>CBDCOA010000003.1:0-5858096 GCA_965219585.1 Bryobacterales bacterium
TAAGCCGAAGGGACGCAGGGCAGGGAGTCGTAGTGCCTTGATAGTACCGTCAGACGGCGGGGAACCGTGTTCAGCGGGACCCGCCCGAGGGAAGCGAGGCATCTGAAGAGCAGAACCATGCGAGGGAAACGATGGAGCAGACACAGAGCTACACAAACACGTCCACGAAACGAGCATGGATAGCCGAGCAGGCGAGGGCGCACCCGGAACGGGTGTTCAACTCGCTGCACCACCTGATCGACGAGGACTGGATGCGGGAGGCGTACCGCCGCACGCGCAAGGATGGAGCGTCAGGGATCGACGGCGTGAAGGCAGCCGACTATGAGCGCGATCTGGAGGCCAACTTAAAGAGCCTGCTGGAACGCATCAAGGCGGGCCGCTATCACGCGCCGCCGGTGCGCCGACAGTACATCCCGAAAGCGGACGGCAGGCTGCGGCCACTGGGCATCCCGACCTTGGAGGACAAGGTGGCGCAGCGGGCGATCGTGATGCTGCTGGAACCGATCTACGAAAGCGACTTCCTGTCGTGCTCGTATGGGTTCCGGCCCGGACGGTCGGCCCACGATGCGCTCGACACAGTGTACGAGAGCATCGGAAGGCAAGGGCAGACATGGGTGATCGACGCCGACGTGGCGGGCTACTTCGATAGCATCCCCCATTCCGAAATCCGGGCAGTCCTCGACCTGCGAATCAAGGATGGCGTCGTGAGGCGCATGATCGACCGGTGGTTAAAGGCGGGGGTGCTGGAAGCCGGCACTCTCCATAAGTCGGAAACTGGCACCCCTCAGGGCGGTGTGATTTCACCGTTGATCGCGAACCTGTTCCTGCACCACGTGCTGGACCGCTGGTTTGCCGAGACGGTGCAACCACGGCTGCGAGGAGCCAGCCAGCTAGTGCGTTTTGCTGACGACTTCGTGCTGACCTTTGCCGACGGCGGAGACGGCCAGCGCGTGCTGGCCGTGCTGGGCAAGCGTCTGGGCCGCTTCGGGCTAACGCTCCACGCGACCAAGACCCGCTATGTGGACTTCCGACCGCCGCAGAACGCAGGCGGCCACGAGCCGCACGCCAGCTTCGACTTCCTCGGCTTCACCCATGTGTGGGGCCGCTCAAGGAGGGGCTACTGGGTAGTGCGCCAGCTCACGGCCAAGCAGCGCTTAGCGCGCGGACTGCAAGCGGTCAACGAGTGGTGCAAGAAGCACCGCCACGCGCCACTAGCGGAGCAACAGAAGCGACTTGCCAGCGTGATCCGTGGTCACTGCAATTATTACGGTCTGACGGGCAACAGCAAGCGCCTAGGGCAATTCCGCTATCAAGTGGTGCGTCTCTGGCAGAAGTGGCTCTCGCGGCGCAGCCGCAAGAGTCGCGTCAACTGGGAACGCATGACGGAAGTGCTCCGACGGTATCCCCTGCCACCCGCCAAGGTCGTGCGCACGATCTACGCATCCTGAGCGAAGCTGCCATCAGAGGAACCAAGTGCGGCAACCCGCACGCAGGGCAAGCCCTGGAGAGGAGGAAGCCATGAGCTGAAACCTTTCATAACGAGCCAGCGGGTTCAACCCCCGCCCGGCAGAGGTGCAGCCCACCAGCCGGGAGCGAGTGTTGCAGGGCGTGCGGCAACGCACGACTTGAAGCGTACACAGCGGGCGGTGAAGCGTCGTTATCGAGCCCCGAGATCGTCAATGTCGGTGCCTTCAGCGTTCAGACCCTGGGGGCAGCACCGGAAGCGCCGCCAGCGGCGAGGCGTCACGGACCGGCCGGGGTCTAAGACCGAAGGCAAAGCCGCAGGATGGCTCGTCAGGGAACCTGGGAGGCCCTGTCCTGTCCACGTGCAGAAGTCGCAATGGGATGCCCGACTACCACAAGGCCCCGGCCCCCGCGGCTGGCCTGCGCCACGGGGGAGCGCTGCGGCGGACACGAATCGACAGGCAAGGCATGCGGTACCGGCTGGCGAAACAATAAGCCGAAGGGACGCAGGGCAGGGAGTCGTAGTGCCTTGATAGTACCGTCAGACGGCGGGGAACCGTGTTCAGCGGGACCCGCCCGAGGGAAGCGAGGCATCTGAAGAGCAGAACCATGCGAGGGAAACGATGGAGCAGACACAGAGCTACACAAACACGTCCACGAAACGAGCATGGATAGCCGAGCAGGCGAGGGCGCACCCGGAACGGGTGTTCAACTCGCTGCACCACCTGATCGACGAGGACTGGATGCGGGAGGCGTACCGCCGCACGCGCAAGGATGGAGCGTCAGGGATCGACGGCGTGAAGGCAGCCGACTATGAGCGCGATCTGGAGGCCAACTTAAAGAGCCTGCTGGAACGCATCAAGGCGGGCCGCTATCACGCGCCGCCGGTGCGCCGACAGTACATCCCGAAAGCGGACGGCAGGCTGCGGCCACTGGGCATCCCGACCTTGGAGGACAAGGTGGCGCAGCGGGCGATCGTGATGCTGCTGGAACCGATCTACGAAAGCGACTTCCTGTCGTGCTCGTATGGGTTCCGGCCCGGACGGTCGGCCCACGATGCGCTCGACACAGTGTACGAGAGCATCGGAAGGCAAGGGCAGACATGGGTGATCGACGCCGACGTGGCGGGCTACTTGCAGTTGTCGTCATACTGCCACCCCACTGATGCGGATCGCCCGAACGGGCCGCGATATCGCATAACTCCTTCCTTTTCAGGCGGAATGATTCAAGGAATCGGCCGACTGCGGCTGCGGCCGACTTGACTCACTGCAACTCGCCTCTTCGGTGCATGTCGGCTCCTTGAACAGGCTCGGATGGTTGTTCTCGGGGAGCTTGATCCGCAATCCGCCCCGGCGTCCTCTTTGGACCGTGACGGCATCCAGCTTGCCGCGCTTGATCCAGTCTAGGACGGTCTGGCGAGACACTCCCAGCCGGGCTGTCGCGACTTGCATCGCTACGTAACCCTCGGGAGCGTCTGCCACGAAGCGTTGACGCAGTTCCTCGGTGAGGCGGATGCGCCAGGGAGCTCCGGGCGTGATCTGATCACCGGCCAGGAACCCGTCATTCAGCATGCGGTGGATCGTGGATGGGGCCACGCCCAGCGCCTTGGCGGCTTGCCGGACGTTGACGAGCTCGCCGTCCGGAGGCGACTCTGACGGCTTGAAGCAGGGGATTTTCCAGTGCGTGCGCAGGCTCGAAACCCGGGACTGGGTGAACCGCAGCCCATGCGCGGTCCGGCGGCCTTGCTGGTTGAGAATCCCGGCAATGACCGAGTCGGTAATGCGCCGCGAGTCGGCGCAGCAGCTCGATCGTGTCCTCGTCCGTACGCACGGGTGCGGAACGCTTGCGCGGACGCTCGATGGTGAGTTCGGTCGACAGTCCTCCCCGCCACACCAGACGGATCCGCGCGAGGCTCGTTGCGGGGGGCATCTAGGACCACCTCCTCCAGCAGCGCCCGCAGCAGTTCCTTGCGGTCGCGTGCCGTCGTCGTGGGGGCGTCCCAGGCCCGTGGCAGGTCCTCGCCCAGCGCCAGCAGCGCCTCGCGTTCGTTCCCGCTCAGCTCCCGCGGACGCTCCTGCTCGCGCAACGCCAGCTCGGCCCGCTCCCGCTCCAGATCCTCCAGCCGCTGTTCCCACTCCCGCTCCAGACCACGGGCCACGCGGCGGTTCTCCGGATCCACGGCGCGGTAGGCGCGCTCGGCCCTGGTCGCCTCGTAGGCGGCCCGCTCCACCGCCAGGCGCCGCTGCGCCAGGGCGGCGTCGCGTTCGCTCTGCACCTGCTCGATCGCACGCAGCGCGGCTGCGGCTCCGCCGGCCCGGACAGCCTCCAGCACGCTGACAGCCACGGCTTGGTCGACCTGCATCCCGCCGATCTGCAAGCAGTAGGTGGCACGCCCTTCCACGATGTTCTGGCCGGGACAGTGGTAGTTGGGGGAGGAGTTGCGTCCGAGGTAGTAAGTGCGCAGCGCTCGCCCGCAGTTGCCGCAGATCGCGAGTCCCTGTAGCAAGGCGGGTCCCTCTCTCACGCTGCCCCCGGCACTGTGCGGGCGCGGCCGCCGGTTGGCTCCGATGCGCGCCCGGTTAGCCTCGAACGTCTCCCAGTCTATATAGCCGCGGTGATGGCCTGGCAGCAGCACGCGCCATTCCGCCCGGGGCAACTGGCGCACGCGCTTTTGCATGCGGCCGTGCCCGTCGAGATAGCGTTCCTGGCGGGACTTGCCGAAGGCGTACGCCCCGGCGTAGACCGGATTGCGCAGCACTTGGACGATCGAGCTGTAGGCGGGCGGGATCCAGCGCACGTCATCGCCTTTGCGCAGGCGGACGGGGAACTGCAGGCCCTCGTCGCGGAACCACAGCCAGACGCGGCGCATGGAGCCGAGCTTGGCGAAGCGCTCGAAGACATTCCGGATCGCGCGCACCACTTCCTCGTCGGGATGGAAGAGGACCTCGCCGTCCTGCTCGCCCCAGACGAAGCCGACCGGCAGGGTGCAACGGAACTCGCCGCGGGCGGCCTTGTTGCGGATGCCTTCCAGCAGGCGCACCTTGAGCGTGTGCAGCTCGGCTTCGCTGATTGTGCCTTTCATGCCGAGCACCAGGCGGTCATTGAAACAAGCCGGGTCGTAGATGCCGTCAAAGTCGGCGATCAGGGTGTCGGTCAGGGCGCACAGGTCGATCAGGCGGTACCAGTCGGCGTTGTTGCGAGCCAGCCGGGAGACCTCCAGTCCGAGCACGAGTCCGGCGCGACCGAGAGCGACGTCGGCGGCCAGGCTGTTGAAGCCGTCGCGCTTGTCGGCGGACTCGCCGGAGAGGCCGAGGTCCTCGTCGACGACGGTGATCTGGTCGGGGTGCCAGCCCAGGGCTTCGGCACGGGCGGCGAGGGCGTACTGGCGACGCGTGGACTCAGTGTTGCGCTCGACCTGCGAGGGGCTCGACTGGCGGATGTAGACGAAGGCCTGGCGCTGGCGGTGAGCAGGCAGGATGCTGGTTTCAGTCATCGCGCTGCTCCTGTTCGCGAGGCGGCAGGATCGCCTGGGCCAGGATGCGGGCCAGGGCTTGCAAGGCGGCGTTCTTGGTGGCGGGATCGAGCGTCTCCCAGATCGCCTCGGTCGGGGCGGGCGTGTCCTGGAAGGCTAGTGCCATCTGCCGCCGGGGCGGCGGGGGCAAGGTTTTCATCGGGAGTCTCCTGAGCGGCCTGGAGCCGTTGCAAGAGAGCGTCGATGATGGCGCGGGCCCGCAGCAAATCGCCGAGGCGAGCGAGGCTTGCATGGCGACCTGACGAGGGATCCCGATCCTCGGCCGGCACAGCATCTGTCCATGCCGCCGGCACGAAGCGGCGGTCCCCATTGGGGCACAGCAGCAGCAGGGTCAGTTCATCGTTCCGGACCGCTTGAAGCAGGACCGGCAAGGTCCTGCCAGCCAGCGGATGGGACGGTCGCGTGATTGTAGCCGCCTCCGGAAGCTCGGGTAGTGTGTGGAGTACTACTTCGATAGCATCCCCCATTCCGAAATCCGGGCAGTCCTCGACCTGCGAATCAAGGATGGCGTCGTGAGGCGCATGATCGACCGGTGGTTAAAGGCGGGGGTGCTGGAAGCCGGCACTCTCCATAAGTCGGAAACTGGCACCCCTCAGGGCGGTGTGATTTCACCGTTGATCGCGAACCTGTTCCTGCACCACGTGCTGGACCGCTGGTTTGCCGAGACGGTGCAACCACGGCTGCGAGGAGCCAGCCAGCTAGTGCGTTTTGCTGACGACTTCGTGCTGACCTTTGCCGACGGCGGAGACGGCCAGCGCGTGCTGGCCGTGCTGGGCAAGCGTCTGGGCCGCTTCGGGCTAACGCTCCACGCGACCAAGACCCGCTATGTGGACTTCCGACCGCCGCAGAACGCAGGCGGCCACGAGCCGCACGCCAGCTTCGACTTCCTCGGCTTCACCCATGTGTGGGGCCGCTCAAGGAGGGGCTACTGGGTAGTGCGCCAGCTCACGGCCAAGCAGCGCTTAGCGCGCGGGCTGCAAGCGGTCAACGAGTGGTGCAAGAAGCACCGCCACGCGCCACTAGCGGAGCAACAGAAGCGACTTGCCAGCGTGATCCGTGGTCACTGCAATTATTACGGTCTGACGGGCAACAGCAAGCGCCTAGGGCAATTCCGCTATCAAGTGGTGCGTCTCTGGCAGAAGTGGCTCTCGCGGCGCAGCCGCAAGAGTCGCGTCAACTGGGAACGCATGACGGAAGTGCTCCGACGGTATCCCCTGCCACCCGCCAAGGTCGTGCGCACGATCTACGCATCCTGAGCGAAGCTGCCATCAGAGGAACCAAGTGCGGCAACCCGCACGCTTGGATCTGTGAGGGAGGGGGCTCGGTAACGACCCCCTCTACTCGGCGAATAGATGCCATCGCTGCTCCGAAAGATAGGTGCAATACAGAACGGTCATAGTCGTGGGTTCACTCAGCGGCCCTGGCGCTTCGGCGGATCGTAGTGCTGCCAGCCACCCTTACGACTCCCGTAATTCGGGAGAAACATCCAGGTATCACCTGTGCGGGAATCTACCAGCAGACGTAACTGGCCAGCAACGTTTGGTCGCGGTTCATACCGCCCTTCCGGGCAGACCGTGCCCCCACTCAAGAAGGAGACGATCCAGAAGCTGCCGACCCCAGCCGCAAAGCACAGCGCTACTCTAAGAAACCTCACGTCGCAATTCTAGAACGATTGCAGACACTGTGGGTGCTGCTCGGCGGTCCAGGCTCGGGTGCTCGGCGCTCGGTGCAAGGCCCAATCTCATTGCCCAAGCACGGCGGCTCATGAGCACACCGCCCTAGACGGCGGAATCGAAGAATCGGCGTCCTGCTCGGCCGCCCTTCCAAACGGAACCGGCGATAGTGTTCTACAATGGTCTCAGGTAGATCGACCATGGCCAAACATAGGAACGAAGGCAATTTTGCGTGGTTTGTGGCCGGAGTGACGGTGGGGATCGCGGGCGCGATCCTGTTTGCGCCCAAGTCCGGGAGGGAGACACGCCAGCAGCTTGCCGAGGCCGCCTCGAAGGGGCGTGAGTTCGCTTCGGAACAAAAGAAGCAGGCCACGCAGTTCGGGCGTGAGCTCTATGAGAAGGGCCGTGATCTTGTCGAAGAGATCAAGCTGCCCGGTGACTCGTCGACAAATAGCGACGAGGCCGAGCCGACGGACTCAGCGGAAGCGTGAGCGTCGCCTGACCTACCCTGGCGACAGTGATTCCGTAGAGGGCAGCTGGGATTGAACTGGCGGGTTGGGTCCCGCTGACAGCCCGCAGTCGATTGGGCTAGACTGAGAGTTCAGTCGGGGCGTAGCGCAGCCTGGTAGCGCGCTTGCTTCGGGAGCAAGAGGTCCCGAGTTCAAATCTCGGCGCCCCGACCATTCCTCCCACCACGGGCTGTCGGCACTCTTGTGCCGAGGCCGCATTGCGCTCTGAAAGCGGCGTTTCCTCGCAAGTAATGCCAGAGTATTGTTGACGGGAAGGCACTTGGCTCGCTATCGTGCCGCTATGACCCGGAAACAATTCCTCGCCTCCCCGCTATTGGCTGCTGGCGCTGCCGCCGCGGCCACCGACCCTGCCAAGGCGCCGCGGCGGGTCAACAGGGCCATCGAGCTTCTCGAAGCGGACCAGATGATCTTCTACACCGGCGGGCGCGGCGGATACGATCAGGGCAAGCAGGCCGCCGCGACGAAGCACGACTACATCAACTACGAGATGGAGCATGGCGCTCTCGACTTCAGCGCCTTGCGAGGCTTCATGCAGGGCTTGGTGGATGCAGGTCCGACGCGCAGCGGGCACCGCACGCCCGCGGTCATCGCGACATTGCCCGTCATCGGGATAGATGAGATGCACATGCGCGCGAATTTCTGGGTGGTGCAGCAGACCTTGCTGTGCGGCGTTCACGGGATCCTCCTTTGCCATGCTCGCGACGTCGATGCGATCAAATGGATGGTCCGCGCAGCGCGCTACCCCAACGCCGAACCCGTCGTGCCCGAACTCGGCGAGGGCCTGCTCGGCAATGGCAGCCAGGGCTTTCCATCGGAGATCTGGGGCGTCTCTCGTGAGGAGTACATACGCAAGGCCGATCCATGGCCGCTCAACCCGAAAGGCGAGTTCTTGCTCGGGCTGAAGATCGAGGACAAGCACGCCCTGGCGAATGCCGACAAGGTCGCAGCCGTGCCCGGAATCGGCTTTGCCGAGTGGGGGCCGGGCGATATGGCGCTTTCTCTCGGCCTGCCCGACGGGCACGGACCGAATCGGTCCCTGCATCCCCGCATGCGGGAGGCCCGTGCGACCGTGCTCAACGCCTGCAAGAAGAACGGCTTGGCGTTCCTCAACACTGTCCGCGAGCACGACGTCACCGAGATGTTTGATGAAGGCGTTCGCATCGGTGCCGGTGCGAGCGAAGCGGCCATGGCCAAGGGCCGCAAGTACGCCGGTCGCAAGATGCCGGTGTGAGACGGCCGCTTTATGCACTCGTTGCGTGGGCCCTCCTATTGGCGGGTTGCGCAGCAGAGCGGACTCAACTGGACCTGCGTTTCGGACACGTAGCGTCGCCAGGCTCGTTGACTGCGATTTCCGCAGAGGAGTTCGCCAAGCGCGCGAATCAGCGCTTGGGCGATCTCGGGCAGGTCACGGTGTTCGGCTCCAGCCAGTTGGGCGATGACGAGACGCTGTTGATCAAGCTCAAGCTTGGCACCGTGGATCTCTCTCTGCCGTCCACGATCATGTCATCGGCCGTGGCCTCCTTCGGCCTGTTCGAAATGCCGTACTTGGTGCGGGACCGCGAGCACATGGGGCGAATCGAGCGGGAGTTGATATGGCCACGCCTTGCACCCGACGCTGCCGCTCGCGGCTATGAGTTGCTGGCTGTTTGGGAGAACGGTTTCAGGCACATCACCAACGACACCCGCCCGATCGAGGACCCCGCTGACCTGCGCGGGATCAAGCTACGGACGCCCCGCGGTCGCTGGCGAGTGCGGCTGTTCCAGACTTTCGGCGCCAATCCGACGCCGATGTCGCTTTCGGAGACGTTCATCGCCTTGCAGACTGGAGTCATCGATGGCCAGGAGAACCCGCTGAGTCAGATTCACAGCCAGAAGTTTCACGAGGTCCAGCAGTTTCTCACGCTTTCCTCCCACGTGTATACCCCGGCATTTCTCCTGGCCGGTCGGGATCGCTGGCAATCGTTTCCCGAGCCCGTGCGAGAAATCTTGTCCTCGACTGCCCGCGAGATCCAAGCCTTTGTTTACGAGCAAGCCGAAACTCTGGACGAGAAGTTGCTAGCCGATCTCCGACTCGCGGGAATCGCAGTCAACGAATGCGACCGGGAGCAGTTCTTGGCCGCAGGCCGGCCGCTCTTCGAAGAGTTCGCCAGCGAGGTGCCGCGGGGCGGGGAGATGGTGGCCAAGGCACTTGCCCTCGCTCCGGCGGAACAGTGATACTAGCCGCTTGGTGGCCAAACGTCTGCGCGTGGCTTTGAGCCGCTTCCTTGAGGTCACTGTTGTCGGCATAACCGTCGCCTTGGCGCTGCTGGTCGTTGTCGGTGTGGCTAGCCGAAAGGCCGGCTACTCGCTTGTCTGGTACGACGAGGTGGCGGCGATCCTGCTCGCCTGGGTCACCTACTACGGAGCGGCGTTGGCCGCGCTACACCGGGCGCACCTGGGCCTGCCGAATCTTGTCCGCCGAGCGCCACGGCCCGCCCGGCTCGTTCTGGGCGTGCTCCGCGAGGGCGCCATCATCGGCTTTTTCGCCCTTGCCGCGTGGATGGGAGTGGACTTGATGGCGGCACTCGGAGGCACGTTCCTCGTCAGCCTGCCGTGGCTCCCCGCGCAGATCGTCTATTCGGCCATCCCGATCGGAGCGGTGCTCTTCATCGTTGCCGAGTTGACGGTCACCGTTGAGGACTGGCAGCGGGGCCGTGCTGCATGACGCTGTTCTGGGTCTTGCTCGGCTTGCTGGCTTTGGTGTTGGCCGACGTGCCGATCGCCGTTGCTCTCGGCCTGGCGTCGGTCGCGGCGATGGCGCTGGAGACGGGCCTGCGCGACTTGCCAAATGTTCCGCTGACGCTCTTCGACGGGGCAGTGAAGTTCTCCTTGATTGCCGTTCCGCTGTTCATCCTGGCGGGGTCCATCATGAACGCCAGCGGCATTTCGCGCCGTCTGATCGCGCTGACCTCGGCTCTGATCGGCTTCGTACGCGGCGGCCTGTCGATGGTCACGATCGGCACGTCGCTCTTCTTTGCCGAGATTTCCGGATCCGCCGTGGCAGACGTGGCCGCGCTCGGCTCCGTCCTGATCCCGTCGATGAAGCGGGCTGGCTACCCCAAGGAGTTTGCCGCGGCGGTCACGTCGTCGGCGTCGACTCTGGCCGTGATCATCCCGCCGTCGATCCCAATGATCCTGTATGCCGTAATGGCGGGCGCGTCGGTCGTGGAGCTGTTCGTGGCGGGCATCATCCCAGGGCTGCTGGGCGGATTGCTCCTGATGGCGGCAGCATATCGCATAGCCGTGCGTCGGGGATTCCCAGCGGAGGCAGCCTTCCAATGGCAGCGGCTGGGGCGAGCGTTCAAGGACGCGGCATGGGCCTTGCTGCTGCCGGTGATCATCCTGGGCGGAATCTTCTCGGGCTGGGTGACGGCCACCGAGGGGGCCGGATTGGCAGTGCTGGCAGCGGCCGTGATCGGAGGGCTGATCTACCGCGAACTGGATTTCGGAGCACTGCGGAAGGCGGTGGTCGACGGCGGCATTCAAACCGCGGTAGTGATGCTTCTGGTGTCCACCTCGGCCCTGCTGGGCGAATATCTGACGTCCGCCCAGGTTCCGCAGCGGTTTGCGGAGCAACTGCTGGCGTTTACCCACAGCCAATGGGTGATCCTGCTGTTGCTCAACGTCTTCTTCCTGCTGGTGGGGCTCTTCCTGCACTCCGCTGCTGCGATTATCTTGGTCGTGCCGGTGGTGATGCCCTTAGTGCACCAGGCAGGTATCGATCCGGTGCATTTCGGACTGGTGCTGACACTCAATCTCGGCATCGGACAGCAGACACCGCCTGTCGCCAGCGTGCTGCTCACTGCGTGTTCGATCGCCAAGGCGCAGGTGTGGGAAGTGAGCAGGGTCAACGTCGCCTTCGTGGGGGTGCTCCTGCTCGTGCTGCTGGTCGTCACCTATGTTCCGGCCATTCCGATGTTGTTGGTGGACCTCTTCTATCGCTAGGAGACTTTGTCCGGGAAGAAACCGTAGGACACTCCAGCGAGACCTAAGGATGCTGGTGGAAGAGGGGCTGCTGTGCGAAGCCGGTGCTACACCGACGGATCCAACGCGGCACTACCGGCTGGCAGATGGCATCGAGGGATCGGGCGCAGAGCTATGACACGCTGTGAGATCGAGGTGTGACATTCCGCTATACCGGCTCGCGCAGGGACCTGACTGGAGGGGACAAGCAAGAGCGACGCCGATGATCTTTCGTTCCGCCTCCGCAGAGGCGACCCAGTGCGCGTCCTCCAGGCGCGGCGCAACCCCGACCGGGCGATACGATGTTCGCGCGGGAGTTGTCGTCGGCTGATGCCGCGGGACTTACCCCTCGGGCGAAGCGAACAGTTCCAGACGGGACACCTACTATGATCCTTGCCTACGACTGGTTTCAGGCTGCCGTCTGCTCGGTCCCTGTCGGCGGAATCGTCGGCGGAGCGATCTGACGGGCCGACGTTGCGTTGAAGGAACATCGAAGGACAGCCGGTGAGCTGTTGACATCAGCGATGCGGGCGAGCAGGACAACGTATCCGAGTGCTGCCTGAATGGCTCGGCAGGACAGACTTCGATTTACGGGTGCTTGCAGCCAATCGTCCATCCGGTGTCGCACTTCGATGCGTGCCTCCAAGGCAGCGCATGGCCACACAGCGGAGCGCGCTCGGCGTCCTACCGCAGCCACCGGAATGTCGGGGATTCGTGGCCTCGAAACACGGCATGAGTGCTTTGGACTCACGAAGAGTGGCTGCTCCGCACTGCATCACATGGTGGATGTCTTGGCCGAGATTCCCAGACCAGAGGCTTGGGCGCTCAAGTATGTGACTGCCGAGAATCAGTTATGGCACTGCCTGCAGGCCTGCTCCTTAGGTAACAAGAGCAACTGCGCCGTTGCCGATCCGTGGGCATCGTGGCACATCCCGCAGGTTGCAAGCTCATGAGGCTCGTGGCTGTGGGTCTTGATGAACGGTTCCTTGGGATGGCAGGACTGGCAGCCCCCGCTGAACCGGAAGCGGCCGCGGCGGCTCACGCTGTGGCAGTGCGTACAAGCGATCCGAGAGGGAGGGTGGTCCGCGTACTTCTCGCTTGCGGTGTCCGGTGGCACTGCGCCCGAATGGAAGCTGATTTCGCTCACTCCTGAGGCCGATTCGAGGCGCAAGCGATGGGTTCCGGGTAGCAGCTCAGCAGTTACCGAATAAACGCCGGGAAACGGCTCTTCGGCCTCCAGAGGCTTGCCGTCAAGCAGGAGCTTCACAGCTTCCCCCCTCGCAATGATCTGCACTTCTGCGCCGGGCAACCACGCTCCTTCGGGCGGCTTGACGATCGCACTGTCGGCTGCTGGGAGCGACAGTGCAGAGCACAAGAGCAGTGCAGCAGGCGCAAGCGCTCTAGAGTTCAATGCGACAGATCGCCCCGCCATGCTTGCTGAGGTTGTCTTTGTGTCCGGGCGCGATGCCTGCATCGCAGTAGTACAGCGCTCCGTTCCACCAAGTCATGCCGTGCGGGTCGGGATCGCCGCGGTCGAGTTCGACTCCTTCAATGATGCGTCCGGTCCGGATGTCGAACCTCAGCGCTAGGTAGTCATTCGAGAACATGCACCAGATATGCTCGCCATCCCAGCCCAGGCCGTGGGGACGGCCTAGGGGCAAGTCGAAATCGTGAAAGGTGTTCAGGTTGGCGTCGGCCTTGACTACCTTTAGGGGCCGGAACTGGGTGATCCACAGTGCATCCTTGGCCCACAGCAGTCCATGCACCCCCCCGCCGGAGGGGGTCTGGTAGTTGGAGACGTGCTGCCCGGTCTTTGCGTCGAGCTTGACGATGCGCCCGCCTTGGGCGACGTCGTGAGGGCGGCGGGGACGTCTGTGGGCGGGGCCGTTGGCTCCCATGAAGACAAAGCCGCCACCTGCTGCGATGCCGCTGGTGTTCGATGACTGTGTCTCGTATTTGGCCAGAGGTCGGCCGGTTTCCCAATCGAGCAGGTACGCCCGGTCGGAGACTTGTTCTGCGAGCCAAAGGCCTTCCGGCGTGGCTTCCAGCCCGTTCGGATGACCTTCGGGCGATTGATACAGGACTTCGACCCGCTTACGGCGACGGACAGGGTACGAACCTCCAGCGTTCGCCATAGCCCGCGTCGCTCCCAGCAGGGCAGCCACGCTTGATCCGCAGGAAGCGGAGAATTCTCTTCTTGTCATGGTTGTAGTCCTCCTTCGTACGACCAGGTTCGCCGGCGGACCAGGCTTGCGTCGATGTCCGCTATGTTTGCCACGCCCGACATGCCCATGTCGAGGGCCAGCTCGGTCTTGAGCAAGTGCAGGACGCGCGCGACGCCCTCACTGCCGAAGCACGTAAGTCCCCAAAGGTAGGGGCGCGCGACACCGACGGCGGTCGCTCCCATGGCGAGGGCCTTGAGCACGTCTGTGCCGCGCCGGAAGCCGCCGTCCACCAATACCGGCATGCGGCCGCTCGCCGCCTCCACGCACTCCGGCAAGGCCTCGATCGTCGAACCGGTGTGATCCAGCTGGCGGGCGCCGTGATTGGACACGACCACGGCGTCAGCGCCGACCGCCACAGCCTTCTCGACATCCTCGCCGATCATCAAGCCCTTGAGCATGATCTTGAGGTCCGTCATGTCTCGCAGCTGCTTCACTGTATCCCAGGTTGGGGTAGGAGAGACGCGCCCGGGGTACTCACCGGTAATCCAAGTGCGATCGCCCGGGCTCCTGACGAGATTTCCGTCCTCATCACGGGGAATCGCTCCCAGGTTGCACCACGTCCGCACAAGACCGTTGTGGATTGATCGCTCGCGGTGCGAGACCAGCATGTTGTCCACTGTGAAGCAGATGCCAGTGCAGTTCGAGTCCTCCAAGCGTTCCACGAAATCCAGCATCGTGTTCTCGGTGAGGAACTGGCCTCCTGTCGTGTATTGCCACCAGTGGCCGGGGGCGTCGCCGGATGTCAGAAACTCCTCAACGCCGCCATTGCTGATGTACATCGCGTTGGCGAGGGCCGCGCCGCGAGCGGTCTCCTCCTCGCCGTCACGGCGAAAGCAGTTCTTGCCACCCGCTGGACAAACGAAGATCGGCGAGTCCATCTCGCGGCCGAGCAATTCGGTGGAGACGGAGATCTCGTGGACGTCCGTCAGGAACCGCGGCCGCAGAATGACGCGACGAAAGGCGAGCCGGTTCTCGGCGAGCGAGATCTCGTCCTTGCCGCCCTCGGCCATGTAGTCGAAAGCCACTGGATCGAGCAAGCGGCGAGCGAGGTCGCGAAAGTCGAAGACGTTGGCGAGCTGGGTCGAATCGGTTAGTTCCGGTTTGTCCGCCCCTACGGCGAGCGGGGACGCGAGCAGGAAAGCAGACAGCTGTCGCAGCGCTTCGCGCCGGTGCAATCCGTGCGCCACTGGCATGCAAGGGGGATTATATACGAGAGTACCGTCAGGCAGCCCTCGCATACGATTCTGGAGCGACGCACGGCCCAGCGGCCCACGTTGACGCTCCGGCGGCAATAACCCCGGCCGCCAAGATGTTGATCGCGGCATTCACGTCGCGATCCTCCACCAGTCCGCAGGCGCGGCACCGGTACGTCTCCGCTGCTTGCGGGTTGTTCCGTGCGTGGCACCTGCTGCAATCCTGTGAAGTGTATTTGGGATCAACTTCCACGTACTCGCGCCCGGCCCATGCTGCCTTATAATTCCGAGAACCGGATTATTCCGAGTTGCGATCAGTAGGCTCCTTGGAATGCGTTTAGATTCAATTAGATAGCAGTAGTCGTCGTTTTCGGTACTCGGAATAATCCAGATGTCTTCCCGAGTGGCTGGCCTGCCTCCATGCTGGGAAGACCTATGTCTATCGAACGGTTTTTCCCCAACCCCGCATCTCAGCAGAGACTGCGTGCAGGGCCGTTAGCCGAGGATGTCGATGCGCTTGCCGCCCATCTCGCAGCCGAGGGCTATGCTTGCTCCACTGCCCAGCGGAAACTTTGGTTCGCTGCGAACTTGAGTCACTGGCTCGTGAGTCAGCGACTCGCTGTCGAAGCTCTCGATGAACGGCGGGTCGGGACCTTCCTGTGCGCACGCGATCCGCACCACAGGCTCCGGAGGAACAAGTCCGACGCCCGCCAATTGCTGAGCTGGCTGCGTGCATCCGGCCGCATCCCGCCGGTCCGCTCCAGTCCGGCTGACGACACTCCGATTGAGCGCGTCGCACGCACCTATGAACGCTTCCTGCTGCACGAGCGCGGTCTCAAACCGATCACCATCGAGGGTTACGTTCGCACCGTCCGGGCCTTTCTCGCCGACCGCTTCGGCACGGGGGACATCGCCCTCGAGAGCCTCTCGGCACGGGATGCTAATCAGTTCATCCGCCAAGAGGTGCAGCGCCTCAGCCGTTCCGGTGCCAGGGGGGTCGGCACGATCCTGCGCCGCTTCCTCCGCCATCTGTACCAACGCGGTGCCATCTCCACCGACTTGGCTGCTGCGATCCCGTCCGTCGTGAGCTGGCGGCAGGCGGGCCTGCCGAAAGCGATCCCCCCGCAAGCAGTCGAAGCTGTCCTAGCCAGCTGCGACCGCGGCACGCTGGCCGGACGGCGCGACTACGCCATCCTGCTGCTGCAGGCCCGGCTGGGGCTGCGCGGCGGCGAAGTCACCGCGCTCACGCTGGACGATTTCGACTGGCCCGCCGGGATCGTCACCGTGCCCGGCAAGGGAGATCGACGCGAGCCCTTGCCGCTGCCCTGTGATGTCGGCGAGGCCGTGGCCGACTACTTGCGCCACGCTCGCCCGCCCGGTTGCCCGACCCGGCGGGTCTTCGTCCGCCTGCACGCGCCGTACCGCGGGTTCACCTCCACCACCGCCATCGGCGACATCGTGCGCCGCGCACTGACGAGAGCCCAGCTGGACCCGCCCCGCAAGGGGGCCCACCTGCTGCGGCATTCCCTCGCCACCGGCATGCTCCGCGACGGGGCCACGCTCGAAGACATCGGGCAGATCCTGCGGCATCGGCATCCCGACACCACGCAGATCTACGCCAAGGTCGATCTGGAGGCGTTGCGCAGCGTCGCTGCGTCGTGGCCCGGCGGTGCGGCATGACGGCACTGCTGCCACTGCTGGACGAGTATCTCGCCACGCGACGTGCTTTCGGGGCTCGTCTCGTCGGCGACGAGCGCATGCTGCGCAACTTCCTGGCCTTCCTCGGACAGCGTCAAGACGCTTGCATCACAACGCAGCTTGCCCTGCAATGGGCGACTGAGCCCTGCCGGACGCAGCCTGCCTACAAAGCGCGGCGACTTGGGGTCGTGCGCGCGTTTGTACGCTATGCGCACGCGGCGGACCCACGCCACGAGGTTCCTCCCCATGGCCTGCTCCCGGCCCAACCCCGGCGCGCGACTCCCTACATCTACAGCGACAAGGAGATCGCCGACCTGGCCGATGCAGCCAAGCAACTGCGCGGGAGCACCCCTCTGCGAGCCGCCACCCACTCCACGCTGCTGGCGCTGCTGGCAGTCACCGGGATGCGCTCCTGCGAGCCGTTGCGCCTCGACCGCGACGACGTCGATTTCGGCAGCGGCGTCCTGACGGTCCGCAACACCAAGTTCGGCAAGTCGCGCTACCTGCCGATTCACGCCTCCACCTGCCAAGCCCTGCAAGCCTATGCACTGCTGCGCGACAAGATTTGCCCGCTGCCCGCCACACCGGCCTTCTTTCTCTCCGATTGCGGCACCCGCATTACCCAAGGCAATTTCGAACGCATCTTCCGGAAGCTGTCCCAGCAAGTCGGCTTGCGCGACCCGTCCGCCTCGCGCGGGCCCCGCTTGCATGATCTGCGCCACAGCTTTGCCGTCTGCACGCTCCTGCGCTGGTACCGCGAGGGCCTCGATGTCGAGCAGCGCCTGCCCCGTCTGGCAACTTATCTCGGCCACGTTCAGGTGAGCGACACCTACTGGTATCTCACCGCCACCCCCGAACTGCTTCAGCTCGCCGCCCGGCGGCTCGACCACAACGCTCGGAGGCTGCCCGCATGACGCCCGCCGCCGATTTCCCGCGGCTGCTGGCCGCGTTCTTCTCCGACCGCCTCATGCAGCAACGCCAAGCCAGCCCGCATACCATCGCCAGCTACCGCGACACCTTCCGCCTGCTCGTCCAGTATGCCCTGCGGGAATTGCGCAAACCCCCCGCCGCCCTCGAGCTCGGCGATCTGGACACAGCCTTTCTGGGTGCCTTCCTGAACCATCTGGAAAGCGAGCGCGGCAACGACGCCCGCACGCGCAATACCCGCTTGGCCGCGATCCGCTCCTTCTTCGCTTACGTGGCGCTCCAAGAGCCCCGGCATGCGGCCGTGGCGCAACGGATCCAGGCCATGCCGAGCAAGCGCTACACCCGCCGTCCCGTGGATTTCCTAACTCGCGACGAGATCGAGGCCCTGCTGCAAGCCCCCGATACGCGCACGCGGGCGGGACGCCGGGACCGCACCCTGCTGTTGGTGGCCGCCCAGACTGGCCTGCGGGCCTCGGAACTGCTCTCCCTGCGCTGCAAGGACGTGCAGCTCGGCCCCGGCGCCCATCTGCGCTGCGTGGGCAAGGGACGCAAACAGCGCTGCACGCCGTTGCGCCAAGACGCCGCGGCGGCGCTGCAGGCTTGGCTGGACGAATGCCACTCCGGGCCGGACGCTCCCGTCTTTCCAAATCGGCGCGGCGGCCCTCTCAGTCACGACGGACTCGCCTATCTGGTCGCCAAGCACGCCGACAGCGCGCAGCAAGCCTGCCCCTCCTTGGCGGACAAGCGGGTCACTCCCCACGTGCTGCGCCATACCACTGCCATGGAATTGCTGCACAACGGTGTGGACCGCGCCGTGATCGCGCTCTGGCTTGGACACGAGTCAGTAGAGACGACTTACGTCTACCTGCACGCCGATCTCAAGTTGAAGGAAGCCGCCTTGGCCAAAACCACTCCGACCGAAGCCACAGCTAGCCGCTACCGCCCCGATGACGAAGTGCTGGCGTTCTTGAACAGTCTGTGATTATTCCGAGTGAATCTACCCACAAGCCCCGAGCCCCGCCCGAGTTACGCAAGCAACTCGGAATAATCCGGTACTCGGAATTACAAGGCTTATTCCGAGTTCGGAATAAGCCTTAGCTTTGAGTTGGCTCCGTAGAAGCGACCAATTCTGTGACAATATCTCCCGGTTGAGCCCGGCCTTCGCCGCGACGTTTTTCCCTGGTTGTCCCTCCGTTCCTTGCGCTGAGCGCGTCATCTTCGCGACCCGCAGCCGCTCCACCGCGACCAGTCCGTAGTCGCGGATGATCTCGGTCGTGGCCCGATGGCAGGCGTTCCTCTCCCGCACGAACTCCCGGCGCTGCAAGCGCGCCAGCGCCTGCACTCGCTTCCTCCGCCTCCGGCTGCCCTTGCGGCAGCGCGCGACCGCACGCTGCATCCGGCGCTTGCGCTTCCAGTCACGGGTTGCCCGCTGGTAGCGCTTGCCGTTCGAGAGCGTCATGCGCTTGCGCACGCCCAGATCGATCCCCACCGCATTGGCGCTGGCGGGCAGGGCTGCCCGTTCGACCGCATACACCAGCGAGGCTTCCCAGTGCCGCCCGCGCTTGGTCAGCCGCACGGACTTCGGCACCGCGTCCGGCAACTCGCGCGAACCGTGCAGCCGGATGCGAGGAAACCCTTTCACCTGCAGTTCGTAGTGGCTGCCCCGTGGCTTGACAGTTCCGCCACTAATCTGCTTCAAGTCAATCGTGACGCAACGGCTGAGCGGGCGGAAGCGCGGGAACCCCGGGGCCTGGCCGGCCTTGACGCGCCGGAAGAACGACCGGAATGCCTCGTCCAAGCGCTCGAGCATCCCGCGCGCCGGACCGACCGCGATCTCGCCCAGTCCATGCTCATTGCGAGCACGCAACCCGGTCAGCCACTTGTGTTGCTCGTACAGGCTCAGCGATGCCTTGCGCTCGGCGTAGGCCGTCTTGCGCTCCTCCAGCGCTTGGTTGTACAGCCAGTTCAGCCGGCCAAGGATGTTGTCCATGTGCCGGTAGCCCGCTGGAGAGAGGGAGCACCGCCCGCAATAGGTGGTATATAGCATCACCTGTTTTCAACATAGCATATTTTTGAGCGTTTTATTTTCGTATATAATTCCCAATGCAAGCTACCACCGGCGATGGTACTTGTCAATGCGGGGTGCCCTTCCGAACGGCGCGACTAGGCCTTGCATGGGCCGTCGCAAGCGCACATCGGGCGAGTGCGTCGTACCCATAGTCCGATCTGGTGCCCGCGCTGCGGCCGTGTCTAACGTGTTCGCCGACGATGTCGGGTGTTCGAGCCCTGCGACGAGCGGAAGCTGTTCGAACCGTAAGTCGCTGAATTCACAGGCGTTTGCGCCATCTTGGGCGCAGTCGGGAAGTGCACCAACGGTGCGTCCGGTGTGATTGCCAGGACCGCGATTAGCCGACGAGTAGCTGCCGCTCGACCGGGTGGGCCTCGCGGTGACGCAGGCGGTTGGGGCGATAATCGAGGTGAAGTGCGATGACCAAGCAGTATAAGAGTGAAGCGCTGGCGGCCGCGCACGAGGCAGCGCTCGGACTGGCCGAGGCCGGTCTGATGTCGAAGCGCGCCATGCGGGCGTTCGACGAGATGTGCCTGACGCCAGTCGAGGAGATGGCACCGGATGACATTCGTGCGCTCCGGCTACGCGAGAACGCGAGTCAGGCGGTCTTCGCCCGCTACCTCAACGTGACGACCGGGCTGGTGAGCCAGTGGGAGCGCGGGGAGAAGCGTCCGCGGGGAGCCTCGCTCAAGCTGTTGACGCTGGTCGCGAAGAACGGTCTGGGCGCGGTGGCGTGACCGCCCGCATGGTCACCGTCTCGGGCCGAAACGCCACAGGGTGCGATCCCGGTGTAACATCCCGTTCATGACGACAGCCGGATGAGTCTCGATTTCGCAGGGAGGCCGAGTGTGCTCGTAATCCTCGACCGATTTCGCAAGGAGAGTCGCGACGAGACGGGAGTCATTGGACCCAATTGAACCCAGAAAGCAACATCTTGGACGTCGAACTACATCGCCATCGTTGCTTGACCCAAAGATCCTGGTGTATTCCTACTGATGCCGCGGATGTGGACCTGATCGAATATCACTGACCGAAGGGGGGTGCTGACCATGAACAAGATTACAAGCGAGCACGTCGGCCCGATGCTGAACCCGCCGCACTTGGGCGAACTGATCCGCGAGAGCATGGACGATGTGGGCTGGAACGCGACCGAGACGGCGACGCGTCTCGGGTGCGAGCGCGGCACGCTGTCTCGCCTGCTGAACGGCAAGGCGGGCGTATCGGCGAACATGGCGCTGGCGTTGGAGGGTATCGGTTGGGGCACCGCTGAGCACTGGATGCGGATGCAGGCGAGCTACGAGCTTGCGCAGGCGCGTCGGGAGAAGATCGACGCCGAACGGCGGGCGGGCGCGCTTCACGCATGAGCGAGCCTTTTAACAGCACTGTCTAACAGGGATCTGTCCCGCCCGTCGCCGATCATCCCCTTTCGGCTAACGGCAGACCGTCCGCCAGACGGCGCACAACGGGTAGGGTGGCGTGAAGCGCTGGTCGTGGAATGAGGTTCGCCTGCGCGCGGCCGCCTTTGCTGAGGACTGGAAGGACGCTGCCTACGAGAAGGGCGAAACGTAGAGCTTCTACAACGCCTTCTTCGACGTGATCGGGGTGCGAAGTCGAAGCGTCGCGCGATACGGGGCGCATGTCGCGAAGCTCGACAACCGCTCGGGCTTCATCGACCTGTTCTGGCCGGGGGTGCTGCTCGTCGAACAGATCCCGACAGGAGCATCTCAGATTGCCTTCGACCACTTCAGCAGCAAACGAGATTGGGAGAGTTACTCGGACTGACTTAGAGCCATTCCGAATCTATGGCACAACATCGCTGCACACCCATGGACTTGGCAATGATTGCTCCCACCTTTTCCGTCGGCTCCGCGAGGTGCGGGTCGGCAATGTTGGCGTAGCTCGCCGTAGTCCCGTGCCGTCGACTGCCCAGAGCCTTGTCGGCCGACGGCAGGTTCTCACCAGACGTGACAGCCCGACTGGCTACCGCGTGCCGAACGTCGTGTAGACGAAGGTTGCCGAGTTCAGCGTCGGCGCAGACTGCACGCCAGCTATCCCGGATCATTGAAGTCCGCGGGCCACGCTCTCCGCGATAGAGGCTGGCGAGCCCAAGACCAGCCCCGTCAGACTCTCTTCGATTTGGCCGGCGAGCTTGCGAATCGGCTTGGCCGCCTTTCCTTTGCTGAAAGCTCCTCCGTAATGCGCACGGATCAATGTCCGCACATGGTCAGCGTTCTGTGGATTCTTGACCTTGGTTGACTCGGCGGCTGCGGCATCTGGGCGGAAGAATGCGCCGGTGGTCCCCGCTGACTTCCGTGCGGTCTCTGGCGCTTCGGTCAGGCCTGCCAGACCAGCGCAGGCTCGCAACGTCCACGGATTGAAATTGAAGATATGGGCGTAGTGGAACATGCGGCCGCGCGACTTGCTGCGACAGTCGGCTTCGATGTTGGGCACTTCAACGTACAGCAGGCCATCCGGCGCAAGCCAGTTGGCGATCTCGCCGAGATACCTTACCGGGTTGTTCAGGTGTTCCAATACATGGTTCATGCGGATCAGTTCGAACTGCCCGGGCCGGAACAAGTCGGGGGCAAGATGGGAGGTGCGTACGTCCAGTCCAAGCTCGTCCCTGCAATAGGCTGCGTAGTCGACATTGGGCTCGATTCCTGTGACCGTCTTGCCGAGACGCGTCATCAGGAAAGCGAACTCACCCGAGCCGGCACCTACATCCAACACGCGGCTCTTGGGTTCCAACAAATCCCGATAAGTGCGCAGATAAATTGCCGCACGTCGAAAATTGCGAAGAATCTGGCGGCGGCGAGGCTTCCGAGCGCCCTTGTAGCTTATGCGGTAGTCCTCGGCGTAGAACCGCGCGAGCTCGGCGTCGTCCGGCACTGGGTCGTTGCGAACCAACCCCGTATCCATGCAGATAACCGTACGCAGTGGCCTGCCGCGACGATCAGTCTTGGAGACTACTTCATACCTGCCGGTGCTATCGAGCGGCCACATTATCGCTCGCTGCTTCCATGCGTGATCAATTGGCGGCAAACATGGAATGGGTCTCGTGTTGCAATTGTCCGCTTGCTCTGAGAAGCCCAGTGCCGAGGTTCGCCAAGCGAGTGTAGCACGCGTGACTTCGGCACAATCGGCTAATCAATTTACCCGCGAAGATTCAAGGGTCTCAAGAGGCTCAAAGTACTGTGTGGAAGGGCTTAGAGCGCTCTGGGCAGGGTTTGAGAAGGCCGAGAATATGTCGTTCGTTGGATCGCTTGTTATCGCCATGCAACAGCAGCGGTACAATCTACCCCTCCATGATCGGCCCGGCCACCTCGCACCACCGAATCAAAGGCAGGCTCGGCCACGGAGGTCCGGGTGTGTCTACGGGACTAGCGGCCGCGAACGACGACGTTAGGGCGCCCAAGAGGAGTGCTTTTCTCTGTCTTGGCCTCTTTCAGCACCTTGCCCTGAGCGTCGGGCGAGCCCTCACTTGTAGCCAGATCTACTCTCGCCCCCGGGCCTCGACTGGCGCGGACCGCATCGGGTCGATCTTTAGCCGCAGGTCGAAACTGAATCGGGCCCGAGACCGGTCGTCGGTCAATATCGGAGGCGCCCGCGTAGTGCCGGGCGACATCATGGTCGGCGACAGCGACGGGGTTGTCGCCATTCCCAAGTTCCGTGAAGAAGAAGTCCTCGCGACGGCGGGAAAGATTAACGAAGCCGAGGAGCAAATCCTAGCGTTGCTCAAACAGGCAAGCGACTCGATGAAGCACGCAAGGAGCTTCAATACCACAAGCTTCAAACGCCCGACGAAGGAGAGGGCGGATAGGAGAGGAAAATGCGAGTCCCGCGATTTCACATTCATGCAGTCCTATGCCTCGCCGTGCTAGCGGGATGCCGTCAAGACGATACGGCGGACAGCACCGAGGCTCGCCGGCCCAACATCCTGCTGATCGTCGCCGACGACATGGGCTACACCGACCTTGGTTCGTTTGGCGGCGAGATTCGGACGCCGCACCTAGATGAGCTTGCCTTTGGCGGCGTGCGGCTGACGAACTTTCATGTGCACCCCAGCTGCGCTCCAACTCGTACCGCTCTCATCTCCGGCACCCATCCGCACTTAGCGGGCATGGGGACGCAGCTGGTTACGATAGCTCGGTTTAACGGCGATCCGCTGGTCGAAGCTCGCCGAGGAAAACCCGGTTATGAGGGGCATCTGACCGATCGCATCGTTCCGATTCCGAAGCTTCTTCAAGACGCCGGCTACCGCACCTACATGGTGGGCAAGTGGCACCTCGGTGAGACGCCGGAGCTGAGTCCGGCAGCTCAGGGCTTCCATCGATCCTTTGGCCTCAAGTTCGGTTCCGCTGTCCACTTTGCGAACGTTCCGGCAAAGCGTTACTGGGAGGACGGTGAAACTCTCGAATCCATGCCCAACGAGTTCTACTCAACGGATTTCTACACCGACAAGTTCCTCTCGTTTCTCGAAGAAAGCAAAGAAAACGCCGCACCCTGGTTTAGCTATATGGCCTACACCAGCCCGCACTGGCCCTTGCAGGTTCCCAAGGATTGGCTGGACAAATACGAGGGCAAGTACGACGGAGGTTACGACGAGCTGAGGAAGCAACGCATCGCTGGAGCGGTCGAGGCAGGCGTCATCTCGGAGCAAGCCAGGGACAAGCCCGCCGAACCCTTCGCACGGACCTGGGATAGCCTCAGCGACGAGGAGCGCTCGAAGTACTCGAGGGCCATGGAGATCTATGCGTCGATGGTCGAAAACCTTGACTACAACGTCGGACGCATTGTTGAGCGTCTTGATGAAACCGGCGAGTTGGATAACACGGTCATCGTCTTCATGTCCGACAACGGCGCCGCTTCCAGCGATCTGGACTTTGCGCGCAGAGCGCCTCGCAGACCGGAGAGAATCAACAACGACCTAGAAAACTTCGGCCGGCCCGACTCGTTCGTGACGTACGGTCCTGGCTGGGCGCAAGCTGGGATGGGGCCATACCACTTGCACAAGGGAACAGTCGCATCCGGCGGCATTCGCGCGGCTGCCTTCGTCAACCACTCCAGCGTCATCCGCAAAGGCTGGACAGAGAGCGCCTTCCTCACTGTCCGCGACCTGTCAGCGACTCTTCTCGACCTCGCGGGCGTGGAGCACCCTGGGACAACCTACCAAGGCCGGCCGGTGCACGAGCTTGAAGGCGCCTCGTTCGCCCCGCTGCTGACCGAAGAGGGCGCAGACCTGAACCGGCCCGACACCGTCTTCCTGTGGGAACACGACGGGCAAGTGGCTTTGGTCAAGGACAACTGGAAGTACTCGCGGTTGAAGTCGCCACATGGTCCCAGAGGAGCAGCGCCGGGATGGCAGCTGTACAACATGATCGATGATCCAGGCGAGACCACAGACGTAAGCGCCGAACAGCCTGAGCTGGTCGCCGAGTTCAAGGGCGCCTGGGAACGAGTGGCGTCTTCCGGAGAGATGATTCTCTACCCGGAATAGCCCCGGCAAAACACTCCTGCGCCACTGCTCGAGCGGCGGCCCGGTGGAAATGTTGTGAAAGAATTTCGCGCTCATTGATTGCGACTCAAATGACTCGGATGCCCTTAAACAGGGCCCGGGAGCCCGCTAGAAGGGCCTTTCCACGCCTTTCGGTTAGGAGTTTGTGGCTTCGCTTGTTCCCAGCAGCTAACAGGCATCAAGCCTCTCCAGGCGCCAAAATCGACCCCGGCGTTCAATGCAGGGTAATGGGCTCTGTTGTAATTGCCGGAGCGGGGTCCCTCCAGCCCGTTGAAGTACGCTGAGAAAGCCATGGGCGCTCGATCCCGGTCACGAGTGAGTCTTATTGCCCTGACTGTGGCTGCGGTGACTTGTCTGGTCCCATTCGGAGCCGACGGCGCGAATCCCTACGGCAGTAATGATGCCTGGTTCAAAGTCGTTCCGAAGAAATACCAGGAGCGCCCGGAATACAGCTTCGTCGAGGCTGATCCGGAGCTGCCAAACGTACTGCTCATCGGCGATTCGATTTCGATGCGCTACACGACCGGGGTGCGGAAGCAGTTGATGGGCGCAGCCAACTTGTATCGCGCGCCGGACAACTGCCGTTCGACCCGCCAGACGCTCGCCGAAATTGAAATCTATCTCGGCGAGGTGAAGTGGGACGTGATCCACTTCAACGCAGGGATCCACGACCTTACTCATCTTGACGCCAATGGCAAGACCGCGCCGCCGCCCGAGGGCCGGCATCAGATTCCGCTGAAAGACTACCGCGCCAACCTGGGGAAACTGATCGCGCGCCTGAAGGCGACGGGCGCAAAGTTGATCTGGGCCGCGTCGACGCCCATTGGCTCTGGGACGGAAAAGACCGGTATTCGCCGCGATCGCGATGTGGTCGCCTATAATGCCGCCGCGTTGGAGGCGGTCATTTCGCGTGGCGTCACGGTGAACGATCTCTACGAGGTCGCCAAACCCCAGGCGGACGCACTCCTCTCAGACGGCGTGCATCCGAACGCGGAAGGGAGCCGTGTTCTCGCCAACGCTGTCGCGGCGGCAATCCGAGATCAACTTGCCGAGTCAGCGTACGTCACCAAAACTGGACGCACGCTGATTTCCAACATCGGCAGTGAGCGGGCCACGCAGGGCAACGGCAACAAGATCGTCACAGTCGGCGACAAGACCCATGTCGTCTGGCAAGACTCGATCGAGGAAGGCTACTTTGCCCGCGCGCGCACTCTGGACCGCAACTCGGGCGAGTGGTCAGCGGTCCAGACCCTGGGAAAAGGCCGTGACAACCACGCACGACCCACGATCACGGCCGACAGCAAAGGCTTCCTGCACGTCATCATCGGCGGGCACCATGACAGTCTGCAATACCGGCGAAGCATTCGCCCCAACGACTCTTCCGAATGGACGCCCATCCAGACTTTCGCGAAGACGACCTACCCCATACTCCTCTCCGGCCCAGACGACACGCTCTACGTCACTGGCCGTCATGACCAGGGCTGGGCGGGCATGGATTTCTATGCAAAGCCTCCGGGCGGGGATTGGGAGTATCGCGGCCTGCTGGTGACGAAACAGGAGCGCTTCAAATACTACGCCGCTTATCACAACGCAATGGCCTGGGGGCCGAAGAAGAAAACACTGCACATGTCGGTCGCGTTCTTTCTTGGAGACGCCAAGCGCGAGGGCGAGCACAACCGCGACCCCCAGGGTCTCGTCCAGGCTGTCGGCTACATGCGCAGCGACGACTCTGGCCAGAGCTGGACCAAGGCGGATGGAACGCCAATTGAGACCCCCGCCACCACGGACACCTTGGACTTGGTCGACTACGGCGAGCGATCCCGCGACGCTACCGACAAGCCCAAACCCGGCATTCAGCATTGCGGTATCACCGTCGATCAACAAAACCGCCCCTATGTCGTGTACATTCGCCACACGCCGCAGCCTGGCGGGATCAACATGGTCACGCCCGACGGAAAGGGTGGATGGGCGAAACGTCCCCTGCGCGAGGAGATTGCCGAACGCTGGCCGGGCTTGGTTGCCGTGAACTGCAACGTCTCGATCACGCGCAACGACGTCATCAGCCTCGTGTTGACGCTCGCGCCGTTGGAGCACCCGAGGGCCAATTGGAGTCCCGGCATCCACGGCCGTCCGGAATTCTGGCTAAGGGATGAGCCGAACATCCAACGGCTCGTCTGGCTCGAATCGCGCGACAGCGGCCGGACGTTTTCTTCGAGCGGCGTCATCCCTCACCGGCCGGACCGCGGAACGCTCCTCCCCACGATGGAACGCCTGACCGGCTTTCACTCTCCTCCCGCAGGCAAACCGCCGCCGCTGCTCTACTTCGAAGGCCTCTCCCGCTACCGCAAACCCGGCGAACTGATCCAAAACGACGTGTTTTTCGTCGAGCGGTGACCGCCGAGCCTTTCTACTATTGATCTCTTGCTCCACGGTCTAGGCGCTCATATGCTTGTGGATCAGATCCGCGAACGGCTCGCCATATGGGGTAGTGGTCAAATACTTGACCGTCGCTTCGCATGCGTGGGTCGTTCGTTTGCTTTAAGTACTTTTCCAATCGAGCCGACAATGCTTCTTTGTGACCCTTATACTTGGCCTGAGCAGCAACGTTCACCATTTGTGCCGGGTCCCTCTTGAGATCATAGAGTTCCTCAGCGGGCCGCTTGCCAAATGACAGCTCGTGCAGCCGCGGTATCTCGTCTTTGCGTTCGAGCATGTACGTTCTTGTCGGGCTCGGATCGACATCCTTGAATTCCCTTCCTACCGGCCAGCGATCCGGAGCGAAATTACGAATATAGAGAAAATCTTTGGTCCGAATAGCGCGCGAAGGATAGCCCCTTCTGTTTTCACGGATACGAGCATAAACCGAATGCGCTTCGCGGCCATAGTAAGTGGCGTCGCGATCGGGATCTACCCAGCCCTGTTTGCTCGAGGTCAGCAAAGGCAGGAGGCTCTTGCCCGTCATGTCGGGATGAGGTTTCAAGCCCGCGGCCTCAAGAAATGTGGGCGCAAGATCAACGAGATTCGTAAAATCATGAATCACTCTGCCGCCACGCACACCTTTCGGCCAGCTGATCGCGAGCGGCATTCGCGCACCGTAATCGTACATATCAGCCTTTCCGCGCGGAAACGGTAATCCGTTGTCACTGGTCACTACGACGATTGTATTTTCAGCTCTGCCCGTTTCCTCAAGCAGCTTCAAGTTGGTCTCGATCAATTGATCGAACCGCTGCACTTCGAAGTAGTAGTCGAGGATATCCTCACGGACTATCGGCACGTCCGGGAGAAAAGGAGGTACCTCAACGTCCTCCACATCCATGCCTGATCGGGCGCCTGATCCCGCTTCAAAAGGTCGATGCGCATCGCGCGAACCTTGCCAGAAGCAAAACGGTTTGTCGTCCGGCAAGTGTTTGAGAAAACTCTGGAAATTGTCTGTCGCTGGTCCGGCCGGATTGTGCGGCCATCCTCCCGCTTCTAAGCTTCCCGGCGACCATACTTTGGAGTGACTGCCCACATGGTATCCGGCCTCCTCAAGCATGAATGGATACACGCTGTATAGGTCCTTGTGGAGAGTGCCACGCAAGTTGGCAGCCTCCCCAAGTCGCCAGAAGTCCTGACCAGTAAGGATCGCAGAGCGTGACGGGCTACAGGATGGAACCGAGCAAAAGGCATTCGTAAAAAGCACACCGTTTGCTGCGATCCGGTCGAATGCGGATGTCTTGACGACCTTGTCACCGTAGGCTCCTGCATGGGCCCAAGAGACATCGTCTGAAATCATGAAAAGTATGTTGGGGCGGGCGTCTCCTTCTGCGAAAGCGGTCTGCGGGCAGAAGACGGCTGTTCCGAGCAGTGCCATGATAGCTGCCACAACGCTTGCTTCAGGGGAACTTGGCTTGATTACAGGCGACAGTTTGAAACTGCTTTTTTCACCGTGGACGTCTGACATCAATGATCATCATAGGCGCTCAGCGGAAAGATGTTGGGATGCCGAGATCCACCGAGCTTCCACTAGCTGCCGACCAAAGCGCCCAAGGTCGGTCTCGACGAGGAGGCCGTACGACTGCAGAGATGACAGCCATCCGGCTGACCTTGCGCATCCCTGCCACAGCCCGAACCCCTATGAACAGGGACCGAGCGCTCGATCCAAAGGGTCTAGCGCGCCCTCCGGACTATCGTTTGCTCAAGTGCTCGTTTGCGCTAGTTGTGCGAGCTGACGCTGCTCAGCAGCGAAATCGGGCCATCTAGTCGGCCAGACGATCAACCACGGCAAAATCCTCTCCAAGCTCGGGAAAGGCGGCGCTAGCTGGATGTCCGTTGCTTACTAGACTTAGATTCAACGCGTCGCGGAAGCTCTCCCGGATCGCGGCGGCCTCGGCTGTGATCTCGGCGTCAGCAAGCGGGTTCTGCTCGAGGATGTCGTTCTCCCAATCGAAGAACCGGCCGTCATCGTAGAGCTTGTAGCGACGGTTGTGGACGTAGCGTCTCTCGGCAATGTTCGGAAACTGCGCGCGGTAGTCCGTGAAGATCCACTCACGCTCGTGTTCCGCTTCGCCGCGAAAGACCGGAAGCAGACTGTGGCCGTCGAAGATCCGGTCGCTCGGGAGGTTGGCGTCGGCTGCGTCGGCGAGCGTCGGCAGCACGTCGGTGAAGTCGACCAGAGCGTTTGAAACACCGGGCTCAATGACTCCCGGCCACGAGGCGATGAAAGGCACATGCGAGCCATGGTCGATCGTCTTCCCCTTGCCGCCACGGATCTTTGTTCCGTCTTGCATCACGCTGGTGATCGCGCTGGGCGTTCCGTTGTCGCCGGTTAGCAGTACCAACGTCTCGTCTCGAATTCCGAGCTGGTCGAGCTTGGCGAGCGTCTTTCCGACCATCTTGTCGACGTAGGCGACCATGGCTGCGAAGTGTGCTTTGTCTTCGGCGTGGCGGTCGGCGCCCCAGCCGTCGCTATCAGGTGTCGGGACGAAGGGCGCGTGGGCGAGGACCATCGAGTAGTAGATGAAGAACGGCTGATCGCTCTGCATTGCTTCGAGCACGAAGTCGTTCAATAGGTCGGGACCGTACCTGCCTTGGCGGGTCTTGCCGTCGTCGTTGCGGCTCGACAGCAAGGGGTCCGCGTAGCGGCTTCCCTTGTCGCCGAGGTACCAGACTAAGTAGTCGTCGAAGCCGGCGTCGCCTGGGGTTTGGCCTTGATGCAGGCAACAGCCGCCGCCGCGGTTCCACACGAGGTCGTGCCCCCAGAGTTGCCACTTGCCGGCGACGTGGGTGCGATACCCGGCATCCTGCAAGATGTTGGCGAAGGTGAGCTCGTCTTTGGGCAGGACTCCCCACTTGGTGTAGTTACGAGCGTTGTAGCGACCGGTCATCAGCTTCACCCGCGACGGCGAGCACAGCGGCATGGCGTAGGCGTGGGTGAAGCGCAGACCCGACTCAGCGAGGCGATCGAGGCTGGGGGTGTCGTAAGAGGCTCCGCCGTACGAGCCCAGGGTCTCGTAGCCGAGGTCGTCGACAAGGATCAGGATGATGTTGGGGCTCACCGCAAGGACGGGCGCGGCGAGCAGCAGCGTTGCGATGAGGACTCGATGGGCCACTGCTCTACAGCCCAGGCCGAGGCGGCTGGAACGGCTCCCAATGCCGCACCCCGCTCGCTTGTAGCTTCCTGCGGAAAAGCTTCGTCGACGCGGTCGCGTAGAGAGTCTTGAGCTCCGGTCCGGCGAATACGACGTTTGAAACGAACTCCTTCGTCGGCTTCCGAATAATCCCCACCACGGGCCCTTTGTCGTTACAGACCTGCACCCCAAGATCCGTCGCCACGAACAGGTGCCCGTCGTCGGCGATCGTCATGCCGTCCGCGCGCGACTGGCTGTTCTTATCCCAGGTCTCCAGCCGAAAGAACTCTTCGCCGTACGCCAGCGAGCCGTCGGGCTCGATCTGGAACGACCACACAAACTTCTTGCGCGAGTCGTTCACCATCAGCATCGACTGATCGGGTGAGAGCATCAACCCGTTCAAGAAGCCCGAATTGGGATCCTCGAACACGATCCGCGCCTCGCCGCCCTTGGGCACGAACCAGACGCGCTTCGTCCAGGGGCTCGAGAAGTACAGGTCACCCTTGGCGTTGATCACGATGTCATTGGGCTGAGCGCCTTCGGCGATCACCTCTTCTTCCATCGTCTCGACGTCGATCGCGACAATCTGCTCGGTCTTGCGGCGGCAGGTGTAGAGCCGCCCGTCAGGGCCGAACATGAGCCCGTTCGTCCAGCCCGTGTTGTCTTTGAATAGGCTGACCTCGCTGGTCTTGGCGTCAACGCGGAAGATCTTGCTCTCGCGAACATCCGAGAAATAGACGTCCCCGTTGGGCGCCACAGCCGGCCCCTCTAGAAACGTATGCCCCTCGCTGACGAGCTCCCAGTCGTGCTCGGGTTCAAGGAAATCGAGTATCGACGGCGGGCGCTTGAAGGTTTTCTCACGCGAAGGCTCGATCGGGGTTTCCCAATCGCGCCAGAGCCAGCGCAAGGCGTCGGGCAAGATCGGCAGGCCGTGGACTTTGTTGTGCCCCTCCTCGCCGGCAACCCACTTGTAGTCGTAGCCGGCCCAGTGCAGTGCGCTCCGGAGCGATTGATTTGCCAGCCAAAACGAGCCCGAGAACAAATCGAGATCGTTGGAGCCGTCTTGCAGGAAGACTCGCAGCGGCTTGGGCTCCATCTTGCGAACCCGGCTCTGGTAGATGTCGGCGCCGCGTATGTTCACGTAGCTTCCGATGAAGCTCAACACACGTCGAAACACGTCCGGGCGGTTCCAGGCCGCGGTGAACGACGCCTGCCCGCCCCCGCTCGAGCCGCCGATCCCGCGGAGGTTCGGGTCGTCGGTGAGGTTGTAGTCCCTGGCAACCTCGGGCAGAATCTCTTCCACGATGAACCTGGCGTAGTCGCCGCTTGTCGAGGCGTACTCATAGTTGCGGTTGAGCCGAGGCTTAAGGCCGGGGCTTCGAGCCGGCAGCATGCCGGGGTTGACGAAGATCCCGATCGTCACCGGCATGTCGCCTTTCGCAATCAAGTTGTCGAACACGATCGGAGTGAGCCAGCCGTTCCCCACGTTTGACGCCCATTTGACGCCGTCTTGGAAGACCATCACCGCCGCGGGCTTCGAAGCATCGTACTGCGCGGGCACGTAGACCCAGTAGTCGCGCACCGTACCGGGAAAGATCGTCCCCGCGCTGGTCCAGCTGTGTTTGGTGACGGTTCCCTTGGGGACGCCGGGTTGGACCTTCGAGTCTGGCCCGAGCTCGTACTCGGCCGCGAAGGCGAACGAGGCACAGATCAGGAGAACCGACAGCGAGCGTTGCATGCTGGCAGGATTGTAGCCAACCCGTCGGGTGAAGGGCCGTGACCGGTCAACGCGGCAGGCGATCGCGAGTAGCTAACAGCGAGAGAAGGAAGGGTTTAGGAGTGGTGCGCTCGGTTGGTGGTGGGAAATCTCGTTCCATCAATCGGTCGGGGTTATTTTCCGACTGAGAACGCCAAATCCGCCCTAACAGCGCAGTGTGCACTACGCCGCTGTCCGCTGACCATCGACGTCAGCTTCCGAGATGTCGGTTCGCGGGGCATGATCCTAACGATGGGGTAGCCAGGAAAGCGCCAGCATTTCCGTTATCGGCTATGGCCTCCGCGGTAAGTGCGTGAGCCGGCGCAGCCGTTCGTGATGACGTCGGTGGTGGACTGCGTTCAGTTTGTCGCGTGCAGCCCTCGCAACGAAAGTTGGGCAGGGAGAGCACGGCTCATCGTTGCACGGCAGGAGGATGGCCGGTCAAGGTGACGGAGAATTGGCTGCGGCTAGCTTCACGCCGCTTCAATGATGCGTGGCTCTATGTCGCTTTGGTGCGGGCTTCTTCCAACAGCCTGCGCGCCCGAGCAGGGTTGTAGACTCCGCACGGACAGAAGCGGGCCAGGGTGGTCACCGCTTGGTCCGGCGTGCGACGCCCTTCGCGCACCATGTCAAGCATCTTGCGGGCCATGTTAAAGGACACCATGCCGTGGCCGCACATCGTCGCCAGTTCCAGAACCTGGCTGTTCGGCAGGTGGTCGTGCGGGTCCGTGAAGCCCAGCGAGTACTCGACACTGTGGCGGTCGATGCCGCAGCACCGCGCTACTTCCTTGGCGCCGCTCACTGATGTGCTGAGGTTGACCGACAGGCCCAGGTCGGCATCGACGACTTCTTGCAAGCACGCCCTAGCTTTCTCCTCAGAGTCGAATACTGCTGCTGCCGTGCCGGGCTTGTTGACGCCTTCGATCACTCCCTCCCAATCCGGGGAGAGGTCACGATTCCAGTGGGAACGCGGGTCGAGGTGGCGCTCGGGCTTGAAGCTTCCTCTATTGCCGTTGCCCATGTTGACCGGGTCGTGGCGGGCACAGATGCGCAAGAAAGCCTTCTGCTTCTCAACAGCGCCCTCGTCGTTCTTGCCGACAGAAGGAATGCAAAAAAGGATGAAGTCGTCTCGGAAGGATTCGGACTTGCCGTAGCGGTGAAGAGTGTTGGTCATGCGGCCTCCGCGTTGGTCAGCCTGCCAAGGCCCATGTTCGTTTTGGCACGCTCGGCACCGTAGCCCAGGTCTTCCAGCACTTGAGCCAACTGAGTCTCTTCGCCGCTGTCGTCGCAGCGGGTGGAGATTCCAACGGCCGTCACGGTATCGATGCGACGGTTGACTTCCTCCACCGCGCCTAGCACCGCCTCCACCTGATCGAGTGCCGTCTTGATCTCGACAATGGCGGAGAGGATCTTCTCGTCAAGGATGTCCGCTCGGATATGCCCAGTGCTCTTGTCGGTCATCAGGTGGCTGATCGGGTTCTTGGCCTCGAACTGTACTCCCATTCGTGCCAGCTCAAGCGTCATTTCCTGAATATCGCGAAAGCGGACTCCTACGCCCGGCCGGCCGAACTCGATGGTGTACCCGACCTCGCCTACGCCGACTCGCGGATTGACGTCGTTTGTCTTAACCTCTTCCGTTCCGCGCCCTTTGATGCCGGTCGATTTGTGTTCTACGACCGGGTCGGAAAAGACCTGCCGCACCAGGCGAGGCATCTCCAGCTCGTTCATCACGAAGGCCGCCGTGGGGCAGACGTCAGGCTCCGGCTCGAAGCGGAAACGGAACAGTCGGGCGAGCTTGCGCACCGTGCGTACCACCGTCGGGTTGAGGTGCTCTTGGCTCATCCCCCTGAAGCAGGTGCCGCATTCGACGCACTCGTCCTGGTTGATCCGAGCGCGGCCAATCTCCGGGTCAACGTAGATGGCGCCCATCGGGCAGACCGGCACGCAATTCGCGCAAGCAACGCACTTGTTCGTGTCAATTAGCATGGATGCATCCAGTCCGCACTAGCATAGCCTCCAACAGCCTTGGGCGGGCAGAGTCGGCTCGCTCGCTTCTGTCGTAGCTTACCAACCGCGAGCCTGACGACAGGCCCGCTCCCGCTCTGGCGTTCGATCGCGGCCAGAGCGGCGGACTGTACTTCATACGGGCCGTCCGGGGCGCGTTGCGAGCGCGACAGGATTGCTTGATGCCATTTCCCGCGGCTCTCGTGGTGACGGTTCTCTCCGCCTGCCATGGGCGGACGCAGGGTCTCAGGGGGCGAACTTGCACGTGCTAGAATCCAACGGCGATGCGGCTTCGCTTAGGGATTCTGGTCTTGCTACTGTCACCGGTCGTGGCGGCTCAGCGCCCGTTGGTCATCGAAAACGTGACGCTGGTCGACGGAAGCGGCGGACCGCCGACATTGAACGCCACGGTAATTGTTCTTGGGGGGCGCATCGCGGTTATTGGCGAAGGCGGGACGCACCAGGTTTCGGGCGATCCGCGGGTGATTGACGGGCAGGGAAAGACCTTGGTCCCCGGCATCATAAACCTGCACGGCCATGTGGGATTGACCAAGGGCTTGGTGCAGGCCCAAGAGAACTACTCGCGCGAAAGCGTCATCGACAACCTGCGGATCTATGCCTCCTACGGCGTGACGACCACTACCAGCCTCGGGACTGACATGGAGGCCGTCCTAGGTGTGAGCAACGACGTGAACAGAGGCAGCCTTCCCGGTGTGGCCCGAGTCCGCACCGCACTGCATGGCTTCACGACTCCGAACGGCTATCCCACCAAGGCACCGGGCGTGAAGGGCTTGGCGCTTGAAGTCTCGACGCCGGCCGAGGCGCGGCAGCACGTGGACCGGTTAGCGGCAAAAGGTGCCGATCTGGTAAAGATGTGGGTCGACGGCCACCATGGCACATTCGAAAAGCTCAGCCTGTCGATGTGCCGGGCCATCATCGACCAGGCCCACGAGCGGGGGCTGCTAGCGGTCGCGCACCTGTACGAACTCGCTGACGCCAAGCTGTTGGTTGAAGCCGGCTTGGACATGATCGTGCATAGCGTGCGCGATACCGATGTCGACCGTGGGCTGATCCGCAGACTGCTCGCCCGAGGCGTCACGTACTCGCCCACGCTGACGCGGGAACAGTCCACGTATGTGTACGCGGACGAACCTGACTGGCTTGCCGATCCGTTTTTCACCCGAGGCGTCGAGGCTAGCTTGGTGGACGAACTGCGCACCACTTTTCGAGACGCGCAGGCCAACGATCCGGAACTGAAGATCAATCGGGAGAACTTCCGGATGGCGATGCGCAACCTCAAGACCCTGTCCGACGCGGGGGTCAAGATCGGTTTTGGCACCGACACCGGCCCTCCCGCCCGGTTTGCCGGCTACTTCGAGCACTGGGAGGCAGAGCTGATGGTCGAGGCGGGCATGACGCCCCTGCAGGTAATCGTGTCGTTCTCGAAGAACGCATCGGAGGCGCTCGGGATCGACCGCGACTTCGGGACCTTGGCCGAAGGCAAGGTGGCCGACATGATCCTTCTGAACAGCAATCCCTTGGGGAACATCCGGAACCTGCGCGACATCGACACGGTCTTCATCGCAGGTCAGCCGGTGGACCGGTAGATCTCCTCAGGCGCCGTCGGGGAAGCTCCGGCCGAGCCACACCACGCGGCCTAGCACGTCGACGTTCTCGTCCAAGCTTTCGACCGCGTAGGAGAGGTTGTCGCTTGCGATGAGCCAGCTCGCGCCCTGGCGGCGCAACCGCTTGACGAGCAATTCTCCACCCCGTCGCAGCGTGTAGATCCCGCCGTCCTTCAGTTGTGGCGATCGCATGTCCAAAAGCACGCTGTCTCCGTCGTGCAGGGTGGGCTCCATCGAGTCGCCCCGCACTTCGATGACCGCCAGGTTGCTGGGGGACAGGTTCTGCTCGCGAAGCCAGGTCTTGTTGAAGCCTAGGTACCCCTTGACACTCTCGTCCAACACTTCCTCGCCGCTTCCCGCGGCTGCCAGCACCTCGTAGCGAGGAGCCGAGACATACAGAACGGACTGGTCGATCTCGGCGGTCGCTCCTTCGACATCGTCCGCGATGCGCCGCGCTTCGACGGCGAGCCGATCTAGTTCGTTGGCCAGCTCGCTCGCGTCCATGCGCTTGCCTTCGGGAACGCGGGGCGGGCCGACGTAGAACTCCAAGCCAAGCGCTTGGCAGACTTCCGCTAGGCGACGGCTGCTGGGCGGCCGACCCTCGAGGATATAGCGGATGGCATTGACGGAGAAGCCGTTCTCCTTCGCGAACCGGCTGGGGTTGCTGCCCTTGCGGTGCAGCGCGTCCTGAATGACTTGGATGATCTCGGGGCCTGACATGGCTCTACCCGCAGTATATCGTAATCTATTCGCCCCAATAAATATCTATTTATAAAAAATATTCCGGCAGCTTCATCCGAGCTCTCGTTTCGACGCCGCAGAGTGCAAAGTTCCCCCATTCCTGCCCGCAGTCGAACGCGGGTTACACTCTGGCCATGGATTTCAGCGAAATCGAACTCAGCGTCAAGGACCATGTGGCGCACTTGATCTTGAACCGACCTGACCGTGCCAACGTCATCAATGCCGAGACGGCCCGGGAGCTGCTGACGGCAGCGATTGAGTGCGACGAGAACCCCGACATCCGGGCGGTATTGATCCGGGCCAGGGGGCCGATGTTCTGCGGCGGAGGCGACCTGAAGACCTTCGTCAAGCACGGCGACGATCTGCCGGCCTATCTGAAGGAGACCACAACCTACCTGCACGGCGCGGTCTCGCGACTGACCCGCCAGTCCGCGCCGGTGGTCTGTGCCGTGCACGGCTTCGCGGCCGGCGGCGGCTTCAGCCTGGCGATCTCCGGCGATCTTGTTCTAGCCTCGCAGTCGGCCAAGTTCACCATGGCATACACCAAGGCCGGCCTGACGCCCGATGGGTCCTCCACGTACTTCCTTCCGCGGTTGGTCGGCCTGCGGCGGGCGCTGGACTTAGCGCTGACGAACCGCGTGCTGTCGGCTGAAGAGGCCGTGGAATGGGGTCTGGCCTCGCGGGTCGTTTCCGACGATGATCTCGTTTCCGAGGCGGAGGCGCTGACCGGCAGCTTGGCACAGGGAGCGACTTGCGCGCTAGGCACCGCGAAGCGCCTGTTGCATGGCGGCTTCGGCGAATCCCTCGAGACGCAGATGGAAATGGAGACGCGCGCCATAGCCGATTCCGTGCGCACCCACGACGGTCGCGAAGGAATCCGGGCATTCGTGGAAAAGCGGCGGCCGGCGTTCACGGGGGCCTAGGCTTCGCTCGCCAGCGCGGCGCGAGCTACGCGTAGCACGTTTCCGCCCAAGATCTTGCGAATGGAGTCGTCGGAGTAGCCCCGCTGCACCATGCCAACCGTGAACAGCGGCCAGTTGGTCCAGGCCAGGCTCTGCGTCATGGAAGCCTCTGTGACGAAGTCGTCTTCCGGCCACAGGGCGGCGAAGCGTGTCCGTCGTCTGCCCCTAGGGGGCAGCTTCCGGGCCTCCTCCTCGGTGTATTGCGAGCGGTAAGCAACATCGGTACCGATGGCCACGTGGTTGGCGCCAAGCATCTTGGCGGCGTAATCGACGTGGTCCAGCAGCGCTTGGATATCTCCAGTGCGCCGCAAGAATCGCGAGATGCAGCAGATGCCGACAAATCCGTCTGTGTCCGCGATCGCCCGCATGACCTCGTCCGGCTTGGATCGAATGTGAGCGTAGATCCCCTCGCAGGTGGTGTGGCTGGCGACCATCGGCCTAGTGGAAGCTCGCGCGGCGTCGAGACTGGTTTGCCACCCGGAGTGGGACACGTCTACGATCACGCCGATCCGGTTCATCTCGGCGACAGCGGCGCGGCCGAAGTCGCTCAGACCGCCGTTCGCCGTCTCGGCACAGCCATCGCCGAGCCGGTTTCGCCGGTTGTACGTGACGTGCATCATGCGGATCCCGAGTTGAAAGAAGATCCGCACGTAGCGCAGCTCGTCCTCGACCGAGACCCATTGCTGCGTCAGGGGCACGCCGTTGCCGGTGAAGTAGAGGCAGCCCAGGCCGTCCGCATGGGCTTGTTCGACGCCCTCCGGGCTGACCGTGCGGCGCAGGACGCCGTCCAGATGGTCCGTCAGGTACGTGAAGCGGGCTAGGCGCTTGATCAACCGCAGCGGGTCGCTGCTCTCCTCGCCGCAGTTCTGAAAGAGGCAGGTCATGCCCGCTGCATTCCAAGCCCGGACGAACTCCTCGCGCTCGGCGGCGACGGTGGCGGCCCGCGTCATCGCCATGTCCTCGCTGCGATCCTGAAGCTCGATGTCGGACCCGCCATCTTCGGCCAGTTCGCGCAGGGCGTCGCCATCGACGGCTGCTCTGGGTGCAAAGCCGTAGGCGTCGAAAACGACGGACTCTCGGTGGAGCGCCAGCCCGTAGTCGAGATCCCTTTGGCTGGGCTTCAGGATCGAGAGGCCCACTTGGCGGTCGCGCTCGATCTTGTCATTGGATTGCGCGGACAGCTGTGCGGCGGCGGCCAGCGAGCCGCTAGTGCCTAGGAATTGACGTCGATTCATGCGTACATCATCCTCGATCCCAAGCCTGCACGAGTTGGCGGCTATCGCGGCGGTTTCGGCAAGACTGTGGACCGTTATGGTCGCTGGAAGGTTTGGCGCAGAGGGAGTTGATTATTGAGCGAACGTCATCGACCGCGACCTGCTAGTTGATGCAGCGCTAGCGATCGATACTGACCACAGTGCACGCCGCGACCTTGGTCCGCAAGGGCGTTAGATCACCGACCCGTGGTCGCTGGAAGCACTGGCTGATCATGAAGCATAATCCGCCCTCCGAAGTAGCTAGTCAACTGGGATGGAGATAAGACCGGAGCCCGTCTTGAACGAGTTTCACATCGTGAATCTCGCGGATTTCAGGGCCACCTAGGTTAGACAGCGTCCGGCACAGCTAGTGATTGGGTAGGACCCGCGCCCGAGTAGGAGTCTTGCTCATGCCCAGCGTTGTTGAACATATCCAACAAGATCGGGTCCATCGAGAATCCGCGTCGAGTTGTTCACTCGGGTGAAGAAGACCTTCTCACCCTTCGTGACATTGGCGTAGATCGGTTCAGGTGAAGGAGTGACGTGGACGAGAGCGACATGAACGCCGTCAACAGCCTGTAACCGTATCTTTGCCATCGTCGAAGCGAGCGGTCCAAGCGAATTCGTGATCGCAGTGGTGACTGAGTTTACGTATCGGTCCCCATCCATGTTCTTCCTATCAAGGTCTGGTTGGATCCCAAGGACTTCGCCATCGTCTGCGATACCGATTGCCAGAGTGCCGCCACTTGAGTTAAGGAAGCCCGCGATGGTCTTGAGCACGGACTCCGTGATGACCTTCTCAGGGATGTCTGGTTTGTAGCTGAAGTACGCAGACGACTTGAACTCGATACGGTCGGTTTCCTTTTCGCGCAACAGGTCTTCGACGGAAGGCTCGGGCATGCCAGATGAATCCGTTTGTGAGTCCGTCTCAGGAAGCTGGCCCGTGCGGAGCTTACCGAAGGCTGATCGAATTACATCGGCAATGAGCACACGACGTTTTTGGAGGAAATCGCGGTAGTCCATCTGATCCCATCCGTCGGGCAAGGCGTGCCAGAATCGAGCCTCTTTCTGCTGCTGTTGCGTAAGCTCGTTGAAGAGTGGAGGGAAATACTCGCTGGGCGGCGAATCCCCAATCTTTGCGTTGTCTGGCCATTCGACAAAAGCGTAGTTGGCGATCTGATTCCGCTGCACTGTCCGATCGATACCGATGCGAGTCAGATATGCCTTGGGGAAGAGGTGGTGGCGCTCGACCGCTGATCGAGGAGCGTGAGACGATGGGTCGAGCAACTCGCCCAAGTGCAGCGGCGAAAACAGAGGCCGGGCGTTGAGAAGAACGAGGCTTGCATGGTACCCGAACACCGTTGGACCATAAGCCGAGGAAGTCTCGAGTGAACCGGGGAGCTGAATTGTCCAATAGTCTGACGTAAGCGCCGTGTCGATGATTCCGTTCAGCGTTGCCACAAAGTCATCACCGGATTTCGCCTCTGTGACGCGACGGAGGTCCTGTTCGACACGACTTTCAAAGTTCCCGGTATATCGACCGGTGAGGGAGGTCATGAAGAACCATTGAGCGATCGCTTCACGGAGGGTTTTGCGGTCGATCCCATAGTCCCGGTGACCGATTAGGTACATCAAGTAGGAGAACATGAGGTTGTTCTCTGAACTGATCATCGCTTGGCTTCGGTAGCCGGCGCGGCGGACGGCTTTGAGAAACTCGTGCCAATTGGTCAGGGATAGTGTCTTGGCCTGGGCTTCCTGTAGAGCGGCGAACTGCTTCTCGCGGATTTCAGCCGAGATCTCACCAGTCTCTAGGTCTTTGCCGCGGAGCACCTGATAGACGTATCGAAGCCGCCCACGCCGGAAGGCGAGGCCTGCGACGACACGTAGCATCTGGTCCGCGGACGGATCGATGAACGGGTTTGCCGGAGATGGCCCTAGGGGACGGACCTTTGCGCTACGAGCGAAGGCCTCAAGATGCTTGCGGCCCTCTTCCCACCAGACTGACATCAGCGTGAGGATAAAGTCGGCCTGGCCGAGTGGAACTGCCTTACTATTGATGCGTACAAATACCTCCGCGACCTGTTCCTCGTCAATGTTTGCCCCCAACTCCATGACTTTGAACGGGTAGTTTTGGAGGTCGTAGAGCCGGTCGATCGCTTCCTCAAGACTGTCTCGCTGATGCTCGCCCAGATCACCCTTACTTTTTTCCAAGCGCTTGAGGAATGCACGGACCTTCTTGCCCCGACTACTGCCATCCCAAAGAATCGATACGTCGGGGATGAACTCAGGGTTCTTCACCACCGATGCATCGGCGACCTCAAAGCTGCCGTCCCGGGGTCGAAATGCGATCCGAATGCGAGAAGAGGTGTAGTCTTCACGGAGCACTTCCTTCCCGGTAAGCACCGCGTAGAGGCTAGTCAGGCGCTGCTGTCCGTCCACAATCATGAGACGCGGGGCAGCTTCGTGGGGATGCGTGCCGATTCGACGGGCACCCATTTCGGCACCTGTTGCCCAGAAGAGCAGATGACCTATGGGGAAACCACGGTACATCGAGTCGAATAGGTCTCGAACTTTGGCAGGCTTCCAGACAAACGGTCGCTGGATATCCGGTAGAGCGATCTCGCCTCTGTCGATTTCCTCGAGTAGGGTGGACAGGCTATACGAGCTGTCCTTAAAGACGGTGATGGCCATGGCAGTTGGGAGACGTTGTTCTCATTCGCCGCTGGGATGCGGTCCGCAGCCCGGCGAATATACAGAATGCAGACTCTTCGGTTGATCTACAAACTCCTTCCGTAAAGGTATCCGGCGACTTTTGTCGAGTGTGTTCCGGGCCGCCTCTGGGCGATCATGTTCGTCACTACTCGACGACAATCTCGCTGAGGCAACGTTCCAAGATAGCGATGGTATGGCTTGTGATAGACCTGTAGGCGAAGCCGAATCCCTAACGCTGGATCACAGCAAGACCTTAGAAAGACAGACTTCAGCTTGCAGTGCATGTCGGCCACTGTCATCAGTCAGTACACCTTGGGCTGACACTCATTGAGAACTTCCGACCAATCCCTGACTTCGGTGCGCAACGTCACCCGATCGGTAAGCATTCAAGGATGATATTGTACACCGTGATCCTAAGCCCTCGAATGCCGCTTCATTAATCGGGCTCCAGTGGGATGCGATCCCAGAGGTCAATGCTTCGGATCCTCGTACTGCGGATCGGTAGTCGAGTCCTGATTCTATTCCGCCCGGGCCAGTTGCGCCAACGCTACAAGATGCTGCCGAGCCCGACAATTCGTCCGACGCGATCTGCGCTACCGCGCGGAGACTCATGCAGAATCATCACTTTCTGCCGAAGTACTCCTTGGGGGCCGTCCAATCAGCGGTCGGCTATGGTCGCTTGAACGTTGCCCGCAAGCGCTCAATCCTTGGCCGGGCAGAACAACCTTCGATGTGATCGTTGACCAAGCCCATCGCCTGCATGAACGCATACGCGGTCGTTGGTCCGACAAACGTCCAACCCCGCCGCTTGAGGTCCTTGGACATGGCGGTGGACTCGGGGGTCTTGGTCAGCGAGAGCAAGGTGGCGTAGTCCAGACAGGCAGGGCGCGACTGCGGGGAGGGTTCCCAGCTCCAGAAATACCTAGCCATTGAGCCCGTCTCGGCAGCCAGCTCGCGGGCCCTTCTGGCGTTGTTAATCGTGGAGCGAATCTTCCCGCGATGTCGCACGATGCCGGGATTCCCCAGCAGACGCTCCACATCTGTGTCGGTAAACTCAGCGACTCGTTCGAAGTCGAAGCGATCAAAGGCCTCCCGGAAGTTGTCGCGCTTGCGCAGGATCGTCAACCACGAGAGCCCGGACTGAAAACCCTCGAGGCAGATCTTCTCGAACAGGGTCTGGTCGTTGGCGGTTGGCACTCCCCACTCGTGATCGTGGTAGTCCATGTAATCCGGGTCGCCGGCGCCCCAGAAGCAACGGACTTTGCCGTCATCGCCACGGGATAGGCCTGCCGGAAGCTCCGGACCTGTGCTGGGGCGACTCATCGCGCGTCTCGTTCTCCTTTTATGTTAGGGAGGTGCCGCAGAGAGAGGTATGGCCACCGCTCTTAGGAACCCCCTCTCTGCAGTGCCGCAGGTGGCGTAAGCCACCGCTGCGGCAGGTAACAGATCCTTCCCCGCCGCAGTGCGGGGAGGCCCCCGGTGGGGCCTGGCCAGGCCCCACCGGGGGCGGCGGGCCGGACCGTTTTCTCCTCGGGTTGCCCGACCCGACAACTAGCTTGGTCGGCCCGCCGCATCGATTCCTGCGCGACCTGAACGGAAGCGTGGGTGACGCCCCGAATCGCAAAAGGACAGGAACGCAGGAATGACTCACTCCCCCTCCATTGTCGTCGCCGGCATTGATGTCGGCAAGTCGAAGCTCGACGTCCACATTCTCGACCTCGACCTCGACCGCCAGTTCGACAACTCCAAGACCGGCCGTCGCGCTCTCCGCAACTGGCTGCTCAAACACGGCGTCTCCCGAGCCGTCTTCGAACCCACTGGGCGCTACCACCGCAACCTCCACCAGGGCCTCGCCGACGCCGGCCTCGAGACTGTCCTAGTCAACCCCTTGCGCTCCCGGCGCTTCGCCGAAGCGACCGGCCAGCTCGCCAAGAACGACCGCGTCGATGCCTCCATGCTCGCCCGCTTCGGCCTCCTCCCCGACTTGGCATCCACCCCGCCACGGCAGGACAACTTGCGCCTGCTCAGCGACTTGCTCGCCCTCCGCCGCAAGCTCGTCGAGCAGCTTGGCGCCCTGCGCAAGCTCTGCGCCGAACTCGACCCCGAGGCTGCTGCCTGCCCCTCCAGCACGCGCGACGCCCTCCAGGCTGACATCGCCGACTGCGACCGCCGCATGCGCGGCTGCATCGCCGCCGACGCCGCGCTCTCCCGTCGTGACGCCATCATTCAGTCCATCCCTGGCTTCGGCCCTGTCAACGCTGCTTGCCTCTGTGCCGACATGCCCGAACTCGGCTCCCTCGGTCGCCGTCAGGCCGCCTCTCTGTTGGGCCTCGCCCCCTTCGACCGCGACTCCGGCCAGCACCGCGGCGACCGCTCCATCCGGGGGGGCCGCACCCAGCCCCGCCATCTGCTCTACATGGCTGCCCTGTCCGCGATCCGTTGCGAGCCCTCCTCCCAAGCCTGCTACCAGCGCCTCACCGCCAACGGCAAGCCCCACAAGGTCGCCCTTGTTGCCGTCATGCGTCGGCTCGTTGGCCTGCTCGACACCCTCCTCCGCCAAGACCGCCTCTGGCAGGCCCAACCGCCAGCTCGGCCCCTGGAGGCCGCCGCGTGAGACCACTCTCGACCAGTGTCCCGCCAACCGTCAATTCGGCGAGAACATCGCGTCTCGCTCGCCGTCAGTCATCACATTTCCCCCGCACGTCGCTTGACAACGAACACGGAAGCTAGTTTCTCCCAGCACGGCAGCAGAGCACGGCAGCCACGCTTGAGCCGTCCCATCCGAGCCGGGAGGAAGGACTGCTAGGATCGTGGACGTGGCTTCGCGGGCCGGAACCCGCTTGGTGCCGAGCCGACTAATGCACAGTGCGACAAGACCCGTGTGGGCAGCCGGGCGGATCCGGCGGTGGTGCCTCGCTGGTCTCATGTTGTGCTGGTGCTCGTGCGGCGACGACAATCGATTGCCATCGGAACTCGTCGTGGCGTCGCACGGCGGTGTCAACGGGGCTTCGATTTATCGAGAGGGATCGCGCATCGCGTTCTACGGTGATCCCAGCGGAACGCTGCGCGATGTCGAGACAGTCTTCCTCACGCACCACCGCCGGGACGTGGCCTGGGCCGGGGTGACGCTGGCAGATGACGGCACAATGGTGGTCGCGCCTGCCGCCGAACTTCCCCTGATCAATAACGCCGAGGGCTTCTGGAGCGAGTTTCGCGGCACTAGATTCCACGACTATGCCCAGCAGTCGACCAAGGTGCTCGGCTCGGACCTGTACGTGCACGAGGCCGCTAGCGGAGGACGCTCGTTCGAGTGGCGCGGCCTTTCGATCAAGGTACTCGACACGCCCGGCTACACGCGGGGAGCAGTTTCCTACCTGCTGGAACTGGACGGTCGCCGGATCGCCTTCACCGGTGATCTGATTTACGAGGGAGGCCGTGTTTTCGACCTTTACAGCCTGCAGGATTCCATCGAAGAGACCGAAACACGCGGTTACCACGGCTACGCCGCCAGGTCCGCGGACCTGCTTCGCAGCCTCGCGAGGCTACAGGCGGCTGAGCCGGACATCGTAGTGCCCGCTCGAGGGCCGATCTTGCTCGATCCGGCGAAGGACATCGAATTGCTGTCCGAACGGATTCGGCGGCTGTTCCGGGCGTATTTTCGGACGGACGCGCTGCGCTGGTATTGGGGCGAGGAGAACCTGCTCAGCAGGGCACGCCGCATCCTCGGCAGCGAAGAGCTCGAGTGGATGCCCATGGCAGTGAAGCTGCGGCAAACGCCGCCGCGGTGGTGGTACAAGTCCGGCACTTCGCGCCTGCTCGTCTCGGACACCAAGGCCGCATTCCTGATCGATTGCGGCAGCGAGGATGTCATGAATTGGGTGCGGCGCTTTGAGCGCCGCCGCGTGTTCGACCGCCTCGAAGGCATCTTCGTCACGCACTTTCACGACGACCATACCGATTTCGTGCAGGCAATGGCCTCCGAGGAGTCTGTGCCGGTCTATGCCGGAGAGGAGATCCGGGATATTCTCGAGCGCCCGGCGGCGTACCACATGCCGGCCATGACAGACCGTCCGATCAGGCCGGTGTCGGGACTATCCGAGGGGCAGGTGCTGCGTTGGCACGAGTTCGAATTCCAGTACACGTACTTCCCTGGCCAAGCGATCTATCACGGAGGACTGGATGTCAGGCGTGACAATGGCGAGCGCTACTTCTTCATCGGAGACTCCTTCAGCCCTTCCGGGCTTGACGACTACTGCCTGCTGAATCGTCACCTGCTTCACCCCGGGCTGGGGCACTTTCGTTGCTTGGACAAGATCGCTGCGATGGAAGGGGACTACTGGTTGGTGAACCAGCACATCGAAGAAGTGTTCCGCTACGACCAACAGCAGCTCGCGACGATGCGTGAGGTGCTGGAGGAAAAGAAGCGAGTGATCGCAGAACTCGTTCCGTGGGAAGATCCCAATTTCGGCATCGACGAACAGTGGGTGCGCTTCTATCCCTACGGGCAAGACGTGGTCGCAGGCAGGGAATTCGACCTCTACAGCGTGATCTTGAACCACCTGCCGGAAGCGGAGACGTTTCGCATCGAGCCGCAATTGCCCAACGGATGGCAGTGCGTGCCGGCGTTTGCCGAACTGCATGTCGGCCCGCGCCAGGAGGAGCGAATCAAGTTCCGGGTGACTGCGCCCGAACATGGCAGCGGGCCAGCCGTGCTGACTGCCCATATTGCGTTTGGGAAGCACGATCTGAGGCACTGGATCGAAACGCTGATCGATGTGCGTTCGGCAGCCTCAGGGTCTTCATAGGCATCGGTCACCTCTGGAATGAGGCCGCATTCGTCCAGCGCGCAAGCGACATGAGCTAGGAGCGGATGATTGGGAACTACAGTGCGCCAGGGAAAGCCCTGGCAGGGAGGATGCGAATGAGCTGAAACCTTGCACCGCGAGCCAGCGGGTTCAACTCCTGCCCGGCAGAGGCGCAGCCCGCCAGCCGGAAGCGAGTGTTGCATGGCGTGCGGCGACGCCCGTCGTGAAGCGTTACACAGCAGGTGGTGAAGCGACGCTATTGAGCCTCGAAATCCTCAACGTCGACGCCTTCGTTCTTGTAATTGCGGGGGCTGTACCGGAAGCGCCGCGACAGGTGAGGCGCAACGGGTCGTCCGGGGTCAGAGAACGTTTGCATAGCCACGGGATGGCTCGCCGGGGAACCTGGGAGGCCCCGTACTGTCCACGCATGAAGGCCGGAACGAGGACCACTGGCCGCAACAAAGGGTCCTGGCCCGCCCCTGCCTGCGGGGGATCGGGAGCGAACAAGCAGGCACAGCGTGGTACCGGCTGGTGAATCAATAAGCCGAAGGGAGGCAGTGCGGGGAGTCGTAGCGCCCTCATAGTACTGGTGACGGCGGGGAACCGGGACCGCCGGGACCCGTCCGAGGGAAGGGGGGTGCCACATGGACAGAACCACTGGAGGGAAACGCTGGAGAAGACTATGAGCTTCGCAAACACGAACACGAAACGACAGTGGATAGCCGAACAGGCGAGGAAGCACCCCGATTGGGTGTTCACGACGCTGCACCGCTTCATCGACCTTGAATGGATGCAGGAGGCGTATCGACTGACGCGCAAGGATGGCGCGGCAGGCATCGACGGCGTGACGGCGACGGACTATGCGAAGGACTTGGAGGCCAACCTGTTGGACCTGCTGGGCCGGATCAAGTCCGGACGCTATCTCGCGCCGCCGGTCCGGCGGCACAACATCCCGAAGGCAGACGGCACGATGCGGCCCCTTGGCATTCCAACGTTCGAGGACAAGGTGGCGCAGAGAGCGATCGTGATGCTATTGGAACCGGTGTACGAGGCGGACTTCCTGCCTTGCTCGCATGGGTTCCGCCCGGGCCGCTCCGCCCACGACGCCCTGCACGCAGTGCGGGCGGGCGTGATGGAAGGGAAGCGGTGGGTGATTGACGCGGACATCTCGAAATATTTGCAGTTGTCGTCATACTGCCACCCCACTGATGCGGATCGCCCGAACGGGCCGCGATATCTGCATAACTCCTTCCTTTTCAGTTATTTGCGGAATGATTCAAGGAATCGGCCGACTGCGGCTGCGGCCGACTTGACTCACTGCAACTCGCCTCTTCGGTGCATGTCGGCTCCTTGAACAGGCTCGGATGGTTGTTCTCGGGGAGCTTGATCCGCAATCCGCCCCGGCGTCCTCTTTGGACCGTGACGGCATCCAGCTTGCCGCGCTTGATCCAGTCTAGGACGGTCTGGCGAGACACTCCCAGCCGGGCTGTCGCGACTTGCATCGCTACGTAACCCTCGGGAGCGTCTGCCACGAAGCGTTGACGCAGTTCCTCGGTGAGGCGGATGCGCCAGGGAGCTCCGGGCGTGATCTGATCACCGGCCAGGAACCCGTCATTCAGCATGCGGTGGATCGTGGATGGGGCCACGCCCAGCGCCTTGGCGGCTTGCCGGACGTTGACGAGCTCGCCGTCCGGAGGCGACTCTGACGGCTTGAAGCAGGGGATTTTCCAGTGCGTGCGCAGGCTCGAAACCCGGGACTGGGTGAACCGCAGCCCATGCGCGGTCCGGCGGCCTTGCTGGTTGAGAATCCCGGCAATGACCGAGTCGGGGTAATGCGCCGCGAGTCGGCGCAGCAGCTCGATCGTGTCCTCGTCCGTACGCACGGGTGCGGAACGCTTGCGCGGACGCTCGATGGTGAGTTCGGTCGACAGTCCTCCCCGCCACACCAGACGGATCCGGGCGCGAGGCTCGTTGCGGGGGGCATCTAGGACCACCTCCTCCAGCAGCGCCCGCAGCAGTTCCTTGCGGTCGCGTGCCGTCGTCGTGGGGGCGTCCCAGGCCCGTGGCAGGTCCTCGCCCAGCGCCAGCAGCGCCTCGCGTTCGTTCCCGCTCAGCTCCCGCGGACGCTCCTGCTCGCGCAACGCCAGCTCGGCCCGCTCCCGCTCCAGATCCTCCAGCCGCTGTTCCCACTCCCGCTCCAGACCACGGGCCACGCGGCGGTTCTCCGGATCCACGGCGCGGTAGGCGCGCTCGGCCCTGGTCGCCTCGTAGGCGGCCCGCTCCACCGCCAGGCGCCGCTGCGCCAGGGCGGCGTCGCGTTCGCTCTGCACCTGCTCGATCGCACGCAGCGCGGCTGCGGCTCCGCCGGCCCGGACAGCCTCCAGCACGCTGACAGCCACGGCTTGGTCGACCTGCATCCCGCCGATCTGCAAGCAGTAGGTGGCACGCCCTTCCACGATGTTCTGGCCGGGACAGTGGTAGTTGGGGGAGGAGTTGCGTCCGAGGTAGTAAGTGCGCAGCGCTCGCCCGCAGTTGCCGCAGATCGCGAGTCCCTGTAGCAAGGCGGGTCCCTCTCTCACGCTGCCCCCGGCACTGTGCGGGCGCGGCCGCCGGTTGGCTCCGATGCGCGCCCGGTTAGCCTCGAACGTCTCCCAGTCTATATAGCCGCGGTGATGGCCTGGCAGCAGCACGCGCCATTCCGCCCGGGGCAACTGGCGCACGCGCTTTTGCATGCGGCCGTGCCCGTCGAGATAGCGTTCCTGGCGGGACTTGCCGAAGGCGTACGCCCCGGCGTAGACCGGATTGCGCAGCACTTGGACGATCGAGCTGTAGGCGGGCGGGATCCAGCGCACGTCATCGCCTTTGCGCAGGCGGACGGGGAACTGCAGGCCCTCGTCGCGGAACCACAGCCAGACGCGGCGCATGGAGCCGAGCTTGGCGAAGCGCTCGAAGACATTCCGGATCGCGCGCACCACTTCCTCGTCGGGATGGAAGAGGACCTCGCCGTCCTGCTCGCCCCAGACGAAGCCGACCGGCAGGGTGCAACGGAACTCGCCGCGGGCGGCCTTGTTGCGGATGCCTTCCAGCAGGCGCACCTTGAGCGTGTGCAGCTCGGCTTCGCTGATTGTGCCTTTCATGCCGAGCACCAGGCGGTCATTGAAACAAGCCGGGTCGTAGATGCCGTCAAAGTCGGCGATCAGGGTGTCGGTCAGGGCGCACAGGTCGATCAGGCGGTACCAGTCGGCGTTGTTGCGAGCCAGCCGGGAGACCTCCAGTCCGAGCACGAGTCCGGCGCGACCGAGAGCGACGTCGGCGGCCAGGCTGTTGAAGCCGTCGCGCTTGTCGGCGGACTCGCCGGAGAGGCCGAGGTCCTCGTCGACGACGGTGATCTGGTCGGGGTGCCAGCCCAGGGCTTCGGCACGGGCGGCGAGGGCGTACTGGCGACGCGTGGACTCAGTGTTGCGCTCGACCTGCGAGGGGCTCGACTGGCGGATGTAGACGAAGGCCTGGCGCTGGCGGTGAGCAGGCAGGATGCTGGTTTCAGTCATCGCGCTGCTCCTGTTCGCGAGGCGGCAGGATCGCCTGGGCCAGGATGCGGGCCAGGGCTTGCAAGGCGGCGTTCTTGGTGGCGGGATCGAGCGTCTCCCAGATCGCCTCGGTCGGGGCGGGCGTGTCCTGGAAGGCTAGTGCCATCTGCCGCCGGGGCGGCGGGGGCAAGGTTTTCATCGGGAGTCTCCTGAGCGGCCTGGAGCCGTTGCAAGAGAGCGTCGATGATGGCGCGGGCCCGCAGCAAATCGCCGAGGCGAGCGAGGCTTGCATGGCGACCTGACGAGGGATCCCGATCCTCGGCCGGCACAGCATCTGTCCATGCCGCCGGCACGAAGCGGCGGTCCCCATTGGGGCACAGCAGCAGCAGGGTCAGTTCATCGTTCCGGACCGCTTGAAGCAGGACCGGCAAGGTCCTGCCAGCCAGCGGATGGGACGGTCGCGTGATTGTAGCCGCCTCCGGAAGCTCTTCGAGATGGGTAGTGTGTGGAGTACTACTTCGACACGATTTCGCACAAGCACTTGCGGGAGTTCCTCGACCTGCGGATCAAGGACGGAGTAGTCCGCAAGATGCTGGACAAATGGCTCAAGGCTGGGGTGCTCGAAGAGGGCGTCCTGCAACGGACCGGGAAGGGCACTCCGCAAGGCGGTGTGGTCTCACCTCTCATCGCGAACACGTTCCTGCACCACGTGCTGGACCAGTGGTTCGTCGAAACGGTGCAACCACGCCTGCGGGGCAGCAGCCTGCTGGTGCGATACGCCGACGACGCCGTGATGCTCTTCGAGAACGACCGGGACGGCCAGCGAGTGCTGGCTGTACTGGGCAAGCGACTTGCACGGCACGGGCTGCGGCTTCACCCGGACAAGACGCGGTATCTGGACTTCCGACCGAACCGGCCCCACGGGCGCGGCACGGGCGCGGCATTCGACTTCCTCGGCTTCACCCACTACTGGGCGCGGACGCGGAAGGGAAGCCCCGTCGTCCGCCAGACCACGGCCAAGAGCCGGTTCGCACGCGCGCTGCGAGCCGTCAACGACTGGTGTCGCAGACACCGGCACGATGCGGTGCCCAAGCAATGGGCGCATCTGGCGAGCGTGCTGCGGGGGCACGGGAACTACTACGGTCTCAAGGGCAACAGCGTGCGGCTGTCGAGTTTTCGCTACCAAGTCACGCACATATGGCGGAAGTGGTTATCACGCCGCAGCCATAAAGCGCGCCTGAACTGGGACAAAATGCGGGAACTCCTACAGAGGCACCCTCTGCCGCAGCCCCGCATCCGGCCGCTGCCACTGCTCCACTCTTCCCCTTGAGCGAACCTGCCATGTGAGGAACCGAGTGCGTTAGACGCGCACGCTCGGGTCTCTGAGGGGAGGGGCGCGGTAACGCCCCCTCCTACTCGACTACGATGTTGGACTCGGGCCATGAGCCTGACTGAGCTGTTCGCCAAGTTCCCCGACGAGCTGGCCGCGCAACGCTGGTTCGATGCACAGCGCTGGCCCGGCAGTTGTCGCAGCTGCCCGCGCTGCCAGTCCAAGCGCGCGAGCGTGGTCAAGAACTGCAAGCCGCACCTGTTCCGGTGCGCCGAGTGCAAGAAGTACTTCAGCATCCGCACTGGCACTGTGATGGAAGCGAGCAATCTGCCATTGCGCCTATGGGCGATCGCTCTCTACCTCGTCGTGTCGCGGCCGAAGGGCGTGAGCAGCGTGCAGCTCGCCAAAGACCTAGGCGTGACGCAGAAGACCGCGTGGTTCTTGGCTCACCGCATCCGGGAAGGCTTCGACATCAGCTTGGAAGCGTTCGATGGGCCGGTCGAGATTGACGAAGCCTATGTCGGCGGCAAGTAGAAAACCAAGCACAGGTCCAAGCGTCGCAAGTACAACAAGTACTGGACGGACAAGGTGCCGGTGTTCGGAATCGTGGACAGGGCCACTAACAGCGTAGTGGCCATGCCAGTGGCCGCTACGACCAAGGCAGCCGCTAACGGCATCCTCGCCAAGTTCGTGGACAAGTGGGCTACGACTTACACCGACTCATCCACGATCTACGAGCACTGGGTAGGCCATGAGTCCGTCAACCACAGCTGCGGCGAATATGTGCACGGGGACTGCCATACCAACTCAATCGAGTCGTTCTGGGCGCTTCTCAAGCGCGGCCACTACGGCACGCACCATTGGATGTCTCCCAAGCACCTGCACCGCTACGTCACCGAGTACGCGGGGCGCCACAACTTGCGCCCCCATCCCGTCATCGAGCGCATGAGCACAGTCGTAACGGGATGGCCGGGGAAGCGGCTCACCTATCGAGAGTTGACCGCACTATGAGTAGAACCTCTCCCAATGATCCCGAGACTTGTCCGCGCTGTGGAGCACCATCCGGTGAAGGTCTCGCAGACGTTGAATCACGAAAGGGTCTTCATCAGGATGACGCTCAATCCAATGATCTAGAGCTTCCCGAAGGGTTTGCTCAAGATGTTGCGAGCTACGCCGATGTGCTCCTCCCTCAGTTCTACAGCGTCCTAGTGCTGACCCCACCAAGCCAAGATATAGCGCAGCGGCTTTGAAGCGCGGGTCCTCGTTTTCCATCAGTAGGGGTTCGCTCCGTTCTCTCGAGTTGGCTCCGGGGCCGTGTACAGGCCCTCTCGTTCGTCTGACATGCCCAGCCTGAAGAAGCAAGGGCTGTCACTGCAGGTTCCACGGACATATACCATGCCTGTTCGCTTGTTGTATAAGTAGACCTCAGCGGACACTGCACTGCCTGCCCCCGGCCACTCGCCGGCTGCCCCCACTGCCACGTTTTGCGTGAGCATTTCCCACTCAAGAGTTGAGCCGGTGTCGGAAGCCTGCCCGAAGAGCAAGGCGACAAGGAACGTCGCCGCGATGGCGACTACTACAGTCTGGGTAGTCATGTTCTTCTCCTGTCCTGATCGCACCTGACACGACATGGTGCCGGGCCTTGGGATCGCTACAGGATGAGCGTGCCCCGCGTATTTCGCCAGGTCGGGGAGCGACCCCGGCCTTCAAAGTGGCTCTTGTATTTCGCAGGAAACCCGACTCGGGCTCCTGTAGAGATCCCACTCCGAACTATACAGGAGTGGTAGCGTTTATGGCGTAATCGAACCCTCTAAACCATTGACAGCATTACATAACGCTGCGCGCTACAGCAATGGAAGTGGTATTATGTGATCATGAGTCGCAAAGTGACGCGGGTGACCGCCGAGCAAGCAGCCGAAATGGCCGTGCAGGGGATCTTCCCCAAGGCTGACAGGGATGCTGCTAAGCGCTTGCGGCACCAGAGCAATCCAGAGGCTGCGAAGAAAGCCGAGCGGAATGCCGACCAGCGCCTGCGGGCACTGAAGGAACGCTACGAATAGGATGGAAACGCTTCTAACGAACCCCAACACCCTCATCATAGCCTTGCTGGGTTGGCTCATCGTTGAGCAGAGGCTCATGCGGCGCGACGTCAGCGACCTTCGTGATCGCGTGTCGAACCTTGAGGGCATGGTGAAGGGATTCAGCCTATTCTCGCAAGGGTCCTCGGGATCAAGCCCCTTGCAAATCCAGAAAACTATGAAGCAGCAAGTCGCGGAGTGGATGCAATGACCGACAAGCAGTCAGGAATGCTACTGTCCCATCAAGCAGCCATTCTTGGCTTACTGCTCATGCCTCAGAACAGGGAATTTGCAGATCTTCTCACAGAGTGTTTTCTTGATGAGGATTTCCTAGAAAGCACCTTCGGTGAAGCAGGCAGTGATCAACGACAAGGTTTTGTGGCAATCTTCGAGACCATGCAAAAGAGACTGGAAGCCACTCCCAAAAGCACAAGCTAGAGGCTCCCCGCGCTTCGCCTCCGAGTCTAACATCGTATGTAGATCCCGGATGATTGATGCCGGGACTCTTGAGCAGCGTGCGGAAACGCTCAGCCGCGCTGCCCTCGGAAACCCGTTCCAACCCGGAACCGACCCGGTTTGTCCGGTCGGCGAATGGGAGTGCATTAACGACGGCCGGGAGGTTCCGTGTGAATCTCCTGTGCTGCAGCGAAATTGAGATAAGGTGCGAATGCGGCGTTGACCTCGTCCGCTGTGAGGCCGAAGTCCTTCAGCTGGTAGCTGTGCCGCGTCTCCCGGCGTCGCAGCTCTGCCTGCCACGAGAGCCACGCCTCCATTTCGTCGACGGCCGTCTGCTCGAGTGGCCAGCCGAACCTGCGATAGATGTCACGCACAACCTTCATGGGGTCGCGGATCAGATCGACGTAGGCGACGTCGATCCAGCGGTGCTCGAGTTCCGGGTGGTCTGACCGGAATTGCGTCGCCCCGTTCAGCATTCCGCTCATGAAAGCAAGCTGTTCGGCTCCGATGCTGTCCCCAGAAGTCGGCTTCATGACGACCGAGCGCGCCCGTTCTACCAAGCTGCTCCAGGACCCCATGACCTCGGCGGGTGCGCGATGGGTCTGAATGAACAGCGCGTCGGGATACGTCTCGATCAGGGTTTGTAGCTCCCTGAGGTGGAAGGGCATCTTGAATAGCCACTGACCTGTGTGCTCGGGCCGAGCCTGCAGGCGCTGCCACGTGTAGTGCTGTGCCAGGCGATGATGAAAGCCATAGGCATCTCCCAGACCGTGCGAGGCCAGCCACCGGCCGTAGTCGGGCACGTGGAATTGGGCAGCATAGGTCCACGACGAAAACGCCGTCTTGAATATCGGGAAGTCCTCTTCTGGCTCGTCGAGGGCGACAGGGTGGACTCCCTCCATTGCCTCGAAGATTTCAAAAGAGCGGTACGCTTTCTCAGTCCGTGTCAGCCGGGGGTCGTCCGGCGTGCCCAAGACAGTGGAGTACTCGCCCGTCGGCAGAACCGGCTGGATGAGCTCGTAGAGCCTAAGCGCCCAGAAGCGCTTGTCGCGGACCATCAAACGGTGCAAGAGGGTCGTGCCGCTTCGGTTGATCCCGACGATGAAAACCGGCCTGTCGATCCGCCCCGTCGCGATCTCGGGGTGACGCTGCGCTTCCCGGGCGATCTCGGCGTTCTGGTGCAGGAAGCGGCTCATTTCGAAGACGATATTTCCGAGCTTGTTGTCCAAGAGCCGAGCCTCCGGCAGCTTCAATGCCCCGACGAGCTGCTCCAAGGCCTGGCGTAACCAGCCCGGATAGGCCGCATCGAAGGCGACGTCCAACTCGTTGGCGTAGTGCCGGGCCCTGGCCATCAGGCCGTCGAAGTCCAGATGGCTTTCCGGCACAACATACGGCCAGTCCTGACGATGTCGCTCTACCCATTCACGCGAACGTCTGAGCTTGGTCAGCGTGCTCGTCCACTCGATCGGGAGGGGGCCGTCCTCGCGGAGGGCCCGATCGCAAATGGGCAGCCGATGTTGCGGTTTGTCCCTGCTGAACCAGTATTTCCTGAAATGATCGAGCACAGCCCAGTAGCCGTGGAGCGGCGAGGCTTCGCCTCGTGCCTGGCAGGCCCGCTTGAACGAGTCGTAGCGCACTTGGGGCCAATAGAACCCAAAATCGCCGGGCTCCAAGTCGTATTGGTCCAATTCCGGGTTGCAGCAGTGGTAGATGGTGAAACGGCGCTTCTCGTTCAGTGATATCGCCGCACAGACCCGGCTCAGCGTATCGACAGCCTCGTTGCTGACTCGAAACGTGAATCCCTCGGGCAGGGTCTCGCATTGGGCCGCGGCGCCAAACATCCGCACGCCGAGGTCGTTCGCCGGACTGTATCCTTCGCTGGACAGGTTGGTTTGCGGCAACCGAAGGATCGCCAGCGGCATGCCGGTCTGCTGCGCGAATCGAAGCGCCTGCTCCGACACCAGCTTGCTCCATGGGTATCCGAGCAAGCCGAGCGGGAACGTTGTCTTCATGGCTGCCAAGTCCGGCTGCATCTGGTGGTCGATGCGGTCGTCCTTGAATTCGTTGGCGAAGCCGCAAAAGTACTGCGGGAATACACCCATGGTGGATGCGTAAAACAGGTGCTTGAAGCGCCCGCGCAAACAGATCTCGAGTACGTTGCGGACACCAAACGTGTTGACCTTGCGGATATCGAGGTAGGAACTCAGGAGATTGATGTCGGCCGCGAGGTGATAGACCGCGTCGATCCGCCGGCACAGGCCCTCGAATCGTTCGGTTGTGAGGCCGCACTGGGCCTGGCCGATGTCTCCGACCTCTACCTCGATGCGCGGCCCGAAGGAGTCATCCCAAGCCTCCGCCTGCTCGAGCGCGGCGCGGATGCGTTCGCGCCCGTGGGCGACACTGTCGGCCCGGACGATGCAATGCACCCTCAATTCGGCTTTTTGCCGCAAGAGCTCGCGCAGAAAGAAACGGCCGATGAACCCGGTGGCTCCGGTCAGCAAGACCTCTCGAATCTCGTTCGCGGGGATGGCCGGGGCTGGCGGATCGGCGCTGACAGTGGCGTGAACGAATCGCCGCAGGGTTTCAACGTCGCTCTGGCACTGCGCAGGCAGGTTCCCTGTCAGCGGCGCAATGGATTCTTCGGCGGCAGCCCGTAAGGACATGGTTAGGGTCTCGTGTTCCCGACTGTGGGGAGGACTTCCTAGGCGCTTCCCAGTTGGGTGAACTGTTCCGCTTGAGCGTCGACAGTGGCCCGAAACGACTGCAGAGCCGGTTCGACTCCATCCTCGCTGTAGCGAAGATCGCTCGGAATCGACCGATAGCGCGTCTCGACCCGCGCGAACAATGTCCGACGGCGGTCAAGGATCGCATCCGGGCGTTTCGCACGCTGGGAAACCGCTTCCCGGAACAGGTCCAGCTCTGCCTCAAGGAACTGCTTGAAGTCATAGATCATGATCTGCTGGCGGGTGACCCGTTCGAAGTGGTAGCCCAAGCCGGCCAGCCCCAGCGCCGCGGAAAGCATGCGGGGATGATTTCGCGAGACTTGCGCGATGAATCTCGAAAAGGCGGGAATCTGGTTTTTCGCGAGCTGGCGGCGCACGCGCATCGCCGCGACAACGGCGGCGTTCGCGCCCATCGGCTTCCTTAGGTGGGGCACCGGCTTGAGGTGCTCGAACATTGCCAGGCAGCGCTGGAAGTAGTTCTCGAGAGAGGGGTCATAGAGCGTGGCGGTCACCCGTCGATATCCATCGAGCAATGTCTGCGGATCCAGTTCCGACTTGAAGTTGAGCGTCATCGCGTTGGTGCCAATCGCCTTGTCCAAGAGCCGGTCTTCGGCACGCAGGCGCTCGTACATGTCCGTCCCCCGGAGGGCCGTCAAGAGATAGATCGGCGCCACGGGGATTCCCGCCTGCTGGATGAACTCGATCTGTGCATCGAACACTCCCTCGTCGTCGCTGTCGAGTCCCAGGATGAAGCCGCCTTGGACCTGCATCCCCTTGCGCTGAATCTTGCGAACCGCGTGGAACAGGAAATCCTCTTCTTTCCTGCTGGTGTTCTGCGGTTTCTTGGTCTTGATCAGCGCCTTGGGGTTGGGAGTTTCGATGCCGAGGAACACGGTATCGAACCCGGCCTCGACCATCGCGTCCATCAACTCGTCCAAGTGAGCCAGATTGACGCTCGCTTCAGTTGACAGGGAAAACGGGTATCCGTGGGCTTTTTGCCACTCGGCGATGACCGGGAGTAGATTCATCGCCTCCCGCTTGTTGCCGATGAAATTGTCATCGACCAAGAACAGCGGGCCCTTCCAGCCCAGCTTGCGCAGCGAATCGAATTCGGTCACCATCTGGGCCGGCGATTTGGTTCGGGGAACGCGCCCGTAGAGCTTGGTGATGTCGCAGAACTCGCAGTCGAACGGGCATCCCCGGGAGAACTGAAGCCCCATCGAATAGTAGTTGTCCAGGTCGATGAGATCGAAGCGCGGCAAGGGTGTCTGGGTCACGTCTGGCTTCCGCGGCTCCCTGTACATCGCCTTGGCGGTTCCGTCCTCCAAGTCCCGCAGAAACCCAGGGAAGATCTCCTCGGCCTCGTCAAGCACGAAGTGGTCTACCCCCGGGATCTCATCGTGAAACGTGGTGGGGTGGGGCCCTCCGGCGATCACTGGCACGCCCGCGCGGTTGCAGCGCTCGATCACGGTCTTGAGGGACACCCGCTGCACGATCATGGTGGAAGTGAAGACCATGTCGGCCCATTCCAGGTCGGAGTCCTCGAGTGGCGCGACGTTCATGTCCACGACGCGCAGGTCGTACTCGGGCGGAAACATCGCGGCGATGGTGAGCAGGCCCAACGGCGGAAAGGCTGATTTGATGCCCACCATCTCCAACGCATAGTTGGCGCCCCAATACGTCGGAGGGTGTTCGGGATAAACCAGCAGGGCCTTAGGCATGGATCGCCGTCCTCCGTTCCCTCATTCAAGCTGGGCGGACCGCGGGCTGCGTAGCGCCGGCATCGCCGAGATCCGGAAAATGACTCTCCGGCGGGCTCGCGAAGATCGACGGCTTGCGGCGCGCGCGTGGCAGGGCAGCAGCGGACACCTCCGCGACTGCTTCCACGCCCGTGTCGTCGGAATCCTCGGCGACTTCGTCCGGGCCAAGGACGATGCCCTGCGCCAACGACAGGGCGGATGCGGTGGTCATCAGCTCGAGCGCGCTCACCCGATAGTTGAACTCCGTCTGGATGAATGTGCCGAGCTCGGCGACGGAGAGCGACGTCAGTCCGAAACTGGACAACGGTTCCTCGGCTCCGCTCTCGTCGTGGCCGCATAGTTCGGCTACCTTGGCCGCGATCTGCGCCACTACGGCCTCCACCGTCAACTCAGCCGCCGGACCGGCCTCGAAGGCGTCCCGGTTGCGCATCAGGCGTCCGATGCGCATGTAGTCGGCAAAGTCCACGGTCCATAACGGGCGTTCGAACAGGGCGCAGATCAGATGGTCGCGGTCCGACAACGCGCGCAAGGCATAATCCAGATTGGCAATGGCGCAATCGCTGCTGACCGGGGGTAGGCCGGCTGCTCTCATCATGCGCAAGACCGGAAGACTGCGGGCGGCCATGCCTGCGTCGGCCACGGCGGCCATATTGTAGGCCAAGCATGGCAGGCCCTGTCTCCGGCGGCTGGCCGCGAGACCGTCGAGGTAGCCGTTGGCGGCGCTGTAGTTGATCTGTCCGGGGTTGCCCAGCGCGGAGGAGGTTGAAGAGAACAGCACGAAATAGTCGAGCGCATGGTCGAGCGTGGCCCGGTGGAGATGAAGGGCGCCGAGGGCCTTGGGCGCGAAGACCCGCGCCACGGATTCCGCCGACAGATCGTCTAGCAAGCGATCATCCAAGACGCCGGCGAGGTGGAAAACGCCCTTGAGCGGCCGCTGGATTTGCGCAACGCAGCTCTGGACGTCGTCTTCCACCGAAACGTCGCCGGCCATGATGTCGAACTCGACCTGCTCGTCCATATAGGCCAGGGCGCTCGTCCGGCGAATCCAGTCGGCATCCCGACGGCGCTCGGGGTCGCGGTCCATCAGGGTGAGATGACGCGCCCCCGAGGCCACCAAGTAGGGCAGCAGTCTCAGGCCGAATCCGCCCAGCGCGCCAGTGACCAGATAAGTAGCATCCGGATCGAACAGCGGCCGCACGTCGGCGATCGAGAACCCGGGATTGTCAGAATCCGGGGGAGCCGTCAGAACCAGCTTGCCTTGGTGCTGGCCGGCGGCCATCAGACGAATAGCCTTGGCGTAGTCCGCATAGGGAAACGCGCTGACGGGTAGCGGCGCGAGAGACCCCTCTGCGATTAGGTCGAGGCATTCCTGGGAAAGTTCGCGCGTTAGGCGGGGATCGTCGAGTATCAGACGGTCAATGTCGATCGCCGCGAAACGCAGGTTTTTGCGAAAGATTCGCAGGCCAAGCTCGTTGTCCGCATAGATGTCGACCTTGCCGATCTCGCAATGCCAGCCGCCCGGCCGCAGGGCTTGAAGGCAGAGTTCGATATGGCGTCCCGCAAGCGAATTCAGGACAACGTCGACACCTTCTCCCCCAGTGGCCGCCATCAGTCCGTCATGCCAGTCGAAGCTGTGGGAATCGAATGCGGCGCGCACGCCCAGCGCCAGAAGTCGCTCGCGCTTGCTCTCGCTGCCGGCAGTCGCGTAGATTTCGGCCCCTACATGCTTGGCCAGCGCGATGGCGGCCTGCCCGACACCGCCCATCGCAGAGTGGATCAGCACTCGCTGCCCCTTCATCAAACGCGCCGTATGGAGGAGCGAGTAGTACGCGGTCACGTAGACGGACAGCGTGGAGGCGGCCTCTTCCATGCTGAGGCCGTCGGGCTTGGCGAAGACGAGGGACTGGTCCACGGTCACGCGATTGGCAATGCAGCCGCCCGCGACAAAGGCCACCTCATCGCCCACGCGGCAATGCCGCACTTTCGGTCCGACCCGACGAACGATTCCGCTGCCCTCCATGCCGATCTCGTGCCCCAGTGCCGAGCGTTCGTAGGCCAGCGCCGGCAAGAGACCGAGCGTCACCATGACATCGCGGAAGTTGAGGGCCGCGGCCATCACGTCGATCTCCACATCTTCTGGCCCTGGAGCCGCCACTTCGTAGGTCTTCATCTGTAGACCGGCGACTTGTCCGGCATTGTCCAAGACGAGCCGGTACGTGCAATCCCCCGCGGCGGGAACTGGCAAATATCGCTCTTTGAGGCTGACCATCCGCGGCGCCCACAGGAGCTTGTCGCGTACCGCCAACTCGCGTTCGCGCAGATCGCACCGCGACAGCCACGCCAAGGTTTCCAGGTCGCCGGCATCCCCCAAATCGACCAGCCGGAAATCGATCTTGGCGTCGTCCCCGACTTCCAGTGCCATGCTGCGGGCCGCACCCCAAAGCGCGCCGCCGCGGGGATCTTCCACGGTGTGGGCGGCTCTCCGCGTCACCACGGTCAATCGGCACCGGCGATTCGCCTGTTCGATTCGATGCGAAGCCAGGGCCTGGACGAAAGCGATGAAGCCCGCGGACAGGTCTTTGCCCACGGGGTCTTCGGCATCGGTGCCGCAGAAAAAGTCGATGGCCTGCAGGTCCGCCACGTCCGGCCACTGGTGGAGCGATTGCAGCGCGGCGCCTGTCCAATCTCCGCTGGGGATCAGGTGTGCCGCTCCCGGCCGGTCGAGCAGGGACACCCACTCCGAAGCCCAGCTCGCCCGCTCACCCAACACCCATCGCGGGCTCGGAAGGTCCTCGGCGTCGGCCCGGTCGACATATTCGTGAGGCGCTTGCAGCAACGTCGCACGCCGCCCCGCTCGCAAGGTTTTCCAGCCCGGACCCGGTTCCAGCGCACACTCTTCGTCGTGAAGGGCCAGGGCGAGGCCGCCGGCCACCGCCAGCCGACGGGCCAATTCCCATCTCTCCGGCCCGAGACGCGGGTCGTCTCCGTGCAGCAAGACGATCTCGGCGGCTGTCCGACGCAGCAAGCCGTCCTCTGGCTCCCAAGGCGCGGAAGGATCGACGCTCGCGAACCGCAGGGCGGCATCGTGTCGATGGAATGCGTCGTAGCAGCCCCGAGCGGCCTCCTCGTTGTCTGTGACGAGCCAGTATTCGCTCTGGCTGTTGACGTTGGACAGATCGTCAACGCAGTCTTTCAGGGCGGTGCGGTCCGGCTCCCGCCCACCCGCCAGCTCGACAACGTGACAGGAATGAAGCTCGCCCTCCGCCGGCTCCTCGAAAGCGGCGATGAGGGCGGCGGGCTCGATCTCGCCGCCCGGCAAGCGGTCGACCAGCGCCGGGCTGGCGGGAATGAACTTCGGCTGCCAGACAATCCGGTGCTTGCTGTTCGGCAGATCGTTCCAGCGCGGATTGGAGGTGAAATAGGTGTACTCGCCGATATGGGCAACGAGATCCCCAGTCTCGGTGTCGTAGAAGCTGATGCTGCCTCCTGACCGTTCGCCGCGGCGCACGGAGTATTGCCCCCGTTCGTTCGCATTCATCCAATCGTCGCGGGGCTTGGTGACATGGCACGTGATCCGCGGCCCGGTCGGCCGGCGAAGGAAAGTCATGCCTTCGGCGCGCTGCGGTATGGCGAACAGATCGGCGGCGGTCAGCAGGTGATACAGAAAGATCTGGAGCCCCCCGTCGAGCAAGGGCGGGCAAGAGACGTAGCCCTCCTCACGCCCAGTGGTCCACAAGCCTTCGTCCATCTCTACATCGAAAAGGTAGGCTTTTGAAATCGTGTCCACCAGAACGCGCCGAATGGTTCGGAAGAACGGACCGTACTGGAAGGTTTCGCTGAGGACCGCTTCCAAGCGCTCGTAAAAGTTACGGTCATCCGCGAGGGACGAGGATTCGAAGTGGGTCTTGTCGATGTCCGCTAGCCGTCCCGCCACGTCGACCGCGTGGTCGTCGCCCACAAGGCGCACCTTTCCGCGGCAGTGCAGCTCGCTGGTTGCGTCGACATCGTAGGCCCGAGAGGAAACGCTGAAGGTGAACTCGTCCGGCACCGAGGCGTCCCGATGCAAGGCTGTTTGCAGCCGCACCGCCAATTTCGGGACGGGACAGGGCTGCAGAAATTCGAGCACTTCGAAGTATGCCGGAGCACCCCCGAGGGCCTCCAGGATCAGCTCGATGTAGCCGGCCGCCGGCATGATCGCCGCATGGTGCACGCGATGGTCCGCCAACCAGGGGAAGTCTTTCTCCGAGAGCCGGGCTTCGAACAGTATGTGATCGCAGGGGACCTTGTGGCCGACCAACGGACCGTGCGAGTACTCGCCCTGGCGGACAAACATCTCGTTGTCAACCGAGGTTTCGATCGTCGCCTGTTCTTCCCTCGGATGGCCGGGAAGCAGGTGGGCGATCGGTTCGGGCCGCGGATACTGGGCGTCGAAGTCGAGCGCGACGCCAGCTCTGAACAGAGAGCCAAGGGCCTGTTGAAGGTCGAGGCGGGCGTCGCTGTCCCGCATCAGCGTCTGGAGGCAGGCCGGCTCCCGGACACTGCTTTCCAGGCACTGCGCGATAGTGGGTTGCAGCGAGCAGTGCGGGGCGATTTCCAGCACCGCATCGGGGCGATACTCGCGCTGGATGGTTTCCATCGCCGCCGCGAACCGAACGGGCTGGCGGATGTTCGACCACCAATAGGCGCTGTCCAGCCGCGTCGCGACTTCGCCTGTGACCGAGGAAACGAAAGGCACGTCGGGGTCGGAGCCGCAGTCGTCCAAGAACGACAGAGCCGCCAGCGCGGCGTCTCGGATCGGTTCCATGGCGGCGGAGTGGAAGGCGATGTTTCCGGGCAGCAATACGTTCTGCAGACGGTTGCGGTCGAGTTCCTCCATCACTGGTCGCAAGGCGGCTTCCTTTCCGCAGATGACAGTGTTGGCGGGTGCGTTTACGCAGGCGATCTCGACCGCCGTGGGCCCGCGGTTCCCGTCTTCTCCGAACCGAAAGGACATATCCAGGGAGTGGAGCAGTTCCTGCACGCCCGTCCGGTCAAGGCCGATGGCCAGCAAGCGGCCGGACCCCGCCGTGCGTTGCTGCAATGTGGCGCGGTGAAACACCAGACGCGTCGCTTGCGCCAGGGACAGAGTCCCGGAGGCGTATGCGGCGGCAACCTCGCCGGAGCTGTGCCCCACGACGCAATCGGGATAGACGCCCCAAGTCTTGAGCAGCTCGACCAGCGCGCACTGGATCATGAAAATGACGGGCTGGGCCAGGCGGACTTCGTTGAGCTCCTCTTGCGGAGCGGAGAAGCAGGCTTCCCGCAGCGAAATGTCGGAGTGTTCCCGCCAGTGCTCCTCCATCCCGTCGACGGCGCGCCGGAAAATGGGATCGGCCTCGTAGAGCTCGCGCCCGCACCCCGCCCACTGCGTGCCTTGGCCGGAGAACACCATGGCTAGTCGACGCTGGCCTTCCTCCACCGTGGCGACCGGTGCCGGGTCTTGGACGAACGCATCCAGCGCCGCAGCCAGGTCCTCCCGGTTTCTCACCGCAAAGGAAGTGCGCGTGGGGAAGTGTGTGCGGCGACGGCCGAGATTGCCCGCAAGGGTATAGAGATCGACCTCTTGTTCGCGCAGCGCGAGCCGGAGTGACTCAGCGCTTCGGGCCAAGGCCTCCGAAGTGCGGGCGGACAGCGGAATCATGAAGCCGGCTTCCGGGGCCAACGGCACTGACCGGCTGACCGGCCGGGACGGGCGGTACTCGCGCACCACGCAGTGTCCGTTGGCTCCGCCGAAGCCGAACGAGTTGATCCCGACCACCGCCGGGCGCTCGGGAAAGGGCTCGCAGGCGGTCTGCACCTGCATCGGGCAGCGGTCGAAGTCGATCTCCGGATTGGGGACCAAGAAGTTCTTGGAAGTCGGGGCGAACGTGCGGTGCTGCATCATCAGAATGACTTTGAGCAGCGCGCAGTGGAATGCGGCGGCTTCCATATGGCCGACATTGCTCTTGACGCTCGAAATGCGCAGCGGAACCTCGCTCGAATTGCTGCCGAACGCGGTCGCAATCGCGTTTCCCTCGACCCGGTCACCGACGACAGTGCCGGTCGCATGAGCCTCGATATAGTCGAACTCTCGCGGGTGGCGGCCCGCCCGGGCGCAGGCCTGTTGCATGAGTTCCACCTGCGCGTGACGAGTGGGCGCGGTGATGTAGCGGCCTTGGGAGAGGCTGGCGCTGTCATCGGCGGCGCCGGCTGCATTCACCGCGGTCGCCTCCACGACGGCGCAGATGCGGTCGCCGTCCCTTTCGGCCGCTTGCAGTGGCTTGATCGCAAACGTGAACGCGCCTTCGGAGCGCATGTAGCCGTTGGCCTCGGCGTCGAAGGAATGGCACTTGCCGTCCGGGCTGATCACCCCCAAGGCATTGAATGAAGCGCTTAGCCGCGCTGTCCCCAGGTAATTGACGGAGCCGACAACGGCCTGGTCGCAATCGCCGCAGCGGAACGCGTTCATCGCCGCGTGCAACGCCGTCAGACTTGCCGAACAGGCCGTGCAATAGGTGGTTGACGGTCCCATCAGATTGAAGTGATAGGAGATGCGGTTGGCCAGCATGGCCAGGCTGACGTTCATCACATCGAACTGGGAGGCTCCGCGCATGGGGCGCCAGCCGGCCACCGACGGAACCTGAGCGCCGATGAAGAGACCGGTCCGACTGTTGCGCAGCGAGTGGAGGTCCCAACCGCAGCGCTCGAAGGTCTCCCAGGCGCAGCTCAACAGCATCCTCATCTGGGGATCCATCAGCTTCATCTCGTTCTGGGAAAGGCCGAAGAGACTGCGGTCGAACAGCTTTTCCGCGTCGTCGCGAAGCAGCCCTTCGTAAGGGCTGGCGAACCGACCCGGCCCGGAAAACTCACCGACAGGCCGGTAACCCCTGCCGTAGCGGTCGGTGACCGGCTCTTGGACGATCTCGCGCTCGCTCAGGAGACTCCAGAACTCCTCGTCCGTACGGATCCCCCCGGGCATGCGGTAGCTGTAACCCACAATGGCCACGGGCACTTGGGGTGGCGATCCATCCTCCAGCGCGATGTCCTTTCCGGTCCGGGCGGCAACTTCCATGCGCTGGTTCCCCGTACGCACTCAGTGGCTCCCCCGGTGAAGTCCAAGGCGGATCGCGCTTCGCGGATCGCGCTCTTTGCAGCTCAAACGCTCCGGCTCGGAGCAGCCGGCTGGCGGGCCGTAATGAAAATACTCCATCTAAATCCCCTATTGCACCAGTCTCGTATCGAACGTTACCGGTAACTACGAACTCAGGAATACGATCAGATTCTTCTGTCGATCCTGTCGATAACCTCAAGTATAGGCAATAGCCGCAAGTATGACGATTCCGTTAGGTTTTCTAACGATTGAGTTAGGTTTCCAAGCGCCGCTCTCGGCGGTCTAAGGCAGTGCTTCGCTAAACTCTCTGTCTAAGAGCTTCAAATCTACGTCAGGCTCATGCAGTCAATGCATCCGAAACGTGGACGATCAAGACAGCCTTCTGATGTACTCTGCTTCAAACCGAGGAATTCCAAATGCTTGAAGAATCTCCTAATGCTAGGGATCGGTCCGGCCAGCGTTCATGGCGCGGCTACGCCCAGGCGGCCTTTGTTCTTGGTGCGATCGCCCTGGCCCTTTACCTCGCCCGGGCACCTAGCCGCATCGATCGGGGCGCAATTCCCGAGCAGTCGCCGGACAGTGCCCAACCGACGGTCACGGTGGTTCGCCCGGAGCCGACCGAGCAATCGCTGAGAGTGGAATTGACCGGCTCAGTGACGCTTGAGGAGAGGGCGTCGGTGGTGTCCGAGGTCGTGGGTCGCGTGGTCTGGGTTTCGCCGAACTTCAGCAGCGGGGGCTCGTTCGCCGCGGACGAGACCTTCATCCGGATCGACCCCTCCAAGTTTGAATTGCAGGTCGAGGCGGCAGCCATGGCCGTCCGGGAAGCGGAGGCCCGCGTGTGGGCCGAAAAGGCCCGAGGCGAGGAGGACACGAGGAAATTCGCTCTCGAGAATCCCGGCGTCGAGGCGTCGGAGTGGGTGCGCCGCCTGCCCAAGATCGCCGAAGCGGAGGCGGAACTAGGGAAGGCGCGGGCCGTGCTGAAGCTAGCGGAGCTGCGCCTTAAGGACACGGACATCTCCTTGCCGTACGACGGCCGCGTGATGACCTCGGACGTCGAGGTGGGCGAGCTGGTCGGCCCGGTCGATCTGGTCGGACGGACAGCCCTGGGGGCTGTGTACAGGCCCGCGGCGCTGCAAGTGAATGTGCCGATCGAGCCCCGCGACCTAGACTACTTGGCCCCGGTGGTCGGTCGGAGCGCCCGGGTTTCCGGAGAGATGGGGTCTTGGAGAGCGAGAGTTGCGCGGGTCTCGTCGGTGGTCGCGCCCGGGACGCGGCTGGCGACAATCTTCCTGAAGTTTTCTGCCAACGCGCGCGCAAGCTCCTTGCCGGTGCCGGGGGCGTTCGTCGAGGTCGCCATCGAGGGACCCAGCTACCGGGACGTTTACGTGCTTCCGGAATCGGTGTTGCAGGAACGCGGCAGGGTCTGGGTTGTGAGGGGAGGCGCGCTGAGGTCGTTCGAGCCCGAAACTCTCGGAAGGACTGCCGAAGGCTGGGTGGTCCGGGCATTTGATGCGGGCGCGGGCGTGGTCTCCGGCACAGTGCCCGGAGCCCGCGACGGCTTGGCCGTCGCGGTGAAGGACTAGGGGGAGCGCTTTCATGGGCACCACCGAATCCCAAGACTCGGCGCGGTCAGAACAGGCCCCGAAGAAGGGGCTGATCGCCTACTTTGCGGGAAATCCCGTCGCCGCCAACCTGTTGATGGTGGTCGGCATTGTCGGCGGGATAGCTACCGGACTGCAGCTCGCCGTACAGAACTATCCGGACATCGATCTGCGAGCGGTTCGCGTGACCGTGGGTGCGCCGGGCTCCTCCGCCCAAGAGGTGGAGCAGGACATCAACCGCCGCGTCGAAGAGAGCGTGATCGGCCTGCCGGGCGTCGAGCGGGTGGTGGCCACGGCAACCGAGGATCTCGGCCGCATCGATGTCGAAGTGGCCACCTTCGCGGATTCTGGGACGGTCCTGCGAGATGTCCAGAATGCCGTGGACAGCATCGAGAACTTTCCCCCTCTGAACGCGGAGCGGCCGGCGGTGAAGCTTCATCGCCTGGATATCGAAGTCATGACCCTAGCGGTGTCCTCGCCAGTGGTTGGCGAGGACAGGCTGAGACGCGCGGCCGAGCAAGTGCGCAGCGAATTGCTGGAGTTGCCGTCGATCTCCCAAGTCAGGCTATTGGGCACGCGTGACCGGGAGATCTCGATCGAACTCAGCAAAGAGGCGCTGCGCCGCAACAACCTTTCCATCGCCCAGGTGGCCAACACCGTCCAGCGGGTCTCCATGAACCTCACGTTCGGGGAGCTGCGCACGGAAGCTGGCGGCGTGGTGCTGCACACGGTCGGCAAGCGCAGCATGGGCGACGAGTTCAAGAGCATCCCGCTGCTGACTCGCCTCGACGGCAGCATCGTCACGCTCGGCGATGTGGCGAGAATCCGCGACGCCTTTGTGGACCAAGATGTGGTCTCTCGAGTCAATGACACGCCCGCGGTGCTGGTTCGCGTGGAAGCCATGGAACGACAGTCTGTGGTCCAAATGGCTGACGACATCCGAAGCTGGCTCGCGGCCTACGAGCCGTTCGAGGGCGTGTCGGTCACAGTCTGGAACGACCCAGCGGAGCCGGCCCTCGCCAGGCTGTCGGGGATTCTGCGGAACGGAGTGATCGGTGCGGTGCTGGTCCTCGTGCTGCTCGTGCTGGTGTTCGACCTTCGCGCCGCGCTGTGGATAACCCTCGGAATCCCGTTTTCCTTCATCGCCACTCTGGTCTTCTTCGAGCCGGCAAGCCTGACGTTGAACCTAGGCACGATGATCGCTTTCTTCCTGATGATCGGCCTCGTCGTGGACGATGCCTTGGTGGTCGGGGAGAGCATCGCCGCGGAACGGGAGAGCGGCAAGGGCGCCCTGGAGGCGGCGGTGGCCGGCGTCAAGGCGGTAGCAAGCCCGATCACGATCGGCGCCTGCACGACCATCCTCGCGTTCCTGCCGTTCCTCTTCGTGACACCGGCTGGCTATCAACTGGTGAATGCCTTTCCGTACGTCGCGTTCTTCGTGCTGGCCGTTTCGCTGATCGAGGCTTTCCTCATCCTGCCGGCCCATCTGTCCCACGAGGGGCGCTGGAGCCATTGGCCGCTGAGCGCGGTGCAGGCCCGCGTGGGCGTCTGGATCGACGAGGTCCGGGAGCGAACCGTGATGCCCGCCGTGTCGTGGTCGGTCCGGAACATCCGCCTGAGCCTGGCCTGCGGTGCCGGGCTGGTGCTGTTCTCGCTCGTGCTCCTGCGAACCGAGGCGGTTCGCATCATCTTGCTGGACGAGCAGATGAACGCCCCGGATAACGTTCAAGTGGAGCTGCAGTTGCCGTTCGGCACGCCGTTCGCAACCACCTTGGCCACAGCAGAGGACATGGCCGATGCCGCCCACGCGATAAACGAGCAGCTGCCCGGGGAGTCGGTCAGCGGGGTCAGCATCCTCGTCGGCTACCTCATGTCCTCTCGAGCCACCGGGCACGATCTCAGCGGCAGCCACTTGGCGGCGGTTAGAGCCCACCTCAACGACCGGCCGGCCCGCGTCGCGTCTCCCGCCGAAATCGAACGGGCATGGCGCGAGCAAGTCGGCGACGTTTCGCACGTGGAGAAGATCGAGTTCCAAACCACTCGCGTACAAGTGAGGCCAACCGTCGCCTACGCCTTGCAGCACGACGACCCGGAGGTCCTGTCGGAGGCCGCTTCCGAGATGACGGCGCTTCTGGCGACGATACCCGGCGTCTTCCAGATCTCCGACAGCCTCGCCTCGGGCAAGCGGCACTTGCAGGTTGAACTGACACCCGCCGGGGTGGCAGCGGGACTGACGCCGGCTGCGATCGGCATGCAGCTGCGCGCCAGTTTTCACGGCGTGGAAGCGCAGCGGATCCAGCGCGGCCATGAGGAAGTCAAGGTCATGGTGCGGTATCCGCGCGAGCGACGCCGGAACCTGCAGGAACTGGCCACTCAGCGCGTCCGCCGCGCGGGCGGCGGCGAGGTGCCACTGTCGACGGTGGCGACGCTGACCGAGCAGCGCGAACTGGCGACCTTGACTCGCATCGACGGCGAGCGTGCGGGCTTGGTGAGCGCGCGAGCGGACGCGGCGATCATCACTCCCATTCAAGCACGGCGGATAGTCGACCGGGAGTTCCTTCCCGGACTGCTGGACAGGTTTCCCGGGCTGGACGTCGAGGTCGACGGCGGTGTTCGGGACGAGCGGGAGATGGTGCAGACGATGGGCTTGCTGGTGCCCGTCGTGCTGGTCGCGATGTACGCGTTGATGGCGGCCTTCCTGCGCAGCTATTGGAAGCCCTTGGTTGCCGTTGCGGGCTTCCCGATATCCTTCGCGGGCGCGATTCTGGGGCACTGGCTGCTTGGATGGGACCTGACGGCGATGTCGCTGTTCGGCATAATCGCGGTGTTCGGGGTCGTGGTCAACGATGCCTTGGTGCTGCTGGACCGGTACAACACGATTCGCCGGCAGTATCCGATGATGCCCGCTATCGCTGCCGCGTCGACGGCGACCCGCGACCGTTTCCGGGCCGTCTTCCTGACGAGTGCTACGACGATAGTCGGTTTGTCTCCTTTGCTCTACGAACGCAGCGACGACCTGATATTCCTCGTGCCGTTCGTAGTCAGCATGATCGGCGGCGTGGTGCTGTCGGGTGTGTTCATTCTCTTTATCCTGCCGACCTTGGTGATGACTGCCGAGGGCCGTCACGATTGAGCGTACGAAGGGAGGCCGGCTGCCACCGGCGACCCGAGCCGCGGGCTCCGGCGGCGGAGAACCGCTCGAGATGCTTTGACACCCGACAGAATTGCGACGCAAGGCGCTTGACCTGGTCTACGGCGAGGCCTATGCCCGCATCTCCAGCTACCTGCAGTCCATGGAGGCGCTCGGCGACTATCCCCTCGTCGCCATCCAAATCGCGCTCGCCGGCAACGCTGTCGCCACGCTCCAACAACACTATGGCCCGACACCAACTCACGCCTCGACACCAACCGAGGTGTGAGTAGTTACAAGTCGCAAGCTTGACGATTGAGTACAGTTCGTAAGAAGTGGCAAGTTTTTGAACGCCGCTCTCTGCAGGCTGAGGCAGTGCTTCGCTAAACACCCATGGCCGCGTGCAGCCACCCCGTATGCATGAAACGGTCGAGGGTTGCCAGCAGGGTGGGGGCCGTTGCTAGATTTGCAGATAGCGGAGGCGGGTGCAAGATCGGATCTCTAAGTGGTGGAGAGGCCGCGATGCCCGCAAGGGCCGTGGCTCCCTACCTCGTTATCTAAACTGACGCCGCTGCGCCCCTTCGAGCCCCGTACCGTACCAGGCTGCGGCCTAGGACGCACAGTAAATCGAGCCCCGGCTGGTTGCCCAGCCGAGGGATTTCCCCGGGCCAGCATCACCCGCCTCCGCTGTACAGGAGGATACAGCATGACAACCACAGCAGGCGAGAGCCTGCAACCCGACGAGATGCACGTCGTGCATCCCCGCGCGGCCGGACTCGATGTGCACAAGATGCAGATCACCGCCTCGGTGCGGCTGTGCCAGCCCGGCGGCGGCGTGCAGTGCGCCACGCGCCAGTTCAGCGCCTTGCCCGACGGGCTGGGAGAGCTGGCCAAGTGGCTGCAGAGCCATCGCGTCACGGCCGCGGCCATGGAGGCCACCGGCATTTTCTGGCAGGCCCCGTGGGAGGCTCTGGAGGCCGCCGGGATCGCGCCGCAGTTATTCCACGCGCAATTTGTGAAGCAGGTGAAAGGGCGTAAGAGCGACGTGGCTGACAGTGTCTGGCTGGCGCGCATTTGCCAGTTCGGGCTGTGTCGGCCCAGCTACGTGCCGCCGCGCAAGTTCCGCCAGTTGCGCCAGCTGAGCCGCTACCGCCGCAAGCTGGTGGGCGAGCGCAGCCGGGCGCGCAACCGCGTTCACAAGACGCTGGACCACGACGGGCTGCGGCTGGGCGGGGCGCTGAGCGACATCTTCGGGCGCAATGGGCGCAAGATCCTGGCGGGGCTGGCCGCGGGCAACTCGCCGGATGAGATCCTGGACACGCTCAGCGGGCACGTGCGCCCCAAGCGCGAGTTGCTCGAGCAAGTGCTGGCAGCGCAGTTGGATGCGCACGCGGTGTGGAAGCTGGGCGACCTGCTGCGCGCGCATGACGCGGCCAACGCGAGCATCGCGGAGTTGGACGCCCGCATGGAACAGGGCCTGGCCGAGCTGGAGGAACAGGTGCGCTTGCTGGAGACGGTGCCGGGCATTGACCGCGGCAGCGCCTGCGCGATCCTGGTCGAGTTAGGGCCCGACCTGTCGGCTTTCGACAAGACGGCCAACGTGGCCGCCTGGGCCGGGCTGGCGCCGGGCAACAACGAGAGTGCCGGCAAGCGGCGCTCGGGGCGCTTGCGGCGCGGCAATGCCACGCTGCGCGCCACGCTGGCCGAGTGCGCCCACGGAGCGGTGCGCACCAAGGGCTCGCAGTTCCACGGCCACCACAGCGCGCTCAAGGCGCACATGCCGTACAAGCGCGCCATCTTGGCGACGGCGCACAAGCTGCTGCGCACGATCGTGGCGATGTTGCGCGACCAGCGACCCTACATCGATCCGGGCATCGACTACGACAAGCTGGTGGTGGACCGCAACGCGCCCCGCTGGCTGCGCAAGCTTGAAGAGCACGGCTATATCGAGCACGTCCGGCCCGGCGGCCAGCCGGCGGCCGCCTGAGTTCGCTCCCATCCTCGGCCCACCGCCGGCGGTGGCGCGGTACCGCTCCGGACACAGATCGGGGCTACCGTGGCGGGCTGCTAATCCGGCGGCTGGTGGGCAGGCAACGGCTGACCGCGGAACTTCACGACTGCGGGGTGGGGGAGAGGTGCGCCTCCTCCAGGACGACGTTTCTCAGTAAACTCTCTGTCTAAGAGTCTCAAATCTACGTCAGGTACACGCAGTCAATGTATCCGAAACGTGGACGATCAAGACAGCCTTCTAATGTGCTCTACTTCGAACCGAGGAATTCCAAATGCTTGAAGAATCTCCTAACTCCAAGGTTGGGCCCGGCCAGCGTTCATGGCGCGGCTACGCCCAGGCGGCCTTCGTTCTTGGCGCGATCGCTCTGGCCCTGTACCTCGCCCGCGCACCCAGCCGCATAGACCGGGGCGCGATTCCCGAGCAGTCGCCGGACAGTGCCCAACCGACGGTCGCGGTGGTTCGCCCGGAGCCGACCGAGCAATCGCTGAGAGTGGAATTGACCGGTTCGGTGACGCTTGAAGAGAAGGCGTCGGTCGTGTCCGAGGTCGTGGGTCGCGTGGTCTGGGTTTCGCCGAACTTCAGCAGCGGGGGCTCGTTCGCCGCGGACGAGACCTTCATCCGGATCGACCCCTCCAAGTTTGAATTGCAGGTCGAGGCGGCAGCCATGGCCGTCCGGGAAGCGGAGGCCCGCGTGTGGGCCCAAAAGGCCCGAGGCGAGGAGGACACGAGGAAATTCGCTCTCGAGAATCCCGGCGTCGAGGCGTCGGAGTGGGTGCGCCGCCTGCCCAAGATCGCTGAAGCGGAGGCGGAACTAGAGAAGGCGCGAGCCGTGCTCAAGCTAGCGGAGCTGCGGCTTAAGGACACGGACATCTCCTTGCCGTACGACGGCCGCGTGATGACCTCGGACGTCGAGGTGGGCGAGCTGGTCGGCCCGGTCAATCTGGTCGGACGGACAGCCCTGGGGGCTGTGTACAGGCCCGCGGCACTGCAGGTGAATGTGCCGATCGAGCCCCGGGACCTAGACTACTTGGCCCCGGTGGTCGGTCGGAGCGCCCGGGTTTCCGGAGAGATGGGGTCTTGGAGAGCGAGAGTTGCGCGGGTCTCGTCGGTGGTCGCGCCCGGGACGCGGCTGGCGACAATCTTCCTGAAGTTCTCTGCAAGCGCGCGCGCAAGCTCCCTGCCGGTGCCGGGGGCGTTCGTCGAGGTCGCCATCGAGGGACCCAGCTACCGGGACGTTTACGTGCTTCCGGAATCGGTCCTGCAAGAACGCGGCAGGGTCTGGGTTGTGAGGGGAGGCGCGCTGAGGTCGTTCGAGCCGGAAACTCTCGGAAGGACTGCCGAAGGCTGGGTGGTCCGGGCATTCGATGCGGGCGCGGGCGTGGTCTCCGGCACAGTGCCCGGAGCCCGCGACGGCTTGTCCGTCGCGGTGAAGGACTAGGGGGAGCGCTTTCATGGGCACCACCGAATCCCAAGACTCGGCGCGGTCAGAACAGGCCCCGAAGAAGGGGCTGATCGCCTACTTTGCGGGAAATCCCGTCGCCGCCAACCTGTTAATGCTGGTCGGCGTCGTCGGCGGGATAGCTACCGGACTGCAGCTCGCCGTGCAGAACTATCCGGACATCGATCTGCGAGCGATTCGCGTGACCGTGGGTGCGCCGGGCTTCTCTGCCCAAGAGGTGGAGCAGGACATCAACCGCCGCGTCGAAGAGAGCGTGATCGGCCTACCGGGTGTCGAGCGGGTGGTGGCCACGGCAACCGAGGATCTCGGCCGCATCGATGTCGAGGTGGCCACCTTTGCGGATTCTGGGACGGTCCTGCGAGATGTCCAGAATGCCGTGGACAGCATCGAGAACTTTCCCCCTCTGAACGCGGAGCGGCCGGCGGTGAAGCTTCATCGCCTGGAAACCCAAGTCATGACCCTGGCGGTGTCCTCCCCAATGGTTGGCGAGGACAGACTGAGGCGCGCGGCCGAGCAAGTGCGCAGCGAATTGCTGGAGTTGCCGTCAATCTCCCAAGTGAGGCTTCGTGGCACGCGTGACCGGGAGATCTCGATCGAACTCAGCAAAGAGGCGCTGCGCCGCAACGACCTTTCCATCGCCCAGGTGGCCAACACGGTCCGGGGGGTCTCCATGAACCTCACGTTCGGCGAGCTGCGCACGGAAGCTGGCGGCGTGGTGCTGCACACGGTTGGCAAGCGCAGCATGGGTGACGAGTTCAAGAGCATTCCGCTGCTGACTCGGCTCGACGGCAGCATCGTCACGCTCGGCGATGTGGCGACAATCCGCGACGCCTTTGTGGACCAAGATGTGGTCTCTCGAGTCAATGACACGCCCGCGGTGCTGGTTCGCGTAGAAGCCATGGAACGACAGTCTGTGGTCCACATGGCTGACGACATCCGAAGCTGGCTGGCGGCTTACGAGCCGTTCGAAGGCGTGACGGTCACGGTCTGGAATGACACAGCAGCGCCGGCCCTCGCTAGGCTGTCGGGGATTCTGCGGAATGGAGTGATCGGCGCGGTGCTGGTCCTCGTGCTGCTCGTGTTGGTGTTCGACCTTCGCGCCGCGCTGTGGATAACCCTCGGTATTCCGTTTTCCTTCATCGCCACCCTGATCTTCTTCGAGCCCGCAAGCCTGACGTTGAACCTAGGCACGATGATTGCTTTCTTCCTGATGATCGGCCTCGTTGTGGACGATGCCTTGGTGGTGGGGGAGAGCATCGCCGCGGAACGCGAGAGCGGCAAGGGCGGCCTGGAGGCGGCGGTGGCCGGCGTCAAGGCGGTGGCGAGTCCGATCACGATCGGCGCCTGCACGACCATCCTCGCGTTCCTGCCGTTCCTCTTCGTCACGCCGGCTGGCTATCAACTGGTGAATGCCTTTCCGTACGTCGCGTTTTTCGTGCTGGCCGTTTCACTGATGGAGGCATTCCTCATCCTTCCGGCCCATCTGTCCCACGAGGGGCGCTGGAGCCATTGGCCGCTGAGCGCGCTACAGGCCCGCGTGGGCGTCTGGATCGACGAGGTCCGGGAGCGAACCGTGATGCCCGCCGTGTCGTGGTCCGTCCGGAACATCCGCCTGAGCCTGGGTTTAGGCGCCGCGTTGGTGCTGTTCTCGATCGTGCTCCTGCGGACCGAGGCGGTTCGCATCATCTTGCTGGACGAACAGATGAACGCTTGGGACAACGTGCAAGTGGAGCTGCAGTTGCCGTTCGGTACGCCGTTCGCGACCACTTTGGCCACTGCGGAGGAAATCGCCGATGCCGCCTACGCGATAAACGAGCAACTGCCCGGGGAGTCGGTCAGCGGGGTCAGCATCCTCGTCGGCAACTTCATGTCCTCTCGAGTTACCGAACACGATCTCAGCGGCAGCCACTTGGCCGCAGTTAGAGCCCACCTCAACGACCGGCCGGCCCGCGTCGCGTCTCCTGCCGAAATCGAACGGGCATGGCGCGAGCAAGTCGGCGATGTTTCGCACGTGGAGAAGATCGAGTTCCAAACCACTCGCATACAAGTCCGGCCAACCGTCGCCTACGCCTTGCAGCACGACGACCCGGAGGTCCTGTCGGAGGCCGCTTCCGAGATGACGGCGCTTCTGGCGACGATACCCGGCGTCTTCCAGATCTCCGACAGCCTCGCCGCGGGCAAGCGGCACTTGCAGGTTGAACTGACACCGGCCGGGGTGGCAGCGGGACTGACGCCGGCTGCGATCGGCATGCAGCTGCGCGCCAGTTTTCACGGCGTGGAAGCGCAGCGGATCCAGCGCGGCCATGAGGAAGTCAAGGTCATGGTGCGGTATCCGCGCGAGCGACGGCGGAACCTGCAGGAACTGGCCACTCAGCGCGTCCGCCGCGCGGGCGGCGGCGAGGTGCCACTGTCGACGGTGGCGACGCTGACCGAGCAGCGCGAACTGGCGACCTTGACTCGCATCGACGGCGAGCGTGCGGGCTTGGTGAGCGCACGGGCGGACGCGGCGGTCATCACTCCCATTCAAGCGCGACGGATAGTCGACCGGGAGTTCCTTCCCGGACTGCTGGACAGGTTTCCCGGGCTGGAGGTCGAGATCGACGGCGGTGTTCGGGACGAGCGGGCGATGGTGCAGACGATGGGCTTGCTGGTGCCCGTCGTGCTGGTCGCGATGTACGCGTTGATGGCGGCCTTCCTGCGCAGCTATTGGAAGCCCCTGGTTGCGGTTGCGGGCTTCCCGATATCCTTCGCGGGCGCGATTCTGGGGCACTGGCTGCTTGGATGGGACCTGACGGCGATGTCGCTGTTCGGCATAATCGCGGTGTTCGGGGTCGTGGTCAACGATGCCTTGGTGCTGCTGGACCGGTACAACACGATTCGCCGGCAGTATCCGATGATGCCCGCTATCGCTGCCGCGTCGACGGCGACCCGCGACCGTTTCCGCGCCGTCTTCCTGACGAGCGCTACGACTGTAGTCGGTTTGTCTCCCTTGCTCTACGAACGCAGCGACGACCTGGTATTCCTCGTGCCGTTCGTAGTCAGCATGATCGGCGGCGTGGTGCTGTCGGGTGTGTTCATTCTCTTTATCCTGCCGACCTTGGTGATGACTACCGAGGGCCGTCACGATTGAGCGTACGAAGGGCGGCCGGCTACCACCGGCGACGAGAATCTGCGAGCTCCGGCGGGGAAGCGTTCGAGATGCTTAGACACCCGACAGAATCGCAATGCAAGGCGCTTGATCTGGTCGGAATCAGCCGGGCTTGCACCCAGTAGAGATTCAGGCCCGATTGTCTATATCGCTGAGATCAACAGAGATATCACGAAAGCTACTGCTTTCAAGGGGGATTCGGTCCAAGTCGCGGACTCGTCAGCTGCGGTGCGGCAGCGGCCGGAGAAAACGGGCTTGGGACAGGCTCATCTCGCTCAAAGGAAGTAGATAGCTAAGTCTTCGTCCTCGAGCGCCGCGCCGCCCAGCGCGCTGTCGAGTTGCTGCCTGAGCGCTTCCACGGTCGCGTCGGGGACCCCTCCGAGGCGCAGGATTCGCTTCCACTCGAGGGTGTCGGTGGGGTCGGATGTCTCGCGGAGTCGCTCGCGGAGACTCTGCAGGCGGTACTTGTGGATGATGAGAGTGCGGAAGCCGAGTTCCCGAAGTCGCTCAACGTCGACCGGAGTCTCCGCGCTGGGGTCCCCTGCCAAGGCGCTCAGGGCTGGCTCGGTGGCGATACCGTCCAACGTGGCGGGCGGATAGGTCGAAAGGTAGCCGCCCGAGATGGGCCTTTCGTGAATCGTCTGCGCCACCATGTTGTGAACAGTGCGGCTTCTCTGATGAAACGGGATGTCCAGCACCGCGCCCGGCCGAGCGGCCACCTGCTGCAACAGCGGTGAGCGGTCGACCTGACGGGTGGGGTAGGGCAACCAGCTGTACTCGGCTAGGACTAGGACCGCCGCCAATGGCAGAGCCCAGCGCCGCTTCTGGCCGAGTTGTTGCCAGCCAATGCCGACCAACACCGCCAGGCCAAGGCCCGCCACCAGCATGAAGCGGTTGGCTACGCGGAGGTTCTCCAGCAGCGGAATCCCACGAAGCCAGGCTAACGGCAGATAGTCTGCTTCGAGACGAGCGCCGTTCCAGAGCGGGTCGACCCCGACGGCGAGAATCACCCCGAACGCGAATAGCGTCAGCCAACCCAGCGCGAGGCGCGGCGCTCGCCAGACTCCGATGGCTGCCAAGACCATGGGCACGAGCCCCAGGTAGCACACAAATCCCGCCGCCTGATAACCCCTGGTAACGTAGCTGTCTTCGACCAACGGGCCGAACAGAGGATTGGCGTAGGAGGGTCTGAACAGGTAGCTTGCGTCGATCCCGCGCGGAACAGGGGGCTTCGTGAAATAGTCGGCCCCCGCTGCCATGGATGCGACTACGGGCGTCAGGGCAGGCAGCACGATAAAGATCGCCAAGGCAGCGGCCGCGGCAAGTCCGAACAAGTACTCTCTCCATCTCTGGCGACTCCGCCAGCCGATCCAAACGACGGCCGGTGTCACGATCATGGCCAGTTTCAGTCCGAGGTGCCAGCCGCAAAGCGCGTTCAGAGCGAAGCACGCTCCGAACGCCAGCGCGTCGATGGTGCGCAGCGAGCGGCCCCAGCGCAGCAGGTAGAACAACGCCAAGGGAATGAACTGGATCGTGAACAGATTGAGGTGCTCCTGGGTCTGCTCCACGAGGTTCGGAAAGTAGGCGAAGACCAGCCCGGCCAAGAAAGCGGCGCTTGCGTCGGAGGTGATTTCCCGGACCAGCAGGTAGGTTGCGAAGCCGGCAACGGTCAGGCTGAACACGACACAGAAGTTGTAGGCCGCGGCCTCCCCGAACAGCAGGTTGACCGGCATCGACAAGACTTGGTTGAACGGAGAGTGCGTGTGGAAGACCAAGTCTGTCCCGTTGGGGAAGAACAGGTATGACGTGTGAAACGGGTTCATGCCTTCCAGCAGGCATTGCTTCCACCACCAGAGATTCCAGTAGTTCTGCCAGATGTCGCCGTCTCCCGCGGGCAGGGCAGTGCGCCATGACAGGGCCAAGGGAAATGTCATCAGCAGCGTCGTGAAAAGGTACGCTGCGGCGGCTACGTAGCTGTTGCCCAGGGTCCAGTGGCGCGGGGTGGGGCGATCAGCGGGCATTCAGAGGATTCAACCGGAGGGATCTGCCGATGCGACCGGCGCATCGCCGGGGCGACTCGGGGGCCGTCAGTCTTGCTCCAGGCCTTGCTCGAACACGATGTCGACCGGGATTCCCGCCTCTTCGAGTCGGGCGAGATCCGAATTGACCTCCTCGCCGAGGGCACCGATGTCCGCTAGCAGCGCCTTCGCGCCATCGTAGTCGCCATCGCCCTGCAGCCGGAGAATCTTGCCAGAAAGAGAGTCCACCGCCGACCGCATTTTTTCCGCGTCGATACGGTAGGTTCCGCTGGCACTGTCGCGAGAGAACGCTTGCGAACGCTGGAAGTAGTTGAAGGCGATCGAGTTCGCGCGGCCGTGAGCACTCGAGGCGCCGAAGCGGACAGAGCGGAATATGCCAGCGAGGAAGGTCGTGTAGTTGCCGGCCAGCTCCTCTTTCGGGAATTCCCCGGCATCGGTGAGCTTGCCGATCAGGTGCAGGCCGAGGATGTCGGCCTTGGCTTCCTCCAGCGCAGAGGAGGCGTCCTTGAGAGCTTCGCGAACCGTTCCGCGACCGTCCAAGGTGTTCTTGATCCCGAGGCCGTGGGCGACTTCGTGAAACATCGTGTTCGAGAAGAACGCATCGAAGTCGATGTCGCCACGCTGCCGCTCGTCAATCAGTATGTCCGCGATGGGGAGCAAGATGTTGTCGAACTTCGCCCGCATCGCGTTCTTGAGCTGCAGCCTGCGCGAGCCCTTTTCCAGCTGCACCTGTTCGTCGTTGGGCAGGTTGATGGCGATGGTCTTGGCCCCCGCATTGCAGTCCCCGGCATAGTAGAGGACGTCGTAGGCGTTGAGTTGGGAGTCTCCGCCGGGCTCCTCGGCCTTGTATTCCGGCGGGACGGGCAGGCCGTCCTGCAGCGCGGGGAGCATCGTGGAATACTTCACCAGCCGGTCGCTCCATTGCTTGTCCTTGATGAGCACGTAGGCCTCGAAGGCGGTCTTGGTCCCGATGAGGCCGTCTTCGTAGGACTCGATCGGTCCGATGACCAGGTCGATGGCGTTGTCCCGCATCTCCATCCACGCGAAGTCGCTGGGCTGGTAGTCGTTGGATTCGAGAGCGTCCGCGCGGATCTGGAGGTAGCGCCGGAATCCGCCATCCTCAGCCAGGCTCGCTGCTTGCCGCAGCAGTTTCGCGACGCTGGCCAGCTCCTCGCGGAATGCCACGTTGTACGGGATCGCCGAAAGTTCGCCGGCGGCATTGCGCCGCACGAGCGTGTACTGGCTTCGCAGGCGCGGATCGTCCGCTGCCGCCGCGTCGAGTTCCTCGGCGGTGATGTCCGATGGATAGTAGTTCGCCCCGGGGGGCTTCGGTCCCACGCCTGGCAAGAAGGGGCTGTTGTTGTCGAGGCGGTCCCACGGGCCGTAGTTGATCTCTGCGAACCTGCGGGCGTCGGGATCTTCGATACCTTCGAGCAGCGCGTCGCGGTCGCCGTATGCCTGTTGCCAGAACAGTCCGTCCATCACTTGAGCGGCCTGAACGAGCAGGGGCAGCATCTCGCGCTGGGAATCCGACAGGCCGCTCAGATCCGCCGCCAACTTGACCGTGACGTAGTCTTCCAACTTTGCGCGGTAGTCCACGTCAGCAAATTCCGAGCCGGAGTCAGGCCCGCCGCAGCCCGCGAGGCAGGCAGTGGCTAGAACGGTCGCCCATCTGAGCACAGCTCTAATTTAGCGTAGCGATTCAGCCGCACTGCAAGGTCTTGCCGGCCTAGCGCAGGATCTGAAACGGATTTGCGGCCTTGGACGGGTGCGCTCTCGCTGATTCGGGTAGGGCGGGCTTGCGGCCTGTCACATACAGCGCACCGACAGCTTGCAGGCCTTGGCGCCGCGCCAGCTCGTCCGGAGGCTTGCCCGACGAGATCGGGGAGTCGTCCGGAATCTGATCCGTGGCGACTTCTTCGAACCCCACGTCCCGGAACAGCCGAGCCCACTGCTCGGCACCGAGCCGGTGCAGCGGAAGCCCGGTCTCGCGATCCCAGCCCGCCGAATGCGGATTTTCTTCGTAGTAGTTGATCAGAATGTGGAAAGAGCCCCCATAGGCTGTCACCCGAAAGATCTCCTTGGCGGCCAAAGTCGGCTCAGGCCAGTAATATGCCGACTCAATGCTCAGAACATGAGTGAAGTAGTCCTCGGCCCATGGGATTTCCTCAGCCGCTCCCGGCGCGAAGAGGACATTGTCCAAGTCCGCGCTGAGTTGCCTGGCCAACAAGACCATTTCTTTCGAGACGTCCAGGCCGAAGACAGCGCCCGCCGTCAGATTCCCGGCGACCAACCGAACGGTCCACCCGTCACCGCAACCGAGATCGACCACACGGGAGTTCGGCTGCAGCTCGAGCCGCTCCAGCATGCGCTGGGCAAGCCTCTTGTGCCGCCGCTCCATGCCTGTGGCCGTGCCATCGCGCACCCACGCGTCGAAGGTCCTCGCTATGGCCTCTTCGCGCTCGCGGCGCATTTGTTCTGAAGAGCTACTCATGGCGGCTCCGGCCGGACAGGTCTTGGCTATCCGCGCAGCGGTCGAGGCCTAGCGCAAGCGCATGCCCTCAGGAAGCCTCGGATGACGGGGGAGGATAGGGCGGAAACTCCGGCTTACGTCGCTCGATGAAGCTTGCGGCGCCCTCCTTCACGTCCGGTCTCCGAAACGAACCGACCATTTCTTCCAAGGCGAGCGCGCTTGCCTCATCCAAGCTTCTCGTGTAGTCACCGTAGACTTGGCGCTTGATCGCGGCCAAGGACGCCGGGGAGCAGTTTTCGGCCAGATCGCCGGCGTACGCCAGAGCTGCATCCAAGAGATCGTCCCGCGGGAACGTGGCGTTCACCAGGCCGATGCGCTCGGCCTCTTCGGCCAGCACCACCCGCGCCGAGAGCAACAGGTCTAAGGCCTTCGATTGGCCGACCAAGCGCGGCAGCAGCCAAGAGATGCCGTACTCGGCGATTAGGCCGCGGCGCGCGAAGGCGGTCGTGAGCTTCGCGCCTGCGGCGGCGAACCGGATGTCGCAGCAAAGGGCATGCACCAGCGACACGCCCGCGCAGGCACCGTTGATGGCAGCAATGAGGGGCTTGGGAAACGAGAGGGAGTAGTGCACCGGCCGCCCGGGCTGCCGGATGCGGTCGATGGTGTGCTGGCCTGACGACTTCAGTGACTGGACATCTGCGCCCACGCTGAAGGACTTGCCGGCGCCGGTGAGCACAACCGCTCGGACCGCGGGGTCGTCCCGGCACTGGTCCAAGCGATCGAAGTAGTGGTCGCGCATTGCGGGAGTGAGCGCGTTGTTTCGCTCTGGGCGGTCGAACGTGAGCAGGGCAACGCGCCCGCGCATTTCGAATTGCAGGGTTTCTGGCATCGCTAAGCGCCCATCATCTTATCGCTATCGAAGACAAGCCGCCGGCAGTCACCGGGACAACTGGCGCGTGGCGGGCCCGGTTGGCGGGCCGGTCACTGCGCGCATAGGCCGAGGCTGCACAGGCTCTGAACCCTGAAGACGGCGAACACTAGACACATCTCGTCGGTGGTCCGCTCCCCCCAGCCCACCGGAACGGGCGGGCTGTTCGGATTCCAAGGGTTGGCTTCCGAATTGTCGTAGATGGCGACGACTTCCAAGCGGTCGTCGGCATAGAACTGAACCGGCTCGACGTAGTGGTAGAAGTCTTGCCAATCGAAGTCCCAGTCATCGATGTAAACCATCGGGGTGCGCTCGCCCGACGGGGAGACCTTTTCCATGCGGATCTCCTTGCCGAGCAGGTGCATGTGAGGGACCACAGAAATGATGTCTGCCGGGAAGATGCCGCTGGAATTCAGGAATGCCCGCACGATAGGGTTGTCGATGTTTCCAATCACGCTCTCCAGGCTGAAGCTGGCCGTGACTTCGTGGCGCTCCGCTCCCGCCGGAATGAGGAAGCGCGTGTTGATCGCCGCCAGAACCAGCAGGTTGTCCTCGGTCGGACCTTCGGAGAAGTGCAGGCCTATGCGAGTGCTGTCAGATTGCTCGGTCCCGTCAGGGTGGTAGTGCAGTTGCACCGCGAGGTACGACTGCGGCCGAACTAGGAAGCCTGAGCCCTCGGGCGTCACCACCGGGCTCGCGCCGGGAGCCCAGCCGCCCACTAGATAGGAGTCTGCAGCGAAGTTGAAGCCGCTGGTCGGGATTCCGGCGCTGCCGAAGCACTCGTAACCCGGCCTGCCATCGGTAGCAGCCGCCTCTAGTCGCACGGATTCACCTTGGGGGTCGCCGTACAGGATCAGGTGATGCACGATCTTCGGATTTCCCGGCTGGATCTCGATGCCGGTGATGTTGCGCAACTCCGTGATCTCGGGCGGGATCGGGACGCTGAAGCAGCGGTACTCGTCGTCGCCGTTCGGGTCCGGGGCGAAAGCCGGGGTCTCGATTACGAAATCGGGCTCGCCCAGAGTCCAGTCGGGATTGAAGACCAGAGGTTCCGGCAAGTCTTCCGGATCGCCTTCGGGGGCCCCCGCATCGACCCAACGGGCGATCAGGTTGATCTCGTCCGCGGTCAAGCGGCGTTCGCCGGTGAACTCGCCGTGGCCCGCGACCGGCTTCCAGGGCGGCATGTAGCCGGATTCCACGGCGCCCTTGATCGAGTTCGCCCACAGGTGGGCCGACTCGTAGTCGAGCAGGGAAAACGGCGCGACCTGGCCGGGACGGTGGCAGGTCTGGCACTCGCCTTGGAACAGTCGCACGATCTGGTTGCTGAACGTGACAGATTCGCCGCTGGACGGAGAGAACGCGACCTGAACGATGTTGGCTCCGATCCCGTCAGCGGATAGGTCGATATCGACCACCTGTCGCTGGGCCAGGCCGAGGGGCAGGGGGCCGAGCACGACTTCGTCCACCCCTTGGGACGGCTGCTCGACGGTGTGAAAGCTCGCGGGCACGCTGATGCCGCCGACCGAAGCGGCCAGCGCCGCGGCGTTGCGGATGCCGGTGCCGCGCAGAATCAAGTACAGTTGGCTACCCTCGGCCGCGGGATTCAGCGGGATTGGTTCGTAGGCACCGCGATTCGGGTTGAAGAAAACGACCTCTTCGGTCGTCACCGCCCCGTCAAGCGTGCTCACGCGCATCGCGCGGGCATCCGCCAGCCCGCCGCCGCTACCAGCCGCCGAGAATAGGCCGGGGCTGACCGAGCGCACTGTGAACTCGCCGTCCAAGACCTCCAAGCCGTGGCGTTTGACAGACAGGTGCGCCGTGCCGCCGGGGAGATCCGGGACCAAGATCACCAGGCGCTGCGGCTCCACGGCAATAATGCCCGCAGCGTGCTCGACGCCGTCCGGGTCCTCGATCACTGCCGTGTACGAAGCCAGTTCGGGCTGGGGAACGCCATCCGGGGCCTTGGTCGTGCGCTCGGCGAACTCCCCACGCAGGTGGGCGATGGAGAGTGGCGCCACCGGAGCTGAGGCGTCTAGGCTTGCGGCCGACACGACCGTGATGTCGCCTTGGTGAGCCTGAGCTGGCAATGCGGTCAGCGCAAGGCAGGCCAACGCCGAGGCGGCGGCCTTGGCCAGACTGATCTGGTAGCGCGCGCCGGTCACTCTTATGCTTAGATTAGTCCATCACCCCAACATCGTGGCGAGGGCTGGGCGTTGGCGGCGTAAATTGTCCGCGCAGAATCGCTTCCGGGCCCAGAGGTGCGGATGTAAGAGGCCCGATTCCGGGCGGTATCGGCCACTTGCGATAATGAGCGTGAAGCGATGCTGGACCAGTCCCTGACCTACGTCGATGCTGGCGTGGACATCGACGCAGCGGACAGTGCCACTGATCGGATTCGCCGGTTGGCCCAGCGGACCTTCGACCAGAACGTCCTGGCGGGCGTCGGGGCGTTCGGCGCGGCCTACTCGTTGCGGGGCCGGCAACTGCGCGATCCGGTGCTGATCAGCTCGGCGGATGGCGTCGGTACGAAGCTCAAGGTCGCCTTCGCGACAGGCCGCCACGATACCGTCGGCCAGTGCCTCGTCAATCACTGCGTCAACGACATCGCGGTCCAGGGCGCGACGCCTTTATTCTTCCTTGACTACTTCTCCGTTGGCCGGCTTGACCCGGATGTTGCCGAGCAAGTCGTCGGCGGCATCAGCCTCGCTTGCCAGCAGAACGGGGTAGCTCTGATTGGCGGCGAGACCGCTGAAATGCCGGGGCTGTACAACGCCGGAGAATACGACCTGGCCGGATTTATAGTGGGTGCGGCCGAGCGCGAGGATCTGCTGCTCGGTTCGCGAGTTGCGGCGGGCAGCGACCTCGTCGGCCTGCCGTCAACCGGACTGCATACCAACGGCTACTCGCTGGCCCGCAAGGTGTTCTTCGAGCGCGCCGGCTATACGGCGGATCAAGACGTGGAGGGCCTTGGCGCGACAGTCGGGGACGAACTGCTCAAGGTGCACCGCAGCTATCTCAAGCCGCTGCGCAGCCTGGCCGATGCAGGACTGCTCGAAGCAGCGGCCCAAATCACCGGAGGAGGCATCACGGAAAACACGCCCCGGATGCTTCCGGCGGGTCTGCAGGCGCGAATCCGCCTAGGCAGCTGGCCTGTTCTGGTGGTATTTGAGACGCTGCAGCGCTTGGGCGGCATCCCAGCCGATGAGATGCGGCGTGTCTTCAACATGGGCTTGGGCTTGATTGCCAGTGTCCCGCACGGACAGGCAGCGGAGGCGGTCGAGCTGTTGGGGCGGAGCGGGGAAGCGGCCTTCCACATCGGCGCAGTGGAGCCCGGCACGGATGGAGTCGTGTACGAATCATGAGTCGGCTGGGCATTCTCCTTTCCGGTCGGGGCTCGAACTTCGAAGCCATCGCCGACAGCATCGAGGCCGGCAGGCTGGAGGCCGAGATCGCGATCGTCATCAGCAACAGTCCACGGGCCAAGGGCCTGGAACGCGCCCGGCAGCGCGGACTGCAGGCTGTCTGCATTCCGTCCAAGGCGATGGAGCGGGAAGCCTACGACCGTCTGGTGGTGGCGGAATTGCGCAAGGCGCAGGTCGACTTGGTGTGCCTGGCCGGCTTCATGCGGCTGCTAAGCGCCTACTTCGTCGAGGAGTTTCCGCAGCGCATCCTCAACATCCACCCATCCCTGTTGCCCTCGTTCCCCGGCTTGGAGGCCCAAGCGCAGGCACTCGAGCACGGCGTGAAGCACACCGGCTGCACGGTGCATTTCGTGGACGAGCGCCTCGATGCGGGGCCGATTCTGATCCAAAAGTCCGTGTCCGTCTTGGACTCCGACACCGAGGAGTCGCTCGCGGCCCGGATCTTGGAGCAGGAGCACGTGGCCTATACGGAAGCGATTCGCTTGGTGCTGAGCGGAAACTACCGGATCGACGGCCGACGGGTCGTGCGCACGCGATGACGATCGACGAGCAGCTCGAATACTTGCGCAAGGGTTGCGCCGAGATCATCTCCGAGAGCGAGCTGCGTTCCCGTCTGGACGAGTGCGCTCAGCGGGGACGTCCGCTGCGCGTCAAGGCTGGATTTGACCCCACGGCTCCGGACCTTCATCTGGGTCACACGGTGCTGTTACGGAAGATGAAGCACTTCCAAGACTTAGGGCACACCGCGGTGTTCCTGATCGGCGATGTGACAGGGCTCATCGGCGATCCCAGCGGACGGAACACAACGCGCCCGCCCATGACCCGCGAGCAGATCCTCGAAAACGCCGAGACCTACAAGAAGCAGGTGTTCAAGATCTTGGATCCGGATAGAACAGAGATCCGCTTTAACAGCGAATGGCTGCTCGAACTGGGAACGCTAGGCATGATCGAGCTGTGCTCCCAAGCAACCATTGCTCAGTTGCTTGAGCGCGAGGACTTCACGCAACGCTACAGGCAAGGCAAGCCGATCAGTCTGCACGAATTCCTATATCCGCTGACGCAGGCTCAGGACTCCGTAGCGCTGAAGGCTGACGTGGAACTCGGCGGAACGGACCAGAAATTCAACCTTCTGTTGGGACGGGAGTTCCAGGCCAGCCACGGCCAGCCCCGTCAGATCGTGGCCACGGTGCCGATCCTCGAAGGGCTGGACGGGACACAGAAGATGTCGAAGTCTCTGGGTAACTACATCGGCGTCAACGAGCCGCCCAAGGTCATGTACCGCAAGGTCATGCAGGCTTCGGACGAGCTGATGTTCCGTTACTACGAATTGCTGACCGACCTGTCGTTGGCAGAGATCGAGAAGCTCAAGCAGGGCGCCTCCGACGGCTCGCTACACCCAATGGACCTCAAGCACGACCTTGCTGCACGCATCGTCACTGATTTCCACGGACGGGAAGGAGCCGCCAAAGGAGGCGATGCCTTCCGCCGGGTTGTGCAGAACAAGCAGGTCCCGGACAGCATGCCGGAGTTAGACCTTCCCGAGGAGATGCGCGGCGCCAGCGTGATCCGGCTCGACAAGCTCTTGCGAGCAACAGGCCTAGCTAGCTCTGGGGCGGAAGCGAATCGGAAGCTCAGGGAAGATGCCGTTAGCGTCAATGGCACCAAACACCGCGATATGAGCTACGAGGTGCCGGAAGGGGCGTCGGAGTTGGTGCTGAAGCTGGGAAAGAAGTGGGCTCGCGTCCGGCTGCCGAGCTAGCGCACCTGCGACGTCTCACGCTTTACCAGCCACTGGGCCTCGGCCCGGAGCGTTCGCACAAAACGGCCACCTTCCGCCTCGAGCTGCTGCCACTCCCTCACGGTAAAGACGAGGAGGTCCGCAGGAACTGGTAGCGCCTCTGTGTGCCAGTCACGGCTCCGTTCCATGGCCGGTCGATCGTCGGTCCCGACGACTGCGATCAGGTCTAGGTCGCTCCCGAAGCCTGCTTCGCCTCGGGCGTAAGATCCGAAGTAGCCAAGCGCAATCAGGTCCTGACGTTGTTCGGCTGCCTCTCTGGCCCATGCATTCGCGGCGCTGAGAACGACTTCAGCGCTGGGCCAGTGCTTGATCGACGAAGTTGAGGATGTCACGGGCATGGCGCAGTGCTAGCTCGCTCTGAATTGGGCCGTAGTGTTCGAAGGGAGCGCCCTCGGGGTGCCCATGCGGATACCGGGTCGGCACGTAGAAGTTGTCAAGGACCCGACCACGGGCGACGAGTTCTGCCGGCGCGGGCGTTGGCAGGTCGCACAGGAGGCGGGCCACAACATGCCCCCAAGCTTCCTGTCCGTACGCCAGGTGGAGGACCTTGACGGCCCTCTCGGCGGCTTGGTGGGAGATGAAGCAAGCCCACTCGTGACGGCTGTTAGCTTGGTTCTCGGCAGCGGTCTCCAAGTCGCGCTGCGCCTGAAGCCACCAGTGCCGAGATTGCTGTGCCATGCCGAAGGCCTCGTGGAGGCAGCCTGCTCGCTTCGTGTCAGAGACGCCATTCCCGACACGTGCTGAAGTGCACCTATAGTATGTTGCACGGTGCGATTTAGCGCGTTAGATCCGATATGGGAGCGATTCGTAGGACTATCACTCTGACAGCTCTGCAGGACCGGTGGATCAAGGCGCAGATCTCCGCTGGCCACTACACGAGCGAGAGCGAGTACATCCAGGACTTGATTCGCCGCGACCGGCAGAGGCATGCCGAGGCCGAGACGCTCAGGGTGCCAATTCAGGAGGGTCTCGAGAGCGGCCCGAGCGACAAGACGGTTGCTGCGATCATGCAAGAGGTCGAGGCCCGTCTGCGACGAGATGGCTAGCTATTGGCTGTCTCAGAAAGTGGCGGACGATCTCGACAACATCTACACCTATACGATCGAGCAGCACGGGCTGGCGCGGGCGAATCCGAGCGGTGCTTAAATGGAGTTAGCGTGTCTAGGCTGTTCAACATCAAGAACTTCGGATGCCGCGCGACACAGGCCGACGGGGCCGGGATTGCGGCTGACCTAGCGGCCCGCGGACTGCACAGGACCGAGGACCCCGCCGCGGCGGACGTGGTGGTGCTCAACACCTGCACGGTCACTGCGGAAGCTGATCGCGACGCGCGCCAGACAATCCGCCGCATTCATCGCGAGAATCCGGGCGCGGAGGTCTTGGTGACAGGCTGCTACGCGCAGCGCTCGCCGCAGGAGGTGTCGGCCCTCCAGGGCGTGAAGTGGGTGGTCGGCAATTCCCACAAGCACGAGATCGGCGAGTTGATCGCGCCACGGCTCGTGCAGATTGATGGCGCGCTACCGCAGAATCACGCGTACCACGGCGAGATCGTCGCGGGAGCGACATTGGTGGGAGACGTTGCCAATCTGCGCACCGTGCCCAGCATGCCGGTCGGCGATCCGCTGGGCAGGAGCAGGCCGAACGTCAAGGTTCAGGACGGCTGCAGCAACCGTTGCGCCTTCTGCGTGATCCCCTCGGTGCGCGGCCGGAGTCGCAGCGCGACCGCCGAGGCCGTGATTCGTGAGATTCGAGCACTTGAGGACCGATTCCCCGAAATCGTGCTGACAGGCATCAACCTTGGCCGTTGGGGGCGCGATCTCGACGGCCGGCCAAGGCTTGTCAGGCTGTTGCGAGAGATTCTCGCCGAGACCTCTGTCCGCCGCGTCCGCCTCAGCTCGGTCGAGCCCATGGACTGGAGCGAGGACTTGATCGAGTTGATGGCTACCTCCGAAAGGATTGCGAAGCATGTCCATGTCCCGCTGCAGTCCGGATCGGACGCCGTGCTGCGCCGCATGCGGAGGAGATACCGGGTGCGTCACTACGAGAGCCGTCTCGCCTTGGTCCGGCGCCGGATGCCACTCGCGGCCATCGGCGCGGATGTGATGGTGGGCTTTCCCGGCGAGACCGACGAGGAGTTCGAGCATACGCGGGAATTCGTCGACCGCATGCCTTTCACGTATCTTCATGTCTTCTCCTACTCCTCCCGCGACGGCACGGAGGCCGCGGCGATGAGCGCCCAAGTCCCGAAGGCGGTCAAGCGAGTGCGCAGCCGCGTTCTACGGGAACTGATCGACCGCAAGAACCTCGAGTTCCGGCGGAGCCTATTGGGCAACACGGTGTCGGCCGTGACACTGGCAGCGGGTGAGGGCGTTCCCCGGGCACTGAGCGAGAACTTCGTCGAAATCCACCTCAACTCGGGAGAAGCTGAGCCTAGCGCGCTAACCCGAGTGCGCATCGAGAGCGTCGAGGCCGGACGCACGGTCGGCTCGAACGTCGGACTCGCTTCGATGCCTATGTGCTGATCAGATCAACGCCCGGCGTTGGGGTATGATTCACGCCATGCCCGTTGACGACTCGGCGGAAGTTCGCGCAAGGGCAGGGCAGCACTTCCCGCGCTGGGAAAGCGCTGATCTTCCAAAGGCCCCCGAGTTCACGTGGAGACAGTGGAGGCTCTTGATCGGCCCGGGCCTCTTGCTGGCTGGCAGCGCCATCGGCGGCGGCGAGTGGCTCTTCGGCCCGATCGTCACGGCCCGCTACGGCGGCCAGCTGATGTGGATCGCCGCGATTAGCATCTTGCTGCAGGTCAGCCACAACCTGTGCATGATGCGCTACACGCTCTACACGGGCGAGCCGATCTTGGTCGGATTCTTCCGCTCCAACCCCGGCCCGAAGTTCTGGGTGTTCTTCTACCTGATGCTGGACTTGGGAGGGATTTGGCCCTACTTGGCATCCAACGCGGCGGTCCCGCTGGTGGCGGCCTTTCTAGGCGACCTGCCGGGCGAAGAGCATGCCGACATCTTGCGCTGGGTGTCGTACGGCGTGTTCTCGGCTGCGTTCCTGCCCCTAATCTTCGGCGGCAAGATCTACAACACTGTCGAGAAGGTCATGGTGACCAAGATCTTCCTCGTTCTCGGCTACCTGGGCTTCGTGTGCCTGTTCTTGGTGAGCTGGGATACGTGGGTGGCTGTGTTCACCGGATTTCTCAGGGTCGGCTCGATGCCGGACCAAGAGATTGACTGGCCGACCCTGGCCGCGTTCGCGGCAATTGCCGGCATGGGCGGAATCACGAACACGAGCTTCTCGAACTACGCCAGGGACAAGGGCTGGGGCATGGGGCCGCTGGTCGGCGCGATTCCCAGCATGATCGGCGGCAAGAAGGTAGAACTCGCCCATGTGGGCAAGGTCTTCCCCATCAGCGAAGAGTCACTCAAGCGCTGGAAGGGATGGATGCGCCACCTGCTCAGGGACCAGTTGGGCATATGGTTTGGGGCCTGCCTGATCGGAATGGCGCTGCCTTCGATGCTCTCCCTCGAGTACATCGCCGGCACCGAGGTCGAAGGGCACGCGGCGGCAGCGATGACCGCTCGCGGTATTGCTGACAGCTCTGGCGAGGTGTTCTGGTTTCTGACACTGCTGTGCGGGTTCATCGTCCTATCGCCCGGCCAGCTCTCCGACATTGACAACATCGTGCGGCGCTGGACGGAAGTGATCTGGACGGGCAGCAGGCACGTGCGCCACTTGCGCGGCAACCAAGTGAAGTTGATCTACTACACGATCATGGGGCTGTACTTCTTGTGGGGCTTGATCGCCTTGCGGCTCACGCCAGACCCGCTGTTCCTCGCGATCGTCACCGGCGGGTTGCGCAACCTCGGATTGAGCGCGACCGCGCTGCACGCACTCTACGTCAATCGCAAGTTGTTGCCCGAGCCGCTCCGCCCGCCGATGATCATGCAAGTGAGCCAAGTTGCTTGCTTCATCTTCTTCTTGGGCATTTCCGGAATCGCCTTCTATCAGCAGCTTTCTACCGCGTTCGGCGGATGACATTGCCGTCGCCCAGCAGTGTGGGGACCAACCAGCCACGGGCCAGTTGGTACGATGGCGCGAGCACGATGTCTACCAAGCGATTCGCAAAGAAGCTCACCCGATTCGCACTGTTCGCCAGCATGACGGTGGCGTTGGCGCCGGGACAGGACAAGCCGAGTTTCGTCTTCATATTGAGCGACGACCAAGGCTGGAGCCAGCTCTCGTTCGCTATGGACCCAGAGGTTCGCGACGCTGCTTCGTCGTATCTCGCCACGCCCAACATGGCGCGTTTGGCCCAACGTGGAATGCGGTTCACAAGCGGCTACTCGCCGGCACCGTTATGCACTCCCACGCGGCGCAGCATATTTTGCGGCATGACGCCGGCGCGTCAGCGCGGCACGGAATTCAAGTCAGAGTTCGACTGGAGCGGGCGCCTGACCCTCCCAGAGGCGCTCAGACGGGCCGATCCCAGTTACCGCACGGCCCACTTTGGCAAGTTCGGCTCTGAAATGGGTGCCAGCCCCGAGGAGGTCGGCTTTGACCAGAGCGACGGCTGGACGACCAATCGAACCGGGGGCATGCCGACTCCGATGGAAGAGCGCGGGCGCAGCGTGGTCAAGGATGACCCCAAGCTTGCTTTCGCTATCACGGACCGGGCGGTCAGTTTCATCGAAAGCCAGACGGGCAGGCATCCGTTCTACGTCCAGATCAGCCACTATGCCACCCACCTGCAAGTGCAGAGCCGCCAAGAGTCACTCGAGATGTTTGAAGCCAAGGGCACTCCCGACCGTGCTGTTACGCATGCCTTTGCAGGCATGCTCTTTGACCTGGATGAATCGATAGGACGGCTGCTCGATGCTTTGGAGCGGCTCGGCATTGACGACAGCACGTATGTGATCTTCATGGCCGACAACGGTGGGCGGGGTACGATTCCTGGAGCGACCGACTCGTTGTCTGCGCCGAACCGACCGTTGAACGGCGCGAAGCACACGCTCTACGAGGGCGGCGTCCGGGTGCCGTTCCTAGTGGCCGGTCCGGGTGTCGAGCCAAACTCCGTGTCACACGTGCCCGTCACGGGGTACGACCTCTTGCCCACGCTGTATGACCTGGCGGGAGGACAAGAGCCGTTGCCTGCTGAGGTCGACGGCGGTAGTTTCCGAAGGGTGCTTGAGAACGAGGGAAAGGGTCGAGTCGAGCGGGGCTTCGGCGGCCTTGTGTTCCACCGCCCGCTCCATCGCGCCTTTCCCGCGTCCGCAATCCGACTCGGCGACTTCAAGCTCCTGCTCAAGTACGCGAGCCCTCGGCAGCCGGCGGGGAAGCAGTTGTTCGATCTGTCCAGCGATCTGGGCGAGCGGAACGATCTCAGTGCTGAGATGCCCGAGAAGACGGCCGAGTTGGAGCAGTTGTTGCTCGAGTATCTGAGGTCGGTCGGAGCGAATATGCCAGCTCGATAGCTGTTGTGGCTCAGGCCCGACGATTCTTGACGGTGATTGGTCTAGTAAATCGAATCTGAAATCACCCAACAGCGGCGCTCTACGGATTCGAGCGCAAGTGCGGCACGGAGTTCGACCGCGCCCCCGGCGTGCTAGTTGAGGCAGCCTTTCTGGAGGCTCTTAGGCCAAGTGCTGCCACAGGCGGAACCAGAAAGATTCGCGGGTGGGTCGTGACTCATAAGAACGCGAGTATGCCGATCCGAGGCAGGCCGACCTGATTGTCGCCGCCAAGCGGCGCTTGGAGCCATTTGCGTGAGGCTTTGTGATGGATCGCGTCCCTGTTCACGGCGGATATGAGCAGGCTTGCGTCAACCAAGATCATTTCCTGAGCATGCGCTTGTGTGCGAGTTCCTCATCCTCAAGGCGATCTCCCAATAGCAGTGTCTTCTCGAGGTTGAAACGGCTATCGACATCGCCCATCGACTGCGGGATCAAACGATACAGCCTCGGAGCATTGGCAATGCGCAAGCTACGGATGCCGGCGCGAAGGGCGTCGTTCACGACCTGCTTGAACGACCGGCCTGACCGGCGGACTATTCCCTTCAGTTCCTTAGCGAGGGCGTCTTCAATGGTGACTGTTGTGCGCATCGCGTGCCGTCATCCAGCGCGGCGGTGATTTCATAATGTCATGACTTCTATAGGCACCAAGACATTGCACTGCTGCGACCCACAACTCGTCCTAGCGGAGCGGCGCGTGGTTGCTGCCATCGATGCCGACCGCGCCAAGCGCGGACTGCCCGGCGACAACCGCTTTGGTCGACGTGCCAGGCGATTTCCGCAGGAATGACGATCTAAATGCCGAGATGGCGAAAGGGCTGCCGGCTGGGGGCTTGCGTCACCGAGCGGCTACTACCGAGCAGGAGCCCGCGGCGTCAGGAAGTGGAGTCTGCGCATCCACTCTTCCATCCGCTCCGGCCAGAGCGTCACTGGCAGTTCGGTCGGGCGCAAGCCGTATCCATGGCCACCGCTCTCGTAGATGTGCAACTCTGCGGAGACTCCTGCCTGCTTCAGGGCAACATACAGCTCGGCGACAGCGATCGATCGGTCTTGGTCGTCGTGTGCGATCACCATGAAGAACGGCGGGCAATCTTCTTCGACAGTCGCCCCTTCGGGCACGCCGCCGGAGTAAATCGGAGCTGCGAAGTTCGGTCGGAAGGGCACGCTGTCGTACTCGTCCACCGGCTCGTATAACCGTTCGCGAAGCAGCGCCGAGTAGCGCACGGGTGTGCCGCCGGCAGAAAATCCGATGATCCCAATCTTGCCGGGGTCAATTCCGATCTCTTCAGCCCTGCCTCTGACCACGCTGACGGCTCGCTGTCCGTCCTGTGCGGCCGCGAGCCAGCGCTTGTTCGGGTCGCGGCCGGGCACGCGATACTTGAGCAGTATTCCCGTCACACCGATCGAATTCAGCCAGGCGGCAACCTCAGTTCCCTCTAGGTCGTAGGCAAGGATTCTGTGACCGCCCCCGGGAGCGATGATTACGGCTGTTCCGGTGTCGAGCTCGCGTGCTGGCCGATAGATCGAGAGCAGCGGCTTGGACACATTGGTCAAGCGGATGACGCGGCGTCCAGCCACCATGCGCCCTTCAGCCGTAGTGGTGTCGTGTTCCGGGCCGATCTCGCCATCATCGCCAGGCGGAGTTCCGGGCCACAGATCCCAGACCGTCGGTTCGGCGGCTTGGGACGGGCCGATAGCCAACGACAGAAACAGAATGGCGATAACTATCCGAACGCACATGGCAGCTCCCCCTCTCGCATTCCGCGATACATGCATCATGGTATCGATCCTTCAGGGCGCTCTGCGCCGAAACATCTCGGATCAGGGCAGGCGGGTTGCTCGCCGGCAGGGTGTCGGTGCGGGCCGAGTCCTACACGCTACAGTAGATAGCGTCGCTCGTGAGCGGTGCGGCCGGATGACTGCCCTGCTGATGTGAGGAGGATGAATCAATGCTGAGCCGAAGGAGCTTTCTTTCCGTCGCGTCAGCGCCGCTGGCGGTGCCGGGAATGGCGGCCAACTGGTCGAAATTCCGCGGGCCGGATTCGACCGGCGTGCCAGCGAACGAGACGGGATTGCCAGAAACTTGGAGCGTGAACGAGAACGTCGCGTGGAAAGCCGCCATCGGCGGCAGCGGCTGGTCGTCGCCAATCACTTGGGGAGAACGGATCTTTCTGACTTCCGCGCATGCGACGAGCATGAACGCTACACCAGAGGCCGGCTTCTATCAGGGTGCTGTTGAGAGCCCCAAACCGGACGACGAGCACCGCTGGCTGGCCCGCTGCCTAGAGCTTGGCAGCGGCAAGGAACTGTGGCAGACCGAACTGCACCGAGGTGTGCCAAAAGTTGGCCGTCACCGCAAGAACTCGTATGCTTCCGAGACTTGCGTTACGGATGGTGAGCGCCTCTACGCGCACGTTGGCGATCTCGGGACATGGTGTCTCGACTACAACGGCAAGGTGCTCTGGTCGAAGGAGTGGGCGCCGGTGCGCACTCGCTGGGGCTACGGTACAGCGTCATCGCCCGCGCTGCACGGCGGAAGGCTGTACATTGCGAACGACAGTGAGGACCAGTCTTACTTGATTGCCTTGGACAAGATGACAGGTCAGGAAATATGGCGCGTAGAGCGCGATGAGGGCACCGGGTGGTCCACTCCATACATCTGGGAGCACGGAGAGCGCACCGAGATCATTTCAATGAGCCGCCAGAAGCTGCGCTCGTACGATCTTGACGGGAAGGTGCTGTGGGAATTGAGCCGTCTGTCGACACTTGCCATCCCCACGCCGTTCTCTACCGGTGGACTGCTGTACGTGACCTCTGGCTATATGAGCAGCCCGGAGCGCCCGATCTACGCGATCCGCCCCGGAGCGTCTGGCGATATTACTTTGCCGGAAGGTGTGACGTCGAACGAGTACATCGCTTGGAGCATTCCGCAGGGCGGGCCGTATCACCCGTCCGGGTTGGTCTACCAGGGGTACTACTACACGCTCTTCGACCGGGGTTTCCTTACTTGCCACGATGCGAAGACCGGGGAAGAGCTGTACGGCAAGCAGCGCGTGTCGCGCGATTCCATGAATTTCACAGCGTCGCCGTGGGCTTACAACGGCAAGCTGTTCTGCCTTGACGAGGCCGGCACCACATTCGTCGTCGAAGCTGGACCCGAATTCAAACTGCTGGGAGCCAACGAGCTAGGGGAGATGTGCATGGCCACGCCGGCGATCGTTGACTCCGGGCTGCTCATTAGAACGTACTCCACGTTGTACAAGATCGCATCGTAGGAATCGCTGCTGGCCCGATCCTGATCGTCATCCTGAGTCGAGTTCCGGCCTTGGCCGGGGGCGGTCTGGCCGAGTGTTGTCGGGATGCGATTGCCTTGCCGTCTTGCTAGCGATCGCCGATCTTGGGAGGGGAACATTCTCCGCTCGGTCGGTGTCCGACTGATCTAGTGAGAATACGGTATAAGCGCATTCTTCTGTGGGTAGGCACTGCGGTCGTGGTTGCCGTTTCCGCCGCATTGGGATTTCAGGCATTGTTGTCGCATCTCAGCCTTCGTGGCAACCCCCCGCCGGGCAGGATGATTGCGGTGAATGGCCGGCAAGTTTACGTGCGTTGCGCGGGAGAGGGCTCCCCAACCGTGATACTCCAGGCGGGCCATATCTCACTGACGTGGATGTCCGTGTTCTCTAAGATTTCCGAACTCACGCGGGTATGCACCTACGATAGGCCAGGCTATGGCTGGAGTGAGCCCGCCAGCTCGCCGCGGACTGCCGAGACGATGGTGCAAGAGTTGAGAATGCTGTTGCAAGCAGCTGATATAAAACCACCTTATGTTCTCGTCGGCCATTCGTTCGGGGGCCTGTTGATGCAGTTGTACGCCACTCGCTTTCCAGATGACTTCGAAGGCATCGTGTTGGTGGATTCGTCCCATCCTGATCAAGTGCATCGCACCTCGGACCTGCAAGGGCTGGATACTATTGCGAAGGCACTGAAGATCCTTGGCCCCCTCGGATTGGCGAGGATGGTGCTTCGCGTAGCACCCGCCGGGGACCCGACCTCCCGAGACAGCGCGGTGATAGATCTGGAGAGGGAATTGCTGATGACCAATCGAACCCTCCGTACAATAGCCGCGGAGAGTTCTGCCATGCGTCAGAGCCTGCTGCAAGTCGCTGACAGTTCGGTAGACCTCGGAGACAAGCCGCTCGTGGTCTTGACGCAGGGGCGGCGGCGACCGGAGTTCTGGTACCAGATGCAAGAAGACTTGTCCCGACTCTCGAGAAGTAGCGATTGGCAGGTGGTAGATGACGCCGGTCACTTCATTCACCATGACCGGCCAGACGTGGTGGTTGACGCCATTCGGAGGGTGCTCGGGCAAATTGAAGCGAATCCCACCGGGGCATCGCCTTAATTGGCGCTTGACCGGTTAGGGCGCCATCGGACAGCATGCGATTTCCCACGGGGGTCTCGTGCGCTGCCTCGCGTACGACTAGGTCCCCAGCGTCCAAGCACTGTGATTCGGTCTTGCAAGAGTGCGATTCGACTCCTCGTCAACCTCGAATAGTTCCGGTGCCCGATTCTGAGCGCCATCTCGTGCCGAAATCCGGCTTTGGCCCGGGGGCCGTCTGGCCGAGTGTCGCCCGAATGCGATTGCGTCGGCGGTTCGTTAGCGATCGCCGAGCTTGACAGCAAAACTCGCTCGGCTCGGTCGGCGTCTAATGGATCTAGTGAAGAAGTGGTTGAAGCGCATCGTCCTCTGGACAGGCGCGACGGTCGTGGTCACCGTCGCCGCGACAGCGGGAATGCAAGCCCTGCTATCCCATCTCAGCCTGCGCGACAACCCTCCGCCCGGCAGGCTGGTCGAGTTGGACGACCGGCAGGTTCACGTGCACTGCGCCGGGAAGGGCTCCCCCACTGTGATCCTCGAGGCGGGCCTGCCTGGTAACTCGCTGGCGTGGATGTCGGTATTCTCCGAGATCGCCGCGCTCACGCGCGTTTGCAGCTACGACCGACCGGGCTACGGTTGGAGTGAGCCGGCCAGTTCGCCGCGGACTGCCGACACAATCGTGCAAGAGTTGAGAATGCTCTTGCAAGCCGCTGATATAAAACCGCCTTATGTTCTTGTCGGCCATTCGTTCGGGGGCCTGTTGATGCAGTTGTACGCCACTCGCTTTCCGAGTGACTTCGAGGGCGTGGTCTTGGTGGACTCCTCGCACCCGGATCAGGCCCATCGCACGTTGGATCTGGAGGAGATCGAGGGCATCGCGCGGGTGCTGAAGGTCCTGGGGCCGCTGGGATTTGCGCGGCTGCTGCTGCCCGTGCCGGCGGGTGATCCGGATTCGCGAGACAGTTCGGTGCGACAGCTAGAGAAGGATCTGCTGATGAGCAATCGAACCCTCCGCGCGGCCTCAACGGAAATGTACGGCCTGCGCCAGAGCATGCGGCAGGTTGCCGACAGTTCTGTCCGCTTCGGCGACAAGCCACTCGTGGTCTTGACCGAAGGAAGGCAGCGAGCCGACTTCTGGCATCGCATGCAGGAGGACCTGGGCCGACTGTCAACCGACAGCGAGTGGCGGGTCGTGGAAGGTGCCGGACACTTCATCCAGCACGACCGGCCCGGCGTTGTGGTGGAGGCCGTTCGAGACGTGATCGGCCGGTTGGAAGAAAGGGCGCGCAGCGCATCGCCCTGACTGCGGCCGGGCTGAGTCGGCGCAGAGACGCGGCCATCGGCCGCAGCGGCGCTGGCTTCCTGTTGGGGTGCAGCTAGATGTCCAGCGTCCAAGGACTACGGTAGGGCTTGGACAGGGAGCGATTCGCTTCCTCGTCCGCTTCGAACCGCTCCTTGACCCCGTCCCATTGCAAGGACCGGCCGAGGCGGGTAGCGATATTGCCCAAGTGGCAGAACACCGCCGTGCGATGGCCGATCTCCACGTCGGCATTGGGGCGCTCGCGACTCTTGACGCAGTCGAGGAAGTTGCGGATATGCTGAGCCGTGAGTTTGCGAGAGGCGTTTTCCGGCCTTGACTCGCGGTCTTCGGCCATTGCAGGATCCTTTCGCTGCCACTTCTGGCCGCGCAAGGAGTAACCGCTACGGTCGACGTCTAGGTCAGCCTTCGTGCCGTGGAAAACGAGGTATGAACCGCGGGTGCCGTTCAGTTCGCGGGCAGACCAGGTCAGAATCCCCTGATCGACCTCGTAGAGCACTTCTTGAATGTCGGGCGTCTCGCCGTTGTCCCTGATTGCGAATCGCCCGCCGCAGCCCATCACGGACGTAGGGGACTCGACGCCCATGCCCCAGCGAGCAATATCGATGTTGTGGGCTCCCCAGTTGGTCATCTGGCCGCCAGATTGGTCCCAGAACCAGCGGAAGTGGTAGTGGCCGCGCAGTGGGTTGTAGCGTCGAGCTGGCGCCGGCCCCAACCACATGTCGTAGTTGAAGTCGGCCGGTGGCTCGGCGTCTTGCGGCGTTCCGAAGCCCGGCATCGAATTTCGCTCCATCCCAGCTTCTACGTGGTGAACGTCGCCGATCTCGCCGGAGCGAACGATCTCGATCGCCTCGATGTAGTGCGGGCCCGAGCGCTGCTGGCTGCCGGTCTGCACGACTCGGTCGTGCTGGCGGGCAGCATCGACCATCTTGCGGCCCTCCTCAACCATCAAGGACAGCGGCTTCTCCACGTACACGTCTAGCCCGGCCCGGCAGGCCATAATCGTCTGAATCGCATGCCAGTGATCCGGCGTGGCGATCAACACGGCGTCCATCGGACGGTGCTCCAAGAGCGAGCGGAAGTCCCTGTACGCCTTGGCCCGGCCCTTGGAGGCACTCAGCGCACTCTCCAGATGGGGTTCGTAGACGTCGCACGCGGCAACCGGATCCGCATCAGGCTGTTCGAGAGCTTCCTTCCAGACTTGGCCGCCCCGGTTACCAGTGCCGATGATCCCGAGCTGGATGCGATCATTGGCACCAAGGATCTTCCTGTAGGAAGCGGCTGTGGCAGCCGCCGTGGTCAGCAAATTTCTGCGGTTCATGGGGTCCTGGGATGGCGCGCGCGGAGCTGTGGCGCGGTGCCGCGCGTCGGGACTCTAGTGTAGACGAGCCAATAGCGAATCGCCTTCCTCCGGATGGCGCGCCATTGGATGCCGTCCTAGCGGCCCATTCGCCGCTCCGTTCTCTGGATGAGTGCTCAAGAGGGTGTGACGGTGTCCGCGATCGTGCTGCGGCTACTTAGCCCCCTGTGCCGAGAATCTCCATCGCGGCGGCTCTACCCCGGCAAGCCTGAGATACACAACCACCGAGCCCCGATGGTGAGCGGAGTGCATATAAGCCCTCATGAACACATCTTGGGCTGTGTGCAGGGTCTTCGGTCCGACTGGGCCGAAATCGAGATCACGCCGGCTGAAATCCTTCTCGGAGATCGCCGCAAGCACCCCGGCCACGTAGTCATATGATGCAACGAGATAGTTGCGCAGGGTCTGTGGGGATTCCTCGTCGGGCACGGAGGGGGGACTGATCGGCAGCCCGAAGGTCTTGAAATAGTTGACGTTTGCGTGTGCGTAGTGCCCGATCTGGTCAAGGAAGCTTCGCTGGTCTGGGGTCGGCTTGAGGTCGAAATGCTCCAGCGGCATGGCGTCCAACACATCGAGCGAGTATTGCTTCTCGACCTTCCAGTGCGCCAGGAAGTCGTCGCGGAGTTGTTGGGCGAAGTGATTCTTCCAACGCCCGGCCGGGGCTGCGGCTGTCGTGGCGGCGCCAACAACTCCAAGGAAAAGTGCGCGTCGTTGCATCTGCTCTAGGAGGCTACCACGGCTGTATGACGCAGCGTTCGGTAGAGTCAGTGGCGCACGCATTCTGTTCATCCCTCGGGTCCGAAGCGAGGCGTGGCTTGGCCAATGTCGCTGGACTGGGTCGTGTGGGAGTTTGTGCAATGGTTTAGACAATGGAACCGGACCTAGGCATCGATCCTGACCTTCTAGAGAGCCCTCGCGATCGGAGGCGAACAGACCAAGAAGGCTACGGTCAACCGTGCGCTACAAGAGTTCATCGCTCGACGGAGCCAAGCGCGGGTGCTCGACCTGTTTGGAACGCTCGATTCGGACGGCGAGTACGACTACAAGAGAGAACGGAGCCGCGAGTGAGCCTGTTCGTCGACACCACCGTATGGTCTTTGACATTTAGGCGCGATTCGCCGGAAGGAGTCCAGGAAGTAAGGCGTCTGCGGGATGCGCTACTAGGTGGCGAGGTGGCGTGCGCCACTGGCGACGCCAAGCGCCGTGTGTCGGCGACCGCGTGCCGAGCCGCGCGCCGGGAGGTGTAGGGCGGGGTATCATGCGGAGACCATCGGGCCGCCCTGACGAGCGGCCGGGTCGACTTCCATGCTCTATCGGATTCTGCTCGCCCTGCTCGGCACTGGGCTCGTGGCTTTCGCTGCGGACCGTCCTAATTTTGTCTTCGTCTTCATTGACGACATGGGATACGGCGACTTGAGTTGCTACGGCAATACCGATGTCTCCACCCCCAACATCGATCGCTTGGCCGCGGAGGGCATCAGATTCGAGCAGTTCTACGTCGCCTCGCCGATCTGCTCGCCATCAAGGGTCGGAATCACGACGGGCCAGTACCCGGCGCGGCACCTGATTCATTCGTATCTCAACTCCCGCAAGCGCAACCGGGAGCGCGGCATGCGAGACTTTCTGGATCCGACAGTTCCCGCGATTGCCCGGACTTTCCAGGATGCGGGCTACGCCACCGCGCATTTCGGGAAGTGGCACATGGGCGGGGGGCGCGACGTCGACGATGCACCGCTGCCAAAGGCCTACGGCTTCGAGGAATCCCTTGTGTCGTTCGAGGGACTCGGGGATCGCATCCTGCCCCCTGGCGGCCTGTCGGAGCAGAGCAAGGAGCTTGGCCAAGGCAAAATCCGCGATGTGCCCAAGCACGAGATGACCGAGATTTACGTCGATCGCGCAATTGACTTCATCCGCAGGAACAAGGACCGTTCGTTCTATCTCCATGTCTGGCTCAACGATGTCCATGACCGCTTCTTTCCGAAGCAGGAACTGCTCGCCAAGTTCGCGAAGTTTGCCGCGAATCCGTACAGGCAGCAATACTTTGCGGTGATCGACGAGATGGATCGCCAATTAGGGCGGCTCTTCCGCGAGGTCGAGGGTCTTGGGCTGGAAGAAGACACCATCCTAGTGCTAGCCAGCGACAATGGCCCTACCGCATGGAAGAGATACTACGACGAGGGTTACGATCCTCCGGGCAAGACGAACGGCCTGCGCGGGCGCAAGTGGAGCCTCTACGAGGGAGGCATCCGCGAGCCTCTGATCGTCCGCTGGTCGGGCAAGGCCCCCTCTGGCGTGACGAACTCCAAGACCGTCGTCACCGCCGTTGACCTGTTCCCGACATTCTGCCAGCTGGCCGGAATCCCGCTGCCGGATGCTGAGTTTGACGGGCTTGACATGAGCCGCGCGTTTCAGGGAGAAGAGCCCTTGCGAGAGCGGCCGATCTTCTGGGAGTACGGCAGGGAGCCGAGTTATTTGCGCCCAGGCTTGGAGTCGGACCGCAGCCCGGCCTTGGCCGTGAGGGACGGGAACTGGAAGCTGCTGATGAACCCCGACGGAGCGAATCTGGAGCTGTACGACTTCCGCGAAGGGTTCGACGAAACAGCGAACGTGGCCGCAAGCCATGCAGAGGTGGCGGCAAGGCTCAAAGCAGCTCTGACTTCTTGGTGGAATTCGATTCCCAAGGTGATGTGACCGCGACCATGCGACCGATCATTGATGCCCACTTGGACATAGCCTGGAACGCCCTCTCATTCGACCGCGACCAGCTCTTGGAGTTGGACCGGATGCGCGAAGTGGAGTCCGGAATGAGCGGGAGCTCCCGTGGAAACTGCACCGTGAGCCTTCCGGAGATGCGTCGCGCGAACGTGCGCGTGTGTCTCGGGACTCTGCTGTGCCGCTCGTTCCCGGAGGATCTGCCCGAACTCGATGCAAACCTAGGAGAAATCGGTGACCGCAGCCACGGACAGGTCATCCTGCGTGAAGACCTGGACTTCGCCAACCAGACTATCGCCTGTGCGGCTGCGCAAGGGCAATTGGCTTACTACCGCCTCTTGGAGCAACAAGGGCACGTTCGGCTGATCGGCTCCGCTGACGAGCTAGACCGACTCTGGGCCGAGAACGATGCTCCGTTGGGACTGATTCTGAGCATGGAGGGATGTGACCCAATCGTCGAGCCCTCGCAAGCTCGCTGGTGGTTCCAGCAAGGGCTCCGCACGGCCTGCCTGGCCCACTACGGGCCAAGCGCGTATGCGATGGGCACGGGCGGGGACGGCCCGTTGACGGCCAAGGGCAGGGAACTGCTTGGTGAGTTTGGCGAGCTGGGGCTCGTCTTGGATCTGGTGCACACTGCCGACCTCGCGTTTGCGGAGGCGCTCGATCTTTTCGAAGGGGCCGTCTTCATCAGCCACGGCAACTGCCGCGCACTGGTTGAGCATGATCGCCAGATCAGCGACCAGCAGATAGCCGCTGTTGTCGGTCGGGGCGGAGTGATCGGCGTGGTGATGGACGAGTGGATGCTCGTGCCCGGGTATGTCAGGGGAGACAGCCAGCGCCAACGGGCGTCTTTCGAATCAGTGGTCGCGCACATCGACCACATTTGCTCGATCGCCGGTGATGTCGACCACGTCGCGATAGGCAGCGACCTTGACGGAGGATTCGGAACCGAGCAGACCCCGCTCGGCCTCGAGACTATCGCCGACCTCCACCAGATCGCAGAAGTTCTGATTCAACAAGGGTATAGCGATTCGCAAGTGAACCAAGTCTTTAGCGGAAACTGGCTGCGGTTCTTCCGCGAGTCCTTGCCTGGCGGAATCCGCGGCTCTAGCTGCTGACTCATGCGCCGGTTCAGGACGGCTGCGAAGCCGGGCCGGCCACCCTCGCCCGTGCGGGGACAGCGACTATGGCCGGAACACAATACCCGTGCACCGGGGGCGAAGCCTTGGGGAGGGCCGTCTAGACCGCGCCGCGGGCTGCTGCGAGGGCAGCATCGTAGTCCGGATGTTCCGTGACTTCCGGTACGTACTCGGCGTGGACGATGGTGTTGTGCTCGCTCACCACGAACACCGCGCGGGACTGGATCTTGAGGGCATCGATCATAGTGCCCCAAGCAAGCCCGAAGTTGCCGTCCTTGTAGTCCGACAGGGTGGTCACCTTGTCGACCTCGGCCGCGCCGCACCAGCGCTTCTGGGCGAACGGAAGGTCGCAGCTCACACAGTAGACCGAGACGTCCCCCAAGCCAGCGGCTTCCTCGTTGAAGCGCTTGATCTGGAGGTCGCAGACCGGTGTGTCGAGAGAGGGCACGACGTTGATCACCCGCACGCCGCTCGTGTCACCGAGCGTCACCGCGGACAAGTCATTGCCCGCCAGTGTGAAGGCAGGGGCCGGGTCGCCGGGATTCAGCGCCTCCCCCTGCAAATCGAGTGGATTGCCCTGCAAGGTGCATTGTCTGCTCATGGATGGTTCCTCAATATTGGTGGGGACGGAAATCCTAGGCTAGCAAGTCCGCCGAGGCCGGGTCAATCACGCCACCATACCCCCCTTGCGAACCACTGACGCCGGTTGCACCGCAACTCGGATTGGGGCAAGGGGGCAGTGGCCGCGAGCTCGCGGACCGTCATGCTCGCCGCTGCGGCAAGGTAACGGGAACCGCGCCAGCGACTCGGTATTCGCAGGCGAAGCCAAGCCGACGGTCCGAGCGCTATTGCTAAGAACTCTACCTTGTACACTAAGTCCATTGCTATGTACTAATTGCACTTAGCGTGGCCTGAGCCGATGCCAGTCTCCAAGATCCGTGTCGCTGACAAAGTTTGGATTGCCACCGCGCTGCTCCACCGCGAGCACCGTCATCGGGAGGACTTCACCGTTGCAGAGATCCTAGAGCGAGCACAGCGCGAGAATCTAACGGACTCGGTGACCCTTCGTCCGGCAGTCAGGGCGCACGCAGCTCAGCATTGCGTCGCCAGCAAGCCTGCCAGCCCGGGGCGCTATCGCATGCTCGTGGAGACGTCGCCGGGGCGCCGACGGCTCTATGCATCTTCGGATCGCACACATCCCGACCGAGTTTCTGGGAAGTCTCGACCGCGGCGCGACGAGATCCCTAGCGAATACCATCACTTGTTGGACTGGTACCAAGAGCATTTCAACCCGAATCGCTCTGCCAGTGCCGCCGACCCGATCTTGAGCCTGCGAGGAATAGGAGCGGAGCTGTGGGCCGACGACAATGCCGACGACTTTGTGAGGCGGCTCAGGGAGCGGTGGGAATGAACCGGGCATTCTGGGACACGAAGTTGTTGATCTGATTGAGGACGAGGGCGAGCGGGCTGGCCAAGTTCTCGGCGACCTGATTCCGGCCGAGGCGGCCTCCCAGTTGCCACCCAGGCCGGAGCTTGGCAAGGAAATCAGGAGCTCGACCGCAGGAGAGTCACCGAGGCGGCGCAGCTCGTGCCTGCTTCGACGGGGACTCCTCGCCGTGCCCGTCCCATTGCGAGCGTTGCGTGTGGAGGTACGGCTCGGCGCACCATCGCGGATGGGCATGTCTGGATCTCGTCCGACCGCCCAGCCGCGCACTTGACGATCCCAACGCAATCACAATAGATTCAAGAGAGGAAGACAACCCAACTACTCCCTTACACCCCGGCGGGATCGGCCAGCCATCCGCCTAAGCTACTCAACACATGTCCACTGCAACCGAAACGCGCAACTTCGAAGCCGAAACAAAGCAGCTGCTGGATCTGATGATCCACTCCCTCTACACGAACAAGGAGATCTTCTTGCGCGAACTGATCTCCAACGCGTCCGATGCACTCGACAAGCTGCGCTTCAGCGCGTTGACCGAGCCGGGTCTGATGCCGGAGGGCGAGGAGCTTGAGATCCGCCTCTACGTTGATGCCGACGCTCGCACGCTGACGATCCACGACAACGGCATTGGCATGTCGCGCCAAGAGGTGATCGACAACATTGGCTCCATCGCGCGCTCGGGCACCCAGGAGATGCTCAAGAAGCTCGGCTCGCAGAAGGGTGCGGAAAAGATGCCCGAACTGATCGGGCGCTTCGGTGTCGGCTTCTACTCGGCCTTCATGGTTTCCGACCAAGTCGTGCTTGAGACCCGCAGGGCTGGCGAAGAGACCTCGACGGCGTGGCGCTCCGAAGGCGACGGCACCTACACGTTGTCGGACGGCGACCGCCGCGGGCCGGGGACAAGCGTGACCCTGCACCTCAAAGCGGCAGACGAAGGTGCGGGAATCGAGGACTTCACCGACGAGTGGGCGCTAGAGAGCGTTGTGAAGCGGTATTCCGACTTCATCGCCTACCCCATCCGCCAGCGGGTGCGAAGGGAGAAGCGCGAGACGGATGAAAAGGGCATCATCAAGCCTGATGGCAAGACGACCTACGTGGTCGAGGACAAGACCCTGAACTCGATGAAGCCGATCTGGACGCGCGCGGAGTCCGAGGTCACCGAAGAGGAGTACAACGAGTTCTACAAGCACATCACCGGAGACTGGCGCGACCCCTCGCTGCACATCCGCTTCAAGGCCGAGGGCGTCTCCGAGTACGAGTCCGTGCTGTTCGTGCCGAACGAGGCTCCGCCGGACCTGTTCGTTTGGGGCGCGGAGTACGGGCTGCGGCTGTACGCTCGGCGCGTGATGATCATGGAGCGCTGCGATGCAGTCCTGCCGCACTTCTTGCGGTTCGTGCGGGGCGTGGTGGACTCATCCGACATTCCGCTCAACATTTCTCGCCAGACATTGCAGGAAAACCGGCATCTGACTCGCATCAGCAAGTTCCTGGCGAAGAAGGTGTTGGACACGCTGGCCAAGCTCCAGAGCGACGACGAGGAGAAATACCTCGAGTTCTGGGGCAGGTTCGGACGCGTGCTCAAGGAGGGCGTTGACTTCGACGCCGAGCACAAGAACCGCATCGTGCCGCTGCTGATGTTCGAATCCTCGAACGATCCCACGAAGCTGACAACGCTGAAGGACTACGTCTCGCGCATGAAAGAGGGCCAGGACGACATCTACTACATCACCGGCGAGTCACGCTCCATCGTCGCCAACTCCCCGCTGATCGAGGCCTTTATCAAGCGAGACTACGAGGTGCTCTTCCTGACCGATCCTGTCGACGAGTTCTTGGTAACCCGCCTGATGGATTTCGAGGGCAAGACGCTGCGGTCGGCAGGCAAGGGGGACTTAGATCTAAGCTCCGACGAAGCGGCCGAGGATGCCAAGAGCGAGCGCAAGGACCAAGAGCAGCGCTACGGGGATCTGTTCGGGCTGCTAGGCAAGCATCTCGAAGAGCACGTCAAGCAGGTACGTCTTTCAAAGCGGCTCACGACCTCCCCGGCGTGCCTGACCGTCGACGAGTACGACATGAGCCCGCAGATGGAGCGCATGCTGCGGATGGCAGGCCCGGACGCTCCCCGGCAGAAGCGGATCCTCGAGGTGAACGGAACCCATGACCTCGTACGCGGACTGCAGGAGCGCTTCGAAACGGACAAGGCGGACCCGCTGTTGCGCGACTATGCAGAGCTGCTGTACGGTTACGCAATGCTGGCCGAGGGCGCCGAGATCGAAGACCCCGGACCGTTCACCAAGGCCCTCGAGGGCATCATGATGAGGGCCGTGTAGGGCCTGGCGGAAGCGCTATGGAGGAAGCCAGCTCGGAAGCAAGGTTCGCCATAGGCGAGCTCGTCCATCACAAGCTATTCGGCTACCGCGGCGTGGTGTTCGACGTGGATCCGGTGTTCAGCGGGAGCGAAGAGTGGTATCAGCAGGTCGCGCGCTCCCGGCCGCCCAAGGATCGGCCCTGGTACCACGTATTGCCGCATGGAGCGCGGCACTCCACATACGTGGCCGAGCGCAATCTGGAATCTGATGGCAGCAACGAGGCCGTTGACCACCCGGCCTTGGATCACTACTTCGAGCGGCTCGAGAACGGCGTCTACGTGCGTCGCTCGGGAACGGTTCAGTAGCAGCGCCGAGCGCCGATTCATGCGCGAGCTAAGGGCCTGATCGCTGGAACCACTTCACCGCGCGCGCCAAGGCCGGCTGGATCGGCGCGGGATCGAAGCCGAGTTCGCGCTGCGCCTTGGAGCAATCGGCGAACATCGGTCGCCGTGACATGCGCACGCCATCCAACGGCACCCGCGGCGAACTCCCCGTCAGCTGCGCCCATCCCGTGCTGCAGGCGCCCACGATCCAGGCAGCAGGGTACGGCAGTCGCAGTTGCGGGGCTTGGCGGCCGCTCGCCGAGCCGGCTAGCTCCAGGATCTGACGCAGGGACAGATTCTCGGAACCGAGGATATAGCGCTCGCCAGGCCGTCCCTTCTCCGCCGCCAGCCAATGGCCGCGCGCGACATCGCGCACGTCCACCAAGTTCAGGCCTGTGTCGACGTAGGCCGGCATTCTTCCCTCCAGGAAGTCCTTGATGATCTTGCCGGTCGGCGTCGGCTTGAAGTCTCGCTCGCCAATCGGCGCAGTGGGGTTGACGATGACCACGTTCAGGCCTCGGCCGGCGTAGCGTTCGGCCTCGCGCTCCGCCAAGAATTTCGAGCGCTTGTAGTGGCCCGTCATCATCTCCAGCGAGGACGGCGACTCCTCCGTTACCGGAGCACCGTGCTGATTGGGGGCGATCGTGCCGATGGAGCTGGTGTGCACAAAGCGCCTGACGCCGGCCCGTACGGCGGCCTCTAGCAGGTTGCGAGTGCCCTCGACGTTGGTTTCGTACATGCGGCGCGGATTCTTGCTCCACAGGCTGTATTCGGCGGCGACGTGATAGACCGTGTCGCAAGAGCGCACAGCCTTGGCCACGCTCGTTGCGTCGCGCAGGTCTCCCAGCACGACTTCGGCATCGATGTCGGCCAATGCTGTGCGGTCGCTGGAAGGCCGTACGAGCAAGCGCAGGCGCTCGCCCCGAAGAGCGAGGAAGCGGGCCACGTGATTGCCCACGAAACCTGTCGAGCCGGTGACGAGGACCATGCAGTCTCAATCGTTCCGCAGGCCGGAAGTTCCTCAGATTACACTGGAGAGCTGGAGGAGCTTCACTATGCGATTCAAGCACCCCCGCATGTCCTTGGCAGTGATTGCGGCGGCGACGCTGCTAGCTTGGGCCTGCACCCCGGCCGAGACCGAACCCGAGAGCATGCGCTCGCTCGAGACCTCGGAGTTCGGGGCCGTTGATGGCCAGCCGGTCACCCTCTTCACGTTGACCAACGCCTCCGGTGCCAGTGTCGGCATTATCGAGTACGGCGGCATCGTGGTCAGTCTCAACGTGCCGGATCGCGACGGAAATCTCGGCGATGTGGTTCTCGGCTTCGACACGCTGGACGCCTACGTTGCCGATACCCCTTATTTCGGCGCCATCACAGGCAGATACGCTAACCGGATCGCGGGCGGAAAGTTCGAGATTGACGGCACGAGCTATGAGCTGCCGGTCAACAACGGGCCCAATTCTCTGCACGGCGGCATCAAGGGTTTCGACAAGGTGATCTGGAAGGGCACGCCCACCGCGTCTGGCGACGGCGTGTCGTTTGCCTATGTGAGCCAAGACGGCGAAGAGGGCTATCCCGGTACGTTGGAGGCTGCCGTGACGTACACGTGGACCGACAGCAACGAGCTGCGGATCGACTACGAGGCCAGCACTGACAAGCCAACCGTCATCAACCTGACCAACCATTCCTACTTCAACCTCAAGAACGGCGGTGCCAGCTCCATCCTCGACCATGTGCTGACGATCAACGCCAGCCAGTACACGCCGGTTGACGCGACCTCGATTCCCTTAGGTGAGATTGCCTCGCTTGACGGCTCGCCGCTGGATTTCCGCGAACCTACGGCCATCGGGGCCCGGATTGCAGAGGAGGACGAGCAGCTCGGATTCGGAGCGGGATACGACCACAATTACGTCATTGACCGCGACGCCGACGGTCTGGCACTCGCGGCGACGGTCAGCGAGCCGGAGACCGGCCGGGTGATGGACGTGCTCACCGCCGAGCCCGGGGTCCAGTTCTATAGCGGCAACTTCCTCGACGGCCACCACATCGGCAAGGGCGGGGTCGCCCACCAGCACCGTAGCGGGTTCTGCCTCGAGACCCAGCACTACCCGGATTCGCCCAATCAACCGGACTTCCCGTCTACAGTGCTGCGGCCCGGAGAGACCTACAAGACCACCACCGTCTACAAGTTTTACGCGAGGTGATGCCATGAAAGCGCTGAAATTGGCCGCTTTGGCAACGCTTTGCTGGACTGCGTTTCCCGCCGAAGACGCGCCGGCCCCAACCGGCGACACGATTGTCGACCCCAGCGCGCGTTTCGAGCTGCTGTACACCCGCCCCGAGACCGAGGCGGGCGGGCTCACGGAGAGTCCCGCGGTCGCGCCGGATGGCTCGATCTATTTCTCCGACATCCTGCGGGAGGAGAACCACGGCCGGATTCACCGGTTTGATCCGGCTACGAAGAAGGTCGAGACTTTCGCTGCGAACAGCCACAAGTCGAATGGCCTGACGTTCGGCCCGGACGGCCACTTATACGCCGCCGAGGGCGCTGACTACGGCGGGCGGCGCATCTCGCGCTGGAATGTCGAGACCAATCGGCGCGAGCTGGTCGTCGACAACTTCGGGGGCAAGCGATTCAACTCCCCCAACGACGTAACCGTCGACGACGCGGGCAATCTGTACTTCACCGATCCGCGCTACGTGGGACACGAGCCGAGAGAACTGCAATGGCGGGCGGTCTACCGCGTCACGCCTGGGGGTGAGGTGGCGGAGGTCACCCATGACGTCACCAAGCCCAATGGACTGGCGCTAAGCCGCGACGGCGGGACCCTCTATGTTGCCGAGACTAACAATGGCGGCGATGGCATGCCGGGTGTCGAGCCGGGCAATCGCGGTCCGATGCGAGTCTACGCCTTTCCGCTCGGAGCGGACGGGATGGTCTCCGGCCCGCGGCGGCTCTTCCACGACTTCGGCCCGAACTTTGGTTGCGATGGCATGACCGTCGACGAGCACGGCAACGTTTACCTGACCGCTCGCGAGCCGTCCAACCCCGGAATCCTCGTGCTGGACCCAAGCGGGGAGCAGATCGCTTTCTTGCCCACCTCGAAGGGCGTGCACGAGGAAGAGACGCCACTCACGGAGAACGAGGCGAAGGCTTTGGACGAACCGCCCGGTGCACCGAGCGGATTGCCGAGCAACGTTGAATTCGGCCTCGGCGATGGGGCCAACGTCTTGTACGTGACCGTGGACCAGAGCCTCTATCGCATTCAGTTGAAAGTGCGCGGCTTTCATCGCCAGCACAGACGCTAGTCCTGGCGCAAGATCCTGCCGCCGGAGGCTCGACCTTAGCCGCTGCAAGACAGTGCCGCTGCAACGAATTCGCGACCTGAGCGGTCAAACCCTATGCTAATCTGAGGTTGCCGCCAGGCTCGCCATCCGATGGGCCACAGGGGCGGCTTGGTCGGGAGGCGAACATGCTGATCAAGACTCCGCGCGGCTGGGAAATTCCCGAGAGCCAGGCAACTCCCGAAGACCTGTTCCATTCGCGCCGCGCAATTCTCAAGGGCATGGGTTTCGCAGGCGCGGCTGGCCTGCTGCCGAGCGCTATGCACGGGGCAGCGGCAGACGAGTCGCTGTATCCCGCCAAGCGCAACACGAAATACACGTTGGACCGCCCGCTGACGGCCGAAGCGATCGCGACCGGCTACAACAACTTCTACGAATTCACGCTCGACAAGGGGCAAGTCAGGCACCAAGTTGACCGGTTCACGATCGACCCGTGGAAGGTAAAGGTCTCGGGTCTGGTCAACAACCCCAAGACGTACGACATTGACGACTTGGTGCGACGATTCCCGCTAGAGGAGCGTCTCTATCGCTTCCGCTGCGTCGAGGCTTGGTCGATGGCGGTTCCGTGGACGGGGTTTCCGATGTCGGCCCTGCTCAAAGAAGTCGATCCCAAGCCCGAGGCTGGCTTCATCAAGCTGGTCACGGCCTTTAGGCCGAGGGAGATGCCCGGGATCCAATCGCAGCCGCACTACGACTGGCCGTACCAAGAGGCACTGACGCTCGACGAGGCAATGAACGAGTTGGCGCTGTTCTGCACCGGGCTGTACGGCAAGCCGCTGCCCAAGCAGAACGGTGCGCCAATCCGCGCGATCATGCCGTGGAAGTACGGCCTGAAGAACATCAAGTCGCTCGTGGAGATCGAGGTCACCAAGAAGCGGCCGCCGACACTTTGGAACAAGGCCGCTCCGACCGAGTACGGCTGGTATTCCAACGTCAACCCGAAGAAGCCGCACCCGCGCTGGTCGCAAGCGCAGGAAAAGCTGCTAGCCCTGGGGCCGGGCGGTTCGTTCATGTACTCGATGCGTCCCACCCTGATGTACAACGGTTACGAGGCATTCGTCTCCGAGATCTACGACGGGAGCGAATACTAGCCGCTCGGCAGGAGCTGCAGGCGGCCGGATGCCCGGTCCGTCTGAGGTAGAGGCTTCACTTGCGACCAATGAATGACTGGGAACGAGACTGGGACGACGAGCCGGTCTACGAGGACGAGGATTCGGAAGAAGAAGGCGTTTGGACCCTGCGCCAGACGGTGATCCGCGTAGCGGCCCTGCTGCTCCTTTTTTCGTTCCTTGGCGCCTTGTTCCTGGCGCTACGCGGGATCGAAGACATCCTGGTTGTGATCGGCATCCTGCTCGCAGCTGCCCTCGTCGCCAAGCTGGTCAGGAAACAGCAGGAGGCCGAGCATCCGTATCGCTCCAAGGATCGCCCCGAAATCCATTGATTCCGGACCGGCTACGGGTTCATTCCAGCATCCGATCTAGCTGTGCCGCCAAGCGTTGCCGCGTGGCTTCATGTGTCCCGTCAGCGGCAAGGTTCTTCCATTCCATCGGATCGGCGGCATGATCGTACAGTTCTTCGCTGCCATCGCCGTAGCGGATGTATCTCCAGCGATCCGTCCGGACGGAGTGGTGCTGGCCTTGGCGCGTAGTGATCGCCGGTGTACTCCGCGGAGCGTCTGGATCGTTCAATAACGGGACGAGACTCTCGCCGTCCAAGTCAGCGGGCGAGCTCAGAGACGCCAATTCCGCGAGCGTTGGATATAGATCGATCAGGCTGACCGCTCGTGTTGAGACGGTGCCAGACGTTCCCACGCCCGGCGAGCGGATGATCAGCGGCACCCGGGTGGATTCCTCCCATAGCGTGCTCTTGTGGTACTTCTGCTTCTCGCCGATGTGGTAGCCGTGGTCCGAGAAGAGCACGACGATGGTGTTGTCGTTGTATTGGCTGGAAGCCAGTGCGCGCAGGATTCGGCCGATCATGGCGTCCGCGAACGTCACCGCTGCGAGGTACCCTCGGGTCGCGGACTGGAGCGCGTTGTGCTTGCGGATCATGGCCTCGTAGTTGTTGGCGGCGCGAACGTGCCGTTGAGCGACCTGCGGCACGTCGTCAAGGTCTGAAGCGAGAATCGTCGGCAATTCCACGTCGGCGAGAGGGTGCTCGTCGAAGTACTCGCTCGGAGCGTACTGGGGATCGTGAGGCCGATAGATCCCGACCGCGAGGAAGAACGGCTTGTCATGCTCTGCCCGGAGCTGCCGTACCGCCCACTTGGAAGATTGGCCGTCTTCCGTCACGTCGGCCTTGAAATCGATCGGGCCCCAGTCCCAATGATGGTTGATGCCGTTTCTGTGCGTATCGATCAGAACCGGAGCCATGGGCAACTGGATCGTCTTGGCGGGAAAACGCTCGTCCCAGGCTTCCGGCTGGCCGAAACCGCTGCGCCCCGCGTACGGCGCGCCCTCGGCGTGGGTCAGCGCTCCGCGCCAGCCGCCATGATTGGCGTGGAAGATCTTGCCTGCGGCTGCTGTGAAGTATCCATTGCGGCGGAAGAACTGTGGCAGGGACTCGGAATTCTTAAGCGAGTCGAACTTACGCCAGTCGTCCATGTTGCCGACCACTCCGGTCGTCGTCGGGCGCTTGCCGAACAACAGGGCCGTGCGGGACGGATTGCACAGCGGTGCGGCACAGTGGGCGTTGGAGAACAGCACCCCTTGCCGGGCCAAGCCGTCGATGTTGGGTGTCTGCGCCTGAGGGTGGCCTCCCATGCAACCGACCCAGTCGTTGAGATCGTCAACTGCAATCAGCAGGACGTTCGGGCGGTCTTGGGCCACTGCGGCAACGGGCAGCAGGGCGCACAGCATTGCAACGCGAAGCGACATGGCACCATTCTAGGCTGCGTTTCGCGAGCAGCCCGGTGAGTCGAGCCAATCGCGTCCTGAGCAGTCGCCGAGTGGCTGCCGTCACCGGTCCCAGAACATCGTGATTGCACCGGCTGTTCCAGAGTCGGCGGCAAGGACGTGCTCAGCGAACTTAGGCGCTGTTCCGAGTCCGCTCGGTCTTGAGCAGCTGTGAATTCGGGCTGGCACACATCCCGCTCTGGAATCGGTCGCGCGCGGCGTCCACCGCTCCTATAGCGGAATTCGAGATCGGGCTCGAATCGGACCTTCATCGTCCAGGCGCAGGACTTACCGTGCCGAATGCGGTGTGCAACTAAGCAAGAATCAGTCGCTCGCCCTTCGGCTGCGGTGTTGGACCCCGGAGGTCCCGCGCCGTACCAGTCCAGAGCTGCATCGCATCGTTGACATTCTGGAGCGCGTCGTCCTGACTGTCAGCGTCCGCCATGCAGGGCACCTCGGCGATGAACGCGTGATCTTCGTTGCTCCAGTAGAGAGTGATCTCGTACTTGTGCATCCGCCACCTCCTCCCGGTTTGTATTCAAGTATCAGATCGCTTGCTCTCCAGGAAATCTCAGCTCTCGGACGTCAAGACACTCTCGTAAGTAGTTGAAAGATAGAAGCTTATAGTCAAGATCCATGAGTTCGAGGCAGCATCAGTGATGTACCATAGAGCTGATGACGCTCACGACGTTCTCGCGGAACGACTGCGCGCGGATCGTAAGGGCATCGTGAGCAAAGCTGCGGAGTTAAGCGGGGCATCACAGTAGTTGAAGGCCGCTGGCGCGATCGACGACGGCACATTTCTGGTTGAACTGGATTCTGCATATGTTGACTAAGCTCACGCTCCGAAACTTCAAACGCTTCGGTCAAGTCGAGATCGAGCTCGGAAGCCCTGTAGTCTTTGTTGGACCGAACAACTCGGGAAAGACTTCAGCGATGCAGGCTTTGGCCCTCTGGAACATCGGGCTAAAGCGCTGGAACGAAAAGCGATCGGGTAGGAACACCCGAGAGAAACGCCCGGGGGTTACCGTCAATCGTCGGGACCTCGTCGCGATCCCGATTCCTGACGCCAACCTACTGTGGCGCAATCTTCACGTTCGCGAAGTTCAAAGAGTCGATGGGCGGCAGCGCACGAGCAACATACGAATCGAGATCGTCATCGAAGGTATCGCGAACGACCGGCCTTGGACTTGCGGGCTGGAGTTTGACTATGCGAACGAAGAGTCGTTCTATTGTCGGCCACTGCGCACCGCTGAAGGCAAGCCTTCAGAACGCATGCCTGTTCCAGACGAAGCCGGACGAGTGAAGATAGCGTTTCTGCCGCCTATGTCGGGACTTGCGGCCACAGAAACGCGGGTCGCCCAAGGCGCTGTCGATGTGCGGATGGGGGAAGGGCGCACGGCAGAGGTATTGCGCAACCTTTGTTTCCAGGTTCATGCGGAACAGGAGGAAGACTGGAAGCGGTTGGCAACGCAGATCAAGAGTATGTTTGGCGCGGAGATCGAAGCACCGCGTTACATGCCTCAACGCGGGGAGATCGTGATGAGCTACCGCGAGCACGGGACCAGGCTTGACATGTCCTCGGCCGGACGCGGCCTACAGCAGACCCTCCTCCTTCTGGCTTACATGTATGCGAATCCCGGCGCGGTCTTGCTCTTGGACGAACCCGATGCGCATCTAGAGATTCTTCGCCAGCGCCAGACCTACCGCTTGCTGACCGATGTGGCTCAAGCGAGCAAGAGCCAAATCATAGCTGCCAGCCATTCGGAAGTTCTGCTTAATGAGGCTGCCGGCCGGGATCTAGTCGTAGCCTTCTTGGGCCAGCCACACCGCATCGATGACCGCGGAAGCCAAGTTCTCAAGGCGCTTCGGGAGATCGGTTTCGAACAGTACTACCAAGCGGAGCAGACCGGGTGGGTGCTGTATCTTGAAGGCTCGACAGATTTGGCAATCCTACATGCGTTAGCTAGGCGGCTGAAGCATGAAGGGGCATTGCGGGCGCTTGAGCGGCCGTTCATAAAGTATGTCGAGAATAAGCCGGCCGTGGTCCGCGAGCATTATCACGGGCTGCGAGAAGCGGTCCCCGAGCTGCGTGGAGTCGTCGTGTTTGATCGGCTGGAGCCGGAGCCGACGGAAATGGACCCGATTGAATGCCTGGTTTGGAAGCGTCGTGAAATCGAGAACTACTTGTGCACACACGCCACCCTAGAGGCCTACGCCGAAGCTTCGGCGCTTGACGCAGTGGCCGGCCCGCTATTTAGAAAGCAAGAAGTGGATCGGCGCCTGCACGCAATGCAGGACGCGATTACTGAGGTCACCTCGGCGCTCACGACTCTAGGCAAGGGTTCTCCGTGGGACGCTGATATCAAGGCTAGTGATGACTTCCTGAAGCCCCTCTTCGAAGCGTATTTCGGCAAGCTCGGCCTGCCGAATCTCATGGCGAAGAAAAAGTTCTACGAGTTGGCCCAGTATGTTCCCGACAGCGAGATCGACCCCGAGATTTCAGAGAAGCTGGATGTTATCGTGAGCGTCGCGGAAAGCGCCAAGCCGCTGGAGAATCCTTCGTGAACCTCGCGCCGGATGCGGCTGCTCGATCCCGGGATCCTTGAGCACAAGCATCGGTGATCCGTGATCGGCCCCACAGGTGACCCTCCCGCGGCGTCATCTTCAAGCAGGCTCACAGGCGGTCAGTTCGGTGTTGCCAACGGTCCTCGTAGAGCCCGATGAGCGCTGGGTGCAACGAAGTGGTGCCGGCCTCGGACGGCCCGGCGCTCCGCTCTTGGCCGACACTCTACTCGGCTAGTGTGGCTTCGGACCCCGCGCTGCCCGCCTCCGCGCTGTTCCGGCGGAGCTGCCGAAAGCGGGCCGGAGCAAGGTCGGGCGATGGCAAGGCTAAACTTGTTGTTGATGGCAGGACTTACGCGACGAGACTTCTTGGCCACTTCGACGGCGGCTGCCGCTGCCGCCTGCGGCAGCGAACCCAGTGCCCCCGAGGCCCCTCCCAACATCCTGCTAGTCGTGCCCGACCAACTACGCCCCGACTGGACGAGCCTGAACCCCGCTATCGGCGTCCGCACCCCCCACCTTGAAGCGCTCGCCGCCCGGGGAGTCAATTTCGTGAGCAGCTACTGCGCCTCTCCGCTGTGCGCGCCTTCGCGGGCCTGCCTGGCCGGGGGCAGGGAATATGACCGCTGCGGTGTGCCCGACAACAGCCTGAACTACCCGCTCGACCAGACCACCTACTACACGCTGCTGCGGCAAGCGGGCTATCACGTGATGGGCTGCGGCAAGTTTGATTTGCACAAGCCCGAGCCAAGCTGGGGCGTCGAGGGACAGCACCTGCTGCCGGAGTGGGGCTTTTCCGCCGGAATCGACAGTGCCGGCAAGTGGGACGCGATCCGCTGGGGCATGGATGATCCCTGCGATCCCTATACTGCGCACCTGCACGCCACCGGCCGTGCCGAGACCCATCTTGACGACTTTGGCAAACGGCGCGAGATTGGCACGTTCGCGGCGACCTTCCCGACGCCGCTGCCGGAAGAGTCCTACTGCGATAACTGGATCGCAGCCCAAGGCGTGCGCCTGCTCCGCGAGGCTCCGCGCGATCAGCCATGGCACTTGGCTGTCAACTTCGCGGGGCCGCATGAGCCGGTGGATATCACGACGAGCATGGACAGCCTCTATCGCGATGTCGATTTTCCGCAGCCGTTCAAGAACACCGAGTTCACGCCCAAGAAGCATGTCGAGATCCGTCGTAACTATGCCGCGATGATCGAGAACATTGACGAGTGGATGGGAAGGCTGCTGGCCGAAGTTGAAGCACGCGGCGAGCTCGAGAACACTTTGGTGGTGTTCACAAGCGACCACGGCGAAATGCTGGGTGACCACGACCTGTGGATGAAGCGCCTGCCCCACCAAGCCTCGGTCGGCGTGCCGCTGGTAGTGGCCGGGCCTGGCGTGCAGAGCGGCGTTGGCACGGCAGCCCTGGCCAGCGTGATGGACCTTGCCGCGACTTTCCTCGATTACGCCGGACTCGACACCCCGCCTGAGATGGACAGCCGTTCGCTGCGGCCGGTGCTGGAGGGCAAGTCAGGCGATCACCGTGAATTCCTCCTCAGTGGCCTTGACCCGTGGCGCTGCGTCACCGATGGAAGGCTGAAACTGGTGCGCGGCTATCCGGGCGGCAAGGCGCAAAGCGGCCCGGCCTATCCGGAGGGTGATTCGGCTGCACCGCCATTGTTGTTCGACGTCTTGGAGGATCCGTTCGAGAACCGAAACTTGGCCGACAGCGCGCCAAGCGATGTAGCGCGACTGACCAGCGAGTTACACCGACTGATAGGTGTTGCCTGATGGCCGAGCCGCTCTGCATTCCGACGGGTTCGTACTCCAGGCACATTCTTCTGTGCGCCGACCAATCCAATCCAAAGTGTGCCCCTCGGAATGTCACAATCCGCGCTTGGCAGAGGCTCAAGGACCGGCTCAGAGAAATCGGCTTAGCCCAAGGCGACGGCTGCGTGTATCGCTCAAAGGTGAATTGTCTGCGCGTTTGCGATAAAGGCCCTATCGCCGTCGTTTACCCAGACGGCACTTGGTACCACTCGGTGAGCGGAGAAGTCTTGGAGCGCATTCTTGTAGAACACTTGCGTGACGGCAAGCCGGTGGAGGAGTACATTTTCGCTCGGAACCCGCTGCCGCAGGTGGCGAGCGAGGCCGTGCTGGATTCCGAGTGAGCGCCATTCTGCACGAACCATCAAGACGCTAGGTTCATTGGACGTGCAGTTCCATCGGATGGAATCCGCGATCTTCTGTTGACGCGGCCCGCCGTGCCTGCAATACTTTCGCCATGCGACGCCTTCAATTCGCACTAGCACTCGCCCTCGCCGTTCCGGCGCTGCTCTGGTCCGACTCCGGAGAGGTCAAGCGGTACCTCTACCTCAGCATGCCCGACGGCGCCCAGAAAGAAGGGCGCTCCAACGCCGGGATTCTCGTGTTTGACATCGACAACGGACACAAGTTCGTCCGTCGGATTGACATGCCCATCTTCTCGGAGGGACTGCGTGGCTTCGCCGGGAACCTCGCCAAGCACAGCGTCTACTACTCGTCGACCAACCACCGGCTCGGCCGCTTCGACCTGGAAAGCGAGGAAACTGTCTGGGAAAAGGTCTACGACGCCGGCTGTGACCGTTCATCCGTGACACTGGACGGCAAGAAGATCTACGTGCCCACTGGCTGGTGGTACAAGGGCGAGGACAGCGGGTTGCTCGTTGTCGATGGCGAGACTGGCGAAATCACGAAGCGAATACCGGTTGGACCGGCCGCCCACAACACCATCGTGAACCTAACCGGAACCAAGCTATATCTCGGCACCACCACCATGCTCTCGGTGTTCGACACCCAGACAGAGAAACTCTTGATGCAAGTCAAGGATGTCGGCGAGCGCGGGGTCTTCCCGTATACGATCGACAGTCGCGAGCGCTACGCCTATGTCTGCCTGGGCAATCACGTTGGCTTTGACGTTGTGGACCTGAAGACGGGGGAAATCATCCACCGCGTGTTTGCGGGGGACGAGAAGATACCGAATCGCACCCACGGTGCTGGCCTCACGCCTGACGAGAGCGAGCTCTGGATCAGTGACCAGAAGGGCAAGAAGCTGTTCATCTTTGACGCGACCAAGATGCCGCCGGCGCCGAAGGGCCATGTCGAACTGTCCCAAGGCGGGCATGGCTGGGTGGCCTTCAGCTTGGACGGCACCTATGCGTGGAGCCACACGCCCGATGTCTTCGACGTCAAGACGAAGAAGCTCGTGGCCACATTGCGCGACGGGACCGGGACTCCGGTCAGCGGCTCGAAGTTCATGGAAGTCCACATGCGCGACGGCAAGGTCGTGAGGATCGGCCACGAGTTCGGATTGGGGCGCAAGTACTCCGACTAGCGCAGTTCTAGCAATTCGCCAGCAGGCCAGTAGGCCGTCCTGCCGGCATGCTGATCGCGTATCCGCTTGACTTGGGCGGCTGTGACCGGCGGTTCGTCGGCACCGAAGCGAGAGCGGGTGTAGGTTGCCAGCGCTGCAACTTCGGTATCGGAGAGGATCCGGCCGAAGCCGGGCATCTCGCGGTCATACACCCGCCCGCCCAGCTCGATTCGACCGGTGATTCCGTGGAGGAGGATACGCACTAGGCGCTCGCTTGGTCCGACCACCCACGGTGAGTCTTCCAAGGGAGGGGCCTCGCCCATGCCTTGGTCATCGTATTGATGGCAAGCCGAGCAATGGCTCTCGAAGAGTCGCTCGCCACGGTTCGGCGCACTCTCACCCTCCTGCTGCGCGCTGGCGCCTGACACGCCCGCAATTAGCAGCAGGAGAGCCGCTGCGCAAAGTCGCCGTGTCGCCTTAGCTGCGGCGGGAAGCGAACGCAAGGCTGCCGGCTCCGAACCTACCCTGCGCTCATCAAGAACTCGCGGAACTCTTGCACGTCGCGTGTCTGGCCAGAAAACGTGGCCGCCACGGATCCGTCGGGCCGGATCAGTGCATAGAAGGGAATGCTGGATGAGCGGAAGCGCTCGATTTGGTACGCCTGATTCCTCTCGCTGGCCTCGTCGAAGCCATCGGTGTACAGCTCAACCAACACGAAATCGCGGACCAGCTCGTCGACTTCCGGCTCGGTGAACATATTGGCCTTCATCCACTTGCAATTCGAGCAAGCGTAGCCCGTAAAGCTGACCAACAAGGGCTGGCCGGCGTTGCGGGCCGAGGCCGTGGCGCCCTCGTAGTCGTCTTTGATCCAGGCAAGCGAGCCGTCGCTGCCCGCGCCGAAGCCGGGCCCAGTGGCTTCGGGAACATGCGCTTCCAGCTCTCCCAGGGTGCCGCCAAGCATGCCGGGAAGCAGGGTGAGGGCAAGTGCCAAGAAGGCTGCGCCGAACCCGAATCGAATGAGGCCGATGGATTCCGCGGGAGCGTCGTCTCCAACGCGCAGGACTCCCCACAGGTACAGGGCCGCGGCAATGAAGAGCACCATCCAGATCGCTAGGAATCGCTCGCGGGAGAGGATGTCCCAGCCGAGGACTTGATCGACATTTCCGAGATATTTCAGGCCCACGGCGAGGATCAGGATTCCAGCGGTCCGCTTGGAGAGCGCCAGCCAGCCTCCGCTTCGCGGCAACTTGTTGACCAAGGCCGGGAACATTGCCAAAACGAAGAACGGCGCGGACAGGCCGGTCGCGAACAGGGTCATGCCAAGGATGGGATAGACGCTGCTACCTTCCGCGACGGAGCCGGCCAAGAGCGAGCCGATGAACGGGCCAGTGCACGCGAACGAAGCCAGCGTGAACACCAGGCTAAGCATCAGTGTGGCCACGATGCCTGTCCCGTCAGAGTGCTTGCTCGCAGCCGTGGTCCAGCCGCTGGGAACGGTGATTTCGAATGCGCCGAGCATGCTGAGTGCGAAGAAGAGCATGACCCCGGCGATCAGCAGGTTTGCCCAGGGGTTGGAGCCGATCTGGCTGAGCCCGAAAGGCCCCAAGCTGGCGCTCAACACACCTCCCAAGGCCGTGAACAGCACGATCACTCCCAGGCAGAACGTTCCCGCTTGGCGCAATACCGCGCCCCATGGCCGGTCCGCGTCGCTCATGAACGAGCCCATGTAGATCGGGATCATGGGAAAGACACATGGAGTCAAGATTGCTATGAACCCGAAACCAAGTGCTAACAGGGAGAAGCCTAGGAATCCCTGGCCAGATGCCTCAAATATCTCCCCGGCAGCTGCGGTGCTCGCAGCACTGTCTGCGTCACTCGAGCGGGGGCGTCCCACCGGATTGAGCTGCACCGGCTGATAGCCCGCCGGCAAGGCCACCGCCGACACTTCGGTGGAAGGGTTGACCGTGATGGCCGCGGTAGCGCTCTTGCGCTTGGGCGCCAGGCACTGGCGATCATCGCATGCCCCGTACCGGACTAGGGCCTCGATGGCGTGCTCCCCGGATATGTCCCCGGCAAGGTCGATCTCGACCAAGATTACGGCTTCGTCGCTATACCACTCGACTTCGGCCTGAAAGTTAGGGTCAAAGACAATCTCGGGGTCCGGTTGGTGCGCCCGCCATCCGGCTATAGCGTCTGATTCGGCCATGGCCACGGCTAGGGGGATGCCTTCGGGGGTCGTCGTCGAATAGATGTGCCAGCCTTCCTCGATCTCCGCGGTCAGACGCGCCAGTGCGGTTGCGCCCGGCGGGTATTCCTCCGCGGTGAGCTCGAGACGCCACTGCACGGGATCGTAAATCTGGGCTGCGGCCGGCACGCTTGGCAGTAGCGCCTGAGCAAGGGCTAGTGCGAGGAGCGCGTATGGCGTGAGCAGGCGAGAATTCATGGCTGAGCCCAAAGCGCGGCTTCGGCGGCGGTCATCGAGGCGTTGATGCTGCCGGGCGCTGCTGGGAAGGGCAGTTCCTGAATCCAGTCTAACCCTCGTGCGCCGAATTCCGGATAGAGCCGCGTCTTTGCTGTCTTGAGCGGCGAAACGCGAGAAACTCCCGCAACACCTGGCGGTACTCGTCGATTCCTACCTCGCGGTCGCAACAGACCATCATCAGGGATCCGTCGCTCCGAAAGTTCCCGTCCCACTCTCGCAGCGCTGCGTCGTCACACTCTGGGTCCAAGCGATTGAGCTTGCTCTCGCTTATCGCGTCAAAGTAGGCGCGCAGGTTCACATCGGTCTCGTCCGGCGGCGCGGCATAGGGTGCGTCCTCAAACGCTGGGCTGGGCATGGGAGATTCTCAATCGACGGTTCGGTTCGATCAGTAGCCAAAGCAATGCGCTGGCTAAATAGTATCCCGATGACACCAGCAGCGGCGGCTGCCAACTTCCGGTGCGGTCGACCATTAGGCCGATGAGCCACGGGGCCAGCGCGCCGCCGATCTGGCCTAGCGAGTTCATCGTTCCGGAAACGACGCCCGCAGCAGAGCCGCCTATGTCTAGGCAAGTGGCCCAAGTCACCGCCAGAATCAGTTCGGCCGAGCCGAAGCTGAGGCCGAGGAAGACAAGCGAGAGCGTGTTGTCGCTTGTGGTCGCCGCTAGTGCTAGGAAGACGCCGGCCGCCAGCAAACCGGCGATCGCCGGAATCCTTCGCGCTGCGCGGATGCCGAGGCGCGGTACCAACCTGTCACTGACCCATCCTCCGAGCAGGTTAGCTGCCGCGCCGGAAAGTAGCACCGCGGCCGCCATCGGGCCGATCTCGGGAAGCTCGAGCCCGCGGGCTCGCTCCAAATAGGTGGGCAGCCACTGGATGTAGAAGTACAGTCCCCAGGTGTAGCCCGAGTACATCCCGCACAGAGCCCACACATTCCGGTCCGTCAGCAGCGCGCCCCAGTGGATCTTCGACCCGTGGCTGCCGGCAGAGCGGTGTTCACGGATCAGGGCGAGTTCTGCTTCGTCCACTGCAGCGTGACCCTCCGGCGTGTCACGGAACCACGCGCCCCATCCGACCGCCCATGCGATGCCGAGCACCGCGAAGATCCAGTACACAGAGCGCCAGCCGTGGGCGGTCATCAGCGCGATCACGACCCACGACGTCATGGCGAAGCCAATTCGACTGCCGAACATTACGATCGACTGAGCGCGGCCGAGTTCGTGCCGCGGGAACCAGCGCGCGATGGCCGAGGTCGATCCCGGGAACGCGCCGGCCTCTCCGCAGCCGAACAGGAAGCGGATCGCCACCAGCGCCGTGAAGTTCCATGCCGCGCCTGTCAGGGCGGTGAAGGCTGACCACCAGACCACGATTCTCGTCAACATCATCCGCGCGCCGTAGCGGTCGGCCAGCCAGCCGCCCGGGATTTCGAAAAGCACGTAGCCGAGGACGAAGAACGAACCGGCCATCCCAATCTGTTCCAGCGAAAGGCCCAGCTCATCCGCCATGGCGCCGGCCGTTGTGCTGAAGCACACCCTGTCCAAGTACGTGATGAGCATCAACACGAACAGATACCCCAGCACTTTGTGACGCGTGGGCACGATCTGCCAGCTTACGACACTCGCCATTCACCGGACGAACCGGCCACGGTGCCAGCCCGCACTCTCCAGAGCGGGAAGGCTCGGAACGTGGTGGCGCCTTATTTTTCAGAGACTTAGATATCGTCCGACGCGAATGCGGGCTCTGTGCCGGTGTTCCTTATATACAGCGGTCTCTCAGGTCCGGAGCCAGCACGACAATCGCCTGCGCCCTTGCTGCATCCGCGATAGTTCAGAGCGAAGAAGCCGTCGTCTTGTTGGCCTCAGAGTTCTCTCAGGCGAATACGCCGCCAGCGACAGACTCTGCCCGGAAGCCAGCGCTCCGCTCCCAAGCGATCGCCCTGTCCGCTGTTGTGGACTTCCAGCGCGATGTGACCGGCGCGGCCAAGCAGCGACGCCACGGCCTCCGCATCATAGCCGTCCGCGACCATTTTCCCCGTGTCGGCGGAAGCCATTTTCTTGCCGTTGACCCAAGTCGTGAGCATCGGCAAGGGTCCTTCGCAGCGGATCCGGATTTCATTCCACTCACCGAAGCGCCAGGTCTCGAAGAACGCTTCGGGTCCAGCCGACCAAGTCGCCTCGCTCTCGCCCGGGTCGGGCTGAGGGTTCAAGTCTCCGGAGGCGATCGGAGTCATGCCGATGACTTTTTCGCTCGAGTCCTTCTTCGCTTTGAACCCGAACTGCCGGGTGTTGAAGCCGCCGATGCCGTTGCCGTAAAAGGAGCCGATATTGCCGCCCTCGCGGTGGTCCACGAGAACCTGAAAGCCCTGGCTTCCAAGGCCCGTCGCGCGAATCATGATTCCGGTGTCGACTCCCCAGTCTGGATTCGCCTCGAGGCTGAGTTCGAAATCGGCGAACTTCTCATCGGTGATCAGGTAGCCCCCGACGCCGGATCCTGGCGGCTCTTGCCCGCCGGTGATGGCTCCACCGACGACTTTCCAGTCGCCCTTGCTCAGAAGGGCCTTCCGGTACCGCGGGGAGTCCGTTGGCGGAGACGACCCGCCCGGATTCCTAGACACCGGCAGACGGTGAATCGCGCGCCAGCCGTCGAGAGTTTCGCCATCGAACAAGGGCCGCCAAGTGGTTTGGGCGGACGCAGATCCGAGGGGCAAGGCGCACGCGGAACCGGCGAGAAAGCCCCTTCTCGTCAGGGTGATGTTCTTCTTCATGGCTATGCGATCTCATGCCAGCAGGTCTTTGACGACCCGTCCGTGAACGTCGGTGAGCCGGAAGTTCCGTCCTTGGTGCCTGAACGTCAGCTTCGTGTGGTCAATCCCAAGCAGGTGGAGCGCGGTCGCATGGAGATCATGTACATGCACGGGGTTTTCTGCCGGCTCGAACCCGAAGTCGTCGGTCGCTCCGTAGGTCAGCCCCGGACGGATGCCGCCGCCGGCCAGGATCAGCGAGAACCCGTCCTTGTGGTGATCGCGCCCAGGGTCTTGCGTGAACCCCTGCGGGGAGATGGCCTGGACCATCGGCGTGCGGCCGAACTCCCCTGTCCAGATGACCAGGGTGTCGTCGAGCAAGCCGCGTTGCTTCAAGTCAGCGATCAAGGCGCTGGTCGGGCGGTCCATGCCGCGGCAAGAGCGAGGCAGCGCGTTTGGCTGGTAGATGCCGCTGTGGTGGTCCCAGCCGCGCAGCATGATCTGCACGAATCGCACACCTCGCTCGACCATCCTCCGCCCGAGCAGACACATGCTGGCATAGCTGCCGTCGCCTGGCTTTGCCCCATAGGCCTCGAGCACGTGCTCCGGCTCGTCCTCGATTCGCATCAGCTCCGGGCCGGACGCCTGCAACCGGAACGCCATCTCGTACTGTGCGATCCGAGTGGCGATCTCGGGGTCCTCATAGCGCTCCTGTGCCAGCCGATTAAGTGCGGACACCCCATCGACCACTTGTCTTTGCCGGTCTCGATTGACTCCGCCTGGATTCGCAAGGAAGTGGACCGGTTCCTCCCCGGAGCGGAACTTGACGCCTTGGTGGACGCTGGGCAGGAAGCCGCTCCCCCATGCGCTGTTGCCGCACGCGTTGGCTCCGGTCGCCATTACGACGAAGGTCGGCAGGGTATCACTGAGCGAGCCCAGACCATACGAGACCCACGAGCCGAAAGTCGGCCTTCCTAGGCGCCCGAAGCCTGTATGGAGGAAGAGCTCACCGGCGCCATGGTTGAACTCGTCAGTTTGCATCGAGCGGACAACGGTCAAATCATCCGCGTGCTCTGCCAAGTGGGGCATGAGTTCGGAGAACCAAGTGCCGGACTCACCGTGCTGCGCGAACTTGTACGGCGAAGCCAGAGCCCCCGCGCCCTTGGGCACAAAGGCGAACTGCTTGCCCTCCAAGATGCTGTCGGGCATGGGCTTGCCCTCGAATCTTGCGAGTGCCGGCTTCGGGTCGAGCAAATCGACCTGTGACGGACCGCCGACCATATGCAGGAAGATGATGTGCTTTGCCCTGGGTGCGAAGTGCGGTGTGACAACTGCGCTGTCGTCCGCCGTGAGCAGCGACCGCAGGGCGATCGAGCCGAGGCCGGCGGCGCCCGCTCGCAAGAATGCTCGACGTTGAAGCTCCATGGCCATCAGCTCTTGGTGATGGTTTCGTCCAAGTTCAGCAGGACCCGCGCTAGTGAGGTCCAGGCTTCGGACTCATCATCCGACGTTGCGCGGAACCCCTCGAGCAGGCGAGTGAGCTCCTGAAGCTCGACCGCGCTGGGGGCCCGGGTCACCGTACGCCGGAAGGCGTAGACAAGTCGATCCCTGTCAGAAGCCGCCGGCAAGTCCATGACGAGCTTTGCCAGCGCGTCCGCAACTTCGACGTATGACGGGTCGTTCAGCAGCGTGAGGGCCTGAAGCGGCGAGTTGGTGCGGGCTCGCGTGGCGACGCATTCTTGTCGAGGAGAAGCGTCGAATGTGATGAAGCTGGGGTACGGCGCTCCCCGGCGAAGGAAAGTGTACAGCCCGCGACGGTGCCGGTCCTCGCCCTCCGACGTCGGGTAATTGGGATCGGTTGCGGTGCTGATCTCCTTCCATAGCCCGTCAGGCTGCGGCGGGTGCACCGGGGGTCCGCCTACCTTGAGAGACAGCAGGCCGCTTGCCGCAAGCAGCGAATCCCGGATCGCTTCGGCCGGTAGACGGAAGCGCGGCCCCACTGCCAAGAGCGTGTTGTCCGGATCCCGCTCCAGCAGCTCCGGTGATCCGCGCGATGTCTGCCGGTAGGTCGACGATGTCACGATCATGCGAACGATGTTCTTGATGGACCAGCCTCCCTCGACGAACTCCACCGCAAGCCAATCCAGCAGCTTCGGATGCGTCGGGGAGTCGCCTTGCCGGCCGAAGTCCTCGGCCGTAGGGACAATCCCACGCCCAAACACCTCCGCCCACAGTCGATTGACGGTCACCCGCGCCGTTAGGGGATTCTCGGCCGAGGCGATCCACTTCGCCAGTCCCAGGCGATTGCGGGGCAGATCCGGGTCGAGCGTGTGCAGCGCCGCGGGCATCCCTGGCTCGACCACCTTGCCATGGGCACCAATCTGGCCGCGCTTGAGCAGGTAGCTCCGGACCGGGCCCGGCTTATCGGCCATGATCAGCGTCGTCGGCGGGGCCAGGGCCTTCATCCGCGCGGCAAGCTTCGCCAGTTCCTTTCTCGGTTCCGCAACTTCAGGTCGCGTCTTCAGGAAGGCGTCCCGGATCACGTTGTTGTCCGACTCCGTGCGCGCTTCTTTAGGCTTCGCAAGGGCGCTGATGACCAACGGTCGTAGCTTGCGATTGTCCGCCTGCTGCTCCACCCACTCCGGCAGGTGAGCGATCGCTTCGAACTCTGCCTGGCCAATCATCATCTTGAGGTACTCGTGCTGAGCCTTCACGGCGGAATACCGCGACCGCCGACCCACGGAAACGGGCAGCTCGACCTGGGCCCCGACGTAGAACTTGCGCGTATTGCCCCCGCCGGCCAACACCGTTTCGTCGATCCCGCGGTCGAAGTACGCGTAGAAGCGATAGTATTCCTCGATCGTGAAAGGGTCGAACTTGTGCGTGTGGCATTGCGCACAGCCAAGCGTGCTGCCCAGCCAAACCGTCGCGGTCGTGTTAACCCGGTCGACCAGCATGGCATTGCGAACCTCGTCAACTTTCGAACCGCCTGACCCGTTCATCGGCGTGTTGCGGTGAAAACCCGTCGCGATCAGCTGACTTAGGGAAGGCTCTGTGAGCAGATCCCCCGCCAATTGCTCGATCGTGAACTGGTCAAACGGCATATCGTCGTTGAACGCCCGCACAACCCAGTCTCGGTAAGGCCAGATCTGTCGCGGGTCATCGTGCTGATACCCATTTGAGTCCGCATAGCGGGCGAGGTCGAGCCAGTGCCGCGCCCAGTGCTCGCCGTATTGCGGCAACTCGAGCAACGCTTCCACTTTTTCCCGGTAAGCCTTGTCGGTGGGACTCGCGAGAAAGTCGTCAATCTGCTCGGGCGTCGGCGGAATCCCGATCAGGTCAAGATACAGCCGCCGCATCAACACTGCGGGATCGGCTCCACCGGAAGGCTCGAGTCCCGCCGCGTCGAGCCTGTTCAGGATGAAGCGGTCGATCGGATTGCGCACCCACGCCGTCTCCGAAACGGGAGGCAGCTGCGGGCGTTCGGGCTTCTCGTAGGCCCAGTGGCGCTCGTACTTCGCGCCCGCCGATATCCACTCTTCCAACAGGCTGATTTGCCCTTCCGTCAGAGGGTCTCCTCCGAGCGGCATCCTGCGCGCCGGATCGTCGGTCTTGACCCGCGCGATCAGCTCGCTAGCCTCCGGAGCCCCGGGCGCGATCGCCCTCCTGCCAGCCCGCTCCTCAACGGCCCCGGCGTATTCGTCGAGTCGAAGTTCGCCCAACCGGGCCTCCTCGTCGGGGCCATGGCAGCGAAAGCACTTTTCCGAGAGAATCGGCCGGATGTCGCGGGTGAATTCGACGTCGGCTTCGGCACCCGGCAGGGTCACCGGTGTCAGATGCAATGCGAGCAAAGCCGTCCCGAGAAACAGGCAGGCGCTGCTGGACACTCTCCGTAGCTGAATTCCGGGCCACACAGCCGGTCAACGCCTCGTGGGGTTCGGCTAGCGGGCGTTGTCGCGGTCTTGCGAACCCGCTGGTCTGGTCGACACACATATTGTAGTCCGCTTGCCGAAAACAGGACCCGCTCTGCTCGGTTCCGATGTCTCGGAAAGAAGCAATCGGCATACTGAGATTTGTCGCAAGAAACACCTCTCACACTCACAGAACGCGAGATGCGCGATCTGGGTTACCGGGTCATCGACATGCTCGTCGAGCATGCCCGCGACCTCCGGCAGAAGTCCGTGACCAAGTCGATGGACAAAGCGTCCCTTGCCTCCCTCTTCCACGAGCCGCCACCGGAAGAGGGTCAGGATCTCGATGCCTTGCTAAAGACTGCCAACGCGGACATCTTCGGCAACGTGATGTACGTGAATCACCCGCGATTCTTTGCGTTTGCTCCGGGACCCAGCAACTTTGTCAGCGTGATGGCAGATGCATTGGCTAGCGGATTCAACGTGTTTTCCGGAATCTCGCTTGAGGGTTCAGCTGCAGCTCAGATCGAGGAAACCGTCATCGACTGGCTACGGCAAATCTGTGGTTTCCCGCACTCGGCGGGCGGAGTGCTCGTCAGCGGTGGTTCGATGGCCAACCTGACGGCTCTTGCGGCAGCCAGGAAGACTGCACTGGGAGACGAGTGGCACAACGCCACGATCTACTGTTCGGATCAAACGCACACATCGATCGATCGAGCTGCGAGCATTCTCGGCTTCCGGGAAGGGCAGCTTCGAAGAATCCCCTCGGGTGAGGGGTTCCAGATCGACATGGATCCGCTGATCCGGACAGTTCACCGTGACCGCCGCGACGGCCTGCACCCGTTCTGTGTGGTCGCCAACGCCGGAACCATCAACACTGGAGCGGTGGATCCACTCCCGGACATCGCGAGCCTTTGCAAGGACGAGCAGATGTGGTTCCACATTGACGGGGCGTACGGCGCGCCGACGATGTTGACAGAAGAGGGCAGGGCATTGCTCCGAGGACTGGAGTGGGCCGATTCGCTGTCGCTGGATCCTCACAAGTGGCTCTTTCAGCCATTTGACATTGGATGCGTCCTCGTCCGTGACCGTCATTGCCTCAAGGAAGCCTTCCACGTTCTACCGGAGTACCTGAAGGTCGCAATGAGTGAGGGGGATGGAACCGATTTCTGCGATTTCGGCCCAGAGCTTACACGAAGATTTCGTGCATTCAAGCTGTGGATGTCGGTCAAGGCATTCGGACTCGACAGTTTTCGCAGGGCGGTGGAAGTTGGCTTGGAGAACGCGCGATTCGCCGAGAGCCAACTTCGGGCCAGCGATGCCTGGGAAATCCTCACCCCGGCTAATCTCGGTGTCGTGACGTTCCGCTACCGACCACGAGACCTCTCGGAAACGGAGCTGAACCGCCTGAATCTGTCCATCAGTCGACGCAGTCTGTCAAACGGGTTTTCCATGGTGATCACTACCGAGCTTCGCAACAGGACGGCTTTGCGATTCTGCACGATCAATCCCCGTACAACCAGGGAAGATATCTCCGAGACGATTCGGCGCCTTGAACGGGATGCGATTTCAGTGACGCACGCTCTCGCTACCTGCTGACAGTGCGCTGGCAGCCGTGTCGGGCGCGAGGAATCCCTTGGTGGAGTCTACCCAAGCGACGACCGCAACAAGTGCGTTTCCAATTAGCTTGCACCGACTTGAGGACCTCCGACCATCAAAGGCCGAACGATTGTGCGCAACCGACAGTCTCCGAGGGGCCGGTTGCTTATTCGCTCTGGGGCCAAGTCCCTGACAGGCGCCTCAGCATGATTAGCTGGCCCAGGTGGTGCGAGTTGTGATCCGCGAGGAGCAATGCCTCACGAAGAATCGTCTGGCCCTGGCCGTGGGCGATAGGAGTGAACAAGTCCACCGCAGGGTCCCCCAGCAGGCGCTTCATTTCATTCAGATCACTTTGGCACCGTGCCACGGAGCCATCCCAGGCTGCGTCGCTCGGCGGGTCTTCATCGACGGGCCAGTACCCGCTTGGAAAGTTTGGAGAAACATGGTTAGGGTCGCGGCTGAATTCGAGGATGTCCCACTGACAGATCCGCAGGTGCTCAAGGAGTTGCCAAGCGGTGTGAGGACACCCGGCGAGCTTGGAACCGCGAAGTTCCTCGGGCCAGCCGGAAAGAACGGTGTTGAAGTTCACATGCGCATCTTCCCAAGCCAGAAGTCGAATCAGGTGTTCGCGCAATGCTTCTCGGTCTCGCATCGGTTCTCCTCGCCGTCTCCGACCGTGACGGCCCTGATAGGTTAGCGCCCTACCGGTTGGCGTAACGGCGACAGGATCGAAGGTGCCGTCGAGTCAGCCCAGCGGCTATTCGTCCGCATGCTTCTTCAGCAAGGCGAAGCGCTGTTCCATAACACGGCGATATGCGGCTTTGGTCTCGATGTAAGAACGGTGGAGCTCGGCGATCTCAGCTTCGTCGAGGGGCTCGCGGACCGAGTCAAGGATCCGTTGATTCGCGTTGCGGACCATTTCCACAAGGCTCTGGTTCGGCTCGCCGTCGATATTGAAGAATCCTGGCTGGCCGCGGTCGTAGGCCCGCCGCCAATGAGACTGATCGTAGAGCACAGCACAGAAAGACACGCCAATGAAGTCCGGGTCCTGAGCGATGCGGCCCGCCAGCATGTCGTATAGGACTCGGCGGTCAACGTGGTCCGGGACGGCCCCTGGCGTTCCCGCCCTGCCTTGAAGAACGAGTGGATACACGTTTCCGAACTCCTGATCGCTCAGCACTGCCGGCACACCCGTGGCCTGCCGTTACCCCACAAGTCATGAACCGGGCTTCTCCTGAGAGGCGCTGGCAGGCGGCTCGAAGTAGTCGCGCAGCTCATACGCCTCGCTCATGATGGTCAAGCGGGTCCAGCCTTCCCAGATCTTCTGGTGTCCCGGCGGCGCTTTCGGGTTCTTCAGGTAGCCACCCAGAATCGCCATCGCCAGCACCGCCGAGCCCAGGTTGTCCGGCTCGGACAACCTGCGCTTGCTCGTGAAGTGCCGCAGCACCCGCAACTGGATCTGCGTGAAAAACACCGTGGCCGGCAATTCCGGCGTCTCCCGCCCCAGCAGCGTCAGCGCTGCCAGCCGCCACGCAATCACCGCCTTGATCGTCACCGCCCGCTCGATCCGCTCCCCGCTCCGGTGCCCCAGGTACTCCACCTTGCAGCCCGACTTGAGAATCCGGTGCCAGTCCTCGATGCGCCACCTCAGCCGGTACCACTGCAGCACCTGCTCCGCCTGCGCCTGCGACTGCACCGGCAGCGTCGTGAGCAGAAACCACTCCAACGCTTCCACCCCCTCCGGCGCCGTCCGCTCCCACACGTGCACCAACTGCAGCCGCAGCGGCCCCGCCCGCTGTGTCCCGGCCGCCAACTCCACCGTCTGCCAGCGCAATTCCGCCTGCGCCGTGCGCGCCGCGCGCAACGGCTTGGCCTTCTGGCGAGCGCTGCCCCGCCGCGCCGAACTGCGCTCCACTTCGATCTGCAACCGGCCTTGCGCCGCCTGCTCCCGGATCTGCTCGAACAGCTTCGGCTGACCCGCCCCCAGCGCACGGTTGTGCTTGGCCCGCACCAGCAGTTCCACGCCCGCCAGCCGCCGCTGCTCGCTGAACAACGCCAGCACGTCGGCCTCGCGGTCCATCACCGCCACCACACGCGTGTCCGTCAAGCGGCCCGCCGCCTCCGCGCAGTCCCGCAACCCGCGGATCCAGCGGAAGCTCTTGCGCTCCTCCAGCGGTCGCCCGCGCTGCGCCTGCCCGTCCGGCGCTTCGTACTGCAGCTTGAGCAATCCCAGCGGGATGCCTTCCGGGCTCAGCGCCAGCGTCGAGTGCAGGTGCAGCCCCAGCGTGCCCTGCGAGCCGCGGTTCTTGCCGATCAAGCCCAGCCCCGCGCAGCCCGGATGCTCGGCGAAGTTCAGGTCCGTGCCGTCCTGCACGCACAGCACCGTGCGCTCGGCCTGCATGCGCTGCAGCGTGCGCTGGCGGTGCGGGGCCAGGATGTTCTCCGGGGTCACCGCCGACTCGTCCGGCTGGTCGATCAGGCGGTAGTGGCCCTTGACGGCCGAGCGCAGGCCCTGCGCGGCGGCTGGAATCGATGCCATGGGAGCTCCGGCTTGCATGCGGGCGGTCTGCACCAGCCGCTTGGACAAGCGTAAATCACCCAGCGGGGCGCGTCCCAGTTCGTGCTCGGCGAACGTGTCCAAGGCGAGGCCCGCGGCCGCTGCCAGCGGCTCGCAGGCGGGTGGCTGGGCGGCCCCGAGCACGTCCCGGAAGTCCGCCTGCAGCGGGTACACAAAGATGGTCTTGACCGGCACGCGCTGGGCGCGCCCGGCGAAACGACCGCGCCCGGCGGTGTGGCCCACGCAGATCCAATTGGCGGCGCGGAAGCAGGTGCCGGCGTGCTGTTGCGGGTCGCAGAAGGTTTCCAGCAAGGCGGGGCGGTAGCCGTAGCGCTGGCAGAAGTCTTGCGGCAGCCGCCGCAGGACTTGGCCCAGCACCTTGGAGGCCAGCAAGTGGCAACGCACCGAGGGCCGGATCAGGAAACGGCTCAGGGCCAGCACGCGGTGCAGGCGCTTGCGGCGCAGCGCGGCCGACCAGCCGACCCACTCGTCGCGGGCCGCGACCGCCAGGGCCGAGGCGGCGAAGCCGAGCGCCCCGAGCAGGCCGTGCTCGGACTCAATCAGGTAGCGCAACTGCGGGCCGACGTGAATGACGGCACCCTGCGGGTGCTCGCTGGCGACCAGCTCATTCCAAACTTGGCGCTGTGCGGGCGTGGTGACCAGGGTCAGCTGGAGTCCGGCCAAGTCCCCGGCGCTAGCGGGGACGGCCTGCGGGGCGGGCAGCGGCTGGTGCAGCCGGCGCGGGCGGCAGTGGCCGCCGCGGCCGCCATGGCGCGGCGGCGGCAACTCGATGCGACCCTGCCGATGCAGGTGGCGCAAGGCTTTGTGGCAACTGGCCGCCTGCGGCTGGCCGAGACTGTCGAGGAAGCCGAATTCGCGGCAGACGTGGCGGGCGAATGCGCTCCGGCTGGCGCTGCCGATCTGTGCCAGCAGCACCTGCAGGGTCGCCACGGCCTGTGCGGTGGAGAGAGTCTTGGCAATGCAATGCTGGTCGAGCATGTTTCAGACATGCCACAACGACCGTAGCGTTGTCAAGTGTGGAGATGTGGGGCATGGGCAGCCCGTGGCTGCGACGCTGGGCTTGATCGGGTTTACGTCACTGAGGTCTTGTGGGCCAAGGGAGTCGACGTAGGGTGCGATCCGCTTCCAGATCCCTTTCGTATAAGTCGTGTGCTTGACGTAGGAGCCCAGCACCATGTGATTCGGGTCATGCTTGCGGATCTCGTCGTGCGAGACCTTGTGGAGCTGTTCGACGATTTCGCCAAGCAGTGCCTCCGCATCAGCGAGGATGTTCTTCGAACCGGCCCGCGCAGGCAGCGGTTCGCCGGCCTTGACGGCTGAGATCCAACGCGGATAGGTCAGCGAGCCATTCTTCCGTAGGTCCGAGAATGAGGCGAAACTCGTTCTGTAGACGGCGTTGAACCTCGAGATGTCGCCGCGATAGCGTTGCTCGAGAACATCGAACAGGCGCTCCCGGCCGGGGCTTCTAGGCTCGTAGGAAAGGGTCTGGTTGATCCAGAGCTCCTCGCGCATGAACGACCCGTAGCCGTAGTAGTAGCCGAGAATCCACGGATTGTCGCGGTTCGGCGCTACACGCTTGGCGACCTGCTCGCTGACATACCGCCGATACTTGGCGCTGAAGACATCGGGACGATTCTCGCCGGGTTTTAGCTCGACCTGATGCTTTATCAACGGAACATGGATCGCGTAGGGGATCTCGGCCTCGCGGTAGATCTTGTCCGCTAGGCCCGCGTCGATGTTGCCGAAGCGAATGCGCTCAAGGCTGTAGGGTCCGGACCAGACTGAGTTGAAACCCAGTTCGCGCATCTTGCGGAGTCCGTCGCGCATCCATTCTTCTTGACTTCCGCCATAAGCAAATGTGATGGCGCCCTCCGACATGCTCGTGATCGGATGACTGATGCCGATGCCAAAGAAGCCGTGCCCGTCGGGAGTGACCAGCCACCAGCGATCGCTGATTCGCTCCGTGTGGAAGAAACCGGTTCGCTGGCCCTTGACATCGAGGAACCCGCCGTATCGATCGAGCTGTTGCCCATAGGTCTTGCTGGCCAGCAGCAAGAGGGCGAGGCCAATAGCTCCGTATTTCGCTAGACGCAAGACTCTCATCGGGCTTAGGGGAACGGTTGGGCGACCGAGGTAATTCTCGCACTTCCGGCCGTTCGAAGGCAGCACGGCCGCCGTTTCGAGATAGGGAGATTAGGGGGAACAGAATATCCATTTCACTACTGTTCGGTTCGAAGCGCAATAGAATCAATGACTTGTGGAGCAGCCAAAAGCAAGTTATGTAGTCGAACCGTGGAAGTGACTGATTCTAAAGGCTTTCAACTGGAACTGGAGCGGGTGAATTCTGTAGCGGATGTGTAGTGTGCTCTCCGCGCCGGCTGTGGTCAGCTGACGGCCGGTACCCGGCCGGAAGCGTGCTTCCGGCCATAACCAGCTCGTCCACCGCGGCGGGCGGCGCGTCACCCGCGAGGGGCGGAACCTCAATCGGGATAGGGGGGAGCCTCGCGGCTCCGCCCCTCCCACACCACCGTGCGTACGGGCCCGTACACGGCGGCACCCTCTACCTCGTCGTCGAGCCCGGCGGCCGCGCGGGTGACGACGGCGGGGCGGATGGCGTGTTCGGCACGCCAGTTGGTCGCGTCGACCGAAAGCGAATCGCGACGTTCGTGGCCCAACACAAACACCGTCGAGAGCGACAGGAGGAGCACCACCGCAGGAAGCGCTCAGCCTGTCATATGTCTTCCCGCCCTGCGGCGCCAGCACGCCGCCGGAAGTCCCGCAGCAGCTCCGAACCGGCCGCTGCCTCCGAGCACACCTCGTGTCCCAGTGCGTTCCAATGCTCGTCGAGCGGCAGCCAGTCGAATTGCGTTCGGTGCAGCCGGTAGTGCGCGGCGAACGCCGGCTCCAGGTCGATGGTCTCGTATCCCCTGCGGACAACGTTCTCGATGAAGTAGCGCCGCATGGCATCCACGTAGCCCACGTCTTCGCGGTAGACTCCCTTCTCCCACTCCGGGACATCGCTTCCGTAAACGCGAGGACGGATGCCGTCCACGATGAACATGATCCGTTCCGGCTCCAGGCCGGACGCCGCGGGCAGCATGTCGAGAAACGCGTCGACGGCTCGCTTCGAGTCGACGACCCACGTCGCACGATCCGCCTCCGGGACGCGCGCATCCGGGGCTTCGCCGGTAAACAACCGATAAATCCGTTCCCTTGCCATGCCCAAGTTGATCGCCACGTATCTCGCCAACGCCGAGCCTCTGACCAGCCTGTAGCGCGGGCGGAACTCGAGATCGCTTCGCTCTAGCGCGAGCCGGCCGCCGCCGCGTTCCACGAACTGGTGCTTGCCCCTCTGGGACCCGTACTTGGCAAGGCTCTGATCATAGTCGTTGTCGATGATGACAATCGCAAGGCCAGCCGGTCTGAACGTGTCCCGAACGTACTGGGCATACGCCAGGTACTGGCTCAAGGGTGATCCGGACGCACCGAAGGAATAGACACGAGCCGTGCCGTTCAGGCGCGCGGCGAGCCGGCCGTGGCAGGTGTGCTCAAACGGCACCCGGAACGCCTCGACGAAACTGTCCCCAATGACCGCGAGAAGGGGACCAGTCCCGTCAGGGTCGTAATCCTGATCATTGACGAATCCGAAGTTGTTGACCTTGACCTCGTTGACGGCGGAGAAGTTCCACCCCGCCGACCACACGAACTCCCGGTTCGGCCGATAACGGAAGATCGGATTCGCGTCATTGACCGACAACGCTAGGGAGCCCTCGTTAACCGGCAGCACCCGCGCCACGGTCTCTAAACAGACGAGTGCGAGGAGCGCACCGAACAGGAGAGCCAGTACGCGAAACGTCCGCGGGCGGCGAACGGCGGCCCCCGCGTCCTTCAGTGCTCCGTTAGTACGGTCAGGCACCGCTCAGGTCCTGATGAGGAGCACGGCGTTGCCGAAACTGCGTTGGCCCGCCGGAAACAACGCTGCGAGGACTTCGTTCGCGAACTTCGCGAGCCGCAACACGGCGCGGGCCGGAGCAGCCTTCGTGCCGGGCCGTTCGAGCACCTTGTTGATCATGTAGAAGCAGTCCGGCATGTGGATTCGTGGACAGCGAACGTCGACGCCCGTCCCTCATACGTCTCGATGCCGAACAGCACGTCGCCGAGGCCCTCCTCGCACCGCCGCCTTCCCGGCCGCAGGGCGCGACGAGCTTGACGAGCCTCCGAAACGCGTGAAGCACGCTCCCTCCGCTTACCGTGTCCTGCTCCACGGTGAACGTGGACTCGCCGCTGCCGAACGGATGCGCGCCACGATTAGTGGCGGTCGTGCTCCTCGGCCTCGACGACGGCCCACTCGGCCGCAGTCCTACCCGGTCGACCGTGTGCTCCAGGCTCGTGCTCATCCTCCGAACCGCGAGCACAGTGTACCACGCGGGTAGGCCCGATACAGCCATTCCGCGACACGCATCACGACCGCTGCGCAACGCGCCAAGAGACGACCGGCGGGGCACAGGTCCGCGGCGTACCGTGCGCTACGGCCGGCGAATGGACCGGCCGGCCAGCGCGCCGGTGGCGTCCCCGTCCTGTACGGCGAAACGACCGTTGACGGTCCCCTCGGACGGCTGTCGCGGCCGCTCGTGGGTGGCCCGATCGCGGATGCGGTCGCCGTCGACGGCCGGGGGCACGGTGAAGACGACGTGGAAGTACTCGGTGGGCAGCAGGTCCGCCCGACGCCGGTCGAGCCAGGTGGCGCGAGCCAGCGACTGACAGGTCGGACAGTGCCGGTTGCGACACGAGTTTTACCGGACGCGCCGATGACCGCAGTGGTCGCACTGCTCGACGTGGCCGCCGGACGAAGGGATGCCATGAGACGCTCCTCTGTGACGGGCCTGGGGGATTCCAGGCATTCGCAGAGCAGATTATGACGAGACTCACGATGGGGCTGTGGGCCTCGACGATCTGGCCGAACACCTCAGTGGCGGCGGGTCGATCCGTCTACCGCGAAGCGGTTTAGTCCAATATGGGTTACCGGGACGATATGCTGGCGATGTTCGCTCGCCTGGGTCTTCCGGTCGTCGATGGGCACTCCGCCTTTGCGGGACGGCGGCCGACCGTCGACGACCTGTTCTATTACCCGGGATGCCACTATGCGCCCGCCGGATATCGTCTGATCGCCGACGCGCTGCTGCGGGAGCTGAAGACTCGCCTCGCCGCGGCCGCCTCTTCCGCACGGTAGGTGAGCAGCTTCAGAAGAGCGTGTAGACGAACGGGGCCGCGGCGCTGCCCGACATCACGATCAGCGCAGCGACGAGCAGCAGTACGAGGACGATCGGCGTCAGCCACCACTTCTTGTTGGTGGCCATGAACTCCCACAGCTCCGAGAGCAAGCCGGGCCGCGCCGCCTCGGCCTCGGCCTCGAAGTCTCCACCCGTCCGTTCCCCGCCTGTCTGTGGTTTGTCGTCTGCCATCTCTGGTTCACCTGTCCAGCTCGACTGCGCCGGAGTCGTGTCCGCGGCGCAGACTCCTAGAACTGCCGGAAGTAGCGCCGCACGTCGCCCACCGGCCGGCGCGCTGTCCAGTAGCTCGCCGCGGATCGGTCAGGACCCCGGTCCAGCGGGTCGCCGTCGACGAGGCGCAGCAACATGCCGATAGGCGTCACTACCAGATAATACGTCGCGGCCAGCACCAAGTGCGACAGCGTCCACCCGATGGGGAACACGGCGTAGAGCCAGCCGAGCCGGATCCAGCGGCGCGCCGGCGGCGCCGCGGCGTAGATGGCGGTCAGCGCCGCGCCCCCCATCCAGATCATCCGCGCGGTCGCCGGGGCTTCCAGCCGCCAGTACACGAGGCCGCCGGCCAGCGCGACGAACGCCGCCAGCAGCACGCCGAACCAGCGCAGCTCCCCGGCCGACGGATGGCGATTGATCTCCAGCACGGCCATCGCACGCTCAGTCGAGGACGAACTCGCCGCGATAGGCGCCCGCGTCAAACGCCGGCGCTTCCGGTTGCGCCTGCTTGCGAAGCAGGAAGCGCTCCAGGGCCAGCGCGTCCATGTTCGTCGCCAAGAAGCAGCGGTGGGCCTGCTCGGGTGTGCAGACGATCGGTTCGCCCCGCACGTTGAAGCTCGTGTTGATCAGCACCGGACAACCGGTCTTCTCCTCGAAGGCCCGCAGCAGCGTCGCGTAACGCCCATGCCGCTCGGTGTCCACGGTCTGGACCCGCGCCGAGTAGTCGACGTGGGTGACCGCCGGAACGTCGGACCGCGCCGCCTTCAGCTTGTCGAGCCCGCGCAATCCGTTGCCGCCCGCGTCGAGCGGCGTCCGATGGGACTCCCGCACCGGCGCCACCAGCAGCATGTACGGACTGTCCTCCCGCGGTCGCATCTCGAAGAAGTCGGCGACCCGCTCGCGCAGCACCGACGGCGCGAACGGGCGGAACGACTCGCGGAACTTGATCCTGCGGTTCATCACCGACTGCATGTCGCGGCTGCGGGCGTCGCCCAGGATGCTGCGCGAGCCGAGCGCGCGCGGGCCGAACTCCATGCGCCCCTGAAACCACCCCACCACCTGCTCGCGCGCCAGCAGGTCGGCCACCGCATCGCACAGGGAGGGATCGTCCGGGTACTCCTCGTAGACCGCGCCGGCCTCATCTAGGAAGGCCCGGATGTCGTCGTCCGTCGCCCGCGGTCCGAGCAGCGAGCCGTGCTGGGCGTCCGGCGTGCGCGCCGCCCGCGGGTGGTCGAGAAGCTGATACCAGATGAACAGCGCCACACCCAGGGCGCCGCCCGCGTCTCCTGCCGCCGGCTGGATCCAGACGTTGTCGAACGGCCCCTCGCGCAGCACGCGTCCGTTGCCGACGCAGTTCAGCGCGACGCCCCCGGCTAGGCACAGGTTGGGCATCCCCGTCTCGGCGTGCACGTGGCGTGCCGCCCGCAGCACCGCCTCCTCGGTCACCGCCTGAATCGACGCGGCGATGTCCATCTCCCGCTCGGTGATAAGCGCCTCCGGCTGCCGTGGTGGCCCGCCGAAGAGCGTGTCGAACCTGGGCGACGTCATGCGCAGGCCCTGGCAGTACTCGAAGTACGACATGTCGAGGCGGAACGAACCGTCCGGCTTCAGGTCGATCAGGTGGTCGCGGATGCGGTCGACGTACTTCGGCTCGCCGTAGGGCGCCAGCCCCATTAGCTTGTACTCGCCGGAGTTGACCTTGAAACCGACGAAATGGGTAAAGGCGGAATACAGCAGCCCGAGCGAATGCGGGAAGCGGATCTCGTGGGTCAGCTCGATGCGGTTGCCGCGGCCGGAACCATAGGTGGTCGTCGCCCACTCGCCGACCCCGTCCAGCGTCAGAATGGCCGCCTCGTCGAACGGCGACGGAAAGAACGCGCTCGCGGCGTGCGACTCGTGGTGCTCCGTGAATACGATCTGGCGCCGGTAGCCTGGCAGCCCGCGCGCGATCTCGCGGGGCAGGTGCAGCTTCTGCTTCGTCCAGAGCGGCACGAACCGCAGGAACGACCGGAACCCGCGCGGGGCGTAGGAGAGGTGCGTCTCCAGCAGGCGCTCCAGCTTCAGGAACGGCTTGTCGTAGAAGCCGACGTAGTCGAGCGCCTCCGGGGCAATCCCCGCCTCGTCGAGACAGTAGCGAATCGCGTGGACGGGGAACGCGTGGTCGTGCTTCCGGCGCGTGAACCGCTCTTCCTGGGCCGCGGCCACAATGTCTCCGTCGACCACCAGCGCCGCCGCCGAGTCGTGGTAGAAGGCCGAGATGCCCAAGATCGTGGCCATGCCGTATCGCTCAGCCGGCGGCGCGGCGACCGGGACGGCATCGCGCCCGATACGACACGCGGATACGGCGCCGGAGGGAACCGACCGCTCGTCCCGCGCGCCAGGCGACGGCCCTGCTCGGCCACTTCAGCAACTGCCATGCCTGCCTGGGACCGCGAACGAGTCTCAACTCGGCGGCGAGCCGCGCCGCGAGCCGGACGGGGCGCGACCCTTCCGCCGCGCGGCCCCCCAGCCGGGAATACCGAAAACGCCCGAACGCGATTCGCAGGCTCGCTCCGGCGACCGTCACGACGTCGCCGAAATTCGCGGGCGCCGCGGACCCGCGCCCCGCCCGATGGAGCGCCCAAGTCCGCGTAATCGAAACCACCGAACCGCCGGCGAACACGGCCTCGGCCCGCACGGCGCTGCCGAGCACCGCCCGCAGGCGGCGCACGAGACCGCGGCGAAACGCGACGCCGGCGGGCAGCGTCACGTGGAAGGCCGCCGCAGGGAACTCGACCAGGGAGGATGTTTCGGACGAGATCCGCACGCGCAGGTCGGGACCCCACTCGTTCTCCAAGCGCTCGCGGCGCGGGTCGCGCGCGGCGACCTGAATCCACACGACCAAGTCGTGCACGTCGTCGGCGAGCGCGCGTTCGGCAGCCGCGGTCAGATGCGCCGCCGGCGCCTGCACGGCCTCTATCGTGACCACGTACGTCGTCACCCTTGTATCCATTTATTGTTTCGCATTGCGGCTATCGCTATCTCCTTCGGCACCCAACTGCGCGGGCCCCGCTATTGGATCTCGGGCATCTCCGCCATCTTGCCCTTGTCCAGATAGCGGCTCTCCTTGGCGTACTGGCGGGCTCGCGGATCGTGGGTCACCATGATGATCGTCTTGGCGTGATTGGCGTTCAGCGTCTCCAAGATAGTCAGCACGTCCGTGGCGGACTGCGCATCCAGCTCGCCGGTGGGCTCGTCGGCCAGGATGATGGAAGGATCGGTCACGATTGCCCTGGCGATCGCGACTCGCTGCTCCTGACCTCCGGACAGTTGCTGCGGGCGATGGCCCATCCGATCCCCGAGGCCGACGATCTCCAGCGCGCTGCGGGCTCGCTCGCGGCGCTCCTTCTTCGACAGGTGGGTGAGCAGCAGCGGAAGTTCAACGTTTTCTGCCGCAGTCATCACCGGCACCAAGTTGAAACTCTGGAAGATATAGCCGATGTTCTGGCTTCGCCAGCGCGCCAGACTGCGATCGTCCATCTCGCCGATGGCAGAGCCGAGCACTTCGACTGTGCCGTCCGTCGGGCGATCGATTCCGGCGACTAGGTGTAGCAGGGTAGACTTGCCCGAGCCTGACGGTCCCATCAGGCAGAAGAACTGGCCGGACGGGATGTCTAGCGTGATGTGGTCCAGTGCGCGCACGGAGTAATCGGCGCGCTGATACTCCTTGAGGACGCCCTTCAGGGAAACGGCGATGCTGGCGCTCATGCTTCTTTCATCCTCTGGACGTCATCGCCGTCCTCAAGCTCGTCCGGCGGCGAGAGGATCACGTCCTCCCCTCCGCTGAGACCTTGTTCAATCTCGACGCCCGCCGCCGTTGTGCGCATTACGCGTACCGGCCTGCGCACAGCCTTGCCTTCCACATAGAGGAACACGCTGTTGCCGTCCACCAGAGCCTCGGCCGGGATGCTCACCCGGGCGCTCGAGACGCCCTGGCCGCCTTCGCGCTCTCCCTCGGCGGGTGCCAGGAACGCTACGTTCGCATTCATCTCCGGGCGGATCAGCCTGTCGGGCTCCAGCACTTGGACCTTGACTTGGACCGTGGCCTTCTGGCGATCCGCTTCCGGGGAGATCTCGACAACCGCGCCCGCATAGTCTCGGTCCTTGTAGGCGTCAGTGGCGACGATGGCCCGCTGGTTCATGAAGACTCTCGCGAAGTCGTTCTGGCTGATGTCCAGCTCGATCTGGATGTCGTTCAGGTCGGCCATGGCCACCACGTAACCCTTCGCTCCGCGCTCGCCCACGAAACCGGTGGTGACCAGTTCACCGACCTCGACGTTGCGCTCCAGCACCGTGCCCGTGACAGGAGCCCGAATCACTGTGGCATCGACCAAGGTGCGGTTGTAGGCGACGCTCCCCTCGGCCCGCTTCACCTCGGCCTTGGCCGAGTCGATGTCCTCCTGGCGTGGTCCGAGCCTGAGCAATTCCAAGGTCTTCGTCAGCGACTCGACACGGCTGACTAGCCCGTCGCGGCGGAATTGCGCTTGGTCGAACTCGGCGCTCGCGATCAGCTCCTGCTTGTGGAGCTCTGTCGCACGCTTGAACTCGATCTCGGCCTCTTGGAGCTGTGCTTTGGCTTCCAGCAAGTCCGCTTTCGCCCGATCGATCTCTTCAGGGCGAGATCCGGCTTCCAATTCCTGCAGGCGGGCCTCGGCCGCCTGCAGCGTGCCGACCGATTCCGTCAGGCGAGCCTGATATTCATCGTCCTCGAGTCGGACGATCGCCTCTCCGGCGTTGACATGGTCACCCTTTTCGACGCCCATCCAGCGGACGCGGCCAACAACCTTGGACGCGACCTCGATCCTGTAATGGGGGATCACGTAACCAGCTGCCTGCAAGACGATCGCTTCGCCCGAAGCACCGCTCCGCGGCGCGAGCACGCGGAACGTCTCGATTTCCGGGGCTGCGAACAGCGCGACGGCAATGCGCCAGGCGGCGAGCGCGCCCAAGAGGAGTGCGCCGCCTACGATCCATGCGGTAGCAGCCCTAGACCGCCGCCTCCCGCCTTGGCTCGAGCGGTCGATCTTGAGGCCTTCGAGGGCCTGGTCAAATGAGCGCTGCTCAGGCATGGAGCACGGCTAGCGGTCGCCCAGCGACTGCAGGACCTCCCGTCTGGCGGCGAGCCATGCCGGCAGCAGGCCGCCAATGACGCCCATCGTCGCCGCAAAGATGAGGCCGCCGACGAGGTAGTCCAAGGTCAGCCGGAACTGAAACGTCGTCTCGGCAAAGGTCATGAAATTGCCGATGCGGCCCTCGAACCCGTTCAAGGGCAGGACCAGCACGCAGCCCAGCAGGCCGCCCAACAGCGAGAGCAGTACTGATTCCAGCATGAAGCTAGTCAGGATGCTAGTCCGAGAAAATCCCAACAGGCGCAGGATTCCGATCTCAGGCGCTCGATTCGCCACTGCCGCAAACATGGTGTTCATCGCGGCGAAGCAGCTTCCGATGGCCATGATCACCGCCACGAACATACCGAGATAGCGGACCGGATCGGCAGATACCATCTGCTTTGCGTAGTACTCGCTCTCGCGTTCGGCTTCGAGTCCTAGGCGCTGGTCGTCCCCGACCAGGTTCTGCAGGGCTGCAGCAGCGACGCTGTCCGTGGCGCGGATCAGCACGCTACTCAGCGAGCCACCCCTGCCCAGATCCGTGCCAGCCAAGTTAGCGTCGACCCATATCTCGCTGTTGAATGCTGACTGGCCCGCCGAAAACACCCCCACCACATCCCAATCGCCACGACCGTAGAGAACCTTGTCGCCAACGTCCGTGCCGGCCCGCTTGCCGTGCACGCCTCGCCCGACGACCATCTCGCGCTTGCCTGGCGTGAACCAGCGCCCATCGATCAATTCGACATCGTGCCTGAGCTTGATGCCCATGGAGGAGAGGCCCCGCACGCTGACGTTGGCCTGAGAGGTCGGATCGTCGCGCAGCGGCAGTTGCACGACCGATATGACCTCGTGGGATGCCATTGGCTCTCCGTCTAGCTCGGCGATCCCGGGGCTGAACTTGATGACGTCAAAGTCCTCTTTCGAGACGACGCTCACCAGTTCCGCGGTCGAGCCCTGCCTCATTACGATCAGGTGCAGCGGATCGCCGCCGGCTACCAACGACGTGCGCAGGCCCTCGACCAGAGTTCCGACACCGAGCATGACCGCAACCGTCAAGGCGACGCCAAGCGCGGTCATGATGGTCGTTGTCTTGCGGACCAACAGGTTCCTGAGGTTGTAAGTGATCGGGATCAGCATGGCCAACGCACCGGCTACCCGGTATGACGCAGGGCGTCCACGATGTTCGCCCGCGCCGCTATCGTGGCGGGTATCACGGAACTGCCGACGCTGAGAAGAATCGCCGTCCCGAAACACGCTAGGACGCCCCACGCCGGAAGTCTGAATCCGGTGATGAACTGAACGGCCACTTCGGACAGCGCCTGGTTCACGGACACCGTAAGCAAGATCCCGAACAGGCCCCCTGCAAGCGATATCAGCATCGCCTCACCCAGTACGATGCCAAGCACGGAGCCGGGCTGGAAGCCGAGGGTCTTGAGAACGCCGATCTCGCGCGTTCGCTCTCTGACGGACATCGCCACCGTGTTGCCGGTGACCATCAGCATGCTGAACATGATGGCGCAAGCGATGGACAGCAGGAACAGCTTGATGTTGCCCAGCTGATTGATGAAGCTGAGTTGGAACGCAGCCTCGGTCTCGGTCTTCGTCGGAACGGGCGAATTGCGAAACATGTCGTCGACGGCCGCAGCCACTCGCGAGGCGTCCGAGGCTGAGCGCAGCTTGATGGCAAAGACCCCGACCTCGGATCCGCGCTCAGGCCCAACGGCCTCTTCCAAATACTTGAAGTGGAAAAAGGCCTGCATGTCATCCGGGCCCTCGAAGATGGCCCGGACAGTCAGTTCCGGATCGAATGGGTAGATGTCTCCCTTGATCGTGATTCGCTGCCCGATCTGGAAGCCAAGCTTGTCCGCGACGGTCTTCCCAACGGCGAGCCCCTGGCGGTCGCGCTTGAACGCCTCGATCTGCTCGGGCGGAGCCTTGAACTCGGGGTACATCTCAAAGACCGCTTCTTGATCGACTGCAAAGCGCGCGAACATGTGCTCCGGCCGCTGGTCGATGTACGTACCGCCGAACCAGTTCATCGGGCAGATCCTGACGACACCGTCGGTTTCGGCAATACGCGCCCCGTAGTAATACGGCAACGCCTGAGTCAGCGAGACCCGGTGGCGGGTGATCAGCCGGAGAGCGGACTCTTCCCGGACTTCGTTGTCGAAGAAGACGGCGTAGACAGAGATCAGCGACCCGATCAAGAAAACTGAGATGGCCGTGCTCAGCACCGTCAGCACCGTCCGACGGCGATTCCGGCGCAAGTTTTTTAGGACGAGGTATAGCTGCTTGCCCATGGCGAGTCGATATGGGCCGGGCAGCCGGCTAGGCGAATCGGGCGGATGAACGCTCTAATCGATTGACCGCCGCCAAGCTGCGGACGGGGCGCGGGATATCTGCACTCATTGTGGCACGTACGATAGCGACTTACAATTCCCGGGAGCCCCCGACCGCGATGCAATCCCGGGCGAGCGTCTCCTGCCTGCGGCATGTGACCGGGCCGTTGCCAGCGTAGGGCTGCAGATTGCGGCACGGACCGCATCCATCTTCAGGAATCTCAAGTTCAGCCGGACCCCTTCTCGGCGCTGACTTGGAGGCGCTCTCCCACACACAGGCGGCTTAGACCACCCACCAATCCGCAGCGGCCGGCCAAAGTGATACAATGTAGATTCTGATCCCCACATGTTGAAGACGCAATGGCTCTGAATATTCGTAACGCCGAGACGGAGCAACTCGCCGAGGCTCTGGCGAGGCTGACGGGCGAGACAAAGACGCGCGCGGTCACGGTAGCGTTGCGAGACCGGCTGAATAGGCTCCGGCGGGACCGGGCCGGCCGCAGCCTCGCGCAGGAACTGGAAGAAATCGCAGACCATTGCTCATCTCTGCCAGTCTTGGATTCCCGCGATGCGGACGAGATCCTCGGATACGACGAGAGCGGCCTGCCGTCCTGATGGTGATCGACACTTCGGCATTGGTTGCCATTCTCCGAAACGAGCCGGAGCGCAGGGAATTTGTTCTTGCAATCGAGCAAGCGGAACACCGCGTCCTGTCCGCAGTCTCGTTCGTCGAGACCTCGATCGTCATCGGCTCCCGCTACGGGCCTGAAGGGCTCCGCGACCTCGACCTCTTTCTCGGCAAGGCCCGCATCGAGATCGTTTCGGTGGACGAGGAGCAGGCTCAGATTGCCCGTCGAGCTTTTATGCAATACGGCAAGGGGCACCATCCGGCACGGCTGAACCTCGGCGACTGCTTTTCCTACGCCCTGGCGAAAGTGCTGGACGAACCCTTGCTGTGCAAAGGCGGCGACTTCGCGCGCACGGATATCGCCGCCCGTCTCCGCTCGACCAGCTGACGACAGCGGTCGAGACGGGACGCTCGAACACACAGGTGCCAGCGACCGGGGATCATACCGGTTGCGCCAGCGGGTGCGCTCCCCACGACGGCGATATCGCGGTCGAGTCCCATCCCGTCACGGACTGGATCGAGCAACCTGCTCGCTGCTTGCGGAGTGCGGACATTGGTCCATCTGCCCGCATTACCTGCGCCACCCCGAATGGCCGCTCCACAGGCTGAAAAACTCCCCGCGAGGGCCTATTGTCGAGGCTCCGCTGGCGTTGTGCGGATCCGGTCTCATAGCATGATTCCGGAACCGCTCGGGGTTATCCTAGGTCAGCGCCGGGGGTGCACATGATGTTTCGCTCAGTTCTCTGCGGCATTGCTCTCGCTGTCGTGGCGCCCCTCGCGCTGTGGTCGCAGGCGGAGATTGCGCTGCAGCCGCTTGCGCAGCACACTCGTCGGCTCGAGCAAGCGTTGGTCTATCTGGGCCAGCCGCTTGAGTCCAACGCCGCCAATGCCATCAGCAGTGCGGTCGGACTGCCGGACGAGTCCGCGGCGGTTCGCCAAATCCAGCGGGTCTTGGACGAGCTGGTTCTGGTCCATGTCGAGATCAACCCGGAGAGCCGGGTCAAGGTGCGGCAAGGTGCAGCAAAGGCGGCATTGGTGGAGCAGGGAACTAGGCTCTTTCTCGTCAAGGTGCACAACCAGGCAGGCGTAACTGCACCGCTGCGCGTGTTCAGCCCCAACAGCGGACCGACTTGGCTGCGCTCGCGCGGAGAGCACGAGCCGGCTATGGAACTCGGCCAGCAGCAGGTGCGCGAGCGCTGGGCCGAGATCTCGATCTACTCCGACCCACCGATGGCGCCGCGGCTGACGGGCCTGCCGATCGAATACGAGATCTTGCAGGTCTACAGCCGCGACCGCGGGCAGCGGTCGGCCAAGATCGCGATGGACGTAGGGCAGGGCAGCCAGGACATCGGCTTTCGCAACGACATCCTGATCGCATTCGACATCGCTCCGAGCCGCTCGATCCCCCTGCGCGTGCGTAGCGAGTCCGGCGAGTCCGGCGTGGCATCGTTCCTCTTCAAGGACAGGCAGGGCAGGGTTTATCCCAATCCCTCGAAACGCCTAGAGCCGGACTTCCCGTTCCAGCAGCATGTCTATCGCTTCGATGGCGAAGACATCCGCCTGCCGGACGGGTACTACACCGTCGAGTACGGCGGTGGGCCCGAATTCCGCACCCGCACCAAGGAGTTTCCGGTCTCTGGCGACAGTCCGGCGGCGATCTCGGTACAGCTCGAGCGCTGGATCGACCCTTCGAAGTACGGCTGGTGGTCGGGTGACCATCATGTCCACGCCTCGGGTTGCGCCCACTACAAGAACCCGACCGAAGGCGTCGGGCCGATGGCCATGCTGCGCCAGATTCTCGGCGAGAACCTGAACATCGGCGCGGTGCTGACCTGGGGGCCCTCGTGGTACTTTCAGAAGCAGTTCTTCTCGAGCACGGACCACCCCCTATCACGCGACGAGCGCGTCATGCACTACGACGTCGAGGTCTCGGGGTTTCCGTCGAGCCATGCCGGGCACTTGGTGCTGCTCGGCCTGAGCGAAGACGACTATCCCGGCACAACGCGAATCGACGAATGGCCTTCATGGGACCTGCCGGTCTTGCAGTGGGCCAAGGCGCAGGGCGCCGTGACCGGTTTCTCGCATTCCGGCTGGGGGCTCCAGATCGGCGCCGAGGAGCTTCCATCCCTCGAGATGCCCGGGTTTGACGGCATCGGCGCGAACGAGTACATCGTCGACGTGACCCACCCGAACACGATCGACTTCCTCTCCGCGGTGGACACCCCCTACTACTGGGAAATGAACATCTGGTACCACGCTCTCAACGTTGGCTTCCGGACGCGCATCTCCGGAGAAACCGACTTTCCCTGCATCTATCAGGAGCGGGTTGGCCTCGGACGCAGCTACGTGAAGCTGGATGAGCTCTCGTACGCAGGATGGGTCGAAGGCGTTCGCCGCGGCGCGGCCTACGTCAGCGATGGCAAGAGCCACTTGATGGACTTCGAGGTGGGTGGGGTGAGCCTAGGTGCGGGCGAGCCGGACCTTGCCGTCGGAGCGAACGAAGCGGTTACCGTGCGGCTCAAGGCCGCGGCGATGCTGGGCCGGCATCCGGATCCTCGCTTTGACGGGCTCGCCGCCGACGAGAAGCCGTACTGGGATGTCGAACGAGCGCGTGTGGCCGGAAGCCGCAATGTCGCTGTGGAACTCGTCGTGAACGGCCGCGTGGCCGAGCGTACCGAGATATTTGCCGACGGGACGATCCACGACCTAGAATTCTCGCTCGAGCTTCCGCGCAGCGCATGGGTCGCGGCGCGAATCCCGATGTCGTCGCACACCAACCCAATCTTCGTCTCGGTCGATGGCGAGCCGATCCGAGCGTCGCGGCGCAGCGCCGAATGGTGCCTCGCCGCGGTCGATCAGTGCTGGTCTCAGAAAGCGCCGCTCACACGCGCCAGCGAACGGGAAGAGGCGCGGGCCGCATACGATCACGCGCGGCGCACCTACCGGCGCTTGATCGCGGAGTCGCCGGTTCCGTGAGGTCTCCCTCCGGTTCGCGGCAACCGGCAGACCTCGTACTGGCCTGCGAGCAGTCGCTAGAATCCTTAGTATTGTTTAGATTAAATAAGTGTCGCTCTCCCCGCGGCATCGATGACTGTCGGAGATTCGGAGGCGGGCGTGCTTAGCGCTCGCGTACGAGCCCGCGTCCAACTCCTAACGCTTGCTAGATCGCTGCTTGTCTGCCGCGGCTGCCGAAGCGGAGCGTAGCGACCGGCGGAGCGCTATCCCGCCAAGCCATGAGTGCCCACGAAGGGTGTGGAGGCGCGTTCCTCAGAGCCTGCCCGAAGCGATGCTGTAGATTTCGTCCGCGCACATCGTAAGCGCTTCCTTCAGTGCAGGATACGGTTCGCCGTAGCCGTCGAGCAGGCCGGAATGCTGCCGGTCTCGCTTGCCCTCTACGCGATTCGATCCGTCGATCAAGCCGCAATAGTGCCAGCCGACAAAGTCGGGACGTGCGAACGCGCTCCGAAAGAACTCTGTCGTCCAGTCAGCACGCTCCTTGAGGCTATCGGCAATTGGCCCGTATGGCCGTGGCATGGTCTCGGTGATCATAGTGAAGGCCGAGTCGCCGTTGATCAGCGGCTTGTCGGCCAGCTTCGACCAGCGGTCCAGCCCCGGTTTCTGCACCTCGTATCGCGCGTACATCTGGTAGAAGACGAGGTCCGTGAAGCGGCTCGTGACGGGCAAAATGGTGTCGAGCGAATCGGTGTTGGCGTTGATCTTGTCCCCTACGAACAGGTGATTCGGATCATGGCTCATGATCGCGTCCCGGGCCGTCCGGTAGTACTTCGCCACGACGCGCTTGAGGAATTCGATGTTGTCTCGGGTCTCGTTGCCGTTCGATAGGTCGGTTTGGGGACGCCATTGCTCGGCGGAGGCCAGTGCTGCGAACGAGTCGAATCGCGTGCCGTAGGTCGCGTTGAAGTCGTTGATCTCGCCCCGGTAGAGCTCTCTCACGGTCTCCACGTAGGCTGCCTTCCCAGGGCTTCGCGGGCCTAGGTTCCGGAGGCGGCGCGGCCAGCCGATCCTAGAGGGCCGCCGCGCGCCACCGATTACGTCCGGGCGCTCGCGGCAATCCTCTTCTGTCAGAAGCGGGCAGTCCGTCATTGCATAGCCGAGCAGGAGGGGATCGTCCTTGGCCGGGGCGGCTACCTCCCGTGCCAGACGGTCACAACGGCGGCCAAAATCGTCATCGAAAACGTCTAGGAAATTGTCGTCGGGAATCTCGGTCTTCCAGTGAGGGATGTCCGCAAAGACGATCGGCTGCATGTACGGGATGGCCGGTCTCGGGTTGTTCAAGACCGGCAGCCCGGTGTGGACTCCGGCGGTATTGAATCCGTACTCCCGGCACGTCTCGATAAACCAAGCCCTTAGGGCCGTTCGAAACTCGGAGCCCTCCAAGTTGCTCAACCCCAGCCGGGTCTCCCATGCCTCCCGGTTGTATTCCTGGTTCCACCAATTCGGATGCAAGTGGTTGATTCCGAAGCTGAGAAATGCGTTTCCTTCCGGGGTCACAAGCCACCAGCGGTCATCCTTCTCGACCCGGAAGAACCCGGTGGCTTGGAACCGCTTGCCTGTCCAGCCCCCGAACCGGTCCCGGTCAGTGGCGGGAGCCGCGCCGCCCACTGCCTTGCGTTCGACGAGTGGGACGCACGCGAGAGCCGCCAGGGCGCTGCGAATGAGCTGGCGCCGGTTCATCGCCGCTGCCATTCTTGCAGGGCGGCCGGCTATCCCGCAATCCAGAAGTCTTTCGGAACAGGAGCGCCGAAGCCGGGACAGCGGAAAGAGAGTTGGTCCGAATAGGACCACGCTCAGCACACTTATAAGTGCCTGATCGCTGAATTCCCTGTTTGCGGATGTCTTGCTCCGAAGCTATTACCCCGAGCTGGCTCAGCGGGCCGTCGCGCCGCCGTCAATGACCATCGTCTGGCCCGTGACCCACGTTGACTCATCCGATGCCAAGTACAGCGCGATGCCGCCGATGTCGCTGGTCTCTCCCAGCCGCTGGATCGGCTGGTTGGGCGGGTACGGGGCATCCTCGTCCAAGTTCTTCCAGAAGAACGAGCTGAAGTCGGTACGCACTAGGCCCGGCGCGATGGCGTTGACGCGCACGCCGTTTGGCCCCCATTCGTTGGCCCAGGTTCGGGTCATCATGATCAGACCCGATTTGGTGAAGCTGTACAACAGTCCCTCCCTTTGGGGTCGCAGACCCGCGATGGAAGCCACGTTGATGACGGACCCGCCGCCCTTTTCCATCATCTTGGGCACTACCAAGCGCAGGAAGCGCACCGCCGACAGGACATTGATCTCGACCATTTTGAGCACTGCGGCGTCGCTCACGTTGAGCGACGGGCCCTGTTCCAGGTTGGTCGCGCCGTTGTTGACCATGACATCGATCGTGCCGAACCGCTTCTCAGTGGCCGCGACCGCGGCTTCGACCTGATCCACCTTGCCGATGTTGCAGGGAACCACGTCGATGCGGCCCGGAAGCGACGAGAACTCGTCCGCGGTCTGTTGGAGATTCTCCAGCTTGCGGCTGGCGATCATCACGTCCCCACCGGCTTCGACGAAACGTCGCGCGATCTCCTTGCCGATTCCCCGGCCGCCGCCGGTGACCAATGCAACCTTGCCTTCTAGGCTGAAACTCATTTTCTCGCGAGCCTCCTTTGCTGGGAATTCAACACAGTATCACGCGGCGACAACTCGCTGCTCGCAGCCGGCCGCCTGCCGTCCAGCCAGCGGCAGCATGGCTTGGGATGTGCCCGTTCGCTACAATCGCTGAGCCGCGCAAGCCGCCGTGAATAGCCCGGAACCGATCACCACTCCGGTCCGCGAGGCCCACCGCTTCGACGAGCGGTCGCTTGAGGACTATTTGGCCGTCCACTTGGAAGGCTTCGAGCGTCCCTGCGTGATCCGCCAGTTCGAGGGCGGCCAGTCCAATCCCACCTTCTTGCTCGAGTCGAACCAGAGGCGCTTCGTCCTGCGGAAGAAGCCGCCCGGACAGCTGCTGCCCTCCGCCCATGCGGTCGAGCGCGAGTTCCGCGTCATGCAGGCCTTGGCCGACACTGCCGTTCCGGTCTGCTCGATGTTGCTGATCTGCGAGGACAGCGACATCATCGGGACGCCTTTCATCGTGATGGAGCACGTGCCTGGCCGCGTCTTCCACGACCCGACACTGCCCGGCCTGCCATCGAGCGATCGGTCGGCGGTGTACGCGCATTCCTGCGAGGTGTTGGCCGCCCTGCACGCGGTGCACCCGGATGATGTCGGCCTCGAGCGCTTCGGGAAGCCGGGCAACTACTACGCCAGGCAGATCAGCCGCTGGTCACGCCAGTACCAAGCTTCCGAGACAGAGACCATCCCAGCCATGGACCGCTTGGCGGACTGGCTGCCGCGGAGCATTCCGGACTTCGAGGAAACCCGGATCGTTCATGGGGACTACAGGCTGGGAAACATGATCCTGCATCCCACCGAGCCGCGCATCCTAGCCGTGCTGGATTGGGAACTGTCCACGCTAGGGGACCCGCTCGCGGACCTGGCCTACAACTTGATGACGTACTACCTGCCCAGTCGCCGCCACAATACCCTCAAGAACAACGTGCCTTGCGAGACTGGGATCCCGTCCCACGAGGACCAACTGGATCGATATTGTGACCTTAGCGGACGTGATGCGAAGAAACACTGGAACTTTTATTTGGCCTTCTCGATGTATCGGTCGGCAGCGATCGGCCAGGGCGTGTACAAGCGAGGCCTGGACGGTAACGCCAGCTCGGCCACTGCGCTGCAGCTGGGGCGCGAGGTGGCGTCTACGGCCGAGATTGCGTGGTCAGTGGCGTGTAACGAGCATCCGGTCGGAACATAAGCCGCGGGCTGACCGAACCTGACGCCGCGACCCTTCTGCACCCGTAGAGCCCGACGCCCAGGAGACCGGTTCTCCTCGGCACCGGTCAATCAGTGCGGGACGTCTGCGCTCGTCCTACATCCGGCCGTCGGCGTTGATGTGATACACCGGTGCGTCGCGTCCGAAGTCTGCGGGCACACCGTGCGTTGCCATGTCGATCCAGGCTCCGTCGAAGTGTTTCCAAGCGGCCTCCTCGGGCTCGTCGGTATGGCTGACCGGGAGCGACAGCGTCTCGCACGGGCACTTGAGGTGGGAGATGATTGCCAGCACCGTCTCCGGAGGCACGACGATGTCCCGGCGGCCGTATCCGGCCAACGTGGGGCACTCAATGAGCGGCGCGAAGTTCATCGAATCGAAGTAGCTGAGAGTGTGCATGACGCGGTCCCGATCACGGGGCCGGGCCTCGAGATAGCGGCGGACTTCGACGGCACTGCCGTTGACTACTAGCTTGAGACGCCCCTCGTGCCATCCGAACGTTGGCACCCCCATGACCAAGACGTTCGCCGCGCGCGTGACCGCCTGGGACATCAGCGCCAAGGCACCCGAGAAGCTGAAACCGTGGAAGATCGTCCGCCTGGTTCTGTCGCCGAACATCTCTGCCCCGACCTGGCTGGCCCGGATGTAGTCGCAGACCGCTCCGCGCAACACGTACTGGCGGGAGTCGTCGATCCCGGTCAGCATCCAGCCCCAATCGGAGCGGTTCGGCAGGGCCGCCAGCGACTCGCCGAATCCCCTGACGTCAAACCCCACGACGTTGAAGCCGCTGAGCGCCCACAGCCATTGCTCCGCAGCCCGACCGCCGTAGCCGTGGGCGTGGATCACCATTGGGCGCGCGGAGTTGTCTTTCCAAGAGATCGAGTAGCCCCGCAACTTCACCCGTCCAAGCGACGAGAAGCGCAGCTTGTGACCCTGCAACTGGCGATAGACCGGATAGCTGAACGATTCGGCTTCGATGTCCGCGGGCGTCGCCCGCAACTCGTCCAAGGCTTCGCTCCAGAAGTCACCAAACCCTGGCGGGGTGGTCAGCGCCGGGCGTGCTGGGGGTTGCGTGTCCATGCGAACGGACTAGTGTGAAACACCGCTAGTGCCGCGTTCGGGTGAATGAAGAACGAAGCTCGTCACTAGCTGGCGGTGGTCTGGAGGGCAGCTTCGGTGGTGGCGTCTGGCACAAGCTGGTAGCCAAGCGACTTCGCGGTTCTCGTCAGATTGGCGAGTGTGCGGTTGCGATAGCGGGCTTCGTAAGCAGCCTCCCCGACGTCGACGTAGTCCTGTCCCCAGCGCAGCATGCGGTAGATCAGCTGCGCCAGTTTGCGCGCGGTCGCGAAGATTGCCACCTTCATCCCCCGGTGACGCGCCTTGCGGCGCAACTCTGCACCCAAGGCCGTCTTGGAGCGCTGCAGCGACACGGCGGCCATGCGCAGCACGCCCGCGATGCGCGTCGCCCCCAGGCCATTGCCACGCTTCTTCCCCGCCAGCTGCTTGCCTCCCGAGATCGCGCTGCGCGGTGCCAGCCGCAGCCAGCTCACGAAGTGCTTCTCGCTCGGGAACGCGCTCAGGTCGCAGCCGACCTCGGTCACCACCGTGCGTGCCGCTCCCGCACTGATGCCGTCAATGCGCGTCAGGTCCGCCGCCGCGTAGCGGTACAGGGCCGTGCGTGCCGTCTGCTCGCCGCGCCCCCGGATGGCTTTCTCCTTGGCCGGGTTGGGGTGCTGGGGCACCTCCTCCTCGCGCAGCTCGTCCCAACACTGCCGCTGCAACTCCTCGCGCAGCTTCCCCTCGTAGGCCGCGATGCGCGCCTGCACCGCATCGTACAGTTCCAGCGCCGCCTCCAAGTTGTACAGGTGCTCCTCCCGCCAGTTGCCCGTCAGGTACTCCGCGAACTGCTCCTCGCTGTGCTTGCAGCGCTTGTGGCGCAGCCCCGCCAGCTGTTCCGGGTCCCGCTCCCCGCGCACGATCGATCGCACGATCGCCATCCCGGTCCGGCCCGTCAGGTCGCTCACTGCGCGGTGCACCTGCACGTTCATCTGGTCCAGCGCCTGCTGCATCCATTGCACGAAGCGCGTGCGCTCCGCCACTAAGTTCTCCAGTTGCCGGTGCAGCGCGCGCAGCCGCGTGACCGTCTCGTGGGGCCGGAACGAGCCGCGCAGCAGCCCGCAACTGTGCAGTTGCTGCAGCCACTGGCAGTCCAGCATGTCGGTCTTGCGCCCGGGCACGTTCTTCAACTGCGTCGCGTTGGCCAGCAGCACCTCCAGGCCGCGCTCCTCCAGCAACTCGTGCAGCGGAATCCAGTACACGTGCGTGCTCTCCATCGCCACCGCTTCCACGCCCTCGGCCGCCAGCCAGTCGGCCAGCTTGCACAGTTGCGCCGTGGTCGTGCCGAAGACCCGCACGCGCGGCTTGCCGTCCTCTGCCGGCGGGCAGCACACCCAGTGCTCGCGGCTGCCCAAGTCAATGCCGGCCACCGACCGACGCTGGATCTCCAGACCCCGGCCGCGCACCGCCGACCGACCGCCTTGCTGCTGCTTTCCGTGCATGCTGCACTCCCTCGCTCTCGTGCCCTCTCGCTAGGATGTCCCCGGCCCGGGTTGGCAATGCGTTGGACTCTAGTGTCGGGGAGAGCTTGCGCGCAAGCCTCGCCAATGAATGATCGCCCACCCGGACCCAAACTAGCCCTGGGGCATGCTGCACCAATGCTTGTACGGGGCCTGACTGCCGGGGACTCCTCCCCCGATTCTACTCCCGTGTTTCAAACTGAATGATCTGTGCCCCGCAGGGGCGGGACTAGCCCGGAAATCCAGTCGGCGGGCCACGATCGTCAAAGATTCATTTGATCGGCCCAATAACGAGAGGCCCAAATCCCCTGCAATGCTAGCATTCTGTTGCGTCAAGGGCGGCCCGGGCGAGCCGCGCGCCCCATCGTGAGGTGAAGGACGCAAGCGCGCTCATGCAAGCACCGCTGGAGTTGCTGCGGGACTCGGCATTCTTCGACGTCTTCGAGGACGAGGACCTGGTGGCGCTCGCCAGCGAAGCCGAGCGGATGAGTTTCCGCAAGGGCGATCGCATCGTAGAGGAAGGAGAACCCTCGGAGCGCCTCTATATCTTGGTTTCCGGGACCGTCGAGCTCTCGCTGCTCGCACCGCATAGCCCGGACGAGATGGATCCTCGCCTTGACGCGTCTCACGAAAGCATTAAGATCCACCGGATCAACGAGCCGGGGGCGCTCATCGGTTGGTCGGCTATGGTCGAGCCCTACCGCTGCCGCGCGACCGCCACTGCCCTTGAGATTACGCGAGTAGTAGCTTTCGATCGCAAGCTTGTCGAAGCCCAGTGCCAGCAACGGCCGCGCTTCGGAATCGTTTTCGTCCGCCGCATCCTGTGGGCCTTGGGGGACCGGCTCGGCAGCAGCCGAGCTCAGCTAGCCTCGCGAAAGCACTCGCCAGAAGCCGATCAAGTTCGCCTGCTGCTGGCGAAGCGGGGCGGAATGCTTGGCGTGAACTCGCCGCTGTACAAGATCCCGATCTACTTGGAGAGTCGGCTCACGGCCGCAGATGCCTTCGAGATCCTGGACGGTCTGGTGCAAGCGGACGACGGCGCGGAGCGGGAACTGGCTCTAGAGTGCCGGCGGCTGGCCGCCGGGGCAGAGCGCGAGGCACAGGTCTTTCGCCAATTGCAGAAAATCTACGACACGGTGGCGGAAGCGCCGGACGCCAACGCTCCCGAAGAGGTCCGGCGAACCTGCTGCGATGAGTTCCGGAAGCTGTACAACTTCACCGACTACCGAATCGAGGGCTGGGAGAACTTGCCTGCGGAGACGGGCTTCGTGGTGGTCATGAATCACCTGTCGAATCACCCGGAGAACACGCTGCCCAATGAGTTCCAACTCACGCTGGACACGCACTTCGTCAGCGCGATGATCCTGTACGAGCGCTACGGTGCGGCGCCGGTGCGGGTTGTGCGACAGTCCGAGCCCGACGAGGAAGGGCACAGAAGGTACTTTGACCGGTTGGGCTACATCACGGTGACCGCCGGGTCGGTGTCTGCGAGAGGCGAGCAGACACGCGACGAATTGCGGCGGGTGCGCGAACGGTTCTTGGAGGACGCCCGGGCAGTCCTTGCTGCCGGGCAGAATCTTGTGATCTGCCCGGAAGGCGGTTCGACCAAGACCGAGTCGTCGCCAATGCCTTTCCGAGCGGGTGCCTTCAGGGTAGTGCGCGGCGCCGAGCCCGAACCTCTGATGGTTCCCATCGCCGTGGCCAACTTCGACAAGCAGATCGCCAGGACTCGCTTGGCGGCGAAGATCTTCCCCCCGGTCCGGCTCTCGGAATCTGTGTCGCCGACCGCCGCCGACGCAGTGCTCTATGAGTTCATCAACCGGTTCCGGGACCGCTACCGGGGATTCGTGCGCCAGGCCGCCGAACTTGGCGCGTAGCTCTGCGACCGCCCGGGTCCGACCGCTCGTTCGCCCGCTTGGCCTGCCCCAGCGGCTTGCTTGGCATCGACCTGCCCAGGTCCCCGTCCGCAGCTAGCGCGCCATGCGCCGCACATCTCTCCGCAAGCACAGGCATGTTCTCTCGCGGCGAGGCCACCGTCTCGCAGTTGCCGCGACACCGGCTGATCGCGAAACCCAGTCCTAGGGTGTTCTGACATAGACTCAAGGGAGCGGACATGCGCTATACGTACCGCCAATCTGGGATGTCATCAGGCTTCGGCATGATGCCCCCGACGCCACGCGCCATCAAGCAATTGCTGTGGGCAAACTTTGGGGCGTGGTTCGCGTTCGCAGTTGCCTTCGCGATCGGGATCGGCCCGATCATCGGGCTGTTTCGGTGGCTGAGCCTCACCCCGGACATGTTCGTGCGCGGCGCCCTGTGGCAGCCCGCCAGCTACATGTTCCTGCACGATCCCGGCGGGCTCTGGCATGTCGGCCTCAACTTGTTCGCCCTGTGGATGTTCGGTGGGACCCTTGCGCGTGACTGGGGCGGCCGGCGATTTCTGCACTTCTATTTCGTCTGCGGCGCCGGAGCCGCCCTTGTGGACGTCATCATTCGTCTCGTGACGGGCTCGGGCGGCGTGGCGACGGTCGGGGCGTCAGGTGCGGTACTGGCTGTAGTCACCGCTTTCGCGGTTACGTATCCCAACACGCCCATTCTGATCTCATTCATCTTGCCGGTGCCGGCCTGGGTGGTGGCGGTGGCTTATGCCGCGATCAATCTTCTGGGCGCGGTTCAGGATTTCTCGCACGGCGGAAATCCGACCGGCACCGCCTTCACTGTCCACTTGGCGGGCATGGCGCTGGGATACTACTTCGTGCGGCGCCGGGCCGGGCTGCCAGAGCTGTCGCTGCCGTCGTGGAATCCGCAGGCGCGCTATCGCGAGTGGCAACTCAGGCAGGCGCGCAAGAAGTTCGAGGTCTATATGCGAGACCGAGACAAGCGCAACGGGCCAAGAGTGCAATAAAGCCGGGATACAGCCGCGACTGCGCCAGCAGGACAGGGGTCGGAACGTCTCGGCGCGCCAGAAGGTCTGCTAAACTGGGGGCACAACGATATGGCACACCTTGAACCAACCATGGCTCTCTTCGTGGGGCCGCTTGGCATGCAAGAGCTGCTCATCATCCTGATGATCGCTCTGATCATCTTCGGCGGCAAGAAGATCCCTGAGCTTGCGAAGGGGCTGGGGCAGGGCATCCGCGAGTTCAAGACCTCGCTCAAGGCCGGCGAGGAAGAGGGCCAGGGGACCAGCCAGGCGGGCGCCGCCAAGGACAGCTAGCTCGACCCTTCGCACACCGCGGGCGAATCGCGTTCGCGTCGTAGCCGCGCTGTCCCCTCATCCACTCGTTCCGCGCCGCGCCGCACTAAGCGCCGTGGATTCTAGAACCAGCCTAGGCTAAAATGTTTTCAATAGCGAGCCGGTCGTGAACCGCGCCATGTATCGGCGAGTGGCCGTAGTTGGCTGTGGGTTCGCTGCTGGCTAGCGACTCCGGTGCCGCGATGCCGCGCCCAATCCATGTAGTCGGAGCAGGGCTGGCGGGCTCCGAGGCTGCCGTCCAGATCGCCCGCCACGGCGTGCCGTGCGTGCTGCACGAGATGCGCCCGGGCAAGCGGACCCCGGCTCACAAGACCGACGCCCTTGGCGAGTTGGTCTGCAGCAACTCCCTCAAGACCGAGACGGAGGGCAGCGCTCCGTGGCTCCTGAAAGAGGAGCTGCGCCGCATGGGAGCCATGTCGATGCGAGTCGCGGCCGAGGTGCGGATTCCGGGCGGGACTGCTCTGACGGTCGATCGCAGCTTGTTCGCGCGAGGCGTCACCGCCGCGGTGGAATCCGAGCCGCTGATCGAGATCGAGCGCGGGGAGGTTACCGATCTCGCGATTGACAGCGATGAGATCTGGATCATTGCTACCGGGCCCCTGACGAGCGACGCCTTGGCAGAGGCGATCACCGCGCGCACGGGGAATGACCGCCTGTACTTCTACGACGCGATCAGCCCGATCGTCGACGCGGAGACGATCGATATGTCCGTGGCTTATCGCGGTTCGCGCTACGGGCACTCCATCGATGGCAGCGCTGACTACGTGAACTGCCCGCTCACCAAGGAGCAGTACGAGAGCTTCCTGGCCGCCCTGCTGGCCTCCGAGCAGCACCATTCCAGTGATTTCGACAATCCCAACTACTTCGAAGGCTGCCTGCCGCTTGAAGAGATCGCGAGACGGGGGACTGACACGCTGCGTTTCGGACCAATGAAGCCGGTTGGCTTGCGCGACCCGAGAACCGGGCAGGGTGCCTACGCCGTCGTGCAGCTCCGCCAAGAGGACGCCCGGGCCGGCTCGTACAACATCGTCGGATTCCAGAACCACCTCAAGTACGGCGAGCAGAAGCGCTTGTTGCGCATGATTCCCGGCTTGGAACGCGCCGAGTTCTTGCGCTTCGGGCAAATCCATCGAAACACGTATATCAACGCTCCGGCCCTGCTGCTTCCGACGCTGCAGTGGGAGGAGCACGCCAACATCCTGTTCGCGGGGCAGATCTCCGGCGTCGAGGGATACGTGGAGTCCATTGCGACGGGCCTGATAGCCGGTTGGAACGCTGTCCGCTTGTCCCTCGGACAATCCGTCCTGGAATGGCCGCCCGCCACGGCCCATGGATCGCTCTGCCGCTACATTTCTGGGGCTGATCCGGACAACTACCAGCCGGCAAACATCACGTTCGACCTGTTGCCGCCACCGTCGGCTGAGCTGAAGCGGAAGTTTCGACGACAGAAGCGGGAGCGGCGCCGGCAGCAGTGCGCGCTGGGGCTAGCCGCGCTTGACGAGTTTCTCAATGTCCAGCAAGCAGCAGCCTGACGACAGCATCTCGGCCTCGGCGACGAGATTCTTGGCGTCGCTGCGGGCGCGCAACGCATCGAAGAACACGATTGCAAGCTACGGCAGGGACTTAGGCCTGTTCGTCAGCCATTTCAGCTCCGGTCAGGAGCCGGCCCCGCCAATAGGGCGAGTCACGCGGCTGATGATTCGCGAGTTCATGGCCGAGGGCCGGTCGAAGGGGCTGTCGCCAGCGACACTGGCGCGCCGCTTGGCGGCTCTGAGGGGGTTTTTCGACTATCTGGTGCTAGAGGAGGGCTTCCCCAACAATCCGGCCCGCAGCCTCTCTGCTCCCAAGATTTCCCAGAAACTGCCGCCGGTCATGAGCGCTGAGGACACAAATCAAATGGTCAACGCCGTGCAGTTCGACAGCGAGCGAGACCGCTTCGAGGACAAGGTAGTCCGGGACCGCCTGATCTTTGAACTGCTCTACGGTGCCGGGCTGCGTGTCAGCGAACTGGTGGGCTTGAACCTGGATGACATCGACAGGGCCGAGCGCTGGATCGACGTCAGGGGCAAGGGCCGCAAGGAACGCCAGGTTCCGTACGGAGCGCGGGCCGACGAAGCGCTGGCACGGTACTTGAAGGTGCGGGAGGGGCTCAAGGCCCCGCGCACGGAGAAGGCTTTGTTCTTGCACCGTTGGGGAGGGAAGCTCCGACGCCTGACGACTCGCAGCGTCGGACTGGTCGTCAAGAAGTACGCACGCTTGCTGAGTGGCGACCCTTCGCTGCATCCGCACTCGTTGCGGCACGCCTTCGCCACCCACTTGCTCTCAGAAGGAGCGGACCTGCGCGCAATCCAAGAGCTATTGGGCCACGCCAGCCTGTCAACCACCCAAAAGTACACCCAACTGTCCATGAACGAGTTGATGAAGGTCTACGACGCGGCGCACCCGAAAGCCTAGTCGCGGGATCAGGTTTTCCGTTCCACGCTAAAGTGGTTGGTCAGCAGTCGGCCGGAGCGTCCGCCGCGAGCGCAGGGATTCATCGCAACAATGCCGAAACGGACGCTCTTTCTCAACCCTCCGTCCTACGAGAACTTCGATGGCGGCGCCAGTTCCCGCTGGCCGGCGACGCGCGAGATCGAATCGTACTGGTACCCGGTCTGGCTGTGCTACCCGGCCGGGATGTTAGAGGACAGCACCGTTGTCGACGCGCCTCCGCACAAGCTCAAGCCCGCCGAGGTGGCGGCCTTGGCGAACTCCTACGAGTTCATGGTCCTGTTCACCTCGACTCCCGGGTTCGTCAATGACTGCGCCCTAGCGGAGTCGATGAAGGCCCTAAACTCCGAGCTCGAAATCTGCTTTGTCGGACCTCACGTCGGCTCTCGCCCTGCTGAGAGCCTGCAGGCGTGTGGTGCCATAGACTTCGTGATCCGCAAGGAGTTTGACTTCCAAGTCGTTGATTTCGCGAATGGTAAGCCCTTTCACGAGCTAGGAGGGGTCAGCTACCGAAGTCATGCGGGCGAGGTCGTGCACAACCCGGACGTGCCTCTGATCGAGGACCTCGACGCGCTGCCCTGGGTGACTCCGGTCTACAAGCGCTGCTTGGATGTCGAGCGCTATAACGTCCCTTTTCTCAAGCATCCGTACGTGTCGTTCTACACCGAGCGCGGCTGTCCCGCCTTGTGCACGTTCTGCCTGTGGCCGCAGACCATCTCGGGCCATCGCTGGCGCACGCGCTCGGCGGACAGCGTGGCTGCCGAGGTGCGCTGGACACTCGATAACTTCCCGGGTATCAACGAGATTTTCTTCGACGACGACACCTTCAACATTCGCAAGGACCGCGTGCTGGAGCTATGCGCGAAGCTCAAGCCGCTGGATTTCACTTGGTCCTGCACTTCCCGTGTCAATGTCGATTACGAGACGCTCAAGGCAATGAAGGACGCAGGTTGCCGACTGCTGATTGTCGGCTACGAGTCCGGCGATCCGCAGATCCTGAAGAACATCAAGAAGGGCGCCACTGTCGAGCGGGCCCTCAAGTTCACACAGGATGCCCACAGGGTCGGCCTGACGATCCACGGCGATTTTATCGTCGGCTTGCCGGGCGAGACGCGGGAGACAATCCAACGCTCGCTGGAATTCGCCAAGAGGCTCGACACAGAGACGATCCAGGTCTCTGTGGCACACCCCTATCCAGGCACTTCGTTCTTCGACGAAGCCATGGCCAACGGCTGGCTGACCGACGGCTCCATGACTGATGCAGCGGGCCACCAAGTGCCCAACATCCGCTATCCAGATCTGGACCAGAAGGAGATCCTGCAGTGGGTCGAGCGCTTCTATGACGAGTACTACTTCCGTCCGCGGGCGGCGTGGCGCATCGTTAGGAAGGCGATGTTCGATACCAAGGAGCGGCGCCGGCTGGCGAAAGAAGCGCGCGAATACCTGGCTCTGCGAGCCAAGCGCAAGGAATACGCTCTCGACACTCGTGCATGACCTGTCGCTCGCGCGATCGGGTTCCCGCCCCGGCTTTGGCCCAGCTGCTCTCCGGGCATGGATTTCCACAAGACAGTTGGAAAACTCGCATTCGAGCTGTGGAAACCCTGTGTGCAGACATTGGAAATCACTGTCCAACTTTCAGTCATCACTGTATTTCTGAACCCGTTCGGCGCGCTGTGGAAATCTCGCTCAGATGCCGCCGATTACGTGGCGGAGCGGCCGCCCGCTGCCGCTGCCCGCGACGATTCCGAGCCGGTGCGAGCAGTTCTCGGCATGTGCCACCACACTGCCGTGGATGGAATGCCTTCCCTCCGCTGGAGACCGGCAGTTGCGGGCCGAGATTTCCACACGCCCTGTGAGATTCGCATGAAACGGTGTGGAAATCCGGTTTGCACTTGTTGGAAAAGAAACCGTAACTTCTGCATCTGGAAATATTTCCGGTGGAGATCTAACTCAGTGTGGAAATCTTGGCGGTAGTCGGCGAGCAAGCGCTACGCGGCGTCGGAGTCTCTTGAAGCGAAACGGTCTATCAGGAACATGACCGCTGCCAAGGCCGCCAGTGACAGCCACAAGCTGTCGACCAGAGGTACGGGAATCTCGATGTCCGTGAAGAGCGTTTTTGGAATCGCGATCAGTATGCCTGCGATCGCCTCTCCGGCGATCAGTCCGGAAGCGATCAGCAGGCCCTTGTGACGTGCTCCCTTCGAGTGCTCCTGTAGGCGCTGCGAGATCAGGCCGCCGAGGAAAATGGGCACCATCAGCGAAATCGGCAGGTAGATGCCGACCGCTACGGGCATTACGTGCGCGCGAAAACGGCTGCCGGAGCGCTGCAGGAAGCCGTCGAACAAGACAATGCCGATCGCGATCAGCGCTCCGATCCACACCATGGTCCAGGGGATGTTGGAGTCTCCGAATAACCCTTCCGCGATCGAGGCGAAAAGGGTGGCTTGCGGTGCGAGCAAGGCATTGGGTTCGCCCGTGCCGATGCCGTAGGCCCTGTGTAGCAGCGTCAAGACCGGGGCAATCGTGAAGACGGGCACCAGAATGCCGATGAGCTGGCCGGTCTGCTGCAGGCGCGGAGTTGCCCCGACCAGCTGGCCGGTCTTTAGGTCTTGCGACGTGTCGCCGGCAGTCGCGGCGGCGCAGCACACGATGCTGGCCACGCCCAGCGCGCCGAGGATTCCGGCGCTGCCAGTCATGCCCAGGATCAGCAAGATGACCGAAGAGAACATCAGCGCACAGATGGTCGTGCCCGAAATGGGATTGTTGGACGACCCCACCAAGCCGCAGATGTAGCTTGAAACTGCCACGAAAAATAGCGAGCTGACGAGCATCACGACCCCGGCGGTCAGCGCAACTGCCAGCGAACCCGTGACGGATTGGTACAGCACGAACGTACCGATGGCAGCGACTGCGAACGCCGCGCCGACCAACGAGTTGGGAAGGTCTTGGTCGGTGCGTTCGACCGATCGGCCGCCTCGACCGATGCCGCCAAGCAGATGGCGCACCGCCTTCGCTATGCCGCCGCGGATTTTCCACATCGAGGCCAGCCCGCCGACGATCATGGCTCCCACGCCCATGTAGCGGATTTGGCTGCTCCACAGGCTCCACGCCGCGTCCAGGGCGGACTGTTCGGGCAGGGGGCTTAGCCAATAGAAGATCGGAATGGCGAACAGCCACGCGATCACGCTTCCCGCCAAGGCGGCGATGCCGATCTCGACACCGACAATCACGCCGACACCCAATAGCGCGACCGAGACGTCCGTGCCGCCATAGAGCACGGTGCCCGCCACCCTCCACGCGGCCTCTGCCGTGCCGCGGAAGACCGCGACCAAGCCTACGAGCGCCTTGAACGCCAATCCACCGCCAAGAGCGGAGAGGATCGTGCGCATGGGGCTTCCGCCTGACTCTCCGGCCTCGAGCACTTGCGCGCAGGCAACGCCCTCCGGGTAGATCAGCTCCTTGTCCTCGACGATCAGCACTCTCCGCAAGGGAACCATGAAGAGCACGCCGAGCAGGCCCCCCAGCAAGCCGATCAGGGAGACCTTCCAAAACGAGAACTCCATCCAGACTCCGGTGATGAGCAGGGCCGGCACGGTGAAGATGATCCCCGCCGCCACGGCCTCGCCGGCCGAGGCGATGGTCTGCACGATGTTGTTCTCGCGGATGGTGCCGCGGCTCAGCAGCCCGCGCAGGATGCCCATCGAAACAATAGCCGCCGGAATGCTGCCGGTTACGGTCATTCCCGCATATAGCCCGAGATAGGTGTTCGCCGCCGTCAGCACCGTGCCGATCAGCAGTCCGATGACGACTGCCCGAACGGTGAGTTCACGCGCTTGGTTGGAAGGCTGCATCTTTGGTCACGAAGAGCTTGAACAAAGGGCGTACCATATCACAGCAGCCAGCCGGTGCGGCCGGGCCGCGCGCTTCGCGTAGCGCGTTTCCCGCCGGAAAGGAACCGGCCATGCGGCTGGAGTCTTCGCTGCTGGCTCAGCCCGTGATAGGCGTGTGGGGCTGCTGGGCCGCGGCTAGACTATTGCAAGCCCAGAGCGCGTTTTTGGGCGTCCAGCCACTGTTCGTATTCCTTCTTTAGCGCTTCGTCCCTTGGCCTCGGGTATAGTTCGCTCGCTGTGTAGCGCCCGGTAGCCAGCTTGCCCTTGGTCCAGATGTCGTGCAGCTCGGTCAACTTCGCCTCCCTGACAGCGCTCTCGACAAGGTGCGGCGGTACGAATGTCAGCCCCTCGCGGTCGCCTATCACCAAGTCACCTGGCATGACGGTAGTCGTGCCGATCCGTACTGGCACGTTGACGCCCATGAGCATCACGTCTTGGAGCGCCGAGACGTGGAATCCCCGGACATAGACCGGAATGTTCAATGCATGGACCCCGTCTAGGTCGCGGATCGCTCCGTCAATCACGAAGCCCTGTCCGGTTGCGGCATGTATCGCCGTCGCGAGGTTGTCGCCGGCGAACGTTCCACCCTCAATCTTGCCGAACAGATCCACGACTAGCACGTCCCCGGGCCTGAGCGCATCAATCACTCGTTGGTTGCCGTTGGGACCCAGCCCGCGCTCTGCTGCGTCTTCCTCGATGATCTCGTCCAAGTCGGGCCGGACCGGCATGAACACAGCGGTGACCGCCCGCCCGAGCAGTTTCTTCTCGGGATGGACAATCTGCCAGCCCCCTGACCACTGGTAGTAATAGCCGGCCCGCCGCAGCGGCCCCCAAAACATCTCGGAACTTGCGGTGGCCAGCGAATCGATCAGGGCCTGCGGCACCTTCGGACGACCGTCATCGAAGCGCTCGAACGGATTCAGTCGTGTGTACTTTGCGAGCTGGGCCTTGTCGAATCCGCCGATCTGGGCGGCAACGGGACCTGCTAGCGCGAAAGCGAGGACAATTCGGAGGAGTCGCATCGCCGTGACTCTACCACGTTGTCCCGCCTCATGGGGCACGAGGGCCAGCGGAGCAGAGAGTTGCTCGCGAAGCTCGTCCGACAGCGGGGCAGGATTGCCGAGGAGTACAATTGGCAGTTCCTCAAATGAGTAATCGGTTTCGTGTTGGCATCGACCCCGGCTGGAAGGCTACCTTCGAGTCCGTGATGGGATCGCATGTGCGAGAGGTCTTCGACTCCCGGCCTGACATCGAGTGGGAGATCATGGCGCCTCCGGTCGACGGTGCCGCAAGCGCCGAGGTCATCGATCAATACGACGGCTTGGTGATCTTGGGCATGCCCTTTCGGGCCCGCAGCTTTGAAGGCGTCGAGCGGCTGGCGTGCATCTCGCGCTGGGGAGTGGGCTTCGACATGATCGACATCGCGGCCGCGGGGGCCGCCGATGTGATGGTCGCGCTGACGCCCGAGGCGATCAAGCGGTCTGTCGCCGAGGCTCAGATTGCGCTGATCTTCGCGTTGGCGAAGTGCCTGCCTGACATGGACAGGCGCACGCGGTCGGGCATCTGGCGCACTGACCTGCCGATCGACGGCATTGACGTCAAGGGGCGTACCTTGTCGTCGGTCGGCCTGGGTCGCATCGGCGCGGAAATGTTCAAGATGGCGCGCGGGATCGGATTTGGTCGGCTGTTGGCATACGACCCCTATTGCTCGGAAGCACTGGCGCGCGACATCGGTGTAGATCTGGTCAGTCTCGAGACCGTCATGTCGGAAGGAGACTTCGTGACTGTGAATGCATTTCTGAACTCCGAAACGCGCGGCATGATCGGCGCTGCCGAACTTGCGCTGATGAAGCCGACCGCCTACTTCGTCAACACCGCCCGCGGGCCGATCGTCGACGAATCCGCGCTGGTGCAAGTCCTGCGGGGCCAGCGCATTGCAGGCGCAGGTCTCGACGTGTTCGAGAAGGAGCCCCCAGCCGAGGACAACCCGCTGCTTGCGATGGACAACGTCATCTTGTCCCCGCACAGCATGGCTTGGACGCAGGAGGGCATGGCGGGGAACAGCCGCGACGCCTGCCGCAATATCGCCAGCGTGGCCTCGGGCAACGTGCCAGCGTGCCTGGCAGACCCGGCAGTCGTCAATCAAGAGGGCGTGCAAGCCAAGCTGGCGCGCTGGAGGAAGTCATGAAGCCCAACCGAGCCCGCCAGGCGGCCTCGCAGCCCGGAAGCTACGCCGTCGGGCACATGGTGATGGAGTTCGCCACTCCGGGCATCGCAAAGATCTGCGAAGCTGCGGGCTTGGACTTCGTGCTCATCGACATGGAGCACGGTCCGCTCGATATTCCGGAGGTCGCTCGCGTGATCGCGTGGTTCAAAGCCACCGGGATCAGCCCGTTCGTGCGAGTCCCGGCATCGGAGTATCACTTCGTGGCACGCGTCATGGATGCGGGGGCGCAGGGCATCATGGCACCCAACGTGAGGACAGTCGAACAGGCGCGCCTGCTCAATGATGCGATGCGCTATGCCCCGGAAGGCAACCGCGGTCTCGGGCTAGGGACTTCGCATAACGACTTCGTGCGGCCGGACTCGCTCGCGTACATGGCCGAGGCGAACCGCGAGAACCTGCTGATCTGCCAGATCGAGAGCACGCAGGCACTGGAAAACCTCGACCAGATCGCGGACGTGGCCGGCGTTGACTGCCTGTGGGTGGGCCACATGGACCTCACGCAATCGATGGGCATCGTCGGCCAGTTTGACCATCCGGACTTTCTTTCCGCGTTGGCGAGCGTGGCGCATGCCGCCCGTTCGCGCGGAAAGTTCGCGGGGATTCAGCCCGGCTCTCTGCGACAGGCCGTGGACTGGTTGGCGCTGGGCTACAACCTGATCTCGTATAGCACGGACATCGGCGTGTACGGGGCCGCTCTTGCCTCGGAAACCGCGGAGGTGCGCAGGCACGGGCGCCTGTCGTGACCAGCCGGACACGGGCTGGAGACTGATCGCAGAGCCGACACGGGCCGCCGGCGTGTCCAGCCTGGGGAGAAAGGGCGGCAGCTCTCAGCTCTTCCGGCGGAGCGATTCCCTATCCTCAGGCCTGGACCGGCGTCGGCCGGAACGGATCGGCCGGCGTCCGCACTGTGCCATGATGAACCCGTGGGCGACCTAGCGCGGCTGTTCGGCTACGTCCGCCCCTACTCCGCGCACATTGCTATCGCCGTGGTGCTGATGGCGGTAGTCGGGGCCAGCTACGGCCTGTTCGCGCTACTGCTGGAGCCGCTGCTGGATCGGTTCCTGAGCCCCGAGCCGGTTACGACGCCGGTCGAACTGTTCAGGTTGCCGTTCTTCGAAACGGCGATCATGCTGGACGACCTCTTGCCGGCGGGTGTTTCCGGCGCCTTCGGGGTGTTCTGTTGGGTGTTCCTGGCGGTCTCGGTGGCCAAGGGGCTGTGCGACTACGCGGCTAGCTGCCTGGTGAACCATGCGGGCTACTCTGCGGTGCGCGACATCCGAAACCAGATGTACGGCGTTGTGCTGGGCCAGTCGCCGGCCTTCTTCCAGACCAAGCATACCGGGGAGTTGATCTCTTCTCTGGTCAGCGACATCGAAAAGATCCAATCTGCCTGCTCGCACTTCTTGGCCGACTTGATGCGGCAGCTCTTCACGACGCTCGCGTTGCTGTTCGTCTTGCTGCAGCACGATCCGATCCTGACGATCGGCTGCCTCGTCGTGCTGCCGCTGGTGTTGCTGCCGGCCTCGCAGATAGGCCGCCGGCTGCGAAAGACCTCCACGAAGGCCCAAGGGCACTTGGCGCAATTGGTCAAGATCATGCAGGAGACGATCTCGGGCAATCGCATCGTCAAGGCGTTCGCCATGGAGAACTCCGAAGTCCGGCGTTTTCGCGAACGTGCCGACCAATGGTTCGCAGCCAGCATGCGGATGGTCAAACAGCAGGCGGTCGTGTCCCCGCTGATCGAGGTGCTCGGGGCGGGCATGATCCTTTGCCTATTGGTCTACGTGCGCGGCCGGGTCCTGGCAGGCGGGCTGACCGCCGGCCAGGTAGTGAGCTTCATCGTCGCTCTCGTCATGCTCCTGCAGCCTGTCAAGCGCCTGATCGGAATCCACAACATCTTCCAGCAAGCCCTGGGTGCGGTACAGCGGGCTTTCTCCTACATGGATCATCCGCACGACATACGAGATGCTCCCGAGGCCAAGCCCTTGCCCCCCATTCGGGAAACGATCGAGTTCGACGGCGTGCATTTCTCTTACCCCGGCCACCCGGACGAGCCCGCGCTGGATGACGTCAGCCTGACCGTCCGCGCCAGAGACGTCGTGGCCTTGGTCGGACTCAGCGGGGCAGGGAAGACAACCCTGATGAGCCTGCTGCCGAGATTCTTCGATCCGACCGCCGGGGCGGTCCGGATCGACGGCACGGACCTGCGCGCGGTCACGGTGGAGTCTATCCGCAATCAGGTGGCCATCGTCACGCAAGAAACGTTCCTTTTCGACGACACGATCTTCAACAACATCTCCTACGGGCAAGCCGACATCGACCCGGAGCGGGTTCGCGCTGCAGCCACGGCCGCCTATGCCGCGGGGTTCATCGAGCAAATGCCCGACGGCTACGAGACCAAGCTCGGCGAGCGCGGGCAGCGACTCAGCGGCGGGCAGCGCCAGAGAATAGCAATCGCGCGCGCGTTGCTCAAAGACGCTCCGATCCTGTTGCTTGATGAGGCCACTTCGCACCTAGACAGCGAGGCCGAGACCCTTGTCCAGCGCGCGCTCTCGAACCTGATTCACGGACGGACCGTCATCGTGAGCGCGCACCGCTTGTCGACCATCCGCTCCGCCGACGAGATTCTCGTCATCGACAGCGGTCGCATCGTGGACCGCGGCACGCACGGGTCGCTGCTGGAGACATGCGGGCTCTACCGCCGACTCGTTGAATTACAGGCCGTGGGGGCGTAGGCCGCGAGCTGAGCTCAACGACCGGCTTCGCCCGTGCATCGCTTGAAGAGCGCGCCGGCCGGCCTCTGTCGCCTTTCGGTCCCGCTTGCGAGGGTGCCTCCGGAACGCTGGAGCGCGCTAGACTAATTGTCTGGCTCGGGTTCGCTCGGCGGCCTGCCGATGCCGCCAGAATCTGGGCCGCACGCGCGGCCACTCCGCTGCCCATGCCAATCGTACTGGTGATCTCAGCCCCGTCCGGGACAGGCAAGAGCACCTTGGTGAAGCGGCTGGTGGCTAGCGAGCCCGATCTGGAGTTTGCCGTCTCGGTCACCTCGCGCCCGCCGCGCGACCAAGAAGTTGCCGGCCGCGCTTACCGTTTCGTGTCCGAGGAGCGCTTTCGCAGCATGATTGAGGACGGAGCGTTCCTCGAATGGGCGATGGTGTTCGGAAACCTTTACGGCACGCCCAAAGCAGCCCTGGAGCAGGCGGCTTCGCGCGGGCGCGACATTCTGCTGGACATTGACGTGCAGGGTGCGGCACAATTAATAGAGAAGCTACCGGAAGCCGCCACGGTCTTCGTTCTTCCGCCTTCGCGCCGCGCCTTGGAGGATCGGTTGCGGAAGCGGTCCTCGGAAGAGAAGCAGGAGATCGAACGGCGCTTGGGTGAAGCAACGGGAGAAGTGGGTCGATACCCGGCCTACAAGTACGTCATCGTCAACGACGATGTCGAATCAACAGTCGAGGCCTTGCGCACGATTCTCGCTGCCGAGCGCAGCAAGCGTGAACACATGGCTGGCCGAATCCAGCCGATCTTGAAGGAATTCGGCATCGATCCGGAGGAACCCGAATGAGCGACTCGCATCAAAAACTCCTCGAGGGCTACGAGAAGGGACCCGACCAGAAGTGGACGATCCCGAATGACGATCAGAGCGGCGTCTACCGCTTTATCTTGGCCGCCGCCCGCCGTGCGCGCCAGCTCCAGAGCGGCCAGCGGCCACTGATCAACACCACCTTGCGCAAGCCCACGAAGATTGCGATGGAAGAAATCCGTACCGGTGCCGTGGCCGTGGAGATCGTCCCCGAGGGCCAGCCGTGGCCGCCCCAGCCCGCGAGCGATGGTGGCGAAGGCGCTGTCGCCGATGCCCTCGGCCCCTTGCCGGACGGCCTGGACACAGCCCCTGCCGAACAGGACGTGGCCGCGGATGCATGGTCGGACCCGTTGGAATCGAAGGAAGGCACGGAGATGCCGGTCGCGTTCAGACCCGAGTAGTCCGGGCAGCGACGACTTCCGTCTTGCTTGCAGCTGCGCTCCGACGGTCCTTGACAGCCCCTTGGTGCGCGGGACTGCAACGACGCCTGCGCTTTCGAAGAGCTGGATGCGCTGGACCGGCCGCCCGTCAGCGTCTGGATCATCGAGGGTACCCGTGACGAGAGTTCTCGCCATTGTCGGCAGCCTGCTCTGCACAGGGGCCGTCGCCCAAGAACTGCGTGTCGAGGACTGGGAACCACGCTCGACACTCGTCGTCGAAGAGCATCCGGTCCCGCGCGCAAAGTTCCTCGCCATCGACGTACACAGCCATCACGGCCGCTCCACCTCGCCGGAGCGACTCGATCAGATCGTCGCCGACATGGATGCGCTCAACCTGGCGGTGCTAGTGAACCTGAGCGGCGGGCATGGCGAGCAGCTCCGAGAAACCGTTGGGGCATTTCGTTCGAAGCATGCCAAGCGCTTCGCCGTGTTCGCCAACCCGAACTTCAGCGGTATCGGAAGCCCCGGCTGGCCCCAACGCGCGGCACGCCAACTCGAGGCGGATGTGACGGCTGGCGCACAAGGGCTGAAGATCTTCAAGAACTTCGGCATGAGCGTTCGCGACCAAGCCGGCAAACGGGTGTCGGTCGACGATCCAGCCATGGTCCCGTTGTTCCAGACGTGCGCCCGGCTGAACATCCCAGTACTGATTCATGTTGCCGACCCGGCGGAGTTCTGGGCCGAACACGACCGCCACAACGAGCGCTGGCTGGAACTGAAGCTGCGCCCAGGGCGCAAGCGCACAGCGCCGCCCAGCTTTCAAGACTTGATCGAAGAACGCGATCGCATGCTGGCGCGCCATCCGGACGTCAACTTCATCCTGGCCCATCTGGGATGGCACGGCCACGACCTCAAGCGCTTGGGAGAACTCCTCGACACACACCCGAACGTGTATGTTGATCTTGCGGCTGTGCTGTACGAGTTGGGCCGCATCCCGTTCAGCGGGCCGGAGTTCCTGAATCGCTACAAGGATCGGGTACTGTTTGGCAAGGATTCCTACGCTCCCTCCGAATACCCGTACTATTGGCGCGTCCTGGAAACGCGGGACGAATACTTCGAGTACTACCGTCGCTACCACGCCCACTGGCGCATGTACGGCCTCGGCCTGCCCGACGAGACGCTGCGACACATCTACTGGAAGAACGCCTTGCGCCTGATCCCGGGCATCGACGCCAGCCTGTTCGAATAGCGGCACTGCCTCAGCGCGTTCCCAGCGCTTCGAGAGCGAGCACCTCGACTAGATCGATCACGGATTCGGCGTCGCGCAAGTCGGCGGTCTCCACTGCCGAGTGCGCATAGCGGAGGGGAAAGCCGATCGGCACATTCACGGTCTCCAGCGAGCGGAAGACCGAACCGTCGTTCCCGCCGGCAGTGACGCCCAGCTGGAGAGGGATCTTGTGCCGGCGGGCCAAGGCGGCAACGCGGGCAACCTCAGCGGTCGGTGTGAGTCCACTCTCATCGAACGCCCGCAGCACCGCGCCGGCGCCCAGGCGCGCATAGGCCAGTCGCTTCGATTCGAGCGGACTGTCGGAAGTCACGAATGTGTCAATCGGGAAGACGCGAGCTGGAGACGCGCTCTTGGAATAGTGCTGAGCCCCCAGGCGCCCGATCTCCTCGCCGACGCTGAAGACGAAATCCACCGTTCCGCGAGCACGCCGAGCCGGCCCCTCAAGCCGCTTGAGGGCTTCGACCAGCGCGGCGCAACCAAGCCGGTCGTCCAATGACCGGGCGCTGACACGGTCGCCGAGCAGCCTTCGGAACCGCTTGGACACGGTTGCCGTATCTCCCTCGCGGACGCCTGCTTTCGCCACGGCCGCGCGAGAGGAGAAGCCGAGATCCAAGCTGCGCCGGCCGGTCATCACGCCAGTGATGCTGCCGCGACCTCCGTGGACGATGACGGGCTGCCAGGAAAACAGGCGCAGATCACCTCCTCCCTTTAGAGACAGCGCCACGCTGCCGTCGGATGAGATCGTGCCCAGGCCGAATCCGATCTCGTCGAGGTGAGCGATGAACGCGGCGTCCGGCTGTTCGCCGCTGCCGAGCCTGACGATCAGGTTGCCCCTATCGTCGACTCGCATGGCTTGCCTTGCGTAGGGCGGCAAGAGGCTCTGGAGCAGCGCCCTCGCGGGCTCTTCCTTCCCGCTCACGCCCGGCACGTCCACGAGCCGTTCGACCATGTGCGCCAACGACCCGCTCCGGTGCACGGCTGCTGCGGCACGGGCCGGGGTGGCAGGGGGTTGCTGTGCGTTCGGTTCCGAACGCGCGCCAACGAAGCGACAGAGCAGGCTCACAATCTCAGACAGGTCGCTCTCGCGAACCGCCGCCGAAGGCGTGGCGCTGTTTTGCGCCGGAGGCCACACGACGGCGTAAGCTTGCTCTTCCCGCCACGGGACCGGATCGCCGAAGGGTCCGAACGCGAAGCCGTGCGGCGGCCTGCGCTCAATCTCGATCCCTTCAAGGTCGGCAAGCTCGGCGATCTCTCGCACCAGTGCGTCGGACTGGCCGCGTACCGTGGCAATGCCGGCGCTTGCGCCGCCATTCGGACGCAGGAGCACGACCCGCTCGAAGTCCAGCGACTGCAGCAGCCTGGCCAAGCCGGCGTTGTGCGGGTAGCGCTGCGTGACGAATGCCACCGCGACCGTGCCTTCCGACTCCGCTCCCGTCAGGCGGCGGGCGACCTCCAGCAGGACGGCAGCGCCGCTCCGGCTTGAGATCCACGGGGCCGCGATCCGCCCGCTCCCAATCGGCGCGACACGCTTTTCGAGTGTGACGCGGTCGAGGACGTTCAGGCCAGCGGCGCGGGCCTGGCGCGCGCTCGACGCGCCCACGTCAACATACAAGTCGCCCGTCTCGGTGCGACGGTAGGCTCCGCGGGATCCGAAATGAACCGACGGGGCCGCCACCACCCCCGGCAGGACGCTTCCCGTCATGGTCGATACCCGCACATGCTGGCCGAGGAAGTACTCTCCAAGTCCGACCCCGAATGGAGCGTCCGCAAGGGGCTGCAATCGCAAGTACCCGTCCGATTGGATCGCCGATACCGCGTAGCCGGGCTCGTCAACGCCCGCGGCCAAAAGCGTGCGTGGCGCACCTTGGCCGAAGTAGGCCACGAGCGTTCCGTTGCTGCCTCTCCGCTGGGTCCCGGCGATTCGGCTCGCGATGAATTCGATGACCCTGCTCTCGTCGCCCGATGCCGCGTCCAGGCCCGCCAAATCGAGCAGGTCCGATGCCGGAGCGTGGGCTGCGGCAAGCGCGCTGCCAAGGACAAATCGCAGGGCCAGGTTCCGAGGCCCCAGAAGGCGCCTGCATCTGGCCCAACGAGACCTCGGCCGGAGGAGCGCAGCAGGGCAGGGGAACTCGCGCCCCCGTCCAGCGCATGCTCGGAGGCGTTCCGCCACGGCCGTACGCCTCAATCGCCGAGACGAGCGAGGGCCTCCTCAAGTTCGGAGCGCGCATGCGCGTCGCCCGTGCGATGCGACGCCGCAATGCCGCGCTCGTAGATCTCGCGGGCCTTTTCAGTAGACTGCAGGCGCTCTAAAGCCTTGCCAGCGTGATAGTAAGCAGCCTGATAGTTAGGATCTTCTTCAAGTAGGCGCCCGAATTCCTCGAGGGCCTTGCTGTCTTCCCCGCGCTTGACGAACTCATGCGCCAAGCCATAGCGCGCGAACTGGTTCGATGGGTCCACCTCGAGCATGGCTCGGAGAGCGTCGATGCGATCCATGGCTGATTCCATCCAGCATAGCAACGCGGCTGGTGCTCGCCGACGTACACTGGGATGGCTTGGCGTGCCCGTGCTTCGAACCAACCGCTAGGTTGCCGTGGTCCGCCTGGCCGGGGAAGTTCCGCCCGCCATTGGGTGCCCCCCACGAGGGCGTCTGCCGCGCCGATGCCGCGCGCCCGTACCGGCCGGCCGGGCAACTGCTGGTGACTGGCTGCAACATGGGATACGCCCGCGATCGGTGCGAGCGCGTGCCCGCTGACGCACCGGATGCGGCGCGCTTCGTCTATGCCGGACCGGGAACCGTTCGCTGGGTGCTAGAAACGGATCACCGTCCGGTCGCGTGCGGCGTTTCCGAGCAGGGCTCGTCGGCGGGGCGGGGGACAGTGCTTGACAGCCAAGTGACCGCCTACCGGAGCGCGATCGAGGAGCCAGGCGCCCGCTAGCGAGCCGCCCGCCCGACACGCCGGGCCGGGGCCAGAGAGGCCGGCCGGACAGTTGCGATCGGTGTCCATTCCCGATACACTCGGCTTAGGAGCAAGCCTCCCGGAGAGACGCATGGCAGAAAGCGAAACCAAGCAAGCACAGATGGATCGGCGCGATTTCACGAAGGGCGCGGCCGCATTGGGCATGGCCGCGGCCGCCGCGAGCAGCGGTCCAATGGTGCGCAAGGCGAAGGGGGCCGATAGGGTCATCAAGTACGCCATGATCGGACCCGGCAGCCGGGGGCGGCGGCTGCTCGAGCGCCACTTGGTGCACATGGAGCACGGCGAGTGTGTCGCGCTGTGTGATATTTACCAGAAGAACCTAGACCGGGCGCTGAAGGTCTTCGACGGCAAGCCGGCAGCTTATACCGACTACAACGAGTTGCTCCAGGACGACTCCATCGAAGCCGTCTTCATAACCGTTCCGCTATTCCTGCACTACCCGGTCATGAAGGCCGCGCTCGAAGCCGGCAAGCACGTTTTCTGCGAGAAGTCGCTGGTCTTCACGCCCGAGGAAGTCCACGGTCTGAAAGCTCTGCACGAAGCCCACCCGGACCAGATCATCCAGGTCGGCCTGCAGCGGCGCTACAGCAAGCTGTATCAGCGCGCCAAGGATCTCATCGATAGCGGGGCGATCGGAGAGGTGACGCACATCCAGGCCCAGTGGCACCGCAACACGAACTGGCGCCGCAAGGCCGCCGCCGAATTCGAGGACCAGTTCAACTGGCGCCTGTACCGCAAGTACTCTGGCGGGCTGTGCGCGGAGCTGATGTCCCACCAGGTCGACGTGGCCGATTGGATTCTGGACCAGCATCCCAAGTCGGTGATGGGCGTGGGCGGTCTCGACTACTGGAAGGACGGGCGCGACATCTACGACAACATCCAGCTCGTTTTCGAGTACCCAGGCGGCCAGAAGCTGCAATACAGCTCGATCATGACCAACCGCCACATCGCCGGCCGGCGCGTTCCGGGCGATGGCTGCCGCGAGACAATCCTGGGAACCGACGGCGCGATCGAGCTCACGCTGATTCCCTACGGCGACGGCATGCTGTATCCGGACGTGATGAAGGTCAAGATGGAGGACCAGGCCAAGCAGAAGGACGACGGCGAGAACTGGGTGGCCGGCGCCACCGTGGGCATGGACACCGCGGAGCAGGGCGACGGGTTCCCGATCGACCCCGAAGCCGTGGACCCGACCCAGGTCAGCTTCATCGAGAAAGAGATCTTCTTCGCCAGGACGTGGGCCTACAACAAGGGGATTCTGCGCCCCGAGGAGGATGTCGATCCTGAGTACGCCGAGCTCTCCAGCTTCCTCAAGGACGTTGCGGCGGGCTCGCGGCCGAAGGCCGACATCGATGTCGGCCTGCAAGACTCGGTGGCCGTCATGCTGGCAAACCTAGCCATGGACGAGCAGCGCAAGGTCCATTTCGCGGAGATCGATCAGATGGGGCGGGAAGGTGTCGAATTGACATCGGCTGGCGCCCCGAGCCGGGGCGACTAGCTCGCCGCCGGAACCAGGCCGCTAGCCCGGGCTCGACTGCTTCGGCTTCGATCCCGGCGGCGGTGCCATGATCGTCAGCACGACAAGGTTTGCAGGGCCGGGGTTCGCGAGCGAGTGCGGCTCGCCCTCGCGAGCCAGCACGAGGTCTCCGCTTTCTATGCGCTCGGTCCGCTCGCCGACGGTCACGTCGCCGCGGCCCTCAAGCACCAAGTAGAGCTTGTCCTGCCCGGCGTGGGAGTGCAGCTGGTGGACCTGCCCGGGCACGAAGCAGTTCAGCCCGGAGAATACCTGCTCGCCGGAGAGCAGGTCTGCCTTGGCCATCTTGAGGCCGGAGAAGACCGCCCGCTCGGCGATCCGGCGGACGATCATCGGCCTTCGTTCGCTACCTGGATGAGCTGGTTGAAGAGCTGGTTCTGCTCGGGCGTGAGGTATTGGACGATGCGCTGGTGCGCCTCGAGCTGATTCCACTTCAGTTCGCCCAGCAGTTCTGCCTCTTGCATGATCACGTCGTCGAGGATGGCACGGATCTGTTCCATCTGACTCGGGTTGAGCGAGAGTTCCTCGGCCAAGTCCTGCAGCGTCGCTTCGATGCGGAACTCTGTGCTCCGCTCCTCCTCGAACGCCTCCATCAGGTTCGAACTCAGCAGGCCGGTCGCGAAGCCGCTGAAGAAGATCACGGCAAGCACGCCAGCTGCCTTGCCGACCGAGCCTGCCGAGAAGCCTTGCACTACCGTCCCGCGCCCCCGGAGTGCATCACGACCGCCAGCATCGTGCTGCGGTTCAGGTCAATATCGCAACCGAGCCGGACATTGCAGTAGTCCGCGCTCTCCGGAGGCTCGGCCAAGACGCTTTGGGCGATGTTCTCCACCTGGGGTTCGGCCGCAGCTTGGTAAGCGGTGGTCCCGAAGATCACAAACAGCCAAGCGCAGGAAGCGAGAACGAGGCGGCGGGCGACGAGCGGCCGGAAGAAGATGTCCCAGAACGGGGGCTGGCGCTGGGATTGAATGTCACGCAGGATCTTGCGGTGGAAGCCAGGCGCCGGCCCGAGGCTACTGTCGGGCGGCATGTCGAAGCTGCCAAACAGCCCTGAAATCCCCGCCATCTCCTCGATCACCTGGCGATCGGCTGGGCTCCGGGCCAGGCGTTGCTCGTACTCGCGGCGGCCCTGGTCTCCGAGCTGGCCGACTAGGTACGCCTCTAGGTTCTCCTCTAGGTACTTGTCCATCCCCGTGTCCCCCTCGGCTCGTTCCTGCCGCGCATTTTACACAACCTCGCCAGGCCGTTCCGCGCGGAGTTGCTGAGCCGCCTTGACAAGCTTCTTGCGGGCTCGGAACAGCTTCACCTTGATGGTGTTCTCGTTGATCCCCGTCTTCGCCGCCAGCTCGTCCACCGTCAGTCCTTCGACTTCCTTCTGGAACAGCAACATGCGCTCCTCTTCCGAAACGTGCTCCAGCAACTTGAGCAGGTAGTCGCGCCGCGAAGTCTGCTCCTCGGCGTCCGGAGCGGTGTCGGCCGCGCGAGCCGAGCTCTCGACGATCTCGTCCACGCCTTCGCCCAAGTCGCCCTCGAAGACCACGCGGCGACTCTTGAGCCTGCGCAGGTAGTCGTAGGTCTCGTTCATCGCGATCTTGTAGATCCACGTGGACAGGGACGACCGCATATCGAACTTCTTCAGCGCGAAGAAGACCTTGGTGAACACCTGTTGGGCTACGTCCTCGGCGTCGATGCTCCGTCGCACCATCCTCAGGGCGAGGCTGTATACCATGTTCTGGTGCTGCTGGACGATGAGAGCGAACGCTTCCTCGTCACCACCCTTGGCGCGGCGCACGACTTCGGCTTCTGAAGCGGTCTCGTACGGCACGAAGCGATCTGAGCGCACACCGTCGAGGCAAGTCACCGGACTGCGCTGTCCTGCAAGCAACCCTGTCATTCCCGCCATGTGAGTTGGTTGGACGCACGACCGGCGCGACAGGTTGCAGATTGGATGCAAGAAATTGAGTTTATCTCTATAGGGCTCGTCTGCAAAACCGCCCCGCCCCAGCAGGCAGCTTCGCAGCCTTTCCCGGCAGCGAATGTCCGACGGTGCCAGAGTGGCCGGCGAGACCGCGAGCCGAGGGCTACGCGGCGCTCTCCACGCTTTGGAACAGGAGCACCCTGCTGCTGGGAATCGGCTGGCCGAACAGAGTCGCGGGCCGGAACTTGCTGGTCAGCAGCGTGTTGGCCAGCTGTCGGCGGGCGCGACCCTCTAGCGGCCCCTGCGTGACGATCACGTAGTCATACACTCCGCCGTGGGCGTCGATGTAGGCCACCACTGCGATCTCGTCGGCTACCGGATACGGCGAGGGCAGCGTCATCATCGGGGCACTGACGACCGGGCTGGCCAACAAACGCAGCGGCACGTCGTCGGCATGGGCCACCGGCTCCATCCAGACCGCCGATAGGAGCATCGGCACCAAGATCAACGCCAGCAGCAGGCCGCCCAGAACGGGCACGGTGATCGGCCGCAGCCAGTTGCCGAACCGGACCTGTCGCCGCCTCCAAGACATCAGTGGCCGATCCCGCATGAGCGCCTCGACCGACAGTGCGCTGAGGATGCGCAGCTCCAAGCCGCTAGGCGGTGCCGCGACCGGAAGCGCCGCTAGCAGGCTGCCGACCGTTTCCTCGCGCTCGTACTGCGCGTGGCATTTCGGGCAGCGAGACAGGTGCCACCGAACCAACAGCGTCTCGGTCAGCCCGAGGGCGCATTCCCGATACCGATCAAGTCGGCGTGAAATCCAACCACATGTCATTGCTCTACTCCAATTGCCATCTTGCGCTCCGCGGCGCGATCGACGGGGCATAGCGCAGCAGGTGGCGCTTCAAAGCCTCGCGGCCGCGCAGTATCCTTGACTTGACCGTGCCCAGCGGGACACCCAACGTATCGGCGATTTCGCCGTAGCTGAAACCCTCGACATCGCGCAGCACGACGGCCTCGCGGAAGCGCGGATCGAGGGCATGCAGGGCGCCATTGAGAATGTCGCGACGCTCCCGGTCAGTGGTGTGCTCGAACGGACTTGCCGCCTCGGACCGGAACGAGTCCGAGAATTCGTGGGCCTGCCCGTGCACCGACGACTCGCTGATCTCCCAAACACGATGCCGCGAGAACCAACGCCGCTTGTTAGAAGCCTCGTTGGTCGCGATGCGGTATAGCCAAGTCTTGAAGGTGGACGAGCCACGAAAGCCGTCGACCCTGCGGAAGACCTTGACGAAGACCTCTTGGGTCACCTCCTCGGCGTCGGCCTGGTTGTCGATCAGCCTGCAGACGTAGCTGTAAACCGGGCGCTGGTAGCGGCGCAACAGAAGCTCGTAGCTCTGGGGCTCTCGTGCCTTGAGGCCGCCGACCAAGTCCGCGTCGGGATCGGACTCGGCCAGGGCGCACGGAAGCATCGTCTTGTGGGACACGGTAGTGGGCGTGCCGGTTTAGGCTAGCAGGTGATCTCGCATCGAGCCATCTCGCGGCACCCCGCGTCTGATCAGACACCGAGGGGCGGGGAATTGTTCCTGAGGCGTTCGGCGCGGTGTCGGGTGGCGGGCGGCGTGACCGCGGTCTGCGGAACTGGTGGCCCTGGAGAAGGTGCTGACAGGGGCTGGGTTTTTTGGTACAATTGGTTTCCCTAGATCCTTCTGGATTCGTAGGCGGACTCACTGCGGACTGCCGGAATCCTGCTGGTACAAGAACCGCTCCTCGCATCCCTGCGTGCGCGGCGCTCTACAGACATCCGCGCCTGCCACGACGGAGTATTGGTGGACGAGGTCGAGTTCTTGACCCAGCCACAGGCTCCCACCAAACCTCCGATGGCAAGCGAATCAGGAAAGGGCCGCGCCAAGGGCGCCAAGAGACCGAAAGCCAAAGCCGATTCGGGCGTATCCGGGACTGGGCCTGGCGAGAGCGCATCAAACGCCTCCGCCAAGAAGACCGTCGCGAAGAGGCCTTCGGCCAAGAAGTCTGCCAGCACCAAGCAGGGTGCCGCCGACAAGAGCGCTGCCAAGCTGCCGGCGGCAGCGGCTCCGAAGGCCGTTGCCAAGAAACGGGCAGCCGCTCCGAAGTCTTCCAGCAGCGCCGCCACAGCGCCGCCTGACACCCCTTCCGCCGAAAAATCCGCCGGAAAGAAGACGGCTGCGGCCCGCAAGAAGGCGTCTTCGGAGATCAAGGCCGCCGCCAAGTCCGCAGCGGCTGGCGCCACCGCAGCCTCGGGAAAGGCTCCTGCCGATACGAAGGCCAAGGCAGCGCCCAAGAAGGCAGCGAAGGAAGCCGCCGCGACTGACAAGTCCGATGCCCCGCAAGGGGCCGAGCAGAAGGACTCCTCAGCTTCGAAAGCACAAAAATCTGCCAAGCGAGCCCCGTTGCCCGGCCCGGAAATCAAGCGGGCTCCGAAAAAGTCCATCGAGAAGACGACAACTCACGAGAAGCTCGAATCTGCTGAGCAAAAGGAGGTTGAGGGCGGGCGACGGCCACTGGATGGAATCCGGGTCCTTGACCTGAGCCGACTCCTTCCAGGCCCGTACGCCAGCCACATCTTGGCCAGCTTCGGCGCGGACGTGATCAAGATCGAGAAGCCGGGAGAGGGGGACTACATGCGCGAGTACCTCCCTCAGACTCAAGGATTCAACGCGACTTTCCTCACGATCAACCGAGGGAAGCGCAGTATCTCGCTTGACTTGCGCAAGCCGGCAGGGCAGGAGGTTTTCCGTGCCTTGGTGGAGCGGTCCGACGTCGTCCTAGATGGATTCCGTCCCGGCGTGATGGAGAAGCTGGGGCTGGGCTACGAAGCCCTTAGCGAGGTCAATCCCAAGATCATCTACGCGGCGCTGACAGGATACGGCCAGACTGGTCCGAACGCCCGGCAGGCTGGCCATGACCTGAACTATCTGGCACTGTCCGGCATGCTTGACCTGCTCGGGGACGGCGAGGGCGTGCCGTTGGTGCCCGGCATCCAGATCGCCGACGTGGCAGCCGGAGCGCTGCCGACTGTGATCGGAATCCTACTCGCCCTCCAACACCGCAACAAGAGCAAGGCGGGGCAGTTGGTCGATGTCTCGATGTTCGATTCGTTGCTCGGGCTGATGCCGGTGCAGATCGCAAACTACACGGCGACCAAGCGGCGGCCGAAACGCGGCCAGGAACGTCTGTTCGGGCGCTATGCCTGTTACAACATTTATCCTGTCCGCAACGGACGCTTCATGGTGGTCGCAGCGCTGGAACCGAAGTTCTGGGCGGCGCTGTGCAACGCGATCGACCGCGAGGATTTGATTCAGGACCAGTACGTAGAAGGTCACGCACAAGACATTTTGATCGCCGAGCTGACGCGAATTTTCCAGAAGAAACAGGTCGACGAGTGGATGGAGATTTTCGTCGACGTTGACGCCTGCGTCACGGAAGTTCGGGAAATCTCCAGGTCTGTCCAAGACGACCACGCGGCCCAGCGTGGCTTGATCACGCCAATTCGCGGCAAGGATGGAGAGGTCTACGAGCAGTTGGGGGTGTTTCCAAAGCTATCCGACGCCCCTGGGTACATCGCAGGCGACGCCCCGCTACGCGGCCAGCACACGCGCCAAATCCTGAGGTCTCTCAAGTATCCCGCGAAGCAGATCGACGATATGGTCGCCGCCAAGATCGTCGAGGAGTCTGGGGGCAGCAGTGGCAGCAAAGGCTAGCCCCGCCGCCGCGGCAGCCTTCGGCACATGACAATATCTCCCTTGCGGCGCTCCCGTTAGCGGGCACTCGGCGCGACGAGCGCCGGACGGAACGCGGCGATGAATGCGCCTACATCCGCCGTCGAGACGGCTGGGAACAAATACTGCTTCCCGGCGAGGATCAACTCGTCACGGTCACTGCGATTCGATGCCACTGTTGCGTCGTGCCGTATCGCGCCAGCCCGGGTGCGGCTCGACGGCCCGGGCGCGCGCGAGTCGAGCCGGGGAGGCCGTCAGCCTGGCTGTCTCGCCGACACTTGCGGGACAGTCTGCGTGTTCGGATGCAGGTGACTCAGCGCCCCAGGACCCTTGCCAGCAAGCCGGGCTCGTCGGTGATGATGCCGTCGACGTTGAGCGCCAGCAGGCGGCGCATTTCGGACTCGCTGTTGACCGTCCAGGCCAGCACCTTGAGATCCTCGTCGTGGACCTCCTCGATGAAGTTGCGCGAGGCTAGCCGGAACTGCGGGATCACGAAGTCGATCGGGCTGTTGAAGCGAGTCTCTTCGTCTTGCGTGCGGTTGAAGATAAACCCGAGCTGAATTTCAGGCAGCAAGTCATGCACCTTGTTCAACATCTTCGTGTGAAAGCCGCTGATCATGGTCCGGCTGATCTCGGCGTGTGCTTGAATCAACTCGATCGCTTGCTCTTCAAAGCCCGGTTCTTTGAGTTCGATATCGAGGAAGGCCCGGCCCGCAAATCGCTTCAGCACATCTTCGAAAAGGGGAATCTCGTAGCCGTCGCCCAGGTCGCGGAACTTTGAGTACGGAGTCGATGGCACGGAGTGACGCCCCGCCACAGAGCTATGCACCACGACCAGCTGGCCGTCGCCGGACCGGCGCACGTCCAGCTCGACGCCGTCAGCACCCTGCGAGAGCGCATGCTCGAAGCTCGGCACTGTGTTTTCCGTGTGTCCCTTGGCACCGCGGTGTCCGATGATGGTGGCTTGTTGCATGAGCTTGCTTCCTGGGATTCTGCCAGCCGCAAGGCGCGGCTGCGCTGCGGCGACCGGTTAGAGAGAAATGCGAGGGCAGGCGTGCCCGGATGGCCGACAGCGGAAGAGCATCACAGAAGAAGGTATTATACCCCCGCTTGCGCTACTCGCCCGAGCGGGGAAGAGAATTTCCCCCGGGGAAGCGCCGTGCGCCGTCCAGCCGGCTTGGGCCGATGGAAATATCAGGTCGAATCGGCTAGAGTAACTGCCAATGGCAGACCACCTACAACGCCGATCTGTATTGCAAGGTGCAGCCGCGGGCATCGCCGCGGGCGCGGTTTTGGCACAGTCCGGATCCGCCGCGCCGGTCCCGTTCTCCGACGGACTCAAGATCACCAAGCTGGAGACGTTCTTGGTCAAGCCGCGCTGGCTGTTCCTGAAGATGCACACCGATGCCGGCTTGGTCGGGCTAGGGGAGCCCATAGTCGAGGGCCGGGCGAAGACCTGCGCGGAGGCCATTCGCGAGATGGAGCCGTACCTGCTGGGCAAGGACCCGCGGCGCGTGCAGCATCACTGGCAGGCCCTCTATCGGCACGCGTTCTATCGCGGCGGCCCTGTGCTGACCAGCGCCCTGAGCGGAATCGAGCAGGCGATGTGGGACATAGCCGGGCAGGCGGCCGGGTTGCCGGTCTACGCCATGCTGGGCGGCCCGACACGGGACAGGGTGCGCCTGTACAAGGGCGGCACCTCGCCGGACACGATCCGGGACGACATGGCGCAGGGCTTCACCGCCTTCAAGGTCGGGCCGTTCAAGGAGCGCCCGGCCCGGATTGTCGAGAACAAAGCCTTCGTTGACAAGGCGGCGGAGGCGTTTCGCGCGTTGCGCGAGGCTGGCGGGGACGAGATCGATATCGGGATCGACTTCCATGGCGCGATCAGCCCGCAGACGGCGAAGCTGCTCATCAAGGCCCTAGAGCCATACCAGCCAATGTTCATCGAGGAGCCGGTCAACTGCCAGAACCATGACATCATGGCGGAGATCGCTCACGGCACGCACCTGCCCATCGCCACTGGCGAGCGCGTCTTCACCAAGTGGGGATTTCGCGAAGTTCTGGAGAAAGGCGCGGCCTCCATCCTGCAGCCGGATCTGTCGCACTGCGGCGGAATCATGGAGGCGCGGCTGATCGCGGGAATGGCGGAATCGTACTATGCGGCAATGGCCCCGCACAATCCGCTGGGGCCGATCGCCACCGCTGTTTGCGTTCACCTAGACGCGTCGATCCCCAACTTCATGTGCCAAGAGTTCCGCTCGCTCGGGGAAGGCTACTTCAAGGAGCCGCTGCGATTCGACGCCGGCTTCGTGCCGCTGCCGACCAAGCCCGGCCTCGGAGTCGAGATTGACGACGAGGCGATCGCTGACAAGATCGACCACGATTGGACGAACCCCATGCCGTACGATGCGTTCGACGGCTCCGTGGTGGACTGGTAGCGCAGAAAAGCCCGGCTCTCTCAGGCGGGGGCTTGCCCGGCAGGGGACAATCCGATAACGTTAATGTAGTCAAGCGTTGGCCGGACTGGCCCAACGGTTGACATAATCTATGTTATCAGAAATTATATTCCGGCGGTTTGCGGTGGTCGGAACGTTGCTCCTGGCCGTTTCCGCCCTCGCCTCGGCCGAAGCGATTCGCGGCACCTTGGTCGATCCGGGCGATGGCGGGACACTGCGGCTGGCTCTCACGGGCGGCGGCGCGGTCGATTTGGACCTGGAGCTGGACGAGGGCCTTGATCTCACCATGCGCGACCCGCAGCTGGCAAAGCGACTGTGGGAAGTGCGCGGCCACTACCAGGACGGCGGCCGATTCGTCGTGGAGAAGATCTTCACTGTGAAGGACGGCGAATTGCATCGCGTGACGTACTACTGCGAGATCTGCCATATCACGACGCACGAGCCCGGACCGTGCATGTGCTGTCAGGGCGACACCGACTTGCGCGAGCTTCCCGGCGAGTAGCGCGGGCGGGCCTGCGGTATTCTGGTCAACCGCCCATGTGCGCCGCATCCTCAGAGACCTACTCTGCTGCACCGACCACATCTGACGGTGTCGAGATCGTCCGCCTGAACGGACCGGGCGATGTCGTCGTATCGGTGGCGCCGAAGATCGGAAACAACGCCTATGAATTCATCGTCAATGGCAAGAACGCGTTTTGGTTCCCCTTCGACTCGGTCGCGGAGTTCGCGGCCGCTCCCGAATTGTGCGGCAACCCCCTGCTCGCACCGTGGGCGAACCGGCTCGACGAGCACGCCTTCTTCGCCGACGGCGTGCGCTACCAGCTAAACCGCGGTATCGGGAACTACCTTACGGACCCGGCCGGACAACCGATCCACGGGCTGCTGCTCTATTCGAGCGCGTGGGAAGTTGTCGAGGTTGGCTCGGATTCGGACTCGGCTTGGGTGAGAAGTCGCCTGGAGTTCAGCCGATTCCCTGCCCTGATGGCGCAATTCCCGTTTGCCCACAGCATCTTTTTGACGTACCTGCTTGCGGGCACGAGCCTTGAGGTGCGGACTGAAATCGAGAACCACGGCGCGGAGCCGATGCCGGTCTCGGTCGGCTTCCATCCGTACTTCCAACTGCACGACAGCCGGCGCGACGAGTGGAGAGTGCACCTTGCGGCGGCCAGCTTGTGGGACTTGAACGAGCGGTTCACGCCGACTGGTGCGACGTCCCCTGTCACGGACACCTTTCCGGGCGCCGAAGACCTTCCGCTGCGCGCCGAGTTCCTGGATCACGTATTCGGCGACCTGAAGGCCGATTCGGACGGTTGGGCGCGATTCAGCGTTGGCGGCGCGGGAGAGCGCCTAACGGTGGCGTACGGGGACGGATACCCAGTTGCCGTGGTCTACGCACCGCGTGGCGAGGGACAGCAATTCCTTTGTTTCGAGCCGATGTCCGGCATCACGAACGCCTTCAACCTGGCCCACCGCGGGCAGTACCCGCAGCTTCCGGTGGTGCAGCCCGGCGACACTTGGACGGGAACGTACCGGATCTCGGTGCGGGGGTTCTGATCCAACCAGGCTGTGCCGAGCCGACGCGGCGGTCTTGATGCTGAGGCCAGCGCGCTGGCGGCCCGGTGTCGCGAGTAGATCGGGTCAGAAGACGATCTTGGTCAGCATCTGGAACGTTCTGGGAAATCCTCGGGTTCCGGGGATGCTGCCGAATGTATCCGATCCGTAGACTGTCCTTGGCCCACGCCAATTGACTTGATTCAATAGGTTTATAAATTCAAACCTCAGAGATAGGTTGATATTTTCGCGGATCGTTATGCCCTTCTCCAGAGCTACGTCCCAGTTCACCAGCGCCGGACTGCGGACAGCGTCGGTGGTGTGCGGCGCTTGGCTCAGTTGCAGGCCATCGGTCGGCACGACGGCCCTCGCAGTCACGTATTGGTCCGGATTGCGGGCCGGGTCTCCCCCGCCGGCGATTTCGACGTTCTGGGGGCGCTGGTGGCTGAAGCCGTAGGCACTGAGCGGATTCTCGTTCTGCGTAATGACGAGCGGAAAACCGCTGCGCAAGATCGTGGCCATGGAAACCGACCAACCGGACAGGAGTTTGGAGCTCCCTCTCGTCTGGTACATGAAGTTCAGGTTCATCAAGTGCGGCGCATGTAGCCGTGACAGCGAATAGTCGGACTCCAGCACGGGGCACTTGCCCGCTGAACACTCGTCCGGCGTGTTGTAGACCGAACTGGTCAGGCTCTCCAGCAAGGTGTTTGCCTCGTAGATGTTGTCTCGGTGCCTTGTATGCGTGTAATTCAGCCGTGCGCCCCAGGCGCGCGCGAAGCGCCGTTCCAATTCGAATCGAAGCCCGTGGTACATCGACTCGCCCGCGCTCACGTGACGGGCGTAGACGTTGCGGAAGTGCGGGAACGGCCGCAGCAACTGGCCTAGCGGCAGGGTCTGCTCTTCTGCAAACGATCCGAAGCGGACATCGCCGAAGAAGGGATTCGGGTGGCGTTCGTTGAGCCTGTCGCCCAGAGACAGGCCGTTGTCCGCGAGCTGGTTGATGTTGACAACCGAGTCGAAGGTCCCTCCGATCGGCAGGTTCGTTCCTTGACTGCCCACGTAGCCGACCTTGACGGCGACCTCGCGGCCGATCTCCCGCTGTAGGTCCAACGACCATTTCTTGATGTATGGAGAATCGCGGTGCTGGTCGTTGAAGTAGACATCGCCCCCAATGTTCTGCAGCCGGCCATTCGCGTTCCCTACCGGATCGAGGATCCCGTGGGGGAACGGATTCGAGGCGGTCGACTCACTCGCGTGATACCGTCGATGCTGGCCTCGACGTCGGTTACAGCCGTGTATCCGTAGGTGCCGGTCTCTGAAGCGCCGGTACCTGACGGGATCGCGTACGGCGCCCAGAACACCGCGAAGCCGCCCCGGATGACGGTGGAGGCGTTCAAGGAATAGGCAAGCCCCACGCGCGGGCCGAGCTTGGCTGCGGGCGGGTTCCATTGATGCGCGGGATTGCCGTCTAGGCCGGCATACATGAGTCCTCCCCTCAAGGGAAAGCCAGGCAGCCGTCCCTCAAGGCTGGGCGGGAGGCCGACCTGCAGGGGAAACGCGCTCCGGCGGTCCCAGCCGACCGCGAAGTCATCCGAGTCTTCTCTCAGGCCCGTTTCGTGTTCGACCCGGAGACCGAGGTTCAGCACGAGATCCGGTGAGACCCTCCAGTCATCTTGGAAGAATCCGCCGAAGTAGTCGAGGAAAAGGTCCGCTGGCGCGGCCAAGGTAGCGGAGCCGCCGTCGGGAATGCCCAGCAGCAGGTCAGCCAGCGCGCTGCCCGAACCGGTCGCCGGATGCGCGGGATCGGGGCCTTGGGTGAACTTCTTGGCAAACCGGAGCACCATTCCGTTGCCGAAGTTGGCTGTGTGCAGTCCGAGCCTGCGCCACTGCCCTCCCCACTTCAGCGTGTGATTGCCGACAAACTGACCGTACGTCCCGCTGATCTCGCGCGACAGCCACTGGACATCGTTGTTGCTATTCCCCCCCAAGGCGTTGCCGTTGTTGCCGAAGTCCGCGACGAGAATCTTCGGGAATTGCCCATCGAAGCCTTCCTGTGCGTAGAGCTTGTCCAAGAACTCACCGCGAATCCCGAGCTGGGCGCCGAACTGGTCCTTGCCGAACGCAGGATTGCTCCAGGAGTCGTTGAAGTACGTCTGGCCGTAGCGCACCGTGAACACCGAAGTCGCAGTCGGCAGAAACGTGGTGTTGATCGCCACGGCATGCACGTCCCGGCCGAGTGTCGACGAACCGATCCCGAAGACGGGGCGGGCGTCGGAGTTCAACAGGTCTTGGTAGTGCCCGAAGAGTGGTTCTGTGGACTGGTAGTGCAGATAGGTTCCAGACAGATGCCAGCGATCGTTGAAAGCATGGCTTAGATTTCCAGTGGTCTGGATTGCCCGCACCACCTGGATCCCAGAGGTCGAGATCTGGCCGCCCGGCCCCAGCGTGGCCAGGAAGCCTGCCAGCGAAGATCCGGCGGGGTCTCTCGAACTCGCCGGGATGCGGCCGTTGGCGAATGCGGGCCTGCGACCGTCTGCAGTAAGGCTGAACGGGTCGTAGATCGCGTTCCTGCTTTGCGAGAAATCGCCCGACGCCTCGGCGGCTGTCGGCACGGTGACCGTGGTGTTGCCGATTGCGTGGTCGGAGTACCCTTCGGCCGCGAGCCAGAAGAACGTCCGTCCGGCAGAGAGCGGGCCGCCGAACGAGCCCCCGAAGAGGTTGTACGGAGCGTTCTCGAGATCCTGCTGGCGCAGCAGCCCGCTCTCGAAGTCCTGCTGCTGGAAATAGGCTAGCTTTCTCCAGAAGGTGTTCAGTTCTCCCGGACGGAACTGATACAGAGCGCTGCCGGCCCAATCGTTGGTGCCCCGTCTGTGGATCGTATTGAAAACGCCTCCGCCAGTGCGGCCCATCTCCGCGTCGTATGTGTTGGTCTGGACCTTCATTTCTTGGACGGCCTCGAAGACCGGGATGATCACCGAACGGTTGCGCAAGTCAGTCATCGAAACGCCGTCGATGGTGTAGTTGTTTCCCCTCAGAGGCCCGCCGCCGAGCGACAGCAAAGAGGAGTTTGTTTGGTCGGATTGCTTGACCCAGACCGGGTTCCCTGTGTGCACCACGTTTGGTGTCGTTACGGCAAGGATGAACACGTTGCGGCCCGGAGAGGGCAGGACCTCGATCTGCTTGCGGTCGATCGTCGAGGCAACGGACGCTGTGCCGTTCTCGATAAGGGGTGTTTCCGCGGTGACCGTAATGGTCTCCTCGACCCCGCCAACGTTCAACGTGATATCGGAGACCAAGAACGTGGAGATTCCGATCGTCAGCCCTTCTGCCACGAAGGGACTGAAGCCTTCGAGGTCTGCGCTCAGTGTGTAGACTCCGGGCTGGACGTTTGCGAAAGAATACTCTCCAGCCGCGTTGGACACGGTCGACCGGGCAACCCCAGTCTCATCATTCACTAACGTCAGCTCTACGTTCGGTATCAGTGCAGCGTTCGGATCCAGCACGATGCCCCGCACTCCACCCTGGAATGTCTGTGCGAGGGCCCCTGGACAGCCTGCCAGCACGCCTACCGCCAGACAGGCGATCATCGCAGCGGGACGCCAGCTGTCGCTCGGTCCGGCGATCTCGCCAAGGTGCGCTCTAGCGCCCGCCACCGCATGCCTGCCGGCGCGCACGCGCAGCACTGGCCCCTTGGCCAGACGGTCACGGCACGCCTCTCGACTTCGCTTTCGCATGCCTTGGAAACGCTTGTCTCGAGTCAACTTTGCAACCTACAGTTCCACTATTCGGCTTACAGTGCCAATACTCAGCTTACAGTCGTTACAGTCGGGTGTTAGATCCGAAAACTACCTTGCTCCATCTGAGCCCGTGGAAGCGTCGCATCCGCTCGGCTGCCGCAGGTCGATCGGGCCCAGGGCGCAGGTTGGACAGAGGCTGCTTCCCCGCCTTGGCGGGCGCGCTCAAAACTCGACGCGCAGCGTAAAGCGGAAGGCGCGGCCATCGTTGAGGGTGTTCGTGATGGCCCCGAACGTCCGCGAAGCCAGGTTGATGTCCGGCTCGGCGAATTGTGGGTGGTTGAGGGCGTTGAGCGACTCCGCGCGGAACAGCAAGGATCTCTGCTTGTCCAACAGGATCCGTCGCGAGAGTGCCATGTTGACGTTCCAGACACTGTCCTTGCGGAATGTGTTGCGCCCCAAGTCCCCGCCCAGATCGGTAGGCTGGATGAACTCGAAGGCGCTCGTGGGCAGAGCCGCCTTGGATCGGTCGGGGTGGTTCACGACACGGCCGAGGATCGATGGATCCAAGACGTTCGGCCTGTCGCTGCCCGCGCCATCCACGTTTCCAACCCCCGGCGAGTCTGATCCCGAACGAATCCCGAAGGGAGTGCCGGATTTCCAAAGCACAACCGAGCTCAGCTGCCATCCGCCGAAGATCGAGCGCACCCCCGGCGGGAGGCGGCGCCGGCCGGGCACGGCATAGCTGAGCCGAAGCAACGTCGCGTGCGGCTGGTGGTAATCACTCACGCCCTTCATGTAGCCCCAGCTGTCGAATTCCGTGGGACTGCGCCCTAGGCGCCCGTCGCGGCCCATCGCGGTGTTCGTGTAGTCGGCGCCTAAGTCGATCGCCTTGCTCCACCAGTAGGACGCATCGAGGTTCAAGCCGGCCCAGCTGGGCACTCGTAGCGCGACCTTGGCAGCGTCGAAGTAGCCGATCGAGCCGTTGAGGACGTGCAGCACATCGAAGTAGCGCGGATCCGGCCGCCTCTGGTTGACGGTGCGCGTGATTTGGGCGATGCCGGGGGTTGGGTGCGCCCGGTTCGTGTAGCGCTGGTTGAGCAGGCGATGCGAGCGACTACCGACGTAGCCGAGATCCAGCGTCCAGTCACGCCTCGGCTCGAAGGCCCACGACAGGTTGTACTGGTGGGAGTATGGCGTGGACAGTTCGGGGTCCAGGCGGTAGCGGTCGCTCCGCGCTGTCGGGTCTAGGTCGGCAGGGGAGAACTCGCGCAGGGGATCGATGAGATCCGGCGCATTGACCGACACCGACAGGACGCCCGGAGTGTTGAAGCGCGACTGCATGAACGTGGCGTTGAACAACTGGCCGTAGTGCAAGCCGTACGCGCCGCGCAACACGCCCCAGCGGCCGCTAGGCTTGTAGGCGAAGCCCAGCGACGGGGCGAAATTGTTCAAATCGGCGTCATAAGGGATCTCACTTAGGGCATTGATCTCGCTGGGGCTGCCGACCGGCTCGTACCGCAGGCCCAGCTCCAGCGTGAACGCGGGGGTAACCTTCCAGTGATCCTGGAGGTATAGCACCATAGAACTATTGCGAAAGCCGCGGTGGGCGTTGCCGATTGCGAAGCGGTACTGGCTAGCCGCCCCCGCCAGTAGATTCTCTACAGCGTTTCTTCCGAAGTCCGCGCGGAAGCTGAACGTGCCGCGGTGGTTGTTGCTCTCGAATCCGTTCACCTGCTTGCGTAGAGCCTCGGCTCCAACGACAAGGTTGTGGCTGCCGGTGTTCCTTGCCAGCCGCGCACCAAAGCGGAACAGGTTCTGCGCCCGGTCGATCGGGATGCTGCTGCTGGGCCCAATCGATTGCAAGATCCTACTGAACAGGAAGAATGGCCCTATAGAGGTTTCTTCGCGCACGAGCAGCGAGCCGATTCGCTCGAAGCCGGCCGTCACGTCCGTCGTCGTGTGCGGACTCCATGCGCGATTCCAGGTCGCCCTGGCGCTGTGATTTTTCGTGGTGGTGTCAGGATTCTGCCCGCCTACTAGTTGGAATGCCTCGACATGCTGCAGCGTGACATTGTATTTCAGCGTCAACCTGTCGCTTCCCAAGGTGTTATCCAGCACGGCGCTCACGCGGTCGTTATGGATCTTCTGGGGCGCGTTGGTGTTCAAGGCGCGGACGTTGATGTCCGTGCGGTTGGGCAGCTCTTCGGGGTATGCACCCAACACCCGCTGGATCAGCGCCAGCTTGGCAGGATCAGTGGTGGTCGGGGTTCGTTCGTCTGCGGCGGGGACGAGGACGTTGCCGTTGACCTGTCCGAGCAGTCTGCGCTGGCTCATCTGGAGCGTCAGCGCCGACCGCTTGCCCAGAGGGGCGCCGAAATTGACGCCGTAGTCATTCGTTCGTGCCGGGCGGACATCTCCAACCTGGAAAAACGACCGAGCCGACAGGGCGCTGTTCTGGTGGCTCCAGAACAACTCGGCCCGCGGCCGCGCCTGAGGTGCACTCCGCTGGTGGAGGCTGGGCTTGGGCGAGCCGCCGTACTCCAGTCCGAAGAACGAGTTTTCGGCAGCGAAATTCTCGATGATCGTCGCAGTGGCGCCCATGCGCCGCAACAGTTCCTTCAGCACGTTGTTGTCGATCAGCGTCAGCCGCACGTTCTCGTTGCGACGAGCCTCGCCGGACTCGCTGTCAAGCTCTCCGAGCAGGTTGAGGCGTGTCCGCTCGCCCGTGTCCACCTCGCCAGCCGGTCCAGCTGCATCGCCGTCGCCTGAGCCCTCAACGGGAGGGGTGGCAACTAAAGCTGTGGCAGCCGCATCCTCGGACTGCGCCTCAGGTTTCGGGGCGTCAGCGTCTTGGCCGAAGCACAAGGCCGCGAACGCAAGGTACGCGAGGCCCGGGACGAAAAAGTGTGAGCGGCAGCGCACGAGCGTGTCCAATGCAGTCCTCGAAGAATCGGAATTCAACTAAACTGTGACAATCATGACACGTCGGACATGGCTTTGGGGCAGCGCCTTGGCAGCCCTCCCACGCGTAGTGGCCGCTCGGGCCACCGGCACAGGTGTCATCGATGGACTCTCGGTCTACATGGCCGAGGTCGGGCCGAGGGCATGGGTATTGCTCGAATTGCGGACCAAGGAAGGCCTGACCGGGCTCGGGGATGCCTCTGCCGGCGAACGCGTTCCGACCAAAGGCGCCGCTGTCGCTCGTACCGTATTCGAGACGATCCGCGGTCGCAGCCCGTTCGAGATCGAGCGCCTTCGAAACGCCGCCCTGTTCAAGGTGGCCGCCGCCGACCCGCGCGAAAAGCGGCTCACGGCCGCCTACTGCTCCGCTCTGGAACAGTGCATGTGGGACCTGCAAGGCAAGACACTCGGCCTTCCTTGCTACCAACTCTTCGGCGGGAAATTGCGCGGCGCGATTCGCAACTATGCCAACATCAATCGGGCCACGCGGGGCGAGCAGCGCACGCCGGAGGGGTTTGCGGCCAACGCTTCCAAGGGCGTCGCGGCTGGCTTCGACGCGTTCAAGCTGGCCCCGTTCGACCACATGGCGCGAAATGAGAGCGATCCGGAGAAGTATGAAGAGGGAGTCCGGAGGGGCGTGGCGTTCGTGGCGGCCGTCAGAAGAGCGATCGGGAGCGGTCGCGACCTGCTGATCGATGGCCACAGCCGCTTCAATTCCCAGCGTGCTCTGGAAGTGGCCGCTCGGCTCAGGCAGTATCGTCTCTATTGGATGGAGGAGATGTGCCGCTCGGCTGAAGATCTCGCACGGTTCAACAAGGCTGTTGACGTGCCCACCGCCGGAGGAGAGTCACTTTGGGGAACGAGTGAGTTTCTCGAGTATATTCAGAGCGGTACGGTAGATACGGTCATGCCCGACGTGAAGTATTGCGGCGGTATGTACGAGCTGAAGAAGATCGCCGCGATGGCCGAAGCAGCCGGCCTCCGAGTCGCGCCGCACGGCCCGGCCAGCCCTGTGGGGAACATGGCGGCCGCGCATGTCTGCGCCACCCTCCCCAACTTCGAGATCCTCGAACTGGCGTTTGGCGAGGTCCCGTGGAGAGCGGAGACGGTGGTTCCCGCCGAGGAGGTGCGCGGAGGCTTGCTCGCTGTCCCGGAACGGCCCGGAATCGGCTACGAAATGAATCCCGAGCGCTGGCAGCGCTATTCCGCTTGACGCCGCCTGGCGTCTGTCACTGCGCTGAGTTGCGCCGCTGGAGGAAGGCTTCCAGCACGTGCAGGACGATCGCGAAGCTGCGTTTGGACAGCTTGTCCAGCGAGTCCTGCGACGTGTGCCAGTAGGAGTTCAGAGGACCGTAGTTGAAGTCGATCAGGTTTAGGCTTGGCACGCCAACCTCCAGAAACGAAATGTGATCGTCCTGCACGTAGCCCAAGTTCGTACGGAACGCAGCGGCGTAGCCCAGGGCAGAGGCGACATCCCAGACCTCGCGTCTGAGCGCCGCGTCAGAATTCCCTTCGTACAGGATGTCAAGGTCGCGATCCCCGACCATGTCCACGTTGATCAACGCGCCGATCCGAGATGCCGTGCCGTCCGCCGCCCAGCGCTGTGCAAGCCTTCGGCTGCCATAGGTGTGGTCGTTGCCGCTCCATTCGACGATTGCCTCTTCACCGTCGAAGAAGGCCAGCCAGACGCCCTCGTGCCCTGCCCTGTCAAGCCGCTCGGCCAGCACCATCAGCAGCGCAGCCGACGAGCCGCCGTCGTTGGCGCCGACGAACTCGGGAGCGTCTATGGTGTCGTAGTGTCCGGAGATCACGACGATTGGTGAGTGCGACTCCGCGCCGAAACGAGCGACGATGTTGCGCATTGGCTTCGCGCCGTTCGGGGTCGCTGCCACGAAGCGGTCGACTTCGACGCTACAAGACAGCCGATCGAGATTCTCCACGATCATCTGGGCCTGCCGGCGAAGTTGGGCAGAGCCCGCCGGGCGGTTGCCCAATTCGACGAATCGGCCGGTCCACTCCATCGCTCGTTCTCCCGCCAGCACATACTCTTCCGGGGGTGCGGCACTTTGGCTTGGTTGGGCAATGCCGATACCAGTCCCGACCGCAACTGCAAAGAGTAACCGCAGCAGCTGCCGGCAAGGCACGCGACGTGCGTTCTGGTGTCGCATCACGGGGCGCGCTCCTCCGGAGGCGCGGCCGTTTCCGCGGCCGGCTTCGTGGCACCATCATCGCCCCCCTGACGGTCTGGCTCTGGGACGTCGTCAATCCTGCGGCGGGCCTCGACTAGGATTGCGGGACCTGAATCGCCGGCCAGTTCCAAGAGGATCAAGGGGAACACAGCAATCGCGACTAGACAATAGGACAGATCTTTGAGGCCTTCGACGATGCGGTTTTCCTGCACGCCTCTGACTTGTCGGAGATCCGGATCCAGCCAGGGGCAGAGGCTTGTGGCGAGGCAGAGGGCAGCCTCGATGATGGAACCAGTCCTGCGGCTGGCCACAACGAGGCCGCAGCTGTCTAGCAATTGTTCGAGGCTGGCGTCGTCGAAACAGACGGGATGCCGCGGAACGTCGAAGCCCTCCCAGGCGCCCCCGAGCAGCAGGGCCTGCCAAGAGTTCGCGTTGGGGACCTGGATGACCAACCATCCGCCGGGAGCCAGCATCTCCAGCATGGCGTGGACGACAGCTCTCGAGTCGTGCTCGTGCTCTAAGACGTGCTTGCCGACAATCACGTCATATGCGCCGCGACTGAAGTAGCCGTCGGGCATCCAGTCTTGTACCAGCGAATCCCCGGCAGATGAGAAACGCGAACTCACCGGACGCGCCGCCGGAGTAGCCGCGACAACCGCCAGACCGTGCCGTTGCAATGCCGATCCCAGCGGCGAGCCGCCGCCCAGATCGAGCACCGCTCCGCCGTGAGCGCGGCCCCGAATCACTGTTGCCATGCGCCTCGCGGCGAGCTGACGGCCCGAATTGATCAAGCGGCGTACTATGCCCGACGGATCATCGTCCCGAATCCGCTCGAGATTTAGCGTGGCCGGGTTCTGTGTCGGCACCGGCCTGAGGCGCACCAACCCGCAATCGGCACACTGGAGGACCTCGAAGGTCCCCGGCTGGCCTCGCAACCGATCACCGGCCGAAAACAGCACAATGCCGGATGGGCTCGAGCAGGACGGGCAGCGGTCGATATCCGGGAGCGCTCGGTCACCGTACGGTGCGCTTTCCTGTTGCACAGTCAATGATGAGGAAATCTGGATAGGCAGGGCGAGTGCTGTAGAACGCAAGTGCTCGGACGGCTTCGGCGCCGATTTCATTGCCAGCTGTCCGACCTGTGAACTGCCCCGGGGCTTCCCTTCTTCAAGGTACCCGAACGCGCCCCGCAGCATGCCGGGCGTCGCCGCGTCTGGCCCGCCTGCTCGTTCCGGCACTGATCGGGACCCGTCCAGGCAACAGCTGGGAGCAATTCAGGTCGGGCGGCAAGACCGACGCGGTGAAGTCTTGAATCTCATTGATTCCCGACCATTTGGCCAATCGTCGAGCGCAGGGCAGGCGGGCCTCACAACTGACCGGACGCCTTGCGATGCCCAGTCTAGAGGCGAAGGCGGATTGGGTTTCTCAGATGTCTTGTAGAATTGGGCTGAGAGTGATGGCCGAGGTCGAATCCATCGGAGACCTGCTCAAGGCCGCCAGGCTCGAGCAAGGATTTTCGATCGACCAAGTCGTCGAGCAGACGATGATCAATCGGCGCTACATCGTAGCGCTCGAGAGTGACGATCATTCAGCGATCCCAGCTGACTTCTATGCCATCAGCTTCCTGCGTCAGTATTCGAAAGCATTGGGTCTGCCAAGCGACGACATGGTCGATGCGCTGCGTCGAAAGCTCGCAGATGTTGCCGAGATCCCCGCGGAGCCTTTCTCAATCCAGCTGAGGCCGCCCTCGCACGCGTTGCGGGCAGCGGCATACGAGAAGCTTCGGCGATGGACCGGCGAGTTCATCGTCAACCGGGCGAACGCAGTCGTTGCAGGCATCCTGATGCTTGCCGGAGGCTTGGGATGGTGGTATGTCGGGCACTCAGAGACGGTTGTGACCCCAACTCCGCCGGGGACGGTCGGCGCGGAGAGTCCACGGGCCACTGAGGCGGATGCCGAAGTCGCGGCAGCGCCCGGAATGGTGATTGCCCAGCAAGCAACACCGGGCAGCGCGTCCGTGGCCCGAACTTCCGAACCTGTTCCTCTCGGCGCCTCCGAGACACTGGCGATCCAAATCCGGGCGTCTGGCGAGGTCTGGGTGCGAGGGGTCGTTGACGGAGGCCGGCCTCAAGAGGCGATCCTGCAAGCCGGCAATGTGCGCACGTTTCGAGCGCAAGAGCGCCTGCAGTTCACCGCAGGCAACGCGGGAGCGATCACGCTAGTGGTCAACGGACAGGTGCAGGACTCCATCGGCGAGCGGGGGCAGGTCCGGCACATCCAGGTCGACCGCGACGGATGGAAGGCCCTTCCGCCGGGTTCGTTCTAGCGGCCGCGACCTCCCAGAGGCAAGCCGGCGGCGACAGTCTAGACTGCCACTCGTCCGGCTTGCGCTGCCCGCGATCCTCTGGCGCGGGCCAGATCGGTGGCCGACCCTCGAGTAGGACTCGCGCTAGAACGAGTACTTGAGCGAGAACTGGCCGATGCGCCCGGCACGTGCGCCGGTAATGCGCCCCAAGCGACGGTCCGTAGCGCTCCCTCTGCGGGGAGTGCCGAAGTTCGGATGGTTCGGCAGATTGAAGAAGTCCACGCGGAAGTCGACGGAGTGGCCCTCGCTGATCTGGAAGCGCTTGCGGAGCGAGATGTCCAAGTTGATCAGGCCCGGCCCTTGCAGGTTGTTGCGCCCTGAGTTGCCATAGGAACCCACAGCGGCCAGCGCAAATGCTTCCGGGTTGAACCATTGGGCGATTTTCTCGCCACGCGACCGGTCCGATGGCAGGTGGGGATTTCCAACAATCTGCGAGCGATCGTGGCGGACCGCGGTAAGCGAGCGGTCTCTGCCCGCGTCCACGTGGAACGGCCCGCCTTCTTGGAGAGTGAAGATGGACCCCAGCTCCCAGCCGCTGAGCACGTGCCGCAGCGCCGTGGCCCTTGGCCCTGGGATCTCGTAGAGGAACGAACTGACCATGCGCTGTTGGATGTCGAAGTCCCCGCGCCCGCGCTCGGCGGAGCGGTTGTTGGGATCCTGCAGGCCGTTTTGCGTCACCGTGGCGAAGGCCGAACTGGTCAGCACTTCGTCAATCGCCCTCCCATAGGTGTAGGCCAGTTGGAACGTCAGGCCTCGGCTGAAACGCCGCTGCACTTGGATCTGCAGGCTGTTGTACACCGACGAGGCTCCGCTGTTGAGCTGGCCGATGCTCCCGAACCCTTGGTGGATGCGCCTGGCGTCCGTGTTGCGAGCAGTCGCGCCTTCGCCGAAGACGGCCCTGTTCTGCTCGCGGTTGTAGGTCAGGTTGCGCCCGACATTCCCCACGTAGGCGACCTCCACCATCATGTTGTCCGAGACCTGTTGTTGGATGGTCAGGTTGTAGGTCTGCATGTATGGGTTGCGCAGCCCCGGAGCGAATCCCTTCGGGATCGTGATCGGGAAGACGAAGTTGGGATCGTTCGGATTGAATATGAACGGGAACGGATTGAAGTGCCCGAGGAATGGAGCCGACAGCGCGGCGGGCTGGTTGATGTCGACAGACGCGCCGAACGGTTGCAGCGCTTGCACGCCACCTGCCATCTCGGCCGTCAGCGGATCGTACGAAACGCCGTAGCTGGTGCGCAGCGACGTCCTGCCATCACCGAACAGGTCCCACGCGACCCCGAAGCGCGGCGCGATGTTCATCAGCGCGTCTCGGTACGGGAAGTCTCCGTCCGAGAGCCAGATCAATCCGGACGGTGCATCGCCGATGAACGAGGACTGCGCCCCGGGCACAAGCGCGGTCTGCTGGTTCTGCTGCTCTTCCCAGCGCGGGAAGAACTCATTCCGCACGCCTAGGGTCATCGTGATATTGCGGTGGACCTTGAAGCTGTCCTGGAAGAAGATCCCCGATTGGATGTAGCGGTGGTCGAACTCGATCGGCGAAGCTTGGCGGATGCGACGGGCCTTGCCGGTGACGAAGTCTGCCATAGGCAGGCCGGTGCGATTGCCGGTGAACTGCAACTCGCCGCCCGTGGCCCGGTTGTCGCGATACAGGAACTGGTTTCGCTGGGTATCCAGCCCCCACTTCATGTTGTGGTTGCCCTTGAGCAGGCTCATGTTCCAAGACAGGGCGTAGTTTTGGGACAGCCGCTGGCGGTGCCGTCCGGGACCGAGGCGGAAGCGGTTCGTGATCTGCACCAGCGGCCGGCTCTTGACCACGCCGCCGGCATGGTTGAAATGCGTCGCGCCGAAGTCGGCCAGGTCGTCGTCGAACGGGATGCTCTCTTGGTAGTTGAAGCGGGTGTAGGTCAAGCGGATCGTGTTCACCAGAGTGGGGGTGATCAGGTGTGTGTCCTCCAGCGTGTAGGTCTGCATGCGGTTGAAGCGCGGGTTCGGGCCGTAGTTGATGAAGTCGGCGTTGCGCAGCGGGTCGGCGCCCTGGTTGTGGTCGTAGAACAGCCGGAAGTTAATCTTGTTGCGGTCGGTGATGTTGTGGTCGACGCGCGTGAGGTACTGGTTGTCGTCACTGGGCTGGCTGACTTGGGTGACGAAGCTGCCATCGCCGCGGTGTTCCTCTGGAAACGGCACCCATCCGTCCAGCATGAACTGCGCCACTGGGTCTAGCAGGTTCGAGGGGACGATATTGTTCGGGAAGGGATCGCCCGTGTCGGCGTTCTTGATCGGGCTAGCCCCGGTAAAGATGCCCGCCCGCTCGTCCTGCGTGGCCGGGAAAGCCGTACGTAGTCGGTCCTCGCGAATGCGCTGGCCTTGGTAGGTGAACTGGAAGAAGGACTTGTCCTTGATGACCGGCCCGCCTACCGTGCCGCCGAACTGGTTGAAGCGCAGCTTGGGCACGGTGCGCGAGAAGAAGTTGCGGGCATCGAGCGCGTCGTTGCGGAGGAAGTGCCACACGCTGCCGTGGAACTCATTGGTCCCCGAGCGCGTGACCGCACTGATCACGCTAAAGCCACGGCCGTGCTCGGCAGTGACGCCTGTGGTAGAGACGCGGAACTCTTGGACCGCGTCGGGCGGGGGCAAGATCAGGCCTTGGCCGCGATGGAAGTAGCTCATCGAACCACCGTCCAGCAGGTAATTGACCGAGAAGTGGCGCCCGCCATTGATGTTCATGTTCTGCTGGCCGAAGGACGGCCGGATGGTCGTGCTGACACGCTGCACTCCAGGCACGAGCCGAACTAGGTCGAGCGGGTTGCGACCGTTGAGTGGCAGGTCCTTGATCCGGCGGTCGTCGACTGTCATTCCGATCTGCGTCGAGCGCGTATCGACCTGAGGCGCCTGACTCGTGATCGTCACGGTCTCGGTGACCTGTCCCAGCTCCAGCACGAAGTCCACTCGCAAGCTCTGCAGCGCCGACAGGGCTATACCCGGCCGTTCGACGGTCCGGAAGCCATCAGACTGCACGGACGCCATGTAGCTGCCGACCTGCAGCTGTGTTGCGAGGTAGTCGCCGGTCGCGCCAGTCTCGACGGTCTTCACCTCGCCGGTGTTCTCGTTGAGAAAAGTGATTTGCACGCCCGGGACAGCAGCACCGGTCGGGTCTGTCACAGTGCCCGCGATTTCTCCGGCCGTGGACTGGCCGAAGGCAGTAGCTGCCGTCAGCAAGAAGGCGATGAGTATGTTTCGCATGGATTTGACCTCCCGGTCACGTGAACCTTTGCCCGGCAAGACCCGGCCGGGCGCGTCCCGCCGAACATTGTAGGCGCGATCGGTGCGCGGCTCAAGCGGGTTTGTGTCGATTTCTTCGAGGATGTGCGGCCGTCAACCTTGGCGGCAGGTCATTTGTCACACAGCTAAAGCGCCGGCCGAACCGGGACAGACAGGAGGAAGCGGTCCCGGCTTGCCGAACGCCGGCGCCGGCCGCAGTACAATCCTGATAGCGCCGGGGCAGCCGCTGTTCCTGGGCAAGCTAGTGCCATGTCATCGAATCGCCGCCGCTTCACGCAGTTGCTGACCGGAGCCGGGCTTGGATCTCTCGCCGCGACCTCCCTGCCCTCGGCCCCCACCGACAAGGGCTCGGTGATCCGCAAGGTCGACGTGTTTCCCGTCGGGATTCCGTTCCGTTCGGTCTTCAAGATCGGTGTCGGCACTGTCGGTGACACTGGCAAGCCCGGGCAATACGTCATGGTCCGGGCGGAGACCGAGGACGGGCATGTTGGCTGGGGTATGACCAACACGATCCCGGCTTGGTCCTACGAGACCATCCAGGCGGTTGTGGGGACGCTCCGCCACCACTTGGCGCCGCTGGCCCTCGGACGCGGGCCGTTCGAGTGGAACGCGCTCAAGCAGCGCATGGACGCGACGATCCGGCCTGCCGTCAGCAACGGGGCCCCATTCGCCAAGAGCGCGCTTGAGATTGCGTTTCTGGACTTGGCCGGGCAAATAGCTGGGGTGCCGCTGCATCAGCTCTTGGGCGGCAAGCTCCGTGACAGCGTCGAACTCTGCTACGCCGTCAGCATCGACTCGCCGAGCGCCATGGCGGACGAAGTTTCCCGCTGGCCGGCCTGCAAGTGCTTCAAGGTCAAGGTCTCCGGCGACGCGGATGGAGACATTGAACGGTTGCGTGCTATCTTGCTGGCACGGCCAGACATCGACGTTTGGCTGGACGCCAATCAATCCTACCAGCCAGTCCATTTGGAGAGGTTCCTCGCCGCGCTTTCGGAATTTGACCAAGTTCGGTGCTTCGAGCAGCCGGTGCGCAGCGAGGACTGGATGGGCCTGCGTCGGGCTCGGGAGAGGAGCCCGTTCCCGGTAGCGATCGACGAGGGCTGCTTTTCGTCGTTCGACGTTGCAAGGGCCGCCGAGATGCGCGTCGCAGATCTGGTCGTGCTCAAGGTGTCCAAGAGCGGAGGGGTTACCAACTGCGCGAAGAGCGCGGTTGTCTCCGAGGCCCACGGCCTGGGGCTGCTCGGCAGCGGACTGACCGATGCCGGCGTCAGCCTGATGGCATCGGTTCACCTGTATTCGACACTGGATCTGCTGCTGCCGCCCGAATTGAACGGGCCGCAGTTCCTGGCGGACCTATTTGCCGACGGCATCGAGATGAACGGCGTACATGTCAAGGTGCCGGAGGGGCCGGGACTAGGCATCAGAGTGCCCGAGGAGCATGTCCGCGAGAGCCTGCTTGAGATCGGCTAGCCGGCGCCTGGACCGACCTCCCCGCCCGCGCAGCCTGCCCAGACGCTCAGAGCTTGCGGATCAGTGTCAGGCCGTCGCCGACGTGGAGCATGACCGTTTCGATCCTTGGATCGCCAAGGATGTGGTCGTTGAACTTGCGGATTCCGATGGTCTCGGCGTCTTGGTTGGCCGCGTCCATCATCCAGTTGTGCCACATCACGTTGTCAAAGGCGAGCAGTCCGTTGGTCCTCAGCTTGGGCAGCAGAGCCTCGAAGTAGTCGACGTAATTGTGCTTATCCGCGTCCACGAACGCAAAGTCGACCGGCGGTTCGCTTGGGAGCGCACGCAGGGTTTCCAAGGCCGGTGCGATGCGAAGCTCAATCCGATCAGAGAGACCGCTCCGCCTCCAATAGGGTGCTCCGATCGACGTCCACTCCTCGCTCACGTCGCAACACAGTAGCCTGCCATCCACTGGCAGCGCCGCTGCCATGCACGCAGCACTGTAGCCGGTGAAGGTCCCCACTTCAACGACTTGCCTGGCACCGATGGCCGCGACCAAGATGCGCAGAAACAAGCCCTGTTCCTCCGAGATCATCATTCCCGCGAGCGCGCCGACCTTTTCCTCAGTCTCTCGCCTCAACTCGCCAAGCAGCTGATCTTCAGGTGTCCGGTTGCGCAGCATGAACCGGTACAGGTCTTGCGTTAGCGACGTGATCTTCGCCATCCCTCGAGCGTAGCGAAGGTGACGGCACGGGGGTTGACGCGGGCTGGCCGACCGTGTGGTGCACCTACGACCCTGTGAACGGCGACCGAAAATCGACCGCGTTCAAGTTCTCGGGTCAGTCTGAACTAAACGGGGCTCTCTACTTCCCAACTTTTCGCCAGAATCCGAAACGGCGCATCGTAGGGGTGCCCTTTCCTGCTTGCTGGACGCTCCCAGAGTGTCCGAGGAATCGGCCCTGGGCCTGCCATCAACAGTTCGCGCATCTTGGTCAATCCAATCGGATTCGCGATACGCTTCGCGACGATGATGCACTCTATGAACCCTGATACCGTCCTCTTCGCGCCCAAAGATCGCCCGAAAGCTGCCTGCCTTAAGTCGGTAGCGAACAGATTCGCCGCGGCGCACGCGCTAAACACCTCCGTGCCGATTCTCGGCAAAACGCCTGACGGCAGCTTGGACGCGATCAAAGTCCCGCTGTGCTAGCTTTGCAAGGTCAGACTCAGCCTTCCTACTCCAATGGACACGCAACGCGGGAACCCCTGTCATTTGAGGCGAGTTCTCGTACGACTTCTTCATGAGGAATGCCTTTCCCGCCATTCTGCCGGAACCACTCCTCACTTTCGGCCACCGCTTTCTCGTCTTCCTCGGCATAGGGCTCGTCATCCCCAGGCACAGTCCTCAGATATGCCCCAAACTCGTCGGGATACGTGGCTAGGAACTTCTTCAAGCCAATAAGCTCCTTCTCGTCCATCCGGTCGATCTCTTCATGAAGTTCACTTCGAATGTTGCTCATCTCAGTTCTGCTCCCAAGGCTTGGCCCTACCGTCCGAGGCTCGGCCATCGATCACGTGCTCTAGGACTCGATGATTCCAGTCCGAGAGGATGTCGAATGCACCTCCTTATGGCAGTCCTCTGGCTAGACCCACCGAAAGTTGCTGTTCAAGTACCACATCGGCTGCGCTGGGCGCGTCGCACTAGCGCTCGGCAATCTCCGCAACCAACCCCGCCTGCTCCCGATTACGTGCCGGCCCGTCTTGGCAATTGGGCCGGTCTCGCCACTAGCACCGGGCTGCTTCGTGGATGCCATGTAGACGTCAAGTCGCCCTCCGGTGCCTGCGTCTATCTCGCCAACTGACGCGCCACCGACTCTCAGTCCGCGGCCTCATCCCCCGGAGCGAGTCCGGCAGCGCAGACCGCACCGTCCCGCCGGCCAAGAAATGGCGGCCAGCCCCAGTCGCAGTCCTTGGACAGGCGTCCGCCGAACTCGCTACAATAGGGCTACGAGGGATGCTGATCCCGCCACCGTTCATCACGTTTCTGGCCAAAGAGGTCGCCAAGCGCCTCGGTGCGCAGACGTGCGTGATCAAGTCCCAGCAGCGCGTCGCGAGGGATTTCGAGGATCTGGTCCTCGATGAGCTCAGCCTGGAGGACGAAATCAACGCCGAAGCGCGGGCTCTGCTGTCGCAGTACACCGAGTACATGCGACACCAGGACGTTTCCTACCACGACATGTTCAGCCGTGTGAAGCGGAAGATCCTTGCCGAGCGCAAGGTCGTTTCGGCCGCCGCCGCCGGCCGCGGCTCGCGCGACATGAAGCTATCGCGCGACAAGGTTCTGGAGATCTCGCACAAGATGGCGGCTATGCTGCCGCGCATTCCAGGCACGCGCCTCAACAAGGGCTGGAACGAGACACGTCTGGAGATCCAGCGCCATCTCACCGACATTCTCATGCTGGAAGCTAGGAGCGACCAGCGTGCGAAGGAGAAGATCACCTCGCAGCAGCGCGAGATCCCCGAGGGTAGCGAGGAGTGGCAGACGCTGCACCGGAACTACTACGAGGACGAGCTCAAGAAGTACGGCGTGTACTTGCAGCGCGAAGCCCACGATCCGGCACCCTAGACTTCAGCGGGCTCTCGGCCGACCTAGGCTTTTCGAGCCCTCCTGTCAAGCGCGGGTCAACTAGCCACAGTGCCAGCGATGTCCAATTCCCTGCTCGTGATGAAATTCGGCGGGACGAGCGTCGGCTCGTCCGAAGCGATAGCGCGCGCTGTCCGCCTTGTGGCCGAGCAGGCGCGCGAACGCCCACTTGCGGTCGTGGTCTCGGCCATGTCGCAGGTCACGAATCGATTGCTGGCCACGCTGGAAGCCGGCGAACGAGGCGATGCTGAAGCTGTCGAGTCCAACTTGGAGGCCCTGCGGAACACCCATCTGGCCGCCTGTGCGGAATTGTTGCCCGAGGACCGCGCCCAAGTTGTAGCTGCGCGGATTGAGGAAGTCCTCGATTGCTTCACGAGGGTCGCCCGCGGGATGTTGTTGCTGCGGGAGCGGCCGTCTCGGGCAGTCGATGAGGCTGCTCCCACCGGAGAGCGAATCGCGGCTCTGCTGGTCAGCGAAGTTCTAGCCTCCTTCGGCGTGAAAGCCAGGCCCGTTTCAGGCACGGACTTGATCGTCACCGATGCAACGTTCGACGGGGCCAATCCGTTCATGGAGGAAACTGCCGCCAAGGCATCCGCCGTGTTGCGGCCAATGCTGAACGAGGGAGTTGTGCCGATCATCACGGGCTATAGCGCGGCCACTCGTGAAGGCGTCCCGACAACTCTCGGCCGCGGGGGATCCGATTTCTCGGCGTCCATCATCGCCGCCAGCTTGCGCGCGGCCGAGCTCTGGATCTGGACCGACGTAGACGGAATTCTCAGCTGCGATCCGGCGATCGCCGACGATGCGCGGTTGCTGGCGGACGTCACCTACAACGAGGCCGCCGAGCTGTCCTATAACGGTGCGAAGGTGCTGCATCCGCGCACTCTAGCGCCGCTAGCGGAGCTCGAGATCCCCGTTCACATCAAGAACAGCTTCCACCCGGAACGCCCCGGCACTCGCATATTCAACCACCGGGTGGAGCAACCCGGCGTGAGAGCGATCACGTCGCTGTCCGGTGTTGCCTTGATCTCCATCGAGGCAAGCGGACTTTCGCTTTCTGGCGCTCAGCTGATGGCGCGGGCCTTGGAATGTGCCGCCCATGCGAAGGTCGAGGTCCTTCTGATGACGCGCTCGAGCTTCCGCCAGAACTTCTGCATGCTGGTGCGATCCGAGGACGTGGCGGCCGTGCTCGACCGTTTGCGCGAGGAGCTGGCCTTGGAATTGGCGCACGGCTACCTCCATCCCATCGAAGTCGACCACAGCGTCGGCCTGCTAGCGGCGGTGGGCGAGGGCATGCGAGGCACTCCCGGCTTGGCGGGCCGGCTGTTCACCGCGATTTCACAACGGCACGTCAACATCATTGCCATCGCGCAGGGATCGAGTGAGTTGACAATCGCTATCGTTGTGAACGAGCAGGACCTGCGGACGGCGGTGTCGGCGATTCACAGCGAGTGCCGGCTAGGGCGTGGGGTCAGCGCGACCCAGTGATCAGCTAGCAAGCGTTCGTAGCGAGAGCTTTTGGAACTGGTGGCTTCGTGCGGTTCGAGTTCTACGTAGCCCAGAGGTACTTGCGAGCCAAGCGCAGGGACAGGTTCTTCTCAATCGTTACGGCACTCTCTGTGGCCGGTGTTACGGCGGGTGTGACGGCGCTCGTCATAGCGATGGCTGTCAGCAACGGCTTCCAGGCGAGTCTGCGCGACCATCTGATCGGCGCCAGCTCTCACATCAACCTGCTGGAAAAGAACCCCGAGTTTGGCATCGAGGACTATCAGCCCATACTTGCCAGGCTCAGCCGACTGGAGCACGTGGAGGCGGTTGCGCCGACGCTTTACGGCGAGATGATGATTACGACGCCCGTGCGGGCCAAGGGCTGCGTACTCAAGGGCGTGGATCCACAAGCTGAGGCAAAGGTTTCCCGGCTGCTCTCCAAGATCGTGGATGGGTCGTTCGAAGCCCTTGAGCGAGAAGGGGGCGAGTATCCCGGGATCTTGCTCGGGCGCCGCCTAGCCGATGCCATCGGTGCCCGAGTGTCGACAATCGTTACCGTCCTAAATCCGCAGGGCGAAATGACGCCCCTCGGCCGCATCCCCGCCTTCAAGCGCTTTCAGGTGGTGGGGATCTTCGAGACCGGGCTCTTCGAGCTCGACAGTCTCTGGAGTGTCACGCTCTTACGGGACGCCCAGCGAGCGCTCTCTCTCGGCGACGTCGTCAACTCGTTGGAGTTTCGGCTCGACGACTTCCAGGCGTCCGACGAGGTCGCACGCGCCATCCGATCGGAAGCCGGCGAGGATTTCACCACCAGCACGTGGATGGAGCGCAATCGAGTCCTGTTCAACGCGCTGAAGACCGAACAGCTCGCCACAGCCATGATCATCGGGATGATCATGCTGGTTGCGGCCCTCAATATCCTCATCTCGTTGGTGATGATGGTCGTGGAAAAGACCAAAGACATCGCGATCCTGAAATCGATGGGAGCGAGGCAAGACCAGGTTCGGCGGATCTTCATGTGGCAGGGCCTGCTGATTGGCTCGGTCGGCACTGCGGCTGGTCTGGTCATCGGCCACTTGACGTGCTGGCTTTGCGAGCGCTACCGGCTGATCTCGCTAGACGCGGAAGTCTACGGCTTGGAATACGTACCTTTCGCGCCACGCCCGCTGCACGGGCTGTACGTAGCGATCGCCGCGATCCTGATCAGCTACTTGATCACGATCTACCCTTCGGGCAACGCTGCCCGAGTCGACTCCGCCGAGATGTTGCGCTACGAATAGCCGCCAGCAGCTCGCGAACCGATCAGCTCCGTTCAGGCGGCTTGGCGGAGGCCCGCCACTGCCGCGCGCGGCGGACTCTACAACGCAGCGCAACGGCTGGGTCGTCGCGACTCCTTCTGCAATCCGCTGCCGGTCTCAGGTGGGCTAGCGGTCCGTCACGGATTGATCCTCGGGTAGGCGGCCTTGAGTTTGCCGTGAGCATCGTCGATCTTCATCCGCCGCTGCACCCCGCGCTGGCGCGTGCCCGCATCCGCTGACCAAGACCCGTTCACTGACCGGAGCTCGTCCCACTCCCCGATGCAGCACCCGCCGAGGCAGTAGCGTGCCATCCCACTCAGCTGGAGTTCTCCGACCAGTGGAGCTAACTCAAAGCCATCGAGGGAGAGGATGTGCGGCAACTCGTAACCCGCTGGCCCGGCCACGGCTGCGATCGTCACGGACGCACAAGGAATTTCACGGTCTTACACGAGGCCCGGGAATTCCTATTATCGTGGCATGAAGAACGTCACAGTTTCGCTGCCTGAGGACACCGCGCTTTGGCTGCGAGTCCGGGCCGCCACAGCGAACCGCAGCGTGTCGAGCTGGTTGGCGGAAATGATCGAAGAAGTGTGACGTCGGGAAGATGACTACGAGATCTCGATGGAGGGTGCCCTCGCTAGGAAGCCCCGCAAATTGGAGTGGGCCGATGGCCGCAAGCCCACCCGGAACGAGCTACATGAGCGGTCCGGTATTCGTTGATACCAACGTCTTCGTCTACCAGCCGGATGCTTCAGACCCCGGGAAGTAGGCCCGGGCGGACGACTGGTGCGCCATGCTTTGGCGCTCGCGACCAGGACGGGCTAGCGTACAGGCGCTGCTGGAACTATACGCGACGCCAACGCGAAAGCTGAAGGCTTGCATTGATCCATCGGAGGCGCGGGAGATCGTCGGCGAAATCTCTGCGTGGCGACCGATTCCGGTCGATCTCAGCGTCATCCGGCGCGCATGGTCACTGGAGCAGCGCTATTCCCTGCCTTGGGGGGATTCCCTGATAGTGGCTGCCGCCCAAGCCGCCCAACGCACTGTGCTCTTGACTGAAGACCTACAGCACGGATTGCTGTTCGATGCCGTCCGCGTCGTCAATCCTTTTGTGGCACCCGACCGCGCACCTGGAGAGATTCTGCGAGCCCTGCAGCACTGAGCAAACCGACGAATCCCACCTCTTGCGCGGAACCCACTTTGGGAGGTGGCGGGGCTCCTGCAAGGGCGCTATGCCGATCACGAGAGGCCCGCCACTGCCGCGAGCGGTGGACTCTGCAACCCAGCGCGGCGTGGAGCGGCAGACGGAGATCCACCACGCAGGCTACAAGCTCAAGTCCGTCTGCCTGAATATCGTTCTGCGGCCGACCACTAGTCCGGGACCACGGGATCCGACGGAGCACTCAGTTCCGCCTCGCCGGCCTCCGGAGAGGCGGTCTGGGGCAGCTTGACACCCTCTAGGCCAAAGTCCTCCCCGAACCCCAGCGGCAGCTCTCCCTCGAACAGCTGCGCGGCATCGTCGCTGTAGCCCGGGATGTCGGTGAGGTATTCCATTTCCGGAACCAGCTTCTCGGGCTCGTCCTCGCCTGCGATGCGCACTCGCTGGTGGGCCTCGAGGCCCGTTCCAGCGGGAATCAGCCGTCCGACGATGACGTTCTCCTTCAAGCCGCGCAGGTCGTCCACGCGGCCAGCCACCGAGGCCTCGGTCAGCACCTTGGTGGTGGTCTCGAACGATGCCGCCGAGATGAAGGAGTCGGTCGAAACAGCCGCCTTGCGGATGCCCATCAGCAGCGGCTGGCTCGTTGCCGGCGTGCCGCCGCTAGCCTCCACCTCGCGGTTGATGCGCCGGAAGCGGAACTTGTCCACGACCTCGTCGACGAGGAACTCGGTGTCGCCCACCGACTCGATCTTGACCCAGCGCATCATCTGGCGGACGATCACCTCCAGGTGCTTGTCGTTGATATCGACGCCCTGGAGGCGGTAGACATCCTGAATCTCATTGACCAGGTAGCTCTGCAAGTCCGCCTCGCCCAAGATCCGCAGGATGTCCTGAGGATCGTGCGGCCCCTCCATGAGCGGCTCGCCGGCCTTGACTACCTCTCCCTCCTGCACGTTGATGTGCGAACCGCGCGGGATCTTGTACTCCTTCTCCTCGCCACCAGCGCCGACAACCGTAATGCGGCGATAGCCGCGGCTGAGCGAACCGTAGTTCACGGTGCCGTCGATCTCGGAGATGATGGCGGGTTCGGGAGACTTCGGGCGCCGGGCCTCGAACAGCTCCACCACGCGCGGAAGCCCGCCCGTGATGTCCTTGTTCTTGGTCGTCGCCAGCGGGATCTTGGCCAGTTCGTCGCCCGCGCTGACCGGCTCGTCGTCCTTGACCATCAGGTGGGCGGTTGTCGGGATCAGGTACCTCTTGAGGAGGTTCCCCTGCCCGTCGTGGATCTCGATCCGCGGCTCGCCAGCGCGCTGGCCGTCCTCCGGATCCGTGACAACCCACTGCGACAGGCCCGAGACTTCGTCGACCTGCTCCTGCAACGTCACACCCTCCTGCAGGTCGCAGAAACGGCAGACGCCCTCCGACTCGGTCAGGATAGAGCGCGTGAACGGATCCCATTCCAGCAGCACTTGCTCGCGGACCACTTCCTCGCCGTCCTCGACGCGCAGCCGGGCTGCGTAGACGACCTGGTAGCGCTCGCGCTCCCTGCCCTTGCTGTCCACGACAGCGATAAAGCCGTTGCGGCTCATGGCGACCAGCTGGCCGCTCTTGTCGCGGATCGGGTTGACGTTCACATACTTGGCGAAACCGTCGGACTTCGCAGTCTGGCGCGAGTCCTGGCCGACGCGCGTCGCCGTGCCGCCCACGTGGAACGTGCGCATGGTCAGCTGCGTGCCGGGTTCGCCGATGGACTGGGCCGCGATGATGCCCACCGCCTGCCCTTCCTCGACCATCTGTCCGGTCGCCAGGTCCTGGCCGTAGCAAAGCTGGCACACGCCGCGCTCGGTCTCGCAGGTCAGCACCGAGCGGACCTTGACCTCTTGGTTGATGTTCGCAGTCTCGATGGCCCGGGCGACCTCGTCGGTCACCTCCTCGCCCGCCCTGATGATCAGGTTGCCTTCCAGATCGGATGCGTCTTCGGCCATCACGCGCCCGACGATCCGTTCGCTGAGCGGAACCCGGATCTCGCCGTTCTCGACCAGCGGGCCCTTGGTGATGCCGTCCGTCGTGCAGCAGTCGTTCTCGGTAATGATCACGTCCTGCGCCACGTCCACCAAGCGCCGCGTCAGGTAGCCCGAGTTCGCGGTCTTCAGCGCGGTGTCGGCCAGCCCCTTGCGCGCTCCATGTGTCGAGATGAAGTACTGCAACACGTTGAGGCCTTCGCGGAAGTTGGCCGTGATCGGCGTCTCGATGATCTCGCCGCTCGGCTTGGCCATCAGGCCGCGCATGCCCGACAGCTGCCGGATCTGAGTCTCCGACCCGCGAGCGCCGGAATCGGCCATGGCATAGATCGGGTTCAGAGAGCTCCGGACGCTGTCCGACGAGCGCATGCCCTCGAACATCTCCCGCGACACGCTGTCAGTCAGCGACGACCAGATCTCGATGATCTTGTTGTAGCGCTCGCCGTGCGTGATCGCGCCGTCAAGATACTGCTGCTCGACCTTCATGACCTCCTTCTGGGAGCTGCCGACCAGCTGCTCCTTCTGCTCGGGGACGACCATGTCGTCGATCCCGATGGACATGCCCGAAAGCGTGGCGTAGAGGAAGCCGACCTCCTTCAGCTCGTCCAACATCTCGACGGTCTTCTCGCGGCCGAGCTGCTGGTAGCAGTAGCGCACCAGGTCGCTCAGGCCCCGCTTCTTCAGCAGGCCGTTGACGAACGGCAGCTCCTTTGGCAGGCGATCCTTCAGCAACACCCGCCCGACGGTGGTCTCCAGTGTCTGCTTCTGGTAGAGGACCGGGACCGTCTGGCGCACGTCCTGGCTGTCGCCGGCCAGCGTAAGGTCGATCACCGCACCGCTGTAGTGCAGCTTGATCGGCGCCCGGGTCTCCACCTCGTCCATGTCATAGGCCAGCAGGACGTCGCGGATACTGCCGAACGAGCGGCCAGCGCCTCGCGCACCCTCTTGCGTGCCGGTGAGGTAGTACACGCCCAACACCATGTCCTGGGACGGAGTGGTGATCGGCAGTCCGCTCGCCGGCGACAGGATGTTGTTCGCGCTGAGCATCAGCACGTGCGCTTCGATCTGCGCTTCCGGCGACAGCGGCACATGCACGCCCATCTGGTCGCCGTCGAAGTCAGCGTTGAATGCGGTGCAGACCAAGGGATGGATCTTGATCGCCTTGCCCTCGACCAGCACGGGCTCGAACGCCTGAATGCCCAAGCGGTGCAATGTGGGCGCGCGGTTGAGCAGGACCGGGTGGTCTTGGATCACGCCGTCGAGAATGTCCCAGACGATAGCGTCCTTTTGCTCGACAAGCTCCTTGGCTTGCTTGATCGTTGTGCAGTGGCCGCGCTGCTCGAGCCGTTGGTAGATAAACGGCTTGTAGAGCTCCAAGGCCATCTTCTTGGGCAGGCCGCACTGGTGCAGCTTGAGCTCGGGCCCGATCACGATGACCGAGCGCCCGGAATAGTCGACGCGCTTGCCCAGCAGGTTCTGGCGGAACCGCCCGCTCTTGCCCTTCAGCGTGTTGGCGAGAGACTTCAGCGGGCGCTTGTTGGCGCCGCGCAGTTCGTGCCCGCGCCGCCCGTTGTCGAGCAGGGCGTCCACGGCCTCTTGGAGCATGCGCTTCTCGTTGCGCACGATCACGTCGGGCGCGCGCTGTTCGAGCAGCCGCTTCAGGCGGTTGTTGCGGTTGATCACGCGCCGGTACAGATCGTTGAGGTCCGATGTCGCGAACCGTCCGCCGTCCAGCGGAACCAAGGGCCGCAGCTCCGGCGGGATGATCGGCAGCACTTGCAGAATCATCCACTCCGGCTTGTTGCCAGACTTGCGGAACGACTCCACCACGCGCAGGCGCTGGGCCGTCTTGCGGCGCTTCTGCACCGAAGTCTCGACCTTCATGCCCTCGCGGAGCCTGTCCGCGAGTTCCTCGGTGTTGATGCCCCGGAGCAATTCCCGGATGGCCTCGGCACCCATCAAGACCGTGACCTCGAAGGCGTCGCCGTCGGCCGACAGCCGCGAGCGGACCTGATGCTGCCCGCGGCCCGCTAGCGGCGCGAAGTCGAAGCTGCGCTCCTTCTCATCCCGGGAATTCGACAGATCGTCGCCGGCAAGGACGGTCCCTGCCGGCAGCAACTCTGGATTTCCGGTCTCCACGACGACCGAGGCCTCGTAGTAGAGCACTCGCTCCAAGTCACTGACCTTGATGTCGAGCAAGAGCGAGAGATGGCTCGGCAGCACCTTGAAGTACCAGACGTGCGAGCACGGCGCGGCCAGCTCGATGTGTCCGAGGCGCTCCCGCCGGACGCGGCTGTGCGTCACCTCGGTGCCGCACTTTTCGCAAATCACGCCGCGGTGCTTCATCCGCTTGTACTTGCCGCACAGGCACTCCCAGTCCTTTTCGGGGCCGAAAATGGCGGTGCAGAACAGACCGTTCCGCTCGGGCTTGAACGTGCGGTAGTTGATGGTCTCCGGCTTGGTGACCTCGCCGAACGACCAGCCGCGGATCTTTTCCGGCGAAGCCAGGCCGATCCGGACCCTATCGAAGTCCGGCATGGGAGTGACGCGCTGCGAGGCGGCGGATGCAAACGGGTTCTGCGCGCTGAAGGCACCCATCGCCGGATTCAGGTCGCCGGCCGGAGGCGGGGCCGGCGCCACGCTGGGGTCGAACAGGTTGATGCCTTGGTGGCCGTCGCTGGAGTGCTGTTTGTTCAGCAGCTCGACGTCCAAGCAAAGCGCCTGCAATTCGCGCACCAGCACATTGAACGACTCGGGCAGGCCCGGGTTCATGGCCGTTTCGCCTTTCACGATCGACTCGTAGATCTTGGCCCGCCCGAAGACGTCGTCGGATTTCACCGTCAGCAGCTCGCGCAAGATGTGGGCCGCGCCGTACGCTTCCAGCGCCCACACCTCCATCTCGCCGAAGCGCTGGCCGCCGAACTGCGCCTTGCCGCCCAGCGGCTGCTGGGTGACCAGCGAATAGGGGCCGATCGATCGCGCATGGATCTTGTCATCGACCAAGTGGTTCAGCTTGAGCATGTAGATGACGCCGACCGTCACCTCCTGCTCGAACGCCCGCCCGGTCAAGCCGTCGTAAAGGCAGGTCTTGCCGGACTCGGGCAGGCCCGCGTTTCTCAGGTGCTCCTTGATGAGCCCTTCGCTCGGGCCTTCGAACACCGGCGCCGCGAACTTCAGGCCCAGCGCCTGGCCCGCCCAGCCCAGGTGCGTCTCCAATATCTGTCCCACGTTCATGCGCGAGGGCACCCCCAGGGGGTTCAGCACGATCTCGACCGGGGTTCCGTCCGGGAGGAAAGGCATGTCCTCTTCCGGCATCACGCGGGCGATCACGCCCTTGTTGCCGTGGCGGCCCGCCATCTTGTCGCCCGCCGACAGCTTGCGCTTCATGGCGATCGAGATGGTTACGGTCTTGAGCACGCCGGGCGACAGCTCGTCGCCCTGGCACAGCTTCTCGATCTTCTTTTCGTTCAGCTTCTCGAGCACCTCGATCTGGCGGATCGTCATCTGCTCCAGCGCGTCGACCCGGGAATCCAGGTCCTCGACCGGCTCGGCCAGCCGCAGGCGCTTGAGATCCCTGGCCCGCATGCGCTCGAAGTGGTCCCTGCCCAGCACGTCGTCGGCGCTCGCCAGCTTCCGATTGGTCCGCTCGTCGTGGAGGTCGGCGGTGACAGTTCTTCCGCCCAGCAGCTCTTCCAAGCGCTCTACGCGCTGGTCGTACAAGATCCGCTTCTCGTCTTCGAGATTGCGCCGCTGGCGCTCGATCTCGGCCTCTTCTATGGCTTTGGCGCGCGCGTCCTTCTCAACGCCCCTGCGCGAGAAGACCTTGGCGCCGACGACCACGCCCGAAACGCCCGCCGGGCAGCGCAGCGAGGCGTCCTTGACGTCGTCTGCCTTGTCGCCGAAAATCGCCCGCAAGAGCTTTTCTTCCGGCGTCAGCTGGACGTCGCCGCGCGGCACCACCTTGCCGACCAAGATGTCGTCCGGGCCGACCTTGGCGCCGATCCGAATGATGCCGCTTTCGTCGAGGTTCTTCAGGAAGCTCTCCGCGATGTTCGGGATGTCGCGCGTGATCTCCTCGGGGCCGAGCTTCGTGTCGCGCGCCTCGATCTTCAGCTCCTCGATATGCAGCGAGGTGTAGTAGTCCTCCTTGACCAGCCTCTCGCTGACCAGGATGGCGTCCTCGAAGTTGTACCCGCGCCACGGCATGAAGGCGACCAGCACGTTGCGGCCCAGGGCCAGCTCGCCCGAGTCGGTGCAGGGGCCGTCGGCCAGCACTTGGCCCGTGGCCACGCGGTCGCCGATCTTGACGATCGGCTTCTGGTTGATGCACGTGTTCTGGTTCGAGCGCCGGAACTTGATCAGCGGGTAGATGTCGGCTCCGACCTCGCGCGAGAGTTGCTCCTCGTGACCGGTGTCCTCGACCCGCACGATGATGCGCTCGGCATCGACCGAGTCCACAACCCCGCTGCGCTTGCACAGCACGACCGCACCGGAATCTTCTGCGGTGATGCGCTCCATGCCGGTGCCGACGATGGGAGACTCGGCGCGCAGCAGCGGCACGGCTTGCCGCTGCATGTTCGAGCCCATCAACGCGCGGTTGGCGTCGTCGTTCTCCAAGAACGGGATCAAGCTGGCGGCGACCGAAACGAGCTGCTTCGGGCTCACGTCCAGGTACTGGATCTCCTCGCGCTTCTTCAGGCGCGTGTCACCGGCGACCCGGCAGTTGGCGAACTCCCGCCCGATGTTGCCGTCCGCGTCCACCGGAATGTTGGCTTGGGCGATGATGTGCCGGTCCTCTTCCCACGCCGAGAGGTAGTCGCAGTGGGTCTCAAAATGCGCCTCCTCGCGGCCCGGCTTCAAGGAGTCGTTGGCCTGCTGTGCCTCCTCGCGCCGCACGACCTGGCCGGGCTGGAACAGCGTGTCGCCGGCGTAGCTGATCCTGACCTCGTCGACTACCCGCCCGTTTTCGACCTTGCGGTACGGGCTCTCGATGAAGCCGAATTGGTTGATCCGGGCGAAGCACGACAGCGAGCTGATCAGCCCGATGTTGGCACCCTCGGCCGTCTCGATCGGGCAGATTCGGCCGTAATGCGTGGGATGCACGTCGCGCACGTCAAAGCCCGCCCGCTCGCGCGACAGCCCGCCTGGCCCTAGAGACGAAAGCCGCCTTTTGTGAGTAATTTCCGACAGCGGGTTGATCTGGTCCATGAACTGCGAAAGTTGCGAGGAGCCGAAGAATTCCCGCACCGCTGCCATCACCGGCTTGGCGTTGATCAGGTCGTGCGGCATCGCGCTGGACATGTCCTGGTAGGACGTCATCCGGTCGCGCATCGCCCGCTCCATGCGGATCAGGCCGATGCGGAACTGGTTCTCCAGCAGCTCGCCGACCGAGCGCACGCGGCGGTTGCCGAGATGGTCGATGTCATCGGTGTTCCCGATCTTGCGCCGCAGCTTGAACAGGTATCTGATGGTCTCGTAGAAGTCGCTGGCGTCCAAGACCCTGCGGTCCAGCGGCGTGGCTTCCTCCTCGCCGTGCAGCTTGATGTTGAACTTCATCCGCCCGACGCGCGAGAAGTCGTACTTGCGCGGATCGAAGAACATGTCGTTGAACAGCTTGGTGGCAGTCTCACGGGTCGGCGGATCCCCGGGACGGAGATTGCGGTAGATCGCCAGCAGGGCTTGGTCTTTGGTCTTGATCGAATCCTTGCGCAGGGTCTCGGAAAGCACGGGCCCGCACTCGTCGGTCTCAGGGAAGATGACCCTGAACTCCGCGTTCCCCGCTTGCCGGAGGCGCTCCATCGCATCGTCGGTGACGGGCGAGTTGGCCTCGCATCCGTGGAGGACCTCCCCGCTCTCCTCGTCGAAGATGTCGTCGGCGAAGACTGCCTCCGCCAGATCCTCGGGCAGGCACGGCAGGGCCGTGATTCCCTCGGCCCGCATGTCTTGCAGCAGGCGCGTGTTGATCTTGCGTCCCTTGCGCCCCAGAGACTTGCCGCTCTTTCCGGTGACGGCAGCGGCTAGCCGCGTATGCACCAGGCTCTCGGAAATGTCGCGCTGCAGCGCCCCCGAGTCGTTGATGCGAATCGTGTCGGCGCGATAGAACTGGCCTAGGATGTCGGCGTCATTCTCGAGGCCGAGCGCCCGCAGGAAGATCGTGCCTAGGAACTTGCGCTTGCGATCGATGCGCACGTTGAGCAGGCGCTGTCCGGTAGGTTTCTTGGCGTCGTACTCAAACTCGATCCAGCTGCCGCGCGACGGGATGATCTTGCCGAGGTAGTAGGTGTTGTCGGCCGAAGACTCGAAAAACACCCCGGGCGACCGGTGCAGCTGAGAAACGATGACGCGCTCGGTGCCCGTGACGATGAAGGTGCCCTCTTCGGTCATCAGCGGGATCTCGCCGAAGAAGACTTCCTGCTCCTTGATGTCCCGCACGGACTTGCGGTCGCCGCTGCCGTCCTTCTCGAAGACGGTCAGCCGGATGTTGACCTTCAGGGGCGCGGCATAGGTCATGCCGCGCTTCTTGCACTCTTCGGGATCGTACTTGAGCTTGAGCCCGACAGGGTCCCCGCACTTCTCGCAGAACGTGACCTCGTTCGGCGTGCGCTTGGCGCAACGGTCGCAGAGGATGTCGGGCGGCCCCTTCGGATCCGTCCGAATGATCTCGCGGCATTGGCGGCACCGTGTGCGCAGGTGCTTCAGCCCGCTCTGCGAACCGCACTTGCAGGCCCAGTCGCCGATCGAGTACGACACGAACTCCAGCGAACTCATCTCTCGGAAGTCCGAGATTGGGAACACGGACTTGAAGACGGCCTCGAGGCCGTCTTCGACCCTCTCGTCGGGCAAGAGATCCATTTGCAGGAAGCGCTCGTACGATTCCTGCTGCATGTCGAGCAGATTCGGGATCGCGATCGCCGACTGGATCTTGGAAAAGTCCCGCCGCGCCTTGGACGCGCCGGGCGCGAATCCGTTCGACCCGTGAGCCATCGATTCGTTCACTGTTGCCACGTTATTGCCACCTCAGGCAAGGGGTTGCACGCGCGCGCCCGCAGACGCGCGCCGTCCGCCGCGCAAGCGCGGCGGCACACAGATACGCCGAAACCGGCCCGGGGCGCACCGCTCCGCTCTTCCGGCAGGTCGCCGGGGGATCGATGTGCTGGGCCGCTTCGGCGAACCAAGTCTTGGCAAAATCTGTCCAGTGCGGGACGGCTGCCCCGCTAGACCGCGGCCAGCAGCCGCTGCCCGGACATCGTGTTCGGGCCGTGACGCAGCGCTGGCAGCGCACGGAACTCGCAAGCACGGTTCGCGCCGTCTGCGAGTCCTCGCCTGACACACGCCTACTTCACCTCGAATTCGGCACCGACATCGGCAAGTTTCGCGCCGATCTGGTCTGCCTCCTCCTTGGGAATGTTCTCCTTCACCGCCGTCGGCGTCGAATCGACCAAGTCCTTGGCCTCCTTGAGGCCCAAGCCGGTGATCTCGCGAACTGCCTTGATGACCTTGATCTTCTGACTCCCGATGCCAGTCAGCATGACCGTGAACTCAGTCTGCTCCGCGGCTTCCTCGGCATTGCCGTCCGACGATCCGGTCGGAGCCGCAACCACCGCCGCGGCGGCGGAGACGCCAAGCTCCTCTTCCAGCTTCTTGACCAGTTCTGCGGCTTCCATCAGGGTCAGGCCCTTGATGGATTCCGTGATTGCGCCTATGTCTGCCATAGTACTCATCTCCTGTGTGTGATTGCAAGCGAGCATTCGCCTTCCGCCAGAGGCGGCAGGCACCCGTCGCCGAGGGCTACTCGTTGAACTTCTTCTTCTCCACCGCCTGCTGCAGCACCGCGGCGATGTCGCGGGCAGGCGCGTTCAGCACACCCATCAGACGCTGTGCCGACGAGTTGAGCATGTACAGAATCCGGACCTGAAGGCCTGCCTTGTCGGGCAGCTTCGAGAGCTCGATAAGTTGGTCCAGATCCACCGTCCGGCAGTCGACCACGCCGCAGTTGAACGAGAACTTGTCCTGTTCCTTGCCGAAGGCCACCAGCGCCTTGAGCGTGGACACCGGGTCTTCGCCGAGAAACGCCAGCGCGGTCATGCCGCGCTGGCCCGTCAGGGCCTCTTCGTACGGCGTGCCGCGCGCTGCCAGCAGGGCCAGCCGGTTCGCAACCACGCGGTAGGAGCCGCCCAGATCTCGGATCACGCCCCGCAGCCGCTGGTCCGCCGCGACCGTGAGGCCCTCGAACTTGCACACGATGACCGCGGGCTCGTCCGCGAACCCGGTCTGGAGCTCTGCTAGGGTCTGCCGCTTCTGTGCCTTGGTCTTCATCGTTTCACTGCTACGAGCCGAACTCGCTCACGTTGAGCGTCAGCGAGGGGCTCATCGTTGAACAGATCGAGGCCTTCATCAAGTAGCGCCCCTTGGCGGCCGGAGGCCTGGCCTTGAGGACCGCCCCGATCAGGGTGCCTGCATTCTCGACGATATGGTCGGCGTCGAATCCTAGCTTGCCCACGGGGGCGTGGATCACCGAACCGCGGTCCACCCGGAACTCCACCTTGCCAGCCTTCACTTCCGAGACCGCTTGGGCGATGTCCACTGTCACGGTGCCCGTCTTGGGGTTCGGCATCAGGCCGCGCGGGCCCAGAATCTTGCCGACCCTCGAGACGACCCGCATCATGTCCGGGGTGGCCACGACGGCATCGAACCCGAGCCAGCCTTCCTTTTGGATCTTGTCAACGTACTCCTGGCCCCCGAAAAAGTCTGCTCCGGCCTCTTCGGCCTCGCGGAGCTTGTCGCCGGAGGCGATCACGAGCACCCGCTTGGACACTCCCAAGCCGTGCGGCAGCACCACCGTTCCGCGCACCATCTGGTCGGCGTGGCGCGGGTCGACGCCGAGGTTCAAGTGCACCTCCACCGTCTCGTCGAACTTCGAGATCTTGTTCTGCTGGAGAATCGGAATAGCCTCGTTCAAGGCGTACGCCCGGTCCTCTAGCTTTTCCGCGAACGCGCGGTACTTCTTACCCGCCATGTCTCACCTTGGTGCAAGCGACCCCGGGACAGCGGCGCCAGGAGTCTCCCACGGGATGAATCTCTATCATACCACCTGCACGCCCATGCTGTTGGCCGTGCCGCGCACGCAGGCCATCGCCTGCTCCACGGTGTAGCAGTTCAGATCGGGCATCTTTTGTTTTGCGATTTCCTCGAGCTGCGCCAGCGTAATCGAGCCGACCTTCTCGCGGTTCGGCTCGCCAGACCCCTTGGCCAGGTTCGCGTAGCGCTTGATCAGCACCGCGGCCGGGGGGGTCTTCGTCACGAAATCGTGCGAGCGATCCTGGTAGACCGTGATCACAACCGGGACGATCAGCCCTTCGAGTTCCGGATTGGAAGTGCGGGCGTTGAAGTCCTTGCAAAACTGCATGATGTTCAGGCCCGCCTGGCCCAGCGCCGGCCCCACCGGGGGGGCTGGCGTGGCCTTGCCTGCCATGATCTGCAGCTTGATCTGCTGGATGATCGGCACTTTCGCTTTCGCCATGATTGAACTCCTCGCCGGTGGCGCGCCCCAGGAGCGGCCCGCTAGCTTCCCTTTTTGACCTGGAAGTACTCCAGCTCGACCGGCGTCCCGCGCCCGAAGATGGTGACCATCACCTTCAGCGTGCTGCGGTCGGCGTTGACCTCTTCGACCGTGCCCGTGAAGCCGCTGAACGGGCCGTCGACGATGCTGACCTGGTCGTTGCGCACGAACTCGACGTGCGGGCGCGGCTGCTCCTCCGATCGCTTCTGGCGGTTGAGAATCTGGTCGACCTCGGCTTCGGTCAAGGGCGTCGGCGGACGCCTCTCGCCGCTCTTGAGCTTCTCCTCGCCGACGAATCCGGTCACCTTGGGGGTGTTCTTGACCGCGTGCCAGAGATCGTCGTCAAGGTCCAACTGGGCTAGGACGTAGCCGGGGTAGAGCAGGCGCTTGCTGGTGACCTTCTTGCCGTTGCGCATCTGCACCACGTCCTCGGTCGGGATCAAGATCTGACCCACGCGGCGTTCCAAGCCAAGCGCCTCCACGCGCGAGCGGAGGTTTTCCTTGACCTTGTTCTCGAAACGCGAGTAGGTGTGGATGAAGTACCACGGCAGGTCGGGCCGGGCGGCGGGCTCGCCGCCCTCCGGGCCCATCCCGGCGTTCGTGAGTGTTTCGTCTGTCAGCACGATCGGTTAGCCCGCCTATGTGAATGTTTGGTACAGCAGGCGTTGGCCCCACGCCAGAATGTAGTCGACCACGCCGAAGAAGACCGCGAAGGCGAATACTGTGACCAGCACGACCACAGTGGTGGCCCGGACTTGCTGCTTGCCCGGCCAGGTGACCAGCCGCAGCTCTCGCACCACGCCGTCCAGGTAGGTGCGGACGCGCACCGGCAGCGTGGCCGGCTGGTTGGCTTTCTTCTTGAGCGCTTTTGCCATGGCTGTGCTGTGGTTTGAAGGCGGTCGGGATCCCCAAGGCCAGCCGGGCGCCGCAACGACTGGCAGGGGCGGAGGGAATCGAACCCCCATTGGCGGTTTTGGAGACCGCTGGTTTACCGTTAACCGACGCCCCTGCAGGCTTGACCGCTACTCTTAGCTTACTTCATCTCGCGGTGCAGCGTGTGCTTGCGAAGTCTCGGCGAGTACTTCATCAGCTCCAGCCGCTCCGGGTGCTTGCGCTTGTTCTTCGTCGTGGTGTAGTTCCTGTCCTTCGTGACAGTGCACTGTAGCGTGATGATCTCGCGCGCCATGAGTTCCTCCCGTCTGCGAATCCTACTCGACGATGGAGGCGACTGTGCCGGCGCCGATGGTGCGGCCGCCCTCGCGGATCGCGAAGCGCAGCCCCTGCTCCATCGCGATCGGCACGATCAGCTCCACCTCCAGCTCCACGTTGTCCCCCGGCATCACCATCTCCGTCCCCGCCGGCATCTGCGCCACTCCCGTCACGTCCGTCGTGCGGAAGTAGAACTGCGGCCGGTAGCCGTTGAAGAACGGCGTGTGCCGGCCCCCCTCGTCCTTCTTCAACACGTACACCTGCCCCTTGAACTTCGTGTGCGGCGTGATGCTGCCCGGCTTGGCCACCACCTGCCCGCGCTCCACCTCGTCCTTGCCCAGGCCCCGCACCAGCAAGCCCACGTTGTCCCCGGCCTGCCCCTCGTCCAGCAGCTTCTTGAACATCTCCACGCCCGTGATCACCTTCTTGTGCGTCTCCCGGATGCCCAGGAATTCCATCTCCTCGCCCACGCGCACCTGCCCGCGCTCGATCCGTCCCGTCACCACCGTGCCCCGACCAGAAATCGAGAAGATGTCCTCGATCGGCATCAGGAACGGCCGGTCCACGTCCCGCTCCGGCGTCGGGATGTAGTCGTCCACCGCCTGCATCAGCTCGTCCACGCCCGGCTCCGCCGCCGCTTCCCCGTCCAAGGCCTGCAGCGCCGACACCCGCACCACCGGCACGTCGTCCCCCGGGAAGTCGTACTCGCTGAGCAGCTCGCGCACCTCCAGCTCCACCAGCTCCAGCAACTCCTCGTCGTCCACCATGTCGACCTTGTTCAGCGCCACCACGATGTACGGCACCCCCACCTGCCGCGCCAACAGGATGTGCTCGCGCGTCTGCGGCATCGGCCCGTCCGTGGCCGCCACCACCAGGATCGCCCCGTCCATCTGGGCCGCCCCCGTGATCATGTTCTTGATGTAGTCGGCGTGCCCCGGGCAGTCCACGTGCGCGTAGTGCCGGTTGGCCGTCTGGTACTCCACGTGCGCCGTCGCGATCGTGATGCCCCGCTCGCGCTCCTCCGGCGCGTTGTCGATCGAGTCGAACGAGCGCACCTGGTTGGACGGGTCGTGCTTGGACAGCACCCGCGTGATGGCCGCCGTCAATGTCGTCTTGCCGTGGTCGATGTGCCCGATCGTGCCCACGTTCACGTGCGGCTTCGAGCGATCAAACTTTTCCTTTGCCATGTCTCTGTGTCCTTTTACGCTGCGATCGGAAACGCGAATTCAAGGCCGCCACAAACACTGGTGGACGGGGAAGGATTCGAACCTTCGTAGGGCGTAGCCCGACAGATTTACAGTCTGTTGCCTTTGACCGCTCGGCCACCCGTCCGCAAAAGGTACCTTGGTCCGCGTCCCTCGTGGATTTGTGTAAACACCGTGCCTACGTCCGCAGGAGCGCTGCACCGCGTCACGGTCTACGAAAGGCCGGCCGGTTCCCCGAACAGCCGGTGCTGTTATCTTAGCCTATCCCGCGACCTCCGTGCAATGCAGGCTTGCTCGCTGGGCCGTTGCGGAAACTCAAGATGCAAAGAGGCTTGTAGCCGCCCAAGCAATGCGAGCATCGCGCTCTCGGGCAATCGCTCGCTTGGATTCAGGAAAATATCACGGTCGGAAGCCATTCGTCGTGGATCGCCCGCGCTGCAGGAGTGAACTGCTCGCCTAGCGGTTTGAGATATTCCTCAACCAAGTGCTCGATTTGCTCTTCGGTGTCCAACCACTGATTGATGCTGAACACCGGGCAATACCTGGGGGACCTGAGACAGCGCCCGTCCACAGTGTCCAATACCACGTAGTCGGTGATTGCGCGGTAGTGGTTGGCCACCCAAACCGGACCACAATCTGGAGGGATCACCCAGCCAGCAAGGATGTGAGCCATGTCGCGCACGCCTTTGCTGCCGAGACTCGGCGTGGAGTCGCCCCAGCCTCCCGGTCCAGCGAGGATCAAGGTATGCGGATTGCCCTCCATAGCAAAGAATGACGCTTCTTTGTGCCAGTCTCCGGTATGCTCGCCAGGCGGGCGCAAATTGAGAGCCGCTTGGTACGACACATACCGAGTCGGTGAGGTAACAGGAACACGAACCGGGCAGAATTTGACGCCATACTCGTTCTCTTTCCAAGGAGGCTCAATCATTGGAAGCAGTTGCTCCTCTGTTTCCGTTACCGGCATCACAGTCTAATGGTGCCGTAGAACCACAAACTTGCAGCGAGATGTCCTGACCCGAGGCCGGCTGGGCCGTAGCCGGCACTCGGCTCGGAATCATGCGGAGAGCTGCCGCTTCACAACCTCCTCGTTGAGCTCGATCCCCAGGCCGGGCCCGGTCGGCGGAGTGATGAAGCCATTGCTGAAGTCGATCGGCTCCCGCAAGATCTCGCTGTGGAGAGCATTGGAGTTGAACTCCTGGATCAGCAAGTTCGGCGAGCATGTGTCGAGCTGCACCGCCGCCGCGGCAGAAACGGGACCGCAGTACATGTGCGGCGCGATCATCGCGTAGTGCGCTTCGGCCATGCCCGCGATCTTCTTGGACTCGAGAATCCCCCCGCACTGGCCGACGTCCAGCTGGATGATCTGCGCCGCTTGTTTCTCGAGCACCTGCGAGAACTCGAACTTCGTGACCAGCCGCTCGCCGGTGGCGATCGGGATGCTTGTGTGGGCCGCCACGCGGGCCATCTCGTCAACGTTCTCGGGCGGAACGGGCTCCTCGAACCAGAACGGGTCGAACTCTTCGAGGATGCTGGCCACCCGGATTGCTCCTGACGTGCTGAACTGGCCGTGGGTGCCGATGCCGATCTCGAGGTCGGCGCCGACCGCATTGCGGATCGCCCGGAAGATCTTGGCCACATGCCGGATGGTCTTGAGGGAATAGTCGCGCGGCGGCCCGGTGATGGGCCGAAACGGATCCAGCTTGCAGGCAGTATTCCCTGCCCGTACGAGTTCCTCCGCCCGCCTCCCGGCGAGTTCGGGGTCTTCCCAGACTCCTTGGGTATTCATGTAGGCGTAGGCGCGCAGCCGGTCATGATACTGGCCGCCCAGCAAGTTGTACACGGGTTGGTCGGTAGCTTTCCCGACCAAGTCCCAGCAGGCCATTTCGATGGCGGACAGCGCCGGGACTGAGTAGAGGCTTGGGTGGCGGTAGTCGTGCGAGCTGGTGTACATGTCCTGCCAGATCCGCTCCACGTTGAAGGGGCTCTGGCCGATGACAAACCGCTCGCACAGATCGTGCAGCAGGTCGATCTGCGACTTCAGGTTGGTCACGCCGCCGGTCGGCCGCTCGCCCAAGCCGACGAGGCCCTCGTCCGTGGTCAGCTGGACGAACAGCCACTTCCGATGGCCGATGTAAGGCTGGACGTTGTCCAGAAGGATCGTTTTCACACCCGTGACTTTCATGCTTCCCGCCTTCGAGCTAGCTGCGAGGTCGGCTGCCGCTGGGAGCGCGGCCATGCGCGTTGTGCCAAGGCTTGCCGCTATCGCGCCAGAGCCCTGGAGGAAACTGCGTCGCCGCATCCTTGCCGCCTTAACCTCGGCTGCCTGTGGATCGGCCCTCAACTGGGAAGGACCGCGAATCGTCGGCAGCCGCGCAATATTCTACGGCACTGAGGGCCGTGTGGGGGCGGCTTGGAATGCCGCGGCTGGAATTTGCGGATCTGCCGGCCCCTCGGCCTAGGGCATCGTGGGCTCGGGCAAGGACTCGAGCATTTCGAGCAGGAGGTCGTCTTCGGTCCGCCCGTCAGCGTGAGCGTCGAAGTTCAGGATGATCCGATGGCGCAGGGCCGGAAGAGCCAGCTCCCGAACATCGTCCGTGCTGACGTGCAGCCGCCCCTGCATCAGCGCCCTGACGCGCCCGCACAGCACGAGCGCTTGCGCTCCGCGAGGCGAGCTGCCGTAGCGGACGTACTTGCGCGCCAAGGCGTACTCCCTGCCCGGGCGAGGCTGCGTGGCGAGGACCAGACTGATGGCGTAGTCGCGGACATGGGGCGCCACCAGGGTCTGTGACGCGGCGCGTCGCAGCTCGAGGATCTGATCGCGGTCCAAGATCGCATCGACCTCCAAGGGGGTGGTGTCCGCCGTGCGATCCACGATGGCGGTGAGGTCTTCGCGCTCGGGATACTCCACCAGAAGTTTGAGCAAGAAGCGATCCAACTGGGCCTCGGGCAACGGGTAGGTCCCTTCCATCTCGAGCGGGTTTTGCGTGGCCATCACCAAGAACGGCTCGTCAAGCTCGTGCGTTTTCGTTCCGCTGGTGACAGTCTTCTCCTGCATGGCCTCCAGCAGCGCCGACTGCGTGCGCGGCGTTGCGCGGTTGATTTCGTCGGCGAGCACGAGATGCGCAAAGACCGGGCCCTTCTCGAACCGGAGCGCCTTGGCGCCGAGCTCGTTGGTGTCCATCACGACACTGCCCAAGATGTCTGCGGGCATCAGGTCGGGGGTGAACTGGATGCGCGAGTAGTCTAGGTGCAGCGCGCGGCCGAGCGTCCTCAGCAAGGTTGTCTTGCCGAGGCCCGGCACGCCTTCGAGCAACACGTGGCCGCCAGACAGCAAAGCGTTCAGCACGCCGTCGACCACGCGCTCGTGACCGACAATCACACGCTGGATCTGCGCGCGAACGGCGTCGATCTGTTCCGTTGCGCCATGCAACATCGTGTCTTCGGCCAGCATTTACTCGGCGTTCCTTCTCAACGTGTCGAAATAGTTCTGAATGTAGGTGCGGTAGGGCGCGGGGATCTCGTCCCGGCTTACGGCCCCTTCGCCGTCGGCGTGGGAAGTCGAACGCTGATTGTAAGGCACCGATGCTGACTGCTCGGCCAGGCGGGTCTCGATCGTCACCTCGCCCCTCATCTTCTCGGCGCGTTCCATGTAGAGTTCCTCGAGGGCGCCGAGCACTTCCAACTGCTCCGCTTCGGCCAGTTCCTTGTCACCGTCGCTTGTGCCGGCGGCCGAGGCGTTCTCCCCGCCACTCTGGTCGCCGGTGCTGTCCTCGCCGCTAGTGGTTCCGGCCGACGCCGACTCGCCAGCCTCGGGCCCGGCCTCGCCACCCTCCATCGACGCGTCGGCGGCCAGGGCCGAGGGGTCCTGCTCTGCCTCTCCCGAGTCGGCGGGATTTCCCGACGATGCGGTTTCTTCCGTGCTGCCGCTTTCCTGTTCCTGCCCCGACTCCGAACTTGAAGACTCGTTGGAGGCCATGTCCAGCGTCTGCAGCATGTTGTCGAACGCCTGCTTGAGCTTGTCGAACAAGCTCTGGGCCTCTTCGTCCCATGGATCGCTGCCGGCGTCAGACGGCAGGTCCCCATCCTGACTATCCGGCGACAAGTCCGAATCTTCGGGCCGCAACATCGAATCCTCGAGCGAGCCCTCCGGACCTTGCTCCTCCAAAGGCACCGTGATCAGTCCCTCCACGTCGGGCATCTCGACCGCCTCTGGGGGAGGCTCCTCGTGGGCTTCGCCAGGCAGTTCAGACTTGGGAGGGTCCTGTTCGGATGCAGGGCGTTCGAAGAATTCTTCGTCCCCCGGAAGGAGCTGATCCGTATTCGGCTGGTCGATCGCAGCCGCTCGCGGGCGGTCGTCGGCATTCAGGGCGGGCTGCTCGCCGAAGATGGCCGTCAGGATCAGCGATGCCAGGGGGGGCTCGAACGAGATAGTCGCTTGGAGCCCGACGCGCAGTCCGAAGAGAAGGAGAGCAGACGCCAGCAACCAGACGCTCGTGCGCTGGGCCGGAGATGCGACGCGCGGGAACGCCTCTTGGGGATCTACGTGCGCAGCGAGCTTGGAAGCGGACTCATACTGAGTGGCCGCTACGCCGCTGTGCTGCCTGTGGATCCCTGCTGTCTTGAAGTGATACGCCGTCGACAGGGCGTCTTGGAGGCCCGCACGCGCGTCCACCAGCTGTGCTACTGCGTACTTGGTAGGCAAGTGAGCCCCGAGTCGCTGCACGGCGATCCAGATCCCAAGCCCGCCGGCCAGAGGGAGTGTGACAAACGGAACATAGCGCGTGCCGAGCACGAGCAGGCTGCAGAAGCCGACCAAGCAGACCGCGAGCGCCAAGCAGCCCTCCCGCGTGCGGAGCTGCCCTGCAATGCGCTTGCGGCAGGTCTCGACTAGCCCCTCAACGAGACCTAGCTTCGAATTGGATGCGGGCATAGGCCAGCCGGCCGGAGCAGAACACGATTATAGGAGAGAGCACGCGTTCTCCGTCGCGTAGGGCGCTAGACTGCTGATTGTCGGGGTTCCGGTAAGTTGTCCAGATTCTTCCTCGCCTTTGCCATCGCGCCGCTCTTGCTCGCGTTCGGATGCCGCGCGGGTGCCCAGGAAGACGGGCGCCTGCTCCAGGACGCCATTGCGTCGTTGCGTTCCGGGGATGCGGCCCGCTCCGCTGAACTGGCCAGCGGCCAGATTGAGTCCTCGGCGGAACCGAATCCCACGGCGTTCTGGATTCGGGCGCAGGCCCGGACGCATCTTGAGGACTACGCCGGAGCCGCGACGGACCTTGAGCGGCTAGCAGAGCTTGAGCCTGACAACGCCCGGATCAATCTAGATCTGGGCGCGGCGAGGTTCCGCAACGGCGACATGGCGGGATCGGTTGCCGCCTTCGAGCGCGTAGCCGAGCTTGAAGCGCACGCGAGGGCGCAGCTTTGGCAACTCGGAATCTCGCAGTACTACGCCGGGGACTTCGCAGGCTGCGCGGCCCTGTTCGAACTTCACCGCACGGTCAACCCACAGGACGTGGAGAATTCTGTCTGGCACTTCTTGTGCATTGCGGCGACCAAAGGGTTTGAAGCCGCGCGTGCGGGACTGATCCCGATCGACAGGGACGGCAGGGTGCCCATGATGGAGGTGTTCGCTCTCTTCCGTGGCAGCGGCGGCGTCCAAGACGTGTTGGACGCGGCTGACCGAGCGGCCGGTTCCGGCGGCGGGACAGGCCCGGAATTCTATGCTCACCTGTATCTGGGCCTGTACTACGAGGCGATGAAAGAGACGGGCGACTCACGAGCGCATATTGAGAAGGCTGTGCAGCTAGAGCAATCCGGAAACTACATGTGGCAGGTTGCCAGAGTGCACCGAGAGCTTCGCGGGCGTCCTGCGGACGATCGGTGATTGGAAGCGCGAAGTGGTGGCGGCTCCGGCTGAGCCTGGATGCTTTGCTGCAATCTCCGACACGCCGTGGAGATTTTGGAATTGGCGGGTCAACGATCGCATCTAGGGCAGTGTCTGGAAGGGATCGATCGCGGCGATTCCTAGCGGCGCGAAATGTCGCAAATTACGGGTTAGGATCGTCAGGCCTTGGCTTTCAGCCGTTGCCGCGATCGCTATATCGGCGAAACCGGGCGAATGGCCCGCCTCGCGTGCTTTGTCCATCAGCCTCCCTGCCAAGCGCGCCGCTGCCGTGTCGAACGAGAGGACCCTATCACCGTAGAGATGAAGCATGAGCTCGAGCCAGCTTCCAATCGTGGTGGCCCTTGATGCAGCTCCGGTCCGTTTCAGCTTTGCGATGCCACTGCAGACTTCAGCGACCGTGACCGTCGATAAGAATAGATCTGCTGAATGTTTGTCCATCCAGTTGATCAGGTTCACGGATCGCTTGGGGCGGTCGGGCGTCCCGGCCGAAAGCACGTCGGTGTCTACCAAGTACAAGAACGCCTCCTAGGGCATGATCTCTCTTGATGGGCTCGGGTCTCGCGGCGGCAGGTCTTCGTCTTCCAGCGGAGCCGACAGCAGCAACCGGCCCAAGGATGGCACCTGACGGAGCCGGTTCCATTCCTCCACCCCGAGGATTACGGCCTGAGGCCTGCCATGGCGAGTGATGACGGTCGTCTCTCCATTCGCCGCCCCGTCTACCAGGCTTGACAACTTGGCCTTTGCGTCACGCAACTGAATCCTTTGCATGGGGACACCCTTCGAAGAGACCACTGTAGTCATAATACGGCATAGCGTCTGGGACGCAAGCAAGACGAGAGTGGAATGCCGAGCTGCGCGCGGCAGCTTCATCCGCTTCGAGAAGCGCTCTCGCCGGACCTCTGCAACGGCTGAGTCTTGCTGGCAGCGTCGGCTCCCAGATTGGGTGCATGTGTTTCATGCACGTACAACTTCCTTGTTGCGGTCAGTATCTCCACGCCCGCCCGCACTGATGGTTCCGTTGCGACGCTTGAGGTCGGGCCAGGCCTTCCAACACCCGGAACGTAGGCGAAACAGATCCGCTGACACGCCCAACGATCGGTTGCCTACACTACAATTCACTCGTGTCATGCCTGACGCGGGGGAGTCAGGAGGTTCGAGGGTGACAGCGTCGATTCCCGATCCGGTCCGGCAAGCCAGTACCGGCGGTGCGTTTCACGGCGCGGAGATCGTTTTCGAGGCCAAGAACGTCACCAAACGCTACGACATGGGCGAAGTCGCTGTCGATGCGCTGCGGGGTGTGAACCTGAGCCTGCGCGCGTCAGAGTTCATCGTTCTGCTCGGACCGTCTGGCAGCGGCAAGTCGACGTTGCTCAACATACTCGGCGGCCTCGACGTGCCCACCTCAGGGGCGGTCACCTATCGCGGACGCGACCTTAGCGGAGCAGACGACGCCACTCGGACCGCATACCGCCGCAACCATGTGGGCTTTGTGTTCCAGTTCTACAACCTGATCCCGAGCCTGACGGCCCGAGAGAACGTAGCGCTGGTGACCGAGATCGTGCGGGATCCCATGCCGCCCCAAGAAGCGCTCCGCATCGTAGGGCTGGGTGACCGCATGAATCACTTCCCGGCGCAGCTCTCTGGCGGCGAACAGCAGCGCGTGGCGATCGCGCGGGCGATTTCGAAGCGACCCGAAGTGTTGCTGTGCGACGAACCTACCGGAGCGCTGGACATCTCCACCGGAGTGGTGGTGCTGGAGGCCATCGAGCGCATCAACCAAGAACTCGGCACCGCCACCGCGGTCATCACGCACAACGCCGCCGTGGCGTCGATCGCAGACCGCGTCGTTCAACTCTCGGATGGGCTGATCGTGGCGGATCGCGGCAACCCCGTAAAGACCGCGGCACGAGACCTCACGTGGTAGGCCATGCAGGCGCTTAACCGCAAGCTCTTCCGCGACTTGTGGCGGATCAAGGGCCAAGCGCTCGCGATCAGCATGGTCATAGCCGTCGGCGTGCTGATGCTGATTGCCTACCTCAGCAACTTCAACTCGCTGCAATCCACGCGGGATTCCTACTACGAGCGCCAGCGCTTCGGGCATGTCTTCGCAACGTTGAAGCGCGCTCCGCTGGCACTTGGAAGCCGCATCTCTGCGATTCCTGGAGTGGCGCAGGCCGAGACACGAGTCGTATTTGACGTGGCCTTGGACGTTGACGGGCTCGCCGAGCCGGCAACGGGCCGTCTCGTGTCCATTCCCGAGCACAAGCGAGAGATCGTGAACGATGTCGTGCTGGTGCAGGGCCGCTATATCGAACCCGGGCGGCCCGACGAGGTGATCGTCTCCCAAGGGTTCGTGGAAGCCAACCTGCTCGGGCCCGGGGACACGGTGGGCGCCATTCTCAACGGTCGCCGCCAAGATCTCGAGATTGTCGGCGTCGGGCTGTCGCCGGAATATGTCTACACCATTCGATCGGGCGAGATGATCCCCGACAATTCCCGTTTCGGGGTGTTCTGGATGGGACGCCGCGCGCTTGCCGCGGCGTTCGACATGGAAGGCGGCTTCAACGATGTCTCCTTGCTGCTACGGCCAGGCGCGCAGGTCGAGAGGGTGATCCAAGAAGTTGACGAGCTGATCAGGCCGTACGGGGGGTGGGGCGCGATCCCTCGCGACCTGCAGCTGTCCCACTGGTCGGTCCAGAACGAGCTCAATGGGATCCGGGTGGCCGGCGTGATCATCCCGATGGTGTTCCTGGCAGTCGCAGCCTTCCTGCTCCATGTCGTGTTGCATCGCATCGTCGCGGTACAGCGGGAGCAGATCGCGACCTTAAAGGCTCTCGGCTATCCACGACTCTCGATCGCCCGGCACTACACGTACTGGGCATTGGCAATTAGCCTGACGGGAACTCTGATCGGCACGGTCTGCGGCGCCCTGCTGGGTCGCGGGATGCTGTCGATGTACAACGACTTCTTCCGCTTTCCGGTCCTCGAATACCGCTTGGACCCCGCTGTGGTGGCCGGAGCTGTGGTGGTCGGCATCTTCGCTGCGGTGTTCGGCGCCCACACTTCTGTTCGTCGAGCTGTCCGCCTGCAGCCCGCCGAGGCCATGCGGCCGGAGCCTCCGGCGAAGTACTCGGCCAGCCTAGTGGAGCGGCTGGGCCTGCAGCGCTTGCTGTCACAGCCGGCGCGCATCATCCTGCGCAATATCGAACGCCAGCCGCTGCGCTCGGCCATCACGATCGGCGGCATTGCGCTGTCTTTGGCCGTTCTGATCGTGGGGATGTTCGCGGTCGATTCGCTCGATCTCATGATGGACATGCAGTTCCGCGTCGCCCAGAGGCATGACCTGCAGCTCACCTTTACCGAGCCGATCTCGCCGGACGGGATCTATTCCCTTCAGCGACTGCCCGGGGTGATGATGGCCGAGCCGGTGCTATCGGTCCCGGTCCGGCTAAGGTCCGGGCAGCGGTCCCGTCAACTCGCGATCACGGGCTTGCCGGAGTCCCCGCAGCTCTTCCGCGTAGTCGACGCCGAGACGCTGAGCCCGGCCGACCTCTCCCACGACGGTGTCGTGCTGGCGGAGCGTCTCGCCCATGTGCTGGACGTCCAGCCCGGCGACTCGCTCACGGCCGAGGTGCTGATCGGCAGCAGGCCCGTGCGCGAACTCGCCATCGCGAGCACGGTCCGCCAGCACATGGGGCTGGCAGCGTATATGAACATTGACTCGGTCCGGCGCCTGCTACATCAGGACAGAACGCTGTCCGGCGGCTACTTGACGGTCGACTCCCAAGCGCTACCGGCCATGTTCCGCGCCATCAAGGAGACTCCCGCGATTGCCGGCAGCGGGCTGAAGGCGGCGGCCCTGAAGTCCTTCCAGGAAACCTTCGCTGCCAACCTCGGCATCATGATCTTCTTCAACGTCCTGTTCGCCTCGATCATCGCGTTCGGCGTGGTCTACAACGCGGCCCGGGTCTCGTTGGCCGAACGGAGCCGGGAACTGGCCAGCCTGCGCGTGATGGGCTTCACGCGGCAAGAGATCTCCGCGATTTTGCTGGGAGAGCTTGGGATTCTGGCGTTGCTTGCGCTACCTTTGGGGTTGCTGCTGGGCTACGGGCTGACATCCCAACTCGTGAAGGCCATGGAAACCGAGCTTTACGCATTTCCCCTCTCGGCCGTACCGTCGACGTACGCGATATGCGCACTCACGATCCTGGGGGCCACGCTGGTCTCGGGCCTGATAGTGCGCCGGAAGCTCGACCACCTGAACCTGTTGGAAGTCCTGAAGGCAAAGGAGTAGCAGATGAGCTTGAGCCCGACGCGAATTCTTGTCTGGCTGGTGCTTGCCGGCGTCGCTGCCGCCTTTGTATGGGCCTTCCTCCCCAAGCCTGTGGAGGTGGCCGCCGTCGCGGTTGAGCGGGGCTCTCTGCAGGTCACGCTGGACGAGGAAGGCCAGACCCGCGTGCGGGATCGTTACGTGGTGTCGGCCCCGCTGGACGGCAAGGTGCTGCGGATCGAGCACGAGCCCGGTGACACTGTTCAGGCCAACTCAACGATCCTCGCTCGGTTTCGGCCGTCACGGCCCGAGTTTCTGAACTCCAGGACACGGGCCGAGGCACAGGCCAGGGTCGCCAGAAGCGAGGCGCAGGTCGAGCGCGCCCGGGTTGACTTGGACCGTGCCAAGGCTGAGCGAGACCATGCGCAGGCGGAACTAGCGAGGCACGAGCAGCTGCATGCAGAGGGCCTCACGGCCGACAATCGACTCGAATCGGCGCGCCTGCGCGCCGTGACGGCGACCGAGGCGGTACGGGGTGCCGAATCCGCCATCGTAGTTGCTGAGCTGGAGCTCGAGCGCGCCCGCACGAGTCTGATCGAGGCCGGTTCGGCCGGCGTCGACCAAGAAGACGTGATCATTCTGCGGTCACCGATCACGGGCGTGGTCTTGCAGCGCTTGCGCGAGAGCGAGTCCGTCGTCCCCTCCGGCGAGCCGCTCATCGAGATCGGCAATCCCGAGGATCTCGAGATCGTGTCCGACATGCTGTCGATGGACGCCGTGCAGATCGACTCCGGGGATCCGGTGCTGATCGAGCAGTGGGGGGGCGAGGCAACCCTGCGGGGCGTCGTGCGCCAAGTGGAGCCGTTCGGATTCACGAAGATCTCGGCTCTTGGCGTCGAGGAGCAGCGGGTGAACGTCATCGTCGATTTCGAGGATCCCCAGGCCGCCTGGGAAGCGCTCGGGGATGGCTACCGCGTGGAGATTCGCGTCGTCGTCTGGGAGAAGGACAACGCCCTGAAGGTGCCCTCGAGCAGCCTTTTCCGCAATGGGGACGCTTGGGCGGTCTACGTGATCGACGAACTCTCGCTGGCGCGGCTGCGCGAAATCCAGATCGGTAGGCGCAACGCGCTCGACGCCGAAGTGCTGGGAGGTTTAGAGCAGGGCGATCGGGTGATCGCCTATCCCGGCGATGCGATCGAGGACGGGATGGAAGTCCTGGCCGCCGGTCTGTGAGCCTGCCGCCATCAGCGGCCGTCGGAAATCGTGAGTCGCGCGGCAGCCCCTACGCTAGACTACGAGGTGGAGCGGGCCGTCGGGCAGTCTCTGCAAGCTTCGCTGCCGCTGGCCGGATCTTCCTAGGAATATCGATCAAGAGCGAGCCTGGCGTTGCGGGGTCAGCGCCGTCGAGTCCCGACGCGATCCTCCCACATTCGGCCTAGGATCCCCGCCCGCCCATCAATCGACCCGCCCATGTACGTCCGCAAGAGTCGCTTGCTCACCCCCGGGCCCACGCCCCTGCTTCCCTCGGCGGTGCGCGCCATGGGGGCCGCAGACTTGCATCACCGCACAGCGGAGTTCCGCGCAGCCTATAGCGGGGTCATCGCCGACCTGCACTACTTCATGGGCACGGACAACGGCATAGCGCTGTTCGCTTCCTCCGGGAGCGGGGCTATGGAGGCTGCGATTTCGAACCTGTTCTCTCCGGGCGACAAGGTGATCGCATGCTCAGCGGGTAAGTTCGGGGAGCGTTGGGTGCAGATGGCACAGGCGTTCAAGCTGGAGACTGTCGTGCTGTCCAAGCCGTACGGGGAATCCGTGCTGCCGGAGGAGCTGGAAGCGATGTTGCGCCGGCATCCCGATGTCCAAGGCGTGCTCGTCCAGGCGACAGAGTCCTCCACAGGCATTTCGCACGATGTGCAGGCCATGGGCCGGATCCTTGCTGCGACGGACGCGATATTGGTGGTAGACGCGATCACCGGGCTTGGCAGCAGCATCCTTGAGATCGACGAGTGGGCGCTGGACGTGGTGATCGGCGGGTCCCAGAAGTCCCTGATGATTCCGCCCGGGCTGGCGTACTGCTCTGTGAGCGAGAAGGCGTTCCGACGCGTAGAAACTGCGACCAACCCTAACTTTTACTTTAATTTGCGCAAGCACGTTGAAGCGGGACCCAAGGGCGACTCCCCGTGGACGCCAGCATCTTCCCTGCTGCTGGGCATGGCAGAGGTCCTGCGGTACATCCGCGAGCTCGGTCGCGACCAGCTGATCCGGAACGCCCAATTGCTCGCGCGCGCCACTCGCGAGTCCGCCCAGGCTCTCGGGCTAGAACTGTTCGCCCGGAACGCGATCCCGGCCGGGGCGGTCACGGCGATCCGAGCGCCCGACGGATTGGATTCGGGCCAGATCGTGCGAGCCTACAAGGAGCGCTTCGAGGCCGTCATCGCCAACGGGCAGGGATCGATGAAGGGGCAGATCTTTCGTTTCGCCCACTTGGGCTATTTCGATTTCCATGACTTGTTCGCGACCATCGCCGAACTGGAGATCATCCTCCACGAACTGGGCCGCAAAGTCGACTTCGGCTGCGGCGTGCAAGCGGCTCAAGCGGTGTACCTTGACGCGCTGGGAGCAGCGGACGGAGGGGAACGATGAAGGTCTTAGTCGCCGATGCAGTGGACACGGCAGCGATCGAGACACTGCGAGCGGAAGAGGCGTTTGATGTCGTTGTCTCGAATTCGGCCGAGTATGAGTCGCACTTGGAAGGTGCGGAGGCGTTGATCGTGCGCAGCGCTGTCAAGGTCACAGCAGCTGTCATGGACCGCGCGCCCCACCTACGGGTGATCGGCCGCGCCGGTGTCGGCGTTGACAACATCGACTGCGACGCGGCTACCAAGCGCGGCATCGTAGTGATGAATACTCCGGGCGGCAACGCGACCGCGGTCGCAGAGCATACGTTGGCACTGATGCTTTCGCTAGCCCGGTCTGTGCCGGCTGCCAACGAATCGACCAAGGCCGGCCGCTGGGAGCGCAAGAAGTTTCAGGGAAACGAGGTCTTTGGCAAGACCCTCGGGATCATCGGATTCGGCGGCATCGGCAGGCAGGTTGCGGAGCGAGCGCGCCCCTTCGGCATGGAGGTGATCGCATACGACCCGTTCGTGTCGAGTGACGCTGCGAAGGGTTCCGGGGTGGAATTGCTCGAGCTCGATCCGCTGCTGGCCCGTGCCGACTACCTGAGCCTGCACCTCTCGCTCACGCCGGAGACTGCGGGGTTCGTGAATGCTGACCTGATCAGCAAGATGAAGGACGGCGTGCGGATCATCAACTGCGCCCGTGGCGAGCTGGTCGATTCGGCGGCCTTGGACGCGGCCATCGAAGCCGGCAAGGTCGGCGGCGCGGCGTTGGACGTCTACGCCTCCGAGCCGCCCGAGGACACTTCCCTGCTCTCCCACGAACAGGTCGTGGCCACGCCTCACATCGGTGGGTCCACGGCCGAAGCGCAAGCCAAGGTCGGGCTCAACATAGCGCTCCAGGTGCGCGATTTCCTCAAGTCCGGCGTGGTCGTGAATGCCGTGAACATGCCCTCGGTCAGCGCCGAACAGTACGGCCGGCTGGCACCCTACCTGAAGCTTGCGGAGCGATTGGGCTCGCTGGTGGCGCAGACTTCCAGAGGCCGGCCCGTGCGTGTCAAGCTGACCTACCTGGGCGAATTCGGCGAGACCGACACGGCCATGATCCGCAATGCCGCCCTAAGCGGCATCCTGAACTGCTTCCTGTCGCACAAGGCCAATCTGATCAATGCCTCCCAGATCGCGCGCGACCGGGCGCTCGGTGTTTCCGAGGTCCGTCGCGGGAAGGCGCACTTCAGCGACTCGCTGAAGCTTGATCTCAAGACAGAGGACATCCACCGCGCCGTGGAAGGGGCTGTCTTTCCGGATGGCTCGCCTCGCCTGCTGAGCATCGACGGGATCTATGTCGAAGCGCCTCTCAGCGGGTCGCTACTGTACGTGCGCAACAAGGATGTGCCCGGGGTGATCGGACGCATCGGCACCGCGCTTGGCGAACAGGGCATCAATATTTCCGACTTCGCGCTCGGGCGTGGCGAGCAGGGCTCGAACGACGAACCCGCGGAAGCCGTGGCGTTGGTGCGCACCGACCAGTCGCTAACGGCGGCCGTGCTTGAAGGTCTCTACCGGGTGAACGCAGTCACCTTCGCCAAGGCGATCGAACTATAAGTCGAGGCTGCGGACGGGCTCGGTCGGCCGTGTCGGCAACCGGCGGCTAGAACTTGACGCCGCGTTTCTTCAACTCGTCGAGGACTCGGTCGACGCCGCGGCGGTTGATGATCTTGATGCCCTTGGCGCTGATGCGCAGCTTGACCCAGCGCTTGCGGCGCGGGGACCAGAATCGCTTGTCTTGGATATTGGGCACGAACCATCGTTTTGTCTTGTTGTGGGCGTGCGAAACCCTATTGCCCGACCTCGGGCGCTTACCCGTAACTACGCAGATTCGTGACATCGTTTGGTCCTATCGGAAAACGGCCCCAATGCTCGCCTTTGCCGGGCTGGGCAGCCTAGTGGCCCGAGGCGGTAGAAGCGATGAATGGGCTGCCTTAAACCGAGCATAGCACAGGCGAAACGCCGCTGTAGTCGTGTGTGCGTTCACAAACCCTCGCAAACGATCCCGTCACTGTCAGCGTCCCGCAATGAACCGTACAGCGGCTCGCCCATCAGGATCGGGTCCACATCCGGGCAGTAGAGCTTGACGTTCTCGCAGTTCGTGCGATAGCCACCTGCCTCGAGAGTAGCGACGCAGGCCGTCTGAGCGGCCTTTTGCTCGGCTCTCGGATCACCGGGGATACAGGCGACGTTAGGCAGGTGGGCTGACACGGCGCTCGCGGAGGATCGGAGAACCGCCGGGTCCTCGACCGTTTCTTGGCACGCGGCGATTTCGCGCTCTCCGGTCAGAGCGTCAACAAACTCCGAACGAAACATCCAGTCCGCGCCCTCGACCAGCGTTGGTCGGAATACGTGCTCGTCCGCACAGGCATTCAGAACGGAGCTCAGCGCCGCCTTTTCGTCGGGGTCCACGCTCAGACCGTGCTTGGACTTGACGCGGACGGTGTGAGCCGCCCACCAGCAAAGCGCGTGGTCGGTCAGGCTGTCTCGGAACAGAGAAGTCTCGGCAGATTGCACCTCGTGGAGATCGCGGTCGCCCTTCGACGCGTTCAGCGATCCGGGCGCGAGCGTGAGGTTCAAGATGTCCGCAGCGAAATTGGTTCTTGCCGTCTCGCCCATGTCGCACAGACCCGACTCGTCCGCCTCCTTGCGGGCAACGATGTGCTCTATCTGGACGTAGTGGTAGTTCGGGTACACGATCCCGTCATACGGTGAAAACCTCCCACCATGAAGCTCGGCGATAGAGTCCTGCGACCCCTCCCATGCGGAGGAATCTATAGCATCGACGGAGCAGCTCGATTCGACAGAGACTCGCAGCCCGCTCAAAGCGGAGAGGATACGTGATCGGTTCCACTCCTCCTCCGAGGACTGCCCGAATAGGGCCGGGCAGACAAAGAGGACTCCCGCAAGGGTCCCGAGCGTCCAACGCACGATGGCACACGTCCAATCATGTGGTGACGACACGACATGGGGCCGGGCCTTGTCGCATCCAGCGAGAGCGTGGAGGCCCTGTTTATTCGCCTTGATGCCGGTGGCTACTCCGCCATCGCGGCCGGACTGTTGCATTTGGCAAGACACCCGGCGCACGAAATCTATTGCTGATGCGACAGTTAGCATGTACCGCACGATGTTCCCTTATGATTCTGACGTAAAGCCCAGGTGGGAATCGTGCCCGCATCTGGACCTTCGGTGGAGGCCGCTCTATTCTTCGAGCTACCCGGGCTCCACCCACTGCTATATAGGAATTCCACGCCAGGCCGTGCCGAGCCTCAACGCGCTCGCGGCGCAATGTGCCTCTGTTCTGCTATTTCCGGGTCCGCGGATCGCGTCCCGGTCATGGGCGTCGATCAGCTCGGGCCGCTCGCAGCCGGCTGGGGCTGGCCTGGGCGCGGAAGTGCAAAGAGGATCGGAAGCCCGAGGATTGGCAGTGCCGTAAAGCCCCACAGCACCAAGTCGAGGCCGACCAGGTCAGCGATCAGGCCCGCAAACGGAACGAACGCGATCCCGGCGAGGCCCCAGCCGAAACCCATCATGAGGGCAGCTGCAGTGCCGGCCTGTGAGGGCACCAATTCCCGTGCCATGACGATGTTGACAGGAATCGTGGACAGCAGCACCGTGCCCCCGGCAAACAGCGCCAGCAAGGATAACCAGCCGTCCGATGCCAGGAAGCACGCCAACAGGGGTCCGGACGCCAGGCAGGACCCGACTATGACCCTGCGGCCCCCAATGCGGTCTGCCAGCCACCCGCCAAGGAAGGAGCCGGCCGAGGTGCTCGCGAAGAATACCGCCAGCGCGACGCTCGCCGACCTAAAGTCCGTGCCGCGGACTTGCACCATGTAGAGCGCTAGGTATTGTGCCATTCCGACCTGCACGATCGAGCGCAAGACCACAAATGCGTAGTGCGCAAGCAGTGGACGCCGCTGCTGCCGAAGCACTGCCCAGTCCACTCCGCGCCGTCTCATTTGAGGATCCACTGCGGGCTGGGGCACCCGCCACAGCAGTAAAGGGCTGGCCACTACTACGGGTAGCGCGGACAGCCAGAGGTTCTCGTAGCCGAAACGGCCGATCACCTCGGCCAAGTAGAGCGGCCCCGCACCCAGACCGGCAGTGCCGGCCGTGATGAAGACGGCGGTGGCGATGCCTCGCCGCTGGCCGCCGAGGTGACCGGCTTGGCTGGTGCTGTGCGGGTGGAATGCGGCGACTCCCATGCCGCCGAGCAGCAAGAGGACGACCACTCCTGAGAACCCCGTGGCCAGCGAAGTGGCCGTCAGAAAACCAGCTGCCGCCAGCGGGCTGAGGACCGTGAACAGGCGGCTGTGCAAGCGGTCGCTGAGCAGGCCGAACGGCAACTGCATGACCGACGATGCGAACATCCAGAATCCGCCCAAAAGCCCGGCGTGCGCGAGCGTCAACTCGAAGCGCGAGGCAAGGATCGGCTGGATTGTTGGCAGCGTCGAGGAAAAGCAGTCGACGGTGAAGTGGGTGAGCAGCAGGAGCACGAACGCTTCGCGCGTCCGCTCCGCAGATCTCGCTGGCAAGGCTGCGACGGGGGCGGCCTGGCCGGAGTACGTGCCGCCAAGTTCAGTCGCAACTGGGTTGTGCTTGATCACAGCTTGCGCTCACAGGCCTGCGGACGCGGCAAGTGCGGTAACGGCGGGCCTGCTGAAAGTCCGGCCAACGCGGCAGCCTTCCGCAGAAGGCTGGATGGGTGCCGCGCAAGGCGCTCTACTGGGCGAGCTTGTCCCAGATCCCCGTGCGAAGCTCTTCCAAGCGGTGCTCTGCCGCATCGCGCACGTAAAGGTACTGGTCCTCCTTGGCGACGCGCTCGAGTTCCGTCACGTCGCTCATGATCTTTACCGTCTTGCGGCGAATCTCCTCGTCATTCGATTCGCGCATCAGGCGGGCATAATGGCCTTGATCCGGCTCGAGCGAGCGCAGCTTCGCGAACGCCTCGTGTCGCACGAACCACTCGCTGTCGGCCACTACGATGTCCGCTAGCGTTTCAGGGTCCGAAATGCCCCCGATGGCCTCGATCCGCACGTCGGCGTCGGAATGCTTCCACTTCGGGCGGAACAGGTTCAGCAATCCCATGCTGGCGGTCCAAGCAGGTCAACGCCGCGGCTATTCGCCGTAGCTGATGCGCCAAATCTTGCGGCCGCCGTCATCGCTGACCAACATCGAGCCGTCCTTGAGTTGCAGCAGGCCGACGGGGCGTCCCCAAACCTCCCTCTGGTCCTCGCCAAGCATCCAGCCGCCGAGGAAATCCTGCGGGCCAGACTGAGGCCGTCCATCCTTGAACGGGACGAATGTAACACTGTAGCCGGTACGCACAGAACGGTTCCACGATCCATGGAACGCCATGAATAGCCCGCCTCGGTACTTTTCCGGAAATTGCGTTCCGGTATAGAAGAGGATGTCAAGCACCGCAACGTGAGCGCCGAGCAAAACGTCGGGATAGAGCGTCTTTGCCACCATGTCGGCACCCGCGCCCTCGTGGCGCGGCTCGGCGTGCGGACCGTTGTATGCGTACGGCCACCCGTAGAACTCGCCCTGCTTGACATTGACCAAGTAGTCTTCGGCAAGATCGTCGCCGAGGCCGTCACGTTCCTGCACGGCGGCCCAGATATCCGAGGAGCCGGGATGCCACCGCAGTCCGATGATGTTGCGCAGGCCCTCCGCGAACGTCTCGTGGCCGCTGCCGTCAGGGTTGTAGCGATGCAGGGCGGCGCGGACCGGATCCTCGCCGAGCGAAATGTTCGAACCCGAACCGACCGTCACGTACAGCTTGGAGTGGTCCTCGTTGAAAAGCAGCGTGCGCGTCCAGTGGCCCTTGCCATGTCCCTCGTAGGAAATGATCTCTTCGCCAGGCCCCGCTGTCATGGCATCGGCGTCATAGACGAAGCGCTTGACCGACGTCGGCTCGGCTACGTACAGCCATTTCTCATGGAAGGCCAGGCCGTAGGGTCGATCTAAGTTCTCGATCAGCTTGCGCGTCGCGCCGTCGTGATGCACATAGACAGTGCCGTCGGTCACATTTCGCGAGCCCGAGTCGCTGAATACCAGCTCGTCGTTGGGTCCCAGCAGCATGAAGCGAGGACGCTTGAAGTCGCCGGTGACATACTCCTCGACCTTGAAGCCCTCGGGGACCGCCAGCTTGGCGCCGGACGGCTGCTCGATCACATTCGGGCGGTTGGTCGCCGACTCGGTGTGGAATGGCTTCGGCAGGCCCTCCCAGTTGACCGGCTTGTTCGGTTCCGCCGACACAAGCGGCACCAGCAAGAGAGAAGAAATGCAGAGGGTGATCCAAGTGCGCATGCCTATTAGCGTAGCCGATTCCCCGTAGGTCGGCGCACAGATTTGAGATTTCGAATCCACCGAGGCCAGCATGGATTTGCGCCGAGAGTGTCGTCTTCAGCGCGGCACCGCCACTTCGTTTGTCCGGCGGTCACTAGGTTGCTCGGGTCGCTCCGGCGCGTTGATCGCTGGAAGCCACCCGACCAGATCCCGCTTGACCTCGGCATACAGTTCGTCGGCGGCCAAGTTGGTCCACTCCATCGGATCAACGCGGTGATCATAAAGTTCCTCGCTGCCATCGGCATAGCGGATGTAGCGGAAGTCATCTGACCGCACGGCATGGTTCAAGCGGCCGTGTGTCATCACCGCAGGTTTCCAGGGCATCTCCGGATTGCGCAAGAGCGGGACCAAGCTCTTGCCGTCAAGTTCGCCGACGGCCTCTATGCCGGCCAACTCCAATAGCGTCGGATACAGATCCAGAAGGCTAACTGGCCGGGGCGAGTCGACTCCGTTACGAGTACCCTCCGACAAGCCTGGCGTTCCCGGTGGCACGGAGATCATCAGCGGTACTCGGGTGGCTTCTTCCCAGAGTGCGAACTTGCGCCAATGATGCTTCTCGCCCAAGTGCCACCCATGGTCGCCCCACAGCACGATGATCGTGTTATCCGCATGCCCGCTCTCGTCAAGGGCGTCCAGGACCCTTCCGAGCATGTCATCGGCAAAGCTGATTGACGCCAAGTAGGCTTGTACTGCATGCTTCCACTGACCGTGTTCGACAACGCTGGCATGGTCCCGATCCGGACGCGCCATGCGCACGCCAGCTTGGGGCACATCTGCCAAGTCTGAGTTGAAAACCCGCGGCAGCTCCATCTGTTCCAGCGGAAACCGCCGAAAATAGTTGCGGGGGACAAACCACGGCAGATGCGGCCGAAAGATGCCACAGGCGAGGAAGAACGGCTTGGAGTGCGCTTCGCCAAGTTTGCCGGATACCCATTCCGCGACTTTGGCATCAGACATCTCAGCGGTCGCCACATCGAGTGGACCCCAGTCAAAATTGCCGGTTTCGGCAATGCCGTTCGCGGGGCGCATCGCAGGCGTCGGGTCGGGACCCCTCTGGACCTTCTTTGAAGGCCAATACTCGTGCCACGATGCTGGATCGGGGTAGACGCCGTGGTAGATTTTCCCCGCTCCACCAGCCCAGTACCCATTCCGCATGAACGCCTGAGGGAGGGTCTCGACATCCGGCATGGCGGGGCGCCAAGCCTGATCGTTCTGGTAGACACCTGAGCGGTACGGAGCCACTCCGGTCATTAGCGCCGCTCGCGAGGGGTTGCAGGCGGGCGCCGCTGTGTAGGCGCGGGTGAAGAGAGTGGACCGTCTGGCCAACCGTGCGAAATGCGGCGTCTTTGCCTGGGAGTGACCGCCCATGGGCTCGATCCAATCATTGAGGTCGTCGACCGCGATGAAGAGTACATTCGGAGGCTCTGCCTTGGCCGCGACTGCGGCCGTGAGGAGCGCGAAGAGTAGGGCGAGTTGTCGCATCAGATCCTCCTACCGGGCATCGCATCGCTAGGCACGCCACCCGTACCGCCGCTAGGGGCGGAGATGAACAAGGCTGCCAGTATGGTAGCCAAGCAGCCTAGGGGGTTCAGCCAGAGAAACGCCAGACCCGGAAACGCGAGCTTGGTCAGCCAGACTGCGATGAGTCCGAACGCTGTGCCCCAGAAGGCACCGTTCGCCGTGACCCGCTTGAACAGGAAGGCAACGGCGAAGACACCCAGCATCGGCCCGTAGAACAGCGACCCCACGAAGTTGACGGCTTCGATCAGCGAGCCCAGCCTGCCCCCGAAACTGGCGAAAATCGCTGCGTATGCGGCCCACCCCAAGGTTGCCCAGCGCAGGGCCCGGCGGGTGCCTCGCTCGCCCGCTTGGGGCCGAACGTAGCGGGCGTAGTGGTCCACGATCGTGGACGTCGCGAGGGAGTTCAGTTCCGACGAGATGGTCGACATGGCCGCCGCGAAGACCCCGGCCATGATCAGGCCGATCAGTCCTTTCGGCAGATAGCCGAGAACAAAGGTGAGGAAGACATAGTTGGTGTCGTTGTAGGTGCCAGGGCCGCTCTCTTCCTCGGCGAGCGCGATAGCCTCGCTGCGGACGCCCTGAAGGCGTTGGTTGGCTGCGGCGAACGCATCGCGCTCAATCCGAGCGCCGCCGCTGGCGACAAAACGGTCCGCACTGCCGCGGCGCTCCTGGAACGCTTGCTCGAAGCGGGCGTCCGCTTGGCGAAGTTCCTCCGAGTGCGTCTGTTCGAGTCGCGCTCGTTCAGCCGGGTGAAACAGCAGCGGCGGCGGTTCGTACAGGAAGAAGGCGAAGACCAAGACGCCGGTCAGCAAGATGAACGCTTGTAGCGGGACTTTGAACATTGCATTGAATAGCAAGCTGATCCGGCTGTGATACAAGGACTTCGCAGTAAGATAGCGCTGGACCTGAGACTGATCTGTGCCGAAATAGGCCAGCGACAGGAACGTGGCTCCTATCAGCCCGGACCACAGCGTGTAGCGGCTGTTCCAATCGAACGAAGTGTCGACGGCCTCGAGCTTGCCTACGCTGCCAGCGAGTGCCAGCGCGTCGCGAAACGACACCGACTCCGGCAGGCCGGTCCACGCAAAGCAGAAGGCGACGGCGATGCCGGCGAACATCACTCCCATCTGTACGGCGTCCGCCCACATCACGGCCCGGATGCCGCCTACCACGGTGTAGGTCGCGACCAGTACCACTGTGATCAGGATGGTCGGCGCTTCCGGGATGCCCAGGATGACCGACAGCGCCACCGCCGGGGCGTACACTGCCAGACCAACTCCCAGGCCGCGCTGGACCAAGAACACCCCGCTGGCTAACCTGCGGGTCTTGGCATCGAAGCGACGCTCGAGGTATTCGTAAGCGGTCTGCACCCCGCTGCGATGGAACGCCGGCGCGGCGAACGCCGCGATCAGCACCATCGCAATCGGCAGTCCGAAGTAGAACTGCACGAAGCGCATGCCGTCGGCGTATCCTTGGCTGGTCGTGCCGATGAAGGTGATCGCGCTGGCCTGGGTCGCCATGATCGACAGCCCGATCACCCACCAGCGCATCTGTTTGCCGGCGGAGACGTAGGCGTGGACAGACTGATCGCCGCGAGAGCGTCTCAGGCTGAAGATCAGGATCGCCGCCAGGGAGGCGATTAGGACCGACCAGTCGAGCGCGCTCATGAGGCTAGACCTAGCAATCGGGTGACGGCCCAGAGGCCCATGATCCAGAGCGCTAGGTGGGCCAACACGACAACGTAGATCCGGTGCCAGTTGCGAGCGTCTGCCGGCGCGCTCGCAGCCTCAGACTCGCGGGGGTGCGAGGTATCTTGCAAGCGTCCTATCTTACCCGTAGCGTGATCCGGATATCGCGCGAACTGGTCGTCAGGTCCAGAGCCCCAATCCTCCGGAGCGGCACCGTCCGCACCTGCGCAGCATGGCGAGCTGGACAGCTGCGATGTGCCTCGTTCCTAGCGCGAGGTCTCGGGTTGGGGCGGAGCGCTACTTGTTCCCCTGATTGTTACGGGGTGCTCGGATTGCCAGCCGAAGCTATGGTTTCGGGAAACGCGATCCTCTGGAACTCCGGTATCTCATGCATCTCCTTGAAGGCTGGGTCGGATGCCACCTTGCGAGGCCCGCCGAAACCTTCCTCGAGTGCCTTGCGGATGTACAGGATCGACCTGTCCCAGATCTGCGCGCCAGCGTAGGCTTTGGCCATGAAGTAGTAGTACTTGCCTGTGTTGCCCACCGAGCGCTCCTGCAGCATCGTTCCGAACGTCCCCTTCGTGTCGAATACGTTCGGATCCAGGTCCAGCGCCTTCAAATACGACTCCGAAGCGAGCTTGAACTTCCGCCTCGCGAAGTACGAGGTGCCGAGGTTGCTGTGGATCGAGGCCGAATAGGGCGAGACCTTCAGCGCTCGCTTGTACGCGCGGACGGCCTTGCCGTAGTTGCCCTGCGCGTGATGGACCGTGCCTAGGTTGTTGAGCGCTTGGCTGTAGGTCTTGTCCACGCGCCAGGCACGCTCGTATTGCCGCCGCGCGCTGCCGAGCATCAGGAGCTGATGGTAGGAAATGCCGAGCTTGTTGATCAGCTTGGCCGAGTCCGGTTCGAACTGCAGCGCCGCTTTGTAGGTATCGCCGGCCTCGCGGTACATCTTGCGGGCCATGTAGATGTCGCCGCGCCGCTCTGGGCTAAGTTCCGTGGCCGCTGGGTTGATCTCGTGGCGTTCCTTTGTGCGGTCGATCAATTGCGCCTGCCCGGAAGCGGCAAGCAAGACGACGCCTAGAGCCAGCGCCCGCGACCGCACCATTCCCGACATCGCTTTACCGAAACTTTATTGAAGCACATCAGCGCAGGATTGCAAGGCAAAACTGGGGGAATTGCGCCGATCACCCCTTCAGGGGCCTTCGAGTCGCTCCCACATCTCGCGCAGCTTGCCGAGCGAGAGCTGCTGCGCCCGCATTCGGGCGCACGGATCGGCATTCAAGCGCTGTGGCGGATAGCGCGCAGCCAAGTTGTTCTTCAGCGTCTTGCGGGGCTGCCGGAAGCAAGCGCTCAAGAACGCCAGCAGGCCCGCTGGCGGCGGCTCGCCGGCAACGTCGAAGCGCACGACGGCAGAGTGGACGGCGGGTGGCGGCACGAATGCATCCGGCGGAACCCGAAAGAGCTTCTCGGGACCGCTCTGCAACTGACAAAAGCAGCTCAGGTAGCCGAAAGAACGGCTGCCGCCGCTTGCCACCACGCGGTCCGCCACCTCTTCCTGCATCAGGAATGTCGCCGAGCGGAACTCATGCCGCGCCGCCAGCACCTTGCGGAGGATCGGAGAGGTGATGTAGTACGGCAGGTTCCCCACGACCACAGACCGGCTGGGGGATGACTGTGGCAGGATGTCCGGCAAGCTCACTTCAAGGATGTCCGCAGCGATGACGGTGAGCCTTTGGGATGCGCCGCATCGTTGCGGCAGCGCTTCGGCGAGTCCCGCGTCCAGTTCTATTGCCAGGACCTGGCGGGCGATTCCAAGCAGGTGCTTGGTGAGGGCTCCCCTGCCCGGGCCGATCTCGACCACCGTGTCGCCGAGCGCGACCGCGGCGGAGGCGATGCGAGCGAGCACGCCCTCGTCTTGGAGGAAGTGCTGGCCGAGCTTGGCCCCTCCTTGCATCGGTTCGAGTGTACCGAGACGCCAGTGACTCTCCGAGCCGCCAACGGGCTCTGCTGTAGACTGGGGTAAACGCGGGGCCTCCAATGTGCCGCCGCCGATAGGTGAAGTAGGTCTTGGAAAGCGAAGCTGACCAGAAGGATCCTTGCGCGCGCAGTGTGACCGTCGAGATCCCTTGGGACGTGGTCGAAAAGGAGCGCAGAGACTACGTGAAGGGAGCCCAGCGGTCAGTGACCGTGCCGGGTTTTCGCAAGGGCCGGGCGCCGGAGCGTGTGCTGTACCGGTACTTCGAGAAGGAGATCTCAGTCGTCCTCACAGAGCGATTGGCGCCTGAATTTCTGAGCAAGAAGCTCGGCGGCATGGACCAAAAGCTCGCCGCCGGTCCGTTCATCACCGACTTTCGGTTCGTCGAGGGCAGTCCCTTCGAGGTTGATGCCGAATACGAAGTCTTTCCCCGCTTCGAGCTTGGGGAGTACAGGGACCTGCAGGTCGTCCATGCAGCGGCAGCCGTCACAGATGAGCGCGTCGGCGAAGAACTTGAGCGCCTTCGCCAGCATCACGCATCTGTTCGGACGCTGGACCCGCGACCGGTCGAGGACAAAGACGTCGTGCGCGTCACGTTCAACGCGGGCGAGCATGGGCCAGAGCTGCCGTTCTTCGGCCAAGAATTGACCTGCGATCTCGCCCGCGAGCAAAGCCCCGGCGGCCTGCCGTTCACCCGCGAGCTCCCAGGACTCGAGCCTGGTGCGGAGACCGAGATTTCCTGCAAGTGCCCTGACGACTACCCGGACCCCGCCATCGCCGGCAAGACCGTCGAGTGCAAGGCCACCGTGCATTCGATCCTCGAAGTGGACCTCCCGCAGCTTGACGACGAGTTCGCCAAGGATGTCAACGGAAACCACGAAACTCTGGACGACCTGAAGGGAGCGGTCCGCAAGGAGCTTGAGTCGCGTGCCGAGCTCGAAGCGCGCGCGGCCACCGAATACGAGGTGATGAACAAGCTCGCCACTTCGCATCAGATCGACGTGCCGAGGCAGCACTTGCGAGAGCGGCTCCAACGCATTGCCGAAAGGATGGAGGCCCGCGAGGGAAACCCCGAGCAGCCGAGCCTGACGCCGCTCACGGTCGCGCAAGAGGCGATGGCGGTGTGCGCCGAGCAAGTGCTCGACCGTATCGCTGACGTTGAAGATATCGACCTCAGCCAGCACGAGATTCAAGAGTTTGTCAACCGATTTGCGGAATCGGAGCAGCTGACTCCGGAACGCGCTAGGCAGAAGATGGAGGAGTCCGGCATTCTGGCCTCGATGCACACTCGCGGACGCCGTTCCAAGGCGATGCAGTTGGTGATTGACTCCGGGGCACCCTTCGAGGAGCCGGAACCGCAGGATTCCGACGGGTCCGAAGGGCAGCCCGATCCGGCCGAAGACTCATCCGGGGACGCATAGGGAGCGCTCATGTCAGACGTTGTCGAACCGAGGGCGAATCTCGTCCCGATGGTGGTCGAGCAGACCAGCCGAGGCGAGCGCGCCTACGACATCTTCTCGCGCCTGCTGCGGGACAATATCATCTTTGTCGGGTATCCGATAGACGACGCTATCGCGAACCTGATCACGGCGCAGCTGCTGTTCTTGGAGGCCGAGAACCCCGAACGCGATATCTGGCTCTACATTAATTCTCCCGGCGGATCGATCACTGCCGGCATGGCCATTTACGACACGATGCAGTTCGTCAAGCCCGACATCACAACGGTGTGCATCGGCCAGGCCGCATCCATGGCGGCGGTGTTGATGGCGGCGGGGGCGAAGGGCAAGCGCTTCGCCTTGCCCAACTCGCGCTTCCTGCTGCACCAGCCTTCGCTATCCGGACTGGCCGGCCAGGCTACGGACATCGACATCCACGCGCGCGAAATCCTGCGCATGCGCAAGAGCCTCAATGCGTTGCTGGCCAGTCACACGGGCCAGGAGGTCGAGCAGATCGAGCGGGACGTGGAGCGGGATTTCATCCTTGACGCCGAACAGGCCAAGGAGTACGGCTTGGTCGACCAAATCATCGTCAAGAAGTAACCGCTGGACGCGTCCGGAACCGGCCCTGCGACCCCTGCCGGACGCCGTTTTCTCTTCTGGTACTCTACAGCGCATGAGGGTGTGGCAGGTCACGCACTACGGCGAGCCGGAAGAGATGGTTCTGGCGGAAGTTGATGCACCGGCCCCGCCAGCTGGGAAGGTCCGCATTCGCAATCGTGCTTGCGGGTTCAACTTCTTCGACCTGCTCCAGTGCCAGGGCAAGTACCAGTCCAAGCCGGCGTTTCCGTTCACGATCGGCGCCGAAGTGTCCGGCATCGTCGACGCCGTCGGCGATGGTGTCGACCTCGTCAAGGTCGGCGATCGCGTACTTTCCCTGCCCCGCGGCGGCGGCTTCGCAGAATGCACGATCGTCGACGAATCGCGTGCGTACCCAATCCCTGACAGCATGTCATTCGAGCAGGCGGCGGCCATGCCGGTGGTTTTCCAGACTTCTCTGTTCGCCCTTGACTACCGCGCCAAGCTGCAGCCCGGCGAATGGCTCCTGGTACACGCTGGCGCCAGCGGCGTAGGCGTCGCGGCGATCCAGCTCGGTGTCGCGATGGGCGCGCGGATCATTGCCACGGCGGGCAGCGACGAGAAGCTTGAGTTCTGCAGGCAGCACGGCGCGGAACACGCCTTGGGGTACCGCGATGACGGCTGGGTCGACCAAGTGAAGCAGATCGCGGGCAAGTTCGGCGTTGACGTGATCTACGATCCGGTCGGAGGGGACGTGTTCGACCTGTCCACCAAGGTCGTCGCGCCGGACGGGCGGCTGTTGGTGATCGGCTTTGCAAGCGGGCGCATTCCGTCGCTGGCCGCCAACCGCGCCCTGTTGAAGAACATGTCGCTCGTCGGCGTTTTCTGGGGGCGGCACTGCGACGAGCACCCCGGCTACATGAAGTCGCTGCACGACCAGCTCTGCGATATGTTCGAAGCGGGCAAGATCGACCCCCCGGTGGGTGCGACCTATCCGCTGGAAGCCGTGCCGCAAGGCATCCGGGACCTTGCCAACCGCAAGGTGCGCGGCAAGGCAATCGTCAAGATCGCCTAGTCTGGGGTTGCTATTGGCCGAGGCTCATCGGCACCGGCACGAAGCACAGCGCAAAGACAACCAGCAGCAGCGCGGCGATGCGCTGCCTGGCGCGGCCGATCGGTGCCGAATCGTCCATGGTGGGCATGTGCCGGATGCCCGTGACGAACAACAGGACCAGCAACAGCGCGTAGGACGCCCGGGTTGCGATGCTGATCGCTAGAAGCGCCAAGAAGGAGGCTATCGCGACCCTGAAGCTGCGCTTTGCGAACACCGCATAGCAGATGTGGCCGCCGTCGAGCTGCCCGACAGGTATCAGATTCAGCGCGGTGATGAAGAGCCCGACCCAGCCCGCAAACGCGACGTCGTGCAGGACAAGCGTCAGGCCTTCTTCGGCGCTTCCGAACCAAGCCCACTCGAAGAACTGGAACAATAGCGGCTCTCCAAGCACCAAGCCGGACGAGTCGTCGATCGGCAGGCGCGAGGAGAGCGTCACGCCCACCCACGAGATCGGGATCGCGAGCGCCACGCCGGCGAGAGGCCCGGCCGCCGAAATATCGAACAGCGCCTTGCGATTGGGGATGAATGGAGACATGCGGATGACTGCGCCCATCGTGCCGAGCAAGAAGGGTGCCGGCAGGAAGTACGGCAGCGTAGCCGGCACGCGGTAGTACCGGGCGGCCAGGTAGTGCCCGAACTCGTGCGCCGTAAGTATCGCCAGTACGCACGCCGAGTATGTCGGCGAAACGAAGTAGCTCGTAGTCGCGACCGTGAGCAGGAACAGGGCAGAGCTGAGGAAAATCCGCTGCTTGGGCTGTACAAGGTTCGGCGGCCGCGCCGGCAAGCCCTCTTCGATCCATTGCTCCGGCCCAGTGCGGAGCGGCGCGATGCTGCCGCTGGGTCGCAGGGTCACGCCAAGATGGCGATCAGCGCGGTGGTCAGAGCCAGGCCCGTCCGGCCCGGACGGGGCGTCGCGCGGTTCGTCAGGCAAGCGCGACCCCGATCTAGGCTGCGGCCGAACTGCGCGCGTCCAGGATGCTGAGCCAGCCGTAGCGGTCTTCCTTGGCGCCTGCCGTGATGGCCAGGAATTCGGACTGGATGTGTTCGGTGATCGGCCCGCGCCGCCCTGTGGCGACCTTGATCCTGTCCACAGAGCGGATGGGGGTCACCTCGGCCGCCGTGCCGGTGAAGAACAGCTCGTCGGCGATATACAGCCACTCCCGCGGGATTGCCTGCTCTTGCAGCGGATAGTTGAAGTCGCTGGCGATTTGGATGATCGAATCGCGCGTTATGCCCGGCAGCACGGAGGTGCCCAGCGGCGGCGTGTAGATCACGCCGTCGCGGATCAGGAAGATGTTTTCTCCGCTTCCTTCAGAAACGTACCCGGCGGTGTCGAGAGCAATGCCCTCGGTATAACCGTGCTGGTTGGCCTCCATCAGGATCAGCTGGGAGTTCATGTAGTTGGCGGCTACCTTGGCGATGGCCGGCAGCGTGTTGGGCGCGATCCGCGTCCACGAGGAGACGCACACGTCCACGCCCTGCTCGAGAGCCTCGGCGCCGAGGTAGCGGCCCCATTCCCAGCAGGCGATGTAGCACTCGATCGGATTGTTGAGCGAGCGCACGCCCACATCCCCGAAGCCACGGAAGACTACAGGGCGAATGTAGCAAGAGGAAAGGCCGTTGACCTGCGTCACATCCTTGCAGGCCTGCGCGAATTCCTCGCGGGAGAAGCCCAGGTCCTCCATGCGATAGATCTTGGCCGAGTCGAACATCCGCCGCACGTGCTCGTCGAGCCGGAAGAGCGCCGGACCGTTCTTGGTGTCATAGCACCGGATGCCCTCGAACACGCTGGTGCCGTAGTGCAGCGCGTGGGTCAGGACGTGGACTTTCGCATCGTCCCAGTCAATGAAAGCGCCGTTGTACCAGATCTTCGCCGTGGGCTTGATCATGTCCCCTCTCCACCAATGAACCCTGTCTTTCTAGTATGGCACTCCTCTTGATACCGCGCCTGACGGCCTGCGGGCGAGGCTTGCCCGGCCCCGATTGCGTACACTGGATCGCTCATGGGCCTCGTCTCGCCGCGTATATTCCTCGTGGACACCTTCGGGCTGATCTTCCGCGCCTTCTATGGCCGGGCGCGGTCGTCCGTGGGCTCGTTGCGGACCTCTGCCGGCATGCCGACCGAGGCGATCTATGTGTTCAACAACATGCTCAAGGCCATGCTCGAAGTGCAGCAGCCGGAGTACGTCGTGGCGGTGTGGGAGGGACATGGCCCGACCTTCCGCGAGAAGATCTTCCCCGAGTACAAGGCCAATCGCGATGCAATGCCCGAAGACCTCGCGCTGCAGCTGCCGCATATCGAACGGATCCTGAAGGCGTGGAACGTGGCAGTGCTGTCGGAGGACGGCTACGAGGCTGACGACACGATCGCGCTGCTTACTCGGCAGGCGGCCGAGCAGGGCGTCGAAGTCGTGATCGTCTCCTCGGACAAGGATCTGATGCAGCTGGTGGGGGAAGGCGTCTCGCAGTGGAACCCGACCAAGGACATGCTCTACAGGCCGTCGGACGTGCAAGAGTTCCTCGGCGTCAAGCCGGGCCAAGTGACGGACCTTCTGGCCCTGAAGGGCGATTCGGTGGACAACATTCCGGGCGCTCCAGGAATCGGGGACAAGGGCGCACAGCAGCTAATCGCCGAGTACGGCGACATTGAGAGCATCATCGGCCACGCCGGCGAGGTGAAGCGCAAGACCTACCGGGAGAGCCTGCAGAACCACGCGGATCAAGTCCGGCTCAGCAAGCGGTTGGCCACGCTGGACGCCTCCGGAAGCCTGAGGCTTGACCTAGAGTCCGTGCGGCTCAAGGCCGGGAACACAGATGAGCTGCTGAGCTGCTACCGCGAGTTGGAGTTCAACACGCTGGCGAGCCAGCTTGAGAGCGGCACCGGCCGACCGGATGCCGCGGTCGAGCCGCGGGCATTCGAGTCGGCGGAGCAATTCGAGCGCTGGCTGGCCGCCGAGAGCGGCCCCATCGCGATGGCGGTGCTAGCCGACCAAGCGAACGACCTGGCTGGAGCTCCGCAGGCACGCATCGGGTTCGCGGCGCAAGCGGACCAAGCGTGGAACCTTCCGCCTGACCTGCTTCCGCATGCTCTGGCCGTAATTGAATCCGGGCAGCGCGATATCTGGGTTCACGACTGGAAATCCGCGATCCATGCGCTCGGCCGGCTAGAAGTCGGCTTTCCCCGGGCGGCCGACGACACGATGCTGATGGCTTTCCTGGCCGATTCGAGCCGGACCAACTATGAGTTCAAGAAGTCTGTCGAGCGGCGTCTGGGAAGCCCCGGCAGTGACGACGCAGGAGTGGCGGCCAACCAAACGCTGGCCCTTCGCAACACCCTCCAGGGCGAAGTCGACCGGATGGAGCTGCGCACGGTCTATGAAGAGATCGAATTGCCGCTGGCTCCGGTCTTGGCCGCGATGGAAGCGAAGGGCGTGATGCTGGACTCTGGGTCCCTGGCAGAGTTCTCCGTGCGATTGGAGCACCGAATAGACGAATTGAGCCGCGAGGTCATTGACCTCGCCGGCCGAGATTTCAACATCGGTTCGCCCAAGCAATTGGGCGACATCTTGTACGTTGACCTCGGACTGCCGCGGCCGCAGAAGCGCGGCAAGACCAAGGCACCTTCGACCGCCTCGGACGTTCTCGAAGGCCTGAAGGACAAGCATGCGATCGTCGCCAAGATCTTGGACTGGCGGCAGCACACCAAGCTGAAGAGCACTTATGTCGATGCCCTGCCCCAGCTGGTCGCGGCCGACGGGCGCCTGCACACCACGTTCAATCCAACTGGATCCGCCACCGGCCGGCTGTCATCGCTCAACCCCAACCTTCAGAACATTCCCGCCCGGACCTCGCTCGGACGAGAGATCCGCAAGGCGCTGGTAGCCCCGCCGGGATGGCAGTTCGTTTCCGCGGACTACTCCCAGGTGGAGTTGCGTGTGATGGCGCACCTGTCGCGCGATCCCCGCTTGATCGCAGCTTTTCTCAGCGGCGAGGACTTGCACGAGAGCACGGCATCGGAGGTGCTCGGCATCCCGCCGATGCTGGTGGGCCCGGAAGAGCGCGCCCGCGCCAAGGCGGTCAATTTCGGCATCATCTACGGTCTCAGCGCCTTCGGTCTGGCCAGGCAACTCAATATCCCTCAAGGCGATGCTCGCGACTATATCAAGCGCTACTTTGAACGCTACAGCGGGGTTAGGCAGTTCAAGGACGACACCATCGAGCAGACCAAGCGGAGGGGTTTCAGCCGGACCCTGTTCGGGCGTCGCAGGCCGGTGCAGGACTTGGACAGCAAGAATCACACAGCCCGCAGCATGGCCGAGCGCATCGCGATCAACTCGCCCATCCAAGGCACTGCTGCCGACCTGATCAAGAAGGCGATGCTGGCCACTGACGCGGCCCTGAAACAGGAAGGGCTGCAGGCACAGATGGTGCTACAGATCCATGACTCGCTGCTCGTCGAGACACCAGAGGAGGAAGTCGAAGCCGTCAGCGGGCTGCTCAAGGCCGAGATGGAGGCCGTGGCCAGCTTGGCCGTTCCGTTGGTGGTAGATATCAAGACGGGCCCGAACATGCGAGACCTCGAAGGCCCGTAGCTCGGTCCGCTCGCGAGCGGCTACTTATAGGCTCGGGTGACCCATTCGGCAACCACGCACGGCTTGGGCGCGCCCTCGAGTTCCACGATTACGTTCCAGATAGTCTGGACGCCCCAGGCATGCTCCTCAACAGCGTGCGGGGAGATATGTCCCCGGATCCTGCCGCCCGCCGGCACCGGGGCGGGAAAACGCACCCGATTGAGGCCGTAGTTGATGCCGTGCTTGAAGTCACCCGCCACCTTGACGGTGCCCATCATGATCGGGGCCAGCATGGATAGGCTGAGAAAACCGTGCCCGATCGTGGTCTTAAAGGGCGACTCAGTCGCCGCGCGCTCGGTATCTACATGAATCCACTGGTGGTCTTCGGTGGTGTCTGCGAAGCTGTCGATCCGATCCTGAGTGATCTCGAACCAGTCGCTGACGGCGATTTCCTTGCCGATGTTCTGCTGGAGTTCCTCGACGGGTACTTGGCGGGCCATGGCGTCGATTGTATCCGATGGCACATGGCGTGCCCGGACGGCTAGAGCTTGTTCACGACGTTGCCGCTGAGCATGTACAGCACCGAGACCGCGACCAAGATCGCACCATTGATTCCGAGCACGCTGCGAGCGCCGATCTTGTCGGCCGCCAAGCCGCAGCTGAGATTGCTCAGCGGCATCACGCCACGGAAGGCGGTGTTGTAGACGCTCATGATCCGGCCGCGCAGCTCCTCCGAGAGATTGAGCTGAACCAACGAACTCACCAACGTGAAGACGCCGAGGATCGCGCCTCCGGAGAAAAACAGCAAGGGCATGCCAAACCAGAGCGTGCTCGACAGCGCGAATCCGATTGTTGCGAGACCCAGCAACGCCTGCATGGTCAACGCTTTGTTTCCCTTTCTGGGAGCATCGCCCAAACTCGCGACGAACAGCGCGCCGAGCACAGCGCCCACCGCCAGCACCGAGCCCATCACGCCGAATCCGCCAGCGTCAAGGCCGTATACGTCGCTGGCGAAGACAGGCAGCAGCAGGTTGATCGGCACTCCGCAGAATGCTGAGACCACCGCGAGCGCCATCAGCGAACGCAGGGCGAGGCTGGCGTGGATCGAACGGAATCCCTCCAAAAGGCTGCGCAGAATATTCTTGTGGCCGGCCTTGGCCGTGAAAGGAATTTTCAGGGTTAGCAACGACCCGATGACCGCCAGAAAGCTCAAGCCATTGACCAAGAAGCACATGGCCGGACCGAGGAACTTAAACACTACGCCGCCGATCGGCTTGCCGACGGTCCCCGCGAGGTTGAACTGGATCGAGATGAGCGCAATCGCGTTGGACAGGTGCTTCTTCGGCACCAGAGACGGGATCAGCGCTTGATAGGCCGGGCCGCCGAACGCCTGGCCCAGGCCCGCCATGAAGGCGGCAGCCAAGATGTGCCAGACCTCGACGCTATCTGCAAAGAACAGCGCTGCCAGAGCGAACGAGGCAGTCATTTGCAGAATCTGCGAACAGATCAGGAGGTGGCGCCTGTCCATGCGGTCTGCCAGTACGCCCCCCAGCACGGAGAACAGCAAGATCGGCAAGCCGTTCAGGAAGGCTGTCAGGCCGAGCAGGCTCTCGGACCCGGTTTGCTCGTAGATGTACCAGCTCTCGGCTACGTTAGCGACGAAGTAGCCCGTTGTCGAGGTGAATGCCCCGAACCACAGCCAGCGGAAGTTGTGGTAGCGGAACGAGCGAAACGTGCGGGCCGGCAGCCCGCGCGCTCGCTTTCGACGGGGTGAGTCCATTGGCTGGCCCGGCGACCCGCCCCGAGCGGGCACGGCCACCGGCCGCCGACACATTATCTTGCCACAGAATCCGTCCTACATCGCCGCGAGCGGAGATTTGCGACGCCAGATCGATACGCAGCTCGACCCACGGAACGCGTCTGCTCAGCCTCGGGGCTCGGTCTTGACGCGCTGCTACACTGACACGAAACCGCTGTAGGGCTAGCTCGCGCTCCCTCCGCGCGGAAATCCCCCTCGTAGATCTCCTAACCATGGACTCTTCTCAGTCCCCCAGCCAAGCTAAACACCCGCGGGGGCTGTATGTCCTCTTCGCGTCAGAAGCATGGGAGCGATTCAGCTTCTATTCCATGCTTTCACTTTTCACGCTTTACCTTAGGGATGATGTGGAAGGATTTGGATGGACAGAGATTGAAGCGATCAGTCTCTATTCTTGGTATCTGACGTTCGTCTATGCCAGCCCGTTCATCGGAGGTCTTTTGGCCGATCGCTATTTGGGCTACCTCCGCACCACCTTGATCGGCGCCGTCTTCTTCGTTGCCGGACACCTGCTGCTGTCTTTCCATTCGATCACGATCGTCTACGTCGCACTGGCCTGCTTGGTCATCGGCAACGGGCTGTTCAAGCCCAACGTGTCGACGATGGTGGGAAACCTGTACCCGGACGGCAGTCCCCTCAAGGACCGAGCGTTCATCATCTTCTACTTCGGAATCAACGTCGGGGCATTCGTCGCACCCGTCACGATGGAGTTCATAAAGCAGCAGGCAGGCTATCACCCGGCCTTCGCAGTCGCAGGTGTCGGCATGGTTGTTTCGCTGGCGACCTTGTACTTGCTTCGCCGGCATGTCGAAATGGTCGATGCCCCGGTCACACCTCCGGCCGGCGGTCAGGTCGAGGGCGCCGAACTCGCGAAGGTGCCCGAGTCGCGCCGCATCATCGCGTTGCTGGTGATTTTTCTCATCGTGATCGTCTTCTGGATGGCGTTCCATCAGAGCGGCTCCACCCTGACCTACTTCGCGAACGACAACACCCGCGGGAACTTTTCCGGCACGATCTTTAACGCGATCAACCCGCTCTGGATCCTCATTCTCTCCTTCCCGTTGGTGAAGTTCTGGGGATGGTTGAACAAGCGTGGCAAGGAGCCCTCGACGCCGGCCAAGATGTCGATCGGCATGCTCTTGACGGGACTGTCCTACTTCGTGCTCTATACCGCGGCGGCGGTCGGCGAGGCGTCCGTGACCGGAACCGATATATACGCCTACGAGGTGTCACCGATCTGGCTGATTTCATCGTACGGAGTGGTCACGCTCGGAGAGTTGCTGCTGTCTCCGATGGGTCTCTCGCTGGTGTCCAAGGTTGCGCCGTTCCGACTCCGGGGGATGATGATGGGCGGCTGGTTCGTGGCCACGGCAGTGGGCAACAAGCTCACGGCGATTGGCGTGTACTGGACACGCTGGCCGCATTCGGTGTTCTTCGCGGTCCTCGGCATCATGTGCTTCGCGGTCGGCGCCCTTCTGGCCGGGCTGCTGAAGCCCCTAAAGAAGGCGATGCCCGGAGTTTGACGGGCCTGTCTTCCTTCAGTACGGCGAGGCACTGTACCGTTTCGACGTTCTGGCCGCTTGCCGCTCCAGGCACCAGCCGGTCTCGGTGGATGGGCGCTACACAATACTCCAGCGCAGACCAACGTTCCCTAGTGGGAAATGCCGGCTACGAATCCGATTCCAGCCCCTACACTAAAATGGCTGCACTTCGGGCCGACGCGTGGACCTACGCTGACTTCCGTAGCGGCCAGACCCTGGCAATCGGCAGGATTCGTTGGTCCCCCCTCAGTGTTGTTCGCTCCATCGTCTCAGCCGAAGGGATCGGGGGCACTGACAGTGGTGGGACCCGCATGCAGAGAGGCCGCAGTGGATTGGATTCAGGCCGCCGAATTCCCCGGAGATCCCAACGGCCACAAGGGCCTAACTTCATTCAGGAGAACAGTCCAATGGAATATGCTCGCATCGGCATCACAGCCTTGATCGTCGGGATGGCATTCACGCTAGCCTCGTGCACGGGCCCGACCGCGGACGGCCCGATTCCGCGCCACGACGCCAAGACGTTCTTCGAGACCACCGCGATCGCCGGCAGTTCCTTCTCACACGACGAGGAGCGAATCTTGATCTCGACCGATGCCACCGGAGTCTTCAACGCCTACAGCCAGCCGTTTGACGGGGGGCCTCCCCAACAGCTGACCCGTTCGGAGAGTGACTCGATATTTGCTCTCAGCTGGTTCCCGAACGATGACCGCTTTCTCTATACGGCCGATCAGGGCGGAAACGAACTGAATCACGTTTACGTGCGCGAGACCGACGGCTCTGTCCGGGATCTGACCCCCGGCGATGAGCTAAAGGCGATCTTTGGCGGATGGAGCGGTGATCGGAATTCGTTCTGGATCCTTACTAACGAGCGTGACCCTCGCTATTTCGACCTGTACCGGTACGAGGTCGACAGCTATGAGCGAGAGCTCGTCATGAAAAATCGGGATAGGGGGAAGCCTCACGGCTCCACCCCTCCCACACCACCGTACATACGGGTCCGTATACGGCGGTTCGAACGGTTCCTCTAGTGTTGAACTTGGAGGCGTGGCAGGCCGAGTTTGGCGAAGTAGGCGTTCGGTAGAGCCTTGGTGAGTGCGGGGCTGTTCGCCAAGCGCCAAGGGCCGTGCGCGCTGCCGGCCGCCTGGGCGGCCAGTTCCACGCCCACGCCCCGTCGGCGTAGCTCGGCATAACGCCGTCTGCCTTGTTTCCATTGCTTCCAAATCGCCGACCGCAGCCGTCGCCGGGCCCACCGTTCCAAGCGAGCCAGCACTGCGGGCGTCTCACAGCTCCCGAAATAGCCGAGCCATCCCCGCCAGTAGCGGCCTAGGTCCTCGACCATCCGTTCGTGGCTCACGCCCCGCGTCCGTCGCGTCAACTCCCGCACTCGCCGTCGAAACCGTTGCACCGCTTGTGGCGCAATCCGCCGCTTCGGCTGACGGTGGACCGTGAAGCTGAAACCTAAAAATTTCCGCTCCCACGGCCGTGCCACCGCGCTCTTGCTCTGGTTCACTCGGAGGCGGAGCGTGTGGGTGATGAATCGCGTCACGCTCTCCATCACCCGTTCCCCGGCCCGGCGACTGCCCACATAGATGTTGCAGTCGTCCGCATACCGTGCGAACCGCCGTCCGCGTCGCTCCAACTCCCGGTCCAGTTCGTCGAGCACGATGTTCGACAGCAAAGGTGAGAGAGGGCCCCCTTGCGGAGTCCCTTCGTCTACCGGGCTCACCAGCCCGTCTTCCAGCACACCCGCGCTCAGGAATGCCCGGATCAGCTTCAGCATCCGCTTGTCGCCGATCCGTCGGGCTATGCGGGCGACCAACCGGTCGTGGTTCACTCGGTCGAAGAATTTCTCCAAGTCAAGGTCTACCACCCAGCGTCGGCCCGCAGCCATCTGCTGCTGGGCCGCCGCGACCGCCTGCTGCGCCGACCGCCCCGGGCGAAACCCGTAGCTGTGTGCGGAAAACGTCCGGTCCCAGTCCTGTTGCATCACCTGCGCGACGGCCTGCTGGACAAATCGGTCCAGTACCGTGGGAATGCCCAATTTGCGCATTCCCCCGCTCGGCTTCGGGATGTATACCCGCCTCACCGGTTGCGGCCTGTAGGTCCCGCTCAGTAACTCTTCCCGGATGGCTGGCCAGTGCTCCCGCAGATGCCCGGGCAGTTCATCGACGGTCATCCCGTCCACCCCAGGGCTCCCGCGGTTCGCTCGGACTCGTGCTAGCGCCCGCTTGCAGTTCTCCCGCTCGCAGACTCGCTCTATCCAATGTTCGTTGTTAGCCGGGCTTTCGTCCCGGCGTCCCGCCGCGCACGGTTCGGTCCCTTCCCGGGTTCCTTCCGAGGCTTCACCCCCTCCGTCGCCCGGCAAGGCCAGCACTAGCTGGCTGTTCTGCCGCCTTCCGCTCACGAGAAACGCCTTCCTACTTGCCACTCCGTTCGTTCAGGCCTTCGGCCCTAGCGGGCCTACTATGCCGTCTGCTGACTTCTGCCGCCCGATCAGGTCGGATTGCTCCTCCCTCAGTCCGGAATTCCGGACGGACGGCAGATCTCCCGAGGTAAGTTCGACAACTTTCGGCGCACAACCGCCGGATTTACAACCAGCGCCCTTGATGGATCTGGACTTCGTCGTCACGTGCCGACTCGTCCGGCGCCGTATGCCTCATATCCGGTTCTTGTCCATCGGCTCGCGCCTTTGCTCCACGCTTCCTTCAGACCCCGCCTCGCGACGACGCCCTTGCGCTTTGCTAGGACTTCACCTCCATCAGGTTGTCCAAGGGACTTCCACCCTCAAGCTACCGATCATGCTCGGCACACACGAGGAAGGCTGGATGCCGGGCGACATCAGCCTTGACGGGCGATGGGTCGCTCTCGACAAGCCCCGGACGAACGCCGATAGCGACATCTACATTTGGGACGCTCAGGCTCCCGAGACTGCCCCGGTCCACATAACCGCGCACGAGGGAGACGTGCTGCACTCATCGCTCACATTCTCGCCGGACAGCACGAGATTCTACTATGCGACCAACGGTCACGGCGAATTCCGGCAGGTCTGGTCGTATGACATCGAAACCCAACAGCACGCGGCCGTCGTGGAGGCTGACTGGGACGTCATCTTCTTGTCGTTCTCCGAGACAGGCCGCTATCGGGTAACGGGAATCAATCAGGATGCACGGACACTCGTCACCGTCCTCGACATGGACACTGGGCAAGAACTGCAGATCCCAGACCTCCCGCCCGGCGACGTAAGCAGGGTTCGCTTTTCTCGCAGCGAATCCAAGATGGCCTTCTACCTAAGCAGCGATGCCTCTCCGCCGAACCTGCATGTCCTAGAACTCGACGACCTTCAGGCGCGGCGGTTGACTGACAGCCTCAACCCGGCGATCTCTTCCGAGCACCTCGTGGAGTCTGAAGTGGTTCGCTACCAGAGCTACGACGGCCTGGAGATCCCGGCTCTCCTCTACAAGCCGAAATCCGCTTCCGGCCAAGGCCCGGTGCCTGCCCTAGTCTGGGTCCACGGCGGACCTGGCGGGCAGAGTCGCAAGGGGTACTCCCCCACGCTCCAGCACTTGGTCAATCACGGATACGCCGTCCTCGCCGTGAACAATCGAGGCTCTTCGGGTTATGGCAAGACTTTCCACCACATGGACGACCAGAAACATGGCGATGTGGACTTGAAGGACTGCGTCTGGGCACGGAGATTCCTGGAGTCGTTGGATTGGGTGGACTCTTCCAGGATCGGCATCATCGGAGGCAGCTACGGCGGCTACATGGTCGCGGCCGCGTTAGCATTCGAGCCTGACGTCTTTGATGTCGGCATCAATATCTTTGGCGTGACCAACTGGCTGCGGACGATCAAGAGCATTCCTCCTTGGTGGGAAGCACAGAAGGAAGCGCTGTACGCCGAGATGGGCGACCCGGCCACGGATGAAGAGCGGTTACACGCCATATCTCCCCTTTTCCACGCCAGCAATATCACGAAACCGATCTTGGTCATTCAGGGCGCTAACGATCCGCGGGTCTTGCAGGCGGAAAGCGACGAGCTTGTCGATGCAGTTCGGAAAACCGGCGTTCCCGTCGAGTACGTCCTCTTCCCCGATGAAGGTCACGGTTTCCGCAAGAAGGCCAACCGCATCGCCGCGTCCAACGCCTACGTCGAGTTCCTAAGCTCGCATTTGGGAGGGGATCCGGCGGTTCAGTGACCCGCGAGCGATTGAAGGGCGTCGGGAGCCGAGAGCGCCCCTCACGCTGGAAAGTCCCCGAGCCGCTCGCAGTCTGCCAGGCTCACGGGCAGGACGGCGCCTCAATCATTCTCAGGCGGCATGGCAACGCGGAAGGGCCCCGACTGGTCTTGAGCCACGCCAACGGACTCTCGGCCGACTCGTACTATCCCTTCTGGTCATCGCTCTGCGACCGGTTCGATCTCGTCCTCTACGACTTTCGGAATCACGGGTGGAATCCCGTCGGAGATCTCCGTGAGCACCACATTTCCACGTTCGCCCGGGACAACGCATATGTTCTCAGAGCCATCGACCGGTTTTTCGGCGACAAGCCGAAAATTGGGGTTTTTCACTCGATGTCGGCGGTGACGGCGGTCCTCCAATCAGTCGAGGAGCAAGAGTTTTCGGCTCTTGTCCTGTTCGATCCCCCCACTTGTGCTCACGCTCGCGACTCTCAAGACATCAGGAGCATGGCGAGCCACTTGGCGGACAGGGCGCGGAGCCGGCAGGAGCGGTTCGAGACGTGCGAACAGCTGACCGCACGCCTCCTGCGTGCACGCGCCTTCGAGCGCATGCTTCCCGGCACGGCAGATCTGATCGCTCGGACGACGCTCCGCGGTGTGACCGATGGAGGAACCGGTTACCAATTGTGCTGTCCGCCCGAGTACGAGGCTCAGATATTCGAACAACTCTATAGCTCGGCCGTAGCGGCAGACCTCAAGAATCTCTCCTGTCCCACCAAGATCATCGGAGCCGACCCCACCGTGCCATTCTCATTCCTGCCGAGCGTGAACCTCAACGAAATCGTGGCGCTCGACTATGATTTCGTTCCCGAGACGACCCACTTCCTCCAGCTTGAACAGCCGGAGGAGTGCACCGCCCTGATGCTCGACTTTCTTGAAAATCGAAAGCTCGTGTAGGGAGGCGTTGGGTTTTCGTATTCGGGAGCTTCGATATTGACTGCGATGCGGACGCCACTCGAGCGGGCTGAGCGGTACTTTCCGGCGAATCCCGCAGCCGTTCCCCGTTTGGGCAACCCTCCGCTGACCGAGGCTCAGTTCGCCGTCTAGACCAGGCGCGCTGCGTGTCGGGGCGGCGATCCAGACGTTGATGCTCGTCTGTCTTGGGGAGCTTCGCGTCGTCTGGTCCGGTGACTTCTTCGACCTCCTCCGAGAGAGCTGCGTAATGGCTGTCCGCAATACTCTGGCCGATGTTGCGTAAGGTAGTGGAGTAATGAGCCGACCGCCCACCTTTCTCACGGTGATTCTCGGACTGACCGCGATTTCCTGCGCGGATCCCGCCCCCGAACATCCCAACATCGTCCTCATGATGGCTGACGACATGGGGATGGGCGATACCAGCGCGTACCAGGATTTCACAGGCAACGCGGACGACGTCCAGCTTCATACCCCGCACATGGAGCGCTTGGCGAACATGGGAGTCCGATTCACCGACGCCCACACGCCATCGTCCCGGTGCTCGCCAACCCGCTACAGCCTGATGACGGGCCGTTACGCATGGCGGAACCGGTTGAAGCACTGGGTACTGTACGGAGCCCAAGGCGATCCGATGATCGAGCCAGGCCGGCCCACGATCGCTTCCATGCTGCGCGACCACGGATACGTGACGGCCATGTACGGCAAGTGGCACGTTGGCCTCCGATACAGGCGTGCGGACGGTTCGCCCGCCGCCGGCTGGGAGGACGCAGACCTGACCAAGCCGCTGCACACCTCACCGCTTGACCATGGATTCGATCACGCCAGGTTCACCTCGCGCTCGCACGGCACTTCGGGCCCCAACGCGCCCGAAGAGTCCAGCGGCAGGGGTCCCGGCCACGTCCATGGCCGGACGGTAGTCGCCGCGACCGGAGACGGCAAGCGACTCGCCATCGACGGGCGCGACGCTTATGTGTTGCACCGGCTGGGCAGCCGTCATTCGGACAATGCGATGCAATTCCTGTCCAGCCATGTCAGCGATGCAACGACCAGGTCCAGGCCATTCTTGCTGTACTACCCGGCCAATGCCAACCACGGGCCCTACACGCCTGACGAGGCGATCGGTGGCGTTGCCGTGGCCGGCGCGGCCCGCACCAAGTCGGACCAGCCGATGGACGCGAGACACGATTACATATTCGAGAACGACGTCGCCCTCGGCCGGATCCTCGATTGGCTGGAGCAGACCACCGATCCGCGACAGCCGGACTCTCGGCTCATCGAGACAACTCTCGTGATCTTCACGTCGGACAACGGGGCCGAGAAGGACAGCGATGTCGCGACCGGCCCATTCCGCTCGAACAAGGGATCGGCTTACGAGGGCGGGCACCGCGTGCCTTTCATCGTGTCGTGGCCCCAAGGAGGGGTTGGTGACGGCGATTCGTCCGATCCCGGCGAGAGCAGTCCGGCACCGATCAGTTTGACGGACATGTACGCCACGTTCGCTGAGATCATCGGTGCGGAACTGCCGGATGTGAGGGCGGGAGAAAAGGGTGGCGAGGACAGCTTCAGCGTATTGAGCGCCTTCCGAGGAAACACTCTTGAGGATCGCCCTCCGCTTGTCTTCAACGACCACAAAGAGGAGCAACCGGACCCTGCCGCGGCCGCCATTCGTATCGACTCTCCCCGAGTCGACGGCAGGGTTGTTCCGGGCCAGTGGAAGCTCTTCTTCGATGCGTCGCTGTTGCGGGCCGGCGAGGCCAAAGCGTATGAGCTGTTCAACCTGGCCGAGGATCCGAGGGAAGAGTCCAACCTCATCTCGCCCCCCGGACTGAAGCCGTTGGTCGAGCATATGACCGAGATGGCCGTGCTCCACCGCAACGCGGGCGGGCACCGCCTGGCAGAGATCGCTTCGACCCGAACCGAGACGATTGATTGGACCCACGGCGAGCCCCCTCGCATTGACGGTCTGGAGTTGTCTGTTTCGCCCGTTGGCGGCGACCTCGCATTGAGCGACGACGGCTTGGGAATATCCGGCGGATCGTCCGATGCAGTGGACGGGGGAGAGGCGATCCTTGTCAGCTTCGACAGGGATGTTCTTGTCGAATCGGCGGCGATCGCGGCGGGCGATGGCGCAGTCGGCGGCTTCTACCGCGTCGGGTCGCATGCGCCACTGGCTATCTACTGCGTCGACGGCGATCTTGACTCCATGGATCAGAGCGGAATCCTCAGCGACATCGGATTGCTCAAGAAGGGCGAGGAACTGCGCTTCGACAGCGGCCCACACTACGGCAACGAGCCTTCTGGTGATTGGCGACTCCAAAGACTGACCGTGCGTCTATTGCAATAGCAGCGCCACCCCGGTCGATCTCTTGTTCCGAATCGTGTTGATGAGTCGGACAGACACGAACGACCAAACCAGCTACACGGCTCGCCCACATCCTGACAGCGGCCTCGCGACGAGCAGCACCTTGAGAGTGCCCGCCTGCGATGCCCAATATCGCCCAGCCCAGCAACGCATCCAAGAATTGATGGGCTCCAATACCATGGCTGGCTGGAGGCGAGAATTCTGGGCTCGCGTCGCTAATTCCCCTGCATGAATGGCCAGCCGCCGCCCAACAGTCTTCCAGCTGGGCCGAGCACTGGCACCCGCCTAGCTGACTGACGCAGTGGGCCGCAAAAGGTTGCTCGGTATGATATGATTTGAAGCACTGAGGGGGCGGTATGTCGGTCCGTGCCTCTCACTGCGCGGGGGCGTAGTTCAGTTGGTTAGAACGCCGGCCTGTCACGCCGGAGGCCGCGAGTTCGAGTCTCGTCGCTCCCGCCATTTCTCTTCGACATTCCAACTGGAAGCTAGGCACGCCTCGCACCGGCGCGCCAACCGGATCCTCCCATGAAGCAAAACAAGATCAAGGCAACCCTGCAGGCGGGGGGTTCCGTTCTCGGGACCTGCGTCTCGGACTGCTTCAACCCTGAGATCGTGGTTGCCATCCAGGCAGCGGGCCTCGATTTCTTCTTCATCGACAGCGAGCATGCTCGCACGAGCTTTGACGACGTACAGGCCTTCGTGCGGGTCGCCAAGTCGGCGGACGTCGTGCCGCTCGTGCGCGTGCCCCAGTCGGAGTACTTCTTCCTAGCCCGCATGCTGGACGTCGGAGCGATGGGGATTATCAACCCGCGCACCGAGTCCGTGGAGGAGGTCCGCAAGATCGTCGGTGCGATGAAGTTCCCGCCCCACGGGCGACGCGGCTACGGCCTGCGCAGCATCGTGACGGACCTAGACTTCAAGGGGGCCGCGGCCGAGATGGAATCGGCCAACCGCGAGTCCATGGTCATCATTCAGATGGAGACGCAGTCGTGCGTGGACAACATCGAGGAAATGGTGGCGGTAGACGGGGTGGACGCCACGATGGTCGGGCCGTTCGACCTCTCCGTGTCGTTGGGGATTCCGGGAGAATTCGAGCATCCCAAGTTCTGGTCGGCCTTTGACCGAATGGTCAAGGCCTGCAATGAAGTCGGAGTCGCTCCGGGCGTCCACTTCGGCAACACCAAGATGCTCCAACGCGCCCGGAATCACGGGGCGCGATTCTTGGTTTGCGGCACCGACATGTCGGTGCTGCTCAACGGGTTCCGGTCGATTCGAACCGAGATGGAAGCCGCTGCGCCGCACGCCGCTGGCAAGGCTGGCGGGTACATGTAGCGTCCATGCGCCCGCTGCTCTCAAATCCGCCCGTGCCGAAGGTGCAGATGTGAAGCCGGTTCGCTGGGGAATCCTTAGCACGGCCAGGATTGGCACCCAAAAGGTGATCCCGGCCATGCAACGGGCCGACAATTGCGACATCGTTGCGATCGCGTCGCGAGACTTGAACAAGGCGCGCGAAGCGGCGGCCACACTAGGGATTCCCAAGGCCTACGGCTCGTACGAAGAGCTGCTGGCCGACCCCGAGATCGAGGCCGTCTACAATCCCCTGCCCAACCATCTGCACGTGCCGCTATCGGCACAAGCAGCGCGGGCCGGCAAGCACGTGCTGTGCGAGAAACCCCTGGCCCTGACCGCGAGCGAGGCCGGCGAGCTGATCCAGGCCCGAGACGCGGGCGGAGTATTGGTCCAAGAAGCCTTCATGGTGCGCTACCACCCGCAGTGGCTGCGGGCTCGCGAGTTGGTCCGCTCAGGCGAGATCGGAGAACTGCGCTCGATCCAGGGCTTCTTCAGCTACAACAACAGGGATCCCCACAACATCCGCAACATCGCCGACATTGGCGGCGGCGGCCTGTATGACATTGGCTGTTATCCGATCACCGGCGCGCGCTTTCTCTTCGAAGCCGAGCCGAGCCGGGTGGTGAGCCTGATCGAGCGGGACCCCGAATGGGGCATCGACAGGCTGACCTCAGCGATCTTGGAGTTCCCTGGCGGACACGCCACGTTCACGTGTTCTACCCAGATCACGCCGTATCAGCGCATGCAGATCCTGGGCACCAAGGGACGCATTGAAATCGAAATCCCGTTCAATGCTCCCGTGGATGTCCCCTGCCGGGTGTTTGTTGACGATGGCAGCATCCTCGGCAACAAGGGCGTCAAGGTCGAAGAGCTGCCGGTGACCGACCAATACACCGCTCAGGGCGAGGTCATCTCGCGAGCGATTCGCAACGCAGAGCCCTTGGAATTTCCGCTCGAGAACGCTGTATGGGGCATGCGCATTATCGACGCGGTGTTCCGCTCGGCGGAATCCGGCGGCTGGGAAGCCGTCTAGGGCGAGCACGCGCCCAGCTCAGCGGATCAATACGATCTCGGCTAGGTCGCGGTCAAGATGGACGCACAACCGGCCCTGTTTCGGGTGTAGCCAAATCCCCCGCTCCGGGCCCACGTTTGGAATTTCCTCAACCCTGTCGACGAGCGTCCCGTCAATATCCTCCACTTCGGGGCTGAGAGGGCCGATGTGTATGTGGGCGTGACACTGGGTGCGGAAGAAATGACTGTTTTGCGCTAGCCCCCACCGGCCTGGATATAGCTCTTCCCCGCGGGCCACCGCTTTTCGCCAAAGCTCAGCGCGCAGTTGCGGGCTGAGATCCGCGGTTGATTGGTATCCCGCCACATGTGCCTTCGGCAGGGCCAGATAGCGATTCGGCTTGCGAGGATTGATGTCTTTGAGGAAATACACTTCGTCCGTCGCCCGCTCGGCCGTGCCGCAAAGACTGCAAACGCGGCTCTCCATGCTCCCTGCCTTGGCGTGGTCACATGGACAGTCCACTACGGGCATCGGCACCAGCGGCACCAAGCCGAAGAACACCAGCAGCAACACTTGGGCGATCCGCCCGCCGCGGAACCTAGCCCCGCGCTTGCCTGAGCGCTTCATGCTCCTCGCCTCCGAGGTGCTGATGGTGGCACTTGATTAGGAACTCGTCGGTCATGCCAGCGATGTAGTCGCACACAAGTTGGTGCAAGGGTTCGCTGGCGAGTTGCTCCACGTAGCTGCTTGGCAGCGCTTCCGGGTGCTTCAGATAGTGCTGGAACAGCGCTTTGAGTCGGCTGGAGTACCCGCGCTCCTGGCTGATCCGTGCACTGTCTCGGTAGTAGGTTCTGGACAACACGGCACGCAACTGCCGCATGGTAGAAGCAGTTTCCTCGGTTGGGATCGCGATGCGCGAATGCATGTGACGGACGTCGTGCCAACTGTCGATACCCGCCGCCTCCGCAGCGGCCCGGGTGCCCTCAATCAAGCCCCGCACGAACCTCGCCATCAGCCGACGCTGGGATTCGTTGAGGACGCGCCGTTCCGGTGCGCTGGGATACTTCGCCTGTACGTCGGCGTGCAGGTCTCCGAACGCGGGCACTGCCGAGCAGATGTCGGAGACGGTCAGGAACTTGTCCGCGACGGCATCCTCCAAGTCCGCGCTCAAGTAGGCGATCTCGTCGGCGCCATCGACTAGCTGTGCCTCGAGGGTGGGGCGCAGATGGGGCAAGTACTCCTGATGCGATGGTTCTGCGGGGTCCAGTTCGCGCGAGTGCTTGAGCAAGCCTTCGCGCACTTCGAACGTGAGGTTCAGACCGCGAAACGCCGCATAGCGGCGCTCGAAGTGCTCCACGATGCGCAGGGCGTGAAAGTTGTGGTCAAAAGACGAGCCCTTGAGGCGCATCTGCTCGTCCAGAGCCGACTCCCCGGCATGGCCGAAGGCCGGATGGCCGAGATCGTGGGCCAGAGCAAGCACCTCGACCAATTCCACATTCAGTTCGAGCGCCGTTGCGACCGTGCGCGCAACTTGGGAGACCTCGATGGTGTGTGTCAGCCGGGTCCGGCTATGGTTAGAGTTCGGCAGGGTCGCGACCTGCGTCTTACCGGCCAGGCGCCTGAACGCCCGCGAATGGATCACGCGGTCGCGGTCGTGCTGGTACAGCCCGCGATAGGAATCGGGGTCCGGGGGCTCTGCGTGCTTGCGCAACAGCGACTGCTCTTCCGGGAACCGGAGTCGGGAAAGCATCGCGCTCCGCGAGGTCAGCTTCCCTCGCCCAGTGTTTCCATCAGATCCGCTGCCAGAGGGCTGGCGGGACTGTTCGCAGCCTGAATCTCGGAGAGCATGTCTCGGGCCCGCTGCGGGTCGCTATGCACCAGCGTCCGCGCGACCTCGATGGAGGCGCGGTCCTTAGGTACCGCCCGCGTGGGATTGTCGACGATCGCTTGGAAATGCTCCCTGGCCGCTTCGAAATCGCCCTCGGTCAAGAGCATTCCGCCCAGGGCTAGCCTGGCCAGCGCAGGGTACTCGCTGCCCTTGCCGCGCACCGCTGTTTCAAAATGCGCCTTGGCCTCGGTCGTGTTGCCCTGTTCGCGATCCAACAGCCCGGAATAGTACGCCGCCCCGGTCGCCGCCGCCGTGCCGGCGTAGTCCAAGGTGACCTTGTCCAGGGCGCGGGTGACCTCTTCGACCCGCTCGGTCTCGGTAGCGAACGTTGTGACTCCGGGAACGCTCTCGGTGGTCACGACCCCGCCGTACAAGGTAGTGGCCTTCAGCAGCGCGGCTTGGGAGGCGATCCCCCGTTGGCGCGCGTAGCCGCCGTACCCCACGCCTCCAACGAGCAGAACCAGGACGGCTATGCCGCCTCCAACAAACTGCTTGCGGTGCGCCGAGAAGTACTCGACCCGTTCGCCGACTTCTTCGACAAACCGGTCACGCTTGAGGTCTTTGCGACGGAATCTTTGCAATGCGTCCCCCTAGAATTGGTGCCGCGTATCGCCTCAGATTCGGGCACCGCGCTTGTTCTCATTCTAGCTTGAGCTACCAAGTGGCACCCCTGGTGTCCTCGTGATCGAACAGAATTGGCCCCGCAGTTTCGACGCAGCGGTCAGCCAGTGCATCTGCATGGATGCATTGCAGCGTAGCGCATGGCGCAGCTGGCGCTCGTTGGGCGAATAATGGGGCTACGATTAAGTGGCCCCCCGTGGCATTGGACATTTACTCCTGCTTGCACCCATCGTCTGGTCATTCCGGCAGACACACCGCCAAACCGTCCATCGCATGGGTCGCACGGATCCAAATCGAGTGCGCCGAAACTGGGTGAGCCGTCTGGAATAGCGGCTGAGCTGCGCCTGGAGTAGACCGCCCGGCTGCGCCGCACAGTCTTTGGGCAGTTCGCGCTAGATTCCTTGTCTAAGCGTAGCGTTTACGGATGAGTCAAGTTCACGCGGCGATCGGCTGGCCCTCCCAGAGGCGGTCGATCTCGCGGTCGAAGCGCTGCACGGCCTTCTGCAGGGGCGTGGGGTCGGAAGCGCCGGTGTCGAACACCACCGACAGGGACGGGCGCAGCACGCGGGCGTAGGTGCGCTGGAAGCACAGCGCTGTGCGCAGGCCCTGCTCGGTCACGCGGTAGCGGCGCGTGTGGGGGATGCGTTCGATCAGCCCGCGCAAGCGCAGACGCCGCAGGTCGTAGGTCATGCGACCCGCTCCCCACGCCTCCGCGCTGCTGCCCAGCAGGGGCGCGACCCGCTCGCGCAACTGCCGGTGGGTGAAACCGTGCGGCAGCAGCCGGAAGGCCGCCAAGGACGCCAGCAGGGCCTGCACGCGGCGGTCCCCGAAGCGCAGCGACGCTGCCCGCTGCCCCGCGATCCGTGCCGCCGCTTGGAGTTGCTCGAAGCGCTCGGCTCCCAGCGTGCAGTCGTGGCTGAGGCGTTCGACGCACAGCAGGCGTCGGTTGGCTTGGAAGCCGATCTTTTGCAGACTCTCGAGGTTGCCCAGCCGACGCCCGACTCCGAAGTCGTAGCTGTCGTTGATCGTGGTTTCGGTGCGCAGCGCGCGCCCCTCTTTGAAGTATTGCTTGATGCGGGTCTTCTTGTAGTCGAAGTGCAGCGATGGATCCACCCCGGCGGTGATCACGCGCGTGCGGAAGCGTGACGGCGTGCGCTTGCTGACCCGGCGCTGGAACACCAGCTGGACATGGTCGGGCCGGCCGATGTCAAGGTTCTCGCGGATGACCTGCTCGAAGAACATGCGCCCCTGCTGCGGCCGGTCGAAGACCTGCGTGAGCGAGAACTCCGCCTGCAGGATGGAGAGTTGGTAGCGCAGCCCCGCGGCGCGGTCTGCGGCCGTGAACGGATGCGGCAGCCGCGCCAGCCACTTGCGTGCCAAGGCGTCGATCTTGGCGGCGCTGAGCTGGCGGCAGATCTGCGCCAGCCGCTGCGGGTCGTCGCAGCTGAGGATGCCGTTGTCGAGCGCTTCGAAGGCAATGCCCTGCTTGGCCAGCTGGCGCTTGACGTACTCGTGGCCGTTGATGCAGAGCTTGGCGTTGTACGGGAAATAGGAGCAGAACTTGAGGAAGAAGGGGCCGAAGTCGTCATCGACGGCGTAGAAGTAGTAGGCGTTGGGCAGGGCCGTGGAGAAGGCCAGCTCGGGCGAGCGGCGGCCCGTGGCCGGATCGGTCTCGGCCTGGGTGCGCAGCACGCGCGCCTTCTCCTGCGCCTTGCCGATGTACAGCACGCCCTCGCCGCCGCGCCATTGCCGCAGGTAGGCCTGGGTGCGCTCGTCCTTGCGCTCGCCTCTCTCGAAGCGGATCAAGTCGATGTTGCCCTCGCGGGCGAAGGCCTCGATGGCGGCTACGAAGCTGCGCGTCATCGGGGCCATCAGGGCCGGGGAGGGCACCGGGCAGCCGCGCACTTGGCGGAAGAACCAGGCCGCCCCGCCCGGGGTCTGCAGCAGCGGCTGGTAGACATTGAGGTAGAGGCGGTCGCAGCATTCGACCTCCAGGGTGACGTGTTCGGAGATGGCTTCGGCGACGTTGCGTGCTACAGTCATGGCGCGGGTTCGGGGCGATGGGCTCCCCACAGAACCGTCATGATACGGGCACTGTCGCCTAGGCGACCATACGGCGGCTCCGGCCGCAGAGCGGAGCAGCGTCCGGAACCCGCACTCCATCCCGAGTATGACCACGCAGCTTCGAACCGAGTCTCGTCGGTCTGAGGCTCAGCCTCGCTAGCCTAGACCTTTGGAGATTGTCCCAGCGATTGCCCCCAGGCGATGCCAGTCTATGGATGCAGACGAATGGCGCTTGTTTCTTGGGATCCCACAGCCTGCCAGCTCGTACGAATCCCGAGATGACCGGCTCGTTGCTGCGAGGCCGCCAACAACCACCGAGGCCTCCGCTAGTGACTTCTCACTTGCAGAGGCGCTTGGAATCGAGCCCGATCAGGGGGCCGTCTCGGCACACGAGGAACTGCTGTCCAGTTCAGGAGCGCAATCGTCAACAGACGAGTCCTGGCAGGCCGCCTTGGCCCTGTGTGCCAACGCTCTGTCGCGGACTCGTGTCGGCCAGTTCGAGGCAGCCACAGCAGCTTGCGATGAATTGCTGAAGATTTGTGCAGAGAGTTCGATTCCTCATTCCCTAGGCCTGGAAGGCATCGCTGAGAATCTCAAATGGCAGATTGGGCAGCGTATTGCGTACGGTGGCGACGCGGACGAGAGATTCCAAGCGGTGCTAGCGAGCTTCGGCTCGGACCAGGGCGCAATCATCGAGGGGTTAGTGACTAAGGGATTGGTCGAAAAGGGCGTCGCTCTGCTCGGCACCGCCGGCGATGACGCAGCACGGGAAGCCCTAGACTCGGCCACGGAACGACTGGCCGGAAGCGGAACCGATGAACTGCGCTACTGGGCCGTCCGAACCCTGCTAGACAAGAGCCTGGCATTTCGTAACGAAGACCGCGCCGAAGAGGCGGTGCGTGTCGTCGACCGAGCCTTGGAGTGCCTCGCCGACGAGGACCAAGGGGTGCAAAGTGCGCTGCCCCTGCGCACGATGCTGCTAAAGGCCACGTTGGCGGACGAAACGGGCCGCGCGGGCGAGGCATTCCGGGCATTTAACGAGGTGGACCGCATTGCGGGCGCGCTGGAGGTGCCCGACGAGGATTCCCTCATGGCGGAAGCCCGGGAAGGCATGAACGCGACCCTGCTACGGGTAACGCTGCTAATTCACCCCAACCCAGGCACGACGGAGGGCGAGCAAATCCAGCCTTGGTCGGAGCGCGACCTGCCAATGATCCTGGAAGCCACTGAACTCTACAAGCAGGCTGAGGTTGCTTTGAGTACCAGGCAGCCAGCTGAAGCAGTCAAATTCTCTACGAGAATGCTGAAACGGGCACCCGCCTCGCTAGCTCGGGCTCGGATCGAGGCGCACTGGATCCGTGCAATGGGGCGTCTGAACCTAGACCAGTATGACCAAACGTACGACCAACGCTTGGTCGAGCGCGATGTCACGCACGCGCTGGGTTTGCTCCCGCGGTTCGAGTCAACCACGCTGCAAGCGATCCGCATTCTTGCTGGCCTGACGGCAAGCTTGGCTTCGGAGCGAGTGCTGCAACTCATCGAAGAGTCGCCGTCGTCGCAACTGCTGGTCCTTCTGCGGCTTTCGCTCGAGCGGGAATTGGGCCGCAAGCCAAGTGTGCCAGCAGAGGCCAGTGAGTTGCTCGACGCGGTAGCCGAGGAAGTCGTTGCGTGTCGCGAAGCGCTCGCTTCGACCAGGAACGTCCGCCATCCCTTGCCGAGCCCCGCCGCGAAGGGCGCGGCCGACTCGCCGACACGTAAGGCGTCAAACCGGCGCAAGCGTTCAGCCCCAGCGCGACGCCGTCGGCGGCGCCGCTAAGGCAGTTAGGCAATCAGGTCGTTCACGACTTGGCCATGCACATCCGTCAGGCGGAAATCTCGCCCGGCGTAGCGGAACGTGAAGCGCTCGTGGTCGAAGCCGAGCAAGTGCAGCAGCGTGGCGTGCAAGTCATGGACGTGGACCTTGTCCTGCTCCGCGCGGAATCCGAATTCGTCGGTCGCTCCATGGACATAGCCGCGCTTGACGCCGCCGCCGGCGAGCCACATGGAAAAGCCGTAAGAATTGTGGTCACGGCCGTTCTTGCCGTGATTCGAGCCGAACGCGCTTAGCTCTACGACTGGCGTGCGCCCGAACTCGCCACCCCAGATCACGAGGGTGTCATCCAACATGCCGCGCTGCTTGAGGTCGGTAAGCAGCGCCGCGATCGGCTGATCGCACTCCCCCGCCAGCTTGCGATGGTTCGACTCGATCTCGGCGTGGGAATCCCAAGGCTGCCCCGCCCCGTGCCAGACCTGGACGAACCGGACGCCCTTCTCCAGCAATTGCCGGGCGATCAGCATCTGCCTCCCGTGCAGGGTGTCCCCATACAGTTCGCGGGTGGCATTGCTCTCCTTGCCGATATCGAAGACATCCGCAGCCTCCATCTGCATGCGGAAGGCGAGCTCGAAGGATTGCGTTCTTGCTTCGAGCAAGGCGTCGGCCTCGCGCTCACGGGCATGAGACGCATTGAGCTTGGCCAGCAGGTCCAACTGCTGCCGTTGGGCATCCTGCGATGCGAACGGGCTTCTGACGTTGGCGATCAGTTTGTCGGGCGTGGTGTACTTGGTGTCAATGTGCGTGCCTTGGTAGGCCCCGGGCAGGAATGCCGCGCGCCAGTTCTTGGCTCCCCAGATCGGGTAGCCCCCCGGGCATAGCACGACAAATCCGGGGAGGTTGCGGTTCTCGCTCCCCAAGCCATACGTCAGCCACGATCCGAAACTCGGGCGAGACTGCTGTGTCGTGCCCGTGTTCATCATCATCAGCGAAGGCCCGTGATTGGGGACCTCGGTGTGCATCGAATTGATCACGCACAGATCGTCCGCGTGCGCCGCCACTTGCGGGAAGATCTCGCTGACTTGAATGCCGCTCTGGCCGTAGCGGTCGAACTGGAAGGGCGAAGGGAACGCGGCACCGGTTCGTCGCTCTGTCCGGAGATGGATGGGAAGCGACTGGCCGCCGTACTTCTTCAGCGCGGGCTTGGGGTCGAACGTGTCGACCTGCGAGGGCCCGCCGTTCATAAAGATATGGATGACGCGTTTCGCCTTCGCAGCCTGCGGAGGCGCCTTCGGGGCCAACGGGTCGGTAGGGTCGTAACTCGCAGCAGCACGCTCGGATGCGAGCATGGCACCCATCGCGCTCCACCCCATGCCCATCGTGGCATCGCGCAAAATCTCACGCCTTGTCGGACCAGATCGCATCTTCATCTTTCTTCACACCCGTCGGGCAGGTCGAAGCGCCAAGCTTCCTGCACCAATTCTAGGGGGATTACAGTGCGCCAGGGCTTACCCTGGCGCACTGTAATTCCCAATTCTAGCCGCACAACCAGTCAACTGAGAGGCAATGCCTCCGAATTCTGCAAATTCCCTGGATCGGCAAAGCCGCTCAATAGATCTGTTGCGTAGTCCCTTTGACCTCTTCGGGCGGCACCACGCCCCGAGCGAGCATCACCTCATGGAGAGCCTCGATCGTGACGGCGGACGGCTTGAAGTTTCCGAACCTGTAGCCGATCGCGATCGTCAGCGGTGTCCACCCAAAGCGGTTCTCGCGATTCCATCTCTCGATATCCGCGCCCTTGGCATCGAGGAACGCGACTACCTGGGGTAGGTTCTTGTAGGCTGCCCCATGCATCACGGTTTCACCATTGGCATCGACGGCGTTGATGTCCGCGCCAAGCTCTAGCAAGACCTCCAAGGCTTCCAAGACCTCGGGCTCGGTTCCGGCGTCTTCGCCAGGAGAGCGCGTGCCCAGCCCAGCAGCGGCCATCAACGGAGTGCTTCCATCGTCGTTCCCGATGGTGGTGTCTACACCGAGCCTCGCTAGCGTCCGCAACAGTTCTGCGTCAGCGCTCTGGGCCGCGAGAAAGAACGGAGTTGCGCCACGTTTGCTAAGCCGGGTGTTGCCAAGGTTCACGTGTTTGGTCATCTTCCGGTTCAAGTCCGCGCCGTGCTTGGCCATCCATTCCACGAACTGAAGGCTGGTCATCTTCCCTGAGCCCTGCGGAGGAGGGTCGTTGTCACCGTGGCCGGGCTTCCGAACCCTGGCGATCGCATGGAGCGCGGTATATCCCGTCACGGCGGCATTCGGGTCTGCTCCGGCTTCCACGAGCTTGGCGGCGAGGTCGTAATGCGCGTTCTCAACAGCGAGCAGCAATGCAGTCGCACCGTACGGCGGAGCTCCGTGGTATCCGCGCGCTCGGCTGGGCTCGTCTGCAGGAGGGCGGATCATGTCGTTGGGGTCAGCACCGGCGTCCAACAAGACCCGGGTGACTTCGACGTGCCCCTCGCGCACGGCGAACAGCAGCGGCGTGAAGCCCGATGCCAGTCGCAGGTCGATGTCGGCGCCCTTGTCCAGGAGTTTCTGGACAACCTCCGCATGGCCCTCGGCCGCGGCCCACATCAGCGCGGACTGCCCGCTGATGTCCTCGCGGATCCCGACTTCGGCACCATGAGCGAGCAATGCCTTGACGGTATCGACGTCGCCCGTCCGCGCAGCGGTCATCAGCACCGTTTCGCCCCCGCGCAATGTCACTTTCGGATCTGCACCAGACTGCAGCAGCAACGTGGCCATGGCGGCGTTGCCGTTCTCGCAGGCTAGGAACAGGGGTGTAATCCCGTAGCGGTTCGAAGCTCCCGCCTCTGCCCCGGCCTCGAGCAGCAGCCTCGCCACTGCCATGTCATTGCCATGCGCTGCCCAGTGCAACGCTGTCATGCCGTCGGCTTGACCGGCGTTCGGATCGGCCCCTTGTTGCAACAGGGCTCGAACAGTGTCTTGCTGTCCTGCCTCGGCCGCGTTTGCAAGCGCAGGTAGCGCACTAGCGGCCGGCAATGAGGCTGCGAACAAGGCCAGGCCTCCGAAAAGGCCGCTCACCCGCTTCGCTAGCTCGCGCACTTCCGGTGACCGCATCGCCCGTTGGCTCAGATACTGAGCGGCTGCAAGAGCTCGTCGATCGTTCCCCGGCTGTCGCCGAAGCTGTCGAGATGAATCCCGACCTTCTCGAGCAGCGTCAGGTGGAGGTTTGCCAGCGGCGTCGGCTCGTCGTACTTGATGTGACGCCCACCCTGCATGCTGCCCGCCGCCCCTCCGGCCACCAAGATCGGAAGGTTGGTGTGGTCGTGCACGTTTGGATTCCCCATGCCGCTGCCGTACAAGTAGAGCGTGTGGTCCAGCAGCGAGCCGCTGCCGTCGGGCGTGGACTTGAGCTTTTCGAGGAAGCCGGCGAACAGCGACACGTGAAACGCGTTGATCTTGGCCACCTTGGCGATCTTCGCGGGGTTGTTGCCGTGGTGGGTCAGCGGGTGGTGCGGCTCGGGCACCCCCGCTTCCGGGTAGGTGCGCGTGCTCGTCTCGCGAGCAAGCTGGAACGTGATCACCCGCGTGATGTCAGCCTGCATCGCGAGCACCTGCAGGTCGAACATCAGCTTGGCGTGGTCGGAGTACGCGACCGGCACGCCCGCCGGCCGATCCAGATCGGGCAGCTCGCTGTTCTCGGTCTCGGCCTCGGCCTTCTGGATTCTGCGCTCGACCTCGCGAATGGAGTCTAGGTATTGGTCGACCCTGGCCCGGTCCTCCGACCCAAGCTCGGCTTGCAAGCGTGCCGTGTCGTCCAGGACCCAGTCAAGCAGGCTGGCTTTGCGACGCAGCGCCTCGCGTCGCTCTTCGGAGGTCCCGCCCTCTCCGAAAAGGCGCTCGAACACGAGCCGGGGATGGGCCTCAGCTGGCAAAGGGGTGGTCGGCGAGGACCACGAGAGGTTGTTCTGATAGACGCACGCGAATCCGTTGTCGCATTGCCCGACCATCGACATCAGGTCCATGGCCATCTCCAGCGAGGGCAGGCGGGTCTGCTGGCCGATTTGCTTGGCCGCGATCTGGTCGACCGTCGTGCCGAGGTGATAGTCCGTGCTCTCTGTCCACTTCGCCTTCGCCGCGCTGAGGAACCCCGCGTTGGATGTCGCATGAGTGCCGGGGTAGGAGTTCTTCAACTCCATGTTCGTAAGGACCGTGAGATGGTCGGACACCGGAGTCAGCGAAGACAGCGTGGTCGAGAGCTCGCCCAGCTTGCCGCTCTCGCCGGGAGGCGTCCAGCGGGTGATGTCGCTGCCCATCGGGACATAGACGAAACCGAGCCGGCGCACCGGCTTGGCCGGCGTCTTGTCCAACGCCGTTAAGGACGGGACCATCGCGTCTAGGAGGGGCAGCGATAGCGTTACCCCGGTGTTCCGCAGGAACGTGCGGCGCGGAAGCGCCTTCTTGGTAACGATCATCGCGACCTCCTCATCTGGAACGGCGTGCTCGAGGCTATCCCTAGGATAAGCGAAGAAAAGCGGAAATTGTCCTCGCGTGCTGCACCCACGATCTCTCGGACCGCCGGCGCGTCATGGTGCTCGACTCCCCTTCCCAAGGCGAAAGTCAGCAGTTTTTCGGCCAGTGCGCTGGCGAAGAGCTCGGGGCGGTCCAGCAGTGCTTGCTCCAGATCGCTGACGCCAGCGACGTGTGTGCCATCGGCAAGCTCTCCCGAAGGGTCGATCGGTTCGCCGCCATCGGCTGTGCGCCAGCGACCGACCGCGTCGTAGTTCTCCAGCGCGAAGCCCAGGGGGTCCATCGGGTTGTGGCAGCTGGCGCATGCCGGGTTGGCACGGTGCTCTGCCAGCCGTTCCCGCACCGAGAGCTTGCCGGAGATCGTGGTGTCCTTCAGCTCCGGCACGTCTGCCGGCGGAGGCGGGGGCGGCATCCCAAGGATGTTCTCCAAGATCCACTTGCCGCGAATCACGGGCGATGTGCGGGTCGCGTAAGAAGTCACGGTCAGGATGCTGCCGTGGCGCAGCAGCCCTCCCCTGACGCTGTCGGGAGGGAGGTCGACCCGTCGGAAGCGGCTGCCGTAGACGCGTGGAATGCCGTAATGCTTGGCCAAGCGCTCGTTGACGAACGTGTGCTTGGAGCGCAACAGGTCGAGCACGCTCCGATCCTGTCGCATGACATCGTCCAGCAGCAGCTCGGTCTCGCGGCGGAATGCCTGCCGCAGATTGTCGTCAAAGTCCGGGAAGATGCGCATGTCCGGCCGGACGGAAGCAAGATTGCGGAGGTGCAGCCACTGAGCGGAGAAGTTGTCGATCAGGGAGTCGGACCGCGGATCCGCAAGCATGCGGCGCACGTGGCCTCGCAGCACGGCAGGGTCGCGCAACCGGCCTTGGACGGCGCTGTCGCGCAACGCGGCGTCGGGCAAGCTGCTCCAAAGGAAGAAGGAGAGCCTGGAAGCCAGTTCAAGGTCAGAAATGTGATAGGCGGCTCCGGATTCCATGCCCGGCGGGTCGCGCTCGATGCGGAACAGGAAGTTGGGACTCACCAATACCGCTGCAAGGGCATGCTCGATGGCTGCATCGAAGCCCTCCGGGCCGACCGCTTTGGCTCGGGCCTGTTGATAAAACCCCAGCGGGCCCCGGATCTCATCGGCGGAGACGGGGCGGCGATACGCCTGGGTCGCGAGGTTGCGGATGATCTCTTCGGCGCAGGCGTCCTCTTCGCCCGGCGATGCCGGGCGGCAGACGAAGATCCGCTCGCGACTGGGAGTGTCGCCCGGACCGCTGGAGGCGTAGGGCCCGGTGATCGTGATCGAGAAGATCGCGGGCTGGACGCGGCGGTGCCTGTAGAAGTTGAAACGCGCCTGGTATGGCTTGCGCTGGGTCTCGACTAGGAACGAGGAGTCCTTCAGGAAGGTCGCGCCGATCTTACGCGGCCCGGCCTTGAGATTGAGGCGCGCTCTGAGGTGCCTATCTGCGTTCCGCTGGTCGTCGCCCCTGGGCGGCGGCTTGACCTCCAACAGCGCCAGCCGCTCTCGGTCCACCAGCAATTCCAGCTGGTGTTGCCTGCTCAAGCCCTCGATGTCTTCGTTCCGGTCGCGCGCCAAGCGCACGGAGATCTCGTACTCTCCGTCCACGGGAAACGTGTGCGGCACCAAGGCACCGCCCCGCGTGCCCAGCGGCAGACCGGGTATGTGCCGTTCCTGGGTGAGATCGGGCGGCAGCCGGATCGTGACAGCGTCTGGGAGGCGCCCCACGCGGCCCACCGCCAGGCGCGAGATCTTCTCGGCCGCAGAGACGTAGCGTTCCAACAGTAGGGGCGGTAAGTCGCTGACGGTGATGTTGTCAAACCCGTGGCTGGCTTCGTCACTAGGCAGGAGATCGTCAACGCTGACTTGCAACGCGAGCAAGTCGCGGATTGCGTTGCGGTATTCGGTGCGGTTCAGGCGCCGGAACGTCGGTGTGCGCCCGGGATTGGGGTTGGAGGAAGCGAGGTTGTCCAGTTCGGAGGTCAGCGACTGAAGCGCCGTCCGGTATTCGGCTTCGTCCGGCTTGGGCATGCCGACCGGCGGCATTTGGCGGCCGCGCAGCTTGCGCACAACGCCTTCCCACGCGTCGGTATCGTGCGCGACAGCGGCCGCGGACAACCTCTCAAGGTCTAGACCTGCCGTCTTGGTGGCCGAACCATGGCAGGCCAGGCAGTGTTGCGCGATGGTCTGCCGAAAGGGAGCAGCCTCGCTATCCGAGCGGGACTGCGCCGCCGCTGGGATCCCTGCGAGCAAGCCGCAAACGGCAGCGAGCGCACATATGACGATCTGATCCTGCCATCGCTGCATGGGACATCGCCCAAGATGATCGTAGCAAGGCGCGGGCACAAACGCTGCGCCCGATTCAATCCCGGAAGGCGAACTCGTTGGTCATCATCAGCACTTGCGCATAGCGCTCGGTCGCCGTGAGCGGCCGCTCGTGGCGCCGCGGAAAGCCCTCTTCAGCGCTCCAAGATTGCGGTGCCATTCCAGACTCGCGCTGCTCCGCCGCCAGCACTTCCTCGATTTGCGGCGACCACCGGAAGGAGTCGGATTCGTAATCTCCTAGCGAATCCACCACGAAATCGAGGTGCTCGCCTTCGACGACATCCAAGGCCTTGAAGACTGTCTCGACTTCGAATCCGCGCACGACCCAACTCGCGAGCACGCCCCGCTCGGACGAAACCAACCAGCCGCGGATCCCGTTTGAGTAGTTGAACCGCCGCCCCTGAGAGCCCAGCACGTGACCGAGTGTCCCCTCGATTGTCACATTGAGCGTGCGGGGCGCTGTCCAGCGCCTCACTACCGCGCTATCCAAGCCATCGCCTGGATGTCCGCCAGTCGGCGTCAGGCTGGCACGGCCCGTCTCCGGCGCCGGGTACATCGGCGCCGGCTGCACTCGCTCGCCGACCATGTGCCCCATGTTCTTGAACCGATTGATCGCACCAGCGTCCATGTCAAGCTGCGCTGTCCCGTGCAGCCATGCTGACACACCGGGCTGTTGATGGCGCACCCCGGCCTGCGCCCCATCCGAGCCGGCTAGGAATGCCTGACCCTCTTGGCGCTCTTGGTCCGTTGGCGAGCGGCCAAGAATCTTGCGGTGCAACACGTCCACGCATGTTGCGGGCTCGCCGCAGGCGGCGGCCGCGGAGCGAGCCTGATCAGCCAAGAACGAGCTGTTCATCAAGAACAGCGCCTGCTGCGGAACGGTCGTCAACTGACGCCTGGGCGTGTGCTCCTCCGGATTGGAAAAGTCGAAGGCACGCATGAGCGCGGACGGCTCTTCGCGCGACACGTACGCGTAGATCGTGCGGCGCGGAGAGGCCGGCTGGGCACTGAGTTCGAACGGGGGCCCGCCCGTCGTGGTGTCCAACTTGCCCGCTACCGAGAGCATGGTGTCGCGCAATGCTTCGAAGCTGAGCCGCGTGCGGTTCTGTCGCCACAGCAAGCGGTTGGACGGATCCTCGGCAGCACCTTCAGCCTTGCTGTCACTGCTCTGGCGATAGGCCTTGGACAGGACGATGCGGCGGATCAGATTCTTGGTGGACCAGCCGTCCTCGGCGAATTCAGTTGCGAGGTAGTCCAGCAGCTTGGGGTGGGACGGCGGATCCCCCCGCCTGCCGAAGTCACTGGGCGTGCGCACCAAGCCCTCGCCGAACAGGTGCCCCCAGACGCGGTTGACGAACACTCTCGCAGCGAGCGGGTTCTCGGCGCTGCCTATCAGGCGCGCCAGTTCGAGCCGCCCGCTGCCCGAGCGGAATTCTGACGGTCCCGACAACGCGGAGAGGAACTTTGCCTTGACCTCATCGCCCTTGTCGTGTTGGTTGCCGCGCACGAAGACATAGGTTGGCTGAAGAACCCTCGCATCGTTGGTCACCATGGCATGGCGAGGCCCGCCTCGATGGCTCCAATCCCGCATCACGGCGTCGTATTGCCACTTCAGGGCTTTCATGACATTGGAATCGCCTTCGTTCTGCACCCACCAGAAATCATCGATGGGGATGTCAGTCGGAGATCCGTTGCCTCTTAGTGCCAGCCGCAGAGCCTCGCGTTCCGGGTCGGGCCAGCGATAGTCGCTGTCAGCGTCTACGATCCGTTGAGCCAGTTCGGTCGCCCCGCCGGGCGTGTCCAGCGCGGCAAACGCTTGGACGGACGGTCCCACTAACCCGTTGAGATACTCGCGCCAGCGCTTGAGCACGTATAGGTTGAGGTCTTTCTCCTTCGAGAGCGCCTCGACTTCGCGGTTGCCCTGCTCGCGAGAGGCCCAGGCCGCTTCGAGATAGCGAGCCAATTCCTTCGGCTGGCGGAATTCCCGAACATGGTCTTGCAGCCGTTCCTCGCGGTAGGTGTCAAGCCACTTGCGGCGCTCGGCAAGCTTCTCTCGGAAGAACTCTGTCTGATGGTCCGAGCCGAACGGTTCGAGCGCCACGGGCTCAAGCACGTTTGGAGAGTTTAAGAATACGCTGTAGAACGAATAGTAGTCCTTCTGCGAGATCTGGTCGAACTTGTGGTCGTGGCAGCGGGCGCAGGCCACCGAGAGGCCGAGAAATCCCCGGCTGACGACATCGATTCGATCATCGAGGTTCTCCGGCACATCGGTTGGCCGAGGCAGGTTGATGCCCAAGGTCAACATCCCCATCGCAGCCAAGTGCTGCTTGTCGGACGCAGCTAGGTCCGCTGCCAGCTGGTACTGGACGAACTCGTCATACGGCAGATCGCCATTGAAGGCATCCACGACCCAGTCGCGATAGGGCCAAGCGATTGCAAACGGACGGGCTTGAAATCCTTCGTCCGAATAGCGAACCACGTCCAGCCAGTGACGCGCCCAGCGCTCTCCGAAACGCTCGGAGGCCAGCAGTGATTCCAACATGGCTTCGTACGCTTCGGGAGTCGGGGAACTCGCAAACGCATCCGCCTGCTCGGCTGTGGGCGGCAGTCCCGTCAAGTCGAAGAAGACACGCCGGATCAACGTCCTGGGATCGGCCTCCGCCGAGGGATGCAGTCCGGAATCGACCAGGCGCGCTTCAACAAAGCGGTCAATGGACGTCTCGGCCCAGCCTGTCGAGGAAACGGGCGGCTCGCCCTTGCGCGGCGGGACGAACGCCCAGTGGGTCGCTGCTGCATCGACAGAGGCCTCCCCCGCGGCCGGCTCGGGAAACGGAGCGCCCATCGAGATCCAAGTTGCGATGTGCTCGATTTGGGCCTCTTCCAGCTTGCCTGTCGGCGGCATGCGCACGCCTTCGTCGCTACGCAGCACCTGAAGCAGGCGGCTGCCATCGGGATTGCCGGGTTCAATCGCGGGTCCGCTCTTCCCTCCCTTGAGCAGCGATGCGCGGGAATCGACTCTGAGGTCCGCTTGCAAAACTGGACTCGCGCTGCTGTGGCAGGCATAGCACTGTTCCGCCAGCAGCGGGCGCACGTAGCGTTCAAAGTGGTCGGTGCTCGCGGTGTCGGCGCCGCTGGCTGCGACCGCGCATGCCAGCAAGGCCGGTATTGGGCGCATCGGCCAAACCGTCAGGAACCTGTACATCCTGCACGCAAGTTTACCAGCCCGACATATTTTTCTCATGGGTGCGAATCCTCTTTCAGGCCAGCGGTTCCAGAAAGTGCTGGCGGCGCGTTCAGCCCCGACAGGATGGGAACACTGCTAGGATTGGAGCGCGATCCAACCGGTGCGCGACGTGAACCCTCCCAGATTCGCCAGTACGGTGGCCGCGCTGTTGGTAATTGGCGCTGCTAGCGTCCACGCGGCGGACGAAGCAGCCGAACGGCTGTTCGCGGTCCAAGTCAAGCCCTTGCTGGCCGAGCGCTGCTTTGTCTGTCACGGGCAGGACCAGAACGCGATCCTAGGCGGCTTGGACCTGACTTCCCGGGATGCCATGCTGCGCGGCGGCGCATCGTCCAGGCCCGCGTTGACGCCCGGCAACGCCGGGGCAAGCTTGCTCTACTCGGCTGTGCTGCGCAAAGACCCGAAGTTGCAGATGCCGCCCAAAGACAGCGACAGGCTGACGCAGGAGCAGGTGTGGCAGATTCGCGATTGGATCGATGCCGGCGCTCCGTGGCCCGATGCAGAGGCGGAGCGCAGGTACGTGCACGACGATCTGGCCGAGGCCCGCACCGCTGCGGGAGTCATCGTGCCGACCAGCGGCGGATTGTCGGACGACTGGACCAACCGGCGCTACCAGGAAGACGACCTGTGGGCCTTCCGTCCATTGAGCCAAGCCGAGCCACCGGGCACTGGCGCCGAGCACCCTGTGGATGCATTTATCGAACGCAAGCTGGCGGATGCCGACTTGGCCCCCGCCGGCCGGGCCGACAAGCGGATGCTGATTCGCCGGGCGTCCTTTGACCTGACTGGTCTGCCGCCCACCCCAGAACAAGTCGAAGCCTTCCTCCGGGACGACTCGGCCACGGCCTGGCGCAAGGTGGTCGATCGCTTGCTGGAGAGCCCGCAGTACGGCGAACAATGGGGGCGGCACTGGCTCGATGTCGTGCGCTATGCCGACACGTCAGGCTATTCCAACGACTGGGAGCGCTCCAATGCTTGGCGCTACCGCGATTACGTCGTCCGCTCCCTGAACTCCGACAAGCCCTATGACCGCTTCGTGCTGGAGCAGCTAGCCGGCGACATCCTCGATCCGGACAGCCCCGAAATGCGCGTTGCAACCGGCTACCTGCGCACGGGGCCCTGGGAGCACACCGGCATGATGCAGAAGGTAGCTTCCCGCCAGCTCTATCTCGACGACATCACCAACAGCGTGGGAGAGTCGTTCCTGTCCCTGCCGTTGCGCTGCGCCAAGTGCCACGACCACAAGTTCGATCCGATTCCCACCCGCGACTACTACCGCATCTACGCAGTGTTCGAGACGACCCAACTTGCCGAACTGCCGGTTGAGTTCATCGAGAGCGAGAACCGCAACTACTTCGAGCAGGAGAGAGCGCGGCTGGAGCGACTCCTGGCCGAGGCCGAAGCGGACGTTGCCAAGATCGAAGCCAAGGAAGAGCGAGCGGCCCGCGCTTGGTGTGCCGAGCGCGGCATAGAGTACCAGCCCAGGGAGAAGCTCAAGGACAAGCCCGAAGGTGAGAAACCGCCGCGCCACATCGGCTTGACTATCGACGATCTGGGCTATTTCAAGGTGCGCCGCAACGACGCCAAGATCTGGGAGCGGCGTTTGGAGCGCTACCAGCCAATGGCGCACAGCGTATACGAAGGGCCGGTCAAGCACGAGAATTCCGAGCGGCTGCGCATGCCGGAGCCGGAGAAGATGCGCGGTCTGCCGCCAGAGTCGTACATCCTCAGCGGCGGCTCGGTGTATTCCAAGGGCGACAGGGTCACGCCGGGCGTGCTGAGCGCGGTTCCTGTCAGCTACGACCCCGCTCCATCCCGCAGGCGCTACGAGGTTCCCAGCACGATGACAGGGCGGCGCCTGGCGCTGGCGCGCTGGATCGCCAACCCAGAGAACCCCCTCTCCACCCGCTCCATTGTCAATCGCATCTGGCAATACCATTTCGGGCGGGGCTTGGCCGAGAACGCCAACAACCTCGGCAAGATGGGCAAGAAGCCCACGCACCCCGAACTGCTCGACTGGCTGGCGCGGAGATTCGCCCAAGACGGCTGGTCACTGAAACAGATGCACCGCCTGCTGATGACATCGGAAGCGTACCAGCGCGCCGACCGGCCGGCCGACCAAGAAGAGGTTGCCCAGCGCGACCCGAGCAACGACCTGCTCAGCTACTTCAGGCCGCGGCGGCTGACCGCCGAGGAGCTTCGCGATTCCATGCTGGCCGTATCTGGCGAGCTCAACCCCGAGGTGGGCGGATTGCCGGTGTTCCCCGAGGCCAATGCAGAGTTTCAAGCCCAGCCGCGCATGAATCAAGTGACCATCGCGCCTGCCTACCAACCCTCGCGGACGCTGGAACAGCGCAACCGGCGCTCGCTCTACACGTACCGCATGCGGATGCAAACCGCTCCGCTGTTCGAGGTGTTCAACCAGCCCAGCTACGACCTGTCTTGCGAGCGGCGCGACAGTTCGACGGTGACGCCGCAAGCCTTCACGCTGATGAACAGCGACAACTCGGTCGACCGCTCGATTGCCATGGCACTGCGGCTGCAGAGGGAAGAAGATTCTGTCCAGGGGCAGCTGCGCCGTGCCTTCGAACTCGCGCTCGGACGCCCGGCTACCGATGACGAGATTGCCAAGAGTTCCGCGCATGTCAAAGAGATGGCGGCCTACCACGAACAGCACCAACCGGAACTGATCGCTCCGGCTCGCGAGTTGGATCGCACGGTGGTCGAGGAGATGTCGGGCCTGGCGTTGCACTACAAGGAAAAGCTGGACGTTTACGAGGACTACGTTCCACACGTGAAGCCTTGGGATGTCGACGCAGAGACACGTGCGCTCGCGGATGTGTGCCTGGCCCTGTTCAACTCCAACGAGTTCATCTACGTGTACTGACGGCACGATGCGCAAGAGGGAGGAGCCGACATGACCCGCCAAGACCTCGTGGCAGCGCCGAGCACCCGCCGCAGTTTCCTCTATTCGCTGGGTGCAAGCTTGGGCAGCGTAGCGTTCAGCGATTTGCTGGCCAAGGAAGCGGCCGGGCCGCTGGCGGTCAAGCAGCCGCATCATGCGGCCAAGGCCAAGGCGTGCATCTTCTTGGTGATGGAAGGCGGGCCGAGCCACATCGACACGTTCGATCCAAAGCCGAAGCTCGAACAGCTGCACATGCAACAGTTCGAAAGGGCTGGCGAAGAGTTCTCTCCGATGTCCTCGGGCGTGCGCTACTACGTGCAGAGCCCGTACAAGTCCCGCAAGGTCGGCCAGGCTGGCATGGACATGTGCGAGCACTTCGTGCATCTGCCGGAGGTCGCGGACGAGCTGTGCTTCTATCGCGGCTGCCAGTCCGAATCAGTGGACCACCCAACGGCGCTGTACCACATCAATACAGGCAACAAGTTCGGCGGGGACCCAGGCGTTGGCTCGTGGGTCACCTACGGGCTGGGCAGCGAGAACCAGAACCTTCCGGGCTACATCGTCTTGGCCGAGGCCGGTTTCCCGCAGGGCGGATCGGGCAACTGGACGAACGGATTCCTGCCCGCTTACTTCCAAGGCACCCCGTTGCGAGCGGAGGGATCGCCGATCCTGGACATCCATCCCCAAGCGTGGAAGACCCGGGAGCACCAGCGCAAGAACCTCGACCTGCTCGCCGACCTGAACCAGTCGCACCAAGCCAAGCATCCGAATCATGACGAGCTTGCGGCCCGCATGGCCAATTACGAGCTTGCGTACCGCATGCAGGTCGAGGTGCCGGGCATCATCGACCTCGATGGCGAGCCGGAATCGGTCAGGGAGATGTACGGGTTGGACGATTCGGAGACGGGGCCGTTCGGCCGGCGCTGCCTGCTAGCGCGACGATTGGTCGAGAAAGGCGTGCGCTTCGTGCAGGTCTTCTCGGGCGGCTGGGATTCGCACGATTACTTGGAACGTTCGCACAAAGCGCGCATTTACAGCATTGACAAGCCCGTCACCGCGCTGATCAAGGATCTCAAGCAGAGGGGCCTGCTCGACGAGACGCTTGTGGTGTGGCTCGGGGAGTTCGGCCGGAGCCCCGACAATCATCATCGCGGAGGTGGCGTCGCGATCGGCCGCGACCACAATGCGCACGCGCAGTCGATGTTCTTTGCCGGGGGCGGAGTGAAGGCTGGCCATGTGGTCGGCGCGACCGATGAGATCGGCAACACTGCAGTGGAGGTGGTACATCCGATCAAGGATCTGCATGTCACCCTGTTGCATTTGCTCGGTCTGGATGACAACAAGCTGACCTACTTCCACGGCGGCCGCTTCAAGCAGCTGTCCCAGACCGGCGGCCAGGTGATCAAGGAACTGCTCTCGACCTAACCGCGCGAGCCGCTCCGCTGCACCAGCCGAACGCTTCGGCGTTCTTCCGCTTGCGGAATCGAGCCGCACTTGCTCCGGTCTCCAGCCATGACTGAGAGCAAGGCAATCGCCTGCTGCTGATCATGTCGGGAAGTGTGTCTGCAACCCACACTTATAGGTGCCGAACAGCGGATGTCCGGTTCCATCCTGCTCCGAAGCTCGAACAGACGTTCGCACCCTGCGCGGCCTAGCGCAGGTGCTTGGCGAAGAAGTCCAGCGAGCGCTGCCAGGCCAGCTTGGCGGCTTCCTCGTCGAAGCGCGGTGTCGTGTCGTTGTGAAAACCGTGGTTCGCGGCTGCGTACATGTGCGCTTCGTAGGTCTTGCCGTTGGCCTTCAGCGCACTTTCGAAGTCCGGCCAACCTTGGTTGATCCGGCGGTCAAGTTCGCCGTAGTGCAGCATCAGCGGCGCGGCGATCTTGGAGACAGCTTCGGAAGGCGGTTGGCGGCCGTAGAATGACACGCCAGCGGCAAGATTGGGGTTGCGAACCGCGATGGCGTTGACCACGAATCCGCCGAAGCAGAATCCGACAATGCCCACCTTTCCGGTGCAATCAGCATGTCCCCGCAAATGCTCCACCGCGGCGGCGAAGTCCTCCACCAACTTGTCGCGGTCCAGCTCGGCCTGCAACCTGCGCCCGTCATCGTCGTTTCCGGGGTAACCGCCCTTCGGCGTCAGGCCGTCGGGCGCAAGGGCGAGATATCCGGCGGACCCCAAGCGGCGCGCGACATCTTCGATATAAGGATTGAGGCCTCGGTTCTCGTGGACGACCACAACGCCGGGGAGCTTTCCCTGCGCCGAACTCGGACGCACCAAGTAGGCCCCAATCGAGCCGTGGCCTTGCGGAGAGTCGTATGTCACGCGCTCCGTCCGGATGCTGGCATCGTCTTCCGGCACCTGCTGGGCCAAGGCATAGTTCGGACTCAGGCTGGCCAAGACCGCGGCCGCGCTGGTGCCGGCTGTGAACGGGCCAGCCTTGTCAATAAAGGCACGGCGACTTATGCCGCCATGCACATAGGCGTCGAATAGACGCAAGACCTCGGGGTGAAAATCACTTGCTTGTTGTCGCAGCATGCGCACTCTCCTCTTGTGAGCTAAGGCGCGGTGCAGACTGTCGCAGTTACGACCGGGGCCGTGGAGAGAAGTCTTCCTTGGCGTGGAAGTGCCCCTTCGTGATTTCGGTCCCCGACTCTAGGTAGCTGTCAATCTTGGCCCCTAGTTCTGCCACGACCTCGGGGTGCTGGTCGGCCACGTTGGTCAGCTCGTCCGGATCGTCGGCCCGATTGTAGAGCTGAGAATCGTAGTCATAGCCGAGCCTGCCGCGGTCGACGACCTTGGAGAACTGCCATTCCGCGGTGCGGATCGCGCCGATCCAGCCGTACTCTTGCACCAAGCCGTCATGCGGGCTTGCCTCTCCGTTGACCAAGCCCCAGAGGTTCTTGCCGGTCGCGCGCGGCGGCGGATCCAGTTCCAGCAGACTGAACAGCGTCGGCATCACATCCGGGTGATGGACAAAGCCGGAGGCGCGCGTCCCGGCCTTCTCCTTGCCGGGCAGGCGCACCAAGAACGGATTGTGGGTGACTTGCCTGCGAATGCGCGTCGGGCCCTTGAGGAACTCGCCCTGCTCGCCCAGCAGCGCACCGTGATCGGAGAAGAACACGACCACCGAGTTGTCGAACAGGCCTAACTCCTCCACGGTGTTCAGGATCTCTCCCAGCCAGTAGTCGACGCACATCGACTCGCCGGCATAGTTGGCCCGCAACCGGTCAATGCCAGATTGCGGCACTTCGATGTTGGAATACGGAGGCTCCCACCAAGTTGGACCCGTGGCATCCGGCATGTACTCGTCCAGGAAGCGCTTGGGTGGATCCCACGGCTCGTGCGGATCGAACGCCTCCAAGTGCAGGAAAAACGGCGTCTTGTCGTGATTCCGGCGCAGCCACTCGATGACCCTCTTGGCCGTGACTTCAATGATGGCCTCGCACTCGGTCTCGTAGCGCTTGCGGTTGGCCAAGAACTGCCGCATGAAGTCCGGGCGACCCGGATCCAGCTCCAGCCAGCGGTCCCAATACTCTCTCGGGTAGTGCTCCGGCACGATGTCGTCGTCGGACAGCTCCGCCGGGGCCTGCTCGTAGGAGTCGACCTCGTGCCCGCGGGCCCACTCGTAGTAGCTGTAGCCGCGGTGAAAGTTCTTTCCGGGACGCTGAAGGTGCGGAATGTCCGCGATGAAGGCCGTGTGGTAGCCAGCCTCGAGCAGTGTCTCGGAGACCGTTTGGTCTTCGTAGTAGAGCTCGTGCCAGCCCGGGGTCTGGACGGGTTCGTGCTGGTGAAAGTAGTGGTACGGAACGATCCGCCGGCCGGTCATCAGCACGCGGCGGATGGGAATCGTCGGCATGCCTTCCGGGTAGCAGTCTTCGAAGACCACGCAGTCCTCGGCGAACTTGTCCAAACGCGGGCACTTGACCAAGCCGTTGCCTCCGTAGGCCTGGAGGTTGTCCGCGCGGAACGTGTCAGTGTTCAGGAAGATCAGATTCTGGCGGTTGCCCTTGCCTCGCTGGTCGGGCGGCCGCTCCCAGATGCCGCCAGAGAGTCCGGCTTGAGTGGGTGCCGCACAGCCGCTCAAGCCCGCTGCCGTGCCTGCCGCTGCGGCAGTCGTTCCCTGAGCCAGGAATCCACGCCGAGAGAGGTTGCCAGTTCTGGATTTCGCCATTTCTGCGCAAGCCTAGCACAAACGCAAATATCGACCAGAAGGGCGCATTCCCCCAGCGGGATCTAGGCAGGCAGGAACGTGAAGCAAACCGCTCCGAATCCAACCCACAGAACGACCCACACGTAGTTGTAGCCAATGTACGTGCGGAAATCCATGCGTGCGATCCCAGCGGCGATGACTGCCCAGAATGGCGAAACCAAGTTGCCCACGTGGTCGCCGACGCTGAGCGCCAGCAGGCCGCGCTGGGCGGTGACTCCGACCGCGACCGAGGCTTTGGTTGTGATGAACCCTTGGATCACCCACTGGCCGCCGCTGGATGGGACGAACACAGAGACCACGGCGGCAGATACTAGCGTCAACAGCGGGAACGTGTATTCGTTGGAAACCGACGCGAGGTAGTTGGCGAAGTCCGTGCCTATTGATGTGTTCTCCAGCAGTCCCGCCACTCCCGCGTACAGGTGGTAAAGCACGATCACCGGCCAAGCCGTCGATACGGCGCGCGGCAACGACCGGGCAAAGCTCAAGACCGTGCCGTGCAGCAGCAGACCCAGCGCTAGCAGCGCCGTAATCAGGGAGTTGAGCTGCAATCCTCCGTCCTTGACGAACACGTGGTAGAGCAGCCAGCCGAACAACGTCGCGGTCAAGATGGAACAGGGCCACTTGCTGGCTTCGAGACGCTCGGCAAAGCGATCAGAGCGAGGTTCCTTGTCTACGGGCCTGGCTGCGGCATCGAGGGTCTGGTCGCCGAGCTTGCTGGATTCCGGGAACAGGGAGATCGGTCGAGCCTTCTTGGGCATCAGCAAGCGGGCCAGGACGAACACGCAGGACAGATAGACCGCTAGGTATATCAGCGTGGCCGGTGCCCAGATCGTCGTCGACAGCGGCATCAGGCCGGTCTCGTCCTCAAGGAAGTGCCCCGGCGTGTTCATCAGCAAGGGTGCGCTGGCCGACAGTCCGAACTGCCAGATCGCACCGGCCGCAGCGTTACAGGACAGCAGGAACGGGAAGTCGACCGGATGGCCCTTGCGCTCGGACTGGCGGGCATAGCTGACCGCCACTAGCGGCGCCAATGCCAAGCTCAGCCCCCAGAAACAGTACGCCAGGCAGCAGGTGGTGATCATCGAGAGGGCGATCGTCTGCCCCTCGCTCCCGGGAAGCTTGGACAGTGTCAGGATCATGCGTCGAAAGAAGCGGGTCGAAGCTAGAGCGGAACCCAGCACGAGGATCAGGGTCATCTGCATCGTGAACGGAAGCAGCATCCACAGGCCTAGGTAGTACGCATCCATGACCTTTAGGAACGGGTCGCCGTTCAGGAGTGCGCCGATGCCGAGGACGACCATCAGCAGGATGGCCATCGTCATCGCATCGGGAATCAGGGCGCCGATGATGTTTGCCATGCGTTGCAGCCGGTCCGGCGGCGGCGCTTGCGGTGTCGTGGGTTGTGTCTCGTCTGGCATTCTGTCGCCTAGATATTGCTGGCGAGAGTATACACAGGTTGGGCAAGTGCGATCGGTAGTGTTGCCGCGAGCAGTGAAGCGCTGGCCCATCGGGAAGGTGATCAACCGGTTCTGACTCCTTAGCATCCGCTGCGTTGCAGCGCTGCCAATGCCACGCCGAGCGCAGGGCTTTTCAATGTCAGATAGCGAGGGGCGGATTGCATAAGGAGTTAGGAGAGGGGCTGGACAAACGCGCGGTGGTTGTGCGATAACTCGCAGAGTGGGACCGCAGCACATCCCGTTAGGCGAGGTCCGGGTCCGTCCAGTCCGGCCCGACGAGGAGTCGCGCTGGAACGAGTTGATGCGGCAGCGGCACTACCTCGGCTTCCGGAACTTGTGCGGCAATCGCCTGCGGCATGTCGCCGTGCTCGGCGAGCGCTGGCTGGCACTGGTCGGCTGGCATGCCGCCGCCTTGCACTGCGCCGCGCGCGACCGCTGGATCGGCTGGACCAGCTTGCAACGGCGCCAGCGTCTGTTCCTAGTCGCCAATCAGAGCCGTTTTTTGCTGCTCTGCGAGGCCGGCAGCGTGCCCCATCTGGCCTCGCGCGTGCTCGGCCTGAGCCTGCGCCGGCTGCGCGCCGACTGGCTCGCCCGGCATGGTCACGAACTGCTGCTGGCCGAGTCGTTCGTGGACCCGAGCCGCTTCGTCGGCACCTGCTACCGGGCCACCAACTGGATCGAGGTCGGGCGCACCGCAGGCTTCGGCCGCCAGCGCGGCGGTCGCATCGGCTATGTCAGCCACGGCCAGCCCAAGCGCGTGTTCGTGTACCCGTTACGGCGCACGGCGCGGCAACAGCTCGCGGCTGCGACGCCGCAGCCGGCCTGGCGCCGGCAGCGTCCCAAGATTATGCTCAAGCCAGCCCAATGGCGCTCCCTGCGCGCCTTCCTCGCCCAAGTGCCCGACACGCGCAGCTGCTACGGGCTGCGCTACCCGATGCAGACCGCGCTGACGATCCTGATCGGCTCGCGGCTGGCGGGCTGCCAGACGCTGACCCAGCTGAGCGACTTCGGCCGGGCGCTGAGCCAACAGACCCTGGCGTTGATCGGCTCGCGGCTGCGCCCGCAGACCGGGCGCTACGAAGCGCCCGGCATCAGCAGCTGGCACTACATCCTGCAGCGCACCGACGAGGCCGAGGTAGAGCGTCTGATGGCAGCTTGGACGGCCGAGCAAGCCTTGGAGAATGAAGACGATAGCGACGATAGCGACGATAGCGGCGATGGCGGCGATGGCGGCGATGGCGGCGATGGCGGCGATGGCGAAGAGCCGCTGCAGGCGGTGGCACTGGACGGCAAGGTGCTGCGCGGGTCGTATGACCGGGATCTGGGCGCGGATGGCCAGCCGCTGGACAAGTCGGCCCAGCAGCAGCTCTCGGCGCTGGATCTGGACTCGGGCACGGTGGTCGGCCAGCTCGGTTTCAGCGGGCAGAAGGACGATGCCGAGGGGGCGGCGCTGCGCGAGCTGGTGCGGGATCTGGCCGGCACCGGCAGCTGTATCATCGCCGACGCGCTGCACACCCAGCGCGGCACCGCGCAGCATCTGCTCGACCTCGGGCTCGACTACCTGTTCACAGTCAAAGGCAACCAAGGCAAGGTGCTTGAGGAGGTGCGCGACTCCTTCCACTGGGACTGTCAGCAGCCGCACACCACCCGCGACTGCGAGCACGGCCGCATCGAGGTGCGCAGCATCCGTGTCTCGGACGAACTGGATCCGAAGCTGTCCTACATCAGCTTTCCCGGCGTGCGCTTTGTCGCCCAAGTACGGCGCGAGGTCGCCTACAAGAAGGACGGCCGCCAGCGCAAGCCGGAGACCGTCTACTTGTTGACCAGCCTGCCGCCGGAACGGGCCACGGCCGAGCGACTGCTGCGGCTGAACCGGCTCTACTGGGGCATTGAAAACCGCGTCCACTACGTGCGCGACGTCGCCCTGCGCGAGGACGCCAGCCGCATCCGCAAGAAGTCGCTGCCGCGTCTGATGGCCACCTTCGCCAACCTCGCGATCTCGATCCTACGCTTGCTCAAGACGAAGAACATCCAACGCCGCATGGACCAACTGCACCTGAAACCGGACGAGGCCGTGGCCCTGCTGCTCGCCTGACTGCCTCACACGCCTGTCCGGCCCTGCGGCCCGGCCGTAGGTGTGCCTACCCCTGCCCGTGCGGTCCCCTGCGACCGCGCCAAGGCTCCTGGGTGTGCTGTCGCATGCTCGCACGCCCCGCCGACTCGGCTTCCGGACGCCATCTCCCGAGCTCCGCGCACTCCAAGACATGCCTCAACCCCCGTTCGCATCAAACATTGAATTTGCCTGACGCCGAGCGCTAGTCGCAGCGGTTCAAGCCGAACATGCGCGCTATGTTGCCTGTGCGAGCACCCCGAACCACGCTAGGCTTAGGGCAGCGATCACAAACTGGTTTCTTGAAGCGGTGCTGGCAATGTACCTGCCCGAGGAGGAACTGAGCCAGATGCAGGGCTTGCGGGAACTAGCGGAGGTGAAGCAGATGCTGAGCAACAACGTGGTGAAGTGGTCTGAAAAATGGATCGCTAAGGGCGAGGCCAGAGGTGAAGTCCGAGGTGAGGCTAGAGGTGAAGCCCGTGGTGAAGCCAGGGGCAAGGCCGAAGGGCAGCGCAGCATTCTGGTGCGGCTCGCGCGAGCCCGCTTCCGTGCAGGCACCGCCGCGGAGCTTTCTGATCAGTTGGAACGTGTTAGTTCGCCCGAGCACCTAGGTGCCATAGGCGAGTGGCTGCTCACGTGCGGGAGTGCCGAATCGCTCTTGGCCAAAGTTCGCCAAGCCTGACCGACCATTTCGTTCTCCGTATCTCTGCCAACGGCTTGCACCGTAGTCGCCTGGCTCCAGCTCGTACCGATGTCTTTGCGCTCACCGCCGGTACCGAGGTCGTGCTGGCGGGAGCTAGATGGCGCTCGTCAATTCCGGATGACCGGGGGGCGAAGTGTTGGTCAGTTTGGCGTCGTGGACGTGGCCTCAATCACCCTTTCCGGATCCGCAGTTTGCCAGATTCGGCGAGACTGCTTTCAAGGTCCGGGAGACTTTCTCGTTCGCCTGCCCGAGTTCCCGGATAAACTGTGGCCATGAAGTCATGGCCCTCCGCCTGCATCGCCCTTCTGGCATGGTCGGCGTGCTCTTCAGTCCCTGAGCATGCCGCGCCCAACTTCGTCGTAATCCTGGCCGACGACCTGGGGTATGGAGACATCGCAGCGTATGGCAGCGTCCGCAATGCCACGCCGCATCTTGACCGCATGGCCCGCGAAGGCATGCGGTTCAGTGACTTTCATTCCAATGGCCCGATGTGCACGCCCACGCGGGCATCGCTGCTAACCGGGCTCTATCCGCAACGATTTGGCAGGGATTTCGAAAGTGCGCTGTCTAGTGTCGAGGACTACGACACCGGACTCCCGCTCGACGCTGTGACCATACCTGAGGTACTCGCCAGCGCAGGCTATGTCTCAGGCATGTACGGAAAGTGGCATTTGGGCTACCACCCGCCCCACATGCCGTTGGATCAGGGTTTTGACGACTTCCGGGGGCTGGCGAGCGGCGACGGCGATCACCACTCTCACATCGACCGGTCAGGTCGTCCGGACTGGTGGCACAATCAGGAGCTCGCTCCCGAAGAGGGCTATGGCGTCAATCTGATCACGCAGCACAGTGTCGACTTCATCAAGCGCGACCGAGACGCGCCGTTTTTCCTATATGTGGCGCATCTAGCCATCCATTTCCCTTGGCAGGGGCCGGACGACAAAGGCTACCGCGTCGAAGGCGGCAACTATCACAATCTCTCGAAACTCGGCGTCTTGGAGAGCTTCGACGTGTCTTCGCAAGTCAACAAGATGGTCGAAGCTGTTGATGGGAGTGTAGGTTCCATCCTTGAGGCGTTGCGGGACGAAGGTCTCGCGGAGAACACATTGGTCATATTTACCTCCGACAACGGCGGCTACCTGACATACCAAGGCGGCTATCACAACATCTCCGAGAACGGCCCTCTCCGGGGCCAGAAGACCGATGTCTACGAGGGCGGCCACCGCGTGCCTGCCATCGCTTGGTGGCCCGGCACGATCACTCCGGGCGATTCCCACGACCTCGCCGCGACGTTCGACATCATGCCAACGCTGCTCGAACTGGCCGGCGTTGCAAGTCCTCACGCCTTGGACGGCACTAGCCTGACGCGCTTGCTGCTTGACCGAGAGCCGCTTGCGCCCCGGACGCTGTATTGGCGCATCCGTTCTGAGGCGGCAGTCCGCAAGGGAAAGTGGAAGTTAGTTCAGAACGGCAACAACGGACCAGAACTCTATGACCTAGATGAAGATCTGGGCGAGGCTCAGGATCTTTCCGACCAGCTTCCAGAGACGGTGCAGGCCCTGGAGCAGGAACTGAGCGATTGGACAGCAGCGGTCCAGACGGACCCCTGAATCCAGCCCCGGCTAGGCAAAGTCGGCTGCTGTGACGATCCGCCGCTCGTCAATGCTGATCCATGCGCCATAGGCCAGTTTGCTGGCCTCTATCGCGAAGTCTGCATTCAGGGCTGGCCGTGAGCGCTCGCGAATGGCGCGGAAAAAGTCGCGATACATGTCCTGCTCCAGCCGCCCCCTGGGCATGTCGATCTCGGACAGCCGCAGGTCCTTGGCATCTCGGCCTAACGGTCGGATCGTCGCCTCTCTGAAGTCGTATTGCAACGACCCCTTGCTGCCAGTCACGGTCAGTTGCCATCGAGCTCCCGGTGCGGAGCCGGAGTAGGTGTGTTGCAGGCGCGCGTCGCCGAACTCCGCGATCACGGAGATGTTGTCCTCCGTTGTGCGCTCCGGCCAGTGCATGGCTCCGCCAGTGGCGGCGCAGAACGAGAGAGGCTGGCCGATCATCTCGTACAGGAACGCGTACGAGTGCACCGAAAACTCCAGAAGGCTGGATCCGGCCAATTCGCGCAAGTGGCGCCACGGGGTGGTCTCGCCGCTCTGGGGGTCCGTCCAGCCCCAAGTGCGGGGGTTCCAGTCGCCGCGGTACTCGTTCAGGGCGAATAAGTACGGCTTGCCGATTTCGCCGGACCGGACGGCCTCAATGATCTTGCGGTAGACCGGATTGAAATGGCGCTGCATGCCGACGGCCAATATCTGGCCGGTCTCGGCCGCGGCCGCAGCGACCCGCATGGCTTCTTGGTAAGTGATGCCGATCGGCTTCTCCACCAGCACGTCCTTTCCCGCTCTCAGCGCGGCGATGGCCATCTCGGCGTGAAGGTAGTTCGGAGCGGTGATCACGACTGCCTGCACTCGTTTGTCGGCAATCAGCTCGCGGTAGTCGGTGTATAACTCCGCTGCTGCGGCAGGCCCCGTTTTGGCCGCCCGCATGCGGTCGGCTTCAACGTCGCTGAGCGCTGCAACCTCAACGCGGCCCAGCCCCTCGAATGCGGCCAAGTGCGCCCGGCTGCGGTTTCCCATCCCTATCAGGCCGATGCGCGGGGCCCCGGCGACCTGGCCAATAGCCGTACCGGCCGCGGCGGCCGCGGCGAGGCCCCCAGTCATCACGGAACGTCTCGATGGATGCTGAGTCATTTCAAGCGATTGTATCTTGCCGTGCCGTCGGCCAAGAGCCTGCAAGCCGCAGGCCCCCTCGAGCGACGCAGCACGAGAGTGGCTTCATTCCGTCCTTCCATCGCCCCGCAGGATGGCGTACAGGAACTGGTCCTGCACCGTGCCTGCCTTGATTGCACTCCGGCGCATGCGGCCTTCAAGCCGGTATCCAGCCTTTTGCAACACGCGGCAGGACGCGGAATTCGAAGCGAAAGGCACGGCGTACAGTCGTTCCAGATCGTAGGCGGCAAACGCAAAGCGGGTGAAGCCGGTCAGTGCGCGAGTCGCGATACCGCGACCCCAGTAAGGCTCGCCGAGCCAGTAACCGACCTCCCCGGAGCAACGCTCCACATCGTCTCGGAGGACTACGCCAATCGAGCCAACCGACGCGTCGTTGACCGTGACCGCGAACACCGTCTCGGGAGTTTCCCCGAGCGCAAGCGCGATGAATGCACGCGCGTCATCGAGCGTGTAAGGATGCGGGAACCTGTCCCGCAATTGCAGCCACACTTTCCGATTGTTGGCCAGCCGGGCCAGTTCGGGAGCGTCCGAGTCGCGGAATGACCGCACGCCGCAACAGCCCAGGTCGAGTTGCATCTCCGGTCCCGATGATCTGCGGTTGCCCATTATCCGCTACTTCATTGGGGGCACCCCGCGTTCCTTGATCCCCGGATAAGATACCCGGCCACGGGGCCAAACGTCTCTGCGGTTGGATGGTCTAGCGGGGGCTTCCGGTCCACCACAACCCGTGCCGAGCGGCCAAAAATATCGGAGACTCCTCGCGGCGGCTCGCTTAACCGGAGAAGTGGGAATGGACCGCTGCCTCAGAGCTGTGAGTGATACAGTGGAGTTCTGGGGTGACAGCCAAGGGCGTCCCTTGGCACCGCTGGGTTTGAGCGGAGCGCTTGGATCCGTTTAGCCTCTACGGTAGGCGATGCCGACCACCCAACCAGCGCCGGACGAGCGGGGCACTGTTTCGGAAGACCAAGCCTTGCAGCCTCGGCTGGTGGCGGAAGCTCCGTCTCGAGAGACGTTCGTCGTCAGCCTCGAGCAGTACGAAGGGCCTCTCGACGCGCTGCTCGAGTTGATCAAGGCCCAGCGGATCGACATTCTGGATATTCCCGTCGCCAGTCTGACCGAGCAGTACTTGGAGTCGCTCCGGAGGGCGGAATCGCTCAACGTCGAACTCAATGCGGAATTCGTGCTGATGGCGGCCACGCTGGTGCACATCAAGTCCAAGATGCTCCTGCCAACTCCACCCAAAGTGGATGAGGATGGTCCGGAAGATCCGCGCGAAGACTTGGTCAAGCTCCTGCTCGAGCGGGAGAAGTTCGTGCAGGCTGCACAAATGCTCGGCGAGAAGCGTGTGATTGAAGAGAACGTCTGGACGACAGCGGCCGCAGATGCTCTTGCGGACGATGACGGCGAGACGGAACTGCAAGTCAGCTTGTTCGATCTAGTCCAAACGTTTGGCGAAGTCTTGGAGCGGCTCGAGAACCAGCCTGTCGTCGAGATGCCCGAAGAATCGGTCTCAGTGGCGAGCCGGATCCTATTCCTGAAGAACCTCCTGCAGAGCGACGACCAGCCGGTCCGCCTGCGCGACGTTCTGCTGCGTCAGCGGGTGCCACGGGCGGTCATTGCCACGTTCCTGGCGCTTCTGGAGATGGTCAAGGCCCAAGCGATCGAGATCCGTCAAAACCAACTATTCGGCGAAGTCGTGATTCGGAAGCACGCCAACTTCGACCAAGCATTCCGCAGCGGCGAGTTACTGCCCGCCTCCGACAGCGAACTGGAGTATTCGGCGTGACTGAAGCGATCATGACCTTTCCTGCTCCTGAGGAGTCCGCTGGCGCCGAGCCAGCCGAACAGGAGGTTTCCCGGCAGCGGCGCCTCAGCCTGCTGGAAGCGGTGATCTTCGCCTCCGACGACCCGCCGTCGGTGGATCAGTTGGCCGAGGGCTTGGGACTGCCGAAGGAGCAGTTAGAGAGCGATTTGAGTGCGCTATGCGAGTCATACCGGTCAGATCTGCGAGGGATCGAGATCCGCGCGGTGGGCGGCGGCTACCGGATGTCCACCAAGGCCGAGCACCACGAGGCCGTCAGAGCGTTCGTGAAGACAGTCAGGCCCAAGCTGCGCCTGTCCAAGGCGGCGCTCGAGACGTTGGCCGTGGTGGCATACCGCCAGCCCGTAACGTTGCCGGAGATTCAAGCCATTCGGGGCGTGGTCAGTGCGAGCGGCGTGGTCCATACGCTACTAGGCCACAAACTGATCGCTACCGCTGGACGCAAGAAGATCATCGGTCGGCCGATGCGCTACAAGACCACCCCGGACTTCTTGTTGCAGTTCGGGCTCAGTGACTTGAACGAACTGCCCACCCTCAAGGAGATGGAGGCACTGAGCCGCGCCGCGCTGGACGAGGACCAACAGGTCGCCGAGGGCGGCGACGAGGAGCAAGACGCCTGAGCTGACGGGTACGCTGATTACCGTGTAGACGGCGGCGCCCGAAGCCAGAAGTCGCCCCATTAAGGGGATTTATGCGCTATGCCTGAACGATTACAGAAGATCATTGCCAGGGCCGGAATCGCATCGCGCCGTAAGGCCGAAGAGCTGATCCTAACCGGTCGTGTCACCGTTAACGGTGAGGTCACCACCCAGCTCGGCTCGCGGGCAGACGTTGCCAACGACACCGTGCGTGTGGATGGAAAGGTCCTGCACGACAGCGGCGCGAGACGCTATTTGGTGATGCACAAGCCCAAGGGCTGCGTCACCACTACTGATGACCCCGAAGGGCGGCCCACGGTCATGGACTTGCTAGGGCCAAGTGCCGCAAAGGGACTGCACCCGGTCGGACGGCTCGACTACAACACCGAGGGGTTGTTGATCCTGACTGACGACGGTGGTTTTTCCAATGAACTTCTGTCCGCAAAGAACAGGATTCCCAAGACTTATGCGGTCAAGGTCAGCGGATTTCCATCCGAGGATGCGATACAGAAGCTGCGCCAGGGAATCCGACTAGACGGGCGTCTGGCCCGGCCTGAATCGATCCGGTTGGTCCGTGCGGCTGAGAATCCCTGGTACGAGGTTACGTTGACTCAGGGTCGCAACCGGCAGATCCACCGTATGTTCGAGAGGATCGGCTTCCTCGTGGAAAAGATCCGGCGCGTCCGTATCGGAAGTCTATCGCTCAAAGGTCTCGAGCCACGCCAGATTCGCGAGTTGCTCCCAAAAGAGGTCGAGCGTCTACGCAACTATGAGCCTAGCGCCGACAGGCCCCCTCGGGATTCCGAGCGGGAGGAAGAAAGGAAACCGCGTGCGTCGGCCCGGCCGCGCACGCGTCTGCCAGGAGAAACGCGATCTGGAAGGGGACGTCCGGCTCAGTCAAGGTCCGGCAGTCGCACCGATAGGAGGACGCCTCGCGGACCAGAGTCGCGACGTGCGGCAAGGGCAGAGCCGGGCCGCACAGCTCGAAGGCGGCCTCGGCCCGAGCCGGGCGATCGGTCAAGCGAGCGAGGAGCTCGCAGGGGCAATGCCCGGACGAATCGACTCAGGCAAGAAGCGCGACCCCAGCAACGACCAGCGCGGCGCCGGCCCAGCGGCGCAAGCTCACCTGCTCGTGCAAGAACAGGCGGGCGAGCAGGGTCTCCAAGGCGTAGCCCAATGCGGTCGCCGGGACAGCGAAGCTCACGTCCCGGATCGAGAGCAAGGCCATAAAGCCGAAGAAAGAGATCGCATACCCTGCCAGTGCCAGCAAGAACCACGCATTGCGGACGGTCGCGATGCCGAATCTGGCCAGCGCCGTTGGGCCCAGGGTGGCGGGCGCGCCTTGCAGGCGCATTCCGTGAGCCTTGAGCAGGTCTCCGACTACCCCGCCCCCCACGACGAGCGTCAGCAGGAAGGCCGTCATGGACGCCCCTCGGATGTCGATACGGGGGTTGAGGAGACCAGCGCCACCCCGCACGAAACCAGCGCTATCCCAGACCACCGTAACGGCGAAATCGACTCGTCGAGGATGATCGCGCCGAGCGCAGCAACGAGCGCGTAGCCACAAGACGTGACAAGCAGCACGTAGCTAAGGTCGGCCCAGGTCAGCAACAGGGTGTGGGCCGCGAAGAACACCACCAGCAAGCTCGTGCCGAGCAGCACCCACGGATTGGCGAAGGCCGCTATTGCCGAAGAAAGCAGGCTGGCCGGCGAATACGAGCTGATGTCACCGACCGCTCGCATGCCGTAGCTGAGCACGACGTTGCCGATGGAGTTGGAAACAATGACGATCGCGAGCAGGATTCTTGTCTTTCCGGCCAATGCCGAGTCTATCACCGGGCATCCTGACGGCGATCTTCGCTGGGATGCACAAAGCGACATGTGCGACAGTCCCACATCCTGGTCTGCGACACGCGCGTAGTGGCTGATTTGCGACCGGCCGTTTGGGTCGTGATGGCCGCCCTTGGGTTGCGGAGATCACGAAGCGAGGGCTGGCACAATATCGAGGGCTATGGCAGCAAATTGTCGGAAAGCCGCGTCGTCAAATAACACAAAGGTCACTCTCTCAACCTTTGTCTCACCTCCACTTAGCTTGCTCGCGACCGCTCCCACCGCAATCTTGGAAGCTAGATCCATAGGGTATCCGTATACGCCCGTGCTGATTGCAGGCAGCGTGAGCGTGCGAGCCCCGAGTTCGTCGGAGAGTTCAAGGCAACGCTCGTAACATGATCGGAGGGCCGCTGGCTCACCACTCCTCCCATCCCTGTAAACGGGACCCACGGCGTGGATAACCCATTGAGCTGGCAGCTTGCCCGCACAAGTGGCGACGGCATCCCCTGCGGGACATTGCCCGATGCGGGCACGGATCTGATTCAGCTCTCGCATGACCGCTGGCCCGCCGGCGCGATGGATCGCACCATCGACCCCGCCACCGCCCGCGAGCCTAGAATTGGCCGCGTTTCCGATAGCATCCGCAGGAACCTTCGTAATGTCCCCGACGATGAACGAGAGGTCCCGGTCCTTGACGCCAATCTTGAGCTCAGCCCGCGACATGACGGCATTGTACTTGCGGTTGCCCGAAACCATCAGCTTCTGGTACTGCCGATGTGACTCTGGAAAACGAGACCCTAACGCCAGCAAGTTCGCCCTCTGACGTGTATACTGCGAACAGCCACCTGAAGGTGGCTTAAGGGGGGCGTAAAGGATTCGACGAGATCGCAGTCGCTGCTTAGAGGCATGCCGGGTTCCGAGCACCCGTTAAACGATCGGAACAAAAGAACTGCCAACGACATGCAGTTTGCACACGCTGCCTAAGCTTAGGTAGCCGTCTTGCCCGCTGGGCTCGCACATCGGGACAAGACGTCATCTTGCGAGATAGGTTTCGAGGCTTCCGCCTGGAGCTTTGTGACCGAGACCAATCAGGCTGGGCCGCAGGTAGCTTGTTCATTCACAGCCTGCAGTTGAGATCTTGGAATGAACTAAGCATGTAGGCTCTTCGTTGTGGCCTTTCTCGGACGCGGGTTCGATTCCCGCCGCCTCCACCAGTATTGTTTTGTAAATGCTGTATAATCAATTGCTTAGACTGACGTCAAAAGCTTGTGCGCCTTGCAGTGTCCCACAGTAACGGCACACTGCAGAACCCGAGGATCGCGAAGCCAAGATTCGCGAAAAGACCTTGGGCGGTAATCGGCAGCGGAGCCGAGTCACGATGTTGGGACCTGCGAGCAGCTGCTGAAACGTCACCTCCTACATGGGGTCGGCCAGTCCTTCGTCGAGTATCAGCCATCCGTCGGAAGCGGGTGAATTGCCCAGAGCCCTACACCCCCACCAGCCCCTTCAGATCCCTTTCGATCCCCATCCACTCCTGTCCTAAGTCTATCGAGCAGGCCCGAATTGGTTGGCCCACGAGATTGAATCGGTAGTCGAAACGGTCAACCGCTGCGTAGAGCAGCCAGCCCTCCGTCTGGGTACTTCCAGTAGTCGCCGGCCAGTTCGTCACATACGAGAAAATCTGGTAGAGGTTGTCTGAATGGACACGCCTTCCATCGAACCGCGTGTCTAACGGATCCTTGTAAAACTTGGTGTCGACAATGACTGTGCGTTCTGCGGACCTCAGGACTAGATCCGTCTGCATGCTCGGAAGATGCCGACGGCCTGATTCGCTTGCTTCCGATCCCAACCAGTCGATCTTGGGCGCACTAACCTTGTAGCCTGTTTCCCGTTCCAAGAAGGTCCTGACGAACTGCTGGAACAGCAGCCCCATCCGCTGGTCGTCTTCCCGGAAGTCATAGAATGTCGAGGTTCCGTTTTCCTGATTCACAAGGAGATTCTCGCGGATGATGCGGCAGAGATGAAGGAGGAAGCTATAGAAGCGGTTGTTCCGGTGGATTCGGACGGTACGAAATAAACCCGCAGTCAGGGGGACATCAGAAACCGCGTCCAGTTTCCGGTACAGGTGCTCGCTGCGCAGTCGCTGTACCGGATCTAAGGTGGCGACTAGGGTCAGACTGCGCAAAGTCGCTTTGAGGATCTGGTTTTGCGGAACATCGTAGCTCAGTTCATCGAACGTGCAGTGTGTCTTACCGTTCCATAGCAGATTGCTCTTTATTGTGGTCGTGAGATCAAGTTTGCCTTTCAATCCCCTAACGTCCTCATGTAGGACGAGATAGTCGCGATCAAGCCCACGAGAAAGAAGCCGAGAGACTCCTTCATTCAGAACTTTGCCGAACAGGTCGACTAGCCCCCCGAACTCCTCGGACCCGACATCGACCGTCTCTCCTTCCCTGACGTGGTCCCAGGCGTAGCAGAGGAGATAGTAGATGTTCTTGACCGGTACGTTCACGACAGCAGCGCTCGGACTTCACCGTCTACATGATCTGGACGGTCGAACCAGTATTCCCGCAGCAGCGGTTCGATCTCCCTTCGGACGACCGCTTCGTACCAAGACTCGTCGAGTTGATCGTCATCTTCTCCCGGACAAAAGAAGCTGTGACCGATCTCAAAGCCAGGACCGAGGTTCTTGCGATCGGACCGAATCCTCTCGTTTAGCGCTGAGAACCGACCTACGATCTTGCTGACGAGAGCCTCGTCAACTCCCGCTGCGTTGAGGTAATTGCTGAATTGGTCAGTTCCATAGGCGGGGTTAAGCCGAATGAATGCAAACCGCCGTCGAAGCGCATAGTCTACCATCGCAAGTGACCGGTCGGCCGTATTCATCATGCCGATGAGGTAGAGGTTCGGGGGAACGTAGAAGGGCTCAACCTCGGGCGAATACGTCAGTGGAACGGCATATTCCGCCCCCCGTTTGTCAGATTCGATGAGCATCAACAGTTCGCCGAAGATCTTGCTCAGGTTTCCGCGGTTCACCTCGTCGATGATAAAGACGTAACGTTGGTTGGGGTTGGCCGCTGCCTCGTGGCAGAACGAATGGAATACTCCATTCCGCAGTTCGAATTTCCCGTCGTCACGGGGCCGGTACCCTTGGATGAAGTCTTCGTACGCATAGCTCTGATGAAACTGGATCATTCGCACTCTGCTGGGAACTTTGTATCCGATCACGCCGTATGCGATTCGCTTGGCTACGAAGGTCTTTCCGACCCCAGGAGGACCTTCGAGGACGATGTTCTTCTTGCGTTTCAGCGACGCAATGACGGCGTCGAAGTCCGACTCGGAAAGAAAGAGATCCTTGAGGGCTTGCGCGGAAGAGTACTTCTCGAACCGTTCACCCTCATGTTCCATTAGCCTGAAGGCGTACTGAAGCCATGGCTTGTAGTTACTGAAATCTGTCAGGGTCTTGAGGGCAATCGCCTCCTCCTTAGGAAGTGGCCAATGACCGGTTTGCTTCCACGTGACCCGACGTGTGTGTCGATATTCAGGACGGCTCGCATCATACTCGTAGTCTGATTCGATGACGCCGTAGCCCAGCAGCATGCGGCCCCCCTTCTTAGCTAACACATGGTCTCCTCGTCGCATTTCGCGGGAGAATTGATAGCAGCACAGGGAATCGTTCCATGGATTGGGCTTTTGGTAGGTTTCTTGGAGTTGCTGGTGAATTCTCTCCCTGCTGTCGAACTCTTGTAGGTCTCCGATCTTGTCCCATCCGATCGCGATGATCCCCTTCTCTTGGAACTCGCCCCAGAACCGCGCCCCCTCACCGGGAGCGATCGTCCACACGCTGGCGTGACCGAACTGTTCTCGATACCATTGCTCGGCGTCTTTCAATGGCGGAGGATCTTCGGCGTCTAATCCGGTTTCCGTCCGCCAGACCTTCAGATATGGTTCGTCGCGGAAATCGAAATCAGTGGGAGCACCTTCTTGTTCGAGCCTTTTGCGGATTGCGATGATCTGGCGATCGACGGCAATCCTACCCTTACCGTCTGCCGGTGCTAGGCCTTCTCCCAATCGATTCGTGAACGCACGCACGATGTTTCTCTTGTGAGATGCCGATGCGAAGGGCTCGAAGTGGTCCGGAAAGAGCAGATATAGCAGAATGTGCCGCAACTGCCGAGTTTTCGTCTCGTCCCTCTCCTCCAGCCACTCTGCTAGATTCCAAGGGTCCCCGATCCGATCCTCGCGCTGCGATTCAGACAGCCGTTTCCACGCCTCCATTATTCGGATAAAAAAGAGGAGTTCCTTCCATCGCAGCGTGGGGAAGGCGGTGCCCGGATTTCCAACGCCCTCGTCGAGGGCCTCGTGAAGTTCACCTGGGGCATCGGGAAGCGTCTCGTGCGACCATTCCCAGACTCGGCGAATCTGTTGGCGCTTGGTCCCGGGCTGCATGGACCCCGGTATGGGAAACAAATACATTACCCAGAGCATTTCCGCCGCCAACTGCTTTGCGCTACTGGGGGCCGGAGCTAGTTGCCTTTCCAGCTTGTCGAAGAAACTGCCCTCACCCGAATCAAGGTTCTCGGCGAAGCTGCTTACTAGGTGTCCAACGTTCTCCGAAGTCCAGAGCGACTTCTCGGTAAACACGGATTCGTCGCTCCGAAGGCAGCGATCCCGCCAGCGGGCGGCCGCACGGAGAATAGGGTGGTCGGGTGACAGTTTCGGCATCTAGTTGTTGTCTCTCTGGAAGTGGTCGCGTGATGGTGTTTGAATGCAAGCTCTGTCCGCCTCACGGTGATATACCGGATTGGCAACCACTTGAGAATCTAATGGATGGCGACAGCAGTGGACAAGGCAGGTGCGTCACGTCCGACGACGACGGCGAATCGTGATGTTCGCCACTGTCACACCTTCCTTTTCGGAACAAGCTTACCCCACGACTGCGTTGCAACCAAGTGCTACACGCCAACGTCCTTGAGGCCTGCGAGCCGGTTGAACACATCGTTGAAGACTAAGTCTCGGTTGCAGTTGTTTGCGACGCGGATGTTGTGCCGACCGGATTCGGTCGTCCAGCGCATGTCGTCGGTCAGCACGGGGCTTGACACGATCTCCGAGGGGACCCATTCGGGGTTGTTCAGCCACGCGATCGCTGAAATATCCCAGATGACCTTGGAGTACGGGAAACCCGTGTTTCGCCCCTTGGTTCTTACGGCCTGGTACTGAAGAAACTGGCCATAGAGGTAGTCTCCTATCCGCGACCGCCCGCGCAGGAACTGCTCCAACTCGGAGGCCGTCGTCTTTAGATGCTCGGAAACGTTCTTGGTCGGGATCTGGACCAAGGGAACTCCGCTGTCAAACAACACTTGCGAGGCAATCACGTCTTGCCGCAAGTTGAACTCGCTCGCTGAAGGCCAGTAATGTGTGGTACCGCCGAGCCAGACGACAACAATCTTCTCCTTGATCCTCGGCTCCATCAGAATTGCTGAAGACACGTTCACGGGGCAGCCAATGGTCAGGACATAGAGCGGCTCGTCGCTGGGCTTCAGCGCCTTCTCGATCAGGTCGCGTGCGGCATCACTCTCGACAGGGCGACCCTTCCTTTCCATGAATTGGCTTGATCCACGGAACACGCTTCCCGTATCGGCATCGGCGAAGAAGCCAAGCAGCCGCAGGATTTCCTCGTAGCTCTTCTCCATTCCGACAGCAGCGGATGGCGAGCGATCGTTGACGAACGGCGCAGCGTAGATCGCCTCGATTGACAACCGCTCTGGCGACAGCAAGCTGTAGGCAACTGCGTATTGGTCATCAATCTCGTTGTAGGTGTCCGTATCCAGTACGGCTCTCACTCTACCCGGACCAGGAATGGCTAGCAGACGGTCGAGACTGCCAGTTTGAGCTTGGGCGGAAGCGGCCAGTGCGCCGGCGGTGGCCTGCATGAATCTGCGTCGAGAAGTCATAGTGATCGCAGCGATAGTATCACGGAAGAGGAAGACTCATCGGGACGAGCCTCGGCTCGTCTGGGATGACGTTCGAGCGGACTCATAGACGGTCCTTCCCTCGCGCAAAGCCGGCTTGATGACCAGGGAGTGGCTATCCCGGTAGCGCGCTACATCTTCGGAAGAAACCACGATCACATCGACAGGGACGCCTACGCCGTGCAGTCGGCGATAGATCTGGGCCATAAGTTCAAGTGCATCCGCGCCGTCTCTCACGACCAGCAGGTCCACATCGCTGTGGCGCGTCATTTCTCCCTTCGCGGCCGATCCGAATAGAACTATCCGTTCCGGTTGCGCAACCTCGACTACGCGCCGGATGATTTCGTCTAGTGTGCGCGGGTCGAGGGTTGAACCGCGGTGAGGCTGCCTCTTACTCTCGGAGCCTGTACTGCCAGCGCCCTCTTCTCGGACTGGCTGTTCACGAACCATCGGTATGTCCTGACTCAGTATTGATCGCCGGGCGCCGGATTCTGCTCACCTGCCCAGCGCACCCGCGGCGGCATGGCGTCAGTTTCCGAATTTTAGTGTCGTTGAGCTGCGTGTTCGTAGCCTCGTTTGCCCGGTCGGCTAGAAAGGATGTGTCGCGCTGGGCAAAGCGTGAGCTCTGACCTAGGACCTAGGCAAGGATACAGCGATACGGATCACCGTGACGGAGCGTTCTGGGAATTCGTACTCGAATCGGGGGCCGGGGATCGGAACCTCCGACTTGCGGCTCGAGACGAGATCTGGTTCCGAAAATGTGTTCGCTGTCTCGAGCGTTGCCGCCGTCACTGTCGTTGCCGTCCCCTTGTCTCCGAGCTGGCCCTCGATCCCTTCCAATTCGACCCTTGCGCGAATGGGATCCTGGGCTGAGGTGTTCACCACCTTAAGAAACAACTCAGTGCCCTCGTCATTTGCGGTGACGGACACATCAAGCGCCGGTACCGCACTGCCCAGAGATGGGTCACCGGGATCGTATTCAATGCTGCATTCGACATCAGACTTCAGGCACCAATCTCCGCGGTGGCTGTTGTACGCCTCGATAACCGAATACGTCGCCGTAGTGAACACGTCGTGGCGGCTGGCTTGAATCACGCCGCCGGGCCAGCCGTTCACTAAGTCGGAGACGGCGCTCATGCGGATCAGGTCCCCCTGACGTTCGAAAACGTTCATCAGGCGGGCCCCGTACAGCGCTGATTCCATCGTGTGCTGGCGCGGGATGCCGAATGTGGTGTTCCATTCGTTCAGCGCCACACCAATATCCCTGCCCGGCACGATCTCTTGGACCATGTCTCGGACCTGTTCGTAGAAGCGCTCGTACCAAAGGGGCCTAGCCATGAGGGCGGCAAAACCGGGCGGATCATCAGCCTTCGGCCGGTAGTGGTGAATCGCGAGCATATCGATCTCGCTGCCGATCTCCGTCAGCACCGTGCGGTTCCAGCTAGGGTCTTCGTCTCCGACGGCGATGATCTTGATCGAGGGATCCACAGCCTTCATCGCCCGGATGTAGCGCCGCGCGTTTGCAGCGTAGGTGGCGGCATCAGAGTGTCCCCGCACCCAGTCTCCCCAGATCTCGTTGCCGATCTCCCAGTAGACAGCGCCAAAGGGCTCTGGATGCCCGTGCTTGGCTCTCATCGCCCCGTAAGGCGTGGACTCGTCCCCGTTTACGTATTCGACCCAGTTGGCGGCTTCCTGAGCGGTCGCGGGACGGGAGTCGGTGCGTATGTCCTTGCCCGCGGCCCTAAGAACGACCGCCTCGGGCACCGTCACGCCGCGACCCTCGGCGTTCACGACTATGTTCGGCTCAGCACCGATGCTCTCGCAGAATTCCAGATACTCGATAGTTCCGAAGTCTGCTGGCTCAGGATCGTTGTCCCAAGACATGTTGACCCAAATCGGACGTTCATCCCGCGGGCCAATGCCCCACTCCCAGTGGTAGTCCTGCGCCACGTTCCCGCCCGGCCAGCGTACGAACGCAGGCTGCAGCGCACGGACCTTCGCGAGCACATCAGATCGAATGCTGTTGACGGCATCGCTGGGCATTAACGACACTTGGTCGATCCAGATCGCGCCCACTCCGTAGATCCGAATGACGAACCGCGCCAGTGGATCGGACTCAGCGACCGGCAGCTCGAACTCGAAGCGCGTCCATTCGCTCGGAATGTCACTGAGCTCGCGGGCTGCATAGATCGTTCCGCCAGAACGGTCCTCCGCCAACGAAACACGCACCGAGCCCTCGAAGCCACCAGATACCGAGAGTCCGTCCGCTGTCCGCTCGACACCTTCGGCGCGTAGCCAAGCGGACCCTCGGTAGGTCAAGCCGGAGCGTACGGGAATGGCCGACTGGTAGATGCCATGACCCATCTGTTCGGGCAGCGAGTTGACCAGGACCTGTGCACGGTTCTCAAAAGAAGGCGGGTAGCCTTGCTCCGAGACTCCGATGGCCTTACCGCCCAGCAGGAATCCGTTGGCGTGGTTGCGCGTGTCCGGGTAGCGTTCCCAGTAATGGGCCGCCGCTGGTGGCGGGGCGACATTCTCGAATCCGCGGTTCACGATCAATTCCGCCCATAGACCGCCCTTGATGTCTTCGAACATGAACTCGGCGAACTGCCCGTAGAGCAGATCGCTGACGGGATTCAGGCGTTGGGAAGCGTCGATTCGGATCGTAGCCTCAACCACTCCCTCATCGACATCGGGCAGCCCCCCGCCGCAGGAAGCGAGGACGTATGCGGCAAGCACTGACGCCAACGTGCCGACAAGCCGGCATCCGCCCGACGGGCGGCTAGACCACGAGGGGAAGATGGCTTGAAGGACTGGAACGAACATTACGCTTGAGCTGGACCGCAGTACCGCCACCTTACCGCATGCTTCGCGAGCCACGGGCTGGATGTACTGTAATTCCTTGCAAACACTGTCTAGATCACTTGGCCCTATCAATGATCAGGAAGCTTGATTCAGTGACCCCGAGTGTGATTTCGCCCCTCAGCGAGCAATCGGTGGCCAGCGGCAGCCGGCCCGTGGGGTTCCCCGATTCTATCCGCGGGCCGTCGAGGTCCCGGCCGCCAATCCGAGTTGCGTGATCGTCGGCCCCCGCCAGCCCTGCCGGGGTTCGACCACGCGGTCGGTCAGGATCCACCCGGCCACGATCACGAGCACGCTCGACACGCTCTTGAATAGCCAGCTGCAGAGCTGGCTGACTTCGCGAGAACTAGACGGGACGCTCTTGGGCGCAGTCCCTTATGATCCCCTAACGAATCCAGTCCCGTTGCGTCTACAGGGATGTACCCGGCTCCAAGGGCTTCGGCAGGCGAATCGCCCGAGGCGTCGGGGCCAAGCGAAAGGAAACCATCATGCATCAATCCTGGCGTGTCGCAATCTCGCTTTCCGCGGTCATGCTCTTCGCCGCATCCTGCAGCATGCATGCTGTTGGAGCGAAGGTCAGCGAAGACTTCGAGCGCTCACTCAACCTTGAGGACGGCGGCGAGGTTGCCGTCACCAACACGAACGGTTCCGTCCAAGTGAATGCCAGGGACGGCAGCCAGGTCCTGCTCCGGGCGACCAAGATCGCCAGGGAGACGGGCGACCTTGACAGGATCAGGATCGAAATCGACGAGTCCCCGGGTCGCATCGAGATCGAGACCAAGATTCCCAGGAGCGTCAGGAACGCGGCTGTCTCCTACGATCTGGAGGTCCCTCGCGGGACGCGGGTCGAGGCGACTTCGGTGAACGGTTCGATCAGGATCGTCGGGACGCGCGATGAGACTACGGCCAGCACGGTGAATGGTCCCGTGAATATTACGGAGGTGCGGGGCAGCGTCACCGCGAAGACCGTGAACGGGTCCGTGCAGGTGGACTGGGCCTCTCTCGAAGGCTCTGCCAAGAACTCCCTCGAGACCGTAAACGGATCCTTGAGGATCTGGATGCCCAGCGACACGCAAGGAGCGTTCAAGGCCAGCACGGTGAACGGTTCGATCAAGACCGACCTGCCCTTGGAAGTTCGCAAGGGGGAGTTCGGGCGTCGGCCGTCGATCGACGACAGAATCGGCGAGGGCGGACCGGATTTCGCCCTGTCGACGGTCCACGGATCCATCAGCATCCTGGAGAACTGACGCCTCGCCGCGTGTCGAGGGCCAGGCGTCAATGGCGGTCTCGCGCCGCGAGCGCCTTCCCGGCGCAGGAGTGCTGGAAGACGAGCCGCAGGGCTCCGTTGCCGTCGAACGCAAGTGCCAGCAGCTCGGCGAACCGGCTCATGCGACCGGCAAGAGGGGATTTCGCCGGCGATCTCCACCAGTGGCAGTTCGGCCGGCTCGATTGGCTCCGGGTTCCCGCCACAGGTAGTCAGAAGGGCGCAGAGGAAAACGGAAACCGGGATCCGCGGCACAGCAAGAATTATGCGCGCGTCAACCGCCGGCTTAGCCGATCCGCGCGGCCGCCTATCGAGCGGCGCCGGAACGCTTGCCCGAGCGCCCGGGCTGGTCAGTCGAAGTGCTCGTCCGACGGATCGAACGCCGGTATCGGGATGTTCAGGATTCGAAGGCGGCCCTTGGCCCGATGCCGGCAGCCGGGATGGATCATCACCGAGGTGAGCGGCCGCAACGGGTAGGAGCGTCCATCAAGTTCGATCGTCCCCTCACCTTCAAGCACGACGTATATCTCTGTCATGCGCTTGTGGTAGTGGGATCGCGAATCCGCGCTGATGTCCGTGAGATGGACGGTCGCGATGCCGTCGCCCGGACCCGCGAAAGCCCGCCTCGCTTGGCCGCAAGGGCAGTCGACTGCCGGAGTCTCGTCCAGCTGCGCTATTCGGTACCGTGCCATCGGATCCTCCAAACTCGCTGCTGCCGTGCATCATAGCCCAGCAACCTCCAACGCACCCCCTCGCCTGAGCGGAACGGCTCCCGGCTCGGGGCAACGAACCGGACGGGACACGTTGCCGGGAGTCCCGCGTCGTAGAAGGCCGGGCAATGCCTTGTGCGACCACTTGCAGTCCGGTGCTGCAGACCCCCGGTGGGGCCGCGCACTTCTTCCGCAATGTGCGCGCGGGGCTCGATCTCTATGGGGACTAACGTTGTGGTTTTTGCCACCCTTCTAGTGATACTGGCCCTAATGCCCGGTGAAGCCAGCCAGTCAGGAGTTCGAACCTTCCTGATGAAGATGCAACATATTCAAACTGCAACTGACTTGATGTCAGTTATTATTTGACATAGAATCAATTGGTACTTGATATCGCTATGCTGGTCGCCTATACCTCTCTGGATGATCAAGAGAAACGAGTCGAGGAGGCTACCGCCCGTTTCCGATCCGATCTGCGTCTGCACGTAGCTGCACAGCCGCTCCGATGGACAGGTTGGCTAGCGCGCATGACGAGGGCTCGCGCCCTTGCTGCATCGAACAGCGTGGAAGGCATCAACGTGTCCCAGGACGACGCGATCGCTGCGATCGACGGTGAAGATCCCGCGAACACTGACCGTGACACATGGCGGGCGGTCATTGGCTACCGCGAGGCAATGAACTATATCCGGCAGCGCCGTCAAAGCCCATCTTTCAGGATCACGGAAGATGTGCTCTTAGCAGTCCATTTCATGATCTGCCAATCCGACCTAGCTGCGAATCCTGGCCAGTACCGTCCTGGATGGGTTGGGGTTAGAAACACTCAAACTGGAGACTTAGTACACGAAGGTGTAGATAGGGACCAGCTAGAGCCCCGCATCCAAGAACTTCTCGACTACGTTAGCGACGGAGATGCCGAGTCGCTCTTTCTGCGTGCGGCTATGACACACCTAAACCTAGCGATGCTACATCCATTCACGGATGGAAACGGGAGAACGGCCAGATGCATCCATACCGCAGTACTGGCAACTGACGGAATCGTCGCTCCGGAATTCTCTTCCATCGAAGAGTACGTTGGCTACAAGCAACGGGAGTACTACGCAGTACTGTCAGAAGTCGGGGGCGGCGGGTGGAATCCAAGGCGCAACGCCAAGCCGTGGGTGCGCTTCTGCTTGAGTGGCCACTACAGGCAGTCCCAGACGATCCTTCGTAGGACGAGAGAGATCGAAAGGATCTATGAGGAGTTGCTACACATAGCTCAAGACAACGGCTTCCCCGAGCGAACTGTAATGGCGCTGCTCCAAGCCGCCTTCGGGAGAGTGCGGAACTCGTCCTACCGCGTTAGTGCAGATGTCTCCAAGAATCTCGCGAGCCGTGATCTGAAGATGCTCGTTGATGCTGGATTTCTACTTGCAGACGGCGAGAAACGAGGCCGCTTCTACGTCGCTGGTCCCATAGTGGGAGATATTCGTCGTAGGTTCCGTCTGCCTAGAGGGGTTGACGACCCATTCGCGCCAGGCGGGCCTTGATCGCCGCGACGGGAGGCGCGGCAAGCCCCTCAGCGTTGGCTGGCCCTTCAGTCCGATTTGAGCTTCCGGCGAATCAGCTTTGCGGAGTTCCCGGCCAGCAGTGCCGAGGAATCCTTCGAGAAATGTACGTTGTCGGGCCGAACCTGCGGGATATTGTGGTCCCTAATGAACGAGTTCATGTCGTCGACTTCGATACCGTGACGCTCGATCACTTCCTTCGCCGCCGCGTTGTACTTGGCCAAGTCTGCTGGCACCCGCCCTAGCGCTCCTTCAGGCACTGGCGTGGTGGGACGCCAGATCAGCGTTGCTCCGGTCTGATTCAGCCGTTGGACTAGTTTCTCCAGATTCTCCGCGTACTCGTCCACCGTGCTGACCTGCTTGCCCTTGGGCGGGAGTGCGAGTTTGCCCTCTTCATCCACGTACTTAAGGTCATGCAGGCCCCAGTTGAAGTGGATTAGGTCCCACTTCCCCTCCCCGAGCCAGCGGTCGATGGACTCGAGACCCTTCCACGTGTGTGCGCAATTCTCCGGCGGGCGATGCACGTTGGCAACTCCGTCTAGGGCGGCGCGCAGTGGCAGGGTGTAGCCGATCGAAATGGAATCCCCGATGATCAGCACTCTGGGAAGTGCGGGATCGTCGACCACGGGGGCGAATTCGGCTCTCGGAGTGCGTTGGCCGACAGCGGCTGTGACGAACAGAGCAGCCGCTAGGGCGATGCGGCACACACCCGATCCCGAAGTCGGAACAAACCGCTGGCGGTCAATAGCTTGGAAGAGGATTCTCATTTCTTTTCTCACCATTTCACTCGGCCTGATCTCCGGCCTCAGAGTACAGGTCCCCGCCCCCGACGCTGGCACCGGGGAGCGCAGCTTGCCACCCGCTCGCCAGGACGGCGGCGAGACGGTCCATGGTCGGCTCGTGCTCTGGATCGCCGGCTAGGTTGTCGTATTCCCTGGGATCAACGTCCAGATCGTATAGCTCGAATTGCGGCTCGCCATCACCCTCAAGCGGCGTCCACTCGGTAAAGCGATACCGGTGGGTGCGCACCGATCGCCCATGTGCGCCGTTGCGCTTCGCTTCCGAGAAAATCGCGCTCTTCCAAGGAACGTCCGGGTCTTCAAGCACGGGCCGGAAGCTGAGACCCTCCATGCCCTCCGGAGACGGCAATCCGCAGAGGTCGGCCAGTGTCGGGTAGAGGTCTACGAGCTCGACCAAGGCGCTGGTGGCCCTGTCGGACGCTCCGCCAGGCATTCGCACGATCAGCGGAACTCTCGTCGATTCCTCGAACTGCGTGTGCTTGCGCCAGAGCCCGCCGTGCTCTCCGAGATGGAAGCCGTGGTCGCTGACGAAGACCACAATGGTGGACCTTTCTAATTCAAGTTCAGCCAGCGCCTCCATTAGCAGGCCGACTTGGACATCCATCAGAGTGACCGTCGCGTGATATGCGGCGATCGCCTGACGCACCTGCTCCTCGCTGTGGTCCTTATCTTCCGGGTAGTTGCCTAGCGCCGGGGCTGGGATGTCGGCGGTGTCGTCGGCTGGTTCGTCCGGTGGGACGACTTCCGAGATTGGGTGCTGCTGGAAGAATTCTTTGGGCGCTACCCACGGCTGGTGCGGTTTGTGGAAACCGGCAGCGATAAAGAACGGATTGTCTCGGTTCTCCCGCAAGAGTTCAATGACGCGCCGCGTGGTCTGACCATCAGGAGTCTCGGCTTCGGTCTCGTCGGTGGCCCGCCAGCTCAGCGGCATCCCGGTAGGGCGGTCGAGGTGCCCTAGGATCTCCGCTCTTGAGAGGCCATCGTCCGCACCCTCGATCCAAGTGTTGTCACGAACCTCGGAATGGTCCACTCCCGGAAGGTAGTGCTCCCGCCGGGCGGCATTCTCGGATATGTCCCATTTCACGGCAGCTTCGTACCTGCCGTGGGCTACCTTCCCCACCCTGGCGGTGAAGTATCCGTGCGCACCGAAGTACTCCGGCAGCATTACGATGTCGCCGAGGTAAGTGCGCGGCTCCACGAAGTTTCCGTAGACATTCGTGGTCGCTGGGCGGCGACCGCTTAGGAAGGATGTCCGAGACGGATTGCAAACGGGATCCTGAGCGTAGGCCCTGTCGAATTGCACTCCCTCAGATGCAAGCCGGTCGATATTCGGAGTCTTGGCTGTCGGATAGCCGTCATACGCGCCCAGCGCAACATTCAGATCGTCGACGACGATGAAAAGCACATTGGGCCGCTCCGGCAGTGCGGAAGTTTCAGACGCAGCACATGCCCCCAACAGCAGGCCCAGGCAGGCCGCGGCCAGCACCATCACCTGCGATTGAGAAAATAGGTGGGAGATTCGGCGTTGATACATGGTTGTTCGAGGGCTACCCAGTGCTGCCCGATCCGGAGCACAGCCCGAACCTATGATAGATGCGCCGACTGTCCCCGAACTCCGTGAATTCCGTTTCAGTGGATTTTGCGCACCCGAATCCGTAAGCCATGGCCCGCAAGCTGCAACCCCTCTTTCTTATCGGCCCCGCAGGACGGCTCGAGGCACTCCTCGAAGAACCCGAGCCTCCGAATCGAATCGAGCGTGCCTTCGTCGTCTGCCACCCCCACCCGCAGTACGGCGGGACGATGCATAACAAAGTCGCCTTCCGCATCGCCAAAGCCGGCCGCAGCATGGGAGCGGCCGTGCTGCGATTCAACTTCCGCGGCGTCGGAGCGAGTTCGGGCACTTATGATGCCGCCGAAGGAGAACAGGACGATCTCAGGGCAGCGATGCAATACATGCAGGAACGCTATGCGGGCATCCCCTTGGTTGTGGGCGGGTTCTCGTTCGGGTCGAGAATCAGCTTGCTCGTCTGTTGCGGTCACCCGACTGTGGAGCGAATCATCGCTGTTGGAACTCCACTCAATCGCGGCGACTTGAGCTTTCTGGAGGCATGCGGGTGCCCGAAGCACTTCGTGCATAGCACGCGGGACGAGTTCGCCTCGCGCAGAAACGTAGAACGCGTCTTCGCCGCGGCGGGCGAGCCCAAGCATCTGACTTGGATTGATGCCAGTGACCACTTCTTCACCGATTCCCTGGAAGCACTGGAGGATGCCGTGCGCAAGGCGCTCGGCTAGGCTGCGCACGGTGAAGTTCGCGATCTACGGTGCCGGTGCGGTCGGCGCCTTCCTGGGTTCCCGGTTGCTCGAAGCCGGGCACGATGTCCACTTCATCGCACGCGGAGCGAACCTAGACGCCCAGCGCGAGCGAGGCTTGTTGATTCGGAGCGAGGTCTTCGGCGAGAAGCGCTACAAAGTGCATGCAACCGCATCCGCGGCCGAGGTCGGCCCATCGGACTTTGTGGTCTTGGCTGTCAAGGCCAGCGCGCTGACAGACATCGCACCGCTCGTCGAGCACCTGAAGGGCGCCAACACGACCTTCGTGTCAACGCAGAACGGCCTGCCCTGGTGGTACTTCTACGGTGTGCCAGGTGATGACAGGCCGATCGGGTGTGTCGATCTCGGAGGCGTGATCGCGAAGCATATCCCAGCGCCGCTCGTTGTGGGAGCGATCGTCTACATGTCGTGCTCCTTGGCCGGTCCCGGCATCGTCACCCACACCTCCGGTGTGCGCCTGCCGCTGGGAGAGCCGTCCGGGGATCGCACTGAACGCATACGCCTGCTGTCATCGGCGCTGCGGGATGCCGGCATCAAGGCACCGGTGCGCAACAACATCCGCCATGAACTGTGGGTCAAGCTCATGGGCAACGCAGCGTTCAATCCTCTCAGCGCCCTGACCCGCAAGACACTGGCTGAACTGACCGATTCCCCCGAAGGCTTGCGCCTGACGGAGGCAATCATGGACGAAGTGCGGCAGGTCGCGTCCGCAGTCGGCGTGCAGATCGCCCTCTCTAACGAACGCCGCATCGCCGGGGCGCGCGCGGCGGGAGATCATAAGCCATCCATGCTTCAAGACTTGGAGCAGGGGCGTGTTGCCGAATTGGATGCGCTGCTCGGCGCCGTGCTGGAACTCGCCGACAGGTACCACGTTTCCACGCCGACGCTCAGAGTGATCGATGCCGCCTCCAGACTGCTCTTCCAGCGGGCGTCTGAGCGGGTGACCTAAACCCCGAGGACGTCTCCGAGACACCAAAGCTGATCAGAGCCACAGACCATGCTGCATTGGGACCATCCACAGGTTCGTGAACTCATCCGGCTCGCAGTGGCCGAGGATGTTGGCTCCGGCGACGTAACTACCGAGGCCTGTGTGCCCGAAGACTCGCAGAGCGTAGGCTATTTCTTGCCTAAGCAAGACTTAATGTTGGCCGGCACTGAGCTCCTGCGAATCATCTTTCAGCGAGAGATGGTCGAGATCCTGGAGCGTGATGGCACACATGTGCTTGCGGGCCAAGTCTTCGCCAAGGTCGGCGGAGCGACCCGGACACTATTGACGATGGAGAGGACGGCCTTGAATTTCCTTCAACGGACTTGCGGCGTCGCCACCTTGACGAGCCAATTCGTCAAGGCAATTGAGGGAACGGGGTGTACGCTTCTGGACACGCGCAAGACCAGCCCTGGCATGCGCGTCCTCAATAAGCTGTCTGTGCAAGCCGGCGGCGGAACGAATCACAGGCTCGGACTGTTCGACGCAGTACTGATCAAGAACAATCACGTTGATGCCGCAGGCAGCATTACACAAGCGATCGAGAACTGTCGGCCCTCGGGTCGGATTGTCGAGGTCGAGGTTCGCGACTCGGGAGAGTTAGAGGAGGCCCTCAGCTGTGGGGTCCGCCACATCCTTCTGGACAACTTCTCCCCCCCACAGGTTGCCCAGGCTGTCGAGCGCGTGGCTGGCCGCGCCAAATTGGAGGTTTCCGGGAACGTGCTATTGGAGACGGCCCGCGACTATGCCGAAGCAGGAGTCGACTATATTTCGGTTGGTGCGTTAACCCATTCCGCGCCGGCTGCGGACATCAGTTTCAGGCTGGAGTGAATCGGAAGCTGCTACATACGCTTTGTGACTGCGGGTGCGCCTCAGCCCCAATTCGGTCAACACAGGCGCAATTTTCTCTGACATTGGCCAACGCCACAGCTGCGCAATCACTAAGACCCAAAACCCCGTAACTCGCAGCCATGGAAACGGTGAAAATGCTGGCTCGATCCCCTGGTGCCATCGGACAGTCAACCACACGGCCGTCGCGAGTGATCCGACAAGAGAGATCTTGTCACTTGCGCTCCCGCGGCGCCAATGAGTCAGCCAAGACGACCCCTCGGGTTCGATCCTCTGCGGAATGGCGGAAGCCATGCGCCCATTATGGCATCGGGTCACGAATAGCAATACCGAGACTGATGTCGTCCTTGGTGGAGCAGGACTTGCGGCGTTGTCCCCATCAAAAGTCAGCTCGTCGAGGCAATTGATGGAACAGGCTACACGCTTCGGGACACGCGCAAGACTAGATCCGGTATGCACGTGCCAAGCAATCGGTGGCGCGAATCGCCGCATAGGACTCTTGGACACAGCACCGATCAAGAACAATCACATCGATGCGGTGGGCGACGTCCCGAAGCGATGGAGAACTGTCGCCCCTCGGGTCGCACAGTCGAGGTCGGGGTTCGTGATCTGCAGGATTGGACGAATCGCTTCGCCGCGGGATCAGCCATGTCCTACTGGGCGATTGCTCCCGCCAACAAGTCGCCCAGAACGCCGATAGCGTGGCTGTCCGCGCCAAGTCGGAGGTTTCTGGGAACGTGTTGTTGGAGACGGCCCGAGATCACGCCCGAGCCGGAGCCGACTATATTTCCGTCGGGGCGCTAACCCACTCCGCACCTGCTGCTGACATTAGTTTCGAGCTCGAGTGAAATCGGCCGACTGTTCCGACGGAGCTCGAGTGCAGCCAAGCTGCTGCTGGCTTTGATCACGTGAGTTCCAGCGAGCGAGGCTCCGCTTGAGCCGAGCGCGAGCCATTCAACTCCGACTCGGTAATAACGACGATCTCACGCGACCCTGACCGGGAGAAATAGCCCCAGCCCAGCGAGAACCAGAGCATCGGCGTCGTGAACCAATGGATTAGATAGCCTGTCTCGTACCATTCAATGGTTAGCCCTACGTTGACAACAAACCCTAGGAGGATCAAGACCTTTTCGTGCGGTTTCTTACGGCGCCATGGAGCCAGCCACCAAGATTCCTCCGGCTCAATCCTATGGTCCATTGCCGAAGGGTCGTATCGTCTCGGCGCTCGTTCCGACATGTCTAACTTTTTCGCAGCTCTGCCCTGCTCTGCTGGCAGTTACGCGCTGACAGATCGACCTCGCACAGCTTCGGGGCCAGGGCTTGCTTGCCTATTGCGCGGGCTCCCTCTGAGTAAAGACCTGCACGATGACGCTCTCCAGCGTGTCCATCCGCCCCTCCAATCGCGCCATGCGCTCACGCAAGTCAGACAGGCCATTAAACAGTTTCCACGCCGATCCGAGCACTGAGAGCAAGATCGTAAAGAGCATCACCGTCTGGGTGTCAAGTGTCATTTGCTGTACCCACATTATACGGGTTTCCCGATCCTGTTGAGCGGCTCCAAGAGTTCGTGCTGCACTACGCCGCGTTGAGCATATGTTGCGCGACCTGAGTAGTCATCAAATGGCGACGCCGCTGGGCCTCATCCCTCGTGGAGCACTTCAACAGGGTCGAGGCGCGCCCCGATCCGGGCCGGATACAGCCCTGCGACGATGCTCGCGAAAAGGATCAGCGTGGAGGCACTGAGCAACACACCCACCGGCCAGTGAAACTGGATCGTCCAGCCAAACGATTGCTTGTTGATGACCTTGATCAGAATCACAGAGAGAGCGCCGCCCAGCACCAAGCCAATCAGATTCGAGAGCAGTCCAAGCAGAGCCGCTTGCGTTAGCACGAGCTTGCGAACCTGCTTCTTCGTGGCCCCCAGGATCCGTAACACACCTAGGTCAGTCTTGCGGTCTATGACTAGGGTGAGCAACGCACCTGCCATCCCCAGAATCGCCACAAGGATCGCCACCGCCTCCAGCGCATAGGTGATGGCAAACGTTCTGTCGAACACCTCGTTCGCGCGCTCGCGAAGTTCGCGGTTGCGGGCTACCCGCACACGATGGCCGGCCACGGCCTGGACAATCTTGGATCTAGCTGCTTCGAGATCCGAGCCATCGGCGAGATACACAGCCGCGCTAGTCAGCTGTCGGTCGGGCAAGTACTCCATTAGGACCCCGCGGTGCCCGATGACGTAGCCTTGCTCGGCAGAATAGTCGTAGTAGACAGCCACGACTTCGAATTCTTCCGCGCCATCGCCGATCGGTAGGGCCAAGGTGCTGCCAACCCCGAGGCCATGTTTGTTGCTAAATGGCTCGCTGATGATCACGCTCTTGGATGAGACCAACTGTTGGCACATGGTCGGAATGTCCGGTCCGTGCAAGATCTGCATCTGGGATCGGCCGGGATGGACGCGGAAATCTGCGAGTGCAAGGTTTGCAGGTAGGCCACCGTAGCTGATCGAGTACCGACGGAACCGGTCCACCGCGTCGACTTCCGACAACACTTCGACCAAGCCCGCAACCTCCTCCGAAAACGTGGCAGAATCCTCGGTGCCGAAAGATTCTCCAGAGCGAATGTACAAGTCGGCTTGCAGTTGGTTTCCCATCCACACGGACAAAGTGTCACGCAAGCTCCCAACCATGATCCCGACGCTGGCCATCATGGCTGTTGCAACTGCCATCGCTGCAACGATTACCGACGTGCGCTTGAGAGATTGCGACAGGATTTGCACTCCCAGCATCGGCGCCGCCCCGAGCAAGCGCAGCGCCAGCCCCGTTACACGCCGAAGGCAATATCGGGCGACGAACGGCACGAGCATCGCAGCCGCTCCAATCAGGCACACAGCCGCTGCGAATCCCCCGTAGGGGAGCCTGTCCCAAGCTGGCACGAAGCACAGTGCTGCCGCTAAGCCGCCAAGCGCTGCAGCTCGTATCGCCCACACGTTTCGCGTGGCCGCGACCGCATACTCTTCCCTGCCCTTCGCCATCGCTTCGACCGGTGCCACAGACGAGGCTTCCCGTGCAGGCCGCCAAGCCGCGAGCATTGACACTCCGATGCCTGCAACGCCGGCAACCACGAAAGCCCAGGGGCGGAACACAATCTCTCCCGGCTGGCTTCCGACATAGAGCGTCGCCACTGTGCGCCCCATCAACTCCACCGCGCCCACCGCCAGCGCACGTCCCAAGACCAGCCCAGCCAGAGTTCCCAGCAGGCCGAACAGTCCGGCCTCGACAAGAAATCCCCACTGAATCGTTCGAGCCGGCATGCCAAGTGCCCGCGCCGTCCCGATCTGGCTTCTCCGCCGCACGACCGACACCGAGATCGTGTTGTAAATCAGGAATGCGCCAACGATTAGCGCGATATAGCTCAGTACTCGAAGATTCCACTGGAACGAATTGAGAAGCTTACGGTTCTGTTGCGTCCTAGTGCCCGATGCACTTACTGATGCCGCAGCCGGGATGTGATCCTTGAGCAGTACCTCCCAGTCTGTTGCATCCTCGTGCGGAACATGGACATAAATGCGATCAAGGAATCCGATCCGGTCTAGCAGCCGCTGTGCTAGGGAGATGTCCATCACGACCATGCTGGCCACAGCCTGCCCGCTTTGATCCCGGGCTCCGAGCAGGCCCAGCACAGTGAAGGATTCGACGCGGTCGTTGATGGCTAGATCAATTCGATCCCCCGCTTGCACCCCGACCGACTCCGAGATCCAGACCACCCGCTCGTCATCGAACGCGCTGACGCTGGGGTTGGACAGGTCAATGCTGCCCAGCATGGGCTGGTCGCCGACCAAGTCCACTCCAAAAAGAGGCAGGCGCTCTCCTGTTGACTCCACCGCGGCGTAGCCCTCGATGCGCGGCGAGAACCGCTGCGGCCCGGGCAGCCGGACCAACCCGCCGAAGACGGAATCGGGGATGCCCCCCACTTGGGAGATCTCGTAGTCGGCAGTGCCCTGGAGCGATTCCAGCGAGGATTCGAAGGAACCAACAGATGCCTCGCCGGCCAAATCGATTGCTACGACTACCGCTACGCCCAGCGCCACGCACGCGGCGGTTAGCGCGGTCCGGAACGGCTCCCGAATCAAGGGCCTGCAAATCAACCGGTAAAGCAGCTGCAGGCGATTCATGGAAGTTGGGCAGCCTCTGCAAACACCGAGAGTGGCGAGCCTATCGCCCCAGAAGAAGTGTGCTCCTAGCTCAGCGGAATCAGCTGTGGGTTGGGTCGCTTACAGCGGTCGGCGAAGCGGCCTGGGCGATGGGTGCAAGCTGTGTCCGGCACCCCAAGCCGCAACGGCGGACCTGTGCCCAGACTAACATTGGCCTATATTGGAGCGAGACTTGCCCCGCTTCGCGGCAGGATCGTCATCCGAGGTTGGGCGTCCCTCCACTTCAATGCTACGTGCTGCCAGCCTGATTAGACCCGTGACAGGCATCGCCGGCGTGCTGGCGTTCGCATCGCTGCTGGCAATGTCTGCGCCCTGTGCGGAGGCCCCGCTAGACTTCGCGGCCGATCTATACTCCCGTCTCGAGGCGAAGAATTGCCGTGCCTGCCACAGCACTTCTGGAGTGGCATCGGGTACGAGGCTCCAGTTTCCAGAACACGGCGCGCCGCAAGGAGTTATCCAACGGTTTGGACTGGGCCTAAAGCGCCTCGTGAACCAAGCGGAAATCAGCCAGTCTGCGCTCTTGCTCAAGCCGACCAACAAGATCCCGCACACTGGCGGCCCCCTAATTGCCGCAGACAGCGAGGAAGAACGCTTGCTGCGCCGCTGGGTCGAGTATCTCGCTTCAGAAGACTTCGACGCCGAGTCCACCCAGGATGCCCAGGCCGAGCGCCGGCTCGAACCGATCCGCAGGCTTACGCACATGCAATACGACAACACCGTGCGGCACTTGTTGGGCGACAGCACCCGACCCTCTCGTAAGTTCCCTTCGGAAGACTATGTGCACGGCTACACCAACCAAGCCTCCGCACAGGTCATCACGCCCGCCTTGGCCGAGTTATATGGGCAAGTCGCGGAACGTCTGGCTAACAACGTATTTCGATACGGTGACGAGCATGGACTGCTTCCCTGCGAACCTGCTAGCCCTGCCGATCGCGCCTGTGCCCGAGCGTTCGTGGACGATTTCGGGGCCAAAGCCTTTCGCCGTCCTCTGACCGATTCTGAGCGTGAGGCCCATGTGGAATTGCTCCTCCAGTGGGCTGCCCAGGGCAATAGTTTTCATTCCGGCGCGGCCGCTGTCATCGAGGCCGTGCTGCAATCGCCGCATTTCCTGTTCTTGGTGCCTCACGCGAACGACAGCCCGGCCAAGCCGTTCGAGGTCGCTTCACGGCTCGCCTATGCCTTGTGGAATGCTCCGCCCGATGAAGAGTTGCTCGCGGCGGCGGCCACTGGCGGTTTGGAGACTCGTTCGTCGGTCGATGCGCACTCTAGGCGCATGCTGGCAAGCGACCTTGCAACAGAGACATTCGATAATTTCCTCGCGCAATGGATGCGCTTTGACCGCCTGCGTAACTCGGTCAAGGACCGCAATCGCTTCCGGGACTACGGCCCGGAAGTCGCCGAGAGCATGACCGAGGAATCCCGGCGGCTCTTCCGGCATCTAGCGTGGAACGATCTCGACTTCCGGGAGTTCTTTACCGCTGACTACACCTTCGCCGACGACTTCCTGACCAAGGTCTACGGCATGTCCGATCCCAGCGTTCCCTTCGGCAAGACGGAGTACCCGGCCGACTCGACACGTAGCGGCATTCTCGGCCACGGCACGTTCCTGGCACAGACCGGCAAGCCGATCCACACGTCCCCGACCGAGCGCGGACTCTTCGTCCGCGAGCACTTCCTCTGCCAAGCCATTCCGCCTCCCCCGCCCGGTGTCGACACATCCCTTCCCCCGCTGACCCTGGGAGGGCGTCCCATGACGATTCGCGAGACGATGGAAGAGTTGCACGCGTCCCAGCCGGTTTGCGCGTCCTGCCATAAGCTTGTGGACCCGATCGGCTACGGCTTCGAGCACTTTGACACTGTCGGGGCCCACCGCGAAACCGAGCTGGTGCGGGTCGAGCCGACACCCCAGCAGGAGCGCGAGGGGGCCAAAGCCACCGAGCACTCTCTGCCTATCGATTCAACGGGCTTCGTGGCTGGTATTCCGGACTCTGCGTTCGGGTCGCCGCAGGATGTGGGCCGTATCCTGGCCCAGTCGCCAATCTGCCAGCAGTGCATTGTCAGACAACTTTTCCGCTATTTGTTCGGGCGATCTGAGACATCCCGTGACACAGAGGTGATCGAACGCGCCTATAATCGGTTTGAGCAATCAGGTTTCGTCTTCCGGGAATTGGTCTTAGGACTGGTGGTCTCGGAGGAATTTCTCGCAACCGACTGGAGCGATTGAGCATGCCGAGCCGTACCTTGCCGCGCCGCGCGTTCCTGCGAGGACTGGCCGCGGGCGGAACCGTGGTGCAAGTCGGCCTGCCGCCGCTTGCCTGCATGTTCAATTCTTCGGGCACGGCCTACGCGGCCCGGAGCGAGCCAGGCGGCGATGGCAAACCCGAGACGCGCTTCGTCTTTTGGTTCAACGGGAATGGGATCCCGGAGCGCTATTGGATTCCCCGCGACGAAGGGACCGACTATTCCCTCACGCCCTGCCTCTCACCTCTGGCGCGCCTGCAAAATGACGTCCAGATCTTGTCTGGCCTTGACAACCCCAACGGGCAGACGAGCGGAGTCGGCAACGGCCACCAGAGGTCGATGAGCGCCTTGGTTTCGGGATCGAAGTACACCGGCATGGGCGCAGGGTCGGCTTCGATCGACCAAGTCGTCGCCGGCAAGATCGGCGCAGACTCCCGCTTCCCGTCCCTTCAGATCGGCGTCTGCCAAGAGTCTTTCGGCTCGAGCATGCAGCGAAATATGAGCTGGAGCGCCAAGAACCGGGCCTTGGCGCCGGAACTCGTGCCTCAGAAGCTGTTCGACCGTCTCTTCGGAAAGCTCGACGAGGGCTGGGTCAGCCGGAAGCGCAGCGTCCTGGATGTGGTGCGCGGGCAAGCGCAGCGGCTCAGCAGCGGTCTAGGGCAGGAGGACTCGCGCCGTATCGATGAGTACCTCAGCTCGATTTTCGACATCGAGCGCGCCATCGCAGACTTTCCCGAGGAATACGCCGAGCAGGTAGACGAGCCCGAAGCCGGCGGCGATCCTCGCGATTACCCACGCATCGCGAAGCTACAAAGCGACCTGCTGGTGCATGCCTTCGCGTCAGGCCAGACGCGCGTTGCGTCGTACATGCTGACCAAGTGCCAGAGCCTAGCTCGTTTCCCGTGGCTCGGACTGTCGTTCGCGCGGCACCACGAGTATTCCCACTTGGGCGGCTCGCACCGCCAGCGCCAGCAGGAAGTGATGCGCGACATCTGCCGCTGGCACGTCGAAGAGTTCGCCTACCTCGTAGCGCGCCTCAAGAGCGTGCCGGAGGGTTCAGGTACGCTCCTAGACAACAGCGCCTTGTTGTTCGTCCACGAGCACGCCGAGGCGAACTCTCACAAGAACAGCGGCGGCGCAGTGATCCTGGCTGGACGTGCTGGCCGGCTCAATCCCGGCCACCACAGCCGGGTCACTGGAACGTTCGGCGATCTCTACCGCACCGTCGCCAAAGAAGTCGGAGCACCTATAGATCACTTCCCGACTTCCTACGGCACTATCCCGGCCGCGACGGCGTAACTCTGCCGAACCGGTCTAGCGAATCACGTCCCGAGACGGATTTGCGGCCGCGAACTGGGCTGCGGTCGCTTCACTCAAGGCTGTGCCGACGGCGACGAGCCTCTGCAACCGCGGATGCTCTCGCAAGGCCGCAACGCCCGCGTCTCCGAATGAGGAAAAGGAGACGTCCAGAATCCTCAGCGACGGCAGGTGCGCTAGGGCCGTACCGGACATGTCGTCCAGCGAGCTCACGTGAGCCAGCACCAGCTCTTCCAGATCGTCGAGGCCGCGCAGGTTCCGGATGCCCTCGGACGTGAGTGAAGACCGAGAGAGGTTCAACTTCCGCAGCTTGGTCAGGCTGGCCAATTGCTTGGCACCGAGGTCGGTGACCCGGATCGCCCCGCGCAGTCGCGGGACGCCCGTGCTGATGGACATCACGTACTCCTGGCTGGGCGCGGCCAGGTTGAGCGATTCGAGCCCGCGCAGCGCTGCGATCTCGTCCAAGTTCAAGTCCGTAACCGTGACCGCCCAAATGCCGCTGTCGGTGACTTGGGCTCCGCTGAGATCAAGGTGGCGCAACTCTCTCAGTGATCTCAAACTGGCAATTCCGGGCTCGCCGATCTTGTTGCCGCCAATGGCAAGCGACCGAAGGTTCGGCAAAGCTTCCAGCAGGCCGACGGACGCATCGCTGATTTCCGTAATCCCGACGTCTAGGACTTCCAAGTTGCGAAGTTCTGTCAGGAACTTCACGCCCGAATCGCTGATCTTCGTGCCACGGACGTTCAGCCGCTCCAGGCGCGACGCCCCGCGCAGCAGCGAAGCGCCCGCATCGGTGATGTTCTCGCAGAAGAACAGGTCCAACTCGCGCAGGGCGGGCAGAGACGCGACAATCTCTAAGGCCCTGTCGCTGATATGTGTTTGGGCCAGTTTGAGGTTGGCCAGATTCGTCGACCCTGCAAGCCGTCGCAAGTCGAAATCGGTTATCCAACTCCGGCTTAGGTCGACTCCCCGAAGATCGCCGGAGGAGTCGCGTTCCACCGCACCGCCCATGCCGAGCACCCATGTCTCAATGTCTTGCTGCGGTTGGGCTGCCGCAGGCAGAAGGCAGGCCAGGGCGATCGTGGCAAGGGTGCGCATGCGAAGACGTATGGACTCACCTGCGACGGGTCGGCTGGGCAGAATCGCGTTCCCAAGCGATATCGCAGTCCGGCAAGGCTCTTCGCAGAGACTCAACGCCCGTCTCGCTCACCAGCGTGTGGTAGAGATTGAGCGCTGTAAGGCTCCCGAAACCACGTAGTGTCTCGATTGCCCCGTCGTCCACGTCCGTGTTGTCGAGACTCAGTGCTTGGAGACCGGTGCTTGCTGCCAACGATGCGATGCCACCTGAAGAGGCCTTGGTGTAGTCAAGGTTGAGTTTCCTAAGGCTTCGCAGCGGCGCCAGTGCCTTGGCACCGGCATCATCGACCCGGGTGTTTGCCAGATCAAGTTCGGCTAGACGATCCAGTCCGGCCAATTTGCCGATTCCTTCGCTGGTTACATCCGTGAATGCCAGCGACAGCCGCCGCAGCCGCGGAAGAGAAGCGATTGAGCCAAGGCCCTCGTCCCCGACGCGCGTTCCTGTCAGCCCGAGCTCGGTCAGGTTCACCAGCGGCGCAAGGCTTGCAACTCCGGGGTCGCTGACCTGCGTATAGTCCAGCTCCAGCACTTCGAGCTGGGTCAGGCCCGCGATTGACTCCAAGTTGGAATCGCCAACCGCTGTTCCAGAGAGTGACAGCTTGCGCAGGCTGTTCGAGCGAGCCAAGCTCGAAAGTCCAGGGCCTTCGACCAGCGATTGGTCCAAAACCAGCTCACGCAATGCTCGCAGTTTCGCGACATGGACTAGTCCGGAATCTGTAACACCTGTGTTTGCGAGATTTAGCACCTGCAGATTCGGAAGCGAGATCAAGGCTTGCAAGCCGAGGTCGCTCACGTCACTAGCGCTCAGATCGAGATGCACCACCGATGGGAATCTGGCGATGGCCGCCAATTCCCTGTCGGCGACGGGCGTCGCTCTGAAAGAGAGTGAGAGCTGCCCATCGGCGTCGGCCTCGGCACTGCCGCCGATCGACCGCACCCACTCCAGCAAGCCTTCGAGGTCGTCAGCGGACGGCATGCGCGACGTAACAGGTGCGACAGATGGTGCCGTATCGACAAACTGGATCTCCAGATTCGGCTTCTCGTCGCCCAAGGCCACGATTCCCGCCGAAGTCGCACGGGTGTAACGCAGGTCGACGCTTCGCAAGCTAGAGAGCGCTGCCAACTGAGGCATGCCCGCATTCGTGATGCGGGTGCGGTACAAGTTCAGGTCGACCAGTTCGTGCATGCCGCTCAAATGGCCAAGCCCAGCATCAGAGATGCTGGCGCCGCGCAAGTTCAGAGTTCTAAGGCCGTCCAAACCAGCAAGGTGAGCAATCCCTTCATCGGAGAGTTCCAGATCCGCAAGGTCCAACTCCACCAGACCGGCTAGACCAGCAAGGGCCGCGAGGCCACTGTCGGTCACGCGAGTGCTCCGCAAGCGGAGGGTCTTGAGGCGAGTCAGCCGGGCTATGCTGGCCAATCCCTCGTCGTTTACATCGGTTTGCGTCAGATCCAACTGCTCGAGCTTTTCAAACGCATCTAGGTGGGCCCCGGTCACCCGAGTGGACTTCAGCTGCAAGGATCGGAGATTCTTCAGGGACACGATCTTCTCGATGGCATGGTCGAACACCCGGATTCCCTTGAAGACGCTCATGAAGTGATGGCTGAGGTGCAGCGACTCCAGGGACTCTATCCCGGCCAGCGCGGCTATCAGATCGCTGTCGTCGACATTGCCCAGCGTGCCGCAACAGACGGGATTCCACATCGTGCCCGGCAGCGTCAGGCGCCGGAGTCCGCGTAGCGCATTGAGGTGTTCCAAGTCCCGCGGATGCACGAGAGCACCGGTGAGGATGGCTTCGCGTATAAGGATCGGCCCCGGTGGCAGGTCAGCTGTGGAGCGGATCTGCTCCCCGCTACCCTCGATTCTGATCGTGCCGCCTTGGGCCAGTATCCAGACTGCGGCCTCGGTGTCGTCCGACGGCTGCTGAGCCGGAGACGATGGGCCGAGCAGCAGCATTCCTGCCAAGACAATGGCGAACCGGCGTGTCATCGCGTGTCGGCAGCGCTGTAAGTGGAGGACCCAAGTGTAGGAGCAACCACAGCCCTGTCCAGTGCCATTGTAAACAGGCTCAAGGCTCTTTCGGGCGGAGGCTTCGTGTCTCAACACGTTTTCGCCGGAGCGCCAGACTTCAGGTCGCAGGCGTTTCTCGACGCGAGGGCCGGCGCCCGTCCCCTCCTTCAATGGTCGTGGGATGCGATGCCCGAAAGAGGTCCGCCAGAACGCTGATCGTGTCAACCACGATCATCGATCATCGGGGCCCGAATCTGGCGAGGAGCTCGTCGACGCGATGGGCGGCTTCGGGATCACCAAGCCCGCGGTCGCTGAGTGGAACGCGTGGCCGGGGGCGAGGATGCCGGAGAACCTTCTCGCTGACTGCTTGGCGGATCAACTCCGCTTGCGAGATCCCTGTGTCACAGGCCATGCGTCGAAGCGAAGCCCTGAGTTCGGCAGGTAGGTACACCGTCGTCTTCTGCATGCCATCCACTCTATGCCAGGGGTCGCCGCCGACGCCTACGGTCCAAATTCGGACCGGTGACCTGCCGAGGCATGCCGCGGGGCTGAAGGTGCAGACCCGATGGACCGGTCACACCAGCTCGTGGCCGGTGCCGCAAACAAAAACTTCGATGTCCAAGTTGCGGAACGCGGCAATCTTGGCGCTTAGCGCCGAGCGCGCCGCCGATTGGTCCGGAGCGTAGGCCACCTGGATGTGATTCGACTTGTGCCTGCCCATCATCCTGTCGCGGCTGACGCCCCGCGTGACGGCGTGCATGATCGGCCACTGCGGCGTGGTGATCCGCCAGCGTCTCTCGGTCTCTTCTTGCGGCAACTCGACCACCTCGGCCAATCCCACATCCGCCTTCAATCGGTTGTCTTCGACGAAAATGCGACTCCAGACCACTTCGCCTGGCTTGCTGATGCCCTTGATCGTGCCGCCGCCCAGCGGGAAGTACATCGGCGGCTGGCGTTCGCTGACGGCTCCCGCATACCCGCCGATCAGGTGATTGGGTGGGACCGATCCCGAAATCTCGAATACCCAGACGAACTCTTCCCGGCCGCGCACCGTGTAGGGCTCGCCATAGCGGAGATCGTGCAGCGTGGTCTCGGGATCGTAGCCGAGCCGGTTCCAGACGCGATTCGTAACCAAGGCATCCAGGCCGGCGCACTCGTCGACCTCGTTGAAGTGCGGCATCGCTTGGCCTTCGAACAGCACCCGCCCGTCGACGCTCATTGCGGGCGGCCGATCTACGTTGTTGAGCAGCCCCTCGACCAAGTCAGAAGCCGGGCAGATGTCCTTCAGCCCCTGCTGGTATTGGATGCCGATAGTGTCACAGCCAAACTCGTCGGCGATGCGCAGCGCGGCAATGTACATCTTGCACTGCAACAGGATCTGGGCATCCGTCAGGTCCGTCGCCTCGTCGGGGCCGGTCTCGAACCTCATGCCCTTGGCATCGAGCCAGTCGCGCACCTGCTGTGCCTCTTGGTCGCTAACCTGCCGCATGCCTGCCCACAGCGCGGACTGGCTGAGCCGCTCCTTGAAGACACCGGCGGGATTAAGCAGGTGGTCGGGAATGATGGCGTTGTACATTCCCATGCAACCCTCGTCGAACACACCCAAGATCGCGCGCTTGGACTTCAGCTCGGCGGCAACTTCGGCCCCGGCCAGCATGGCCTTATGGGGCAAGATCAGATCCTGCGCGGCATGCACGTGCGGTGACCGATGCACCACCGGATCGCCTTGAATCCAACTCCCCAGCGCGCTCGTGAAAAAGTCGTCGCTGAAGTCCTCGCTCCACAGCGTCGAATAGTCCACACCGGCCTTCGTCAAGCTGCCATTAAGGTTGAGCATGCCGACCAAGCCAGGCCACTGGCCGCTCCAGTTCGCCACCGTCAAGATCGGCCCCTGGTGGTTCATCAGGCCGGCAAGAATGTGCTGCGAATACTGCCAGACCGCCTCGGCGACAACCAGCGGTGCCTTGCGGTTGATCGAGCGGAACACCTCCAGGCCGCGCTTCTGGCTGTCAATGAACCCGTGCTGCTTGGTGGCGTCGTACTCGTGTGCCCGGCGGACGCTGCCGCCCGCACTCTCGATCGCCGCCGTCAACTTGGCTTCCATCTCCTGCTGTGCGGGCCAGCACATGCGGTTGGCGGACAGGCGGAGGTCGCCATTAGCAACCAACAGAATCTCGTTTGCCATAGCCTACGATTGTCTCAAAGTTCCTTCAAGAGCCTTCCTGCAAGGCAACTGGGGAAACTCCGCACATGGACCAGCGAAAACAGGCACCCCATGAGTGCTTCTGGTGAGCCTGCCGGGAGTGTAGCCAATCTCCACCCGAATGCACTCGTGCCCCTCCCGAAAGCCCGCGGGGAACCCGACTTGCGTCTCGCCTGGCTGCCGGTCGCTACGATCCTCATCACGCGCCACCGTATCCCACCATTTATCTCGGCAAGATCGGGGCCGGAATAGTACTCGCCAGAAAGTGCGTCGAGCGCGTGTTCTGCCACAACCCGTTAAAGCGGTGGCCCATGTGCTGCACGCTAGAGAGTCCGGCCGTAGACGCCTCACCGAGGATCTACGGACGGTGCAGAGACTGTCCGCTACGTCGTCGTGCCTCACGGTCCGAGAGCGAGAATGGCCGTGCGCAGAGAGACCTAGCCCGAGATGAGGGTGCCTGTCGGAAGGAAGTATCGTTAGACTAAACTCGCAAAGGAATAAGCTGGGATAGCTGATCTCCACGAATCCACAGGCTCGGGCGGACACAACAATGACTGACAAACTCATCGAGAGGAACCCGAACATCCTGTGCGGGACTCCCGTGTTTTTGGGGACAAGGGTGCCAGTCAGGATACTGATGGAGCATCTCGAAGCAGGCGACCGACTCGACGAGTTTCTAGATGACTATCCGACGGTGTCGAGAGAGCAGGCCATCGAACTTCTCGAGCGCGCCCGGACGATACTGGTGGGCGATGCCGATCAGAGTGCTGCTTGACGAATCCACCCCAAGGCGGCTTTCGTTGTCGTTTCCCGACTCATTCGAGACCCGCACGGTACAGCAGATGGGTTGGGCGGGTTGCGGAAACGGGGAACTCTTGCGAATCGCGGCAGAATGCGGATTTGATGCCCTCGTCACAGTCGACAAAGGTTTCGCGCACCAGCATAACCTCAGCGACCTCCCGATCCCGGTCGTCATCATGACTTCCGGTCGCACTCGATTGCAGGAATTGCAACCCCTCGTCGCGGAGGTGATCGCTGTTCTCTCAAGCGAGCCCGAGCGCCGAATCTACCATGTCGGAGGCTGACTGCGCCGCGATGTGGAACGGTCCTTCCTAGCCCCGGGAAGTGTCAACGGACACGGACGATGGGCGATCAGGTAGCACTTTGCTGGCAAGCGAATTCGAAGAAGCGAACCGCCACCCCCCGCGTTGAACGTGGGAATCCTTGAATCGTCGGGGCGATGCCGCGATCGGTCACAGCGTCAAGCGCTCGGGAACGCCGCGATTGGGGCGGACGTATCCGTTCATGCCGCGTGGGTCATAGGAAATCCGACTCGTTCTGGCGGAAATCATCGGTAAAGGCGCCGGCAAGGACTTGGTGGCCAGCTCAAGATACGCGATTGACTCCACTTCGCGGAGCAGTCCTCACTTCTGAGATGAGGTTTCCAGAGCAAGTGTTCGCAGCGGCTACCTAGTCCCGTGCCGATTCGTGTCGGCTTCGGTCAAGGGCTGCGTCACAGCGTGAAGGACGCGAATCGTTAGCCGCACTTGTTGTTGTCGCATGGCCGCGTGCAAACGACCTTGTAGTCGGGTGTCAGCCCGCAACCGACCGCATTGGGGTCGCTGGTCCCGCAGCGGAACCGGCACGGCGGCTCTTCGCCGCCAGCCGATGGCCGGGCGGCGGGCGGTCCGCCTGGGCCGCGTCGGCGCGCCGGCAGGCCTAGGGCCTCTTGCAACGCGCCGAGTTCGATTCCTAGCGTCCGCGCCGACGCCGCAAAGTTCATCGGATCGATTCGTCCGTCGGTCAGGCGCAGCGCCTCGGCCAAGGCCTCAGTGTCGATGCCGAGTCGCTCCGCTGCTGCCGCGACCTGCGCGGCACTGGGTGGCTGGTCGGGCGGCGGAGGGCCTCTGCGTGGTCCGCCTTGAGAGACAGGCGGTGCCGCTTCACGACCGGCGTCGGGCGAAGGGGTGCCCGAGAAGCATCCCAGGATGTATGGCCAAGTCTCCGTGACGTGGTAGTGATATCCCTCGCCGTGGTCGTGCCCGTTGCAGCGATCCAAGTACTCCGGCCCCTGCTGCGGTTCGTAGCGAAACGCATCCCAGGCGTCGATTTCGGGATCGCGCAGTTTCTTCCAACTGCTCTTGACCTTGACGACGTTTGAGCAATCCTGATCGGCGCAGCTGTACGGGCCGTATACGGCGAAACCGTCGGCGCCGTAGGCTAGGATCGGCGATGGCTCGCCGGGCTTGATTTCGGCCGCAAGACAGGCCTGGACGAGCGCGTGGTAGTGGTACTCCCGCGCCGTGTGGCCCATGCAGGCATCCATGATGGAGTTGTAGATCGGATCCCCGAAACCCGGATAGGGCACGCCGCCTTCGTTCGGCCCGAAGAACGGGATGCCGTTGATCGCGACGCCAACCGTGCCGAGCAGCGGGATAGGAGTCGGCATCTCTGCCAGTTCCGGCTTGAGCGGGAAGCGGTATTCGCGATCGGTCTCCAGAAGCGGGTTCGGCGTGATTTGGATGAACTCGTAGTGCGGGATCCCGTTGCTCCGGACCACCAGCGTATCTTCCTCGCACTCGACTTCGATGCGGGGCTTGGGGTAGTCGTCCCCGGCCCCGGGGAACTGCCTTACGTCCAAAAAGACATCCGTCGGGCACGGGGATTGCTGAGCGGCGAGCGGGGCCGCTACAGCTGCAAGTAGGAGTATCCAGACTGGCTTCATTGCTCGTGCTCCTGCCCGGTGACCCATGCACCGGTCTCGACGGACGGTATCACCTCGACTCCAAGTGTTTCCCAAGGAACGCCAGAGTCGCCGACCATGCAGATTCGGCGGCCTTCAGATTGGCGCCTTCCCTGCCCGACTGTTGGCGCAGGAAGCCGTGTCCAGCGCCTTCGTAGATATGCTTCTCGAACTGCAAGCCCAGCCGTTCCATCTCCGCTTCGGCCGCTGGAATCGTGGCGTTCACGCGCATGTCTTCCGAGCCCTAGAATCCTGCCACCGGTGCCGTGATGCGCGAGATTGCGCGCTTGTCCGGAGATGTTCCGTAGTAGACCACTGCGGCTGCAAGGTTCGGCTCGTAACCGGCGTAGGCGAAGGCTGTGCCGCCGCCCCAGCAGAACCCGATCACCCCGAACTTGCCGTTCGACGCCGGCAACGCTGCCGCGAAACGCCCCACGGCTGTCAGCCGACGCGAAACATCTTCGATTCGCAATCCCCGAATCAGTCGCACCGCTTCCTGCCGATCTCCCGGGGTCTTGCCCTCGGGGCCGATCCCGGTGAGCAGATTTGGGGCGATAGCGATGTAGCCCGCGCCTGCAAGCTGGTCGGCGACTCCGCGCACCCAGTCAGTCAATCCGAAAATTTCGTGAATCACGATCACGACAGGGGCTCGCGTTGCCCGTTCTGGATAGGTGATCCACGCCCGCACCGTGTCATGCCACCCGCCGCTGGCACCCTGGCCCTCGCTGATTTCGATCCATTCGCCGTGGCGAGGGCTGGCCACCAGCCGGTCCGCTGCCGCTTCCGCGTCCGCAGGGAGAGCCGCTTCCTCGCGGATCGGTGCCGTCCAAGCCAAGGCTAACGCCAGAGCCAGGCCGATTACCAGCTTGCAGGTCACCAGCGCCACTCCGGAGCCATGGCTTGCCTCAGTCCCGCAACGCCGTGTCGATCCATGGCTCGCGCGTCTCGTTCGGCCATCCGGCACGCGGGTCTCGCGGTCCGCGCCCGCCCCGCCCCTTTGCCTTAGGCCCCGCCTTCGCTGGCGCTCCGGGCCGCGCGCCGCGCTGCGGGAGATCCCTGCTCACAGAGGGCGGTCTCGGTATCGAGCGAATTCGCGCCAGCAGATCAGCAGCCAGATCTGGTTTGACCTCGATCAGATCGTGCTCTTCGCTGGGATCGTCTTCGATCCGGTAGAGATGAAGCGTGGATTGACGGGAATTGCGGGGAGTAAATTCGACGAGCTTCCAGCCGTCACGAAAGATCGCATAGTTCCCGTCCACGCCAATCACGGTCTCATCACGAGCAACCGCCGTTCCGTCCTTGAGCGCCGGCCACATGTCGAATCCATCGAACGGCTTGGCGTTCTGGGGCTCGACGCCGACAGCCGACGTGAGCGTCTGGAACCAGTCATGCGCGCTGAACTGCTGCTCAAGCTTGCTTCCGGCGGTCAGGACGCCAGTCCACCGAACCACTCCCGGCACTCGGATGCCGCCCTCGAATGCGTTGCTCTTGCCGCCTCGTAGCGGTTCGTTGCTCGCGCCGGCGCGGATACTGCCACCGTTGTCGCTGACCCAGACCACAAGCGTGTCGTCGGCGATGCCCTCTGCCTTCAATGCTGCGAGTATTTTCCCGACCCCGTCGTCCATGGCGCTCACCATCGCCGCGAACACCTTCCGATTCGAGTCGTCGAGGTTGGGATAGCGCTTCAAGTAGGTCTCGGTGGCGTGCAGCGGCGTGTGAGGGGCATTGAAGGCCACGTACAGGAACATCGGCTTGGACTTGTCCCGAGTCCTTAGCTGGTCAAGCGCTTCAGACGTGATCAGTTCAGTCGCATACCCCTCTTCTCGAAGGACTTCGCCGTTGCGGTGCCAATCCGAGCCGCCAAGCCAGTTATGGGCGAAGTAGTCGACAGCGGCCCCGAGGTGCCCATATGATCGGTCGAATCCCCGACGATACGGATGGGAGGCAATCCTCTCAATCCCGAGGTGCCACTTGCCCGCCATGAACGTCTCGTATCCGGCGGCCTGTAACGTTTGCGGCAAGAGGTGCTCGTCGAGAGGCAAGCCGCCGTTGGGTCCGATGGGACTGTCGATGCCCTGCCGGATGGGGGAGCGCCCTGTCATCAGCGCCACTCTGGTCGGGCTGCAAAGAGGGAACGCATAGTAGCGATCCAGCTCGACGCCTTGCTTGACCAACGCATCGATGTTCGGCGTTTGGATCTCGCTGCCGTGATAGCCAACATCGTTCCAGCCGAGGTCGTCCGCCATCATGAAAACGACATTCGGCGTCGCGCCGGCGAGAGCGGGCAGTGCCAGCCAGAGAACAGTTCGAACAAGCATGGGGGTTTCGCAGGGCCGCAATGAACAATCGTCCCACCTCCGGGCGGAACTCCTAACCAGCATAGGACTTCAAGCGACTACGTCAACCGGAATCGCGGTCGTTACTGGTCCGACCGGGGAAGATCTTCCCGTCCGCCTCTGGTGGCTCGACGAATCAGTCGCGTGACGCTCGTTCCGCAAACGGCGGCCGTCTCTCGGGCGCCTGTGATGGGTGTGGGTTTCCGGGCAAGCCGTTTCCGGGAGGCGGCCTGCGCCTGCCATTGGGCAACCGCTCGTCGCTTGGGGCCGGACCGCTGATGGTCTCGCCAAGCGAGAAGCTGTCCAAAATCCCCGCGAGGCGCTCGAACGCTGCTGGCTCGCTCGCCGCAAGGTCGCGGCTCTCGCTTGGGTCATCGAAGATCCGATACAGTGTCCGCTCGCTGCGCCCCTCCGGGAGCGGGCGGTGGACAAGTTTCCAAGGGCCATCGATGACCGCAAACCATCCAGTGGCGCCGATCACCACCGGACGTTCGCCGAGCGGCATACGATCGCGGATCACTGGCCACGCGCTACGCCCGTAAAACGGCTTTTTGTTCCGCCCCCGCACGCCGGTGGCTTCCAGCAGCGTTGGAAACCAGTCATGTACCGTGACCACGTCGTTGAGCACTTCCCCGCCTTCCACCACGCCCGGCCAGTGAACGGCCGCAGGAGTCCGAATCCCGCCCTCCCAAGTCTGGGTCTTTTCGCCTTTGAGCGGACTGTTGTCGGCCCCGCCATCCGTTGCGAGCAGGCCGCCGTTGTCACTGATGAAGACTACGAGCGTGTCCCGGGCGAGACCTTCGGATTCGATGGTGCCAAGGATTCGGCCGATTGCCACATCCATACAATCGACCATCGCAGCGAACACCCTGCGGCTTTCTTTCTCGATGTGCGCGTACTTTTTGACATACTCCGGCGGGGCCTGCAAAGGCGTGTGCGGAGCGTTGAACGCTACGTACAGCAAGAACGGTCGCTCAGGATCGCGGTCGAGGATTGCCCGGATTGCTTCATTGCCAATTAGCGATGTGGAGTAGCCCTCGTCCCTCGCAGACTTTCCATTCCGCTGCCAGTCGTACGAGCCGGCGATGGTGTGGCGGAAATAGTCGATCCCGGGGCCTGTGTGGCCGTAGAACGTGTCGAAGCCACGATTGTGCGGGAAGTACTTTACGTGCGCATTGCCGAGGTGCCACTTGCCTGTAGCGAATGTTTGGTAGCCGGCGGCGGCAAACGATTGAGGCAGGAGATGCTCGTCTGTCGGCAGTCCGCGGCGGTGATTGGGGTTGAAGGGGCCGTGAACACCAATCTCCAGCGGTGATCGGCCCGTCATGAGCGCGGCGCGCGTCGGAGAGCACCAGGGATAGGAGTAGTGGCGTTCCAAGCGCACTCCCGACGCTGCGATAGCGTCAATGTTCGGGGTCTGGATTTCGCTGCCGTGGTAGCCGACATCGTTCCAGCCGAGGTCATCGGCTACGAGGAAGACGACGTTGGGACTGGCGCTGGCCAAGACTGGAAGCGTCAACAAGAGAGCGATTCGAATCGGCATTGAGAAGCTGTAGCAGGGTCGTCGCCGCCGTGAGGTCGGCTTCCGCACAGCATAGGATACCGTCGAGCGCCTAGAGGCCAGCGACAGCTGCGAGCCAATGGCGCGCCAGCAGAGTCTTGGGCATTCATGGCGGTTGAACGGAGCCGTTGCCCGTACCGACTCGCGATCCGATCTCCGGGTCGGGCAACCGCTTGCGCGACACCTTTGGTTGCCTGCCGCCAGCTCCTGCTCTCGCAAGTCCGCCGGCCGCTCCCTTCTCTCCGGCAGATTGGCGGCCGAGAGGGGTGGCGGTTGCATACACTAGGCGAAGTGGATCCCATCGCTGACAGACCTCGGAGAGGAGGACTTCGCTCTAGGCTGCACCGCATCATCTTCGGTGTGCGCACGCCCGCCGGTAGGGCCTTTGACGTGGCGCTGTTGGTGGCGATCCTCCTGAGCGTCACCTGCGTGCTGCTGGAGAGCGTCCCGGAGATCAATGCAGCGTACGGCCTGCCGCTGCGAATCGCCGAGTGGTGCTTCACGGTCATCTTCACGGTCGAATACGTGCTCAGGCTTTGGACGGTCGCCCATGCGCGCTCGTATGCACTCAGCTTTCTCGGCATCATCGACCTGCTCGCGATCCTGCCGACCTACTTGAGTGCGTTCTTTTCCGGTACGCAGTCCTTGGCAGTAGTGCGCGGAATCCGCCTATTGCGGGTGTTTCGCGTGCTCAAGCTGGTGCGCTTTGTCCGAGAGGGATCGCAGCTGGCCACCGCGCTTTACGCTAGCCGCCGGAAGATTACCGTCTTTGTTTCCGGCGTGGTTTGCATCGCCGTGGTCTTCGGCACTGTGATGTACCTGATCGAAGGCGACCAGTCGGGCTTCACGAGTATTCCGACCAGCATCTATTGGGCCATCGTGACTCTGACCACGGTCGGCTACGGAGACGTGGCACCGAGCACCGCCTTGGGGCGTCTGCTGTCTGGCATTCTCATGATCCTTGGGTACTCGATGATCGTGGTGCCTACAGGGATCGTGTCTGCCGAGATGGCACGTGCGGATATCTCCCTTGACCGCGGGCGAGCCTGTGCCTCCTGTGGAGCCACCGGGCACGCGCTCGATGCAAGGTACTGCCGCGTGTGCGGCGACGAACTCTAGCTCGAGATCAGTCAGCCGAGCGTCGGACTGGGCCGGGCGACCTATACGCAAAGTTGTCGTTGCTATTTTCCGGGCTGCCGTGGCAGGACCAAACGTGCTGGTTCTCGACTGGGCCATGATCGGGGTGGCAGGACGGGCTAATCGTCCGCTCGGACCGCACGGCATCAAATACTTCAACCCCGAGACTGGCACGATTAGGTCAGCCGGCTGCCGCCGGATCTTTATCCGGAGGCTCGATCCGTGATGGTCGCAGCGTGTTCGCACGGCAGGCTTTACTTGCCTTGTGCAAAGCAGAGCATGGTTGGTCGATTCTGGCCCGCAGCCGGAAGAAGAAATCGATCCGAATTCGATCGAAGCCTATCATGAGAGCGAGTGCCTGCCGCTCGGAGCGGGCGTCCACCAACAGGCAGTGATCCTGATTTTGGAGGCTAGAGGCATTGAGAGCCTCAAGGTTGTGGAGTTGTCGTGACAGCTAAACTCTCGAAATCCGCCATTGAGGAGGCCCCGGGGGATCGATCGGCTCCGAACTCGTCTCGATACGTCATCTGAAGTAATCAAGGCGTTTTGCGAGCGCTGGCATGTAGCCGAGTTGGCGTTATTTGGCTCCGTGCTGCGTGACGACTTCAACCCTCGCAGCGACATTGACGTATTGGTTGAGTTTGAGAAGGGTAGTACGCCGGGACTTCGCTTCGTCAGCATGGCTAACGAGTTGTCGAGCATGTTGGGAAGGCGGGTCGACGTCTTGACGCGTTCGTCCGTGGAGCACAGTCCGAACTATATTCGCCGGCGGGAGATCCTTGAGTCAGCCGAGGTCATCTATGCGGCAAGATGACTCGTGTCTGCTCGATATGCTGGTCGCAGCCCGCAGGGCAATCCGCTTCGCCCTTGCCCTCACATTCGAAATGTAGTGACGGCATTTGATGGGGCGCACGCTGCTTGAGTTTAAGGACAGCCGGTAACGGTCTAGCGGAGTCAGGTCCCCAAGCGCTCGCGAATGCCGCTGCTGCGGGCGACCACCCAGAAGGCTAGACCTGCAGGACCGCCGATTGTCATAGACTTGAGGGGTCGCAATTTACCTTCCCGTGGTGGCTTGCGGCCCCAGCCGAACTTCGATCCGTTCAGAGGAATCATGAGACTGACGCTTGCGCTACTCGCACTAGGAACACCTGCCCTTCCTGCGGAGGTCCCGCCAGACGCTCATCAAATTGGGGCCGCCATCCAGGCGGCCCCCGAGGACTTGCGGGCAGGCGCAACCGTGCTGGGATATGACTCTGAAGGGAAGCTGGGAGTTCTCCGCGAAGGATCGAACGAGCTGCACTGCCTGGCCGACACACCGGGCGACGACCAATTCTCGGTTGCTTGCTATCACAAGGACCTTGAGCCGTTCATGGCGCGTGGCCGTGAGCTCACAGCACAGGGCTACAAGGGCAAGGAACGCCACGAAGTGCGTTGGAAGGACGTTGATGAGGGACGCGTCAAAATGCCCCGCGAACCGCGCATGCTCTACGTAATGATCGGCAAAGGCTACGATCCCACCAAGGACGAGATTCTCGAGCCATACCTGCGGTGGGTGATCTACACGCCATACGCGACGCCGGAATCGCTTGGTGTCCCCGGGTCCCCGGACAGCGGTCCATGGTTGATGTATCCCGGAACGCCGGGCGCCCACATCATGGTCAGCCCGCCTAGGCAATAGCGGATCCGCACATCTGCGCTGGCTGGGAATGGCCCGGCACGGACCCCGAAATCGTGGGGCGCACGGCATTCGACTGCGCTTTCCGGCCGATTCAGCGCTGGTCAGCCAACTGGGTCGTCCCCCCTCTTGCGGCTATCATTGCCTAGGAGTCCGCGCCAAGGTCGTTGCGGACCAGAATCGAATGCTCATGCACTGCCGCCAAGCGCTTATTCCTCGGCCATCCTTCGGTTGGGCCGCGATCGTGGTGCTGGCGGTCTGTGGCTCCAGCGCCGCCAACGAGTTCCCGCAGTCCCACCCGCCGCGCAACGACATCCGCATCGAGAACCGTGTCGCGATCCCCATGCGCGACGGAGTCGTCCTCTACGCGGACGTATACCGACCCGTCGGCGAAGGCAAGCACCCCGTAATCGTGTCGCGGACACCGTACTCTACCGAACGCGCCCCGTCCGCCTATGCGGCCGCAGTGTACTTTTCCCGCCGAGGGTATGCGTACGTATTTCAGGACGTGCGCGGCCGGCACGAGTCCGAGGGCGATTGGGAGCCATTCCGGGACGACTTCAAGGACGGCTACGACACCATTGAGTGGGCCGCCGTCCAGCCATGGTCGAACGGCAAGGTGGGCATGGAGGGCGGATCCTACCTAGGGCACGTGCAGTGGCGCGCCGCCCAAGCGAAACCGCCGCATTTGTTGACGATCTTTCCGCGGGTTGCGTCCACGAGCATCTACCACGACTGGATCACGGTCAACGGCGGCTGGCGGCTGGCCTTCAACTTCGGCTGGGGGCCTGTCCGCCAAGAATCGCGGATTATGCAAAATCCCGGCCCGCACGCGATGGCTGGCGGTCCCGACGCGATCTCTTATGACGATGTCGTCTGGCACTTGCCGCTCAATGAGATGCAGGATCTGGTGGGCCGTGATGCTCAGTTCTACAGGGATTGGCTCGCCCACCCGGACTATGACGACTACTGGCGGAGCTTGAGTGTTGAGGAACACTTCGACGAGATCGAAGTTCCGGTCCACACCATGGGCGGTTTTTTTGACATCTTCGCCCAAGGCACGCTGCGCGGATACGCGGGCGTGAGCGCCGAGGGCGCTACTGCCGAGGCCCGCACGGGCAGCAACATGGTGATCGGACCTTGGGAACACGGCGTCGCGCAGACCGTGGGTGACATGGATTGGGGCGAGGCAGCGGTGGTCGATACCAATGCGCTAGCCCTGCGCTGGTACGACTACTGGCTCAAGGGCATGGACAACGGCTTGGCGGACGAACCGCCCGTCAAGGTATTCGTGATGGGGCGCAACGAGTGGCGCTACGAGTCCGAGTACCCGCTCAAGAGGACCAAGTACACGCCGCTGTATTTCGACAGCAACGGCAGCGCTAACGGCTCCCACGGGGATGGCGTCCTGTCATGGAGCAAGCCCGCGGAAGGGTCGCCGGCGGACAGCTATCTCTACGATCCGGCGAATCCCGTGCCGAGCCTGGGGGGCGCGAACTGCTGCGGGGTCGCCACATCGTCGGGAGCCCGAGACCAGCGTCCGATCGAACACCGACCGGACGTGCTGGTCTACACATCAGAAATCCTCGCGGAGCCGTTGGAGGTGGTCGGCCCTCTCAAGCTCGTGCTGCACGCTTCCTCCAGCGCTGTGGACACGGACTTTGTCGCCAAGCTGGTGGACGTCTACCCAGATGGTCGGTCGATCAACGTAGCCGAGGGAATCCTGCGCGCCCGCCACAGAGAGGGCCTGACCAAGCAGGTTCTGATGAAGCCCGGGGAGATCTACCAGATGGAGCTGGACATGATCGGGACAGCGAACCTGTTTCAACGAGGGCACCGCATCCGGGTTCACCTCACGAGCAGCCACTTCCCGCAGTTCACGCGGAACCTGAACAACGGCGAGCCCTACGGCACGAGCGCTGAAGCGGTTGTCGCCGAGCAGACGATCTACCACTCCGGCAGCCGAGCGTCACACATCTTGCTCCCAGTAATCGAGGAGTAGAGGCGACAGTTCCCCACTCTGTGCGCTCGGCCCCGATCACCGGATCGCCGGATGCCGAACACCGCCGCGACTGCTTGCCGAGCGCACTAGCGCATCAGAGCGCACCGCCGGCATCGTGAACGAGCCTGCCGCCAAGGTAGGTCCGCTCGACTCGGATCCGCTTCACGTCCTCCACCGGACACTCAAGTATGTCCCGGTCGAGCACAATCAGATCCGCCAGCTTGCCGACTTCCAAGGATCCCTTCTCGTCCTCTGTGAAGGTTATGTACGCGCTGTTGGCCGTGTATAGCCGGATGGCGTCTTGACGCGTGATCCTCTGCTCCGGCTGGAGCGTGACGTCGGTCCAGCGCGGCTGCCTAGTAAGCGCGATCCACATCCCGAAGAACGGGTTGTAGGGATTGATCGACCGCATGTCGCCAATCTTCTGCATGTGATCCGATCCTCCCCCCACGATCACCCCGGCGTCACGAAGGCTCTTGTAGGGCTGGAAGTAGCGCAGGCGGGCCTCGCCGAACTGCTTTAGCAGGGTGGCGCCGTCGCGTTCGAGCCATGCGGGCTGCAAGTCGGCAACGATGCCAATCTCTGCCATCCGTTCGACAGCCTCCGGGCTCATGAAGTTCGCGTGCGTGATGCAGGGCCGCATGTCGCGCACTCGGAACTCATCGTCGATTTCGCCGTAGGCGTCAATCAACGCATGCACTGCGCCATCGCCAACGCAGTGTGCGGTGGGCTGCAGTCCGTGCCTGAGCGCCAGACGCAGGATTGCGTAGGTCTTGCCGGGAGGAACAAAGCGCAGGCCGCGGTAGTTGGGATCCGTGATCGAGTACACGTCGCTCACGCCCCACGGCTCTCGCATGTAGGCACTGCCAGTCAACATGCCTCCGTCCAAGAAGAACTTGATGCCGCGCAGCCAGAGCATCGAGCCGTAGCGGTGCCTCGGGTGACGAGCCAGCTTGGCGATCGAGGCCTCGATATCCTCGAGCGGAGCTTGGGCATTGATGGCAGCGCTCACGAACACTCTCGCGGTCAGTTCGTCCCGTTCGAGCAGTTCTTCGTAGAGTTCGACGGCTTCGGGACTGGCGTTGCGATCCGCGATGCTGGTCAGGCCAACCTGGTTGTAGGCCACCAGTAGCTCTTTCAGCCGTTGGCGCTGGTCCTCGCGAGTGGGCGCACGCTGGCTCTCTTCAAACTTGATCAGGTGGGCCCCGCTGCGAATGATCCCTGTCGGTTCCCCGTCGGCTTCGCGTTCGATGCGACCTAGCTCGCCTTGGGGTATGCGGAAGTCTTTGTCAATGCCGCTAAGTTCCAGCGCCAGCGAGTTCAACGAGGCATCCGGCCCCGTGCGGAAATACGCTGCGTGGTTAGGAGCGGCATCGTCCAGTTCGGCCCGTGTCGGGTAGCGCTGCTCGCGCAGCCGGGTGATAAAGACCTGTTGGAGGCGAATCCAACTCCCCTCGGGCACGACCCTCGCCCGCTGGCGGAAGTAGTCCAGCACGTCCTCCACCGTTTCCATATCGGGCACGGCGTGGTCAAACTCGTACAGCGCCGCGCCGAGCGGGTGGGTATGTGTGTCGATTAGACCCGGCAGGACGGTCTTGCCTTCCAGATCGACCAGGCGCGTATCCGATGCAGCCAGCGATCGCACCTCGCCGTTTGTGCCGACCGCTGTGATCCGGTCGCCGCTGATCGCCACTGCCTCCGCGATGGAAAACTCCCGGTCTACCGTCACGACCTTGCCGTTGTGCAAGATCAGGTTCGGATCAGCCCACGCCAAGAGAGGCGCCAGGCCGCACAGCAACAGAGATAGCCGCGCAAATGCGAGTTGAGCGCCGCTCAGCCTGACTCGAAACTCAGTCACAATGGTCCGCCCGATTCGCCCATCTGCCGTATCGTCGCATACGCCACACAATTTTCTGAGGGGCCTTTGGCGGGTCAGCCGGGAGCAACTCTGGCACGCCGCCCTCGAACGTGGGATGCTTGACATGCCCTACTGCTCGATTCGGCTGCGAGACAGATGATCCAAAGCACTTCATATCGGATGGCCCCGGAAGTCACAGACATCGGTCGCGGGCCGTGCCGGAGAGGCTGCACGACCAAGCTGCTCCGGTCTTCGGCACCACCAGATCTCCTGAGAAGATTCACGATCGTACTGCTCGCGTCAGGGATCCTCCCCCCGGTCGCCTCCGCCGATTCCAACAGGAGCGAAACCGAGCTCGACATTCCAGCGATACACGTCAACCATCCCCAAACCGCACCGCCTTGGGCGCTAATGCAGCGCCATTTGATCGAATCCATGGATCGCGCCGGCGTGGCGTTCTACGACACCTACGTCAAGCCGGACGGGACCCTGCGCTGGAAGGAACGCTACGAGGGCGGCATGAACTCCTCGGACGATGCCTACGAGGGGTTTCGAGGCTTCTCGCTGCATCACGTGCTCGGCGGGGCGAAGCGACTCGACACGTTGCACCGCCACGTTTGGGAGGGCATCACCCGCCAGTTTTCGCGCTACGGCCAGATCTACCGCGAGTTCGACAGCAACTGGGACTGGATGCACCACGGCGAAGGCTATGTGTCGTTCTACCCGCTGGGCATGGCAGATCCGTATGACGAGCGCTTCCGCGAGCGCTCGGTGCGGTTTGCCGGCATGTACATCGGAGAAGACCCCGAGGCCCCCAACTACAACCGGGACCTGAACCTGATGCGGGCTTCAATGAACGGCAGCCGCGGTCCCAAGATGCAGTGGACCAAGCGCGACTGGGTTCCGACGAACGCGAACCTGGTCTACTACCACCTGCCTTTCGACGATATTCCCGGCGTGCCGTCTTCCACCGGCTGGATTAACGACCAGCCGGCGGACGACCAGTTTGGGCGGATCGTGAAGACCATGAGCGATCGAATGGCGCGCGGAGACGTGCCGATCAATCTCACTGCCGCGCCGCTCATCGCCAACGCGTTCCTCTACACGGCCGAGGACAAGTACCGGCGTTGGGTCGTCGACTACTTGACCAAGTGGATGGAGCTGACCGAGCAGAACGAAGGCATCACGCCAGACAACGTCGGCATCAGCGGCAATATCGGCGAACATACTGGAGGCCGCTGGTGGGGCGGCTATTACGGCTGGAAGTGGCCTCGGGGCGGCACTGATATCGTGCTGGCATCCCTGACCGCGGCCAAGGTGGCGGTGCTGCTCACGGGCGAGAGCGGCTGGCTGGAACTGCCGAGAAGCCAAATGCACGTGTTGCGCGAGCGCAGCGAGACCCGGGAAGGCGTGTCCATGGTGCCGATCCGCTATGACGACAGGAATCAGTGGCACCACTTCGTGCCTGAGCCAGCGCACCCGTACGTGCATCTGTGGCACACGTCCCAGAAACGCGAGGATTGGGCGAACATCGAACGTCTGGGCGCTCTCGCCCTCGAGGCTGGAGGGCTTAGCGACTCCGACCTAGGATGGGCTTACTTTGTGCAAGGCCGAAATCCGAGCTTTGCGGTCGACGCTCTCCAAGCGGACCTTCAGTTCGTGCAGCGGAAGCTAAAGCGCGTGCTCAACGAGCGCGGCGACCCGGAGACTTGGTTCGACGCACACTGGCTCAGCCTGGAGCCGATGCCGACCGACAATCTCGTGCGGCTGACCATCGGCGGCCTGCCGGTGCACAAGCGCGGCGAGATGCTGCACTCCTACTTGCGCTACTTCGATCTCGACGCTGGCAAACCCGGCCTGCCCCAAGGGGTGGCTGCTTTGGTGAGATCCGTCTCAGCTGACAGCGTGGAGGTCGAGATCGTCAACACCAACCTCTTCGAGAGCCGCTCGTTGATCGTGCAAGGCGGTGCCTATGGCGAGCACGTCGTCACAAACGTGAGCCTCCCGGCCTCAGGAGCCTTCCGCGGCCCGGGCTCGCCGCCAAGTGGAACGCCAGAGCCTGCCGAGCAAACAGTCAGCGTTGACGGCAGATACTTCCGCATAGACCTAGAGCCGGGAGCCGGCACCTCTCTCAAGATCGGTCTCCGCCGCTTCTCATCGCAGCCAAGCTATGCCTTTCCATGGCGGGTGGACAGATAGATGCGCACTCTGTGGTTCGTTCTCATCACGGTCGTGGTCCCGGTTGTCGGGACCGGCCAGATGGGCTCGCCGGGAGGTGGCGAGACACAGGCGATCGCCCTGCACCCCGTGGACACCCAGATCATCTACGCAGGCGCCGCAAGGGGATTGTGCAAGACGACACGGGGTGGCGCGGACGGTTGGCCGTCAACCGGACTCGAGGCGCTCTCGCCACGCGTCATCGCGCTGGATCCGCAAGACCCCGATGTCCTGTTCGCGGGGACCTACCAATCAGGCGTCTACAAGACCACTGACGCGGCTGCATCTTGGCATCCAGCCAGCTCTGGACTTACGAACCTCAAAGTGCGCGGCATAGTCGTCGACTCGGACCGCAGCGAGCGGATTTACGCGGCGACCGATGGCGGGGGCGTCTTCAAGAGCGTGGACGGAGGAGCTACCTGGAACCAAGCAAACCGGGGATTGGTCGACAAGACACTGCGCTGCTTGGTGCAAGATCCACATGACTCTGACACTCTCTACGCCTGCACGTGGCATGGCGTGTACAAGACCACCGACGGCGCGGCCTCTTGGAGCGCGAATCCGAGCGGCTTGTTTGATATCGATGTGGCGGCCATCGCGGTTGATCCAACAGACCCGGACGTGATCTATGCGGGGACAAATCCTGGCGGTATCCACCGGTCGGCCGACGGCGGACACAGCTGGTCTGCCGCGCGAAAGCCGTTGGCACAGCACATCACGGCGCTCGCGGTCGATCCGGCTAATCCGGAACACGTGTACGCGGGCACAACCAAGGGTGTTTTCCGCAGCGTCGATGCCGGCCAGAGTTTCCAACCGGCTGGCCTCCAGTGGTCGAATCAAACATGGACCTTGGTGTTCGACGCCAAGACCGCTCCGCCAACCCTGTACTACGGGGGCGAAGGCGGAGTGCTCAAGACCACCAATGGCGGGCGCTGGTGGGACGTCACCGGGCCACAGAGACGTTAGGCGCGAGATCACTATCCCTTGGCTACCCGGTCGTGGCCAAGGTTCTGGTGGCAGGCATCACGTCGCCGCCCACGAAACTCGATTCCCTGTCTACTCACGCCGTCTGTTGCAGGCTGACGTCGGCGCAATGCGCGCGCTCCGGCGAGACCTCAGTCGCAAGGTGCGCACCGCATCGCTCGGGGCACCAGCAGCACTCGAAATCAAGGTCGCGTCACGACAGCGGCGGGTCGGGAAACGAGCCTTGGCACGGTGCTAGTATCATCTCCAGCCAGTGCATTCGTGTGCTGCCCGCTGCGACATGCCCGTCACGACCGCCACAGAAACCGAACTTTCCGGGCGGGCCACAGCCGTTGCCGAGGCGTCTGCGAAGCCGGACGGCATCGAATACCCTGAGCGGAATTGGATCGCGCAGAGCATCGCTGTACAGCGCCGGGGTATTCCGGCGGTAGATTTTCAGACTAATCCGGTCGCAGGAGGGGGCGTTTTCCCGGATTATTCGGGACGGGTGTGCGGGCAGAAGGATAGCTGGGAGGAGGCAGGGGATCGTGTGAGCGCGGTCGCGGCGGGGTATTAACGCGACGTGCGAAGGCGCAGCAGATCGTTCCAGTCTTTAGCGTCAGGGGGTCTTAGGCGACGCAGTTGGGGATGGCTGCGGGAGAGGGCTTGGGCGGCGCGGTCGCCGGCGGCATCGGCGTCGTAGCCGCAGAGGAGTTCGGCGCGGGGGCCGATGGAGAGCCAGCGGGGCAGGCGGCGGGCCGTGCCGGCGGTGGAAACGAGCAGGCAGTCGGCAGGCAGGCCGGGGGCGGGCAGCAGGAGGGCGGAGAGGGCGTCGACCGCACTCTCGGTGAGCAGGATGGCGGAGGGCGGGGCTGGCGAGGTAGCCAGCCAGAAGCTGCCGCGGTCACGGCGGGAGCCTGGGGCGAGGCCCTTGAAGCTGGAGGCGTCGGGGAGCGTGCAGGTGCCGACGAGTTCAGCGCCGACGGTGTTGTGGGAGTGGTCGCGGCAGGTAAAGACGGCATTGCGGCGGCGGTCGGCGTACAAGCTCCCGCTACGGCGGCAGTGCTCGAGCAGGGCCGGGTCGAGACAGCGCACGCGAGCGAGGTAGTCGCGCACGGCCGGCCACTGCCCCGGGGCTGGGTCGGGCAGGCGCAGGCAGGGCTGCTCAACGGGGGTCGTGGCGGGGGTCGGGCGCGGCTGCGGGCCGCCGTCGAGGAAGGCGAGGGCCTCGCGGAAGCCGCAGCCGCGCACGTGCATGACCAAGTCGATGGCGCCGCCACCGCCGCGGCCACAGGCATGGTCGAAGAACTTGGCGCCGCGGATGCTGAGCACCGAGCCGGCGCGCCGCCAGCGTTGGCGCTGGCGGGGGTCGCGGGCGTAGCCGAGCCGCTCGGCGAGCGGCTCGAGGGCAGCGTCGCGCAGGCGCTCGGCACTGGTGCGCAGGGACTGCCGCCAAGCCGGCGCCGGGCCGTTCACGGGCGCGTCTCCTCGCAGGCGTGCTGGACATGCTCGGCCGAGACGGTGCGCGCCTTGTCGAGCGCGGCGGCGACGAGCGCGTAATGCGCCAGCGAGCTGACCATGCGGGGCAATCCGTGGGAGGCTTGGAACAGCGCCTGGCAGGCGGGGGGCTCGAACAGCGGCAGTTCGCAGCCGGCCCGGCGCAGGGCGTGCGTGAGGTACGGCTCGAGTTCTTCGCGGCGCAGCCCGGAGAGGTGGTAGCGCACGACGAGGCGCTGGGCGAGCGCCTCGTGATGGGCCATCGCCACGCGCCGGCGCAGTTCGCTCTGGCCGACCAGCAGCAGGCACAGGCGGCGCTCGGAGTCGAGCCCGAAATTGGTCAGCAGGCGGAGTTGGTCGAGGACCTCGTGGCGCAGGTTCTGGGCCTCGTCGAGGATCAGCAGGGGGAGCTGGCCGGCCTCGTCGAGGCGCAGGATCTCCTGGCGGATGGCGTGGCAGGCGGTGGCGCGGTTGCGGGGCATTTCCAGCCCGAGGGCCCAGCCGACGGCCTGCAGCACGTCGATCACGGTGCCGCTCGTGAGCGCGACATAGGCGACCCGGTAGAGGCCGGGATTGAGGCTGTCGGTGACCCTGCGGCAGGCGCTGGTCTTGCCGCAGCCGGGCTCGCCGGTGAGCAGCCCGATGCCGCGCAGCTCGAGCAGGTGGCGCAGGCGGGACTCGGTCTCGCGGGCGCCGTCGGAGAGGAACAGGCCGGCGCTGTCGCCGGGCGGCTCGAACGGCAGGTGGGTGAGGCCGAAATGCTGGCGGTACATCAGGGGGTCTCCTCGCTGGGCAGGTCGCGCAAGGCCAGCCGGGGCGCTGGCGGGGGGTCGTCCGGGGGCTCGCCGCCAGCGCCGCGCGCGCTGCGGGCCGGGGCCTGGCCGGCTGTCGGCGGAGGCTTGGCAGCGGGCGCGGCATGCCGCCGCAGGCGGGCATTGGCGTGCAGGTCGAGCAGGGTTGCCCGGCCGGCTGCTCGGTTGTTGTGCAGCACGTCCAGGGGCTGTTCGGGCGGGGCGCTGGGATCCAGCAGCAGGACCACCTTGTGCCCGGCCAGGGCGGCATCGGTCTCGTACAGGCGGGCGTTGACGCTGACCGTGCGGGCGCGGCTGACGCGGCGCTCGAAGCGGAAACAGAAGATGCGCCGCAGGTCGACCTCCGGTCCGGGGTAGCGCACGTTGTGGCCCAGCCTGGCCCAGCGGTCCAAGGGCGTGTCGCCGTCGAGGCCGTGGTGCGGCGCGTGGTGGTAGTCGCCCTCGATCCAAGCGGCGAGGCGCCGGTTCAGGGCCGCCAGGCTGGCCAGGTCGCGGGGGCCGAGCAGGGGCAGGAAGTCGGCTCGAAGACGGCGAAAAAAACGTTCTATCTTGCCCTTTCCCTGCGGCGCGTAAGGCCTCGCATGGATCAGGCTGATGCCCAATTGGGCGCAGATCACCGCCACGTGCTTGCTGCGGAAATTGGCGCCGTTATCGGCGTACAGGCGCAGCGGCGCGCCGCGCTTGCGGATCGCCTGCTGGAAGACCGGCAGGAAGGCTTCCGCGCTTTCCGCGCCGCCGAAGGCCGCGTGCGGCACCACCCGGGTCGCGTCATCCAGGAACGCCAGCAGGTAGCTGCGGGCCTTGCGGCGGCCCGGCTCGGCCGCCGCGATCTTCGGGCCGTGCATGACATCGACTTGCCACAGGTCATTGGCCAGCGGCCAGCTGAAGCGGCGCCGGTCGCGCGGCGCCGGCTCGTCAGCCGGCGGTTGCATCAGCCCGGCCTGCTTGAGCAGGCGGTTGACGGTCGAGTGCGCCAGCCGCACCCCCTGCGGGAGCTGTCCCGAATCGAGCGCCTGGCGGATCACCGCCTTGACCGTCAGGCGCGGCTCGCGCTCCTTGATCGAGGTCAGCAGGCCGACCACCTCCGGCGGCAGGCTGCGGCTGCGCTCGCGATCGACGCGGTAGCGCGGATACAGCGCATCGAAACCGTTCTCGCGGTAGCGCCGCAACCAATCGCACAGCGTCGAGCGCGCCACCCGGCGGCGTCGGCTGCCAGGAATCTCGTGCTCGCGCTCGACGATCTGCCGCAAGCGCTGGCGGCGCTCCGGCGAGCCCTCCGGCAGGTGCAGCAGCGGCCCGATCAGCTCGAAGCGGAACAGCGCCACCTCGCGGCGCGGGTCTGGGTCTGTCTCTTGCATCATGCCGGGGCCTCGCTCACGGGCTGGATTGCCGTTTTCCCCAGTCTCAAGCCGCCGCTGCTGGCGGGTCCAGCCCCATGAATTGTGTTTTTGCCCCGGACCGTGCGATTCCCACCTCCGCACTGGCCCCGCCACGCTGGAAACCCACCGGGATCAGCAACTCCTGCAGGTGCTCTGAGGCCACCTCCCGCAGCGACCGCAGCACGCTCCCGCTGCCCAGCTGCTGCCCGAATCCCGCCAGTGTCGGAGCCACCCCCGCGAAGCGCTCCGGATACAGCCCCCGGACCGTCACCAGCAGAGCCTCCACCCACTGCTCCCGCCGCTGCAGCCAGCGCTGTGCGCTGACCAGGCTGCACTCCCCCGGCGGCCGCGCCCGCTCCCCCGCCGCCGCCTGCGTAGCCGCCTTCCCCGCCTGCACCACCGCCGCCTCCAGCTCCTCCAAAGTGCCCGTCACGTGCGCGGCCAAACAGTCCGGCAACAGACTCACCGTGCGCCCCTTCCGCCGACAGATGAAGCGCCGGATCTGCGTCCCCTTCGGCCTCAGCCGCGCGTAGCATCCGTGCGGTGCCAGCTCGCAACAGCCCGGCCGGCACCACGGGCACGCTGGCGCGCTTGCGAGATTCCAGGCCCGTTGCCTAACATATTCTTCGTCGGTCAGGCCTGTGGGATATCGGACTTGCAGGGCAGCACCGGCCACGGCCCGGCGGGTGCTACGCGCGGGCCACCTATTTGCATACCCCGTTCCGCGACCGCGACGCCACCCGGAACGGGGACCCCTGCCGCTAGCGGCCTACTGCCGGAACGCGCTCAACGCTGGCCCCCGATTCCCGGATTATTCCGATTTCCAACCTGTTCGGCGTCGGATCAATGTGAGAAAATCCCCTACCCTACTGCCGGAATAATGTGACTCTGTACAATCGCGCACGGCGATGCCGTGTTGCAAGCGGCGGCGGCCTTGCGGAACCACTTCCGGGACCGCACGGACGTGCTGGTGGCCATCGAACTGGCGGTGTACTACCGGCGGGACGACAACAATCTCTGGCTGCAGCCCGACGTGCAGGTCGTGTTCGGGGTGAGCCCTGAGAATCGCAGGTCGTACCGGACCTGGGAGGAAGGCAAAGGTGCGCCAGGCAAACTGGCCAATGTTAGGAGGTGAAAGTCCTCTGCGGTAAAGGATGAGCTGATCCATACTGCTCCCCGAGCCGTGCGGTCGCTCCCGTGAGGGAGCGGGCGAAGCGTCGGCAGGGGCGCATGCGGGCAGGGCTATCGAGCGTCGAAATCCTTGACATCTGGAGAGCCGAGGCTGTCTTTGCGGTCGAAGGCAATACCTTACGGTGCGCTATAGCTAGTGCCGGGAGGGCTCCACGGCGTCGAAGAACCCAGGCACGTATGTACGACAGAGGTTGGGACCTGGGAGGCCTTCGGGTCGTCCCGGCGGGTCGTCGCCGGGACCGTGAAGGGAAGGACAGGAGTCCAGACTGGAGATGCACGACCTGAAGGAGTCAGACTCGGCCATAGTAGCGACGAGTCCCGGGAACAAGGCGGCGGGAGCCGTGGCGGACTGGGAGGAGCGAAGGGCCGGGACCAACGAGAATCCGGGAGGCCGAAGCACGGTCCGCACGCAGGGGCGGGCAGCCGTGTCACAGGGGGCCGAGCGGATACGGCAATGCATGACGAGGAATCCAAAGGAGAAGCTCACTGCGCTGCTGCACCACGTGACGCCGGAGACGCTGCGAGCCGCCTATGACGCGCTGAAGCGCGAGGCGGCACCGGGCGTGGATGGCATGACGTGGGACAGGTACGGGGAAGGGTTGGACGAGCGGCTGCTCGAACTGCACGACCGCGTGCATGCAGGAACGTACCGAGCGACGCCGTCACGGCGGGTGAACATTCCGAAGCCGGACGGCGGCACGCGACCGCTGGGGGTGGCCGCACTGGAAGACAAGATCGTCCAGAAGGCCGTTGTGGACAATATCCTGACGCCGATTTACGAGGCGCAATTCCTCGGGTTCAGCTACGGGTTCCGGCCCGGGCGGGGCGCGCACGACGCGCTAGACGCCTTGGCATACGGGATCGAGAAGCGCAAGGTCAACTGGATACTGGATGCCGACATCGCCAAGTTCTTCGACCGCATCGACAGGGACTGGATGCTCCGGTTTTTGGGCGCGCGGATCGGAGACCAGCGGCTGATCAGGCTGATAGGAAAGTGGCTGCGCATGGGTGCCATGGAAGACGGCCAACTGGTCGACACGGGCAAGGGGACGCCGCAGGGGTCGGTGATTTCACCGATCCTCGCCAACATCTACCTGCATTACGTACTCGATCAGTGGGTCGGGCGGAAGTGGCGACCGCGGGAAGCACGCGGCGAAATGATCTTCGTGCGGTATGCCGACGATTACGTGGCGGGCTTCCAGCATCGGAAGGACGCGGAACGGTTCCTGAGGGACCTGAAGGAGAGGCTCGGCCAGTTCGGACTGGAACTGCACCCGGACAAGACCCGCCTGATCGAGTTCGGACGGTTCGCGATGGCGGACCGGAAGAAGCGCGGGCAGGGACGCCCGGAAACGTTCGATTTCCTCGGCATGACGCACTATTGCCGACAGACGAGGAAGGGACATTTCGGGCTGGGGCGCAAGCCGGTGGCGAAACGCATGAGCCGGACCCTGAATGCCATCCGGGCCAAATTGCGACGCCGCATGCATGCGGACACGCTGGAGACCGGGAGATGGCTGGGACAGGTGCTGCGAGGCTGGTACAACTACTTCGCGGTGCCGACCAGCTACCCGTACCTGGCCAGATTCGAGCAGCGCGTAAAGCGGGAATGGCTAACCATTCTGCGGAAACGGTCGCAAAAGGACCGGTACCCGAGGGAGCGACAGGACCGGCTGTGCCAAGCCCTGTGGCCGCCCGTACAAGTGCTTCACCCGTGGCCAGACCAGAGATTTGCCGTCAAGCATCGGAGGTAGGAGCCGAGTGCGTTAACGCGCCTGCTCGGATCTGTGCGGGGGGAGCTGGGTAACCGGCTTCCCTACCGCGATCCCCGGATTTCGTGCTAGAGGTGGCGTCGCCGTCGACGGCGGACAAGGATGCCGACCACAAGATGCGGGAGTACGCCCGGATGGGGGTTCGGGAGTATTGGCGGCTGGACCCGGAGGGAACCTTGATGGGGTCATCCCTAGAGGGCTACGAGGCCAGCGGGGGGAAGTATGACCCGGTGCGGCCCGTGGCGAGCGGCGAGCGGGATCGGTGGTTCCGGAGCCGGGTGCTGGGGCTGGAACTGCGCAGCCGGAGGCAAGCCCGGGCGACGGTGCTGGTGTTCAGGGACCCGCGCACCGGAGAAGAGACCGACGGCGCGCTGGAAGAATCCGAGCGGCGGAGGCGGATCGCGGAGCGTGATGCGCGGGCAGCCAAGCAGAGGGCGAGCGCAGCGGACGAGCGAGTGCGGGAATTGGAGGAGCAACTCCGCGCCCTCACGGCCAACACCACTCCATCCGAGCCCGACCGCTAGCTGCCAGCCCTAGGCACGGGGCGATGCCATCCCCTCGCCACGAAGCTGGGAATTGGCGCTGGGTTGCGCGTCGGCTCATTCTCTTGAACTGCTTAACGGAACCGCAATCGCCGGGCCTCGCCATCAATGCTGCATAGGCGCTTGAGTTAGGATTCGGGCTCCCAATGCTAGTTGGTCTGAGCCTCCCTAGTATCTGGGCCAAGGCCTCTTGCCTTCAACGGTGGACAAAGAGACCTCGCCCCTCTCTTGGAGCAGGGTCTTGCTAGCCGATCAGCTGACGTACGCTCGTTTCTTGACACTCAGGGGATGGTCCTCACGACCTCTAGCGACTGGCTTCCAGACAGCGGGCAGCATGCCTGATTCTTCGGATACTATACTATACATATGGCAATGGGAACGCGAAGAAAAACGACTCAGGCTCTCTTGGTGAGTACAACGGAGCTACCCGCAGCACCGAAATTACCGTTCTACGATCGGCTCAAGGATCTGTTGGAACGCATCGATTTTGACCGTCATGTGGAGTCGGCGTGCCGCCCGTACTACCAATCGGCGCTGGGGCGGCCTTCGATGCCGCCCAGCGTATACTTCCGTCTCTTGCTTCTCGGCTACTTGATTGGTGTCGACTCCGAACGCGCCCTCGCCCTGTATGCTCGCGACAGCTTGAGCGTGCGACGGTTCCTTGGGTACGCCCTGCACGAGCCGGTCCCGGACTCTTCGACGCTCTCGCGCACTCGCCGCCGGATCTCGCTCGACACCCAGCAGGAAGTCTTGGGATGGGCCCTGCGACATCTCCGCGAGAAGGGATTGGGCGGGCGCTTGGCACGTCGTTCGGGTTGGGCGACCTCGCAGACTGCTCTCGCGCATCGCCCGCAATCGGTGCCGGCCTATCGGAAGTTCGTCGCAAGTTTGGCAGAGCACGCCTATAGTGACGCGCTGGCTGGGGAACTCGAATGACCGGTCGTCCTTGTTTCGGCGGCCAACCAGCCTGTCTCGAAACCCGCGGCTTCGCTACCGTGTCTGCATATGGACGACACCGGCACCGTGGTTCCCTACGAACTCCCACAGTGGCGAGACGATTGTCCTGTACGGCGATGACGCCACTGCCGAGACGAAACGCTTGTCAGCTGTAACCACTTGGCTTCCGATCAACGACGCAAGCGCCAAATACATGCAATCGTACGCAGGATGGCCGAGCTCGACAGCAATCCGCACCGCTTCCACGCATGTCCGTTCGTCGTCCCTCCATTGCAAGGGCACGTCAAGCAAGGCGGCAGCCAAGCGAGCGGCTTCGTACTCGTCGATTGAGCCGTTGACGGCCATACGCCAAAGCATGTTGCCAATCTCTGATACCAGCAAGCGGGGTGCCTGGAGGTCGAAAGAACCGTCCAAGAGCATCGCCGCTATCTCTGAATCAGGCTCCGCGACCAGCCACTTGGCCGCTACGCTCGCATCCACGACAACCACCATCGTCAGCTCCGGTGGTCGCGATCCCGGTCCTCGCGAATGAGATCCGCGCTAGACGTGCGCGAGCGATTCGGGATTTCCTTCCGTAGCCGTTCGGAAAGAACCACGAATGCTCTTCGCTTCGCCTCCATATCGTTCTCGACAGCTGCACTGAGAATCTGCCGGACTTCCCCCTCAAGAGACCTGCCGTTAGTCTCGGCACGAGCCTTCAATCTCCGCATCACGGAATCGTCGAGTCGGCGTACCGTTATTGCAGCCACGAGCTCACCTCTATCTATGATGCTAGCACAATAGCTGCAAAATGAAGGCATATTGAATGCACTTCGAACGTTCAACGAGTTCTCTCGAAGAGAACCAAATACGTTGTCACCCACCAGCGACGTTCGCAGTCGATCCGACTGACCCGTACCTACACGAGGTGCTCGCCAAGACCGCTTTCCGCAGCCGGGCTAGCGCAGGTCGGCTCTGCTTGGGCGTAGCTTTGCGAAGTCCGCGCCCGAAATCACGTAGTACCAGTCCGCGAAACGGGTGCGCAGTTCGTCGGCCAATTCCCCGCCCTGCTCCGCGTCTCCCTCGTAGCTCTCTGCTCGACCTTCGCTGAATTCCACGCTGACCATCAGATAGCGACGTTCGCCCTCGCTCTCACCGTCCGATTCTTCTTGATCGCTGCCCGGCTCTGCCCCGCCTCTGGCCACTTCGCCGAAACGAAGCGTATATCGCAGGCCATTCTTGGAATCGACCACGATCTCGCCTTCGTTGGACAGGATCTGGCCGGTGTAGGGGTTGGGGAAGAAGCCCTTGCCTTGCAATGAGCGGAAGTTCTCCATTGTCGGTTGGATGCCCTCGCGCGCTTTCAGGTCCGCGCTCAGTCCCTGAGGCTTCGGCTGCACGTCGACGATGCGTAAATTGTCCAGAGCCGTCGTCAGGGCGCTCATCGTGTCAGAGTTCGGCTCGCGCCCGCCCAGCTGCCACTTGCTGTCCTTTTGGGTCAGCGTCGTCTGCTGGCGGTTCTCGATGCGCCCGAGCCTCTCGTTGATCGTGTAGCTGTTGATTTGGATGCGCCGCAGATCGAACGGCGAGACCTTAAGGAGATCCGTCTCGATCCAGTCCTGAAACCTCGCTGAGACGTCCGCTTCCGTCTTGACCTCGTACGTACGCTTCTGGCCCGGAACCCGCATGTAGCGATAGCCGCGCTTGCCCTCTACTTCATTCCCCACGATGAAGTCCGCCAGTACGTTCGAGTCGCCGTCGAGGATCTTTACCCGCTTGCCCCTGCCAGCCAGCGAGGTCGCTTGGTCGTCCAGCGGATCGGCCACCGAATATTCGGCGTGATCCTGAGCCAAGTCCGACACGACGCGATCCTTGCGCAGCTCGATCAGCGCCGCGGCGGTTGTCGCCAGCCTCTCCTCGGCATCGGCCGGATAGCTGTAATGCGACGGGATCACCCACTTGTTGTCCGTGAACTCGACCTTCAGGGGAGTTGCCGTTGCAGTCGCCTCGTCGTAGTCGATCACTTCGATCGACTTCGGCGCCTGAGGGTCGGTGAACTCGGCAAAGAAGAGCTCGCCCACGTCGTCGAAGATGTCGGGCGTGGACTTGCTGGGATCGACAACCACGGCGGCCGCGGCCATCACGACCGCAGCCATGACGAAATACAGGGTCTTGGTCGTCTCGTTCATTGCTTGCTGGTCTCCACCAGGCGATGCTGGGCAACGCCGATCTGCTCGCGCTCGCGCCGCTTGACCGATACGAACAGGAACAGCAGAAACGCGGGCACAGGCGAGAGCATCACCGCCACGAGCTTGATCGTGTTCTGGATGCCCCGCACCGCGGCTTCCATGTCTCCCCTCGCAGCCTCGATCAATCGCTCCCTCTCGTCTTCGATATTGCTGCGCGCGACCGTGAGGCGGCGGTTCTCGATGCGCTCTTGGTTCGAGATCATGATGCGTTTCGTCTGCGCATCCAAGTCTGTCCGATCCTGCAGCGCCTGCACGGCCGCGTCCAAGCGCTCTTGGGCGGCCTTGAGTTTCTCTTCCGCTTGCTGCTCGGCAACGCGGGTCTCCTCGAGTCGATCCTCCTCGTAGCTGCGCGTCTGGGCCTCCACTCTCTCCAGCGTGCGGTGCGCGCGGCGACGCTTGCGCAGTTCGATGAAGGAATCGTCACCGGCGAGCCGGTCCACGGCATTGAGCAGGAACGTGACGTTGTCGAAGTTCAGGTCCTCAACGCCCTGGCGGCGCAGTTCAAAGAATTGCTCGCCCAGCATGTCGGCGTCGGCAATGACGATCGCGTGCACCGGATTGTCTTCTCCCTCCCCGGAGAGACGCGCGGCCACGATGTGGCTCTCTTCGTCCGGATCGTGCGGCAGGTTCGTGGCCAGCTGGGTGCCGAACATCGACTGCTGCACCAGGCGGAACCACGAAGTGGTGCCAGAATCCGCTCCCGTGCTCAGCAGGGGGATGAACTCGGTGTTGGCGTCGCCATCTTCGGCAGCCGCGAGGACACCGGCGTATAGCAGCACGATCTCCTGCAGTCCCGACGTGACCGAATCATCTTGATTGAAGGTGCCGTCGTAGTCGTTGCCCTCGCCCAGGAAGACCACTTCCTCGGGCAGCGAGCGGAACGTCGGGTGCGGGTTGTACTTGTCCCACGCGATGCTGTCCGTCTGCCACTGCACTCCCAGCACGTCCATGAGCGGCTTCGTGTCAGTGGGCACTCGCTGGGGCTGCCCCTGTTGGAAGGGGCTCTGCGGGACTTGGTGCGGAGACGACGCGATGTCGAACGCCGGCAACGGATCGACGACCACCAGCGCCGGATTGCCGCCCTTGACCCACTCGGCAAGGCGATCCATCCCGTCGGACTGCAGGGTGTTCGGAAGTACCACGAGCAGAACATCCAGATCGTCGGGATAGTCCGCTTCCGCGGGCACCTGTACCACGTCATACTGCTTTTCCAGCTCTGAGACGATGGACCAGCCCCGGGTTTGCTGACGCGACTGGAAGTCGAAGCCGCCGAACAGGTCGACGCCCGTGCGCAGCACGCCGACTTTCTTGCGCTCGGCATCCGCGACCACGCGGATCGAACGCATCAGTTCGTATTCGACCGGCAATCCGGGATCGAAGAACGGGATTACGAACTCTTCGGCCCCGGCACTAAAAACAAGGCCGAAGAAAATCTCGTCCGGACTGCCCTGTGTCTGGTACATCGGCGGCACCGGACGGGCCCGGATGCTGAAGCGCTCGCGCGCCTCCCGCGCTTCCGGCGTGAACGCTTCGGTCGCAATGATGTTGGCGTGGATCTTGCTGCCCCCGCGGGAATCGAACTGGCGCAGCAGCGAGATTATGTTGCTGCGGGCCTGCACGTAGCGGCGTGGAACCTCGGGGCTGAGATAGGCCTGGATGAAAACGGGACGATCCGCGTCGAGGCTCGCGATCAGCTCGCGGGTGTCCGGGGAGAGCGAGTGCAGGCGCTCCGCCGTCGCATCCACCCTGCCGCCCAGTCGACCCACCAGGACTGTCAGGCCCGCAACTCCCACCAGCAGCGCGACTCCGCGCGCTGCGTAGTGCCAGCCCAGTTTGGGCGCGCCCTCGCCGGTGGCCCAGTGGCGCCTGCCCAGCGCGGCGACGTTCAGGTACACCAGCGCGGCCGCGAAGCCCGCGAAGTAGAGGATCCCGTAAAGCGGGATCACTCCATCGGAGAAGTCTCGGAACTGTTCGATAAACGACAGGCTCTCCAGCAATCGCCGCAAGCCCCCACCGACGATGTTGCCGGCATGCTCGATGAAGACCGGCACGGCGCACAGCAGCGCGCCGAGGATGTAGGCCACGGTCAGGTTCGAGCTCAGCTGCGAGGCCAGCATGCCCAGCCCCAGCAAGGCCGCCCCCATCAGCCAGTAGCCAACATATGTCGCGAACAGCAGGCCCAAGTCCGGGCTGCCCAGGAACAACAGCACGACCACATGGCTGAGAGAAAACACCAAAGCGACCGAGTAAACGACCAGATACGCCGCATACTTGCCGAGCACGATCTCCAGATCCGTGGCCGGCAGGGTCAACAGCAGCTCATCAGTGCCATGCAGCCGCTCCTCGGCCCACGCCGCCATCGTCAGCGCGGGGACCAGGAAGATCAGCAGATAGGGGAAATAGATGTTCAGGGTCTCGAGGTTCGCCAGATTGCTGGCGAAGAACGCCTCTTGCCAGAACGCGGCTACGGCGCTGAGGAACACGAACAACGACAGGAAGACATAACCTGTCGGACTGCTGAAATACGACGTGAGCTCGCGGCGCAGCACCGCCTTCGAGACGTGCCAGGAATGGTTCACTGCACACCCCCTTCGGCACCGGTTTCAGCGTCCGTCTCGTCCGCGGGCGGCTGTGCCTCTCCTTCGCAGGAAGTCTCGCGTTCCGCTGGCTGCGCTGATGTGCCTTGGGTCAGACGCCGGAATGCCGCCTCCAGCCCGCTGCCATCGGCCATCTCTCCGGGAGTGCCATCGAAGACGATGCGGCCCTCGTGGATGATCACGACGTGGTCGGCCACCGCTTCGACCTCCTGGAGGATGTGGGTCGAAATGAGCACGGTCTTCGACTCGCTGAGCTCGCGGATCAGACTGCGCACCTCGCGGATCTGATTGGGGTCGAGCCCGGCCGTGGGCTCGTCCATGATCAAGATGTCGGGCTCGTGCAGCAGCGCCTGAGCCATGCCGACGCGCTGCCGGTAGCCCTTCGAGAGCTTGTGAATCGCCTTCTCGAGCACAGCCTGGAGATTGCACTGCTCAACCACTGCCTCTACCCGTGACGCCAAGTCCTCCGGGGCAAGGCCTCGGGCTTCGCCAAAGAAGCGCAACAGCTCCAGCGGCGTCATTTGCGGATAGAGCGGCCCGTTTTCCGGCAGGTAGCCGATCTTGGAAGCCGCTTCGATGCGGTGCGTCGCGATGTCCAGGCCCGCGATCCGAGCGCTGCCCTTGGTCGCTTGCAAGAATCCGGTCAGAATCTTGAGCGTCGTGGACTTGCCGGCACCGTTGGGGCCCAGAAACGCCGCGACTTGGCCTCGCGGCACTTCGAACGACACGTCTTGGATTGCAGCGAAGTTCCCAAAGAACTTGCTGAGTTGAACGGCCTGAATCGCAGGAGAGTCCTCTCTGGCGGTCATGGTCAGTTATTCGATTGCTATCGAGAGCGCAACTAGCGCGGACCCAATCTTGATCGGGCGCGCATCCGAGCGGCCCGACAGCCGGGGAACTCCCCCAACATAACGAATCGCGCAAAGGCAATTCAAGCCGTCCGCCGAGCCGATCCTAGCCGACTAGACGCACGGCTCCGCCGTTTCGTGACACCGATCCTCCAAATGCAGACGAATCCCCGCTCCGGCGCTGCGCGGCGAGTACCGGCGTGGCTCCAAGGTGCCCTAAATGTATACTGATGTGACCGCTGCGTGGCATCCTCGCGCGTCGCGCGTGACAGTAGCTTCCGCTCGGAAGATGCTCTGCCCTGCGCGATGGCGGCGTCGCTGCAGCGATTCGCCGTCGAGGCTCGGACAGCTGGAGGTGAGAGGTGGCGCTGACTCGTAGGATCTTTCTTGGCACGGGGGCGGGCGTGCTGGCCCAGGCGCAGACCATCGCTCCTAGCGACCGGATCAGCGTCGGAATGATCGCGGTCGGCTCGCGCTCGCACGAACTGCTGGAAGCGATCAAGCAGGTGGACGGTACGGAGATCGTCGGTGTCTGCGACGCCTACACCGGACGCGTGGAGAGAGCTATCGAGCGGACCGATGGAAGAGCCAAGAAGTACTCCAGCTACAAAGACATACTAGCTGACCCATCCATCGACGCTGTAACCATTGGAACGCCGGATCACTGGCATCGGCAAATGGTGATCGAAGCCTTGCAGGCGGGCAAGGATGTCTATTGCGAGAAGCCGCTCACGTTCGCCGTTGACGAGGGCTTGGAAATCGCGGCCGCAGCGGAACGAGCAGGCAAGGTCCTGCAGGTCGGCAGCCAGGACATCAGCAGGGACAGCACGAAGACGCTGCGCGCCTGGGTCCGGGAAGGCAAGCTCGGCCAGGTCACGATGATTCGCGCGGCGTACAACCGCAACAGCCCCGGCGGGGCTTGGATCTACCCGATTCCATCAGACGCCTCGCCGGAAACCGTTGATTGGGAAGCGTTTCTGGGCCCCGCGCCGAAACGTGACTTTGACCTTGAGAGGTTCTTCCGCTGGCGCTGCTACAAGGAGTACTCCGGAGGCATTGCGACGGATTTGTTCGTGCATCTCTGCACCACCATCCACTTCGTGACCGGGGCGGTGATGCCAGCTGACGTTGTCGCGATGGGCGACCTATACCGTTGGAAGAAAAGCCGCAACGTGCCGGACACCCTCAACGCCCTGTTGCGCTATCAGGAGGGCTTCACCGTCAACCTCAGCTCGACCTTTAACAGCCGGGCGGACGGCGGCTACTTGTTCCAGATCCTAGGCACGGAGGGTGCCGCGCAACTGACCGGCCGCACGTTGACGCTGTATCCCGATCCGCCGTACGACAACAACAGCTGGATCGTCGGCGCGTGGCCGAAGAAGCTGGAAGAGGCATACTACGCCACCCCGCAAGGGCGTGCCGAATTGCGTCGCCCTCGGGCCACCGAAGAGGTCTACAAGGACACAGGGCCAGATGCGACTGTGGCACACCTCGCAGACTTCTTCCACGCAGTCCGCAACCGGGGCAGCAACATCGAGGATGCTTGGGACGGGCACCACGCCGCCTCCTGCGCCCACCTCATCAATACTTCGGTCGAGACGGGGGCTATGCTGCACTGGGATTTCGCGCGGCACCGCGTTTCAACTTGATCTGCATATTTTCCGGAAAACTTCAAGCAGTTTCTGGGAATCGCACAACACAAAGGAGTTATCACCATGAACCAAGCGGGCTATAGCTGGCTGATCTTCGCCCTAATGACCGTTTCGTGCTGGGGCCTGTACGGCGTCTTCCTGCACAGCGGCCAGCTCGGGATGGCCGATCCGGTCAACGGTCGCTACAAGGCCTTCCTGTTCGTCGGCATTGCCTACTTCTTGGTCGCCGTGCTGGCTCCGCTCGCGATCTTGGCGGTTTCAGGGGCGGATTGGCACTATCCCGCGCGTGGCATGACAATGTCCCTAGTCGCCGGCACGGTCGGTGCCATCGGGGCGTTCGGAGTGTTGCTGGCGTTCGGCGCCAAGGGCACTCCACCCGTGGTGATGTCGATCATTTTCGCCGGGGCCCCGATCGTGAACGCTGTGGTCTCGATGGCGCTCCATCCACCAGCCGGCGGTGTGGGCGGAATCCGGTGGCAGTTCTTCGCCGGGATCGCCTGCGCGGCCCTGGGAGGATGCTTGGTCACGCTCTACAAGCCGAACCCGGCCCCTCCCAAGCCGCCCGCTGCTCAGGCGTCCTCCGTCACGGCGTCAGCAGCTTCGGTAGGCACAGGATCGATCCGCTAGCCGGCCTAGTCGGCCGAAACAGCGGCTGAACTGCTCCCCCGCCCCCGCAGCCCGGTGTCCGCCATGCCAGACCGCCCAGTGCAACCGGCTAGAGTGCCGCTTCTCCGAGCGCTCGCCGGAGGGGCGCTCATGGGATTGGCGAACTTGGTCCCCGGCGTATCCGGCGGGACGATGCTCTTGGCAACCGGCATCTACCCCCAGTGCATCGACGCTATCGCAAAGCTCGCCACGCTGCGTCGAGACCGCGGCGCAGTCGCCTTGGTCGCTGCGGTCTCGGCAGCCGCCGCCGCGATGGTCTTGCTTGTCGCAGGAACGATGCGCGACCTCGTGCTGATGCACCGCTGGATGACCTACAGCGTGTTCCTCGGAGCAACGCTTGGCGGCGTGCCGATGTTGTGGAAGCTGATTGGCCGGCCCGCAGTTCGGACATGGATCGGTGTCGCTGCGGGTCTAGCGGGCATGTCCGCCACGCTATTTGTCCCAGCCGGCGCCGCGTCTAGCACTGGCTCATCACCGATAGCGCTGTTCTTCGCCGGCCTAGCCGCGTTCGCCGCGATGCTCCTGCCGGGGCTGTCGGGAAGCTACCTGCTCTTGCTCAGCGGGCAGTACGTGCCCGTACTGGATGCCGTCGATGGACTCAAGCTCGCGCTCTCCGCAGGCTCGGACCTGCACTGGCAGCTGCTTGCTGCCCCGGCCAAGGTGTTGGCACCGTTCGCCACCGGCACGTTGGCGGCACTCGTCGGCATGAGCAGCCTGCTGCGCCTGTTGCTCGATCGTCAACGGGCGTTGATGCTCGGGTTCTTGCTCGGCCTGCTCCTCGGCGCGGTCTTGGGCCTCTGGCCCTTCCAGACCGACTCCTCTGCGTTCGGCTCAGCGACACCCGCGCAGGCACTCGGTGCCACGGCCCTCGCCGCGCTCGGTTGCAGCGTGACGTACGCGATCGGACGTCAGAGCGGGGCGGAAAGCTGAACGGAACGCTGTTGACTATGATGGTTTCTGCATCTGCGCGGCCACCCTGCTCGCGCGGCCCTTCCCCCGACCGATGAACGCGCTGCAGCTGGTTGCCCCGCAAAGGCTCGAGATGGGCGTCCTGCCCGACCCGCCCGATCCGGGGCCGCTGGAGGTCTTGGTCCGCCTGCGGGCCAGCGGTGTTTGCGGCAGCGACATGCACACTTTCAGCGAGGGTGGCATCGCCGGCACGGATGCGGCCTACCCGTGCGTCCTGGGGCACGAGCCGAGCGGCGAGGTAGCCGCAGTCGGGCCGGGCGTAACCGATCTCTCACCTGGTGCGATGGTCGCGGTCGAGCCGTTCATCGTGCGTGCCGAGTGTGAGTTCACCCGCACGGGGCGGCAGAACCTAGCGCTGACCAACGAGTTCATGGGCCGCGAGATTCCCGGTGCCCTGCGCGAGTACGCTGTGTTGCCCCGACGCAACCTGATGCTAATGCCCGACGGCATGACGTTCGGGGACGCGGCTTTTGTCGAGCCCCTCGCAGTGCTGCTGCACTCCTACGAACTTGCCGAGCTGCGCATGGGAGAAGCGGTTGCCGTCATGGGCGCGGGGCCGATCGGCCTCATCGCCGTGGCCTTGGCCAAGGTGGCCGGGGCTTCGGTGATCGTGGCTGCCGATAGGATCGAGCACCGCTTGCAGCGTGCGCGCAAGCTAGGCGCAGACGTGGCGGTGAACGTCGACCGCGAGTCGCCAGTCGATGCGGTCATGGACCTGACCGGTTGCGGGGCTCACGTCGTCATCGATGCCGCCGGCAAGAGCGAGTCCATCAACAACGCCATCGCCTGCTTGCGGCCCGGCGGCCGCATAGTGATCGTCGGCATCCCTTCCGATCCCGCCATCCCGCTCAACCTCTGGACCGCCCTCGACCGCGAAGCCAGGATCCACGTGCAGAAACGCTCTAACGGCAACGACCACGATGCTCTGGACTTGCTCAAGCGCGGCTTGGTCCGTTCGGAGGACATCATCAGCCACCGCTTTCCTTTGGAACAGGGGCAAGAGGCGTTCGAGGCGATGGCGGACTACCGCGAAGGCGTGATCAAGCCCTTGATTGAGTGGTAGCGGCCAGTTGCCCCGCCCGCTTCTCTTCCCTGCAGCCCCTGCGCGCTCCGGACCCCAACTGCGGTCCGGCAATCGCATAAACTGGAATCAATCATGAATACCCCGATTTCTCGTCGACTCTTCGCGGCGTCTGTCGCGGCGGCGCCCGGCCTCCTCAGCGCGCAATCCGCTGGCAGCAAAGTGCGCACGGCCTGGGTGGGCCTAGGCAATCGCGGCGGCAAGCACATCCGCACGCAGATGAAAGTGTCCAAGGACGACGCGATTGTCAAGGCGATCTGCGACACCTATTCGCCGCGGCTCGCCAAGACCAAGGATGACGTCATCAGCGACCAGGGCATCGCGCCAGACACCTACAACGACTACTACAAGATGCTGGCTGACCCGGATATCGACGCGGTCTTCATCATGACCCCGGAGCACCTGCACCGTGACATGGCCATCGCCGCGCTCGAGGCCGGCAAGCATGTCTACTGCGAGAAACCTCTTTCTCACACCATCGAGGAAGGCTTCGAGATCCTCAAGGCTGTCGAAGCCAGCGACAGGCTCTTCCAGGTCGGTACCCAGCGGCGCAGTTCGAGGCTCTACGCCAAGGCCCGCGAGATCTACGAGAGTGGCGTGCTGGGCAAGACGGTCTACGCCCGCGCGTTCTGGTACCGCAACAGCCCCCTGACGCGCCCCGCTTGGCGCTACGACATCCCGGCCGATGCCGAACCGACCAACACCGACTATGCGAAGTTTCTGGGCCCGGCGCGCGCCACGGCTTTCAACAAGCAACGCTACTTCCAATGGCGGCTCTACTGGGACTACTCAGGCGGAATCTCGACGGATCTGCTGGTACACCAGACCGACGCCATCCACATGATGACCGGACGGCACTACTGCGACTCGGTGATGTGCAACGGCGGAATCCATTATTGGACCCAAGACGACCGCGAGGTGCCTGACACTGTCACGGCCGGCTTTGAGTACGACGACCACTTCCACATCAGCTACACGGCCGCGTTCAGCAACTCCCACTACGGCTACGGCGAGCAACTCTGCGGCAGCGAGGGCACGCTGGAGGTCATGAACCTGCGCTATCTCAACGTGTACCCCGAGCAGGCTCGCGGCCTGCCGGAAGCGGTCACCTCCCGACCGGAGATGCACTTCGACGCCCGCAAGGACTTCAACGAGAGCAACGCCACCAACGACCACATCAAGAACTTCATCGACGCAATCGCGCACGGCGCCGAACTGAACTGCCCGGCACAACTCGGCCACGAGGCCGCCGTGACGGGACACCTCGCCACCATGTCCCTGCGGAAGAACAAGAAGGTCTACTGGAACCAGGCCCAAGGCACGTATCACTTCGGGTAGGCCGAGTCCGTCCGCGAGCAGCGCCCGGCACCAGCAGCGGCTGGAGTGGCCGTTTCCGAGCTTGGCCAGGCCCGGTGCTGCGCTGATGGCTAGACTATGGACATGATCCACCTGCCCGCGCTGCGCTGGGGAGAGCCCTACGAGAGCCTAGACACTGTCGAGACTGTACACTTCGACACCGGCGAGCCCGTCGCGAAGGTCAGCCAGGTCTTGCCAGCCATGGTCAAGCGCGACCTCAAGCTCGCGCCACGGGCACAGGCCTCCCTGCGCTCTGAATCCCCGGCCCGGATCGTCGAGCGCATCGAGCGCGCCGGCGAGCTCTTCGAAAACGCCGAACTGCCGCTGGGATCCGCCAGCCAGACTCCGGCGGAGTTCATTCACCAGCAGTCGTCCACGACCGGCCTGCCCGAGGCGATGTGCCGCGCCAACATGGCCAAGCTGGTCGGGGTCTGCCGCGAGATGGGAGCGATCATGGACTCGCTCACGCGCGGCCTGGACTTTGAGATCCTTGCCCGAGGCTACGGTTTCGACAGTGCCGGGCGCATGTTGAGCTATCACGCCAACGCCGATGTGCTGGGCGCGGTGCTGCCGAGCAACTCCCCCGGCGTGCACACACTGTGGATTCCCGCAGTGCCCCTGCAAGTCGGCCTCTGCCTAAAGACGGGCTCCCAGGAGCCCTGGGCGCCCTATCGGATGGCAGTCGCCATGATCCAAGCGGGCATCCCCAAGGAAGCCGTCGCCGTCTACCACGGCCACGCCGTAGGCCAGACCGTCGTGGAGTGCTGCAAGCGCACGATGGTCTTCGGCGGCCAGCAGACCATCGACCTATACAAGGCCAACCCCGGCGTGCAGGTCCACGGCCCGGGATACAGCAAGATCGTCATCGGTGACGACGCGGTCGACAACTGGCCCCAGTATCTCGACATGATGGTCGACAGCGTGTTCCTCAACAGCGGGCGCAGTTGCATCAACGCCTCGTCGATCTGGGTGTCGCGCCACGGCCAGGAAATCGCGCAGGCGATTGCCGAGCGCTTGTGCGAAGTGCGCCCCTTGGATCCGCAGGACCCTGAAGCGTCGCTGGCGGCGTTTACTGTCGCAGGGGTGGCCGAGGCTGTCTCCGGCATGATCGATGGCGAGTTGGCCCAAGGCGGCGCTACAGACGTCACGGCCGCTCTGCGCGATTGCGACCGGGCTGTCACGCGCGAGCACTGCTCGTACCTGCTGCCGACGGTGGTGCATTGCGAGTCCGCCGACCACCCGCTGGCCAACCGCGAGTTCATGTTCCCGTTCGTGAGCGTGGTGGAATGCCCCGAAGACAAGATGCTCGAGCGCATTGGTCCCACGCTGGTGTGCAGCGGGATTACCGACAATGAGTCGTTGCGGCGAAAGATGGTGACCTGCCCGACGATCGACCGGCTCAACATCGGGCCGATCCCGACCGTCCGGCTGAACTGGCTCCAGCCGCACGAAGGCAACATCGTGGAATGGCTGTACCAGCCTCGCGCATTCCAGTTGGCTTCGTAGGCGGGTCGCTATGGGCGGAACCTCGCCGGCATCGGCTGTCGATGGACCTAGGCAGGCGTGGCGGATTCGGCCTGGACGAGTGGAATGGCGACAGGCTTCGTAAGGCTCTTTGAATTCAGCGCGGCTGCCAAGCTGTTGTTGTTGCTGCGCTGGCTACCGCAACGCCTTGCCTTGCCAACAGCCGAGTTCGCCGGGATCGCATGCGGCAGCGTGGTGTCCAAGTGGCGCGATGTCGCGGAGAGCAACCTCCAACGCGCCCTACCCGAGCTTGACAGCGCTGCGCGTCGGCGTGTTCGACTGGGCGTCTACCGCAACCTCGGCCGTGTGGCTCTGGCTCTTGCGAAGCTGCCGGCTTGGTCCAAGCGAACGATTCTGCAGCATGTCGATTTCTCAGGTCTCGAGCATTTCCGCGCGGCCGAGGCGAAGGGGAGCGGCGTGCTGCTGCTGACAGGGCACCTAGGGAACTGGGAACTCGGGGCGCTGGCCCACGGTGCAGTGGTGGGGCCCATCAGCGTCATGGTCAGGCCCATCGCGAACCCACTCGTGGACCGCATCGTCGAAGCCCGCCGATCTGCGCACGGCAACCGGGTCATCGCCAAGCGCAATTCGGCTCGCGAGGTGCTCAAGGCCCTCGCTGCGGGCGGCACGGTCGGCATTCTGGCGGATCAGAACGCCCTCCCCGAGGATGCCGTATTCGTGGAGTTTTTCGGGATGCCCGCGGCCGCGCACAAGGGTTTCGCGCAGCTGGCGCTGCGGTCAGGTGCCGCCGTGGTGCCCGCGTTCGCGCGCTGGGACCCAGCGTCCAGGCGTCATGTCGTCGAGTACGGCCCCGAGATCGAGACCGTTCGCAGCGGCGCAGCGGAGCGGGACATCGAGATCAACACGCAGCGCTTCCAGCGCGTGCTCGAGGAACAGGTCCGGGCCAATCCTGACCAATGGCTCTGGATTCACCGCCGCTGGAAGACCCAACCAGCGACGAAATCAGTCTGACCGTCAGCCAGAGACCGAGCAATCGCTATAATACCCCCAGCGAATGCCTACTCGGTATCGGACTTTCGCCCGCAGATTCTCCTTGCGCGGGGCTATTGGGGCATGCGGGTGCCTAGCGTTGCTTGCGGCAGGGTTGTTTCTGCCGCTCCCCCTTTGTGCCGCTGATGGGGATGCGAGCGCCCCCGACCGGAGCGAATCGTACTACCACTTCGCTCTCGGCCACCTCTACCACCAGTTCGCGCAGCAGTTCGGGCGGGACGAATACATCGATCGAGCGGCGAAGGAGTACCAGTCCGCTCTGGACGGGGATCCGGATTCGGTGGTAATCCGGATGGAAATGATCAACCTGTTCGCTGCCACGAACCGGCTGGCGCGCGCGGTGGCCCTGGCGGAAGAGATCATTGCCCGCGATCCCCAGAACGCTGAAGTGCGGCGGTTGTTGGGCGAGATCTACCGCTCCTACTATTCCAGGCAACGCCAAGACCCCAACCGCGAGGAGCCGAACCTCGAGTTCCTGCGGAAGGCGATCGAACAGTTCAAGTTGCTGGTGGAGCTGGAGCCCGACAACGCCACCCACCACTTGGAGCTTGGCCAGATGCAGGCCTTGGCGGGCGAGCCGGAGCTTGGCCAGCAGACGCTGCGACGTGCGATCGAACTGGAGCCCGGCAATTCCGACGCGCGGGTCAGCCTAGCGTATATCCTGCTCGAGACCGGCAAGCTCAACGATGCGATCACTGAACTCGAGCAAGTCGTCAGCGACGGTCCTTCGAACAGGCAGCACATCAACGCATTGGCCGGGGCCTACGAGCAGGCTGGGCGGGCCGAAGACGCAGCTCGGCTCTACGAGCGCCTGCTCCAGGAAGGCGGCAACACGCTGCAGGCGCGTCAGCGTTTGGCGGAGAACCTGTTCCGCTCGGGCGCGTTCAGGAAAGCGCTTGAGCAATACCAGGTGCTGGCGGAGCTCGATTCCGGCGAGGCTGAGTACTTCTTGCGCATAGCCGCTCTCCAAGGCGAGCTGAAAGACTACGACAGCGCGTGGGAAGCGCTGGAAAAGGCTCGGGAAATCGATCCCGACTCGCTGCAGGTCCAATTCGCCGCCATCAACCTGCTGGAAGCCCAAGGCCGCCAAGAGCAGGCCATCGCCGAGCTGACCAAGCTCTTGGATGCCACGCGCCGAGACGAATACCCCCGCAGCGAGCACCGGCGACGCTTGATGCTGCTCGAGCGCCTCGGCGTTCTCCAGCGCCAGCAGGGCCATTCCCAGTCAGCGGTGAAGACCTTCCGTGAGATCACGGCCCTGCAGCCAGACCTCAAGCCGCAAATCCTGGCGCAAATCGTCCAGACTTGGCTCCAGGGCCGGGAGTTCGCCCGGGCCGAGCAGGAAGCGCGCCGGGCCACCGACGAGTTCAAGGATGACCCGGCACTGGCAAACCTGCTGGCGGCGATCCTGGCCGACCGCGGCAAGACCAAGGAAGCGATCAAGGTCGTGCAGCGCATGGGCGCGACCGGGCAGGCCGAGATCGACACCGCCCTGGCGATGGCCCGGGTCTACGAAAAGGGTCGCCAGTTCGACAAGGCCGAGGAACAGATCGACCGTGCTAGCAAGCTGGTCGACTCCGAGGAGGCGCGGATCGCCGTGCTGTTTGCGTACGGCTCGATGTATGAACGCGCCAAGCGCTACGAGCAAGCCGAAGCCAAGTTTCGGGAACTGCTCGATATCGCGCCCGACAACTCGACGGCCCTCAACTATCTCGGCTACATGTTCGCCGACCGCGGCATGCATCTAGACGAGGCGCACGACATGATCCAACGCGCCTTGGACCTAGAGCCGAACAACGGCGCCTACCTCGACAGCCTCGGATGGGTGTACTTCCGCCAGAACAAGCTGGATCTGGCCGCCAAGTTCCTCGAGCGCTCGCTAGAGCAATACAAGGATGACCCAGTGGTGCATACGCACCTGGGCGACGTGTACTACAAGCAGGGCCGGATCGCCGACGCCAAGCGCCATTGGAACCGCGGCCTGGAGGAGTGGAACCGATCCGCTCCGGCGGACCGCGACGCGAGCGAGGTCGAGAGCCTGCGACGCAAGTTGGCCGAGTTGGAAGTCTCGGTGGCGGCCGGCGCCGAGCGAGACGGCAAGGACAAGCCCGGAGTGAAGCGCTAGCGGCGGCCTGCCGCTGGCCCGAGCGCTCGCCGACTTCAGCCGGCAGGCGCACAAGGAGCACCGAATGAGGATCTTTATTGACAGCGCGAACCTAGAGGAAATCCGCGCGGCCGCCTCCTACGGCATAGTGGACGGCGTCACGACAAACCCCTCCCTGATCGCCAAGGAGGGCCACGACCATCATGACCAGATCCGGGCGATCTGCGGGATCATCGATGGCGACATCAGCGCGGAGGTCGTAGCAACGGAAGCGGACGCGATGGTTGCCGAAGGGCGCGAGCTCGCAAGGATCCATGATTCTGTCGTGGTCAAGATCCCCTTGATACGCGACGGCATCAAGGCCGTCAGCCGACTGACGGCCGAAGGGATCCGCACCAATGTGACGCTGTGCTTCTCTCCGATGCAGGCGCTTCTCGCGGCCAAGGCGGGGGCCTATCTGATCAGCCCCTTCATCGGGCGCCTAGACGACATCTCGCACGATGGCATCGCGCTGATCCAGGAGATCGTCGAAATCTACGACAACTACGGCTACCCTACCCAAGTTCTGGCCGCCTCGGCGCGAGGCCCGCTGCATGTCAAGCAGGCGGCCTTGGCCGGGGCCCACGTCAGCACTCTGCCATACAAGGTTTTTGACCAGTTATTCAACCACCCGCTGACGGACATCGGCTTGGAAAAGTTCCTGGCCGACTATCGCAAGGCGCTCGTCACGGCCTAGCGTTCCAAGCGGCAGGAGAATCCCTTGAGCGGCGATCCCCAAGCCGGGCACGAGCCGGCCCCCAGCAACGTTCGCCGGACGGTGATGCTGGGACTGTTCCTGCTGTCGGTCGTCACCTACCTGGACCGGGTCTGCATCAATTCGGCCGCACCCGAGATGCAGCGGGACCTAGGGCTGTCCAATGCCCAGTGGGGCATGGTGGTGGCCGCGTTCTTGGCCGCGTACGGCCTGTTCGAGGTGCCGGGCGGCTGGCTGGGAGACCGCTTCGGGCCACGGCTCATCCTGACTCGCATCGTTGTCTGGTGGTCGGGCTTCACGGCCCTGACCGGCGTTGTGCGCGGCTACGTGCAACTGCTGATCGTCCGGGCTTTGTTCGGAGCAGGCGAGGCCGGCGCGTATCCAAACGCCTCGTGCGTGGTGTCGCGCTGGTTCCCTCCCCAACAGCGCGCGCGGGCCCAGGGCATCGTGTTCATGGCGAGTCGGCTCGGCGGCGCGCTATCGCCGCTGCTGGTGCTGCCTTTGATCGCCAACTGGGGCTGGCGCAGCGTATTCTTCGTGTTCAGCGGGCTGGGGATCGTCTGGGCGGTCTGGTGGTGGAAGTTCTTCCGCGACTACCCCTCTGAAAAGCCCGGGGTCAACGCCGCGGAGATCGCCATCATCGGAGCCGGGTCGGCCAGGCGCGGGCACGTGCCGTTGGCAGGCATGCTGCGCAGCGGGAACTTCTGGGCAATCCTCGGCGTGTACCACTTCTTCTGTTACGCGTCCAACTGGTACCTGTTCTGGACAGCCAGCTATCTTTCGTCCGAGAAGGGCTGGGAGGCCTCTGAACTCGCGGCCTACACCGCCCTGCCCTTCCTGCTTGCCGGCTGTGCCGACTGGCTAAGCGGCTCGCTCAGCGACCGGCTCGTCAATCGGATCGGGCTGACTTGGGGCCGCCGGATTGTCGGCATGGCAGGAATCGGAACCGCGGGGGCCCTGATCCTCCTCTCGCTCGCAATCGAAGACCGCATTGCCGCCAGCTTGGTGCTGGCCCTCGGCTTTGCCTCCTCCGACGTCATGCTGCCGGTCGCATGGGCCGTTTGCGTCGATGTGGGCCGCGAGGCGTCGGGAAGTGTTAGCGGCGCGATGAACACCGCCGGCCAGATCGGCGGCGTTGTGATGAGCGTCGGGTACGGCGCATTGGTGGACTCCTACGGCTGGAACCTGCCTCTCGGGCTGATCGCCTGCTCGTGTTTCGTGTCAATGGTGTTCTGGCTCAAGGTCGATCCGTCCAAGCCACTGCTGCGGGCGCGCAACTGAACCCAGTCGGGACATCTGGCCGGCCGACGGCTGTGCAACGATATTCGAGATGTTCAAGACCGTCAAAGAGGAGGTCTGGGCCTACGACGCCGAGTGGGTGCCGGACGCCAACGCCGGCAGAGTGCTCTACGAGCTGCCCGGGGACATGCCGGAGGCGGAAGTCATCGAGCACATGTGGCGCCAGAACGGCGCGAGCGAGGAGAACCCCCGGCCATTCCTCAAGCTCGTGCTTTGCCGCGTGGTTTCGATCGCCTTTGTTCGCCGCAAGCGCGATCGGTACGGCGAAATCACCCTCGATCTCCGCTCTCGCCCCAAGACCCCTGCCCGCTTGGAAGACTGCGACGAAGCGGCCATCCTTGGCGGTTTCTTGGACAGCGTCGGAAAGGTCCAGCCTCAGCTGGTCGGATTCAACTCGGCAGGATCGGACCTAAGGATCTTCATCCAACGCAGTATCGTCCACGGTATCCAAGCGGATAAGTTCTGCAAACGACCCGACAAGCCGTGGGAGGGAGTGGACTACTTTGCAAGGGACAGCGAGTGGAATCTCGACCTGATCAATGCCATCGGAGGCTGGGGCAAGGCGCAACCAAGCCTGAACGAGCTCACCCGCCAGTCAGGCATCCCGTGCAAGATCGGGGGCTCGGACGGCGGCAGCACGGCCCCCCAGTGGCTGGCCGGCGATATAGACGGAATCGTAAAGTACAACGAGCAAGATGCCCTGAGCACTTTTCTACTCTGGCTGCGAACGGCCTTCTTTGCCGGGCATCTGAGCGCGCAACAATACCAAGACGAGCAGAAACTGCTGCGCAAGATGGTCGAAGAGCGCGCCGGCAAGGGCGATAACGAACACCTAGCCGAGTATCTCGAAGAGTGGGATCGCCTGCGACGCCGCCCCACGAGCGCGTAGGCGCAGCACGTCAGCCTTCCAATACCACCGGGACGATCAGCGGCTGGCTCTGGCGCGAGGTCTTGCGGGCAAGGTAGCGCCGGAACTCGTTCCGGATCTTGTCCTCCATCAGCGCCACGTCCAGCCGCTCTTCCTCGCTGCTGGACCGCACCGCGTCGCTGATGACCGCCTGTGCTCCGCCCAGCATCGCCTCCGACCCCTCCGAGACGACAAACCCCCGGTCCAAGATCTCGATGTCCACGGCCTTGCCGGTCCGTTCGTCGATGGTGACCACCGGCACGATCACGCCAAACTCAGACAGGCGGCGCCTGTCGCGCAGCGCGGCGTCGTGGACTACCTCGCTGCGCGTGCCCGTGTCGATCAGCCGGTGGCCCACCGGCACCTTGCTCGGCAGCACGCGAGCCCCGAACTCGTCCAGTTGCAGCACGTTGCCGTTCTCGAGGATGAACGAGTCCTGCAAGTCATCGCCCCGGACTTGCATCGCCAGCGACCGGTGCTGCGCCAGTTGCCTGTGTTCGCCGTGAATCGGCACGAAGTAGCGCGGGCGGACCAGATTGAGGATCAGCTTCAGTTCCTCGCGGCAGGGGTGGCCGGAAACATGCAAGCCCGGGCAGACATCGCCGTAGAGCACCTTCGCGCCGCGCCGGTACAGGTGATCGATCACCTTGAAGATCGCGCTCTCGTTCCCGGGAATCATCTTGGCGCTGAAGGCCACGATGTCGCCGTCTTCGATGTCGACCAAGTTGTGCTGGCCGACGGCGGCTCGGGTCAGCGACGAGCGCGGCTCGCCCTGCGAGCCGGCAATGATGGTGGCGCGGTCATGCCGTGGGTGCGACTCGAGGTCGGATGGATCGAGCAACGTCCCGGGCGGAATCCGCAGGATGCCGAGGTCCATCGCGATGTTGCAGGCGCTATCGAGGCTCCTGCCGACCAGCGCGACCTTGCGGCGGTGCTCAACCGCTCGATCCACGATCTGCTGCACCCGGTGGATCGCCGAGGAAAAGCACGTGAAGAACAGTGCCTGGTCGGCTTTGAGGAAGATGTCGTCAAGCACCGGGCCGACCGCCTGCTCCGACGCGCTGAAGCCCGGCACGTCGGCGTTGGTCGAGTCAGCCAGCAGCAGCAACACGCCGCGCTTGCCGTATTCGGCGAACCGCTCGAAGTCGAAGACACGCCCGTCGAGCGGAGTCTGGTCAATCTTGAAGTCACCGGTATGCAGCAGCAAGCCCTGCGGCGTGGAGATCGCCAAGGCGAGGCACTGCGCAGTGCTGTGGGTTACGTGAATGCCTTCGATCGTGAAGCAGCCCAGCCTGATCTCTTCCCCGGCCTCGATCGTCGTCAGGCTCGGGGGCTTGAGCAGGGTGAATTCGGAAATCTGCTTGCGCACCAGGCCCAGGGTGAACGCGGTGCCGTAGATCGGCACATCATCGATCTGCTCAAGCAGATAAGGCACCCCGCCGATGTGGTCTAGGTGGCCGTGAGTTAGCACCAGCCCGCGCAGCTTGTCGCGCTGGTCAAGTACGTATGTCAGGTCGGGGACGATCGCGTCGATTCCGTGATGCTCCGCGCCCGGGAAGAGCACGCCAGTGTCGATCAGGATCATGTCGTCGCCAGACTCCACGGCGAGCATGTTCATGCCGAACTCGCCGAGGCCACCCAGCGGAATGATTCTTACTTCTTCGCTCAAACTAGATCCTGCGCTTCAACCCACGCTATCACAGCGTCCAGTGCCGCACCGGACGGCTCAGAGTTCGTCCGGAGACACGTCTACTTCCATCCTCAGCAAAGCGGCCCCCAGCGTCTTCCCCTGGGCGTCCACGCGTAATGAAAGCGTGCCGCCGCCACCCAGAGCTCCGTGCAGGAGAAAATTCAACGCGCCAATATTGGGCAGTTCAAAACGCTCGACCGGTCCGGTGCAGCGGCTGCCGAAGTGCTGTTTCACCCGTTCGGCCGTCACCTCGCGCAGCAGCACTGGATAGTGTTTCGGCTCACGGGCGATCAGCCCCACGTTGGCGGTGTCGCCCTTGTCGCCGGATCGCGCGTGGGCGATCTCGATCAAGCGGACTCGCACCACCCGATTCTACCCGGCGGGATAGTCTGCCCGACAACCAAACGCGTCACGCGGCCAACATGCGAAAGCCGGCGGTGCCCTCTCCAAACTGCCTGCCTGCCGCTTCAACGCGCGACCGAATCACCGAGATAACTCGGGCTTGAAAGTCGGACCTGTGCCATTGCTCGTAGCCATTTGCCTCGCTGACACGCAGCCCTTCGGGCCGTGTGGTCGCTCCCCGTGGTTTGCCTTCCCGGTTGTGCAGCGGGTCTGCGATCACTCCGTGGCTGGTGACCTCCAAGGCCATCTCGGCCAGAGCGAGGGGATCGCACGGCAGCAGCGGAGCCAGAGTGCAGAACACCGCGATTCCCGATTCGGAAAGCCGGCTGATGACGCGCAGCCTCTCCTGGATCGGGTCACAGTGGGGTTCGTAGAGCCGGCGCACCTCGTCGCAGTCCGTTGTGACGGAAAAACTCACCCGCAGTCGCGTCCGCCGGGACAGTTCTAGCAACTGCTCGAGATCACGCAGGATCAGCGCCCCCCGAGTCTGCAGTACGAATACGGCTGGCGGCTGGCGGCACAGGCACTCCAATAGGTCCGGCATTAGCCGCGCTTGCGCCTCGGCCGGCTGGTATGGATCCACCAGCGGCGAGCAGTATATGCGTTGCGCTGGGTTGAGCTGGCGCTTCAGCAATTCGGCAGCGTTCGTCTTGATCGTCGTATGGCGACCCCAGTGTTGCCAGTCAGCCGGCTTCAGTCCGCCGAAGATGCGTAGCGTCGGCACGTAGCAGTACGTGCAGCCGAAGAGGCAGTTCCGGGCGGGTGTCAGGGAGTGCGTGAATCCGGCCGCCGCTATGAATCCACTCGTCGAGCTCAGGATGCTGCTCGCTCGCTGCGAGTGAATCGGCTGGCCTGCCCGTTGAGTGTCGTTCTGGTCGATTTGCGGCATTGCGACTACGACAGTGGCGGAGCGACCGATCCAGAACGCCAGCATTCATTCGACATTGCTACCACGCAAGGGTAACAATAGAAATGGTCGCTCGTTTCCCGCATGCCCGAAGTCGACAGCCCCCCTACAGACTCTCAAGGGCGAGCCGTGCCACCTTCCCACGAAGCCTTGGAAGCACTGGCCCACGCTTCCGACCGCGAGTCGTTCAAGCAAATCCTGACCAAGCCACTTACCCTGGTCGCGCTGGGCCTCGGATTGGCAATCATCGGCTTGGTGTTCTTCCTCCAGCAGGCGCCCCGCGTGCTTACTCTGGAGATACCCGAAGTGCGCTTCGAACTCTTGCCGAATGAAGGGGTTACGGAGGGTGTCCCGATTGCCATCCGAATGGGGCAGCTAATGCTCTTCCAAATCAGCGACCCGGTATCCGGCGCCGCAGGCGCCGCTCGGGCGAAGCAAGTCGTTGCGAGCCTCGACCAAGCTCTAGACGTGCTGGTCGCCAATCCGCCGCAGGTCATAACGATCCAGACGGGCAGCAGCGCAGGCCTGCCGATGATCGTGCAGAAGGAGTTCACCGACTCGGAGGAATTTCTCGAGATCGTCAGCATCACGGCCGACGACATGACGCTGGCCAACACCGATGACGCCAAGTTGCTCGCCCGAATCTGGGCGGAGCGGCTCACCGACGCTATGCGGCTGCTGATCTTTGGCGAGCCGCCGGAATTCTCCCGCGACTCGCCCTTCGGCGGCGCCCTCGACACCCTATACGTAAACGCCGCCGCCGAAGCGGGCGCGCTGACCACGGACGCCTTGAACGAGGCGTTTGAAGAACTGCCGGTCAACCTGCAAAAGGCTCTGACCGAAGACCCGCCGCAGCCCCCGGCGGTCGACGCCCTGCAGGGCGCAGTTCCGGAAAGCGGGAGCTAGCCGCCCGGCTCGGTTCGGCGAGCCAAGCTGGCCATGATCGCACTGCGGGCCAACTCCAATTCCGGCACGCGGAGCAATCGGCAGAGCCAATAGACCAGCCCCGCTCCGACAGGCACCGTCACAAGCAGCGCCGCCAGGCGGCCCACGAACGCGCCCGGCCCCAGGGCCGCTTCGATAAAGCGCGCGCAGATCCAGCAGCACGCTCCCATAACGGCAGAGGCAGCGCCGATCTTGAGTCCGCCGCGCAACAGCCGACTGCCTCCGACTCCGCCGATCCTTGCCCGCATGAATACGAACAGCAGGATCGAATTCAACGTCGCCACCAGTGACGTCGACAGTGCCAACGCCCAGTGCCCCCAGCCTAAGACTTCAATGTAGACGAAGTTCAGGGTGTAGTTCAGGGCGATGGAGAAGACCGAGACCATCATCGGGATCCGCACGTTGTCCAACGCGTAGAACGCGGGCGCGAGCACCTTGGTGGATGCGTAGCCGACCAGGCCCAGGCAGTAGAAGGCCAAGGCCAGGGCTGTTTGCTCGGTGTCGGACGCGGCGAACTGTCCGCGCTCGTAGACAACGCCGATCAAAGGCTGGCTCAACACGAGCAGGCCGACTGTGGAAGGAATCGTCAATAGGAACACCAGACCCAGAGACCGAGAGAGCGTGTCCCGGAACTCGTCGATGCGTCCCGCCCCGGCTTCACGGGAGATGACCGGCAAGGTGGCGGTCGCGACAGCAACGCCGAACAAGCCGAGTGGAAGCTGCATGAAGCGAAAGGCGTAGCCCAGCCAAGAAACCGGCCCGTTGATGATCTCTCCAGACGCATCCGCGAGGCGCGAAGCAAAGACAGAGTTCACCATGACATTGACCTGTACCGCGGCTGCCCCGATGGCGGCGGGGCCCATCAAGCGCAGCACTTGCCGCACTCCCGGATCCCGCAGTGCCGCTTCGGGGCGGAAGCGCAGACCGGTCAGACGCAGGCTCGGAACTTGGCAGCCGTATTGCACGGCACCCCCTAGCAGCGTGCCGAGCGCCATGCCCACGATCGGTTCGAATCCGAGTTGTGGGCCAAGCACGAACCCAAGGAGCAGGCCGATGCCCACGGAGGTGAGGTTGGAGAGTGTTGAGGCCAGCGCGGGAATCCCGAACTTTCCGTGCGAGTTCAACACGCCCATGGCCTTGGCCGCTAGGACGACGAACAGCAGGAACGGCATCATGATCCGCGTCAGCAACACGGTCAGCTCAAACTTGCCCTCAATTGCCGCGTAGCCCGGGAAAAGGCGCTGCACGATGCTCGGGGCGAACACGGTGCCGGCCACACAGACCACGGCCACCGCCGGGACCAGCAGCGTAGCGAGGCGGTTGGACAGCGAGTTGGCCTGCTTGGCGCCTTCTTCGGACAGCGCCTGCGAATACGTTGTTACGAAAGCGGAAGAGAGGGCTCCCTCGGCCAGAAGGTCGCGCAGCAAGTTCGGGATCCGGTAAGCCGCGACGAACGCGTCGTAGACCATGCCGGCGCCGAACAGGCCCGCGAACGTGATCTCCCGGACCAAGCCGGTGATCCGGCTGAGGAACACGGCCAGGCTGACCACGCCCGCCTTGCGTACGACTTGAGCGTGGCCGGACTCGGAATCGGGCACAGAACTATAGCAACCGCGCGCCAGCCCAGAGGCGCGCCAGCGGGCGCGGGGTCGGCGGAGAAAGCACTAGGCTATCACCGCCCCGGGGCGACACCCGATCAGACTTGGGCAAAGATGAAGCTCCAAATGTCGGCCCACTCGTCAACGATCTTGTGCAGCGGCTTGCCGCGCCCATGCCCGGCAGACTCTTCGTAGCGCAGCAATATGGGCGCCTTCCCCGAAGTGGCGGCTTGCAAGCGGGCCACCATCTTGCGCGCGTGCATGGGGTCGACTCGCGAGTCCGAATCCGCGGTATAGATCAATGTCGCGGGATAGTCTTGGCCTTCCGCGACCCGGTGGTACGGGGAATAGGCGTGCAGCCACTGGAAATCGTCGGCATTCTCGGCGCTGCCATACTCGGAGACCCATAGCTTGGCCATGCGGAACCTGTCATAGCGCAGCATGTCCAGCAGAGGCACGCCTGACACGGCGGCTCGCCAAAGGTCGGGGCGCTGTGTCAACGCGGCACCTACTAGCAACCCGCCATTGCTGCGGCCGTGTATGACGAGGCGCTCGGGGTCCACGTAGCCTTCGGCCTTGAGATATTCCCCTGCAGCGATGAAGTCGTCAAAAACATTCTGCTTGTTGCCCAGCATGCCCGCCTTGTGCCATTCCTCGCCGTACTCGCTGCCCCCGCGCAAGTTCGCAATGGCCAACAGGTTGCCGGCCTCGATCCAAGGGAAGATCCACGTCGAGTAGCTCGGCGTCAACGCAATGTTGAACCCGCCATAGCCATACAGCAACCCTGGCACGCTGCCATCGGCGGGCGTGCCGCTCTTGGCGATCAGATACATCGGGATCTTGGTGCCGTCCTTGCTCGGGTAGAACACCTGTCGGACATCGAAGGAATCCGAGTCGATCGGTGAATCGACCTGTTCCCAAACCTCCGGTTCGGTCGCTTCGGACGCAATTCGGAAAATCGTCGGGGCGTGGACGAACGAGCTGAAGGAGAAGAACGCTTCGTCGCTGGACGCTTTGGAAGTGAACCCGCTGACCGTTCCCAATCCGGGCAGCTGGACCTGGCGCTCGTCAGTGCCGTCGAGCTGATATGAGTGCAGTTCCGAATGGGCGTCTCGCATCCGTCCGACGAACAAGCGGCTCCCGGCGATGCTTGCGAACTCGATCACCGCATCGCTCTCTGGAATGACTGTTTCCCAGTGTTCAGGCTCGGGGCGGCGCAGATCGACCATCACGACCCGATAGCGGGGCGCATCCCGATTCGTCAGCAGATAAAGCCTGCCCCGCACGATCTCGCCGAGATAGCTGTACTCGCCGTCCTCGGCGATGGTGACCGTGCGATTCGATCGCAGGTCGCGCACGTAGAGGTGGTTGCGTCCCCAGCCGAGAAACGTATCGAGCATCAAGTAGCGCTCGTCATCGCTGAGAATCCCGTCCGGTATGTGCGCCTTTTCGAGCCCTTCTCCGAAAACCACGGGGTCATCGGCGTAGCCGCGACCAAGCTTGTGCAAGAAGACGCGACGGTCGTACAGCTCTTCGCCTGGGCCGATCGTCTCAACATCGACCGGCCGTGAGTAGTAGAAGCCCGAGCCGTCCTTGAGCCATTGCGGGTTGGCGAACCGAACCTTGGGAAAGGCGTCCTCAAGGTCTGTGCCCGACTCCAGGTCCAAGATGTACATCGTGCTGGTTTCGGTACCTTCTACCGACTTTCCATAGGCCAGCAGCTTGCCGTCCTTGGAGGGCACGTACCAATCCACCGTGGTGGTGCCGTCGTCACTCATGGTGTTGGGGTCTAGCAACTTGCGGTCTTCGCCGTTATGCCCTTCCCGCATGTAGACGACGGGCTGGTCTTGGCCGCCGTCCCGCCGCGAATAGAAGTAACGCCCGCCAGCCTCGTCCGGCGTGGATACCGAGCCGGAAGCGAGGATTTCCCCCATCCGCTCGCGAATGGCCTCTCGCGTCGGCAGGCCATCCAAGTAGCTCCGCCCGTAAGTGGACTGGGCCGCAATCCACTGGCGCGTGTCTGGGGCATCGCCCTCTTCCAGCCAGCGGTACGGATCCTTGACCGTGACGCCGTGAAGGTTCTCCTCGACCATGCGCACTTCCGATTCCGGCGGCGGGCCGATACTGCGACCTCCGCAGCCCAGTAGCCCGAAGGCTACAAAGGCCAGTACCTCGATCATGCCAATCGTACGAGACATGTTCCTATGCTAAACAGGCTGGAGCCGCTGCGCTGACCAGCGACGAGCTAGAGCGAGCCACTTGCGAACCTCGTCGCCGGAACGCGAGAGGTCTGCGGTGGGTCCGTCGCCACGCCATTCACCCGACTTCGATGACCTGGCAGGTGCGGTTCGCCAGGGGCGTTGGGTCGAGTATCTTACGCCGGAACACGGCCTCGCCGCTCAACGGGCGTTGCTGCAGGCCTGGGGAATGGGAGGGCTGGCAAGTGGATCCCCGGCTGCTAGCGGGCGCGACGCAGTTAGTGAAGCTCGACAGGTTCAGGCTCCGGCCTATGGCGGGCCGGTCACGGGTGGGCGTGTCTCTTCTTGCCGACCAGCGGAGTGTCCAGATCAGCCTGCGCTTCATTGTTGCGCTCCGAGATCTCCGGGATGCCGTTGGTGGCGTCAACGACGGCCCGGAACTTTCCGCGAGGCGATTTCGGGGTGAAGGGGAAGCCAACACGGACCGCGGCCGGAAGCAGTGCGTCCGGTGCCTGCACGCCAGGCACAAGTTGCCTGCCGACGAGCCGATCCGCTTCATATAGGGCAACCTCGAGCGATCGTGCGGGAATCGCGCCAATGTTGTGCACGGTTACGTCGACGCGACGGTACTCGGGAATGAACTGAATGTCCCTTGGGGAAACGGCCAAATCGGCTGCCAGCGAGCGATTCGGCTTCCCGGATTCCCATTGGACCCGGACCACCGTGCCCTGCCGGGGCGGCAGTTCGACGGCAAAGCCCAGGCCGCGGTGAGCCAGTCGGCGAGAGTGCTCGCGGGTGATCGATTCGAAGTCGCCGTCGGCGTCATCGTCCTGCCCCACTTCAATCTTGTAGACCGGCCCGACATCCAAGAGCCAAGGCACTATCTTCACCGTCTCCGTTTGGCGGGACAAGCTATACAGCGCAAGACGGAGGGACCTTGCATCGGCCGAGAGCAGGGCCGCGGCGAAATTCCTGCCCAGTCCGGAGTAAGTGACCAGGGGCCGGTTTCCGAGCGTGCCCAAGCCGGTCATTGCGCGTACTGCATTACCCAAGCCAGGAAAGTACACGCGATCGGTCGCGATCATCTCAGTGGTCACGTGCGGCCACCTCCGTCTCGCGAACTCGTTTTCCTCGGCAGCCATCCGAGCCGCCTCCGCAAGCGTTCGAAGCGTGGTCCCATCCGAGCCCCCCCGCGGGAACAGGACATCCTGCATTCGATTCCAAGTCCCGGGCCAAGAGGCGAGCCTCGCGGCTACCCAAGCCGGACTACCTTCGGCCAGGCCCTTCCAAAGGTCGGGATGCGGCGGACCCGGGCGGCTTAACAGGGGCGATGCCCTCAGGTCCTCGGGGAGATGCCGGCGCACGAATTCCGCCTCAAGCTTCATGGGCTCCAGGTACTTTCGATCCGAGGTGGCGCGAAAGGCCGTGAGCAGCAAGTCAACGATTGAGTCGTGATACGAGCCGGCCCCTCCCCAGTCGTAGTTGACAGTGCCGGGCGGATGAGCGGCACGGAACCACGAAGGTGAATCAACGCCTCCAATCATGCCGTCCGCAAAGGAGATCTCCTGCGGAATCACTCCGCGCGGCTTGCCCCTGTCCGTGGACATCGACGCCGCCAGCCACGCATCGGCCCACCTAACGAACAAGCGCTCGACTGCCGGCAACGAGTTGTATCGCAAGACAGCCAGTGCAGGCGCCGCCGGGCGGTAATTGATGCGTGAGTCATTGGCCCTGCCTCCACTCCCGACGCCGGATGCGCCAAGGAAATTGGAGCGCATCAGAAACCAACCTCGCGAATTGACGTCCATCCACAAGTCCCGCATCAGCTTGGCCGTCTTGAGCGCCCTTTCGATGTAGACCGGGTTGCCGTAGTCGGACTGGATCATGGCGGACAACGTGTCGGCCGTCCATTCCCCGGAATGCTCCGTGTCCCCTACCTCGGCGAAGTACCCGCCTTCGGTATCGACGGAACCGCTGAACCAGGCTCCGTCAGCCAGCGCGCGGATTCCTTCCATCACCAGCGGGCTCGCATCGGGACTCGTTCCCACGAAGGCGGCGAAGCTTCGCAGGATCTCGACGTCGTCGCCCCACCCTCCCCCTAGCGAACCGTCGCTCTGCTGTCGATTCCTTATCCACCATTCAGCCAAATCGAGTTCGCGGTTGTAGGCTTCAAACACCTCGCCCGCCCAAGCCGGGGCGCCCTCGCGCGAGCGCCGATAATCGGCGAACCGCCAGTCAGGAAACCCGTCCGACCACCTTTCGTGCAGGTACCAGTCGATGTAGCGGCTGCGCTCGCCTCGTGATTCAAGATCCGTAAGAACCTGCTTTCCGGCGTGCGAAGCGAACGCCCAGCGGTGCGGGTCTACCATCAGCAGTGCGCGCCCCGCGTAGATCTTTCCCTTCGCGTACAACGGATCGCCGGGCTCGAACGAGTCGACCTCCCCCGTGATCAGCAACAGTTCGGTGTAGACTCGCTGGCGCTCGCTGGCGTGATCGAAGCGGTGTATGGCCATCGAGAGCCGGCGCGCCTGCTCAAGGAACTCCCCGATCCAAGGGTCCGGGGCCGGCTGCCGGGCCAATCTCTCGAGCAACCGGATCGCGTCGGGCAAGAGACGACGCTCTTGCTCGTGGTCGGCGGCACCAGCCAGCCAGAGAAGGCCGAGTGCCCGAGCGAAGTCATCATCCACCAGCCGAAAAGCAGTTTCAGCGTCGGTGAACCGCCGGGCTTGGAAGAGTTCTGCGCCAGACCGGAGGTTGGGGTCTTCAAGGTTGGCCCTCAAGCGTCCATCCACCACAGCCAACGGTGGACTACGGTACCGGTGGATCTGAATCGCTGCCAGCGCGTTCTCGGTAAACGGACAGCCAATGTCCGCATAGACCCACACGCCCCCTCCCGGGGTGCCGCGTCCAGGGTCGAGCCGTCCCCAAGCGTCCACTTCAGGGCTAGCAGGCTTGCGATTGCGGGTGGGTACACCGACCAAGTAGCTGACTGGTGCCGGCCGCTCGAACTCCCGGAGAAACCTCTCGCGAAATCTTGAATCGTCACCTCGGACCCGAATCCGCAGGACCCCCGCGCGCACCTCAACATTTCGGCGGACCACGCGAGGGAAGCCATAGAGGAAGTCCGGTACGCCGCGGCGGGCGAAGTGCCTTGCATGGACGTCGCTGGCCACGGGCGTGCCGTTGAACTCGACTTGCATCGAGCAAGCCGGCCGGTCTAGCCGGCCGAGAACTAGGGTGACGCGGTAGATGCCGTCGGGAAGGTCGGCGCGAAAGACGAGATCGTCAGTTGACGCGATACCGTCCCTTGTCAGAGCGTTATGTTCCTTGTGGGCGACGTAGTCCCCCGGGACGAGTTGTCCACTTGGCTCGAGCCAATCTGGGTTGCTTGGTGGCCGCACCACATCGAACGCGTTCTGAAGGGAACTCTCCCAGCCATAGCCCCGCTCGGCCGAGTAGGCCTCCCCCGCACTGAGGCGCACATGCCCAGCCGCAACCGCGGATGTGCTGGACCCTAAGTCGAGGCGCAGGACAGGATCTTCCGCACCGGGTGCCACCAAGGGGGCCAAAACGCACTGTGCAAGAAGTACGAGGGTCGTGGGGCCCCAATTTGCGTTCGACCCATTGTTGGGTCGCTTCTCGATCAGGGGTCGCACTTCACCTCATCAGAGAGGATCGCCCAAATCTGCGACCGAGGCAACCCTGCCGGGCGTTGCGTGGAGTGGCAAGTGAGTGGTCGCCCGATACCGTCCGGTCCGCTCTTTGTTGTATGGCGGCCAACTGCCCTCTAGATGACCATGCAAAACGGAGATGGTGCGCTAGTCAATCGCGCTAGTCTGGTGGCCTCGGGCAGGATCAAAGGTACGAGGAAACTGGTATCGAAACACTGTGCCCGCAACACCGGTCAGTCTCACAGACCCTCATTCCGGATCTCGCGTAGCAACTCGGCGACCGGGCGCCGCAACCGGGGCATGGCGGCCCGAAACCCTGCTAGCTCCCTAAGCGGCAGTGGTTTCTGGGGGCGGCGGGCGGCGGGAGAGAGATGCGCAACGGCCCTGCCGCGTCGGGTGATGAGCACCTCTTGACCCTCCTCCACTTTGTCCAGAAGTTCGCTAAGGCGTGCTCTCGCCCGAGCCAAATTTACGGTGACCATGCCAACCTCATGTGGTCATGAAGATCGTCACATTATCACGGGCGCAATGCTCAAACGCACCACAAACTTGTCGAGAAACCTGAAAACCGCCGCAAGCGGTGCCGGTCATGGTGTGTGGATGACCCCTCCATCATGGGGCTTGCTGCAATCCTGGCACTGAGCTCGCAGCGGCCTCACGCTGCATTACATCGAGATATGCGGGTCGTATGGGCGGGTCGGCGTACGGCTCGACGATCCGTGCGAGACATGCCCTTCTTACTCCGGAATGGTGCAACGCGCGCACCAGTTCGTGGATGGTCAGCGCTTCGCTGAGCCTCAAGTGGTGCAGGCCGACCGGCGCCATGCAGGTAAAAAGGTTGTAGAGCGCCGAATGCGGGTGTTCTTCGAGACTCTCGGCAACCAAGTACTCGCGCATCTGGTGCACGTCAGGAGGATCCCGGTAGCCCGCGAACATAGAGGCGATCTCGTGCCTTAGCCACTTGTGCTCGGGGTCATAGTAGTCCCGCGGACGCCGGTGGTGCTTCGGCCGGTCGAAGTGCGCCAGGGACGGCGGGTCAGTCGGCGTGTCAATCGTCTCAAGTAACAACCGGTTCCCGGTTCGTACCTTCCAGAGTGCAATTGCCTCCTCTTGAGAGGGGGCGCGCCGGTCAATGTGCTCGGGGTGGTGCCACAGCCAGTCGACATGGTCCCACCGCACCTCGGAGGATCGCGGATAGGGGCGCTCTCTCATCCTTCCGTGCCTCCCTGCCTCTCTTTCCCCGGCGGTGGCCAGACGCCCTCTAGATAGTCGTAGAGCACGATGATGGCCCGTTTTTCGAGGCTCGGATCAGCCGGATCGACGAGTGGTCGGCGAGAATCGATGGCCAAGAATCCGTCCCTTACCTCGCGAATCACCGCAAGCATGGCCCTGCCATTATCGCTGCCGAAGAAGCGAATCGCGGGAACCAAGCAGTCCGGCCCTTCGTGTTCGATGGCCCACGCTAGGTCATAGACGTCACGAATTGCACGACCGCCATCAGAGTACATCCGCGAATAAAGCTTCTGAGCCAAGATTTCCTCGGTGCAATCCAGTTGCATCCCGGTGACCGGCTCGACTTCCCGCACCGGAGGACGCTGCGTCAGTCGCTGAGTGAACGCCCATTCCACGATCCCACTCGCTTCCAGAACGATCTCGCCATGCCTCGGCGTGGTGCTGACGGACACGCGATCACCAAAGCTCCTGCCGACTGCAGCCCGCAGTTGTTCGGAGTGCTTGTGGGCCTCCACGGTCGCGTCGCTATCTGTGGTGAAGAGATCCACGTCAAAGCTACGACGGTGCTGCCAGCGAGCGGCTAGGACGCTGCCACCGCCGATGACGAACCTGTCGAAGTCCAAGAGCCGCTCGAGGATCGGTGCAACCTGCCGAAGCATCACCGTGGAGTTCTCGGGCAGCGGCACTTCCTTCGGATCGGACATCGCTGGCCTTAGTATGGCGTGTCGACTTCTCAGCGCTAGGTTCCTCCACACTGCCGCATATCCACATCACGATGCACACAGGAGACGAGTGTCCGATGAATCCTGTGAGTCCGTAGATGCTGGGACTGGAAGAAAGAGGTACACCACGAAGGAGCTATCTCAAGAACCGCTCGGCAAGTTTCTTGACAGCTACAGACAACCGCAGGACCCGCAGGGCTGGCTGGCCCGACCCGCCAACAAACAAGCCGCATTTGTGCCGGGTGCCTAGCTGAAGACCCGCGCTTCGAGCAGCGCGGCATCAACTCTGCCGGCCAGAGGTGAGACTCCTCCACTCATTGCATCCGCATTTCCGGGGCTTGTCGGGCGTGATCACTCCCGAGGACGGGATGCAGGCCTTTACCGCAAACTGAACGGCGGATACTGATCAGTCACGAGAAAGAACGCGTAGGCTTGGACTCGCAGCCCCCAGCGCCATGCTCCGACCACGAAGTGAAACAGAGATGCCGGATACCGCCCCGTAAGCAGTATGGAAAACCAAGCCACAACGGTTGACAGGAAGGCCAAGACACCAAGGACCGCCAGCACGATCAGGTGCGGAATGACCAGCAGCCATTTGATCAATGGCAGCCACCGATTGAGGTCGCGCTCCACGTCTGGATAGTCGATTTCCAGATGCACCCCCTGCTCGTCAACTGTCGACGGGTATCGGTCTGTTAGGAGCGCTACGTAAGCGAATACACGCCCATGGAACCGGGCTAGCTCTCGCAAGAAGTCGAACCACCATCGCGGGTACCGCCGTCGAAAGAGAATCATCAGAGCCGTTGCTAGCACGATGGATCCGATGGCCGAACTCGTCACTGAGACGGTTTCGCCGCTTGCCTGCTCGACCGTCTTGCTAGTACTCGCCGCCAACAGCGCTGCCATAAACACGATCGGAATAGCCCAGATGATTCGGAACAGAGTCGTGAGACGGTCGAGCCGTTCTGGGTAGTCCACGTCCAATCGGGCGGCGTATTCGGCGGGCTGCGTTGTCATCGGTCAGCCATCCTACCAGCAAGTCCGGTCCTGCAAGCAGTAATCGCAGTCCAAAGGGCCACCCGGCTTGGATTGTTCTTGTATGAATTGATCGGGAGCTTGACCACGCATGTCAGCTTTACAGGCAGCCTTCCAGCCCGCAAGGCCCGGCAGCGGCGGTCGACTGTGGCGAGATCGCCGGCGTGCCGAAGGCTAATGCCAGCGCGGGCGTGGCGCGGACCGCGATGCTCCGCCCCGCTCGCGTGGAATCCGCTCTCCTGCCACCGGCATGGAATCGAGCGCGGATTGCAGCTTGTCTCGCACGGACTTCAACCGCGGCGCGTCGTCACGGATCGGGGAGGTCTCGTTCGGATCGGCACGCAAGTCGAAGAGTTCCCCGCTGCGATACAGCTTGTAGCGCTCGTCCCGAACGTAGGCTACTTCGGGATTCGTGTACGGCGTTGCGAACTCTTCCGCAAACGGCCTGGGGAAATAGTACGTGTAGTGCCACTCCCTTGGCCGGCCGGCGTGTCCCAACAGGCGCGGCCAGAAGCTTATGCCATCCGATTCGATCTTGGCAGGCAGCCCTAGCCCCGCCGCTTCAGCGAGCGTTGGCAGAAAGTCCGCGAAATCGATGAGGTCATCCAGCACGCGGCCTCCCTTGATCAGCCCCGGCGCGTTGACGACCAACGGCACATGTGTGCCGGCATCGGTCGGAGCGCCCTTGTCGCCCACGATGCTTGCGCCGCCCAGTTGGGACGCCAAGTCGTGGTGCGTGCCGTTGTCGGAGGTAAAGACGAATACCGTGTTGCGCAGCAGGCCAAGGGCTTCCAAGCGGTCCTGCAGGCGCCCCACGATGAAGTCCGTGTAAGCCACCATGTCCTCAAAGTTGCGTTGCTTGTCTTCCGAAGACCGGTCTTTGGAATGCGGGGTCGGCAGGAAGGGCGAATGCACAAGCACCATCGGGAAGTAGGCGAAGAACGGTTGGTCCTGGTTCTCCTCGATGAAGTCGAGCAAGAACTCGGTGAAAATGTCGGGCCCGTAATCGTCTTCGGTGACATCGATGATCTTGCCGTCGCATTCGATCGACGGGTTCCAGAAGCGCCGGCGCTCCGTGTTCCCGGTGTTCCACAGGCAATACGTGTCGAAGCCGTCGCCGGGCGGCACTCCCTCCGCATTCGCGCTGCCTTGCAGCTGCCATTTGCCCGCAACAGCCGTGGCGTAACCGGCCTCGCGGAACAGGTCGGCGATGCTGTACTGGTCGGGCAGCAACGCTCCGAAGTCAGCGTAGTTGCGGACGTTGCTCATGCCCGTCATCAGGGCAACGCGGCTCGGGGTGCAGAGCGGCGTCGAGAAGCAGTTCGTGAAGCGGACCCCGCCATCGGCAAGCTTGTTGATCCGCGGCGTGGAGTACTGGCGGCTGCCGTACGCGCCGAAACACTCGTAGCCGACGTCGTCCGCCATCACCAGCACGATATTGGGCGGATGCTCCGCGCCTAGGGCAGTGTTCTCGGGGACCAGGGCTAGCAGTCCTACCAGCAGCAAGCGCATGAATGGTGCTGAGTATAGCGACCGAAGCTGCGATGCTCCGCTGCGCGAACCGCGAGGCAGGCTAGTGTTCGGGTTCGGGCTCGTCTTCTGGCAAGGGCTCGAGGCCATCGATCTCTTCGAAAGTGATCGTTGCCTCGGCCGTGAATTTGCGATACAGCCGGAATTCCAGGTCGTTTCGCGTCAACAAACGCCCACTCCGCACGAATGCTTGGGCCTTCAGCGGCAGCAGGAAGGCTTGGCCGCTGAGATCGATGAAGTCGAAGTCCAGTCGCGAGCGAGCTTCTTGCATCGGGAACCCGCGCGGAATCCCCTGTGCCTCCATCACGATGCGCAGGACGCGCCCGGACTCCTTGCCGATGTAGACCAGCCCTGTGTATCCCGATCGGATCCTACGCAGCTCCTCCCCCCCGGATCCCCCGGTCGTGAGCGACCAACTCGACCGATACTGGGGCACCTCCAAGTGGAAGACGTAGACTGGATGGCCGCGCAGGAGCGAGTGCCTGGCCCAGCGGAACTGAGCATCCGTGTCCGAGTCGAAGAGGCTGTCGAGGATCGTTCCGAACTCGCCGGTGCTGGTGGTCCCGCCCAGTTCCGAGAAGCCTTTGGTGGTGACCACGTCGTTGACGGCGAGGGTCTCGTAGTCCTCTTTTCCGTCCACATAGCTGACGCGCATCTTGATTTCATCGTGCTTGAGCCAGTCCATCTCCATGCCGGTCGGGTCGAAGTACCGCCGGGTGACCTGCAGGCAGACATAGTTGGGCAGCTCGTCCGTATAGGCCCGAGCCAAGCTGCGGGCCTGCTCGATGATCCGTCGCTGCTCTTCCTCGGAAGGCGGCGGCGGTTGCCGTGGGACTGCCTTGGCCTCAGACGTTTCAGGGACAGGCGCTGGCATGCCCGCCGTAGAGACTTGCAGGGCCTCGAGCGCCTTGAGCGTCCGCGGGCCGATTCCCCAGCCGACAAACTCCTCGATCAAGCGATCCGAGATCTCGAAGCCGACGACCTGCCGCTTCAGGTAGTTCGCCACGTCCTTGTCCTTGAGCTTCTGGTCAACCGAGGACTGGACGAACTGGCGTAGCTGGCTGTAGCTGAGGCCCGATTGGGCAGCCGCAAGGGCCGCTGCTAACATCAGCGGGAAAATTTTCGCGCCGAGGCCCATGCGGTCATTCTAGCCTCTGCACGGGCCGGATTGGCGCTGAACAGCCGCAGTCAGCGACACGAAAAGGTCGCTGGCCCCCCTTTGCTGGAGTGTGGCACTCTGAAAATTCTCATGCACTACGAAATCGAAGGCGACAACCTTGAGATCGTGCGAGTCCGGCTGGATTCGAACGATAGCGTATACGCCGAAGCCGGCAAGATGGTTTACAAGACGCCGAACGTCGAATGGCGGTCCGCCATGCGCGGCAAGGGCATAACGGGCAAGCTGATCGGCGGCCTGAAGAGCAAGCTGACCGGCGAGTCGCTGTTCTTCACCCACTTCGATTGCCCGGCCGGAGGCGGCGAAGTCGGATTCGCGGGCGACTTCCCCGGGCGCGTGCGCGCGCTGGACCTGCAGCCAGGGCGGTCGGTCTTGGTGCAGCGCGACGGTTTCGTCGCTGCCGAGTCGGGGGTCAAATTGGACATTGCGTTCACGAAGAAGATCGGAGCCGGCTTCTTCGGCGGCGAGGGTTTTATCCTGCAGCGTTTGAGCGGTCAAGGCACGGCCTTCATCCACGCGGGCGGGGATTTTGTGGAGTTCGAACTGGCAGATGGCGAGAAGCTGCAGGCCGATACGGGTTCGCTGGTCTGCTTCGACGACAGCGTCAGCTACGGTATCGAAATGGCCGGTGGAATCGCGGTGTCGCTCTTTGGCGGGGAGGGCCTCTTCTTGGCGACCCTGACCGGCCCCGGCAAGGTCGTCCTGCAGACCCTCACGCTCGAGAAGCTGCGCCGGGAGATGCAGGTCGGCCTGTCGTCGTAGTTCCGGGCAATGCTCGCAGCGTCTAGAAGCTCAGCGAAATGCTGGAGAAGCCGACATGGGCGCGGTACCCGCGAGTGCCCGAGAACCTCTCTGCATAACCGTAGTACTGCCAGCCGGCGTTCCACCGCAGGCCGTCACGGAGGCGAACCGACAGGCGCGCTTGCGGTGATTGATACGTCATAGGCAAGCCCGAGAACAAGTTAGAACCATCCCGCGCAAGGCCGTCCCATCCTCCGGCCGTGTCCTTGGTGAACGAATACCTGAGCGAGAGCGTGAGCCGATCCGTCGGCACCACCCTTAGCCCCAAGGACATGACATGGATGCTGCTGGCATAGACGCTACGACCGCGGTCGGGCAAGTCTGGCAGGTCGAACAGGTTCAAAATTCCGGTCGAGACGTCCATCTTCAATAGGTTGTAGGCCACGTCAAGCACCGTGCCGCTGTCCGGCGACACCCAAGTGGCCTGCGCGCCCTGGGACCGGCTCTTGGAGCTGTATGCCAGCAGTTCGGTGGGATTGTCGTTGACTCTGTTCCGGTAGAATCCGCCGACCGTGAAGTCGCCGCGCCTCCAGCGAATCCGGGCAGACTCGTTGTGGAAACGGCGCTCGCTGGTCGCCGCGAGCGGTCGGTCGGCCCGGCCGACCTCGAAGTCGACGGATGCGCGAACTCCGGGAGCGGGCAGCCAGCGGAACCCGCCGGCTGCACTGCGCACGCGGTTGTCTTGGGGCTCGACGTCCCGGCCGAACTCGAAGTCCGGGAAACGGGTAGCCTCGCGCGTGCGGACCCGCCGGTCGGAGAGGCGATGGGCGCCGAACACGCTGATCTGCTTGCTGGGCCGAAACGTCGCTTCGCTCGCATTGGAAAGCCGGCGGATGCCTAGGTGGTCAAAGCGGATAAACTCGTTCCGGAACAGGCCTGTCTCCAGAAACGCGGCTTGCCCGTCGATACGGGTGTTGTGAAACGAAGTGGTGTTGGTCAGCGCCAGGCGCGAACTGGCCAAGAAGCTCACAGTAACCTCGCCCGAGCCCTGCTTGCGATTCGCGTCACCCACCACAAACGTGTCGCGGACGGTGGCTGTGCTGGCGGCCGGGTCAGGCACCGCGAGGTTCTGCATCAGCGTCGAGTTGCGGTAGCCCCCGGAATGGACGAAGCGAGCCGCAATACCCAAGCGCCCGCTCTCGCGACTGCGCAGCGCCACGGTAGTGATCGGCGTCCGGCCATGGAAAGGAGCGGAGCGGCTCAAGGACTCGACCGGCTGGATGTTGGGGGCTAGCGAGGGGCCCAGGGAAGCATCAACCGATGTGCCAACCTCTTCGTACAAGTCCACCGCCTGGATCACTGTCAGCGCCAGCCCGAAGAAACGAGCCGAGAGGCCGGCGCGGTACTGGCGGCCGTTCTGCTCCAGATCCGAGCGGTACCGCAGGAAGTTGCGGGCATCGAACCCGCCGTCTCGGTGCGGGATCGCTTCGGAGGCGAAGCCCGGGCCGGAACGACGGTTGAGGTCCAGGCCGAGAATGCCCTCCAAGCGCGCTCCCGGCCGGATCACGACTTCGTGCGACTGCATCGTGCGGCTGCTCCGCAGTCCGTGCTCGCCCCGCCAGAGCGTCGGCAAGCGGTTGTAGTAGCGAATCGTGCGGTGCTGCAAGTCATAGCGGAACACGCCGTTTCGCTCGGCCCGGAGGGTGTGGCGCTGATAGGGGTCCGCCAGCCCCCCTGTCGAGACCAGCGATAGCTCGTCTAGCGGACCCCGGCGGTCCAGAGATGTCGCCCGGAAGCGGCCGTTGAACAAGCGCATGCCGTTGCCGTAGTTCACGCCGGCCCGGTACAGGTCGTGGTCGCCTCCGACTCGCGCAAAGCGATAGCCGGCCTCGAGCAGGTTTGAGACCTCGTAGGAGCCGATCTCCTGCGAGCGGGCCTGCTCGTCCGCGAGCGGCGCGACCGGCTGCTGCGCGGCTGCCAGCGACGGCACGAGGAGTGCGAGCGGACCGAGTCTCATCGCCGGAACAGGGGGTCGGCATTCGAGCCGTGGATGCGCGAATGGCAGAGCACGCACTCTCGGAAGGCAGGATCGGCCAGGTTGTGGAAGCCCGCCCAAGGGCTGACGATGCCTCGGCCGGTCGTCCCGAAGCCGTCGATCGCGTTGTGGCACTCGAGGCAGAGCGTGAACGCTACGGGCCGGGCCAGCAGCCGAGGGGTCGTGCTGCCGTGCGGCTCGTGGCAGCTGCCGCAGCCCTCAACCCGCACGGGCGGGTGCTCGTAGACGAACGGCCCGCGCTTGTCGGTGTGGCAGCCCACGCAGGGAAGGTCGTTCCCGAACGAGGGCGAGACCATGCGGGAGGAGTGTGCCGGCGCCCAAGACACGACGGGCGCGCCGTGAGGATTGTGGCAATCGGTGCATTCCATCGCCCCTTCGTTGACGCGGTGCTTGAACGGCATCTCGAAGCGCGCGCGAATGTCTTGATGGCAGCCGTAACACAGGTCCCGCTGCCGCCCCGCCAACAGCGCCCCGGTCTCGTGCGGATCGTGAATCGAATGGCAGCTGGTACAGCCAACCTCGCCAGTCGCGTGCGCGGACGTGCGGACATGCATCTTTCCTAGGTCGCCGGCATGGCAGGCCAAGCAGCTCTCTTGCGCTTGGGCGGGAGTGAGTGCCGGAAAGCGCACGATCTTTTCCGGGTCGGCCGAGATCGCGTGCTCGAACCCCGGTCCGTGGCACCCTTCGCAGCCGGTGCGCTCGGGCGGCAGCTTGCCGGACGCGACGGAATTGAAATGCGGATTGCGGCGAAACGAATCGGCTAGGTCCGCATGGCAGCCCTGACAGACTTGGCCTCCCACGAACTGCTGTTGGGCGAATGCCTGGCCCTGGGCGAGGAGGGGAGCGGCCCCGAGCGCTGCGAGGCACCCAAGCGATGCCCAAACAGCAAACCACTGCATGCCGGTAGCTCGCAACAGGGGGCGCATGCGGGTTGTTCCCGACCATACCACGCCCCGAAATCGCTCGGAGCCGGCCGAAGCTACGCGGCCCTGGCGGGCAACCGGTGCGCAAACAACTGTGCTACTATGGGTTCAAGCCAAGCAGAGATTGGAAAAAACAAGGAGACCTGAATCGAGCATGCCACTCGCACCTGAGGCGAAGCAAGAACTCGTCAAGACCTTCGGGAGTCACCCAAATGATGTCGGTTCCTCCCAAGTTCAGATCGCGGCTCTTACGCATCGCATCTTGGAACTCACTGAGCACTTGAAAATCCACCGCAAGGACTTCTCGTCCCGGCGCGGGCTTCTCAAGCTGGTCAGCAGGCGCCGCAGCCTGCTGCGCTATTTGAGCAGAAAGAACCCTGCAGAGTATGTGAAGGTCGTGGAGTCCCTAGGCCTGCGCGGTTAGCGCGGTGGGGCTCCAGCAGGCCATGCTGCATGTTGCTGACAAGACGCGTCAGCTGGAAATCACTGTCCCTGTGTCCGCAGGGAATGCCACCAGACAATGCACGGGGTCTCGGGCGTCCGCGATGGCGCGGTCCGCTCTGACAGTGTCCGTGCATCTCCCCTAGCCAATCTCTCTGCGAGGCCGGGAACGGACTTCCGCTGAAGGCAGCGGAAGCCACACAAGGAAAAAGCAGAAATCATGAAACACACAGTAGAATTCGAGCTCGACGGCAAGACTGTCTCGCTCGAGAGCGGCCGTTTAGCCAAGCAGGCGGGCGGCTCGGTTGTCGTCCGTTGCGGAGACACCCAAGTGCTCGTCACCGCCACCTCGGCCGCCGAGCCCCGCGAGGGCATCGACTTCTTCCCGCTGACGGTCGACTATCGCGAGTACACCTACTCCGCGGGCCGTTTCCCCGGCGGATACATCAAGCGCGAGGCGCGCCCGACGGAAAAGGAGACCGTGACCTGCCGGCTGATCGACAGGCCGCTGAGACCCCTCTTTCCCGACGGCTACCGAAACGAGACGCAGATCATCGGGATGGTGACCTCGTCTGACCCAACCCACGACCCCAGCCTGTACGCCATGGCAGGGGCATCCGCGGCGGTGGCCGTGTCGGACATCCCCGTCGTCCACACCACCGGGTCGGTGCGTGTGGCGCGCCTGGGCGAGGACGAGTGGGTCCTGAACCCGACCTACGAGCAATTGGCCGACGCCAACGTCAACATCACCGTCGCGGCCGCGAAAGACGGCATCGTGATGGTCGAAGCGGATGCAAACGAGGCTGACGAAGACGCCATGATCGAGGCGATCCGGCGCGGCCACGAGGGCTGCAAGCAGATCATCGCCGCGATCGAGGAGTTGGCCGCCAAGGCGGGCAAGCCCAAGCGCGACTTCACGCCGCCAGCCTTCGACCAAGCGGTGCGTGACGAGATCGAGGCGAAGTGGGGCGAGCAGGCCGAGGCCGCGCTGGACACCAGCAACAAGGACAAGCTCTCCAGCTATGCCGAGTTCCGGGCCATCAAGAAGGAGATCAAGCAGGCCTTTGCCGACGATTCCGAGAAGCAGGCCGAAGTGTCCGCCTTCATGGATCCGTGGCAGGAGAAGCTCTTCCGCAAGCAGGTGTTCGAGCTGAAACGCCGGCCCGACCACCGCGCCCCAGAACAGATCCGTCCGATCGCCTGCGAGGTCAGCGAGCTAGCGCGCGCCCATGGCTCTGCCGTGTTCACGCGCGGCGAGACGCAGGCCCTCGTGTCGGCCACGCTCGGCACCAAGGTCGACGGCCAGCGGCAGGAGCGGATCGAGGATCCCAACTACGAGAAGACCTTCATGGTCCACTACAACTTCCCGCCGTTCAGCGTCGGCGAGACCGGCTTCATGCGCGGGCCGGGCCGGCGAGAGATCGGCCACGGCCTGCTCGCCGAGCGCGCCCTGACGCCGGTCATCCCCGACCACGAGAAATTCCCGTACACGATCCGGGTGGTCAGCGACATTCTCGAATCCAATGGCTCGAGTTCGATGGCGACCGTCTGCGGCGGCACTCTGGCGCTAATGGATGCCGGGGTTCCGATCAAGGCTCCCGTAGCGGGCATCGCCATGGGATTGGTAACGCAAGACGACGACTTCGTGGTGTTGACCGACATCGCCGGCGCCGAGGACCACTACGGAGACATGGACTTCAAGGTCGCCGGCACCAAAGACGGCATCACTGCCTTGCAGATGGACATCAAGCAGCCCAAGGTCAGCCTTGAGGTGCTGCAGAAGGCACTCGAGCAAGCGCGACAGGCGCGCCTCGAGATCTTGGAAACGATGGGAGCCACGCTGGAGGCCCCGCGCGAACAACTGGCAGAGCACGCTCCGCAGATCGTCCAGATCACGATCCCCGAGAGCAAGATCCGAGACCTGATCGGGCCGGGTGGCAAGACCATCAAGGGACTGGTCGAAGAGACCGGCGCGAAGATCGACGTCAGCGACGACGGCACGGTCAGCGTGGCTTCGTCGGACCGCACCAAGGGTCAGGAGGCCATCGAGAGGATCAAGGCCCTGACCGCTTCCCCGGAAGTGGGCAAGGAGTATCTCGGCAAGGTCACCAAGATCGCCGCTTTCGGAGCGTTCGTGGAGATCTTCCCGGGCACCGAGGGCCTGCTGCACATCAGCGAGATCTCCGACCAGCACGTGCGCGAAGTCAGCGACGAGTTGAACGAAGGGGATCAGGTGCTGGTCAAGTGCCTCGCACTAGACGGCAATCGGATCAGGCTGAGCCGGCGCGCCATCCTGCGGGAACGCGACGGCGGCGAGGACGGCGATCAACCCGATCAGTCCGAACGGTCCGACTGGGACCGGAGACGCAGCGGCCGTCCCGGCGGGCGAGGCCGCCCGCGACGTGATCGCGGCGATGACCGCGGGGACCGGCGCGATCGGCCGCCGCGCGACCGCCCGTTCCGCGGACGGCGCTCCTCTCGGGGACCGCGCGACGGCGACAGGCGCGACTGAGCGCCCGTCACGAAGCTAGCACTGAGCAAACCGTAAGAGGCGGCCTCCATCGACCCGATGGAGGCCGCTCAAGCGTTCCTTCAGAGGCGGGACCCGACGGCTTGAACAGAAGGTTGAGTGGCTTTCATGAGAACCGTCCCGCACAGCCGTGCTACCTGCTATTGTCGTGAGACACGGGATCGAGAGACTCTCCTAACATGCTTTGTCTAGGAGTTGGAGACAAGCGTTGAGGGACCTGCCCGGCAAAGTGTGGCTCATGACCGATCCGAAGGAATTCGCAGACCGGGCCCGAAACATCATCGGCGCTAGTGCTCTGCAGGGCAATGCGAGCAATCTCGAAATCGAGGACGCGATCGACGACGCATTCAAGGATGTCACGGCCGACGATTGGACCAGGCTTCCCGCGGACCTCACCGACCGCCTCGACGACCACCTTTACGGAAGAGAGCAGGCGTGATCAGCGTATTCGCAGACACCGTCTACTGAGTCGCCACGGCTCGTCCGAATGATCAGCGGCGCACAGTAGCTGATGAACCGGTAGGTCGCGTGGTTTCTGCCCACAAAGGTCTGATCAGAAGCCAGAGACCGGTTGGAGAGGGTGCGATCGATCCAGAGGCCTCGCCTGGCAGCCTTGGCACGGGTCGCGGCTTCTCAAGCGCCACCACTCAGCCGTTCCTCCAAGATCATCCCATTATGAAACCCGACGATCCGCATCCGGCTCGGATCCGGACCCAGGGCCGCCCGAGGCACGAGGCCGACCAATTCCGAAGCTACGACCTCCGCACCAAGCCCTGCTGCTAGGCGCGACACTTCATCGAATACCAGTGGCAGCGGTGTCAGGTCCGGCTGTGTGATGTTCATCGAGACTTGGGCGATCTGGGCGGATTCCAAGTACATGCCCAGCGCCTTCACTCCGGGCAAACCGCCTCCGGCTGCGCGAATCCGGCCGGCGATTACCTTCGCGGGCTGGGCGTCGCGGCAATCCAGCAACACGTTGTACGCTACCAGCGGACCCCGGACTCCTAGGCAGCATGCCCCGGCCGAAGGGTGCAGTTGAGGGCCTCCAATGTCCGGGAGGTATTTGCCGTCCCGGACTAGTTCTCTAAGTCTCTCGAACCCCACCTTGCGCACTGCCTCCAGTGGCCTTCGCTCCTCCCGGACGGCGGCGTGGCCGTATAGGTACACCGGCAGGCCTAGTTCACTCCAAAGACACTCGCCGATCGACCGGGCAACGTCCAAGCACGCATCCCAAGGCGTGTCGTGCAAAGGCACGATCGGAACGACATCAATGGCGCCGACCCTTGGGTGAGTGCCGCCGTGGGCATTGAGGTCTATGCTCTCCACGGCCTCTCCAGCCGCAGCCATGACAGCCGTGTCGATCACGCCGAGACCTGCTGCGAAAGTCAACACGGAGCGATGGTGGTCGTGATCGCTGTGCCGGTCGAGCAACGTCGCCCCTGACCTCCGAACTACGCGCTCGAGCCGGTCCAGTGTCGTCGGGTCGCGGCCTTCCGAGAAGTTCGGGACACATGCGGCCAGTTGTGTCATAGTGCCCTACTGCAATTGTCGCCCGACGGCTCCCGGAGCTATCTCGCCCCCTTCGTGCCGCTCGGCTAAACTCAAGCATGGTGGCTGCTAACTTGCGACCGGCTGTCCCGACGGCGCTGGCGTCGATCACGGCGGTGGCGCTGCTCGCATCGATCTACCTGATCTTCATTTGGGTGCCGATGGAGGCCAGCATGGGGCCGGTCCAGCGCATCTTCTATTTCCACGTCTCCTCCGCCGCCGTTGCATTCGCAGGCTTCTTCATCGGCGGCGGTGCAGCGATCGCGTACCTGAGCAATCGTGCCAGCCGACTCGACGACCTCTCCGTGGCTTGCAACGAAGTCGGACTGCTGTTCGCGATCGTCAACTTGATCACCGGCTCTTTGTGGGCGAAGCCGATTTGGGGCGTGTACTGGGCTTGGGACGCACGCTTGACAGCGATGCTCCTACTGGCCCTGATATACGCCGCGTACCTGATTCTGCGCCAATCGATCGCCGAACCTAGCCAGCGCGCCACTGTTTGTGCGGTGGTATCAATCTTCGGCATGGTGGACGTGCCCATCGTGTACATGGCGAATCGCTGGTGGCGCACGCAACACCCAGCTCCCGTGCTCGGTGGTGACGGGTCGCTCGACCCTCGGATGACCTTCGTTCTGTTCGCAACGATGGCCTCGCTGGGACTATTATTCTGGTGCTTGGTTCGTCAACGGCGCAGGCTTGAGGCTCTGCGGCGCAAGACCGACGCACTCAGGCGCGAAGTACAGTCACTAGCCTGACAGACAAAGGAGTCAACGGTTTGGAACCCAATTTCAAGTGGCTTTGGGCGGCCTTCAGCATCGCTTGGGCGCTCCATGTCGGATATGTACTGCTGCTATCCGGTCGAACGCGCAAACTCGAGCGCCAAATCAGCGACCTACAAGAACAACTCAGGCACAGCAACAGACAGGACTAGTAGATCGACCCCCATTGAGATAACAATGGCGGGGTCCGCGCCGGCAATATCGCGGTCCCGGTCGCGGTCATGATGCCGACCACGGGCGCGGAGGCGGACGGGACCAGGAATTGCTCGTGCGGGGCCCGTTCGGGCGCGAGCGGGGCGGAGCCCGAGAAGGCAGTCAGAGATGCCAGCGGGATCGGGCAGAAACGCCCCTTGGCACCATCGGCGATCACCTTTTCGGGAGCGGTGCGTCACCTTCGCTGAGGCGCTGGTCGGCAAAGCCGATCGTGACCGGCGAATCGTCGACGATCACCCCTCCCTGAGCCCGAGGAAACCTAGCAACGATTCGCCTGGTGACGGCGACTTCCAGCCCGTAGTGGCCAAGCTCGACCCCGATCAGGCCGAACGGAGTCACGGCCGTCACGGTGAACGGATCGACGTTTCCGGCTCCAAAGGCCTCAATTGCTTCAAATTCATTAGGGAATACGGTCAAAACATTTGGTTTTCGTTTGACTCCGGGCGGTTCTAGGCGTATGAAGAAGCCACGCACAATTTGCCTGCAAGAGGAGGTCGAAAATGCACGCTCGAGCTTTCTTCATATTCCTGGCAATCCTGCCCCTCACCGTGCCGTTGATCGCCCAGATCAACACTGGAACGATTATCGGCACCGTACGGGACCCCCAAGGCGCAGTTATCCCGGGCGCCGATGTCACGGTTACGCTGACCAGCCTGGGTGACTCCATCGTTCTGAGCACGAACGAAGCCGGTGTCTACCTGGCGACTGGCCTGAGACCCGGCATCTACCAAGTCCGGGCCGAAACGGATGGTTTCAAGACGGCTGTCCGGGACGGGATCCGACTCGCCATCCAGCAGCGTCTCGACGTCGGTTTCACCCTGGAAGTCGGTGACGTCACGGAACAGGTGGAGGTCGTCGCCCCGGTTGTGGGCTTGGAGGCGGAAAGCGGCCAGCTAGGCACCGTGATCGAATCCGCCGAGATCGAGGACCTTCCGCTCGACGGGCGGCGGTACTCCGACCTGATTTTGCTCAGTCCTGGCGCGGTCCCCGCACCGGGGGCGCGGTCGAATCCCCGGGAGGCGCGAATCAACGTCGACGGCAATTTCTCGCTCCAGAACTACTTCGCCCTCAACGGCGTCGACAACAACACGTTCACGACCAACGGGCAGGAGCGGAGCCCCCAGGCGGTCCAGCCTCCGCCGGACGCGCTCCAGTCCTTCAAGATCCAGACAAGGACGTACGACGCAGAGTTCGGCTGGAGCCAAGGAGCGGTCATCAACGCCGAGATCAAGTCGGGAGCGAACGAGTTTCACGGATCCGGCTGGTACTTCCTTCGCAATGACAAGCTCAACGCCAACAACTTTTTCAACAATGCAGCAGGCATTGAGCGAGGGGCCGAGAACCGCAACCAATACGGGTTCACCTTCGGTGGCCCGGTCGCGAGGAACAAGACGTTCTTCTTCGCCGACTACCAGCGCACGGACGCGAGCAAGGCCGGTGGCGCGAACGGAACGGTTCCCAGCGCACAAATGAAGCAGGGCATCTTCACGGGGGATCGCGACCTGGTGATCGATCGGGATGCCGATGGCACCCCCTTCTATCCCGAGATCGTGCCTTGCGTAGACGAAGTCAATGACATCCTCAATCTCGGGGCGAGCCGAACCGACGGGCGGCCCTGCGGCGACCCGGCGGGCATGGCGCTGGGCGCGCTGTATCCAGATCCGAACTCTGGGAAGTTCGGCTTCCAATCGGCCCTCGATGTTCCGCTGGACCAGAACTCATTCGACGTCAGGATCGACCATAGCCTGACGGACAAGGACACCCTCTATGGGTCCTACAGCTTTCTGCAAACCGACACCATCGTCGAGCAGGGCCCGTTCCCGAACCCGCTTGCCACTGGCGGGTTCACGGCCAACAGCTATGTGCGCGGCCAGTTGATGGCGCTGACATGGAACCGGATCTTCAGCCCATCCGTGTTCAACAGCCTCCGGTTCGGATTCAACCGGATCTATTCGACGTCCGACCCCATCGCGCCTGAAGGCGACGCCGGGCCGGAGTTCGGCCTAAACTCCCTCCCCGGCACGTTCGCCTACGGCATTCCGCCGATCCGCGTGTCCGGCTACACGCTCCTCGGAACCTCGGAGTGGAGGCCGCAGTTCCAAGTTTCCCAGGTCTTCCAATTGTTGGACAACCTCAGCGTCGTCAGAGGAAACCATTCGTTCAAGCTCGGCTTCGAGTACAAGCGGGCCATGAACAACTACTTGGACGTGAAGGCACCCAACGGCCGCTACATCATTCCCAATAGCTATGTTGGCGACGGGTTCGCCAACCTGCTGCTGGGCAATGTCGGCAGGGTCGAGGCCACCTCGGCGCTCGTTCCCCATACCTATACCGACGGGATGATGTTCTACCTGCAGGACTCCTACAAGGCCTCGCCCAAGCTGACGCTCAACTACGGGGTCCGGTACGAGTACTTCACGCCGATCGTGGAACAAGACAATCTCATGTCCAACTTCGATCCCGACGCGAACGGAGGCCGCGGCGCCCTGATCACTGCGAATCCCGGCGACCTAGGGCAGGTGCCGTGCGAGTTCGAATGCGTGCAACGCGCGCAGGGCGGCGGGATCTTCGGCAGGGCGCTGGTCCATCCCGACCGCAACAACCTTGCACCCCGTTTCGGGGCCGCCTATCGCATCGGAGAAAGCACGGTGCTCAGGGGCGGCTACGCGATCTTCTACCAGGCGATCGACCGGATGGGGAGTTCGGCCGCGCTTCCGCTGAATCCCCCGCAGCTGATCGAATTCCGCGGACAGGAATCGCAGTTCCACGAGCCGCCGAAGATGTTGCTAAGCGACCCGTTCCCCGGGGAAAGCAACGTGTTCGATCCCCAGCGCATCGATCTCCGGAGCCGGAGCATGTTCGAAACGGCGCCGTGGTCGCAGCAGTACAGCTTTGGGTTCCAGTTCCAACTCGAACAGAGCTATCTGATGGATATCTCTTACGTGGGGGGCGACTCGAACAACATCCGCAAGCTTCAGCCGTTGAACCAAGGCCGCCTGCAGTCGGACGGATCGGTCTCGTATCCCTTCCCGGACTGGGCGCGCCTGAGCGACCACCTCGCCAGCAACGGCAATTCCAACTACAATGCGCTGCAAGTGAGCCTGCGGCGAGCGATGGTCGGGGGCTTGGCGTTCAATGTGAACTATACCTGGAGCAAGGCGCTCGGGGACACGCAGGACAATCTATCGGGAGGTGCATCTGCAAACCTTGTCCGGCCGCAAAACGCCTACGATCTGGCTGCTGACTACGGGCGATTGGTCTTCGACCAGACACATCGATTCGTATTCAACTGGACTTGGGCGATTCCGTTCCCGCGCGACAGTTCCGCGCGGCACGTTCTGGGCGGCTGGCAGTTCAACGGCATTTGGAGTTCCACTTCCGGTGCTCCCATCGGCATCCGCGGCCCCGACAGGAGCCGGACTCGGAGCCAGAACGCCCGAGCAGACTGCATCGGCAATCCGGCAGGCCCGAGAACGGTCGAGCAGTTCTTCAACACGTCGGCCTTCGCAATCTCCCAGAACGGAACCTTCGGAAGCTGCGGCGTGGCTGCGCTGAGCGGCTGGCCGCATCACAACTTCGACCTTTCCCTGTTCAAGAACTTCGGACTGGGATTCAGCGAAGACGCGAAGCTGCAGATGCGATGGGAGTTCTTCAACGCCTTCAATACGCCTCAGTTCGACAATCCCGAGAACCGGGTGCACAACGGCCGGTTTGGTAGGACTACCCGCGTGCTCGATCCTCTGCGGGAAGCCCGGGTGATTCAGTTCGGGCTGAAATTCATCTTCTAGCGACTCCGCCAGCCGCCCGGACCCACGTCGGGGCGGCTGGCGGTCCGGGAGTCTTGGCCGCTTCGCGAGGTTCGCTCGCGGAATGTGCGACCCTGCAAGTCGAGCGCACATGCCGGCAGAACCATCCTCCCGCGGAGACAACGAACCGGGCCTGATCCGAGGCCTAGGGCTGAAGGAAGCCATCTCGGCCAACGTGGTCGAGATGCTGGGAATCGGCCCCTTCATCACGATCCCGATCCTGATCGCCACCATGGACGGCCCGCACGCCATGCTGGGGTGGCTGCTCGGGGCTGCGCTGGCCGTCTGTGACGGGCTGGTTTGGGCGGAGCTGGGTGCCGCGATGCCGGGAGCGGGAGGCTCGTACGTCTACCTCCGGGAAGCCTACGGCCCGCAGAAGATGGGCCAGCTGATGTCGTTTCTCTTCGTCTGGATGATCTTCTTCACCGCGCCGCTCTCGGTTGCGACCGGAGCTGTCGGGTTCGCCCAGTACGCCCAGTACCTCGGGCCCGAACTCTCGCCCCTGACCATCCAGCTCATCGCCGTGGGCCTGTGCCTGGTCATCACCTATGCGCTTTACCGCGGGATCCATACCATCGGCCGGCTCTCGTTCATCCTCATGCTGGTCGCTGTAGGGACGATTCTCTGGGTGATCGTCTCCGGGTTGTCCAACATCCGGGGCGAGCTGCTCGTGGACGTTCCCGACGGGGCCTTCTCGTGGTCGTGGGACTTCGTTAAGGGCCTCGGAGGCGCTGCTCTGATCGGCATCTACGGATACGGCGGCTACAACAACATCTGTTTCTTGGGGGGAGAGGTCAGGAATCCGAGCCGGAATATTCCTTTCGCGGTCATCGCCTCGATCGCCGTCGTGGCGCTGCTGTACATCTTCCTGAACACAACGATCCTCGGTGTCGTTCCGTGGAGGGACGCGATGGCCTCCCAGCACGTCGTTTCGGACTTCATGGAGATCGTCTACGGGCCTTGGGCGGCCAATCTGCTCACCTATCTCGTTCTGGCGGCATCGGCCGCTTCGGTTTTCGCCCTGCTCCTCGGCTATTCGAGAATCCCGTATGCGGCCGCCAGGGACCGGAGGTTCTTCTCGGTGTTCGGCAAGCTGCATCCGACCAAGCGATTCCCGCACGTCTCTCTCCTGACGCTCGGCCTCGGCTCGACAGTGTTCTGCTTCCTTGATCTCGGCAACATCATCCAGGCGCTCATCGTGATCCAGGTGATCGTCCAGGTGCTGGGGCAGATTGTTGCGGTGACGCTGATCCGGACCTACCGGCCCGACATTCACCGCCCGTTCCAGATGTGGGGGTATCCGATCCCGAGCCTGGTGGCCATGGTCCTTTGGCTTCTCGTGCTCGTCTCGACGGGAGTCACCATTGTGGCGCTGGGGCTGCTGGTGCTGGCACTGGGGGTCGGCCTCTACCTGCTCAGAGCCCGCAGACTCAGCGAATGGCCGTTCGTCCGTTCGGCGCTTGGCGAATCGTAATTTGCCCGCCTGCGGCGACCTCGCGCAACAGCGATGTCTCGCCTGTAGGCCAGCGCACCTCCACCGAGTCGGCCCTCGGGCGGGAGCCCAGCCCGAAGTGCAGGATCAACTCCTCTTGAGAGAGATAGCTCCCACCGCTGCGCACTTCGCGCAGCTGCTGCAGCTCACCGGACCGGACCCTGACCTGAGCACCCACCGCGAGTGGGTTTGAACCAGACCCGATGAGTCGGATCCTGAGGTGCTGGTTCTCGCTGGTGCTTTCGTTCCAGAACAGAGTTGGCGCGGCATCGATGTTGCTGACCACCACGTCCAGCCTTCCATCTCCGTCGAGGTCGGCGCTTGCCGCGCCGCGGCTGGACTGCTCGCGCTCAAGACGCAGCAGGCCTGGCTGCTCCTCGAACCGACCGTCCCCGAGATTCCGGAACAGAAGGCTTTCCTGGCGGTACGGGGCAATGGACGACTCCCGGAGCTGATCGACGCTCGGAAAAACGTGGCCGTTCGCCACGAAGATGTCGAGCCAGCGGTCGTTGTCAAAGTCTCCGAACAGCGTTCCCCAGCCGACGTAGGGCAATGTCGGTCGGTCCAAGCCTGACCGGGTCGTGACATCCGAGAAGTTAAGCTCGCCATCGTTCCGATACAGCGTGTTGTATTCCTCGGAGAAGTGTGTGACGTATATGCCAAACCGGCCCTGATTGAGATAGTCTCCCGCGGCGACTCCCATTCCTGCCTGCTCGACTCCGTGGGCGTTGAAGGCCAGGCCCGAGAGGAGCCCGAGTTCCTCGAACGTCGCGTTGCCCAGGTTCCGGTAGAAAAGGTTGGGTGTCGAATCGTTGGCCACGAACAGGTCGGGCAGGCCGTCCTCGTCCAGATTCACGAAGAGGGCCCCGAGGCCGAAATAGCCCTCCGCATCGTCCAAGCCGCTGGTACGGGAGCTTCGCTCAAAGGTGCCGTCACCCCTGTTCACAAAGAAGGAGTCCCCTGCGCCCTTGAGTCCCCGCGGACCGCACATCACCGGCAGGCCCATGTACTTGCAGCCTAGGCCGGACCCTCCCATCGAACCGTAGGCGGGACTGCCCGGCTCCGGAAGGTTGGCCGGGTCCAACTCGATGTAGTTGGCAACGAACAGGTCTAGGTCGCCGTCCAGATCGACATCAGACCAGGCCGAGCCGGTCGACCACCGGGGATCGCTCACGCCGGCGTGCTCGGTGGTGTCGGCAAACGTTCCATCCCCTCGGTTGCGCAAGAGCTGGTTGGGACCGTAGGACGTGATGTAGAGATCGGGAAGGCCATCAGAGTCGTAGTCGGTCACCGAACAGCCCATGCCCCAGTAACCGTTCCCTCCAGCTCCGGCCCCCTGCGTGACCTCCTCGAACCGGCGCTCGCCCACGTTCCGGAACAGGGCATGACGGACGCGGGACGGGCGGCCCTCCCGGAAGCTCTCCAAGAGTCCGCCGTTCACGAAATAAAGATCCGGCCGATCGTCCGAGTCGTAATCGATCACACACACCCCGGCGGAATTCGCTTCGACGATGTAGCGCTTCTCCCGATCGCCGCTGATCAGTCGGAACCCGCCCAGGCCAGCCGCTTCCGCTGATTCCAGGAACCGCAGTTGCGACCAAGCCCGGCGTGGCAACGAAGGAGCGAGATGGGCCGACAACGCGACGACTGCAGCCAGCAGGGAGCAACCTGTGCGATGCACGCAAGTCACCGGCCTACGGATCCAAGGCGTGGCGCGCACGCTGCCGCTGCGGCCATCCTCTCGTCACGACCCTGATCTGGCTCAGCACCCGCGTTCCAACAAGTATCAGCCCTCCCCCTGCGGGCCTTGGCAGCGCAAAGACCCGGCTATAGGCGAGTTCAGTATAGTTGCCGACGCTCGAACTCATCGCAATCGCCTGCCCGGCTGAAGACGGTCCAGACCGCCTAATACCGTACACTGACAACGTGCTGGCTCCTCTGTGCAAGGGTAGCCAAGACGGGACACTCTACAGGCTCGTCAATCAGGCCTTCGCCCGTCGAGCCATATGGTCTTGCTCCGCCACGTTCGCGGTGCTCAGCAGCTTGCTGCCGCTCGTTGGGGCGCCGCAGCTGCGAATCCCCGCGGAGTCTGTCACGGAGTTCGAGCAAGCCGTTGCGCTTTTTCAAGCGGGGAGCTACGAGGCGGCCCTGCGGCAGACCGAGCCTCTCGGGCGCCGCCATCCGGACGTCGCCGAGATCCAGCACTTGCTAGCGATTGTCCTCGACCTCAACCGGAGGCCGGAAGAAGCCAACAAGCACTTTCGGCGGGCGGTGGAGCTCCAGCCTCAGTCGGTCGGGTTTCGCACCAACTTCGGCGCGAGTCTGATGCGCCTTGGGCAAGCGTCGGAAGCGGAGCGCCAGTTTCGCTACGCTCTGGAGCTGCAACCGAACCATCCGACGGCAACATTCAATCTGGGGACCACCCTCCTGCAGCAGGGCCGCCCGGGAGAAGCTCTCCCTTGGCTGGAAGAGGCGCTCTCAATCCAGCCGGATGTCTATCAGAACGCCTATCAGCTCGCCTACTGCCGTTTCCTGCTGGGCAAGTACGAGGCGACAGACGCGCTTCTGAAGGGACTTGCAGGTCAGCGGGAGTCCCGAGCGGAGCTGCAGCTGCTGGGGGCACTCACAGATCGCGCGCTCGGGCGCGACGACCGGACGGACGAGGTCTTGCGAGCAATCAGGCCGTTGCTTGACGGGCAGCCAGGGCTGGAATTCCAGCTGGCGCTGCTGCTGTTGAATCAGGACCTGGTAGCACATTCCGAGGAATTGCTCCGATCAGTGACAAGACGGCTCCCGGCGTCCTACGCGGCCCATTTCAATTTGGCCGTCGCTCAGAATGGGCTCGGCAAGCTGCCCGAAGCCATCGAGGCGGCAAAGGCCGCGCTCGCCCTCAAGGAGACGGCGGAGGCCCACTTGCTCCTGGCAGACTTGCTTGAGTCGCAGGGTCAGCCCCTCGAGGCCGTGACACACTTCCAGAAGGCGGTCGCGCTCGATCCCACTGCCGACAATTACTTCGCGCTCGGGTACGAGTTCCTGACTCACTGGAACTGGGAGGCTGCGGCGCAGGTTTTCTCCGAGGGCCTCGAGACGATGCCCGACTCCTGGAACCTCTGGATCGGCACGGGGGCAGCAGAGCTCGGTCTGACGCGGTACGAGGAGGCAACGCACGCCTTCCTGAACGCGGTGCGGCTGAGGCCTGACGAGATGATGGGCTTCCACCTCCTCTCCCAAGCGTTCGATCGGTCGGACGAGGCCTTTGACAGTGCCCTGCTCTCATTCCGGCAGCTTCTCGAGCGCGATCCGACGGATCCCTTGGCTCGATACTTCGAGGCGCTGGCGACGCTCCGCCAGGCCTCGCGATCGGGCAACTCCGGCGAAGTCGCGGCTCGGGTCGAGACACTGGCCGAGCTGACCGAGGAAAACCCGCGTTTTCTGGAAGCCCAGCTGCTGCTGGGCGAAATCCAATTCGAGCTTCAGGATTGGCCCGCCGCTGTCGAGGCGCTGCGGCAGGCCGTCGGCCTCGCCCCGGATCATGTATTGGCCCACTACCGGCTCGGACTCGCCCTGCAGAGAACCGGCCAAGCGCAACAGGCCCGACAGATGCTCCAGCGATACCGGGAACTGAAAGCCGAGGAAGACCGAACGATCGGCGGGAGAGTCGCGGCGACTACCAGGTTCATCGTCGAGATGAAGCAGGATGACAGGCGCCGCTGATCCTGACCGCCTGGTCTGCGCGGGAGAGTTCTTCACGGATCTGATCTTCTCGGATCTGGAAGAACTTCCGAGCTTGGGCCAAGAAGTCAAGACCGACGCCTTCGCGATCTCGATCGGCGGTGGCGCCGCGATTACCGCCACCGCGGCGGCTCGCCTCGGGCGACCGACAGAACTGGTCACGGTTTGGGGCTCCTCCGTCTTGGACGGAGAAGCTCGGATTCGGCTCGACGCTTCCGGGGTGTCCTGCTCCTTGGCCCAGATTCGACCGGATCTCACATGCGGGGTCACAGTGGCAGTCTCGACGCGGGAGGATCGGTACTTCCTGACCTATCCCGGAGCCAGCCGCGCCGTGGAGCAGCACCTGCTCGACGAACGGATCCTCAAACGCATCGGACGCTCCGGGCACGTCCATTTCGCGCTGACGCCCAACTCGTGGAGCGCGGTCCGAAGCGCGGTCCGGCGACTCCGGGTCGGCGGATCAACGGTTTCGTGGGACCTCGGCTGGAATCCAGCGGCTGGTCACTCTCTGGCCTTCCGCGACCTTTGCCGGGAACTGGACGTGGTGTTCTTAAATGAGATGGAGGCATGCAAGTACGCAGGAGCGGGGTCCGCCCGCGAGGCGCTAGCCTATTTCTCCCACGCGGAAAACACCGTGGTCATCAAGCAGGGGGCGGCGGGTGCGCTGGCGTCACGGAACGCATCGGCTCCCATCCGCACGGAAGCGATCAATGTCAAGGCGGTCGAGAGCACGGGCGCAGGCGATGCGTTTAACGGAGGATTCCTGCACGCGTGGATGGCGCGCAAGTCGCTGGAAGAGGCTCTTCTCGCAGGAAGTGTCTGCGGCGGACTGTCGACCCGCTCGGCGGGCGGCGTGAATGCACTGCCGAGCCGCTCGGAATTCGACCAACAGATCCAGGGGCTTGAGCGTGCGCGGGTTGCTGGAACCGAAGACGAATGAAACTTACGATCATCGGAGGGGCCGGGGTAAGGGTCCCGCTCGTGACCAACGGCCTCTTCCGCGAAGGTACGGGCATTGCAGTCGACGAGCTGTCACTGTTCGACACCAACACGGAACGAGCCGCGGCTATCTCACGCATCTCCCAGGCCATGGCGCGACGCGCCGGCGGCAAGCTTCGCGTGTCGCTGCCGCGGTCATTGGACGAAGCGCTCGAAGGGTGCTCGTTCGTCGTCTCCAGCATTCGGGTGGGGGGAATCAGCGGGCGGGTCCGCGACGAACAGATCGCGCTCGAGCACGGCCTCCCCGGGCAGGAAACGGTCGGCCCCGGAGGCTTCGCCCTCGCGCTTCGAACGATTCCCGTCCTTGTGAACTATGGCCGACGAGTGGCCGAGCGCGCACCGCAGGCGTGGATGATCAATTTCACGAATCCCGTCGGGATCATGGCCGAGGCCTTCATCAAAGAAGGGATTGCGGCCCGGTGCATCGGAGTCTGCGACACGCCGCGTGAGCAATTCCTCCACGTGGCCGAAGCACTGGGGGTTCCGCTTGAAGCAGCACACTTCGACTACCTGGGGCTGAATCACCTGGGTTGGATTCGGGCGGTTCTCGTGCATGGCCGCGACGTACTGCCAGATCTGATGGCATCTGACGAGGCGTTGGACCGGGCGTACCCCCTTCGTCTGTTCTCGAAATCGTTTCTCCGAACCTTGCGCCTTCTCCCTACCGAGTACCTCTTCTACTACTACTCCACCCGGGAGGCATTCCGCAGGACGGTGGCGGCTGGAAACACCCGAGGGGCGCTGATCCGGGAACTCGAGGGCCCGCTCATGCAGTCGGTCGCCGAGGCCCGCCAGGACGAGCGGAGAATCCTTGCGGCGTATGACCTCTATCTCGCGCGTCGCAACGCCTCCTACATGGCGATCGAAACAGGTGGATCATTCGAAGCGGGCCGCGTTGAGGAGGCCAGAGCGAACCTGTACCAGAGCGCGGCAGGCTACGAGCGGATCGCGCTCGATGTCATTGGTGCGATCCACAACAATCAGCCGAGGGTCATGCCTTTGGACGTGGCGAATCAAGGGGCCGTTCAGGACCTCGATAGTGATACTGCCGTGGAAGTGCCCTGCGCCATAACCGCCAACGGCGCACGACCCCTCGCTGCCGGGCGCCTGCCCGACCAGATCCGAGACCTGCTCTTGCAGGTCAAGGAATTCGAGCGCATCACCGTGAAGGCTGCGTTGGAGGGCTCGCGCTCCCTAGCCATCAAAGCGCTCTATGCCAACCCCTTGGTGGAGCGCCGCGAGCTCGCGGAGAAGCTGGTGCTCGAGTACCAACGAGCCCATGCTCCGTTGCTGGACCATCTGGCCTAGTCCGAGCACGTTGCACGGCCGCGAATTCCCGCCACCGGCATTAGGGCGGGAGGCGGAGTGGGTCCCGAATCCTTCTCTCGCGAAAGCGTCGCGGGCGACTGGACGAGGCGGGATTCCGAGCCTAGACTGAATGCGCCGTTCGGGAATTCGCCCGTCGGTCTGAGTTCGAGGAAGATGCCATGCGACTTCGGTTTCGTATCCATAGCCTGGCTGTCCCGGGGTTGGCCGCGGCCTGCTTCTGGGCTGGATCGACGCAGCCTGGGCTGGCCCAGCCCGGATCCGGCCTGGACCGGGTCCTGACCCTGTCAGAATCGAGAACCGGCCCCCACGCCCTCTCCGTGGACCGGGGCGCTTCGGGCCTGTGGCAGCAGATGCTGAAGCTGCGGACCACGGCCAGCGTCCTTTATACGGCCGCCCATCCTGACGACGAGCAGGGAGGGACCCTGACGTACCTAAGCCGCGGCGAGGGAGTGCGGACTTCGCTCTTGACGCTCAATCGCGGCGAGGCTGGCGCCAACGCCATCGGTTCTGAGCTGTTCGATGGATTGGGCCTGATTCGAACAGAGGAATTGCTCGTTTCCGACCGCTACTACGGCCTAGACGATCAGTACTTCGCAACGCTGATCGACTACGGCTACTCCAAGAACCTCGACGAGGCGCTCCGCCAATGGGGGCGAGAGAACGTCCTTCGGGATGTCGTGCGCGTGATCCGGATCAATCGACCCCTAGTTCTCGTCTCGCGCTTCTACGGCGGTCCGAGAGACGGACACGGCAACCACGAGGCTTCCGGGGCCGTGACCCAGGAAGCGTTCGAGGCAGCGGGCGATCCGGACCGGTTCCCGGATCAGATCCGCGCGGAGGGGCTCAGGCCATGGCAGCCACTGAAGCTCTATCGAAGCAATCTTCATTCGAGGCGCCCGTCGGGTCCGAGGATCGAGCCTCCCGATCACCGCTGGAATGTCGACGTCAATACCGGGACGTTCAGCCCGTGGCTTGGAGAGAGCTACGAAGAGTTCGCGGCCCTGGGACTGAGCTTCCAGCGGTCTCAAGTCAGCGGCCGCCGGCGCGAGCGTTCGGGAGAATACCGCCAATACTTCGAGAGAGTGCGCAGCCAAGTGGACGCTCCAGAGCGGGAAACTGGGTTCTTCGCCGGGATCGATACCTCTGTCGCGGGGATCTACGAACTATTGGGTGTCGAGCCCCCCGAGGGTGTTCCGGAGATTCTCTCGGAGATCGAAAGCAACGTCGATGATGCCGTCGCGGCCTACAGCGTGCGCAATCCAGCTGCGGTTGTGCCGTTCTTGGTGCAGGGCCTGAGCGCGACGCGCGAGGCGATACGCCTGTCCCAGGGCCGAGACGAGGCACTCTTCCTGCTGGCAATCAAGCAGAGCCAGTTCCAGGCCGCCATCAACACTGCTCTCGGACTTCAGTTCCGAGCCGTTTCCGCGCCGCTTGATTCCGGAGCACCGGATTCGCCGTTCGCGCCTCTCGCCACCATGGGGCCCGCAGTTCCGGGCCAGCGCTTTCGCGTGGAAGTTTCGGTGGTCAACCCCAGCAGCCTTCCGATAGAGACCCAGGGAATCTCGATCGAAGGCGCGGGCGAATGGGGGGTTGGGGGGGATTCCCATTCCGGCACCGTATTCCATTCAGGCGAAAGGGTTGCAACCCTGTTCACTGTCGAGGCGCCCGGAGACGTGGACCTTTCGAGGCGCTACTTCCGGCGAGAATCGATCCATGACAGCCGCTACACCGTTCGGGATCCGGAATACTTGCACCTTGCCGGGCGCGCACCTGCCCTCACGGCGGCAGTTGACTACACCATCGGTGGCCAGTCGGTACGCGCAAGCGCGGTCGTGTATCGCCGGGAAGCGAACCTTCCGTACGGATACGAATACCGGGAGCTGAAGGTCGTTCCGGCACTCGCGGTGAACGTGTCCCCGGCCAATCTGATTGTTCCGCTCGGCTCGCGCCGGAACGCCGTATCGGTGCAAGTGGAGGTGATCAACAACCAGGGCGGAGGAATCGAGGGCGAGCTTTCGCTGGAATTGCCGGAGGGATGGACTGCCGAGCCAGGCAAGCACGACTTCCAGTTCTCGCAAGCGAACGCTCGCCGGAACTTCAGCTTCTCCGTCAATGTGCCCCGGCTGCGCGAGGGTGCGTACGATCTGCAGGCGGTTGCCCGGGCGGGAGGCCAGGAATATCGCCAGGGATACCAAGCGATCCGACACAGGGACTATGACATTCGGTATCTTTACCGGGATTCAGTGACGCGTGTCCGAGGCGTCGATGTCCGGATCGCGGCCTCCATGAAGGTCGGGTACGTGATGGGCGTCGGAGACGAGGTTCCAAGCGGAATTGAACAGATGGGCGCCGAGGTCACCTTGCTGGGCAGCGACGAACTGGCCGCAGGAGACCTGGGCGCCTATGGAGCGATCGTGGTCGGCACGCGGGCCTATGCCGTGCGCCCGGACCTGATCAACTACAACCAGCGGCTGCTCGACTATGCTCGCGCCGGCGGGAACCTGGTCATCCTCTACCAGACGCAGGAATTCGTTCCCGCCAAGTGGGCCGCGTTCCCGGCCGATCTCCCGCGCCGCGCCGAGGAGGTCTCCGAGGAGGACTCGCCTGTCCGTGTCCTGGCTCCCGACCATCCAGTGTTCCAGCGACCCAACAAGATCGTGGCAGAGGATTTCGACGACTGGGTTGAACAGCGAGGCTCCAAGTTCTTTTCTGAGTGGGACAGTGCGTACGTGCCCCTCATCGAGACTCAGGACACGGGGCAGGAACCCCAAAGCGGAGGATGGCTAACGGCCCCGTTCGGCAAGGGCCACTACACCTATTTTGCCTATGCGGTACACCGCCAGCTCCCGTATAGCGTCCCTGGAGCGTATCGCATCTTCGCCAATGTCCTGTCGCTCGGCCGCTGATCCCGCTATCCTGCCCTGTCGGCGGCAAGCGGTCCGAAGCAGCGCGGCCCTTCCGGCCGCTATTGGGTCTGCCTGATTGATCGCGGCGCCGCCGCGGCGATCTCAGGCCATGGCGATCGCTGCGGCAACCGCACCCTATTCGACGCCGAGGGCGATCGCCCCATCATAGCCGGTCATTTCCAGGTATCCGCCACCATTGACCGGGGTCCCGGACCGACTGCCGGAATACACCACGGGACCTTCCCAATAAGTCGGCAATCCGGCGGACCCGCTCACGATCTCTTGGGCGTCGTGCAACGGGCGCACGTCGAGACTCAGTCCGGCTCGTGGAATCCGAAGCGACCATTCCACAGGGTATTTCGCCCCGGTTTCGTCGCTCTGCCAGATGCGTCCGGGAGCGAGCAGGATGTCGTCCGAGGACAGCCGCGTCGCCAGGCCCTCCGGATCGACGAGCGTGCCGTGGGAATACGGACTGTACTCTCCGTTCGACAGTCTTATGCCGGCGATCATCAGGTCGGTCTGATCGTCGAGTTGTATGCTCAGCCAATCCCATCCGACTGCACCGGAAGCCATGTCCTCGCTGAAAAACTCGTGGTCCATCCATGACAGACCCTGCACTTCGTGGGCAGTGCCCCCGATCGTGAGGGTGCCTGACGCACGCATCCGGGTGAACGACACGTAGTGCGAGGCTTGACCGTCTTCCCCGCCCTTCCGGCTAATGCCGTCCTCGCCGTGGATCACATGCGCCTTGGCTGGCTCCAACAGCAGATCCAAAGAAACCGCCTCGTCCCAAGCCTGCAGTTTCTGCGTTGGCAGAGCGCCATCGCCTAGCAGGAATTTCACGCTCCAGTTCCCATTCCAGATTGTGCCCGTCTCCACAGACGCGCCAGCCAAGCCCGGACCGCTGCGGTTGGCACGCTCCCGATGGATCAGACGCTGGCCCGCAATGTCGGTCACTGCGAAGTGCGCTACGTAGACCTGATTCAGGTCCCAAGCGGTACTCGCGGCTTCGTCGCGCCCGGAGGCCGCCCTGAAGAACGTCAGTTCGAAGCCGAACTTGCGCCCCCTGGCATCCGCCAGATTGCCGGTGTAGTACCACCACTCCCTGGCGAAGTTCGGGTGTTCGAAGTGGTCACGGGGGAATTCATATTGGTAGCCCGGCGTAGCCAGTTCGGAAGCGAGGCCCGCCAGCGCGGAGATCGCGAGTAGCGCGGCTCCCGCGATCAACCCGCCAGATTGCATCTACTCCATTTTGGCCCAGCAGCTCACGAGCTCCCGTAACGCCTGTGCTTGTCCGGATAATGCGTCCGAGATGGAAGTTTGGGGAACCGATTCGGGATGTTGCCCAGGTCTATCGCATCGATGTCAATGGGCGTTGAAAATGGCACGCTCTCCGGGGGTCTCGAGATAGGCACGCGGCACCCCGGCTCCCGTGGAGGGAGCGGAGCGACCGGAGCGGAAACAACCGCGCCAGCAAGGCTCAGTAATCGACCCACAGAGGGCTGCCCCAGGCGACTTGGCCGTCAGCCTGCTCGACCCGCACGTAGTAGTAATGAGAACTGCCGGTGCCGCCGAAATCGGCGTCGGTGTATTCAAAATCGGCTTCCTGCGCTGCCGGCCGATGCGTGTGCGCCAGCTGGCCGTCCCGTAGGATATGCACCCGCGCGATTTCTCCCGTGCCACGCACGCGCACTCGCAAGGGCTGCGCTTCGGACGCCCGGAAGCGATCCCCCATGAAGTGGTTGCCCATGCGCACGTCGAGAATGATGTTGTCGGTGGCGCCGTACGTGTGCCGGCGCCGTATGGCATCCAAGACCCCTTGCCTCGTGAAGGAAGTCGTGTAGACCATCGCGTACGAGTAGTGCGTCGAGTAGTGGTCGGAACTTGCGATGGTCCCGAGGACATAGCCCTTGGCCAGAGCATGATTGACGAACCCCGCCGGACGATAACCTCCCGGAGCATCTTGCGGCGCGGGGCTCCTAGCCGACAGCGGCGCGCCGTCTTGCTCGTAGCTGGTGCGGTCGCCTTGGAAGATCTCCACGACAGGAGCGGCTTCGGGATCGTGGAATCGCCAATCCGTGCCCATGTTGGTTGCGGAGGTGTGGGCGATCGCCACGCCCCCCATGCGCCGAACTTGCTCGAACAACAGCAGCGTGTCGTTGGCGGTGACCCGCGGGTCGACGACATCATTGTTCCCGTCGCGCTCTTGGGGCGGCACCACCCCGGGCTGGTCACCCCTATTCGCTTGGTCGGCCAGCAAGTAGCCCGGCACCCAGCGCTTCAGGTAGAACGGGACCACCTCGCCGGAGCGGTCGGCGAAGAACACGTTGTGGTGCCCCATTGGGTAGTTGATGCTGCGCTCGAATCCGAACAGGCTGACGTAAGTGCCGGGAAGGTGGTGCATGTCAGTCATCTTCTGCGAGTACCACCACCAGTAGTCGTGTGCGCCTCCCTGGTGGTCCGTCGAGGCCCCGAAGTCCATGCTGGCGGCGTCTAGCATGTAGCGGTAGAACTCCGGCAGCGAGCCGTCAATGGTGCCGCCCGCGTCCCAGCTCAGTTCCGTGTGACGGTGCAGGTCTCCCCGGACGATGCGCGCTGCGCGGCCCTGAATCTCGGCGCGGTAGCTCCGAATCGCCGCCAGATCTCCCTGCTCGTCCGCATGGCCCGGAGCCGCCTCGACGGATAGTATCTCGGGCTCAGAGAACTGTATGCGGTCGGGAGGGTCCGCGCTGGTGGTCTTGCCGGCGTAGACTTGGAATCGGACAGGCCGAGTGAGGTAGTTTTCCCGCCGGTTGTCAGTCGGCCAAGCCAGCCACAGGCTGCCGTCGCTCGCCACGGCGGACCGGAGCCAGGTGCTGAGACGACCCTTGCTGTTGGGGATCGCCTCGGGCGTGCTCCAGCCTTCTCCGTCGTAGCGGGTGAGCCGGTACTCCCATCCCCTCCTTCGCGTGGCGCCCGAGCCTAGGAGGCACTTGGCCGCGACAAGAGGATTGCCGCTAGCGTCGAGAAGGACTTGCGGGCGGTAGACATAGCGTCCGGCATCGGCCTCAAATGCCGCTTGCACGGGCCGGGCGGGAGCCTGCAGCCGGCCGTTGGCGAAGGCGCGCAGGTGGATTGTGCGCTCCGCTCCGAGCATCACGCCAGGACCGAAGCACGTACCGCACGCGAGTTCCGTCTTGGACTCAGGCATCTGGTAGCGGTAGTTGTAGCCGTTGTCCTTGCCCCAGTTGGCTCCGCCACTCTCCCAAGCGACCCAGACGCGGTCGTCCGGATCGACGGCGACAGAGGGCCGGGCCTCGAACAGCGGGGTCTCGGCGACCGCCATTTCGTCGACTGCTGTACTGCCATCCCGCAGGCCTACCAAGTACACGTCGTAGTTGCCATTGCGGTAGCTGTCGTAGGCCACCCAAGCCGTTCCCCGCGAATCGAGCGCGACGGCCGGGCTCCAGTCGTTGCCCGGCCGGCCGCTGACGGAGACTGTCTCAGACCAATCGCCGTCGGAGAACGTGCGGAGGAGAATATCCGACTCGCTTCCTCGGAATCCTTGCCAGGCCACCGCGAGCTTGCCGTCCCTGGCAGCGAGGCTGGGATAGATGTCGGGAAGGCGATGATCTGTGAGACGAACCAAGTCACCCCAGGACTCGGTCGCCGGGTCGTAGCGGCGGGCATACAGGTCCCAGTTGCCGATGCGCCGGGCTGACCAGACTACCCACACGCGGTTCTGGCTGTCCAGAGCGATTTGCGGAAGCCAGATGTCGCCATCGCCGCCGGGAACCAACAGCACGTTGCTCCAGTTGCCGTCCCGGTATTGGCGGAGGTTGATCTCATCGCGTCGGGCGTCGTGTGACATCCACACCAGCCAGAGAGTCCCGTCGTCTGCCGCGGCGATATCCGGGAGGTCATCCGAACGCAATTCCGTGCCGACCGGCTCGACCGAGGAGATCTGCCCCGCAGCGGTTGCGCAGGCAAATAGCGAAAGCAGCAGTGCTACGAGCATGGCGCTCGCCAGTATAGTTCAGGGATCGACGACCCGAAACCAGAGGCGACCGTTGATGCATGGACTGGCCGTCAATGCGCGTCCCACCTGCCGCCTGCCGGACAAGCTCGTGCCGCACCCGCAGGCGCTACAATCGACCCGCGAGATACGTCCAATGCCGCAGAAAAGGGGGCTCGCGGAGCGAGCCATCGTCCTCGTTGCGATCGCAAGCTGCGCCTCGGGCCCGCCAGCCGTCGAAGAGGCTATTTCAGTGTCGCGGCCGTTCGTTTCCCCCAAGGGGGAGTACGTCACGGAGCGGGGCCGCTACCACACGTTCCGCATTCCGGGCATGATTGTTGCCCAGGATGGCTCGATTCTCCTGTTCGCCGAGGGCCGTCGCGGCGATGGCAGCGACCCCCGCCGAGACGAGAATGCCCCGATCGACCTGGTCCTGCGGCGGAGCACTGACTCGGGCGAGACCTGGGAGCCCCTCGAAGTCATCGAGTCCGGCTTCCGGCCAAACGGCGTCCTCGTGGATTTCGCGGACCCGACACCGGTCCTTGACGAATCGACCGGCGAGGTTTTTCTGTTCTATGGGCAGTGGCCCGATGTGGGGCCCAGAACCGTCTCTCATGGCCAGGACCCGGACTCCAGCGATGGCAATCAGGTCGTCTGGGTGCGCTCCAGCACCGACCACGGACGGACCTGGTCGGATCGGCGCCAAGTTCTCTATCCCGACGAGCCCGACGACACGGCGGACGGGCTGTATTGGCGGCAGGCGGAGCCCGGACCCGGTAGCGGCATCCAGCTCCGCTGGCAGAGCCAGGACAGCGGAGCCAACGGCCGATTGCTGATCCCTGCGAAGCGAAGCGGCTCCGAAACACCGGATGGACCCGCCTCGGTAAGGCCCTTCGCATACTATTCCGACGACCACGGGGCGAGTTGGCAGGTGGGTCACGTCAGTCCCGGACCGGACGCCAACGAGGATGAGATTGTCGAACTGACCGACGGCACGGTCCTGCTTGACGGGCGCCAGAACGACGGAGATTATCGCCGCCGCCATCGCAGTGCAGATGGGGGTATCACGTGGAGCCCAGACCGGCCCGACAGCATTCCGATCACTCCGGTCGACGCCTCGATGATCCGGTACTCGTCCAGCCGAGCGGGGCATGACCGCGACATCATCTTGTTTTCGGCCCCGCGCGGGAAAGACGGCCTGAACCGCAACAACATCACGGTGTGGACTAGCTACAACGAGGGCCAGTCCTTCAGCGACCCAGTCACGTTCGATCAAGGGTTCGCAGCCTATTCCGTGTTGCAGCGCCTGGCCGACGGCACGATCGGGCTGGCGGTTGAGGCTTCGAATGAATCGGGCGAAAACTACGGAGAAGTCCGGTTCTACCGCTTCGGTCTCACCCATTTGGGAGCAGCTCAGGGGAGCGACTGATGACTGGGAGGGGTGCCCGCAGCCGCCCTTAACGGGCCAGCTGCGAACCGTCGCGCCATCGCCTTCCTGCGCTGGGGACGGTAGAACGACCGCGCCTAGCGGGTGCAGGGCTTTGTTTCGGGCGGAAGAGCAGCTTCCGGGCTCGAGCCCGATCGGCGGCGCCCCAAGCAGTCGATTCTTGATGTTTCGAGTCTTTGGAGGCCCGCAGCCACTGCCGCCGGGATGCGGCCCAGTCGTTTCGGTCGCGATCCAAGGGCCTATTCTGCGACCGCCCTCAGCTGCTCGTACACGGCCTTCGCGTGCTCGTACTCAGCGATAGCCGCTTCAGGCAGGACGCCTTGATGCCGGGCGAGTTCCGACTCCACGCGGCCAACCAAGTATTCGACTTCTTCGCGCCGGGGACGCAATGGTCTACCGGGCACAGTGACGTGAAACGGAGCGCTGTGAGCAAAGCGCGGGCGGCCCTCTGGGCGCTCGTAGCAGCGCACAGCAAGCCAAGTCGAGGTATCGAACGAGAACTGCTCGTCGATCAGGGTCACGTAACCCCCCGCCGATTCAACCTGATTGGCCGGCTCGAGCCGGCGGACAACCTGTCCTGCGGCAACCACCTCGATCGAAGTGACCGCAGTGGCGCTGCGAATCCAGCCCGTCAAGCGATAGGCCCCGTCTTCGCTGTGCGACTCGGCGAACCCCCGCCCGGGACGGCGGCCGTTCACGCGCACGTCCATCATGGGGCCCGTTGTGACGAAGCTGCGTCCATCGTCGAGCCCCTGGATCCATCGCTCGTACGAGAACTCCGGACCCAAGTGCACGTACACGCGGCCGAATCCCAGTGGAACGGGATGAACTCCTGAGGCGGTTCCAGCGGTTGGCCGGAGGCGAAAGCCGCAGTTCAACAGGGCGTAGTAGTTCTGAAAGGTGAAGTCGATCCAGCCCGCTTCAGTAAAGCCCTCGTCAGTCTGCTCGATCTGCATGTAGTCGGCGGGTTGCTCGCCGAAACTGCGGAAGTGAAACGGCGCTCGCCAGATGTGGTTGTTGGTGAGTTCGTACAGGTCCACGTTCATGGCCGGGATCAGCATCATTGACCACGGCCAGTTGTGCTTGTCAAGCTCCAGCAGCCCTCCCTCGTCATGCACTTGCTTGGCAATCGAGCCAACCGGCGGCGCTCCCTGATTCAGGACACTGCGATGGTTCAACGCGAACACCGCGCCGAGCGTATGGCGCACACCGTTCACCGTGAAGATCTCGTACTCGGTGTTCATCGGGTAGATGATGTGGTGCGGGTCGACGGCGATCGGCCGGGCCTCGACTGGCGGCGAGTTCTTGTCGCCTTGACTCGGGGGCGTGCCCGCCTCCGTGACCCAGTACGTCAGAGGCAGAGCAACGTTCAGATCCTCCGCCACGACTAGGCCCGGGAGCTCGCTCACACTGCGGTGCACGTGAGTCTCGCCCGAGTACCAGCCATGCTGTGCCATGTTGATCCAACGGCGAAGCCGGATTTCGGTTTCGGTTACGCCTTCTCCAACCACTACGGTGTTTGTCGCGGGCAGATACTCCTTGCCCCGCGCGGCCGTCAGAGAATACGAGCCGGGCGGCAGCTCCAACGAGAAGGTGTGGGCAGGCAGGGTGGTGTGTATCTCGACGCTCTGGTCCGACCGGCTCTTGTTGTAAGCGACACTCGAACTATCCGGGTCCGCGGACTGCGCCAGGTACCATTCCCCATGGCCATCCTTGACGTAGAGGCGAGCGGCCAGTGGAGAGCCGTCCGAGCTGTCCACGATGACGCCGCGCAACTCCGCGGGCCGGGAACTGCTGCATGCGAGTAGTGCTGCACACAGACAGCAAGCTCCACCCGCCACGATCAGAGTCCGATTCCTGAGCATCGGTGTCAATCATATGACGGGAAGGCAGTCAGCGAGACCAGTATCGGGCTCCCGTGCCACTGTGCGGACGAACGCAGACGGCGTCTCTATCGACCAACGGCACACTCGCCGGGGATCTCGAGATAGGGCCGCGGCACGCCGACTCCCGCGGAGGGAGCGGAGGCCGGGGTGTTGGGGCTGGACCGGATCTGTGCCATCGGCGAATCCACGCTCATCTTGGCCACCCCTCACGTCGTCTCATGCACGCCAGAGTCTCTCCTGGCGGAAGCTGCGCTCTGCCGTTGGCCCTGCGAACACGGTGAGGTTGCCGAGCACGAGACTCTACCAAGCGAGTGCCCGGCACAAGATCAGGCAGGTTCTGGAGCAAGAGTACTTTGCCGTCCGCCCCGACCGACGTGGGGGATTCTCGCTGCCCGGCTAATGGTCTCCGAGCGTGGTGCAAACTGAAACAAACCGACCCGGGAGCTGCCCAGAGCAATGCCTCGGTCTGCTTGGAGAGGCGCATGAACATTGCGGTCCAGTCTGATCCTGATCACGCCCGTGCCGGGCGGCAGGAGATCGCGCGCGTGGACAAATCCCTGGAAGATCTCCTCAAATCGTTGGTAGCGGACCCTGTCTCGCCCTACCCGGAGCGGGCGCAGAAAGCGGCGCGCCTGGCGCGACATCTTCAGGAATCGGCTGCGAGCCTTCAGACCCCGGCCGAGAGGAAGCAGCAGGCGGAGTTGGAGCGGATGGTGCAAAGCCCTCAAGACAGGGCGACCCTTACCCAGCTCACTGATCAGGCATTCCGCGCCAGACGGGCCGGTCGGGCGGTTGACCAAATGCTGCACATATTGGACGTACAGGGGATTCCCCGGATCTTCAGCGGCTTGGATCGAACTCTCCTCAGAGGCTTCCACTCCTTCGGAGGCTACCTCCCGGGCGTGGCAGCCCCCTTGGTCAAGGCGCGGATGCGAGAAGAGACCGCCAACGTCATCCTGCCGGCGGAGGAGCCCCTGCTGGTCCGGCACCTAGAAGCACGTCGTCAGAGCGGCGTCCGGATGAACGTCAATTTTCTTGGCGAGGCCGTGCTGGGAGAAGCCGAGGCCCGAAGGCGGATGGACTCCTACCTCTGGGCCCTGCAGATTCCCGAGGTCGAGGTCATATCGGTCAAGATCTCCACGATCTACTCTCAGATCGACTCCCTAGCGTTCGAACACACCGTCTCGGTCCTATGCGACCGGCTGGAAATGCTGTATCGCGCGGCGGCTCGCGAGAGATTTCGCCGCGTCGACGGCACCCAAGTGCCCAAACTGGTGTACCTCGACACGGAGGAGTATCGCGACCTGGCGGTCACGACCGAGGCCTTCCTGCGGACCTTGGGACGCAAGGGCATGGAACAGGTCAATGCAGGGATCGCTCTGCAGGCGTACCTGCCCGATGCCGGCCTGGCGCAGAAGCGAATCAACGCTTGGGCTCGGGAACGGGTCCGTTGCGGAGGGTCTCCGGTAACGATCCGACTCGTGAAGGGTGCCAATCTCGAAATGGAGCGGGTGGAAGCCTCGCTGCGCGGCTGGGCCCAAGCGCCGTTTGCATCAAAGCCCGAGACCGACGCCAACTACAAGCGAATGCTGCACGAAGCCCTGATTCCGGAGAACATCCGGGCCGTGCGCCTGGGAGTGGCTTCCCACAATCTGTTCGACACCGCTTACGCCTTGCTGTTGGCCGCAGAGGCCGGCATCGCGGACCGGGTTCAAGTCGAGATGCTCGAAGGGATGGCGAACCCCCAGCGGCGGGCCTTGTTCGACCTGACTCGCAACCTCCTCCTCTACGCCCCCGCGACCAAGAAGGAAGACTTCGTCAACGCCATCGGATACCTGTTTCGCCGCCTGGACGAGAATACCGGACCGGACAACTTCCTGTGTCATGCCTTCAAGCTGGCCCCGAAGAGCCGCGAATGGAACCGCTTGGAGAAGGCGTTCTTCGACTCCTTCGCCTTGGTCGAGGGTCTGTCCGACGCGCCTCGCCGCACCCAAGACCGCTTGGACGAATCTGTAGAGCCGGAGCGCTCAGGCAAGTGGAGCAGCTTTGTCAACGAGCCCGACACTGACTTCTCGCTGCCGGCCAACCGCGAGTGGGCACGGCGGATTGTTGAGCGCTGGCGGCCCCGTCATGGCAAGCGCAAGATCGAAGTCCCCTTGGTCGTTGGGGGCGGGGAGATCTTCGAGAATCGGCGCATCCGCGACTGCTTGGACCCATCGCGGCCCGGATTGGTCGTCGGCCGTTACCGGCAGGCCGGCGAGGGGGATATCGAACGGGCGGTGGCCTGCGCTCGGGACGACGCCGACGGATGGCGACGCAAGTCGGTGGCGGAGCGATCGCAAGTCCTGGCGTCAGTGGCTCGGGAATTGCGCCGCGGACGCGCGGACCTCATGGGAGCGGCGCTGGCGAACGGCGGAAAACTCCTTGCCGAGTCCGACCCCGAGGTTTCCGAAGTCGTGGACTTCGTCTGTTTCTACGACTTGGCGGCCCGCCACTTCTACGGTCTCCCCGGCCTAGGGGTCAAGCCCAAAGGCGTGGTGGTGGTCGTCTCCCCATGGAACTTCCCAATCGCCATTCCTGGTGGGGGGATTGCAGCCGCCCTGGCCGCAGGAAACACGGTCATCCTCAAGCCCGCGTCCGATACGGTGCTGGTGGCTCACGAGCTGTGCAAGTGTTTCTGGAGGGCCGGGATCTCGCGCCGGACACTACAGATGGTCCCGTGTGACGGTGCCACGGTCGGCCCTCAACTGACGTCTCACCCGGATGTGAACACGGTCATTCTCACCGGTGGAACCGAGACCGCCCAGCAGATGCTCCGCGCGAAGCCGAACCTCAACCTGCTTGCCGAGACCGGCGGCAAGAATGCAACCACCTTGACCGCTCTGGGTGACCGCGACTTGGCGATCAGGCATGTCATTCACTCCGCCTTCGGCCACAGCGGACAGAAGTGCTCCGCCACGTCCCTGCTCCTCGTCGAGAAAGAGGTCTATGACGACCCGAAGTTCAAGGAGACACTTTGCGACGCGGTGCGCAGCTTGCAGGTCGGGCCGGCTTGGGATCCTCGCAATCGCATGGGCCCCCTGATCCGCCCGCCCTCAGGCCCGCTGGAGGCCGGTCTAACGGAACTCGAGCCGGGTGAGAGCTGGGCTGTCATGCCCAAGCAGCGGGACAACAATCCATGCCTTTACTCCCCCGGCGTCAAGTGGGACGTGCAGCCGGGCAGTTTCACCCACCTGACGGAACTCTTCGGCCCCGTGCTGGGAGTGATGCGGATCAAGGACTTGGATGACGCCCTCGACTTGACCCGCCGGACCGGCTACGGGCTGACAGCCGGCTTGGAGAGTCTCGACGACCGCGAGCAGACGTATTGGTCCGATCACGTCGAGGCAGGCAACCTCTACGTCAACCGGCCGACCACTGGAGCCGTTGTGCTACGCCAACCGTTCGGTGGCATGGGCAAGTCTGCCTTCGGCCCTGGAATCAAGGCGGGAGGGCCCAACTACGTAGCCCAGTTCTTGGACTTCAGCGAGGTCCAGCCTCCGGCCGGCCCCCGCGAGATTGCCGACCCCGACCTCGTCGAACTGCGTTCACGCCTTGCGGAGCGTTGCCCTCCGGGCGTTTCCGACGGCACAGAAGATGTCCACAGGATTGTCGCTGCGCTGGAGAGCTACGGTGCGTGCTGCCAAGAGGAGTTCAGCCGCACGCACGACCACTTCCGGCTCGTCGGTCAAGACAACTTGCGGCGCTACCTCCCGGTGCGACTGCTCCGAATCCGAGTGGACCGCTTTGATTCGCTGTTTGAGATCTTCGCGCGCGTTTGCGCGGCCAAGACGGTGGGCTGCCGAGCAACCGTGAGTCTCCCCAAGGACTGGTCGTCTCCAGCTGCCGATTGGCTGCGGGAGCTGACACAGTCGTGGGCCAGGACCGTGGACTTCGCCGAAGAGACGGACGATGAGCTCGCAACTCAGATCCGTGACTGCCGGACCGACCGGGTTCGGTATGCAGATCCCGAGCGCGTACCGGCGATTGTCCATCGCGCCGCAGCCGAGTCAGGGGTATTTCTGGCTCACGCGCCAGTGCTTGCCCACGGCCGAGTCGAACTGCTCTGGTACTTGAGAGAGCAGAGCCTCAGCATCGACTATCACCGCTACGGCAACCTCGGATTCCGGGCCGACGAATACAGGACGAGGCCCTGCGAGAACTGACTGGCACTGACGCTAGCTTTCCGCGCGCCTACGAAACGGCGAGGCGGCTGCGGCGATGCAGTCTGAGATCGCGCAGGACAAACCGGACATACGTGTAATCGACAGCCCCCGACACAATCTCTCGATTGCCCGGCCCACATTGCGTGGGAATCCGCGCGAAATGCCGCCCGGCCCGCTTCTCTTCCAAGCTTCACTCGTTCGGGACGAGGCGGCCGTCCTTCAGCGTCAAGACACGATCCGTTACCGCCGCCGCCTCCAAGCTGTGAGTGGCCATGATGATCGTGGTCTGAAGCTCGGCGTTCACCAAGCGAAAGACCCGCAAGACCGTATCGGCGCTCTCGGAATCTAGGTTCCCGGTGGGCTCGTCTGCGAGCAGCAGCGAGGGCCTAGCGACCATAGCGCGAGCGATCGCGACCCGCTGCATCTGACCGCCGGACAACTGGTGCGGGAACCGTCCGCCCAGATCGGCCAGATCCACAAGCTCCAGCATTTCCTCGGCCCTTGGGCGCGGGCGCCGCTCGCCCGCAAGCTGCAATGGGATCTCAATGTTCTCAAGCACGCTCAGCGTCGGGAACAGATGGAAGAACTGAAACACGAAGCCGACATGCTCACGCCGGATCCTCGTCAGCGCTTCATCACTCAAGCTCGTTGTCTGGATTCCATTGACCAGAACAGTGCCAGAAGTCGGAATGTCTACTGCACCGGCCAGATTCAAGAAGCTGCTCTTGCCCGAACCGCTGCGTCCGACCAGCGCGACGAATTCGCCGCGGGCCACACTCACCGTGACCTCGGAGACGGCTGCCACCGCTTGCTCCGCCGAGCAATAGACTTTGGACACGTCCTGGAACCGGAGCACCGGCGGGAACGCACTGGAGGCCGGCTCAGCCAGCCCGCCCGCTGGGGCAATCTGAGGCACTAAGGCCCATCGTAGTGCACATGCGAGCGAGCCTGACGCGCAGGGAGCGAGTGCTTCGTGGCTGATATCTGCGGATCTCCAGCGGTCCGGGCGCGGCGAGGCGGCCTACGGCAGGAAACCGGCTCCTTTGAAGCAGTTCCCTATTTTTAAGTTAATTTTAGATTGAATATAAGACCTCCCGGCAAGTCAATCTGGCATCTCCAGAAACCCTGCCGCGCGACCGACTTCGACCTGCGCCCGCCGAGATGTTAGATTCGAGTAGAAGTTGGCGCGAGCTCGCCTCATCGCAGTGCTTCTTGTGTTCCAAGGAGCAATCATGGCCGATGATCCGGTCTCCCGCCTCAACCAGCGACTTGACCACGGCCAGGCCTCTCTGGAATTCGAGTCGAATTGGGGCTATCTGCGCTCGCTGCTCGAAGAGCTCGACGTGCCACTCTCGTCGCAGCTGCTGGTGTTCTCGAAGACTAGTGCGCAGTTTCGCTGGATCAATCCACGCAATCCCCGGGCAATCTACTTCAACGATGACACCTACGTAGGGTGGGTGCCGGGAGCGCCAATGCTCGAGATCTCTACCGCGGTCCCCGGAGGCACGGCAGCGTTTTACACGCTTCGCCAACAGCCCTCTGCCCGTCCCCGCCTGCTTCGAGACCGCGCATCCTGTCTGCAGTGCCACGAGAGCCGCCGCACGCTCGGCGTGCCAGGGCACCTCACTCGGTCGGTCTATCCCGCCCGCGACGGGCTGCCGCACTTCCAACACGGCACGGTGGACATCGACCACGCTACCGCAATCTCCCAACGTTGGGGCGGGTGGTACGTGACCGGCTCGATCCCGCTGCCTCATCGCGGCAACGCAGTGGGCCCGGACGACAGCTTTGCCGAATTCACGGCGGGCTTGCTTGGCCAGCCCTACGAGCGTTTCTTCAAACCGGCGAGATACCCAACGCCCCATAGTGATGTCGTCGCCCATTTGGTCTTGGCACACCAGACGAAGGTCCATAACGCTATCGCGAGGGCTGGTCACGAAGCTCGGACAGCGACGGCTTATCGGGCAGAGATGTCGAGGCTCTTCGGCGATCCATCCCCTTCCCTGCTGGCATCGGTCAAGCGCCGCATCGAAAGGCCCGCAGAACTGCTTCTCCGGGACCTGCTCCTGGTTGGAGAAGCTCGGCTACAGGGACCCATCAGGGGCGACTCGGGTTTTGCCGAAGAATTTCAAGCAAGCGCCGGCCGCGACGGTTCAGGCCCTTCCCTGCGCGAGCTCGAACTCGAATCCCGTCTGCTCCGCCACTCTTGCAGTTATCTGATTCGCTCCCCAGCGTTTGCGGCACTGCCCGAGCGCGTGCGACGCTACGTCAAACGTCGTATCGCAGAAATTCTCGACGGTGCCGACGAATCAGGTGACTTTGGGCACATTGGGGCCGCCCAGCGCACGTCGCTGCGGGCCGTCCTCGACTCGCTGCCTCAATGACGGCCCCTCGGCCTGGCCCGAGCCGCTCAGACCTCTTCGGGCACGATCCACGGGGCGCGGTAGTCGCGTTTCAGCAGCGTGTTGGCGCCGAAGTTTCCGACAAACCTCTCGCTCTCTGGATCGAACAGCAGTTTGTCGCCCGTCCGGTACGAGATGTTTGCCAAATGGCACAGCGCGGCGGAGAGATGCCCTTCCAGCACGTCGCAGTTCAGGTCGCTGACGCGCCGGCTCAACACTGCCTTGCGGAAGTTCTCGAAATGCAGGCCCGTGGCGTCGCCGTCCGACGGCCTGCGCGGACCGGGCGTGCGCTTCTCGCCCAGATACGTCTGGTAGCCCTGGTTGGAGATTGTCAGGAAGCCGTCGCTGCCGAAGAACAGCACGCCGATCGTGTGATTGCCGCCGCCTGAGTCTTCCAAGAGCCGGCACTCCCCGCCCGTTACGAGCCCGCGCACTTCGAATTGCAGCATGCGGCCGCCATAGTCGAAGGTGACGTGCTGGGTGTTGGGCGTCTCCTGATCGTCGTCGTAGACGAAGTGGCCGCCCGCGGAGAACGCGTGCTCCGGCAGGTGGTCAACTCCGAGACCCCAGCGGGCAACATCCATCTCGTGAACGCCTTGGTTGCCGATGTCGCCGTTGCCGAACGCCCAGTGCCAGTGCCAGTTGTAGTGGAAGCGATTCTGCTTGAACTCATACGGCTGGGCCGGGCCCAGCCAGATGTCGTAGTCCACGCCGGGAGGCACGGCGCTCACCGCTGTCGAGCCAATCGACTTGCGCCGCTTGAAGCACAGCCCCTTGGCCATGTACACCTCGCCGATCACGCCCTCCCGCAGGCGCTGGATGGCCTCGATCTTGAACGGCGTAGAACGGGACTGCTGGCCGACTTGGACGATGCGCTTGTACTTTCGCGCGGCCTCGACCATCTTGCGTCCTTCCCAGATGTTGTGACTGGCGGGCTTCTCGCAGTAGACATCCTTGCCCGCTTGGACCGCCCAAATCGTCGACAGAGCGTGCCAGTGGTTGGTCGTCGCGATCGTGACTACATCGATGTCCTTGTCCGCCAGCATGTCGCGCAGGTCGCGGTACTCCTTGGGCGTGTCCTGCTGGTGCTGCTTGGTGTAGGCAGCGGCCTTCTCCGCAACCGACTGATCGATATCGACAACGGCCCCGACGTGCATGCCGGGATTCGCTGCGACGGCGCGAATGTGCGACTTGCCACGCCCGTTCACGCCGACGACCGCTGCGTTGAGCCGGTCGTTGGCCCCGAGCACGCGCGAATACTGCGCCGCCGTCATCGTGGCTACCGTAGAGCCGGCAGCTGTGAGGAATTTTCTTCGATCCATCAGATCCCCTTCGGATTCGAAATCCGCCCTTGATTGTAGGCTACCGCCGCGACACAGGGGGCGCTGCCCGGCCGCTCAGTCCAGCGGCACTTCGAAGTACTCCAGCGCCCACTCCCGCATGAAGCGGACTCGCTCGGGGCAGATCCGGTAGAGCATGAATTCGGGATTGTCGATCGAGCCGAGGAAATTGCGCAGCAGTGGGTAGCCGGCCCAGATCTCTCGGCGCACGGCCGCGTCGGTGACCAGCTCTGCCCGGCCCTCGATCCGGACTTGGTCGTGCCCATCGTCGAGATAGCAGAGTTCAACTGCCGGGTTCGCCGCCAGCTCGGATGTCTTGTCGGAACTTCGCAGCGAGGCCACGTAGACGGTGAAGCCATCGACGGCGGCGGGGGACACCGGCCGGACTTTCGGGCGCGTTCCGGATACGCTCGCGAGCATCGGAAACGGCGCCCGCGACATCGTTGCTTGGGCCAGTTCTAGCAATCGGCTCGTGTCCACCGGCGCCGGCTGGGGTCTCATGCTGGTAGTCTAGCGGCCCTTTCCAGGCCCGCCATGACTCCCTCGACGGGCGACTACAATGGGTTGCTCGAATGGGCGTGCTCGGGATCCTCTTCGCCATCGCCGTGGCGTATGCGCTGTCTTCGGCCCGGGCCGCCGTCCGATGGCGGACCGTCGCATGGGGCCTCGGGTTGCAGCTCCTGTTCGCCGTGCTGGTGCTGCGAACGCCAATAGGCCGCTTGTTTGAAGCGTTCGGGCGAGGCTTCAACCGCTTCGTGTTGCTGGCCGAAGAAGGCACTGGCCTCGTGTTCGGCGACTTGGGCAGGTCCGAAAACGGCGTCATTCTCGCGTTTCAGATCCTGCCCTTGATCATTGTGGTCTCGTGCATCTCGGCGGTGCTCTACCACCTTGGCATCATGCAGAAGCTCGTCGCCGGCCTAGCGTTCGTGATGCAAAGGGGCATGCGGGCTAGCGGGGCGGAATCCCTGAATGTGGCCGCGAATTTGTTCTTGGGGCAGGCAGAAGCGCCCCTCACCATCCGCCCCTACTTGGACAAGATGACTCGCTCGGAATTGATGACGGTCATGACCAGCGGCATGGCCACTGTATCCGGGGCCATTCTAGTCGCGTACGTTCAGATTGGCGGGGCTCGGGCCGAGAATCTCGTCACGGCGGTGGTGATGACCGCGCCGGCATGCATCATGCTGGCCAAGATCTTCGAGCCGGAGACGGGCGAGCCGGCGACTATGGGCAGGATTCCCAAGCAGGCCTCCACGGCGGACAGCAACGTCGTCGACGCTGCCGCGCGAGGCACCACCGAGGGATTGCAGGTCGCGCTCCAAGTCGGGGCCATGGTCATCGCGTTCGTGGCTCTGATCGCCATTGCGAACGGCGTTCTGGCGGGCCTGCACGGGATGCTTGGCTGGAGCTGGCTGCCGGCAAGCATCCAGGCCGTTCTCGGCCCAATCTTCGCTCCCGTGGCATGGATGATCGGCGTCCCTTGGGCGGACGCTTCCACCGTTGGCAACCTCCTCGGCACGCGCATGGTCCTGAACGAGTTGATCAGCTTCGCGGAACTGGCCGACATCAAGGACAGCTTGCAACCGCATTCTTTCTTCGTGGCCAACTATGCACTGTGCGGCTTCGCCAATGTCGGCTCGGTCGGCATCCTGATCGGAGCGTTGGGTGCCATGCTCCCGGAACGCAGACTCGAGCTGGCCGCCCTCGGGATGCGCGCCATGTTGGCGGCGACTCTTTCGAACTTCATGACGGCCTCGGTAGCGGGCCTGATCGCTCTGACGCCTATCCTTGAATCCTAGTACCTGCCATGCTCGACACCCAGTTGATTCTCAAACTCGTCGCGAGCTTCGCGATCGGTTCGATCCCATTTGCTGTCATCGCGATGTGGGGTTCGGGAAGGAGCATCCGCGACATCGGATCCGGCAACCCGGGCTTCAACAACGTGCTCCGATTCGACAAGCGGCGTGCCCTCGTCGCGCTGGCAGGAGATCTGGCCAAGGGCTTCGTTCCGATCTGGCTATTCCACGGGCCAGAAGACTACATCAACTTCGCTTGGCTGTTCGGCATGGGAGCGGTATTCGGCCACTGCTACTCGCCATGGCTGCGCTTCCAAGGCGGCAAGGGCGTGGCCACGTCCGCTGGTGCGATGCTGGCGATGTATCCCGGCGTGGCAGCCCTGTCGCTGGCGTTCTTCGTGCCGGTCCGGGTGCTGGGGGGGCGGTTCAAGATCAAGGAGATCGGCGCGTGGGCGTCGCTGTTGACGTGGGTGTTTTTCACCGTGGTGATCCACTTCCTGTCGGGAATGCCCCACACCAAGTACGCAGCTCTGATGACGGTATTCCTCATCTGGAGGCACAAATCGAACATCGGCAGGATGCTTGAACGCAGCACGTAACACTGACCGTTAGAGCCACTACGGCGCTCGGCCCCGCCGTCCGTCTACGGAAGGCCAAGCGAACCGCTCCGAGCTGCCTTGCTGCGTCCGTCACCTTACTGCCATGAGCGATAGGGCTGCGCCCGAGTGGCCTAGCCGGCCATCCTCGCCGGCCAAGTCCTTCAGTGCTCCGGAGAGTCCGGTACTCATTCCCGGCCGCCGCTTCGTCAAAGTGCGTGAACCGGGCGCCCATCGGATGGTCTCAGCGATCGAGCGCGTCGAATCGCTGGCGGGAGACGGTGCCAGGGAAGGAGCATCTCATGGACGGAACACCGCGAATCCTGACCATCGGCTTCGCGCTGGGGCTTGTCTTCTGCCGGGGAGCAACTGCCGCGGGCGCTGTCGAGAGTCCAACACCCACGGTCTACGCGAAGGGCCTCAGCGCTAGCATCGAAGGAACGAGACTGCGACCGGCGAGGCTCGTCTTCACGGACAGTCACCTGGTCGTCGACTTGCAAGGGCACGGATCGGAACGCTTCGACTACGAGACGATCCGATTCGAGCGGATTCGCACGCCCGTGAAGTGGTCGTTGTTCGACAAGAAATACTGGCTTTCTACGCTCTCTGGAGCGCCCCTGTTCTACCTGCTTGGCCCATATACCTTGGCGAGCTACCTTGGGGCAATTCATGTGGTGGAGTTGTCGAGCTGGCTTACCAGTCGAGGTAAGCGAGAGAGGCTCGGCCTGCACTCCGACGATCCGCACCGCTCCTCGCAGGTAGCGCTTCCCCGCAACGCGAAGTTGGGGAACGCGATACTCGACGAGTTCGCCCGTAGGTTCGCAGGGAAACTGCGGACCCGTCCTCCCGACTCATCCACGCTGCCAGAGCAAGAGCCCTATCCGGTTGCAGGCAACCAGGCGCCTGACTTCACGCTCACTGCGTTGAATGGCATGGCGTGGAATCTGGCGCGGCTGAGGGGAAGTGTCGTGCTTGTGAATTTCTGGGCGACGTGGTGCGAGCCCTGCCGCCAGGAGTTACCGCAGTTGCAGCAGCTTCACGAGCGGCATTCCGACGACAGCCTTGTCGTCCTCGGGGTGAGCGACGAGGATCCGGGCAAGGCACGCCAGTATCTGGAAGAGCACGGAATCAGCTACCCCTCGCTGCACGATGGCGCCGGAAGCGTGATGCAGAGCTACGAGATCGGCGCGATTCCGACCAGCCTGATCATCGACCGGGACGGCCAACTGCTACAGCGAATGGAGGGCTACACGCCGACCAGCGCCTTTGAGAAGGCTCTCAGGCCGCTGCTCGCACAGACATCCGCGGAGTCCGGGCGCTGATGGGCCGGCGGCAATGCCTGCCGCAGGCCACGGTGCCAAGCCGCGGGGCCATCCAGCTCGGCCCCTCGCGGTCTCGCGCCTTCTAGCCCAGCACGGCTGCCGCGGAATCCGCCAGGATGCCGGCCATGAGGTCCAACTCGTCCTGCGTCGTTACGAACGGCGGTGCCAGGCAGAACACATCTCCGCGCAGACGGCTGAACAGACCGCGCTTTTGGACCTCGGCGTTGAGCCTTTCCCCAACCCGCTCTGCCGGGTCGAACTCGGCCTTCGTCGCCTTGTCCCGGACAAACTCCACCGCGCACATCAGGCCCTTGCCTCGAATCTCGCCCACGTGTGGATGGCCATCCAATGCCGCCCGCAATCTAGCCAAGAGATACGCTCCCTTTTCCGCCGCCTGAGTCGGAAGCCCCTCGCGCTCGAGGATCTCGAGATTGCGCAACGCCACGGCGCAACCCACTGGATGCGCACTGTAGGTGTATGCATGCATCCACGGCGTTTCGCTCTCATCCAGAGCCGCCGCGATCTTCTCAGTGCATCCGACGCCTCCGAACGGGAAGTAGCCAGAAGTGATCGCCTTGGCAAATTGCATGATGTCGGGCTGCACGCCCCAATGCTCCAGCGCGAACCATTTGCCCGTGCGCCCGAACCCGGTGATGACCTCGTCTGCGACGAATAGCACGTCGTACTTGTCGCAGATCTGGCGGATGCGGGGGAAGTAGTCGTCCTGTGGGACGATCACCCCACCGGCCCCCTGCACGGGCTCGGCCAAGAACATAGCGACCGTGTCGGGTCCTTCGCGCAGGATGGCCCGCTCGAGCTCGTTGGCAGCCGCGACACCTTGGCTGGAGCCGGCTGGTGCCTCGTAGCGATACGGGTAGGGCGAGGGGATATGCAGGAATCCGGGCACGCGCGGCTCGAACTGCGGCCAGTACCCCGAAATGCCTGTGGCGCTCATCGCCGCCAGGGTCACTCCGTGGTAGCCCCACTGACGCGATATCACTTTCGTCTTGTGGGGGTAGCCTCTGATCTTCCAATACGAGCGCGCCAGCTTGAAGCTCGTTTCGCTGGCTTCCCCGCCCCCGGAGGTGAAGAAAAATCGCGAGATCGACGGGTAAGTCAGGTCGGCGAGCCGCGCCGCCAGCTCGATCGCACGCTCGTTCGAACTTCCAGCGTAGCCGGAGCAATAGGCCAGCTCGCTCATCTGATGCTGGGCGGCCTCGGCCAAGTCTGTCCTGCCGTGGCCAGCGACTACGTTCCACAGCCCTGACAGCCCGTCAAGGTAACCGCGCCCATCGGCGTCGTAGATGAGCGATCCTCGGCCGCGGACCCAGACGTGACCGCCGCGATGGGTCTTGCGACTGTGCAGCGGGTGGACGAGGTGGTCAAGGTCTTGCGTCAGCAGTGCTGGCTTGTTGTCACCCATGGGGGGTCTCCCTTGTTGCGCCGGCGCTGGGCACGACAGGCGGTCTTGTCCGTGCCGACCGATCCCTGCCTTCCAATCGCGCCAGCCACGTGCGGTTACCGAGTCGTGACCCAGATCGGAGATGACCAGGCTACGTTGCCATCGTCTTGGACCACGCGCACGTAGTAGTAGTCCTCACCGGGCTGCTTGTCCTTGTCGACAAATGTGAACGCGGAATCCTGCGGCAGTTTCTGCCGATTGTGCAGGAACTGCTGGTTCTTGATCAAATCCACCTGTCGTAGCGGAGTTGTTCCAATGATGCGGACCTTCAGCTCGAAGCCTTCCTCCGTCTCGAGGATGTCACCCTGCAGGTGCTCCTTGCCATCGGGTGTCTCCAAGCGGTAGTCGAGAATGATGTTGTCCGTCGCGCCATAGTTGTGCCGCTGCTTCATGGCGTCCAGCATGCCCTCGCGCGTGAACTCCTCGGCTATGGTGCAAGCGTAGGAATAGTGTGTCGAGAGATGGTCGGAGGCGGCTTGAATACCCAGCTTGTAGCCCTTGGCCCAGGCGTTCCAGACATAGCCCGCCGGCTCGAACCCTCCGATCTGGGACGTGATGTTCTCGCTGTTGGCCGCTAGAGGCGCGCCCTCGTACTCGGCCGAAACGCGATCGCCTTGGAAGATCTCCACTAGCGGTTCGACCTCCGGGTCATTGTCGCGCCAGTCCGTGCCCATGCGGGTCGCGGAGGTATGCGAGATGGCAATGCCATCGTAGCGCTTTAGGTACTCATACAGCCGGCCCGCCCCCTGCTCGCTGCGGGTCTCTTCCGGCAGTGTCGGAAGGGTAGGGTTGCCGCGCTTGGCGAACAGGACGTTGCGGTGCCCCGCCGGGTAGCGGATCGATCTCTCGTAGCCGTAGAACGGCTGGAACGACCCGGCGAAGGAAAAGACATCCACGGTCTGTTGCAGCAGCCAGTTGACGTATTCGTTGTCGGGACCGCCCGACCCGTTGTGCTCGCTTGCCAGCAAGTAGTCGAGCGCCGCGACATCGACCGAATAGCGGTAGGTCTGCAACAGCGAGCCGTCGTTGTTGCCGTCCATGGAGAACTCCGTGTGGCGATGCGTGTCACCCCGGTAGATCTTGTAGGTCTTGCCCTCGCTGTTGATCTCATACGCGCGGATGCGCGCCACGTCCGCCGGCTCCGTCGGCGCCATGTCGTAGAAGAACAGCTCCGGCTCGGTTCGAGTCCTTAGCACCGGGGCGGCGGTCTCGCGCTCCAGTTTCGGCAGCTTGGCGGCGTAGACGTCTTCGTGCTGGTACAGAAAGTCCTCGAAGTCCCGGTTGTCCATAGACCACGCCGCGAACAGGTTGCCATTGCCGTCGGACGCAAGGCCCCAGCGCACGTCCTGCCGGCTGGCGCTGAAGGGGAACTCCACCGGCCTGATCCAGCTCTCGCCGTCGAGCGTCGAGCCCCAGATTTCCCAGCAGGCGCGGTGCAGCGGCGTCTCGCTGGGCATGTCGCGCTGGCGGATCGTGCGGTGGCGTCCGAACAGCCACATGCGACCCTCGGCATCAAGCGCCAGTTGCGGGAAGTCATTGTGGCGTTTGTCGATGTGCTCGGGCAGCGATTCGTTGATGTCTCCCACCGGAGCCTTCCAATCCGCGCCGTCCAAGATCGCCACCCGCGTGCGGCGATAGTCGTAGAGACGCGTCCCCTGCACGTTCGGCAGGAACCCTGTGTCCTTGCCCCAATTCATTCCGCTCTCGTTGTAGGCAGCCCACAACCGGTTGCCGGCGTCGACCGCCAGCGACACGTGCGCCTCGTACAACTTGGTCGCAGCGATGGGTCGCACATCGCTCCACCGGGAGCCGGCCCAGGTCCGGAGCAGGACGTCGTAGTCACCCTTGTCGTAGGTGTCCCAAGCTATGTGGACCTCGCCGTTGAGTCCTGCAGCGATCACCGGCTCCCAGTCGCTGGCAGGAGAGCTCGAGACCCTCTCCTCGGCGCTCCAGGTCTCGCCGTCGTAGCGCTTGGCGTAGATGTCGTTCGCGCCGCCGCGGAAACTCTGCCAAACCAGCCAGAGATCGCCTGCCGAATCCGTAGCTAGGTTGTGGAAGGTGTCGGGGCCGGGGGTCTCGGTGAGGCGCAAGACCGGCGTCAAGGAACCGCTCTTCAGCGAGCGCCCGTACAAGTCGAAGTTGCCGTCGACCTGATTCGACCACACAAACCACGGTGCGCCCGCCTTGTCCCGCCCCAGCTTTACCAAATAGGCATCGCTGGGCCCTTCGCTGATCCGCTGCAGATCGCCCCAGCTCGACCCGTCGTGTCGACGCGCGAAGATGTGATTCGCCCCGTCGTTGTAAGCCACCCAAGCAACCCAGACCTCGCCGCTGTCACCGCCGAGGATTGCCACGAAGTCGTCCTCGTACCCATCTCCAGTGAGCTTCTCGGCGGGCGGCACCCGCTCCACGACCGCCGAGCCGCCGAGGAATTGTCGCGGCTCGCCCAGAGGGACTTCCCTGCTTCGGAACTCAAAGTTGCCCTGCGCAGTCTCGATTCGCACGCGCGCGCCATCAGTGCCGCGCACGTCCACGACGACGCCCGGCGTCCAGTAATACTCCTGGACGCCCGTGTTCGGAGGGTGCAGGTAATTTGCGACGCGATAGTTGACACCCTTGTGCGTGGACAACTTCCAGCGGTTCGGAAGAGTGATCTCGTTTTCCGGCCGCGAGTGCCAGTCGCGCAACTGGACAAGTTCGCCGCTCGACACAGAGACCGACCCGTCCCAGGCAGTCTCGGTCAGGTCGTTGAGACCGAATCGGACTCGGAACGAAGCGATGTCGTCTCCGCTTAGCTCCGGAGCAGCCATCAACGGGACCGCCAAGAACGCGAACAGCAGTCGTACCAGCATCACTTCACCTCCAATGCAAGATTTGGGCACTGAGATTCTAGCAAGGCGTTGACTTGCCCTCGCCCGGCCCGGCCGGAGATGCTCACGACTAAAGGCGCTCGCCCGCGGTTGATATGCTTTCTAAGGCATGCCGAACCCAGACCTCCGCTACTGGCTGGTGAAGTCCGAGCCTTTCAAGTACTCGTGGGAAGATCTCGTCAAGGACGGCTGGACATATTGGGACGGGGTGCGAAACTACGAGGCCCGCAACAACATTCGGGCGATGGCCGTCGGCGACCAGTTGCTCTTCTATCACTCGAATGAAGATCGAGCAGTTGTTGGAATTGCTGAGGTTATCCGCGAGCACTACCAAGATCCGACAACCGATGACGACCGCTGGAGCGTGGTCGACATCAAGCCCCTGCAAGCCCTGTCCGCCCCCGTCACGCTTGCTGAGATCAAGCGCGAGCCAAGACTGGGCAACATGCAGCTGGTCACCCGCAGCAGGCTGTCGGTATCTCCCGTCACTGCGGACGAGTTCGGCGTTATCGTTGCAATGGGCGGCCTAGATTAAGCGACCGCACAGGGGCAAGCGCAACGCGCGGAATCGCGTCCCGCAACCTCCATGCATGAACTGCCGCTCAGGGCGCTCAGGCTCAGCGATATCGGAGCAGAAGCCTGCGTCTGCCTCAGTGGACGATAACGCGCCGTCCGCCGTAGAGCTTCCCTACCTCTTCGTCGACGAGGCGTACTTGGACCTGATGTGGAGAAAGCTCCTCGTCCACCGAACTCGGGTAGTAGCCCACGATGTACTCGGTCGCAGCCAGATCCGCCAGCGAACCCAGGATCTTTCGCACCACGATGTTGTTGAGGACCTCCGGGTCGAAACTCTGGCCGCCCGTCCGGGGACCGATCTCCGCGAAGATCGCCTGCCGTGATTCTTGACTACGAATGTTCGATTGCCTGCGGAGCAGGCCGGCCGGGTTGCGCGTTCCGCCGGGAATCTGACTGCGGCGTTCCTGCCCCGGGTTTGGCTGACGAGGCTGGCGCCACACACCACCCCCGCCGCCTTGGTTGTATCTGTCCGTGAGCTCGCTGTGTCCCAAGATCACCGGATAGATCGGAATCGCCAGGGCATTGGCCACTTGTACGACCAGGTCGGTGTTTATGTTGGTGGTGCTAAACCCATCCGAGAACACAAGCATCATCCGCGAGACGTTACCCCCGCGATTGGAAGCGTCCCGAGCGGTCTGGATGATCGCCTCGTACACACGGCTGCCGAGCGCTTCGGACTCGTAGGTCAGCTCGATTGCCCGCTTCAACCTTGCGAAATCGCGGGTCGGCCCGGTGAAGCGTTTGAGCGTCTCGGCGAAACCGTAGACGGAGATCATCACGTCCTTGCGAAGCCCTTCCAGCAGTGTCGTACGGATACTGGTGAAGTCCAGCAATCCCCGCATCATGACGCTGAGGCTGAAGTCGATCAGAAAGATAATCTCTGTCGGCACGCTTCGGGCAGCACCTAGCGGTGCACCTTCGGCAGCCGGCCCTTCGACGAACGCGATGACCTGCTTGACGCCGTCCTCGTACAGTTCGAAGGACGCCTTCCCCAAGCCATCTACGGACTGCTTCTTTTGATAGACATGCAGCGGAACCACGACGAGGTTCGATTCGGTCCTAATGACGAAACCCGAATCTTCGACCGGTGCCTCCGAGTCTTGCCCTAGGGCCAGCACGCTGACCGCAATGAGGCCCGCCAGGAGTTGCGCTGCCGCCTTCATGGTCTCAGCACCTCGAATACGCCTTTCGGCACCAACTCACGGTTGGACAAGTTCAATATCCGCTGAAGATTAGCACGGAACACTCCACTATGTGTCGAAAATTCCAGACGATCGCAAATTGCGGCAACTAGACCGCATGGTCGGCACACGCTGCGCGGTCTCCGCGGCCAGAGTGTGCACCCGCGAATGGGACGCTTGCACTAGGTCCAAACAGGGGCTCGGTCGCCCTTGGCTTCAGGGTCCCCGCATGAGTTAGTATGATCAGAGCGCAATCGTGGCGCTGTCCATCGTCTCGCAGACTCGGCGCATCCTGCGCCACTTGACGGCAGGCCGGTCATGACCGGCCGCCGAAGTGAGAGCCATATGACCAAATCAGACCAGTTCACTCGCAGATCATTCATCTCATCCGCTGCATCGACCTCGCTTGGAATCACCATCGTGCCAGCTTCGGTGCTGGCCAAGCCTGCTCCCAGCGACCGCCTGAATTTCGGGCACATCGGTCTTGGGGGCCGTGGGAGGCGCTTCCTCAGGCCGGAGTCGCGGGTAGACCAGAAGGTTGTGCCTTGGGAAAACCTCGGAGGCGCCGGGGACCGCTACATGCGCCCCGCTCTATCCACCGCGCTCTGCGACGTGGACTCGAGCCGACTCGACATGTCGGCCACCATGGTCGGCGGACGGCCGCGCTTGTTCAAGGACTTCAGGCGCATGCTCGAGCTGAAAGACCTCGACGCTGTATTCATCGCCTCTCCCGACCACTGGCACGCCCTGATGACCATCATGGCCTGTCAGGCCGGCAAGGACGTGTACGTTGAGAAGCCCGCCGCCAAGACCGTGGAAGAGGGCCGGGCGATGGTCACCGCCGCGGAGCGCTACGGGCGCGTTGTCCAAGTGGGCTCGCAAGGCCGTTCGCAAGAGGCCGCCTACTACGCCAAGAACTACATCAACAACGGGCAGATCGGCACCGTCTCGGAAGTCAAGTGCTGGCACTACGAGAACCCGCGCGGCACTTGGACACCGGACGAGGAGCCGCCCTCTGGGCTGGACTATGACAAGTGGATCGGTCCGGCGCGGGAGGTTCCGTACAACAAGACCCGAACTCACGGCAGCTTCCGCTGGATGCTGGACTTCGGAGGCGGCCAGATCCGGGACCGCGGCGCTCATGTGATGAGCGTGGCCCAGTGGGTCATGAACGCCGACAACACCGGTCCGGTCAGCGTTGAGGCCACTGGCGAGCCGCACCACGGCGGAATCTACGACACGCCGATGCACATGACGGTGACCTATCAGTACAAGGATCCCGACTGGACCCTGATCTGGGCCCAGCCGGGCGAGCCATCGCAGGAGCTTGATGCGCGCTACGGTGCCGTGTACTGGGGAGACAAGGGTCGCTTGACCGTGACTTACGGCGACCGGAACACGACCGCCACAGAGCAGCAGGCCATGGAGTTCGAGACGCCATACGGCGGGGTCGAAGTGTTCAAGAGCCCCGGGCACGGCGAGAACTTCGAAGACTGCATCATGTCCCGCGAGAAGCCCATCATGGACATCGAGTCGGCGCACCGCGTGTCGATCCTGTGCATCCTCGGAAACATCTCCTACCGGTTGCGCCGCAAGCTGGATTGGGACCCGGTCAACGAACGCGTGCGAAACGACGAGGAAGCCAACCGCATGTTGAGCCGCCCGGGCCGCGGGCCTTGGCACCTGTAGAGGAAAGTGCGATGACAAGCCCACTCAAATCCAGCAGCAACGGAGAGACCAGCGCGATGACAGACGCACCTACGAAGCACACCGGATCCGCGATGACCGCAGGGCTCGCCACGGCCTTGATGGCGGGTTCCGCCGAGGCGGCCGAGGCCGAGGACAAGTTCCTGGCGGGCATCCGAAGCGATGACGAGGACGAAAACTACGCGGCTTGGTCCACCGCCGATCAGGTCGATCCCAGCGTCATACCGGCGCTGGCCGAGCTGCTCACGTCGAAGAAGCTGAATGTTCGAAAGTCCGCAGAAGAGGCGCTCAAGAACATAGTGCATTCCGTGGGCAAGGTCATCAACGCTGCGAGCCTCGGCGCCAACACAGGCCGTCCGGACGATCCGGGCCGAATGGACCCGCGCCAAGTGGTCGTGATGCAGCTGCACTCGGTGATTTCCGGCAAGGGCAGCCAGACTGCGAAGGTCACCGCGCTCCGTCACCTCTCGCTTATCGGCACGACTGACGACGTGGGCAAGGTCGCGGCTTTGATCCACGATGCCCAGCTGCGGGAAGAGGCAGCGTTTTGCTTGGAGAGGATTCCCGGCAAAGCGTCAGAGGAGGCCTTGCTGGCCGCCCTACCTGCCGCCGCGGACGACTTCAAGCCGCGCATTCTGGCCGCGCTGGGACACCGCCAAGCAGACGAGGCAGCTGGTGCGGCCATCGAGGCGATGCGATCTTCCGACACCACGTTGGCCATGGCTGGCATGAAGTCGTGGGCAAGGATCGGCACTTCCGGTGGCATCGACGTTACCTTCCCCGAGACCGATAGCCTCAGCGAGTGGCAGAAGATCGAGTTCGACGACAGCCATCTGCGGTACGCAGACGCGCAACTCGAACGCGGGAATGCGGGCGAGGCCCAAGCGATCTACATGGAAGCGTTGGAGCGCGAGGAAGAGCACCTCCAGTGCGCCGCGATCATCGGCCTCGCCAACGTGGGAAGCGCCGAAGCCGCCGCCGCGATCTTCCCGAAGCTCTCAAGCGACGACAACACCGTCCGGCTGACCGCGCGGCAGGCGTGGGACAGGCTGGGCGCGGGTGACGATTCGTAAGGTTCCGGACGGTTCCCACTTCGCCGAACAAGGCTCACAAACCAAGTTTTGGGCGCACGCGATTCGTCGCGAATGCTTGGATTCTCGCGGCAGAGCCTGCCTGCATCACGAGACGACGGCCCTTCCGGATCTGTTGGCCCCTAGCTGCCAAGCACCAATCGTGAGAGGTTGCCAACAGCCACTCGTGAACAGTCTTGAAGACATTTCACTCGGTGTCTCACGAGGTCTACAAGCGGACCGTTACAACAAGGACTACTCAATCGGCGGTGTCCGTAACAGGCCGCTCTCACGCCGTCTCAACCAAGTCCTTCTCCTATGCTCACGGACCGGAACATCCGCCTGCCTGGGGTACGGATGGCCGAACGACCGTCTCAGGATTCCCCAGCTTCCTCGATAACCGAGCGAACAAGCTCGTCAGATAACCTGAAGTTGCACTTCTTCAGCCGCTCCAAGAATGGGCTCACGCTTGAGACAAGGCCCTCCCGCTTCGCAGCCAACAACACTCCAACGAGTCCGGTCCCGTTGAGGCCGTGCGCCCGCGCTTAGGATCTGCCAATCATCTCGTCCATGAGCACGAGACTCAATCCGGCATGCTCAATCCCGAGGGTTAGAGTACTTGCCTCACCGACATCCAGACTGGCTGCCAGCGCGGCGATTGGCTTCACTGGTAAGACTTTGATCGTCCCGCTCCGGATCGCACTGGACAACTCTCGAGCACCCGGCCGGTCTCCTCCAGCTAGTGCTTCATCGCGGACCGCCTCGGAAACGGCAATTTGACCGAAGAGCTCGTCGAGAAGCTCAAGAGCCTCTACGGACGCCAGCCCGATCAGGGTGTTCGCATGGGAGATGGCGAACTCGTTCGCCATTCCCGGATCGCGTCGACGTCCTGACGCACACTAGCTGCCGTCCCATGAACCACAGAAATCCCTAGCTGCGAAACATGCTGAACAAAGTCGGCAAGGGGAAGTTCAGAGAACCGGACCGCCCTGCCAAGGGATACGCTCCCCTCGCGGTAAAGGGCGGTAGCGAGGGCCAACCGGATGCCGTGATCATCGAGGATCGAATTCCCTTCCAAGTGTATAAGGACAGCCTCTGGATGTTGGCGCCTAAGCACCACCACGGGATTCTCGCGCGCTGCTCTAAGCGCTGCCGAAGGGTTCCTGTTCAGCTCACGCACGCTCACGGTTTTCATCGTGTTCTCATTATTCAGTAGAATCTTCCTGCACACGTTGATACTGATCTTCACGGCACCACCTGCCGCCCTGTCAAGCTCTCTGCCGAGTTCAGGATGACGCATAGAAGGCGGGGGCGGCGGTGCCGTTTCAAATGCGGACGGCCTAGTCATCGATCAGTACCAACACTGGTTGTGTGGGCACTGTCGCTCAGACCGGGCCGGCCCAGATTGATCTGAATGCCCGAGCACGCAGGAACGCCTTGGCGCAGGCAAGAGATCGAAGCTATCGTTGCGGACTATATCGACATCCTCATGATCGAGCTAGGCGGCGGCACGGTTGTCAAGGCGGAGCGTAACAGGGCACTGCAGGCGCTGACCGGCCGATCGCGCGGATCGATCGAATACAAGCATCAGAACATCAGCGCGGTGATGGCGGAGTTCGGTTTGCCCTTTATCAGAGGCTACAAGCCGGCCAAGAACTATCAGCGCGCCCTATTCGAAACCGTCGACGCGCACTTGTGTGCTCGTGGACTCCATGACCGCCTTGCGATTACCGCTTCAATGGGGTCTGCTGGGTCTACTGAACTTGTGTATCAATCGGCACCCGCCCTGATTAGCCAACCCAAGCGAATCGATCCAGACATCCACAGAATCATCCGCCGGTATGACCCGGCGCTTCGTGACGCCCGGGCAAGAGCACTCGGCGAAGCGGGTGAGGAACTTGTATTCCAAGCCGAGCAGAATTGGCTCTCGTCAAACGGCAGGGATGACCTCGCGGCCAAGGTCCGCTGGGTAGCGAAGGAAGACGGCGATGGTGCCGGCTACGACATCCTTTCTTTTTCAAGAAACGGCAAGGAGCGATGGCTGGAGGTCAAGACGACTAACGGTCCTTCGTCGACGCCTTTCTGGATTTCGGAGAACGAACGACGCGTCGCGGAAGACAACCCGGACCTCTTCCGACTTACGCGCGTGTTCGATTTCGCTCGGAGCCCAGCGGCATTCAGCCTGAGACCGCCTCTGACCGATCATGTTCGGCTCATCCCCTCGCAGTACCGTGCGACATTCTGACGCTGACAAGCCATGCGAACATGAGTCCGTGGACGGGGGCATCGCGGTCTTCAATGAGTCGTCCAAGTGGTCCCTCGCCGATCTCGCCCGGATCGCGTCCGGGCCGCTGCGCGCGCCAGGTGCAATACGCGCCGTTGCCTTCGGACCCTACGCTCGCGGCGTAGCTGACGCCTGGTCCGACCTCGATCTCGCCGTCGTGATGGAAACGGACCTCCCAAGACTGGAGCGAGGCCGGCTGCTCGATGATCTGTACGACACGCTGCCAGTTTCCGTAGATGTCCTCGTCTTCACTCCTGCCAAATTCGAATTAGGGGTCGAAACGGGCCTGGATGTCTTTGCGGCCATCGAAACAGACGGGATCTCTGTATTCCCGCTTGGATGTGACATCGAATGAGAGCATCCCACCATACGGCACGCAGATGGCTCGACACTGCCCGCCAAGACCTCGACTATGCCGAGTTCGGCGCCGGAGGCGGCTATCATGCTCACGCCTGCTTCAATGCCCACCAAGCCGCCGAGAAGGCGGTCAAGGCGGTCCACTATGCCGGAGGAGCGCGGATCGTTCTTGGCCACAGCATCCGGCAACTGACAGAAAACCGTAACTGCTCAGGCCCTTTTTTGACTATGTGTCTTGTGGCCTGAGATCACGCGCAGCAAGGCTTGCGCTGGTTGGGGTCGGGTAGGTTTCCAACGGTTGCTGGTGGCGGGATCCTGTCTCTGAGCGGGCACCTTTCTGACCGGCAGCGGCTCGCTTCCGGACCCAGCCGCTGGCGCGCTTGACAATATGGCTGTGGCCGCCTATGCTGCTGGTTAAGCCGAAGTTCCGGGCCAGAAGCGAAGGGAACTCCTTGTAATGCATTGCCTTATCGGGATTTGGAGTTGTCCTGCACTGGGAACGTTCGGACCAGTTCAAGCGCACGCTTCTGCAAAGCGCTCGGTTCCGTCAGCCGCTCCACGGTGGGCCCGTTGGCGTCGTCCTGCAGGCGGCATTGATGGCGACAGCGCGTGCCCAGCACCTGCAATAACGTCGAGAAGCTGTGCAGTTCCAAGCCCTGCGCCGTCTTGCGACGGTTCTTTTTCGCTTGCACTTCCTGGCGCGGCTTCGCCGCCGCGACCGGATCCCGCCGCGCCTGCCAGCCCGCCAAGTCCTCGTCTTCGAACAGCAGCTCGGCCAAGGCTTGCCGCAGGTGCCACTCCACGTAGTACGCCAGCAGGCACAGCAGCAGGTGGGCCCGCACGCGCTGCTCGCTGCGATGGCGGATCGGGCGCACCTGCAAGTCCACGGTCTTGAGGCAGCGGAAGGCGCTCTCGACGCGCGTTAGCTGCTTGTAGCTGCGCACCACATCTTCCGCTGCCAGATCGCTCTGGCTGGCACGGATCACGTACAGGCCGTCCAAGGCCGCCTCGCGCTCGATCGAGTGCGCGTCCCGGCAGAACTGCAAGCTGCCGTCTGCGATCTGGGTCTGGAAGTGCTTGGCGACCTTGGAACGCTGCTTGGCGCGCCCCACCTTCTCGGCGATGGCGGCCTCCAGCAGCGGCTTCTTGGTGCGCCGCGCCACTTCGCGCTGGATGCGCGCCAGGTCTTGCTCGGCGGCCTCCAGCAGCGCTTCGCGCTTGTGCCGGCGGCGCTCGGCCAAGGCCGGGTTGCAGCACACGATGAGGCGCTCGTCGGGGTACAGCGGGGAGTGGATCTCGGCTAGGTTGCGCTCGTCGAAGAGCGACATCTGGACGCTGCCTTGCTCGGCCAGGCGGCGGATGTCGTGGTGGCGCAGGGCCGAGATCCAGCCCAGGCCGGGGTAGTCGCGCAGGGTCTGGATCTGGGTGTCGGTGAGCATGCCGCGGTCGCCCACCAGCACCAGCCGCTGGAGGCCGAAATGCTGGCGCAGGGCCTGGACCTGGTCCGGCACCGTGGCCGGATCGGCGGTGTTGCCGGGATAGGCCCGCACGGCCAGCGGGCGACCCTGCCGGTCGGCCAGCACGCCGTAGACCACGATCGGTCGGCCGCGCTTGCCGTCGCGGCTGTAGCCGTAGCGCATCAAGGGGCAGCTGTGGCCTTCGTAGTAGCTGCTGGAGACGTCGTACAGCACCTGGGCATCGTCTTGCAGGTGGCGCTTGGCGAGGCGTTGCTCGATGCGGTCCTGGCGCTGCAGCAGCCAATCCATGGCCTGGTAGAGGGCGTCTTCGTCGGCGTCCTGCAAGTCGAGTTCCTCGGCCAGAGTGGTGGCGTGCCAGAGGCGGGTGGTGGCGAGCTTGGAGGCCGGGTGGAGCAGGCGCTGGGCAATCATGGCCAGCACGGCGGAGCGCTGGGGGGAGGAAGCACGATCGAGCAATTTGGGCAGGCCGAGGCGGCGGCAGGCCTCCAGCACGAGTTCGACATGGCCGTGGGGGCGGGAGCTGACGATGGTGAAGGCTTGGTCGAGGCTGACGAGGGGCTGGTTCTTGAGCAGCTTGCGGAGGGCGTTGATCTTGGCGGGGGGCCAGCTGGAGAGATTGGCAAGGGTGCGCTTACGGACCTTAGAGCCTTCGCGCCAGCCTTCGCGGAGGAGGATGGCTGGGGGTGAGGAGCGGTTGGGGACGACTTCCACATACATGGGAATACTATATCACAGATTACGGCATAAAATCAAGCAATAAAAACATCAAACAATCACCACAAAAGTCCATTACATGGGAACAATAGACACTCCGCAAGCGCTTGGAAAGCAATCTAGGCCCTTTGGAATCAACGAGTTAGCGCGAGATCAAGCGACAAAATCGCCCGGAACTTCGGGTTAAGGGAGCCTTCGGCAGCGCGCGGCGATGGGAGCTTGGTACGGATCGAAGGCGACCTCGGGTCTGTGCCAGCCGCTGATCGCGGCCATGCCGCCGCATGCCACCTATATCGAGACCCATCTCGGCGGCGGCGCGCTCATGCAGCGCAAGCCGCCGGCGCTGCGCAACATCGGCATTGATCGCAACGCCCGCTCGCTCCGCACGTTCCGCTGCGACTACGAGGTGGAACTGGTGCACGGCTGCTGCCACCGCTTCCTGGCCCAGTTCCCGTTTGCGGGCGACGAGCTGGTCTACTCCGACCCGCCCTATCTGCACAGCACCCGCAAATCGCAGCGCCGCTACCGCTATGACTACACGCCGGCCGATCACGAGCAACTGCTGGCGTTGCTCAAGCGCCTGCCCTGCCAGGTGATGATCTCCGGCTACCCTTCCGAGTTATACGAGCGAGCGCTGGAAGGCTGGCACAGCCTGTCGCTGCAGGTGATGAACCAAGCCGGGGTGGTGACCGAGAAGCTGTGGTGCAACTTCGCCCCGGGGCGCCCGCACTGGCACACGTACGCGGGCCAGAACTTCACACAGCGGCAGTGCATCAAGCGCAAGGCCGCCAACTGGGGCAGGCGCTACGCAGCCATGCCGCCGGGCGAGCGGCTGGCGGTGCTGGCCGCCCTGATGGCGGTCGAGGCCGAGTGATGCCGACGCTCCACGACAAGTCCCTGCGCGCCGAACTGGAAGCCGCCAAGCAGCAGGTCGAGGCGCTGCGCAGCAGCGGCAAGCTGTCGCCCGAAGCCGACGCCGTGTTCCAGATGCTGCTGCCCTTGCTCACACTGCTGCTGACGGTCTTGCTGGAAAAGACCACCCGCAAAACCAGCCGCAACTCCTCCATCCCGCCCTCGCAGATGCAGGCCGAGGACGAAACCGCGCGGCGCGCCAAGTCGGGCCGCAAGCCAAATCCGGCCGAAGACCGCAGCGGCTCCACCCTGCAGCGAGTCACCACCGAGGAAACGCTCACCGTGGCGGCCTGTGACAGCTGTGGCGCCGATCTGTCGGATGTCACTCCGAGCGAGCGCGAACGCCGCGTGCTGTACGACATCGTCTTTCAGGTGGTCGAGCAGCGCGTCACCGCCGAGGTCAAGCAATGCCCCGACTGCCAGGCCCGCTGCAAGCCAGCCTTCCCCGCCAGCATGCCCGGCCCGCGCCAGTATGGCAGCGGCCTGCAGGCGTTCATCATCAACCTGCTCGTGGCCCACATGCTCTCCCTGCGGCGCGTCGTGGAGCTGGTCCGGGCGATCTCCGGCCTGCGCTTGTCCGAGGCCACCTGCCTGGGCTACATGCGCCGCCTGCAGCAGGCCTTGCAAGCTTGGGAAGAGGCCGCCAGCGCCCACCTGCTGGCAGCTCCGGCCTTGCATGCCGACGAGACCGGCCTGCGGGTCGACCGCAAGAACCATTGGCTGCATATCCTCACCGATGGCTCGCTGACGCTGAAGTTCCTGCATCCCAAGCGCGGCAAGGCAGCCATCGAGGCGATCGGTCTGATCCCAAACTATCGCGGCACGCTGGTGCATGACTGCTGGGCCTCCTACCTCAGCTACGCCGACTGCCGGCACCAGCTCTGCGGCGCGCACTTAATCCGTGAACTGACCTTCATTGTCGAGTCCAACGGCTACCGCTGGGCGCGGCTGATGAAAGCCCTGCTGCAACAGGCCTGCCACAGGGTCAATGCCAGCCAGGGCAAGGCCCTCAGCGCAGCCGCCTGCAAGGCCCTGCGCAAGCGCTACCGCACCATCCTGACCCAGGGCCGCAAGGAATTGCCCGCGCTGCCGCCCCGCAAACAGGGCCAACGCGGACCGCTCGCCAAATCCGATGCCCACAACCTGCACGAGCGGCTCGCCCAGCACGAAGAGTCCGTGCTGCGCTTCCTGCACGATGCCGATGTGCCCTTCACCAACAACGCCGGCGAGCGCGGACTGCGCATGTCCAAGGTCAAGATGAAAGTCTCGGGCTGCTTTCGCACGCTAGCCTTCGGCGAGGCCTATGCCCGCATCTCCAGCTACCTGCAGTCCATGCAAGCACTCGGCTACAATCCTCTGGTCGCCATTCAAATTGCGCTCGCCGGCAACGCTGTCGCCACGCTCGAACAACACTATGGCCCGACACCAACTCACGTCTCGACACCAACCGAGGCGTGAGTAGTTACAGAAAACCTAAACATTCCGAGCCTTGCAGCGCTGCTCCCCGCAGCACGCGAGCTGGACTTGTACTACGTCCCCTCGCGCTATCCGGTCGGACCAGGTGACGGAACGCCCCACGAAGCGTTTTCTTCGGATCAGTCGTCCGGAGCGCTCGGCCTTGCGGATGATATTGTCGCGGCAGCTGCCCGTATCATCGAAGAGCTGGCCACGGATGAATAGGGCAGATCCCAGCGGTAGCTATCGCGGCGACTTCACCCTGCGACAGGGTAGCGGCGCAATGCGAATATTGACCAACCGAAGAGACCGGCTGCGACGAGCAGAATGAGCACCGAGGCGCCGCCTACACGGCTCGCAACGATGCTGCCAGGTTCCCGCTGATAGACGAAGCGCGGCAACTCGTCGAGTCCGCCGGCCGTGAATTCCGCACGCTGGAAGACCTGGGGCAGAAAGTGCGCCCTCCACTCGCTGGCGAAACGTTCGGCTTCGCGCTGAAAATGTGCGAAGCGAGCATAGCTGGTCCCGGCCAGATCGTTCAGCGACTGCTGTGTCAACACAGCGGGGGACAGATACTGCAGCTTGGACACGACCGCCTGCTGCCCGCGAATCTGGGCCTCGAAGCGACCGCTGACGGGGGCGACCTGCTTGGCAACTTCCTCCTCGATGACGAACTTGCGCGAATAATAGTCGCCGGCATCGATCTCGCCCTCGGGGGCCAGCTCCGGGTGGTCGGCGAAATAGGCGCCGAGAAGCTGGGCGCCGCGGGCCGAGGCGTCTCGGGTTGCCAACCGAACGGCCTGGATCATCTCGACGCGCGAGGGAACGGGATAGAGCGTTGTGGCGAGCAGTGCCACCGTGGAGGGAATCACCAGCGCCAATGTCAGCCATGCCCCGGCCAGCACCATCGCGTTGGTCGCCGAGCCGCGCCCGAACGAATTGACGAGCAGCGCCAGGCTGAACCAGAACAGGCCGTATACGGCCGTCACGCCGAATAACGCCGCCAAAGCGGCGACCGCGCCGGTCGACCCGAGATCGACGCCGGCGCCCAGCGCCCCCAGCAAGGTGAAGGCGCAGGTTAGCCCGAAGGCGACCGCCCCACGGACAACGATCTTCGCCCCCGCAAGCTGGGCCAGCGACACCGGTTGCGACAGCGTCAGGGCGAGCGTTCCGTTCTCCTTCTCTCCTGAGAGCAGGTTGTAGCTCAGCGCCAGGATCACGAGCGGGTACAAGAACACGATCACGAATGCGACATCGAAGCTTCCAGTGAGCAGGTTGGCGGGATTCTCGAGCTCATCGCCGGCGAACAGCGCCTCCCGCGTGGCGAGGGTCACTTTGTAGTAGCCCGGAAGCAGGTCGCTCTGGCCCACGGACAACGGTGCCAGCGGGGCTCGGGGAAGCACGGCGTAGGAGGCGGCGAAAGTCTGACCGACCTGAGCGGGATTGCGCGGGTCGGAAAAGCGGCTCCGGGCCTCCCCGGGAGGCTTGAGCAGCTCGGCGCGCGTGGCGTCGATGCGCTCCTGCTGCTCGCCCATCAGTTTGGCTTGCCGATCGGCTTGGAGGGCCGACCAGCGCGCCCCGTTGAAGGCGCCGAAAAACAGCACTGCGGCGAGCAGTGCTGCGACCGCCCAGAGGGTTCGGTCAGCGGCCAAGCCGCGCCACTCGTTGAGCGAGACGTGCCTGAGCATGGCTAGATGGCCTCGAGGCGGAGGGCGCCGCGCCATGCCCAGACGGCGGCGACCAAGAACCACGCCAGCAGCGCAGCCAGCGAGGCGGACTCGCCAGACAAGGCCCAGCCGGCACCGGGCGCGTCGTAAGCGAACGACGGTGTCCGCTCCCAAAACTCCTTCGACTGGGTGTAACCGAAGCCCCGCGGGCCGGCGTTGTCGCGCAAGTCGGCATTCAGGAAGCCAACCAGTTCGCGGCGATACAGCTCGGCCTGCTCGGCAAAACGCCGGAAATGCGAGAAGTCTGTGCCGGCCAGCGCCATCGAAAGCGACCGAACGGCGAGAAGAGGCGCCGCAAAGCCAGCCTGCTGCCGCAGCCGGTCCTGTGCCTCGAACTGATCCCACAGGCGGGCGTAGTGCTGATCAAAGAACTGGTTTCCGTACTCTTCGCTGACTTGGAGGCGCCATCCGTTGTAGTTGATCGGCAGATCCTCGATGCGCTCAGCATTGTGCTCGGCGAGCAACTCTGTCCTGCGGCGTTCCAGGTAGTCGTCATAATCCACGCCCTGGATACCGACCTCCTTGTCTGCCGCCAGCGCGGCAGCGAACTCCTGCGCCGAAGGCGTGGGATGAAGCCTCCTGGCAAGATCCGTAGCGGCCCGCGGCGCCATCAGGCAGACAAACACCCAAAACGCGAGCAGAGTGATCAAGGCGAAGCGAGCGGAGCGCGCCCGCGCCGAGACGGCCAGCGTGACGCCGACGAACGAGCCCAAGTAAATCAGATAGGCGCCCGCCATTCCCAAGGCGCGGAGCAGGCCGCCTGAGGCCGCGTCAGCCTGCGCTGAAGCGAGCGCCGCCGAGCCGAGCAACGTCGCCGGTACGAGCAGCAAGCCCAGCGCGGCCGCGACCCCCAAGGCCTTTCCGAGCGCGAGATCGCGCCGGTTGACGCCCAGACTCAGCACTTGGCGTAACGTCCCCGACTCGCGTTCCCCGGCGAATGTCGAGAACGCGAGCAGAATGATCAGCAGGGGAATCAGCAACTGCAGCACCGCGGCGGCGGTCAACTCGCCGAAGCGCTGCAGCGTGTTGCCGTCCCGTGCCGGACGGTAGAGAAACTGGTTCTGCCTGTGCGATTCGAGCCATACCGTAACGCCGGTGTAGGATTCCGTGCCGGGATCCAAGAACGCTAGCCGTCCAGTCGGCTTGAAGGCGTAGACGCCGTAGTGCGCAGCTGAATGGGGGTTCTTCTCCCCCTGCGACTCCCAAAGCTCACGCTCTTGGGCAACGGCCGCCATATGTGCCGCCGTCACCTCGCCATAACGCTGCCAGCCCAGCCCAAGCGAGGTCAGCAAGAGTGCAAGCACGATGCCTCCGGCGATCCGGAAGCGCCCGTCGCGGGCCATTTCGATGAATTCCTTGCGAGCGATGCGAAGCAGCATGAGTGGCCCTCCCCTATCCGCGCATGTGTTCCAAGTAGACGCGCTCGAGATCGGCGTGGCCGATCTCTTCGGCGGCAAGGCGCTCGACAAGGCGGCCTTGCTTCATGATTCCGATGTGCGTGCCAGTCTCTTTGGCGCGGAACAGGTCGTGCGTGGCCATCAGGACCGCCACGCCTTCGCCCCGCAGCCGCTCGAGCAACTCGGAGAACTCGTTCGACGCCTTGGGGTCAAGCCCCGAGGTCGGCTCGTCCAAGAGTAGCGCCCTGGCTTGCTTGGCGACTGCGATGGCGATGCCGACCTTTTGGCGCATGCCCTTGCTGTAGCCCGAGACGCGCTGCTCGGTCTCCCCCGGAGACAGCCCCGACCCAATCAGCAACTGCCGGAGCTCATCCCGCGAGGGCCTTTCTTGCCCCGCGAGCGCGGTGAAATACTCGACGTTCTCGAGACCGGACAGATTGCGGTAGAGCATGACCTGCTCTGGAATGTAGGCGAGGCGCTTCTTGGTCTCGAGCGAATGCTCGGCGACGTTCATTCCGTCCACCAGCGCCTGCCCCTCCGAAGCCTCGATGAAGTTCAGGAACAGATTGATCGTGGTCGTCTTGCCCGCTCCGTTCGCGCCGAGCAGGCAAAAGATCTGGCCCGGCTCGATGAGCAGGTCCAGGGAGTCCAAGGCGCGGACACCGTTGTAGGACTTCGATAAACCGATCGCTTGGAGCATGACGAATGCCGACGCGCCTCGCAGGTCTTGGAGTGAGCGTAGCGAGGTGTTCTCGAGAGCGTCAAGATTTTCCGGCCGACGGGCCAATTCAGGCTCTGAACGGGCTACGAAACGGAGTCAATCGGCCACCGGGCGCTACTCGGTCCGGAACCGCGAGCCGTGCAGCAGACGCAGGCCGTTGAAGATCACCACCAGCGTGGCGCCCATGTCGGCGGCCACCGCCAGCCACAGCGTCGCCATGTTCTGCGCCGCCGCCACGAGGAACAACAACTTGAAGCCGAGGGCGATGGCGACGTTCTGGCGGATCACGCGCAGGCAGAAGCGCCCGGTACGGACGAGATCCGGCAGAAGCTCGAGGCGGGGCGACATCAGCACGACCTCGGCGGACTCCAAGGCGATGTCGGTACCAGTGCCTCCCACGCCAATGCCGAGCGAGGCGGCGACCAGCGCTTCGGCGTCGTTGACACCGTCTCCAACCATGGCCACGCTCCCGTAGCTGGCTTCTATCTCCTCGATCGCCGCGCGCTTGTCTTCTGGCAGTAGCGAGGCCCGCGCTTCGTCGATTCCGGCCGCCTCGCGCACGGCTTCGACCGCGGCGCGATGATCTCCGCTGAGGATCATGGTGCGTGCGATCCCGAGCTCTCGCAACTCGGCTACCACGCTCCTCGCTTCCGGACGGACCGGATCGCGGAGCCGCACGAGTGCCCACGGAGTGTCCCCTTCTCCGCAGATCACCACCGTGTCGGAATCCGAGCCCAACAGAGCCCTCGCCTCAGGATTGGCGGCCGCTTCCGCGAGCCCCAGCATGCGCGAGTTCCCGGCCCAGAAACGCGCGCCGCCAACGACGGCCGAAGCGCCCATTCCGCGCTCGATGCGGAACTCCTCGGCCGGTGGCGGCAGAATCCCGCGCTCGGCGGCGTGGGCGACGATCGCGCGAGCGAGGGGGTGTTCGCTGTATCGCTCAAGCGCCGCCAGCCGGCCTAGGATGTCGCTCAGCTCTCTTCCGTGGAGAGGCACGATCTCCTCAACCTGCGGCTCTCCGGCCGTGAGCACGCCCGTCTTGTCGAAGGCGACCGCGCGGATGCGCGCGGCTTCCTCGAGAAAAGCCCCTCCCTTGATCAGCAGCCCGCGCCGGGCGGCCTTGGCGACTGCCGCCGCGATCGCCACCGGCGTCGAGATGACCAAGGCGCAGGGACAGGAGATCAGCAGTGTCAACATGCCCCGGTAGAACCAGGGCGAGAACGGTTCGCCTGCCAACAGCGGCGGGCCCGCCGCAACTCCCACGGCCACCAGAAACATCGTCGGCGTGTAATAGCGCGCGAATCGGTCGACGAATTGCTCCGAGGGTGCCCGGCGGTGCTGGCTTTCCTCGAGCATCCGCAGAATGCGCGCCAGCCGCGTGTCGTCAGCCGCGCGTGTCGTGCGGATGTCCAGCACTCCGTCGCTGTTGAAGGTGCCAGCGTAGACCGTGTCTCCAGGCCGCTTCATCGTCGGCACGGACTCGCCGGTGAGCATCGACTCATTGACTCCGGAGATTCCATTCTCGACCTCCCCGTCGCAGGGAACGTGCTCGCCTGGCCGTACGCGGATGAGAGCGCCGACCGCGACCGAAGCGGCTGCGACCCGATGCTCGTGGTCGCCGTGGATGACCGAGGCCTGCTGGGGCGCGACCGACATCAAGCCGCCGACCTCGCGCCGGGCACGCGCCATGCTCCAGCCCTCCAGCCGGCCGGCCAGCGAGAACAGAAAGGCCAGAGTCGCCGCCTCCGCCCACTGGCTCAAGCAGGCCGCCCCGATCAACGAGACGAGCACGAGCGCGTTCATGTCGGGCCGGGCGGCGGCGAGGGACTTGATTCCCTTCGGGACCACCAGGGCGGCACCGCCGACCAGCGCGACCAGCAAGCAGACCAGCGCGGCCAGCGACTCGCCTTCATGCTGGTGCGAGATGGCCGCCAGCCAGTCGCCCGACGTCAGAGCCTGCAGGGCGAGGCCGAGCGTCAGCGCCACGCCGCTGACGCCGGTCAGCAGGTCGCGCCCGCTCCGCTCGAAGAACTGTGCCTCGCGCGGCGGCCCTTCCCACGGGCTGCATTCCAAGCCGAGTTCCGAGACCTGCTCGGCGATCCGCTCGCTCGTCAGCGCTTCCGGATCGTAGGCCGCGGTCAACTTGCCCCGCACAACGTCGAAGCGAAGCTCCTCGATGCCCGGCTCTCCGTCGAGCCGTCTGCGAATGATGGCAACCTCTTCCGCGCAGTCCAGCCCGTAGACTCGATACTCAGCGGTTCTATTGCGTTCGGGTTTTACGGATGACAAGCGCGTTCGGAAGGGACAAGCCCCAAAAATAGCATGTTGCGCGGCGGCGAAGCGACTACCGCCAAGCACTGGCCTGCAAACGGGAGAAACGGTCCTTTCGTCGGTGCGATTTACTCGATGGGGTGCGCGACAATTCTGTGAAACCTACGCCGCGGCGCGGTCTTCCCAGTAGTCATCGAAGCGATCGGAGCGTTGCGCGCAGCGGAGGGCGATGATCGCATTGGCTCCCTCTTCGGTCCAGAACATACCCGAACATTTCAGGCGACCGGCGATGACCGAACGGCAACTCGCCTCGACCACGCCGGAGCCGATGAACAGATCCTGGCGGCGGAAGTCGGCATAGCGCATGCGGTGGGCATGGCCCTCGAAGTAGGCTGCCTCGACGCGCACTTTGTCGCTCAGTTCGGGCGTGTCGGCCCGGATCCCTCGCAGGGACTGCACCAAGTGCTCGATGCGTCCTTCGTCGAGTTGCTTCTTGCGTCGGCGCACCCAGCGGCGGCGCTGTTTGCGATCCTGCGGGAACAGCTGGCGGCCCAAGTCCCAGAGGTGCTCCCGGGCGTGGTAGATGTCTACGATTTCGATCGCGTCGGGGAAGTAGATGTGGCTCAAATTCCAAATCCAAGCGGCTCCATCCGCGATCACGACCCGGCGTTCGGCACGGTGCAGGCCGCGCTGCCAGGCCTCGTGGTAGAGGCGCTGGCCGAACGCTGCCGCATCCTCGATCGCGCCGGTGTAGGTGGTCGAGTTCTCGTCCCGCAACGGCCGGCCCTCGGCGTCCAGCTCGGTCTGCGTGAAGACGCAGCCCAGCTTGACCTCACGGGTCCGTGCTGTGGCGCCCTGCTTGCCCTGGCGCCCGGCCGCCGCGGCGGCCGTGACCGGGATGCCGGTGCCGTCCATCTCGATATAGAACGTGGCGATGGGCTCGCCCGGCTGGGGCGGGAAGCCCCGCAAGTCCGCCTGCCGACGGTCCGACTCGACCCGCAACGCCAAGTCGCTGCCGATCGCGCGGGACTGCCGCTCGACCGCCTTGACGCTCACCTGCAGGCCTGTCAACTCCTCCAGCAAGGCCCGGGCGCGGACAAAGGGCGTTTCGCCGCCGACTACAGCCAGCAGGCGGCGCACGCTCGGCGAGTACTGCGTGCCCTCGATGTCCAGTGCGTGGTCGAGCGGGGCCATGCCGCGGCGGCACGGCCGACAGTGATAGTACAGCCGTTGCAGGCACACGGTGCCGAGTAGACTGACCAGCCGCTTGGGCCGCGGGCCCTCACAGCGCAGGCCGCGGCCGCAGCTGCACAGCAGCTGCTGGGCCTGCTGCTCGGTCTCCTCGAGCAGTGTTTCCAGCAGTCGTGCCCCGGCCCGCTGCAGGGCCGCGCGGGTGGCCTGCTCAAGAGCTTCGAGGTCGAAGGTCCCGAGCTTGCGGCGGGCGTTGACGATCACGCCGAGGAGCTGGCCGACCTCGGCCTGGACGGCGTCTTGGATGGCGCGCAGCGTTTTTTTTTCGGCACATAGGGGGGGTGCTCCAGATCCTGGGCCTGAGGCGGGCGCAGCTGGCAGATGCGCTCGTTGAGCTGCACGAGTTCGGCGCTGAGCTGCTGGAAGCGGCGGAAGGCGGCAACCTCGCGTTCGGCCTTGTGGATCTGGGCCGGATCGGAGAGCGTCTGCTGGACGGTCTTGCCGGCGCGCTTGAAGGAGAGACGGAGCTGTGGGCCGTGGCCGGGATGGTCGTCTTGGGCACAGACGCAGTTGGGTTTGCCGCAGCGGCGGAAGGTGGCGTGGACAGAGCCGGGACGGAAGTCGCCGAGTTGGGTGATTTCGAGCAGGATCTGGGAGCGGCGGGCTTCCAGGTCGGGCAGTGGATCGGGCATGGGGCCTCCTTTGTCTGAGTGTACTATATACACTCAGACAAGAAAGGCTTGAACAGAGGTGCCGGGCCTCATTCACGGAAATGTCGCGCACCCTACTCGATGGGCGGAGTAGCGCGCAGAACCGCGGAGGTGGTATCATCATTTCATTAATCGTTCAACCAATGAATCCACAAGCCGAGCCCCTTTGCGAAGAGCCGCATTCCCAGCGGCGCGAGACGCGCAAGCCAAGCGTCGACGAGGCCGCCCTCGGACGCGCGGCCGAACTGTTCGCCGCGCTCGGAGACCCGCCTCGCTTGCGTCTGCTGGCCCTGTTGGCGCAGGGTCCGGCGTGCGTGTCCGACCTAGCCGAGGACGAACAGGAAGGCATGTCGACGATCTCGCAGCGGCTCAAGGTGCTCCGCGCGGCCTCGTTGGTCCGCCGTCGGCGTCAAGGCAAGCACGTCATTTACGCACTGGCGGATCAGCATGTGGTCGATTTGGTTTTCAATGCGCTGGCTCACGCGAGCGAAGCACAGGTTGTTGGGAAGTCCAAGGAGTGAAGATCATGTCCGCACATGTAATCCATCAAGATCACGAGCATGTCCACGGCCCCGGCTGCGGGCACACTGCCGTCGAACACGACGGCCACGTCGACTATTTGCACGACGGCCACCTTCATCACGCCCACGAGGGGCACTACGACGAGCATGCGATCGACGTCAGCGCGAAGAACCCCGACGCATGCACTCCGAACCACGACTGCCAAGCCCACGCCGCTGCCCACCAGCACGGCCCGGGCTGCGGCCACGAAGCCGTGCCCCACGGCGACCACGTGGACTACCTCGTCGACGGCCACCTACACCATCCGCACGGCGACCACTGCGACGATCACGGCCCGTTGTCCGCCGTCGCCTGAAGCTCCCGGGTCTGCGACGCAGGCTCGCCGCGCGGCAGCGCCTCGCCGGTCGTCGTCAGAGGTGCGTCGACGAACCCGGGTCCGGGCGTCAACCAGGTCCGTCCAGCCGGAAGCCGGCCCTCCCCGACAGAAACGCGGTCGACCGCCCGACCACGTCAGCGCGGAGGATACAGATCCGGGGCTGAGGGCCGGCGCGGGTTTCCTCTGCAGCGGGCGCTGCTTTACGAAACTGTTCGCGGATTTCTGCTGGGAAGCGGCCGGTCTACGGCTCGTCTTCTTCTGCCGCTATCCACGTTGGCAGCGGGTCGTCCAACGAAGCCCACTCCGAGGCGCCGGCGGCCATCTCGGCGTCAGTCAGCAGACAGCCGTCCAGCACAGCCTCGATGGCCTCTTGCGGCATCTCGATTCCGATGAAGACGATCTCTTGACGGCGGTCGCCGTGGTCGGGCTCCCATACCTGGCCGACCCACTCCAGGGTCTCCGGGCCGTCGATGAGCTCTGCTGGGTCCAGCGCGGCGAACCAGTGTCCTCCGGGCTCCAAGGCCAGCGAGTCTCCGGCGATCGAAAGCGCGCCAGCCACTGCATGGCGGGTGGCCAGCCAGACGACCCCCTTCGCCCGCAGCACGCCCTCGAAGGAACCTTCGAAGGTCGCAGCCAGCCGCGCCGGATGGAAGGGCCGCCGCCTCCTATAGACGAAGCTGCCGATGCCGTACTCCTCGGTCTCGGGCGTGTGGCCGCCTTGCACTTCCTGAATCCAACCCGCCGTTTGCTCGGCGCGTTCGAAATCAAACAGGCCCGTATCGAAGATCAGGTCGAGCGGAATCCGCCCGTAGGTCGTCTGGGCCAACGTCGCCGTTTGGTTGAGCTTGCGCAGGATCCCGGTCAACCGCGCGACTTCTTCCCGGCTCATCTTGTCGGTCTTGTTGAGAACCAGGACGTTGGCGAGCTCGACCTGGTCGACTAGGAGCTCGGCGATCGTGCGGTCGTCTTCGTCGTCGACCCCCAGCCCGCGATCGAGCAGGTCTTCTCCGGAGCCGAAGTCGCGAAGAAACCCCGGGCCGTCGACGACGGTGACCATCGTGTCCAATCGGGCCAGCTCGCCCAGATGAACGCCAAGCTCGTCCGATAAGGCGAAAGTGGCCGCGACGGGAAGCGGCTCGGAGATGCCGGTCGATTCGATCAGCAGGTAGTCGAAGCGACCTTCCCGCGCCAGGCGTGCGACTTCGTCGAGCAGGTCTTCACGCAACGTGCAACAAATGCAGCCGTTGGACATTTCGATCAACCGCTCGTCGACGCGGTTGAGCTCGGCGCCGCCGTTGCGAATGAGCTGGGCATCGACGTTGACCTCGCTCATGTCGTTGACGATGACCGCGACGCGGCGGCCTTGGCGGTTGTGCAACGCGTGGTTGAGCAACGTTGTCTTGCCGGCGCCGAGGAAGCCGGAGAGCACGGTTACGGGAAGGCGTGGGTCGTTCAATTCGATTCCTCCATGGGCTCAGGATGAGGTTGGCCGTCGATCGCGTCGGCGAGTGCGCGCCAAGCCTGGGGAACCGCCTGGGGCGGCAGTCCCTTGGAATGCCCTTTCCATTGGCTCAGGACGATGCGACGATACTCCAGACCGCCGCGCTCCAGCGCCCACTCCTCGTAATCCGCGACGCGCCGAATGGCAGCGACGGTCAAGTCAAGCGGCACGCGGGGCGATGGAGGCGTCTGTGCAGCCGGGAGCGTATCGGGCTTCCAAATCGGCTCATGGACCGTTTCCGACGGCAGCCAAACGGGTAGAAACTGGTAGCGGTTGAGGTAGACGCTGCCCTTGCGAGGCGTTCTGTACAGGAGTCCGAAACCCCACAGCAGCAGGCTGTCGCCGTCGGGTAGCGCGAGCGTGTAGCAGCTCGATCCTACTTCTCCTTCGGGCGGCCGCCGCCTGAGAAAGCCCGCTTCGAGCAGGAGGTTGCCTTCTGAATGCACGATGTCCCGGCCCCAGTTCCAGCACTGCCGGTCCAGCAGATTTTGCCCCTTGCGCAGGCTAGCGCCGGAGATCGTGCTCACAACCATGCTCCGGCCCAAGCCAGCAATGCGCTGAACCCGGTGGCCGCCACAGCCTGCCGACCCACCAACCGCAGCGCGAACGCGCGGCCCTGCTCGCGCGCAATCGTCAAGCAGGTGACCAAGCAAGGCACCAGCACGCCGGCCAAGTAGACGGCCGTCAACAATTGGACGGCGCTCAGGCTTGCGGCGACGCCCGGCTCCGCGAGCAGCAAGATGCCATCCTTGCGCACGCTCGCCAAGACCACCGCCAAGGCCGCATCCGAGGGCAATCGGAAGATGGCCATCACCGGCTCGAAGACGGTCGACGCAGCTTGCAGCGCGCCCAGCCAATGCAACGAAGAAGCCACGGCCGTGATCAGAAGGAATGCCGGGAAGGCCCTGCGGAAGAATTCTTGAACGGCGCCGCGCGCCTCAAGCCAGATGGCCCTCGGGCGCGGCCAAGTCAAGAAGACCCGGCCCTGCGTCAACAGCGCATTGAAGGGAGAGCGAGCGGTTTGCGGCGCGATGAGCCGGGCGTAGGCGAGAGTCGTGGCCCCAAGATAGAGCAGGTAGGGTACGACCAATTCGGGTCGTCCCGCGGCGGCGAAGACGGCCACCGTCGCCCCCAACTGATACGAACAGGCGGAACCGAAAGCAATGGCCGAGACGCATACGCCGCGCGAGCAAGCCGACGAGGAGCGTGCGCTGATGACGGCGGGCACGTTGCAGCCGAAACCCATCACGACCCGCGCCAACTCGCGGCCGGTCATGCCGAACGGCTGGAGCCACGGATTCATGGCGTTTGTCAGGCGATCGAGCAGGCCGCTCGCTTTGTACGCAGCCATTAGCAGCGCATGGAGCACGACAACCGGAGTTGCCCACACCAACAGCAGCGGCCCCATCGTGACAAAGCCGTAGTCGCCGGCGAGGATCGCCGCAAGCGGCTGCGGCCAGCTTGCCAGCAATCCGGCCAGCGGCCCGGTCAGGGCGCCGACCCAAGGATCGATCCGATCCGCGAGACGGTTGGCGGCACCCACCGCGACACAGGCGGGCACTAGCAAGAGCAGCAGCGGCCAGAGGGGCCCGAGGGAGGAGCGCTCGAAGAAAAGAGGACGCGGACGGACGGTCAGGTCGCCGAAGTTCAATCCGGCTTCGGCGGGGACCGGGCTGGGCGCTTCCAGTGCCTGCATCAGCCTTCGACGATCGTCAGCGTCCAGCCGTCGAGCGTCCACCGCGACCACAGGCAAACCCGTCCGGAGCGCTAGCTCTCCCAGCCGCGGCTCCACCTCCTGCCGGGAGAGTCGGTCCCGAAGGGTCACGACCAGTGCGCCGGGTCTACCTGCTGCGAGCGGCAGCAGGTCGGCCAAATCCGCGTCCAGTGCGGTTCCTTGGGCAACCAGTAGGACGGTATCATCGCCGCGCATCCGCTCCAAGGCTAGTTGGGTTGTGTCAACGTCGGAGCTTCGCAGCAGCCCGGGCGTGTCGATCAGCTCCCAGTCGTCCAATCGGTAGGAATCGCAGCCGACGGTGGCGCCTCGGAAGTTCGAGGCAGCGATGGGCGCACCCGCCAGCGATGCGGCCAGTTGCGTCTTGCCGACGTTTTCCTTACCGAACAGAACCACAGTTCGACTTGGCGTCGGGAGCATTTCACGGCCTCTTCAACATGCGCATTCGTCGTGGCAGCACGATAGATCGTCGAGGTACATTCCGTTGCGGCGATACTCTTCCAGCGGCTCCGTGCTCACCCGCAGGCGGCGGGCAATTTGGTTGGCCACCACGGCGAAGCGCTGGCGGAACTTGTAGATGAAACAGAAGATGAGATCGCCTTGGCGCACCTGCGGCCCGACCAAGAAGAGCCCTTTCGCCACGGTAGACTCGTCGTTTTCCGTCAGCAGCGGAAAACTGTCCTCTTTCCACTCGAACAACGAGCGCACGAGCCTTGCCGAACCGACGAATCCGGAGGCTAGGATCGGCTTCTCGGCGCAGTCGACGACCTCGCCGTCCTGGAGTGCCAACTGATAGCCGTTCTCGTTGCGTTGTACGCCGATGACCGTACAGCCGCCGCGCAGCGTCACCCGGCCGGAGTCCATAGCCGAATTCAGACGTGCCTTCGTAAAGGGCGACAAGAGCTCGCTGGGGTCCGAGCTTTTTCGCTTCCACGGCTCGCCGCCGTCGAAGACGACGGCTCGTCGACCTGCGGCGGCCAGCCCGACGGCGGCGTCGATGCCGCTCTCGGAGCCGCCGATGATGCATCTCTCGTCGCCGCTGAGATCGTCCCACGAGATCACCTTGGAACTGTGCAGGCAAAGCTCGGCGCCGCGGATGCCGTTGGTCCTCGGGTACTGCATTTCGCCGCCCGCCCAGACCACGAACCGCGCGCGGATGTCGCCGCGGTTCGTCTTCACCCGGAACTTCTTGAGCCGAGGGTTCCTCGTGACCGAGAGAACGTCGATCCCGGTCGCCACCGGCAAGTCGAAGTGTTTCGCGACCCCTCGCAGATAGCCGGCGTACTCCTCCCCCGTGGGGTGCTCGACGCCGATTGAGTAGGCCGGCGAGGTGTAAAGACAGACGGAGTTGAGGTCGAGCGTGCCGAACTGGGTGCTGTTGAACGACGGCGTGATGAACCGCATTTGCCGGGGCCAACGCAGGAATGAGGCACCGATAGCGGAGCGTTCGAGGATCACGAAGTTGTCGATTCCGAGGTCGCGTAGCGTCGCACCGAAGCCAACACCGGCGGCACCGGCGCCGACGACCACAACGTCGAATGAACGGGCTCCTGTCGTCATCGCCTCACCTGAACCGTCTTCCGTCCGCCGGCGCGTAACTCGCCATCGCGCGGTCGAGCCCGACCGTCGCCTCGAGCGCCCCGACCACCTGCGGCAGTCGGGACGCGGGTTTCGCCACCACGGCGTCGAGCGCCCGACACAACACTAGAAGAAGCGCACGATGTAGCTGAAACGGACGCCGCGCCCGATCTCCGGGGCGAGGTCCTTGATGAACGACGAGTGGTTGCGATAGAGCCGGTCGCCGATGTTGAACACGTTGGCCGAGAACTGGTGAATGGCATTGCCCTTTGGGATCGTGTACGACGCTCGCAGGTCGAGAACCGCGTATCCGGCCGTCGGCGTCTCCAGATCGAACGTCCGGTTCTGCCGGTCCGCCAGCACGAGTTCGGGCCGAATGCTGAAGCCTTTGCGTCGGTACTCGAACCCGACGCGGCCCCGCAGCGGCGGGATGCGTGGCAGCGGAGTGCCCGAGAGCTTCGTTTTCGCGTCCACGAAATCCATCCCGAGATTGAGCCGCAAGTCTTGACTCAAGCCGATGCCGAGCCGGGTTTCGGCTCCGCTGAAGCGGCTGTCGCGCTGCTCGAAGTGGACCACCGGCAGACCGTCTTCCTCCTCGCCCGTGGCGAACGGGAAGACGAAGTTGCTGAAATCGTAGAAGAAGAAGTTGACCTCGCCCTCGACTCGTCCAGCTTGCTGCCTCACTGCCAGGTCGACGCCATTGCCGCGCTCGGCACCGAGGCTGGGATCGCCCACCTCGAAGATCAACGTGCCGACGTGCGGCCCGACGTTGTAGAGCTCCTCGAGCGCCGGGGCGCGGTAGGAGTGGGAATAGTTGGCGACGAAAGCTCCGCCCCGCCATAGGTCGGCATGCAAGCCGACAGCCGCCGAAACGCCCGTGAAGCGGCGGGGGACCGCGTCCGCGTACTCTTCCCCGTGCTCGTCGTGCTCTTCATCCTCGTCGTGGTGCTCTCCTTCCTCCTCGTCATCGTGGTGTTCTTCGCCTTCTTCTTCGTGATGTTCTTCGCCGTGGCCGTGGCCGCGCTCGGCGAACGCCGGATTGTAGCGGGAGGTCTCCAAGCGGCCGCCGAACTGAAGCTTGACCCGCTCAAAGTCGACCTCTTCGAGCGCGAACAGGGCGAACGACTGCTGATCGATCGGCGGCGAGAGCGCTTCCTCGCCCTCCGCTGAGTAGTCGCGCTCCATGCCCCAGAACCCGAAGCGGCCCGTCAACGGTCCGCGTCTGTTCTGTTCGAAAACGCCCCGATAGACGATTTGATCGTTGTCGAATCGCGTGCCGATCCGGCGTTGATCGCCTTCGAATTCGATCTCCTCGTGTTTGTAGGTCGCGTAGCCCACCTTCATCACGAAGCGCTCGAACGCAGGGCCGAGATCTCGCACCCCCCAGTTGACCTGATAGGCGATTTGACGCATGGCGAGATCGATGCGAAGCTCCTCGTCGTGCTCGTCGCCCTCTTCCTCTTCGTCGTGGTGTTCTTCTTCGTCCTCATCATCGTGATCATCGTGGTGTTCTTCTTCTCCGTGATGGTCATGGGCGTGGAACTCGTCGGCGAAGGGAACTCCGTAGCTGGAGTCGTTAGCGCGAACGCCAACGCTGACGAAGGCTCGCTCGCCAAACCAGCCAGCGCCGCCATAGCCGTTGGTGAACTGGGTTCGGGAATTCTCGACATTGCCCAAGGGTGTCGCGTAGTCTCCGCTGCGAATGCCATTCGTACCGCCCCATAACCGCCAGCCGCCGTTGGCGTAATCGAAGCCGGCCGCCCCTCCGGCTAGGGCGTTGCCAGTCCCCGCAGAGCCTTGTAGGTAGCCCTGCATGCCGTCCGGATGCGAGACGAAGCCCGCATGACTGCTGACAGCGTTCACGACCCCTCCCATGGCGTTGCTGCCGTAGAGCAGGGTGGCGGGGCCTTTCACCACTTCGAGCCTGTCAAAGGACAGCGGGTTGAAGGTCTCGGCGTGGTCGCCGGAATTGGACGAGATGGAACCCGTCCGCAGCCCGTCGGCCATGATCAGAACCCGGTCGCCGTCGAAGCCGCGAATGATCGGGCGTGACGAGCCCGGCCCGAACCCCCGTTGGGCGATTCCCGTGCCTGGTTCATTGCCGAGCACTTCGCCCAGGCCGGCGGCGATGTTCTCAGCGCGAGCCAGGTCGAGCGAGGTTTTCGTGTGCGTCGATTGGAAGGACTCAAACGCGGACTCGGGCCGCCCCGCCGCACTGACGGTGATTTGCGTCTGCTCCGTCGCGAACGACAGCAGCAACTTCACCCCATCCGCGCCTTCGGGAGTGACCTCGATGGCTTCGGAGACGCCCTGCAAGGCGCTTTCGATGTGAGCGTGGAGATGGTAGCGGCCCGGCCGTAGCCCCTCGAACTGGAATCGCCCTTGTTCATCGGCGATCGTCGAAGCCCCGGTTTCCAAGAGATTGACGGTCGCCCCGCCGATGGGCGCGCCCGTCTGCAGCAGCAGCACTTGCCCCTCTATAGCGGCGGTGTCCTGGCCGTGGACCGCGGATACCGCGAACAGCGCCGATACGACGGCGCAGAGTATTCGTTTCATTGGAAGTCTCCCCTATCACTCGCATACAAACCTACCGACCGGCTCGCGCAATCGCGGAGCCGGATAAAGCAACTAGACGAGTTTTAGAGGGGAGGGGCGCGGCCGCGATAGCGCCTCGAGAACGCCTGGACGGTCGGCCCTCGGTTCGGCGCTACGGCGGCGCGCGGAGTGGGCGGCGGCGAGCGCAGCACGGCGGAACCCGAGGCCAGCGGCGAGATATCGGCCAAGTGGCAGAGCTCGCACGCGCCTTCCTCGCAATCCGGCGGCTCAAAGCTGCAATGGATTTGCGTGTAGGCGATCTGCCCCAGCCCCAGAGCCAGCAGCAGCAGGAGCAATCGAAGCATCATGCGGCAGGCTCCTCGGCCTCGCAAAGCGCACACTGGCGGCAAAGACGAAGGTTGACAAGGTGCGCCGTAGCGATCAATACAGCTCCGGAGGCGACCGTCAGCGGCTCGAATGCCTCGCTCACGGGCCCGAGCTTGGCTAGGGCGAGCATGATCACACCAGTCGCGAACAGGCCGAGACAACGCTTGCGGCGATGCCGTCGCCAGTAGCTGGGTCCGAGGCTCAGAGCGGCTGTCCCGACCGCGGCGGTCAGCAGCAGCGCTTCCGTCGACTCATTGAGCAGCCAGCCGAGAGGCAAGCCCACCGCCGCTCCAAGCAACAGCGGCGTGGCGATGCAGTGCAGCCCGCAGCACACGGACAGCGCCATCCCGGCGCGATCGATAGCCACGCCGATTCCGTCCCGCCGCTCGATCAAGCGTACCGACAGCTGTCGCACCTTCCTATTACGATACCCTGTGAAACCCAACCGGCCGAGCGGATTTCCCGCCAACGGGACGAATGATCCGGCCAGCGGCTACTTTGCGGAGCGGCCTGCTAGGCGATGGAGGCACCTGGGTCGGCCAACACCGCCGCGCGGTCGAGGTTGGGACCGATGAAGCGTTGCGTCTAACGCGGGACCCGCCCTCTGCCCCGGGGCTGCTCAGAGCCGCCATCCAGCATCATGTGCGCCACCTGCAAGACACTACCTCCGGCAGGCCGACGACGTGCGGAACGCCTTTCACACGAATCAGGTTTGCTGCTTTAACGCGCCGCAACCTTCTGTAGCAGAAAGGCCGCTTCGACGCATCCGTACGGGAATTCAACACCAAGCGGTCCCAGCAAGTCTTCGCGATGCAGTGCCTTGGCGAACGCTACAGGCTCTCCGCCAAGGCTTGTCAAGTCCCGCCGGGGTTGGCCTGCCCGTTCCACGACAAGGAGCTTGTGGCAAGCCGCTGCGGACGCATCTGCATGCACCTCAAAAAGGTCGATATCGCAACCGTCATGGCCGCCCACCGGGTCGGCCTCAAAGAGGTCGATGCCATCGGCAACGTCAAGCTATCCATATAACCCCTTCAGGAAAAACACTCCCGGCGGAAACTAGTGGTCGCCCTTTGGGTTCCGCGAGTGGTCTGCTGAGGTCGACATGGAGCAATGCCCGAAAGTTGTGTATGAGCTGAAGGAGGGTGGCGTATCTCAGCGACGATAGTCGTTGAAGGTGTTTCCGGTAAAGGAGGAGAGATACGCCATGAACAAGAGTACAAGAGACAACGAGCAGAGGCCGCCCGCGGGCGGCAAGGTCGTCGAGCTGGCGGCGGTGCCGTCGCCCGGGGAGGTGGTCGCGGAGCTGCTCCGCAACGGCGCGCAAGCGCTGCTGTTGCAGGCCCTGGAAGCGGAGATCGCGGCCCACGTGGCCAGCTACGAAGCGCTCAAGGACAGCCAGGGACGACAGCGCATTGTGCGCAACGGCCATCTGCCGCAGCGCGAGTTGCAAACCGGGATCGGTGCGCTGCAGGTGCAGGTGCCGCGCGCCCGGGACCGGGAGCCGCACGGGCCGGGCGGTCCGATCCAGTTCCGCTCGACGCTGCTGCCGCCCTACCTGCGCCGCACGGCGGCGATGGACGAACTGCTGCCCTGGCTGCACCTGAAGGGGATCTCGACGGGGGATTTCGGCGAGGCCCTGGAAGCGCTGGTGGGCCCGCAGGCGCGCGGGCTGTCCTCGAGCACGATCAGCCGGCTGAAGCAGGTGTGGACGCAGGAATACCAGGAGTGGAGCCAGCGCGACCTGCGCGGCCAGCGCTTCGTCTATCTGTGGATCGACGGGATCTACTGCCAGGCCCGGCTGGAGGAGGAGAAGCAGTGCTTGCTGGTGGTGATCGGGGCGGATGCGCAGGGTCGCAAGCAGCTGGTGGCGCTGACGGACGGCTACCGGGAGAGCGAGCAGAGCTGGCTGGAACTGCTGCTGGATCTACAGCGGCGGGGCCTGGAGACGGGGCCGGAACTGGCGATCGGGGACGGCGCGCTGGGGTTCTGGAAGGCCTTGCGGAAGGTGTACCCACAGACGCGGGCGCAGCGTTGCTGGGTGCACAAGACGCGCAATGTGCTGGACAAGCTGCCGAAAGGCGGGCAGCGGAAGGCGAAGGCCGCCCTGCAGGCGATCTGGATGGCGGCGACGAAGCAGGAGGCGGAGGCGGCGTTCAGGCATTTCCAGAAGGCGTGGGAGGCGAAGTACCCGCGGGCAGCGGAGTGCCTGGCCAAGGATCGCGAGGAACTGCTGGCGTTCTACGACTTCCCGGCCGAGCACTGGCGGCACTTGCGGACGACGAACCCGATCGAGAGCGTGTTCGCAACGGTGCGGCTGCGGACGGTGAAGACGCGGGGCTGCCTGAGCCGCAAGACGGCGTTCGCGATGGTGTACCGCCTCGTGCTGTCGGCGCAGGGCAGATGGCGCAGGCTAAACGGGACGGAGAGCTTGCCCAAGGTGATCGAAGGGGTAGAATTCAAGGACGGAATTCAAGTGGTCAAACGCGCTGCCTGAACTCGGCATACACAACTTCTGGGCATATCTCGTCGACATGGACCCTCCACAGCAGTTACAATGTTTGTGAGCCGTGCGCTGGCTTCGAATTCCCGTTCAAACCTTGGAGCGGTCGAGCTTAACCGGAGTTGACTACGGCCCATCTGAACGGGAGAGTCCGCGGAAAACTCGGTCGTTTCCCAACGAAACTGATCAAAACTAGCAAGCATGCCTCAAGACAAACACTTGGCACAGGAAGACCACAAACATCCATGATATTCATCCCACACGATAACGATTTTTCCCGTGTAAGGGATAAGTTCTATACAATAACCTGCCCTAATTGTGGAACGAAATCAAACATTTCTGCAGTTTCTTTCCCAAGATTCGAGATCGCTGCCAGGTTCAACTTAGAAAGAGTCGGTGTCGTCTACTCTTGCGACGCGTGTCATGGTCCCGTTTTTGTCAGCTTCATGGCAAGAATTCTTAACGGACGGCTCAATATTGACGAATCTACATTCAGAATGATCAATCAAGCTATTGAACCATTTGATTTTCAACATATTCCAAGTAAGGTAGCAGTCAACTTTAGAGAAGCGCTAGAGTGCTACTCGATTCAGGCGTACAACGGATTTGCTGCAATGTGTCGGAGAACAATCCAATCTGCATGTACAGACCTAGGCACATCCGGGACCGACAAGATAGTCAAACAGATCACAGAGTTGAAGGATATCGCTCAGCTGAATGACGAGATCTTTAGTGTTTTGAAACAGATCATCATTGATGGTCATGATGGAGCACACCCACATCTTCCTCCTGTAGATTCCATGCGAGCTGACGTATTGTTAATGCTCGTGAAAGATATTCTATATGAGCTTTATATACGAAGAGGTCAACTCCAAGAGGCGCAGAAGCGCCGCAAAGACGCTATAGAAGCCAACAAAGGCACCGTGGAACGCAGTAAGTAGGCAACCGACACCCTGGGCTGTCCTGAGTGCCGTGACAGCTCAAGTTGCAATTGGTGCCGGACATCCGCATATTCAGTTCGGCTAGGGCACTGAGCCCACGATTTCCGATCTAACGCCGTCTCCTTGATCTCCCATTTGAAGGCCTGGTGTTCAAGGTGGAACAGTGTGGGTGACCCTTCGCCCACTAGGAATCGATAGTTCCAGATACATCGAACCGACCGCGACGTCTCAACATTCCGCGAATGCATCTCTATAGAATGGCAACCGACGTGCCTTGCCTGATCACTCCCGGTCTCTGGGGTCCCGAGGATCTCTTGGATTGCTACATGTCTAGCGTCGAAACCAACCTGCTGATGTATGAGAGGTCTTGTAACAGCGAGTTTGAATGAATTCCTATAAGTGTCTACATATCAATGGCTTACAATTTGAGCGCCCCGAGAGACAGGTAACCTTTGAGATCGTGGTTGCGGGGGAGGGATTTGAACCCTCGACCTTTGGGTTATGAGCCCAACGAGCTACCAGACTGCTCCACCCCGCATTTTGAAGATAGCAGCCGCGTCACTGGGTGTCAATCTTGGGCCGCGTCAACCAAATCAAGGCCTGCAAGCCCGACTGGACTAGCGGACTGCCCGGCCCGGGGGCGGACCTCACTCAGCCATCTTCCACCGCTCGGGAGCCGCCCACCCCTCGGGCGTGGGCGCAGTCATTGGAGGCACGCCGCCATCTTGGCGGAGGGCCCGAAACTCCTCCAGCGCAGCCAGCATCTCTTGAGTCCGCTTGGACTCGCGATTAGCGAGATCGACCTTCTCGAAGGGATCTGTCTTGAGGTTAAAGAGCTCTACGGTCACGGGCCGGACCTGTCTTTGCCGGGCCGGCAGCTGGGGCGGCGGGGCGTCCGCCGGGTTCGCGCCCAAGATCGGCGCACCACGCCTCACAATCTTCCAATCGCCGTCAATCAGAGCCAGTTGCTCGTCCCCGTACCGCTCGTAGTAGGAGAAGAAGCGCCTCTGACGCTCCGGCCCGGTGCCGGCGATCAAGTCGAAGACGTCTTCGCCGTCCAGCGGCTCGCCTGGACCCCCGGATGCCCCGAGCCCCGCTACCCGGCTTAATGTCGGAAGCACGTCCAGATAGCTCATCAATCCGGTGACCTTGCGGCCCTCGCCGGAAATCCCGTTCGGCCACCGCAACGCTGCCGTCACCCTAGTGCCGCCCTCGTAGACGGTGCCCTTCCCTGCCCGCAACGGTGTGTTGTCGGTAACTACTCAGGCCCTTTTTTGACTATGTGTCTTGTCGCCTGAGCTCACGCGCAGCAATGCTTGCGCTGGTTGGGGCCGGGTCGGTTTCGAACGGTTGCTCGTGGCGGGGTCCTGGCTCTGAGCGGGAACCGTTGTGAGCGGCCAGCGGCTCGCTTGCGGGCCCAGCCGCTGGCGCGCTTGACAATCTGGTTGTGGCCGCCTATGCTGCTGGTTAAGGGAGCCTTCGGCAGCGCACGCGGCGATGGGAGCTTGGTACGGATCGAAGGCGACCTCGGGTCTGTGCCAGCCGCTGATCGCGGCCATGCCGCCGCATGCCACCTATATCGAGACCCATCTCGGCGGCGGCGCGCTCATGCAGCGCAAGCCGCCGGCGCTGCGCAACATCGGCATTGATCGCAACGCCCGCTCGCTCCGTGCGTTCCGCTGTGCGTACGAAGTGGAACTGGTGCACGGCTGCTGCCACCGCTTCCTGGCCCAGTTCCCGTTTGCGGGCGACGAGCTGGTCTACTGCGACCCGCCCTATCTGCACAGCACCCGCAAGTCGCAGCGCCGCTACCGCTATGACTACACGCCGGCCGATCACGAGCAACTGCTGGCGTTGCTCAAGGGCCTGCCCTGCCAGGTGATGATCTCCGGCTATCCCTCGCCACTGTACGAGCGAGCGCTGGCAGGCTGGCACAGCCTGTCGCTGCAGGTGATGAACCAGGCCGGGGTGGTGACCGAGAAGCTGTGGTGCAACTTCGCCCCGGGGCGCCCGCACTGGCACACCTACGCGGGCCAGAACTGCACGCAGCGGCAGTGCATCAAGCGCAAGGCCGCCAACTGGGCCAAGCGCTACGCGGCCATGCCGCCGGGCGAGCGGCTGGCGGTGCTGGCCGCCCTGATGGCGGTCGAGGCCGAGTGATGCCGACGGTCCACGACAAGTCCCTGCGCGCCGAACTGCAGGCCTTCCAAGACAAGCTCGAGGCCCTCCGCAAGGCTGGCAAAGTGCCGCCAGAGCTGGACACCCTGCTACAGGCGCTGATGCCCTTGCTGACACTGCTGCTGACGGTCTTGCTGGAAAAGACCACCCGCAAAACCAGCCGCAACTCCTCCATCCCGCCCTCGCAGATGGAGGCCGAGGACGAAACCGCGCGGCGCGCCAAGTCGGGCCGCAAGCCAAATCCGGCCGAAGACCGCAGCTGCTCCACCCTGCAGCGAGTCACCACCGAGGAAACGCTCACCGTGGCGGCCTGTGACAGCTGTGGCGCCGATCTGTCGGATGTCGCTCCGACCGAGCGCGAACGCCGCGTGCTGTACGACATCGTGTTTCAGGTGGTCGAGCAGCGCGTCACCGCCGAGGTCAAGCAATGCCCCGACTGCCAGGCCCGCTGCAAGCCAGCCTTCCCCGCCAGCATGCCCGGCCCGCGCCAGTATGGCAGCGGCCTGCAGGCGTTCATCATCAACCTGCTGGTGGCCCATATGCTCTCCCTGCGGCGCGTCGTGGAACTGGTCCGGGCGATCTCCGGCCTGCGCTTGTCCGAGGCCACCTGCCTGGGCTACATCCGCCGCCTGCAGCAGGCCTTGCAAGCTTGGGAAGAGGCCGCCAGCGCCCACCTGCTGGCAGCTCCGGCCTTGCATGCCGACGAAACCGGCCTGCGCGTGGACCGCAAGAACCATTGGCTGCACATCCTCACCGATGGCTCGCTGACGCTGAAGTTCCTGCATCCCAAGCGCGGCAAGGCCGCCATTGAGGCGATCGGCCTGATCCCCAGCTATCACGGCACGCTGGTGCACGACTGCTGGGCCTCCTACCTCAGCTACGCCGACTGCCGGCACCAGCTCTGCGGGGCGCACTTAATCCGTGAACTGACCTTCATTGTCGAGTCCAACGGCTACCGCTGGGCGCGGCTGATGAAAGCCCTGCTGCAACAGGCCTGTCACCTGGTCAATGCCAGCCCGAGCAAGGCCCTCAGCGCAGCCGCCTGCAAGGCCCTGCGCAAGCGCTACCGCACCATCCTGACCCAGGGCCGCAAGGAATTGCCCGCGCTGCCGCCCCGCAAACAGGGCCAACGCGGACCAATCGCCAAATCCGATGCCCACAACCTGCACGAGCGGCTCGCCCAGCACGAAGAGTCCGTGCTGCGCTTCCTGAGCGACCCCGACGTCAGCTTTACGAACAACGCCGGCGAGCGCGGACTGCGCATGTCCAAAGTCAAGATGAAAGTCTCGGGCTGCTTTCGCACGCTAGCCTACGGCGAGGCCTATGCCCGCATCTCCGGCTACCTGCAGTCCATGGAAGCGCACGGCTACAATCCTCTGGTCGCCATTCAAATCGCGCTCGCCGGCAACGCTGTCGCCACGCTCGAACAAGACTATGGCCCGACACCAACTCACGCCTCGACACCAACCGAGGGGTGAGTAGTTACTGTTGTCGGCCAGCGCCTGGCCACCGTTGTCGCTCGCGAACCACACTAGCGTGTCGCCTTCCACGCCGTTGCGCCCCAGAGATTCGAGGATGCGGCCGATCGCGGCATCCATCGCAGCCACCATCGCCATGTAGATTCGGCGCCTCTCGTCCTCCACCGCGGAGAACGGTTCCAGCCATTGGTCCGGCACTTGCAACGGCGTGTGAGGCGCATTGAACGGCACGTACAGGAAGAACGGCCCGGCAGCCGCGTGCTGGTCGATGAACCTGACCGCCTCGTCTGCGATCAAATCTGTGGAGTATCCCTCGTCAGCGTTTGATTCGAAGCCTCGATGCCAGTCCAGTTGGCCCTCCCGGAAGTGCGTGTAGTAGTCAATGTTCCCGTTGTAGTGGCCTACGAAGGACGTAAAGCCTTGATTCAGCGGGTGAAACCTCCGGAACGCGTGTCCGATGTGCCACTTCCCCGCGATGCCGCGCTGCCTGTAGCCTGCCCTCGCCAGCATCTCCGGCAAGGTCTCCTCCGCCGCCGGGACACCAACCTCGAGAAACGGCCGGCACACGGCCCTCTGCATGCCGAAGCGAATCGGGTAACGTCCCGTCATCAGGCCGGCGCGGGTCGGCGAACACACCGGGCAGGCGTAAAAGCGATCGAGCTCGACGCCTTCGCTCGCGATGCGGTCGATGCTGGGAGTCGGGATGTCGCCGCCGTGGTAGCTGACGTCGTTCCAGCCCAGGTCATCGGCCAAGATCAACACGATGTTCGGCCGCCCATCCGCGACCGCGCAAACGCACGCAAACATCGCTGCAAGAGTCAGGATTCTCTTCATGGCTTGTGTGTTCCCTCGGATGCCGCCTCGAGCAGGCGCTGCTGCACGAAGCTGACGATCTCAGCTGTGCAATACGTCGGCGGCTGGGCCTCGAATACGCGCGTACGGTGTAGCAAGGTAGGCTCGAATCCCTCCCACGACTCGGGGGAAGATCGATTTCCGGTGAGCACGAACGCATCGGCCGCCGGCGCCAGACGCGCCGCGCTCTGCTTGCAATCGGCCAAATCGAGATTCAAGACCGACAGATATACGTCGGGCGGCAGGTGGTCGACGATGCTGTTCGATTCGAACAGCACATTTCCGGCCCCGGACAGGGCTTCGCGGATCGCGGGCATGGCGACCGCCAGTTGACCCATCGCCACTCGCACCCACAGCGCCGTCACCGCGCCGGCGGCGAGCATCCTGGCCGAGTCAGTGTCCGCCGGCTCGCCTGTCTCGGACGTGATCTCGTAGGGGCACAGAGGATTCTCCACCGCGCAGTCGCACGGCGTTCCGTCGCGGGAACAGATGCCGTGTCCGAACTGCGTCAGCTTTACCGCCGTCCACTGCAGCTCGCGCGTGGCCGAGATCAGCGAGGCTGCGAGCGAAGTCTTGCCCACTTCGCGGCTGTTGCCTCCGATCACGACGCTCCTCACGATGCTTCGAGCTCCTCGACCCTCGCCCGCAGCCGCTTGAGTTCCTTGAATAACTCTGGCAGGCGGTTGGCCAACGCCTGGCGCACAAGTTGCTCCTTAAGCGGCCGCGCCGGCGTGCCCCAATACGATCCTCCTGCCTCCAATTGCTTGTCCGGCAACAGACCCGCCTGGCCCCCAAGCTGCACCCGGGCGCCCACGCGGGCCCGGTCACCGATCCCCACTTGCCCGGCCAGAACGGCGTAGTCCTCGACCACCACGCCGCCGGAGAGCCCGACCTGTGCGGCCATCACTACATGGCGGCCGATCTGGCAGTTGTGGCCGATGTGAACTAAGTTGTCCAGTTTCGTCCCCGCGCCGATACGAGTGTCGTCCAGCGCGCCCCGGTCCACGCACGAGTTCGCTCCGATCTCCACGTCGTCGCCAATCTCGACGCCACCTACCTGCGGGAACTTCTCGTAGTGATCGTCCTCGAACACCAATCCGAAACCGTCCGAACCGACGACCGCCCCGCTGTGCACGACCACCCGATCCCCCAAGCGCGAAATGCCGTGGACCCTGGCCCCGGAATGCAGGTGACAGTCCCGTCCCAAGACCGCGCCCGGACCCACGTACGCGTGCGCACCGATCACGCAGCCCTCTCCGATCGAAGCGCCGCGTTCCACGACCGCTAGCGGCCCGACCGCCACTCCGGCACCCAGCGTTGCGGCAGCGTCCACTGACGCCGACGGATCGATCCCAGACTCAACTTGGTCGGTCCCGATGATCGCCCGGAGCGCGCGTGCGAACGCCCGGCGCGGATCCCTTACCCGAATGATGGTTCGGCTTTCCGCCGGTGTCTCCGGATCGACGACGACACAGCCCGCATTGGAGGGGGGCAACAGCTCGGTCTCGTGCTTGCGCTGCCAGAACGCAAGCTGGTCCGGGCCCGCCTTTTCCAGCGTCTGCCCGGAACGGATCTCGACAGTCGCGCAACCTACAAGTTCGCCCTGCACCAACGCAGCGATGTCTGCGGCCGTCATGGAGGCTCTTGAGAGGACCCTGGCGCCCTCCGGCGCACTGCGGCTCGTCTTGCCGCAGGCTCTATCCTACAAGCATGTCTCATCTTGCTCTACGGAGGCCCGTACTACTGGTCTCAGTATTGCTCGCAACCTCTGCTTCCGCCCTCGCTTGGAGCGAGCAAGGCCACCGTATCGTCGCGCTCGCTGCGGAGGACTACCTCAGCGACAACGCCAAGAGACGTGTCGGATATCTGCTCGGGGCGGACGTCCGCTTGGTAGATGTCGCCACCTGGGCCGACGAGATCCTCCAGGAACGCCCTGAGACGGAGGCTTGGCATTCCATCACGATTCCAAAGGGAGCGGAGGGCGTCGACCTGGCGCGTGACTGCCCGGTCGGCGACTGCATCACGGTCAAGGTCCGCGACTGCATCGGGATCGTGCGCCTCGCCATAAGGCCCAGGGAAGAGGCTCGGGACGCTTTCAAGATGCTCGTCAACCTGACCGGCGACTTGCACCAGCCGCTGTTGAGCGGCTATCCGCCGAGTGACAGCAAGGATGAAAGTGCGGTTGTGCTCGATGGCAACGAGATGACGCTGCACGAGGCGTGGGAACGGGGACTGCTTGCCAGCATGGGGTCCGAAGAGGACGTATTGCAGCAAGTACGGCAGCATATTCGCTCTGCGTACAGAGATGCGTGGACTCGCGGCACGTTGCGGGATTGGACGTGGGAGAACCATCAGATTGCTGCGAGCAAGGTATACCCAGCAGTCAGCGCAGAAGACAGGACTGTGCTCGACGGCGAGGCGCTGCAGGCAGCCACGCAGATCGTGATCGAACGCTTGGCCAAGTCCGCGGTCCGCTTGGCGGCCCTACTGGACGTCGTATGGCCGTGACGGAGCGGTCCGGCGACAATTACATCCTCTCTTCAGGGCGAGACGGCCACGAGCGCCTGCGGCTGCTGTGCGCCCTCCATGATCCGTCCAGCCGCAGGCTCTTGCTCGACGCCGGGCTGTGCCCCGGAAAGACGTTCGTCGAATTCGGCTGCGGCCTAGGCTGCGTTTCCCGCTGGGCCGCGACTCGGGGTGCGCGGACTACCGGCGTCGATCTCAGCCATGACCATGTGTCCGAAGCTTCCCGGCTGGCCCGTGAAGCGGGCATCGAGCGGGTCGAATTCCGGCAGGGCAGCATCTACGAGAGCGACCTGCCCGAGGGTGCCTTCGACTTTGCATACTGCCGCTTCCTGCTGTCACACCTCAGCCGCCCGGTAGCCGCCATGCGCACGATGGCTGCCTGCCTCAGGTCGGGCGGTGTTCTTGTGTGCGAGGAGCCCGACCTCAAGACGATCTACGCCGAACCGCCGTCATCCGCCTACGAGGAAGCGGTCAAGCGAATCCTCCAACTGGCCGATTCCCTTGCGCTCGACTTCCGCTTCGGCACCAAACTGGCCCTGAACGCGCTCTCTATCGGCTTGGAGGTGCAGCGAGCCGACGCCTACCAGCGCCATTTCCTAGGCGGCAAGGAAAAGGGCTATTGGACTTGGTCCTTCGCCGAGGCCAGGCCGTCTCTGCTGAATACCTGTTCGTCGCCTGCCGAAGTGGACAAGTGCCTCTCCGACATGCGCAAGGTCGACCGCGACCCGACGGTCATTGTCGGCCATGCCCGGGTGCACCAACTGGTGGCTCGAAAGCCCGCCTGAGCTGCATCTCCACGGGATGCAACGCTCCTGCAAGCGCCCCCGCTCCGCAGACCGGGACCGAACTTGCTTTGCAGCTACGATGGGACGGATCGCCCTCCGATGCGACCGGGCCGGCTGCCATGTCGGCGGGCCGCCCGAGTGTGACCGCTAGCCGCTAGACCGATGCGTACAGGCCGCTCGTCCCAAGTGAAGCCGGTCGAATCCGCAGCCAACGCGGTCGGCCGTATCCCCTCCAGCGCCTCGGTCGCCATTGGCGGCTCGGGTGCCGGACACGCGATTCCTGACATACTGCTGCGCGAATTGGGCGAGCGTCACCGCACAACGGGCCTCCCAACCGACCTGACTCTACTGCACCCGTTCGGCGTGGGAGACCAGCAAGCCAAGGGCTTGCAACAGATGGCCGAACCCGGAATGTACCGGCGCGTGATCGGCGGCCACTGGTCGATGGCCCCGGCGATGGCGCAGCTTGCGGCGGAGAATCGCTTCGCCGCCTATTGCTTGCCAGCCGGAGTCATGGTGCAGCTGTTCCATTGCGCCGCGGCGGGAAGCCCCGGCTGGTACTCGCACGCTGGGCTGGACACATTCGTCGATCCAAGGCTCGAAGGAGGGCAGCTAAACGCCAAGGCGACCGAGACCCTGGTCGAATACACCGAAATCGACGGCAAGCCGTGGCTGTTTTACAAGACGATCCCGGTGGATGTGGCCCTGATCCAAGCCTGGGAGGCGGACGAGCACGGAAACCTATCGATGCGCCAGGAGGCCGGGCTGTGGCACAACTGCGCCTTGGCCCAGGCGGCCAGAGCTTCGGGCGGGACCACGATCGCGGTCGTCCGGCGGATCGTGCCCGCGGGCGCGCTCGACCCGCGCAATGTCTGCGTCCCAGCCTGCTTCGTCGACGCGCTGGTCGTGGACGAAGGCCACGGGCAGACCTACCAGACCGAGTTCGACCCGTCCTACTGCGGCGAGACGCGCATGCCGGAGAACGGCTTTCCCGAGCTGCCGTTCGGCCCCCGCAAGGTGATCGCGCGCCGCGCCGCCGCCGAGCTTACCCCGGGCGCTGTACTTAATGTAGGGTTTGGCATACCGGACGGAGTCATCGCGGTCGCCCGCGAACAGGGCATTGCCGACCAAGTGACCGCAACCATCGAGCACGGTCAATTCGGGGGCGTGCCGGCCGGCGGACTAGACTTTGGCGCCGTCTACAATCCGGACGCCATCCTAGAGACCGGGCACATGTTCGACTTCTACCACGGGCGCGGGGTGGACCAGACCTTTCTGGGCTTTTTGCAGATCGACCGCGCCGGCAATGTCAACGTCAGCAAGATCGGTTCCAAGATCATTGGAGTCGGAGGATTCATCGACATCGTCCAGAAGGCCGACAAGGTCATCTTTTGCGGCACCATGTCGATCCGGGCCAAGACATCGATAGACGACGGGAAAGTGAGCTTCCTCGCCCACGGCGCGCCGAAGATCGTGGACCAAGTTGCCCAAGTCACGTTTAGCGCGGACTATGCCAGACGCACCGGGCAGCAGGTCCTGTACGTCACCGAGGCAGCGGTTTTTCGCTTGGCTGCACGCGGCGTGGTTCTCGAAGAGATCGCCCCCGGCATCGAGATCGAGCGCGACTTGCTGCCACAGCTAGGATTCCATCCGCAGGTGCACCCGAATCTGAAGCGCATGGACGCGGCGTTATTCTCGCCGGGACGCATGCCCGATTCTGCCTTCCCGGCATTCGCGCCGAACCCCGGCTGAATCGGATTCGGACCCGGCGCGCCCGCTACGCCAGCGCTGCCACGCCGGGCAAGGTCTTGCCGCCAAGGAACTCCAGTGACGCACCGCCACCGGTGGAGATGTGGGTGATCTTCTCTCCGACACCGGCCGCCCGGATCGCCTGTTCGGAATCGCCGCCGCCCACAATGCTCACTGCATGGTCCGAGGCCCGCTCGACAGCGCGAGCCACAGACATCGTCCCGTCGGCGAATGGAGCTAGTTCGAACACGCCCATCGGGCCGTTCCACACGATCATCCGCGCGCCGCCAATCAGATCTCCGTACACCGCGGCAGTCTCGGGGCCGATATCGAGCCCCATCCATCCGTCCGGCACGCTGCCCTGCACCGTTCGGGTCGGAGCGTCGGCACTGAACCGCTCCGCAATCACATGATCGGTCGGCAGCACGATGCGTTCCCCGGCGCTTGCCAGCAGATCGGCGGCCAGGTCAAGCTTTTCGTCCTCCACCAACGACGCCCCTACTCCGACGCCTTGCGCCTTCAGGAACGTGTATGTCATCGCCCCCCCGATGAGCACCTTGTCGGCGACGGTCAGAAGATTGCGAATGACGTCAATCTTGCCGGAGATCTTCGCTCCGCCGATGATCGCGACGTAAGGCTGCCGCGGCGCCGATGTGGCCATCGACAGGTATTCCAGTTCCCGCTGCATGAGCAGCCCCGCCGCCCGCACTGGGAGCAGACCCGCCACACCGACGGTGGAGGCGTGAGCACGATGGGCCGCTCCGAATGCGTCATTGACGTAGACGTCCGCTAGCGCCGCCAACTGCCGCGAAAACCCCGCCTCGTTCGCTTCCTCAGCAGCATGAAAGCGCAGGTTCTCCAACAACAGCACATTCCCAGGGCCTAGGCTCTTGGCCAACGTCTCGACTTCCGGCCCGACACAATCCGGTGCCTGCGCAACCGGCAGCCCCAGCAATTCGGACAAGCAATCGCCTACCGGTGCCAGACTCATGCTTGGGTTGGGCCGACCCTTGGGGCGTCCCAGGTGAGAGGCGAGGACGAGCGAAGCGCGTTGCGCCAAAATGGCGCGAACGGTCGGCAGCGCCATCCGGATGCGGGTGTCGCTCGCGATCTTCCGGCCTGTTTCCTTGTCGAGCGGAACGTTGAAATCCACCCGCATGAAGACGCGCTTGCCGCGCAGGTCGATCTGGTCGATGGTTCGGTAGCTCATGTGGGACGAGTGGGCAACGGTCCTATTGGGGCCCGCTGCCCGCAAGGGACACTCAAGCCGCCAGCTTGGACACGAGGTCGACCACGCGGTTCGAATAGCCCCACTCGTTGTCGTACCAAGACAAGACCTTGACCATGTTATCACCGATAACCCTAGTCATTGCTGCATCTACAATGGACGAGTTCGAGTTTCTCATGAAGTCGCTCGAGACGAGCGGCTCGTCCGTGTAGGCCAGAATTCCCTTCAGAGAGCCCTCCGCCGCGGACTTGAGCGCCTCGTTGACCTCTTCCTTGGTCACGGAGGTGTTCAGCTCGGCCACCAAGTCGACGACCGAGACATTGGGGGTGGGCACGCGAATCGCGAACCCGTCGCACTTGCCCTTCAAGTCGGGCATGACCAGGCCGATGGCGGCGGCCGCGCCGGTGTTGGTCGGGATCATATTCAAGGCCGCGGCGCGTGCGCGGCGCAAGTCAGAGTGCGGCAGGTCCAGGGTGCGCTGGTCGTTGGTATAGCTGTGGACTGTGGTCATCGTGGCCTTGGCCACGCCGAACCTGTCGTGCAGCACCTTGGCCACCGGGGCTAGGCAGTTCGTGGTGCAGGAAGCGTTCGACACCACAGTGTGCGAATCATCGAGCTGATCGTCGTTGACGCCCAGCACTACGGTGATGTCCTCGCCCTTGGCGGGAGCCGAGATGACCACGCGCCTGACGCTGCCGCCAAGATGCTTGGCGGCCAGTTCGCGCTTGGTGAACAGGCCCGTCGACTCAACGACGATCTCGGCGCCGACCGAGTCCCACGGAATCTGCGCCGGGTCGCGCTCGGAGAAGACCTTGATCGACTCGCCGTTCACGGAGATGCCGTCTTCGCTGGCCGACACTTCGGCGTCGAGGTTGCCCAGCACTGAGTCGTACTTGAGAAGGTGGGCGAGGGTCGCCTTGTCGGTAATGTCGTTGATCGCGACGATGCTGACGCCGGGATTGTCCATCTGGGCGCGGTATACGTTCCGGCCGATGCGTCCGAAACCGTTGATTGCAACTTTCACAGCCATCTTGTTAGTGGTCTCCTGTTGGATTCGAGGTGATTGGGTTTCTGAGCCCGACGAAAGTTCCGCCGCTGCGGCAGGGCAACCGCAGCTCTACGGGGAGCAGGGTCTGGCAGGAACGATCAATCTTGCAGCGACTTCAGCCACCGGTCGCATGGGGCAAGGCCAATGCACCGCAAGCTAACTCTTCGATCATAACCGAAGGCTTCCCCGTCGCAGGAAGCCTGCGCGATCACTCTCGAATCGCACAGGCGCCGGTCAGTGCTCGCGGCGGCCTCGCGCGCTTCGGCGCGCGAGTGGCGCAGCCGCCGAAGCGATTTCGGGCAGTCGTGCCAAAATCGTGCGATATAAGGGATAGATGCCCGATTTTCCAAAATCTCTGCTCGACCGAGCGGCCAAGGTTCGCCTGCTGTTGATGGACTGCGACGGAGTGCTCAGCGACGGGACGGTCTTCTTCCTGCCGACTCCGGACGGCTCCGTGGCCGAGACCAAGGGCTTCGACTGTCACGACGGGATCGCCCTGCGTTGGATCCGCGATGTCAACATCGACACCGGGATCATTTCCGGACGGGGCGGCTTGGCCGTGCGGGTGCGCGCCAACTCTCTGGACATGCGCTACTTGGTGGAAGACCGCACCGACAAGCTGGCTTCCTTCGAGGAAGTGCTCGCCGACGCGGGGCTGGAGCACTCCCAGGTGGCCTACGTCGGTGACGACATCACGGACCTGCCGCTGTTGCGCCGGGCGGGCCTTGCGGTCGGGCCTTCAAACGCCCGGCCCGAAGTGAAGGAGATCTCCCACTGGGTCACGCCGTCGCCGGGCGGCCACGGCGCAGTGCGCGACGTGATCGAACTGATCCTCAAGGCGCAGGGGCACTGGGAAGGCATTCTCGCGCGCTACGGCGAATAGCCGCCACAGTCAGCGGCCGCGAGAGCCTTCCGGCCGGGATCCGTACCGGACGTGACGGCCGTCTTTGACTTCCGGTCTCTCCAACGGCATGGGCAAGGGCTTGCCCGGCAGCAATTCCTCCCAAGTAGCTGCGTGATACACGAACGAAGCCACGATCATCGAGGCTTGGATCCGATCCGCTGCCTAGGCCCGGTTGCAGCCGTCCATGTTCGAGCGGTGGGTGCGGGGTCGTACTCGATCCCGTCCTTGTTGCCGGTCGCGTTGTCGGCATTGAAGGAGGCGTGAAACTTCGCCTGCTCGTCGCCCAGATGCACCGTCCCCCCGGGTCGGCAACGTGATACTTCACATTGGCTTCGGAGCCAGGCTGGCCCTGCCCCTCCCCGCCCCAGAGCGCGATCGCGACAGTCCTGTCCGGCGGCAGATCCGCGCCCCTCAAGATCCGCACGGATTGCGTCATCACCGCGCAGCCCGAGCCGTTTTCGGTCGCTCCCCATGCGGCGACCGTGGAGTCTCGATGCCCTCCCGGCATCGCCACTTCGCCAGGCTCGCAGCTTCCCGGAATCTCCGCAATGATGTTGACGGAGCCCAAGTTGTCCTTGCGGCACGCCGTGCGCATCTCCGCCTCGATTTCGGCACCCATGCCCTGGAGCAACGCGCGTGACCCTAGATCGAGGCCGCCAGCTGATGCCCGAAAGGAGGCCTCGTGCAACTCGACATCAGTGCACCGAATCTGACAAACTTTAAGTTCGGAGCCGCCCTCCGATCTCTCCAAGCCGCGGGCCAATTCATGAGGATTTGTGTACCCGAAGAACGCCGAGCGGACGAGCGGCGGGTGGCGTTGGTCCCCAAGGACGTGGCGGCCCTCGCCAAGAAGGGCGCGCAGGTATTGGTGGAATCCGGCGCGGGACTGAGCGCGTTCTTTGAAGATTCGCAGTACGCCGACTCCGGCGCCGAGATCGCCAGTCGCGAAGAAGTGCTTTCCACGGCCGATCTGCTACTTACCGTGAACGGCGTCCCGCCAGCCGAGGCCGCGGCAGTGAATCGGACCGCGACTGTGGCGGGCTTTCTCGCACCGTTGGACGATCCGCAAGCCCTTCAAGCCGTTGCCAAGCAGGGCCCATCGCTGTTATCGGTCGAAATGATCCCCAGGATCACCCGCGCCCAAGGCATGGATGCGCTCAGTTCCATGGCCATGATTGCGGGCTACAAGGCGGTGCTGCTGGCCGCGCAGCATGCGCCGTGCCTGTTTCCGCTGATGATGACCGCCGCGGGTACGCTCACGCCAGCGAAGGTCTTCGTGATTGGCGCAGGCGTCGCCGGCCTGCAAGCCTTGGCTACCGCTCGCCGGCTCGGAGCGGTAGTGGAGGGTTACGACATTCGTCCGGAGGTCAAGGAGCAGGTTGAAAGCCTCGGCGCGACTTTCGTCGTGCTGGATATCGGCATGGAGCGCACCGCCGGCAGCGGAGGGTACGCCGCCGAGCAGTCCAAGGAGTTCTACCGCCGCCAGCAGGAAGCGCTGGGAGCACACCTAGCCGGCGTGGACGCCATCATCACCACGGCTGCCGTGCCGGGACGCAAAGCCCCGATGCTGCTGCCGGAAGCAATCACCGAACGGCTGCGCCCGGGCACGGTTGTTGTCGACTTGGCAGCGGAGCGCGGAGGCAATTGTGCCCTGACCGCCCCGGGAGAGGTCGTCGTGCGGGATGGCGTCATCGTCGACGGACCGCTGAACCTGCCCTCGACAGTCCCGGCACATGCCAGCCAGATGTACTCGAAGAACATGCTCAATCTGGCGTCCCTGCTCGTTCAGGATGGCGAGCTCCACCTGGATCAAGACGACGAGATTGTCAGCGGGGCCCTAGTGGCCCACGGCGGCGAGGTGGTCCATCCAGCGGTGCAATCGGCGTTGGCCGCATCTGGAGCATAGGCGAGGCCGATCCCATGGAAGCTTTCCTGATCTCCGTCACGGTCTTCGTACTGGCGGTCTTTGTGGGATTCGAGATCATCACCAAGATCCCATCGACCCTGCACACACCCCTCATGTCGGGTTCCAACGCGATCTCCGGCATCACGATCGTAGGGGCGTTGGTTGCCGCCGGCGCCGGCGACAACGAAGTAGCCAAGTATCTCGGCCTCGGAGCGGTCGTGCTGGCCACCGTCAACGTGGTCGGCGGCTTCTTGATCACCAACCGCATGCTGGCCATGTTCCGCCGGAAGAAGTAGGCCGCAGATGGACTCCAACCTGATCAACGCCGCATACCTGCTGGCCGCCATCTTGTTCATCCTCGGCCTGAAGGGCCTGACTTCTCCGCGCACTGCTGTCCGGGGCAACCTGCTCGGCGCGACGGGCATGCTGCTCGCGATCGTCGCGACTCTCGCCGACCGGCAGATCGTCAGCTACGAGACGATCGCGCTCGGCGTCGCCATCGGTGCGGTGATCGGCGTGATCTGGGCTGTCAAGGTCCAGATGACCGCGATGCCGGAATTGGTCGCCGCCTTCAACGGGTTCGGGGGTGGCGCGTCCGCCTTGGTGGCGGGCGCGGCGGCCTTCATGCCCGGAACGGTTGAGGGAGTCCCCGAGATCCAGGTCCAGACGTCGATCGCCTTGTCGGGGTTCATCGGATCGGCGACGCTAAGCGGCAGCCTTGTCGCCTGGGCCAAGCTCCAAGGCATCCTGCGCTGGCAGCCGCGCGGCCTGGGCCTGCAAATACTTAGCAACGGCTCCGCCTTGGCGGCGCTGGGCATGGGCGCGGGCTACGTGCTCGACCCCGAGGCGCTCTGGCTCTTCTGCGCCCTCTGCGCTGGGGCCGCGGTGTACGGAATTCTGCTTACCGTGGCAGTCGGCGGCGCTGACATGCCGGTGATCATCGCGCTGCTGAACTCGTGTTCCGGCCTGGCGGCGGCTGCCACGGGATTCGTGCTGGGCAACAACGTCCTGATCATCGCCGGCTCGCTAGTCGGAGCGTCCGGCTTCATCCTCACGCAGATCATGTGCAAGGCCATGAACCGCTCGCTGTGGGACGTGCTGCGCGGCGACTTGGGCGAAGCGGCCGCGAGCAGCCCGCAGGGCGACGTCTATGCGGGACGGACCAAGAGCACTAGCCCCGATGAGGCTGCCCTGCTCTTCGAAACGGCTCGCATCGTGACGGTCGTGCCCGGCTACGGCATGGCGGTCGCTCAGGCCCAGCACGCCGTTCGCGACTTCGCGAACCTGCTGGAGGCGCGCGGCGCAGAGGTTCGCTATGCCATCCACCCGGTTGCCGGCCGGATGCCCGGGCATATGAACGTCCTGCTGGCGGAGGCGGACGTGCCGTACGGAAAGCTGTACGACATGGACACAATCAATCCCCTCTTCGCCGAAACGGACGTGGCGATCATACTGGGGGCCAACGACGTGGTGAATCCGTCCGCCCGGGATGAGCCGGGCAGCCCGATTTACGGCATGCCGATTCTGGACGTGGACAAGTCGCAAGTGGTGCTGGTAGTCAAGCGCAGCCTCAGCCCGGGATTCGCCGGAATCCCCAACCTGCTGTTTACCCGGGATAACACTCTGATGCTGTTTTCCGACGCGAAGAAGGCGCTGCAGGATCTCAGCCGCGAAGTTCGCGAACTGTAAGGCTCCATCGCCTCGGCAGCAAGCGGCTGGCCCAGTCGCCGACAGCGTCGACGCTCTACATGCAGTCACGATCCAGCCGTCCGCCAGAGCATCGGGTGCTAATCTGAGCGGAACGTGGATTCCGACTGGCCTCGTAACGCTGGGAATCCTTTCGCAGATCGAGCATTCTTGAGCTCTGTGGCGGGAGTGCGAAAGGCGCCTCGAACCAAGTGTTGTCGGAGTCTCGCAAGGTCTCTGGCGATCGCGTGTTGCCTGTTCCTGTTTAGCGACAACGCGCGAACTCAGGGGTTTAGTATCACCGAACTCCAATACCAGGGAGCCAGCTCATTGAACGAGCATCCGGTGAGTCCTCCCGGCTTCCAGAACATCCTCACGTTCCAGCACGCCAGCGGCTGGGACTATGGCGAGAACTTCTTCTTTCTGGACATGAAGTGCTGCGAGGGCGCGGACGCCAACCGCGACATGTACCTAGAATGGTATCCGTTCCTAAGCTTGGGAGCGATCACGGGCCAAGACTACTCTTGGGGCCCCATCAAGGGCATCGGCCCCTTGGGCGGCGTGAACTGGGGGGCACAGGCGAAGGTCCTCAAGATCACTCCCGGCTTTCGTCTCCAGCTCGACCTTCCAGGGTTCGCGTTCGCGAATCTCGACTACCTGTACATGGTCGACCGGAATCAGGGCCTAGCGGCCGGCGGAGCTCCCAAGGAAAGCAACAGCCATCTCGTTGATTTCAACTGGGCGCTGCCTTTCGAGGTAGCGGGAGGGACGTTCTCGCTCGAAGGGCACGGCGAATGGCACAGCCCCCGGAGCAACGAACTCGGGGCCAGCCTGCCGCACTGGGTTCTCCTGCAGCCGCAGTTGCGCTTCGACCTCGGCAAGGCACTGGCCGGGGAGGCCGGGCGATTCTACGCGGGGATCGAATTCCACCTCTGGCTCAACAAGTTCGGATTCGAAGACGCGGACGAAGTTCTTCCACAGCTCCTGTTGGTCTACCGCTTCTAGCTGGCCCTCCGAAGTCCGAACATCCCGATGCCGATTCTCCGCGGAAGCGCTGCGATTGAACTATCGCGGCCGGAGGAGGCGAGCTTGGAACGCCCTGGCCGAAGGCTCGGGCACCCGACCCGCCTCTACGGGTCTGTCGGGCTCATAGACACCACCGGCGAATCAGCTCGGCGTAAAGCCGTGACCCTTTCTCGAGTTGGTCGAGCTGGACCCATTCATCTTGAGTGTGCGCCTGGGCGATATCCCCCGGACCCAGCACGAGCAGATTCCTCAGCTCGGTCAGAACGGCCCCGTCAGTTCCGTAGCAGACAGTCTGGCTGGATTCATTGCCCGCCAGATCCAAGACTTCGCGGACATAGCTGGACCCGGGGTCCACGTACAGGGGCTGCCCCGCCTTGAGCAGCTCGAACTCGACGCTGCATCGATCGGCAGCCTCTCTGGCCCGGTCGACGAGCGCGTCCGCGTTGTGACCCGGTGCTGGCCGGAAGTACACCGTGCAGATACTCTGGGCGGCGGTCATGTTCACCGCTCTCGTGTGGTCGTTGATCCCTATGTTCCAGCTGATGCCGGGCGGATCGAAGGCTGGATCCTGCCAAGCGGGATCCTCCTCGGTCTCGTCATGTATCCGCTTCATTTCGTTGAGAAATGGGATCATCGCGAGGTTTGCGTTGATTCCCTCGCTCGTGCTGGAGTGAGCGGCCCGGCCGTGGGACGTCGCCTTGAATCCGTACGTCCCCTTGTGGGAGTGAACGACGTTGAGCAATGTCGGCTCCCCCACGATCCCGTTCGCATTCCCCAGCACCATTTCTCGAAACAGCTCGGACCTCTGAGCTACCTGTTCCGCTCCGCGATACCCGATCTCCTCGTCGGCGGTGAACGCCACGTAGAGCGGATTCCTAAGGTCGGCGTCACCGACATCCTCGACGGCAGCCAGCATGGCCCCGATCGAACCCTTCATGTCGCAGCTGCCGCGGCCGTACAGCCTGCCTCCCTTGACAGTGGGCTCGAATGGTCCGTGGTCGCTCGTAAACCAGGCGTCGGCCGGCACGACATCGGTGTGGCCAAAATAGGCCATGCCTCCGGTTCCGCGGCCCTTCTTGCCGACAACGTTGACCTTGTCAACTCCCTGCGGATCGACGTACTCGATTCGTTCCGTTGCAAATCCAAGCTTCTTCAGAACCTCTTCTAGGTACGCGCATATGGCGGCGTTGGAGGAGGTGCTGACCGTCGGGAATGCAACGAGTTCTTTTGTGTGCTGAAGTGCATCCATGCTGGGAAACCATCCCCTCGATCCCGATCGGGCGGGCTGAGATCAGGCGAGCCTGGCGGAGGGCTCCGCCTCGCAAACCATTATCGGCCCCGCCGTGCGATTCCCAGCAGCCGCTTCCGACACTCTGCGCCGCGGGATCCCCAAGGCAGTGCCATCCCATGCTACATTCGTCCCGGTCGGTAATGAAGAAGATAGCGCTCCTAGCATGCGTCGCTGCGGTTTGTTCTGCCGGACCGCCCGAGTCCGGCTCGAAGGTTGTAGAAATCGACGCGGCGGAGCTGCAGGCAGCGGTGGACAGAGCGGCCCCGTTCTCCTTGCTGCTGGCGGACCGCAACCGTCCGGTCGAGGTCTCGGAGACGGTCCGAATCGACAAACCGCTGACGCTCGTCGGCCTCCACATGCGCCTGGCACCGGGCCTTGCCAAGACTCCCATCCTAGAAATCCTTTCCGAGCACGTCAGGATCCGGGACTTCGCGCTGATCGGGAACGGCGATTCGGTAACGCAAGAGGACAGGGCTCCCTTGATCGTGGTCAGGCGAGGACGGTTCGTGATCGAGGACGGCCAAACCGACAACAGTGCCAAGGACGGTGTCATGATCACGCCGTCCTCGGAGTTCGGGGACATCGAGCACGGCGTGATCCGCAACGTCACCGGGCGGGACACGATTCGAGACATCGTCTCGATCGGCGGAAGGGGACACGAGGGCCTATACGTCCGGCACTTGGTTGTCGAAAACATCCGCAGCTACGGGTCCCGACTGAGGGGACCTGTCGAGGTGTCCGACGGAAGCGAGCACATCACGGTTCGCGACATCTACGCAGAGTCCAGCTTCTATGGCGTTGACGTGCAGGATCACAGCCAGGAAGGAATGATCAACCGCCATATCCTCATCGATGGAGTTCAGGTCAAGGACTGCGTGACCGCGATTCGCACGGCGAACAGGGACTTCGGTCACGATGGCCTGACCATTCGCAACGTGTCGGGGCAGGACTTTCGCGCCGACGACCGATGGCGGCCGGTGCATGTCCGCAACACGACGAACGTGCTGATCGAGAACGTCCGGATCAGCGGCGGGCCTGCAAGCGGCCCGTGGCTGGTGGTGGAGAACAGCGACAACGTCGCGATCCGCAACGTCACCATCGCTGATGCGAACCAAGAGGGTCCCGCGGTGGTCATTGAGGACGCCGACAACGCACTCGTCGATAACGTCGTCTTCACCGGCCGATCGCGGCCGGGCCGGGCAATCGAGTATCGGATCCGTGCCGACGAGCGATTCGGCGGATTGCGCATCCGCAATGTCGTCGCTTCGGGAACCAAGTCGGCCGGTATCGCCCTTTCGAACCTGAGCAAGTCCGGCGGCCTGAGTTCTTATGCCATTACAGACAACATGGCGACGGTGAGGGCCGATTTGGAGGCGAAGTCCCGCATCGTCGAGGGCAACCTTTAGAGCCTGCGTCCGGCCGGTCCCTAGCTGCAGCTTCCACTGGCGGGCGACAACGCCGCGCCAGCATACGATGTATCCTTGCGGGGACCGCCTAGATTCGAGCAATCGATGAGTCGGCCCGACAGTCACAAACCCCCTGAAATGCCAACTCTCGCCAGACTCCTGCTTGTCGCCGCCATGGCTCACGCCCTCGCATGGGCCGCTCCGCCGAACATCCTCTTCATCGCGATCGACGACCTCAATGACTGGACCGGCTTCCTCGACGGTCACCCCCAGGCCCAGACACCCAACATGGACCGTCTCGCGAGCAAGGGCGTCAACTTCCGCAACGCCCATACCGCTGCCCCCGGCTGTTCGCCAAGCCGCAACGCACTGTTGTTCGGCATACAGCCGTTCCATTCCGGGCTGTACCCCTTCTACGACACCGACAAGATCGACGCCCACATCGTCGACCGGTACACGACCCTGCCGCAGCTGTTCAAGGAGAGCGGCTACGACACGTACGCGTCGGGAAAGATCCACCACGGAACAGCGTGGACCTATGACAAGGACGGCGGCCGTCGCGAATGGACCGAGCACAACGCCGAGAGGATCGCCGGACTGCCGCCGCTGGTCTACGAGCCGGAGGCCGGCTACGTCCAGGGCAGCAGCCGCAAGATGGCGTTCTGCCCGACCACGTCGCCGCTAGAACACCACCGGGACTACGTCACTTCCGAGTTCGGCGTGGACGTGTTGAACCGGGAGCATCAAAGGCCCTTCTTCCTAGCGGTCGGATTCTACAAGCCCCACCTGCCCTTCATCGCTCCGATGCGATTCTTCGAGCTCTACCAAGACGGCATCGAGGCGCCTCCCGTCAAGACCGACGACCTTGCAGATGTCCCGTGGCCGGCGCGGCGCAACGTTAGGCTGAACGATGACATCCGATACCGCCAGAACGGCACTTGGGAGGATGTCAGGCGGGCGTACTTGGCGTCGATCTCTTGGACGGACTGGAATGTGGGCCGCGTCTTGGACGCCCTCGAGAACAGCCCGTACAGCAAGAACACCATCGTGGTGCTGTGGTCCGACCACGGATACCATCTCGGCGAGAAGCGCAGCTTCCGCAAGTTCTCGCTCTGGGAGGAGGCGACTCATGTTCCGTTCATCATTTGGGACACGCGCGAAGATGCCGCGACCGGTCGCTCAACTGACGAGGCGGTCTCGCTGATCGACATCTATCCCACGCTTGCCGAAATGGCCGGGCTCGACGCGCCGTCGTATGTTGACGGCGCCAGCCTCGTGCCCTTCCTGGCAGACGCGACTCACCAGAGAGCGGAGCCAGCGATTACGACCTGGGGGCGCGGGAACTACTCGGTCCGCACCCGGAACTGGCGTTACGTTCGCTATTTCGACGGAAGCGAGGAGCTCTACAATCACGCCGACGATCCGCAGGAATGGATGAATCTGGCGGGCAAGCCGGGCATGGCCGGGCAGAAGAAGAAGCTCGCCGCTTGGCTGCCCGAGCGCGAAGCGCCGCTGGTCTTGAGCGGCAAGGCCCTCCACAGCGTCTTCGATGCCGATGAGCCGGACATGGCCGAGTTCCGACAGCAGTGGAGCGACCTCAAAGCCACGGTCAGCCCGCCACTGGAATGATAGGCCAACCTCTTGGCCCGATCGAGAGTACTGCGTCCCGTGTGCTGTGAAGAGGGGACATCACGGTTGGAACTTCATCCTCAGTCCCGCGCGCTCTCGCCCGACCCCGGGCAAGCAGCCTAGAAGCTGAATTGCAGCAGGAAGCGGAAGGTTCGGCCGTCGTTGAGCGTGTTCGTGATCTGACCGAAGTTTGGGGACGTGAGATTGCGTCCTGGCTCGGCGAATTGTGGCGAATTGAGGAAATTGATCGACTCGGCGCGGAAATCGATCGCCTTGTCGGCGCCCAGCGGCCACGACCGCGACAGGCTCAGGTTGACGTTGTTAATGGCGTCCTTGCGCATGACGTGGCGGCCGAGCGTGCCGGACGGCTGCCCCGGTTTCAGGAAGCCGAAGGCCGAGAATGGCATCATTGCGCGCGAGGTGTCGGGATGGTCGATAGCCCGGCCGAGGACGGATGGGTCGAGGAGATTCGGCCGGTCCCGGCCCGTGCCGTCGACGTTGCCGAATCCGGGCCCGTCAGAACCCGTGTCGATCACGAAGGGAGTGCCCGATTTGACGAGCACAACACCGGACATCTGCCATCCGCCAGCTACCCTCCCCAGCCATCTGGTCCGCGAAAGTCTTGGCAGCTCGTAGCTGACCCGAGTGAGGAAAGAGTGGGGTTGGTGGAACGAGCTCAGCGCCCGCATCGTCCCGTGCACATCGAGCTCGGACGGGCTCTGTCCCCACCAAGCGTCAGAGCTTGAAGCCGTGTTGACAAAGTCTCCGCCTAGATCGATCGCCTTGCTGAACCAGTACGACATATCGAGCGTCAGGCCCCGCCAGCGAGAAGCAACCAGCCGCACCTTCGCCGCATCGTAGTACCCGCGCGAGCTGTTGAGCACGCGCCGAACCTCGAAGAATCGCGGGTCTGCGCGGCGTTCGTTGATCGTGCTCGTGGTTAAGGGGATGCCAGGAACGGGGCGCCCTCGGTTTGTGTTCCAGAGATTGAGCAGCCGGATCGTGCGGCTGCCGACATAGCCGACTTCGAGGTTCCAGTCGCGTGCCAGGGCCAGTTCCCATTGGAAGTTGTACTGGTGGGAGTAAGGCATCGCCAGGTCCGGGTCCAACTCGACGACAGTGCTGCGCGCGCTGGGGTCAAGCGCCCCAGGCTCGAGATCGGATAGGGGATCTACCAACTTCGGCGTCAGGATCACGACATTGATGCTGCCCGGGGGATTGAAGCGCGCCTGGCTGTACGTGACCGGAAAGATCTCGCCGTAGTGGAGCCCGTAGGCTCCTCGCAGCACGCCGCCGTTCCCACCCAGGCGGTATGCGAACCCAAAGCGAGGCGCTAGATTGTTGCAGTCGCAATCGTATGGAATCCGATTCCGGCTGTTGACCTCAGAAGGCGCGAAGGCCGGCTGGTAGCGCAGGCCAAGCGTGAGCGTCAGATCAGACGAGACCCGCCATTCGTCACCCGCATAGAACGCCGCATCCCAAGTCCGGAAGCCGCGACTGATGTCTCCGACAGCCTGCTGGTACTGACTGGGCTGGCCGAGGCGGACATTGGTGATGGTGTCATTCCCGAAATTGTCGTTGAAGACGTACTCGCCTCGATGATTGGAGCTTTCGAAACCGTTGATCTGCCTGCGTACCGCCATTGCGCCCGCAGTCAGCACATGTTTCCCGCGGCGATGCTGCAATTGGGTCGCGTACCGGAATGTATTGCGGGAGCGGTCAATCGGGATGATCGGGCCGGGTCCGAGGAATTGCAGGGCCGCGGAAATCCAGATGAGCGGTCCGACCGCCGAATCATCCGGGACCAACAGCGACCCGACCCTGTCGAATCCCGCAGACGCGTCCATCGTAGTGACCGGGGACCAGGTCCGGCTCCAAGTGAGGCGTGCCCTGTGGTTCTTGGTGGTGGTGTTCGGGTTCTGCCCGCCGACGAGTTGGAATGCGTGCACCTGCTGCGCGGTGAACTGGTAGCCGAGCACAATGCGGTCGCGGTCCCGGGCGCTGATATCCAGGCGCGGCGCCAGCGAATCGTTGTCGATCGATTGCGGCGAGTTCGTGTTGAGCGCGCGCGGGTCGATATCGGGACGGTTGGGCGGTTCGTCTGGATAAGCCGCGAGCATCCGGCTCACGAAGTGCCGCGTCGCTTGATCTACCGGCTCGCCCGTGACAGGGTCGCGATCCAGCGGCGTTCGCTCATCCGCCTTTGGTACAAGCACGTTCCCATTGACGTTGCCTCGAACTCTCTTCTGGCTGCCATCAAGACTGAGATTCACGCTTCGTCCCAGCGGTGTCACGATTTGGAAGCCATAGTCATTCGAACGAGCCGGCTGGACGCCTCCAACCTGAAAGAACGAGCGCGCGCTGAAGACGCTGTTGTTGTGTGTTTCGTAGATTCTGCCGTGCAATCCGGACGTTGCCGCGTGCGCTTGATGAAGAGGCGCGGACGGCGAGCTGCCGATCTCGGCGCCGAAGTAGCTGGTCTCGGCCTTGAACTCCTTGATGATGGTTGCCGACGGGCCGAGCCGCTCGTTGAGCTCCCGTTGCACCGCGTTGTCAACCAGCGTGATCCTGACGTTCTCGTTGCGTCGGCTCTCACCCGCCGAGGAATCCGTCTGGCCCAAGAGATTGAGTTCCGTGCGGTCCGGCCCGGAATTGTTCCCTTGCACGGCGTCTGAACCCGGGTTCTCTGCGGCGGGGGCTGACCCCGGGGCCTCGCTCTCGGCCACGGTTGAGTTGCGTTGCAGCGGAGCGTCGCTTGCTGCGAGGGGGACAGATGCAAGGAGCCCGGCGCTCCAGACCAGCAGCGAGCACCTGCTCAATAGGCCCGCGATGGCATTCTCTGCACGCCGGATCGAGGAGCCCAAACTTAGATTCCACTGTGCGTAGGAACTCGGTTCGCAGCGAAGAAATGTGCTTGCCACCCAAACAGCCCAACTTGAGAATTGCTGCCGGAGAGTATACGACGGGCCGGAACAGGGTTGCGATCCCGCCCATGCTCACCTCCCGGGCGACAAATCCACACTAGAACCTCTCGAAGCTACTCCGTCCGCCGGCCTCGATGTATCGCTCGTACCAAGGGTGGTTGTGCGGCAGCGGCACTCCGTCACGCGTCCAACCGTCCCGGCGGGGTTCCCGGGGCATGGCGTCTTCGGTATCGACACGCCAATTGTCCAGAAGTGTCCGAAGGCGGTTCAGTGCGGCCTCGTAGGCCGGGTTCTCCGCGAGATTGCGCAGCGACATCGGGTCGACCTGGAGGTCGTACAACTCCTCGTACGGACGGGGCTCGCGAAAGAGAAACTCCTGGGCCTCGTTCAGGCGTCCGGCGCGCTGCGCCTGGAGATAGCCGGACCAAGTGATGGAGTTGATGGAATCGACACTGTTCCACAACGGCTTCTCCCAGTAGTAGTTCCGGACCAACAGGAAACGCCCGGTTCGGACAGCCCGGGTGAACTGCGCGAAGTCGTGCCAGTTGGCCTCGGCGTAGACCGCCTCGCGACCCGGAGCTTCCGGATTCCGCAGCATGTCGGCCGCGCTGCCGCCTTGGGCTGAGTAGAGCCCGTACCCAGCCACGTCAAGCAGGGTGGGAGCAAGGTCTACAACGCTGAACAAGCCCTTCTGCACGCTTCCGGCAGGGACAGTGCCCGGGAGCCGGACGATCATCGGCGTCCGGATGCCGGAGTCGTACAGCGTCGTCTTGGCACGGGGAAAGGGCATGCCGTTGTCGGAAATGTAGGCAATCAGGGTCGAGTCGAGGACACCCTGCCGGGCCAGTTCCGCCAGGATTTCTCCGACGTGCGAGTCGAACCGCGTCACCTCGTCGTAGTAGAGTGCGAGGTCCTGTCGAATCAGCGGGTGGTCGGGCAGGTAGGGAGGAACGACCACGTCGGCGGGTCTGTGCGGATTGGGAATGGCGTTCTCATCGAACGGGCGGTGCGGGTCCTTCGAGGCCACCCAGAAGAAGAACGGCCGGTCCATGGGCCGTCCTGAGAGTGCCTTGATCGCTTCGACGGCGGTCTCCTTGCCGGCGCAGTCGACGACAACGTCCCAGTGCCTCTGTTCGGCATTCCCGAGATGCCACTTGCCGACAGACATGTTGTAGTAGTTCTCGCGGCGGAGCCGGCGCGCCATGGTCGTTTGGTCGGCCGGCAACGGCATGTGCAGGTCCTCGGCCCCGGTCGAGTGGGGGTAGCGGCCGGTCAAGATGCTCGAGCGCGACGGGCTACAGGAGGAGATCGTCAGGAAGGCGTTGTCAAAGCGCATGCCCTCGCGAGCGAGCCGGTCGATATTCGGAGTGCGCAGGGTGGGATGGCCGTAAGTCGACAGGTCCCCCTCCCCTTGGTCGTCCGCGATGAATATCAAGATATTGGTGGGCTGGGCCAGGGCATCCTGCGCCAGCACCGACGCCAAGACGAGCAATCCGAAGAACATCTCCCGGATTATAGTCAGCGAGAATCTGGCCGCCGGGCGGCTAACGCTGGTCCGTTCGGCCACCGGCGGAACTCAGATCTCTCCGAGGCAGGATCGCCTATGCTAGGGGCGACGCGATTGGCACAGGCGAGGGGCTCCCGGCACGCGTACGCTGCCGTGGAGAGGAATTCCCCTGCTGAGATCGCCGTGCGAGCCGGTGACTACTATGCAGCACATACCCCTCTCCAAGTTTTCGGGAATCGGACCGTGGATTGCCCTGGCATGCCTTTTAGGCGGCTCGCTCGGATGCGCTCCGGCACCGGTCGATCAGCCCTCGCGCCTCAACGTCCTGCTGATCACTGCGGATGACCTCGGGCTGCAGCTGAGCAGCTACGGCGACCCAGTCATCGAAACGCCCAACCTCGACGCCCTCGGCTCGAGCGCGGTGCTGTTTGAAGTCGCCTACGTGGCGCAAGCGTCGTGCAGCCCCTCACGGAGCGCCATGTTCACCGGCCTCTACGTGCACAGCAACGGCCAGTTCGGCCTCACCAACGCCTCGGACTTCAGCCTGCACCCACACCTGCACGACGCCACGATGCCCAACATACTCAAGCGAGCCGGCTACCGCACCGGCCTGATCGGCAAGCTGCATGTCGACCCCGTCGACCGCTTCCTGTGGGACATCCGTTCGCAGGTGAACGCTCGTGACGTGGCGGGAATGGCCTCGGCGGCCGAGGAATTCATGGGCGGCGGACCCGAAGATCCCTTCTTCCTGATGGTGAACTACACCGACCCGCACGCCTACCGCGAGCGCGACCCCCAGACAAATGAAGTGATATCAGACTGGACCTTCTTGGACCAGTACGAGGGCATTCCGGCAGCCTTGGTCGAGCCGAGCGAGAAGACGATCCTCCCATTCCAGGGAATCGACACTCCTGAGCAGCGCAAGCGCGTTGCTGGCTATTACAACGAAGTACTGCGCGTCGATGCGGGCGTCGGGCTGCTGCTCGAGTCCCTCGAGCGGCTGGGTCTGGCCGACGACACTCTGGTCATCCTGACCGGCGATCACGGCCCGCCATTCGACCGCGGCAAGACGACGGTCTACGAGGCGGGCCTGCGCGTCCCCTTCCTCGTCCGCTGGCCCGGCGTCTCGAAGCCCGCGCGAAGCCAAGCAATGGTCTCGACGGTCGACATCCTGCCGACGATCCTGGACGCGACCGGCGTTCCGGCTGCGGTCGAGATGCAAGGGATGTCTCTGCGACCCGTCCTAGAGAATGCGGAGGCCCCCTGGCGCGAGTACCTCGTCGGGGAGTTCCACATGCACGGAGCGCCCTGGTTTCCGCGACGGGCAATCCGTGACGGCCGCCACAAGCTGATCCACAACCTGCTGGCGCCAACGGCGAGCCCGAGCATCCGGATCGACGGCGACTTGGGATATTTGGCTTCCCGCGATGAGCGCTATGCGGGAACGCCGATCCGGCAAGCCTTCGACACCTTCGCCAACCCTCCGGAGTTCGAACTGTACGACCTAGAAGCGGATCCGTGGGAATTCCGGAACCTCTCTAGCGACCCGGAGCATGCGGAGGCGCTGCAACGGCTGCAAGCCGCCTTGGAGGAGTGGCGCCGCGAGACGGCCGACCCGTTGCTGGACCCGGCCTTCGTCGAGAAGATGCGCCAGCGCGTGGACGCCTACTGACGCCCTGCTGTTCGGGCACTGCCGGCGAGCAGCTAGTGTCCGCGGCCGTAGCGGCCCGCATCGTGCAGTTCGGAACTGCTGCGAATATCTGAGTGATCGGGCCTCGTCACATCCCCAGCGGCCGGGCTCCCTCCTAAGCTTGGCCCGATGTTTCCTGAAGCCGGCATGAGGCGCGATGATAGTGGCTCATTGCGTGCCGGAACTTCGGAGCAATCCGGAAAGCGCCCCGCTCGCCGATGAATGACATCTGAGCGAAGAATGGCGAACGAACACAGGTACACGGCGACCGTAACATGGACGGGCAACTTGGGCCAAGGCACGCGCGCCTACAAGGGATACGCGCGTCATTACGACATCACGTGCCCTGGAAAGCCAACGATCCGGGGCTCGGCTGATCCAGCATATCTGGGCGATTCCGAACGGCACAACCCGGAGGATCTGCTAGTGGCCGCACTGTCGGCCTGTCACATGCTCTGGTACCTTCATCTATGCGCAGTCCACAAAGTTGCAGTCACTGCGTACCGGGATGTTGCTGACGGCGTGATGCGGGCCAATCCAGACGGCTCCGCCGAGTTCGCGAAAGTGACCCTCAGGCCGCAGGTCACCATTGCCGCCGACAGCTGCGCCGAGACTGCGATGCGTTTGCACGAACGGGCCAATGCCATGTGCTTTATCGCTCGTTCGGTGAACTTTCCGGTCGAGCATGTCCCGGAGATCGCAAAGGGTTAGGGCCGCGCGTGATGCCTTCGGGGACGCTAGGCAATCCGCCCATGTGGGGCGGCCAGCCCAGTCAGGGGAGAGGAACGACCTTGCCCATCAGAATCTGTCCGCTATCGGACCGCGCCAGAAAGGCGAAGACCGGACTCGCCGCTTACTGAATCAGGAATAGATCGGCCTGCTGTGGGTGCAGCAGCTCGGCACCGCTGCTTGTGATCACGACGTCTTCCTCAAGGCCGATGTGGATCTCTCCCACGTCTTCGTAAGGCGCGTACAGAATCGGCTCGACCGCGAATGTCTGGCCCTCCTCCATCTTCAAGAAGACCGTGGTGCCATAGCGCTCGGGCCAGTCGGGTCCGAGCAACGGCCCCACGTCGTGGACGGCGAAACCGATCGCATGGCCCGTGCCGTGCGGGGGGCCCTCGAAACCGGCCTGTTCGAACATCCTGCGAGCGATGGCGTCAATCTCGGTGCCCGAGACGCCAGGCTTCATCGCCGCGATCTGCATGTCGGCCGCCTTGCGGGCGGTTTCCCACATCTTCAAAATTTGGGCCGGAGGCGCGCTCTCTCCCGCTCGCAACACGTACGCGGTCCGCTGCAGGTCGGTCGAATACCCGTTCAGCGTGATGCCAAAGTCGATGCGCACTAGGTCCCCGGGGTGGATGACCCGGCCGCTTGGGTCGGCGTGCCCCCGGGACGGCCCGGCAACCACGCTAATGAATGGCACGGTTGCCCCTACCTCGGCCGTTTGCGATCGCAGATATGCGCCGACATCCCTTTCCGAGGTCACGCCCGGCGTGATCACCGCCCGCGACAGCGCTTCCCGGATGAACCTGTCGGTGTGCCGGGCCGCCTCGCGCAGGATTTCCACTTCGGAGGGCAGCCGACGCCCGCGGAATGAGGCGACCAGGGGCTCTGAGGACACGAATCGGGCAGCGAGGTCCTCTCCCAGGACCTCCTCCAGATAGTTGCGCATCCCGGCGGTCAGCCCGTCAGCGATGGGCATGTCGCGCGAGACGTTCACGGCAACCCGTTTGGGGTCAAGCGCCTTCACGAACTTCTTCAGGTGAGGCTTGATGCCCTCGCTCCTGTAACTGAGCACTTCGTCGTAGATGCCGGTCTCCTCCAGCGGCACGACGTCGTAGCTGGCGGCGATGGCCGTCTTGCGCAGCCCTTCCTGAGAGCGGTCGAAGAGCAGCGCCATGCGGGCGACCGCATCCCCGCCGCCGAGGTCTGCCGCCAGCGGGTCCGCGGCCTCTTCCCGGGTAAAGACCAGCCACAGGTCGATGTCATGGGTCTCCATCGCACTCGGGAGCAGCCTTTCCACGCGCTCGCGGAGCACGTCCGCGCTAACTGCAGAGCCACTGCTGGCAGCGCCGAGCGGCAGCGCGAGGAAGAGGGTCGGCAGTGTCAGCTTGAAGTGGGACATGGGTGCGGCGGAGGCGTGCTGGAGGACCGATTGCCCGGGCGTCGGACCGGCGACGACGATGGGTTACGCTAGCACGATGGCCTCGCTCGTGGCAAGAGACCGGGCTTGCATCTGGCACCCGTTCACGCAAATGAAGACCGCGCCGGACCCGCTGCCGATTGTCGGCGGAGACGGCGCTTACCTAGTTACCGAAGACGGGCGGCGCGTCCTGGACGGGATTTCGTCTTGGTGGGTCAATGTCCACGGCCACTGCAACCCCAAGGTCAGCCAGGCATTGGCGCAGCAAGCACAACGCCTCGAGCACGTCATGTTCGCAGGCTGCACGCACCCGCCGGCTGTCGAACTTGCCGAGAGGCTGTTGGACAAGCTGCCCCGGAACCTGAACAAGGTCTTCTTTTCCGACAACGGCTCCACCGCCGTCGAGGTCGCGCTGAAGATGGCCTACCAATACTGGACCAATCGCGGCGAGCGCCAGCGCCGCACCTTCCTGGCCCTCAAGCACGCCTACCACGGCGACACGGTCGGCGCCATGTCCGCCAGCCATGACTCTCTTTTCACGGCCAGCTACGCACCGCTCCTGTTTCACGTCGAGCGGGTCGCCGTGCCACAGGACTATCTCGCTTCCCTAGACCCCGCCAACGACGGCAGCGCCACCGCGGAGCTGACGGAGTTTGAAGACCTGCTGCGATCCCGCTGCGACGAGATCGCCGCTGTCATCGTCGAGCCGATGTTGCAGGCGGCCGGAGGCATGCGGGTCTGGAAGCCCCAGATGCTGCGCGCGGTGCGGGAGCTGTGCGACCGCTACGGGCTGTTGCTGATCGCTGACGAGGTGATGACGGGATTCGGGCGCACGGGGAAGATGTTCGCCTGCGAACACGGTCCCGTTGAGCCCGACCTGATGTGCCTGTCGAAGGGTCTCACCGCTGGGTATCTGCCCTTGTCCATAACCGCCGCCTCCGATGCGGTCTACGAGGCATTCCTGAGCGACGACCGCAGCAAGACCTTCTTCCACGGCCATTCCTTCACCGCCAATCCCTTGGGTTGCGCGGTAGCGCTCGCCGGGTTGGACATCTTCGAGCACGAAGGCGTGCTCGAACGGGTGGATGGCATCTCGTCCAAGATGCGCAGCAGGCTGCAAGCGCTGGTTGGCCGCAAGCACACCAAGGACGCTCGCCAGATCGGGGGCGTGGGGATTCTGGAACTCGAAACAGGCGACGCAGGCTACCTCGCCGACATCGGACCGCGCATGGCGGCCTTGTTTCTGGAACGTAACCTGCTCCTAAGGCCGCAGGGCGGCATCGTCTACTTCATGCCGCCATACGTGGTGACCGACAACGAGATCGACTGGGTCTTCGACCAGATCGAGGAGGTCGTCAGCATCGCTACGCGGGCGTCCGGCTGACGCGTGGCCGTGCCGCGCTCACTCGGCCGGATCGGACTCCGGCAGTTCGTGCCGGAACATCGAAAGGCGGTTTGCACCATGCTTGACGACCCGCACCCTCCTCAGAGACCCGTACCGGTCGGCGAGTTCTAGCTGTTTCGCGTGCTGCGCAATCACCCACTGTGCCGACTGCCCTGCGAGCTCAGCCAGCGTAGAAGCGTACTCGTTGACGGCGTCGTAAGGCGGACCCAGGAAATAGATGTCGGCGTCAAGCTTGTCAATCTCCTCGCCAACTAGCGCGCGCCGAAGCTGCGCCTGATCTGCTGCTCCGACGATTTCGAGGTTGCGCCGGATCAGGTCCGCGGCCCGGGCGCTTGACTCGACGAAGACAGCCGCTTTGGCTCCCCGGCTGAGTGCTTCGATGCCGACAGCGCCAGTTCCGGCATACAGATCGGCGAAGACTTTGCCCTCGACCTGGCCCTGGAGGATATCGAATAGCCTCTGACGCATGCGCCCGAGCATCGGGCGCGTCTGTCTACCCTCCAAGGAGAGCAACCTGCGACCGCGGAACCTGCCGCCAATGACGCGCATCGTAGAGGCTGGGAGGCCCAAGCTAGGCCGAACCCGCTGCGGGACGCGACAGCGACACGGCGTTCTTCACAATGCGCTCGACCGCGCTCCGCCCGCGCCGCAGCGCATCTGCGTAGTGCTCCGCCTCGGAAGCCTTGGAGAGCGGCTTGCCATGTTGGAACCAGTATTCCAACGCTCGGCCCAGCGCGAACGTTCCCGCAAACGCGACAAGCCCCTTCGAAACCAACCCTCCGCCGGCGGGAAGCTTGGATGCCGCCGTGCGCGCCAGGGCCCTCCAGCCCATGGCCGACGCGAGGATGGATGCGATCGGCATGGCCTGACGGTCGTAACCAACGGGCTTGCCGTGCGCAGCCGCCAAAAGGAGCGCGAGCCGTACTTGGTTCATGGTCAGGAACGCCGTGTCCGAGGCGAACTCGCCAATCGTCCAAGGCAGGCTGAGCACCGAAGGAACGATGTTCGGCAGCGACGTCGCAGCAGCAAACAGCGTGTTCTCTTTCGCGACCCTCCAGATGAGCCGCTCGCTCACAGCCCGGCGCAAGCCCGGAAAGTTCACAGCAAGGGCAAGCAGCAGGTCTTCATTGCGATCATCGTTAAGCAGCGCCGCGATCGACCTTCCCGGTTCGAACGGGTCAAGCACGTGGAAGTGCGCCGGGTGGGGCACCCCGTCCTCGGCGAAGCCAACATCGGCCCGCGCAAAGTCGGCCTCTTGTGCGACCAGCAGCATTCGGGCGCTGTTCGGCGGATGCGGACGCGGGAACAGGAGCTCTTGGACATCGTCCACGAAGGACTCGTCCGCGGCAAGAATGCCGAAGGTGACGGGTTGTTGCGCAAGGGCCCGCACTTCGCCCGGATCAAGTCTCCGCAACGCGGACGTGACTTGGCGCAGAAACACCTTCATCGCCGGAAGCTCATTATACGGCGTGGCATCGGCCGAGCCATGCGCTGGAGCCCGCTTCCGCACCCCAAGCGTCCGCCGCTCGCCCGCATGCTCTACCATGCGAGCATTGGCCCTCGACACCCAAGCCGCCGCGAACAGCGCAGACCAGCCCGAACGCTGCATCCTGGTCGGACTCGACCTCAAGACACTCCGCGCGCCGTCCGCAAACGGGTTCAACCAGCCCAGCGCGGAGCAGTCACTGGCCGAGCTCGCCGAACTCGCCGGCGGCGCGGGGGCTGACGTGGTGGGGCAGGCCTTGCAGGTGCGCGAGCGAGCGGATCCGGCGACGCTGCTTGGTTCCGGCAAGATCAGCGAGATCCGAGCCTGGGCAGAGGCGGAGGAGTGTGACTTCCTGCTTTTCGATCACGACCTTACCCCATCACAGCACCGCAATCTCGAGCGCGAGCTGAAGGTATCGGTGCTGGATCGCACGCAGCTCATCCTCGACATATTCGCAGGGCACGCGCGTTCCCGCGAGGGCCGACTCCAGGTCGAACTTGCGCAGCTGGACTACCTTCTGCCCCGACTCGCAGGAAGGGGCACAGCCATGTCGCGGCTGGGAGGGGGCATCGGTACGCGCGGGCCCGGCGAGACCAAGCTCGAGCACGACAGGCGCAAGATCCGCCGCCGCATCACGAAGTTGCGCGCCGATCTGGAAAAGGTCCGGGGCACTAGACGCCTGCAACGCTCCAAGCGCAGCTCCGTGCCGATCCCGACTGTCGCCCTGTGCGGTTACACGAACGCCGGCAAATCAACGCTCTTCAATGCGCTAACCAACGCGAACGTAATCGCAGACCAACGCATGTTCGCGACGCTGGACCCCACGCTGCGCAAGCTTGCCCTGCCCTCCGGCTACCCTGCCCTGCTCTCGGACACGGTCGGATTCATACGCAAGCTGCCGCCAGCTCTCATCCAAGCCTTTCGCGCCACGCTCGAAGAAGTCACGGAGGCATCTCTGATCATTCACGTGGCGGATGCAACCAGCGAGGAAATGCGGTCGCACATGGAAGAGGTCGACGGGGTCCTCACGGAACTCGGGGCTTCGAAGACACCCCAGATCCTAGCCCTGAACAAGTGCGACCTGCTGGAGCCCCAACAGGCTGCGCTGCGAGTCCAGCGCGAGCAGGCCGCAGCTTCCTGCGAAGCTGTTGTCGACATTTCAGCCCGCACCGGCCAAGGCCTTGACCGACTGGCCAGCGCCGTTGACAGCATCCTGTCCAAGGGGGCGTTCGTGCGCAGAAGACTCCTCGTGCCGTACGAGAAGGGCGCTGCCCTGTCGCTGGTCTACGAGCGGGGGCGCATCCTTGAACGGCGCGACGGCGAGACAGGGATCGAAGTCGTGGCGGAGTTGGAGCGCACCCTGGCCGAGCGCTTGGACGGCTACGCCTGCGAAGAAGCCAATTGACACCAAGCGAGCGATACCCGGCACTCGCGATGGCGGACGAAGGCGGCAGCCGTCAAGCGTGCAGCGGCGGCAGCCGATCCCGCCATGGGCACGCGGCCTCGAGTTGAGCGGCCAAGCGGAACAGAGTGCACTCTTCCCCAAACCGGGCCATGAACTGAACTCCGACGGGCAGACCGTCCGCCGTCCAATGCAGGGGGATCGAGGCGGCCGGCTGACCCGTGCCGTTGGCTAGCTGTGTGAACGGCACCCATTCCCGCACGCGCTTGGCGTAGGGACGCGGGTCCATTTCGCCCGGGCCCGGATGCAAGGAACCGATTGGCGGGGGAGGGGCGGACAAGACGGGCGTGACCCAGATGTCGAACCGCTCGAAGAACCGCGCCACCTGGCGGCCCACCATCTGCAGAGCGCCGACCGCGGCGACATAATCCGCCCCGCTGGCTTCAGCCCCGCGCTTGCCGAACACCAAAGTGGCCGGCTCCACATCCGCAAGGGTCAGTTCCCGGCCCGCTTCGCCGGCGAGCTGAGCCAGATTCGCCGCTAGGTTCGAAAACCAGATCGTAGTGAACGCGGACTGGAACGCACGTTCATCGTACTCGGGCGCAGCCGATTCCACGGCGTGTCCCAGGTCTTGCAGCAATCTCCCCGCGGCTTCGACCGCTTCGACGCACTCGGCATCGACGGGCGTTCCGAAATGCGATTCCGTAGACAAGGCCACGCGCAGCTTGCCGGGATGCTGCGCGGCCGCATCCAAGAAAGCCGTTTCGGGAGGCGGGGCACAATACGGATCACCGACGTCGGGCCCCGCAGTCGCGTCCAGCAAAGCTGCGCTGTCCCGGACCGAGATGGTCAGCGCATGCTCGACCACCAATCCGCTCATGACATCGCCAGCATCCGGCCCCAGCGGGTTGCGTCCCCGCGTAGGCTTCAGCCCGAACAGCCCGCAGCACGCCGCGGGGATCCGAATCGACCCGCCGCCGTCGCTGCCATGAGCCATCGGCAGGATCCGGGCGGCTACGGCTGCGGCCGCTCCGCCGCTGGAGCCGCCCGGCGTGCGGTCCAGGTTCCACGGGTTCCTGGTCGGGCCGAACGCATGGGGCTCGGTGGTGGCCGTAAGTCCGAATTCGGGGGTGTTCGTCTTTCCGACACAGATCAGGCCGGCCCGCCGGTGCCGCTTGACGATCTCGCTGTCGTACGACTTCTGCAGGTCGCGCAAGAGAGCGCAGCCGTCGGAAGTGGGCACGCCGGCGTAAGCTGCGCGAATGTCCTTCAGCAGGAACGGCACGCCCGCGAAGGGCGCATGCGGATCGATGGCTGCGCTACGGGCACTGTCGCGAGCCATCTCGAACATCGGCGTGTTGACCGCATTGAGATCGCCGTTGGTGCGCTCGATCGCGTCGATCACCGAGTCCACCAACTCCAGCGGCTGAATTTCGCCGTTCTTGACCAATTGGCTCAGGCCAGTCGCGTCTGGCGCGAGCTCCGCGATGTTGAGCTTCATTCCACCCATGGTAGCTACAGGGCCGGGGCAATGAGCGTCGGGCTCGGCCAGCCCGTTCCGGATCGCTCGCAGAGCAAGCCGACGGCGTTCTCGAAACCCGCCTCGCTCGTTCACGACGGCCACTGAAGCTACCGTTTTCCCCGCGCACCCGTGCTATTCTCTGTATGGATTACGGCATGCTGTTTCGCAAACACCTCGACCGTCGGCTGTTTCTGAGGGGAACGGGCGCGGCTGTAGCGCTGCCGTTCTTGGACGCCATGGTGCCGGCGTTCGCCGCAGTGCACCCGTCGGACTCCGAAACGCCGCGCAGATTGGCCTTCGTCTACATCCCCAACGGGGTCATCCAAGAGGCCTGGGCTCCCCACGCCACCGGTGCCGACTTCGAGTTCACGCGGGTTCTGAAGCCGCTGGAGCGCCACCGAAGCGACCTGCTGGTGCTGTCCGGACTGACGCACAACAACGGCAGGGCTTTGGGCGACGGGGCCGGTGACCACGCCAGGGCCGCTTCTAGCTTTCTGACCGGGATCCACCCGAAGAAGACTTCCGGCGCAGACATCAAGCTTGGAATTTCAGTGGACCAAGTCGCTGCCAATGCGATCGGCGATCAAACCCGCTACGCCTCCCTAGAGCTCGGGATCGAGCCGGGCAGGCTGGCTGGAAACTGCGATTCCGGCTATAGCTGCGCCTACTCGAACAGTATTTCGTGGCGTGGCGAGCGGACTCCTAATCCGCCCGAAATCGATCCGAGCCTAGTCTTCGACCGGCTGTTTGGCGATATCGAGACACCGCTGAGCCCAGCCGATCGTGCACGGCAGGGAGAGCGCCAACAGAGCGTGTTGGATCACATCCTTGCGGATGCCAACCGGCTGCGGAGCTCGGTGGGACCAACGGACCGCCAGAAGCTGGACGAGTACTTCTCGAGCGTGCGGGAGGTGGAGAAGCGGATCGCCGCCGCAGGCCGGGAAGGCGGAGCGCCGAAGCCGGAAATGGCGCGCCCGCAGGGCATTCCGGCCAACTACGCGGACCATTCCAAGCTGATGTTTGACCTCATGGTGCTGGCGTTCCAAACCGACCTGACGCGCGTCGCAACCTTCATGATGGGACGCGAGGGCAGCAACCTCACCTATCCGGACATCGGAGTGAACCGGGCTCACCACGGCATGACGCACCACAGGGGCGATCCGGACAAGATCGAAGACATCACCAAGGTCAACACCTACCACGTGGAGCAATTCGGGCACCTCATAGACAAGCTAGCCTTAGTCAAGGATGCCGACGGCCGTTTGCTGGACAACACGATGGTGGTCTACGGCTCAGGCATTGGCGATGGCAACCGTCACACGCATCACGATCTGCCTGTGTTGCTGGCCGGCTCAGGCGGCGGCACGCTAACGCCCGGTCGCCATGTGCGCTACGCCAGCGAGACGCCGATGAACAATCTCTACCTGTCCCTGTTGGATCGGGTCGGTGTACGCCCCGAGACTCTCGGCGACGGCACCGGCGAGTTAGATCGACTGAGCGATATCTGAGCCCAGGAATCGGCAAGCCGACGCCGCCCGCGGCGCACCAGCGGCGGAGCTTCGCAAGGGTTGCACCCACATGCCCGCGCTGAGCCCACGGGAAGAATCGCCTGCGCCCGTCGCCGTGGTCCTGTTGCAGTTGGGCGGACCGTCTTCGCTCGACGAGGTTCAGCCGTTCCTGGAGAACATGTTCCGGGACCCGGAACTGTTCAACCTGCCGCTCCCTGCTTGGGCGCAAGATTGGCTGGCCGAGCGCTTTTCAAGGTGGCGGGCCAAGCAAGCGCGTCCGCTGTACGCCTCGATTGGAGGACGATCGCCCATCGGCGAGATCACTGCACGCCAAGCGCATCTATTGGAACGGGAGTTGAATCGCTCCATGCCCAGCCGGGTGTTCGTTGCCATGCGCTATGGCAAGCCCTCAACGGAAGCGGCTGTCGATGCGCTGTTGGAGGCAAACTGCCAGAGGGTCATCTTGCTACCCCTCTACCCGCAGTACTCCACCGCCACGACCGGGAGCTCCGTGCGTGAATGGCAGCGTTGTGCCGCACGGAAACAACTCGACCTGCCCACCGTGGCGATCGACTCCTACTCAACCCACCCGACCTACATTGCGGCAGTGAAGGAGCGCCTGTGCGCAGCGCTGGCAAGGTTTTCGCCGGAGTCCGATCCACACGTCTTGTTCAGCGCGCACGGTTTGCCGCAAAAGCTCGTCCGCCAGGGCGACCCCTACCAGAGCCAAATCGAGGAGACCGTGCAAGAAGTGGTCCGCGAGTGCGCTCTGCAAGCTCCCTACACGCTGTGCTACCAGAGCCGCATCGGACCGCAGCGCTGGCTCAAGCCCAGCTTGCTGGAGACACTGCGCCGTCTGGGCCGAAGCGGCTGCCAAGCGCTGTTAGTGGTGCCGATCTCGTTTGTGTCCGACCATCTCGAGACGCTCTCGGAAATCAACATCGAGGCCCGCGAACAAGCGCTGTCCCTGGGCATCCGGCACTTCGAGACGACGACCGGCCTGAATGACAGCCCCAAGTTCATCCAGGCGCTCGCCGAACTTGTACTCACGACCGAGATCGGCGCTTAACGCGGGATGGAAGTTTCCCGCTCTTCCCGAGTCAATACCGCCCGCCCTCGAGGGCCAACGGGCGCTCGCAGGAATCTTGCTAGGCTCTCCGGTCGGCGGGGCGAAGGCGAGGTCGGGTAACGGTTCACTCCGCGATCGACTGCCCTGGAAACGCCGCTGGCAGCGGCCGGTGGTAGCCGTCGACCGGGCCGCGAAACGACAGAATGGCGAGCAACACCTGCTTCCAGGGGTTGGCGAGACCCTGAAATGCGCGATTGCGGCAATCCGGCCGCACGATTCTCGGACAGGCACCAAGGCATTCCGCTACCCTAGGGCCGGTCACGCGGTCCGGCGCACCGGGCTTGGGCTGCGAAGCCGCATGAGGTGCACCATCCGGCCGAGAGGGCGCGGGCGGGGCCCTCGGGTCGCACTGCATGCCCGATGGCCTGACCCTACGGAGGGAATGTCGTGCACAAACACAGGATCCAGCAACTGGCTCACGCCATACTCTTGTGCTGCCTGGGAATGACATCGGCCTGCATGCCACCCGCGCAACAGACCTATCGGGAGGTTCCATGGCCGCTGCCAGCGACCACTGACGCCGGAACGCCGTCCCCTTGGCACTTCGGCGAGGTCGTGGCCGTGGCAACGTCAGCGCAGGGAACGATCCTGGTATTCCATCGGGGCGCCCTCCCGATTATGGAATTCGACGTCTCCGGCAACTTCATCCGTTCCGTTGGCGGCGTTTCGATCAGCGGGGGCAAGGTGACGGCAGTCGCCCCCGAGGATCGGGCGCCCGGTGCTTCTGGGTACACGGCCGTGTACGGGCCGGCGGGCTGCTACTCGTGCGGCGCTCATTCGATCCGCGTCGACGAGTCCGGCCACGTCTGGATCGTGGACGCAACGGCGCATGCGGTCTACAAGACCGATTCCGACGGCAACGTGCTCATGCAACTGGGGGAAGTGGGCGTCTCCGGCACGGACGAGAGCCACTTCAACCTACCCACGGATGTGGCGTTCGGCCCGGACGGCACGATCTATGTCAGCGACGGCTACGCCAGCGCTCGGATCGTCAAGTACTCGAACGAAGGCGGGTTTGTGCGGGATTGGGGCAGCCGCGGCACGGGCCCGGGAGAATTCGGGCTGCCTCACAACCTCGCGGTGGATGGCGAGGGGCGAGTTTACGTCACCGATCGTGACAATCAGAGGATTCAGGTGTTCGATTCCAATGGCGAGTTTCTCGAAGAGTGGGAGGGCGTGGGAGGCATCTCCACTTTGTACATGACGGCCGAGCAGGGGATTTGGGCTGGCGGCGTGCTCCGCAGCCTTGACGGCACTGTCGCCGCCAGCCTGCCGGGAGATGTCGGGGGCCACGGCACTACAGTTGCGCCGGACGGAAGCGTGTTCATCGCCCAACTCAGCGGTGTCGTGCAGAAGTTCGAGCCAGCCCAATAGCGCCTTACGGTCTTGCCGGGTACAGCAACGCAACCACTTCACTGCCAGAGATCCCTCAGAGCCGACGACCAAGCGTCCGCCGACGGGCGGGCTGGGCGGCCAACCCAGCCCCAACCCTGGGAAACCTAGCGTGGTTGCGGGCTCAGTTCTCGCCCATCGCTACGTTGTGGAGAGCGGACAAGAGCTGTTCCCGAATCTTCTCCGAGGCCTGCTCCTCGACGCGGCTGGTACCGAGCCATGTCTCATAGCCTCCGAGTGCGTGATGTTCCGGGGTCGGCAAGTATCCCTCGGCACCGTTCGCGAGGCTGATCACGAACGTCGCTTGGAATGGGCTGTCGCGCTTGATTGCGAGCCCTGTCTCGACGAAGGTCTCGAAAGGCAAGGCCGCAATGCCCAGATCGCCGATGCGAATCGCCTGCAGCACGATAGCAACGCTATCCGGGCCGTCATGCAGGTCGATCGCTCTCTGGGCGTAAATGTGGCGCCTCGTAAGTTCGGAGGGCCGCACGCCTTGCAGGACGGTCCTTGACTGCTCAAGGATTGGACGCGTGGGCTTGCGCCGGGCAAGCGCCAGCTCGACCTGCTCCATTGCGAGACTGGCATCCGGTCTGTACTCGATCTCTGCAATGGCCGTTGCCACAGCGTCTGCTAGCTTGCCCGCGACGCTGCGCACCTGCTCAAAGGGCTGCTGCCGCGATCGCGGCCTGGAGAAATCGATGTTGTTGATGTTTCCGCTGGTGCCGTTGGAGAGCATGCCAACGAAACGCTCGCCGGCATCTAAGCGGCTGGCTATGGCAAGCGAGAATTCCCCGAAGTAGTCTGCCGACACCAGCCCCGCCGGAATGTTCCCCACATAGTGCAGCGAATAGTTGGCGAGGACAGCTAGCGGCTTCTTCGCGGCCGTCCTGATCGATAGCACGGCGGCCTCGGGATCGACCGGACCCGAAGGCCTTACCAGATCGGGACTTGCGGCGGGAGGATTCATCCGCACTCGATCGGTTGTGCCTCCGAACGGATCAGCTGGGATCGTCCCCTCCTTCATGAACCAGCGCCGATTGAACACTTCGTCCGGAAGCTCGGTGCGCGCCCATCCAATCTCGGCCGGCTCCAGCCTCTCGAAGGCACCCGCAATTGACGCCGCGATGCCATCGATTAGCTGGCGGGAATAGCGTTGCTCGTTTCGCGTGTCCTGCTCCGGCTCGGGCCCTCGCAGGCCCACTCCGGGCGCAGGGGGAGGGGCGGTATGGGTATGCGTGGCCGAGATTAGGATGCGGTCGGCAGGTATTCCAGTCTCCGCATGGGCAAGCCGCTTGGCCGCGTCGACAGTCTCCCTCGGGATATAACAGCTGTCAACGACCGCGATCGCGACAGCCTCAGTGCCGTCGTCCAGTACCAGCGCTCGCGAGTGCAGCGGATCGTGGGCTCCCGTTGCGGGCCGATACCGGAACGAACCGATCATGGGCAGTGGCCAATCGCGGGGAGTGATGTCCACTGCTGCGGCGCCCGCTCGAAGCGTCGGGCGAGGCTCGCCGGCGCATGACGCAGCCGCTAGCGTGATCCACCCGGCAAGGCAAGTCACCAAGGCCTGTTCGACTCTTGTCATCGGCAGCTGTGCGCAGGACGCCGGGCACAAGCAGCACCGTGCGGCCGCTAGCGCGGCCTATCTGCCACGTCCCTCGTTAAGATATGCTACCGCCGAGGAGCGCCTAGCCCGAACATAGCCCCGACACAGCGAGCAGTCTTGGATCGCAAGCCATCCTGCTCGAGATTGAGTCCCGAAGCATTACCGTCGGCCCTGGCGGCTAGAGTTTCCGGTAGAGGATATTGCGGTACTCGACTTTGAACGGCGGCCCGGTGTGCATTTGGAATCCGATCAATCCCTCGGGCGTGAAGTTCTCCGAGTCCTCGTCGATCGTTCCGCTGACGAGCCGGCCGTTCAGGATCTGCAGCATCACGGGACCGCGCGCGATGATGTGGTACTGATTCCAGCCGCCCACGTTTATCACTCCCCGTAGCAGCGTCTCGTCGCCCAGGCTCGCCAGTTCCATGTACTTCGGCCCGTCCGTGATGCGGGTCAGCAGCCCGCGGCGGGCAAGCACGACGTGGCCGGGCCTGCGCCCGCGCTCCTCGTGAAGGTTGGCCGAAAACCCCACCCGAAAGTCCATATCCGCCTGATAGCCCTTTAGGATCCATTTGCCTACGTCGGGAAGCTCGACGCTGCGGAATTGGATGCCGCTGTTGGCCCCACCCAGTCTGAACTCGACCTTCAACTCGAAATCCTTGACCGTGTCTCCGCGCCAGATCAAGAAGTTGTTTTCCTTGACCACTTTCTCAGGGGTGCTCTCGCCGACGATGGCCCCCTCTTCGGCGCGCCAGAAGGTCGTGTCGCCATCCCAACCGTCCAAGGTCTCCCCGTCGAAGATGGGGACGAATCCCGTGTTGTCGTCGGGTTCATACTCTGGGTAGAGGCCGCCGAACCGGCCGCTGCGCTCCGGCGCTTGCGCGGCGGTCTCGGTGACCCACATTGTTCCCAATAGGCCCGCGAGCGCAACGCCTACTAGCGCAAAACCTGCGGACTTGAATCGCTCGATCATTCGATTTCTCCTCGTTGCTCGGGTCACTGCCGATCCACCGCCCACTTGAAACCGCGCACCAGAAGGTCCTGAAACGTCTGGTCATCCCACGTCACGGCCCCGTGTCCGAGGGTTGTTCCGAAGACGCGCGCGCCGCGGTAATTGTTCGTCCAGACCAGCGGGTGCTCGTTGCCAGTCTCGGGATCGACGGCAGACGCCAGCGGCGTGGCTCGCGGCCACAGCTTTTGGACGACATAGAGCTCGTCCATCGGGGTCACCCAGTCTAGGGGAAACCCCTTCATGACTGGGTGATTTGCGTCCTTCACTTGGACGGCGATGCGGTGTTGCCGCGTGTGGCGGCGGCTGGTCACCCCCAGAAACTCGCGCCACTCGTCGGACTCGAGCGCTCGATACGAATGCATCGCGCAGTGGATCACTAGCGCCGGCAAACCGCCGTTGTGCCCGGCGACGATCTTGCGCACGAACTCGGCGTCGTCCACGTTGGCATAGCACTCGTTGTGGACCACGATGTCGTACCCTTCCGACCAATTGGGCTGGTTGTAGACACGGGCCTTGGTCGTGGTCCAGGTCGCCCTGCCCTCAGTCTCAAGCACCACCGTCCAATCGACGGGTGCCTGGGACGCCATCACATCGATGAGGACCTTCGTTTCACCGGCATAGTCGTGGCAGCACCCGCCGGTGACAACGAGCGCGCGGATCCGCTCCTGACCGGCAAAGGGGTCGGGGGGCCTGCGGCGCCGCCGCCCCGGATCAGCCTGCGCGTCCGACTCTCTCTGGGCTGTCTGAGCCCCAGCTGAGGGAGCCTGCGGCAGCGCTTCTGGCAGCAGCAAGGCCATTGCCACGATCGCCGGACAGATTCGTGTCAGATTCTTGCTCATAGCACCATTGCCTCCAGAGAGCACGAGTAAGTCCCACCCGTTCGGCGCTTACGTCGATCATAGTTGCCCGATCCAGTCCAGCCAAGCAGGCCAGTTGGAATCTCTTGCCTCGGTGGCATCTTCGCAACTGCGCAACAGGTGCCTGGCAGGAGTCGCTGTCAGGACGGACTCAAGCGCTCGCCCGACGTCCTTGCGCTAGCCTCTCGGCTCCACACAAGATTCGGACCGGCCGCGAAAACCGGCCTACTCTGCGCCGGCGATCTCCACCACGACGTTCCAAAGGATCTCGACGTAGTCTTGGTACGGCTTGACATACAGATACTCATTGCGGCCGTGGATGCCGCTGGCCAGATCCCACTCCGGCCGCGCCGCCCCAAAGCCGTAACTCGCGATCCCGGCATTCCGCAGCTGCGCCGAGTCTGTCGCGCCCGTGGACATGGCGGGCAGAATCGGCACGTCTGGGTACATGCGGCCGAGCACGCTCTCAAAGGCCAGGAACGCATCGCTGCTCAACGCGGAGGGGGAATGCGACGGGCGCGTCTGCCGATGCGGCACGAGGTCCACCGCGGGTTCGTCCATGATTCTCTTCAGCAGGCTGAACAGCCGTTCGGGGTCTTCGTCCGGGAGGGCTCTGATGTCCACCGTGGCGTGAGCCTCGGATGGAATGACGTTCTTTAGGTAGCCGCCGCTCAGGATCGTCGGCGACATCGAGGTGCGGACCATCGAGTTGTACACCGGGGACAAGTCGCGCAGCTTCTCGTAGTCGTCAGCCGTGGGCTCCTCAGCCAGGATGGCGCGAAACACCGCGGCCTTGTCGGGCTCGGAGATTTTAGCCAGACGAGTGAAGTACTCGCGCGTGGTCTCGTTCAAGCGAGCCGGCATTTCATGTTCGGAGAGGCGCCCGACGGCCCGCGCCAGCGCCCCGATCGGGTTGTCCCTGAGCGGAATCGAGCCGTGGCCGGAAGTGCCCGCGGCCTTGAGGTCGATCCGCCGAGGGGTCTTTTCCGCGGTCTGGATCTCGAATCGCGTGTAGCGCAGGTCGCGGTCGAACACACCCTTCCCCGCCTCGTTGATCGCGAACTCGGCGTCGATCTTGTCGCGATGCTCGGCGAGCATGTACGTGATGCCGAGCTCGCCGCCGGATTCCTCGTCGGCCACGCCGAGGAAGATCACGTCGCGATCCAGCGGCGTCTTGTGGCGCCAAAGCTCCAACAGGACGTGGAACGATGCGGCCACGACGCTCTTGTCATCCGCCGCGCCCCGGGCGTACAGGATGCCGTCCTTCACCTCTCCTCCGAAGGGATCGAAGGACCACTCGTCGCGCTCCACCGCCACAACGTCGAGGTGACCGAGCAGCAGCAGGGGGCGCTTGCGACCGTTGCCCTTGACCCGTGCCACCAGGCTCGCCCGGCCGGGCGCAGCTTCGAAGATCTCCGAGGAAAGGCCCTCGCGGTCGAGTTGCTCCTTGAGATAGAGCGCCGCCCGGATCTCGTTGCCGTCCGGCTGTGCGGTGTCGAGTCGGACCAGGTCGACCAGCGTTTCCAAGGCAGCGCTCTTGACGGCCGGCCAGTCGGGTTCGGCGGCAGGCAGCGTCGCGGCCAGCAAGAACAAGGCGAGCAACGTCCGGTGTGGCATTCCTTTCAGGTTAGACCTATCCCTCCGGGACCGTTCGCCGGGCTTGTGCCCTCTTCTGGCAGGCGATCGGCGCGAATTGCCCGATCGATTCCGGCTCGAAGCGTGCCAAGCGCCTTATCGCTGGTATTCTTGAATCGGGCGGCGGCCAGGCGGCGACGGTCGCAGCCGACCCGAGCCAACCATGCGAACCATTGGCAGCTGCCGACTAACTCTCGCCCTCGCGGTCGCAATTCCGCTCGGCGCGCAACCGGTGCTCGAATCGATCTATCCCCACGGTGCCCAAGTCGGCAGCGCAGTGCGCCTCGAGCTCCGCGGCAAGCGGCTTGCGCCGACACCCCGGCTGCACAGCGATGCCGCCATGACCGCAACCCCGTTGGCAGTCCCGGGCGAAGCAAGCGAGGAATCGCCGCAGTCCCTCGTTTACCTGCTCGAGGTTGACAGCAACGCCCGGCAAGGAGTCGTCCCTCTGAGAATCGAGACGGCCGAAGGCATCTCCAACGCCGTGCTGTTCACGATCGGGGGCTTCCCGCAAGTGGCCGAAGAAGAGTCCAGCGAAGCCGCCGATGGCAGCGAAGCGTCGAACGACTTCCCCGAGCTGGCACAAGAGGTCACAGCGCCCGTCACCGTCGAGGGGCGCCTGCAGGGCGCAGAACGAGACATCTACCGCGTTCGCGCCACGAAGGGCCAGCGCATCGTGGCTGAAGCCGCGGCTCGCCGGGCCGGATCGGCCATCGACCCCAATCTTGAACTGCGTGATAGCGCCGGACTCGTGCGAGCGAGGACCAGCGACTCCCCCGGACTGGGCCTTGACGCGCGCCTGTCCTTCGAGGTCGCGGAGGACGGGGACTACTTCGTGGTGATCCGGGACGAGCGCTTCAGCGAACAGCAGCATGACTTCTACCGACTCACGATCGGCGACTACCAATTTGCCGACAGCGTGTTCCCGCTCGGCTGGAGCCGAGACGCCACGGTGCAGGCGGAGTTTTTCGGCGGAAACCTAGACCAGCCTGTGCGAGCCGAGATCGATCTGACCGACGTAGCGGCGACCGCGAGCGAGACTTGGGTCCAGGTGCCGGGCACCCCGTCCGCGGTGCCCTTCCTCCTCAGCGATGGCGAGGAGGTCGTCGAGTCCGATGCTGCAAGGACGTTGAGCGACGGGGTCGTGATGAACGGGCGGATCTCGGCGCAAGGCGAGATTGACCGCTACAGCCTGGCCGTGCAAGGCGGCGAGGAGTGGTCGTTCGAGCTGCGATCCGGTGAGTTGCCCGGATCGTCGCTCTACGGCGTGCTCACGATTTCACACGGGGACGAGATTCTGGCGATCGCGGGCAAGGAAGCCGGAGACCCCAATCCATACGTCATCAGCACGACCGGGCAGACCGCCACCTACCCGTTTGTCAATCTCACGGTCCCGCCTGGGACAGAGGAGATGACGGTCGCCGTCGAAGACCTGCTCGGCCGCGGCGGCCAGACGTTCAGCTACCGGTTAGTGGCTCGCAAGCAGGGACCGGACTTCCTGCTGACTCTGAACGACCCGTACATTAACGTTCCGCGCAACGGCTCAGCCATCGTGACGGTGCAAGCGGAACGGCGCGGCTATTTCGGCCCTCTCGAACTCTATGTCGACAATCTGCCCGACGACCTAGAGGTATCCGGGGGGCACATCGCGCCTTCGTCCACGCTCAACAACACTCTGGCCCGTTTCGAGACCGGCAGACTGACCTTGACGGCCAAGCCGGACGCCGAGCTGCGGATGCTCGATCTCGTGGTTAGGGGCCGCGCGACAGCGGACGGCAAGCGGCATCTTGACCGGCGCGCGTCCGGTCCGGGCGTACGCGTCGGCGTCAAGGGTGCGGCGCAAGAGGCCGTCACGGCCGAGTGGCTGGGGTTGGACCTCCCCGCCCGGGTGACGCCAGAACAGGCGGGGCAGCTGGAGTTCGTCACCGAGCGGAAATTACGGCTCGTGCGCGGTGGCGGCGGACTGATTGCGAAGTGGCACTACAAGCCTCGCCGGCCGGGCGCGAAGTTAGCCAAGAAAGTGCAGATTCCGAGGAACTCGGGCGGCCTGCGGCTGCGCAGCACCGACGAGGACGAAGACATGCACGCGGGCGACTTTCGGATGTTCACTCACGAGCGGACGTCCCTGGGCATGGTGAACTTCAATCTCGCGGCCACGGTCGACTTCGAAGGCCGCAAGCAGACGCTGATCTCCAAGCCGCTGGAGGTCGATATCGTCGACGGCTACATGCTCACGCCGCCGGAAGATGGGCTCGTGATGCAGCCGGAGAGCGAATCGACCTGGCGGGGATCGATCTGGCGCGCCGAGGAGTTCCGGCGGCCCGTCACCGTCAGCGCCATCGGCTTGCCCGCTGGCGTGGAATGCGAGTCTGCGGAGCTGAGCGGTGCCCAAACTGCCTTCGCCCTCCAGTGCAAGGCCTCCGCCTCTGCGCCGGAAGGCGACCACGAGGTCGAGATCCGGGCCGAATCGGTGCTCTCGGACGAAGGAACGACACCCTACATCGTCGAGCCGGTCAGCGCCCGCGTGACGATTCGCCGCTGAGCGCAGCAGGCGCCGCAGCGCGGAGCGGCCTGCATGGCCAGCTGGGTCGAAAAGCGCTATCGCTGCGGGTGGACCCGCTTTGTGCCGCGAGCAAGGCGCAGCTTGAAGTCATCCGCTGTAAGTGTAGGATTTAAAACCACTTCTGAATACGAATACAGCCGATAGTCTCCCGGATTTCGATCATAGATCTTCTGTTGAACCGGCTGCCAGATGTCAGTGGAGACCCACATCTCGATTCGCTGGCTGTTCAGCTCTGCCTGCGGATCCTTCGGCTGCAGATCAAGATGCACGACAGACTGTCCCTTAACGGCCGCAGGCCCCACGAGCTTGATGTCGTAGTGCTGTCCCAGGTAGCTCCCCGAAGTGCCGAAGCCCAGCAACAGCGCGTTCTCCACCTTGGCCTTGGAATCGCTTACGTCGTACTCTTCGACGGTCTTGATCTTTGGCTTGTAGATTTCAACCCTAGTGCCCTGAACGGAAAGGAAATAAACGTTCGGATCCTCGAACGAAATCAGCATCGCGGCGCTGCCATCCGCCGTGCGGCGGACGACGATCTTTCCCTCTTCGACGCTCCTGTCATCCACCAGTGCCATGTAGCGCACCCATTCGAGGCCGGCCCGCATGCCCTTCCAGCCGGAAGCCGCCGCGTCCATATTGGTGAGCACGGTTGCCAGATCGGGCGCGGCCGCAGCCGCTGGAGCAAAACAGCCCAATACCAGGGCTGAGACCGCTGCGGCGAGGCCGCTGCCGCGACAGGTCGAAGTCGCCAGATCCGAGCGCGGCATGGCTGTCAGCCCCTGGAATGGCCGCTACTCGCCCGCGGGCTGCGCGAAGACCAAGTAGGCCTGGATGTTCCCTGCGGCGTCCCTTGCCGGTTCGGTAGAAACGATGCGCAGGGATTCCCCGCTATAGCTGGCCAAGAGGTACTGCAAGCGCTCGCTGGCACCGTCGGGATCGGCGCGATCCAACGCCCCCGGATCGATCCAGAACACCCGGGCATCGCTCGCGTGGTGCTCGACCTCGTGAACCACGGGCTCGCTGGCCCGATCATTGAAGAGTGCGGCCGGGGTAAGAAATATGAACGCCAAGATCAGGGCCACGATGATGTCGTACTGCCATGAGCCCCGGCGGAATTCCCAGAACACGGCCGGACGCAAGCGTGACCAGAGCCGTCCCAGCATGGTGTCAGTGTATGGGACTTATATCGAAGAGTGGCGAACCACTACTCGATACGGTTCTGAAGCAACGCACGGCCCAACGGCCCAGGCTAGCGCTTCGGCGGCAAGAGCCCCAGCCACCGGAATACAGGCAAACCGCATCAATGTTGCTGCTGGCTGCATTTGATCTCAGTATGTCACAGGATGCGCGACTCTTCGATAGCAAGTCCCCGGTGTATCCTAAACGGGAGGATCGAGGCTTCGGCCCGGCTGTACGAGGACAAGACCATGCGAGGACTCAGTGGATTCGCAAGACTGTTCGCGGGCGGCACCCTCTGGCCCGCATTCAACAGTGACGGAGACCCTTTGATCGGCGGCCAGGCGGTGATGGAGGGCGTGATGATGCGCACGCCCCAGTCCTATTGCGTCGCCGTGCGCAAGCCGAGCGGTGAGATCACGAGCAAGGAAGAGACCGCCACGCGCCTGTCGCAGCGCAGCCGCTTCTGGGCCCTGCCCTTGGTGAGGGGCTGCGGCATCCTCGGCCAGTCAATGACGTTGGGCATGAAGGCCTTGAACTTCTCGGCGCACCAAGCGGCTGAGAGCGAGGACTCCGGCGACGGCGGAAAGAGCGAAGAACTGCCCGGCTGGGTGCTGGGGCTCAACATCGCCTTCTCGGTCGGCTTCTTCATCGTGATGTACAAGTTGGTGCCCCTGCTGGCCACCAACCAGTTGCAGGGGTGGCTACCGGCCCTCGACAACCAGGTGGGCTTCAGTTTCGTCGAAGGCGGCATTCGCATCGCTATCTTCCTCAGCTTTCTGCTCGCGATTTCGCAGATGAAGGACATCCGCAGGGTTTTCGAGTACCACGGTGCCGAGCACAAGGTGGTCTACAACTATGAATCCGGGCAGGATCTCACGATCGAGAACGCCCAGCGATTCACGACCTTGCATCCGCGCTGCGGCACCAGCTTCCTCATGGTCGTCATGCTGGTCGCGATCGCGATCTACGCGTTGGTGCCGTTCGAGGGCTTCATCGGACCGTTCGTTGCCCGTGTCGCACTGTTGCCGTTGATCGCGGGCATCAGCTTCGAGATCATCCGCTACACCGCCAAGCACCAGCGGGGAGTGTTCATGCTGATGGCCCGCCCTGGGCTATGGCTGCAACGGATCACGACCAAGCAGCCGGACAACAGCCAAGTCGAAGTCGCCATCCACGCTCTCACTACCGCTCTTGAGTTCGAACGCCGCGCCGGCGGCACTCCGGCCGTTGCTTAGCGGTCCGAGCAAGGGCGCTGTGCCGCCGGCGCCCGAGGTGCGACGGCCGCCAAGCGGTTGACAGGCGAATGGCTACCGGAGAGAAGTGATGAGCTGGGAACAGAGCATTGGAGAGGTCGAAGCGCGCTTCGAGGAACTGTCAGCGAAGCTTGCCGACCCCACGCTGCTGGCGGACCAGCAGGCCTACCAGCAGTTCGCCAAGCAACACTCCTCGATCGCCGGAGTGGTGGAGAAGTATCGCTCGTGGAAGCGCGTCGTCTCCCAGATCGACGAGGCTCGGGACTTGCTCGACGAGTCCGATCCGGAAATGGTCGAGATGGCGACCGAGGAGATCGAGAGCTTGACAGCGGATCGGGACAGGCTCGCCGAGGAGATCCGCATTCTTTTGCTGCCGGTCGATCCGGCCGACGAGAAAGGGGCGGTGTTGGAGATCCGGGCCGGCACGGGAGGCGACGAAGCCACGCTGTTCGCGGCCGAGATCTTCCGCATGTATTGCAAGTACGCCGAGGGTCACGCTTGGAGCGTCGAGGTCACCACGCGCAATGATTCTGAGGCTGGCGGGATCAAGGAGCTGATCGCCTTGGTCAAGGGCCGGCGCGTGTACTCGCGCCTCAAGTACGAGAGCGGCGTGCATCGCGTCCAGCGCGTGCCGAAGACCGAATCTCAAGGCCGCGTGCATACCTCCGCGGTGACCGTGGCCGTGCTGCCAGAAGCCGACGAGGTCGACGTGCAAGTGGACGAGGCCGAGCTGCGCATCGACACGTACTGTTCGTCCGGCCCCGGCGGGCAGTCCGTGAACACCACCTACTCGGCAGTCCGCATCACGCACCTGCCCACCGGTCTGGTGGTGACGTGCCAGGACGAGAAGTCCCAGATCAAGAACCGCAAGAAGGCCCTGCAGGTGCTGCGCTCGCGGCTGTACGAAATCGAGCGCCAGAAACAGCACTCCGAGCAGGCCCAACAGCGCCGGGCAATGGTCCGCAGCGGCGACCGGTCGGAGAAGATCCGCACCTACAACTTCCCGGAGATGCGCATCACCGACCACCGGATCGGCCTGAAGGTCCACCAGCTCACCCAAGTCTTGGACGGCGATCTCGACGTTCTGATCGAGCCGCTCACGACTGCCCAGCAGGCCGACGAGTTGGCGGCGCAGGCGGCTTGATCCGATGAATCCCCGGCTGGGCAAGCGGCGCGCGCCCGGGATTGCTGCCCCGCTGCTGACGACACTGGTGACACTCGCGCTGGCTTGGCCGGGCACGGCCGCCGAGTTGACCCGCCAAGAGCTTGCGGACGGCTTCGTGCCGCTGTTCAACGGTTCGGACCTGAGCGGCTGGGACGGCGACCCGCGCCTGTGGAGCGTCGCAGGCGGTTCGATCGTGGGAAGCACCGACGGGCGGCCGCTGAGCGCGAACTCGTTCTTGGTGTCCGAACGGGAGTTCGGCGACTTCGTGCTCCGCTTCGAGGTCAAGCTGCGCAACGGCAACAGCGGGATGCAGTTTCGCAGCGAGCGAACCGAGCGTTGGACAGTGCGAGGCTACCAGGCGGATTTCGCCTCGGGCAAGGGCTGGGGCAACCTGCACGGGGAGGGGCTGCCGCGCGGGCTCATCCTGGACGGCTGGCAAGACCGGGCCGAACATGTCGTGGGAACTGGCTGGAACCGGATCGAGGTTCTATGCGAGGGCTATCGCATCCGCATCAGCGTCAACGGCACGGTCACCAACGACGTGCTCGATCCGGGAGCGCTGACTGGCGTGCTGGCGATGCAGCTGCATCGCGGCGAACCCATGCGCGTGGAGTTTCGCAACATTCGCATTCGCACGCTCGGAGGCCGCTCGACTGCGAGTGCGCCGGATTCAATCCACTAAGCGGTTGAGCGTATACGCTGCAATCGTCGTCGCGAGCGTGTCCCCGTCACGGCCGTAGATGCCGGACGGCCGCAGGTCGTAGAGCCAGCCTTCTCGCAGGTCGGCGACCCTCAGGGACACGCGCAATCCGTCGTCGGACACGACGACATCCGAAACCCTGACCGGGGTGAGCTCGGTCTTGGGCGAGCCGTAACTCGAGTGATAGCGGTAGTAGTACCGGGTCAGGGAATAGTTGGCGGCCTGTCGTGCCGATTCCTGGTCCAGGGGCTTGGTGAAGGTCAGGTCGAAACCCTGCTTGGTCAACCTCATCGTCAAGATGTCCAGCGGCACGCTGCCCTGCCAGACGATGCGCTGCAGGCCCTCGATCGAGCCCCATATCCGCGCGGTCTGGGCCACATACAGGCTGCCCCCGTCGGGCGAAAACGCGAGGCGATTGTTGGCCATCCTCAAGCCGTTGCCCTCGACGAACAGGAACGCGGCCCCCTGGTACTCGCCCTGCACCCTCTGCAGGTCGACGCGCAAGACGCGCGGATACGTCCACTCCGCCACGAACAGCTGGCCCGCATAGGGTCCGAACGCGCCTCCCGTCAGGTCAAACGCGGGGCCGGCCGTGGATCCGCCCATCTCGCCCTGCGGGAAGAGGATTGCCGGCTTCTTGCGTCGGCGGTCCAGTTCAGCCACGTCCGCCTCGACCGGGTTGACACCCAGGAACTCCGGATGCCAGTGCAGGGACGCGGGGTGGCCGTGGAAGGCACCGTCAGTGACGTGATGCAGGGGAGACGTGCCGACCCAGCCGCCTTGGTTGTCGGCCACGAAGACGTCGCCTGCGGGGCTGGCGACGATTCCGTTGGGCTGGCGGAAGCCGCACGCAAAAGTGCGCACCTCGCCAGCGGGTGAGATTTGCAGGGCGCAGCCCCGATACGGCACGGGCGAATAGTGCCCGACCCTGTTCACCCTGCCCTCGACTGGATCGGCAGCCCTGCGGGGTCTGCGCGTCAGTTCCCCGCGCACCGGCGGGCGCGGATCGGCGTTGCCGGAGGCCAAGCCAAGAGACACGTACAGGTTGCCCTCCGTGTCGCGAACAGGGCCGGCAATGAATTCGTGGTAGTTGCCCGACAGCCCCCAGCCGTCGGAGATAGTCTCGAACTGGTCCGCCGTTCCATCGCCGTCGGTGTCGGCCACCCGCGTCAGTTCCGGGACCTGCGCGACTAAGAACTCGCCCGGCCGGTCGCCCTTGACGATGCCCAGCGGCGTGTGCAGTCCCTCGGCGAATCGACGCCAACGATTGGACCGGGGGTCGAAAGAATAGATATAGCCCCGCCGAAACGCGGCATAGAGCTTGCCATCGCGTCCGAACTCGACCGCCGTGACCTCCGGAGCGATATCGCGTGGGCCGGCAACGGTCTCGACCTTGTAGGCGCTGCTCGGCACCTGTGCACGTCCGGCGTCTGCACAAGCCAGCGCGCTCAGGGCCAGTGCTGCCCGCGCACCCCAGTGCCTAGCGAGCGACAACGGAGACCTCGAATCGGACATCTACGCCCCGGGGAATCTGAGCGCCCGGCAGGCTGGATTGGATCCGAACGCCCGCCCCCTCGCTTGCCACGAACCACATCGGTTGCGAGACGTCCCCGATCCGGAACCGCCGCACGAAACCGCGCTCGATGGGGGCGATCAACTCGTAGACGTCCACGCCGTCGAGGACGTAGTGAAACTCCGGGAGCGAATCCACCAACCGATACCCTCGAAATTGCCTCTGCGGGATCCGCTCGCGGTCTCCGACGCGGATCGGAGCCGGTCCTTCGCGAAAGAAGATCTCTCCGATGATCTCGGCGGTCTCCGTCAGGTTGGTCTGGCGGTTCTTCTTGCTGAGCAGCGTCCGTGTCATGTCCACGAAGCCCCCGCGCCAGGCATAGCGCAGCCTCGACTCGCCTGCGTCGAAGCAATACGACACCCCGCCTGGCAGCCCGACCGCGATCGCGGCCGGGCTCGCCTCGGGCATGTCCCACCGGATCACGACCGCCCGGTCGACGGGGACGGGCCTAGCTTCCGCGCCTTGCGACGCGTCAACGAGCCGAAACCCGAACGGAGGGGGGAGTTCGGCCGCAGATCGGAACGCCGCCCAGAGGTTCGCGATAGCGCGCGCACTGCCCGGATCGGCGGTGCCCGCGAAGTAGCTGGGCATAGAGGTGCCTTCGAGAATTCGGGCCGGCTGACGCATCCACCGCTGGAACCAGGGATAGCGCAGGCGCCGCCCGACTTCGAATAGGTTCGGCCCGTTTTCGCCCAATGACGGGAACTCCTGCCACCCGTGGCAGCCGATGCAGCCCATGCCGGACCTCTCCGCGCTGACGCCGAGCATGTCATGGCCGCTTTGCCGATCGCCGGACGGCGGAGCGGTCGGCGCCTCTCGCGGGTCCACGCCGGCCGACTTGGCAAGGGCCGCAGCGAGCCACGCCGCATGGGTCGAGCCGTAGTTCGGCATGCGCAGTTCTTGCCAGTCCAGTGACACCTCCCTGGAACTGATCACTCGCTCTATCCAAGACGCCTGCAGTTTCCGCCCGACGCCAGTCAGAGGCGGCGCGTCCTCGGCGATCACGCCTGTCGGTGGCTGTCCGTCGATTTCGTGACAGCCGTGACAGCGCAGCAGTCGCATGCGCCGCTGCAGATCAAAGGTTGGCGCTGGCGCCCTGTCGGGAGCGCGCCGGTAGCTATCGACGAAACTTCGCAGAGCATCCCGCTGCCGCGCCGCCAATCGATAACGCGGGGCGCGGGCGGAGCCAGTTTCCGACAAGCAGCCTTGACTGGAGTTCAACGCAGCCAGCTCGGGGGCAACCTGCTCGGCCTGCAGGCCGTCCAAGGCGTGGCACGCCAAGCAGCCGGCGGTTTGCACGAGTCTCCGCCCATGGTCGATGTCGCCTCCGGCAACGGGGCGTTCGAAGGCCGCGTTGGTCGACAAAGCAAGGTATGCGGCTAGGTCGAGGGCCTCGTCGGAACTGAGGTGGAACGACGGCATGCGCCCGGCCGGGGCATATCGCAAGGGAGCGCGAAGGAACTCACCCAGCCGTCCGACGGTCATCTTGGACCCAAGGCCGGCGAGGGCGAGTTCGCCCGCGTGGCAGGCCATGCAACCGAACGATTGGAACGTGGTTCGTCCGCGCCGGGAGTGGTGCTCGCCGAAGCTGGGCTCGGGAATCGGATCGCTGCCCAGGGACGCTAGGAAAGCGGCGACATCCCCGCGCTCGGTGGCAGAGAGCATTTGCGGCATCGTGGCCCAAGGACGGAAGTTTTCCGGCGCATCCAACCAATGCCGGATCCAAGCTGGCTTGACCCGCCCTCCCAAGCCGGTGAGAACCGGCCCTGGCCGGCGAGCGATAGAGCGCGATTCGGACAGGTGGCAGTTCGAGCAGCCTAGCTCCTCGAACAACGCCCGGCCATCCAACCCGCCCGCGCCTTCCGGATCGTGGGAGAAAAACCTAGGGGGGATGGGCTCGCGGGCGAATCCCGGCCCTTCCCACTCCAGCCAGACACGTAGGGGGCCCGCCTGCCGCGGCGAGCGGTACTCGAACGGATGCCGCCCAGCTTCGAGATGCACGCTCCCGGAACCGATTTCCTGGCCATCGATCCGCAGTGTCCCGCCCGCGTGGAAGAAGCGGTGCTGGCCCGCACGGGGAATCAAGATTCGCCCGCCAAACTCAATGTCCGCACTTGAGGAAAGCGGCGTAAAACCCTCGCCGGCAGACAGATACAGGTGTGGCGCAGGATGTTCCAGCGTGATTCCGGCGCTCTCGGAAACAAGTCCCGGCGCAGCGTCAAGCCCGCCGGGTGTGGCGACTACAGACGCTCCGAGGAGCACCAGCTGGTGCGGGCGCATCGCTGATCATCTTATGGGAATTATGTACGAAAGTGGCGAAACACCGTCGCACACGGTTCTGGCACAACGCAGGGCGCAACCGCCCACGTTAGCGTCCCGCCGGGAACAGTCTTCACCGCATTTCCCACCCGACATTCACCGTTTGGCTTCATGACTGCAGGATAACATCCCTAGCGCCACTTTCGTACATAATTCCCCATCTTATCGCTACCGGAAGAGCCCCCGTCCCCGACCCACGGCCCAGACGAATCCGTCTGGGCCGTGGGTTTGCAAGCCGGGAGCAACGAAGGGTCTCGCGCGGTGCTACCATTTCCGTTGAGGAGGGCAATCGAATGTCCATCACCAGACGAGACCTGATGGCCGGCGCGGCCGTTGCCTCGATCGCAATTCCCGGCCTCAGAGCCGACAACCACGGCACCAAGTACGTGCGCTACCGCCAGGGGAATAAACAAGCCTACGGCGAACTCGAGGACGACACGATCTATCCGCTCGAGGGCACGCTGCTCAGGACCAAGAAGCGCTCCGGCGACAAGGTCGCCCTCTCCGACGTGAAGCTGCTCTATCCGGTGCGCTCCCCCAAGGTGTTCGCCGTGGGCCTGAACTACAAGAGTCACCTCGGCGACCGTCCCGCTCCGACGAATCCGGAGATCTTCTACAAGCCGACCACTTCGCTGCAAAATCCCGGCGATCCAATCGTAATCCCTCCCGGCGCGAAGAACACGCACTACGAGGCGGAGTTCGTCATCGTGGTGGGCAAGCGGGCAAGGCGGATATCGGAAAGCGAGGCGGCCGACCATATCCTGGGCTACACCTGTGGCAACGACGTGTCGGAGCGCGACTGGCAGGGCGGCGACCTGCAGTGGTGGCGCGGCAAGGGCTGCGATACCTTCGGGCCGATGGGTCCGTGGATCGTGAGCGGCCTCGACTACATGAAGTCCGATATCACGCTCCGCCTCAATGGCGAAGTCAAGCAGCAGCAGAAGATCAGCGACCTGCTGTTCGGGCCGGAGAAGATCGTGAGCTTCATCAGCCAGTACGTGACCCTGCAACCCGGAGATTCGATCTTTACCGGGACTCCTGGCTCGACCAGCGCGATGAAGCACGGCGACATCTGCGAAGTGGAGGTTTCCGGCATCGGCGTGCTGAAGAACCCGATCCGCAGGAGCCGCAGCTAGGCGCGCCGGCGGGGCAGGCGGGGCGCCGCTAATGGCCGCGCCCCGGCCTTCGCACCCGTGTATCATGAGTTGTCTCGCGAGGCCCCGGCCAGTTTGAGTCGGTTCTCGCGGTTTCCTGCGGACGGACGCGTGGCTGCCCTCGTTGGCAACCTGAGTGTGGATTCATGCATACAGTCCTAGTCACCGGGGCCAGCGGATTCCTTGGCAAGCACTTGGTCCAGCACCTGCTGGAAGGTGACGCTGACGTGCAGATCCGCGCCTTCAGCCGGACTCCGTTTCCCGGCGATGGCGACGGTCGGGTCGACAGCGTGCTAGGCGACATCACCGAGCCCCGCGACGTGGAGTCAGCCGTCGCCGGCTGCGACGAGATCTATCATCTGGCCGGTGTCGTCGACCGCTCGCCGACCGACAACTGGAGGCTGTATCGCACCCACGTTGACGGCACTCGCAATGTCTGCGAGGCGCTGATCAAGCACGGCCCGCGCCGCTGCGTCATCGCCACCACCTCCGGCACGATCGCGGTCAGCCGCGAGCCCGTCGTGCACACCGAGGAATCGGGCTACAAGCAGGCCGTGGTGCATCAATGGCCGTACTACCTGAGCAAGATCTACCAAGAGAAGCAGGCGCTGTGGTACTGCCAGCACCGCAAGCTGCCGCTCGTGATCGTCAATCCCAGCTTGCTGCTCGGCCCCGGCGACGACCGGCGCTCCTCGACCAACGACGTGCGCTTGTTCCTGATGGGCCAGATCAAGGCCGTCCCTACCGGGGGACTCAACCTGATCGATGCGCGCGACGCCGCCGCGGCGGTGGCCAGCGCGATGCGCTCGGGCTCTGTCGGCGAGCGCTATCTGCTGGGCGGCGAGAACCTCACATTCAAGGAATGGATCGCCCAGACCGCCCACGTGGCGGGCGTGTCTGGTCCGCGCTTGCAGCCGGGCGAGGCCGTGGCGAGATTCGGTGCCGCCGCGTTGCGGCGCCTCTACCCTCTGGTAGGAAAGAGCTTTGAACTCGACGACGCCTCGATCCGCATGTCATCGCTGTTCTGGTACTGCGATGCCGCCAAGGCGCGGCGAGAGCTGGGACTCGAGACGCGGCCGACCGAGGGCACTTTGCGGGACACCATCGCCTATCTGCGGTCAAGCGGCTCGGCGTAGAGGAGGATTGAAGGAACTGACATGGCAGGCATGAAGAGCGCCACAACATTCGAGGTACAGCAGGACTTGATCGCAATGCTGGACCAAGCTGCAAGCCAGTACAACCTGTCCGGACGCGACAAGGCACTGCGCTGCGTCTTGGACTACGTGGCTGCGGACGGGAACTGGGACGAGATCTTCGGCAAGGTCCGCTGTCTGCGCTGCGGGGGCCGGCCCGGCTGGACCTCCCAGAGCTGAGCGGGCGGATGGACACCCGGCGGTTCCGCCAGCCCTGCGTCATCCTCAACCCCAAGGCGGGCAGCGGAAGATCGCTGCGTATGTGGCCCCGGCTCCAGCCGCTCTTCGAAGGGCGTCTCGGCCCTGTCGAAGCACTGTTCACCGAGGCACCCGGCCACGCCACGCAGCTTGCTCGCGGCGCGATCGAGAGCGGTGCGGACCTAGTCGTCGCGATCGGCGGAGATGGCACGCTGAACGAGGTCGTGAACGGCTTCTTCGCCAACGGCAAGGCCCTGTCAGAGCAGGCTGCCATCGCATTATTCCCGCTCGGAACAGGCGGTGATTTCAAAAGATCCGCTCATTTTCCTGAGGATTCAGATGAAGTGATCGCGGCGATCGCAGAGCGGGAGCTCCGCCATGTCGATGCGTGCCTGGCCCGCTTCCGCGCCTACGACGGAACGCCGCTCGAACGCTACTTTGTCAACGTCGCAGGCTTCGGCCTGGGCGGCGAGGTCGCCATCTCGGCCAAGCGCAACTTCCTAGCCCCGTATTCCGGCACAGGCGCCTTTTTCTGGGCGACCGCCGCCTCGTTCCTCACTTACCGGGCTAGGAAGGTAAGGCTAGCCTTCGACGGGGAGGCGACACTGGAAACGTCGATCATGGAGGTCGCCCTGGGCAACGGGCGGTTTCAAGGCGGCGGCATGCATGTCTGCCCGCGAGCCAGGCTAGATTCGGGCTCGGTGGATGTCTCGGTCGTCAGGAAGGCCGGGTTATTCGAGTTCCTCGCGGCGCTGCCATACCTGTATTCCGGCAGGATCTACTCGCATCCTAAGTGCGATTTCTTCAGGGCGCGCCGTGTCGTCGCGGAGTCGGACGAAAAAGTGTCCATCCAAGTCGACGGCGAGGCCGTCGGCATCCTGCCGCTCGAGGTCGAGACCGTACCGGGAGTGATTCCGTTTGCAGGTATCGGCGCACGCTAGCGGGTTGCCGCTCGGATCGATTGCCGCTCGTTAGGGGCGCTTTCGCCGGCGTTTGTGGGCGGCCAAACACCCCCGCGAGCGTGATAGAATCGGCCCAGAGGGGCCTTGCGGCATTGCATACAGATCTTTCCCTAGCGTTGCAGATTCAGGGGATGGATCTGCGAATCCGAGCTCTCACTCGCGAGATTGACGGCCTGCCCAAACGTATCGCCGCAGTAGAAGCCCGCTTGGCCTCGCACAAGCAGGCACTGGCTGACACCAAGGCCGTACTCGAGCAGAACAAGAAGGACCACCGGCAGCTCGAGCGTCAGATCGACGACGAGAAGCAGAAGATCTCAAGATTGCAGGATCAGATGAACGGGGCGCGGACGAACGAGCAGTTTCGCGCGTTCCAGCACGAAATCCAGTTCTGCAAGGACGCCATCGACACGCACGAAGAGTCCATCCTCGGGAAAATGGAGGAGGCCGAGAAGCTCGAGGCGAATGTTTCGTCTGCGGAAGCCAGCCTGAATGCGGAGAGCACGAAGGTTGCCGAGGACGTGCGTCGGGCCAAGGCCCGGATCGAGGCCGACCGCAAGGAGCGCGAGCAGGTGTTGGCCAGCCGGAGTGACTTGGGGGCCAAGATCAGCCCGGCGACTCTTCGCACTTACGAGCGAATCCGTCAGGCACGCGGCGTCGCCATCACCCCGGTCGAGGAAGAAAACTGCGGCGCTTGCCATGTCCGGCTTCGGCCGAAAGTTCTCCAAGATCTGGGCCAACTCACACAGGGCGTCATTACCTGCGAGAGCTGCGGGCTGATCATTTACCGGCCCGTAGAGGGCTCTGACTCCTGATCGGCCGGATCGTCCTTTACCGGAACTGATTCCTGACCCACCCGCGCATGGCCCTCTCGATCCTCAGCGAAGAAGAAACCCTGTTCTTCGACTCGGTCTACGAGTTCGCCCAACAGGAAATCGGCCCGCACGTCCGTGCCATGGACGATGCCTGTGAGCTGCGGCCCGACGTCATCGAACAACTGTTCGAATTCGGGCTGATGGGCATCGAGGTGCCCGAGGCTCACGGCGGCCAAGGGGGAACGTTCTTCGACGCGGTTCTCGCCATTCAGGCCCTGTCCCGCGTGGACCCGTCGGTATCGGTCGTGGTGGACGTGCAGAACACTCTCGTCGCCAACGCCTTGCTGCGCTGGGCCAGCGAGGAACAGCAGCGACTCTACTTGCCGCGCCTGAGCCGCGACACGGTCTGCAGCTACGCGCTGTCGGAAGCCGGCTCTGGCAGCGATGCCTTCGCGATGAAGGCGAGGGCCGGCCGCGTCGATGGCGGATTCGTCATCAACGGCCGCAAGCTCTGGATTACGAACGCCCGAGAGGCCGGTCTATTCCTAGTGTTCGCCAACGCCGATCCATCCAAGGGGCATCGCGGCATCACGGCGTTTCTTGTCGAAAAGGGCACCGAGGGATTCGCAGTTGGCAAGAAGGAGGACAAGCTCGGTATCCGCGCCTCTTCGACCTGCGAGCTGCTCTTCGACGATTGCTTCGTGCCTTCGGAGAACGTGGTGGGCGAAGTCGGCAAGGGATACAAGATCGCTATCGAGACGCTCAACGAAGGCCGCATCGCAATCGGCGCGCAAATGCTGGGTGTGGCCGAAGGCGCTTTCGGACACGCCCTGGGATACGTCCAGCAGCGCGAGCAATTCGGCCAGCGCTTGGCGTCGTTCCAAGGGGTGCAGTTCGAGGTAGCGGACATCGCGACCCAGATTGAGGCAGCTCGGCTGCTGGTTTGGAACGCGGCACGCTTGAAGGACGCAGGCAAGGAATTCCTGCCGTCCGCTGCGATGGCCAAGTACTACGCCTCCGAGATGGCGGTGCGCGTGACTGCCAAGTGCGTGGACCTATTCGGAGGCGTGGGTTTCACCTCCGACTACCCGGTGGCGAAGCTCTATCGCGACGCCAAGATCGGCACCATCTACGAGGGCACCTCGAACATGCAGCTGCAGACGATTGCAAAGCAACTGCTTGATGTGTGATTGCTGGAATGCCTGTCGTGCCAGCGCCCGGTGCAGTGACTGCCCCGCCCCAAGCGCCGAATTCTGTCAGGAGCTGGCGCTACTGGAAGATGCCGGTTCTTGCCGGCTGCGGATTCCTGCTGCTGCAGGTCGGTCTGTTCCTCGCTCGATTCGGCCCCAGCGCCTTAGGCCCGCAAAGCCAGCACCCGCGCATCTGGTTGGCGAACGTGCTACCGGGCCTAGGACTCTTTTGGCTGGCTGGGGTGCTGGCCGCATTGGTTGTTCGCGGGCTGCTGCGCGGAACAGAGGGCCTCTTGCGGTTCGGCCTGATCGGTCTGGCCGTGGCTGTCACGCCAATCGCCGTGGCCTCCAGTCTGTTCGGAGGCCTGCTAGCATTGCCCTTCGTGGCACTCGCTCCCGCGGTTTCGTACCTGATATTCCTGGGCATGACCGTGCTCGGGCATCGACTTTGGCTGTTGTCACGATCCAATGCAGGGTCGTGACGACGCGCAACTATCACACCCAATTGCAAGAGCACCAGCACGGCTTCCGTATCGTGACTTGCCAAGGTCGCCGTTGCTTCCAGCACAACGTGGCCAGCGACGATTAGGAACGCGACGGTCCCACGGAGCAGAATTCACTCGCGCGAGCTTGTCGCGAGGAGTATGCGAGAGGGACTCGCCGCTTGGTGACAGCTTCAAGTTCCGTCCCTGCTGGCTGCACGAGCGGTCTGGGCGGTCGGTGGTCCGTCGCCCCAGGGACGCTCCGATGTCTCGCCTCTGACTTGGAATCGCTTAATGGGCCAAGAAATGGTGTGGATAGCGGTAAGATCCCTACCATGGCATCTACCATCGATGCAGCGGGAAGGGTCGTGATCCCGAAGGCGATCCGCACTGCAGCGCGCTTGGAGCCCGGCACGAGACTCCAGTTCCGCCTGACCTCCGCCGGAGTATTGGAGATCGAGCCGGAGCCGATTGAGGCCGTAGTCCAAGAAGAAGGGCGGCTTGCCATGGCGCAGCCGAGAGAAAGCCTGCCCGCGTTGAAACAGGCTCAAGTGGATGGCACGCTTGCGGACCTTCGCGCGGATACCGCGAATCGTTGATGAGCCGCTTCCTTTGCGGCACCAGCTGTTTGGCCGCCGCTGTGTGCGGATCGCATGAGCACCACACGCGAACAGTCGCCGAACTTGAAGAGCGGGCCCGCAACGGCGGCGAGCTAGCCACAGCGAGCCTTTCGTCAGTTGAAACCTACGCTGTTCTGACCCGCTTGCCCTCTCCGCATCGGCTTACGCCTGCAACCGCGACAACGCTCCTCATGGCAAATTGGCGGTCGGCAGAGGCGATTCACCTGACTGCGGAAAAGACATGGCGAGCTTTCGGGAAGGCCAGTAGGCTCGGCGCGACAGGAGGCCAGTGATACGACGCTACCGTAGCCAGCCGCGCGGAGAAAAGCCGCTACATCAACCTTGCTGACTTGAAACGTTCGGCGCTCTTCCCGGTTTTCGAATGGACTGCGGGCGGTTGCACCACGATGAAGGAGCCCCGGTTCGGCGCCGGTTGCTTGACCGCGGCGTCAGAACGCCAGCGGCAGCGTGCGCTCGGCCCGGCCGGTCCGGCGCACGAACGAGAAGTCGCGGCCTGCGGATTCGGGCCAAAGCGAACACCGCATTCCGAAGGAGAACGAACGCTCATGCAGCAATGCTGGCCAGAGTCAACTACTCCGCGTTCGATCCGGTCGTGAATTGATGCACCGGAAGCTGGGGTGCAGCCGGCGGCGGTGTGATGATTTCGCACGACGGCCCGGGAGCGCGCGCGAGCCTCGCATCGAGCGTGAAGAGAGGGCAGCCGAGGCCTTCAGCGAGAGCCACGAACCAAGCGTCGTAACACGTCAGATTGCCTCGCAATTCCCAAACTCGCCGTGCGCACGGCGCGAATGGAAAGAGCTCCAGCTGCATACGCGATAGCGTGTTGAAATCAGAGGTTGCTTCCAGGCGTGAGATCGTGCCCGCTAGTTCCATCCGGCGGAGGGCGTTGGAGGTCTCGACCAACGCATGTTCCGGTGCGGCCACGTCGTATCCAGCGACGACGGACCTTGCCCACTGTGCTTCCCTTTCGACGGTCACAAGGCTCGCGACCAAGACCGAGGAATCGACGACGGCTCTCACATTCGATCCTCGTCGCGAGCGCGCAGAATCTCGCTGATCGGCACGTTCGTGCCGGAAGCCTTCAGGCGCTCTTCTACTTCGCGCATTAGTTCCGCGTTGGTGGACATCTCCGCCATTCGTTTCAACTCGCGCAGAAGGTAGGCTTGCATCGACCGGCCCCCTGCCGCAGCTTTCGCCTTGAGCGCGTCCCGGACCTCGGCCGGAACGTTTCTGATCGTGATCTGAACCTGCATACATGCATTATGCCATCAATGAATGCAATTTGACAGAACACCTGATCCATGAAGCTGCCGCCGGAGTCGAGGCCTCCTTGACCGGCTTCCAGCAGCGGCCGCTTCGAGGGCTCGACCGGGCCGGAGCACTTCTGCCGACTTTGGCCAGCAGCCTCAGAACGCCAGCGGCAGCGCGCGTTCCGCCCGGCCGGTCCCGCGCAAGAACGAGAAGTCGCAACCCTCGTCGGCCTGCAAGACGGATTCGAGGAAGAGTTTCCCGTAGCCTCGGTCGTAGTGCTGCTCGCGGGCTGCCCAAGCGCTCTTGCGCCGCTGCATTTCCTCGTCATCGATTAGCAGGTCAAGCCGGCGGCCGGCCGCGTCCAGGCGTATCTCGTCACCGGTGCGCACGAGAGACAGAGGTCCTCCGACAGCTGACTCGGGGGCGATGTGGAGCACGACTGTGCCGTAGCTAGTACCGCTCATGCGCGCGTCGGAGATGCGGACCATGTCGCTGACTCCTTGCTTAAGCAACTTGGCAGGAATCGACAGGTTGCCGTATTCGGGCATGCCCGGGCCCCCGATCGGGCCGGCGTTCTTGAGCACCAGCACGGAATCGGCATCCACGTCGAGATCCGGAGAGTCGATCCGCTCCATGAAGTCCGCGTGGTCTTCGAACACCAGCGCCCTGCCCGTGTGCTGCAGCAGCTTCGGAGACGCCGCGCTGGTCTTCAGCACTGCGCCGCGCGGGCAGAGGTTGCCCTTTAGGATGATGGTGCCTCCCTCGGCCTGCAAGGCATGCTGCCGCGGCAGGATCACCTTGCGGTTGTGGCAGGCGGCTCCGCTCACATTCTCGGCCACTGTCTTGCCTGTCACGGTCGGGCAATGGCCGTGCAGCTGATCGAGCAGGTCATTCATCACGACCGGGATCCCCCCGGCGTAGAACATGTCCTCCATGAGGTGCTTGCCGGAAGGCTGCACGTTGGCGACCACCGCCGTCTCGCGGGAGATCTCGTCGAAGCGCTCCAGCGGGAAATCGATACCCAGTCGGCCTGCCAGCGCCTTGAGGTGAATGATCGCGTTCGTGGAGCCTCCGATTGCCATGTCCACGCGCACGGCGTTCTCCAGCGCCTCGCGGGTGAGGATCTTCGCCGGGCGGAGATCCTCGCGCACCATTTCAACGATCCGCTCCCCGCTGCGGTGAGCGATCTCGAAGCGGCGCGAATCCGCAGCAGGGATGTTCGCACAGCCCGTCAGTGTCATCCCGAGGGCTTCGGTCAGGCTCGTCATCGTCGAGGCCGTGCCCATGACCATGCAGTGCCCCGACGAGCGGGACATGGCACATTCGATCTCGCACCAATCCTCTTCGCTGATGCGCCCGGCGCGCAGCTCGTCCCAGTAGTGCCAGACATCGGTGCCGGAACCGATCTCCTTGTCACGCCAAATGCCCTTCAGCATCGGGCCGCCGGTCACAAAAATCGAAGGCAGGTTGGCGCTGGCGGCACCCATCAGCTGCGCGGGCGTGGTCTTGTCGCAGCCGCAAAGCAGCACGACCCCGTCCATGGGGTTGGCGCGGATCGATTCTTCCACGTCCATCGCCATCAGATTGCGGAACATCATGCTGGACGGGCGCATGAAGGGCTCTCCGAGAGAGATCGTCGGGAACTCGAGCGGGAACCCGCCCGCCGACCACACCCCCCGTTTGACGGCTTCGGCCACTTGGCGCAGATGGGCGTTGCAGTTGGTCAGCTCGGACCAAGAGTTGCAGATCCCGATTACGGGCTTGCCTGAGAACACGCTCCCGGGAAAGCCCTCCGAGCGCAGCCAGGAGCGGTGCAGGAACCCCAGCTTGTCCTTGCGGCCAAACCACTCCTGCGAGCGCAGTTTCGAAGATTCGTCGGACATGTGCGAGCCATTATAGGCGCACCTTGATTGGGCTCCCGACGGTCCCAGTGCCACTCTCTGCCGGAGCGCGATTGCGGGATGCCGCGATGGTGACTATAGTGGTTGCGAACAGGGAGGCCACGCAATGCCACTTGACTTGACTCGACGCCACTTTCTGGGCAGTGCCGCGGCCGCAGCTGCTGCTGGCCGGGCCGCGCCCGGCAAGGGCAAGCTGCCCTCGAGGACGCTCGGCCGCACGGGCGCTACGCCCTCGATCTTGGCCATGGGCTGCGGCAGCCGACTCGCGATGTACGAAGAGGAAGACAAAGCCGTCGAGGCGCTCAATCTCGCGCTCGACTTGGGTGTGACGTACCTCGACACGGCGCAATCGTATGGTGGCGGCGACAGCGAGCTCTGGGTGGGCAAGGTGATGGCCCAGCGTCGCAAAGAGGTGTTCCTGGCGACGAAGATCGCTCTCCGCGACTACGACCAAGCCATGCGCCGAACCGAGGAAAGCCTCAAGCGCCTGCAAACCGACCAGATCGACCTGATCCACATTCACACCCTGCGCGGCCGAGAGGATCTGGCCGCGATCGAGGCCGGATCTCTGAAGGCATTGATGAAACTGCGGGACCAGAAGGTGTGCCGCTTCGCCGGCATCACCAGCCATAGCTACCCGGACGTGCTGGCCACCGCGCTGGAGCGGCATGACTTTGACTGCGTCCAGATGGCGCTCAATGCCGCGAAGCAGGGGCGCAGCGAGAACGCCCGTAACCCCGTGGACCACCTGCCCGAAGACAGTTTCGAGGCGGTGGCGCTGCCGGTCGCAGTACGCAAGGATATGGGCGTGCTAGCCATGAAAGTCACCGGCCAAGAGGCATTGGTAGGCAACGGTCATGGCAAGTCCGGCGTCGGTCGCCTGCTGCAGTACGCCCTTTCCCTGCCCGTCACATCGGCGGTCGTGGGCATGCCCACGCTGGAGTACCTGCGAGAGGATGTCAGCGTCGCTGCGAGCTTTCAACCGATGGCCCCAGCGGAAATGAAGCGTTTCTCGGAAGAGTTGGCAGGTGCTAACAAGCAGGCCATGGACCACCGGTTCCATTGCCACGTAGACGCATAGGCGTCTAGGGCTCCGTGCCGATTCGCGCGCCCGCCTTGCCGGGCGCGCTACCCGCCGAGGCTGATCATTTCCAGCTTGCGCACAGCTTCGGGCCGATATCCCTGATCCGAGGAAATCGCCGCCAGCCGCTCTTCGGAGTAGCGGTCCGTGCGGTGGCTCCAAATCGCTCGTACGGCTCCGCTGAGTTCCTCGTCGCTGCAGCCAGATCGCAGCAACGACTTCAAGTCGTGCCCGCCGGCCGAGAACAGGCAGGTCACCAAGCGCCCGTCGGCTGTCAACCGTGCACGCGTGCACGCGCCGCAGAACGGCTCGGTGACCGACGCGATCACGCCAAAGACGCCGCTGCCGTCCAAGAAGCGATAGCGCTCCGAAGGGGCGCTGCCACGCAGGCCGGCTAGGGGTTCGAACGGGTACTTCTTCCCGACGCGCTCCAAGATCTCAGCCTTGCTGACGAGCTTCTCGGACGTCCACTGATTGACGTTGCCGACGTCCATGTACTCGATGAAGCGCAGATCGAGGCCGCGCGACCTAGCGAAATCAACCAAATCCAAGACTTCGTGATCGTTCACTCCGCGCTCGACCACCGCATTGAGCTTGACCGGGGTTAGACCTGTCTCGATGGCAGCAGAGATGCCCGCCAGTACAGCCGCCAAGTCGCCGCGCTGTGCCATGCGCGCGAAAGTCGCTGGGTCGAGCGAGTCGAGGCTCACCGTGAGCCGATGCAAGCCGGCCCGCTTGAGCGCTTCGGCCTTGTCCGCAAGCAGTGATCCATTGGTGGTCAGGCAGATGTCTTCGATGCCATCAACGCGCGCCAGCATCTCCACCAAGTCTTCGAGATCTGCCCGCAGCAGCGGCTCTCCGCCGGTGATGCGCAGCTTCCGCACGCCCAATGGAACGAAGAGTCGCGCCAAACGTCCGATTTCCTCGTAGCTGAGGATCTGATCGCGCGAGATCCAGTCATACTGGTCCAGAGGCATGCAATAAGTGCATCGGAAGTTGCAGCGATCCGTGACAGAGATCCGCAGATCCTCCAAGGCACGCCCATGTTTGTCGACCAACATGTGTGGGATTCGGTACTGCCATTGTACCGGGGGGACAGCCGCCACGCTCAGGCCGAAGGACGACACAGCACTGGATGCTTGCCCTCGTCGCCTTACTGTTGTACGTTTTAAGTAAGGAACAGCATGGTCGTTAAGATCACGTCGAAGCGGCAGGTGACCTTCCCCGCACGAGTTCTCGATGCGCTTGGGGTGGGTGCCGGTGACCGAATTGAGTTGATTGAGGCCCCCGACGGTTTCTTGCTGAGACCCCGTCGAATTAACTTGGACCGCCTTGCGCCTTTGCGTTCCAAGCTGCCGCCAGACCGGATTCCGTTTGAGATCGAGTCGTTCCGCCAGGAAGCACATGACCCCGCGCTACGGGATTGATACGCCAGTGCTCGTTCGGTTGGTTACGGGCCACCCGGAAGACGGTTTCGAGTACTCGTTGAGCGCACTGCGTGCGTTGGTCGAGGATAATGGGACGGAAATCTTCGCGTCGAATCAAGTCATTGGAGAGGCCTACGTCGCGATTCAACATCACTTCGGAATATCCAAGCTCGATGCTCGGGCCGGGCTGCTCGATGTATTACAGAGCGGGCTCGTCGCGCCGCTCAGTGGCGGATCCGTCATCGCCGCCCTAAGGGCATCCGGCGGAGTTGGACTGCTTGACCGGCTGATTACCGGTGACTATTCGCGCGCCAATCTTTCGGTCCTGACATCAGACAAGCGCATGGCTGCACTGCCCGGCGCCGGACTGCTATAGCAAGCCCGGGAGCGACACTCCCCGCTCGACGCCGAGCACCCCAAGCGCACCTTCGATCGCAGTCTTCGCGCTCGTGAGCGAACTGCATAGCAGCGCGAACTGAGGCGGCTCTCGACACTCAGCCATACGAAGAGGGCCGGTAGGATAGCGGAACCCGTGGTCCGCCGCGCGCGCCTGAGCATGCCCAGCGGAGCCGGCCCCCTCCCCTCTTCATTCGGGACCGTCTCGTGTACGCACGTGTCCGGTCGCCCAGCATGCTTCTTGCTTCGCCGGACAGGGCGGGTATCATGAAGGAACGCGATGATCGAAGTCACGCCCAACGCAACGCGGAAGATCCGCGGGATGCTGGATTCGGACAATCCTGGAGGCCTGCTGCGTCTCGGAGTCATCGGTGGCGGCTGTTCGGGCTTGCAGTACAAGTTCAAGTACGAGAGCTCGGCGCGCCCTACCGACACGGTGTTCGCTGTTGACGACGTCCGGCTGTGCGTAGACCCGAAGAGCTTCCAATACCTCGACGGAATGACGCTCGACTACATCGAGACAGTGCTCGAACAACGGTTCCTGTTCAAGAACCCGAACGCCGACAAGAGCTGTGGCTGCGGAAAGTCCTTCCAGGTCTGAAGCAGAGACTCGCCCATGGAACGCCTGCCATACAGCCAGTGGTACGACACGTTTAACCGCTTCGCGGGGGATCTCTATCCGGGGCGCTACACGCGGGAGTACACCGCGAGCTTGGTGTGTGCGGCGCGACAGATCAGCGAGTTGGCCGAGAGCAAGCAGTCCCTGATCGTCGCCCACAACTACCAGTTCCCCGAGTTGCAGGAAGTCGCGGCTGAGGTCGGCGACTCCCTAGGGCTGAGTCGCTACGTTGCCGAACAGACCTCGCCGCGCGTGGATTTCTGCGGCGTCTGGTTCATGGGCGAGACGGCCAAGACGATCGTCGGCGAGCGATCGAAGGTCTACATGCCCGACAAGCCCGGCTGCTCGTTGGTGGAATCGATCGACCACGCGCGCGTGCGGGCCTGGAAGCAGAAGTTCGCGGACGGGATCGTGATCTCCTACGTCAACACCGATGCTGCGACCAAGGCGCTCAGCGACTACATCTGCACTTCGCGCAACGCGGCCCAAGTGCTGGATCACGCGGCGGGCCAGAATCCGGGCCGCCGGATCCTGTTCTTGCCCGACAAGTTCCTCGGCTCTGTCTCGATTGCCCAGAGCAACGTCGTCGACGCCTCGTTGGTCGATCTGTACGACGGCTGCTGCCACGTGCATGCCAAGATCGGCGAAAGCGCCCTCGAAGAGGCGTTCGAGCGCCACCCCGAGGCGGAACTGCTCATCCATCCGGAGTGCGGTTGCGCGTCGCACTGCATGTCGAAAGTCATGCAAGGCAACTCCCCCTATCAGAAGGCGTTCTTCCTCTCCACGGAAGGAATGATCCGCCATGCCGAACAGTCCCAATCCGATGAGTTTATCGTCGGCACGGAGATGGGCATGGTGTACCGCCTGCGGCGCCAGATCCCCGGTAAGACCTTCCACCCCGTCAGTGCCGACGCAGTGTGCGAGTACATGAAGATGAACACACTGGAGAAACTGCTCGATTCCTTGGAGCGGGACCAGATCGAGGTCACCATCGAAGCGGAGACGGCCCGCAAAGCCCAGTTGGCGATCGACCGCATGCTGAGCATCCAGTAGTTTCTGGACAGGCCTCGAGGACTACCGGTTTCTCCGCGGCTACCCGAACACGCACACGTGCCAACGTGCTGTGCGACACTCACGTTGGAGCATTTGCATGCCGTTCAAGATTCTCGCGCTGACAATCCTTGCAAGCTTGGCCTTGGGGAGCTCGCTGCTCGCTCAAGGTCGGATTCCGATCCGGGCGACGCTAGACGACAGACTGGCCGCGATAGAAGACCGCCTCGCAGCCATCGAGGATCGCTTCGCAACCCATGAGGAGGGTCACAGCCGCGAGCAGGAAAAGGACCGGTTCACGTTGGAATCCGAAGCCAAGCTTGATCGCTTGGAGGTCAGGGTCATCCGGCTGGAGACGCGGCCCACGGACTGCGACTGCGGCGAGATCGGCAGCCGGGCGCTGCTCGAGCGCATCGTCTCGCTCGAACGGCAGGTTGCCCGCCTCCGCTCCGCTCGGAATCGGTAGAATACAGAACCATGCGCAGCAGAATCGTTTCGGCGGCTAGCGTCCTGATCCTGTGTGCCTGTGGCCTTGGCGTCAGTCACTTGGACGAGTCACGCCAAGCCACCGGGGTCAAGGTCGGCGAGGTAACCCACGAGTCGGCAATCATCTGGACCCGTGTCACCGAGTCCGCCGAGCGCAGGGCCGACGGCACACCCATACGCGGACGCCCGGAAAAGACCGAGCCCGGCGAGGAGATCGTGCAGCTCGATCCCCGCGACTTGCAGGGGTCGGTGCCGGGCGCCCCGGGCAGGGTGCGTGTCCGCTACGCCGACAACGTGAACTTCTTCGACCCCGTTGAAACAGACTGGTCTGATGTCGGTGCAGAGAGCGATTTCACTCATCACTTTCAATTAAGCGGCCTAAAGCATTCAACTATCTATTACTTCGAAACCGAAACCAGCGATATCGAAGGCACGGTCCTGCACAAGCCGCTCTATGGTCGCTTCGAGACAGCCCCTCCCCCGAACGTGTATGCCGACGTGAGCTTCACAGCGGTCACCGGCCAGGCGAACCGCGATCATGATGCCGACGACGGGTTCAAGATCTACAAGTCGATGCTGGATCTGACTCCCAACTTTATCGTCCCAACGGGCGACACGGTCTACTACGACAGCGACGCGCCGCTCGCAACCTCCATCGATCTGGCCCGGTTCCACTGGCACCGCATGTACAGCTTCCCTTCCCTGGTCAAGTTCCATCTCAGCGTGCCCGGTTATTGGGAGAAAGACGACCACGATTCGTATCACAACGACAACTGGCCCGGCATGTCGCGGGAGTACATGGGGACCTTCAACTGGGAACAGGGCCTTCAGGTATACGCCGAGCAAGCGCCCATGAGCGAGCTGCCGTACCGGACGTTTCGCTGGGGCAAGGGTCTCCAGGTTTGGATCGTCGAAGGCCGTGACTTCCGATCTCCCAACAACATTCCGGACGGCCCGGGCAAGAGCATTTGGGGAAGCGAGCAGAAGGCCTGGCTGATGGAAACGCTGCTGGCAAGCGACGCCGATTGGAAAGTGCTGGTCAGCCCAACGCCGATCGTCGGCCCGGATCGCTCAAACAAGGCCGACAACCATGCCAACAAGGCTTTCCAGCACGAAGGCGACGAGTTCAGGGCTTGGGCCGCGGCGAACCTGCCGGAGAATTTCTTCATCGTCTGCGGGGACCGCCACTGGCAGTACCATTCCGTGCATCCCGCCACGGGTGTCCAGGAATTCTCCAGCGGGCCGGCCACAGACGAGCACGCAGGCGGTTCGCCGGGCGAGGACAAGGCCTATCACCGCTTCCACCGGGTGGCCGGCGGCTTCGTTTCGGTGTCTGCGACCAAGTCGACGAGCGCCTCGAGCATCGCCTTCCGACTGCACAACGTGGACGGGGGCGTCGAGTACGAGTGGTCGAAGTCGGGAGAACTCTAAGGAGAGCTCTCGGGCGGAGGCGCAGGCCGCGCGGTCAAACGCCGCCAGCCCCAAGGCCGAGCGAGCGCGTGATGCGGGAAAACACGCCCGATATCGATTTCGTGGCGTCAACCTGAATGAGCGTTCCCAAGTCCTTGTAAATCTGCAAGATCGGTTTCGTGCGCCGATGGTAATTGGCAATGCGCCGGCGCAGCACTTCCGGATTGGTGTCGGCACGCTTGGTATAGCCCGATCCCCAGCCCTCCTTGCCGCGTGCCATCACGCGCTGAAACACCGCCTCGTCGGGAGCGTCCAGATAGACCACTCGGTCTATGTCCCAGTTCTGCCGCAGGAACTCGGCATGCGCCTTGTTGCGCGGGAAGCTGTCCAGCACGAAGCCATAGTTCCAGTCGTGCTGGTGCAGCCGCCGACGGACGAGGTCCATGACAATCTCGTCAGGGATCAGGTTGCCGCTGTCCAAGATCTCACGGATGGTCGCCGCTAGCTTGGTGCGGTGCTCGAGGTGCCACCGAACGATTTCACCGATCGAGATGTGGGCGAAATCGAAGTGCGTCGCCAGCATCCGGCTCTGCGTCGACTTCCCCGATGCCTGCGGGCCGATGACGATGTACTTGTGCACAGCGGATCGAGGGAAACGCACCGACGGGCGGCCGGGGCAAGCTTCGAGTCTACCGCACGGCGCACTCGTGTTGCCAATCCTGCATCCGGCTGCTGGAGGAACTTCAGCCCGGGCGGAGGGGAATCAGCGCCAATCGGCAAGAGACCGTCCGGTTCGAGCCCGGAACGCGAGGCCGTGTCAGGATCAAACCAGAATTAAGTCAATATCTATCAATGCTTTACCAATCTTCCAGCCGAATTCTAACGCGATAGTTCATGGCAGGCTGAATGGCACGGAAACGACATGACTTCCGGCATTGACAGAGCCAAGAGACCAACGCAGACAGGCATTGGGCTCCCGTTCCTGGAAGCCTGCATTGGCCGCGCGGCATTCAACAAGCTCACACGGCGAGTTATGCCGGCAATCGAGCGCGCTAGCAGTTCGTCCTCGCAACTGAGGCCGCTGCGCGAGCTGTTTCCGAAGTCGACGCGTCGGAGGATCGCACTCAGGAAAGCGGCCTGAAGAGCGAGAGCAGGTGGACATGCGACTACGATGAATCCTTAGGAGCAACATGGCAACGACGATTCACGTGCGCAACGTGCCGGACGAAGTGCATCGCAAGCTGAAGGCCAGAGCTGAGCTTGCCGGCATGTCACTCTCGGCGTACGCCCTGGCCGAACTGCGAAGCAGCCTTGATCGACCAACGACCGACGAGCTGATGCAGCGGCTGAAGGCCAGGGTCCCGGCATCGGTGCGTCCGAGGCCGGCAGACGTGGTTCGTGAAGAACGCGAGCGCCGGTGATTGTCCTCGGCGGATCGGCCGCTTTGGAACTCCGGCTGGTCACCTCGGCTGCCGAGCGTACCCGGAATCTACGCCCGAGTTGAAGTGGTTTGAATCTCCGGAGCCTCGATTGCTGAGGCTCGCCCGAAAGCCGGGTGACGTGGTGACGCTAGGTCATTGACCAGCCCCGGCGATGTGGTGGGCTGGTTGGGATAATCAGGGATCGCTGTATGGGAACAGAAGTACCGGCATTCGCAGTTCTGGGAGCCGGAGCCGTGGTAACGGCCCGGCATCTCCCCGCCCTACAAGCCATCGGAGGGCGGGTGCTGAGCGTGTTCGACCCCGCGAGCGATGCCGCCCGAACCGCGGCGGATTCATTTGGAATCCCACTCGTGGCAAGGACCTTCGAAGAGGCCATCGCCGCGGAGGGCGTGGACGCGGTGCTGATCGCATCCCCCAACTCCTACCATCGGGAACAGGCGGAGTGTGCCCTCGCCCTAGGCCGACACGTGCTCTGCGAAAAACCGCTGGCACTGACGCTGGAAGACGCCGATGCCATCTCTAGGGCTGCGGAGCGGGCCAAGCGTGTGCTTCAAGTGGGATTCCACCATCGCTTCAGCGCCGAGCAGCTCTGCGTGAAGGGATTGCTGCGCCACGAAGTCCTAGGCGAAGTGCGGGCTTTCAGCGGAAGCATCTCCGAGCCGCTCGACGTGGTGCCCGGCGGCGTGCGGAACTACCGCTTCGACGCCAAGCAGGGGGGTGGCTTCACTCTGATCGATGTCGGCCAGCACCGCTTGGACCAGATGCGGGATCTGCTGGGCGACTTCACCAGCGTCTCTTGCGAAATGGCCTCCGTTCTGGAAAGCCACCACATCGACGACAGCGTGGCTCTCAACCTCAAGATGGAGTCTGGCGCGATTGGGTCGCTGGGCTGGCACCGCTTCTCGCGCGCCTTCACGTCCCCCTTGATGCTGTACGGGACCAAGGCCACGCTGGGCTGCTCGGCATTCATCACCGGGCCGTTTCAATCGGCACCTGTCTCGGTCTACCTCGAGGAAGCGCCCGAATCAGTCCTGCCCTCGGAGATGCTGGCTTGGACCAGGCCCGCGAAGTGGTGGGGCGGGTTCGAGGCTGGCTGGGTGGACCTCTGGCCGCCGCGCCGAAACACGTTCGAAGAGCAGTTCCGCAGTTTCTTCCGCGCGATCTCAACGGGTGGTGCGCCAGCGACGAGCGGCGGCGACGGCTTCAGGGCGGTCGAGATCGTGCAAGGCGCCTATCGCTCGTTCCGCGAAAGGCGGTCGATCAATCTCCCTCTTGAGGACCTTGAACATGAACCGCCACCGCAGTGGTAGCGCTACGAAGACCGGACCGGCACCAAGCTGTCGGTGCTGAAGCTCTCTCCGGCGCCGTCGGTCAGCGGCACATCCAACGCCGCCTCGACTGCAACGCAACTTGCGCTGTCGCAAGCTTGCGCTCGCACGGTCACGCTGGCGGAGTCGCCCGAGGTGCGCTCGACCGTGGCCGCTAGGGTCGAAGTGCCTTCGAATCCGTAGGAGTACCAGCGCAGCTCGGGCTGCGAAAAGTCCTCAGGCTCAGTCTGATACCAGCCGCCGACGACCTTCAGGCCCCCCGAAACTTGCACCTCGGTGCTTTGCTCCACACCCAGCGACGTCTTGCCGGCCAAGGCTTCCTTGGCGCGTAGCTCGTTGTCCATCGCGTAGACATGCCAGCCTTCGATGGCCTGAATCTCCACCACCAAGTGATCCCCGGCCAGCTTGGCGCGACAAGTCACGAGCGCGTTCCCTGTCCGATCGGTTGCCTCTGCCGGGGCGGACCACCCCCCGGCCCACAAGCTCGCGGTGAAGATGGCCGCAATAGCGACGCGCAATGCGCTCATCATTTCCTGAAACTCATCCTCGTGGTCTTGAGGGACATTTCGATGCGCTGGTCCCCTCGCAGCACCTGCAGGGTCAGTTCCGACCCTGCCTGCCTGCGCAATTTGATGTGGAGTTCGGCGGAATTGGCGACCTCGTCCCTAGTCTGGCCTTCGACACCATAGATGACGTCTCCGATCTGGAGTTGGTGACTCCCCAGGATGTCCGCCAACGAATCGATCGCAACCACGCGGCTAGCGAAGCCGTCTTCCTCCAAGCCCAAGGAGCACTTCTCCTCGTCAGCCAACGGCTCCGACCGGAAGTAGACTCGCGGGTCGACCGAGAGATTCCTATAAGTCAGGTCCGTGTGCCACCAGAATCGTGGCAGGTTAACCGACAGGTCGAACGAGGCCCCGTCGCGCTCGACCGTGATCTCGGCCTGTGTCGCATCGTGAGGCACCTTGCCGTACTCCCACTGGAAGTCGCCGAACGTCCAGACGTCGATACCGTTCAAGCGGCGTATCACGTCCCCGGGTCGCAGGCCCGCCTCGCCCGCGGCACCGCCGGTGCTGGCAATCCCCAAGCCTTTGGGCACGTCAAGTTCGATCCCAAGCTTGCGGATGTCCGGTGCCCGATGCAAGTCCCTGAGCTTGTCGAGGGTGCCGTCCAACTCGCGCTGCACGTTCTCCAAGTCACCAATCAGGTGGCACTCCACACACCGTCCCCTTCCAACGGTGCGCTCGTAAAGCGCGGGGATGTCACGCGGGTACTTCGGTGCCGGCGCAGGCTTCGGCGCGAGCTTGCCGGCTTGATGCCGCCGATGCAGTTCCAGCCCCTGCTCCAGCGCAAGTTCCAAGCTCTCGAGGTTGAGGTACGTCGTCGCCGAGCGCACGTCGCGCCCGCCGTAGCGCAGGTAGATCTGCTCGTCGGCGTTCAGCACGAAAAAGTACAGCGTGTTGTAGCGGTCGTAATCGAACAGCCCGATGTTGATCCCGTCCATGCGGGTGATGCGTGCCGTCACATACTGCTGCAACAGCTTGCCCCGCTTTGTGTTGTCCTCGGTCAGCACCACCTGTGCGTCAAATGCCCTGCCGGCCCTTCAAGGGGCACAGCGGAACTCGAGGAAGATCGGCTTGCCTGTCTTGCGCGCCTCCTCGATTGCTTCGTCGTAACGCTCGATCCACGTCACCGCATCCTTGGCGAAAGAAACTTCCTGTTGCAAACCTGTTGCAAAACTGAGCAGAAGAGCTGCACAGAAAATCCCCGTTCGCCGCGTGCGCGCAGACAGACGGTGACAGGAAAAGCGATTAAGCACTAAGGGTTACCTCCACGTAGACAAGACGCTTGCGGCTTCTATTGTCAAAGTCTAGCAGAATTACCTGCTGCCATGTTCCTAGTTGCAACTGGCCGCCTTCGATCGGCACTGACAGCGACGGCTTCATCAGCGCCGCGCGCAAGTGCGCGAAGCCGTTTCCATCGCCCCATCTCTCGTTGTGGTGGTAGCGCGCGTCCATTGGAGCGATCCGCTCCAAGGCCTCCTTGAGGTCTCGCACGGCCCCCGGCTCGAACTCGATGGTGGACAGCGCGGCCGTCGAACCCTGCACGAACAGGTGCGCCACGCCTTCCGTGACGCCGCTGGCGGCTACAGCGCCGCGCACCTGCTGCGAGATGTCGACGATATGGGTAAAGCCCTTCGTGTCAACAACGAACTTCACGTCATGCTCCCGTCTGACGCGGACGCGTCGCTTGGATCACCGCCGCGACCAAGTCGTCCTCTTGGTCCTCGGGCACCGTTCGCAAGTCCAGCAGGACACGGTCCTTCTCGATGCGCGCCACGACGGGCGGGTCGTAGGAGCGCAAGCCGCTCTCTACGTGCGTCGCCGACCGCCCGGGCCGCCCCTCGATGGCCACCAAGGGCGACGGCATGCTCTGCATTGGCGTGGATCCGCCGCCCAGCACGGACTCTCCCTCGACCACGCTGCACCCGGAAATGCCATGCTCCGCGAGCCGCTGCGCCAACTTGTGCGCCCGAGCGCTGAGCACAGTCGTCGGCGTCCGCATCAGCCGCAGGGCCGGAATCTCGTCTTCCCGGCCCGCCAAGTACGAGCGCAGCGTGGCTTCAAGGGCGGCCAAAGTCAGCTTTCCCACGCGCAGCGCCCGGAATAGCGGATTCCGCCGGACCCGCGCTACTAGGCCAGCGTCGCCGGCGATGATGCCGGCCTGGGGTCCGCCGAGCAGCTTGTCCCCGGAAAACGTTACCAAGCTCACCCCGGCCTTGATGCTCCGAGCCACGGGTGGTTCGCCCTCGATGCCCTCTGCGAGATGGTCGACGAGGCAGCCGCTGCCCAGGTCCTCAATCAGCGGAAGCGACGCGGACTTGGCTAGGGCGACTAGTTGCTCGATTGTCGGGCGTCCCGTAAAGCCAACTTGCTTGAAGTTGCTCGGATGGATGCGCAGGAGGGCTCTGGTCCGTTCGCCCAGCGCATCGCGGTAGTCGTCGAGATTGGTCCGGTTGGTGGAGCCGACCTCTCGGAGTCGCGCCTGCGAGGCCTCGAGGATGTCCGGAATGCGGAAGCCATCGCCGATCTCCACCAGCTCGCCGCGGGAGACAATCACTTCCCCGTCGCGAGCAAGTTCGTGCAGCACGAGGAAGATCGCGGCGGCGTTGTTGTTGACTACCAGCGCCGGAGCACCGAGCAAGCGTTCCAGCAGCGAACCGCAATGCACGTCCCGCCTGCCCCTCCGCCCTTGCTCGATGTCGTATTCGAGGTTGCAGTATCCGCCTGCGATCGAGGCGACGGCTTCCACCGCGGGCTGACCGAGAGGGGCTCGCCCAAGATTGGTGTGCAAGATCACACCGGAGGCGTTGATGACCGGCCGCAAGCTGCTATCGCTCAAGCTCTGGACCAGACTGTCCACCTTAGCTGCCACCGCCCGCAGCGGATCCCCAATGGGCTGCGACGCATCGGCGAGCAGCGATTCGCGAAGCCCCCCGATCGCTTCCCGCACGAGGTCCGCCACGCGCTCGCGCGGCAATCGATCTAGCCATGGCTCAGCCGCTGGGGACTGCAGCACTAGGTCCACTCCGGGCAATGCGCGGAGCGGATCGGAGGGCTCCCCATTTCTCTTGCTCATGGGTCCAGTCGAGGCCGCGTGCGGCGGCGCGTCAAAGTACGCTGCTTCCGTAGTGGCGTAGCGAAGGACGAATCAGTGCCAGGATTCTTCGACTCACAGAGCCTTCGCCGCCGCCCAAGTCGGAGCGATCAGCCTCGGGGCTTTCGGGTCGGATTCGGCAATCCAAGGCCGCGAAATCACTGTACCACGTTGCTTGGCCTGCTCAGGGACTGCGCGACCGCGCCGCAGCAAAGGGCTTCTTGTGTTCGGAGCAGGCGTCGTTACACCCCTTCCACGTCTGACGCTAAAGCGAGATTCCTCCCGAATCATGGCGATTCTGCTCCTAACGTTCGGTCGAAATCGAGGAGACGTCGCTCTCATTATGCGTTCGTGGAGCGCTTGCCCCGGGGTCAGCCGAACACCACGGTGGGGAGCCATGCATCGTGGAGTTCCCTTTCTTCAGGGGAGAGCTGGTTCCGGAGCGGCTTGAGGTACTCTTCGACCAAGTGTTCTACTTGCTCAGGAGCGAAGAGCAATCGGTTGATGCTGTAGACCGGCAGGTGCCTTGGAAACTTGGCGCACCAGCAGCCTTGGGTATCGACAAGCACATAGTCCGCAATCGCACGATAGTGGTTCGCCACCCAGACCGGCCCGCAGCCGGGCGGGATATACAGTCCCTCAATGACGTGGGCCATGTCGCGGACGCCCATGCTTCCGAGGCTGGGAGTTGTGTCCGACCAGCCGCCCGGCCCGGCGGGCGTCAGTGTCCGAGGGCTGCCAACGGGGGTCACGAACGGCGCGTCTCCCCCACCTTCTCCGGTGTCCTCGCCGGGGAGACGAAGACTGAGAGCCACTGAATATGACAAGTAGCGTGTCGGGGTCGTGACCGGGATCCGGACGGCTTGGTGGTACTTTCCGATCCCAGGATTCCAGAAAGTCGGCAGAAGATCGTCAGAGCTGGAGTAGGACATCGCTCATTGATTGAAGCACGCGCCATCTCTCTGGGCAAGTAGTTTTCTATAATTGTCTCGAAAAATTCTTCTTTTATTCGTAAATTGCGCTGCGATTAGGTCCCTTGGCCAACGGTGATCGGCGTGAGTGTGTCGGGAAAGAGCGCTCCGAGAGCGGGAGCCGGAGGCACGATCAGGCTTGAAGCAAGCCGCTGGTGCGGAGGGCGGCATCTGTGAACTGGGGCCCTACCATCCGCAGGTCAAGAACCCGAGGCAGGGACTCTTTGACATCGTCGGCTCTGAAAACCCGACCCGCCGAGGTTTGCCCTCGATTTGGCGGCATCGATCGGACCGCATCATAACGTTCGGAGCCGACGTGATTACACCTGTCCCACGTCTGACGCTGAAGCGAGATTCCTCCCGAATCATGACGATTCTTCCCCAAAGTGCAGTCAAAATCGAGAGGCCATCGCTCTCCAGCTGCTTGTTCGACACTGGTTCCGTCGTTCGACAGGGGCGGGCCGGTCTGGTGAGGCGGACGTCGAGGGTGTCTGCATCGCGGCAACGCCGGAACTCAGCGCTAGCGGCGAACTGCCTATACTTGCATTGTGACTCGCCGGTCTTTCCTGCTTTCGGCTGCAGCTGCTGCTGCGGCACCGCTCCCATTCCCAGTCATCGACACGCACATCCACCTGTTCGATCCAACGCGCCCGGGCGGGATTCCCTGGCCCCCTCCGGACGACCCGATCCGCTCCAAGCCCACGTATCCGGACCGTTTCCGGTCCGTGTCGAGCGCCCATGGCGTCACCGGCGCGGTCGTGGTGGAGTGCAGCCCCCGCATCGAAGACAACCAATGGGTCCTAGACATCGCTGCGGACGACAAGTCGGTAGTCGGCCTGGTGGGATTCCTCGACGCGGGCAAGCCCGGCTTCGGCACCGACCTGGAACGATTCGCCAAGAACCCGCTGTTCCGCGGCATTCGCTACGGCAACCTCTGGGGCCGTGATCTCGCGGAGCAACTGGGCAATTCCCGATTCATTGACGACATGCGGCTGGTGGCCTCAGCCGACCTGTCACTTGACACGGCCAACCCCAACCTCGAACTGCTTGAGGGCATGTTGCGCCTCTCTGACCGCGTAGCCGACCTCCGCATGGTCGTCGACCATCTGCCCAAGATTCAGCTACAGGCTTCGCAGCGGGAGCGTTACGGGCGAATCCTTGCCGACTTCGCGGCCCGGCCACAGACCTACGTCAAGATTTCGGCGGTCCTGCTGGATCGCGGGGGGCGCGTCTCGTACGACTTGGAGGACTATCGCGCCACCATCGACCAGATCGCAGACGCCTTTGGAGAGGATCGCGTCCTTTACGGCAGCGACTGGCCGAACAGCGATCCTCTGGGCAGCTACGCCCGAGTGATCGGCATCGTCCAGGAGTATTTCGCCGGAAAGAGCCAGCAGCAGCAGGAAAAGTACTTCCGGCTCAACAGCAAGGCTGCCTACCGCTGGATCGAACGATAGGGCCCAGACGCCCCGGCCGTACCACGGGGAGCGACGCTACACGTACGGATACTGGGATCGAGGAGAATCGAAGCCAGATGTTCCACCGCCTCGTCCTCCGCATGATCCTAGTCGCAGCGCTGCCCCTTTCACTCGGCGGCGCGCTGGCTCTCGCGCAGCCGAATCTGGTCATCTTCCTGTCCGACGATCACGGGCCGCTGGACAGCGCGCCTTATGGCGCACCGGAGATGCGGACCCCGAACATGACGCGTCTGGCCTCCTCAGGTCTGCTGTTCGAGCGGGCGTTTGTGAATTTCCCGGCCTGCGCGCCGAGCCGGGCAACCCTGCTGACCGGCCTCTATCCCGCCCTTCACGGCGCGGAGGCGAACCACGCCAAGCCGCGCGCGGAGCTGCGCAAGCTGCCTTCGTACCTTCAGGAACTGGGCTATGAGGTCGTGGCGTTCGGCAAGGTCTCGCACTACCGCTACACGCAGGACTACGGCTTTGATCACTTTGCCCACGACAGCTTCCACGAACATGCGGCCATCCCGGCAGCCATCGAGTTCATAGAGCGGCGCACCGGCGAGAAGCCGCTCTGCATCTTTGTGGGCTCGAACTGGCCGCACGTGCCATGGCCGCTGGACCAAACGGAGTATGCGGCCGACGAAGTGCTGCTGCCGCCGACATTCGTCAACACTCCAGAAACGCTCGCTGCGCGTGCACGGTACTACGCAGCCGTGGAGTACATGGACGACGAACTTGGGCGTGTCTACGACGCGGCCCGGTCGAGGTTCGGGGACGACCTGTTCTTCCTGCACACCAGCGACCACGGCCTGCAGATGCCTTTCGGCAAGTGGAACCTGTATGACGCCGGCGTGCGGACACCGATGATCGCCGTCTGGCCGGACGTCATCGACGCCGGAATCCGCACGGATGCGATGGTGCAGTGGATGGACATACTGCCGACTCTCGTCGAGCTGGCCGGAGGCGACCCGCCGAGAGACATCGACGGACGGTCATTCGCTCCGGTCCTGCGGGGCGAAACAGACACGCACAGGAGCGAGGTCTACACCACCCACAGCGGCGATCGTGACTTTAACGTGTTTCCGATGCGGTCCGTGAGGACTGCCGACTGGAAGTACATCCGCAACCTTCACCCGGAGTTCCAATTCGCAACGCACATCAACCGCGGCGGACTGCGCTCGGGCCGGCGCTACTGGCCGTCTTGGACCGAGGCCGCCGGGCACGACGAAGAGGCGCTGGCGATCGTGGAGCGCTATCGCAGGCGACCCGCCGAAGAACTCTACTACGTGGCGAACGACAGGCACGAACAGCACAATCTCGCAACCGACCCGCGGTTCTCTGGCCAGTTGGCCAAGATGCGGGACCTAGTGGACGAGTGGCTCGAGCAGACCAGCGATCCCCTGACTGTGTTCGGCAACCCCCTGCTGCACGGAGAGGAGCCGACCATCATCGAATAGCCCATGCGAGTCCTCGCGCACAGCACGATCTTGCTGGCCTGCTGCTTCGCCGCGCAGGCGCAATCGCCCGAGCGCGATCGAACGAACGTAGTCCTGATCTACATCGACAACGTAGGCTGGGGCGATCTCGCATCCTACGGCAATCCTGCCATCCAAACCCCCAACATGGACCGCCTGGCGGCCCAAGGGGTGCGCCTGACCGACTTCTACATCCCATCGTCGTCATGCTCGCCGTCGCGAGGGGCGCTGCTGACTGGGCGCTACCCGGACAGAAACGGGCTGACGCACCAGCTCTCGGTGCAGGAGAACTGGAGCGGCATCGGCCTGCCACACTCCGAGAGACTGCTGCCCGAGATCATGCGCGAGCACGGCTACGCGACCGCGGCCTTTGGCAAGTGGAACATCGGCTTCGCCGAGGGTAGCCGCCCGACCGACCGGGGGTTTGACGAGTTCATCGGCTGTATCTCGGGCAATTGCGACTACTACACCCACGTCTATAACGGGCGGCTGGACATGCACGTGGGCACCGAACCCACGCGCATCGAGGGCTATTCGACGGATATCTTTGCCGACGCTGCGGTCGGCTTCATCCGGCGCAGCGCCGACCGGCCCTTCTTCCTGTTCGTGCCATTCAACGCCGCGCACTACCCCAACCGCAAGAACAAGGCGGCGGGCCAGCTGTTCCGCTGGCAGGCTCCCGCCGAGTTCTTCGAGATCTATGGGTACTCGCCCGACACCAGCGTGGCCGAGGAGGGCTACCGCGCCGTGATGACCGCGCTCGACGCGGGAGTGGGCAGGGTCTTGCAGCAACTCGACACCAGCGGGCTGTCGGAGCGGACATTGGTCATGCTGGCATCTGACAACGGCGCCTGGGTGGGATCGCGCAAGCCCGAGCTGGAAGTCGCCTCCAACGCCCCGTTCCGCAGCGGGAGGACTTCGGTATACGAAGGCGGCGTCCGCACCCCGTGTATCATTCGCTGGCCGGGCTTGCTGCCCGCGAATACGGTCGTTCGCGAACCCTTGGTCAACATGGACTTGTTCATGCTGGCGCTGCGGGCGGCGGGCATTGAAGCGCCCGATGACCGCGTCATCGACGGGCGCGACCCGCTGCCGGTCCTGCGTGACGGGGCGCGCTCGCCCCACCGCAATATCTACTTTCGCTACCGCGACATCGGCGGCCTGCGCCAAGGCCGCTGGAAGCTCGTACGTCAGTCCCCGACGTCCCCGCTAGAGCTATACGACCTGCAAGCCGACTTCGCGGAATCGCGCGACCTTGCCGCCGACCGGCCCGCGTTGGCGCAACAGCTCTGGAGCGAGTTCAGCGACTGGCTGGCTGACGCCCGGCAAGGCCATTAGGATCCCATGGGCACCGGCAGGACAGACGTCAGGGATAGTATCATGGGCCAGTGAACATCCGCCCAAACAGACTAGGAGCCATGCCCATGTGTCGCGCAGCCGCTGTTCTCGTTGCCCTCCTGATCGCGCTTCCCGCCGCCGCACAGATCTTTTCCGATGAGAACCTCGAAGCCGCGGTGCGCCAGTACGTGTTCGAGAAGCGCCACAACGAAGAGCCGATCACGGCCGAGGACGTGGCGAACATCTCGACCATCACGGCCCGCGACAAGGGTATCCGCGACCTGACCGGGCTCGAGCACTGCAAGCGGCTGATGCTGCTGGAACTGCCCGATAACGAAGTCTCGGACCTCTCGCCCCTCGCGGGGTTGAATCTGCTGCAGAGCCTGACCCTGACCCGCAATCAGGTCAAGGACATTTCCGCGCTGGCCGAACTGGAGCGCCTGCAGTACATCGAGCTGTCGGACAACATGGTCGAAGACATCTCTCCGCTGGCAGGCCTAGAGGCGCTGAATTCAGCCTATCTCGCGGGCAACAAGATCAGCGACCTGTCTGCCGTCAAGAACCTCCAGAAGCTCTGGACTCTTGACGTCGCCGGGAACGCGGTCAGCGATGTAGGCCCGGTGGGCTCGCTGACGCGCCTGTCCTCGCTCATCCTCGACGACAACAGCGTGTCGGACCTTGGGCCGCTGGCGCCCCTGACTTCCCTGCAGCGCCTGTCGCTGCGCAACAACAAGGTCAGCGATATCGGCGTCCTGGCGGAGATGGCCGAAAAGGATATCGCCGGCGACAGCCGTTTCGCCCGCTACTGGGCTGTCTCGCTACAGGGCAACCCGCTCAGTGGGAAGTCCAAAAACGCCCACGTGAAGGCTCTGCAGGAATATTCGTTCCGCATCGAAGTCGCGGACGAGTAGCCGTGTAGGCCCTTCGCCCTCACGCCACGCGGAACCGATCGACGGCCTCCTTGTCGAGTTCTACGCCGAGACCCGGCTCTTGGGGTATGTCGAGCATGCCATCCCGCGCAACGATGCGCTGCTTGGTCAGGTGGTCGCGCAGCGTGGTCTCTTCCTCCGCGACGTACTCGACGATCAGCGCGTTGGGAATCGAGTTGAGGAAATGCAGCGCCGCCGCCACGTTGATATACGTCGTGAAGCCGTGGTTGGCCACGCGCACGCCCCGGTCTTGGGCTAGGGTTGCGATCTTGACCGCCTCGGTGAACCCGCCCACGCGGGTCAGGTCCACCTGCACGACATCCACCTTGCCGCGATCCATCAGTTCGATGAAGGACGCTCGGCCGCTCTCTTCCTCGCCCGCCGCGATGCGCGTGTCCACAGCCTCGCTGAGCCTGCGGTAGCCCTCGTAGTTGTCGGGCATGAGCGGCTCTTCGAGCCAGAAGATGCGGTGCTCTTCGAATGCCCTCACGCGTTGAATCGCCGTCTTGGCATCCCAGACTAGGCCGGCATCGATCAGCAGGTCCGGCCCCTCCCCCAGCCCGGCCCGCGCTTCCCGCACGAGCGCGATGTCGGTTGCCTCGTCCTGGCCCATCGGCTCCCAGCCGAATTTGACGGCGCTGAAGCCGCGGTCCGCGTATCGCATCGCAAGATCCCTGGTTGCGGCCGGTGTCGGGCCCCACAAAGAGCTGGCGTAACAGCGCAGGCGCTCGTGGAAGCCGCCGCCTAGCAGTTTCCAGACGGGCATTCCCAGCGCCTTGCCCTTGATGTCCCACAGGGCTAGGTCGATTCCGCTCATGGCGTGGAAACCCACACCGCGCCTGCCTCCGTAAAGGTTGCCTTGGTACATCTTGTGCCAGATCTTCTCGGTCTCGAAGGGATCCTCGCCAAGGACAAGTTCCCGCAAGCCGCTGGTCACCGTATGCGAATATGGGCCCTCGATTGCACCTTTGACCGCCAATGGATTGGAGTCCACTTCGCCCAGGCCGCTGATGCCCGCGTCGGTGTGCACGCGCACGATCAGAGCGTCCTGACCCGAGTCGCACAGCTCGCGCACCTTTTCGGATCGGACGTAGATTGCTTCTACATCGGTGATTTTCATCGGATGGAAGCGCCGCGGACCTGTTCAGCCTTGGAAAGATCTGGCTGCCAGCCGGACGCAGCGGCGTACTCTGAGCATAGCTGCAACGGGCCGCGCTGCCAGCCCCTGGCGAAACCGGATCTCAGCCCTGCCGGACGAGCCGGAACGTGGAATAGACGTAGGGATAGTCCCGGCGGAACCAGTTTCGGAAGCTGCGGCGCGACAGCTGCAGAGCCGTGCGCTGCGAGCCCCCCTTGAGAACGTAGTGCTCGTCGTCGAAGAAGGCTGACGAGTACGCCGGGTAGAAGTCGTACTCCTCGAAGCCCGGAAACGGCCTCAGTTTGCTGCAGGTCCACTCCCAGCCGTTGCCCAGCAACTGCGAGACGCCGAAGGCGCTGTCGCCTGCGGGCGTGGCGAGCACCGAGCAAGGCTCCCAGCTGCGGAAGTCGAGGTTGGCGCGGCCATCCGATGTGCGGCCATTACCCCACGGGAAGCGCCTGGAAGGATCGCCAGAGCCGTACGCGGCGCGATCCCACTGCGCTTCGCTCGGCAGCGAGGCGCCCGCGTGTTCTGCGAACGCCGCGGCCTGTGAGTGGGTCACGTAGACCGGCCAGTCCAGCGGAAGTGGGACCTCGCCGAACATGGTGCGCAGCAACCACGAGTTCCCGGCCTTGCGCCAATAGTGGGGCTGGGACCCGCCTTCGTCAACGAACGCCAGGTATTCTGCGTTGGTCACCTTGTACTTGCGGACCCAGTGTTCATCCACCTCTTCGGCGCGGGCACCGAATTCGTTGTCCCAGCCGAACCCGCTGCCCCTGTCCCTTCCCAGCCGGGCCTCGCCGGCGGGGATGTGGATCCATCGTTGCGGCACTTCGCCGCAGTCAGCGGCCGCAGCCGACGCGCTGGCCGATTCTCCTAGCAAGAGTTCTGGGGCGAGGTTGTGCAGCAGGTAGCAGAGCGTCTCGGCATGCATCAAGCGGTGCTCGATGCAAGTCTGCGCAATATCGTCGGGCACGTCGTCCAAGACCGAGTCCACGGTTTCTCGCACGCGCCGACAATAAGCCGCCGTCTCCGGGAGGCTGGGCCAATCGGCCGGCTGGTCCGAAGGCAGCGAGTTCGAGTCGGGATCGATGCCGAAGGCGAACAGCCTGTCGAACTCGGCGTGAAACGGTTTCGGGCCGAGCTCGCAAGCGGAAATCATGTTCCAGTCGAACGCCTCTACGTGGCCGACATAGAAATTGAGCCGATGCCGCTCCGGCACGGGACGCTCGAACAGGGAGTCGGGCCTGACCAATGCGAACAGCTCATCCGTGCGCAGCCTCGCATCTGCAAAGCGCTGGCGCAGGTCGGTCGTCGGTGGCATCACTCCCATTATCGAAGCTCGCACACTAGTGCCCGGCAGCCGCCGTGATATAACCGGCTCAATGAACGGTAACGGCGCGCCCCGCGAGGAATTCGCCCGAGACGCCCGCATTGGCCTGTGTGAGGCCAAGCGTAAGTGGCTGCCGGCAAGGCACTTGTATGACGCGGTGGGCAGCGCGCTGTTCGAAGCCATCACCTACTTGCCGGAATACGGGCTGACCCGGGCCGACCACCGGGTCTTGCGTCGCGCCGCCGGGTCGCTCCGCAGTCACATCCGCAGCCAAGCGCTGACCGTTGCCGAGCTCGGCAGTGGTAGCGGCGCGAAGACACGCTTGGTGCTGGAAGCACTGGCACCTGACTTGGTGGAATCCTACTGCCCGATCGACATCTCTTCTGACGCGTTGGAACGCTGCCAGCAGGAACTCGGCGACCTCGTCCCTGTGCTGCCGTACCACGGCGCCTACGTGGACGGCGTGCGATCCCTGCGCGAGTCTCGCCCTGCAGATGTCCCTCTGATGCTGCTGTTCCTAGGTAGCAGCATCGGCAATCTCGGCCCCGACGACCGCGGTTCATTCCTGAAATCACTGCGGTCCGCGCTACGACCCGGAGACCACTTCCTGATCGGCTTCGACCTAGTAAAGCCCAAGGCCGACCTGCTGCGGGCGTACGACGACCCCGCCGGCGTGACCGCCGCATTCAATCGCAACGTGCTAGGGCGCGTCAACCGCGAGCTGGGTGCCAGCTTCGACATAGACTCGTTCAGCCACCTAGTTCGCTACGACGAGAGCGAGCGGCGGGTCGAGATGCATCTCCTCGCCACCCGCGACCAAAGCGTGCGGATCCCCTTGGCCGGCGCCAGTTGCAACATTCGGCGCGGCGAGACGATCTGGACGGAGAGCTCCTACAAGTTTGACTGCGACGAGATCGGCGCTGCGATGCAGGCGGCTGGATTTCGGGAGCTGGCGACCTGGACAGACGAAGAGTGGCCGCTGCTGGAGGGCTTGTGGCTGGTTGACGGCTAGCCGTCCCGCCGGAAACCGCGAACGACTGGGACACAGATGCTCATCGCCTTTGCAGATCGCCGCACAAGGCAGCAGCAGTCGCGTATCTTGGAACTGCAGCATGTATACTTGGCAACATATACTGGGAGCATGGCGCAAGTCACTATCTATCTGCCTGAGGATGTCCTCGCCGTCGCACGGAAATGCGCAAAGCATGAGCGCAGGAGCCTGTCCGCGTGGGTGAGCGCACGCATTCGTGAGTCGACCTTGACCGAGTGGCCAAAAAGCCTCGTTGACCTGCTGCGCCACGGCACCGGGGATATCGTCGAGCCCGACGACCCTCCCCCGGGGGACCTGAACCTCTTCGTGTAATGTGGCTGCTCGACACCAGTGTCTGCGCGGCGCTCATCAATCGGTCCGACGAGCAAGCAGCGGCACATCTGCTCGAACACCCACGTGGCTCCGTTCGCCTTTGCAGCGTCGTCAAGGCGGAGCTGCATTTCGGGGCACAGAACTCAGCCCGACTCTCCGAAAACCTGCAACGGGTAGAGATATTCTGCCGGGCATTCGAGTCGCTGCCGTTCGACGACGAGGCGGCGCGGCACTACGGGATCGTGAGGGCGCAGCTTCGCCGGGAGGGAAGGCCCATTGGCGGAAACGATCTCATGATCGCCGCCATTGCGATCGCCAATTCGCATGTACTGGTGACCCGCAACGTGGGCGAGTTCTCGCGAGTCGCAGGATTGGAGGTCGAACGTTGGTAGGTCGCATGCGGCATAGCGATCTCGCCGCGAGTCCTCGGTTTCTGTAGCTGCGTGAGGAAAGATACGCGGAAGTGGCGGGTCCGGTGCATCCCGGGGGCCCAGGTCCCGGAAGCTCGAGGAGGTGATCCTCGGTAACATGCGTATAGGCAGGAAGCTTAGAGTTGACATGACGTCCGTCGACGCCCACACGTCAGAGATCGAGCAGCTTTGGCATTCCTCGGATGCATCGAAGTGACAATGTGCGCTCGATCGCTACTGCAAGTACATCAAGCCAAAGCATATCGAGATTGAACGTGAGATGGACACCCTCCGGCCTGATGATGTACGGCACCTCGATGCCGACCAGTGGTACGAATGGCTTGTGAACAAGTACTTCGTCTGGAAGTACACGGCACCTAACAGGTACGCCACGACCACCTGCCATCTTAAGCGCCAAGCTACTGATCCTGGCCGACACCACTTGCTCACGCTCCGAGATCGAGTTCTCGGTTGCAAGAATGCCAGCATTAGAGATGCACTTTGTGCCGCGAAAGAGTTCAACGGACTTGGCACGGCGTGCGCGTCCGGCCTGTTGGCCCTGCTATTCCCGGCTAAGTTTGGAACCGTTGATCAGTTTGCCGTTCGCGCACTTCGCAAGGTGCGCTCCATGCCCGAGCGAGACAAGCTCAGGCGCATGGACCCCGAGAGGCTCACCATCCCCGATGGCGTCGTGCTAGCAGAAATCATGCATCGCAAGGCCGTTTCGCTCAATGAACTGTTCAGCACCAGCAAATGGGCCCCTCGCAAGGTCGATAAGCTTCTGTGGGCCAGCGAGCGCGATTAGCATAAGGCGAGCGCAGCCTCCACACCCCACTAGCCGAGCCGGAGCGGCGCGAAGTTGTAACCTATGTGTCCGGTCCGGACCCGCAATACAATGGAGCCACGAGTCGGACTCGAACCGACGACCTGCGGTTTACGAAACCGCTGCTCTACCAACTGAGCTATCGTGGCTCACGCTGAGCGCCGTGATGACGCTTCCAATCCTTAAGCTAGCACACGCCATCGCAGCGGGGATTCCGGCGGATGCAGCTGGCGGGGAGCGGCTACGTTCGGATTGAGCGAGGAGGATCCCAGGGATGTTCGCGAGCCAGCCAATCCGCACCGCTGCATGGCTCGGACTGGTTGCGGCGGCTTGGTCGCCGAGCGCTCGTGCGCAGGATCCTTACGACTTCCCGGCCGCCCGCTCGTTCCTCGACGAGCACTGCCAAGCCTGCCACGGCGGGGCCTCTCCAGCGGGAGGGTTCCGGACGGACTCGCTGCAAGGCGTGGAGTCTTTCGCCACGCACTCCGACGGCTGGAACTCACTCGCGGCTCGCGTGTCTAACCACGAAATGCCGCCGACGGGAGTCCCGTCGCCATCGTTGGACGACCGCACCGCCTTCGTCGCGTGGGTCGAGCGAACTTGGCGCAGCCAAGCCTGCGCAGCCGAGCTGCCGCCGGCGCAAAGCCCCATCAGACGGCTGAATCGCGACGAGTACAGCGCTACCGTCCGCGATCTGTTCGACGTCCAGATCGACGTCAGCGAGATGTTCCCGGTTGACGGGGCCGGCGGGGAGGGTTTCGACAATGCCGCCGAGACGCTGTTTCTCTCACCCCTGCTTGCCGAGAAGTACCTCGCTGCCGCCAAGTTCGTGCTGGACGTAGCCTCCAAGGAGTTCAAGTCCCGCACCAAGATCTTCGTGGCCCGGCCCGGCCCCGGCACTACCGAGGCGGGTGCGTCCAGAGAGATCCTCGCGAAGTTCCTGCCAATCGCCTTTCGCCAGCCGGTCGGCCCGGAAACCATCGCTTCGTACGTCCGTCTGGCGCGACGTGCGCGCCGGCACGGAGCGGACTTCGAGTCGTCGATCTTTTTTGCGTTGCGCAGCGCCTTGGTCTCCCCTGCCTTCCTGTTCCACGTGAGGGCCGATACCGCTTTCCCCGCCTCGCGACAGTATGCACTGGCTTCGCGGCTGTCCTACTTCCTCTGGGGCAGCCAGCCCGACGAGCTCCTGCTTGACATAGCGGCTGCCGGGAGAATGGATGACCCGGCCGTGCTAGACCGCTTGGTGCCCCGCATGCTGCGGGACGACCGGGCTCTGCAGTTCTTCTCGCGGTTCACCGAGCAATGGTTGCGGATTCGGGACTTGGAAGGCAGCCACGGTCCCGATCCCGAGCTGTTCCCGGAGTACGCCGCCGACGCCGAGCTGCGCGGCGACATTCTGCTGCAGCCGGTGTTCTTCTTCCGCGAGGTCTTTCGCGACAACCGGTCCGTGCTGGAGTTCCTTGATTCGGACGGCACCGTGCTGACGCAGCCGCTGATCACACACTTGGGGCTGCCGCTGAAGAAGAAGCAGGATGCGAAGAATCCGAACTGGATGGAACTGCCCGCAGGCTCCGGGCGCGGGGGCCTGCTCGGCATGCCGTCGATATCGGCGCTGGCATCGCACCCGCACCGCACGAGCCCGGTTCTGCGCGGTGTCTGGATACTCGATTCCATCCTCGGCACGCCGCCCCCAGCCCCCCCGCCAGACGTGCCGGACTTGGAGGAGTCAGTCGAGGGGAAACCGATCGGTTCGGTCCGCGAGCGGCTCGCGGCCCACAGCAGCAGCGCAGGCTGCGCGAGCTGCCACCAGCGGATTGATCCGCTGGGATTCGCGATGGAAACCTACGACGTTCTGGGAAGGTGGCGCGACCAGGATGCGGGAGTTCCAGTGGACGCCACCGGCAAACTCCCTGACGGCACGAGATTGGACGGCCCGGACAGCCTCAAAGCAGCGTTGCTGGAGCGCAAACGCCTGTTCTTGAGAAACCTGGCCAAGCGATTGCTGGGCTATGCTCTTGGTAGGGGGTTGACACCCTCTGACACCTGCGCCGTGGAAACCGTCGTCAGCGAGGTCGAGCGCCACGACTACTCAGCTTGGGCGCTGCTGCGCGAGATCGTGCGCAGCGAGCCCTTCCTCGACACTGCGTTTCCAAGGCAGGGCCGGGAGTGACCATGCCTGCCAGACGCACCTTGCAGATCTCGCGCCGCGCACTGCTGCGTGGCAGCGGTGTTGTGTTGGGGCTGCCGTGGCTCGAAGCCACGGCGCTCGGAAACAGGCGCACCGACCCCCGCCAAAGCCCGGTCCGCATGGCCGCCCTGTACATGCCCAACGGTGCGTATCCGGCCACTTGGACGCCCACGGCGGCAGGTCGCGACTTCGAACTCACCCCTAGCCTGGAGCCGCTGGCCGACATCCGACCACAAGTAACAGTACTGAGCAACCTGTGGAACGAACAGGCCAAGGACGGGGACGGGCACTATGTCAAGGAATCCTCGATCCTGACCTGCGCCCGGATCAAGAAGACACAAGGCGCTGACCTGCGCAACGGGATTTCGTTCGATCAAATTGCGGCTAGCGCGCGCGGACACCTCACTCCCCTGCCCTCTCTGGAGCTTGGCGTAACGCCCGTGGCCGTCGGCAACGACGCAGTGGTGGGCTATACCCGGGTCTATGGCTCGCACATCTCGTGGTCGACGCCGACCACGCCGCTGGCACGCGAGTTGAACCCGCGGGCGGTCTACGAACGGCTGTTCCGCGCCGCACAGGGGTCCAGCGCGTCTGAAGCAGGGCTCGATTCCTTGCTGCTAGACCGCGTGTTGCAAGATGCCAAGCGGCTGCGCAAGCGATTGGGATCCTCTGACCGGGCCCGGCTGGACGAGTACCTGGCCTCTGTGCGCTCGCTTGAAGAGCGAGTGGAATGGTCGACCCGGACCGAGCGCTCGAACTGGGAGCCCTTGACGAGCCTGGACCTGCGCGACGCACCGACGGAGCGGCCTTCCAGCCACTTGGAGCACGTGCGCTTGATGCTCGACATGATCGCCGTGGCGTTCCAGTCGGACACGACCCGCGTGGCGACGTTCATGTTCGGCAATGCCGTCAGCAACATCAGCTTCCGCTTCCTCGACGGCGTCACGTCCGGCCACCATGACGTCTCGCACCACGCCAACGAAGAGCAGAAGCTGGCCGAGTACAAGATCATCAATCGCTGGCACGTCGAGCAATATGCGTACCTGCTCCGCCGACTGGCAGACATGCCCGAGGGCGAGGGCTCGGTCTTGGACAACTCCATGGTCGTCTTCGCATCGGCCCTGTCGGACGGCCAGAAGCACGATCCGCACAAGTTGCCCGTGCTGCTCGGCGGCAAGGGCGGGGGCCGCATCGACAGCGGCCAGCACTTGATCTACGGGGAGGACCACCCCCTCGCGAACCTCTACTTGGCATTGCTGGACGCCTTCGGCGCCCCGGCGGAGCGCTTCGCCGACAGCACGGGACCGCTCAGCGGATTGCTGGTCTCCTGAAGTCCCATGCGCTGGCTGGCGACCGTTGGCCTATACGCGGCGTTGGCAGCGGGTCTGACGGCCGCCGACCTAACCGGGACTTGGATCGGCACCCTGCCCGAGCGCGGGCGGACACCCGCCAGGGACATCGCCTTTCAGTTCGTGCAGCGAGGCACGGCGCTCAGCGGCAAGGCATATAACGATGCCGGAGCGAGCGATCCGATCATTTCCGGAACGGTTGCGGACGGCCGCGTGCAGTTTGAAGTCGAGGCTCTTCAGCAAGCCGGCAACCAGATCAACATCGTCCTGTACCGCTTCGACGGCATCATGGACGGCGAGTGGATAGAACTCACGCGTGAACTGGCTGCGGCCCGCGACGCCTCGAGCGGGAATGTCATCCCTGTCCGCCGCGCTTGGGACAGCGACGAGGAAGATCGCAATCGGCGCTTCCACACGTTTCGCCTCCAAGTGCTAGTTCAATAGCAGCACAAGGTAGCGTGGTCCTGCCTTGTTGGACGGCTGAGGTAGCGTGACAGGCATCTGATCGCTCGCCTGCGATGGCGCAGGCAAGGAGGCGCCGGTTCATGAGCAAACATGCATATGTGAAAGCCTGCCCGAAGGAGTTTCGGGACACGGTCGTGCAGCTGATGCAAGCCGGCAATCGCAGCGCGGGGAAGGTGGCCAAGGAATTTGACATCTCGCCGGATTCAGTGCGGTCCTGGGTGCAGCAGTCAGAGCGCGATCGGGGCAGCCGGAAGAACGGCCTGCGCAGTGCGGAGCGGGAGGAACTGGTGCGCCTGCGGCGGGAGCGCGGCCGGCTGAAACAGGAGTGTGAGATCCTGTCGAAAGCAGCGTCCTGGTTCGCTCGGGAGACCGATGCGATCCCGTAAGGATATTCGCCTTCGTAAGGCCGTTTCAGGAGCAGTATCCAATCGTCTGCATGTGCTGTAATCACCGGAGATCTCGGCCAGCCGGATAGAAAAACGAACGAACCAGTGGCTGTTGGATCGCAGAATGTGGTCCGACGGGGCCGCTGCAATGCCTTGGAGGCGGGTTCAACCGCAATGGAATGCAAGAAAACGGCAACCATCCGACTGTGCGGGTCGGCACTTGGAACACCGAGTGGAAGAAACCCAATGAACGAGATGGCAAGATCATCGGCGAGAAACTCGCCGCAACTATCTGCGACGTTCTGTGCGTGACCGAGGGGTATGCGGGAATCCTCCCGAGTGGCGGCCATGTCATCGACGCGGGCGAGGATTGGGGCTGTCCGATTAAGCCTGGGCGCAGGAAGGTGCTGCTGTGGAGCAAGCAACCCTGGACTCCGCACACCCATGCCTTGGGTGCGGAAGAGATTCCTGAAGGCAGGTTCGTAGCGGGCACTGCCGAAACCACCTCAGGGGCACGTCTGACTATAGTTGGCGCCTGCATCCCGTGGAGCCATTCCCACGTGAGCACATGTAGGAAGAACCGCAAGCCATGGAAGGATCACGAAGCCTGGCTAGCGGGTTTCGAGAAGATTCGCTGCCGGTTGCCCGAATCGCGGTGCGTCATTCTCGGAGACTTCAACCAGAAGATTCCGCGGACATGGGCACCGCACCGGGTATACGGATCCCGCAAACAAGCGTTCGAAGGCTTCAAGTTCGCCACCGAAGGAGACCTGCCGGGAGGCCTGAGGGCGATTGATCACATCGTGCACGCCCCAGACTTGAAACCTCGCAGCATCGAAATCTGGCACAAGGAGTGTGCCGACGGCACAAGGCTCTCGGACCACTTCGGAGTCTGGTGTGACTTCAATCTGGGCTAGCCATGTGGCAAGGAGAGCCGGGCGGCTCCCCGGACCCCGACGCCACGACGCTATCACGACCAAGTCCGGCGGGGGTAGCGAGCACATCGGAGACCGATGCGTTGGCTGTCGAGGCCAACACCCTCTTGGCCGACTAAGCACTATGCGAAATTGACCGGGACCTCAACGCGACACCAGTGGCAGAAGATGACAAATCGAGCCACGAGTCGGTGAAAGCTCTTGACTTGACCTGACCTTGGATTGGACAGTCGCGTCTCTTCATGAACGCGTTTGACCGTCTTCGCTTGTTTGACCTCATCCAAGGCTGTCGCGGCAAACGTTCAAGCTTGACGCATCTTGGCCAACAACGCTTCACTGCTAGTGCAGGTGGCCAGCCACTCGCCGATCGCACCCAGCGTTTCGAGCGATTTGACCTGGTCCAGTTGGTCGGCGAATTCTGCCGCGACGCCCGCTCCGAATCGGGCTTGTGCAAGACGAACCAGAAGGCTCCGCTGACCTTGGTCCTTGCCCCTAGCCTCGCCCCTAGCCTCGCCTTCGGCTCTGCCCTTGGCGATCCATTCGTCGGACCATTTCACCATGTTCTCCCCCGGCATCTGTTGCGCCGCAGCCAAGCCTGTCGTGGCAAACGTTCAAGCTTGACGCATCTTGGCCAACAACGCTTCACTGCTAGTGCAGGTGACCAGCCACTCGCCGATCGCACCCAGCGTTTCGAGCGATTTGACTTGGTCCAGTTGGTCGGCGAATTCTGCCGCAACACCCGCTCCGAATCGGGCTTGTGCAAGACGAACCAGAAGGCTCCGCTGACCTTGGTCCTTGCCCCTAGCCTCACCTCTAGCCTCACCTCTGGCCTCGCCCCTAGCCTCACCTCTGGCCTCGCCCCTAGCCTCACCTCTGGCCTCGCCTCTGGCCTCGCCTTCGGCTCTGCCCTTGGCGATCCATTCGTCGGACCATTTCACCATGTTCTCCCCCAGCATCTGTTTCACCTCCGCCAAGTCTCGCAAGTTCCCCAACTCTCCCAGTTCCCGTTCAGGCAGGAACACCTTCAGCACCACATCCAAGAACCACTCTGTAACGATCGCCCTCAGCCTAGCATGCTCAGGCCCCTCCAGCACCTCGATCAGCTGTGTTAGCGCGGCGCTTGCGGACGGGTAATCCCGCACCCGCAGCGCCCGGAACCAAGCGTCTGCGACATTCCGCTGGGCCGGGTCCAGTTCCGCACAGTCATGCACCGACACGAGGTGGTAGTTGAACTGATTGGAATAGCACCCCATTCCGGGCAGGTTGTCGTCGATGAGTTGCCTCAACTCCAGCGGGGCGTTCCACTTCCGCTCGCCGCCGTAGAGGACCAACGGCACGACGTGGGGCAGCTTGGAGCCCTTGATCTGGCCCGAGCGCACGAGCATGTCGTAGAGCAAGCCCACGTACATGTTCATGCGCGCCGCCATGAAGCGTTCGACCTTGGACTGGATTTCCATCATGACCACCACGTAGAGAGGTTCGCCGTCGTGTTTGCGGAGTTTCCAGACCATATCGTTGAGGCGGGTGACGCCCTTGTCGCTGGTGTGCTCGGTCTTGAGCGGCTTGATGGTGGAAAGGTCGACATGCTTGAGCCACGGCTGCTTGACAAAGCCTCGCAGCAGGTCAGCGAAGACGACGACGAAAGAGAGCATGATCTTGCCATGTGAATCCAAGTGCATGCACACAATATAGAATATAATCTGCCAAAACGCAAACTCACCGGATTGATCGAGCAAGATAGTATCATAATATAGATATTTATATTTAATTATAGAAGATTCTGCGGGATTTCCGGCTGGGGCTATGGTGTGTGATCAAGAGCCCGGACACATGATTCTAGACCAATGTGATCTGTGGCAAGCAGCCTCGTGGCCTGCCAGCAGAGCGGCCACTTCCCGCGTCCAGTCAGCCTTCGTGCCCCGCTCGCGGGCTGTCGTTGTCGGTCAGTCCGCCAAGGGTTCACAGAACAGGCCTGGTGCCTCCGTGCCCTCCCGCTCGTGCTCGTGGTCAGCCCGCAAGGGATGCGCGGTCGTGGCCGCCACTGGGGTGCGGGTCTCGCGCACCAACTGCACCGGCTACTCGCAGCTCTCGAGTACCTCCTCCATGTACGCCGCAAACTCAGCCGGCCTCGGGTCGAATCACCCAATACCGCACCCTGCGCCCGCTGATGCCTGCCTTTGGCATTTGCCGCACAGTCTCATAACGGATCGAGGTGAGGATGCCCAATTCGACCCTTCAAGGGGCGCGAGTCGCTGTTGCCGATAGAAGCCTTGCTGTTGGCATGCCGGCGCAATGCCGAGCCTGGGGACTCGACCGGTGCGCACGAAGCGGCAAGGGGTAACGGTCCAGATTTGAAGATGTCTGGTTCTCTGAGTCTCACCACCCAGCCCGGAGACCGCTGATACGATAATACGGCCGGATGCTGTTGCCTCGTCGATTGGTCTGTGGACATGCGGGGCTCCTTTTCATGCTCGCTGCCGGGCACGCTCCGGAGCTGGCCGGTCAGCAAGCCGCTTCAGAGGCGGGCAGCGCCGAGACCGAGCCGGAAGGCGATGCCGCCGAGGAGTCCGAGAGCGACGGTGCGCAGCGCACGGAAATCAACCTCCTAGGTGAAACGGCCTCGGAATCGGGCGAGAGCCGCCGCAACGAAAACGTCCAGTTCAACCTCGTCGACAACAACGCTCTCAAGGAACTCAACATTCGCCTCGGCACGACCGCAACGATCATCGATGAGTTCGCCGTCAACCAAGGCTATTTCGGCTCCGAATACGGAAAGCCTCCGACGCCCCCGGTGCATGCCCCGCCCGCATCGGCCGGCGGCTTCCATGGCGATGCCTTTTGGCGCCACAACAACAGCGTGTTCTCGGCCCGTTCGTTCTTTCAGGTGGGTTCCGTCCAGCCGGCCAGGGAAAACCTCTACGGCGTCAATATCGCCGCACCTCTAGGCGCCTTGGGCGCAATCACCTTAAGCGGGTCCCAGAACAAGATCCGAGGAAACGTCAACGGCAACGTCCTCATCCCCCTACCGGAGGAGCGGACGCCACTGGCCAAGGATCCCGCCACCCGCCTGGAAGTCCAGCGGATCCTGGATGCGTTTCCGGCCGTCTCGCCGAACCGGCCCGACATTGCTGCCCGCGCCCACAACACCAACAGCCTGCAGCGGATCAACACCGATTCCGCCCGGGTCCAGCTAGACCGCGACGGCGTCGCCAGGGGCAAGCTCTCGCTGCGACACGTCTGGACGGCCCAGAATGTCGACGCGTTCCAGCTGGTGAAGGGTCAGAATCCCGACACCGACAACAGGTCGCATTCCTCTCGACTCACCTGGAGCCTGCCGCTCGCGCCCTCGACGGTCCTGCAGCTCTCCACGGGCTTCGACCGCCTCGGCACCCTCCTGCTACCGGCTGAGGGCGCCGTCGGCCCGATCTTCATGAGCGCCCGGGACCTCACGTTCTTGGGACCTTTTCCCAACATCCCGATCGATCGCGCCCAGAACCGCTGGCGCCAAGCGGCCACGCTGCACCACACTCGCGGCAACCACCAGATCACGGCGGGCTTTGCCCTGACCCGCTTGCAATACAACGGCGAGGAACCAGACGCCGGTCGCGGGCTGCTCCTGTTCGCCGCGAACTTCGGCAACGACGCGATCACGAACGTCCGGCTGGGGTTGCCGAGCCGCATGGCCGTCTCCTTGGGGTCGACCTACCGCGGGTTCCGCAACTGGTCCAACAAGTTCTTCCTGGGCGACCGCTGGCAGGCGACCAAGCGGCTGACGGTGAACCTCGGCATCCGCTACGAGCCCTTTACCCGCCCGGTCGATGTCACCGGGAGGACTGAATTGGCGATGGATTCGGACCTGAACAACGTCGCCGGCTCGTTCGGATTCGCGTACCGCCTTCCCGCTAATGCCGGAGTGGTGAGAGGGAACTTTGCCTCGCACTACGGCGACCTGTTTCCGGTCACCTACGGCCAGGCACGCCTAAACGCGCCGCACACCGTGACATCGATCTTCATCCAGCCGCCCCTGGCGAATTGGCGCTCCTTGGTCGATCACTCCAAGCGCGACCCGAACGCCCGCTCAAGCCGGGTCGAGCCCGGCCCGGACCTGACCGTGCCTTACGCGCATCAGTACAACTTCAGCTGGGAGAAGCGCCTCGCCGCTGACTGGCGCTTGCAGCTCGGATATACCGGGAGCCGGGCCCACAAGCTGATCATCACTTACTTCCTGAATCGTGCCCGCGAGGTTCCCGGCGTCGTCTCAACCATCCGGAACATCAATGATCGCCGCCCCGACCAGAGCATTTTCGAGCACTTGTTCATCCATAACGGCTCGCGGGGCTATTTCGATGCAGGACGCGTCACTCTAACGGCTCCGAATTGGCGCGGCCTGTCGCTGAACGCTTCCTACTGGCTCAGCAAGTCTATCGACCTAGGGGGCTCCTACACCAATACGGCATCCGGGCCCGACGCTCGGGTCGCCGTGGCCCAGACGGAACAGGAGTCTCAACGCGACCTGAAGGGACTCAGTGACTTCGATCAACCGCACGCATTCCTGCTTCAGGCCAGCTACACAACACCTCGGGGCCTAGTGTCGCACTGGCCAGGGAGGCTGCTGAGCAATTGGACGCTCTCGACGGTGACTCTGCTCAAGTCAGGGACGCCCTTCACGGTAGAGTCGGGCTCGGACGGCCCCGGCTTCGGCAACATCGACGGGCGCAAGGGCGACCGGCCGATGGTGGTCGACCCCTCGGTCCTCGGACGCGTCATCGGCTCGCCGGACACATCCGAGTCGCTGCTGCCGCGCAGCGCATTCCGCTACTTCAGCGCACCCGCCGAGCAAGCTGGCAGCCTCGGGCGCAACACCTTCCGCAAGGGCAAGATCGCCAACGTCAACGCTTCGCTATCGCGCCGCTTCCGGGTCGGGCCGGAATGGTCGATGGAGCTTCGTGCCGAGGCGATCAATTTCTTCAACACGCCGCAGTTCGCCGAGCCGGGGAAAGGACTTTCCTCGCCGAACTTCGGCCAAATCAACAACACGCTCAATGACGGGCGCACGTTCCGGTTCCAGCTGAAGTTCCTCTGGTAGCGAGCGATCGGCGATTGGCGGCATTGCGCGCCAGAGCGCGAGTTCGCGAGACCGCAGATGGGCGCAACCAAGAGCATGCCCTGCAGAGGCCGTGCGCTGCAACGAGACGGGCAGTGCGGCGGCCATCCCGGAAACGTCGAACGCACTGGCTTCCGCGCCTTCTGACGCGGCTACGCAGGCCGCACCAGACGGTCCCGGGCAGTCCGCGGCCGGGCGCCCTCGGAGCAGCCCCGCTCAAGCGCGACAAGGGGCTGAACTGAACCCCCCGTGGTAGCATGATGCGTAAGCTTGCATGACCCTATTGGGGTCAATCTGCCATCAGGGGGGGCATTGCAATGCATACACGATTTCTACTCGTCACGGTCGCTGTGGCACTCTTGCTGGGGGTCTCGCCGATCCTCGCTCAGCAGTCCGGCCTGACCGGCACCGTCAGTGACACCACCGGCGCCGTCATCGTCGCGGCCGACGTGGTCCTAGCCAATTCGGATACCGGGGTCGAGGCCATAACGCAAACCAACGAGTCCGGCGGCTTCAACTTCACGCTGGTGCAGCCCGGCACCTACGAGCTGCGCTGCGAGTCCGTCGGCTTCAAGACCTACCGCCAGTCAGGGCTGGTCATGGAGACGGGCCTGACCAAGACGGTCAACATCCAGCTCGAACTCGGCGAGATCACCGAGACAATCGAGGTGACCGGCTCGGCGCCGCTGCTGGAGACCGAGAACACGACCGTCGGCCAGTTCATCGAGCGCACCACGGTCGCCCAGATGCCGGTAGGCAGCCGCCAAGCGGGGCAGCTGATCAAGCTGGCCGGCAACGTGACCTTTGCCAACTCCGGCGGCGGCCTCTATGACCTGCCCTTCTTCTCGATGGCGGGCGGCCGCTCCCGCAACCAGATGTGGCATCTTGACGGCGGCGTCGTGCAGAACATGGCGCTCGGCATCGCCCAGCTCAACCTCAACCCGCCGGTGGAATCGCTGCGCGAGTTCAAGGTCGAGTCCAACAACTATGCCGCGGAATTCGGGCGGAGCGGCAATGGCCTGATCATCATGAGCACGCGCTCGGGCACCAACAACTTCAATGGTGCCCTATATCACAACTTCCGCAACGATGCGATCGACGCGCGGACGTTCTTCGCGCCCAGCATCGCACCGCTGCGTTACAACATCTTTGGCGGCTCATTGGGCGGTCCGATCAAGAAGGACAAGACCTTCTTCTTCGTCAACTACGAGGGACAGCGTCGCAGCGACGGCTTGACGATCGCCAACACCGACGTGCCCCATCCGGCCGAGAAGAACATGGGCGATTTCTCCGCCCGCGAGGGTTTCGATCTGATCGACCCGCTCACCGGCGAGCCCTTCGCGGGCAACATGATCCCAGCCTCCCGGATCGATCCTCTCGGCAGCGCCTTCGCTCGCCTATACCCGGATCCCAACAATCCCGGGCCGCTGACTTCTGCGCCGCGAGACAACTACCTCAAGAATGTGTCCAACCGCGGCGTGTCGGACTTCCTCACGATCAAGGTCGACCACAACTTCGGGCCAAAGGACCGCATTTCCAGCCGCTTCAGCAACGTCAACGCACCAGCCGAGCCCGAGCCCGTGTACCCCAACGAGTTCGCCGACTTCCGGGCTTCGAAGCAGACTCGCTCGAACCTCGTGTCCACGTCCACCTGGAACCACAGCTTCTCCACCACGATGGTGAACGAGTTCCGCTATACGTTCGGCAACCGCACCTTCACGACCCGCGGGCTTGGCACGGGCAGCGGCAAGAACGGGGAATTGGGCGTGCCTAACGTCGACCCGGAATTCTTCTCCACTGTGAACCTGGTCGGCTACACACGCCTGGGAGCTGGCAATCAGGAGCGCATCCAAAAGCCCATCCGCACCCACCAAGTCGTTAACAACACGTCCTGGTTCAAGGGCAACCACAGCATCAAGTGGGGCATTGAGTACCGCTACTCGCGCAACCAAGATGACTTCAACAGTGCCGCGGGCGGGAATTTCACTTTCAACAACCGGGCTGCCGGAGACGCACTGGCGCAGCTGTTGCTCGGCTGGACGACCCGCGGTCAACTTATTGACACCGACATTCTCAATACGCGCAGTGACTACTGGGGCTTCTACGTGCAGGACAGCTGGAAGACTACCGACAAACTGACGCTGAACCTGGGCCTGCGCTGGGAAGTCGACACGCCCCGCTGGGAGCTGAGCAACAATCAAAGCGGCTTTGATCCGCTTGGCAACAATGCCGTGTGCAACTGCCCTGGCGTGATGCTCTTTGCCGGCCGAGACGGTCGTGGCAAGTATGCCCACGACCCCGATCTCAACAACCTAGGGCCGCGCATCGGACTCGCCTATCGCGCCTCGAACACAACCGTGATCCGAGCCGGATACGGCGTCAACTACAACGGCGCCTACGCTCGGGCAGTTCCGTTCACGCAGTTCTGGACGTTTTCCCGGACCTTGGACATCAACTCGCCCGACGGTGGCTTTACTCCCGCCTTCATGCTCAGCGAGGGCCTGCCGGCGGTGCAGCCGTTCACCGATGCCGACCGCGTGGGAACGTTTGGCGCGACCATCTCCGGCCGTCGCACGGTTTCTCCGGACTACATCCAGCAGCACCAGCAGAACGGCTACTCGCAACAGTGGAATTTCACCCTCCAGAAGCAGTTGCCGGACAACATCCTGCTGGAGGCCCAGTACCAAGCCAACGTCGGACATAAGCTGGGCGGCCAAAACTACAACCAGAACATGATCCCGCTGGTCGGCGGCAGGGGCCCGGAGACCCAGAGTCAGAACGCGCGCTTGTTCCCTCAATACAACGCCGTGTGGGTGGAGAGCCCGGACTGGGGCAACTCGACCTATCATTCGCTGAATCTGAAGGCGGAGAAGCGATTCTCGAGCGGCTTGAGCTACCTCATCAACTACACGTGGTCGAAATTCATTGACGACGTCGAGTCGGCCAACGAACTGGGAGGCGAGCAAAACAACGGCTACACGCACTTCCAGCTACGGCACCTCGACAAGGCGCTGTCGGGCAACGATATCCGCCATCGAGTCGTCGCAAGCGGAGTTTACGAACTGCCCGTGGGCCGCGGCAGGGCGCTCACAATCGAGAATCCCGTTCTCAACGGGATCATCGGCGGCTGGGGTCTCGGCGTGATCGCAGAGGCTCGCACGGGATCTCCCTACGGCATCATCGAGCAGCGAAACGAAAGTAACACCTTCAGCCACGGCCAGCGACCCAATGTCGCCGGCGACCACGTACTGTCGGGTGGGCGTTCCAAGGAGGCCAGGCTGTTGGAGTGGTTCGACACCTCCCAGTTCACCGCACCGGGCGTGGGCGTGTTCGGGAATTCGCCGCGCAACATTTGCTGCGGGCCCGGCTTCGCCGTCGTGGACGTATCGATTCAGAAACGCTTCAATATCACCGAGAAGTCGCGGCTGGAATTCCGGGCCGATTTCTTCAACATCGCCAACCACGCCAACTTCAGGATCCCCGAGAGGCGCCGCGGCAATTCCGGCTTCGGACGCATCCGCGGCACGATCGGTACCGGTCGTCAGACCCAGCTAGGCCTGCGCCTCGAGTTCTAGCGCACACAGCCAGCCGAATTGGCTTCCCGGCCCGCTCCGAATTGGCGTTCGGAGCGGGCCGCTTCTCTTGGCGGCGGCTCGGATCACCCGGCGAACGGAACGGCCATCAGTACAATGCACGCTAGGTGAAGGCGATTCGCGCAGCGTCGCTGGCCGCGTTCGCGGCCCTGGCCTCGGCACAGGACGCGGACTTCAGCCTGCAGGTCGAATTCGAGCGCCAGCGTCCGGTCGACCGGCTGCTCGCCAAAGTTGATCCGAGCCTCGATGCCTGGATCGGGGAGCAGGACTACGAGGCTATCAACGCTGAGCTGAAGGCTATCGCCAAGGCGCTGGTCGAGGATCCGAACTCGTTCGAGCCGCTCGAGCAGCACACTGGGACCTTTCGCTCCCTCCGCCTCGCAGAATTCAAGATTGTGGCGACCGCCCGCAGCAGTGCGGCGAGCGGACCGGCCCGTGTCGCCGTGAGAGTCGAGCTCGGAGGCGAGGGGTCCGACGGCCGCCTGCTCTCCAAACTCGGGGCGATAGACATGTCTTGGTCAGAGGCCCCCGCAGGCTGGAATCTGCTCGACAGCCGCCTCGGAGCGTTCAGGGAAGCAAGCGCAGACCATAGGGGCTTCAGCGAGGTCACGGACGAGGTCTTTGGCGGAATCGATGCGCTCCAGAAGCAATTGGACTTCGGAGTGGACCACTGGAGGGACACCCTAGATGCAGCGCTGGGCGTCTCGATCTATGGGCACCAGGGCGTCTCGTTGGGAGACTTCGACGGCGATGGCTTGGACGACCTGTATGTAAGCCAGCCCAGCGGCCTGCCGAACCGCCTGTTGAAGAACAACGGCAACGGCACTTTCTCTGATGTGACGCGCCAGGCCGGCCTCGACGTACTCGACGAGACGTCGATGGCGCTGTTCGGCGATCTGGACAGCGACGGCGACCAAGACCTGATTCTGATCGGGGCGGCGCCGCTGCTCTTTCGCAATGACGGCGGAAAGTTCCGGCTTGACGACGCCGCCCTCGATGTCGGGCAGGACAGGGAGGCTATGTTCACCGGAGCGGCCCTGGCCGACTACGACCTAGACGGCGACTTGGACCTGTATGTGTGCGCCTACGACTTCTGGCAGCCCGGAGCGGAGTACGACGCACCGACCCCCTACTACGACGCGGTCAACGGCCCGCCAAACCTGCTCTTCCGCAACGATGGCCGCGGACAGTTCGAGGAGGTTGCCGACGCGGCCGGGTTCGGGCCGACCAACGACCGCTTCAGCTTTGCCGCAGCCTGGGGCGACTACGACAGCGACGGCGACCCAGACCTGTACGTGGCCAACGACTTCGGACGCAACAATCTCTATCGCAACAACGGCGACGGCACGTTCGACGACGTCGCGGCAGAACTCGGGGTCGAGGATCTCGGTGCCGGCATGTCGGCGGCCTGGGGGGACTACGACGGCGATGGGGATCTGGATCTCTACACGGCAAACATGTGGTCGTCCGCGGGACTGCGCATCACGGGCAACCCGCGCTTTGAAGACATAGCGCCAACGGCAAGCCAACGGGCCCTGTTCCGACGTCAGGCGCAGGGCAACTCGCTGTTCCGAAACGACGGCGAGCGCGGCTTCAGCGATGTCAGCGAAGAGGCGCGAGTGCGAACGGGGCGCTGGGCCTGGGCGTCGGATTTCGTTGACCTCGATAGCGACGGCCTGCTCGATCTGTTCGTCCAGAACGGCTACATCACAGGAGAGCGGCTGGACGACCTCTGAAGCTTCTTCTGGCGGCAGGTCGTGTCGCAATCGCCCCTGCAGGCGCAGGGATCCAAGAGCTACGCCGACGCCTGGCGCGCCATCAACATCTTGATCCGCTCCGACGGGACTTGGAGCGGTCGCGAGCGCAACCTGTGCTTTCGCAACCGCGGAGACGGCACGTTCGACGATTTCTCGTTCCTGACCGGATTGGACCTTGATTCCGACGGGCGTGCCTTCGTGCCGCTGGATCTGGACGGCGACGGTGACCAAGACCTGATCCTCAAGAATCGCAATGGCAGGCAGTTGCGGGCGTTTCGCAACGACATGCGCCAGGGCCGGGCGAGGAGCCTGACGGTGCGGCTGCAGGGAACCAGCAGCAACCGCGACGGCGTGGGCGGGCGCGTGTGGCTGACTACCGACCGGAGGACGCTAATGCGCGAGATCGTGTCGGGCAGCGGCTACTTGTCCCAGCGCTCGCGCGTCGCGGCTTTCGGCCTAGGCGGCGGGGAGACTGTTCGCAGCGTCCGCGTGCTCTGGCCCTTGGGCGCGGTCGAGGAATTCGACGAGCCGCCGCAAGAAGGCAGCATCGTGTTGGTCGAGGGCGAGGATGCCGTTCGCCCCGCTTCTCTGCCCGAAGCCGCCTCTGTCGCATCCGAGCCCGCCCGAGGCGGGCCAAGCGCAGGAGAGAGCGGAACCTGGCTCGCCAAGCCTGTGCCAGCTCCGAACTTCACGCTGGACCGAATCGCCGGCCCGGCCGGCCAAGTACGCCTGTCCGCTCAGCGCGGAGGCCCCGTCCTGCTCAACTTCTGGGCAACTTGGTGCCCGCCATGCCGAAGCGAACTCGCACTGTTCCAGAGCCAGCTCGGCAAGCTGCGTGCTGCTGGCGTCAAGATCCTAGCGGTATCTGTCGATGATCGCTCCCGCTCCGACGCCGTCGAGAAGCTGACTGCGGATCTGGGACTCTCGTATACGGTCCTGCTGGCTGACGCGAGGACTGCCGAGGCCTACAGCGTGCTCAACGAGCGCCTGTTCGACCGGCGCAGGGCCCTGGCGATTCCGACGAGCTTCCTGCTGGACGGCGAGGGCCGGATCGTAAAGGTCTATCGCGGCGAGGTCGAGCCGGATCAGGTCTTGGCCGACCTGCAGGCCGGGGCCGGCGAAGCACTGCCGTTTGCGGGCCTCTGGGTCAAGTCACAGCCGCGCCGGGACTTCCAGGAGCTAGGTTCGGCATTCGCCGAACGGGGCCTCGGAACGGCGGCGCGCGCGATGTTCGACGAGGCAATCGCCCAAGGAGACCGCTCCCCGCTGCTGCTGAATAATCTGGCGGGAGCGCTGATCGCGGACGGCGAGGCCGAGCGCGCCGAAGCCGTGTTGCGGGAAGCTCTGGCTGGTGCGCCGGGCCTGACCGATGCCGCAGTCAACCTGGCGTCGTTGCTAGTGCGACGCGGCGCCGTCAGCGAGGCCGAGTCGCTGCTGGAGCAGGCGCTCCAACACCAGCCCCGGGATGGCCAAGCCCTCTCCGTCCTTGGCTCTGTCCGCTTCTCGCAGGGGCGTCTGGACATCGCCGAGGCGCTGTTCCGCCGTGCTGTCGAGGCGCAACCGGAAGATCCCCGTTTGAGGGAGAACCTCGGCGCTGCGCTCGCGTCTCAGGGCAACTCGGCAGACGCTCTCGTCGAGTACCAGCTCGCACTGCAACTTGGCCGCGACACCGCCGAGATCCATACCAGCCTCGGTGTTCTGCATATGCAGACCGGGAACGCGGGCCAAGCCCTCGAGGCGTTCCTGAGCGCTGCCCAGGCAGATCCCGAGTCCCCTGTCCCGCAACTGAACTTGGCGCGCTACGAGCTTCAGGCCGGCAACATCGCAGAGGCCCTGGAACGAATCCAGCGCGCGAGGCAATTGGCGCCCGATAGCCTAGAGGCGGCTCTGTTGCACGTCCAAGCGCTCGCCCTGCAAGGCCAGTCCGAAGCAGCGAGACGAGCTGCCGAGGAGGTCGTCAGGCAGCATCCCGGATCCGCCGAGGCGAAGCGCCTGCTCGATGAGCTGCAATAGTGCGGCGCTGCCGTTCGAAGATGGCTTCGTTAGCATCATTAACTTTAGATTTAATTTGAGTCCTCTAATTCCTGTCTTCCGAGCATCTCGTGCGGTATTGCGGCAGGCTCGTCAGGCACCGGCCGGACGACCGTCATAGGCCGCTTGTACGACACTGAATCTGCTCGCTCTTCGCGGGTGTGCTGCAATAACAGAAAGAATGGCCCGGTTGATACAAGCCCACGCAATTCTGTTCGAGACTGGCGCCGGCGGGCATGACGCGTCGAGGCCTGCTCCAACACGACTGCGGCCAAGATCCGTCTGGAAGCGGGCCTGGCTAGCGGGAGCGCTGCCACTCGCACTGCTCGTCGGCGGCAAGGCTGCTGCCTTCGAGCCCCAGCCTGTCTACGCCCGCCACGCCATCGTGGTCACAGCCGAGCGCCAAGCTACCGAAATCGGCGTGGACGTGCTGCGCGGCGGTGGGAACGCCGTTGATGCGGCGGTGGCGGTCGGACTCGCTCTCGCGGTCACCGAGCCAAACGCGGGCAATCTCGGCGGCGGCGGATTCATGCTGCTGCGCTTGGCCGACGGTCGATCGACCTTCATCGACTTTCGAGAGCGCGCACCGGGCTCGGCCACACGAGATATGTACATCGGCCGAGACGGAAATCCTACCGATGAGAGCTTGGTCGGCTACCGGGCGGCGGGCGTGCCAGGCACGGTGCGGGGCCTAGCCCTGGCATTGAACAAATACGGCACCAAGACATGGGCCAGCATGGTCGAGCCCGCACGGCGCTTGGCCGCTGACGGCTTCGAGGTCACGTGGGATCTGGCCCAGTCGCTCAAGTCAAGCAGCCGACTGAGACGCTTTCCCGAGTCGCGTCGGATCTATTTGAACGGCGGCAGTCCATTCCAGATGGGCGACACTCTCCGGCAAGCGGACTTGGCGGCCACGCTCGAACGGCTCGCCCGCGTCGGCCCGGACGAGTTCTACGAGGGCCGCACGGCTCGTCTGATCGCTGCAGACATGTCGGCCAACGGCGGGACGATCTCCGCCAGCGACCTGGCCAGCTACGCACCTGTCGAGAGGAAGCCCGTGCTGGGGACCTATCGAGGCCACGAGGTGCTGAGCGCTCCCCCGCCCAGTTCCGGCGGTGCCGGCGTGATCCAGATCCTCAACATCTTGGAAAACTTCGACCTCTCTGCCACTGGGGCCGGTTCGGCTACCACGATTCATCTCGTTGCCGAAGCCATGCGGCGCTTCTTCGCAGACAGGGCGCGCTTTTTCGGCGACACGGACTTCGTGGATATCCCGCTGCAAGGCATGCTGTCGAAGGCCTACGCAGCCGAGCGTCGCAAGAGCATTCGCAGGGATAAGGCGAGCCCCAGCGCAACAGTGGGCGACAGCCGCCCGAGCGGCTACGAAAGCGATGAGACCACGCACTACGCGGTGGTCGATGCCGCGGGCAACGCCGTGGCGGTGACATACACGCTCAACGGAGGCTACGGCTCCGGGGTCACTGCCAAGGGGACGGGCGTGCTGCTCAACAACGAAATGGACGACTTCACCGCCAAGCCGGGCAGCCCCAATGCCTACGGGCTGCTCCAGAGCGAGAACAACGCCATCGAGCCGGGCAAGCGCCCGCTGTCAGCCATGTCTCCGACTATCGTGGTGCGCGACGGCGCGACCAGGCTTGTGCTCGGCGCCCAGGGAGGGCCGACGATCATTACCTCGGTCACGCAGGTCCTGTTGGACGTTGTGGACTTCGGCATGAATGTCCAGCAGGCCGTGGACTTCCCGCGATTCCACCATCAGTGGATGCCGGATCGGCTGTACATGGAGCCGTCGGGCGCGTCGGCCGACACCCGCGAGAGGCTCAGGGCGTTCGGCCACGAGCTGTCATTGGGTCGAAGCCTGGGGCACATCGAGGCCATCGAGGTGGGTTCGGAAGCGTTGATGGGTGCGGCCGACTCGAGAAGCGAGGGCGTGGCGGCAGGATACTAAGAGGATGCCCGCGCTCGAGCCCGTCGAATTCCTGCGCGCGCACGGCAGGAGATTCCCGGCGTGGGGCCTAGAGGAATCCCTCCGCTACACGCGCAGCCTGACGCGGGAGCACTACGAGAACTTCTCCGTAGCGAGCCTGCTTGTCCCCAAGCGCCTGCGCCAAGACTATTGCAACGTCTACGCGTACTGCCGCTGGGCGGACGATCTGGGCGACGAGACCGGCGACCCCGAGCTGAGCCTGGACCTGCTCCGGTGGTGGCGCGAGCAATTGGCCGCAATGGAGCGCGGCGAGGCCTACCACCCCGTGTTCGTGGGCCTGAAGGAAACCGCTGCGCGCCACGTCCTTCCTCGCCAAGACTTCGAAGACCTTGTGCGCGCCTTCGAGCAGGACCAGTCCAAGCGCGACTATGCTAGCTACGATGACCTGCTCGAGTACTGCCGCTACTCCGCCAACCCTGTCGGCAGGCTGGTGCTGAGGATTAACGGCTACCGAGACCCGGATCTTTTCGAGCTGTCCGACGCCATCTGCACCGCCCTGCAACTCGCCAACCACTGGCAGGACGTGGCCCGAGATTGGCACATCGGTCGGGTGTACCTGCCCGAGGATGTGATGCGGGCGAACGGCTCTGGCCGTGATGCGCTTGCCGCAGACATGGCACGGGGCGCCGCGTCGCCGGAGTTCCGCGAGACCGTGCGCGATCTGACCGAGCGGGCGCACAGCCTCTTTGTCGCAGGCCTGCCTCTAGCAGATCGGCTGTCCGGCCGCTTGGGCGTCGAGATCGAAATGTTCGCCAGGGCGGGCATCGCCGTGCTTGCCAAGATCCGCTCGGCCGGGTTCGACACCATTTCGAAGCGGCCCGTCATGACCGCGTCGGATCATGCCGCGCTACTGGCGCGCGTCTTGGCGCGCCGCTTAGCGCGGGCTCCGCTAGCGATTCCAGAGGCGCACGATGCCCACGATTGAAGAGGCCTACGAGCACTGTCGCAGTATCGCCAAGGCCCGCGCCCGGCACTTCTTCTACTCGTTCAGGCTGCTGCCTCCAATGCAGCGGGAATCGATGTACGCGATCTACGCGTTTACACGCCACAGTGACGACATCGTCGACCAAGCGGACCTTGCGGTGGACTCCCGGCGAGCAGCGATCCGGGAGTGGCGCAACAACCTGCAGCGGCATTTCGCAGGCTCCAGAGAAGACAGCGTCTTGGCGGCCTTCTGCGATGCATGCGAGCGCCATGCCATTCCGCGCTCCTACTCCTTCGACCTGCTGGATGGCATGGAGGGCGACCTTTCTGAGCAAGTGTTCGAGAACTTCGAAGACCTCTACCACTATTGCTATCAGGCCGCTTCCGTGGTCGGCATGACGACGATGCACGTATTCGGGTTCGAAGGCCGCGAGGCATTGACCCTCGCCGAGCGGTGCGGGATCGCCTTCCAGCTAACGAACATCATGCGGGACATCGCCGCCGACGCCGCGCTGGGGCGGGTCTACCTCCCGCAGTGCGAGCTGGCAGAGTACGGCATGAGCAGGGACGAGCTTCTGTCCGGAACAGTGCGCGCAGCCGAGGATCGGTTCCAGAGACTCATGGCTTTCCAGTACCAACGGGCCGATCGCTACTACAGGGAGTCCGCAGCGCTGTTCGGCATGACCAACCCGCCCTGCCGAGCGGCTCTATGGGCCATGATCGCTACCTACCGCGGGATTCTGGAACGGATACGGCGGGCGGGGTTTGACGTGTTGTCGCAAGAGCTCGGGCTCTCCAAGCCGCGCAAGCTGGGAATCGCGAGTCATGCCCTCTGGCTCAGGGCCACCGGGAGGGTGCCATCATTCCCCGCGTGAAGATCGTCGGCGGCGGCTTGGCGGGCCTCGCGGCCGCCGCCCGGCTCGGCGAGGCCGGCCTGGACGTGGACATACACGAGGCCCGCCCGTTCCTCGGAGGACGGGCCGCGTCGTATCGCCTGACACCTAGCGACCCGGAATCCGAACACATCGACAACTGCCAGCATGTGCTGCTGCGCTGCTGCACAGAACTGATGGACTTTTACCGCAGGTGCGGGGTCGCGGATCGAATCGTCTTCGAGTCCACCCTGCACTTGGTCGGCCGAAGCGGGATGCACGACACGCTCTTCAGGGACCCCCTGCCCGCGCCCCTGCACCTAGCCCGGTCCCTGCTTCAAATGCGCGGTCTGGGCTGGAAGGACAAGTTTTCCCTGCTCCGCTGCCTAGCAGCCGTGTCGCGAGCGCGCAAGCGCGACGATATAGACGATGTCACGTTCGCGGACTGGCTTAGGCAACACGGCGCAACAGCGCGGTCAATCGCGCACTTCTGGCGGCCAGTGATCGTCAGCGCCCTGAACGAGGAACCCGAGCGAGCGTCCGCGCTTCCAGCCCTGCAGGTCTTTGGAGAAGGGCTGCTAGGCTCGCGCACCAGCTATGAAATGGGCGTGCCGGCCGTGCCGCTTGACGAGCTGTACTCCCCCGCCCTGGCGGGCCAGTTCGGTCCATCGGTGCGGCTGCATCTCGGCTCCAAGGTGACGGCGATCGATCCTCGCGACCAAGCGGCCGACTTCTACATCAGCGCGGTCCCTTTCGACCGAGTGACGGCGCTCGTGCCGGAGCTGGGCGTGGAAGACCAACTAAAGCGCTTCCAGCCCTCTCCGATCGTCGGAATCCACCTCTGGTTCGACCGGCCCATCACGGAATTCGGGCACGCGATGCTGGTTGACGGGGAGGTCCAGTGGATCTTCCACAAGGGGGGAGGCTACTACCTAGGGGTCGTCAGCGCGGCGCGCGGCCTTGTACGCGACCCACCTGCGGAGATCGCGGAGCGGGCCGTGGCACAGCTTAGGGAGACCTTCCCCCTTGCCAGAGAGGCGGAATTGCGGCGAAGCCGGGTGATCAAGGAGTTGCGCGCCACCTATTCGGCAGTTCCCGGCTTGGAACGCGCGCGGCCCGGCCCCCGCACCCGCTTCCCCAATCTCTTCCTCGCCGGCGACTGGACCAACACCGGTTGGCCGGCCACGATGGAAGGCGCGGTCAGAAGTGGGTACAACGCGGCAGCAGCGGTGCTCGCGGCAGTCTGATCGCAAGGGTGCCGGTCCGCGACACGCTCGAGCCGGCTGCCAGCAAGAGCGCTTGAGACGCCTGCGCCGAGCGGCGGCGTGCCCGTTGACCGTGGCAGAGGCCGCGCCGCTAGAACGTCAGCCGCAGCGAGAGCTGGAACTGCCGCGGATCGAAGGCGGAAGTGAACGAGAACGGGTCCGTGACATTGCCGCGCCGACCCGTCGGGCGATCCGGGACCTGCTCGAGAGTCATGTTGCCGACTATGCCGTTCACGGCCCGGAAGTTAGTGCGGTTCAGCAGGTTGAAGGCCTCGCCAGAGATCCGCATGTCAACTCTCTCGGTGAGGGAGAACGAGCGTGTCAGGCGAATGTCCATGCCAAAGAAGGCCGGTCCCACGCCTACGTTACGACCAAGGCCCCAAGGCCGATGCGTGTCAGTGTGCCGGTCTCCGATGGTGTCGAAGTTCGCGTTGAGATTGAACGGAGCGAAGGAACGGGCCAGCATCACTCCTGAGAACGCAAAGTCCGACAGCAGGTTGTGCCGGAAGCCGCGCCCCTTGGCTGCCTTCCAAGGTGACTGCGCCACCACGTTGGCAACGAACCGATGCCCGCGGTGAAAGTGCGATAGGGCGAGCTCGTTGCGAGCGTCCCACTGCAAGTGCGGCTCGTAGGACGAATTGTAGTCCGTCGCCTCGTCGATCGCCTTGCTCCACGTATGGTGGGCCGACAGGGTGAACGTCTGTCCGAAGCGCTTCTGCAAGTGCAAGATCAGAGCGTGGTAGTAGGACCGGCCCCAGCTCCCGTAGAGGTTGTCCTGCAAGATCAGCGGGTTGTGGAAGCCCACGATGGGCCTGCCCTGCTCGTTCGTGCCGGCCTCGTAGACGTTGACATCTAGGGGCCTGATGATGTGAACGCCGCGGTTGTAGTTGTAGGCCGCCGAGAGCGAGTAGCCGCTGATTTCGCGCTGGATCTCGAAGCTGCCCTGCTGGGCGTAGGGGTTGACCGTGTCCTTGGCGACGCGGAAGGCGACGCGCAAGGGATAGCCCGGACCGGGGTCGATGCCGTGAACTGCGAGATCCTCGCGCGTGATCCCTCGCGTACCGATCACGCCGCGCTGCTTCTGCGTCTGCCAGATCTCCGCCGACGTCAGCGGCTCCCCGGTGAGCGTGCTCTGGATCCCTCCCACGCCGGTGAGCGGGATGAACACTTGGTAAATCTGCTGTGCGTCGCCCAGCAGGTCATTGATGTAGGCAACCTGCCCGTCAATGCGAGCGTAGTAGATTCCGTAGCCGCCGCGAATCACCGTCTTGGGATCGGGGCTCCATGCAAATCCGACGCGTGGCGCGAAGTTGTTGTAGTCGCGTGGGAACCTGGTTTTGAGTTCGAGCTCGTGGCGCAGCCCGAGTGTGAGCTTTAGTTTCGAAGTTACGCGGATAGAGTCCTCTGCGAAGAAGTTCAGGCGGTTGGCCCAGCCTTGCCAGTGAGGATCGCCAAAGCCCTGCTGGTAGACGACTGGCAGGCCCAAGGCAAACGCCTGCAGCGCCGAGATGGGCCGGTCTACGAGCGGTGCAAGGTCCGCCTGGCCGATCCCGGCCAGGACCCCCTTCACCAATTGCGAGGCCCCTGGCAGGGCTCCGTCGATGACTGCCGTGAGCGGAACTGCGTCGGCAAAGATAAACCGCCCGCTGAAAAACGTCTCGGATCGAACCGCGTCCCGCATCGGGTTGTAATCGACGCCGAACTTGAATGTGTGACGCGAGGACACGCGCATGAAATTCTGCCGGAATTGCAGGACCCGCTCGACTACGTGCGTCGGCAGGATGAAGTCGCGGCCGAATTCGCCGAAGCCCCCGATGCTGATGGCCGGACCGTGAGGATCAGTCGGGTACACTCCGAAGTCGTGATATCCGGCGCCGATCCGGGTCTCGCTGAGCCACTTCGAGTTGATGACGTAGGTGTCGCCGAGCGCCACGGCGAAGTCATTGACGGCATTGTTGCGCCCGCGGTTGAGAGCCGTGAGCGCGCCGAAATCTGTGTTCTGGCCCTCTTGCCCGGTCCAGTTGCCCCGGAAGAACATGTTGTGGTCTTCGCTGAACGTGTGATCCACGCGGGTGATGAATTGCTGGCGCAGCTCAGAGAACGGGAACACGCCGCTGTTGTCCTCGAATAGCTCCCTCACGCCAGGAGTGTTGGCCGGAGTCAGCGCGGCGGAGAGCTCGGCAATGATCGGCCGGAACGACGGGGGGCCGGAGGTGCCCAGCACATCGGCGAGGACCTGCTGCGACTCGGTCAAGGAGGTCAAGATCGAGGGGTCGGAGAGCAGGGGCACGATCTGGGACTCGTGGCGGTCGAGACGTTCATAGGCGGCGTACCAGAAGGTCTTGTTCTTGACAACCGGACCGCCGATCGAGGCCCCGCTCTGGGCCCGGGTATAGGCACTCTTGCCGGGGTCGAAGTAGTTCCGCGCCTGGAAGCGCCGGTTGCGCACGACGCCGAAGAGGGTTCCGTGCAGTTGGTTGGTGCCGGACTTGGTCACGATGTTGACCGTGCCGCCCGGGGCACCGCCCTGTTCGCTGGAGAACGTGCTGCGGTTGACCTGGAACTCTTGGACCGCCTCTTGGCTGATCGACGAGCGGACACTTCCCGAGTTATACAGGTTGTCCAAGCCGTCAATCATGAAGGTGTTGGTGCGCCCGTTGGCACCGCCGACTCCCAACCCGGACGTGGGCGTGGGCGGAATCCGACGGTCGGTAGCGTTGGCGATGTAATTGGTGTCGACCACGCCCGGAGTCAGCAGGGCTAGGTCAAGGTAATTGCGGCGGTTGATCGGCAGGTTCTCGATCCGGACCGAGTCGATGTGATCTGATTGCGCAACTCGTTGCGGCTCAATCGCGGACCGCTGTGCGTCGGCCGAGATCACGATCTCCGCCTGGGTCGCCGCAACGGCCAACTGCGGAGAGAACTCGGCCGCCTCGCCAACCAATACCTCGAACCCCTCAACGGTCAACGGCGCGAAGCTCTCCGCCTCGAACAACAGCAGGTATTCGCCCGGCATGAGCAGCGTGAGCACGTAGTCGCCCGCCTCCGAGGTGACCACCGTCCGTTCGACGCCGCGGGCCAGGTCGCTGGCGGTCACCTTCACCCCTGGCATCACCGCCATCGACTCGTCGTATACGACACCTTGGATCGAACCCGTGTTGGTTTGCCCAAACGCAGGCAGCCCCCAGACCAAGGCCGCCACGACGAGCGTGACAAGCAAGCCCAGGCGCGGAGTGCGATGAAGGTGGCGGGAATTCATCTCGACGCTCCAAGGGCGAGTTGCGCCCTGTGAATCATCTTATGGTACAGAAACTTACCCTTGCTACCGTGGTTTCTAGAGGGCGTGTCCTGTTGACGAACCCGAGCCGATCCAAGACCCGGGTCTGAGACTCGCATTGCTGTGATGCAGCGAAACCTTGCTCAGAGAAATGATGCGCGCGCATGGGCCGATGATGTCGCCCTTGCCAGCGAGCGCCTGGCTGCGCACTTGAGCCGGACGCCACTTGTCGAGTCGGACTTCCTAAGCCGAGAGCTGGGAAGGCCGGTTCTGCTGAAGCTGGAGTCCATGCAGCCGGTCGCCGCCTTCAAGGTCCGGGCAGCCTTTAACTCGATCCTCGCCCACCTCGACGAATGCCTCTCGACCGGTGTGGTCACCAACTCTTCGGGCAACTTTGCCCAAGCCGTGGCCTATGCGGCGACCCGGCTCGGCGTCGAGTCTACGATCGTCATGATGCGCGGAGCATCGGCCTTCAAGCGAGGGCGCACCGAAGCGTTCGGCGGCAATGTCGTGCTCTGCGAGGACAGTTTCGAAGCGCGCTTCGCAGCTACCGAGCGAATCCGAACGGAAACCGGCCGCAGGTTGCTGCATCCCTACAACTCGCCCGAGACGATCGCGGGTAACGCGACGCTCGGCATGGAACTGCTCGAGCAAGTTGACAGCGCGTTCGACCTTTACGTGCCGATCAGCGGCGGCGGACTGATCGCGGGAACAACATTGGCCGTGAAGGCCGGGAGGCCAGAATGCTGCGTATTCGGGGTCCAGGCTGAAGCCAACCCGTCGATGAAGCTGTCCTTGGAAGCCGGTCGACCGGTGCGCACGGCGCCGGCACAGTCGCTAGCGGACGCCCTTACGGTGCTCGAACCCGGCTCCCGGACGTTTCCAATCGTGCAGCAGCACGTAGAATCCGTCGAACTCGTGTCGGAAGAAGCCATGGCGTCCGCCGTGCGGCTCTTGGCGGTCGAGCAGAAGCTCGTGGTCGAGCCCGGTGCGGCCGTGTCGGTCGCGGCAGCGCTGGCTGCGCCGCGAGACCGGGACAGACCATTGGTTTGCGTGCTTAGCGGCGGCAACATCGCGCCGGAGACCCTCCGCGCACTGCTCGCCGCCGCGAGCTGAGCCAGCGAAGCCGACCTGCCGTGCCCGGAGCCCCGGGGACCGTCAACGTGCGGACGTCGAAAGCACTTGACCTCAGCGCCACCTCGACAAGTGCGAGCCGCGCCCTAGCCCCACGACATGGAAAGGCCGAATCGCTTGGATGCCAGTATCCCCACTCGGTCGTCGTTGGTGAGCGTCGCTGGGTGATCTGTTCCGTCAAGAAGGAAGATATCGAAGTGGTCCGCATTCCGCTTCCTGAACTCTACTCGCTCTAGGGTCATCTCCGCGTCACGATTCCCCAGCGGGTCGCAGCGGATTGCTGAGTGGCCGCGATCACGGGGGCGCTTCCTCGAATCGCTGGCCCTGACATCACGGCCGCCACTGCGCTAGCTTGTAGAAATGGCGCTCAAAGACACACTTCGAAAAACAGTTTGGACGGCCACAGCCGCGCTGGTCGCAATGTTGATCGTCGGCCCCGCCGCCCCGGCAGAGTTGGAGAGCTTCCAAGGCGATGTTTCTGACGTGCGTGTCGTCCGCCGTGTGACACAGCATCCGTATGCGTGGCGGGTCTGGCAGCCCTTCATCGTCCAAGGGGAGCGCGAGCGGGACCTCATCGTCGCGTTCGGCGCGATGGTCAACGGGAAGAAGGACATGGGGGACATCCTCGCCACCGTTTCGCGAGACGACGGAGATACGTGGGAAGAACCGGTCGCCATCTTCGATCATCAACGCCGCCAAGGTGACGTTCAGTTCGCGTACGCCAATCCGGTCCTATATCGCGCCCCGGGGCAAGACGTCGTCTGGTGCTTCGCAATGCGCTGTCCCATCGCCTTCGAGAACAGCGAGGAATCACAGCTCGTCGCCGCTTTCACGGCCGATGGCGGACGCACTTGGACTCAGGTCCAGCTGTCGATGCGCTACACCGGCCCGCTCATCACAAACGCTGGCATCGTCGAGACCGAGATCGACGGTCGGAGCCTCTTCCTGTTGCCGGCCCACCGCAACACGCTGCAAAAGGACCCGAGGGGCTCCCGCGACCACTTCATCCTCAGCAGCACCAGCCTGCTCGAGTGGGATCTCGAGGCGTACATCCCTCAGCCAACCGCTGCCCGCGTGTTTCTGCACGAAGGCAACATCGCACCGGGCGACGCGGCTGACTCGCTAAAGATCGTGATGCGGACCGCAAACTATGACCAGACCGAGCTTACGACGGACCCTCCGCGGGCCTATTCCAGTGTCAGCACCGACGGCGGCCATACTTGGAGCGTTGCCCGGGCAGAGCCCGAACTGCACAACGCCAAGTCCAAGGCCTTCTTCGGGCAGTCCAGCGACGGGACGCACATCTACGTCTACAACGACGGTCCGGCGCAACGAGAGCCGGGCGGACGCATGGCCCTGCGCTACAAGACCAAGGCGCCTGGGGGCGCTTGGAGCCAACAGAAGACCTTCTATGACGCGGGGATCAAGAACTCGTACCCGACGCTGATTGAAGTCGCTCCTGGCGACTTCCGGGCTGTGTGGGACAGCGGAACTCCCGTCAGGCCGCGGACCCACATCCATTTCGGGAAGCTGCGCATCAAGCCTTGACCTAACCAAGACTGAGGAGGCCGATCCGCTCGGGTGAGCCCGTCATCTGTGCGCTCGTCGTCTAGAGGCCACAACAAACTGGTGCAGGGAGCCCAGCCCGAAGCAAGGATGGCGTGCGAGCGCGTCGGAACCCCCTCCTCTCGGTCATGCGGTTTCAGGCCAGCGGCTTCCGCGGCCACTCGAGATCGCGACCGGGAATCGTGGCGGACGTGCCTGCTGGCCCCCTAACGGAACGAGAAGGATGGGGCCCGTAGCACTACGCAGACATATGTAGTGCTTGCCTACACGTACTGTTCCTCATGTCGAAACTCTTGATTCCGAGGGACTTCGGATCAATCGGCATGTACAATGCGCCGCCGATAGTTCCGGGCCGCATCCAAGGCGCGCGGGGTCGGAGCAGGGGGCGTGTCAAGGGCCGCAGCAAACTGCTCGGCATCCGCCTGAGACAAGACATGCCGAGACTGCGCTTCCAGCACGCGGATAGCCTCGCGTTCAATTGCAGCGCGGAGGAAAGCTGACTTGTCGATGGCGAGCGACTTTGCTGCACGCTCAATCAAGATTGCCAATCGATCATCATGGCGCACCTGCGTGGTTCTAGATCGTTTTCCCGAAGCGCCGGAGGTCGTGTATGGGTTCAACATCACAAATCTCTCTGCAGGATTCCAATACAATGCACATTGCAACACAAATCAAGGGCTGGCCTCAGTCAATTGAATTATGGCGGGCCCGGAGGGATTCGAACCCCCGACCTGCCGCTTAGGAGGCGGCCGCTCTATCCAGCTGAGCTACGGGCCCGTCTTGGAGGAACCGAGTTACTTCAGCATCTTACCCCAATGCCTCGAACTCGTTTCCCAGCATTCGGAACATGATCGGCAATCGGCCCGGACTGCGTACGGCCTTGGAGGCCCGTTGGCTGCCCCCAGTGACCCCGCATCGCAGGCAGCGAGCCCCTTTGCCGAGACTCTCTGGCAGTGCAATCCAGTCAGTAGGTGGGCCCATCGATCGAGACCAGAAGGCAAAGTCAGACTGGGGCGTCGACCGATCGGCTTCTGCGTGGCTGGCCTGCAACCCGCCCCTCAGGCGAGGCCCAACCGGACCTCAGGCAAGACGCAAACACAAAGCAAGCGCTCGCAACACGGAAAACCTTGCGATTTCCCTCGCAATCGCAGTAATCGCGCTTGCCTATCGGGCAGCCGACCCATAGAGTGAGCGCGGCGCCTGGGGCGTCGGCTCCGGTGCGCGATCAGGAGGCACGACATGAGGTGCAAACTCTTTTCGGTACTGGTTGCCGCTTGCGCGATCACGTGGGGAGCGTCGACGGCTGCCGCTCAGACATCTACCGGCCAGATCACCGGTACGGTCCTCGATCAGTCCGGCGCAGTCGTTCCCGGCGCAGCGATCCAGATCACGAACACCGAGACCGGTGAATTGGTCCGTCGGGTCGAGTCCAACGAAGTCGGGCGTTTCTCCGCTCCCCTGCTGAGGCCGGGGACCTATGACGTCGCGACCGAGCTCGAGGGCTTCAAGCAATTCGTGCAGTCGGACGTCCAGCTGCGCGTGGATGAAGTCATCAACCTGCGGCTAATCTTGGAGCCCGGCACTGTCACCGAGCAGGTCACGGTCGAGGCCATGGCCGTCCAGCTGGAGGAGACGACGCACAGCATCGGCCAGGTTGTCGGCGAGACCACCATTCAGAAGCTTCCGCTGAACGGACGCAACTATCTGGACCTCGGCAATCTCACCGCAGGAACCGTCCCGAACGCCCGCTCCCGCGACAAGACCTACTCGGCGTACGGCAACCGCGGCTACCAGAACGCCTACTTGCTGGACGGCGCACGCAACGTGAACTACCTGCGAGGGCTCGACAATCGGCAGCGCGACGCCATGCGTCCCTCGCTGGAAGCGGTCGAGGAATTCAAGGTGAACACCAGCAACTTCTCGGCCGAGTACGGCGCTTCGGCAGGCGCGGTCGTGAACGTGGTGACCAAGAGCGGCACCAACGAATACCACGGGTCTGCGTTCTGGTTCCTGCGCAACGACAACCTCGATGCCAGGGACTATTTCGCACCGCCCACGACCGTTGATCCTCTCTACATCCAGCACCAGGCGGGCGGCGCGCTGGGCGGCCCGATCGTGAGCAACCGCGTGTTCTGGCACGCCGCATACCAGCGCACGCACATCACCCAAGGCACCACGTTGACCGGCAATGTGCCGCTGCCGGCGGAGCGTGCGGGCGAGTTCGGCGACCGCAGCGTGTTCGACCCGTTCACCACGCGCGCGGCGCCAGACGGCGAGAGCTTCGTCCGGGACCAGTTCGAAAACAACATGATCCCGTCGTCGCGCATGGACCCTGTTGGCCGGGACCTGATCTCTCGGTACCCGGCCCCGGTGTTCGACCGGACCACGCGGAACTACGTGCGAGCCCCCAACAACGGAATCCGGACTGACAACCTCACCGCCAGAGGGGACGTGCGGGTCAGCGACATGGACAGCATGTTCGGACGCTATTCGTTCAACCTGCCCGACTTCCAGCAGAACGCCGTGTTCGAGACGCCGGCAGGCAACCCGGTCGTCCGCGAGGGCGACGCGTTCAGTATCGGCTACGGCTATACGCGGACGTTCTCGCCCAGCATCGTCAATGAGTTTCGCTTCGCATGGAACCGAATCGGCGTGGACCAAGACGGCCTGACACCGCGCGACGAGATCATTCCCGGCGCACTGGATCCTGGCGTCACCAGCGGCACGCCAACATTCGGCCTCGCCGGCCTTACATCGATTGGCGTGGCGCCGCCCGGATTCGGCAACCTCCCGCTGCTGAAGTCTTCCGCCGTATGGAACTTCTCCGACAATCTGTCGATGGTGTCGGGGCGGCACACTATGAAGCTTGGCTTCGATTACCAGATGATCCGCGCAAAGACGTCGGCAACGCTAGTGGGCCGTGGGAGCTTTAGCTTCAACGGAGTGTTCACCCAGGATCCGCAGGCCCGGCCCGGAACTGGCTCCTCGGTCGCCGACCTTCTGCTGGGCCTGCCCAACAGGATCACAACCGGAACCCGCGCGACAGCGCGAGAACAGCAGCAGAATCTGTACTGGTACTTCCAAGACGATTGGCAGGTAACCTCCAGGCTCACGCTGAACCTTGGAGTCCGCTACGAGTTGACCCAGCCGTTTATCGAACTGGACAACCGCATGGCAAACTTCATCCTCGAGCCGCAGGACTCCTTGTTCGGGCAGTTGATCCTTGCCGGGGACGACCGCAAGCCTCGCAGCCTCCTGAACACCGACATGAACAACATCGCTCCTCGTTTCGGGTTCGCCTACCGTGCGGCCGATGGACTCGTGATCCGGGGCGGCTATGGCGTGTTCTATGGCCAGGACGAAGGGACGGGAGTGAACCGTCGCATGACGAATAACCCCCCATTCTTCGGATTCGGTGGGATCTCGCTTCCAAGCGACCAGTTGAATCCGTCAAGCACCATACCGTTGAGCAGCGCCCTGCCTGCTCGCCCGGACCCGATTGCACCCCAGGATTTTGTCCTCAACCCGAGGTCCACCGCCCGTCTGAGGAGCTGGTTCCATACGCTCGATATGCCAACGATTCAGCAATGGAATATCAGCATCCAGAAGCAGCTGCCGGGCAGCATCATGTGGGAGGTCAACTACGTCGGCAACACGGGCCGGCAGCTCTACGCTTCCTATGAGGGCAACCAGCCCACCCCTGGCCCGGGATCGCCGAACAACCGCAGGCCTCACGGCGAGTACACGCGGGCGCGTATTTTCCGGACCGAACCTTGGGCAACGAGCAGCTACCACGGAATTTCGACGCGCCTGGAAAAGCGGTTCAGCGGCGGCCTGTCGTTCCTTACCGCGTTCACTCACGGCAGGTCTCTGGACACTGCCAGCAACCTCGGCAATTGCGACGGCTGCGGCCCGTCCGGTGACTACGGAGGCATACAGGACACGCGCAACCTTGACGAGAACCGAGGTCCCTCCAACCACAACATCCCGAACCGCTTTGTCTTTAGCGGCGTGTACAGCTTGCCCTTCAGCGAAGGCCCGCTCAAGCACGTGCTCGGCGGATGGGACGTGTCCGGAATCGTGACATTCTCTGACGGGATCCCGTTCACGCCGGCATTGAATTTCGACAACGCCAACACGGGCACAACCTCGCGGCCGGACCGCATCCGGGACGGGACGCTTTCCAATCCGACGATCGACCGCTACTTCGACATTGACGCGTTCCCTTTCCCGACGAGGTACACGTTCGGAGACTCGGGCCGCAACATTCTGTACGGGCCGGGCACCAACATGGTCAACTTCGCCCTGCACCGCAATTTCCCCCTGCCGCTTAGCGAGACATCGAAGATCGAGTTCCGGTTCGAGGCCTTCAATTTCTTCAATCGGCCTCACTTCGGCTTGCCGGTTCTTTCTATCGGCAACCGCAACGCGGGAGTCATCGGAGGGACGGCTCAGGACAACCGGCAGCTTCAGTTCGGCCTCAAGCTGCTGTTCTGACGCCGACCAGAAGCTGGACACGAAGACAGGGGGTCATGGCACGGCTAGCTTGCCGCGCCATGGCCCCCAAGCCTTGATCGAGACAGGAAATCGGCGCGTCACTGCCTCCTCAACCGTAGGCCTCGCCAGTCCCCAAGCCGGCGGGCTCCAAGGAGCCGATCAGTGCCGCGGCACGCTCCCGCACCGCGCGGATTCCGCCGTGCGCATCGCGGAAAAACTGACCGTCAATCGGGCGCTGGAATAGATCCCGCGGGGTGACGCAGGCGCTGCAGCATGAATCAGAAGCGCAACTTGCGTAGGCGCAGAGAGTTCAGCACTACCGAAATCGACGATGCGGTCATCGCGAATGCCGCAAACATGGGATTGATCAGGATGCCGAAGAAAGGAAAGAGCAGCCCGGCTGCCACCGGCACGCCAGAGGCGTTGTATGCCAATGCAAAGAACAGGTTCTGGCGAATGTTGCGCATGGTGGCGCGCGCCAGCCTTCGGGCACGGGCGATACCGTCGAGGTTTCCCTTGACCAGCGTGATGCCGGCGCTTTCGATGGCCACGTCCGCACCGGTGCCCATGGCGATGCCTACATCAGCCTGGGCGAGCGCGGGCGCATCGTTGACCCCGTCGCCCGCCATCGCGACTCGCCTACCCTCCGCTTGGATTTCCGTGATGATACGGGCCTTGTCGCCGGGCAATACGTCGGCGCGGATATCGGCAATGCCCAAACGGGCCGCCACAGCCCTTGCCGTGCGCTCGTTGTCACCGGTGGCCATGATGATGCGAAAGCCTAGCCGTCGAAGCGCCTCGAGAGCGCTGGGAGTGGAGTCCTTCACGGGATCGGCGACACTGACCAAGCCCGCGAACCTTCCATCGAGCATGACGAACATCACCGTCTCGCCCTCGTCGCGCCGGCGGTTGGCCCGGTCGGCCATTGCTTCGACCTCGAGCCCGAGGTCCTGCACCAGCTTCAAGTTGCCGATCGCGACAGCATTGCCGTCGACGGTGCCTCTGACCCCCTGGCCGGTCACCGCTTCAAAGTCCGCCGCCTCGGCCAGCTCGACGCCACGATCCTCGGCCCCGCGAACGATTGCGTCAGCAAGCGGGTGCTCGGAGCCCTTCTCCAGCGTCGCAGCCAGCTTCAGCACCGTGGCCTCGTCGTGGCCAGTTGCGGGCAGGACGGCCACGAGCTGGGGCTCCCCCTCCGTCAACGTACCTGTCTTGTCGACGACGAGAGTGTCGACCATTTCGAGCCGCTCCAGAGACTCGGCGTTCTTGATCAGCACCCCAATCTGAGCACCGCGCCCGGTCGCCGTCATGACCGACATGGGGGTCGCGAGACCCAGTGCGCAAGGACACGCGATGATCAGGACCGCGACCGCCGCAAGCAGCCCGTAGGACAGCGAGGGTGCCGGGCCCCAGATTGCCCAGACGATGAACGAGCAGACCGCGACCAGGATCACCACCGGCACGAAGAGGCCCGCCACTTTGTCAGCGTATTGCTGGATGGGCGCTCGACTCCGCTGCGCGTTCTCGACCATCTCGACGATTTGGCTCAGCACCGTGTCGGCTCCGACTCTCGTGGCTTCCATGATCAGGCTACCGGTACCGTTGATGGTCGCGCCCGTGAGCGGGTCGCCCCGCGTCTTCTCCACGGGTACGGGCTCGCCCGTGATCATGCTCTCGTCGACGAAGGATCGGCCTTCGACTACTAGGCCATCGACCGGCACCTTGTCGCCCGGCCGCACCCGTAGCCGGTCACCGAGTTGCACGTCGTCAAGCGGGATCTCTTCCTCCCGCCCGTCCTCGCGGACCACGAGCGCGGCCTTTGCCGCCATGTCGAGTAGCGCGCGGATCGCTTCGCCGGTACCCTGCCGGGCCCGTAGTTCCATAAGCTGGCCCAGAAGCACGAGCGTCACGATCACCGCCGCCGCTTCGAAATAGACCCCGACATGGCCGTCTGCGTTGCGGAAGCCGTCGGGGAAGATGCCGGGCGCCAGCACGGCAACCATGCTGTAGAGCCAAGCGGCCATCACTCCCATCGTGATCAGGGAGAACATATTGAGGTTCATCGTGCGAAACGACGTCCAGCCGCGCGCGAGGAACGGCCGGCCGCACCACAGCACCACTGGTGTGCCCAAGACCACCTCGATCCAGAGCGCTCCGCGTTCGCCAAAAGCTTCGCGCACTCGTTCGAGGCCCAGCAGCGGTCCCATAGCGAGCACCAGTAGCGGAACCGTCAACACCACGCCGACCCGGAATCGCCGGGTGAAATCCACCAGTTCCGGGTTCGGATCGTCCTCGGCCATCGCAGCGGATTCAAGCTCCAGGCCCATGCCGCAGATTGGGCACGAGCCTGGACGCGTCTGGCGCACGGACGGATGCATTGGGCACGTATAGATCACACCTGTATGCCCGGTCGGAACCGTGTCATTGTGCCTGCCCTCGACCCTGTCCTCATGCCCTCGATGAGAGTGGGCGTGGTGGCTGTGATCACCATGTGCTCCGACCTCTTCCTCGGCGACCAAAAGCATGCCGCACTTTGGACAATTCCCTGGCTGGCTCGAACGCACCTGGGGGTGCATGGGACATGTTTGGATCATGGTCTTTGGCCAGGAAGGGGTGTGATCGATGTGACCATCGTCGGTCCCTGGGAGCACAGCGTAGTCAGCGCATCGTCGACTGTCAACGGGCAGCGAAGACGCACCCCGGCCTGCCAAGGGGGCCGGCCTGTGCGAACCCTTGTGTCTCACACACGGGCTTCTGAACGGGCATCGACGGCTGCTACAGTGTCCTCATGCTGGCTCTTAGACGCCATCTCGCCACCGCAGCGGCCCTGTGCACGTTTGCGGCCTTCGGGCTCACTACCGAATCCCTAGCCCAGACAGCAGATCGTCCCAACATCATCTTCCTGCTCCTCGATGACATGGGCTACGCCGATGTTGGGGCCTACGGCAACAGCTATCACCGCACTCCCAACATTGACCGCCTGGCCGAAGAGGGCATGCGCTTCACAAACGCCTACGCCGCCGCCCCCAACTGTTCTCCGACACGAGCCAGTATTCTGACCGGCCGCTGGCCCGCGCGACTCGGCCTGACGCAGTACCTGCCCGGCAATGTCCTGCCCCACGCCAAGTTGCGACAAGCTCAACTGCCCCTAGGCCTGCCACTCGATGAGACCGTAATCGCGGAGCCGCTCGGCGCGGCTGGCTACGTCACCGCCTGCATCGGCAAGTGGCACCTCGGAGCAGGCGATTACATGCCGGACGAGCGTGGGTTCGACGAGAGCTTCGCGTCCAGCCACTTGGGCTCTCACAGGACCATGTTCGCGCCGCACAAGTGGCTCCAAGTCCCCGGTGCTCAGCCCGGCGACTACTTGACTGACAAGTTGACCAAGGCCGCCGAACAGTTCATCGAAGAGAATCGGGAGCGCCCGTTCTTCCTGTATCTGTCCTACTACTCAGTGCACGGGCCTATCCAAGCCAAGCGCAGCCTGATCGACAGCTACGCGGGCAGGACCGATCCGACCAACCGGAACCACGCGGTCTACGCCGCGATGGTCGAAGGTGTCGACCAGAGCGTGGGACGCCTGCTCTCCCTGCTGGAGCGTCACGATCTCGCCTCCGACACCGCCGTCTTCTTCTTCTCCGACAACGGGGGAGTGGCGAGCCGCGCCTTCAACGGCGGCTTCCGATCGGGCAAGGGCTACATCTGGGAGGGCGGCATCCGCGAGCCGCTGATCGTGCGCTGGCCCAAGGCGGTTCGAGCGGGCGCAGTCGAAGACACGCCCGTCAGCAGCATCGACTTCTATCCCACGCTGCTTGAAATGGCCGCGGCGGCAGATACAGAAGGCCACACCGTAGATGGCAAGAGCCTCGTGCCCTTGCTCAGGCAGACCGGAGAGCTCGAGCGAGACACGCTGTACTGGCACTATCCTCACTACTCAAACGCGGGCTCCGCACCCACAGCGGCGATTCGCAAGCAAGGCTGGAAGCTGATCGAGTTTTACGAGGACTCGCACATTGAACTCTACAACCTCGTCGAGGATCCGGCGGAGAGCAACGATCTGTCCTCGGCGGAAAGGACGCGCGCCGCCGCAATGCGGCAGGCGCTGGCGGCGTGGAGAGAGTCCGTTGGCGCTACGATGCCAGCATCCAATCCCGACTACGACCCCGCTAGGGCCAAGGAGCGCCGTCCGACCCTCTACAAGCCGCGCTGGGACGCGAGCGACCCGTTCTTGCCGCGGCGGTAACGCCTGCTGACTTGATCGCGACTATCCCAAGTCGAACGAGTCGCTGAGGAACTGGCGCATCGAGTTCCACGACCTCCGATCGGCCTGGGCGTCGTAGACCGTTCCCATGTCAGGATTGTTGGCCTCCGGGTTCGTGAAGGCGTGCATCGTGCGCCCGTAGGCGTGGATCTGCCAATCCGCGCCGGCGCGGGTGAACTCCCCGGCAAGCGCTTCCACCGAGTCTGGTTTCGCCATTGGATCGTCCCATCCGTGTAGCACCAGCACGCGCGGCCTCACGTTCGCAGTCTCGATGTTGCCGGGTGGGTTCAGCAGGCCGTGAAAGCTCACCGCAGCTTGGAATGGCGCGCCCGTGCGGGCCAGGTCCAGCACGCACAGGCCTCCGAAGCAGTAACCGATCGCAGCCGTGCGCCCCGAATCCACGCTCGGGAGCGCCTTGAGGGCATCGAGTGCGGCCGTCATACGTCGCTGCAGCAGGGCGCGGTCTTCCAGCACGACCGACATGAGCTTGGCGTTCTCTTCCGTGCTGCTGCCGACGATGCCGCCGCCATACATGTCTACAGCCAGCGCGACGTAGCCGAGCTCGGCGATTTCCGCAGCCTTCCCCTGCTCGAAAGGCCCGCAACCCGCCCACGTATGCGCGATCAGCACTCCCGGGCGCGGGTCGGTCCATGTATCGTCTCGCGCAAGCTGGCCTCGCAACAGCGTGCTGCCATCCGAATACTCGAATGTCTCAGTCGTAATCGCCATGTTCACCTCGTTCACAGAAAGTCTTGCCGCTCTACCGTCCCACACCTGTGCGCGTGCCGAGGATGCCTTCAGCGCCTGTGCACCAAGACCTTGTTCGTTCCATGCTGCACGATCTTGTCGTCTTGATTCAACACCTCATACTCGACAGTGACCACGCCACGGTCCGGCTTGGAGCTAGACGGGCGCTTGTCTGTAACACGAAGTCGCGCATGGATCGTGTCACCGATATAGATCGGTCCAGAAAACTCCCACGACCAGTGCAGAGACGCAATGGCCTCGATCTGGAACGAGGACCGGTGCTTCAGGCCATCGGCCATCGCCAGCCCCAGCAATCCGTGCGCCACTCGCCGCCCGAACTGTGTCTTGCGAGCGTACTCCTCGTTGGTGTGCAGCTCGAAGAAGTCCATCGACACTGCCGCGAAGTTCATCACGTGCCAATCGGTCACTGTGATCGCGGGCGTCTCGTGCTCCTCGCCGATCTCGATCTCGTCGAACCTGCGCTTTTCCATGGCCGCTACGTGCAGTAGACCACACCTAACGGCACGCTACGAAGTCGCACCAGTCCTTGGCCGGCCTAGAGAACGCCGTCCGCAAAGCCAGACGGGCGCACGGTTCCTTACTCGTGTTAAAGATAAACTTTCTTAACTAGTCGCAAAATGGCAGATGAAGCCTTTGTCCAGCGCGGAACTCGCCAAAGGACCTTGCATTCCGCCGAGTCCGGTTGCGTCGTGCGGCCCGCACAAGCAGCAAACCACGCAGCCGCGTCATGTGCGAGCCATCGTGGTTGCCCTAAGCTTAGATGCGTTCCATGACACTGCAACGAATCCTGCCAGCGGCCCTCGCCCGGCTCGGCGCGGCCAGCTGCGTTCTCGCGGCGATCACGGGCTGCCAAGGCCCGGAGCCCTCCGTATCCCGGCCCAACATCATCTTTCTGCTTACCGACGATCAGAGGGCGGATGCCCTCAGCATCGCTGGCAATCCGATCCTTCAGACCCCTCACATTGACAAGCTGGCCAATGACGGCGTGCGCTTCACCGAGGCCCACGTGGTCGCCCCGGTTTGCATGCCCAGCCGCACGAGCTTCATGAACGGCCAGTACGAGCGCGTACATCAGATCGGCTTCTCATCCCCGAACGTGATTTCCGACGCGCAGTGGGACCAGACCTACTCCGCGCTGCTGCGCCGGCAGGGCTATCACGTCGGCTTCGTCGGCAAGATCGGATTGCAACAGTACTCATTCCGTGGCAAGCCTCTGGAAAAGTTCGACTTCTGGCGCGGCCACGATGACTGGGCCCGATTCTGGCCGAAGGAGTTCGAGCACCTCGCGATCTATCACGATGCCGAGGCGGAAATTGTCACGCCGATCATGAGCGACAGCATCGAGCGCTTCCTCGACGACGCACCGGCTGACAAGCCCTTCATACTTTCGGTCAGTTTCTCCGCCCCACACGGCTCGATCTCCGGATCGATGCTCTACCCCGAAGAAGACGGAGCGACCCGCATGACCAAGCCGGCGAACTCCCATCCAAAGCTGGCGAACCATCCGATATATGACTCGCTGTATCGCGACGCCGACCTGCAGCCTCCCAGCACGTTCGGCGACGACACCGCGGAGCATATCCCGTTGGATGTGCATCCAAGAGAGGGCCGCATGAATACCTACTCGTACTCCTATCTCGGCCCGGAGGTGTTGCGCGAGCATCGCGTGCGCTACTACCAACTGATCCATGGCGTCGACCGAGCCGTCGGCCAGCTGCGGGAGAGCTTGGAACAGCGGGGCATCGCCGACAACACGGTGATCGTATTCAGCAGCGACCACGGCCTGCTGATGGGCGAATACGCGATGGGCGGCAAGTCCCTGCTCTACGATCTGACCACCCGCGTACCGCTGATCGTCTACGATCCCCGCGCTCCAGAGGAGTCGCGCGGTACCACGGTCGACGAACTGGTGCTCAGCATCGACGTTCCCGCAACCATAGCCGCTCTCGGCGGTCTGGACGTGCCGGCCAGCATGCAGGGGCGGGACCTGGGCCCGTTGCTAGCTGACCCGCAGGCCGAGTGGCGGGACGAGATCTTTATCGAGAGCCTGTTCCTGATGCGCACCGGGCCGTACATGGAAGCGGTGCGCACGAAGGATTGGAAGTACGTGCGCTACTTCCGCAGCGACAAGGCGCAATACGGCGAGCAAGACGTCGACTTTCGGGGGCGCCAGCCCGATTTCGAGCAGTTCTTTGACCTCAACAATGATCCGGGGGAGGAAGCCAATCTCGTTACAGAGCCCGCCCTGCAAGGGCGCATTGAAGGATTTCGCGAGCGTTGCAAGCAGCACTCTGCCGCCCTAGTGCTGGCACGCCAAGATACCGAGACGTACCCGCGCTAGCCTCCTTGTCTCGGCGCACGGTGGCCAATCAGGTCGAGTCTCGAGGCCGAGGCCCTGCTCTTGGCCAGCTTGGCGGACCCTTCCCGACAGGCACGCCGGTTCGCGGTGCGGCTGCGTTCCCCCGAATGACAGCCCTTTTATAATCACGAAGGAAGGACGCCTGCACGGATTGGGATCCAGCATGTCGCTCAAGGCCCGCACAACGACGGCACTGGCCGACGCGGCCCCCTCCGCCCCCGACGCGGCGGCGCAGGAGCCCGACACCGTCGAGTACCCGGAACGGCAGTGGATCGCACAAAGCGTCTGGCACGGGGAGGCGGTCCTGCTGGCCACGACAGCGCTGCGCAGCCGCTTCCGAGACCAAGAGGACGTGCTGGTGGCCATGGAACTGGCGGTGTACTACGAGCGCGGCGACGACACGGCCTGGCTGCAGCCGGACGTGCAGGTGGTGTTCGGCGTGGGACGCAGGGGGAACCGCAGCACGTACAAGGTCTGGGAGGAAGGCAAGCCGCCGGACTTCGTGCTGGAAGTGGCGTCGCCGTCCACGGAAGAACACGACGCCCGCTACAAGGCTAGGGAGTACGCCCGGATGGGAGTGCGCGAGTACTGGAGGCTGGACCCAGAAGGAGCGCTGATGGAGACGGCCTTGGAGGGCTCTGCGGCGACTGGGGGGACGTACGAGCCTGTGGAGGCCGTGGAGCGCCCGGGGGGTGGCAGGCAGCTGCGGAGCCGGGTGCTGGGGCTGGACCTGCGCAGCCGGAAGCGGGACGGAGCCACGGTGCTGGTGTTCGCCGACCCGGTGACGGGCGAGGAGTTCGACGGTGCGCCGGAGGAAGCGGAGCGGCGGCGGCGGATCGCCCAGGATCAGCTAGCCGCTACTCAGGATCGCTTGACGGTTGCGGAAGATCGGGCCAACGCCGAACGGGCACGGGCCAATGCGGCCGAGGATAGAGTGCGGACACTGGAGGAGCGACTCCAGAACCTCGCGAGTCGTGACCGTCCTTCAGGGCTAGATTCCTAGGCACGAGCCCTCCAGCGCATGGCGAAGCCGTCCCGCCGCGTTGGGCCCAGCCAAGCACTGGCATCTGGTAGAGCGCCGACAGATTCCCTGAAATCCTCCTCCAAGCCCGACAGTCCCTTGTCCGATCAGTCTGCCTGCCTTGCGCGATGCTGATCGTCGCCTTGCGTTCTGGGGCTCAACGGCTGCCTTGGCTGGTCTGAACTCAGCCTCGCTGGCTCTGGGTGGACCGCCCCAGCGCCCTGCCCATGCCCCACATCTCCACACTTGACAACGCTACGGTCGTTGTGGCATGTCTGAAACATGCTCGACCAGCATTGCATTGCCAAGACTCTCTCCACCGCACAGGCCGTGGCGACCCTGCAGGTGCTGCTGGCACAGATCGGCAGCGCCAGCCGGAGCGCATTCGCCCGCCACGTCTGCCGCGAATTCGGCTTCCTCGACAGTCTCGGCCAGCCGCAGGCGGCCAGTTGCCACAAAGCCTTGCGCCACCTGCATCGGCAGGGTCGCATCGAGTTGCCGCCGCCGCGCCATGGCGGCCGCGGCGGCCACTGCCGCCCGCGCCGGCTGCACCAGCCGCTGCCCGCCCCGCAGGCCGTCCCCGCTAGCGCCGGGGACTTGGCCGGACTCCAGCTGACCCTGGTCACCACGCCCGCACAGCGCCAAGTTTGGAATGAGCTGGTCGCCAGCGAGCACCCGCAGGGTGCCGTCATTCACGTCGGCCCGCAGTTGCGCTACCTGATTGAGTCCGAGCACGGCCTGCTCGGGGCGCTCGGCTTCGCCGCCTCGGCCCTGGCGGTCGCGGCCCGCGACGAGTGGGTCGGCTGGTCGGCCGCGCTGCGCCGCAAGCGCCTGCACCGCGTGCTGGCCCTGAGCCGTTTCCTGATCCGGCCCTCGGTGCGTTGCCACTTGCTGGCCTCCAAGGTGCTGGGCCAAGTCCTGCGGCGGCTGCCGCAAGACTTCTGCCAGCGCTACGGCTACCGCCCCGCCTTGCTGGAAACCTTCTGCGACCCGCAACAGCACGCCGGCACCTGCTTCCGCGCCGCCAATTGGATCTGCGTGGGCCACACCGCCGGGCGCGGTCGTTTCGCCGGGCGCGCCCAGCGCGTGCCGGTCAAAACCATCTTTGTGTACCCGCTGCAGGCGGACTTCCGGGACGTGCTCGGGGCCGCCCAGCCACCCGCCTGCGAGCCGCTGGCAGCGGCCGCGGGCCTCGCCTTGGACACGTTCGCCGAGCACGAACTGGGACGCGCCCCGCTGGGTGATTTACGCTTGTCCAAGCGGCTGGTGCAGACCGCCCGCATGCAAGCCGGAGCTCCCATGGCATCGATTCCAGCCGCCGCGCAGGGCCTGCGCTCGGCCGTCAAGGGCCACTACCGCCTGATCGACCAGCCGGACGAGTCGGCGGTGACCCCGGAGAACATCCTGGCCCCGCACCGCCAGCGCACGCTGCAGCGCATGCAGGCCGAGCGCACGGTGCTGTGCGTGCAGGACGGCACGGACCTGAACTTCGCCGAGCATCCGGGCTGCGCGGGGCTGGGCTTGATCGGCAAGAACCGCGGCTCGCAGGGCACGCTGGGGCTGCACCTGCACTCGACGCTGGCGCTGAGCCCGGAAGGCATCCCGCTGGGATTGCTCAAGCTGCAGTACGAAGCGCCGGACGGGCAGGCGCAGCGCGGGCGACCGCTGGAGGAGCGCAAGAGCTTCCGCTGGATCCGCGGGTTGCGGGACTGCGCGGAGGCGGCGGGCCGCTTGACGGACACGCGTGTGGTGGCGGTGATGGACCGCGAGGCCGACGTGCTGGCGTTGTTCAGCGAGCAGCGGCGGCTGGCGGGCGTGGAACTGCTGGTGCGGGCCAAGCACAACCGTGCGCTGGGGGCGGGTCAGCCGAAGCTGTTCGAGCAGATCCGGGAGCAGGCGGCGCAAGGCCGGTTGCAGATCGAAGTGGAGCGCAGTTCGGCGCGGCGGGGCAGCGCTCGCCAGAAGGCCAAGCCGTTGCGCGCGGCGCGCACGGCGCAGGCGGAATTGCGCTGGCAGACGGTGGAGTTGGCGGCCGGGACACAGCGGGCGGGGCCGCTGCGGCTGCAGTTGGTGCACGTGTGGGAGCGGACGGCGCCGGAGGGGGTGGAAGCGTTGGAGTGGTTTCTGCTCACGACGCTGCCGGTGCAGTCGCAGGCGCAGGCGGAGCAGGTGCTGCAGTGGTACCGGCTGAGGTGGCGCATCGAGGACTGGCACCGGATTCTCAAGTCGGGCTGCAAGGTGGAGTACCTGGGGCACCGGAGCGGGGAGCGGATCGAGCGGGCGGTGACGATCAAGGCGGTGATTGCGTGGCGGCTGGCAGCGCTGACGCTGCTGGGGCGGGAGACGCCGGAATTGCCGGCCACGGTGTTTTTCACGCAGATCCAGTTGCGGGTGCTGCGGCACTTCACGAGCAAGCGCAGGTTGTCCGAGCCGGACAACCTGGGCTCGGCGGTGCTGGCGATGGCGATTCTGGGTGGCTACCTGAAGAACCCGAAAGCGCCGCCGGGACACCAGAAGATCTGGGAAGGCTGGACCCGCTTGACCATCATGAGCGAGGCGTATGAGCTGCGCGACTACTTCGAGCCGCCTGCCAGCGCCTCTCAGGAGAAGCCCGGTTCATGACTTGTGGGGTAACGGCAGCCAGCGCCTGATGCCTTTACTAGAGAGTTCCTGCTCGGTCTCAGGCAGGACCAGAACATCAGATACATTTGTCGGGTGCTATAGCATTAGGCCGAGATGGTGACTAGCATTGCGCTGCGGTGTCCGGTCCGGTAGTTTCAGGATGCGATTCCAAGCCGTCGGTACCGTGGTAGTTGCGTCCTGTCTCGCGATTGGCTGCGGTCGCGGAGGCGATCCGAGATCCGTTCCGCCGCTCCCACCCCCGCCAGGCGAAATCAGCACATTGCGAGACACGTGGGAATACGCGGAGTGCGCAAAGGCAATGCGTTCGGCCCGAGAGCAATACGTTGTGGACTGCTCGCGGTCGAGGTCAAAGCAGGAATGCAGGGAGTTGGCGGCGGAACGCTACAAGGGCCAGAAAGCATTCTGCGAGTCACTGCTGCTTCGCTGATGCTCTGACCGGCGCCGGACGTCTCCCAAGCACCGATCGGCTGCAGTCCCTCGGATGACCGCCCGGATCGCAGGGATAGTCATCGAGATCGACATAGTTCTGGCCAGAGCAAGCCGAGCACTAGAATCGCCCTCGCTTCCAGTGCGGCGACTCCGTTAGCCGTCGTCTTGCATCCGTCCGCGATCGGCAGCTGAGCAGGCTTGCTTGAGACCAGCGACGGCATAGAGCCGCATCTCAGCCGTGGACTCGTGATTATCTGGGCAAATTATCTAGGCTAGCTGTCGCGTGGCTGGCAGCCCGTATCGCGGACGAGCGCACGATCGGCGCCGCCCTGCTGCAGTGCCGACTGCAGCAAGTGCAACCTCTCCCGCATTGCACCAACTAGGCCGCCTGTATCAACTGCGTGCGGTCGCTAGGGTGTACGACTTCAAAGTGATATAGCAGGGGTTCCGGGCGGTTGAAGGCCCGAGCCAGCGGGGCAGGCATCAGGGGCGGGTAGTGCGGTAGGCCCAGAAGTCCTCGTAGAGTCCACTGAGCTTGCAGCAGCGCAAGGCGGCGATCGCATTGGCGCCTGCTTTGGTCCAGTGCATCCCGGAACGCTTCAGGCGCGTGCCGAGCACAGCCTTGCAGGCAGACTCTACGATGCCCGAAGAAACGCACAGCCCGCGGGCGCGGAAGTCGGCGTATTGCATGCGCGCGCGGTTGTTTTCGATGTAGTTGGCGCACTGGGTGGCCGCGCAGCAGTCGGCGTGGGAGCGCAGGATGGCCAGCACGTCGTCGAGGCAGCCGTCGTCGAGTTCGTCGCAGCGCACGTCGGCCCACAGCCGGGCGTGCTCGGGCTGGTCGGGGAAGAGCGCTTTCGAGACCGCGTGCAAGTGCTCTTTGGCGTGGAACAGATCCACAATCTGGATCGCACCGGGGTAGTCTTCCCCGGCGATCTTCCAAATCCAGGCAGCTCCGTCACCGAGGATCACGCGGCGCTGGGCTTGCGGGAAGCCGCGCCGCTCGGCCTCGCGCCGCACGCGCTGGGCGAACGGGGAGGGCTGTGGGTCGGTGTCGCGGCTGGCCGCGCTCTCGATCGCGGCCGAGTAGCTGGCCGAGCCGGGGTCGCGCATCGGGCGGCCGGTCTTGGGGTGGCGCGACTGGGCCGTCCAGACTACCGACAGCTTGGCCTCGCGGGTCTTGGCCGAGCCGTCGGGCTGCTTGCCGGCGCGCCCGGCCGTCTCGCTGGAGCGCATCGGCAAGCCGGTGCCGTCCAAGCCGAGATACATGGTCGGGGCAGACGGGCCCTCGGCAGGGAAAGCCCCGGCTTGCTCGGCGGCGGCGATCTCGCTGCCGAGCGCCTCGGCGCAGCGCTCGACCTGCTTGGCTTCCACGCGCACGCCGGCCAGTTCGGCGAGCAGCTCGGAGGACTCGGCGAAGCTGACCAGAGCGGCGCTCGCGCCGGTCATGCGCAGCACGCCGGGCGAGAGCGAGCAGCCGTGCAAGCCCAGGCTGTGGTCGCGCGGGCAGCAGCCGTGGCCGCAGGCCGGGCAATGGTAATAGGCGCGCTGGAGGGTGAGCGGGCCCAGCACGCTCTCGAAGGTCTTGGGGCGGCGGCCGGCGTAGCGGGCCGGCCGACCACAGTCGGGGCAGTCTCGCAGCGGGCCGCAGTGGTCGGAGCGGTCGGCGTCGAGGCGCTGCTCGACGGCGCGCGCGGCGAGTTGCAGGGCGCTGCGGCGGACAGCGGTCTCGACGGCCTCGAAGTCGATGGGATCGTCCGGGCGGGTGCCGACGAAGCGGTCGATCTCGGCGCGGATGTCGGGTGCGAAGCTCTGGCTCAGCGTTTTTTTTTCGCCTGTTCGGCGGCCTCAGCAGTTTGGGCCATGCGGGCCCGGCAGATTTGCTCGCTGATCTGGACCAGTTCCGCGGACAGGGCCTGGAAGCGGCGGTAGTTGGCAATCTGCTGGCGGGCGGTGTCGACTTGGTCGGGGCGCAGCGAGCGGGTGACGGTCTTGCCGTCGGTCTTGAAGGTGAGCGACCAGTAGGGGCCGTGCAGCTTGCCTCCGGGCGAGCGGCATTGGCAGCCGGGCTTGCCACAGGGGCGGGAGCGAGACGAGAGGGAGCCGGGGCGCATGTCGCCGAGTTCGGCGAGCAGCCGCAAGATGCACAGCTTGCGGTCTTGGAGAGCGGAGAGGGAGAGAGTGAGCACAAGGGCCTCCTATCCTCCAGTATATAGTACTGGAGGAATCCGAAATGCAACCCTATGCCCAATATGAGACTTCGTCTCAGTTCAGCGGGAAATCACGACCATGTCGTACACCCCGGTCGCTAGCGGCAGTTGACCGGAAACCCGGCCACCCGCTACAATCAACACAGTACGGCGCAGTTACCTTCCTCATGGAGGGCCTGCGTCTTTTCCTTAACTGGGACCCAGCACCATGTACGCGATCATCGAGACCGGCGGCAAGCAGTACACCGTCTCCCCCGGGGACGAGATCCAAGTCGAGAAGATCGATGGCGGCATCGGTGACGCGGTGACTTTCGACAAGGTCGTCGCCGTCTCTGACGAAGACGGAACGCTACATGCGGGCAACGACGCCAGCGGCAGCGTGTCGGCGACCATTTCCGGCCACGGCAGGCACAAGAAGATCGACGTCTTCAAGTTCAAGCGTCGCAAGATGTACCGCCGCCGAATGGGGCACCGGCAGTCTTTCACGCAGGTGCGGATTGAGTCGATCTCGGGCGAGTAGGAAGGGACGCCCCTAGGAGCAAGTATGGCGCACAAGAAAGGCCAAGGAACTTCCCGCAACGGCCGAGACTCCCACTCGAAGCGGCTTGGCGTGAAGCGCTTCGCCGGGCAAGTCGTCACGGCCGGCAGCATCCTCGTCCGCCAGCGCGGAACGCGCTTCCGCCCGGGCGTCAACGTCGGCCGGGGTCGGGACGACACCCTGTTTGCGAAGATCGACGGGATCGTGGAGTTTCGCAACCGCGGCCGCATGGGCCGCATGATCAGCGTCCACCCCGTCGAGCAGGCAAGCTGATCCGCCGCCCGCGGCGCGCTCGATCGCAAGCGATCGCACAGCGGGTCGAAGGGCCCGCGCTAGCGAAGCGTCCCAGCCGGCAGAGGCTGGGCAGACGGATCTTCGGATTTCGGAATGTCCTGCACCCCCGCGCGCGGCGAGGTCATTCCGGCAAGAGCGAACTCTTCAGCGCTACGCCAGCCCACGCAGGAGACGCCTGGAGCTTAGGATCCCCAGCGCCCCCAGCCAGGCCAGCACAGGTGCGTACTCCAAGAAAACCAAGCTGGAATCGTATTCCCACACGCCCGTGGCCTCGTAGCCGGGTACCACGTGGTACGCCAGCGGCGCTAGAGCGGTCCAAAGCAGCAACGGCCGCACGGGATGCACGGCCAGGAGGGGCAACATCCAGCTCAGATACCAAGGAAAGCAGTTCGCCGAAAGCAGCAAGACCGCGGTCACTGCGCCCAACTCTCCGAGACACGGCGGAAGCCGCCGCCACCACAGCCAAGCGACACAAGCGATCAGAATCCACTTCCCTGCCGTCGCGGCGGACGCCATGTCGCCGCCCACCAGCCAGAGCAGCACCGCGAACAGGCTGTCGTTGTTGCGCCAGCCCATCGTGAATCCCTCCAGCACCGCAAGCACCTCGGCGATGCCGTGCCAGTAGAGGCTGCAAATCGCGAGGCCAACCGCGCCGCCAGCCAACAGCCCCTTCCAGTGCGCTTGCCAGCGGCCGCGGCTCCGGTCCAGGGCCAGGAACGGGAACAAGACGACCGGCCAGAACTTGCAAAGCGTCGCGACCGTCAGCACGACCAGCGCCCATGTAGGCCTTCCGCGGAGCGACAGCGCAAGAGCCGCCACAGCGAGCGCGACGCCGAGCGCGTCGTTGTGGCCCTCGATCCAAAACTCCGTCACGGCAAGCGGAGACCACAGGTAGATCAACGCCCATGCCGGGGGCCGTCCGGCAGCCGCCAGCAGCCACATCAGGGCTGCACCGACCCCCAGTTCGGCCAGGGCAAACGGGAGCTTGAACAGCCAGACTTGAGTCCAAGGGTCGCTCTCCCAGAGTCGAACGCAGCGGTAGGTCCACAGGTTCAGCTGTTCGACGACCGGGCCGTACGCTGAAGGCTTGTCCTTGGCGGCGACTCTCGGCCAGGTGGCGTCACGCAGGTTCTCCCATTGCGGATCCTCCGGCAAAGCCAAGTACGGGTCGCCGCCAGCGTGCTGGACGATGCCCTGCCAGCGGTAGCGCGCAGTGTCCTCAGACAGGCTCGGATGCAACGGAAAGACCGTGACGCGGAACAGCAGCGCCGCAACCCAGATCCAGCGGACCGATCGGGGTGTCGATAAACGGTCTGACCCGCGAATCGCGATCCAGGTGGCCGCGATATAGGCAATCGAAGCGAGGAGATAGTAAGCTAGGAACTCAGGGACATTGCTGGCCGGTCGCTCCAGATGCAGCACCAACAGGAGCCCACCCTCGATGAGGGCTGCAGCTACCCCTAGGCCCACAGTCAACCGCCGGGCGGTCGGAGGTGCCTCTGTCGAGCCCTGAGCAAGCGGATCCAAGATCGCCCCAAGCGTAACGCAGATGAGTATCGTCGACCTCCTGCTGCTCGGAGCGTACTTCGGGCTGATGGCCGTGCTAAGTCTGTTCGGGCTGCACCGCTATGCGCTGGTCTACCTGTACCACCGCCACCGCGACCGGGTGCTGGGGGCGCCGCAGCGGCAGTTCGAGCAACTTCCCGCAGTGACCGTACAGCTACCGGTCTTCAACGAGCGCTTCGTCGTGGCTGATCTCGTCAACTCCGTCTGCGCCCTGCGCTACCCCCGGCGCCTGCTTCAGATTCAAGTCTTGGACGACTCCACCGACGAAACCTCTGCCGTGCTTGAGCGCATCGTGGGCGAAAAGCGCGCGGCGGGCGAGCCGATCGAATACATCCACCGCTCCAATCGGGAGGGCTACAAGGCCGGCGCCCTCGCGGCAGGCCTGCGCCAGGCGTCGGGGGAGTTGATCGCGATCTTCGACGCAGACTTCACCCCCAAGCGCGACTTTCTCGAAAAGCTCGTCCACTACTTCGCCGACCCCGCAGTCGGCATGGTCCAAGCGCGCTGGACCTTCCGCAACCGCGATCTGTCGCTGCTAACCCGGGTCCAGGCGATGCTGTTGGACGGCCACTTCGTTTTCGAACACGGCGGCCGCGCCCGGTCCGGACGTTTCTTCAACTTCAACGGGACCGCTGGGATGCTCCGCAAGGCGATGATCGACGATGCCGGCGGATGGCAGCACGACACGCTTACGGAAGACACCGACCTGAGCTACCGGGCGCAGTTGCGCGGTTGGAAGTTCTTATACGCATCGCACGTGGAAGCGCCATCCGAGCTGCCCGCCGACATGGCCGACTTCCAAGTCCAGCAGTTCCGCTGGGCCAAGGGGCTGCTGCAGACCGGGCTGAAGCTGCTGCCGACTCTGTTGCGCTCGGGCCAGCCCGCCGGGATCAAGCTAGAGGCCGGGTTTCACCTACTCGCCAACATCGCTTATCCGATGATGCTGCTCCTGGCGGCGCTCATCCTGCCCTCCATGCTTGTGCGCCACGAGCTCCTGGACGGTCAGCTGCTCTGGCTGGACCTGCCTGCATTCTTGCTCACCTTCTGCTCTCTTTCGAGCTTCTATACCCTGTCCCAGGCGGAGCTGGGTCGCGGCGGAGTCCATCGCCACCTGAAACTGGTGCCTCCGCTGGTGCTCGCGGGCATCTCGCTCTCTATCAGCAACTCGCGGGCAGTGCTGGGCGCCATGCGCGGGTCACGCTCGGCTTTTGAGCGCACAGCGAAATACAGCGGCGACCGCAGCGCCGCAACGCTCGCGCGCAGGGCGTACGGCCGTCGCGGCGGATGGCGCGTAATCGCCAACCTCGCCGCAGCCAGCTATTTCGCGGTCTGTCTAGGCGTCGCAGTCGACATCGAGCACTGGCTCGGCCTGCCAGTGATTGCGCTCTTTCTGGCCGGGTTCTCGTACGCCGGCTTCTCCATGCTGAGCGACACACGCACAGGCAACCGGGCTGTGTTGCGCACGGCCGACGATTCGGCACCGTGAAGAGCGGCAGGCCCAGAGCAGGCGAGTACATTCCCAGGGCCATTTTTTTGTCCGAGTCCGAGGCAGTGCACGACAGTAGCCGGAGGGGCAGTGGCTGCCTGCTAGAGTTTGCGAGCTCGGCATGGTAGCGCTGTCTGCTGCGAGGACTGGACATTTTGTTGTCAGTCTGTCAGGCTAGGCTCTAGTGGCAGCGCCAAGCGGCTTGCGGGATCTGGATTTGCGCTCCGTGCAGGTGCGCCCCACGCACGGTGCGCAGGAGCACCGGCGCTGGGACCGCTTGGTGGCCAGCCACCACTACCTAGCGTTCGAGGGGTTGTTCGGCAAGGCCCTGCGGCATGTGGCGACGCTGGGGCAGGACTGGATCGCACTGGTGGGCTGGCAGGCCGCCGCGCTCAAGCTGGCGGCCCGTGACCGCTGGATCGGCTGGAGCCCGCAGCAGCAGCGGCGGCGCCTGCATCTGCTCACGCAGAACTCGCGCTTCGTGATTCTGCCGGCTTGGCAGGGGGCGCCCAATCTGGCCTCGCGGGTGCTCGGGCTGAGCTTGCGACGGCTTTCGGACGACATGTTGGCCGAGCACGGCATTCCGAGCCTGTTAGCGGAGTCGTTCGTGGACCCTGAACGCTTCGCCGGCACCTGTTACCGGGCCGCCAACTGGCGCTCGCTGGGCTTCAGCGGCGGCTACGCACGGCTGCCGGGTGCCACGCCGCGCTGGCGTCGGCACGGCCAGCGGAAGGAGATTTTCGTGTACGAATTGCAGCCCGGCGCGGCCCTCAAGCTGGCCCAGCCGGAGGATGATCCGGCCTGGGACGGGCCGGCCCGCAGCGCGCCCCCCGACGCGCAGACGCTGCGCAGTCTGTTCGAGTTCCTCGGCGAGTTGCCCGAGTACCGCCATGCGCGCGGCAAGCGCTACGGCTTGCGCAGCGTGCTGGCCTTGGCGGTGGCGGCGCGCCTGTGCGGCTACCGCGGGGTGACCGCCTTCGCCCAGTTCGCGGCCCTGCTGAGCCAGTCGCAGCGACTGGCGGTGGAGTGTTTCTACAGCCCCAGCCAAGGCTGCTACACGAGTCCGTCGATCACCACGTTCCACAACATTCTGGCGACCCTAGAGCCGCAGACGCTGGAGGAGGCGGTGCGCGGGTGGGCCCTCCAGCAAAGCGCGCAAGTGCAGTCACAGCAAGACGCTACGGATTCGTCCAAGGCCGCCAGCGAGGCACCCAGCGAGGGCCCGGCAGTGCTGCCGGGCGTGAGCCTGGACGGCAAGGACGTGCGCGGGGCCTCCAAGCAGAGCGCACACGGTCGGCGCATGCTGCTGGCCGCGGTGGAGCAGGGCAGCGGCGTGGTGCTGGGACAGTTGGAGATCGACTCCAAGACCAACGAGATCCCGGCCTTCCGGGAACTAGCCAGGCAACTCGACCTGGCCGGGCGGGTGGTCACCGGCGACGCGCTGCACGCCCAGCAGGAGACGGCCCGCTGCCTGCTCGAGGAATCCCAGGCAGACTATCTGATCACCGCGGTGAAAAACAACCAGCCAACGCTGTTCCGGGACCTGCAAGAGATGGACTTCAGTGCCTGCCCGCTGGTGGAGACGCTGGACAAGCAGCATGGCCGCATCGAGCGCCGACGCTACTGGGTCAAGGACATCAGCGCCGCCGAATGGGACGACTATGCCGCCCTGCACGGCCGCCAGCAGGCCATCCGCGTCGAACGTCGGCGGCAGCACGTCAAGAGCGGCAAGAGCAGCACCGAAGTGAGCTATGCGCTCACCTCGCTGGGCCCCGCACGGGCCACCCCCGAGCAACTCGCGGAGTTGCTGCGCAACCACTGGCAGATCGAGAACCGCCTGCACTATGTGCGTGACTTCACCTACGACGAAGACCGCTGCCGCGTGTATGTGCGCGACCTGCCGCGCAACCTGGCCTGTCTGACCAACACGGCCATTTCGATCATCCGCTGCCTGCCCCAATTCCGCTACGTGCCGGAGGCCAACCGGCATTTCGCGGCACGCCCGCAGGAGGCTCTCGACTTGCTGCTGCAAGCGCCCTCGCCTTAGCCCATGCGAGCGTCCCGCCAGCCTGCCCGGCAACGCCTTGCGAGGCGTCACACCCCCGCTGCGCCGACACTGTCCAGTGCCCCCTCGCGGGCGCTGCGAAGAGCGGCCCAGCGCCCTTCGAGCAGGCCCTTGCAACTCCAGCGACAGGCTGCCCTAGTTGCACGAGCAACGATCCGATCCCATCAGACGAGTCACGTATCGACAAAAAAATGTACCTGAGTACATTCCCGCCGGTCTTGTACTGACTGGCCGCTTCCGGCAAAATAGGGGATCGGCCCGATGACCAGTTTTCGCATCCTGTACCTGACCGCTGACGCGGGCGAGAGGTTCCGGGACCGAAGTCCGCGCAAGCCCCCCTTCGTCTTGCGCAAGTCCCACTACGAGAGCGGTCCGGAGCTGACCGCGGAAGGTCCCTACGAGCTGTGGCGCCAGCTCCGCGAGCAATCCGAGAGTGGCGAGGCCAGCCCTGCGCGGCCCATCGAAGTCGGCGATGCGCTGGAGACAGCGGATGGCTTGCTGCTGTGCAACTTCTGGGGCTTTGACCCCGCTCACTGGATGGATGCAGAGGAATCCGAAGGACGCGTCGGAGCTGCCGAGAACGGCGCACCTTGATGCGAGCGCCAGCCTCGCTCCTACTTCTGAATGACCGCTAGAAACATCCCTGACCTCGCTCGTCTGCGCTCGAACTGGCGCAGCCTGGCGGCTTGGGCCGTGTTATCGCTCCGTGCGGGACGGCCTAATTCGCGCACACGGTCCAGCGGTCGTGCAGCTCTGTGACTAAGACGGAATTTGCCCATGGGCCCGGTTGAGATTTGCAAACAGCGGCTAGAGAGCCGCCACAGTGAGTACAGGCACTGGAAGCAGCGGCACCGCTGGTTCGGCAACGCCCGACTGGCCGCGGCCGGACTGAGCCTGCTCGGGCTGTGGTGGGTCGAGAGCACGTTCCCGTCTCTGACGTGGTGGGCGGTGGGCCTGCTCGTGGTGGCGTTCCTCGCCTCCTCCAAAGTGTTCTCGCGGCTGGAAGACTTGAGGCGGTCCGCGGGCATCGCGATGATGTTCTACGCCACCCCCGTCATGGGCGAGAAGCGCAAGACTGCCTCGAGCCAGTCCGACGCCCTGACCCTGCCGGAAGAGCATCCCTACGCACGAGACGTGGACCTCGCCGAAGATGGCGGCCTGATTGACTTTCTCAACCTGGGCTCGACCCAGGATGGATTGCTGATCCTATCGAACATGCTGGCCAAGCCCGCCTCGCGAGAGGAGATCATCGAACGCCAGGCCGCGGTCAAGGAACTCAAGTCGCAGCTCGACCTGCGCGAACGGCTCTTCGTGGAGGGTTCCAAGAAGCTTCCCTACATCCGGACCGACCTGCTGAAGGCCTGGGCCGAAAAGCAACCGGTCGCGGCGCCGAGCTGGTTCCCGGCGAGCTGCTTCGCGCTCAGCGTCGCGTTCGTGATCCAATCCGTGCTAGTCGCCCTCGACCCGACTGCGGCTGGCCTCTTGGCCCTCGTCGCCATACTGCTGACCGAGCTCGTGCTGTGGAAGTTCGGCCAGCGCTATTTGACGATGCAGGTCGTCACGTCCGAGGGCATCCATCATGACTGCAATGAGTTGCGCTCTCTTGTGAAGGTCTTGGACGATCAGGAATTTCACTCCCGCAACCTGCGAGAGCTATCGAACGATCTGCGGCACGACGGCCACAGGGCCAGCCAGTTGCTGCGAGGCTTCTGCCGCTTGGTCTCGCTGTTCGAAGCCCGTCACAACCAAATCGTCGCCATGTTCGGCCCGCTCGTGCTCTACCAGACCCAGGCAGCGCTCGCGCTGGAGCGCTGGCGCGTAGCGCACGCCCACCAGCTGCCGAAATGGATCGACGCCATCGGTGCGTTTGAGGCGTATTCATCCATCAGCTGCTTCGCCTTCGAACATCCTCTGTACTGCTTTCCGAGCGTGGTCGAGGAGGGGCCCGTCCTCAAGGCCGAGGGACTGGCCCATCCGCTGCTGGGGGACGAAGCCGTGGCGAACGAGGTCGACCTCGACCGCGGTCATCCCGTCTTGGTCGTGAGCGGCGCAAACATGGCAGGCAAGAGCACGCTCCTGCGGACGATCGGCACGAGCGTCGCGCTCACGTACGCCGGCGCCCCGGTCCGGGCCCTTTCGATGACGATTTCGGCCATGGATGTGGTCGCTTCCATTCGCGTGAAGGACTCGCTGCAGCGCGGCGAGTCGCGCTTCGCCGCCGAGCTCAACCGGATCCGTCTGGTACTGGAGAGCATCCGATCCGGCCATCCGACCTTGGTGCTGATCGACGAACTCTTCGCCGGCACCAACTCCTACGACCGCTACGCCGGCGCGGTCGTCTTGGCGGAGTTCTTGCTGGGGAGCGATTCCTCGCTCGCCGTGCTGTCGACACATGACCGCAATGTGACGCGGTGGGCGGAGGAGGGACCCGAGCGCGTGACCAACGCCCACTTCCGCGATGTCTTCAGCGACGGCGAGATGCACTTCGACTACCGGCTGCACCACGGCCCGGCCATGCGCGGCAACGCGATCGAACTCATGAAGCAGGCCGGCATGCCGATGCCGGAGACGCTGCCAAGCCCGGAAGCCTGAGCAAATCGCGACTCGGCGCTCAGACCGCGGCCAACAACTCCGGAAAATCGTTCCTGGGGCTGTTGACTTCCAGCCCCACCCTGCGACAGTCGAACGGCCCGGGCAAAGGAGTCTGCACCAGCGCGAGCAACTCTGGCTGGCGAGCGGCCGGATCCAGCCATTCCGCGTAGCGCTCGCGTGGGATGATCGCAGGCTGGCGGTGATGCAGCCACTGCATCGACGGACCCGCCGGACATGTCAGAACGGTAAAGGAATCGATCCGGCCGCCGCCGCGGTCCCAGCTCTCCCACAGGCCCGCGAAGGAGAACAGCTCCCCGCCCCGCGATATCCACCACGGCTGCTTGCGCGGGCCGTCGCTTTGCCACTCGAACCAGCCGTTGGCCGGCACCAGGCAGCGACGGCGGCGGAACGCGCTGCGAAACGCCGGCTTGGAGTCCACCGTTTCGGAGCGGGCGTTGATCAGGCGAGCGCCGATCTTGGCGTCGCGCGACCATGCCGGGATTAGGCCCCAGCGCTTGGAGGCCAGTTCGCGGTGTCCGTCCAGGTCCGTCGTGCAGATGGCGAAGATCTGCGTCGGCGCACCGTTCCAGCGGCGGCGCAGCTCGATTTGCGGAGAAAAGGGATCCAGTTCGTACAGATCGACTAGCTCACCCCCGTCGACATCTTGGGTGAATCGCCCACACATCGCGTTCCCTGCCGGACCTCCTCGGCCCGCCCCCATCATAAACTCGGCGACGCGTGCGGCCCCCCTGAAACCGCTTCCGCAGTCGGGGATTGCGGTCGGTCAGTCCTTTCCAATCGGAAGATGAGCTGCTCTGAGCCGGAGACTGTGGGAACCCGCAGATCATAGCGGAGGGCAGGTCCCCGAGGGCCTTCGCATGGACGGGGCCGGCCCCCGGTGGCGACTGGCATTTTCCGGGGTCTCGGGCGGGGGGGCTCGGCGGCTCGCTTCCGGCCGGCAGCAACCGTTCCGAGAGTCAGTCGATCAACGACTACGTGCTAGGCTGAACCCATTCCAAAGGTTCCTCCCCGATGACAAGAGTTCTGGGAGCTCTCTCCAGTAGTGGAGTAGTCGGGGAGGTCACTTAGCAGCGATTCTCACGACAGTTAGTAGAAGTACTCTGTCCCGTGCTGGAATACTTCGAACTCGTGACGTATCGTCATTTTGATGCGGTCATACCAAGCAAGCTGCCCTTTCTCCCACTTCCGTTGAATCGCCCGACAGCAGTAGTCCGCAATCTCTCATTCGAGTAGAACAGAGTAGGCGAGTTTCCGAGGCGGCGCAATCGGTGCAGCCCCCGTCACAATGCTATCCCGGCATCAGCCAATTGGGTTGTGAGTCACAGCACACCATCGCTTGGTGCAACTCGTCCGGCCAAGTCTGAGCAGTCCTGTACAACTCGTGGATCGATGCGGGATCCTTGCTCAGCGGAAAACGCCGCTCGGTGGAGCGCATGCACGCCTAGGTGGCCATTCCAGCGTGACTCGAATCCGTGGTGCATACTCAAGAAGGGAGTGGCAATAGCTGAAACTTCGGGTGGCGCTCGGGGTTAACCAATAGAAAGGCAGGCGCGTCTAAGTGGTGTCCTTGGCCACCCTTTTGGCCGCAGCAGCGCCAATGACGGATTAGATGACCACTCGTGGCAAAACCTACGCATCGCTGCTCGCGGTCGTGGCGCTAACGGCGGGCGGATTTGCAGCCAAGGGCTGGCTGGCCGACGACGGCTCCGACAATTCCGGCCAAGACGATTCCAAAGCGCTGGCCTCGGCTGATGCCGTGCCCGTCTCTGCGGAAACTGCGATGCGAGGACCGATCTCGCACTTGCTCGGATCGACCGCCAACCTGCGCGCCCGGCGGGAGGTGGCCGTGGCAGCGCAAGCGGCCGGAATCGTCACCTCGGTAAAGGCCGAAGAGGGTGACTTCGTAAAGGCCGGGCAAGTGCTCTGCGCGATCGATGACCGGGACTTGCAGATCGACCTAGAACTCGCTAGACAGAGGCTGGCCCAGACCAAGATCCAACTCGAGTCGGCCGTAATCCGCACGGACCAGACCCGGACCCGGCTGAGCAACAAGCGCACCGAGCTCGAGCGCAACGAGGAGGCGCTGCGGGAGGGCCTGCTCGCCGAATCGGAGGTCGCGGTCCAGCGCCACGAGATCGACGACCTAGAGCACGAAATCCAGGCCGTGGAGTCCACCGTGCGCGAGAACCGCCTCAGACAGGACGAGCTCGAGTCCGAGATTCGCAAGGTCGAGCTACAGATCTCGCAAACAGCGATCACAGCGCCATTCGCCGGGCGGATCACGGAGCGCACCGTCGAGCTCGGCCAATCGATCCGCAGCGCGGAGAAACTGTTCAAGCTGGGAGCCTTTACGCCGCTGTACGCCGATGTGTACCTGCCAGAGAACGATTCGCGCTCGGTGCGCGCCGGCCAGAAGGCCACCTTGCGCTTGGGCAGTGCCGGCGGCGAGTCGGCCGAAGGCGCCGTAGAGCGGGTCAGCCCGGTCGTGGATGAGGAGACCGGCACGGTGAAAGTAACGGTGCGGTTCAGGCCTCCCAATTCGGGCTTCCGGCCCGGAGCGTTCGTGCGCGTCGAGATCGAAACGCATACCTTGGAAGACGCCATCCTGATCCCGAAGCAGTCCGTGATTGAAGAAGGCGGGCAGACCTACGTGGTGCTGGTCGGGGACGACAGCACGGCCCAGCGCACTGCCGTAGAACTCGGTTACCAAGACGAGACCGCAATTCAGGTGACGGCCGGATTGGATGCCGGCGCGATCGTCGTGACCGCCGGCCAGGGCAAGCTCAAGGATGGGGACAAGACCCGTGTGGTCGCGAACTAGCGAGCTCTCGCGGGCGCCTAGCAGCTGCCGGTCCGGTGGCGGGACCAGCCAGTGCAGATCACGCGTATAGCGATCCGGCGCCCGGTCACGGTCTCGATGGCCGTCACGGCGGTGCTGCTGTTCGGCTATGTTTCTCTGGACCGGCTGGCGCTCAATCTCCTGCCGGAAATCTCCTATCCGTCGCTGACCATCCAGACAGACTACGAGGACGCCGCGCCCGAAGAGATCGAGGCGCTGCTCACTCGCCCTGTCGAAGAGGCCGTGGGCGTGGTCGGGGGCCTCAACCGCATCAGCTCGATCTCCCGTCCGGGGCAGTCCGAGGTCGTACTGGAGTTCAACTGGGACACCGACATGGACATCGCGGGCGTGGACGTGCGCGAGAAGCTCGACCTGATCGAGTTCCCGCAGGACTCCGAGCGCCCGGTGATCCTGCGTTTCGATCCGGCGAACGACCCGATCCTGCGCATCCAGGTCCATGGCGGCCTGACTCTGGCCCGGCTGCGCGACGTTGCGGACCGGGAGTTCTCTAAGCGCCTCGAAGCGGTCGAAGGCGTCGCCGCCGTGAAAGTGGTCGGCGGCCGCGAAGAGCAGATCCGTGTCGAGATCGACGAGCGGCGAGTGGCCGAGCTGGGCCTGTCGATCACGCAAGTGACCGACATCCTGCGGCAAGAGAACCTCAATCAAGCCAGCGGCAGCCTGTACGACCTCGACATGAACTACATGGTCCGCATGGTCAACGAGTTCCGCGCGGTTGACGACGTGCGCGGGATCGTGATCGCAGACGACGGCGGACGCAAGATCCTGCTGCGTGATGTCGCTCGCGTGTGGCGCGGTTCCAAGGAGCGCGAAATCATCGCACGCTACAACGGCAGCGAGAGCGTCGAGATGGCCGTGTACAAGGAGGGCGACGCCAACACGGTGACGGTCTCCCGCGCGGTCATGGACCTGCTCGAGCGGATGGGCAAGGAACCGACGTTCCCGCAGGGCGTGCAGACTTCGGCGGTCTTCGACCAGGCGCGCTTCATCACCCAGAGCGTCGACAACGTCCTCTCAGCCGCCTTGGTCGGCGGCCTGCTGGCGACCCTTGTCCTGTTCGTCTTCCTCCGCGACGGCCGCAGCACGGCCATCATCGCCGCTTCGATCCCCATCGCGGTGATGGCAACGTTCGCGGCGATGTACCAGTCCGGCATCACGCTCAACATCATGTCGCTCGGGGGCGTCGCCCTAGGCGTCGGCATGCTGGTGGACAACTCGATCGTGGTGCTGGAGGCAGTGCATCGTCACCGCGAGCCAGGCAAGCCGCTGGCGGAGGTCGTCTACAACGGCACCAAGGAAGTCGCGATGCCGGTCACGGCCTCGACGCTAACGACAGTGGCGGTCTTTCTCCCGCTCGTCTTCGTGGAGGGCATCGCCGGCCAGTTGTTCCGCGACCAAGCGCTCACCATCACGTTCTCGCTACTGGCGTCCCTAGGGATCGCACTGACCGTGAGCCCGATGCTGCTGGCGGCTCGCTTTCGCGCGGCGAGCGAGCTAGGCGTGCCGCCCGCGCCGGTCAGACGCTCCGCGCGGCCATCCAACCGCTTCGCCGCTTGGGGGACGGACGCGCTGACCTTCGTCTCTGTTGACGCCCCGCGAGTGATTGTCGGGGATCTCCGGGCGGCGCTGCGCTCCGCCTCTACGTGGGCGTCGCGCTTGGCCGGGCCTCCGCTGTCAAGGTTCGACCGGGGAATCGCCGTACTGGAGGCGCGCTACGAAAAGCTCCTGGAGTCCTCGCTCAACGCCAAGCGGGCCGTCTTGGGCGGCGTTCTAGGCGCGGTGCTGCTGGCCGGGATCACCCTCCAATTCTTGGGAGGAGAGCTGATTCCGCCGCTATCGCAAGGCGAGTTCTCATTCGAGGTTGAGCTGCCAGAGGGTCGCCCGCTGGAGGCCACCGACGCAGCCATGCTAGCGATCGAGAGCGGGGCCCAAGCCATTCCCGGTGTCGCAGCTGTCTTCTCGTCCGTGGGCGGCAGCCAAGAGAACCAGTTCGCGAGCGGCGACTTGCAGGAGCATGTCGGAACGCTGCACGTCGTGCTCACCGACCGCGAGGACGACGACCTCGAAGAAGAGGTGATTGGCCAGATCCGCTCGCTCATTGTGAACGTTCCCGAGGCCGAGCCGGCCTTCCAGCGCCCCACCCTATTCAGCTTCAAGACACCGGTAGAAGTGGAGATCTTCGCCTACGAGATCGAAGACCAGCGGGTCGCAGCCGGCCTGATCGCCGACCGCATGGCCAGCATCGAAGGGCTGCGTGACGTCGAGACCACCGCCCGCTTGGGAAGCCCGGAGATCCAGATCCGTTTCGACCGGCGGCGCTTGAAGCGCCTAGGCCTGCGGGAGGAGCAGGTCTCTAACGTGCTGCGAAACAAGATCCGCGGAAACGTGGCTTCGCGCTACCGCGAGGGCGACCGTCAGATCGACATCTTGGTGCGGGTCGACGAGCCCGATCGCGACGCAATCTCCGACATCGAGAGCATGGTCATCAACAGCGCTCCCCGACGGTCGCCAAATCCGTCTGGCCGCGTCTCTGAGAACGACGCCGCTTCGACACAGGAATCCACCCCACGAGAAGACGAACCCCGCAGCGATGGCGAGCCTTCCGCCGACCGACGGGCGAGGACGCCATTCGTGCCGATCCGGCTGGGCCAAGTGGCCGAGGTCGAGGTCCGGCGCGGTCCAGCGGAGATCCGCCGCATCCGCTCGCAACGGGCCGCGGTCGTGACGGCCAATCTGAGCGGCCGCGACCTTAGCGGCGCATCTGCCGAGATCCGGGCCATGCTCGCCGAACTGCGCCCGATCCTGCCCGTGGGGGCGACGGCCGGCATCGGCGGGCAAAACCAAGAGCTCGAGGTCTCGTTCCGAAGCCTCGCGTTCGCCCTGGCGCTGGCTGTGTTCCTCGTCTATCTCGTGATGGCATCGCAGTTCGAATCGCTGCTGCACCCGTTCATCATCCTGCTAACCGTCCCGCTGGGCCTGGTCGGCGTTGTGTTCACCCTCGCGCTGACGGGGGTGGCGCTGAGCGTAATCGTCCTGTTGGGCGCGGTCGTGCTGGCCGGCATCGCCGTGAACAACGGTATCGTGCTGCTCGACTACACGAACCGCCTGCGTGCCCACGGCATGTCGAAGCGCGACGCGCTGCTGTGCGCAGGGAGCATTCGCCTGCGCCCGATACTGATGACCTCGCTGACCACGCTGCTGGGGCTGCTTCCGCTGGTCTTCGGTTGGGGCGAGGGGGACGAGGTGCGCATGCCCATGGCAGTCGCGGTGATCGGCGGCCTGCTCACATCGACGCCGTTCACTCTGTTCGTGATCCCGGTCGTCTACGAGCTGGTCGATCGCAAGCGGTTCGCACCCGCGCGGGACGATGGCAGGGACGAGCCCGCGGACGGCCACATCAGGCCCGCTCCCAGCCCCCTGCCCCAGTCCTGACATGCCCGAGACCATGCCACCTGCCGAGAACAACGGCTCCGGAGCGCGCATTGCCACCATGGCGATCCGCAATCCGGTCACGATCTGCATGATCTTCCTGTCGATCGTGGTCATGGGCGCGATCGCGGTCGGCCGCATTCCGCTCATGCTGGTGCCGAAGCTGGACGCCCCCGTCATGTACGTGATGGCGAGCTACGTCAACGCCACGCCGGACCAAGTCCTCGAGTCGATCACCAAGCCCATCGAGGAGGCGGTCGCGACGGTGCCCGGCGTACAGCGGATGAACTCGACATCGGCGCCCGACGGCATGCGCCTGCAGATCTGGTGCGGCATGGCCGCCGACACGTCCCTGCTCCGCTCGGCCATTCGGGAGAAGATCGAACAGATCCGCGGCACACTGCCCGAGGATCTGCGCCAGATCACGATCCACAATTTCTCGACCGACGACATCCCGATACTCGAAGGCACACTGACAGCCGATCGGGACCTGCGCACCGATTTCGAGTTTCTCGATGCCAGGGTGCGCAAGCCGCTGGAGCGGATCCCAGGCGTCGGAGAGGTGGTCCTGTGGGGCACGGACCGCAAGCAGGTGGACGTCTACTTGCGGATTGACGATATCAAGCGTCACGGCGTCGACATCTCCGAGCTGTTCCAGGCCTTGGACGGTTCGGCGCTGAACCTGTCCCTCGGCCGGGTCGCCGAGGGCGGCCAGCGCTACACGGCCATTTCCAAGGGAGCGCTGGACTCGGTCGATGCGATCGCCAACTTCCCGGTCGGCCGGCACAATCTGGTGCTCAGCGACGTCGCTGACGTGGTGTTCGACCAGCGCCCGCGCAATTCCGGCCGTCACCAAAACGGCACGTATGCGGTGGGGCTTGCTATTCAGAAGACTTCCGAGGCGAATACCGTAGACGTGGTCGACCAGATCATGGCGGCTTTCGACGAGTGGGCCGTGGATCCATCCATGGATGGCCTCACGGCACGCTGGTGGCACAATTCGGGCGAGGAGATCGAGAACGGGCTCGGGGAGTTGGTCAAGGCTGGCTGCATCGGCGCAGTGCTGGCGGTCGTGGTGCTGTTCGCGTTCCTGAGACGGCTCGACGCAAGCCTGGCCATCGGCCTCGCAATCCCGTTCTCGATGCTCACCGCCGTGGGCCTGCTCTACTTCAACGGCAGTACGCTCAACGTCCTGTCGATGATGGGCCTGATGCTGGCCGCGGGCATGCTGGTCGACAACGCCGTCGTGGTGCTGGAGTCCATCTTCCAGAGGCTAGAGAAGGGAGAATCGACCGAGCGCGCCGCTCGGCTCGGCGCAGGTGAAGTCAGCGTCGCCGTGATCGCGGCCACGTCCACGACCTTGATCATCTTCGTGCCGCTGCTCTTCGATAGCGAGTCGCAAATCTCGATCATGCTCAGCCATGCGGGCATCTCGATCATCTTCGCGCTGCTTTGCTCGCTATTCATCTCGCTGACCCTCATCCCGCTGGCAGCGGCGAAGCTGCTAAGGCGCGCGACGCCCGGCCCGTCGAGACCCGCCGGCGGCGCGTTCAAGGCGCTGGCCGGACGCGTGCGAACCGCGCTGGGCCCGTCCAATGCGAGCCGCCAGCCAGGCCGTCGCACACCTCTCATGCGGCGCTACCTCTCCATGGTGAGCTGGCATCTTGACCGCAGATACGCGATCGGCCTGCTCGGCGTGCCGACGCTGCTAGGGGGCGCCATTTGGGCCCTGACCAACGTCGTGCCAAACAACTCTCCCGACGCCAATGCCGTATCTTCGCTGCGCATCGCGTACGAGTTCAGCGAGAACTACCACTACGCCAAGATCGAGCGCGACTTCGTCAGCCCGGTAGAGGCCTTCCTGCACTCCAACAGCGACCGCTTCAAGCTCGAGTCCACATCGAGCGCCTACGGCAATAACTGGGCATGGACGCGCGCGTACCTCGACGCGGACGAGATCTCTCCTGACGAGATCGGCAAGATACGCGAAGCCATCAACAGGGACCTGCCTGTCATCCCGGGCGCGCGGATCGAACTCGGCCAAGAAGGCGGCGGCGACCGCAACTGGATCAGCGCCAACATCCACGGTGACGAACCCGGGGTGTTGCGGGAGCTCGCGCAGCGGGCCCGAGCGAAGCTGCTCGAGACGGAAGGAATCACGGAGGTTTACACCGACATATCGGGATCGAGCGACGAGGTGCGCGTGCGCCTGCGTCGCGACGTAGCGCGCAAGTACAACGTCTCCCCCCGCACGGTCGCCCAGGTGCTGGGGATCGCAGTGCGCTCGCGACGCATGCGGAACTTCCGCACGCCCGAGGGCGAGATGGAACTGTGGATGGGACTCGATCCGGCGGACATGCAGAGCATCGAGCATCTCAAGTCGGTCGTGGTGGGCGGATCCGACTCTGGCGAACAGGTGCTGCTCGGCAACGTGGCCGACTTGAGCGTGGGGCGCGTGCCCAGCCGAGTCATGCGGGAGAACCGCCGGACCTTCACGGAGATTCAAGTGGTCTACCGCGGACAGCGGATCGAGGAAGGACGCGAGACCGTCAAGGCGGTGCTGGACGAGCTGCCGTACCCGCCGGGATACCAATGGAGCTACGGCTTCTTCACCCAGCAGCAGAACAAGGACGCGGAGGAATTCGCGTTCAGCATGCTGCTGGCGCTGCTTATGGTCTATTTCGTGATGGCCGCGCTGTTCGAGTCGCTGCTGCACCCGTTCGCCATCATGCTCTCGCTGCCGTTCTCGGCTGTGGGCATCGTGCTGTTCCTGCTGCTGACCGGCACGCCGTTCAACGTGATGGCCCAGGTCGGCCTGATCATTCTGATCGGCATCGTGGTCAACAACGGCATCGTGCTGATCAATCACATCAACAACCTCAGGCGCACGGGCATCGCTCGTCGCAGGGCGATCCTGCTGGGATGCGAAGAGCGCCTGCGCCCGATCTGCATGACCGCCGCGACCACGATCGTGGGCCTGATCCCGCTGGCGTGGGGAGACGCCAACCTGATGGGCATGAGCTACTTCCCGCTTGCTCGCACGGTCATGGGCGGACTGCTCGCCTCCACCGCCTTGACGCTGGTGGTATTGCCGACCTACTACGTGATCCTGGACGACCTGGGCATCTGGTTCCGGCGAATCTGTCGGGTGGGCGCACCTCGGCCGGCGTACCAGCCGAGCACTGGGGACTAGCCCTCTCGCCACGGGGACGCCGATCCCCTGAGCTCGATTCAGAAGTAGAGCTGAATCATGCGCCCGTCGAGCTCGTCGATGGCCGAGCGCCGGCTGGTCCACAGCGGCTCGGCGAGCTGCGCATTCCACTCGGCGAGTTCGGCTTCCAGGCGCGCGACGATGTCAGGATGGGCATCGGCTAGATTCTCCCGCTCGCCGACATCGGCCGAGAGATCGTACAGCACCGTCAGCTGGCCGTGGGGCGAGACCGGCGGATAGTCGACCTCCGGCAGCAGCCTTCCGCCGGAGTAGTCCTCTGCATTGAGGTCCGTCAGATCCACCTTCCAGAGCTTCCACTTGCCCCAACGCACCGACATGTTTGGGGCAGACCTCCAGAACAGAAACTCGTGCGGAGCGCCGTCGACCTCACCGCGCAAGTACGGCAACAGGTTCACGCTGTCGGGGCTCTCGGGCTGGTCGGAGCCGATTCCCGCTGCGGCCGCGAAGGTGGCGTACAGGTCCAGCGAGATCGCCGGCTGCTCGTAGACTGCACCCCGCGGCAGCCCGGCGGGCCACTTGACGATGAACGGCACGCGCACGCCGCCCTCCAAGTGGTAGCGCTTCGCTCCGCTAAGCGGCGCGTTCGTACAGATAACGTCCCGCGCGTAGTTGATGCAGCCGTTGTCGGAGAGAAACACCATCAGCGTGTCTTGCTCAAGGTCATGGTTTTTCAGGGTCGCGACGATATCGCCAACCATGTCGTCCACCGAGGCCACCATTCCGGCGAAAATCCGCGCCCCCTCGCCCTCGATGTGCGGGAATCGGCTGACATATTCCTCGGTAGCCTGAATCGGCGTATGCGGAGCGTTCGGCGTCACCATCAGAAAGAACCGCTCGTCCGCGTGACGCTCGATGAAGTCGACCGCCCGCTCGGCGAAGACGTCGGTCAGGTACTCCTCCACCTTGACGACCTCGAATCCGTCCAAGATCTCGCGGGCGTTGTGCGGGCTCGTGCGGTCACCGGAAACCGCCCCGGGCCAAGAATGCACGCCTTCCTTGGCCGAGTCGATGTAGCTGGTGCCGCCGCCTAGAATTCCGAAGAACTCGTCGAAGCCCCGATTCAGCGGGTGATATTGATCCAGCGCGCCCAAGTGCCACTTGCCGACCAAGCCGGTGGAATATCCCGCGCCACGCATGAGATCGCCGAGCGTCCGCTGGTCCAGCGGCAGACCAAGCTCGGCGTCGGGACCGCGAGCGTAGTTGGCAGTCGGGTTGTATTCATAACCGAACCGGCTCTGCACGCGACCTGAAAACAGGCCTGCCCTCGTCGGGCTGCACACCGCTGCAGAAACATAGCCGTCCGTAAGGCGCACGCCCATCTCGGCCATCGCGTCGATGTGCGGCGTGTGGATGATCTCGGAGCCGTTGGCGCTGATGTCGCCATAGCCGAGGTCGTCCGCCACTACCACGATCACGTTGGGGGGTGGCGGGCCTTCGACCGCCGGCTGGCAGCCGGGCGCAGTCGCGAGCAGCACGCCGATGGCGCACAGCGCACCGAGCCCCGCCTTGCCGAAACAGCTTCGCGGCACACAACAATCCGAACCCGATAAATCCCACTTCACTCTCATCTCAATCCCTCCGCACTCTCACCGGCTGGCGACGGAAAGGGCCGGCCATGCCGACCCGTCGTGGCCGGACCGTCCGATATCATAGCTGCGATGCAACGCCCCCTCGCCTCACCGACACCTACTCGCCCCCATCGCACGGCACCAGACGGGAATCCGTGGCAGTCCACACCGCGTGCGGCCTGGGTTGCCTCGATCGCCCTGTGCTGCTGCTTGCTGCTGCCCCAGCCGGGGCAGGCTCAGGCCGAGTACTTCCCGCCAGATCCCGGCATCAAGATGGACGATTTTCCGAATATCGTGCTCATTACGGGCGACCATCTCCGCTGGGACCATGTGGCGGCCAACGGGAACGACGCCATCCTGACCCCTCATATGGACCGCTTGGCACGAGAGGGCGTGACGTTTCGGTCGCACTTCACGGTCGGCGTCGCTTGCGCCCCCAACCGTGCCTCGCTGATGACCGGGAGGTATCCGCACGCCCACGGCGTGATCAACAACGGCATCAAGATGCCTCAGGACGAGGTGACGCTCACGCACGTGTTGCGGGAAGCCGGATACTACACCGGCCAGATGGGCAAGCTGCACTTCCTGCCGCACAAGGACCGCGACCACCGGGAGCCGCACCCGCCCTACGGCTTCCATCAGATGCGGATATCAGACGAGCCGGGCTGCTACGACGATGATTACGGTCGGTGGCTCTGGGCCCAAGGCGAGGATGTCCGCGAGAAGGCACGCATTACCATGCCGGGAGACCGACTCCAATTCGAGCACTACGTCTTCGAAGGCGAAGACAGAACCACGCACTCCTCGTGGGTAGCCACAGAGACCCTCACGTTCATCGAGGACACGCTCCAGCGTCACCCGGGGCGGCCGTTCTTCGTGCATGCAGGCTTCTACGCGCCGCACCCGCCGTTGAACGCCCCGGCCTCGGCGCTCGCTCTGTATGAAGGTCGCGAGCTTCCCCCGCGCCGCTATTCCGAGGACGAGGTCTCGTTCCTGCCGCCAAACCTGGCGCGTTCCATGACAGCGCTGCTGGAAACGCCAGAAGCCACTTGGGACTCATATCGCAAGTACTTCTACGCGATGGTGTCGCACCTCGACGAAAACATCGGCCGCATCATTGACGCCGTCGAGCAGGCCGGGATCGCCGACCGCACGCTGTTCGTCCTCACCAGCGACCACGGGGACTACCTCGGAGACCACAATCTCTACAACAAGAGCGCTCGGCCCTACGATGGCGCATTGCGGATCCCGCTCATCTTTCGCGGGCCGGGCGTGCCCACCAATGTGGCGTCAGACGAGCTCGTGGAGATCGTCGATGTGATGCCGACGCTGCTTGAAATGCTCGGCCTCGAGCTGCCCAAGGGCAACCAGGGCATGTCCCTGACGCCAGTTATGCGGGGCGGTTCTGGACGGGATCTGATCTACATGCAAGCGATGACCAATCGCATGGTCCGTACGCAGTCCGCCAAGTACTGGATCGACGCTGATGGCGAAGAGGTGCTGTTTGATTACTCGACCGACCCGCACGAGCTGCGCAATGTGGCCCAATCGCCGGAACATGCGAGCCTGCGCGACGAGCTGCGCGTCCGGCTCATCCGCAGGGCCATCAGCACTCGCGACCCGCTGCCAGAGCGCATCAGGCCGTACTAATCGCTCTTCCGCCGCCGTGGCAGAGGAATCTACCCGGCACTACAGCTGGTTCGAGCAGGTCGTTCTTCAACTACATCCGTGGTCCCGTGGCGCTTCGCTGTGGTCGGAAGCGTACGCGAAATCACTAGCTTCGACGGTCTAGGCGCCAAGAGCGCGGACCTGTCCTCGCGTGACCATCGACTGCGCGCCCAGCCAGCGTTTCCGCTGGACCGCCATGTTGAGTTCGGGCCCGCGGTAGCTATCTTGCCGAGCGCCCGGTGATTCATGTGGTTCGGGAGTCGAGCCGGCCAATGCCTGCCCAACTCGTCCTCGCGCACGCTGGCGATGCAGCCCAGTGCCACGAGTCGCAATGTCGGGTTCGGAGGCGCGGTCCGTCGGCGAAGACTAGGGCATTGACGGCTACGGGCCCGCCGCTAGGTCCCGAGTTGTAACCTGCCCTGAAGTCGGCGAATCCCCTAGAATCGTGGGGTGAGAACACGCTTGACGAATGTCGCCAGAGACACCGAGACGCCCTCGCTGGGCATGATGAAGCGGGACAACATGGACGATCGGATTACGGCTGCACCTTGCCAGGAAGCAGCCCCTTGCGGGTGGCGTCTGGCGTCGACGGCACGGGCATGACACAAGAATACTGGCGAATCGCGGCTAGGGCGTGGCTCGCGTTGGTCGCAGGTACCGTTTCGCTTATTGGCCAAACCATGGAACCACGCATTGCCGTCGGCGGAATTCTGCACGAATCCAACACCTTCTCGTCCGACCTCACGGACCTCGATGATTTTCGCGGGAGGTCGCTTCGTCGCGGACCCGAGATCCGAGACGAGTACGTTGATTCGCAGCACGAGATCGGCGGCTACATCGAGGGAGCCCAGGCGCTCGGCTTGGACTTGGTGTTCACCGTCGTCGGAAATGCAACTCCGGCTGGACCGGTCACCGATCGCGCGTTCGACACGTTGACATCCGAGCTCATCGAGCGCCTAAGGCGGGCCGGGCCCCTCGACGGGCTCCTTCTGGCGTTGCACGGAGCTATGGTCGTCGAGAGCCATCCCGATGGGGATGCGGAAGTGTTGCGCCGCTTGCGTCTGGCACTCGGGAATGATCTGCCGATAGTCGTCACCCACGATGCCCACGCTAACGTTGCGCCTTCGGAAATCGAGCTGTCGACAGCGTTGGTGCTGTACAAGGAAGTTCCTCACGTGGATCAGCGCGAGCGTGGCATGCACGCAGCGGAGATCATGGCGAAGATCGTCAACGAAGGCGTCCGGCCGGCGCAGGCGATTGAGAAGCCGCCACTGCTCTATAACATCCTGTTCCATAACACCAACCGCGAACCGATGCTTCCGCTCGTGCAGGAGGCCCGGCGCCTCGAGCAGGAGAATCCTCGCATCCTAGCGGTCAGCGTCCCGGTGGGCTACCAGTACGCCGACGTTCCCCACATGGGCCCGAGTGTCGTCGTCGTCGCTGACGGTGATCCCGACTTGGCACAGGCAGAAGCAAAGAGACTGGCTGACATGATGTGGGAGCACCGGAAGGTGATGAAGTTGAACCTGCCGGATGCTGCCGAAGCGGTCAAGCAAGCAATCGCCGAGCCCAACACGCCCGTAGTCCTTGTGGAAATGGGCGACAACATAGGGGGCGGGTCCGCCGGCGACAGCACCGCGGTTCTCGAGGAACTCGTCAATCAAGGCGCGCGCGGATACGTGTCCGCAATGTTCGATCCCGACGCGGTTCGGTACGCGACGGAGATCGGGATCGGCGGGGACTTCGACCGAATGGTCGGAGGCAAGAGCGACGACCTCCACGGGCCGCCGGTTCGGATAAGGGGCGAAGTCAAGCTCATTTACGACGGTCAGTACGTCGAGACCGCGATTCGCCACGGGGGGCGCCGATATCTTGATCAGGGCCTCACCGTCGTGATCCATGCGCAAGGCTCCACCGCGGATCTCCCGAATGTGGTGCTGCTCAACAGCAAGAGGCACACTCCCTTTAGCTTGGGCCAGCTCACCAGCGCCGGAATCGTACCGGAGCGCCAGAAGATCCTGGTGGTGAAGGCCGCAGTTGCGTTTCGAGCTGCATACGAGCCAATTGCCGGCACGATCATCGAGGTCGACACACCCGGGCTCACAGCCGTGAATCCGAATCGCTTCACCTACGAGCGAGTTCGACCGGATCTGTTCGGACTCCGGTAGCAATTCCGATTTCGGGTTCTCACAGGGCTCGGCCCCCGCGGGCGAGCGCGCCGCGGGCCGTGGGCACTGCCGGAGAGCTGCCACCTGCATCGCACCGAAGATCTCGGAGGGGGTGCCGGAGTGTGGCGTAGGGCATTCCAAGAATCGGAACTAGAAGCTAGGGCTGGACGGCGCTCGCGGAACGAGCGCATCCAAGCCTACGCGCGGCGTCTGAAGCTAGGCAATGCTGGGCGGTGCTACCTATTCGAACAATGTGACGAATCGCGCAATCACTTCGTTCACGATGTTCTGGGGGACGGTGTCGATGTGCCTCCCATTCCGGGCTTCGAGATGCAAGGCACGAGGCTGGTCGCAGCGGATTACACCCTTCGTTTCAATACCCGCATTATCGAGCGATACTGCGAATCCGTGCCGATCCGCAAAGCTCCCGCCCGTAGTGATCGGCAGAACGATCGGCGTGCCGGTCAGCTCGTTGAACGCTGCCCGGGACACGACCAAGACCGGACGAGCGCCCTGCTGTTCGTGGCCGGACGCGGGGTTAGGCTGACGAGCCAGCTGTTGCCTCGTTTCACTACAGACGCTCTCTGCCGACTGGCTTAGCATCAAGCCAAGCGCGATCTTCGGCGGAGGGAGTGTCAGTCTCCTGACACTGTGCCAGAAGCTCATCTAGCGTGTATGTGGGGCGCTTTCTGGGCTCCACAACCATGCGACCGTTCTCCACTCCGATGTCCACCTTGGCCCCGACCGCGAGGCTCAGCAGGTCGAGAATGGCCGGGGGAACAGCGAGCATGACGGAACCGCCGACCTCGCGCAGAGTTGTCGTATGCATAGAAGCTTCCGCACTCATGAATAGAACACCTGCTGATTGGCAACGCAAGCTCCGCAGTGGCCGGACTCGAGGGCATCGCTACGGCGAGCCCCGCTAGTCGCAGCCGGCTGTGCGAGTATTTGTATTCCCTTGCGCTGCGCAAGGTCTTGAATGGAGGGCCACGCTTCAATGAGAGTTCGATTCGCTACGGCGCTCACTGCCGTCTGCTTATGCTCAACGGCACCGCTGCAAAGTGCGGAAATCATCAGAGAATCGCTGCAGACCAAGCTAGTCGAGGCAGGCGCTGTCGAATACGCCGTGCTGCTGCCGGACAGCTATGACCGCAACGGCAGCGAGCTACCACTTTTGCTGATGCTCCATAGCGCGAGCGGAAACCGCGAGCAGCTAGCGCGGTTCCAACCCCAGATCCAAGCCATGTGGGGCGCCAAGGAACTGCCCGACATGATCGTGGCGGTGCCATCGGTGGCGACCGGCTCAATCTACATGGACAGCTATGACGGCGAGAACCGCTGGGAGTCGTTCATCATGACCGAGTTCTTGCCGCACCTGCGAGACACTTTCCGAGCCAGTACGGCTCGCAAGTCCACGATGGTGACCGGCATCTCGATGGGGGGCTTCGGCAGCCTGCGGCTTGGCTTCAAGTACCCGGAGACGTTCGGGGCCTTGGCTGCCATGGAGCCCGGCGCATGGCCGGGCCTGACTTGGGACGCAGTTCCGGACCGCAACAAGATCCGCACGCCCGGTCGCATCGCCGCGCTGTTCGGAGACCCGTTCGACCCCGAACGCTTCCAGCAGGAAAACCCCGCATCCATCGTGCAAAACGCGCCAGAGCGGCTGCGCGACTCGGCAATCTACATCGAAGTGGGCGACGAGGACTTCTTGGGCAACATGGAGGGAGTCGACTTCTTGCACCGCATGCTGTGGCGGCACCGCCTCCGCCACGAGTTCCGGCTCGTCCGCTGGGCGGACCATACCGGCAGCACGATCATGGAGCGCTCCCATGATCGGTTTCGCTTCTTGGCGCGCTTCCTAGCCCAACCCGCAGATCCCGAGCCGGCCGTGACTCGCCAGCGCGAGCGGATCGCTGCGAGCCACGCCGCGCGCGGCATGGAGCCGTTCGGCTACTGGCCCAATTCAACGCTGCGCTCATATGACACATCGGACGGTGGATTGAATTACCGTCGCGCTCTGCGGGACTCGCGGGAAGTGCGCGAAGAGCGGGGTGTCATTCGCATCGCCGACGTTGGCTACGACAGCAAGCCGGGGGTCGATCCGCAGCGCCAAAGCTTGGATCTATACCTTCGGGAGGGATTGACCAACGCGCCGGTGGTCCTCTACGTGCACGGCGGATCGTGGGTGCGCGGTGACAAGGCGCGGGCACTGTTCAAACCGGCGGCCTTGGTGCCGGAGGGATACTTGTTCGCGTCGATGAATTACCGCTTCCGGCCGGCCGCAAGCCTGGCCGAGATGGCGCAGGACGTAGCTACCGCCGCGGCATGGCTCAAGCGCCATGCCGCCAAGTATGGCGGGGACGGTTCGCGCATTGCGCTGGTTGGCCATTCAGCCGGAGCGCACTTGGTATCGGCGGTCGGCACCAACGAAGCATTCATGGAGGCGGCCGGAGCTGCGTTGGCGGATCTCAACAGCGTCGTTGCGATCGACACCGCGATGTACAACGTTCCGCTGCAGATGAAGCAGGCCCTGGCTGCCCACACCAATGCGTTCGGTGCCGACCGCGAAGCTTGGATGCCGGTTTCGCCCTGGCACCACGTCGAAGCGGACAAAGGCATCCCGGCGTTCCTGTTGCTCGTCTCTTCCGGGCGCCCGACAATGCACGAACAAGTGCTGCCGTTGCAAGCGCGATTCCGCGAGGCTGGGATCGAATCCGTCGTCCATGAAGGCGAGGGGCGGGCGCATTCTCCGCTGGACACCTACCTAGGCGTCGACGGGGACGAGACCACGCGCGTATTGGTCGAATTCCTAGCACGCCACTTCGACAGGTAGTTGCGCTCGAAGGAAGACACGGCGAACAACACATTGAATGGGCCCCAGGACGGCCGATGATGCATGATCTCGGACCGTGAACGCCAGGAATCGCCTACGACGAATCTGACTGTCTGTGCGACGATTGGGAATCCCTGCATTGTGCGACTCCGCTCTTTCCAGACCGACCGCCAGCAGATTTTGGGCGGGATATTGAAGAGCTGCACAGTTCTCGCCACCGTCCTAGGCATATACCCGGCAGTAGCTGAAGACGTGCCCGCCGAGATACCGGCCATTGGGGCGGCGCGGGTAGAGCAGGCGCCGGAGATCAATGGTCTGGTCGACGAAGCGCTGTGGGACGCAATAGCTCCGGCCACTGGGTTCATCCAGCAAAACCCCGACGAGGGTGCGCTGTCCACTGAACGCACGGAAGTGCGCATTGCGTTCGACGATTCCAATCTCTACTTCGGAATCATTTGCTTCGACCGGGAACCCGAGAACATCGTCGTCACGCAGAACCGGCGCGACGGCAGTCTGATCGACACGGACTCGATTCAGATCTTGATCGATTCCTACAACGACGGGCAGAACGCCTTTGTGTTCGGCACCAGTCCGACCGGGATCGAGTTCGACGCCCAGGTGACCAAGGCCGGCCAGACGCGGGGCTCCGCCGGAGGCCCCGCCAGAGCCGGCGGTGCCGGCGGGGGAGGAGCCCAGCGGGCCGGAGCCGCGGCGTTCAATCTCAACTGGGATGCGGCGTGGAAGGTTCGCTCGCAAGTCACCGAGCGCGGCTGGGAGAGCGAGATCGCCATCCCCTTCCGGACCCTGCGCTACCGCCCCGGCACGGATCAGACCTGGGGCCTGAACATCTCGCGCAACATCCGCCGGCGCAACGAACTCTCGTTCTGGTCACCGGTGTCACGGGCATTCGAGTTCACCCAGATCGAGATTGCCGGCAAGTTGCACGGAATCGAGGCCAGATCCCATCGCAACCTCAAGCTCCTGCCCTACGTGATCAGCGGTTTCTCGCAAGACTTCCGCTTGGACGAGGGCCGCACCGAGCGCAAGTTCAACGGGGGTCTTGACCTCAAGTACAGCCTCACGCCCGGCTTAACCCTGGATGGCACGATCAATACGGATTTTGCCCAGGTCGAAGTCGATGACGTGCAGATCAACCTGACCCGCTTTGATCTGTTCTTCCCCGAGAAGCGGCCCTTTTTCCTCGAGAACTCGGGCTTCTTCGAGTTCGGCACTCCCCGCGAGGTCGAGATCTTCTTCTCCCGGCGGATCGGACTGGACGAGAACCGCCAGCAAGTGCCCATCGACGCAGGCGCGCGGATGAGCGGCAAGATGGGCAAGTACCAAGTCGGTCTGTTGAACATGCAGACCCGGGACGTCGAGGGTCGCGCTCCGGCAAACAACTACGCCGTCGGGCGGGTCAGCCGCGAGTTGCCCAATCGCAGTTCCATCGGAGTCATCGCGGTGAACCGACAGACGGCAGGAAGCTTCGAAGGACCCCGGGGGTACAACCGGACCTTCGGAGCGGACGCCAACATCGGCATCGGCAAGTTCGGCAACTGGTTCAACTACGTCGCCGGAACCCAGTCTCCCGGATTGGAAGGCAGCTCGCATGCCTATTCCAGCCGCTTTGACTACGACGACGCGACACACCGGGTCAGCGTCAGCTACTTGGAGGTGGGGGAGAATTTCAACCCCGAAGTTGGATTTGTTCGTCGCGTGAGGTTTCGCAAGCCAAGTGCTTCATATCGCTATACTTACTATCCAAAGAAAGGTGCTTGGCGCACGATAGAACCGCATGCGTTCATCCAGAATTGGTACACGCTGGGAACGAATGAGAAAGAGTCCGGCTTTGAACACTACCACTTCGACTCGCGGCTCCAGAACGGCGGACGGCTGGGCCTGGCCTACAATCGCAACTTCGAACTGCTGCGGCGTCCGTTCGCCGTCTTCCCGGGCATCAAGGTGCCGGAGGGGGCGTATCAGTTCGGCGAGACCATAGCGAACTTCCAGAGCGATCCCAGCGCGGTCGCCTTCGGGGGCGGTAGCGTTGCGAAAGGCAACTTTTACTCTGGCGACATCACCGCTTTCAGCCTGACGGGAGGTGTGCGCAAGGGGCAGAACCTGACTTGGACGCTCACTTGGGCCCGGAACATGATCGATCTCCCCGTCGGGGCCTTCAACACGGATCTGGCCAGCCTGCGGTTTAACTGGTCGATCAGCACCAAGAGCTACTTCCAGACTCTGAGCCAGTACAGCAATCGGACGAACCAGATGTCGCACAACCTTCGCTTGGGGCTGCTGTCCACCTCCGCCACGGGGCTGTTCGTGGTTTATAACACAGGGATGCTGATGCGCGACTACATCGACCCCCACAGCGTCGAACGGCGGCTCGAGACACATGCGTTCTTCATCAAGTTCAACTATCTCCTCGACTACTAACGCAGTGCCGCGTATCTCCGTTCTGGGAGTTTCTCCTACGCCGCCCCTCCCCGGCTAGCGACAATCCGGCTTCGCGAGAATGTGCTGGGCAAGGCGGTCTATGATCTCGAGATGGCACGGTTCGGGCTAGCCCACAGCCGTCCCCAGATTGCGGTACCAATCATGTTTGGCTACGTGCCGGACCGGCACGCAACCAGCCCCTCCGGGCTCACTGACAAGCGCTGTTCGTTTCACGCGACAGCGATATCGGCCACTCTACGGATTCCTGGCAACTCGTCGCTCGTGAGGTCCTTATACAGATCGCAAAGGTGGGATTCGAGGTCTTCTAGTGTCTGTCCCTGGGTCCGGTAGTCAGGAAACTCCTCGAGATAGCCGATCCAAGAGCCCTCTTCCTCCCAGTAGACAATCTTGGCTGTGTGCATGCTGCCTTTCTCCAAGCGTCACTGGGCTGGATCGCGAACTCTGTACAAGTGTGCCACGCCGGGGCTGGCATACGATCCTCCGGAATCAGGATCACTCGCAAACGCCTTTAGGTGACTGCAGCCGCGACCGAGGCAACGCCAGGGCACTCCACCCGGATGTGGTCGCCTTGGCCGACGGGATAGAGCGGCAGGGGCGAACCCGTCAGCAGGATTTCGCCCGCTCTAGGTTTGATTCCGAACACCGCTAGTCGGCTGGCGAGTTCATGGACCGTTTCCAGCGGATCCACCGTTGCCGTCTCTTCGACCCGATCGCTGATCGTCACCTTAATGTGGAGCGGATCGGCAGTACCCGCTGTCGCCCGAGCCTCCGGCACGACAATGCCCGCCTGAAGCGCATTGTTCGCGACCACCTCGGCAGCCGACGGATTGGGCCCGCGGAAGATGTAGTGGTGCAGTTCGATCACTGGAAACGCCGAGCCCACAAACCGCGCCGGATCTTCGCGTAGCTGTGCGACGTCGTCGATATCGGCGTCCAACGTCAACGCTAACTCGCCTTCTATGGCAAGGCAGCAGAACTCGTCGGCGCTGAGTGCCGCCGGACTGGTGCGGATTTCGCCTGCAAACAGGTGCCCGAATACCGCGTGCTCAGTCCCAAGCTGCCGCCGAACAGCCGCGCTCACGCAACCGATCTTGTATCCTGCGACGGTCTCTCCTCGCAGGACCCTCAGCTGGGCAGTCTCGATCTGCACACGGTACGCATCATCGAGAGCTACGTGGAATGTCGGCTCGGCGAACGCCATGCCTGGCTTCCGGGCATCGTAGTCGCGAAGTTGTCGCCCGGCCAAAGTCTGGACTTCGAAATTCGTCATCATGCTGCGGGCGGTCGAGCCCATATGATTTTAAGAACCCACCCACCCAACTTGGCTGAGGTCTCGGCAACAAGCGGCGGAGAAACCGGCGCTACCGCTGCACTCGTAGAATACTGTTTGGCCTGCAGGCCGGCCTTCTGAGTGGAGCGTCTGGCCGGTTGCGGGATGGTCAATCCATGAATGCTCTCTCGCGGTCCCTAAGACAACTGATCGAACCCTTGGGGTTCGCAGCGAAGCTGGCATGGGAGCGATTGGAGTCGGGCAGCGGCTTCAACCCGATCTCGGCCCAAATGCAGGTCGACCCGTATGGGTTTTACGAGAGGATGCGCACGAGAGATCCGGTGCATCGCACACGGATCATCGACGGCTGGCTCCTCACGCGCTATCGCGATGTCGATGCGGTGTTGCGCAACCATCAGGCATTCTCGAATCGCACACGGGTGTTGGACGAGCGCCTGGAAAGCCTGCTCGATAGCGATCCGCCCGACCACACGAGGCTGCGCGGGCTAGTTTCCAAGGCGTTCACACCCGCCGCTGTGGCAAATCTCCGCCCTAGAATCGAACGCTTGGTGGGAAGGCTCCTTGACTCACTGGCCGGCCAGGAACGCTTTGACTTGATCGGCGAGTTTGCTTACCCGCTGCCCATCACGGTCATCGCTGAGATGCTGGGAGTCCCGCCCGAGGACATGGACCGTTTCGAAGAGTGGTCGAACGGAATCGCGCTGAGCGTTGAGCCGATCCTTACCGCAAAGCAGATCGAGTACATGCGGCGCAACACCATAGCGCTACAGGACTACTTTGAGGAAATCATAGAGCTGCGACGCCGCAAACCCCAACACGACATGATCAGTGCCCTCATAGCGGCCGAGGAAGAAGGCGAGAAGTTGACCCACAGGGAATTGCTCAACACGCTCACCCTGTTGCTCGTGGCGGGTAACGAGACCACGCGCAACCTGATCGGCAACGGCACCCTCGCCCTGCTGCGGCATCCCGAGCAGATGCAGCGCTTGCGAGACCATCCAGAAATGCTCGACTCGGCCATCCAGGAGTTCCTGCGTTACGACGCCCCGGTACAACTGGACGGGCGGCTGTGCACCAGCCCAGTCGAGATTGGAGGTCGCGAAATCCGACCCGGACACGTCGTCATCAGCGCGATCGGAGCCGCGAACCGTGACCCCGAAGCCTTTCCTGATCCCGATCGGCTAGACATCGGACGGCAACACACAAGCCACCTCTCCTTCGGGCGCGGAATCCACTATTGCCTCGGCGCTCCACTAGCTGTCATGGAAGCCAAGATCGCGTTCTCAGCCCTGCTAGAACGCTATCCTTCAATGCGCTTGGCCGCAGAGCCGAGGGCCCGGAAGCAAGAGGTGCTGCGAGGACCCGAGCAGGTGCTGGTCGAGGTCGAGCCTGTGCGATAGCAGGCTCGGTCACCGACACACCGGTGGCGCGATGACCGGGTCGGGGAATAGCATGGGTCTTGGTTGCGGCAGCGACATCTGCCGGAATCGCGAGATGAGGGCGTAAGCATGGGCTGCAGCCAGAGATCGATCTCCTGCATTGGAAGGATCGCTTGTGTCACGCTGGCATGCGCAAGCGTCGCCTGCATGTCAGACCGCGAGCCGACGTCCCTGCCGGACATCGTGATCGTTCTTGCGGACGATCTCGGCTGGAAGGATGTAGGCTTTCACGGAGCTGGCTTCCCTACCCCCAACATCGACCGCATCGCCGCCGAGGGTGTTGAGCTGACGCGGTTCTATGCGGCTCCGGTCTGCTCGCCCACAAGAGTGGCCCTGCTGACTGGCCGCTACCCCATCCGCTACGGGCTGCAACGGGTGACCATCAAACCGTGGACCGATCTGGGCGTACCCCCCGCGGAAGAAACAGTGCCGGAAGCGCTGGGTCGAGCGGGCTACCAGCGCAGGGGTGTCTTCGGCAAGTGGCATCTCGGCGATTCAGTGCGATTTCACCCGCTCGAACAGGGCTTCACTGAGTTCGTGGGTCACTACGGAGGCTCGATCGACTACTTCGAGCACACGCGCCTCGGAGTGCTTGACTGGCACCGCGATTTTGCGCTGAGCCGAGAAGAGGGCTACAGCACCGAGCTCATCGGACGGCACGCCGTCCGCTTCATTCGCGAGAGCCCGGCAGACCAGCCATTGTTCCTGTACGTTCCGTTCAACGCGATCCACAGTCCGAATCACGCTACAACCGCATATCTCGAGGCGAACGCCGGAATCAGTCCCGAGAACAGGCGCGTCAAGGCTGCCATGACCGCCTGCATGGACGATCAGATTGGCGCGATTCTGGAGGCCTTGGAAGCCAGGGGGACGTTGGACGACACCCTGCTGCTGTTCTTCAGCGACAACGGCGGAGTGCCGCCGGCAGGCTCCAGCAACGAACCCTTGCGCGGGCGCAAGCACACGGTCTACGAGGGTGGTATCCGAGTCGCCGCGGCCGCCCGGTGGCCAGCCGGGGGCATACAGGGCGGCCGCAAGGTTGACACGCCCGTCTCGGTACTGGATATCTTCCCTACCCTAATGGGCATCGCCGGGGTCAAAGCGCGCCACGACGGACGCTTGGACGGAAAGGACGTGATCGAGGCTTTGCGCGGCGACACTAGCGGTCGCGGTGACTTCGAATTCCACTCGTACTTCAACGGCCAGACGATTCCGGGCAATGGCGCGGCACCCGACGCCGAGCGCCGCGAGCGCAACGCTGTCGTCACGAGCAATTGGAAGTTGGTCCGCGAAGGGCCGAACCTAGATCGGGCCGAGAATCCCCGGGCAAACGCGAAACTGGAGTTGTATCGGATCTCGGTCGACCCGTTCGAAGCCACGGACGTAAGTGAGTCTCATCCCGATATATTGGCTGAACTGCTCGCGCGAGCGGTACGCTTCCGCCAGCTCAAGCCCAAGGACGCGATGGCCATGCCGCTGTCCGCGCCAGAGGGCTGGCAAGCGCCGTCTGATTGGAGCATGCAGAAATGACCTTTCGTGCTCGAGCCGCAACAGTTGCTCTCGTCTCGCTGGCGAGTTGCTCGATTCCAAGCCAGGTCGGAGACTCGGGGTTCGGCACCAGGCCCAACATCCTCCTGATCGTCTCCGAAGACAACGGACCGGAAATCGGCGCGTACGGCGCGCCGTACGTGTCGACGCCGAATCTGGACGCGCTGGCAGCCGGCGGCGTGCTCTTCCAGAATGCGTATGTGCCGCAGGCTGGCTGCAGCCAGTCCCGGGCGGCCTTCCTGACAGGACTGTATCCCCACCAGAACGGCCAGATCGGACTAGCCACGTGGAAGTTCGGCCTTTATCGCGGCGACACGCCCAACATCGTGCGTAGCCTGAAGGAGGCCGGTTACCGCACTGGCATCATCGGCAAGCTGCATGTCAATCCTCCCGAGGCGTTCCCTTTCGATTTCGCCAAGATCCCTTCAGCCAACTTCCAGCGCGAGGACATGGGGCGCTACGCTGCGTTCGCGGCCGAGTTCATGGGGCAGGCCGAGCAGCCTTTCTTCCTGTCGGTCAACTACCCCGACGCTCACCGGCCGTTCTTGACGCAGGTCGACGGCATCCCAGAACGGCCGCTGCGAGCGGCGGACGTCGAACCCTTGGAGTACATGGGACTCGACTCGCCCGAGCTGCGCAAGCAAACGGCCAACTACTACAACTCGATGAACAGACTGGACACGTATGTCGGGGGCCTGCTGCAGGCTTTGATCGATTCGGGCAAATACGACAATACCCTCGTCGTCTATCTCGGCGATCACGGGGCAGACCTGCTGCGAGGCAAGAGAACCTCCTACGAGGGCGGGGTGCGGATTCCCCTGATCATGCGGTGGCCGGGCCTCCAACAGTCCGGCCAAGTCCGCGAGGAGCTGGTCTCGACGCTCGACCTGATGCCGACATTTCTGGAAGCGGCCGCCGCCGGGGAGGTTGCGGGGCTGGCGGGCCGGTCTCTGAACCCGCTCGTGGCCGGACAGTCCCCTCCGTGGCGGGAGTATCTATTCACCGAATACCACTTGCATTCGAACCACAACTACTACCCGCAACGCACCGTCCGGGACCGACGGTACAAGTTGATCCGTAACCTCATGCCGAACACGGTCAACCCCGGCCATGCCTTCACCCTCGGCAGATTCTTCGGCGAGGCGGAACTGCGCCAAGTGGCCAGCGGTGCCCCGCAACGAGTGCGCATGGCATACCAGACCATGGCTAAACCGCCGGAGTACGAGTTGTACGACCTGGCCGCCGATCCGGATGAGTTCGAGAACCTCGCATCGGACCCCGCACACCGCGGCACTTTCGAGCGCCTGAAGGCCAGACTCCAGCAATGGCGCGTGGAGACCGAGGATCCGTTTCTCGATCCGGCCAACACCGCTCGCCTGAAGGCTGACATCGAGTCCACGCGCGAAGACGGCGAGTACGTCCGGCCCGAGGGCTGGAACTACACCGCATATCTGGCACCAAGCAAGCCAGGCTCGGCGGCAAGCGGACGCATTCTCGTGCAGGAGCCGTGATTGAGGCGGCCTCATAGAGGTCGAATCCCCAGTTCCACACCTTGCGGACTCGCAGCCTGCCGCTCCGAAGGGCGGTTGCGAGCGAATTGGCAGAGGCCGAGCATCGTCGCCGGGATTCGAGACAGGCTTCGACCACGTGAGCCCGCGCTCAGTTTGCCTCCCGCTAGAACGGTAAAATATCTAAACCTTTCGGGGCCTGTGCCGGATCCGAAGAACGGCGAGGCCTCTTCTCCGCCGGCCGAATGCTGTTGCGGAGGCCGTGCGAAAACGCTGGAACCAAGAACGTGAGCAGTATCGACAAGTTGACGCGAGCCATTTCTCGCGGACTGGGTTTCCTTGAGGAGCATCAGCACTCGGACGGACATTGGCAGGACTTTGGCCTCCCCTTCGAGAGCGACATGTGGGTGACTGCATATGTGGGCACCATGGTGTCGGGGGTTTCGCTTGGCAACACTCGTGAGATGGCCGAGCGCGGCTACGCTTGGCTCCAGCAGGTTGCCAATCGCGGTCGATGGGCTTATGCGGACGAGGCAGCCCTCGACGCCGACTCCACCATTTGGGCCTCCCGCCTCGGAGAGCAACTGGGACTCGGGATCTCTTCGGAGACCTTGGAATTCCTGCACAAACACGTCTGCGAGGACGGTCTAGTCGCGACCTACATGCACGAGGACTTTCTCGAGAGATACGGCGACAGCTTTCAGATGCAGAACCCTGGCTGGTACCGTGGCCACGCTTGCGTCAGCAGCGCAGCCAGTTCGCTCGGCGGGTTGCCTTGGCGGGACAGAATAGTTCGCGCGCTAAGCCTCGCCCAACAGTCAACGGGTTCTTGGCAGGGATATTGGTGGCTCGACCCCGAATACGCTACGGCGCTCAGCATTGAGGGCCTCCTTGGCTCCGTAGAATATGCACATAGCGTGGAGGCCGGGGCGCAATGGTTGTCCCGCCGAGCGCGAGACGGTGCGGCGAAGACACCGCACTTTCCCGAAGGATCGCCCTTTGCGACCGGTCTCGCCCTTCGAGGGCTCTGCATGGCTGGCGAGCGCGGCCCCGTTCAAGAGCGCATAGGCGCTTGGCTAGCAAACGCACAGAAGCGCGACGGTAGCTGGAGTTCTTCCGCTACGCTGCTGGTGCCCAACCCTCACATGATGCGCCCCAACCCGCTCTTGTGGCTTCCCGGGGACCGCAAGCGAACCCGTTGGGAAACAGTCTTTTGGGACCAACACCGGCTCCATACAACCTCTACCGTGATCAACGCCCTTTGGCAGCTGCTGGTAGCCATGGAACTCGATGGGAACGCTAGCCCGAGCGCCGAGGATTCAGACCTCGGCGAATCCGACAGCGCCAAGGCGGAGCCTAGCCCGGGGGCCGCGAGTTAAGCCGACTGGCGACGGACAAGGTCTTGAAACAGACCCTCTGTTGCCGCCAGTTCCGCGAACGACCCTTGCTGGACCACTCTTCCTGCGCTCAGCACATAGATCCGATCCGCCTGGCGCAAGGTGGAGAGCCGGTGGGCAATGACAAGTCGCGTGGCAGTAAGGCTTGCGAGATTGTCCATGACCTCGGCCTGGCTCTCGTTGTCTAGCCAGTTCGTGGCTTCGTCCAAGAACAAGATGCGCGGATTCCGAATCAGGGCGTGGGCGACGACGATCCGCTGGCTTTCGCCTCCCGACATGACGCTGGCTCTGGCACCAACGTTTGTCATCATGCCCATCGGCATCGCTGAGATCACCCGATCCACGGCCGCGACCTGAGCTGCATTCCATACCTCCGCCGAAGTCGCATCCTCGTAGTCGCCGACAATGTTGTCCCACACGTCTTCCGGATGCAGCTGCACATCTTGCGGGACCACGCCAACATTGCGACGCAATTGCTTGACATTGAGATGTTTGAGGTCGCGGCCATCGTAGTACACCGCTCCAGACGATGGCTGGTGCAGGCCCAGCGCGAGCTTGAATAGCGTGCTCTTGCCCGAACCTGACTCGCCCGTTATGGCGACGAACTCGCCGGGATTTGCTCGTATGGACACGTCGTCCAGCATCAGTGGGCCCTCAGGATCGAATCGAAAGCTGACATGATCAAACGCGACCTCGCCTCCCAAGTGGTCGACGGATTCTCCGTCAACGTCTACTTCTGGAGGCTCGGCAAGCAGTGGCTGCAACTGTGTGAAGGCCGGCACGCTAGCAGCGACTGCACTGAAAGAGCAGCTAAGGTTGGTCACGGCCGACTGGAACAGCACCAACAGGGTGTAGACGACCAGAAAGTCCCCGACCGATAGCGTGTCCCGGTCTGCCGACGAAGCCGCCAGGATCAGCCCGGCACCGGCCAGGAAGGGCAATGCTTCCCCGAACGCCCGCAGATGCTGTTCGAAAGCACCAACTCTCAGCTCGGCGTGCTTCTGCTCGCGGTAGTCTCGAGCCCAAGCTGCGAACGCCGAACCCTCCGCTCCGGAGACTCGCAATCGAGTAATGCCGTTGATGAGTTGGAACAGCCGGCCCGCAAGGCGCTGGACAGCGTGGATCAGGCGACCGTGGGGCGCGATCTGACACATGCCTAGTGCCAGGGTCACTGCCAGGGACACAAGACCGAATGCGAGGGTCACGCTACCTAGCACGGAGTCGTAGAAGAAGGTGACCAACAGCGCGGGGGACAGGAATGCGACTGAAAGAACAGAGTTGCCCACAAAGCCGTGCGCCGCGTCGCGGAGGTTCTGGAACGCCATGCCCCGCATTGCGAGGTCACCTGCGGCATACCGGTGCAGGATGGCTGGCGAGAGCCGGAGCATTCGGTCCCAGAAGGAGGCTTCCATTCGCGATGCCGCCCGTCCTCCCAAGCGCATCAATGAAGTGCCTCTGAGAACGTGCAAGAGCGCCCCGATGACCGCGAGCGTCGCCAGTACAGCCGCGATCGGGTACAACAGATCGGTATCGCCGGTCGGAATCATCTCGTCCGCGACAATGCCCAGCACTATCGCCGGCAACAGCATGACCAGGCCAGCCGCCAGCCCGCTTGCCACGAATCGCACGAGATCGGCGGAGACACCGTTGCGCGCTATGCGCAAAAGGTCTCGCGGAGCGGCGCTGGCGGAGGGCAGGGGCGTGTAGAAGATCCACGCTTCAGGACGCAACGATTCGGAAGCACTAGCCGTCATCCTTGTCTTCCGCCGCCGGATCGGATCGACCTGTCGGTAGGCTCCGAAGGATCTCGGCAGGAGAGCAACGGGCTGGCCGTCGACAGCCCGGAACGCCAGCATTGGACCGCTGTCACCGGTCCACCATTGATCTGCGGTGTCAAGCCGGACTCGTCGCGCACGCACCCCCGACGCGGCGAGCACCTCGGCGAGGCCTCTGGTCGCATCCGATGTGGTCGGCCGCGCAGGCCACTTGAATTCAATGCCCTGATGCCGGCCAATGATCCGCAACGCCTCTTGCAGCGGTGATTCGCCCGCGCCTTCAGCGCCATCGACCGGAAGATCGTAGAGATTGAACAGGCCGCGCCGGGCGCTATCTTCGTCCACTCGGCGACTGGTGGCCCGTGCCCAGTCCAGGTTTGCTTGGTCGACGACTGCCAGCCTGCGATTGAGCCGTTCCAAAGAAAAGCCCATGGCGTGGAAGCTTGCCAAAGCAGGGAGCAATAGGCCCTTGTCGGCGAGCGCTTCGGAAGACTGGGCCGAGACCGCCACCTCCTTGTCTGTTACGGTCAGCCAGAGACTTGGCGTGAGCGCTACGGCGGTGTGGCCGGCATCCTGTTCCGGCAAGTCCAGCCCGACGTCCAGCAGCCCCATGAACAATGCCGAGCCTGGAGGTAGTTCCGACACCCATGCCACGCCCCGGCGCGCCGAGAGCGTGCCCGGTTGCGCCGTTAGAGCCTTCCCCGGTTCTGCCAGCAGATCCGGGCGCGGCCGGTCGCCGACGTCCCGCGACAGAACGGCCGAAACGTCCGCGAGCCAAGCGTCGACTTGTTCTGCAAATTCTTCGCTTCGGACAGCGGCCAAGCTGGCTACGGGAATGCGCCGGAGCACCGTGCCGGGCAGTCCCTTTGCAAGCAGCCCGAGAGTCGTGTCTTCGACCTGAGGCTCCACTCCGAGCAGCAGGCGTCCGGTGTCGGTGCGCATCAGGTGCTGCGGTGCAGACTGCTCCACTCCGTCCTGCCACTCGGTCAGAAACAGGTCGACCGCGCCTTCCTCGATGAACCACGAGCATTGCGGGTCGGCCATGTCGAGCGGCAGATTGCCGGCGCACGGGACCCGTTCGCCGAACTCTAGGGCGAGCTCGGCGAGGGAGCGGAATTCCCGGTCTGCCATCGGACTAGCCAGCACTGACGAGCCGGAAGTACGTGCCGTCCCGGTCCTGCATCAAGTCGTCATGGGTGCCGCGCTGGACTTCCGCGCCTTGCTCCAGCACGATGATCTCGTCGCAGTCTCGGACCGTGCTCAACCGGTGCGCCACGATCAGGCAGCTGCAGCCGCGACGACGCAATGCGTCGTCCACACGCTCTTCCGTTGTGGCGTCAAGGGCGCTCGTCGCCTCGTCGAGTACCAGGACGGTCGGGTTGCCAGCCAGCGCGCGCGCGATCTCCAGCCGCTGCTTCTGCCCTCCGCTGAAATTCCCCCCGCCTTCGTCGACCTGCGTCGCATAGCCGAGCGGCCTGCTGAGAATCTCGTCATGAATGCCGGCATCCCTTGCCGCAGCGACCAGGACCTCGTCGGGCACGGTCGGGTTCCAAAGCGTAATGTTCTCGCGCAGGCTGGCTGAGAAGAGGACGAAATGCTGGTCCACCATCGACACCGAGCGCGACAGCACGTCTTCCGGTATCTCGGACCGACCGCGGCTGTCGAAGAGTATTTCGCCGGACCAAGGCTGATAGACACCAGCAACCAACCGCGAAAGGGTCGATTTTCCTGAGCCGCTCGGACCGACAACGGCAACCCTCTGCCCCGGCTCGATTCTCAAACTGAAATCCTTGATCAGCGGCGGGCGGCTCCGGTTGTAGCCGAAGGTAACGTTCCGCAATTCGACGCGCCCAGAGAGACGCAGCCGCCCGTCGAGCGTAGCGATTGCCTCTGAGGCTTGGCTTCGCCCGGCCAAGCCCGGATCCTCCTCGGCTTCAGTGATGTCTTCCAGTCTCTGCATGTCGCTCTCGAGAGCCTGGCGCTCTCCGAAGAACTCCACGAACCGCCCGACGGGCGCAAGGAACATGGACGCCACGATGTAAAACGCCACCAGCGTGCCCAAAGTCATCGCTCCAGCCACGACCTGGGCAGCCCCGAAGGCCAAGACCGTCACGTTGCCGAGAACCGTGAACAAGTCCGGCAGGGCCGCGTTGCAATGGCCCAGCTCGGCGAATCGTTGGTGAGCGGCCAGCGCGCGAGCCTGATGGCCGCCCCAGCGCGAAAAGAAGCGGTCGTCCGACGCTGTCACGCGCAGGATGTCCGTCCGCTCCAGCATCAACATGCCGATGCCGACCAGCAGTCCACGCTCGCGCCTCAGGGCATGGCTGCTGTCCGTTCGAAGTCGCGTGACCCACCAAGCCGCCACCGCGTTTACTGAGAAACGTCATCGTGGGGGAGGCGCACCGCTCCCCCACCCCGCGGTCGTGAAGTTCCGCGGTCCGCCGTTGTATGCCCACCAGCCGGCGGATCAGCAGCCCGCCACGGTAGCCCCGATCTGTGTCCGGAGCGGTGCCGCGCCACCGTCGGCGGTGGGCCTAGGATGGGATCGAACTCAGGCGGCCGCCGGCTGCGGGCCGCCGGAACGGGCGCGCTCGATATAGCCGTGCTCTTCGAGCTTGCGCAGCCAGCGGGCCGCGTTGCGGTCCACCACCAGCTTGTCGTAGTCGATGCCCGGATCGATGTAGGGACGCTGCTCGCGCAACATCGCCACGATCGTGCGCAGCAGCTTGTGCGCCGTCGCCAAGATGGCGCGCTTGTACGGCATATGCGCCTTGAGCGCGTTGTGGTGGCCGTGGAACTGCGAGCCCTTGCTGCGCACGGCGCCGTGAGCGCACTCGGCCAGCGTGGCCCGCAGCGTGGCATTGCCGCGCCGCAAGCGCCCCGAGCGCCGCTTGCCGGCACTCTCGTTGTTGCCCGGGGCCAGCCCGGCCCAAGCGGCCACGTTGGCCGTCTTGTCGAAGGCTGACAGGTCGGGCCCCAACTCGACCAAGATCGCGCAGGCGCTGCCGCGGTCAATGCCCGGCACCGTCTCCAGCAAACGCACCTGTTCCTCCAGCTCGGACAAGCCCTCTGCCAGGCGGGCATCCAACTCCGCGATGCTCGCGTTGGCCGCCTCGTGCGTGCGCAGCAGGTCGCCCAGCTTCCACACCGCGTGCGCATCCAATTTCGCTTGCAGCACTTGCGCGAGCAACTCGCGCTTGTGGCGCACGTGTCCGCTGAGCGTGGCCAGGATCTCGTCCGGCGAGTTGCCCGCGGTCAGCCCCGCCAGGATCTTGCGCCCATTGCGCCCGAAGATGTCGCTCAGCGCCCCGCCCAGCCGCAGCCCGTCGTGGTCCAGCGTCTTGTGGATGCGGTTGCGCGCCCGGCTGCGCTCGCCCACCAGCTTGCGGCGGTAGCGGCTCAGCTGGCGCAACTGGCGGAACTTGCGCGGCGGCACGTAGCTGGGCCGACACAGCCCGAACTGGCAAATGCGCGCCAGCCAGACGCTGTCGGCCACGTCGCTCTTGCGGCCTTTCACCTGCCGCACAAATTGCGCGTGGAATAGCTGCGGCGCGATGCCGGCGGCCTCCAGCGCCTCCCACGGGGCCTGCCAGAAAATGCCGGTGGCCTCCATGGCCGCGGCCGTGACGCGATGGCTGTGCAGCCACTGGGTCAGCTCTGCCAGCCCGTCGGGCAAGGCGCTGAACTGGCGCGTGGCGCACTGCACGCCGCCGCCGGGCTGGCACAGCCGCACCGAGGCGGTGATCTGCATCTTGTGCACATCGAGTCCGGCCGCGCGTGGATGCACGACGTGCATCTCGTCGGGCTGCAGGCTCTCGCCTGCTGGGGTGGTCATGCTGTATCCTCCTGTACAGCGGAGGCGGGTGATGCTGGCCCGGGGAAATCCCTCGGCTCGCGAGCGAGCCGGGGCTCGATTTACTGTGCGTCCTAGGCCGCAGCCTGGTACGGTACGGGGCTCGAAGGGGCGCAGCGGCGTCAGTTTAGATAACGAGGTCGGGGGCCACGGCCCTTGCGGGGACCGCAGCCCTTCCACCACTTAGAGATCCGATCTTGCACCCACCTCCGCTACCTGCAAACCTAGCAACTGAGGTGGCCCCTACGCCGCCGGCAACCCTCGCCCGTTTCATGCATACGGGGTGGCTGCACGCGGCCATGGGTGTTTAGCGCGGCGAGAGCCAGCACGACCAGCGCGAGCGCCGGATCGTACGCTAGCATGGCCGCCAAGAACACTGCGCTCGTCGCAATCTCGATCAACAAGCCGAGAAAATGCTCCGACAGGCCTGTGGCGACCTTGTCAACGGCAAGGACGCGATCTGTAAGGTCGCCGACGAGGCGGTGGCTGAAATACTCGACGGGCAACCGGAGCAGCCGTGAGACACACCGATTTCCAGCGATCACTGAGGCCCGCACGGACAGCCGCAGCAGCCACCGCTGCTTCAACCAAGCCAGGCCATAGACGAGTATCGCCGTGCCACCCATGATCGCGGCGATGACGCCACCCCAAGGCTCGCGGCCCCCAACAACGCGATCCACGAAGATACCGAGCATCACAGGTGTAACGAGCGACAGCACGGCCAGCAGCAATCCGCACACAAAGACGTATGGCAACGCGCCCGAATGACCACCAAACCAAGCCCGGAACTGCCGGAGGGTGCTGGCCCGGGCACCTCCCCGCATGAAGTCCGGTCCCGGAGCGAACTCCAGCGCGATCCCGGTGAAGCTCTTCCGGAATTCCTCCTCAGGGATCTTGCGGCGTCCTGTGGCTGGGTCGTTGAGATAGAAGTGCCCCCGATCGAAGCCTTCCAAGATGACGAAGTGATTGAACTCCCAAAACAGGACCAGAGGCAGCGACATTTTTCGCAGAAGCCTCGCGGGCGCGGTCCGGCCGGTGCACTTCAGCCCGTAATGCCGTGCGGCGCGGACGAGGCCGGCGGCGGAGGAGCCGTCCCGGCCCACTTCACACCGGCCCCGCAACTCAGCGAGCGGCACCCAGCGCCCGAAATGCGCAAGGACGCTGCCAAGGCACGCAGCACCGCATTCGGCCGCATGCATCTGCAGGAGCAGCGGTGTCTCGATGCGCCGCCGCTCACGGGGGATTTGGCGCTTCTCGCTCAATGTCGCTTGTCTCTATGGGCGGACCGAATTCGTTCCGAGCAGCCGAGAGCTCAGCAAGGCTATCGGCCGGTACTGCCCCAGCACGACGCGGATTCGGCAAGCCGCACCGTCGAGGTCGAGCGCGTCCGCCCTCGGATCGAGAGCAACGTCAACTCGGTGTACTTCACCCACAACCGGAGCGCGCTCAGCCGCCAGCCACTTCGGGAGGGGACCTGGGGTCACCAGAGCCACGCCTGCATTCAGCTGACGGACTCCGCCGTTGGGCACCGCGACCTCGATGGATGCCTCCATCCCGGATCGGATGCTTCCCGCAAGCCTCGAACCAACTTGCGTCACTGCTTGGACGGTATTGCCATCGGCCGGAGTCCGAATCTGCGCGACCGCAGTGCCAGGCGGCATGTAGTCTCCCGCAGTCAGCCCCAAGGCCATCACTTCGCCGTCGACATGGCTCGCAAGTGCCTCTCTTGCCGAACGGCGCGCTTCCAGCTGGAGCATCGCCGAGCGGGCAGCGGCTAGCCGCGAGCGCAAAGCCGCACCACCCCCGGCCGAGGCCCGAGTCTCCTCTTGCAACAGATCCACGCGGTCACGCAGAGCCTGTATCTCGCGTTCCAGTTCTGGCACGCTTTGTCGCGCAACCGGATCTCCGGCCGCGACTTGATCGCCGACATCGACCAGATATTCCACGAGATGGCCCGGCTCGCTCGAGACTACTTCGTGGCGGTCCCCGGGCTTGATCAGTACGCCGTCGATTGTGACTGTTCGGACAACGCTACCGAACAGCCCCCATGATGCGAGCGCAAGCACCAACGCGCCAATGCCAGCCAGCAGGAGGCGTTCGTGAGGCGCCGCGATGCGCAGGAGACGGTCGAGTTGCTGGCGCTCGCTCCTGCTGGCGGCGGCTTCCTCCAGAAACGGACTGTTGAACACCGGCCTCGCGCCCCCCAGCTACGGCAGGGATCCCGCCGAACAATCGCAGCCCAGTCGCTGGCTGCTCGGCTCTGGCGGAAACCGCCAGAGCCGAGCAGCGGCCGTACCTGCGAGCAAGCCTCGAACGGGCGTCGGGAGAACGTTCCCCCCGAGACCGACGGGGCCGGGGCTCGCGATCTGGACATGCTCGAGCACAAGTAGAACCGCTGTCCCCCTTGTGCCCACGATGAGTTCGAACGCTAGATGCAGCAGCAGCAGCGCCCGGCCGAGATAGCCTCAAGCTGCTCCTCGGCGAGGTCGGTGGCAGGCAGAGCCACGTGAACCGTCTGCATGTCGTTCTCATGCACCTTGATGGCAACCTCGTCCGGAACTTCTACCCCTAGTTCCTCTTCGACTGCCGCCTTGGGATCCGACAACAACCTGCTGCGGAAGTCGCCATCAACGCTGGCCCTCTCTGTGAGTCGGGCGCCTAGTTCACTTACAGAATCCATTTTCGTTCCTCCTGTTCCAATACGGACGCGCAGCTAACGGACATACCGTTAACGTAGACACACATACGTTACACAATACTCACTCTGCTTGTCAAGAAGTGTCAAGGAATCATGGAATGCCCCTCAGCGGTCGCTTCGAGGACTTCTGGGAATGCCGGTCCGAGTCAAACTGATGCCCACCTCGAATTCCAGGCGTGCACCCTGGTGTGCCCCAGGATTGCGTGACCACATGACGGTAGCGCGGGGGAGTTTCGGAACGCGGGTATCCCAGCGCGCGTCCGCTTGCTCCAGAAGGAAGCGCCCCGAACAGTCAGACGCTCCCGGATCTGGACTTCATGCAGCCCAGGCGTCTGTGGCGCGGTCTAGGTCGTCGGCCTCGAGCGCGCACTAGGGCCCATCGGGGTCTGTTCACTCAGCACCGCCTGCCGGACGCCGCCGCCGGGCGAAGTGCGCTTCGCGCAAGTGGCTCCCTCGAGCAAGGACGGTCGCAGCCAAGAGTCCCCTGCAACTGGGACTCCGACTAGCCAGCCCAGCGCCCGGGCATGGCCCGACCCGATGGCGCTTGGCCTAAAGTGCGGATTCGTCGGACGATCGCACATCGGACTGCAGTGGCCGCCCGATGACGCACTCGCCAACGGTGCCTTCCACGAGCGGGTCTAGTCCGGTGATGCGGGCGAACAGCGCAGAATCGCCGGCCCCAAGTCCGCATGCGGAGAGTCCGAGTTCCGTCGCCGCCAGATAAAGGGTTTGATACAAGACACCCGTGTTGCGGAGGATGTTTCCGTATCCGATTGACCTGTACTTCCACATGACCCGCCCAAACCTCGCCGCGATAGCAAGGATGATCTGGGGATTGGCACCGTCGCCCGACGACCGCTTCGCGTCCGCAACGATCCGGGACACGTCGGCATCACTGGCAGGTATGCGCACGAGCGAATGATGCGAGGCATCGTAGTGGTATACACCGCGCGCCAGATCGGCACAGCGGGCAACCACTGGATAGATCTCAAGCTCGTGGCACGCGCCGGCACTCGGATACGGGCGTTTGGTGATCTCAAACTGGGCTGACTGACCGGAAGAGCTGGCGACCGGAGCAACCCGGGTAGACCGCGTCCGGGCTGAGCGATCGAGCAGCGCTCCCAGTTCCTGCACTGAGACCGGACGGCTGTCGTCGAAGCGGCGCACCGAGCGACGCCTCTCCAGCACAGAGGCAAACGATTCCCTGCCCGAATCGACGGGAGCGCGGGGCAGCCTGATGCGTTCGCCCGGCCAACTCGGACGCTCTGCTGGCGGAGGATTGATCTGCCCGACGAACGGGAAGTGTGCACCCAGCAGGTCGCGATGCCAGCCCCGCCGCTGATGCGTGTGAAACAGCAGGTCGTGAAATTCCCACAGCTTCAGAGCGTCTTGGCGAGAATCACTCTCTACCTGCGCTTGTCGCAGGAACCCAGCAGCGGCAAGAGCACGCCGGACGAGAGGCGCTTCCAGCGCGCTCAAGTCGGCCACCACGAGCCTGGCCCCGCACAACGGCGATTCCACCACCCAGGCGTTGCCGGACGGGCGCACACAGGCAAACGGTTGGAGGCGATCATCGATCGGCGGCGTCCGCGCAGCAAGCGAAGGGACATACGAAGCCCGCTGGGGCGCTATGACCGCGTACTCAGTGCCCTTCTCCACAAGCGGGTACTCGACGAACCCCGTGCGACACAGCACCCGCAGCTGTTCAAAGAACGCCATGGCATTCCATTCACCGCCGGAGGCGACGACCGAGTCGCGGAGTTCGGCGAGCGCCGCGCCGCTGGCTATCCCATCGATGGCCGCGTCATAGTGCGAGACGTAGCCCGACAGGCGAACGATGCTTCCGTCCTCGGCCTCTATGAGTAGCGAGCGGCCGTCCTCGGACCTTCCCACCGCGCATCCAGCTCGAATGCGAAGCCGAATCGCCGGCTCGTTCAGCAGATCCTCCAGGCCCACGGCGAACATCTCCCGCTCAGTCTTGGAAGGTCGTGCCCCTTGAACTCACAAACGAGCCTCGGCCCCCGGCTGCGTATAGCTGGGCACCCCCGGTCAGGTACCGGCTCATAGCTCCTAGCTGGGGTTGGAACCAGTCGAGGACACCTCAGAGCAGGGGCCACGATGACAACCGACGCCACCCATCTTCGCACACTGCCGGAACGGCTCAACGGGAAGATCAAGCACCGCTGCCAACCTGCACAAGCCCAACTGGAAACCTCCCGAACGACAGGGCCACCCGGCGGCCGGCGGGAGCGCTCAGGGCCGAGCGAGACAACGAGTGGACAGGGCGACAGGCCGATTCGGCGAAACCGGACGAAACTGGACACCGCGCCGGCCAGCGGAGATAATGAGTTCTGTGAGTTGACTTTTTTTACTTTATCGACACAGACCGACCCCGTTGGCCTGCAAAGGAAAGTCCTTTCACGCCATTTCCGGACATATGACCCCGCCCCCTGCACGTGAGCGCCTCAATCCCGTGTCCGACTGGAAGCCTAGCGCTGGAGAGTGCGAGGGGGTTCAGCCGGCGTGCCGGCAAGCCTGGCTGAGCGAGCTGCAGCAACTCTGCGCATGGAGCATGGAATCTTGACGAACACCCTGCCGGCCGACCGCGGTGTGGTCGAAGTGCCGGTGCTGGCGCCGCATCTCGAGTTCCGCCTCATGGGCCAACGGGAGGTTCTCATCGTCTCCGAGGCAAGGAACGTGCTGGTCCGTGGCGAGATCTACGTTTCCTTGCTGCCGCTCCTTGACGGGCGGCGATCCCTAGGAGAGATCGCTGCCGCCCTTGCGGGCGCCCATTCGGAATTCCACGTCCGAACAGCCCTCGCTGCCCTGTCGTCGAAGGGGTATGTCGTATCGGGTGAATACGCCCTGGAGCATGGACGGGCTGCATTCTGGTCCTCATTCGGCGCATCACCCAGATGGGCGGAGGAATGCTTGCGGACAGCGCGTGTTGGGGTCTCTCCTAGCGACAGTCGCTTGGCTCGCCAGCTCGGAGCAATGGGGGTGGCAGTCGCCACCGATGATCCCGACCTCCACATTGTTGTCTGCGACGACTACCTCGACGAACGGCTCGCCGAAGTCAATCGACGCCACGTTGCGTCCGGCGTGCCGTGGATGTTGGCCGCGCCCAAGGGCCTGCGTCCCCTATTCGGCCCCATCTTCCGGCCGGCGGAGCGCGGGCCATGTTGGAGCTGTCTCGCCTATCGGCTGCGTGGCCACCAAGAGGTTCACAACTTCCTGCGAAATCTTGGCGGCGGAGATGCCGCGTTCGTGCCATCTGCAGGTGAACCTGGGGTCTTGGACCTGATGAGCGGATTCGTCGCGGTGGAGGTCGCCAAGTGGCTCGTGCTTGGAGAGCGGGCACCGCTTCACAGCGAGGCCATCTCGCTGGACCTCGCCCGCCTAGAATGCGAGCACCATCCCACGCAACGCCGCCCGCAGTGCTTCGAGTGCGGCGACGAGGCGCTGTATCGCTCCGATCGACCGGCTGTGCCGGTCCGCTTGCAGCCAAGCCCGAAGGCCGTTCGCAACAGCGGCGGCCTGCGCTCGCTGTCCCCGGAGCAGACGCTGGCGAAGTACCGCCACCTGATCAGCCCGGTAAGCGGGGTGGTGACATGGCTGCGACGCACGACGGACGAGGCGGACGGCTGGCTGCATGTCCATTCGGCCGGAAGCAATTTCGCGCTCAGAAGCAAGGCCCTGAACACGCTCCGACGCAGCCTCCGGGCGAAGAGCGCCGGCAAGGGCAGCACGTCCCAGCAGTCCAAGGCAAGCGCATTGTGCGAGGCGATCGAGCGGTACTGCTGCGCCTTTCACGGCGACGAGATCCGACGGCGGCTGAGCTACGCCGAGTTGGAAGGCTCTGGCAGCGCGAAAGTGATTCACCCAAACGAAGTGCAACTCTTCAGCGACTGGCAGCTCGATCACTCCAAGGAGATCAACGCGCGAGGCCACCCGTTCAATCACGTGCCCCTGCGCCTAGACCCGGAAGCCGCGATTGACTGGTCGCCCGTTTGGTCGCTGACGCAGCAGCGGCATCGGTACCTGCCGACATCGATTCTCTACGCTGCTTCGACGGACCTGCGCGGGGTGGTCGATCTAAAGGCGGATACGAATGGCTGCGCAGCCGGAAACACTCTCGAGGAGGCCATCCTGCAGGGATTCTACGAACTCGTAGAGCGTGATGCCTTCGCGATCTGGTGGTACAACCGCCTGTCCCTGCCCAAGGTAGACTTGGCGAGTTTCGATGACAGCTACCTTGCTGACGCGCCCGAATACTATGCAAGGCTCAGCCGCGAGTTGTGGGTGCTGGACGCGACCAGCGATCTGGGTATTCCCACTTTCGTGGCGGTCTCGAGGCGCAGTGGCAAGGGAGAGGAGAACATCATTTACGGGGCAGGGGCGCATGCAGACCCGCGCATCGCGGCACTGCGTGCCGTCTGCGAAATGAACCAGTTCCTAGATTGGGCGCAGTCCTCCGGGGCGCCGGGCGCTGAAATCGAAGACCCGGTGTCCCTGGAGTGGTGGAAGAACGCGCGGATAGACGACACTGCGTGGCTTGTGCCCGATGATTGCCGCGCCACCAGTGCCTCGGACTACCCCGTTCCCGACACGGGGGACCTCAAGGAGGACGTCGAGCGGTGTCAGCGGCTGGTCGAGGCCAAGGGCATGGAATTCCTGGTTCTTGACCAGACGAGGCCTGATATCGGCATGCCTGTGGCCCGAGTCATCGTGCCCGGCCTGCGGCACTTTTGGGAGCGCTTCGCGCCCGGTCGCCTCTTCAACGTGCCTGTCGAGATGGGCCTGCGCGAGGAGCGCATTGCGGAGGCGGACCTCAATCCCGCGCCGGTGACCATATGAGCGGTCTTCGCCGAAGTTGCGATCGTACCGGATCCGAGTGAGAATGCACGTCGAAGAGCGATGGGTTGACACCGAAGAGCGCTTGTTCCGCGAGGCCCCCTCGCTGGGCGATCTGCTGCAACGGTTGCAGCGCCGCATCTCCCCGGCACTCGTCGGAGGAGCGGGCTGGGAAGCCCTGGCAGAGCGTGCCAGCGACTTGCCCGCCACGCTGGCAGCCTTCCCCTTCGGGTTCGAATTGCCGCTGCACGAACAGCGGCCGCACGCAGACCTCGGCGTCTCAGTCGTCGCTGGGAGCCGGTCAGCAAAGCACTTCCTGGACCTGGGAAGCGGCAAGAACGCCGACCCGGCCTCCGCCGCACTTGCCCGGCTCGTGGAAGCGAAGGGTCGCACGGACTCGCGCCTCCACCGCGTCACCGGGAGAAAGATGGTGCTGGAATACGACATCGACCCTAGCGGAGACGGCTTGCATCCCGCGCCAGGCGCGTTCCTCTATCCGACCGAGAGGCCGCTCTACGGCCGCGACGCCGGCCGGCGCCTAGAGGACCTCGGCGTCGTACTCGACGGAGTCTCTGCAACTGGCTGGGACTGGGATGCCCGCGAGAGGCGCCAAGTCGAACACCTGTTTCTGGCCCTGCAGCCGGAAGCCCGCATCCTGTCTCTGGGCGCCTTCCCGTGCCGTGCCAGGGGTGTTCGCCTCGCCGTTACGGGATTCAAGACCTCCAGCGAGGTCATGACGTTCCTGCAGCGCGCAAGATGGCCATGGTCGCGTGCTCCCTTGGAATCCACGCTCGCAAACCTAGAGGCCTGCGAATCCTTCGGCACGATCGCGGTCCAGCTCGACGTTCGATCAGATGGCCTGGGACCCAAGCTGGGACTGGGCTTGTATGCTCGGGACACGTCCTGGCTGCAGAGCGGAAGGTACTGGCTGGATTCGCCGGGCAATTGGACAGCGTTCATCGGCAGCATGCGCGACGAACGGCTTGCCGTCCCGGAGAAACTGGCGGCCTTGGAGAACTGGTCGTCCGGGGCCGAGTTGCTGTTCGGAAAGTCGGGCCGGTTCGTGTTAGTCCGGGGCGTTCACCACGTCAAGCTCGTCGCGATGGAAGATCGCGTCGACCAAGTCAAGGCTTATGTGTTTCTGCTTATGTGCTCGCCAGAGCAGGCCGGGCCGACGCCCGGCGAACTGCTCTGAATGGCTCCGCGACATGGCGCGCTCGCGGCGAATCGTTCGCCGAGAGCCGAATCCTCGTCCCGTGTCGAACGCCATGCGCCGCCTAGAGCGAGCGGCGGCGGCCGATGCAGACAATGTGCGTCCGAGGCCTTACACGTGGCAGGACAACGCCGCGCGAGACCTCAGAAGCTATCGCGCTCGACTACTAGGGCATTCTCGGGCCGGGACGCTGGGCGCGTGGGCTCGCCAACCGAATGGCTTGGCTTGGCTGATCGAGAGACGATGCTTAGCCGGTGCAGACGATGAAACCTACGGGAGGTAGAGATGGCGGATGTTTCAGCAGCTCATAGCAGCGCCCGTGCCGAAACCCTAGGAAGCGTCGAGCCGTCGATCCGCCACGCGCTTCCGTATTTCACACCCGTGGCGATTCTCTTGCTCGTTGCGAACGCGGCGATGCGGGGCTCTTGGTGGTTGGCGACTCCGCTGGTCTTCTTCATGCTTGCGGAACTTCTGGACAAGTTGTTCGGCACCGAAGAGCGGAACATGGATCCGACCAAGAGGTTCGACAAGCGGCTGTTCTGGTACCAAGTGGCGATGTGGATGTGCGTGGCCATGTGGCCGCCGACGCTAGTGTTCGCGCTGTGGCAGATTCTCGTGGTCGGTCACCTCTCGATTTGGGAGGTGCTCGTGATGGCGGTCGTGCTCGGAAACGTGGCCACGATCATCCTCGTCGCAGGCCACGAAGTCGTCCACGAGCGCACCATCTGGCAACGTCGCGTGGGCGAGTTCATCCTAGGCTCGATCGGCTGCGCGCAGTACGCATCTGAACATGTCTATGTGCATCACTCTCTAGTTGCCACCCCCCACGACCCCATGTCGGCTCGCAAGGGGCAGGGATTCTGGCAGTATCTTCCCTGGGCGGTGGCAGGCAGCATCCTTGCGTCGTGGCGTACGGTGCGCGATCGGCTGGCGCTCCGTCGCCGGTCCATGTGGCACTACACAAATCCATTCTGGCGCTACGCGTTGTTCAACGGAGGATGGTTCGCGCTGGCGTGCTGGATGGGTGGTGCGCTCGGGATCTTGGTCTTCTTGGTCCAGTGCACATTCGCGGTGTTCTTGCTTCGCCTCGGGGACTATGTCGAACACTACGGATTGACGCGCATGTACCTGCCGAGCGGTCGGTTCGAGCGGTTTCGACCCTGGCACTCCTGGAACGCCGTGTCGAAGTTCTCCAATTGGCTCTACTACAACACCCAGCGCCATTCCGACCACCACGGCAAGCCCACGCGTTTCTACCCCCTGTTGCAGAACCAGGGAGAGGACCTGGCGCCGCGCATGCCGGGTGGCTACGCCAAGGTCTTCAATCTCGCGCTCTCGCCCAAGCGCTGGTTCGAGACCATGGATCCGCTCATCGAGCAGTGGCGTGCGCGCTTCTACCCGGACGTACAGGACTGGAGCGCTTACGATAGCGCCGCCTTCGCCGCCAGACCGGAAGCCTTCAATGCGATTGCCGAGATTCATTCCTCGGCACCCCGACTTGCCAACTGGATCGACCGATTCCCGGAGTTGCTCGACTGCCTCCGGCTCAAGGAGTTCACGGATCTCGAACTCCCTAGTGGCCTCGAAGCGGATCCGGAGTTCGACCGGATCGCCCGTAGCGGCTTGGCACGCGTTTACTGGACCCACGAATTCGGTGTGCCCGAGATGATCGAGCGCATCGCTGACATCCCCGTCGAAGGCGTCCGGGAGGCGGTGGAGGTCATACGGAACTGGTCGAACGAGAAGGCGTTCCAGATTGGCGTGCACACGATGCGCGGCAGCCTTTCTCCGCTGGAAGCGGCCAAAGCGCTTTCGAATGCAGCCGAAGCATCGATTGTCGGAACCCTCTCTGCCGTCGAGCGGAATTCTGCCGGTCGCACCGCCGCAGGCGGGGTCGCGGCGGTGCTCGTCGGCGATCTGGCTGCCGGGGACGTTGCTCCGAATGCGGAACTGCGTATCGAGTTCGTCTGCGATGGCGGGCCCGTCGAACGCCACAAACTGGCCTGCCGCAAGTTCCGCGATGCGCTCCAGACGCTCTCGCGCGACAACATGCTGTTCGCTCCGGCTTCAGCGAGCGGGGGCCGGAACTCCGTGCACTCGCTTGCCGGTCTTACCGAGTTTCTCCGCGATGGAAGCTCTTCAGATCTGCTTGACCTGACCCGCTCCCGCTGCATCTTCACGGCAGGGGATCCCGGAGTCGCGGCGAGATTTCGGCGGGCGAGGGGCGAAATCCTGGCCGATCGCGCCCTCAGGGACACTCTGGCGGAGATGCAAAGCGAACGACCCGCCGGCAAGATCCGCCCCGGTTCGCTCGCATTCGACGACGTTCCGGGCGGCGCCAGGGACGTCGAGCGTGCCGCCCGGATGCTGCAAGTTGCCCACCCGAGCCTTGCGGGTGAGCAGGAGGCGCCGACAGCAATATCCGTCTTTCGGACCGCCTACGAGCAACGCTTGATCACCGAGGACACGGCCCGGCACCTTGCCGCAGCCGCCGAGACTTGGCTGAGGGTTAAGGGGACTCTGGGACTGCTTCTGGAGCCAGGCGCAGCCGCGGAATCGGCCCCGGCTTCCGTCAGGGCTGTGATCGCAAGATCTTGTGGCGCGGACGATTTCGATGCTCTGACTACCGATTGCAAGGAGATGGCGATCCGCACCGCTGCCGAAATCGGCTCTCTGCCCGTTCTTGGGCGTCCATCCCCGCAATAGCCCAGATCCCGCCGCCTTCGGGGTGCAGACGTGCGGGTTAGAGCACAGCGGCAGAGCGAGCGTCGGGCACTATCTTTAGGAGGCCTACGCGGGCGACGCCCCCTGAGCGCCGCAGCCGCTCCCATCCCGTCTATGGAAACCGGCATGTGGGCTGGGGCGGCAGCATGCGCCAAGCGCGCATCGCGGATGTCGTTGCCAACCACCGGTTCGGAACGTGGACCGCAAGGTTGAGTACACTCACGATGCGGCCGCGGTTAGCGCGGATCGATCAGAGACTGCGGATCATGCTGAGAATTCAGATCGCCATCCTCGGACTTGTGTTGGCCTTGGCAGCGTGCTCGGAGCCGCCCCCGGCACCACCCAACGTGCTCTTCCTGAGCGTTGACGACATGAACGACTGGGTCGGCGCTCTCGGGCACGAAGCGGCCAAGACGCCCCACATCGACCGGCTCAGCGAGCGCGGGACCCTATTCACGAACGCGCACGCCCCGGCGCCAAAGTGCAACCCGTCCCGCACCGCGATCCTGTCGGGCTTGCGGCCGTCGACGACGGGAGTCTACGTCAACAGCGAGTGGTGGAAGCCGAATCTGCCCGACGTCGTAATGCTGCCGCGCTACTTCAAGGACAACGGCTACTACGCAGCTGGCGGCGGCAAGATCTTCCACCACACGCCCGGCTTCAACCCGCCCGACTCATGGGACGAGTACTTCGACCTTGTCAGCGACCTGAAGACCGATGGCTTCCTAGTCCCCTATCGCCTCCCCCGCCACATCAGCAGCTTCGACTGGGGGCCGCTGGACAAGACCGACATGGAGATGGGAGACGGTGCCACGGTTCGCTGGGCCGAGGAGTTCCTGGCTCGGGATCACGATCGTCCGTTCTTCCTGGCGGTCGGACTGTTTCAGCCACACCTGCCGTTCTACGCTCCGCGGGCGTGGTACGAATCGGTGGGCCCTGACGACGCACCGGTCCCGCTTGACAAGCCGGGAGATCTGGATGACGTCCCGCAGGCCGGTCGCGAGTTCGCCGCATCCCGCGTAGCCGATCTGGAGCTAATCGTGGAGCACGGCGACATGGACGACGTAGTGCGCAGCTACACGGCCGGCATCCGACATGCCGACGCACTAGTCGGCCGCGTACTCGACGCACTCGACGCGAGCGCATACGCGCGGAACACGATCGTCGTTTTCTGGTCCGACCACGGCTATCACTTCGGCGAGAAGCACCACTTTGCGAAGGACACGCTCTGGGAGCGATCATCGCGTGTACCTCTGGCGATCATCGCCCCGGGCGTCAGCACGCAGGGCGGGCAGTCCAGCCGGCCTGTAAGCCTGATCAACCTGTATCCGACCTTGGTGGATCTGTGTGGTCTGCCGGCGCGGGACGACCTTGAAGGAGTGAGCCTGCGACCGCTGCTCGAGGACCCGGAAGCGGAATGGGAACGCCCGGCGGTAATGACGTTCCGCCGCAACAACCACGCCATCCGCTCGGAGCGGTACCGCTATATTCGCTACGCCTCCGGAGCAGAGGAGTTCTATGACCACAGCACCGACCCCGAGGAGTGGACGAACCTGGCAGGTGACCCCACCAACGCGGCCGCGATCGCGCAGCATGCACAGTGGCTGCCCAAGCTGAACGTTCCGCAGGCCGCCACCAAGGGGGCCTTCATCTTCGATCCCGAGGCATATACGTGGCAGCGCCGCGCAGAGGAGACATCCCAGTGATCGATCGTCGCGACTTCCTTGCGGCCGCTTTCGCCTCAGCCGGCCTGAGCGGACAATCCGCCAAGGGCGCCGGCAACGGACTCAACGTGCTGTTCTTGGCGGTGGACGACCTGCGGCCCGAGCTGGGCTGCTACGGTAACGACCTCGTCCACGCGCCGAACTTGGACCGACTGGCTTCCAGCAGCGTAGTGTTCCAGCGCGCCTACTGCCAATCGGCGGTCTGCGGTCCGTTGCGAGCATCCTTGCTCACGGGACTCAGGCCGGACACCACCAGGGTCTGGGGCAACCGCACGCATTTCCGCGAAACGATGCCCGATCTTGTCACGCTGCCACAGCGCTTCAAGCAGTCTGGCTATTACACCCAAGCAATCGGCAAGATCCTGCACGGCAACAAGGCCGACCGACCGTCATGGAGCGTGCCAGCCTGGCCGGCGGGCGGGCGCCAGGCGGGCATGCAGTACGTCGACGAGGAGCGCTTCGCAGCGATGCGCAAGGAGAGCCCCGATCGTGCGTGGTCCGGTGCCGACATCCCGACCTTGGAATGGAAGAAGAGGGCTTCATGGCAGGCGCCCGAGGTGCCCGACAATGCCCTGCAAGACGGCCAAGTGGCGGATCGGGCGGTAGGAGCGCTGCGCCGCCTGCGGGACGACCGATTCTTCCTGGCTGTCGGATTTCAGAAGCCGCACCTGCCCTTCACGGCGCCCAAGAAATACTTCGACTTGTACGATCCGGCCGAGCTGCCGGTGCCTGAAGATGCCCAGCGCCCGGCCGGCACGTCGGAAGTGGCCTTCACCCGCTCGCAAGAGTTGCGCGGATACACGGACATCCCCGATGAGGGGCCTGTGTCGCCAGCCAAAGTCCGCGAACTGATCCACGGCTATTACGCCGCCACCAGCTACATGGACGCGCAAGTTGGCCGCGTATTGCGGGAGCTCGAGAGCCTCGGCCTGGCCGAGAGGACCGTGGTGATCCTGTTCGGCGACCACGGCTGGCACCTCGGCGAACAACAGACGTGGGCCAAGACCACGAATTTCGAGCTCGCCGCCCGCGCCCCGATGATGCTGAGGGTCCCGGGCATGGCCTCGGGCGGCCGGGATTGTGCCGGCCTAGTCGAGTTCGTCGATATGTACCCGACTCTGTGCGCAGCTTGCGGCATTGACGCTCCCGAAAACCTGGAGGGGGCCTCGATGCTGCCGCTCTTGGAAGACCCTGCCCGGCCGTGGAAGAACGCGGCCTTCACTCAGATCCCGCGCCCCTATCTGACGGACCAAGACTGGGTTCACATGGGCTACAGCATGCGCACGCAGAGATTTCGCTATACCGAGTGGGTGGACCGTGCCCGAACGGTGGTGGCGCGGGGGCTGTACGATCTCGAGAAGTCTCGGTCCGAAACGGTGAATGTCGCTGACCGGCCGGAGAACGCGGAACTGGTAGGCATGCTGGCAGCTCAGCTTCGGGACGGGTGGCGCACGGCGCTTCCGTAGGCATCCCCTGCGGGCGACCGGCCGCGCACGGCATCGTCAGACGCTGGCTACCAAGTATCCACGTACGGTCGCTTCTTGGCCGCTCGGGGCGCCGGAGCAGGCGCGGACATGAGGGCTCCCATGATGCACCGACGGGTATCAGCCGGATCAATCACGTCGTCAAAGGCGAACGCTACACCCGCATTGAGGGCCTTGCCCCGCTCGTAGGCAGCCGCCACCAGCTCGGCATACCTCGCAGCCCGCTCCTCGGGATCCCCGATCGCCGCAAGCTCGTTGCGAAATCCGAGCTTCATCTGTCCCTCCAGGCCCATACCGCCATGCTCGGCGGTCGGCCACGCCACGGTCAGCATGGGCCGCTTGGTGTGCCCGCCCGCCATGGCTTGCGCTCCGAGCCCGTACGCCTTGCGCAGAACGATCGTGACCAGCGGCACGCTGAGATTGGCGCCGGTAACGAACATGCGGCTGCAATGCCGCACCAATGCTGTGCGCTCGATCTCCGGTCCGACCATCATGCCGGGGGTGTCGCAGAGCACGATCACCGGCAGGTCGAAACAGTCGCACAGCTGCATGAACCGCGCAGCCTTGTCCGAGCCATCACTGTCAATCGCGCCAGAAAGGAACTGTGGGTTGTTGGCAAGAATCCCCACGGGCCGGCCCTCGATCCGGACCAAGGCGGTGATCATGCCGAGGCCGAAGTCAGGCCGCAACTCCAGCACCGAGCCCGTGTCCGCCAAGATCCCGATCAGTTCGCGGACGCTGTAGACTCGCAGACGGTTCTCCGGGATGACCCGGCGCAGGAGTCGCTGGTCCTTGCACGTCCAGTCCGCCAGGGACCCTTGGAAGTAGCTCAGGTAGCGCTTGGCAATCGCGACCGCTTCCGTCTCGTCCTTGACCGCCAAGTCAACGACTCCGTTGGGCACTTGGATCTCCATCGGCCCGACCTCTTCGGGGCGAAACACGCCCAAGCCGCCACCCTCGATCAGGGCCGGCCCTCCCATCCCGATGCTGGAGTTCTCCGTCGCGATGATCACATCACAGCAGCCCAGCAGCGACGCATTGCCGGCGAAGCAGAAGCGCGAAGTGATCCCAATCAGCGGCACCAGCCCGCTCAGGCTGCCCATCGTGGCGAACGAGGGCGTGTCGAGAGGCCGATACATGTCATCCGAGCGCCCCTGGCCGGCCGCCGTCGTCGCGGCGCCTCCCTTGCGCTTGCCACCCGTGCCGGCCCTGCCACCGCCACCCTCCGCAAACAGCACCACCGGCCGTCGCCACTTGGCCGCAAGCTCGAGCATGCGATCCGTCTTGACGTGGTTGAGAACGCCTTGCGTGCCCGCCAGCACGGTGTAGTCGTAGGCCAGCACCACGCACCTTGAGCCTTCCCCGGGGAAATCGGCACCGTTCACGCTGCCGATCCCCGTGATCATGCCGTCCGTTGGGAACTTGCGGACGATCTCGTCCCTGGGCAGGCCGGTTCCGGGCGTTAGCGCCAGCTGCCCGTACTCGACGAACGTCCCCTCGTCGCATAGGTCGACTACGTTTTCTCGGGCAGTTCGCTGGCCGGTCTTGCGGCGCTTCTCCACCGCATCGGGACGGGCCGCGTCCAGCGTGGCGTCATGGCGGGCGTGAACCTCGGCCAGATCGGCTCGGACGGAATCAAGATCGACTTCTGACGCGTCGTGGTCGACGGCACCATCGACCTCGCGCTCTTCGATCACCGCCAAGGGATGGCCTTCATAGACCGTATCTCCCGCCGAGACGGTGATTTCCCGCAAGATCCCGCTCTCGCCAGCCCGGATCTCGTGCTCCATTTTCATCGACTCCATGACCAGCACGATGTCGTCGGCCCGCACCGGGGAGCCCACTTCGGCGTCCACGCTGACGATGGTGCCCTGCATCTCGGCGCGCAGGCGCTTGGCGCCGTCCGGCAAAGTGTCCGAGGCGGGCGTGCCGCGCGTCGCAGGCGCAGCGCGCTTGCCGTACGAGAGCACCGCCAGGGGGTCGCTCGGATCAACCTTCGCGCCCGCCATGCCGCTCTGCGGCGCGGCGCTTGACTGGACCGGGAAGAAACGTCCTTCCCCGCTCTGCCCGGCTACCAGTTCTTCCATGTGCTCGTCGACGAACTGCGTGTGTACATTCCAGGCGCGAACGTCTCGGTGCGCCAGCAGCGCTTGGAGAAAGGGAATATTCGTGTCGACTCCGACGATTCTGAAGTCGCTCAGTGCTCGTGCCGTGCGGCGCATCGCAGCTTCAAAACTACCCTTTGGGGCGTAGCCGACGACCTTCGCCAGCAGCGAGTCGAAGTTTGAACTCGGGTGGAAACCGGTGTATCCGAAAGTGTCAACGCGAACGCCCCTGCCAGATGGCACGTCGAATGCTTCGAGAGTGCCGCCGCTGGGCTTGGCCGAGCCATCGGCCTGCATGGTCTCCATGTTCACGCGAGCTTGTACGGCTGCGTTCTGCATCGAGCCGGTCTTGGCCCGCCGGATACCCGCCGACTGGATCGATTGCCCTTGGGACAACCGCAACTGGATTTGCACCAAGTCCAGCCCGCTGGTCTCCTCCGTGACCGTGTGTTCGACCTGAAGCCGGGCATTGGCCTCCATGAAGAAATACTCGTCGCCATCGACCAAGAACTCGAACGTGCCGAGGTTGCGATAGCCGGCCGCCTTGGCCAGCAGCGCTGAAGCGTCGGCGAGCCCGCTCCGGACGGCCTTCGGCAGTCCGGGAGCCGGCGCTACCTCGACGAGCTTCTGGTGGCGTCGTTGCAGCGAGCAGTCTCGATCGCCGATGCAGGCAAACTGGCCAGCGTGGTCAACGGCTATCTGGGTCTCGACATGTCGCGCACCCGCCACGAACCGCTCGACAAAGACGTCTGGGACGCCGAAAGCAGCGCCAGCCTCCGATTGGGCCCTGGCCATGGCGTTCTCGATCTCTGCTGCCTCGCTGACGAGCCGTATGCCCCGCCCTCCGCCGCCGGCCACCGCCTTGATGAGCATGGTTGAGCCGCCGGGCAGCGACTCGAAGAACGCCGCCGCCTGCTCAAGCGTGGTCGGCCCGGAAACGCCCGGAACCACGGGCACTCCCAGTTCCTCAGCTAGCACCCGAGCTCGGGCCTTGTCACCGAACAGGGCCAGCGCCTCCGGCGGCGGGCCCACGAACGTCAGGCCCGCGTCTAGGCACTTGCTGGCGAATTCGGCGCTCTCGCTGAGGAAGCCGTACCCCGGATGAACCGCGTCACACCCGCTGTCGACTGCGACGCCGATGAGTTGCGTCGCATCCAGATAGGCGGCCGCGCCGGATCCGCCCAGAGCGACAGCGCGGTCTGCCTTGCGGATGTGTAGTGCCCTGTCGTCGTCTTCGGAGTAAACAGCGACCGATTCGATGCCGAGGTCGGCGGCGGCCAGCGCGATGCGGATCGCGATCTCCCCGCGATTGGCGATCAGCAGCTTCATCCACCAACAGCTCCGGGCAAGCGCGGACGATTGCCAATGATAGCGTCCCGCTCGAGGTCGGCCAGATCTGCATCCGACAGCCCCAGCAAACCCCCTAGGATCTCGCGATTGTGCTGGCCCAGGGTCGGGGCGGGCCATTCAATCTCAAGAGGACCGCCTTGGAGCCGGTACGGCGCGACGCCGTTTGGGTGCTTGCCGATGTACGCCCGGTCCAGGATCTTCCAGAAGCGGCGGGCCTGCAAGTGCGGGTCTGCCGTGAGCTCCTTCGAAGCGGCCACCGCCGCGGCAGGCACGCCGGCGGCTTGCAGCGAGCCCATGGCGCTGGCCGCGGGCCGGCGAGCGCACCATTCGGAGATCGCCCCGTCAAGCTCGTCGGCCCGCTCCAAGCGATCAGTCAGGTCGCCGAAACCTGCGACACCGCCCCCAACGGCGCTGCGCAGAGCCCGCCACTGCGGCTCGCTCTGCACTTGGAGTACTAACCAGCGGCCGTCGCCGCACGAGTAGACTCCGTGGGGTGCGCAATGTCGGGAGCGATATCCCGGCCTCGGAGGGGGTGCGCCCGTCAAGGACTGCTCGGCTATGCCGTGCGCCGCGAGAGGCAGCAGGCATTCCGAATGCGACAGGTCGACGAACTGCCCCTCCCCAGTGCGCTTGAGGTGGCGGAGCGCCACCAGCATTGCGGAGGCGCCGTTCAAGCCCGCCACGGCATCGCCCAGCGCGATATGCACCATCGTCGGCGGGTGCTCGGGATGCCCGGTGAGATGCGGCAGGCCGGCCGCTTGTTCGGTCGTCGAGCCGTAGGCGCGATACTTGCTCCATGGTCCGGTGCTGCCAAAGCCCGGCATCGAGACCATGACGATCTCCGGCTTAACGGCCTTGAAGACCTCGAAACCCAGGTTGAGCTTTGGCAGCACGTCGCCGGCAAAGTTCTCGATGACAGCGTCCGAGACGGCGACCAAGCGTAGCAGCAAGTCGCGGCCGCGCCGCTTGGAGAGATCGAGCGTGACGTCGAACTTGTTGCGGTTCAGCCCGTTGAACGGTTCGTGCTTTTCCGCTTCGTTGTCATCGATCCAACGCTGGCTGGCCTCCCAGCCCCGAAACCAGTCGAACCGAACACAGGACTCGACCTTGACGATCTCCGCGCCCATATCAGCCAAGTGCCGGGTTGCCAGGGGCCCGGCCCATCCCATCGAGAGGTCGACGATGCGAAGGCCCCGCAAGAACGTCGGCCGACTCATGATGCGCACCCCGCTTGCCGCAACGCGGCTTCGGTATCGGCACCTAGCCGAGCGACAGCGCCACCCTGGGCAGCCGGCATCGCATACAGGCGGAACGGACTCGTGGGCAGGCGCAGCGTGCCCAAGTCCGGGTGAGTGACATCGGCAAACGCCGCGCGCTCAACGAACTGGTCGACATCGAAGATCTGGTCCATAGTCGGGACGACCGTCAGCGGTACCCGCAGTGCCTGCCCTCGCTTTGCCAGGTCGGCGGCCGATTCCCGAGAGACCCGGACTTGGATGCGCACATCCAACTCATCCGCATCTTGGAGACGCTCCAAGCTCTGCTGGTAGCGCTCGACCCCGGCGAGGTCGTCAAAGCCGAGTAGCTCGCAGAACGCGTTCCACTGCGATGGCGTCAGCACGGTCACACCGAGCCAGCCATCGCGACAGGGGTAGATGCCAAGCGGATACGTCGCGCGGAATCGGTTCACTCCCAAGCGCTCGCGCGTCGGCTTGCCGGCGAAGCCCCGCAGGGCTTCGATCTCCGAAAAGCACAGATTCGACTCGAGGACCGAGACGTCTAAGTGCCCAGGACCGGAGACATTGCCCAGCTCGCGCGCCAAGATCTGTCCCATCGACGCGACGAAAGCCGTCACGCCCGCGATTATCTGGGCTTGGTATCCGCCGGGAATCACCGGCGGGCCATCCGGTTCTCCCAGCCAATCGATCTGACTGGTAAGGGCCTGACACACGCCGTCGCTTCCGGCATAGTCGCGGTACGGTCCCGTCTGCCCGAACCAGGTGATCGAGAGCAGCACGCCATCCGCCGAACAGCTCTCCAACTCGCCCAAGGTCAGCGGGCGGTCACGGCCCGGGCGGTCATCGATGACCAGCGCGGCGCCCTCGGCGAGCGCCATCAAGGCGGCATGGTCAGGGCAAACCACGCTGCGCTTGTTGGCGCTCAAGTAAGCGTGCATCCCGCTCGCTTCAGGAGCGGGGACGCCGGTTGCAAACGGTGGCAACCGACGCGTGGGACATCCCTCCGGGGGTTCGACTAACAGCACATCGGCGCCCTGATCGGCAAAAAGCTTGCCGCAGTAGCCCGTAGCGACCGTCCCGGCCAGATCGATGACCTTGATCCCGTGCAGCGCACCGGGTCCATCTTTGCGCGGGCTCAAGCTACGTAGTCTGACTGCCCCGGGCCGGGAATTTCAACTATGATGAATTGCCTTTCGGCGGGTGGCTGCCGCCGCGCCTGCCCCTCAATGCCTCCGGCCCCGCCCCCATGTACCGGTGCATCCCGCCCGCGCACCCCATGGACGCTGCTCGCGATCCTGCTAGCCATCACGACGACCAGCTACATCGACCGGATCGCGATCTCCGCGCTCGCCCCGACGCTGCGGGACGAATTCGGCATGACCAACAGCGAGTACGCCTTGGTGGTGAACTGCTTCATGGTCACCTACATGATCATGTACAGCGTGGGCGGTCGGCTGGCCGACCTGCTGGGCTTCCGCAAGGCGCTGTCGCTTTACATCATTTGGTGGTCCTTCGCCGGAGCGCTGCACGGGGCTGCAGCTGGCTTCCGCTCACTGGCGCTCTGCCGGTTTCTGCTAGCGGTTGGCCAAGGCGGGGTTTGGCCTGCCGGGATGAAGACCGTTGCGCACGAAGTGCTCGGCCCGCTGCGTTCTCTGGGAGTGGGGATCGTTAACTTCGGAAGCAGCCTTGGTTCGGCGCTGGCGGTGCCCATCGTGGGCTGGCTAGCCGTTACTTGGGGTTGGCGGGCAGCCTTCATCGTCACCGGTCTAATGGGCTTCGGCCTGCTACCTCTCTGGCTCACGGCAACCCGCAAGTCCACCAAGCGGACCGCGGCCGCCAAGATCAACAAGGTCCAGCAAGTCTCGTGGCTACGCGTGATCCGCTACCGCCAAGCATGGGCTGGCTTCCTGGGTCGTTTCGTCAGTGCCGGCGCTTGGGGCTTCTATTCGTACTGGATTCCTGAGTACCTAGCCCGCGAGCGGGGCTTGGACCTCGCCGGGATCGGGCTTGTGGCTTGGCTGCCGTTCGTAGCCTCCGGTTTCGGCGACTTGAGCGGCTCCGGCATCACAGCGTGGCTGATCGCACGCGGTTGGTCGGTCAACCGGGCGCGCAAGACCGTCCTGAGCATCGCGGGGATCGCCGCGACTGCAGGCCTAGGGGCGGCCTACGCGCCCAACATTTCCCTGGCAATGGTCAGCATCTGCATTGGCGCGCTCGGCTTCAAAATCGCGTCAGTCAACTTTCTCAGCCTCCCAAGTGACTTCTTCCCGGCGAATTACGTCGGCACGGCGTTCGGATTTTCCGGCACGGGGGGCAGCGCGGGAATCGTGCTGACGAACGCGGCGATTGGCTTGGTCCTCGATGCAACCGGCAGCTACGCTACCGTGCTGCTGGGCGTGGCCCTGCTCACGCCCGCGGCAGTCGCGGTGACATTCTTGGTGGCCGGTCGCATCGAACCCGTGAGGGAATTGGTCGAACTAGAAGAGTCTGTGGCGCCCAGTAAAGCCCACGTGGCCTAGGCAATAGCACCGTTCGATGAGAAACTACTGTTGGCAAAACGAATTGCGGCCACGGTAGGGCTGAGGGTATGGCAATACCCGCAATTGATTGGACTAGTCTATTGGGCGAGTTTGTGAGAGAGTTCAAGTATGGACACCGTTGGGGCGTACGAAGCCAAGACCCATCTATCCCGCCTTCTTGACAGGGTTGCGGGTGGAGAGACTGTGACCATCACTCGCCGAGGCTGTCCAGTGGCTCGATTGGTGCCTGTGAAGCACGACGCAGTAATTCGAAGTCGGCAGGCGGCACAACGCATACTCGCGCGGCGCGAACAGCTGAATCGGGCACCGTTGTCTGAATTGCTCGAGACCGTGCACGAGGGGCATCGATATTGAGCGCCATCGTACTGGACAATTCCGACGTTCTCTCATGGCGCCTTCAGGACGAGACGCAGCCGCTCGCCGAACAAGTCACGCATCGCGTGAAGCGATTCGGAGCAGTCGTTCCGGGCATCTGGTGGCACGCTTCGCGGAACGCCTTTGTGATGAATGAGCGCCGCGGACGACTGAGTGTTGCTGATACCGCGACGACTCTGGCGGACCTCTACCAAACGCGTATTTCCGTCGGCCAAGCGCACGATCAGAGCGTCATTCTCGCGTTAGCACGAGCGCATCACCTCTCGGTCTATGATGCGGCCTACCTCGAGGTTGCTCAATGACGCACAATGCCGATTGCGTCGCTCGATAGACGCCTGTGTCAGGCGGCGGCCGACCTCAAGATCACGATTCTCAGATGAACCGTGCCGGACCCCGTCCGAAGATCGAAGTCTTGCAAGGCTGATCAGACATTCGTCCACGGGCCGCAGCGACGCTCGAGAAGATCCGAGCAAGGCAGGATTCAGCAGATTGCGGGCGACGCGTAGCGCCGGCACTCAAGGTGACTTAGGTGAAGTGCGCGCGCTCAGACCGCTATGGGCGTCGCGGCATTAATCTCGCCTCAGCACGTGTGCATCGTCGCAAAAACTGGCTCCCGGGCTGCTCACCATCACACCCCTGACGACCCAACCGGTCCGACTCTGTCGCCATGCCTGACGACTCGAACCCCACGGACGGTTATACTCTTGGTATGAAAGTTGCCGTTTCGATTCCGGACCAACTGTTCGAGAGCGTCGAGCGGTTTAGGCAGCAGCAAGGTTGTTCCCGCAGCAAGGTGTTCTCGGCGGCACTGGGTGAGTACATTGCGCGCCATGCGTCGGATGAGGTGACCGAGGCGATGAATCGTGTCTGCGCGAATATCAACACGGAACCCGATGACTTCATCCGGACTGCGGGCCGTAGTGCGCTGGAGCGATCCGAGTGGTAATTGCTCAGGGGGAGGTCTGGTGGGCTGATCTGGCAGCGCCAAGGGGTGCCGGCCCAGGGTATCGCAGACCGGTCGTTGTCGTTCAGTGTGACGACCTTAATCGAAGCCGGATCGGAACGGTCGTTTGCGTCCCGATGACAAGCGATCTTCGCTGGGCAGACGCGCCGGGAAATGTTCGCCTCATGTCACGCGCCACAGGCCTTCCGCAGGACTCGGTTGCGAATGTGTCTCAGATCGTTGCTATCGACAGGAGTATCCTCGTGGATCGAGCCGGCAAGCTCCCCCAGGCCAAACTGGAACTGCTGTTAGCGGGTATTGACGTCATTCTTGGCCGGTCGAGTCTACTTGTTCAGCAGACGACGAATCCCACCTAGTCTGGTGCCGCCTAACAGTTTCGCCTCCGGCAACGAAGTGAACGTGTCACCTCCTAAACACCCATGGCCGCGTGCAGCCACCCCGTATGCATGAAACGGTCGAGGGTTGCCAGCAGGGTGGGGGCCGTTGCTAGATTTGCAGATAGCGGAGGCGGGTGCAAGATCGGATCTCTAAGTGGTGGAGAGGCCGCGATGCCCGCAAGGGCCGTGGCTCCCTACCTCGTTATCTAAACTGACGCCGCTGCGCCCCTTCGAGCCCCGTACCGTACCAGGCTGCGGCCTAGGACGCACAGTAAATCGAGCCCCGGCTGGTTGCCCAGCCGAGGGATTTCCCCGGGCCAGCATCACCCGCCTCCGCTGTACAGGAGGATACAGCATGACAACCACAGCAGGCGAGAGCCTGCAACCCGACGAGATGCACGTCGTGCATCCCCGCGCGGCCGGACTCGATGTGCACAAGATGCAGATCACCGCCTCGGTGCGGCTGTGCCAGCCCGGCGGCGGCGTGCAGTGCGCCACGCGCCAGTTCAGCGCCTTGCCCGACGGGCTGGGAGAGCTGGCCAAGTGGCTGCAGAGCCATCGCGTCACGGCCGCGGCCATGGAGGCCACCGGCATTTTCTGGCAGGCCCCGTGGGAGGCTCTGGAGGCCGCCGGGATCGCGCCGCAGTTATTCCACGCGCAATTTGTGAAGCAGGTGAAAGGGCGTAAGAGCGACGTGGCTGACAGTGTCTGGCTGGCGCGCATTTGCCAGTTCGGGCTGTGTCGGCCCAGCTACGTGCCGCCGCGCAAGTTCCGCCAGTTGCGCCAGCTGAGCCGCTACCGCCGCAAGCTGGTGGGCGAGCGCAGCCGGGCGCGCAACCGCGTTCACAAGACGCTGGACCACGACGGGCTGCGGCTGGGCGGGGCGCTGAGCGACATCTTCGGGCGCAATGGGCGCAAGATCCTGGCGGGGCTGGCCGCGGGCAACTCGCCGGATGAGATCCTGGACACGCTCAGCGGGCACGTGCGCCCCAAGCGCGAGTTGCTCGAGCAAGTGCTGGCAGCGCAGTTGGATGCGCACGCGGTGTGGAAGCTGGGCGACCTGCTGCGCGCGCATGACGCGGCCAACGCGAGCATCGCGGAGTTGGACGCCCGCATGGAACAGGGCCTGGCCGAGCTGGAGGAACAGGTGCGCTTGCTGGAGACGGTGCCGGGCATTGACCGCGGCAGCGCCTGCGCGATCCTGGTCGAGTTAGGGCCCGACCTGTCGGCTTTCGACAAGACGGCCAACGTGGCCGCCTGGGCCGGGCTGGCGCCGGGCAACAACGAGAGTGCCGGCAAGCGGCGCTCGGGGCGCTTGCGGCGCGGCAATGCCACGCTGCGCGCCACGCTGGCCGAGTGCGCCCACGGAGCGGTGCGCACCAAGGGCTCGCAGTTCCACGGCCACCACAGCGCGCTCAAGGCGCACATGCCGTACAAGCGCGCCATCTTGGCGACGGCGCACAAGCTGCTGCGCACGATCGTGGCGATGTTGCGCGACCAGCGACCCTACATCGATCCGGGCATCGACTACGACAAGCTGGTGGTGGACCGCAACGCGCCCCGCTGGCTGCGCAAGCTTGAAGAGCACGGCTATATCGAGCACGTCCGGCCCGGCGGCCAGCCGGCGGCCGCCTGAGTTCGCTCCCATCCTCGGCCCACCGCCGGCGGTGGCGCGGTACCGCTCCGGACACAGATCGGGGCTACCGTGGCGGGCTGCTAATCCGGCGGCTGGTGGGCAGGCAACGGCTGACCGCGGAACTTCACGACTGCGGGGTGGGGGAGAGGTGCGCCTCCTCCAGGACGACGTTTCTCAGTAAAATTCCGGAAACCCAGATCGGATCGCATCGGTCTTGGTACTTCCCTGAGTCATCAAATCGAGTACGGGTAGCCGATACTCATCGCACTTGGACACCCTGCCAAACAGCCGGGTACCGTTTGACTTCCGACTGGGAACCTCCGATCATCACCAGCTGCTCGCTGCCGGACATGCAGACACCGCCTCGTGGCTTCAGCGGATTGTCGCGGGCTTCCCGCGGAACTCTAGATCTCGCTGACGTCCCCGCTACGCCGCCTCTGCACCGTTGTGATCTGCAAAGTTCGATCTCACGACCGGTGTCGTGTGCCCCCCTTCCCCTCGGAAGCCTCACTGATCCCCGATTTCGTTTTAGAAGGCACTGCTGCATTGGCCGCATGCTGCCGGATCGTACGCAGCATGGCATGCAGCCCGTTGCCCCGCGTCGGGCTGAGATGCTCGGTAAAGCCGATCTCGTCGATGAATCCGTGGCCGGCATCCAAGATCGTCTTTGGTGCGAATCCGGAATACGCTCTGAGCAAGATCGCGACCAAGCCGCAGACAATCGCGGCATCGCTGACAGCTTGGAAGTGCAACAAGCCATCGCGGCGCTCCGAGCGGAGCCAGACCTGTGCTTGGCAGCCCTTGACCTTGTACTCGTCGGTCTGAAACTCCGCCGGAAACTCTGGGAGCTTGCGCCCAAGGTCGATGATGTGCTGATAGCGGTCCATCCAGTCATCGAGGAATTCGAATTCGTCGACGATTTCTTGATGCACGGCTTGGATTGACCGGCTGCTCAACTCGCCACCCTACCTTCGGATTCTACTCGCATCCACTGACATGAGACCGCACGGTCCGTAGCGGTTCGCCTCGGATCGCAGCCTGGTTCAATGCAATCTGCACGGTGGCGCCCCTCGAGACCGATCATGCTGGCAACAAGAGCTTGAATCAGTCCTTTCCAATCCACAGATGAGCATGAGGAGGGGCGGAGGAGAGGAGCTGGGGAGAAGGCGATTATAGCGGCAGGGGGGAAGGGGTCGCAGGGGAAGGGGAACCCCTTCCCCCGTGCTAGGGGCACAGGGTTGGCAGGGCCGCGGGTGGCGGAGGGGGGCCGGTGGGCTAGCCCACCGGCCAGTTTCTGTGCCCATACAGTTAGCCCCCTGGAATTCCCGGTTTCCAATCCGAAATGAGCATGAACGGCCTGGCCCTCAGGCCGCGCTAGCGGCCTCCCCCCGGATCACTCGGAAGAGCTCGTCGCGGGCCTCGTTGAGCCGCCGGGCCGCCTCGTTGTCGCTGTACTGGTAGGCCTGCTTGTCCAACTGGGCGAAGTCGATCCCGTCGCGCAGGAAGCGCTCCGCGTCCGGCAGCGATTTCAGTTTCTCGTACGGCGTCATGATGTCCTGCCGGCGGTAGCGCTTGCGCAGCTTGCCCTTGGCATCCACCTGCTCGCAGGGGAAGTAGCACGGGCGGTGGTAGTTCAGGTACGGCGTGAGCACGTCCCGGTTGAACGCGTTGAGCCGCTCGGCGTACCGCCCGGCGATGTGCCCGTAGCCGAGTTGCTTGCGGATCACGGTGCCGTTCTTCGACTCCGCCAGCGCGTTGTCGTTGCAGTGCCGCGGGCGCGACTTGGTGAACTCCTCCACGCGCAGCTTCTCCAGCAGGCGCGCCACTTGGTGGTTGATGTACTCGGAGCCGTTATCGGCATGCACGCCCAGAATCTCGAACGGGAAGGCCTCCAGCATGCTCTCCAGCAGCGGCAGCAAGTAGCTCTCCGCGATCCGCTCGGTGCTGCCCACGCCTTCGAACTGCGTCACTTCGTCCACCGCATTGATGTGATAGACCCCCTTGACTTTGTCCAGGTCGCCTTGGTGCACCGAATCAATCCGCAGGTAGCCCGGCCGCCCCTCCGGCCGCGGCCGCCGGCGCTCGCCGATGGCCACCTGCGTGGGCCGCGTGGGCTGCTGCGCGCCCAGCCTTTGCACATACCTGCGGCTGTGCCGCAGGTTGTACAGGTGCCCGTTCGACAGCCCCGCCAAGCGCTCGAAGCGCGCGTCGCCGAACAGCTCCCAAGCACGCTTGAACAGCGCCAGCGTGGCGGGTCCGGACAGCCTCCCGTGCAACTCGTCGGTCTCGGCCAGCAGCTCGACGTCCGCCGCCGTGTACTTGCGTCGGAACGGCTTGGCCGCGCCTCGGCGCCGGTCCGCCAGTTGGCCCTCGGCCAGGTAGCGCCGGATCAGGCGCGTCAGCTGCGACTGCGACAGCCCCGTGGTGCGCTCCAGATAGCTGCGTAGCAGGCCCCTGTCCGCCTTACCCAGCTTCCAGTACGCGAAGCGCCGCAGCACCCGTGAGAGATGCTCGTAGGCCTGCTTGCGCTCCAGTGCCAGGGTGGCCCCCGGCGGGGTGCTGGCGAGGAACTGGCGCACATCGTCCAAGCTCTTGTGAGTTTCCAAATCGAGCTGCAAGATCACCCTCCGATGATCCCCACACCCCTTCTAGGGCCCCCTTCATGCTCATTTCACGTTGGAAACAAGCCCTCCGTTCATGCTCATCTCTCATTGGAAGAGACTGAATCTTGCGAACACGTCGTGGTATAGTCAATTTGCCATTTATTGGCATTTGTTGTCACTAAGGACAAAGGAGGGAAGTCATGAGAAACGGCGATGAAATGCTACAGCAAATTGTTGAGAAGTCCGCGCTGGACGGGGACTTCAGGCAACAGCTTCTGGCAGATCCAAAGGCTACCATTGGTGCGGAATTGGGCATTACGATGCCTGAGTCGATGACCATCAAGGTGCACGAGAGCGACATGCAGACGGTGCATCTCGCACTGCCGCCGGATCCGAACATCACCGAGGAACAACTCGAAGCCATCTCGGCTGGGCTTTGCTGCTGCTGGTAAACCCGGCAGCTGGCGAGTCGGAGTGGGCCCTTCGGCCCGGACAGTTACAGGCGATGGACTGGGCCCGCTTGCGGGTCGGGTAGTCCTCGAAAGCGTTGGGGCTCGGGTATCCAAGCCACCGCTGATTCCTTTTCAGGATTGGGGGCTTTGACGCACACTGGGGGCCAAAAGGTGGTTTCCAGAGCGAGATGCTGAGCAAGATAGGGCGTCAGGCCCAGCATGGATGGAGGTTTGACGCCGCCGAACACAGTGCTGGGCGGTGCCGATCCACGGCCCGGACGCAATGCGGCCGCCACTAGGCCGCGCTAAGCCGAGCGAGGGCGCAGGAGACCCCGCCTAGGCGGGGTCTAGCAGCAGTTGCAGCGCTTCGTCGCGGTTTCCGGCGTAGTAGATTTGGGCCTCCGTCACCGTCTCGAACGGCCGCTGCGACAGCAGCAGCGCCAGCGCCAAGTTGTTCAGCGCCGCGGCGTTGGCCGGGCCGTGGCCCGTGCGCACGCGGCTGCTGTCCTCGGCGAAGGTCTTGTCCCGGCGATAGTGGTTGGCACTCTCGACCTGCCAGTGACCACGCTGCAAGTCCAGCAACTGTTGGGGCGTGGCCTGGCTCGCCGGCAGCGAGCTGAGGCCGTAGCTGTAGCTGCGCTTGACCGCTCCGCCGAGGCTCTGGCAGCTCTCGTGGGTGATCCGATAGGCCTGTCGGGCATGCGCGAAGGGCAGCAATTTCGGATGCGGCGTGAACACCTCGATCGAGCGCCGCTCCCAACTGCTGCGGTGGGTGCGCTGCCAGCGCCGCTCGCTCCAACTGCGCTCGCAGCCCAACTTCCAGTTCAACTCCTCCAGCGTCTGGTAGGTCTGCGGACAATTCCCCTTGATGCGCACCAAGATGTGCCCGCCGTGCTGCTCCACGATCGCCCGCTCGGTTTCCTTGCCCGCATGCCCGGCGTCCAGGGTCACCACTCGCCCGCGCAGATCCACCTCCTCCAGCAAGGCCCGCAACGCGGCCTGCTCGCCGCCTTCCTCGCGATAGCTGCGACTCGCCACCGGCATCCCCGTGGCGTGCTCCACCAGCGTGACCGTCTCCCAGTGCTGCCCCGGCGGCGTGAAGCGGTTCGCTCCGCGAATGCGCTTGCCGTCCCCCGCCAAGGCCTGCGACTGCGCCAAGCGCGGCTGCGTCCACTGCTGGATGATGCGCTCCAGCGAGGCCGGATCGGTCCGCTCCATGACCCGCTGGAAGGTCGTGTCCGAAGGTATCTCGTACTCTCCCGTGGCTGGCCCCCGGCGACACCCCAAGGCGCGTAACTCGTCTGGCTTCAACGTCTTCGAGTAGGCTTCCGCCGCCCGTCCGCCCATCTTGCCGGCCAGCCGTGCCAGCACCAGCAGCGCCAGCACCAGCCCCAGCGCATGCCGCTTGCCGTGGCGCCCCCGGCCGTCCTCCACCGCGTCCAACTGCGCTCGCAACGAGCGCAGATCCTGCGCCCCGTAGCGCACATCGACCGGCCCGCAGCGCCACTCCGGCTGGTCCTGCGGATCCGCCAGCCGTTGCCGCGCAGCCCGCCGCAACTCATACACCAGCATCACCTTCTTTTGCCCGTGCTTGGCCGTGTACTGCCCGTTCGAACGCGCATACCCCTTGCTCAATCCCAGTTTGATCCAGTTCGCCGCCAGATACGACGTGCCCCGATACTTGCGCGGGTCCACGAACGTTTCCGCCAGTTCCAACGCATGCCCCCAGTGCGCCTGCCAGTCCGCGCTCAGCCGCCGCAGGTTCTGCCCCAACACGCGCGAGGCCAGATTCTTCAGCCCCTGGCCCTCCGCTAACACCAAGAAGCGCGTGTTGTTGGCGCACAGGTGCAAGCGCCGGAACTGCACCGCCTTGTGCCAGCCCAGCCAGCGGTCGCGCGGGCGGCACTGGAACACCCCCGTCTGCCAGCCCACCAAGGCCAGCCACTTGCCCCGCCATTCGGCGACGTAGCGCAGTCCGCGCCCCGCGAACTGCTTGAATCCCAACTCGTGGTGGGTGTCCATCAACGTGTCCCAGCGCAGCCGCTCCTCCGGCCGCGCCAGCCGCACCACCACTTCGCTGACCACCGGAACCGGCTCCGCAGACTCTGCCGACGTTTGCACCGCCATACTCCCTGCATACACGATTCCGGCCAAAAAAGCCACCCCCCGCGCTAACTTCTTGCCCCAAAGGGTACAACCTCAGAAAACGAATCAGCCGTGGGTATCCAAGCGCTGACTGGGGCTCTTCTTGTCGCACGTTGCGCCAGGCAGTTCGTTTCTGCGCGGTGAGGCAGTAGGAGCGTTCCAGAAAGATTCCTTCGCAGTACTGGCCGCAAACAGCCTCGCTTCAGAATCTCGTTCGCCGACAGTCGGCTTCACAGGTGGCGCAGGGATCGCCGCGGTTTGCGGTTGCGGTCGGGCGCAGGTGAGCCGACCCCGATCTGCAGGCCCCCTCGGACTTGACTTTCGATCCCGGTCAAGTGGAACGGGGCGGGAGCCTTGCGGTCAGCACGCCGCCCTGGCCGGCTCGGGAGGGTGGTCCGGAGGGGGTCTTCGCCGCCCAAATTGGAAGAGCCAGAGCCGCCAGAGGCGGTCGACTTCGCTGCAGTGCAGAAGCAGATCACCCAGCGCGGGCCTCCGGCGTGGCAGGGGCTGCGGTCGGCACTGAGAGGCATCCCGGCAGAGACGGCCAGAGCCGGTTCCGCAGGGTGTTCCGACGGTGGGAGTCTTGTCGGAACTCGGTCATGGTGCAGGAAGACTCCGGCGGGTACGGATCGAGGTCCTGCGGTCGCAATCTCGGAGACCAAGTGCCGTTCGAGCTGCAGCCGGGGTGTCGCCTGACATTGCAATCGACCGCCTGCTTCGATTCGCTAGCCTAGCTTGCGGCCCCATTCTGCAACCGCACTGTCCAGCGCCCTGACGGGCAACCAAGGGCGAGAAGTTCCCGAACGGACTCGGACTCCCGAATTCGGGCAGTCACAGCTGTCACCGGTGCCATGCGATCTTGGCGGCACCGTTGTTCGATACTTGTCATAGGTAGCCGCGAGCCTGGGATCGTGAATCATCACCTCGAGATCCGGGGAGCATTGAGGTCACATAGGGTGGCAGTCACTAGGGGCGGAACGTTGCACGATCCCGCGCACCGCTCGAAGGCCCCCGCTGGAGGGGGCGGAGCGTGAAGGGCATCATCGGCTGGTTTGCGCGCAACGGCGTAGCTGCAAACTTAATGCTGCTGGTCATTGTGGCCAGCGGCGCCATCGTACTGACGGATCTGAAACAGGAGATCTTTCCGGAATTCTCCCTCGACGTAATCACGGTCGAGGTCCGGTATCGCGGGGCGGGACCTGAAGAGGTTGAAGACGCGATTTGCCTGCGGCTGGAAGAAGCGCTGCAGGGCATGGACGGCATCAAGAAGATGACGGCGACCGCCAACGAGGGCGTCGGGCTGGTCGTGCTGGAGCTCCTCGTCGGCTATGACGTCCGCAGGGTTCTTGACGACGTCAAGGCCAGCGTCGATGCGATCGACACGTTTCCGGAGGATGTCGAGAAGCCGGTTGTCCAAGAGGTCACGTCCCGGTTCCAAGTCATCAATGTCGCGATCGCAGGCGAGGCAGACCTCGCGACACTGAAGCGAATCGGGGAACAGGTTCGGGATGGCCTCACGGCGCTCCCAGAAATCTCGCAGGCGTCACTGCTGAACGCACCGCCTTACGAGATCTCGATCGAGGTGTCCGACGAGGCGCTGCGCCGGTGGGGACTCACCTTCGACCGCGTGGCGGATGCGGTGCGCCAGTTCTCCGTCGATCTTCCCGGCGGGTCGGTGAAGACCGCCAACGGCGAGATCCTGTTTCGCACCAAGGGCCAGGCCTACTCCGGTACGGAGTACGAGAGCCTTCCTCTGCTGACGAGACCTGACGGGACGCGGATCTATCTCCGGGATGTCGCAACAGTGATCGACGGGTTCGAGGACCTGGCAGTCTCGTCTCGGTTCAACGGAAAGCCCGCAGTAATGGTCAAAGTGTTCCGGGTCGGGGACCAGAACGCTATTTCAGTCTCCGAAGCCGTGCAGGAGTACGTCGAGCGCGCATCGGCCAGCGCACCGAACGGAATCGAGATCTTGACGTGGCACAACAGCGCCCGCTATCTGGAGAGCCGCGTTGGCCTTCTCGTCGACAACGCACTGACAGGACTGGTGCTGGTCTTCGTCGTGCTGGCCCTGTTCTTGCGCCTTCGGCTTGCGTTCTGGATCACCCTCGGCATCCCGATTTCGTTCCTCGGGGCCATCGCGTTGATGCCGATGTTCGGTGTCTCCATCAACATGATTTCGCTGTTCTCTTTCATCCTGGTGCTCGGCATCGTGGTCGATGACGCAATCGTGGTCGGGGAGAACATCCTCAGCAAGCAGGTGCAGACAGGGAAAGGGCCCAGCGCGGCCATCCGCGGGACCTACGAGGTTCTGGTGCCGGTGACGTTCGGCGTCTTGACCACAATGGCGGCCTTTGCGCCCATGCTATTCGTCCCAGGCGTGATGGGCAAGCTCATGGCGGTCTTCCCCCTGATCATCTTGCCGACGCTCTTCTTCTCGCTCGTCGAATCCAATCTAATCCTGCCCAGCCACCTCGCACACTACAAGAAGCCCGCGTCCACGCTGAATCCGAACCCGATAGCGCGCCTGTGGAACGGATTCTTCGATCTCTTTTCGAACGGCCTCGACTGGGTCATTCGGAATGCCTATCGACCGCTGCTGCGCGTGGCCTTGGATTGGCGTTACCTGACCATTTCTCTGGCGCTCTTCGCGGTGCTCCTTACCGTCGGTCTGATCGGCTCCGGCGTCGTGCGGCTCGTCCTGTTCCCGGTGACCGAATCCGACAATGTCGTCGCCTTTCTGACGATGCCTCGAGATGCCCCGGTGCAATCGACGCGAGCAGGGGTGGCACTGCTGGAACGGACCGCGAGTGAGGTCAGGATGCAGCTTGCTGCCGAAAACGGTTCGGATCCGGTGTTGCACATGCTCAGCGCAATCGGCGAGCACCCTTACCGGAGCATCCAGAGCGGCCCGATGGGAAGCACTGGCGCAGCGCAGGGGGACTATCTCGGAGAGGTCGACCTCGAACTACTGCCGTCCGAGCAGCGCACGGTAAGTGCCGAGCAAATCGCTAATCGTTGGCGGGAACGAGTCGGGCAGATCCCCGGGGCGGTCGAGGTCTCGATCGAGTACGACTTGGTCGCCGGGAGGAAAGCGATTGATCTGCAGCTCAGTGGCGCAGACCTAGGAGAGGTTCGCGAGGTCGCCGAGGCCGTCAAGGCCCGGCTGGCCGAGTACGCCGGCGTGTTCGACGTTTCCGACACGTACCGGGCTGGCAAGCCCGAGATTGAACTCACGCTGACAACGGAGGGCGAGGCGCTGGGACTGACACTGCAAGGGCTCGGAAGGCAAGTCCGGCAGGGCTTCTTCGGCGAAGAGGCCCAGCGAATCCAGCGAAACCGCGACGACTTGCGAGTGATGGTCCGCTACCCGCGCGTAGACCGTCGCTCTCTCGGCGATCTCGAGCGTATGCGCGTCCGAACGCCAGAGGGCGACGAAGTGCCGTTCTCGACGGTGGCGGCCGGATCGTACGGACGGGGACCAGCGTCCATCACAAGGATCGACCGCCAGCGGTCCATCAACGTCCAGGCGGAGATCGACGGAACAGTCACGACCTCGGGACAGGTCATTGACGCCCTGGAGGAGCAGTTTCTGCCGGACCTGATGGCTCGCTACCCTGGCGTTTCTTATGCCTTTGAAGGCGACGAGGCGGACTTCGCCGAGTCCATGGAGGGATTGTCGAAGGGATTCGGGGTGATCTTGTTCGTGATGTACGGGATGCTAGCGGTTCCATTGAAGAGCTACTGGAAGCCCGTGATCATCTTGAGTGCGATTCCCTTCGGGATGGTCGGCGCGATCTGGGGCCACGCGATCCTAGGCATGGAAGTGAGCTTCCTGTCCATGTGCGGGATGGTGGCACTGGCGGGCGTGGTCGTCAACGATGCGTTGGTGATGGTTGCGTTTATCAACAAGAACGCGCTCCGGAGAGCCTCCCTGAAGAGCGCTGTGCGACAGGCGGGCGAGGCGAGGTTCCGGGCGATTCTGCTGACCTCCCTGACAACAGCGGCGGGAGTGACGCCGTTGATACTCGAGGAGAGCCTGCAGGCCCAGTTCTTGATTCCGATGGCGGTGGCCCTAGCCGCGGGCGTTCTGTTCGCTACTGCCGTGACGCTTGTCTTGGTCCCAGCGTTGTACCTCGTCATGGACGACATCCGGTCAGCGGCTCGATGGATCGCTCACGGCGCCTAGAACGGCCCATTGTCCCGGCCAGAAACTACAGCGCCTTCAGCGTCAGCTCGGAGCACACTCGCCGGGCACAGTTCGAATCCCCGGCAGGCTTGGGCTTCTAGGCGCTCAAAGATGCGCAGGGTTCCGAGCTGGCGGCAGGCATCCCACGCGGCCTCTGCCATCGTGATGGTGCGCTGAGCCTTGAACTGAGACGCCGCCTATCCGATCGTTCGTCGATGCGCTCAGAAGTAATCGCAGGCCCCGGCGTGGACGGCAAGATTTGACCCCTGGTGAACGGCCCGGCCAGACCGGTATCATCTTTTGAGTCAATTGGTTACCGGCCAGACCGGGCGAGCTGGCTAGAGCGAGAAGGCGGGCCGTGACAACAGGTGATGATGCTAAGATTGTGGCAGCTTGTCGTGCACACAGCACATCGGGCCAGCCCAACAAGCGGTAGTCGACTGACACCTGTCGAAGTCATGTGCCGTGATACTGCCGGGCAGCAAGTCTCTACGGAAGATCGCGGTTGTCGGGCGAGGCACCGCAGGCTCCTTGGCGGCTGCCAGCGTAACGCGGCTTCACCCGGACAGCGACCACGAGTTACATCACATCTATGACTCGCGCATCCCGGTCATCGGAGTGGGCGAGGGCAGTTGGCCGAGCCTGGTCGACCATTTGCAACAACTGACAGGCCTGCCCCCTGAAGCCGTCCAGCAGCGCTTGCACGGAACTCGCAAGTACGGCGTTGCATTCGAGGGATGGGGCCGGCGCAACCGAGACTTCACCCACTACTTCAGGCCGCAACAGGTGTCCTACGCCTACCACCTATCCGCCGACTTGATGGCAGACCTGTTGCAGGAAAGCACGCGCGCGCACCATATCGACGCGAGAGTGCTCAACATCACCAGGGTCGAGGGCGGCGCGCAGGTGGAGTTCGAGGGCCTACCACCAGAACGGTACGACCTGGTCTTCGACGCCCGCGGGTTTCCCCGAGAACTCCATCCCGACCAGCACATCAACATCTCATTCATCCCGACCAACACGTCCGTTATCCGCCGCTGTCCGGCGATCATCAACGAAGAGGAGGACGGACCGGTTCTGAAACCCACCTACACCCGAGCAGTGGCGCGTCCGCACGGTTGGATATTTGTGATTCCGCTCACAGTGCACACTTCCTATGGGTACATCTTCAACCGCGATGTATCCAGCCTTGGCGAAGTGGAATCGGACTTTGACGCGTTCCTAGAGGCCGACGGCGTCTCAGAATACGAACAACGCGCCGTGATTCCGTTTCCCAACTTCGTTCACCGTGAGATCTACGATGGCGCGGTGGCGCGGATCGGAAACGCAGCGGCATTCATGGAGCCCCTTGAAGCGACGGCGATCGTTTCGGCCCATCTGCAGATTGGGATGGTTCTCCACATGCGCCTTCACCGTTCGGTAGAACATCTTGAGCGCGATTCTCCGCTGGTCAATCGATTTCTGATCAATAACATCCTCTCCTACGGCCTGTTCGTCGGTTGGCACTATGCCTGCGGCTCCACGTACGACAGCGAGTTCTGGCGCTACGCTCGCGACCACGCCTGGACAAGGTTCCGCAAGGCGGCGGACCCCGAACTGGTGGGTTGCGACGCGCTCCGCAAGTTCGACGAAATGATCGAACTGATAAACCACCCGGTCATCGACAAGGCGGACTGGAATCGCATGTGCGGGGTCCCTCTCACCAGTTATGCCCAGATTTCTCACGGTCTGGGCTGTTAGGCAATGACCCGGCTTCGGCGGCGATCTTGGCGGTGATTGGCGGCGGCACGTCCGTTCGAGCCCGACATCAGAAGGCGACCGCTCCGGAAAGCACCATGAACACATAGGCCTTGGCTTTCCGCAGCCGATTTTCCGATATGACCAGCTTTATGTGGTGGATGCCTCGCAGCAGCACGTAGGGCCCGGATTTCGCGAAGAGCGTTGTCGGTTTCGAGACCCAGCCGGCAAGCGCCGCTAGCTTCTCCGGAACTACAAGCTCCTCGTGGCTCAGGGCTTCCAGGAACGGGTCCCAGTCAGTCAGGCCATCGAGCCAGTACCGTGAATCTTTCGTATATCTCTGCTTGACAATGAGCGTCAGGCCGAGCGTCGGACCGACACCCTCTTCCCGCACGTCGATATTCGCCCCAGTCCTGATAATGCTGACGCGCTCCTCGAAGCGCGCAAGCACTGATTCGACGGCCGAGACCTGACCCGGCCAACCCGTGCCTTCGAGATAGGCAGATAGTTCCTGCCGCGATTTGAAGCCCATGATCGCCAAGCGGATCGCCCGCGAGCGAGACGGGAATACACCGAACGAATCCAGACGCGTGTCTTCCGGCTGCGCCAGGTAAACGCGTTCGACGCTCTCGCGTTGGGCGCGATTCGTCTCCCAGCCCAAGCAGGAAACGAGCGCATCGACCACCACATCTACATCACTCACCTGACCGCTGGCGCCGACAATCGGACGTTCACCCGGCCGAAGGAACATTCCCGGCAGCGAACATCCATCGTCCCGCGCCGGGCCGATGTCATATTCCAACATCAGCTTGCGGCCGACAATGTCGCGTAGAGGTGAGTTCTCGGCCTCCACCCGCCTGAACAGCCTCACGATCGCTCTTGCGGTCTCATCCGTGTTGTCGGTCCGGGCCCGCTCTCGGAAAAACGCGGCCGGTCTGGTTCCGCTCGCCAGAGACGCGCCGAAGTCCGCCACTGGCGCGCGCGCGTGCAGCGGCAGTTCAAAACCGAATGGAAGGGCCCCCATTGTGACCGGAAGTTCCCTGGCGCACTCGAGTATGCGCTCCCACTCTAGATCTCCAATGAGAACCGGCGAGACCCTGTCTCGAAAATGCCCCAGCAGTTCACCCATGGTGCCGCCCTCTTCGGCGAGACGGTCCTGGGTAAGTGCGACTGCCTCGTCAGTGTCCATACAGTCTCCTCAGGCGATCACAGGCAACGGATTCAATTCGGCCTCGGCGAGAGGGCGCTTGCGACGGCCCATGCTGACAGGCACGTCGTACAAGCGTCCAGGCGCGAACCTTGCCCAGAAATGGCGCATGCCCGGGACGATGACCCGAGCCACCGGCATCCCTATGTCGGGCCGGGTCTGATCCAGCACCAAGAACTCCATGCCCCTGGCTTCGACGAGTGCGCGGAAGTTCTCCACATCCTCGCGCGCATCCGTCGATTCGACCACCGAGTATTCTGCAGCCGTGCGGAGCGGCTCGCCTGGCGCCGGCACCAGCCAGGGGCAATCAGCGAGTCGAATGGTCTTCCACCACCAAAGCGCCAGCGGATCATCGATCATTGGCCGACCGTCGCGCCTTCCCGGATGTGGCAGCCAGGTAAGGCACTGGTTCAATTCGCAAATCGCGCGCAGCGCCGCTATGTTCGGGTCTGCGTGGGCACCGGCGCCGTAAATGATGTCCTCCGTCTGGGCGCCGGGTCTGCGCGAGAGTGCGACAAACGCGGGAATGCCGATGTCGGCAGTGACGTCGAGCATCCACAGATCTCGCTCGTAGCCAGCGTAATGGTCCGGGGCCGACGCGAGGTACTCGTCATTGAAGCCGGAAAGATCGACCCCGGGGACTCGCAGACGGTTGTACCACCAGATGGCGAACGCATCGCGCTCGGCCAGTTCATAGAAGCCTTGCGCGATGGCTTCTTCCAAGGTATTGCCCGCGGCGCAGCCGTTGGAATCGGCGATCAGGTCCGCAGGGCCACGCTGTTCGGCCGGCACGCTGTAAAGCATCGACGTCGGAAGATAGCGATGTCGCCGCTGCGTAAGCGACCACACGGGCGTCCAGTCGATTTCGGCATCGGGATCGAGACGAGGCGGGACGATGTTGTACGGGTGGCCCATCGCGTTGATGCTCTTCGCGTTGTCAAGCTGCTTGTCGCTGAACAGCTGCGCATCGTTAGGATGGATCGCCTCCTCTCCGTTGGTGAACTCGATGAATCGCTTGCGGATGCGGATCTCGTCTCCACAGCGAGTGCCCGAATAGCGCTCGACCGCCTCGCAGAGGGCGCTGACCTCGGATTGCCCTCGCGTGCTACCCTTGCCTGCGCTCTTACTGCGCAGGCTGCGCCTGAGCGAACTCAACGTCCGAGTTCTCATGCCGAGATTGCTTCCGGCCCAGCAGACGTGCAGCCAGGAATCGGTCTCAGCGGTCGTGCGCGACAGCCAGGTCACGACACCACTGACCGGGCTCACCAGGTGGCGGTATTTCGCCAAGGTAGCTTCCGGTGCCACGGTGCGTGCCCCGCCACTGTTTCGATGGGTCTTGGGGCTCGCCTTCAGAGACAGCGGAACTGGCAGTCGATCCGGACGGTACAGCGCTTCGTCGCCACAGGCCAGACACTGCGGCCGGCGCATTACGCGGTGCCGCGAGCTCTCGAACGTGCCGACATTCATCGCGATCGCGTGTTCGTGAAGCGGGGCCGCCTCATCTAGCACTAGCCATTTGACGATCTCCCCCGCGATCAGCCCGTACAGCGCTTCGAGCACTGCGGGCTGAGCCGCGAACGGCTTGAAAGCGGCCTCCTCGCCAGCCACGTTGCGCAGGAAATTGTGGACCTCCCGATGGCTGCGCAGGCGGAAGGCCAGGCAGTCCCAGCAGGGTCCTTGCTCATCGGCGTGAAAAATGGGGCCGAACAGCGCCTCAATGCCGCGCGGTCGCGCCAGTGTCCACGGCGCTCCCGTCTCGATTTGGCGCCGATTCACCTCTGCAAGGTGTGCCGCCAGGTAGTCGTCGCAGACACGCACGATGAGCTTGGGATCGACACTCCCCACGCTGGCACCGCTGTCTTCCAGCTGCCGGACTAACCGGCCGTCGTCACCCTCGACCTGGATGCGCGAATCCGCCAGACGCTGTTCGACCCAGCGCGGCGATGCGCCAAGCGACGACCAGTAAGCCGCCCGGCATCGGTCCATGCCATGATCGGCAGAGACGACATAGCCCTTGGCCGAAAGCGAAAGAATGGCCGCGCGAACATCGGCGGCGGAATGGGCGTCCTCAAGGGCCGCGACAATCTCTTCCTGGGAGTGCCGGCCGTCGAGCAATGGCAGCAGGCTGCGATTCAGCTGGCCGTGCAGCAGGGTATTGAAGGACTCGGACACCAGCATCATCTGCTGCTCGCCGATCTCGTGAAGTCGCAGGTGCGGGGCCAGCGCTGGAAGCTCGACGAGGCCCCGGTCCGAAGGAGTCGCCCTGGCCAAGATCCCCGGCCCGGGATTGATGTCTGTCTGTGCTGGCATATAGGATTCGCGCGCCGGGTCAGCCGGCACGCTCACACCCGCGAAAAGAGCGTGTCGATTTGCTGCCCGGCGCGGGATGCGGTTTCGGCAACCCCCGACTTCAACGCATCAAGGTCCTCGTGCCCGCAAGCGTTCGCAACAAGAGACTTGACCTTCGGGCCTGCCGCGGTCACGTCAAATCCCTCCTCTCCGATAAGGCGCGTGATGCCCTGCAAATCTCGCCAAGTGGCGGCGGCTTGCGCCAGCGGCTCGGCGCCAGCGGCATTGAACACCTCTGCGGCGGTCGGAGCCGGATCGTCAAGGCCTGCTCCGGAACCTGTCAACTGCAGGAACCGCGCGGCCCTTTCGACATCATCCAGCCCGCCGCGCACACGGGCGTAGCTAGACACGTCAGGCTCGGCTGGATCTTCAGGTGCCTCGCGCAACCGGGCGACTAAAGACTCGTTCGCAGCGCACTCGACAAGGGCTTCGCGCCGCGCTCGGTCGAAGTGCAGGCCGAATTCAGAACCGCTGGACTCGAACACGCAACGTGCCCGGGTGAGCACGGGGATTCCGCCGGGGGCGACATTCCCACACTTCTCCGCCAGGTCGGAGAGCGGCAGCACGAGAAGCGAATTCGAGCCGGGCCGAACCGGCGAGAACAACAGACTGTCCTGCGCCAAGTCGGTCACGGCCTTTCGAAAATGCAGGCCCAGGCGCTCGTGTTCGCCAGACCGCCAGCCATCATGGACAAGCAGCATCTCGACCGCCACCCCGGGATAGACTTCCCGGCTGGCGAGATCGCCCAAGAATATGGCAGCGAATCCACCGGCGCGCTGCGGCCCAACCCGCTCGACAACATCCGCGACGACCGCGGCAAGCACGGTCGCAGCCGACGCTTCCGCGAGATTGGAGAGCGCAATCTTCGCCTCAGCAGGCGACAGGTTGCCGCGCACAACATGCATGCCAATCTGAAATGCCTTGTCGTTCGACCAGTTTCGGACAATTTCAGCCGATTCCTTCGCATCAGCCGTCGGCAATTCGGCAATCAGGTCCTGCATTTCGTGAACGCCCATTTCACGCGTCCAGTAGAGTCTGGTCAACCCGCGCCGCGCAATCGTTTCGGATTCCTGATCCGGCCCGAATCCGCTCGGCAGGTCGAGATCGGTGAATTCCCGGTCCTGTAAGTTATCGAGCAGCTCCGAGTTGCGTTCGATCCACTTGGCGAGCCGCGGGGCGGCACCAAAGATCTCGACGATCGCCTCGAAGGCGTCAGGTCGCGCTGCGGAGGCCGGGCTGTCGTAGGCGCTCCAGTCATCGATCTCCGGATAGAAGTGCTCTCGCCATTGATCTACCAGCGGGTCCATCTTTGCGAACCAGCGCTTCGGCCGCAGCACGATGTTCATCATGTCGGCGTAGGTTCCCGGCAACTCCGGCGATTCATCCGGGCTGCAAACTTGCAGGAGCGGATAGTGGCGGGATGCCATCGCATGATGATCTGCATGGCGCTGCATGTTGAAGAACATCCAGTTGCTGAACTTCCAATCGGCACTCCAAGAGTGGCGTGGCATCACCTTTTCCCAACGGCCGTTCGGCAGGCGGACCCGGCGCAAGCCGTAGTGTTGAAAATAGTTGCTCATCTTCATCGAAAAGACGCAGCTAAGCCCGAGGAAGGCAAAGACCGGAACTGCCCAGATCCCGCTCATCCAAAACACCAGCCCGTACCAGAACGCAACAGCTGCGCCGTAGCGCCAGAACGGATTGCTGTAGTGCCACATAGACCGCTGGCGCCGCGCCAGACGTTCGCGAGCAACCTCCCAAGAATTGATAAGGTTACTTACAACTTCCTTGGGGAAATACCTCCAGAAACTCTCTCCCTTTGGCGCGGATCCCGCGTCATAGGGCGTGCCAACCTTCGCATGGTGGATATAGACGTGCTCCGTGGCATATTGCGGATAGGAAGCACAGGCAAGGAGAAACTCCCCGAGCCGCCTTTCCCAAGCAAAACGCCGATGAATCAGTTCGTGACCGACCACAAATATAGCCTGTGCTTCCATGGTCAAAATGATTGCTAGGAGCACGTCTTCCCAGATTGCGAACGGATTCGCAACAAGCATCTGCCACATGCCGAAGACGAGTGTCGGTGGCCACAGAAACGCCCACGCCCATACCGGCAGGTTGTGCCAGAACAGGTGGCGCTCCGACGTCTTCGCCGGGTCCATATTGCGTCCGTCGAGGCCTAGCGCCCGATCCAGCGGCCCCACGACACTCATAAACAGGAATGCCGGCAACAACCACCAGCCACCATAGATCTCGGCCACGAGAATCAGCGGAAAGATCCCTAGTGGCAGATAGTGCGGAAGGGCGTTGGAGATCGAAGGTTCGATGTGCTGCGCGGAGGCAGTCCTGTTCGGTCCTAAGCCACCACCCATCGCTGTAGCTTGCGGCATAACAGGCCTCCTAATCGACTATCGCTCCTAACATCGAGGTCCATGTTACCACCGGAAAACCCATCCTACCTTCAATCCCTTAAGGTTTCGACAAGACGCTCCAGAGCTTCGACACAGAATGCCGAGGTCACGGATTCCGAGCCGTGCCCGATCCTCCCCACCGCGCCCCACTTCACGAATTGGTCACCGAACGCGAGAAGCTCCGGCCAACTGCCGTCCTCACGTTGCGAATCTATCAACGCTCCGATCTGATGCCTCGCGTCGACGCTTTCAAGGTTGCCGACGTTGTAGAGCGCCGACGCTGCCTGCGCGGCCTGAAGCGCGTTGCCGAATCCTCCGTTGTTGTCGCTCAGGTTTCGGATACGGTCCGCAAGTATCGGGCGGAGTTGATCGAGAGCAGGCTGCGCGCGAACCACGGCGCGAGAGATCGCATAGTAGATCGCGACCGTATCCGGATACCACTTCGATGAGCCCTCAAGGCCGTCTTTGGCGATCAAGGCTTCCAACCATCGTTGGGAATCCTTGGTTTCGGGACGGTCTCCTAAGTAAGCAATCACATTCGCATTGACTACTGGGTCAGATTCGAGGCGAAATCTTGACACAACGTTGGGTTCATTTTCCTCTAGGACCCAAGTTGAGAAACAGCCTTTTTCATCGCGATTCTCCAGAATTCTTCGTACATTTCTTTCGAGAAGGATCCAAGGATGATTCCCGGCGAACAGCGAACAAAGTGCAGTACTGTCAAGATCCTGGGGAAGATGGCTGTAATAGCGCCAAAATCCGGGATATTCAATGGTGTCGGCAAGATACCTCTTGGTAGCGGCACACATGGCCCTAGCCCGCGCTTCGCCGCAACTCTCCAAGGCAAGCGCGCAGAGAGCAGAAACGAAAGGTGGCCTTTCAAAATGCCGTGGAATATCCGGGTCAGCCGTGTTGAAACGGATGCAGCGCCATGCCCCGTTCTTGTCGATTGTCGATTCCAAGAAAACGAGGCCGCGCCGGATGCTCTCTCTCCCCGCGCGCGCTAGCGCGCCGGTGGCGGCAGGGGTGCTTCGAGCTCCGGCCGGTTCGCTGGCGGGTCGGACAGGCGGAGCGGGGTCGTAGAGTGTCTTGCGAAGAAACTCGAGCGATGCTGCGCCGGTCTTCGCCGCCTTCCGCTCGTCGTCGCTGAGTTTGCTGCGTGGCGGGAGCACCACGTGCGTCGAGGCATAGGTTTCTTCGTGTACGTGAATCTCGTGCCCTGCGGGCAGCGTGACGCCGAATTCCTTCTCGACCGTTTCCCTAGGTTTCGCGAGCAGAAGCTCGCGAAAGCCATCGTCCTCGCCAGCTCTTGATACCAAGGAATCTTCTGCGCCGATGGATTGCTTCATTGGTGTCTTCCTCTTCCCCGGGTCTTTGTCGAGCGCGAATCCTCGACAGCCAAGGTGATGCGAGCACGCGGATCGTCACGAACCCCGGTTACTTCAAGGCGGCCCCAAAAGCAGGCGCGGAAGACTCTGTCAAGATTCCGACGTTCGGCGAGGCGGGAGGAAGTCCTATGGCCGGTCATGCAACCCTCGCCCATCAATGGACCGATAGCTCCCAGGGGGGCTGCCCGTTCGGATCAAGCGACCTGCCTCCTGACCAGCTCCCTGAATACCCCGTCGACATCTATCAGCTCACTGAACGAGCCGCTTTGCACCACTCTTCCGGCCTGCAACACGTAGATGTGATCCGCCTGTTCCAGAGTGGACAGGCGGTGCGCGATGACGATCCGGGTGGAGGTCAGGGCGGTGAGGTTCCGCATTACTCTGGCCTGGCTTTCGTTATCTAGCCAATTGGTTGCCTCGTCGAACAGCATGATTCGCGGGCTGCCGATCACCGAGCGGGCGATTGTGACGCGCTGACTCTCGCCGCCTGACAGGACAGCCCCGCTGGTGCCGACCATGGTCATCATGCCCATGGGCATGCTCTTGATTTCGCTTTCGACCTCGGCGATCCGGACCGCCTTCCACGCTTCCTCGTTCGCAACCTCATCGCGGTGACCGACCAGATTGTCCCAGAGGTCCAGAGGATGCAGTCCGACCGATTGGGGCACGGCGCCAATCTTCCGCCGTACCTGTCTCAGGTTCAAATGTCTCAAGTCGCGGCCGTCGTAATACACCGCTCCTGCGGTCGGCCGGTCGATTCCAAGCGCAAGCCGGAACAGCGTGCTCTTGCCAGCACCGGACTCACCGGCAATCGCGATGAACTCGCCGGGGCGGGCGCGGATCGTGACATCGTCGAGAATCAGGGGGCCATCCGGATCGTAGCGGAAGGAGATTCGGTCGAACAGAAGCTCCCCACCCAGGTACTCAACGGGCTGTCCTTCGACATCGCTGTCAGGAACTGCAGCAAGCAGCGGACGCATCTGATCGAAGGCCGGCAGCATGGCGGCAACGGTGCCGAACGACTCGCCGAGCCGCGCGAGGGCGGACTGGAAAGTGATGAAGACGGTGTAAATGACGAGAAAGTCACCGACCGGGACGTTTCGCCCGCCCATCTCGATGGTTGCAAAGAGCAATACGCCGCCAGCAATGAAGGGGAGAGCGGCACCGAATGCCCGCGAGTGTCCCTCGAGAGCGCCCAGTTCGAGTTCGGCGCGTTTCTGCTCGCGATAATCCCGAGCCCAGATGGCGAAAGCCGACCCTTCCGCGTTTTCCACACGCAGCTTGCCGATACCGCCCACGATCTGGAAGAGCCGGCCTGCTACACGACGCGCTGCGCTGATCATCCGCCCATACGGTGGAATCTGGCGCAGCCCAAGGAGGACGGTGATCAGCAGGGAAGCCAAGCTGAAGACGAGTGCGACAGTTCCGAGGGTGGCATCGTAGAAGAAGATGAGGCCAAGGGCCGGAAGCAGGAAGATGATCGACAGCAGGCTATCGGCGACGACTCCGTGCAAGCCATCGCGGAGATTCTGAAACGTCATTCCCGACATGGCCAGATCGCCGGATGGATGTCGGTGCAGAATGCTCGGCGGAAGACGCATGAGGCGGTCCCAGAACGCAGCTTCGACCCGTGACGCCGAGCGACCCTCAAGCCGCATCATCGCTGTGCTTTGAAACACGTGCAGCAGTGCCCCGAGCATGCCGAACCCCGCCAATGCCACCGCCATGGCATATAGCGCTCCAGGGGTTCCGCCGGCCATCACTTGATTCGCAACGAATCCAAGCGCGAGTGCCGGCAGCAGCTTGATCAGGCCGCCGGGAAGCCCGGCTATCACCAGCCGCGCCAATTCCGCAGCCGATCCGCGCAGGGCGATCCCGAGAAGGTCTGCCGGCTTCACAGTCCCGGGCGGCAACGGGCGATAGAACACCCAAGCCACCTCCCCGAGCGCGGCGGCGCGGCCGGCCGTAATCCGGACGCGACGCTTGCTGACCGGGTCGATTTCCCGGTAGCTTCCGAACATTCCCGGCAGTAGCGCCACGGGCTGGCCGTCCTCGGCGCGGTATGCCAGCATCGCGTTGCTGTCGCCGCGCCACCATTTCCGCTCGGATGCGAATCGCACGCGCCGGGCGCGTACTCCGGACGCATCGAGAACGTCAACGAGGCCGACTGGGGAATCAGAAGGGTTCGAGCGCACTGGAATCTTGAAATCGATTCCCTCATGGCGACCAATGACCTGCAGGGCGTCCGCCAGAGCCGTGTCCTCGACGTTGGCGTCCCGGTCGATCGGCAGGTCATGAATGTTGAAAAGCCTCTGCCGCGCAGCTTTTTCGGCCATGCGGCGGCTAGTTGTCCGCGCGCGTTCGAGATTCGCATCATCGACCACTGCCAGTCGGCGGTTAAGGCGTTCCAAATAGAAGGCAATCGAGTGAAAGGAGGCGAGCGCCGGCAGCAGGGTGCCTTGCTGCGCCAGCGTTTCACTCGACTTGCCGGAAATCGTCACTTCGTCGAACAATGTCAGCCAGCTTGTCCGCGTCAGCGGTATCAAGGCTTCGCGCGGGCCGCTCGCGCCGGCATGTTCTGCTGGGTCAGCGATGCCCATGAATAGGCTCGCGCCGAGCGGCGGCTCGGACACCCATACAACGCCACGCCGCACGGATAGCGTGCAAGGGGGCAAGGTCTGAGTCAGGCCGGGCTCGGCCAGCGCAGTTGGCCGCGGAGGCCGGCTCACGAAACGCGCAAGTGCGTCAGCGATAGCGGTCAGCCAAGTATCGGTCTGTTCCGCCAGCTCTGCCGGAGAAACGTCGGACAGCGAGGATGCCGGCAGGCGTTTGAGGAGGGTACCTGGCGATCCCTTGGCAATCAGGCTGAGGGTGGTGTCTTCGTCATTGCCTCGCTCGTCCGGTGCGACACCCGGCAGCAACCAGCCCGATTCGAGGCTCAGCAGATGCCGCGGGGCCGCCTGCTCCACCCCGTCCTCGAATTCGATCAGGAACAGATTCACGGCGCCCCGTTCGATGAACCAGACGCAATCCGGGTCGTCGAGTTTCAGCGGCAGGTTTCCGGCGCAGGGCACGGACGCACCGGAGCGAGCCGCGAGTTCGGCGAGTGATGTGTGCCCCGGACTTGTTTCCTGCATCAGCCTGCCCTGACCAGCTTGTAGTACGTGCCGTCCCGATCCGCAATCAACTCCTCGTGCGTGCCCCGCTGCACTTCGACGCCTTTGTCCAGCACGATGATCTCGTCGCAGTCCCGCACGGTGCTCAGCCGGTGCGCCACGATCAGGCAGGTGACGCCCCGGCGCCGCAGGGCGTCGTCGACATCTTCCTCTGTCGAGGCATCCAAGGAGCTGGTCGCCTCGTCCAGGATCAGGACCGTCGGATTGCCCACCAGAGCGCGGGCGATCTCGAGTCGTTGCCGCTGGCCGCCGCTGAAATTCACGCCGCCCTCCTCGACGAGGGTCGAATATCCGTCCGGCCTGACCAGGATTTCGTCATGGATGCATGCATCTCGTGTCGCGGCGAAGATGGCTTCGTCCGGAACCGCTGGATTCCACAGGGTGATGTTGTCGCGCAGGGACGCAGAAAAGAGCACGCTCTCCTGATCCACCATGGAAATGGACTGCCGCAGCACTCCCTCGGGGATCTCGTCGCGCAGATGGCCATCGAACAGGATCGCTCCCGACCAAGGCCGATAGACGCCCGCAGCCAGACGCGCCAAGGTCGACTTGCCGGAACCGCTGGGGCCGACCACGGCAACTCGCTGGCCTGGCTTGACCACGAGGTTAAAGTCCTTCAGCAAAGCTGGCCGGCTCTTGTTGAAGCCGAAGGTGACGTCTCGCAGTTCCAGCCGGCCCGCAAGCTGGAGTCGGCCGTTGAACGTCGCAATTGACTCCGATTCGGGACCGCGGCGGCTGAAGACAGGGTCTTCGGCGGTCTTGGAGATGTCATCGAGTCGCTGCAAATCGGTCGCAAGCTGCTGGCGCTTGTCGGCGAACTCCAGAAAGCGCCCGATAGGAGCCAAGAACATCTCAGCCAAGATATAGAAGCCGGCCAGCGCCCCTAAGGTCATTTCTCCAGTCATCACCAGCCCCCCTCCGACACCAAGGACCGCCGCGCTACGAAGTGCGGCGACCAAGCCCGGAAGGGCGGTGTTGACCGAGCCCAGTTCGGAATAGAGCTGGCGCGCCTGCAGCTCGCGTGCCTGCTGACCACTCCAGCGCGAGAAAAATCGGTGATCGGCCCCTGTCATGCGCAGGTTGTCCGCATGACTGAGCATCTGCATGCCGACGCCAATCAGCAATCCCTGCTCGCGCCTCATGGCCTGGCTTCGAACAGCCCGAGCCGCGTTCAGAAAATGGGCCAGCATCCCGTGCAGCGCGGCCAGAAGCACTACAATCAGCGCGAGCAGGACATCGTAGCTCAACATCGCGATGAGCAGCACCCCACTCATCGCTATGTCGATAATCAGCACGATAAACTCGTCCGTCAGATCCTTCGCGATCCTGTCCATCGAGGAAACCCGGTCGGTCAAGTCGCCCACCAGCCTGTGTTGAAAGAACTCCACCGGAAATCGCAGAAGCCGAGACAAGCCCCGACTTCGGCCGATCACCGAAATCCGGATTGACAGCCGCTTCAGGAACCGGTGCTTGAGCAATGACAGGATGTATGCCAAGACACCGCTGCCAATCAAGGCCGCTACCAATCTGTCCCAAGCTCCATGATTTTCCAGAACTTCGTCCACAAATATGCTGAGAGAAATAGGAACAATAAGTGCTAACAGAGTCAACATCAATCCGCAAGCAATTATCCCAGAAAGTATACTCCATGACCCGGCAAATAATGCTCCAACCCTCTCGAGAAATCCGGACTGCTCTCCTCCTAGGGTAAAGTCGGATCCGCGCTTGAATCTCAACGCAATTCCACTGTATCCTTGGTTGAACTCCTCGGTGGAAATCTTGCGTCTCCCTGTAGACGGATCATTGAGATAGAAGCTGTTGGAATCGAAGCCTTCAAGAACAACGAAATGGCTGAACTGCCAGAACAGGATCAGAGGCAACTCCAGCTTCTTTAGTTGACCGGCACGTATGCTGAGTCCATTGCATTCGAGGCCATAGTGTCTGGAAGCGCGAACGATACTCGCGGCACTGCTTCCGTCTCGGCTCACCTCGCATTTCTCGCGCAACTCGGTGAGCGGCACCCACCGCCCGAAGTAGCCCAGCACACTGCCCAAACAGGCGGCACCACATTCTGACGCGTGCATCTGCAATAGTACTGGCGTGGCTATCTTTCGTCTGGATGGATCTGATTTGGCACGACTCCTAGAATCTTTAGAGGCGCGGATTGGCATCTTACGTTCGCCTCGGATCAAAAATTGCAGCCGGGGAAACTCCAGAAATTTCAATGATAATCTTGCATTCCATTCCTGCAAGAGGAGCCAGATCATGGCTTGAATCGATCGCGATAGTTACGCGATGCACGGACACTGGTGCCGCCGACTCAAACGCAGCCACTTCCGCAGGTGGGGGCACCGCCGATATCGTCCTAATCTCTCCGTCTAGTGTGTCTGCTTCTCCATCGGCGATGTCTAATTCTATGACTGCTGGCAGCCCGACTTGAAAGTGCGGCACTGCCTCATTCTCGACCCAGATGAGCGCTTGTACAGTCTGGTTGGCCCCAAGCAAGTCCTCGCCAGACTCAATCAGTACGCCGTCTACCGCAAGGCTACGGCCTACGTTGCCGAAGAAGAGCCATGCCGCAAGGATGAACAGCAACAGCGCGATGACGGCGACAAGCTGACGCTCCCGAGGCGTGGAGACTGTCAATAGCCTGTCGAGTTGTTCACGCTCCTCCTTGGCTTCTGCAACAGTACTGTGAAATGAATCGAATGGATTATTGAACACGTCCGTGCATTGCCTCCCAGTCGAGATCAGGTGACGACGAAGAGGAGATCTCTCGCTTTGAGCGCAGTTTTCGGCGATTATATGCGATCCTGAGCCGGGGGGCAAGTCGCTTCCTTACCGTGGGTGCGCGACATTTCCGTGAATGAGGCCCGGCACCTCTGTTCAAGCCTTTCTTGGCTGAGTGTATATAGTACACTCAGACAAAGGAGGCCCCATGCCCGATCCACTGCCCGACCTGGAAGCCCGCCGCTCCCAGATCCTGCTCGAAATCACCCAACTCGGCGACTTCCGTCCCGGCTCTGTCCACGCCACCTTCCGCCGCTGCGGCAAACCCAACTGCGTCTGTGCCCAAGACGACCATCCCGGCCACGGCCCACAGCTCCGTCTCTCCTTCAAGCGCGCCGGCAAGACCGTCCAGCAGACGCTCTCCGATCCGGCCCAGATCCACAAGGCCGAACGCGAGGTTGCCGCCTTCCGCCGCTTCCAGCAGCTCAGCGCCGAACTCGTGCAGCTCAACGAGCGCATCTGCCAGCTGCGCCCGCCTCAGGCCCAGGATCTGGAGCACCCCCCCTATGTGCCGAAAAAAAAACGCTGCGCGCCATCCAAGACGCCGTCCAGGCCGAGGTCGGCCAGCTCCTCGGCGTGATCGTCAACGCCCGCCGCAAGCTCGGGACCTTCGACCTCGAAGCTCTTGAGCAGGCCACCCGCGCGGCCCTGCAGCGGGCCGGGGCACGACTGCTGGAAACGCTGCTCGAGGAGACCGAGCAGCAGGCCCAGCAGCTGCTGTGCAGCTGCGGCCGCGGCCTGCGCTGTGAGGGCCCGCGGCCCAAGCGGCTAGTCAGTCTACTCGGCACCGTGTGCCTGCAACGGCTGTACTATCACTGTCGGCCGTGCCGCCGCGGCATGGCCCCGCTCGACCACGCACTGGACATCGAGGGCACGCAGTACTCGCCGAGCGTGCGCCGCCTGCTGGCTGTAGTCGGCGGCGAAACGCCCTTTGTCCGCGCCCGGGCCTTGCTGGAGGAGTTGACAGGCCTGCAGGTGAGCGTCAAGGCGGTCGAGCGGCAGTCCCGCGCGATCGGCAGCGACTTGGCGTTGCGGGTCGAGTCGGACCGTCGGCAGGCGGACTTGCGGGGCTTCCCGCCCCAGCCGGGCGAGCCCATCGCCACGTTCTATATCGAGATGGACGGCACCGGCATCCCGGTCACGGCCGCCGCGGCGGCCGGGCGCCAGGGCAAGCAGGGCGCCACAGCACGGACCCGTGAGGTCAAGCTGGGCTGCGTCTTCACGCAGACCGAGCTGGACGCCGAGGGCCGGCCGTTGCGGGACGAGAACTCGACCACCTACACCGGCGCGATCGAGGATGCGGCAGCGTTCGGCCAGCGCCTCTACCACGAGGCCTGGCAGCGCGGCCTGCACCGTGCCGAACGCCGGGTCGTGATCGCGGATGGAGCCGCTTGGATTTGGAATTTGAGCCACATCTACTTCCCCGACGCGATCGAAATCGTAGACATCTACCACGCCCGGGAGCACCTCTGGGACTTGGGCCGCCAGCTGTTCCCGCAGGATCGCAAACAGCGCCGCCGCTGGGTGCGCCGACGCAAGAAGCAACTCGACGAAGGACGCATCGAGCACTTGGTGCAGTCCCTGCGAGGGATCCGGGCCGACACGCCCGAACTGAGCGACAAAGTGCGCGTCGAGGCAGCCTACTTCGAGGGCCATGCCCACCGCATGCGCTATGCCGACTTCCGCCGCCAGGATCTGTTCATCGGCTCCGGCGTGGTCGAGGCGAGTTGCCGTTCGGTCATCGCCGGTCGCCTGAAATGTTCGGGTATGTTCTGGACCGAAGAGGGAGCCAATGCGATCATCGCCCTCCGCTGCGCGCAACGCTCCGATCGCTTCGATGACTACTGGGAAGACCGCGCCGCGGCGTAGGTTTCACAGAATTGTCGCGCACCCCCTTACCGTGCACTTCGGCAAGAGGGTGCCCCGTGGTAGCGCTATCTCCTGTTCGACAGGCGACTGCCGGCGCGTCTTGCGCCGCCGCGCGCATAGTGTCACAGTAGCGGGATGCGTTCGCTTTGTGGCTTCTTGGTGTTCTTGCTGCTCGGGCAACTCTCAGCAACGGAGCTCGAGCGTGTTCGCTACAACGACCCGAGCCTCGAGGTGGATCTCGGCGTCGGACTGTGGGCATGGCCGCTCCCGCTGGACTACGACCAAGATGGTGACCTAGATCTGGTTGTCTCGAGCGGAGGCTTGCCCTATGAGGGGACGTACTTCTTCGAGAATCCAGCCCCGCAGGGCAGCAATCCAGCGATGCCGGTATTTCTGCCGGGCGTGCGCATCGGCGAATACCGTACCAATGCGCAGGTCTCCCACAACCCCGGCCACCCCGCCCTGATCACCACGCCGGGAGAGTTGCATCCGACTTTCCGCGGACACGCCTACTCCAGACCCGTCGGACTGGATGTCAACACGCAGCGAGTCTACGCTTCCAGCGGCAGGCTGCGGGCGAAACAGTGGAAGCTGGCCGACTGGGAGGGAGACGGCGACCTCGACCTAATCATTGGAGTGGGCGACTGGGGCGACTACGGTTGGGACGACGCCTTCGACCGTTCCGGCACGTGGGCTAACGGCCCGCTGCACGGCTACGTCTACCTCGCCCTGCGCGAAGCGGACGGCATGTTCGGCGACCCTCGCCGGCTCACAGCAGGAGGGGTCGACGTCGATGTATTCGGCATGCCGAGCCCCAACCTGGCGGACTTCGACTCCGACGGCGACCTTGACTTGCTCTGCGGGGAATTCCTGGACGGATTTACCTACTTCGAAAACGTCGGCACGCGGGAACAGCCGCGGTTGGCCAAGGGCCGCCGTCTACGGAGCGGAGACCAGCCGCTCGCGATGGACCTGCAGATGATCACGCCGGCCTCGGTGGACTGGGATCGTGACGGCGATGTTGACTTGATCGTCGGGGACGAGGATGGCCGGGTCGCCTTCGTGGAGCACACCGGCCGGCTCGAGGAGGGCATGCCGGTGTTCGCCCAGCCGCGGTATTTTCGCCAACGCGCCGAGTTCGTCAAGTTCGGCGCGCTGGTCACGCCGCAAGGGGTGGATATCGATTCCGATGGTGACGAGGACATCGTCGCTGGCAACACCGCAGGCTATATCGGCTGGATTGAGAACTTGGGGGGCTACCCGCCTCGCTTCGCAGAACCGGCACTGCTGCAGGCCGCTGGCAAGACGATTCGCATTCAAGCCGGAGCGAACGGGTCCATCCAGGGACCGTGCGAGGCAAAGTGGGGCTACACCACGATCGGTGTCGCCGACTGGGACGGAGACGGGCTGTTGGACATTGTGGCGAACTCGATTTGGGGCCGCGTCGTCTGGTATCGCAACGTCGGCAGCCCGCACGGCCCTCGCTTTGAAGGCGAGCGCCCTGTGCAAGTGGACTGGCAGGCCACGCCGCCCAAGCCGGCTTGGAACTGGTGGAATCCGGGCGAGCGCGAGCTCGTCAGCCAATGGCGCACGCGGCCCGTTCCGGTCGACTGGAATGCGGATGGCTTGATGGATCTCGTGATGCTCGATCACGAGGGCTACTTGGCATGGTTTCGCCGCGTCCGCCATGATGGCAATGCCGTACTGCTGGCCGGCCAGCGGATCTTCGAATCCCAGCCGGCGTCCGACTACGACCGGCAGCACCGGGCCGTGAACGACCAGCCTGGCCCCCTCAGGTTGAACTCCGACTGGGCCGGCAAGAGCGGCCGCCGCAAAATCGACGTGGTGGATTGGGACGAAGACGGCAAGCTGGACATCATCGTGAACAGCACGAGCGCGAGTTGGATGCGGAACTTGGCAACCGACAATGGCAAGACCCGCTTAGCTGACATGGGACCGCTCTCCGAGACCAAGCTGGCCGGGCACACGTCGAGCCCGACCACCGTCGACTGGAACGGCGATGGCGGGAGGGAACTCCTCGTGGGAGCCGAGGACGGCTTTCTTTACTGGGCCAAGCCGTAGGGGCCGCCTCGCTTCGTGTACGGGAACCGGGACAGCTTGCTTGACGAGCCGGGACCAGCAGGGGTTCGCACAAATGCTATTCCTTGAGCGCCTGCGCCTCAACTGCCTGGAGCGCGGGCCGAAGACGGCGATCGAGTTTCGCAGCCAGCGCGGCACGGAGAGAATCAGCTACGACGCGCTGTGGCACCGCGTCATGGCGACCGCTGCCTGGCTGGCTGAGCAGGGCACCACCCCGGGGGACCGCGTGGCCGTCTGCTTGCCGAAGAGCTCGGCTGCGATCGAACTGCACCTTGCGGCGTGCAGCATGGGTGCCGTGTCCATACCGCTCAATCCAGCCTATTCGGCCCCCGAACTGGAGTACTTGCTAGAGGACTCCCAGGCAAGAGTGCTGGTCACGGCGCAACGGCGCCCCGGACAAGGCGGCCCCGGCGCGCTAGCAGTCGATTCGCCCACTCGTGTCGCGGCCGTGGATCCAGATACCTTTCAGCGGTCTCTGCCCGATACAATCGCTCCCTTTGATAAAGGTAAACTTTCTTATAAGTCTCCTGCCCTGATGCTTTACACAAGCGGAACGACTGGGCGCCCCAAGGGCGCGCTGATGTCGCACGGCAGCTTGACAGCAAACATCGACATGCTGGGCGAGGCCTGGCAATGGTCCGCGGACGACGTTCTGCTGCACGTGCTGCCGATGTTTCACGTGCACGGTTTGTTGGTGGCCTTACACGGAGCGCTGCACGCGGGCGCCAGCGCTGTCGTGCGTCCATCGTTCGAAGCGAGCGCGGCGTTGCGCGACCTTGGCGCGAAAGACTGCACCGTGTTCATGGCCGTCCCAACCATGTACCGCCGCCTATTGGCGAAGCTGGGCGACCGCAAGCTCGACCTGGGACACATGCGACTGCTGACCTCCGGCTCGGACCGCCTGCCCGTGGAGGTCTTCGAAGCGATCGAGGAGCGCTTGGGTCACCGCGTGGTCGAACGTTACGGTATGACCGAGACCGGCATAATGCTGTCCAACCCTGTGGACGGAGCGCGCGTTCCAGGCCAGGTGGGAGTTCCGCTGCCGGGCGTGGAGATGCGCATCGTCAAGGAGGGCACTGGCAAGCCCTGCGAGCAAGAGGAGGTGGGGGAGTTGCAGACCCGGGGGCCTCACCTGTTCTCGGGCTACTGGAACGATCCCGGCAAGACCAGCAGGTCGTTTACCGACGATGGCTGGTTCCGGACTGGCGACCTGGGGCTGCGCGACTCGCGGGGACGCTTCGAGCTCAAGGGGCGCATGACGGACTTGATCATCACCGGCGGGTTCAATGTGTACCCGACAGAGGTCGAACACGTGCTTGCCCGGCACCCCAGCGTCCTGCAGTGTGCCGTGGCGGGCGTTCCCGACGCGGATTGGGGCGAGGCCGTAACCGCGTTCGTGGTCCGTGGCGATGCTTCGACGACCGCCGATGAACTGGTCCGGCACAGCCGGGCGTCACTGGCCGCCTACAAGTCTCCCAAGCGCGTGGTGTTCGTAGACGCGCTTCCCCGCAATGCGATGGGAAAGGTGCAGAAGAAGGCGCTCGTGGCAGGCCTCGCCGCGGAGAGCCCGAAGCCAGCGTAACGCCGGCGTGCCGCGGCTACTCAGTCTCGACAAAGATCGGGGACGACCACGCCACCTCCCCTTCCCGCCTCGGCTCTTCTGCGCTGAAGCTCTGGATGACGCGCAGGTAGTAGAAACTCTCGCGGGGGTTCGGCCTCGGTCGAATGCCGGTCTCGGGGCGGGACCAGTCCGTGATCGTCACTGTCGGCCCCATCGAGGTGTCGCTGAAGTCCGCATCCTTGTACGCGAACTCCACCTCGCTGCTGCCCTGCCCCTTGTGCGTGTAGACCGCCTTGTTGTTCTTGACAACCTCGACACTCAAGATCGGTCCGGTGCCGCGCACGCGGACATTGAAGACGGGCGACTGGGGCGCGGAAACGACCGACCCCTGGTGCTGTCCGGCAGCATGGAAGTCGACAGCTATGTTGTCGGTCGAAGCATACGTCCTCCGCTTGCGAAACGCGTCCAACAGATCCTCCCGAGTCGTCACGCCGTCAGGAACGATCAAGTTCGCGTAAGAGATGTGCGTGGAGTAGTGGTCGCTGGAGGCGATGAACCCCATGCGGTAGCCCACGCCCAGGGCATTCTGGACCAAGCCCTGCTGGTGGGGTGCCGCTCCGGCCCGGCCCGGCCCCGGCGAGCTGGGCAAGGCTGCCCGAGGGCCGCCCTGTGTCTCGTACGAGTTCCGGTCACCCTGATAGATCTCCGTCACCGGGATCACGTCGTCGTTGCGGCGCTTCCAGTTCGTTCCCATCGTCGTGGCCGGTGTGTGGGGAATGCCGATCCCGCCGGTACGGCGCAAGTAGGCCCACAAATTCAGCGGATCCGAATCGAGCAGTTCGGGACGCTCGCGCACGTGCAGGCGCGGCACGCGCAGGCTGAACACTCCGCGCTGGGCATGAAAGACGTTGCGATGGCCGAGCGGGAAGTTCGGAGTGCGCTCGTAGCCGTAGAGCGGAGTAAAGCGTCCGGGCACATGGAAAAGGTCGGCCGACTTCTGCGTCCGCCAGAATTGGAACTCGTTGTCGGACTGCGGAAACTCGGGCTCGTCGGTATCCAGCCATTGGCCGTAGTTGTGGTCGCTGACGCCAAGGAAATCCAATTGCGCCGCATTCAGCGCGTAGCGGTAGGCGTCGTACAACGAGCCGTCAATGGCCCCGTCCATCGAAATCTCGGTGTGGCGGTGCAAGTCGCCCCGGACGACCTTCCACGTCCTGCCGTCAATCTCGACGCGATGGCCCCGAATGCGCGCGATGTCCCCGCTCTCGTCCGCATGGGTCGGTCGGTAATCCGGCGCAGCGCTTGGCTTGAACGGCTCGAGCTCTACCGCGTCGCCCGCAGCCGGCACCCTTGCGCCATCGATTTGCATCACCGCTACGTCATGTCGGCGCGGCAACCCTACCGGCATGCGGCGGCCATCGCCGACCACCGCCGCTACGAGCGAAGCGCCGTCCCCCGCGGCCGTGCTGACGACCGTGTCCTGGCGGCTGGTGCTGCCCGAGAGCAAGACAGGAGCGATCCAAGCTTCTCCACTCCAAGTCGTGGCGTAGAAGTCGAAGAAATGGCCGCCCCAGCGACCGGCTCCGCGCCACTGGTGCCGCAGCAGCACCCACACCTTGCCTGAGCCATCGACCGCTAGTCTCGGGTTTTGGAACAGAGCCGGGTTCAGGTACCCGGGCGTGGCCGCGGTGACGTCCTCGCTGGGCTGGCTCCACTTGCCATCCGCAAAGACCGCAACCCGCGGGCGGCGACCCGCGCGCGGGTCGTACAGTCGGGAGCCTTGCTTGAGGTTGATGCGGTGCTTGGGATTCTCATAGCCATAGTCTTTGCCCCAGTTCGGAGAGCCTTCCTCCCAGGCGACCCAGACACGGTCAGCCGCATCTACCGCCACGTCCGCCTTCATTTCCGCGAATGGCGTGGCCGAGACCGCGACTGTCTCGCCCGTGGCGCCGCCAACCTTGCGCATCAGCAAGTCAAAGCCCATTTCGCGGTACGAATCCCACGCCACCCAAGCGCTCCCCGCTGAATCAACGGATACCGCTGGCTCCCAGTCGTCTTGATCGGATCGGGTAAGGTTCGATGCTTCGCCCCACGACTCGCCGTCGAAGCGGCGCAGCATGATGTCGCTCTGGGGCGGGCCGCCGGAGGGAGAGTCCCGGTACCCGGCCCAAACCACGTAAAAGCTCCCGTCAGGCGCCGTGGCCACATCGTGAAACGCATCGGGCCGCGGATCCTCGCTCAGGCGAACCGGCGCCGACCATGCGCCGCCGTCCCAACTCTTGGCGAAGATATCGAAGTTCCCGCTGCCCAACTCCTCCTGAAGCCCGTACACGCACCAGACCCGGCCTTGGCCGTCCTCCGCCAACGCGACCCGGAAGTGATCGCCCGGTGCCGTGACCGCTTCCGGCTTAGCCCAAATGCGCCCGTCCGCGCTGCGCGAGACGAGGACCTGATCGGCGCCATCCAAGTAGTCGCCCTCGCGGCGCAGCGTCCGATACGACACCCACGCCAGCCAGTACTCGCCGGACTTGGTGCGCAACAGGGCGGGGTCGTCGTCTTCCGACTCGCTGGACGAGACCACCAGCGGATCCGGGACCCGTTCGATGGCAATGTCGTCACCGAGATCTGGCGGGAAGTACGGCGCTCCGTAGGGCGCGTCGGACGGCACGAACGTCGTGTCGCCTAGGCGCGTGAAGAAGCGGAACGGCACGCTTTCCGGTCCGTTGAGCGAGAGAATCAAGCCCGGGGCGGCCACGTCGCCGCCCACGGACTGGGTCATGACGTCCCAGCGGTTGGGCGGCCGCAGACGGTCGTCATCGTGCAGATGCCAGCCAAGCATGCTGCGCAGGCGCTCGGCATCCTCCACGCCGCCGTTCCAGATCCTCCCGTGGGTGCGCCGCTCCGCAGAAAACGTGATCTTGAATGCCGATTCGGCGAAGGCAGCGACAGCACAGCAACCCAGCAAGAGCACTACTAGCAGCGGTCGGAGGCTGCTAATCGCAGGCTTTCGGATATCTGTACTGTTGCGCATCTCAGAATCTCTCAGTGGATTTAGGTGTGGAAAACACTGCTTTGGCACCACAGAGAGATGGTCGCACACGTTGCGCACTGCCTGGCGCTCCCGATTGGGCCGGCGAGGCGGTTCCGGGGACTCCGGCAAATCGCGCGGGCAGTCTCGCACACGAGCACTTCGAGACATTAGCCCCAAGCGGTGGGTGCCGCGAGCGGAGTTAAGGACGGCAAGTCGGCGAGCCCGGCTCGGGCTCGCCCTCGAACTGCGTTCCTAGGGCATCCGCAGCATCTAGGCCGAACCACTTGCGGTCGTTTCTCGGAGCCCAGTGGCGAGCGCTGCGGGAACTCGCACCCAGTTTGCCGCGCCGCAGCACGCCCAACCGGCTTAATGCACGATGGTGCGCTGCCCGCCGAAGAGCGTGCCAATCTTCTCGTCGGCCAGGCGCACTTGGACTTGATGCGGGCTCAGTTCCTCGTCCACCGAACTCGGGTAGTAGCCCACGATGTACTCCGTCGCTGCGAGATCGGCCAGAGAGCGCAGGATCTTGCGAATCACCAAGTTATTGAGCACCATTGGGTCGAAACTCTGGCCGCCGGTCTTGGGGCCGATTTCGGCAAAGATCGCCTGACGCAATTCTTGCTGCCGCAACGCAGATTGCCCGCCAAGCGCGCCGCCCGGCCTGCGTGACGGGCCAATGCCCCTGTTGCTGCGGCGGGATCCGGCTCGGTTGAGTTTGTCCCGAATTCGGTCGTGTCCCAGAATGACCGGGTAGAGCGGGATCGCATAGGCATTCGCGACTTGGACGACTATGTCAGGATCCAGCTTGGTCGTGCTGAACCCGTCCGAGAAGACAAGCATCATCCGCGAAACGTTGGCGCCGCGAGTCGAAGCGTCACGGGCCGTTTGAATGATCGCCTCGTAGATCCGGCTTCCGCCCGCTTGCGACTCGTAGGCCAACTCGATCGCCCGATTCAACTTCTTGTAGTCACGGGTCGGCCCGGTGAAGCGTTTGAGCGAGCCCGCGAAACCGTAGACGGAGATCAGAACGTCCTTGCGGAGCCCTTCCAGCAGCGTCTCGCGGATGCTGGTGAAGTCCAGCAAGTTCTTCATCATGACGCTGTGACTGAAGTCGATCAGAAAGATGATTTCTGTCGGCACGGTGCGACCGGCTTCAGCCGGCTCACCCTCGCCGGCAGGCCCTTCGACGAACGCGATGTTCTGCTTCACGCCATCCTCGTATAGCTCGAACGACGCTTTCCCCAAGCCGTTGACGGACGACTTCTTCCGATACACGTGCAGCGGAACCACGACGAGGTTCGACTCGGTTCTGATGACGAAGCCGGAATCCTCGACCGTTTCGTCGGCTTCTTGCCCGAAGACCAATGCACTGACCGCGAGGAATCCCGCTAGGAATCGCATAGTCGGTTTCATCGTCCAGCCACTTCGAATGCCCGTTCAAACCCGGACTACGCTCGTCCGGCTAACCGGTGACCGGAGTCTAGCACGGGCTCGTCTGCAGTGAGCGGCGGATCGCAGTTGAATCAGATCCTGGTCGCCCAGCACTTCCGGCCAAAGTTGGCAGGTGGAGAGGTGGCGGACCAGTGCGCACCGCTGCGGTGGGAGCGACGCGCTTGAAACCGCGTATCGGGCAGGCGCGTCATAGGACCCTTCATGCGGTACGCAACTGCCAATCCGTCCTTGGGCGAGTCTGGCTCCGTGGATTCGATGCTCGCTGGCAGTAGTGCTTCCCACACCTGCAATCACAACAAGAAACGCTTGCGGGCACCCATCCGAGCCGCCACCCAGCTAGGGCTCATAACGCGCCTGGCGCTATTCGTTGTGGTATCCGGACCTGCGCAGGAGGTCGTGACGCTGCCGCTCGATGCGAACGGCAAGCCGGTGCTTCCCCCCGGATCCATTACAGAAACGGCCTACGTGATTGACGCCTTCGCGGGTACCGGCGAAGAGGGATTTCATGGCGATGGGGGCTCGCGACCCTGGCCCGGCTCCACACGCCGCGAGGCATAGCCGTGGATGCAGTGGGCAACGTCTATGTGGCCGACTCAAACAACGGACGCGTCCGCCGGATCGATCCGTCGGGCAAGATTACGACGATCGCAGGCAACGGCCGACGGCGCTCGGCGGGGGACGGCGCGGGGGACGGCGGGCCGGCGACCGAGGCGCAACTATCCATCCCGAACGATGTCGCTGTGGATGCGAGCGGCAACATCTATGTCACTGACGGGAGTGGGCATCGGGTCCGTAAGATCGATGCGACGGGCACGATCAGCACCTTCGCTGGCACCGGAGCAGAGGGTTCGGGAGGGGATGGCGGGCCGGCAACCGAGGCGCAACTCAATCGGCCCAATGCGATCGCTGTAGATGCAGGCGGCAACGTCTTCGTCGGCGAGTACAGCGGCTATCGAGTACGCAAGATCGACACCGCGGGCACGATTACCACAATCGCCGGCATTGGGACCAAGGGCGGCGCGGGCGACGGCGGACCGGCCACTGCCGCCCAGTTCAACTTCATCAGCGGTCTAGCGGTGGACACTCTAGCAGCCTGTGGTAAAAGTCGACTGAAATCCCAACAAATCCCGATCAGACTTCGATAAAATCGTAGTCATGGCGATGGGTACCCGCAAACCCGGACAGATCCCGATGTTCCTCGCACCGGACCAACTGCCCCAAGCCCCCACCACTCCCTTCTTCGACAAGCTCAACCAACTGCTCGCTCAGATGGGCTTCGACGCCTACGTCGAGAACCTCTGCCGACCCTTCTATGCCAAACGCATCGGACGGCCCTCGCTCGCTCCCGGCGTCTACTTCCGGCTGCTGCTGCTGGGCTACCTGCTGGGCATCGATTCCGAGCGCGGCATCGCCCTGACCGTCTCCGACTCGCTCGGCTTGCGGGCCTTCCTCGGCTACGAGTTGCAGGACAGCCCGCCGGACCACTCGACGATCTCGCGCAGTCGGCGGCGGATTAGCCTGGAGACGCATGAGCAGGTGTTCGCCTGGGTGCTGCAGCAGTTGCGCCAGGCGGGTCTGGCCGACGGGCAGACGGTGGCGGTGGACGCCACGCTGCTGTTCGCCAACGCGGCCTTGCGGACCTTGCGGCGCAAGGACAGCCAGCAGGGCTACCGAGAATTCGTGGAGGGGCTGGCGGAGGCAGCCGGGGTGCCGACGCCGACTTTGGCGGAATTGGCGGCCTTCGACCGCCAGCGCAAGCCCAAGACGTTGTCGAACAAGGAGTGGGAGTCGCCGACGGACCCGGACGCGCGGGTGGCGAAGATGAAAGACGGCACGACGCACCTAGCGCACAAAGCCGAGCACGCGGTGGACTTGGAGAGCGGGGCGTTGCTAGGAGTGACGCTGCAAGCGGCGGACCAAGGGGACACCACAACACTGGGGGAGACCTTGGAGGCGGTGCAGGCGGCGCAAGGGCAGGGGCCGGAGACGGTCGTCGCCGACAAGGGCTACCACAGCGACGCGGTGCTGCTGGGACTGGACGAGGCGGGCCAGGAAGCGCACATCCCGGAGCCGCAGCGGGCGGAGCGGGATTTTGCGGGCAAGCCGGAAGCGCAACGGGTGGTGCAGGAGAACCGGGAGCGCGTGGCGAGCTCGGCCGGCAAGCGCCTGCAAAAGCTGCGGACGGAGAAGGTGGAGCGGTCGATGGCCCACATGTACGGCACGGGCGGGATGCGACGGCTGTACTTGCGGGGGCGGGCGAACATTCGCAAGCGGCTGCTGGTGCATGCCTGTGCGTTCAACCTGGGGGTGCTGATGAGGTCGCTCACCGGGGTCGGCACGCCGCGCACACTGCAGGGGCAGGGATGCCAGCCAACGGCCAGCCTTGGTTTCGCCGTTTGTTTGCCATTCCGGGATGCTTGGAGCGGCCTGTTGGGCCTGCTCAGGGGCCTCTTGGGCCTCAGACGGGGAGAGAGCCCGGAATTCGCCGAAAAACTCGCATAGGCCGTCGAAGGACCACCAAGCAAGGCCACCGACCGACGTGGTCGGCAAAGCTATTAAAACCACAGGCTGCTAGGCAATGTCTATGTGGCTGACATGAACGAGGCCCGGGTTCGCATGATCTCAACGACTGGCACGATCACTACGGTCGCCGGTACAGGGAATCAGGCCCACTCAGGGGACAGAGGGCCAAGTGTCGAGGCCGAGATACGAACGCCGGGAGGCTTGGCGTTGGATTCCGCAGGGAACATATTCCTGACTGAATTCTGGGCCGGTTGGCTCCGCAAGATCGACCCTGCGGGCATCATCACGACAATCGCTGGAACAGGCGAGCAGCTTTCCACGGGTGACATGGGCTTGGCCGTCGACGCCGCTCTTGACCGGCCAATCAGAATCGCCACGGACTCAGACGGCAACCTCTACGTTTCCGAGGGCTATGCGGACCGGGTTCGCATTCTGAGGCCGACAGCCAAGCTTTCGAGCTTTACGTTGCCATTAGGCACCAGCGGCGATTCGGTTGTGCTCACGGTCACCGAGACAGGGTCAGTACGGTGGAGTGGCGCCCCGCTCGCGCATGGCACGGAAGCGTTTGCCGCCAATGGGAACCGTTACGCATTGGAACAGACAGCGAGCGGTGCCATTGTGGCGACGTACATTCCCCGCCAACAGACGGTCGGGCTGCGAGAAGGCAAGACCGTCACCCTGATGGACGGCGAGGACGGCGTCTGGCACATTGGCGATCAGGTTGCGGCGAACGGCTATCGCCATGTTGAGGATGGCCAGGAGTACCTTCTGGAATGGACCGGAGCGCAGTGGAGGCTGGCCAAGTACACCATTCGAACGGTCGCGGGAACGCTTGATGTCGCCGAGGGACTTCCGGCGACCGAGGCAAGACTCTTCAATCCCCACGCCGTAGCATTCGATTCCGCTGGCAACGCGTACGTGACGGAAGCCTCCAACAACCGTGTGCGCAAGATTGATACGTCAGGCATCATCACGACGATTGCCGGAACAGGGGAGGAAGGCTACGCGGGTGACGGGGGGCCTGCCACACAGGCCGAATTTGACTCTCCGAGGGGAATCGGAGTCAACTGGCTCGGCGAGATCTTCGTGGCTGATTACGGAAACGACGTAGTGCGCAAGATCGACGTCTTGGGGAGAATTTCCACGATCAGCACGAGCGGCCCGCTGTTTAATCCAGACGGCTTGGCGCTGGACTTGTTTGGAAACATCGTGGTGGCCGAATCACATGTCCGAAATCACCTTGTGCGGCGGATCGACTCTCGTGGAAATGTCACAACCATCGCCGGCGTGGCGGGACAGCGAGGCGGCTTCGAAGGGGGCGGCTCGGCAGCCAAGGCCCGGCTCTATTACCCGAGAGCTGTCGCAGCGGACGCAGCGGGTAACGTCTATGTTGCTGATAGCTTCAACCAGCGCGTGCGCAAGATTGACCCGACGGGCACTATCAGGACAATTGCCGGAACAGGCGAGCGCGGCTACTCGGGGGACGGTGGACCGGCGATAGATGCCCAGCTTGCTAGTCCCAACGGATTGCTAGTGGATGCTGCGGGGAACGTGTATGTTTCTGACTCTGGCAATTACAGGGTTCGCAAGGTTGACTCGTCGGGAATGATCGAAACGATCGCAGGGACGGGCGAACCGGGCAATTTCGGGAACGGCGGTCCGGCAGTCGAGGCCAGGCTTAGATACCCGAGAAACCTTGCGCTGGATTCGTCTGACCACCTGTTCATCGCGGACACCGGCAACGACACCGTGCGCCGGATCTCTGGGTCGGGCATGATCGAGCCGTTCGCCGGATCGGGCGAGCCTATCGACAAACGCGATGGCGGTCCAGCCTCTTTGGCACAATTCGGATATCCAAACGACATCGCAGCCGATGCTACGGGCAACGTGTATGTGCTCGATGCGAACCAGGTTCGCAGGATCGATGCCAACGGCATGATCGCAGCCATCGCCGGTACGGGCGAATACGGTCACTCCGGGGACGGCGGTCCAGCCATTGCGGCAGATCTGCGGAATCCGACAGAACTGGAGTTGGACCCTGCTGGAAACCTTTATTTGTCGGAGAGGTTTGGCTACCGCGTGAGAAAGATCGACACTGCGGGCACGATCACAACGATCGCCGGAACGGGCGAGCGGGGATTCTCGGGGGACGGTGGGGCGGCGACCGAGGCCCAGTTCGGCAGCCTAGGAGCCGTTGCTGCGGATTCCTTAGGAAACCTCTACATTGCTGACACTTACAACCACCGCGTGCGCAAGATCGACACGTCCGGCGTCATCACAACTTACGTCGGCACGGGGGTCCGCGACCGCACCTCCGAGTTCGGCTATGTGGTCTCCACTGGCGACGGGCCATCCGACTTTCATTGGGAGCCCGGCGGTATCGCCCCGGCTGCTGAGGCGAGACTGTCGTCCCCATCTGAGCTAGCAATGGATGCCAATGACATCCTGTACGTCTTCGACTTGGGAAACCGTTCTAGCTTCAATGGAAGGGTCGGCAGGATCGACACAGCGTCGTCCGAGCCTCTCATCACGCCGCTGCCGCCGATGGACGTGCCGCGTTTTTTGACCGGATTCGACGTAGACGACGCCGGCAACGTTTTTGTCTTCTCTAGGGGGTCAGTCTTGATGTTCGATTCTGAAGGATCGCGGGCTACAGTAGCGGGTGGAGGGGAAACGCGATTCGCAGGGAACGGCGAACCGGCAGGAGGAGTGTTCATGGGACGGTTCGCCAATATTGCGCTAGACCCGAACGGGAACATTTGGGTCGCCGATTCTTCGAGTCGGCGTGTCCATGTCCTGGAGCGCGTGCCATGAGGGTGTCTGGCCGGAACAATTCTGGAGTATCTGCTGCCGGGACTGCCTAGTCGCTCAAGGGCGCAGTGGCCAATCACCAAGGCGGCAGCCCTTGATCTCTCCATTGAAACGAGGGCTCGTTGCTATCCGTCCATGACAGCTAGCATGAACGGGATGTGTTCGAAAGCACCGACAAGCCCAGTCCGGCGGACTGCAGCCAATTCCTGTCGTCTGTCCCTGCCGGTGCCCGGCTGCTTGGATTCTATGGTCACGAGCGCTCATGCTCCCCTCGGCTGCGGACGCAAGCAACGCCTGCGGACAACCGTCCGCACTGCCGTCCAACTAGGGCTCATGGCGTGCTTGGCCCTATTCGTAGTGGTATCGGGAGCTGCGCAAGAAGTCATCACACTACCGCTCGACGCGAACGGCAAACCACTGCTTCCCGCCGGGGCCGTCACAGAGACGGCCTACGTCATCGACGCCTTCGCTGGTACTGGCGAGCAAGGATTCCATGGCGATGGGGGGCTCGCGACTCAGGCTCGCTTCCACAATCCAGGGGGAATCGCCGTAGATGGCGCAGGCAACGTCTATGTCGCTGACACCAACAACGGGAGGGTGCGCCGAATCGATCAAGCCGGAATTATTACCACGATCGCGGGTACCGGCGAGCGAGGCTCCGCCGGGGATGGCGGGCCAGCAGTGGAAGCGCAACTTCTCGGCCCGACCGCTGTTGCTCTGGATTCCAGCGGCAATCTCTATATCGCTGAGAGTGCTGGAAATCGAGTGCGCAAGATCGATGTCATGGGGAGGATCGGTGCGGTCGCGGGCACGGGCTTGGCGGGCTCCCAAGGGGATGGCGGCCCCGCGGTTGAGGCCCAACTCAACTGGCCCGTGGCAGTGGTTATAGATGCAGAGGGCAATATCTTGATCAGTGACTCGAGAGGCCATCGCGTGCGCAAGGTCAGCCTCGACGGCACGATCACCACCATCGCGGGAACGGGATCCAGGGGTGGTAGCGGGGATGGCGGCGCTGCTACCGCCGCGCAACTCAACTTCGTCAGCGATCTAGAGACGGACGCACTGGGCAACATCTATCTTGCTGACATCAACGAGGGCCGGATCCGAAAGATCTCACCGACTGGCCGGATCACCACCATTGCAGGTACCGGTGGCCGCCGGCACTCAGGGGACAGGGGCCCAGCGATCGACGCCGGACTGGAAACTCCCGGAGGTATTGCATTCGATTCTGCAGGGAATCTCTTTCTATCTGAGTACTGGCCAGGCTGGCTCCGCAAGATCGATGCTGCGGGCATCATCGACACGATTGCTGGCACAGGCGAGCAACTCTCCACTGGAAACATGGGCTTGGCTATCGATGCCTCACTGGACAGGCCGGGCTATATTGCGGTGGACTCCGACGGCAACCTCTACGTCAGCGAATTCTTTGGGGACCGAGTTCGCATTCTCAGGCCGATAGCCAAACTGTCGAGTTTTGCAGTGCCGTTGGGCACCAGCGGCGACTCCGTAGTGCTCACTATCACGTAGACCGGGTCTGTGCGGTGGAATGGCGCCCCGCTCGCGCACGGCACGGAAGCGTTTGCCGCCAATGGAAATCGTTACGCATTGGAACAGACGGCGAGCGGAGCCATCGTGGCGACGTACATTCCCCGCCAACAGACGGTCGAGTTGCAAGAAGGGAAGACCGTCACCCTGATGGCCGGCGAGGACGGCGCCTGGCGCATAGGCGATCAGGTTGCGGCGAACGGCTATCGCCATGTTGAGGATGGCCAGGAGTACCTTCTGGAATGGACCGGAACGCAGTGGAGGCTGGCCAAGTACACCATTCGCACGGTCGCGGGGACGGTTGATGTCGCCGAGGGAGTTCCGGCGACCGAGGCAAGATTCTTCAACCCCCACGCCGTGGCAGTCGATTCCGCTGGCAATGCGTACGTCACGGAATCCTCCAACCACCGTGTGCGCAAGATCGATGCGTCAGGCATCATCACGACATTCGCCGGGACCGGGGAGCGCGGTTATGCAGGTGATGGAGGTCCTGCTACCCAGGCAGAGCTCGACTCGCCAAGGGGAATCGGGGTCAACTGGCTCGGCGAGATCTTCGTGGCCGATTCCGGAAACGACGTAGTGCGCAAGATCGATCTCTTGGGGAGAATTACCACAATCAACACGAGCGGCCCCCTGTTTAATCCAGAGGGCTTGGGGCTGGACTTGTTCGGAAACGTGCTGATCACCGAATTGCATCCTCGAAATCACCTGGCGCGGCGGATCGACGTTCGTGGAAATGTCACAACCATCGCCGGTGTAGCGGGACAGCGAGGCGGCTTCGAAGGGGACGGCTCGGCAGCCAAGGCCCGGCTCTACTACCCGAGAGCTGTCGCGGCAGACGCAGCGGGCAACGTCTACGTTGCTGACAGCTTCAACCAGCGCGTGCGCAAGATTGACCCCGCAGGCACGATCACGACAATCGCCGGGACGGGCGAGCGCGGCTACTCGGGGGACGGTGGACCGGCGATGGATGCCCAGCTCGCCGGTCCCAGCGGACTGCTGGTGGATGCTGCGGGGAACGTGTATATTTCTGACGCTGGCAACTACAGGATTCGCAAGGTTGACTCGTCGGGAATGATCGAAACGATCGCAGGGACGGGGGAACCGGGCAATTTCGGGAACGGTGGTCCTGCAGTCGAGGCTGCGCTTAGGTTCCCGAGAAACCTTGCGATGGATGCTTCTGACAACTTATTCATCGCGGACACCGCCAACGACACCGTGCGCCGGATCTCTGGGTCGGGCACGATCGAGCCGTTCGCCGGATCGGGCGAGCCTTTCGACAAACGCGATGGCGGTCCGGCCTCCCGGGCGCAATTCAACTATCCAAACGACATCGCGGCCGATGTTGCGGGCAACGTGTATGTGCTCGATTCCAATCAGGTTCGCAGGATTGATCCCAACGGCATGATCGCAGCCATCGCTGGCACAGGCGAGTCCAGTCACTCCGGCGACGGCGGTCCAGCCATTGCGGCGGAGCTTCGGAATCCGACGGAACTGGAGTTGGACGCTGCCGGAAATCTCTACTTGGCGGGGAGGTTTGACCACCGCGTGAGAAAGATCGACTCTGCAGGCACGATTACCACGATCGCAGGAACGGGCGAGCGAGGATTCTCGGGGGACGGCGGGGCGGCGACCGAGGCCCAACTCGCCAACCCGCGATCGATAGCGGTTGATTCCGTCGGCAACGTCTACGTCGCCGACGAAATCAACCACCGCGTACGCAAGATCGACACATCCGGCGTCATCACGACATTCGCCGGCACGGGGATTCGCGACCGCACCACCGAGTTCGGCTATGTGACCTCCACTGGCGACGGGCCATCCGACTACCACTGGGACGGCGGTTCTGCCCCGGCAGCTGAGACGAGGCTTTCGTTCCCGTCTGAGCTAGCAATGGGTAGCAATGGCATACTGTACGTCTTCGACTGGGGAAACCGTTCTAGCTTCAATGGCAGGGTCGGCAAAATCGACACAGCGTCGTCCGAACCTCTCATCACGCCGCTGCCGCCGATAGACGTGCCGCGTTTCTTGACCGGTTTCGATGTAGACGACTCCGGCAACGTTTTTGTCTTCTCCAGGGGTTCAGTCCTGATGTTCGATTCTGGCGGGTCGGGAACTACGGTAGCGGGTGGGGGAGAAACGCGATTCATAGGTGACGGCGAACCGGCAGGAGGCGTGTTCATGGGATGGTCCGCCAATATTGCGCTAGATCCCAAAGGGAACACTTGGGTCGCCGATTCCTGGAGTCGGCGCATCCATGTCTTGGAGCCCGTGCCATGAGGGAGCCGGGAGGATCCTGCCGCGACTGGCAAGGGAATCTGAGACGGTCGCTACGTTCCCTTAGCTAAAGATCTCATCTCTCCGCTCCCGCCAGCAGGGCCGGCGGGTTGGCCGTCGGGTGACCTGCCCGCCCATGCCAAGGTCAGACCAGCTGCCCCAGCCAGATGCCGACCCATCCTAAGAACTCTCACCTTGGGTTCTTCAGGATCCTGATGCAACTCACTATAAATCGCTGATAACAAAAAGATTAATACTACAAGTCTCTCATGTGGAGCTCAGCCTGGAACCCATTTCGTGAGTTAGCAGTAGAGGCGAAACCAATCGATCAGTTTTTACCGCTTTGGTCTCGGCTGCTTGCGCAGGTTGAGGGCAGAGCGAGAGCTTCATTAGCTCGACCGGTTATCTCCGTAGAATTCCAATGGCGTTGATGGCGGCTGTGTTTGCCACGATGAACATTATCCGGTACACTGTATTAAATAAGGTGCAGGGTGGCAGGGCCCGCGAAACCACAGAAAATCCCTCTGGTGTTCTTCCGCACGCTGGCTGGGAGAGAACCCGTCCGGGAATGGCTGAAGGGGTTGGATGAGGCTGAGCGTCAGGCGATAGGGTTGGACCTGCTGCGGGCGCAATGGCGGTGGCCCGCAAGCATGCCACTGTGTCGCCCAATGGGCAATAGCCTGTGGGAAGTCCGGACGGATTTGCCCACGAAACGCACGGCACGCGTATTCCTCTGTCCTTACCGCGAGCACCTCGTGGCTCTGCACGGATTCATCAAGAAGACGTCGGCCACGCCGGAATCGGACTTGGCAATGGCGCGGAAACGCCAGAAGGAGCTGGAGCAATGAGTGAAGAGAATCTGGGATCGAGCATCGATGAATTCCTCAAGGAGGAGGGCACCCTTGAGGAGGCGCAATCGCAAGCGGTCAAGGAGGTTGTCGCGTGGCAGCTTGCCGAGGCCATGAAGACGAGGAAGATCTCGAAGAACAAGATGGCCGCGTTGCTCAACACGAGCCGCTCGCAAGTGGACCGGCTGCTCGACCCGAGGAATGACATTACGCTGCGTAGCCTGCAACGAGCGGCAGCTGTAGTCGGACGCCGAGTGAACATCGAACTAGTCTAGGGGGCGGTAGGCGGCATCTGCTCACATTGACGCCGTGGTGGCTGCACCCCTTAAACACGAATAGACATAGAACAAATTTAGTGGTAGTGTAGAATTCAAAAGCAAGGAGATGGCAACAATGCCTCCATCAATCAGCCCCGCAAGCCAGTCTGGGCAAACAAATGGAACGATCGTTCGACGGCAACCGAGCCCATTGTCCCCGCGTGACAGCTCGCTCGCTGGCGTGATCGCGCGCTTCGAATCCCTGCACCGCGAATCCAGCACGCCAATTGCAGCCATCCGTACTCAGCCGGCGCGGGAGGCGCGCTTCGCAGAGATTCCCTCCTCGACTGACCCGCGCATCCGGGCGGCGCTCGCCAGCAAGGGGATCGAGCAGTTGTACGTCCACCAAGCGCAGAGCCTCGAGCAGATCTCGGCAGGGAGAAACGTCGCCGTGGTCACGCCGACGGCGAGCGGCAAGACCCTGTGCTACAACCTTCCGGTCTTGAACGCTCTGGCCGCCGATCCGGCCGCCTGTGCGCTGTACCTGTTCCCGACCAAGGCACTGGCCGTGGACCAGCTTGAAGAGTTCAACCAGCTCGGCGACGCGCTCGGCTCGGACATCCGGGCCTATACCTACGATGGCGACACGCCCTCCGACGCCCGGCGGGCGATCCGCAGGCGCGCCAACGTGGTTCTCAGCAACCCGGACATGCTGCATGCCGGGATGCTGCCCCACCACACGCGCTGGGCGCGCTATTTCGAACACCTTCGCTACATCGTGATCGACGAGCTGCACGCCTATCGCGGAGTGTTCGGAAGCCACCTCGCCAACGTGCTGCGCCGTCTCAAGCGGATCGCTGCGTTCTACGGATCCGAGCCGCAGTTCGTCTGCTGCTCGGCCACCATTGCCAACCCCAAGGAGTTGGCGGAGAACCTTGCTGAAGAAGACTTCCAGCTTATCGACGACAACGGAGCGCCCGGCGGAGAGAAGCACTTCGTCTTCTACAACCCGCCGGTGGTCAATGCCCAGCTCGGCATCCGCCGCAGCTACATCAACGAGTCCCGCCGCATGGCGGAGATTTTCCTCGAGCGCGGGCGCCAGACACTCGTCTTCGCAAACAACCGCCTCGCGACCGAGGTGCTCACGCGCTATCTCAAGGAAGCGCTCGGCCGGCGGCCCGGAGTGCCCGCGCAGGTCCGCGGCTACCGCGGCGGCTACTTGCCGCGAGAGCGCCGCGAGATCGAGCGCGAGCTGCGCGAGGGGCAGATCCTCGGCGTCGTCGCCACCAACGCGTTAGAACTCGGCATCGACGTCGGCTCGTTGGACGCGGTTGTTCTGGCCGGCTATCCCGGCGCGATCTCGTCCACCTGGCAGCGGGCCGGGAGGGCGGGACGCCGCAATGACGCCTCGATCGCGGTGCTGGTCGCCTCGTCGGCCCCCCTGGATCAATACATCGTCGAACATCCCGAGTACTTCTTCGACGCATCGCCCGAACACGCCCACGTCAACCCGGACAATCTCGAGATCCTAGTGAGCCACCTCAAGTGCGCTGCCTTCGAGCTGCCCGTGCAGGTCGGCGAGAAGTTCGGACCGCACGACACCGCTGACCTGTGCCGCTTCCTAGAAGAGACCGGCGTGCTCCATCGGGCCGGCGACTCCTGGCACTGGACATCGGAAGCCTACCCCGCCGATGCGATCAGCTTGCGCAAGATTACCAGCGACAACTTTGTCGTCGTCGACGACAGCGACGATTCCAAGGTCATCGGGGAGGTCTCCTTCCCGGCAGCGCTCACGAGCCTTCACGAGAAGGCGATCTATATCCACGAGGGCCGCCTGTACCATGTCGAGCGCTTCGAATACGACGAGCGCAAGGCATACGTCAAGCAGGTCGAGTGCGGCTACTACACAGATGCCATCGAACACGTGCAGGTCGAGCCGCTGGAAGGATTCGACGACGACAGCCTGGGTCCCGCAGTGGCCAGCCACGGTGAAGTCCGTATCACGCGCCGGGTGGTCGGCTTCAAGAAGATTCGCTTTCACACAAACGAGAACGTCGGCGATGGCAAGCTGTCGATGCCCGAGCAGGAGATGCACACGACGGCATTCTGGCTGCACTTCCCGATGGAATTCCTGGCTTCCCTGCCCTACTCGACGACCGAGAAGCGCGACGGGCTGATCGGGCTCGGCAACGTCCTGCGGACCGTTGGCGCCCTCGTGATGATGTGCGATGCCCGCGACCTCGGCGTTTCCAGCCTGAACTCCCAATCCGGCCCGGACCAGCTGCTGGATCCGGAGGTTTACCTATACGACAACTTCCCCGGCGGAGTCGGGCAGAGCGAACCGCTGTTCCGGCTGCGCGAATCGATCTGCGCCAAGGCTCGCGAGCTACTCGAATCGTGCCCCTGCGCCACGGGATGCCCCAGTTGCGTCGGCGCTCCAGGAGAGGTTGGGCCGAAATCCAAAGAGGTCGCGCTCCGGCTCGCGAGCACCCTGGTTTCCGACCAGAGCAGCCTCGCGGCGTGAAGCAGCCGAGGCGACGCACCATGCAGCGCATTACCCAAAGCGACATCAACGTCCTGCGGCGACGGATACAGCTACAGGATCAGCGCCCGGCTAGCAGCCCGCCAGCGGCGCACAGCGCGGGGCAAGGGTCACCGGTCTCGGCGCCTAACCGAGAGATCGAGGGGACGGAACAAGTCACACCGCTCGGCAGATTCCTGCTGCAAGAGCATTTCTACCCCAACGAGCGGTCTCACGGCAGCGTGCAAATCGGATGCCTGCAGGACTTGCCGTGCGATGCCATGCACGACATTGGCGGCGAGCACATGCGCTCGACGGACGCCAGGCGCTGGGTGTTCCTCGATACCGAAACCACCGGCTTGGCCGGGGGCACCGGCACGTGCGCGTTCTTGGTCGGCATCGGAATGATCGAGGACGGCGGCTTCCGCGTGCAGTTGTACTTCATGCGCGACTTTGACGAAGAGCACGCCATGCTGGATGCACTGGCCCAGACCCTGGTCCAGTACGACACCGTCATTACCTTCAACGGCAAGGTGTTCGACGTGCCCTTGCTGGAGACCCGCTACCGCCTAAAGCGACAGCGAAATCCGTTCCACAGCATGGACCACGTGGATCTGCTGCATCCCGCGAGGCGGCTCTGGAAGGAGCGTCTCGGCAGCTGCCGCTTGACGAACCTGGAGTCCCACGTGCTAGGCGTCGAACGGCAGGGCGACATCCCCGGGGCGCTGATCCCGCAGTGCTATTTCGACTACCTGCGCAGCGGTGACGCCAGCAAGCTGGCCGCCGTGTTTCACCACAACGTGCTCGACATCGTCTCGCTAGCCTGCATCAACTCGGTCCTGCTGACCGTGCTGGCCGCGCCGGACCGCGCCGGCCTGCACCACGGCCAGGACATCCGCGGCTTGGCTCGCTGGCTGAGCAAGCTTGGCAAGGAAGGCCAAGCCCTGGCCCTGTACCGCACGGCGATCCGCAGCGGGCTGCCCCGGCGAGACCTCTTCGCGGCACTGTGGGAAACGGCCCAGATCGAACGCCGGGCCGGCCGCCACGAGGAGCAAGTCCAGCTATTGCGCGATCTGGCGCGCGTGAGCGCCATGCACAGGGCTGCCGCCTTCGTGGAGCTGGCCAAGCACTACGAGCACCGCCTGAAGGACTACTCACTCGCCCTGAAGATGACCCGCAACGCCCAGCGCCACGCTCCGTCCGAGGAACTTTGCCACCGGGAACGCAGGATCCTTCGCAAGCTCAGCGCGGCCGCCAAGGATGGCAAGGCAGGCGCTACAGGGCCTGGGGGCGATTCACTGGGCTAGGCCGAGTTCCCGCTCCAAGCGGAGCTTGCGGTCCAGCAGCTTCGGCAAGTCGGCAGTACTTCCGCTGCGCCCGATGTGCCTCAGCAGATCTTGGTACTGCTCTTCCAGCGCCTGCCGCTGCAGAGCCGCCAGCAGGTCATCTCCATCGGCCAGCGTCGGTGTCGGGCGATCCCGGTCGAAGACCAAGCGCGCCAAACGCTCCCGATCCGCACCATCCAGACGCCCCTCGACGGCTTCGTACCGAAACGAGCCGTCCGCGTTCTCGACCGCCCTGAGCGCTGACAAGATCTGACGGCTCGGCAACCCTCGCTCGGCAATCTCGCAGGCCTTTTCCAAGAACTGCTGGCGCGCCCCCTCTTCGCTCACCAGCAGGACTACCAACAGCCGCTCGCTCGGAGAGAGGCCATCCGCCTGAGCGACCGGCACGGCTTCGGTGCGAGAAGACGGCTTGGCGGCGCTGCGCAACTTAGCCAGCGCAAGGCTCTGCGGTAGCCCGATATGCTGCGCCAGGTCCGTGACCGTGGTGGCTTGCTGCACTTCATCAGGGAGCAAGACGACCGATCGCAGCAAATGCTCGAACGCCTTTGTCCGACCATCGGAGCTCGACAGGTCGAACTGGGTGCGCGAGCGATCGAGCAGCCAGTGAAAGTAAGCCGGCGCGTCTTCCAGCTGCTGGCGATAGCTCTCCCCTCCGTGTTCGCGACAGTACTCGTCGGGGTCCAGTCCGCCAGGCAATTCCAGCACGCGTACGTTCAGGCCGTCTCGCAGGAGCATTTCCACGGAGCGCTCGGCGGCCGCCTGGCCCGCCGAGTCGGAATCGAAATTGACCACGACCGTGTCGCAATGGCGGCGGAGCATGCTGATCTGCCTCGATGTCAGGGCCGTTCCGCAGGTCGCGACAGCGTTGCGGATGCCGGCCCTCCAGACGCCGATGACGTCCATGTAGCCTTCGACAAGGACCGCCAGATTGCTCTGGCGCATCGCCGTGCGAGCGCGGTGAATGTTGTACAGCACCGAGTTCTTGCGGTAAATCGGCGTCTCGGGCGAGTTCAGGTACTTGGGCTGGCGCTCTGCCTGGAGGCTACGACCGCCGTAGCCGATGAGATTGCCTCCGTCAGAGTGGATTGGGAACATGAGTCGATCGCGAAAGCGCGCGTAGACCGAATTGTCTCGGTCGGACTGGCCCACCAAGCCAGACTCCAGCACGTGTGATCGCCTGAGATCCTTGCCCTTCAGATACTTCATGAGCGCGTCGCCGCCCGGGGCGTAGCCCAGTCCGAATTCCTCGATCTCTTCGGGCCCAAGGCCGCGCTGCTTGAGATACTCCATGGCTTCGGAACCGCGCCTGGACTTGAGCTGCTCGACCAAGAAACGCTGCGCGAATTCGTGGATCTGCAGCAGGCCTTCGCGGGTGCGCGCCGCGGCATCGGCACCGGGGCCGCCGCCCTTGCGCGGCATCTCCTTGCCCTGTTGCTGGGCCAGCAGCTTGAGGGCCTCGATGAAGCTCAGCCCCTGCAATTCCATGAGGAAGCTGAAGACATCGCCGCTCTTGCCGCAGCCGAAGCACTTGTAGATCTGGAGCCCGCCGTGGACCGAAAACGAAGGAGTCTTCTCGGTATGGAACGGGCACAGCCCTAGGTATCGGTTCCCGGACTGCCGCTTCAGGCGCACGTGCGCCCCGATGACGCTGACTATGTCGGCGGCTGCCTTAACCTCCTGGGCGAAGTCCATGCTGCTGCGGGAGGCGTGGCCCGATCCCGCAAGCTGCGACTAGTCGAGCAGCTTGACGCGGATGTTCTTGTACATGACGACGCTGCCGGGATCATGGCCCTGCAGCGCGAAAGTGCCGGTGTCCAGCTTGCGCAAGGGAAAGTTCTGGCCGCGACCGTTCGAGAGCGGGCGCAGGCCATCCCAGTCGTCGGGCTGGACCCAGTTTGTGACCAGATCGCCGTTGACGTAGATCTTGACGCTGTTGCCGCGCACAACGATGTGCTCGGTGAACCACTCGTCGTCCTTGGCCGGCGGCACGAGATTGTCAGAAACGCCATACAGCCCGCCCGTCTTGCGAGGGTCCCGGTTGAACGTGTTGTTGACTTGGACTTCGAAGCCCTTGTCCGGCCAGCCGGTCTCCTGGTAGGCGGTATGGAAGTAGATCCCGCCGTTGGAATTGTTCTTGGCGAGCACGTCGACCTTGAGCTCGAAGTTGCGGAAGTTGGCGCCGGCCACCTTGCCGTCATAGAACAGGTGGGCGCGGGGACCCTGGGCGAAAATCGCGCCGTCCTGGATCTTGAACGTGTCGGGGTTTTCCGTGCTCAACTTCCAGCCGTCGAAGCTGGAGCCGTCCCAGAGGTCGACCCACCCATCCTCATCGGCGAACGACGGGGACGCGAGCAGAGCGATAGCGCAAGCGAGGTGAAACAGCACTTTCATAACACGGTCATTGTACTAGAGCACCCCATGCTCTCAGGCAGGAGCCCGCCTCTCTCGCAATCGAGCCCAGTAGCCATCGCCGAGCCGAGGGACCTGCACCAGGCCTGACATCGCCGACGTCGCTTCCGGGACGGGAGCAAACGCCTAGACAGCCACGGATCCACCAACCGCCCCCGCGGGCCCTGCATCGCGCATTCGCTGGGTCCAAGACAGGGCTTCGCGCCTGAGCCGGCCCGGCCGGTCTCTGCGGCGGGCCTGCGGCTGCTATATGATGTCGGGCAACACCATGCCATACCGCCCGACCCGACGAGCGTTCATGCAGAGCGCCGCCCTCTCCGCCGCGGCGCTGTACGCGCGGCCAGCCAGTTCTTACATCGCCGCCGCTGACGACTGGCGTCACTACGGCGGCTCGCTGGGCGCCACGCGCTACTCCGAGCTGGACCAGATCGATCGTTCCAACGTCTCCGATCTCAAAGTCGCGTGGGTTCACGCGACCGGCGACAGCCAAGCCCGGCCCGCGACCAAGATCGAATGCACGCCAATCGTGGTCGATGGCCGCATGTATGTCACCACTGCCCAAGTGCAGGTCCGCGCGCTCGATGCGACCACCGGGGAGATGCTGTGGAACTTCGACCCCTTCGAGGGGATCCAGATGCGCCGTTCGAAGGGCGTAAACCGAGGCGTGGCGTATTGGTCCGATGGCTCGGACCGCCGCATCTTCATGTCCGGGTCGGCGCAGGACTACCTGTACTGTCTCGATGCCGATACCGGCAAGTTGGTCCCGGAGTTTGCGGATGGCGGCATTCTTGACATGAAACTGGACGTGGACCGGGACATGCTGGACTCGGTGCGTTCCTACTACGCCAGCCCTCCGGTGATCTTTGAAGACATGCTTCTATTAGGCGGCGGGTCCGGCAGCGAGGGCCCGGCACCAGCCGCCCCTGGGCACATCCGCGCATTCGACGTGCGCACGGGCAAGCGGCTGTGGATTTTCCATACAATCCCGCACCCCGGCGAGTTCGGCTACGAGACTTGGGGCAAGGACAGTTGGAAGACCGCCGGAGGCGCGAACAACTGGGGCGGCATGAGCCTCGATCCAGAGCGCGGGTGGCTGTTCGTCTCGACCGGATCGCCGACGTACGACTTCTACGGCGCGGACCGGCCGGGCGCCAACTTGTTCGGGAACTGCGTCATCGCCTTGGACGCCCGGACTGGCGAACGCCAGTGGCACTATCAAACGATTCACCACGACCTGTGGGACTACGACCTTCCCGCACAGCCCGTGCTGGCACGGCGCAAGAACGGCGACCAGTGGCAAGACCTAGTAGTGCAGATCTCCAAACAGGCCTTCTGGTACATCTTCGACCGCGGCAGCGGCGAACCGATCTGGGAGATCGAGGAACGGCCGGTGCCCGACTCAGACATGGAGGGCGAACACGTCTACCCGACGCAGCCGTTCCCGACGAAGCCTCCGCCGTTCGCGCGCCAGGGCTTTGAGAACGACGAATACATCACGGACATCTCCGAAGAGTCGCGTGAGTACATCAAGAGGCGCCTGAAGGACCTGCGACGGGGAATGCTCTATACGCCGCCCAGTCGCGGCGGAACGGTGTATAACCCGGGGACTGTCGGAGGAACCATCTGGGGTGGGACCAGCCACGATCCCGAGGCGGGCCTAATGTTCATCAACACCAACAACTGGCCGAAGTTCTTCACGCTCATCGACGCACCCGAGGGGCTCGGCTACCCGCTCATGCATACCGGCTATCCGTTCTTCGTCGATCAGGACAAGTATTCGGCGGCCAAGCCGCCGTGGGGCGAACTGCTGTGCTTGGACTTGGCAAGTGGCGATTATCTCTGGCGCAGGCCAATCGGCGAGTATGCGGAGCTGAAGGCCAGGGGCATCGAAGGAACGGGCACATTCAACGTGGGCGGCTCGATCGTCACCAAGGGCGGGCTGCTGTTCCTTGGCGCGACGCAGGACGAGAAGTTCCGGGCGTTCGACACCAGCTCGGGAAAGATCCTGTTCGAACACCAGCTCTCAGCCGGCGGCTACGCCACGCCGTCCACCTATGCAGTCGATGGCAAGCAGTACGTTGTCATCGCGGCCGGTGGCGGAGGACGCGACATCGGCAGCGGAGGCAGGAAGTCGGGCGACGAGTTCGTGGCATTCAGCCTCGAGTAGCCGACCGGCAAGACGAACCGGACTCTCCCGACGCGGCGCGTGCGCATAGATCAGCACGCGCGCCTCCATGAAGGCTGTCATCGGGCGTTGACTTCATCTCGATCGAAACTGTAGCCGTCGGGCATAGGCCATGCACGGGCTCGCATGCGGCCGATTGCCTGCGCCCGGATGTCGGGCCTCGCCACTACGATGCGGGTCGGAGTAGCCGCCACGACTTCCAGTTCGTCACCTGGCTTCAGACCGAGTGCGTTGACCAACTTCTGTGGCAGCCGCACTCCCAAGCTATTGCCCCACCTCGAAACCAGCATGGTTTTTCGCAACATCCTTGCCCACTAGGATATCGCCGGCTGCAACGGCCACCGGCCGACATCCGCCCGCGGCGAACCTACCAAGCCGGCCTCGCAGCCGGAAATCCGCCTGCGGGGCAGCCCGAGGCCGCGTCCGGCGGCTCGAACCGGAACGCTCTCCGTAGAAATGAGGACGAGGGCTCGCGATGGGCAGCAGTTAGGCCGAATTCTGCCGAAATTTCTGGAAACAACCAACCGGACAGCGCGAAGCACGGCCAGAGCCCGCACGGGACGCCCGCGCGGTGGGACACACCGATCTTCCTAGCAGGGGTGACCAATGCGCAGTGCAGCCCATCAACCTACCGAACGGATGCAGCCGAGTTTCCCTCGTCGATCTTGCGAGCCCGCTGCACCTTCTTGGAGGCAACGCCCCCTCGGCGGTTCGGCGCAGGTCCTCGAATCTCACGCTGGTTCTCTGCCCTCGTTTCCGAGGGTCAGCAATATGAGAATATGATCTAGACTGATTGAGCAATCACAGCACGAAGCCGGACTGCCCGTACCAATCGCGACTTCCCGATAGTCGGTAAGGTACGTCCAGTCCCAATGCACTTCAACAACGCCGATCAACCTGTAGGTGTTCAGATGTTAGCTACCGCAGACCTCGCCCTATTCGATCGCAGCGGGCAGTTAACTGCCGTTGCTGAGATCAAGAACAAGCTTGGAACGTCGCGAGAGTGGGCGGCGCAGACGAGACGGAACATGCTTGCTCACGGCAGAGGGCACAATGCCGAGTTCTTTCTCCTTGTGACACCTGATCGGTTGTATGTGTGGAAAGGTGTCGGCAACGAACCAGTCCAGACCCCGCCAACCTACGACGTCGATGCTCACCCGGGACTCGCTACATACCTCGAGAGCACTGGAGCGGACCCTTGGCATCTCAGCAGTGACGCATTCGAACTTCTGGTTGGCTCATGGCTGAGCGATCTAGCCCGTCTTGGTGATACTGCTGGAGAGTTCGGTGACGACCGAGATTGGATCGCTAAGTCCGGGTTCCTGAGTGCGGTCAAGGGTGGACGGGTTGAATACGACGTGGCCGTGTGAACGTCTACATTGAAACCAACTTCGTGCTCGAGCTAGCTCTGGCCCAAGAGCAATCCAAGAGTTGCGAAGGAATCCTGAAACTGTGCGAGGCGAGGAGCGTGCGCCTCGTAGTGCCCGCCTATTCCTTGGCGGAGCCGTATGAGGCACTCGCGAGGCGGCAGAAGCAGCGCAAGAAGATGAAGGAAGACCTAGACGTCGAACTTGGCCAGATCGCCCGAAGCGCAATGTACGAGGACGAACTTCGCGGGTTTCGCGACCTGACAGCGCTGCTGATCGATTCCGCTGACGAGGCGGCCAAGCGACTCGAGCAAGTGCGTTCACGCATGATCAAGGCGGCTTGCGTTATCCCGCTCGATGCATCGGTCTTGGCTAGAGCTGGGGAGTAGCAAAGAGAACATGGCTTTTCGGCGCAAGATGCGTTTGTCTACTCATCCGTCCTCTCGGATCTCAAGCGAGTTGCGGTAATGCAGAGCTGCTTCTTGAACAAGGACTCGAAGGATTTTGACGATCAAAGCATCGTAGACGAACTGCGCAGTCACAACTGCATGCTCCTACCACGGTTCGACTCTGGGTACGATTTCATTCGCAAGGCGCTGTGCTGACCGTGGGATCAATGCCGCTATCCGACTCCTTGGAACGCCTTGCCGAAGACCTCCCGCACCTGCTTCCTGGTTGTATCGACGATCTCCGCCAAGGAGCCTTGGCGGAGATCGTTGGGGAGCCAGCGGGACACTAGCGCTCCGAGCAGCTCGCGCTGCCATTCGGTGGGCGGGAGATCATGCGCCGAGGTTCCGGTCGACACGCGTACGCCGTGGTCGAGGGAGCGAAGCACTTGCGTGGCGTGCAGCAGCGTGTCCAGATCAGGTCCAAATGCCGGATCGGTCTTGCGGATGATCTCGATCCTCTGCGGTGTGTTGAGCGATTCGTAGAACGCCTCGGCGTGCCGCAGCCGCCAGTAGAGCAAGATGAAGTCGATGTCGTAGTAGCCGCCGGGGCCGGACTTGAGCGGCTTGGCCACACCCTGTTCCGCCTCGAGGCGCATGCGCATTCGCAGCAGCAGCGCGGCAAACTCGTCTTCGTGGGAGAAGCGCTGCCAGAGCACATCTTGCAGCTTGGCCAAGAACTCCCTTCCCGCTTCCGCGTCGCCAGTAATGTTGCGAGCCTTCATGTAGGTAATCGCTTCCCACGACTCCGCCTTGCCGGAGAAATACGCCAAGAACTGTGCCTCCGTCTGGACCAAGTCGCCGTTCCGGCCCAACGGTCGCAGCCGAGCGTCGATCGTGAACATCTGGCCATCGGCCGTATAGCTGCTAACAATGTCGATGATCCGGTTGGCGACAAGCGTCCAGAGCTGGATGCGGGGAGCCTCGCTGTCGGGGATCACGAAGGCTACGTCGGCGTCAGAGCCGAAGTCGAACTCGCGCATCCCCAGCCGACCGAGAGCGATGACGCGGATCGTCCGAGTCGGGTCAATGGCCTCGTGCTTCTGCGCAGCGGCTTCTCGCGCCGCAAGCGCATGGGCCGCTCGCATGATGCCTTCGGCTAGGTCGCTGGAGTCCGAGAGCGTCGCGAAGACATCGTCCCCGTCGCAGATGCTGCGGGTTTGGATCGATAGCATCTGGCGCCGATACAAGCGCCGCAGAGCACCGGCGGTATCGTCCGGGTCTTGGTCGACCGCCATGATCCGCTCCAACGAGAGGGACATGGGCTCTGCAGCTTCCCCAACATCTCCGGCGATGACGGCAAGGTCTTCGGGAAAGCGCAACAGGTAGCCGCCGAAATGGCTGCTGTAGTCCACCAATTGCGCGATGCGGGGGACCACATCCGGATTGCCGGACAACACTTGCAGCACGGTGGGCATCCCGACGATCCTCTCCAAGAGCTGCTCCAGCATGCGGTTGCCCCACCGCAGGTTGACGCTGTCGAAACTCTCCGCAAGAGGTGCCGAGAACTGCCGCAAGCGCGGCAGGTGGACCCGCCACACCGACGAAGCGATCGGGGCAGCACGGTCTGACGAGGCCGATTGGTGCCCGGGCGAAGGCTGCACTCTTGCCGTGGGCTTGACGGCAGGCTCTCGCTGGCCGCGTATCACCCGGTCGTAGATTTCGCTCACCGACCGGCAGCAATCCTCGATGTCGGACCGCAGTGACTCGGGGGCTTCCGGGCTCCGGCCCTTGCCCATCTGTATCGCTACGCGGCAGGCCGCTTCTTCGTTCGTCGGCAGTTGGTGCGTCTGCTGGTTGTTCGCCAGCTGCAGCCGGTGCTCCACCGTCCTTAGAAATCTGTAGGCGCGGAAGAGCCTACCGTAGTCGTGGCCGGCGAGATAGCCCTTCTCCCGCAAGCGATGCAGCGCGTACATCGTGCCGCCGCTGCGCAAGAACGTGTCCTGCCCGCCATGCAGGCGCTGCAAGCACTGCACCAGAAACTCGATGTCGCGGATACCGCCCGGGTCCAGCTTGACGTCCAATGCCGTGGCCGGCCGGGACCTGCGCGCCTTCTGGATGCGGTCGCGCGTGACCGCAAGGGTCTCGATCTGAGAAAAGTCGGTTGTCGTGCGGTAGATGCGCGGCGTGACGACATCGAGAAACATGCGCCCCAGCTTCAGGTCGCCCGCCACCGGCCGGGCTTTGAGCAGCATCTGCAACTCCCAGTCGCGCGCCCGCTGAAAGTAGTAGTGCGTCGCGGCAGAGATCGGGTACACCAGCTCCCCTGCGTTCCCTTCCGGGCGCAGCCTGAGGTCAATCCGGTAGCTGAAGCCCTCCGGAGTGACGACCGAGAGCATGTTTGTCAGCCGCTTGGCCAGCTTCACGGTGAAGTCGCGGTTGGTCGTCACGACCGGACCGTGCGTGTGGCCATCGCCTGTGTGGATATACATCAGGTCCACGTCGGAACTGTAGTTGAGCTCTGCCCCGCCGAGCTTGCCCAGCGCAACGACCGCAAACCCGCAAATGATCTGCCCGTTGCGGGCGTCGCACAGCGGCCTGCCGAAGCGCCGGATCAACTGCTGGCGGATATGGTCGTGCGCTGCCTGGATCAGGGCGTCCGCCAGGCTCGAAAGATCCCGCGCGGTCTCGGCCAAGGGGGCGAATCCGAGCAGGTCGCGCATCGCGATCCGCAACATGTGCCGCCGCTTCAGCCGCGCCAGTTGCACCGCGACCACCTCGTCGGACGCATCGGCGTAGAAGGAGCCGATTTCCGAGCGAAGCTCGCCGGCGTTGGTGGACCGCTCGAGATTCTCCGGCTCCAGCGCCCAGCGCAGCAGATCGGGCTGGCCCAGCAGAAGGTTTGACAGGTAGCGGCTGTTGCTGAAGACCGTCAGCGCCGCATAGACAGCCTTGCCATCGAAATCTTCGGGACGGGTGCCGGGCGTCGTCTGTTCGCAGAACTGCAACAGGCGCTGCAGCGCGCCGACCGGATCCGGCAACGGGTCCAGAAGGCGGGGAATCCGAGCGATCGCACGCCCGGAGAGGTGCGCTGAGAGGCCCTCCAGCAATGCTGGCACGCGCTCGTCGATGCTGGATCTGGCCACGACCGACATCGGCAGCAATCCGCAGAATACCCCAGCGGCCGCAGGCGACCTGCGAGAATGACAAGATAGCGACCCAGAAGCCGGGGAGCCAACGAGGCAATGCTCACACGCAGGATGTTCACACTCGGCGCGGCGGGCGCGGCGGCGCTCGGCGCCGAGACCCGCCAGGAAAAGGCCAAGCGGTTGGTCGACGAGGCGTTTTCGGCGATCGGCGGACAGAAGTTCCTCGACATCCAGACCCAGGTTCGCGCCGGTCGGGCGTACTCGTTCTACAACCGCCAGGTGCGCGGGACGGCCCGCATTACGATCTACGACCGCTTCGAAGAGTCGCAGCCCGACGCGGCCGACGACTGGCTGCCGCTCAAGCGGCGCGAAGTCTATACCGAGAAGGGCGACTACTACGCGCTATTCCTCAACGGCGCCGGGTTCGAGGTGACCTACCGGGGCACGGTGCCGCAGCCAGAGGACTACATGCAACGATACCGCCTCGAGAGCCGGCGCGACATCTTCTACTTCATGCGTTACCGCATGCAAGAACCCGGGCTGTACTACTACTACAACGGCACCGAGATCGTCGACAACGTGCCGGCCGACTCGCTCGACATCGTGGACGCCGAAGGCGAGGCCATCACGCTCTATCTCAGACAGTCGGACGGTCTGCCGCTGCAGCAGGAATACTTGCGGCGCGATCCCAAGACGCGCATACCGTACGAGGAGAAGTCGGTCTTCGGCCGCTACAAGCCGGTCGGCGACGTGCTGCTGCCGTGGGTCATCCGGCGCGAGCGCGACGGGGACAAGGTCTTCGAGCTGTACGCCGACAGCTACGAAGTCAACCGTCCCCTGAGCGGTGACCTGTTCACCGTGCCGAACGACCTGCCGATGCTGCCGCCCAATCCATAGCTCTCGCACTCGCTAGCGGTTTAGCCAGCGGTCGGAGAGCTGGTGGACCGCGACGAACAGGGCGACCAGCAAAGCGCACGCGACCACCACCAGATACAAGTGGTCGGCGGCGAGTTCCATGGCCCTGTCGCCATAGCCAATTCCGAGAAACACCACCCCGAAGTAGCGCACGACCCGCGAGAACCCCACGGCAAGGCAGAACCACCCCAGAGGCATTTGGAAGATTCCGGCGGCCAATACGACAGGCTTCATCGGCAGCGGGAGCGGGATCATGGCAACAGGAATCAGAGCGGCGGCACCCCACTTGCCGACCAAGTCACTCAGCCGCTTGATGCCGCGCTCGGTGATCCTCTTCCGGAGCATCGCCTGGCCTGCCCGCCGCGCCAAGTAATAGAGCATCACGCTACCGATCACGGATCCAACGGTGCCGAGCCCGGCCGCCCAGTAGGCGATTTCGGGGGTAGCGATTGCCTGTGCCAAGAGCAGGGCGTCAACGCCCTGCGGCATGGGAATGAACGCGCTGTCGGCCAGCGCGATCAGGAATACACCCCACGGTCCTAGAAAGCCCGCCGCGGCGGCCACCCACTCCCCAAGTTGACGGACGAATGCCAAGGCGGTCGATTTCCCATTGTGGCGTATATTCGGACTCAGGCATGGCGACCGCCCGGGACTTCCCCCTGCACTCCCCCGTACAGTTCCCCGCGGGCAGCCGCCTGGTGCGAGGCCACCTCGCCCGGAAGTCCCGTTCGTTCGCTCTCGTGGTGGCCGAGGATGGCGGGGAACACAAGGTGCCTTGGCCGCACATGCAGCATGACCAGTCCGGAGTGCGCAGGAACGTCAGCCTGGCCAGCGAGGAGCGCATGGCCGACTTTCTCCCTGGAGCCGAAGTCTCGTTCCCGTCGCGCTCCGACACGCTGCGGGGTGTAGTCGTTCGCAATGGGCCAAAGTGCGCCCGCATCGCCTGCGATGGAACTGAGTACTGCGTGCCGTATGGCTTGCTCAAGGCGGTCGATTCACAGGCGCGCAGGAGCAACCAACGGCGGCTATCCGAGTGTGTCGCGGAAGCCGAGACGCTCATCCAGCGTCACGGTCTAGATGGCTGGAGCTTCCAGTTCGACAGCGCCCAGAAGCGGGCCGGCGCGTGCGCGTTCAACACCAAGGTGATCAGCCTCTCACGCTTCTACTGCATCAAGGCCGGCGACGCTCAGGTTCGCGATACGATCCTGCACGAAATCGCGCACGCACTGGCCGGTCCCAAGCACAACCATGACGCGACTTGGAAACGCATAGCCCGCTCCATCGGCTGCACTGCCGACCGATGCCACACTGTCGACTTCGCTCCGGCGAAGTACATCGCGTCGTGCTCTCGCTGCGGCTGGCACCAGAAGAAGAACCGCCGGCTGCGCGGGGGCGTGTGCAAGACTTGCGGCCAACCCGTGACGTACGGCAGGTTCACCCAGCAAGCTTGGGACGCGCGTTCCCAGCAGCCCTCCTGAGCCGAGATAGCGATAGGGCCACTCGCCGCGGAGGTGTCTCCGTCCGGAGTCTCGTCCCCACTTTGGGAAGTTGACAGAATGCTATCCGTCAATCCGGACTCGGCCTCTGTCAAAGTCTCTCTTCAGGTGGCGGTACGGATGGCGCCCGTCCTGAGGCCGCTTCAGTTTGACGCGTTCGACCCAGTCCACGTACGAGATTCCGGGATTCTGGAGGATGATCTCGAACGCAGTGAATCTGTGGGAATCCGATTGGTATGGATTCGCATCGACCATCGGAGACAACCGTTTTCCCTTTACTTCCTGCCAAAGTGGCCGACTTCCAGTGGATTGAGACTGACGGCGCTTTTCGCGGATCTGAATCTGATAGTCGGTCATCTCCGGAAGCGGGACGACCTGCTGGACATCGAGGAATACGCCGTCCTCGTGCTTGTAGGCCGAGAGGCGCACGCATCGGATGTCGAGGCCCCGATCGTTTAGCCACATAACAGTCGTGGTGATTTCCTTTGAGAAGCCTTGGCTGACCAAGACGATTCGAACGTTTCGCGCGAATCTTTCTTCTTCCGGCTCGGCCCAGTCGAGGAACTCAAGGATTCCCTGCTGTTCATCGGTGTCGTCCTCGTTCGGCTCGATAAAGTCGCGATAGGCTTCGACGGCCCGTTGGAACGTCATCGCGGACACCATCGCCGCATAGCGCAGCGCCTGTAGTTCCATATGGCCACCATCCTGCGTGCGCTTCAGTTCGATGACGACCAGATCCCCACTTCGGTCCAGCCCGAGCAGGTCGATGCGTCTCGAACTGCTATCCCACTGGCTGTATTCCTCCGAGATGATGAGGGTATCCGGGGAGACGATGTCGATCTGGTCGCGAAGGATTCGCTGAAGATCCTCAGCTTCGCGGATCCCTTCCTGAACGAGCGACGTATCGGCGAGTCGGTCAAGGCCGTTTCCTGCCAACCGGTAGAGTGCCATAAATCCTTACATTAGGCGACTCAGGCTGAATCCTGCACAGATCAGCCAGGACCCCTTTTCCGACCCTAGAGCATCGCTGGGGCCGGGCCTAGCCTGCGCTGACACCTCGTGTTGCGGTGTCGAGCATACCGTCGCCCACCCGGACTCATCACGCGCCGCCTTCAAGCGTCGCTAGAAACGTGATCAAGTCGATCAGCTCCTGCGTAGTCATCGCGCTGACAAGGTCATCCGGCATGATCGAGAGCTTGCCCTGTCGCCGCTCCAAGATGTCCGACGGCGCAAGCTGGAACTCGTCCGCGGCTTCGTTGCGCAGCACGACGCGCTCCGGCGTGTCTTCGATCAGGATCCCCGTCAGCAGGCCGTGGCTGGCAGTGTCCAAGATCCACGAGACATACTCGTGGGCGATGCCTGCGCTGGGGTGCAGAATGGCATTGAGCATGCCCTCCTTGCCGTACTTCGACGCGATCGCGGCCAAGCTCGGTCCAACGATTTCCTCCCCTACCGACAGCGAGTGACACTTAGCGCAACTCGCACCGTCCCTGCGGTTGAATACTTCGCGGCCGCGCTCGGCGCTACCCACCCCTTCGACGATTTCGCGTACTCGGACCACCGGACGCTCATTGCTGCTCTTGGGAGCTGGAAGGACTGTTGCGGCGCGCTTACGCACTTCGGGATCGCGGGAGCTGTGGACCACGCTGGTTGCCACGGCGCGCATTTCGCCGGGCAATTCGAAGGACTCCTCCATGTCCAGCAGCAGTTTCGCGCCATCTGCGCGGCGCCCAAGAACGCGGACCGCCTCGCTGCGGACTTGATTGGGAGCGGTGGATAGGATCAGATCCCTAAGTGTTTGATAGAGACCTTCAGCCGAAGCTGCCCACAGCCCTTCGATGGCGGCAATGCGCAGGGCGTCGGGCCCGTCGGACAACTGCTGCGAGAGCATGGCTTCGGCGGCACTGCCGCCGATCGCGCCGAGCGTCTTGATCGCGACCACGCGGTCGGCTTCCTCAGCCGAAGCGTCCGCAGCCAGAAGTCGCAACTGGGGGGCCAGCGAGGGATTGGCGAGCAGAGCCGAGAGCTCGAGCGCTGCAGAGCGGGTCTCGGAATTGCCCAGAGCCCTTCCGACCGCAGTGACCAGATACGGCTCCGCTCTTTGGTCGCTCCATTCGCTGAAGACCTGCTTGGATAGCAGATACAGGGCACGCTTGCGAACCTCAGCAGCTTCTGCCGGATCGCCGGCCATGGCGGCGACCGTTCGGGCCACCGCTGCGCTCGGCTGCCAACCGAGAGCATCGAGGGCCTTGAGGCGGTCCTCCAAGGGCCGGGACCGGTCCCGGGCAATCCCAGTGAGGTAGTTGCGAGAGGCCGGCGCCTGAAGCACCCAGTACAGATCACCCAGTTTGGAGTTCCATTCAGAATGCTTGCGGCGCAACGCTCTGAATAACCCGTCCTCGGCACCATCCGCAGCAATCCCCAGAGCACCCAGGTACCAGCGGTCCGACCCGTCATATCCGTCAGCTAGGCTTAGCCAGATTTCCTCTCTTTGGGCGGGATCGAACCCGCGCAGCATCAGTGCCGCTTCACGGCGTACCTGAGCATCGGGGTCTTTCGCCAACTGCGCTACACGCTGATGGTGGTCAAGTTCGTGGTGTCTCGAGACGCGCAGTGCGAGTACGCGGAAGCGCGGATCGTCAGCCTCCAGAGCATCCTCCAGCGCGCTCCGGCCTGCTTCGCCGAGCGGAGCCAGGAGCCACAGTGCCCTTGCTCGCATGGTGTCGGAACCGCTCTGCCAAGCTTCCAAGAGCATTTCGCGGCGCTCGTCTTCGCCGCGCAGCAGCAACTCTTGGTAGGCACGGTAGCGAGTGGCTTGGTTGGGAGAGCCGAAGGCGGCCAAGAGCCCAGCGCCGCTCTCAAGATCCAATTCCGGGACCGAGCCGCGGTGGCCGATCGGAGCAATCCGGAAGATCCTGCCACGCTGGATGTCGAACATGGCGTGGCCACCCACGACCGGGTCTTGCCAGTCAGCCACGAAGACCGAGCCGTCTGGAGCGACTGCGATGTCGCTGGGCCGGAAGATAGGATCGGTGGCTGTCACCGTGTTCTCCGCCTCCATCTCGTAGCCGGCGCCGTCAGGATGCACGAAGAAGGTCTGGATCAGGCGCTTGCCCGGCTCGGCATGCAGCAGCTGGTTGCGGTACTTGGCGGGCAGCAGCTCGCCCTCGTACAGCACCAGCCCAGTCGGCGATCCCGGTCCGGTGCGGGCCACGTACGGCAGCGTGCCGGGCCGCTCTTCGTGAAAGTGCGTGCCCCGGTCCTCCCGCCAGCGCCGGCCGCCGGGGCCCCAGTAGCCGAAGTTGGCCCCTTCCATCACGTACAGCAGGCGGGTCCACTGGTTGCCGTCGTCGTCGTTGTCGGTTTGCCAGATCGAGCCGAACGAGTCCAGCGCAATCTCGTAGGGATTGCGGGCATTGTGCGCGAGCACGCGAAAATCGCTGCCATCGGGCCGCACCGTCTGCACGGTGGCAGCGTAATAGGGCCCCTCCCGGCTGCTGCGGAACGACTTGCCCGAGCGATCCGTGGTCTGGAAGCCCTGATCGCCGGAGTTGAAGTAGTAGCGGCCGTCATGCCCGAACAGCACGACGTGCATGCCGTGGTCGTGATCCACTCCGCTCCAGCCGCTGAGCAGCGTCTCCTTCGAGACGATATTGTCGTCCTCGTCCTTGGTGTAGACGAACAGATCCGGTGACTGGGAAACGATGACCTTGTTGCCGAGCACGGAAATGCCCAGCGGTGCAAGCATGTCGGAATGCTGGTCGAAGACCTTGCGGGAATCCGCCTGTCCGTCGCCGTCAGTGTCCTCGAGGATCACAATGCGGTCGCCGCTCTCGTCATTCTTGGGCCGACTCCTGAGATCGCTGCGGTAGTTGACTGACTCGATAAACCAGACCCTTCCGCGCTCGTCGATATCAAAGTTGGTCGGGTTCACCAGCAGCGGCTCACTGGCCCAGAGCGTCATCTCCAGTCCCGGCGCGACCTCGAATTCACTGCCAACTGTAGGCGGGGACACGCTACAGGATGCCAGTGCGAGCGCCGCCACCACAGCGATACAACGGAAGACGGTCATTGGTTCGATTCTACCGAGCGCATCGCCAGGCACCGCGCTGCGTTGCCGCAGCCTCGCTTGCTAGGTCCGTTCAGATCCTCAAGGGAGGCACCAGGAAGCGTCCAACTGCGCGGGTGGTGAGCTCGGACTTGATCGGGAACAGAAACGAAGCTGCCGGTGTCATTGCCCTTCGATGCGAAGGCTCTTGAAACGCGTAGCCGTTTGGGGTGGTGGCGCACTGTTGCTGGCCTTGGTAGTGGCGACCGGACTCCAGTGGCTGCTCTCGCATCTCGCATTGGAGCGCAACCCGCCGCCCGGGGAACTGGTTGTCGTTAGCGGGCGCGAGATGCACCTGCATTGCGATGGGCAAGGAACGCCTGCTGTCATTCTTGAGTCGGGACTTCCCGGCACGTCTCTCGGGTGGGCATCGGTGATCGAGGACATCGCCTCGTTCACAAGGGTGTGCGCGTACGACAGGGCCGGATTCGGCTGGAGCGAGGCCGGACCAGAACCTCGTACGGCGAGCAACGTCGCCAGCGAGCTCAGCGACCTGCTCCGTGCCGCTGGCGTGGACCCACCGTTCGTCCTCGCCGGCCACTCTTATGGGGGCGTGGTCGTGCAGTTGTATGCGAGCCAGTTTCCGGACGAAGTGGCCGGAATGGTGCTGGTCGACGCCCCCCACCCCGACATCTTCGCCCATCTCCCGACCGGGCACTTCGAACGGATGAGAAACCTTGCGTTGATGCCGAAGCTGCTGGGGCCCATTGGCGTCGCTCGTCTCATCATGCCGCCTGTGCCGACCGGTAACCCGGATTCCCGCCCTAGCTCAGTGCAGGCTGCGGAGCAGCAGCTGCTGGCGACGACACGATCATTTCGGACCATGGCGTCGGAACTCGCGGTTCTGGAGGAGAGCATGGACCAAGTTGCCGCGAACCCCCCTCGGCTAGGCCAGAAGCCGCTTACCGTCCTTACCAAAGGGCGGCGCCGAAAGGGATTGGAACACGTTGATGACACGCAGGAGCGGCATACAGAGCTGTCCGAGAACAGCGACTGGAGAGTCGTCAGCAAGGCCGGTCACCTCATTCACCACGAGGATCCCGAAGCCGTGGTGGATGCGATCCGCAGCGTCGTGGAATCCGCGCGCAACGCCCATGCGAATGCTGCCGCGGCAAAGTAGTTCATGTCTTCGTGCTAGGCCGAGCCGGACCGTCATCGCGCAGTGCGATCCAGTTAGGTGCAGTTCTCGGCGGTTCCGGAGACCCAGACCCGACGAATTTGCAATTCCAGGCGTCTGAGCTGCGTCAAGCGTTGCGAAGCCGTCGGTGACTTCAGTTGGGTTGAGTCAGATGAACCAGCACGGGCTTCTCATTCATTGATTGCAGCGTCTACCGGCAAGGAGAGGTGGATCGGCCGTCGGCTTCCGCGCACAAGCTGCCACCGATCCGAGGCTGGAACGGACTACTCCCCACTAGCCGCCGATGCAGTGCGGACCGGACTCCCCGAATCTGGTCCGCCTGCGGTGCCGAGAACTGCCAAGCCGCCCCTCTGCTTCGAATGGCGCATATATAATGTTGGGCGCATGGCATACAGTCGGGTTTCCAGTCCTCTCGTCGTCCTCGCAGCCCTGATCGCCCTAGCCTTTCCGGGCCACGCCAAGGTTGACTACCAGTCGGACGTGCGGCCCCTGCTTTCTGACAAGTGTTTCCAGTGCCACGGACCCGACGCGGCAACGAGAACGGCGGACCTGCGGCTGGACCGCCGGGAGGGCCTGTTCGGACACCGCCCGAACGGCGCGCCGGTAATTCCCGGGGATCCCGAGTCGAGTCTGGTTTTCCAGCGCATCACGCACACCGACGCCGCGCTGCGCATGCCGCCGGAGTACTCGCACAAGTCTCTCGAGCCCGCCGATGTCGACACCATCCGCACATGGATCGAAGAAGGCGCCGAGTGGACCGGGCACTGGGCCTTTGAAATCCCGAAGCGCCCGGAACTGCCCGCCGTGCGCGATGCCGACTGGGAGCGTAACCCAATCGACCGCTTCGTGCTGGCACGCCTTGAGCAGGAAGGGCTTGCGCCGGCGCCGGAAGCAGACAGGCGTTCTCTGGCGCGTCGCGCCGCGCTCGATGTCACCGGCTTGCCCCCGAGCCCGGAGATCGTGGACAACTTCGTGGCCGACGACCAGCCGGGCGCATACCAGCGCTACCTTGACGTCCTGTTCGCTGCCGACAGCTACGGCGAGCACCGCGCGCGCTACTGGCTGGACGCCGCGCGCTATGCCGACACGCATGGCATCCACATCGACAACTACCGCGAGATGTGGCCCTACCGCGACTGGGTGATCAACGCCTTCAACCGCAACCTGGCCTTCGACCAGTTCACGCTCGAGCAAGTCGCGGGCGACCTGCTGCCGAGCCCGACGATGGACCAGCTGATCGCCTCCGGCTTCCATCGCTGCAACGCCACGACCAACGAGGGCGGCGTCATTCCCGAGGAATACGAGGTGATCTACGCCAAGGACCGCGCCGACACCACCGGCACGGTCTTCTTAGGCCTGACGGTTGGCTGCGCGACCTGCCACGACCACAAGTTCGACCCGATCACGCAGCGCGACTTCTATGCCATGACGGCGTTCTTCCGCAACACAACCCAGTACGTCATGGACGGCAACATCTCTGACACGCCGCCATTCATCATCGTGCCGGCCGCAGAGGAGCGCGTCCATTACGACGAGCTGCGCGAGACCCTGCGGACGGCAAGGTCCGAATTGCTGGCCGCTAGCGGGAAGCCCGGCGAGGCATTCGAGGAGTGGCTTGCGCAGGGCGAGTATGGCGGCCTGCAGAGCCCTCTGGCGACCGCCACGGTCCCCTTGCACGTGAGCCATGACCGGATCGTTCACGAAGGCACTGGCAACCCCTTGGAACTGCCCGATGGCGTGTCGGCCGTGGAAGGTCCGGCGGGCAATCTACAGGCGCTCGAATTCGAGGGCGAGGGGTTCTTGGAAGTGCCGAATTCGGGCATCGACACGGACACGCCTTTCTCGCTTGCCTTCTGGGTGCGCCATCCCAAGGACGCTGGCAGCTATATCGTGCTGAGCCAGACGGACCCGGACAACAAGATGCGGGGCTGGCAAGTCACGCTGGGCGGGCGGGAGATCATCTTCCGGATGAGCGCCGCCAACGAGGGCAAGCCTGGGAACGCGGACAAGGCCACGGAAGAGGACGAGGCTGCGGAAGAGGACAAGGCTTCGAACATCGAGATCCGGCCCAACAACCAGTACCAGCTCGAACCGGGCTCGTGGCGCCACGTCACCGTGACCTATGACGGTTCGGGGGAACGCGCCGGCCTGAGCATCTATTACAACGGCGAGCGCATGCCGTTCCAAGGCAGCGAGTACTTCGCCAAGCTAGAGGGCGCCGTAGCCTCCGATCAGCCGATGCTGCTCGGTCGCGGCTTCTACAAGGACGACGAGGAAGTCAAGCCCCGAGGCATGCCGGGCGGCGCCATCGCCGACGTGCGCCTCTACGATCGCGAACTCAGCCTGGAAGAGGCCAATGTCGTGGCGAACTGGCCTTCGCTGGAATCGGCTCGCTCGAAGCCTCCCGCAGAACTCAGCGATGCTGAGAGGCACGTGCTTGGGCTGCACTACCTCAACGTCCACGACGAGCGCTATCGCGAACAGTTCCAAGCCGCCAAGCAGGCCGAGCGCGGTATCCGCGAAGTGCGCCGACGCGGCGCGGTAACCCACGTCATGCAGGAGCAAGAAGACGGCGAGGCGGCCGCTCATATCCTCTTCCGGGGCATGTATGACCAGCGGCGCGACAAGGTGCCGGCCTCGACGCCGGGCTTCCTGCCGTCGCTCGAAGACTCCGGGCCGGTCAATCGGCTGCACTTGGCGCGCTGGCTGATCGACGAAGCCAACCCGCTCACTTCGCGCGTGGCGGTGAACCGCTTCTGGCAGCAGGTGTTCGGGGAGGGCTTGGTGCGCACGAGCGACGATTTCGGATCGCAGGGCGAGTCGCCTTCGCACCCAGAGCTGCTGGACTGGCTGTCCGTGGAGTTCCGCGAGAACGGCTGGGACGTCAAGCAGCTGCTGCGCACAATGCTGTCGTCGGCTGCGTACCGCCAGTCAGCCGAGGCCGACCAAGCCAAGATCAGCAAGGACCCCCAGAACACGCTCCTCTCGCGCGGCCCGCGCTTCCGCATGGACGCCGAGATGCTGCGCGACTTCGGGCTGGCCGCCACGGGGATCCTTGTCGAGAAGATCGGCGGCCCAAGCGTGAAGCCCTACCAGCCGGACGGGGTCTGGGAGGCAGTGGCGATGCTGGGCAGTAACACGCGTTTCTACGAACGCGATGACGGCGACAAGCTCTACCGCCGCAGCCTGTACACCTTCTGGAAGCGAGCCGCACCGCCGGCTTCGATGCAGATCTTCAACGCTCCGACCCGCGAGCACGCGACGGTGCGGCGCGAGCGCACGAACACGCCTCTGCAGGCGTTGGTGACTATGAACGACCCGCAGTTCGTGGAGGCCGCGCGCTTCCTCGCGCAGACCGCTTTGAACCAAGCGCAGCCTGATTTCGCGTCGCGGCTGGACTTCCTGACGAAGCGTGTGCTGTCGCGGGAGTTCGGAGCGCATGAGCGGACAGTGGCAGAGCAGAGCCTTGCGGACTTCCTACGCCACTACGAAGAGGATTCCGAAGACGCCAGCAAGCTGCTGGCGACCGGCGAAGCGCCCGTGGACGAGGATCTGCCCGCGCCGGAACTGGCGGCGTGGACCATGATGGCCAACCAGTTGATGAACCTCGACGAGGCATTGAACAAGTAATCGGACGGCGATTCGAAACCGACGGAGGAAAACGTCATGAACCCAGTACGACAGGCGATCCAGACCGAGACGCGCCGGCAGTTCTTCTCGCGCCAAGCGAAGGGAATCGGCGGCATCGCGCTTGCGAGCCTCATGGCCGACGAAGCGCGCGGCTCGGACAACGAGCGCATCGGCGGACTGCCGCACCTGCCTCACTTCGCGCCGACCGCCAAGCGCTGTGTCTACCTGCACATGATGGGCGCGCCGCCGCAGATGGACCTGCTGGACTACAAGCCGGCAATGAAAGACTGGTACGACAAGGACTTGCCGGAGTCCATCCGGCAGGGCCAGCGCCTGACGACCATGACTTCCGGCCAGGCGCGTTTCCCGATCGCGCCATCGGTGTTCAAGTTTTCGCAGCACGGCCAGAGCGGCGCCTGGATCTCCGAGCTGCTGCCGCTCACCGCAAGCATGGCGGACGACATCTGCATCATTCGCTCGATGAACACCGACGCGATCAATCACGAGCCCGCGATCACCTTCATCCAGACCGGGCGCGAAGTGGCGGGCCAGCCCTGCATCGGCTCGTGGATCTCCTACGGCCTGGGCAGCCTCAACGGCGACCTGCCGACATTCGTGGTGATGAACGCCGAGCGGAGCCATCCCAAGGCTGGCCAGCAGGCGATCTCGGCCAAGCTCTGGAGCTCTGGATTCCTTTCGCCCGAGTACGCGGGCGTGGGCCTGCGGGGCGGAGGCGATCCGGTGCTCTATGTCAACAACCCCGAGGGCGTCACCCCCACCGTCCGGCGGCGCATGCTGGACGGGCTGGCGGAATTGAACCAAATGCAGCACGAGCGCATCGGCGATCCAGAGACGCTGGCGCGCATCGAGCAGTACGAGATGGCGTTTCGCATGCAGACCTCGGTGCCCGAGATGAGCGACCTGTCGTCCGAGCCCGAGAGCACGTGGAAGCGCTGGGGCGAAGAGGCGCGCCAGCCCGGCAAGTTCCAGAACGCGGCCCTGATGGCCCGGCGCTTGGTCGAGCGCGGCGTCCGCTTCGTGCAGATCTACCACCGAGGCTGGGACGTTCACGGGGACGCCCCGATCGTGCTGCCCGCACAGGCCCGCGAAGCTGATCGCGGGGCTTGGGCGCTGATCCAAGATCTCAAGGAGCGTGGCCTGTTCGACGAGACGCTGGTGATCTGGGGCGGCGAGTTCGGAAGGACCATCTACTCGCAGGGCGAGCTGACTCCGACCAACTACGGCCGTGACCACCACCCGCGCTGCTACAGCCTGTGGATGGCGGGCGGCGGCATCAAGGGCGGGATGGTGTACGGGGAAACTGACGAGTTCTCGTACAACATCGTCAAAGACCCGGTGCATATCCACGACTACCAGGCCACGCTGATGCACTTGTTCGGAATCGACCACGAGCGCTTCACCTACAAGCACCAAGGCTTGGATGCAAAGCTCACGGGCGTCGAGCCGGCCCACGTGGTGAAGCCGATCCTGGCGTGAGCCGAGGGCCTATAATCGGACACAGGATCGGGCGTCCGGGCAGTCGCCGTGCCATTGGGCGCGGAGGAAAGTCCGGTCTCCGCAGGGCAGCGTGCCGGCTAACGGCCGGGCGGCATCCATAGGAGAGGGTGTCGACGGACAGTGCCACAGAAAATATACCGCCCCGGTTCGCCGGGGTAAGGGTGAAATGGTGCGGTAAGAGCGCACCGCGTCGCGGGCGACCGGGACGGCAGGGTAAACCCCACGCGGAGCAAGGCCAAATAGGGGGCGATGCGGCGGCCCGCCGCGGTTGAGTTCCGGGTAGGTCGCTAGAGGCGTCTGGCAACAGGCGTCCCAGATGAATGGCTGCCACCCGCTTCCGGGCGGGGACAGAAACCGGCTTACAGGGCGTCCGATCCTACCGGCGGCCAGAATCTCTTCCCGCTTCTAGGAACTTGCTAGACCGAAGTTCCGGGCGATTTTGTCGCTTGATCTCGCGCTAACTCGTTGATTCCAAAGGGCCTAGACTGCCTTCCAAGTGCTTTCTGAGTGTCTTTTGTTCCCATGTAATGGACTTTTGATGTGCTTGTTTGTTGCTTTTATCACTTGACTTGATGCCGCTTGTCATTCTATAGTATTCCCATGTACGTGGAAGTCGTCCCCAACCGCTCCTCGCCCCCCGCCATCCTGCTCCGCGAAGGCTGGCGCGAGGGCTCCAAGGTCCGCAAGCGCACCCTCGCCAACCTCTCCAGCTGGCCCCCGGCCAAGATCGACGCCCTTCGTAAGCTGCTCAAGAACCAACCCCTTGTCAGCCCCGACCAAGCCTTCGCCATCGTCAGCTCCCGCCCCCACGGCCACGTCGAACTCGTGCTGGAGGCGTTCCGCCGCCTCGCCCTGCCCAAGTTGCTCGACCGCGCTGCCTCCCCCCAGCGCTCGGCCGTGCTGGCCATGATTGCCCAGCGCCTGCTCCACCCGGCCTCCAAGCTCGCCACCACCCGCCTCTGGCACGCCACCACCCTGGCCGCCGAACTCGACTTGCAGGACGCCGACGAAGACGCCCTCTACCAGGCCATGGACTGGCTGCTTGAGCGCCAGGACCGCATCGAGCAACGCCTCGCCAAGCGCCACCTGCAAGACGATGCCCAGGTGCTGTACGACGTCTCCAGCAGCTACTACGAAGGCCACAGCTGCCCCTTGATGCGCTACGGCTACAGCCGCGACGGCAAGCGCGGCCGACCGATCGTGGTCTACGGCGTGCTGGCCGACCGGCAGGGCCGCCCGCTGGCCGTGCGGGCCTATCCCGGCAACACCGCCGATCCGACCACGGTGCCGGACCAGGTGCAGACCCTGCGCCAGCACTTCGGCCTCCAGCGGCTGGTGCTGGTGGGCGACCGCGGCATGCTCACAGACACCCAGATCCAGACCCTGCGCGACTATCCCGGCCTAGGCTGGATCTCGGCCCTGCGCCACCACGACATCCGCCGCCTGGCCGAGGAGGGCAGCGTCCAGATGTCGCTCTTCGACGAGCGCAACTTGGCCGAGATCCACTCCCCGCTGTACCCCGACGAGCGCCTCATCGTGTGCTGCAATCCGGCCTTGGCCGAGCGCCGCCGGCACAAGCGCGAAGCGCTGCTGGAGGCCGCCGAGCAAGACTTGGCGCGCATCCAGCGCGAAGTGGCGCGGCGCACCAAGAAGCCGCTGCTGGAGGCCGCGATCGCCGAGAAGGTGGGGCGCGCCAAGCAGCGTTCCAAGGTTGCCAAGCACTTTCAGACCCAGATCGCAGACGGCAGCTTGCAATTCTGCCGGGACGCCGCCTCGATCGAGCGCGAGGCGGCCTTGGACGGCCTGTACGTGATCCGTGCCAGCCAGAGCGATCTGTCGGCCGCAGATGTGGTGCGCAGCTACAAGCAGCTTACGCGCGTCGAGAACGCTTTCCGCTGCCTCAAGACCGTGGACTTGCAGGTGCGCCCGATCCGCCACCGCAGTGAGCAGCGCGTGCGGGCTCACCTGCTGCTGTGCCTGCTGGCGTACTACGTGGAGTGGCACCTGCGGCAAGCCTTGGCCGAGCTGCTGTTCGAAGACGAGGACTTGGCGGGCTGGCAGGCGCGCCGGGATCCGGTGGCGGCCGCCCAGCCGCGCAAGGAAGTGCAAGCGAAAAAGAACCGGCGCCGGACGGCGGAGGGCTTGGAACTGCACAGCTTCTCGACGTTGCTGCAGGTGCTGGGCACGCGCTGTCGCCATCAATGCCGCCTGCAGGGCGACGCCAACGGGCCCACCGTGGAGCGGCTCACGGAGCCGAGCGCTTTGCAGAAGCGTGCGCTTGAACTGGTCCGAACGTTCCCAGTGTAAGACAGCTCCAAATCCAGATAAGGCTATGCATTACAGGGACTTCTCTTCGCTTTTGGCCCGGAACTTCGGGCTAGACGATGTCCGGTCCGGCGATCAATTCGCCCTGCAAGACCGTAACGGCCTTGCCCGACAGCATGACCCGGTCATCGCGGATCGCGACTTTGACGAGCCCGCCACGCTCTGAAGCCTGCCACGCGGTGAAGTCAGCCCTTCCGAGCCGGCGCTGCCAATACGGCCCCAGGCAGCAATGTGCGGACCCGGTAACCGGATCCTCAAACATGCCGGTGCCCGGAGCGAAGAAGCGTGACACGAAATCGAATCCATCCGTGTCGGCGTGGGCTGTGACGATGATGCCGCGAGTGTCGATTTCCGATAGCCGCCGGGCGTCTGGTGACAGACTGCGGAGCGTTGCCTCGGACTCGACCTCCACCAAGTAGTCGAAGCGGTTGCGCCCGACGTACACCGGATCGGCACCGAGGCCGGCAGCCAATGCCGCAGGGGCGGCCGCCGGCCGATCCGGCTCGGCCGGAAAGTCCATCTCAATCCAGCCGTCACGCTGGGTTGCCGACAGCTTGCCGGACCGCGTGTGAAAGACAGCTCTCGAACCATCAGCGAGGTGTCCGCTCTCCCATAGCACGTGGGCGCTCGCGAGCGTTGCATGCCCGCACAGGTCGACCTCGACGGCTGGCGTGAACCAGCGAAGGTCGTATGTGCCGTCATCACGACGGACCAGAAACGCAGTCTCCGATAGGTTCATCTCGCGCGCCACGTGCTGCATCCATGCGGCATCGGCAGGACGAGGCAGCAGGCAGACCGCCGCCGGGTTGCCGCCAAATGGCTGGCCGGTGAAGGCGTCGACCTGCGTGATCGTCAAGGGCAATGTGATTCCTCTGTTGTCAGGATATGGCAGACTGCGCAGCCCTTCCGTGAGAGTGCGACTCGCGCCCTCTTGGTCCGGAGTATCGATCCGCTGCATCTGCCCGGACCTGGGTAGCTCCGGCACCGTTGCTCCCCTACACTACTAGTGGTTTCTGCCAGCTGTTTCAGCCGGGGCTAGGTTGCCTCTCACGTAGGAGCCGGCGATTGAGCTCTCGGTTGGCGGTGCACCCGACGGTCCCATGAACATCCGCACATTCCTTGCCCTCCTGTTCCTTCTTCTGATTGCGCTGGCATCGACGGCTCAGCGCGACCGCCCAGAGGCGTTTCAGATCAGTCGCGACAGCGTCGACCAGATGCCCTCCGGAAAGGAAGCCGACGGCCTGCCGGGAGACTTCGTCCTCAGAAACGACACGGTCGAGGCGCTCGTGTCCGGCACCCAGCCTTTTCGCCGCGCCAACATGACGACGGAGTATGGATCAGTCCTTCAGGGCTGCCTGTACGACCTCGACGTACGAGGCGCGGGGAACGACCAGATCACCGCCCTGCGACCAGGCGGGGAATCAGGCTATCTCTCCCGAGTCAGAGTTGTCGAAGCCGGTTCCTCCGGCGCCGCCGTCGTCGAGGCGGTGCGCACTGCGGCCATGGGCGACGGCCTCTACTCGCGCCACGAGTACAGATTGGAATCCGACTGGCCGTTTCTGCTGGTGACATCGACCTACCGGAACGAGTCCCAGGAATCCGTGTCGGTCTCCCCTGCCCCCATATGGAAGGGTCTCGAAAACGAGCAGATCGTCGACGGGGTGATGATCGGCGATAGCATCGACCCGTTCGATAAGAGGGCTTACGCGATCGCGTCCGCTGACGCGGAACCCGTGCCCGACCAGGCAACGCTAGAACCCGGGCAAGCGCGAACCTTCAGAATCCGAGTTGCGGTGGCCGACTCGCCCTTGGCAGCGTACGGCCTGCTAGCAGCCGAACAGGCGCCCGCAGGCGAGGTTGAGGGCATGATCAAGGACACGGCGGGGCAGCCCGCCATCCACGGCTCGCTTGCGGTCTCCGTCAGCGGCGAGTGGGTGTCGCAGTACCCGAGTTCCGAGGGCCGCGTTGCCTTTCGACTTCCCGCGGGGCGCTACGACGCCCAGTTCCGAGACATTGGCCGCGACTTGGTCGAGACGAGCATCTCGGTAGAGCGTGGCAAGAAGACCCGTCTTGATCTCGAGGTGGCTCCGGCGTCGGCTGTGAGTGTTGTGATTCGTGACGCGGCCGGCAACCCATCGCCGGGCAAGGTTCAATTCATCGGCGTGGACGGGACAGAAACTCCCAATTTCGGCACCGACTACCGCGTTCACGGGGGCAACCACCAGTACCAGACCCATGACGGACGGGTCAGGCAACAGGTGCCTCCGGGAAGCTACCTCCTGCGGGTCACCCTCGGACCCGAGCACGACCTTGTCGAGCGGCGCGTGCGAGTCGCTCCGGGGAAGACCGAGGAAGTCGAATTCGCACTGGAGCGAACGGTTGACACACAAGGCTGGATCAGTACGGACTATCACGCCCACTCAACGCCTAGCGGCGACAACTACTGCAACACGAGGGACCGCATCATCAACTTCGCCGCAGAGCACATTGAATTCGCGCCGACCACCGAGCACCAGCGCCTGTACGACTGGTCTTCCCAGATCGAGCAACTCGGCCTGTCTGGCCGGATCAAGACGATTCCCGGCATCGAACTGACAGGGAGCGGCCAGCATTTCAACGCGTTTCCGATCAAACCGGACCCGATGGTACAGAACGGCGGGGCGCCGTTGTGGCACTTCGACCCCCGGATCAATGCAATCACCCTGCGGAATTGGGGCACGCCTTCCCTAGCCGGGGGTTCTCGCATTGATCCAGCGGCAAACGCCCGAAGTCGCACCGGTCTCTTCGGTGGAGGCCCCGATCGCTGGGTCCAGGCCAACCACCCCGATGTCGGGGGCGTGTTCTTCGACCGGAATCGTGACGGCGTCGAGGATGGCGGGTTCGTCGGCTTCGAAGAGCTCGTCGACGCGGCTGAGGTCTGGAGCGCGGAGATCCTCAACTTGAATCCGAGATACAACACCCGCGAAGGGGCGAACCGCACGTTCGGATGGCTGCAAATGCTGAACCAAGGCCGCCGCGTCTGGTGCGTCGCAGTAAGCGACGCGCATCGGATCTTCGGAAACGGTGTCGGCGGATGGCGCACCTACGTACCGAGTTCGACCGACAGGCCCGAGGAAGTCGACCACGAGGAGATTGTCAGAAACTCGAAGGCAGGGCGCATGATGATCACCAACGGTCCATTCCTCGAAGTGACCACGGGAGACGGCCTGCCAATCGGTTCGACAGTGATCGCTGAAGGATTCGTCGACCTGAAGATCCGGGTCCAGACGCCGAACTGGATCGAAATAGACCGCGTGCAAGTCTTGGTAAACGGACGCCAGCCGGAGCAGCTCGACTTCCGCAAGGCGAAGAACCCCGGGATGTTCAGGGAAGGAACCGTGAGCTTCGAGGAGACTGTGCGAGTGACGCTTCAGCAGGACGCCCACCTGATTGTCGTGGCGATCGGGGAGGGCTCCGACATTCAACTGGGCTGGGGGCTCAACCCTTATGGAGAGATGCATCCGGTCGCTTACACGAATCCGATCTTCGTGGACGTGGACCGAGACGGATTCGAAGCCAACGGGGATACGCTCGGACATCCGCTGATGACCTCGCCGCGCACTGGCTGATCCGCCTAGGATGCCCGCTAGTCCTCGATCCAGACAGGACTCGACCAAGCGATTTCGCCATCGTCCTGTGTCACGCGAAGGTAGCTGATGTTTGACATTGGGGTTTGTAAGTCATTGATTCTACAGGGTCGCTATCTGATGTTGTTACCTAGACCCCCGTTTTTTCGTGCTATGGCACCGGGATTTGACAGGTTGACAACTGCCGCTTCAGGCATGGTTTCGACCTCTCCTCACCCGCGCTTCAGTGGATCTCTCTGTCGCCGCTTTCCGGCGCTGGCGGCACTTCCAACGGCACCCCCAGCGCCTGCAGCACTTGGTACGCCTCGCTGCCTTGCTCGCCGTTGACGCACACGCCCGCCTTGCGCTGGCCGCCCGGCAACTCGAACTCCACCAAGCTGACCGTCTCCAGCGCGTCCCAGGCGGCCCGCGTGCTGAGCAAGTCCAGACCGGCCGCCGTCAGCTTGCGCTGCACGACCCGGTCGATGGCCAGCGCCAGCGCCGCCACCAGCACGTGTGCCTGCACGCGCTCGGGGGTGCGATGCCAGACCGGCCGCAACTCCAGCACGTCTTTCAGCGAGCGGAAGGCCGCTTCCACCCGCCACAGCTCCTGGTAGGCCCGCACCGCCTCCACTGCGCCGAGCCCCGTCTCCTCGGTCTCCAGCAGCCAGTGCCCCTCGCGCCGCCGCTCGGCCGCGCAGTTGGCGTTCTCCCAATACTGCAGCTGGCCCTGCGCGTCCAGCCGCCAGTCGTAGTAGCGTTGCCCGTTGTCGCGCGCCAAGACCCGCCCGGCTGCATCCCCGATCAGCGCCGCCGCGTCCGGCAACTCGGCGCGCTGGTCGGCCGCTGCAGTGCCTGTCGCCGATTCCTCGCGCGCCTGTTCGCGCGCCCGTTCGGCCCGCTTGGCGAACTCGCCCTGCGCCACCCGCTCGGCCAGCCGCTGCAGCTTCTGCCGCACCTTCTCCTGCTGCGCCTCGCGCAGCTTCCGCTCGTGCCGCTCGCGCTCCGGCGAATGCACCACCAGGCGCCGCACAGACTCCCCTGCGCGCGTCACCTCTTGCACCCGCGAGCCGTTCTGCTTGGCCTGCCCAGCGGCGTCCTCGCAGGCCTGCCAGGCCCCCTCCTGCAGCCGTTGCAAGGCCTCCTCCATGCGCGGGTTGCGCCGTCCCTGCGCTGCCATCAGGTAGCCCAGCCCCTCGTCCTGCAGCGCGGCCAGGCTGGCCGCGGACTTCATGCCCCGGTCGCCCACGAACACGAACCGCCCCAGGCCGAACCGCTGGCGCAGGTCCGCCACCACCGCCTGCACCGTGGTCGAGTCCCGCCGGTTGCCTTCCAGCAGCGTGTGCGAGACCGGCAGTCCGTCCACCATGGCCACCCCCAGCAGCACCTGCGGCGCATCCGGGCGCTGATCCCGGGAGTAGCCCCGCCGCGCCAGCCCGCCCGGGCCGAGCCCCTCGAAGTAGGTGCTGGTGAGGTCGTACAAGACCAATTCGCAGTTGGGCTGGAACAGGCTCCGGAAGCGCTCGAAGAGCTGCTGCTCGAGGCGTTGCTTGAGCGGCAGCAAGGCATCCAAGGTGCGGTACCAGCGCTGCAACTGGAAGGCCTGCACGCGCACGCGGGGATTGTTCGACTGGCGGCGTTCGCTGTCGGAGCGATAGGCGGGCACGAAGCGGCGGCCGTGCGAGTCGCAGGCGAAGTGGGTGCGCAGCCAGTCGGCCAGGCGGTGTTCGGAGGCCGGGGCGGAGAGGCGGTTGGCCACCAGCACCAGGACGCGGTCGGAATGAGTTCCAAGCAGGCGGTCGAGGCCGAGTTCGCGCCACAGGCTGCGCACGGCGAGGAAGGTGCCGCAGCGCCAGGAGCGCAGCGGGAGGGGCTCGGCGGCCTGGGAGGGCTTGTGGCCGCGCAGCAGTTCGAAGAGGCGGTCGAGGACGGGTTCGAGCTGGTCGGTGCGGCCGAGGGTGGCGATGATGCGGCGCGAGGAGCGGCCGTTTTTCCAGACCGATTCGCAGAGGCGGACGTATTCGTAGGTGCAGGGCCATTTTTTTGTCCGAGTCCGAGGCAGTGCACGACAGTAGCCGGAGGGGCAGTGGCTGCCTGCTAGAGTTTGCGAGCTCGGCATGGTAGCGCTGTCTGCTGCGAGGACTGGACATTTTGTTGTCAGTCTGTCAGGCTAGGCTCTAGTGGCAGCGCCAAGCGGCTTGCGGGATCTGGATTTGCGCTCCGTGCAGGTGCGCCCCACGCACGGTGCGCAGGAGCACCGGCGCTGGGACCGCTTGGTGGCCAGCCACCACTACCTAGCGTTCGAGGGGTTGTTCGGCAAGGCCCTGCGGCATGTGGCGACGCTGGGGCAGGACTGGATCGCACTGGTGGGCTGGCAGGCCGCCGCGCTCAAGCTGGCGGCCCGTGACCGCTGGATCGGCTGGAGCCCGCAGCAGCAGCGGCGGCGCCTGCATCTGCTCACGCAGAACTCGCGCTTCGTGATTCTGCCGGCTTGGCAGGGGGCGCCCAATCTGGCCTCGCGGGTGCTCGGGCTGAGCTTGCGACGGCTTTCGGACGACATGTTGGCCGAGCACGGCATTCCGAGCCTGTTAGCGGAGTCGTTCGTGGACCCTGAACGCTTCGCCGGCACCTGTTACCGGGCCGCCAACTGGCGCTCGCTGGGCTTCAGCGGCGGCTACGCACGGCTGCCGGGTGCCACGCCGCGCTGGCGTCGGCACGGCCAGCGGAAGGAGATTTTCGTGTACGAATTGCAGCCCGGCGCGGCCCTCAAGCTGGCCCAGCCGGAGGATGATCCGGCCTGGGACGGGCCGGCCCGCAGCGCGCCCCCCGACGCGCAGACGCTGCGCAGTCTGTTCGAGTTCCTCGGCGAGTTGCCCGAGTACCGCCATGCGCGCGGCAAGCGCTACGGCTTGCGCAGCGTGCTGGCCTTGGCGGTGGCGGCGCGCCTGTGCGGCTACCGCGGGGTGACCGCCTTCGCCCAGTTCGCGGCCCTGCTGAGCCAGTCGCAGCGACTGGCGGTGGAGTGTTTCTACAGCCCCAGCAAAGGCTGCTACACGAGTCCGTCGATCACCACGTTCCACAACATTCTGGCGACCCTAGAGCCGCAGACGCTGGAGGAGGCGGTGCGCGGGTGGGCCCTCCAGCAAAGCGCGCAAGTGCAGTCACAGCAAGACGCTACGGATTCGTCCAAGGCCGCCAGCGAGGCACCCAGCGAGGGCCCGGCAGTGCTGCCGGGCGTGAGCCTGGACGGCAAGGACGTGCGCGGGGCCTCCAAGCAGAGCGCACACGGTCGGCGCATGCTGCTGGCCGCGGTGGAGCAGGGCAGCGGCGTGGTGCTGGGACAGTTGGAGATCGACTCCAAGACCAACGAGATCCCGGCCTTCCGGGAACTAGCCAGGCAACTCGACCTGGCCGGGCGGGTGGTCACCGGCGACGCGCTGCACGCCCAGCAGGAGACGGCCCGCTGCCTGCTCGAGGAATCCCAGGCAGACTATCTGATCACCGCGGTGAAAAACAACCAGCCAACGCTGTTCCGGGACCTGCAAGAGATGGACTTCAGTGCCTGCCCGCTGGTGGAGACGCTGGACAAGCAGCATGGCCGCATCGAGCGCCGACGCTACTGGGTCAAGGACATCAGCGCCGCCGAATGGGACGACTATGCCGCCCTGCACGGCCGCCAGCAGGCCATCCGCGTCGAACGTCGGCGGCAGCACGTCAAGAGCGGCAAGAGCAGCACCGAAGTGAGCTATGCGCTCACCTCGCTGGGCCCCGCACGGGCCACCCCCGAGCAACTCGCGGAGTTGCTGCGCAACCACTGGCAGATCGAGAACCGCCTGCACTATGTGCGTGACTTCACCTACGACGAAGACCGCTGCCGCGTGTATGTGCGCGACCTGCCGCGCAACCTGGCCTGTCTGACCAACACGGCCATTTCGATCATCCGCTGCCTGCCCCAATTCCGCTACGTGCCGGAGGCCAACCGGCATTTCGCGGCACGCCCGCAGGAGGCTCTCGACTTGCTGCTGCAAGCGCCCTCGCCTTAGCCCATGCGAGCGTCCCGCCAGCCTGCCCGGCAACGCCTTGCGAGGCGTCACACCCCCGCTGCGCCGACACTGTCCAGTGCCCCCTCGCGGGCGCTGCGAAGAGCGGCCCAGCGCCCTTCGAGCAGGCCCTTGCAACTCCAGCGACAGGCTGCCCTAGTTGCACGAGCAACGATCCGATCCCATCAGACGAGTCACGTATCGACAAAAAAATGTACCTGTTCGTAGGTGCGACCGCGGGCGCTGGACTTGGAGGTCATGAGGAACATGAACTGTTACCTAGACGTAACTACTCAGGCCCTTTTTTGACTATGTGTCTTGTCGCCTGAGCTCACGCGCAGCAATGCTTGCGCTGGTTGGGGCCGGGTCGGTTTCGAACGGTTGCTCGTGGCGGGGTCCTGGCTCTGAGCGGGAACCGTTGTGAGCGGCCAGCGGCTCGCTTGCGGGCCCAGCCGCTGGCGCGCTTGACAATCTGGTTGTGGCCGCCTATGCTGCTGGTTAAGGGAGCCTTCGGCAGCGCACGCGGCGATGGGAGCTTGGTACGGATCGAAGGCGACCTCGGGTCTGTGCCAGCCGCTGATCGCGGCCATGCCGCCGCATGCCACCTATATCGAGACCCATCTCGGCGGCGGCGCGCTCATGCAGCGCAAGCCGCCGGCGCTGCGCAACATCGGCATTGATCGCAACGCCCGCTCGCTCCGTGCGTTCCGCTGTGCGTACGAAGTGGAACTGGTGCACGGCTGCTGCCACCGCTTCCTGGCCCAGTTCCCGTTTGCGGGCGACGAGCTGGTCTACTGCGACCCGCCCTATCTGCACAGCACCCGCAAGTCGCAGCGCCGCTACCGCTATGACTACACGCCGGCCGATCACGAGCAACTGCTGGCGTTGCTCAAGGGCCTGCCCTGCCAGGTGATGATCTCCGGCTATCCCTCGCCACTGTACGAGCGAGCGCTGGCAGGCTGGCACAGCCTGTCGCTGCAGGTGATGAACCAGGCCGGGGTGGTGACCGAGAAGCTGTGGTGCAACTTCGCCCCGGGGCGCCCGCACTGGCACACCTACGCGGGCCAGAACTGCACGCAGCGGCAGTGCATCAAGCGCAAGGCCGCCAACTGGGCCAAGCGCTACGCGGCCATGCCGCCGGGCGAGCGGCTGGCGGTGCTGGCCGCCCTGATGGCGGTCGAGGCCGAGTGATGCCGACGGTCCACGACAAGTCCCTGCGCGCCGAACTGCAGGCCTTCCAAGACAAGCTCGAGGCCCTCCGCAAGGCTGGCAAAGTGCCGCCAGAGCTGGACACCCTGCTACAGGCGCTGATGCCCTTGCTGACACTGCTGCTGACGGTCTTGCTGGAAAAGACCACCCGCAAAACCAGCCGCAACTCCTCCATCCCGCCCTCGCAGATGGAGGCCGAGGACGAAACCGCGCGGCGCGCCAAGTCGGGCCGCAAGCCAAATCCGGCCGAAGACCGCAGCTGCTCCACCCTGCAGCGAGTCACCACCGAGGAAACGCTCACCGTGGCGGCCTGTGACAGCTGTGGCGCCGATCTGTCGGATGTCGCTCCGACCGAGCGCGAACGCCGCGTGCTGTACGACATCGTGTTTCAGGTGGTCGAGCAGCGCGTCACCGCCGAGGTCAAGCAATGCCCCGACTGCCAGGCCCGCTGCAAGCCAGCCTTCCCCGCCAGCATGCCCGGCCCGCGCCAGTATGGCAGCGGCCTGCAGGCGTTCATCATCAACCTGCTGGTGGCCCATATGCTCTCCCTGCGGCGCGTCGTGGAACTGGTCCGGGCGATCTCCGGCCTGCGCTTGTCCGAGGCCACCTGCCTGGGCTACATCCGCCGCCTGCAGCAGGCCTTGCAAGCTTGGGAAGAGGCCGCCAGCGCCCACCTGCTGGCAGCTCCGGCCTTGCATGCCGACGAAACCGGCCTGCGCGTGGACCGCAAGAACCATTGGCTGCACATCCTCACCGATGGCTCGCTGACGCTGAAGTTCCTGCATCCCAAGCGCGGCAAGGCCGCCATTGAGGCGATCGGCCTGATCCCCAGCTATCACGGCACGCTGGTGCACGACTGCTGGGCCTCCTACCTCAGCTACGCCGACTGCCGGCACCAGCTCTGCGGGGCGCACTTAATCCGTGAACTGACCTTCATTGTCGAGTCCAACGGCTACCGCTGGGCGCGGCTGATGAAAGCCCTGCTGCAACAGGCCTGTCACCTGGTCAATGCCAGCCCGAGCAAGGCCCTCAGCGCAGCCGCCTGCAAGGCCCTGCGCAAGCGCTACCGCACCATCCTGACCCAGGGCCGCAAGGAATTGCCCGCGCTGCCGCCCCGCAAACAGGGCCAACGCGGACCAATCGCCAAATCCGATGCCCACAACCTGCACGAGCGGCTCGCCCAGCACGAAGAGTCCGTGCTGCGCTTCCTGAGCGACCCCGACGTCAGCTTTACGAACAACGCCGGCGAGCGCGGACTGCGCATGTCCAAAGTCAAGATGAAAGTCTCGGGCTGCTTTCGCACGCTAGCCTACGGCGAGGCCTATGCCCGCATCTCCGGCTACCTGCAGTCCATGGAAGCGCACGGCTACAATCCTCTGGTCGCCATTCAAATCGCGCTCGCCGGCAACGCTGTCGCCACGCTCGAACAAGACTATGGCCCGACACCAACTCACGCCTCGACACCAACCGAGGGGTGAGTAGTTACACCTAGACGATGGTAGCAATAACCGACGATGAAAGCAAGTGGAACCTAGGAATCATAAAAATAATGTTGTTACCTAGGAAATTTGGACCGGGCCGATGCAATCCCTGTATTTACAAGGGCTTTTAGGAGATTGCAGCCCCGAATCGCCCAAAAAATGTCAAACATGCGGTAGTAGAAACTCTGCCCGTCAAGGGGCTGCTGGTCTACGAATTCGATAGAGGCAACGGATCCGCCCGGCGAGCTGGAATACACGAATTCGTTGCTCCGACATATCTCGATCGCCTTGATCGGCTGCGGGGACCGCACGTTGGCTGTGACCTTGACCGGGCCACCGCCCTGAACGACCTCGCCCATCAAGTGGCCGTTCACCCGGAAGTCGATCTGAATCCTAGCCGCTGTCGTGCCGAATGTTCGCCGAGCGCGTATCGCTTCCAATATGCCTGTCCGCGTCTTCTCCCGAGCCCACACAGCCGCCTTCCCCAGGCCCCCTCCGTGGTCCGGGCTGGCAATCACACCTATCTTCAGGCCCCGACCCCAGGCGTCTTGGATGTAGCTGCCCGGCTGACCTGTGGCCCGAATGGCATGCCGCGGAGCACCGGCGTATTCGTAAGAGCCCCTGTGCTGGAAAATCTCTGCCACGGGTTGGGCTTCCTCGTCTGCGTAGTCCCAATCCACTGGCACGTTCCCGGTGTCCGCGAGCTGGTGCGGGATCTGAACGAAGTCGGCCTTCATGCCGCGCAGCTCGTCCCAGAGATCCGCGGGCGAATCACCGTTGTAGGCACTCCACCACTTGGGGAAGTAGGGGTCGGCAAAGATCAGGTTGCGGTGGCCGTAGTAGCCCCACGGGCGCTCTTGGTCGTAGTCTTCGAAGCTCGAGGTCCACTCCTCTCCGAGGAAGGTCACGAGCCTTCCGACGTCATGGTTCGCGCGAACCATCTTGGCCGAGTAGTTCCATAGGTACGGGACGATGTTGTAGCCGTGATCGGTCATAGCCACGAAGTCGAGGCGATTGATGTCTCGCCGGCACTGGTATTCCTCGTCCAGCGACTGGTCGCCGCAGCGGTTGCAAATCGAGATGTCCGAGTGCTCGTGTAACTCGCCGTAGTACAGGTAGAACCGCTCACCGTTGTATTCGATCGATGGGGTCTCGCCGTCCTCCCCGTACTGCGCGTGAAGCAGTGCGGGGTCGAATGGCTCGGCGGGCTCTTCCAAGGCTGTGAGACCCATGGACGGGGCGGCGGGCGGCGCTTGCCCGGTATCGACCGAAGCGAGCAGGATCTGCGATCGGGCAGTGTCCGTGAAATCCGGGTCGGACTGCGACCACGTGTCTGAGAAGTTGTCGGCCTGAAAGGCCAGCAGCAGCCGGTCCCCCTTGACCGCCAGCGCCGCCGGACGGTCCATCGACCGCCGTTGCGAGAGCGTTCTCGGTCCGATCCAGTCCTGGCCGGTATATCCCACGACTTGCGCGCGCCACCCGCCGCGCGGTTCCCGGGGCTGCATGTAGGCGATCCACAAGCGACCTCGCGAGTCAATTGCGGCCGATGCGGCCTCCGAGCGGTTCTTCGCCAGTGGTGAGGAGTTCCAGTAATCCGGAGGGGCATCCAAGCCGCGCGGCGTGACCATAGCCGCGACGAGGTGCCGTTCGTTCGTCCTGCCGACGTGGTATCCCTCCATGCGTGCATGCTCGTAGACGACCCAGAGGTCGTCGTCGTGGGCCAGCAATCGGGCGTGGCGATCGATGCCGGGGGAACTGGTCAGCCGTCTGACCTCTTCCCATTCGCCCGAAGGAGATCTCTGGCGAAGGTACACGTCGTAGTTGTGATCGACATAGCCATGCCACGAGACCGAGACGCGACCGTGGCGGTCGGCGGCAACGCTCGGTCCGTAGTTCGACGGGCTGTCCGGGCTCACGAGTTCGTGATCGGTGACGAGTCCATCACGAAGCGATGCCGAGTAGATCCGACGCTTGGAGTCAGCACTGCTCTCCCACGCCACGAACAGCGTCCCGTCATGCCATGCTGCGGCGGGCTTGATCTGGCTTTCGGGGCCAGTGGCGATGCGAATCGGCCTAGTAGGGCCACCGGCTCCCGCACTGACAGAGTAGATATCCCAATTTCCGTCAATTTCTCGAGCGAACACAAAATGCGCGCCGGCCTCAGCGGCTGCCGCATCCAAGTCCAGCAGGTACGTGCCTGCACCACCGAGCACCACCCATTCGCCCTGCTTGAGGAAGCGGTCGTCCTCGTGCGAATACCGAGCGATCACTAGCGCGTCCGCTCCGTCTCGGTAGCTAATCCATGCCACGAATACGTCACCGGACGGTGTGGCCACTAGAGCAGGCTCGTCGTTGAATCCCTGGTGCGGCTCGACTGCCGTGATCCAAGGCGTCGGCATTGGGCTTGGCGGGCGGGGCGCTGTGTCCTCAGGCTCGGCCGGTGTCGCCACATCGGCAGTGTCTGAGCAGCCCGCGCCAAGCGTCATGGCCGCGAGGCAGCAAAGCGTGAGGGAGAACGTTCGGGGCATCGCCCTATGTTGTATCAAGGAGACAATCGCGGCGTGGATGCTGCGCTGGCCGCGGTCGCCGTCGCACGGCAGACGTGCCCGCGCGGCCGCCCCGCACAACTGTGGTCAGCGGGGCCGTTCGCCAGCTGCACGGCCAGGGTGTTGCGGCCGCGGGCAGCAGTCGGTGGGACACTCGTCAGGCCTAACGGGCAACGCCCCAACGCAAGCCCTCGCGGGCCCGCCTTCCACGCGCTCGCGGATCAGATCGCGCACAGCTGACACGAAAACCGGACAAGTGCCGACCGTCTCCGCCCGCACGAACGAAATTCCGGCTGCACTGGCGCGCGCGGCGGCTTCAACGTCAAGGTCGTATGCGACCTCGACGTGATCGGAGAGAAATCCGATCGGCACCATGCAAACCTGTCTCGCGCCTGCGGCCCCTAGCGAATCGATGCGGTCGCAGATATCTGGTTCGAGCCAAGGCTGGGTGGGCGGCCCGCTACGGCTCTGAAAAACCAGCTCCCAATTGTCGCTACCGACTTGCTCGCTGACTAGTCGGGAGGCCTCGCGAAGTTGGGCAACATAGTCGCAGCTATGGGCCATCGACAACGGAATGCTGTGCGCCGCAAACAAGAGTCTCACCCCGGCGCGGTCGGACGCATCGAACTGAGACAGGGCGGAGCGAACGCGCCCAGCCGTCGCGCGAATGAAGCCGGGATGGTTAAAGAAGGCGCGGATCTTGTCCACGCGTGGCGCACTGTCGCCTACAGCCGCGATGGCGTCGACGATGTTCTCGCGGTACTGCCGACACCCGGAATACGAGCTGAATGCTGACGTCACGAACGCCAGCGCTCGCCGCACGCCATCACGAGCCATGACCTGCAGCGTGTCTGGCAGGAGCGGGTGCCAATTGCGATTGCCGAAATAGATCGGCAGGTGCGGCCCCTTGGCCTCGAGCTCCTCGCGCAACGCCGAGATCAGAGCCCGGTTCTGGTCGTTGATGGGGCTTCTGCCGCCGAAGCTGTAGTAGTGCTCGGCCACCTGAAGCAATCGGTCCCGGGGCACGCCCCGCCCGCGCACTACGTTCTCCAGAAACGGAATTACGTCCTCTGCCCGCTCTGGCCCACCGAACGAAACTACCAGAACTGCGTCGTATTCCCCTGCACTCATCGCACGGTCACGCTCCCGACAGTCGAGTGGGTCGGCTCTCCGCTCCGTGCCCAGGGGTCGGGCTGCGTACTTCAGGTCGCCACTGCTGGCAGCTTGAAAAGTACATTATCTCCGCTGTTCGACTGGATGTCGAGTGTCAGCACCCGGCCCTAAGCACGGCTCACCCGCGAAGACACAGCGCGGGCCACGGCCTACTGGCAAGTCCGCCCACTAGCGTGAGTTCCGCAAGGAGTGCAGCTTTATCCGCAACCCGTCGTAGTAGGATCGGTCCAGCGGTTTCTTCAGCGAGAAGCGATAGACGTCCGCCTGGCGGGCAAAGGCTTCGCTTCCCCCTAGGACGTGAACTTCCAAGCGATAGGGATCGGACGACCAAACGGCCTCCACGTCGCGATCGAGCCGCCACGCCCGCGAATGGCCGCGCCTCCCGGTCGAGTAGACAACCCACTCGGGCGTGAAATAGAGCACTCCTTCCGATCCGCGAAGAAGCCGCACATTCTTGGCGGGGATTGCCACTTCGGCGTCGGCCGGCTCGCGGGCGACTCGATCCGTGGCGGGCCTTCCAATACGGTTGGCAACTCTCGCGTGGAGTTCGTCCGGAAACGTGCTGTCGACGAGGACGAACCGGTACCAGCGGTCCCGCCCGAGTCGTGCGACCGAGTCGCTATAGCTCTGGATCGCCACCTCGGCCGGACTCGCTCGGTCAAGGTGCTGGACGTCCTCAAAGCTCCATTCCAGCGCTTGCGTGGTCTCCTTTCTAGGCTGGAATCTGATGCCTTCTTCATGAACGCTGAGCGTTCCGTCCACATCCGGCCTAAGGGACTTCTTCCACTTGGCTTCGAACGAGGTTTCCGCCCCTGCGAGCGGCAAGGCGAGGAGCAGCAATGTCGGCAGCTTCATGTCGTAACCTCCTTGAGGGCGGTTGGTTCGGCGTTCTTGGCGAGGCCGCTCAGGGACCCTACGTTTCGGTAGTAGTAGAAGATGGGGAAGATTACCAAGACTACAAACGCTGAGGTGGCCACGCCTCCGAACAACGGCGTCGCAATGCGCTTCATGACGTCCGCACCGGCCCCTGTGCTCCACATCACGGGCGTCAGACCGAGCATGTCGGTCGCGACTGTCATCGCGATCGGCCTCACGCGGGCGATCGCCGCGCCTTGGATCGCGGTGACCAAATCCGCGGGCCGTTTGAACAGCCCCTTGCGCATGAACTCATCGCGGGAAAGATCAAGGTATTGCCAGAAGACAATTGCGGTCTCGGCATATAGCCCTGCGAGCGCGATGAGACCGACCCAGACCGCAATGCTGAGGTTGTAGTCCAAGACGGCCAGTGTCAGGAAGGCGCCGCTGAGGGCCAGCGGGACCCCTGCCAGCACAACGGCGGAAGTGAGGGCCGACCCCGTGCTGATCAGAAGCACCGAGAACACGATCACGACCGTGAGCGGCACAAGCAGCTGCAAGCGCTCCTCGACGCGTTGCATCGACTCGAACTGGCCGCTCCAGGCAAGCGAATAGCCGGCCGGCATCGCGACGCCGCGCTCTACGGCCGCGCGCGCGCCGTCGAAGTACGTGCCGATGTCCATGCTCGGGTCAACATCGACATAGACCCAAGCGTTCGGCCTGGCGTTTTCGCTCTTGATCGCGGCAGGCCCGGAGGAGTATCTGAGGTCCGCTAGCTGGGACAGCGGGAGCTGGTGACCCATTGGCGTCGTAACCAAGACGTCACGCAGGGCAGGCATATCCGACCGCAGGTCCCGGCTGTACCGCAGGTTGACCGGAAACCGCTGCAGGCCTTCGACCGTTGTGCCCACTTGAACGCCTCCAAGAGCTGTGCGGATCGCCTCTTGCACCTCGTCGATGACGAGCCCGTGGCGGGCGATCGTGTCGCGATTGATTTCGATGTCCAAGTAATTGCCGCCCATGACACGCTCCGCGTACGCGCTGAGCGTGCCGGGAACGCCGCGAACAACGTGCTCGATCTGCTTGCCCAGTCCTTCGAGCACATCCAAGTCCGGACCAGCAATCTTGATGCCGACGGGTGTCTTGATGCCTGTGGCCAGCATGTCCAGCCGCGTCTTGATGGGCATGGTCCAGGCATTGGTGAGCCCGGGCACGTCGACCGCCTCCTGCAATTCGGCGACAAGTCTCTCGGGCGTCATCCCAGGCCGCCACTGGTCGCGAGGTTTGAGCCTGATCGTCGATTCGATCATGGAGAGCGGAGCGGGGTCGGTGGCCGTGTCGGCACGGCCTGCCTTCCCGAAGACATGCTCCACTTCGGGAAAGGTCATGATGATCTTGTCGGTCTGCTGCACCAGCTCTCTGGCCTTGGCGATCGAAACCCCCGGTACGGTCGTGGGCATGTAGAGGAGGTCGCCCTCCCAAAGCGGCGGCATGAATTCCGATCCCAGACGGCGGTAGGCGCTGAGCGATCCACCCAGAATTGCCACCGCGATCAGGAGAGTTATGACACGGTGGCGCATAACGATCCCCAGCACCGGCCGGTACCCCCAGACCAGCAGCCTGCCAAGTGGGTTGCGCGAGTCCGAGGAGCTGGGTCCGCGCACTGCAAGGCCGACAAGAACCGGCACGAGGGTGACCGAGAGCAATGCCGCACTGGCCATGACCAACGTCTTCGTCCAGGCGAGCGGGCGAAACAGTCGCCCCTCCTCTTCTTGGAGCGCGAATACGGGCAGGAACGAGACGGTGATGATGAGCAAAGAGAAGAAGAGGGTGGGCGCGACCTCGCAGCACGAGTCGCGGATAATTTTCCAGCGGGGCTTGCTATCGCCCTCCCGCGCCATGTGCTGGTGGGCGTTCTCCACCATCACGATCCCGGCGTCCACCATCGTTCCCACGGCGACGGCTACGCCGCCGAGCGACATAATGTCGAGATGTACGCCCAGCAGGCCGGCGGCGATGCCCGCGAGCAAGATGCCGACCACGATGGTGGCGACGGCGACGATTCCGCTCAGGACATGGAAGAGAAACAGCAGGCAGACCGCTCCAACGATGACGAACTGCTGGGTCAAGCTGGACCGCAGGCTGTCGATCACCCGGTCGATGAGCGATGTCCTGTCGTAGGCGACTTCGAGCGAGACTCCCTCCGGAAGCTGGGGATTCAGTTCGGCCAGCCGAGTCTTCACGCGCCGAATCACTTCCCTGGTGTCGGCGCCTTGGCGCACGATCACGATCGCTCCGACGGTCTCCCCTTGCCCGTCCCACTCTGCCAGCCCCCGGCGGATCTCCGGCCCGACATCGATGTGCGCCACATCGCGCAGCCGGACCGGCGTGCCGGTCCGGCCGGTGCCAAGCGAGATCTTGCGGATGTCGTCAATGGACTCTATGTACCCTCTGCCGCGGATCATGAACTCCTTCTCGGCCAATTCGAGGAGCCGTCCGCCCACGTCCCGATTGCTCCGCTGCACGGCCTCCTTGATGCGCGAGATCGGGATGCCGTAGGCCCTGAGCTTGAGCGGGTCGATCGCGATCTGGTATTGGCGAACATAGCCGCCCACGCTTGCGACTTCAGCGACGCCGGGAATGCCGGTCAGCTCGAATCGCAGGAACCAGTCCTGAAGGGAGCGAAGCTCGCTAAGGTCGTGGCGATCTGACTTCAGGGCATAGATGAAGGCCCAGCCAACTCCCGTGGCGTCGGGCCCCAGGGTCGGCGAGACGCCCTCCGGCAGCATCTCGGTCACCTGGCCCAGGGTTTCCAGCACCCTCGAGCGAGCCCAGTAGAGGTCGGTGCCGTCTTCGAACAACACGTAGACAAGCGAGAATCCGAAGAATGAATACCCTCGCACGACCTCCGCGTAGGGCACGGCAAGCATTTGGGTCGTCAGGGGGTAGGTGATTTGGTCTTCGACGATCCTTGGGGACTGGCCGGGGTATTTCGTGTAGACGACGACTTGCACGTCGGACAGGTCGGGCAAGGCGTCAAGCGGCATCTCGCCGATCGAATAGGCACCCGCAATGGCCAGCGCCAACGCGACGACCAAGACCAGAAGCTTGTTTCGAAGCGACCACTCGACGATTCTGCTGAGCATGATCTGGGACCGACCTCTCTAGTGGGCGTGTTGATGCTCGTGATCGGAACTTCCCGAGAGCCTGTCGACCGCCGCCTGCAAATTGCTTTCCGAGTCCAACAGAAACTGGGATGACGTGACCACGCGCTCTCCCTCGGTCAGCCCGTCCACAACTTGGATCCGCCCGTCACTCTCCATCCCAAGCCTGACCTCGTGAGGGACGAAAACCCCAGCCCCCGCGTCGACGATCACAACATTCCGGTCGTTCCCGGAACGCAGGACGGATTGAGCGGGAACGACGAGGGCGTCCTTAGCCCCAGGCAACTGGAACTCGACGGTTGCGTACATGTTTGGCCGCAGCCTTGAGTCCAAGTTCTCGACCTCGACATAGCCCGCCAGAGTCTGGGTCTGGGGATTCATCGCGGGCTCGAAGAAGAGCAGTCGGCCATGCCACCTGCGGCCCGGGAACGCGTCGATGGAGATTTCCGCCCTCATGCCCGTGCGAAGGTCGCGCAGGTAGTGCTCGTAGAACTCGACCTTCGCCCACAAAGTTGAGTGATCGGCGATCTTGAGAATGGTCATGCCCGACGCGGTCTCGACGCCCTCGAGGGAATCGGCCATCTTCTCGACTACATACCCCGAGGCCGGGGAGTAGACTTCGAGCGTCCGGTTGACGCTCCCGGCTGATCTCAAGCCGTCGATCTGCTGGTCCGTCAGGTCCCAGGAGCGCAGCCTCTCCGTCGCCGCATGCACGAGAGCCTCGGCGCGGCGTACCGCGTCCGGATACGCATCCGCTGCCTTCAGCCGACCTAGATACTCGATGGATGCGAGAAACTCCTCCTGCGCGGTGACGAGGCCGGGGCTGTAGATCTCGAACAGGGTGTCGCCTTCTGAGACGCGTTCCCCCACGGTGCTGACCCGGGGGTTCTCGATCCAGCCGCCGTACTTCGTGCTGACAGAGACCAGCTTCGCCTCGTCCTGATCGAGGTAGCCGATCGTGCGGATCCGGGCAGGCAGGTCGGTCCGCTCAACGATCGTGGTTCGCACAGCGAAGTTCTGCAAGAAGCTCTTGCTCACCTTCACGCCTGCCTGTTCGGCCTCTTCTGGAGGTGAGGCAGTCTCAATCGGGACCAAGTTCATTCCGCAGATCGGGCACTGCCCCGGGCCTTCAAGGGCGACCTGAGGATGCATGCCGCAGGTGTAGAGTCCGGCAGCCTCGGAGCCGGTGTCGAGAGACTCGTAGCCCGCGGCGCGGCTGAGCAGCTGCTTGAGGTAGAGTCCGACAGTCTCGGAGCCAGTGTCGAGAGACCTGTCTGCCGGCGGGCCTCCCGCCAGCACGCCGAAGTATGATATCGCGACTCCTGCGGCGATGACCGCAACGCACGCGACGACAAGTGCAGCCGTCTTCGAATTCGTCATGAGTGCATCTCCTCCGGCACCGCCGCGCCGATTGCTCTCTCGAGATCGGCCACAGCCTTCAGGTAGTCCGCTTGGAGGCGTGCCAGTCCCAGCTGCGCGTCCAAGAGCGTGCGCTGGATGTCAAGCAGTCCCGTCACCTCGACCGTTCCGTTCGCGTAGGCGGCCAGCGTCGACTCGAGCGCCTGTTCGGCCTGCGGGACCAACGTGCTCTCGAAGAGGCGTATCTGTCTTTCGATGTTCTCGATCCGGAATGTGAGCGAGCGGATCTCCGCCTCCATCGTCGAAGTAGAGTCCCGGTAGGCGAGTCTGGCCGCCGAGACCCGTTCGGCAGCCTCCCTTATTCCGGCGTCGTACTTGCGTCGAAACAGGGGCAACGTGAGGCCCACGGAGACTGCGTAGGAATCCTTGCCATCCCCGGGAAGCGGCACTCCGGCGGGCTGGGCCCCGCGAGCCCGGATGTTGCCCCAGGCCAGGCCGAGGGTCAGGTCCGGCCGATGCCGGATTCTCGCAAGATGGACCAGCTTCTCGGTCTCCTCGATCCTCCGAAACGCAGCACGGACCTCAGACCGCTCCCGCCGTCCGATGTCCGCTAGCGACTCTCGCTCTAGGTTCAGATCGGGGAGGGGCGGCAGCGAGACTTCGCCGATCTCGGAATCTGCCGGAACGTCGCGCAGGGAGTTCAGCGCCGCCTCTAGGTCAACCCTCCACGCGAGCAGCTGCTGGCGCCTGTGGACCGCGTGCATGATCTGCGCCTGAAGCCTCAGGGAATCGGCCTGCAAGCCGAATCCCTGCGCGTATCGGCGACGAGCGATTTCTTCGAAGTGCTCCAGCAGGGCTTCGTCCTCGCGAGTCTTAGCGAGCGCGCGGTCCAGATAGCCGATGTCGTAGTAGGCGTGCTTGACACGGAGGACGATCTCCGCCCGCGTGGCGGAATACAGCTCGTCGTGGACCTCGGCCGACTTCGATGCAAGCTGGCTCTTGGCGGCGCGCTTGCCCAGGCCGGGAATGCCCTGGGAGACTGAGAGCATTCTTTGCTGCGGGCCGACCCTCGTCTCGACCGTGCGGGCAAACTGAGTGAAAGAAACTGTGGGGTCGGGCAGTCCGGCTTCCTGTGGGCCGCGATGACGCGCAGCTTGGTAGTCGGCAAACGCCCGGAGCACCCGTGGGTTGGCCCCGAGCGCGTCTTCGATGAGCGCCTCGAGGCGCTCGTCGCCGTGCGTTGCGTAGGTGCCAGACAGCGTCGCCACGGCCAGAGCCATGCCAGCGACAAGATGAATGAACATTCCCGCTTCCTCCTATCCGGTTCAGTTGGAGCCGCCCGACGCGGAATTCCGCGTCTTACCGGCCCGTGGCCTGCTAGGGAATCGCGGCCCTTCAAGGGATCAGAGAGGTCCCCATACGGACCGCGACACCACGACGGGGAGGGCTGGATGCCCGGCCCGCCACGGAATCGAAGGGAAGGCTATACGAGCAGGACGGAATGCAGGATGTACGCCGGAGTGCTTTGCAGCGGCCCCGCGATCAAGTCGCGGCCGGCGTGCGAGCAAGCTGGCGCCATCGCGAGCTCGGTCGCGGCTTCGCTCTGTACCGCACCGAGACAAGGCGCAGCTTGATCGGCGGCCCGGTCTCCGGCGGGCGGCCTCACTACGTCATCGACGGTGCAGCCTGACTCGCAGGGAGCGCCATCTTCGCTGGCAGGCACAGCCGGTTCGCTGCCACAATCGTGGGAATCCGGGGCTGGCTGGGCCGGAACCGCAGCGAGACAGAGGCAGGTTCCTGAGACAACTAGCAGCCATGCCAATAGCACGGCACTGACCGACCTAGTTCGCACTGGATTCAGCATAGGGCACTTCTCCAGATTGTCAAGTGCCGCAGCGGGATCAGACGGCGAAACCGATCACTCTCCCAGCTTCCTCGGATTCCGGAAGTCCGCCGTGAACCGTGCGAGCATATGGCGCAATTGCCGGGTGGATCACACCTGCGAACAGCCACTCGGAGGGCCGCGACGCGCGGGAGTCCCGGCCAGAGCGGGAGAACTTGCCGGCAAGGCTGCGCGAGGCTCGCACAGAGAGAACCGAAGATGCTCGACCAACAGCAAGGTGCAGGCATGATTGTGATACAGTGTGCGGGCATGGTGTGTGTTCTTGGGAGCATTTAAGTTGCTGACAGAAAAGATGTTACAAGAAATTCACAGCCGATGTCACCGCATTCGGCGAGACATGCTGGCCGGCATCGGCTTGAGCGATGCGAGCGACACCGGAACCGCAACTGATACGGGTCGCAAGGGGACTGAGAATGTGACCGATCTGGACGCCCTCCCAGATTTCGGATCGACCGGGATTGGCGGAGTTTCCGAATTCGAAGCCGGGACGGGGGGCCCGATGCGCGTCAGGGCCATTTTCCGGGCTGGCAGATCCAGGGGGCCGAGATGATTGCCAAGAAGAGCCTTGCGGACGGCTTTGCCGCGTTTCAGGAACCTTGGTCTCCGAGAATAGCCGGCGACATCAACGATATGCAGATCAAGCTGGTCAAGCTCGAAGGAGAGTTCGTCTGGCACAGCCATGCTGACGAGGACGAGCTCTTTCTCGTCATTTCGGGCCGCCTGCGGATGGAATTTCGGGACCAGGAAGCGCAACTCGTCGGGCCGGGAGAGTTCATCATCGTGCCTCATGGTGTCGAACACAGGCCAGTGGCCGAGGAACCGTGTGAGGTCGTGCTTGTCGAACCCAACACGACGCTCAATACCGGCAATGTCGACAATCCACTAACGGTCCGGCATTTGAAGCGCATCTGAGGGCCGAGCGGCTGTCTGAGGATGTCGGCTTGCCGCCCGCCTACGTCGGACTGCCCGCGTCATCGGCTATAGAAGTGGAATTCAGCAGGTGCAGGCCGGCGTAGATCTTCGGATCGATCAAGCATCCCTGCGCTTCCTTGCGAGGCAGCCACTCGGATAGATCGCGCAGCGGGACCACGTGCACGACGATGTCCTCGCCGGCCACTCCCCCGCCCTCTCCGACCTTACTCAGATCCGACGCCAGCACGAACGTGACCAGTTCGCTCGTCATGCCCCCAGAACTCGGGGAGATGGCCAGGACCTGCAAGCGGCGCGCCCGGTAGCCCGTTTCCTCGTCCAACTCCCGATTGGCCGCTTCCAATATGTCCTCTCCTCGGAAGCCCTCTTCGTCCCCGACCAATCCCGCAGGCAACTCCACCATGCGCGCTCGCACCGGGATCCGGTACTGCTCGACCAGCACGATCTCGCCCTCGGATGTGACGGGCACCAATACGGCGACACCGGTGACGTTCACCCGCTCGACGTATTCCCATTCAGCGCTCTTGACCAGACGCAGGAAGCGGCCTTCGTGGAGGCATTCTGCGGCGTCACTCATCCGATCTCTCCGGCCGCCACGATGTCCACCCCGGCAGCGCGGAGTTCGTCCCATGACCGCTGCACGTCCCCGGCGTTCAGATCAATCCCGCGACAACCCTCGGACACCACCTTTACCTGGAACCCGAGCGAGGCCGCATCCAGCGCGCTGAACTTGACGCAGTAGTCGGTAGCCAGCCCGAGCAGGCATACAGTGCCCACATTGAGCTCGCGCAAACGCTCGCCGAGACCTGTCGAGCGGAGCCGGGCATTGTCGAAGAACGCGCTGTAGCTGTCGATGTCGAGGGCGGTTCCCTTCTGGACAACCTCACTGACCTGGCCCTGGTCTAGCCCTTGGTGAAACTCGGCGCCGTGCGTGCCCTGGACGCAGTGATCGGGCCACAGCACTTGGGTCACGCCGCGGAGCTGGATCGTCTCCCCCGGCCTCCGCCCGCGATGCTGCGAGGCGAAGCTCTGATGCTGGGGCGGATGCCAGTCTTGGCTGGCGACGACGAATTCGAACCGTGTCGCAAGCTGGTTGGCGACTGCGATCACCTCGTCGCCTTTAGGTACCGCCAAGGCCCCCCCAGGCATGAAGTCGTTCTGCAGGTCGACCAAGAGCAGGCAGTCCATGTCTTTCGTCACTCGGCGAGGATCCGCCTCAGATAGGTGCGGACTCGCTCGCCGTGGTCAGGATCGGCCAATGCGAATTCGAGAAATGTCTCGAAGTAGCTGGGCATGTTGCCGATGTCGTAGCGCTTCTCTTCGGGCCGCAGCTTTACGCCCACGACCTTGCCGCCTCCCTCGGCGACGGCCCGGATGGCGTCCGTGATCTGGATTTCGCCCCGCTTGTCCGGCTTGACCTGGCGGATCCTGTCGAAGATTCCGGGGCCGAATACGTAGCGCCCGGACACTGCCAAGCGGCTGGGAGCCGCGTCCGGCGCTGGCTTTTCGACCATCGTCCGGATCCGAAACACGTCCCCCTCGCCTTGCGGCTCTACGATTCCGTAGAAGCGAACATGCGCTGGCTCGACCTCTTCCACCGCGATGACCACGTCCGCATCCTCGCGGACGAATGCGTCCGCCATCCGCTGGCAGGCCATGGAATCCCCACGCAGCCCGATGATCGAATCACCCAGCGCCACGATGAACGGCTCTTTGCCCGCGAACGATTCCCCGTGCAGGATCGCGTCTCCCAGGCCACGCTGCACGCTCTGGCGCGTGTAGAGGACGTTCAGGCCGAGCTGTTCGAAATCGAGCGCCAGTAGCAGGTCATCCTTGCCCGCTTTGCGCAGCGATTCCATCAGTGCCGGGTCAGAATCGAAGTGATTCTCGATCGCGGCCTTGCCGCGGCCCGTCACGAACAGCAGGTTGCGCACGCCGTTGCGCGCCAGCTCCTCAACGACGTACTGGACGATCGGCTTGCGCGCGACCGGCAGCATCTCCTTGGGCTGAGACTTGGTCGCTGGCAGCAGCCGCGTGCCGAGGCCAGCGACCGGAACCACGGCTCTGGAGATCGGGCAATCCATGGACGACGGCACGTCCGTCGGCGGCTCAGGCTCCCGCCCCGTTGCCTTGGACAGCTTCCAAGCCGGAGCTGCGGTTCCAGAAATCCACGAACAGCGTGCGCATCGCGCTTCCCAAGCTGCGGTGCTCGAACACGAGCGCGGTGATCTTTTGGTGGCTTACAACGGGATCGTCGAGCGAGATCATGCCGCTGTGGCTGTCGAACAGCGCCAGCTTCATGGGGACGTTTCTCCCCAGGCGCACCTCTGCACCGGCCTTTTCGAGCAGCTTGAGGCGGTCGCGCCCCTCCGGATCCTCGACATCGCTGAAATCAAACAGCAGTTTGCAGACTGTGCCCTTGTCGGCCAAGCTCTGCACGATCGGTTCGCGGCCTGGGTCGACGCCATACGGCCGCCGCGCGAACTCCAGATACTCGTTGCGGGTCTGCAGCAGCATGTTGCGGTATTCCTCGACGATCTGGCGGGTGTCGGTGATGATGCGCAGGTAGTCGAGAGCGCTGTGGCCGTTGGACCCGTCCCGGAAGGTCTTGGCCAGCTCGTCGCTGAGCGAGGTTGCCAGTTGCTGCCGATCTTCCCATTCGCGCAGAAAGCGCTCCCGGCGGCGGCCGAGATAGCCTTCCAGCGCGAGGCGCGGCTCGACGGCCGAGAACTGCTTGGTCTTGCCGTGCACGACGCGCACAAAGCCTTTGTCGACAAGGCTATTGAGCACCTCGTAGATCTTTGCGCGCGGTATGTTGGCTCGACTGGCGACGTCCAAGGCCTTGAATTGCACGTGGCCGATGAGCACCAAATAGGCGTTCGACTCGTACGCATTCAGGCCGACATCGTGCAATCGGCGCGCCTGGGCTTCCAGTTCCACCCTCTTCGGATTATACCGAGAGCGCCCGGAAGCGACAGGCGGCCGGGCTAAGGTAGCTCGGCCAGCTGTGGCGGGAAATAGCCGCGCCGATGGTAGACTTCGACATCCGCTCCGGCCAGGCCGAGCTGCACATCGATCTGCCGGAAGTTCTGGTCCGAGAAGGGCCGGCTCGGCACGTACCCCAAGATGTACTGGCTCTGGACGTTGCCGGCCACGTCCAGAATCGCTTGGTAGAGCGCCTGCAGCTGGGCCGCCGCGTAGCCGCCCGTGCCGACCTCGTACTGGTAGTTGCCGGCATCCTGCGGCTTGGAGAGATATCCGGAGACGTCCTTGTGGACCTTTTGCAGCGGGCGCACGACGCGACCGCCTGTCTCGCGGGCCAGCCTGATCAAGTTGGATTCCTCCGCTTGGTGGTAGCCCCAGCCGACCGTGCTGACGGAATAGATCGTGACCTGGTGCAGCTGCGCTGCATGCACCACTTCGTCCAGCGAGCGCTTGCTGGCGTTGTCGTGCCCGTCTCCGATGACCACCACCACCTTGCGCGGCTCGCTGGCACCCTGGTAGGGGATCGAGACGAGCTTGTCAGTGCAGGCGCGGTAGATCGCGTCGAACATGGAACTGCCGCCACCGTGCTTTAGGCTCTCCATGCGCTCGGTGAGGGTGACGGGATCGTTGGTGAAATCCACCAGCTCGTCGACCTCGGTGTGGTAGCCGAACAGAAAGCCCTTGTTGCGGCCAGCCTCGGGCACGAGCATCCACGCCAAGTCCCCGATCGATGACTGATAGGTCTTGTAGTAGAGCCTGGCCGTGTTGCTCAGGTCAATGATGAATCCGACGTATAGCGGCGGCTTCTTCTCCTCTTCCACGCTGCGCGTGAAGTAGCGGATCTCAACCTGCTGCCCGTCTTCCCACACCGTGAAGTCGGCCTTGTTGAGATCGGCGATGAAGCGGCCTTCGGAGTCGGTCACGGTTACCGGCAGGTTCACCACGTTGACCTCGACGCGGATCGTGGTGTCCTCATCGTCTGTCTGCGCAGCGGCTGGCGCGACCATGCCTAGCATCGCCGCCAAGCACAGGAAGGCACGAAGGCTCATGACGCAATCATTCTAGCCCAAACGCGCGGGCGTTCGGACTCGCGCTGCAGGTCGCGTGCCAGCCAATCTGCCGAGGCGCGGCCCCGTTGCTACGATGTATCAGGATTCTGGTTTCGAATCGATGCAGGACTTCCTCGACTGGGCCGCGCCCGGCAGCGTGGAATGGCGCATGGCCCGGGAACTGTCCCCGGATCGCATTCCGCGACACATCGCCGTCATCATGGACGGCAACGGCCGCTGGGCCAAGCGGCGCCGACTGCCCCGAGCCGCGGGCCACAGCGCGGGCGTCAGGCCGGTGCGCGAGATCATCGAGGCGTGCTGCCGGCTCGATGTGGAAACGCTGACGCTGTACGCATTCTCGGTGGAGAACTGGAAGCGCCCGCAGGCCGAGATCGAGACCCTGTGGGCGCTGCTGCGCAAGTACTTGCGCCAAGAACTGCCGGACCTGAAGGCAAACGGCGTGCGATTCCAGACCATCGGCCAGACCGATGCGCTGCCGCAATCGGTCCGCGACGAGATCGACCGCGCCATCATGGAAACCGCGGCGAACGAGGGGATGCGCCTCAACATCGCTCTCAATTACAGCGGGCGCGCGGAAATCGTCGAAGTCGTCAACGACCTGCTGCGGCAAGCGCACCAGTGCAAGCAGCTTGTACAGGTCTGCGAGCGGGACGTGAGCGACCGCATGTGCACGGCGAGCGGAGGCGATCCGGACCTGCTGATCCGCACTTCGGGCGAGATTCGGGTGAGCAATTTCTTGCTCTGGCAGATCGCCTATTCCGAGATCTGGGTGACCGAACGCTACTGGCCGGACTTTCGCACCACGGACCTGCTGGAGGCGCTGATCGTTTACCAAAAGCGCAATCGCAGGTTTGGCGGCCTGCCCGACCAGGCGGAGGAGGCGGTAGCGGCGACGGTTCCTGCCAGCAACGGCAAACTGCTAGCGGTGAACGAGTGAGGCTGGGCGCTTGAAACGAGTCCTAACGGGCCTGGCGCTGGCACTCGGCGCCTGGGCGCTGGTGTTCCACGCTCCGGTGCAGGTCTTCGTTGCAGCCGCGGTGCTGCTTGCGGGACTTACGTTGCACGAGTTCTACCGGATCGCCGCCCGGAGCGGCCTGCAGCCCCTTTCCAAGGCCGGTCTGGTCGCGGCCGTGCTGTGGATCTTGGTGCCGAATCTGGACCGGGGCTACTTCGCGATCATGCTGGCCCTGGCCGTGCTGGGCGCGGCCACGCTGGCGCACCTCTCGGTCGACAAGATCCTGTCGTCTGCGGCGGTGACCACGCTCGGCGTGCTCTATGTGGCCGGCCCCGTGCTGGCGAGCATCCTGCTGCATTCGGTCTCGCCGCACTGGCTCGCCTTGGCGGTCGTCACGGTGGCGGTCGGCGACTCGGTCGCCCTACCTGTCGGCAAGCTCGTCGGGCGGCACAAGCTGGCTCCGGTCCTGAGCCCGCGGAAGACTTGGGAGGGCACGGCCGCCTCGGTCGTGGCCAGCTTGCTCGCCGGCACCGCATATGCCGCGCGTTTCCTCGACGGCGAGATCGGCCTCGCCGCGGCAGCGGCGCTGGCTCTCGCGCTGAACCTTGCCGGCCAGCTCGGAGACTTGGTCGAATCCGCGCTCAAGCGATCGGCGAATCTCAAGGACAGCAGCTCGCTGCTGCCCGGACACGGCGGCCTGCTCGACCGGCTCGACGGGATGTTGTTCGCGGTTCCGCTGGCCTACGGCTACTTGCAGCTGGCCTGAACCGCGGCCGCGATCCGCATCGGCCCGGGACGGCAGCCAATCCGCCGCATGGCGTCGAAGCGCAAGCCTAGCGCGGCCCCGGTCCCGCCGGCTGCGAATGACTAGTCTAGATAGGGAGCGACCGCGGCGTTCCCGCACACCCCCGATGCCACCCGACCAGCAGCCACAGAACGCCAACGCAGTCATCGCGCAACAGGCCGGCGCAGCCATCACCCAAGAGGGGATGCCGACCAGCCTCGAAGGCGAGACCTTCGTGCTCGGCACGATCTTGCTCGATGACTCCAAGTTCGCCCAGGTCGCGGCCATGCTCGGCGAGGACGACTTCGCCGCCGAGAAGCACCGCCGCATCTTTGCCTCGATGCGCGAGCTGCACACCCGCGGCGAGCGCATCGACTACATGACCCTGGTCAACGAGCTCGAGAAGTTCAAGCACCTCGAGCATGTCGGCGGGGTGTCCTACATCGCCTCGCTCACTCAAGGCATGCCCCGGCGCGAGTACGTCGAGAGCTACGCCAGGATCGTCAAGGACAAGTCGCTCCTGCGACAGCTGATCCACACCGCCAACAACATCATCGCCACTTGCGTGGAAGACGGAAAGGAGGTCGACGAGATCCTAGCCACCTCCGAGATCGCCGTCATGAAAGTCGGCAACTCCGTGCTCCGCTCCGGACTCGAGTCGCCCGAGGAAACGCTGCGCCGCTACGAAGGAGGACTCGATTCCTTTCTGGATCCGTCCAAGCGCCCCAAGGGGTTGATGAGCCCGTTTTTCCAGTTCAACGAGTACACCAACGGCTTCCGACCCGGCCAGCTCATCATCCTCGCGGCGCGGCCCGCCATGGGCAAGACGGCGATGGCCCTCAACATCGCCGCCCATGCCGCCATGAAGCGCGGCGAGGAGCCCGCCCGAACCGTCGCCGTGTTTTCTCTGGAGATGTCGCGCGAGGCGCTGCTAACCCGGATGCTGTGCACGGCCGCCCGTGTCGACCAGGGTCGGTTTCGCAGGGGCCTGGTGGGCAAGGAGGACCGGCGCATGCTGAGCAAGGCGCTTGGCGACTTCGTGAAGAGCAGGCTGTTCATCGACGACACGGCCAATCTCAGCATCATCGAACTCGGCGCCAAGTGCAGGCGCTTGCAAGCCGAGCACGGCCTTGACCTGGTCATCGTCGACTACCTGCAGCTGATGGCTTCGAAGGGCAAGGTGGAGAACCGCACGCAGGAGATATCGGGCTTCTCGCGGGGCCTCAAGCTCCTCGCAAAGGAACTTGAGGTGCCCATCATCGCCCTCTCGCAACTCAGTCGTGCGACCGAGAGCCCCATGCGCAAGGACTCCCGCCCGCGCCTCAGCGACCTGCGCGACTCGGGCTCGATCGAGCAAGATGCCGACGTGGTCTGCTTCATCTACCGGGAAGAGGTGTACCGGCCCCAGGACAAGTCCCTGGAGGGCCTCGCGGATCTCATCATTGGCAAGCAACGTAACGGTCCGACCGGGACCATCAAGCTGGTATTCAACAAGCGCATCACCGAATTCGACAACCGGGCCCGCACGCAAGAAGCGGACGGGGATGAGCCGGCCCCGAGCCAAGCACCAGTGGAGGAAGATGAGGACTTCTAGAGCCGCGCGACCACATTGCCGGAGCGAGGCTCAAGGCCAGCGCGCGAACCAAAGCGGCCCGCTTACCGCCGTTCTGAGCAGCCAGCCGCGCGATCCGACGAGCCGCCACCGCGCCGTGCCCAGGCGATCGGATCCACGCAGTGCAGCGCCGCACACGCCGAGCGGCTTGCGCGTACACTAGAACTGGACTGGATACATGCGACGCTGGAAGCTCCCGCTGGGCGCACTGCTGCTGGCCTTGCCCTGCCTCGGCCAGACATCCTCCGGAGATCTTCCGCCCGGTCACCCTCCCACAGACAGCGCGGACCGCAGACAGCAGCTCGCCGCCCAGACCGAGTCGCACGCGCAGGCATTGCCAGCGGCTACCGAGCCGGTCCGGCGGGTCAACTTCATCGACGACCACATCCTCGGCAAGATCGAGCGGGATGGCATCCCGCTGGCCCCGCTCTCCGACGACGGGACCTTCTTCCGGCGCGTGCACCTCGACATGACCGGCCGCATCCCTACCGGAGCGGAAGCGCGAGCGTTCGTCGCCGACAGCGATCCGGACAAGCGCTCGAAGCTGATCGACCGCCTGGTCGGCGGCGTGGAGTGGCGCGACCGCTGGACCTACTGGCATCTGGACCTGTGGCGCACCAGCCAGAACCGGGTCGGCTGGGCCGGCCGCAACCTGTTCCACGACTACGTGGCCGACGCCCTGCTGCTGAACCAACCCTACGACGAATTCGTCCGGGAGCTTCTCACTTCCGAAGCCCGCAGCAACTGGTACGTAGGTCCGGCCAGCTACCTGGTCCGCTGGGCGGTCTTCGCCGACAACTGCACCGAGATCATGCACGAGGACACCGCCGACGAGATGACGGTGATGATCTTCCAGCACTTCATGGGCGTGAACCTCCAGTGCATCTCGTGCCACGACGGCGCGAACCATCTGGAACAGGTCAACGCCTGGCTCACCGAGCGCAAGCGCGAGGAGTTCTGGGCGCAAGCTGCATTCTTCGGCAACACCAGGGTCATGCGCAGGGTGGAGTTGCGCAACACCCAGGACGAATACCTGATCGACGATAAGGATGCTGACCGCGACGGCTATTCCAGGGCGGCCCCGAGCACGGTCAGGGTGGCGCGCCAAGGCGCGGGCCAAGTCCCGCCGGCATTCATCTTGGGGGGCGAACAACCCAGGCCAGGCAAGCCGCTGCGCTCCGAGCTCGGGCGCATCCTGACCTCCCACCCGCAATTCGCAAGGGCAGTAGTGAACAGGTTCTGGGCCGAATTCATGGGTGCGGGCATCGTCGAGCCGCTCGACGGCTTTGACTTCTCCCGCATGGACGCCGAGAAGCTGCCCGATGGCTGGGACGTCCAGCCGACGCATCCAGCCTTGCTGGACGCTCTGGCGCAAGACTTCGCCGCGAGCGGCTACGACCTGCAGCACCTGCACAAGCGGATCGCCAAGTCGGCCGCATATCAGCTCTCGGCAAGCTTTCCCGCAGAGTGGAAGCCTGACTACGCCCGCTACTTCGCCCGCAAGTTCATGCGCCGGCTCACCGCCGAGCAGGTCTACGACGCCATGGTCAAGGCGACCGACCTGCACACGCCCATCCAGATTCCGCTCACCGACAAGAGGGTCAGCTACTTGGTCCAGACCCGCGGCCCGGCGGACTTGCGCCGCAGCGCGACCCTGGGCCCGCAACTCAAGCAAGACCTGCAATTCTTCACCGAGTCCTTCGGCCAAGCGAACCGCGAGTTCAACGAGCCGTCGCGCGGCGGCTCGATCATCCAAGCGGCCCTGATGATGAACTCCAACCTGGTCAAGGAGAAGTCCCAAGCGTCCTCGGGCAGCTACCTGGCAGGCTTGCTCGAAGCCGGGGCGAGCGGGGAACAGCTGGTCGATTCGCTGTACTGGCAGTTCCTGACCCGAGCGCCGGACGAGCACGAGCTGAGCGCATCGCTGGACCTGCTCTCCGAGCGCGGGCCGGCCGCTGGCGGCGAAGACCTGCAGTGGATCCTGATGAACAAGCTCGATTTCTTGTTCCACCGCTAGGAGCAGTCACGTGCCACGATTCGAAGACCACTTCCTGACCCGGCGCGAGGTCATGCGCATCGGCTCGGTCGCCGTGACGGGCTACCACTTCCTGCCGGTGGTGCAGCCGAAGGCGAGGGCCACCGGAACGACGGCACCGGCGGAGGGCAAGGCGCGGTTCTGCATTTTCGTGATGCTGGAGGGAGGCCCGTCGCACGTGGACGGCTGGGACTTCAAGGAAGGACCGTGGACGCCCGAGGACTTCGCCGTGCAGACGCTTCCGGGCGTCGGCAAGTGGCCCATGGGACTGTATCCGGAACTGGCCAGGCGCCGGGACAAGTACTCGCTGATGCGGTCCATGGCGACCTGGGAGAGTCAGCACGGCCGCGGGCAGTACTACATGCAGACCGGCCACCAGCACAACCCGGCGCTAGCGCCGGAACTGCCGGGCGTGGGCTCGGTGGTGGCCTACGAGTACGCCTCGCGACGCAAGCCTGGCGATAGCCTGCCGCCCTTCGTAGGCTTCAACACGTTTCCGCAGGTCGGATTGATCGGCTCGGGATTCCTGCCTGCGACATACACCCCGTTCCATGTCAACACCTCCTCGGACATCTCTTCGCTGGCGCCCCGCGAAGAGGACCTGCCCAACTTCAAGCGCCGCTGGGAGCTGCTACAGCGGTTTGACGGCCGCATGCGCTCCGACCCGGCGCTGGAGAGGAAGGCGTACCGGGACTTTCACAACCACTACGAAGGCGCCGTGGAGATCATGTCGGATCCGCGCAGCGCCGGCATATTCAGCATTTCCGCCGAAGACAAGGCGCGCTACGGCAGCAACCCGGTCGGCGACTCCTTCGTGCTGGCGCGCAACTTGGTGGTGGCCGACGCCGGGACGCACTTCATCTTCCTCACCCACGAGGACTGGGACCACCACGGCTCGATCTACGAGCAGGGCAATTTCTACCAGCGCTCCAAGGAACTCGATACCGCGTTGAGCCAACTTCTGGACGATCTCGACCAGACCAAGCGTGACGACGGCACATCGGTCTTGGACGAGACGCTGGTGGTGTGCGCGGGCGAGTTCGGGAGGACGCCGGGGGCGCTGACGAACATCGCTGGCCGCGACCACTACCAGTACGCCTTCACCGGGCTGTTCGCGGGCGGCGGCGTGGTGCCCGGGCAGGTGCTGGGAGCAACCAACGACTCAGGCGCGGAGATCACCGACTTCGGATGGAGCGGGAACCGTCCCGTCTACCCGGAGGACATGGTGACCACCATCTATGCCGCCATGGGGATCGACTGGACCAAGAGCATCAAAGAGACCCCCTCCGGGCGGGTATACCACTACATCGAGATCTTCTCGCCCACCCGCATGCTCGCCAACCGGGTCGTGCGCGAACTGTTCGCCTGAAGGTGGCGGCAGCCTGACGGCAGCCACAGCATTTCGTCCTAGCGCCGCCACCGGCGGGCGATTTGCGGCGAAATTGCGCTTGGGTCCAAGCCCGATTCAGGTCGTCGCCGAAAGGCCCCAGCATTGTCTGAAGTCCGGGCTAGGGCTCGGGCCGCAGATACGGGAGGTTTCGACCACAACTTTGCTCGCCAGAAATCGGCACGGGCAGGCGTATGGCGGAACTACTATAATGTGACATGTCTGCCGGGGCACCAAGACCGCTCGAATGGGTGGGCTCTACCAAGGCTGACATCAAGCGCTTTCCTGAGGCCGTGCGCGAGGTGGTAGGCTATGCGCTCTTTCAGGCGCAAGTCGGACTGAAGCACCAGAGTGCTAAGCCGCTCAAGGGTTTGGCTGGAAACGTATCGGAGGTGATTTCACGTCACGATGGCGACACGTTTCGGGCGGTGTACACAGTCCGGTCAGAACCGCTGTTTATGTGCTGCACGTCTTCCAGAAAAAGGCCAAACGGGGCATCGCAACGCCGGAGTCGGAGATCGACCTGATCAAGCGCAGACTCAGAGCGGCGGAGCGACACTACCGACGGAATCATAGCGGCGGGGAGTAGATTGATGCGGAAAGAGAGCGTAGAGATCGAACGGAGCAGTGGCAACGTATTCGCTGACTTGGGACTGCCAGATGCTGACGCGCATATGCTCAAGGCCGAGCTCGTCGCTCGGATCGACAAGATTATTCGAGAGCGCCGACTCAAACAGGTCGAGGCGGCGAAACTGCTCGGGCTGTCTCAACCCGATGTATCGCGCCTGCTGCGGGGGAATTTCCGCGAGTACTCCTTGGAGCGCCTCTTGCGCCTCCTCGCAAGGCTAGGACACGACGTGGATATCGTCATTCGCGAGTTCAGCTCGGAGCAGACCGGACGGCTCAAGGTCGCAGCGCAAGGTACACCGTAGCCCCGTGCGGGCGCGGCACCCAAGGCGTTGCGCTTCGACTTCGGGGCACGCCCGTGGGGATTCCTCACATCCACGACCTACAGATCAGAATCCTCAATTGGTGCAACCTTCATGAGGTGCCCCTGAAGGCCGCGTTTGAGATCGCAGTACCCGTGGTCCGACACCGAGATTCGGGCCGCGATACCCACTTTCGTGTATATGAGATCGCTGCCCTAGATCCGCCTCAACTGCCAGCCCCTCGACTGGGGAATCCGACAGAACTCTTTGCCGGTGACGGTCTTCACACCGCGATTTCAATGAATCGGTCCGTGCCGGACAGAGGGACCTCCTGATTCTCGACGGACAGACAACCTTCGACTGCTGCGTAGATATTGCTCAGCAGCTCTCCAAAGGTGTCTCCGTGCGTGGCAAATCCAGGAATGGCTGGCACTTCCGCCCAAAAGCCGCCTTGTTCTGCCTCGTGAATCACAACCTTCAGCTTCACGGCTCGCTCCAGTCCAGAAGTAGATTGTAGGCCTTGGCCAAGCGACCGCTCATAGCCCCTTCCTGTGCCGTCCGTCTTCGTCGATTTCGGCGATGATCGTGGCTGGAACCACGGTCCGCCTCTGCTCGTTGCTGCAGTAGCGAATCTACTGGAGAGATCTTCACCACTACTGCCGAAACGATCTGGGAATCACCCCTCGAAATAACTTGGCATACAACTGCCATGACCGACCCATGGCGCTGGACACGATCTCACCGTGCTCGCTTGACAGCCCTCTCCGCGATCTGCTGCCCAGCAAGCAGCCTGGCCAGTCGCTGACTCAAGCGGACTGGGTCCAAGGTCGTTTCGGTGCCGGGTTGGCCGGGGGCCGCATTCCTGCGCTCGGGAAACAACGCAACCCTGCCCCCGAAAGGAATGAAGCCCCCTCCCCTAAAGATATCTCCTAGCCCAAGGAAGCCCCCAGGCCCAAGAAAGTCCTGCGGAGGGATGAGGTTGAGTTGAATCGCTTCCTGAGCTGCCCAATATTGCTCAAGAGCTGCCTCTAGGCTCCCGAGCACGATAAGCTGCTGCCAGTTCAAGATCGCGCGAGCCATCTTCCGGTGCTCCGATGTCACGCTGTCCACCCTCCCCTCGATACGCTCGAAATCAGCCACGAGCATCGTGACAGTCGCCTCGTCCGGCGGCTCAGCACGCAATGCACGCCCAAGCTCCCAGTATTTTTGGAACGCTTCTAGCGTTAGGGGAAACAGGGCATCTTCGAGAGCATAGTTGATGCTCGAGAGCTGCTCTTGTTGTTCATCAGTGAGGCTGATCATCTCTTGGAGCCGAGAATGGTACGCGTGGCCAGGATCGCTATCACTGGTGGCGCCTCCGGCACCGGGATCGGCGATATACGTGACCTGCTGGCCCACCGCGGTCCCGCAACACAGCACTGCAACCAAGACGATGGGGGTTCTGAAGGAGTCCATGGCCTCTTTATAAGGAGTGCACCACCGCAAGTCAAATGGCTACTCTTACCGGGGACTTTACAAAACTAACCGGCCGATGACCAGTTGAAAACAAAGGGCTTGTTTCGCTCCGAAGGCACGCTAGCTGATGTATTGTTCCCATCGCGAAGGTCGGTGCAATATTCTCGAAGTTTCGCACTCACGCATTGCCTGCCACGCTCCCCTCCGCCGTTTCCGTATCTGCCGCCCGTGTCCTTCCAGGTCGAAAGCGGCCCGACGGAGCCCCCGAACGCGCCATCCTTCCTTTCCAGATCTAGCGCGACGACAAGCGCATCCGCAGGAAGACCCTAGCCTCCCTCCCCCCATCTCCCGTCCGAGGTCGTCGGCGGCTTCCACAGAATCCTCGCGGGCGGTCTCGCAATCGGCCCCCTCGTAGCGTACGTGTTCTCCACCGGCTCCCAGCTCGCCACCGCCCGGCGGACCCGCAACCGGCTCTCAGGAAAGCGCTCGGTGGTTCCACAAGACGTGGAAAAAGGAATCAATCTCTACAAACCGTCTCAATCTGGACAAGAGAGGTGCCTGTGGTCATGGCACGATGCCCCAGACCATGTCGCACATAATGTCACTATCACCGGTTGGTATCTCTTGTTCAGCCGAATCCTCAGCAGCCTGCAGATGGCAGACTTGACGCGCAAGATGCGCAGAGATTGGGACCGTCGCGCCCGCACGGACGCAATGCACTTCGTCAATACCGCTCGGTCAGGTTGGGACGAAAAGGACTTCTTCGCTACCGGAGAAGAGAACGTCCGCGACCACATTCTCAATGACATGGACGCCGTCTGCCAAGGACGCGACCCAACCCGAATGCGCGTCTTGGAGATCGGTTGCGGCGTCGGACGCATGACCAGGGCGCTTGCGGCTACGTTCGGCGAGGTCCATGCCGTCGATGTCAGCGACGAGATGGTGCGGCGAGCCAAGCAGTTCCTGCGGAACACGCCGAACGCCCACGTCTACCGCAACTCGGGCAAGGACCTGCGGGTGCTCGGGGATCTAGACTTCGACTTCGCCTACTCGTTCATCGTGTTCCAACATATCCCCAGCCGGACAGTCATCAACAACTATATCGGCGCCGTAAGCCAATGCTTGCGCAGAGGATCAATTTTTAAGTTCCAAGTGCAAGGATATCAGGGGTCTAACCTGCTCCCGAACGGTCGCGACACTTGGCTCGGCGCCAGTGTTTCCGAAATCCAAGCCGCCACGATGGCCAAGCAGCATGGTTTCGAGCTTCGCCGCAGCCTGGGGGCCGGAACTCAGTACTACTGGCTGTGGTTCTACAAGCCGTAGCGCTAGTCAGCTGCGATCATGTCCGCCCGCTCACCACTTGCGCGGCAGCTTAGGCGCCAGCCGCAGTCGACGGAGGACGCGATATGGCCATCGCGAGAGTTCTCGGCTCATCTTGCGCTCGACCTGTTCATGCCGTGATTCCAGAGCAGCCACCCACTCGCGCAGCTTGGCAATGTGCAGCTCCCGCTCCCGCAGCAGATTGGCATCGCTCGGCAGGAACGCAAGGCCTTGCACGTCGTTCAGCGGGCTCATCGAGCAAACCGCGACGAAAAAGTGGGCCGCTGCCGGATCGGCTTCGCGGGCCTCGATGTGCGCTGTGGTCTTTCCCGCGCTCGGCGAGCTGATCGAGACCGCTCCAACGTGATTCTCCACGAAGACAGTGCAGTGGGGAAACGCCGACATCAGGGCGGAATGGAATTCTTCGTGCTCGAACTCGTGCACGTGGAACGGATTCGGGTTGTCGCGGGTGGTCCGGTAGTAGTCCCGGTTCGGGGTTGACACCACAAAGACCCCGGACGTGTCCAAGACCCGCGCCGCTTCGCTGATGAAATCCCGCCAGCCGTTCAGGTGTTCGATCACCTCGAAGGCCGTGACGAGGTCCAACGATGCGTCCGCAAAGGGCAGCTTCACGCAATCTCCACGCACGAGAACGACTCCCGGGCAGCTTGCCCGTGCACGGGAAACAGCCTGCTCGGAATTGTCCAAGCCGTACACGGCGGCGCTCTCTCCGACGAGCCTCTGCGCCCCGTACCCCTCCCCGCAGCCGACATCCAATACACGCCGCGCGCGCGCCAGCGGCTCTGCGAAGCAATAGCGGGCCAGGTGCTCGTTGCGCAGGTCTGGATCGCTGGCATCCGGCACGAGCCGCTCGCCGCTGGGCTCTGCCGAGCGCTCTATGTCGGTTGGACGCATGGCCTGACGCTTGCCGGACCGGTGGTAGCAGGTCTCGACAGTCTGATCGCTGCGCACGCCAATCGCGACCGCCTCCTGTGGTTGTCCGGGCTATTGGTAAAACGGCTGGCTCGACAGCCAACGCGGACCGTAATGGGGTGCGTCCCCGCCCACCTCCAACGCCCCCAGATCCGGCGCGGCACCGGCGAACCCCTCGTTGACCGTCGGGATCACCACCCCGGCATCGACAGCCGCACTGTCAGGCCTGAGCCGGAAATTCAGTTCCCGGGCGTGGTAGACCGCGTGCCTTTGCCGCGGGTCGGGAGGAGTCATCCGCTCGAAGATGTCGAAGTCGAGTTCAACGCCGTGTTGCTCTTGGCCGGTGGCCGCCCGGAACTCGCGCAGGCTGGAAAACGTCCGCCAGGGGGGCACTGGAGCGCCCGGAACCACCGCTCCCTCGTCCGGAGCGCGCCAGCGGTACTGCTCCCTTACGCCCGCGTTGGGTCGGAATCCGTTGTAGTCCGAGCTGAATTCCCGGCCTGCGTTCGACCACGTCATCACGCCGCGACCAGGCGTGTCCCGGCCTAGGAAGAGGTTGTTGCGGTAGTGCATGTTCGACGAGGGATCGCTCGCCACCTGCTCGCCGATGATGGTGTTGTGGTAGGCGAACAGGCCCGCCGCCTTGGCGGAGAACTTGAACGCGACCCCGCTCGGCACGTGGTACAGCAGGTTGCGGACGAAGTAGGCCGGCCCCCCGAAGACGGGCTGGGAGCTGTAGCCTCCGTGGGCGGCGTTGACGCCCCGGTTGTTGAAGACGCGGATGTTGTGGACGCCGCCGTCGGTCTCGATGAAGTCGTCTCCCGACATGTGGATGTCGTTGTTGTAGATGTCGATCGAGGACGCCCGCCGCTCCGGATCGGCCTCGGGCGTGCCGTAGGTCGAAATGCCGATGCCGTCGTGGAAGTAGGCCACCGCGTTGTGAGCGATGACGTGGCCGGGCCCGTAGACCTTGACCGCGTAGTAGCTCCGCACTTCGTGGGAACCGTAAGGCCCGACGCCGCGCCAAAGCGGCCCGGTCCAGCCGACCAGCAGGTTGCGCTGCTCGGATCGGCCGAGAAAGATGTTGTCGGCGATGTAAAAGTCGCTCGAACCCGCATACTCGGTCCAAACGCCGAATCCGATGTCTTCGAAGCGGCACTTCTTCACCGTCAGGTTCCGCGCCCCGGCAACGCCCTTGAAACCGGCGAAGATCGCGATGTCCGTGTTGCGAAACGTCAGCCCTTCGAAGATGTGGTGGGCTGAAGCGCTGACATCGAACAGCCGGTGGTTCCCCGCCCCGTCGAACACAGCTTCGCCGTCGCCCGCCGCGCGGATCGTGATCGGCTTCTCCGCGGTCCCCTTGAGGGTCAGCCAGTTCGTGCCGTCGAACGGGGTCATCATCGGATCGACATAGTTCAGCCGATCGTTGCGGTACAGCCCGGCGTGGACGAGAATCGTGTCGCCCGGGCTGACCGGCCGCTCCCAGACGACGCTCCAGTCGCCCAAGCCCGCTCCGTAATAGGCCTGCAGCAAGCTGGTGAAGTGCGGCTCCAGCTTGTCCCCCTCGTGGTCAGGAGGATAGACATGCAGCACGCGCCCGCCCTCGTAGGGCATCGGCTCGGTGCGCGTGCTGACTCGCACCAGGTGCTCGGTCTTTCCGCTCGTGCCATCCGGGTCCGAGAGCTGGAAGCGGCACTCGTACTCCGTGCCCGGCTCGAGGTTGAGAATGCTGCCGGCGAAGCCGTCCGGCACGGTGTAGTCCAGATTCTCGCGCGTTCGGAAGACGCGCTCGCCGCCGATGCGAACCAGCGGCAGTGCCTGGCGCCACCCGTCCTGCCCCGCCTTGCGAAACTCCACCGCAACGCTGGCGTCACGGTCATCGTCTCCGCTGATGGCCCACTCGAAACCGAGATTGTGCAGAGTCGGATGCTCGACGGTAAACTCGCCCGCACGCGCAGCATCTTCGGCAGGCAGGACACCTCCTGCGAGCAGTAGCAGCGCGATCACGCGCCACGCCACTGCGTTCGCCGCCGGCCTCGCTGCGTTGTTCATCTCACCGTCCCCGAGCGCGTTTCGCTGCGCACGCGCCTCGCACCCATGCGACTGATCTACTCCCCTTGGTAATCGATCCAGATGGGGCTGCCCCAAGCCATGTTGTTGTCTGCTTGGATCACACGCACGTAGTAATAGTGCATTCCGGGCTCGATGTCAGCGTCCGTGTACGCGAAGGTGAGTTCGCTGACATCAGGATGCGCGGTGTAAGCGAAGGTGTTGTCCTTGATGATGTCGACCTGCTTGACCTTGTCCGTGCCGATCACACGCACGTCGAAGCGCGGCGGAGCGCTGGCGGCGAACTCCTCGCCCATCGCATGCTCTCCGCTCTGGAAGTCGACGATGATGTTCTCCGTGGCCGCATACGTGCGGCGGGCGTAGAGCGAGTCCCAGATGTCGGCGTAGGTCCGGGCGGGCGTATAGGCCACGGCATACGACATGTGCGTGGAGCGGTGGTCGGAACTGGCGATAAACCCCATCTTGTAGCCCTTCTCCAGCGCGTTCCAAATGAAGCCCTTGGGCCGCATGTCGCCGGAGGTGATGTAGCCGCCCACCACGATCCGCTCCGCCGTCGCGCCGCGCGGTGCGCCGAGGTACTCGTACGAGTCGCGATTGCCCTGGAACATTTCCACCAAGCGTTCGGCGCGCTCGTCGTTGTACCGCCAGTCCGTGCCCATTTGCGTGGCCGGCGTGTGGGGAATGCTGATCGCCTTCGGGCGCCCTCCGTCCAAGAGCTGCTTCCACAATTCCAGCGTGTCGTCTTCGGCAACGCCGATCGGGCGGTCGCCGAGCTTGATGCGGATGGGATCGTAGCCGCGCCCGCGCCAGACGATGTTGCGGTGTCCGTCCGGGTAGCCAACAGTGCGCTCGTAGTTCAGCACGGGATAGAAGGTGCCCGGGATCTTGTAGACATCCACGGCCTTGTCGACCATGTGCCACATGTAGGCGGTGTCGGATTTTTGCGGCAACACGTGCTCGGACGGCCCCAGGAAGTCCATCTGTGCCACGTCGATCGCGTAACGGTAGCAGTCGTACAGACTGCCGTCGCTGTAGCCATCGAAGGAAAGGTCGGTATGCCGGTGCAGATCGCCCCAGACGAGCTGGTACTTCTCTCCGTCCGATTCCATTTGGTAGGTTTTCCACAGCGGCTGGGCTGCTTCCGGGACAGAGTCGGCCACGGGCTTGGGAGCAGCCAGATCATTAGTTCCGACGAAGTACTCGTCGGTTACGGCCCCGCCAGCAGTGCGCGCCAAAGCGATCTTGCCCGCATAGACGTCGTATTGCCAGAAGCGATCCGACTCGGCCGGATAGCTCTTGCCGTCGGTCTGCGAGACGACCCACAGGTCCCCGGAGCGGTCCACGGCTGCCGCCGGGCGCTGCTCGTTGCGTCCGTCGGAGAACGGAATCCACACTGGCGGGGTCCAACCATGGCCATCGAACATCGTGAGCTTGTAGTCCCAGTAGGGAAAGATGGACCGCGCCCCGACGGTCGGCGGATTGGCGCGCCCCAGCGTGCGCGTGCGCAGGATCGCCCAGACGCGGCCCTTGCCGTCGACGTGCAGCATCGGGTACTCGGTGAACGTCTGGCGGGCGCTGTCCAGGCCGAGCGCCATCCAGCTGCCGGTGATCGGGCTGGGCGGGAAACGCTGGTCGATCGGCGGAACCGGCCTGACAATACGCCCGCGGTCAAGCACGCGCACCTGCGCCTGGCGATGAAAGTACAGCCCGCTCTCGCCACGGTGGATGCCGTTGATGCCGTAGTGGTCCTTGCCCCAGTTCGGGCCGCCGTTGTCCCAGGCCATCCAGAGCCGGTCGCGGTGGTCGTAGGCCAGGCTCACGTGGGCCTGAAAGTCCTCGCTGGCCGTGATGCGCTCCAACGGCTGCAGACGCCCGGAGACAAGCCGCCGCAAGAAGATGTCGTAGTTGCCGTGGCGGTAGCTGTCCCAAGCGATAGCGAGCTCTCCCCGCGAGTTGAGCGCCAGCGCGGGCTCCCAGTCGTTGGCCGGGTGCTCGGTAACCTTGACCGGAGGTCCCCAGCTGCCGCCCCGCCGCACCATCAGCGACACGTCGGTGTTGCCCTTCGCGCCGGACTGATAGACCAGGTATACATCGCCGTTCTTGGCCGCCGCCATGCGCGGAAAGGTGTCTGGCCCGGGACCGTTGGTGAGGGCTCGGCCCGAGGGCTTGCCGCCCAACTCGTAGTCGACCTGGTAGAGCTGCACCACGCCGTCGCGGATGGCCGAGGCCACGGCAGTCAGCGCGCCGGCCTGGGTGGAGATCAGGGAGACCTGGTAGTACTCGCCCGCGGGAGCGAGTGTGATCTGATCGTCCCAAGACTCGCCATCAGGCGAGGAGCGCGCTTGGATCGTATCGGCCCCATCCTCGAAGGCTATCCACGCCACCCAGACGCGCCCGTCGGGCCCGATCGCAATGGCAGGATAGTCGTCGTCCGCCAATGCATCGGACATGCGGCGCGCCAATGGCACGCGCTCGATCCGAATGCGCCCGTCCAAGCGTTCTAGCGGTTCGTGGAAACGGACCTGGCCGGGACGGAATTCTGCCTCGCCCTGGGCTGTCTGGATTGATACGCGCACGGCGTCGCCGCCTGCGACATCGACGACAACCCCCTTCCAGCGGGTCGGGGAGAAGGCAGCTTCGTCCCGCGGCTCCATCTGGAGGTGGCCGTCCCACTGGTTGCCGCAGCGCCAGGCGGAGGGCTCGAAAGACTCCTCCGCGCCAAAGTGGTGCGAGGCGACAATTTCCGCCGAGCCGCCAGCGGCGGCTAGCGAGCCGCTCCAGTCCACCACCGTCTCCTCGGCGCCACCGAACAGGATTCGGAACCGATCCGCAGCACTGAGGGGCACAGCCGCGACCAGAGCCAAAACAAAGACAAGCGCGCGGGCTTGTGATGTTGCAGTGATTACTCGGGGCACGCTGACAACCTGCCCAATCATACCCAACACCGGCTCTGCCCAGCCCAAGACGGTCGCTTAATCCCCGGATAGGACTCTAAACCCATGCATCAAGCGTCTTTGCACCTAGATGGCTTGGGGAGCGCTGCGGCCCAGAGGCGATTTCACTCAGGGAGTGAAGCTCTCGCGAAGCTGGGAAGGCAGTACTGCATCCGAGCCGACGCCGCCCCGGAACTACGATTCAGAGTCGCGCCCGAGGGGCTGGCGGAGGCGCTGGCGCGTGGCGCGCGCCTGGAACGGCGTCGGCGCAGTCTCGCTGGAAACGGTGCGCCCGGCGGTTCTACCGGGCGGCCCGCAAACTGATGAACCTGCTCGATCAGCCGGGTGCGGCGGCTGCTGGCAGTGCCCGTCCAGATTTGGAACAGGCAAGCTCGCCCGGAGCAGTCCGAGCACCCGGGCCCGCAGCACGTGAAGCGAGAAAGGAGACGAGATGATGATCTGGTATTGAGTTACAATCACTGCCGTCGGCAGTTCAGAAGCGTAGCCGAGTCCATCCTAAACTCACCGCTCAACTTTTTTCTAAGGGAACCGCACCACTCCATGCATCCCCCATCGTCTCTCGCTTCATGAGTATCGACGCGCTGTTACGCATCGGCTTGCTCGTCGTCATCGCCAAGCTCAGCGAGGGTCTCCTCGGACGGCTCGGCTTAAGCGCGATCGTGGCGTATACGCTAGCCGGCGCGCTGCTGGGACCTGCAACCGGCATCGTCGTGCCGGCGGACGAGACTCAGATCTTCCTCGCCGTCGGCGTATCCATCTTCTTCTTCCTCGTCGGCCTCGACGAGCTCGATCTCCCGGGCCTGAAGGCCACGATCCGCGGCCCCTATTTCGTTGGGGCGGCGGTATCGGTCGTGATCTCGGTGCTCGCGTCTCTGGTCGTGACGTCGGACCTCTTCGGCCTGGAATTCGCGTTGGGTCTCGAATTCAACGAGGCGCTGGCGGTCGCCGGCATCCTGTCGCTGTCCAGCTTGGGCCTCGCGGTCAAGGTGCTGTCCGACCTGGGCCTCCTTAAGCAACTGATTGGGCTACGGATATTCACGGCCGTCATCATCGCTGAGGTCCTCGCCATGCTGCTGGTTGGGGCGACCATTGGCGAGGTCGTCCACGAGACGAGTATCGGCGGCGTGCTGCAGCTGATCGGGCAGATCGCCGGGTTCGCGGTGGTTACGTGGTTCGTGTCGGCCAAGGTTCTGCCCGTCGCCATCGACGTCCTCCAGCGCTTGCTGCACGTGTCGGAACTCTCGTTCGGGTTGTTGATCGGCGGCCTCTTTCTCGTGGTGGCGGGCGCCGAGCGCATCGGGCTGCACGGCTCGCTGGGCGCGCTCCTGTTCGGCGCGTCACTGTCGGGACTTCCCCACCGCATGCGCGCGGACATCATGCCCGGTATCCGGAGCATCGCGGACGGCCTCTTCGTACCACTCCTCTTCGCGTCTGCCGGCCTGTATCTGGACTGGTCGTTCACCGCCCTGCCCGCGGCGACCATAGTCGCCGTGGCGGTCATCCCCTTCGCGGGGAAGTTCGCCGGCGCCCTCATCGGCACCTACCTAGCGCGGCTGGACACACCGGTCGTCCTGGCCACGGGCTTGATGGCCAAGGGCGTCGCCGAGATCGCCCTCCTGCTCGTCCTGCTCGAGACGGGCGTGATCACGCAGGAAGTGTTCTCCCTGCTCACGTTCATCATGTTCGGTTACATCCTAGCGAGGCTGAGCCTCAGACCGACGAGACTCGGTTCGAAGCTGCGTGGTCATACTCGGGATGGAGTGCGGGTTCCGGACGCTGCTCCGCTCTGCGGCCGGAGCCGCCGTATGGTCGCCTAGGCGACAGTGCCCGTATCATGACGGTTCTGTGGGGAGCCCATCGCCCCGAACCCGCGCCATGACTGTAGCACGCAACGTCGCCGAAGCCATCTCCGAACACGTCACCCTGGAGGTCGAATGCTGCGACCGCCTCTACCTCAATGTCTACCAGCCGCTGCTGCAGACCCCGGGCGGGGCGGCCTGGTTCTTCCGCCAAGTGCGCGGCTGCCCGGTGCCCTCCCCGGCCCTGATGGCCCCGATGACGCGCAGCTTCGTAGCCGCCATCGAGGCCTTCGCCCGCGAGGGCAACATCGACTTGATCCGCTTCGAGAGAGGCGAGCGCAAGGACGAGCGCACCCAGGCCTACCTGCGGCAATGGCGCGGCGGCGAGGGCGTGCTGTACATCGGCAAGGCGCAGGAGAAGGCGCGCGTGCTGCGCACCCAGGCCGAGACCGATCCGGCCACGGGCCGCCGCTCGCCCGAGCTGGCCTTCTCCACGGCCCTGCCCAACGCCTACTACTTCTACGCCGTCGATGACGACTTCGGCCCCTTCTTCCTCAAGTTCTGCTCCTATTTCCCGTACAACGCCAAGCTCTGCATCAACGGCCACGAGTACGTCAAGCGCCAGCTGGCCAAGCAGGGCATTGCCTTCGAAGCGCTCGACAACGGCATCCTCAGCTGCGACGACCCGCAGCGGCTGGCGCAGATCTGCCGCCAGCTCAGCGCCGCCAAGATCGACGCCTTGGCACGCAAGTGGCTGGCGCGGCTGCCGCATCCGTTCACGGCCGCAGACCGCGCCGCGGGGCTGCGCTACCAACTCTCCATCCTGCAGGCGGAGTTCTCGCTCACGCAGGTCTTCGACCGGCCGCAGCAGGGGCGCATGTTCTTCGAGCAGGTCATCCGCGAGAACCTTGACATCGGCCGGCCCGACCATGTCCAGCTGGTGTTCCAGCGCCGGGTCAGCAAGCGCACGCCGTCACGCTTCCGCACGCGCGTGATCACCGCCGGGGTGGATCCATCGCTGCACTTCGACTACAAGAAGACCCGCATCAAGCAATACTTCAAAGAGGGGCGCGCGCTGCGCACCGAAACCACGATCAACGACAGCTACGACTTCGGAGTCGGGCGTCGGCTGGGCAACCTCGAGAGTCTGCAAAAGATCGGCTTCCAAGCCAACCGACGCCTGCTGTGCGTCGAACGCCTCAGCCACGACTGCACGCTGGGAGCCGAGCGCTTCGAGCAACTCCAAGCGGCGGCACGGATCGCGGGGCAGCGGGCAGCGTCGCTGCGCTTCGGGGACCGCCGCGTGCAGGCCCTGCTGGCGTCCTTGGCGGCCTTCCGGCTGCTGCCGCACGGTTTCACCCACCGGCAGTTGCGCGAGCGGGTCGCGCCCCTGCTGGGCAGCAGCGCGGAGGCGTGGGGAGCGGGTCGCATGACCTACGACCTGCGGCGTCTGCGCTTGCGCGGGCTGATCGAACGCATCCCCCACACGCGCCGCTACCGCGTGACCGAGCAGGGCCTGCGCACAGCGCTGTGCTTCCAGCGCACCTACGCCCGCGTGCTGCGCCCGTCCCTGTCGGTGGTGTTCGACACCGGCGCTTCCGACCCCACGCCCCTGCAGAAGGCCGTGCAGCGCTTCGACCGCGAGATCGACCGCCTCTGGGAGGGCCAGCCGATCGCCGCGTGAACTTGACTCATCCGTAAACGCTACGCTTAGACAAGGAATCTAGTGATGCCCTCGGTCATCGGCCTGGCCACCAGAAAAGCCAAGGACTCGGAGCAAGCAACGCCTCCGGGGGCGGTGCCGCCATCGTTCGCCCGCCATGCGCTGGAAGGGGTCTCCGTAAGTTCGATTACGGACCGTACGCGCGTCTACCCCCCGCCAGAGTTGCCGGTGCGGGACTTCCTAGCCGACTGGACCGTCCCGAATCAGCAGGACTACCTCGTCGTCGATGACGACGATCCCGTCGGCACCGTGTCACTGGCAAGGATGCGCCGCTTGGACGAACGCATGCGGGAAGAAACTCCCCTGAAAGACCTGCTGCGCCGAAACATTCCACGCGCGTGGTCGGACGAGCCGGTTGACGATGTGCTGGAGCGGATGGCGGACCACTCGGTGTCGGTCATTCCGATCGCGGAGCGGGACACCGGCCGGTTTCTGGGCTCGGTCGCCAGCTACGACATTATGGACTTGGTAGCGCTGATGCGCGAGATCGAAGGCGAGGCGGAACGACTTGCCGCCAGCGAAGGCCCGGCGCGCGGTTGAGCGAGCCCGCCCGAATCTCGCACACCGACAATCTGCCAGCGCCGACGCTCGAACAGGTCCGAGCGTGCGTAGGCGGATTCGACCCTGTGCTGCACGGCGTGGGCCAGCGCCGCCTGGATGACCTCCCGCGGATGGTCCGAGAGGCCAACTTCGCGGAGCTCCATCGCGGCAGCTAGCTCAACCGGGGATCTGGGCTCGGGACGGTCCCGGAACACCGGTGGCGCTATGGTGAAACGTAGAGTTCTGGACACCGTCGTGGACACGCGCACGAAGATCGTTGAACCTGGCACGCTGGCTTCCTGCTTCGGGCAGGTTCACGCGGCCAAGGGATGGTTCGATGTCTTGACCTCCGAGTATTGCGGGCTGCTGGAGCAAGCCCGGCCCGCGGATCGCAAGCTACTGGTGCTGGTCTACCGCGAGACAGAAGACCGACCGGCTCCGCTTCCCGCATATGACCGGGCGCAAATGGTGGCCGCCCTCGCGTGCGTAGACTTTGTCTGCGTCGCCGACGCGTCTGAGGCGGACGCGATTGTGGCCAGCGTCGGAGCCGGGCCGGCACTCGACATGGATGCCAGCCAGTCTCGCGACGTAGTCCGACATGTCATTGCTACCCAACGCAGCTAGGCGCTCGCCGCCGCGCATCCTGGTGGTGCGCTTCGGGGCCATGGGGGACATCATTCAGACCCTGCCGGCGGTCGCGGACCTGCGCAACGGCGTTCCGGACGCCAAGATTGTGTGGGCCTTCGACGGCCGCTGGCGAGAGTTGCTCGCGGGCAACCCCGACATCGACGAGTTCGTCAGCGTGCCCTTGCGCCAGTGGTTTCGCTCCGGATCCAGATCTGGCGAGAGCGCGGGGGAAGCGCTCAGGGCGCTGCGACGAAACGATTTCGATCTCGCCCTGGATATGCAGGGTCTGATCAAGTCCGCGGCAGTCGCGGCAGCTTCCAACGCAAAGACCGTAGCCGGGCTGGATCATCGCCTGCTGCGCGAGCCGCACGCTGCCCTGCTCTACGACCGCCGCCTCGAGACAGCTAGGACCCATGTCATCGATCGCTACCGCGAAATCGCGGCCCTGGCGACCGGTTGCCCGCCGTTGCCCGAGCCTCGCTTCCCGCTGCCGCCGGGCGAGCTGCGCGCGGGCCTTCCCGAGAGCTACGTGCTCACCAGCGCGCAGGCTGGCTGGGGTGCCAAGCAATGGCCACAGGAACGTTATAGCGAACTCGCGGCGAGGCTCTGGATCGAGCACCAGATCCCGCTGGTCGTCGACTGTGTCCCCGGCCAGGAGGCGCATGCTAACGCCATCCGCGACGCCGCACCCGAAGGCGCGGTCCAAGCCCACCCGTCGACGCTCTCGCAACTGATCGGGGCGACGCGGCGCGCCGCAGCCGTGGTGGGGGTGGACAGCGGCCCGCTCCACCTAGCCGCCGCACTGGGTCGACCCGGCGTGGCAATCTTCGGTCCCACCGATCCGGCCCGCAACGGGCCTTGCGGGTCGAGCATGACGGTGTTGCGCGTAGCGGACGCGGCGATCACATACAAACGGGCTGCCGAGCCCAGCGCGTCGATGAAGGCCTGGTCCGCTGACGCCGTCTACCGCGAGCTCGTTCCCCGACTAAACTCAGTAGACTGAGACCCATGCAGCGATTCGTTCTCTACTTCGTCGCGGTTCTGGCGCTCCTGGCGCCCCCACCGGCTTGGGGCCAGCCCTCCGACCGGCTCAGCGGCAGTGAAGCAGCGGAGGTGATGGATCGCATCTCAGACCTGCTGGAAGCGACGCGCATCGTGATTCCAGAGCTCTCCCGGGCCGGAGCGCCCCTGCAGGAGAACTTCCGGCAAGGCGTGAATACGCTGCGCACCACTCCCAGCCGCGATCACACCGGCGTGCTGTACCAGATGCTGACGAACGCCAAGGCCTACCTGCAGCTTTCGGACACGCTGCCGAAGTCGGCCGAATTCTCCGAGGACATCGGGCGCCAGCTGTCCGAGCTGCGCGAGGGCATCCAGAAGCTCGAGGCCCATTTCCGGGCCACGCTGGCATTGCGGGAGCAACAGGTGCTCGGCTCCGACCGCGACAACCTGCGCAGGTATGCGGATGCCAATCGCATGGTCGGATCCGTCGAGACCAGCGATCCGAGAGTTGTGTTCTTGGGCAACTCGATCACCGACGGCTGGCGGCTGAACCAGTATTTCGCGGGCAAGCAGTACCTCAATCGCGGAATCAGCGGGCAGATCACGGGCCAGATGCTGGGCCGCACCAAGCCCGACGTGATCGATCTCCAGCCGAGCGTAATGGTGCTGCTAGCCGGCACGAACGACCTGGCGCGAGGCGTGCCCGACGCCACCATCCGACACAATCTGGAGGCCATCGGCCTGCTGGCCGAGGCGGCCGGAATCGTCCCGGTAATGGCGTCCATTCTGCCGGTGAGCGACTATCACAAGGACGCGAACCCACGCTTTCTGCGCACGCCCTATCGGGATCCGACGCGCATCCTGCAACTGAATCAATGGCTGGCGGCGCTGTGCGAGTCCAAGGGCTGGGGCTACCTCAACTACCACGATGCGATGGTCGACGAGGCAGGCCGGCTGCGCCAAGATCTCGCCGACGACGGCCTGCACCCGAATACCGCGGGCTACAAGGTCATGGCCCCGCTGGCCGAGCAGGCGATCCAAGCGGCACTCGCGAAGACCGGGCCCCGCCGCAGACGGCGCTAGCCAGGCTCGCCGCAGGGCGCTACCGGAGAGTGCGCCGGACGAGCGGCGAGCGCCGAGATTGGTAAGCTGATTAAACGCTCCGGCCGGACGCTGGCGGGCGGACACCCTGCGATGGCCATCCTAGACTTCTTCCGACAGGCGCCAAGGCGTCAGTCCCAGTCCGCGCGCGACTCCGATACGGTGCAGCGGATCAGCCAAGCCATCGACAGGCTGCCCGAAGAGCAGGCGAAGTACATCGCCGCATTCGCCTTTATCCTTGGCCGGGTGGCCAACGCCGATTTCGACATCAGCGCGGAAGAGATCGCCGAGATGGAGCGCATCGTGGAGCGCGTGGGCGGCCTGCCCGAAGAGCAAGCGGTGCTGGTGGTGCAGATCGCGAAGGGGCAGCACAAGCTGTTCGGAGCCACCGAGAACTTCGTCGTCACCCAAGAATTCAACCGGGTCGCGACGCGTCCCCAGAAGCAGGCTCTGCTGCACTGCCTGTTCGCTGTGTCGTCCTCGGACCACTCCATCAGCGTCAAGGAAGACAACGAGATCCGGGCAATCAGCAAGGAACTGCGCCTCGACCATGCGGACTTCATCGCAGCCCGATCCATCTACAAGGAGCACTTGAGCGTCCTGAAGGACTGAATCCGGAGGCTGACCGGGGCAAGGAGCTAGATCGAACGTGGAGACCGCAACTTTCGGAGCCGGCTGCTTCTGGGGAGTGGAGGTCGCTTTCGGCAACGTGCCGGGCGTAACGTCCACCTGCGTCGGCTATGCGGGCGGCCACTTGGCCGACCCGTCGTATCGGGACGTGTGCACGGGAAGCACTGGACACACCGAAGTGGTCCGCGTCGAGTTCGACGAACGTCGCGTCAGCTACGAAACGCTGCTAGAGACCTTCTGGTCGTGCCACGATCCGACCCAAGTCAATCGGCAAGGCCCCGACCTCGGCTACCAGTACCGCTCGGTAATCTTCTGCGAACACGAGGATCAGATTGCGGCGGCCGAGGAGTCGAAGCGGAGACTGGAGAAGAGCGGCCGACACAAGCGTCCGATCGCAACCGCGATCGAACGCAGCCACTCCTTCTACCTCGCCGAGGATTACCATCAGAAGTACTTGGTCAAGCGCGGCATGGCGACCTGCCACGTCTAGGGCGTAGCCTGTACCATCTGCGGCCAGGCTGCTCCCCGGCGACGGCGCCGGCCCGCTTCGGCCAGCTCGCGAACGCGCCTATGTCGATGATGCTCGAGGAGATCCGGCAGCAGCCTGCCGTCCTGGATCGCATTCTGGCCAGCCCGCCGGACGCTCTTGAGCGCCTCGCCCAACGATTCTCGCGAGATCGGCCCGATTTTGCCGTAATCGTGGCCCGCGGCACGTCCGATCACGCAGCGATCTTCGGGCGCTACCTGTTCGAGATCACACTCGGCCTGCCAACCCTGCTGGCCGCGCCGTCCGTGGCTACGCTGTACCGCCGGCTATCGCTGCCGCCGGGCACTCTGGTGATCGGCATTTCGCAGTCGGGCGAATCGACCGACATCAACGGCTACGTCGAATCGGCCAAATCGCTGGGAGCTTTCTGCATCGGTATCACGAACGAAACGGAGAGTACGCTGGCTCGACTGGCGGACGAGGTGCTCGCCACCCAAGCCGGCAAGGAGAAGAGCGTCGCGGCAACTAAGACCTACACGGCCCAATTGGCCATGCTGTACTGGCTGGCCCGCGCTCTCGGCGCGAAGATCGGCGCGGACGACCTGAAGAAGATTCCGAGTGCCGTGGCGGCCCAGCTCGACGGCGAGCGCTCGGTGCAAAGACTCGCAGACGGCTTTCGCGACATGTCACACGCCGTGGTGATCGGCCGCGGCTTCAACCAAGCCAACGGCTTCGAGTTCGCGCTCAAGCTGATGGAGACGTGCTATGTTGTGGCGACGGGATTTTCGGGGGCCGACTTTGCGCATGGGCCCATCGCCATAGTCGAAGAGCGGTTCCCGATCTTCGCGTTCAGCCCTGTAGGCCCAACCTTCGAACAGACTGAGGCCTTGCTGTCCCGACTCCAAGCCAGCCAGGCCGAGACCGTCTGCTTCGGCCCGCCCGGGACGGTGCGGGCACTGCCCAGCGGGCACGGGATCGAAGTGGCCGAGATCCCGCCTTCCAGCCCCGACCTTCCCCGCGACCTGCTCTCGGTGATCCCGATGATCGTCCCGGCACAATTGTTCGCCTGCCACCTGTCCGAAAGCAAGGGCCTCAACCCCGATCGACCTCGAATGCTCTCGAAGGTCACGCAGACGCTGTAGGTGGCGCGCCAGGCTCCGGCGCCCACTACTACGATAATCGCGACTAGCCCTCGGCCAGAGACACTCCCGCCAGCCGAGCGGTGCCGAAGTAGCGCGTCCCGCGGCCGCCTTCGTCGCGAGTCTCCAGCAAGCCCTCGTTGCGCGCACGGGCGAACAGGTCTCGGTAGGTCTTCAAGCCGTAGTTCGTGCACTTGAAGCCGGGCTGGAACTGCAGCACTGCATCCTTGAGTTCATCGCGACTCAGGCCCGGGCCAGCCAGGTCCTCGTTCGCCCGCAACACTGGCACGATCAGCGCGAGCGCATCGGCTACCGGTCCCCCGACCTTGAATTCCAAATCAACGCTCGGCACCGGTGCTCGCGCCCGAGCGGCGGCCTTCGGGGTTGCCGCCTTCGCCTCTGCCGGCGCTGCCCCGGCCGCATCGGGCCCGGCGGGCAAGCTCGCAGCGGCAGGCGCTGCTTCGTCCCGCCGTGAAGTCGCGACCACGATTCGGCCGTCGGCCTCGGACAGCGTAAACAAGCCATCGCCGGCGATCCGCTCAAGCAACGGCTGGAAGGCCGTCCGGCGCACGCCGTACGACCTCAATTTGGGGTCAATCCGCAGCGCTGTCTCATACAGCAGCCCGATGTCTGCCACATGCCCGTCGTTCTCGATGCGCTCAATTGCGGCCTCCAGTACCGACACCACTGTCTCAAGGGAGTCTCCTTGAGGCAGCCTCACCGCGGTCTCGGCTGCATCCGGCCGGCTCGTCCGCCCAGACTCACCCGCTCGGCCGAGGCTCGCTGACGCACCGGAGCGACCTCCCGAGGCAGCGGAGCGTGCGGACCCCCGCGGCGCATCGAACTCTCGCCGTGTCTGGCTCTCGCGCGGCCGGTCGTCTCGCCGCGATCGCTCGAACTGCCGCGTCTGCGGGGCGTCATCCCGGTCCGATATCGCCACGCAAAACATGTGCGGGGCGATCTGCTTCCGCCAGAGATGGCCGGATTCCAACATCCCGTAGATCAGATCCTTGAAGTTGTCACAGCCGAAGTTTCGCGGATCCAGGTCGGGCTCCCGATAGGCGATGTATTCGGAGAGTTCGTTCATGAACGGAGTCTCGCCGCGACGGTCCATGTCTCGGATCGCATCCTTGACATACGGGAACGCCTCTTCGAGCGGGTCGTGGCGCTGCTTGCGCCGAGCCGGCGCCTTGGGGCCAGAGCCATCCCGCTTGGGCCCCCCCGGGGCGAGCAAGAGCTCTTCGTAGCTGACGAACTCGTTGCAGTTGCGCCGCAGGTTGGCGCTGATCGTGTCCTGACTGGCGCAGATGTAGACCCGCTTGTTGTAACGCTTGAGCTTGTGGATCAGAGGCAGGAAGTCGCTGTCGCCGCTGACGATGCAGAAGGCATCGATGTGCTCTTGCGTGAACACCAATTCCAGCGCCTCGAGCGCCAGGGCGATATCGGCTCCGTTCTTGCCGCCGCTCGGGACGGTCTCGAGATGTTCCATGCGCACGCCCTGCGCGGCCAGCCTGCTCTGGATCTGCCTAGCGTCGGCATGGCTGCTCCAACTGCCGTAGGCCACCTGCGTGAGCACTTCGCCGCGGGAGCGGATCCAGTTCAGGACAACCTCGTACCGGAAGTTGCGGTTCCGCGAGGCCTTGATGCCGATCGCGATGTTGTCGTAGTCAATGAATACGGCAAACCGTCTTCGTTCCGGCAACTCGGATCTCCCTGCGCGAAACTCTCTTCAAGGCAAATGGCAACAGATGCCGAGCGCGATCTGCACTGGCAGTCCGGTGAACGAACTCAATCCCGCAAACAAGCTAAGCTCCGTCAACGATGTAGCGATATATATTTCGCCTCACTTCTCAAGGGTGATGCTCAAGGCCTTTAGGAACTGCTGGTCTTGAGGCGTGAGGCTAGAGTCAAGATCCTTCGGTGCGGCCTGATCGACCGCGGAATCACCGTTCTTGGCGTTCCTCTGGCTGAAGCCGACAGTCGCTTCAAGCACCAGCAGCACGTCGTAACCTTCTTTCTTGATTTCGCCGATCACCTCGGCGATTGCTTCCGATTCGGATAGAGATTCGTCAATCGCATGCCCCAGACGCTTGATGAGCTGCTTGAGTCGCTTGTCCACGTGCGGTCCACCGCATGCCCAACTGGCCCGCGACACGCCGCGCGGCCAAGCCAAGCGCCTGTCTGTCGGTTATTGAAGCAGATGGCAGCGCGGTTTGCAAATGATTTTTCGGGCGGATCCCCGTGCCGCCCTGTCGCAGCCGGATTCGATCCGCCTTGCACCGCCGCCGAATGGGCGGTGACAATGGGGGAGGGGGCGGCCTATGACCGACGCAGAACGAGCCGAGCTGGCGCGCGAGATCGCGCTGGCGGTTTCCGGCGCGGAAAGCGGTCACACCTGCGCCTGCGGCGTCCCCGCCGATTCCGCGCCGGAAGTGGCGCTCGCCAATGGGCTGGCCCGCGCGCTCGACCTGTCGCTGCCGCGACCCGACGTGACGCAGCCGGAAGTGGAGCGCTTCTTGGAGGCAGCCCGGCGAGCGCAGTTCCGCTCCGTGTGCGTGCAGCCGAGATGGGCTGCGCTGGCAGTGCGCATGCTGGCCGGCGCCCGGTCGCGGGTGGCTTCATACGTGGGCTATCCGCATGGCGCGACGCTCACTCCGGCCAAGTGCGCGGAGGCCGAGCTGCTGCTGCGGCTGGGGGTGCACGAGCTTTGGATGGTCGCCGATATCGGAGCCCTGCGGGCCGGTGACCTGGACGCGGCCTTCATCGACATCCGGGCTGTGGCGCAAGTCGCCGAATGCCGCCACGCGAGCCTGAACGTGATCCTGGAGTTGCCGCTGCTAAGCAAGCGCCAAGGGGTCGAAGCGTGTGTCGTAACGAAGCTGGCGGGGGCGGCCGCGGCCGCCAGCGCCACCGGAATCTGTGCCCAGCCGACGGAGCCGCGCCACATCGAACTGATGCGCCAGACGCTCGGAAACGACTTGGACGTGGTCGGGTCTGGCGGGATCGAGACAGTGTCTGCAGCGCAATCGCTGCTGGCGGCGGGAGCGTCGCGGGTGGAGTCTAGCCGCGCATTGGAGTTTGCGGGGGTCTCGCCGGCATGACGCGGCAGGCAGCTTCTCGCGGGCCCAAACCCTTGCGGTCGCAGCCGATTAGGCTAATCTGAGGTAAGTCCGGCAGCGCCGCCGGTCAGCCCACCCTCCCGGCGCTTCCCACCGCGACCAAGACACTTCTGCCCCGGGCATGCCAGGCGCGACCATGGCTACGACGACCACGCCATCCGCGTCTCTCGGCGCGAGCGGAGAAAGCACCGACGGGATCGCGATCCTGCTGCAGGCGTCGGAAGCTGCGGCGGCGAACTCGCTGGACCTCGACGCCCTGCTCGTCGAGCTGTCGAAACTCGTCAAGAAGATCGTCGACTACGAACTGTACGCGTTGCTGCTCCCCACCGAAGACGGGCACCTGCGCATCGCCCATTCCGTCGGGTTTCCCGACGAAGTGGCGCAGTCGCTGCGCGTCCCGCTCGGCTCCGGCCTGACCGGCCGGGCGGTGGTGACCAAGGCGACAGTTCTCGTGGATGACGTCGATCTCGATCCGGCCTACCTGCGGGCGGTCGACTGTGTGCGCAGCGAGTTGGCCGTGCCCCTGGTCGCTCGCGATCACGTTGTCGCAGTGCTAGACCTGCAATCGGCGGACCCGAACGCTTTCGATCGTCGCGTCTCGGACCTGCTGGAACTGGTGGCGTCTCGGTTCTCGCTCGCGATTGACATCGCCCAGCTATACCACGCGCAAGAAAAGCATCGATCGACGCTGGAAACGCTGCACAAGATCGCTCAAGAGTATTCGAGCATTCTGAACCTGAACGATCTGTTGGAGAAGGTTGCTGGCATCGTGCACGACCTGATCCCCTACGACGCGCTGGCCCTGTACCTCAAGGATCCCCAGCGCCCGCTGCTGCGGCACTATTTCGGGGTCAAGCTCCAAGAGCGGGTCCGCTGGCGGGACATCCCTTTCGGCGATGGCTTGGTAGGTACTGCGGCGGTCTCAGGGCAGGCCGTGCTGGTAGCGGACACGTCGACAGATCCGCGCTACATCGAGTTGCTGGCTGGCATCCGCTCAGAAGTTGCGGTGCCCCTGATGCTTAAGGGAAACGTCATCGGCGTGCTGGATCTGGAGAGCCTGACTCCGTCCCGGTTCAGCAAGGACGATCTGGCCATGCTGATGCTGCTGGTACCGCAGGTGGCGGCGACCATCGAGAACGCACGCCTGTACGAGGAAAAGGAGCGTAACGAAGCGCGGCTGGCTGGCGACCTAGCCGCCGCCCGCGCCCTGCAGAGCCACCTGCTGCCGGACGGGCGCTTGTGCGCCAAAGGGCTCGACATTGCCGCGAGAAACGATCCGGCGTCGGTGGTGTCAGGCGATTTCTACGATTTCTACCAGCATGACGGCACGATCGGCATCCTCAATGGCGACGTCAGCGGCAAGGGTGCCGCAGCTGCCCTCTACGCTGCTTTGGCGAGCGGCCTGCTACGCTCGGCCGCCCACACTAGCCTGTCGCCAGGCGAGACGCTGCGGAGGGTCAACGAGGCACTGGTGGATCGCGGAGCGGGGGCCACTTTCCTGGCGGCCACGTATGCCAAGTGGCATCCCGGCGAGCGACTGCTCGTGCTGTCCGGGGCGGGCCTGCCGTACCCGTACGTCTACCGCAACGGCAAGCTGTCGCGCGTAGAGCTGTCCGGCATCCCGCTGGGCCTGTTCCGGGAGGCAAGTTATGAAGACGTGAAGCTGGCCCTGCAGCCGGGTGACTTGGTGGTGAGCGTGTCGGACGGCTTCACCGAGAGCCTTGACGAACGTGACGAGGAGTATGGCGAGAGGCGCCTGCTGAAGATCCTCGACACCAATCGCGAGGAGTCTGCCGACACGGTCCTGCAGCGCATCTTCGCCGATGTCGGCCTCTTCAGCTCGCGCACGCCACAGTCCGACGACAGGACGGCGATCGTCGTTCGCGTGACAGGGTGAGGCCTGCGGAGGACGCCCAGCCATGCCCCTTCAGGAGTTCCACTACCGGGACAGCCAGCTCTACTGCGAGGACGCGGCCCTGAGCGCCATCGCACAAGCAGCCGGTACGCCCACCTACGTCTATTCGGCCAGCGCCATCCGGGAAAACTACCGCGCCTATGAACGCGCCCTGTCCGACGTGCCGCACCGAATCCACTACGCGGTCAAGGCCAACTCGTCATTGGCCGTGCTGGCACTGCTAGCGGGCGAGGGCGCTGGATTCGACATCGTCTCCGGAGGGGAGCTCTACCGAGTGCTGCGTGCGGGTGGGGATCCCTCCACAGTGGTCTATTCAGGCGTCGGCAAGACGGTAACCGAACTCGAGTACGCACTCGAGCGGGGCATCGGCGCGTTCAACTGCGAGTCGGAGCAAGAACTGGACATCCTGCGCGAGGTCGCGCAGCGCATCGGGGCCAGGCCGGCCGTGGCACTGCGGGTAAACCCAAACATCGACGCGAAGACTCATCCGTATATCTCGACGGGGCTCAGCGAGCACAAGTTCGGGATCGGCCTGGAGGCCGCCGAATCGCTCTATGGCGAGGCCGCCAAGTGGTCCCCGCTGGAATTCACAGGCATCAGCTGTCACATCGGCTCGCAGATCTTCGACACGAGCGTATTCGAAGAGGTGCTGCGCCAGATGCTGGGCTTGGCGGACCGCCTGCGCGTGCGCGGTTTGCCAATTGAGGGAATCAACCTAGGCGGCGGCCTCGCGGTCGGGTACGAGCGGGGCCAGCCCAGCGCATCGATCGCAGGCTATTGCCGGATGCTGTCTTCGGCTTTCGCGGGCAGCCGGTTCGCGCTGGGCCTCGAGCCCGGGCGGTCCATCGTGGGACAGGCCGGCGCCTTGCTTACCTCGGTCTTGGTGTACAAGCAAGCCGATCGCAAGACATTTCTGGTTGTGGACGGGGCCATGAACGACCTCCTCCGTCCAGCACTTTACAGTGCCCACCACGAGATCCTGCCGGTGGTCGACAGCGGTGGGTCCCGGCTCTTATGCGATGTTGTCGGACCGGTCTGCGAGAGCGGCGACTTTTTCGCCACCGGGCGCGAACTCCCGGCCTGCTCCGCCGGCGACTTGCTGGCGATCGCCACCGCTGGTGCCTACGGCTTCGTGCAGGCGTCGAACTACAACTCCCGGCCGCGGGCTGCGGAAGTGCTGGTGGACGGCGAGGCCTTCCGCATCGTGCGCGAGCGAGAGACCCGTGAGGACCTAGTCCGCGGCGAGACGTTATAGCCGGTCCAGCCCTGCCGACGTGCGTGCAAGGGCTCAGAGGCTCGGCTCGAACGGCCACTTCGCCGTGGTCGTGTAGCCGCCATCGGAGGCAATCACTTGGCCCGTGATGTAGTCGCTGGCCGGGCTGGCCAGAAAGACAGCCAGTCCCGCGATATCGTCCGGCGTGCCGAGGCGGGGATTCGGCTGCACTCCCGCGAGCCACCTCTGCATGTGCTCGGGCTGCCACATGTCGCGATTGAGATCGGTGAGGATGAAGCCCGGCGCGATGCAATTGACCTGAATGTCAGCGTGCGCCCATTCCGCGGCCAGTACCCGTGTCAGGCCGGCCAGGGCGCTCTTGGTCATCGCGTAGACCGACAGGTACGGCAGTCCCAACACGGACATGAGACTGCCGATGTGCACGATCTTGCCGCCGCGCCCGCGCTCGACCATCCGTGCCCCGACCACCTTGGTGAGATGCACGATACCGTGCAGATTCGTCTGCATGATCCGCTCGTACTCCTCCGGGGAGTAGTCCTGAAAGCGCTTGCGGATGTTCGTGCCGGCAACATTGACCAAGATGTCCACGTCCCCGCAGGCGGCCGCGGCCGATTCGATGGACTCGGTATCTGTGACGTCGAGCCGGACGGCCCCAGCAGACAGGCCGGCCGCGCGCAGGGCTTGGACTTGGTCTTCTAAAACGTCTGTCGAGCGAGCAGCCAGCACTGTGTCCGCACCTTGCGCGGCGGCGGCCTTGGCGATCGCCAAGCCGATGCCCCGGCTAGCGCCGGCGATCAGCGCGGTGCGCCCCTGAAGCGAGAACATTCGTGCGTAGTCCATGCGGCCTGCCATCTTAGCTCAGGTCAGAATCGGGCCCGCTGCCAGCCCCAGCGAAGCGTTTCGGCCGTTCAGTCTGTCGCCCAGATCCTGGATCGCACGCATCGATTCAGGGTGTCCGACTACCGAAGAGTCAGGATCACGGCAGCGCCCCGTGTCTGATGCTCGACGGCCTTGGCGCCTTGTCCAGAACGTACGGCCCGTAGTCAGGACACTGCGGGCTGGTCCGCGGTGGGTCGGTTCTGGACCGCAAGCCGCGCGGTCTGGGAGATCTTCTGCATGGCCACTGCGAGAGCCGATTGCTGCCGCCAAGCGAGGATGATGGTCCGGTGTGGCGTCGGTGGCTCGATTGGACGCGTCACGAGGTCAGACCGATGTGTCTCGGCAGGCACCGCGATGAGTGGCAGCAAGGTGATACCCATGTTGGCGGACGCCATCTGCACCAGCGTCGGCAAACTCGTCGACCGAAAGCCGAGTTCATCAACGTCAACTCCGCTACAGTATTCGATCACCTGATCGCGCAAGCAGTGCCCTTCGTCAAGCAGAAGGAGGCTTTCGCCCTGTAGGGATCTCAGGGGTACGGGCGTTGACGAGGTTCCAAGGCGGTGACACGGCGGCACTGCAAGCACGAACGGATCCTGCGCAATGGTCTCGTAGGTGACGTCCCCGATGTCTGATTCCAAAGCAAGAAACGCACCGTCGAGACTTCCATGACGAATCTGGCGAACGAGTGTCTCGGTCTTCTCCTCCAGCCAAGCTAGTGTCAATAGCGGAAGCTCCTGGCGCAGCTTCGCAGCTACGGTGGGGAGGAGGTAGGGTCCGATGGTGGGAATTACGCCGATTCGCAGCGTACCCGCTAGAGGTTCCAGCAAGCGCCGTGCGGCAATGCTGACATCGTCCGCGTCAACCAGCACGTTCCGCATGCATTCGATCAGCTCGGATCCTCCCTCTGTGATCAACACCCTTCGACGATCACGCTCGAACAACTGCACTCTCAGTGCGGCTTCAACCTTTGCAACCTGCGCACTCAGCGACCTCTGCGACACGTCGCAGCGCTTGGCCGCCTGGCGAAAGCTCTTCGTGTCCGCGACGGCCACGACGTACTGAAGCTGGCGGAGTGAGAAGTCGTGCTTTTTCATTGCTGACGGCGCTAGGCTATCACAGGGGGCTCATATACGAAAGTGGCCATTCGAGCAACCCTCGCATACGGTTCTCGCATGCGGTTCTGGAGCAACGCACGGCCTGACGACCCACGTCGACGCTCTGGCGGTGAGAACCCCGGCCGCCAAGATGTTTGTCGCGGCATTGACGTCGCGATCTGCCCCTAGGCCGCAAGCCCCGCAGGGGTACGCCTCACCGCGGCCCGGATCGTTCCGCGCGCCGCACCGGCTGGAAGCCTGTAGGGTCGTTCGCTCGGAAGCGCAAGGAGGCCCGGGACTTAGCCAGCACACTGGCTCCTAGTGGAGGAAATCCGTCCCTTATACTGAGGCCAACGCTGGTCCGGCGCTTGGGTAGCGTCATCCCGGGACCGCCGCCCTGCATGGGCCGAGAGAGCCTTCACTGCAATTTGAAACACGCGCAAGAATTTAGGCCAGCCCCTACCGCGATCAGAATGCCCGCAGATTCGGCAATAGAAGTCCCAGGAACTCCGCGACAGCGCTCGAGGCTCTGGAAGCGCCCCGGCCTTCACCTGCTCAGCAGGTGCGTGGTGTGCGCCGTCGTCGGCGGAAGCCTGGGCGGGCTGGTCCTCGTGCCATCTAACGGCTGGGCCTATGTGGCCGACGTGCTCGTCCGCTCCTACCTGGCATTTGTGGGCACAGTGATGGCCCACGAGGCGGTGCACGGGTTGATGGGCCGGACACGCGCTGCCAACCTCTGGTGGGGCCGTTTCGCGCTGCTCCCGTGCATGGTGCCGTTCACCAACTTCCGCAAGACCCATCTCCTGCACCACCGCTTCACGAACGAGCAGAGCCGGGACCCGGACCATTTCGTCAAGCCAGCCGCGGACCGTGAATGGGAACTTCCGCTGAGGGCGGTGGCGATGCCTCACCACTGGCTCCTGTGGTTGCGCAATCGGGAAAATGTCGATGGCACTCACGTACGCGAGTTGCTCCTGAACTATCTGGGCATCGCACTGGTCTATCTCCCCATCCTCCTCTTGGTGGGCCCGGAAAGGCTGGTATCCGGCATGCTTCCCTTGCTGGTGATCGTTTCGTTGCTGCTGTGGTACCCGTTCGCGTTCAAGACGCACGAGGGCTTCTCGACCGGAAGCCCGGAATCGCGCTCGCACAATTACTACGGCCGGCTGATGTACTGGTTCTCGTTCGGCCTGTCGATGCACCGAACACACCACATGCGCCCGCACCTTGGTTGGATCGAGCTGCTTCCGTTTGTCGAGTCGGCGCCTTCCGGTGCCAGCGCGCTGATTCCGAGGCGGGACATCCGAAAGGACCGAGCGTCAGCGGTCCCCGATGCCCAATCCCGCTCTCAGCACGCTTGACCTCGTCAGCCTGGTCATGGACAGCGAGGTCCGGCCGCTCGATTTCGCAGTGCTGCTTCATCTCGACCGTGAGATCGACGCGAACGACCTCGCACGCGGAGCGCGCAGCGCGCGAAACCTCTATCCGACGACGGGATGCAGGGTGGTTGACGGCCGCTGGTCTCGACTGGGCCCAGAGTCCCTCGAACCGGAGTTTCGCTCGCTCCGGCAGGGAGATCGCAAGGATCTCATCGAGCGGTTCCTTCAGACGCCGTTCGATCTCGCGAGCGGTCCACCGGTCCGCCAAGCATGGGTCGGCGATGTAGACACCGGTACCGGCTGGCTCGTCACCAAGGTCCACCATTGCGTGGCGGACCTGCTAAGCGTCCTGGCATGGATTCGACACCAGCTGCGAGTCGCCTCGGATCTGGACCGGCCCTGCTCTGAGCCGGCTGCAGTGGTGCCGCCTTCGCTTGCGGAAGCGCCGCCCGGCGCCAAGCGGAATCCGGTATGGGATCGTTGCGCCCCTGTGTGGACCCATCCCGGGGAGGCATCCAGCGCGAGACGCTGGACTACTTACTCTTTTTCGCACGGCGAGCTCGCCGGAATCTCCTTGGCGGCATGTGGCTTCACGCTCAACGATGTCCTGGTAGTCGCCGCATTGGAGACGCTCCAAGAGTGGAACCGGATCCAAGGCGACAACGGCCGGAGGGTAGGCATCTGGCTGCCGGTCAACATTCGTCGAGATGCATTCGAGGGTTTCGGCAACGCCTCGAGCCGCATTCGGGTACGTCGGGACTATGCAGACGGGCTGGACATCACGGATAAGTGCCGCGCCGTTCGATCACAGATCAATCTCGCCCGGGAGCGTGGCGAATGGATCGTGCCCCAGCGAACGCTTCTGAGCGGGATTCCATTGCGATTCAGTGCCCCGCTCGTCCGCGCCTACTTGAACCGCCCGTGGGCGGATATGGGATCCGCTGCGTTCAGCCACGTCCAAAAGTGGCCCGGGCAGGACGATTCGGTCTTCGCAGGACTGCAGGAGCTTGGCGTGCTGGGCGCGATGCACCGGCGCCACGCCTTGATCTTTGCGGCCGTGTCCTTGGGCGACCGGACCTGGATGACGATCACGTACGACCCTGCCCTTCTCTGGCCGGAAGATGTTGCAGCCATTCAGGACCACTACCTAAGCACCGTCCGAGCAGCATCACGAGGGCTCTGATGCGCGCCGTATACAACGATGCCGTGCGATTCATGATCGGCGTTGTCCTGCGAGCGGCGGGTGCGCTGGCGGAGATCCTGCACCGTATGCGAGCACGACATCACCGGTTGCTGTGGTCGAGGCTGCGACGCCGTTACGGGATCGTCCACGAGACGGAGTTGACGACAGAAGTGCCGACGGTGGATCCGGCAAACGATCCACGGCGAATTGCAAGCACGTCGGGAACGAGGGGCGGGCCAAAGCTGCTCGCCTATAGCCGTCGACGGGTCGCCGCAGTGCGCTGGGTGTTTGTCGATTCGTTCATGCGGGCGTTCCGGATGCTGGGAGTTCGCCGCACGAGCATGTACGTGTTCGGTCCGGTCCAACCTGACGGCTCGCTGAGCAGCCTGCTGCTCAGCGAGGCGGGCAGGCCGTCCTACCTTGCAACGCTGCAGGCCCCGTACCGGATGCACGGCTGGGAGCCCCTGCGCACGTTGCACGATGCCTACGGCCTGGAGTCCGTCCGGCTGTGGGTGCTGGCGGTTTCCAACCCGGGAGTGCTCTACAGCACCAACCCGTCCACGATGTCGATCTTCTTCGACACCCTGGAGGACGACTGGACGCGGTGCAGCGCCTTGGTGCGGGATTGCGTCCGAACCCCGGGCAAGATGGATCCGTCGCTGGCCGCCGCAACCCGCCGCATCGCATCCGACGGTTACGCGCAGCGCCTGAAGAGGATCGCGGAGAGCCCGACGTTTCTGCCAATCGAGGTATGGGCTCCGGCGACCCGCGCGTATATCTGCTGGACCGGCGGATATCTCGCGCCGTTTCTCGACCGGCTCGAGTTGCGCTTGCCCACCTCTCGCTTCCGCCGCGTGCCGATGTACTCCATGTCGACCGAGACGGTCGAGACGATTCCCGACTTCCGGCTCGGCGATCCATCGTTCCTGCCATTAGCCCCCGGCGTCTGCTGCGAGTTCCTGGAGGCTGGCGTACCCCGGGCCCCGGACCGGCTCATGGCGCCCGACGAGCTCTCTGTGGGTTGCGTCTACGAACTCGTGGTCAGCAACGCGCACGGCCTGCGGCGCTATTGCACCGGCGACTTGTTCAGAGTTGAACGGTTCGTCAGCGACTTGCCCGACCTCCGGTTTCTCCGCCGCCGAGGCCTCGGGTACTCCTTCACGGGGGAAAAGCTGACCGAGGCTCAGGCACTTCTTGCTTACGAGCGCCTCCGGCGGTCGTTTCCCGACTTGACTGGCGACCACGCGCTGACCTGCTTTCCGTCGCTGCAGCCGGTCGATGGCCTGCCACACTACCGGCTTGTCGTTGTCTACCCCGGCCAGAAGGATCCAGGCCCTGTGGAGGGGTTGGCGGAGCGGTTCGACGAATTACTCGGCGACGTGAACAGTGAGTATCTTGCCAAGCGGTCGAGCGGACGCCTAGGGGCGGTGCGGCTCGAGAGGGTCGGGTTGCACGGGCTCCGGGAGCGCCTGCCCCGAGGAAGCGGGGTCGGACTGGATTCCCAGTTCAAGTTCTTGCCGCTCTACCCCCGATTGTGGGAGTCCTCCGAGGGAGACGGATCTGTGTCGAACCGTCAGCCAAGCGTTCCCCGCGGCGCCTAGAACGACAATTCGCGCGGCTGGCGAGTGCAATCTCACTGCCTTGCTCCGGCCGCCCTTGGAGCCAGCATCGACTCCAGTCCCGCGAAGGAGTGGAAGTCCTGTCCCAGTACGAGGATCCTGCATCCAGCGGCTGCGGCTCCGGCTCCGTCGGTTTCCGGACGGTCTCCGATATGCAATAGGCTCTCGGGCCGCAGGTCGAGATCGCGAAGGATGCGCCTGAACGGCTCGGGGCTCGGCTTGAGATAGCCGAGTCGCTCTCCGGAATAGATCGCGTCGAAGCAGTCCAGCAGACCAAGGCTTGCGAGCTTGTGCGCGGGCTCGAAATCCGACAGAACGACTTGCGATTCGAATCGCGCCCTGAATGCGCGCAGGGCTGATGAGACCCCCGGTCGGGCTCCCAGCGCCGCGATTTCAGGCGACAGCCAAGCCTGCTCGAGGGCCACGCGCTCCTCGATGCTGGCATCGTCGGTGTCGAGGCGCCCGCCGTTCGCGCGGACCCGTTCCATGCGCTTGCGAAACCTGCGCATCGCCGCCACCGCTCTCCACGCGGCATTCGCTTTTCCATCGAGGGAAGCGGACAGGACTGCCAGCCAGAGTCGAGCCGTTAGCCAGCTAGTGGAGTAGAGAGTGCCGTCGACGTCCCAGCTGACTGCCCGCACAGCTCCGATGTCGATTTCCTCGGAGCGCATGCAGGGAAGGCCTCGGTGTTACTGTACCGCTATGCGCCTCGCGGGTCCCCTGTCGCGTCAGTTCGACCCGGCAAGCGTGCCCGATGCCGAGTCAACCGGCGAGGTGGACTGGTCCCGCTTCAATGCCAATTTCGAGCGGCTGCTTGGCACGGACTGGCGTCAGGTCAACAGGCATGCCGACTGTTCGCTTGGGTGGCGCCTGATGCGGCTGTACCTTTCCTTCCTGCAACAGCGGCGCGACGCGATCCTGGACTTGGAGGGCAAGCTTCGCGTATTCTCCCGCCTGAGATTGCCGGCGAATCCGAGCATCGTCCATTTCGGAGCCGAGGCTGGCTGGGAAGCGGCACTGTTGCAGGCGCTGTACGGCAACAGCGGCAGGGTATTGCTCATCGACAGCGATCCCGTGGCATACCAGCGCTTCACCGAGGCGCCCCAGCGAGCCCGGGTACGAGCCCCTCAAGGAAGCAAGCGGCAATGGATTGACGTCATTCGCGACCCGGCAAGGATGGAGTACGCCCGAGAGGATTTCTTCCGGATGGAGGCGCCAGGATCCTTCGATGTCGGCATCGACTGGGGCCTGATCGAGCACTACGACGACCCTGGCAAGCAATCGCTGATCTCGCTTTTCCGCAGCTTTCTGAGGCCGCAAGGGGTGCAGATCTCGTCGTGTCCGAGAGACCGGCTGGCGGTCCGTCTTTTCTATCGCGCCTTCTCCGAGGAGTTGAACCTCGGCTACCGCGAACTCATGACGCTTCGGGAACTCTCCGATCATGTCGAGCGCAGCGGCTGCGACGTCGAGTCCCGGCATCGACTGCCGGCGCACAATATTGTCGTCTATCGATTCAGCTAGCCTGCGGGGCGGGCCTAGCCAGGTCGGTCCCGCTCCGGGCCGAAGCCATCGGGCTCTTCAGCGGCGGGAATGATGGTCGCGTGACAGGCGCCGGTCGGGCGCGTCCAGCTGCAAGGAAGCCTGCTCTGCGCGACCTTGCACAGGAGCTTGGCTCGATCCGGCGGCTACAGGTAGAACTCGGAGCTGCCAGCAAGCCATTCGGGCTCTCAAGCAAGGCCGATCCGAACGAGATCGCGGCCATACCGGAGCAGAAGGCCTCTTTCGACGATTGCAGCTCCGTAGAGGCGGCCTTCGACGGACAGTCGGTTCTCCGAGACACGCGCGTACGTGTCGCCTGCGGACACGACTTCCGTCAATCCGTCGACACCGAAGAAGTAGACTCGCTCGCCGCAACCGATGGAAGACGCCCAGCACTGGCCGCTGAGACGGGAATGCCAGACTCCCTCGCCGGTATCCTCGCGCAGGCAGAAGGCCACGCCGGCCTTGTTGACCATGTAGACCTTGCCGCGATGGGCGAGCGGGGAACTGAAGTATGACGAGGCCTCCGCGGCGCGCCATGCCACGGTCGGAACCTCGCTGGCGTTGGAGCCGAACTTGATCGCGATGTTGTGCCCCTTGCTGCTGGATCCGACAATTGCCCCGCCGCCTACTGGGGTCGGAGAAGCGATGAAGGCGCCCTGCAAGCCCTCCAGCGTCCATAGCGGGGATCCGTCTTCCGTGTCATAGGCCTCGACGGAATCCCCGGCGCTCACCAAGGCGATCTCCCGACCGGCGTGGGTGACGACGGTGGGGGTGCTCCACGACACGCCTTCCGGGCGGTCCCTCTTCCAAATGGTCCGTCCGTCCTCACGGTCGACGCAGACCAGGTAGGATGGCCTGTCGTGCGCGACGAGCGCCAGAACCCCGGCCCGGCAAAGGCGGAGGGAACTGCCGATCCCATGTCGGCCGCCGAATTCTCCGAACTCTTCGGTCAGGCTGCGCTCCCGAATCCGGCTTCCGCCATGATCGATTGCCAGCAGGTTCCCGGTCTCGAAGAAGGCATAGACGGCCAGGCCATCGACGGCAGGCGTCGGGGCGCCCTTGCTGACCATGTCGGAGACCTCGATCCGCTGGCTGGACGGCGACCGGTGAGTCCAGATCGCCTGGCCGGACTGCAAGTCGAACGCAGTGACTAGCAAGGTTTCCTTGTTCGGCCCATCAACGCCGGTCGCGAACGCCTTACCACTCGACACCACGGGGCTAGACTGGCCGTAGGCAGGCACCGCGGATCGCCAGATGACGTTGCGCGCGTCCGACCACTCGCTCGGAATCGAATCGCCGTCGGCGCGTGACAGCGAACCGTTGCCCAGGAACTCCGACCACGGCGCAGCCCACGCTACGCCCTGTGCGGCGACGGCGGCAAGAAACGAGCGGCGAGCGAGACCTTGGTGGGATCGCCGGCCGGTTGCGGCAAAGGCACTCGCGGACCGGCGGGAGTCAGTTGGGAAGAACGTCTGGGTACTCTGCATCACCGCTCTCGCTTGCCTGGCGATCATACGCCTCGGAGCCCAAGTCCGTCTCAGACAGGCGCTCTCTCTCGAAATTCGCGGCGCTGTCGGTCAGCAGCGCTACGAAGCGCTGGTACTGGGCCTCGGTGAGTGTCAGCGTGGTTAGACCCACCTGAACGTGAACGAACCCGTGGCCGCAACGGGCGACAGAGCCGAAGCCCTCGTAACGGGCTAGCAGGGCAGGTTTGCAGTGCATTGCGTTCCTCCAACTTGTTAGGAAACGGGCCGGGAAAGGGCCGAGCGTACAGATCGCAGTTGGTTTGCAACATGGATGCAAATTTGTTGACTTGCAAGTATCCCGCCAAGCAGGGAGACATGGGTTGATGATCCGTAATCCATGAAAGGGCCTAGCTGTGGGAAGAAATCCGCATCCGTGCAGATCGACTTCAAGACAGTATCACAACTTGCAACTGTATGTCAAATAGAAATTCATCCCGGCATCGCTCGGAGCCCTAGGCCTCGAACTCGCAGATCTCAAGCTGGCAGCGGCCCGCAAGCGCCTTGCACCGGCTCGGCGGGATTTCAGCAGTCAGGCAGGCCCGAAGCATCCCCGGCGGATCATCCAGAACCCGTCCCGGCCGGCGCAGCCGCCTTTCCCGACTGCCTAGGACCGGCGATGCGCGGCGGCTCAGGGCCGAAGATCCGTCTCGTGCGGACCGGCCGAGCGCAGCACTCCGAAGTGCTCCAATGCTTGCCACGCGGTGACGCAGCTACGATAGAGCCTAACGTGCCAGCACACAGCAATCGACAAGGCGAGGCGCACGAAAGAATCGCTGCGCTGCTCGGCACCCGGTGCTCGACCTCTTCATACGACATCGAGAGCCATTCCCACGACGAGTCGTTCCATCCCCCGGCAGCGCCGGATGCGGTGGCTTTTCCGGAGTCCAACGAAGAGGTCTCCGCGATCGTCAGAATCTGTGCCGAGCACGGACTGCCGATCATCCCATTCGGCGCCGGCACAGCAGTGGAGGGCCATGTCCAAGCGATCAGCGGGGGAATCTCGCTGGACCTGTCGCGCATGGATGCCATCCTCGACTTGCAGGAGGACGACCTCGACTGCCGCGTCCAGGCCGGCATCCGGAGGCTTGCTCTCAACGACCGGCTGGAGAAGCACGGCTTGTGGCTACCCATAGACCCGGGGGCCGACGCCTCGGTGGGCGGCATGGCCGCCACCGGCGCGTCCGGTACGACCACGGTCAGGTACGGCACCATCCGCGAGAACATCCTCGGCCTCACGTGCGTGCTTGCCGACGGGCGCGTGCTGCGGACCGGGGGGCGCGCCCGCAAGTCGTCCGCGGGCTACGACCTGACCAAGCTCCTGCTCGGCTCGGAGGGCACCCTTGGGATCATCACCGAGGTGCAACTGAGGCTGCACCCGCTGCCCGAATGCGTGTCTGCGGCCGTGTGCAGCTTCGAGACCATCGAGCAGTGCGCGAACTCGGTCATCGAGATCCTCCAGTTCGGACTGCCTGTCGCCCGCTGCGAGCTGTTGGACGTTGCCTCGATGCGGGCCGTGAACGACTACGCGAACCTGCACTACGCGCCGACCCCCACGATGTTCTTCGAGTTCCACGGCACCGCGGCCAGCGTCGCCGAGCAGGCCGAGCGGGCGGGCGAGATCGCCGCCGACCACGGAGGCGGCGACTTCCAATGGACGCTGGAACGGGAGAAGCGGGAAAAGCTCTGGAACGCCCGCCACCACGCCTACTACGCCATCAAGGCCCTCCGTCCCGGATCGTACGGATGGGTCAGCGACGTTTGCGTCCCGCTCTCCAAACTGGCCGAGTGCATCGCAGCGGCGAGCGCGGACATCGAGCAGGCGGGACTAGTCGCACCGATGCTGGGACACGTCGGCGACGGGAATTTCCACGCCGTCTACTTGATCGATCCCAGCGACAAGGACGAGTTCGAGCGCGCCAGCCGCGTCAATGACCGCATGACCGAACGGGCGCTGGCAGTGGGCGGCACGTGCACGGGTGAACACGGCGTCGGAATCGGCAAGCAGCGCGCCCTGAAGGCACAGCACGGGGCGGGAGTCGATGTGATGCGGGCCATCAAGACCGCGCTCGACCCGGACGGGATACTCAACCCGGGCAAGATCCTCGACTGATCGCCGCGAGCCGCGAATCCAGATCGCCGGCTAGCGACTGCGCCCGCGAGCCCGGATCCTCTCCAGTGCCTGTTCCAGGCGCATCGCTACGACCGGGTGCTCGTCGTAGACGTTGCGTTTCTCCGACGGGTCGATCTCGAGGTCGAACAGCTGGTAGGGACGCTCGAACGGCTTGCCCGCCGGCTTTTCCCTGCCCCCCGATCCATTCCCCGCCACCAGCTTCCAGCGGCCGTCGCGGATGGCGAACATCCCGCCGCCGGAATGGTGGATCACGGGCGCGCGCGGCTTGGCCCACTCCTTGCCCTGCAACAGCGGCAGCAGGCTGAAGCTGTCTTCCGCGACATCTTCGGGCAGGTCCGCGCCGACGATTTCGGCCACGGTCGCGAAGACGTCCGTGATACATACGGTGCGAGCTTGGATCGAGCCCGGCTCGACCGTGCCAGGCCAGCGCACGAAAAACGGCACCCGGTGGCCAGCTTCCCAAATATCCGCCTTGGTGCCGCGAAAGACATAGTTGGACGTGTGGTTGAGCGACCGAAACGCTTGGATGGTCTCGTCATCGGTGTGGTCCTCTTCCGAGATGCCATCCAAGCGGTACATGAACGAGCCGTTGTCGGACGTGAAGACTACGAGCGTCTCGTCGCCGATTCCGGCGTCGTCGATCGCCTTGACGATGCCGCCGAGCGCCGCATCGACGTGCACGATGAAGTCTCCGTACGGGCCGAGATCGGTCTTGCCTACGAACCGCTTGTCCGGCCAGACGGGCTTGTGGGGCGCCGTCAACGGAATGTACAGCAGGAACTTGCGCTCCTGACGGACCTGGCGCCGGATGAAGTCTGCCGACTCCTTCACCAGCCGATCCAACACGCCGACCGGATCCAGGTCCTTGGCTAGCTCGCCCGCGCGCATGAAGCGCGGGAACTTCAGGCCGGGCTGGCTGCCCAAAGGCAGGCCCGTGATCTTGCCGTCGCGAATGTAGACGTACGGCGGGAAGTCGAGCGAGGCGGGAATGATGAACGAGTCGTCGAAGCCGTGGGTGTGCGGGCCATCGTCGATCGGCCCGTTGAAGTCAAACTCGCCGGCCGCATCCTTGGCAAACCCCAAGCCCAAGTGCCACTTGCCGATGACAGCCGTGCGATAGCCCCTCGCTTGGAGGAATGTGCCGATCGTCTCCCGGTCCGGCGCCAGCAAGGGCTCGCCGTAGCCGTTCAAAACGCCCCGCTTGAGCCGCGTGCGCCACGCATACCGACCCGTGACCAAGCCGTAGCGAGTCGGCGTGCAGACCCCAGACGGCGTGTGGGCATCCACGAATGCCATGCCCTGGCCGGCCAGGCGATCCAGGTTGGGCGTGGGGATCCGCGACTCCGGATTGAGATAGGCCACATCCCCGAAGCCGAGGTCATCGGCAAGGATCACGACCATGTTGGGGCCGCTCGCCAGGGCCGCCCCGACGGTGAAGAGGCCGAGCCCAACCGAGCGCAGCAATGCGTTGCTAATCAGTTCGCGCAAAACACCCCCATTCTGGCAGACTGCGACGGATACTCGCCATGCCACCTGCTGGCACAGCGATCATGGCACGACCGCCGTCCAGTGCGGCCGCGCGAGTCGAATCTGGCCCGGACCGGCCTAGTCCGTCTTCTTGATCTTGCGCTTGCCGGACATGTCCCGGCGCTCGTTCTCAAGGTCGAACTCGAAATCTTCCATCAGCTCGGCAAGCTCCTCGCTCTCACGATGGGGCTCGGCCCACTTGTCGGCCAAGTCGACCACGAACGTGCGCACTTTGGGCTCGTTGATGTTCTCGCGGTCAAACATGATCGCGATGTCCAGCAGGGTTCTGGCGATGCCGAAGCGAACCCGGTCGGCGCCGGCTTCGATCCCGCCGGAGGCCCCCGGGCCGAGATCGGCCACGTCCTTGCCCGTCAGGCCCGCGACTGCCAGGAAGATCCCGCGCGTCAAGGTCTGGCTCTCCATCGCGCCTTGGCGGGCGTCGACCTTGTTGCCACCCTCGACACTCGCCACCATGGGCGAGACCGACGCATTGCCCTCCGGCAGCGGGAAGTCGAACATGACCGTCTGTTGCTCGCCAATCAGATTCTCCAGGTCGCCAACGTCCTCCGCGAAGTCGATCGCATGCACCTTGGTGCGCCGACGATATTCGCTGACCAACGGCTGGAAGTCCTCGATCACGGCGTCATTCGCTTCCATGCCGGCGGCGAAGGCGTCCGACAGCTCGTCGTAGCCGTAAGCCAAGCCTGCCCGCATCGCTGCCAGCCACAGCGTGGCCTTGGTGCCGGCTTCGCCCGGCGCCCCGGCTGCCTCGGTGAGCTGCTCCACGGTCTTCGGGAAGTCGCCTATGGCGAGATTGTCCATGGCGGCTTGCACGAGCCATTCTGGCGAACCTTGGCGCGGACCCGCAGGTTCGCCCGAGCAGGACAGCCCCAGCAAGCCGACCAAGGCCAGTGCCAATCCCAGATGAAGCGGCAAATTGGAACGGTAGTAGCGTTGCAACATGTGCGATACCTCCTATTCGCGCATAAGTCTCTCAATTCGCCAAAGGGATTGCAACCCCTTTCGCGCGATCCCCGGCACGGCGGCAGGGGCGGTCCGCTATGATTCAACCCGGGTGGCGCCAGCGGGATCAGAGCGGCAGGTGATCGAGGCCTCGGGTTATGTTCTGGTAGGCGGCCAGAGCTCCCGCTTCGGCTCTCCCAAGGCGCTGCACTTGCTGAACGGCCGCGCGATGGCATTGCGCGTCGCCGAGGCTCTCGCCAGCCGCGTGACGGCGGTCACGCTGGTCGGCGACCCGGACCTTTACGCTGTGCTGGGAATGCCCGTGATCGCGGATCGAATCAAGCGAGCCGGGCCATTGGCGGGCATCGTAGCGGCCCTGCATCACAGTCCGCAAGAGTGGTGCATTGTGGCCGCTTGCGACATGCCGTTCGTCAGCGCGGGCCTCGTGGAACAGCTGCTGGGCGCGGCGGGCGCGGCCAGCGTGGATGCGATCGTTCCTCAGACCCCAGACGGGCGGCTGCAGCCGCTGTTCGCGGCCTATGCCAAGTCTGGGCTAGCGGCTCTGGAGCACGCGCTGCTCCGCGGCACGCGGAAGCTTACCGACGCCCTGGAGTGCGTGAGCTGGGCGAAATTGCCGGTCGATGACGCACGGTTGTTTGCAAACGTTAACCGGCCGAGCGACCTGTCGGTGGCGGATTGAGCAGGACCGCTCAACCCGCAAGTGCCCCAGCCAGCCTGTCCAAGTCCCCAGCGTTGTTGAAGAAATGGGGCGAGACCCGCAGATTTCCCTGGCGGACCGAGACCACGACTCTCCCGTCTTCCAGGCGCTGGCGCAGGGACGCGCTGTCGCGCTGGCGGAACGCAGCGGTCACGATCTGCGACCCGCCGTTCCCGTCAGCACCGGAACTCAAGACCCCTCCGTGTGCGGCCAGGACGTCCCGGCATTGCTGGGCCAGACCCAAGACGCGCCGTTCAATGGACTCCTGGCCGCAATCTAGGATCAGATCCAAGCTGGCCTCGAGGGCGAAAAGCGGCGCGAAGGCTTGGACTCCCCCCTCGTACATCGACGCCTCTTGGGGCAAGACAGGTCGTCCGTGGTGCAGGCTTTCGAAGTCCCGCCAATCCCGGTGGCTGCGCCAGCTAACGATGCTCGGCGCGAGCCAATCCCGCGTCGCGGCGGGCACATAGGCGAAGCCCGCTCCTGCCGGAGCCATCAGCCACTTGTACCCGTGCACGACGAGGAAATCAACGGGCATCGAGCTAAGGTCCAAGCTCAAGGCTCCAACGGATTGCGTCGCGTCGACACACAGCAAGACACCTCTGCGGCGGAGCTCGGGAGCCAGTGCAGCCAAAGGTGCTCGCAGCCCATTCGAGTAGTTCACTGAGCTGAGGAGTACCAGCCGCGCGCGCGGGCTGATGGCGTCGAGAACCCGATCTGCATCCAAGGCACCGGCAGGCGTGGGCAGCGCCCGAAAGCGCACGCCCTTGCTGTCCAGCAGGCTGGGAGCGTAGAGGTTGTTCGGGAACTCGTGCTGGAAGCTGATGACCTCGTCGCCGGCGCTCCAATCGATTCCGTGCAGGAACCACGCCAAGCCGGCTCCGGCGCTGGGACAGAACGCGATGTCGTCCGCCCCGGCTCCGATCAGCCGAGCAATCTTGCCTCGAATCCGGTCGAGGCGGTCGAACCACGTCGGGAAATCGAGCGCGGCGGACTCGTCGCGGGCGCGGAAGTGGTCGCTGATCGCCTGGACTCCGGTCGAGGGGATCGGCCCGAACGCTGCTGTGTTCAGATGCGCCCACGAATTCAGCACCGGGAACAATTCGCGCAGGGCGGCCCAGTCCGGCTCGTGCATCGAGGTCATAACCTTATTCAAAGCCAAGCACTCGGGCCGCCGCGCACGGCGACAAGCGCCTGAGCGTCTCGGGACGGGCGGGGCCTAACGGAGAAAGGGTATCATCGCGTATCGCGGGAGACGCCACAGCCCGATGTCAGTGACGCGAAGGCAGGTGTTGTCCTCAGTCCTAGGGCTGAGCGCGGTAGCCGATTCCTCTGCGGCGAGCCGCACCACGCAGGCGAGCCCGGCAGGATTCTTCACTCTCGACCGACGCAACGAGCGCTGGTGGCTGGTGACCCCGGAGGGGAGGCCGTTCTTCTCGCTGGGCCTGAATCACATCGATCCTGCCAGCCTGCGCTATCCGGAAAATATCCACGTCTGGCGGGAGAAGTACGGCGGCAGCACCGTCCGGTGGATTCAGGAATCGGTCGCCCCCAACCTCAACCGCTGGGGCTTCAATACCGTCGGCTGGGTGCAAGAGGTGACCGTGCGCAAGTGGCGACATTCGCGCCCGTTTACCAATGACGAGTACCGCGCCCTGGGCATGCCGTTCTGTCACCTGCTGCCATTCATGGAATCGCACCAGTGGGAGCAGCACACCCGCCACTTCGACTTCCGCAGCCGCGAATGGGAGGAGTGGGCGGAATACGTGGCACGCTCGCATTGCGCGGAGCTGAGCGAAGACCGCGACTTGATCGGCTACTTCTACAGCGACTGCCCCACCTGGACGCACGAGCGGCCCGATAACGCCTGGCGAGGCCCGATCTTCGACCCCGAGCTGTTGGGCAGCCCGGCCGGGCACAAGCAACTCTTTGAACTGGCGCTGAGCTATTACCGCACGACGCACGATGCGATCCGTCGCCACGACCCGCACCACTTGATCCTCGGGGACCGTTACGAAGCCAACGCCCCGCTCGCCATGGAAGTCGTCGAAGCCGCGCTTGAGCACGTGGACGTGCTCTCGTTCCAAGACTTTCGGAGCCCTGGACAGCACCTGTCGCATTGGCACTCCGAAACCGGCAAGCCGGTGTTGCTGGCCGATGCCGCCGGCGTCGAGCGGCCGGCGGCTGAAACGGCATTTGTGCCCAACAACGGCCGGTGGTATGCCGACGTGCTGGCAGAACTGCGCCGGAATCCAGGCTGCATCGGCTTTCATCTATGTGGCGCCTACCAGCGCAACAAGGCCCGTCGCCGCGGATTGCTGGACGAGTTCGAGAGACCTGACGAGGCCCAGGTGGCGCTGATCGCGGATGCGAACCGGCAGACATCCCAATGGGTGCGGGACCAATTCTGAGACCGCAGCCCCTGCGGCGCCAGCCATCCCGTCCCGGCGCGGCGCTATACACTGAGTTGATTCGGTTCTGCGGCTCGCGCGCCGGGCCATCGGCGGTTCCAAGAGTCCATGGGAGAAGTCGTCGCCACGCCGAGCGAAAACACTGACACCGCGGTGCGCCCGTGGCACCGCGCCGAGAATGCGCTCGCCGGCGCCCTGCTAGGGCTTACGGCGCTGCTGCCCCTGGCGGAGGGCGCTGGACGCCTGGCGGGAGTCGGGAACCTGATCCCCGGGTCCATTCCCCTGGTCCAGCATCTGACGCTTCTCATCGCGGTCGTCGGCGGGGCGATCGCGGCACGTGACCGCAAGCTGCTCGCTCTTTCGACCGCGACCTTTCTGCCGGAGCGCCTCAAGCAGCCGGCCCGGGTCGTGTCGGCAATGGTCGGCGTGTCCGTGTGCACCTGTCTGGCCTACGGTTCGTGGACCTTCGCCGCGGTCGAACGCGAGGCGGGCGACATCGTGGCGTTCGGCCTTCCGGTATGGGTCTTCGTGTGGGCCATGGCACCGGGATTCGCGGTTCTGGGACTGCGCATGGCTTGGAACAGTTCGCCGTCGCTGGCCGGCAGGGCGATCTGCCTGGCGGGCGTGATCGTGCCGGTCGCGCTCGCATCGTGGGAAACCCTTGGCGAGCTGCCGCTCCTGCAGTACGGAGCCTTGGCGCTGCTGGGGAGCGCTGTGCTGGGCATGCCGATCTTCGCGGTGATCGGCGGTCTCGCAGCGCTGCTGTTCTGGTACGAGTACACGCCGGTCACGGCAGTGCCGCTGGCCGCTTACCAGCTCTCCGGGCAGCCCCTGCTGCCGGCCATCCCGCTGTTCACGTTGGGCGGCTATATCTTGGCGGAGGGCGGCGCCAGCCAACGCTTGGTGCGCGTATTCTCGACCTGGCTCGGATGGCTGCCCGGCGGCTTGGCGGTCACCACTACAGTGGCGTTCGCCTTCTTCACGTCGTTTACGGGCGCCTCCGGCGTAACGATCCTCTCGCTGGGCGGGTTGATCCTCCCGGTGCTGGTCAAGTCGCGCTATTCGCGGGAGTTCTCGCTGGGCCTGATGACCGCCTCGGGATCCATCGGGCTGCTCTTCCCGCCCAGCCTAGCGGTCATCCTCTACGGCGTCTACTCCAGGACGCCGCTCAACGAGCTATTCCTCGGCGGGCTGATTCCGGGCTGCCTGCTCGTCGGGCTGGTCGCCGCGTGGGGCGTGCGCCACGGGCGCATCGCAGAGCGCGGGCAGCGCAAGTTCGAGCCGGCCCAAGCGCGCGCGGCGATGCGCGAGGCCAAGTGGGAGCTGCTGCTTCCACTGGTTGTGATCGGCGGTATCTTCAGCGGCATCGCGACACTGGTCGAGGCCGCGGCGGTGACGGTGCTGTACGCCTTCGTCGTCGAATGCTTCGTCTATCGCGACCTCTCGCTGCGGACAGGGGTGCCGAAGCTCGCGGTGGAGTGCTGCACGCTGGTCGGCGGCGTGCTGCTCATCCTAGGCGTCGCTCTGGGCTTCACGAACTACCTGATCGACGCGCAAGTGCCCGACCTAGCACTCGAGTGGGTCCAGTCACACATCGAATCGAAGCTGGTCTTCCTGCTCGCACTGAACATCCTCCTGCTCATAGTGGGCTGCATGATGGACATCTTCTCGGCGATCTTGGTGGTCGTGCCTCTGATCGCGCCGATGGCGGCGGCATACGGGGTCGATCCGGTGCATCTGGGGATCATCTTCCTTGCCAATCTCGAGCTCGGCTACCTGACGCCTCCGGTGGGAATGAACCTGTTCCTAGCCTCGTACCGTTTCGGCATACCGCTGACGAAAGTCTACCGATCCGTGCTGCCGTTCCTGCTGATCATGTTCGGCGGGGTGTTGCTGATCACCTACCTGCCGTTCCTAACGCTGGCGCTGGTGCGCTAGCGGCTTGCTAGACTCAAGGGCAAGCGGCGCGCCCGCAGCCCCATGGCAAGCTCCCGACGGCATACGACTGCCTGCGATGTGAGCGGCGTCCTAATCGGCGCCGACCATCCGGTCGTGGTGCAGTCGATGACCAACACCGACACTGCCGCCAGCGCAGCTACGGTCAACCAAGTCCTTGCCCTCGCCCAGTCCGGATCGGAGCTGGTGCGCGTGACGGTGAACCACGACAAGGCGGCCCAGGCTGTCCCGGGCATCGTGCAGACCCTGCGCGATTTCGGCTGCGAGGTGCCGATCGTGGGGGACTTCCACTACAACGGGCACCTCCTGCTCAAGCAGTATCCCGACTGCGCCAAGGCGCTGGCGAAGTACCGCATCAACCCGGGCAACGTGAACATCGGCAAGCGGCACGACGACAACTTCCGCACGATGATCGAAGCCGCGATCGAGCACGGCAAGCCCGTGCGGATCGGCGTGAACTGGGGCTCGCTGGACCAGCAGCTGCTGACCAGCCAGATGGACGCGAACGCCAAGCGGGCGAAACCCCTGAGCGCAGCCGAGGTGATGTACGAAACGATCGTGCTGAGCGCGCTACGGTCCGCCGAAGCGGCCGAGGGCTACGGACTCGGGCACGACCGCATCATCCTTAGCGCAAAGGTCTCCGACGTGCAGGACCTGATCGCGGTCTACCGCGCCTTGGCGCTGCGCTGCGACTACCCTCTGCACCTCGGCCTGACCGAGGCTGGAATGGGCAACAAGGGCGTAGTGGCGTCCACTGCCGGCATGGCGGTTCTGCTGCAGGAGGGGATCGGAGACACCATCCGGGTGTCGCTGACGCCCCGTCCGGGCGGCGACCGCTGCGAGGAGGTCGAGGTCGCCAAGCAGATGCTGCAGGCGCTGGACATCCGGCACTTCACGCCGCAAGTCACCGCCTGCCCGGGATGCGGGCGCACCACCAGCACGTTCTTCCAAGAAATGGCCGAGCAGATCCAGGCCTACCTGGGTGCCAAGATGCCAGAGTGGAAGGGCGAGTACGAGGGCGTCGAGAGCATGAGCGTGGCCGTGATGGGCTGCATCGTCAACGGCCCCGGAGAGTCCAAGTACGCCGATATCGGCATCTCGCTGCCGGGCACCTTCGAAGAGCCGGTGGCGCCGGTTTACGTGGACGGGCGCCTGCACCGCACCTTGCGGGGCGATCGCATCGTAGCCGAGTTTATCGAGATTCTCGATTCCTACGTGAGCTCCCGCTACGCTGCCCGTCCGGAACCGGCTGCGGTGCAGTAGCAGCCGCGCCGGCTCCCACTATCCCGACGGATCCGTCGGCCCGAACCACGGGAAGTCCGGTATCAGCCCGTAACCGTGGGCAAAGTGCATGTAGGCGATGATCGCCGCGATCAGCCCGAAGAACGCCAGCACCGACAGGCCGATGCGCAGCCACGGCAGCCGGCGGCCCTCGCGCCGCAGCACCAGCAGCCAGCTCGCTCCGATGCCGACGAAGTAGAGCAAGATCATCGGCCCGGCGAAGAGCGTCATGGTGAGTGGATCGCCGGTCGGGGTGATGATCGCGGCGACGATGAACATCACCAGCACGGCGTAGCGCACGTTGCGCAGCAGGAAGCGCGGCGTGGTGAGTCGCAGCAGCGTGAAGAAGAAGATCAGCACGGGCAGCTGGAACACCAGCCCCAGGCCGATTTCGAGAATGATGAACGTGTTGAGGTAGTCGCTGACCGAAATGTACGGCTCGACCTCCTCCGTCACCGTCAGCAGGAACTGCAGGGTCACGCGCAGCGCCACGAAGTAGCAAAACACGCCGCCTAGGACAAACAGGCTGGCGGTAGTAAAGATGAACGGCAGCGCCCAGCGCTTTTCCTTCCTGTACAGGCCGGGGGCGATGAACTGCCAAGCTTGGTAGGTCAGCCAGGGAGCGCCGAGGAAGACTGCGGCCAGCAGCGGCACCTTGATGTACTGCACTTGGAACTGTTCCAGCGGGCGCGTGTTGATCATCTGGATCATCTCGCCGCCGGGGCCGGCGATGGCGCGCGCCGCGCCGCGGAACGGCTCGATGGCGAGCCGCAGCAGATCGTTGGCGAAGGCCAGGCAGAAGAGATAGACCACCAGCAGGCCGCCGAGCGCGCGCAGGATGCGCGTGCGCAATTCCTCGAGATGCTCCAAGAAGGACATGCGCGCCATGCCCTCTTCGTCGTCATCGTCATCGCCATCCCCGTCGTCCCTGTCGTCGGTCGGAGGCGGGGGTGGAGCGGTGCCAGCGTCGGCGTCCGCCGCCGGCTCGTCTTCCGCCTCGTCGCCCCCAGCAGCGGCGGGTGGTTCCGCGTGCGGGTCGTCGTAGAGATGGTCGGATTCGTCGTGGTAGGGATCGTCGTAAAAGGAGGTGTCCGAGCCGGACTCGGATGACTGCCCGGCATCGGAGTGGCCGGAGCCTTGCGCGTCGGTGCCGGAACCGGACTCGGACTGCTGGCCCTCCGGGCCGGTCGTCTCAGGGCCAGTGTCCTGCGTATTGCGATCTTCCGAATCCATGGAGCAATCCGACCCTTGCTTGGCTTCGAATCCTATTCAGAGAGATCGTGCTAGCAGCGCTCAAGCAGATTTGGAATCGGCGACCGCTTCGGATTCCGGCAAGCCGGTGACGGGCACCTCGGAGGCCTCGGCATCGGTCGGGTCACTGTCGGAGCCGGCAGGCGCCTCGGCGGCCGTTTCCTCCTCGGGCGCCGCCGCTGCTGCGGACGACGAGTCGCCGTCATCGGCACTCTTCGAAGAAGAATCGGTCGCGGCTGCGCCGCTCTGGCTGCCGTCGTAATCGTAGTCGCTGTAGTAGTCTTCTTCGTTGTCGTCGTAGTAGCTGGTGCTGATGTCGCGGCTGACGCTGCTGGACAGATTCTTGACCTCGCGCGTCTCGTGCTCGATACTGTCCATCTCGCGCTGAAAGGTGGACTTGAGTTCGTTCGAAGCGCGCTTGAACTCGGCCATGCCCTTGCCGAAGGTCTTGCCTAGCTCGGGCAGTTTCTTGGGCCCGAAGATCAGCAACGCCAAGATGAACAGGACGATAACCTCACCCATGCCAATCGGGCCCATGCGATCCTCCTGCGACAGCCCCGGCGCAACCTCAGCGGCGTCGGAACGTTCCTTGATGATAGCGAGGGCGGCAGCGGGAAGCAAACCGGGCGAACGGTGGCCGACCGGTGCCTCAGGCGCCGTCAGGACGCAGTCCACGATCAGTGGGCGCATCCGGCAACTATGCTTCGTGGGCACGGCACCTGACAGGAAGTCATCGCGCCGCAGCCGGAATCTGGACCTGAAGTGCGAAAAGATCGGAGAACTCCTTCGGTGATTCCTTCTGGCTCAGCCTAGCTCCCGGCTCGCCACGCTTACTCCAGTCGTGTTTGCCCAGCTACCGTGATGCCGGGGCATGAGGATCCAACCATACCCTTCGATTGGGCGAGACTGCGGCGTGAGTAGCGGAGTGCAATGGTCGCGCGCGGTTCCGTGACGGGGGCGGTGAACCTGTTCCCGCACTCCAATGTAGTACCATGTGCTACATGGAGCGCGTTGGCATTCGAGAACTGCGCCAGAACCTCAGCGTCTACCTGGCCAAGGTGAAGACGGGCACAGCCTTCGCCGTCACTGACCGCGGCAAGCCTGTTGCGGTGCTACAGCCCCTCGCCACGGAAGTCGACGCATGGCAGCGATTGGTCGATGACGGCGTAGTGATTCCGGCCGCCGGGACATGGTCGGAAATGGACCTTCCCGGCGGGGATGTCGATTCGCAGCGAACAGCGTCCAAGTACCTTCAGGAGATGAGGGACGATCGAACATGAAAGTTGCTTTCTGCGACTCTTCGGCTCTAGTGAAGCTTGTCGTAAACGAGCCGGAATCCGCAGCCCTACGGCATAACTTGGAGACGTACTCGCACGTGATGGCAAGCGAGTTAGCGGCGGTGGAAGTTCCAAGGGCAATCCGGCGCCACGATCCGGGCAGGGTTGCCTTCGCCCACCGACTGATCCGCAACCTCGAGGTCGTAACCCTTGATCGAAGCGTTGTAGAACGAGCGGCTGCGCTCGACCCTCCAGAGTTGCGAAACCCGGCCGCCTTGCAACTTGCGTCTGCGCTTCGGCTCGTTCAATTCGATCCGGTCTTCATTGCATACGACAGTCGCCTCGTTCAAGCAGCATCGGCGTCCGGGCTGCGCACGTTGTCTCCTGCGTGATTCTTCTCCTTAGTCGCTGGCAGTAATCGGGGACAACTGGCGTCCCGAGCGCATGCGACTCCCCGCGCGGGCCGGGCGGCAATGCTGCGCCTACAATGGGCTCTTATGGATCACATCGGGCTCAAGCGCATGCACCACGTCTCCTTTGCAGTGGCCAACCTAGCCGCGTCCAAGCGCTTCTTCTGCGATGTGCTCGGGCTGCCTGAAGACGAACGGCCGAACTTCGATTTCCCCGGAGCTTGGCTGGCCGTGGGCGATCGCCAAATCCACCTGATCGAACAAACCGGGGCCGGCCGCGAGGTGCGCGGCCGCATCAGCCGCTCGGATCACCTCGCCATGGAGGTGGAGGACCTGAACGTGGTCAAGGCCCGCCTGGACGAATGCGGGATCGAGTTCGCCGAGGGCGGCAACGAGCGGCTCGGCATGAGCCAAGCATTCTGCAGCGATCCCGACGGGCACACCATCGAGTTCGTGCAGTACCGCTGAGCCTCGCCGGACAATGGCTGAGTCGCCCGGCAGCGCGCATCACGCCCCGGGCAGGCTGGCGGAGAAACCGCCTCAGGCCGAGCGCGGTCTGACTATGATGTACACAGTCTCAGGAAGCGCCCCATGAAACATCTTCTTACCTCCGCTGCGCTGCTTGTTGCGCTAGCCCTGCCCGCGTTCCCACAGTCTGCCGAGTTCGGCATCTCGGCCGGCTACGGTTCGCTCGGCGGGAGCGACATTAGCGTCTCCGAGAACCCTGCCAACGGCAGCCGCGCCAGCTACACGATCAGCAACGGAGTGCGCGTCGGGGGCCGCATGGGCTTCAATATGCGGCGCTTTTTCGGGCACGAGGCCTCCTACGCCTATCAGCACGCGCGCCTAGACTTCGCAACCTCGACCCCCGAGGAGTCGGAGATGGGCGATCTCGGGGCGATAAGGTCCCACCATTTCTACTACAATGGGCTGCTGCACGCAGCACCGACAGGCTTCCCGATCCGTCCGTTCGTGACGGGCGGCGGCGGTTTCTCGTCCTTCTTCCTGCCTGGAATCCCGTCGTTCTCGGGCTACGGCAGCACGAAGTTCGGCTACAACTACGGCGGCGGCGTCAAGCTGAATTTTTTCCAATACGGGATACGCTTCGACGTGCGCAACCACGTCACGGGAAAACCGTTCGGCAACTACCTGCCCAACGTGCAGGGAAAGCTCAACAACACCGAGTTCTCGGTCACCTTCTACGTGCTAGTGGGCTAGGCGCGGGCGCAAGCCCCAAGCCCGCGGCGGAGGTGCCGCGGGCGCGAGCTGCGCTTGACGAGCAGTTCGGGCCGACCTGTGCCGTTGGCCCAGCCAGGCGGCCGGCGGGCTCGGATCTAGAAGCTCGTGACAGCTTCGGTTTCGTCGGTGAGGCAGTGGAAGACGGTGTGGAGCTTCGTGATCTGGAGCAAGTCCTGTACCTTGGCCTGGACGTTGAGCAGCTTGATCTCGCAGCCCTGGTTGCGGGACGTAGTGTAGGCCGAGACCAGCTCGCCAAGGCCGGAACTGTCAATGTAGGTGACGCCGCCCAGATTGAGCACGATCTTGGTAGCGCCGTTTTCGAGCAGGCCCCGCACGGTGTCGCGAACCTGGCCCGACTCCTCTCCGAGCGTGATGCGACCGGTCATGTCAACGATCGTCACTCCGCTGTACTCACGAACCTCTGTGGATAAACTCATCGATCTTCCTCCTGAGTTAGATCATGATGCGCCCTTGGCGCAATACTTCACCAGGCGAACCCGAGTGCCAGTGCCAGCGCACCGGCCGACCTCGACTTCGTCGAAAAATGCCCTCATCATCAACAGCCCCCGCCCGGAGGCGCGCAGCAAGTTGTCACCTTCGCACGGATCAGCGACGTCCTCGGGCTCAAAGCCCGCGCCTTGGTCGGTCACAGTCACCTCGAACGCGGCCTCGTCGACCGCCGCATCGAACGAGACTCGCTTGGCCAGGTTGAAGGCGTTGCCGTGCTTGACGGCGTTGGCCACCGTCTCGCGCACCCCCATGCCGATCTGATGCACTTGGTCCTCGTTGAAACCGTTCAATTCCGCAAGTCGCTGGACGATTAGCTCCGCCGCGTCGATGCTGTCCAAGGTGCTCTCGAGCGAAAGCCGCAGTTTCCTGCAATCTGTCATGCGGCCTCTGGGGGAGCGGCCAAGCGCTCGGCATCGTGCGGATGGCGAATTCGCATTAGTCGCACACTGCACGACCCAAAGTCAAGCGCCTGGCGGCACGTAGCTGGGAACCGGGCGCTATGATGGGTTCACCGTCACTGAGGATAACCGAATTGAGGTTGAGAAACGGCATCGCTGCCAGCATCGCGGTGCCGAACCTGGCCTGCTCGGCCCTTCCAGAGCCAGCCGCGCCGCACCGCGGGGCCGGCACAGTGTACCGGGTCAGCGATGCGCTCGACGCCATCATTCCGGCTGACTATGTGATCGAGGAGCTGGCCGGCGACATGGGCTTCACGGAGGGACCGGTCTGGATCAAGGGGGACAGCCCGCACCTGCTGTTCAGCGACATCCCGGGGAACGTGATCTACCGCTGGGCGGAAGGCGACACGGAGGCCTCGGTCTTCTATGACCAGATGTACAAGGGGGAGCCCCTCGACGTTTTCCCCGGCTCGAACGGCCTGATTCTGGATGCGGGAGGCCGCCTGCTTGCGTGCGAGCACGGCAACCGGCGCATTTCGCGCATGGAGGACGGGGAGTGGGTCTCGGTCGTGGACAGCTACGAGGGCAAGCGGCTCAACAGCCCCAACGACGCCGTCTGGCACGCCAACGGCTGGCTGTACTTCACCGATCCGCCCTACGGGCTCGTCAAGCGGGACGAAGACCCGGACAAGGAGCTGGACTTCAACGGCATTTACCGCCTGAACTATGAGTCAGGCGAACTGCAGCTGCTCAGCCGGGAACTGACGCGGCCCAATGGGATTGGATTCTCGCCGGACGGCAAGACCGCCTACGTGTCGAATTCCGACGATGCGACGAAGGTCTGGATGGCCTACGACGTCACCGACGAGGGGCTGTTCGAGGGTGGCCGGGTCTTCTGTGACGTGACCGGCGAAGAGGCGCCAGGGTTGCCAGACGGGCTCAAGCTCGACGGAGACGGCAACCTCTACGCCACCGGGCCGGGCGGCGTCTGGATCTTCACGCCGGCCGGTGAGCACTTGGGCACCATCCAGCCGGACGAGGTGCCCGCCAACGTCGCATGGGGCGATGACGGCAGTTCCCTGTACATGACTGCGCGGACAGGCTTGTACCGGATCAAGCTGCTGGCAAAGGGTCCGATGCCCGCCGATATGGCTGACTGACGTCCCTGATGGGCACTGGCGGTTAAGCGCTGACGACGGCCCCTTGCAGGGGTTTTGGCGCTATGATGGGTTGACCGTCACGGCGGAAAATCGAAATGAGACTCCAAAACCTGATCGTTCTTAGCATTGCGGTACTGGCTCTGGCCTGCGCCGCCCCGCCAGAGCCCGCCCCGCCGGACCATGGTGCCGGCACCGTGCTCAAGGTCAGCGAGGCGCTCGACGCCATCGTCCCGGCCGATTACATGATTGAGAAGCTGGCCGGCGACATGGGTTTCACAGAAGGGCCCGTCTGGATCAAGGGTGACAGCCCGCACCTGCTCTTCAGCGATATCCCGGCCAATGCGATCAACCGCTGGGCAGAGGGCGACACGGCCGCTTCGGTGTTTTACGACCAGATGTACAAGGGCGAGCCGCGGGATGCTTCGCTGGGCTCGAACGGCCTGATCCTCGACGCGGAAGGCCGTCTGCTGGCGTGCGAGCACGGCAACCGTCGCATTTCGCGCATGGAAGACGGAGAGTGGGTCTCGATAGTGGACAACTACGAGGGCAAGAGGCTCAACAGCCCCAACGACGCCGCTTGGCACGCCAACGGCTGGCTGTACTTCACCGATCCGCCCTACGGGCTGCCCCAGCTCGAGGAAGATCCGGCCCGGGATCTGGACTTCAATGGAATCTACCGCCTGAACTACGAGTCTGGTGAGCTGCAGCTGCTCATCCGCGATCAGACCAGGCCCAACGGGATCGGCTTCTCCCCGGACGGCATGACCGCCTACGTAGCGAATTCCGATGCCTCCATGAAGGTCTGGATGGCCTACGACGTTAACGATGACGGGATGTTCGAAAACGGCCGGGTGTTCTACGACGCCACCAGCGAGACGGCGCCCGGAGCGCCTGACGGCCTCAAGCTCGACGTGAACGGCAACGTTTACGCCACCGGGCCGGGCGGGGTCTGGATTTTCACGCCGGCCGGCGAGCATCTGGGCACCATCCAGCCGGCCGAGGTGCCTGCCAACGTCGCATGGGGCGATGACGGCAGTTCCCTGTACATGACCGCGCGGACCGGACTGTACCGGATCAAGCTGCTGGCGACGGGCCCAATGCCCGCCGACATGGCCGATTGACACGACCGCCCGGGCACTGCCGGGAAGGAAAGCGTTGCAGGCAGGCGCTGGCGCCTGTTACCTTGGGCGCGATGTCTATCGGTCGCGTTCTCCTTCCCCTGTTGGCAGTCTGTGCGCTGGTATTGGCCGGCTGCGGCACCGGCTCGACGGCCTTCCAGAGCCAATTCGACCCAGCGGTCGAACGCCCCTGGATCGGCTCTGAGTACTGGTCCAACCCGCTGCAAGACTGGCGCTTGCGAGAAGGCCGCCTAGAAAACTTCCGGGCGGGCGGGGACCGCAACGTGTTCCTGCTGACCCGCGAGGTCGACGCGTCCAGCGGCACCCTCTCGACGAGCGTCCGCATCGGGCGCATCGAACCGACCGGCGAGCCTCTCGGTGACGGCTGGGCCGGCTTCCGGGTGGGAATCCGCGGATCGTTCAACGACTATCGCGACAGCGCCGTGCGCGGCGTCGGCCTGCACTGCGGAGTAGCCTCTGACGGACGCCTGTTCATCGGATCCCCCGATGACTCGTCTCCGGTGGCGGATGGCGCGTTCGAGTCCGACGCCAGCTTGTCGCTACACGCCGAGCCGTCTGGAGACTTGGCGCGCCTGACATTGCGCCTCGAGACAGCTTCCGGCGCGCAGGAAGTCTCCCGCGAGGTCCATCCCGGCTGGCTGACCGGGGGCCTAGCGCTGGTCTCGAGCAGCGGCGCGATTCCGGACTCGCCGCCGGCGGAAGAGGAAATCCGCGAGACCGGCTGGGCGCTCAAGCACGGCACAAGAGCGGGCGGCACGCTGCGCTTGTGGTTCGCCGATTGGAACGTGTCCGGCAGCCGGGTCACCGCCCATCCAGAGCGGAAGCTCGGCCCGATCATGTTCGCGATGCACACGCTCAGCAAGGGCGTGCTGAAGCTGAATGCCCTCCTGGCACCGCTGGATGCCGAGGGCAGCGAAGCGGCGTTGGAGATCCAAGACGGCGGCTGGAAGGAAGTCGCCCGCTCAGCCGTCGATCCTGAGGCCCGCACAGCCACTTTCCGCGTGCCGGACTGGGACCACACGGTGGACACGCCGTACCGGGTTGTGTTCGCTGGCGACACCTGGGAAGGCACGGTGCGCAAGGACCCTGCGGACAAGGACGAGATCGTCGTAGCCGCCTTCACCGGCAACAACGATCTCGGTTTCCCGCACGCGGACATCGTGCGGAACATGCAGCACCACCGGCCCGACCTGATGGCCTTCACGGGAGACAACGTTTACGAGCGTGTCGGCGAGTACGGCATCGTGCGCGAGCCGACCGACATGGCCATCCTCGACTACCTGCGCAAGTGGTACATCTTCGGCTGGGAATACGGCGAACTGCTGAGAGACATTCCGACCGTGGCACTGCCGGACGACCACGACGTCTATCAAGGCAACATCTGGGGCGCGGCCGGACGCAAGGCGCACGGCTACGGCAAGCCCGGACAGGACCAAGGCGGCTACGTGATGGATCCGCGCTTTGTCCACGTGGTGCAAACGACGCAGACGGCGAACATGCCCGATCCGTTCGATCCGACGCCGGTCGAGCAAGGCATCGCGGTGTATTACACGGACCTGCTGTACGGCGGGATCAGCTTCGCGATCATCGAGGATCGCAAGTGGAAGGACTCGGCGACGGCGCTGATCGGACCCGGCATCATCAACGGCTGGGCGCAAGACCCGAACTACGACGCTCGCAAGAGTTCGGACAATCCCGATTTTCCGCTCCTCGGTGAGCGGCAGGAAAGCTTCCTAGAGGCATGGGCGCAAGACTGGGAGGGCGCGTGGATGAAGGCGGCCATCTCCCAGACGATCTTTGCCAACGTGTGCACGCTGCCCAAGGGCACGACGACCGACGCGGTGACCGGCAGCCTGCGCGTGAACGCCCCGGGCGAGTACGCGCCGGGCGAAGAGCCAGTCCAGGACCACGATTCCAACGGCTGGCCGCAGTCGGGCCGCAACCGCGCCGTGCGCCTGCTGCGCAAGGCCGTGGCGGTCCACATCGCGGGCGACCAGCACCTCGGCAGCACCGTCCAGTACGGCGTGGAAGACTGGAACGACAGCAGCTGGGCCATTTGCGTGCCGTCAGTGGCCAACATCTTCCCGCGCCGCTGGTTCCCTACTCAGGAGGGGCGCAACCGCAAAGAGGGCGCTCCCCGCAATACCGGCGAATTCCACGACGGCTTCGGCAACAAGGTCACCATCCACGCCCTCTCCAACCCGCACACCAACGGCATCGAGCCCACCGCCCTGAACCACAGGGCGCCCGGCTACGGGATCATCAAGTTCAAGCGCGGCGACCGGAGCATCGAATTTGCCAACTGGCCCCGCTGGGTCGAAGCGTCTGAGGAAGGGGCCCAGCCGTATCCAGGCTGGCCGATTCGCATCAAGCAGAGCCAGAGCGGCCTGCCCAAGGGCTACGCTCTGCCCCCGATCGACGCACAGGGGGCTGTAGACCCCGTGGTGCAGGTGATCAGTGAGTCCAGCGGGGAGATCGTCTACACCCTGCGGATCCAAGGCAGCGAATTCACACCGACCGTGCGCCAGCCAGGTGGCTACACGGTCCGAGTCATCCATCCCGAATCGGGTGAGGTGTCCGAATCGAAGGGATTACAGGCCGAGGCGCAATAGGGCGATGTATAGCTTCATCTGATGCCCTTGACGCAACACTGCTGAAGTGAGCAGTCATTTCGTGGTCAATCAATCAAGTTAGGCCCTATTTGTCCGGGAAGGCTTCCACCGTGTCCGCCGACGGCGGTATTGTCCGACCAAACGTCTGTGTCCCGTCACGTGGAGTTTCGAGAAGATGGAGGACCACTCGGGACGCATCGATGAGGGGTAGCTGGGTGTGGAGCGGGTCCCCGGCTCAGCACCGGTGACCGTGTACACGGGTTTCGGGCCACCGCGACTTCCTGGATTGCAGTAGATCCGGGGCGGACACGCTGCGTGTGAACCCGGTGAACGCGTCGCAGCTAATCCCATCGTTTCCTGTAATAGCTGATGAACTCGGGGCCGTCCAATTCGCGCGTCGAGTTGTTGGCCCGGACATAAAACACCTTTCGCTTGCCTGACTTCTCTGCCTTCACCAGCCAGACAGGATCGGGCGATTGATCAATCTCCACGACGCAGATTTCCAGGCCCTTGACCGTCTCGATTCTGATGTGAGTGCAGGTCGCTGCGGACGAACCGAACTCTTCGCCGATGCGGTCGGTGAGGTGCCTCACGTATTGCTCTGAATTCCACCGCCTCATTTCAAGGTCTGGCTGAATTCCGAGCGGGGTGGCGTTGTCGTCCACCCCAATGAACAAAAAGCCGCCTCTCGCATTCAGGAACCCGGCGACCGGCTTGAGGACAGATGCCTCGAAGATGACCTCTTGCGGGATATTGGGATTCGCGTAGCTGTAGAAGGCCGAGGATTTGAACTCCTGGCGCTCACTCTCCTCGCCGCTGAGAAGCGCTTCGCGGGCCTTCTTTGCCGCGAGCACCTCGGACGTGATTACGCCGACCGGGATCGCCACGACCGCATACCCCAGAATCACGAGAACGGACGTTAGGATCTGGCCGGGTACTGTCGCCGGGATCAGGCTTCCATGCCCGACGGTTGTCATCGTGATGATTGCCCAGTAGGTGCTTGCTGGAATGCTGGTGAATCCGTTCTCGGGTCCCTCTACGAGAAACATCAGCGATCCCGCGACTACCGAAATCAGAAGGACACCGATCACAAAGGCCCCGATCTTGTAGCGAGTAGCCTCCAGCGCATTGCCTATCGTCATGGCCGCTCGCGAGAACCGCCCCAATGACAAGATGCGGAAGATTCGAAGCATCCGCAGCACGCGCAGCACCGCGAAGGTGTTCGCGCCCGGGAACACGAACGCAAGCCAGGTGGGCGCGATCGAGACGAGGTCCACCAGACCGAAGCCTCCAAATGCATAGCGGGACGGCCTCGGATGGCAGAAGAGCCGCAGCAGGTACTCCACACTGAAGATCACCGTGAAGGCAATCTCCGCTATCCGCAGTTGATCGGACCACGCGGACCCGATGTCGGCCACGGATTCCAGCATGACGACACTGACGCTGACCAAAATGGCGGCAAGCAGCCACAGGTCAAGAGTTCTCGCAGCGCGACCGCTGCCAAAGAGGACATCGAACAGTCGTTCCCGAAGGCGCTTCAACTTAACTCCTCCACAACGAGCGTCATGGCGCCGACCGGCGATGTTAGGCAGCGCCTCTGACCTGAAGTTCGCGAGTGGGAATCCCCCTGAAATCGGTGGTATTTGACCCGTCCAAACGGATGCCCCGGAAGGTGCCTACTTGGCCCGCAGGCGCTGCCTGAGCGCCTGCAAGCGGCTGCCCAGTTCCTTTTGGGCCACAGCAAAGCCCTTTGCGGTAACGTTGCCGCCGGAGCAATAGTCCAGGACGACGGCTTCAGCGGCGCAGAACTCCGCGCACACATCAGCCACTTGTCCGGCGATCTCGCCGGGGATGTTGGTCACGCCGTTCTGGTCGGCGTGGATCAGGTCGCCGGGATAGATCGCCAGCCCGCCGACGTGTACCGGGACGTTGAACTCCAGCAACTGCGGGTATCCGTGCGAACTGATGACGCCATCCGAGAAAGAAGGCAAGCCCACCGCGCGCACCTGGTCCAGATCGCGAGCGGCACCGCTGGTGATCAGACCGACAACTCCGAACGACTTATAGGTGGCCGCCATAACTTCGCCGAACGTGGCGGACTTGGTCGGCGAGTCTAGGTCTTGGATCACCACCAGCGGCGGGTCCGGGACCTCTCCGAAGCGGGCTACTTGATCGGCCAGGCTACCGTAGGCCCCGCCCGCCCACGGCTTGACGGCGGAGCGGAAGGTGGCAGTGGAGGCATACCCGCAGATCGGCCCCATCTCGGGAAAACAGGCCTTGATTCGGTCATCCATGTATCCGTCCGTCTGGGGGCGGACGCCGAATAACTCGATTACGTTGCAGACCGTAGGGGTGTCGAACTGGCAGAGCTTGCTCAGCACTTCGCCCGAAAGCTGGGGTGCGGACATAACGTCCATGGTATTGCACGGGCCTCAGGCGGCTAGAAGTGGACCGGCTGTGTGAAGGCGCCGTTGCCAGCGGAATCCCAAGCCGCGAAGCGGACCCACTTCTTGCCGCTGGCGTTGAACTCGAGCCGAAACTGCTTGCTCCCGAAGGCCTCTAACTCTGTGGTGGGCTGTACGCGGCGGCCGATCTTGTCGCCGTCGCCCCACACGATCTCCACGAATTCGAGCGGAAACGTCCATTCCACTTGGGCCACGACCGCCTTGCGCTCCTCGTGGCCCTCGATTTCGAAGGTGGGAATTAACACCTCACCGGTGGAGACGAAAAAGTCGCCGCGGCGCATGGCCTCAGTGATGGGACTCCAGTCATCCTCGAAGGCGGGCAAGCTGTCGAGCCGGACATAGTTCACCGAAAGTTGCGGATAGATCTCGTCGGACGGGAACTTGGTGTAGGTGTCTCCTTCCGCGATCAGATACTTCGGGCCGGCCCAGTTGTTCATGTCGTCGAGCGTGCCGAAGCAGCGCCCCTCGCAGATCCTCGCCTGAGACAGGTCAGCGGGCAAGGTCTGGAACGCGCCACCAAGGTAGCGGTCGCTCCGGAAGTGAGGCGCCTCACGGACAGCGTCGGGATAGAAGGTCGAGCCCTTGGTGCGCGGGTGGGCCTGCCACATCAAGGCACGTTCGGACTGCATCAACGACAGCATCTCCTCTGCCGAACCGACGCGGTAAACCGTGCCGTAGCGGTCATGGCTGGCGCGATACGGCGCGTCGGCCGCTCGCACCTTGGACCAGTAGACGGGCCGAGGGAAGACAAGGGTGTAGTGCCCGCCGAGGTGAGCGTTAGGCTCTTCGCCGGGCATGAGCAGGAAGTCGGCATCCGAATGGCGGCGGCAGGCTTCGAAGTATTGGTGCTGCTCGCGAAAGCGGATCTCTCCGGGATCGTCGGGATGGCCATCGCCGTGAAAGTCCGACATCATCGCGATGTTGATGCCAAGGCCGCGGAACGCCGTGACCCACGGTGGCCGCAAATCGAGGGAGCCGGCATCGACGAGTTGCTCGTGGAAGTGCGTGTGGAAATGGCTGACCGCGACTTGGTAACCGTCGAGGCGCTTGTACCTGTCGCCGTGGGTGTAGGCCAGGACTTCCTGTAGCGTGGCTTCGGCGTTGCCGGCACCGAGGTGGTAGTAGACCGCCATGCGCTGCATGGTGCCGGCGGGCGCGTTGTACAGCGCGAAGTTGCCCTCGGCGAAGCGCCACGACTGGCGGACGCGCTTATTCCAGATCTCTTCGGACGCGCCCCACGGTCGGTACATCTCCTCGCGCTCGCCTTGGCGGACGCCTACGTCGAAGCGGCCAGCGGGTAGCTGGCGGTACCAAACATAGCCGAGATTCATCTCGATCTCGCGGGCGAAAAAGAACTTGTGGGAGGGCGGAAACACCGCCAGCGAACCACGGTTCTGCTCGAGCAGGAGCACGCGGTTCCTTGCCCGCAGCGGCACCGGGTCGTCATGCACTCCGCCACCGAAGCGGTAATGCTGCCAGTCGCGGGTGACATCGCGCCAGCGCAGGCGTTGATAGTCGTCTGTCCGCAGCCCGCTCAAGCCGGCCCGGTAGACATAGGCCACGGACGGCTTGGCAGTGGCCGCGATCGCTTCTTGCCGCACTAGGCTGGAGCCGCGATAGACCGTGAACCGCAGGCTGCCCTCGAACGACCCCAGTTGCAGGCCGTCGAAGGTGACTTCCAGCCGGATACCATCGCGCCGCACACGGCAGGAACTGACGTCATAGCGCACGCTGGACCGCGTGACTTCGCTAGGGTCGCGTGGGAGTCCGGGGTTGACTCCTTCCAGTCCGGGCACGTTCAGGGGGGCGTCCCAGAACACCTTCCACTTCTCGCTCTCTACGACGTCCGGCGTGGCTTCGCGGTCCAGGTCCGCCATCGGGTTGAGCTGCTGCTGGGAGATACGCCGCCGGCCCTCTGCAACATAGAACTCTGGCCGGGCATCCCGGGCCAGGGGAGCCCAATGCCCTGCCCGTGATAGGGCCGCCAATTGGCGGACAACGGGTTGGCCCTGGTCAACGCCGAACGTTGCGCGGAGTCGGTTTGCATCGGCACCAGACCACTCGACGAACAGGTCTCCGTCCAACATTTCCGCACGGAGCCCGTCAGTGGGTTCGTAGTCAGTCAGGTCGCATTGCAACGGCCCTGCCGAAAGCGCCGCCGATGCCGCCAGCAGGAAGACTCCAGCGGCCCGTAGGAGATGGCAGATCCGAGTTGGATGCTCAGCGCGAATATGCCGGACAGTGGGTCGTTCCATGCCACATAGTATGACTGAGGTGTCGCAAACTCGGAGTGGCGTTGGAGCGTAGTTCTTCTTCGAAGAATCATGCCCCTCACCGCATCCCCTGCACCTTCAAACGCAGACCCTGGCATTCTTGCAGACAGCGGATGATCTCGAGGAGATTACTGGCTTGAGTAACGCCATGGGGCCGAGCATCCGCATCAGACTCAATGCAATATAGGCGCGAGGAACTGGCCTTGGTACTGACCTCGCAGGGTCTGGTCACTCGCTCCGGATCGTGTGTCCAGTCCACGCTCCCGCGCTGGCCGTGCGGGCAGTTTCGGGTTTCTCAGATCAGTTGCTCGCCCCACGGTCCGGTGACCGCGAATGTGATCCCTGGCGTCTGCACGTTGAAGAAGAGCCAGTTTCCGTCAGGGCTGAACGTGGCCCCGGCGAATTCCCGGTCGAGGAAGTCTCCCTCCAGACCGTTGCGCTCGCCCTCAAGGATCACATTGTTCTTGGCGAACGGAAAAATCTCGCCGTCTGCAGTCAGGCCCCTAACGTGATCCTCCCCGTCCCCGTCCTCGCACAGAACCAGGCCTCCACGGGGGCTCACGCAAATGTTGTCCGGCATGTCGAGCACCTCGGCGCCCGGAGATTCATACAGGAGACGGATCCTCGTCTCGCCCGGATCGTATTCCCAGACTTGCCCGGCCTCGGCATCGCCGCCGTTGGTCGAAACCACGTAGATTCTGCCATTACCGCTCCAAGTGCCTTCCAGGCGGGCGAAAGTGGCCGCCCCATTCCGGATGCCTTGGGCATAGACGCTGCTGGTGTCGATCGGATCCGGATCCGGGTTTTCGATCGGCACCCAGTTGACCGGCTCCCAGTGCCCAGCGCGCTGGCCGGTCCTAGTGTCCGCTCCCGGTCGATTCGACAGCGCCAGCATCTCCAGCTGCCCGCCCGCAGCGAGTCGGCCCGCCTCATGCGGCAGGAACCGGTACAGGCCGGCAGCGGCCCGGTCTTCCGTCTCGTAAACGATCCCGGATTCCGGGTCGACCGAGACCGCCTCGTGCACGAAGCGTCCCATGGCCCGGTAAGGCTCCGCCCGGGCTGTCCCGTCGACCGGAACCTCGAAGATGTAGCCGTGCGGAAGCGTGTAGCCGTTCTCGTCCCCCGGGCCTTCCACGGTCTCCTCGCACGACAGCCAGGTGCCCCAAGGAGTGGGGCCACCGGCGCAGTTCACTGCCGTGCCCGCGAGGCTCGGCCAGGCCGCGACCACAGTGCCCGACGATGTGTCGAACTCGATCGTCGTTGTGCCGCCTCCTGCTCGGCCGTCGTACACAGGATCGCCAGAAAAGGCCGTGCCAGCCCGGATCTCGTGGTTTCGCACGAGGCGGACCCGGCCGCCTTCCGCCGCGAAGGCAGCCATCCCGTCATGGGCGCCCGGCGTCGGGGACCCATCGTCCAGTCGATCGCCCTTCCAGCCGAACGTGAGATATCGAAAACCCGCCGGGAGGTGCAGCAGCGGAAGCCCGGTGGTCTCGTCCCGAACCGGCTCGAGCGGGCCATAGCCGACGCTATTCGGTTCCCTCGCCGAGCGGATTGCTCCCTTGTCGTTTTGATCTGTGCTCCGGCACGCAAGGGCTTGGAACGAGGCCGCAGCGACCGCACCACCGCTAACTGCGAGAAACCGGCGTCTATACAACTGGTGAGCTGTCATTCCACGAGTTTACAGCTTGAACTCGGACATTTCAGCTCGTTTTCTGATCTGTCGGCGCTTGCGCGCTGGGCCGCCTTGGCGTCCTCGTTCGCCTACTTACCGCCAGCTTGCGGTGCCGACCGCGGGCACACTGAATTCCAGCGTCTGCCGAACCGGTCACCGCTGATCAACCAAATTCTCGTACCAGACCACATTGTTGGAATTCTGGCCGGCGACGAGCACGTCTAGATCGCCATCAACATCCATATCCACCAACCGGATGTCGTAAGCAGCTTGGTCGGTGTGGATGACTCGTTTGGCGAAACCACCGTCGCCGTCATTCTCGTACCAAGCGACCACGTAGCTTTCCTTGCCGCAAGTCACGCCGTCAATGTCTCCATCGCCATCGATGTCGCCGATCGCGAGATCATGTGGCCCCACCATCTCGGGGTCGATCTCATGCAGCGCGAAATCCGGGCCTTCGAACCAGAGCACTCCCTTGCCGTGGCCTCGGGTTGCAAAGATGTCCATCACGCCATCGCCGTTGAGATCCGCGGGCAACGCGTTGGTGGCTCCGGTCTGGTTGACCGCGATGGTGCGCTTGAGCCACGGGGTGGAGCCGTCTGCGGGCTGCTTCCACCACGCGAACCAATTCCCTCCCCCGGTCACGGCGTCCTTGCCCGCCGATACAACATCTGCGATGGCATCGCCATCCAGATCTCCGATGCCGAGATAGTGGCTCAAGCCCGGCGCGTCCTGGTCAGCCAAGACGTAGCGCGGCCACTCTTCCGCTGAACGGGGATCCTGGGGCACGCGCCACCAGACCAACGAGTTGGGATACGGATCCTTGGGCTGGGCGCTGTTGCCCGCCAAGTCCTCCCGGCCGTCGCCATCGATGTCGCCCTTGATCAGCCCGTGCGTGCCGTTGACATCGGCATCGACGATGCGCATGATCCAGCGGTCCCGCATTGGATCGTCGGGCCGCTCGAGCCAAAACACCGGCCCGGGAGAGTACACCGCCCCGATGTAGTCAGGATCGCCATCGGCATCGACATCCAATACCTCGCTGTGAATCGTGTTGCGCTCTCCGGGGCGAAATGGCCACTTGGCATCAATCACCACCTTTTCCCAAGCCGGGGCTACATAGAGATGCGTCTCGCCGTGAGCATCGACGATGACATCAGGTCGGCCATCGCCGGTAAAGTCGGCGGCCACTGCGGTTTGGCAGGGGAAGCCGGTCGCGATGACGTGCCGTGTCCATTGGCTAGCGGTGCTAGGCAAAGCGGCGGCCATGGTCATGCTGAACAGCAGGTAGAGCGGGATTCTCATGATGTTCTCCTATGCGACGGCAAGAGTCTCAGCGCATAGTGTCCCAATTGTGGAGCCGGAATGCAGGTTCACCGCTTGTCATGGGCTCGATGGGACGGCCGCCGAGCGTGACAATGCCGTTGGAAGAAGCCTCATAGACTGAGCGGTGCGCTGCTTGCTGCTTGACAAGCCACGGATTCTGCTCGGGCGCATTGCATGCAAGTGGAACGCGTCCCGCTGCTTGGTAACTCGGTCGATCGGTATCAGCATTGGTTTCAGCTCGAATTCTCTGGCGGACTTTGGATTGAATCCCAATTCGAGGCCATATGTAGACGCAGGTATGGAATAATCCATGTGGGGATACGGCTGGCCTGAAATGCAGGTTCTTACGAGACTTCTCTCGATTCTCCTGGTGGCGGCACTCGGCGGAGTCGCCCAGCAGGCTGATCGACCGCCCGTCCGAGAGGAGTCGATTACTCCCGAGCAATTCCGGCAAGCGCACGCCCCACTGGTGAAGGGTCGGGACGCAGGCAACGACGCCGCGGCCCTTACTGAACAGGTCGCAGGCAACGTTGAAGTTACGCACGCGGAGCCTGCGGTGCGCCACAACTTCATCGACGACCATATCTTCGACAAGATCGAACGCGATGGCGTGCCGCACGCGCCGCAGGCGGGCGACGCGGAGTTCCTGCGACGAGTCCAGCTCGACTTAGTCGGACGGATCCCCACTCCAGCTGAGGTGCGCTCGTTCGTGGCTGACGAGGACCGTGACAAGCGCTCGGCCAAGATTGAGGAGTTGCTTTCTCGCGAGGCATTCGCCGAGAAGTGGGCCTATTTCTACATGGATCTGTTCCGGGCCAACGGCAAGATGGGCAGGGGACGCGAGCTATTCCACTACTGGCTGAAGGAAAACCTGCGCTCGGATCGCCCTTACGACGAGTGGGTGCGGGCCATCATTGCCTCGGCGGGCAAGAGCAGCAACGTGCTTGCCGCTTCCAATGTGATCGCGCGCGAGCACGTACAGGGTAAAGCGCAGCCGGACGACGGCCACGATTGGGGCATGGTGCACCAGCTCGACACGCACGACGAGCTGGCGGTGCTTTACGGGAAGGCGTTTCTCGGCATCAATCTGTCGTGCATCTCGTGCCACGACGGTGTCAACCACCTAGAGGAAGTCAACGTTTACCTCACAGGCAAGACGCGCAACGACTTCCACCGCCAAGCAGCCTTCCTGGGGAATACCCGGTACATGATGTACTGGGAGGACGGCGACGTCAAGGCCAATGAGTTCCTCGTCGATGACCTAGCTCCCGGCTACGACACACTCGGGGAGAGCATGCTAAGGATTACTCGCTGGGGGGGCGAGGCGTCGCCGAAGTTCCTGCTTACTGACGAAACACTGCGGGAGCGAGAAAACCCGCGCGATGGCTTCGCCCGCATCCTGACTGACCACCCTCAGTTCGCCAAGGCTACCGCCAACCTGTTCTGGAAGCAGCTGATGGGGTACGGAATCGTAGAGCCCTACGACGAGTTCGACCTAGCGCGCCAAGATCCTGCAAATATCCCGGAGGGATGGCAGCTCCAGCCCAGCCACCCGGAGCTCTTGGACGCTCTGGCGACAGACTTCCGAGAGTCGGGCTACAGCCTCAAGCACCTGTTCCGGCGGATCTGCAACTCGAGCGCCTACCAGCTCTCGGCCAGCTTCCCTGGCAACTGGCATCCGAATTACAAGTCCTACTTTGCGAGGAAGTTCGTGAGGATGCTCACGGCGGAGGAACTGCACGACGCCATCGTAATCTCCACCAGTCGGCCCGGCAAGTTCAAGTTCGGCGATGCAGAAGTGGGCATGGCCATGCAACTCAGCGAGCCGAAGGGCGGCACCGACCTGCAGTACTTGCTGCGGACGTTCGGGCAGTCAACCAGGCGCAATCCTCCCAAGCCTCTGAACGGTTCCGTGCGCCAGCCTCTGGCGCTGATGCAATCGCCGATCCTGAGCGAGCGCGTCAAGGCGGACAAGGACAGCCGCGTGCAGCGGCTGCTGGACAGCTACAGCGACAACGAGACGGTAGTGGACGAGTTGTTTCTCGCGACGCTGGCGCGTTCGCCATCGGAGGGCGAGAAGCAAGTCGCGCTGGCGGAGCTGTCGGCAGACCGCACGCGCGGCGCGGAGAACCTGCAGTGGGCGCTGATCAACAACGTGGAGTTCTTCTTCAACCACTAGGACTGCCAGCGGGGGCCAATCGATGAAGACGGTTGCGGAAACATTCGGGACGAGGCGAGACGCCTTGCGGCTGGGCGGCATTGGCTTGGCGTCCGCTGCCGCGGAGGGATTTCTGCCTAGGCGGGTGTCAGCCGGTTCGAACGTCACGCCGCGCGGCAACGCCCGGAATGTGCTGTTCTACGAGATCAACGGCGCGATCAGCCACCTCGAATCCTGGGATTTCAAGGAAACTGCCGGGACTCCGGACGACCTAGCAGTGACCAAGCACCGCGAGGGTCTCTACCTGTCCGAGAAGCTGTTTCCGAGCTTCAAGCAACACATCGACAAGTTCGCGATCCTGCGCACCCTACTCAGCCACGAAGAGGTGCATTTCCGCGGGCAGACCTATGTGCAGACCGGAAGGCCCCTGAATCTGGCATTCGCCAGCGAGATCCCGGCCATCGGCTCGGTGGTCGCGATGGAGTTGGAACCGCGGCGCGGCCCGAACGACACCTTCCCCACCTACATGTCGTTCAACTTGGAGAAGGCTTTCCCCGGAGCGCTCTCCACGGGATTCCTAGACCCGCGCTTCTCCGTGGTGGACATCAACCCCGAGATCGCTGGGCAGGGCTCGGCCTTAAGCGAAGCGGCCCTGGACTTGGTAGACGAGCGCTGGCAGCTGCTCGCCAAGCTGCGCGAAGCGCAACGCGGGCGTGTGTCTGGCTTCGAGCGCCGCATGGCAAGCTACGAGAACTTCTACGACGCCGCGCACCAGTTGCTGTCAGACCAGCGCTGGACGGAAGCCTTCGAAATCAGGGCCGCGGATCGCGAGCGCTACGGCGACACTGACGTGGCTACGTCGTGCATCTTGGCTCGTAACATGCTGGCAACCGACGCCGGAACGCGCTACGTGCATATCTGCCATCCCGGCTGGGACCATCACAAGTACATTTGGGACCACTCCAAGGAAACGAATCACTACAAGCTGTGCGCCGAGTTCGATCGGGCCTTCTCCGCCCTGGTCGGGGATCTGGCGACGATGGCGTCGCCAACAAACCCGCACCAAAGCGTGCTCGACGAGACCTTGGTGGTGGCAATGAGCGAATTCGGCCGGACGCCGGGCGCACTCAACAACCTGCAAGGCAGAGATCACTACAACAAGGTCTACCCTGCGCTGTTCGGCGGCGCGGGCGTGCAGCCCGGCCTGATCTTGGGCGAAACCGACGCCGGTGGCGCGGAGTGCTTGGACACCGGCTGGGACCGCAAGGAGCAGCCACGCATCGAGAACGTGGTGGCAACGATGTATTCGGCGCTCGGCATCGACTGGTCCAAGAAGGTCCACGACACCCCGTCGAAGCGCACGTACGCCTATGTGGACGAGCTGGGCGCGCCCGGCTGGATTCCGACCGACGAGATCAGTTCCATCTATGGCTAGGCTCGGGGCATTCGCTCTGCTAGCCATCGCGCCGGCTCTCGCGCAAGATGCGGACATGGTGCGCATCCCGGCCGGGGAGTTTGAAATGGGAATTACATCGAATGCTTGACAAAGCATCCTGAATCTGCGATCATAAGTGTAGGAAATACACGACGATGGCGAAACAGAAGGCCCCGGGCAAATCCTACAGAACCGGCCTCACCCTGATGCAGGTAATGGACATGTTCCCCGACAAGCAGACGGCCACGAAATGGTTCGAGCGGCAGGTCTGGGGCGCGTCCGGCCGCTGCTGCGGACATTGCGGAAGCGTCGAGACGAAGCCAGTTCCCGGCGCGAAGCCGATGCCCTACTGGTGCCGCGACTGCCGCAGCTACTTCAGCGTGCGCACGGGCACGCCGCTGGCCCACTCGAACGTCTGCATCCGCAAGTGGGCCATCGCCGTCTACCTGTGCTCCACGAGCCTCAAGGGAGTCAGCAGCATGAAGCTTCACCGGGATCTCGGCGTCACCCAGCGGACGGCGTGGTTCATGCTGCACCGGCTGCGCAAGGCGTGGGAGGAGGAATCCGATGACACGTTCGACGGCCCGGTCGAAATGGACGAGACCTACGTGGGCGGCAAGCGCAAGAACATGAGCAACGCCAAGCGTGCCGAGCTGGCAGGCACGGGCCGGGGACCCGTAGGCAAGACTGCGGTGGTCGGGATCAAGGATCGGGGCAGCAACCAGGTCGCCGCCGCGCCCATGCCGAGCGTGAATCAGGAATCCGTGGGCGAGATGGTAAATCGGGAGGTCAGTCCGGCCGCGACCGTCTATACTGACGAAAGCGGCGTGTACAACAAGCTGGGCAATCGCGAGGCGGTCAACCACAGCGGCGGCGAGTACGTCCGCGGCGAGGCGCACGTGAACGGCATGGAGTCGTTCTGGTCGATGTTCAAGCGCGGCTACTACGGCACCTACCACCGCATGAGCGCCAAGCACCTGCACCGGTACGTGACGGAGTTCACCGGCCGCCACAACGTGCGCGAGCAGGACACCATCGACCAGATGCGCGCTATGGTCGCGGGCCTGATCGGCAAGCGGCTGCTTTACAGGGAGCTGGTGGCGTAGCTGTGTCGGACGCGGCCACCACCGCAGTCCAGATCCTCTCTGTCGCAGTGTTCCTCGTGCCGCTGATGGTGGTGATGATCAAGGCCGCATTGAGGGACTAGGTCTTCTTCCCCTTGGATTCGGAATACGACTGGAACGCCTTGCCGCCGAATATTCCGGCGAATAGGGTCGTAAGCGGACCGCTGTAGTCCGGGCTGTTCACGCACGCGCCCCATCCGAAAGTGTTGGCTAGCATCACAGCCAGGCCACTGACCAAGCCGACCATCATCATGATCCGCATGGACGATAGCCGACCGTCCGCGCCCGAGAATACCTCCCTGCACGCGCCGATTTTCTTGTTGTTTTCTGACATTCGAGCCTCCTCGCTCATTCCCCGATTCCCTCCTTCTTGAGCTTCGCCACGAAAGCGGCCTGGCTGATAGTTCCCTTCATGGAGTTGCAGGCTCCGCACAGCAGCTGGAGATTGTCCAAGTGGTCGGTTCCGCCCTTGGACTTCGGCACGATGTGATCCACCGTCAGGTTGCGGAACGGGAAGTGATGCCCGCAACCGGCGCAATGCCCCTCCTGCTTGCCGTAGAGCGTGTGCCGATGGGTCTTGTAGGGCGGCAGCTTGCCAACGTCCGTGCGCCTGGGGATGTCGGTGCGGACGATGGGGTTGAACTGGTCGAACAGGTTTGTCTCCCGGTCCATTCGCACCTTGACGAGTTCCGCTGCCTTGGGGCTGATGTCAATGCCAGCCCACTGGCGACACAGCTTCTCGGCCGCCACCAGCGCGGTAGCGCATCCGCAGAACGGATCCAGCACCATGTCGCCTTCGTTCGAACTTGTGCGAATGACGCGCTCAAGCAATCCGAGCGGTTTCTGCGTGGGATAGCCAGTTTTCTCCGATTCCACTTCGATCCATTTCACATCTTGGTCTATGTGCTCGCTGGAGTCGAAGAGAATTCCGCTGGTGTTCGGTTGGTACGCCCACACGTCCTGATAGGGCACGCCCGGTCCGATGTATTGCTTATACATAGGCTGGCCGCCGGGCTTTTTCGGGAATACGATAAGCCCCTGTTCGTGCAGGCGATCGAGCTTCTCGTGACTGCCCATGCCCGCCCCTTCATTTGGCAGAAAGCGTCGGAGCGACTTCGGCACGGCCCAATGGCGGCCAGACGCTGTTGGATCAAACCCGCGCCATTCCTCACCGCTCTCACCATCTCGCGTACCGGGTCCAGTCAAGTAGTTCGTCTGGTAGCGACCCATCGCGTCAGATCGCTTGAATCTCGCTTCGATGTATGTCCTCGAATACGGGCGGGTGCCAGGACTGAAAACCGCCGAGTCTGATAGGGCGTAGAACAGCAACGTATCGTGGATCGGTCCGTACTGCTTGCGCGTCTTGTTGTGAACGTTGGATCGCCTCCACACGATCTCGCTGCGAAAGCAACGCGCGCCAAAGACGACGTCGCACAGCATCCGCAGGTACGCATTCGCCGTGGGATCGCAATGGAGGTATATGCTCCCGGCCGGCTGCAGCACTCGCCGCATTTCCAGCAGTCGGACGGCCATCATGACGAGATAGGACTGCATGCTCTTGCCGTGAGCCAGACCCGCCGCGTCGATCACGGAGGCCAGGTTCGGCTCTCGCTCCGCAATGATCCCGATCCATGCAAGATCTACGTCGCTCAGCGTCCAGGTGTCCTTGAAGGCGGCGCCGGCGGCTTCCGAGCCGATGGGGGCTGAGTAGTTGCGGTTCGAGTTGAACGGCGGATCCAAGTAGATCAGGTCCACGCTCTCGGAGTTCATGCCCCGGAGCACGTCGAGGTTGTCTGCCGTCCAGATGGTCTGGTTCTTCCAGTTCGGTATCATGTCAGCGATGCGGAACCACTTCGAGGGGGCGACCCCGGAGAGACTGGCGAAGGCGCTGCTCAAGCCGCGGCCCAAGCAGAAGCCGCCGAGGAAGCGAAAGTACCTCTGGCCGCGCGCTGCGGAGGCCAAGGCGTCGAAGTAGCGCCACTTGCCGGATGATCGCAGATTCAGGATGCTTTGTCAAGCATTCGATGTAATTCCCTTTGAAATGGGGCGGTCACATGCCCTTCCCGACGACGGCCTGAAGTGGGTGCCCCACATCCTGCGAGACGACCGCCCGGTCCATACCGTGACGCTGAGCGGGTTCGATATGGACGTGCACGAGGTGACGAATCGCCAGTACGCAGAATTCGTGGCCGCCTCGGGCGGAGACGTGCGGGTGCCGCACTACTGGCCGGACGGGCAGCCGCCCGAAGGGCGTACGGACAATCCCGTTGCGAACGTCACATGGGACGAAGCTGCCGCGTATTGCGAATGGCGTGGAAAGCGCCTTCCGACCGAGGCCGAGTGGGAGCGCGCATGTCGTGGCGATCTGGAATCTGCACGATATCCGTGGGGTGACGACGACGCGGATGCGAGCAGGGCGCACTATGACTCGGTAAAGGGGCCCAAGGCAGTCTGCAGCTATCCCAAGAACGGTTTCGGATTGTGCGACATGGCGGGCAACGTGTGGGAATGGGTGGCGGATCTCTATGAGAAGGACTACTACAGCCGATCGCCGTCCGAGAACCCTACCGGGCCTGCTGATGGCAGGTACCGGATGTTGCGCGGCGGATCCTGGGCTGACGTGCCAAAGTTCTTGACCTGCGCGCAGCGAAGCTATGCGCGTCCCGAAGAGCGGAGCCCGAATATTGGGTTTCGCTGTGTACGCAACACGGACGACCACCGTCGGCGGTAAGCCGCTCACCGAGCCTGACGAGTCCAAGTGGACCTCCCAACACCGCGGCTCAAGCTCCCCCCAGATAGGGGGCCACCGTAATCTCAGGTGCCCCAAACCATAGCCGATCCAAACCCGCCCGAGCCAGCCTTCAGAGAATGGCTGAGACCGCTTCCAGAGGGCTGATCGCCGGAATCGGAGAGCGCCTGTAGTCAATAAGGTTTCGCGTTACGATGTGGCGGGCATTGCACGCACGAGCTGCCGCGACTTGCATCGCATCCTCGAAGTCGCTCATTGGGAGCGTAGTCGCATAGCGAAGCGTGTCGGTATCTACTGGCGCAACACCAACATATCCCAGCAGCTCTGACAGGAATCTACGGGTATCCGTGGTACCACGCTTCGTGGCTACGAGGTAGTAGAAGTTCGAAGCTGTGTGCCATGCGATAAACGCGCTGCCAGGGTGCCGCTCGAGTCGATCAAGGAGTTCGCAAGCTGCTTCCGAGTGAGGCTTCCGGTCGAGGGCAACGTCAATGAGAACATCAGTGTCGATTAGCATCAGAGGTGCTTCCGAGCAAGTGCTTCGTAGCGAGCGTCATCCCGGCGTGCCTCCTCGAAACGACCCCGCCACCGCTCCGAGAACGACGGTGTCTCCTCTGCGGCGACATCCCGAAGCGATGCCTCGACCAGGGACGATAAGGACACGCCACGCGAGCGGGCGTGCCGCTTGGCCCGGGGTAGGAGCTCGCTGTCTACAGTGATCGTCAGCTTGCGTTTCATGCTCGTTTCCGCCGATCAGTATACGTATTATCTAGACTAACATACGTACATTCAGAAGAGGCACGCTCTCGGCACGGGCTCCCCGCTCAGTGGCGATCGGGACAAACAAATAGCCCTGCCCGAGGCCTCTCGGCGTGTCAGGCGGGGGGCAAGTATGCGCTTGGATACCGGAACGCGAACCGAGCGCCAAACTGCTGGTAGATTTAGCTATTACGGCTGTCTCTTTCGGCGAGTGCAGGCTCACGAATGACCAAAGCCCCTGAGGGAGTGGCCTCTTGGCAACAGATCGCGTAAAGCTGGTCGCGGTTCATACCCGCGTGCGCGGGACGAGAAGCAAAAGAATCTAGCTGTTACAGCGCCTCGTCACATCTGGTGAACTGCGCTTGACGACGCGTGCTCACCACCCAGGGAGTGTGACGCACCCGCAATCTGGCCTGCGTCCCGGCAGTCTCGCGCCGCTGGAGTGCGGGTGGGTCCAGACGAGGAGCGTTTTCACGTCGCTCCTAGGGCGTCGGAAGCGCAGAATCAAGTCGTCTCGCCCACCCCGTCAATGAGGTCAGCAATCCCCTCCCTGTTCATGAACTACGACAGGTACAGGGCGCATTCCTCGTCCGTCGCTCCCTTCGGCGTGAACTGGATTCGGAATTCCCTGCAGGCCCGCTCGCTTAGCAGGTTCACGTACTCGGACAGCGATTGCGTCTCCGCGAAGATATCCTTATCCCACATGGCTTGAATGATGCTGCATGCACTGGGTCCTTCGAAGTCTTCGTACTGGTTGAAGAGGGCATGCCCCTCGAAATCACGCCCGTAGATTCGCAATCTCATGTTCCGATCCAGCCGTGCTTCTCGTTGAGGCTACTCAGTCCAGACAGCATGTAGAAATCGCTCCTTATCCGAGTGCCTTGGGCCGAGCGCGGCGGCACGATGCTACCTATCGCTCGTCACCCAGATCGGCGACGACCACGCGAGTTGGCGGTCCGCTTGCTGCATCCTGACGCAGTAGTAGTTCTCGCCCGAGATGGGCTAGCCGATATGGAGGCCATAGGCTGCCTCAAAGCCGAGAATCAGCGTGAGAGGGATTGGAACTCGCACGCCACTACCCAGACTTAGCGAGCCGCTTCCGCTTCCAGCGCCGCCAGATTTCGATGTTTCCGAGTATCGCGCCATACCACATCAACACCAACGCTGCGATCGACACGACCACTTCAACCCAGTAGGGCGCTGCGAGCCATCCCACTCCCCATTCGTTAAGTGCCAGTCCGACATAAACGCAAAGCGCGTACCGCGCGAGTCGTCTGTCCTCAGCCTTCCGGCTCGTAATGAGGCCAAAGGTCATCAGAGAGATGCCGAAGACCACGACGATTGCGATTACGATCGAGGTATTCATGCCAGAATGGCTCTCATTCTAGGGCTCCTCATCTTGGGCATGCGCTATCAGCTAGAGAGAATCCTCTGGCCAATGCTTGCCCATATGGGTCGCACCTTAGAACCATCTTTTCCCGGATTCTCGCCATGCTTCAAGTCGGGCAGCCCAACACCGCTGCTGCGGATTCATGTCCCTGGCAGGATCATAGTCGTGCCCCGTGGCCTTCCTCCCCCACTCTCTCCCTGTCGCGGGCTACCTTGTTGCTGTCGAGCTCCATGGCCTCGGTCTGAGCCGTGATCGAGGCGTCGTAGTCATACTGCGCTTGCTCGGCAGGCTACAAGCCGTCGGGAATCTCACCCAAGAGCCTTTCGAAGGTTGCGAAGTACGCACCCAGCGTTGGACGGGATTTCCTTGGCTTGAGTCACACCGCCCGCGATAACCGCGAACTATGGATTGACCGTCACCCAAATCGGCGACGACCACGCGAGTTGGCCGTCCACTTGCTGCACCCTGACGTAGTAGTAGTTCTCGCCCGAGCTCGGCTCGGCGTCGGTGAACTCGAATGACGCTTCTTGCCCGAGGTTGTGGCGGGTGTGCACGAACTCCTGGTTCTTGATGATGTCGATCTGGCGGATCGGCAGGGTGCCCAGCACGCGCACCCACAGGCGGAATGCACCCGTTACGCCGACGATGTCGCCTTGCAGATGCTCGCGGTCTCCCGCTCGCAAGCGGTAGTCCAGCACGATGTTGTCCGTCGCGCCGTACGAATGACGCATCCGCATCGCATCCAGCAGTCCCTCGCGGCTGGAGTCCTCCGAGATCGTGCAGGCATAGGATATATGCGTCGAAACATGGTCCGAAGCGGCTTGCACGCCCAGCTTGTAGCCTTTGGCCCAAGCGTTCCAGACGAACCCAGCAGGTCGGAAGCCGCCCGGTGCGGAGGTCGGATTGCCGGTGTACGCCGATCGCGGCGCCCCTTCGTATTCGGCTGACACACGATCTCCTTGGTAGATCTCCACCAACGGCTCGACTTCAGGATCGTTGTCCCGCCAGTCCGTCCCCATGTTGGTGGCCGAAGTGTGCGAGATCGCGATGCCGTCATTCTGCTTCAAGTACTCGTACAGATCCTTAGTGCCCACCGGTTCGGGATTCTTGAACCGCTCCGTCACCTCCTCGGACGAGAACGGGAAGAGTCGACCGAATTCTTCGCGCGAGATGCGGAACGGACGCACGCCGCGCTTCGCAAAGATGATGTTGCGATGACCGTGCGGGTACGGGATGCTGCGCTCGTACGCAAATAGCGGGACGAAGCGGCCAGGCACGTGAAAGTTGTCCGCGAACTGCTGCAGCAGGAAATCGTGGTACTCCACATCTGGCCCGCCGAGATAGTTGTGCTCGGAATTGGCGTAGTAGTCCAAGCTCGCCGCGTCTATGGCGTAACGATACGCCTGCAGCAACGATCCGTCGTTGTAGCCGTCCATCGAGAACTCGGTGTGCCGGTGGGTATCGCCGCGATAGATCTTGTAGGTCTTGCCTTCAGACTTGATCTCGTAGCTGCGAATCCGCTCTAGGTCTTCGCTCTCGTTGGGGTGCAGAGGGTAGACCGTGATCTCCGGCTGCACCCTTGGTCGCAACCCCTCGTTTCGCTGGCGGTCGGTCGGCGGGATGCGTCCCACGAAGATGTCCGCTCGCTCGGCAAGCATCTCCGTCCAATCCCGGTGGTCCGTCGGCCAAGCCGCCGCGATTGCTCCGTCTGCAGCCGTGGCAAAACCACTGCGCACATCCATGCGTCCGGTGCTATGCGGGAAGTAGAGCGGCTGGCCCCACCTGCCACCGCTATAGGGGACCCCCCACAACTCCCACAAGGCCCAAAAGTTGTACATGTCGGAGATAATGTCCTTCATGCGCGGGTTGCGGCGGCGGAAGAACACCCAGACGCCTCCGTTGCCATCGGCTTGGATGGTGGGCGAGTCACTGCGGTCTCCTTCGAAACCGTCGGGCAGCGCGTCATCGAGGAGGACCGTCGGTTCCATCCACTTTTCGCCGTCGAGTACGGCTACGGGCATGCGACGCCACTCGTACAGGCGGGTGCCCTCGTATTCGATGCCGAAACCGTCATCCTTGCCCCATTGCGTGCCGCTCTCGCTCCAAGTCGCCCACAAGCGATCGTCGGCATCGCACGCGATCGTGACGTGCGCCTCGAACCGTGGCGTATCCGCGAGCGGACGGACGGCTTCCCACGCCGCGCCGTCGTGGCGACGGGTCAGGATGTCATAGTTTCCCTTGTCATACGTGTCCCAAGCGACATACACCTGACCCTGACCATCGGCGGCGATCGCTGGCTCCCAGTCGTTCGCTGCGGATGTCGAGACCCGCTGCTCGGCTGACCACTTCTCGCCATCGTGGCGGCGCGCCAAGATGTCCGACTGGCCGTCGCGAAAACCCTGCCAGACGACCCACAGCTCTCCATCGGAGGTAGCTGCAAGGTTGTGGTACAGATCTGGCTGAGGCGCGTCGCTCAGCCGCTCGACCTGCGACCATTCGCCTTCGCCATAGTTGCGTGCGTAAAGATCTCGGTTGCCTTCGACTTGGTCGGACCACACTACCCAGATCCGGCCAGCGCCATCGCGGGCGACCTTGGCTAGGAAGACGTCCCCGGGCTTCTCAGTGATCGTCTGCACCTCGCCCCAAGCGGCGCCATCGTAGTGCCGCAGTTTGACTTCGTTGGCCCAGTCCTTGAATGCCACCCAGACCACCCAAAGCTGACCGTCCGGCCCGGCGGCGACGGAAGCGAAGTCGTTCTCGTGCTCAGCGCCGGAGACCCTTTCCGCAGAGACGGTCCTAGTGACGACAACCCTGCCACCCAGAAACCGCCGGGGCTGCCCGGGCGCCAAGTTGCGGGAGTCGACGCGAAAGCTGCCCTGGTCGGTTTGAAAGGCGATACGCGCCCTGCCGCGGCTGCGCACATCGACGATCAGGCCAGAGTTGAAGATATTGATGGGCTCGCCATCGACCGGCTGAGGTTTGGGAGCTGGATACCAGAAGTTCGGCCCCTGCCAAGTCCCGAGTTCCCAAGAATTGCCGTCGATCCTGTCCTCGTGACGCGGCCGCAGACTGGAAATCCCCTCGAGTTCTCCACCCGAGACTGTAAGGCTGCCGTTCCAAGAGGTCGACTCCGCATCGCCAATGCCGAACTCCACGCGCAGCGAGAATAGGCCGGGGTCGCTGAACCGCTCCTGAGCCGCTAGCCCGCAGCAGGCGAAGATGAGCAACCAAGCCAATCGAACGCGGACAGTCGGCATGTCGGCAAGGATAGCACCGAGGCGGGTCGCCCGAACCCCTCAATTCCGTGTGGTCAAGGACGACGCTCGGTGCAGCATCGCGGCCACGCCGTCAGGCATTTCCGCCGTCTGGGGCGGTCTTCTTGAACTCGTACACAAGGCTGACCGTACCCGTCTTCTCATAGAGCTGCCGAGTAGAGGGGGTCGTTACCGAGCCCCCTCCCTCACAGATCCAAGCGTGCGGGTTGCCGCACTTGGTTCCTCTGATGGCAGCTTCGCTCAGGATGCGTAGATCGTGCGCACGACCTTGGCGGGCGGCAGGGGATACCGTCGGAGCACTTCCGTCATGCGTTCCCAGTTGACGCGACTCTTGCGGCTGCGCCGCGAGAGCCACTTCTGCCAGAGACGCACCACTTGATAGCGGAATTGCCCTAGGCGCTTGCTGTTGCCCGTCAGACCGTAATAATTGCAGTGACCACGGATCACGCTGGCAAGTCGCTTCTGTTGCTCCGCTAGTGGCGCGTGGCGGTGCTTCTTGCACCACTCGTTGACCGCTTGCAGCCCGCGCGCTAAGCGCTGCTTGGCCGTGAGCTGGCGCACTACCCAGTAGCCCCTCCTTGAGCGGCCCCACACATGGGTGAAGCCGAGGAAGTCGAAGCTGGCGTGCGGCTCGTGGCCGCCTGCGTTCTGCGGCGGTCGGAAGTCCACATAGCGGGTCTTGGTCGCGTGGAGCGTTAGCCCGAAGCGGCCCAGACGCTTGCCCAGCACGGCCAGCACGCGCTGGCCGTCTCCGCCGTCGGCAAAGGTCAGCACGAAGTCGTCAGCAAAACGCACTAGCTGGCTGGCTCCTCGCAGCCGTGGTTGCACCGTCTCGGCAAACCAGCGGTCCAGCACGTGGTGCAGGAACAGGTTCGCGATCAACGGTGAAATCACACCGCCCTGAGGGGTGCCAGTTTCCGACTTATGGAGAGTGCCGGCTTCCAGCACCCCCGCCTTTAACCACCGGTCGATCATGCGCCTCACGACGCCATCCTTGATTCGCAGGTCGAGGACTGCCCGGATTTCGGAATGGGGGATGCTATCGAAGTAGCCCGCCACGTCGGCGTCGATCACCCATGTCTGCCCTTGCCTTCCGATGCTCTCGTACACTGTGTCGAGCGCATCGTGGGCCGACCGTCCGGGCCGGAACCCATACGAGCACGACAGGAAGTCGCTTTCGTAGATCGGTTCCAGCAGCATCACGATCGCCCGCTGCGCCACCTTGTCCTCCAAGGTCGGGATGCCCAGTGGCCGCAGCCTGCCGTCCGCTTTCGGGATGTACTGTCGGCGCACCGGCGGCGCGTGATAGCGGCCCGCCTTGATGCGTTCCAGCAGGCTCTTTAAGTTGGCCTCCAGATCGCGCTCATAGTCGGCTGCCTTCACGCCGTCGATCCCTGACGCTCCATCCTTGCGCGTGCGGCGGTACGCCTCCCGCATCCAGTCCTCGTCGATCAGGTGGTGCAGCGAGTTGAACACCCGTTCCGGGTGCGCCCTCGCCTGCTCGGCTATCCATGCTCGTTTCGTGGACGTGTTTGTGTAGCTCTGTGTCTGCTCCATCGTTTCCCTCGCATGGTTCTGCTCTTCAGATGCCTCGCTTCCCTCGGGCGGGTCCCGCTGAACACGGTTCCCCGCCGTCTGACGGTACTATCAAGGCACTACGACTCCCTGCCCTGCGTCCCTTCGGCTTATTGTTTCGCCAGCCGGTACCGCATGCCTTGCCTGTCGATTCGTGTCCGCCGCAGCGCTCCCCCGTGGCGCAGGCCAGCCGCGGGGGCCGGGGCCTTGTGGTAGTCGGGCATCCCATTGCGACTTCTGCACGTGGACAGGACAGGGCCTCCCAGGTTCCCTGACGAGCCATCCTGCGGCTTTGCCTTCGGTCTTAGACCCCGGCCGGTCCGTGACGCCTCGCCGCTGGCGGCGCTTCCGGTGCTGCCCCCAGGGTCTGAACGCTGAAGGCACCGACATTGACGATCTCGGGGCTCGATAACGACGCTTCACCGCCCGCTGTGTACGCTTCAAGTCGTGCGTTGCCGCACGCCCTGCAACACTCGCTCCCGGCTGGTGGGCTGCACCTCTGCCGGGCGGGGGTTGAACCCGCTGGCTCGTTATGAAGGGTTTCAGCTCATGGCTTCCTCCTCTCCAGGGCTTGCCCTGGCGCAATCAGACTTCGTTACATGGGGCGAGCTAGCGTGATGTGGGTTTGCGCTGTAACTGCTCTACGGGTTAGGGCTTAGGGGTGCTTCCGCTCAGATTGGCGGGCTTGACAAGCCCTTGTATCTTGCGATATAATTTGTCTAGTGTCTGTCGCCGAAGCCACCCCTCAGGACTCCCCCCTTGCACCCGCCCTCGCCCTGCTGCCGGGCCAGTCCTTGCCTCTGGGCAACTCCTTGAGCCTGTTCCGCGATGACCACGACTTCGTCTACTTCGTGTTCACCCTGCCGTTCGCCTCGCATGCCGCCGACGACAAGCTCGGGCGCAATCTGTGCCTGGCTCGCTGCGCCCTGTTTGGCCTCGCCACGCACACCGTGCTAGCTCAGGCCTTCGCGCTCAACCCGCGCACGGTGGCGCGTGCCAAAGCACGCCTGCGGAAGCGTGGCGAAGGCAACTTCGTGCCGCCGCGCAAAGCCCGTCGGCGGCACGGCATCGAGGATCCCGGAGTGCTGGCCAAAGCCGCCGAACTGTTACAGGCCGGGCACAGCCTGTACCGTGTGGCCAAGCAACTGCAGGTGAGCTCCTCGACGCTGTGGAGCTACACCCAAGCAGGCGTTCTGCCCGCCAGCCAGTGCCCGCCGCGGCGCTCGGCAGAGGCCGCCGCAGAGGCCTCGCCGAGCCCGGCCGGGGGACTTTGCGAAGCGGTATCGGAGCCCGCGCCAGCAGCGGAGCCAGAACCAGCAGCGGAGCCGGAACCAGCGCCGCAGCCGGAACCAGCAGACGCGTGTGAGGCCCGTGGGGAGGTCGTGCTGGCCGGCAAGGAAGAGCGCAACCGGCGCGACGCCCAGGCCGTGCTGGGGCGGGCCGCCCACGACAGCGAGGGACGGGTGGCGGCCAGCCTGGGAGTGCTCGACGGGCGCGCCCCGGAGTTCGCTGCGGCCGAGGCCGTCAGCGGGGCCGGCGTGCTGACCGCCCTGCCGGCCCTGTTAAGCCAAGGCCTGTTGCGCCACGTCGGCTTGCTGGCGCTGCCGAAGGGCTTCTACTCGCTGCCCTCGCTGCTGCTGCTGTGGGCCTTGCTGCTGCTGGGCCGGGTGCGCAACGCCGAAGGGCTGCGCTACCAGCAGCCCGGCGAGTGGGGCGCGCTGCTGGGCTTGGACCGCTGCCCCTGCCCGCGCACGCTGCGCCGCCGCACGCGCCAGTTGGCGGAGTGCGCGGGGCTGGGGGACTGGATCGGGGCGCTGGCGCGCGATTGGAGCGCGGCCGAGCCGGAGGCCATGGCCACGCTGTTCGTCGATGGCCATGTGCAGGTCTACAGCGGTCAGGGACGGCTGGCGAAACATTTCGTGACGCGCCAGCGGCTGGCCTTGCCGGCTGCGGTCAGCTACTGGGTGCAGGCCTTGGGCGGGGCACCGCTGCTGTGCCTGCACCGCCAGGTAGACGATGGCATGGTGCGCGAGATCTGGAGTGGCATCGTGCCGCAGTTGCGCCAGTTGGGGCTACTGCCAGAGCGGGCCGCAGCGGACAGCGAGCCCCGCCTGACCTTGGTGTTCGACCGCGAAGGCTGGAGCCCGCAGTTGTTCCGGGAGTTGCGCAAGGTGGGCATCGCGGTGGTCACTTGGCGCAAGGGGGCGCAGGCCCAGCGCTGGCCGCAGAGCGAGTTCGGGGCGGCCGCGATCCCGCTGCGCACGCCGCTGGGCGAGGCCGTGGCAGAGGGCCGGCTGGCCGAGCGGGCGGTCGAGTTGGGGGCAGGCTGCCAAGCGCGCGAGATCCGCTTCTGGATCGAGCGCCGCCTGCGCGGCACGGGCAAGGGCGGCCAAGCGCGCCAGCCGCGCCAGTTGGCCGGCGCGCCCAGCGACACGCAGCGCCAGCCGGCGCTGGTGACCACCCATCCCAGCCTGGCGGCCGAGCAGGTGGCGGGCCTGTTGCGTTCACGCTGGACGCAAGAGAACTATTTCAAGTACATGCGCGCCGAGTTCGGCCTCGACAGCCTGTGCGAGCACGCGCTGGTGGCGGTGCAGGACGACACCTGGGTGGTCAACCCGGCCTGGCGTGCGATCAACAAGGCGCTCAAGCAGGCTCGTGACAAAGTCGGACAGCTGCGCCGCAAGCGGGCCTCGGAGCCCAGCGCCAAGACCGACCGAGCACGCCAGCTGGATGAGCAGATCGAGGCTTGCGACGAGCTGGTGCAGGGCTTTGAGCTGGCGCGCCAAGCGACCGACGAGCACATGCTGGCGGGCGAATTGTCGGAGCCGGAGAAGCTGCAAGCCCTGCCGGCGCCAATGCGCCAGCTAATGCAGACGCTGCGCATGCTGGCCTACCGCGCCGAGACCTGCATGGCGGCGGTGCTGGCCCCGGAGCTGGACAATCCCGAGACCGCTCGCAGCCTGCTCAAGGCGCTCTTCCAGAGCGACGCCAGCTTGCTGCCGGACCCGGCGGCCGGCACGCTGACAGTGCGCCTGCTACACCAAGCCAGCCGCGCCCAAGACGCGGCGCTGGCCCCGTTGCTGGCCGAGTTGAACCAAACGCGCACCGTGTTTCCCGGAACCCAGTTGCGCTTGGTCTACGAATTCCCGTCTAGCGATGACAGCCAGCGGCTGGCCTCGCAGCCCCTCCCATCCGCAGCCTCAGCCCAAACTCCTGACAACTCTAATCGAACGATGTAACGAAGTCTGAGCTTGTGCTCCTTCAGCTCGAGCGAAATTCGTGTGGCCGGCTCGGCAATAAGCGGAACACCCGCTCCGAGCAGTACCGGCACGATCGCGACTTCCACGGTGTCAACGAGACCTTCCTCGGCAAGGCTGCGAAACAGCGAGCCCCCGCCGAACAGCCAGATATCCTTACCCTCTTCCTCGCGAAGCGACTGCACCACCTCTTTCCAGTTCTCGCCGATGATCGGTACGTTCTTGTAGTCGCTCTGACGCAGCGTCCGCGAAAAGACGTACGTTCGATTACCGGACGATGCGGCGGAGACCTGTGAACCGGTCACCTCGAATGTCTTGCGGCCGAGCAGGTAGGTGTCGAATTGCTCGGACATGGCCTGGAAGTCGAAGTCGGGATCCATGATGATCCAGTCATACTCGCCGTCAGGTCCCGCGATGTATCCGTCCAGGCTCATGGCGCAGCTATAGCGAACCTTCCGCATTTCGAACCTCCCTTCAGTGATTTGCCCGTGATGTGCCCTCTGCGCTTCGACCCTAGCAAACGGGACTGTGGCGTCCTATCCATGGAGACCGCCACTTGGTGGCCGCCTGCGGACGCATCGTTCCGGTGGGCTCCGAGTCTTGCCGACCGAGTTGGGCACGTTCGCGAGCCATCTGCCGGGATTCCATCGTCGCAAACCACCAACGCCGGCCCGAAGCGTGCCCGGCAGGAGCCTCGCCCGGCAGATGCAGTGGCTCCAAAGCTGCGAAGCACGGCAGTTCTAGCCGAGACGAGGCTGGATTATTCGAAGGCAACTCGGTCGATCAGGATGCAGTCGAAGGCGAATGCAGAACCAATCGTGTCCGGTCCGAGTTCGCCTAGCATGGGCCTAGATCAAAAGCCAGGAGCCCCCCATTTGGGTCACTTCGACAGGGTGTGCCCGATTTGCGCGGACGGCATTCCCGCAGACTTGACGGGCACTCTCCAATGCGAGGCTCGGGTTGCGCAGCAGGAAGAGGGCACGACAAGGATTCCCGGCCTCTTCGCTAGCGGCGAGTCCATCTGTGCCGCGATTGTCATGGTATTAAAATAATACTGGTATGAGTTCTGTCCACATTCGGGATATAGCACCGGGGACCCTGAGTTCCCTGAAGCGGCTTGCCCGGAGCCACCACCGCTCGCTGCAAGGTGAGCTACACGCCATCTTGGAACGAGCTGCTCGGATGGCGCCGCCCGAGGCGGCCGAACACAGCTTGGGCATCGTAACGGTCAAGGTCGGAGGCGAACACTCCTGGAGTAGGGACGAGATCTATGGAAGCGGCGGTCGGTGACACCCTCTTCTTGGACACCAACGTGCTCCTGCATGCGACCGACGGGTTGAGGCCGTTCCATGAGGAGGCACAGAGGCTCATAACAGGGGCAGGTACCAGTGGGTTCCATCTTGCCGTGAGTGGCCAAGTCTTGCGCGAGTATCTCTCTGTAGCAACAAGGCCGACGAATTCGAACGGTCTCGGACTGGAAGCTCCCTACGCGGTCAGGAACGTTGAGCGTTTCTCAGAGTTCGCGATCTTCCTAGACGAATCAGAGTCAGTCGCCCAGCAACTCCGCGAACTGGTCCGTGAGCTCCGAGTAAGCGGCAAACGCATACACGACGCCAATATTGCGGCGACCATGCTGGCTCATCATATTCGCTTCCTGATTACCGAGGACGGTGCCGACTTCACGCAGTTGGGAGGCATCGAGACCTTGTCCATCCGCCAAGCCGTGCTGCTGCTGAGAGCCTGAGGGCGCTGATGATCGTCACCGGCACCGACAACGACCTCTTCAAGTTGCCCTCGGTCGCGACTTGAAAAGCACAGCCCTACCCGCTGCCACGAAACGCATCGTCCGGCTTACGCCATCGCCGGAGACGCGACCCATCCCCTTGCGCCGCACAAGATCACGCGCCCAGTCAAGGCCCTCGTCGCTGCCACGGGAGAGTCGGCTGGCGGAAGGCTCGACTACCACGTCCAAACGGCGGCTATCGATGAGTTAGGCTCCTTATTCGAGTCGTTCAACCACTTGGCCCCTTCTCGATGCGTAGCATGCTTCATGGGCGATTCAGCCAGCGTAGCTGTCGCTTGCTACGTTTGTCTTGATGAACCCCACTCCCGTCCTAGTTTCGTGGTCGTCCGGGAAGGATTCGGCCTGGGCCCTCCATGTTCTCAGGATGCAGCCCGAACGCTTTGCCGTGAGGGGAGTTTTCACCACGGTCACCGAGAGGTTCCAGCGCGTATCGATCCACTCAACACCCACTTGGGTCCTGCAGGCACAGGCGGCAAGACTGGGCGTTCCGCTGTACCAAATCCCGATTCCGTACCCCTGCTCGAACGCCCAGTACGAGTCCGCGATGGAGCAATTCCTGACTAGAGTGCAAGACCTCCCAGGACACCTTGCAGCGTCACACTTGGCGTTCGGTGACCTGTTTCTCGAAGATATCCGCCGCTACCGCGAAGAGCGGCTCAGCGGGACAGGATTCGATCCGATCTTCCCTGTCTGGGGCCGAGATACTGCGTCGCTCGCGGACGAGATGATCGCGTCCGGCGTCGAGGCGATCATCACATCCGTCAATCCTGCAGTTCTTCCGCCCGAGTTTGCGGGCCGGTGGTTCGATCGCGAGCTGCTTGCCGACCTGCCCCCGGGCGTCGACCCCCTAGGCGAAAACGGCGAGTTCCATACGTGCGTTGTAGACGGGCCGATGCTCTCCTCGCGCATTGATGCCGAGCCGGGCCGCGTGGTTCACCGTGAAATCGCAGCGCCCGCCGACAGCAGCGATTCCGCGCAAGTTCGCGATCCTCATCCGACGTATGTATATGCCGATATCGTCCCCAACGGCAGCCCACTTGCGTAGCAACGGGGCGCTCCTGACGCGCCTATCGCATGCCGTTCCCTAGGCTGAGGCGCTCAACAACCGCTCATGTCTCGCTAGAATGACCTCAACTTGACCAGGCGCAAGGAACTGCTCACGATCGTCGCTTACGCAACGCCGCTGCTGGCGTTGCTGGCGGTGTGCTTTTGGCTCACATCCCTGGACTTCGGCGACTTCCGGCCGGAGAACTCCACGGTCACCTATGTTCTGTGGGCCCTGTCCACGTGCGTCGTCTTGGGTGCCGTCGCCCTCGGATTCCTGCTATTCCGAAATCTGCTCAAGCTCTACATCGAGCGTCGCGGCAATGTCGTCGGCTCGCACTTGAAGACCAAGCTCGTCATCGGCGTGCTCACTCTGAGCATCCTGCCGATCACGGCCCATGTCGTCTACTCGCTCCAGTTGTTGAACCGAAACTTCGACAAGTGGTTCTCCCAGCCCACCATCGGGGTCTTCGAAAGCGCGCAGAGCCTCATGGAGGCCACTTCGGCAGAAATGCTCGCGGACCTGGAGCGAGGCGCGCAACGCGCCGCCGAGGCCATCGCGCAGGGAATGGCGCGCGACGAAGGAGCGCTGAAGGCCCTGCTCCGGGATGCAGGCGCACACTACATCGGCATTGCTGGCAACGGCGAGGAAACCACACAAGCCACAGTCGATTCGGGCGAAGGGCCCCCGTCTGTTCCGCCACAGCTGCTGGAAGACCCTTCCGCCGCCGAGCGATCCGGCATCGCCGAGGGCTGGCTCTACGCCGCCGTGCCCATCCCCTCAGCAGCGGGCTCGGCGAGGCTGCTGCTGGGACGCAAGATCCCGGCATCGATCCTGCAGGACCAAGCGTTCGTGCAAGCCCAAGTGGACCAGTGGAAGCAACTCGAAGCGGCGCGGCCAGTAGTCTGGCGCAGCTACGTGTACACGCTGGCGCTGATCACGATCTTCACGCTGTTCATCGCGGTCTGGCTGGCGCAGTTCGCGTCGAGGCAAATCACGCGCCCGGTCAAGGCTCTCGTCGCTGCCACGGGCGAGCTGGCCGGCGGACACCTCGACTACCGCGTCGAAACGGCGGCTATCGACGAGTTGGGCTCCCTAGTCGAGTCGTTCAACCGCATGGGACAGACGCTCCAGACTAAGACCGGGCAACTCGAGCGCAGCAACCGAGACCTCGCCCGCGCCAACGCCGAGATCGACGAGCGCCGCCAAATGATCGACGCCATCCTGGAGAGCATAACGCCAGGGGTGATCTCGGTCGACGAGCACGGCAAGATCCTCAAGTACAACGAATCAGCGCGATCCTTTGCCGGCAAGCAACCGCTGTCGTCTCTGGGCTCGGTCTTTGAAGTGCTGGACGAGCCGCAACGATCCACGTTCGAGCACATGTTCGGCAGTGCGCGCCGAACCGGCGGCGCGACCCGAGAGTTCGAGATCAAGCAGGGCGGCGAGCCGCAGCACCTCAGCGTCACGGTCTCGTCGCTGGACTCTGGCCAGGCCCAGTCGGGCTTCGTTGTCGTTTTCGAGGACAACACCGAGCTAGTGCGCGCCCAGCGTTCTGAAGCGTGGCAGGAAGTGGCGCGACGCCTGGCCCACGAAATCAAGAACCCCCTCACCCCCGTGGCGCTGGCGGCCGGCAGGATCGAGGTCCAGCTGGACCGCTACGCGGCAGCCAAGACGGATGCAGAGCGGGCGGCCATTCGCGAGACCTTGGAGACCCTGACGCACACCATCGATCGCGAAGTGCGATCCCTGAACACCTTGGTCTCGAGTTTCTCGGACGTGGCCCGATTCCCGACGATTCGCCCGGAAGCCAACGATATCAATGCGGTCGTGGGAGACGCAGTCAGCGTGTTTGACGGAAGACTGCCGGGCATCGACCTGAGGCTGATCGCCGATCCCGAAATCGCGCAGGCCGAAATCGACCCGCCTGCGTTCAAGCGGGCGATCGTCAATCTGATCGACAACGCTGCCGACGTTCTCCAGGAGAGCTGGGTCAAGGAGATCGTCGTCAGCACGCAAGGGCGCCCCGATTCGGACGCCGTGGAGGTGATCGTGGCCGACTCCGGCCCGGGCATCTCCGCGGAGAACAAGGAGCGCCTGTTCCTGCCGTACTTCTCCACCAAGAATCGGGGCAGCGGCCTGGGACTGCCGATCGTGCGCAGCGTCGTGGAAGAACACGGAGGCTCCATTCGAGTCGAAGACAACCAGCCCGCCGGGACACGCTTCGTGATCGAGCTGCCCGCTGTCGCGAAGGAGCCGGCGGAGCTGAGCGAGGCCGTTGTATGAGCGCGCCTGGGCGGGTCTTGGTCGTGGACGACGAGGCCGGCATCCGCGAGATGCTGACAGGCGTGCTCGAGGACGAGGGCTACGCAGTGGCAGTCGCCGACAGCGGCGAGCGCTGCTTGGAGATGCTCTCGGCCGGGCCCTATGCCGTAGTGTTGCTCGACATCTGGCTGCCCGGGATTGACGGCTTGGAAACCCTGGAACGGATCCGGGACGCCGAGACGGCCGGCAAGCCGGTCGTGGTGATGATCTCGGGCCACGGCAGCGTCGAGAGCGCGGTCCGCGCAACCAAGCTCGGAGCGCACGATTTTCTCGAGAAGCCCCTTTCTGTGGCGAAGGTCACCGTGGCCGTGCGAAACGCTCTGGACCATCGCAATTTGCTCTCCGAGAATTCCTCGCTGCGGGCTGAGGTCGGCCACAGGTACCGCATTCTCGGGGATAGCGTCCCCATGAAGGCCGTGAGGCAGCAGATCGAGCTGATGGCCCCTACCAACGGCCGGGTCCTGATCTTCGGCGAGAGCGGCACGGGCAAGGAGTTGGTGGCCCATGCCATCCACGCCCGCAGCCAGCGCTCGTCGGCGAGGTTCGTCGAGGTCAATTGCGCGACCATCCCGGAAGACCTGATCGAGAGCGAGCTGTTCGGGCACGTCAAGGGCGCCTTCCCGGGCGCGCTCGCGGCCAAGGCCGGGAAGTTCCACTTGGCGGACGGCGGCACCCTGTTCCTGGACGAGGTGGGCGACATGAGCCTGAAGACCCAGGCCAAGGTGCTGAGCGTGATCGAGGAGCAGCGCTTCGATCCGGTCGGGTCCGGCCAGACGGTGCAGGTGGACGCCCGCGTGATCGCCGCCACGAACAAGAACCTCGAGGATGAGATCGCAAACGGAAATTTCCGGGAAGACCTCTTTTACCGGCTCAACGTCGTGCCGTTCTACGTGCCTCCTCTAAGGGATCGCGCCGAGGACATCCCAGTGCTTGCCGAAGCCTTCTTGAACGAGTTTTCGCGCTCCTACGGCCGCAAGCCGAAGCGCCTGCTGCCATCGGCGCTGCAGGCCCTTTCTGCTCATTCATGGCCCGGAAACGTCCGTGAGCTGCGCAACCTGATGGAACGGATCGCAATCCTGCACGACCGCGAGGATGTCGGCGCGGCCGACCTTCCCGCCTCGAACCGCCGACACCCGGCGAGGCAGCCAGCCTCCCTAGGGTTCGCCAGCCTCAAGGAAGCCCGCACCGCGTACGAGCGTGACTATGTCGAGCGCACGCTCGCGGCGATGGAGGGCAATGTCACGCGCGCGGCGGCAGCACTGGGAATGGAGCGCAGCAACCTGCACCGGAAGATGCGCGCCCTCGGCATCCGCCCGGAAGCACTGGCGGACTAGCGGCGGTCCCGGCCCGCAATCGGCGTCCGGGGCGCTGTGTGAGAATTAGAACCTTGAGCCGCCCAGCGCCGAGGCCACCGATTTCCGCATGCTAGAGAACGAACGGCCCTGCGGGACTGGGACAGCCCCGGACAAGGCCGGTCAGTCCCTCTGGCGCGCGGTTCCCGACGCGATTCGCGGCTCCCGCGAAGACTACACCCGCATCCCCCTGCCACGGGCCATCGTCCTGCTGGCGATCCCCATGATGCTCGAACTCGTCATGGAGTCGACGTTCGGGCTGGTCGACATTTACTTCGTGGGCAAGCTCGGCCCGCCTGCGATCGCAGCTGTGGGGCTGACCGGATCCGTGATCATCATGGTCTTCGCGATCGTCATGGGACTGTCGATGGGCACTACAGCGACCGTGGCGCGCAGAATCGGCGAGGGCGACCCGGAAGCCGCCGGATTGGCCGCCTGGCAGGCGATTCTGGCCGGGGTGATGGGCTCGGCACCGGTGAGCTTGGCGGGCTACCTGCTCGCCCCCGCTCTGCTGCGCTGGATGGGCGCGAGCCCAGAGATCGAGGCGGGCTACCAGTACACCGCAGTGCTCTTTGCAGGCTCGGTGACGATCTTCCTGCTGTTCCTCAACAACGCGATCTTCCGGGGAGCCGGCGATGCTGTTACCGCGATGCGAGCCCTCTGGCTGGCTAACCTCCTCAACATCGTGCTCGATCCGCTGCTCATCTTTGGCATCGGGCCCTTTCCCGAGCTCGGACTCATGGGGGCCGCTCTCGCCACGACCCTGGGCCGGGGACTGGGAGTCGTCTACCAGCTCGCGGTGCTGTTCGGAGGTCGCGGCAAGGTCTCGATCTCGCGCGCGTCGATGCGCTGGGATGGCCCGGTCTTCTGGAGCCTGTTGCGGATTTCCGTTACGGGCATGGTGCAGTTCTTCATCGCTACAGCAGCCTGGCTGGGCCTGACGCGCATCATCGCCCTGTTCGGCGGCACCGTGCTGGCCGGCTACACACTAGCGCTCCGCCTGATTCACGTGGCGATCCTGCCGTCATGGGGCGTCAGCAACGCAACGGCAACGTTGGTTGGCCAGAACCTCGGCGCCATGCGCCCGGAAAGGGCCGAACGGGCCGTGATCTCGACCGGTTTCGTCAATTTCGCCATGCTGAGCGTGATCAGCCTGGCGTTCTGGCAATTCGCAGAGCCCCTTGTGAAGGTCTTCACCGCCGACGCCGAGGTCGTCAGCAATGGCGTTCAAAGCCTGAAGATCCTCAGCGCCGGGTATATCTTCGGCGGGTTCTCGATGGTATTCGGCCAAGCATTCAACGGCGCGGGCGATACCGCCACGCCCGCTTGGGTGAACTTCCTGTGCTACTGGTGCTGGCAGCTGCCGCTAGGCTATGCTCTCGCGAAGCCGTTCGGATTTGGCGTAGCCGGGGTGTACGCCGCCGTCGTCATTTCCGGTGCCACTTGGGCCATCATCGGCTACATCTTGTTCCGTCGCGGCAGTTGGAAGAGACACAAGGTCTAGACGCATTCTCGAGGCCCCGCACCATGCGATTCAGGTTCGCGCTGACAGTCTTGCTAGCCGCAAGCGCGCTCCGCTCTGCCGCAGGCAGCGAGCTGCAATGGACCGAGCTTCCCCCACCACCAGCCCGCAGCCTTGCCCCAGGGGCGTTCGTGGCAGAAGTCGGCGGGCGTCTGGTCGTCGCCGGCGGAATCTTGGACGACGGCGGCCCGGCGATCAGAGACGCGTGGATACTGGACTCCTCCGAGGCTGCCTGGCGCGAGACTACTCCCTTGCCTGAACCTGCCTCGTTCGGTGCGTTGGCGGTCCACGGCGAATCGGCGTTCTTCGTCGGCAGCTCTACTTCAAGTGGCGTTGCCGGTCCGGGTCTGGCATTCCAAGCCAGCCTCAGGGGCGAGGAGCTGCAGTACGACCCACTGCCCGATCTGCCAGCTCCCACGGTTGTCGGCGGCGCAGCGGTACTTGACGGCGTCCTATACGTTGTCTCCTCGGCTTCCGCTGGCGCGCAGCCCGGCCAAGTTGCGGCCATGTGGATGTTGGACCTGAACGCGGAGGATCCGGAGTGGCTGGCCGCGCCCGCGCCGCCCGGCAATGTCCGCGAATTTCCCGTGCTAGCGACGCAGGATGGAGCGTTGTTCTTGTTCGGGGGTGCGCCACTGGCAGAGCAAGCCGGCCCACAGGGCAGACAGTCCGCACATCGCTACACCGCTGGATCGGGATGGACTGCGATTGCGAACCTGCCGAGCCCGCCGTTGTCGACCGCCGCGCTGCCGGTCGGTCCCACTCATATCGCCCTGCGGACGACGGCAGGGAACGGCACCGGCATTTCGGCATACCACTCTGTCACCGACACGTGGGTCGACCTAGGAGTTCTGCCGGAACGGCTCACCAGCGAGAGCGCTGCGACGTGGGGGGAGAGCCTGGTCTTCACGGGCCGGGATGCAGGCGCGGGGAACCCAGACGGTCGGATCCTCTCGGCCAGAATCCAGCCGGCGTCGTCCGGCTTCTCGATCATCGACTACATCACGCTGATCGCCTACTTCGGCGTGCTGGTAATGATGGGCCTGTATTTCGCGCGCCAAGGGTCCAGCACCGAGGACTTCTTCCTCGCCGGCAGGCGCATGCCCTGGTGGGCGACCGGCCTGTCGATTTTCGGCACACAGCTGTCATCAATCAGCTTCATGGCCGTGCCCGCCAAGGTTTACTCCACCGATTGGGTCTACTTCCTGCTCCAAATGACCATCATCATGGTCGCTTTCCCAGTGGTGTTCTTCTACCTGCCGCACTTCCGGCGGGCGAAAATGACCAGCGCTTACGAGTACCTCGAACAGCGCTTCAACCTGCCCGTCCGCATGTACGCGAGCGTCTCGTTCGTCCTCTACCAGCTGGGCCGGATGGCGATCGTCCTGTTCCTGCCCGCCATCGCCCTCTCCACCGTGACAGGGATCGGCGTTTACACCTGCATCGTGCTGATGGGAGCGCTGGCGACCCTGTACACCGTCATGGGAGGTATCAAGGCCGTGATCTGGACGGACGTGGTGCAGGTGTTCGTGCTGTACGGCGGTGCACTGCTGAGCCTGGTGATCCTGCTCTTCAAGACCGATGGCGGCCTTGCGGCTATCGTGTCGGCGGGCTTCGACTACGACAAGTTCCACATGTTCAACTGGACATGGGATTGGACCACAACGGCGGTTTGGGTTGTGATCGTCGGGAACTTCTTCCTCAATCTCGTGCCCTACACGTCCGATCAGGCGGTGGTGCAGCGCTACTTTACGACCAAGGACGAGAAGGCCGCCGCCAAGTCGATCTGGACGAACGCAGCGCTGTTGCTGCCCTCTACGCTGACGCTGTTCATGCTGGGCACGGGCCTGTGGGCGTTCTACCGCTCCAACCCCGAGCTGCTCAACCCTGGCCTGCCGACGGATTCCATCTTCCCGCTGTTCATCGCGCAGCAACTGCCGGCAGGAATCGCCGGCCTGCTCATCGCTGCCGTGTTTGCGGCCTCGATGTCGACCCTGGACAGCAGCCTCAACAGCGTTTCGGCAGCTTTGGTCACGGACTTCTACGTGCGCTTCCGGCCGTCTGCCCCCGATTCGAGGAGGCTCCTGCTAGCCCGCTTGCTCACGACCGCCCTGGGCGTGTTAGCAACAGCGACCTCGATCGCTCTGGCCACGTTCGACATCGGCTCGCTCTGGGACACGTTCCAAGGCATGATGGGGCTGCTCGGGGGAGGCCTCGCCGGGCTGTTCGCACTGGGTATCTTTTTCCGCAGCGCCAACGGTGCCGGGGCGATGACCGGCGCGGTAGCGAGCGTTTTTATCCTGTACTGGGTCCAGCAGCACAGCGACCTGCATTTCTTCCTCTATGGCGCAGTAGGCATCCTGAGTTGCATCCTTGTAGCTCTCGCGACGAGCCCGCTCTATCGAATCCCGAGAGCGTGACCGGAGCTGCCAGCGAGCTCGCTGCGGGCCTGACTGGCCGACTCGGCAGTGACCCGGGTTCGTCACTCCCCCGCCCGCCGCCGGCCTTTCCACCCGGGCAGGCATCAACGGGGCCGTTAGGGTAGTAGGTTCGAGGCCGGGTGCCGTCCCGGCACGGCAGGGACCGATTCACGACCATCCTCATCCGCACGTACGCTAGTGCAAGGCCTGAACATGCGAGCGCTTCTTCGATGGACCCTGATCCTGGCCTGTCTGTTGGCGGCCCTAGCGTTGGTTCCCGTCGTCTGGGCTTGGTGGATCGCCAGGGGGGATCCCGACATCCGGCTCGACCAGCACCGCGACTACTTGGCCGCGCTGAGCGGCAGCGCTGGGCCCACGGCTCCCAACATCGTGCTGGTATTTGCTGACGATCTCGGCTACGGGGACCTCGCGAGCTACGGTTCGAAGGCAATTCGTACGCCGCATCTAGATGCTCTCGCCCGTGACGGTGTCAGCCTTTCCAACTTCTACGCCGCAAGCCCCGTCTGCACTCCTTCGCGGTTCAGTTGCCTGACAGGCCGCTATCCCACCCGTGGATTCATGCATTCGGTCTTCTTCCCCTCAGGAACTCCGCTGGGCCTTGTCGTGAACACGTTCACATTCCCTCACGGCATACGCGGTCTTCCACCAGACGAGGTCACCGTAGCAGAGGCACTGCGAGCCGGAGGCTATCAGACCGGCATGTTCGGAAAATGGCATCTTGGCGACCGCAGCCCCCATCTTCCGACCCAGAAGGGCTTCGATTACTTCTTTGGCAGCTACTATTCCAACGACATGAAGCCCTACGCCATGTATCGCAACGACGATGTGGCGATCGAGGCGCCGGCCGACCAGACGCAGCTAACCCGGACTCTGACCGAGGAGGTCCTCAGCTTCATCGACCGGGCTTCCGAAAAGCCGTTCTTCGTCTATTACGCATCTCCCTTCCCCCACGTCCCGGTCCATGCCAGCGAACGATTCGCGGGGCGGTCCAATGCCGGCTCCTACGGCGACTGCGTGGAAGAGCTCGACTGGAGCGTGGGAGAAATCCGCGCGAAACTGGCAGGGCTGGGCCTGCTCGAGGACACGCTGTTCGTGTTCACCAGCGACAACGGTCCATGGCACGAGGGTTCTCCCGGAGGACATCGGGGCAGGAAAGCGAACAGCTTCGACGGAGGCCAGATCGTGCCGTTCATTGCATCTTGGCCGGGAACCATTCCAAGCGCCCGCGTGAACGATACCCCGGCCATGGCCATCGACCTGTTTCCGACATTCCTCGGCGTGGCAGGACTGCCCGCGCCCAGCGATCGAATCGTCGACGGCGCAGATCTCTCGCCCCTGCTGAAGGGCGCAGCGGAGGCCGTTCCCGATCGGCCGCTGTTCTTCGTCCAAGGCGGGGAGTTCGCCGGAGTCCGGGGTCCGGGCAACCTCAAGTACATCGGCAGACACCGCAGCGAGAACAGCACCTACTGGATGGCCAAGCACGGGCCGTTCCTGTTCGATCTCAACCTAGACCCGGCCGAATCCTACGACGTATCCGCGCGACGCCCTCAAGAGCGCGAGGAACTCGCGCGGGTGGTTAGGGACATGAACGAGGCAAGCGAGAGCAACCCGCGCGGATGGCTGAGACGCCAGTGACGGCTGCGGTCGGCGGGGCCTGTCGGTATTCGGTGCCAGTTGATCGGCACGAACCTCGAACGCTCGCCGTTCTCCCCGACGTCCTCAGCTCTAGTCAGGCAGCCTAGATTTCATCATCCTCCAGAGCACGTCGTCCTTCGAACGGCCCCCACATATTCCGCCTTTTAAAGTCCCTATTTTCCCTGTACACTTCAGGATCATATTCCGGGTTCACTTTGGGGAATCGAGCTCCTACTTCTTCTAGGTAATGCATCATTTGATCGTACATTTTCTTGTGTGTTCTTGGTCGATTTTTCGCAATGTTCGTCACTTCCCCAATGTCGGCCGAAATATCGAAAAGCATCCGAATTTCCGGTCGATCATAAAAGTGGAGGACCTTGAATGAATCGGAAATCATCGCGGAATGGGGCACACTGTTCCGATAGTGCGGATAGTGGAAATAGAGATTGCGCTTCAGGAAGTCCTCATTCGGTTCCTCCCCGGCCATGTATCGTGCGAGACTGACACCATCAATGTCCTGCAATTCTTCCGGGTCACCTCCAGCCCAGTCGACAAAGGTCGGCAAGAAATCATAGTTGACCACATTCGCGGCGAGCGATGTGCCTGGCTCGATGCCCGGTCCCCTGACAATCATCGGAACTCGCAGGCCTCCATCCCACAACCACCATTTCGTTGCGTGCAGCGGCTGCTTCAAGCTGGGCTTGAGTTGCAGCTCTTCGTGTCGGTAGCCGTTGTCACCTACGACCATGACATAGGTGTTGCCCTCGATCCCCAGTTCCGCGATCCTGTCAAGCACGGCGCCGATCCGGCCGTCCAAGTCCTCCCCCATCCCAAGCCAGATTGCGGGATCATCCTTCCGGTTGACGGTCTCGGGATTCTTGTTGTGCTCTTCGTACCAAGCCTGCACGAGAGGGTGGTTGACGTATTTATTGCGAGTTTCATGGAGGCACTCCCTGCCTGCATGCATGGCATAGTGAGATATTTGAAGATAGAATGGCGTGCCCTCTCGAACCTGTTCTTCCATGAAACCAATTGCTTTCTCCGTGATACTGAACATCAATTTGGGGTCTTTTACGACCTCTGGCATTCGCCTCATGCCGGCCTGAGTGTTGCCGGGATTATTGTTCGTATCGCCATCATGCAATACGTAGCCCTCCTTTCCAGGATCTCCCCTCATATGCCACTTGCCAACATGCGCGCTGGCATAACCCAGCGGCTTGAGTGCCTCGGCGATGGTGACCGCGTCGTCGTCGAGTTCCCGGTCAGACACGTTCGGAATCAGCGGATATCGCTGATATTCCCGCTTCGTGTCATAGTAGGGTTCCCTTGATCCGAGGTAGACCGTGAAACCGCTGCGCGGAGCCGATTGCCCCGTCTGCAGCGAGGCCCGGGCAGGCGAACACTGTGGCGAGCCATACGCATTGCGGAACCTCATTCCCTGACTAGCCAGCCGCTCAAGATTTGGCATCTGCAAGGCCGGCATGCGGGAATTGTCCATCGAAGCATCCATGGGAACGGGTGTTCCGTTCCAAGCCCAGTCGTCTATGTAGAACAGGACGATGTTGGGCTTTTCTGAGGCAGCTACGCTGAACGAAGCCAAGGCTCCGCACAGAATCGCTAGCGTGATCCACAGCGGAATGCTCCGAAGCGCCTTCATAGGGGAATTATACGACCGAGGTAGCGACTCGGCCGACGAAAACGTGCAGCAGACGCTGGAGCTCGTCTCTTACATGTAGTCAGAAACGGCACCTTCGAATTCCCGGAACTCCTCCAGTAACAGTGACTTATGCGCGATCCCTGCCAGAACATCGCCTCTGCGGCACTCCGGGGTCACTCCTGGAACAGGGCCATGGCCTGGTCGAGGCTGTCCCGGTCGCCCACCAGCACGACCGTGTCGCCGGACTGGTAATGGAAGTCCGTGTCACGGCGGTATATGGGCTCGCCCTCCCGCACCACAGCGATCTGCACGGCACCCGTACGACGCCTCAGCTGCAGCGATGTGGCACTCATGCCGATCACGCTCGCTCCTGTTTGGATTTCAACCAGCTCCAAGGCATCGTGAATGCCGAGGTGCTTCAGCGCATCGAGCCGCAGGTCCGGCTGTGCGGTGCCGCGCAGCAGCCCGTAGTGTTCCGTGCGCACCGTCTCGGCTTCCTGCCATATCCGGTTGATCGGAATCCGGTAGCTCTCAAGCGCCTTCGAGAACAGTTCGATCGAGACCTCGAACTCCTCCACGATGACGTCCGAGGCCCCCAGAGACATCAGCCCGTCGATGGAGTGTGTGTATCTGGCTCGCACCACGATCCGGGCAGCCGGGTTCAGGTCACGGGCGGCCGCCACGCCGCGCCCCTCGTCGGTTGGCGAGGAGATGGCGAAGACGATCACCCGCGCGGAGCGTGCGCCCACATGCTCCAATACAGCCGGTTGCGTCCCGTCCCCGAACGCCACCGGGATTCCGTCCTCGCGCGCGTGGCGGACGAGATTCGCGTCGTGTTCGACGACGATGCAAGCGATGCCGGCGGCGTTGAGCACACGAGCCAGGTGTCGCCCCGCAACGCCGTAGCCGACGATGATGGTGTGATCCGACATGGTTTCCGCCGAAGCGGGCTCGTCATCGCCGGGCCGCCGCAAGTCCCGTTCGGCTGGCGCGATCCGTTCGGCAATGGGCCGTGCGAACCGGATCAGAAACGGTGTGGCCATCATCGACAGGACAGCTGTAGTGAGGAATAGCTGATAGTCTCCTTCGCGGAAGAGCCCGAGAGGCAAGCCCACGGAGGCTAGGAGGATCGAGAACTCGCCGACCTGTGCCAGTGTGAGGCCGCTGACCAGCGCGGTCGAGAGCGTGCCGCCCACCGCCACGACCGAGCCCACCACCAGCGCGGCCTTGACCGCGAAGAGCACCGCCAGCAGTGGCACGAGAACTCCAAGCTGCGTCATCACGGCGGAGACATCGAGCAGCATGCCGATCGAGATGAAGAAGATCCCGCTGAACATGGCCCGAAAGGGCACTACGTCCGACAGCGCCTGAAGCCCGTATTCGGATTCGGAAATGATCAACCCGGCGATGAAGGCGCCGATGGCGATGGAAAAACCTGCCAGTTCCGTCACCACGGCAGTCCCGATGCAGAAGAACCCCACGCACAGCGTAAACAAGTCGCGGTCGCGGAATAGCACGATCCGGTCCAGTGTTCGCCTGACTATGAAGCGGCCTCCAACCACCAGCAGGGTGATGATCGCGAGCCCGCTCAGGAACTCGATGCCCACCGTGCCCATGTCAACGGCTCCCAGGCCCGCGAGCACCGGCAGCATCAGAATGAGCGGCAACACGCACAGATCCTGGAAGAGCAGAATGGAAATCACGGCACGCCCGTGCGCCGAGTCCAGCTCGGCCCTGTCCGAATAGGTCTTGGTGACGATGGCGGTCGAGGACATCGCGGCCAAGGCGCCGTAGAAGATCCCCTGCCCCGGAGGCAGGCCTAGCGCGATCGCTGCCGCAGCCACCGCGAGCAGCGTGCCGACCATCTGCAACCCGCCGCCGAGGAATACCGCGCGCGCCCATTGGCGGACGTGGGCAAGAGACAGGTCCAGGCCCACAGCGAAGAGCAGCAGGGCAACGCCGACTTCGGCGAGGAGCTCGACCTCGTCCGTGGCTCCGATCAGCCCGAATCCGTTGGGGCCCACCAGGACCCCGGCTACCAAGAATCCCACCAGAGGCGGGGCCGACAGACGGTGCGCCAAGGCCACGATGGGGATCGCCATGCCGACCAGCAGCGCTAGGTCGATCAGCAATCTTGTCTCAGCCACAATTCTCCTGATCGATAGCAGCGCACCGAGCGCACAAGAAGCTCTCTCAGAGCGGACGCGCCCTCGTCGCTCGACCGCTCTGCAAGGGAGTCGATTTCCGCGTTGAAGCAGCGAACTGGCCGAAAGCGAATCGCGCTCGCACCGTCCGTCAAAGGATCAGTTTACAAGCATCCCCCGCGACCCCGTCTCAGGATCGCGCCATGGTTCGTGAACCCGGCGTCCAGTACCCGCGACGGCGAGTCGAGCAGCGCGGCTACCGCAGCCCGAATACGAACATGGCGTTGCCCGAGGTGACGGCCACGTACTGCCTGCCCTGGGCCGTGAAGGTGATCGGCGAGCAGGCGATCCTCCCTCCTAGGTTGAGCGAAAGGAGCTTCTTTCCGGTGAACGAGTCCAGCACCAGCATGTTCCCGTCCCTCGAGCCGGTGACGAGGATGTCTCCGGCGGTTGAGAGAATCCCGCTCTCGCCGACGCCGGTCATCTTGAACTCCCACTCGAGGTCGCCCGTGTCCGGAGACAGCGCCCGAATCGCGCCGTGCCCCTGCTGCTCGTCCTCGTCCTTCATCGTGTTCGGCCACACGCCGCGCGGCAGGCTGCCCACGTAGCGGTTGCCGCGCGTATACAGCGGGTCGCCCTTGTGGTAGACGCTCGAGTACTCCCAGGCGGAGACGTAGAACAGGCCGGTCTTTTCGCTGTACGACGGTGAATACCAGTTGGTGGCACCCTGCACGGACGGCCACACGCGCACACCCTCCCGCGTCGGGGAGGCCTCTGGGATCTTGATGGGACGCCCGTTCTCGTCCAGCCCCTTGGCCCAAGTCACCTTGGCAAAGTTCTTGCCGTGCAGGAACTCGCCGGTGACGCGATCGAGAACGTAGAAGAAGCCGTTGCGGTTGGCCCATAGCATCAGCTTGCGCGGCTGGCCCTCCCACTCTCGGTCCACCAAGACGGGGATCTGCACTGCGTCCCAGTCCCACTCGTCGTGCGGCGTGAACTGGAAATACCATGCCAACTCGCCCGTGTCAGGATTCAGAGCCACCACCGAGTCCGAGTACAGGTTGTCGCCCAGGCGTACGTCGCCGTTCCAGTCGGGCGCCGGATTGCCCACGCCCCAATAGGTCAGGTTCAGTTCGGGATCGTAAGAGCCCGTCACCCAGACAGACCCGCCGCCGCGCTTCCATGAATCGCCGGACCACGTTTCGTGGCCAGGCTCGCCCGGGCCGGGAATCGTGTTGAAGCGCCACAACTCGTCGCCGTTCTTCGGGTCCAGCGCCGCGATAAAGCCACGGATGCCGTACTCGCCTCCGGCCGAGCCCACGATGATCTTGTCCTTCACTACCAGCGGGGCGTGCGTCAGGGAATATCCCCCCGTCGGGTCGACGATTTGCTTGGAGAAGACCACCGCGCCGGTCTTGGCGTCCAGCGCGACGAGCTTGCCGTCGATCGTGCCCATGTACAGGGTCTCGCCGAGGATCGCGAGGCCCCGGTTGATCCGACCGCAACAAACGTTGACCTTTTCCCCCATCACGTGCGTGTACTGCCAGAACTTGCGGCCCGTGACTGCGTCGAGTGCCACCACGTCGTTGGGCATCTGCACGTTGTAGATCACGCCGTCGACTGCCAGCGCTGTGGATTCGAACTTCTCCAGCGATTTGGCCTGGAAGACCCACTTCAGCTCGAGATCGCCGGCGTTCTCGCGGTTGATCTCGTCAAGCGGAGAGTGGTGCCGGCTGTCGTAGGTACGGTTGTAGGTCAACCAGTTGCCCGGCTCCTGTTCGGCGCGCAAGATGCGCTCGTAGGTCACTTGCGCCCCGAGGTGGGCGGTCAGCAGCAGCGCACCGGCCGCGATCCCAAGCTGGTTACTGCGACGCATCGTTGACACCCCCCAAGCGCAGGCTCGCCAAATAGGCGATCAGATTGTCTAAGTCGTCGCCTTGAATCTTGCCTTCGAAGGCGGGCATGCCCGAGGTGCGGTCGACCTCAAACTCTGCCAAGTCGGCCTTGTTCAGGGAAAGCAAGGAGCCGGAAGCATCGATCAGCTGCACCGAGAACGTGTCCTCGTTCAGCCTCAAGCCTGTGATCGGCTTGCCGTCGCTGGACTCGGCCCGCACCATCCAGTGCTGCGGCAGCACCGATTCGTTCGGATTCAGCACCGATGCCTGCAAGTGCCCCATGGAGCGAATGCCGATATCGGTCAGGTCCGGCCCCATTCGGCCGCCCACGCCGCGGATGCGGTGGCAACCGCTGCAGCCGTTGGCAGCGTACACGGCACTGCCCTGCTCCGGGTCTCCGGTAGCTTGCTCGGCCGCCTTGCCCTCGCTGAGGGAGCGCACGAACGCGACCAGCTGCCACATCTGCCTGCCATTGAAGAAGATGCCCGGCATCTCCGTTCCGGGGATGCCTACCGAGATGGTGTTGAAGAGCCCCCGATCCGAAGAGCCGTGGCGAAAACGCCCGGTCGTCAGCGCGGCGCCCCGGCCGCCCTCGCCCTCGATGCCATGGCAGACCGCGCAATGGGATCGGTACAACCGTCCGCCGGCTTCGACATCGTCGGCGGAAGTGAATGGGTTTCTGATGGTGTCGTCTGCATGCTGGCCAACCAGCGGCACGGCCGCCAGCGCGGCGGCCAGAGCGCAGCCGATGATTCGAAATCTCAAGACCTTCCTCCCCTCTGCCGACCATCGCCGACAGTCCGCAGATATTCTAGCGAAAACCTAGTCGCATCCGAATCGCTCAGCTTGCGGCGCGCCATGCTACTCGTCCCAAAGCCGCAGGCAGACGAGCGTGTCCTTGTCGCGGGCGAACAGCAGTCCGGCGGCAACCGCCGGGAACGCCCTGGTCTCGCGTCCCAGGATCTGGGCTCTGGACAGAACCTCGAACTCCTTGCGCGAGGCAGCAGCGAGCAGGAGCTCGCCCGTTTCGAGCAGCAGCAGCAACCTGTCTCCAACGCGGATGACCGAACCCGCAGGCATGCGCTCGCTAGACCAGAGCACATCGCCGGTGACCAGATCGGCGGCGCGAAACGTTTGGCCGTACTCTTGCCTGCCATGGAAGCCGAACAGCGTGCTGCCGGACCGCACGCAACTCGAGTAGTGATTGTCAATCACGTCCTCGCCGGACCACAGCTCTTCCATTTCGCCCTCGCGCAGCCGTATCGCGATCGCTCCGGTGCCGTAGGAGGAGGATAGGAACACGATGTCTCCGAGCACTATCGGAGCAGCGGCGTTCACCGACGCGCGGCTTCGCGATCGCCAGCGCCGCTGGTAGGCGACCCGCCCCGTTCGCGGTTCCAGCGCCGCCAGGCCCTCGCGCGTAAAGAAAATCGCGAGCAGCGCGCCGTCGATGCGCGCCGCCACCGGCGACGAATAGCTGGCCTCGTGATCCGTAGCGGCCCAAACAGTCGCCCCTGATTCGATATCGAAAGCCACGACGCCAGCGCCGTCTGAGCCGCCGATGTTGGCGATGACCCGGCCGTCGAGCACGAGCGGAGTCGAGGCCGCTCCGAAGAAGCCCTTGCGCACGCCAAACTCAGCGTGCGTGTCAACGCTCCATTGTTTCGCGCCGGTTTCCAAGTCCAAGCAATGCAGCACGCCCGCTGCGCCGAAGGTGAAGACCCGGCCATCCGCGATCACAGGAGTGGCCCGTGGGCCGTTCTCGAACCCGAAATCGTCCTTGTAGGTGGTCTCATAGGCGAACTTCCACAGGCTCTCCCCATCAGCGGCCCGGAGCGCTTCGACGACTTCGTTGCCGCCCTGGCGATGGAACAGCAGCAGCCGCCCGCCAGCTACGGCCGGGGCGCTGAATCCCGATCCGACCGTACGATCCCAAACCATCTGCGGGCCACCGGAAGGAAACTGCGGCAGCGACTCGCGCCCCGGCACGACGCCGTCCCGATTCGGCCCACGGAACTGTGGCCAGTCCTGCCCCGAGCCGACTGCGGATGCAGCAATCAACGCTAGCGCTGCCAAGGTCCGGGTCAACGCCAAGCGACCCGCGGGCCGGTTGGCGCGCAGACGCGCAAGCGAGCCCGAACCAGCCGGCTTGCGACTATGAATTCGTCCCACGCTAGATCCCAGCCCAGCGCTTGGTTCGCTCGTCCCGGATTTCGAGCAGGTCCAGCAAGCGTCCCACTTGCTGGTCGACAAGCTCGTCGATAGTCTGAGGCAGGGTGTAGAACGCCGGCATCGGCGGGGCGATGATCGCTCCCATTTCAGCTAGCGCCGCCATGTTCCGCAAGTGCCCTAGGTGCAGTGGGGTCTCCCGTACGGCTAGCACCAGCCTGCGCCTTTCCTTCAGGGCCACATCGGCGGCCCTGGTAAGGAGGTTGGAAGTCAGGCCCCCGGCGATGGCCGACATGGTCTGAATCGAGCAGGGCACCACCGCCATGGCATCGAAGAGGAACGATCCACTGGCGATCGAGGCACCAATCTGATCCACCGGATGGAGTTCTTCGACAAGGGGACGCAGATCCCCCAGCAGCCGCCCGGTCTCTTGATGCAGTGTCTTCTCCGCGGGGCGGGTCACGACCAAGTGCGTCGCAACGCCCTCGATCGCCGCCAGGCGTTCGAGCAGCCTGACCCCATAGATGGCCCCGCTGGCTCCGCTGATTCCGATCACGACCTGCCGCACGGCCAGTTCCTACATCATGGTGCCAGATACCGCGGCGCCACGCGCGGCATGGCCTCTCGCGAGCGCGCGGGCAGGCACTCCGGCCGGTCCGGTTCGGCCCGGCCATTTGACGTGTAACTCTAATAGAGGCAAGGAATGGCTCGGGCGCGGCTTCCCTAGGCTTCTCGACTCCTTAGGCGTTCCGCAAGCAGTCCATCCAGCAGCTCCAAGTCGCATGCAGACTTCGCCCAGCACGGCCGCTCAAGCACCTGCCGTCCGTCACTTGGTCCTGTACGACGGAGACTGCGGATTCTGCCGAAGCGCCGTGCTTGCCGTGGCGCGGCTAGATCCCGCCGGGTCGTTTCAATTCGCCTCGCTTAACAGCGACCTGGCTGGTGACTTGCTTGCCGAGCGAAGAATCGCGCCGCGCGGGGCAGGCACGATGTACGTGCTTCCCGACTGGCAACGCCACGGTCAATCCGTGCTCGACCGCGCGGCGGCTGCCCTGTTTATCGCCGGAGGGCTGGCTTGGCCCTGGAAGGGCCTCGCTGCGTTGGGCATCCTGCCTCGACGGTTCTTGAACCGCTGCTACGACGCCGTCGCCCGCAACCGTCACCGGTTGGCCCGCGGCACGGACGCCTGCGCAATGCCCGAAGCGGCCGTCCAAGACCGATTCCTTCCAGACCGTGAGGGCGGGCAATCGCGCCCGGGATAGGGCAATCGCGCTGGCGCGGCCGGGCACGGCCGCCGTTCGCGTTGCGCGGCCGCCGCCCTGAATCGGGTATGTTGTTACGGAAGCCCGGCAGCCGCGCGGGTTCTCAGGGATTAGGGATGTTCCAAACACGAATCACAGAAATGTTCGGGATCAGGTACCCGATCATCCAAGGTGGGCTGATGTGGCTGGCCCGAGCCGAACTCGCCGCTGCGGTGGCCGAGGCCGGGGGCATCGGATTCATGACAGCGCTTTCGCACGACAGCCCCGAAAAGCTGCGCGACGAGATCCGGAAGGTCCACGACCTGACCGACAAGCCCTTCGGCATCAACCTGACCTTCCTGCCGTCCCTGCGGCCGCCCGACTTTCCGGCATACGTCCAGACCTGTATCGACGAAGGCGTCCGCTTCATCGAGACCGCCGGGCGCAACCCCGAGGCGTTCATGCCGATGATGAACGAGGCAGGCATCAAGGTCATCCACAAATGCACCTCGGTACGGCACGCCATCAAGGCCGAGAAGATCGGTTGCGCGGCGGTCAGCATCGACGGCTTCGAGTGCGCCGGACATCCGGGCGAGGACGATGTCACGTCCCTGATCCTGATCCCGCTGGCCCGCGACAACCTAAGCATTCCGGTCGTCTCGTCGGGGGGCTTCGGCGACGGGCGCGGGCTGGTCGCCTCGCTGGCACTGGGGGCCGACGGCATGAACATGGGAACCCGCTTCGTTGCGACCGCAGAGTGCCCCATTCACCACGCGGTCAAGCAAGCCTTGGTCAACGCCAGCGAACGGGACACCAGACTGCTCATGCGGACACTGCGCAATACGGCCCGCTATCTGGCTAACGATAACGCCGAGAAGGTGCTCGAGATCGAGGCCACCGGCAACGCCACGATCCAAGACATCAAGCAGTTCATGTCGGGACTCGAGGGCAAGAAGATGATCGAGACGGGCGATCTCAGCCAAGGCGTCTTCTCTGCCGGCCAGGTCGTCGGCATGATCCGCGACGTACCCACCGTGCAGCAGTTGTTCGATCGGATTGTCGGCGAAGCGACCGAGTTGATGACCAGCCGCCTGCCGATGATGGCCGGGCAGGCAGCGCTCGCGGCCTGAACCGTGCGCTCGGGCGACGCCGCCGCCAATCGCAGCAGAGTGCTCCCGGGCACTGCATGATCCCGGCGGGCAGTTGTGAGAATCACAGCTACGATCATCACCCGCGACGAGCAGGACAATATTGCCCGAGCGATCCGGTCGGTCGGGTTCTGCGACGAGATCTTGGTGGTTGACTCGGGCTCGACAGACCAGACCGTAGCGATCGCCAAGTCCTTGGGCGCCACGGTCATCTGCAAGGACTGGCCCGGCTACGCGGCGCAGAAGAACTTCGCGGCCGAGCAAGCCCGGCACGACTGGATTCTCTCGCTCGACGCTGACGAGGCGGTGACGCCCAGGCTAGCGACCAGCATCCAGCTGCTGACACCCGCCTCCGCGCGCTGCGCTGGCTACGACTTCCCGCGCTTGGCGCGCTACTGTGGGCGCTGGATCCGCCATTCCGGCTGGTATCCGGACCGCAAGATCCGCCTCTACGACAGGACCAGAGGACGCTGGGTGGGCAAGTACGTGCACGAGTCCGTTCAGGTCGACGGCGAGCGCGGCCGCCTGGACGGGGACCTGTTGCACTACACCTGCGATTCCATCGAGGCTCACCGGGCGAATCTCGAGCGCTACACGGACCTGGCAGCCCGCGAGCTCCGCGAATCTGGCAGGAGCGTGGGAGCTCTGCTTCCACTGCTCGCGCCGATCCACTCGTTCGTCAAAGCTTACGTGTTGCAGCTTGGCTTCCTGGATGGCCACGCCGGCATCACGATCGCCCGCATGGCTGCCCGCTACGTGTACCTGAAATACTCGAAGGCCCGCGCGTCGGCGGGCCGCTGAGCAAGGGATGACCATGCGCATTCTCCACTTGGACACCGGGCCGGAAATGCGCGGCGGGCAGCATCAAGTGTTGCTGTTGCACGAGTCCCTCGCCCGGCGAGATTGCGAACAGACTCTGCTGGCCGGCCCCGCCATCCGGTCGCTCCATGGCTTTGAGAGCACAACTTGGTCCTCCATCCGGCGCCACGCCGCAAAGTGCGACCTGATTCACGCCCATGATGCTCGCGCCCACACGCTCGCGCTGATCCACGGGCGCGGCAAGCCTGTAGTGGTGGCGCGGCGGGTCGCGTTCCAGATCGGCCGCGGACCGGCGTCGCGGTGGAAGTACCGCAACGCCGCTCACTTCATCGCTATCTCCCGACACGTAGCGGACATGCTCGCCAGCGGGGGAGTCCCGCCGGAAAAGGTCAGCGTCGTCTACGACGCTGCTCCCGATGAAGAGATCTTTCGTCCGTACGCCCCGAGCGGCGCGTCTGAGCGGCGAGCGGGGCGCGACGACTTCATCGTTGTGACGCCGAGCTCGGAAGACCCGCTGAAGGGCCGGGAGCTCGCCATGGCAGCCTGCCTCAGGTCGGGCGCCGAACTGATTGTTTCCGACAACCTGGCAAGGGACGTTCCCTGGGCAGACCTGCTGCTTTACGTTTCGAAGTCCGAGGGGCTGGGATCAGCCATCCTGGTCGCGATGCTGGCCGGCCTGCCAGTGGTCGCGAGCAATGTGGGCGGGATTCCGGAAGCGGTCGAGCATGGGGTCACCGGGGTGCTGACGGAAAACGATGTCGCTTCGATCGCGGAAGCGATCCGTCGGGTGCGCACGGACCGCGGCATGCGGGAACGCCTGTCGAAGGCGGCTCTTGAGAAAGTTAAAGTTAAATTTAATCGCAATAGGATGGCTGAACAGACCGCGCGAGTGTACGCTCAGGTACTAGGGCTCCCAATGGTTCCGCGGGACGAGGATTCCGCATGACGGCGCTCGCCTTCCTGCTGGGCCTAGTGGTCGGGAGCTTCCTCAACGTATGCATCCACCGCTGGCCACGAGCCGAGTCCATCGTCGCGCCCCGTTCGCGATGCTCCACCTGCGGCCGTCAGATCGCATGGCACGACAACATTCCGGCACTGAGCTATATCCTCCTGCGCGGACGCTGCCGCAACTGCGGAGCTGCGATCTCGCCTCGCTACCTCTTGGTGGAGCTCGCGACTGCCAGCTTGTTCGCACTCATCGCGGTGGAGTTCGGCACGGGCCTTGCCGCCCTTAAGGCCGCGCTGTTCGCAGCGATGCTGACGATCTTGTTCTTCACCGATCTGGAGCGCTTCGTCCTGCCCGATCAAGTCACCCTGTCAGGCTTGTTTGCAGGTATCGCATTCAGCCCGTTCGTGCCCCTGCGGCCAGGTGTCGCCCAAGTCGGCTGCGACCTCTTGGGCCTCTACCCTGCCCCGTGGGCGGTCTCGCTCTTCGAATCGTTGGCGAGCGCGCTGATCTGGGGGGGGATCCTGTACTTGACGGGCGAGATATTCTACCGGCTTCGCGGGGTGGAAGGTCTCGGCTTTGGCGACGTCAAGCTAGTGGCCATGCTGGCGGCCTTCCAGGGAAGCTCGGAGACGCTGCTGGTCTTGCTCGCGGCCTGCTTGCTGGCGACTCTGTGCGGCACGGTCGCAGTCCTGTCAGGCCGCAAGCAGTGGAGCTCGCCCTTGCCCTTGGGGAGCTATCTGGCGTTTGCCGGGATCGCGGCCCTTTTCTGCGCAGACAGTATTTTGAACCGATACTGGGACCTGGTGCTGGAATGAAACTAAAGACGATCGCCGAAGCGCTGGATTGCCGAATCGAAGGCGACCCGGACTTGGAAATCTCGGGCGTGGCGGGCCTCGATGAGGCCGGCCCGGGTGAGCTCACCTTCCTTTCGAACCCGCGCTATGCGGCGCTCGCAGCGCGCACTAGAGCCTCGGCGCTGTTGGCCGCGGCCCCGGTCGAAGGGCTCGAGATCGCGCTCTTGCTCTCGGCGGACCCGTACTTGGACTTCGCACGCGCTCTAGAACTTTTCCACCCGCACCAGCCATCCAAGCCTGCGATCCACCCGACCGCGGTGATCGACTCATCCGCCCAGGTCGGCCCTGAAGCGGCGATCGGCCCCTATGTGGTCATCGAACGCAACGTGCGGATCGGGTCGCGGGCCGTGCTCCATCCCCACACTGTCATTGAAGAGGGCAGTCAGATCGGCGACGACTTCACGGCCCACTGCGGCGTTACCGTCTGCCACGGCAGTCATGTGGGCGATCGGGTAACGCTACACCAGCGGGTGACGGTCGGCTCGGACGGATTCGGATTCGCCCGTCGGCCCGATGGCAGCCACAAGAAAATTGCTCAGACAGGCCGGGTGATCATCGAAGATGACGTGGAGATCCAAGCCGGGTCTTGCGTCGACCGCGCTGCCGTGGGAGAGACGCGCATCGGGAAGGGGGCGATCATCGATAACTTGGTGCAGGTCGGCCATGCGGCCAAGATCGGCGCCAACACCATCCTGTGTGCCCAGGTCGGCATCGCGGGCAGCACCTCTATCGGAGCGAACTGTGTCCTTGCCGGGCAGGTGGGGGTCATCAACCACCTCAAGATCGGTAACAGTGTCGTGATCACCGCCCAGTCGGGAGTCGGACACGATGTGCCGGACCACGCCATGGTGTCTGGCTCGCCCGCATTCGACAACCGCAGGTGGCTAAGGTCAACAGCGGTCTACGCCAGGCTCCCAGAACTAGACCGAGAGTTGCGCAAGCTGAGGAAGCAGGCGGGCCGGCGCGATAGCGACACCTGAGGCCGATGCAGCGCTAGCCACGCGAGCCTCCAGTGCCAACCGAGGCGGCGCTTTGGCGGTGACTGGCTGCCTCGACGGCTGCGAGATCACCGCAGCGGACCAGCTGCGGGATCCACGGCGCCGCCGAGCAGCGTCCTCCGCAGCAGCTCGACAGCTGGCACGCCCTGAACTCGCTCAGCAGGGGCGACAGAGGCCTCCTTCCTAGTCATCACCAATAGCTTTCAGCCATTTCCCCGCCACGCGCCGGTGAGAGGGAGCGGAGCGACCGAAGCCCGACGCATGGCGTCGTGCTGCGACCCTCTCGTGTAGGATTGGACGTGCGGCAGAGAGTGGCCGCTCGAAATCCGATGCTTCGAACGATCCTTTCCGGCCTGCTGCTCGCGCTCCCAACCCTCGCTCAAGCTCCCGAATTCCCCATCAACTTGCGCCAAGGCATCATGGCCGGAGAGGTGGGCGAAACTTCCGTAATCCTGCAGTCGCGCCTGACCTCATCCAACCCGCGGCAGGATCCCCGCTGGGAGGGGGTGCGCGGAGCAGACGGCTGGGCGCGCTTCGAGATCGCAGACAACGAGCGCTTCGAATCAGCGCGTTCTACGGATTGGATCGAGGCGTCTCCGTACTCGGACTTTATCGTCAAGCTCAAGGTCAGCGACCTTCAGGTCGCCACACGCTATTACTACCGGCTGCACTACGGTCCCGACCGCGAAGATCTTCGCGTCTCCGACACAGCGATGTTTCGCACGCTCGGGGGAAGCTCGGTCGCCGAGCCATACAGCATCGCCATCGTGACCGGGATGAACTACTCGTTCTTCCACTACACCGGCAGCAGCCGGGCGCCGCCCTATTCGGGACCGGACAAGGAACTCGGCTACCCCGCTTTGGCTTCGATGCTCAAGCTCCGGCCCGACTTCTTCGTCGGAACGGGTGACAACGTCTACTACGACCACCCCGGACATCGCGGCCGGGCACAGACCCGCCACGAGATGCGGAAGAAACACCACGAGCAGTACTCCCAGCCACGGTTCCGCGAGTTGTTCCAGCAGGTGGCGACGTACTGGATGAAGGACGATCACGACCACCGCTTCGACGATTCCGACGCGGTAAACGCCGTGCGCATCCGGGCTGCCAAGCAACTCGATTACTATCCGCGCACCAACATTCACGAGGGCGAGTCCGGCTCCGGCTTCGAGCCGTCGCACACGCTGGGGGTCGACGTGTTTCAAGAACAGATGCCGGTCGTTGACCCTGCCGAGCGCGATCCGGTCACGTATCGCACGCATCGGGTGAGCCGGGATCTGCAAGTGTGGTTCCCGGAGGGGCGCGACTATCGCAGCCCGCTCGATCAGCCGGACGGGCCCCGCAAAACCATCTGGGGGGCTGAGCAAAAGGCTTGGCTGATGAAGACGCTCGAGGAGAGCGACGCGACATTCAAGCTGCTCATATCGTCCACTCCCATGGTGGGCCCTGACTCCAGCAGCAAGCGCGACAACCACACCAACATCAACGGCTACCGGCACGAAGGAGACGAGTTCTTCGCCTGGCTGGCCAAGAGCGGGATCACCAACAAGGAGTTCTTCATCGCCTGCGGCGACAGGCACTGGCAGTACCATTCGATCCGCGCCGACGGCTACGAAGAGTTCTCTTCTGGAGCCTTGGTCGACGCCAACGCAATTCTCGGCAGCTTTCCTGGAGATCCAAACACAACGGATCCAGACGGCAAGATCAAGCAGCCCTTTCACTCTCCCGAGGCTAGCGGAGGTTTCCTGATCATTTCGGTAGCGCCCGTCGGCGGGGGAGCGCGCGCTGAATTCCAGTTCTATGACGAACACGGCGAGTTGCTCTACGAGCACGCAAAGCTGAGCGGCGACTAGCGCGCCGCAATGCGCGCCTTGGCGACTGGGCCAAGCCGGGTGCCCTCGACGTTGGGCAGGTGCCTATCCCTTCCAAGCCGGAACGGGTCCAAGGTCAACGGCGCAAGCGCAAGAGCCGCCCGACCGACCTAGTAAGCCGGCTTCGCCTGCGATGCGACCGCTACGATCTCAGGCACCGGCACCCCGGCAGCGACCATCACCTCTCGGATCGCAGCCTCGGCAACGGGGTGGGGGCGGATAGTGCGCTTTCCTTGGTATCCGGCTGCCAGCGCCAGCGGCGTGGAGCCGAACGCGTTGTCACGATTCCAAACGCTGATGTCCGCGCCCCTCGCGGCCAGCAGCTTGATGGGCGCGCTCCTGTCCCTGTACGCGGCGTGGTGCATTGCCGTCTCGCCACTCTTGCTGAGCGCGTCGATATCGATTCCCAGTCCGAGCAGCATGTCGATCCCTTCGACAACTTCGGCCTCGCTGCCCGTGCGCGCGCCCAGCAGCATCAGAGCGTTGTTGCCGTTCCGGTCCGTGAGCAGCGGATCCGCGCCCAATTCGACGAGAGTCCGCATGAATTCGAGGTCGGAAGTGTGGGCAGCGGCCAAGAACGCGGTCGGCCCGTACACCTGGGCACCTAAGTTCAGCAGTCCCGGGCCGGTCAGGCTCGCGTTCAGGTTCGCGCCATGGGCGGCCAGCTTGCGGACCAGGTCAAGGCTCGTCAGGCCGCCGGTGGGCTTCGGGGGCGGGTTGGCATCGCCCAGCGCCACGCGGCGAGCGTTGGTGATCGCGTGCAGCGGGGTGTAGCCGACCCGATCGGCCGCGTTGGGATCGGCGCCGGCCTCCAAGAGGTAGTCCGCCAGTCCGAAATGCCCGTTCTCGATCGCCACGTGGAGGGCGGTCGCGTTCGGGCGGAGCCTGGCGATGTAGCCACGATGACTCCAGTCCTTGCTCGGCTCGATCCGCTGCTTCACATCGGCGCCTGCGTCCACAAGCATCTTGACGACATCCAGATGCCCCGCCCTGACCGCAAACAGGAGCGGAGTGAAGCCGGATTCCAACTTTCGCCGAAAGTTGGCGCCGAACTCGATCAGCTCCGCCACGACCGCGGCGTGGCCCTCCGAAGCAGCCCAGACCAGCGCGGTCTGCTCGGACTTCAGCTTGAAGTCGAATATGGTGGGATCTTCCATCCGCCGCAAGAACGCGTTGGCCCCCACGCCCTCCTGCCGTCCCATCCCCAGCACGGTCGCGTGCGGGTCGGCACCCCGAACCAAGAGCGCCTTCACCGGCGCCAACCTGCCGGTCCTCGATGCGGTCATCAACGCTGTTTCGCCACCCGGCAGCGTCGTGTTCGGATCCGCCCCCGCATCGAGCAGCAGCTCGACTACGGGCCCGCTGCCGTTGATGCAGGCGATGGTGAGCGGCGTCACGCCATAGCGGTTCGCGGCGCTAGCGTCAGCGCCAGCTTCCAGTAGCAGTTCGGCGACTTCCTGGTCATCGTGGCGGGCAGCCCAGTGCAGGGCTGTCATGCCATCCACCTGGGCCGTGTTGACGTCGGCGGAAGCTTCGAGCAGTGCGTGCAAAGCCTGGCGGTCCGACGCCTGAACCGCGTCGGCCACGGGAGCCTCCGCCCCTTCCACCGCGCCGGCCGCGGCCAAGCAGGCCGCCATCCAGACTCCGACGCTGCGCCGCAACATGGCTCGTCCTCGCCCGGGGCAGCTAGATCGACAGGAGCTCGTCAACCTTGCCCTTGCTGTCGGCGAATGAATCCATGCGGACACCCGCCTTCTCCAGCAGCGTCAGGTGCAGGTTAGCTAGCGGCGTCTGCTCCGCGTAGCGGACGTGACGGCCTCCCTTCATCGTGCCCGCTCCGCCGCCGGCGACCAATATCGGCAGATTGATGTGATCGTGCTTGTTGGGATCGCCCATGCCGCTGCCGTACATGTACATGGAATGGTCGAGCAGCGTGCCATCGCCGTCGGGCGTGGACTTCAGCCTGTCGACCAGATACGCGAACAGCGACACGTGGTACTCGTTGATCTTGGCCATCTTGGCGACCATCTCCGGGTTGTTGCCATGATGGGTCAACGGGTGGTGCGGCTCGGACACGCCGATCTCGTGGTAGCTCCGAGTGCTCCCCTCGCGCGCCAGTTGGAACGTGATCACCCTGGTGATGTCTGCCTGCAGCGCCAGAACCTGAAGGTCGAACATCAGCCGGGCATGGTCAGCATAGGCCGCCGGAACGCCGATCGGACGATCCATGTCCGGGCGAGGGCCGTCGGCCACGCCCGCTTCGGCGATTTGGATGCGGCGCTCGACTTCCCTCACGCTGTCCAGATACTGCTCCATCTTGGCCCGGTCACCGGCGCCCAGCTCGCCTTGCAAACGCGAGATGTCGGTCTTCACGCGGTCCAGCAAGCTGGCCTTTTTCTTCAACGTCTTGGCGCGCTGCTCCGGGCTGCCCTCGCCGAACAGGCGTCCGAAGACGTTGCGCGGCCGCGCCTCGTAAGGCAGCGGCGTGGTGGGCGAAGACCACGACAGGCTGTTCTGGTAGACACAGGCGAATCCGTCGTCGCACTGGCCCACGATCTCGAGCAGGTCCATGCCCAGCTCAAGCGACGGAAGCTGCGTGTCCTGGCCGATGTGTTTGGCGGCGATCTGATCGACCGTGGTGCCGAGGTAGTAGTCGCTGCTCTCGGTCAGCTTCGCCTTGGCACAGCTGAGGTAGGCGGAATTGGAGGTGGCGTGGGTGCCGGGATAGGCATTCTTCAACGCCATGTTGGTCAGGGCCGTGAGATGGTCCTTGTGCGGTTCCAATGGCCGCAGGATCGGCGAGAGCTGCTCGAGCGTTTCTTCGCCGGGAGGAGTCCAGCGGTTGGTGTCCGATCCCATGGGAATGAACACGTAGCCGAGCCGGCGCACGGGCCGGGCTGGCGTTGCCCGAGCTGCCGTGAGCGCTGGCACCATGGCGTCCAGCAGTGGCAGGGCCACGGCGGCACCGAAGCCCCGTAACAGCGTGCGGCGCGGCAGCGCCTTCTTGGTGACGATCATCTCGACCTCCTCATCTGAAACGGCTCGCTGCGAACGACGCCAAGCACGACCGAAGAGAATCGGAACCCGTCCGCACGCGCGTCGCGCACGATCTTGCGGACCGCCGGTGCGTCGTTGTGCTCGACTACTCTACCTAGAGAATACGTCAGCAGCTTCGCAGCTAGTGCTCCCACAAACGACTCTGGGCGGTCCAACAGGGCTTTTTCTAGTCCCGAAACGCCTTCAAAGCTCGCTCCGCCGGGAAAGCTGCCCGTCGCATCGATCGGCCGACCGCCCTCGGAATCGCGCCACCGGCCGACCGCGTCGTAGTTCTCCAGCGCGAATCCAACCGGGTCCATCAGGCTGTGGCAACTGGCGCAGGCCGGGTTGGCGCGGTGCTCCAGCAGGCGCTCTCGCACCGAGAGACTGCCGCTGATGGTCTTGTCTTCGAGCGCCGGCACGTCCGCCGGCGGGGGCGGGGGCGGCGCGCCCAACAGGTTCTCCAGCACCCAGTGCCCTCGGATCACCGGCGACGTGCGGGTGTTATACGAAGTCACGGCAAGAATGCTGCCGTGCCGCAGCAGGCCCCCGCGCCGGCTGTCTTCGTCCAGCTCGACTCGCCGGAACCAAGATCCGTACACATGGGGAATCCCGTAGTGCCTGGCCAGACGCTCGTTCACAAACGTGTAGTCGGCCGAGAGCAGGTCCAGCACGCCGCGATCCTCCTTGATCACGCTGTCCAGGAACAGCTCGGTCTCGCGGCGCATTGCCTGGCGCAGGTTGTCGTCAAAGTTTGGGAACAGGCGCATGTCGGGCGTCACCGACTCGAGATTCCGCAGGTGCAGCCACTGCGCGGCAAAGTTCGTCAGCAGCGCCTGCGAGCGCCGATCCGCCAGCATGCGGCGCACCTGCCGCTCCAAGCCCTCCGGCTGGGCCAGGTCCCCGCGCAGCGCCGCGGACAGGAGTTCCTCGTCGGGAATGCTGCTCCACAGGAAGAACGAGAGCCGCGAGGCCAGCTCGGCCGGGCTGATCCGATACGGCGCGCCCGCGGGCAAGCCTGCGGGATCGCGCTCGACGCGGAACAGGAATTCCGGGCTCACCAGGATCGCGGCCAGCGCCATCTCGATTCCAGCCTCGAACCCGTCGGCTGCGAGGCCGCGCCGGTAGAATTCCATCGGGCTGTCAAAGTCCGGTTCCGAGAGTTTCCGCCGGAAGGCCTGGCGCATCAGGCTGGCAACGATGCGTCTGGCACAGCTTTCGTCTTCCCCGGCACCCTCAGGACGGCACAGGAAGATCCGGTCTCGGCTGGGCGTGTGGCCGGGCCCTCGCGGGTTGTACGGCCCGGCGATGGAGACTTCGTAAACAGCGGGTTGGACCCTGGGGTGGCGATAGACGTTGTAGTGCGCCCGATACGGCTCGCGGTCCGTCTCCAGCACGCTCCAGGGCCGCTGGAGAAACGTGACCCCAATCTGGTGCGGGCCAGCCTGCACAGGAATGCGCGCCTCAAGATGAGTGTCGACAGCCACGTGGTTGCCGACGTGGCGCGGGGGCACGACCTCAAACGACTGGACGCGTCTCTGGTCCAGCAGCAATACGACCTGGTGGGGCTGGCGCAGGCCTTCCACCTGCTCGTCGCGGTCGCGGGCCAGCCGGATGACGATCTCGTACTCGGCATCGAGGGGGAAGTAGTGGCGGAAGAGCGTGCCCCCGCGGGTGCCGAGCGGCAGCCCTTCGACATGCCATTCTTGGGTGACGTCGGGCTTGATGTTGACCCTCTCGACCTCGAGCGCGGGAACCGGCCGGCCCACTGCGAGGCGGGAGATCTTGTCCGCGACCTGCACATAGCTCTCCAGCAGCGCGGGCGAGAGATCTCCCACCGTAATGTTGTCGAAGCCAGAACTGGACTCGTCTCGCGGCAGCAGCGAGGACAGGTCCAACTCAATGCCGAGCAGGTCACGGATCGCGTTCTGGTACTCGGTGCGCGTCAGCCGGCGGAAGGTATCAGTGCGGCCAGGATCGGGTCGGTTTGCAGCCGCTTCATCGAGGGCCGCCGCCAATGAGCCCACCACCTCGTCGTAGGTCGACTCGTCCGGCCGCACGGCGCCAACGGGCGGCATTTGGCGGCTGCGAAGCTTGCTGACCACCCGCTCCCAAAGCGCCGCATTGTGCGCGACTGGGCGTGCGCTGGCCGTATCAAGCGCAAGACCGGCGGTGGCCGCCTCTTCGTTGTGGCAGGCCGTACAGTACTGGCCTACGAACCGCTCGTGGGAGTCGTTCGGCTGTGCATGGAGCGCACAGACGACCCCGAAGGCAGCAAGCAGGCACGCCAGCCGGCCAGCGCAAGGCGAGGATCGAACGAAGGTTTGCGTGGGCCGCCCCCGGCAAGTTGAGGCTAACAAAGGCAGACACTCGGCGCAACCCGGCCACGGCTCAGTCCCATACCCTTCTACATGGGACCCGTCTCGCACAAGATCATCCTCCTTGGCTCGGCACGGACATGCCCAGTGTGATTCTCAGCGCCCAAGACGGCAGGCTCGGAGACATCTGCGCTTGGGAGATTCCCCTTGCCCGATCTACGCAGGCCTGGCAGTGCGCACGATGCTTACCAGAGTCGCTAGAACGTCAGGCGGAGGCTGAACTGGAACTGCCGCGGATCGAACGCCGATGCGAACGAGAACGGTTCGGTGACCGGCCCTCGGCGGCCGACGAGTCTTTCGGGCAAGTCTTCAATGGAGACATTGCCGACCACGCCGTTCACGCCGCGGAAGTTCGTGCGATTCAGAACGTTGAAGGCCTCGCCCACAGCCTGCAGGCTCACGCTCTCCCGCAGCGCGAACGACCGGGCCAAGCGCATGTCGAAGCCAAAGTAGCTCGGTCCCCGGCCGACATTGCGCCCGAGCCCCCACGGGCGGTGCGTGTCGTTGTGACGATCGCCGATCGTATCGACACCAGCGTTGAGATTGAAGGGCGCACCGGAACGGGCGATGACGATCCCGGAAAGGGTGAAGTCAGCCAGCAGCTTGCGCGCGATCCCCCTGCTTCCGGCGGCCTTCCACGGCGACTGCGCCACCGCGTGCGCGACGAACCGGTGCCCGCGGTGATAGTCCGACAGGGCGAGCTCATTGCGAGCGTCCCATTGGAGGTGCGGCTCGAACGCGGAATTGTAGTCGGTGTTCTCGTCGATCGTCTTGCTCCAAGTGTGGTGCGCGGACAGGGTGAAGCCCCGCGAGAATCGCTTCTTGAGCTGCACGATCATGGCGTGATAGTACGACCTGCCCCAGCTCCCGTATACGTTGTCTTGCAGCATGAGGGGGTTCCGGAAGCCCACGATCGGCCGGCCGGCTTCGTTGGTCCCCGCTTGGAAGACGTTCGCGTCAAGGGGCCGCATGATGTGGAGGCCGCGGTTGTAGTTGTATCCGACAGACAACGAACAGTCAGCGATTTGCCGCTGGATCTCGAAACTCCCCTGCTGGGAGTACGGATTCACCGCGTCCTCGGCGAGCCGGAATCCGACGCGGAGCGGATAGCCCGGGCCGGCATCGATGCCGTGGACCAGCAAGTCCTCCCGGCGAATCTCTCGCTGGCCGATGATCCCTCCGGCCCGCAATGTTTGGTAGATCTCCCCAGAGGTCACTGGCTGGTCCGTCAGGGTGCTACGAATGCCCGGCAGCCCGGTCAGCGGAACGAATACCTGGAAGATCTGCTGCTTTTCGCCGAGCAGGTCGTTGATATACGAGATCTGGCCCTCGATCCGGGCATAGAAGAGCCCGTACCCGCCGCGCACGACGGTCTTCTGATCAGGACTCCAAGCGAATCCGGCCCGCGGTGCCAGGTTGTTGTTGTCGCGGGGAAACCGGGTCTTGAACTCGAGTTCGTGGCGCAGGCCGAAGGTCAGCAAGAACTTCGGGGTAATCCGGACCGCATCCTCGAAGTAGTAGTTCGTGCGGTTCGTCCAGCCCAGCCAGTACGGATTGCCGAAGCCCTGCTGGTACGTGGTCGGCAGCCCTAGGGCGTAGGCCTGCAGAGCCGAGATCGGCGCGTCTACCGCGCCCGCGAGCCGGGCCAGGCCGGAAGCTTCGAGAACCCCCTTGATCAGCCCAGACGTTCCGGTTCCGGCAGCGCTGTCGATGACGCTGGCAAGAGGCACTGCCTCGCCGAAGACGAACCGGCCGCTGAGGAAAGTCTCGGACCGCACCCAGTTGCGGACCGGGTTGATGTCTGCTCCGAACTTCAGCGTCTGGCGCCCAGTGACGCGGATGAAGTTCTGCCGCGCCTGGTAGACGCGCTCGACACCACGCACAGGAAGGAAGAAGTCCCTGCCGAAGTTGCCGAATCCGGCGATTTCGACGGACGGGCCGTTGGGTTCGTAGGGTGTCGAGCCGGAATCGTGATAGGAGAAGCCCAGTCGCGTCTCGCTAACCCACTTGGGGCTGATGACGAATGTGTCACCGAGCGCGAGCGAGAATTCGTCGAGAGTCCGGAAATAACCGCGGTTTCGCGCGTTCAGGTCGCCGAATGATGTGTTGTCGCTGTCTCGTCCGGTCCAATTCCCGCGGAAGAACACGTTGTGACCGTCGCGCAGGGTGTGGTCCATTCGCGCGAGGATCTGCTGCCGCTCTTCGGAGAACGGGAAGACTCCGCTGTTCTCCTCGAAAAGAGGCACGACGCCGGGATGGTTGGCCGGCACGAGCGCCGCGGCGAGCCGACCCGCGATCGGTCGTAGCGCCGCCGGCCCGGCAGCGCCTAGCACATTGACCAAGTCCTGCTGGGATTCCGTGAGGGAAGTCAGGAAGGACCTGTCAGAAAGCAGGGGAACGATCTGGGACTCGTGACGGTCCAGACGTTCGTAGGTGATCGCGTAGAACGTCTCGTTGCGTTCGACCGGACCCCCGATCGAAGCTCCGCTCTGCGCTCTGGTGTACGCGCCCTTGCCCGGATCGAAATAGTTCCGTGCCTGAAACCCACGGTTGCGCAGAAGGCCGAACAGGGAACCGTGGACCTCGTTCGTGCCGCTCCTTGTCACGATATTGATCGCGCCGCCAGGCGCGCCGCCCTGCTCGGTGGAGAACGAGTTTCTGTTGACCTGAAACTCGTAGACTGCTTCCTGGCTGATCCGGGATCGCACGCCTCCCACGATCGAGACGTTGTCCAGCCCGTCGATCATGAACGTATTGCCGCGCCCGTTCGTGCCGCCGATGCCAAGCCCGGAGCTGCCCGTCGTAGTGATCCGGCGATCCGTCGCGTTGCCGACGTAGGCCGTGTCCACTACCCCCGGTGTGAGCAGCCCCAGAGAGAGGTAATCCCTGCGATTGATGGGAAGGTTCTGGATGCGCACCGAGTCGATGTGGTCGGACTGCTGCACCCTGTGGGGCTCGATCGCGGACCGCACCGATTCGCTGGACACGACGACGCTCTGCTCGGCGGCAGCCACTGCGAGCCGCGGAGACACGGTGGCCGTCTCTCCCACGCGAACCTCGACGCCATCTACCGCAAGCGGAGCGAAGTCCGCCGCTTGGAATCTCAGCGAATAGATTCCTGGCTCGACGTATCGAAACGAGTACTCGCCGGTCTCGGTTGTCTCCGCCCCCCGGCGGATGCCGCGGTTCTCTTCGACAGCGCTGACGGCGACGCCGGGAATGACTGCCCCAGTCTCGTCGTAAACGAAGCCGCCGATGCTCCCCGTGTCCGTCTGGCCGTTGAGCACTACGCAGCAAGCGATTCCAGCTGCCAGACCGAAGGCGATTCGGAGCACTTCAGAGGAATCGGGGAAAAGGCTGTAGGACAGGGCCCCCTCCTGTGCCGATACAGGGATTATATCAGCGAGATGCGAGCAAAGATCCCGCCGTCTCGCTGTTCCATGCGTGCAGGCCGAGGAGCCCCTCAGCCGATCTGCTGGAACCAGCGGAAGGCGGCATCCTGGCGCAACTACGAGGCCGCCACCGTGCGGATCGATGGGCGGTTTCGGCCTGTAGCAAGGGGAAGAAGCCCGCCCCTAGTCAAGAAGCCAGCAACCCCGCCCGCGGCCAGCAGGTGCGCTAGCCAGCTACCGCGAAGCAAGGATCGAGCGAAGGGTTCCGTGGGCCACCCTCGACTAGGCGAGGCTATCAGAGTCTGCCTGGGCGTGAAACCAGGCGACTGCACGCCGGTTCGAGTCGTCCGAGGGAATCTCTCCCTCGGCCGCTCGCAGAACCGTGCGCGAAGGTCTCCCGCACGCGGCTCTTCTTAACCAACCCTTGCATGCCACAGACTCCAATGTGCGAAGAGTTCGCGTTCACAGCACCCAACGCATCTCAGCCCGCGGACATCCTAGTGCGGAAACTGGTTTTCTATTTCTTGATATACGAAAAATTATCGTTTATTATACAAATATATGTCGAGACCACGGTCCGACACAGTAAACATCATCAGCGATGCCCTCCGAGCGTCAGCAACCAGCAAGGGCCGCGAACCGACCATGAAGAGTCTCTCCCGTCCGCCCGGCTACTCGGCGGCGACTGAAGCGCAACTGGTTTCGACACCTCGGCAACGCCTCACTGTCAACCCCGAAACCACTTGGTTCACGGCTGACACTCACCTCGGCCACGCCAATATTCTTCACCTGTGCGGCCGGCCCTTCCAATCGGTCGAGAAGATGGACGCCGCCATCCACCTTAACCTCACCGTGATCCCGGCCGGCCACACCCTAATTCACCTAGGCGACGTGGCGTGGCGCAGGAGTCGCAGTATCTTGATTCCCGACCACCGTAAGGTCCGTCGGATTCTGGTGCGGGGCAACCACGACCTTCAGATCGAGTCAGTCCCAGGATGGGACGCAGTGGTCGACTATCTCGAAGTGTCCATTTCATCGAGGGCCGCCCCACCCGTTGTCTTGTCCCACTACCCGTTCGAGGAATGGAACGGCTTCCACCGCGGAGCCGTTCACCTACACGGACATACTCATAACAAGCTCCCACCGATCATCACGCCAAAGGGCGGTCGCGTCGACGTCGGAGTCGACGCATGGGACTTTCGGCCGCTTCGCCTCAACAATGTCTATGAACGGCTGGACTCCCTCAGAACGAAGACCGCCGCCGCGCACTGACGGCTCCTTGGTGGCAACCGAAGTGTCACGGGACCGAGCGCGCGCGACCAGTGGCGGTCTCCCATGACGACGAAGAGACCGGGGGGTGCCTCTGCTCACGTCATCGACATACTTCACGGCTCTCCGCGTACGCGAGCCCTCCACGCTTGCGTGGCCTGCGTTCGCGGCAGGGAAGCCGATGGCTCGGCCCGCCCCCGCGCAGAATGTGGAGTACTGAGTCCGGTCGCCGCCCAATATCTCGAGCGCCGGCGCGGACTATACCAACGGAAAGAAGACCGCCCCTAGCCAGGAAGCAAGCAAGCCCGCACCGCCTAGCGCGAAGAGCGAAACCGTCTTGGTCTTGAGGGCCTCCACCTCCGTCAAGCCGGTCATCGTCTTGAAGACCCAGAAGCCCGAATCGTTCATCCAGCCGCCGACAATCGACCCGGAGCCGATAGCGGTCAGAATGTAAACCGCATGGTGGCCGGGCGGGCTGGCCAGAATCAACGGCGCCAGGATTTCCGAGGTCGTGATCATCGCGGTCGTTGCGGATCCTTGCGCGATGCGGAAGAGCATCGCGACCCCGAATCCGAGCAGCATCAGGGAGAGCCCCGCCTGCTGGGCGTACTCGCCGAGCACCGTGCCGACCTCGGCCTTGACCAGCATCCTGCCGAACGCACCGCCGCCGGCGGTGATGAGGATGATCAGGCCAGCGCTCTTGATGGCCTCTTCGGTGGGCTTGGCCAGTTCGCGCAAGCCCAAGCCCTTGTGCGAGGCCAGCACGCCGAGCGCGGTGGCGGCGGCCAGGATCAGGGCTAGGTTGGGATTGCCCAGAAAGGCCGTGACGTCACTGAGGGCGCTGCCGGGGAAGAATGTGTTGGTCACCGTGTTGGCGGTAATCAGGACAACCGGCAGAGCGATCGGCAGCAGGGATACCCCAAAGCCAGGAAGCTCGCTCTCGGGCCGGTGGGCGACCTCTTCAAGCTCCTCGAGAGAGAGGCCGGGAGCCTCGCGGATCGGGATGTTGAGCTTGCGGTCGATCCACCACGCATAGGCCCAGCACGCCAGCGCCGATGGCACCGCCACCATCAGGCCGACAACGATGACCAAGCCCAGGTCGATATCGAGCGTCTCCGCCATCGCCAGCGGCCCGGGCGTGGGCGGCACGAAAATGTGCGTCGTCACGCCGCCCGCCCCGATCGCCAGCGTGTACAGCAGGTAGTTGCGGCCCTTGACGCGCATGCTCATCGAGCGGGCCAGCGGCACGAGCAGGTAGAACACCGTGTCGTGGAACACCGGAATGGACAGGATGTAGCCGCTGATCACCATCGAGAACGAGGAGTATTTCTCGCCCAGCCAGGCCACGAAGCGCCGCGTGATCTTCTCGGCAGCGCCGCTCTCCATCAAGCACTGCCCGATCACGGCGGCCATGGCGATCGCCACTCCGATCCTGCCGACCAATCCGCCGAAGGCTTCGGTGACGGCCCCCATGATGTCTTCGACGGCTACGTGCGGCGAGAGCAGGCCGATCAGGACTGCGGAGAGGATGAGGGCGGCGAAAGCGTTGACCTTCCAGCGGATGATCAGCAGGAAGACCGACGCCATCGCGATCAGCAGGATCAGAATCGGGTGCATGAGTGCCGAACAGAATACTACGGTTGCTATCCTGAGCACACTATGGCAATTCCGGCGCTGAAGATCGACGTAGCCGAGCCATTGGCGACGCTGACGCTGGCCAACCCCGAGCGGCGCAACTCGCTGTCGCTCGAAGTCATGGCGGCGCTCACGGCGGCAATCCGCGAAATCGGCGCGAACGAAGCCGTTCGGGCAGTCATCCTGCAGGCCGAGGGACCGGTCTTCTCCGCCGGGCACGACCTGCGCGAGATGACCGGAGGCGACCTCAAGCACTACCGGCACGTCTTCGACTGCTGCACCGAGATGATGAGCGCCCTCCAAGCGATCCCGCAGCCGGTGATTGCCCAGATCGACGGCATCGCGACGGCGGCCGGCTGCCAGCTGGTGGCCACCTGCGACCTAGCTGTGGCTTCCGAGGTGTCGCGCTTTGCGACACCCGGAGTCAAGATCGGCCTGTTCTGCAGCACCCCGATGGTCGCGCTCACGCGCAGCATCGGCAGGAAGCGGGCCCTCGAGATGCTGCTCACGGGGAAAATGATCGACGCGGCGCAGGCGGCAGAGTGGGGCTTGGTCAACCATGTCGTGCCCCGCCAGCGACTGGCCGAGGAAACGCGCAGGCTGGCCATGGAGATTGCAGCGGCAAGTTCGCTGACCGTCGGCCTGGGCAAGCAGGCGTTCTACTCCCAGATCGACCTTGACCAGCCCAAGGCCTACGACTACGCCAAGGAAGTGATGAGCATGAACGCTCTGGCCGCAGATGCCCAAGAGGGCATGTGCGCCTTCCTAGAGAAACGCCAGCCGGTCTGGGCCGACAAGTAGGCGCCGGGTCCGCCAGCGCAGGGGGCATGCCCCGCGCCCCGCCATGCAGCGGGCCGCAAGACCTCGGCCTAGCCCACCCAGAGATCCATCAGCGGCTTGCCCTTGACCAAATCGCGCGGCTGATCCAGGTGGTTGTGGATCTCTTGGTTCGGGTCGATGCCGAGCGCGTAGTAGATGGTCGCCAGCAGGTCGTTGGGATGCACGGGCTTTTCCTTCGGGGAAGAGGCCGTCCCGTCGGACTCGCCGTAGAGCCGACCGCCGGGGATGCCCGCGCCCGCCACCACGGCGGTGTAGCAGTACGGCCAATGGTCCCGACCGTCGGGGGAGTTCGTGTTGCCCGAGGTCGAGACGCCGAGCCGCGGAGAGCGGCCGAATTCACCGACCGCGACGACCAGCGTCTCGTCCAGCAGCCCTTTCTCGTCCATGTCGGTCAGCAATGCCGACAACGAGCGGTCCAGTTTCGGGCAGTGGAGGTCGCGCAGCGGTCCGAAGTTGGCGGCGTGGGTGTCCCACGCCGTCGTCTCGGGATCTCCGTTGGCCACCGACGGCCAGTTCAACTGCACCATGCGGGTGCCCGCCTCCACCAGCCGCCGCGCCATCAAGGCGCCCTGGCCAAAGGTGAAGCGCCCGTACCTGTCGCGCATGTCGTCGGATTCCATGGACAGGTCGAACGCATTCCGCGCCTTGCCCGACAGCACCAGGTCGAATGCGTTCTGGTAGTACTTGTCCAGCGCATAGCTGCTGACCGCCTTGTCCAGCGCCGGCATGGAGCCGTTGATGCCCCGCAGCAGCTCGAAGCGGCCCTGTAGACGCTCCGCCGGAACTTCCTTGCGCAGTTCCAGATCCGCAAGTTGGATCGGCTCGTTGGGATCTTGGTAGAGCCGGTACGGGTCGTATGCCTTGCCGATGAACCCGGCAGCGCCGCCCTTGCCAATCACGCTCGATTCCTGCAGCGGGCGCGGCAATTCCACGAACGGCAGCACCGGATCCGTGGGCGGGCGGAACTTTGTGATCCACGAGCCGGCGGTCGGGTAGTCGTTGGGCGATGGCGGCTCGAGCTGGCCGGAAGGGGAGACCTCGGTCGGCTCGTAGCCGGTCAGCATCTGGTAGATCGCGGCCGTGTGATTGAACAGCCCCGCCGGGGTGTAGCTCATCGAGCGGATCAGCGTGCACTTGTCCACCGTCTCAGCCAGCATCGGCATCGTCTCGCTGAGGTGGATGCCGGGGACCTTGGTCTTGATCTGCTTGAACTCCCCGCGCACGTTTGAGGGAGCATCGGGCTTGGGATCCCAGATGTCGATGTGTGACGGGCCGCCCTGCAGGAACAGCACGATGACGGACTTGGCCGAGCCGTACCCGGTCGAGCCGTCGTAGCGCCCCGTGCCGGTCGAAGCCCGGGCCTTGTCCTGCAGCCGCAGCACGTCTTGCAGCGTCAGGCCGAACAGGCCCAGCGAGCCGACTTTCATCAGGTCCCTACGGGTAGAACCATCGCAGAATCGGGCAAGGTGGCGATTCGGAATTGTCAGCATGGCTCAACCATAGCAGGAAATCGACGGCTATAGGACCCTCTCGAGCCAGAATCCTTCAGGATCGAGCCGCCCGCGACCGTCCGGGAGGCGACCGAGGGTCTGCTGCGAGACCCATCCCCTGAGTTGAACTCCTCGTGCGAGGCCAAGAGTCCCGCAATGAGGGTCCCAGCGACGCTGTTTGAAGAGGAACTCTCACGAGGCGGCAAGGTGCGGGGCCCGGGCGTCTCGCTAGGCTCCTCGTCCGCGCAACTCGGCTGCCCGCGCGATTTGCTTCAGCATGTTGCCAAAGATCAATCCATGCACGGGGTAGAGGGCATACCAATACAGATGTCCGAGCCAGCCCGAGGGATCAAACTCGGCCGTCTGCCGCAGCGTGCAACGCGACCCGTTCGGTTCGACCTCGAATTCGAGCCACGCCCGCCCCGGGAGCACCATCTCGGCGCGGAGCCGGAGCCGTCTGCCGGGTTCCAGCAACTCCACGCGCCAGAAGTCGACCGCATCGCCCGGGCGGAGTCGTTTGGGATCACGCCTGCCCCGGCGTAGCCCAACCCCTCCTACCAGTAAGTCCAGAAAGCCGCGAACGCGCCACAGCCAGTCGCCGTAATACCAACTACATCATGTGGTATGCTATGCATAAGCACGCCGGGTGGCCTTGGGAACGTGGCGCGTTGCCAGGCCAGCCTCTCCGGGAGCCGTTGTCGCGGTTCCCGGAGGCTTCTTCGGTGTGAATTCCAGCAGGATCGGGTCCCGCTGGTGAACTTCTCGGACGATGAGTCCCAAGCGCTCGCGCCGGGCCAGGTTCCAAGGCGCGTAGTAGCGCTCTGTCGTGGCCACGCTGCTGTGCCCGAGCAGCGTCGAGACGTCGCCCATCGACACGTCTGCGAGCAGCAGCTCGACGGCGAACGTGTCCCGCAAGCGGTGCGGATGGAAGCCTTGGACGCCGGCCGCCTCAGCTACGCGCCTGACGCGCTCGCGCCAGTACTTCGCGGCCGTCTCCGGCTCGGACCGGCCCGTCCAGAAGTAGTGCTCCCGCCCGGGCTCTTCCAGCGCATCTAGCGCCGCCACGACGACATCGGGCAGCGCCACTGAGACCAGCTCGCCGCTCTTGGCCCGGCGCAGCACCAAGTCGCCGCCCGGCTGGAGCGCATCGCGGCGGAGCGTTGCAGCGTCCAGGATCGCCAGGCCCGAGTAGCGCAGCAGCAGGAGCAACGCCTGCTCCTTCGGCTTGTGGGCGGCCGCGGCCAGCAGAGCCCGCACCTCGTCCGTGCTCAGCGGCATGGTCGGCCGGGCGTCCACCTGCGGGCGCCGAACGCCCACCAGCGGCGATTCCCGAATCCAGGCCGCCGCCCGCGCGTGCGAAAAGAAGGCCCGCAGAAGCCGGAGCCGCTTGGCCTGCGTGCTGTGGGCGCAGTCCCAGCGCTCGCGCCACCGGGAGATCGCCTCCCTGTCGAGATCCTTGACCGCCTCCGTTCCGCTTTCGCGCGCGAAGGCCTGCAACTGGCGGAACAAGGTCCGGTAGCTCGCCTTCGTCGACTTGCGGAGGTTCCGTGCCTCCAGCTCGCGCATGTACGCCTCGCAGGCCTCGGCGAGGGTCACGCGACGCGCCCCCTGTGCTCCTGCCCGTCGAAGGCGTCGGGATCGCCGCCGGGGAACCAGCGGCGGATGACGTTGCGGCTGACGCCGAAGCGCTTGGCGATCTCGCTGCGCGGGATGCTGACATCCCGCAGCATGGCCTGCGCGATGCGCACGTTCTCCGGGTCGTGGAATACGGAGGGCCGCCCCCAGCGCCGCCCGGCCGCCTTGGCGGCGCGGTGGGACTCCTCGGTGCGCTCGCGCACCAGGTCGGCCTCGAACTCGGCCATGGCCCCGAACACGGCGAAGACCAGCCGTCCGCCGGGCGTGGTGGTGTCGATCGCCTCGGTCAGCGAGACCAGCTGGCAGCCGCGACAGTCGAGGTCGGCCCCGATCCGGATCAGGTGGCGCAGGTTCCTGGCCAGCCGGTCGAACTTCCAGACCACCAGCGCGTCGCCCTCGCGCAGGAATTCCAGGGCGGCCTTGAGCTGCGGCCGCGACCTGGCCCGGGCGCCGCAGCGGTCGGTGAAGACCTTGCCGCAGCCGCGCTCCTCCAGCGCCAGCAGCTGGTAGGCCGGGTCCTGCTCCGGGGTGGAGACCCTTGCGTAGCCGACGAGCACCTAAAACACGCCCTGCCCGATATGTTACCAGAGGGGCTAATCGCCCGGCTTTGGGAGCGCGACATGGCTGCTGCGGAGGCCTCCGCGGCGGTGCTTCCGGGCTGCTCCCAAAGGGATCCTTTTGTGGGCAGGGCCCTTTGGCGAGGGCCGGAGACTCCGGCGAGCGACATGCCCCTACCCGGACAGCTGGGGCTCGAGGCGCGGCAATACGGCCTCTACCCTTTCGTCGTTGCGGCGGGCCGCCACCCACTCCACGATTCGGGTGGCGGGCAGGACGCCCCCGGCATACGGGATCTGTGTCACTGTCTCTTCGCAGAACTGCCTGCAGTGCGTGAAGGCGAAGCTGCGCTCCCCCGTGGCGTGCAGGAGGATGTTGAGGGCCAGATCGTTGGGGCCGGCGCCGAGATAGCCCCATTCGAAGCCGGTAGGCGACAGGTCCACCAGGTCATGGCGGACCCCGGTGACGACGGCACGGCCCTGCGGGTCGCGTTTGCAGATCACGTCCTCCAGCAGAAGCGGGCCGTACCGCTGACTCCGTCGGCTGTCGTCCCGGATCAGCATTCGTAGGGCATCGCTGGTGGTCACTTCGCAGGGCGTCGACTGCTGCATCTGCGCGATGAGCGCATCGAGATGCTTCTTGTCGGCGTCCCCGAGGCGGAAGGTCAGGGAGTGCATGGCCATGGCGCGTAAGGCGTTGTCTTGCGCGGGCGGGTTACAGGGGCGCCGGCTCACAGCGGGCGTAGGGCCCAGCCGGCGGCCGCCGCAGGCACCACGCGCGTGGCCGTGATCCGGCGAGAGCCATCCGGGTCGCGGTGAACGCACACGGCAATCTCGATCAGGTCGGCCAGGGTCCGGGGCGCCGATTCCAGGGCGAAGCCGTCCAGCGCGGCCCAGGCGGCCAGCCTCTGCAGTGCGGCATCGGCCGAGCCGGCACCCACCGCGAGGAGGCTGCCGGCCTGCCAACGACCGCGCAGCGCCCGAAGGATCTCCCCGGTCTCCGGGGGGCAGAGGTTGCCGGCAACGAGGCGGCGCGGTGCGACGCTCAGGGCGCGCGCGACGCATTGGCGCCAGCAGGCAGGCTGGGTGCCGCGGTTCCGAACCCGATCCCAATGTGGGTTCTGGAAGCGCAACTCATCGGCGGAGTCCAGGGCAAGCAGCGGCTCGTCTGGCGCCAGCAGGCCAGTCAGCGCATGCAGCAGTGTGGTCTTGCCCGCGCCGGTGATGCCGGTGATCAAGACGTTGTTACGGGCGCGAATGCAATCCACGCAGGCCTCGAGCACTGGAGGCGGCAACGCGCCGGAGCTGACAAGGTCGCTGGTCGTGAGGTTCGCCATAGGAATTCACCGTAGGCCGCTGGTGCGGCTCCCGCAAGGCCCCCATCGCGCTACGGCGAAAGGATCGTTTTCGCGACAGTCCTGCCGGCGCCGGGCTCATCGGTCTCCAGGGCCGAGAGACACCGCCGCCACTGCCACGACCCCCGCGATCGCCCAGCCGAGCATCAGGCCGGCGGCCAGCTCGCCGAGCGCTTCGGACTCCGAGGCCCTATGAAGCAGCCCCAGCAACCCCGCGCAGGCCGCCACGCAGACCATGAGGGCCACCGATTCCGGCCAGTCCCGCGGGCTCTGCCAGTACCACCTTCCCACCATCGCCAGCCACGCGATCACGATGGCGGCCGCGAGCCAGGCTAGGAGTGTTTCCATGTAGAACGCCATCTATACCGTTAGTCCCAGGGGCGCAACACTCAGGGCACAAACTCAGCGTTATCGGGCAGCCGCTCGCGGAAGTGCTCCGGGATGGCTCCCTGGTTCCACAGGTTGGTGGTCTCCACTTCGCGCCCGTCGAAGAAGCGGATGCGGAAACGCGCCCCGCCGCACCCGCGCATGAGCCCGCCGGGCAGCCTGGGCTCAGCTTCGGGCCCGATGATGTGGTGGCGGCCCTCGGCCCGCACCATCTCGGGCTCGTCCCGGGAGGCCACATTCTCGGCCCACGCCTGGCAGGTCAGGCAGAGCTGGTTCGCGACGAGGACGCGGCCGACGCGGGCCTGCCAGCGGTTGGGTGTGCCGTCCCCGCCGCACTCGCGGCACTGGAAGCCACGCAACGGCGGGCTGGGGGCGCACAGGTCGTCCCCTTCGGCGGGGGCGAGCATGTCAGGCAGGCGCTGCATGGCGGTTACGCTAGCACGCCCCTTCGCTCCAGCAGCGCCGCCTGTGTTTACCAGTATTCGGCGGGCGGCGGTACATACCCGCGCTCAGAGATCCACGTGTCGATATCCGCTCCGCGGATCACGCCGCCCTCGGCGGGCAAGGGCTCGACGAAGCGCCGCTTGAAATCTTGGTGATGGGAAGCCGCAAAGTCGCGCTCCGCGGTGACGAGCCACAGCAGCGCGAGGGCCAGGCCGGACGGGCCCGGCCCGCCGTAGCCCCACTCGAAGCCCGTAGGGCTGTGCAGCGCCCACTGGCGCCGGGCCCCCTCAACGATAGCGAGCCCGCGAGCGTCCCGCCGGCACACGATGTCAGGACAAGCCATGCCGATCCATTGCCTCCAGCCGCCTCCGGCCGGAGCGAGTGCCCAATTCCTCCGCCCTCTCGTCTAGGTCCTCCCCGCGTTCAGCGCGATCGACACAGCCGGCGAGCTCCTGGAGCTCCTCCACCGTGGCCGTCTTGAAGGCCTCCGCCGCGAGTGCCCGCAGCTCAGGCGGCAGGCCCTCCAGCAACGAATCGATCAGATCCGCGCGAGTCACAATAGCGCCCCCGCTAGGAAGCCTCCGCTCAGAATGAGCAATCTGAGCGCGTCTCGCGGCGGACCGGGCTCGGAGAATACTGCCACCACGAGGGCGAAGAGGAAGGCAACGACACTCACCCCCGTGACAGCCGGAGCGTGCGCCACCGGCACTATGCGGTCAAAGCTCGTCACCACAGCTAAGGCGCCGCCAATGGCAAGGCCATCCCACACCGCCCGGAGAACCGCCCGGCGACGCTCCCCCCGCCGGATCCGCTCGCGTAGCGCCGCGTTATCCTTGGGTCCCCAACCCTCAGCCCAGGGCCCGTCCCGCTCAGCGAGACTCATGGCTGATTGTCCCTTTCGGGTGGCACCTCGGAGTGCCAGAGGTCGTCGCGCCAGAGTGCGGTGGCGAAGCACAGTGCAACAGCGGTGGGGACGAGCGCCGCTAGGCGCGGGTCGATCCGACCCTCGATCGCGGCCAGCACGACCCCCGCCGCCGCCCCCAGCAGTGGCGCCAAGAACCACCGGAACCATCGCTCGACGCGCGGGAGAGGGCACGGCGGCAACAACCAACAGACCACCCGCCCCGACAGCGCTCCCGCCGCCAACCAGACCACGATCTCCACCAGTGGATTCATGACGCCACCCTACGCGATCGGGGGCATCTTGTGCTTGGCAAACAGCCCGTTGAGCGCCTCGGCGAGGGCGTCCCGCATGCCCAGGCCCGCCTGCGCTGCAACGACGCGCAGCTGGCGGTGCACGGGTTCGGGGAAATGGGCCCCGATGAGCTTTGTGGTGCCGTTCGGGGCGGGTTGCCGATCCCGGCGGCCGGCCGCCGCCAGCCCCGGCTGCGCGCTGTCGCGCAGGGCGTCCTTCAAGGGATTCGTCTTTGGCATCGCCTGTATTCCTCCTTCCGCGACCGGTCAGCCCTCAAGGCGCTCGCGCACCCAGCCGAACAGCGAGTCGATCTCCGCGGCCGCCTTGCCCCGCGGCTCGTGCTCGAGGACGCCCAAGCCCCTGGTCAGGGAGTTCTGGAACGCAACCCTGGACCCGATCCGGCACGGCGCGACCGCCAGGCCCCTGTCCTCCACGGCCTCGGCCGCCTGATCGGTCGCCCGCCCCCGCGCCGGGATCTGGTTCAAGACCACGGCGGTCTGCACGCGCGCCAGCGCGCAAATGTCGGCGGTCGCCCGGAGGGCGCGCAGGTCGAGCACGGCCGGGCGCAGCGGGACGAGCGCCAGGTCCGAGGCCCGGGCCGCTTCCAGCGCCGCTGCCTCGCTGTGGGGCGCGGTGTCGACGACGGCGAGCTGGGCCCCGTGCGTGCGGGCAGCCCGCAACGCGCCCGCCAGGCGCGAGGAGGGGACAGCTTCGACCGCGGGGCCGTCCGCGTCGCGGCAGTCCCCCCACCCTGCGGCCGAGGCCTGCGGGTCCAGGTCCACCAGCGCTGTCCGCCAGCCGGCCGCCTCGGCGGCCACCGCCAAGTTAAGCGCCAGGGTCGTCTTGCCGGTGCCGCCCTTCTGGGCGAGCAGCGTGAGAGTGTACATATCGACAACTCTAGGAATCGATGATTGAGTTGTCGAGCCCTATAGGAGTCGAGCCCTATAGGAATCGAGGAATCGAGTTCTCAAGTTCTCGAGTCCTGTTCGCCAGCCGCGGCTGGGGCACAGGGCGCGCTGCTGCGCAGCGGAAGAGGGCGCGGTCTGCGCCCGCGGCCCGCAGGGGTCCTTGCGTTAGCGCGCCCTACTGCATGGGTAGGCCGGGGAACTGCTCGGGGCGGCCTGGAGCGCGACTGGCGCAGCAGGAGCACAGGTCGGCTTCGACCCAGTGGCAGGGCTCTTCGTCTTCGCCGAGGCACGCATCGTAGTGCCAGCAGCCGCAGACGCGGCAGGCCCGCACGGGGTCGGGGTGGCGGCAGATCGGGGGATAGGGCGCGAATCGGATCGAGTAGGTCCCGGGCGTCGCGTGGGCGATGACCCAGCGCCACTCTGACCGGTCCATCCGGCACTCCCGGCAGCGGCAGCGGCCGCAGGTTAGCTCTATCAGCAGCCTCATGCCCGGGCTCCTTGAGCCGCTTCCGCGCCCAGCTCGAGCAGCACGGCTGCCAGCTCCGCTCGGTCGCGCTCGATCCGCGCCTGGAGGCGGCGGCGCTTCGCGTGGAGCGCCTTCCTGCGCCTGCGGCACTCCCCCTGGGGCGTGCCGGCGATCTTCAACTCGTAGTTCCTGTTCTGGCACGACCGGCAATACTGGCCCCAGGGCCAGGGTTGCGCCAGCTTCTGGGCTCCAAGAGCGTCTCGCAGCCCTCGCCGGCGCAGACCACCGCGCCGGGCTCCCAGCTGTAGCGTTTAAGGGTGGGGTCGAAGACTCGGCTCATTGCCCGCAGTATCGCCCTGACGCCCGCTCGCGGGCCAGAGTGGTTGCTGCAGTCGGCCGACGGCTCTGGGCGTCGATTGTGCGGTCAGAGCGGGACGCCGGCGCCGCGCTCTGACGACGGGGTTCCGTTGTCAGAGAAGTTGGCGATCGACAGTGTCCCGAGGCCACAGGCGACGCTGCTGCGCAGCGAGAGAGGCGACCGTCCCGACGGCCGCCGCCGCGCAGAACCGATCGTTGACCGCCCGCGCCGGCCCAGTGGATACTGGAATGGCCATGCCGAAGCCGAGCGACGACACGATTCGCCTGGTATGGGAGGGAGTGATCGACGCGGACCGGATGTGCCGCTATTACGGCTACCTGGCCGGGCGGATGAAGCTGCTGGGCGATGTCGCACAGGCGGCCCCGGCGGGTTTCTCGCTTCTCGCGCTGGTGGCCCTGGCCCTGCAGGCGGAATGGGCGGCCCTGTCGGCCCTGGCCCTGTCGGCGGCCGTGGCGACCTGCGGGGCGATCGGCCGATTCCACCAGAAGGCGTCGCTTAGCGGGGATCTGTACGGCCGGCTGTCGCGACTCTCTCTGGAGTGGCAGGACGTGTGGGCTGGCGCGCCCGGGCGCGACGAGGCGGAACTGCGCGAGGCGTGGCGCGAGCTCTCGCAGCGGACCCTTGCGGCCACGGAGCGCGCGCCGCTGGAGGTGCCGCTGTGGGAGGATCTGGCGGAGCGCAGCCAGCGCGAGGCCCGCCAGTATTGGACCGAGCGCGAAGCGCTGCTGCACGGCAAGTAGTCCGGATCGCGCAGGAGCGCTTGCGGCGGCCTAGAGCCCGCCCGCGGGTTGGAGAATCGCTTAGAGCGGCTCCTAGACGGTGCATAAAAGGCGAAAACGGCCGGATTTGAGCCAAACAAAGGGTTTCCGGCCTGTCCGGAGAGCTGCTGCAGGGCCTCCGCGTCCGGAGCGTCGGCGAGGCCTCGAGTAGCAAGGCAGCTCCAAGCTTTCGCCTGCCGTTCGTTCCCGCGACGCCGGCGAGGCCATGCCTAGTTCGGCGGTTCCCGCGGCACCGGCCCGTGTTTCAGGATCAACAGGCCGAACACCACGCATAGCGCCCCGCAGAACACCTTGAGGAACGGCAGCGGGTCCTCTCCCGCGAACGCTTCGACGGCGGCCGCGCCGTCGGGAAGCAGCGAGAGGCCGAAGATCGCTCCCGCGGCCGCGCCGATCAGCCCGGCGACGGCGTGGATGAGCCCGAGCGAGGGCCAGGGCTGTCGGTCCGGGCTATTCAACTCGACCCCCGCCGGCGCTTCCGGGCCGCCCTGCGGCTGCCGGCCTCCGGCGTCACATCGAAGCGGGCGATCACGCGGCTCTGGCCGGCCGCTGCGAGCGCTTCCTGGTCGCCGGCCTGGACTCGCGGCCCGTTGTAGGCGTGGAGGGTCACGGCCCCCGCGCCGGAAGGCTCTTCGGCCGAGCTCTCGCGCACCTCGCACGGCCGGCCGAGGACGTCGGCCCAGGCCTTGGCCAGCGCGACCTCGACGCGCTGGTCGTTGCCGATTTCGACGGGGCGGTCTACGAACCTGCCGTCGGGGTGGAGGGCGGTGATGCGAACGTGCGACATGCAACCAAGCTAGGCCGGCCTGTCCGGACCGGCAAGCCCGGGAGCTATGCGAAGAGGCCGTCCAGCTGGAGCAGTACCCCTGCCAGCGTCAGCGCGACGCCGGCGAGGCAGGGCACCACCAAGCGCTGGGCCGCTCTGTCGCCGACCCTGCCGGAGAGCAGCGCCAGCGCGGTGCCGAGCTGCAAGGCGCAGCCTGCCGCGATACACGCGGCGCCAATCCGACTGGGGGGCTCCAGCCCCAGGACCATGAGGACGATGGCGCCGAAGGCGGCGACACAGGCCGCCGGCAGCGCGGCGGCTCGGACTAGCTTGGGCAAGGGCTTCGCGCGGACCGGGTGTTCCATGCCCGCAGGATAGGCGCGAAGCGGTAGGTTCGGCTACAGCCGGCCGGCCCCAGAAGGCCGCGCCTAGCCGCCGCGCCCGGCCTGGTACGCGAACATGATGGCCGTCGCGAACAGGCCCGGCGCGACGCCGGCGCAGCCGATGAACCTGTAGATGTTCCGGATCTCCGCCCTCAGGTCCGCGACTTGGGCCTGCAGGTCCGCAGCCTGGGCCGCGCTCCGGGCCTTCAGGTCCGCGATCCGGGCATCCATCGCCGCGATGATGTTCTGGCCTGCCACGTCCCGGACCGCCTGTGCCGCACTGTACGCCTCGCCCCCGTCCGTGCCAGCCTTGCGCAACAGGTCGAAGAGCAGCTTGTCGCCGGGATCGCGGGGATGCTCCATGCCCGCACGACAGGCGCTCGCCGGGCACCGCCCGGCCAGAGCCGCCGCCCGTGGGCTACAATGCGGGCGGGTGGAACATGTCCTCGCCGATCTCCGCGCCGCCGAAGCCGACCGCCGCCCCGTCCGAGCTCTACCGGCGGGACGGCTACAGCTGGTCGCTGCAGCAGGCCGAGGCGCTGCGCCGCCGGGACCTGGCCGCGATCGACTGGGAGAACGTGATCGAGGAGATCGAGTCGGTGGGCCGCGCTGAGAGGGGCCGCTGGGTGTCGCACTGCGCCCGCGCCATCGAGCACCTGCTGGTGATCGAGCACTGGAAGGACGCCACGGCCGGCCAGGCGAGGCACTGGCGCAAGGAGGTCCGCGCGTTCCGGATCGGGATGGCGGCCGCCCTCGACGAGAACCCGGGCCTGCAGGGCGCGTACGGCGAGCTGCTCGGCCTGGCTTGGAAGCACGGCCGCGCCCGCGCGGTCGAGCGGCTGGCCGGCTACGCGGCCGACGAGGCCGGGGCGGTGGACGACCGCCCGCACGAGCGGGTGGCTGACGCGCGGCTGCCCCGGGACTGCCCCTACTCGGCCGGGCATGTCGCCGCCTACGACCCCAAGCGGGACAAGGGCCCGCGCCCGGACGTGTGGCCGCCCGCCGTCGCGGTGCGCCTCAACGCCGTGCTGGGAACGGACTACGAGATCCTGCAGGAGCCGCGGCGCGGCCGGGATTGGTCGCGCTGAGCGCTTCCCGGCGCCGCGCCATCGATAGAGCCGGATTCTCGCCCGCTTGCGCGGGAATCGGCCCAGCCGAGCTCCGCGGCGGCCGCGACGGCGGGCGGCCAAGTGTTCCGGACCGGCGCGCCACCGCTGGCGATTTCCGTCCCGCGCCCGGACGTGTGGCCGCCCGCCCGGAAGCGCCCCCGGCGGGCGGGGCGATGTCGCCGCACTCCGGGCAGGGCGAGCCGAGGTCCCACGTGGCGGGCAGCCCGCAGACCCGGCAGGTCTCCCCCTCGAAGGCCTCGCCCGGCAGCCCGGCCGGCTCGGGGTCCGGGAATCGCAGCGCCAGCCAGCGCGCCACGTAGTCGACCACCGAGCGGGCGTGGCCGAGCTCGCCGCCGGTCCAGCCGGAGGGCTCGAAGCTGGCGTGCGCCAGCCGCGCGGCGTACGCGCCCAGCGGCACGCCGTGCTGCAGCCCCACGGTGATCGCCGCGCCCAGCGCCTCGAGCAGGCCGCGCAGCGGCCCGCCGGCCTTGGCCATGCGGATCTCCACCAGCAGCGGCCGGCCGTCGAGGCCGACGGCCGCGGTGACGTAGCCCTTGTGGCCGCCCACCTCGAAGCGGTGGGTCAGCGACTGCCACTCGTCGCTCATCGCAGGGAGCGGTCCAGGTCGGACCGCGGCACGGCGTCGGAATAGATCGCGCGGTCGGCATCGAAGGGGCCCTTGCGGCAGCGCAAGAGCAGGTTGCCGGGCGCGGCCAGCGCCTCGTGCCAGCCGCGCCCGGCGTCCATGCCGGCCGGCCATTCCGAGCAGTCGGCGAAGACGGACCGCAGCGTGCGCGCCGCGCGCGTCCGGAACAGCCCGTCGCCGGGCCAGGTGAGCTGGTTGACGTACAGCGAGCCGCCCTCGGCCAGCCGCGAGCGGGCCAGGCGGTAGAACTCGGCGGTGAGCAGGTGCTGGGGCTGCGAGCGCCAGTTGGAGTAGGTGTCGACCACGATGGCCGGCCAGCCGCCGGGATCCTGCCGCAGGAAGGCCCGCGCGTCGGCCGCGACGAACTGCCCGGAAGCTTCCGGGCCCTCGCCGAGGAACAGCCCGGCGATCTCGCGCTGGGCGGGGTCGATGTCGACGAAGGTGACGTCGAGCTCGCAGGGCGCGCCCCGCCCCAGCGTCATGCCGGCCGCGCCGAGCACCAGGACCTCCCGCTCGAAGGCCTCGCAGAGGGTTTTCTCCAGCCGCTCGGCGTAGTCCCAGCCGCGCCCGGCCGCGTCGTGCCGCGAGGCGGCCTGCCCGGACACTTCCAGCATGCGCCCGCCATCCTCCAGCTCGACGATGCGGTAGTCGGCGTAGGCGTTGCGCTCGACGTAGCGCGCGGCCTCGATCCACAGGTCCAGCGAGAGGAACAGCGCGGCGGCGACCAAGGCGACGGCGGGCACGCTCTTGCGCCCGGCCGCCAGGGCCGCCAGGCACAGCGCGGCCACCAGGCAGATGCCGGCGGCGGCGGTACCCAGCCAGCGCAGCAGGACGAAGGTGGTCAGCAGGCCGCCGGCCACGTTGCCGAGGGTGGACAGCGCGAACACGCCCCCGGCCCTTCGGGAGGGGTCCGCGCCCGGCGCGCAGGCGTGGGCCAGCAGCACGCACTCGGCCAGCAGCCAGCCCACCGGCGCGACGCCGGCGACGGCGTAGACGGCCACCCGCGCCATGGCCGGCGCGGGCAGCGAGAACGCCAGCAGGACGCCCGCGTCGGAGAGCCAGAAGGCCGCCAGCGCCGCCGCGGCCGCCAGCCGGAAGGCCAGCCGCGGCCTCGGATCCCCGATTCGCGCCAGCCGCCCGCCGCTGCGGTAGCCGCCCGCCAGGGCGGCCAGGTAGGCGGCCAGCAGGACCGCGGTGACAGAGACTGCGCTGCCGGCGAAGGGCACCATCCGGCGCAGCGCCAGGATCTCGGCCGCCAGCGAGGCGTAGCCTTCCGCCAGCAGGATCGCCCCGACCGCCCAGGCCGGCAGCGGGAGCATGGGAGAGGGGCTTTGCGCGGCCACGCGCTAGCGCTCCATGCCCGCGCCGCGCCGCGGTTCCGCGCACAGCCGGCCGCGGTGCTGTTCCGCCGCGGCGGCGACGTCGCGGCAGGCCTGGCCCAGCCCCTTCGGCCCGGTCGTCCACCTGCCGATCTCGTCCAGTTCCGGGTGCCGGCTGTACATGACCCACTGCGACCCGTCGCGAAGGTCGTGGGCGGGCATCTCGCGCAAGTGCCCGACGAGCCGCCCGTCGACCTCGACGCCGATCTCGGCCCAGCCCCCGCTGGTGGAACCCGGCGGGCGGAAGCGCACGGGGGAATCCGGGGGGGCTTCGCGGTCCGCCCGGCGGCGCGCCTCTTCCCGCCCCAGCCACTCGTCGCCGCCGGCGCCGGCGGCGGCCGCCCGCTCGACCTCCCGGCAGGCCCGGCCGAGGCCGAATCCCTCTTCCCGCCCGATCGTCACGCCCTGCAGGTCCGCGTCCATGCTCGACACGATCCAGCGCGAGCCGTACGCGTTGGGGTGCTCCTTCAGCTCGCCGGCGGGCAGCCCGCCGACGTCGAACGGAATGCGCGCCCGCGCCTCTCCGGAGGCGCCGGTCTCGGGCGGGTGGAAGCGCACGCGGCGCGCTTCCGGATCGGCCTGGCCGTGTTGCAGGGACATTCCCCGAGGCTAGCCCGGAACGCGGGCGGCCACAAGCAGCGCGGCTGCGCCGCGGGGGAAGACCGGGCGCCGGCGTATGCTGATGGGATGCTTCGAATCCCCGCAATCCCGCCCCTTCTGGCCGCGGCGGCCCTAGCCGCCGGAATGCCGACGGCGGCCCAGACCATCGCGCTGAATGAGATCTACGACCCCAAGGACGGCTTGATCACCCTGCAGGCCGAGCCAGGCCAAGACCTCGAGATCGTCACGACCGAGACCGTGCCGGGCAAGGCTTGCAAGTCGGTGGGCGCAGCGTTCCCGGTGATCGCGCTGCCGGCCGCAGCGACTATCCGGAACGGCGCCGAGGGGGCGGCCCGCGGCGCCCGGGCGATGAGCAAGGCCGCGGCCGCGGCCGGAGCGAACGCCATCATCGGGTTCCGCACGAGCACGTTCATCACGCGCAACGGGAACCCCCGCCTGCTCATGTACGGCACGCTGGCCAGCTGCGAGTGAGCGCGGCCCGCGCGGACGCGCTCAGGCGGCTGGGGCCTCGCGCGCCCGCTCTTCGGCCAAGGCCCGCTCGAAGGCCTCCTGCTCGCCGGGCTCTTCGAAGAAGGCTCCCATGTCGGCGGCCTCCTCGAGGCTGTACTCGCCGATCAGCTCCGGCTGCCGGGGGGGCTCCCCGGGCCGGTAGGGCGGCCCGTCAAACCAGAAATCCGCGTCGAATCGCTGCGTGCGCTGCGTGTCTTCGGCTGCCATGGCTCTCAGCATATCAGCGCCCGCGCTCCGGAAGCGGATGCGCCCTTTCCGGGCCCTGGTCCGGAGCCCGCCCCGGAGCGGGCTCTGCCCTGGCGGGCTGCATCTCGGGCACGCGCATCGTGACGTAGCGCGAGATCCGCTCGGCGTCCCAGGCGGCGCGGTAGAACTCGCGGGGGTCCTCGCGCAGCGCCGCGGCCCACTCGGCCGCGAAGCGGGCGTGGCGGGACGGGTCGTGGCCGATGGCGAGCCGGCCGCCGGACAGGTAGGAGTGCAGCTCGGCGCGCAGCTCCTCGCGGGCGTAGGCCCTCGAATCGACGCCCTGCGCGACGCCCTCGGCCAGCGAGGGCCGGTTGAGACGCCCCGGATGGCCGGTCCAGTGCCCGACCTCGTGGACGGCGACGCGCTCGTAGGCGGCGCGGTCGGCGAAGGCCTCCGGGCCCGGCAGCTGGATGCGGTCCCGGACCGGGTCGTAGCGGGCGCAGCGGCCGCCCGCGGGCTCGATCGCGGGCGCGGCCAGGATCCGCCGCACGGGCGGCTGGTGGGTCCAGACGGTGCCGCCCCGGCCTCGCTCGGGCAGCCGCTCGCACTGCTCGGCGTTGTAGACGTCGTAGCGGAACACCCGCGTGGGCCAGCGCAGGCCGGTGTCCGGGTCTTGCCCGCCGAAGCGCCAGTGCAGGCAGCGGGCCGGCTGCTCTCCGCCGCGCACGCGCCCGCCCTCGTCGGCGATCTCCTCGGCGGTACCCCAGCGCGGGTCGGAGTATCCGCGACTGTCGGACGCAGCCGCCAGCGTGATGCCGTTGGGCCCGGTCCAGGGCGACCCTCCGGGCGTCTCCGGCAGGGCGTGCTCCGGATCGCGCGCGATCATCCACGGCGCCTGGCCCCGCTCGGCGAGATCGGCCAGCGCATCGGAGGTGGCGCGGTAGATCTCCTCGGCCCTGCCGGTGACCTCCAGCCGCGCGGGCCAGACCGTTGTGTATCCGTCCGCGTGGCGCAGGGAGACGCTGCGCTCGCCGGCGACATAGAGCTCGAAGTCCTTCACGGAGCGGCCCCCCGGCAGGCGCAGGTGCAGGCCGCCCCCGCAAGCCGGGATTCTGTCAACTGGTCGACCAGGGCTACGAGGAGCGCCGCGGAGACTGCCACCACGGCGAGCGCGGCAAGGATCCCCGTGGCGGTCCCGTCGCTGGACCCCCTAGATGCCCGGCCCGTCATCGTCGCCCGCCCCGCCGCCGGAAGCCGGCGCCAGCAGGATCACGTCGGAGGCGAAGCAGGCCACCTCGGTGCGCTGGTGGCGCCTTTCCTCGGCGTCCTCCCAGCTGCGCGTGCGCAGCCGGCCCCGGACGCAGACCGGATTCCCCTTGCGCAGCCGGTCGCGGTGCTCGGCGAGCGAGGCGGCCTTCCACACGACCACGTCGTGCCACTCGGCCTCCTCGTCCCATTCGCCGTCGGCGCGCTTGAAGGGCCGCGAGGTGGCCAGCCGCAGGTTGGCCAGCGTGTCCCCGCCGTCGAGGGTCTTGAAGCTCGCGTCCCCGCCGAGGTGGCCCAGCAGGATCGCCTGGTTGATGGTTCTTGCCATGCCCCCAAGCTAGGCCGCCCCGGCCGAGCTGGCAAGCGGCGAGCTTGCCGGCCGGCACAGTCGCCGCCGCCCATGTCGGCCGACAGCGCCGTTGTCGCGCGGGCCGTCCCGGCGCGCGCTGCGCTATGCTGGCAGGCATGAGCGGCCCCGGGCGCGGCCACGACCCGGCCGGCGACTTCGCCGAGATCTGGGACTCGGAGCGCAAGGCCGCCCGCCACCTGCGGCTGGTCACGGGCGGGCTGCTGTTGCTGCTGTTGGCGCTGGCCACCGGCTGGTGCCGCTCGGCCAGCCGGACCCTGCAGCCGGCCTTCGTGCTGGTGGACGAGATCGGCCGCGCCGAGGCGGTCGACTACGAGGCGCTGGCCTGGCAGGACGACCCGCTGCACCCCTCCACGAAGTACTTCCTGCGCCAGTTCGTCTCCGACCACTACGCGCGCCGCTGGGCGACAGTGGCCGAGCGCTGGCCGCTGTCGCTGGCCTTCCTCGAGCGCACGCTGGCGGCCGCGGCGGCCGACGCGCACCAGGCCGAGATCGCCGAGTTCGCCTCCGGGCTGGTGCGCGAGGAGCGCGCCGTGGAGAACCTCAGCCTGCGCGTGCTGGCCCGGCCGGAGGAGCCGCACGAGGCGACGGCCGACTTCGACATCGTGCGCCTCGGCCCGGACGCGCGCGAGCTGGGCCGGGAGCGCTGGACGACGAACATGCAGTTCTCGTTCCGCCAGATCGACCCGCACGAGCTGACGGCCAACCCGATCGGGCTGACGATCACCTACTACGCCGCCGACCGGGTGGTGAGCTCGGGGGGGCGCTAGGTGGTTCCCTGGCAGGTGGCGACCGGCCTGACGGTCGCGGCCGGGGGCGCGGCGGCCATCGTCCTGCTGGAGAAGCTGGACTACCTGGAGGGCTACTGGCGGCTGGTCCTGTCCGAGCACGGGGGAGCGATCGCGGCCCCGGCGCTGGCGGCGCTGGCGAGCCTGTTCGCGCTCATCCACTGGGCGGCCCGCAAGGCCGGCCTTGGGGACCTGGGCCGCAAGGTCCAGCATCTCGACCGCGGCCTGCGCGGCGATTCTCCCGCGCACGACCGCGAGCTGGCCGAGGCGCTGAAGAGGGACCGCTCCGCGCAGTGGGGACCCGGCGGCAGGTCGGCGTGACCGGGCTTGCCGCCCGGGGCCGGAAGCGGCCATAGCGGCGCTCCGGGGCCGCTGGCTGCCTTTCCGGCCCTTCGGGCGGGGGTTTTCCCCGAAAACGCCCCGGATGGCCCCAGAGCGCGAAAAACGGCCATTCTGCCGGTGCCGCCCGAAAAAACGGGCACTGGGAGGCCGCTGAAGGCCTCCGCGGGATCCGGGGAGGGCCCGGGGTGCCCCCGGAAATCCGGGGCGCGTCAGGCGCGCGCCAGCGCCAGCCCGGCCGCCGCGGCTGCCAGCCAGGCGATCCCGACCGCCGCGATCCCGGCCGCCAGGCGGGCCCGCGAGGGGGGGCTCGCTCCCAGCAGCCGGGCGCTGAGCGCGGCGGCGGCCGGAGGCAGCAGGGCCGGGAAGACGAGTCCGAGCGTGGCGCCGGCAAGCACCGCGGCCACGGCCATCACCGTCAGGGTCGCGGCAAGCGGCTCGAGCGGGGGCGGCAGCCACCGCGGCAGCGGGGATAGGTCGCCGGCCAGGGCCGCCGCCGCGGTGGCGGCCGGGATCGCCCAGGCGGTGCCCGCGGCGTAGACGGCCAGGAAGTGTTCGAAGGGATCCGCGCTGCGCTGGCGGCGGCGGGCCCAGACGAGGCCGCCCTGCAGCGCGGCCAGCAGCCAGGGCCAGCCGCTGGCGGTCGCGAGCACGGTGGCCAGGTCCGAGCCGGGATCCCTCCAGGCCGCGACGATCGCGGCATCGCCGAGAACGACGCAGGCGGCCGAGGCCGCCAGCAGGGTCTTGGCGGGCCGGCCCGGCGGCGTCGCGGCCTTCATTCGATCCCCTCGCGGCGCAGCATCCGCCAGCCGTGCCCGCCCGGGCCGGGCTGGAAGCCCAGCGTCCAGGTCCGCCCGCTGCACTGGTCCAGCAGCAGCACCGGCGGCACCGCCTCGAAGGCCCTGACGGCGGGACCGCCCTCCCGCAGCGCCTCCCAATGGCGCTCCCAGGGAACCAGCTCGACCAGCTCCCAGCGGCAGCAGGAGGCCGGCCGCACCGGCGTCGGCTCCGGCCAGGCCGGCACCGCGGGGAGCGGCTCCTGCGCGCTGGCGGAGGCCAGCATGAGCGCGGCCGCGGCCACGACCACGAGGATGATCGCGAGCGCGAGGCCCGCGACGCCCTCCGGGCTCAATCTCGGCAAGCGCATCGCACGCCCTCCTAGCGGCCCCGGTCCGGGCCCTGCCGCCCGCCCTGCCAGGCGAGCGCCAGCTGGCCCCCGGCCGCTTCGCGCGCCGCCGGCGGAGGGGCTGCGAGGGCCGGCGCGGCCTCGCGCTCCGGAGCTCCGCCGGCCGCTACCGCGAGCGCTGCCGGCCGCTCCCCGCCCGGCTCGCGCTCGGCCATCCTGCCGCGCTCCATCAGGTAGTCGCTGATCTGCTCGGCGTCGCGGCTCGCCAGGTAGATCTCCCGGGGGTGGTCTTTCAGCGTCTGCACCCAGTGCTCGACGTAGGCCGCCGTGCGCGATCCGTCGTGCCCCACGTCCAGCCGGTCCCCGGTGATCATCGAGCTGATCTCGGCGCGCAGCTCCTCCCGCGAGTACTCCAGCGACTTGGGGCCCTGCCGGATGCCGTCGACCAGCGTCTCGCGGTTCATCCGGTCCGGATGGCCGCTCCAGTGCCCCAGCTCGTGCAGCGCCGACTGGTAGTACCCGGCCGCGCTCGGGAACTGCTCGCGGTGCGGCATCACGATCAAGTCCCTGCCCAGGTCGTAGAAGACGCGGTCCTGGTGGTTGTGCTCCAGCGCCGCCCCGCAGTTCTTGAAGAGCCTCTCGGCCCGCTCGCTGCGCTCCCACTGGTGCCCCGGCTGCCTGAGAGGCCTGGACGAGAGGCCGGTCGCCTGCTCGGCGTTGAAGACCGTGTACGCGTAGGACCGCGGCCTCTCCATCTTGGTCGTGCGATAGACCGGCTCAGCCTTGTCGTCGAGAACGGGCTTGCCGTCGCTGTCCCGGGCCAGCTGTCTCGCCTCCCACTTCCAATAGATGATCGACGCGCCCTTCTGGCCCCGGCGCACCTGCCCGCCGGCCTCGGAGATCTGCCGGTAGGTGCCCCAGCGCTCGTCCTGGTAGCCGCGCATCTGCGCCACGCTGGCCAGCCAGGTGGAGTTGCCGCCGCGGTAGCTCTTGCCGGTCTTGAGGTTGTACGGCCGGACCCGCTCGCCGGGCTGCCAGGACTGCGTCCACGGAGCCACGCCCGCCTCGATCTGCGCGATCAGGACATCGGCCACCCGCCGGTAGTAGTCGTCCCGGCGCTTGCCATCAAGCGGCCGCATCGCCGCCCCCGCTCCCGAAATCGAACGGGTCCCCGGCCGCCTCGAAGGCCTCCTCTTCGTCGATGCAGTCGTCCTGGCAGGCCCCGCAGGCCTCGGCCGTGGCGCGATCCGTCTCGATGACCGTGCCGGGCTCGAGCAGCAGCCGGCCGACCTCCTCCGGGGTTTCGGCCCGGCGCGCCGCCGGCCTGCCGCCATTCCCCTCGCTTCGTCGCATCGCTGTTCCCTCCCTTCAGATCAGGACCGCCAGGAGCGGCCCTCCCGCTCGGCCCGCAGCGAGCCCGCGGCCCGCTCGACCGTCCTTCGAGCGTAGGCCCCCGGCCGCGGCTTGTCACTCCTGCGGTCGGCCAGCTCGCCGACCAGGGCTTCCGGATCGCGGCCCTGGCGGAGCTGCGCGCGCACCCACGCCCAGTCCCGCCCGCTGGGCGAGCTGTCGCCCCCTCCGGACGCCGGCCGGCCGCCGGCGGGCGCGGCCGCAGGGGCGGCTTTGACGGGCGCGGGAAGATCGGACGGGAACTCGTCCACCCGCGCCACGCGCCCGCTGGAGGAGACCAGCCGGCAGGGCGCGCCGCCCCGCTTCCAGTTGTTGTAGCCCGGCAGCCGCAGCACGCGGGCGACGTCGATGACCTGCGTGTCGGCGCCGTAGCGACCCGCCAGGCCCTTCACCAGCGCCTCGGCGCCGGCGTGGTCGAGCTCTCCCCGCGGCACGGACCACAGGACCTGGTAACGGCCGGGCGAGGAGCGCACCACGTGGGTGGGTTCCGGAAGCCGCCCGGATCCGGCGTCGGCGCGGATGCGCGCCAGCGCCCGCTCGCCGTCCTCGTCGATGTCGAGGTAGACCCGCATCACGTCGCCGATGGCCGCCTTGGTGCGGCCCCAGGCGCCGGGCCGGATCGGGTTCACGCCGACGAAGATGTCGTGCCTGCGCGCGTTGAGGTGGCGCAGCCAGGCCTGCGTGCGGCCGGCCGCCAGCTTCTCGGCAGGGTGGATCTTCTGCACCACCCCCCCGCCGCCCTCGCCGCGGGGGATGGCGACCACCGCGACGCGGTCTTTCGGTTCGAACAGCGAGCGGACATAGGCACCCGGCCCCATGCGGCGATCCTACGCCGTCCGGCCGCGCCCGTCCAGCCGCTCAGTCCAGGCCTCCGGGCATGTCCCGGTAGTTCAGCCGCCAGCCCTCGTAGCGCTGCCTCGGCCGGCTCCGCCGCTGCGCGAGCGGGTTGCGCTTGCGGTAGGCCCTCACGTTCTGGCAGCTCCTGCAATACGACCGGCGCGGCCCGCGGTGCGGCGGATAGCGCTCGCAGCGCTGGCCGCAGCCCCGGCACACCCAGTCGTAGGAGCCGTCCGGGCGCCACGCGATCACGAGGGGCGCGTCGGGGTCCAAGGGATGGCCGGGCAGCGACACGAGACTCTTATACCGCGCTGAATAGCGGCTTGCCAAGCCGGATCCCGCCGAGAGACGGGACAATCGCCCCGAACGGAAGCTTGCCGCGGCCCCTACCTGGCGGCCAGCTGCGCCAGCTTGTGCTCGACCCGCCGCCGCCAGCGCCGGCGCTTCTCGTCGGCGGTCTCGATCACGTTGCCGAGACCGTCGTAGTCGGTGGTGGGGTTCCAGCCGGCCGCGCCGCCCTCCTCGGGCGGCTCGGGATTGTCGCCCGCGGCCGGGTTCAGGCTGTTCAGGTAGGCGTGCAGCGCGGGCAGGTTGCCGTTCCAGTGCGCCTCCAGCCCCGCCCGGAACTCCTTGACCTCGTCGCCGGAGGGCGCCGCCAGCGCGGGCTGCGCCTGCACGGTCTGGCCCTGCGCCTGGCCGAAGGCGTCCTGGTCGACGTCCACGCCGTCGTCGGAGCCGTCGCCGAGCAGCTCGTACTCCTCGAACAGGTCGTCGCCGGGCTCGTAGTCCGGATCGCCGGGAACCTGCGCCGCCAGCGGCAGCGCGCCCAGCAGCAGGGCCAGGGCCGGGGTGATCAGCTTGCGGTGCGTCATGGCCCCGATTGTACGCCGCGGCTCCGCATGGTGTCTTCCAGCTCGGCCAGCTCGCGGTCCTCGCGTTGCCGGTCCTCGGCCTCGCGCCGCTCGACATAGGCCCGCTCCAGGGCCAAGCCCTCGCCCTCGAAGTTCTCCAGCCAGCGCGCCCACTGGGCCGCGCGCTTCTCGCGGCTGCGCTCGATCTTGGACCGCAGATCCCCGACCGGGTCGGGCGCTTCCGGCTCGGCAGCGGAGTCGCCGAGGATCTCGCGGGCTTGCCGCGCCTCCCGCGCCCTCCAGCCGGCCTCGGTCTCCGCGATGCTCCGTTCGCCCAACTGGCGGTGCAGGGCCAGCTCCTCGTCCGACATGCCCTTGGCCGCCATGTGCCCTAGCTGCTCCTCCAACTGCCGACGTTGGAACGCGACGCTCTCGTCGATCTGGCGGATCTCCGCCTCGCGGTCGTAGGCGGGCTTGGCCCGCGGGACCCTGACAATCCCCGGAGTGGCGCCGCCGGTACCGGCCGCGCTGCCCGGCCGCTCGGGCACGATGACATTGCCGTCTGCGTCGAACTCGGCGAAAAAGAACCAGTACACGCCCAGCGCGACCGCCGAGATCACCGCCATCACGACCGCGATGCGCAGCAGGACCAGCGCCAGCCCCGAGACGACCCGGAACGCCAGCTTGAACGGCCACGCCGCCGCCGCGCCGGCCTCCCGCCCCAGCCGCCGGACCAGCTTCAGCGAGCCGTTCGCCAGCCCGTATCCCAGCAGCTTGAGGAAGTCCCGCACGGTGGATTCGACGCCCCCGCCGCGGGGACGGTTGCGCCCCGGGCGGGCCTTGAGTGTAACCCGCCGGCTGCCCGGCGCGTCCGAAGAGGCACTGGAGACGAATCATGACCATCCGCAAGATATTCCGGCGCGACAAGAAGGAGCACCTCAACGACCCCTACCCGGGCCTGTTCCAGCAGCCTTGGCTGCTCAGCCCGGACTTCGACCGCGACCACAGCCTGCCGCTGGTGCGCTACCGCATCCTGGTCGACGGCGAGGAAGACGCCGCGGGCGAGTTCCACTGCAGCCACCTGGGTGCCCTTACCGAGGCGACCGGAATGCTCAACCGCGGCCGCTACGGCCGCCTCGGCAAGTACTTGGCCGAGGTCGAGGTCTACGACGAGGCTGGCAACCTGCTCGACCGGGACCGCCAAGTCCGCGCGAGCATCTACGGCGATCCCGTCACGGTCCACTGGCAGAGCACGGTCGACCGGGTCAAGCGCGGCCCCGAGACCGAGGCCCACATCCAAGCGATGGGCCCGGCCTTCGCCGCCGACTAGCGCTCCGGACCGGGCGGCTTGCGCGACAGCACGGGCGTGTCCGCAGCCCGCGGAAGCTTCGCTCCCTCGCGGTCCGCCCCGTCCAGCTTGGCCCCCTCCATGCGGGCCCCTCCCAGGCGGGTGCCCGCAAGGTGCGCCTCGCGCAGGTCCGCGCCGCTGAGATCCGGGCCGTTCAGGGGGGTGGCGCGGGCCCCGACCAGCGTCGCCCCCCGCCCGCGCAGGGAGCGCATGTCGGCGTTGTCCAGCAGGGCGTGGTGCAGGTTGGCCCGATCCGCCCCCGCGCGGGCCAGGCGGGCGTTGGTCAGGTCCGCCTCTCCGAGGTTGGCCCCGCCGATCTCGGCCTTCTCCAGCACGGCGCTGCGCAGGTCCGCCCGGCGCAGGTCCGCCCGCTGGCCCGCGTTCTGCTCGAAGCGGGCCTCTGAGAAGTCGGCCCCAACCGCGCGGATGCCATACATGCGCGCCCCGTCGAAGCGCGCCCCCCGGCCGTCGGCCCCGCTCCAGTCGGTGGCACCGAGGTCGGAATTGGTCAGGTCCGCCTCGCGCAGCTTCGCATCCCGGAAGTGGGCGCCGTGCGCGACCGCCTCCCGCAGCGTGGCCTTCCGAAGCTCGGCCTCGTCCAGCCGGGCGTCGATCAGCCGCGCGCCGTCCAGCCGGGCACCTTCCAAGCGCGTTCCCTGCGCTCCAGCGCCGGTCAAGTTCGCCCCGCGCATGTCCGCTTCCCGAAGATCCGCCCCGCGCAACCGCGCCCCGGCGAGATTGGCCCCGCGCAGGTCGGCCCGCTCCAAGTTGAGATTGGAGAGATTGAGCCGCTCCAGGTTGAAGCCGCGCAGGTCGGCCCGCTGGCCCTCCTTGCCGCCGGTCTGCAGCCAGACCTGGTGCTCGGCCACGATCTCGCGCAGCGCGTTGGCGCGCTTGATGTCGACGATCTTGCGCGCGACGATGTCCGCGAACTGCTCCAGCGCCCGCTCGTCCGCCGCCATGGCCCCATCCTAGCGCCCGGCCGGCGGCCAGAAGCGGCGCGTGTCCCAGCCGTCGCCCTTGGCCCGCAGCACCTGCAGCGCCGCCGAGACGCCCCGCCGCCCCTCGCGCCGCTCGACGTGGATCACGAAGTCAATCGCCTGGGCCACCTGCATGCACAGCACCGGCCAGGAGATGCCCTCGCTGCCCTGCAGGGCGCAGCTGGCCAGCCGCACCAGGGCGCTGTCAGCGTCGTTGGCGTGGATCGTCGACAGCGAGCCGCCGTGGCCGGTGTTGAGGGCCTGGATCAGGTCGGCCGCCTCGGCCCCGCGCACCTCGCCCAGGATCAGCCGGTCCGGCCGGTGGCGCAGCGCGGCCCGGACCAGGTCGCGGATCGACATGCCCGAGCGGCCCAGCTCGCGGGCCTCCATCTGCAGCAGGTTCTCGGTGCCCAGCTGGATCTCGGCGGTGTCCTCGATCAGCAGCACGCGCTCGTCGGCGGGGAACACCCCGGCCAGCGCCTGCAGCAGGGTGGTCTTGCCCGAGCCGGTCCCGCCGGCGATGAGCACGTTGCGGCGGGCCCTGAGGTGCTCGGCCGCCTCCTCGTAGACCGGCCGCGGCAGCGAGCCGAGCCCGACCAGGTCCTCGGCGCTGAACTGGCGCGAGCCGAACCTCCGGATCGTGATGGCGGCGTGCCGCACCACCGGCGGCAGGGCGATGGCCACGCGGGAGCCGTCGTCCAGCCGGGCGTCGACGATCGGCGTCCCCGCGCCGATCTCCAGCCCCAGCGGCCGGGCGATGTGGATGGCCGCGGCGTAGACGTCCTCGGCCGTCAGCCCCTCCGCGGGCACCGCCTCCGGGGCCGTCCCGCCGCGCTCGACGAAGTACTGGCCGGGGCCGTTGATCATCAGCTCGGAGACGTCCTCGTCCTCGAAGGCCGCCCTGACCGCCTCCGGCAGCAGCGACAGCACGCGCTCGAGGGCCGGCATCAGGCGCCCCCGCCGCCCAGCCGGCCCTGGCGCACGGCCTCGAAGTAGGGCAGCTCGCGGGGCAGGAAATACGGCTTGAGGTAGACCCGCCGGGCGCTGCCGGCGGCGTGGCCGTCGAAGGGGATCGCGATCGCCTCGCAGGTGCCCAGCGCCTCGAAGTCGTTGGGGTGGAAGCGCGGCTCGCGCCGCGCCTGGTAGGAGCGCCCCGCCCCGACGCTGGCGCGCGCCCCGCCGGCCCGCCCCGACAGCAGCGAGACGCCGGCCTGGGCGGAGTTCTCGCTGAAGTTGTAGCTGGCCTTGAGCCGCTCCACCGAGCCGCACATCTCCGAGGCCGCCCTAGACGTGTCCGCGTCGGCCGAGGTGAGGAAGATGCGGGTCCGGAAGGACTGCAGCAGGGTCTTCCAGGCGTCGCCCCGGGTGGCGCTCTTGAGCGAGGAGACGGACTGCGTGGCCACGATCGGGATGACCCTGGACTGGCGCGTGAGCGGGAAGGCCTTCTCGTCGCCGGCCGGCTCGTCCTCGCCGACGGTGGCGAAGGACTGGTACTCGTCGCAGACGAACACGGCCGGCCGGAAGTAGCGCCCCGGCTCGGCGGCCATGTCGGCCGGCCGCCGCAGGGCGGCCTGCAGCCAGGCGCCCTTGAGCATGGTGCCGACGGCGCGGGCCAGGGCCGGGCTGGAGCCGGCGGGCATGTTCAGGCACAGCACGGTGCCGTTCTCGATCAGCTTCCGCAGCCGCGGCAGGGGCTTGGCCAGGCCGGGGATCTCGCCGCTGTAGGTGGTGCCCGCTTCCGGCTCCGCCTCCGGAGCGGGCGGGCCGGGGCAGAAGATGCGCGCCACGTCGGGCTGGTCGAAGATGCCCAGGAACGAGGAGACGCCCTCCACGATCGAGGTCCGCAGCTTGGTGTCGAGGTTGCGCCAGTCGTGCTCCAGCCAGCGCTCGGCCGCCTCCAGCCTGCCCTCCGCGTCCGGCGCCGGCTCCGCCACCTCCGGCCGCTCCCGGGAGGCCTCGATGCCGGCTTTCTCCAGCGCGTCGAGCAGCTCGCGGGTCATGGGCGCGCACAGCGCCCCGTGCTCCCGGGCCCAGGGCCCGAAGCGGCCCAGCTCGGAGGCCGCGCCGGCGAAGTCGGCCGCGGCCACCCTCACGCGCATGGCGGGCTCGTCGCGCACGTCGGCGCGGGCCCGCTCCAGCTCGGCCTGCAGCAGGCCGGGATCGATCGCGCAGCGGTACAGGTCGCGCAGCGTGACCCAGCCGCCGGCGCGCACGCGGTGCAGCTCGATCAGGTTGCGCAGCAGGTTGGTCGAGGCCTGCTGCCAAAAGGGCTCCTTTCCCTTGCCGAAGAGCTGGTTGAGCAGCGAGGCGATCTGGTAGGCCAGCGAGTAGGAGTCGACCTCGGGGGCGTCGAGCGGGTTCCACTGCCAGCGCCCGCCCACGCCCAGCTCGGCGTAGTCGTCGGCGCGGCCGCAGCCCTCGAGGATCTGGCGCACCTGGTGGCAGAAGTCGCCTTTGACCTCGAGCACCAATCCGGACGCCCGCCTGTCAGTCTTGGCCTGCCAGCTGAACAGCTGCTCGGCGAAGGGCCGCATGCAGGCGGCCGTCTTGCCGCTGCCGGTGGCGCCGAAGATGGCGGTGCCGGTGAACAGCCCCGCCGCGGGCAGGGTCAGCCATTCGGGCCGCTCGACCTCCACGGGCTCGACGGGGTGGTGCTGCTCGCCGACGATGATGGCGGGCTCGTCCTCGCCGCCGTCCAGCGGCCACTGCGGCAGCCGGCTGCGGACGGCCCCTCGTCCGAAGCGCGGCCCCCACACGTCCCAGACGGCGAGGGCGAAGGAGCCGGCCACGCCGACCGCAGCCGCGGGCCAGGCCCAGTTCCAGAGCCAGAAGGCCCAGTACAGGGCCGGGTCGTAGACGGCGACCAGGTCGAGGGCGGGCACCTCGCCGGCCTCGGGCCAGGGCCGGTAGCGCCAGCGGGCCAGCGCGGCCACGCTGCCGAAGGCGGCCCAGGCCAGCCAGCGCGCCCTCATCGCGCGGCCCTCCGCCGGCGGCTAAAGCCTTCCCGCAGGGATGAATTACCGGGAGCGACCCCCCGGCCCCGGATCATGCAACGAAGTGATGATCCCGGGGCCGTCCGCAGGGCCTGCAAGGGGGGGTCGCTCCCGGCACCGCCGGCCGCGCTCGCGCGGCACGGCGGGCCGCCGCTACCGCCGCAACCCGCTGACGTCCAAGTAGATGCCGAATTGCGAAATGCAACAGCATCCCGCCAGCGAACGCAACCTGCCACGGGTGCGCATGTTGCATGCCTGCATGGCCCCGAGTTGCATGGCCCCGGTACTTCCCCGATCAGCATTCTGCCCTTCCGGCCCACCCAAGGTCCACCACCCGCGCCTGCACCGTCTCCGGCCGCGCAGAGGCCGCGCCGTTCCCTACCACGGCACCCTTCCTCCGCTGCAAATCGCCCAGACGGTTGATCGTCCCTTGCAACCCGCCCCAGCGCGCCATCGCGTTGTCGTCGAGCTGGCTCAAGGCGCTCTCGGCCGCCTGAAGCTCATCGAGTTCATCCGCACTCATGCCCGATCCCGAAGCCTCGATACCGGCCGTACCCCACTTCGCCAAGACGTTCTCTGCACCTTGCGCCCACTCCCTGGACAAAGACACCGCGACAATCTCGACGCGGACATCGCGATCACCAAGCGCGGACCACAGCGGCGCGTGCTCCGCACCCCAGGAGAGCAGCTCGGCCTGCGTTTCGCCGCCGGTGTCCACGTAAGCGAACCGAGAGACGCCCCTGCCGAATGCGACCGGCATCTTCCAAGCGAACGGCCGCGCGGTCCGCCCGCGCCCCCGCAACCCGTAGACGCGCTTGGGCATCGAGCGTTTTTCGATGCCCAGGGATTCGAAGGCCTCCACCTTCTCGGCCTCGGTGGGCAGCCAGCGCAGTCCGGGTTCGCGTAGGACACAGTCCAGTGCTAGCAGGCGGCCGAGCATGGCAGCACGGGAAGCCTCCCGGCGGTGGCGGATGTTCTCCGCGCCGAGGGCGCGGTAGATGAGTCGCGACCGGACGTGGCACATCCGCCCCAGACCGTCCAGATCGCGATCGCTGGCCAGCCCTCGCTCCACCAGACTCTCCACGAGCCGCCTCGCCAGCGAGCGCCCTGTCGACCCGCCCTCTCCGACGAACCGCCCGTACTGGGCACGCAGGAAGACTCCGCTGTGCAGGGCGACCAAGGCGATCCACTCGGCCTGCGCGGGCTTGAACCCGAACTGCTCCTCGAGGGCCTTTTCCCGGCCTTTCAGATGCGCGATCACAGCTCCAGCAGTCCCTCGTCTCCGCGGCCGCCTCCGCCGCCTCCGCCGCGACCTTCGAGATCCCCGACATTGAGGCCCTTGCGCCGGCCGCCTCCCAGCGCGGCCGCGATCTTGCTCCGCGCCGCGGCGTCGGCGGCGTGCATCCGGAAGCCCGCCGCGGCCTTCGCCGCGATCTCCCCGGCGCGGTAGTTGCCGGTGGCGACCTCGACGTTCACGCGCCCGAGGCCGCCCTCGGCGTCGACGTACTCGATCTGCAGGTCCGGGTAGATCACCTTGCCGCCCTCCACCGGCAGCTCCAGGGCCTTGGCCGCGTCGCGCTTGGCGCGGTCGGCGGCCTCCGCCCCGTAGCGCGCCCGCGCCTTCTCGGCGACCCTGGCGACGGCGGCCTTGAGCTCGGAGTCGCAGCGGATGCGCCGCACGCTCGCGCCCTCCGCTGCCAGCCTCGAACACTCGGCGCGGCCGGCCCGGTAGACGGCGGCCTCGTGGGAGGCCTCGCGGGCCTTGGCCCGCCCTCCCCAGTAGCGCTGGTCCGGGGCGAGCCCTCCGGAGCGGGCCCGCTCCGCGGCCCGCTTGCCGGCCGCGGTGAGGTGCAGCACCTTGAACGTCCCGCCCCTGGGCCCGCGCGCCGCGAACTCGGCCGCCAGCCCCTCTCGCTTGAGCTGGTCGATGCCCCGCCGGGCGGCGTAGGGATGCCCCCCGAAGCGCTCCCCGGCGATGTCGGAAAACGCCGCGCAGCGGTAGACCCCGAGGTCCTCCAGCGCCAGCGCCTTCCGCTGCGCGAAGCCCTGCCGCTCTCGGCGCGGGTCGTGCTCGCGGCGGTGGCCGCGGCGCTCCGGGCGCTCTGCCCGGGTTCCCGGCTGCCGGGCCTCGGCTCGGACCGCTCCCCGCCCGCGGCTCACGGGCGCCCCCGCAGGGCCGCCGCGCCGGCGACCACGGAGGCCTTGCCGGCCGTGGCGGCGGCCGCCAGCGCGCCCAGCATGCCGCCGCCCCCGGCGTTGCCCGAGACCAGCCCGGAGGCCAGGTCCGGGATCTTGAACACCGCCAGCAGGCCCGCCACCGCCAGCGCGAAGTAGGAAACCATCCACATCACGCCCCCGCCGATCGCGGCCAGGTCGGGCGTGATGGCGTCCCACATGCCCTGGCTGGCCGCCCGCACGGCCGCCAGGAACACGCGCACCACGCAGGCTGCCACGGCCGAGTACAGCGAGTAGGTGATCAGCGAGCGGAACCAGCCCCAGAACAGGAACGCGAGCGGGTCGAAGAGCAGGAAGGGGACGAACACCGGGCCCAGCGCGATCAGCAGCGCGACGGCGAACTTGGCCCAGATCACCTGCGCGAAGCTGATCACCACCAGCAGCAGCGAGACGAGGCCCATGAAGATCGCCAGGATCGCCACGCCGACGGCGCCGACCAGCTCCACGACGGCGCCGCCCAGCTCGAAGACCGAGAAGATGCCCAGGCTGGCCCCGGCGGCGATGACCTGCGCTACGGCCAGCGAGAGGAAGTCCCCCAGCCAGGCCCAGGTGGAGGAGTAGGTGTCCTGCAGGACGATGTCGGCAATCCAGTCGCCCATGCCGCTGATGGCCTCCGGCAGGGTCAGCCCGCCGGCCGGCAGCGGCGTCTCGTAGTAGAACAGGATCGTCCGCGGCACGATCACGGCCGTGATCACGCGCACGATGTCCCAGGCCGAGAAGGCGCCCCCGGACAGCGCGATGCGCACTCCGGACCAGACGATCACGACCGCCGCCAGGCCCTGCCAGAGCTGCTCGCCGGCATCCATCAGGGGAGTCGCGATCTCGGCCAGCAGGCCCTCGGTGAGGGCGTTGAGCATGGCTTGGATGGCGCCGGGATCGCCGGAATGGATGCCCTGCGCCGGGCCAAGGTCGACCTGCATGCGCGCCTCTCGCTATGCCGCCCGCCCGCTAGTAGGTCGGCCGCACCTGCCCGGCGAAGGCCGTGTCCGCGGCCGTCCGGTCGAAGCGCGCCATCATCGCGGCCGTGCCGGCGAACACGGCCCGCACGCCCGCCAGCGACTGGCGGCTCAGTTCCGCCGCCGCCTCGCGCCTGGCGACCGCCTTCTCGATCTCCAGCTCCTCGCGCAGCGCCTGCATCTGCAGCAGGGCGGCCTCGATGTCGGCCGCGGCCGCGGCGGCGCTGAGCTGCTTCTGCTGCAGGCCCGTGGCCGAGACCTCGGAGTCGCCGGCGATGTCCTCCAGCCTGGCGCGGACGTCCTCCAGCAGTCGGGCGTGGCGCTCGGCCGCCAGCGACCGCTGGCTGGCCAGCTCGTCCAGCCGCCCGAAGACGGCCGCCCTCTCCTGCGCACCCTGGGCCGCCAGGTCGGCCCGCGTCGCCGCCGCCGGGGGCAGCACGGGGGTGCCGATGCCGCCCGAGGGAGCGGCGTTCCAGGCCGCCCGGAAGTCCGCCTCGGCGGGCAGCGCGGCCAGCGCCCCCGAGGCGACCCGCCCGGCCCTGTCGCGCAGCGTCCCGGCGCGCGCGATCCAGCCCTGCACCTCCGTCGCGGTGCCCAGCACCTCGGCCGTCGGGAACAGCGCGTTCCAGCTGGTGAGGGCGTTGATCTGGCCCTCGGCCGCCCGCAGGGCCTGGCTCAGCTGCGAGTCCAGCGTGGTGATCATGCTGCTGGTGTTGGTGACGAGGCTGGCCAGCGAGGCCACTTGGGCATTGGAGCTGATGGCCTGCTGCAGGCGCTGGCCGAAGGCGGCCGCGTCGAAGGTCGGAAAGCCGGCCCTGGCGGCCCCGCCTCCGGCCAGCAGGGCGGCCGCCAGCGCCGCCAGGGCGAGGCGCGCCCGCCGGCGCTTGGAACGAGTCTCGGTCTTGGTGTTGGTCATGGCTCCCTCCTGGAGACGGTTTGCGGCCGGAAGGCCGGCCGCGGGACGAGCGCGTCGGAGGTGAAGATGACGCGCAGGCGCTGCCCGGCGCGGATGGTGACGGTCGGCAGGCGGTTCAGGTAGCGGTCCAGGATCGATTCCGCCGCTCGCCCGAAGCCGATGCCGGCCCCGGCGCGGGCCCCGTCGGCCCCGCCGGCGTAAGGCTGGGAGCCGCGCAGGGTCAGCCCGGAGATCACCCCGACCGCCCCGGCCGCGCCGATGGTGGAGAGGTAGTGGCGGTTGACGCGGTCCTGCAGGCCGGACGCCCCGGCCTGGTCCAGGCCCCCGAACTCGAGCCGGATGTAGCGCCCGTCGGGAAACACCAGCCGGTGGAAGGAGACAGCCAGGCGGGCTTGCTCCCAGGCGCCGACGGCCCCCGCGCTGCCGATCACGCGCGTGCCGCGCGGCACGAGGACGCGCTGCCGGTCGCGCGACCACAGCGGGGCGGAGACGATCGCCACGGCCGGCCCGGCGAAGTCGCCGCGCAGCCGGGTGGCCAGCACGGCCTCGAGGAACTGGCCCTCGAAGACGCGCTCCCAGCCCGGCGGGTCGCGCGGGCTGGTGGTGGGCGTGGGCGCGAACTCGGCCGGCTCGGGCGCCTCCACGGGCCCGGCCAGGCCCTGCAGCTCCGCCAGCTCCGCGGCTGGGGCGAAGGCCGCCGCGGGCTGCGCGGCCGGGACGGCTTCTTCCTCGCCCGGCTCCGGCCCTGCGGGCTCTGCGGGCGGCAAGCCGGCGGCCGCCTCTTCGGCCCTTCTCGACAGGGCCACCACCGGCGATCTCAGCGCCTCGTGGGAGCGCCGGATCTCGGCCAGCCGCAGTTCCTCGCGCAGCTGCCGCTCGGGGCTGTCCGGATCTTCCTCCACGCTCCCGCCGCCGCCCAGCGAGGCCGCCAGCCCGGGCAGGATGCCCGCGGATCCGGTCGACGGGGCCATCGGCGACGATGCCGCCGCCGCGCGGCGGCGCTGCTCCTCGGCCGCCCGCGCCGCGTTCATCCGCGCCGCCTGTTCCCGCAGCCGCTCGATGGCCGCCGCCGTCGGCGACACCAGCTGCTCGCCCCCGGCCGCCTCCGCGGGCTCCTCCCCGGCGGCGGGATCGCCGCCCGCCGCGGCCTCTTGCGCCTCCTCCTCGCTGGACGGCGAGGTCAGGATCACAAGCCCCATCACGACCGCGCCCAGCACGATCCCGGCCTTGTTGACCAGGCCCTTCGGCAGCGTCCCGCCCGGCTCGCGCAGCTTGCGGATCCACCGGCTCACGGCAGCCTCGACCAGGGCCCCGGCAGGTAGATCCAGTCCGCCCGCTGCTTGCCGATCTGCAGCCAGCCGTCCCGCAGCACCCGCTGGGCCACGTACAGCCCGTCCTCGCTCAGCTCGTATTCGACCAGGCTCGGCTTGCCGTCCCGCGCTTCGTAGATGGCCGGCGATTCCGGCGCCGTCGAGCGCAGGTAGGTGTGCCGCCCGTCGTTCCACATCGCCACCACCGAGAAGGGATCGCGAAGCGCCTTGCCGTCCAGGCGGTATTCGAACCTCATCATGCCCGGGTAGCTCGACCGGAAGGCCTCCACCTGCTCGGCCACCGCGGCCTCGGCCTCCTGGCGCGCCCGCGCGGCCTCCGCGACGGCGTCCTGCGCCGCCGCCCGGTAGTCGTCCACCTCCCCGGCCGCCACGAAGGCCGGCCGCGCCAGCGGCGTGCCCACCTTGCCCCCGCCGGGCTCTTCTTCCGGCTCGACCTCCACGTGCACGACCAGGTCGGGCTCCCCGCCCCCCTCGCGGCAGACGAAGGAGTAGATCGCGCCGCTGCGCGTGACCAGCGCGACGTTGGTGCGCTCGCCCCTGCCCTGGGGCTTCAGGTAGGCGATGTTGGCCTCGCCCTGCAGCTGCCAGTACTCGGTGTCGCCGGCCACGAAGTCGACGATCTCCTCGCCCGCCGGCAGCGCGATCACGGTCGTGTGCCGCAGCGCGGCGGTGATCTCCACGATCTGGTCCAGCGATTCCAGCCGCACCCGCCGCGCCTCGGCGCACCAGGCCGCCGAGGCCAGCGCCAGCAGCGCCGCCGCCGGCAGGGCCGCCCTGGCCAGGAATCTGTTCGTCTTGCCCGTCATGCTCCTCACTCCCCCCTCGCGAGCCGGTCCAGCGCCCCGCCGAGGCCGTGCTCCCGGATCAACCGCTCGCGCTTGGCGGCGTCGCGCGCCGAGCTGGTGTACAGCCAGTACGAGCGCCGGTCCACCTCCAGCCGCAGCACCTCGGCCTCGCCCGTGCGGCGCAGGTACAGCTCGCGCTTGGGCACCAGCCCGCGGATCTGCTCCACCTCCGCCGCCGACAGCTGGAAGGCCCCGGCCAGCTCGGCCGGGAATTCCGGGTTGGCCAGGAACAGCCGCGTCGGGGTTGCCTCCAGCAGCCCGCGCGCGGTCTCCGCCCTTGCCAGGTCGCCGCCGGACTGGGTCGCCAGCAGCAGCGCCGCGTTCTTCTTGCGCCAGGTCTTGGCGGCCTCGGCCAGGTAGTCGCTCACGGCCGGGTCGCGCAGGAACCTCCAGGCCTCGTCGACCACCGCCAGCTTGACCCGCCCCAGCTCGCCGGGATCGTCGATCTCGTGGCGCATCTTCTCCAGGTAGTAGCCCAGCGCGGCCTCGACCAGGTCCTCGTGCTGGGCGGCCGAGGCCAGGTCGACCACCTGCCACTCGCCCCAGCCCTCCTCGGCTCCGTCTTCCGGAGGGTTGTCGAAGACGGCCCCCCAGGCCCCGCCGCGGATCCAGCGCGACATGGCCGGTTTCATGCGCTGCGGCAGCGAGCCGGCCAGCGAGGACAGCCGCCGCTCGGGCGGGTCGAAGCGGTACAGGTCCTCGACCCGCTGGCGGATCTCGGTGGTGTCGTCTCCGGAGGTCTCGTAGCCGCCCAGCTCCAGCAGCCGGCGCGTCCAGCCGGCCAGGAACTGGAAGGTGCGCTCGCCGGCCGGCAGCGCGAACGGCCGCAGGCGCGTCGGCGCGTCCGCGTCGGGCGACAGCTGCAGGTAGTTCCCGCCCATCAGCTCGGTCAGCGGGCGGTAGGAGCCGCCCAGGTCGAGGATGAACACGCGCGGGCCGTACTTCAGCGCCGACACCAGCAGGAAGTTGAGCAGGAAGCTCTTCCCGCTGCCGGTCTGGCCCAGCACCAGCGTGTGGCCGACGTCGCCGCCGCCGCCGGCGAACAGGTCGTAGTGGTAGGGCGTGCCCTCGCGCGTCTCCAGCACGCACAGGCACTCCTCGCCCAGGTGGGCGCTGAGCGGGCTGCCGGCCGACGGCCCGCACAGCGGGGCCAGCGCCGCGGCCACCCCGGCCGAGACCAGCAGGGGGCGCGGCTGGCTGGCCGGCGGGGCGCCGGGCAGGCGCGCGAAGTAGGCAGCCAGCTGGCCGTAGCTCTCGCGGATGACCTTGGCGTCGCAGGCGGCGAAGATGCGCCGCACGGCGGCGTCGTGGCGCTCGATCTCTTCCAGCGGGCCGTGCAGGCTCAGGCCCAGCGACAGCTCGCCGTAGGGCATCCCGTCGGCCTCCAGCTCGGCCTGCGCCAGGCCCAGCCGGTGGGCCTCCGCGTCGGCCGCCTCGTCGAGCATGGCCGAGGCCGTGCCGTCCGTCTCGCGGGCGTGGGCCATCATCGAGAAGCGCTTGGAGAAGAAGAATTTCCGGGCGGCGTTGATGCGCCCCCGGGCCTTGTCGGTGGGCAGCCGCCGGAAGTGCCACGACACGGTCATGGTGGCGGGCAGCTGCAGCAGCTCGCGCAGCTGGTCGGCGGCCGCCTCCGAGGGCGGCTCGGCCAGCGAGTAGACCAGCGCGTCCTGGCCGTCGATGCGCAGCTGGCGGCGCTCGGCCTCCAGCTCCGACAGCGCCATCCGGCGGTGCAGCGCCGAGCCGCTGCCCGGAGGGGCCGGGGTGCCGGGCCGGTTGACCAGCTCTGAGAGCACGGCGGTGGCCTCGTCGGGGGCGAGCACGCGCACCGCGGTGAGGTCCTCGGCCAGCCGCCGGTGGGCGTCGACGTCCTGGCGCAGCTGCGCGGCCGCCTCCTCGACGTGCTCGCGGATCCAGGCCGCCTCCTGCCCGGGCCGGAACATCGCCTTCGCCCGCAGCAGCCAGGCCGGGGCGCCGTTGGCGGAGGGGGCCGGCATCAGGCGCGGGTCGCGCGCCCAGGCGGCGAACACCTCCAGCCGCGCCAGCCGCCGGCCGAGGTCCTCGGCGCGCGCCCGGGCGGATTCGCCGGCGATGCCGCGCTCGCCCACCGGTGCCGGCGGCAGGGGCCGCCGCAGCACGAACAGGCTCAGCCGCGTGCGCTCGTCGAGCTGGCCCAGCAGGCGCGTCCAGCGCTCCACCGTGGCCGCCACCTGGGGGGCCGACAGCCCGGCCGTGGGGCGCGGATCCAGCCGCCCCACGCTGACCAGCTCGCCGCGCCGGGTCAGGCAGGTGCGCCCGTCTTCCAGCCAGCCCCAGTAGGGGATCTCGGCCGCCAGCGAGCCGGCCTCGCCGTGCGCCTTGCGGAAGGCGGCTGCCGCCGTCCCGCCCATCAGACCAGCCGCACCCCCGGGTCCGGCGCGGGCCGCTTGGCAGGGTCGTAGCGCGGCTTGAAGCGCTGGGCGACCTTGACGATGCGCAGCATGGCCGGGTCCTGGCGGCAGGCCGCCACGCCGAGGGCGTAGCCGGCCGCCCCGACGGCCGCCCCGAAGGAGAGGCTGTAGGTGGCCGTGTACAGGGCGTAGGCGAAGATGCCGTTGAGGATGAACCAGGTGCGCTCGCAGCCGGCGATCGTCAGCGGCCGGTTCAGGGCCTGGGAGGCGACCCACTTGCGCGGCGCCTCGCGCGTCAGGTCGTCAGCCATGTCAGCCACCCGACCGCGCCGATGGCCATCGAGAGGCCGAACAGGACCCCGGCCAGGGCCTTCTTGCCGCCCGGCTCCCCGAAGGCGAACATCAGGCCGGTGACGACGATCGCGACCAGGCTCAGCCCGCGCCCGATCGGGCCGGTGAAGGCGGTCTGCATGTTGGTGACGGCGGTCTGCCAGGGGTTGGTGGTGGTCGTGCCGGCCAGGGCCGGCAGCGCGGCGATGGCCAGCAGCGCCGCCAGCCGCAGGGCCGCGGAGGTCGAGGTTCGAAGTCTGCGCATGCTTCTGCCATGGTGCCGCCCGCCCGCGCGCGGCGGCAATCCCCCGCAGGGCCGGACGCGCCGCCCGGCGGGATCTCTCCCGGCGCAACGCGCCGCGGCGTGTGGTCCTTTCCGGCTGGTGCCGCAACCGCCCCGGCGCTGCTGGACCACAGGATGTGTGTGTCCGGAGAGCGCCATGCGCGCGCGCAACCTACAGGCTTAGCTACCGGCCTATTACAGGTACTACCGGCGTATATAAGGAGCGGTGTCACAGAACTTGCGCGGGATCGTCACAGAACTTGCGCAGATGCCGTCACAGAACTTGCGCAGGGGTGTCACAGAACTTGCGCGGGGGTGTCACAGAACTTGCGCAAATCGCGAGGCACAAAAAAGCGTCACAGAACTTGCGCAAACTTAGGGCTTCGGCCCCGCTTCGCGTTGGAGCGTTCCATTCGGCTCAGCACGGATGGCGGCCCCGGCGTCAGCACGACGCGCTTTTCTTGCAGCTCGACGCCGGGACCTCCGGGCCAGCACTCCCGGACCCGGTCGAGACTCCGGCGGAAGCGCCACCGGAATTGCCGCGGGTGGCGGTACTCCGACCCGAACTGCCTCTCGATGCTCGCCCACGGAATCGCCGCCGGTCGCTCGAGTGTCGCCATCCTGTAGGTGAGCCAGCCGTAGATATCGATCGACAGCGGGGAGCGCCGGAGCGGGCGCAGGACCACCGGGTCGAGCGGGACCGCCGACTTGGTGACTTGCTCGAAGAACCGCTCCGAGAGCTCGACCGCCAGGCCGCCCTCCGCCGGCTCCAGCCACCTGTCCGCGACATCCACCTTCCACCCCCCGTAGTTGGAGAGGTGCGTCGTGACAAACGTGGTCGTGCAGAGGCGGTCGAGCTGGTCGCGGGCGAGCGTGGATTGACTCCCACCCCCAGAGCGGGAGATCGCCATCCGGCCCAGCAGTTCGTTGATCGAGCGGCCGACCGGGAAGCTGCGGCGCCGGGTGCGGACTGCTTCCGTGGCCAGATGGATCACAATCAGCCTCGGGTAGACGCCGAACGGCAGTCCTGTTTGCTTCGTCGAGACGAGCGTCGTTGTCACCTTGCCGTTGACGCGCTGGAACTCGGAGGCCTTCGGGTCCGAGTGCGGCAGGGTCGTCGCGACGAGGAAGGCTGGCATGTAGACCGGCCGGCGCTCCCAGGGCTCGCGCTCGTCGCGCCGCGCCCGCCCCTTGCGCGCCTCGCCGTCCTTGGATGCGCCGGACTCGTTCGCGTCTCCGACGGCCACAGTAAGCACGCCCTTGGCGGCCTCGATGGCGCGAAGGCGGTGACCGAGGCGCACCATCGCTTCGTTGGCGTGCGCCAGCCGTTCCTCCGTCTCGGTCGGATAGCCGACCAAGATCCAGCCCTCGTCGTTCATCGCGACGGGCTTCTGCTGCCGCAGCCAGTGGACGTGGCCGGGGCGGACCTCCGGATCCCGCGAGAGCGCGGCGACCCCCTTCAGGTAGGCCGCCTGGGCCTCGAGCCGCGTGGGATGGTTCTCTAGGTCGAGCTTGGTCGTTGCATGCGGTTGCAAGGCAGCCTCCATGGCTGCCTGGCAGGCACCGGTTCCCTCCCGGCGGGATACCGCAATATGTAGTTAGTTGCCGTAATACCAGCCGGTCTCTCCCCCGATCGCCTCCACCAGCGGGAATGCCTGATCGGCAGGAAGGGCTACAGGCACGGTTCGCGAGTCGATGACCCGCTGTCCAAAGCGCACCCCTCCCCACCGGGCGTCTCCACGCAAGGCCGGATAGGCGTCCGACCAACGTGTCTGCGCGAGCTCTTGATCCTCGTTCTTCAGTGCCCGCTCCAGCGCGGTCGCAGCGCTCATCGGACGGACCTCAAACTCTCGAAGAGCCCGATCGTCCCGCACTACCGTTTCGTTGCGGACCCCCTCGATCAAGCTCCGCCCCACCCGGGCGTAGACGGGGGTCACTAGCCCTAACCACAGGCTGGAAAGCCGGGGAGTCAAGAGCGGAACCGGCAGGATGATCCGACGGATGCCGCGAATCCTCGCGTACTCGCGAAGCAGGCCTAGGTACGAGACGCGGTCAGCCCCGCCGATCTCGACAACCTCGCTCTGAGAAATGTCCTTGTCGAGGCCCGCCACCAAGTACGAGATGACATCCTCGACAGCGATCGGCTGGGCGAGAGTTCGCGTCCAACGCGGCGTCACCATCACGGGGAGGCGCTCGACCAACGTGCGCACGATTTCGAAGGAAACGCTCGCCGAGCCCAGAATGATCGAGGCCCGGAACTCCAAGGTCGGCACTCCCGATGCACGGAGGACTCGCCCGACCTGCTGACGGCTCTCCAAGTGAGGAGAAAGGTCCCTCCCGAACCCCAGTCCGCCGAGATAGATGATTCGGCCGACGCCTTGTTCCCTGGCGATGCGCCCGAATGTACGGGCTGCATCGAGGTCGAGATCACTGAATCGAGCCCCGGACCCCATCGAATGAACCAAGTAGTAGGCAACCTGCGCTCCCGCTAGCGCGGGTCGCAGCGATTCGGCGTCGAGCACGTCGCCGCGCAAGGCGACGGTCGTGGCCGCGAGACGCGATTGCAAGTATTCCGGATGGCGGCTCAGGCAACGGATCCGGTATCCGGCTTGCTCGAGCTTTGCCAGCAGGCGGCCTCCGATGTAGCCGGAAGCACCGGTAATCAGCACGACCGGCCGATCACCGCCGTCTCTGGCATCCTTGGTCATGGTCGGGATCGAAGGCAGTCCAGCGGGTGATCGTGCGCTGCTCTTTCCGTGTCAGTCCAGGGCGTGAACACTGGGCAGATGGCGGAAGGAACCGCTATGGTCCATGCCGTACCCGACGACGAACTTGTTCGGGACCTCGAATCCCACGTAGTCCGCTCGCACGTCGACCTGGCGCCTCGACGGCTTGTCCAGCAAGGTGGCTATCCGCAAAGTAGCCGGGCGTTGCGAGCCGAGCTCGTCCAGCAGCGCCCTCGCGGTATGCCCTGTGTCGAGGATATCGTCGACCACTAACACGTGCGCACCGGCAAGATCGACCTTTTCGTCGCGTCGCACTCGGACCCGGCCAGACGAAACGGTGCCGTCCCCGTAGCTGGACGCCTGTATGAAGAAGATTTCGACGTCCAAGCTGATGTGGCGCACGAGATCGGCCGCGAACACGATCGCACCGGCAAGCACGACTCCGACCTTGATGCGCTGGCCTTGGTGGTCTCGGGAAATCTCGTCGGCGAGCGACTTGACCCGGGCCGCGATCTCGCTCTTCGAGATCAGCACCGGACCGGGGTCCGAAGGCCAAGCCGGGGCCGCCCCCGCCTCCGTCAACACGTTCGCCCCTCTCGCAGTCCGACCAAGGCCAGCATCCTGCCCGTGTCGCCGTGCTCCGCGCGGTGAGAAAAATAGCGGCCAAGATCGCAACTGGTGCAGTGCCCGGCCGTCGCGAAGCGCTCGACCCCCGACTGCCTTAGCTGCGCCCCCAGGGTCCCCGCCAGATCCACATGCGGCTTCGGGCCGTCGCGGTTGACGAACTCCTCGGAAAACTGGTTCGCGACTTCCTCGCCGACCTCGAAGCAGCAAGCCCCGATGCCCGGACCCATGGCAGCTTCTATATCGCCGGGCTTGCAACTGAACTCAGCCGCCATCGACTCGACCGCGCTCGGCAGCACGCGGGCCGCCGCCCCTCGCCAGCCGGCGTGGACAGCTGCCACTGCTCGGCGGCCGGGATCCACCAGCAGGATGGGAATGCAATCCGCCGTGCGAACGCCAACCAATAGGCGCGGGCGATTCGTGCAAACGGCGTCGGCCTCCGGACGAGCGCCACTCCATGCACGTTCCGCCCGGACGCAGCGGCTGGAGTGAACCTGCTTCAGCATTGCGGTTTCCGCCGGGGCTGCACCGAACCGCTTGCAGACCTCGTCGTCGCTCGGCCAGTCAAGAAAGTCCCCCGTCGAGCGCGTGGAGAATCCGTGGATCAACCAGTCCCAATCCGCCCAGCTGCTCACGCGCAGGACGCCCAGCTCGTCTGGCCTGAGCATACTCGGCTATAACCCCAGCAGCCTTGCGGGATTCGACTTCGACATCTGGTCGACCTCGCCGCGGGTGAAGCCGGCTTGCAACAGCTGAGCCAGGAAGACGGCCAATCCATCGGTATGGATCGGGTTCATCGACTGGCCCAGATCGCTCGAGACCACCACGTGCTCGGGCCCGACCGCCCGGATGGCCTCGACGTAGGCGCGCAGTTTTGCCTCGCTGGTGCCCTCCCACGTGGGGTTCGAGCCCAGGGCGTTCCCAACGGGATACTCCAACAGCGCCCCCCAGGCCGCCGCGCGCTTTTGCTGCTCGATCGACATGCCGACCGGCGGCGGCAGCGGATGCGTCACCATGATGCGGCCGATTCCGCGCTCTCGCGCCTCCCGCACAAGCATGAGCGACTCCTCGGGCGAGGAATGCCCGGTCGCCAGCACCAAATCGTGCTCCGCGATCTTGTCAAGCACGGCCAGCACGCTCGGCAACAGGGCCCCGTCGGCCGAGATCGGCACGCGGTTGGGATTGGGCCGCAGAACGCGGTGGTAATGTTCGGAATCGAAGGTGGGCATCCATACCACCTTGCCGTGGCCTCCGGTCGTGCGCACCATGTGGTCGACTGCCACGAGATTGATGCCGGTCGACGCATTGAGGGCGATGCCGCCAAATACGCGAATCCCGGGCACTGCCCGCTCGACCAAGTAGGCCAAGCCCGCCGTGGGCGCATAGTGGTTCTTCAACAGGAGAGCTCGCATGCCCGCGCTGCGGGCTATCCGAGCCACTTCCAGCGCGTCGATCGAACGCGGACCGCTGTCCGGAGCGCTGTGGACATGCAGGTCTACAACGCCCTCCAGCGAGATCGGCGCCACCCCGCCAGTGGTGCCGCACCAGGGGCATTCCTGCTGAGCCGAGAGCGGACGGGCTACCGGCGCGAGCGCCAACAGGGCCGTTCCGAGCCCAAGCACTGCGGGCTTGGTTAGCGCGAGACGCTTGGATGGCCGGATGGGCGTTGGATGACGGTTGGTCACGGCGGCACTTCCTAGCGGGGTCCGGCTTGAACTATGAGAATGCCACAGTTCGCCCTGGGCACTGCTGTCCGAGAGAGGGTTCGGCTTGAATGCGGCCTTGGGCGTCTCAGCCGGGCACGAAGCGCAGGCGAGGCGCTGCCGCCAAGCGGCGCACCACACGTCCGGGCCCGTGCCCGACTAGCTGGGACGGGGACCACCAGCCTTGGAGAATCAGCCCTGGCGACTTCCGCTAGACTGATCGGTATTCGGTACCAGAGGCGGTCGAGATGAAGCTCCAAGGACAGGTTGCCATCGTCACGGGTGGCGCGACGGGAATGGGTCGCGGGATTAGCGCGCTGCTCGCGGCGGAGGGCGCCAAGGTGCTGGTCAACTACCGGGCCTCGGCCGAGGCCGCCAGGGAGGTGGTCGCGGAAGTCGAGGGTGGCGGCGGCGAGGCAGTCGCTCACGCGGCCAACGTCCAGAACGACGACGAAGTGCGGGCCATGGTGGACGCTGTCGAGTCCCGCTGGGGCCGGCTGGACATCTTGGTGAACAACGCGGGCTGGAGCAAGGTCACGCCGCACTGGAAACTCGACGACCTCACCGACGAGATCTGGGATCGCACGCTCAACACCAACCTGCGAGGGGCGTTCTACTGCAGCCGCGCCGCTGTGCAGCTGATGCGCAAGCACGGGGGCGGCTCCATCGTCAACAACGCGTCGGCCTCGGCCTACAATGCAGCCGGCAGTTCCATCGTCTACTCGGCTTCGAAGGCGGCGATGGTCAACATGACCCGGTCGTTGGCACGGGCATTGGCCCCGGACATCCGCGTGAACGCAATTGCTCCGGGCTTGGTCCATACCCGGTTCGCAGGCTGGCCGGACGAAGCGTTCGAGCAGGGACGGCAGCACTCTCCGCTCGGGCGGATCGCGTCTGTCGAAGAGGTGGCCTCGACGGTGTTGTTCTTGGCCGCCGATGCCACGGCGATCACCGCCGAGACGATCCTGATCGACTGTGGCTCGACCACTCTCGCCACTGCGCGGCCCCGCGGGCGGGCCAAGGCTCAGTCTTAGCCGTTTCCCGAAGACTCGGCCGGGGGGAGACCAAGCAAGTGCGCGACCAGTGGGCCAGTGGCATCAGGTGGGCGACCATCTCCTGCTGCCTTCTAGCGTTGGGACTGCTCGTGGCTGCCCTGCCCGTCGGCGACCTGATGAATGCCCTCCAAGTGCGCGTAGAGGGCTTGGGAATCTGGGCTCCCGTCGCGTACGCGGCGATGTATGGCCTGGCGGCCACACTCTTCGTACCCGGCTCCGCACTCTCCTTGGCGGCAGGCGTGTTGTTCGGCCTGTGGCTCGGAACTGCGGTGGTCTGGATCGGAGCCAACATCGCCATCGTGCTCTCGTTCCTGATCGCCCGCTATGCTGCGCGCGGCAAGGTCGAGGCGCTTGCGAGCACGCGGCCCCGCTTCGCGGCCGTGGATCGCGCGATCGGCCAGCAGGGCTGGAAGATCGTCGCGCTGATGCGCCTGTCGCCGGTGTTTCCCTTCGGCCTGCAGAACTATCTCTTCGGCGTGACTGCCATCCGTTTCCTGCCATGTTTCCTAGCTAGCGCAGCCTTCATCCTGCCGGGCACGTTTATGTACGTCTATCTCGGCTTTGCCGGGGGCGAAGCCGCGGCCGCGGCCGGCGGCGGCCACGGGGTTGACACTCTGCGCCTGGGACTGCAACTCGTGGGCTTGCTCGCCACCGTGGCCGTCACTGTCGGCGTCGCGCGGCTCGCGGCCAAGGCGGTGGCCAGCCACGCCCCCGACGAGGCGGCCTCGCCCAGCTCGACAGCGAGCGAACCGGCCCAGACGCGATCCCATGGCAAGGCCTTGCTTGCGCTTGCGATCTCGCTGGCCTGCTTGGCCGCGGCGGCGATCGCCTACACCGGCCGGGAGTCGCTCCGCTCGTTGTTCTTCCCGCCGGAAGTCGTGCTGGCCGAGCGATTCGCAACAGATCCCGGCAGGGCGGACTTCGATCACGGCGAGTTCGACGAACTGTTGCGGAGACATGTCGATGCCGACGGCCTGGTCGACTATGCCGCGCTCGCAGCGGACCCGGCACCGCTGGAAACCTATCTCGCGCGGCTGAAGACCGCCCCGTTCAGCGAATTGGGACGCGACGCGAAGCTGGCCCTCCTGGTCAACGCCTACAACGCCTTCACGCTGCAGCTGATCGTCGATCACTACCCGCTGGCTTCCATTCACGACATTCCTGCCGCGGAACGCTGGGACGACCGCAGGTGGGAAGTCGCGGGCGGTCGTTACAGCCTGGACGAGATCGAGAATGAGCTGATCCGGCCGAACTTCCGCGAGGATCGCGTCCACTTCGCCCTCGTTTGCGCTGCCATGGGGTGCCCGGTGTTGCGGCCCGAGGCCTATTCGGGCCAGCGGATCGAGGAACAGCTCGAGCGCCAGACCCGATCCGTGCACGAAGATCCGCGCTGGTTTCGTTTCGACGAAGCGGAGGGGCTGGTCTGGCTGACCCAGGTATACAGCTGGTACGGCTCGGACTTCGAGCAGTTGCATGGCTCGGTGCTGGCGGCCGCCGCGCGCTACTCTGCCGCTCTCCGGAACGCGCTAGACGAGGGACGTGCCATACGAATCCGCTGGCTGCCCTATGACTGGGCCCTGAACGAACCTCGCACCCCAGCTTCCGACGGCACCGGCTCGGCTCCCCTGCCCGACTTGTGATTCGAGCCCCGGCCCGGTCCCTGATCTTTTTCCCCAACAATGCCTTACAACAGGCCCGGAGTCCGGCACGCCTGAAGCGAAGCAATTCAGGCCGGAGCCAGTCTCCGGGCGTGCTAGGCTGTGAACTCGCAATGGGGACCGGAAGGGTTCGAATCGGCCTGTTCCTCGCTGCTGCCCTGGCTTGGGTTGCGGGGACGGCCCGATTGCCCAGCCAGAGCCCGGAACTTCGCTGGTACAAGGGCAACCTGCACTCCCACACCATCAACAGCGACGGGGACAGCTCCCCAGATGCTGTCGCCCGCTGGTATAAGGAGCAAAGCTATCATTTCCTCGCCCTGACAGACCACAACTACTTCACTGATCCGCAGGGTCTGGAAGCCTTCTTGGGGGCCAAGGATCGGTTCCTCCTGATTACGGGCGAGGAGGTGACCTCCCGTTACGGCAAGGCTCCGATCCACGTCAACGCGTTCCGCCTCCAACATACGATCGAGCCATTCTTCGGCGAAGACATCCCGTCAACTCTGCAGGGGAATGTCGATTCGATCCGAGGCTCGGGAGCGATCCCCTCGCTAAACCACCCGCAGTTCGGTTGGGCCATCGACGCAGCGACTCTCGCGGGGGTTCGGGATCTGGGGTTGTTCGAGGTCTACAACGCCCATCCCGACACGAACAACGAGTGGGGCCTGGAAGAAATGTGGGACAGTGCACTGTCGGCTGGCAGGGAGATCTTCGGGATCGCCGTCGACGATGCCCACGAGTTCAAGCGATTCGGGTCCGGACGGTCGAACCCGGGTGGCGGCTGGGTCGAGGTGCTTGCGCCGGAACTCTCGGAGGAAGCGATCCTAGAGGCCGTCGGCAGGGGCGACTTCTATGCATCCACCGGGGTGAAGCTTGAGCAGTTGCGACGCGCTCGAGGGCAGCTGCAGATCAAGGTCGCACAGAACAGCGATCGCCAGTACCGCACCGTATTCGTCGGCAAGGGAGGGCGCATCCTAGCCAGAGAGACCGGCCTGGAAGCAACTTACCGGCTCCGGCCCGGAGATGGCTATGTGCGGGCCACGATCATCGATTCGAACGGGGGCAAGGCCTGGGTCCAGCCGGTCTTCCCAGCCAAGGGCTCATAGCGCCGCGACGATCGACCAACAGGCCCTGCGGCCTCCCAGCCTCGCGCCATGAGTGCCAAGCAGGTTGCTCGGCCCATCCCGGAACGTTCGTAACGCGCGGGTTCGCCGGCTTGGATCGGGAAGTCTTGTGCCGGCCCGGGCTGCCGTGTCGATTAGGGCCTTGACATCCCGCTAGCCAACCAGGTCGAATGCCTTCTTCATCGCGGCCACAGTGGCCTGGCAAGCACTGTCGTCGTCCATGTCGTCGAGCCGCTGGTTGAAGGGCTCCGCCCGGATCGGACCGTCATAGCCGATCTGCAGCAGTGCGTCGAGAAACGCTTTCGCGTCGATCATACCGGTCGTGGCGGGGAGCTCGCGCTGATTGTCGTACTGGTCATCGCGCTCGATACCGGCGGGAGCGTCATTAAGATCGGCGGAAACGATCTGGCTGTTGGTCAGCTTTGTGATGTCCTTCGCAGTCTCTCGAGCCGTCCACCAGTGCCAGCTGTCGATCACAACTCCGATGTTGGGCCTCCCCACCTCGCCGATCAGCTGGAGGCACTCGGCCATCGAGTGAACAAACGCATGCCTGCTCCTCGTCCAGAGCCGCTTCGTGCCCAAATACTCCAGCCCCAGACGAAGGCCATGGTCCTCCAGCACGGCGCCGACTTCCAGGAGACGTTTCGTGTGGAGCTTGAAGTTGTCCAGATAGTTCAGCTCCTCGCTGTACGAGGAAACGGCGGTTGCCACGCGGGTCACGCCCGCCCCTCGCAGCGCTCTCGCCACGGCGGGAAGCTCTTCCAGGCCACTCTGGAAGACCGCATCGTCAGCGCGCAGGCTGACAGGGAGCCTCCCCGCAGCCCATTGGAGGCCAGCCGCCTTCAAGGCATCGACGTAGCGGCCGCTGCCTTCATTCAGCAGCTGCGTTCCGAAAGGCTCCACGGACTCGAATCCATGCTTGGACGCGAGTTCGATCGAACGCCCCTGATCAGCTTCGATGCCAATACTGCCCGGGATGAAAGCGATCGTGAATTTCCGGCCGGCTGCCCGGCAGCCCGGGACCGTAGCAGCGGCAGCCATCGCGAGACCGGTCCGAATGAATTGGCGCCTGAGCGGATTCACTTCGCCGCCAATGTACCAGATCGAACCCGGGGGCGGGGTGAAGTCAGGGAATCACGTCACAGAGCGGTCGCGCCCCCCGACTCCGCCGCGGAAACCGGCGAGCGCTACGAACTCTTTCGATGGACTCGAATCGCGATTGCCGCAAGAGAGCTGCGGTGCGGTTGCCGGCTGCTGTTCCGTGATCGAGGGGCGAAGCGGGCCGAGTTCAGTTATTGCAGGGGCAGGATGCGCGTCTGTCTTTCTTCGAGGTCGTATACCCAGCCCTCAAGCCTCAGGTCGCCGGTCGCCACACGAGCCGCGACCCAAGGATGTGTCTTCAGATTCGTGATCTGCTGACGGACGTTTTGCTCGACAAGTCGCAGCCAGCGGGTGTCGGGGTCGAGATGCGGGTGTAGGCGCTCCACCGCCAATCTCGCCGGTTCGACGAACTTGAGGAAGTTCCGTACGTTCGGAACGGCATCGAGGCCGTCTGGCTCCAAGGCGCCTTTCATCGCGCCGCAAAACGTATGGCCGCAGACGACGATGGTCGGCACCTCCAGCACGGCGACGGCGTATTCGACGGTGGCGCTCACCCCTTCCGGGCGGGTGTCGAAGGGAGGCACGATGTTGCCCGCGTTTCGAATCACGAAGAGCTCGCCAACGCCGGTCCACGTGATCGCTGACGGAATCAGGCGCGAGTCCGAGCAGGTGATGAACAGGCGGCCCGGCGCCTGCCCCTGGGCCATCGCTTCCAGCGCCGGGGACCGGGACGAGCCGTCGCCGATCCGCTGGGCGGCGGCACGCGCACGAATCACGGTGCTGTCAGGGGCCTGGGCGAGAGCCGAACCAATGTTGAGACCGACGAGCAGCGCTAGCGCTAGCGCTTGACTGCTCGGGAAGAATGTTCGGCGAGAGCCGCTGCTGTGCATGATTCATTCACCTCGGGATAGACGCGGCAAGTGGCCAAACAACTCCAGAACGACGCCTAGATCTCTCCTCGCGGGAGATTCCAGCCGACCGTGCGTTTGGCCCTCGCGGTCTATAATCCCGATTGTAAACCGTGCCCGCCCTCACCGAATCGTTCGCTCCGGCCCGCCCCCTGGACGAGCACAACCAACGTCTAATCAGCAACGTACACCCGCAAGACTGGCAGAATCCCAAGCCGGAAGGCCGCTATCACATGGTTGTGATCGGCGCCGGCACGGCCGGCCTGGTGACTGCCATCGGCGCGGCCGGGCTGGGTGCCAACGTGGCTCTCGTCGAGCGAGGCCTGATGGGGGGAGACTGCCTGAATTCAGGCTGCGTGCCGTCGAAGGCCCTGATCCGCGCCGCCCGCGCCGTCGCCAGCGTGCGCGACGCCGCAGAATTCGGCGTCGCGGCTCAGGGGCCCGTCGTCGACTTCGGCAAGGTGATGGAACGCATGCGACGCCTGCGAGCGGGCATCAGCGTGCATGACTCGGCGAAACGGTTCAGCGAGCAAGGGATTGACGTCTACCTCGGCCAGGCCGAGTTCACCGGCGCGCGCACCGCGAGGGTGGCCGGCACTGAACTGGAATTCGCGAAGGCCTGCGTCGCCACGGGAACGCGAGCCTCGATGCCCCCGATCCCGGGCCTGAAGGAAGCCGATCCCCTGACCAACGAGACCGTCTTTACGCTGACGGAGCTACCGGATCGGCTGGCGGTAATCGGATCGGGCCCGATCGGCGTCGAGCTGGCGCAGAGTTTCGCTCGCTTCGGGTCGGACGTGACCCTGATCGAAGTCGAGCAGGGAATCCTGCCGAGGGAGGATCGCGACGCCGCCGAGATCGTCGCCGCATCCATGCAACGGGATGGCGTGAAGATGCTTCTCGGAACAAGCGTGAAGGCTGTGCGACAGGACGGCGCCGAGAGTGTGCTCGAAGTCGCCTCAGGCAGCGGCGATGGCGCTGTGCGCGCCGACAGAATCTTGGTTGCGGCCGGCCGCTCGCCAAACATCGAGGGCCTCGGGCTCGACGCGGCCGGCATCGAATCTGACCCGCGAGAGGGCGTTCTGGTAGACGACAAGCTGCGCACCTCCAACCGCCACGTGTATGCGGCCGGAGACATCTGCTCGCGCTACAAGTTCACCCACATGGCCGACGCCATGGCCCGCATCGTGATCGGCAATGCGCTCTTCTTCGGGCGCAAGCGTGCTAGCGGGCTGCATGTGCCGTGGTGCACGTACTCGGACCCCGAACTGGCTCATGTGGGCCTGAGCGAGCAAGCCGCGGCCGAACGGGGCATCGCTATCGACACCTACAGGACGGAGCTCTCAAGCGTCGACCGGGCCGTGCTGGACTCGCAGTCCGAGGGATTTGTCAAGCTGCATTGCAATCGCGGCACAGACAAGCTGGTCGGCGCGACCATCGTTGCCGCCCACGCCGGCGACTTGATCTCAGAGGTCACCACAGCCATGACGGCCGGCTTGGGCATGCGCTCCATCGCCGCCACCATCCACCCCTATCCGACGCAGGCGGAGGCCATCCGCAAGGCAGCGGATGCCTACCAGCGAACGCGTCTCACTCCCGGCGTGCGGCGCCTGCTGCGCGCGATGCTTCGCTTGCAGGCGTGAGGCCGTGCCGCACGCTCCGACTGCGATGCCGGAAAGCGCTCGGCCCCGCCCGATCTCGGTCATCGTCCCCGCCCTGAACGAAGCGGCGCAGATCGGTTCGACGCTTCGGCACCTAGAAGGCGCGGGCGCTGCCGAGGTCATCGTCGTCGACGGCGGCAGCAGTGACGAAACGGTGCGGATCGCCGAGTCACTTGGAGCGCGTGTGCTGAGGGGCCCGGCCAACCGGGGAATGCAGCAAAATCTTGGAGCGGAGAGTGCCACTGGCGAGATTCTGTTGTTCCTGCACGCGGACACGACACCGCCGGATGGCTTCGCCAGCCAAGTCCGAGCCATCCTGGACGAGCCGGGCACGATCGCGGGGGCGTTCCGGTTCGGGCTTGATGCATCCGGCTTCGGAATCAGCATGCTGGAACGCATGGTCGCCATCCGCTGCAAGCTCTTTGCCTTTCCTTACGGCGATCAAGCCTTGTTCATGTCGCGCGAAGCCTTCGAACAGGCGGGGCGCTTCGCTGACCTGCCTGTGATGGAGGATTTCGATCTGGTGCTTCGGCTCAAGCGGCTCGGCAGGATCCGGTTCGCCGGGAGCGCGGCTGTGACATCGGCCCGGCGCTGGCGCGAGCATGGTGTATGGCGCGTAACTTGGAAGCACCAGCTATGCATCCTCGGCTATTCCCTGGGGATTCCCCCCGCACGGCTCGCACGTCTGCGCGATTTCGAACGCTAGGCCAACTGCCGCGCTCGGCCGATCACATCGGTTCGAACTCAACAAGCGCGCCTCGTACGAGCCCTCCTGTGGGCGTGTGCGAGCAGAACCGGATTTCCGGCGATCAGCCGCGGAATTTACGTCAGGAACCCGGCGGTTTGCTAGCATGGCTAGCCTACAGAGGTAATTATGCTCACTAAAAACCTAGGCTCAACGCGTCGTCGATATAGCGGAGCTATCGGGAAATTCCTCGCGGTAGCCGGCCTCCTGCTCTTGACCGTCTCACAGGTCTCGGCGCAGGGCGTTTGTGTGCCGCCCGCCGGCTACGAAGGGAACCCGCTCTCAAAACCGAGCATTACGGCCGCCGAAGTGGCGGCGAATCGCACCCCCGACAACCTGAGGGAATTTGCGGTGGCAGCGCGGGACTATTCGGTGAGCATCACCACTTGGGTGGAATTGGCCTACGCCTCATGTTTGATGCGGCAGGAGGGAGGGGACTGGCGCTCGGGGCAGATCTATCCCGTCAGCCTTTCCTTCGACCCCGCGGTCTTTGTGAATCCCGAGGCTCCGGCCAACATGCGCGTGATCTTTCACTCGGCCCAGATGGCGCTGGGGGGCAGGCTGCTCAAGGAATCCACGGCCAAAGAAATTCTTGCTGCGGCCGCGAGCGACCAAGCCAGCGGCGGCCCCCTTCCGGATGTTGCCTGCCTCGCTCTTAACTGCCCCAAGCCGCTCGGCGGGCACGCCATCATGTACGGGCCGTACGTCATGCTCCTTGGTACCAGGATCCAGGACGATCACTTGGGCCCGGAAATCCTTGACGTGGGCCATGTCCCGGAGGTGAGTGCCAGCGATGTCGTAGACCGCGCGACCCTAGAGTCCTTCGTGAACGGAGCCATCGATCACGTCAACGAGCTCTTCGAGGCTCAGGGAGTTGACGGTGCGTCCGTCCTGAGGGGGGTCTTCCGCAATGAGAGCGGGCCTTGGCGGGCAGGCGAGGTTTACATCTTCGTCTTCGATCGCGCGGGCTACACTCTGTTTCACGGCGCCTTTCCCGATAAGTACGAGCTGGTTCCTACGGGGGCAGCCCGAGATGCTGTCACGGGAGAGCTGATTCTCCCGCAGCTCGTGGCCGCAGCGAGCCAGAGCGATCAGGGCGGATTCGTGCAGTATCACTTCGACAATCCCGACGACGCCAGCGACAGCGTCGAGATACCCAAGCTGACATTTGCCCGCGAGGTCACGTTCACATACGATCACCCGCTCGTTGGAGAGACTAGCAACAGCTACATCTTCGCTTCAGGCCTGTATCTGGACCAGGAATCCGAGGACGGCCCCGCGATCAGCAGCGGCTGCTCCGACCGCAACATCGCCGCGAGCGCGGTGCGCACGCAGAGCGACGTCCGGGCGTTCGTGACTTGCGCCGCCGAGTACCTCGCCGAGCACGGCACCGCCGAAGCCCGCCGCGCCTTCAACGAGGACGAGCGCTGGAAGCACGGCCCCACCTACGTCTTCGTCGACGGCATCGCCAAGTCCGGCACGGATGCCAAGACCTTCGTCTACCCGCCCGACCCCTCCCGCGAGGGCGGGGTCTGGGGCGAGGCGATCGACGACTTCGGCAACGACCTCTTCTACGAGGCCTACCGCATGACTCAGGCGGTCGACTCCGGCTGGCTCTACTACTCGTTTCCCAATCCGGCGACCGGCAAGCGGTCGGCCAAGGCCTCCTACGTCATCGAGATCGACTGGGACGGCGAGCCGGCCGTGATCGGGGCCGGCATCTACTCGCGCGACTGGCCCGGCACCTGCTACCCGGACGAGGTCAGCGCCGAGGTTCTGCATCAAGCTCCGAGCCCGGAGACCCTGCGGGAGTTCGTGCGCTGCGCGGCGCTGGCAGTCGAGGCGGGCGGCTACTTCGCCAAGCGGGAGATCGAGCGGGACCCGCGCTGGACGGACGGGCAGCACTACGTCTACGTGCTGGACACGCTGGGCAACCAGGTCATGTCGGGCCAGCCGCTGCGGATCAACGGCCGGGCGCCGCACGAGTGGGGGCGTTCCGGCCCGCGCGGGGACCAGTTCGGCGGGCGCGACATGGCCGCGATGGGCGACACGTTCGGCGAAAGCTACGTGTACTACCAGGCGTACGACCCGCGGAGCGGGACCACCGAGCCAAAGCTGGGCTTCCTCAAGCGGGTGGTGGCGCAGGGGGTGCCGCTGCTGGTGGGGGCCGGGCACCATGTCGGGCACCACGACGAGCTGCACGCCGGGCCCAGCTGCGCGGAGAACTACGTGACGGCGGCGGCGGTGCGCACGCAGGCGGACATCCCGGCGTTCGTGCGCTGCGCGGCCGAGTACGTGCACGAGCACGGCGAGGAGGAGGCGCGGCGGGCGTTCAACGAGGACGCGCGCTGGAAGTCGGGCCCGACCTACCTGTTCGTGGACGGCGTGCAGCCGTCCGGCGAGACCGCCCTGACGCACGTGTTCCCGCCGGAGCCGGCCCGGGAGGGCTCGGTGTGGGGGACCTCGATCGACACCTTCGGCAGCGACTACTACTACGAGCTGCACCGGATCCTGTCACTGGTGGACGCGGGCTGGATCTACTACGCGTTCAACAACCCGGCGATCGGGCGCAGCCAGCCCAAGAGCTCGTACGTGATGGAGATCGAGTGGAACGGGGAGCGGGCGGCGATCGGGGCCGGCATCTACGCGCGGGACTTTCCGGGCAACTGCGACCCGAGCGAGGTCAACGCGGCGGACCTGGCGGCCCACCCGGGCGACCAGCGACTGCAGGAATTCGTGCGCTGCGCGGCAATGGAAGTGGAGTCTTCGGGGTACTTCGCCGGCCCGGTGCTGTCCAGCGACCCGCGCTGGAAGCACGGCCCGATCTACGTTTCCGGCGTCAACGTCGAAACGGGCGTTGTCGAATTCAGCGGCAACCCGGCCAGTTTTGCGACATCGGGGCGGATCCCGGAAGTGTTGTTCGACGGCAGGGACGCGATCGAAGCCGCTGCATTGTTCGGGGAGTCGTTCTGGTACTACAGCTTCGAGAATCCCGCGACGGGCGAGCTCCAGCCCAAGGCGGTATTCGTCAAGCTCGTGCGCGCGCAGGGAGTTCCGCTGCTCGTCAGTTCCGGCTACAACCCCTAGCCTGCGAAGCGCGAATCGGCGGGTTCGCGCTTCTACCCGCTCTGGGGGGCCGAGATCGACTTCGGGGAAGGGTGGCTTCTCCTCCCGGGGCCTGTGCGCAGTCGCCTCTGGGTTCCGCACCGAAACAGGAAGAACGCCGACGGTGCGGCGAGCACAACCTGATCGGTGTCACTCGTGCCGCAGCTTCGGTGCGAGAGCTGTTGTTGGGTCTTGGCTTGTGTGGGATCGGCGGCTCGCGCGCGGGCCGTTCGACCGTCGCCAGCGCTGCGATTACGATAGGCAATGAGCCCGCGATGCCTGGCACCGAACCGGATAGCCTCGATCATCTGTCCCCCGGCGTCACGGCCGTGATCGCAGCACTCGACTTTGAGGAAGCCGATCGAGTCCGGCTGATGGAACTGGGCTTCATTCCGGGATCCTCGGTATCCTGCCAGCGCGTGGTGCCTCTGGGTGACCTAGCCATCTTCCAAGTCGAGGGCACGCAGGTCGCCTTGCGCAAAGAGACCGCAGCCCGGATCACGCTCCAGCCCAGCAGCGCAGGGAGAGAACCCGATGCCGACGGCGGTTGAGCCCCAGGCCGAGACGCGCCGCAGCTTGCCTGACACCAACCGGGTGGTTGCCATCTGCGGCCCGCCCAACGTGGGCAAGTCCAGTTTCTTCAACCGTCTGACCGGGCTGCACCAGAAGGTCGCCAACTATCCCGGCATCACCGTCGAGAAGCGCGTGGGCAGCCTCAGGCTAGAAGACGGAGGGCAGGTCGACCTGATCGACCTGCCGGGAATTGTAGGCCTGCACCCGCGCTCGGAGGACGAGCGCGTCTGCGTCGAGATTCTGCGCGGCCAGAGCGATACGCTGCCGCGTCCCGCGGCGGCGATCCTACTTCTGGATTCGACCAACCTGCAGGCCCATCTGCGCATGGTGCCGGGGATCCTGGGCTTGGGCCTGCCCACTCTGGTGGTTCTCAACATGGCCGACGAGCTGGAGGCGCGCGGCGGCAGTGTCGACACCGGAGCGGTGTCGGCGCAGATTGGCGCTCCGGTAGTCCTGGCCAGCGCCGTGACGGGCGCTGGGATGGAAGAGGTGGTGCAGTTCTTGCGGGGCAGCTTCGCTCCCGCGGGCAAGGTCGAGCTCCCGGTAATCAACAACATACCCGCCGAGCGGAAATGGGCGCATTCGGTTGCAGCCCGGAGCAGCTATCACGCGCCCGAACCCTCACTTTGGGGCCGTCGGCTGGACCGCATCTTCCTGCACCCGGTGGGCGGCCCGTTGATCTTCCTCGCGGTGGTGATCGCTGTCTTCCAGAGCATCTTCACGCTGGCTGTGCCGATCATGGACGCAGTCGAGAGCGCCATCGGCGTGTCCGCCGGATGGATCGGAGCCCTGCTGCCCGACTCCATGCTCAAGGGACTGCTGCTCGACGGCGTTTGGGGCGGCGTCGGCTCGGTGGTAGTGTTCCTGCCGCAGATCTTGATCCTGTTCCTGTTCATCGGGCTCTTGGAGGACTCCGGCTACTTGGCGCGAGCGGCCGTGATCGCCGACAGGTCCATGCGGGCGGTCGGGCTCGAGGGACGCTCGTTCATCCCATTGCTGTCGTCATACGCCTGCGCGATCCCGGCGGTCATGGCGGCGCGCACGATCGAGAACCAACGCGACCGACTGGCCACTCTGCTGATCGCCCCGCTCACAACCTGCTCGGCCCGGCTACCGGTGTACGCCCTGCTGATCGCCGCCTTCATTCCCGAACGGCCGCTCATCGGCCCTTTCCTCGGCACGCGCGCCGCTGTTCTTCTGGGGTTGTATGCGGCGGGATTTTTCGCGGCCTGCGGTACCGCTTGGCTGCTTAAGTCCGCCGTGCTGAAGAGCAAGCCCGCGCCCTTCGTGTTGCAGCTGCCCGCGTACCGCTGGCCAACGATCCGCTCGCTGACTTTCCGCCTGGTCGACCGCTCGAAGATCTTCCTGCGCCGCGCCGGTACCGTGATCTTGGTCACGACGATCGTGCTGTGGTTCTTGGCCAGCGTGCCGTACCAAAATGGCGAACCGCCGCCGATCGGGGAGAGTCTGGCAGGTTCGATCGGCAGGACTATCGAACCGCTGGTGGAGCCGCTTGGCCTGAACTGGAAGATCGGCATTGGCCTGATCACGTCGCTGGCGGCTCGCGAGGTCATCGTCGGCACGTTGGGAACGATCTACGGCATGGAATCCGACGAGGGTTCGCCCGCCCTTCAGCAAGCCCTCCAGGCAGAGTTATCGTTCGGGGGCGCTATCGCGCTGCTGATGTACTTCGCCTTCGCGATGCAGTGCATGTCGACCGTGGCCATCGTCCGCCGCGAGACCGGCGGCTGGACTTGGCCGGCGATACAGTTCGCCTACATGCTGGTGCTGGCGTACTCTACGGGATTCGCGGCCTATAGAATTTTCGGCTAGGACGTTGTGGCCGGACCGGACACGCGGGTGATCGCTCCGCCCTTGGTTGGTTCGCGACTTGGGCCAAACATCCGCGGCGCCGCAATGGTTCTTTTCGAGCTGCGCATTGTAGAAGATGCGTAGTGATAGCGAATCGGCCGTGTTCAACGTGCATGAACACAGACCGTCTTGGTGCGCCCCAAGAGAGCGGCGGAGCACAGAAGCCGTGCAATGCAATCCGTCGCAGCGCATGATCCCGCTGCATCGACGAGACCGATTCACTGATATACCTTGTCGCGCCTACCAATCTTCACGAGCAAGACCCGCAAAGCATGGTCCTGAATGTCGCAGATCACGCCGCAATCCCCTACCCGATATCGCCAAAACTCACCCAATGGGCCGGACAGGCCCCTACCCAAGTTCCGACGTTGTCCACCTCCGGCAACTCGCTCGTCCATGTAGTCAACAATACGTCGAGCCATCAGCTTGTCGAACTTGCGAAGTTGGTTCGCAGCGGAGGCGGTGTATTCAATCGTCCACGCCAAGGGCCTTTCTCACGTCAGCTGAGGAATAAACTCTCTCTTTGCCTTGACGTATGCGCTCAAGTACGTCCGCCGCGAGGTAGTAATCCTCCATGTCCCCAAGGCCGCGCTCAATCATCTCGCGCAGGTAGAAGGCCTTCGTCCGCCCGGTCTGCGAGGCCAAGAAATCAAGCCGTTGCTCGGTTTCAGGGGCAAGTCGAATCGAAGTTGGCATGCCGCTGACTCTCCAAAGCCTATGAATATATGTACTGGGCTAGGTACTTGACTCCACACGCCACTATATGTTGTGGTTAGGTCATGAAGCGAGATTACCCGAAGACACAAGTCGAGTTTGAGCAGCGATTCGCAACCGAGGAGGCTTGTCGCGGGTACATCGCTCAGTTGCGCTGGCCCGACGGATTCGTCTGTCCGCGGTGCCAAGCCAAATCGGCCCGCAGCGCCACGCGACAGCGCTTGATCTGTCGTTCCTGCCGCTATCAGGCATCGGTGACCGTCGGGACGATCTTCGAGGGGACGCGCAAGCCCTTGCTGCTATGGTTCCGAGCGATGTGGTACGTCACAACCCAGAAGCACGGGGCCAGCGCTCTGGGGCTACAGCGGGTGTTGGGGTTGGGGCAATACCGGACAGCTTGGACGTGGATGCACAAGTTGCGGCGGGCGATGGTGCAGCCGGGACGCGAGCGGCTCACGGGCACGGTAGAGGCGGACGAAATCTACGTCGGCGGCAAGGAGGTGGGAGCCCGCGGGCGATCGCTTGGCAAGAAGGCCGTGGTGGCAGTCGCTGTCGAGCAGCGCGGGGCCGGCATGGGGCGGGTCCGGCTCAAGCGGGTGCCCAATGCAGCGGCAGCGAGTTTGGAGGATTTCCTGGAGGAGGCCGTCGAGCCCGGCAGCACGATCCGTACCGACGGTTGGAGCAGCTACTCTCGGCTGCAGAAGTTGGGTTACCGCCACGACCAAGCGGTCTTGGGCGGGGACCGGGAACTGGTCGAGCGGGTGTTTCCCAGAGTGCATCGTGTCGCGGCCCTGCTCAAGCGCTGGCTGCTGGGGACGCACCAAGGCGCGGTGGAGCACCAACACTTGGACTACTACTTGGACGAATTCACTTTCCGCTTCAACCGCCGGAGCTCACGCTCCCGCGGCCTGTTGTTCTACAGACTGCTCCAGCAGGCGGTAGCTACCGCACCAGTCCCGCGCAAGGCCATGCTTGGAGGCCAACCAGTCCGACAGACCACGGGGAAAACTGCTGTGGAGTAAAGTACCCATGCTCAACCACAACATATAGTGGTGTGTGGAGTCAAATACCCAGCCCAGTATATGTATTCACTGTATCGCGTCTGTCGGTTCAAGCGATCAGTCTGCGTTGGTCGCATGCCGCGGTTGCAGGACGCGGCCTGCGCGGAATTCCGCAGTGTCACCGCCCCTATCAGCCTGTGGCAAAAGTCGACTGAAATCCCAACAAATCCCGATCAGACTTCGATAAAATCGTAGTCATGGCGATGGGTACCCGCAAACCCGGACAGATCCCGATGTTCCTCGCACCGGACCAACTGCCCCAAGCCCCCACCACTCCCTTCTTCGACAAGCTCAACCAACTGCTCGCTGAGATGGGCTTCGACGCCTACGTCGAGAACCTGTGCCGACCCTTCTATGCCAAACGCCTGGGACGGCCCTCGCTCGCTCCCGGCGTCTACTTCCGACTGCTGCTGCTGGGCTACCTGCTGGGCATCGATTCCGAGCGCGGCATCGCCCTGACCGTCTCCGACTCGCTCGGCTTGCGGGCCTTCCTCGGCTACGAGTTGCAGGACAGCCCGCCGGACCACTCGACGATCTCGCGCAGCCGGCGGCGGATTAGCCTGGAGACGCATGAGCAGGTGTTCGCCTGGGTGCTGCAGCAGCTGCGGCAAGCGGGTCTGGCCGACGGGCAGACGGTGGCGGTGGACGCCACGATGCTGTTCGCCAACGCGGCCTTGCGGACCTTGCGGCGCAAGGACAGCCAGCAGGGCTACCGAGAATTCGTGGAGGGGCTGGCGGAGGCAGCCGGGGTGCCGACGCCGAGCTTGGCGGAATTGGCGGCCTTCGACCGCCAGCGCAAGCCCAAGACGTTGTCGAACAAGGAGTGGGAGTCGCCGACGGACCCGGACGCGCGGGTAGCGAAGATGAAGGACGGCACGACGCACCTAGCGCACAAGGCCGAGCACGCGGTGGACTTGGAGAGCGGGGCGTTGCTAGGAGTGACGCTGCAAGCGGCGGACCAAGGGGACACCACAACACTGGGGGAGACCTTGGAGGCGGTGCAGGCGGCGCAAGGGCAGGGGCCGGAGACGGTCGTCGCCGACAAGGGCTACCACAGCGACGCGGTGCTGCTGGGACTGAACGAGGCGGGCCAGGAAGCGCACATCCCGGAGCCGCAGCGGGCGGAGCGGGATTTTGCGGGCAAGCCGGAAGCGCAACGGGTGGTGCAGGAGAACCGGGAGCGCGTGGCGAGCTCGGCCGGCAAGCGCCTGCAAAAGCTGCGGACGGAGAAGGTGGAGCGGTCGATGGCCCACATGTACGGCACGGGCGGGATGCGCCGGCTGTACTTGCGGGGGCGGGCGAACATTCGCAAGCGGCTGCTGGTGCATGCCTGTGCATTCAACCTGGGGGTGCTGATGAGGTCGCTCACCGGGGTCGGCACGCCGCGCACACTGCAGGGGCAGGGCTGCCAGCCAACGGCCAGCCTTGGTTTCGCCGTTTGTTTGCCGTTCCGGGATGCTTGGAGCGGCCTGCTGGGCCTGCTCAGGGGCCTCTTGGGCCTCAGACGGGGAGAGAGCCCGGAATTCGCCGAAAAACTCGCATAGGCCGTCGAAGGACCACCAAGCAAGGCCACCGACCGACATGGTCGGCAAAGCTATTAAAACCACAGGCTGCTATGGGGATCCCCGGACCGGGCCATACGCCTCGCGGGGCTCTGACGAAGCCCCGGATCCTCGCGTCCGCCGAGCGTCGCTTCATGAAATCCTCAGTCAGCTCTCACTGGTCGCTGGGCCCAGCAACGACGTTTCCCAGCGCTTCGTGTTGACCTACGTCCATGACCTGCCGTTCGGCCGGTGGCGGGTCATGGGGCGGGCTGGAATCCGGTGGCAGACGCAGTGCTGGGAGGATGGCAGCTCAATGGCATCATCACCATGAGCACGGGATGCCCGCTACGACCCTCTGCCTCGAACACTACCCAAGTCGGCAACGGATACTTGCGACCGAACAACGACCACGAGAGCGTGAAGCTCTCCGGCTCAGTGGTGGAGCGCTTGGACAGGTACTTCGACACCCCAGTGTTCTCGCGACCGGAACCGTTCACGTTCGGCAACACCGGTCGGCTCTTGACGGACATCCGGTGCCTTGGGATGACGAACTGGGATTCCTCCGTCTTCAGGAACTTCTCGTTGGGGGAACCACTGGCCCTTCAAGTGCGGGGCGAGTTCTTCTACTTCACGAACGCTCCGGTGTTCGCTAGCCCGAACACTGCCGTGAACAACCGCAATGTTGGTCGTATCACCAGCCAAGCGAACGCCCCCCGCCAGATCCGCTTGGGGGTGAAGCTTCTCTGGTAGCGTCCCGCCCGCCGCCGGCCCCGAAGCTGCGACCATGTTCCGGAGGGCTGGCTGTGCCGGCCCGAACGAGGAGCCTTCCAGTTATGTCGTCCATCACGCGTAGAGCATTCGTGCAGGCCGGCGCCGCGAGCGCTGCCGCCCAGGTCCCGGCGGGCATCCGCCCGAACGTGCTGTTCATCATGCTGGATCAGTGGCGGTTCGATTGCCTCGGGGCGAACGGCAACGGGATCATCCGGACCCCGAACTTGGACTCCCTTGCCTCGCGTTCAGCCAATTTCACCCAGGCATGCGTCCAGGCGCCCGTCTGCGTCCCATCGCGCCTGAGCTTCTTCACGGGACGCTATCCACACTCGCACAAGAATCGGGTCAACTACACGCCCTACCAGCAGCCGGAGCCCATGGTCCAGCGCTTGCTCCAGGAGGCCGGTTACGCCACCGGCTCCGTTGGCAAGCTGCACTTCAATCCGCCAACAGCGGAACACGCGCGATCCACCGGATTCGACAGAGTCCTCCTCGACGATGGCATCCGTCGCACCGACCAGTATTCCGACTATGTCCGGTGGAGGAACGGCGCTGATCCGAATGCAGACGTTCACTACCAGACGACGGCCGGCGATGTGCCAGCTGGCACGAATCCGTTTCGGGCGGTGGTTGCGAAAGAGTACACGCCGACAGCTTGGACCGGTCGCGAGACGCGGAACGTTCTGCGATCCCTGGCGTCCTCCGATCGGCCCTTCTTTCTTTTCTCGTCGTACTTCAAGCCGCATTCGCCGCACACCATCCCGGAGCCATACGACGCCCTCTACAACGATGTGGAGATTCCGCTACCGAAGGCTGTGGGGCTGGATTACATCCAGCGGCTTCCCCTTCCGGTGCAGAAGATGGTCCTGCGCGGAACGCCTCGCTACAACATGGACCGCCAGCGTCTCCTGTGGATGTACCGCAGCTACTACGGGGACATGACCTGGCTCGATGAAGAGGTGGGGGCGACGTTGGAGGAACTCGAACGGACCGGCCAAGCAGAGAACACCATCGTCATCCTGACCTCCGACCACGGCGATCAGATGCTGGATCACGGGCTGTTCGGGAAGAACGTCTTCTTCGAGGACTCCGTCCGGATCCCCCTGCTGGTGAGCTGGCCCGGAAGAATCCGGCCTGGCGTGTACTCGGATCTGGTAGAGACGGTGGACGTTCTGCCGAGCATCCTAGAGCTATGTGGATTGACCGTTCCAGATCACGTTCAGGGACGAAGCTTCGCTCCCCTGGTGGCAGGTGAGAGAACCCTCTACGAGCCCCGCAAGGCCCAGTTCTCCGAGAACATCATGCCCGAAGTCATCACGAACGGTGACGAGGGGTACTTCTTCACTCCTGGTAAGGGTGTGGGCGGAGTGCGCCATCCCGACGCCAAGATGATTCGCACCCACCGCTGGAAAATGAACTACTACGTGGGCCACGGCGGGGAGCTGTACGACCTGGAGGACGATCCGGGCGAATCGACGAACGTGTTCGACGACCCGGCTTACGGAGGAATCGTCCGGGACTTGAAGGCGCAACTGCTCGACTGGCTGATCACGGCGGATGAAAATGATCAGATTGCCCGTCAATGGATGATCTAGGGGCGCGCCTCAATGCGCCCGGGCATCGTGAATGCACTGTGGGGTCCGACCCAGGTGCGGGTGACACTGCTCGCGCTGCAGATTCCGCATCAGCGCGGCCAGCGAAACGGCATCCCACAGCTTCTCGGCTGCCACTTCTCGCAGTGTCCGACCGACAGAAGCCTCGCCGGCGGCGACCTCGGCGACGCCGCGGTGCCGGGGGGACGCCCGGACCCGCTCCGACGGCCGGGCGGCCGGACCAGTGGTTGCGTCGGGTGTTGCCATGCCGCGATAGTACGATGCGATTATGCGCGTGGCGGTAACGATCGACGACGACGTTCTGGCCCTCGCTAGGGCGCTGGGTAAATGAACTCAAGGGCGTTGCCCAACGTCAATGTCGTGATTGCGCTGGATTAGCCGAATCATGTTCATCGCCACGCGGTTCGGTGTTGGTTCCGAGAGAGGGGAGCCAAGGGTGCCTGCCAAGCGAGCCAAACTCCCGGTGTTCAGGTGAATATTGCCACCACACTACATGAGGCAGCGGGGCGTCTGCGGGCGCGGCACGTTCATGCGCCAGAGCTGACAGCCCGAGTGCTGTTGGCGGACCTCCTCAGCCGTGATCAAGCCTGGCTGGTAGCGCATTCGGGCGAAGAGATCGAACACCTCCTCGGCGAGCGCTACGAAGAGGCGGTGCAGAGGCGCTGCGACGGCGTTCCCATGCAGTACATCCGGGAGCTGCAGGAGTTCTTCGGACTTGATTTCCACGTGAATCCGGACGTACTGATCCCGCGGCCGGAAACAGAGCACTTGGTCGAGGCCGCGCTCGAGCGCATCCGGTCGGGCGACCTTGTCATGGATGTCGGCACAGGATCAGGCGCCATCGCAGTGAGCCTGGCCAAACACGCCCCGGGCGTATCGGTACTGGCCAGCGACATCTCCCCGGCAGCGGCGAGAGTGGCCAAGTCCAACGCCGAACACCTAGGTGTCAACGTCGAGTTTTTCTTGGGTGACCTGACCGATGCAATGCGCGGCAAACAAGTCGATGTGCTCGTGTCGAACCCACCCTACGTGCCGCTCAGGGATGCGCCGGGCCTGCAAGCCGAGCTGCGGCATGAGCCGCCCGTCGCGCTCTTCGGCGGAGAGGACGGCCTGGGAGTCTTCCGGCGGCTGGTCGCTGACGCCCGCCGCGTCCTCAAGCCCGGGGGGTGGCTACTGGCTGAGATTGGATTTGGCACCAGAGGAGCGGTCGCGGCGCTCTTCGACAAAGCCCAGTGGCAGCGTCCGGACTTCCTGCCCGACCTGGCCGGCATCGACCGAGTCGTTGCGACGCGGGCGCAACCTTGAATTCGCGCCGACTGGATGTCCGGCAGCGAACTACGGCTGGCCGGCTTGGTTCATGCGCTCAAGACGCGCGTCCAGATCGGCCAGACTGGGAACGTTGTACATCTGGCGAACGAAGTCAGGCAACATTTCGCGATCGAATGGTTCAGGCGACCACCGGTCGTCCCCGGGGATCTTGCCCAATTGCGTGCCGAGGACCTGCGGTCGCCCGATCGTACGCAGGTATCGGTCAAGCGTCGAGGCAGAGAGCTTGATCGCCGGTTCGTGCCCCTGAAATGCTGCGGCCGTGGCAAGGATGTGGGCCAGCAGGTAGTGCCCAGGCGAGTATCCGTGCTGATAGACCAGTCCTGCCCGGTACAAGTCCACCGGACACCGCACCTCCCCAGCGGCGATGAGTTCCGCCACTCGTTCGCGGCGCTCGCTGTCCCGCCTGCCCACTATCCTCCAGTCGATCGGGCTCTCCTTGCGGTCGTCCTGGTCGGCAACGAAGATCTCCCGGAGTTCTTCCGAGGCCGTGCACGGGACAGTCTGGGCAGGCAGGCACATGGCGACGGTGAAGAATGCCACTAGGATCCGCATGCGCTCAGCCTACGCCGCGCCCCGGTCCCGAGGCAAGCGGCCCGAACTCTTACGATGGACCTAGGGACTTGTCCCCAGCTAGCCGGCGTATGTGGGGTAGGCCGGCAATCAAGGAGATGACGTGAAAATCACCAAGGTTGAGGGGCTGTTGATGTCCTGCCCCTTCGAAGAACCGATTCGCCTGCCGTTCCACGGCGGGCTGCGCACCATACTCAAGCGCGATGCGATGCTGATTCGGGTCCACACCGATGCGGGCATCGTGGGGTTCGCGCCCGGACCGGCACATGTACGCGCCGTGCGCGAAATCGACGGCGCGATCGGTCCGTTCCTGGAGGGGCGCGATCCCTTAGGCTGGCGCGACTACGGATTCTCGGCGGGCCTCGACACTCAGAAGACCTACCACGCGGTCGAGGTCGCGGTCATTGACGCAGCCGCCAAGGCGGAGGGCGTGCCGATGTCATCGCTGCTCGGCGGCGCCAAGCGCGATCGCATCAAATGCTACGGATCGGCGGGCATGTATATGCCGCCCGCAGGCTACGCGGCCGAGGCTGCGGCTGTTCAGGCTCTGGGGTTCCCCGCCTACAAGCTCCGGCCCGCTGCAGGACCGGAGGGCGACATGCGCACGACCGAGGCGATCCGGAGGGCGACCGGGCCGGACTTCGGGATCATGCTGGACTGCCACGCCTGGTGGCGGATGGGTGAGCGCAGCTACTCTCCGGCAACGATCCGGCAGCTGTGCGAAGATCTCGAGCCGCTCAACCCCTACTGGGTCGAAGAGCCCCTGCCACCGGACGATCACGCGGGCTACAAGCGCCTGCACGACAGCCAGCCGCTACCGGTCGCATCCGGGGAACACGAGCCGGACGAGGCGTCGTTTCAAGACCTGATCGAGTCTGGCGGTGTCGACTTCGTGCAAATGGACGTTTGCTGCCAAGGGGGCTTTGCCATGGGCCAGCGCGTGTTCGCGGGCGCTGAACGGCAAGGCATCCGCTTCGCGTTCCATAGCTGGGGAACGCTCTTGGAAGTGATTGCGGCCGCCCAGCTGGGAGTTTGCTGGGACGAGAGCGTCGTGGAGTGGCTGGAATACCCGCTGCACTCCAATGACGGCAAGCCCGGCATGTACGCCTTCCCGGTCGCGGACGAGATCCTGACGGAGCCCTTGCAACTCGAGGCCGGACATCTCGTGATGCCGGACAAGCCCGGTATCGGCGTCGAGGTGGACGAATCGGTGGTCGAGCGCTATCCGTTCATCCCGGGGCCGTGGTCCATCTTCCACATCGACTCCCCGCCCGAAACGCTTGCGGTCGATGGCGACCACAGCGTGCCATGGGTGGATCCTTCGGGCGCGCCGCTTGCATCTTAGAAGTGACGGCCGCCCGCAACACAAAGGGCGGAAGGAACCGAGGTGTCCGCAAGGGACCCCAGATCCTCCCGCCCGGAACAGCGCCGCCAGCTAGTCGCGCGGTGCTCGCGACCGCTTGCGCAGGCGCTTGCGAGCCAGCGCCTGCTTGAGGCGCTTCTTCTCGCCTGGCTTCATGTAATACGAATGCCTCTTGACGTCCTTGATGATGTCTTCCTGCTGCACCTTGCGCTTGAACCGGCGCAGGGCAGACTCCAGCATCTCGTCGGATGAAATGTGAATCTCAGCCAAAAACCTCTACACCCCCCTCTTGGGACAGATCCTCTAAGGCGGCCCGATTGTCCGGCCGCCCCTCAAGCTTCATGGTACACGCTCGAATCTTCCTTGCGCCGCCCAAGGCCTGTGGCGGCAGCCGGGAGGCTGCGAGTCCGGATGCCACGGATCCGCTGTTTCGTCATCCCCGCCGGACAGCCATCTGACAAGGTGTGATTCACGGCGTGACTGGGAGCGTGGAATGCGGGCGGAATCACGGAGGGCGGACCGGCTCCGCGACGGGGATCAATCCAGTGCCGGCTCGTCCGGGGATGGGCTACGATTTGGGTCATGCGTCTCCTCGCACTCGCAGTCGCCTGTCTTGCACTCGCTCCTAGCTGGCCGGCCGCCGAGCATCCTTCGGCACGGTTCGCAAACGAGGTGATCGAAGCGCAGGTGTATCTGCCGGATCCGGAGAACGGATACTACCGCGGGACGCGATTCGATTGGTCCGGGGCGATTTACAGCTTGAAGTACGCGGGCCACCAGTATTTCGGAGAGTGGCAGGAGTCGAGCGACCCCTATCTGCACGACCGCATCACGGGACCGGTCGAGGAGTATCGCACCGCGGAAAAGGGACTAGGCTATGACGACGGCGGGGACCGTTTCCTGCGCATCGGCGTAGGGGTCGTCGAAAAGCCCGAGGAAGACGACTACCGCTGGCGGCATAGCTACAAGATCGTCGACCCCGGCGAGTGGACGATCCGGCAAGGGGCGAACTGGATCGAGTTCACCCACGAAGTTGCCGAGCCGGGCCTTGGCTACGGGTACCGCCTGACGAAGCGTCTGACTTTGACACCGGGGCAGCCCGAGCTGGTCATCGATCATGTGCTGGAGAACACGGGCCGCAAGACGATCGAGACGAACGTGTATAACCACAACTTCTTCGTGATCGACAACCAGCCCACCGGGCCGGACTTCGCGGTGGAGTTTCCGTTCGAACTGACGGCGGACCGCCAGATGGGGGGCTACGTCAGCATCAGCGGAAGGCAACTACGGTACGAGAAGCACATACCGCCGGGTGAGAGCATCTTCACAATGCTCGCAGGCTATGGTGCCACCGCCGAAGATCACGTGTTCACGATCGAGAACCGCAAGGTGAAGGCCGGGGTGCGCGTCGCCACGGACCGGCCGCTGGCCAAGCTGCAGTACTGGTCGCCGCGGACTACGCTGTGCCCGGAGCCGTTCATTGACTTGAAGGTCGCGCCCGGGCAGGCCGATCGCTGGTCGATCCGATACGAGTTCTATACCCTCGACTAAGACGAACTCGAGCCCAGGCCGCTACAGGAGATCGTCGCGGGAAAGCTCTGGACAGGGGTCACGAAAGATCTCTCGGACTGCTGCCGCCAGACCGCCGCTCAGCGGCGGCGGAGCGAGATCGCACCTTCCCGTGGGAAATCGTCTGGCACCGGATAGCTGACAGCGCCAGTGGCAAGCCACTCCGCCGCTCGGACCAGGCCCGTTTGAAATCCCACGCAGAGCACGCGCTCGGGAATCCCGACGTCGGTGTCCCAGATGTGTCCGAACGACGAGCTGTAGACCCGCCCGCTTCCATATGCCACGACCCATTCCAGGGGCCAATACCGGTTGGTGGCCAAGTGGCGGCCGTACGTTAGCACCGTGAGCTCTTCGGCCGGCCCGCGCCCGTAGGTATAGACCTCGATATCGGGAGTCAGCCATCGCTCGGGTGTGCCGCGGGTGATCGGATGGTCGCCTCGCCGAATCACGACAGTGTCTTGGCGCGGCCCATGGCTTGTCTTCTCGCCCTCACCCGCCGGAATTCGCCGGATTGTCCCTTCGGCGTCGAGCTGCAGCGCGACGCCGTGGTCCTTATCGCGCCAGCCGAGGCCGATCATGCGGTCATATTCGGCCCAGTGCGGGAAGGCGTTATTCGCCGAATGGAAGGCCAGCAGGCCTCCGCCGCCTCGAACGTAGGCCTCGAGCGCGCGCTCGACCGGCTCCGGCCAGCGCAGCTCGGTCCTGCGAACGTTGTTCCAGTTGATGATCACCACGCCGAAGCCGGAGAACGTCGGACGCCACGTGTCCCAAGCCGGATCGGCGGCATCGCCAGGCGACGTCGTGACCTCGACTTCGAACATGCCCGTATCGGCAAGCGTCGCCTTGATGAAATCGGTCGTCTTGCGCCAGTCGTGATTGCTGACCCCGTCGACGATGAGGGCGCGGATCTTGGTTTGGGCCGGCATTTGCTGAGCGGTGCTGGATCCTACTGTGAGGAAGAGGCAGACAGAAGCCAGAAGCAGATTCCGCGACGGCCTCGGGAAGACCCTGGAGGAACTGCTTGCGAGGGCATCCGAGTCGTTGAGATTGTAATGCCAGATCACGGCAGTGCCCCTAGCGAGACGGATTGACTCCACACCTCTCGGCGCGCCGAAGCGACTCAGGCGCGCGCTGCCCCAGTACGGACTCGATTAGACTAGCAATCCTATGATCCGCGTCACTGAGAAACAAGTCCAAGATGCAGTCTCGATGCCGGAGGCCATGGATCTGGTCGAACGGATGCTGCTGCGCTTGGCCGCCGGCCGTGCGGTCAACCACCCGCGGCGCCGGGTCGCCATGGACAGCCGCACGCTGCTGCACTACATGGCGGGCGGGGACAACGAGAACGGCTTGGTCGGCATCAAGGTATACGCCTCGAACCCAGCAGTGGGGGCACCTGATTTCAGAGTGCTGCTGTTCGACTCCAACACCGCGCAACTGCTGGCCGAAATCGAAGCCAACATCCTCGGGCAGATCCGCACCGGGGCCGCCAGCGGCGTTGCGACCCGCCACCTCGCGAGAAAGGACGCCTCTCGGGTAGCGATCTTTGGCAGCGGCTTTCAAGCCGAAACCCAGCTCGAGGCAGTGAGCTGTGCCCGCAAGTTGGAGCGAGTGCTCGTCTTCAGTCGCAAGGCCGAACGTCGGCAGGCATTCGCCGAGCGCATGAGCGAGAGGCTGGACCTTTCCGTAAGCGCGACTCAGTCGCCGGAGGAAGCCCTAGATGGCGCCGACATCGTGATTACCGTCACAAATTCCCGCAGGCCGGTGTTTCCCGGTCACCTGCTCAGGCCGGGCACCCACATCAACGCCGCCGGCAGCAACCATGTCTTGCGCAGGGAGATCGACGGGGCTGCCGTGAGATTGGCATCGCTGATCGCAGTGGATTCCATGGAGCAGGCACGAATGGAAGCGGGCGACCTCACCCAGGCGGAAAAGGAAGGGGTGTTCGATTGGGCCGAAGCCTGCGAACTCCACGATGTGCTGGCCGGAAATTCTCCCGGGCGTACAAGTGCGGAGCAGATCACGCTGTTCGAATCCCAGGGCCTCGCTGTCGAAGACATCGCGATGGCCGACTTCTTGTATCGCAAGTTGCGCTAACGACTACCATGAGTGGCATGCGCGCAGCTCTGGCCACCCTGATCTGTCTGTCACTGGCGGGCGTTGGCGCCGTCGCTCAGCAGGATTGGCAGGCGCCCGCAGGCGTCAGCTGGCGCAGCGACACGATTCTCAGCGAAGGCACGCGGCTTGCGGCTGAGATCTTTTCACCGAGTGACGGGGACGGCGAGAAGCTCCCTTGCATCCTCATGGCCCATGGCTGGGGCGGCACCGCGCGCGGCCTCCGCCGGGATGCGGTGGTCTTCGCCAAGTCCGGGTATCTTGCCGTGACGTTCGACTACCGCGGATGGGGCAACAGCGATCCCCGCGTCATCCTCGCCAACCCCGCCCCGGATGGCAAGCCGGGCAAGTTCCAAGCCGAGGTGATCGCGATCCGCGAAGTGGTGGATCCTGTAGAGCAGGGTCGGGACTGGCTCAACGCCTTGCACTGGCTGCAATCCGAGCCCATGTGCGACACGCAACGCATCGGCGTCTGGGGCAGCAGCTATTCCGGCGGCCACGTGCTTTACGCCGCCGCCCACGATCGCCGCGTGAAGGCGGTCTTCAGCCAAGTCGGCGGGATGGACTCCCGCTTCGTGGTGGCCAGCGACGATGCACGGGCCAGAACCCTGAAGGAAGCCACGGAGCGCGCTCGCGGCCAGCTGCCGTACCCCGAGCCGGGAGCGGTCGAGGTCGGAGCGCTGCGGGGCGCACCGATCCGCGACAAGCTGATGCACTACGCTCCCGTCGAGCTGGCTCGGCAAGCATCTCACGCGGCGTTGATGTTCGTGATCGCCGAGAACGAGGAGCTGTTCGACAACCGCGACCATGCCATCAAGGCCCACGCCGCTGCGAGCGGGGTGAAGAAGCTGGTGACGCTGCCCGGAATCAAGCACTACGGCATCTACCGCGAGGCGCGCGAGCGTGCCCAGCAACTCGCGGTCGAGTGGTTCGACGCGCACCTGTAGCGTCCGCGGCGGCCGCCGGATTCCACCAAGTACAATGGCGGCTGTGGCAAAGTCCCGAGTCGCCATCTATCCCGGCTCTTTCGATCCCATCACCAACGGCCATCTCGACCTGATCCGGCGGGCGGCCTCGCAGTTCGAAGAACTCGTCGTCGCCGTGTTGCGGCACGACACCAAGGACGCCGATTTCCCGCTGGCCGAGCGACTGGAGATGATCCGCGGGTCGGTCGACGGGCTCGCAAACGTCCGCGTGGCCAGCTTCGACGGGCTGTTGGTAGATTTCGCCCGCCAGCAGAACGCGAGCCTGATCCTGCGCGGGATCCGCGCCGTCTCGGACTACGAATACGAGTTGCAGATGGCCCTGATGAATCGGAAGCTGGCGCCAGGGGTCGAAACTGTCTTCATGCTGCCGGGCGAGGCTTACGGCTACCTCAGTTCGCGGTTGGTCAAGGAGGTCTGCCAGCACGGCGGCGACATCGACGATTTCGTACCCTCGCATGTCGCGGAGGCACTCCGGGCGCGCCGAGATCGCGAGGGTGGAACAGGCTAGTCTGAAAGTATGAAATTCTCCGCACGCGTGGGGCGGATCAGCGAATCCACCACGATGGCAGTTACCGCGGAAGCCGGCAGGCTAAAACGGGCGGGCGTCGACGTGGTGGCCCTGGGTGCCGGCGAGCCGGACTTCCCGACCCCCGAGCACATCAAGCAGGCGGCCATTCGGGCCATCGAGGCCAACTTTACGCGCTACACGGCCGCGGGCGGCATTCCCGAACTGCGCGAAGCGATCGTGGCCTGGCACGCTCGCGAGTTTGGAACCGACTACGCGCCGAGCGAATGCATCGCGACCGTAGGGGGCAAGCATGCCATCTTCAACTGCCTCGCCGCGCTGGTCGGGGACGGGGACGAGGTGATCTTGCCAGTGCCGTACTGGGTGACGTTCTTCGACGTCATCAATTACTACGGAGGGACGCCGGTGAGGGTCGCGACGAGCGAGTCGAACTCCTTCGCGCTGACGGCGTCAGACATCGAGGGCGCCCTCACGGATCGCACCAAGGTCGTGGTTGTCAACTCGCCCAACAATCCTTCCGGCGCCGTAGTGAACCGGCCCGAGTTCGAGAAGATCCTCGCCTTGACGTCGAGCCGGGGAGTGACGCTGCTTTCGGACGAGTGTTACAGCCACTTCGTCTACAGCGCCGAACCATTCTCGATTGCCGCCTCCGCAGGCGCCAAGCCCGCCACAGTGGTCACCGGTTCGCTGTCCAAGACGTTCGCCATGACCGGTTGGCGCCTCGGCTACCTGCTGGGGTCCTCCGATCTGATCTCCAACGTCAACAAGCTGCAGAGCCACGCCACGTCCAACCCGAACTCGATCGCGCAAAAGGCGGCGGTGGAGGCCCTGACCGGCCCGATGGAGCCGGTTTACGAAATGCTGGAGCAGTACCGCGCACGACGTGCCTACGTGGTGGCGGCTCTCAACGAAATTCCGGGTGTGAGCTGCCCCCAGCCGCACGGGGCCTTCTACGCCTACCCCAACATCAGCTGCGCGTTCGGCAAGGGCGGCGTGAACTGCGCCATGGACTTTGCCCAGAAGCTGCTTAGCGACGAGCATGTGGCGGTGGTGCCAGGCGAAGCGTTCGGCACGTCCGAGCAGGTTCGGCTGTCCTACGCAGCCTCTATGCAGGAATTAGAGGAAGGCATCCGGCGCATCCGCCGCTTCATCGCCAAGCTGACGTGAATCGACTGGAACCACTGAAGTTCCGCCCCGAACTGCGCGAGAAGATCTGGGGAACGAAAGACCCGGCGCCGATCTTCGAGCGGCAAGAGCGCCGCATCGGCGAGGCGTGGTGCGTACACAACGGCAGCGCGGTCGCCAGCGGGCCGCTGGAGGGTCGCAGCGTCCGATCGCTGGTGCAGGAATTCGGCGCCCGCCTGATGGGACCGAGCTGGAGCGCCGCGGTCAAGCCTCCACATGCCAATTTGGCGTACCAAGATATACCCCGGTCCGAGTTCCCGGTGCTCGCCAAGCTGCTCTTCGCGGAGGACGAGCTATCCGTGCAGACGCACCCGGACAACGACATGGCGCAGGCTGCGGGGAACGAGCGCGGCAAGACCGAGCTGTGGTACGTGGTCGCCTCGCGCCCCGGCGGACGGCTCGGCCTGGGACTGCTAGAGCCCCTCGACGCCGAGCAGCTTGCGCGCGCAGCGGAGAGCGGCGCGATCGCGGACCAACTCCGCTGGGTGCCAGCCGTACCGGGCGAGTGCGTGCTGGTCCCGGCCGGCACGGTGCATTGCGCCGGCAGCGGAGTGGTGCTGTGCGAGGTGCAGCAGAATTCGGATATCACCTACCGGCTGCACGACTACGGCAGGCCCGGACTTGACGGCAAGCCGCGCGAGCTCCAGATCAAGAATGCGGTAGCAGCCACCAAAGCGCATGCCCGCCCCGTCCCAGCGCTGCCTCAGGAGATCGCCAGCAGTCCCTGCCTGGTCGAGCGCTTGGGACGCTGCTCGTCATTCGTCGCGGAATTGTTGAGCTGGGAACATCCATTCGTGTACTCACCAGATCCAAGACGCTGCCAGCTGCTGGCCTGCGTCAGAGGTGCCGGAACGCTAAACGGCATGCCCTTCTCTGCCGGCGACGCATTTCTGATTCCTGCCGAGTCGTCGCGCTTCCACGTGGATGGCGGGGAAGTGCAAGCCGTGCGCGCATATTTGCCGTGATGGATCTGCAATCCAGTCGTCCCGGCCGACGGAACGGAACGGACCAGTCCGGTCATGTGGATGGACGACGCTGCGGCCGGGTTTGCAAGTCCGGAAACCGTGGCCCGAATCTATGCGTCCAAGGCGGCTCTCCTGACAGGAGCGACGCTCTGGAGCGACCGATGCAGGAAAAGACCCGGTCTCCAATCGCAAGCGTCGTCCTTCCTGCAAGATTCGCCGCAATGACTCGAAGCCTAGCCGCCAAAGCGTGGCCCCTCGCCATGCACTTAGCGGCCGCGCTGACCCTTTTCTTGCCTGCTGCGAACTCTGCGTCGGCCCAGACCTACCGGATCGACACTCTTTATGGCGACTTCGATCCATTGGAAGAGGTGCCGCTGGCCGAGGCTTGGGTCCAACATCCTTCCGGACTGGCAATTGACTCGGAAGGCAGCCTGTATTTCGTGGACCGGGATACCTATCGCGTCAGGAAGGTCGATTCCTCGGGTCGAGTCAGCACTGTCGCGGGATCGGGAATGGTGGGTTACAGCGGCGATGGTGGCCCCGCGACCAGCGCCAGGCTAGGTGAGCGCGTCGAAGGGCTTGCCGTCGACAGTGAGGGCAACGTCTACATCTCGGACACGGAGAACCACCGCATCCGGCGAGTGGATCCCTCGGGAAGAATCACGACAATCGCCGGTACCGGAGCCTGGGGCACCCAAGGGGATGGGGGGCTCGCTACGAGGGCAGGGCTGACGGCCGTCTACGGGCTGGCGACCGATGCGGCGGGGAACCTCTACGTGGCCGACACGTGGGCCGATAGCATTCGAAAGGTCGACGCCAGCGGCACAATCACCACGGTTGCAGGAACCGGAGAGGAGGGCCAAGGCGGCGACAGCGGCCCGGCCGTCGAGGCAAGGCTGGACAAGCCCCGCGGCATCGCTGTCGACCCGGCAGGAGACCTGTATATCGCGGACTCGGACAACCATCGAGTCCGCAGGGTCGATTCGAGCGGAACGATCACTACCATTGCCGGCACGGGAGAACGTGGCTACAGCGGAGACGGAGGACCTGCCACAGCGGCTGCGCTCGCCGAGCCGTACGCAGTCGCCGTCGATGCCGTCGGAAACATCTATATCGCTGACAGCGACAACGGCTCCGTCCGCAAGGTTGGTTTGGACGGAACGATCTCCACGGTGGCGGGCGGATCCGCTCACGTGCTCCCAGAAGCCGGCCCGAACATCGGCTTCCCACGGGCGCTCGCCGTAGGCCCGTCTCGCGAGCTGTATATCGCTGATGCTTACGGGAATTCCATCCTGCGACTCGACGAAGAGGGAGCGGTTGCGACGTTCGTCGGCCAAGGGAAGCCGGACCTGTACCGACCGGGAGGGGCAGTGGTCGACAGCCACCGAAACGTCATCGTTGCCGACAGTTGGAGGAATCGCATACTCAGGGTCGATCCAGCGGGCATTGGCACTACGGTCGCAGGCAGCGGGGCGCTGGGTGACTCGGGCGACGGAGGACCCGCCACGGATGCGGAATTCTCGTTCCCGGCCGATGTCGCGCTCGGCGACGACGGTGCCATCTATATCGCAGATACCTACAACCATCGAATCCGGAAAGTCGATTCGGCCGGCACCGTCACGACCGTAGCCGGCAGTGGGGAGGAGGGATTCGGAGGTGACGGAGGCCCGGCCGCCCGGGCGAAGTTCGACTCGCCTGTCGCGGTGGCCATCGGGCCCGACGGCGCGGTCTATGTGGCCGACCGCGGGAATCGCCGGATACGGAGGATCGACGCCACGGGCGTCGTCACCACGATCGCCGGCAACGGTGAAGCGGGAGGACCAACGCCGGGCGTTCCCGCGACTCAGTCGCCATTGGGATGGCTCCGCGATGTCGCGGTGGATTCCCAAGGGCGAATCTACATTCCGGACGAACGCTCCCACCGCATCTGGCGCGTGGGTCTCGACAGTCTCCTGACTGTAGCCGCAGGGACGGGTGAATTCGGGGCTATCGGCGACAGCGGCCCGGCGACAAGCGCCCGACTCTGGCACCCGGCCGGCGTTGCCGTGAGCGATAGCGACACCCTCTACATCGCTGACAGCGGGAACCACCGGATCCGAAAGGTCTCGCCCGACGGCATCATCACTACGATCGCCGGCTCGGGAATCGGGGGCTTTGACGGCGATGGTACGCCGGCAACGATGTTCGCTCTCAATCGTCCGTGGGGAGTTGCTGCCATCTCAGACGACAGCGTGATTGCGATCGACAGCGGAAACAACCGGATCCGGGTCCTCGCTGCTGAGGCTCCGCGACCCGCGATCACCTCCATAGTCAACGGGGCAAGCCACGCGGCCGGCGTTGCGCCCGGTTCCGTCGCGGTGCTCACGGGATCCGATCTTGCTCCCAGCATTGCACCTGCCGCAGTGCTTCCGCAGGCGCTGGCCCTGCCGACCACATTGCTCGAAACGTCGGTGACCCTCACTGACCGCACGGAGACAAGCTGGGCGCGGCGCATGGCAGGCCTGTATTCCGTATCGCCGGAAGAGATCAGATTCCAGATTCCGGCAGGGACGGCGGTCGGCCGGGTGATCCTCAGCGTCAATCGAGAGGGCAGCGTGTCGGAACGACGCGCGATCCAGGTCATGAGCGTGGCTCCAGGCCTGTTCGCGGCAAACGATGGCGGTCGCGGAGTGGCGGCGGCTGCGGCGACCAGAGTGGCGCGCGACGGCACCAAGACTTCCCTAGAAGTGTCACGGTTCGATACCGCTCGGCAGCGGTACGTTGCCGAGCCGATCGATCTTGGGAAAGCCGGGCGTGTCTACCTGACTCTCTTCGGCACGGGCTTCCGGGGCGCGAGCAGCCTGCCCGTCGTCACCATCGCCGGACAGGAGGTCGCCGTGGAATCCTCCGGCCCGGCGAGCGGGTTCCACGGGGTCGACGAATTGGTGGTCGGACCAATTCCGCGAACGGTCCTGGGACGGAGCCTAGACATCGTGGCGACTGTCGACGGCCAAGTTTCGAACGCAGTGACCATCGCAATCAAGTGACGGATCCCATGACTGGAACGAGTTGGCGCCTTCCGAGGATCAGGTCCGCAGAGCGAGCCCGCCTCGTGCCCCGCCCCGTCAGGCAGGCCCTTGGCCCGGGGGGCGACGGGTCGATCGCCGCGCAGCCGGGGAACGAACCGTCGCAGACGACGCCGTCCGTCCTCGAAGTCCAGCCTCCCTGTTTGAAAGAGATTCATGGGACGGTTCCAAGCGCCGCCAAGGCCGCTGGCCGTTGCGCCCTGGCACTTGCATTCGCCGTGGCCATCCTCGGCGCCCTGGCACAGCCGGGCACCGCCCAAGTCTATCGCATCGAGACCTTGCTCGGAGACTTCGATCCCTTCGAAGTGGTGCCGCTCTCTCGGGCCTGGACAGACGGCCCCTCTGCGCTGGCAGTCGATTCCGCCGGCAATCTTTACTTCGCGGAATCGGGGACAGGTCGCGTGCGCAAGGTCGACCTGTCCGGACAGGTGAGCACCGTTGCCGGGTCCGGCCTCACTGGTGACAGCGGAGATGGCGGGCCAGCGACCCGCGCGCGGTTCGACCGCATCGAGGGACTGGCGGTTGATCACGCGGGAAACATCTACATCGCGGACGCCGGAGCGAACCGGATCCGGCGAGTCGATCGGGCAGGCATCATCGAGTCCATCGCGGGCACCGGAGAATTCGGTTGGGACGGCGACGGTAGGCCTGCCACAAGCGCCACTCTGACAGCAATGTCTGGATTGGCCGCCGACCAGAACGGCAACCTCTACATTGCGGACACCTGGGCTGACCGCATCCGCAAGATCGACTCGGACGGCACGATCATGGCTGTCGCCGGCACTGGTGAAGAAGGCCGAAGCGGAGACGGCGGGCCGGCGATCGAGGCGAGGCTCCAGCGCCCCGATGGCGTCGCGCTTGACAGCACCGGGAACATTTACATCGCAGATACCGAGAACCATCTCGTCCGGCGCGTAGACGCGACCGGGACGATCACGACTTTCGCCGGCACAGGCGACGCGGGCTATGCCGGAGATGGCGGACCCGCGACCGATGCTGAGCTCCACGAACCCAGCGCGGTGGCAATTGATCCAGAAGGCAATGTCTTCATTGCCGAGATCCGGAACAGGACCGTGCGCAAGGTGGACCCCGCCGGGATCATCACGACGGTTGCTGGGACCGGTCCCCGAGGCAGAGGCCAGGTGACCGGGATCGGCACGGAAGTCCGGATGACACGGCCCCGGGCCCTAGTGGTCGGTCGTTTCGGTGATGTCTACATCGCCGATGAATGGGCGCACAGGATACTTCGGCTCGACGCCGAGGGGATGGTCACTGTGGTCGTCGGGCTTGGCCAGCGGGAGTCCTATTCCCCGCGGGACGTCGCCGTCGATGCGAAAGGTAACGCGTATGTCGTCTTCGCCTCGACGCACAGCGTGGTCAAGGTTGACGCGAGCGGCAGCGTGACTCCATTTGCAGGGACGGGCCGCTTCGGATTCTCCGGCGACGGAGGTCCGGCGGCGGAGGCGCGGCTCGCGTTTCCGGCCGGCGTCGCGACAGACGACAGAGGGAACGTCTACATCGCTGACACCTCCAACCACCGCATCCGCATCGTTGACAGCAGGGGCAGGATCCAGACCATCGCGGGCACTGGCGTCAGAGGCTTTGGCGGCGACGGCGGACCAGCCACGAGCGCAAGCTTCAACTACCCGGCCGCCGTCGCGGCGGGAGTTGACGGATCCTTTTACGTGGCGGACCGCCGCAATAACAGGATTCGAAAGATCGACAGCGCAGGTATCGTGACAACCATCGCCGGGAACGGACGCACCGGCCCGGCCGAACCAGGCACCGCGGCCATTCGGTCGCCATTCAGGTCTCCAAGCGCGGTAGGAGTCGACTCGTTCGGCAGGGTCTACATCCCGGATCCCGGGACCAGGCGCGTCTACATGGTCGACAGTACAGGCATTCTCACGGTAGTCGCAGGAAACGGCGAGTTCAGGGCGAGCGGCGATGGCGGCCCTGCTACAAGTGCCGGCGTGGGCCGGCCGGCGGACGTGGCGATCAGCGCAACGGACACGCTGTACATCGCCGATCCCACCACAGCCGTAATCCGCAAGGTCACGAACGATGGAATCATCACGACCATTGCCGGCACGGGAACGTCAGGATACAACGGTGAAGGCAGCCCCGCCACAAACTACCATCTCCGCTACCCGAACGGCGTGGCCGCCTATTCGGACCGCAAGGTGTGGGTCACTGAATCGCTCAACCATCGCGTGCGCGCCCTCACGCTGGACATACCGCCGCCGTCCATCTCGTCGGTGCTGAACGGTGCGAGCCACTCCGCCAGCCTGGCGCCCGGCGCGGTGGCGGTGATTCGCGGGACCGAGCTCTCCTCGGATCCGACTGCGGCCACCTCGCTGCCTAGGTCCTCCCCGCTGCCAACCACCCTGGTGGGTACGTCCGTGACCGTCATCGAAACATCTGAGTCCGGTTCGACGGGTCGGGCGGCCGGACTATACTCCGTTGCGCCGACCGAAATCACGTTCCGTGTTCCGGCGGGCATCACACTGGGCCAGTTAGACCTGACCGTGCTTCACCAAGGCTCCGTTTCCGAGGCCGTCAAGGTGCAGGTTGACCGAGTTGCGCCCGGGTTGTTCTCGGCGAACGGGGACGGCAAGGGCGTGGCGGCGGCAACGGCGGTGCGAGTGGCGCGGGACGGGACACGCACTCCTCTCGAAGTCTCCCGCTACGATCCCGATCAGAAGCGCTACGTTGCGGTTCCACTCGACGTTCGAGCGGACTTCAGCCCCGTCTACCTGACCCTCTACGGCACGGGAATGCGGGGCGCCGAGAGGCCGCCAGTCGTGACAATCCGGGGGCGGCACGTCAGGGCGGAATCCGTCAAGCCTTCCAGCGGGTTCCCGGGTGTCGACGAACTGGTCGTCGGGCCGATTCCGAGATCGATCCGCAACCGTGAAGTGGAAGTGGTCGCCATTGTCGACGGCCAGACGTCCAATGCCGTGACGGTCGCGTTGAAGTAGCGGGGTCCCGGGCCGCACCGCAGGGCAACTCAGCGGCTCGCCCGAGCTCGCGTCGCTGCGCTTTGCGGACGGCGAGCCCCCTGGCGGCTTCTATAATGGCGGCCGAAATGAGACAGTCGACCCGTCGCTCATTCCTCTCGACTCTTGCGGCCGCCTCCGCTCCCGCGTGGCTCTCTGCCTTTCAGGAGCTCAGGGCTGCGAACCACGAGAAGGTTCGGATCACCGACATCAAGACGATGGTGCTGCAAGGCCCGCGGACATACACATTGGTGCGCGTGGACACCGATGCGGGCGTTCACGGTCTCGCTGAAGCCTACGGTTCTCCTGGCTTGGGAGTCAAGGAAGAGATTCACGGCCTGAGGGAGTTGTTCATTGGCAAGGATCCTCTGCAAATCGACCGCCTCTATACGGGATATCGCTATACCGACGGGAGCGCTCATGCGCAGCAACGTGCGATGAGCGGCATTGAGATGGCCCTTTGGGACTTGGCTGGCAAGCTGCTCGACGTGCCGACTTGCAAGCTGCTTGGGGGTAAGTTCCGCGACAGGGTCCGCCTCTACGACCACTCGAAGCCGGATGACTTCTTCGATAAGGCCGTCCTGCGGGACTGGGCGCAGCAGGTCAAGGAGAGCCCGTTCGGGATCAACATGCACAAGTTCGGTCCCCTGCGGAATAGCCCTGGCATCGACCCGGGCCGCGATCCATCAAACCGCATGCTCTCAAGCGACGAGCTACGGCGGCTGCGCCAAGGATTCGAGAACTGCCGCGAGGCACTCGGCTTCGAGCACGACATCCTGATCGGCTGCCACTGGGAATTCGACCTGCGCAGCTCGATCGACATGGCAGTCGCGTTGCAGGACGTCAAGCCGCGCTTCTTGGAAGACCCGCTTCCGGTTGCATACTCCGAGAGTTGGAAGCGCCTGGCAGAGATGTCTCCCGTGCCCATCTGCACCGGAGAGAACTGGATGCGCCGCGCCGACGCCCTGCCATTCGTTATCAACGCCGCAATTGACATCTTGCACCCGGACTTGCGCAACTCGGGTGGGTTTCTCGAGAACAAGCGCATGGCCGACCTAGCCGACCTGTATTTCCTGCCGATGGCGAACCACAATACCGGCAGCATCGTCAATGGCATGGCGACTATCCATTGGGCTTCGACCATACGCGACTATTTCGCTTGCGAAACCGTGTTCTTCGACGGTGGCTGGATGGACGATGTGATTGCGCACGATGGGCCGCTGGCGAAGGGTGGCTTCGTCGAGGTTCCGGACAAGCCGGGCCTCGGCATCGAACTCGACCCCGATGTTGTCAAGGCCCACCTCGCTGAGGGCGAGACTTGGTGGGGCTAGGACCAGGGGCACGGAATGGACCTGTGGCCCGGAGCGGTCGCGGCACCGGCCCGCGTTGGTTCAATGACAGTCGGCGCTCCTCGTGGTGCAACCCCGGCCGCGCCGTCCCGGTCGAAGCACTGAACGTGTGGCTGGACTGCCCGCAGCTATAGCGCCCTAGGCCGCGCGGCTTGCCGCGCCGCCGGCCTGCTACGGGCCGAATGCAGCTTGCTCGGCCCAGCTGCGAACAGCAAGCGTCAAACTTGGGTTGCAGGCCCCGGCATCCGCCGATCCTGATCAGTCCCACGACCGGCGCAGCGACAACACCCATAGCGCGGCCGGCCCGAGCATCGCGAACCCCAATCCCAGCGCCCCGGTCCGGGCGGACAGGCCCCCGTCGAGAAGCTGGCCCATAATGTAGGTCGATACCGAGGCGGTGGCCATGAACAGGCCCATGTCGGCCGCGAAGACCCTCCCGAGGAACTGGTTCTCGGCATTGAGGTGCAGCAGGGTCGTCGAACACACCCAGACCAATGCGGCACCGCCGTGTGCCAGCACGAGGAAGAGCCCCGCCAGGGGCATCAGGAGCGTCTGGCTGAACAACATATAGCCGCAACCGGCAGCAAGGTAGCCCATCAAGACCGTCCAGCGCATGCTGTTCTGGCTCTTGCTGAATCGGCGGCCCATCACTAGGGGCCCGAGGGTCGAGCCAGTCCCTTGGAACGCGAACAGCACAGCCATCCCTAGCGCCGGGCTGTCCCCGACGGCGAAATCGCGGCTGCCCAGGATCGTGGTCAGCACTACCCTCGCGCCCATGATCCCGAGCCCGAGCTTGAGCGTGAGCAGCGTCGCGAGGCGCCAGTCTCTGATCATGTACAGGAAACCCTCGGCGATTGGCCGAAAGCTGAGCGCGGCTAGCCACGACTGCTTGCGCAGGCCGGCCAAGTGGCGTTCGAAGGCTCGCACGCGGTACACGAACCACGCAGACAGCAAGAAGGTCGCGGAGTTCGCCACGAATACGAACTCACGCCCGAGGTACGCCACGGCCACGCCGCCCAAGGCGGCGCCCATGGTCACGGTGAGCGACCAGGTCGTAGAACCGAGGGCGTTCGCTGTTGGCAGTTCGTCCCTCTCGATCAGGCTGGGCAGGATCGCGCTGCGCCCGGCTTCGAAGAATGCCGCCGTGCCGATCTCGAGCGTCAGCAGCAGGTAGAGCCAAGGCAGTTCTTCCTGCCGGTCGATCAGCAGCATGCAAAGCACCAAGGCGGCGCGGACTAGGTCGCTCACCAGCATCACCTTGCGGCGACTCAGCCGGTCGTTGGCGGCTCCGGCCGTGGGGCCCAGCAGCATCATGGGCAGGATCTGCAGGATCGCGGCCCAGGCCACCAACTCGGCCCGGCCGCTCAGCTCCAAGATCATCGAGTAGATCGCGACCGAATAAAACCAGTCGCCCGAGCCGCTGATGAGCTGCGCGATCCAGACCCTGCGGAAGTTTGGCGAGCGCCTCAGCAGTTGCGCGTAGCCGCGCAGGGAGACCTGGGACGCCACTTTCGCAGACTCACGCCGAATACAGCCCGGTGCGTTCCTTGGCCCGCCGGACAGTCTCAGCAGCGATGGGCGCGACGCGCTCGGCGCTGTCTCGCAACACGGCGCGCAGGTGGGTGCGGTCGTCCATCAATTCGTTGTAGCGTTGCTGGATCGGTTCCAGCTTGGCGCTGATCATCTCGCTAACCTCGCTCTTGAGCGCACCGTAGCGCATGCCCGCGAAGTGGCTTTGCATCTGCGAGTCGGTCCAGTCGCTGAAGGCTTGGAAGATCGTAAGCAAGTTGGCGACGCCAGCCCCCGGCTCGGCCCAGTTCACGGCAGGCTGAGAGTCCGTCACAGCGCGGCCGATCAGCTTCTTGACGCGTCCGGGCGGATCGAGCAGGCTGATCGAGTGGTTGGGAGAATCCGTCGACTTGCTCATCTTCTTGGTGGGATCGTCCAGACCCATGATGCGCGCTCCGACGGTCGGCAGCTTGGTCTCGGGCACGATGAATGTCTTGCCGTACAGCTTGTTGAAGCGCTGCGCGATGTTGCGCGTCAGTTCCATGTGCTGCGACTGGTCGTCTCCGACCGGAACCGCCTTGGCCTGGTACAGCAAGATGTCCGCCGCCATCAACACGGGGTAGAGGAATAGCCCCGTGCCCACCGAATCCTGGCTGGCATCGGCCTGCAGCGTCTTGGCCTTGAACTGCGTCATGCGATTGAGCCAGCCGAACGGGACCGTGCAGGTGAAGATCCAAGCCAGTTCGACATGGGCGGGAATCTGCGACTGCACGAAGACCGCCGATTGCTTCGGGTCCAGGCCAGCTGCCAAGTACAAGGCCGCCACCTGCTCGCAGCTTTCCCGCAAGGCCTTGGGATCTTGCGGAACCGTGATGGCGTGCTGGTCTACGATGCAGAAAATCGGCTCGTAGTCGTACTGGATTTCCGCCCAGTTGCGCAGCGCACCCAAGTAGTTGCCGATGTGCAGCGCACCGGTGGGCTGCATGCCCGAAAAGATCCGCGGCTTCATATGTGGACGGGAATTTCCCATTCTATCGCTTGCCCTCCGATGGTCTCGGGCCAGGGGCCACCGGACTCCGCGGGCGCGGCCGGGGCCGGATGTCCGCCAGACAGCCCCACCGACAGCGCATCGAACATCCCCGCCAGAAGGGCTCGGCGGGCTGCGAACCAGGCAATATCCGAGCGCTTCAGCGCCCCAGAGTCCGATGCCATGCCTACTATTGGCGCCGCCCATCGGAACAGGCTTCCCAGCCGAGTTCAGCCGGCTCTGCGCAGCCCTGATGTAGAATAATCACCAAAGCGTCATACTGCGGCTGGAGGTCTGCGGCTACGCTGCCCGCCCCCAGCTAGTGCCACATCGTGGACTTCGACCAGCTACATACATTCCTCGAGATCGTCCGCCTCAACAGTTTCTCCAAGGCGGCCAAGACTTGCTACCGCACTCAACCGGCGATTAGCGCACAGATCCGCCAGATGGAGCAGGAGCTGGGCACGCAGCTGTTCGACCGCTTCGGCAGCCGCATCACGCTGACGGTCGCCGGCCGCACCTTCGCCGAATACGCGAGGAACATCCTCGACCTGCGGCGCCAGGGATTCGACGCAGTGCGCGAGCTCGAGCACGTTGCCAAGGGCGAGATGAGCATCGCCGCCAACGAGGCGACGTGCATCCACGTGCTACCGGGCGTGTTCGCCCGTTACAAGGAACAGTTCCCGGAAGTGCGGATCCAGGTCGTTCGCGCCTACGGCGCCGACACCATCGAATCGGTCGTGGACAACTCCGTGGATTTCGGGGTGACGCAGCTGCCGCTACAGGAGAAAAAGCTCGAAGTCGTCCAGATCTATTCCGACGAGATCCGGCTCATGACCGGCGCCAATCACCGGTTGGCGCGCAAGAAGACGATCGGCCCGGAAGAGATCGTAGAAGAGGACCTGCTGCTTCCCAAAGCTGGGCGCACCCGGACTCGCATCAACGAGTACCTAGACCCGTACGAAGACAGGGTGCGCATCTCGATGGAGCTGGAATCGAGCGAGATGCAGAAGCGCTTCACCGAGGCCGGCCTCGGCGTGACCTTCATGGCGGTGACAAGCGCCCGCGAAGAGCTTGTCTCTGGCCGTCTGAGGGCCATCCGGCTGCTGCCGCTGCCGATGATCCGTACGATCGGGCTGATTTACCGCAAGGACAAGGCGTTATCGCTGGCATCCCTTGGGTTCATCAAGCTCGTGAGCGAGTTCGCGGCCAAGACCGGCCTGGGACTGCCGGCTGTGAGGACTGCCTCGTGAAGTGGGTCTTGAAGACCTCCCGTCTGATCGTCGGGACAGGCGATGGGAACCAAGCGTACAGTTCGCTGAAACAGTGCCCCCCGGAGGTTCTGAGCCGCTTCAAGGACAGCGCTGTCGGTCCCAACGCCTGCACCATCGTGATCACGAACCGCGAAGCCCTCGAGGCGATTCGCAGCCGAGCGATCGAAGCACCGGGCAGGATCGAACAGGCGGCGCCAGCCGAAACACCCGAGGAACAGGCTCGCGAGAAGTTCACGATGCCGCGGTGGCAAGTCCTGGCGGGCAGCGCGCTGGCGGGGGTCGCCCTGCTCACCGCTCTGCTGGTGTGGGCGATGCACGGCTGAGCACAGCTCGAGCCCTGCCCCTAGCGATCCGTCAGAGTTGGCACAGATGTTGGCGGCATCGTCAGCCCGTGTGGGACGATCAGCGAATCTGACTTAAGAAATATAATGCCGCTTCACAAGCAGGGAGGGTGTTGAATTCCACAATAATCCAGAGCGAATTTGCCGCGCTAATCCACGGCAGGGAGAGATGGGTCTGAGAAGGGATAGGGGCTACCGCTGGAAGGAAGAGGGTTGGGGGCGCTGAGCGCGGTCCCGCGGTCGGTCACCGGGCGAGGGGGAACCGGGCCTGCGGTGCGCGAAACTGCGACTTCTCACGCTCGTCGCGGCCCACCGAGGCAGTCGTCGCGACCTCTCAAGACCCGCTCCAAGCTACCGGATCAAACCTGCAAAATCTCGCAGGGTGCGAAATAATCAGTCGAAAAAACGCTCTGTTCCGCTGGAATAATCTGACTCTCTGCAGAGAGTGGCATCGTCGAGTGATGCTGCAGGGGCCGTAGCGTTTCGGAAACGGAAATCTCGAGTCAACTGAAATTACCGATGTTGAATTGGGGCCATAACTCCCTATACGGACAACCTATAAACGGGATCTGGACATCAATGGTTTCCACCAATTTGAGTGACTTCGCGAGAATACCGACTCTTGTCGCGGCCACAAGCTAGGGCGGTCGTCCCCGAGTCCCGGCCTCAGCGTTCGCTCATCCCGTCGGTGGGTTATAGTCGTGACCGGCCGGAGTTCTTGCCCGAGTGCTGGGTTGCCGGCCAGTGCCGTTCCCTCCGCAGGCCGATTTCAGCCCGCCGGCGGCGCGGTGTTCCCACGGAGGCCTCAATCGTGAATCGTCGTCGCTTTTTAAGCCTGGCAGCACCGGCTGCCGCCATGACTGCTTTGCCTGCCAGAGGCAGGGTCGAGGACGACCTGCGCATCACCGGAGTCCGGCTCGTCCGCATGCGTCGCCAGCGGCCAGTGCCCTCCTACGAACCGGCTCCGGGATCTTGGTCGGCGTCTGGAGTGGAGTTTGTGAACCCTGTGTCGGTCTACCCCAAGTACAAGCCGATGCGGAGCCTGTACTTGGCGGACGGGCCGCGGGCAAAGAGCTTCTGGGTTGAAGTGTCCACCAACAAGGGCGTCAGGGGCTACGGACCAGGCGGCCCAGGCGGGGGGGTGTTCGTGGAGGATCACTTGGCGCGGCTCGTCACGGGTGAGAATCCGCTCGACATCGAGCGCCTTTGGGACATCATGTGGCGGGCAACCATGTACTACGGTCGCAAGAGCGTGGTGGTCAACGCTATTTCCGCAGTGGACATCGCGCTCTGGGACATTGCGGGCAAGGTCTGGGACGCTCCTGTATGGCGGCTGCTAGGAGGCCGAATCCGCCAGCGCATCCCTTGCTACTGCCCCGGCAACGATATCGAGCAGCATGTCGAGTTCGGCTTCAAGCGGCTCAAGCTGGCCCTCCCCCACGGGCCCGTGGACGGCCGCGAGGGGATTCGCAAGAATGTCGAGCTAGTGAAGCGGGCCCGCTCCGCCGTCGGGCCCGACGGCGACGTGATGATGGACTGCGGGATGGGCTTGACGGAGCGCTACACACTCGAACTGTGCGAGGCGTTCGAGCCGTACAACGTCTACTGGATCGAGGAGGCGCTGCCGCCGGACGACTTCGAGGGGTTGGGCCGGCTGCGCCGGCAAATCACCTCGACCCGCATCGTGACGGGCGAGCATGTCTTCACGCGCTATGGCTTCCGCGAGCTGCTGCGAGTCAACGGAGCTGAGATCTGGCAACCGGACATTCGTTGGTGCGGCGGAATGAGCGAGCTGGTCAAGATCGGCCACATGGCGGCCGCCCACGACATTCCGGTGATCCCTCACATCGGAGGCCAGCGGGACGGGGTGCATTTCATCTACGCCACTCCCAACGCTCCGTGGGCGGAGCTGTTCATGCCAGCCCCGGGCGGCCCTGAAGTCGTCTACGAGCGCTTCGAGGAAGACCACAACCTGACTCGAGGCCCTGAGGGCATCTACACCAGACCGTCCGACGGGCCGGGATTCGGCTGGGAGTTCGAACCTGAGGAATAACTTGAGAACCGGTCCGGTCTGTACTTGACTGAAGAACACTTAGACCGTTGGTGGTCGGTTTCGGGATCACTCGACAGTGCGTAGACTCCTGAAGCGCAGCGCGGATGATCGTCCAGGCGTTCGGGACCCAGTCGCATTGCTCCGGTCAACGGTCTCGGGTCCTGCACCGCAGAGTACACAGACTTGCGTGATCATCAAGCATGGCTTGAGCCCATTGGCTGTCGGAGTCCCTGCTCTCTCAACGTCGTAGGATGGGATAGTCATGCGTTTAGTCTGCGTACAGGCCTCCGACGGCGTGCAGTTTCCGGGCGTTGTCGTCGGCAACGACATCTATGATCTCTCCTCCATTTGCGCCGACATTCCGGGCTTCTTGCGAGATCAGGAGCGCCTGGCCGAAGATGTCCACAACCTGATCGCCGGGGGCGAGCCAGCCGCTCAGTTGGACAAGGCAAGGCTCTGCGCCCCGGTGCCGCGCCCAGGAAAGTTCATCTGCATCGGCCTCAACTACCGGGACCACGCGATTGAGTCCGGCATGGAGATCCCCGAGATCCCGACGGTGTTCACCAAGTACGACAACGCGGTGTGCGGCTGCTCCCAGCCCATCGTGCTCCCCGCCGCGTCGAGCCAAGTGGACTACGAGGCCGAACTGGCCTTCGTCATCAAGAGCAAGGCCAAGCATGTCAAGGCCAGCGACTGGCTCGACTACGTCGGGGGCTACACATGCGTGAACGACGTCAGCGCGCGAGACTTCCAGCTGGCGACCTCGCAATGGACTATCGGCAAGACATTCGACACGTTCGGGCCGATGGGACCGTGGCTGGTCACAGCGGATGAGATCGAGGATCCGGGCAAACTCCGGATCTGGCTGGATCTGAACGGCGAGATCATGCAGGACTCGAACACCGAGCAGTTAGTGTTCGGCATACCCGAACTGCTCGAGTACCTTTCGGCGGTGATGACGCTAAACCCGGGAGACGTCGTTTCGACTGGGACGCCGCCGGGCGTCGGCATGGCCCGCAAGCCGCCGGTGTATCTCAAGCCGGGCGATGTCTGCAAGGTGGGGATCGAAGGTGTCGGCGTGCTGGTCAACGAATGCGTCGCCGAGGACGCCTGACCCATATTCGGACGCTTGCGGCTGGCCGGTAAGTACGGCCTAGGACAAGGTCACTGCCGCTTGGCTATTGCAATCCGTGCCTTGGCCCTAGCTAGGGCCTTCTGAGCACGATCCACATCAATCTCGAACGAGGACAACTTCAGGCGCTCGTCGGCGCGTTCCAGCGCTTGGCGGGCACGCTCGGTGTCGATCTCGTCGGAGCGTTCCGCCTTCTCGGCAAGGACGCGGACGCGATCGGGCAGAATCTCCACCGCCCCGCCATCGATGGCCAAGTGCTCTTCCCCGCCTCGCGCCACGGCGTATGTCAATACGCCAGTACCGACTTCAGCCAGAAACGGCGCGTGTCCGGGCAGCACACCGGCATAGCCGGTGGCGAGGGGCAACTGGACCGAGACGGTATCCTCGTCCAGCACGAGCCTGTCCGGGACTGCGACCTCGAGGCGAATGGTGTTCTCAGGCATGGGAACCGCTTGGGCGCCGAACGTGACCTGCCCTCGCGGGGGCACCGAGCCGCAAGCGCGCAAATCTCGCGCAGTGCGATCGTTCGTAACTTCTAGTCTAGCTTGCTCAGCGAGCATGCGGCCGTCCAGATGCAGCGCCCGGAATCCGGAACGAGCCGCGGCTCAGACTTGCCCGCTCCGCCGGCGCGGGTCGGGACGCCCTGGCAAAACTCGTCCCTGCCTCTTGGTCCGAGCGACGGTGCTTGCTGACCCTAGACTGGGGACATGTCCAAGAGCGCCTCTCCCGACCATCCAATCCACGAGTTGATCTCCGAGCGCTGGAGCCCCTACAGCTATTCGAACCGGCCGGTGCCGCAAGCAGACTTGCGATCCATCTTCGAGGCGGCCCGCTGGGCCGCTTCCTCGTTTAACGAGCAACCGTGGCGGTATATCGTCGCAACCCGCGACCGAACAGATGACTTCGGGAGAATCCTGAGTTGCCTGCTGGAAGGCAACCGGACCTGGGCAAAGGAGGCCCCCACGCTCGCCCTGGGGTGCATCCGCCAGACCTTCTCCCGCAACGACAAGCCCAACCGCGTAGCCCACCACGACCTCGGGCTGGCCTCGGCGAGCCTCAGCCTCGAGGCGACGAGCCGCGGGATCTACGTGCATCAGATGGCCGGACTGATGCCCGACAAGGCCCGGGAGGTGTTCGGGATTCCCGAGGGATTCGAGGCTGTCACCGCGCTCGCGCTCGGATACCGGGCCGAGTCCGGCGCGGGCGACTCCAGCCTGCTCGCCAGAGACGAACGCCCGAGGACGCGCCGTCCGCTAGACGAGTTCGTGTTCGGCGGACAGTGGGGCACGCCGGGTCTTGCATCGAACCGGTGAGGCTTCAGGCCGGGGACGGCCTCGCGTACTCTCGCCAGCTCGGATACGCGCCTCTCCAATACGCGCTAGACGGCTCCGTAAGCCAACATTGCGTCCGCGATTTTCACGAAGCCCCCAACATTCGCGCCCCGAACGTAGTTGACCCAGCCCTCTTCCTGCCCGTGCTGCACGCACTGGCCATGGATGTTCTTCATGATGCGGTCGAGGTGCTCGTTCACCTGCTCCCTGGACCAAGAGATCCGTAGCGCGTTCTGGCTCTGCTCCAGACCCGAAACCGCGACGCCGCCCGCGTTAGCCGCCTTGGCGGGTCCGAACAGGATGCGGGCATCCAGGAACTGCTGCATGCCGTCATGGTCCGTGGGCATGTTGGCCCCCTCGGAGACTCCGACCACGCCGTTTCCCAGCAGGGCCTTGGCATCCGCTCCGCGGAGCTCGTTCTGGGTCGCGGAAGGAAACGCCAAGTCGCACGGAACACTCCAAGGACGCTCCCGCTCGTAGAAATCACAGCCGAACTCCTCGGCATATTCCCGGATCCGGCCGCGCCGGGCAGTCTTGAGTTCCTTCAGCCATTCGAGCTTCTCGGCACCGATCCCGTCGGGGTCGTGGACGAACCCGCCCGAATCGGAAGCGGTCACGACCTTGGCGCCCAGCTGCGTCAGCTTCTCGATGGTGTGGAGGGCGACGTTGCCCGAGCCGGACACGACGGCGGTCTTGCCCTTGATTCCGTCGCCGCGAGTGGCCAGCATCTCGCGCATGAAATAGACGCTGCCGTAGCCTGTGGCCTCGGTGCGGACCAGACTCCCGCCAAACGCCAGCCCTTTGCCCGTCAACGTGCCTGTGAAGCGGTTGGCGAGGCGCTTGTACATCCCGAACATGTAGCTGATCTCCCGCTCCCCGACTCCGATGTCTCCGGCCGGCACATCGGTGTCCTCGCCGATGTGCCGCGAGAGTTCCACCATGAGCGAGTGGCAGAAACGCATCACCTCGCGGTCAGTCTTGCCCTTCGGGTTGAAGTTCGACCCCCCTTTGCCCCCTCCCATGGGCAGCGTCGTCAGGCTGTTCTTCAGGACCTGCTCGAACCCCAGGAACTTCAGAACGCTCAGCGTCACGGACGGGTGGAACCGCATCCCGCCCTTGTACGGCCCGATCGAATTGTTGAACTGCACGCGCCAGGCGCGGTTTGCCCGGAAGTTGCCGTGCCGGTCCTCCCAGGTCACGCGGAACATGACCACCCGGTCGGGCTCGGTCATCCGTTCCAGTATCTGGTCCTTCCCGTATTCCGGGTTCTCGCGGCAGAACGGAATGATCGACTCGGCGAACTCCTCGACCGCTTGATGGAACTCTCCCTCGCCCGGATTCCTCCGGCGAAGGCCATGCATGAAGTGGTCGATGTCTGCCTGGATAGCCGCTGAAGCCTGCCTAGTCATGCTGAATTCACTCTACACTCGGCGCCCGTATCAACCGTGCCGGGTTGCTAGCGGGGTAGCGGGAACAGCTTGGTAGGATAGGCGCGGCACAGACCGATCCTATGCTGCCAAACGCTATGCTCCGCCAAATCCTGCCGACCACCCTGATCGCAGCCGTTGCACTGGTTGCCCCAGCCGCCGAGTTGCCCACAGCCGACCCGGAATCAGTCTGGATGTCTTCGGCACGACTCGAAAGAGTCAACCTCTGGCTGGACGAAATGGTGGGGGCGAAGCGGGCTGCGGGATTCGTGACCCTCGTTTCGCGGCACGGCAAGGTGGTGCATCACCGGGCGACCGGCACCAAGGGCATGGACGTGTCCGACGCCATGCCGCTCGACGCGCTGTTCGACATCGCCTCGATGACGAAACCGATCACGGCTGCGGCGGCGCTGATGCTGCTGGAGGAGGGTCGGTTCACGCTCGGGGAGCCAGTGCCCAAGCACTTGCCGGAGTTTGCCGATCCCATGATTGCCGATGACGCAGGCGGCCTGACGCCGGCCAAGCGGACCATGACGATCCGGCACCTTTTCACGCACACGTCCGGCGTGCGCGACCCTCGCGGTCGGGCTGAAACGTACGCCTTCCCGACCATGAATGCCTACATGAAGGAGTTCTCGCAGCTTCCGCTGCAAGCCGAGCCCGGATCGCGGTGGATCTACGGCGATTCGCTGGACGTGCTGGGATACCTCGTGGAGCGCTTGTCTGGCCAAGGATTGGATGCGTTGCTCCAAGAGCGGGTCTTCGATCCGCTGGGGATGGCGGATACCCACTATTGGCCGCCCGCCAGCAAACAGGACCGCCGGGCACTGTTGGTCGTGAATGGCAAGGACGATCCCGCCCGGGTGTCGCGGGAACCGCCCGAAGCCGGCAAGTCAAAGACGTTCATCGCTGGAGCGAGCGGCCTGCATACGACGGCGGCAGACTATTGGCGCTTCTGCCAGATGCTGCTCGACGGCGGGACGCTGCACAACAAGCGCTTGCTGGGGCCGCGAACGGTGAGCTGGATGGCGCAGAATCACCTAGAGCAAGGAACGGACTTCAGGCCCGGGCTGGGTTACGGCCTCGGAGTCGCCGTCGTGACGGACCGCGGCAAGCTGGACTACCCGTATTCGGAGGGGTCCTACTACTGGGGCGGGTCCCAAGGCACCGTCTTCTGGATCGACCCCAGCGAACAACTCATCGGGATCCTGATGGTGCAAGTGCGCCCCGGCGGCGACCTCAAGCTCCGGGAGAAGTTCGCGGCTCTCGTGTACTCGGCGATTCTGAACTAATTGCCGCGCGAGATGGCGAGGCCATCGTGACCGAAGCGCCCCCCCCCGGCGTGATACGCTTGGCTACGCAATGGTCACGGTCATGGACGGTGGGATGGGCCGCGAACTCATCCGCAGGGGCGCAGCGCTGCGATCCGGTCTATGGTCGGCGAAGGCACTGCTCGAAGCTCCCGGGATTGTGGCAGAGGTTCACCGGGACTATATCGCGGCCGGTGCCCGCATCATTACAACGAACAGCTATTCGTGCGTTCCCAGCTATCTGGGCAAGACGGGCGAAGCCCACCGCTATGCCGAGCTTGCAGGGCTTTCCGGCCAACTTGCTCGGGAGGCTGCGGACGGATCGGCGGAACCTGTCCAAGTCGCGGGCAGCCTGCCGCCGCTGGATGAGAGCTACCGGCCGGACCTCGTGATCGACGATTCGGAGGCGCGGCCGATCTACGCCGCGCTGGCACGGGCGTTAGAACCGCACGTGGACCTGTTCCTGTGCGAGACCATGTCCTGCATCCGCGAATCGCGCAATGCCGCCGAGGCAGCTCTGGCGGCGGGAGTCTCCCGAAGCCTCCCGGTATACGTGGCCTGGACGCTCGACGAAGAGCCCGGAACGGGCCTGCGCAGCGGCGAGAGCATCCAAGAAGCGCATGCGGCGCTGGCGGACCTGCCGCTAGCGGGCTTCCTCTTCAACTGCACCCATTCGGATGCGATCGAGGCCGGAATCGAGCAGATCAGACAGTTGACCGATCTGCCCACGGGCGGCTACCCGAATCGCTTCAACGTGCCGAAGGGCTTCACCTTGGACGGCGCAGTCTCGGTGCAGGCGCGGACAGATTTCGAAACCAAACAGTTCGTGCTCGCGACGGAGCGCTTCATCGAGCGAGGCGCCAGCTTCGTGGGCGGCTGCTGCGGAATCGGCACGGAGGACATAGCCGCTCTTACTGAACATCTCTCTCGGGCGGGCACCCTAGAGCATTCAAGTCGCCTCAGCCCTGCGTCGAAAGCAGATAGGTGACGCATTGTTCGCCCACGGTCGGGCACCAGAAATCGCCCCCCGCAGGCGAATGCGCGATCATGGATGCAACCCGGGGGGTTGGGTCGACACGCGCACTAAAGGTATGGGGAACTCACAGATGGCACAGGGAATTTCGAGACGTCATTTCTTCTTTGGCAGCCTCTTGGCAGGAGCGGTTCCAAGCGGCGGCTACGGGGCTGTCCCGTCGCTCAAAGCGTTGGGGTACAAGTCTCCGAACGAAAAGCTCAACATAGCCTCCATCGGCGCCGGCGGCAGGCCGGCCCTCGTATTGACGCACTGCGAGACGCAGAATGTCGTCGCCCTCGCCGACGTGGACTGGGACCGCGGGGCCGAGGGGTTCGCGTACTGGCCGAAAGCCGCGCATTACAAGGACTACCGGGCCATGCTCGACAAGTCCGGCAAGGACATCGACGGCGTCGTGGTCGGCACTCCCGACCACATGCATGCCGCTTGCGCACTCGCCTGCATGCAGGCTGGCAAGCACGTCTACGTCGAGAAGCCGCTCACCCGCACGGCCTGGGAGGCACGCTTTCTCAAAGAGGCTGCCGCGAAGTACGGCGTGGCGACCCAGATGGGCAATCAGGGCTACTCCCACGACGCAACGCGCGTTGCGTGCGAGATCCTATGGTCCGGCGAGATCGGAGACGTGACCGAGGTGCATGCCTGGATCCGTCCCGCGATCTGGCCACAGGGCATGCGCAGCTATGCGGCTCCCAGCCCGGTGCCGGAGACTTTGGACTGGGATCTTTGGCTCGGCGGCGCTGCCGAGCGCCCGTTCGCGGCCGGCGATGAAGACTATCGGCAGTTCGCGAGCGCCCGTGGCGACAGACTGGGCCGCGTGCGGATTCCGCGACCGCCCGCGAGGCGCGCGCAGGGCGAGGCGGGTAGGGACGCAGGCCCTCGGCGGCCGGGCGGAGGCGGGTTCGACACGTCGAAATTCGGCTTCTATCTGCCATTCAACTGGCGCGGCTTCCACGACTTCGGCTCCGGCCTGATCGGCGACTGGGGCATTCACATCCTGGGGCCAGCGAACTGGGGGCTGCAACTGGGGCCGGAGAACCTGCTCAGCGTCGAGTGCGTCCAGAAGGATTCCTCGCCTCCGTTCACGTTCCCGGACAAGCTCACGCTGCGGTACGATTTCGCGGCGCGGCGCAACATGCCGCCGGTGTCTGTCTACTGGTACAACACCAACGGAGACGCCTATCTGCCGGAAGGCATGACCGCGGCTCAGGCCCGCAAGATCGCCGGGGAAGGGCCGCAAGTCGGGCCGCGTGGTGGCAGGCGCACGGGATTCCCAGGGTCGCCGGACACCAGCGGCTACAACTGCATCTTCGTGGGCTCCAAGGGGCACCTCGGCACCAACGGCCGCGGCGAGGGTGTCGGATTGCTGCCTGGCTCTAGGTGGGCCGACTACGAGCTGCCGCCCGCGTACCTGTCACGTTCCCCCGGGGCTTCTACTGGCAGTAACACTACCGCCCACGTGCACGACTGGATCCGCGCGTCCAAGGGCGGGTCGGCGGCTTGCTCCAACTTTGATCTGGCCGCGCCCTTCACGGAGTGGCTGGTGCTCGGAGCAGCCGCCGCGCATTTCGAGGGGAAGCTCATGTGGGACAACGAGGCCGGCAAGTTCAGCAACAACGAAGAGGCGAACCAGTGGGTCAAGCCCCAGTTCCGCAAGGGATGGGAGTTGAGCTTGTAGCCGATCCCGGGCCGATGGAGTGGAGCTAGGGCGCCGAGCCAGCCTCCCCTGCGCTCACAGTTGGCCCCCCACCCCGTCCGCTGAGGAATTGCTCGATCGAGTTCGCGTAGTAGCGCAGAGCGCGCTCGGCATCGGCGCGAGCGCTGTAGAGGCCGTCCTGCTCGTCGACAAGGTGCCGCAGCAGGAGCGTGCGCAGTCCGACCGTGATCGCGTATTCGCGGTCGGCCCGGGGAATGTGGACATAGGCGCCGGACTGCTGGGCTTCGTCAATGAGGCTCTGCACGTGCGCTTTGATCTCGAGTCCGCTGAGCCGCTCGCCCGGCTGCCGCACGAATACCGTGGCAACCAACGGAACCGGCAGGACCGGGATCGCTGCAGCCACCGCTTGAAGCAGCTCGTCGCCGATCTGCTGCACCGCCGCGGTGCGGGACGCGGCATCCAGCGCGCGGAAGTCGACCCCTCGCGCCCGGGCGTACTCTCGCATCGAAACTGGCGATCCGAAGTTCACGCAGGCGTAGCCGAACCGGTACCAGCCGCCTCGCAGCATCAAGCCGACGTTCTTCGCGACGAAACGGAGAAAGTTGATTGAAACACGCACTCTGCCCCGCGGGGCCGTTCCTGATTCAAGGTCCTCTAGGAGCGAGCGGTCCTCAAGGACGCGGTCATAGTTGAGCCCGACAGGAATGAAGACCAGATCCCGGCGGCCGTCAGGATCGAACGCCGACAAGATGTAGGAGATCAGGCCGAGCTTGGGTTCGCGCAGCCGGCCGTCGCGGCTAAGCCCGCCTTCCGGATAGACGGCCTGCACAACCCCTCCCTCGGTCGCCATCTGCACGTAGCGCGCCAGCACCCGGCGGTAGAGCTGGTTGCCGGACTGGCGGCGCACGAAGTATGCGCCGAGCGAGCGAATCAGCGCCGCTAGCGGCCAGATCCGCGCCCACTCGCCAACCGCGTAGCTGAGCGCGGTCCTGTTCGCAACCATGTAAGCGACCATCACGTAGTCCATGTTGCTGCGATGGTTCATCACGAACACGATGCTGGCGTCGGGTTCGATCTTCGCAAGCGCCACGTCGTCGGCATAGCCCAATCTCATGCGATACAGCAGCTGCGCGGTCCGGTGCGCCACGCGATATGCGATCCGGAAGTAGGCATAGGCGTTGAAAGACGGCACGATCTCGCGGGCGTAGCCCTCGACCTCGCGGGACAGGGCGTCGCGGGACTGTCCCGTTTCCCGGGAGCGGGCGGCTAGCGCCTCCTGCACGGCAGGGTCATTCGTCAGCCTGTCGATCAGCACCCGCCTCTTCGTGCGGTGAAACGCAGGTATGCCGAGTTGAAGGCGTGTATTGAGTTGGTCGACCATGCGGTTGACCCGACCGCGAATCAAGCTGCGGACGCACGGGACGAGGATCCGGTCGAGCACGGCCCACACAGACAGCGCGGCCAAGGTGGCCGCCAACCACATCGGAATCGAGACTGTTTCGGTCATTCCTTCAGCGGGTATTCTCGAACCAGCCGGCAGACTTTCCGGCGACGGTCCTGCTCATTCCGACAGCACCATCGCCGACACGGGCACGGACCTCTCGCCTGAGGTCAACATCGTACCGCCTGGCGCTTTTTCTGCCACGGCGCGACGGCACGGGCCTGCGGAGCGCTTGACCGCGCATCAAGGCGCCGTGCGGGGTAACCAACGCCGCATTGGGCTAGCCATTGTTTACAGCAGCAATGAAGACCCACAGCGACTTGAATCGGCGTGAATTCTTGGGTACGGCCGCCTTCGCGAGCTCGGCACTGGGAGCGGGCGTCGCCGTCGGCGCGCCTGCGACACCGGAGACTCTGGTCGCTCAGCTGCACGAGAGCCTCACGCCGGCACAGGCCGAGACGGTGGTTCTGCCGTTCGACAGCCCGCTGCGCTCGCGGGTAGAGAACAACTGGCACATCACCGACGCTCGGGTGGGCCGATTCTTCAACCCCGACCAGCAGGCGCTGATCGAGCAGATCTTCATGGACCTGCACGCACCGGAGTTTGCCGACTCGCTCAAGAAGCACATCAGAGACGACTTCGGCAGCGTGCGCAACCTGTCCGTGGCACTGTTCGGAACGCCGGGCTCGGGAAAGTTCGAGTTTGTCATCACCGGCCGGCACTGCACGGCCCGCTGCGACGGGGATTCGGTGGAAGGCGCCGCCTTCGGCGGACCGATCTTCTACGGCCATGAAGGCGAGAGCTTCTACGAGAAGCCGACGCACCCAAATAACGTGTACTGGTTTCAGGCACAGCAGGCCAACGAAGTATTCCAGGCTCTCGATGGCAAGCAGCGGGCGCTGGCCTTGCAGCCCAGGGCGCCGCGGGAGCGCAGCGTGCACACGGCCGTGCCATCTGCCTCCCCGGACGGCTTGCCTGTGTCGGAGATGTCCGCGGACCAGCGCCAGTTGGTGAGCCACACCCTGGATGACCTGCTCTCGCCGTTCCGCACGCGCGACCGGGACGAGGCCATGCGTCATATCGAGGCGGCCGGAGGCGTGGAAGGGCTGACGATGGCCTTCTATCAGAACATGGACCTCGGCAACGACGGGGTGTGGGACGTTTGGAAGCTGGAAAGCCCGACGATGATCTGGTATTTTCGCGGGTCGCCCCACGTGCACGTCTGGGTCAACGTCCAAGAGAATCCCGGCTGGACCGCGCCGGACGGCTCCTCGAGCAGTTGGTGGCGGAGTCTCGTCGGCGCTTAGCCCGGTGCTCGCAGGGGCTCAGCGGCCCTGCAATTGCAAGAGCGCCTGCCTTGCGGCAGCGTGTTCGGGGCTGCGCTCCAACAGTTGCCGCAGCGCTTGCCTCGAACTCTCGTAGTCGCCCCGGTCGGCGTGCAGACGCGCCAAGTTCATATACGACGTAGCGAAGTCCGGCGCTTGCTCGATCCCGAAGCGGAGGGCGGCGATGGCGTCGCCGACCTGTCCAAGCTGGACGTACAGGATCGCGAGGTTGTTGATGGCTTCGATGTGATCGCGCTGGTTCTCGATCGCCCGCTGGAAGTAGGTGCGAGCGTCGTGCAGCCGCCCCTGCTTGGCCAAGACAAGGCCGAGCTGGTTGGCCGCTTCCGAGTCAGTGGCGTCCAGCTCCAAGGCCCGGCGCAGCAACCTCTCCGCCTCGGGCGAATCGCCGAGGCGGCTCCGTGCCTGGGCCGCGTTAACCAGTGCGTACGGAAGATCCGCATTGAGGTCCAGGGCGCGTTGAAAGTGCTCCGAGGCAGCCAAGAAGTCCTCGCGGGCCATGGCCAGGCCGCCTAGGTTGTTCCAAACCTGGGGCGATTCACTGTTCAGTGACGCAGCCCGCTCGAGCCAACTCTCGGATTCGGCGAGATTGCCCGCCTGAAGTTCGATCTGCCCGATCGCGAGCCATGCCTTGAAGTTGCCCCCGGGGGCCATTGCCGCTTCGCGCAGATACGGCAGGGAGAGAGCCGGATACCCCGCCTGCAAGAAAGCCGACCCCATGCGGAAGTGGTTCCTCGTGCCAGAAGTCACGTAATAGCGCCCTTCGAACGGCAGGCCCACATCGCGGATGCGGGCGAGAAGGCTCTCGCGATCGCTGCGGAGTTCCTCCTCGTCCGGCAAGCCGGGATAGACCTTGTGAACCTTGCTCTGGGAGTCGACCAGCATCACCAGCGGCAGCCGGAGCCCGGTCCGGTAGTCGAACAGATACCTCCTGAATATCGCGAAAGCGGCGGCTCGATCCGGCGGCGCAACGCTCAAGTCCACGACTTGGAACGGCACCGTCGAAGGAGCTTTCGGCAGTCCGCCATCGGTCAGGATCAGAAAGCCTGGCTCGGCGGGCTCAGGCAGGGGCACGGGATCCATCAGCCAGGTCGGCTCGAACACGAGGCGGTTGTCGGCCTGAAGCGGCTGGACGGGCTCTGCCGGAACGCTAGCGGCCGCCAAGGGAGTAGCCTGGGGCTCGGGCTCGCCTTCGCGAATGCGGTAGCGATATCCCGTCGCCAGGTTCTCAAAGGCCTGCTCGTCTCCCGACGGCCACCGAACGGTCACCCTGCGGGCGACCTCTTGCTGGCCCAGTCCGAACGAGAGGCGCTTGGTGTGCTGGGAAATGTACCCGGACCCGGCCGACAGCGACTGCGCGCGGGTCCCGCCGTCGGTCTCCACCTTGACGATCGCCCCGATCGCGTCGCGGTTGGAGCGAGTGCCCTCCAGTTCGACCACCAAGGGCTTGCGATTCCCGGCCGACTCGTTGTGGAAGGCCCGCAGCTGCAGCCCGAGCCGGCTCTTGAGCAACAAGTCAGGGCGGCCATCGCCGCTGAGGTCGGTCACGGCAAAAGCCCGGCTGTCAGCAGGCAGGTCGAGCCCGGAAATCCCGGAAAAATCGCGGTACCGGCCGTCGCGCCGGGCATAGAAGACGTTGGGCTCGTTGCCGTTCCAGCTAAAGTCCTCGCGGACCATTTGATTGAGACAGTTCCAGCCTGTCTCGTAGTCCGGCACGGGCTTTGTGTCCGAAGCCGATTGCGCCACGACCCGGCGCCAGAAAAAGCTGCACAGGTCCTTGTCCGGCGAATGCGTGATCATCCCCGCGGTCACGAGAATCTCGGGGGTTCCGTCCAGGTCGAAGTCGAATCCGTCGCCGGCCCACGACCAGCGCCCCATCTCCACCCCTTCCCTCTCCGCGCTGTACTCGAACGATCCTCCGCCTAGATTGCGGTACAGCGAATTGCCTTTCGTGTGACCGTGGAACGCTTCCGGCGGGGCACCGTCCCGGACCGGCCCGAACTCCGCATCGCGAGCCACGCGCTGTCCCGCGGCGGTCCACATGTTCGTGACATACAGGTCCAAGCGCCCGTCGCCGTCGTAGTCGAACCAAGCCGCGCTCATGCCCGGGCCGACGTCCTGCACGCCCTTCTCCTCGGCGATGTCCCGGAAGCGTCCGTCCGAGTACTTGTAGAGATTATTCCGGCCAAAGTCGTTGGCAACGTAGAGTTCGGGCCAGCCGTCCTCGTCGTAGTCGCACCATGCGGCGGCGAAGCTGTAGCGGTCATTGTTCTCGCCGAATCCCGACTCCGCCGTCACGTCGACGAAGGCGCCTTCCCCGTCGCTTTGCAGCTCGTTGCGGAACAAGAAGTTCGGCGGCCCGTTCTGCGCGTCGTGATAGGGCGAGGGATAGCGGTACTGATCCTCGCTCTGGAAATACAGATACGAGCACAGGTACAGGTCCAGCTTGCCGTCGCGATCATAGTCGGCTGCGGCCATGCTTGCGAACGTGCCCTGGGCCCGCTGGTCGAACCGGAAGGCGTTCTCGCGGAAGCGAAATCGGCCCGAGCCGTCGTTGAGGAACAGCAGCGGCCCGGCGGATGTGAGCACGACCAAGTCCTGGAACCCCAGGTTCCGCAGGTCCACGAACAGCGCTTGGGCGGTGTTGTCCAGCACCCCGACGCCCGCTTCGTCCGTGATGTCGGCCCAGGTCCCGTCCGCCCCCCGGCTGTAGAGCCGGTTGGGCAAGCCGCCCGGCTGGCACACGTACAGCTCGTCCCAGCCGTCACCGTCGATATCGCCGACCGCGACACCTTGGTTGCCGTAGATTCCGATGCCGGAGGCCGGATCGAGCCTCGAGCGCCAGTAGGGAACCCCCTTGGCAAGCTGATCGCGAAACGAGTCGAGGTGGCCGAAGAGTTCCGCCGTGACGTCGGCGAACAAGGGCCGCGGCGACTTCGTGACGGTTTCGGCGATCGGCTCGAACCCGGAGAGCCGGTCGCCCGTCCAAGCCATGCGCCACTGGCCGACGCGATACTCTAGGCCGCCTGCGGTTTCCGAGGCGACCTCGAATCGCACAACGTCGTCGGGGAGGGCGTGAAATCCGGCTCGCCGCACCTCGCCCAGCGCCGCTGCCCAGCGCCGCAGGCCGGCCGCAAAGCCTTCCGGTCCCGGGCCGAAGCGCGCCTGGAGCAGCTGCCCTTCCCCGACGTATTCCAGAGGCATCGGGGACGGGCCGCGAAAGCCTTGGGCCAGCGGCAGCTCGCCGTCGGGCAGCATCGCAGCCAGAGCCCGCTCGATTCTCATTCCGCGCGCTTCCAGCTCGAAGGTGTCGCCGGCAGGATCGACCAGGCCGCGCAGGTCGCCGCAAGGTCCGGGCTCGCGGAACTGCACGGGGAACTCCTCCGCTGCCGGCAGCGGACTCGGTCGGAACGCGGCACCGACCGTCAGCCACGCCAAGAAGTCACGGCGCTGCAGCGCGCTCATCGCCGCACCTGCCCGGCTGGGGGCTCGTTCGCGCTCGGCCCGCCACGGACTCGCCTCGATCCCGCTCGCATGTTCTCTACCCGCATCGGGCCCGGCGCTATTGCGGTCTCAATGCCTGCACGCGCGACTCAAAGCCTGAAATCGCCTTGGCCAAATCGGATGGCCTGCGCAGCGCGAACTCTCGACCATCCATGGCACGCACGAACTTGCCCATGGCCCCGGTCCAGGCGAAGCGCGAGCCGTCAAAGAACGCTACCGGTATACCCAGTTCGCGGTAGCCAGCCAAGACATGGGCCGGCAGCCGCTTGCCGAAGTTCATCTCATGACCGATGAAGACCACGCCATCGGGAATCTCGGACAACCGCAGTTCTTCGGCCAGCATTTCTGCGAAGAACGACATCTCGCTTCCCCGCATGAGGTCGCGGTAATCGACGGCATCGGGCCGCAGCTGCTGGATCATCTTGGTCAGCGGAGAAAAGTCGATGGTGGACCGGTAGTCCTGGCGGGCCACGATGCGCTGGTCCTCGAAACTGAACGCCACGACCGAGAACTCGTTGAAGCTCTGGCTGCGCCCGAGCTGTCGCAGCGCGGCGATGTGGGGCAGGATGTGGACCAAGCGGGTCCGGGCGACGCGGCCTCGGCGGCCGAGCACGTCCAAACTGATGAAGATCTTCAATCTGCGCGCAGATCTCAGATGCGGCCGCTCGATCGCCTCTTCGTTGCGAAACATGTGCATCGCCGTGTCCACGATCTCGCCCGGCTTGAGCGTTACGTCTATGCCGCGCTCTTTGCGCGACAGCTTGGCCTTGAGCACCCTGGTTCCCTGGCACGATCTTCCATCGCCATCACTAATGCGCCAACTGCTGCGGTATTCTCCGATGCCGAGCGATACCGCGCTGGGGAAGTTGAACTCTCCGGAGACCCCTAGAGGAACGGGCTGCGTGGCCTGGAGGCGGTGTGCCACGCGCTTCATTTCGCCGGGAGTGCCGTTGATGGGCTCGACCTGCATGACAACCCGCAGGTCCACCTCGCGTTGCCAGAACTGCTTGACCGGCAGGCTGAACCAGTGGCCTGCGACAAAACGGAAATCGAAATCGAGGCCGGGCCGGAGGGTCGCGGAACGGCATCGAAGCGCGTCGTTCTGCGGCGTCTGGCCGTGCGCGATCCCGGCCAACGCCGCCACGACACAGACCAGCAGTTTCAGAAACGCTTGCATCCAGCTCGGGCGACAGCCAAAGTATCACCATAGCGCGGAACACCCGCTGATAAGATAGGACTTCCGTGGGGCCGCCGCGGACACCCCTCCGCACCTTGGCTTCGCAACTTTCCCCGCCAAAGATCTGGCCCGCAGCTGACGGCGCATGGCAGATTCGCCTGCCCCTGCCGTGGACGCTGGCCAGCGTCAACGTGTTCTTGTTCAAGCGCGGAGACGGCTACTTCTTGCTAGATAGCGGTATCCGCACCGACGAGTCGCTGCAGTCGCTGGAAGCGTCGCTGGCAACCGTCGGCGCAGGTTGGGGATCGATTCGGGAGATTCTGGTCAGTCACTTGCACCCTGACCACATCGGGGCTGCCGCCGAGCTGCGCCGACGCTGCGCCGCGCCTGTGCGAATGCCGTTCGGAGAAGCCGACCTCGTCAGGCCGCTAGGCCCGCATCGCAAGTACTTCGCCGAAGCGGCGGCGTTCTTGCTCGACCACGGAGTGCCCCTTGAGCACGTGGAAGAGATGCGCCGCGCGGCGGCGGCCGGATCGCACACCAGCGAGCGGATCGACGTTGACGGAGGGATCGCGGACGGCGAGCGGATCGAGTTCGATGGCGGCACCTTGGAAGCGATCCCGGCGCCGGGCCATTCCCCGTCCCAGCTCTGTTTCCACTGCCGCGAGCAGAAAGTGCTGTTCTCCGCCGACGCCATCTTGCCGGCCGTCACGCCCAACATCGGTGTGCACTGGTTCTATCAAGATGATCCGCTGGGCGATTACTTCCAGACGCTGAGCTCGCTCCACCGGCTGGAGGTGGGCCGCGTCGTCCCGTCGCACGGCAGACCGTTCGAAGGCCACCGCGAGTGGATCGAGAACACTCGTCAGCACCACCGGAATCGCTGCGACAGCATCGCGGAGACGCTGGACAGCGAGCCGAAACATGCGTACGCAGTCGCCGGACAGATCTGGGGAGAGGATCGCAATCTCTTGGACCGCCGCTTCGCAATGGCCGAATCGCTCTCACACCTGCACTACATGGCGCTGGAAGGCAGGGTGAGCCGCGTCCTGGTCGATGGCGTCACGCACTGGACGAGGCCCTGAACGGACCGGCCGGGGCGTCCTACAATATCCCTTTCCCGTGGCTCGCTTCCGTGTGATCGCAGACGGCCCGCTGGACGAGACCGTCATGGGATTCGCGGGGGCCGACATCGAATTCCTGCCGTGGCCTTCGTCCGCAGGTGACGTCCCGCCGCCGGTCGACGGCATCTACACATACGGACACCCCCTCGTGGACGGGTCCATGCTCGACGGGCTTCCCGGCGTCCGGGTGATCAGCAACTACGGAGTCGGCGTAGATCACATCAACGTTGCCGATGCCCATGATCGAGACATCCCCGTCGGCAACACGCCGAACATCTTGGACGGCGCGACAGCCGACACCGGCCTTGCGCTGCTACTAGCCGCGGCGCGGCGCGTGGTGGAGGGCGACCGCTATGCCCGCTCGCCCGAATTCCTGCGCTATGACCCGGGCTACATGCTCGGGCGCGAGGCCCATTCCAGCACGCTGGGAATCATCGGCCTGGGAAACATCGGCGCGCAAGTCGCTCGCCGGGCGCGGGGCTTTGACATGCGCGTGATCTACCACAACCGTCGCAGGCGCGCAGATGCCGAGACGCAGCTGGGGACGGAGTACGCATCCTTCGAGGAGCTGCTCGCACAGGCGGACTACGTGATGCTGACGTGTCCGCTGACCGAGGCGACCCACCACTTGATCGACGCAGCGGCTCTGCGGAAGATGAAGCGGACGGCGACTCTGATCAACATCGCCCGCGGGCCCATCGTCGACACGCAAGCGCTGTACGAGGCGTTGCGAGACGGACAGATAGCCAGTGCCGGGCTGGACGTGACCGATCCCGAGCCGTTACCCAGGGATCATCCGCTGCTCGGATTGGACAATGTCACGATCTTGCCGCACCTCGGAAGCGCAACGATCGAAACTCGCCGCCAGATGGCGGAGATCTCGGTCCGCAACCTGCTCCTCGGGTTACAAGGCAAGTCTTTGCTCCACACCGTGGAGCCGTGAGCGAGCCATCGAGGCCTCGCTTGAAGGCGGAGACTACCTGCACCCCCGATCCGCGCACGCTCCCGATCGCGTGGTAGCGCCTGTTGCGCTCGGCGCAGTCAGGTTTCCCGGATATTCGTGCGTCCGCAGAGGCCGACCGATGCGAGGGGCTGGAAGCGGTTGACCGGCGCCTACAGCGTTTCTATCCGACTACCCACAGGACTGTTACGCGACCTGGGTTCTGCTCGAGCCAAGGAGCCTAGTGTCGCTTACAGCAGTTTCGTTATGCGCTCGGCCAAGGCATCCTCTTCCATGAAGCCTGGGTTATACAGCCGGACCACGCCCTGCCGATCTACCAGCACCAACGTGGGCGTTGTGCTGACTCCAAACTCGACGAAGTTCTCGGCGCTGATCGGTATAGGAACTTTCGATAGCAAAGGATGATCGGCTACGCTGCCCTTTTCGATATGGGTGCGCTCGACATCCGGGCTAGCGCCATCACCTCGTTTCACATAACCGTACAGCCGCGTGGGAGCTACCACTCGGAAGCCTTTGCCTCTAAAGCGACGCTGCAATTGCAGCAGCACAGGCTTCTGGGCTTCGCAGTCTTCACACCAATGCGCCCAAAAGAAGAATAGCGTCACGCTGTCCGCAAGATCTGCAGCCTCGAATCGCCGCTGTCCCAACCATTCGCTGGTATCGAGAGGCGGCATCGGCTTGCCGGCCAAGTCCAAGAGCAACAGATTCTTGTTCAGCCTGGTCGCGATGCTCGTGTCGGCATACTGCTGCCGGCGCTCGCGCAGGAACGCGACTGCTTGGCCCCGGTCCCCCATCGCATCGTAGAACTTGCCCAGCGTCTCGATTGCCGCTCCGGTCGCGATCGACAGGGGACCGTTCGGGTCGGCATCCAAGGCTCGGCTTTCCAAGAGAACTTCGCATCCCTCGAGGGTGCGCTCGGAATAGTCCGCCGCCTGATTCCAGTCGCCAGCGATGGCACCGGCGCGGCCAACCCACGACATCGCCTCTAGCCACTCGGCGCCAAGGACCTGGTCCTTCGGACGGCTCTCTTCAAACAGGTCCCGCGCCTGGGCGGGCCGCTTCGCGAACGCCAGATCCTTGATTTCCTTGGTCGGCGGCTCCGCCGCAGCTGCACCAAGCGGAATCGCTGCGGCACCGATGGCCAAGATCCATGCGAGGATGCCGTGCATGATTGCTCCAAGTATCCGCATCCACAGCTAAGCATAGGCCATCGTCGCGACGATTCGCTAGCGCTTGGTCGTCAATCTTGAATCGGGCCGCCAACAGCTCCGAACCGCCCTCCGCTGCGGTCGCTGCAATGCTCAACCTTGTCGTCCAGAACGACTTCAACGCGCCAGAGGGCAGCCAGTTTCGGTTCCGCGCCGAGTTCTATAATTTGACGAACGCTCCCCAGTTCAGCTTGCTTGTCGTAGATGCCAGGCCCCGACAGGCCGCCCGGATCGCAGTTGCGGGCAGCGCACTCGGACTTCAGCACCCGCAACGTGTCTTGAGGTCGGCCGGAGGCGGCTTGGTCCAGAGGTGGGTCCGCTGGCTTGGGGGCACCAAACGGAGCGAACACAAGTGATCGGGAAAGCTTCCTCTGCAGTCCTTCTTCTGAGCATCGGGACTCTTCTGGCAGACGTTGTACAGGGAGCTGATCGGCCAAACCTTGTGCTCATCTTTGCCGACGATCTCGGCTACGGAGACCTCTCCTCCTATGGCCACCCCTCCTTCCAGACTCCCCATCTGGACCGCATGGCTGCGGAGGGAGCGCGCTTCACCGATTTCTACGTGCCGATGCCCTATTGCGCGCCATCGCGAGCCTCGATTCTCACAGGCCGCTATCCGTTCCGGCATGGCGTTGTGGGCAATCCTACTCCGGACAGTGGCGTGAACGACTATGGCTTGCCGGCCCGCGAGGTCACCGTCGCGCAGGCCCTCAAGCAGCATGGCTATGCGACCACCTGCATCGGCAAGTGGCATCTCGGGCACATCCCTGAGTACCTCCCGATCAAGCGAGGCTTCGACTCCTATTTCGGCATCCTCTACTCGAACGACATGCGCCCGGTCCAGCTCGTCGAGCAAGACCGGGTGGTCGAGTACCCGGTCGTTCAGGGCACCCTCACCAAGCGCTACACGGAGCGCGCGTTGCGCTTTATCGAATCCAAGACCGACGAGCCGTTCTTCCTGTATCTCCCGCACGCGATGCCCCACAAGCCGCTCGCTGCCTCGGAGGACTTCTACACGCCCGACACCCCCCATGACTTGTACGCCGACGCCATTCGCGAGCTGGATTGGTCCGTTGGCGAGATCCTCGCGAAACTGAGGGATCTCGACCTGGACCGGAAGACACTGGTCGTGTTCACCTCCGACAACGGCCCCTCGTGGGGCGGATCTACCGGCGGCTTGCGCGGCATGAAGGGAAGAACCTGGGACGGCGGAATCCGTGTTCCGTTCATCGCATGGTGGCCGGGCCGCATACCGGCAGGCCTAGTCTCCAATGAGCTTGCCGCCTCGATTGACATCTTTCCGACCTTCGCGGGGCTCGCCGGCGCATCGCTTCCCGCCGACCGCACGATGGACGGCCGCGACATCCTCCCGCTGATGACGTCGCCTGACGCTCGCAGTCCGCACGAGGCCATCTTCGCGATGTCCGGCGGCCAGATTCACATTGTGCGCTCGGGCAAGTGGAAGCTCCATGTCCACGCCCCCGGGGCGTCTAGGGGTCCCGAGAACATTCAAGGCTACATCGATGCGTCTTTCGACTTCCGCAGCCCAGACGGCACCACGATCATCGCGCCATTCGAGCAACCCCACCCCACGCGGCATCCGGGTGTTCTGACGGGAGATCCTCGCAAGGACATGATGCTCTTCGACCTCGAGGCTGACCCTTCCGAGCAGCGGGATGTGGCCGATTCGCATCCGGATGTCGTGAAGAGACTGAAGGCGCTCTTCGATGAGCATGACGGCGAGGCGATCCCCCGACCGGAGGCGGGATTCACGGGACTGCAGCGGATCAAGGGCGGCGAACTGCGCTACGACTCGATCCTGCCGTAGTAACGCGCCAGGGTCGCATGGGCGCCGGGCGAGAGCAGCTCGCGATCAGCCTGCGACCGGGAGATGGATGGTGAACACGCTGCCCTTTCCGGGCACGCTGCGCAGGGTCAGCCGGCCGCCCATGCCATGCACCATGCGCTTCGCCAGGTTCAGTCCCAGCCCTGAGCCGGGCACGTTGGAGTTATTTGGACCCACTGCTCGATAGTAGGGTTCAAAGATGCTGCGCTGTTCATTGGCCGGGATGCCCGGACCACGGTCGTGGACGCTTATTGCCACCTCGTGCCGCTCGCTCTTGGATGCGGTAGTTGATTCGAGTTTGACCCATCGCCCCGGGAGGCCGTACTTGACCGCATTGCTCAACAAGTTCCGTAGACTCTGCCTAAGTGCAGTCTCGTCAGCTAATACCGGCGCTATGTCAGCACCGTCGGCGCGCTCAAGGACAAAACCCGCACGCTCGGCGATCGGCTGCGCATACGCCACGGCTTCATCCAGCACCGCAGACACGTCGAGGGGTACCACCTCGTACCGTTCTGAACCCGCGTCGAGAGCCACGAAATTCAGTGTCTGCTCGGTCATCTCGCTCAGGCGTCGAGCTTCGTCACGAATCAACTCGCCATAGCGGAGCGCCTGCTTGCCCGATCCAAGGATGCCATGGGCGATGTTGTCGCCCATCGCCCGGATGGCTGCAACCGGGGTCCTCAATTCGTGTGAAACTGCCGCCGCGAATTCCAAGCGCACTTTGGCCAAGTGCGACGCACGCCGCAACGAGACGACAACCAATGCCATGGCCGCGCCCACCAGCAGGAACAGGCCCGTTCCCAGCGCTAGGATCCGTCTGCCTTGGGCTGCCAAGGCATCTTCCAGGGAACCATCGGCGTGTCTGAGAGCGACCTCCAACCGACGCGGGCGCCCCGCAACCAAGAACACCCGCGGGCGCTCGGGCGTGAGGGGCAGCATTCGCACTTCACCGACGCGCCCTCCGAGACTCCGCTTGCGATTGGGTCGGTAGCGAGCGAACTCGATCAAGGCGGGATTTGGTGAGACCGACCGCAGCGCGACGCGCTGGACGCCGCCGACCCTCGCGACTAGACGGGGCACTGAAGTCCCCGTCAGCAAGATGCGGCGGCGAGGGTCCGCCGACTCTGCCCAAAGCGCGCCTAGCCGATGGCCGTCAGCAGCGAGCGCATACCTGTAGCGAGACGTCGATTTAATCGCGTTGGCTCTAGCAGGGACAGCGACCTCTTCCAGCCTAAAGAGGTGCGTCACATGGCCGTCTACTACGAACGCCACGTCAACCTGCAAGTCATCCCTCAGGCTGGACAGGTGGATGCCCAACTGACGTGGTAGGATGTGCCGAGAGATGTACTCAAGGTCCAGTTGCAGCACCAAGTAGCCGACGAATGACATTTCGGGTTGGCCATTGCCAAGTTTTTTCCTAAGAGTGCCCACCGGCCGCACTAACGCCGAAAATTCAGGGTAGTACAGCCAAGTCGACAGCCATTGCGGGTCCATCTTCTCGCGATGCCGCGAAACGGTCGACTGCAGCCGAACCCCAAGATCCTTGTAACTCTGTCCCGAGTCGACCGGTTCCAGCCTCGACTGGGGAAGCTTCAGCTGCTGAAGCCGCGATGGGGTCGGGCTTAACGCATCGTAAAGGAGGATGCGGTGGATCGCCGGCCCATTGGCGGAAGATTCGTGCCAAACGAAGTAACGTTCGGCCAAGCGCTGGGCCCGTTCGGCGGGATCCCAGCGAGGCTCGGCGCGAAATACGGTAAGGAGGTGTGAGACTTCTCTGCGCAGGCTGCGATTGAGCACCCTTAACGAGCTCTGCGCAGCCACCAAAGCTTGCTCGTGCTGGGCACGGTTAACCCGTTCGATCGACGAGAGTTGCAAGCTCCCCAAGATGGCGAGAGTCAAACAGCAGATGGCTATGAGAAGGCCGGATCGCTTGTCTTGGATCGCCCTTAGCTTGCTCCAGAAGGCGCGAAACGCCCGGCTGCTGCGCAATTTCTGCACGAAACCCTCCATCCGACTCAAGTTGAGTCAGGCGTCCGACCCGCAGCGATTGGGCCCGGCGTCCGCTAGCAACTCCAAGCCTCCTTGCCGACACGCCACGCTGTTCGCATCGGAAGCGCCTCTAGTTTACGTTTCATCACAATAGCATGTACCCTGACAACAAGCGTGCATCGAAGCATCGAACCGCTGCGGGCGCCAAGCGACGGGTGATGGCCACGCGTCCCGCTGCCGTCCGTGCTGCTGTTGGCGGCACGGAGCTGGCGCACCATCGAAGGATCACGAATTCAACCGCTGTCAAGGCGTCTGGGCCAAAAGCGAAACCTGGGGATCAATCGCGACCCGAGAGGCTGGATTCCGCAGCACAATCGAGACACTTGACGGGTCCGCACCGTCGCCCACGCTGACTATCTTGACAAGCGAACGGCCCGGCAAGGTATGTACCTCCACGGGCACCTGCAGCGGGAAGTACTCGGGAACGCCGGTCTGGGTTATGCTCATCTCGAATCGATGACGCCCGCCGCTGGCGGTCTGGTCCCATTCGACCGCCAGGCGCGGGATGCCCGTTCCGTGGACCCATTGATCGAAGAAATCGCGCAGGTCAGCGTCGGCGTAGCCATCGGGCACGAATCTCGCGGCCAGCGCTTGAAACCGCTCGGTGGAGACCGGCTCGCCCGCGCGTTGCTCGCAGAGCTGGCGCAGCATCGCGAAGAAGCTCTCGTCCCCGATGATGCCGCGCAGCATGTGCATGATCCAAGCACCCTTCTCGTATACGATGACGCGGTAGGCTTCGGGTAGCTTCGACGTCCGCAGGCGCCGCCCGAGTATGATCGGGCCGACGCTCTCGACGGTCTTGCCGTCCACCCTGCGCAGGAGATTCTGCCGGAACTCGGCGAGCGCCTGGTTGCGCTCGGCGATCCCCTTGCGTTGCTCGATCCACAGCAAGGAGGAATAGGTGGCCAGCCCTTCCATGAGCCAAGTGTCGCGGTCCATCTGGGATGTCACCACGTTGCCCCACCACTGATGGGAGATCTCGTGCGGTCGCATGAGATCCGCAAAGAACCGCTGCGCGTTCCCGGACAAGTCCCGCAGCGGGCGGTCGCCCCTCTCGAAGTAGCTCAGGGTGGAGGCGTAGACCAGGCCGGGGAAGCCTTGGCCGAAGCCCCCCGGCACAGGCGACACTACCGTCACCGGCATGGCGGGCTCGCCGAAGAGCCCGAGGAAGTAACGGAACGCGTCGGCACTCTCGTCAGCGATCCGGTCGATGTCTTCGGAGGGATCGGCTGTACGCGGCGGGGGCAGGACCACCACTGGCGGCGCGGCCTGTCTGCGGCGACGTCCGGGCAGTACCGGCGCCGGCATGATGACCGGCGTGCGCGGCGGCTGCAAGCGCCGTTCGACGCTCCGGGTCGCGCGAACCTCGACGCGATACCCCTCGACTGCTCGACTGGCCGAGACGTAGTCGCCAAGATTGAATCCGACCAAGCGGATCGGCTTTCCGCTGACAAAGCGCGAAGTCGTCATGCCACCGTCGGTGACGTGCTCGACGCGCTCGCCGGTCGCCACGAGGTCCAGGTTGGCCGGGTAGCGGAACGTCAGCTCGAAATTGCTGTAGTCCCACCCGACGCGCGGGTACCAGTTGCCGCGGTCCCCGACGTAGTACACGCCCGATCCGGCATCGGACACCACCTTGCCCGCGTATTCGAATTCGATCGGATAGCGGCCAGCGCTCGCAAGCGAGTCCGGCAATAGCACGACGGCGAGGGCGTCGTCCACGCTACGGCGATGCCTGGGCACGGTCTGGGACTGCTGCAGGAACTCGACCGGCTCGCCGGCAACCGTCACCGTACTCACCGCCAGCTTGTCCGAAATCTCGAAGCTCAGAGCACGGGCTGCCGGATCTTCGAGGGCTAGTGTTGCCTCGGCTTTCACCTGCATGTGCAGGTCGGCACCGAGTCGCGTCGCGATGCGGTAGTCCTCCAAGCGGGCAGGCTCCGGCCTAGGCTGCCTCAGGCCGGAACGCACGGAGCGACCTTCGAAGCGGCTCCAGACTTCGTAGTAGTCGCGGCCCTGGGAGCGCACCAGCTGCCCGGCCAGCACCTGTTCTGGCAGGGTATGGTCCACCACCACGTCGAATCGCCCGAGCGTGTTGCCACGTACCGCGGCGACGAAGAACCCCGCCGGGTCCGCCCGCTCCGAATACAGATCCGTGAGCACCCGCAATGCCGATCCTTCGAGCAGATTGCGCAGGACGAAGGACCATCTGGGAGCGATGCGCGCACCCGCCTCGGCATCGAGGCTGTAGGCGGCCGAGTTTTTGATCGCCGCGTCGAGGGCCGCCTCCGTATCGTCGGTGAAGAACATCATGGCGTTACGGAACTTTTCGTTGAGAATCGTCTCGTCGAGAAACCGCGCCATCGATTGACGTTCGGACGGCACAGGCGGAATCACCAGAACCTCGCCGACATCGGTCTGCGAGGTAGCCAGGAACAGCGCCGCGATCGTCCTCCCCAGCACGGGCTTGGCAAAGATCAGATGTCCGTCCGTGAAGTAGAGCTTGACGTCCTCGCGTTCCAAGTAGACGTCGCGCACGCGGTAGCAGCGCTCCGGGTCCAATTCGAGGGAGCGGATCTTGCGCAGGTCCTCGGCACCGCCGGCCGCGCCCAACGCCAAGGCCGCCGACATGGTCGCTGTCACAAAGCGCAGAAGTATCAGGCAGCCCAAGTCGCATTGTAAAGCCGACGACAAAAGTCGGGTGCACGACATGGTCGTGATTTCCCGCTGAACTGAGACGAAGTCTCATATTGGGCATAGGGTTGCATTTCGGATTCCTCCAGTACTATATACTGGAGGATAGGAGGCCCTTGTGCTCACTCTCTCCCTCGCCGCTCTCCAAGACCGCAAGCTGTGCATCTTGCGCCTGCTCGCCGAACTCGGCGACATGCGCCCCGGCTCCCTCTCGTCTCGCTCCCGCCCCTGTGGCAAGCCCGGCTGCCAATGCCGCTCGCCCGGAGGCAAGCTGCACGGCCCCTACTGGTCGCTCACCTTCAAGACCGACGGCAAGACCGTCACCCGCTCGCTGCGCCCCGACCAAGTCGACACCGCCCGCCAGCAGATTGCCAACTACCGCCGCTTCCAGGCCCTGTCCGCGGAACTGGTCCAGATCAGCGAGCAAATCTGCCGGGCCCGCATGGCCCAAACTGCTGACGCCGCCGAACAGGCGAAAAAAAACGCTGAGCCAGAGCTTCGCACCCGACATCCGCGCCGAGATCGACCGCTTCGTCGGCACCCGCCCGGACGATCCCATCGACTTCGAGGCCGTCGAGACCGCTGTCCGCCGCAGCGCCCTGCAACTCGCCGCGCGCGCCGTCGAGCAGCGCCTCGACGCCGACCGCTCCGACCACTGCGGCCCGCTGCGAGACTGCCCCGACTGTGGTCGGCCGGCCCGCTACGCCGGCCGCCGCCCCAAGACCTTCGAGAGCGTGCTGGGCCCGCTCACCCTCCAGCGCGCCTATTACCATTGCCCGGCCTGCGGCCACGGCTGCTGCCCGCGCGACCACAGCCTGGGCTTGCACGGCTGCTCGCTCTCGCCCGGCGTGCTGCGCATGACCGGCGCGAGCGCCGCTCTGGTCAGCTTCGCCGAGTCCTCCGAGCTGCTCGCCGAACTGGCCGGCGTGCGCGTGGAAGCCAAGCAGGTCGAGCGCTGCGCCGAGGCGCTCGGCAGCGAGATCGCCGCCGCCGAGCAAGCCGGGGCCTTCCCTGCCGAGGGCCCATCGGCCCCGACCATGTATCTCGGCCTGGACGGCACCGGCTTGCCGATGCGCTCCAGCGAGACGGCCGGGCGCGCCGGCAAGTGTTGTTTTTCTGCGTATTCTGATTGAAAAGGGTCACCGTTCTGATTGAAAAGGGTCACCGGCCTGAGCTTGGGGTCGAGTGCCGAGAGCGTGGCGACGATGGCGGGTGCAAGTGTCTTCCTGTCCCCATAGAGGACAGGAGGGCACGCGATGCCGAGGCTACCAATCGCCATGTTTGCAATCAAGGAAATCCTGCGCCTGCACCATGACGCAGGCCACACACAGCGGGAGATCTCCCGCGCCACCGGGGTGAGCCAGTCGGCCATCCAGCGCTTGCTGGGACGGGCCAGCCAAGCCGGGCTGGGCTGGCCGCTGGCCCGTCCCGCCGCCAGCGATGCGGAGTTGTATGCACAGTTGTACCCGTCGGCCGCTGGGCCAGCGAGGCACAGCCAGCCAGACTTTGCACATGTGCACGATCAGTTGCGCCGCTTCAAGCGCGTCACGCTGGAGCAGCTCTGGAGCGAGTACTGCGCGGCGAGCGAGCCGGGCCGCAGCTACAGCTACAGTCAGTTCTGCGCGCTGTACAAGCAGTGGCGCGCGAGTCAGGACGTGGTGCTGCACCACGATCACATGGCCGGCGAGCAGCTCTTCATTGACTACGCCGGCGATACGGCGACGGTGTACGAGCCGTCGGGGAGTTGGGAAGCTCAGATCTTCGTGGCCGTGCTCGGGCTGAGCGTGTACACCTATGCCGAGGCCTGCCGGAGCCAGGACCTGGAGAGTTTCCTGAGGGCGCATGTGAACGCGCTGCGCTTCTTTGGCGGGGTGCCGCGCGTGTTCGTGCCGGACAACTTGAAGGCGGCCGTGAGCGTGGCCGACCGCTACGAGCCCGAGGTCAACCGCAGCTACGCCGAACTGGCGCAACACTATGGCGCGGCGGTGCTGCCGGCGCGAGCGGGCAAACCGCGTGACAAAGCGGCCGTGGAGGCGGCCGTGCTGGGGGTGGAGCGGGAGTTGCTCACGCCGCTGTTGCGGCAGCAGCGCCGCTGCTGCAGCCTGGCAGAGTTGAACGAGGCGCTGCGGGAGGGCTTGGCGGCCTACAACGCCAAGCCGTTCCAAAAGCGCGCGGGCTCGCGCCAGAGCGTGTTCGCCAGCCTGGAGCGGCCGGCTTTGCTGGCCTTGCCGGAGCGCGACTACGAATTCGCCGCATGGCTGACGGCGCGGGTCAACGTGGACCATCACGTGACGGTGCGCAAGTGGCACTACTCGGCCCCGGCCAGCCTGCTGCGCAAGCAGGTCGACGTGCGCCTCAGCGCGCACAGCGTGGAGTTGTTCCATCGCGGCGAGCGGGTGGCGCTGCACCGCCGCGAGCGCGGCAAGGGCGGCTACAGCACCATCGAGCAGCACCGCCCCAAGGCCCACCGCGAGCACTTGGGCTGGCCGCCGGAACGGATCGTCGAGTGGGCTGCAAAAGCCGGCCCGGAGACGGCTCGGCTGGTGCGCGAGCTGATGGCTTCCAAGACACACCCGAGCGAGGCCTACAGGCCCAGCCTGGGGATTATCCGGCTCGGCAAGCACTACGGCAGCCAGCGCTTGGAGGCGGCCGCCAAGCGCGCGCGGGCGCACGGCGAGTGCAGCTACAAATGCGTCAAGCAGATCTTGCAGCGCGGCCTGGACAGCCAGCCCGGCGAGCCGGAGCAGGTCTCGGCCCAAGCGCCGGTCGAGCACGGCAATATCCGCGGGCCGGAGTATTTCCGCGCCGCGGCCCAGCGGGCCGGCCAGGCCAAGGAGGGCGCAGCATGTTGATCGAGCCGATTTTGGAACAACTCTACCAACTGCGCCTCAACGGCATGGCGGAAGCCTTCCGCCAGCAGCTGGCCGACCCGGGCGCGGCCGAGCTGAGCTTCGAGGAGCGCTTCGGCCTGCTGGTCGACTCCCAGCACAGCTGGAAGCAGAGCCGCGCCTTGACGCGGCGGCTGGCGCTGGCCAAGCTGCACATGCAGGCGACGCTGGAAGACGTCGACTACCGCCACCCGCGCGGGCTGGAGCGGTCGCGCTTCGTCAGCCTGGCGCACGATTCGCGCTGGGTGCGCAACAAGCACAATGTGATCCTGACCGGCCCCTCCGGGGTGGGCAAGACGTATCTGGCCTGCGCCTTGGCGCACAAGGCCTGCCGGGACGGCTACAGCGCGCTCTACAAGCGTTGCACGCAACTGTTCCGGGACCTGCAGGCGGCCCACGCCGACGGCAGCTTCCCGCGCTGTTGAATTTCAGATAGATTCGTGCGGACTTTTTCAGATTATTTCCTGCTGTAGTGGAGAAATTTTTCAAGTAGATTCGCTACTGCAGGAGGGAGTTAAGGGCAATCAGCGGCGGTGCGGTCGGGGAAGGGAGTCGACGGCGGAGGTTTTCCGGAAGTAGAGATAGGCGGCGTGTTGTAGCCGGGTCGCGGGGGTGCGATCGGGCAGTCGATGGGGGTGAATAGGGACAGCTAGCGTGGCTGGGAGCGGCGCAGCAGATCGTTCCAGTCCTTGGCGCCGACCGGCCGGAGGCGGCTGCAATGGGGGGTGTGGCGGCGGAGGGAGTCGGCGGCTTGGTCGCCGGCGCGGTCGGCGTCGTAGGCACACAGGATGCGCGGTGCGCGGAAGGCTTGCAGCCAGGGCGGGAGAGAGGTCGCGATGCCGGCGGTGGAGGCGAGCAGGGTATCGGGTGGCAAAGTGGGAGCCAGCAGGCGGAGCGCGGCGAGGGCGTCGAGGGCACTCTCGACGAGCAGGATGGCATCGAGATCGTCGATGTTGGCCGGCAGCCAGAAGCCGCCACGGGCCTTGCGGGAGCCGGGCGCCATGCCCTTGAAGGTGCGGCCGTCGGGAGCCGGGCGGGTGCCGACGAGCTCGGCGCCGACGGGATGTTGGTGGCGGTCGCGACAGACGAAGACGGCGTTGCGGCGGGAATCGGCGTAGAGGATGCCCTCTTGGCGGCAACGCTCGAGCAGGGCGGGGTCGAGCCCGCGGGCGGTGGCCAGGAAGTCACGCACGGGGTCCCAGAGGCGGTCTGCGGGGGGTGGCAGGCGCAAGCCGTGGCGGCGAGCGGGCGGGGTGGCAGGCGCAGGCTGGGGGAGGCCGCCGTGGCGTTCGAGGAACTCGACGGCGGCGCGGAAGCGGCAGCCGCGCACGTGCATGACGAGATCGATGGCACCACCGCCGCCGCGCCCCTGGCGGTGGTCGAAGAACTGCGCGCCGCGGATGCTCAGCACGGAGCCGGGCCGCTTCCAGCGGGCCGGGTTGGCGGGATCCTTGCGGTAGCCGAGTTGGACGGCGAGCGGTTCGAGCGAGCCGTCGCGCACCTGCGCGGCGCGTTCGCGCCAAGGGTCGTTGAAGGGGGTCACAGGCGCACCTCGGCACAGGCCTGTTCGAGTTGCTCGGCGGAGACCTGGCGAGCCTGGGCGCAGGCTGCGGCGGCGAGGGCGAAGTGGGCGATGCGGTCGACCTGGCGGGGCAGGCCGCGCGAGGCCTGGAAGAGGGCCTCGAGGGCATTGGGCTCGAACAGCGGCAGGTCGCAGCCGGCCAGGCGCAGGCGGTGGGCGAGGTAGGGTTCGAGTTCGTCGCGGGCGAGGCCGGCGAGCTGGTGCTGCACGGCGATGCGCTGGCCGAGCGATTCGTGCACGGCCATGGCGAGGCGCTTGCGCAAGGAGGACAGGCCGGACAGCAGCAGGCACAGGCAGCGCTCGGCATCCATCTGGAAGTTGGTGAGCAGGCGGAGCTCCTCGAGCACGTCGTTGCGCAGGTTGTGGGCCTCGTCGATGATCAGCACGGGCAGCTGGTGGGCCTCGCGGGCGAGGCGGGCGATTTCCTCGCGCAGGGCGCGGAAGGCGGGAGCGCGGGAGCGCTCCGGCTGCAGGCCGAGTTCCCAGGCCAGGGTCTGGTACATGTCCAGCACCGAGCCGGTCGTGAGCGCGACGTAGGCGACGCGGAAGAGGCCGGGGTGCAGGCTGGCGGCGAACTGGCGGCAGGCGGTGGTCTTGCCGCAGCCGACCTCGCCGGTGAGCAGGCCGATGCCGCGCAGTTCGAGCAGGTGCTGCAGGCGGGTCTGGGTCTCGATGCCGGCCTGGGCGGGGAACAGCTCGTCGGTTTCGGCGGGGGTCTGGAAGGGGTAGCGGGTGAGGGCGAAATGCTGTAGGTAGGTCATTGCCGGGGAGGCTCCTGGGAGGTGTCCGGGCGCTCGAGCGCGCTCAGGCGCAGCGGCGGGGCCGGGGCGCTGGCGTCCGCGCTGCGGTCGTCGGCAGCGTCAGCGGCATCCTCGGAGCGCGGGTCGGGGGTGCGTCGGATGAGGGCGTTGGCGTGTGCGTCGAGCAAGGTCGCGCAGCCGGCCGCGCGGCCCTGGTGCAGGACCGGGACGGGCCGTCCGGGCGGTGCGGCGGGATCGACCAGCAGGACGATCCGCTGCCCGACCAGTTCGGCGCCCACCTCGTAGAGGCGGCCCTGGAAGCTGACGGTGCGGTCCTTGGCGACGCGGCGGCGGTGCTGGAAGCGGAAGATCGTGTCGAGCTCGTCGTCGGGCGGGGCCGGGCGCAGGCGGCTGGCGGCCAGCGCCCATTGGTCGAGCGGGGTGCGCTGGTGGTCGAGGCCGCGGTGGGGAGTGCGGTGGTACTCGCCTTCGATCCAGGCCCCGAGACGGCGGTTGAGGGCGTCGAGGCTGGCGCTCGCGGTCTCGTCCAGGGTCGGCAGGAACTGGGCTCTGCAGGTCCTGAAAAAACGCTCGATTTTCCCCTTTCCCTGCGGCGCGTAAGGTCTCGCATGGATCAAATGGATGCCAAGGCTGGCGCAGATCACGGACAGGTGGCGGGAGCGGTAGGAGGCACCGTTGTCGCAGTACAGTCTCTGCGGGACGCCGCGTTTGAGCAGGGCCTGGCGCAAGACGGGCAGGAACGCCTCGGCGCTTTCGGAGAAGGCGAAGGCGGCGTGCGGGATGACGCGCGTGGCATCGTCAATGACGGCCAGCAGGTAGGCCTTGCGCCGCCGCCGCCGGTCGTCGGGATCGCTGCCGACCTTGGGGCCATGCATGCAATCGGCCATCCACAGCGCGCCCGCGTCGGGGTAGCTGAAGCGGCGCCGGTCGCGGCCGTCGGGACGGTCCTTGGCCGGCCCCGTCAGGCCCTCTTGGCGCAGCAGGCGGTAGACCGTGGCCGGGGCCAGGGCGGTCGTCGCGGGCACGCTGCCGCTGGCCCGCGCCTGGCGGATCAGCGCGCGCACCGACAGCCGGCGGTTGGCCTCCTTGAGGCGCACCAGCAACTCGCAGACCGCTGGCGGCAGGCCGCGCGGCTGGCCGCGATCCTGGCGCCGCTTGGGGTACAGCGCGTCGAAGCCGCCGTCTTCGTACAAGCCCAGCCAGTCGCGGATGGTGGTGATGGCGACGCGCGTGCGACGGCTGCCGGGAATGGCGTGCGCGCGCCCGGCCTTGTCGCGGATCAGGGCCCAGCGCTGGGCCGATCCTGGCGGCAGGCACAGGATCTCCGCAATCACGCTGTAGCGGAACAGGGCGATCTCGCGCCGGAGGTCTGGGAGCTTGTCTGGCATGCTGGCGGGTCCTGGCGAGCCGTGCGGGCGGCCCGCTCTCCCGACTCTAGGCAGGCCGGCCGGGCGGCGAGCGGCCCGTCGCGTGTTGCACGGGCTGAGACGCCGGTTTGACCGCTGGAATCCGTCGCGAAAACCCGACCGGGACCGGCAGCACCGCCAGTTCTGTGGCCGCGACGGACCGCAGCGTGACCAGCACCGCAGCCGTGCCCAGAGCGCTCCCGAACGCCTCCACGGTCGGCTCCACACGCCCGCAACTCTCCGGCAACAGGGTCGTCAGCAGCGCCAGGCACAGCCGCACGCGCTCGACGCGCCGGGCGACCCAGCGCCGCGCCCCGGCCATCCCCACGTAACGCGACGAGTGCAGTCGCTTCCACCCGCCGCGCGGAAAGCCGGGCTGGACGGCCGCTCGGACCACCTGCTCGACCTCGGCCAATGTCCCGGGCAGGTGCGCTGCCAGACAGTCTGGCAACAGGCTCACCGTCTGCCCGCTCTGCGGGCATCGGAACCGCCGCACCCGCACGCCCTCGGGGATCTTGCGGGCGTAGCTGCCGTGGGGCCGCAGCTGGCAACCGCCCTGCTGGTGGAAGGGGCAGGCCGGCACGCTTGCATCGCGCCACGCCTTGCGGCTAATGTATTCCTCGACGGTGAGGTCTGTGTTGTAGCGAACTTGGAAAGCGCCGTCCACGGCCCGGCGAGCTGAGATCGCGCGGGCCACCCTATTGAACCGGGCCGCCTCCGCGCATGCAACCGCGCCGCGAACGGCCCGGTCCCCTGTCGCACCCGCACGGCGGCCACACAGCGCTTCAGCAAACCCTCTGCCGCTCCGGATTAATCCGATTCTTCAGCAATCCGGAATCGAATTAATGCGACAAATCCTCGCGTTGTTTCACTGAAATATTGTGAAAAACAACACGCGCCTGCTGGACCGCCTGGCGCGCACCGACGTGCTGGTGCTGGACGATTTCGCGCTGACACCGCTGAGCGACTCCCAACGGCGCGACTTGCTGGAAATCTGCGACGACCGCTTCAACCTGCGCTCGACGGTGCTGACCTCCCAGCTGCCGCCCGCCAGCTGGCATGCGCAGATGGGCGATCCGACCATGGCCGACAGCATCCTGGACCGCTTGGTGCACGTGGCGCACAGCTTCCCGCTGGAGGGGGAATCGCTGCGCAAGACGCAGGCCGCGCAACGCCTGCAAGAGGATCGCCAGCAGGAGGACGCGACATGAGAGAGCGTTTCCACATCAAGCCCTCGGCCGGTGCGTTCTTCGCGGCCGGGGAAGGTTTCGAGCGGGCGCTGGGAGTGCTCTCCGACGCGGCCTTCAAACTCTTCGCGCACGTGTGTCTGCGAGCCCGGCGCCCGGCCGGCACGCTCGAGTTCGAGCGGGCCGAGCTGGCTCGCCAGCTGGCCAAGAGCCACTCGACTGTGGGGCGCTGCTTGCAGGAACTGGTGCGCCAAGGGGTCTGCCGGATCGAGCCCGCTCCCAACCAGCACCGGCGCTCGCGGCTGACCGTCTGTGCGCGTTTCTGGCCCTATGCCGCGGTCGACTCCGAGTTGGCCCCAGCGGCCGATCCCGCCGCCAACTATGTCGCCAGCGTGCGCCAGGCCTTCTTGCAGCCCAGCTGCGTGCAGGGCCGCTTCAACTCCGCTGACGAGTGCCTGGCGCGGCACTGGCACAGTTCCGCAGTCCCGCTGGAAACCGCCCGCAACGCCATCCTGCTCGGCTGCGCGCGCAAGTCCATCACACTGCTCGCACAGCCGGCCGGGCTGCCGATTCGCAGCCTGCACTACTTCCAGCCACTGCTGGAAGAGGTGCTCGCCGCCACCCCGCAAACCTACCCGCCACAGTACTGGCAGCACCTGCGCCAGCACTTGCTGCGGTGTGAGCAACATTGGGCGCGCAACGGAGGCTGGCCAGGGAGCCCGCCTGCCCGCCCAAATTTGACACAGGCAGAGCCGCAGCCCCGGCCACTCGACGCGGCCGCCGCGGACACAGGAGGAACAGAATGATGATGATGTCCCATCTTCCCGGGAACCGGGAATCCATGCAAGGAGGTGCCTCCCTGATGGCATACTAGGATCCGTCAGCGTCGCTGCGCTCCGAACTGACCCTTTTCGTCAGAACAGTGATTCTTTTCGGCCAGAACGCTGACCCTTTTCCTTCGGATTACTGACCCTTTTCGCCAGAATCCGCAGTTTTTCAGACTAATTCGATAAATCGTCGGGGTTTTGTGTCACATTGTCGCGAGACGGATTGGGTGAGAAAGCGAGGCAATGTGGCGCGGGGATGGGGTGACTTCCTAGATTCATTCCGGCAGTAGCAAGGCCGGCTCGATTACGAGCGGGAGTGTCGGCGGTGGGGTCGGGCCCGGCCCGGATTAGGGCCCGGCCGATGGGTGCCTGCAAGGGCGGTCGAGGGGATTGGGGAGGGCCGCCGAGCGGTCTGTGCAAGCAGCCTGGCGGGCGCAGCGGATTGCGCTGCGCGGGGCTGGTCGGGTGGAATAAGGTGGCCCGCACGACTAGACCTCGCCGGGCCCGGACGGCGTATCCAGTTCCTCTACGATACCGATCTCACCGCCGCAGACTACGTTAAGCGCAAAGCGTGGTGGGATGCAAGTCCGCCTGCGTGTCCGTACCACGCCCGGGGCGGCTGTCGCTTGGTGCCGCACGGGACCTACGGGCGCAAGTTCCCCGCTGGCGCGCGCGTGCGGCGCTACCTGTGCCCGCAATCGGGCCAGACGGTCAGCCTGCTGCCGAAATGCCTGGCGGCGCACTGGAGCGGGACGCTGGCCGAGATCGAGGGTGCGGTGCGCGAGGCCGGCCGGGCGCGGAGCCAGTCCGCGGCAGCCAACCGCTTGCGCCCGGATTACATCGGTCTGATCGGGGCGATGCGCTGGCTGCGGCGGCGGGTGCTGGCGGTGCGGGCGTTCTTGACAGCCGTGAGCACGGTCTGTCCGCAGCAGTGCGGGCAGCTGGACCCGACGCTGGAGGCGTTCGGAGCCCGCTTCGGCGGCGAGTCGCTGCTAGCGCAGCTGCGGGTGCTGGCGGGGCCGTCGCTGGGGTCGCTGCCAGCCCCGGTCGGCTTCCAGCGGCGGTGGAATGCGGCGGGCCGGGGCGCAGCGGCCCACGCCCCACACGCGCAGGGGCTAGACCCGCCGCCGGAGACCGCCTAGCGTGGGGCAAAAGGCCGCCCGGCGGCCCCGCCCTGAGAGGAATCGCCATGTCTGACACCACCCACGACCACCGCCGCGCAGTGGCCCTGTTCCGCTACAGCGTGATTGCGGAGGCGCTGTCGGCGCCGCCCGGCTCGCCCGAGCGCCGGCGGCTGCTGCGGGCCAAGGCCGAGCGCGAGCACGAGATCCCCGGCAGCCGCCGCCGGCGCGTGGCCTTGGAGACCATGCGCGACTGGATCGCGCACTACGAGCGCGGCGGCTTCGACGCGCTGTATCCCAAACTGCGCGCCGACCGCGGCCGGGCGCGCCAACTGCCGCCGCAGGTGGCCGAGCTGCTGGTGGAGATCAAAGAGCGCGCGCCGCAACTGTCGGTGCGCGAGGTCATCCGCCAAGCCCGCGCCCAGGTCCCGCCCGAGGTGAGCTTGGCGCCGGCCAGCATCTATCGCCTGTTCCGCCGCGAGGGGCTGCTGCAGAGCGCGCCCGAAGCGGCCGCTGGCAAGGACCGCCGCCGCTTCAGCTACCAGCGCGGCGGCGAGATGTGGATGAGCGACGTGCTGCACGGCCCCAAGGTCGGCTGCGACGGCAGCGACCGGCGGCGGCGCGCCAAGTCCTACTTGATCGCTTTCCTGGACGACGCCACGCGCTTGGTGCCCCACGCCGCCTTCACCCTCTCGGAGAATGCCGCCACGTTCCTGCCGGTCTTCAAGCAGGCCCTGCGCAAGCGCGGCCTGCCCACGCGCCTGTACGTCGACAACGGCAGCAATTACCGCTGCCAGCACCTGGCCGTGATCTGCGCCACGCTCGGCATTCAACTCATCCATGCGAGGCCTCGACAGCCTCAGGGGAAGGGCAAGATCGAGAGATTCTTCAGGACCTGCAGGGCCCAGCTGCTGCCTTCCCTCAGCGCCGCCGACACGGCTTCGCTGGACGCGCTCAACGCCCGCCTGGCCGCCTGGGTCGAGGGCGAGTACCATCTCAGCCCGCACCGCGGCCTGGACGGCGACAGCCCGCTCCAGCGCTGGGCCAGGGACGCCGCCAACATCCGCCAGATCGCCCCCCAAACCGATCTCGACACCCTCTTCCGCTTCCGCCTCAAGCGGCGCGTCAACAAGGACCGCACCGTCAGCCTCAACGCCACCCTGTACGAGGTCGAGGCCGCCTTGGTCGGCGAGAACATCACCCTGCTGCACGATCCCAGCCTGCCCCGCGCGCGGCCCATCCCCGTGCTGCACAACGGCCGCCCGGCCGGCCAGGCCACCCTGCTCGACGCTTACGCCAACACGCGCGTCCGGCGCACCCGCGGGCTGCCCATGCCCCACATCTCCACACTTGACAACGCTACGGTCGTTGTGGCATGTCTGAAACATGCTCGACCAGCATTGCATTGCCAAGACTCTCTCCACCGCACAGGCCGTGGCGACCCTGCAGGTGCTGCTGGCACAGATCGGCAGCGCCAGCCGGAGCGCATTCGCCCGCCACGTCTGCCGCGAATTCGGCTTCCTCGACAGTCTCGGCCAGCCGCAGGCGGCCAGTTGCCACAAAGCCTTGCGCCACCTGCATCGGCAGGGTCGCATCGAGTTGCCGCCGCCGCGCCATGGCGGCCGCGGCGGCCACTGCCGCCCGCGCCGGCTGCACCAGCCGCTGCCCGCCCCGCAGGCCGTCCCCGCTAGCGCCGGGGACTTGGCCGGACTCCAGCTGACCCTGGTCACCACGCCCGCACAGCGCCAAGTTTGGAATGAGCTGGTCGCCAGCGAGCACCCGCAGGGTGCCGTCATTCACGTCGGCCCGCAGTTGCGCTACCTGATTGAGTCCGAGCACGGCCTGCTCGGGGCGCTCGGCTTCGCCGCCTCGGCCCTGGCGGTCGCGGCCCGCGACGAGTGGGTCGGCTGGTCGGCCGCGCTGCGCCGCAAGCGCCTGCACCGCGTGCTGGCCCTGAGCCGTTTCCTGATCCGGCCCTCGGTGCGTTGCCACTTGCTGGCCTCCAAGGTGCTGGGCCAAGTCCTGCGGCGGCTGCCGCAAGACTTCTGCCAGCGCTACGGCTACCGCCCCGCCTTGCTGGAAACCTTCTGCGACCCGCAACAGCACGCCGGCACCTGCTTCCGCGCCGCCAATTGGATCTGCGTGGGCCACACCGCCGGGCGCGGTCGTTTCGCCGGGCGCGCCCAGCGCGTGCCGGTCAAGACCATCTTTGTGTACCCGCTGCAGGCGGACTTCCGGGACGTGCTCGGGGCCGCCCAGCCACCCGCCTGCGAGCCGCTGGCAGCGGCCGCGGGCCTCGCCTTGGACACGTTCGCCGAGCACGAACTGGGACGCGCCCCGCTGGGTGATTTACGCTTGTCCAAGCGGCTGGTGCAGACCGCCCGCATGCAAGCCGGAGCTCCCATGGCATCGATTCCAGCCGCCGCGCAGGGCCTGCGCTCGGCCGTCAAGGGCCACTACCGCCTGATCGACCAGCCGGACGAGTCGGCGGTGACCCCGGAGAACATCCTGGCCCCGCACCGCCAGCGCACGCTGCAGCGCATGCAGGCCGAGCGCACGGTGCTGTGCGTGCAGGACGGCACGGACCTGAACTTCGCCGAGCATCCGGGCTGCGCGGGGCTGGGCTTGATCGGCAAGAACCGCGGCTCGCAGGGCACGCTGGGGCTGCACCTGCACTCGACGCTGGCGCTGAGCCCGGAAGGCATCCCGCTGGGATTGCTCAAGCTGCAGTACGAAGCGCCGGACGGGCAGGCGCAGCGCGGGCGACCGCTGGAGGAGCGCAAGAGCTTCCGCTGGATCCGCGGGTTGCGGGACTGCGCGGAGGCGGCGGGCCGCTTGACGGACACGCGTGTGGTGGCGGTGATGGACCGCGAGGCCGACGTGCTGGCGTTGTTCAGCGAGCAGCGGCGGCTGGCGGGCGTGGAACTGCTGGTGCGGGCCAAGCACAACCGTGCGCTGGGGGCGGGTCAGCCGAAGCTGTTCGAGCAGATCCGGGAGCAGGCGGCGCAAGGCCGGTTGCAGATCGAAGTGGAGCGCAGTTCGGCGCGGCGGGGCAGCGCTCGCCAGAAGGCCAAGCCGTTGCGCGCGGCGCGCACGGCGCAGGCGGAATTGCGCTGGCAGACGGTGGAGTTGGCGGCCGGGACACAGCGGGCGGGGCCGCTGCGGCTGCAGTTGGTGCACGTGTGGGAGCGGACGGCGCCGGAGGGGGTGGAAGCGTTGGAGTGGTTTCTGCTCACGACGCTGCCGGTGCAGTCGCAGGCGCAGGCGGAGCAGGTGCTGCAGTGGTACCGGCTGAGGTGGCGCATCGAGGACTGGCACCGGATTCTCAAGTCGGGCTGCAAGGTGGAGTACCTGGGGCACCGGAGCGGGGAGCGGATCGAGCGGGCGGTGACGATCAAGGCGGTGATTGCGTGGCGGCTGGCAGCGCTGACGCTGCTGGGGCGGGAGACGCCGGAATTGCCGGCCACGGTGTTTTTCACGCAGATCCAGTTGCGGGTGCTGCGGCACTTCACGAGCAAGCGCAGGTTGTCCGAGCCGGACAACCTGGGCTCGGCGGTGCTGGCGATGGCGATTCTGGGTGGCTACCTGAAGAACCCGAAAGCGCCGCCGGGACACCAGAAGATCTGGGAAGGCTGGACCCGCTTGACCATCATGAGCGAGGCGTATGAGCTGCGCGACTACTTCGAGCCGCCTGCCAGCGCCTCTCAGGAGAAGCCCGGTTCATGACTTGTGGGGTAACGGCAGCCCGCGCCAGCGACCGCCCGGCCGAGCCCGACCAGCCCGCGCCGAACCCGCCCAGATCCCCCCTGCAACTGCGCGACTTGCGCGCCCCCAAGCCACCGGAGAACGACTGATGTACCTACAACACTTCGCCCTCACGCACTTCCCCTTCGAAGCCTCCCTGCAGCATGACCAGCTGTTTGCCTCCAAGGCCGCCAGCGAGACCGAAACCCGCCTCCAGCACTTGATCGACCTGCGCGGCATCGGCCTGCTCACCGGCGAGGTCGGCTGCGGCAAGACCACCCTCTGCCGCCGCGTCACCAGCGCCTTGCACCCCGGCTGCCACCGCGTCCATTACGTGGCCCTGTCGACCGGCTCGGTGCTCGACACCTACCAAGCCATCGCCTGGCAGCTCGGCCTCGCCACCGTGCGCACCCGGGCCGCCGCCTACCGCGCCATCCGCACCGAGATCTCGCGCCTCGTGCGCGAGGCCAAGCAACTCCCCGTGCTCGTCATCGACGAGGCCCACCACCTGCGCAACGACGTGCTGGAGGACTTGCGCCTGCTGACGAATTTCGAGATGGACGCCGAACAGCGCCTGTGCCTGCTGCTGGTCGGGCTGACCGAACTGCGCCGCCGCCTGTCGATGGCCGTGCACGAGTCGCTCGCCCAGCGCCTGGTCGTGCGCCAGCACCTGGCCGGCCTCGACCGCGACGAACTCGAGGCCTACCTCGCCCACCGCCTGGCCCTGGCCGGCTGCCAGCTGCCGCTGTTCGAGGCCCCCGCCCTCGAAGCCCTCTTCCAAGCCTCGCGCGGCCTGCCCCGGCAGGTCAACCGCTATGCCCACTACGCCCTCATCGCGGCCACCCTCGACCAAGCCCGCACCGTCTCGGCCGAGCACCTCCAGCGCAGTTGCCAGGAACTCGCCCCGTGAACAGCGCCAGGCCTTGGAGCGCCCGCGCCGACGCCGTCCGCCAGGCCCCCCTGCTGCCGCTGGCGCGGCAACTCGGCTACCGCCGCGACCCGCGCAACCGCGCCCGCTGGAAACTGCCCGGCTCGGTCCTCAGCATCCACGGCGCACGCTTCTTCGACCATCGCCGCGGAAGCGGCGGCGGCGGCGCCATCGACTTGGTCATGCACGCCCGCGGCTGCCGTTTCCGCGAGGCCGTCGAATTCCTCGAACAGCACGCCGCCGACCTGCCGCCAGACACCCGGCCCGCCGCCACGCCGCCGACCGCCGCCAAGCTCCGCCTGCCGCCACCCCACGACCGCCTCTGGCCGCCCGTGCGCGATTTCTTGCACAGCCAGCGCGGCCTCGCAGCCGAGCTGCTCGAACTCTGCCATCGGCAGGGCCTGCTCTACGCCGACGCCCGCCGCAACGCCGTCTTTGTCTGCCGCGATCCCCGCGGCCAGCCCGTCGGCGCCGAACTCGTCGGCACTCGCCCCGCCGCTGACGGCCGCACCTTCCAAGGGCATGGCCCCCGGCTCCCGCAAGGCCCACGGCGGTTTCTGGCTGCCTGCCGCCGAACTCCCGCCCGACGCCCTGCTGCTCGTCGAAAGCGCCGTCGACGCCCTCTCCGCGGCCCGTTTGCTGGCCAACTCCGTGCCGCCCGATACGCTCGTCGCCTCCACGGCCGGCGTGGCCCCGGCCCTGCCCGCTTGGCTGCACGCCTTCCAGCCCGCCCCCATCCTGTGCGCCTACGACGCCGACCCGCCCGGCGACCACGCCGCGGCCGCCCTCCGCCGCCAGCTCCCCAACTGCCGCCGTCTGCGCCCGGTCGGGGCCAAGGACTGGAACGAACTCCTGCTGCTCTCTGCCACTGCTCGCTAGCCGCGGCCCCAGCCCCGCCGTCTGTCCAACTCAGCTCTGCGCTGCTACTTCAAAACTCGCCGTCGAGCCCTCCCCGGCCCACATCCCGACTCCCTCTCTATTCCCTCCTGCAAGAGCGAATTTACGTGCAAAACTCGCTGCTCCTTTGCAGGAATAATCTGAGAATCAGCTAGCGGAACAATCTGAAAAACAACACAAGCAGCCCGACGGCTCGGCCAAGACCCGCGAGGCCAAGCTGTTGGTAGTCTGGACGGCCCAGTCGCGCCACCCCAAGACCGGCCGCCCGATGCGCGACCCCGGCTCGGCCAGCTACTGGGCCGCGATCGAGAGCGCGGCCAGCCGCGACACCGACCCACAGCCCTCCCCGTTCGCCCAGCGCGTGCGGCGTGAGGCCGAGCGGCGCGGCTTCCCGCAAGCCCAGCGCCGCGTGATCCTCGGTGACGGAGCTGCCTGGATTTGGAAGATCGCCGGGGAAGACTACCCCGGCGCGATCCAGATTGTGGATCTGTTCCACGCCAAAGAGCACTTGCACACGGTCTCGAAAGCGCTCTTCCCCGACCAGCCCGAGCACGCCCGGCTGTGGGCCGACGTGCGCTGCGACGAACTTGACGACGGCTGCCTCGACGACGTGCTGGCCATCCTGCGCTCCCACGCCGACTGCAGCGCGGCCACCCAGTGCGCCGACTACATCGAAAACAACCGCGCGCGCATGCAATACGCCGACTTCCGCGCACGCGGGCTGTGCGTTTCTTCCGGCATCGTAGAGTCTGCCTGCAAGGCCGTGCTCGGCACGCGCCTGAAGCGTTCCGGGATGCACTGGACCAAAGCAGGCGCCAATGCGATCGCCGCCTTGCGCTGCTGCAAGCTCAGTGGACTCTACGAGGACTTCTGGGCCTACCGCACTACCCGCCCCTGATGCCGGCCCCACTGGCTCGGGCCTTCAACCGCCCGGAACCCCTGCTATATCACTTTGAAGTCGTACACCCACAAAAGTCTGGCCGCTGCAACCCTGCCCTGCCCCCGCCCGTCTCACCTAACGCAGCAAGAGGCACACGAGCCACCCAGAACGAGGACCACGATGAAGCGCAGATTCTCCAAGACTTGTTTCCCCTTCGCAGTGTTGCTGCTAGCCGCCGGCCTGTGCCCGGCCGAGGTGGGCCGGCCCGAGCCGGAAAGCAAGCGCCAGCCCAAGAACGACAAGGAGGACGTCTCCAAGATCGGCGACCGCGGCGTTGGCAAGGCCGTGAACTTCTACAGCCTCGAGAAGGAGATCCAGCTCGGCAAGCAGCTGGCTGCCGACGTCGAGAAAAACGCCAAGATCGTCGATGATCCAGTGATCGCCGAGTACGTCAACCGCATCGGGCAGAATATCGCCAACAACTCCGACGCCAAGGTGCCGTTCACCATCAAGGTGATCGATTCCGACGAGGTCAACGCGTTCGCGCTACCGGGGGGCTACTTCTTCGTCAACACCGGACTGATCGAGCTGGCGCAGGACGAAGCCGAGCTGGCAGGCGTGATGGCGCACGAGATCGCGCACGTGGCGGCGCGTCACGGTACGCGCAGCGCGACGCGGGCACAACTGGTCCAATACGCCAGCATCCCGCTGCTGTTTATCGGCGGCTGGGCGGGCTACGGCATCCAGCAAGCGGCCAACTTCGCGATTCCCATGACGATGCTGAAGTTCTCGCGGGAGTTTGAACACCAGGCCGATTTCCTGGGAGTCCAGTACATGTACAAGGCGGGGTATGACCCGACCGCGATGGTGCAGTTCTTCGAGCGACTCAAGGCGATGCAGAAGAAGAACAAGAACGCGATCGCCAAGGCGTTCAGCTCCCACCCGCTGACGAAGAGCCGCATCAAGGAAGTGCAGAAGACGATCGACCAGCTGTTGCCGGAACGGCCGGAATACGCTGTCAGCAGCAGCGAGTTCGATGACGTCAAGGAACGCCTGGCGAAGCTGCACGCGAGGCGCAAGCCAGTCGAGCGGGATCCCAACCGGCCCACACTGCGCCGCAGCGCGAGCGACGAGCCGATCCTGCCCTCCGATATCGAAGACGCCCCGGCAAGCGATCAGGACGAGCGCCCTAAGCTCAAGCGCCGGCCGGTGTCTTGAACGAGTGCACGCACAGGCCTCGGGGCGCTGGCGTCGACGGGCGCGGATGCCCGGCGCGCGAGCCTAGCGCCCCCGCAGCCACTCAGCCGTGTCCGCAAGCGCCTCGCCAAAGCGATCCAACATCAGGTCGATCTCGGACTCGCTGACAATCAGCGGAGGCGAGAAAGCGATCGCGTCCCCTAGCGCACGAAGGATCACTCCACGCTCCACGGCCCTTTCCATGCAGTGCATCCCGACCCCGAGTGCCGGATCGAAGGGCTGCCCGGTCGACTTGTCGCGCACCAACTCCACGGCCGCCATCAGGCCGACGCCGCGAATCTCGCCGACCATGGGGTGGTCCGCATAGCGGTCCCGGAGGCCCTGCTGCAGCCTCGGGGCAAGCCGGCGCACGCGCCCGACCACGTCGATTTCCTCATAGATCTTGAGGCACTCCAGCGCCACTGCCGTGCTGACGGGATGGCCGCTGTACGTGAAACCATGCGCGAACGTGCCGATCTCGTCACTGCCTTGCCGCAGCACGTCGTACACCCGCTGGTTGACCACCACGGCAGAAATCGGCGCATACGCCGCGGAGAGCTGCTTGGCGGCCGTGAAGATGTCGGGCCTGATGCCGAACGTCTGCGAGCCCCACAGGCTTCCCGTCCGCCCGAAACCGCAGATCACTTCGTCGGCGATGAACAGCATCTCGTACTTGTCGGTGACACGCTGGATCTTCTCGAAATATCCGGCCGGGGGCACGAGCACGCCACCGGCACCCATCACGGGCTCGGCAATCATCGCCGCGACGGTCTCCGGCCCTTCGGCGAGAATCTGCTGCTCTAGCTCGCTGGCGAGGCGAGAAGCGTAAGCTTCTTCGGACTCGCCAGGACGACCGCCACGATAGTAGTGCGGGCGTGAGGCGTGGATTACGTTCGGGATCGGCAGGTCGAACTTGCGGTGATTGCGGAAGATGCCAGTCAGGCTCGCGGCAGCGACCGTGGAGCCGTGAAAGCCGTCGCGGCGGGCGATGATCTTCTTTTTCTCGGGCCGTCCGAGAGCGTTGCCGAAGAACCAGACGATCTTGACGACGGTGTCGGCCGCCTCCGAGCCGGAATTGGCAAAGAAGACCTTCGACATCGGCACCGGTGCGAGCTTGAGAATCCGCTCGGCCAGTTCGATCGCAGGAGAGTGACTGCGCGAGCCGAACAGGTGCATGAAGGGCAGCGTCTTGAACTGTCTGGCCGCGGCCTCGGCCAAGCGCCGCTCGTTGAATCCCAAGGACGCGCACCACAGCCCGGAGGCCGCCTCTAGGTAGGCTTTGCCGCCTTCGTCGTAAACCCAGACCCCGTCGCCCTTCGCGATGACCAAGGCGCCCTCGCGCTCGTGACTGGCCGGATTGGTAAATGGATGCAGGATGCACGCAATGTCCCGGTTCGTGCTGGGTTCAGGCATTTCCTGCGAGTGTAGCGCGTGCGCGAAGGCCGGAATCGTGTTGCGGGTGTAGGGCACAGAGGCCCGAAGTTACTCGCGGCCCGGTGCCGCATGCGGGCCGAGCCGGCAATGCGTGGAGTCAACCAGCCTTTCGGCTCATCGCAATCGCAGGAGCCGAATGCGTGTGTCGCTGGGTTACCGTTATCAAGGGGACCTATTGAGTCGAGCGCCGACGATGAATGCTTGGGGGAAACCGACCGCGCGGGCAGAACATGCAGGGGCTGGTGTTCGCCGAATTTACGAAGGTGTCCCCCTTTGCAGGACCGGCAGAGGAAGCCGAATCGCTCTACGGCCAGCGCATCTCGCGGTGGGTGTTGCGCACCGTGCGAAAAATGGAAATAGTCGGTCACATGACCGCGCCAGTGCGGACCTAGAAGCGCTTGTCAGGGCGACTGTGGTGCCGCATGGCGGGATGCACGCAGCCTACTGGGACGACCAGCCAGAGCCGTCCGACGAGCGGATGTTGGCAAACCACGGCGCGGCAGTGCGATCATCCGGAAGCGTGCGGATGACCTAGCGCAAGGCGATGCCTTTGCGGAACGATTCTACCAAGGATTTCTGCTTGATCTTGGATCCATTCACTACTCTTCAATGACAAGAAGTCAACTCTTCAATGACAAGGTATTGTGAGCTAAATATCAACGGAAATTGGAGCAAATATTCACGATCTATACGATGGGGGTATGCACTTGAATCAGGTACCCACTATATATTGTGGTTGCCCGAATCGTGATTCTCAGGTCGTCGACTGTCCGCAGCAAACTGCGAACGAAGCCCTACGCGTGTGGTGCCTCCGGCTTTCCTCCCATGATCGAACGGTAGGGGGGCGTCTCAGGCCGCCGCCTGCAGAACCAGCCTGTTGAGGGCAGCGGAAACCCTCCGGCCACCGTAGCTGCGCCAAGTACTCTCGGCAGGCTTGCTCGCTGGCGAACCGGGTCTCGAATGCCAGCTGATTTCGCGGGTAATCCTCCACCGCCTCAAACACTACATGTAGTAGGTACCTGAGTTAAGTGCATACCCCCACTATACGATGTCGATTCCCGAGATTCTAATGCCCGGATGAACCGGATGAATCTGTCAATTCTGCCCATGAGCACGGGGTATTGACGTCTCGGTGCTTGTCAATGTAGCCTTGGTGAGTGACAAGAAACTACTGCTTGCTCACTATTGTGTGCTGCGTTCTTACTCTCGAATTCCGCACTAGCCTTCGCGAGCGACACAACCCGCTGCAGTGATCACCGGATCTCGGCAAGCGCCGTGCGCACGACCAGCGACGTCCAAGCCTTCGTTCGGTGCGCAGCGGAGTACTTGACAGAGCATGGCACCGCCGAGGCGCGACGTGCTTTCAACGAGGAAGAGTATTGGAAGCACGGCCCCACGTACGTCTTCGTGGACAGCGTCGCGAGATCTGGCGAGTCGGCCATCGCACACGTGTACCCGCCGGATCCCTCCCGAGAAGGCACGCCTTGGGGCAGTTCGGTCGACATCTACGGAAGCGACCCTTTCGCGGAAACGTACCGTGTGTTGTCGATTGTCGATGCGGGCTGGGTCTACAGTTCGTTCCAGAATCCGGAAACTGGCAGAAACGAACCGAAGAGCTCGTACATCATCAAGGTCGACTGGAACGGCGACCGAGCGGTAATCGGTGCCGGCATCCACGCGCCGGACCTCCCGGGATCGTGCGATTCCGACGCAGTGAATGCGGCCGCGCTTGCAGCCAAGCCAAGCGAGCAGAAGCTCCGGGAATTTGTGCGATGCGCAGCGCTGCTGGTGGAAAAAAAGGGCTACTTTGCCAAGAGTGACCTAACAAGCAATTCCCGCTGGCGTCACGGCTCGGTCTACGTGTTCGCGATGGACTTGGCTGGAAACCAGGTCCTAACCGGCAATCGAGTGCGGGTCAACGGGAACGCGCTTCACGAATGGGGGATCGGGAACACACTCATGGAACAGTTCGGCGGCAGGGACATTGTCGCTGTCGGGGACACTTTCGGCGAGGCGCTGATCTACTACCGGGGGCGCTATCCGGTCACTGGCGCGGTCCAACCGAAGGTCGGGTTCCTAAAGCGCGTCGTCTCGCACGGCGTACCGCTAATCGTTGGGGCAGGATACCGGTTGGGGTCCGAGCCGTCCGTCGCAAAGGCGGACTGCAAAGACAACACCGTCTCGGCTCGCGGGATCCGCACAAGGAAGGACATCGAAGCGTTCGTACGCTGCGCTGCCCAGTACGTGCAGGAACACGGCACCGAGAAGGCTCGCCGGGCGTTCCACGAGGACGCTCGCTGGCGTCATGGCCCGTATTATCTCTTCGTCGACCTGATCGCAGAGCCCGACGAGGCCCCGCTCTCGCACATCGCGGTGTTCCCTCCGAGGCCCGCGTGGGAAGGCACGTCGCAGACGCTCGTGGACAATTTCGGGACCGACTACTTTCACGAGTTGCACCGCGTGATGACGTTCGCTGATTCCGGATGGCTGCACTACTCCTTCACGAACTTCCTTACCGGCAAGTCCGAGCCCAAGAGCTCTTACGTCGTGGAAATCGAATGGGACAGCCATCGAGCCGTTGTTGGAGCCGGAATCTATCTGCGCGACCTCCCCGGGACGTGCTACAGCGAGGAAGTGAACGCGGCCGCACTAGAAGCCAATCCGAGCGAGGACAAGCTGCAGGAACTCGTGCGCTGTGCAGCTGCGGAAATCGAATCGCAAGGGTACTTCTCTAAGGTCACCCTAGGATCAGATCCCCGCTGGACTAGTGGGCCGATCTACGTCTTCGCGCTCGACCAGCACGGCGGCGCGCTGTTCAGCGGCGACCCGCTCGGCCGACCTTCAGGCCAGGGTCTCTCCGAGATCAGTCCCTTGGGCAGCGAGCCGTTCGGGGGCCGCGATGTTGTGGCCGCCGCCACCGCCTTTGGCGAAGCATTCCTTTATTACTCAGCGCGAGACCCTTCAACTGGCATGTCCGCGCGCAAGGTAGCTCTTGCCAAGCGCGCCGTCATCGGAGGCCTCGCGGTCTTGGTCGGTTCCGGGTACTATCCGACCACCAGCACCCAGCCCGGGCAGCCCGGAGAGGGGGACAGCCCGGTGGTGGGACCGGCAGACGGCGGTCAAGGTGTTGCTGGCCGCGGCGACGCCGCGACGCTGCTCTACTGGCAGGCACCGACGATCCTGAACCCGTATCTTTCTAGGGGCACGAAGGACAGCGAGGCAGCGTCGCTCGTGCTCGAGCCATTGGCCGAGTACGACCCGGATGCACAGCTGGTAGCCGTTCTCGCGACGCGCATCCCTACCTTGGAGAACGGCGGCGTCGCGGAAGACCTGACCCAGATTACCTGGACTGGGCTAGGTACTTGACTCCACACGCCACTATATGTTGTGGTTAGGTCATGAAGCGAGATTACCCGAAGACACAAGTCGAGTTTGAGCAGCGATTCGCAACCGAGGAGGCTTGTCGCGGGTACATCGCTCAGTTGCGCTGGCCCGACGGATTCGTCTGTCCGCGGTGCCAAGCCAAATCGGCCCGCAGCGCCACGCGACAGCGCTTGATCTGTCGTTCCTGCCGCTATCAGGCATCGGTGACCGTCGGGACGATCTTCGAGGGGACGCGCAAGCCCTTGCTGCTATGGTTCCGAGCGATGTGGTACGTCACAACCCAGAAGCACGGGGCCAGCGCTCTGGGGCTACAGCGGGTGTTGGGGTTGGGGCAATACCGGACAGCTTGGACGTGGATGCACAAGTTGCGGCGGGCGATGGTGCAGCCGGGACGCGAGCGGCTCACGGGCACGGTAGAGGCGGACGAAATCTACGTCGGCGGCAAGGAGGTGGGAGCCCGCGGGCGATCGCTTGGCAAGAAGGCCGTGGTGGCAGTCGCTGTCGAGCAGCGCGGGGCCGGCATGGGGCGGGTCCGGCTCAAGCGGGTGCCCAATGCAGCGGCAGCGAGTTTGGAGGATTTCCTGGAGGAGGCCGTCGAGCCCGGCAGCACGATCCGTACCGACGGTTGGAGCAGCTACTCTCGGCTGCAGAAGTTGGGTTACCGCCACGACCAAGCGGTCTTGGGCGGGGACCGGGAACTGGTCGAGCGGGTGTTTCCCAGAGTGCATCGTGTCGCGGCCCTGCTCAAGCGCTGGCTGCTGGGGACGCACCAAGGCGCGGTGGAGCACCAACACTTGGACTACTACTTGGACGAATTCACTTTCCGCTTCAACCGCCGGAGCTCACGCTCCCGCGGCCTGTTGTTCTACAGACTGCTCCAGCAGGCGGTAGCTACCGCACCAGTCCCGCGCAAGGCCATGCTTGGAGGCCAACCAGTCCGACAGACCACGGGGAAAACTGCTGTGGAGTAAAGTACCCATGCTCAACCACAACATATAGTGGTGTGTGGAGTCAAATACCCAGCCCAGTACCTGGATTCTCCGCGAGGGGGTGGTCTGGTCTGACGGCACACCGTTCACGGCGCACGACGTCGTCTTCACTTGGCACTACTGCACGGCACCCGGCAGCGGGTGCGCCGCGACACGGCGCTTCGACCATGTGGCCTCGGTCGATGCAGCCGACGACCGAACAGTCACGGTAACTTTCGCCGGACCGGAGTCATATCCGTACGGGCCGTTCGTATCATCCTCGAGTCCCGTCTTACAGGCGTCCCAGTTTGCCCACTGCGTTGGTGCGGCGGCGGCGGGTTGCTCCGCCGAGAACCTAGGTCCCGTCGGCACCGGTCCGTATGTCGTCACGGACTTCAGCGGCGACGGCACGATCCGGTACCGCTTCAACCCGCACTACCGTGGAGCCGCTATCGGCCAGCCGTATTTCAGCGAGGTCGTCCTACGGGGAGGGGGCAGGGCCATTTTTTTGTCCGAGTCCGAGGCAGTGCACGACAGTAGCCGGAGGGGCAGTGGCTGCCTGCTAGAGTTTGCGAGCTCGGCATGGTAGCGCTGTCTGCTGCGAGGACTGGACATTTTGTTGTCAGTCTGTCAGGCTAGGCTCTAGTGGCAGCGCCAAGCGGCTTGCGGGATCTGGATTTGCGCTCCGTGCAGGTGCGCCCCACGCACGGTGCGCAGGAGCACCGGCGCTGGGACCGCTTGGTGGCCAGCCACCACTACCTAGCGTTCGAGGGGTTGTTCGGCAAGGCCCTGCGGCATGTGGCGACGCTGGGGCAGGACTGGATCGCACTGGTGGGCTGGCAGGCCGCCGCGCTCAAGCTGGCGGCCCGTGACCGCTGGATCGGCTGGAGCCCGCAGCAGCAGCGGCGGCGCCTGCATCTGCTCACGCAGAACTCGCGCTTCGTGATTCTGCCGGCTTGGCAGGGGGCGCCCAATCTGGCCTCGCGGGTGCTCGGGCTGAGCTTGCGACGGCTTTCGGACGACATGTTGGCCGAGCACGGCATTCCGAGCCTGTTAGCGGAGTCGTTCGTGGACCCTGAACGCTTCGCCGGCACCTGTTACCGGGCCGCCAACTGGCGCTCGCTGGGCTTCAGCGGCGGCTACGCACGGCTGCCGGGTGCCACGCCGCGCTGGCGTCGGCACGGCCAGCGGAAGGAGATTTTCGTGTACGAATTGCAGCCCGGCGCGGCCCTCAAGCTGGCCCAGCCGGAGGATGATCCGGCCTGGGACGGGCCGGCCCGCAGCGCGCCCCCCGACGCGCAGACGCTGCGCAGTCTGTTCGAGTTCCTCGGCGAGTTGCCCGAGTACCGCCATGCGCGCGGCAAGCGCTACGGCTTGCGCAGCGTGCTGGCCTTGGCGGTGGCGGCGCGCCTGTGCGGCTACCGCGGGGTGACCGCCTTCGCCCAGTTCGCGGCCCTGCTGAGCCAGTCGCAGCGACTGGCGGTGGAGTGTTTCTACAGCCCCAGCCAAGGCTGCTACACGAGTCCGTCGATCACCACGTTCCACAACATTCTGGCGACCCTAGAGCCGCAGACGCTGGAGGAGGCGGTGCGCGGGTGGGCCCTCCAGCAAAGCGCGCAAGTGCAGTCACAGCAAGACGCTACGGATTCGTCCAAGGCCGCCAGCGAGGCACCCAGCGAGGGCCCGGCAGTGCTGCCGGGCGTGAGCCTGGACGGCAAGGACGTGCGCGGGGCCTCCAAGCAGAGCGCACACGGTCGGCGCATGCTGCTGGCCGCGGTGGAGCAGGGCAGCGGCGTGGTGCTGGGACAGTTGGAGATCGACTCCAAGACCAACGAGATCCCGGCCTTCCGGGAACTAGCCAGGCAACTCGACCTGGCCGGGCGGGTGGTCACCGGCGACGCGCTGCACGCCCAGCAGGAGACGGCCCGCTGCCTGCTCGAGGAATCCCAGGCAGACTATCTGATCACCGCGGTGAAAAACAACCAGCCAACGCTGTTCCGGGACCTGCAAGAGATGGACTTCAGTGCCTGCCCGCTGGTGGAGACGCTGGACAAGCAGCATGGCCGCATCGAGCGCCGACGCTACTGGGTCAAGGACATCAGCGCCGCCGAATGGGACGACTATGCCGCCCTGCACGGCCGCCAGCAGGCCATCCGCGTCGAACGTCGGCGGCAGCACGTCAAGAGCGGCAAGAGCAGCACCGAAGTGAGCTATGCGCTCACCTCGCTGGGCCCCGCACGGGCCACCCCCGAGCAACTCGCGGAGTTGCTGCGCAACCACTGGCAGATCGAGAACCGCCTGCACTATGTGCGTGACTTCACCTACGACGAAGACCGCTGCCGCGTGTATGTGCGCGACCTGCCGCGCAACCTGGCCTGTCTGACCAACACGGCCATTTCGATCATCCGCTGCCTGCCCCAATTCCGCTACGTGCCGGAGGCCAACCGGCATTTCGCGGCACGCCCGCAGGAGGCTCTCGACTTGCTGCTGCAAGCGCCCTCGCCTTAGCCCATGCGAGCGTCCCGCCAGCCTGCCCGGCAACGCCTTGCGAGGCGTCACACCCCCGCTGCGCCGACACTGTCCAGTGCCCCCTCGCGGGCGCTGCGAAGAGCGGCCCAGCGCCCTTCGAGCAGGCCCTTGCAACTCCAGCGACAGGCTGCCCTAGTTGCACGAGCAACGATCCGATCCCATCAGACGAGTCACGTATCGACAAAAAAATGTACCTGGGGGAGGGGGCGACGCAGCCTCCGCGGCGCGCTCGGTTCTCCAGCTCAAAGAAGCGGACTATGCGTGGAACCTCCAAGTCGAGCCCCGCGTTCTCGCATCGATCTCTTCCGGAGACGGAGGAACCGTTGTATCGGCGTTTTCGACGTTGGTCGAGCGCCTCGTGCTGAACCAGACCAACCCGGATGCCCGTCTTGGAGATCTCCGCTCGGAGTACGCGGGAGGCACCAATCCGCACCCGTTTTTGGCCGATGCGGTGGTGGGCCGAGCTCTGTCGCTGGTGATCGACCGCGAGACCTTGGCCCGGACCGGCTACGGAGAGCACGCCGGGCGGCCGGCGTGCAACATCTGGACCGAGCAGCCTTCCCAGGCATCGCGCCGCAACGACGAATGCCTTGTCCAGAACGTTCCCCTGGCCAACAAGATCCTTGACGACGCCGGAATCGTGGACTCGGACGGAGACGGCGTAAGGGAGCGCGACAGCGTCGCCGTGAGGATACTGTTTCAGACATCGACGAACTCGGTGCGCCAAGCCGCGCAGGAGCACATCAAGGCCTGGTGGGGCGAGATCGGGGTCGAGACCGAACTGAAGCACATCGATGCTTCGGTGTTCTTCGGAGGCGACCCGAGCAGTCCGGACACTGCCGGCAGGTTCTACGCCGATGTCCAGATGTTTGCACGCAGCAGCTCAGGGCCGGACCCGGAGGGCTACTTCGGCGCATGGACCACCGGACAGAATCCGGGAGCCGACAACTCATTTCTGGGCGGAAACCTACAGCGCTATCACTCGGAGGAATACGATCGGCTCTACGAAGAACTCCAGCACACCGTCGACGCAGAGGAGCGAAAGGGACTCGCGATCGCGCTGAACGACCTGTTGCTGCGGAGCTATTCGATCATTCCGTTGGTTGAGCGCGGGTCCGTCTCGGCTCACGGGAGCGACATCGAAGGCGTCCGGATGAATGCCTGGGATTCGGAACTGTGGAACTTCGAAGAATGGAGGCGTCGCGAATAGTCGTGTGAAATCGGTCCAAGAAGTGCGGCTACGCTAGTCGTGTGGCCTTCCGCACGCACTCTTCGAGAAGGCTGCGGAGGTCCGGGAACCCGCACTCGCTGGTCGGGGACACCGATCGCTCGCTTGGCGACTTTACCTACCCCGCCCTTGCGTGCCCAAGCAAGAAGTGGCGGATTCCGGTGTCCTTAATGCCGGGCTTCTGGAACCTCTCCATCGATTGCTTGTTCGAGGAGCTCCGCGAAGCCGTCAGCCTCGGCGTGCCGGGCGCCATCGTGTTCGGCATCTTTCCCAGCAAGGAAGCCTTCGGCGACTATGCGAAAGGGGCAATCATCCAAGACGCGGTCGGCTCCCAAGAGCGCGGGCTGCCCGGACTGCTCGGCATGGCGGACACCTGTCTGATGAAACTGGCAATGCGTTGCGCGGGGCTGGCTCGCGAACGGACCTCTGGGCGGGCCGGGGTGCTGTGCTCAGATCCGATGGTTGTCACTTGGGCATAGCCGCGTCGGAGCTTTGAACGTGTTGCCGGACCGGTATCGGATCGGGCGCTTGCCAGAGATCTCGCTGGCGTTCCTGCGCGTGGGATTGATTGCATTCGGCGGTCCGGCGGCCCACCTGGCGCTGCTGGAGGACGAGTTTGTCGCGAGGCGGGGCTGGCTTTCTAGGCAGCGATTCCTTGATCTGATGGGCGCGACGAACCTGATCCCGGGCCCCAACTCGACCGAGATGACCATGCATCTCGGCTATGAACGCGCCGGTGCGCTGGGATTGTTCGTGGCGGGTACTTCCTTCGTCTTGCCGGCGGCTCTACTCACCGGCGTGCTCGCTTGGTGCTATCTGCAATTCGGCACTCTGCCCGGGGCCGCCCCGGTGCTAGTGAGTATTCGACCCGCAATCTTGGTCGTCATTTTGGGGGCAATCTGGAAGCTTGGCCGAAAGGCAGTCACGGACTCACGGCTGGGGGCGATCACGGTTGGCGTCGCTGGGCTGGTGTGGCTGGGCCTTGGAGAGGTGCCCGCGCTAGTGGTCGGCGGTGTGGTGGGCATGCTCTGCCTGCGCGTTCCGCACCTGCTGGGTTCGGCGATTTCAATCGTGGCGGCGTTCTGCGTCTCGAGCGGCACACTGCTGGCAGCGGGCGGAGAGTCTGCGGACCTTGCGAAGCTCGGGCTGTTCTTCCTCAAAGTCGGTTCCGTGCTCTACGGATCCGGTTACGTCCTGATCGCGTTTCTCGAGGGCGGTCTGATTGATGACTACGGCTGGGTGACTCGCCAACAACTCCTCGATGCGGTGGCTGCCGGCCAGTTCACCCCCGGGCCCGTGCTCACGACGGCGACATTCTTGGGCTTCTTGATCGGCGGCCCCACCGGTGCGGTAACAGCGACGCTGTGCATCTTCCTGCCCGCATTCGTGTTCGCTTGGATTCTGAACCCCTTGGTACGCCGCCTTCGCCGGTCTCCAACAAGCGCCGCCTTCTTGAACGCGGTGAATGCGTCGACCGTGGGCCTGATGGCCGTGGTCGCGATCGACCTCGCGCGTGCGGCCCTCTAGTCTGGATTCGCGCTCGCTATCGCAGCGGCTGCGGCGACGGCCCTGTTTGCCGCGCGGTGGCCGACAGCTTGGATCGTCGTGGCAGCCGCCGCACTCGGCTTGGCGTCGATGGCCACAGGCTGGCCTTGAACTCGCCCTGGAACGGCAACGGAGGGCGAGACCGTTACCATCCGCAACCTCTTGCGGTTTGGAAATCCCCTATCGAATATCGCCATCCCGCGCGAACACGGACTCGGTGACGATCTGTCCCTCGCATCGATCCAGGAAGTCGGCGGCGCTCTCGCCGCCCTCCTGCGTTAGGCGCGTCCCGTCCGGCAGGAGGGCGATCGACGGCTCGCCATGCCGATGCTCGAGGACAAGGCCAATCAGGCGCTTAATCGTGAATGATCGACCCGTGTGGTGGAATCGCTGCTTCGCAGAGTCTTCGGAGGCTTGGTCGTTGTCTGCCATGCGCGGCAGATTGTACCGGCACGGACTCCGGCACAGTGCGATCGGATGCACATTCGCCTGCTTCCCGAGAAGTCGAAGGCTTGGCTGGATCGCGAGGATCGCCAGATCGAGGCTTCCGACGGCACGACGGAGGATTTGGTCGCGCATCTGTCTCGCGACGATCTGGACTTCCAGGAAGCGCAGGCTGGCAATGGTGAATTCCGAATATCGCTGGCTCCCGACAGGCGGGCTATCCGCACGGTCCAGGCCCTAAACGAGATCGTGCGGTGCCTGATCGAGCGAGACGAGTTCGGCGTGACCGGATACGCCATCGCTCGCGGCCCGTGCGGATCGCTGGACTGGGAGGGAGCCGCACCTCCGCCCGATCTGACCGAGGAGCGGCTCGGCGCGATGGCGGAGCGGTAGGGCGACAATCCCGGCGTCGAACTGGCAAAAGCGAAGCCGTAACAACTGGCAGCGGCGGATGCGTGGGCAGAGTATCAAGAGACAATGGATCCGTCAAAACTGGCGCGCATGGGGGCATTACATCCGACCATCGGATCCTGCCGGAAGGTAGGCGAATTCGCAGCAACGCTGTGGAAACGATGTCGGGCTCGCGGTTCACTCTGCGGCTGGGCGACCCATCCTTCGCCGCAGGCCCGGGCCTCCAGTTCAAAGCAGTGGTATCCTTTGGGCACTCGCCGCGCCACACTATCCTGAGGGTCACGGCCTGCCCATGGGGGTTCGGGCGGAGGGCCCTGCATCAAAGACGCCCGTCGTCGGCAAGCAGGCATCGCGTCTGCGACCACATCCGAAAATGGCAAGGCCAAATCGCAAGCGCAAGGGTGGCCCTCAGAACAAGGAGGAACTGATCCGGCATGCCGGGCTTCGCCTTGCAGCGGGTAATGCCAAGCAGGCCCTAGACTCGCTCCGCCTCGCCCAGTTCAAGGGGGTGCCGACCGAGCATCTGGACCAGTTGTTTCACCGTGCCTACTTGGCGCGGGCCGAGGAACTCGAGGCACGCGGCTTGAGGGAGGAAGCCGAGTCCGCCCGGAAGAACGCGGCGATGCATGGATCCGCCGGTGGCGATCGGGATCCGACAGCAGACGACATCCTGCCATTCCTGCACACCCAGCCTGCCGACTCGCGTCTGGCCACCTATGCGCGGTACCTGCGGTCCAACCCTCCCGTGCCCGACGCCGAGGTGATGCTCGCCGACCACCTAGTTCTGAACCGATGCTGGGAACAGCTCGACGCGTTCCCGGAAGGCTGCCAGTTCCGAGCCGACGCGAGTGTCATGGCGACGGCGAGCGAAACTCTGGACCACGGCGATTGGGAGACTGGCTCTCGAGTCTTGGTGCCGTTGTCCCCCGAGTCCGCCTTCCGCCACTGGAGGGCATTCAGCGTCGCGATGGCTGCGCACATTCAGGGGGACGTGCCAGCGGTCGCGAAAGCGCTTAAGGGCCTGCCATCCGAGTTCCCTCTCCGGTCCGCGATCAAGGTGCTTCGAGCCAACGCCAAGCCTGGAGCGGCAGAGGGTATGGCCGCAAGGAGCGACATGGAGAGATTGCTGGGCGTCGGCAGACGCTCGATCTCTAAGCGCGCTCAGGTCGTGCGTCGGGCGGTGGAAGGGGCCAAAACGGCGCAACTAGGACGGGCGCTCCGGGACTTCGCCAAGGCTGTCGACGCCCACAGTCCCTCCGTCACTAGACTGAGGCTCATCCGAGCCCTCTACCTCGCAGTCGAGGCAGGCCAACTTGATGAGGATGCCTACTGGAATGCTATTTCGAGAGGCGTTTCAGAGCGCGAGACAGAGTGCGTCGAGTTCCTAGTCTATTGTCAATCGCTATTCAAGCGTCAGGGGTCTCTCGACTACTTGACGGACCTCGCCGAGCTATTCTACGCGATCAAGCAGGCCTTCCCGGACGACTCCGACCGTCGCGTTGCGCGGGCGAAGATCCTAGCCAAGCTGGCCGAAGTGGTTCATTCTTCGGGCGATTGGACACTGACCTACAGCGCCGCAGAGGACATCTGTCAGATCTTGGGCGACTTCGACTTCGAATCCGTCGAGAAGTACGCCCGGAGCGTCCGGTCCGCTGCCATAGACCTGTTGCGGCGGAGCGTGGCCGAGGATCCGGCGAACGCGGCTGCCCACAAGCAACTGGTCGCGTTGCTGGAGAGCCGCTTCCCAAGGAAAAACTCGGAGCTGATCTCTGCCTACGAGCACTATGCCGACGCCGTTCCCGGAGATCCGGGTCCGTGGATCGCCTTAGCAGAGCTCCGGCTTGGCAGCAACGCCTATCGGAAGGCGGAGGCCGCTCTCGAAAAGGCCCGCGGCTACGCTAGCCACGACCGTCGCGTGAGCGAATTGATGGTAGCTGCGTCGTTGTTGGCTGCAAAGCGGAACCTGCAGGGTGGGCGGCTCGCCCTAGCGCTACGTGACCTGTCCAACGCGGAGTCCGTCGTGAACCCGAGGTCGGAGCCCATTGTGCTGGCATGGAAGGCAATCGCCTCGTCCGCGGAAGCGAAGGGGCCCAGCCTCCTAGCCGCGTACGAGCGTACGCTAGACGGCGCATCTCCGTCAGCACGAGCTAAAGCGGCATGTATCGTCTGGAACGCAATTCAGTTGATAGACTTGCCGGTCCCCATACGCCCCAAGGACAACTACAAGCTCTTGAAGTTGTTCCACGAGGCTATTCTTGACACCTGCAAGACTGCACCTGCGGATCTCGCTGACGTTGTGGAGCCGATGCCGATTGCGTTCAACAACGTAGCGGGAACAAAGATAGTGTCACTGCTTCTCGACGATCTCTGGGATAGCGTGCTGCGGGCAGTCCCGGATCGCGACGCCCTTCGGATATTTCCTGCGGCGGTGGAATTCGCAGATCTAGAGGTGCTGCGCGGCGAACTAGCTCGCCGCTTGACGCGAACCCAGAACAAAACGTACCAGCGCATCCTGCTGTTGTACTCTGCGACTGTGAAGTATCTGCTTGGCGAGGAAGTCGGAGCTAGCCGCTTCCGCAAGCTGATCGACTCGATTCCGAGTAACGAGATCAAGCCGGTTCGTGCCGCTGCCGAACAACTTTCAGTGCCTGTGGCAGTGCGATTCGTGCCGACGCTGGCGATTGCTCTCAAGCAATTTGAATTCGATCTGCTGGATAGCCAATGGGACCTGTTCTAAGAGCCGCAACGCCAGACGTGACGAGGGCATGCCATGCGAATCGCCGTAGTCGGGGCCGCACCGTTCACTTGCGGGAGGTCTGGACATGATCTGCCCACATGTCATCCTCGGCCTGCGGTGCGACGCGGACGACGCCGAAATCCGCCAGCGCTATCTCGAACTCGTGCGCGCCCACCCTCCGAGCAGGGACCCTGACGGATTCAAGCTGGTCGCCAACGCTTACGGCATGCTGAAGGACAGAGCAGCGAGGGTCCAATCGGAGCTGTCCGGTCCGGTGCAGTGCGATTCCTTCGAAGATGCCTTGGCGGAGTTGGAGCGGGCCGCGAATTGGGCTTGGACGCCTCCGGGGCTACGTGAGATCTGTGCTGCGGAAGATAAGTGAGCATGCAACATTCCGAGAGTGACTGGAAGATCGCGATACTGGCTGACTTCGCCGCGTGGCTGAAGGACTTGGCGTCGACTCCTGCCGATCCCGCGCCGAGCCCCGAGAAGCGCCGCGGCTTGGTGGACCTGTACTCGGAAGTTGCGGCCCTGCGCCAAGAAGTAGCCCTACAAAACCGGACGCAGAAAAAATCCGTTGTTGGGCTAGACTCGGCGATGGCCGCAGTCGCCGAACTGGGAGCCCGACTGCGCGATCAGACAGCCTCAGCTAATGGGGCAGACGCTAGCCAGGGCGAAGGGTTGGAGGCGCTCTCCGTGATCACTAGCTTCTTGGAAATTCGCGACTCTCTCGAACGGACGCAAGTGCTGGCGCAAGGGCTGATTTCGCCTGAGGGCCTGCGGGCATCGGCGGGCGCCAATCCTGCCAGCTTCGCATCGACCTTGGGTCTCGTCCTGCGAAAGTTTGACCGTACGCTGGAGGATCACGGGGTGTCGCGGCTCGACACTGTCGGGATGCCGTTTGACGCGTCAACGATGAGTGCCGTGGGCACCTGCAAGGATCCAGAGGTGCGTGACGGCACCGTGGTGGAGGAGGTTCGCGGGGGGTTCCTCCTGCGGACGAAGGTCCTGCGCACTGCGGAGGTTATTGTAAACATGTGCAACCAGCGAGGTGACACCGATGACTAGCGAACTCGTCGTGGGAATCGACCTAGGAACGACCAATTCGTCCATTGCGGTGATACGGCGCGGCCTGCCCGAAGTTCTTGACGGGGGAGATGACGGCCTCGTTCCGTCCTGCGTGGGCTTGGATAGTGAGGGCCGGGTTGTCGTCGGCAGCCCGGCTCGGAACCAAGCAGTGCTATTCCCCGACCGCACAGTCCTTTCCATCAAGCGCAAGATGGGTTCAGATGAGGTCGTAAGGCTCGGGGAGACCGACTACACGCCTGAAAGGATCTCCTCTTACATTCTCGGGGAGTTGGTCTCCCGCGCACGGACTACCTTGCGGCGTGACATCTCACGAGCAATCATCACCGTGCCTGCATACTTCAATGACGCCCAGCGGAAGGCGACTCGCAAGGCAGGCGAACTCGCAGGTCTGAAGGTGGAGCGGATACTCAACGAGCCCACGGCCGCCTCGCTGGCCTACGAATCCGATTCGAGCGAAGCATCGAAAATCCTTGTCTACGACTTGGGCGGGGGCACGTTCGATGTTTCGGTTGTGTCCATCGAGCAGGGTGTGGTCGAGGTCTTGGCAACCGCCGGCAACAACCACCTCGGCGGGGACGACTTTGACGCCCTGATAGTTGAGCGCCTCAACCTGCACCTCGATGAGGAGACGAAGGACGATTCGCACCGGAGCGACCGGACCGTGCAGGCCAGGCTGCGGCACGCCGCCGAGGCCGCCAAGAAGAAGCTGTCCACGGCACCGTTCGCCGTGATCGAGGAGGACAATCTGAAGGGATCGGGCCGGGCACCGCTGAACCTGTCCTACGAACTGAGTCGTTCTGCCTTCGAAGACGATATCCAAGAACTGCTGCAGGGCAGTCTGGACGAGGTCACAAGGTCTCTGAATGACGCACAAGTGCGGGCCGGAGATTTGGGTCGCGTCTTGCTTGTGGGCGGATCCACGCGCATTCCGCTCGTGTCGCGCCTGCTACAAGAACGCCTCGGAATCGCTCCCCACGGGGAGGTGGACCCAGATCGCTGCGTCGCCCTCGGAGCAGCGATTCAGGCCGGAATGGAAGCTGGCGAGGAAGTTGGCAGCGTCCTTGTCGACATCACTCCCTATACCTTCGGTATCAGAACCCGAGGGGACTTGGACGGTTTGCTCTCGTTTCACCACTACGCGCCGATAATCCCGCGCAATTCCAAGCTGCCAGTCACGAAGAGTGATGTGTTCTTCTCGATCACGCCGGACCAAGCAAGCGTCCAAGTCGAAGTCTTCCAAGGCGAAGATCCCGACACCCGCAACAACACACGGATTGGAGGGTTCACGTTTGACGGGCTGAACGAGAACGAGAACGCATACGAGGATGGGATCGTGGTCAGCTATTCGCTGAATGTCGACGGGATCCTTGACATCTCCGCCCGAGAGAGGGGCACCGGAAAGCAGATCAGCGGAAGAATCGAGGACGCGCTCGCCGCTAGGCCCGACGACAACGCGCTGGAGCTCGATCTGGGAGACGACCCGGATCAGGCGGCTGCGGACGCAGCAGGCCAGCTGCTGGAGAGGGTAAAGGCTGTGCTAGAGAAGGCTCCAGCCGAGGATCTCGCCGAGATCAAGCGCCTGGCGAAGGCGTTGGAGGGCGCCGTTCAGCGAGGAGATGACGAGAAGGCAGATCAAGTGGCAGGAGAGCTTTCCGAGATCCTGTTCTTCATTGAGTAGACCGTGACGAACTGTCCAACTTGCGGGGCACCGTACAAGTCCGGGACGAAATGCTACCGATGCGGGACGCGGCTCGAGGACATCCTCGCCGTAGAGCGCGAGGCCGCCCACTGCCGTCACGAGGCCAAGCTGGCCTTGGCGCGCCAAGACATCGTTACCGCACTAGGCTTCAGCGACCGAGCGCTCTACCTGCATCGCTCAAAGGAATCGCTCCGGACCGCCGCGCTGGTAGCGCTCGCCCGCCATCGTTTCTCCTCGGCCTGCCAGCTTTGGCGCGAGTCGCAGGAACTGTGATCAAGTGGGAAGGGCGTTCGTCGGGCATGACGGGGGATCAGGGCGCTCGGTCGAAGCTGAGCAGACAGATTGTCATCGGCAACTCGACTGTCGATCTTGCCCGGAGGCACTATCGGCTAAGCGCTAACTTGTTTCTTGCCAATCGATCAATAGTCTGCCCCTTGGTGGCTACTGGAGCATGACGCATCCCATCGTCTGAGTTCCCGCTTCATCTTGCGGGCCAAATTGCGGTGGTCGCTGACGATGTTGTAATGCTCCCCCGGATCGAGAGCGATGTCAAAGAGCATGTCCTCTTCGTCGCGGTCATCATCAAGATACGACAGGAGCTTATGCCTGTCCCGGATCAGAGCGTGGGTAGGCGACCCGAGGCGGCTCGCGGCGCCGTTCTTCCCGCCCTCCGGGCACTGGAACGCTATCGCCTTCCCGCGGACGGTCATTCGATCTTCGATCATAGGGATCAGACTCAAACCGTCCATCGGCCGGGAGTCGGCCGTGATCTGTAGACCTACCGCTTCGGCCACGGTCGGGACATAGTCGCTCGTAGAGCACGGCACCGAGGTTGAACGGCCGGGCTTGATTCGGCTCGGCCACTCCAAGATCCCCGGCACTCGAATTCCGCCCTCGAAGAGGCTTCGCTTGCGGCCGCGCAAGCCCCCTGTTGAACCACAGTTCCGTCCCGAACGGGCCGTCTTGCCCTCCGGGCCGTTGTCGCTGCAGTACCAGAGCATGGTCTTGTCGGCCACACCGATCTCCCGAAGAGTCGCCCGAAGTCGGCCAACTTGCTCGTCCAACGCCGAGATGCATCCGAAGTAGTGCCGCTCGTTCTCCGTGACGCCCTCGTACAGGGCACGGTGGGCCGGGCTAGCGAGCACGGGGCTGTGGGGCGAGTGGAACCAGATTACGGCAAAGAACGGCGTGCTGCTCTCCACCGCTTTCCGAATGAACGGGATAGCCCTGTCCATAATGACGCGGGAGTCGTCCCCCTCCAAATTGTCGGTCGCGTACTCGCCGGGCCCGGTCCAGTACTTTGACGGGAAGACTTGGTTCTTCATCGGGTCAAAAGTTGGCATTTGCACTTCCGAGGAGAACGACTCGTCGAATCCATGTTCCCAAGGAGGGGCAAAATTCTCGAGCTTTCGACCTCCCCGTCGGCCGTCTAACTCGTCGTTTGTCAACGTGCCCAAGTGCCACTTCCCGAAGTGGCCGGTCACGTAGCCCTGACCTTTCAACATCTCGGCGAGTGTCGATTCCTCGTTCAGCATGCGGCCCGCATTTGCACTCCAGATCCCGTATCGAAACGGGTGCCGGCCGGTAAGGACACTCCCACGAGTTGGAGCGCAGACCGGTGCCCCGGAATAGAATCGGTCGAAGCGAAGCCCTGACTCGCTCATTGCATCGAGATGAGGTGTCTTGAGGAAGGGATGCCCGTTGTAGCCGGTGTCGCCCCACCCCTGGTCATCGGCCATGCAGAGAATGACGTTCGGACTGTCGTGGACGGGGGTGCCAAGACTGGAAGCCGAGCCGATTCCTGCGGCTGCCAGCGACTTCAACACTTCTCGACGATTCAGATCCAACATTTCCCGTTACCTCCTCACTTGAATTGTCCCTACGATCCGCTCATCACTTGCAAGCCTGTCGGCCTGCTGCGGGAGACCAAGCTAGCGCACTCCCCAATCAGCTCTGTGAAACACGAACTGACCTCCTCATGGTGCCTTCGATCTCGCAGCCAGAAGGATGCGGGCGTGTGCCGTGCTGTCCGACCAGCCAAAGCTCTTGCCGATCGCGACTCCGGGCGCGCCGAGGAGATCCCCTGTCGCTTGCGACATCAGCGTGAGGCCTCGACGTGGCCGCGGCCTCTGACTCGTGTCCGAGCGCTGACTGCAGCATCAAGAGACGTCGGGGCGAACCCGCGATAGGATGCCCCCGGATCCGCTTCAAGGAACCGGGGACAAGTGGGCGAGTCAACCTCTCGTGACTATCCGCCAGTCGGCGCGAGGCATCCGACTTGCGCTCCATAGGAGCAGCACCGGCAATCCAGCCACTGCCGGAATGCTGCGCAATGAGTGGTGCCCAAGATGACAGCTTGGCCCACTGTGGAGTCGGTCTCAAGTCTGATGCCATCTATCTGTCATCCGATTTCGCCACGGCGAAACCGCTCGATGATGCCATCGGCGGTGCGCCATGACAGGGCGACGTTCGTTAGCGTCGGGTTTTTCTCGGGATAGGCCGGATAGACAGAGGCGTCTGCGATGAATAGGTTCGGCAGGTCGTGGGATCGGCCGCTTGAATCCACGACCGAAGTGCTTGGATCATTCCCCATCCTTGCCGTTCCCACCCAGTGGTTGCGGTCCAAATGAAGGTCGCGCACTCGGACGGTGCCCGGGGAGTGCAGAACTTCACCTCCGCCTGCGCGAATGATTTCCTCGCACTTGGCAACCATGTCCTGGGCCATTGCTACGTCGGAGTCCTCGTAGTGCAGATGCACTCGCGCAACAGGCATGCCGAATTGATCCATTCGTTCCGGATCGAGATCTGCGAACTTCCTTGAGGAGATCAGCGTTGTCCCCTGCATGTTCATCCCTGCGTGACCGATGTTCCATTCCCGCAGCCTCGTCTTGAGTTCCTTGCCATAGCCAGGGGCCGTACGGATGACTCGGCGGTGAGCCGTCACTCCTGAGCCGCACTGCACCTGGTAGGTCCCTTCGAAATTCGGGCTCGGCTCGTCCCAGTACAACCCGGTCAGCAGCGAGTGATAGTAATTCGTGCCGTCATCGTTGGAGGCGTCTCGACCGAGGATTTGGGGAAAGAACCCGCGCACAGTGACTCCGAAGTGGCTCGCAAGGTTTCTTCCGACCTGGCCACTGGAATTCGCGATGGAAGACGCGAGGAGCAGGCGAGCGGTCTCGATGGCGCTGCATGAGAGAACGACCGCCTTGCCGCTGAGGTCCAGCGACGTGCCGTCCTCGAACCGGCACTCGACGCCCGCGACGCTACCGCCGTCCCGCGATTCGCGGACGCGCGTCACCATTGACTCGGTCAGAATGGTCAAGTTGCCGGTTTCCTCGGCCAGCGGAATCGGTGTGTTGACAGATGTGTACTTGGCCTCGACAGCACAACCCGTGCAGTGCCCGCAATAGTGGCACTTCTGACGGTACTTCCACTCGGGCCTGTCCGGAAGCTGGGTCAGCATGGCCTTGCGCTGGGCAACAAAGGCCATGTTCGCGCCGCGACTCCGCAGCCTTGCGACTCCCTGCCGGAGCTGCACTTCGCCGCAACGCATGGGAACAGGCTTCAGAAACTCGCCGTCGGGCAGATTCCAGAGGCCGTCGCGGTTCCCGTAGACACCCATCAGCCGCTCGGCCCGGCTGTAATAGGGCGCAACCTGCTCGTAGGAAATCGGCCATTGCTCGAAATCCTTCGGGCCGAATCGAAGTGAATGCCCGGCCCAGCAGAGCGACCTGCCCCCCAGTGCCCGAATCTGGCCGTGGCCCGGCCGGTTGCCGACGGGTGTGTAATGTCCGCGGAGGAAGCTTTCCCGCCAGTATCGGTCGGGACGCCGATCCCGAGATTGGTACGGCCACCGGTGGGGGTTGTAACCGACGAGACTGAGTCGCGGGCCAGCCTCCACTAAGCCCACCTGCAAGCCCGCTCGCGCCAAGGCATAGGAGGCAATGCCGCCGCCGGGCCCGCTTCCCACAACGATGACATCGAAATCCGTGCGGGCCAAGAGCTGTTCTCCTTTACGGTGCAATCTCTGCTGCCGCTCGCTTCGAACCGTCGCTCTGTTCCGCCGGCGAGCCAGTCGAACTCCGCCGATCACAATTTCGGTTCATTCGATTCGACGCCTTCCAGCGAGTAGGTCTTTCCCCGTACCGTCTTGATCGTCCGAACGCTGTCAGATCCAGCAACACGCACCTTGCATGCATTGCCGGCGAGAGAGAGTATCGACGCCCGTTGCAGCTTCCCGTTGTCCCACGACATGGAGACTTCGAATCCTCCGCGAGCCTTCAAGCCCTGGACCGAGCCTCGCGGCCATGCAGCCGGAAGGGCGGGCAGCAAGTGGATCTCGCCCGCGTGGGACTGCAGAAGCATTTCCGCCACCGCAGCTGTTCCGCCGAGATTGCCATCAATCTGGAATGGAGGATGAGTGTCGAGCAGGTTCTCCAATGTTGATTTGGCCAACAATGCCTGGAAGTTCTCGTGCGCTTTCTCCGCATCCTCCAACCGGGCCCACAGGTTGATCAGCCACGCCCGGCTCCATCCGGTCCGACCGCCACCGTGCGCCAAGCGGTGCTCTATGGACCGCCGGACCGCACGGGCGAGGCCGGGCGTTCCGCGCACAGTGAACTGGCTTCCCGGATGTAGACCGAAGGCGTGTGAAATGTGCCGATGGCCGGGCCTCGCTTCCGGAAGCTCCTCCGGCCATTCCATCAGACGCCCGTCGCTTCCGATCCTAGGCCCGGCCAGCCTTGATCGCTTCGCGAGGATCTCGTCGGTGAAGCCATCCGCGATACCTAGCTCCGAGCTAGCATCGAGGACGTTGGTAAACAGGTCCCAAATGATCTGCTGATCCATCGCAGGCCCCATCGTGAGCCGTGCGCGCTCTCCCGAGTCTGTCCGGAAATCGTTCTCCGGCGAGGTCGACGGACCGCTCACCCATTCGCCCGTTCTCGGATGCTCGACTAGCCAATCCAAGAAGAATTCAGCTGCTTCCTTCAGGATTGGATAGGCCCGTTGACGGAGGAAGGCGCGATCCTGGTTGAACAGGTATGCCTCCCAAAGGTGCCTCGATGCCCAAGCCGCGCCCGTGGGCCACATACCGTACTGAGCACGCCCCACCGGGCTTGTCCACCACCAGGCATCGGTAGAATGGTGCGCCACGAAGCCACGTGCGTTGTAATGCTGCCTAGCTGTCTTTCTGCCTCGCACGCGCAGGTTGTCCAGAAGATCCCACAGCGGCTCCTGCATTTCGGACAGGTTGGTTACATCCGCTGGCCAGTAGTTCATCTGAACGTTGATGTTGATGTGGTAGTCGGAGTTCCACGGCGGAGCCATCTCGTCATTCCAGATTCCTTGAAGGTTGGCGGGCATGGTGCCCGGCCTGGACGCCGCCATGAGGAGATAGCGGCCGTATTGGAAATAGGTGGCAACCAAATCAGGGTCTTGATGGCCCTCACGGACTAAGCGCAAGCGCTCGTCGACCGGCTCCGATTTCTTTGCGTGACCGCCAAGGTCGAGAAGGACGCGTCTGAAGATCGTGGCATGGTCTTCGACATGAGCCGTACGCAATGCGGAGTGGCTGATTGCTGCATCTTGCAGACGCCGTTCTGCCTCATCCGACGGCTCGCCTCCGTGATAGTCGGTGGCCGCAGCCAGAACAAGCGTGACAGAGTCGGCTTGGTCGATCTCAAGGAAATCGTCCTTGGCTTCGATGCTTCCATTCTCCGCGACAGCTATGAGCCGAGCTTCGAAGCCGACTCCCAGCTGCTTTCCCTCATGGCTGGCACGACCGCGCAGTACGAGTTTGGTGCCATTCAAGGTCGTGGCGGCATCGGCCCGACGATCCAAACGCACTCGCATTGAGATCGCTCCCGGCCGATCAGCTTCGGTCCGGACAACCAACACGCCCTGCGGCGCGCTCGAATAGACCTCGCGCCTGAACGTTACATCGTCGGCTGTCCAGACGGCCGTAGCGATACCGGTTTCGAGATCAAGTTCGCGCCGGTAGTTGCTCGCCCGAGCGGAAGTAAGGGACTCAATCCACAAGTCCCCTAAAGGCTGATAGCCCTTGGGATAGACCCTCTCACTCATCATGGTTTCCTCAACCATGCGTTCTGCTTCTGCGTATTCTCCGGCAAATAGCATTCTGCGGACTTCGGGGAGATGTCGAAAGGCCCCGGGAACATCTCGTTGCTGAGGCGATCCCGCCCAGAGAGTGTCGGTGTTGAGTTGGATTCGCTCGATTTCGATTCGCCCGAATACCATGCCACCCAGATGCCCGTTCCCGACAGGCAGAGCTTCGTTCCATTCGCCTGCGGGTCGTTCGTACCACAGCACCGGTGCTGCGACCGCGATGGAAGCGAAAAGTGCTTCGACCACGAGAACTGGCAAGAGAACCGCTGTGCGTTGCAAGAATAAATTGTAACAGACTCCAATGACTTTGCAAAATTTCTCGCATCTGCACTGAGGCGTCGCAGCTACCGACTTGAAAACGTGAGATAGCGGAAGTCCGAAACTCGGCACTGACAGATGTGCTCTCTTGAATCTCTCCGCAGAACAGCTCACCCTTCGTAGAAGAGGATGATCTCGTGGTACTTGTCGATACTGGTGGATAGACGTGCTTGGACTTGGACGAATTGCGGGACCGGCTGTGCGTTCCCGCGCCAAGGCCGCGCTTACCCGCTGAGCATGTTGGCGCGCCGGTTGAACTTGAACCATGGAGTGATGCGCGCCGGCAGAAGTAACGAGCGGTTGTGCAGAACCCGGAGTTTATCGCGGATCTCCCCATCGATGAAGCTGTATCGGAGGCAGCCCCTGACTTGGCTTGCCGCGCTAGATCCGCGGGCGCAACGTACCGGCTAACTGATCTGGTCGTTGCGGCAAGTGCCCTCCACCTCTCGAAAGTCACGGTGCCATACTCGAATCCTCGTTCTACGCGCTTCGGCCTATTCCAACTCGCCCGCACAACCCGATACTCGTCGCAGCTGACAGCCCACCGGAAACATCGATCGTGAGCTTGTCGTCCGTGGAAGGCATCGAACGCCTATAAGAGGCCATTCAACGTTTTGGACTCGCCATCAATAGCCGGTCGAACAGCCCTTCCGTGCTTGGGATGCGGCAGAATCGGGGCGATCTGGTCGGCCAAGACTTCTGCGACAGGCTGATGAGCTATTGATCATCCGATTGGTCTGCCACGCCTAAGGCCTTTTCCTCTAATTCCAATCGCCTAGCTAGTTGCGCTTCATAGAGACTTTCGGGAAGAACATCCTCGCCGACGCTATCAAGCAAACCTACCGTCTCGAGATTGACCGTGGCAGGCTGCCCGTGCAGACCAATGATGTTCGGATCTATTAGAGAATTCGATTTGAATGAATAGTGGGCCTCCGTCAACCCATTCCAGAAATTCCAGAAGGTAAGGCCCCTCAGGTGACGTGGGGGTGTCCCTCCGCCGCTGCTCTTATCGAGACGTCCTCCTAGGATCATGTCGTAGAGGTTGTAGCGCGACGGTTCCGTCTTGTGGATGTCGATGCTCTGGTCAGGTTGCATTGAAACCCGGTGGTAAACATGGCCCACTCCGCCATGAGAGATGGAAGGTCCGTGATACTGATTTGCCAAGTCGTTCACGTTCGTCACAAGAACTCCCTTTCCGCCCTTGATCATGACAGAGTAATGCCCATTCCTGCCTTCTATGATCACGTCGTCGACTGTCACACCAGAACTCCCACTCACCTGCATGCCTCTGGATACGTCGCGGAATCGCACTCGGCGAATCCAACAGTCGCCACAAAAGCGCAACTGGAAGGCACTCCAAGTGGAATCATGTCCGTTGTGATGCGTATACCCTGGTGGGATATTTCCACGAAACTCGATGTCTTCGACTCCAACGTTCGTGACCATACTCAGTTGCTGGAGCCGCCAATTGTCGGTGGACCGTATGATGTCAATCAGCATTGGATCCCGGAACATTACGGTATTTCTCTCGACTGATTCGAGTCTGTGAACTTCGGAGATCTTGAGACCCGCCCTTGCTAGCTTCTGGAGCCCATGTTCCTTGGTTGGCTCGTAAGGGAAAATGTGGTCCGATATCGAATTCGGCTCCTTCAATGTTGCACTCACTTGCACCCATTGTCCTTCGCTCCACGGTGCATTGGCCACCAAGCGCAGCGTCGATTGACCTCTATAGGCATCAGTCTCGACTCGGATCTTGCGGGATTTCTTGTCCAAACGGAGCGGCTCGGTCTTGAACGACCAGAACCCGTATGCGGGCTTTAGGGTCGTAGGTTGTACCTGCATTACGACCGTACTGTCGCGGCCGGCCCCGCGGAGCACGACGTTAGAACCGCGAATGAAAATTGGGTCGTTGTAGAAGTCAGTTGCTGTATGGGTGAGGAAAAGACCCTCGGGAAAGTATACGACCCCACCGTTGACAGACGCCGCGTCAATCGCAGCTTGGATTGCCTCGTGGTCGGACTCTTCGTCATTGGGCTTGGCCCCGTAGTCCGTGATCGTGAAGACCGGCCCACTGACTTCGGGGATCGCCTCCCTGCCGAACGCATACCCCGCATAGGAATAGTCGGCCAACTCAGCAGTCCCAGACACGAACATCTGCCAAGATGCCGCCGTCTGCTTTTCTGGCGGATCCGTCTCAGACATGTGCGCTTCCGGGGTCTGTCCATACGCGATGATGGCGCCGGCCAAGGCGGTAAGCAGCAGCTTGTTCATCATTCCTCTTCAGCCCCAGAGGCGAAGTTCGTCGGCCTCACTGCATGGGTCGGAAGCGCCGGGCTGATCCTGCGGCCAGTCCAAAACAGTACACACTCGGCAGCTACGGGAAGCACAGAACCATGTCGACGAGCGCTCTGTCTCGCCGACTGGGATGCTAGCAGATCGATATCCCTTGGTGCCACGTCTCGCCGCGCACCAGTATAACCCATGGGGGAGAATCTTGCGAATTAATTTACAGTTGCGCCAATTGCCAGTGCGCTCGCCCGCTCCGGCGGCCGAATGCCCCGAGATTGGCAGCTAGGGTTCAACCTCGACACCGAAGCTACCGTGGATCGTGCCCCCAGTGCCGATCCTGCGGGAGCCGCCAGAACGAACCGTCCAAGTGCCTATCGCCGCCTGCGGACCCTCAGGTGTCCGTCCGACGAACTTACCAGTCATTGAAGCGGTGACGGACGGATCGCTGCTTATATTGACGGGAGCGGTTCCGATATCCTCAACCTCAACTCCAACCACCTCCGGCAACGGGTCGGAGAAGTGAAGTCGGAATCGTCTGTCGATGCCAATTCGGATTCCATCGAAGTAGATCTCCCGAATGGATTGCTCTGTTCCGCCACCTATTTCCGGATCCACGTACCGCATGGCGTTTCCTTGTTCTGTTTCCAAACCGCTGATCACTGCGGTGAGCATCCCGGCGTCGTACTGTCCCCGCTGCGGCTCGTGCCAACGCACATGCAGATTGATCGTGCCCCTATAGAACGACTTGCCCTGCACGGCCACCGTCCTGCCGCTATATCTGGACGTTCCTCCTACCGGGAACCTGTAGTCGTTGTAGTTTGCCTCAGGGAGGGGGCTGTAGGCGAAGGCGTTGGGACCGTTCTCGTCGTTCTCTGTCCGATCACGGTAGTCGGACCATGCATTCGGAGCGGTCTGCTTCTTCCATGCGCCGAACCGTGTATAGTCAGTGGACTCTGTCCAGAGCTGAATCCGTCCATCTACCCGATCCCAGATCTCGTCGATTTGTCCAGCAGCGAGAGGGCGAAAAGGCGAACCGTCACTCCGAGTGAATACGCCGCCTTCGCCCTTGGCGACTGCCTCTGCTAGAGCACGGGGTGCCCGCAGTGCCGACAGGACCGCGTCAATCGCCCTCAGCGCGGCCGCATCCTCAGGACTACCGTCGGGTGCTGTCGGGTACCCGCTCGACCATTTCCTTGGATCGCCTGCCGGGACTGCTTCGTCATTCGCGAAATCCCTCTCTGACACTGCTTTGTCGCCAGTCCCGAAGATTCTGGCCTGAACGCTATCGTTGACCTCGCCCCAAATCCTCGAACGCTCCCGCAGCAAGGCCGGCCCTTCATCTCCCAGACCAACCACGGCCGCCAAATCCGTCCGAAGATCGGTAATCTCTGCGAACGCCATGTGGATAAGGTTCCTGCCAAGATAGGCCCGCTCCCCTCCATTCCTCGCAAGAGCCTCTTCCAGCGGCAACTCGTATACGTCCGCAATCTTCCGCCCCTCGTCCAAGAGCAAGATTTCGTCATCCCAATCCGCTCGTGTCAGGGTAGTCTCGGGATTCGGACCATACAGCGTTCCTGTCAGCGTGAGGACACCATCCTCGATGTCGGACCCTGCCGGCAGGACCGTAGTCTCTGGCGTCGCAGTCTCCGGGATGCTCGGACCGGATTGACCGTCTTCCTTCGGATCCCGCACCAAAACGGCACCAAAGGCCCCGGCGAGGTATTCAGTTCCATCCTGAGGGACTCCGATTGACCAAGCCCCCACTGCCTGGTGGCCTGCCTGTGGTCCAATCCCAAGCAAGTGCCCCTCGAACGACGATCGCGACACAGAACGTGTTCGTACAAACCTATCTTCGTATTGGATCAGAGCCGAATTTGATCGGCTCTGGCGAGCGACCCAGTCTGCGTCGAATTCGAGCTTCGCTTCGGGGAGGAAGATGGCATCGACCTCCCCCCGCTGGTAGACCCACGGTCTGCCTCTCTCGTCCGACAATCCGGTAATCAGTCCGCGCACAGTCTCGTTCGCGAATCGAACTTCCAACTCAAGATCCGCTGTCCAGAACTTCCCTTCGCCATCGACCGCTGTTGCCCCCCCCCGATACGTCGAGTCCCCAGTGAGATTTATGCGAGAAGCCCGCTCCGTGTCCGGGATTGTTGAATATGCGAATACTCCGGCACCTGCCCCGGGACCGCGCAGCGAAAATTCGCCCTCGGCTCTCCGCTGCCGCCGAGCCTCGGTTTTTACCGCACCGTAACGGGTATCACCTGTCGCCTTGAGGATCGCTTCTGATCTGGTAAGCCGAGCGTCAAACAAGTTGGCGGCGCCAATCTCTCCCTTCTTGGCCTCTCTGAATATGCCCTCTCCGTGCTCGCTAGTGGCTGCTTGGAACGCCTCAAGGCTGGACAGGGCACTGACCACGGCGTCGAATTGCTCGACGATGTCTTCTTCGCGATCAATCGCCCTTTTCGCATCAATCAGTGGCTTCCACTCCCGCACCGCACCTTGGAATATCCGCTTGATGTTGTTTACGACCTCCTCCCAGATCCGATCCAGTTCGGATTCCAAGAAGGCACTGGAGTTCGGGTCGTCGCCGACACTGACTAACAGAGCGTGCGCAGTGTTTCTCAGATCTAGGATATCGGCGAGGACGTCCGGTACGATCCTATCCCCCACGGACGCGGCCGAGCCCTCCCCGAGAAGTTCGTCCACCGAGAAGTCGCCGCCCCCGACCCGGATCCGAGTCCCCTTCTCGTTGGCGGCGGTCTCCGTGTCGTCCTCCATGAGCGTCGCAATATGTTGATCACGGAGGCCGATGCTGTAGTGGCCATCGATGGGTTCCGAGCCATGTGGCGGCGCATCGAAGCGCACACCCCAAAGTGAGCCATCCTCTTCCCAGACCCGGTACATGGCACCATCCACCGACACCTCACCTCGGCCCTCCTTCGACAGATGGGCCGTCGTTCCAACACGATATCCGCTACGATCTTGCAACCAAGTCGCGACAAGTCCTGTCCCAACGATGCTCCTCACTTCTGGAACGAACTCTGCGGACCAGTGGCCATACCTGTACCTCAACGTATACGAACTTCCGTTCGCGGCAGCTATCGAGGACCCGTCTGCTACCGGCCCCTCGTGGCTCATCCACGTGCCACCTTCCAGCGTGAGTGTGATGGACCCAGACGTGCCGAGATCAACGACCTGCACAGACTGCGTCCCTGCCGGAGCTTCCTCGCCAGCGGGCACACCCTGCGAACCGGTGCTTCCGCCTTGGTCGGCTCCTGAGTCGCCAGATAGCTGTCCGATCCCACCCGCGGCGAATCGAGGAACAATGTGGTCGTAGCCGATTCTGGCTCCGTCTGGCGTTTCGGGCCGCAAACCTTCTAGAGCCAACTCGCGCCGACCGTTACCGATCCCGTCGATCCGGGTCTTGGATCCGACTGGATCGATCGGGATGAGCCGAATTCCGTGGTCCGGCAAGGTGGCCGGGGCCGCAGCTTGCCGCGAAACCATCGCTTGCATGCCGGAGACGCTCGGCGCAATGCGGCCGAGACTGCTGTCGGGGAGTCCCGGCAAGGCAGGAATCCGACCGCCCTCCAGCGTCTGACTCGTCGCAACACTGTGATGCCCAATCTGGGGGCCGTCCGTGGTGTGGCCACTGCCCCTGGACACACCTGTTGATGTCGTCGCCGATGATTGCATGAACGGCGATGGGCCCGTCCAACTGCATGCATTCTTGACTCGAAAGACGAGCATTTCCTCTAAACCGGGGGCTTTATTTGGAGCGGTTCCCAGCGCCGCCATGGTGCCTGCGTCAAGCGTTCCCAGCGGGTTTCCCCCTTCGGCAAAACACGCGGGCAGGAAGGCATCGCGCTCGTCGTGGACGGGACTGGCCGTTGTGACCACAGCACATAAAAGCGCCGTCAGCATACGAAGCACCCATTTCCGGGCCACCCGCGCATAGCGGCCGGAAATCTTGGAATCTCTGGCTCGGTCTTCGACCCGGCGCGGCTTGCATTCATCGACCAGTCCAAACGGCCCTGCTGAACCGTTCCCGCGGACAGGCAGTTCGGGACCACTCTCACCGGCCCGCCGTACTCGTACATGCTGCGAAGCTCGCTGCGGCGCGGCAGACCACTTCCGTCGCGGGAACGCGTAGCGAGAGCGCCACGAGGAGAACGAGCTGGGAGGATTTATGTGCCGCCTGCCCTGCCGGCTCTCTTGGCCGTCGCCTCCGGCCTTCCAATCCCCCTTGAGTCTCGCACCGAAGCAATAACGCGCCAGCTTCAGCCAGCCCGGCAGCGGCTGGTACATTTCCATCCCCAGCTGGCTCGCCTGTCTGTCGGCACACACGTTGATTGCCAGCCTAGGATCGGCTTCCCGGCCTGCAGACATGCTACTCGCCTCCTAGGCCACAGACTGAACTCAGTTCGCTGTGGGGTCGAACCAGACAGGGTCGCGATGTCCGATCCTGAACAAGCTCCCGCGATAGCGCAACCGAGACACGCTCTGGCGGATTAGCCTCCGGAGAGGAAGTTGCGGCGAAAAATGGCAGCACAAACAAAGTGCTGGCGGCCGAGCCCGTCCGGTCGCGCCCAGCAAGGAACGCTGCTGGTCGAGCCGTACCGTTGATCCCTTCCCGAAGCCGATCCAGGTACTGCGCTCGTTGGCGGGCGGCCATAGATTCGAATTGCACCAGACTATCCGATTCGCGCCCGAATACGGTCCATTCCTTGGTCCAGTCCCACGCACCGAAAGCCCCGGTGTACGCCGGATTCTCGCCGATGCCATCGGCGACCGGAGCCCCTTCGAGTGCGTTTCGGCGCATCGCGCCAGAGTCAATCCGTGGCCGAGGGTCAGGGTTCCGCTCGTAGCGGACGTTACGCAGTCTTGGGTCCATGTCCAAGAAGTCAACGTACGGAGCCACGCTCGCCGCGACCTGGGCCACTCCGTAGAGCCCGCCGTTGCTGTGAATGATCGCGTTCCTAACGCCGCTGCGCCCGGCCAAAAACTCGCCTCCCTCAGCGCCGCCAGCGCTGATCGCGCTACCCGCGAAGCCGGTCACAATCAGGCTCTCCGCCTTGAGCCGAGCTCCTTTTCGCAGCCGTATGCCGTCGCTGGCCACACCCGAGAATTCGCGTGGTCCGCCGCCCACCAATGTCGCGCCCTGGATGACCGGCCAGCCTGCCGCAACCGTGTCTCCACCGCTACCGACGGCGGAGATGCCGTGTCCTCCTTGTGGCCCCTGCCGAACGAACAGGTGCCCCACCGCTCCGCGCCATCCCTCCGACCACGCGAAGGAGTTTCCGCGCGCTCCGCTCGAGACGCAGTAGTCGATGCGGACATCTCCGCCCCGCAACTCGATTCCGCTCCCCAAGCTCTCGTGAGATTGAACGAACTCGATCGTTGTCCCTTGCCCGACCCCGTGCAAAAAAATCGCCGGGCTCGGCGGGGAGCCTCCACCTGCGAACTCGACCCGCAAGTAGCGCAGAGTACCGCTCGAGTCCCCGATAACGTCGCCGCCAAGTTCCCTCTGAACGGCGGCCTCGAATCGAGCTTCGCCACCCACTCTGCGCCTTTCCAGCGCTCGGCCCATCACAGTCAGACCACCCCAGCAGCCCGCCGCACGCGAACCGACAGGCGCGTCACATGTCATCACAACGGGTTCGGAGCGAGTACCGCGTACTTCGATCCTGCCGCCCGGCTCAACGACTATCCTAGCCTCGGACCCTAGAGCCTGGACCAAGGTGCCGGCCTCGATGACCAGCGTTGCCCCTGCCCGCACCCACACCGGTCCCCGGAGCTTGTGGACCGTCTCACTCGTCCAGACGTGATCGGCAGCAATGTCGGCGGGTCGATCTTGCTCACTAACGTGCACCGGCTGCCGTGCTGAAACCAGGAACTTTGCATGTGCCGTTTTGACGACCCGTGCCGCATCGGCACTGCGCACTTCCGCGACGAACTGCCAAGAACCAGCCTCGGGAACTGTTCCCTCCCACGCCAACTCCCTCTCGATGATCGGAATGCGCTTGGCCGCGAACGCCCCGTCCTCCATTCCGAACGCATCGACGACGCGTTCCGAGAGCGCATTAGATCCGGTCTCCGGGGAAAAGTAATACCGTCGGCCTGTACGAATCTCCTCCAAGTAATAGAAGAATGTGTACGAACGGTCATCGCCCTCCGGACCGAGTGCTCGCAGCACCCGAAGAGGCTGCCCGTGCGCGTAAGCGGTCAGGTCCGTCGAGAGGTCGAGCCGAGCAGAAGTTCCCGGTGGCCCGGGGGACGAGGGTCGTGGCTTCGCTGCAGCCCGGGTGCGCCAGCCGTCGGAATCGGTCCCATACACGGTCTTGCCCGACGTGATGCCGGCAAGTCCTGCGCAAGTCGCGCTTTCGGCAACCAAGTCGGCTAGGTGGAGAGCTGCCGTCGGGGTGGCTGCGGCGAACTGTGGCCGACGCTTCGGAACAGCCTCGACGATGAGGGTCTCGTGGCATTGCGTCACAGTCTCTGTTAAGCGAGCCAATGAGAGCGTGAAAGTACCCTTGCCCGTGGTTCGCCCGGCCGGGACGGTCACGTTCAAGACCGAGGGCGTTGCAGAGACATCGCTGGCAATGACAGACGGCGCCCCTCGCACACGCAGTGCCCACTCGGTCTCCTCGGCCGCCGGCCCGGCGAGAGTCACCGTTGCCTCGACCTCTATCGATGCAGTTCCCTTGGAGACGCGCGACGGTGCTAGGGCAAGGCGCACACCAGCCGCCGTGGCTGGCAGGCTGGCTCGTGCATCTACCCGGAACACTCCTGTAAGCCCGTACAGAGGCAAGCCGGGCAGAGGCTGGCTCGCCTCCCCGGAGTCGAGCTCGCGCCCAGACTCCGCAGGCCTGCCCACAAGAATCCCAAAGGCCTGCTGGGATCCGAGGTGAGCACCGGAAGAATCCTTCGTTCCGCTGCGGGTCGATCCCGTGAAGACCCTAGCGTCTCCACTGACTGGATTCCCGGACTCGTCCGTTGGCTTGTTCGAATCCCAGTTGCCGTCATACAGGTCGCCGTAGTGGTCCGCGACTCTCTCGCCACCCAGCCAATGGACAGAGACATCTTGATCGGCTTCCGTTGCGAGCGTTGCTGTATGGTCGCGGGCATCCACCCCGGGTGTGCTGGCGAGTGCCCGGACATAGGTTGCAAACGGCGCGATCCTAGATTCGCTTGAAGAGGCAGACTCCATCACGTGCCTGTCATACCGTGCGATATCGTCTGACGAGGCATCCACGGTCTGGGACGTGACGAACAATAGACGGAAGGAACCGCCGTCGCTCACGCCATCGGGAACGGCGTCCCAGGTAGGCGGGACCGGCACAGGAGCGACTGTATCGGCGTCAAGGATCCGACCAATTCCCACAGCTTCGGCCTGCCCGTCGACAAACCAAGCGTTTGTCGGATCGCTCAGGACCATCGATACCGACTCGACAGCTTCGCTTTGATCGTCGTGCAAGGTCGTGATCAAGAGGGTCTTGGCGGTCTCTCCAGGAAAGAAGCTGAGCAGCCCCAACACAGCGACATAATCAGCGTTCTCCGTCGCCGTTCCGCTTCGAGTCCCGTAGCGAACCGTGACTCGCTCGGGGCTGGCCCGGGACAGCCTGACGGAGAACTCCAGTGGCTCGCCTTCTCGTGCTACCGCCTCCCCGATTGACAACTGTGACCGCGTAAGGTTCTCCACGAGCACGTCCGCTAGGGAGGAGGCTTGAATCCCGGCCAGGCTCCGCATCGGGACCTGCCCAGGGGCATAACCGACAGTCACCGTGGCACCGACGGCAACTTCGCTGGCGAGTGTCAGCATGGCTCCAGCCGCTCCGGCCTCCACCTTCGAGATCGCTATGGGGCTGCCGGCTGCGATGACCGTGAAATCCCTTGGATCGGGTTGATACTCCGGATCCAAGGCCTCCAAATAGGTCAGTTTCAGGCGTGCCCCGTCTACGGCGGCTGAACTGAGTGCCAACCTCGATTCGCCCATGGGAACGATTTGGAAGACTCCGGAGATGCCGTACAGGCTCAACTCGAGCCCACGCCTCCGGCTGGTGCCGGAGTCCAGCTCCTTGCCGTTCTCACCGGGACGCCCAACCGAAACCTGGCCGAACTCCAGCGAGCCAAAGAAACGGCCGTCGGCGTGCTTGGTTCCGTCGCTGGCGGTTCCGGTGAACACTTCAATTCGACGGCCCACTCGCCCACCGGATTCGTTGGTCGGATCATTCGAATCCCAATTCCCGTCGTAGAAGTCCCGGTAGTCGTCCGCCACCTTGTCGCCGCCCAGCCAGTAGATCGGGAGGCCGGAATCAAGCTCGTCGTACAACATCACGATGTGGTCCCGAGCGTCGATGCTGTGGGAACTCGCGAGGATCCGAAAGTGATCGTTGAGCGATTGGACGTCCTCGTGGCCTCCTGCGGCAGCCGCTCTCACATAGCTGTCATAGGCGGCAAGTTCCAGAGCACTAGCATCGTGCTTGGTGGAGGAGACGAACAGTAGCCGGAACGAATCTCCGACTCCGAGTCCTTCGGGAATCAGTCCCCAGTTGGCGGGAACGCTCAGCTTTCGCGCGTCATCATTGAAGATCGTTCCCACTGCGTCCAAGGCCTCAGCCCCCCCGGCCAACTTCGCGTTCGTCGCACCGGTAAATCGTAGGATCACTGTTTCCGAGATTTCCTCCAGATCGTCGCCGAGGACTGTCACGGTCACCGTTCTGGAGACTTCTCCGGGTTCGAAGACAATCCTCCCTTCCCCAAGCGGCACGTAGTCGCTGCCAGCAACCGCCGTGCCCTCCTGCGAATCGCGATACCCCACTGACACGACCTGATCGGTCGGTGCCGCCAGGGTAATCTCGAACGCTAAGATCCGTTTCGAGCCGCTACCGCCTTCCAACACGCTGCCAGAGCCGACCAACAATTCCACCGGCGTTTCGTTTACGACCGGACGGCCCGAGAACGAGTCGGCAGGTGTGCCCAACGCCGTGCGGAGGGGATGCAATCCCGGGATGTATGTCACGGACACGGTTTCGTTGATGGCCACCCTCTCCACCAGCCGTAGGGTCACGCTGGACCCCGCAACGGCCACCTCCAGTACGCTCCGAACCACTCCCCCCACGGTTACTTCAAAGTCCGCCGCGTCGGGCACTGCATCGGAGTCCAAGGCCTCCCCGTACGCCAGCGTCAACTCGTCGCTGGTGACTGTCGCGGCACTCAGCGTTGCAGCATGCCCACTAGGCGGTACTATCACGAAGACCCCGGAAAGGCCGTACAGGCTCAGCTCGAGTCCCTCGCGCTTGATGCTACCGGAGTCCAGTTCCCTCCCTTTCCTGCCCGGTTGCCCGAGCAGAACACCCGCGAACTTCGGCGAGCCGACGACGCGGCCCTCGGCATGCCCGGTTCCATCGCTAGCCGTTCCGGTGAATACCTCGACCCCGGAACCCACCTTGTCCCCGAATTCGTCTTTCGGTTCGTTAGAATCCCAGCTGCCGTCGTAGAAGTCCCGGTAGTCGTCCGCGACCCTGTCCCCGCCCAGCCAGTAGATTGGGGCACCGGACTCCATCTCGTCGTACAACGTCACGGTGTGGTCGCGAGCGTCGACGCCGTCAGAGCTCGCCAGGACTCGGAAGTGATCGCTGAAGGGCCGTACGGCCCCATGGCCACCAGCGGCGGCCGCCCTGACATGGCCGTCGTACTCGGTGAGTCCCAGAGCTCTACTGTCGCGCTTGAGCGATGAGACGAACAGCAGGCGAAACGAGTCGCCGGCGGAGAGTCCTTCAGGAATCAGCCTCCAGTTGGCTGGCACCTCCAGCTTCTGCGCGTCATCATTGAAGATCATTCCTACGGCGTCCAAGGTCTCGCCGCCTCCGGGCAGGGCCACGTTGGTCGCATCGCTCAGCCGCAGGATCACTGTTTCCGAGACTTCCTCCAAGTCGTCACCCGTGACGGTCACGGCTACCGTTTTGGAAACTTCCCCGGGCTCGAAGACCAACGTCCCTTCCTCCAGCGGCACGTAGTCGCTCCCCGAAGTCGCCGTGCCCTCCTCCGAATCGGCGTACGCGACTGTCACAACCCGGTCCGCAGGTACCGGCAGCGTGACCTCGAACGCGAGGGTCCGTGTCGATCCCCTGCCGCTCTCGAGTACGCCGCCAGTGCCGACCGACAACTCGAACGGCGTTTCGTTCGTGACTGGATGGCCCGAGAACAATTCTGTGGCCAAGCCCACTGCGGTGAAGAGGGGCTGCTGCCCCTGGGTGTATGTCACGGAGACAGATTCGCCGATCACCACTCTCTTCGCGAGCCGCAAGATGACACTCTCTCCCGCAATGGCGACGTCCAGTACGCTTCGGGCCACGCCTCCCACGGACACTTCGAAGTCTGCCGCGGCGGGTACTCCATCGGAATCCAATGCCTCTGAGTACGCCAGCCTCAACTCGTCACCATTCACTGTTGCGCTACGCAGCGTCGCCGATCGCCCGCTGGGCGGAACGATCACAAACACACCGGAGAGGCCGTACAGCCCCAGCTCGAGTCCCTCACGCCTGATGCTGCCGGAGTCCAGCTCGTTACCGCTTTGGCCTGGGTGCCCGAGCAGGACACCGGAGAACTCCTCAGAGCCAAGGACCCGGCCCTCGGCATGCCCGGTTCCGTCGCTGGCCGTCCCGGTAAAGACCTCGACTCCCGAACCCACCTCACCGCCAAACTCATTCCTCGGGTCGTTCGAATCCCAATCCCCGTCGTAGAAGTCCCGGTAATCGTCCGCGACCTTGTCTCCCCCCAGCCAGTAGATCGGGAGACCCAAGTCGCGCTCGTTGTACCGCGTCACGGTGTGGTCGCGAGCGCCCAAGCCATCGAAACTGGCAAGGACTTGGAAATTGTCGCTGAAAGGCCGAAGGGCGCCGTGACCACCCGCGGCGGCCGCTCTCACATGGTCGTCGTACTCGGCGAATTCCGAGGCCCTGCCATCGCGTCCGACGGAAGAGACGAAGAGCAGTCGGAACGAGTCCCCGACAGCTAGCCCCGGGGGAGTCAGTCTCCACGTGCGAGGGACGCGGATCCGGGGAGAATCGTCATTCAGGATCGTCCCCTTGATGTCCAAGGTTCGGACTTCCCCGGCCAGTATTGCGTTCTCCACTCCGCTTATCCGCAGCACAACGGTCTCAGAAGGCTCGGGGATGTCGTCCCCCAAGACCCTGACGCTTACGATCCGGGACACCTGGCCGGGTGCGAAGATTACAGTCCCTTCGGCCCGAGCTTCGTAGTCTACGTTCGGCGTCGCCGTGCCCGTGCCTGTGTCCACGTAATCGACGCTGACCACGGAACTGCTGGGGACGTTGAGCGAGAACTCGAAGTCGAGAGTGGGCGCCTCCCCTTGAGCCCCCTCCTCGATACCTGCCGGAGCAACCGACAGGACCAGCGTCGTCTCGTTCGAGACCGGCCTGTCCCCGAACACCGCCACAAGCCTCCCGGAACCGCCCCGCAGACGCGTTGGCCGGTGGCTCAGGGTGTGGTAGCTGACCGTCACGGACTCGTCCTCGTGCACGGGACGCTCCAGCCGAAGAACCACCGTTGGCCCTTCGACGACCACCTCCGAGACGGTTCGCACGACACCGCCGACGTTGACCGTGAAGTGATCTGTGGACGGTGGCCTCGACGTGTCCAACGATTCTTCGTAGGTGAGTTCCAAGCGCTGAGCGTCCACGGTGGCGGAAAGCGGATGCAGGTGAGCCAGCCTAGCCTGCGTCACCGCGAACACATCTGAGAGGCCGTAGAAGCGGAGTTCTGAGCCTTGGAGCCTTTCTTGGCCGGCGTCCAGTTCATCGCCCGATTCCCCCGGCTTGCCGATCCGAACAGCAGGAAGTTCTTGGGTTCCAAGCCACCTGCTGCCGGGATCGCGGGTGCCGTCGCTGACGGAGCCCGTGAAAACCTCGATGCCGGGATCGACCACGCTTCCGAACTCATCCGTGGGGGCATTGGACGACCAACTCCCGCTATAGAAGTCGCGGTAGTCATCAGCAACCTGCCCCCCCCCCACCCAGTAGATTGGCACGCCGGTCTGGCCTGCATCGGAATCGTGAGTGGAAAGGGTGTGGACCCGCGCATCGACGTCCTTCGTGCTTGCGAGCACCCGAAAGTGGCCGCTGTAGGGCCGAATCGAGGCATGGCCAGCCGCGGCGGCCGTCCGCACGTGGTCGTCGTACGCAGTGATTCCATAGGCCGAGGCGTCCCTTGCGGTGGACGAGACGAACAGCAAGCGGAACGAATCACCCGCAGCGATACCGGTCGGGACAAGTCTCCATGTCGGAGGCACCTCGAGCGGCTGCATGTCATTGCCGTAGATGGTGCCGAGGCGCTCCAGGGCCCTAGCGCGGCCCGCCAATTCCGCGTTGGTTGGCTCGGTGAACCGGATCAGGAAGTGCTCTACCTCTTCGGAAAATTCATCGTCGCTTATCGGGACGGATATCGTCTGGACGGTCTCGCCCGGAAGAAAGGTCAGAGTCCCAGAGGAATGGGGGAAATCGGCACCTTCGGTCGCTGTTCCGCTCGCCGTTTGGTACCGGACAGTGACCGTGTCTTGGCTCTGCGGTTGCATCCGTACCACGAACTCGATCACATCGCCTTCTCTAGCCGAGGCGGCCTCAACCGAGAGCACCGGCAGCCGGACGAATCGAAGGTCGGCCTCGCGTCCGAAGAATGTCCACTCCTCGGTCCAGAGCCACGACCCGAACGCACCGGCGTAAGGGGCGCGATCCCAAGGGCCGCCTGTTGCGGGAGGCGTGACTGCCGCCAATCCGTCAAGCGCCCTAGAATCCCTCGCGGGCCTAGGGTCCGGACTCGGCTCATTGCGCACGTTGATCAGTTCGGGGCTCCGGGGGGTGAAGTCGACGAGCGGGCGGATGCTGTCCGCGACCTGGTCGAACCAGCGGCCGCCTCCGTTTCCGTGCAGGATCAGGTTGCCCAAACCCTCGCCGCCGTTGCCGAACCTCCAAGCCTCCGTTTCCCCCGCCTGAACCGCCAGACCGCGGAAGTCGACCACCACCCAGTTCCCCCCTGTCAGCGCAGCGCCTCCACTGAGCCGAACCCCGTCTCCGACTGCTCCCGACGGTCGAACATCCGCTCCCCCGACGAGGGTGGCATTAAACACGGCAGGCGCGCCGGCTTGTTCCGCGTTGGCTCCATTCCCGTGTCCGTGAATCCCGTGGCCCGCCCCGTCCCCCTGGCGCAGGAACAGGTGCTGGGCACTCCCGTGCCATCCTTCCGACCAGTCCAGCAGGTCCCCAAGCGAGCCGCTCGACACACACCACCGACAATTAGCCGTCCCGCCGCGAAACGCTATTCCGTCGCCCCGTCCCGCATGGGCCTGCACGAATTCGATCCTTGTGCCAGAGCCTACGCCGTAAAAGCCGAGTGCCGGATTGGGCGAACCGCCTTCCGTGCCTCCGCCGCCAAATTCGACGCGCAGGAACCGCAGCGATCCGCTGGAATCATCCGGAGCGTCGCCGCCGTACTGCATCCGCGCGTCGGTCGGCGACTGTTCCGGGACTACATCGCCGGGATCCACCGGGGCACCGCCCAAGACTGCCAGCCCGCCCCAGCAGCCCGGCTCGCGGCGGCCAACCGGAGCGTCACATGTCATTACAACGGGATCGCGCCGGGTCCCTTGGACCTCGATCCTACCGCCCCGCTCCACGACCACCATGGCATTCGGCCCCAGAGCCTGGACCAAGGTTCCCGCTTCCAATGTCAGCGTCACGCCGGGGCCGACGCGCACCGGGCCTCGCAGCTTGTAAATGATGGCGCTGTACAGTGTTCGATCAGCCGTGAGCACGAGGGGCTCATCAGGATCGCCGATTTGGCGGGGCTCCCCTGCCGACACAACGAATCTGGCGTGGGAGACCTTCACAACCTGCGTTGCGTCTGCGCTGCGAACTTCGGCCACGAACCGCCATGCGCCAATTCCTGGCGCCGCGCCGGACCAGATCAAATCCCTAACGGCCGGCTCGAATCCTGAGGGCCGGAACGAGCCCTCGCCCATCCCGTACTGATCCACAACCGTTGGCTCTAGGCCGGTCGAGCGGATTCCTGGCGCGAAATAGCGCCGACCACCTGTGCGCGTGTTCTCTAGGTAGTAGAAGAACGTGTAGCTGTCGCCGTCAGCCTGAGGGGCCACGGACCGGAACAGCCGCACCTGCTGGCCCGGCTCGTATCCGGCGCGGTCGGTCCAGACGTTGAACTCCGCAGACGTCCCCAGCCTCTCAGGCGGCCCTGTGTCCGGCGCTGCCGTTGGCGGGCCAAGCGTTGAATCCTCAGGGTTCCGGGCTCCGGTCGGTGCGAGCACGATGGTCGCACCATCCGCGGGCGGCCCGCAGAAAGCCTGGGTAGCCTCCGCGTCGATGACGCTCAATCTGGCCGCCGCCGATGTAACCCGCAGGCCGGAATCGGTGGTGCCCACAGCACGCACTAAGACCGACTCCGGACATTCCGGAATGCCGTCAGGCTCCCGCGTCGTCGAGATCTCGAAGCTGCCGTCCGCGCTGGTCTCGCCGGATGCCATCGAGACCGTCTGAAGGCGCGGCGTTGCTACAAAGTCATTGGGAGAGAATGCGGTTTCGTCTCGTATCTGAATTCCCCATTCTTGGTCCGTCCGAGCGGGTCTGGCCAAGTTTAGAGTGAAGCTCACCGAGACGGCATCCGAGCCTTCCGCGACTGCGGCGGGTGTGATCTCGAGAGTCGCTTCGGTGGCAGACTCTGGCACCCTGGCATCCTTGTCGACGATGAACACGCCGGAAAGCCCAAATAGCGGTCGCTGGGACGTCTTGAGCTTCCGCTCGTCTGCGTTCAGTTCCAGTCCTTTCGTGCCCGGCTTGCCCAAGGTCACCGCACCTTGAACCAAGGTGCCGAGATACCTGCCACTGGAGTCCTTAGTGCCGTCACTGTTCGACCCGGTGAATACCTCCACGCCGGCGGGCACGCGCTCTCCGAACTCGTCGGTGGGTGAATTCGAGGCCCACTCCCCGTCGTAAAAGTCCTCGTAGTTGTCTGCCACCTTGGTCCCGCCGAGCCAGTAGATCGGGACACCCAGGTCAACGTTGGTATATGTCGTGGTCGTGTAGTCGCGGGCGTCGATGCCCGCGACGCTGGCAAGCACCCAGAAGAACTGGCTGAACGCTCGAATCGCGCCATCACCAGCGGCTGCGGCTTCAATCACGTGGCGGTCGTAGAGGGCGATACTCTCGGTGACAGCTTCCGCCGCCTCGCTTGAGACGAACAGCAGGCGGAACGCATCACCGTCAGCCAATCCGCTGGGGACCAGCTCCCAGGTCGGCGGGACACGGAGGGGTACAGTCTCGTCGTCATCCAGAATTGTGGCGACCAAAGTGACCTCCGTCTGATCGTCGGCGAAGACGAGATTCGTGGCATTGCTGAGGACCAAGGCGACTGTCTCGTTCGGCTCGTCTAGGTCATCTTGGATCGTGGTGACCGTGAAGGCCTGGGAGGTCTCACCCGGCACGAACGTCAGCGTGCCCGTAGTTTCAACGAAATCCAATCCGAGTGTCGCGGTCCCGCTCTCGGTCCGGTACTGGACCGTTACAGTCTGGTCGCTCGCCGGAGACAAGGTGGCGCTGAAGACTAGGGGCTCGCCCTCGAACACGGCCGTCGCCGCGATCAGCAGCTTCCGCTTGGTAAGGTTCTGCACGACGAATCCCGAGAGCGCGGCCGCTTGGACTCCGGTTTGACTGCGCAGCGGATTCGTCCCTGCCGTATAGCTGACTGCGACGGCCTCTCCGAGCACAAGTTCGCTTGCAAGCTTCAGGTTGACGCTCGAACCAGTGATGGTGACTTGAGTGACAGGACGCGGCGTACCACTCACCGTGACGGTGAAGTCCACGGGAGCCGGCAGCGAGTCAAAATCCAGCTCCTCTCCATACGTCAGTGTCAAGTTCTCATCCTCCGCCGTCGCTGAGACCAGCGGAATGACGGCCCCGGTCGGTGCGACGACGGTGAATACGCCGGAAAGGCCGTATACGGGCTCGGATCCCGTTGACTCAATGACGTCTTGGCTGGCAATCTCGCTTCCGGGAACATGTGGCTTCCCGAGGCGAACGTCTTCGGCCAGTAGGCTACCGGGATAGAAGCCGCTTGGGTCCCTGGTTCCATCGCTAGCCGACCCAGTAAAGACTCCTACATCTGCCTTAGCGTCGTCGCCGAGCTCGTCAACGGGTGAGTTCGAGGCCCAGTTGCCGTCATAGAAGTCCCGGTAGTCGTTCGCGACCCTGCCCCCGTTCAGCCAGTAGATCGGGACACCCTGGCTGGTTGTCGTGAAACCAGTCACTGTATGTTCGCGAGCTTCGACCTCCGCCGTGCTAATGAGCGCCCAAAGGTGTTCGCTGAACGGTCTGATTGCTGCCCTTCCGGTCGCCGCTGAATCTCTCACGTGACCGTCGTATCGATCAATTCGCGAGAAGACGCCTCGTATCGAGGAGGATGTAACGAAGAACAACCGAAATGAGCCGCCGATGGCAACGTCGCTTGGAACCAAGCCCCAAGTGGCGAGAACCTCTTGGACCGGGACATCGTCGTTGCCGATCTTGCCTGCCGCGTCAAGTGTGGGGCCGCCCGATTGGAATGCAGCGTTCGTGGGGTTGCTCAGGCGCAGAACGACGGTCTCGTCCGGTTCCGGAAGGGCGTCGCCAAGCACTGTCACGCGAATCGTTTGGGACGTGTCGTAGGGCGCGAACGTCAGCGTTCCGGCATTCAGTGCGCGGTAGTCGCTACCAGAAGTCGCAGTGCCTTCGTCCGCGCTGACATCGGAGTAGTCGACGGTCACCTCATACGCGACCGCAGGCCGGAGCGACACCTCGAAATCTAAGGATCGCTCCTCTCCTGCATCCCCTTCAGCCACGCGCGGCACTGAGACAGAGAGTTGTGCCTGCGTGTCGTTCTGAACGGCAGAGAGTGGAAAATCCGACACCAACACCCCGAGCACGGAACGAAGGCGACGGGCACCGGCCGTGTACCCCGCTGTCACAGTCCCGCCGATCGGCACCGGTTCTGCGAGGACCAATGTCAACCGCGATCCGCTAACCGACACATCAACGACTGTTACCGCAACGCCGTCGACCATCACGTTGAACTCTGCCGGTGGCGGAGTGTAGTCCGAATCTAGGTCGGAGGCGTACGTGAGGGTTAGCTCCGACCAATTCACGACTGCCGAGACGCGTTCCAACATCGTTGAAGGAGCCTGCACCAACGTGAAGACAGCAGACAGCCCGTAAAGGCGAGCCGCCGTCCTCGAGCTGAGAAGTCCATCGCTCATTTCAGCTCCGTTCTTCCCCGGAGAGCCTGAGCGCACGTCGGCATCGGGATGGCCGATATGGAGACCGCCCGCCGCCTTCGTACCGTCGCTCTCGGAGCCGGTAAAGACTCTGATATCGGCCGCGACCAAGTCCCCGCTCTCGTCCCGGGGCTCATTCGAGGCCCAGCTGCCGCCGTAGAGTTCGCGGTAGTCGGCGGCGACCCTTGCGCCCCCAACCCAGTAAATGGGCACGCCCGGGTCCGACGTCGAGAAGGTCGTCGCTGTGTGGTCCCGGGCATGATCGGTCTCCGTGCTGACAAGCGCACGAAAGCCTGGGACGAAGGGCTCCAAGGCCGCCCGGCCGCTCGAGGCCGCGCTGCGCACATGCCTGTCGTATGCGAGGATCGCCGCTGGCCGACCATTCCTACCGGAGGATGTCACGAGCAGGAGCCGGAACCGCTCGCCGGGGACGAGGCCGCTAGGGGCTAGGCCCCAAGTGACGGGAACCTCCCCGGCAGTGGGGGCCTCGTCGTCGATGATTGTTCCCGTGCCTAGCAGTGTTGTTCCTCCCCCTCTCAGCGCGGCGTTGACAGCATTGGTCAGCTCCAGCACGATAGTTTCGTCGTCTTCCTCGCGCTCATCACCGATTACAGTCACGCGAAGTGTCCGGCGTGTGTCGTTTGGCGCGAAAGTCAACGTGCCCCCTGTCAATGGTTGGTAGTCGGTTCCGGAAGTCGCCGTCCCTGCCTCGGAGATTGCGTAATCGACAGTGACGGCGGCGTCAGCTGCGGGACTGAGCACGACCTCGAAATCTAGGAAAGCCATCTCTCCGTTGTCGGGCTCGACGGTCCGAGGCGCGTTGATCGACAAGGTTGGCTGCGTAGTGTTGGTGACAGCGAATTCCGAGAATCCCTCGGCCAGTCGGCCGAGCACGGTCCGAACAGGCTTCGACCCGGGGGTGTAGCTCGCCGTCACCGAATCGCCAATGCCCACTGCACTCGCCAAGGTCAACGTCACCGCCCGCCCGCTGATCGCGACCTCCGCCACGGATGTAGGGCTCCCGGCAGCCATCACGCTGAAATCGGCCGGATCTGGCACCGAGGTCGGATCCAGATCGGCCCCATAGGACAAAGTCAGCTCGGCCCCGTTCGCCTCGGCCGAGGCCAGCGCCAGTTTCGTGGCGGGGGCAGGCACGACCGTGAAAATACCCGAGATGGCGTACAGGCGGCTCGATGAATCCGAGTCCAAGAGGAGGCCTCTGTCGCTCAGCTCGCTACCGGCCTTCCCAGGAGAGCCTCCCCGGACCAGCCCGTCCCTCTGTCCCAGATGCAGGCCGTCAGATCTGGTGCCGTCGCTTTCGGAACCTGTGAAGACCTCGATATCGCCAGCTAGCGGCTCCCCGTCTGGATCGCGGGGCTCGTGCGAGGACCAGCTGCCATCGTAGAAGTCGCGATAATCATCCGCGACCTTCGCCCCGCCCAACCAGTAGATCTGCACGCCGCGATCCGAAGGGCTGAAGAGGGTCAGGGTGTGATCGCGGGCATCATCGGTCTCCGTACTCGCAAGGACACGGAAGTGCTGGCTGAAGGGCCGGAGCGCCACGGAGCCGTCCGCGGCTGCCTGCTGGACGAACTCGTCGTAGGTCGCGGCCCGGCGCGGTCTGCCGTTGGTCCTGTTGGACGTCACGAACAACAGCCGGAATTTGTGCCCGGGTTCAAGACCGGCCGGTGTCAGCCCCCAGGTCACGGGCACCTCCCCGGCGACCGGCGCCTCGTCGTCGATGATCGTCCCGGTCGACTGCAACGTCGAGCCGCCGCCTTCCAGCCCGGCGTTGACCGCGTTGCTCAGCTCCAGCACCACGGTCTCGTCGCCCTCTTCCAGCGCGTCCCCGATCACCGTCACGCTGACCGTCTTGGCGGTCTCGGACGGTGCGAACGTCAGCGTGCCTGCGGTCAGCGCTTGGTAGTCGGTCCCGGAGGTAGCCGTCCCCGCCGCGGAGTCGGCGTAGTCCACCGTCACTTGCTGCGCGCTCGCCGGCGCCAGAGTGACCTCGAAGGCCAGCACTGGACTCGCTCCGGCTCCCCCCTCGATCACGCCCGGCGCACTCACCGACAGCACCGGCTTCGTCTCGTTCGTCACCGCGGTCGCCGGAAAGTCCGCCGCCAGCTTCCCCTGCAGCGTGCGCAGCGGAGTCGTCCCCGCCGTGTAGCTCACCGTGACCGTCCCCCCGATGGGCACGGCGCTCGACAGCCTCAGCGTCACCGTCCGCCCGCTCACCGCCACCGTCGAGACGGTCGCCGCGGCACTGTCCACGCTGACCGCGAAGTCGCCCGGGGCGGGAACCTCGTCCGGGTCCAGATCCTCGCCGTAGGCCAGCGCCAGCTCCGCGCCGTTCACGGTGGCCGAGGCCAGCGCCAGCTTCGTCGCGGGCGCTGCCCCAACGGTGAAGACTCCCGAGAGCCCGTAGAACCGCTCTGACGCCGTCGAAGTGAGAACCCCCGAACTCAGCTCGCTGCCGCTGCTGCCCGGGGTCCCCGCGCGGACGTCCTGCGGTTCCGGATGGCCGACATGCTGGCCGCCCGCGGCCGCAGTGCCGTCGCTCTCCGAGCCGGTGAAGACCTCAACGGTCAGGGCGAGTGCGCTCCCGGCCTCGTCCCTCGGCTCGTTGCTATCCCAGCTGCCGTCGTAGAAGTCCTGGTAGTGATCGGCAACCTTCGCGCCGCCGACCCAGTAGATCGGCAAGCCTTGCTCAGATGGGGAGAAAATGGTCGCCGTGTGGTCCCGGGCATCGAGGTCGGCAGTGCTGGCGAGCGCCCGGAAGCTGGAGCTGAAAGCGCGCAGGGCGGCCCGTCCGCCGCCCGCCGCTGCCCGGACGTGCCTGTCGTAGGCGACCCTCCCCGCAGCGCGGGCGTTCCTCTTGATGCTTGTCACGAAAAGCAGCCGGAACCTGTCGCCGGGGTCGAGACCGGCCGGTGTCAGCCCCCAGGTCACGGGCACCTCACCGGCGACCGGCGCCTCGTCGTCGATGATCGTCCCGGTCGACTGCAACGTCGAGCCGCCGCCTTCCAGCCCGGCGTTGACCGCGTTGCTCAGCTCCAGCACCACGGTCTCGTCGCCCTCTTCCAGCGCGTCCCCGATCACCGTCACGCTGACCGTCTTGGCGGTCTCGGACGGTGCGAACGTCAGCGTGCCTGCGGTCAGCGCTTGGTAGTCGGTCCCGGAGGTAGCCGTCCCCGCCGCGGAGTCGGCGTAGTCCACCGTCACTTGCTGCGCGCTCGCCGGTGCCAGAGTGACCTCGAAGGCCAGCACTGGACTCGCTCCGGCTCCCCCCTCGATCACGCCCGGCGCACTCACCGACAGCACCGGCTTCGTCTCGTTCGTCACCGCGGTCGCCGGAAAGTCCGCCGCCAGCTTCCCCTGCAGCGTGCGCAGCGGAGTCGTCCCCGCCGTGTAGCTCACCGTGACCGTCCCCCCGATGGGCACGGCGCTCGACAGCCTCAGCGTCACCGTCCGCCCGCTCACCGCCACCGTCGAGACGGTCGCCGCGGCACTGTCCACGCTGACCGCGAAGTCGCCCGGGGCGGGAACCTCGTCCGGGTCCAGATCCTCGCCGTAGGCCAGCGCCAGCTCCGCGCCGTTCACGGTGGCCGAGGCCAGCGCCAGCTTCGTCGCGGGCGCTGCCCCAACGGTGAAGACTCCCGAGAGCCCGTAGAACCGCTCTGACGCCGTCGAAGTGAGAACCCCCGAACTCAGCTCGCTGCCGCTGCTGCCCGGGGTCCCCGCGCGGACATCCTGCGGGTCCGGGTGGCCGACATGCTGGCCGCCCGCGGCCGCGGTCCCGTCGCTCTCCGAGCCCGTGAAGACCTCGACCGTGAGGGCGAGGGCGCTCCCGGCCTCGTCCCTCGGCTCGTTGCTATCCCAGCTGCCGTCGTAGAAGTCCTCGTAGTGATCGGCAACCTTCGCGCCGCCGACCCAGTAGATCGGCAAGCCTTGCTCAGAAGTGGAGAAAATGGTCGCCGTGTAGTCCCGGGCATCGACGTCGGCGGTGCTGGCGAGCGCCCGGAAGCTGGAGCTGAAAGCGCGCAGGGCGGCCCGTCCGCCGGCTGCAGCCGCCCGGACATGCCTGTCGTACGCGACCCTGCCCGAAGAGCGGGCGTTCCTCTTGTTGCTTGTCACGAACAGCAGCCGGAACCTGTCGCCGGGAGCGAGACCGGCCGGTGTCAGCCCCCAAGTCACGGGCACCTCCCCGGCGACCGGCGCCTCGTCGTCCCTAATCGTCCCCGCTGAGCGCAGGGTCGCGCCCAAGCCATGCAGATCGGCGTTGACCGCGTTGCTCAGCTCCAGCACCACGGTCTCGTCGCCCTCTTCCAGCGCGTCCCCGATCACCGTCACGCTGACCGTCTTGGCGGTCTCGGACGGTGCGAACGTCAGCGTGCCTGCGGTCAGCGCTTGGTAGTCGGTCCCGGAGGTAGCCGTCCCCGCCGCGGAGTCGGCGTAGTCCACCGTCACTTGCTGCGCGCTCGCCGGTGCCAGAGTGACCTCGAAGGCCAGCACTGGACTCGCTCCGGCTCCCCCCTCGATCACGCCCGGCGCACTCACCGACAGCACCGGCTTCGTCTCGTTCGTCACCGCGGTCGCCGGAAAGTCCGCCGCCAGCTTCCCCTGCAGCGTGCGCAGCGGAGTCGTCCCCGCCGTGTAGCTCACCGTGACCGTCCCCCCGATGGGCACGGCGCTCGACAGCCTCAGCGTCACCGTCCGCCCGCTCACCGCCACCGTCGAGACGGTCGCCGCGGCACTGTCCACGCTGACCGCGAAGTCGCCCGGGGCGGGAACCTCGTCCGGGTCCAGATCCTCGCCGTAGGCCAGCGCCAGCTCCGCGCCGTTCACGGTGGCCGAGGCCAGCGCCAGCTTCGTCGCGGGCGCTGCCCCAACGGTGAAGACTCCCGAGAGCCCGTAGAACCGCTCTGACGCCGTCGAAGTGAGAACCCCCGAACTCAGCTCGCTGCCGCTGCTGCCCGGGGTCCCCGCGCGGACATCCTGCGGGTCCGGGTGGCCGACATGCTGGCCGCCCGCGGCCGCGGTCCCGTCGCTCTCCGAGCCCGTGAAGACCTCGACCGTGAGGGCGAGGGCGCTCCCGGCCTCGTCCCTCGGCTCGTTGCTATCCCAGCTGCCGTCGTAGAAGTCCTCGTAGTGATCGGCAACCTTCGCGCCGCCGACCCAGTAGATCGGCAAGCCTTGCTCAGAAGTGGAGAAAATGGTCGCCGTGTAGTCCCGGGCATCGACGTCGGCGGTGCTGGCGAGCGCCCGGAAGCTGGAGCTGAAAGCGCGCAGGGCGGCCCGTCCGCCGGCTGCAGCCGCCCGGACATGCCTGTCGTACGCGACCCTGCCCGAAGAGCGGGCGTTCCTCTTGTTGCTTGTCACGAACAGCAGCCGGAACCTGTCGCCGGGAGCGAGACCGGCCGGTGTCAGCCCCCAAGTCACGGGCACCTCCCCGGCGACCGGCGCCTCGTCGTCCCTAATCGTCCCCGCTGAGCGCAGGGTCGCGCCCAAGCCATGCAGATCGGCGTTGACCGCGTTGCTCAGCTCCAGCACCACGGTCTCGTCGCCCTCTTCCAGCGCGTCCCCGATCACCGTCACGCTGACCGTCTTGGCGGTCTCGGACGGTGCGAACGTCAGCGTGCCTGCGGTCAGCGCTTGGTAGTCGGTCCCGGAGGTAGCCGTCCCCGCCGCAGAGTCGGCGTAATCCACCGTCACTTGCTGCGCGCTCGCCGGTGCCAGAGTGACCTCGAAGGCCAGCACTGGACTCGCTCCGGCTCCCCCTTCGATCACGCTCGGCGCACTCACCGACAGCACCGGCTTCGTCTCGTTCCGCAATTCACGGTAGAATCTCGCCACCACCGCCCCGCGGGCGGTACGTAATTGCAGTAGCGGGACGTCTGGGTAGTAGGCGCCGCTGTAATCGATGAAGTACGTGCCTCCTACAGTCACCGGTCGCTCCAGCGTCAAGATGACTTCCTTTCCGCGGATGGAGATGTTCGAGGTCTGGATGTAGGACCGCCTGAGGCCTTCTTGCAAGTCGACACGGAAGAACGAGAGAAACGGAACCACCGCTGGGTCCATTTCCTCGGCGAACGTGATCGTGACCCGGTCTCGATCAACCGATAACGAATCTATTTCAACGGTCGACACGCTAGGCTCGACAACCGTGAAAACGCCTGATAGCCCGTAGAGCCTCTGCTTGGATCCCTTCACCTTCCGCTCGCTTGCGTCCAGTTCCAGTCCCTTTGTGCCTGGCCTGCCTAAAGCGACAGCACCTTGGAGTGAGGTGCCGAGATACCTGTTGTCGGAGTCCTTGGTGCCGTCTTGTTCCGAACCCGTGTAGACCACGACACTCTTGCTCGTCCTGATTCCGGATTCATCCCTGGGATCGTTCGAGTCCCAGTTGCCGTCGTAGAAGTCCCGGTAGTCGTCGGCGACCTTCGCACCGCCTACCCAGTAGACCGGCAGGCCGCGATAGAACGTGGTAGGGACAGTTTCGGTATGCACTCGGGCATCAAGGGTGGCAGTGCTGCCTAGCACCCTGAAGATTGAACTGTAGGGCCGCAAGGCGGGCCGGCCCTGGCCCGCTATAGTCTGGATATGCGAGTCGTACGTCGCGCTGCCTTGCGCTTGGGCATCCGACCCATCGGAGGTCACGAAGAGCAGCCGGAACTTAGCTCCGGGCAGGAGGCCATCTGGAACAAGTGTCCAAGTACTGGGCACCTGCTCGCCGACCGGATGGTCGTCGTCGCCGATCGTGCCAACGGCTTCGAGCGTGGTACCGCGGCCGTCCAGTACTGCGCCGCTGACGCCGCTCAGTTCGAGCACGACGGTCTCGTCTCGCTCATACATGCTGTCGCCGTTGACGGTCACGCTAACGGTCAGCGACGAGGTGCTACCGGTGAACGTCAGGGTCCCAGTCGAAATCGCGTCGTAGTCCGCGCCCGAGGTCGCCGTGCCTGTGGTTGCATCGGCGTAGTCGACCGTCACGGTCTGCGTGCCAGAACCGGACAGGCTGACCTCGAAGTCCAGCGTGGCCGCCTCACCTGCCCCTCCCTCGCGCACCGCAGGCGCGCTCACTGACACGAAACGCGGCGTGTCGTTTTGGACCTGACGCGACGTCAATCCTGCCACCAGTGTCCCGTTAAGGCTGCGCATCGGCCGCACCCCCGGTGTGTGGCCCATGGTGACCGCTTCCCCCGCAATCACCGAGCTCGCCAAGGTCAGGCGCACTTCCTGTCCGTTGAGAGTCGCAGCTAATACCGCCCTAGATTCGTTCCCGACGCTCACGGCAAAGTCGCCCGCCTCCGGCCCGAACTCTGGGTCGAGACTCTCTCCATAGGTCAGCGTTAGTTCCGATCCGTCCACCGAAATCGAGACCGGCTCCAGCGCCTGAGCCCCAGACGCCATCACCGTAAACACCCCCGACAAACCGTATAGCCTTCTTTTGCTTGATTTCGGCCCCGCCTGCCCACTGAGCTCGCTACCGTCCGTGTCCGGATTGCCGATCGCCACGGGAGTGCCGGATGTTCTTCCAAGGACTCGTCCGTTCATCTGCCCGGTTCCGTCGCTGTCTGACCCGGTGAAGACGGTTACCGCGCCTGTCAGCCCCCCAGACTCGTCACGCGGTTCGTTAGAGAGCCAGCTCCCGCTGTAGAGGCCGACGTAGTTGCTGGCCACGAGGTCTCCGGCCAGCCAGTACACCGGCACTCCGGACTCGTAGTCGGTGGGGCGACTTGCCGTGTGGTCACGGGCATCGATCGCCGCCGTGCTTCCGAGAACTTGGAAGTGCGCAGCATATGGCACCAGAGCAGCTCGGCCTGCACGTGCAGCCGTCTGAACGCGGCTGTCATAGTCGGCGATGCTCGCCGTCTCGGCGGTGCCCGTCGTCGAAGTTACGAACAGCAGCCTGAAGCGGTCCCCCGCTTGAAGGCCTGACGGAACCAGCCCCCAAGTCGGAAGGACCGTCTGGCCGACTGTCGGATCGTCGTCACCGATCGTGCCGTCTACGTCCAGAGTGCTAGCAACACCCTCGAAGGTTGCCCCGCTGGGGTTGCTCAGCCTCAGCACAACGGTTTCGTCGGGCTCGTCCGCGTCGTCCCCGTTGACCACCACGCTGACGGTGCGAGACGTCGTGCCGGCCGGGAACGTAAGTGTCCCAGCTGCGAATGCATCGTAGTCATTTCCCGCAGTGGCCGTCCCCGAGCCGGCATCGGCGTAGTCCACCGTGACTTGGTGACTCGCCGCCGGGCTGAGCCGGATCTCAAACTCGAGCGCCGCCGTCGCGCCGGCAGCCCCTTCGGCCACGCTGGGTGCGTCGACCGATAGGGTCTCAACCAGCCTGAACACCCCCGACAACCCGTAGAGCGGCCGCCGGTTATTCTTGGGAAGTGAGCCCCGATTGAGCTCTCCTCCTGCTTGCTTCGGATCGCCGTACCGAACACGATTGCCAGTGTTTCCCAAGCGGTGATTGTGCCCCGTCCCATTGCTATTCGAACCGGTGAAGACAACCGTATTGCCACGCGGACGCCCCTTCGCAGACCGGGAATCGCTAGACGCCCAACCACCGTCGTAGAAGTCCTCGTAATCGGTTGCGACTCTGTCCCCATTCACCCAATAGATCGGGACTCCTTTGTCCGTATTGGTATAGGTGGTTTCGGTATGGTCCCGGGCGGTGACCGCTGTAGTACTTCCAAGCACCTTGAATCGGCTGGCGAATGGCTGTAGGGCCAAGTGGCCATTGCGGACAGCGTCCGCGACGTGGCTGTCATAGACCGATATGCTCGACTGGTTGGGCCGAATGCTATCCGTTGTGACGAACAGCAGCCTGAATTCATCGCCGATGCCAAGACCGCTCGGGACTAGATCCCAAGTAGAGGGGACCTGAATGATGGTTGTCTGAGCCGCGGCGTTGGGCAGACATGCGAGCAAGACCGAAAGGAACGCGATTACGGCCCTGACCAACGATGTGGGTCGGGGGGGATCGGGACCCGATTGAAGGAAGGGTCTCCTGTCCGCAACCGGTCTGGGAGCGCTCGAATGAATGCGGTCAGGCATGCTAGATTGGCTCTCGGGACTATGCACCTCACAATTAGGAACGCGAGTTGATAAGACACTCCTCATGCTCATCTGTGGATTGGAAAGGACTTATGGCAAGCCCTGCGGCCCCGCTCCCAGTAAAGCCGCGAACAGACGCATCCGTCGATGCCGGCGCAGCTTTTCGGATCACCCCGGGGGGGGGGATTTCTGCATACACCGAAGCTACCTGGCCATCGACTGAACTTGGGATGCACAGCGGTCATCGGCATATATCGAGCCCAAGCTTTCGGACGCCAAAAACACAGTCTGTGACGGATGGCAGACAACGCTGGACAGCAGACAAGAATCCCTTAGATTCAAGTTCCTCGAGGCAACCAAGTACGGCTACGTTGCAACTGAAGATACCACAAAACGTCATCAACTGTAAAAATTTTGCAGGGTGCTACATCACGCAGAACTGGAGCGGCCTTCGGCCGCCGTCTCGCAAGGTAATCGTGAATCTAGTCTGGGCGGTGAGGCCAAGGGAGGCCTGACGGTTCAATCGAAACTCGATGAGAATCGCTACTAGATCGTACGCAAGGTCAGCGACCATAAACTTGAGACGCCTTCCATCGATTGCGCGCCCCTTCAATGCAAGTGGAGTTACACCTTGGCATCTCGATCAAAAAACGGCTAGGTCATTCAAGCCCAACTCCTTAGTCAGTCCCGCTGCCTACGGGACAACCTCGACGCCGAAACCACCGCGGACCATCGCTCCCGTTCCAATCGTGTGTGAGTTGCGTGAGCGCAGAGTCCAAGTCCCAACAGCGCCCTGCGGACCGTGCTGTGTCCTTCCCACGAACAACCCCTCTAGCGAAGCGGTTGCCGAAAGAGTGTCGGAAAGATCGACGTATGGATTGCTGGTGGTGTCCAATCCGATGCTCAAGGTGGACAGAGAGGTGTCGGAGAAGTAGAGTAGCCGTTCGCCGTCGATCTGGACCCGAACTCCATCAAAGTAGATCTTTCCGATGGGATCGCCTGTGCTACCGTCAGCCGTTCGGCCTGCATACCTCAGGGGCGCTCCTTCCTTGGTTTCCAGCCCACTGATTGCCATGCTTAGAATTCCAGCATCGTACTGCCCCCTCTGGGGTTCGTGCCAACGTGCGATCAATTCGACCGCTCCCGTGTAAAATTTCGCGCCTTGCACTGCTACCGTCATGCCGCTGTACCTCGAAGTGCCTCCAACCGGGAACCTGTAGTCGTTGTAATTGGACGGCGACAAGGGACTGTACGCGAACGCATTCGGCCCGTTCTCGTCGTCCTCGACCCGGTCTCGGTATTCCGACCACGCGTTCGGAGCAGTTTGCTTCCTCCAAGCACCGAAACGGGTGTAGTCCGTCGATTGCACCCACATCTTGATCCGGCCCTCCGCCCGCTTCCAGATTTCGTCGATCCCTCCCAAGCTAAGGGGGCGGAATGGCATACCGTCGGCGCGGGTGAAGACGCCTCCCCGACCTTCTGCCACTGCGTCTGCGAGATCGGTGGGGGAAGCAAGCGCCGCCAAGACACCATCGATTGCCTCCAACGCCGCTAAGTCCTCGGGACTTCCGTCCTGCGCCGCTGGGTAGCCGCTGGACCACTTTCGCGGATCGCTTCGCGGAACCGCAGCGTCACCGGCAAAGTCCCGTCCGGGTAGTGCGTTGTCTGAGGTCCCGAAGAGTCGCGACCGGACACGCTCGTTAATCTTGCTCCAGATCTTCGAACGCTCCCTCAACGCCGCGGAGTCTTGTCCGAGCAGGATCACTGCAGTCAAGTCATCCCTAAGGTCGTGAACCTCGTGGCGGGCTAAGCGAATCAGGTCTCTGCCTAGGTAATTTCGCACCGCCCCCTCTCTCGCGAACGCCTCCTCCAACAGTAGTTCGTACTTATCCTCGATCTTCTGGCCTCCTTCTAGCAGCAATATTTCGTCATCCCAGTCTTCCTCGGTTCTAGTCGTTTCGGGATTCGCGCCGTGCAGCGTTCCCCGCAAAGTTAGGATCCCACCCTTGATTTCCGAACTTTCTGGGAGGACTGCCGTCGGCGCCAAGTTTATGTCGTCTAGTGTCTCAGTGTCAGTGTGATCTGTATCGGGCCGATCTTCGACCAGCCTCGCACCGAAGGTTCCGACTAGGAATTCGGCCCCATCCCTCTGGTTCCCGATCGACCAATATCCTACGGACTCGCAACCGGCCTGCTCTCCCATCCCGAGCAGGCTGCCGTCAAACGATGACGTCGAGACGGAAAACACGCTCTCAAAATCATCCTCGTAAACGATTTGCGCCGAACCCTCCGCTTCTTGCTCGACCCGCCAGTTGGCACTTGGCTCCAGAGTCGCATTTGCGAGATAGATTGCATCTACCCGATTCCCTCGATGGAGCCATGGGCGACCTCTTTCCGTCTGCAAGCTGGTAACGAGTCCCCAAACGGAGTTGTTTTCGAAACGAACCTGAACCTCAATGTTGCCCCTGTAGAGCCTCCCCTTGCCCGTCGTGACAGTCGTGCCTCCTAGGTAGACCGCGTCTCCAGATATGTTGATGGCAGAAGTCCTTCCCGTAGTCGGGATAGTCGAATACGCAAATGCTCCGGAAGCCGTTCCCGGCCCAGACCGCTTTAACGCTCGTTCGGCATTGCCCCCTTCGCGCACCTGTGTGTCGACCGCCCCGTATCGCGTGCTTTCCGTGAGACCGAACACCGCACTGGACCGCGATAGTTGAGAGTTGAAGAGGTTACGAGCTGCGACTTCGCTCTTCTTTGCTCGTGCGAACACACCGCCGCCCCGCGTCTTGGTAGCCGCTTGGAATGCCTTGAGGCTGGACAGCGCTTCTAGGACGGTGTCGAACCGCTCGATCACGTGCTCCCTCTGATCGATCAATTCGCTAGACAGACTCAAGGTCCCCCATTTCTTCACCTCGCCATCGAAGATCTGGCCAATTTTGCTTAACACTTCCCTCCAGAGCAGACTTGCTTCAGTCGTGAGGAGTGCTTGCGAGGCTTGGTCGTCCCCGAGGGCACCGAACAGTGCTTCGGCCGTATTTCTCATCTCCTCGATCTCGGCGCGGACGCCTTCCACGATCCGCTCGCCTCCCGATGAGGCCCATTTCTGGCCCAAAAGGCTTCCAATCGGGAAGCTGCCACCTCCCACTTCGATCCGCGATCCTTGCTCATTCGTGACCGTCTCCTTGTCGTCCACCGAAAGTGTCGGACCGCGTTTCTTAAGGTATGGGCTGTAGTAACCTTCACTCGCTTCGGTGCCGTGTGGTGGGAGATCGAAGCGCTGGCCTCGCAAGGAGCCACTCTCCTCCCAGACGTGATACCTCTTGTCATCGGCCACGACATCGCCGTGGCCACTCTTCGGTAGCAGAGCGGAAGTGCCGACCCGGTAGCCGCTTCGATCCTCGCGCCAAGTGGCTGAGAGAGGTGTTCCAGCGATTGGACGCACCTCCGGGACGAACTCCGCCGACCAGTGCCCGTTGCGGTACCGTAACGTGTACGAACTTCCATTCGCCGCAGTGATCAAGTCCCCATCCGAGATCGGTCGCTCGTCAGTGGTCCACTCATCGCCCTGCCGTTCAAGGATGATGGACCCCGAAGTCCCGAGAACAACTTCCTGCACTAGCCTTTCTTCAGCCGGAACCTCCGTTCTCAGCGGTCTCGTCGGCGAGCTTTCGCTGAGGCTGGCGGTCTTCGCTGCCGTGGCCTCTGGGCCGACGCTTTGCTTGGCGCGACGACCGACACTTTGCCGTGACCGGACGAAGTGCCCTTCGGCACCCGGTGCCGCAGACTCTGTATGCCGCGAGCGCTTTGGAGACGGACTGAGCACCGCGCCACCAATGCTTTCCGATGGAGAGAGCCGCCGGACCCGACTGGCCCGCCAGTGTCGGTGATCGGAGAATGCTGCGGAGGAGGCGCTGACTGCTCCATCGAAGCGCCATTTGCCAGGTTGGTAAAGATGGGCCTTGCGAGCGCTAGGGTGCTCCTCAATCCAAGAGGCGGGAATCGGGTCGACGATCGTCCCCAGAACGCCAATTGGTTGCTGCGCCTCCATCTTGAAATCGCTCGTCTCGCGCGATGTCGGCAACATTGGCGCTGGCGATTGCGGGACTAGGCCAGAGCGGGTCGGGCCGCATGCGAGGTCCGCTGGGGCGTGCAGTATGTTGTCCGAGACGGTTACCTCCCTTGTCGTACCGTCCACCTCTCGGGCAGGGTCCAATACCAGCTCGTCAGGTAGTAGTGTCGCGGGCGCGGCCTGAGACCCAATCGTGCAGTCACGTGGCGAGCCACTGATCTCGCCATGGACTGTGCCGGCGGCTGCGGCCGCTACTGCAAGAAGAGCGAATCCTGCGTGACGCAGCTTATGCAATGGTTCGTGCTTCGCTACACGGCGGCTTCCGGATGCACGAGGGAAGGCCAGCAGTTGCTTTGGCTGGGCTTCCAGCCACGGCCCCGATCCAAGTGGAGAGCCGTGGCCGTCCTGCGACGTGCCAGCACCCGGCTCTGTGGCGTTCCTTGTTGCTTTACGGCGCGACCGTGCCGACTCTACTGAGCTACCTTGTCCCGTCCAGCGCTCACTGTACGCCGCCAACCGGGCAAGCGCGTGTTGAAGCCCTCGACTCGGTCCAATCGAGCACTCGCCATCACTGTCTGGATCGTCTTTCCCCCGCTTCGGAACGAATCCAGTGAGACGAACCACCTTCGGGGTCCATGGGCCCTCCGAGAAGTTGACTCGTTCGGGCGCTGGATCCACGGCTGATCGGTCTTCAGGATTCGCGGGCCTGAACCCGCACGACAGCTGCTCGCGGATGTTCTCTACGCATCGCAAGTTGTCTTCCTCCGATCGCGTCACTGGGCACTCCGAGTCTTTGGGCCTTCAGCGCCTCGCGGTCTCCTTCCCCGAGTTCCCGGTCGAACCAGGACGGATTGGCGGGGGCCGCGGCATGCGATCAGCACCGAACACTTCAGCCTCGGGAACGCTGATCCCTGCTGTTTCTGCAGCGAACGAGGCCGGAGACGCCGCGCCGGCAGCGGAAATCCCGGCGGCGCTCGGCGCTGTTGCTCCACAACAGTGATCGGAAGAGTGCGGAGACTGCCGACGCGAGCCCGCAGCCGACCCGCTAGGTGGGGCTGACTGGCGCACCCCCTCTCGGCTTAACGTGTGGATCGGATCGACTGCATGATCGGCTTCGTCGCCGAAGAGCGTCCATTCCTCAGTCCAATTCCAATGCCCGAAAGCACCCTTGTACGCCGCCCGTTGTCCTTCGGAATCTTGTTCGCTGCAACCGGACTCTGAAGGGCCCCCGGAGAGCGCGAGCGAGCCGCTCCGTGGACGTGGGTCAAGGTTCCGCTCGTAACGCGCACTCAAGAGTGCCGGCGAAACATCTGCGAACTCGATGTACGGTGCAACACTCTCCTCGACCTGCGCCACGCCATAGAGCCCGCCGTTTCCGTGTAATATCGCACTCCGCATGCTGCTACGACCATTCACAAAGCTCTCACCTCCGTCGCCCCCAGCGCTGATCGCACTTCCATCGAAACCAGTGATGATCAAGCCGTCGGCCACTAGGTCAGCCTTTGAGCCCAAGCGGATCCCGTTGCCAGATCGCCGTGCTGATCCAAGGACAACGCTCTTTATGAGCGTCGCGTGGCAGATAGTTGGCACACCCTGCAGAATCGCTTGGTTTCCCACCCCTGTCGCGACGATGCCATGGCCCCCTTCCGACCGGAGTTGAAGGAAGAGGTGCCGCACTTTGCCCTGCCACCCCTGCGACCAAGTCAAGGCGCTTCCTCGCGCGCCGCTCGACACAATGAAATCCATTCGGGCCTCACCGCCTCGCAATTCGATTCCAGTTCCGAGGCTTTCGTGTACTTGCACGTGCTCGATGGCCGTTCCGGAGCCGATTCCGTACAGGGCAAGTGCCGGGCTGGCCGAGCTGCCGCCGCCCGCAAACTCCACCCGCAAGAAGCGCAACGTGCCACTTGAGTCAGAAGGTACTTCACCTCCATAGTCCAGGCGAGCCTCCCAAGGCAAACGAACGAAGTCTTCCCCTGCCCGGACCGCCGGGGCGCGGCCTAGAATCGTCAGGCCGCCCCAGCAGCCGGGCATGCGACGGCCAACGGGCGCATCGCAAGTTAGCACTACCGGTTCCTCCCGAGTTCCACGCACCTCGATCTGGCCACCCCGCTCAACGATGATCCTCGCATCCGGGCCGAGCCCTCGGACCTGCGTGCCGGCTTCGATCGCCAGAGTGGCTCCCGACTGCACGTGCAGTGGGCCTCGGAGCTTGTAGACCTTGCCACTGCTCCAGACCTGGTCTGCAGAAATAACTTCTCGGCCATCTGTCGCGCTGATCATCACAGGCCCTGCCGACCAGACCTTGAACTTCGCGTGGGCGATCTTGACGAGCCTGACCGCATCGGCACTCCGCACCTCCGCAACGAACTGCCACGAGCCCTCTTTGGGAGTCATCCCGTGCCAGGTCAGATCCTTCTCGGCGATGTCAAAGCGTCTGGACATGTGGGCGCCTTCACCCATTCCGAACTCGTCGACAACACTTTCTTTCAGCGACAAAGCGCTCTCCCCGGGGCGGAAATAGTACCGGCGGCCAGTAGCGATATTCTCGAGGTAGTAGAAGAACGTGTGCGCTTCGTCATCGTCCATCGGGTCGATCGTCCGGAAGAGCCGGACAGGCTCCCCCTGTGCGTAGACGGTCTCGTCAGTCCAGATGGCGAACCGCGCCGAAGTTCCCAGAGTCGGGCTTGGTCTAGGGTGTGCCTTTCGGACGGCTTCATGACCGGGCCGATCACCGGCGCTGACAAGGTCCGCAGAAGTGACTTTGAAATCCTCCGGGTATGGAACCGAGTCCGGGACATTTGTGTGGGCCAGCCTTGGCTGGGCTCTCTCGACCATGACCGCGCTAGACGCGGGTCTTGCTTTGCTGGTCGCCACGACCCTGAACACCGCCGACAGACCATATAGTGGCAGTTCTAGGGTCTTGCTCCTGATCTTGCCGGAACTCATCTCGTGTCCGGACTTTCCGGGTGTCCCAGTGCGGACCGCGGCGAATTCCTGCGCACCTAAGTGCCGACGATCTGCATCCCTTGTCCCATCACTCGAAGATCCTGTGAATACCTCGATGTCGGTGTCCGGAGTTTCCCCGAATTCGTTCCTTGGCTCATTGGAAAGCCAGCTGCCATCGTAGAAATCGCTGTAATTGTCGGCCACTCTGGCTCCGCCGAGCCAGTAAATCGGGATTCCGGGGTTGCGCTCCGTGTCGAAGGTTGCCGTGTGGTCGAGGGCGGCGACCTGAGCTGTGCTACCGAGTACGCGAAATTGCGAGCTGTAGGGTCGGACAGCGGCCCGCCCCCTCGCGGCAGCTGCTCGAACATGCTCGTCGTAAGAGGAAATGGCTTGTGGCTTGGCATTCCTCACGGGCGACGATACGAACAGCAAGCGGAACCAATCGCCAACGCCTAGATCTTCGGGGATCAACTCCCACGAGGAAGCGACATCCACGAACCGGAAATCGTCATCAAGGATCCGGCCGGTCCCGTCCAGCTCAGTTCCGCCCCCTGCCAAGACGGCGTTCGCGGCGCCGCTCAGACGCAATACTACGCTCTCGTCGCGTTCCTCAAGGCCGTCCCCGTGTACGGGAACTGTGATGGTCTTCGACCTCTGGCTGGGTCCGAAGACCAGCGTTTCCTCGGCTAGGGCTTGGTAATCGGAACCGGGAGTCGCCGTGCCCCCTTCTGAATCGGCATATTTCACTGCCACTGGTTGGCCGCTCGGCACGTCGAGCGTCACCTCGAATTCGAGCATGGATGTCGCACCGCTGTTCCCTTCGACCACACTGGGGGAACTGATGAAGAGACTGCGGGGCGTGATGTTTCGCACCGACTGTTCGGAAAGCGGCGTCGCATGCAAGCCGACAGCGCTCCGAACAGGGACATCGGCGGGGGTGTAGCTGAGGCTAATCGCTTGTCCGGCTCTGACGTGGTTCTCCAGTGTCAACGTCACCTCGAAGGCGCTAACTCTGACATCAGAGACGCTCGCGGCATTGCCATCGACGGTCACTCTGAAGTTGTTAGGGCTCGGGACAGAACCGGTGTCGAGGGCCTCGCCGTAGGTCAGCGTTAGCTTCGCCCGCTCGACTGCCAGAGAATCCGGAATCAGCATCGACTGGCTCGGTGCCACCACCTTGAAGACTCCCGAGAGTCCGTAGAGCCCGAAGACGCGCTTCTTGTCTCTAGCGTGGCCCGAATCCAACTCTAGGCCGCTCTCATGCGGCTTGCCTACCCGGACTTTGTAGATCTGCTGCGCACCGAGATATCGCCCTTCGGTGTCCCTAGTGCCGTCACTCGCCGATCCGGTGAACACCTCCAATCCGGGCTCCGTGGCAAGCCCGAATTGATTCCTAGGTGTGCCGGGATCCCAATCCCCGTCGTATAGGTCGGCATGCTCGTCGGCAAGCCTGCTACCGCCTAGCCAGTAGATCGGCACCATCCCAGTCCCCGCTCCCGAGTCGATCGTTAGCGTATTTTCGCGGGCGTCCACCGCCCCGGTGCTGCCAAGCACTTGGAAATGAGCGCTGTACGGTCGTATGGCGGCCAGCCCCCTCCTAGCAGCTTTCCTGAGATGCTCGTCGTACACCGAGATATCTTCCGAAACGGCGTCCGTGCCGACCGACGACACGAACATTAAGCGGAACGATTCTCCGACCCCCAAGTCCTCGGGCACCAGACTCCAGGTGGACAAGACTTCAACGGTACGGGCATCGTCGTTCCGTATCGTCCCCACAGCGTCCAAGGTGGGGCCCCCGCCTGACAGCGTGGCGTTCTTCGCCCCCCGCAGCCGCAGGACGACTGTCTCGCTAGGTTCGAGGATCTCGTCTCCCACTACCCTCACCCTCACAGTCTTGGAGACTTGGCCCGGCTTGAATACTAGGGTCCTATCGGCTAGGGGGTTGTAGTCAACGCCCGAGGTCGCCGTCCCGGTGCCGGTGTCGGTGTACTTGACCGTCACGTTCTTGCTGCTCGGGGCCTCCAGCAAGAGCAAGAATTCGATCACGGACGCCCCGGGGCGGTCGCCCTCCGCCACGACCGACCCGGCAAACGACAGGAAAAGCGGCGTCTCGTTCAAGACGGGCCTGTCCGAGAGCGACGAGACCAGTCTTCCGGACGCGGAACGCAGGCGTCTTGGCCGATGGGGGGGGACGGCATAGCTAACCCTCACAGACTCTCCCGCCCTGACCGCGCTCTCCAGTCGCAGTGCAACGGCGGATGCTCGGACAGTGACCGCTGAGACCTGCCTCTCAGCGCCGTCAACGGTCACCCGGAAATCAAGCAGGTCCGGCCTCAGGGAACGGTCGAGCGCCTCTTCGTAAACCAACGTCAAGTTGCGCTCTAGGACGCGTGCCGAGACGGGAAGCAGACTGAGTCCGCGAACGCGCGCCACGGAGAAGACATCCGAGAGCGCGTAGAGCCTCGCCTCGGAGGTCTTTGCCCTATTCTTGGCAGCGTCCAGTTCTTGGCCGGGTTTACCCGGCCTTCCTATCCGAACAGCCGGGAATTCCAGCGAGCCGAGAACCCGGCCGCGAGGGTTGCTGCTGCCATCCCGCGCTGATCCGGTGAATACCTCAACTTTGCGGTCGACTGACAGGCCATACTCGTCTGTAGGAGAATTCGAAGCCCAAGAACCGTCATAAAAGTCGCGATAGTCATCGGCAACCCTGTCCCCGCCGACCCAATATATGGGCACTCCGAGATCGCCCGTCTCTGACTCATGCGTCGAGATGGTGTGCGTCCGGGCGTCGACTTCCTCTGAGCTTCCGAGCGCGCGAAAATGGGATTTGTATGGTCGTATGGACGAATGCCCGGTCGCAGCAGCTCTCCGCACGCGACGGTCGTACGTCGAGATTCCGCGCTCTGAGGCATCAGTAGCCTCGGACGATACGAACAGCAGACGAAACGATTCGCCGGCTTGGACGCCGTCTGGTGCAAGCCGCCACGTAGAAGGAACCTCTAGAGGCAAGATGTCATTGCGATAGATCGTGCCCGTCCGCTGCAGCGTCTTGGCGCGAGCGGACAATATCGCCTGAGTCGGGTCGGTGAGGAGTATCTGGAATTGCTCGGCATCTTCAGCAATCTCATCATCGTCGGTTAAGACCGTGATCGTCTGCGCGGTCTGCCCCGGCGCGAAGGTCAGGATTCCGGCGGACCTAGTGAAATCCAGCCCCTCGATTGCGGATCCACTGCTAGTTTGGTACCGGACGGTCACTTTATGTGCGCTCGCCCGATCCAGAATTACCGGAAATTCGATAGCAGTGCCTTCGGCCGCGGACGCCGCTTCTATCGAAACCACCGGGAGACTGACCGCTCGGAGGTCGTACTCGCGGCCGAAGAATGTCCATTCCTCAGTCCAGTTCCACATTCCGAATGCGCCCGCATAGGGTGCGTTTTCCCAGTGGCCGACGATGGGAGGAGACGCGCCAACAGCTCGACCGTCAAGGGCGATGGAGCCGTGCGCGGGCCGGGGGTCTGGATTCAGCTCGTACCGAGCATTGCGCAGCGACGGGTTGATGTCTCGATAGTCGATGGAGGGGCGGACGTGGGGCACGATCTGCTCTGACCCGGAGCCGCCGCCATTCCGGTGCAGGATCATGTTTCGAACGCTATTGCTACCGTTCCAGACTTGTTCGCTCTCGGTCGCGTTGATCGCCAACCCGTGGAATCCGCTGACGACCCAGTTCCCGCCCGTGAGTGCTGCTCCGCCACTCAGCCGGAGTGCATCACCGCCAGCCCGGAACACTCGCAGACTCGCGCCACCAACGAGTGTGGCGTTGAATATGGCTGGCCGACCGACCGAGCCGTCCGCGGAACCGTGAGCGTGAATCCCGTGACGACCTGTCATCCCCTGTCGCAGAAACACGTGCTGTGCCGTTCCCTGCCACCCCTCCGACCAAGACATCAAATCCCCGCTCGACCCACTCGACACGCAATAACGGCAGCTCACCGTTCCTCCCCGGAACGCGATTCCGTCACCCAACCCGCTGTGGACCTGCAGATACTCGACCCGTGTTCCAGACCCGACGCCGTAAAGTCCCAAAGCCGGGCTCGGCCAGGCACCGCCTCGCGAGGCACCTCCGGCGAACTCCACCCGCACGAACCTCAGCGTCCCGCTAGAGTCATCCGGGGCCTCCCCCCCGTATTCCCACTGCGGCTCCCCGTAGAGCCCTCCGCGGCCCGCATCAGTCCGGTTCGCTGGTGCGCTGCCCAGCACCGTCAGCCCACCCCAGCATCCGCGCTCGCGCGAGCCCACCGGGGCGTCGCACGTCATTACTACGGGGTTGCGACGGGTACCTTCGGCTTCGATCTTTGCGCCCCGTTCCACGACGATCTTGGCTTCGGGCCCAAGCGCTAGGATTACGGTCCCCGCTTCGATCGTCAGTGTCGCCCCAGTCTCGACCCGCACGGTACCGCGCAGCCGGTAGATCGCATCCCTAGTCCAGATCTGCTGGCCTGTGAGCGAGGTCGGCGCGCCCGGCGTGCCGATTTGCTCGGGAATTCCGGGTGACACGGCGAATTTTGCGTAGGACGCCGTGACGACCTGCGTCGCGTCGGCACTGCGGACTTCGGCAACGAACTGCCACGAGCCGCCAGCGGGTGCGGTTCCGGCCCAGATCAGGTCTTGGGCGGCACGCTCGAAACTTCCAGCGACAAACGTGCCTTTGCCCATCCCGTGCTGGTCGACAACCTCTGGCTCTAGCACGGTCGACCGGATTCCCGGAGCGAAATAGCTGCGAACTCCGGAAAGCGTGTTCTCGAGGTAGTAGAAGAAAGTATATGAGCCACCATCCTGCATCGGCTCAACGGAGCGGTATAGCCGCACTTGCTGCCCCACCTGGTACCCTGTCCGGTCTGTCCAAATGGCAAACCGCGCGGTGGTTCCAAGCCTCTCGGGCGGCCCGGCATCCGGTGCCTCCGGCACCGGATCGAGGGGCGTCTCGACTATGTTCCGGCCTCCAGTCGGCCTGAGAACCACTGCGCTGCGCTCTTTCGGGGGACCACAGAAGACATCGTCCGCTTCTGGATCGGTTACCACCAGTCTTGCTGAAGCAGATCCATTCGCCGTGCTTGGGCTCCCGGAGCGCTGGGCTCGAACTGTCAGTGACTCCGCGCATTCGGGAATGCCATTCGGTTCATCGACGGTTGAAATCTCGAACGTGCCCTCTGCGACTGCATCGCCCGCTGCCATTGAGAGCATGACAACGCTCGGCGTGACCGAGAAGTCTTCCGGCGAAAGTGCCGTGTCTTCTTGTACCAGCAGCTCCCATTCTTGGTCCGTTCGCGCCGGTCTCGCCAGCTTCAGCTTTACCGTCACCTCGACGGCCACAGAGCCTTCCGAGACGCTGGTAGGATTGATCTCGAGCGCCCCGGAGGACTGCGCCGGAACGTCGGCATACTCGTCCACTATGAACACGCCGGACAGGCCGTAAAGCGGTCTCTTGGCCGTCTTCAATCTCCGGTCTTCCGTGTTCATCTCCAGTCCTCTCGCGCCCGGCTTGCCCACCGTCACGGCGCGCTGGACCAAAGAGCCCAAATACCTGCCGTCGGAATCCTTGGTGCCGTCACTGTTCGACCCGGTGAAGACCTCAACTCCGACAGGCTTCCGCTCCCCGAATTGGTCCGTGGGCGAATTCGATGACCAGTCCCCGTCGTAGAAATCCTTGTAGTTGTCTGCTACCCTGTCGCCGCCGAGCCAATAGATCGGAATGCCGTGGTCGGCCTCGGTATATGTCGTGTTCGTGTGGTCGCGGGCATCGATGCCCGCGACGCTGGCGAGCACCCAGAAGAACTGGCTGACAGGCTGAAGTGCGCCATCGCCATTGCCTGCGGCCTCAATCACGTGGCGGTCGTAGAGGGCGATGCTCTCGGTGGCGACGTTCGTCGCCTTTTTCGACACGAAGAGCAGGCGAAACGCATCACCATCCGCCAAGTCGGCGGGGACCAGTTCCCAACTCGGCGGGACGCGCAGGGGCGTCGGCCCGTCGTCATCCAGTATCGTTGCGGCCCAAGCGAGCTTGGCCCGACCATTGGCGAACACAAGATTCGTCGCATCGCTGAGGATCACTGTGAACGTCTCATTCGGCTCATCTAGGTCATCCTGAAGCGTATTGACAGTGAATGACTGGGATGCCTGTCCGGGCAGGAACGTCAGCATTCCCGAGGTTTCGGCGAAATCGGCTCCAGCAATTGCTGTTCCGCTCTTGGTACGGTACCGGACCGTAACGGTTTGATCGCTCGCCGGCAACAGCGTTGCCACGAACTCTAGCGGATCTCCTTCGAATGCCTCAGTTTCCCCGACCAGCAGTTTCCGCTCCGTTAGGTTATGCACGAGGTATTCAGTCAGCGCTTCAACATGCCTACCGGTTGGATCCCGCAACGGATGTTTGCCTGCGACATAGCTAACTGTGACCAGCTCTCCGAGTACAGCTTCGCTTGCGAGCCGCAGCGTGATTCTCGAACCGCTGATCGTGACCTTGGTGACAGCCCTTGGCGCGCCTTCCACGGTTACGGAGAAATCCCCGGGATCCGGGACCGAATCAAAGTCCAGCTTCTCTCCATACTCCAGCGTCAAATGCTCGTCCTCCACTCTCGCCAAGAGCAGCGGAACTAGCGCGTTCGGGGGTACGACCTTGAAGACGCCGGAAAGGCCGTAAACCGGCGCGGAACCCTTTGACACACCGGCATCTTGGCTGGCGATCTCGCTTCCGCGGACATGCGGCTTGCCAAGGCGGACCTGCCCGGCCTCCGGGTTGCCGGGATAACGTCCGCCCGGATCCCTGCTGCCATCGCTGGCCGACCCTGTGAAAACCGCCACGCCTGCCTGAGAATCGGCACCGAATTCGTCGGACGGAGAGTTCGAGGCCCAACTGCCGTCATAGAAGTCGCGGTTGCCGTTCGCAACCCTGTCGCCGTTCACCCAATAGATGGGGATTTCCGGGCTGGTTGCCGTGAAACCGGTCACCGTGTGCTCGCGGGCGTCGACGTCGGGAGTGCTGATCAGTGCCCAGAAGTGTTCGCCGTAAGGCCGGATTGCTGCCATGCCGCTCAGGGATGCATCTGTGACGTGATCGTCGTACCGGGCGACTCGGGAGAAGCTGCCTCGCTGCAAGTAGGACGTGACGAAGAGCAGCCGAAACGACTCGCCGATGGCAACGTCTCCGGGGACGAGACCCCATGTGGACGCGACCTCTTGGATAGGAAGGTCGTCGTTGCCGATCGTGCCTTGTGCATCAAGCGTGTCGCGATCACTTGCAAATGCGGCGTTGGTGGCGCCGCTCAGCCGCAGGACGACAGTCTCGTGCGGTTCCGGAAGCGCATCCCCGAGGACTGTCACGCGAACCGTTCTAGAGGTTTCGTAAGGTGCGAACGAGAGCGTTCCCGCAGTGAGCGCTTGGTAGTCGGTGCCGGGAGTCGCCGTCCCTTCCTCCGCGCTGACATCGGCGTAGTCCACGGTCACCTCGTGCGCGACTGCGGGCTGGAGCGAGACTTCGAAATCCAAGAACCTTTCCTCTCCCGGAAGCCCTTCAGCCACGCGCCGCGGGCTTATTGACAGCAGCGCCAGCGTTTGGTTCTCAATCGCAGAGAGGGGGAAATCCGCCACCATCACCCCGAGCACGCTCCGCATGCGACGGATCCCAGCCGTGTAACTCACTGTCACGATCCCGCCGACTGGCACCGGCTCCGCCAGAATCAACGTTAGCCGAGCCCTCTTGATCGACACGTCAACGATCGTCGACGCCACCCCGTCGACGACCACCTCGAAGTTTCCCGGAGCCGGCGTGTAGTTGGGGTCGAGGTCGGAAGCGTACCTGAGGGTGAGCCCCGAAGAGCGCACGACCGCCGAGACCCGTTCCAGCATCGTGGACGGAGCGCCAACCAACGTGAAGACGCCCGACAAGCCGTATATGGAACGGGACACTTTCGACGCCCCGACCCCCGCACTTAACTCGCTTCCGCTGAGAGCCGGGCGCCCCGTACGGACTTCCGTGTCCGGTTGGCCGAGATGGAGGCCACCAGCGGCGATGCCGTCACTTTCCGAACCTGTGAAGACCACGACATCGTCGGGGACGGCGATCCCGTTTGCATCCCTGGGCTCGTTGGAATCCCAGTCGCCATCGTATAAGTCGCGGTAGTCGTCGGCTACTTTCGCACCCCCGACCCAGTAGATCGGAACACCTAGGTCCGAGTCCGTGTAGCTCGTGGCAGTATGGTCGCGGGCATCATCGCTCTCGGTGCTGACAAGCGCCCGGAAACCGGCGCTGAACGGCTCTAGGGCCTCTCGTCCGCTCGCTGCTGCGGCTCGCACATGCTTGTCATACACATCGATTACCGCGTGCCGAGCGTTCCTCTTTGAGGATGTCACGAGCAGTAGTCGAAACTTGTTCCCTGCGACGAGGTCGACTGGGGCCAAGCCCCAAGTGACGGGCACTTCCCCGGCTGTCGGAGCCTCGTCGTCGATGATCGTCCCCGTTCCTGCCAGAGTTGTGCCGCCTCCCTTCAGGGTTGCATTGACCGCGTTGCTCAGTTCCAGCACCACCGTCTCGTCGGTCTCTGGGCGCTCGTCCCCGATCACAACCACGCGGACAGTCTGGCGGGTGTCGCCTGGCGAGAACGTCAGTGTTCCTCCAGACAATGGTTGGTGGTCGACGCCGGATGCCGCCGTCCCGGCTTCAGAGACCGCGTAATCTAGGGCAACTACAGAGTCAGCCGCGGGGCTGAGCAAGACCTCAAAATCTAGGAAAGCCGTCTCTCCGCTGTCCGGTTCGACGGTGCGCGGGGCGTTGATCGAAACGGTCGGCTGCGTATTATTCGTGACGGCAACATTCGAGAATCCGGCGGCCAGCTGGCCTAGCACAGTCCGAAGAGGATTCGTTCCAGAGCTGTAGCTCGCGGTCACCGCATCGAAAACGGTCACTGCGTCGGCCAGTTTCAGAGTCACCGCTTGCCGACTGATCGAAACCTTCGCCACGGATACGGTGCTGCCGGCAACCGTCACCTCGAAATCTGCCGGACTCGGCCGCGAGTCCGGATCCAGATCCTCTACGTAGGACAGTGTCAGTTCGGCCCCGTTCACCTCGGCCGAGCTCAACTCCAGCTTGCTGGTAGGGGCAGCTACGACCGTAAAGACTGCGGAAAGGGCGTAGAGATGGTTCGGATTCTTCGAGTTCAGCAGGACGTCGCCGTCGCTCACTTCGCTCCCGGGATCCCCCGGTGAACCCCCTCGGACCTGCGCTGAACGCTGTCCCAAGTACTCGCTATCCGCTCTACTGCCATCGCTTTCAGTACCGGTAAAGACCACAATGTCAACAGCCAGCGGATCACCGTTCTGATCGCGCGGCTCGTTCGAGCCCCAACTGCCGTCGTAGAAATCGCGGTAATCGTCTGCGACCCGCGCTCCCCCGACCCAGTAGATCGGCACCCCGCGATCCAATGGACTAGAGAGTGTCAGAGTGTGATCGCGAGCAGCATCGGATTCCGTGCTTGCAAGAACTCGAAAATGCTCGCTGAAGTGTCGTAGCGCCGCTAAGCCGTCTGCCGCTTCCTGCCGCACGAAGTCGTCGTAAGTCGAGATGTTTAGCCGCTTGGCATTTGTGGTGCCGGATGTGACGAACAACAGCCGGAATCTGCTCCCGGGCACGAGATCGGCCGGTGTCAGCCGCCAGGTCACCGGCACATTCCCAGCCACCGGTTCCTCGTCATCCTTGATGGTCCCGGTCGTGCGCAGGGTCGGATCGCCGCCCTCGAGGCGGGCGTTGACCGCATTGCGAAGCTCCAATACCACCGTCTCGTCGCCCTCCTCCAGCGTGTCCCCGATCACCGCCACGCTGACCGTCTTGCTCGTTTCGTTCGGAGAGAACGTCAGCGTTCCCGCGATCAGCGCCTGATAATCGCTGCCGCTAGTCGCTGTGCCCGCCCGCGAGTCGGCATAGTCTACCCGGACCTCCTCCCCGCTCGCTATGTTCAGCGTGACCTCGAAGGCCAGCGCCGCAAGCCCTCCGGCCGCCCCCTCGATCACGGTCGGCGCACTCACCGACAGCACCGGCTGCGTGTCGTTCGTCACTGCAGTCGCCGGGAAGTCCGCCGCCAGCTTCCCCTGCAGCGTCCGCAGCGGGGTCGTCCCCGCCGTGTAGCTCACCGTGACCGCCCCTCCGATCGGCGCCGCGCTCGCCAGCGTCAGCGTCGCCGTCCGCCCGCTCACAGCCACCGCCGTAACCGCCACGGCCGCACCGTCTACGATCACCGCGAAATTCCCCGGGGCGGGCACCTCGTCCGGATCCAGATCCTCCCCGTAGGCCAGTCTCAGCTCGGCCCCATCCACCTCGGCCGAGCCCAGCGCCAGCTTGCTGGCGGGGGCTTCGGTGACCGTGAAAACGCCCGACAGGCCGTACATGCGGTTCTTCACCTTCGAGTCCAACAGGAGATCCGGGTCGCTAAGCTCGCGCTTGGCCTTCCGAGGCGAGCCTCCCCGAACCCTCCCGCCGACGTGGCCCAAATGCTGGCCGGCGGCCTTGGTGCCGTCACTGTTGGAGCCGGTGAAGACCTCGATGTCTTCAGCGAAAGCGATCCCGCGTTGATTGCGCGCCTCGTTCGAAGCCCACTCCCCGTCGTAGAAGTCGCGGTAATCGTCGGCGACCCTTGCACCGCCAACCCAATAGATCGGCACGCCCAGTTCCGTACCGGCGTAAATCGTCACAGTGTGGTCGCGGGCATCGTCGTCCGCAGTGCTGGCCAGCGCCCGGAAGCCGGAACTGAAGGGCCGCAAGGCGGCCCGGCCGCGAGACACAGCGCCCCGCACGCGGTTGTCGTATAAGGCGATATTCCGCCCGCCGACGGTATCTCTGCCCGAATTCACGAACAGCAGCCGGAACTTGTTCCCGGGCACGAGATCGGCTGGAGTCAGTCCCCAGGTCACCGGCACGTTCCCGGCCGCCGGCGCTTCGTCGTCCTTGATCGTCCCGGTCGAGCGCAGCGTCGCGCCGCCTCCCTGCAACCCGGCGTTGACCGCGTTGCCGAGTTCGAGCACCACCGTCTCGTCGACCTCCTCCAGCGCGTCCCCGATCACCGCCACGCTGACCGTCTTCGCCGTCTCGTTCGGCGCGAATCTCAGCGTGCCCGCAGCTAGGGCCTGGTAGTCGCTACCACTAGTCGCCGTGCCTGTCTCCGAGTCGGCGTAATCGACCCGAACCTCCTCTCCGCTCGCCGCGTCCAGCGTGACCTCGAAGGCCAGCACTGCATTCCCTCCGGCCGCTCCCTCGATCACGGTCGGCGCACTCACCGACAGCACCGGCAGCGTGTCGTTCGTCACTACAGTCTGGGGGAAGTCCGCCGCCAGCTTCCCCTGCAGCGTCCGCAGCGGGGTCGTCCCCGCTGTGTAGCTCACCGTGACCTTCCCCCCGATCGGCGCGGCACTCGCTAGAGTCAGAGTCACCGCCCGCCCGCTCACGGCAACCGCTGAAACTGCCGCTGCCGCGCCGTCCACGACGACCGCGAAATCCCCCGCGGCAGGCACCTCGTCCGGGTCCAGATCCTCCCCGTAGATCAGTCTCAGCTCGGCCCCGTCCACCTCGGCCGAGACCAGCGCCAGCTTGCCGGCAGGGGCTCCGGTGACAGTGAAAACGGCCGAGAGGCCGTACATGTGATTCTTCACCTTCGAGTCCAACAGGAGATCTGGGTCGCTAAGCTCGCGCTTGGCCTTCTGCGGCGAGCCTCCCCGAACCTTCCCGCCGACATGTCCCAAATACTGGCCGGCGGCCTTGGTGCCGTCACTGTTGGAGCCGGTGAAGACCTCGATGTCTTCAGCGAAAGCGATCCCGCGTTGATTGCGCGCCTCGTTCGAAGCCCACTCCCCGTCGTAGAAGTCGCGGTAATCGTCGGCGACCCTTGCACCGCCAACCCAATAGATCGGCACGCCCAGTTCCGTACCGGCGTAAATCGTCACAGTGTGGTCGCGGGCATCGTCGTCCGCAGTGCTGGCCAGCGCCCGGAAGCCGGAACTGAAGGGCCGCAAGGCGGCCCGGCCGCGAGACACAGCGCCCCGCACGCGGTTGTCGTACAAACCGATATTCCGCCCGCCGACGGTATCTCTGCCCGAATTCACGAACAGCAGCCGGAACTTGTTCCCGGGCACGAGATCGGCTGGAGTCAGTCCCCAGGTCACCGGCACGTTCCCGGCCACCGGCGCTTCGTCGTCCTTGATCGTCCCGGTCGAGCGCAGCGTCGCGCCGCCTCCCTGCAACCCGGCGTTGACCGCGTTGCCGAGTTCGAGCACCACCGTCTCGTCGACCTCCTCCAGCGCGTCCCCGATCACCGCCACGCTGACCGTCTTCGCCGTCTCGTTCGGCGCGAATCTCAGCGTGCCCGCAGCTAGGGCCTGGTAGTCGCTACCACTAGTCGCCGTGCCTGTCTCCGAGTCGGCGTAATCGACCCGAACCTCCTCTCCGCTCGCCGCGTCCAGCGTGACCTCGAAGGCCAGCACTGCATTCCCTCCGGCCGCTCCCTCGATCACGGTCGGCGCACTCACCGACAGCACCGGCAGCGTGTCGTTCGTCACTACAGTCTGGGGGAAGTCCGCCGCCAGCTTCCCCTGCAGCGTCCGCAGCGGGGTCGTCCCCGCTGTGTAGCTCACCGTGACCTTCCCCCCGATCGGCGCGGCACTCGCTAGAGTCAGAGTCACCGCCCGCCCGCTCACGGCAACCGCTGAAACTGCCGCTGCCGCGCCGTCCACGACGACCGCGAAATCCCCCGCGGCAGGCACCTCGTCCGGGTCCAGATCCTCCCCGTAGATCAGTCTCAGCTCGGCCCCGTCCACCTCGGCCGAGACCAGCGCCAGCTTGCCGGCAGGGGCTCCGGTGACAGTGAAAACGGCCGAGAGGCCGTACATGTGATTCTTCACCTTCGAGTCCAACAGGAGATCTGGGTCGCTAAGCTCGCGCTTGGCCTTCTGCGGCGAGCCTCCCCGAACCTTCCCGCCGACATGTCCCAAATACTGGCCGGCGGCCTTGGTGCCGTCACTGTTGGAGCCGGTGAAGACCTCGATGTCTTCAGCGAAAGCGATCCCGCGTTGATTGCGCGCCTCGTTCGAAGCCCACTCCCCGTCGTAGAAGTCGCGGTAATCGTCGGCGACCCTTGCACCGCCAACCCAATAGATCGGCACGCCCAGTTCCGTACCGGCGTAAATCGTCACAGTGTGGTCGCGGGCATCGTCGTCCGCGGTGCTGGCCAGAGCCCGGAAGCCGGAGCTGAAGGGCCGCAAGGCGGCCCGGCCGCGAGACGCGGCGCCCCGCACGCGGTTGTCGTATAAGGCGATATTCCGCCCGCCGACGGTATCTCTGCCCGAATTCACGAACAGCAGCCGGAACTTGTTCCCGGGCACGAGATCGGCTGGAGTCAGTCCCCAGGTCACCGGCACGTTCCCGGCCGCCGGCGCTTCGTCGTCCTTGATCGTCCCGGTCGAGCGCAGCGTCGCGCCGCCTCCCTGCAACCCGGCGTTGACCGCGTTGCCGAGTTCGAGCACCACCGTCTCGTCGACCTCCTCCAGCGCGTCCCCGATCACCGCCACGCTGACCGTCTTCGCCGTCTCGTTCGGCGCGAATCTCAGCGTGCCCGCAGCTAGGGCCTGGTAGTCGCTACCACTAGTCGCCGTGCCTGTCTCCGAGTCGGCGTAATCGACCCGAACCTCCTCTCCGCTCGCCGCGTCCAGCGTGACCTCGAAGGCCAGCACTGCATTCCCTCCGGCCGCTCCCTCGATCACGGTCGGCGCACTCACCGACAGCACCGGCAGCGTGTCGTTCGTCACTACAGTCTGGGGGAAGTCCGCCGCCAGCTTCCCCTGCAGCGTCCGCAGCGGGGTCGTCCCCGCTGTGTAGCTCACCGTGACCTTCCCCCCGATCGGCGCGGCGCTCGCCAGCGTCAGCGTCACCGTCCGCCCGCTCACGGCAACCGCTGAAACTGCCGCTGCCGCACCATCCACGACGACCGCGAAATCCTCTGGGGAGGGCACTTTGTCCGGGTCTAGGTCCTCCTCAACTACGAGTGTCAGCTCCGCGTGGCTCACCGTTGCCGAGACCACCTGCAGCGTCACGGATCCTGCTGGAACCACAGTGAAAACCCCGGAAAGACCGTATACGCGGGCGGCTGAGCCACGGCCACGAAACCCATAATCCAGTTCCTTCCCGCTGCTTCCGGGACGGCCCTCTCTAACGTTCAAGAGTGACCCCTGGCCCAAGAACTGCGAGCCGCCCGCCTTGGTGCCGTCACTCTTGGATCCGGTCAGCACGCTGATGTCAAGCTTGGAGGCCTTGCCCTTTTCATTCCTTGGCTCGTTCAAGTCCCAGTCGCCGTCGTAGAGATCCGCGTAGTGATCGGCCAGTTTCCCGCCGCCCAGCCAGTAGATCGGGACTCCTTTGTAGAAATCGGAATGGAATGTCTCGGTGTGGTCGCGAGCATCCACGTCCCGTGTGCTGGCCAAGGCCCGGAAGTGACTGCTAAACGGCTGCAGGCTTGCGGAGCCCTCTTGGGCGGCATTCTGGACGAAACTGTCGAATGCGCTGATACCGATTCCGGCGCCGGCTCTTCTGGTCTTGGACGTGACGAACAGCAGGCGGAACTTTTCCCCGGGCTGGAGGCCCGCAGGGACTTGGCCCCACGTCGGAGGCACCTTCTTACCCGGCGGATGATCGTCGTTGAAAATCGTGCCTTCAGCATCCAGTATCGAGCCGCCGCTCGAAAGCGCGGCTCCGCTCGGGTTGCTGAGCCGCAACACGACTCTCTCATCGCGCTCATACGTGTTGTCGCCGGCTACGGTAACCCTGACGGTCTTGGACTTGGTGCCGACCGGAAACGTCAGAGTCCCAGCGGTCAGAGCCTCGTAGTCGACGGCTGAAGTCGCCCCGCCGGAACTGGAGTCGGAGTAGTCGACGGTAACCGGGACGCTCGCGGACGTATCGAGGGTGATTTCGAACTCAAGCGCAGCGGTCGTTCCGGAGTTCCCCTCGCCCACACCGGGCGCACTCACCGATAGCACGGGCAGCGTATCGTTCTGCAACTCGTGGTAGAATCTCGCCACGACCGCCCCGCGGGCGGTACGTAACTGCCGTACCGGAACGTCTGGATAGTAGCTTCCGCTGTAATCAACGTAGTACGTGCCGCCGACAGTCACTGGCCGCTCCAGTGTGAGGCTGACTTCCTTTCCGCTGATCGAGATCTCCGAGGTCTTGATGCGGGACCGGCTAGTGCCTTCGTGCAAATAGACGTGGAAAAACGCGAGCAACGGAACCATCGCACTGTCCATTTCCTCGGCGAACGTGATCATGACGCGGTCTCGATTGACCAATGCCGAAACTAGTTCTACTGTCGACTCCCCAGGCTCAACAACCGTGAAAACATTCGATAAACCGTAGAGCCGTCTGTTGGAGTCGGTCGTTACGTCGACGTCGGAGTCCAACTCCTTACCGCGTGCATTAGGATTGCCGAGAGCTACCCTCGTTCCGCCAAGGTGATAGCCACTAGGATGTTGGGTGCCATCGCGGGCCGACCCAGTAAAGACTCCGACGGTTCCCGCCTCTTCGGGTCCGAGTTCATTGGTGGGATCGTTCGAGTCCCAGTCGCCATCGTAGAAGTCCCCGTAGTCGTCGGCGACCTTCGCGCCGCCTACCCAGTAGATCGGCAGGCCGCGATAGAAGGTGGTAGGGACAGTTTCGGTATGCACTCGGGCATCAAGGGTGGCAGTGCTGCCTAGCACCCTGAAAATTGAACTGTAGGGCCGCAAGGCGGGACGGCCCTGCCCCGCTACAGTCTGGACACGCGAGTCGTACGTCGCGCTGCCTTGCGCTTGGGCATCCGCCCTATCGGAGGTCACGAAGAGCAGACGGAACTTAGCTCCGGGCAGGAGGCCAGCTGGCACAAGTGTCCAAGTGCTGGGCACCGGCACCCCGACCGGATGGTCGTCGTCGCCAATCGTGCCAACCGCTTCGAGCGTGGTGCCGCGGCCGTCGAGTGCTGCCCCGCTAACGCCGCTCAGTTCGAGCACGACGGTCTCGTCTCCCTCATGCATACTGTCGCCGGTGACGGTTACGCTGACAGTCAACGACGAGGTGCTGCCGGTGAACGTCAAGCTTCCCGGTGAAATCGCGTCGTAGTCCACGCCCGAGGTCGCCGTGCCTGTGGTTGCATCGGCGTAGTCCACCGTCACGGTCTGAGTGCCAGAGCCGGACAGGCTGACCTCGAATTCGAGCGCGGCCGCCTTGCCTGCCTCCCCCTCGCGCACGATGGGCGCGCTCACCGACATGACCCGCGGTGTGTCGTTGACCGCGCTGAGGGCTGTGAATGCCCCCGCCACCACGCCCATGGGGTTGCGCGCTTGGCGCGCCCCCGGAGTGTAGCTTGCAATCACCGACTCGCCGGCGACCACGGCGCTCGCTAGAGCCAGCCGCACTTCCTGTCCCGCGAGAGTCAAGCTGGCAACGGATCGGTCCTGCCCCGCCACGCTCACGGCGAAGTCTTCCGGCGAAGGCACGAAGTCCGGATCAAGGTCCTCGCCGTAGACCAGGACAAGCGCCGCTTCGTCCACCGTTGCCGAGACCGGCTGCAGCGTGGCCGATCCTGCCGGAACCACAGTGAAGACCCCGGAAAGACCGTACATGCGGGCGGCTGAGCTACGGCCGCGAGACCCGTTGTTCAGCTCCTTCCCGCTGCTGCCCGGACGGCCCTCGCGAACGTTGAGGTCTGACCCCCGGCCCAAGAATTGCGAGCCGGCCCGGGTGCCGTCACTCAGGGACCCGGTCAGCACGCTCGCGTCAAGCCGAATGGCCTTGCCGTTTTCGTTCCGCGGCTCGTTCAAGTCCCAGTCGCCGTCGAAGAGGTCCGCGTAGTCATCGGCCACTTTCCCGCCGCCCAGCCAGTAGATCGGGAGCCCTTGGTAGAATTCCGAGTTGGCGGTCTCGGTGTGGTCGCGAGCACTCACAGCCTGCGTGCTGGCTAAGGCCCGGAAGTGTGCGCCGAATGGTTGCAGGCTTGCGGGACCGTTCAGCGCGGCATCTTGGACGAAGTTGTCATAGCTGTCGATATCAATCTGTGCTCCGGCCTTTCTGGACTTGGAGGTGACGAACAACAGCCGGAACTTGTCCCCGGGCTGGAGGCCCGAAGGAACCTGCCCCCAGGTGGGAGGCACCTGTTCGCCCGCCGGATGGTCGTCGTCGCCGATCGTGCCGGACACCTCCAGCGTGGTGCCTTGGTCAGCGAGTTCTGCGCCATTGAGGTCGCTGAACTCGAGCACGATGGTCTCGTTTCCCTCATACACGCTGTCGCCGTTGACAGTCACGCTGACGGTCAGCGACGAGGTGCTGCCGGTGAACGTCAGGGTTCCCGCCGAAATCGCGTCGTAGTCCACGCCCGAGGTCGCCGTGCCTGTGGTTGCATCGGCATAGTCGACCGTCACGGTCTGCGTACCAGAGCCGGACAGGCTGACCTCGAAGTCCAGCGTGGCCGTCTCGTCCGCCCCCCCTTCGCGCACGATGGGCGGGCTCACCGACATGACTCGCGGCGTGTCGTTGTCCACGCTGAGCGCCGCGAACGCCCCCGCCACGTCCCCCCTAGGGTTGCGCGCCTGGCGCGCCCCCGGAGTGTAGCTTGCAGTCACCGGCTCTCCGGCGACCACGGCGCTTGCAAGAGTTAGCCGCACTTCCTTCCCGGCGAGAGTCAAGCTGGTAACGGATCGGTCCTGCCCCGCCACGCTGACGGCGAAGTCTTCCGGCGAAGGCACGAAGTCCGGGTCGAGATCCTCGCCGTAGACCAGGATAAGAGCCGCCTCGTCCACCGCTGCCGAGACTGGCTGCAGCGTGGCCAATCCGGCCGGAACCACAGTGAAGACCCCGGAAAGACCGTACATGCGAGCGGCTGAGCTGCGGCCGCGAAACCCGTTGTTCAGTTCCTTCCCGCTGCTTCCCGGACGGCCCTCGCGAACGTTGAGGGCTGACCCCCGGCCCAAGATTTGCGAACCGGCCCCGGTGCCGTCACTCAGCGACCCGGTCAGCACGCTCACGTCAAGCGCAATGGCCTTGCCATTCTCGTTCCGCGGTTCGTTCGAGTCCCAGTCGCCGTCGTAGAGATCCGCGTAATGATCGGCCACTTTCCCGCCTCCCAGCCAATAGACCGGGAGCCCTTGGTAGAAGTCCGAGTAGGCGGTTTCGGTGTGGTCGCGAGCACTCACAGCCCGCGTGCTGGCCAAGGCCCAGAAGTGTGTGCCGAACGGTCGCAAGCTTGCGGGGCCGTTCAGCGCGACATCTTGGACGAAACTGTCATAGCTGTCGATATCAATCTGTGCTCCGGCCTTTCTGGAATTGGAGGTGACGAACAACAGCCGGAACTTGTCCCCGGGCTGGAGGCCCGCAGGAAGCTGCCCCCACGTGGAAGGCACCTGCTCACCGGTCGGATGATCGTCGTCGCCGATCGTGCCGGACACCTCCAGCGTGGTGCCTCGGTCGGCTAGTTCTGCGCCATTGAGGCCGCTGAACTCGAGCACCACCGTCTCGTCTCCCTCATACACGCTGTCGCCATTGACGGTCACGCTGACGGTCAGCAACGAGGTGCTGCCGGTGAACGTCAGGGTTCCGGGTGAAATCGCGCCGTAGTCCACGCCCGAAGTCGCCGTGCCTGTGGTTGCATCGGCGTAGTCCACGGTCACGGGCTGCGTGCCAGAGCCGGAGAGGCTGACCTCGAAGTCCAAGGTGGCCATCTCGCCTGCCCCCTCCTCGCGCACGATGGGCGCGCTCACCGACATGATCCGCGGCGTATTGTTGTCCACGCTGAGGGCCGTGAATGCCCCCGCTAGGACCCCCATAGGATTGCGGGCCTGGCGTGTCCCCGGCGTGTAGCTTGCAGTCACCGACTCGCCGGGGCCCACAGCCCTTGCCAGCGTGAGACTCACTTCCCCCGCGCTGAGAGTCAGCGTGGTGATGGATCTGTCTTCGCCCGCGACGCTTACGGCGAAGTCATCCAGAGAAGGCACGAAGTCCGGGTCCAGATCCTCGCCGTAGACCAGCACTAGCGACACCCCGTCCACCGCTGCGGAGACCGGTTGCAGCGTCGCCGATCCTGCCGCTACGACAGTAAAGACCCCCGAGATACCGTACATGCGGGCCGCGGAGATTCTGGTTCGGGCGGAGTTGTCCAGTTCCTTCCCACTCTTTCCCGGCCGGCCCTCGCGAACCACTCCAGATGACCCTTGGCCCAAGAATTGCGAGCCGTCCGCCTTGGTGCCGTCACTTTTCGATCCGGTAAGCACGCTCGAGTTAAGCCCGATGGCCCTGCCCTTTTCGTTCCTCGGCTCGTTCAAGTCCCAGTCACCGTCGTAAAGATCCGCGTAGTGATCGGCCACTTTCCCGCCGCCCAGCCAGTAAACCGGGAGCCCTTGATAGAAGTCCGAATGGGAGGTCTCGGTGTGCTTGCGAGCGTCCACATCCCGCGTGCTGGCCAAGGCCCGGAAGTGCCCGCTGAATAGTCGCAGACTTGCGGGGCCGTTTCCCGCGGCAGCCCGGACGAAGCTATCGAATTCACTGATCGTTGTGCGGCGACCTGCCTCTCTAGAGCCAGACGTGACGAACAGCAACCGGAACTTGTTCCCGGGCTGGAGGCCCGCTGGAACCTGGCCCCACGCCGGAGGCACCTGCTCGCCCACCGGATGGTCGTCATCGAAAATCGTGCCTTCAATCTCGAGCGTCGCGCCGCCGCTCGACGGCGCTGCTCCGATTGGGTTGCTGAGCCGCAACAACACAGTCTCGTCCGGTTCATCCACGTTGTCACCCGTGACTGTGACAGTGATGGTCTTGGACGTAGTCCCTGCCGGAAACGTCAGCGTCCCTGCGGTCACGGCCTCGTAATCGACTCCCGACGTCGCCGTGCCGGAAGCGGCGTCAGCGTATTCAACCGTTACCGGCCCGCTCGCGGCCGGATCGAGGGTGACCTCAAACTCAAGGTCGGCGGTCGCTCCGGAATTCCCTTCGCCCACTTCAGTGGGGCTGACCGACAGCGCCGGGACCACCTCAAAGACCGCCGACAATCCGTAGAAGCCTAAGTGCTGGGCCGAGCTCTTCTGGCTGCGGTTGAGTTCCGAACCACTCACGCTCGGCTCGCCGTACCGTACCGGACCGCTGCTGCGGCCGAGATTCCGGTTGCTGACCGCCTTGGTGCCGTCGCTTCTAGACCCGGTGAAGACCTCGGGACTGCCAGCCGATTCGCCGGACTCGTTGGTCGGTAAGTTGCTATCCCAACCGCCGGTGTAGAAGTCGTGGTAATCATCTGCCACCTTGGAACCGCCAACCCAGTAGATCGGAACCCCGCGCTCCGTGCTGGTGTATGTGGTTCCGGTATGATCGCGCGCGGCGACTGTCCCAGTGCTTCCGAGAACCCTGAAATGGTCCGCGTACGGCCGAAGTGCAATATGGCCGACGCTGGCTGCGGACACGACATGGCTGTCATAGCGCGCAATGTCCGGTGCCCGAGCATTCCTAGTAGTGGACGATACGAACAGTAGCCGAAACTGATCGCCGACTGCAAGACCGCTCGGCACCAGTTCCCAAGTGTGGCTGACTGGAATCCCCGTGCCGCCGACCTGCTGAGCCAAACCGTTCGGCGAACATACCGTCAAGAGTGCAAGAAGACTAGCAGTGCCGACGCTCGCGATGTCCGCGAGCCGGCCGGGGTGGGTCACCGGTGCAAGCTTACGGCGCCTGCAACGAAAAAGTCGGGGCAAGCTCAATGGAATCAGGTGAAATTTGCGGGCTTTATTCTACCCCCCCCCCCCCCCCCGAAAATCAAATTCGGACAGAAGTACAATAGAATCAATGACTTGTATTCATCCCAAGACTGGTTCTGCGATTGATCGGAGGAACTGAGTGATTCAAAGCGGACAAGTAACTCCCAAGCTCTCGCTACGGGCGTTGGCCAGAATCATTTTTTGTTGGCTTTGGATGATCTGGGTGCGTCCTCGAGCGAACCAGGACGATCTGCACTGACTGCCCGTCGCCCCGGGGGTGGCAGACATTTCGTTGGCATTCTGCCATCTTGGGTTGCATGGAGGCGTTGTCGGCCCGAGGCCGTAGTTTCGACCTGCGCGCCATCCAATTGCGCAGGAGCAGCGGCGCTGGGACCGCCTCGTCGCTACCGATCACTACCTGGGCTTCCAAGGCCTGTTCGGCCACGCCCTGCGGCATGTCGCGACCCTGGGCTCGACCTAGGTCGCACTGATAGGCTGGCAGGCTGCCGCGCTCAAGCACAGTGCCCGTGATCGCTGGATCGGCTGGTCCCCGCAGCAGCGCTTGCGGTGCTTGCACCTGCTCACCCAGAACTCGCGCTTTGTCATTCTGCCGGGCTTCCAAGCCCGCTCCAACCTCGCTTTGCGGGTGCTCGGGCTGAGCTTGCGGCGGGTCTCCGACGACCTACTCGCAGTGCACGGATTCCCGAGCTTGCTCGCCGAAACGTTCATCGATGCAGCCCGCTTTGCGGGCACCCGCTACCGGGCCGGGGCGCGCCGCCGGAGGCGCCGCAGTTGCGCAGCCTGTTCGAGTTCCTCGGCGAAGTGCAGGAGTACCGTCACGGACGGGGCCAGTGCTACAGCTTGCAGGCGGTGCTGGCGGTCGCGGCGCGGCTGGCAGGCTACCGCGGGGTGGCGGCCGTCGCGCAGTTCGCGGCGCGGCTGGACCAGCGACGGCGGCAGGCGGTGGAGTGCTTTTACAGTCCCAGCCGGCAGTGCTACACGAGCCCCTCGATCACGACGTTCCACAACATTCTGGCGAACTTGCCGCCGGACACGCTGGAGGAGGCGGTGGCGGCATGGAACCAACATCAGGGCGTGGAAGTGCAGCAGGAAGAAGCAGATCCGGGCGAGCAGGCGGGTCTGCCGGCGATCTGCATGGACGGCAAGGACGTGCGAGGGGCGTCCAAGCAGAGCGAGTCGGGTCGGCGCATGCTGGTGGCAGCGGTCGAGCAGGGCAGCGGGGTGGTGCTGGGGCAGCTCGAGATCGACTCCAAGACCAACGAGATCCCGGCACTGCGCGAACTGGGCGAGGGGTTGGAGCTGATCGGGCGGGTGGTCACCGCCGACGCCCTGCACGCCGAGCTGGAAACGGCACGCTGCCTGGTCGAGGACTGCGGCGCCGACTACCTGATCACAGCGATCAAGGACAACCAGCCGACGATGCTGGAGGACTTGCGCGGGATGGATTTCAGCGCGTGTCCCAGCTGCGCGACGCTGGACAAGCAGCACGGCCGGCTGGAGCAGCGCCGCTAGTGGGTCAAGGACATCAGCGGGGAGGAATGGAACGGCTACGCCAACCTGTACCGACGCCAGCAACCGATCCGCATCGAGCGCCAGCGGCAGGTGCTCAAGAGTGGCGAGACCAGCGTGGAGGTGAGCTATGCGCTAACGTCGCTGGGGCCTGAGCAAGCCACGCCGGAGCAACTCGGGGAGATGGTGCGCAACCACTGGCACATCGAGAACCGGCTGCACTATGTGCGCGACTTCGCCTACGACGAGGACCGGCGCCGCCGTGTGTGCGCGATCTGCCGCGGAATCTGGCCTACCTAAACACGGCGATCTCGATCATCCGCAGGCAGTGTGCGCAGTTCCGCTATGTGCCGGTGGCAAACCGGCATTTCGCGGCGCGTGCGCAGGAGGCGCTGGACCTGCTGCTGGTACCGCCCAAGACCTAGCCCATGAGCTGCTTCCGCCAGCGCCGAGTGACACGCCTCAGCAGGCGTCGCACTCCCGCTGTGCGCGCAGTCGCCAGCAGCGGGTCGCGGGGGTTGGGACGTACTGTTCCGCCCCCTCGGGAGACTCCCCGGAGCTGGCTCCCGGTGCCTTCATCAAGCCTGCGAGTAGGATCCAATTCCAATCAGGCGTAGAGCAAGCGGACAAAAAATGTATCTGGAGTCCAAAGTGGCGTACCGGACAAAAGTCCCCAGCCCAGCCATATAATGTAACGTGACGGCTGGCGGTTGCAATGGCATTGAGGTCCGTTCAAGCTTGCATCCCTGTCTTCTTCTACGCTTGGACTTGCGCGGCTGCGGCGCCAGTGCAGACCCTTACCCGTTGCGAAGATCTTTCCGGATGGTCCGCAAGTGCCCAGCTCTCCAGTGATTCCCATGAGGGGAGTACATCGATAGCAGCTTCGATTCCGGCCGGCGAGACCGAATTGATTTCGTTCGATTTTGCCGGAACGGGGCTGCAAATTTCGAATAGTCACAGCCTGAGTTTTTGGTGGAAGACGGAGGGGTATGGCCTGAGGGACTTACGAATTAGAGTTCGCGACCACCCGCTGGGGGGCGGCGCGCTTCTGACATACAGGCTGTGGTCAGGCGGTCCGCCTCCACGCGGCTGGCAACTCGCAGTCGTCGAGTTGGCGAAGCCCCATCGTAGCTCGGACGACGAAGATCAATACGAACGGCGCATCACGTTCAGGGCGACGAGCCGCCAAGATTCAGAGGCCCGCCTGTTCATCGACCATATCGTTTCCATGGACCGAATCTTTTCCTGGAGGATCAAGGCGCCAAGACAGGGCGACGCGGCAGCCTCGCTTGCCAGACCCGGATCGGACCAATCCCGCTGGTATTTCCCCATCGAATTCGCGAACCATGCGGCCAAGCCATTCCGGATCTTGCTGGGAAGCGAGGGGCAGACTCTTTGGACACAGATGCTGCGGCCTGGCACCAACGAGGTCCGGTTACCCATTCCGCCACACCTACTCGACGAACTTGAAGATCCAGACCGAATTCCCATCTGGGCGCAATTGCTGGGCCTTGACCACACTCGCAGGCATTGGGTGGCAGACTTGCGGCAGGGCGGCCGCTCTCGAGTTTGGGATCAGTTCGTCTCGGCTAGGCAGAACGGCACAGAAGCGATCCTGCCGGATTTCTCGTATGCCGGATACCATTACTTCGGAAAGCGGGTTCCCGATCCGACGCATCCGGTGTTCGACGTCACTGAGTACGGTGCGATTCCTGATGACGATCTATCTGATCAGAGCGCTATCGCCGGCGCCATCGCGGCCGCCGTGAGAAACGGCAGCGGCATCGTCTTCTTTCCGCCCGGGGAGTTCCTGGTCAATACCGACTCGGACAAGAATGAGGCCGGCGAATTCACCCCGATCAACATTCACGGCAGCAACATCGTCCTCAGGGGTAGCGGCAGTCGGCAGGGCGGCACGATCATCCGTCAGGTCAATCACATGCCGCCAGCCACCGACAACCTGTTTTCGTCGCCCTATATGTTCCACTTTTCTCCCCGACGAAGGGCCTCTCGAGTCTTGGCGACGATCACCGAAGGTGCCAGTCGAGAAACATTCTGGCTCAAGGTCGGGGACACTTCCAGGCTGAAGGTCGGCCAGAGGGTTGCCGTGGCGATGAAGAGCACTGCCGCGGTCAATGAGTTTCTCGTTCCGCGCTTGCCCGAACATCTTGGCGAAAGGCTCCAGACAGATGGACTTGAAATCGCTGAAGAGCATAGCATTGCCGAGATCCAAGGCAACCGTATCCGCCTCCACGAACCCCTCCACGCGAACGTCAATCCCGAGTTCGAATGGAAGGTGCGGTCGCATCCGCATCTGGAAGAGGTCGGCGTCGAAGACATCAGCTTTCATGGCTCATTTCTGGAAGAGTTCGTCCACCACAAGAACGCCATCCACGATGGAGGCTGGAGCCTCCTCAAGCTCAACCGGTGTGTGAATTGCTGGGTTCGGCGCACGTCCTTCGTCAACGCCAGTCGCGCGCTGGATATCGTCGGCAGCGCGGCCGTTTCCGTCTATCACGTAACGCTCGCGGGAAACCGGGCTCACTATGCCATCAAGAGTCAGGCCAGTTACGGCATTTGGGTGGCTCTTTCGGAAGACCTTGCGGGACAGCTTCATGGTGTCGGAATGAGCCACGGCTCAACTGGAAACGTGTTTTGGCGTGTAGACATGCATCCCGGGCAGTCCGTCGACATCCACAAGACGATTCCTTCCTATGCGAACTTGTACGACCAGGTTGCGAATGGACGACTGTATGGCAGCAGCGGCACAGGTGTCCCGCCCCACCATCTCAGACATCTGGTTTTCTGGAACTTCAACCACGGAGGGGATGACTCGTACTATGACTTCTGGGAGGGCTATCTGCGGTTCCTGCATCCCATTGTGGTAGGGTTTCATGGCAATCCCGCTAGCTTCAACACACGCAACCTCGAGGTACTTGAATCAAATGGCACGGCCGTGGAGCCAGAATCGTTGTTCGAAGAACAGCTCAAGATTCGTCTGAGTGCCGTCCCTGTTTCGCTGGATGGTCTTCGCCGGGAATGGGAAGCGCTGCGCACCATGCCGCTCCCACGCTTTGCGGTTCCAGAATCTCGCGAGGCACCTCGGGAGTAGGTCATCATGGATCCCCGCACACTGGCCGATTCAGGCCAGAACTTCGGCCGATCCGATGGCTACGGGAGCCAAGGATGTGGAATGAGCGAGCACCTGCCGGACACAGCTGTAGCCCCGATCTTCCGGACCGCGGCCTGGTGTTGTGAAACGCTCGACAATGCCCCGCGCGGCGACTCGCAAGGCCTTGCCGCGCATGCCTTCCAAGACGACTCCGGAGCCGGATTGGCTGCGTCGAAGACCCTCATCGATGGCTGCGCAGAGCAGCAAGTCGCACGGCGCGGGCATCTGCCAGAGCGCCAAGCCCAGATCGGCATCGAACTGGTCCGGGCAACCCTGCCTCGCCCTAGGAATCGTAAGGCTGACGCGCTCGCAGTCCATCCGGTTTCGTTGGTCTCCGCTAACACAATGCCCCTGGCGGTCGGGATCGCTGGAACGAGTCCTGCCGGGGCTATACCGGAAGAACCTCTCGCCCCGGGCCTTCGAGACGTACATGCTGGTCCCTCGCACACTCAAGGCACTGGGCCCCTAGGCCAGCGCAATCGGCCTGCTAATCTCAGGCTGCGAGCAGAAGCTGGCGCAGCACATCCCCCAAGACATGCTTCGCAGACAGTCTCTCCGCGTCTGCGCGCAAGGGGTGAGCTGCATCGGCCACTCAAAGCAAGACCGGAGATTTCCCGTGCCGAACGGAGCTGCTGAGGGATTTTGCCATGCCGCGAAGGACCACCGCATCTTGTGACCGTGACCTACTCGTGGCAGCTCGGTCTGCATCGTTCCCGACGGTCGGCCAAGCGGCATTCTGGTTGCCCGGCAGATCGGGAATCGTATTGCTAGGGCTGCTGCTTTGCGCCACGCCATCCGCATCGAGTGCTCAGGCTACTTCACTCGCAGCAGCGGAAGGCACTCTTGCGCCCCCTCCAAGCGAGCGATTGGCCGCTGCAGGGAACGCCTTGCCTAGACCGGTGAGTCCTTCGCGACACGAACGCTTTTCGGAGGCCCCGTCGGCGGGCGCCGCCAATGCGTCGTCACCAGCCCCGAATCCTAGTGCTGCCGAGACGCCCTCATGGCTGATCGCGTTGTCGCTGGACGGCACCTCTCAGGCGGGCGTGATTGGGACTCGGGAAGACTCGGACTTCTTCCGGATTGACATCGACGAACTGACGATGGTAGAGATCAGCACGTCCGCCGATTTCCTTCCCGAAACCGTGCTCCTCGATGCCGAAGGACACGAACTCGCTTCAGGCCGCTGGATGACTCGAAGGCTCCTTGCTGCTGGCCGATACTACCTCCGGGTGTCTGCGCACCGCTATTTCTCATTTACCGAGTTGGAGACGGGCAGATACACCGTGGTCGCGGAGGGGACTTCAGCGTCGCCTGCGTCGATCGAACTGGGCGACCAGTCCCTTGTGGGCACGATCGATTCGGACGGCGACGAAGACTTCTTTCAGTTCGAGGTGACGGAGCCGAAGGAAGTGAACATCTACACGATCGGGGGAGTTGACAGCTTGGGACGAGTCTTTGCCTCGGACGGGCGCTGGCTTGCAGAGAACGACGATGATGGCGATGAGTCGAACTTTCGCATACAGAGAGTCCTGTGGCCGGGCCAGTACTATGTCGGGGTTTCTGGAAAGGCGGGCGAAACGGGCAGCTACACCTTGAGAGCGGAGGGGTTGCAGCTGTCATCCGTTCCGATTTCGGAAGGTGGCTCGCCGGGCAACGTCGAACAGCGATTCGCGCACGACTACTTCCAATTCGAAATCGCGGAGGTCAGCGAAGCCGTCATCTACACCGAAGGCAACCTAGACACGCTGGGCGAACTGCTTGACGCCAGTGGAAATCTCATCGACGGGAGCGACTCTGGAGGCGAAGGGGCCAACTTCCGAATGCGGAGTGTCCTCCCACAAGCGGGCACGTATTACCTGAGGATAATGGCTTGGGGTGGCTCCACCGGCGACTACACCGTGCATCTAGAGCAGACGGCTCTCTCGCCTGTCGAGCTATCGCCAGATGGGTCGCCCCAGGAGGGCGTCATAGAGGCCGAGGCAGACAGCGACTACTTCCAGTTTGAGCTCGCAGAATTGACGATAGCCGCCATTTACTCGGTCGGTGGGTTCGACAGCTTTGGCAAGCTGCTGGACGCCGCAGGAAGAGAGATCACCTCGAACGACGATGGCGGAGACGGAGACAACTTCCGTATCCATAGACTTCTCTGGCCGGGAAAGTACTACGTGAGGGTGACCTCGAGCCTCTCTGCCACGACCGGGAGCTATACCCTTCATCTAGAAGGCACGCAGCCCTCAATTGCTGCATTAGGGTTGGACGATTCCCCAAGGTCCGGTGCGATCACGCAGTCGGACGAGTCAAACTTCTTTCGTATCGAGACGGCGGTGCCCACCGTGGCCTTGGTCTACACGGTTGGCAGTCTCGATACCGCAGGATCGTTGCACGACTCCGAAGGGAAGGAGGTCGCGTCGAACGATGACGGCGGCGAGCAGTTTGTCAACTTCCGCATCGCGGCGACTCTGCTCCGGCCTGGTCGGTACATCCTAAGGGTGTATATGTCTTCGGGTCAGACAGGGAGCTATACTGTTCATGCGAGCGGGATTACCGGAGAATAGGGTTGTAGCTTACTGTGGAACAAGGTGAGGCTGCGGACGAACCTCCCCCACCCGCGCTCACTTCCAATGAGCGACCACCTGCGAGGGGTGCTAGCGCAACGTCGGATCGTCACGCCAATCCGGGCAGCCCGGTTCTATCGCCCGAACCGATCGCTGATTCCAATGCAGGCAAGCGCACCCACGTCTCAAGCTCAAGACCATAGGATCGCACAAGAGCCCAGTGAACGATCGCCTCGACCGTTTCATGCATACGGGGTGGCTGCACGCGGCCATGGGTGTTTAGGTACTATATCGCTACTGAAACAAATCAGTCACGGTGTGTAATGCAGATCCTGGGCGGTTGGGCAAAGTGGCAAGAAGCCCGTGATGTCAAGGACTTGCAGCCGAATCAGGTCCCAGTGGCACCTCTGTCGGCCTGTTTTGGGTCGGGCTGGGATGCGGCTCCAGCCAAGACCAAACCGCGGCTAGGGAACCGGAGGCTCAGAAAGATTCCAAATAACTCAATCTAAGGGTGTTGCACTCGAATTTGACTTTCTGATGCCTGATTGTGCGACTCGGAATTAGGGTCTAATCGGAAATGAAAATCGGTGGCCATAGTCAATGCCCGGACCGATGTAGGGTCGCTTGTCGCGCAACGCCGCAACGATCATGCGCGGCAGCTTGTGCGCCGCCGCCACGGTGGAGCGCATGTACTTCGTCCTGCGCCACCGCCCGGCTAGATTGACACGCCGGGCGCTTCAGCTTGCGTCAGATGGTTCCAGCAGCACGAAGGAAACCGCCGAGATTTTGGGTCGGACTCCGCGGTTCGACACACCACGACGAAGGAAGCGTTCCGGTCCTTTGCCGTCGGGGTCGCCTTCAAGAGCGAACCGCGCGGAAACCCTATGCGCTCGGCATCGAGAAACGATCATCCGTTTCCGCCGCCCATTCCCGCAGGATCTCGCGATGGGATCCGAGCACTGAGCCAAAGGCTGAGTCGACGGCTAGGTTGCGAGTCTCCCCAGGATCGTCCTGCATATCGAACAGCTGTTCGCGCCTAGTACCGGAACTGTATATGACATATTTGAAGCGCTCGGTCCGGACCATCCTGCCGGAAGGGCCGTAGTCCTTCCCCCTACCGAAAGTCGTCTCGGCAACCACAAACCTGCGGCTGCGATCCGAGACCGCGGACGGATCAATGGACAGGGGCTCCAAGGAGTGTCCGTAGCGGCTGCCCGGCCGACTGTCAATCGCGGCGGCGTCCAGAATCGTGGGCATTAGGTCGACGCCGGTGGAAACGAGGGCGTCGCAGGTCGATCCGCGCCTCCTTGTTCGGGGGTGGGCGACGAGCAGCGGGACTCGTGAGGCTTGGTCGTACAGGACTTGTTTCTGGTTCCAGCGGTGACTCGCAACCCCCTCGCCATGATCGCTGGTGAAGATCAGCATCGTGTTTTCCGCATTGCCGGAGCCGCTTAGCGCTTCGAGCAGGTCGCCGACGCCTCGGTCGGCCTTTTCCACCAAACGATAGTATCCCCACAGATACTGCCGCCATTCCAGATCGCTCCAGTCGTGAGTAGGATGGAGGAAATCTCGGTGCTTGCGCTGGACGTCCCGGATCGCCGAGGGTTCGTTCTTGGGTACCGCGAAGTTTTCCGGTAGCGGGGGAAGCTCCGACGGATCATTGGGGGCCTCCGGTATCGGACCCTGGGGCAATCTCTCACGCCGGGCAAGCTCGCAGACATCGTGTGGGTTGCGCAACGATATCGTGGCGAAGAACGGTTGTCTCGGAGGCTTGGCGAGGAACTCCGAGGCCATCCGCACAATCTCGGCATCACTTCTTTTTTCCGACGTAAGTGCGTACCCTGTGGTCGGCTCTCGGAGTGGAACGCCGACATGCCACTTGCCGAAGTACGCCGTGGCGTAACCGCCCTCCGCCAGCAGCCTGCCGAGCATCGGATGGCCGCTTTCGAGCCGCGATCCGTTCGTCGATGTCCCGATCTCGTGCGGGAACCGGCCAGTCTGAATGCTGGCCCGGCAGGGCAGGCAAAGTGGTTGTGTCACGTAGCTGCGCGTGAAACGCACACCACTGGCGGCGATACTGTCCATCGCAGGAGTGTGCACATGCGGATTTCCGGCGCAACTCATCGCGCCAGCGGCCTGCTGGTCGGTGAGGATCATGACCACGTTCGGGCGTTCGCTCGCCGCGCTGAGAGCACTTCTCGGGATGGACGAGACACAAGCCGCTTGAGCAAGGACTTCCCTTCTGGAGACTTGCCGCAACATCTGCCTAACCCTGCCCAGTTCTACCGAACAAGGTGAACACTGCCTCTGGGGAGCTAATCCAAATCATGTCCGGACCTCAGGCCATAGCTCGTCAACCGGAGAATACACGTCGTAGTCAGACAAAGGGACGTAGCGGAACGGTCGTCCCAACTCGTCGTATCGCACGGTTGTCCAGTCGATCCCAAGAGCCGAATATATGGTCGCTTCAATGTCCTCCGGGCGGATGTCGCGGTTGCGATGCCAGCCTGGCTCGGTGGTGAAGGCACCTGGCCGGGGGCCGAAGTCGTTCGTCTCGCCGATCACGGTACCACCTTTGATCCCGCCGCCGGCAAGGACGAAGAACATTTGCAGATAATGGTCGCGCCCGTTCCGCTTGGCAGAAAGCTGACCTGGGGTGCGCCCGAATTCCCCGCACACCACAACCAAGGTCTCGTCGAGCTTTCCTAATGCGTCCAAGTCAGAGATTAGTGCCGAGAATGCCGGGTCAAACTCCTCCCGTGCCGTCCGGTACAGTTCGTATTTGTCGTAGATACCGCCATGCTGGTCCCAGCCGTTGTGCTCCACATGAATGAAGCGTGTCCCTTGGTCCTGTTCGATTATGTTCTTTGCCAATAGGTATGCGTTACCCGCGCCTGTGCCGCCGTAGCGCTCTGAATCTTCCTCGGTGAACTGGAACGCTTGAGCGACGTTGGGGCTGAGCGTGAGGTTGCGTGCCACGCCGTAGGCGGCGGCTCGCCCGACTGCAAGATCGCCGAATGGCGCCGCCGGACCGCTCAGGCCAGCGTCCAGCGCTTGCATCAACTCCCACCGGTTCGTGAATTCGGACAGGCCGCCGGGGTGGGTGGCCGCCGCCAAGCCGTCTGGTGCAGGCGTGATTTCGAGAGGGGCGTACTGGTTTGGCAACATCCCTGAACGTCTGAGCTTGCCGGGCTGCAGCGCGATGAATGCAGGGAAAGCCTGGTGCTGCAATCGCTCCGGTTCCTTTTCCAGCGCAACGACGCTACCGACATTCGGAGCCAGCCGGCCGGACTGGGTGGTCGGGTCCCGGCCGATCTGCATCCAGATTTGCGCCAGTGGGTGCGCCCGAGCCCAAGCCGCGCCCGAACGAATGATGGCAATCTTGTCGAGCAATTGGGAGGTTCTGCCGAGCAGCCCGGTCGGGATCGTCACGCCATTGAACTGCTCTGGATTGAAGTCCTTGGGCGTCACGCCCGCCACTTCCTTGAAGTCGAAAGTGTCGACATGGCTCGGCCCGCCACGCAGAAAGATGAGAATCACGTTCTTGGCCGTGCCCTTCGGCTGAACCGACCCTTCTGTAGTGGCTTCGCCAGTGGCCGCGGCGCTCGGACCGGCCAGCCAGAACCCTCCGACGCCCGCCGTCGCGGCGCGGAAGAAATGGCGCCTGCTGAGGTGCGGACGCTCGTAAAAACCCGGGTGTGCGGGCTGCCATCTCGATGTAAGCTTCTCGAAGCGCTCTCTCTCAGTCATGGTCCAACTCCCTGGCTAGTAGTTGAAGAAGAAATCCGTCTTGTTGAACAGAGCCCACATGAGCTGGGATGCCCGCCGGCCCCGGTCGCCCTGCAGCAGAGATGCCATGGCGACCTGCCTCTCGCCCTCCGTCGGAAACCGATTCAGCACACTCAGGTACAGCAAGGTCACCAAACTGTCATCGGGCGAGTCCAGTGCGTCCTGGAGCATCCCTTGCGGCCGTTCGGCGCTGATTCGCCCGAGCAAGAACGGATTGTTCATCAGGTTCAGCGCTTGCAGCGGGCTGACGGTCCGCGATCTCGGAACGTCGTCTCGGTTGCCGCGATTGAACGCATCAAGCAGTTGCGTAGCGCCGGAAGGATCTCCGGCCTCGGTCATTACCTGCGGCATTCGCTTCACATCCGGGAGTTGCATGGCGTAACTGACGTCTCCAAGGAATTTGGACACCCTGTACTGAGCCGACACGCCCGTGGCGATAGTGATCGCGTCGAGAACCTGTTCTGATGTGAGCGGCTCAACCGCATGCCGAACGAAATAGCGGTCGTAGCTAGGGCTGTAGAGCCCCTCGTACCGTGACGACAGCTGGTATGTCTGCGAGGTCGCGATCTGGCGCATCAGCCACTTGAGGTTAAAACCAGAGTCGCGAAATCCCTTGGCGAGCCAATCCAAGAGGCCGGGATGAGATGGCTGAACGTCCCAGCCCTCCGGCAGCGCTTCGCCCGCCAGCAATCGATCTGGATCAAACTCGTCGGGCGGCTCCACTATACCCCTAGTGAAGAACTCCGCCCAAATGTAGTTGACTGCCGCCCGGGCGAATTGCGGGTCGGATGTGAGGTGGTGGCCAAGCTGCTCGCGCAACCGGAGATTCGGGGCATCCGTGACCTCGCTCTCGAACGGATAGCGTGCGGCTACGTACTTCTCGGGATGGAGGCGGTCCGGCCGGTTTCCTCCCTGCGATTGGGCTCGATAGTAGCCGGTTTCCTCGTCCTCGCCTCGGGCCCCCTCCGGCAGGTCCCGAACGATGTAGTACTGCACGTTATACGGTTGTCCGTTCTTCTTCTTAGCACGGAGCGACTTCTTCATTTTGTTGGGACCCGACATCCGGGAGAAAAACGCGGCCAGATTCCAGCCTTCCAGTCGCAACGCCCTCGTCCCCCACACGCTAAGGGAGTCGAGGTGGCCCGCGCCATCATGGCAGAGGACACATTCCATGGTGGATATCCCCAAGAAGTGCCGGGACACCATCGACGCTAGGGAGTCATAGGTGTCTTCCCTCGGCCCGCCTCTCGTGTAGCCCCCGGCCACATACGAGACTGGCGACGGCCCAACCGGATTGATGTCGTAGTTCCGATAGTTCGTTAGGAAGAAGTCGACATCACCCGCATAGCTGTCGGGATGTTCGCGGCCGTCGGTCACGCCTTCGGCGGCAAGCATCTCCCGCACCATTTGGTCGTAGGGCTTGTTCCGCTGCATGGATTCCAGCAGGTAGAGATGGAACGCGTCGCGACCTTGCTCGTAACGCTGGAACATCGCAGTCCTGTACGTGTTCTGCAACAGTTCCGCGAAGAACATGGTCCATCGATCGGCCCATTCCGGCGTCTGCAGCAACCTGTCTACCAGATTGGCTCTCTTGTCCACAGCGGGGTCGGAAACGAAGTCGATGACTTCCTTCGGGGTTGGAATCCGACCCGTCAGGTCGAGGCGGGCCCGGCGCAGGAATTCCTCGTCCGATACCAGCGAAGCGAATGGAATCCCAGCCGTAGCGGCCACACTCTGGATGCATTCGTCTATTCCGGAACACGCACCGGCAGGAATCGCTGTACTGCTCCGACTTGGCGTGAAGGGGACTCTCTGCGACCTAGCTGCTGGGAGGCGATCCACTACCCATCGCTGGATCTGCGCACGCCTTTCCATTGCGCGGTAGTCATCCGCCCTCGTGTGGAGGCGAATACCATTCGTGGGTCCGAAATAGTCGCAGGCTCCGTGATCTGGATACGTCTCGGCTGGGGTCGCCCCGGAAGCGGCCGCCCCGATTCCGCATAGGGCCATTGAGAAGACAGCGGCAAAGCCACATCGAGCGATACCCCTGTCGTAGAAGCGCGACATCATGCCTCCTGTGTTCAACTACCGTGCGATCAGCCGGTCTCCAGAGCCCAGCACCCCAGCCAGCATAGCGGACCATGGACCGTAGCCGCCAGTTCCGGGCTAAAAACCGGGCAAGGCTGCGAGGGAACTGACGTGTGTTCTGCCTCTCCGTCACATGCTCGACGAGCCAGAGGTCCAAGGCGCCGAACGGTGCGATGCTGATTGATCACGATCATCATGCAGTTTACAAGCACTGTGTGGTGCTTTGCAAGCTGTGCGGCCAAATTTTCCGCAATTCATCATGTTAGAGAGAGCGGGTCGGGCACGGATTCGAATGCCGGGAATCGCGTGGAACGGCACCACCGAGCCAAACCTCAGTAGGACCAAAACAATGAAAGAACAAAGGTTTGGAACCTCTTCAAGAGTTCCGTTCAAGCTCACCGCACTACCATGAAATGAAACGATCCTACTCCTCGAGCTCATTTCTGAATGATCCGCGAGCAGTAGACACAGAGGCACCACTCTCATCGGCAGCGGCTCTTACTTTACATCACGCAATTCATCGATTAAGATTGACAAAGCTGGGTTGCTTGCTCCAGATGCATCCCCAGCCGCTCAAAGAACAATGTGCGTGGACATGCGTGGAGGTGTGGAACCATGAGGCAGTTTGGCGGTCCAGTAATTGCAATCGTGCTGGCGCTCGCCGTCGGTCCCCCGGCCAAGGGGCAGTCCAGTTTGGCCACCATCACAGGCGTAGTCACGGATTCGGCGGAGGCCGTGATTCCGGCTGCGAGCGTCAGGCTCACTAACGTCGAGACCGGCGTGGAGACGAAGGTCCAGACGAACGGGGCGGGCTATTACACACTGGTCAGCCTGATGCCTGGAAGCTATGAGTTGGAAACGCACGCGGACGGATTCCGCCGGTTCATCCAGACGAATCTAGAGCTCGAGACTGGCCAGAACCTCCGCCTAGACTTTGCGCTCGAGATCGGGGCGGTGACCGAATCGGTGACGGTGACCTCCGCCACACCCACGATCAACTTGGAGCGCGGTGCGGTCAAGGGCGATGTGATCGTGTTCGAGGAAATCCAAGACCTGCCCCTGCCCGGGCGAGATTTCACCGACCTCGCTTTCCTCGTCCCGGGCGTGATGCCTAGAGGCCGCGGACAGGGCTCCTTTGCCTCGATCAATGGGGCTCGGGGCGACCAGACAAACTTCTACGTGGATGGCGTCAGCAACCGCAATCCCATCGGCGGCGGCGCACAAGTGCGGCCTCCGTTGGACGCAGTTGAGGAATTCCGCGTCGAGACATCCGGTTTCTCGGCCGAATTCGGAGGATTCTCCGGCGGCATCATCGGGATCACGATGCGGTCGGGTACCAATGAGATCCACGGCTCGGTTTTCGAGTATCTTCGCAACGAGTTCTTCGACGCGCGAGGGTTCTTCGACCAAGAGCGGCTACGGCTGCGCCGACACCAATACGGAGGCACGATCGGAGGGCCTCTCGTGCGCAACAAGAGCTTTTTCCTAGCCAGCTTCGAGGGCCGCTACCAGTCGATCGCCCGGACCCGGCTGGGGACCGTGCCGAGCGCGCTTGAGCGCACAGGCGACTTCTCGCAGTCTCTCGACCTAGCCCGCGCCCTAGTTGGTGGAGTGCCGCCGCCCGTATACCTAAACAACCCCGATCAGAGAGGGGCTTGCAACCGACGCTCCCAAGCGGGCTGCTTTCCGAACAACCTGATTCCAGCGTCGCAAATCGATCCGGCCGCGGTCGGGCTGGTCGACTTCTACCCGCTTCCAAACCGCGACCACATCCGCCTGAACAGCATCTCGACGGCGACGGATGACGACGAGTGGTACCAGACCGTGTTCAAGTTCGATCACAACTTCTCTCCCCGCGACACGTTCGCAGCCAGCTACCAGAAGCGGTACAACAACCTTGAAAACCCTTTCGCGGGAAGCGCGTTGGCGATCTGGGGGGACCAGACGCGGAACCGTCGGGAGCTAGTCTCGTTACGGCATACGCATACGTTCTCGGCGACGCTGGTGATGGAGTTCACGGGCGGTTTCAGTCGACGTTCAAACTATACCAACTCGATCGCGGCTGACTTCGACCCGGCCACTCTCGGACTGCCGGTGCCGGAGGACCTCGATCCGGCTCTGAAGGGCCTGCCGCGCGTGACGGTGCAGGGCTATTGGCCGCTAGGTCAGGGAGCGAACACGCCGCGCGAGCAAGCCGTCTGGGACGTGCAGGGGACGGGCAAGATCTCGTGGGTCCGGCAAACCCACACGATCAAGGCGGGCTTCGACTACTCGCGGACGTTGTATGACCAGCCGCAGTACAACAACGTTCGCGGCAACTTCCGGTTCGGCAGGAGGTTTACTCGCCATTCGGTGGGCGACCTGCTGCTGGGACGCCTCCAGTCCGTCAACCGTCGTGTCCAAACCACATTCAACGAATTGCGTGCCGAGGGTGTCGGGATGTTCATCAACGATGACTGGAAGGTGGCGCGCAACCTGACCTTGAACCTAGGCGTCCGCTACGAACTTGAGTTGCCCCCCTACGACCTAGGCGACCGTCTTTCCACGTACCTCCCGGAACTCAACAAGGTCGTGCTGGCGGGCGACAAGAGCCTGCCCGACCTAAACCAAGTTCTCGCAGAGCACGGGCTTGAGGACCGAACAGTGCTAGCCAGCGAGGTCGGCATGACCCGCCGTCTCATCGACATCGACTACAACAACATTGCGCCGCGCATGGGATTCGCCTGGCGTCCCTTGGCAGGCAACCGGACAGTGTTCCGCGGAGGGTACGGGATCTTCTACCAAGGCTACCTGTTGGGGCCTGTGCGTAGCCAGCTGGCAGGGACATTCCCGTTCACGTTCAACCAGACGTTCAACTCAACGGGGCGATCCGGCGCACCGCCGCCGACGCTGCAGAACCCCTTCCCAGAAGGTCGGGCAAGCAGTGGCGGATCTGGAATCCAGAACGTCAACGGTTTCGATCCGGACCCTCCGACGGCCTACATGCAGCAATGGAACCTGACGATCGAGCGGGACCTCGGGAACGGACAGGCACTGGAAGTCGGGTATGTGGGATCCAAGGGCACCCACCTGCAGCGGCGCTACAACCTGAACCAGCCGATCCGGGACCCGGACCAAGCGACCGAGTCTGCCAACGGCACGCTGGTCTTCCCTAGGCCCATCGAGGATTTCAACAACCTCCAGTACACCTCCTTCGGCTCGAACTCAACGTATCACGCGATGCAGCTGTCGCTCCGCCGCCGAAGCCGCAGCGGGCTCTTCTACCGCATCAACTACACCTTCGGCAAATCCATTGACGATGCCTCGTCCGCAATCGACAACTTTGGCACCGGCGGAGCAGGCGCGGCCGACACGTTCAACCTGAAGCTGGACCGCGGCCGGTCGAACTTCGACCAGCGTCACAGCGTCACAGTCGCCACTCGCTACCAAGTGCCGATCGGCAAAGGGCGGCGGTTCCTGCCCGGCCTACGGGGTCCGGCACAGGCCATCGTCGGCGGGTGGCAGCTATCCACAACGCTGAGAACGTATTCCGGGCAGCCCTTCACCGTGCGGACAGCGAACGTAGACCTCAACGCGGGCGAGTCGCAGCGACCCAACCGGGTCGGTCACGGATACCTGGCTTCGGACGCGTTGCCGGGAATGAAGGGGGTCGACTTCCCCTGGTACGATCTGACAGCCTTCGAACGGGTGCCGTGTATCGGAACGGAAAACCGCAACGGTGTCGAGTGCGTCGAGAGCGCGTATGGGTTCTCGCCGTTCCAGATTGGTAATTCGGGCCGCAACATTCTCGACATGCCGGGGGAGTTCAACCTCAACGTCAGTCTGCAGAAGAACTTCCAGTTCGAGGGGCGGCGACGCCTCCAGATCCGCCTCGACGCATTCAACGCCCCGAACTTCACGCGCCTCGGCAATGTCAGCGGCCTAGCCGCGCAGTTCGACTCGATCCAAGGAGGCCTGATTATCAACGCGCGTGCCCCGCGCATTATGCAGGCGTCCTTGACGTTCAGGTTCTAGCCGATCGGGACGCGGGACCGCGTGGCGGGACGTGACTGCCAACGAGCGCCGGGAAGATTGCCTCCTGAGCCCGATCCATCCTCTTGGGCGAGGCGCGGTGCTCGGGCAGCACACCTTGTGTTGCAAGGCGGCATTATGCGCTCCTGCGGATTCGCTCGGACAGGCATTCGGCTCCCGCTGGTTGGAACAATGACCCGACGAAGGGATGGGACCGCACTTGGACCCTCTGTGCGGCAACCGCCTCGCCCTGACCGGTCGCAGCCTCCGCCGCCGTCTCTCGGACGGCCTCGGTGTGCGCCACTCTCGTTGTGATTTCTGCCGACTGCCTATACAGATCGTCCTCTGCCTCTGTAGGGCCTCGAACTTTCTGTCGCTGCGGCCCATCATTGCTCAGATCGCATCTCCGCGCTTGGCCGCTTCCCGGTCGATCCGTTCCAAGAGTAGTTCAAACTCCCGCTTGCGGGCGACACGTCGGCCCGCCCAGATGCTCACGATCAGCGCCGCGATCGCGACCAACGCGGCAACCGCTGTCGCTGCGCTCCCAATCGACTGTGGCATCCCTCTGCTATACGGCCACTTCTCCTTTCACAACCCGAAGCCTGCGCCTTCGGTTCGCTCGGATGCCGCGACGCTATCCGGGTTGCCGACAAGACCGATCCCTAGACAGTGATCGAGCGGGAACCAAGCGATCACCGGTGCTCAGTCTGGAACGGGTGTACTGCGCGCGATTCGATCCGAATGCATCGCCACGGGGTCCGCAAGTAACGCGCCCGAAGTGACAGAGTCAACGCTCAGGCTCTGCTGTGAGCGAGCCGCTTCTGGCCCGCACGGACGGTGTCTGGTCGTCGGCGATCTCGCCTGAGCGACGAAGTGATTTCGGCGAGGATCCTAGGTGCCGGAATCTTGGCCGGTTGGGTAGTCCCGCAACGAGTGCCGCTCAAGATGCGGTAGAGCTCCCTCCTAGCGGGAAGGCGGGAGCGACAGCTGGAACTGCGATCGCAAATGGGGCTGTCTGCTGGAGCGGAGATTCGCGCCAGCGGGCCCACCCCGTTCCAGAACTTCGACTTGCTGGACACCGACTGGCAGCAGGCTGCTTGCACGACCAAGAACAGGTTAAGGGCCGGGCCTAGACAGGCAATGACTCCGCGATTACGACAGGTCGCGCAACAAACATGACTCGGCCCGTCGTGGAGTCCGGCTAGCGACTGCGCCCGAGAGCCCGGATCCTCTCCAGAGCCTGTTCTAGGCGCATCGCGACGATCGGGTGCTCGTCGTAAACGTTGCGTTTCTCGGATGGATCGATCTCGAGGTCGAACAGCTGGTAGGGACGCTCGAACGGCTTGCCCGCCGGCTTTTCCCTGCCCCCCGATCCATTCCCCGCAACCAGCTTCCAGCGGCCGTCGCGGATGGCGAACATTCCGCGGGAGGAATGGTGGATAACCGGCGCGCGCGGCCTCGCCCAGTCCTTGCCCCGCAACAGCGGCAGCAGGCTGAAGCTGTCTTCCGCGACATCTTCGGGCAAGTCCGCGCCGACGATTTCAGCCACGGTCGCGAAGACGTCCGTGATACATACGGTGCGAGCTTGGATCGAGCCCGGCTCGACCGTGCCAGGCCAGCGCACGAAAAAGGGCACCCGGTGGCCGGCTTCCCAAATATCCGCCTTGGTGCCGCGAAAGACATAGTTGGACGTGTGGTTCAGCGACCGGAACGCCTGGATGGTCTCGTCATCGGTGTGGTCCTCTTCCGAGATGCCATCCAAGCGGTACATGAAAGAGCCGTTGTCTGACGTGAAGATCACGAGCGTCTCGTCGCCGATTCCGGCGTCGTCGATCGCCTTGACGATGCCGCCGAGGGCCGAATCGACGTGCACGATGAAATCCCCGTACGGGCCGAGATCGGTCTTGCCGACGAACCGCTTGCCCGGCCAGACGGGCTTGTGGGGCGCCGTCAACGGCACGTACAGCAGGAACTTGCGCTCCTGACGGACCTGGCGCCGGATGAAGTCTGCCGACTCCTTCACCAGCCGATCCAGCACGCCGACCGGATCGAGGTCCTTGGCGAGCTCGCCGGCTCGCATGAAGCGTGGGAACTTCAGGCCCGGCTGGCCGCCCAAAGGCAGGCCTGTGATCTTGCCGTCCCGAATGTAGACATAAGGCGGGAAGTCGAGCGAGGCAGGAATGATGAATGAGTCGTCGAAGCCGTGCGTGTGCGGGCCATCATCGATCGGCCCGTTGAAATCGAACTCGCCGGCCGCATCCTTGGCAAACCCCAGGCCCAAGTGCCACTTGCCGACGATAGCCGTGCGATAGCCCCTCGCTTGGAGGAATGTGCCGATCGTCTCCCGGTCCGGCGCCAGCAAGGGCTCGCCGTAGCCGTTCAATACGCCCCGCTTCAGCCGCGTGCGCCATGCATACCGACCTGTGACCAAGCCGTAGCGAGTCGGGGTGCAGACTCCGGACGGCGTGTGGGCATCGACGAATGCCATGCCCTGGCCGGCCAAGCTGTCCAGGTTGGGGGTGGGGATCCGCGACTGCACATTGAGATAGGCCACATCTCCGAAGCCGAGGTCGTCGGCAAGGATCACGACCATGTTGGGGCCGCTCGCCAAGGCCGCCCCGACGGTGCAAAGGCCCAGCCAGGCCCAGCGCAGCAATGCGATGCTAGTCAGTTCGCGCAAGACAGCACTATTTTGGCAAACCGCGGCGGGCACTCGCCATGCCGTCCGCCGTCAAAGAGATTGCCACGCGGCCGGAGGCCAACGCGGTCGCGCTATTCAAAGCTGGACGCGGACTGTCCTAGTCCGTTTTCTTGATCTCGCGCTTGCCGGACATCTGCTGACGCTCGTTCTCGAGGTCGAACTCGAAATGTGACGCATCGAGTTGTGCTGCACCCCGAAGCACGGCAGTTGGCTGAACATCGCGGAGTGCGAGCTCAGTGCCATGTCTCGCCAGAGCTTGGCCACTCGCCGCATCCGGAGCCTCGCCGCGCTGCGGGCTGAGATCGCGGCTTGGTCGGTCGACACCAACCCGCGCCAGCGCGGCGTGGAATCGCAGATGAAGATCGCCGACGCTCGCTGCAATCTCAAGTGCGCCTACTCGAAAATCATTATCTGACAGGCCACTAGCTCGTTTGTATATTGATCATTGATAATCGAGCGAATGATCGAAAAAATTATCAATTAGATAATTTTAGTATACTATTATATTCAAATGGATAATCACTTCACCTACTCCATTAACCTCAAGCTGCTGGCAAGCCGTACGCGAATCGGATACCAGCAGCTCTATCTCGGCCTAGTGCAGCGCAAGCGGGACTTGAAGTTCCGCGATGCAGCACAGATCGCGGACGCCCTAGGGCTACCGCTGTGGGAGCTTCGCGAGTGCATCGAAGACGGACGTTTCGTTGCAAACAGCAGGCAGGAGCAGCTGCTTAGAGGCAACCGAAGGGAGATGGGAGCCGACGGTGCCAAGTTCACCGAGCGGTTTCTTTCGCGCGTGGCTCCCCCCAACATCGCACCGGCCAGCGGCCGCCTAGGTGTTCTCCTGCCTGGGTTGGGTGCGGTGGCGACGACCATAATTGGCGGTACGGCACTGATCAACAAGGGCCTAGCCCATGTTTAACATTTTCGGATCGCAAGGGCGGCCCAACTGCGTTCTATGCCCGGCAAGCTGAGACTCGATTTGGTGTGGTCTAGGGCGGGCACTCGCCCGATAACCGACGTAGGTTTGGTGCGGCCCGGACAACTGAACCTGCTTGGCGCTTGCGGTCCGACCGCGATCAGACCGCGGACTGGTTCCTGTTGTCGGCGGAAGCAACAGGTCTGGCACCCACCGCCATTGGACGCGCTTCCGGGAATCTTCGCGCCCGCCGCGTCGATCACCGAACATGGAGCGTAACCAACTGTCAAGCAGTAGTTTACGGCGCAAGAACGCACGCCTTGACGGGGCCTTCCCGCCCCGCTGCCGAGGCTGCGGACGGCCCCCGGGGGAGCCATTGCCACGCCGCTGCGGCGGCTTGGCCGCGATTCGCCCCGGCGCGGCCCGCACTCCCAGCCCAGCCCGCTCGCACCCATCCCGGCACAGCCGCAAGCGGCTGTGAAACCCCGCTGCAGGACCGCTCGGCGGCTCTCTGGGCCGCAGCATCTCAGGCCTGCTGGATCTCGATGATTTCCGCTTTCGAGGCTGGTTTCCAAATCTGTAGTGCCAGAAGGTGTAGGGCCAGAAAATGAGTTATCGGGGCCGGATTTGCTGGACTTCCCGCGCCCAGCCCTGCTAGCCTGCGCCTAGTGTTCATTCGCCGCTCCCCCTACCGCCGCGCTCCCAATGGCACCAGCTATGCCAACCACCGCCTCGTCCGCTCCGTGCGCGTCGCTGGCCGCCCCCGCCAGAAAACCCTGCTCAATCTCGGCGCCGGCTTCGACGTCCCCGCCGAGCACTGGCCGCTGCTCTGCCAGCTCATCGAAGCCATCGCCACCGGACGACCTCTCCCGCCCCGGGCGGCTGCCGCTGACCTGCTCGCGCGCGCCCGACAACTCGCCCGCCAACTTATCGATTTCCACGGCTCCCTCGGCGACGACAGCCCCTCCGAGCTGCTCTACGTCGAGGCCGATTCCCTGCGCTGCGAGCGCCCCCGCTCGGTCGGCGTCGAGCACGCCGCCCTGTGGGCCCTGCAGCAACTCGGGCTGCCCGCTTTGCTGCGCTCGCTCGGGTTGTCCCGCCAACTGCTCGCTTGTGCCCTGGGCTCGGTCATCGGCCGCCTCGCCGGCGTCGGTTCCGAACGCGCCGCCAACCGCTGGCTGCGCAGCGAGTCCGCCCTCGGCGAACTGCTCGACCAGCCCTTCGAGCCGATCTCCCACATGCAGCTCTACCGCGCCTCCGACGCCCTCGTAAAGGACCGTCAGACGATCGAGCAGCAGGTCTTCCAAACCAGTCTGTCGCTGTTCGATTTGCAGCCCAGCATCACCCTGTTTGACCTCACCAACACTTACTTTGAGGGCGAGGCCCTGCGCCAGCCGCTGGCCCAGCGCGGCCATTCCAAGGAGCGGCGCTCGGACTGCCCCTTGCTCACGCTCGCCTTGGTGCTCGACGGCAGCGGCTTCGTGCGCCGTTCGCAGGTGTTCGCCGGCAATGTGCAGGAGGCATCGACCCTGCAGGACATGCTGGAGCGGCTGGGCGCGGGGCGCGGCGCGCTGGTGGTGATGGACCGCGGCATCGCGACCGAGCAAACGCTGGCCTGGCTGGACGAGCAGGGCTACCGCTACCTGGCGGTCAGCCGGGAGGGCCAGCGGCGCTTCGAGCAAGCCCGGGCGGAGTCTGTGCAGACCGCCTCGGGGGGGCAGGTGCAGGTCGAGCGGGTGCTGGGCGAGGACGGTCGGCAGGTGCGGCTGTACTGCTATTCGCAGGCCCGGGAGAAGAAGGAGCGAGCGATCGAGGATCGGCGGGCGCAGCGCTTCGAGGAAAGCTTGGAGCAGTTGCACGCGGGGCTGTCGCGGCCGAAAGCGCGGCGCAAGCTGGCTGCGATCCAGCAGCGCCTGGGGCGGCTGCAGGAGCGCAGCAAGGGCGCTTCACAACATTACAAGGTCACGCTGGAAACGGACCAGAGCGAGCAGAAGGTGACGGCGGTGCGCTGGCAGCGGCAGCCGCTAGAGGGCTCGCGGGCGACGCACCCGGGGGTGTACAGCCTGCGCAGCAACGACACGAGTTGGGAGGCGGAGGCGATGTGGCGGGCCTACGTGGGCCTGACGGACGTGGAAGCGGTGTTCCGCAGCCTGAAATCGGAACTGGGCCTGCGGCCGGTGTACCACCACAAGCCGGAGCGCTCGGAAGGGCACCTGTTCATCACCGTGCTGGCCTACCAGGCGGTGCAGGTGATCCGGCGCAAACTGCGCCAGCACGGCGAGCACTCCAGCTGGGCGAGCTTGCGGCAGGTGTTTGCCACGCAACGGCGCGTGACGACCACTCTGCAGTGCGCTAACGGGCAGACGCTGCACGTGCGCCAGACGACGCAGCCGGAGGCGGAGTTGCAGCAGTTGTACGAGGCTCTGGGGATCGACGAACTCCCCGGCCAGACCTGCAAGATCCTGCTCTGAATCCGGCCCCAATTTCATTAGCGCGCACTTTGTAGTGCAAGTCGCGCTTTCTGGAGCGGTCTAACTCCCTGTTAATCAATCACATCCTAAAATCCAATGTTAAACATGGGCTAGCCAAGCCCATCGGCTCGCTGACGCAGATGGGCCGAATCCGGCTCAGCAAGCGAACCGACAAGCGCAATCCGCTGATTCAGGACTTGCTGGAACTCCATGACACCGACAGGCTTGTGTTCGGAGGATGGGACATTCAGGATCAGGACTGCTACGAGGCAGCCCAGGCGGCCTGCGTCATCGAACCGAGCCTTCTGGTGGAGGCAGAGGGCGAGCTAAGGGCTGTTCGCCCGATGCCGGCTGTCTTCGAGCAAAACTACGTTCCCCGTCTGAGCGGCTCGCACGTCAAGCACGGCAGCAACAAGATGGCGCTGGCCGAAGCGCTCGTGCGCGACATCGAGGAATTCAAGCGCAACAATGCCGTCGACCGTGCTGTGATGGTCTGGTGCGGATCCACCGAGACAATCTTGCGCCCCACCGAAGTGCATCTGTCCTTGGAAGCTTTTGAAACGGGCCTGCTGGCAAACGATCCCAACATCGCTCCTTCGCAAATCTACGCCTACGCCGCCCTGCAGTGCGGTGTTCCGTTCGCTAACGGAGCGCCGAACCTGACCATCGACTTCCCTGCCCTAGAGCAACTCGCAAAGCAGCAGCGAGTGCCCGTGTGTGGGAAGGACTTCAAGACCGGCCAGACTTTCATGAAGACGCTGATAGCGCCCGGATTGAAGGCCCGCCTCCTAGGGGTGGAAGGGTGGTTCTCCACAACTGGGCTGGGTATTTGACTCCACACACTACTATATGTTGTGGTTGAGCATGGGTACTTTACTCCACGGGAGTTTCCCCCGTGGTCTGTCGCACTGGCTGGCCTCCAAGCATGGCCTTGCGCGGGACTGGTGCGGTAGCTACCGCCTGCTGGAGCAGTCTGTAGAACAACAGGCCGCGGGAGCGCGAGCTCCGGCGGTTGAAGCGGAAAGTGAATTCGTCCAAGTAGTAGTCCAAGTGCTGGTGCTCCACCGCGCCTTGGTGCGTCCCCAGCAGCCAGCGCTTGAGCAGGGCCGCGACACGATGCACTCTGGGAAACACCCGCTCGACCAGTTCCCGGTCCCCGCCCAAGACCGCTTGGTCGTGGCGGTAACCCAACTTCTGCAGCCGAGAGTAGCTGCTCCAACCGTCGGTGCGGACCGTGCTGCCGGGCTCGACGGCCTCCAACAGGAAATCCTCCAAACTCGCTGCCGCTGCATTGGGCACCCGCTTGAGCCGGATCCGCCCCATGCCGGCCCCGCGCTCCTCGACAGCGACTGCCACCACGGCCTTCTTGCCAAGGGATCGCCCACGGGCTCCCACCTCCTTGCCGCCCACGTAGATTTCGTCCGCCTCTACCGTGCCCGTGAGCCGCTCGCGTCCCGGCCGCACCATCGCCCGCCGCAACTTGTGCATCCATGTCCAAGCTGTCCGGTTGCGGATTCTGGCGAAAAGGGTCAGTAATCCGAAGGAAAAGGGTCAGCGTTCTGGCCGAAAAGAATCACTGTTCTGACGAAAAGGGTCAGTTCGGAGCGCAGCGACGCTGACGGATCCTAGTATGCCATCAGGGAGGCACCTCCTTGCATGGATTCCCGGTTCCCGGGAAGATGGGACATCATCATCATTCTGTTCCTCCTGTGTCCGCGGCGGCCGCGTCGAGTGGCCGGGGCTGCGGCTCTGCCTGTGTCAAATTTGGGCGGGCAGGCGGGCTCCCTGGCCAGCCTCCGTTGCGCGCCCAATGTTGCTCACACCGCAGCAAGTGCTGGCGCAGGTGCTGCCAGTACTGTGGCGGGTAGGTTTGCGGGGTGGCGGCGAGCACCTCTTCCAGCAGTGGCTGGAAGTAGTGCAGGCTGCGAATCGGCAGCCCGGCCGGCTGTGCGAGCAGTGTGATGGACTTGCGCGCGCAGCCGAGCAGGATGGCGTTGCGGGCGGTTTCCAGCGGGACTGCGGAACTGTGCCAGTGCCGCGCCAGGCACTCGTCAGCGGAGTTGAAGCGGCCCTGCACGCAGCTGGGCTGCAAGAAGGCCTGGCGCACGCTGGCGACATAGTTGGCGGCGGGATCGGCCGCTGGGGCCAACTCGGAGTCGACCGCGGCATAGGGCCAGAAACGCGCACAGACGGTCAGCCGCGAGCGCCGGTGCTGGTTGGGAGCGGGCTCGATCCGGCAGACCCCTTGGCGCACCAGTTCCTGCAAGCAGCGCCCCACAGTCGAGTGGCTCTTGGCCAGCTGGCGAGCCAGCTCGGCCCGCTCGAACTCGAGCGTGCCGGCCGGGCGCCGGGCTCGCAGACACACGTGCGCGAAGAGTTTGAAGGCCGCGTCGGAGAGCACTCCCAGCGCCCGCTCGAAACCTTCCCCGGCCGCGAAGAACGCACCGGCCGAGGGCTTGATGTGGAAACGCTCTCTCATGTCGCGTCCTCCTGCTGGCGATCCTCTTGCAGGCGTTGCGCGGCCTGCGTCTTGCGCAGCGATTCCCCCTCCAGCGGGAAGCTGTGCGCCACGTGCACCAAGCGGTCCAGGATGCTGTCGGCCATGGTCGGATCGCCCATCTGCGCATGCCAGCTGGCGGGCGGCAGCTGGGAGGTCAGCACCGTCGAGCGCAGGTTGAAGCGGTCGTCGCAGATTTCCAGCAAGTCGCGCCGTTGGGAGTCGCTCAGCGGTGTCAGCGCGAAATCGTCCAGCACCAGCACGTCGGTGCGCGCCAGGCGGTCCAGCAGGCGCGGGAAGCTGCCGTCGGCGTGGGCCGCCTGCAGGTCCCGGAACAGTTGCGTGCAACGCTTGTAGAGCGCGCTGTAGCCGTCCCGGCAGGCCTTGTGCGCCAAGGCGCAGGCCAGATACGTCTTGCCCACCCCGGAGGGGCCGGTCAGGATCACATTGTGCTTGTTGCGCACCCAGCGCGAATCGTGCGCCAGGCTGACGAAGCGCGACCGCTCCAGCCCGCGCGGGTGGCGGTAGTCGACGTCTTCCAGCGTCGCCTGCATGTGCAGCTTGGCCAGCGCCAGCCGCCGCGTCAAGGCGCGGCTCTGCTTCCAGCTGTGCTGGGAGTCGACCAGCAGGCCGAAGCGCTCCTCGAAGCTCAGCTCGGCCGCGCCCGGGTCGGCCAGCTGCTGGCGGAAGGCTTCCGCCATGCCGTTGAGGCGCAGTTGGTAGAGTTGTTCCAAAATCGGCTCGATCAACATGCTGCGCCCTCCTTGGCCTGGCCGGCCCGCTGGGCCGCGGCGCGGAAATACTCCGGCCCGCGGATATTGCCGTGCTCGACCGGCGCTTGGGCCGAGACCTGCTCCGGCTCGCCGGGCTGGCTGTCCAGGCCGCGCTGCAAGATCTGCTTGACGCATTTGTAGCTGCACTCGCCGTGCGCCCGCGCGCGCTTGGCGGCCGCCTCCAAGCGCTGGCTGCCGTAGTGCTTGCCGAGCCGGATAATCCCCAGGCTGGGCCTGTAGGCCTCGCTCGGGTGTGTCTTGGAAGCCATCAGCTCGCGCACCAGCCGAGCCGTCTCCGGGCCGGCTTTTGCAGCCCACTCGACGATCCGTTCCGGCGGCCAGCCCAAGTGCTCGCGGTGGGCCTTGGGGCGGTGCTGCTCGATGGTGCTGTAGCCGCCCTTGCCGCGCTCGCGGCGGTGCAGCGCCACCCGCTCGCCGCGATGGAACAACTCCACGCTGTGCGCGCTGAGGCGCACGTCGACCTGCTTGCGCAGCAGGCTGGCCGGGGCCGAGTAGTGCTGTTGTTTTTCACAATATTTCAGTGAAACAACGCGAGGATTTGTCGCATTAATTCGATTCCGGATTGCTGAAGAATCGGATTAATCCGGAGCGGCAGAGGGTTTGCTGAAGCGCTGTGTGGCCGCCGTGCGGGTGCGACAGGGGACCGGGCCGTTCGCGGCGCGGTTGCATGCGCGGAGGCGGCCCGGTTCAATAGGGTGGCCCGCGCGATCTCAGCTCGCCGGGCCGTGGACGGCGCTTTCCAAGTTCGCTACAACACAGACCTCACCGTCGAGGAATACATTAGCCGCAAGGCGTGGCGCGATGCAAGCGTGCCGGCCTGCCCCTTCCACCAGCAGGGCGGTTGCCAGCTGCGGCCCCACGGCAGCTACGCCCGCAAGATCCCCGAGGGCGTGCGGGTGCGGCGGTTCCGATGCCCGCAGAGCGGGCAGACGGTGAGCCTGTTGCCAGACTGTCTGGCAGCGCACCTGCCCGGGACATTGGCCGAGGTCGAGCAGGTGGTCCGAGCGGCCGCCCAGCCCGGCTTTCCGCGCGGCGGGTGGAAGCGACTGCACTCGTCGCGTTACGTGGGGATGGCCGGGGCGCGGCGCTGGGTCGCCCGGCGCGTCGAGCGCGTGCGGCTGTGCCTGGCGCTGCTGACGACCCTGTTGCCGGAGAGTTGCGGGCGTGTGGAGCCGACCGTGGAGGCGTTCGGGAGCGCTCTGGGCACGGCTGCGGTGCTGGTCACGCTGCGGTCCGTCGCGGCCACAGAACTGGCGGTGCTGCCGGTCCCGGTCGGGTTTTCGCGACGGATTCCAGCGGTCAAACCGGCGTCTCAGCCCGTGCAACACGCGACGGGCCGCTCGCCGCCCGGCCGGCCTGCCTAGAGTCGGGAGAGCGGGCCGCCCGCACGGCTCGCCAGGACCCGCCAGCATGCCAGACAAGCTCCCAGACCTCCGGCGCGAGATCGCCCTGTTCCGCTACAGCGTGATTGCGGAGATCCTGTGCCTGCCGCCAGGATCGGCCCAGCGCTGGGCCCTGATCCGCGACAAGGCCGGGCGCGCGCACGCCATTCCCGGCAGCCGTCGCACGCGCGTCGCCATCACCACCATCCGCGACTGGCTGGGCTTGTACGAAGACGGCGGCTTCGACGCGCTGTACCCCAAGCGGCGCCAGGATCGCGGCCAGCCGCGCGGCCTGCCGCCAGCGGTCTGCGAGTTGCTGGTGCGCCTCAAGGTGTTGTTTTTCACAATATTTCAGTGAAACAACGCGAGGATTTGTCGCATTAATTCGATTCCGGATTGCTGAAGAATCGGATTAATCCGGAGCGGCAGAGGGTTTGCTGAAGCGCTGTGTGGCCGCCGTGCGGGTGCGACAGGGGACCGGGCCGTTCGCGGCGCGGTTGCATGCGCGGAGGCGGCCCGGTTCAATAGGGTGGCCCGCGCGATCTCAGCTCGCCGGGCCGTGGACGGCGCTTTCCAAGTTCGCTACAACACAGACCTCACCGTCGAGGAATACATTAGCCGCAAGGCGTGGCGCGATGCAAGCGTGCCGGCCTGCCCCTTCCACCAGCAGGGCGGTTGCCAGCTGCGGCCCCACGGCAGCTACGCCCGCAAGATCCCCGAGGGCGTGCGGGTGCGGCGGTTCCGATGCCCGCAGAGCGGGCAGACGGTGAGCCTGTTGCCAGACTGTCTGGCAGCGCACCTGCCCGGGACATTGGCCGAGGTCGAGCAGGTGGTCCGAGCGGCCGTCCAGCCCGGCTTTCCGCGCGGCGGGTGGAAGCGACTGCACTCGTCGCGTTACGTGGGGATGGCCGGGGCGCGGCGCTGGGTCGCCCGGCGCGTCGAGCGCGTGCGGCTGTGCCTGGCGCTGCTGACGACCCTGTTGCCGGAGAGTTGCGGGCGTGTGGAGCCGACCGTGGAGGCGTTCGGGAGCGCTCTGGGCACGGCTGCGGTGCTGGTCACGCTGCGGTCCGTCGCGGCCACAGAACTGGCGGTGCTGCCGGTCCCGGTCGGGTTTTCGCGACGGATTCCAGCGGTCAAACCGGCGTCTCAGCCCGTGCAACACGCGACGGGCCGCTCGCCGCCCGGCCGGCCTGCCTAGAGTCGGGAGAGCGGGCCGCCCGCACGGCTCGCCAGGACCCGCCAGCATGCCAGACAAGCTCCCAGACCTCCGGCGCGAGATCGCCCTGTTCCGCTACAGCGTGATTGCGGAGATCCTGTGCCTGCCGCCAGGATCGGCCCAGCGCTGGGCCCTGATCCGCGACAAGGCCGGGCGCGCGCACGCCATTCCCGGCAGCCGTCGCACGCGCGTCGCCATCACCACCATCCGCGACTGGCTGGGCTTGTACGAAGACGGCGGCTTCGACGCGCTGTACCCCAAGCGGCGCCAGGATCGCGGCCAGCCGCGCGGCCTGCCGCCAGCGGTCTGCGAGTTGCTGGTGCGCCTCAAGGAGGCCAACCGCCGGCTGTCGGTGCGCGCGCTGATCCGCCAGGCGCGGGCCAGCGGCAGCGTGCCCGCGACGACCGCCCTGGCCCCGGCCACGGTCTACCGCCTGCTGTGCCAAGAGGGCCTGACGGGGCCGGCCAAGGACCGTCCCGACGGCCGCGACCGGCGCCGCTTCAGCTACCCCGACGCGGGCGCGCTGTGGATGGCCGATTGCATGCATGGCCCCAAGGTCGGCAGCGATCCCGACGACCGGCGGCGGCGGCGCAAGGCCTACCTGCTGGCCGTCATTGACGATGCCACGCGCGTCATCCCGCACGCCGCCTTCGCCTTCTCCGAAAGCGCCGAGGCGTTCCTGCCCGTCTTGCGCCAGGCCCTGCTCAAACGCGGCGTCCCGCAGAGACTGTACTGCGACAACGGTGCCTCCTACCGCTCCCGCCACCTGTCCGTGATCTGCGCCAGCCTTGGCATCCATTTGATCCATGCGAGACCTTACGCGCCGCAGGGAAAGGGGAAAATCGAGCGTTTTTTCAGGACCTGCAGAGCCCAGTTCCTGCCGACCCTGGACGAGACCGCGAGCGCCAGCCTCGACGCCCTCAACCGCCGTCTCGGGGCCTGGATCGAAGGCGAGTACCACCGCACTCCCCACCGCGGCCTCGACCACCAGCGCACCCCGCTCGACCAATGGGCGCTGGCCGCCAGCCGCCTGCGCCCGGCCCCGCCCGACGACGAGCTCGACACGATCTTCCGCTTCCAGCACCGCCGCCGCGTCGCCAAGGACCGCACCGTCAGCTTCCAGGGCCGCCTCTACGAGGTGGGCGCCGAACTGGTCGGGCAGCGGATCGTCCTGCTGGTCGATCCCGCCGCACCGCCCGGACGGCCCGTCCCGGTCCTGCACCAGGGCCGCGCGGCCGGCTGCGCGACCTTGCTCGACGCACACGCCAACGCCCTCATCCGACGCACCCCCGACCCGCGCTCCGAGGATGCCGCTGACGCTGCCGACGACCGCAGCGCGGACGCCAGCGCCCCGGCCCCGCCGCTGCGCCTGAGCGCGCTCGAGCGCCCGGACACCTCCCAGGAGCCTCCCCGGCAATGACCTACCTACAGCATTTCGCCCTCACCCGCTACCCCTTCCAGACCCCCGCCGAAACCGACGAGCTGTTCCCCGCCCAGGCCGGCATCGAGACCCAGACCCGCCTGCAGCACCTGCTCGAACTGCGCGGCATCGGCCTGCTCACCGGCGAGGTCGGCTGCGGCAAGACCACCGCCTGCCGCCAGTTCGCCGCCAGCCTGCACCCCGGCCTCTTCCGCGTCGCCTACGTCGCGCTCACGACCGGCTCGGTGCTGGACATGTACCAGACCCTGGCCTGGGAACTCGGCCTGCAGCCGGAGCGCTCCCGCGCTCCCGCCTTCCGCGCCCTGCGCGAGGAAATCGCCCGCCTCGCCCGCGAGGCCCACCAGCTGCCCGTGCTGATCATCGACGAGGCCCACAACCTGCGCAACGACGTGCTCGAGGAGCTCCGCCTGCTCACCAACTTCCAGATGGATGCCGAGCGCTGCCTGTGCCTGCTGCTGTCCGGCCTGTCCTCCTTGCGCAAGCGCCTCGCCATGGCCGTGCACGAATCGCTCGGCCAGCGCATCGCCGTGCAGCACCAGCTCGCCGGCCTCGCCCGCGACGAACTCGAACCCTACCTCGCCCACCGCCTGCGCCTGGCCGGCTGCGACCTGCCGCTGTTCGAGCCCAATGCCCTCGAGGCCCTCTTCCAGGCCTCGCGCGGCCTGCCCCGCCAGGTCGACCGCATCGCCCACTTCGCCCTCGCCGCCGCAGCCTGCGCCCAGGCTCGCCAGGTCTCCGCCGAGCAACTCGAACAGGCCTGTGCCGAGGTGCGCCTGTGACCCCCTTCAACGACCCTTGGCGCGAACGCGCCGCGCAGGTGCGCGACGGCTCGCTCGAACCGCTCGCCGTCCAACTCGGCTACCGCAAGGATCCCGCCAACCCGGCCCGCTGGAAGCGGCCCGGCTCCGTGCTGAGCATCCGCGGCGCGCAGTTCTTCGACCACCGCCAAGGGCGCGGCGGCGGTGGTGCCATCGATCTCGTCATGCACGTGCGCGGCTGCCGCTTCCGCGCCGCCGTCGAGTTCCTCGAACGCCACGGCGGCCTCCCCCAGCCTGCGCCTGCCACCCCGCCCGCTCGCCGCCACGGCTTGCGCCTGCCACCCCCCGCAGACCGCCTCTGGGACCCCGTGCGTGACTTCCTGGCCACCGCCCGCGGGCTCGACCCCGCCCTGCTCGAGCGTTGCCGCCAAGAGGGCATCCTCTACGCCGATTCCCGCCGCAACGCCGTCTTCGTCTGTCGCGACCGCCACCAACATCCCGTCGGCGCCGAGCTCGTCGGCACCCGCCCGGCTCCCGACGGCCGCACCTTCAAGGGCATGGCGCCCGGCTCCCGCAAGGCCCGTGGCGGCTTCTGGCTGCCGGCCAACATCGACGATCTCGATGCCATCCTGCTCGTCGAGAGTGCCCTCGACGCCCTCGCCGCGCTCCGCCTGCTGGCTCCCACTTTGCCACCCGATACCCTGCTCGCCTCCACCGCCGGCATCGCGACCTCTCTCCCGCCCTGGCTGCAAGCCTTCCGCGCACCGCGCATCCTGTGTGCCTACGACGCCGACCGCGCCGGCGACCAAGCCGCCGACTCCCTCCGCCGCCACACCCCCCATTGCAGCCGCCTCCGGCCGGTCGGCGCCAAGGACTGGAACGATCTGCTGCGCCGCTCCCAGCCACGCTAGCTGTCCCTATTCACCCCCATCGACTGCCCGATCGCACCCCCGCGACCCGGCTACAACACGCCGCCTATCTCTACTTCCGGAAAACCTCCGCCGTCGACTCCCTTCCCCGACCGCACCGCCGCTGATTGCCCTTAACTCCCTCCTGCAGTAGCGAATCTACTTGAAAAATTTCTCCACTACAGCAGGAAATAATCTGAAAAAGTCCGCACGAATCTATCTGAAATTCAACACTCAAGGAGGCCAACCGCCGGCTGTCGGTGCGCGCGCTGATCCGCCAGGCGCGGGCCAGCGGCAGCGTGCCCGCGACGACCGCCCTGGCCCCGGCCACGGTCTACCGCCTGCTGCGCCAAGAGGGCCTGACGGGGCCGGCCAAGGACCGTCCCGACGGCCGCGACCGGCGCCGCTTCAGCTACCCCGACGCGGGCGCGCTGTGGATGGCCGATTGCATGCATGGCCCCAAGGTCGGCAGCGATCCCGACGACCGGCGGCGGCGGCGCAAGGCCTACCTGCTGGCCGTCATTGACGATGCCACGCGCGTCATCCCGCACGCCGCCTTCGCCTTCTCCGAAAGCGCCGAGGCGTTCCTGCCCGTCTTGCGCCAGGCCCTGCTCAAACGCGGCGTCCCGCAGAGACTGTACTGCGACAACGGTGCCTCCTACCGCTCCCGCCACCTGTCCGTGATCTGCGCCAGCCTTGGCATCCATTTGATCCATGCGAGACCTTACGCGCCGCAGGGAAAGGGGAAAATCGAGCGTTTTTTCAGGACCTGCAGAGCCCAGTTCCTGCCGACCCTGGACGAGACCGCGAGCGCCAGCCTCGACGCCCTCAACCGCCGTCTCGGGGCCTGGATCGAAGGCGAGTACCACCGCACTCCCCACCGCGGCCTCGACCACCAGCGCACCCCGCTCGACCAATGGGCGCTGGCCGCCAGCCGCCTGCGCCCGGCCCCGCCCGACGACGAGCTCGACACGATCTTCCGCTTCCAGCACCGCCGCCGCGTCGCCAAGGACCGCACCGTCAGCTTCCAGGGCCGCCTCTACGAGGTGGGCGCCGAACTGGTCGGGCAGCGGATCGTCCTGCTGGTCGATCCCGCCGCACCGCCCGGACGGCCCGTCCCGGTCCTGCACCAGGGCCGCGCGGCCGGCTGCGCGACCTTGCTCGACGCACACGCCAACGCCCTCATCCGACGCACCCCCGACCCGCGCTCCGAGGATGCCGCTGACGCTGCCGACGACCGCAGCGCGGACGCCAGCGCCCCGGCCCCGCCGCTGCGCCTGAGCGCGCTCGAGCGCCCGGACACCTCCCAGGAGCCTCCCCGGCAATGACCTACCTACAGCATTTCGCCCTCACCCGCTACCCCTTCCAGACCCCCGCCGAAACCGACGAGCTGTTCCCCGCCCAGGCCGGCATCGAGACCCAGACCCGCCTGCAGCACCTGCTCGAACTGCGCGGCATCGGCCTGCTCACCGGCGAGGTCGGCTGCGGCAAGACCACCGCCTGCCGCCAGTTCGCCGCCAGCCTGCACCCCGGCCTCTTCCGCGTCGCCTACGTCGCGCTCACGACCGGCTCGGTGCTGGACATGTACCAGACCCTGGCCTGGGAACTCGGCCTGCAGCCGGAGCGCTCCCGCGCTCCCGCCTTCCGCGCCCTGCGCGAGGAAATCGCCCGCCTCGCCCGCGAGGCCCACCAGCTGCCCGTGCTGATCATCGACGAGGCCCACAACCTGCGCAACGACGTGCTCGAGGAGCTCCGCCTGCTCACCAACTTCCAGATGGATGCCGAGCGCTGCCTGTGCCTGCTGCTGTCCGGCCTGTCCTCCTTGCGCAAGCGCCTCGCCATGGCCGTGCACGAATCGCTCGGCCAGCGCATCGCCGTGCAGCACCAGCTCGCCGGCCTCGCCCGCGACGAACTCGAACCCTACCTCGCCCACCGCCTGCGCCTGGCCGGCTGCGACCTGCCGCTGTTCGAGCCCAATGCCCTCGAGGCCCTCTTCCAGGCCTCGCGCGGCCTGCCCCGCCAGGTCGACCGCATCGCCCACTTCGCCCTCGCCGCCGCAGCCTGCGCCCAGGCTCGCCAGGTCTCCGCCGAGCAACTCGAACAGGCCTGTGCCGAGGTGCGCCTGTGACCCCCTTCAACGACCCTTGGCGCGAACGCGCCGCGCAGGTGCGCGACGGCTCGCTCGAACCGCTCGCCGTCCAACTCGGCTACCGCAAGGATCCCGCCAACCCGGCCCGCTGGAAGCGGCCCGGCTCCGTGCTGAGCATCCGCGGCGCGCAGTTCTTCGACCACCGCCAGGGGCGCGGCGGCGGTGGTGCCATCGATCTCGTCATGCACGTGCGCGGCTGCCGCTTCCGCGCCGCCGTCGAGTTCCTCGAACGCCACGGCGGCCTCCCCCAGCCTGCGCCTGCCACCCCGCCCGCTCGCCGCCACGGCTTGCGCCTGCCACCCCCCGCAGACCGCCTCTGGGACCCCGTGCGTGACTTCCTGGCCACCGCCCGCGGGCTCGACCCCGCCCTGCTCGAGCGTTGCCGCCAAGAGGGCATCCTCTACGCCGATTCCCGCCGCAACGCCGTCTTCGTCTGTCGCGACCGCCACCAACATCCCGTCGGCGCCGAGCTCGTCGGCACCCGCCCGGCTCCCGACGGCCGCACCTTCAAGGGCATGGCGCCCGGCTCCCGCAAGGCCCGTGGCGGCTTCTGGCTGCCGGCCAACATCGACGATCTCGATGCCATCCTGCTCGTCGAGAGTGCCCTCGACGCCCTCGCCGCGCTCCGCCTGCTGGCTCCCACTTTGCCACCCGATACCCTGCTCGCCTCCACCGCCGGCATCGCGACCTCTCTCCCGCCCTGGCTGCAAGCCTTCCGCGCACCGCGCATCCTGTGTGCCTACGACGCCGACCGCGCCGGCGACCAAGCCGCCGACTCCCTCCGCCGCCACACCCCCCATTGCAGCCGCCTCCGGCCGGTCGGCGCCAAGGACTGGAACGATCTGCTGCGCCGCTCCCAGCCACGCTAGCTGTCCCTATTCACCCCCATCGACTGCCCGATCGCACCCCCGCGACCCGGCTACAACACGCCGCCTATCTCTACTTCCGGAAAACCTCCGCCGTCGACTCCCTTCCCCGACCGCACCGCCGCTGATTGCCCTTAACTCCCTCCTGCAGTAGCGAATCTACTTGAAAAATTTCTCCACTACAGCAGGAAATAATCTGAAAAAGTCCGCACGAATCTATCTGAAATTCAACAAGTGCCACTTGCGCACCGTCACGTGATGGTCCACGTTGACCCGCGCCGTCAGCCATGCGGCGAATTCGTAGTCGCGCTCCGGCAAGGCCAGCAAAGCCGGCCGCTCCAGGCTGGCGAACACGCTCTGGCGCGAGCCCGCGCGCTTTTGGAACGGCTTGGCGTTGTAGGCCGCCAAGCCCTCCCGCAGCGCCTCGTTCAACTCTGCCAGGCTGCAGCAGCGGCGCTGCTGCCGCAACAGCGGCGTGAGCAACTCCCGCTCCACCCCCAGCACGGCCGCCTCCACGGCCGCTTTGTCACGCGGTTTGCCCGCTCGCGCCGGCAGCACCGCCGCGCCATAGTGTTGCGCCAGTTCGGCGTAGCTGCGGTTGACCTCCGGCTCGTAGCGGTCGGCCACGCTCACGGCCGCCTTCAAGTTGTCCGGCACGAACACGCGCGGCACCCCGCCAAAGAAGCGCAGCGCGTTCACATGCGCCCTCAGGAAACTCTCCAGGTCCTGGCTCCGGCAGGCCTCGGCATAGGTGTACACGCTCAGCCCGAGCACGGCCACGAAGATCTGAGCTTCCCAACTCCCCGACGGCTCGTACACCGTCGCCGTATCGCCGGCGTAGTCAATGAAGAGCTGCTCGCCGGCCATGTGATCGTGGTGCAGCACCACGTCCTGACTCGCGCGCCACTGCTTGTACAGCGCGCAGAACTGACTGTAGCTGTAGCTGCGGCCCGGCTCGCTCGCCGCGCAGTACTCGCTCCAGAGCTGCTCCAGCGTGACGCGCTTGAAGCGGCGCAACTGATCGTGCACATGTGCAAAGTCTGGCTGGCTGTGCCTCGCTGGCCCAGCGGCCGACGGGTACAACTGTGCATACAACTCCGCATCGCTGGCGGCGGGACGGGCCAGCGGCCAGCCCAGCCCGGCTTGGCTGGCCCGTCCCAGCAAGCGCTGGATGGCCGACTGGCTCACCCCGGTGGCGCGGGAGATCTCCCGCTGTGTGTGGCCTGCGTCATGGTGCAGGCGCAGGATTTCCTTGATTGCAAACATGGCGATTGGTAGCCTCGGCATCGCGTGCCCTCCTGTCCTCTATGGGGACAGGAAGACACTTGCACCCGCCATCGTCGCCACGCTCTCGGCACTCGACCCCAAGCTCAGGCCGGTGACCCTTTTCAATCAGAACGGTGACCCTTTTCAATCAGAATACGCACCGGTATTGGCCCAGGCCCAACACCCGCTGTAGCCCCAGCGCGCTGGCCCCGTGCTTCTGGGTTGTGACGTACCACATCGCTCGGAACCATAGCAGCAAGGGCTTGCGCGTACCCTCGAAGATCGTCCCGGCGGTCACCGATGCCTGATACTGGCAGGAACGGCAGATCAAGCGCTGCCGCGTGGCACTGCGGGCCGATTTGGCTTGGCACCGCGGACAGACGAATCCGTCCGGCCAGCGCAACTGAGCGATGTACCCGCGACAAGCCTCCTCGGTTGCGAATCGCTGCTCAAACTCGACCTGTGTCTTCGGGTAATCTCGCTTCATGACCTAACCACAACATATAGTGGTGTTTGGAGTCAAGTACCTAGCCCAGCTCCACAAATATTCTCGGAAACCGGGACGGCGTCGTGCTGGAGGAGCCTGACTCGTTCAAGACCAAGGAAGAAAGCAAGCTCGGAGCACTCGACGTGATCCTCCAGCCAGAGCAGTACCCAGACCTGTACGAGGAGTTCTCGCACATGGTCCGGATCAACTACTACCCACCACGCGGAGACAACAAAGAGGGCTGGGATAACATCGACCTGAAGGGCTGGCTGGGCTATCCGATGCAGCTCAAGGTCAATTTCCTCTGCCGCGACTCCATCTTGGCGGCACCCTTGGTGCTGGACTTGGCGCTGTTCCTCGACCTAGCCCAGCGCGCGGGTTTGGGAGGAATTCAGGAGTGGCTGTCGTTCTACTTCAAGTCGCCGATGGTGCCGCCCCAGCTGTATCCCGAACACGATATCTTCATCCAGCTGATGAAGCTCAAGAACACGCTTCGCTGGATGGCTGGGGAGCAGATGATCACGCACCTAGGTCTTGAGTACTACGATTGACGGTCCAGCCAGCGGCCTGTTAAAGCACGGCGAGGGCCTCGTGGACCGTGCGATCGTCCGCCTGCGAACCCTGGACCGCGGAGACTGCGCCGCCATGCTGTTCGAATCGTCTCAAGACAGCCTTGGCTTGCTCCAGTTCCGTAGGCGAAAGCGAATTCGCTTCGTTGATCGCGGGTAATTGAGATGGGCGAATAGCGGCTTGCCCGGAGAAGCCGAGCCGGCGGCCGCGTGTCGGCGCGCGCCCCACCGCAGCCGGATCTGAGCACTGCATCAGCGGAGAATCGAACACCTGCTTCCGCATGGCACGGGCCGCGTTGACCACACTGCTACACGCGAATGTCACTTCGGGCAGTTCCTCTGTGCGCCTGATCCTGGATTCGACGCAGTAATCCTCGGCACCGAACAGCAGAGCTCCCACGCGATCCAAGCAGGACGCCAGTTCAGCGGCGCGCAACACACCCTGCGGGAGGTCGACGAGCGGAACCATGATGCCAAGCCCGGGCAGTCGGTCGTTGACACGCTCCACATCACGCACCGAATCGCACATGGGAATCACCACTCCAGCCGCTCCGCCCCCTCCGGCTGCGTCTATTCTCGCAACCAACCTCCGCTCGAGCGTACGTAATTCAGGGGCAGAGCGACGGACTGGTGCCGTGCCCACACGTTCCTCAGTCAGGCCTTTACCCAGCCCCGGAGCCGCCATCGCCCGCGGCTCGGTCGCGCCCAGCGGCGCGCCAGTGCACCGGACTCGGATCGGTCGTGCGGCACTATCTCACGTGACGGCCCGGCGGTAGAGTCTCGGTGGAGTAGCAAACGCTGCCATAGCCTCAGCTACGCTTCTCGCTCATGCGCCTGAGTGTCGGCACCTTGTCATCGACATAGTCGTATACCAAAACCCCTCGCTTCGCTGGGTGTAGCCGGTGGATGCGGCCGACATACTGCGCGAGCGTTCCCTCCCAAGAGATCGGCATCGCAAGGAACAGGGTGTCGAGACGGGCATCGTCGAAACCCTCGCCGCCATACCGGCCAGTCGCAATCAGAACGCGCTCCTCCGTCTCGGGAACGTGCTCGAAACTCCGCATGATCTCGCGGCGCTGCCTCGCACCTATGCCTCCTTGAAGCAGCAGCACGTTCTTGGCGAAGCCATCCAGCCTCTCCGCAAAGTACTGGGCATGATCCTTGCTCTCGGTGAGGAGGATCGGCGGACGTCCCACCTCAAGGGCTCGTAAGACGTCGTCAAAGATCAGCTCATTGCGATCTTGGTCCTTGGCCATGGCGGAATAGACACGTTGGATCGGTGGATTAGCACCTTCGGTCTCGTCTGGCATCTGGAACGCCGTCGCCCGTAGGATCGCCCGGTGTCCGAACGGGCGCTGCCCAGCCTGCGCCTTTGCACTCGCCCGGAACCGCACGGGGCCACATTGCATGAAGATGATCGGATGGTATCCGTCCCTCCGAGTCACGGTCGCGGACAATGCAAGCGCGAATCGCGCCTTTGCGCGGCAGGCCACCGCCTCAAAGCTCACAGCCGAGCGGTGGTGGCACTCATCGACTACCAGATGCTCGTAGTCAGCGACGATGTCGTCCACCTCTCCCTTCCGCACAAGGCTCTGAATCACTGCGACATCGAAGATGCCAGTTGGCCTACGCTGGCCGCCACCGACTTGACCCACGGCAGACGCTGGAAGATCAAGGAACACCCCGAGCCGCGCAATCCATTGCTCCATCAGCTGCCTACGGTGAACCAGTCCCAGCGTATTGGTCGCGCGCGCTGCGATAACTGACGCGGCAACAACCGTCTTGCCGAACGCAGTGCCCCCCGGCCAGCACACCGGTCTCATGAGCCAGAACGGAATCGCAAGCGTCCTGCTGGTCCGGCTTCAGGTCGCCGAGGAACGCTGTCTCGACAGGACGCCCGGATTACGCTCGTCGCACAGACTCACGTTAATCCCCAGTTCTGGGAGCAATACCTCCAAGGCCTCGGGGCAGAGCAACTTGAAGCGACAGCAGTTCTGCACACGCCACGATCCGGGGAATACCGAACGTCGAACGGCGCATTGCTTGGGCGCTGTAGAAGGCTGGATTCTGGAACGCTGCGAGGTGAATGAGCCGGTTGACCACGGCCGGCGGCAATCTTGCCTGCGGAATGTAGATCCGGTTCGCAAGGACCGCGTCGACGTGCTCCAGCAGCGGTTCAGCAACCCGAATCAATGGCAGGCGGCGCGACGGTGGCGCGGTCCAAGGCTCCTTGTCCTCGTCGTCAACTGGCAGGCGCAGACCGACAACGCGGCCTTGGCGATCCGCTTCTTCGACGATCATCGAAGCCTCTGGCGCGGGCAAGCGGCGAAGCGACGAGAGAAACGCCCATTGATCTGGCCAAGGCTCGAATCTCTCGTCCAGAATAGACTGTTCCCTCTCTTCCGGGGACCGCGCGCAAGCGGCAGCGCGATTAGGTTACCGAAACCGCCAGCGGATAAGCTGTCTAGGCTCGGGAAGAGCCGGTCGTAGGACTCGAATCCGATGTCGGGATTACGCTCCATGGTCTCGGTCAGAAGATGGGCGCCGAGTCGGCTCGCCAGCGTGGCCGACACCGGCTCTGCGAAGAAGATCCAGATGTGCCCACCATTACCTGAGCGCGATCGTTCCAAGGCCGCCGGACCCCCTTCGACTGGCAGACACCAAGAAAGGCTTCTGCATCCCGTCGCCATGTCCGCTTGTCGAAATCTGCCGCCAAAAACCAACGGGTGTGGTCGGGAAGCATGCGATAGACGCCTACCGTTCGGCGCCCCCTGAGATGCTCCTCAAGCACTTCATCCGTTACCGCCAAGAACGCTTGATTCGGGCAAGCACTGCACTTGATCCTAGGTTTCTCACACAGGCCCGGCATCCATTCGTTGGCGCGCGCTAGCGCTTAGCCCGACTTACCCGTCCTGGCGTTCTCCCAGCGTTGGGAAAAGACATCTTCACGCCCGCGGAAGAGCGCCCTGAAGAACGCGATCTTCTCGCGGCCGACGAGCGATTCGTTACCGACCCTTCAGGTTGGGGACACTTCTCTTGTCCCGGCCGCGCAGCCTCGACCTCTGCAAGCCGGGTCTCCAAAGCGGCCTTCTCGTCCACAAGTCGAGCGAGCCGCTGGCGAATGACGGTGGCTTCGCAATCGCATGCCCCGTGGGTCCGCTGAACCGTACTCGACACCTCCGACCTGGAGGTCGATCCTCCCATGGAGATGCTCATGCCGCCCAGCCGGCTGACAGCACTTCGGCCTGCTCCAGCACCGTTTTGGTCGCTGATTCCTGCCTGTCCGGCGGATAGCCGTGGTTACGCAGTACGCGCTTCACGTGAACGCGAAGCTTAGCGCGGACATTCTCGCGTAGCGTCCAATCGATGGTCACATTGCTCCGCACGGTCTCGACCAGTTCTCGGGCTATGTCGCGAAGCGTCTCGTCGCCGAGCACTTGGACTGCGCTGTCATTGACCCCGAGAGCGTCATAGAATGCCAGCTCGTCTTCTGAGAGTCCCAGCGCCTCGCCCCGGGCGCTTGCCTCGCGCAACTCCCGGGCCAAGGAGATCAACTCCTCGATCACCTGTGCCGCCTCGACCGCGCGGTTCTGGTAGCGGCGGATGGTCCGCTCCAACATTTCGGCGAACGAGCGGGCTTGGACCACGTTTTTCTGGCGTCTCGTCGACAGCTCGCTCTTCAACAGTTTCGCCAGCAGTTCGACGGCAAGGTTTCGCTGGCGCATGCCACGCACCTCAAGCAGGAATTCCTCGGAAAGGATCGACACATCTGGTTTCCTGAGCCCGGCCGCAGCGAATATATCGAGCACCCCGTCCTCGGCCACGGCTCGAGAGACGATCTGCCGCACAGCATGATCCAGATCCTCCTCGGGTTTTGCGTCTGGGCGGTCACGCTTCAACAGGGCAGCCCTCACATGCTGAAAGAGCGACAGATCGTCACGGATACGGATTGCCTCTGGATGCGGTACCGCCAGCGCGAACGCCTGTGACAGCTCTTGCACGACCTTCAAGCAGCGCGCCTTGCCATCCTCCTGTGCGAGGACATGCTCCAGAGCCGCCGGTAGCAGGTGGAGGCGCTGCGCTGGTGAGCCGTTCGCCCATACGGACCGGTCCAATCCGTGGAAGAGTCCACAGCAGATCTCGTATTTCTCCTGCATTACCCGGACTGCTTGGTCTTGGTCCAGCGCGGTCTCGCCCCGGCCGCCGCTTTCGGTGTAGGTGGCCAGCGCCCGCTTCAATTCGTGGGCCAAGCCCAGGTAGTCAACAACAAGTCCCCCCGGTTTGTCTCGGAACACCCGGTTGACCCGTGCGATGGCCTGCATTAGCCCATGGCCGCGCATTGGCTTGTCCACGTACATCGTGTGCAGGCTCGGGGCGTCGAAGCCCGTGAGCCACATGTCACGGACCAACACGATCCGGAGCGGGTCGGAGGGGTCCCGAAAGCGTTTTGCGAGCGCTTCGCGCCGTGGCTTGTTGCGGATATGGGGCTGCCATTCGAGGGGGTCCGATGCCTTTCCCGTCATCACGACCTTCAGCGCACCAAGTTCGTCGTTCTCGCAATCCCACTTGGGACGGAGGCGGGCCAACTCACGGTATAGGTCAATGCAGATCCGCCGACTCATGCAGACGACCATCGCCTTGCCTTGCAGCGCATTCTGGCGACTCTCGAAATGCTCTACGATGTCACGGGCTACGAGTGCGACGCAGGCAAATTCAATGTTTGATGCGAACGGGGGTTGAGGCATGTCTTGGAGTGCGCGGAGCTCGGGAGATGGCGTCCGGAAGCCGAGTCGGCGGGGCGTGCGAGCATGCGACAGCACACCCAGGAGCCTTGGCGCGGTCGCAGGGGGCCGCACGGGCAGGGGTAGGCACACCTACGGCCGGGCCGCAGGGCCGGACAGGCGTGTGAGGCAGTCAGGCGAGCAGCAGGGCCACGGCCTCGTCCGGTTTCAGGTGCAGTTGGTCCATGCGGCGTTGGATGTTCTTCGTCTTGAGCAAGCGTAGGATCGAGATCGCGAGGTTGGCGAAGGTGGCCATCAGACGCGGCAGCGACTTCTTGCGGATGCGGCTGGCGTCCTCGCGCAGGGCGACGTCGCGCACGTAGTGGACGCGGTTTTCAATGCCCCAGTAGAGCCGGTTCAGCCGCAGCAGTCGCTCGGCCGTGGCCCGTTCCGGCGGCAGGCTGGTCAACAAGTAGACGGTCTCCGGCTTGCGCTGGCGGCCGTCCTTCTTGTAGGCGACCTCGCGCCGTACTTGGGCGACAAAGCGCACGCCGGGAAAGCTGATGTAGGACAGCTTCGGATCCAGTTCGTCCGAGACACGGATGCTGCGCACCTCGATGCGGCCGTGCTCGCAGTCGCGGGTGGTGTGCGGCTGCTGACAGTCCCAGTGGAAGGAGTCGCGCACCTCCTCAAGCACCTTGCCTTGGTTGCCTTTGACTGTGAACAGGTAGTCGAGCCCGAGGTCGAGCAGATGCTGCGCGGTGCCGCGCTGGGTGTGCAGCGCGTCGGCGATGATACAGCTGCCGGTGCCGGCCAGATCCCGCACCAGCTCGCGCAGCGCCGCCCCCTCGGCATCGTCCTTCTGCCCGCTGAAACCGAGCTGGCCGACCACCGTGCCCGAGTCCAGATCCAGCGCCGAGAGCTGCTGCTGGGCCGGCTTGTCCAGCGGCTGGCCATCCGCGCCCAGATCCCGGTCATACGACCCGCGCAGCACCTTGCCGTCCAGTGCCACCGCCTGCAGCGGCTCTTCGCCATCGCCGCCATCGCCGCCATCGCCGCCATCGCCGCCATCGTCGCTATCGTCGCTATCGTCGCTATCGTCTTCATTCTCCAAGGCTTGCTCGGCCGTCCAAGCTGCCATCAGACGCTCTACCTCGGCCTCGTCGGTGCGCTGCAGGATGTAGTGCCAGCTGCTGATGCCGGGCGCTTCGTAGCGCCCGGTCTGCGGGCGCAGCCGCGAGCCGATCAACGCCAGGGTCTGTTGGCTCAGCGCCCGGCCGAAGTCGCTCAGCTGGGTCAGCGTCTGGCAGCCCGCCAGCCGCGAGCCGATCAGGATCGTCAGCGCGGTCTGCATCGGGTAGCGCAGCCCGTAGCAGCTGCGCGTGTCGGGCACTTGGGCGAGGAAGGCGCGCAGGGAGCGCCATTGGGCTGGCTTGAGCATAATCTTGGGACGCTGCCGGCGCCAGGCCGGCTGCGGCGTCGCAGCCGCGAGCTGTTGCCGCGCCGTGCGCCGTAACGGGTACACGAACACGCGCTTGGGCTGGCCGTGGCTGACATAGCCGATGCGACCGCCGCGCTGGCGGCCGAAGCCTGCGGTGCGCCCGACCTCGATCCAGTTGGTGGCCCGGTAGCAGGTGCCGACGAAGCGGCTCGGGTCCACGAACGACTCGGCCAGCAGCAGTTCGTGACCATGCCGGGCGAGCCAGTCGGCGCGCAGCCGGCGCAGGCTCAGGCCGAGCACGCGCGAGGCCAGATGGGGCACGCTGCCGGCCTCGCAGAGCAGCAAAAAACGGCTCTGATTGGCGACTAGGAACAGACGCTGGCGCCGTTGCAAGCTGGTCCAGCCGATCCAGCGGTCGCGCGCGGCGCAGTGCAAGGCGGCGGCATGCCAGCCGACCAGCGCCAGCCAGCGCTCGCCGAGCACGGCGACATGCCGCAGGCGATTGCCGCACAAGTTCCGGAAGCCGAGGTAGTGCCGCTCCCGCATCAACTCGTTCCAGCGCGACTCCTCGTCGGGCCGGACTGGACGGACCCGGACCTCGCCTAACGGGATGTGCTGCGGTCCCACTCTGCGAGTTATCGCACAACCACCGCGCGTTTGTCCAGCCCCTCTCCTAACTCCTTATGCAATCCGCCCCTCGCTATCTGACATTGAAAAGCCCTGGAGTGCGACGCGCTTCTCTGCACCAACAACGGCTTCGAACTGCGCCCATTTCGTCTTCAGCTTCTCTCGGCGGTCAGCCTCCTCTCCTTCGGTTACTTCTTCAAATCCTGCATCGATATCGGATTTCTCGGTCTCGTCGAGGGTCAGCTTCGCGAGGCGACTCTCGTAGTAGATCGGCACGGTCGCTCCGTCCTCAACGGCCCGCTGGATGTCGTAGACGCTGATGTGGTCGCCAAACACAGCCCGTGTGTTCGCGTCCGCCAGCTCGATCGGCGTTCCGGTAAAGCCGATGAACGAAGCGTTGGGCAGCGCATCCCGCATGTGCCGGGCATAGCCGTCGATGAAGTCGTACTGGCTGCGGTGCGCCTCATCGGCGATCACCACGATATTGCGCCGGTCCGACAACAGCGGGTGTCGGTCGCCCTTTTCCTCGGGGAAGAACTTCTGGATCGTCGTGAATACCACCCCGCCGGACACGACCGCAAGTTTCGCCCGGAGGTCGCTGCGGCTGTCCGCCTGAACAGGGGGCTGCCGCAGCAGGTCAGCGCAGCGAGAGAAGGTCGTGAACAATTGATCATCCAAGTCGTTGCGGTCTGTCAGCACGACAATCGTGGGGTTCTGCATGGCACGCTCACGGACGATGCGCCCGGCGTAGAACGCCATAGTCAGGCTTTTGCCCGAGCCCTGGGTGTGCCAGATGACACCGATGCGTCGGTCACCGCCGTCGCCACCGCGACGGCCTGATTCGTAGCGGGCCTTATGGCTCTGGTCCACCAGCCCCTGCTGCAAGGCTGCCGCTCGCAGGGTCTCGGCAACCGCTGTCCGCACGGCGTGGAATTGGTGGTATCCCGCCATCTTCTTGACCAGCGCTCCGCTGCCATCGTCCTCGAAGACGATGAAATCTCGGACTAGCGCAAGCAGATTGTGCGGGGAGCACACGCCTTCGAGCAGGACTCGAAGCTGAGGCAGACTCGGATCGGCCAGCCCCTCACCGGCGATCGTGCGCCATGGCTTGAACCATTCCCGGCCGCCGGTCAGCGTGCCGACACGCGCTTCCAAGCCGTCGGACACGATCAGTGCAGCGTTGAAGGCGAACAGTGACGGGACGTCAGCCTTATAGGTCTGGAATTGCTGGAACGCCGACCAGATCGTAGCGCTCTCGTCTACGGGATTCTTCAGCTCTATGACCACCAGCGGCAGGCCGTTGACGAACAGCACGATGTCAGGTCGGCGCTGGTGCTTGTTCTCCATGACCGTGAACTGGTTGACCGCTAACCAGTCGTTTTTCTCGGGCGTATCGACGTCCATCACGCGCACCTGCGCGCCTCGGATCGCTCCATCGGTGTCGGCATACTCCACCGTGATGCCACTGACGACCATGCGGTGGAAGGCACGGTTACGGGTTTCGAGCGTCGCTCCCGCAGGATCGATCAACCTACGGTGGGCATCATCGACCACATCGATTGGAAGGTCGGGATTGAGCTGTGCGAGCACGGACCGTAATCGCCCAGCCAAGACGACATCGCTGTAGTTGTCGCGCTCCGCACCTTGCATCTCGGGAGCGATGTCGGGGCCGTGCGCGATTGTCCAGCCAACCCCTTCCAGCCACGAAAGGGCGGCATCCTCCACGGTGGATTCATTGAATGTCATGACTTCGTGCGCGGTGCGCCGATCTTGAGAGGTTCCCGAGCCGGCGTCACGCGAGATCAATCGACATCTCGGCGTAGCGGCCGGATCAACCGATCCAAGTCAATGCCCGTCTTGCGAGTCCTGACCCATCGGAGGTTCGTCGTTCATGATGACGTCCTCGATAGTGGGACCTAGCAGGCGCCAGCGTTGACCAGTCCTCTCCAGATCGCCCCGCATGACGACCGGCGCTTTCAGTTTGTGAGCCTCAATTGCAAGGTTATAGTCGATTCGCGCAAGGACGGCGGAGACGGATTTGTTTTGCCCATCTATAGATGTCCGTAACATCACAGTGCCGTCTGTTTCCGCCTCAGACCGCGCCAGCCGTTGCACGAGGCCGACGAGAACCACGCCAAGTTGAGCCTCGCGGCTGCGAAGCGTTCGGCTTGCTTCACGAAGGATGGGCCCGTCATGAGCCGCGAATCGGGCTGCCGTCCGTGGTTCGTTACGAGGATGGGTCCGTGCCCAGACTACGCTGATGTCGAGCATCGGAAGTGTTGCTGTCAATGTCGCCAGTCCGTCGCACAGATTAGCGCTCACACCGTTCCCCACGGATGCTTGGAACGCATTCGCATCTCCCCCGTTGGTGGCGTCGGTTGCTTTCCGCGCTGCCGCCAGTGCTTCAGTCAACCGTATCGTTACCCGGCGCTCGAAAGAATCGTCGCTCGCACACAGCTCAGGCACGAGTTGCATTTGAATCGGCGGCGGAACAACAGGACTGAGTAGCGTCACCACAAAGCTCCCCTGATCGGTCTGACCAAGTCGTACCCGGCCCAAGTAGTCGGCGGCCTCGCGGTTCGCTCCCGGTCGATAGAACGGTCGTGGATTGACGAGTGAACAGGCTGCCGCAAGAAGGATGTCACGAGAACTACAAACTAGATCTGCTCCGACATCGACGGGCAGGCTCCCACTGTGGTCGCGGTCGACGGCGCGGACTCGGACTACATCGCGGTCCGCGGTCACTAGATCGCGATAGATAGTCATCTCGTCCTGATCAGCGACCGCTGCGAATGTATCGATGAGCGTCGAAACGACGCTTGCGTAGTCGCCGAGTTGCTCAGTGTGCGGAACGATGATCTCGGGTAGCCCCTCACCTTCGTAGATGTCCGAATGAACTCGATAGGGCTCTTGGCGGTTCCATCCGGCAGAACGGGCGTAGGCGGAGAGCGCCGCCGGCGAAACAGCCAGCAGCGCGTTCCTGTCACGAATGCTGACCTTCATAAGATCTCCCCCGCCCGGGACCGTTCCATGAGTGCTCGCAGGGTCTGGACATCAAACAGGTTGTCCTCCGGTATGCGAACTGTAACGGATTCCTGTCCGACAAGCTGTTCATGTCCCCGCTGCAAGCTCAGCCAGTAGGCCCGACGAGGTAGAATCAGTTCTTCCGCGTTAACGGTCATCCATCGCGACTCTTCGGCCGACAGCTCAAGTACCACAAGCAGCTGCGGAGTCTGCGTGTCTGAGCGAAGATCATTGTAATTCTTGATGGGCAATCGAGCCGGCAGGGGGGCGGGAGGCAGGAAGCCGTCCTTTGGTGCGCCAAGAGCAGCCCAGACCTTCAATTGCAGGTCGAGAACTGAGCAACGCGCCCCGCCTGCCTGATTCCGGAGAGCAACATCGTCCCTGTCTGGCTCCGGTACTGATGTCATGAAGCCAGCACGCTAGGGTCTTGACGTAATCCAAAGACAATCGGTCCTTGTGGCACGAATCGGTCAGAATCGCCTCAGTCACGAGCTTTCTGCCACCCAACCCTCGACTTCGTGCATCCGTATCTCGCCTGCCACCAATTTGGGCAGCAGGGTGTTGCGCAAGGTGGCGAGGTTGCTGGACTGAGAACGGCTCGCGAGTGTCTTCAACAAGATAGGCCCTACAAGTTCACCGAATGAGCGGAATAAAGCTGGTGTTCCAGCCAAGACCACACGCTTCATCAGCGCATTCACGGGTACCCGCTGGTGGCTCTTCGACGTACCAGTGACCATAGATTGCAGCATCTTGCGAAAACCAGCATCGGTGAACAGCGAGTATAGGAGACTTCGATTGGTTTGGTCGCTAGCGGTAAAGACCAGGAACTCAGTTGAGCAGACTTGCTGGCTATCACAGCCTCCCGCGACCATCCAAGTTCTCGGTATTTCGGGATTCAGCTTGGACAGGAGCACGGCACCCCGGGGCACCAAGGTCTTGATACTTCTGATGTCTTTACCCTTTTCCCTAATTGGCAACTTTCCTCCGTCATGGGCGGGGATACTGAAGAGTTCGAATTCGAGTTGCGGATGTGCGTTAGGCTCAATGGTTCGTCTATGGCATTCACTGAGTTCCTCAAGGCGCCAAGTCTCCCATCCCGCTGGTATCTCTCCTAGCTCGGAGTCCACTAGGCGGTCGGGGAACAGTTCGGCGACCTCCTTTGGCAGCCCGGACTCGCGGCCTTCCACCTTGGCCCGTACTGGATCGAAATCGACGAACCAAGACTTGAACAGCGCACGCGCCATCGCCTCCAGCGTCTCATTCATCCGCCGGTTCAGTTCGATCTTGTCGTCCAGCGTGCCGAGGACGTGAGCTATGGCACGTTGTTCGGAAAGAGGTGGAATCAGGAACGGGCAGGCGGACAAGATAGCCGTGTTCAAGTTCGGCATAGTCGCGCCATGAGCATGGCGTACGATCCACTCGCGAACGACGGGATGCCCCAAATAGTACGAGGCGTACTGCGAATTGACACCGTTCTCGCCCAAGCGCACGCGGAGGCACCCGGTTCCGCACAGCCATCCATCCTCGCGGTGTCCGATTAGCGCTCTCCTTTCGACATCGCCTCTGCGGCTATACACGATATCGCCAGGCCGGACCAAGTAGCGCGCCAAACGCCGGGCGTCACCTTCTCCTATGCGGGCGATTCCGTCCTCGATCACGCGATTGTCGCCGATGTTCTTCGGCATGATTGATGGAACGCCGAAGGGTCGGTAGTCCGAAGCGTGAAGTTGGCTACCAAACGGCCCGGTCTGGATGTTGCCGCCACCACGCTCGCAGGCAGCTCCCAACGTTGAGCGCTCCCAGCCAGGGGGCAGAATATCGAAGGACATCGGACTGCCATCCCTAACGAGTACAAGATGCTCCACCTCGATCTGCGGGCGAAACGATTCCGGCACCTCGTCCCACACGAACAGATCCACTCGAAACGTTAGGTTGCTCTCCTCGAAGGCCTCCCGCAAATCACCGACCCGCTGCCGCTGCCCCGGTGTCGCAAATACCACAAGGTCGAGGTCCGATTGAGGCCGGGCCGTCCATTTTGCACGCGACCCGTACACCCAGGCAGCCGTCCCAGGGAGGTACTGTTCAAGCAGCGAGAGAACCGTCTCGCGCTCTTCAGCAGTGATGTCTATGGCTTGCTCTACTTCCACCGCTCGCTACTCATCACTTGGTAGAGCCGGATGGCGTCGTCGATGAAGTCTGGAACCAGCCCGAGACACGCCTGAGCTTTCGCGCCATCGTAGTCATGGGACGTGCCTATGCGGGCCTCGGCATATCGGAACCATTGCGCCAGCGGCGCTGTGAACAGGCCATTCTCGTTAGCCAGCCGAAAGACGGGCTTCGGGCTATTCGGCGGATCGGCAATGCCGAGCTCCTCGATCAGATTTCTCTTCAGCACTTTCCACAGACAGTCGTAGCAGGTCTCGAAGCGCTGGATGACGGATTCAGCGACGCCCTCCCGATCCAGTTCCGAGAGCAGCGGGTTCCCCTGTCGGTAGTTCCGATGCTGCTCCTCAAGTCGCTTCAAGGACGACCGGAATTTGCTGTAGTCGATCATGTTCCGCTGCAATGTGAATGCATCAGTTCCAGACACGACCAAGTACACCAGCCCTGGCGCTCGTTGGCACCTCCACCAAGACCGCTGCGAATTCGTCGTGGCATCCGTGCCACCCTTCCCAATTGTGCGCTCGGGTAATCATCGGCTCTCCTCGATGGGCCGGAAGGACCGATACTCCAGCAACGACGTGCGGCCGATGATGTCCACAATGGTCACTGAAAGCTCGACCCCGAAGGCGTCCGTGAGTTGCATTGGTCTACCGAAGCGAAAATGCACCGGTTGCTGGCGACCCTGTTCGATGGCGATGTTGTCCGCATACAGGTACGTCCTGTCAGAAGTATCTCGTATCGGATTTAGCCGACCCGTTAGTTCGGGGAGATGCCCTGTTCCTGAGGGGAAGATCGCCGAGCCACCGGTCGGCAACCGCTCAAGAGGAAGCAAAAGGCCTCCTTGTTGCGGAATCCAATCGTGCTGCAGCCCCGCTGCGTACCCCTGCGCAGCAGCATACACGGTCATCGGCAAATGCGTGCTGTGCAGGTCGAACGCTACTTCACCGGCTTCATCCGTCTTGCCCTGCCTCCAAGTCTTGTTCGGGAAGAGCGCGACAACATCGATTCCAGGCAGCGGCTCTCCTGCCGAATGTACCGCGATACTGGCCTCTGCGGGTGTGGGATAGAGCTTGGCCGCGGGAATGTTCAGTACCAGACTCGACTCATCCACCAAGCTGTACTTCGCTGGCATTCCAGCTGTTTCCTGCGTCTCCTTGAAGATGATGGCGACTCCGTCGCCACGGCGCTCCATCAGGAACACACGATGCGCGGAGCCGGGCACATCGCCGACCGGGATCCTGCCGAAAACGGAAGCGATGACTTCGTTGCGTGTCGCCTGACTCGCATCCATGCTCTCGATCGTCATCCCGTTAGGGAGTTGTCCCGGTGTATCGATCTCAAGCCGGTCCGCGAACATCGACAGCCGGATCCGGCGCGAAGAGATCGAGTAGTCGCGATGCGCCACGGCATTGACCAGAGCTTCGAAGACCGCAGCAGTGCTGTATTGCGGCATGTTCTCCCGCGCTGGTAACTTGCGCGCAGCAACCCGCATGTTTCTGGAGACAAACTTCATCCCATCGGCGATCTGGCTCTGAAGCGGGCCGTCAATCTCCTGCGCGTCGAGTTGTTCCGAAGCGCGATCCCTACCCCGGTAGTGCGTCGCCGTGATTGCTGCATGCGGCAGCCACTCTTGGGGCGTTTTGGCACACAGGAGCAATCCGGCTACCGTGGCGCGGAGCACGTCGGCCTCGTCGCGGGCTAGGAGACGCATGTTCGTCAGACCGCGTATCGGATCGGTTGCCCCCGCAACACTCAGCAGCTGCCCCCATAGCCGTTCGCTGAGCGTCTCGAAACCGGTATCGGGAACTACCTGCCTGTCGAACCAAAGGTAACGGGCCTGCGCCCGTCTCTGTGCCAAGCGCATTCGCTCGTCGCCAGTCAATGGACGCTTGCTTGCGCCGACCCGGATCCAACTTCGTCCGCGGCGCTCGTGCAGCGAATCACCTCGCGGCACCTCGACCATTACGAAGACCTTGTGATCAAGTTCCCTATGGTGGACGTCGATGCGCAGGGCGGGTTCGATGCTGTTGGTGCTTACTTCTACGATCAGGTCGCTGAGGGCCGCCATCTGCAACTTTGACATCCCTTGAAGACGCCCGTCGTCGGATACACCCAACAGAAGCACGCCGCCGCTCGCATTGGCGAATGCGATCATTTCGTCTGCCAGAGCATCTCGCGCTGGGCTGGTCGGGCGACTACCGGCGAACTCGACCTGCTTGAATTCCCACCGACTGTCTTCTCCCAGTTCCAGCCGTTGCCGGATACTCTCGTCCGACACGGTCACTCGCTGCCTCCGAAGCCCAACGTCTTCAGATTCTGCGCGATGGCGGCGTCAAGCCTCGCGCCCTCGGCCTGCTGCACACGTAACTCGCCGACTAGCCGCTTCATCTTCTCATCGAACGGCTCGCCGTCATCTGGCTGCGGTTCCGCGCCGACGTAGCGTCCCGGAGTTAGCACGTGGCCGTGCCGCCGCACTTCGCTGAGCGGGGCGCTCTTGCAATAGCCGGCAAGATCCTCATAGGGCCCAGCACCGTCACGCCAATTTCGGTATGTAGTTGCGATGCGCGCGATGTCCTCGTCACCTAGCTCGCGGTGAGTACGATCGACCATGCGGCCCAGCTTGCGGGCATCGATGAACAGAACCTCACCGAGGCGGGGTCGGCGACGAGCTAGGAACCAAAGGCATGCCGGAATCTGCGTCGAGTAGAACAGTTGCCAGGGCAGAGCGACCATGCAATCCACCAAGTCCGCCTCGATCAACCTTTCTCGGATCTTCCCCTCGCCTGACTGGCTCGACGACATCGACCCATTTGCTAGGACGAAGCCGGCAACTCCGGAGGGGGCCAAGTGATGCACCATGTGCTGTACCCACGCGAAGTTGGCGTTACCCTTCGGCGGCGCTCCGTAATGCCAGCGTTTGTCGTCGGCCAGCCGTTCGCCGCCCCAGTCGGAGACGTTGAACGGCGGGTTGGCGAGGATGAAATCGGCCTTCAGGTCCGGATGTCGGTCGTTGTGAAAGCTGTCGCCGTGTGCGATTTGGCCTTCGATTCCCCGAATGGCGAGGTTCATCCTCGCAAGCCGCCACGTCGTGTAGTTCGACTCTTGGCCGTAGATGCTAATGTCGGCCTTGGCTCTTCCGCTATTGCCGTTACCGCTGGCGTGAGCGCGAATGAATTCGATCGACTGCACGAACATGCCAGACGAGCCGCAGCACGGATCGTAGACCCGGCCGCGGTATGGCTCCAGCATTTCGACCAGCAGCTTGACAACGCACCGCGGCGTGTAAAACTCGCCGCCCTTCTTACCCTCCGCGCTCGCGAACTGGGACAGGAAATACTCGTAGACTCGGCCGAGCACATCCTTGGAGCGGGCGTCTTGGTCCCCTACTTGGACGTTGCTGATCATGTCGATTAACTGGCCGAGTCGTTGCTTGTCAAGTGCCGGGCGGGCGTAGTCTCGAGGCAGCACGTTCTTGATCGCGGGGTTGTCCCGCTCGATTGCCGCCATGGCCTGATCGACCGTCAGGCCGATGGTCGGCTGTTTCGCCTCTGCCTGAAGATTAGACCAACGCGACTCCGGTGGGACCCAGAAGATGTTCTCGGCAACGTATTCGTCTCGATCCTCGGCGGCTTCCTCGCCCCATTCGGAAAGTAGGGCCATGCGGCGTTCTTCAAATGCATCGGAAATGTACTTCAAGAAAATCAGCCCGAGCACGACGTGCTTGTACTCGGCCGCATCCATCGACCCACGCAACGCGTCCGCCATTGCCCACAACTCAGTCTCATGGCCGACGATAGCCCCGCTATTCCGAGTTGACACTGCACGCTTATTCGGCCGCTTTCCCTGGCGTCCGCGATCCATGCTTGTGCTCCGTGTCGGGCGATCTACGGTGGACACTGAAATCAACCTACCACGAACAGCCGGAGTCGCCTTCGATCGGAGACTGTCTTCACGCACAGCTGTCCGAAGGACCTTCACGCGCTGGGCGACATGCAGCCCGAGTCGGCAAGGTGCCGACTCAATCAGCCTGCCGACTCATAGCAATCCTAGGTGCCGACCCGCCAATAAGGAGCCAGCGGCCCGGCTGCCAGATCGCTCACGGTGCCGGGCTGTCGCTCATCACCACGTAGTCGCGCTCGACCTCAAGGTGAAACCGCTCCGGCAGGCAAGCCCAATCGTGAGCCTGCACGAGGAACGGGATGGTCGACTCGCGAACCGCATCTTCGAAGCCGCGCAATTGGTCGCCCGGAAGCCTTCGCAGGTCCGATGTCCGCAGGACGAGATCGAGGTCGCTGCCGTCGTGGCCGCGGCCGTTCACGCGGCTGCCGTAGGCCCAGACTTCAACGCCGGGCAAATGCTCGCGTAGCAAGGCCTCCAAGATGCCGCGGTGCCGCGGCGCGATCTGGAGGCGGTCAGCCATCGTTCGCGGCCTCGATGGTGTCGGCCAGTGCCTTGGCGTCGGCGATGAAGGCCGGCAGCAGCTCGAGAATCGCCTCGGCGAAGTGTTCATCGTGTCTGTGCGTGGTGTCATCCCGGCAGCCGCGGTAGCCCAGCCAGCGTTCCGCCATCTCCACGTCGATCAGCCGGTGCTTGGCGGCGTACCGGAACAGGTCCTTGAAAGCCAGTTCGTCAGCCTGCCGGTTGCTGGCAAAGAACGCCGCGAGACGCTTGCGCAACAGCGTCCCACTCTGTTCCAGCACCAGCTCGAACTCCTTGACGCAAGAAGCCTGGTAGACATCGCAGAGGATTTCTGGCTCCCCGTAGGACTTGACCTTTTCGTGACCAACCTCCAGCGTCCGGATGCAGCGCCTCAGAGAGCCCGTGTCGATGCGGTCTCGCGATCCGTGCTCCCGATCATTGCCCACGCGTCGACCACCCATGCCTAACTTGAGGTTAGCCCTACCCCATTGTTCGCCAGCTTCTCTTGGTGTCGCCGCGACATGCTTCTGCTCCCGGTCGGGTGATGTACGGCGGCCACTGAAATCAGCCTACCCTGGGCAATCGGCCTCACGCGCGATTCGACACTATCTTCACGGATGGCCGCCCCGCAGACGTTACGCACTGGGTGACCGCGACGACCCATGCGGAGCGGCGCGACGCGCTCGATCACAATTGGCTAGCGGGCCCTGGGCCGCCGCTCGCGCTGAGTTCGATCGTCACGGCGACCCCGTCGCTGCCGGGGGTTGCCGCCTCCCCGATCAGAGCGCCGCGCAGAGTAGTCTTCCACTCGGCGCGTTCCCGATCCGTCCGTAAAGACGAACCTCGCCCCACCGCCCGGCTGCAACGTGTAGTCCACCGAGTGGTCTTCTCCGCGCCACTGGAATTCGAGGCGGTAGCTGGCATCGCCGTGTCGCGCGAAGCCAGTGACGGTGGCGCCTCGCAGCGGTCGGGTAAAGGGGCGCACGCGCCGCGCCCGCGGCTGTACCGCCACTTGCCCGTCTCGTAATTCGACCTCCCCCCGAAACCCGCCGTTCAAGCGCGGATAATCCGTCGTGGCGTGGTAGTGGTATGCCGCACCGTCGTGGATGTGTCCGTTCAGCCAGTCAAGGCCCCGCGCCTCAGTGCCGTCAGGCTCCCGATAGCCCATGATGGGGAACCCGTCCAGTGCCCATGCCAGCGGCAATCCCTGCCCGATCCGCTCTTCGAGGTGCACGGGCGCGAGGTGGTAGTGGTAGTCGTCGGCCCGGCCCGCATGACCGCCGTACTCGTCGAGCTCCCCCGCAAGGTAGGTATCCGTGGGCCCGTCTTGCTTGATCGGGTTGAAGATCGGCACACCGTTCCCCGCAATGGCGATCGCCCCGCGGAATAGCGTCTCCCTCCCGGAGACCGGCTTGTCGGCGAAGCTCGGCCGCAACAGAAACCGAAAGGCGTTGTCTCCGCGATAGGGTTGGGGGACCGGGACTTGGCGGTTCCAAGCCCGGATGCCGACCATCATCGCGTGGCCGGGCATGCCATCAGACTCCACGTAGAAGTGCCGTGCGTCCCAGCGCACGTCGACGTCATCGTGGAATGGTCGAAAGGAGCGAGCCACGGTCTCGGGTTCGAAGACGAACGAGTCGCGAGACCTCTCCGCAGCCGCGCAGAGCGCCAGTACCGCGAGAAAGCACAGCGCGATGTTCGATCGCGTCATCTCTGGCCATCGCGGCGGCGCCGTTGTGTCTGCGGCCGGCGATCATCCCCGCGCCGCGGACGCTGGCGCCGAGCGCGGCTGTCGGGCGTGTCACCGGTCTCCGCGCGCGCCAGCGCAGCGTCGCCGATTCCCGCCCTGAGGTGGTCCATAAGCTCCTGGCGCAGGTTGTTGGCCAGGTCGGGATTCTCAGCCGAGATGTCGCTCGTCTCGCGTATGTCGCGGCTCACATCGAACAGGGCGGCACTGGCGGTCGCCCAAGAGTACAGCAGCTTGTAGTTCCCCTTGACGATGGCAGCCTGCGGTCCCGGGTCACGCCCCCGGCCGTCGGCGAAGAAGAACACCAGCCGGTCGATCGGCCGCTCGACCGGCTGCTCGCACCCGCTCAGCAGAAGCGGCTTCCAGCTCCCGCCCTCGGTTCCCGGAGGCGGGACTGTTCCAGGGGCAGCGAAGTCGAGCACCGTGGGGAGCAGGTCATACGCGACCACTGGCGCGTCGCAATACCCGTCCTGTGCGATCCCTGGCCCGCGCACCACGAGGGGCACCGGCAGGCCGCCCTCGGTCACGTTCGTCTTGCCCCCTCGCAGGTAGCGCGTGGGGCCGCCGTTGTCCGACATGTAGATCACGTAGGTGCGGTCTCGTATGCCCAGCTCGTCGATCTTCGCCAATGTCATTCCCACTGCCCTGTCGAAGTCTTCCGCCATCGCGGCCCGGGTCGGGTCGCGGTGGCGGCGACCCCTTGTCCGCGACTGCCAGCGATCGAGGGTCTGCGGCAGCGACTGGTTGCTGCCGTGCACCGCGTAGTGCCAGAGCTGCAGGTAGAACGGGTGCCCGCCCTTGACGCTGTCCTCCATGAAGCGGTTGCCCTTGTCGGTCAGTTCGAACATGCGCTTGGGGTCGCGGGGATCGGGAGACTCTCCGTCCTGGTTTTGGGTGATCTTGCCGTCGTCCCTGTCAAACCCGAGCTGGCTCTGCGACCGGACCATCTGCCACTTGCCGAACGTTGCCGTGCGGTAGTCGGGGTTGGCTTGCTTGAGCGCGTTGGCCAGGGCCGGGCGAGAATCCGCGCGCAAGTGCGCCGCGGTGCGCTTGTCGGGCGCGTTCAAACTCGCCGTCGTCAGGCCGAACATGATTGCGTACCGTGATGGCTCGCACTTCGGCGCTGCCGAGTACGCGCGGGAAAATGTCATGCCCTCTGCCGCTAGGCGGTCGATGTTCGGCGTCCGGTGATAGTCGCTGCCGGACTCGGGCATGTCCGGAATCATGCGCCTGGACAGGCCGTTCCACGCTTGGTCGTCGGCGAGGATGAAGACGAAGTTGGGAGGGGCGGCTGCGGCAGCCGACATGGCGGCGAGCAGAAACAGGCAGATCCGACGGGTCATTGACAGTCCTTGTTGCAGTTTGGGTCGAGCCGCAGCGAGTGGGCGACTCGACCGTTGCCTTCGTCGACGCCTTCTAGGCGGGTCTGGACGAGTTCCACGACCGCCGCGTCCGCCGACAGGGTGACGCGCAAGTGGCCCGGGCCTCCGATCACGTCGGGGCCGGGATACGTAGCGCCGATATCGCGCGGGGCTCGATAGCGGTCCAGGCCCGGCTGCGGTACGAGCAGGTATGCGATTCCGTCGAGTTCTTCGCTGGCGAACACGTGGTCGTGACCGTGGAAGACCGCAGTTACGCCGGTGTCGACCAGCAGTCGGTGAATCGGCTGGCCCCAGCCCGGGCGCCGGTCATCGAACTCGTAGGTCCCGTCGAACCCGCGACCGCCCCATTCGAACAGGCCTGCCGCCGCGACTCCGCCCCTGGCCGCTTGGTCCGCTCCGCCGACCAGATGGTGGATGAAGACGAACTTGAACCGAGCCTCGCTAGAGCGCAACGTTTCGGCCAGCCAGCGGAACTGGTCTTCGCCCAGCGTGCGAGCCCAATACTCGTCTCCCCGCCTCACGCGCTCAGTCGCCCAGAAGGGGTCCAAAACGACAAACAGAGCATCCCCCCAGTCCCACGAATAGTAATTTCCGCGGCCTTCGGCTCCGTCCGACGGCGTTGCGAAGTAGGTCTCGCGCTGCGCTCTGGCCCATTCGCCCATCGCTCCCCTTCGGATGCCTTCGCCATCGTGATTGCCGGACACCAGAAAGACCGGCGCGCTCGCGCCGATCAGGCCGAAATAGTACCGTTGCGCAAGATACTGCGGCAGGGCTGCCCGGGGATCGGCGCGCCGCTTGTCTGTCATGAAAGTGTCGCCGAGATCGATGTGAAAATCAGGGTTGGCTGCCTTGGCATTGCGCAAAGACACCTCATACAGGCGAGGGTCCGTCCGCACGTCCAAGTGCGAGTCCGCCTGCACGGTGAACACGAACGTTTCGCCGCGTGCCCGTCCGGTCCGGAAGGTGAACTCTTCCGATGCGTCGCCGGATTCCGACGAGCCCGTCGTGACGCGCCACCGGTAGAAGTACTGCGAATTCGGAGAAAGTCCGTCCAGAATCACTTCTGTCGGCATGCCCGGCCCGAGTTGAACGAGGTCCGAGCGCCATCGATAGCTGCCGGGGTGATCCCCGTATTCGAAATAGCCTGCCATCCCTGAAGTCGCGCGAATGCTGGCAGTGACTGATGACTCGCTGGGATTGCCGAGGACGATATCGTACGGGCGCTCCGGCACTTCGGTGCGGAACACCTCTGCCGCTCCGCGCCGAGCGCGCGCCGGAGCTCGTTCCCCGCGTTGTGCCGCCGTTGCCGCTTGAATGCCAGTTGACGTTGCCGGCAGGTCGGTGAGCGCTGGGACGTGGACAAGGAGCCAAGCGAGAAGGAAGAGCGGGCCGCTCGCAACGATGTGAGACCGGGCCGCGGAAAAGCTCGCTGCGACCCGCAGAACGAAGCCGTTGATGCGGGCACGGCGGTCAGGGCCCATCCTGGCCCAGGATCCCGGCGGCGTCCGCGAAGCTTGCATTGCATCGATTGTGGCGCGCCCGCGATGCTCTTGTCTCCAGAGCGCACACTACCGTCGATTACTTTCCGAGCCTTTTACAAGGAGCCGGATCCGTGGTGCGGATCAGACGCCGGTAGCGCGCCATCGCCCGGTCTTGCAGCTCTGGAGCCGAGCCCGGGGGAGGCACCCTAGGCCCTGATCGTCGACATGGGGCATTGCAAGGCCGGAAGCGGTGGCGTGTCAAATCAAGCGGACTCGCCGGCCCGCTCGAGTACAGCGAGGGCCTCCCGGACCATTGGGTAGTCCTCTAGAGAGCCCTGCACCGAGTACACGCCTCCGCCGTGGTCCTCGAACCGGCGCAATACAGTCCTGGCTTCCTCCACCTCATCGGACGAAGGCGAATAGGCTTCGTTGATCACCGGCAGTTGCGACGGGTGAATCGCAGCCTGGCCGGTGAAACCCAGCCGGCGGCCGCGTTGCGCCGCGCTCCGCACCGCAGTCAGATCTTGGTACTGCATCAGCGGAGAATCGAACACCTGCTTCCGCATGGCGCGGGCCGCGTTGACCACGCTGCTGCGCGCGAATGCCACTTCGGGCTCGTCCTCGGTGCGCCTGATCCTGGACTCGACGCAGTAATCCTCGGCGCCGAACAGCAGCGCTGCCACGCGATCCGAACAGGACGCCAGCTCGGCGGCGCGCAACACGCCCAGCGGGGACTCGATGAGCGGAACGATGATGGCAAGCCCGGGCAATTGCTCGGCGACTCGCTCCACATCGCGCGCCGACTCGCACTTGGGAATCACGACTCCGTCCGGTCGACATTGGCGCACCGCCGCGCAGTCCTCGGCAAACCACGTTGAGGACGGGGGATTGGGCCGCACCAGCAGGGGCCGACCGTCGCTGCGGACGCTGGGCAGCGCTCGCTGCGTCACAGCTCGGGCGTCTGACTTGTTGGCCTCGGCAACGGCGTCTTCCCAGTCGATCAGGATCAGGTCGGCGGGCAGGCCGGCCGACCGGGACAGCTTCTTCGCGCTGTCGCCGGGCACGAAGAGAATACTCCGGATGCGCGATAGCTCAGTCACAGCCGCCTTCCATACATAATGGGCTGTGCAGGGGCAGGCATGCCAGCGCCTTGCGGCGGAGAGGAGAGCGGACGCGATGCCTTACGGGCGATACTTCGATGAATTTGAAGTCGGGCAAGTGTTCGACCACTGGCCGGGCAGGACCATTTCGGAGGCGGACGATACGTGGTTCTCGCTCTTGACCATGAACCAGCACCCTGTCCATATCGACGCCAACTATGCTGCCGGCACACAGCACGGCCAGCGCTTGGTGGTCGGTCCGTTGGTCTTCAGCATCGTGGTGGGCATGAGCGTCGCCGATGTCAGCGGCAGGGCCATAGCAAACCTCGACTACAGCGAGGTCAAGCACGTCGGCCCGGTATTCCACGGGGACACGATCTACGCGCAGAGCCGCATCGTCGACCTGCGCGAATCCAAGTCCAAACCCGACCGCGGCCTGGTGTTCGTGGAGAGCCGCGGCTTCAACCAACGAGACGAAACGGTCCTGACCCTCAAGCGGACCGTGCTGGTTCCTAAGAGCGGAAAGGCACGGCCATGAGCGTCGGCCTGACCGCTGAGCAGCAGCAGATCCGCGATGCGGTCGGCGAGGTCTGCTCCGACTACCCGGGCGAGTACTGGCGGAAGCTCGATGCAACGCAGGGCTACCCGACCGAATTTGTCAATGCCCTGACCGAGGGCGGCTGGCTAGCCGCGCTCATCCCGGAACATTACGGCGGCAGCGGACTGGGGATCCTCGAGGCCAGCCTGATCATGGAGGCGATCAACGCCTCCGGGGGCAACGCTGCGGCCTGCCACGCCCAGATGTACATCATGGACGTGATCACTCGCAGGGGCACCGAGGCCCAGCGGCAGCGCTACCTGCCCGAGCTCGCCGCCGGGCGCCTGCGCCTGCAGGCGTTCGGCGTGACCGAGCCCACGACCGGGTCGGATACGACCCAGACACAGACCAGGGCGGAGCTCCGCGGAGAGCGCTACGTGGTACACGGCCAGAAGGTCTTCACATCGCGCATCGAGCACTCGGACCTGATGCTTTTGCTGGTGCGGACCACGCCGGCGGACCAAGTGGACAAGAAGACGCGCGGCCTGTCGATCCTGTTGGTCGACCTCGAGCAATCAGCGGGCCGGGGGATCGAGGTCCGCCCCTTGCGCACCATGCTCAACCACCACACCTGCGAGGTCTTCCTCGATGGCTTGGAAGTGCCCGCGGAGAATCTGATCGGCGAGGAGGGCGAGGGCTTCAGGGCGCTGCTCGACGGGCTCAACGCCGAGCGCATCCTGATCGCGGCCGAATGCATCGGCGATGGCGACTGGTTCATGGAAAAGGGCTGCTCCTATGCCCGCGAGCGGGTCGTGTTCGGGCGGCCGATCGGACAGAACCAAGGCATCCAGTTCCCGCTGGCAAAGGCGCACGCGCACATTCGCGCGGCGGACTTGATGCGCTTCCAAGCGGCCGAACTCTACGACGCAGGCCGGCCCTGCGGGCCGCAGGCGAACATGGCCAAACTCCTGGCCGCCGACGCGTCTTGGGAAGCGGCCAATGCCTGCTTGCAGACGCACGGCGGATTCGGTTTCGCGGCCGACTACGATGTTGAGCGCAAATTCCGCGAAACGCGCCTCTACCAAGTGGCCCCGATCTCGACCAACCTGATCCTGAGCTACGTGGCGGAGAGAGTGCTGGGCTTGCCGCGATCCTATTGAACCGCCTCGGCGAAGGCCTCTTCCAAGCGTGCCAGCGCGTCGTCTTGCCGAGCGGCCACGTGGATTCTCAGCGCACGCCGCCCCAGTCCAGTCAGGACACTGAAATCGCCCAGCGCCTGGGCGGCTTCAACCACGCCGAAGCTGAGCCCGCGTCCCGAGACAGGGATGTCGCGCCCCGGGTCGCAGCCAATCTGGAGGAAGACGCCGTTATCCGCGCCGCCCTTGTGCAGCTGCCCGGTGGAGTGCAGGAACCTCGGCCCGAATCCGACGCAGGTCGCAACACCGGAAGCGGGCCGGATAGCGTCGCGGATGCGCCCCAGCGCAGCGCCGGCGCCGGCATCGCGGTTCAGGTAGGCAAGCAACGCGATGTAATCCCCTTCGCCCGCAGATCCCACGTGCGCGCGCAGCACGGAGGCCATCCCGCCGCCCCCAGAACTCCGCAACAAGCTCCTGGCGTGATCGGGAGCGGCGAACAGCCGGATTCCAGATTCCTCCAGGAACGGCTCCGCAGCGGGCAGCGACCCCTCGGCCTCGTACGTCGAGGTCAGAGCGCGCGCAGCGACCTTGGCGGACTCAACGTCCGGCTGGTCGAAGGGATTGATGCCCAGCACAGCCCCCGCAACGGCCGTCGCGACCTCCCAGCGAAAGAACTCCTGTCCGAGGTCCTCCAGCTGCCCAATTCCGATTCGGATGACGGGATGGCCTAGCTTTGCCAAGGCTCCCAGTGTCTGCTCGGCAGCCAGATCGACGTCAGAATCTAGCGCGACGCTGACGAAGATCCGATCGGAGGCATAGCTAGACGGCTCGCCCAGCGTCTCGCCTTCGACAGGCACGATGCCCTTCCCCGACTTGCCGGTCGACTCGGCGACTAGCTGCTCGATCCATGCGCCGAGCGACGACACGCCGGAAGACATCACGAACGTGAGCTTGTCGCGACCGGCAAGCGCGGCGGCGCCGAGCACGAGCCCGAGGCGGACTCCCGGATTTTCCTCCGGCGAAGCGCCAGGGCCGCAAGCCGCGCGCATCGCTTGCGCGCCGCCAAGCAGTCTGTCCGCGTCAAGTCCCATCACCGCTGCGGGCACCATTCCGAAGTGCGACAGAGCCGAGTACCGCCCGCCAATGGACGGCAGGCCGTGAAAGACACGGCCGAAGCCAAGCTCGCGGGCCTTCGCTTCCAAGCCCGATCCGGGATCGGTGATGGCCACGAATTGCGAGGCCGCGCGAGCCGGACCGACGACCTCGGCGAGGCGGTCCAAGAAATGCTGCGTCAGCAAGGCCGTCTCCAGCGTCGATCCGGACTTGCTCGCAGACAGGAACAGTGTCGACTCGAGATCGACGGCTGCCTCGCAGGCGGCGATCTGCCCCGGGTCGGTGGAATCGAGGATCGCGAAGTCCGGGAAACCGTCCTGCACGCCGAAGCACAGCCTAAGGACTTCCGGGCAGAGGCTGGATCCGCCCATGCCAAGCAGCAGCGCGTGGCTATAGCTGCCGCGGACTTCTTCGGCAAGTCTCCGCAGGCGCGAGCTGTCCGCCGAAACCCCGAGCCAGCCCAGCCAGTTCGCTTCGCCCGAGGACGTCCACAAGGACTCGTCGCCGTCCCAGAATCGCCGCGAGTTCCCTTCGGCAGCCCATCCTTGCGCGAGCCGCTCCACGCTCTCGCTCAAGTGCAGGGGGAGATCTTCGAGCTGGGAATTCAGGGCGGCCAAGGGACCCTCCTAGGCGGGCGGGTGCGCGAAGCACACTGGGATGGGGCGGGCCGGAAGCCCGTTCGCGGTCTGTCACGACGGGGGGCGATCCGCCAGTGAACGGGCCATGCCCGGCCTTACCGTAATCGTACCAACGACGCACGCTGCCGATCGGCAAGCCGCGCCTTCGCTGACCAGGCCTCGGCCGAATACGATAATGGGGCTAGATGCTCCGTCACGACTGGACCCTAGACGAGATTCGGCAAGTGCACCAGCTGCCGCTTCCGGAGCTGCTCTACAGGGCCCAAACCGCCCACCGCGCCTACCACGACCCGCAAGCGGTGCAGGGCTGCGCTTTGCTCAGCATCAAGACCGGTCATTGCCCGGAAGACTGCGCTTACTGCCCGCAATCAGCCCGCTACGACACCGGGCTAGAGGCCCAGAGCCTGCTCAGCGTCGAGGAGACGCTGGACAAGGCGCGCGCTGCGAAGGCAGGCGGCGCTACGCGCTTCTGCATGGGAGCGGCGTGGCGCGAGGCCCCCGAAGGTGAAGAGTTCGAGCGCGTCATCGAGATGGTGCGCGGCGTCCGCGAACTGGGCCTGGAAGCCTGCTGCACGCTGGGCATGCTCACGCAGGGGCAGGCGGACCGCCTCGCCGAAGCGGGCCTGACCGCCTACAACCACAACCTCGACACCAGTCCGGAATTCTACGGAGAGATCATCACTACGCGCAGCTACCAGGAACGGCTCGACACTCTCGAGCGCGTGCGGCGCAGCGGCGTCACGATTTGCAGCGGCGGAATCATTGGCATGGGTGAGAGCGTTGACGACCGCCTGGGCTTGCTGTTGCAGCTGGCGCGCCAGGACCCCCATCCCGAGAGCGTGCCGATCAATAGCCTGGTCAGCGTGGCGGGCACCCCTCTCGGCGGGCGGGCGCCTGTCGGCGCGCTCGACTTCGCGCGCGTGATCGCGACCGCCCGCATCGCGATGCCGGCATCCATCGTGCGCCTGTCAGCCGGCCGCTTGGAACTGTCCGAGGAGGGGCAAGCCCTTTGCTTTCTGGCCGGCGCGAACTCCGTCTTCCTTGGCGACCGGCTGTTGACTACCCCGAACCCCGAGGAGAGCGAGGACGCAAGGCTGCTCGAGAAGATGGGGATGCGCCTGTGCGAGGAGCCGCTCACCGCGGCTGTTCCGCCGCAGAGCTAGCTTGTCGCCCGAGGAACTGCAGCGGACAGTCGCGGCGACCATCGTGAATACCAATCAGGCTCTCGAACAGCGCGTGCGAGCGCAGCTCGCAGCGTTGCAGGACCAAAGCCTGCTGCGCTCGCTGGAGAAACCGGCCGGGCTGGACCTGTGCTCCAACGACTACTTGGGGCTCGCGCGGCACCCGCGCATGCGCCGCCGGCTGGCCGAAGCTGTTCGATCCCTTGGGGTCGGCTCCACCGGATCCCGGCTGCTGCGCGGGCACAGGGCCGCATTCGACGCGGTCGAGGAGCGTTTCGCTCGGCTCAAGGGCACTCCGGCAGCGCTCTACCTAGGCAGCGGATGGGCCGCGAACCTGGGCGTGCTCTCCACCTTTCCAACGAGCGAAGACTTGATCTTCTCGGACGAGCTGAACCATGCCAGCCTGATTGACGGGATGCGCCTGTCGAAGGCGCGCCACGTCGTCTACCCCCATTGCGACTGCGGCACGCTTTCTCAACTGCTCGAGGCCGAGCCGTGCTCGGGCCAGCGGTTCGTCGTTACCGAGTCGCTCTTCTCCATGGACGGCGACATCGCTCCCTTGCAACGGCTTGGCGAGCTGCAAGCCGCGCACGGTTTCGCGCTGGTCGTCGACGAAGCCCACGCCGTGGGTGTCTATGGCCGACACGGCAGCGGATTGATCGAAGAGGCCGGCTGCGGGGACGGCGTGTTCCTGTCGATCAACTCGGCCGGCAAGGCCCTGGGCGTCAGCGGGGCGTTCGTATGCGGCCCGAGCTGGGCGATCCAGCTCTTGGTGCAGAGCGCCCGGCCGTTCGTCTTCTCTACCGCGCCGCCGCCAGCCCTGGCAGAAGCCATCGACGAAGCCCTGGACCTGTTACAAGACGAGCCGGAGCGCCGCGTCCGAGTGCTGGAATACGGAACGCTGCTGCGCGAGTCACTGGACTTGGCCCCGTCGAATGCACCGATCGTGCCGCTGATCATCGGGCCCAGCGCGGCCACGGTCCAAACGGCCGCTTCCTTGCGGGCCGAGGGCTACGACGTGCGTGCGATCCGGCCGCCGACCGTGCCGGCCGGCACGGCCCGCTTGCGCGTCTCGCTCAACGCGGACCTGAGCCGCGCAGAATTGGCCGGGGTGGCTGGCAGCATCCAGCGAGCGCTCGGGCGGAGGGCGTGATGCGGGGTGTCTTCGTTACGGGCACGGACACGGGTGTTGGCAAGACCGTGGTTTCCGCGCTGCTGGTCTCCGCGCTGCGGCGAAGCGCCAAGGTCGGATACTGGAAGCCGGTCCAGACGGGGATCGAAGAGGACGACGACACGGCAGAAGTGCGGCGGCTGGCCGCTTGCGACCCCGAGGAAATCGCGGACACGGGCGTTCGGCTGCCCCGCCCGCTTTCGCCTCACCTGTCAGCTCGACTGGCCGGGCAGACGATCGAAATGGCTGACCTGCTGAGCATCGCACAGCACTTGCCGGACGATCGCTACTGGATCGTCGAGGGTGCCGGCGGCTTGCTGGTGCCGCTGAACGAGAGCGCCATGATGGCCGACTTGATGCGAGCGCTCTCCCTGCCGGCGGTCATCGCCGCCAGGTCGGGCTTGGGCACCATCAATCACACGTCGCTGACGGTGTCCGAGCTGGCGCGACAGTCGATCGACGTGGCCGGCGTGGTCATGGTAGGGGAGCCCAACCCGGAGAACCGCCTTGCGATCGAGCGCTACGGCGGTGCCCGCGTGCTCGCGGAAGTCCCGGTCCTGCCGGATCTCGGCGCGAGCGCAATTGCCGCGATTGCGGCCGAGGCGGCGCCGGCCCTCTCGGGACTGCTCTGAGACTGCGTCCGCTGCCCCCATCAGCGACCTCCCGGAGGCAGAAGCCTCTCGCATGGAAGATCGGGCGAGAGCGGCGTGGCTGATCCGTCAGCCAGCGTATGATGAGAGCTTGCCATGTTCGGTTCGTCCTCATCCATCAAGCTGGACAAATCCCTGTTCGAGCGCGTCAAGCGCTGCGCGGACGCCGCAGGCTACTCCTCCCCTGAGGAGTTCGTGGTGCACGTGATCGAGAAAGAGCTTGCCCAGATCGAGGAGGGTGCCTCGGACGAGGAGATCATGAGCAAGCTGCAGGGCTTGGGCTATATCGACTAGGCCCGAGACCGGCCCTTTCGCTGCAGTCCTCGACCCGACCCGCAAAGTGCTCCTACGCGCCGCAGTTTCGTTTCTGGCGAAGATCTTCGGCGCCTTCAATCCGCTGGTCTGCCTCGCATTTTGCTCGGTCTTGCTCGGCATCGGAATGCTCTGGGTGGTGGGCAAGACGTCCAACCAGCGGGCGATCGAACGCGCCAAGAAGCGCATGCAAGCCTGCCTGCTGGAAATGCGCCTGTACTCAGACGAGCCACGGCTGCTATTCCGGGCGCAAGGCACCTTGCTGCTCAACAACGCTCGCTATCTCGGTCATATGCTGCGGCCCGTGCTCGTTCTGGGCCTGCCAATGCTGATACTCTTCGCGCACTTCGACTCCGTCTACGGTCACCGTCCCCTCCAAGTCGGAGAATCGGCGCTGTTCACGGTGAACACGACGCTGCCCAGCCAAGACCTGACGCTGACGGCCAGCGGCGCACTCGAGGTCGACAGCGTCGCTGTCGGATCCGCTGTTTCCCGCCAAGTGTTCTGGCGCTTGCGCGCCGTGGAGGAGGGCAGCGGCCAAGTCTCGCTCGAGACGCCGCACGGCTCCGTCGAGATGGCGGCCGTTGTCGGCTCCGGGATGCACTACACCTCCAGCAGCCGCAGCGGAGAGCTGTGGCACAAATTCCTGTTCTCTCCGGGAGAGGCCAGCTTCTCTCTACAGTCGGTGGATCGGCTGAGCATCGGCTATCCCCCGCGCAGCATCGGATTCGGAGCGCTGGAGACGCACTGGGTGGTCTGGTTCCTGGTGATCTCGATCCTGGCGGCCTACCTGCTCAAGGGGCGCTTCGGAGTCGTGCTCTAGCAGCGCGGGCGGCTCGTCCCGAACGCCCCGCATCGGCGGAGAGTTGAGCCGGCCCCGATCAGGTCGCTACACTGCCACTTCCGAATCGCGGGCCAGCCCCGCTTCCCGCCATGGCCAGTAACAGTCCCCCGCATGTCTTGTGTGTCGGCATGGGCTTCCTCGACACGCGCCTGTGCGTCGAGCGGTTCCCGCCCAAGCAGCACCGCGAGAACGCCAGCAAGCGTTGGGACGCCTTGGGAGGGCCTGCGTCGGTCGGCGGCGTGGCGGTGGTGCGGCTCGGGGGAACGGCCTCGTTCTGGAGCCGCCGGGGCGACGATCTCGCGGGCCAGCGCATCGAGCAGCTGCTCTCCGAGGCCGGCGTCGAGACCGCTGGCTATCGCAAGTTCCCAGGAACGACGCCCACCTGCGAGGTGTTCATCGAGCCCGGCGGCGAGCGCTACCTGTTCCCCTATCTCGGTGATGGCATGCCGGCGGGTGCGGACTGGATCCCGGACTCGGCGATCGAGCGGGCGGACGCTGCGTTGATCGACGGGCGCTGGCCTGAAGGCGGAATGCGCGTGGTGACCCGCGCCCGCGAGCTGGGCATTCCCTGCGTCCATGACTTAGACCAAGACCGTCCCGAAATCTGGGAGATCGCCAAATTGGCCACGCATGTCATCGCTGATGAAGACTTGGCGCTGAAATGCGGCGGCGTGGAGGCGGTGCTGCGGCGAATCGAAGGGTTCGGGGCGTGGGCCGCCGTAACCTTGGGCGAGCGCGGCGTGGCGCATAGCGGCGGGCGGGTGCCGCCAGTTCCGGTGACGGTGACCGATAGCACCGGCGCGGGCGACGTGTTCCATGGTGCATTCGCCCTTGCGATAGCCCAGGGCCGGAGCGAACGCCACGCCATGCGATTCGGCTGCGCCGCCGGCGCCCTGCTGTGCAAGCTCGGGCGAGTGCCGTACCTGTCGGAAGTCGCCGAGCTGCTGGACGAGGGCTCGCCGTAGCGGCCGACTAGTTCACCGGCAGCAGAGCCTCGTTGCTCGCGACGCCGTTGAATTCCACGCGCAGCAGATGCTCGCCCGGAGCCACGCTGAGAGGCACTTGGACGGTCACCAAGTACAATCCGGCCAGGTCGGGGTCCAGGCCGGAGTAGACAACGGTCCCCTGCTGGTCGCCGATCCAGGCGGTCGGCGTGGTCACGGTCTCGTTGGAGAAGCCGCCGGCCGAGCCTGTCCTCGGCGGCGTCGCTACCGGGCCGTTTCCGGTCATCGCTATGCTCACCACAGCACCTCTGGCGGCGGGAGATTCAGCCGTCACCGCCGAGCTGTCCGCGTGCAAGGCCAGCGCGTACGAACGCTGGCCGGACTCGTATTGGAAGATGCCTGGCGCGACTTCGGCAAGCTGGATGACGAAGTACTCCGACGGATTCCCGTTGCGGACCTTGAGATAGGAGTGCGAAGCACCTGCCGCCTCCCACGGCACCTGGACGGTCACGGTGCTGGGGGTGATCGAATAGATCGGCCCGGCCACGCTGAACTCGCGCCGCAAGCCGTCGAACGAAACCGTGGCGCCCTTGCGCGTGAGCGGTAGCGGCCTGACCTGCGGGGAAGGCCACGCGCCAGAGGAGTGAGCCGCGAAATCGGAGCCGCTGATCGTTGCCATCGAGCCGGCCACGACCCCGACCTCTTCGTCGAGAGTCGCGCTGTTAGCGATCGAGACGATCTCAGGCCGTGTCTCGACGGCTTCGTATTCGAACGGAATCTCCAGGTTTCCGATTCGCGCGGTGACGACTTGCGTCCCCGGATCGCCGCTGTATCGCACGCTTGCGTGGATCAGGCCGGTAGAGCCAGACCTCGGGGACCGGCTCACCACGGCCATCGACGGGTCGGAACCAACGAATTCAACTTCCCTGTCCGTGACCGGCACTCCGTACTGATCCAGCACGCGCGCCAAGACCGACTCTCTTGCCGCCTCGCCGGCGATCCCAGTGGCAAAGTGCCCGCGGAGTCGAATCGCGTTCGCCGGCTCGTTGTCGCCGACAAGGTACAGGTAGGGGATCGAGAGCTCGCCCAGCCCGCTCAGGCTGGTCAGCCGCAGGCGGCCCTCGTACGCGCCGGGCTGGGGAGCAGTCCCTTCCAGACGTACCTCGATGCCTTCGGTCTGCCCGGCCGCCAGCGTGACCGCGTAGGCGCTTCGGCCGTTGATCGTCACGCGGGCATCCGCGTTCGGCCGGCGCGGCTCGACCCTGAGCACGAAGGCCTGCGGGCCGCGCCACCGATTGGAAATCACAACCTGCCGCCTGACCGGGAACAAGACATCCCGCACGGAACCGAACGCGATCGACGGAGGCACCGCCGTGGCGTTGGGCCGCAGCGCCCCGGACAGGTCCAGCACGCCCGCGCCTGCAGCCGACAGGCGCTCCCGTTCCCCGCTCTCCTGCAACAAGGGACTGGCAGTGTTGATCAACGCAGAAGCCACCTGCCGCGCCGTCAGCGACGGAAACGCCTGCCAAACGAGCGCGGCAGATCCCGAAACGACCGGAGCCGCGAAACTGGTGCCGCTCACCTCTCGAAAACCGCTCGAGGCGAACAGGACCCCCTCGTCGTTATAGCGCGGCGCTGCCGTGTACACGGATTGCCCCGGCGCGACCAGGTCGGGCTTCGGCTGAAGGGCCAGGTTCGGCCCGCGAGAGCTCTGCGGCGATACGAACGCCCACTCGCGCTCGGTATCGACCGGAACGGGGTCGAGCGTGAGCGAAGCCATCGGGTCGGCCAACAGTTCCCGGATTTCCTCGCCGGCGCTCCTGCCCACCAAGAACGCCGGGATATCGGTGCGTTCGAGCAGCCCCATGGTGAGCAAGTCGTCGCCCTCGTGGTTGGTGACCAGCACGCCGCTGGCACCCGCCGCGTCGGCGTGCTCTACCTTGTCCCGGAAAAAGCAGGTGCCGCGTTCGATGACTGCGATTCGACCCGCGAGCGCCTGCGCTCCGTAGGGATCGCAGCCCAGCGGGTTGTCCAAGTCGGACGTGCTCACGGCAGGCGCGGTCAGCGGGCCCGCGGCGTCCGGCCCGGTGCCGGATTCGGCGACGAACTCGTGGTCACCGACGCGGACAGAGACATGGCGCGACGAGGAGTTGCCGGTTCCCCCGACGGTGATCACCGACGGGGTGTTGGCGGGCGACAGGAGCGTGCTCAGGGCGGGCACGGTGTGCGAGCCGCGCAGGCCGTGGTTGCCGGCCGCAGCCACGACCACGCGTCCGAAGTCATGCACGGCGCTGTGCGCCGCCATCGAAATCGGGTTGCAGGACGCACTCGACGAGCTCCTGCCACAATCGCGGCCGGTGGCGTCCCACGGGTAGAACTCTGGATTGCCAAGGCTCAGGTTGAGAATGTCCATCCCGTCAGCCACGGCGTCGTCGATCGCGGCGATCACCACATGATCTGCGGTGTAGTAGTTCAGCCCGGGAGAGCCGAAGACCTTGTACACGCCCAAGCGTGCCTTGGGGGCTATGCCCATGGCCGCTCCGAGCGGAGTCTGGACGCGCCGCCCCGCGGCGATCATCGCGACGGCGGTGCCGTGGCCGCTCAGATCGTTCGGCGAGGGATCGTCGGGCGTGGAGCTGGCGGGATCGCGCGAGACCAGCGACTCGACGTAGCTGCGCACGGCGATCACCTTGGTGTTCGCCAAGTGCAGGTAGAGCGGGTCTCCCAGCGGGTAGCCGTCAAGCAAGGGCAGGCTGGAATCGCTGAAGGCTTCGTGGTCGAAGTCCAGTCCCGAATCAATGACGGCAATCTTCAAGCCCTCGCCGAACAGTTGGTGCCCCACCGGACGCACGTATGCGGTGGACGCATGCACGATCTTCGCCACCGACCTGAGCATCGGCTGGTACCGCCGCCCTCGCACCACGTCGCGCACGCCGGGCAGGGCTGCAATCGCTCTTGTCTGCTCCGGCGTCGCTCGCACGAACACCGCGTTGAGGACATTGCTCACCGATCCCAACACCTCGACGCCGAGTGCTTCGATCGCCGTCTTGACGGGATCTTGGCGGCGCGCCACGGCACGGCGCATCAGGCTGACGCTCGTCGCGGACCTCCGCTGCGGCTGTTGCGAGCGCGCGGACTTAGATTCCCGCAACTGCTCGCCAACCGACGGCGCGTCCAGAAGGACCGTGTACTCGGTCGGCGCATCAGCAGCCGGCAACAACTGGGCTTGGGCCGCGGCAGGGGCTGCGCCCGCCAGCGCCAACAGGGCCGCCAAGGTCAGGCGGAGTCGCGTCCACCGGCGGAGTCCTGGCGCGCCGAATGTCGTACTGGCTCGAATCGGGCTGCAGTCGGACATGGACGCTGGGTTGAAACGCTCGGGCCGGCGCGCCCGGAGCCTTGGGCCGGCCGACTGTGCGATGCTATACGATCGCTCTGCCGCTCTCGCGGCCGACCTGTCCCCCTAGGGTTTAGTAAAACACCATGAATGCGACTCTGCTTCGCTGCTCGATTATTGCCGCCCTAGGCGGCTTGCTCTTCGGCTTCGACACGGCCGTCATTTCCGGCACGACGGACCAGCTCCGGGAGGTCTTCGGCCTCGAGGGCGTCGGACTCGGCTTCACTGTAGCCAGTGCCCTGATCGGCACGATCCTGGGAGCCCTCTTTGCCGGTCATCCGGCAGACCGGATCGGGCGCCGCAGCACGTTGGTGTGGATCGCGGTCCTTTACCTCGTCTCAGCGGTCGGCAGCGCCTTCGCGTGGGACTGGATTTCGTTTCTGGTCTTCCGTTGGCTGGGCGGCCTAGGCGTCGGGGCCTCTTCAGTGGTCGCCCCGATGTACATCGCCGAGATCTCGCCGCCGCGCTTCCGCGGCCGACTCGTGGCGATCACGCAGTTCAACATCGTGCTGGGGATCCTGCTGGCCTACTTGTCGAACTACGGCGTGGCCCAGATGCAGTACGGAGCGATCGAGTGGCGCGTGATGTTCGGGATCGAGGCGCTGCCCGCCGTGATCTTTCTCGTCCTGATGTTCGGCACGCCGCGCAGCCCGCGCTGGCTGGTTGCCCAAGGGAATAGCGCCGCGGCCGCCCTGGTGCTGGAAATGGTCGGTGCCGGGGACGTGCAGGGCGAGCTGAGCGAGATCGAGGAATCGCTCGCGGAGACCTCGCAGAACGTCAATGAGCCCCTGCTGCAGCGTAAGTACAGCCGACCCGTCAAGCTGGCCGTTGCCATCGCGACCTTCAATCAGCTGTCGGGCATCAACGCGCTGATGTACTACGCGCCCCACATCTTCCGCATGGCCGGCGCGGGCACGGATTCGTCGCTGGCCCAAGCCGTCGCCGTGGGCTGCACCAACCTCGTCTTCACGTTGATCGCGCTACTGGTGATCGACAAGATCGGCCGCCGCAAGATCATGGTTGTCGGATCGATCGGCTACATCGTGAGCCTAGCGGCGACCGCGGCAGCGTTTTACCGCTATGGCACGGACTTCACCGACGTCGGGGGCACTGTGGTGCTGGTCAGCCTGATGGTGTTCATCGCGTCGCACGCATTCGGGCAGGGCTCGGTGATCTGGGTCTACCTCAGCGAGATCTTCCCCAATCGTGTGCGCGCACAGGGGCAGGCGCTGGGCAGCTTCACGCACTGGGTCTTCGCGGCGGCGATCTCGTGGACGTTCCCCGTCATCGCCGACATCTCCGGCGGGCACACTTTCGCGTTCTACTCGAGCATGATGGTGCTGCAGCTGTTGTGGGTACTGAAAGTGATGCCCGAGACTAAAGGGGCGCCGCTGGAGGAGATCCAAAAGCGCATGAGTTCGGCCTGAGTCCGACGGCACGACGCACGGCGGCTGCGACGCGACGGGAGGCCTTGGTCCAGCTGGCGCCGGTCTCGCCCGAAGCCTAGGTCAAGGCGGAGACCGAGCAGACCCGGAGGGCTTGTCCGTGGAGAGCCTGCAGACGCTGCTGAAACATCTGGAATCCTTGACACTGAATCAGGTGACGCTTCCCGGCAACAACCACAACGAATTCCAGCTGCTGGCCAGGCCCACCGCCTTGCACGCGGAAGCCCTATTGGGCGTCAATCCCGAGCGAGCTGTTTCCAGTGGGATAACGGTTGATTCGGCGGAACTACCTTCAATTCCTCGGATTAGCCAAGCGATTGTCCGATGAAGTCTAATGTCAGAGTGAGCATCGAGAAACCACCTGGCTTTGTCGTTCTTCCCACTCCCTCACTCAAGCGCGCAGCCCAAGCCTGTCCGCTACTACTTGAAAGCGACAGGGCCAAAGGCGAATGGATCGCATGCTGCACGCGCCGATTCGCCCCAATGGCCAATCGCATCGCTAGAGATGATGAGATTGCAAAGGACGCCCTGCAAATCAGTTGGATCAAGATCCTGCAGGCTACCAACCTCAGCTTGGGGGGGCCAACGGCCTGCCCTTGGGTCGCCAAAGTCGTTGCCAACAGCATTAGAGATCTTCAGCGACAGGAGCGCAACCGTAAGGAAGTACCCCTCGAGAGTGCGGAAAGATTCGAATCGGGACAGAGCCCGGAGGTAGCAGCGCAAGAGCGAGAGCTGCTCGAACTGCTTCGGGCGGTGGTCGCGATGCTCCCTGAGACGTACCGTCGGGTTTACGAACTGCGCATGAAAGAAGAACTCTCCACGACGGAGACGGCCGAGCGACTCGGAATCACGAGCAGTAACGTTACTACCGTCCTGAACCGGGCCGTAAGAACTATCGAGCGCAAGCTCAGGATCCGCCTGGGGCTTGGAGTCAACAGAGTGTGTCAAGGAGAGGCCCAAAAAAAGTTGTGACAAAGCAGCCGCCTCAAACGTTGTAGTTGGTAGAGGAGGAAGTCAAATGCTAGAAGGAACACGGATTATCACGTTCCTCGATCACCTCGGTCGGATCCGCGTGAACAAGCTGCCAGGCAAGGCGCCGTGCTGGGAGGTCAAGGGCGAGACCGACTCCGGCTTGAGCTTCTCTTGCAGGTGCACGACCGAGAGACACACGCGTGCAACCGCTGACACCGCCATGCGGACTCTCCGCGGGCGTCTGAGGGCGGAGGGCATAGCGTGAGACCGCTAGTGTGGTGATGGCGGGATTCGAACCCGCACCGTTCCGTGAAGGATCCGATCGACAATTGGGTGTGTCCGGCATTCCACAAAGCCCGCACAAGCCAGCCTCTCTGTGAGTGATTGACCCCCACTCGCGGACGGCAGGCTGGCAACCCCACATGCCCTCGCGAAACAAATTCGCACGGTCGACCACTCAAGACATCCCACGCTTTGGCGCTGGCGCAGTCTGCTGCAAATACCGGACAAGGTCGACGGTGAATGTGGATGCACTGATTCAAGAAACGACCGCGAAACAGATACGCCTAGGCCCGGTTCCACCAGCGGCCCCATCGTTATCCTATAACTTCTCCATAATCAACTACTTAACATCAAGGAAACGGACCGGGCACCTCGAAACGTCCCACACCGCAGGCCCGATGCGAAACCCGCTGGGGGCATCCCACAGCCGGGTAGCAAGGAAATGACGAAGCGCCACGATCGCGCGGCCTGACGACATCGCGTTCAACCGACTTGCAGCCAGCGGAGATCCCCGACCCGATGTTCCTGTTCGCGAAAGACAACCGCCCGAGACTGGCAGAACTGATCCTCGCAGGCTACTTCGCCTACACGGCCGCGCTTTCGTTCCTATTCCCGCTAGAGCTGACGAGTCGGCTCCAAGTGCTCGGCGCCAGCTTGGCGGCCCTTGCGGCGTTGCACTACCTGGGTCGGTTCCCGCTCCGCTTGGTGCCGGAGATCCTGCGCCACACGCTGCCCCTGGCCGGCGTCCTGTTGGCCTACAAGCAAATCGGCTGGTTCGCCCAGCCGCAGCCAGACCACGCCCTGGAACGCAGCTGGGTGTACTGGGACCAGCTCCTGCTTGCCGACTGGGGACTGACCCGAGCGATCGAATCGCTGGGACCCGTCCTGCCGAGCCTGTTGGAATTGCTGTACCTGCTGACCTACGCCATGGCGCCAGCCGGCTTGATCATCCTCTCCGCGTGCCGTCGGCTCGACCGGGCTGACCGCTTGCTGGCCTGCTTCGCCGCTTCGGCGGTGTCGGCCTATGCCCTGTACCCGTTCTTCCCGTCCGAGCCGCCGCGCACGATCTTTCCGGAGGAGTTGTCCAGCAGCTTCGATACGGTCTTCCGGCAATTGAATTGGTGGATTTTGGGCATGGGTGGCATCCACACCAGCGTCTTTCCGAGCGGACACGTGGCCTCGGCGGCGGGCGTCGGAATCGGCCTGCTGCTGGCCCTCCCCGAACGCAAGCGCTACGGGGTCGCGCTGATCGTTGTCGCGACAGGCATCGCTCTGGCCACCGTCTACGGACGCTACCACTACGCGGTGGACGCCGTTGCAGGCTTCTTCGTGGCCGCCCTCGCCTCGCTGGCATGCTTGTGGCTATTTCGAAAGCGGGAGCGAGAGCGCCCGAAGTGAGTGGACAGCTTCCGAGCTACGCAGCCTGGGCGTCGGCCAGATCCGCCGCGTCCAATTCCAGCGTCTGCCCAGGCGGCACTTGCGCCCGCAGCTCGGTCTCGCCGTAGCGCACCATGAAGGGCTTGCCTAGGTGCGACTGAACCCGAGCCCGGACGAGCCGCATTTCGCGCCATTCGAGATCCACGGTGAATCCTCCCCGGGCGCGCAAGCCCGCGACCTTGCCGCTCGCAAGGGCGCTTGGCAGGGCGGGCAGCAAGTGCAGGAAACCACTCTCCCCTGACTGCACGGAACTATCTTCCAGCGGCTTGCCGTGCGGGTCGTGGCTCTGCAGCAGCATCTCGGCAATGCCCGCAGTCGCGCCGAAATTGCCATCGATCTGGAACGGGGGGTGAGCATCGAACAGGTTGGGGTACAGGCCGCCTCGCCGTCCGTCCAAGCGTCGCGTCATCTCGTCCGGCACCGGAGCCAGCAGGCCCGCGAGGATCTTGAAGGCGTGGTCGCCATCGAGGAACCGAGCCCAGAAGTTCACCTTCCAGCCCATCGACCAGCCGGTCGCTCCGTCACCCCGGAACTCAAGGGACTTGCGAGCCGCGGCGAACAGGTCCGGCGTCCCGAAAGGCGTGATCTCAACACCGGGGTGGAGGCCGAACAGGTGCGAGACGTGACGGTGCTGGTTGGCGGGGTCGTCGATGTCTTCCAGCCACTCCTGCAACTGCCCCAAGCGGCCGATGCGGTTCGGCGCGATGCGTTCGCGCACCTGCCGCAGCTCTTCCCTGAAGTCCGAGTCCAAGTCCAGAACCGTGGCCGCCGAGATCGTGTTGCCGAGCAGGTTGCGGACGATCTGGTGGTCCATGGTGGGGCCCATCACGAGCCCTCCGTTCTCCGGGGAATTGCTCGGCCCCGAGATCAGCCATTGCCCGTCCGGCGATTCGACCAGCGCGTCGAGGAAGAACTCCGACGCGCCCTTCATCAGGGGGTAAGCGGTCTCGCGCAGGAACTCCTCGTCACCGCCATACAAGTAGTGCTGCCACAGGTCCTGGCACAGCCAGGCCCCGCCGGTCGGCCAGATGCCGTGGTTGGAGTGATTGATCGGCGCCGTGCCGCGCCAGAGATCGAAATTGTGGTGCAGCACCCACCCCCTTGCGCGGTAGTGCTCGCGCGCCGTTTCTGCGCCCGAGACGGCAATCTCGCGCAAGGCCGCGAAGAGCGGTTCATGTGTCTCGGGGAGGCCGGTCGATTCGGCCGGCCAGTAATTCATCTCGGTGTTGATATTGACCGTGTACTTGCTGTCCCACGGCGGCTGGTCCAGATCGTTCCACAGGCCTTGCAGGTTCGCCGGCTGGCACCGGCCGCGGCTGGAAGAGATCAGCAGGTAGCGACCATACTGGAACAGCAACGTCACCAGGTGGGGATCCGGCCGGGAGGCGAAGCGCTCGATGCGCACGTCGGTCGGTTCCGCGGCTGCCTCGCTCGCGCCCAGGTCCAAGCGCACGCGCTGGAACAGTTGGCGATGGCTGTCCGAATTCTCATCGCGCAATGCTCGGTACGGCACGGGCGCTGCCTCGGCCAGCACAGCTGCGTTCCGCTCCGCGGGATCTCCGCTGACGTCGCGGAAGTTGACGAAGTTCGTCGCGCCGGCAAGCAGCAAGGTGGCCTCGCTGGCGCCTTGCACGCGCAACCGCTCTCCGTCGCTGGAGACCGCGCCGTCCGTCTGCACCGCGAGCCGCGCCTCGAACCGGATCGCGCCGCCCTCGACCCGCCCGCTCAGGCGCAGGTCGCCGCCCGCCTCTGTACTGACCTGGGATGGATGGGAGGTGCCGAACCCAACGGCAAACGACAAGTTGCCCGTTCCGCTGGCGGCGAGCCTGACTGCGAGCACCTGCTTGGGAAAGCTGGCGAAGACTTCTTGCGAGTGCTGGATGCCATCGGCCGAAAATTGGACGTGCGCGACCGCGTTCTCAATGTCGAGCGAGCGGCGGTAGCCGGTCACCGCCGCCGCGTCGGGGCCCGTGCGCTCGATCAACAGGTCGGCGAAGGACTGATACGGCTTCTGGCGAAGCGGAACGCTCATGAAGCGCTCCATCGCCAGTTCTTCCGCCACGGCTTGCTTGCCCTTGAATAGCAAGGATCGAAGTCTGTCGAGCCAGCGGTGCGCGCCCGGATTGGCGTAGCTGTGCGGTTCCCCCTGCCAGAGGGTGTCTTCGTTGAACTGGATGCGCTCGTTGGCCGTACCGCCGAAGACCATTGCCCCGAGGCGCCCGTTGCCCACTGGCAGGGCCTCTACCCAACGCTCGGCAGGCTGTTCGTACCACAGTTCCAAGCTGGTGGACGCCGACTCCGTGCCGCACGCCGACAGTCCGACTCCGGCGGCAAGCGATGCCAAGAACTCTCGACGATCAGGCTGAACGGGCACTCCGATAGTGTATGCCCGGGCGTAAGGGTCCATCGCAGCGGTCGTCTCCATTCCGGACCAAGAAATGTGCCTGCTTCAATCGCACCGATTCGGCTTGAGGTAGCATAAGGCCTGAGGATCAGAGAGCTGATGATCAGCGAAGAGGTCAAAGACTACGCTTGGAGCGAGCTTCTTGAACTCGACAAGCATGTTCGCTATTACGGAGAGCTTGCAAGCCGGAATCAGCGAAAGCACTCCATATCGCAATTCGCAGTCTTTTTTCTGTCTATGGCGGTGCCAGCCGTGGCGAGCGTCTACAGCCCACCGTTGTGGGTTGTTCTGATTGGGGCTCTGGTAACGGCAGCCTGTGTTGCTTGGGACTATATGAGCGGTCATGCAAGCAAGGCGGCTCTTTTGCATGGCATCAGCGTTGACTGTGAGAGATTGGAGGTCGAGCAGAGGGAACTATTCCACTCGATCAACCGTGATGAGATCGCCGAATCCGATGCACGGGAGAAGCTAGCCTACCTTGCCAACCGTACGATCGAGACAGTCAGCCGGGCTGGCACTGCGCGAGTCATCGTTGATGAGACTTTGAATACTAAGTGTTGGGAGGCTGCAAACAGAGTGCTCCTAAAGGCGAGAGAGGAACCGCAGAATGCCTAATGGACTAAACCGCTGCGCGGTATCGGTGGCTGATCGATAGCGCGTTATCCCCCTTCGACAGGTTCGTCAGCAAGGGCCAGTTTCCCAGCGCCGACTTGCGCGGAAGCTGCCGAGGCGGAAGCATGGGCCTGCTGCCGCTGGCAGCTCATCCCATTCGTAACCGCCAAGGAGGCTTCCCATGACACCACTTCGCCGTCGCATGACGGAGGACATGCTGATCCGCAACCTGTCGCCCTGCACGCAGCAGAGCTACCTCGACCAGGTGACGCGCTTCGCCAACCACTTCCACCAGTCCCCGGAACGGCTCGGCCCCGAGCAGATCCGCGACTACCAACTCTTCCTCGCCGCCGAGAAGCGGCTCGCTCCCAGCTCGATCGGCGTCGCCGTCTCCGCCCTGCGCTTCCTCTACGGAGTCACCTTGGGCCGGGACTGGGACATCCGCGAGATCCTGCCCGCACCCAAGCAGCCGAGCACGCTGCCGGTCGTGCCCAGCCCCGAGGAGGCCGTCCGCTTCCTCGCCGCCGTCAGACCCAGTTCCAACCGCGCCGTGCTGACCGCCTGCTACGCGGCGGGCCTGCGCGTCTCCGAAGCAGTCAGCCTGCGCCCGCGTGACATCGACTCGGCGCGCATGGTCATCCGCGTCGAGCAGGGCAAGGGCGCCAAGGACCGCTACACGATGCTCTCGCAGCGGCTGCTGGAGATCCTGCGCGACCACTGGCGGCGCACCCGGCCCGCGGGCCAGTGGCTGTTCCCGGGCCTGCTGCCCGGCTCCCACCTCAATCGCCACACTGTGGCGCGGGCCTGCCAAAAGGCCCGCGAACGGGCCGGCATCGACAAACACCTCACTCCGCACTCGTTTAGGCACGGCTTCGCCATCCATCTGCTGGAGAACGGCGTCGATGTGCGCACCATCCAGATGCTGCTCGGCCACCGCAGCCTCGCCACCACCGCCCGCTACCTGCCGGTCGCTCGCTCGCGGGTCTGCTCCGCGACCAGCCCGCTCGACCTACTGCCCCGTCCGCAAGCCGCCGCGGCCCTGCGGGCGGAGCGGTGAGCCGCCCGCGGCTCGAGGTCGCCGACATCTTCCGCCGCTACGGGGGAGACTTCCGCAGCCGCTGCGGGGACTCCCTCACCGCCCTGCAGCGCAAGGTGATGGCGGCCGTCGAGCAGTGCCGCAGCGCCGCCCTCGGCGGCTTCGTGGAACAGTGCAGCGATTGCGGGCACCGCCGTGTCTGCTACCGCTCCTGCCGCAACCGCCACTGCCCCAAGTGCCAGGGTCCCGCCCGCGACGAGTGGCTCGCCCAGCGCCGTTCCGAGTTGCTCGACTGCGAGTACTTCCATGTCGTGTTCACCCTGCCCGCCGAGATCGCCGCGCTCGCGCTGCAGAACCGCCGCCTGCTGTACGGCCTGCTCTTCCGCGCCGCCGCCCGCAGCCTGGGCGAGATCGCCGCCGACCCCAAGCACCTCGGTGCCGCGATCGGCTTTCTGGCAGTGCTGCACACCTGGGGCTCGAACCTCGCCTACCACCCCATAGGCGTTAACTTGTTTGAGTGTAATCAAAATGCGCTTCCAATTGGCCCAAGCGGAGCCGGGGAGGGTCAGCCAGTTCCTCGGAGATCTCGTTCCATTCAGCGATCATCTGAGTCAGCGGCAAGTGCGGCTCGATGGCGCGCCGGATCTGATTCAGCACGAAATGGAAATCGCGCCACGCGCTATGCGGCCGCTCGTGCCGCCAAGCGGTATCCCCAGGGGGAAATGGCGGTCGCGTGGCCGATCAGCTTTTCGACCAGCAGGGCCACGACCAGCTTGCCGTACAGCCAGGCCTTGGCACTGTCATCGTCGTGCTTGGGCAGGTGCCCCAGCCCGGCCAGCGACTTGAAGCGCTTGAACACCAGCTCAACTTGCCACCGCAGCCGATACCACTCCAGCACGTCTGCTGCGGGGAACTCCGCGGCCGGAAAGGTCGTGAACACAATCACGTACTTGGCAAACTCTAGAGTCTGCGGCTGCACCTGCCTGCCCTTGCGGGCCGCCTCCTTGCGAATGCCCTCTTGGGCGATCCGAATCGACTCCTCGGTCTTGCGGATCGCACAGACCCGCCCGCTCACCCGCAGTTGCTGCGGGCTGACCACCTGCGCCGACCACGACCGGGCAGTCAGTGGGGACTCCAAACGGCAAACCTTGCCCAGCAGGTCGAAGCCACCCCCGTCCGGCTCTTGGAACACGAGCGCTCCGGTGTTCACCCGTACCGTGACCCAGCCTCCGGCTTGCGCCACATGACCGATCCCGGCGGCTGTCGAATACCCCCGGTCGGCCAGCACATAGTCGCCCTGCCGGATCGGGAACTGCCGGAACGACTCCCCGGTCGCGGGCCCCTCCGTCTCTGTCAGCTTGAAGTAGTCGCACGCCAGCGACGGCAGCCGCACCGAGTAGTGAATGCGCCACAAGGACCCGGACTTGCCCGGCTCCTTGACCGTCGTCGCGTCGATCGCCCGCACCTGAAACCCCGCCTGCCCCGCCAACTCCACGCCCCGCTCCCGGAACAGTGCGATGCATAGCTCCTGCAGCCACTGCTGGGACTTCCTCAGTCGCTTCCACACTGCCACCGATGACAGCTCCGCCAGCCCGGCCTTCCTAGCCCGCACGGCCGTCTCCCGCAACGAGTGCCCACAGCCCAGATGTAGCAGCAGTACCCGCAGCAGGTTCTCAGCAGACTTGTCCTTGCGCAGCCCCTTCAGCGCCCCCGTCTTCGCTGCTAGCTCAGACCAGTCTTCCGGCAGGAACGACACCAGCAGCGGCCAGTCCTCTCTCATCGCGGGGAGATCTTTCTGCTCCATGCCTCCATTCTACACAATCGGAGGAGAACAAGTTAACGCCTATGGCCTACCACCCCCACCTGCACTGCGTCGTCCCCGGCGGCGGCCTCGCACCCGAACGCGACCGCTGGATCGCCTGCCGACCCGGCTTCTTCCTGCCCGTGAGGGTCCTGTCGCGGCGCTTCCGCACGCTCTTCTTGCAGGGGCTCGAGCGCGAATTCCGCCACGGCCGCCTGTGTCTCGGCGGCGCACTCGAGCCTCTGGCCGACCCACACGCCTTCGCGCGCTGGCTGCGACCGCTGCGCCGCTGCCAGTGGGTGGTCTACGCCAAGGCCCCCTTCGACGGCCCCGCCCGCGTGCTCGACTATCTCGGCCGCTACACCCACCGCGTGGCCATCTCTAACGAGCGCATCCTGGCGATCGACGACGGCACGGTCCGCTTCCGCTGGAAGGACTACCGCCAGCAGCACCGCTGGAAGACCATGGCGCTGCCCGCGGCGGAGTTCATCCGCCGCTTCCTGCTGCACACGCTGCCGCCGCGCTTCCACCGCATCCGGCACTTCGGACTCTTCGCCGGGCCCCGCCGCCAGCAGCAACTCGCCCTCTGCCAGCGGCTGCTGCAGATGCCCCCGGCCGACGCCGACAGCGAGCCGCCCGCCGACTACCGCGACCGCTTCGAAGCCCTCACGGGCCAATCGCTGCGCACTTGCCCCAGCTGCGGCCGCGGCACGATGGAGACGGTCGAAACCCTCCAGCCGGGAAGCGAGCCACCGCCCCTGGATGACACTTCGTGAGACGCTTGCGCCCGACACAATTCGCTCCGCCGACGCGGCGCTTGCGCCGCCGTTCCGGGAACGCTGCGTCCGCCCTGCCGTTCCCACTGCCGCATCGCGCCGCGGGCCCTCAAGACCGCTGCCAAAACGCTCGTCCAGCCCTTTCGCGGACGCTATTACCGCGCCCAGGCCGTCTGCCGACGCCGGTCGCAGACCTCTGCGCACAGCCCGCGTTCAAGCAATCGCCATACCGCACTTCTCAGCCGGCGGTTTAGCCCATCTGATTCTTTGCCCAGCGGCGCGGCCCTGGGCATTCTGCCCCACTTCCAACACCCGTCTGCCGCGCCGCCAGGCAAAAAATCCTCTTCGATAAAGGTGTCCAACGTACATAACAGTGGAAGCCCCAAACCCACGACGCCGCCGAGACCTCGGCCTAGTCCACGGCCTGCCCCAAAGAAGAAATAGGTGCCAGTAACTCCTTACACAAACCAAGAGTTGCCGGTCGAAGGATAGGGGAACGACCATGTTGGTCAAAGGCGCTCCATTGACTCTTGCGTCGCCACTCTCGCGTGGCCAAATGGATTTCTTGGCGGAATTCTCGGATAGTTGCGAAGAACTGGTACTGAGCGAGCGGAATCTGAGCGACGACAAGCGAGCGGCGATCAGCACCCCCAATGACAAACGGAAGAGGCTCGAACTCCAACGCATGTGGGCCAATCACCTCGGAGTCACAAAAGCCACAAGAAGGGCCCACTGGTGGCCGATTGTTGGTGGAGTTTCTCCAAAGGGAACGTATGGGATGTCGCCGCCTCGCGATTGGCCCGCAACGCCACCGGCATGGGATCATGCCTCGATTTGGGTGCGCAATGGCACACCGATAGTTGCAGTGTCGCAGCCGTATCCGTGGCTCTTGACTAAAGAAATCGAAAGCCTAAACGAGTTCGCGAGCGAATATGGCTTCCGCTTCAAGGTCTCGAACTACCCGTCACGGCACTATCCAAGTCGTTGCTGGTTCATCGAATGGTATGGAAAAGACAGCGTCGACTGCGACCTTACGCTACTGTAGTTCAGATCTAGGCCAAGCCAGAAACATGCAAGCGTATTTCTTGGTCGTCTCACGTTCCGACTAGAAATGTGCCTGCGTAAGTCGGAGGGGCTTACCGTGTACCGATCCTTAGCAACAGCCTCAATCTTGGGCCTCGCCCTGCTGGCGGCTCCTGGCGCACCGCAAGGCCTGCCGCCCGGGCACATCGACCCCATTCCCGTCCTTGACGCAGCCGCCGCAGCCATGGGAGTCGATCGGCTGCGGTGCGTCAGCTTCGCCGGCGAGGGCTACGCGGGCATGGTGGGGCAGAACATGACGCAAAACACGGACTGGCCGCGAGGCGAGCCCCTGCAAGACTATTCGCGCGTCATCGACTTCGAGAGCGGCACTTCGGTCGAGCGCTTCTCCCGCAAGCCAGGCCTCAACCCCGCTTCGTGGAAATACGGTCCGGGTTGGAAGGGCGGGACGCAGCTGCAGCAGCACGAACGCCAGACCTTTGCAGTCAGCGGCGAGCATGCCTGGCACGTCGACGGGTCAGCGAAGGCGGTGGCAGCCCCGGAGAGCGCCGCACTCTGGCAGCTCGACATCTGGATGACCCCGCACGGCTTCGTCAGGGCGGCGCGGATGCCTGGCGCCGAGCCCACCGCAATCTGGCGCTGGGAACTTGGCGAGAGCGGGCGGGACGGAGCCACGACAGGCGGGATCGCCAAGGTGATGGTCGTCTCGGCGACCGTGCTGGGCAAGTACCGCGTCAACGCCACGGTGCGGGCCGGAAACATCGTCCAACGGACCCAAACGCGGGTGCCGCACCCGGTGCTGGGTGATATGAACTACGAGCACGAGTTCACCCAGTGGCAGGACCTCGGCGACGGCATCGTCTTCCCGGCGGGCTGGCACCACCACGACGGCTGGGACGACGAGCGGAAGGTGCCGGTGCTCACCGGTGGCCACAACAGCTTCGGCGGGAGCTTTCCCGTGATGGAGGCAAACTCCTGCGAACCGACGGCAGTCCCGCAGCACGTGCGCCAGGCGGTCATGCCCGACCAGCGCGTGGTGCCGGAGGAACTAGCCGCCGGCGTGTGGCTGCTGGGCGGCGGCACGCACAACAGCGTGGCTGTCGAATTCGCGAACTTCGTGGCCGTGATCGAGGCCCCCCTCGACGAGCGGCGCTCGCTGGCGGTGATCGACAAGATCGTCGAGCTGGTCCCGGACAAGCCGATTCGCTACCTCGTCAACACCCATGACCACTACGACCACCTGGGCGGCCTCAGGACGTATCTGCACGTAGGCGCGACCATCCTCACGCACCAGCGCAACCGCATGTTCTACGAGGCCGAGCTGCTGAACTACGTGCCCCGCATGCTGGAGCCGGACATGGTCTCGTTGTACCCGCCGACAGAGATCTCAGAGGGCTACACGATGGAGGACGTCGACGAGAAATACATCCTCGGCGATGGCCGGCGCTATCTCGAGATCTATTACGTCCAAGGCCTCGGCATCCATGTGGAGGGAATGCTCATGGCGTACCTGCCGCAGGAGCGCATCCTGATCGAAGCCGACCTGTACGACCCGGGGCTGCTGCCCGCCAGCCGCGCCCGGCCCACCGCCGCGGAAACCGCCTTGCTCAACAACGTCACGCAGAACGAGATCGATCCGCTGCTGATCGCCCCGATTCACGGCGACGCCGTGACGTGGAAAGCCTTCTTGCGGGAAACCCGCCAAGGGCCTTGAGGCGCGGCAGGCGTCAGGCGATCAGTTCGGGGATGAGCTGGCCGCCCACTTGCGAGAGCTGCTTGAAGCGCCCTCCGTGAAAGTAGGTGAGGCGGTTGTCGTCCAGGCCCATCAGCCGCAGCCAAGTCACGTGCAGGTCCTTCAACGGGTGGACAACTTCGACCGCGCGGTTGCCCACTTCGTCGGTCGCCCCCACGACAGTGCCGGCGGGCGTGCCGCCCCCGGCCATCAGGACCGCCATCGCATCAGCGTTGTGGCCGCGCCCGTTGGGGTCCACTCCGCCGCGCCGGTTGTTATCCGGGGTCCTGCCAAATTCGCCGGAGCAGACCACCAAGGTTTCATCCAGCATGCCGCGCTGCCTGAGGTCGCGAATGAGCGCGGCAATCGGCTTGTCGACGCTCTCGATGCGGGCCGCGTGGTTGCGCTCGAGGAAGTCGTGGCTGTCCCAGCCGCCGGAAAAGATCTGCACGAAGCGCACCCCTTGCTCGACCAAGCGCCGTGCCAGCAAGCACTGCCGCCCGAACGACCGCGACGCCTCCGCATTCAGTCCATAGGCATCCCGCGTCGCCTCGGACTCGCGGCTCAGGTCGACGATATCGGGCACTTCGGCCTGCATGCGGTAGGCGAGTTCGTAGCTCTCCATGCGGGCGGCCAACTCGTCATGCGACGGCCGGCGCTCGGCATGCCTGCGATTGATGTCGGCCAGCAGGTCCAGGCTCCGGCGCTGCTGCTCGCGGGTCTTCCACTGGGGTGGCTCCAGATCCAGCACCGGCGATCCGCTGGAGCGCAGCAGCGTGCCTTGGTAGTGGGCCGGCAGAAACCCGTTCGACCAATTCCCCGCTCCGCCCTGCGGAAATGCGAGCTCGGTCATGACCACATAGCCGGGAACGTTTTGGTTGAAACTGCCCAGCCCGTAGGTCACCCACGCTCCGACACCGGGGTCTGCCCCCAGCGTGCTGCCGGTGTTGAGGTGGAAGAGAGCGTCCGGGTGATTCACCGATTGGGCCTGGCAGCCCCGGTAAACGCACAGCTCGTCGGCGACGTCCGGATCCGCCATGTGCACGAAGCGGTCGCACATTTCTATGCCGGACTTGCCGACCTTCCGAAAACCGAACGGGCTTCCGACGTAATAGGTCTTGGCAGTGACTTCAACCAGCACTTGGTTCGGATCGCGGACCGACTCCGTCAAGTGCAAGTCCCGCAACTTGGGCTTCGGGTCGAACGTGTCCATGTGCCCCGGCCCGCCCTCCAGAACCAGGAAGATGCAGGCCTTGGCCTTGGCGGGCAGCATCGGCTCTTTGGGGGCCAACGGCCCTGCCGTCGAGGCGGACTCCCCTGCAAGCAGACTGGTGAAGGCCAGCGACCCTGCCGACGCCCCCAGCCCGAAGAGCAGTTCCCGCCGTCCCAGCCGCACGTGCTCGCGTCGATCTCCCAAGGCGAGCTGGCCGCGCTGGAACGCTACAGACCTAGTAGACATACGCGAACTCATTGCTATTGAACAACAGCAGGCAGAAATCGGCAAGCGCCCGTGTCGACGGACCGACGTCCCAAGCGCGAGTGTCCGGATGGTAGTCCTCGTAGACCGGCAGCCACTCCTGATACTCGAACGGCGCGCCTGTGAACTCCTCGACCAGAGAGCGCGTGATGCGGGTCGGATACGTCTCCGCGCGCGGCGATTTCGAACGGTGGTGCGCTTCCATGGCGGCCACGTACTCGGCGAACTTGGCGGTCATGCCCGGCTCGGGCGACCGGGAAAACGCTAGCCGGTAGGCGCGTTCCAGCCTGCTCTCCAGGTCTGCCTCTTCCCGCTCCAAGCGCAGGGCGAACCCGATCGAACGATTGGTCATGTAGTCGGAGTTCAGCATGGTGAGCGCTTGCGGGCTGACCGAAGACGCGTCCCGTCGCTCGCAGGAATCATTCGGGCTGGGCTGGTTGAACACTTCCATCAGGGGGTCGGCCTGACCCCGGACGCGATAGGCATAGATGGAGCGGCGGTTGCGCTCTGCCGGCTTGGGCGATGGCTGGTATGCAGGCGCGATCGAGAACTGGATCATGCGCGGCTGCAGCGCGACCTCCATGTTGATCTCGGGCATGGCTGGCACGCCGCCCAGCTCAGGGTTCAATTCGCCGGATACCCGCAGCACCGAATCTCGCAGTTCCTCGGCGGACAGCCGACGCGGCTCGAAATAGGCCAGCAAGCGATTCTGCGGATCCTTGGTGCGCACCTGCTCGATGTCCGCCCGCTCCGAGGCCTGCTGGTATGCCTGCGAGGACATGATCGTGCGGTGGAGCCGCTTGATTGACCAGCCGTTCTCGACGAAGTCGGCGGCCAGCCAGTCCAGCAAGTCAGGATGCGTCGGCTTCGCCCCCAGCCCGCCTAGGTTGTTGGGCGTCGCGGCCAGACCCTTTCCGAAGTGATAGGCCCAGACTCGATTGACGATGGAGCGGGCGGTGAGCGGGTTGCGCTCATCGACGATCCACTCGGCCAGAGCCAATCGGCGGCCGTCCAGATCGAGCGGCAGATCGAATTGACTCTCGGCCGGCGCGGCCTTGGTCGCCAGCTGCGTTGCGCTCAGCACGCCCGGGGTGACGGCTTCGCCGGGGGCATGCACCGAGCCGCCTTCGAATATCGTGGAATCCGGACGCCAGTCCGCATCAATCTTGGCGGGCACGCGCAGCTTGCGCCCGTTTCCCGGGATGTAGTCGGGTCCGTTGAACACGGTCTGCGCCATCGGTTCGTAGCGTTCCAAGCGGCGGGTCCAGATCCACTCGTCCTGCTTGCGCACCTTCAGACGGCCCTCGTCGGCCGAAGTGAGCCCGTAGTGGCGCGGAGGCTTTTCCGAGTCGGGCAGATTGTTCCGCTTGGCGGGCGGCACGTACTCCAGGCCGCGCTCGGCGAACCACTCGCGGGCGGCATCCTCGGCCTTGGATTCCAGCGCCTCCTTGCGCTCGGTCGCGAAGTCCCGCAGTTGCGTCACGAGACGACCCCCTTGCTCAAACCTTGCCAGGTTCTCCTCGGGGAGGAACTCCGCCCGCCGCTCGGCCATCTGAGTCCCGGCAAGGGCGGCGTAGACGCGGTAATAGTCGCGAATCGGGATCGGATCCACCTTGTGGTCGTGACACTTCGCGCAGCGCAGCGGCATCGACAAGAAAGCTTGCCCGACACTGTGGACCACATCGTCGAGGTATGCTTGCCGGGCCATCTTCTTCGGCACCATCGCGGAGCCCCAAGGGCCCATACGCAAGAATCCGGTCGCTACCAGCATTTCCGGGCCGCTTCCGGGCAGCTCGTCCCCCGCAAGCTGCTCGATCACGAATTGGTTATATGGCTTGTCGGCGTTGAAGGAGCGGACGACGTAGTCTCGATACCGCCAGGCGTTAGACCGCTCATAGTCATTCGAGTTCCCCGCCGTGTCGGCGTAGCGAGCGACATCGAGCCAGTGCCGCCCCCACTGCTCGCCGTAGTGCGGGCTTGCCAGCAGCCTGTCGACCAACCGCTCCCAAGCGCCGGGAGCAGCGTCGGATAGGAACGCCCGAGCCTGCTCGGGGGTGGGAGGAAGGCCGGTCAGATCGAAGGCGGCGCGGCGCAACAGGTCCAGCTTGTCGGCGCGGGGCGCGGGCCTGAGACCGGCCTCGGCGATGCGAGCGCCATGAAAGGCATCGACCGGATTCGCGGCGGCGACTTGAGGCACTCGCGGCTTGCGCACGGGGCGAAACGCCCAGACATTCTCTGGCTTGTAGAGCCGCTCGGTCCAATCCTCCGATTGCCCCCCGCTCGTCGCCATCCTCACTCCGGCGGCGGATGTGTCGCTTGTGGACACGATCTCGCGCACCCTCTCGTCGCCGGGCCACGATGCTCCGAGAGCAATCCAGTCCCGCACGTGCTCTATCTGGCCTGGGCTGAGCCGATCCGTCTCCTTCGGCGGCATGACCAGCGTCGAGCCCTTGCCCGACAGCGCCAGGTAGAGCAGGCTAGCGTCCGGCTCGCCCGCTACGATCGCGGGACGGCCTGACTGGCCGCCCCGCCGAGCAGACGCCTGAGTGGTCAGGTCCAAGCCCCCCATCAGCAGGCCCGGGTCCTGGCCGTGGCAGGCCAGACACTTCGCGGCGAGCAGAGGCTTGATCTCAAGAGCGAAGAGACGCTCCCCGTCGTCAACGGCGCCGAGCGGCAGTGCGCCAGCGAGAACGACGCAAGATGAGAGCAACAGTGAAGCTCTGATCACGGCTGACCCGGGCGGCGCTCGGCCGACTGCAATCCATTTTAGCGCCACCGCTGCAAGACCAAGCACAGAATGGTCCATGGCCGAACCGCCCCTAGCGTGCGGAGGAGTAGCTCGTTCGCCATGGAGGATTCTCCACAATCCGAACTGAGCCCTGCTGTATCATGAATGCACTAGCGAAAGCGCCCGTAGCTCAGCTGGATAGAGCGCTTGCCTCCGGAGCAAGAGGCCGCAGGTTCGAATCCTGCCGGGCGTACCACTCAGCGCTTTACCGACTGCACTCACAAGCAGTTGTGAGGCGCGCGGCTAGTCCTTTTTCCGTAGGCGAATCAGGCCTTTTCTCGCACACATTCCGGCGCCTTCTCCCGATCTACCCGTCGGTTCGCCGGAGGGCCGCTTGATATATTGGCGCTCCGGAGGGAGGCCTTGAGATATAGAAGATCCAGTCCGCAAGACCGGGCGCGCGAGGTTGCTCGGCGCGACTTTGTCAAAGCGGCTGGCGCCGCGACGGTCAGCCTCGCGCCGCGATTGCGCGCGGCGCAGGCCGCGCAAGCGCCCAGCTTCGAATCAAGCTGGCGCGGCAGCAGGACTTGGATCGGAAAAGAGTACTGGGCAAACCCTCTCCAGAACTGGCGCGTCGAAGAAGGCGAGGTCATCGCCCAGGCCGCAGCAGGCCGCACCCTGCACCTGCTGACCCACCAGGTGACCCCGTCCAGTGGCGGATTCCATCTGCAAGCCACCGTTCGGTTGGTCTCGCCTGGCGCCGCGGGAGAGAAGGTCGCGAGGACGTGGGCCGGCTTCGTTTTGGGAGTTCGCGGAGGCTTGGCGGGGTATCAGCAGGCACTGGTTCATCCCGTCACTTCGATGGCCGCTGGGTTGCGCGGCGACGGACGCCTGTTTTGCGGGGGCACCGTTGGCGGATCAGTGCCGCTAGACTCCCCCGTGCGCTTGACGCTGACCGTCCAAGAGGCGGGCCCGGTCTACGAAGCCAAGCTGTCTGCGGAGCCCGCCTCGGGAGGCTCGCCAACACAAGTCACGGAGGCCATCGGCCCATCCGAGCTGCCCGGCAACATCGCACTGGCCGCGCAAGCTCCCGGCCGGGCCGGGCCGGAAACCAGCGGAGTGGAATGGGGCTTCCGCGATTGGGTCGTCGGAGGGACCAAGCTAGCAGCGCATCCCGATCAGACCTTCGGGCCCATCCTGTGGACGCAGTACACGCTGAGCCGGGGAACACTCAAGCTCGCAGCGCACTTCCCGCCACTCGGCGACGAGGACGAGTGGACGGCCCGGCTCCAGGCGCGCCGGGGAACGCGCTGGGCAACGATCGCCTCGGCTGCCATCGAGCGCCTGTCGCGCACGGCGATTTTCCGCGTCGACGGATGGGACGAATCGCGCGATGCCGAGTACCGCGTCGCCTATGCGTTCCAAGGGGAGGAGCACCACTGGGGCGGCGTCGTTCGCAAAGATCCCCGAGAAAAGGAGCGGTTGAAGATCGGCGTATTCTCCTGCGATCACGGGGAGGTCTTTCCGCAGCGTCGCATGGTTCGCAACATCAGGCTGCAAGACCCCGACATCGCATTCTTCGCCGGCGACCAAATCTACGAGGGTTATGGCGGATTCGGCGTCGCCCGCGGCAAGCCGAGCGAGGAGGCGATGCTCGACTACCTGCGCAAGTACTGGCAGTTCGGGTGGACGTGGCGCTCGATCCTCAAGGACCGCCCCAGCATCATCATTCCCGACGACCACGATGTCTTCCAGGGCAATATTTGGGGCCAAGCCGGGCGTGCCCTGCCTCGGTCGGCGGAAGGCCCGGGCTTCGAGAGAGGCGGATTCCTCATGGAGGTCGATTGGGTCAATGCGGTGCAGCGCACCCAGTCCGGGCACCTGCCCGATCCGGTCGACCCGGCGCCCTGCCAGAGCGGGATCGAAGTGTACTTCACGGAGCTGCGCTATGGAGGCGCGAGCATTGCGATCCTCGAGGATCGCAAGTTCAAGACTGGCCCGGCAGACATCCTCAGTCCCGAGGAACGGGCAGCCGGGCGCAGGGACCCGGCCGTCGTCGACATCGAGGGTGCCGAACTGCTCGGGCCTCGCCAAGAATCGTTCTTGAAGAATTGGTCCCGCGACAGCGTTGACGCCGACTTCCGCCTGGTCTGCTCACAGACGATCTTTTGCAAGGCCACCACGCACGCCGGGGGAAGACTCCAGCGCCGGTTGATTGACCTCGACTGCGGGGGCTGGCCGCAGGCTGCGCGCAACCGCGCGCTGGCCATCCTACAGGCCGCAAGCAATGTGATCATGTTGCACGGCGACCAGCACATCGGCTCGCTCGTGCGCCATGGGATCGAGGAGTGGGAGGACGGCCCGATTGCGTTCATGGCTCCCGGAACGTCGAACGGCTTCCCGCGGGCGTGGTGGCCAGACCAGCCAGGCCAGAATCGTGATCCGAGCGCGCCTGCTTGGACCGGCCGCTATCGCGACGGGCTGGGCAACCGGATCACAGTCCTAGGCGCGGCCAACCCTGACAGGAACAGCAACACGAGGGAGGGCCAGGAAGGACTCGATGCGGAGGAAATCGCTCACCGCAAGGGCTCGGGCCACGCCATCGTGATCTTGGATCGAAAGGAAATGACGGCCAGTTTCGAAATCTGGAGGCATGCATTCGACGCGGCCAAGCCTCGAGCGCAAGACCTCTTTCCAGGGTTTCCGATCGTCGTGCCACTACCGGCCTAGCCGGCGCTTCATCCGGCAGCCCCGGTCGCCCCTGGCATCACCGCGTCACGAGTCCGAGACCGGTGATCGGGCAAGTCATCGGCGGCAATCGCGGTACCGCCGATAAGTCAGCGGTTGTACTGCGGCGTTGGACCCCGCAATGCACTCCAAACTGCGTCGCACGCCTCGAGCGTATCGTCCGGTAACGGCCCCGCCTGCGACGCCTCGATGTTCTGCTCGAGATGCGCGAACTTCGAAGCGCCCAGGATCACGCAGTCAGCTCCTTCCCGATGAAAGAGCCAGCGCAACGCCAGCTCCGCCAGAGCTACCCCTAGGCCGCTGGCAACGCGCTTGAGAGCCTCGACTGCCTGGAAGTACTCCTCGTGCCAGAACCGTTTCAAGTACCGCTCGTTGCCGTCAAAGCGCGTGCCGGGCAACGGCCCCCGCTCCAGCGACTGCTTGCCGCTCAGCAGCCCGCCAGCCAACGGGTTGTAGCAGACGTTGGTGACGTGGTACCGCCGCGTGCATGCCAGATACTCCTGCTCGATGCCCCGGGCCAGCGCGTTGTACATCGGCTGTGCCACCTTCGGCACCTGAAATTCCAGGTTCTCGGAGATCTCCGCCATCTCCGCCATTTGCCAAGCGGCGTAGTTCGAGGTGCCGATCCAGCGGACCTTCCCCGCGACAACCAGCTCGTTCATCGCCCTGAGCGTCTCGTAGATTTCGACCGAACGGTCCGGCAGGTGCAGGTAGTAGATGTCGATATAGTCCGTCCCCAGCCGCTCGAGGCTGTCATCGACAGCGCGAAAGATGGCCTCGCGGCTCAGCCCGCCGTACGCATCCTCTCCCGCTCCCATGTTCCCGCGGACCTTTGTGGCGAGCACGATCTGGGAGCGGCGCACCCCGAGGATCCGGCCGGTGATCTCTTCGGAGAGCCCGGCGTTGTAGACGTTTGCCGTGTCGATGAAGTTGACGCCCCGGTCGAGAGCGAAGTCAACCATGCGGGCGGCTTCCGCCTCCGCGACCTGCGACCCGAAGGTCATGGTGCCGAGGCAGACCTTCGACAACTCCAGATCTGTCTCTGAGACCGAGACCTGTTGCATTAGTACCCCCTATGCCGCCTTGCAGCCGGACACGCGGTCAAGCCCTGTTCGCTCAGCGCCGGACCGGATTCACGAACGCGCCATTGGCAGCCACGTCCCATACTGCCAGCCGAGCCCACGCCCAACCAGGGGCGGACACTTTCCACTGGTAGGAGCCACGGTGAAACTCGGGCGTGTCTGACAGGTCGATGATCTGGCGCTTCGTGCCCTCACCATCCCCCCACACGACTTCGGCGAACTGCAGCGGGAAGGTCCCCTGCACATCCGCCCGGACCTCGATCTCGGTTTCGCTGCCACCGATTTCCCACGACGGCAACAAGACCTCGCCCGTGGTGACGAAGAAGTCGCCCCGTCGCAGCGGGGCGAGCAGTTCGCCGTAGCGCTCGAAACTCGGAAGCCGGTCCGTCTTGAGGTAGTTGACGTTCATGTGGGCGTAGACTTCGTGCGTGTGGTCGAACTGGAACACGTCCACCTCGCCCACCAAGCGCTTGTCCATGCCCCAGTTCTGCAGGTCGTCTAGCAGCCTGAGCGTGCGCTCGCCAAGGCGCGGCGAGGAGAAGTCCGCGGGCATGGCCTTCCAGCCAGCCCCGAAGTAGCGCGGGTCGCGGAAGTGCTCCGAGTCGCGAATCGTGTCTGGATACCCCGTGGACCCCTTGGTGCGGGCATGGGTCTGATACATCCAGCCATCCTCGCGGCGCACCAGCTCGAGCATTTCCGCGGCATCCGCGGTGCTGTAGACGGTGCCATAGCGCTTGTGCTTGGATTCGAACGCGCCGCCGTCCGGGCGGTTCATCCACCAATAGATCGGCTTGGGAAAGACCAGACCCCAGTGGCCCCCGAGGTGGACATTGGCCTCCTCGGACGGGATCAGCAGGAAGTCCTTGCCGGACTGCGCCTTGCACGCCTCGAAGAAGCTCGCCAGCTCTCTCAGGCGAAGTTCTGTAAGGTCCCGTGGGTGCCCGTCGCCGTGGAAGTCCATGATGATCGCGGCATTGACACCCATCTCGCTCAGCACGGTCTTGAAGGGCGGTGTCCAGTCCATTCCCTTCTCCAGCGCCTGCACCGTGTAGGCGAGGTGGAAGTGCGATGCCAGCGTCTTGAAGCCGTCCAGCTCCGGGAACGTGTCCCGGTTGGTGTAGCGCAGGGCATCCTCCAGAACCGCTTCCGGCGCCGAGGCGCCCACGAGCAGGAACAGCGACATCGCCTGTCGGCTTCCGGGCGGGGCGTTGGCCCATGGATAGAACCGCCAGTTGGTGTCGCGGACCTGGCGGATGCCGAGCGACACGCGCCCGCGCCACGAGCGATGCCAGTTGTGCGACAGGTTCGACGTGAAGTCGCGCGGGAAGAAGAACTGGTGCGGCGCGGGAAAGGCGGCTACGCTGCCCTGCCCTGCGGCCGTGGACAGGGCGCGGTAGCGGACCTTGAAGGGAACCCGCTCGGGCTGCAGGCCATTGGCTGACTCGTTCCGAAGCTGGCCCTCGGTGTCGTAGTACGCCAGCGGCGTGTCCATGTTGCGCCCGGGCTGGACCTGGTCCTCGGCGCTGAATTCGATTCCAGCGTCGTAGAAGTAGGCAACGTTCTCTTGGCTGGTGACGGCGACAGCCTGCTGTTGGATAAGGCGGGAACCGGCAAAGAACGTGTAGACCAGCGATCCGTTGAACGGCCCCGCTCTGAAGCCGCCGCAGTGCACGCGGACCCGGCTCCCCGCCGTCTCGACACGGAGCGAGTCCAGGGCCAATTCGCCAAAAAAAGCCGACGTGCCCTGCGGGTGGGCGGGAGGATAGTCGAAGAATGCGTTCCACCCCTTCGAGCGCACCCCGGTCTCGACGCGATAAAACGGACGCGCCTCGCGTAGCACTTGCGTCTCGCCGCTGGCCACCGCCTCCAGCAACGGCTTCGAGGGATCGCGATTGAAGCTCGCTTGCCAGCTCTCGCCCGAGGAGTCCTGCCAAGTCACGACCAGGAACTCGTCGCTCACCTCGGCCGAAACCGGGCCGCCGCGGTAGTCGCCCAGATCGACCGGAACGGCGGTCTGGGCAGAGCCCAGGACCGCGGCGGCAAACAATGCAAACAGCCCCAACAAGCTCGGCATGGCGCTCATCATAACCAACGCGCCGACCGCGAGACATGCAGGAACAGGAGATGCGAGCCTCGGCAAGGACGGGCGCGACCGGCATGCGGCCGCCACCCAGCATGGCGGGGAGGCCTGGGACCCGCGACGCCACAGCCCGCCGGCCGGGGGCGGAGGCCGTTCCAGCGGAGGGCTTCCCCTGCTGCTGGCGGAGCTGCGTCCAGCCTTTTGATCGCGACTTCGGCCAAACTGGGATAACTCTAATTTGGACAGTTACTCAAGATTGGACGAGAACAAAATGGGCCTAAAGGCAGCAGACTTGCCTCCGCAGATCGAGTGAAGCGCCCCGCCCCTTGGTTGATATACTGGTGCGACTCTCCTGCTAGGAGGTGGTACCGCATGCGCTCGATGCGTCCCGGGCAACGTGTCCACATCGCCGTAGCTTTCCTTCTCGCCTACGTTGCAGCGACTGCTCCGGCGGCGGCCGGGGACTTCTATATCGGGGCTTCGGCCGCGGCCAACCGCCTGGACGTGCTGTACGAGAAAGTCGTCGACAATTCGAACCCGCAGAACGCTTCGCTCAACCAAGGGCAAAGACTTCGAGACGAGGCGTCCGTTGCCAAGCTGGGGTACAGCTACGGATTCCTGGCAGGATACAAGTCCCCGCTGAGCATATCCGGCATTTACGTAGCCTTGGAAGCGGAGATGCTTCGCCACGGTGGCATCGCCGCCGGACGTCTTGCGGGCACGGGGACCTCGGAAACTAGGAACCAACTCGGTGAGGTCTGGGCTGAGGACTGGACGTTCCAGAAGGACCGGACCTTCGGCCTCACAGGCCGGTTGGGGTTCGGAATTCCTCTCATCGGCACTTGGGTTGGACCGAGCGTATACGGGCTCGTCGGAATGCGCCGCCTCTCAGCCGGGTTCGAGACAAGGTACACAGGCTGTTTCACCGCCACACCCTGCACGGAACCTGACCAGTTCGGGTCAGGCTCCGATGATTTTAGCGAGAGTTTCAATGGATTGACGTACGGCGCCGGCATAGAACAGAAAGTCGGGGCCTTCTCGGTTCGCGGCGAAGTGCGGTTCACCGACTACTCCAAAGGCGGGAGAGTGATTCCCTTCGATGACCTCTTCGTCTCGGTGCCGCTTGACTTGACACCGGATTCGGTCAGTGTTGGCGCCATCCTAGTTTGGTACTTCTAGGCTACGGCTCTTTCGAGTGCCGGGGCCACACTGCCGCAGCAAGGTAGTCCGCAGCTACTACACGATTAGTGCGAGTCGAGCGATCTGGTCGAGCCCTTCAACGGCACATCGCAGCGGTGGTCTGCACACAGAATCTGCCCAACCAGTTAGCCGCTAGATCTGCTCACACGATATGGCCGCCGGACAGCCACGGGCGCTCGCGAGGAAACAATCGCTAACTGAGCACTGAGCAATCGCGGACGAACATCCGCCTCTTTGCCTCTTTGCCATTACTGGCTACTTCTAGCAATCGCGACGGACATCGCCCCTGCACTGCTCGGAGCAGTCCCAACCACCTCTCATTACGATACGATGCGAGAAATGGGACATGGATTCACGAGTCAGGGGTATTCGAGTGGCCTTGGCCCACCGAGCACGGTCTGGCGATCATCACTGGCGCCGCGGGAGGCGGCGGTGGTGACGGCGGTGCCATCTGGATTGAAGGTTTGAATCTCTACGGCTCGGTCGGAGGAGACGGCGGAGGCGGAGGAAAAGCAACGGTCCTGACAGTCGGGGAGAGGACGTTGCGCGCCGCTGGCGGAAACGGTGGTGGCGGAGGCAATGGCGGTAGTCTGATCGACGGCAGAGCGACAACGGTGGCCGACGCAATAGGGTGCCACTACGGAGTTGGTGGAAATGGCGGCCGAGGAGCGGTGGTATCTCCGAGCCCAACCCGTAAGGTTTCGAATGGTGGCAATGGCGGCAAGGGGTTTCCGGGAGAGACGCGCATCGTGGAACTCTCTGACTTGTCGATCGGCGCTGCTTTCGAGGTCACCGTTGGTATCGGCGGCAGCGGCGGCCGCGGTGGCGGCAGCTTCCGGGAAGGGGGGCAGGATCCGACGGGCCTCACGGATCAGTGCTTCTTATTCCAACCTTTGATGGTGAGACAGAGGCATGATGCAACGCATTCACGGCGAATTGGGCCATAGAGGTCGTCCGATGGTTCTCCGCCCACAGGACTTCCGCTCATTCGGAATCCGCGGTGATGGGCCAATCCCGATCGGCGAGCTTGACGACACGCCTCCTGTATCGGGGCATCCTCCGGGAGAGGCAATCGTCTCGCAGGGGATCATGCCAAGCCACCAAGACGCTGTTGCCGTTGCGGAATTAGAAGAACAAACGCCGACCGGCAGTTCGGCGACTCTACCCGATGTCAGTGCTCAGAGTGAGTCTATTCCTGGATCCGAGGAGCATTCTCGCCTGACCGGCCCGGTTCAATTTGTCTTAGGGCTCATGGACTCTTGGCGCTTGGGGACGCCCGAAGCAGTCAAACTTCTAGGCTTCGATCCAAGTAACCTCGACCATGTGACCTCGGTCTTGACCGGAATCGAGCAATTTCGAGGCCGAGATGTCAGGGACCGAATCGCCCACTTGATCTGGATCCGCATGACACTGTGGTCCCTATTTCGAGATCTGGACACCGAGAACTCTTGGTTGCGGGAACCTCATTCCATGCTGGGAGACAAGTCTCCGCTTTCCTTGCTGCTCGGCGGATCGATGGAGGACCTGTTGTTGGCAAGGGAATACGTTGAGTCTGCAGCAGGACGATAGCTGTGCTTGAGAACATCCCAAGTCGAAGAAGCCGTCGGCGAACTCAATCTCGATGCCCGAAGCAGCGACGAAGTACGAAAACTGCTCTCGGCCAGCGGCTAGAGCCCAAGCACCGATGAGCTTCTAGATAGCCCGTTCCGTGTGAAACGAAGACTCCATAGACCCACGCGGTCCTCTGACGGATCATTTCCTGTGTTCTATAGTTCGCTGGATCCCCAGACTGCCGAAGCGGAAGTCAAGCACTGGTTTCCGCGCTATGGGGACACCTGCCAAAGTCTTCGAACTGCTTACTACCAGCAATTTGCGTGTCGATTCGATGGCATTGAAAAAGACCTGCTGCCCAAGCTCGAAGAATGGCCTGACTTGGTCCACGACAGTGACTACTCTTTTTGCAATCGACTCGGTTCCGAAGCCAGCCGTCTCGATCTCGATGGATTAGTGACTCAGTCAGCGCGACATCACGGCTCGAACCTAGCTGCGTTCCGGTGCCGAGCAGTTGGCAATCCCACGCTGCAAGGACGGGTTGCGATGACGTACGATCCAACCACCGGCAAGGTGAGTGCTCGAGACATCGAAGAATAGCCGGCGGAACGACAGGTGGCCCATTCGTCCCTGAAATCGGAATTCGACGCTGGGGCCGAGGCCGCGCAATGACCTCTGATCGAGCAGCAATCAGATCTTGTGAATCTCGGTGTCGGCAATTGCCCGCGACCTCTGACCGTATCGCCTGACTGCGCAGCGGTCTACTGCGCTGGGCGAGTTAATGGACGCCCAGCAAGCTGCTGTTGGGCCGAAAGCGCTCAGAACCGCGCTGATTTCAGGTTCCGACAACATATATAGGCCACTAGCCCCTTGTCGGGAGCGGCGTCCCTAAAGTACACTGCTAACGGCGGAGAACAGCAAATATGTTTCGCGTAGCGCTCGTGGTTTCTGTAATCGTAGCCTGCACGGGGTTCTCAGCCCCGGTCGCGGCCGAGGCAACCGCCCCGAACTACGCAGAGGAAATCGCGCCCATCCTCGAGCAGCGTTGCGCCCAATGCCACGGCGACAAGCAGCAGCTGTCGGGCTTGCGCGTCGATAGCAGGGAGGCGCTGCTTCAGGGCGGCTCCAAGGGTCCGTCCCTAGAGCCGGGCAACGCCTCAGCGAGCCTGCTCTACCGCCACGTGGCTGGCATGGCCGAGCCGCGGATGCCCTTCGGCAGCACACTCGACACCGAGGAAATCGCCGCATTGAAGCGCTGGATCGATGCCGGCGCCCCGTGGGAGGTCGCCGCCGAACGGGCCCCGGAGGACAAGGTTTGGTGGGCCTTTCGAAATCCCGAGCGGCATGATCCGCCCGCGGGAGAAGCACATCCGATCGACGCATTCCTCGCCGCCCGGCTGAGCGAAGACGGCGTCGAACGCGCGCCGCGCGCCGACCCTCGGACGCTGGTGAGGCGAGCCTACCTCGACCTGGTCGGACTGCTGCCGCCGCCCGCGGTGGTGGCAGCGTTCGAAAAGGATCCGTCAAAGGAAGCCTTCGCGCGGCTGGTGGACGAACTGCTGGACTCGCCCCGTTACGGCGAGCGCTGGGGGCGGCATTGGCTGGATGCGGTGCGCTACGCGGACTCCTCCGGTTACGAGCACGACTACGATCAGCCGCATGCCTGGCGGTACCGCGACTACGTGATCCGGGCATTCAACGAGGACAAGCCCTACGATCGCTTCGTCCAAGAACAACTCGCCGGAGATGAGGTCGAAAACCCGAGCTTCGACGCACTGATCGCGACCGGAATGCTGCGGATCGGGCCGCGCGTGCTGTTCCGCGAGAAGGACAATCCCCAGTACCGCTACAACTACCTCGACGACATTATCGCGACCACCGGGCGGGTGTTTCTTGGCCTGACCGTGGACTGCGCACGTTGTCACGATCACAAGTTCGACGCCATTTCGCAGATGGACTACTACCGCACCATGGCGGTGTTCTTCCCCTACGTGCGCTATGAGTTCCCGCTGGCCGACCCGGAGACCGTCAAGCGCCACGAGGCGGCAAGCGCGAAGATCGAGGCTCAGATCGAGCCGCTCAAGGGGCGGATCGCGAACCTGCAGGCCCCCTACAAGCAGGTAGCCCGCGAGAAGGCGCTGGAGGCATATCCCGAGGAAATCCAGATCGCAGTCCGAACGCCGGAAGACCAGCGGACGGAGGGCCAGCAGCTGCTGGCCGCCCAAGTGCAGTCGGTGGGGATCAGCGGGTACGAAGAACTGGTCTCGGAATCTGATGCCGAGCTGATAGCAGACCTCAAGGCCCAGATCGGCAAGCTCGAAGAACAAATGCCCGCCCCCCTGCCCATGGCGATGGGCGTCCGGGACGGCGACTACAGGTTTGCTCCTGACGGCTTGGGTGACGAGCCCCAGCCGGGCAAGGGCGACCGGCAGGACTTCAGCGGCATCGAAGGCACTTGGCTGCCGGTCGGCGGCTACAAGCCGCCCGAAGCCCGCTTCATGCCCAACGCCGACTACCGGACCTTGGGAGATGTGGTCGAGCCCGGCGTGATCGAGGCCCTGGCCGGCAAGGGGACGTTCGACCCCGCCTCGCCCCAGCACCGGATTTCCAGCGGGCGCCGCCTTGCACTGGCTCGGTGGATCACCTCGCCCGACAATCCGTTGTCCGCGCGGGTGATGGCCAACCGCATCTGGATGCATCATTTCGGCGAGGGCATCGTGCGCACGGCCAGCAACTTCGGCAGCATGGGCACCCATCCCACCCATCCAAAGCTCTTGGACTGGCTCGCGACCGAGTTCGTGGACAGGGGCTGGAGCATCAAGGCGATGCACCGGCTCATCATGAGCTCGGACAGCTACCAGATGGCCTCGGCGCACAGCGATCCCGCAGCGGCCAAAGCCGATCCGGACAACTCCCTGCTGTGGCGCTACCGGCAACGGCGGCTCGAGGGCGAGGTCATTCGCGACATCATCCTGGATGCGTCCGGCAATCTGAACTTCCAGGCGGGCGGCCCGGGCTTCTTCCCCCCGATTCCCGATGAGGTGCGCGAGTCGTTTCCGAAGGGCAAGTGGGACATGAGCGAGCCCGGACCCGTCAATTGGCGCCGGAGCGTCTACGCCTATGCGAAGCGCGGCCTGCGCTACCCACTGTTCGAGGTCTTCGACCAGCCCAACATGAACGTCACCTGCGAGCAGCGCACCACGACTACGGTGCCGACGCAGGCCCTGACCTTGCTCAATAACGAGTTCGCGCTGCGCCAAGCGAGCGCCTACGCAAAGCGCGTCGCGGGCTTGGCTGACAGCGATGAGGGGCGCGTGCGCGCCGCCTACGCCATCGCGCTCAGCCGCGAGCCGACACAGGGCGAGATGGATGCGAATCTGGAATTCCTGCGGCGTCAGCGGGAATACCATCAGGGCGACGCCCTGAAGGCCTTGACCGACCTGTGTGACGTGATCCTGAACCTGAACGAGTTTCTCTATGTCAGCTAAAGAACGCTTCGTTTCACGCCGCGACTTCCTCTTCCGCGCCGGCGAGGGCATCAGCGGCATCGCGCTGGCTCACATGCTCCAGCAGGAGGGCCTGTTGGCAGCCGAGACTGCCTGCGACGCACAAGGCATCGTATCGCCGACCGCGCCGAGGGACCCACACTTCAAGCCGCGCGCCAAGGCGGTCATCTCGCTGTTCATGAGCGGCGGCGTCAGCCACGTGGACACGTTCGACCACAAGCCGATGCTCGAAAAGCACCACGGCCAGCCCTTGACGGGCAAAGGCAGGGTGAGGGTGCGGCAGGGCTACCCCGGCCCGCTCATGCGCAGCCCGTTCGAGTTCCAGCGCTACGGCGAGTGCGGCAAGCTCGTCTCCGAGCTCTTCCCGCACATGGGCGCGATGGCGGACGACCTGGCGTTCGTGCATTCCTGCAAAGGGCGCTCGAACGACCACGTCCTGGCGCACTACGAATGGAACACCGGCTCGGTCCTGATGGGGCACCCCAGCGTGGGGAGTTGGGTGACCTACGGCCTCGGCTCCGAGAACCAGAGCTTGCCGGGCTTCGTGGTGGTCTACGACCATCGCGGAGGGCCGTTCTCAGGCCCCTCGAACTGGAGCAGCGGCTACCTGCCGGCGACCTACCAAGGGACCGTGTTCCGGTCGCAGGGCGACCCCATTCTCGACCTGCGCCCGCCCAGCGAGCTGCTCTCCCAAGAGCAGCAGCGCGCGCGCTTGGACCATTTGGCAACGCTGAACGAAGAACACGCCAAGCAGCATCCGGGGTCGACGGAGCTGGCGGCGCGGATCGCCTCGTACGAACTGGCCTACAGAATGCAAGGCTGCGCCCCGGAAGCGGTCGACATCTCCCAAGAATCCGAGCAGACGAAGTCCCTGTACGGCATGGACGACCCGGTCACCGAGCCGTTCGGGCGGCAATGCCTGCTGGCGCGTCGGCTGGTCGAGCGCGGAGTGCGCTTCGTGCAACTCTACAGCGGCGCGCTGCGGCAGCAGAACATCGACACGTGGGACGCGCACAGCAATCTGATCGAGAACCACACGCTACACGCGGGCGAGGTCGACAAGCCCATCGCGGGGCTGTTGAAGGATCTCAAGCGAACCGGGCTGCTCGATGACACGCTAGTGGTCTGGCACTCCGAGTTCGGGCGCATGCCCATCTCGCAGCGCGGGCTGGGCCGCGACCACAACCCACACGCAATGACCGCCTGGATGGCTGGCGCGGGCATTCGCGGCGGCCAGTCGATCGGCGCCACGGACGAGTTCGGCTACAAGGCCGAGCAGCAGGTGCTGACGTACCACGACATCCACGCGACCATGCTGCACATGCTGGGAATGGACCACAAGCGGCTGACCTACTTCTTCAACGGCCGACACATGCGCCTGACTGACGTGCACGGCGAAGTGATTCCGCAGCTGTTGAGTTAGCGTACCGATCGCATTAGTCGCGAATGGGCGGGCCTAGAGCCGCGTTCAAAACAGTGTGGTATGATTCTCGCGCGCCTAGCGACAGTCAGGATAGAGCCAAGCGAATGGCGACCGGCGCCGGCGGTGCTGCGTTAGGTGGCGGGGCCGCTTCAACGATCGGTGGCGCAGGGCTCGCGATTGCGGGAACTGCTGTCGCTATTCCCGCAGTAGTCGTGACCGCGGCAGGTGCATTGGTCGGTGGAGCAGTTGGATTCGGACTTTTTAAGGCATACCGCAAGCTCCGCCCACACCAGAGTCCGCCTGCCAGAACGGAACCCTAGACGCCGAGTAGAGGGGGTCGTTACCGAGCCCCCTCCCTCACAGATCCAAGCGTGCGGGTTGCCGCACTTGGTTCCTCTGATGGCAGCTTCGCTCAGGATGCGTAGATCGTGCGCACGACCTTGGCGGGTGGCAGGGGATACCGTCGGAGCACTTCCGTCATGCGTTCCCAGTTGACGCGACTCTTGCGGCTGCGCCGCGAGAGCCACTTCTGCCAGAGACGCACCACTTGATAGCGGAATTGCCCTAGGCGCTTGCTGTTGCCCGTCAGACCGTAATAATTGCAGTGACCACGGATCACGCTGGCAAGTCGCTTCTGTTGCTCCGCTAGTGGCGCGTGGCGGTGCTTCTTGCACCACTCGTTGACCGCTTGCAGCCCGCGCGCTAAGCGCTGCTTGGCCGTGAGCTGGCGCACTACCCAGTAGCCCCTCCTTGAGCGGCCCCACACATGGGTGAAGCCGAGGAAGTCGAAGCTGGCGTGCGGCTCGTGGCCGCCTGCGTTCTGCGGCGGTCGGAAGTCCACATAGCGGGTCTTGGTCGCGTGGAGCGTTAGCCCGAAGCGGCCCAGACGCTTGCCCAGCACGGCCAGCACGCGCTGGCCGTCTCCGCCGTCGGCAAAGGTCAGCACGAAGTCGTCAGCAAAACGCACTAGCTGGCTGGCTCCTCGCAGCCGTGGTTGCACCGTCTCGGCAAACCAGCGGTCCAGCACGTGGTGCAGGAACAGGTTCGCGATCAACGGTGAAATCACACCGCCCTGAGGGGTGCCAGTTTCCGACTTATGGAGAGTGCCGGCTTCCAGCACCCCCGCCTTTAACCACCGGTCGATCATGCGCCTCACGACGCCATCCTTGATTCGCAGGTCGAGGACTGCCCGGATTTCGGAATGGGGGATGCTATCGAAGTAGCCCGCCACGTCGGCGTCGATCACCCATGTCTGCCCTTGCCTTCCGATGCTCTCGTACACTGTGTCGAGCGCATCGTGGGCCGACCGTCCGGGCCGGAACCCATACGAGCACGACAGGAAGTCGCTTTCGTAGATCGGTTCCAGCAGCATCACGATCGCCCGCTGCGCCACCTTGTCCTCCAAGGTCGGGATGCCCAGTGGCCGCAGCCTGCCGTCCGCTTTCGGGATGTACTGTCGGCGCACCGGCGGCGCGTGATAGCGGCCCGCCTTGATGCGTTCCAGCAGGCTCTTTAAGTTGGCCTCCAGATCGCGCTCATAGTCGGCTGCCTTCACGCCGTCGATCCCTGACGCTCCATCCTTGCGCGTGCGGCGGTACGCCTCCCGCATCCAGTCCTCGTCGATCAGGTGGTGCAGCGAGTTGAACACCCGTTCCGGGTGCGCCCTCGCCTGCTCGGCTATCCATGCTCGTTTCGTGGACGTGTTTGTGTAGCTCTGTGTCTGCTCCATCGTTTCCCTCGCATGGTTCTGCTCTTCAGATGCCTCGCTTCCCTCGGGCGGGTCCCGCTGAACACGGTTCCCCGCCGTCTGACGGTACTATCAAGGCACTACGACTCCCTGCCCTGCGTCCCTTCGGCTTATTGTTTCGCCAGCCGGTACCGCATGCCTTGCCTGTCGATTCGTGTCCGCCGCAGCGCTCCCCCGTGGCGCAGGCCAGCCGCGGGGGCCGGGGCCTTGTGGTAGTCGGGCATCCCATTGCGACTTCTGCACGTGGACAGGACAGGGCCTCCCAGGTTCCCTGACGAGCCATCCTGCGGCTTTGCCTTCGGTCTTAGACCCCGGCCGGTCCGTGACGCCTCGCCGCTGGCGGCGCTTCCGGTGCTGCCCCCAGGGTCTGAACGCTGAAGGCACCGACATTGACGATCTCGGGGCTCGATAACGACGCTTCACCGCCCGCTGTGTACGCTTCAAGTCGTGCGTTGCCGCACGCCCTGCAACACTCGCTCCCGGCTGGTGGGCTGCACCTCTGCCGGGCGGGGGTTGAACCCGCTGGCTCGTTATGAAAGGTTTCAGCTCATGGCTTCCTCCTCTCCAGGGCTTGCCCTGGCGCAATCAGACTTCGTTACATGGGGCGAGCTAGCGTGATGTGGGTTTGCGCTGTAACTGCTCTACGGGTTAGGGCTTAGGGGTGCTTCCGCTCAGATTGGCGGGCTTGACAAGCCCTTGTATCTTGCGATATAATTTGTCTAGTGTCTGTCGCCGAAGCCACTCCTCAGGACTCCCCCCTTGCACCCGCCCTCGCCCTGCTGCCGGGCCAGTCCTTGCCTCTGGGCAACTCCTTGAGCCTGTTCCGCGATGACCACGACTTCGTCTACTTCGTGTTCACCCTGCCGTTCGCCTCGCATGCCGCCGACGACAAGCTCGGGCGCAATCTGTGCCTGGCTCGCTGCGCCCTGTTTGGCCTCGCCACGCACACCGTGCTAGCTCAGGCCTTCGCGCTCAACCCGCGCACGGTGGCGCGTGCCAAAGCACGCCTGCGGAAGCGTGGCGAAGGCAACTTCGTGCCGCCGCGCAAAGCCCGTCGGCGGCACGGCATCGAGGATCCCGGAGTGCTGGCCAAAGCCGCCGAACTGTTACAGGCCGGGCACAGCCTGTACCGTGTGGCCAAGCAACTGCAGGTGAGCTCCTCGACGCTGTGGAGCTACACCCAAGCAGGCGTTCTGCCCGCCAGCCAGTGCCCGCCGCGGCGCTCGGCAGAGGCCGCCGCAGAGGCCTCGCCGAGCCCGGCCGGGGGACTTTGCGAAGCGGTATCGGAGCCCGCGCCAGCAGCGGAGCCAGAACCAGCAGCGGAGCCGGAACCAGCGCCGCAGCCGGAACCAGCAGACGCGTGTGAGGCCCGTGGGGAGGTCGTGCTGGCCGGCAAGGAAGAGCGCAACCGGCGCGACGCCCAGGCCGTGCTGGGGCGGGCCGCCCACGACAGCGAGGGACGGGTGGCGGCCAGCCTGGGAGTGCTCGACGGGCGCGCCCCGGAGTTCGCTGCGGCCGAGGCCGTCAGCGGGGCCGGCGTGCTGACCGCCCTGCCGGCCCTGTTAAGCCAAGGCCTGTTGCGCCACGTCGGCTTGCTGGCGCTGCCGAAGGGCTTCTACTCGCTGCCCTCGCTGCTGCTGCTGTGGGCCTTGCTGCTGCTGGGCCGGGTGCGCAACGCCGAAGGGCTGCGCTACCAGCAGCCCGGCGAGTGGGGCGCGCTGCTGGGCTTGGACCGCTGCCCCTGCCCGCGCACGCTGCGCCGCCGCACGCGCCAGTTGGCGGAGTGCGCGGGGCTGGGGGACTGGATCGGGGCGCTGGCGCGCGATTGGAGCGCGGCCGAGCCGGAGGCCATGGCCACGCTGTTCGTCGATGGCCATGTGCAGGTCTACAGCGGTCAGGGACGGTGTTGTTTTTCACAATATTTCAGTGAAACAACGCGAGGATTTGTCGCATTAATTCGATTCCGGATTGCTGAAGAATCGGATTAATCCGGAGCGGCAGAGGGTTTGCTGAAGCGCTGTGTGGCCGCCGTGCGGGTGCGACAGGGGACCGGGCCGTTCGCGGCGCGGTTGCATGCGCGGAGGCGGCCCGGTTCAATAGGGTGGCCCGCGCGATCTCAGCTCGCCGGGCCGTGGACGGCGCTTTCCAAGTTCGCTACAACACAGACCTCACCGTCGAGGAATACATTAGCCGCAAGGCGTGGCGCGATGCAAGCGTGCCGGCCTGCCCCTTCCACCAGCAGGGCGGTTGCCAGCTGCGGCCCCACGGCAGCTACGCCCGCAAGATCCCCGAGGGCGTGCGGGTGCGGCGGTTCCGATGCCCGCAGAGCGGGCAGACGGTGAGCCTGTTGCCAGACTGTCTGGCAGCGCACCTGCCCGGGACATTGGCCGAGGTCGAGCAGGTGGTCCGAGCGGCCGTCCAGCCCGGCTTTCCGCGCGGCGGGTGGAAGCGACTGCACTCGTCGCGTTACGTGGGGATGGCCGGGGCGCGGCGCTGGGTCGCCCGGCGCGTCGAGCGCGTGCGGCTGTGCCTGGCGCTGCTGACGACCCTGTTGCCGGAGAGTTGCGGGCGTGTGGAGCCGACCGTGGAGGCGTTCGGGAGCGCTCTGGGCACGGCTGCGGTGCTGGTCACGCTGCGGTCCGTCGCGGCCACAGAACTGGCGGTGCTGCCGGTCCCGGTCGGGTTTTCGCGACGGATTCCAGCGGTCAAACCGGCGTCTCAGCCCGTGCAACACGCGACGGGCCGCTCGCCGCCCGGCCGGCCTGCCTAGAGTCGGGAGAGCGGGCCGCCCGCACGGCTCGCCAGGACCCGCCAGCATGCCAGACAAGCTCCCAGACCTCCGGCGCGAGATCGCCCTGTTCCGCTACAGCGTGATTGCGGAGATCCTGTGCCTGCCGCCAGGATCGGCCCAGCGCTGGGCCCTGATCCGCGACAAGGCCGGGCGCGCGCACGCCATTCCCGGCAGCCGTCGCACGCGCGTCGCCATCACCACCATCCGCGACTGGCTGGGCTTGTACGAAGACGGCGGCTTCGACGCGCTGTACCCCAAGCGGCGCCAGGATCGCGGCCAGCCGCGCGGCCTGCCGCCAGCGGTCTGCGAGTTGCTGGTGCGCCTCAAGGAGGCCAACCGCCGGCTGTCGGTGCGCGCGCTGATCCGCCAGGCGCGGGCCAGCGGCAGCGTGCCCGCGACGACCGCCCTGGCCCCGGCCACGGTCTACCGCCTGCTGCGCCAAGAGGGCCTGACGGGGCCGGCCAAGGACCGTCCCGACGGCCGCGACCGGCGCCGCTTCAGCTACCCCGACGCGGGCGCGCTGTGGATGGCCGATTGCATGCATGGCCCCAAGGTCGGCAGCGATCCCGACGACCGGCGGCGGCGGCGCAAGGCCTACCTGCTGGCCGTCATTGACGATGCCACGCGCGTCATCCCGCACGCCGCCTTCGCCTTCTCCGAAAGCGCCGAGGCGTTCCTGCCCGTCTTGCGCCAGGCCCTGCTCAAACGCGGCGTCCCGCAGAGACTGTACTGCGACAACGGTGCCTCCTACCGCTCCCGCCACCTGTCCGTGATCTGCGCCAGCCTTGGCATCCATTTGATCCATGCGAGACCTTACGCGCCGCAGGGAAAGGGGAAAATCGAGCGTTTTTTCAGGACCTGCAGAGCCCAGTTCCTGCCGACCCTGGACGAGACCGCGAGCGCCAGCCTCGACGCCCTCAACCGCCGTCTCGGGGCCTGGATCGAAGGCGAGTACCACCGCACTCCCCACCGCGGCCTCGACCACCAGCGCACCCCGCTCGACCAATGGGCGCTGGCCGCCAGCCGCCTGCGCCCGGCCCCGCCCGACGACGAGCTCGACACGATCTTCCGCTTCCAGCACCGCCGCCGCGTCGCCAAGGACCGCACCGTCAGCTTCCAGGGCCGCCTCTACGAGGTGGGCGCCGAACTGGTCGGGCAGCGGATCGTCCTGCTGGTCGATCCCGCCGCACCGCCCGGACGGCCCGTCCCGGTCCTGCACCAGGGCCGCGCGGCCGGCTGCGCGACCTTGCTCGACGCACACGCCAACGCCCTCATCCGACGCACCCCCGACCCGCGCTCCGAGGATGCCGCTGACGCTGCCGACGACCGCAGCGCGGACGCCAGCGCCCCGGCCCCGCCGCTGCGCCTGAGCGCGCTCGAGCGCCCGGACACCTCCCAGGAGCCTCCCCGGCAATGACCTACCTACAGCATTTCGCCCTCACCCGCTACCCCTTCCAGACCCCCGCCGAAACCGACGAGCTGTTCCCCGCCCAGGCCGGCATCGAGACCCAGACCCGCCTGCAGCACCTGCTCGAACTGCGCGGCATCGGCCTGCTCACCGGCGAGGTCGGCTGCGGCAAGACCACCGCCTGCCGCCAGTTCGCCGCCAGCCTGCACCCCGGCCTCTTCCGCGTCGCCTACGTCGCGCTCACGACCGGCTCGGTGCTGGACATGTACCAGACCCTGGCCTGGGAACTCGGCCTGCAGCCGGAGCGCTCCCGCGCTCCCGCCTTCCGCGCCCTGCGCGAGGAAATCGCCCGCCTCGCCCGCGAGGCCCACCAGCTGCCCGTGCTGATCATCGACGAGGCCCACAACCTGCGCAACGACGTGCTCGAGGAGCTCCGCCTGCTCACCAACTTCCAGATGGATGCCGAGCGCTGCCTGTGCCTGCTGCTGTCCGGCCTGTCCTCCTTGCGCAAGCGCCTCGCCATGGCCGTGCACGAATCGCTCGGCCAGCGCATCGCCGTGCAGCACCAGCTCGCCGGCCTCGCCCGCGACGAACTCGAACCCTACCTCGCCCACCGCCTGCGCCTGGCCGGCTGCGACCTGCCGCTGTTCGAGCCCAATGCCCTCGAGGCCCTCTTCCAGGCCTCGCGCGGCCTGCCCCGCCAGGTCGACCGCATCGCCCACTTCGCCCTCGCCGCCGCAGCCTGCGCCCAGGCTCGCCAGGTCTCCGCCGAGCAACTCGAACAGGCCTGTGCCGAGGTGCGCCTGTGACCCCCTTCAACGACCCTTGGCGCGAACGCGCCGCGCAGGTGCGCGACGGCTCGCTCGAACCGCTCGCCGTCCAACTCGGCTACCGCAAGGATCCCGCCAACCCGGCCCGCTGGAAGCGGCCCGGCTCCGTGCTGAGCATCCGCGGCGCGCAGTTCTTCGACCACCGCCAGGGGCGCGGCGGCGGTGGTGCCATCGATCTCGTCATGCACGTGCGCGGCTGCCGCTTCCGCGCCGCCGTCGAGTTCCTCGAACGCCACGGCGGCCTCCCCCAGCCTGCGCCTGCCACCCCGCCCGCTCGCCGCCACGGCTTGCGCCTGCCACCCCCCGCAGACCGCCTCTGGGACCCCGTGCGTGACTTCCTGGCCACCGCCCGCGGGCTCGACCCCGCCCTGCTCGAGCGTTGCCGCCAAGAGGGCATCCTCTACGCCGATTCCCGCCGCAACGCCGTCTTCGTCTGTCGCGACCGCCACCAACATCCCGTCGGCGCCGAGCTCGTCGGCACCCGCCCGGCTCCCGACGGCCGCACCTTCAAGGGCATGGCGCCCGGCTCCCGCAAGGCCCGTGGCGGCTTCTGGCTGCCGGCCAACATCGACGATCTCGATGCCATCCTGCTCGTCGAGAGTGCCCTCGACGCCCTCGCCGCGCTCCGCCTGCTGGCTCCCACTTTGCCACCCGATACCCTGCTCGCCTCCACCGCCGGCATCGCGACCTCTCTCCCGCCCTGGCTGCAAGCCTTCCGCGCACCGCGCATCCTGTGTGCCTACGACGCCGACCGCGCCGGCGACTGCGTATTCTGATTGAAAAGGGTCACCGTTCTGATTGAAAAGGGTCACCGGCCTGAGCTTGGGGTCGAGTGCCGAGAGCGTGGCGACGATGGCGGGTGCAAGTGTCTTCCTGTCCCCATAGAGGACAGGAGGGCACGCGATGCCGAGGCTACCAATCGCCATGTTTGCAATCAAGGAAATCCTGCGCCTGCACCATGACGCAGGCCACACACAGCGGGAGATCTCCCGCGCCACCGGGGTGAGCCAGTCGGCCATCCAGCGCTTGCTGGGACGGGCCAGCCAAGCCGGGCTGGGCTGGCCGCTGGCCCGTCCCGCCGCCAGCGATGCGGAGTTGTATGCACAGTTGTACCCGTCGGCCGCTGGGCCAGCGAGGCACAGCCAGCCAGACTTTGCACATGTGCACGATCAGTTGCGCCGCTTCAAGCGCGTCACGCTGGAGCAGCTCTGGAGCGAGTACTGCGCGGCGAGCGAGCCGGGCCGCAGCTACAGCTACAGTCAGTTCTGCGCGCTGTACAAGCAGTGGCGCGCGAGTCAGGACGTGGTGCTGCACCACGATCACATGGCCGGCGAGCAGCTCTTCATTGACTACGCCGGCGATACGGCGACGGTGTACGAGCCGTCGGGGAGTTGGGAAGCTCAGATCTTCGTGGCCGTGCTCGGGCTGAGCGTGTACACCTATGCCGAGGCCTGCCGGAGCCAGGACCTGGAGAGTTTCCTGAGGGCGCATGTGAACGCGCTGCGCTTCTTTGGCGGGGTGCCGCGCGTGTTCGTGCCGGACAACTTGAAGGCGGCCGTGAGCGTGGCCGACCGCTACGAGCCCGCGGTCAACCGCAGCTACGCCGAACTGGCGCAACACTATGGCGCGGCGGTGCTGCCGGCGCGAGCGGGCAAACCGCGTGACAAAGCGGCCGTGGAGGCGGCCGTGCTGGGGGTGGAGCGGGAGTTGCTCACGCCGCTGTTGCGGCAGCAGCGCCGCTGCTGCAGCCTGGCAGAGTTGAACGAGGCGCTGCGGGAGGGCTTGGCGGCCTACAACGCCAAGCCGTTCCAAAAGCGCGCGGGCTCGCGCCAGAGCGTGTTCGCCAGCCTGGAGCGGCCGGCTTTGCTGGCCTTGCCGGAGCGCGACTACGAATTCGCCGCATGGCTGACGGCGCGGGTCAACGTGGACCATCACGTGACGGTGCGCAAGTGGCACTACTCGGCCCCGGCCAGCCTGCTGCGCAAGCAGGTCGACGTGCGCCTCAGCGCGCACAGCGTGGAGTTGTTCCATCGCGGCGAGCGGGTGGCGCTGCACCGCCGCGAGCGCGGCAAGGGCGGCTACAGCACCATCGAGCAGCACCGCCCCAAGGCCCACCGCGAGCACTTGGGCTGGCCGCCGGAACGGATCGTCGAGTGGGCTGCAAAAGCCGGCCCGGAGACGGCTCGGCTGGTGCGCGAGCTGATGGCTTCCAAGACACACCCGAGCGAGGCCTACAGGCCCAGCCTGGGGATTATCCGGCTCGGCAAGCACTACGGCAGCCAGCGCTTGGAGGCGGCCGCCAAGCGCGCGCGGGCGCACGGCGAGTGCAGCTACAAATGCGTCAAGCAGATCTTGCAGCGCGGCCTGGACAGCCAGCCCGGCGAGCCGGAGCAGGTCTCGGCCCAAGCGCCGGTCGAGCACGGCAATATCCGCGGGCCGGAGTATTTCCGCGCCGCGGCCCAGCGGGCCGGCCAGGCCAAGGAGGGCGCAGCATGTTGATCGAGCCGATTTTGGAACAACTCTACCAACTGCGCCTCAACGGCATGGCGGAAGCCTTCCGCCAGCAGCTGGCCGACCCGGGCGCGGCCGAGCTGAGCTTCGAGGAGCGCTTCGGCCTGCTGGTCGACTCCCAGCACAGCTGGAAGCAGAGCCGCGCCTTGACGCGGCGGCTGGCGCTGGCCAAGCTGCACATGCAGGCGACGCTGGAAGACGTCGACTACCGCCACCCGCGCGGGCTGGAGCGGTCGCGCTTCGTCAGCCTGGCGCACGATTCGCGCTGGGTGCGCAACAAGCACAATGTGATCCTGACCGGCCCCTCCGGGGTGGGCAAGACGTATCTGGCCTGCGCCTTGGCGCACAAGGCCTGCCGGGACGGCTACAGCGCGCTCTACAAGCGTTGCACGCAACTGTTCCGGGACCTGCAGGCGGCCCACGCCGACGGCAGCTTCCCGCGCCTGCTGGACCGCCTGGCGCGCACCGACGTGCTGGTGCTGGACGATTTCGCGCTGACACCGCTGAGCGACTCCCAACGGCGCGACTTGCTGGAAATCTGCGACGACCGCTTCAACCTGCGCTCGACGGTGCTGACCTCCCAGCTGCCGCCCGCCAGCTGGCATGCGCAGATGGGCGATCCGACCATGGCCGACAGCATCCTGGACCGCTTGGTGCACGTGGCGCACAGCTTCCCGCTGGAGGGGGAATCGCTGCGCAAGACGCAGGCCGCGCAACGCCTGCAAGAGGATCGCCAGCAGGAGGACGCGACATGAGAGAGCGTTTCCACATCAAGCCCTCGGCCGGTGCGTTCTTCGCGGCCGGGGAAGGTTTCGAGCGGGCGCTGGGAGTGCTCTCCGACGCGGCCTTCAAACTCTTCGCGCACGTGTGTCTGCGAGCCCGGCGCCCGGCCGGCACGCTCGAGTTCGAGCGGGCCGAGCTGGCTCGCCAGCTGGCCAAGAGCCACTCGACTGTGGGGCGCTGCTTGCAGGAACTGGTGCGCCAAGGGGTCTGCCGGATCGAGCCCGCTCCCAACCAGCACCGGCGCTCGCGGCTGACCGTCTGTGCGCGTTTCTGGCCCTATGCCGCGGTCGACTCCGAGTTGGCCCCAGCGGCCGATCCCGCCGCCAACTATGTCGCCAGCGTGCGCCAGGCCTTCTTGCAGCCCAGCTGCGTGCAGGGCCGCTTCAACTCCGCTGACGAGTGCCTGGCGCGGCACTGGCACAGTTCCGCAGTCCCGCTGGAAACCGCCCGCAACGCCATCCTGCTCGGCTGCGCGCGCAAGTCCATCACACTGCTCGCACAGCCGGCCGGGCTGCCGATTCGCAGCCTGCACTACTTCCAGCCACTGCTGGAAGAGGTGCTCGCCGCCACCCCGCAAACCTACCCGCCACAGTACTGGCAGCACCTGCGCCAGCACTTGCTGCGGTGTGAGCAACATTGGGCGCGCAACGGAGGCTGGCCAGGGAGCCCGCCTGCCCGCCCAAATTTGACACAGGCAGAGCCGCAGCCCCGGCCACTCGACGCGGCCGCCGCGGACACAGGAGGAACAGAATGATGATGATGTCCCATCTTCCCGGGAACCGGGAATCCATGCAAGGAGGTGCCTCCCTGATGGCATACTAGGATCCGTCAGCGTCGCTGCGCTCCGAACTGACCCTTTTCGTCAGAACAGTGATTCTTTTCGGCCAGAACGCTGACCCTTTTCCTTCGGATTACTGACCCTTTTCGCCAGAATCCGCAGGCGACCAAGCCGCCGACTCCCTCCGCCGCCACACCCCCCATTGCAGCCGCCTCCGGCCGGTCGGCGCCAAGGACTGGAACGATCTGCTGCGCCGCTCCCAGCCACGCTAGCTGTCCCTATTCACCCCCATCGACTGCCCGATCGCACCCCCGCGACCCGGCTACAACACGCCGCCTATCTCTACTTCCGGAAAACCTCCGCCGTCGACTCCCTTCCCCGACCGCACCGCCGCTGATTGCCCTTAACTCCCTCCTGCAGTAGCGAATCTACTTGAAAAATTTCTCCACTACAGCAGGAAATAATCTGAAAAAGTCCGCACGAATCTATCTGAAATTCAACAGACGGCTGGCGAAACATTTCGTGACGCGCCAGCGGCTGGCCTTGCCGGCTGCGGTCAGCTACTGGGTGCAGGCCTTGGGCGGGGCACCGCTGCTGTGCCTGCACCGCCAGGTAGACGATGGCATGGTGCGCGAGATCTGGAGTGGCATCGTGCCGCAGTTGCGCCAGTTGGGGCTACTGCCAGAGCGGGCCGCAGCGGACAGCGAGCCCCGCCTGACCTTGGTGTTCGACCGCGAAGGCTGGAGCCCGCAGTTGTTCCGGGAGTTGCGCAAGGTGGGCATCGCGGTGGTCACTTGGCGCAAGGGGGCGCAGGCCCAGCGCTGGCCGCAGAGCGAGTTCGGGGCGGCCGCGATCCCGCTGCGCACGCCGCTGGGCGAGGCCGTGGCAGAGGGCCGGCTGGCCGAGCGGGCGGTCGAGTTGGGGGCAGGCTGCCAAGCGCGCGAGATCCGCTTCTGGATCGAGCGCCGCCTGCGCGGCACGGGCAAGGGCGGCCAAGCGCGCCAGCCGCGCCAGTTGGCCGGCGCGCCCAGCGACACGCAGCGCCAGCCGGCGCTGGTGACCACCCATCCCAGCCTGGCGGCCGAGCAGGTGGCGGGCCTGTTGCGTTCACGCTGGACGCAAGAGAACTATTTCAAGTACATGCGCGCCGAGTTCGGCCTCGACAGCCTGTGCGAGCACGCGCTGGTGGCGGTGCAGGACGACACCTGGGTGGTCAACCCGGCCTGGCGTGCGATCAACAAGGCGCTCAAGCAGGCTCGTGACAAAGTCGGACAGCTGCGCCGCAAGCGGGCCTCGGAGCCCAGCGCCAAGACCGACCGAGCACGCCAGCTGGATGAGCAGATCGAGGCTTGCGACGAGCTGGTGCAGGGCTTTGAGCTGGCGCGCCAAGCGACCGACGAGCACATGCTGGCGGGCGAATTGTCGGAGCCGGAGAAGCTGCAAGCCCTGCCGGCGCCAATGCGCCAGCTGATGCAGACGCTGCGCATGCTGGCCTACCGCGCCGAGACCTGCATGGCGGCGGTGCTGGCCCCGGAGCTGGACAATCCCGAGACCGCTCGCAGCCTGCTCAAGGCGCTCTTCCAGAGCGACGCCAGCTTGCTGCCGGACCCGGCGGCCGGCACGCTGACAGTGCGCCTGCTACACCAAGCCAGCCGCGCCCAAGACGCGGCGCTGGCCCCGTTGCTGGCCGAGTTGAACCAAACGCGCACCGTGTTTCCCGGAACCCAGTTGCGCTTGGTCTACGAATTCCCGTCTAGCGATGACAGCCAGCGGCTGGCCTCGCAGCCCCTCCCATCCGCAGCCTCAGCCCAAACTCCTGACAACTCTAATCGAACGATGTAACGAAGTCTGAGACTTCCTGTCTGAGCATGCCGGCCTGGCGGTGACCAGTCCGCTACTGGCGGTTTCCGTCAGTTCAGCGTCTTGGCTGTCCGAGTCGGAGGTCAATCGGCGGGATCAGGCTAAAGTCCGAACTTGCCTTCTCAGTTTCTAGTGTTTCGTTGGGAACGGCCCCGCTATGCGGCCTCGCTAGGCTCTATTCCATTCCGCATGAACTGTGCAAGCGGAAAGCTGCACTCGCCTGACTGTAATCTTCGCATCGGAGCGGTCGATAGCGACAACAGCCGCGACCTGTCCCCCGAGATGGCATTCAATCACCGGCGCGTCACGCTCAAATGCTCTGATCGGAGCTTTCTGTATCGAATCGAAGATCCTTACCGGAATCTCCACAAGCTGGTATCGACTGGGGATTTCGTCATTACCTTCGCGAAACGCTCGAAGCATGATGATGTGAGTAACTGCACGCTTGTACTGTCTGAAGAGCTTAAGCGTGTGTTCGCGTCGAGCCTTTGCTGTCCGCGCATCCTGAATCCACGCCGCTTCTGTCAGCTTCGAAATATGCAAAGCCGTCTTCGACATCTTTTTGGCAGCTGTCGATTTCAAGGACAAGCGCCGACCTCGACCTGAACTGGGGCGAACTGACAAGTCGACGAATCTTTGGGTCATGGAGCCGGGTGGGTCAACTGACCAACGGACATGTTCGCAAGCGTTTCTGAAGACTGTCTCAAAGGACGCGAGACCCAATGGCTCTGTGGTGGCCCCATGATGGACCGACAATGCGAGCCCGAAATACTCGATCCAATCTGGCTCGCTTGTCAGCCAGGTCCCCTCGGCTCGAATGTCGACGCTCGGAGGATTGGCTAGGGACTCCATTACCCTCGCCACGAATTCCACCTTCGCAGGTGAGAATGTGTCGAGTGTCGCCTTGAGTTCGTCGAGCGTTACCATGAACGGAAGCGTCGCTCAATCAAGTCCACGAAAGCGGGTTTGATTTCTACCCCCACCCACCTTCGCCCTAGTTCGCTCGCAGCAAGCAGTGTTGTTCCCGAACCCGCGTAGGGGTCGAGCACAACGCTGTCTTCGCGACTGGTAATCCCTATGCAGCGCCACGCGAGCGACAACGGCATCATCGCAGGGTGATCGTCCAGTTGCCCGTTTACACGCTTCATGGGCTCTGTGGGAATTTCCCAGATAGTCCGCAGCCGGCGGGCGTGCGGGCCCTTGACCGAGTCAATGTCATAGAAATAATCTTGGTTCTTTGACAAAAGGAACACCGTTTCGTGGGCCTTTGTCGGTCGATCGCGCACGGATTCCGGGTGCGCATTCGGCTTGTACCAGATCACTTCACTGCGAATCCACCAACCCGCATCCTGAAGGGCAAAAGCAACGCGCCATGGTACGCCGATCAAGTCTTTTGGCTTTAGACCCTCTGGCGTGGGAGGTCGCACCTCCATGGCGCGCGCGCGATTCTTCCGGTCGGGCGCTCGGTACCGGCGATTACCCGAGGTGTAGCAGTCTCCCACGTTCAGCCAAACGGTCCCATCGTCCCGCAGAACCCGCCTGACCTGCTCAAACGTGCGAACGATGCTGTCAACGTAAACGCCAAGCCTGTCGTCCCGTCCTATCTGGTCCTCTACTCCATAATCGCGAAGCGACCAATATGGCGGCGAAGTCACAACCGTTTGAACGGACTCGTCGGGCAAGAGCCCCAATGCACCACTTGCATCTCCACATAGCAACAATGGTTCAGCGATCGCGTTGAACGGCGTTCTATCTAGGTCGTCCACACGGACATGACCCTGCGGCGAACACCTTCCTTTTTCCCGGTGCGAAAACGGGAGCGGCAAAGTCAAGCCGTAGTCATGCTCCCCGATATGAAGGACTTCGTCGCTCACACGTCCCCCGATGCGGGGCACCGTTTCAATTCTTCGGACCCCAAAACCTCTGCGCAATCAGTATCGCACAGCTCTCGGTGAATCACTTCTGGGAACGCCGGTCCGAGTCAGATTGACACCTGCCTCACGATCTAGACGCGCACTCCTCGCCAAAGGTCCGAGATGCGATTCGCCGGATTCGGCAAGACGGCTGGTCGCTGGTTCGCGTTATGGGGAGCCATCGTCAGTACCGGCATTCGAATAAACTGGGCACCGTGTCGAGCGCCGGTAATCTGGGCGACGACCTAACGAAGGGTACTTGGTCCAGCATGATGAAGCAAGCCAGAGTGAAATAGGAGTGGCCGGAACAATGCCTTACACGATCGTCATCGAGAAATCGCCACGGAACTACGCGGCCTACGTTCCCGACCTGCCGGGGTGCGTCGCCACCGGTGATTCCGAGGCGGAGGTGATCGACGAGATCCGCGAGGCGATCCAGTTTCACATCGAGAGCTTGCGTGAACACCATGAGCCAGTGCCGGAAGCGCGCTGCACTGCGGCAGTCGTCGATGTGCTCGCTGTCACCGGGTAATCGACCGGCCCAGACTCCCGGAATAGAATACTGCGGCTGGCCTTGAGGAACGCCCCTATGGCTTCCTGACCCTTGGCAGTTTTGGGGCGAAACCCTAGATCGACCGAACTTGCGCACTGAGGCAGTTTCCCGCCCCAAGCACCTCCGACCCGGATGTGGCCGCGGTCCGGAATGGCGAATGATCTGAAGCTGATCTGCACTGCCGGTGGCAAATCGCTGCACTGGCCACCAACGAGCGCAGCACGCGTGCCACGACTTGAGCCAGACTCATGGCGCCAGTTCGCGAGATGGGGCTCGTCCCTATCGGGCTCTTCTGGAAGCCCAAGGTCATGGCGCATGAGCCGTTGGCGAATCGGCGTACCTGAACTCGCGTAAGTCGCGCGAAGGGACAGCAATGAGCCAGGCCCGTCTCGAATGGAACGTCCAGGGAGTTCGGGTCACAGACCCGCCGCGGCCGCGATCGCGGCCCTAGCTTGCTCGACGATGGCGCGAACCACGTCTCCGGCCGGTTCAACCGCGCGGATGACCCCCACGCTCTGCCCGGCGGGCAGCACGCCGCGCTCCGCGTCTCCCTCGAGCCGTCCCCTTGTAGACGCCGGATTGCCAACTTCAAGCGCCTGGCGGGGGTACGGCTGGATTTCGCTCTCCCGCTCGGCCCAATAGTCCGTGAAGTCATTGCGGATCATGCGGCACGGCTTGCCGCTGTGGGCCCGGGTCACGACCGTGCCGGACGAGCCGGTGTCGACGATCTTGGCCTTGTAGTTGCGGTGGGCTCCCGCCTCCGCGGTCGCGATGAAGCGTGTCCCGAGCCAGACTCCTTGCGCTCCCCACATCAGGGCAGCGGCCAAGCCGGGACCGTCGGCCAATCCCCCGGCGGCGATCACGGGCACGTCGAGCGCGGCCACCACGGACGGGACCAGCGCGGCGGTGCCGACTTCTCCCACGTGCCCGCCGCCGTCCCGCCCGGAAGCAATCACCGCGTCCACGCCGTCGCTGGCGGCCTTCAGCGCGTGTCGCTCGGCCCCGATGACGGACATGACATAGATCCCTCGCTCGTGGGCCTCGGAGACAGCGCCCTTGGGGCTCCCCAGTCCCGAAATCAGGACAGGGACGCGCTCTTCCAAGGTCACCCTGATCAAGCCCTGAACGTTGTCGGTATAGGATGCGACCGAGCTTCCCTTGGCGCGGACCGTCGCGAACAGGATGTCCACTCCGAACGGCTTGTCGGTGACGCCGCGGACGGTGCGAATCTGCTCCCGGAGCTCGTCCGGGCGCATGCTGAGGCCAGTGCCGATCACGCCCAGCCCGCCCGCTTCCGAGACCGCGGCGGCGAGTTCGGCCTGCGCGATCATCCCCATCCCGGCCTGCAAGACGGGATAGTCGATGCCGATAGCGTCACAGATCGGAGTGCGCATTGGGTCGGGATTGCTGTCAGCCATGGTTGTCCTCGAACGCAGAACTACAAGGTGTGCGGAACGGCGCGGAAAACGCGATCTACAGCGATCAGCCACCCACTGCAGAAGAGCGCCTCGTCAACCCTCCGCGAATCCCGACTCTTGGCTGTAGGACGCCTCCACATAAGTGGTGAGCCCGCCCCGCGCCGCGAAATCTCCCTCCACAGTGGCCCGTACCGGACTGGCCGCCTTCACGACGTCCTCCAAGACCCTGTTGACGATATTCTCCTGAAAGATGCCGAGATTGCGGTACTGGTGCAGGTAGAGCTTGAACGACTTCAGCTCGATACACCGGTCGGCCGGCACGTACCTCAGATGCAGCGTCCCGAAGTCTGGCAGGCCTGTCTTGGGGCAGACCGACGTGAATTCCGGGCAGGCAATCTCGATGGTGTAGTCCCTGCCCTTGTACTGGTTCGCCCAGGTGTTGATCGCTGGAAGTTCCGCGTCCATCCCGGCCGCGGCGTGTCGGTCGGTGTAGGCAGTCACAGCTTCTCGCCTGGGGCACTAGCGGGAGTCGCCCGGGGTCGCGCTCAGTCCTCGTCCTGCTGCGCCGCGAGCCGGTTGACGACCGAGAGGTCCTCCAACGTCGTGATGTCGCCGCTGACCTTGTGGGTTGTCACGATCTCGCGCAGCAGGCGCCGCATGATCTTGCCAGAACGGGTCTTGGGCAGCGCGTCGCTAAAGCGGATCTGCTTTGGCCGCGCGAACTTGCCGATCTGCTGGGCGACCCATTCCCTGAGCTCGGCAGCCAGCTCGTCGGTGGGATCGTTCCCCTGGATCGGAGTGACAAAGGCGATCACCGCCTGGCCGGTCAGCTCGTCGGGCATGCCGACCACGGCTGCCTCGGCCACCGCTGCATGGCGCACCAGCGTCGATTCCAGCTCGGCGGTGGACATGCGGTGCCCGCTGACGTTCATCACGTCGTCCACGCGCCCGAGCACCCAGAAATATCCGTCCTCGTCCTTGCGGGCTGCGTCGCCCACGAAATAGAGTCCAGGGATCTGGCTCCAGTACGTCTGGTGAAAGCGTTCGGGATCCCCCCAAAGCGTGCGGAACATCGAGGGCCAGGGCTTGCGGACCACCAAGTAGCCCTCTCCTCCCGGCGCCACGGAGTTGCCTTCGAGATCCACCACGTCCGCGACGATTCCAGGCAGCGGAAATGTGCCCGATCCGGGCTTGAGCGCGGTCACTCCCGGCAGCGGCGAGATCATGATGGATCCCGTCTCGGTCTGCCACCACGTGTCCACGATCGGGCAGCGCCCTCCGCCAATCACGCTGTGGTACCACTCCCATGCCGAGGGGTTGATCGGTTCGCCTACCGAGCCCAGCAGCCTCAGGCTGGACAGGTCGTGGCGCTCGGGATAGGCTGTTCCGAACTTGATGAACGCCCGGATCGCCGTGGGCGAGGTGTAAAAGACGTTCACCTTGTACTTGTCCACCAAGCTCCAGAACCGATCCGGCTCGGGGAAGTCGGGCGCTCCCTCGTACATCACGGTGGTCGTGCCGACCAGCAGCGGTCCATAGACGATGTAGCTGTGGCCGGTCACCCAGCCCACGTCCGCCGCGCACCAATAGGTGTCTTCGTCCTTGATGTCGAACACCCAGCGCATCGCCATCGAGACCTGCAACTGGTACCCGCCGGTGGAGTGCAAGATCCCCTTCGGCTTTCCCGTCGTGCCGGAGGTGTAGAGCACGTAGAGCGGATGCTCCGCGTCCAGTCTCTCCGCCGGGCAACCGGCAGTGACATCGGCATCGAGATCATGCCACCAAGCGTCCCGCCCGGGCGTCATTTCGATCTCGTTGCCGGTGCGGCGATATACGACCACGCTCCTGACGCCGGGGCAGTCCTCGAGCGCTTCGTCGACCGCCTGCTTGAGGGGAACGATGTTGCCCCTGCGCCAGCCGCCATCGGCGGTGACCACCAACCCGGCATCGAGATCCAGGATGCGCGTCTTGAGCGCCTCCGCCGAGAAGCCCGCGAACACCACGCTGTGCGTGATGCCCAAGCGGGCGCACGCCAGCATGGCCACCGGCAGCTCCGGCACCATCGGCATGTATAGAATCGCCCGGTCGCCGGCTCGAAACCCCTGTTTCTTCAGCACGGCGGCAAAGCGCTCTACCGCCTGCAACAGCTCTTGGTACGTCAGAGTGCGCTGGTCGCCCGGCTCACCCTCCCAGACGATCGCGGCGCGATTCTTGCGCCAGGTCTGACAGTGCCGATCCAAGCAGTTGTACGACATGTTTGTCGTCGCGCCGGTGAACCACTTGTAGAACGGCGCTTCCGACTCGTCCAGCACCTTGTCCCACTTGCGGAACCAGTGCAGCTCGCTCTCGGCCAGATCGGACCAAAAGGCCTCCGGATCTGCGGACGCCTTTGCGATAAGCGCTTCGTGCGAATCGCCCGGCTGCACATTGGCCCGGGCGGCGAAGCTTTCGGAGGGGTGGTAGAGATCCATCGAGATTGCTTTGGCTGATTCTGTCCGGCCCGCCCTCAAACAGAACGCGCCGGGCGGCCCGCGGAAACGCGCGTCACTGGCAGGCGCTCTGGGTCTGCGCGGATGTCACCAGCGAGTTGAAGATCGTCAGCACCTGCTTGCGGTAGCGATAGGTCCGCCGCAGGTGTTCCCGGAAGTCCGCGTCATACTCTCGGTGACGCATCAACTTCCTGAATACAGTTGGCGGGATGTCGATTTGCTGTCGCAGCAACGCGACCGGATGCCCCCGCAGGAACAGGCCGTAGAACATCGCCGCCTCGTGATGCGGCGCCTGGAACTCGCGCTCCTTGGTGCCCGGCACTGTGCTTCATCCGGCGGCCCGAATCGAGCCGAAAGAACTAGTATAAGGGCCGCTCTGACGCCAGCACAACCCTAGATTTCGACGCCTGACTTCAGGGGAGGATCCGGGGCGAAACTAACGTTGAAATCTGTCATTCGCCCGCCCTAGCTAGAATCTGGATGGTGTGGTTGCCGCTCGCATTGACCCTCCCGGCCGCGGGCTACGCCGCTTATGCGGCGGCACATCCGCGCGCGCAGCGTTGGGGTCCCAGCAGGTGGCAGCTGGACGGTCCGCCGGACGAAATCGCGCTAACGTTCGATGACGGCCCCAGCAACGAGACGCCTCGTTTCTTGGAGGCGCTCGACGAGCTGGGCGTCAAGGCGACCTTCTTTGCTTGCGGCGCGAACGTGGAACGCCGCCCCGGCGTCGCGCGCGCGATCGTCGAAGCCGGGCATGCGCTCGGAAATCACTCGTTCTCGCACCCCTGCCTGCCCCTGTGCTCGCGGGCGCAAGTGCTCGAAGAGGTCTTCTCGTCACAGGACGCCATCGGTACCGCTACGGGCCGCACTGTCAGGCTGTTCCGGCCACCGTATGGCCTGCGCTCGCCCTTCTTGGCGAGCGCGCTGCCTGCCGCAGGCCTGACATCGGTCCACTGGACGGTCATCGGCAACGATTGGAAGTGGGATGCAGGCCGTATCGCGCGCCGTGTCTTGGACCGCGTCCGCGGACGCGGCATCGTGTGCCTGCACGACGGGCACGCGACGCGGCCCCGAGCGGACAGATCGGAGAGCCTTGAAGCGCTCAAGGAGATCGTGCCGCGCCTGCGCGAGCGCGGCCATCGCTTCGTAAGAGTCCCCGGCTGGGAAGCGGGGGACTAGCAGCTAGCGCGCGGTCCAGCCGCCGTCGATTACGACATCGGTGCCGGTCAGAAAGCCCGCGGCTTCCGAGCACATGTACACGGCGAGGCTGCCGATCTCCTCGACCTTGCCCCACCGTTCCACGGGAATGCTGGCGAGGAACTGGCTGTTCTTGTCGGGATCCTCGATGAGCGGCCGATTCATCTCGGTTGCGAACGGGCCGGGGCTGATGCCATTGACCGTGATGTTGAAGGGAGCCAGCTCCAGCGCCAGCGCCCGCGTGAAGCCCAGCAGGCCGCTCTTCGTGGTCGAATAGCCGGTGCGGTTCGGCAGCGAGACGTGGGACATGATCGAAGTCATGTTGATGATCCGGCCCCAGCGCAGTCCCTTCATGCCCGGCACGAAGGTGCGCGACATCGAGAACGGCCCGGTCAGATTGACCTCGAGGATCTCGTGCCACTCGTCGAGGGACATTTCCTCGATCGGCTTGCGATTGTTGATGCCCGCGTTGTTGATCAGGATGTCGCAGACGCCGAAGGCTTCCTTGACCATCTGGTCCACTTCCGCCGCGGCAGTCTCGTCAGTGACATCCGCCATGATGTACTCGGCCGTGCCGCCGCGGGCGCGAATCCCCTGCACCACCTCGGAGAGCAATTCCTCGTTTCGCGCCACCAAGGCCACCTTCGCGCCCGCCCCGGCGAGAGCTTCCGCCATCTCACGCCCCAGACCCTTGCTGGCTCCGGTGACCACGGCGACGTGGTTGTCTAACGAAACGGTGCTCATGTTCAACCCTGTGCGGGAACCCCGATCAGGTTCCAAGACGCCTAGGATATCAGGCCGACCTCAGCCGGCCTTAGTCTAGAGTTCCTCCAGCATGGCCCGGACCCGGCGCGCGGCACCGTTATCCGCAGTGGCCACGAAGATAGTGTCGTCGCCAGCCAGCGTACCGATGATCTCGGGCAGGTCCGCGTCGTCGAGCCCTTGAGCGAGCGCATTCGCGCCGCCCGGCTCGGTGCGCAGGACGACGAGGTTCTGGGCCGTTTCGATCCTCACTAGGAACTGTCCGACAAGCTGCTGCAGGGCGGCTCTGGCGGCGTCCTCGCCCTGGGCCCGTGCGGGCGCGGCATATCCGGCGGCGGTCTTGACGACACCTAGTTGGCGCAGATCGCGCGAGAGCGTGCCCTGGCTGGCAGCGATGCCGCGCGCGGCAAGCGCTTCGGCAAGTCGCCCGTGGGTGCGGAACGCCTGGGATTCGATCAGGCTGAGAATCTCTCGCTGCCGCCGGGACCTCACGTCGCTCGGGCTCCCTCGCTAGCTGACATCGACGGCAGCTCGGCCAACCTCGCTCTAGCCGCCGCCAAGGCCTCCCTCACCCGGTCGGTAGCCGTGCCGCCCGGCACTTGGTGGTTTTCCAAGGCATTGCTGGGAACGAGGGCCGCCAGCACCGACTCGTCAAGCTCGGGTGCAAACTCGCGCAGCCCGTCCAAGGTCCACTCCGTTGGCCGCTTGCCCTGCTGGACGCTGGCGAGCACGATGCCGCCCACGATTTGGTGCGCCCGATGGAACGCAATGCCCCTGCGGGCCAGGATCTCCGCCAAGGCGGTGGCCGAAACCCAACCGTCCTCGGCGGCCTGCTCCATTGCCGGACGCCTCAGCTTTGCGGTATCCACACACAGCGCCAGGATCGCCAGCGAGTCCGTCACCTGGGCAGCGCTGTCAAACACACCCTCCTTGTCCTCCTGCAGATCCCGGTTGTACGCCATCGGAAGCCCCTTCAAGGTCATCATCAGCGACTGCAAGCTGCCGCAAACGCGCCCGGCCTTTCCGCGCAATAGCTCGAGCGCGTCCGGATTGCGCTTCTGGGGCATCAAGCTCGAACCGGTCGTGACCTCGTCGCCCATTTCGAGAAATCCGAACTCCTCGCTGCTGTAGAGGATCCAATCTTCCGCCAGCCGGCTGGCATGCAACATCGCGACCGAGGCGGCGTACAGGAAATCGAGCGCGAAATCACGGTCCGACACCGCGTCCAAGCTGTTGGCCGAGATCGCGGCAAATCCCAGGTCGGCGGCCAGCTCCCCTCGGTCGAACGCAAACCCGCTGCCAGCGAGCGCGCCGCTGCCAAGCGGCAGCACGTCGGTGCGCTCGTACGCTTGCTGCATGCGCTGCCAGTCGCGCAGGAACATCTCGAAGTACGCCAGCAGGTAGTGCGCGAAGAGCACGGCCTGGGCGCGCCGCAGATGCGTGTAGCCGGGCAGCAGCGCGCCGGACTCCCGCTCGGCGAGCCGCAGCAGGGACTTCATCAGCGCTTCCAGCTGCAGTTGCGCGCGTCGAATCGCAGCCTTCATCCACAGGCGGAAATCGGTCGCGACCTGCTCGTTGCGGCTGCGCCCGGTGTGGATCTTTTCCGCGAGCTCTCCTACCGCCTCCCCGAGCTTGCGGATGACAAACGTGTGGATGTCCTCGTCGTCGGCGTCGAAGTAGCCCGGCGCGCCGGCCTCCGCCAGCATGCCGTCGAAGGCCGCATTGATCTTGTCCCGCTCCGCAGCGGTCAGGATGCCGACTCCGCAGAGGGCGTTCGCGAACGCCTTCGATCCGACCACATCGGCCTCGAACAGCCTCCGGTCGAATTCCAGCGAGCCCGAATAGCGCTCGAAGAGTTCCGCCGGGCCGGTCTCGAACCGGCCTCCCCAGAGTTTCATTCGGAACCGCCTTCTGCGTCCCGGAGGCCGCCTTGGACCGCGGCATGCACCCGGATCGGCAGGCCGGTGAGATTGATGAAACCCTCGGCATCGCTCTGGTCATACTCGCCGCCCATCGTGAAACTCGCGATCTCGGGAGCGTAGAGCGAATACGGCGAGGTGCGGCTGACCGGGGCGATGCGTCCCTGGCACAGGCTGACCACGACGCTTCCGGTGACGTGCCGCTGCGTTACGTCCACGAACCCGTCCATGGCCTCGCGCAGCGGGGTGAACCACTTGCCGTCGTAGACCAGCTCGGCGTAGTCGATGGCCAGCTTCTGCTTGTAGTGCTGGGTTGCGCGATCCAGCGTCAGAGCCTCCAGCTCGGAGTGCGCAGCCATCAAGATGGTTCCTCCCGGCGTTTCGTAGCAGCCGCGAGACTTCATGCCGACGAAGCGGTTCTCGACCAAGTCGATGCGGCCGATGCCGTGCTCGCAGCCCAGAGTGTTGAGCGCCTCCACAACGCTTGCGGGACTCATGCTCTCGCCGTCCAAGCCGACCGGCGTGCCGGATTCGAACTCGATGCTGACCTGAGCGCCGCCGGCCGGAGCGCTCGCCGGATCTGCCGTCAGCGTCCACACGGCCGGCCCGGGCGCGTTGGCCGGATCTTCAAGTTCCGCACCTTCGTGGGAGATGTGCCACAGGTTCGCGTCGCGGCTATAGATCTTCTCCTTGCTCTGCTGGATCGGCACTTGGTGGCGCTTGGCGTAGTCAACGGCATCTTCGCGGGAGACGATATCCCATTCGCGCCAGGGAGCGATCACGGGCAAGTGCGGAGCCAAGGCCTTGTATGTCAGCTCGAAGCGCACTTGGTCGTTGCCCTTGCCCGTCGCGCCATGCGCCAGCGCGTCGCAGCCCGATTCAAGCGCCACCCTCACCTGCAGCTTGGCCAGCAGCGGACGGGCGATTGAGGTGCCCAGCAGGTATTTGTGCTCGTACACGGCGCCCGAGCGGACCATGGGCCAGACATACTCCCGCACGAACTCCTCGCGCAAGTCCTCGACGTACACCTCGCAGGCACCGCTGGCGAGCGCCTTCTGCTCGAGACCGTCTAGCTCCTGGCTGCCCTGTCCGACGTCGCCGCAGACGGCCACCACGTCGGAGCCGTAGTTCTCCCGCAGCCAAGGAATGATGATCGAAGTGTCGAGCCCGCCCGAATAAGCAAGGGCCACCTTCTTGGGATGCCTAGCCATGTTTGCCCTCCATCGTCTTGATCAGGATCGCCTTGTGGGCGTGTAGCCGATTCTCGGCTTGGTCGAAAACGACCGACTGGGGCGACTCGATCACCGCGTTGGTCACCTCCGCGCCGCGCTGCGCCGGGAGGCAATGCATGAATACCGCGCGCTTCTCTGCCAGTCGCATCACGGCGCTATCGACCTTGTAATCGGCGAACGCGACCCTGCGCTGCTGCGTCTCGGCCTCCCAGCCCATACTGGTCCACACGTCGGTATACACCGCGGCCGCGCCCTGCACCGCATGCCGGATGTCTTCCCCCACCTCGACCGTACAACCGTTCCGCTCGGCCACTCGCCGCGCCTTGGCAAGGTCGTCCGGGCGCGGCCCGTAGGCCGCCGGCCCGCAAATCGAGACTGACACGCCGAGTTGCGGACCGCAGTGCAGCAGCGAGTGCGCGACATTGTTGGCATCTCCCACGTAGGCCAGCTTGAGCCCGTCAAAGGAGCCGAAGCGCTCCAGCAGTGTCAGGTAGTCCGCCAGCGCCTGGCACGGGTGAAACGACTCGCTCAGGGCGTTGATCACCGGGACGCTGGACCACTTGGCGAGCAGGTCCAGGGTCTTCTGCGAGAACGTCCGCGCCACGATCGCGTCGAACCACCGGTCCAGGTTGCGCGAAATGTCGGGCGCGGGCTCGCGCTGGCCGATGGGGCCGTCGCGGTGGTCCTGGAACACGGCGAAGCCTCCCAGCTGCGCTGCGGCGAGCTCGAACGTCATTCGAGTGCGCAACGATGGCTTCTCGAACAGCATCACGATCGAGCGGTCCCGCAAGACCCGCCGGAACGGGCCGGGGTCAGCCTTGACGCTCGCGGCAAGGTCCAAGACCTCGCGCAGCTCGTCGGCCGAAAGGTCAGCGTCCCTTAGGAAGTGACGCACCGGCGCAGGCTGCCCCCGCGCCTCCACGTCTGAATTTATATTCATATCTATGCATAATTACACATCGCAGGGCGGCTGTCAAGCGAGCCTCGCTCTTCCTGCAGGCAGGGATGGAATCCGCGCCCTGGCCGGGCGGGCGCGCCCCTGCCGGGCGGGTTCCCTCTAGCGGCTGCCGACCTCGAGCTTGCGCAGGGTCTCATCGATCTGCGCGACGAGCTCGGCCTGTGAGAATCTCGCGGCTTGTGCGCGGGCTTCGCGAAACCTGGCCACGGCGGCCTCTCGCTCGCCCGAAGCCAGCAGGGCGGCAGCCAGCGAGAAGAGATAGGTCGGAGTGCGGTCGGACTGCTCCTCGATCGCTTGGCGGAAGGCCTGCACCGCCTTGGCCGCACTGTACTCGCGCATCCAAAGCAGGCCCAGCTTGTAGTGCGAGAGCGCGTGGTCCGGACGACTGGCCAGCGCGCGCTCGTAGCGGACGCGCGCCTCCCCGAAGCGCCCCTCTTCCTCCAGCATCTGTCCGAGGTTGTGATTGGCGAGCGCGTGGTCCGGGTTGATCTCAAGAGCTGATTCGAAGGCCAGCCGCGCCGCTTCCGCTTCGCGTTCGCCGTAGGCCACAACGCCGTAGTTGTAGTGCAGCTCGGCGCTCGCGAGACCGGCGTCCAGAGCCGAGCGATACTGCGCCGCGGCATCCTCGGATCGCTTCATCGAGCCGTACAGGATCACCAGGTTGACATGCGCTTGTGTGAGCGAGGGATCTTCTTGCAAGGCCCTCACGTGCAGGGACACGGCGTCGCCGGGGCGTCCCGCCTCCATTGCCTCCACGCCTCGCTTGAGGTACTCGGCGGCACTGACGCGCAACCCGGCCACGGCGCTTGCCAGCGGGTCGTCAGCAGCAGGCTCGGATTCGCGGTGGCGCGCGTACAGATCGAGATGCTCCGCGGACCGTTCCTCCTCGCCCAACTCCCGGTAGGCCAGGGCCAGGGCGTAGTGCGCCTGACCAAACGCGGGGGCCGACTCGACAGCGCGGCGGAGATGCTGGACGGCGGCTTCCAGCTCCCCGGCGGCCGCTTCCGCCTTGCCCAAGCCGTGCAGCGCGCGGGCGTCGTTGGGATCGGCCGCGACGAGTTCGCGGAACACATCGCGGCTGAGGTCGATCTCGTCGCCGGCAAGCAGCACCTCGGCCAAGCGCCGCTTGGCCGGGCGGTACCGCCCGTCGCGGCGGATGCACTCGCGGAACGCCTCCGCCGCCTCCGCCCCGCGCCCGAGCTTGGCCAACGACATCCCGAGATAGTAGGGCCAGCGCGGCTGGCTCGGGTCGAGCTTGCCTGCCCGGCTGAGAAACGCTAGGGCCAAGTCGTGCTGCCCGTAGGCGTGCAGCAGCATGCCTGCGTTTCCGGCTGCATTGATGTCGTCGGAGTCGGCCCGCAGCGCTTCCAGTTGGGGGCCGAGCTGGCTCGCTAGGTTGGGCCCGAGGCCGTTCAGCGCGATCTCGGGGATCGGTTCCAGCTCCGGGCCGGAGCAAGCAGTCCAAGCGCACAGACAGCCAACCAGCCACAGGCGCCCCTTCATCGAAGCCATTCTAGGCGACCGCCGCCAGCCTGGGCAGATCCTGTCGCAGCGGCCGTCACGCATAGCTTCCGGGGGGCCGCGGACCGGGCTCAAGCCCTGAAGAGCGCCAAGTGTGCCACTCTGGAACCGATGCGCTTGGCGCCTGGGCCCGAAGACGTTGGCACCCGGCTTGACCGCTTCCTGTGCAGCCGCGTCGAGAGCGCGACACGCTCGCTGGTCCTGCAGTGGATTCGCTCCGGGAATGTGCGAGTCGACGGAAGCGTCGAATCCAAGGCATCGCGCAAGGTACGCCTGGGCCAATCGATCGAGGTTGAACCGACTGAGCGACCTCCGTTGCGGGCCGAGCCCGAAGCGATCGATCTCGAGGTCCTCTACGAAGACGGCGACCTAGCAGTCATCAACAAGCCCTCCGGGATGACGGTCCACGCCGGTGCCGGCACAGTCTCCGGCACCTTGGTCAACGCGCTGCTGCACCGCATGGAATCGCTATCGGGCGCGCCCGGCCAGCTCCGCCCCGGCATCGTTCACCGCCTGGATCGGTTCACGTCGGGGGCGATGGTTGTGGCCAAGCACGACCGTTCCCACCAGCGGCTGCAGGAACAGTTCCAGCAACGCAACGTGCTCAAGCTCTATTGGGCCGCAGTCGAGCGCCCGATGCCCGAAGATCCGCACGACGACCCCAAGTTGCTGCGCTACGGCCACCCGGTCAAGCAGGACGGCGCCTGGTGGCTGCGGACCCAGATGCCGATTCGCAGGGACAATCACAACCGGATCAAGATGGCCGTGGCGTTGAGCGGCCGCGAGGCGCAAAGCGACGTCCGCTGCCTGCGCAGCTCGGCAAGGTACTCGCTGGTCGAAGTGCGCATCCATACCGGGCGCACGCACCAAGTTCGGGTGCATCTCGCCGCGATGGGGCATCCGGTCGTGGGCGATTCGCTCTACGGCGCCCGCAAGACCCTGCCGGAGATCGGCACGGCCGGACGCTATCTGCTGCACGCAAGAGTGCTGGAATTCGACCATCCCGGGAACAGCGAGCGCATGCGGCACGAGGCACCCCTATCGAGCGAATTCAACGCTCATCTGGCCCTGCTCGGTCTATAATGCGAGCATGCTCCTGCGCTGCTCGGCCCTACTAGCGGCGGTCGGATTGTTCGCTGCAGCATGGACCCAAGAAAGCGGCACGGCCGAGTTCGAGCCGGTCTACGCAGGCCAGGAGTCGGACATCATCAAGATCGATGTCGCGCGCGTGCCTCTTCTGTTCACGGTCACTGACCGCAGGAACCGCTTCATTACCGACCTCGGGAGGGAGGATTTCAGCGTCTTCGACGACGGCTGGGAGCAGGAGATCCGCGAGTTCGACCGCGAGAGCGACCTGCCCCTGCGCATCGGCGTGATCCTCGACACCAGCAACTCGATCCGGGCCCGCTTCAAGTTCGAGCAGGAAGCCGCCATCGAGTTCCTGCAGGGAGTGCTCGCGGAAGAGCACGATCGGGCATTCTTGGTGAGTTTCGACACCCGCGCGGAGCTGATCGTCGACTACACCAACAACATCGACGACTTGGCGGATGGCGTCCGCCGGCTGCGAGCCGGCGGCGGAACAGCGCTCTACGACGCGATCTACTACGCCTGCCGGGACAAGTTGCCCGAGGACCAGCCCAAGGAGCAGTTCCGAAGGGCGCTGGTCGTGATCGGCGATGGCGCCGACAACCGCAGCACGGTGACCCGCGAAGACGCCCTGGAAATGGCGCACAAGGCCGAAACCGTGGTGTACACCATTTCGACCAACCGCACCGGGACGGCCGAGGCCGGCGACAAGACGCTGCGGCGCTTCGCCCGCGAGACCGGCGGGGTCGCGTTCCATCCGTTCCAAGCCCGCGACCTGCAGCAGTCGTTCGCCAATATCGCCAACGAGCTGCGCCACCAGTACTTCATCCTGTACTCGCCCAGCCAGTTCGTCAACGACGGCTCGTTCCACACGGTGGAAGTGCGCACCAGGCACCGCAATGCCACGGTTCGCGTCCGCCGTGGCTACTACGCACCCCTCCCGAGCGAGTCCAACTAGCGCGCAAGCCGCAATTCGATGGCCCTAGCCCAGCTTCTTGCGGCCTCGAGAAAAAAGTTGGTCTTATTGCTTGAGATTCGTTATTTTATCGCTATAATCAAATCAAGTGGTTGGTCAACCAAACTGAAAAAGGAGCTTCCCAGTGAAACAAGCAACACAGCACAATCTTGACGCGGCCCTGCGCCAGATCGAAAAGGACCACGGCAAGGGCGCCATCCTCCGCATGGGAGAGCGCGACGCGGGCATCGCCGCCGACGTGATCCCGACCGGCGCCGTGTCCGTGGACGCCGCGCTCGGCATCGGGGGCCTGCCCAAGGGCCGCATCGTCGAGATCTACGGCCCGGAATCCTCGGGCAAGACCACGCTCGCGCTGCAGGCGGTGGCGCAGGCGCAGAAGGCCGCGGGCATGGCGGCCTTCATCGACGCCGAGCACGCGCTGGATCCCATCTACGCCTCCAAGCTCGGCGTGAACCTCGACGACCTGCTGATCTCGCAGCCCGATTCCGGCGAGCAGGCGCTGCAGATCGTGGAAGTGCTGGTGCGCTCGGGCGCGATCGACGTCGTGGTCGTCGACTCGGTGGCGGCACTGGTGCCGCGCGCCGAGCTGCAGGGCGAGATGGGCGACAGCCATGTCGGGCTGCAGGCGCGACTGATGTCCCAGGCGCTGCGCAAGCTGACCGGCCCGCTGTCGAAGTCAAACTGCTGCATCATCTTCATCAACCAGATCCGCGAGAAGATCGGGGTGATGTTCGGCAGCCCGGAAACGACCACCGGCGGCCGGGCGCTGAAGTTCTACTCCTCGGTGCGCATCGACATCCGCCGGATCAGCGCGATCAAGGACGGCGACGCCGTGATCGGCAACCGCACCAAGATCAAGATCGTGAAGAACAAGATGGCCCCTCCATTCAAGCTGGCCGAGTTCGACATTATGTACGGGGAGGGCGTCTCGCTCGAGGGCGACCTGCTGGACCTGGGAGTGGACCAGCGGCTGGTCCAGAAGAGCGGCTCGTGGTTCTCGTACGAGAGCGAGCGCATCGGCCAAGGCCGCGAGCGGGCCAAGGAGTTTCTCAAGAAGAACGTCGACGTGCGCGACAGGCTGGAGCGGGCCGTGCGCCTGAAACTCCACCTGCCGGTCGCCGACGAGCCGGCTTCGGCGAGCGCCAACGGCTCTCCCGCGCCCGGCGCGAGCGCGCAGGCGAACTGAACGAGCGACCGCGTGCCGGCCGGGCGCCGCCCGGCCGCCGGCCCCATCTAGCCGAACGTCTCGCGGAACGCCGCGCACGACGCCCGGAACCCGTCTTCGAACGAGCCGCCCGAGGGACGGTACACGCTCTCCAGGGACACTGCCCCCGCATAGCCGTCGTCCTCAAGCGCAGCCGCGATCTTGGCGAAGAACGGGGCCATGTGGCCATCGCCGAAGCGCACTTGCCGCACGGTGGCCTTCGGGATGTCCACGAGCAAGTCCTTGATGTGAACGTGGCCGAGACAGCCGCGCAAGGCTTGGTAGCCGTCAGGATACGCGGGCTCGGCGCAATACAGGCTGTTGCCCGGATCCCACAGCACGCGCAGGTGCCGCGAGCCCATCTCGTCGACCAGCTTGCCGGCCAGGTGCCCGGAAGTGACCATCGCGTTGTTGCCTGTCTCGACGACCAGGGTAATGCCGGCGTCCTCGGCCAGCTGCACGGCGGGGCCGAGCAAGAGCCTTAGCTTGTCCCAGGCGCCGGTGGCGACGTTCCACTGCTCCGCTCCGCCCGAGCCGAACAGGATCATCTCCTTGCGGAAGCTCATGATCCGGACCAGGCCGCAATCGAGCGCCTTGGCCGTCTCAATGCAGCGGCGCAAGGCGCCCATTTGAAGCGCGTGCGCGCTGCCTCCCACCTCGGTCTGTCCGACCGGCAGGCCGGCGAAGATGTGCCGCGAGACGCAGACGACCTCCATCTCGCGGCTGCGGACGAGCTCTTGGACGCGGCCGATCTGGGCGTCGCTCAGGTCCCCGACCTCCCTGTCCCACAAGTACTGCAGCTCGGCGTGGCGCAGGCCATGCTCCTGCATGACTTCGAGCGCGCGCTCGAAATCCCGGCTGATGCCGTCCGTGATCACGCCAAGCCTCGCCAACTCCTCCTCCTACCAGCCGACCTCGGTGCCGGCGATCTCTTCCAGCCACTTCGCCACGACCCAGTTGTCTCCGTCCGGATAGCGCGAAATGCCAGCCTGGAACATCTCATAGGCCGCGCTGGTGGCGAACATCGCGGCTCCGGCTTCGCGCGCCACGCTCATCGAGATCCCGAGGTCCTTGTACATGGTCCCGATATGGCTGCCTGTGTTTTCGAAGCTGCGGTCCAGCAGGTGCCGCGCGCAGGTCTCTATCAACGGGCTGCCGGCCGCGCTCGAGCGAATCACATCGAAGAGCGTCTCGCCCTTGACGCCGGATTTCGCCCCCAGCACGAAGGCCTCGAACGTCGCGGCGAAGATGCACCCGATCAGCGACTGCAAGGAAGCCTTGACGACCTGGCCCTGCCCGATCTGCTCGCCCACATGGAAGGTCCGCTTGGAAATCGCTTCCAAGGCCGCGCGGTTGCGCTCGAGCACCTCGGTCCGGCCGGCGGCCATCAGAGTCAGCGCTCCCCCGTCGGCCCCGGCCTTGCCGCCGCTGACGGGCGAGTCGATCAAGTCGATGCCGCGCTCGGCCAGCGGCTCTTCCAGCGCCTGCACCTCGGACGGCAGGATGGTGGCCGTGACGATCACGGTCGATCCTGGGGAGAGGCCTTCCACGGCTCCCCGCTCCCCGAAGAGCGCGTCTTTCGCCTGGCCGCCGTTCATGACCATCACGAAGAGCGCGTCCGAGCTCGCCCCCGCCTCAGCACAGCTCCGGGCGGCAACGCCGCCCGCGGCTCGCAGGAGCGCTGCCCGCTCGGCTCGCAGATCGAAGCCGATCGTCGGGAAGCCGCCCCTCGCCAAGTTCCGGGCGATACCGATGCCCATTTGCCCGAGGCCGATTACGCCGACTGGTTGCATGTTCCGTCCATCCGCAAGGATTCTTAGGCCCAACTTACCCCAACTAGACTCCTTGTCTAGGCGTAGCGTTTACAGATGAGTCAAGTTTACGCGGCGATCGGCTGGCCCTCCCAGAGTCGGTCGATCTCGCGATCGAAGCGCTGTACGGCCTTCTGCAGGGGCGTGGGGTCGGAACCGCCGGCATCGAAGACCACCGACAGAGACGGGCGCAGCACGCGGGCGTAGGTGCGCTGGAAGCACAGCGCCGTGCGCAGGCCCTGCTCGGTCACACGGTAGCGGCGCGTGCGCGGGATGCGCTCGATCAGGCCCCGCAAGCGCAGTCGCCGCAGGTCGTAGGTCATGCGGCCTGCGCCCCACGCCTCCGCGCTACTGCCCAGCAGGGGCGCGACCCGCTCGCGCAACTGCCGGTGGGTGAAACCGTGCGGCAGCAGCCGGAAGCTCGCTAGGGACGCCAGCAGGGCCTGCACGCGGCGGTCCCCGAAGCGTAGCGACGCTGCCCGCTGCCCCTCGATCTGGGCCGCCGCTTGGAGTCGCTCGAAGCGCTCGGCTCCCAGCGTGCAGTCGTGGCTGAGGCGTTCGACGCACAGCAGGCGTCGGTTGGCTTGGAAGCCGATCTTTTTCAGATGCTCGAGGTTGCCCAGCCGACGCCCGACTCCGAAGTCGTAGCTGTCGTTGATCGTGGTCTCGGTGCGCAGCGCGCGCCCTTCTTTGAAATATTGCTTGATGCGGGTGCTCTTGTAGTCGAAATGCAGCGAGGGGTCCACCCCGGCGGTGATCACGCGCGTGCGGAAGCGTGACGGCGTGCGCTTGCTAACCCGGCGCTGGAACACCAGCTGGACGTGGTCGGGCCGGCCGATGTCGAGGTTCTCGCGGATGACCTCCTCGAAGAACATGCGCCCCTGCTGCGGGCGGTCGAAGACCTGCGTGAGCGAAAACTCCGCCTGCAGGATGGAGAGTTGGTAGCGCAGCCCCGCGGCGCGGTCTGCGGCCGTGAACGGATGCGGCAGCCGCGCCAGCCACTTGCGCGCCAAGGCGTCGATCTTGGCGGCGCTGAGCTGGCGGCAGATCTGTGCCAGCCGCTCGGGATCCTCGCAACTCAGGATGCCGTTGTCGAGCGCTTCGAAGGCAATGCCCTGCTTGGCCAGCTGGCGCTTGACGTACTCGTGACCGTTAATGCAAACCTTGGCGCCGTACGGGAAATACGAGCAGAATTTGAGGAAGAAGGGGCCGAAGTCGTCATCGACGGCGTAGAAATAGTAGGCGTTGGGCAGGGCTGTGGAGAAGGCCAGCTCGGGCGAGCGGCGGCCGGTGGCGGGATCGGTCTCGGCCTGGGTGCGCAGCACGCGCGCCTTCTCCTGCGCCTTGCCGATGTACAGCACGCCCTCGCCGCCGCGCCACTGCCGCAGGTAGGCCTGGGTGCGCTCGTCCTTGCGCTCGCCTCTCTCGAAGCGGATCAAGTCGATGTTGCCCTCGCGGGCGAAGGCCTCGATGGCGGCCACGAAGCTGCGCGTCATCGGGGCCATCAGGGCCGGGGAGGGCACCGGGCAGCCGCGCACTTGGCGGAAGAACCAGGCCGCCCCGCCCGGGGTCTGCAGCAGCGGCTGGTAGAGATTGAGGTAGAGCCGGTCGACGCACTCGACCTCCAGGGTGACATGCTCGGAGATGGCTTCGGCGACGTTGCGTGCTACAGTCATGGCGCGGGTTCGGGGCGATGGGCTCCCCACACAACCGTCATGATACGGACACTGTCGCCTAGGCGACCATACGGCGGCCCCGGCCGCAGAGCGGAGCAGCGTCCGGAGCCCGCACTCCATCGCGAGTATGACCACGCAGCTTCGAACCGAGTCTCGTCGGTCTGAGGCTCAGCCTCGCTAGTTTATGGCTGTGCGCCATCGTGCGGAATGGCCGCACTTCTAACCCGAAGTTCCGGGCCAGAAGCGAAGGGAACTCCTTGTAATGCATTGCCTTATCGGGATTTGGAGTTGTCCTGCACTGGGAACGTTCGGACCAGTTCAAGCGCACGCTTCTGCAAAGCGCTCGGTTCCGTCAGCCGCTCCACGGTGGGCCCGTTGGCGTCGTCCTGCAGGCGGCATTGATGGCGACAGCGCGTGCCCAGCACCTGCAATAACGTCGAGAAGCTGTGCAGTTCCAAGCCCTGCGCCGTCTTGCGACGGTTCTTTTTCGCTTGCACTTCCTGGCGCGGCTTCGCCGCCGCGACCGGATCCCGCCGCGCCTGCCAGCCCGCCAAGTCCTCGTCTTCGAACAGCAGCTCGGCCAAGGCTTGCCGCAGGTGCCACTCCACGTAGTACGCCAGCAGGCACAGCAGCAGGTGGGCCCGCACGCGCTGCTCGCTGCGATGGCGGATCGGGCGCACCTGCAAGTCCACGGTCTTGAGGCAGCGGAAGGCGCTCTCGACGCGCGTTAGCTGCTTGTAGCTGCGCACCACATCTTCCGCTGCCAGATCGCTCTGGCTGGCACGGATCACGTACAGGCCGTCCAAGGCCGCCTCGCGCTCGATCGAGTGCGCGTCCCGGCAGAACTGCAAGCTGCCGTCTGCGATCTGGGTCTGGAAGTGCTTGGCGACCTTGGAACGCTGCTTGGCGCGCCCCACCTTCTCGGCGATGGCGGCCTCCAGCAGCGGCTTCTTGGTGCGCCGCGCCACTTCGCGCTGGATGCGCGCCAGGTCTTGCTCGGCGGCCTCCAGCAGCGCTTCGCGCTTGTGCCGGCGGCGCTCGGCCAAGGCCGGGTTGCAGCACACGATGAGGCGCTCGTCGGGGTACAGCGGGGAGTGGATCTCGGCTAGGTTGCGCTCGTCGAAGAGCGACATCTGGACGCTGCCTTGCTCGGCCAGGCGGCGGATGTCGTGGTGGCGCAGGGCCGAGATCCAGCCCAGGCCGGGGTAGTCGCGCAGGGTCTGGATCTGGGTGTCGGTGAGCATGCCGCGGTCGCCCACCAGCACCAGCCGCTGGAGGCCGAAATGCTGGCGCAGGGCCTGGACCTGGTCCGGCACCGTGGCCGGATCGGCGGTGTTGCCGGGATAGGCCCGCACGGCCAGCGGGCGACCCTGCCGGTCGGCCAGCACGCCGTAGACCACGATCGGTCGGCCGCGCTTGCCGTCGCGGCTGTAGCCGTAGCGCATCAAGGGGCAGCTGTGGCCTTCGTAGTAGCTGCTGGAGACGTCGTACAGCACCTGGGCATCGTCTTGCAGGTGGCGCTTGGCGAGGCGTTGCTCGATGCGGTCCTGGCGCTGCAGCAGCCAATCCATGGCCTGGTAGAGGGCGTCTTCGTCGGCGTCCTGCAAGTCGAGTTCCTCGGCCAGAGTGGTGGCGTGCCAGAGGCGGGTGGTGGCGAGCTTGGAGGCCGGGTGGAGCAGGCGCTGGGCAATCATGGCCAGCACGGCGGAGCGCTGGGGGGAGGAAGCACGATCGAGCAATTTGGGCAGGCCGAGGCGGCGGCAGGCCTCCAGCACGAGTTCGACATGGCCGTGGGGGCGGGAGCTGACGATGGTGAAGGCTTGGTCGAGGCTGACGAGGGGCTGGTTCTTGAGCAGCTTGCGGAGGGCGTTGATCTTGGCGGGGGGCCAGCTGGAGAGATTGGCAAGGGTGCGCTTACGGACCTTAGAGCCTTCGCGCCAGCCTTCGCGGAGGAGGATGGCTGGGGGTGAGGAGCGGTTGGGGACGACTTCCACATACATGGGAATACTATATCACAGATTACGGCATAAAATCAAGCAATAAAAACATCAAACAATCACCACAAAAGTCCATTACATGGGAACAATAGACACTCCGCAAGCGCTTGGAAAGCAATCTAGGCCCTTTGGAATCAACGAGTTAGCGCGAGATCAAGCGACAAAATCGCCCGGAACTTCGGTCTAACGGGCCATTGGTAACCGGGTTGGCGTCTTGGCAGGCGTATTGCTTGCGCCGGTAGCGGCACTGCTGGTGCAACTCGGCAAGACCGCGCGGGGCATGTATCTGGGCCGGGCGGGGCCGAACTGGCACGCGCGCGCCAGCCAGACGTAATCGTTACGTCTAGCAGCTCCCGGTCGCACTTGATCGACCATGAGTCGCCATCGGCGCCAATGGCGCGTGGCCGGCAGATCGCCGACCAGTGCCGGACGATACCTTGAACCCGGAAGCAGCTTTCTTCTGGTCAAGACAGCGATGGAATCACTTTTCGCTCGAGTTGCCGAGGATCTGGGCATCGAGTCGCGACGGGCAGTCGGACTGCTACGGCTTTCGCAGCCGGGGAATCCCAAACTGGCGAAGCGTCCCGTCCAAGGTTGGCGGGTGCAGGCGGATGCGCTCGTCATTCAACAGGTACGAGAACACGTAACCCATGCCAAGGATCAACACCCCGACCAAGAAGCAGTAAATGATGAAGCGATCCGGATACTGATCCCGCAGATAGCCCATGTACAGCGGGCCGAATATTCCGGCAGCCGACCAAGCGGTCAGGATCGTCCCGTAGATCGCCGACATCCGCTTGGAACCGAAGACGTCCGAGACGAAGGATGGCATGGTCGCGAACCCTCCGCCGAAGCACAGCAGGATATAGCAAACCAGCGCCGCGAAGATCCACGGATCCCTCTCCGACATCAGCACGCCAAAGACCACCATTTGGCTAGCGAGCAGGATCCGGAACACTCGAGTGCGCCCGAAGCGGTCCGAGAGGGACGCCCAGAACAGCCTGCCCACGCCGTTGAACAAAGAGCTGACGGCGATCAATGTCGCTCCGTACTGCGCGAGCGTTTCTGGTTCCGCCAGGGGATCGCCGAGCCTCCAGACATCTTGGAATAGCTGGGACTGCACGCTGATGACAGAGATCCCGGCAGAGATGTTGAAAAAGAAGACCAGCCACATGATCAAGAACTTCGAGGAGTACAGGCTGGCCGAAATTGAGTCAGGATCACCCTCCTGGCGGGCATCGGTTGTGATCGCCTTGGCCGCGGGTGACGGCTCCGGACCCTTCGGGGGATCGGTCAGGATCAGACTGCTGGGGATCAAGACGCAGCCGAAGATGATCCCCAGCCATGTAAACACCATTGCCAGGTCCCCGTCCGTGAGCGTGACCAAGTACGGCGCAAGTCCTTTGCTGAGCACCGACGCGCCAAGCCCGAACCCCATGATGACCGTGCCCGTTACCAGCCCCTTGCGCTCGGGAAACCACTTGGCCGCCGTGGCCACCGGGGTCACGTATCCCAGTCCGATGCCTGCACCGCCGACGCAGCCGTATCCGAGGTAGAACAGAGCCATCGACTCGATCTCCAGTGCGGTACCTGCCGCGACATAGCCGCCCGCAAACATAGCGCTGCCCAAGGTGGCGAGCTTGCGGGGCCCGAACCGGGGCAGAGCTCGACCGGCCCAAGCCGCTGCGATGCCTAGCGAGAAAATCGTGATGCTGAAGGCATAGGCCGTCTGGATGTAGGTCCAGCCAAGTTGACTGACTAGGAGCGACTGAAAGAAGCTCCAGGCGTAGACTGTCCCCAGGCAGAGTTGCAGCAGCGTGCATACGACGACGATCAGATGACGCCGCCCAATCAATCCGGGTAGGCTCATCCGCTGAGCGCTCCAGACATGTCAGGATCTGGCCGAGCGGCAGTCGCTCGCTCGATCCTGTTCGGGTCCTTGGCTTCCGAGAAATACAGGAAGAGCCTGGCGAGATGGCCGACTTCGTCGTCCCGCGCCAGCAAGGTCTCGCTGCGGTCGTCGCCATCAGCTTGACCGCCGGCCAGCCTGACGGCGTAGGAAAGAAGCTGCGCGATCGGTTTCGCGGCCAGTCCCATGAGCCAGATGGCGACGAATATGCCCCCGACGAAAATCGACGTGATCAGGTACACCTGCTGGCCGATCGCACCCTGGATCCTCAGTGACAGCAAGCCCATGTCCATGCCCACGTGCACGTTCCCAGAGATTCCCGCCAAGATCGGGCTGCTCACTTCTACGAAGTCCCCGATCCCGGGAAGCCTCCGCTCCACCGTCTCGGTGCTACCCGTGTAGCCGGTCCTGATTTGCTCCGGGATCCCGGGCACGAACGTGTGGGCGAGGAACTCGCCGGACTCGTCGGTGATGTAGATATAGCTGATTCCTTGGATTTCGACGAACTGGTCGATGAGGGACTGCAGCACCGACAGGTCGCGGTTGAGGATGATATCCACGCTGGCGTCCGCGATCGTCTTCGCAATGCCCTTGCTGTTGGCCTCGTACTCCCGCGACAGATAGCCGTCGACTGTCCTTATGCAAAGTACTGAGGTCGCAACCCCGATCATCCCGAACAGGAAGAAGATCCCGAACAGGGTCTTCTGGAACAGTCTCTGGAGGCTCATCTCAGGCAAACCTGCGCTTCCAATCGTCCAAGGGAACGAAACGTCCCGCGTCGACGATCGTGTAGTAGACGCTCTGCAGGCCTTGCCTGCGGTCCGGGCCGAACGATACCAACTCCCCGATTCCGAGGTCGTAGTCTTGGATCTGGAATACTGCGCTTTCCAGATTTGCTCGATCGGGGTTCTCGCCGAGCACGTCGAGGATCTTCACCATCATCTTCGCGTCGAGGAAGCCCTCCAGGCTGACGAAGCTCTGGGGAAGAGCGCTGTAGCTCTGCTCGAGCAGGTCTTGCGGGGGATCCGGGTTGTGCCGCAACATCAGCCGGCGGTACTCCTGGATGGCGGGAATCCGGACATCCTCGTAGCTGGGGACAACCTGCGAGTTGACCAGCAGGTCGGTGTAGCGGTCTCTGTCCGGGCGGGATCGGGTTATCAGCTGCAACAGGCTCTCGCTCCCCACGAAGGAGAGGTTGGCGACTGGAACGCTCAACCCTAAATCGACCGCGTCCCGCAAGAAGGCGGCGCAGGCCGCATAGGCCCCGATGCAGATCACCGCGTCGGGATTCGCAGCCTTCAGAATCTCAACCTGCCGACCCATGCTGCTTTCGAACCTCTGGCCCCGGCGATAGGTGGCTTCCGCAACGATCTTCTCCCCGTGCTCTCTCAGCGCCCTCCTGACACCTTCCCAGCCACTGCGGCCGTAGGCGTCGGCCTGATAGAACACGGCGATCCGCTTCCTGCCGATCGAGACGAAATTGTCTACGAGGCCAGCAGTTTCTTGCCTATAGGACGCGCGCAGGTTAAATGCGAAGTCGCCGTAGGGCGGTTCCCGTTGGGTCTGCGCTCCGGTGAACGGAAAGAACAGGTATACGGTCTGATCTTGGAACTTCTTCAGCATGGGGAGGACGCGCGTCACCGTAGGCGTGCCAACATAGCCGAACAGGGCGAACACCCGGTCTTCCAGCATCAGTGTCATCGTGTTTTGCACCGACGGATCTGGCTGGTACCCATCGTCATAGGTCTTGAGCACGATCTTTCGGCCGTGAACGCCCCCAGCGCTGTTGACGTGCTCGAAGTACGCGCTGGCCCCTCGGTACAGCTCGATCCCGAGACCCCTGGAAGGGCCCGAGAACGCGGCCGACATGCCGAGAACGATTCGCTGGCCGTCCACGCCACTATCGCTTGCGGCCTTGCTTGTAGTTGTTGTCATCGGTGCCATGAAGACTCCTCCCAGCGCCGATCGGATTGCGCCGCGCCTTGTCGTATGGAACATGAGAGCTACCCGGAAGTGTGCTGCCCATGGAAGCCGTCTCTGGCCGAGACAGTCGAGAATTGCGTTCGGTCGAGGCCGCCGCCGCCCGCACCTGATGTGACCAATGGAGTCCGACGAAGGATGCTCTGCGATCTTGCTCGCACCGGTCTGACCCGTCGCCCGCTGACAAGCTCAAGTCTGGACCGGCTCTCCTTGAGGAGACACCCCGTTCGCGCCGCCCAGAGCGCGATACTAACGGTCATATCCCTTGCCTGCCTCGAACCATCGAGAACACTCGCGCTCCCCCATATTGCATTATCAAACAGCAATCGGCCCCGCCGATACGATCCGCTCGCGAAGGGCGCGACTGAATCTTGGCACACATCAACCCTTCCACATACGGCCGGCAGGTGCCGATCCCGAATGGTTGCGGACAACACTGCCAAAGGCCCTGCGAACGGTGCTGCCCAGATCGCCGACAGTAGCGATGGAACTTCGGAGCCGGAATCCGACTGCGTCAAGGCTGCTGTACAGCAGTGTTCACCCAATATTGCAGCACAGCTAGGTCATGTTTGACATTGTCGTTCGTAACTCATTCGTTTTACGGGGTTGCGAATTGGCGTTGTTACCTAGACCCCCGCTGTATTCCTTTCGGGCACCGGGACACCGGGACTCCGGGACTTGACAGGTTGACAATCGCTCCTCCAGGCATGGCTTCGATCCGTCCTCGCGCCGCTTCAGTGGATCGTGCTTGTGCAATCTTCCGGCGCTCACGGCGCTTCCAGATTCGCTCCGAGCGCCCGCAGCACTTGCGACCCCTCGCTGCCTTGGCCGCCGTTGACACACTCCCGCGCCTTGCGCTGGCCGCCCGGCAACTCGAGCTCCACTAAGCTGCCCGTCTACAGCGCGCCCCAGACACCCGCGGATTGAGCAGATCCAGCCCGGCCGCCGCCAGCTTTCGCTAGAGTCGATGACGCTGGAGGAGCTGCTGGACGATCTGCCGACGGTCTGCGACACAGGCGTGGAGCGCAATTCGAGAGTGCATCAGGAGAGCGATCCGAGTTGCACATTGACACGATCACCGGGGGACTCCCGGCAAGTTGCCTGCTGACCCCGGATTCGCTGCATGACAGCCAGCGGGCGATCCGACTGGCGCAGTTTACGGCAGGCAGGTGGAGAGCCCGTAAGAGCTGATGGACCGCGCCTACGATGCGGACGAAATCCGGCCCTGCAGCCTCCAGCTGGGGTACCTGCCACTGATCGACAACAACCCGCGGCGGGTTGCGCAGAAACAGTCGGAGTTGTAGCGCGAGGCGCTGGCCCAGCGCGGCATTGGACAGCTGCCGCCGCAGATGCGCCGTTACCGCGACTGCTCGCCAGTGGAGCGGGTAATCGGGCGGCTCGAAGACGAGTTCGGAGGGCGGCCCGTGCGCGTGCGCGGACACGCCAAGTTGCCCTGGCACCTAATGTTTCGGCATCGTGGCGCTGACAGTCGACCAGTAACCGCGCCTGACGCTGTGCGTGCAGCGTCGGCCGGCGGGCAAGGATCGCGGGGCCCGGAATGGCAGGGAAAAGGGAGCTGCGCCTAGCTCTGGAAGTGGCCCAGCCGAATTCGCTCAACTATAAGCGTTGTTTATCGTGATTACCGTATCTATTGCCACTGATGATCAGTGACGGCATGAAACTCATGTCGGGAACTCGCTTCTGGCAGGCCAGCGGGCAATCTGGAATTTTGCAGAAGCACCATACGCTAGACTATAATATCGCTTTGCGCACGCCCCCTGCGATGGTCCGGCTAGCTCCGTAACGCGCACTGTGCAGGCTCTATCGGACCCCTAATCAAGATGCTGGAGTGGCGGAATTGGCAGACGCACTGGACTCAAAATCCAGCGCCCCTTACCGGGCGTGAGGGTTCGACCCCCTCCTCCAGCACCATGCCACCAATCTCACGCAGCAGCACAATCGCGCTCGGCAATTGCGGCTGGCCAGCATGGACACACCGCGCCTCCATCGGAATCGTGCTCTTCACGCTGGCCGTCGCCGTGGCACAGGCCCAGAGCAACGCTCCGGCGGAGCCAAGATACACGCTCCGCCACGGCATCGGCGACGACATGCCGGATTGGCTGTCGCTCGGCGGAGAGTTTCGCGTCCGCGTCGAGGGCCGCAGTGGTTTGGGATTCTCTGCTGACAGAAACGATGACTACAGCTTGTGGCGGGTGCGCGTCGACATCGGCATCCAACCGGTCGATTGGCTGAAGTTCGGGTTTCAGGGGCAAGATGCGCGGGCGCCCGGGATCCGGGACAGCGTCCCCAACATCGGCGCATTCAGCGACGGATTCGACGTGCGCCAAGCGTACACCCAGCTAGGCCGCGACGATTCGCCGGTAACTGTCACGGTCGGGCGGCAGCTGTTGGCTTACGGTGACCAGCGCCTGGTGGGGGCCCTTGACTGGGCCAACACGGCAAGGGTGTTCGATGCCGTCAAGGTCCGCATTCGACGGCCGGGTTCCGAACTCGATATCTTTTCCGCATCGGTGGTTCAGAACGACCCGGGCCGCAGAATCAACCAATCTGCGGAAGGCAACAACCTGCACGGCGTCTATGGGTCCTTCAAGAGATTGATCCCGAACGCGATCTTGGAACCGTACGCCCTGTGGCAGACCACCCCGTTGGCCACTAACGAACTCAACATTCGCGGCGACCTAGACAGATACACGGCAGGCATGCGGGTTTGGAACGATGATTTGGGGCCGTGGGACTACAATGGCGCGTTTGTTCGTCAGTGGGGCAACCTAGCCGGGGCCCCGATCGAGGCGTGGGGCTACTACGCCGAAGTCGGCCACACGCTCGACGCCTCGCTGTCGCCGCGCCTGTTCGCGGAATACACGTTCGGGTCGGGCGACGAGGATCCCGCCGACGGCAAGGTCGGCGGATTCGTGGATGTGTACCCGACGGCGCACCGCTGGTACGGCTACAACGATCTCGTCGGGTGGCGCAATGTCAAGAACATCCGGCTCGGCACAGAATTGTGGCCCAGCCCCGAGGTCCGGCTGCAGTTCGACTATCACTCCTTTTGGCTTGCCAGCAGGCGCGATGCCCTTTACAATGTCGGCGGGCGGCTGTCAGTGAGGGCACCGGAGGGAGGCGCGGCCGAGACGAAGATCGGTGACGAAGTGAACGCTACCCTAGCCTATGATCCGAGCAAGGTGTTTGGCATCGAGGTTGTAGCGGGTTACATGTTTCCGGGCCCGTTCCTGAAAGCCAACAGCCCCGGGCACGGCAATGCCTTCACCTACCTTTCGTTCATCTACAGGTTCTGATTTCGTGGCAACCTCCCCAGGCAGCCTCGCGGCGAGTCAAGTCCCACGTCAGCATGTCAGCATTGATGGAACAGGCTAGTGGTATGCTAGGGACTCACAAATTGGTAGGCTGTTCGGCAGGCGGCGCTCTTGGTGCGTTAGCATGGGTGGGCGGACGGTGTCAGGCGCAGGAGTGCTAAGAGATGGAACTTGACTTTGAGCGAACGGATGGCTTGGTGGTCATCAACGGCTGTACGCGAATCGATGGCAGCAACGCCCGAGATTTCGAGAAGGCGCTCCGTGACATTGTTCAGGACGACGACCGCGCGCTGTTGCTTGACTTTGAACCGCTTACATATATCAGCAGTGCCGGATTGCGTGCGATTCTGCTGACCGCCAAGAACCTCCAGAAGCGCGATGCCGGATTCGGCATCTGCAAACTCGCGCCACCGATCCGCGAGGTCTTCGCGATCAGCGGCTTTGACAAGATCATCGCGACCTACGAAACCAAGGACGAGGCAATAGCGGCGCTCACGGGCTAGAGTTCGGCTAGCTCAAGCAAACTGCCGTCTGCGTCCTCGGTACGAACTCCGCGGTTGGCTTGGCGCTAGATCCCGTACAGACTGGTACGATCCCGTCGCTCCAGACTGAGGAGCGCTGCTGATTCCCTTGCCGTCCGCTTGACACGCCTGCCTCGCTTGCGGGTATGGCTGCACTCGCAGAGGGAGCATCGGTCCGAGTTCGGCCAGGCCATTAGGCCTTATATTCGAGAGTGCTCAGAAACGAAATCTGGCGGGAACGTTCCACTATCGACCGTACCCACAACGACCTCATGAGTGCTTACGAAACGGCACGAAACCATACGACGATGGGATCCGGACGGAGGGACCACAAGTCCCTCACGATCATCGAGCTGCTGCGCAAGTTCCCGGACGATGTAGCGGCGGAAAGGTGGATCGAGTGGATTCAAGGTGACTGCCAAGCCAGTTCCTTCCACCGATACCAAGACCCAGGGAGGATTCGTGCGGGATTCGGTGGAGCCGGGCTCCGCAGTGTAAGCCGAGGGATCCGGCCCCTACGGGTATCTGCGGGAGTACACCCATGAGGCGGTGAATCTCAGCGCGCGCGAGTACGTGCGCGACGCGGTTCACACGAGCAACATGGAGGGCTTCTGGTTGCTGTTCGAGTGCGGCTACTGCGGCATCCATCACTCGATGACAACCAAGCACCTGCATCGGTACCTGAACAAGTTCAGCGGACGCGCCGGGATCTGCAGCATAGATACCATGGAGCAGATGGAGTGCATGATTCGGAGGATGGTCGGCAAGACGCTTACGAACAAGAGGCTGACCGTATGAGCAGGCAGGAAAGCGACCGTCTGGGCCGGCCGGAGACCTGTGTGTTGAAGATTAGCCTCGCCACCGAGGAGACCGTCCGGCGCATGTTCGCCTCCGGGTTGCCACTCAAGAAACGGAAGGGGACTTCATCGAAGCCTGACGAGCCAGTCCGGGCCAGCGACTGGGGCCATGCTGGCACGGCGGGTACCGATGATCGTGGGCTCCGCTGAACGCGCCCATGACACCGTACGAGTTCATCGCCAAGTGGCGAGCCTCCCAGTTGAAGGAGAGCTCTGCGTCGCAAGAGCACTTCATCGACCTGTGCCGGATGCTCGGCGAGCCGACACCGGCCGAGGCCGATCCGACCGGTGAGACGTACTGCTTCGAGCGGGGTGCTCGCAAAGACACTGGCGGGGACGGCTGGGCCGATGTCTGGAAGCGCCACCACTTCGCTTGGGAGTACAAGGGGCAGCACGCGAACCTCGACGCCGCGTTCGACCAGCTGCGGCAGTACGCGCTGGCGCTGGAGAACCCGCCGCTGCTGATCGTCTCGGACATGCTACGGTTCCGGATCCGCACCAACTGGACCAACTGCGTCTGCAAGACCTACGAGTTTGGACTCGATGACCTTGCCGACGCCGCAGCTCGCGACCTCCTCAAGTGGGCGTTTTCAGACCCGGAGCGGCTGCGGCCAGGCGAGACCCGGCAGGCACTCACGGAACGTGTCGCGGCGTCCTTTGCAGCGCTTGCGCACTCGTTGCGCGAGCGCGGCCACGACCCGTACGCGGTCGCGCACTTCGTCAACCGGCTCGTCTTCTGCATGTTCGCGGATGACGTGGGGCTGCTGCCGAGCCACATGTTCGCACGGATGCTGGAACAGGCGCAGCGCACGCCGGCACAATTCGCGGCCCTTGCGGGCAATCTGTTCCGGGCGATGGCCACTGGCGGCCTAGTAGGATTTGAGCCGGTCGACTGGTTCAACGGAGGGCTGTTCGATGACGCCACTGCGCTACCGCTGCAGAAGTCCGACATCGACATCGTGCTTGCCGCATCGCGCTTGGACTGGTCGGAGATCGACCCGTCGATCCTCGGCACCCTGTTCGAGCGCGGGCTGGACCCTGACAAGCGCGCCCAACTCGGGGCGCACTACACCGACCGCGACAAGATCATGCTGCTGGTTGAACCGGTCGTGATCCGCCCGTGGCTTGCCGAGTGGGCCGCGGAGAAGGCGGAGACCGCCGCCGGGCTGGAGAGTGCCGAAGCAGCCAAGTCACCGGCCACTCGCACGAAGCGGCGGAACGAGGCCCAGCGGCGGTACCGGGCGTTCCTCAATCGCCTGAGAGCGTTCACGGTGCTAGATCCGGCATGCGGCTCGGGCAACTTCCTCTACCTCGCCTTGCAGGCGCTGAAGGACTTGGAGCACCGCGTACAACTCGAAGCGGAGGCGCTGGGCTTCGAACGGGCGTTCCCGGAACTCGGTCCGGCCAACGTCAAGGGCATCGAGATCAATCCGTATGCGGCTGAGCTGGCCCGGGTGTCGGTCTGGATCGGCGAGATCCAGTGGATGCGACGCAACGGCTTTGCTGAGGGCCGCGACCCGATCCTCAAGCCGCTCGACACCATCGAATGCCGCGATGCGATCCTTGCGCCGGACGGCACCGAAGCGGAATGGCCGGAGGCGGATGTCGTGATTGGTAACCCGCCGTTTCTGGGCGCGTGGCGACTGATCGCGCACCTCGGTGAGGACTATGTTTCCCGAATGTCGACGGTCTACGCGGGTAGGGTATCTGGCGTAGCGGATCTTGTCTGCTATTGGTTCGAGAAGGCCGGGCGACAGATCGCGTCAGGAAGGGCGCGGCGGGCCGGACTCGTGGCAACGAATTCGATCCGGGCTGGCGCCAATCGGAAGGCGCTCCACGTGGCGACGAAAGCACGCCCGATCTTTGAGGCGTGGAGCGACGAGCCTTGGGTGATCGATGGTGCCGCCGTCAGGGTGTCGTTGGTTTGCTTTGGACGCCCCGATGACATACCGGCTGAGAGCCGACTCGACGGCCAGTGCGCCGAAGAAATCTATACGGACTTGACGGCGCGGCGTGGCAGTATCGGCATCGACGTCACTGCGGTTCGGCGGCTCCAGAAGAATGCTGGGCTCGCGTTTAGGGGCGACGAGAAGGGTGGCGCTTTCGATGTCGAAGGCCATCAGGCGCGTGAGTGGCTCCGGCTGCCAGCGAATCCGCACGGCCGAAGCAATGCGGATGTCCTGAAGCCTTGGATGAACGGGATGGACCTTACCCGGCGGCCAGCTGGGAGATGGATCGTCGACTTCGGGTGGACAATGGCGGAGGCCGATGCGGCCCTGTACGAAGAGCCGTTTCGATGGGTGCAGGACCATGTATACGATGTCTACATGAGCAAGCCGCGAGGGCCCCGAAGCAAGCCTCGTCGCAAGCACTGGTGGCGACACGCCCGCCCATTCCCCGAGATGCGGCAAGCACTTGATACCGTAACGCGTTGCGTCGGAACTGCGCGCGTCGCAAAGCATCGCCTGTTCGTGTGGCTCGACGCGCGTGTCTGCCCGGACTGCAAGGTCGTCGTCATCGTACGCGATGACGACACGACTTTCGGACTCCTGCACAACCGATTCCACGAACTCTGGTCGTTGCGACTGGGTAGCTGGCATGGAGTCGGCAATGATCCGGTCTATACCCCGAGCACGACGTTCGAGACGTTCCCGTTCCCGCCAGGCCTGACGCCGGACATCCCGGCCAGCGAGTACGCCGACGACCCGCGGGCCATGGCTGTAGCTCATGAAGCCCGAAGGTTGGTCAAGATGCGGGATCGCTGGCTCAACCCACCGGAGTGGGTCGAGTGGGTGGATGAGCCGGTGCCCGGCTACCCAAAGCGGCCAGTCCCGCGCAACGAAGGCTCCGCAAAGGCTCTCAAGAACCGGACGCTCACAAACCTGTACAACTCCCGGCCACAGTGGCTCATGGACGCGCATCAGGCGCTTGACGCGGCTGTGGCAGCCGCGTACGGCTGGCCCGCAGACATCTCAGACGACGACGTTCTGCGCGCGTTGCTGGCGCTCAACGGCGGTGGTCAGTGACCAAGATGCAGAGAGTGTTGATGCCAGCAACGTTCCCGCCCGATTTCGTTTCGGAGCGCTGTCGTATGTGCCGCAGTTGATCTCGCTGGAGAGCTGGTGCCGGATTTCGAGCTACACGCCGAGGAAGTACTACAAGAGGCAGGTGCTTCAGCCGGCTCCGCGGTATCTGTAGGCTTGGGCCGAGTCCGGTCTGCCTCGCTGCACTGAGCAGATCAGCGCAGCTTCAAGGGCTATAAGGCGTTTTCAGCTGCGGAATCTAGGTTAACCGGAAGGCCCGGTGCTCACCGCTAATGCTTGTGGTCTGCTCTGGCTTGGGCTTGTGACTCACCGGGATGTCCGCAGCGACCGCAGCGTGGCATCGGGCCGAAATGGTAAAGCGGCATATCCCTAAACTGCCGGTGCTCTTCCAAGATTCCGGGTGGCGTACCACGAACGTGTTTAGGATGTGAGGCCCAAGCCGTAACTGACGATAAGTGATAGTCGATGTGGCAATCTGTTCGATAATTCCCGGACGCGGTGAGGCCTAGAACGAGAATCCGATCGTGATCTGGACTTGGTTCTTGGACAGATGTGGATCGGCGTCGGTGGCCCAGCGCGTGTAGCTTACTTGCGGCGAGAGGGTCCATTTCCGCCAATGCGCGTCGAACCCGATGGCGGCGACAACGCCGTGGTGCGGGTCGTGGATCCGCTTGTAGGGTAAGCGGTTGTACTCGATCCAGAAGGCCGGGCCGGCCCCGACGAACGGCCGGACTCTCGCCGCCTTACCCTCCAACGCCCCGAAGCGGTACTTCAGCAGGACCGGGATCTCCCAGATGTCTTTGGGCTGGCGCCAACTCCGGTCGAAGTCAGCGTAGTAGAACCGCAGTCCCGACCCGGAGTACCGGCGCTGGCTCGGCTCGGTCCAGATCGTATCGGTTGCCTCGACGAGCTGCCGGAGCAGGACGGAGGCCTGCAGCGAGACCCGGTCGGTCAGCTCCGTTTCTGCGAAGATGCCGAGGAGCGGTCGCGAAGGAAACGGCCGCAAATACGAGGCTCGGCTCACGTTGTGCGCCACCAGGGGCGGCAGTCCCAGCACGGTCGAGCCGTCGTCCGTGACGGTTCCCACATGGTTGATGCCGAGAAACCCCGTGCGGTAGTCAGGGGTCAGGGTGTAGCCCGCGACCAGCCCCAGCGTCAGCGTGCTGCCGAAGGGGAACCGCCCTGGCGGGTCGTCACTGCGGCCTGCCCGGCTGTGCGACGCCTCCTCGGCCGCCAGCGGCAGCGCGGTCGCGAGCACAGCCAGGCAGGCCATCGCCCAAGCATGGGAATTACGGATCATCTTCCTTCTCCTGTTCCTTCTCCTGCAGGATCTCCAGCAACTCGATGTCATAGACGAGCGTGGATCCGACCGGGACCTTCGGATGGACGAAGTCGCGGTGCGGCAGGCAGAGCAGGCGCAGCCGGGATCCGACCCGCATGCTCAGCAGCCCCTCTGTCAGGCAGGGCACGGCCGCCCGCGAGACGCTGATGGCCAGCGACTTGCCCGGCTGCGTCCGCTCGAACACGGTGCCGTCAGCCAGGCTTCCGCTGTAGGTGATCTTGACCGAGTCCGGCAGCTCGGGCCGGGCTCCCGATCCGCCCCGGACCCGAATCGCGATGGCCCCGGAGGGCGTCTGCACCGCGTCTTGGCGCGAGGCAAGCACCTCCTTGCGGTACGCCCTGCCGGCGCGCTCGCGCTGTTGGAAAGCGCTTTCCGTGCGGGCTGCGGCCAATGCATCGATTCTCGCCCGGCATGCGTCGGCGGACACGCGCGGCGAGCGATCCAGAACGCCGTCTGCGAGTCCCTTGGATACCAGCTCGAGCTCGGACCCGGAGAGGCGGAACCCGCTGACGGCCTCGGCCAAGGAAAGTCCCAGTGCATAGAGCGTCCTGTCATCCTCGGTGGCGAGTTCCGACGCTTCCGGCTGCAGTGCCGGAAGGAATGAGGCCATGCACAGAGCCAGCCAAGCGACTCCGCATGCCGCTGGCAGCCAGTCCGCGAATCTCCCTGCGGGCATGTCAGAACCTCGCCAAGCCCGCACGCCGGGCCGCGGCTGTGACGCGCTCCGCCTCGATCAGGACGATCTGCAGTACGGAAACCGACTTGCAGGTGCTGGCCGAGGACCCCAGCAGGGTGAAGTCGAGTTCCAGCAGCTTGCCGCGCCCAACGAATCGTGCCGACGCGATCTTGTGTGTCGGCTCCCACGAAAGATCGGAGTAGGCTACTCGCGGCTTGAGCCGCCAGCTTCGGTTCGCTAGCAGGGCGAAGAGGTACGAACCTTCCCGCGCCCTATGGCAAGCGCGAAGGCCGTGCGGCCTGTGCAGCTTGCAGACTGTCTCGTACGGCCTGCTGAAATTTGAGTCCCACTGGTAGCGCAAATTGATCGATCCCTTCTTCATAGGTTTCGGGCGCTTCTTTCTCGGCCCGATACCGTTGAAAAGCTTTTCGCAGACACAGAATCGGTCCGTGTAGCCGCAATCCGGCTTTCCGTGGTAGAACCCCCGCTCCGAATCTCCGGGGCTCTCGGGCGGTTCTTGAGCGGGACTGGATGTTGCCAGAGCCAAGGCCATGGCGATCAGGGCGGTTATGCGGATGAGCATGTTCTTTGCATCCTTCGCGCAGGGCTGCTCGCCCTCTGCCTCTCTCATGACCTAACGCTCGCCGGAGCCCTCCGATCACAGATTTTTTTGTGCCGTCCGCCACCCGTGGCGTGCATGCCAGCAATGCCCACCCGTCCCCGGGCTTTCACAGGCGCCGGCTTGGTCCAATAGGGCCTCTGCTTGCGGAGAGCTGGATGCCGGCCCGCCGGCTACACGGGACTACAGGCTGATCGCGGAGGCGTTGGGCAGGCTCTCGAAGCACTGAGGCCACGGCCGGTGCGCAAGGCGTGCGAACCGCCACGGCGGGTGTCGACGATCTGATCCGATCGGTCCCATCATGGGGCCAGCCGGAGCAGGGGGCCTTAACCCTGCGGCAGCTACGGCTTCTAAGCTTGCCCGCTCGGCTTCCTCGCGCTCGGCTCGCCCGCGAGCGTGCTCCAGATCGTAGTTGGCCTGCCGCCATAACCACAATCTCGCGCTGCCCCACCTGATCGACTCCAGCTTCAATGTGGGGGCGGGAGAAATTCCGGATTGTCCGTGAATCACAGGCGAAAGCGTCTTGCGGCCCGATCCTAGTCCCACAGCGGCATCGCTCACATTTCGTGCTCCGCCGCAGTCCACAGTGTTCGGCCCGACGCTGTCGATGCCCTCGGGATGGAACTTGCGTCAGGACGAACGAAGCCACCGGGCCCGGCGAGAGTGCGGCTTCCGCCGTCCGACTAGGCGTCCCACACGAACTTTCCGTCTACCCGGAGACTGGGCATAGGAAACTCGTCGGCTAAATCGAGAGATTGCAGCCCCGAATTGTCGCGCCCGCAAAAAAGACTGTGATGATTTGCCACTTCGGGAGTCTTGATAAGTAGAGTTCGCGACATGCATGCTTGCCTAATTCCCTTGTTTTTCAGGTTCCAAGATTCGCGCTCATGCTAGCGGGGATATGCCTATGTGGCCTGTTGCCACCGCTCCAAGCGCAGAAGCTGGTCAGTCTCCCCCTCGAGTGTTGTCGAGGTTTAGGAATGACCAGAGGGCTGTCAACGGTATGAGCTTGTCAAGCGGACGAACGATATCGAACAAAACCGGAAACCTCCGCACCACTCACCACACCGTTCTAGCGGAACGGCCGTTGATGTTGGCGGCAATGGAGGACATGGCTCGATCCCAGCCGAGCTGCTGGAAGACTTTGTTGACGATTGCAAGGATGCGGGCGCTTCTCGCGCAGCTGTCGAAGGATCTGGCGTTCAACGCCACGTGCACTGCAACTGGTAACGCACCAAATGGAACAGGGAGGTATCATGCTTCGTTTCACTAGCTCAGTCGCTTGGCTGACCATCACTATGCAGTGCTTTGCTCAAGAAGCGCTGCCTAGGGTGAGTTTCCTGTCATCGCCGGTCTGCGGCTCGGTCGAATCCGAACCACTCTCTTCGCAAGAAGAAATCAAGAGACTTCTAGCAGAGCTCCCGCAAGGGATGGAGCGAGACATTGCCCGACAACTCTTGAACGAAGTTTCTGGAGGACGCCTCGAGGGCTTTTGCCGCGATCCGCAGAGTGGGGAATTCGTGGCGGCTTCCTCCGGTCGCACGGAAACAGGATCAAGCCAGGTCCGAGTTGCCTTGGGGAACCGCAGCTTGCCGCGACTCCAAGTTGACGTTTCCATGCTGCCCGAAGGTGTTGGCTTCGGTTACGCCTACCGTCTGTCGAACGGAGTTGGTGCGATGGCCCCGATCACGACTTGGGGCCTGATGACCCCCTCTACGGGTCGCACGGCGAGGATGACGCATCCAAGCTGGCTAGTCGGGGTTTCGGAGCCACGCTCCGACCGAGTCTTGACGGTGACCGCTCGGGAGAGCACAGCAGCAGCCGTGGGGCCAACGCCAAACGCGGGTGGAAGTGACTTGTCTCGCTGGCAGGCGCCATCCGACCGACATGCGATCCAAGCTGGAGAGAGCCTCTCTCAGTTTGCCATTACGTCGGACCTGCGGCCGGGCTGGACTATGGCATATGTCGGTTCCGACAATGCCATCGAGCTCCCGCAGCAAGAACTCTCGGAGGAGGTCAGGTCTGGGCTGGACACGCTGTCCAAGCCGGAGCATTACTACACTCCGGTATTGACCATTGGCCCGAAGTTCGGTCCGGGCACTGATCGGACTTGGATTGCGGGAGACTGGCACGTTGGCGTCCAGATGATGGTTTCCGCCGGTCATCTGTCGGCAGGATCGCCGTACGTTGTCAAGCTGCTCGGCGCACTCGCGCACATCGCAGCCTCCGCGCCAGAAGCGCAGATTGCCTTGGAAGTTGGGGTCCCTCCGAGCCGGGACGCGGAAGCTCTTCTCGACAAGGCTGTCCGCATGGCACTGCGTTGAAGGGATGCTGCTCAGAGAGGTCCAGGGGTGTCATTGACGGTTCCGGCAAGAGATCGACGAATCCTTGCGTGCCTTGCTCTGGTGTTCTCCATCGGACTGTCGGCAAGGGCTCAGCGGGTGGGGGCCGTCCGGGGCTGGTTCTCGACGCCCAGCTGTGTATCGGGCGCTGCACCTGTGCCGGGAATTGATGTCGAGGACGGGGCTGCCGACAGGCGGGATGGGTCACCGGCTCTTGCCGAACGGGCTCGCACGATCGTTAGGTCATTGCCTCAAGGTCGAGCGCAAGAACTGGCGCAAGCACTTGCTCGCTCGCTAGCGCCCAGAAGGCACCTGCGGTACGTTTGCAAGGACGAGTCCGAAACAGGATATGTGATTCGCTATCCGGAAGATCTCGGGACCGAATTCGTTTCAGAGGCAGAGTTCGTCGAATTCGGCTACGAAGTGCCCAATCTAGGGCGTCCGGAAATTGAGTTTAGTGTCGTTGCCGTTCCACGAGATGGGACCTTCATCTATTCGTACCAAGTGTCCAACGGAATCGGAGCAACGCGCTCGATCCGCGCGTGGGACTTCGTGTCTAGTCCAGACGACCGCTCTCTACGATTGGAAGATCCTACCAATTGGAACAGCGGCATTCCCGCACGCGGGTCTGGGGTAGTACCGCAGGCTGCGCTTTACGAAGACTTGAGTGGCCCCGAGCTAATGCAGTTGGATTCTCGCGGAAAACTATCCGGCTGGGTTGGGTTAGGTGAGGCTATTGATCCGGGAGAAACGGCAGGGAGCTTTATGGCTACCTCTAGTTTCCTGCCTGGGTGGACCACTGCCTATGTGAGAAGCAAAGTCGACCTAGAGAAATTCGCTCTTCCGTTTTCCTTCGGAGAGTTTCCCGAAGCTGTGCAGGAGGAGATACAGTTCTTGAATCGGCGGGAGAACAGGCTTTCGTCCTTGCCAATCATTGGCCCTAGATTCGGTATGGATGCAGGACGGGAAGCGATTGCAAGGAACTGGCAAATAGGAATACAGACGATGATTTCTCACGGCTGGCTGATGGATGAATCTCCTTACGTTGCGGAACTCGTGCAGTTCTTGAAGGATCCATCGCAGGTCGATGTGAGTGCAAGTATCAGGTCCGAACCGATGAAAGGCATGGAGTCTCTTCTTGACAAAATCATTCGCATGGCTTTCTAGGCGCGGGCCGTCACGGCGAGGCAGAGCACGATTCATTGGAGAGGCCGCCCTCGATTCCATCGCGCTCAAGGACAAGGCTGCCGGCGACACCGAGAGCGTCCGGAATGCCCCCGCATGCACAAGTTGACGGAGTTGTTTCGGCAACAGGCCTAAGCGATTCGAAGGAGCACCAGTCCGGCGCGCAGGGCCGGGATTAAGCGGCCTACTCGCCCTCTCCGTCACCGTGGGCGGCGACGTTTGCATGTTTCGGCAAGTCGACGATCATTTCGGTGAATTCGCCAACTGCAGTCTCTACGCGAATCTCGCCGCCGTGCTCGCGCACGATGTCGTTTGACAGCGCCAAGCCCAGCCCCGTGCCCTGATCGGTAGGCTTGGTCGTGAAAAAGGGATTGAACATCTTCTCTAGCACCTCGTCCGGAATGCCGTGGCCGTTGTCCCGAATGCGAATCTCGTACCTGTCTCCGGCGTCCACCGTGCGAATCTTCAGGGTGGGGGCATAGCCCGCCTCTTCTCCGGACACCCGCCTCTCGTTGGTGGCGTGGCAGGCGTTGGAAACCATGTTCAGGACCACCCGCCCCAAGTCTTGCGGAACAGCGTCCACTTCTCCCACGCGCTCGTCCAGATCCTCCTCGATGCTCAGCTGGAAATTCGAATCGGTGGCCCGAGCGCTATGGTAGGCCAGATTGGCATGCTCGGTGACCAAGCGGTTGATCCCGGTCGGGCGCCATTCGTTTGAACCGCGCCCCATCATCAGCATATCGTTCACGATCCGGTTCGCACGCTCGCCGTGCCCGTGGATCCGCTCCAAGTTCCCTGTCAGGTAATCGCAGATATCGGCCAATTCCTCTCGCTGCTCCTTGGTGAGCGGTTCGTCTCCGTCCGGCAGCGCCTCTTGCAGCTCGGTGAGCAGTTCCTGCGAGACTTCCGAGAAATTCTTCACGAAGTTCAGCGGGTTCTTGATCTCATGCGCCACGCCGGCCGTCAATTCGCCCAGCGCCGCCAGCTTCTCACGCATGACGATCTGGTCCTGTGCTGTGCGCAGGTCCGCCAAGACGCCCTCCAGCTCCAGATTCTTGCCCTTGAGGTCCTCTGCCAGCTTCTCGACCAGGTTCAAGCGTTGTACTTCCAGCGCGTGCCTCCGGAATACTTCCAAGGCCTGCGCCATGTCAGCCACCTCGTCCGAACCCTCCACCTCCACTTCCTTCTCGAGATCGCCCCCGGCCATGTTCAGCATGGTTGAGGAAAGCTTGTGCAGGCGACGCAGGAGATGCCGGCCGACGAACAGCCAGCCGATCACAGCGGCGCCGGCCAGCGTGACCAAGTTCAGCCCCAGCAGTCGCTGGATGGCCGTTTGGATCGCCTCCGCGGAGGACTGTGCCGCAAGCTGTGTGCTGGAGCGCAGACCGGCCACCAAGCCCTCGACTTCGACCACCAAGCCCGTCGCGATCTCGCGGTTGCGGTCCAGCAGCGCGCCTTGCTGGCCAAGCACCTCCAGCTCCTGCTGGCGCACTTCCAGCAAGCCGGCCGGCCCGGCAGACAGATCGAAAAGCTCGCGAAAGAGCGCGATGATCTCGGCTCCGGATTGCAGTTCGCCGATCTGGTTGAGGTTGCGCAGCGTGCGGCTTGAAGCCGCCTCGAAGCGATCCAGAAGTGTGCGCAGTTCGGCCTCGTCAGAGATCGCCGTCGCATTGGCCACCAGCTGGCTGGTCACTGCCGCGCCCTCGCGCAACTCGGCCATTAGGCGGTAGCGCGTGACCTCCTGCTCCGTAAGGTGCGTCGCTCGTGGGACCGGCGGCTCGCCTAGATTCAGGTAGCCCGTCATCGTGTAAAAGAACTGGTCGTCGATGATCGAGATGACGAGGTTGGTGAGCGCGGCGTCGATGCGCTCGATCTGCTCGCTGATCGCGGTGCGCTGCCCCGCCAGTTCGAACGCCCGCTCTTGGGAGACTTCGATTGCCTGCATGTTGGTCGACATCTCGCGCCCCCGGACACGGATCCGCCGAATGCCCTCGCTCTCTCCCCGGCGCCCGGCCAGTACCTGCAGGCTCTCTTCGAAGACGCGCAGTTGCTCACCGATCTGTTGACGGCGCTCTTCAAACAGATCGAGCGAATCGACCACGGTCAGCGACGGCGCCGCATCAACCAATGCCCCGACGCGCTGCGCGACGGCAAACGCCGCGGCCATGTCCGGCACGGTCCTCTGATTCATGACCTCCTGCGATTGCCGCACTTCGTTGAACGAGATCAGCGCGACCACGCTGGCCATAGCGGTCAAAGACGCGGCCCCGCCGAGTCCCAGATACATCTGCACGGCGATGCCCCGCCGCGCTCCCGCCAAGCGCTTGACACGCTGGCCGGACACCAGCGGCAGATCGCGCAAGCGGGCTTGCACGCGCCCCAAGCTCAGCTTGCGCACGAGCCGCCCGAGGTCGGCCATAGGCTATTGGCGCTCCATCTTTTGGGCTGCTTCGTAGGCCAGACTAGGGCCGATCACCGTCAGAAAGACCTGATCCGAGCCTTGGTTGTCGTCGCCGCCGTAGCTCAGGCGGAAGCCGTGCAGGTCGATCGGCGGACCGTCAAGCACTTGGCGGAGGAATTCTGCCCGGTCCAGACTCGGCCCGGTCCGTTCCAAGCCCGCGATTGCTAGGCGGCCCGCCAAGTAACCCTCGAACGAAACGAAGCTCGGAGACGATCCGCGCGAGTTCGCTCGCAAGGCCGCCAGATAAGCCCGCGCGATTGGCGATGTCGGCGACGGAAAGGGCACGACCTGAGTCACGTACACTCCTTGTCCGCGCGCCCCCATGGCCTCAGCGAGCGCGTTGGTGCCACTGAACGACACCGTCGCGAATACGACGTCCATGCCGATGTACCTAGCCCATTGGATCGCAGTCGCCACCGGGCCGTAGGCTCCAATCAGCACCACCGCCCCGGGCGCGGCGGCGCGCAGCTCCAACAGCGCCGTCTTCACTGCCGTCGTGTTGCGGGTGTACACCCCCACGGCGACCTGTTCCAAGCCGCGCTCCTTCAGAGCGGCTTGCACGCCGTTCAGCCCGGCGCGACCGTAGGAATCGTCCTGATACAACACCGCGATGCGCTCGACGCCAAGATCCTCGACGAGCCGTGTGACAATTTCACGCGTCTCCTGAAAGTACGACGCGCGCAGGTTGATAACGGTAGTCCAGTGGTCGTCTCTCAGAAACTCGGCACCCGTCACAGGCGCGATGAAGGGCACCCCAGCCTCGGCCGCCACTGGCACCGCCACCACCGTGGTCGGCGTGCCTACCGAGCCAATTAGTGCGAAGACGTTGTGATCCTCGATCAGGCTTTCGGTGTTGGCCAGTGCGCTGGCAGGCTCGTAGGCGTCGTCCAATGACAGCAGCTCGAGCTTGCGTCCGTGCACTCCGCCCTTGCGGTTGGCCTCCGCGAAGGCTGCCAAGATCCCGGCTCGCGCATCGCTGCCCAGCTGCTGTGCCGGGCCACTCAACGGAGCTGACTGCCCGAACAGTACTGTCTGCTCCCCCGCTTCCAAGCCCTGTGCGGTTGCCGTGCTGGCTGCCAGCGCCATCCACAGCGCAACGACCCCAGCGGTTCTGCCAAACCTGCCCATCTTCAGCGATTCTTCACGAGTGTCAGACGGTTCTTGCCGTCCTCGCGCCTGTATTCCATCTCGTCCATCAGCTGCTTGGCGATATGCACTCCCAGTCCACCCACCTCCCGCTCTTCCACGCTCGCATCGGTGGTCGGATTCGGGGCCTCCTGCAGCGGATCGAACGGTCGCGCTTCGTCCACCATTTCGATGCGGACGGCCTGCGGCTTGGACTTGATCGTGATCTGGAATTCGTGCCCACTTGCGCCGTACCCGTGATTGATCACGTTCGTTGCCAGCTCATCCAGCACCAATTGGACGTGGAAGAGCAGGTCAGCTGGCCATCCGTGCTCGGCCCCAAATGCTGCGACCTCCCGCTCGATCTGGCTCAAGGATTCTAGGCTCGACTCTAGATTGAGACTGACCTGGTCCGCCATCGCCACCTACCCCCGCTGACACAGCGCCAAGCACGTGATGTCGTCGAACTGCGGCGCCGTCCCTGCGAAGTCCCGCACTGCTTGGAATACCATTCGGGTGGCCGCCTCCGCTCGAGACGGCGTCTCCTCTTGGAAGACCTCTTGGAGTCGCTCCAAGCCGAACTGCTCGCCAGATCTGTTCTGCGCTTCAGTGACCCCATCGGTATACAGCAGCACCGTGTCGCCTTCCTCCAGCGTCACCGTATGCGACCGGTAGGACACATTCGGCAGTACTCCCAGCGCAATACCTCCCGTGTGCGGCAACGGCGTCGAGCTGCCATCGGCATGCACCACCACCGGCGCGTCGTGGCCGCCGCAAAGATACGTGTAGGCACGCGTCTTAGGGTCGAACACCGCGTACAGCACCGTCACGAACATCATCTCTGAGTTGTCGTCGCTGAGCACGTTGTTGACCGTCGTCAGCACCATCGCTGGATCCGAAGAGCCGATCGCCGCACCCTTGAGCAGCGTTCGGCTCGACATCATAAATAGTGCGGCGGGCACACCCTTGCCAGAGACGTCGGCAACGGCCATTCCAACGCGTGATTGGTCCAGGGTCTGCACATCATAGAAATCCCCGCCCACCGCCCGGGCCGGCTGCATGTTGGCGTACACTTCGAAGCTGTCCGTCTTGGGAAACTCTGTCGGAAGTATCGAAGCCTGCATCCGGCGGGCGACGTCAAGTTCGTTCTCTAACGCCATCAACTGACTGCGGGACTGCATCGCCTCCCGCCAGACAGCCAAGTTCTGCAAGGTGCGGTCGATCGTCACCCGCAGGTCACCGAAATCGATCGGCTTGGTGACGAAATCAAACGCCCCACGATTCATCGCTGTGCGAATGTTCTTCATGTCCCCGTAGGCGGAGACGATCACTGCCTTCACGTCAGGATCGACACTCGGAATCCGCTCCAGCAGCGCGAGCCCGTCCATCTTCGGCATGTTGATGTCCGACAGCACCATGTCAAAGCGGTCCAGCTTCTCTAGCTTGGCAAGCGCTTCCAAGCCGTTGTAGGCGAACTCCATCACAAATTGCCCGGAACGGATCTCGCGCCGCATGCGCTGCCTGATCAATTGCTCCAGATCGGGTTCGTCGTCGACCACCAAGATGCGGTGCGGCCCGTTCGGCGTTACATGCATCGAACTTGGCACGAATTCCTCTTGCTCAAAGACATCCAGAATGCGCGGACGGCAAGAACTCGCAACCGCCCGTGAGTGCTCACGCCCACGCTGACATTATGCAATATCACAGCCGCATCCAAAGGACTCTGAATCGCCAAGCCGGTCGCGAGCCGCTGTCACCTGCGGCCGTCGAGCTTCTCGGCCGCGCAGCGCACGCGCCCGCTCATAGCGCCAATTCGGGCGCTGCAAAACATCGAGAGCGCAGCCGACGACACTGCTTCTGATACGATGTGGCACGTACGAGCAGGGGAGTTACCCCGTAGCGATCCCTGCGGCGGCCAAGACCGATTAGGCGGGGACCCAACGTTGCGGCAGGCGCTGACACGGCAGTAACGCTTGATGGCATCTCGGACGGAGCGTCGATTGAATGCCGCTGGCGTTTGGCCGGCACCGGCAAACTCCGACCGGGCGGCCGTGGGCCTGAGAAAGTGGAGCGACGCCGCGAGCGCTCTCGGCCCGGGAGCGGACAGGGACTTCGCCCTGCAATTTCCCGCATCAGCCGACGGCGGTGCGATGCTGCGATGCATCTGCGGGGCCAGCCCATTCCTGGAGAGCTGCGCGATCGCCCACCAGAGCTTTGTTCGCGATCTCTGGGAGAGCGGTCCGGGCCACTGCGTCGACGCGATCGTTGACGGCTTGCTGTCGCTTCCGATCGACTCCTCTGAACAGGAGGTCGGGCGCACGCTACGCCGCGCGCGTCGGCGCATCGCGCTGGCGGTCGGGCTCGCCGATATCGCAGGGATGTGGTCGCTGCGCGAGGTGACCGGCGCGTTCTCGGAGTTCGCCCGCGCGGCCTGCTCGGTGGCCCTGCGCACGCAACTGGCCAAACTCTCGGCCGAGGGTGCGTTCGTCGAGGGGCGTGAAGTACGCGAAGACGACTCGGGCCTGATCGTGATCGGCATGGGCAAGCTCGGCGGAAGGGAGCTGAACTACTCCTCCGACATTGATCTCATACTGCTGTACGATCCCGACGTGGCTCCGCTGGCGAACCGCCACGAGGCGCCCTCCCATTTCATGCGGCTGGCACGTCGGTTCGTCGACCTGCTGGCCGAGCCCACCATCGAGGGGCGCGTATTCCCGGTAGACCTCAGGCTTCGCCCAGATCCGGTGTCCATGCCGCTGGTCATCTCAACCAAGGCAGCTCTGGAGTACTACGCCAAGCGCGGCCAGACATGGGAGCGCGCGGCGATGATCAAGGCGCGACCGGTCGCCGGCGACATCGCCGCCGGCGAGCGCTTCTTGGAGCGGCTCGAGTCATTCGTGTGGCGTGACAGCCTCGACTTCGCCACCGTGCAGGAACTGCACGAGACCAAGCGGCGGATCGACGCGCAGCACCGCGGCGGGCAGATCGGCGAGGTCGGCCAGAACCTCAAGCTCGGCCGGGGCGGCATTCGCGAAATCGAGTTCTTCGCCCAGGCGCACCAATTGGCCTGGGGGGGCACCGACCCGTCGCTGCGCCCGATCGGCACGTGCGACTCGCTGGCGGCGCTTGCCGCGGCCGGCAGAATCCCGGCCTCCGCCAGCGAGAAGCTCGGCGCAGCCTACGAGTACCTTCGCCGGGTCGAGCACCGCATCCAGATGGTCGGCGACCGCCAGACGCACTCGCTGCCGAAGAGAGAGGCCGACTACGAGAGCTTGGCCCGGTTCCTCGGATATTCCGACAGCCGGGCGTTCCGCGAGGCCCTGACCGCGCACCTGCGCAACGTCGAGGACCAATACGAGTCGTTCTTCGAGCTGCCCCACGAAATGACGGTTGCGAGCGCCTCTTCGGCGCTGTCCGGGCGCAGCCGAGCGGAAACCGAGGAGCGGCTCGGACGCATGGGCTACCGCGATTCAGCGGCAGCCTTCTCCATCGTGGAGCGATGGCGCACGGGACGGCACACCGTGGCGCGCGACCGCCGGGCGATGGAATTGTTCCAGTCTCTGATCCCCTCGCTCGTCATCGCTTCCTGCGGGACGCAGGACCCTGATCTGGCCCTGCGCCGGTTCGACGAATTGATCGACCGAATTTCAGACGCGCACGGCATACTGACTCTCTTCCAAGCCAACCTGCACGTGTTGGAATCCGTGGCCGAGACCATGGTCGCGGCACCGGCCATCGGAGCGCTGCTGACCGCGAGGCCGTCCTTGCTCGAGAGCCTGCTCGATCCGGATTCCGATTCGTCCCCGCCCGATCGCGGCGCTCTGCAAGCGAGCTTGGCCGCCACGCTGGCGGGTGTCATGGGTTTCGAAGGCAGGGTGCAGCAGATTTCCAAGTGGACCCACGAAGCGCGCTTCAAGGTCGGCGCAAGGGTCTTCTTCCACGCGCTAGATCCGCTGGATGCGTCAGCGCTTTTCTCTGACATCGCAGATTGCGCGATTGCGACCCTGGCACAGTGCGCAAGCGACGAAATCACACCTTCGAACGCGTCTGCGGCTGGTACCGGTATAGCGATCCTGGCCACCGGCCACTATGGCAGCCGGTGTCTGAACGTCGGCTCGGGGGTCGAGATCGCCGTTTTTGATGCCGGCCACATCCAGGGCTGCAGCGGTCGAGCCGCATCTGCCTCTGCGGAGCAACTCGAGTCGGCGCTGCTGGGCAGTCTCCGCGGGAAGCCGGGCTGGCGCAAGATCTACGCTTGTGCCGCCGAAGGGCCCGCGGCAAGCTACGAGGCCCTGCAAGCCAGACTCAGCGAAGGCATCTGGAGCGGGCGGGTGCCATGCTGGCCCAGGCTCGTGTGCTGCGTCGGAGACGGGGCAGAGCGCGTTTCGCAGAGCATGTCCGCCGCCCTCGAGATGCGCCGCGACCCCTCAACCTTGCGCGCACAGGCGGCCGCGGCACTCGGGCGACTGCGGAGAACCTCGCCAGATGGCGATCCGCAGGCGGTGGCGGAGCGCCCCGGGGGCCTCGCCGACATCGCGGTCTTGACGCACTATTTCAGGCTCCGCCACGCTCCGGAGCATCCCTCGGTCCGATCCGCCGCCACGGCTGGCGACGTGCTAGCGGAGCTTGGAGAGTCTGGCGCGATCCCGATCGATCTGGCGACGGGACTCGCTGACGCGTGGCGGCTGATGACGCGCATCCATACACTCCGTTGTCTGCTCGAGGCGGACGAGCGAGGCGCGGCCGTCCCCAAGCGCCTGCGACCCTCGTTCGCGGAGGCGGCGGGCGTGGACGACTTCGGAGACGTCGCAGCTCGCCTCGACGGCGCTTCTGCCAAGGTGAGGGCAGCCTTGCAAGACTTCGTCGGCGAGGGCTAGCCGCTCAAGACTGTTCTTGGTCGGGCAGGACGGCTATCTTGAGCTGGCCGCGACGGCTCGCCCATTGCCGGAACGCCGTGGCCAACTCCGTCAGCGGGACCTCGCCGGCAATGAAGTCGCTCGCGTGCACTTCGCCGCGACTGATCAGTTCCAAGGCTTCGCGGATGTGGTCCGGCGTGTGATGGAACGTCGCTCTAAGCGTGATGGCGGAATAGTGCAGCCTGCCCGTATCGAAGCACACGACAGTCTGCTTCGGGCATCCGCCGAAGAAATTCACCCTGCCGCCCGAGCGGACCATGGATACTGCTTGGCGCCAAGCGTGCGGAGAGCCGACCGCTTCGATCACCGCGTCCGAGCCCCTGCCACCGTGGGTGCGCCGCCGGACCTCGTCCGTTGGGTCGTCACCGCGATGCGACTCGATCAACACCTCCGCTCCAAGATGCTCCGCCCTGTCCAGCTGGGCCTGACGCCTGCCGATTGCGATCACGCGGGCACCTGCGATCTTGGCGACTCGCACGAACATCAGCCCAATCGGCCCGAGACCAATGATGGTGACGGTGTCGCCAGGCTTGACCCCGGTATCGTCGATCCCCTTCAGCACGCATGCCAGCGGCTCGGACAGGGCGGCGTCGCGGTAGTCGACCTGGGAGGGGATGATATGCGTGTTGCAGTCCACGATAGGCCCGGGAATCCTGATGTATTCCGCATAGGCACCGTTATTGAAGAGCAGGTTCTCGCACAGGTTTTTCTCGCCCTGGCGGCAGAAGAAGCACTTGTGGCAGGGCGCCGAGTTGGCGGCCACGATGCGGTCGCCGACGCTGAACGAGCGCACGGCCGAGCCGGTCTCGATGACGTCTCCGGCCAGTTCGTGGCCCAGCGCGGCCGGCAGGGTGATCATGCGGGCGTGATGCCCCCGCCGGTAGACCTTCAGGTCCGTTCCGCAGGTGAGCGCGGCACGGACCCGGACCAGCAGGTCGGCCGGGCCCACGCTCGGGACCGCAACGCGCTCCATGCGGAGGTCTTCTTGGCCATGCAAAACGCAAGCCAGCATGTCTCGCCGCGATTGCATCTCACTCCTGTGGCATGACGAGCAGCTTCAAGGCACCTTCTCGAGGCCGGGACGCCAAGCGCATGCCGGATTCGAACTCGTCCAGCCGAAATCGGTGCGAGACGAGCGCATCCGCCGGGAAGTCTGGGTCCCAGACCGCGGCCGCAGCCTCGGGCTGCAAGTCGGCGCACGCGCTGTACGAGCCGAACACAGCCCGGTCCTCGGCACACAGGCTCTTGCCGTCGAGCTGGAAGCGCTCCGTGGGGGAGGTCTGAGCAAACAGCATCACGCGTCCGCCGCGACGGGACAGCGATACGGCCTGTTCGACGATTCCGGGTGCCGATGCGGCCACGATCACAGCATCAACGCCCCGGCCCCCAGAGACTTGGCGAACGCAGCGGTCCACATCGCCGGCAGCGTCCCAGGCCTCGGCGGCACCCAATTGGCGGGACAGTTCCAGACGAGAAGCCAGCCGGTCGCTGGTGTAGACCGACCGGATGCCTTGCCGGCGCAGCAGAGTCGTGAAGAGCAGCCCTATCGGACCCTGCCCCATCACTAGCACGCTCTCGTCGGGATCCGCGGCCAGTTTCGCCAAGCCCTTCAGGCAGGTGTTGGTCGGTTCGACGAATGTCGCGCGCTCGAAGCTGGCATGAGGCGGAATCCGCTCTACCCCTCGGCGCACGATCCAGTCCATCACCCTCACGTACTGGGCGAAGCCGCCGCCGGCGGGCTCGAAACCGGCAGTCACTCCGACCCGCTTGTATGTCGGGCACTGCGCATAGTCACGGAAGCGGCAGTAGTGGCAATCGAAGCACGGAATGTGGTGGAAGAAACACACACGATCCCCCACCGCATAGCTGTCGACTCCCTCCCCGACCTGGGCAACGACTCCGGCGGTCTCATGCCCGTAGATCCTTGGAGCGGGCAACAAGTCATGCTCGATCTTCTTCAGGTCCGTGTGGCAAATGCCACAGGCCTCGACTCGAACGAGCAGTTCTCCGGGTCCGATCGAAGGCACGGCGACCGACTCGGGAACGACGGTCTGGCGACCGCGATAGACCGCGGCAGTCATGGCTTCAGGAACCGTCATACGCCGCTGGCTGGCACGGGGAACTCGCAGCGCCTGAGGCACGCTCCCAATGATCGGGCTGCGGCCGCCGAATTGCGGCGGAGGCTCATCAGGCCCGACCAACGGCCGCGTGCTCGCAGCGCCTGTCCGATCACGCTCCACGCAGACAGCGAGCCATCGGAGCGGATCGCGCGATCGAAGTCCACAGGCAGGTCCTCCGCGGCGAGATCGCTGATCGCCCGGACACAGAAGAATGGCAAGCCGTGCTCCCTGGCCACGGCGGCGACCGATGACGCCTCCATGTCAACGGCCTGGGCGCCCTGCCCCCAAAGCTCGCGCTTGGCCGAAGCTGACTGCACCACCCGGTCCACGGTCAGCAGCTCGCCGCGCCGCACGTCGCCGAGCGACCCGGCAGGGGACCGGCTGGCGAACTCCCCCTCGTCACCGCGGACAGAATCCGCGACGAACACGTCGCCCGCCAGAAAAGACGGGTTCAGGGCACCTGCGAACCCGGTCGAAATCACGGCCCGAACCGATTCCTTGGACACGATCGCTCGCGCGGCCGCGGACGCACGCGCGCGGCCCGCGCCGTTCGCGACCAAGATGGCCTGGTCTCCCGCCAGATCCAGCGTCGCAGCCCAGCGCAGGCCTGCCGTGGCGCAAGGCTTGCACGTTCGGAGGCCTGCGAATTCGAAGGAAAACGCTGCGATTAGCAAGAGCATGCCAGAGAACCGTGGCGCCAGCCCTCGCGCGAGCCAGCGCTAGTGCCGACTTTTATTTTCGCACCCTCCGAACACAGAGCCACCAAAATGCTCCGGTGCGCCAAGCTGACACCCAGGTAGCTGGGATGGGATGCACCCCTCGCGGCTCGGGCAGGAGCGGATCTCCCCGGGCACATCCGGCCTGGCTCCGAACGCCCGCTATCCGCCGCCTGATTTCATCGCTGTCTTGGGGTCTTCGCGCACGCGCGCCTGCAGCCGGCGCATGCCGCGCAGCCAGCGGTCATAGTCGGACGCCTTGCGGCGCATGTACTCGGCCACTTCGGGATGCGGCAAGATCAAGAAACGCTCCTCCGCCAAACCCTCCACGACGGCATCGGCAACCTCGTAAGGTTCTATGGCCCCGGGTGTGAGGAAATTGTCGCGTTCGCCGCGTTCGCCCAGCAGCAGCCGCGTGCGCACTCCCTGAGGGCAGAGCACGGAGACGCCGAGCCCCTGGTCGCCGTAGCTGACCGAGAGCCACTCGGCCAAGGCCACCGCGGCGTGCTTGGTCACGGCATAAGCCAGCGAGCCAATCTGCGTCAGCACGCCGGCAGCGGAGGCCGTGTTGAGCAGGTAGCCTTCGCCTCGTGCCGTCATCTTCGGCACTAGATTCCTCGCAGCGTACAGATGCGAGCGGTAGTTGACGTCAAATACGCGCTCGAGATCCTCGTTGGATACCTCGGGCCCGCCGGGATGGGAGATCCCGGCATTGGAGCAGAACAGGTCGATTGCCCCGAATTCCTCTTCGACCGAGGCGATCAGATCGTTGACCGCGGCTTCGGAACGAACGTCGGCAACACGAGCGGCAGCGCCGATCTCGTCGGCCGTCGCTCGCACGGCAGGGGCATCGAAGTCTGCCGCGACCACGGCCCGAGCGCCTTCCTGCACGAACCGCTCGGCCAGCGCGCGACCGATCCCGCGCGCAGCGCCAGTGACGACAACTACCTTTCCGTCGACTCGCATGAACTCCCTCCTACCTAGCGACAGCGGACGATTCGAAGTCAATCCAAATCGGCGAAGACCACGCGATCTGGCCGTCCCGCTGAACAATCCGCACATGATAGTGCGCCGAGCCCTCGCCGGGCGCGTCTTCGTCCCGGAAGTCGACCGCGACCTCGGACGTGCCGGGCTTGGCGGAGTACAGCACTTCCCCGCTCCGCACGATCTCCAAAGAGTCGACAGGTGCCGTTGCAAACGCGCGGAAGCTGAGCGACGGCGGGTTCGAGGCGGCGAGTTCGCCGCCCATCTTCACCATTGGAGCGCTGTCCGCGGTTGCCTCGAACTGCAGCACGATGTTGTCGGTCGCGGCGTAGCTGCGCCGTTGCTTGATCGCGTCAAGAATCGCAGTGTTGGTGAGTTCGCTGGCCCACGCGCACGCATAGGACTGATGCGTGGACTCGTGGTCTGAGTTGGCCAGCAAGCCGATGCGCCAGCCGTTCTTCCAAGCATTCCACACGTATCCGGCCGTCGCGGAGGTGTTGGCCTTGCCCGGAGAGTTCGGTTCCTCGTAAGACCCTCGCAACGCCTGAAAGACCTCCACGACCGGTTCCGCCCTCGCGTCGTTGTGGTGCCAGTCCGTGCCGCCCCCGCCGGCCGTCGTGTGTGCGATCGCAATGTCGCCGTGCTTCAGCAACGCCGGGTAGAGGCGGTCGGACCAGCTCTCATTGCCGGTGAACTCCTCGTCGGAAATCGGCACCGGCTGCGCGTCTCTCCGCGCGGAAATGATGTTGCGGTGACCACCGGGAAACGTGACGGTCCGCTCGTAGCCGAAGAACGTCGCGAACCGCCCGGGCTGATTGAACATGGTCGCGATCTGGCGCGTCTTCCACCATTGGTACTTGTAGAAGTGCAGCCGCTCGGCCCCGGAATGGTCGGTCACGGCCAGGAAGTCCAGCGCCCCTGCGTCGAGCGCGTAGCGGTACTGGAACAAGATGTCGCCGTCCCGCTGGCTGTCCGCCGACAGGTCGGTGTGTCGATGCAAGTCCCCCCGGAACAGGCGCAACGGCCCCTTGTCCGCCCAGCGGGCGCTGCGAACCCGCTGGAGATCGGCCGCCTCGGACGGAGCGGCGTCCCGGAAGGCCCGGGAGTCGGGGCGGTACGGCCGCATGCGCTCTTCGGCGCTGGGCTCAGTGGCCAGATCGAGGCTGGCGTACCGCAACTGGGAGGTGTGCACGTGCGGATCTTGGTAGGTCCTGCCGTCTCCGGTCCACACGGCCACCGTCTCGCCATCGAGGCGCGCCAGCGCCACCTGCGCGTATGCGCCGCCCGAGCTTAGCGGAAGGTCGGTCACAGGTGACCAACGCACGCCGTCAAAGGCCGCCATGCGGACTGACGACATGGCGCGGATGGTGTCGTACCAAGGCTGCATGCGTCTTTGCTCGTCGCCGAGCATGACCTTCAACTCGTGCTCTTCCACGGGCAAGCGCAGGATCATCTTGCGAAAGAGCAGGTGGGGGACATCGCGCTCTCCCATGACCAGTTCCGGGTACTCGTGCATGTCGGACATCCATGCCGGGACCGACTCTTGAAGCGTTTGAACCGGCTCGGACCAAGCGCCGTTGGCATAGCGGGCCACGCGCACCTCGCTGGTGGCCCGCAACTGCGTTCCGGGGCGGCCCAAGACACCCCAGTCCTTGCCCCAGTTGGGGCCGCTCTCCGCCCAAGCCACCCACACCCGGTCGGCGGCATCCACCGCCACGGACGGCTCGATCGCCCGGTTGTGGTCTGCGGGCACCCCGATGATCGCATCGGCGGAGCCGGGCAGCAGTCGCCTGAGGAAAATGTCGTAGCTGCCGCGTTCGTAGCCGTCCCAAGCCACCCAAACCGACCCATCCGGGGCAGCGGCCAGGTCGGGAGCCCAGTCGTTGGCGTCGGACTCGCTGACCCTGATGGGCGCGGACCAGCCATCCGCGTCGAAACGCGCCGCCATGACATCGAGCTGGTCGCCTCGGAATTCCTGCCATGCTACCCACGGGCTTCCGTCGGTTGCGGTCACGGCTACGGGAAAGTACTGTCGCGTGCCCGCTGGAGATACGTAGACCTCCGGGCCCCAGCTCTCCGAGGCAGGATCGAACGCCTTGTCCACAAGCCTCCAGCGACCATCGGCGCACTCGGTCCACAAGACATGGATCCGCCCTTCGGAATCGCTCGCCACGGCCGTGCCGAAATAGTCCCCCCAGCGCGGGGTAACGCGAAACGTGCGCCACGCATCCTGTTTCTTCCAAGCGAGATAGAGCGCGTTGGCTTCGTTATGGAACGTAGTCCACGCGACGAAGAGCCCGGCTTCGGTCCATGCCGCCGCGGGGTAGTCATGCTGGCTTGCCTCGCCCCTGGTCAGCGCGCGCACGGCGGGAGCAACGCTCGCAGCGACATTCCCGTCGAGCACTTCGATCCGCCGCTTCTGCCTGAGTTCCGCGAGCGAGAACGAGAAGTCGCCCCGGTTCGTCTGGACCGATACCACCGCGCCCGGCCGCGCCTCGACACCGAGATACACGCCGTTGGGGAGAATCTTGACTCCGCCGGGCAGTTCCGCGCGTTGTCGATAGCGGGCATCGGGCGGGCTGTACCAGCGGGTTTCCAGATCCCAGCCCGAGTCCCCGATGATGCGGTCCGGCCGATCGAAGTGCCAGCCCCACACTGCTTGGACAGCCCCGGGCTCGGCCGTGGCCTGACCAGTCCAACGCTGAGGCTCAGTTGCTCGCAGGCCGAATTCGAGCTTGACGACGACATTAGCCGTCGGATGGTCGATAACCGTGGTGGGTGTGTCGATAGCCAGAAGCGGGGCGAACTGCAAGCATGCGGCGGCGATACAGATCGGTCGGGCTCGTGCAGGCATCGCCGTGAAGAGTAGCAGTTTTGACCGGCCAGCGTCAGTTGCCGAACGGCGGGAACTGGGCCGAGAAGCACTCGGCTTGGTGAGACCGGACGGTACGAACATCCTCCGCCTGATCGGAACGAAAAGCGAGCGAACATAATCTTGGGTCGAGCACTTGGTGTCTAACAGCCTCGCCGGCCTAAAGGAGTTCGCGGGGCGTTAGGCGGAGTGTCAGAACGAGTCCTGGCTTCCAACGGCCTCGGCACCAAGGAGTCCTGCGTCCGAAATACTCGAGGACTCTGGCTGCAACGATTTTCTCGTTGGCGTTAGCGGGTGCAAGCATGCGCGGTATTCTTTCATCAGGACAAGGTTCCGAGGTCTATACGGGGCAGGTCCCGCACGGGTAGGATGGCATTCGTCCAATCGCGCGGTTCCTGCCCCATTTCAATCTGAGCGCCATCTCGACCCGCAGCGTTGCGCATCACAGCCGAAATCGAACGTTCGGCAGTTCCCTGAAGTCGTAAGCAGTGCAGATCTCACGCCGGCGGACGAGAAATCCCACGCACTAGATCGTTGTCTCGGCGCAAGCTTGACGATTGAGGCGAGTTTGATCGTGGGGGGCGATTCTCTGCCGGCTTGACGCTCCGCCTCAGCCGCCTGCGCCGAGGGAACGGAACCTAGCCAGCGGGCCCGCACCGACTGCTCCCCGGGCACAATTCCGCCTGCTATCATGCAGCCATGGCTGCTCCCGGCGCACTCTTGGATGCCCGCGCCGACCCGGCTGCGGGACAACCGGTGGAGTACCCCTTCTCCGACGGCAAGGTCCTGATGGAGACGGATCCGCATGCGCGGTCGATCGTCGCCATACGCGACCAGCTGGATACGCATTTCAAGGCTAGGCAAGACGCCTACGTGGCAGGCAGCATGGCGGTGTACTACCAACAAGGCGACCCCGCGGCCGTGGTGGTGCCAGACGTGTTCGTGGTGCTGGGCGCTGCGCACAAGCAGGCGCGCAAGTCGTATCTGCTCTGGGAGGAGGGCGGCGTGGTGCCGAGCTTCGTGGTGGAGGTGGCGTCGCCCTCCACGAGCCGTCGCGACGCGACGAGCAAGCGCGCGACGTACGAGCGGATGGGGGTGCTCGAATACTGGCGCTTCGACCCGCTGGGCGAGCTGATTGCGGGGCGGCTGGAGGGCTGGCGGCTGGCGGGTGGCCGCTACGAGCGGGTGCGGGCTGTGCGAGCGGCTGGCTGGCACCGCAGCGAGGCGCTGGGACTGGAGTTGCGGGCGGAGCGGTGGCTGCTGCGCTTCCACGATCCACGGCTGGGCCGGGACATGCTGACTCACGCGGAAACCAGCGATGCCCTGCAAGCAACCGCGAGCCAGCGCGACGAGGCGATCAGCGAACGCGACGAAGCAGTGCGGGAACGCGACGAAGCGAATCAAAGGATCCGCGAATTGGAAGCGCGCCTGCGGTTGTCGGACAAGTCCGCCTAGGATTCCAGAGTTCGGAGCGGTTTCCGGCCAACCGCGAACACAATACCGCGCAGGACTTGCCAGTCCCAACTGCGGATACGATTCCTGTTCAGAGGGCGACGGTTTCAAGCGACGCTTCACAGCAGTGGTTCGGTCTGTGGCTACGGAGGCCGCCACTCAAGAGACCCCTGTCGCCTGTACGGCCCACAAACGAATGACGCTTGGAAGCCCGCTGGTTCCCGCTCGCGCGCCTTCGCGGGCCTGAGGCTCGGCCTCCCTAGATTCCTTGTCTAAGCGTAGCGTTTACGGATGAGTCAAGTTCACGCGGCGATCGGCTGGCCCTCCCAGAGGCGGTCGATCTCGCGGTCGAAGCGCTGCACGGCCTTCTGCAGGGGCGTGGGGTCGGAAGCGCCGGTGTCGAACACCACCGACAGGGACGGGCGCAGCACGCGGGCGTAGGTGCGCTGGAAGCACAGCGCTGTGCGCAGGCCCTGCTCGGTCACGCGGTAGCGGCGCGTGTGGGGGATGCGTTCGATCAGCCCGCGCAAGCGCAGACGCCGCAGGTCGTAGGTCATGCGACCCGCTCCCCACGCCTCCGCGCTGCTGCCCAGCAGGGGCGCGACCCGCTCGCGCAACTGCCGGTGGGTGAAACCGTGCGGCAGCAGCCGGAAGGCCGCCAAGGACGCCAGCAGGGCCTGCACGCGGCGGTCCCCGAAGCGCAGCGACGCTGCCCGCTGCCCCGCGATCCGTGCCGCCGCTTGGAGTTGCTCGAAGCGCTCGGCTCCCAGCGTGCAGTCGTGGCTGAGGCGTTCGACGCACAGCAGGCGTCGGTTGGCTTGGAAGCCGATCTTTTGCAGACTCTCGAGGTTGCCCAGCCGACGCCCGACTCCGAAGTCGTAGCTGTCGTTGATCGTGGTTTCGGTGCGCAGCGCGCGCCCCTCTTTGAAGTATTGCTTGATGCGGGTCTTCTTGTAGTCGAAGTGCAGCGATGGATCCACCCCGGCGGTGATCACGCGCGTGCGGAAGCGTGACGGCGTGCGCTTGCTGACCCGGCGCTGGAACACCAGCTGGACATGGTCGGGCCGGCCGATGTCAAGGTTCTCGCGGATGACCTGCTCGAAGAACATGCGCCCCTGCTGCGGCCGGTCGAAGACCTGCGTGAGCGAGAACTCCGCCTGCAGGATGGAGAGTTGGTAGCGCAGCCCCGCGGCGCGGTCTGCGGCCGTGAACGGATGCGGCAGCCGCGCCAGCCACTTGCGTGCCAAGGCGTCGATCTTGGCGGCGCTGAGCTGGCGGCAGATCTGCGCCAGCCGCTGCGGGTCGTCGCAGCTGAGGATGCCGTTGTCGAGCGCTTCGAAGGCAATGCCCTGCTTGGCCAGCTGGCGCTTGACGTACTCGTGGCCGTTGATGCAGAGCTTGGCGTTGTACGGGAAATAGGAGCAGAACTTGAGGAAGAAGGGGCCGAAGTCGTCATCGACGGCGTAGAAGTAGTAGGCGTTGGGCAGGGCCGTGGAGAAGGCCAGCTCGGGCGAGCGGCGGCCCGTGGCCGGATCGGTCTCGGCCTGGGTGCGCAGCACGCGCGCCTTCTCCTGCGCCTTGCCGATGTACAGCACGCCCTCGCCGCCGCGCCATTGCCGCAGGTAGGCCTGGGTGCGCTCGTCCTTGCGCTCGCCTCTCTCGAAGCGGATCAAGTCGATGTTGCCCTCGCGGGCGAAGGCCTCGATGGCGGCTACGAAGCTGCGCGTCATCGGGGCCATCAGGGCCGGGGAGGGCACCGGGCAGCCGCGCACTTGGCGGAAGAACCAGGCCGCCCCGCCCGGGGTCTGCAGCAGCGGCTGGTAGACATTGAGGTAGAGGCGGTCGCAGCATTCGACCTCCAGGGTGACGTGTTCGGAGATGGCTTCGGCGACGTTGCGTGCTACAGTCATGGCGCGGGTTCGGGGCGATGGGCTCCCCACAGAACCGTCATGATACGGGCACTGTCGCCTAGGCGACCATACGGCGGCTCCGGCCGCAGAGCGGAGCAGCGTCCGGAACCCGCACTCCATCCCGAGTATGACCACGCAGCTTCGAACCGAGTCTCGTCGGTCTGAGGCTCAGCCTCGCTAGATATGAGATGCCTCACTAAGGTCTCGGCCCATGACACCACTAGATATGAGATGCCTCACTAAGGTCTCGGCCCATGACACCACTAGGTGAGTCGGGCTCAAATGACGCCCGTGGCCTTGAGTGGCTTGAAGCTGCTGGCTGTCAAACGTCGATGCCGCTTGGCACCAGGCATCTCGCATATATCTTCTGTTCACCTACGAGCCACTACTTTGCCCCTGCGGCTTGCCACCCACCCGGGGAATAACCGATCGCGCCGCCGCGCATCTGGCGGCAGGCGCAGGTCGGGCCCGGACTTCTCCAGCTCGCAGCGCGAACCCAGGGTTTGGTGAACCTCGCCGCGTCGACGCTCGGGCGAAATTGCAGCGAGACTATCGCGTGGCCACCCTGCTCCATGGGTGCGCGACTTCATTTTGATTTCTCGGACTTTTGGAGGTTCGAAGTGGGTCAGTATTGCGCGTGGCGATGTGCGGCGGTGCTACAAGTGCCGATGAGGTCGGGCATTGGGTGCGACTCCCCGTCTGGACCCGGGCAAGTGGTCTGAAGCTAGAGGAGGGGTGGCTCAGCGCTTGTCGGCAGGCGGTTTGCGGTCACGCGGCGGCCTGTAGCCGTGACTCGGTTCGCCAGGCCCAGAAATCCTCGTAGCGCCCGCCCAAGATGCAGGCGCGCAGGGCGAGGATCCCCTCGGCACCATCCTTGGTCCAGTACATGCCGGACTGCTTGAGGCGGCCCACGACGCTCTTGCAGCCCGCCTCGACCACGCCGGAGCCGATCTGCAAGCCTTGGGCGCGGAACTCGGCGTAGCGCATGCGTGCGCGGTTGGTGGTGATGTATGGCACGGCCTTGGCGGCTGGCTCGCAGTGGCCGGCATGCGCGCGCAGGGTCGCCAGCACACTGTCCAGAGCCCCGGCCTTGAGTTCCTCGCAGCGCGCTTCGGCCCAGACCTCGGCGCTATCCCGGTCGGCGGGGAAGAGGGCCCGGGCGACTTCCCACATCCTTTCCGAGACGTGGAAGAAGTCCACGATCTGAATCGCGCCGGGGAACATCTCCGTGGCCGCGGCCCAGATCCATTTCGCGCCGTCGCCGAGGATGACCCGGCGTGGTGCCTGCGGGAAGCCGCGCCGCTCGGCCTCGCGGCGCAGGCGTTGGGTGAAGGCGGCCGGGGCCGGATCGGTGTCGCGCGCGGCAGCGCTGTCAATCGCCGCCGAATAGGTGACCGAGCCCTCGTCGCAGACCGGCCGTCCGTCTTGGTCGAACTGATCTGCGGTCCAGATCACGACCAGCTTCGCCTCGCGCGTGGAGGCCGAGCCGTCGGGCTGCTTGCCGGGCCGGCCGACCAGCTCCGCCGGGCGCATCGGCACGCCGGTGCCGTCCACGCCCAGATACATGGTGGCAGCGGCGGGGGGTTCGGCGGCAAACACCGCCGCCCGCTCGGCGGCGGCCACCTCGCGCCCCAGCGCCTCGGCGACGCGCTCGACACGCTTGGCATTGACGCGCACGGCGGCCAACTCGTCCAGCAAGTCGCTGGCGGTCGCGAAGCTGGCCACTGCGGCAGCCGAGCCGGTCATGCGGGTGACGGCCGGGGACAGGCTGGTGGCGGCCATGCCCAGCGCTTGGTCGCGCGGGAACCAGCCCCGCCCGCAGGGACGGCAATGGTAGTAGGCGCGCTCGATGGTGACTGGCCCCAGAGCGGTCTCGAAGGTCTTGCGATGGCGGCCGGCGAAGCGCGCCGGGTGCCCGCAGGAGCAGGGCTGGGTGGGGGACTGGCCGTCGCAGTGGTCGGCGTTCAGACGCCGCTCGACCGCCCGTGCGGCCAACTGCAGGGCGCTGCGCCGCACACAGGTCTCGACCGCCTCGAAGTCGAGTTGGTCGACGGCCCCGGGCGCTACGAGGCGGGCGATCTCGGCTTCCAGTGCGGGGGCGAACTCGTGCTGGCAGGCTTTTTTTTAACCGCGCTGGTGCTGGGCTTGAGCTGGGCTTGGCAGAGCTCGTCGCTGACGGCGATCAGGTCCGCGATGAGGCGTCGCAGGCGCTGGCACTCAGCGATCTGGGCCTGGGTGGCGGCGACCTGCTCGGCGGGGATCGAGCGGCTGCGGGTCTTGCCGTTGACCGACCAGGTGAGCAGCCAGTAGGGGCCGTGGCCGCGGTGCTGCTTGTCGGCACAGAAGCACTCGGGTCGGCCGCAGCGGCGGTAGTTCTGCACCAGCGAGCCGGGGCGCAAATCGCCGATGGCGGCCAGTTGGCGGCGGAGTTCGTCGCGGCGGGCGGAGAGGGCGGAGAGATCAGGCGGGCTGGGCATGGAGGGGCTCCCTTGTTGTTAGCGTAACAAACTAACAACAAAGAGATCCAGAATCCCCCGAACATCCGGCCAATTTCGGTCTCAGGGGCGCTTGGTCGTAGCTTGGACTGCTCAGGCTCACCGCGCTTGGATCGAACGCGTAACCTCAGCCTGCTTATTCCCGGGTGTGCAAAACGAAGTCGTACACCCCTGCTCCATCGTCGACTGGAGACAAGCGTTTCTATACTGTGAGTTGGCTGGTTCTCGGGCAGAAGCATCCGTAGACGTCATCGTGGTTGGTGCCGGACCTACTGGGCTCGCGTGCGCGATTGAAGTCCAAAAGGCCGGCTTCACGGTCAAGACAATCGAGAAGGGCTGCGTCGTCAATTCCCTCTACAAGTACCCGACGAATCTGACGTTCTTCACCACGCCGGAGTTGCTCGAGATCGGTGACATCCCAATGACGGCGGTCAGGGAAAAGCCCACCCGAGGCGAGGCGCTGAAATACTACCGCCGGGTCGCCAGCCACTACCGGCTGGACATCCACCAGTACGAGCAAGTCCATGCGGTGACGGGCAGCGACGGCGCATTCTCGGTCGCCAGCACGAACCGCCTAGGCCAAGCCTGCGCCTACTCGGCCCGCAAGGTCATCCTCGCCACGGGATTCTATGACATTCCGATCCTTATGGGAGTGCCCGGCGAAGATCTGGACAAGGTGCATCACTACTATCACGAGCCGCACCCGTTCTTCGACTGCGACGTGGCGGTGATCGGCGGCCAGAACTCCGCCGCCATTTGCGCGTTGGAATGCCACCGGGCCGGTGCCCGCGTCACCTTGGTCCACCGCCATCCCGAACTCAGCCCCAAGGTCAAGTACTGGATCCTGCCCGACATCTCCAACCGCATCAAGCACGGCGAGATCAAGGCCTATCTGGGTAGCGCGGTGACCCGCATCGAGCCGGGATCGCTGCATCTGACGACCCCGGATGGCCCCGTGGCGATCAAGAACGACTTCGTCTTGGCCATGACCGGCTACCAGCCAGACACGGAATTCTTGGCCAGCCTCGGCATCGTCTTCGACGAGGAAGCGAAAAAGCCCCGCACCAATCCGGACACGCTCGAAAGCGACCGATCCGGCGTATATCTCGCCGGCGTAATCGTAGCCGGCATGCACACGAACGAGATCTTCATCGAGAACGGCCGATTTCACGGCGGCCAGATCGCCGCTGACGTCTCGGCCAAGCTCGGCGGCAGCCTGTAGCAATCGAGCGCCCTCCGACTTCCTAGACAGCGCCTCGCTTCTATAATGGTTTGAGTTGGCTGCACCGCTTGCTAGCGGCTGCCAAGATTCGGACGGAGCGAAGGACTCTCGCGGCCGGCGGGTGCGTTGCAGACCTGCAAGCCGACGGGGCCGAGGCTTCGTGGGCACATCGACACCATGATCATGGCCACCCCGACTACCGCTCTCCACGTTCCAGCAATCCCCGGGCAATCGTTCTCCGGGAATCCGGGATCTCGGAAGCACTGCGTCGGTCGAACCGGAGGCTCCCGCCTGCTCTTGCTCGCGCTGTGTCTGAGCACTCTGCTGGCCGGACCGGCCCTCGGCGAAACCGTCCAGTTCGACGGCAGCTGGACACGCTCGTGGGATCTCGCCAAGGGCGAGACGGTTCGGATCCAAGTCGGCATCGCCAACCCGGGCAGGCTTCCCGACAACGGCCGCATCTCAGCGCGCTGGAGCGGGCCTCCTCCGAGCACTGTTCAAGCCGCTGCATCCATGAGCCGGGGTGATTTGGTGCAAGGCGATGGGAACGGCTGGACCAAGGTCCTGCATGCGCTGGACCCGGACGTGTACCAGACGTACAAGGCTCCGCGGGCAGGCACTTACGAACTCTCCCTGACAACCGTCACGGATGAGCCTTGGCCCGCCGCGCCGTACCATCGCGACCAAGGGCTTGCCCGGCTTGCCGCGACCGCTCCGAAACGAACGCCGGGCATCGACGACATAGCGATCACTGTCGACGTCGCGGCCGTGTCCCAGACCGTCTCGCGTGACCTCGTGCTCGAAACCGAGCCCAACAACGCCCCGGAAGAAGCAGTCTTGCTGCCATTCGAGGCTGGCAACGCCGACCAAGTCCTGCGCGTCATCGGCGGCGCTGACGACCTGGAGTACTTCGACAACGCCGCCTCCGGAAGCTCGCCCGACGATTGGTACCGCTTCGTCTACCGCGGCGACAGGGTAAAGCTCTTGACGGCCAACCTGCAGCTCGTCGAACCCGTCGTCAGCGCGCGTATCCGGGTGTACAAGCCGGGCACTCCCACGGCCGAGGAGCTAGAGCATCGCGAGGCCGCCAAGCGCGAGGATTTCGGCAACAACGAGGCCGTGCCCTATATCCATCCCGACACCGAGGTGATCCCCGGCCCGGAGCAGGTCTATACCTACTACGACGGCCGCGACGTCAACGAGCGCATCCACCAGCAGGACGACAACTTCCGCTCGTTCGTCACGCGCCGCGTGCAGCCCGGCGGCACGTATTACCTGCGGGTGGAAGCGAACCAACCGGGCTACGAGCTGGAAGTCCGCCTGGTCGAGCCGGCGCCGTTCGAGACTCCGCAGCAGGCGCTGCGCCAATCCATCTACTACCACCTTGCCGAGATCGACGCCTGGCTGATCCACCGCCCGCGCAACATCGCGGTACATCGCCGCGTCCGGGACGGCTCGAGCCTGTTCGGCGAGAACTGCATGAGCTGCCACACCCAGAGCGGCGTGTGGGGCGTCGCCGACGCCCTGCGGCACGGCTATCGCCCCGACGGGACGGTCCAGAACCACCGCCGGCTCGTCAACACGATGTACGAGAGCCTGCGGCCGACCAACGAACTCGTCGACGCCGCCGTGAACACCTCGCTGGCGCCCAACGATCTCGGCGACGCACCCGCGGGCAGCCGCGTGGCGGGCCGCAACGTGGTCCTGCACGAGCGCACCTTCGAGCCCAAGAAGCTGCACTCGTACCAGCAGAAGCGCACCGCCAACTATGTGCTGCAAACCAACGACCCGCAGGGCATCAACGCCGCGGGCAGGGGCTCCAACTTCGGCCCGAACGTGGTCTTCAAGTTCGCGGCCGAGATCCTTGAGCGAGCCTGGAGCGACAGCGGCGAAGAGAAGTATCTGGCCGGCGTGGTCGAGAAGGCCGAGAAGATCGTCTCCACCGGCGACGTGCAGATCAAGGTCACCGACGACCTAGGCCACCGCATCGAGTTCTTCCACGATCTGCTCCCGCGCGAGGAACTTGCCAAGCTCGACTCCGAGTCCGAATTGGGCAAGCGTGCCCGGGAACTGCTGCCAGCGTTCGAAGCGCAGGTCGAGCGCGACATGAAGCGGCTGCTTGCCCTGCAGCAAGAGGACGGGTCGTGGGGCTTCGACCTTGGAGTGCACGACCAGGCCACGGACGCCTGGAACCGAATCGATGAAGAGGGAGACCCCGCACCAACAGCGGTTTCGCTCATCGCTCTGCGGGCTGCGGGGCACGGCCCGGACAGCCCTCCGGTCAAGCGCGCCGTGCAGTGGCTGCTGGAGAAGCAGTTCGAGTACGGGCTCTGGAACCGCTCGGCACAGACCGGCTTCGTCACCAACGCCTACGTGATCCGCGCCCTGAGCCGCCTGTTCCCGGGCGACGCCCGGCCATTCGAGCGCAGCGACTTCGAGCCGCGGCCCAACGAGTCCGCCTTGGATAGGCTGTCCCGCGTCCGGGCGTTGCAAACCACCGGCAGGGCCGACTTCGCCGATCTGATGATCGCCGCGACCGACGACGAAATGCCGCAGATCCGCTACTACGGCTATCTCGGCATCGGCGGCTCGCTGGCCCCGGAGGGAATCCCCGCCCTGATCTCAGGGCTCTCCGACCCGGTCAAGACTTGCCGCGAAGCGGCATTCTGGTCGCTGCGCCAGCTGCTCTTGGACGATCAGGGCTGGCCAGCCGTGCTGGCGGCCTATCGCGGGGGGGACGAGCGCACGCGGCAATCGGTACTGCAAGCCCTGATCATGCGGGTCGACCTGGTCGGGCCGCGCTCCCAGGTGGACGCCAACGAACTGGCCGGTCTGCTCGTCGATGCCATGGGGGATCCGTTCCCGGGCGTGCGGGCCTACGCGTTCAAGGCAGCGTGGCACCAGTGGGTCTGGAACCCGCCGCTGCGCCAGCGCATCAACCGCGCCTGGGTTGCCGCCCTGCAAGAGCCCGAACCGAACAGCCACGTCGAGAACGCGATGCGCTACTCGACGACCTCGATGCTAATCGTCAACGGCCAGATTGCGAACCAGACCGGCACCGACAACCGCGAGCAGCAGTACCGCGAGCTGGAAGACCTGTACCGGATGCTGTCGTCTGCCCGGCAACGGGCGGGAGACCGCCGAGACCTGCTCGAGCAGCGCTTGGCGGCCGTCGCGGCGACTCACTTCCAAGAGCGCGGGGGAGACGGCGGCCCCGGCCAGCTCGGATACTCGACGCCCGGCGCAACCGAGCTGATCGGCGACATCCTGCTCAGCATCTACCAGACGCGCAGCGACGGCGGGCAGGTGCCGTGGAGGTCCATCGCGCTGCAAGGCGCCGCCAACGTCAACTCGGCTCGCTTGCAGCGCCACTTGCTGGAACTGTTGCAAGGCGACGACCTAGATCAGGTCGCGGCCGCGGCCAAGGCCCTGTCCAACCCCAGCGCCCTGCGGCTCTCCGGCGATGCCGAGACGATCCGTCCTCTGCTGGCCAAGCTCGATGCGTTCCTGAATGCCGGCAGGCAGGACGATGCCGAAGCGCTGGTCCGTTTCCTGTCGCGGGTCCGCTGGCAGTTCAGCGAGGGCGAGGACAACGCCGATCTCGAACGCGAGTTCTTCAGGCTGCTCGTGCCGGCTGCGCGCCAGCCGCCGATCGCAGCCGCGCCGCACCTGCTGGGAAGGCCGGCCCCTAGCGCTACGAGCCAACCCCCAGCGGACAGCGATAGGGCCACGCTGCTGGGACGGGTGCTGGGCAACAACCCCACGCTGCACCGCCGGGCGGCGTTCGACCATGTCGGCGGGGACGCGCTCTTCTGGCTGCCATCGACCGAGTGGATGCTGCGCTATCAGGAGGGCGGCCCCACCATGGAAGAGGCCATCGAAGGCGCGACCGAGGCCGAGGACCTAGAGGTATTGGACCTGACGGGCGGACGCACCACCAAGCAGCTCGTGCCGGACGGCCTCACCAGCCGCAACACGATCCTGTGGTGGCGCGAAGGGCTGCCCGGCAACGAGCTCACGTTCGGGGTGGAAGCGCCCGAAGGCGGACCCTACGAGATTATCGCCGCGTTTCTTCACGACCGAGAAATGGGCACCGTCCAACCCATCCTCAACGGCGAAAGCATCGAAGACGCAATCGACTTCTACCGCGAGAGCCTCACGGCTCCCGGCCCGGTGTCGCTGGGCGTGCATGAGTTCAAGGCTGGCCAAAACCGGCTGACTTTCCGCATGGTCGGCTCGAACGACGACGCCGAGCCGAACTACATCTTCGGACTGGACTACCTCAAGCTGGAGCCAGGCGAGACCGCCGGCTCGCTGTTTACCAAGGACGAATTGGGCATCGACGTGATCGATCCCATCGTGGAGGCCAAGGACAGGCTCATCGGCATGTTCACCTCCTGGTTCTCCGAAGACTCGCCCGAGGACGTGCGCAAGCAGGCGATCGCGCTGGCCAACAAGACGGCCCTGCGACGGCATCCCGAAGTGCTGAAGGCTCTGACGGCCTGGATCGACCACGAGCCGAGCCCGCTCTACCGCACGCGCATCCAGAATATCCTCAACAGCGACGACAAGATCTACGGCAAGCGCCTGCGCGAGATCATCGCCGAAGAGAACGAGGCGCAGCAGGGCAGCGATGTCCGGCCCCTGGCCGATTCCGACGAGTGGATCGAAGACATCATCCACTTCCGCGACTATGTGTTCACTGAGATCACGCGTATCGACTCGCGCGACAACCGCGCCTGCATCTCGTGCCACGGCGTGCCGGGACGCGTGCCTACCCTCTTCTTGGATCCGCCGGACGCGGCAGGCTACATCCCGCCCGAGGCGCTGCTGGGCAACTACCGGCGCATGCAAGCACGCGTGGACCTGCACGATGTCGAAAAGAGCAAGTTCCTGCGCAAGCCGCTCAATATCCAGTCGGGTGACGAGGACGGACACCAAGGCGGGGTGCGCTACGAAGCGGACGACCCGGGCTACGGGGTAATCCGCGAGTGGGTGCTAAAGCAGGCCGACCTGCAGCGCGGCGGCTGATCAGGCAGTCTCCACTGCAGCGGCCCGGGCCAAGCCGCGCAGTTCGATCTCGCGCTCGCGCATGATGAACTTCTGCACCTTCCCGGTGACAGTCAGCGGGAACTCGTCGACGAACCGAATCAGCTCGGGAATCTTGAAGTGGGCGATCTGGCCTTGGCAGAACGCCTTGACAGCTTCCTCTGCGAGGCCGGAACCGTCGCGCGCCTTGATCCAGGCCGCCACGCGCTCTCCGAGCCGCGCGTCAGGCACACCGAACACGTACACGTCGGCAATGTCCGGATGCGTGTGCAGGTACTCTTCGATCTCCCTGGGATAGACGTTCTCGCCGCCGCGGATGATCATCTCCCGGGCGCGCCCGGTGATCCGCAGGTTGCCGTCCGGGCGCATCGTGGCCAGGTCTCCGGTGTGCAGCCAGCCGTCCCCGTCAACCGCACGGGCCGTGTTGTCAGGATCCTTGTCGTACCCCTTCATCACGAGATAGCCGCGCGTCAGCAGTTCGCCCTGCACTCCCACGTCTACGGTCTCGCCGGTCTCCGGGTCAATCACACTCACCTCGGTACACGGCATCGCCTGCCCGACCGTGGCCGTGCGGATCTCCAGCGGGTCGTCGCACGTGCTTTGCGTGATAGCCGGGGACGATTCCGTCTGGCCGTACGCGATGGTCATCTCCGAGCAATGCATCTGTCGCACGACCCGCTTCATCAGCTCCACGGGACACGGCGAGCCGGCCATGATCCCGGTGCGCAGGCTGGTGGTGTCGAAGCTGGCGAACTCGGGATGGTCGAGTTCGGCGACAAACATGGTCGGCACTCCGTAGACGGTCGTGCAGCGCAGTTCGTCAATGGCTTGGAGAGTTGCCAGAGGATCGAACTGCGCCGAGGGCAGCACGAGCGTCGCTCCGTGGACGATGCACTGCAACGAACCCAGCACGCAGCCGAAGCAGTGGTAGAGGGGGACGGGCATGCACAGGATGTCAGCGGACGTCCAGCGCAGCCCGGAACCGACGAGGTAGGCATTGTTGACTAGGTTGTGATGCGTGAGCAGCACGCCCTTGGGGCTGCCGGTCGTGCCGGACGTGTACTGGATGTTGACGACCTCGTGCAAGTCTCTCGGTCCGGGATCGGGGGCGACTCCGCCGCCGAGCATGCTTTCCCACTGCGGCGTACCTAGCAGCACCGAAGCGCGCAGCGAGTGATCGCTCCTGCCCTTCGCCTCCTCGAGCAGCTCGGCGTAGTTCACGCGGGCGTCCTGCTCGTGCAGGAAGATGGCCTTTATGCCCGAGCGTTCCAATATGTATGCCAGGTCACGGGCGCGGTAGGCGGGATTGACGTTGACCAAGACGGCTCCGATCTTGGCAGTGGCAACTTGCAGGTAGACCCATTCGACACAACTCGAGGCCCACATGCCGACCCGGTCGCCGGGACGAATGCCCAAGCCCCACAACCCCGCCGCGACTTCGCTCACGCCCCTGTCCAGCTCTGCGTACGTGAGCCGCAGTCCTTGGTGGCGCGAGACGAGGGCGTCCTTGTCTGCGTGCGCCGCGACCGTCTCGTCGAACACGTCCCCGATGGTCTTCCCGATCAGAGGTATGGTCGGGCCTTTCGCGTAGCTTCTCGCGGGCATGAAGCAGTGATTGTACAATGCGCCGATCGGCGTCTGGGGGACGGCAGAGGCAGCGGCGGGCACCGGTCGAGAGGCACGCTGCGGGCACCCCGAGGCCAGGGTGGAGCGGCTCTGCGGCACGGCGACGATGACCTCAGCTAGTCGCGGCCCATTTCACATGGATCGGTGCCCGAAGCCCCGCAATCAGCGAGGCCAACGACCGTCTTTGCTATCTTTGTCTACCAGTGCATGTTGTCTCCGAGGACCATGCGATCAATCGCGACCGCCGCGAGCAGATCAAGTACGTAGGGTTCACGGTCGTCGTAGGCGTCCTGCTGCTGCTGAACCTGTTCGGCATCTTCGATTCCTTGCTAGGAATCGACACCGCGATCTTCCTCGCGGTGCTGGCGGGCTACAAGACCTTCTACCGGGCCATCTCCGAGCTGCTCGAGCGCAAGATCTCGGCAGACCTCGCGATTGTGATCGCGGCCGGCGCCGCCCTCGCGATCGGCGAGTACCTGGCGGCCGCCGAGGCCATGTTCATCATGCTCCTCGGCGAGGGGCTGGAGGCCTGGGCCGCCGGGCGGACCGAACGGGCGATCCACCGCTTCGTGGACCAGCTGCCCCACCACGCCCGCGTGCTGCGCGATGGCGAGGAGGTCGAGGTCCATGTCGAGGACTTGGAGCCCGGCGACCTGGTCGTGGTGCGCGCCGGCGAGCGCATCGCCGCCGATGGCACGGTCGAACGGGGCGAGTCGTCGGTCGACGAGAGCCCGATCACGGGAGAATCCGTGCCTCGCGACAAGGGCAAGGGCGACGAGGTATTTTCGGGCACCCTGAACGGTCACGGCCTGCTCCACATCCGGGTGACCTATGCCGCCGAGGAGTCGACCCTGGCGCGGCTCATTCACTTGGTGGAAGAGGCCCGCGACCACCGCACAGCGCCGGTGGTGCGGGAAGCCGATCGCTACGCCCGCTACTTCCTGCCGGCCATCCTGCTGGCCGCCGGAGCGGTCTATTTCCTCTCCGGCGACGTCGAGACCACCGAGCGCGTGCGCCGGGCCGTGGCGGTCCTGATCGTCGGGTGCCCCTGCGCCCTGATCCTAGCCACGCCGGCCGCCATGGTCGCCGCCATCGGCGGCTTGGCCCGCCGCGGCCTGCTGGCTCGCGGCGGGCAGGTCGTGCAGACCGCCTCCAAAGTCGACACCATCGTCTTCGACAAGACCGGCACGTTGACCACCGGCGAGTTCGAGATCGTCGATATCTTGGTCGCCCCGGGCCACACCGAGGAACAGGTGCTCACTCTCGGGGCCACCGCCGAAGCGAGCTCGGACCACCCGCTCGCCAAGGTGATCGTCCGCGCCGCCGAAGAGCGCGGGATCGCCACCGGCGAATTCCAAGACGCGCAGATCGTGCCCGGGCGCGGCGCCGAGTGCATCCACCGCGGCAAGACCGTCCGGGCCGGCAACGAGGCCTTCCTCAACGACCACGGCATCTACGGCCTCGAAGAGTACTTGACTGCCTCCGACCGCGCCGGGGCGACCCCGGTCCTGGTCGCCGAGGGCGACCGCTGCGCGGGCGCCATCTTGCTGCGAGACACGCCGCGCCAGGGCGCTCACGATGCGATCCACGAGATCGAGGACCTAGGCATCAGCAACATCATCCTGCTCACCGGCGACCGTCGCAAGGCGGCGGACGCGATGGCTCGGGTGGTCGGCATCACGCACGTGGAGGCCGAGCTGCTGCCGGAACAGAAGCTGGACCGGATCAAGCAACTGCAAGTGCAGGGCCGCAAGGTTGCCATGATCGGCGACGGCGTCAACGACGCGCCGGCGCTGGCGGCAGCCGATGTCGGGGTGGCGATCTCGGGTTCCGGCGCTGACATCGCGGCCGAGGCAGCCGATGTCGTCGATCTCAACCCGGAGATCGGCAGGCTGCCCAAGCTGTTCGGTGTTTCCAGGCGGGCCGTCACCACGGTGTGGCAGAACATCATCCTCTTCGCCGGCGTGGTCAACGTGGTCTCGGTCTACATCGCCGGCATCGGCTGGATGGGGCCGGCGCTGGCCGCCGGAGTCCACCAGATCTCCTCGATCTTCGTGATGCTCAACTCGGTGCGCCTGCTGCGCATCGAGCGGCCGGCCGGCCAGCTCTCGCCCTGGGAGCGCGTGCGGTCGCATGTCGCGATTGCCCAGATCTGGAGGGCCGTCCTCGACATCCTTCGCGGTATCGATCCCGCCGCAGGCTTTGCCTGGCTGGTAGAGAACCGCAGGCTGCTGGCAAAGCCCGCCGCAGCCGCTCTGCTGGCCCTGTGGGCTTCCACGGCCGTCTTCACCATCCGCACCGAGGAAGTGGGCGTGGTCGAGCGCTTCGGCCGCCGGGTGCTGCCCAACCGGGAGCCCGGATTGAACTTCAAGCTGCCGTGGCCTGTCGACCGCCTGACGCGCGTGCGGGCAAGACAGATTCGCACGATCGAGATCGGCTTCCGGACTTCGGATGACACGGCGTTCAGCGAGCCTCCGTCGTACGAGTGGAACATCCAGCACCGGGACGGCCGCATCCAGCTCGAGGACGAAGAGACGCTGATGCTGACCGGCGATCAGAACATGATCGAGATGACTGCCGTGGTGCACTACGACATCGACCGGCCTGACGACTACATCTTCCAGCAGCTCGATCCCGAGGCCGTCATCCGCGCCGCATCGGAAGCGGCACTGCGCAGCGTCGTGAACACGGTTTCGCTGGATGCGCTTCTGACCACCGGCCGCCACCAGACCGAGCAACGGGCCGCCGAAGAGCTGCAGCGGCGGCTGACAGACTACGGCGCCGGCGTGCGGGTGCGGCACGTGCGCTTCCAAGACATGCACCCGTCGGTCGAGGTCGTCGATGCGTTCCGCGAGGTCGCGGGGGCGTTGGAAGAAAAGAGCCGGATGATCAATGAGGCGGAGGGCTACGCCAACGAGCAGGTCGCGCTGGCCAGAGGCCAGGGCGAGGCACTGGTGCAGGAAGCCCACGGCTACATGGCGAGCCGCGAGGACCGCGCGGGCGGCGACGCGGCGCGCTTCCAGCAGCTCGAGTCAGCGTATCGCGCCGCTCCCGGGCCGACTTCCACGCGGCTGTATCTGGAGGCAATGGAAGAGATCCTGCCGGGCCGCAAGAAGCTCATCATCGACTCTTCGGGCGGCCGCCGCACGCTCTGGACCATGGACGAAGGGGTGATCGTTGCGCCGCCCGGAGCTCAGATGCAACAGCCGCCACCGCCATTCGAGCCCGCCGAGCTGGGGGAATAGACCATGCACGACCAACACCACACGCACGACCACGGCCATTCCCACGGGCATGGCCATTCCCACGGCCGCAAGCACGGGGACGGGCAGCATGATCACGAGCACGATCACGGCCACGCTCCCAAGGAGCCGTTCGACTGGCGCGGGCTGTTGCAGCGCAACCGCCGAGTCCTGCTGGCGCTTGGAGCGGCGGTGCTGGCTTGGTCCGCCCTCTTCACGGTGCGTGAGACCGAGTTCGCCCTGGTCACCCAGCTGGGCAAGCCAGTACGCACCGTAACCGACGCAGGCCTGAACATCAAGGTGCCCCTGCTGCAGCAAGTGCAGCTCTTCGACCGGCGTCTCCGGGTCTACAACCCGCCGCGCTCGGAATTCCTGACGAAGGACAAGAAGAACCTCAGCATCGACACCTATGCGCTGTGGCAGATTGCCGACCCGCAGGCGTTCGTGCAGGCCGTCGGCAACGAGAGAGCGGCCGAAATGCGCCTGCACGACCTGGTTTGGTCCGGCCTGGCCGCGACCATTGCCAATCTCGACCTAGAGGAAATCGTCTCGACGTCTCCGAAACTGGTCGAGACCGAGGAAGTGCTCGACAAGTTGGCCCAGCGCACCGGCACGGCCGCGCTGGAGGAGTACGGCATTAGCATCGCCGACGTGCGCCTGAAGCGGCTCAACCTGCCGGAGCAGAACAAGCAGAGCGTGTACGCCCGCATGCGTGCCGAGCGCGAGCGGATCGCCCGGCAGTACCGCGCCGAGGGCGAGGAGCAGGCTCTGCGAATCCGGGCCGAAGCCGACAGGAAGAGGGAGGAAATCCTCGCCAAGGCGTACAAGGAGGCCGAAACCACCAAGGGCGAAGGCGACGCGGCCGCTGCTCGCGTTTACGGCGCGGCCTATTCCCGCAACCAGTCCTTCTATAAGCTCACCCGGACCTTGGAAGCCTACCGCAAGGCGCTGGACGAAGACACGACCGTGATCCTCAGCGCTGACTCGGAATTGCTCCGTCTGCTGACAAGGGGGCAATAGCACCGGCATGCACCAGCACGCGAGCCCGACGCCAGCGACCGACAGCCCGTCCCGCGGGCCGCTGGCCGCGAGTCTGCGGCAGATCCCGGCACGCAGCTTGGCGGGCGCGCTAGCAGCGCTGTGGCTCGTCTCGGGCGTGTACGTGATTCGCACCGAGCAACAGGCCGTGCTGACAACCTTCGGGGCGCTGGCGAACGATCAGGTCATGCCCGGCGTCGGCTGGCACTGGCCGTGGCCGGTGGGCAAGGTGTACAAGCTAAAGGTCCGCGAGCTAAAGCGTGCGTTCATCGGGGGCGAGCTCGCTGATGAGGCGAACGCCCTGCCCGCCGACCCCGTGCTCTCCCAATTCCTGAGCGGCGACCAAAACATCCTCAACGTACGGGCAGTCGTGCAATACAGCATCGCTGAACCAGCGAACTATCTGTTCCGGTCGGCCGACGTTGACCTAGCCGTCGCTAACGCCGTCGAAGCCGCTCTCGAGCGGCAGATTTCCACCCGGGCGGTGGACGAGGTCCTGACCACGGAGAAGATCGCGATCCAAGAGGAAGTGCGTCGGCAGTCGCAAGAGCTGACCGACCGCCACGGATTGGGGGTGGTGCTCTCGACCGTGAACATCCGCTCGGTCACCCCGCCAGCAGAGGCGGCCGATGCGTTCCGGGACGTCGCATCGGCCAGGGCGGACTCCGCGCGAATCGTCAACGAAGCCGAAGGCTACGCCAACGACATCCTTCCCCGGGCGCGCGGGCAGGCGCAGCAGATGCTGTCGGCATCACACGGGTATCGGGAACGCCGGATCCAGCAGGCTCAGGGCGACGCCGCCAGATTCGAGAAGCTGGCCTCGGAATACGCTCGAAACCCCGAGGTGACGCGCAGCCGGTTGTTCTTGGAAACGATGGAAGAGATACTGCCGCGCCTGCGCAAGACGATCGTCGACGAGGGCGGCAATCTCGACCTGAACATCATCCGGCGGGGCAGCAGCCGCCTGTCATCGCCGCCATGAGCAAGGATGCGCAGGCACAGGCCGTCACGGTCACGGTCATCGTCGCCGGCTTGGCCATCATCGCCTGGTATCAGGGCGGGTTCGAGCGCCTAGACTTTGGCGGCAGCGACGACAGCGGCTTCTTGGGCCTCGGTTCGTCCAAGCAGGACGAACCGAGGGACGTGATCTACTCCATGCTGGATGCGGCGCGGGACGGGCTGGTCGACGACTATTTGGACTGCTACGCGGGACAGATGGAACGCACGCTCCGCCAGAGCATGGAAGAGATGGGGCCGGAGCGCTTCTCGGAATTCCTCCGCGAGCGCAACAGGGACATCAAGGGCATCGCGATGAACGCGCCCGAGGAGTCCGGCGACGAGGCCCAGGTGCGTGTGGAGTACGTCTACGCGGATCGCAACGAGGTCCAGCAGATCTTCCTCGAGCGCGCCGGCGATATCTGGAAGATCGCGAGGGTCAGCGAGATTCAGCGCGTCGAGACGCCGGTGCCATACGGTACGCCCGTCTACTGAGCGGCCGGGCCGCCTCCGGCGCGACCGGCACGGGCACATAAGACTGGCGCGAGGCGCCGGACCCTACGGTTCGGCGATCCGGGCGCCGAACGCACCCTGAATGCTGTACCAATCGAACGTGCCGGCCACCTCGCGATGGTCCGGCCCCAGAAATCTGCCGGCGATCTCGTGGTTCGGGGTCGCGGACTCGAAGCTGCCGTTGAAGACCGGAATGCCGCCCCACCACATGTCGGGCCTCGTCCTGCCGCTCGTTTGGTCGACGATGCCCGTGAGGGAAACCGTCGCTAGCAGGTACGTCGCAGTCCTAAGGCTGATACTGGCACTACCGCGAACGAGGTTTCCGTCCATCGCGGACCCGCTGGTGTCGATGCCGACCATCTCGCCCGTCCACGTGGCGCTCACATCGGGCGGGTTGGACGACGAGCCGTTTCCCACCATTAGCGCCGCGGAAGCCCAGCGGTGCTGGACGAGATCATCGTCGGTGCGATAGATCCCAGCCGCGCCGAAGTAGCCCTCCTCCAGCCACCCGCCCAGGCCGTTGACATCGGACGCGACGCCCCCGATCGGAATGTCCGCCAGCTGCAGCTGCTCGATCCGCACGCCTTGGACGGTCCCGCCGGCATCCTCGGGCCTCGCGCCCAGCAGCAGGCCCTCGATGGTTGAGACCTCTGCGATCGCGCCGATGATGCCGCGCTCGGCATCGAGCGAAGGGACGCTCACATGCAGCCTCACGTCTTCGCCGACCGCGTCCGGCGAGCTCTGGCCGACCGGGAGGAACGGAACGGCTCGGCTCATATTCGATGCGACGAATCCTCCTGACAGGCCGCCCCACTGGAATATGCCCGCCACGCTGGTGCCGTCCAAGCCCGCGAAGACCCCCTGCAACAGGTTCGCGCCGTCCTCTGCAACGAAGTTCCCCTTGGACACGGGGATCGACGTCCAAGAGATGTTCTCGAGGGTACGACCGGAGCCTTGGTCGACCAGGTTGGAGAACTCCACGTTGATTTCCGGCTCTGGCGCTAGCTGCACGCTGATGGAGACATCCCCGCTGACCTGGCTGCCCCGCCAACGCGAGTCGCTGATGTCTTCAGCCTGCAACACGCCATTCCAGCGGGCAACGCTCTCCGTCGGACTCGTCAGGAATCCGAACCCGCCCGCGATCAGGGTGGTCGCTTCGACACCTTCTGGAAAAGGCTGAGCCCCCTGCCCCAAGTCGAACTCGATCATGCTCGTGAGGGCCGAGTATCCCGCTTGGCCATCCTGGCCCGCCAAGCCTTCCGCCCTCATGCTGAGCGCGGCCGGCAGGAGATCGCCAAGCCCCAGACCGACCCGCACGGTCATGGAGAGCTGCCCGTGGTCGCCGCTCCCGCCGCCGACGACCCCTCGCGCGCTCAAGCTCAGCTCGCCGATGGCGATCGCACTGGGAGACGACTCTCCTAATGGCACGGGCACGTCGGTCAGGGGCGAGTCGAGTTCCGTCGATCCCCCAACCATGGGTTCGTGCAACGCTGGCGGTCCACCCAAGACTACGCCTAGGAGCCGTGTCGCCGCGGGCAGCGAGCCCGCGGGCGGCGCGGTGAGCCCGACGTCCACGACCGTGAGCGCTTCAGGATGCTCGCGCTGGGCGCCGAACGCGCCGATCAGTCCATCGCTCTGAAAGATGCCTCCCACGCCGATGTGGCTTCGGCCGAAGAACTTGCCCTGCACCGCATCGCCTTCCGTGCCAGCGCTAAAGGCACCGTCCTGTACAGGCACGTCGGTCCACTCGAATTCCGCCCTCGAAGCTCCTGTGTTGAGGTCGAAGAGGTCGAAGAATGACACGTTGGCGCGCGGATCGGCATAGCTCGCGATCGAGACCTCGACCTCGCCAAGGACGGCGTGACCATCGGTCTCGGTCCCGCTGACGTCACGCGCGAAGGCACTGCCGGACCAAAACAGCAGGCCCTCGGAAGGATTCGTGCCCGCGGGCTCGCCGATAGAGAACGGCGTGGGCAGGTCCAACCGTAGGAGCAAGCCGTCGTTGGCCGGGTCGCCGCCCAGGGCGCGCCCGATCCCAAAGCTGCCGAACCGGAGAGATCCAATCAGGGTATCCACGAAGATGTCGAACTCTTCTGTGGAAGTCTGCGTTCGGGTCACCGTCAAGTCGGTCACTTCGGTGGCGACAATCGGAGGCGAAGTGTGAGCCCGCACGGCCCTAGCGCCCGACACCACCGCCACGCCACTGGTCGTCTCGACCGATTGCGCCGCCAGGCGCGATCCGGGCAACAGCGCGGAGAGCAGGGCCGAAAGGCCGATCGCAACAGCCAGTCGGAGCGCCGTCGCCCTGCGAGAGCGACCGCCGGCCGGACGCGCAGGAGCGGGGTTGTATGCGTGGGTCTGTGACGCAACAGGCGACATCGAGCTTAGTCTAGGGGACCCTCACGGGGTCTTCCGGTCGCCGCGGCAGTGGCCGAGGCTCCTCGCGAATCTTTCGCTGCACCTCTTCGATGGCCCGTTCCAGCTGCTGGTCTCGGCCTGCGATGACGGCCTCGGGATCGTTGGCCACGACGATGTCGGGGTCGACGCCGTGTCCCTCGATGATCCAAGAGCCGTCCACCGCATTGGTCGCGAACTCCGGCACGCGCACGTCCCCGCCGTCCATCAACGGGCCGTGCGAGGTAATGCCGATCACCCCTCCCCAAGAACGCTTGCCGATCAGCGGACCGAGGCCCGCCTGCTTGAATCTCGCCGCGAAAATGTCGCCATCCGAGGCGGAATTCTCGCTCACCAGGCAAACCAGGTGCCCGAGAAACACCTCGCCCGGATACGTGCGGAAGTCATCGATCGTCCGCGAGAAGCGCGTGCCGAGCAGTTCGCGGCGGAGCCGCTCGATCAACATCTGCGATACGTTTCCGCCCCCGTTGCCGCGCACGTCCACGATCAAGCCCTTCTTGCGGAGCTGCGGATAGTACCACTTGATGAACTCGCTGATGCCGCGCGAGCTCATGTCGGGCACGTGCAGGTAGCCCACCTTGCCGTCGGTGGCATCCGAGACTGCCTCGCGGTTGGCCTCCACCCAGCCCAAGTAGCGCAGGTTGGACTCGTCCGTGATGGGACGGTACGACACCTTGCGCGCGCCGTCGGAGTTCGGCGTGTCGCTCAGCGTCAGCTCCACCGGCCTTGACGCCTTGTGGCGAAGCAGGCGGTACGGGTTCGTGCCGGCCAGCAGCTCGTCGCCATCAATGGCGAGCACGTAATCCCCGACCTGCGCATCCACGCCGATCTCGGTCAAAGGAGCGCGGTACTCGTCTTCCTCGTTTTGACCGCGCAAGATGCGGGAGATCCGGTAGCGGCCGCTGCCCGGGTCCAGTTCGAACTCGGCCCCTGGCAACGCGACCCTCGGGCGGTCTGGAGTCTCGTAGTCTCCGCCGGAGATGTAGGCATGCCCGACATTCAGTTCGGCGATCATCTCGCCGATCACGTAGTTGAGGTCCGAGCGGTGCTTGACATGCGCCAGCCACGGCCGATACCGCTCGCGCAGGGACGGCCAATCGTAGCCGTGCATGTTCTCGACGTAGAAGAAGTCTCGATACCTCCGCCAGACCTCGATGAAGATGGTGGTCCACTCCTCGCTCGGCACCAAGTCGAGTTCCATCCCGCGAGTGGAGATGGTCTTGGCATCCTTGGCGTCGGGCTTGGCGTCCACCAGCCTGAAGCCCGCCCCCTTGCGGACCAACAGCTTCTTGCCGTCAGCCGAGAGCGCGAAGCCGCCAGCCTCGGTGACTGTCTTGAATTCGCGCTTTTCGAGGTCGAAGATCTTGACCTTCGCCTCGACGCCCGAACTCCGCCCGTAGTAGAACGGCCCGTCCTGCATCACGAGCAAGGACCCTTCCAGAGCCGTCAGGGCGCGATAGTTGTCCGCGGGTAGCGGCAGGCGGGCGACACGGTCGCCGAGTCCGTCGAAATCAATCTGGACGGACCCTTCTTCCGGCTCGTCTCCGTCTTCGGCGGCGGATTCCGTCTCGCCGCTCTCGCCTGACTCGTCGCCGTCATTGTCGGATTCTTCCACTTCGAGTTCGGCCTCATCGCTCTGCGGCGGGAACGGATGCGCCACATCCTTGCGCAAGGCGAGGGCGAAGATTCCGGTCTGGCGGTTCGTCGCGAAGTTCCACTCCGTGGTTGAGATCAGCGGCGAAAACTCGCGGTCGCTGAGAAAATACAGGAAATCTCCTTTCTTTCCCCAGACAGGGAGGAATTCCTCGAACATCGCACCTCCAACTTGGTGCAGCTGGTCGGCGGCGGCATCCCAAATGAAGATTGAGTTGACACGGGAAGCCACGCTGACGGTGAACGCCAGATAGCCCCCGCGCGGCGACCACTCGTAATCGGTGATCCTGCCCCGCGGCTCGTCCGCGATTTCCTTGGCCTGCTTAGTCGCCACGTCCAGCACGTACACCTTGCCCAGCTGGTCGGAGAACACGATCTGCTTGGAGTCCGGAGACCACACCAATCGGTACAGCCGGCCGCTTGTCCTCTCCGTCAGCTGCTCCGAGCTGCCGCCCATGTGGTCGATGACATGGACCTGCTGTTCACCTGACATGTCCGAGACGAACGCGATTCGCTTGCCGTCCGGCGACCAGCTCGGCGAGCGATCATGAGCCGCGGACGACTTGGTGAGGTTCCGGGTCGGGCCCTTTTCCGCCGGAACCGTGAAGATGTCGCCGCGCGCGCTGAATACAGCGCGCTTGCCTTTCGGGCTCAGCGAATAGTCCTCGATGTTGCCGGCCGCCGAGACGCGTCTCGGCCGCCTCGCGACGCCGTCGCTGGGAACGCTGATCGAGATCGCACGGGACTTGCCGGCCTGGGTGTCGTAGACGTGCAGTTCCCCGTTGAGCTCGTAGACAATGCGCCCGCGCGAGTCGCTAGATGGCCAGCGCACGTCCCAGACCTTTTCGCGAGTGAGCTGCCGCGTCTGCTTGGTCTTGGTGGAATAGCGGTACAGATTGAGCGTGCCATCGCTGTCGGAGGCGAAGTACACGTCACCGCCGATCCACATCGGGTCGCGCTCGCTGCGGACATGGTCGGTAATCTGCTCGGCGGTGCCGCTGTCCAAGTCGAAGATGTACAGGTCTTGGGCCCAGCCGCCCTGGTAGCGCTTCCATGCGCGGAAATCCCGGAACAACGGAGCATACGCCACGCGCTTGCCGTCCGAGGAAATGTCCCCCGCGCCGGATACCGGCATCGCCAGAGCCGACGGCAGCCCGCCCTCCAGCGGCACTGTGTAAAGGCGGCCGTCTTTGGCTCCCCAATAGTCGCGCGTCGAACGGAACAGCACGGCCGCTCCGTCGGGGGTCCAGCCGTACACATGGTGGTCGTAGCCCCAGCGCGGCGCCAGCGGGCCGCGAGCGGGATAGTAGGTCAGCTGTCGCGGCTCGCCGCCGTCAGCCGGAACCACGTAGACCTGCTCGTCGCCGTCGTACTGCCCGGTGAAGGCGATCCACCTGCCGTCGGGCGAGAACTTGGGAAACAGCTCAAGGCCCGGATGGGCAGTCAGCCGGACTGCCCGGCCGCCTTGGCTCGACGCGGTCCAGAGGTCGCCGGCGTACACGAACGCAACGCGTTCGCCGTGGATGTCGGGATAGCGAAGCAGCTTGGTCTGGGCCGACAGGCCTACTGCCAGCAGCGCCGCAAGCGGGAGTATTCGCAGGGTCATGTAGGGGAATTTTACCAGCCGGCCCGCTGCGCTTCTCCGGCTAGCGACTGGACATACTTGACACAGGCACGGTGTTCTGTGTAGAACGGGAGTAGTGCGGGTAGGGCTCCGCATCTTCCGTCCGAAGACGATCACTTGGCTGCGCGAGGCCTTGCTGCAGGGCCAGCTGTCGCGGGCGGCCTTGGGGCGCGGGGTCTGCGAGCAGGACGACTGGCGCAATCCCAAGGGCGAGTATTGCACGGCCTCGGCGCGCAAGGCGCTGCCCGAGTTGGCCGCCCAACTGGGCCTGCCGCTGCCGGCAGCCCAGCCGGGGCCGCCCGCCGGCGGCCCACGCTTCAGCGCGGACCCGTCATTGCCAGCGGCCAGCTTCCGCGGCTCGCTGCAGGAACTCGGCGAGGTGCGCGTGGGTCTGGCCAGTTCCGCCGAGCAGCGGCGGCAGTGCGCCGCCCTGCTGGACCAGCACCATCCGCTGGGCTCGGCCCGGGCGCCCGGCTGTCGGCTGAGCTATCTGCTCAGCGCCGAGTGCGGGCCGCTGGGCGTGCTCTCGTTCGTGGCGGCGCCGTTCCGGCTGGGGCCGCGCGATGCCTTCCTGCAGTGGGACGAGCGCACGCGCGGAGCGCACATCGAGCGGGTCCTGAACAACGATCGCTTCCTGCTCGTGCCGGGCGTGCAGGTGCCGCACCTAGCCTCGCACGTGCTGGGCAGGGCCATCCGGGCGCTGGCCCGGGACTGGCAACAGGCGCACGGAGTGCAGCCTTGGCTGGTGGAGACCTGCGTGGACAGCGCGCGCCCGGGCACGAGTTACAAGGCGGCCGGCTGGCAGTGCGTGGGACACACGCAGGGGCAGCCGCCGGGAGCGGGCGCGGCGGGCGCGGCGAAGGCGGTCTGGCTGCTCGGTTTGGAGCCGGACTGGCAGCCCAAGCTGAGCCAGCAGCCGCAGCGGAAGCTGGGGCAGTACCCGGAGCTGGTGCTGGAGGAGGAGGCGAACTGGGCGCGCCGGGAGTACCTGCGTTCGGACCTGCCGGACGGGCGCTTGCGCCAGCGGCTGGAGCAGATGGGGCAGAGCTGGGAGCGGCACCCGGGGGAGGCTCTGCCGGCGATCTTCCCGCACGAGGCGGACCTGCGGGCGGCGACGCGCCTGCTGCACAATGGCAGGGTGAGCGACAAGGACATTCTGCAACCGCACCGGGAGGCCTTGCTGGAGCGGGTGCAGGTGGAGTCGACGGTGTTGCTGGTGCAGGACACCACGACGCTGAACTACACGCAGCTGAAGGATTGCACGAGCGGGTTGGGGCCGTTAAAGGACCGCGCCAGCAGTGCGCGCGGGCTGTTCGTGCACGCGGCGGTGGGATTCACCGCAGGCGGGCGTCCGCTGGGGGTGAGCGGTCTGGAGCAGTGGGCGCGGCCGTTGCAGGACCCGGGCCGGGAGGCGGAGCGCGAGAAGGAGAGCCAGCGCTGGTTCCGGGGGTTCGAGCAGGGTCAGGAACTGGGGCGCTGCAGTCCGCAGACGCGGGTCGTGGTGGTGGGCGACCGCGAGAGCGACATTTTCGGTTTGTTCGAACAGCAGGCGGAACGTCGGCAGGAGGCCGGGTTGCTGGTGCGGGTGCACTTGGGGCGACAGCGCAAGGTACGGGTGTGGGACGCGGCGTTCGCGGCGGAGATGATCCGGCCGATCGAGGCGCAGCCGGACTTCGAAGAGGTGCTGGTGAGTGGCCGCAAGGTGGAGATCGACTCGCAAGGGGGGCAGCGGGCGCGGGAGAAGCGCACGGCAGTGACGGAGATCCGAATCGGCCGGGTGGAGTTGCTGCCGCCGCAGGGGCAGGCCGGGCAGGCGCAGCCGTTGCCAGTGTGGCTGGTGCGGGTGCTGGAGCCGAACCCGCCAGCCGGGGAAGATGGCTTGGAGTGGCTGCTGCTGTGCAGCGAGGGGGCGGCGACAGCACAGTGGGCCGAGCGGATCGTGGGCTGGTACGAGCGGCGCTGGGCGATCGAGGAGTATTTCCGGCTGCTCAAGAGCGGCACGCGGATCGAGGACCGGCGCTTGCGGGACGCGGAGGCGCTGGGCAAGTGCTTGGTGTTCGACGCGATCACGGCCTGGAGAGTGTTCAGCTTGGACCGCTACGCGCGGGACGCGCCGGACACGCCGGCGGAGGAGGTGCTCACGGCGGACGAGCTGGCCGTGATCGAGGCCGTGACGGAGGCGGAGCGCTTGCGACCGCCGCGGGAACGCGGCCAGCCGGTGGGAGCGGGCATTCGCAGTTGGGTGCTGCTGCTGGCGCGCATGCGGGGCTGGCGTCCGAAGAAACACCGGGAACTGCCGGGCAACGAAGTGCTGTGGCAGGCGTACCGGCAGCTGCAAACGATGGTGCGCTACCGGCAGACGTTGCGGGGGCCGCCGTAGGGGATCGTCAGCAGGAGTGCAGAACGCTCTCCTGGATGCACTGTCGTGGGTCGGGAATCCTCTCGCCGGCCTTGCTGCGGGCCGCGTCGGGAACCGCTCCTTGGCGCAACTCGAAGCCTGTCCGATGGTCGCCGGTGATCCGTGTTCCCATCCATTGCGTGACGGCCGCATGGGACCCCTGCGCAACGCAATAACCGGCACGGCAACGCTGGCCGGGCAGCCCCAACCCGGTGCTGCCAGATGCCTGCGTCTGCCGCACTGCGCCGGTCTGCCTCTTCTCGCCCTCAAGTATCCGGAAAGTCCATTCGGCATCATCTAAACCGAATGTGAGCATCAGCCCACCAATGTCTCCAATCTCCCAGCATCAACAATGTCCGGTCGCTAGCTTCTCCGGGTACCGCGCGGAGGCCGTGGGATACACTAGGGGGCTTATACACGAAAGTGCCCATTCAGGCAGCCCTCGCATACGGTTCTGGAGCGACGCACGGCCTGACGGCCCACGTTGACGCTCCGGCGGCGAGAACCCCGGCCGCCAAGATGTTTGTCGCGGCATTGACGTCGCGATCTGCCACGAGGCCACAAGCCCCGCAGCGGTATGTCTCACTGCGGCCCGGATCGTTCCGGGTGCCGCATCGGCTGCAATCCTGTGACGTGTGCTTCGGGTCCACTTCCACATACTCCCGACCGGCCCACTCTGCCTTGTAGCGAAGCTGTGCTTTCAGAAGCGCCCAAGTTTGTGCTAACACCTCCCTGTTCAGTCCGGCCTTGGCCTTGACCCTCGAGCCGGGCTTGTCCGCCGTTCCTCTGGCCGAGCGCGTCATGTTCTTGACCTTCAGAGCCTCGACCGCGATGAGTCCGTGCCGGCGGATGATCCCGGTCGTGGCCCTGTAACAGGCGTTCCGCTCGCGGATATGCTGCTTGCGATCGAAGCGTTGCAACGCAGCGACACGCTTGCGCCTCGTTGCCGAGCCCTTCCGGCCGCGCGAGACCGATCGCTGCAGCCTGCGCTTGCGCTTCCAGTCGCGCTGTGCTCGCGCCACCACCGTGCCGTCGGAACAGGTCATGCGCTTGCGGATGCCCAAGTCGATACCCACGGCCGCTGCGGACGGTGTCAGCGGCTGCTGTTCGACCGCATACACCAGCGACGCCTCCCAGCGGCGGCCGCGCTGCGTCAGGCGGACGGACTTCAGCGGCGCGTCTAGCGGCAAGGGCCGCGCACTGCGGACCCGCAGACGGGGAAACCCCTTCAGCCGAATCAGGTAGTCGCCGTTATGGCGGCTGACCATGCCGTTGTGCGGGTCGGCCACGTCGATGGTCCGGCAACGGCTGATCGGCCGGAATCTGGGGAAGCCCGGAGCCTCCCCCGCCCGCACGCGCCGAAAGAACGCCTGAAATGCGAGGTCCAGGCGTTTGAGCATGCCCCGGCTTGCGCCGACCGCGATCTCGCCCAGTTGATGCTCGTTGCCTGTCCGCAGCTGGGTCAGCCACTTGCACTGATCGTAGAAACTGAGAGACTCCTTGCGCTGCTCGTAGGCCGTCTTGCGGTTCTCCAGTGCCTGGTTATAGAGCCAGTTCAGGCAGCCGAGGATCGACTCCATCCGGCGGTATCCAGCGGGACGTAACATCAGCCGGACGACGTATGCGGTGTGAGCTTCCATCTTCTTTTGTTCTTATTTTATTCTATACCATCTGGATGCATTCGCGCTAGATGAACGCGGCTTGACTGGGCACTTTCGTAGTCGAGTAGGAGGGGGCGTTACCGCGCCCCTCCCCTCAGAGACCCGAGCGTGCGCGTCTAACGCACTCGGTTCCTCACATGGCAGGTTCGCTCAAGGGGAAGAGTGGAGCAGTGGCAGCGGCCGGATGCGGGGCTGCGGCAGAGGGTGCCTCTGTAGGAGTTCCCGCATTTTGTCCCAGTTCAGGCGCGCTTTATGGCTGCGGCGTGATAACCACTTCCGCCATATGTGCGTGACTTGGTAGCGAAAACTCGACAGCCGCACGCTGTTGCCCTTGAGACCGTAGTAGTTCCCGTGCCCCCGCAGCACGCTCGCCAGATGCGCCCATTGCTTGGGCACCGCATCGTGCCGGTGTCTGCGACACCAGTCGTTGACGGCTCGCAGCGCGCGTGCGAACCGGCTCTTGGCCGTGGTCTGGCGGACGACGGGGCTTCCCTTCCGCGTCCGCGCCCAGTAGTGGGTGAAGCCGAGGAAGTCGAATGCCGCGCCCGTGCCGCGCCCGTGGGGCCGGTTCGGTCGGAAGTCCAGATACCGCGTCTTGTCCGGGTGAAGCCGCAGCCCGTGCCGTGCAAGTCGCTTGCCCAGTACAGCCAGCACTCGCTGGCCGTCCCGGTCGTTCTCGAAGAGCATCACGGCGTCGTCGGCGTATCGCACCAGCAGGCAGGTACATTTTTTTGTCGATACGTGACTCGTCTGATGGGATCGGATCGTTGCTCGTGCAACTAGGGCAGCCTGTCGCTGGAGTTGCAAGGGCCTGCTCGAAGGGCGCTGGGCCGCTCTTCGCAGCGCCCGCGAGGGGGCACTGGACAGTGTCGGCGCAGCGGGGGTGTGACGCCTCGCAAGGCGTTGCCGGGCAGGCTGGCGGGACGCTCGCATGGGCTAAGGCGAGGGCGCTTGCAGCAGCAAGTCGAGAGCCTCCTGCGGGCGTGCCGCGAAATGCCGGTTGGCCTCCGGCACGTAGCGGAATTGGGGCAGGCAGCGGATGATCGAAATGGCCGTGTTGGTCAGACAGGCCAGGTTGCGCGGCAGGTCGCGCACATACACGCGGCAGCGGTCTTCGTCGTAGGTGAAGTCACGCACATAGTGCAGGCGGTTCTCGATCTGCCAGTGGTTGCGCAGCAACTCCGCGAGTTGCTCGGGGGTGGCCCGTGCGGGGCCCAGCGAGGTGAGCGCATAGCTCACTTCGGTGCTGCTCTTGCCGCTCTTGACGTGCTGCCGCCGACGTTCGACGCGGATGGCCTGCTGGCGGCCGTGCAGGGCGGCATAGTCGTCCCATTCGGCGGCGCTGATGTCCTTGACCCAGTAGCGTCGGCGCTCGATGCGGCCATGCTGCTTGTCCAGCGTCTCCACCAGCGGGCAGGCACTGAAGTCCATCTCTTGCAGGTCCCGGAACAGCGTTGGCTGGTTGTTTTTCACCGCGGTGATCAGATAGTCTGCCTGGGATTCCTCGAGCAGGCAGCGGGCCGTCTCCTGCTGGGCGTGCAGCGCGTCGCCGGTGACCACCCGCCCGGCCAGGTCGAGTTGCCTGGCTAGTTCCCGGAAGGCCGGGATCTCGTTGGTCTTGGAGTCGATCTCCAACTGTCCCAGCACCACGCCGCTGCCCTGCTCCACCGCGGCCAGCAGCATGCGCCGACCGTGTGCGCTCTGCTTGGAGGCCCCGCGCACGTCCTTGCCGTCCAGGCTCACGCCCGGCAGCACTGCCGGGCCCTCGCTGGGTGCCTCGCTGGCGGCCTTGGACGAATCCGTAGCGTCTTGCTGTGACTGCACTTGCGCGCTTTGCTGGAGGGCCCACCCGCGCACCGCCTCCTCCAGCGTCTGCGGCTCTAGGGTCGCCAGAATGTTGTGGAACGTGGTGATCGACGGACTCGTGTAGCAGCCTTGGCTGGGGCTGTAGAAACACTCCACCGCCAGTCGCTGCGACTGGCTCAGCAGGGCCGCGAACTGGGCGAAGGCGGTCACCCCGCGGTAGCCGCACAGGCGCGCCGCCACCGCCAAGGCCAGCACGCTGCGCAAGCCGTAGCGCTTGCCGCGCGCATGGCGGTACTCGGGCAACTCGCCGAGGAACTCGAACAGACTGCGCAGCGTCTGCGCGTCGGGGGGCGCGCTGCGGGCCGGCCCGTCCCAGGCCGGATCATCCTCCGGCTGGGCCAGCTTGAGGGCCGCGCCGGGCTGCAATTCGTACACGAAAATCTCCTTCCGCTGGCCGTGCCGACGCCAGCGCGGCGTGGCACCCGGCAGCCGTGCGTAGCCGCCGCTGAAGCCCAGCGAGCGCCAGTTGGCGGCCCGGTAACAGGTGCCGGCGAAGCGTTCAGGGTCCACGAACGACTCCGCTAACAGGCTCGGAATGCCGTGCTCGGCCAACATGTCGTCCGAAAGCCGTCGCAAGCTCAGCCCGAGCACCCGCGAGGCCAGATTGGGCGCCCCCTGCCAAGCCGGCAGAATCACGAAGCGCGAGTTCTGCGTGAGCAGATGCAGGCGCCGCCGCTGCTGCTGCGGGCTCCAGCCGATCCAGCGGTCACGGGCCGCCAGCTTGAGCGCGGCGGCCTGCCAGCCCACCAGTGCGATCCAGTCCTGCCCCAGCGTCGCCACATGCCGCAGGGCCTTGCCGAACAACCCCTCGAACGCTAGGTAGTGGTGGCTGGCCACCAAGCGGTCCCAGCGCCGGTGCTCCTGCGCACCGTGCGTGGGGCGCACCTGCACGGAGCGCAAATCCAGATCCCGCAAGCCGCTTGGCGCTGCCACTAGAGCCTAGCCTGACAGACTGACAACAAAATGTCCAGTCCTCGCAGCAGACAGCGCTACCATGCCGAGCTCGCAAACTCTAGCAGGCAGCCACTGCCCCTCCGGCTACTGTCGTGCACTGCCTCGGACTCGGACAAAAAAATGGCCCTGCACCAGCAGGCTGCTGCCCCGCAGGCGTGGTTGCACCGTTTCGACGAACCACTGGTCCAGCACGTGGTGCAGGAACGTGTTCGCGATGAGAGGTGAGACCACACCGCCTTGCGGAGTGCCCTTCCCGGTCCGTTGCAGGACGCCCTCTTCGAGCACCCCAGCCTTGAGCCATTTGTCCAGCATCTTGCGGACTACTCCGTCCTTGATCCGCAGGTCGAGGAACTCCCGCAAGTGCTTGTGCGAAATCGTGTCGAAGTAGTACTCCACACACTACCCATCTCGAAGAGCTTCCGGAGGCGGCTACAATCACGCGACCGTCCCATCCGCTGGCTGGCAGGACCTTGCCGGTCCTGCTTCAAGCGGTCCGGAACGATGAACTGACCCTGCTGCTGCTGTGCCCCAATGGGGACCGCCGCTTCGTGCCGGCGGCATGGACAGATGCTGTGCCGGCCGAGGATCGGGATCCCTCGTCAGGTCGCCATGCAAGCCTCGCTCGCCTCGGCGATTTGCTGCGGGCCCGCGCCATCATCGACGCTCTCTTGCAACGGCTCCAGGCCGCTCAGGAGACTCCCGATGAAAACCTTGCCCCCGCCGCCCCGGCGGCAGATGGCACTAGCCTTCCAGGACACGCCCGCCCCGACCGAGGCGATCTGGGAGACGCTCGATCCCGCCACCAAGAACGCCGCCTTGCAAGCCCTGGCCCGCATCCTGGCCCAGGCGATCCTGCCGCCTCGCGAACAGGAGCAGCGCGATGACTGAAACCAGCATCCTGCCTGCTCACCGCCAGCGCCAGGCCTTCGTCTACATCCGCCAGTCGAGCCCCTCGCAGGTCGAGCGCAACACTGAGTCCACGCGTCGCCAGTACGCCCTCGCCGCCCGTGCCGAAGCCCTGGGCTGGCACCCCGACCAGATCACCGTCGTCGACGAGGACCTCGGCCTCTCCGGCGAGTCCGCCGACAAGCGCGACGGCTTCAACAGCCTGGCCGCCGACGTCGCTCTCGGTCGCGCCGGACTCGTGCTCGGACTGGAGGTCTCCCGGCTGGCTCGCAACAACGCCGACTGGTACCGCCTGATCGACCTGTGCGCCCTGACCGACACCCTGATCGCCGACTTTGACGGCATCTACGACCCGGCTTGTTTCAATGACCGCCTGGTGCTCGGCATGAAAGGCACAATCAGCGAAGCCGAGCTGCACACGCTCAAGGTGCGCCTGCTGGAAGGCATCCGCAACAAGGCCGCCCGCGGCGAGTTCCGTTGCACCCTGCCGGTCGGCTTCGTCTGGGGCGAGCAGGACGGCGAGGTCCTCTTCCATCCCGACGAGGAAGTGGTGCGCGCGATCCGGAATGTCTTCGAGCGCTTCGCCAAGCTCGGCTCCATGCGCCGCGTCTGGCTGTGGTTCCGCGACGAGGGCCTGCAGTTCCCCGTCCGCCTGCGCAAAGGCGATGACGTGCGCTGGATCCCGCCCGCCTACAGCTCGATCGTCCAAGTGCTGCGCAATCCGGTCTACGCCGGGGCGTACGCCTTCGGCAAGTCCCGCCAGGAACGCTATCTCGACGGGCACGGCCGCATGCAAAAGCGCGTGCGCCAGTTGCCCCGGGCGGAATGGCGCGTGCTGCTGCCAGGCCATCACCGCGGCTATATAGACTGGGAGACGTTCGAGGCTAACCGGGCGCGCATCGGAGCCAACCGGCGGCCGCGCCCGCACAGTGCCGGGGGCAGCGTGAGAGAGGGACCCGCCTTGCTACAGGGACTCGCGATCTGCGGCAACTGCGGGCGAGCGCTGCGCACTTACTACCTCGGACGCAACTCCTCCCCCAACTACCACTGTCCCGGCCAGAACATCGTGGAAGGGCGTGCCACCTACTGCTTGCAGATCGGCGGGATGCAGGTCGACCAAGCCGTGGCTGTCAGCGTGCTGGAGGCTGTCCGGGCCGGCGGAGCCGCAGCCGCGCTGCGTGCGATCGAGCAGGTGCAGAGCGAACGCGACGCCGCCCTGGCGCAGCGGCGCCTGGCGGTGGAGCGGGCCGCCTACGAGGCGACCAGGGCCGAGCGCGCCTACCGCGCCGTGGATCCGGAGAACCGCCGCGTGGCCCGTGGTCTGGAGCGGGAGTGGGAACAGCGGCTGGAGGATCTGGAGCGGGAGCGGGCCGAGCTGGCGTTGCGCGAGCAGGAGCGTCCGCGGGAGCTGAGCGGGAACGAACGCGAGGCGCTGCTGGCGCTGGGCGAGGACCTGCCACGGGCCTGGGACGCCCCCACGACGACGGCACGCGACCGCAAGGAACTGCTGCGGGCGCTGCTGGAGGAGGTGGTCCTAGATGCCCCCCGCAACGAGCCTCGCGCCCGGATCCGTCTGGTGTGGCGGGGAGGACTGTCGACCGAACTCACCATCGAGCGTCCGCGCAAGCGTTCCGCACCCGTGCGTACGGACGAGGACACGATCGAGCTGCTGCGCCGACTCGCGGCGCATTACCCCGACTCGGTCATTGCCGGGATTCTCAACCAGCAAGGCCGCCGGACCGCGCATGGGCTGCGGTTCACCCAGTCCCGGGTTTCGAGCCTGCGCACGCACTGGAAAATCCCCTGCTTCAAGCCGTCAGAGTCGCCTCCGGACGGCGAGCTCGTCAACGTCCGGCAAGCCGCCAAGGCGCTGGGCGTGGCCCCATCCACGATCCACCGCATGCTGAATGACGGGTTCCTGGCCGGTGATCAGATCACGCCCGGAGCTCCCTGGCGCATCCGCCTCACCGAGGAACTGCGTCAACGCTTCGTGGCAGACGCTCCCGAGGGTTACGTAGCGATGCAAGTCGCGACAGCCCGGCTGGGAGTGTCTCGCCAGACCGTCCTAGACTGGATCAAGCGCGGCAAGCTGGATGCCGTCACGGTCCAAAGAGGACGCCGGGGCGGATTGCGGATCAAGCTCCCCGAGAACAACCATCCGAGCCTGTTCAAGGAGCCGACATGCACCGAAGAGGCGAGTTGCAGTGAGTCAAGTCGGCCGCAGCCGCAGTCGGCCGATTCCTTGAATCATTCCGCAAATAACTGAAAAGGAAGGAGTTATGCAGATATCGCGGCCCGTTCGGGCGATCCGCATCAGTGGGGTGGCAGTATGACGACAACTGCAAATATTTCGAGATGTCCGCGTCAATCACCCACCGCTTCCCTTCCATCACGCCCGCCCGCACTGCGTGCAGGGCGTCGTGGGCGGAGCGGCCCGGGCGGAACCCATGCGAGCAAGGCAGGAAGTCCGCCTCGTACACCGGTTCCAATAGCATCACGATCGCTCTCTGCGCCACCTTGTCCTCGAACGTTGGAATGCCAAGGGGCCGCATCGTGCCGTCTGCCTTCGGGATGTTGTGCCGCCGGACCGGCGGCGCGAGATAGCGTCCGGACTTGATCCGGCCCAGCAGGTCCAACAGGTTGGCCTCCAAGTCCTTCGCATAGTCCGTCGCCGTCACGCCGTCGATGCCTGCCGCGCCATCCTTGCGCGTCAGTCGATACGCCTCCTGCATCCATTCAAGGTCGATGAAGCGGTGCAGCGTCGTGAACACCCAATCGGGGTGCTTCCTCGCCTGTTCGGCTATCCACTGTCGTTTCGTGTTCGTGTTTGCGAAGCTCATAGTCTTCTCCAGCGTTTCCCTCCAGTGGTTCTGTCCATGTGGCACCCCCCTTCCCTCGGACGGGTCCCGGCGGTCCCGGTTCCCCGCCGTCACCAGTACTATGAGGGCGCTACGACTCCCCGCACTGCCTCCCTTCGGCTTATTGATTCACCAGCCGGTACCACGCTGTGCCTGCTTGTTCGCTCCCGATCCCCCGCAGGCAGGGGCGGGCCAGGACCCTTTGTTGCGGCCAGTGGTCCTCGTTCCGGCCTTCATGCGTGGACAGTACGGGGCCTCCCAGGTTCCCCGGCGAGCCATCCCGTGGCTATGCAAACGTTCTCTGACCCCGGACGACCCGTTGCGCCTCACCTGTCGCGGCGCTTCCGGTACAGCCCCCGCAATTACAAGAACGAAGGCGTCGACGTTGAGGATTTCGAGGCTCAATAGCGTCGCTTCACCACCTGCTGTGTAACGCTTCACGACGGGCGTCGCCGCACGCCATGCAACACTCGCTTCCGGCTGGCGGGCTGCGCCTCTGCCGGGCAGGAGTTGAACCCGCTGGCTCGCGGTGCAAGGTTTCAGCTCATTCGCATCCTCCCTGCCAGGGCTTTCCCTGGCGCACTATAATCCCCTACACTAGCGAGTGTCCACGACGATACCGTCGGCGATCGAGGAGAATCGGGTGATCCAACGCACTGCTGCGATCTTGCTGCTTGGCACACTTATTCTGGCGGCTTGCTCCGGGCCGCCGACGTCAGATCCGGCCGCAGCGGCCCCGCCCAGCGCAACGGACGCTCGCCATGTGAAGGTCTACTTCGAGCAGGGCATGTTCGGCGGCTGGCCTGCCAACCATGGCATCTGGAGCTGGGGGGACGAGATCCTCGTCGGTTTCGGCAAGGGTTGGTACAAGGACCTCGGCGACAGCCACCACATTGACCGCGAAATGCCCGAGATCCCCATGTTGGCGCGCAGCACGGACGGCGGCCAGACCTGGGCAGTCGAAGATCCGGGCGCCGAAGGCTATCTGTTGACCGAGGGCGGCTACCTGCACGGCGTCACGCGACCGGGCGTCACCATCCCCAAACTCCGTGACAGCGCGGGCGGAATCGATTTCACTCACCCGGACTTCGCCCTCACGGTCCGCACCAACAGCATCCACGCGGGTGTGGGGCGGGTCTTTCACTCCTACGACCGCGGGCGCACCTGGGACGGGCCGTTCCGGCTGCCGGCCTTCGACTCGCCCGGCATCGCGCCGCGCACCGACTACATCGTCGACAGCAAGGACCAATGCACCCTGTTCATCACCGCTGCCAAGTCCAACGGCAAGGAGGGGCGGCCGCTGTGCGTGCGCACCACGGACGGCGGCGCGACATGGAACCTGCTGGGCTGGATCGGACCCGAGCCGGGAGCGGGCTTCTCGATCATGCCCGCCTCGCTGCGGCTCTCCGATACCGAGATATTGGTCACGGTGCGCATGCGCGACGACACGAGACGGTGGATAGGCGCGTACCTTTCCGCCGATGACGGCGCAAGCTGGGAATACCTCGGCGAAGCCGTCCCCGACACCGGGGTGGGCAATCCTCCCTCGATGATCCGGCTGCAGGACGGCCGCATCTGCCTGGTCTACGGATACCGGGCAGAGCCGTATAGCATCCGGGCGCGCCTCTCCGGCGATAACGGCAGGACTTGGAGCGGGGACATCACGCTGCGCGACGACGGCGCCAGCCGCGACATCGGGTACGTGCGGTCGATCGAGCGGCCCGATGGCAAGGTCGTCTCGGTGTACTACTTCACCGATGAAGCGAGCGGGCCGGAACGCTACATCGGCGCCACGATCTGGAGTCCGCCAGCCCCCTGATTCTTGCGGACAGGGTCGCTAGCCGAGCCTAGGAATTCGCATCGAAGTAGATGCAATCGGGGTGCTGGAAAACCAAGGCACTGACGCTGGCCTCGGGATCCATCATCTCGCCATCGGTCAATGTCACACCGATCTCTGACGGATCGAGCAGCTTGAACAGCCCGCGCTGGTCTTCTAGGTTCGGACAGGCCGCATAGCCGAAGCTGTAGCGCCGGCCGCGATACTTCGAGCGAAACCGATCCTCCATGGTCATGTCTGCCGGATCGGCGAAGCCCCAATCCTCGCGGATGCGCCGATGGACCCATTCCGCACAGGCCTCGGCCGTTTCGATGGCCAAGGCTTGGATCGCGTGGGATCGGACGTACTCCCCGCGGTCGCGGTAGATTTCGGATCGATCACGGATGCCCTCTCCTGCCGTCACGCAAAACAGGGCCACCGAATCCCGGTAGCCATTGGGGAGGGCGATAAAGTCCGCCAGGCTCAGACCGTCGGCGCGACGCTGGCGCGGGAACGAGAATTCGTGCAGCAGCACATCGCTGTCAGGTTCGAACAGCCGGATCGAGTTTCCGTGGGATTGCGCGTCCAAGAAACGCCAGACGGCCCGTGCCCGCATGTAGCGCTCGGCTTCGGCTTTGGCATCCTCCACAACCGCCTGCAGCGCCAGCGCCTTCTCGTCGCGGTCGGCCAGCGCCCGCTTGAAGTTGCCCTTGAACCCGAGGTGCCGCGAATAGAGCATGGCGGGATTGACGTACTGCCACAGCTCGCGCAGGTGGGGAATGTCCTCGCACATGCGCGCGTCGTAGGGACATTTCAGGGGCGGCACGTCCGCGCGCACCCGCGAGCTGCGCGCGGCCCTCGCGGAGGCGGCGATTCGCTGGTCGCGGCGGGCATCGTCCCGGACCGGCGCGTGCTCGGCCTCGAGGTCGGCTCTCGCCGCGGGGTCCAGCGCCCGCTCGAGCAGGGCCAGGCCGCTCATCGCGTCCTTGGCATAGCACGTCAGGTCGCCGTAGGCAGGGGCGATCCGCTTGCGCGTGAAGTTCGCGCTCAAGGCGGCACCGCCCACCAACAGCGGAACGCGCACGCCGGCCGAGCGCAGGTCTTGGGCCGTGACCACCATCTGCTGGGCGCTCTTGACCAACAGGCCGGACAGGCCGATGGCATCGGGTTGGTGTTCCCGGAACGCATTGATCAGCTCTTCCGGCGGCACCTTGATGCCTAGGTTCAGCACGGTGTAGCCGTTGTTGGAGAGGATGATGTCGACCAGATTCTTGCCGATGTCGTGGACATCGCCCTTGACCGTCGCCAGGACGATCTTGCCCTTGTTGGCATCGGCGGTCTTCTCCATGTGCGGCTCGAGGTGGTCCACAGCCGCCTTCATCGCTTCCGCGGACTGCAGGACTTCGGCCACGATCAGCTCGTTGTTGTTGAATAGCCGGCCCACTCGCTTCATGCCTTCCATCAGCGGTCCGTTGACGATTTCGAGGGGCGCCACGCTCTCGGCGAGCTTTTGGTCGAGGTCGGCGAACAGCCCTTCCTTGGTACCGTCGACGACGTATCTCGCCAGACGTTCGTCCAGCGGCAGGTCCTGCACTTTCGGCCCGCGATCCTGGACGGCCCCGCGGAAGTGCTCCGTGACCTTCGCGATGTGGAGCTGGTTCAGGGCCTCCCTTTGCTCCGGGGTCTGAAGCCGGTGGTCGTGCGGTGCGTCGATGCCGTCGCACGGCAGGTTTTGCAACAGCCCATCGGCCAGGCGCAGCTCCTCCGGGGTGATCGAGGCAAAGCGGCGCAGCTTCTCCGTGTTCACGATCGCCAGATCAAGCCCGGCCTTCGTGGCATGGTGCAGGAACACGGCGTTAACGACTTCGCGGGCCGCTGGAGGCAGGCCGAAGCTGACATTGCTCACTCCGAGCAGCGTCTTCACGCGGGGCAGCCGGGACTTGATCAGCCGCAGAGACTCGATGGTTTCCACGGCACTGCCGATGTAGTTGGCATCGCCCGTGCCGCACGGGAACACCAGCGAGTCGAATACCACATCCTCTTCGGCAAGCTGCCATTTTCCAGTCAGCAGGCCGTGGGCGCGCTCGGCGATGGCCAGCTTGCGCTCTCGCGTGATCGCCTGGGCCTGCTCGGGATCCTCGTCGATCGTGCCCACGACCACGGCAGCGCCGTAGCGGCGGAGCAGGGGCACGACCTGGTCGAAGCGCTCCTCCCCGTTCTCGAAGTTGATCGAGTTCACGATAGCCTTGCCTTGGCAATACGTCAGGGCGCGCTCGACCGCGGCCGGATTGGTGCTGTCGATCATGATCGGAGCCTTGATCTTGTTGATCAGCAGCCCGTAGAAGGAATCGATGTCCGCCAGCTCGTCGCGGTCTGGATTCTCGAGGTTGACATCAATGATCTGGGCACCGCCGCGCACTTGCGCGCGAGCGATCTCGGAGGCCTGTTCGAAGCGCTCTTCGGAAATCAGCCGCTTGAAGCGGCGCGATCCCACGATGTTGGTCCGCTCGCCGACCAGCAGGGGGCGGTTGTCCTCGCACGCTTCCACCACGTCGATGCCGGTGAACTTCGTGCCCCTGGCCGGCCTGTGGCGGCGCGGGGCATGTCCCTGGGCCATCTGAGCAATTGAGCGGATATGCGCGGGGGTCGTGCCGCAGCAGCCGCCGACCATGTTCAGCCAGCCGTTCCGCGCGAAGCGCTCTAACACCGAGGACAGCGAATCGGGCGTCTCGCCGTACAAGCCGTCTTCGTCGGGCAGGCCCGCGTTGGGGTAGCACGACACGTGCGAAGTCACCGTCTCGTGGATCGTTCGGATATGGTCCGTCATGTATTCCGGACCCGTGGCGCAGTTGAGTCCGATGCCGAGCAGCTCCGCATGCTCCAGCGACACCGCCAGGGCTTCGGCGCTCTGCCCGGCCAGCATCGACCCCGTGGGCTCGATGGTGCCCGAAACGATCACCGGGATTCGCAGGCCGTACTGGCGCAAGGCCTGTCCGATGCCGATAAGCGCGGCCTTGACGTTGCGGGTATCCTGGCAGGTCTCGAGGATGAGCAGGTCCGCATAGTCGGCCAGAGCGAGAGACTGGTCTCGGTAGGCAGACACGAGTTCGGCGAAGGTCACCCCGCCCGTGACCGTGATCGACTTGGTCGAGGGCCCCATGGCACCCGCGACGAAGCGCGGCTTGCCACTTGTGGAGAAAGCATCGGCAACTTCCCGAGCCAAGCGGCCGGCCTCTGCATTGATGCGAGCAACGTCGTCTTGGAGCCCGTACTCGGCAAGCACGATATCCAGCGCGCCGAACGTGTTGGTTTCGATGATGTCCGCGCCGGCCTCGCAATAGCCCGTGTGGATCTTCCGCACAACGTCCGGCCGGGTCAGCACGAGGTTCTCGTTGCAGCCCTCCAGGGCGGCGCCGCCAAAGTCCTCGGCAGTGAGCCTCGCTTCTTGGAGCCCAGTGCCCATCGCCCCGTCGAGCACGAGGATGCGCTCTGCCAGGCACTCGTTGAGCAGGCGTATGCGATCGAAGCGGGACTGCATTGCGCAGGTGCGGAAGCAACGGGCTGCTTCGCCCCAAGTTCCATTATGCGAGAGGTGCGGCGGGCCGGCTCCGTGGGCGCCGGTCAAGCAGGCGCTTCGCAATTTGGCATACTGGCCCCGCTATGAGCATCAGCCGCCGTAGATTCGCCCAATCCCTGCTGTTGTCCGCCGGATCTGCCGCCTTTCACGCCGGCCGGGCCGCCGACGCTCCGACCAACGTGCTCTTTGTCACGGTGGACCAAATGCGCGGCGACTGCATGGGCGCCGTGGGCCATCCGAACGTGCGGACCCCGAGTCTCGACCGCATGGCGCGGGAGGGCATGCTCTTCCGCAACGGCTTTGCCAGCGGGCCGGTGTGCGTTCCGGCGCGGAAATCTTGCTTTTCCGGCCAGCACCCCCACGAGCACGGCTCGCTAACGAATCGGGATGGCGACAAGTTGGCTTGGAAGGGGTCGATGCTCGAGCACTTCGCCCGGCGCGGCTACCAAACGGCCTGGGTCGGCAAGAACCACACGTTTACGGACGAAGCCCTCGCCGAACTCGACTATGCCGACATCCGCGACCGGGAGCCGTTCCGCGCCTACAACGGCTTCGTGCCGCCGCACTGGCACTCGGCCGTGTACTGGCCGGAGGAGGACTGCTACCCGCACATCAACACCGAGTCGGCCATCAAGTTCTTGGGCCAGGCGGGCAATGATCCGTTCTTCCTGCACGTGAGCTACTTCGATCCGCACCCGCCCTACATGGCTCCGGCGCGCTACGCCTCCAGATACGACTCCAGCGACATGGTCATGCCGGAACGTGCCGACCCGGCGGCCCTGAGCGCTCGTCTCGGGCGCTACGCCCGGGCCATGGGGTTCGGCGAGTTGGACCGCGAGGACCTAGCCGAGACGATGCGCTACTACTACGCTCAGGTCGAGTGGGGCGTGGACCGCCCGCTCGGCCGGTTGCTCGGAGCGCTGGAGGCCCAAGGGCTCGCCGAAAGCACGATCGTCATTCTGACTGCCGACCACGGCGACTTCATGGGGGACTACGGGATGGTCCGCAAGGGCATGTTCCTGTACGACGCCCTGCTGCACGTGCCGCTGCTGTGGTGGGCACCGGGCCGCATTCCGGCGGGGGCGCGGACGGACGCTCTGGCCCAGTCCGCCGACCTGTTCCCTACCCTGGCCGAGCTGACCGGCGGCGAACGCCCCGAGGATGCCTCTGGCGATTCTGTCGCGGAGTCCGTGCTGGGGGCGGCCCAAGGCCGCCCGGCACTGTTCACATCGGCTGCCTACGGGGATCTGGCCCCGGACGTGCTGCCGCCGAATCTCGCCCCGGACGACGAGGACGGGGTTCCGCGCCACACCCAAGTCCTGCGACCGACCATGGAGCCGAGCCATCGGACCAAGATGGTGCGAACACAGGAGTGGAAGTACATCCAGAACGAAACCGAGCCGCCGGAGCTGTACCGGCTGGCCGATGCCCGCCCGCGCGAGCGAGCAAACCTAGCTGACGCAAGCGAACACGCCGAGATCCGCAGAACGCTCGAGCGGCAGCTCAGCGCTTGGTGGCCCTGGTAGCCCGATCCCTGGCCGGCCGCGCCCGGCGGGCGGCGCCGGCGAGCGGCTGCAGGCCCGCGCTGCCGCAAAGCGCGACGCCCGTGTCCCGCAGAGCCGTCAGCAGGTTGAACAGCAACGCGTAGACCACCTGCTCGCTCAGGCTCTTCTTGCCGGCCAGCCTGAAGCCGGCCGGGACCTCGGTGGCCATGGAGATGCGCAGGCGCTCGCGGTCGACCTCGCTGCCGCTATGGCAATTGGAAATCACCAAGGGCGTCTGCAGGACCACGCCCGACAGGGAATCGACATAGAACTGGCAGCGCGAGAACCAGCCTAGGTTGGCGGGGTCGCCGGCATCGAACAACAGCAGCGGGCCTGACGGTTCGAGGGCGCTGACTTCGATTGTCACGCGACGCGCCTCTTTGGTGATGTTGGCCGTGAAGCCGGCCTGCTGCACGAGTTGCCGGAGCGTGTCGTGCTCTGGCTCGAGCACGACCAGCTGCTGCTCGCCTGCCTGCACGTACCTCATGACCGCCTACGCATATTATCACCGTATCGCGCCTGTGACAGCGATGCACAGCGCCTCGGCCAAGCCGTCGGTCGTGAATCGTTGCGCCTCGACAGCGATCGGCAGGCCCAATTCCCGGACAGTGGCTGAAGTGACCGGCCCGATGGAGGCCAGCTTGGAAAGTTTCAGGCGATCGAGCGGCACCATTTGCGCCAGCATGCGAGCCGTCGAAGAGCTTGTCAGCGTGACCCAGTCCGGCACGGGATCGGCAGACCAGGCGCGCTCGGCCAATTGGCGCGACGCCTCCGGCACGACCGTGCGGTAGACGGGAACCACGTCGATCTCCGCCCCCATCCCAGCCAGTTGCTCCGGCAGCACGCTGCGAGCCTCCTCGGCTCGCGGCAGGAGCACGCGGCTGCCGCGCATGTCGCGTTCGAGAAACGCGTCCGCCAAGGCCTCCGCTACGAACTGGTCCGGCACGAGCTCGACCTTGAGATGCAACTCCCGCAAGCGGTCGGCCGTGGCCGAGCCGATCGCGGCGATTCGCTTCGGCAAGTGGCGGAGATCCCGCGGGCTTGCGTCCAGGCGCTCCAAGAAGTGATGGACGCCGTTGACGCTGGTGAAAATAGCCCAGTCGTAGCGTTCTAGCCCGTCAATCGCAGCGTCGGCCGGAGCCCAGCTAGAAGGCCGCTCGAAGGCGATCGCGGGAATCGGAATCACCCGCGCCCCCAGCCGGCGCAAGGCGCCGCAGAAAGACGCAGCCTGGGATGCAGCTCTGGTGACGACCACCGATTTGCCCCGGAGCGGCAGCTTGTCGAACCAGTCGATTTCGTCGCGCAGGCCAACAATGTCGCCGATGACCACGAGGGCGGGCGGGCGCAGGCCCTCGCGCCGGATCGCCATCGGCAGGTCGGCGATCGAGGCCGTCACCACTCTCTGGTCTCCGCGCGTCACCCAGCGGATCGCCGCAGCCGGAGTGTCCGCGGGCATCCCGCCACCGATCAGGCGCTTGGCGATCGCCGGAATGGCCGTCAGGCCCATGAAGACCACCAGCGTCTGGCGGCCTGCCAGAGACGGCCAATCGATCTGGTCGACGTCGTGCCCCGTCACCAGCGTGACAGCCTGCGTGTGGTCCCGGTGCGTCAGCGGCATGCCGGCGTAGGCCGCCGCCCCGAGCGCAGAAGTGACTCCGGGAACAACTTCGAACGGAATCCCGGCACGCGCCAGGCCGAGGGCCTCTTCCCCGCCGCGGCCGAACACATACGGATCGCCGCCCTTGAGCCGAACCACGACCTTGCCTTCGCGAGCTGCGGCGACCATCAAGCCGTTAATCTCGGCTTGGGTACAGGCGTGCTGGGCACGCTTCTTGCCCACGTAGCGGCGCTGCGCTGAAGGAGATGCGTGTTCCAGCACCTCGGGCGAGGCGAGATTGTCGTACAGGACTAGGTCGGCTGCCCGCAAGAGCTCATGCGCGCGAAGGGTGAGCAGGTCCGGATCGCCCGGCCCGGCACCCACCAGATACACTCGGCCGGTCGGATTTCGCGCGCGCTTGGGTTCGTCCGACAACGAATCCATCCTACGCTACGCCCCATTCGCCGAGGCTGCGGTGGGCCTCCACCCCCGCGGCTGCCAATCCGCTCGTTCCGGGCAGACCAACGATTTTCCGGACTGTTGCATACTTGGCGTCTGAGGCGATCTCGGGCCGAGACGCTCGCGTCGCCCGCCAAGGAGTCGACCCGGTTTGCCTGCAACGCTGACGGTGGTCATCCCCACGTATAACGAAGCCGGCACCTTGCAAGAGGTCGTCGCTCGCGTCCAGGCCGTGGATGTTCCGACCGAGATCATCATCGTCGACGACGCTTCGACGGACGGCTCGGCGGACGTTGCGGCAAGGATCGCTGCCAGCGCTGACAACGTCACCTTGCTCCGGCACGATCGCAATCGCGGCAAGGGCCGGGCCTTGCGGACAGGATTCGAGGCAGCGACGGGGGATTTCGTCATCGTTCAAGACGCAGACTTGGAATACGACCCCGCCGATTACTCCAAACTGCTCAACCCGCTATTGGAAGGCAGGGCGGACGCCGTCTACGGCTCGCGCTTCCTGACCTCCAGCGAGCACCGCGTCCTGTACTTCCGGCACTATCTGGGAAACCGCCTGCTGACCCTGCTATCGAACTTGGCAACGGACCTGAACCTGACCGATATGGAGTCGTGCTACAAGGTCTTTCGCAGGGAGCTGCTGCAGTCCATCGTCCTGGAGGAGGATCGGTTCGGCTTCGAGCCGGAGATCACCGCGAAGATCGCCAAGGCCGGGGCGCGCGTTTACGAAGTAGGGATCTCGTACCACGGCCGGACCTACGAGCAAGGCAAGAAGATCCGCCCTAGGGACGGGGTCTGGGCTCTGTGGTGCATCCTTAGGTACGCCATAAAGCCGCTGAGACGAAGGTAAGCGCACTGAAGGCTCACCGTGACACGGACGCGACGGTGTGCTCGTTCGGTCCCGCGCCGGATGGCATTTACCTCCGCAGTCTCGCCTGCCACTCCCGCAGATTCCTAGCAACTCTTCAAACTTGCGCATATGCTGCCCCGTTCTGGGATCCCGGTAATGGAGCAGATGGCGCTTTCCCGCTCGGTAGGACGCTCAAGCGTTCCGCCGCCGCAGCATTTGCGCTGCACTGAGGCAATGGCATCCCATGTCATCTTCTATCTTTAATATGAGCCATGAAGACGACGATCGAGATTCACGATGAACTCCTCATTCGAGCCAAGCGCCACGCCCGAGAGACGGGACGTTCACTTCGCGCCGTCGTCGAGGATGGGCTGCGGCGCGTGCTAGATGATCCTCCAATCCCGAACCAGTACACTCTCCCCGATCTGAGAGTCGGTGACCCGAACAGCCCTGACCCGCTCGAGGGGCGGACCTGGCCCGAGGCGCGCGAGTTGATCTACGAGAGTCGACAGTCCCGCTGGTCGCTGTCGGCACCGGCATCCGAGCGTCCCGTGCGCTGTGAAAAGGCCACCGGAACCCGTCGCGCCTGACTCGGGCTGTGATGGAACGCTGCGCGCATTTCGGCGTGCGGGCTCTGGCCGAAGTCCGTATGCTTGGTCAAGCACTGGTCGCAGAACCGCATGGAAGCCACGCTCTTCGAAGCCTTGGATCGACTGGCAAGCGTGCTGGCCGGAGGCACGCTTGCTGTTGTAACGGCCTGTCTGATTGGCCGGACAGCGATTGGCCAGCTGCGCGGCCTGCGAGGAAAGCTAACGTCGGCGGAGGGCTGGCTGCTCGCCTTCGGCTGCGGATCCGCGGTGCTGAGCACGTTGGTCTTCGCTCTCTGCGCCGCCGGATGGTTCTACGACGCCACTGCGCTGGGCACGTTCGCGGCAATCGTGCTGGCTTGGTACCGGTGGGGCCGTTGGAAGTGGCCGGCATTGGCTTTGGAGCCTAGCTCTGCGCCACGCTTCGCGCGACTGCTCCTCTACGTTCCAGCCGCGGTCTACGGCATTCTGTACGTCGTCCACACGCTTGCGCCGGAAACCAGAACGGATGCGATGGGCTATCACCTCGGCCTCGTGCACCGCTACTACCGGTCGCACGGCTTCGAAGCGATCACAACCAACGTTTACGCCCAACTCTCGCAGGGGGCCGAGATGCTGTACCTGTTCGCCTACGCGATCGGGCGTGAATCAGCGGCAAAGCTCGTCCACTTGTCTTTTCTGATCGCCACGGCTGGCGGGATCCTATGCCTTGCCAAGAGGTTTCGGGCCGAGCTTGCGGGCGCGTTCGCCACGGTGGTCTACTTCACGTGCCCGGTCGTCATCCCGGACGCGACCTCTGCCTACAACGACTGCGCTCTCGCCTTCGCTCTGTTCGCGGTCTTCTGCGTGCTGCTGCTGTGGTGGCGCGATGGAGAGCGGCAATGGCTTGTGGTGCTCGGCGTTCTGATCGGATTCTCGTTCGCCATCAAGTACACGGGCGTGATCGCGGTCACCGCTGCCTTGGCAGCGGCGCTTCACCGCCTGTTCCAGGGAAGCTCGGCGAGATCGGCGGCGGGTCTGCTCGCACGGACGGGAGTCCCGGCAGCGATTGTCGGCCTGCCCTGGCTGGTCAAGAACGCGATTTTCACGGGCAACCCCCTCGCGCCGTTCTTCAACAGCTGGTTCCCCAACCCGTATTTCAGCGTTGAGTGGGAAGCGGCCTACAAGTTCGCGATGCGCTCTTATCGCCAGGGCCCATTCGACCGCTGGGAACAGCTGCTCGCAGCACCGTTCGACCTAGTCTTCGGAGAGCGCTACGCCGGCTCGCTGGGCTGGATGATCCTCCTGCTGCCAATCGCCCTGCTCGCCTGGAAGAGACCGCTGACCCGCGCCCTGCTAGCTGCGGCGGTGGTCAGCGCGACACCTTGGTTTGCCAACGCCGGAGCGAGATTCCTGATCCCCAGCCTGCCGTTCGCCCTGCTAGCCATCGGCATGGCGTTGGAGATGGCGCCACTCCGGCTGCGCCACGGCATCGTCGTGCTCTTGCTGGCCGGTCAGTGCGTCACGTCGTGGCCCGCCCAGCGCTCGCGCTGGTACCACCCCGACCTGTGGAGCGTGGAAGGCTTGCCGTGGCGGGCGGCGCTCCGGCTGGAGCCTCAGAAGTGGCACCTAGCCAGAAACGTGAAGTTCTTCTTGCTGGCTGACCGGATCGGCCAGCTCGGCGGCACCGAGATGCGCGTGCTGTCCTTCACTGACCTGCCGGAAGCGTACTTTGACGCAGAACTCCTTGTTTCCTACCAAGGGCTGGAGAACCAAGACCTGGCCGATGCAGTGCTGGCTCCCCTGAAGCCCTCTCATATTCCAGACAGCGCGGTCCGCGCAACTTGGCCACCGCGCCCCGCCCACGGGGTGCGCGTGGAGCAGGCTCGCAACCACAATGCCAGTTCTTGGTCAGCCTCCGAGTTTCGCGTCCTTAGCGACGGTCGCCCAGTACGCGCGAGTCCGCAGTGGGTTGCGCAGGCGCAACCTCTGCCGTGGCACGCAGAGCGGCTGATCGACTGGAATCCGTTCACCCGGTGGACATCGCGCCAACCCGCAGCATCTGGAATGCAACTCGAGATCCGCTTCGGCCAGAGCGTGGTCGTCGACGGAGTCGAGCTGGTGCATCCAAGGAGAGCCGCGGCCACGCAGGCCACGCTTGAGTTCGCGGTGCTGGCCCCCTCAGGCGGCTGGGAGCGGGTGCGACCGGAGTCCTTTGAATTCCTCGGAATCGAGGTTTCCCCGGGCGCTGCGCACGCATCTGCGGCGGCACTGCTGCGACAGCACGGTATCGATTACGTGGTCTTCAACATGGACCCGCGCGACCCTTATTTCCCGCAGGCCCGAGCCGTGGCGGGCGAGCCGGGTCGCTGGGGGCTGCGCAAGGTGTTCGTCGACCGCACGGCAATGCTGTTCGAAGTGTTGCCGGAGCAACCGTGACAACCGCGCTCAGGCCGTGCGGGCGGAGCCGATGGCATCTGCAGGACGGTTCGCCGCCGCTGCCGTTACCGGCCCCGCAGGTCGAAGCAGAGCAAGCGCGGGCCGGCGGGCGGGTCGATGGAACGCGAGTTCTGGCTCACGTAGAGCAGCCCGCGGCTGATGACCGGCGGCGCCCACGTCTCGCGGGCCAGGAACAGCCTGGCGCGATCCAAGATTTTCGGGCCCGCAGGAGAGAGATCCAGCCACATCAGGTGCCCGTGCTCGCCAAGTGCGAGGAACCTGCCGTCTACCTTCAGCAGGTTGCCCCGCAAGGGACTCGCGTGGAAGGCCCGCGCCTCTCCCTGTAGCTGCACGGTTTCCTGCCACTCCAGAGACTCGCTCCAAACCGTCTCCCCGCTGCTGGCGTTGACACAGGTCAGCTTTGCGTCCGGCTCATTGCGGCCCGAGAACGCGTAGTAGTGGCCTTGATCGTAGACGGCAGTCGTCCAGTGGAGATCGAAATCGGAGTTCTCCCAGAGCTTGGCGAATGTCCAGTCGGACTTCACTTCGATCAGCGCCGCTCCGGTACGGTAAGTGGCCGAGACAAGCACCCGATTACCGGTCACGACCGGACAGGATGCATTGACAGACTCGTAACTGCGGCTGCGCCAGGGAAATCTGAAGTCCAACCCGCCGTCGAGCGGGTTGATTGACAGCAGTCCGCCGGTCGGAGGCCTGCTCTCGGCGCCGCCGAGCACGAAAAGCCGCCGCTTGCCATGGACAGGGGCGATGACGGGCGTTGCATAGCTGGCCCCCCACTGGTCGCCAACACCCCAGACCATTCGTCCCGTCAACTTGTTGAATGCGACCACCTCGGGACCGCCCGGAGCGCCTACGTTCAAGATCAGCAGGTCCCCTTCGATCAACGGCGTCGTGGCGATCCCGAAGAAGTCCTGGGGCACCCTGAACTCGGCGGCGACGTCGCGCCGCCAGACGACCTGGCCGGTCTTGAGACGGAGGCAGTGCAGCTTCCCCTGCGCACCGTAGGTGTACACATGGTCGCCATCGATGACCGGACTCGAGCGCGGGCCGTTGTTGTAGCCATAGCGGTCGCTGAAATCTGTCGGGTACCGATAGCTCCAGTAGCGCTCCCCTGTTTCGGGCCGCAGGCACTCGATGGCCTCTTCGTTCCCCGAGCGGTGGAGGTATACGAGGTAGTCGCCTTGGATCGATGGCGAACTGTAGCCGGTGCCCTTGGACAGCTCCCACAAGAGCTTCGGCCCGTCCGGTCCGAACTCGCGCAAGAGGTTGGTCTCGCCGGAGACCGGCTGTCCGCTGCTACCGAGAAAAGCCGGCCAGTCTTCGGTCACCGCCCCGGGCGCGAGGGGTGCGGGCCGTGCGTGGAGCGTTACGCCGGGATGGGCTGTCGGCTCGACCGCGGCGCGCTCTTCGATGGAGGCCGGCTCGGGCGGCTTGGGATCCTCGAATCGCGTGGCCGCCACGAGGCAGCAACCGATCAGCAATATGGACGCTACCGCTGGCTTCAAGACGTGATTCTCGCATATCGCTTCGCGGCCGCTTCAGCGCACCCACAGTCGTCAGCGCCACCTCTTGATCCACCGCCTTCGGGAGTGCCGCCGGGTATTCAACAGACGGGAAGCGCCCCGACGGACGCTACGGAACGCTGGCCGGGCTCGAAAGGCTGGGGCGCGTCCAAGCTGTGTTGGCAGCGCCCCCTAAAGAAATCGAGCGGGCTAGAATACTCTCGATGACTCCAATCTCACGCCGGGGCTTCGCAAGTCGGGCCGCCATCGCCGCAACAGCTGCCTCGTACTCGAGGATACGAGGCGCAAACGACGTCATCGGCATCGGGGTGATCGGCTTGGGCAATATTTCCCGAGGACACCTAAACGAATTCAGCAAGAGCCCGGATTCAAGAGTCGCCGCCGTCTGCGACATCTACGCTCCGCGGCTCGACCAAGGCGTTACGCAGACATCGGCGAAGGGGTACCGGCGCTACGAAGACCTCATCCACGATCCGAACGTGGACGCGGTAATCGTCTGCACCCCCGACCACTGGCACGCACCGATGGCGATCGCAGCGATGCGGGCCGGCAAGGACGTGGACGTGGAAAAGCCGATGAGCTTGACCATTGCCGAGGCCAAGCAGATGGTGGAAACCGCCAAGCAGACCGGTCGCATCCTCGCGGTGGACAGCGAACACATCGCCCACGGGATCTGGGAGCCAGCTCGGAAGCTGGTCTCGGCAGGCCTGCTGGGGAAGATCCTGTGGAGCCAGACGAGCCGTAGCCGCAACACCCGGGAGCCCCCGTTCAACTATGCCATCGACGAATCCGCCAGTCCCGAGAACTTGGACTGGGAAGCCTTCCTCGGCAGCGCCCCGAAGAGGCCGTTCTCACGCGAGAGGTTCTTCCGCTGGAGGCGCTACCGCGACTACTCCGGCGGGATCGCCACCGACCTGTACTACCACCACGTCACGCCGCTGATCCAAGTCCTCGGCCGGGAGTTCCCGATTCGGGCGGTTTCTGCCGGCGGAAACTACGGCACGCCCGAGTCCGTGATGGAGGTGCCGGACACGCTCGTCGTAGCGCTGGATTTCCCCAGCAAGCACACCATCGTGTGCTCCGGCTCCCTCCAGAACTCGGTCGAGCTTCCTATCGTCGTGCGCGGCCACGAGGCCAACATCCACTTCGAAGGCAACCACCTGCGCCCGCGAAGGATCCGCCTGGTGCCGGAGGAGCCCTTCATCGACGGATTCAAGGAACGGGTCGCGAGCGCCGGCTTGGACGCCATGGGAACGTGGAGCGAAGAGCGCCGCCCCGTGCGGCCCACCAACTTTCCCGGCCTGACCGAGAGACGCAAGCGCCAAGTGGTGTCCTCGCTGCTGGCAGAGCCGCGCTGGAAGCAGCGCTACGACGAGGACTCGCGGTCCCGGCCTCAGATCCGGTCGCCCGGCGAGGAGCGCGACAGCTACTTCCAAGCGGTTTTCGAAGAGCGGGCAGAGGCGCTTTCTGTCATGCCGTCGCTACACATAGAGGCCCCGCCGTCGAAGTCGTTCCGGCAGCACTTCCTGGAGTCGATCCGGACGCGCAAGCCCGCCCCGCTCGATGGCGAGCTCGGCTACCGCTCCCAAGTCGCGGTGAGCCTGGGGGTGGAAGCCCATCGCCGCAACAAGGCGATGGGCTTCGATCTCGAGAGCGAGCAGGTGTTCGAACTATGAGGCTCGCACTTGCCCTGCTGGCGCTCCACGGCGTCGCGCTCGCTGACGAACCCGGCTTCGAGCCGCTCTTCGACGGCTCGACCCTCTCGGGGTGGACCGTGGTCCCGCGAGCGGAGCCGAGCGGCGGGTGGCGGGTCGAGAACGACGTGTTGCTAGTCGAGGGCCGGCCCGGAAACCTAGCCACTTCTGAAGAATACGGGGACTTCGACCTGCGCCTCGAGTGGAAGCTGGGGGAGCTCGGCAACAGCGGGGTCTTTTACAGGTTTGCGGGCACCGGAAACCCGAACGGAGCCGCCATCGAGTACCAGCTCGCCGACAACGCGCGCCCAGCCTCGCAACAGCACGCCAACCGCAGGGCGGGATCGGCCTACGGGCTGTACGCGCCGCGGGATGGTGGGTCGCCTGCTCCCGGCGAGTGGCACACTCTCCGGGTGGTAGCCCGCGGCGACCGGGTGGAGCACTGGCTCAACGGCCGAAGGGTGGTGGAGTTCGACCTGGGCAGTCCGGACTTCTCCGCAAGAGCCCAGGCGGCCGGCAGGGACGAAGCCTTCGCCCGAGCCCGGTCTGGCAGGATCGTGTTGCAGGACCACGCCAGCCGGGTCTGGTTTCGCAACATACGAATCCGGCGCTTGGAGTGATTGCTGCCTGTCGCGGGCAGGCGCGTGATCACAATCCCGGCAGAGGTGCGCCGACCGGGCGCTGCAGCCAAGCCGCCCCAGGATGTTGCCACCCGGGAGTGTTCCGGAACGCGCTTAGTCCGAGCCCTCGGCAGACTTGCTCATGGGAGCATACTTGCCCTGCCACTCGTCGAGGTGCGTCTTTTCCCACAGCGGGACGCCCAAGCGGTAGGCTGCGCGGGCAATCGCATGCGCGGCAACTGGCGCTGTGGACAAGAGAAAAATGATCGTCAGCAGCGAGACGGTGACGCTGGCCGGGTCCCGGAAATGCACGGCCGAGGCGACAAAGACCAACCCGGCACCGAGGGCGCCGGCCTTGGTCAAGGCATGCATGCGGACAATCACGTCCGGCAGGCGCAGTACGCCGAGACTGGCCACGAACAGGAAGAAGCCGCCCGCAACCAAGGCGATTGCCGTGATCCAGTCCCGCAGCGAGCCCATCTCCGCCATTACTCGCCCTCCTTAGCCCGGCCCGGCGTCGTATTGGACTCGAACTGGTCGGCGCGCCGATTCGCGAACCAAGCGAATGCGACCGTGGCCAAGAACGCAACCAATGCCGTGGCGATCGCCACATCGAGGATCGCCGAGTGGCCGCTGGCGATGCCGAACAAGCCAACGACCGCCACCGCCAACACGGTGATCAGGTCCACCGACACCACTCGGTCGACCAGGGTCGGCCCCTTCACCATGCGCACGAACGCGATCAAGATCGCCGACAGCGCCAGCGCGGTGCAGATATCGATCCCCCAGGCGAGAACCACGGCATGCTCCCCCATTCCGCTCATTGCAGTGCCTCCATCACACGCCGCTCCAGTCCCGCCTTGACGTCCCGGCGGACCTCGTCCGGATCATCGACGAACATGCAGTGCACATACAGCGTCTTGTGATCCGGGCTCACGTCGAGGCTGAGCGAGCCGGGCGTGAGCGAGATCAGGTTCGCGAGTGTGACGATCTGGATCGGGTCTTTGACGGTCAGCGGGATCGCCACGATCGCGGGCCGCGCCTTGTGGACGGGCGTGAGGACATCCCATGCGACGCGAGCGCAGGAAGCGAGGAACACGCGCATGAAATAGAGCAGCAAGCGGGCGAGATTGAAGACCCGATCATAGTAGCGCATGCGGCCGAACATCGGGCTGGAAATGCTGAGCGCAATACCCCCGATCACGAAGCCCACTGCAAGATCGGCCACAGTGAGCCGACCCATCAGCGCGCACCAGCCCACGGCCAGCAGCAGGTTGTAATGGAACGGCTTCCTCATTCGGTCACCTCCGCGCCGACGCCAAGGGCAGCAGTTTCGCTGGGTCCCAAGACTGCTTCGACATAGTTGGCCGGGTTCATGAGTTCGTGGCCGGCACGCTCGGCCAGATCATAGAGCGGTCCCGGCCACAGACCGATTGCGAGCGTGATGGCCGCCAAGCAGATGATCGGGCCCAGCAACTGCGCGCGCTTGGGCCGCGACAGCGGCGGAGGCTTCTCCGCAGATGCAGGCCGCGCCTTCCAGATCCCGTTGACCCAAATCTTGGTCATCGAATACATCGTCAACAGCCCCACGGCCAACGCCACGGCGGCGATCCAGTACTGCTGGCTCTCGACCGACGCCTTGATCACCAATAGCTTCGCCCAGAATCCAGACAGCGGCGGGAAGCCAGCCAGCGAAAAGGCCGGCACGAAGAACAGCGCCGCCAGTAGCGGCTGCTCGCGATACACGCCGCCCAGGGTCTTCAAGTCGCTCGATCCCGACAGCCGCTCGGCCGCTCCCGCCACGAAGAACAGATTGGCCTTGACGATGATGTGATGCAAGATGTAGAACACCGCGCCCACTAGGGCCAGCGGCGTGAACAGGGCCAGCCCGAGGACCATGTATCCGATCTGGCTGATGATGTGGAACGACAGAATGCGCCTGAGCTCGTTGTGCGAGGCGGCGCCCAGCACCCCGGTCACCATCGTCAGGCCGGCGGTCCAGAGCAAGATGCCGTGCGTGTAGCCGACATCGTGGGTGAAGATCAGCGTGAAGACGCGGATCATCGAATACACGCCCACCTTGGTCAGCAGCCCCGCGAAGATCGCCGACACGGCCACTTTCGGCGTGTGGTAGCTGGCCGGCAGCCAGAAGAACAGCGGGAAGACCGCCGCCTTGATGCCGAACGCCACGATGAACAGGATCGCCACGACCGAGAGCAGCCCTTGGTTTTCGACCTGCTGCACCCGCAAGTGCAGGTCGGCCATGTTGAGCGTGCCGGTCATTCCGTACAGCAGGCCGATGCCGCTCAGGAACAGCGTGGTGGCGACCAGGCTCAGCGCGGCATAGCGTACGGCGCCGTCCAGCTGCGCCTTGCGCCCCCCGGAAATCAGCAGCGCCAGGGAAGCGATCAGCATCACCTCGAACCAGACGTAGAGGTTGAAGATGTCACCGGTGAGGAACGCGCCGCAGACCGCCCCGATCAGGGCTTGCAGGGGCGGGTGGAAATCCTTGACGAGCGCGCGCTCGTCGATGTCGCAGAGGGCGTAGACGATCGTCGCGGCGCCCATGACGGAGGTGATCAGCACCATGGCGGCACTGAGGTGGTCGGCGACGAGCGTGATCCCAAACGGAGCCGGCCACCCGCCGACCTGCACCACTAGGATGCCCTCGCGCCAAACCGTTACCAGCAGCGATGTCGCGATCCCGAGGTGCGCAATGCCCGCCACCAAGCTGACCGCCTGCTGTGTAGCGCGGTGAGGCCGCAGCAACAGACCGAGAATCCCGCAGGCCAGCGGCAGCACGATGGCGGCGGCGAGCAGCCAACTCACTGCGGACCTCCCGGAGCCGACCCGTCCGCCCCTGCCCCGGCCGACATGGGCTCGGCGGAGCGCATCGAGTCGGGATCTACCGTTTCCAAGCGCTGGTAGGTGCGGAATGCCAGTACCAGCAAGAAGGCGAACACGCTGAACGAGATCACGATCGCCGTGAGCATCAGCGCTTGCGGCAGGGCATTTGCCACGTCCGGACCCGGTACCAGCTCTCCCGGAGGGATCAGCGGAGGAAACCTGGCCTGCAGGCCGCCGGAGGAGAAGATCAGCAGGTTCGCGGTGTGCGAGATCAGCGCCAAGCCCAAGACGAAGCGCACCAAGTTCCGGCGCAGCATCAGATACACGCTCGAGGCCATCAAGACCCCAACCAAGACTGCGATGACCGTCTCCATCAGAGCACCGTGATCACTTGTCGCCGCGGGCCGGAGGCTCGGGAGCGGGCTCCTTGATCTCGAGCACAAAGGTGAGCACCGCTCCCACGACCACCAGGTAGACTCCGAAGTCAAACAGGAGCGGCGTGCCGAGCTTGACACCGCCGATCTCCACCCACTGGCCGGACAGGAACGAACCCCTGCCCGAGAGGATTCCGATCAATCCCGAAAGGACCGCCAACGATAGCCCGGCGGCGGCGGTCTTGAGCGGATCGGTGCGAACCAGGCGGCGCACGTCCTTCGCATCGGCCACGAAGACGTAGAGACTGCACGCGATCGATGCGATCAACCCCCCGACGAAGCCGCCGCCCGGGGCGTCGTGACCGCGCAAGAGCGTCGCCACCGAGAACACGAGAATCAACGTGAACAGCACGCGCGTGGTCTCGCGGAGGATCAGAGTATTCATGCGCCCTCCCTCGATACCCGCGCGCGGGCGGATCGCGCCGCGTGCCCGCGCTGCAGCCGCTGGACTCGATCGAAGCGGTAGCGAAAGCGGCGCCGCATCAGGGCGCAGACGGCGGCGGCGGCAAGCACCAAGACCGAGATCTCGCCCAGCGTGTCCAAGGCGCGGAAGTCGACCAATATGACGTTGACAATGTTGTGCCCTCGGCCGCCCGGAACCGCCATCGACTCGAAATACTTGGTCAGTTCAAGCTGCGGCGGGCGTGCGGTGACCGCGAGCAGGACTAGGGTCGTCGCCGCGCCGACCGCTACCGCGACCGCCCCGTCGCGCCAGCGCGCCGAGCGCGGCTGGCGGATCTCGTTCCGGAAGTCAGGCAGCTTGAGCAAGACTATAGCGACGATCACAACCACGAGGGTCTCGACAATCAGCTGCGTCAAGGCCACGTCGGGCGCCCCTCGGAGCAGGAAGACGAGGCTGATGGCCGTGCCGACCACGCCCAGCGCACAGATCGCCAGCAAGCGCGACCTGGTCAGAATGACGGTGAGAACGGACGCTGCGATCACGGCCACCAAGGCCCACTCCCCGAAGGTCACGCTGGGCACTCGAGAAGGCAGGTGAATCGCGTCCTTGGCCACCAGGGTTGCGCCGACGCTCAGAGCCAGAGTGGCGAAGACCACCAGAATGTAGCGGCGCTGGATGCCGGACTGCATGCGGCGGGTCAGCGCTGCGGAGAAACGCGCGATACCATCCATGATCGCGTCATAGACCCGGTCGCCAGTGACCGGCAAGCGGTCCAGGCGCGCCGCCGGCCACGACAGGATGGCAGGTCGCTTCCAGAAGACAAGCGCCCCAACGGCCCAAGTGGCGAGCGATAGCAGCAACAGGGAGTTAAAGCCGTGCCAAAGCCCGGGCTCGAAATGCTCCGGCAACGGTGCAATCGCCGCAGCAGCGGGCAACACCAGAGCGCGAAACACGGGACCGCTCGCGACTCCTGCGACCAAGCCGAGCAGTCCCAGCAACAGGGGACCGATCCACAGTTGCCAACTGACAGGGTGCGCATCCCGCGCGGACTGCTTCATCTCTCCGAAGAACGGCAGCACGGCCACCATCAGGGCGGCCGTCACTACGAGTGCGCTAGCAGCGAAGATGGCGAACAGGGCAAGCCCGCCAAATCCCGATTCATAAGCGCTCGAATACAGCAGTTCCTTGCCGATAAAGCCGATGAACGGGGGCAAGCCAGCCATCGAGACACCAGCGAGCGCCGCGCCCGCGAATGCCGGGCCGAGCACGTGGCGCAGACCGCCATGGCGGGCCAGGTCACGACTGCCGGTCGCGCGTTCGATGATGCCGACAACCATGAACAACGCAGCCTTGTACAGGGCATGCACGAGGATGAAGGCCGCGGCCGCGACAACAGCGGCGGAATGCACCGTCCCTGCCGCTTCGCCGGGCAGACCGAGAAACATCACACACGTGCCCAAGGCCATCACGGTGGTATAAGCCAGGACCTGCTTGAGATCCGTGCGGGTCACAGAGGCCAATGCGGCATAGACCGCGGTCACCGCGCCAAAGCCGACCAGCGTCACACTCCACGCCTCGGTCCCGCCGAGCACAGGCGACATCCGGGCCAGCAGGAACACCCCGGCCTTGACCATCGTGGCCGAGTGAAGATAGGCCGACACCGGGGTCGGCGCTGCCATCGCGTTGGGCAGCCAGAAATGAAGAGGGTACTGCGCGGACTTGGTGAAGGCACCAGCCAAGACCAGCGCCAAGATCCACGGATAATGCGAGGCGCCGGCCAGACTCGCGTCCCCGGCCAGCAATTCCCGCAGGCTGTACGTGCCGGCCGCCTCGCCGAGCAGCACGAATCCGGCCAGCATGGCCAAGGCTCCCACTCCGGTGACCAGCAGGGCTTGCAACGCGGCGCGCCGCACGGCCGCGTCCTCGTGCTTGTAGCCGATCAAGAGGAACGATGTCAGGGCGGTGAGTTCCCAAAAGATGAACAGGGCGATCAGGTTGTCCGCCAGCACCAGCCCCAGCATCGAGAGCATGAAGGCCAGGAGAAACGCGGTGAAGCGCAGCAGCTGCGGGTGGCCCAGCATGTACTCGCTCGCGTAGAGCACGATCAGCGTGCCGATTCCGGTGATGAGCAGGGCGAAGAGCAGGCTCAACCCGTCGACAAAGAAGCTCAGCGCGATGCCTTGCTGCGGGATCCAGCCGATCTCCCAATAGAGCGATCCGCCGGACGAGACGTGCGGCACCAGCGAACAGAACCAAGCAAACAGGGCGGCAGGCAGCGCTACCGCCGCCCGCAGTAGCACCGGCACTCTTGCCGTTGGAATGCCAAGCGCAGCCATGACCAGAAATCCGGCCTCGGCGCGATACGGTGCCTGCGACCCGGACTAGAGAATCAAATTACCATCATCGGGCCGCGGGCCGCCAAGCAGGGGCGGCAGCGCCTCGGCGCTCGCCCAGCGTGCGGATGGAGGTCCGGTCGCCGAAGTGGAGACAATGATAGGCTCAGCAAGCCCATGCCACCATCGCGATCCACCCGCACGGACTCATGTCGCCCTGCGCGGCGAACCCCCCTCGCAACGTTCGGAGCCATCCTGCTGGCCGCGGCGATCGGGGCCTGCGACGCGGGTGCGCCGACCGATACGCGGCCTCCGAACATCGTGCTCATCCTCGCCGACGACCTCGGGTACGGGGACATTTCGATTCAAGGCCACCCCCTGATTCGGACTCCGAGCATCGACCGCATTGCCCGGGAGGGCCAGCGCTGGACCTCGTTCTACGCCTCCGCGCCGATGTGCAATCCCAGCCGCGTCGCGCTGGTGACCGGACGGATGCCGATCCGGATCCACCGCAACGGCAAGAATCTGTGGGCTGATCTGCCCGACGACGAGGTCACCATGGCAGAAATGCTCAAGCAGCGGGGCTATGCGACGTCGTACATCGGAAAGTGGGGCCTGACCGGACGCTTCAACTACCAAGGCTCACATCCCAACGACCAGGGCTTCGACGCCTTCTTCGGGCTCGTCGGCAGCAACGACGCGCCGCTGCGGGAAGGCTTCGAGCGGACCTACGAGAACATCAAGAACGCCACCAGCGCCGACTTCCCCATCTCGCTGTACCGCCAGAAGGAGGCCGTCGAAACGCCGGCCTACCAGCCCACGCTGACGAAGCGATACACCGAGGAAGCAGTGCGCTGGATCGGCGAGCAGGCCGACCAGCCCTTCATGCTCTTCATCGGCCACAGCATGCCGCACGTGCCTATCTTCCGCTCGCCTGGCTTCGAGGGGCACAGCGAGGCGGGGCTCTATGGCGATGTGATCGAAGAGCTCGACTGGTCGGTCGGCGAGGTGGTCAGCGCGCTCGAGCGAGCCGGAGTGGCCGACGACACCCTGATCTGGTTCAGTAGCGACAACGGTCCTTGGCTAACGTACTTTGACCTCGGCGGCTCGCCCGGCGGGCTGCGGGACGGAAAACTCACCGGCTGGGACGGCGGGCTGCGCGTGCCAGGCATCTTCTACTGGCCGGGAACGATCCGGCCGGCCGTGGTCGACGGGATCGGCGTCAATGTGGACCTGATGGCCACGGTCGCCGCGCTGACGGGCACAAGCCTTCCGGACGGGAGGGAATTCGATTCGATCGATCTTTCGGGCACGCTGCTGCGGGGCGAGGCGAGCCCGCGAAACGAGTGGTTCTACTATGGCCAGCCCGGCAATCTGTGGGCGGCCCGCGTGGACGACTTCAAGCTGGTCCTGGAGTCTTGGGACTCCCTGGGCACGGAGAAACAGATCGGCTGGAGAGGATACGCCAACCATCAGAAGCACCGCTCGCCGCAACTGTTCGATCTCAGCACCGATATCGGCGAGAGATGGAACGTCGCCGACCGCTATCCGGAGGTGGTGGCGGAAATCGAAGCGGCCATCCAGCGGCAGCGGGAATCGATGGCTCCCGAGAGAGATACCCATTAGCAAGAGCAGGATGTCCATATAATGGGTCTCGTGGGCCGGGCGTTGATCGGATCGCTGGCCACCGCGGCGATGTGTCTAGGCGCATTGCTAGGGGTTGGCCCCCTAGCCGCGGCAGCTGGCTCGGAGCCGTCCAGCCAGTATTGGTCGTTTCGCCCGCCGACACGGCCTGAGCCGCCCCTGATCGAGACCGCTTGGGCGAGCAATCCGATCGACGCCTTTATCCGGCAAGCGCTGCGAGAGCAGGGTCTGGAGCCATCGCCTGAAGCGAGCAACGCACGCTTGCTGCGCCGCGTCTGCCTCGACTTGACAGGCCTGCCGCCAACGCCCGAACAGGTGGCGTCATTTCTGTCCGATCCGACGCCACACGCCTACGAGCGTCTGGTCGATTCGCTTTTGGCGTCGCCGCACTACGGCGAGCGCTGGGCGCAGAAGTGGCTGGACGTTGTCCGCTTCGCCGACACGGACGGCTTCGAGCGCGACGGCTACAGGGAGCACGGCTGGCGTTACCGCGACTATGTGGTCCGCGCGTTCAATTCCGACAAGCCCTTCGACCGCTTCGTGCGGGAGCAGGTGGCCGGTGACGAGCTCTTCCCGGATAGCTCCGAGTCTCTGGTAGCGACCGGGTTTCACGGTGCGGGGCCGCGCCATGTCACCTCCGGCAACCAGGACAAGGAGGAGGCTCGCCAAGAGGTGCTGACAGAAATGGCGCTCGGCGTGGGACAGGGCCTGCTGGGGCTGACAGTACAGTGCGCGCGCTGCCACGACCACAAGTTCGACCCGATCAGCCAAGAGGACTACTACCGCTTGGAGTCCTTCTTCGGAGCGACCGAACTGAAGGACCTGCCCATCGCGAGCGAGGAACAGATCGCCGCCCAAGAGAAGGCCATTGCCGAGCACGAAGCCCGTATTGAACCGATCAAGGCCCAGCTCAAAGAGATCGAAGAGCCATTCAAGACCCAGGTCCGGGAACGCAAGCGGTCAAATCTCGAGCCCGCCTTTGCCGCAGCGCTCGAGATTGCCGAAGACGACCGTACCGAAGAGCAAGCGCGCTTGGCCAAGGAAGCCAATTCGCAGATCAGCCCGGTCTGGTACGAGATCGTTCCGCTCATGCCCCCAGACACCCGGCAGCGTCGGGCGACGCTGAGGCAGCGGTTGCACGCTCTGGAACTGCATCGGCCCGCTCCTGCCGCAGCGGCCTTCGCAGTGGCCAACCTTGAAGAAGTGCCGCCCAGCCATGTCTTGGCAGGCGGTGACTACCGCCGCAGGGGCAAGGCCGTCACGCCCGGGTTCCCCCAAGCGGTCGGAGCGCTCGGCCTGGAAGCGCCGGCCGCAGGATCCGGACGAAGGTCCGCACTGGCGCAGTGGCTGACCTCGGAGCAGAATCCCCTGGTAGCGCGCGTGATGGTCAACCGCATCTGGGAATTTCGCATGGGCCGGGGCCTGATGCAGGATCCGAACAATTTCGGGCTGCTGGGCGGCATGCCGACACACCCGCAGCTACTCGACGCATTGGCGCTGCGCTTTGCGGGCGAGGGCTGGAGCGTCAAGGCCATGGACCGCTTGATCGTCCTCTCCAGTGCCTATCGGCAGTCCTCCGAGATCGACCCGCAGCAGGCCGCGATCGATCCTGACAACCGCTGGTACTGGCGAGCGCATCGCCGGCGCTTGTCCGGCGAAGCGATCCGAGACAGCGCGTTGGCGGCCTCGGGCCGCCTCAACCGCTCGCTGGCCGGCCGGCCGGTGCGCATCCCGATCGAGAGGGAGGTCTATGACCTGATCTTCACCGAAGCCGAGCCGGACAACCTCTGGCCCGTCACCCCCGACCGGCACGAGCACGACAGGCGCAGCCTGTACCTGCTGAACAAGCGCACGGTGCGCCTGCCGTTCCTCGCCAACTTTGACCAGCCCGACACGATGACATCGTGCTCCGTGCGACAAACATCGACTCACGCCCTGCAGTCGCTGAGCCTGCTCAACAGCGACTTCATGCAGGATCAGTCCCGCTCGCTAGCCGGCCGCATCCTGCGGCACTGCGGCGAGTCCGACACGGATTGCCAAGTCCAGCGCGCGTTCGAGTTCACGCTGGCGCGCCAGCCTACCGCGGCCGAGCGCGCCCTGGCCGACAGCTTTCTGCGCTCCGGATCCCACGCGCTGCACGACTTCGCGCTCGCCTTGTTGAACCGCAATGAATTCGTCTACCGACCCTAGGGACGCAGCCACGCGCGGCGCGACTTCGCGGCGCGACCTGTTGTTCCGCGCTGCCAACGGATTCGGCGCACTCGCCCTGCAGCACTTGCTGGCCCGGACCGCATCGGCTGAGTCCGCAGCGAATCCGCTCCGCGCCAAGCGGCCGCACTTCAGTGGCACGGCCGACGCGGTCATCTTCATCTTCAACGTCGGCGCGCCCAGTTCGATGGACACGTTCGATCCCAAGCCGATGCTCAACCGGCACGAAGGCGAGCCGCTGCCGGAGAGCTTCGGCTCGGTCGGGGGCCAGTTCACGGACGGCACCAACCCGATCTTGGGCACGCCGTGGCAATTCCGCCGCTACGGCCAGAGCGGACTGCCGGTCTCGGAGCTGTTCCCGAACGTGGCCCGGCATGTCGACGACATCTGTTTCGTCAGATCGTTCGTCACGCACAGCGTCGTGCACGCTCCGGCGATGTACGAGGTTCACAACGGGCGCCTGTTCGCCACCCACCCCAGCATCGGCTCGTGGGTGACGTACGGCCTTGGATCGGAGTCGGAGAACCTGCCCGCGTACGTGGTCATGCCCCAGCCCGAGGGCACGCCGGAAGGCGGCACGTCGTGCTGGAGCCAGGGATTCCTGCCGTCGGTCTATCAGGGCACGCTGCTCCGCCCCGGCCCTAACCCGATCCTCCACCTGAAGCGTCCCGCCGGGATGACGGAGGCCCGCCAGCGCGGCATGCTAGACCTGCTGCAGGCGATGAACGAAATCGACAGCGGTCCGCTGGACAGCGAGATGCAGGCTCGAATCGCCGCCTACGAACTGGCTTTCCGCATGCAGTCCCACGCGCCGGAAGCCGTCGACCTGACCAAGGAGACTGACGCGACCAAGCGCTCGTACGGGCTGGAGCAAGACCACACCAGGGAGTTCGGCACCCGATTGCTGCTGGCCCGGCGGCTTGTGGAGCGCGGCGTCCGCTTTATCCAGATCTACTCCGGCGGCGGCCCGCTGAGCATGCAGTGGGACGCGCACAAGCACCTGAAGCAGAACCACGAAAAGATGGCCGGACACAGCGACGTGCCGATCGCGGCACTGCTCCAGGACCTCAAGCAGAGGGGCCTGCTGGAGCGCACGCTCGTGGTCTGGGGCGCGGAGTTCGGGCGCCTGCCCACGTCCGAAGCCGGCAACGGCCGCGACCACAACCCGCACGGCTATACCATGTGGTTCGCCGGAGGCGGAGTGCGGGGCGGCCAGGCTATCGGCGCCACCGACGAGTTCGGGCTGCGCGCCACGGACCGGCCCTTCATAATGCGCGATTTTCATGCCAGCATCTTGCACGCGCTCGGCTTGGACCAGAACCAACTCTGGTACCTGCACAACGGCCGCCACGAAAAGCTGACCGACTTCGGCGGGACGGTCATCAAGGATCTGTTCGCGTGATCGCACTGCTGGGTGCCGCGGTCCTCGTGGCAGCCCTGATGCCGGTTCCCGCGCAAGCGCGGCCGCCGAACATCGTCCTGCTGCTGGCCGACAACCTCGGCTACGGTGACACGGAGCCCTTCGGGTCGCGGCACCACCGGACGCCGAGCCTGAACCGGATGGCCCGCGAGGGCCGCAAGCTGACTCATTTCTATGCCAGCGCGGGCGTATGCACTCCCTCGCGGGCGAGCCTGATGACGGGCTGCTATGCGCAGCGCATCGGCCTGCACACCAACCCTCGCGACGGCTTGGTCTTGCGCCCGATCTCTCCGTTCGGGTTGCACGCGGACGAGCTCACCGTCGCCGAACTGCTGCGCTCCGCGGGCTACGCCACGGCCATCATCGGCAAGTGGCACTTGGGCGACCAACCGGAATTCCTGCCGACCAGGCATGGCTTCGACTCGTACCTAGGCATTCCGTACAGCGACGACATGACACGCCAGTTGGGCAATCGGAATCGCCAGCGCTTCGACGGGGACGAGTGGCCGCCCCTGCCGTTGCTGCGCGACGAGTCCGTGATCGAGGCGCCGGTGGACCGCAATCTGCTCACCAAGCGCTACACCGAAGCAGCGTTGCGCTACATCGACGAGCACGCTGACCGTCCGTTCTTCCTGTATCTGGCGCACGCCATGCCAGGCAGCACCCCGGCACCGTTCGCCAGCGAGGCGTTCCGCGGCAGGAGCTCCAACGGCCCGTGGGGCGATTCGGTCGAAGAACTCGACTGGTCGACCGGCCAGATCCTTGACAGACTCGTCGAGAGGGGACTCAGTGCCAACACACTTGTCCTGTGGACTTCGGATAACGGCGCTCCGCTGGCACCGGATCCGAGCAGCCCCGTCCGCGGCAGCAACCTGCCGCTCCACGGACGCGGCTACACCACTGCCGAGGGCGGATTCCGCGTTCCAGCCATCGCCTGGTGGCCGGGCACAATCCCGGCAGGCACCCAGTCCGGCGAGCTGATGAGCATGCTGGACCTGCTCCCGACGCTCGCCGCACTGGCGGGCACTGAAGTGCCCGAAGATCGCGACATCGACGGGGTGGACGTGGGCGACGCGCTGCTCGGAAGAGGCACCGCCCGTTCGCCGCGAGACGAGCTGTACTACTTCCGCGAAGACGAGCTTCAGGCCGTGCGCTCCGGCAAGTGGAAGCTGTTTGTCCCGCTCCCAGAGCCCACCAGCCGGCACCCCCACTTCGGGACCGCGGGATCGAGCAGCCCGCTGCTATTCGATCTGGAAACAGACGTTGGAAGCCAGCACGATCTCGCGTCGCGGCACCCGCAGGTGGTCGAACGCCTGATGCGACTCGCCGCCAGAGCCAGGGCGGAACTCGGGGACCGCAGCGTTCCCGGCTCGGGGCAACGGCCGCGCGGCCAAGTCGCGGAACCGCAGCCCGCACTGCTGCGCGACTGAGGCCACGGGCTGCCCGAGCCGAGGACAAGGGAGACCAAAGCGCCCAGCGCACTCGGTGAACGAGTTCGCGAATAGCCACCGGACATTCGGGCTCGACACGGTCCGCTGGATGGCTCTCGGAGGCTGCCAGACGTACGGCAAGAGATTGCGCTACGCAGAGCTGCCGAGGTTAGTTGTAGCGTAGTCTGCTGTGCGGTTAGTGCGGGCAACCTCCCATGACGATGACGCGATTGCGATGCTCCGTCCTATCCGAGAGGCTGTGCCCCAGACACGTCTATCCCAGAATGGTCCAGCCGCATTCTCTGGGACGTGGAAGATTCTCCGTGTAACATTCAAATGTGGAGTGCGAGAAGTCGGATCCGACGATTTCTGCAGTTCAGCGCAAAGGGTTTCAGCAAGAACTCGGGCAGAGTGATGCCACGCCGCAGATTCAATCCGAAGCGAAGAGTCGCTCACGGCTGGGACATCGAGGAGCTCAAGACGCTAGCTGATCGAGTAAGCTACACGGGGAACCCAGAGCACAAGGAGAGGCCCGGCGATTTCGGACTGACTCCGCCCATCCAACCGCGTCCGGATAAGTCGAAGTGCGACTGGATAGAGGTTCTGGACCGGGCGACTGCGCTGCGGCTCTTGAAGGAAGGCGCCCGTCGAGGCCTCGTCAGTCGCCAGGTCCGCGGGGGCTTCCCCCAGAACATCTGGGCGGTGACTGAAGGCGGTGATCCCGTGGAGGCGCAATTGGAGAATGAGAGCGCGGGCACCTATCACGGATATCCGATGCCCGAGACAGATCCATTTAGAGAGGTCATAATCAGCCTCTGGGGCCAGCATGAGCGGTAAGTTTAGGATCGATTGCCGATGGGTGGAGCCCGCCTCCGGCGGCGCGGCGAATCGCCATTTCCTAGCTGAAGTAGGGATTGAGGCCGATGGCGTGCCCGTGACTGCGCTAGTAGACACTCACGCCCGCGCCTACCGGTCAGGAATCCGGGTGTCTGCTTACGATCTCGCCTCGTGGTTCATCGCGAACTGGTGGCGATTGCGCTGGGAGATGCAAGGAGAAGGGCTGTCTTGGAACATGAGCCACCGAGTCGGTGCTGCCGGGAACGGCTACTTGTGGCCGGACTTGGAGTTCGTGGGCGGTGATGCAACCGTGCAGATCCGGTCCAGCCCCATCAGCTTGGGTACCACATCGCCCTTGCGGTTCTTGAGCGAAGTGAATATTCACGTGCCGGCGGATGAATTCGAGAATGCGGTGCGAGACTTCGTAGAAACGGTAGCCTCACGGTTGCAATCTTGGGCCAGTCAAGATGCGGACGGGCCGCAGGAATTGTTGTCTGCTTGGCGCGATCTCGGCCAGGAAATCGAAGATCCAGTATTGAGCTTTGACCGGGTGATCGAGGCTAGGATGGGATTCGACCCGGAAGAGGCGGAACCGGCTGTACTCGCCGGCCTTCGCCACGCCGCGGATGAGGTTGGTCGCGATCCCGTCGGGGAACTGGCAGCGTCCTCGAAGAGCCGTGCGCTGGAAGACTTCGAGACACTCTGGCGCGATGTTCGTCAGAGATCGTGCCTTATGCGGCTTGACATAACACCAAAAATGAAGGCCGAAGCTGCAAGCCTTAAGACCCGCAACCAGAAGCCTTGGAGAAAGGGAGCAGCGCTAGCCGAGCTAGTGCGCCGCGAGTGGTCGATTGACCGAGACACGGTAGATAACCACAAGCTGGCGGAACTGTGTAAAGTCTCGGTGGAATGGATCCATCTTGGATTCGAGGAAAACGTTCCAATTCCCGCCGGATTCCGCAGCTGCCCAGACAAAGACTGTCTCGTGGCCTCGCTAAAGAAGCGCCATCCCACTGGCCGCCGATTCGCCCTTGCACGCATCATCGGAGACCATCTGCTAGCGGCAGACGGTGACAGGCTGCTTCCGGTGACGGATACGGGGTCTGAGCGACAGCAATTCCAGCGAGCCTTCGCACAGGCTTTCCTGTGTCCGTTCGAAGCGCTACGTGATCACCTCGGATCCAACGTTCCCGACGACGATTACATCGAGGACGCGGCACAGCACTTCAATGTGTCGGCTTGGCTGATTAGATCTACCCTGCTCAACCACGGTGTGCTGAGTTCTGCCGCGCTCGCATCGTGACTTTCCGTTCCGACCACGACCGTGCGCCATGCACGGTGCAAGGTAACGAAGTCCTCGTCATTGCCGTCCGTCCCGGTCGATCCCAGTTCCCAAGTCGTGGCGGGACCGAGGCCGCGGACCGCCTCGGCGGCAGACACGGATTCGGCGGAAGGCAAGGATCGGACGAGAAAGGAATCAAAGCGCATCTTCCTGTGACCGAGGTAGATGCTGAACGCTTCGCCCGGCACGCTGACGCTTACGTGCAGGTACGTGTCGAGCATATGATCGAGGCATGGGAATCCTGACCAGTGGTATCACCCATCGGCCATGACTTCACGGGCTTCGGAACCAAATCGATAGACCGGAGGACATACAGGATGGATATGAGTCCCGAGACAGACCAGTCGCTTGGGTTCCATTCCCCGAGCCGCCGTGACGCATGAGCGCGCACCACCACCGAGCCCTGAGCCGGATGATGGTCGCCCCCCTTCGATTTCGGCCGACACGCCAGCGTGCGAGCGAGCCTCAATCAAGGCGAGAATAGAGACCTGCCTGGCGCTGAGAGAGCCCGGAGGGATTCACGAATGCCACGCGTCGCCACGTTCCTCGTCCTTGGACTGTCCGGCTTGATTATTCCCGCGTCGATGCGGGCCGCGCCACCCAATATCCTGCTCGTCCTTACCGATGACCTCGGCTGGCGGGATCTGAGCTGTTACGGCAGCACGTTCTACGAAACACCGAGCATCGACCGCCTGGCATCCCAAGGTCTGCGTTTCACCGACGCCTACGCCGCAGCGACCGTCTGCTCGCCCACCCGCGCGGCTATTCTCACAGGCAAGACGCCGGCACGGCTGCATCTGACCGATTTCATTCGCGGTCTGGACTGCCCCTATGCCGCCCTGACACCGCCGGATTGGCCGCGGTATCTGGCGCACGAAGAAGTCACGCTTGCGGAGATGCTGAAACAGGTCGGTTACGAGACATTCCATTTCGGCAAATGGCACTTGGGGCGCGAAGAGCACTTTCCGGACACGCAGGGATTCGATCACAGCATCGCGGAATCGGCCTGGGGACCAGGCGGGTATTTCTATCCCTGGCCGAACGTCAAGAACATGTCCGGCGAAGATGGCGACTACTTCACCGACCGATTGACCGATGAAGTGATACGGAGGCTAGAGCGGTCCCATGATCGCCCGTTCTTCATGTACGTAGCGTATTCAACACCTCACCGTCCAACCCAGGCCAAGGAAGAGCTCACGCGGAAATACGCTGCCAAGCTTACCTCGGAACATGTCCAGCGCAATCCGGTAAACGCCGGGATGATTCACAGCCTAGACGAGAATGTCGGGCGGATCATGCAGTCTCTCGACGACCTGGAACTGGCGGATAAGACGCTGTTCATATTTGCTTCGGACAACGGCGGCAACCACTATGCAGACAGGCCGCAGAAGACCAACAACGCCCCATTGCGGGGCGGAAAGGGTTCCGCGTACGAAGGCGCCTATCGTGTGCCTCTCATTATCCGGTGGCCCGGAAAGGTCCCGGGAGGAATCGAGACGAGCGAGCCAGTTAGTAGCGTCGATTTCTTCCCTACGCTACAGGCGGTGACCGGGCAGGAACCGACGGAGGAGCAGGATCTTGATGGTGTCAATCTCCTCCCCCTGCTGCTGAAGCAACGACCGCTCGGACGGGAGGCCCTCTATTGGCATTACCCGCACTATCATCGCGGAGGAGCGTCGCCCCACGGAGTCATACGCAAGGGGCGATTCCGCCTGATCGAACACTTCGACGGAACGCAGGCGGAGCTCTATGACATCGAGAACGATATCGGGGAGACCGTGAACCTGATCTACTCGATGCCAGAAGAGTCAGAGCAACTGTTGAACGAGCTTCGCCAATGGCGACATGAAGTCGGCGCGCAGATGCCTACGCTCAATCCCAATTACGATCCCGACCGGCTGAATGAGTGGAAATTCTTCACGGAGTGACAGAGCGATGGGCTGAACCCATCATTCAGCACTGGGCAACTGGCATTCTGGCGAACCGTCGGCGCCCGGCGCTTCGAACGGTTGGTCTACGGATTGAAGGCGAAAATCCAAGCCGGAAAGCCTCGCCCAGCCATCCGCCGCTAGCCGAAGTTGCTTGCAAGCACTGCCAGCGAACTCATGCCGCCAGCTCGCGGCCTCGCTCTAGCGCCTCTTCGATCGTCCCGACCATGTAAAACGCCTGTTCGGGCAGGTCATCGTGCTGCCCGTCGACAATCTCGCGGAACCCGCGGATGGTGTCGGAAAGCTTCACGTAGCACCCCTTGGTTCCGGTGAACTGCTCCGCCACGTGGAACGGCTGCGACAGGAAGCGCTGGATCTTGCGCGCCCGCGATACGATCAGCTTGTCCTCCTCGGACAGTTCCTCCACGCCCAGGATCGCGATGATGTCCTGCAGCTCCTTGTTGCGCTGCAGCACGCGCTTCACCGACTGGGCCACGTCGTAGTGGTCGTCGCCTACGACGTTCGGATCCAAGATGCGGGACGTCGAGGTCAGCGGGTCCACCGCCGGGTAAATGCCCAGCGAGGCGATTTCGCGCGACAGGTTGGTCGTCGCATCCAAGTGGGTGAAGGTCGTCGCTGGCGCCGGGTCCGTGTAGTCGTCCGCCGGCACGTAGATCGCTTGCACCGACGTAATGGACCCCTTCTTGGTCGAGGTGATCCGCTCTTCCAATGCACCCATCTCGCTTGCGAGGTTCGGTTGGTAGCCGACCGCCGAGGGCATGCGTCCCAGCAGCGCCGACACTTCCGAGCCGGCCTGGGTGAAGCGGAAAATGTTATCGATGAACAGCAGCGTGTCCTGTCCTTCCACGTCCCGGAAATACTCGGCCACGGTCAGTCCGGTCAGCCCGACCCGCAGCCGGGCGCCCGGCGGCTCGGTCATCTGGCCGTAGATCAAGGCGGTCTTGGACTTGGTGTAGTCGTCGGGGTTCACCACGCCCGACTCCTGCATCTCCAGCCACAGGTCGTTGCCTTCCCTGGTGCGCTCGCCAACGCCCGCGAAGACCGACACGCCGCCGTGCTGGAGCGCAATGTTGTTGATCAGCTCCATGATGATCACGGTCTTGCCGACACCCGCGCCCCCGAACAGTCCGATCTTGCCGCCCTTGAGGTAAGGCTCGATCAAGTCAATCACCTTGATCCCTGTCTCGAGAATCTCGGACTCCGTCGACTGGTCCTCAAGCAGCGGGGCATCGCGGTGAATCGGAAAGCTCGTCTCGGTCTCAACCGGGCCGCGCTCGTCGACCGGCTCGCCCAACACGTTGAGCACCCGGCCAAGCACCTGCGGGCCGACCGGCACGGAGATGGCCTTGCCCGTGTCTACGACGGGCATGCCGCGCACCATGCCGTCCGTCGGCTGCATCGCTACGGTGCGCACCCGTCCCTCGCCGAGGTATTGCTGCACTTCGCAGGTGACATCGATCGGCTCGGGCACATTGAACCCTTCACTGCTCACCTTCACGGCATTGAAGATCTTGGGCAAGTTTCCGCCCTCGAACTGCACGTCGACCGCCGGACCGGCGACCTGAATGACTTTCCCTGCGATTTGCATCTTCTCGCGTCCTCTTTGGCGTCGGCAGCCGCTACCCTTGCGCGGCGGTGCCCGAAACGATTTCGATGATCTCCGTCGTAATGCTGGCCTGCCGCACGCGATTGAGGTGCAGCGTGAGCTTCTCCAGCACCTCGCCCGCGTTGCGCGTGGCCGCATCCATGGCAGTCATGCGCGCGGCGTGCTCGGCAGAGGCCGACTCAAGCATCGCCAAGAACACCTGCGTCACGACCCGCCTGGGCAATAGCGAACCCAGTAGTTGCTCCGCGGGCTGCTCGTACTCGTACGAGCTTCCGCCGTCGGCAGCGCCTTCGGGCGGAATGACCGGCAGCACCTGCTCGATGACGGGCTCCTGGCTCAACACGCCCTTGAACCGGTTGTAGGCGATCCAGACCTCGTCCGCCTGGCCGTCCGAGAACCGCTGCATCGCCTTCTCGGCCACCGCTTCGGCCGTCCCCACTTCGGCCCTGCCAAGAACCTGGTCCCACTTGCCACTCACCGCTAAGTCCCGACGCTGGTAGAAATCCACCGCCTTGCGGCCGAGCAGTTCCAGCTCCACCTGCTGTTCGGGACGCCCGTCCACGAATCGTTGGACCGCCTTGAACACATTGCTGTTGAAGGAACCGCACAGTCCCTTCTCCCCAGCCAGCACCACCAGCTGCACCTTGCGGCACTCGCGGCGCTCCAGCATGGGGTGCGAGAACGCGCCCTCTTCCTCCGTCTCGGTTGCCAGCACGCTGCCGAGCATGTCCTCGAGCAGCCCGGCATACGGGCGCGCGCCGACCACCGCCTGCTGTGCCCGGCGCAGCTTGGCGGCCGAGACCATCTTCATGGCTTTGGTGATCTGCTCGGTGTTCTTGACAGAGCGGATCCGCCGGCGCAGGTCGATGAGGGAAGGCATCTCTAGCTTGCCTTCGCCACCGGATGGAGTGCCGCGAACTGCTGCTTATAGGCGCCGATGGCGTCTTGGAGCGCGTTGGCGACGTCGTCGTCGAGCACGCGCCGGGCGCGGATCAGAGCCAGCGCGCCGTCGTCGCCCTGGCGGTCAAGATAGTCGTACAACCCGGCCTCGAACTCGGCGATCTGGGACAGTTCCAAGTCATCGAGATGGCCCTTCGTTCCGGCGAAGATGATCGCGATCTGCTTCTCGACCGGAAGCGGATCGTACTGTTTCTGCTTCAGCACCTCGACCAGGCGGTCGCCGCGGTGCAGCTGCTGCTGCGAGGCCTTGTCGAGGTCCGAGCCGAACTGCGCGAACGCCGACAGGGCGCGGTATTGAGCCAGATCCAGCCGCAGCGTGCCCGCCACCGACTTCATGGCCTTGATCTGGGCGTTGCCGCCGACACGGCTGACCGAGATGCCCACATCCACGGCCGGGCGGACGTTTGCGTTGAAGAGGTCGGCCTGCAGGTAGATCTGGCCGTCGGTGATCGAGATCACGTTTGTCGGGATGTAGGCCGACACGTCGCCAGCCTGCGTCTCGATGAACGGCAGTGCCGTCAGCGATCCTCCCCCAAGCTGCCCGCTCAACTTGGCCGCGCGCTCCAGCAGGCGCGAATGCAGGTAGAATACGTCGCCCGGATAGGCCTCGCGCCCGGGCGGTCGCCGCAGCAGCAGCGAGATCTCGCGATAGGCGGCGGCATGCTTGGAAAGATCGTCGTAGACGCACAGCGCGTGACGCTTCGAGTCCCGGAAGTACTCCCCGATGGCCGCGCCGGTGAACGGCGCCAGGTACTGCATCGGCGCCGGGTCCGACGCAGAAGCCACGACGACGATGCTGTAGTCCATCGCCCCTCGCTGCTCCAGGGTCTTGAGCACCTGCGCGACGGTCGAGCGCTTCTGGCCGATGGCGACATAGATGCAGATCACATCGCCGCCCTTCTGGTTCAGGATGGTGTCGATGGCGATGGCGGTCTTGCCAGTCTGGCGGTCCCCGATGATCAGCTCGCGCTGCCCGCGGCCGATCGGGATCATGGCGTCAATGGCCTTGAGGCCGGTCTGCATCGGCTCCTTGACCGGCTCGCGGTCGATCACGCCCGGCGCCAGCCGCTCGATCGGGTTGTACTCGGTAGCCTCGATCGGACCCTTGCCGTCCAGCGGCTCGCCCAGAGCGTTTACCACGCGGCCCAGCATCGCGTCGGACACTGGAATCGAGATGATCCGCCCCGTGCGGCGCACCTCGTCGCCTTCCTTGAGGCTGGTGTAGTCGCCAAGCAGCACCGCCCCGACCTGGTCCTCCTCGAGGTTCATCGCGATGCCGGAGATGCCGTTGCGAAAGTCGAGCAGCTCGCCCGCCATCACGCTCTCCAAGCCGTGCAGGCGAGCGATGCCGTCGCCGAGCGAGATCACCGATCCCACCTCAGCCACTTCCACGGCAGACTCGTAGTTCTGGATCCGGTCGCGGATCAACTGCGTGATTTCCGATGCGTTCATCTTGGCCATTCGAATCGTTCCTCTACCAAGAGCGGCTAGCGGTCACCAGCCGCCAGCCTGGCCGCCAGCGACCCCAAGGCCGCCCGCAGCGATCCGTCGTACAGGGTCGAGCCCACCTGCACCAAGCCGCCGCCGAGCAGGGCGGGATCCTCTGCATAGCTCGCCCGGATGTCCTTGCCGGTCAGCTCGCGGAAGCGGCCCTCGAGCTCGGCCCTCTGGTCGGGGCCTATCGGGCCGGCGGTGCGCACTTGGACCTCGATTCTGCCACGGTGGCTGTCAAGCCACGCGCGGAATCCAGCGGCAATCAGGGAGAAGTGCCGCATGCGGCGGTGGTCCGTGACGACGAATAGAAAGTTGACAATGAGCGGAGCAAGGCCGAGGCGGCCGCCGACCTGCTCGATCAAGCGGCGCTTGTCGCTGGGTTGGATCGAGGGCGAGCGCAGCACGGCAGCCAGGTCCGCAGACCCTTCCAGCAGTTCGCCAAAGGCCTCCAGTTGTTCCAACGCCGCCTCGGGCGATAGCTCCGAGCCTTGCTGTGCGACGACCTCGGCCAAGGCTGAAACGTAACGATTGGCTACTGCTTGGTCCATGGGAGCCGCACGTGAGAACCGCAAGCGTCGGCACGCCTGGGCGCTGCTGGGGACGGTTGGATGGGAGGGCTGGCAGCGGCAGCGCCGCCCGCTCCTCTCAAGGTTCCAATCTACCATAGGCGACACCCCCGCAGAAAGCCCGCACGCAGTTGCCGGGTTCCCGCCGCAGACAGCCCTGTTCCAGACGCGGGAGTGCGCAGAATGGGCAGATTCTGGGCCGCGGGCGACGGGAGCATGAACCTCCGCCGCCTGCCGACGGCCGCGATGCGATGCGGCCCGCCGACGGAAACGCTCTAGATGCCCCGTGGGCGATCCGTCCGTGATCTGCCCCGAATAGCCCGCTGTCGGGACGGCGACGGCAGATGTGGAGCGCTCAGGGCGGCACGCACTCCAGAGCACGAGCTCTCACGCGCCCGAGACGCTCGCCCAAGTGGTGGCGTGTCGCATGGAATCAAGCGACCGAGAAGCCCTGGCAGGCCGCGGCTTGACAGAGCCGGGCGTCAGAGCAAACAAGCTCGAGCGGCGCCAGATCCTCCCTGCACGCAACCAAGGCTGGAGAGTCCCGATACTTCACCGGCCCTCGTTCCGTTCCTCGGCGACCAAGCGGCTGGCGCTGCGCCCGTCAGGAAGGCGGGGTCTGGGTGCGGCCAGAAACGAGGCCAGCTCGAGGCGCATTCTAGGAGGGTTCATGATTCCTTCTTCGATCAAGTCCATTGCCGCTTCGTCGATCAGCGATTCCGCGTCAATGGGGCAGATCTGGGCCACAGGCTTGCCGCGATCCGTGACAAGGACTGTTTCGCCGCGCCGCACCTCGGCGAGGAGGGCACTGAAGCGACTCTTCACTTGACTGACACTGGCTCGTTTCATGTAGCTGTTATATCCAGATTGAAACGGCTATTGGATAACGCAAGAACCGCGCGCAACTTCCGGCGAAGTCCCGTGCATGCCTCGTTTCACACTTGCGGCAAACCCAACGGGAGCGGCAGCGCGTTGGGAGCCCGCTGTCGCCTCTGCCTCCGAGCCGCTCACCTCATTGTGGAGCGGGCGTTCACGCTGAACCGGAACGAGCGCTCAATTGCGTCCGGATTGAGTGTGGAATCTAGGCCGAATGGGCTTGGGGACGTGCCAACGCCAGTGCTGTTATCGTGGAACGCATCAGGCACGGGCTGCAAAGACGGATGTCGCAAGCAAACCAATTCCCCCAAGGCACGATTGGGTTCCCCGTCACGCCGTGGGACGCAGACCTGCAACTCGACGAGCCGGGATTGCGGGCTCACGCCGAACGCATGCTTGTGGCCGGGCTCGATGCGCTCTCGTTCTGCGGCAGTAACGGGGAACTACACGCCCTCGGCCTGCCAGAGTACGAGCGGATTTGTGAGATCGCCGGGGAACTGGTCCCGCAGCGCGCATACCTGATCCTCGGCGTTGGCCAGAGCTGGCGGACGGCGCGCACACAGGCCGTCTACGCCCGACGCGCCGGGGCGAAGGCCGTGCTCTGCATCGCACCCTACATGGCCGACCCCAACGAAGGCGGCCTTGCCGACTACTATCGCTCGGTGGCTGAAGCCGCCGGCATCAGCGTCATCCTGTACCAGACAAAGTGGAGCGGCACGCTGCCTCTTTCCCTGCTTGAGAGGCTGGCCCGGGTGGAGAACATCTGCATGGTCAAGGACGAGAACGGCGACTTGTCCCACTACCTCCAGGTCCGCCGCCATTTCGGCGACCGCTTCCATTGGATCAACGGCATGGCCGAGCCGTTCGTGCCTAGCTATTGGAAGCTGGGCGTCGAGACGTTCACCTCGGGCCTCGCGTGCTTCATGCCGGAAACCGCGCTGCGCATCCGCGAACTGGCGCGGGAAGGCAATTTCACCGATGTGAACGGCATCTTGGACGATCTGGTGCTGCCGATGTACGAGTTGCGCAATCGCCGGCCCGGCTACAAGGTCTCGATGATCAAGACTGCGATGTCCCTGGCCGGCATCCCGGCCGGGAGCGTGCGGCCGCCGTTGGTGGCCATGGACGCGGGTGACAGGGAAGACTTGCGCGCCCTCATGGAACGCCATGGCCTGCTCGCTGCGTAGCACAGGCCGGATCGAGGCCGCCCGCCTGGCAGGCGTTCTGGCGGCTGTATTCATTGGCCTGGTCTCCGCCAGCCCGTGGCAACGGCTAAGCGCTCAACAAGAACACAGCCATGACGCACAGAGGCCAAGGCAGATCGCCCCGGCGATGAGCTGGGTCTATGCCGACTGGCTAACCCGCCCGGAGCGCGAGCGCGAAGAGCAGCCCGACAGGCTCGTCAACGCGCTCGATATCCAGCCCGGCGCCACGGTGGTTGATCTGGGCGCCGGAGTGGGCTACTTCAGCTGGCGGCTGGCCAGGAAGGTGGGACGTGCAGGCAAGGTGATCGCGGTCGAGATCCAGCAGGAAATGCTCGACATGCTCGCAGTGAACTTGCGCGACCGCGGCATCGAGAACGTCGAGATGGTTCTCGCAACTCCCCGCGACCCGCGCCTGCCAGAATCCGCAGTGGACCTCGTCCTGCTGGTGGACGTGTATCACGAACTTGCCCACCCCGCTCTCACGCTCGCCCACATCCGGCGATCGCTCAAGCCCGAGGGACGCCTAGTCGTGGTCGAGTACCGCAAGGACCAGCCGGATTTGCCAATCCACCCTCTCCACAAGATGAGCGTTGCCGAGGTCCGATCAGAGATCGAGCCTGCCGGATTCGATCTCGTGGAAGTGCTGGAGTTCCTGCCGTCCCAGCACGTGATCATCTTCACTCCAGGCGGCGGCTGACCGCGAGCTATCGTGTCCTCACAGTAGTAGGATCAATGCGATCGCGGACAGTGCAGTGAGAACGAATCGACAAGCCGCGCTGGCGTGGCGTTGCGCCATCGTTCTGCTTTCTGCATGTTCGCTGCAAGCAGCGGGCCCCTTACCCGAATTCACCTTTCAAGGCGTCGCCCTACACCCGACGGATCTAGCCTACGCCCCGACCCAGCAGCTGATCCATCCTTCCATCATCAGGACCCAAGGACGTATCGAGAATCCATTGGGCAAGTTCTACCTGTACTACGCTCCCCACAAGCACGTGGCGATCAGCATGGCGTACGCCGACAGTCTCGGCGGCCCTTGGACGGAGTACGAGGCCAATCCGGTCATCACGGGCCCGTCTGCTCCGGATATCCGCTGGATCGAAGAGAAGGGCGAATTCTACATGTGGGGACACACCAAAAACTCGCGATCCGAGCTCTGGACGAGTCGAGACGGGATTCGCTTCGAGCATCGGGGCGTGAGCATCAAGGCGGCGAACATCGGCACGCGAAACGCGACTTACACCCGAGTCTACGAGTATCCGCTCGAGCGTTACGGCAGTAAATACGTCATGCTCTATTCGGGGTTCATCAAAGAACGGGGGGTCCGCTGCGTCTGGCTGGCGCACTCCAAAGACGCTGAGAAGTGGGTCCAGCTGAAGACCCCGTTGGTGGAGCCGATCGAGGGAGAGAAGAACGATCTGTACGGCCCGTCTCTTCTGCGCTGGAAGAACAGCAACTATATCGTCTACCAAGATCACACCGCCTGGCGAGGCGGTGCCATCAAGTACGTGGAAGTGGACGCGGAGCTGAACCCGGTTGGCACCAATGGCAAGCGTTTCGTGCTGATCGATCCACCGCCCGGGCCGCCTCTCAAAGACCGGTATCGGGGCGGCGAGTTCTATCTGGAAGACGACACGCTGTACTTGTATTCCAGCGCTTCCTCCAACCCGAGGATCATCGTTTACGCCACGGCGCGCGCCACGCCCGGCTCAATGAGCGAGTAGAGCCGGGAGTCCGCCCCGGCGCTCACGGCCCGGGCACCCCGCCTTCTCGAAGGCCGACAACATCCGCTCGCAGCAACGCCGAGCCACGCCGACCGAACCCCGGCTGCTTATAGATTTGCCAGACCTCGACATTCACGCAATCGTGTCTAGGCGGGCTTGTCTGCAACCAAGTCGGCGAACGGCGCCGACCGGATCACCGAACGCAAGTCGGGGTCGCGCCGCGCCAGAATCCGAATCTCGGCGTCCAGCTCGATCGCCTTGCGAATTGACTTGCTGGCGGAATTGTGGTCCCCTGCGAGGACTTTGGCGACACCCTTGACGTAGTGCAGGTGCGCAGCCTCGGCATCCTTGGCCAAGCCGCGGTTGAGCACTCGCACGGCGTCCGCGAACTGGCCGTTGTTGACCAGTTGAACGCCGTGGTTGTAGTAGTCTTCCACGGTCTCGAGCAATGGGCGCTTGCGCTCGGAGTGCTTGCGACAGATTTCGATGAAGACACCGGCCCGGTGGCATAGCCCGACGTTGGGGCCCGCACGGACCTTCTCCAACATCCGCCGCGCCGCGCCGAACTTGCGCGATTGGAACAGTTCCGTCCCCAGCGTGAAGTGCTCCTGCTGCCGCTCCTCCGCAAGGCGCTCCTTGCTGACGGGGCGCTTTGCGCTGCCCGGGCGGACCGCAGGTCTCGGAGGTATCGGACCACGGCCCGGCGAAGTCTCAGCGCCCTTTGAGGTCTGGGCCTTGCTTGGCATGAGCCATCGCTTCGCCAGACGCAGCGGGAATCGTCTCGGCGGAGGTGCCAAGCCAACCCGCGTCAAGCGTGTGCGAATTTATAACAGATCAGTCAGGCGTTGGCAAGCGGCGCGCGGCTGTTAGTGCGGTCGCGCCGTTTTAGGGACATCGCGTCTAGCCGACCTAGAGGGCCTGCTAGACTTCGACACAACATGGGCCGCGGTGCCTCCCTCCGCCACTTGGCGGCTTTGCAAACCGAAATCGTGGCCTGCCGCCGTTGCGCGCGCCTGGTAGAGCACTGCCAGAGCATTGCCATCGTCAAGCGCCGCGCCTATCTCGATTGGGAGTACTGGGGCCGGCCCGTGCCTTCGTTCGGGGACCCTGGCGCACGCCTGCTGCTGGTCGGGCTGGCACCGGGCGCTCACGGCGCAAACCGGACAGGCAGGGTGTTCACCGGCGACAGTTCGGGCGATTTCCTCTACGACGCCTTGTTTCAGACGGGATTCGCGTCGCAGCCGGCGGCCACGTCCAGAGACGACGGCTTGGTCCTTCGCGACTGCTACATCGCCTCGGCAGTGCGCTGCGCACCGCCCCAGAACAAGCCTCTTCCGGGAGAGTTTGCGGCTTGTCGCCCGTACCTCGAGCGCGAGGTCAGCATGCTTCACAGGCTCCGCGCAGTGGTCACTCTCGGGCGTCTCGCGCATGACTCGTGGCTGGCCGTTTTGCGCGCTCGCGACCCCTCGGTGCGCGCTCGCGACTACCCGTTCGCGCACGGACGGCATTTTTTTCGTGCCGGCAACGAGCCTGATCTGCTGTGCAGTTACCACCCCAGCCGCCAGAATACACAGACTGGCCGCCTTACTAAGTCTATGTTGATCAATGTCTTACAAACAGCCAAGGGGATCTTTTCCGATGTTTAGAAGCTTGTAATCCCCGCTTATTGTCCACGTAAAAAAATATTTTTTACAAGGTGCAACCACTTGACGGTGGTTTTCATCTATACTCTACTAGTTAAGAAGATCGATCCGAGCACATAGCCGGACCGTTATTGCAGGCGGTCCGGTGTCAGCAACCCAGCTCCAGATCTTCTGCAAGGAGGAACGCAACCATGGTCACTCTAGATAAAGAAGTCGTGCGCCAGCAGCTGCTGGCAAAACTCGAGGCGCTGACCCGGCGCAATAACCGGGACGAATTGATCCGCGACCGCTGCAACGATCCGATGGACCAGATGCAGACGCGGTTCGAGATGGACCTCACCATCAGCGTGATCAACAACGACTTCGAGACCCGCAAGGCTGTCCAAACCGCGCTCAGGCTGCTTGACGAAGACGAGTACGGTATCTGCCAGGACTGCGGGGCGGAAATCAACCCGCAACGTCTCGAGGCCATCCCGTGGACTACGCTGTGCGTCTACTGCCAGGACGAGTACGACTGCTCCGGCGTCTCCCCCCAATCGAGCGACTTCGTGCGCGCCGCCTAAGGGGACCTGCGCGAGACCAGGCCGCGTAGCGGTCGCATCGCTCCGGCGGGAGCTGATTCCCAGCTACACACAAAGCCAAGCGCTGCCCTCGGTCGGCTTCCGTCACGGGAGCTCGGCAGGGGGCAGTGCGAACGCCAAGATATTCTTGCCGGCGGCGATCGTGACAAATTGCCTGCCGCCGAGCATGTAGGTCATAGGAGAAGCGCGCACGCGGGCGTTCAGATGGCGGCTCCAAAGCAGCTCTCCGTCGGCCGCCCGGGCGGCGGCGAACGTACCGGAGTTGTCGGCGAAGAACACGAGCCCGGCTGCCGTGGAGACCAGCCCCGACCAATTGTCGCGGATCGAGTCGCCGAGCTTGCGCTCCCAAGCGATGTCGCCAGTCAGCACGTCGATTGCGCGCAGGTAGCGCTCGCCCGGCTCGCCGCTCGGCTCGCGGGCCGAGCCTCCGTAGTAGGTCTTGCCGGCCTGCCACGTCTCGTCTCGCTTCGTGAAGACATGGCAGAACTCTGACGCCATCGTGTAGAACAGCCCGGTCGCTGGATCGAACGACTTGGAAGGCCAGTTGGTCGCACCCTGCAACCCCGGGCAGACCAGGTTCCCGCCACGGGTGGGCCGCTTGCCCGGGATCAGCACCGGGCGGCCGTCCGCGCCGACGCGCTCGGCCCAGGTGAGCTTGCGCACGAACGGCTCGGCCAGCAGCAGCTCGCCATCTTCGCGGTCCAAGACGTAGAAGAACCCGTTGCGATTCGCGTGCAACAGCACCTTGCGGCGCTCGCCGTGCCACTCGATGTCCGCCAGGACAGGTGTCTGCACCGAGTCCCAGTCGTGCTCGTCGTGCGGGGTGTACTGGAAGTGCCACACCAGCGTTCCAGTGTCCGGGCGCAACGCGAGGATCGAGTTGGAATAGAGATTGTCCCCGAGCCGCTCGTCGCCGTTCATGTCGGGGCAGGGATTGCCGGTCGGCCAGTAGAGCAAGTCCAGGTCCGCGTCGTAACTCCCGGTCAGCCAAGTCGTGCCGCAACCATGCGGCAGCACCGAGCCCTGCCAAGTCTCGGAGAGCGGCTCGCCCGGCAGCGGGATGGTCCAGAAGCGCCAGAGCCGCTGCCCGGTCTCGTGATCGTAAGCGGCCAAGAAGCCGCGCACGCCCTGATCGCCTCCCGAGATGCCGGAAACCACCATTTCCCTGACAACCAGGGGAGCCATCGTCGCGTTGTAGTTTTCTCGGTGGTCGGCCATTTCGACATCCCAGAGCTTGCGTCCGCTCACTCTGTCGAAAGCCAGCAAATGGGCATGGTCGGTCACCATAAAGACTCGCTCTCCGAGCACCGCCACGCCGCGGTTGGCGGCGCGAGCGGCGGCCCCGAGAATGTCGGGCGTGCGGGGCTGGCTATAGCTCCAGATGCGACGTCCGTGCAGCGCGTCCAAGGCATGGATCTCGTTGGAGAACGTGACGTACATCACTCCGTCCACAACTACTGGGGTGGTTTCCAGCAGGTTGGGCGAGTCCAGCGGATACATCCAAGCCAGCTCCAGCCGATTCACGTTGCCCAGGTGAATCTGGTCCAGTTGGCTGTGCCGGTTGCCGTCGAGCCGGCCGTTGTAGGTGGGCCATTCTCCAGGCTTTGGATGGAGGATGCGCTCGAACGGAAGGCCCGAGTCCGAACCGTGACCCACGAGTGCGTCGGCCAGCGCTCCGCTGCCGTCCTGGCGGCTCAAGAAGGCCAGCAAGTCGGCCCGCTCGTGCGGGGCCAGATCGATTTCCGGCATCAGGGAATCCGGGCGCTCGTCGATCGCGGACACTTCGTCGAGCGCGAGGAAGCGGAACTCTCCATCGAAGGTCTGCAGTTGCAGGTCTAGGGCGCTTCGATTCCTGGCGAAGCCTTCGATCGATTCGCCGCTGCCCAGGCGCACCCGGACAGCGGCATAGCCGGCAGCGATGCGCGAGGACGGATCGGTGATGGACCGGCGGATCTGCTCCAGGGTCTGCTCCGCCCCGATGCTGGCTAGATCCGGACCTCGGATGCGTGCCGCAGGGCCGGGCACGTGGCAGTCGGCGCAGCCGCGCTGCTGGAAGATCCGCGCGCCGGATTGGACGTTTCCCGCGGCAATACTGCGCGAGGCCGGCTCAGTCAGCGAGCCATAGAAGCTCAAGAGGTGCCCGAGCTCCGGCTCCGGAACGTTGATGGCGGGCATGCCCCGTTCTGGCAGGCCCGCCTGGATGATCTCCTTGATCTGCTCGTCACTGCGGCCGACGGCAACGCCGGGCGTGATGATGTCCGGCGCGTACTCGCCGCCGCGGCCGTCGCCGCCGTGACAGCTGCCGCAGTAAGTCTCAAACGCGGCCTGCCCGGCCTCCAAGTCGGCGGTGCCCTGCCCTACGGCGACGCTGGCGGAAACGAGCGAGATCGCGAGGGCCATCGCCCCGCGGCGTTTCGGAACCGCCACGGCACCTGCGAGCACCACCGAGACGGATCCAAGGTGCGGCGGCACCATCGAGCGGACTATCCGAAATACGCGGGAGCGTTGCCCGGTGCCCACTTGATGTTGCAGCCTGCGCTGGGCACCTGCTTCTGCGGCGCCGACCCGCCAGCGAGCAGGGCATTGATCGCCCGGCGCAGGTCGCCGCCGTCCAGCGGCACGCCGTTTCCGGGGCGGCTGCCATCCAGCCGCCCGCGATAGACAAGCTGGCCCCCGCCGTCGAAGAGGAAGAAGTCAGGCGTGCACGCGGCTGTGTAGTCCTTCGCCGCCTGTTGGGATTCGTCGTACAAGTAGGGGAAGTTGAAGCCGAGCCTGGCGGCCATGGCACTCAGCTTGTCGGGCGCGTCCTCCGGATGCGTTTCGACGCTGTTGGAAGAGATTGCGACAATTCCGAGCCCGGCCGAACCGGCGTAGTCCCTGCCGAGCCGAGCGAGTTCGTCTTCGACATGCAGCACGAACGGGCAGTGCGCGCAGATGAACATCACCAAGAGGCCGTCCCGGCCCTCGGACACATCCGCTAGCGAAACTGTCCGGCCGGAAACCACATCGGGGAGCGAAAAGTCGGGCGCCGCCGTTCCGAGCGACAGCATTGTGGATTCTGTGAGAGACACGAGCCGATTATACCGCCGCCAAACCTGTCAGCGAATCCTGAAGTCGTAGTGCTCGATGGCATCGACTCCGCCCACCATATCGCGCAGGCGCAGCACCACCGCATAGCGGCCGGGCGGAATCGACTCGTCGAGCTGCAGCCGAAGCCTGGCAGGCAGCCACAACCTGGGGTAGAACGGGCTGCCCGCCTCGCCGGCGGGCTTGAAGTCGAACAACTTCTCTCCCTCGGCATCCTGCACCCAGGCATCGGATTCGACTTGGTAGGTGTTGTCGTCCCTGGTCTTGTAGCCGGTGATGAAGAAGTCGGCCCAAATCTCCTCTCCCGCGTCGAAGACAGGATCCTCCAACAAGTCACCGCCCTCAGCGCAGGAGAAGCCGAAGTTTCGGACCAGCAACTGATCCGCATTCTGCACGCGGCTGCCATCGACGGCAATCGGCAATTGCACCGATACACTACTCTCGGCCAGTTCGTCGCGCACGACGATCTGGATCGAATACGTGCCGCCGCCGGCATGGTCGGGGATGCGCGGCGAATACCGCACGACCGGCATCCAATTCTCGTCCTGCGGGGCGAGTTCGACATCGATCTCGCCCCCCTCGGCGGCGAAGAACGACCGTCCCTCGGGGTCCAAGGCTCTCATCTCATAGTTGAGTGAGATACGAAATTCCCGGCCAACCTGATATCCGCCGATCTGGAAATAGACGTGGATTGTCTCTCCCGGGAGGAATCGGCTGTCGGCGGGGATCGCATAGCCGTCCCGTCTGTCCAACAGGTCCAAATTGACCAGCGCCAAGCCGTCTTCGGCTTCGGCGGCAGGGTCGGACGGTTGCGCCGCTGAAGGCGCGGTCTGGGCCAGAGTCAGTGCAAGCGCGGCAAGCACTGAGAGAGGGGGGCGCCCGCGCCGAACCAAGCCCGCGCCAGCGACCAGACTCGCGATCAGCCCTCGCACCTGTTCTCATGGTACGTCCGGGCCGCCGGCGCCACTGCGCTGGGCGGGATCCGAGCCGCGCCGCAGCATGCAATTCGGCCTGCGGTGGGCGACAATGCGAGAAGCATGCCAGATTCCACTGCCGCACCGAGCCAATCCCGATCACGACGCGGATTCATGAGAGATGCCGCGACAGCCGCCGGCACGGCGTCGCTGCTAGCTGCGGCCGAGGGCAGCCAAGAGATCAAGGTGGGCTTGGTGGGCTGTGGCGGACGCGGCACCGGAGCGGCGGCACAGGCCTTGCAAGCCGATGACTTTGCCGTGCTGACAGCAGTGGCGGATGTCGAGCAGGAGCGGATCGATCGGTGCTTGGAGCAGGTCGAGGGCCGTCACGAGGGCAAGGGCAAGGTGCGCGTTGGAAAACGCCACCAATTCTTGGGGCTCGATGCGTTTCAAGCTGTGATCGACAGCGATGTCGACGTGGTGTTGCTGGCCACGCCGCCGGGATTTCGCCCGCAGCATTTCAAGGCCTGCATCGAGGCGGGCAAGCACGTGTTCTGCGAGAAACCCATGGCCGTTGACGTGCCCGGGGTGCGCTCGGTGCTGGAAACGGCCAAGCTGGCGAGCAGCAAGCGCCTGTCGCTGGTAGCCGGGTTCTGCTGGCGCTACAACAACATGATCATCGAGGCCATGGACAGGGTGCGTTCGGGCGAGATCGGCGATATCTTGGCCTACTATGCGACCTACTACACCAACCCTGTCAAGCCGATGCCCCCGGCCTACGAGCGGCCGCTAGGCATGAGTGATGTCGAGTGGCAGATCCGAAATTGGTACAACTTCGTCTGGCTGTGCGGCGACGGCTTGGTCGAGCAGGCCGTCCACAGCGTTGACAAGATCGCCTGGGCCTTCGGCGACGAGCCGCCCGAGAGCTGCGTGGCGGTCGGCGGCCGGCAGATCCCCGCGCACGACGGGAACATCTTCGACCACTTCGAGATCAACTACCTGTACCCCAACGGCGTGCGCGCCTTTATGGGTTGCCGTCAAATCACCGGCTGTCACCGCGAGAACGCCGACTACATCCTCGGAACCAAGGGCCGACTGACGATCGGGCGCGGCCTGATGCCCCGCATCGAGGGCGAGAATCCGTGGGTCTTTCGCGGCCAGCAGCGAAACATGTACCAAGAGGAGCACGATGTGCTGTTCCGCGCGATCCGGCGCGACGAGCCGATCAACGATGGCGTGCGCATGGCCACCAGCACGCAATTGGCCATCCTCGGCCGCACGGCGGCCTACACCGGCCAAGAACTTACATGGGAACAGGGCATGGAATCCCAAGAGAGGCGATTCCCCGAGAAACTGCAGTGGGACATGGCGCTGGACGTGCCTCCGCTGGCACGGCCAGGGGTGACGAAGTTCGTCTGATCGTGCGCAAACTGCTCCTGCCTGTGCTGGCGGCCGCGACTACGCTTGCGGCCGCGGACTTCAACAGCGAAGTCCGCCCGCTGATTCGCGCCAAGTGCCTGAGCTGCCACCAAGAGTCGAACAAGCTGGGAGGCTTGAGCCTAGAATCGCTCCAAGACGCGCTCCGAGGCGGCGAAAACGGGCCGTCCATCGTGGCGGGCGAGCCTGACCGGAGCCTGCTGTTGACTCGCATGATGCTTCCGGCAGACGCCGCTGGAACGATGCCTCCCACCGGACCGCGAGTGTCAGCCGCGGATCTGGCAGCGGTGCGGTCGTGGATCGCCGCAGGCGCGGCGTGGACCGTTCCCGTGAAAGTCGCGGGCAACAAGTCTCCTGCGCCCGCCGATGACGCTGAGATGGCTTTGGCGCGGAGCATCCACGCGCTGATCGCAGCCCGCGCCAGAAGCGAGTCGGACGAGAGCTTCGAACCCTACCGCGAAGCTGTTCCCGGCTCCGATGCATCACTCGAAATGATGCCGATCCCGGCCGGCGAGTTCGTGCTAGGAACGGCGAAGGAGGAGGCTGGCCGCGGTGACGACGAAGGCCCCCAGGTGCGGGTCGCGATCGACGGTTTCTGGATGGCAGCCCACGAGGTGAGCTGGGACGCATTCCGGCGCTTCATGTTGCGCGAGGCTGATGCCTACGTCGATCCGGACAGGGTCGCGGCGGCAGTTTCGAGCCCGACGCCGCCTTACGTCGAGATGAGCTTCGGCATGGGGATCACCGGCTATCCGGCGATCAGCATGACCCAGCACGCGGCCAGCAAGTACGCCCAGTGGCTCAGCGCCAAGACCGGCCGCTTCTACCGCTTGCCGACGGAGGCGGAATGGGAATACGCTTGCCGGGCTGGCAGCGCCACGGCGTACTCCTTTGGAAACGACGCGGAGGGGCTCGACGAGCACGGCTGGTATTGGGACAACAGCGACGGGCAGTACCGCCCGATCGGCACCAAGGAGCCCAACGCATGGGGCTTGCACGACATGCACGGAAACGTCTGGGAGTGGACGCTCGATCGCTACGAGCCGAACTACGCAGCGAGCGCGCAGCCGCTCGATAACCCGTGGGCACAGGCGCAGCGCCTATACCCTCGGGTCGTGCGCGGCGGATCGTGGATGGACGACGCTCCGGCGCTGCGCTGCGGCGCGCGCAGGGCTTCGTCCGAAGACTGGAAAATGCAGGACCCGCAACTGCCGAAGAGCATCTGGTACCACACCGATGCCCAGTGGCTGGGTTTTCGCCTGGTCCGCCCGAGGCAGGTGCCGACCGCCGAGATGATGCATGCCTATTGGAACTCCGCCACGGGCGCCAAGTAGCCGGCGCCTCGCGCCGGGCATCGCGATTGCGCTGCTGACATGCGCCCCGAGCGGAAACTCCGAACCGCTGCGGCTGGTGGCGGAGGAGCCTCACATGGGCGTGGTGGTCCGAATCGAGGCGTACGTGCCGGCCGGAATCAACCCGGCGCGGGCGTTTCGAGCAGCATTCGACCGCGTGCGAGACCTAGAGAGCAAGCTGTCCAGCTATCGGGATGATTCGGAATTGCGCCAGATCGAGCGCAAGGCCTGGCGATCACCTACTTCGGTCTCCGCAGACTTCGCGCGCGCGCTCGGACACGCCATCGAATTGGCGCGGCAATCCGACGGCGCCTTCGATCCAACCCTGGGGCGCGTGACAAGGCTGGTGCGCGCCGGGGGCTGGGGAGAGGCCTTGTCCGAGCCGTCAGCCTTGGAAGGCGCTTGGAATCTGACAGGATGGCGGCATGTCGAACTGGATCCCGAGCCGCAGACAGTGTTTTTTCGGCAGCGCGGCCTGCAGCTCGACCTGGGCGGCATCGCCAAGGGCTTCGTGGCAGACGAAATCCTCGAGGCTTTGCGATCGGACGGCATCTTCCAAGCGCTGGTCTCGGTGGGCGGTGATATCGCGGCGGGGGCGCCGCCGCCGGGAAAGCCCGGCTGGAGCGTTGCGATCGACCAAATCGGAGACCGCGGCAACGCCGAGATCCGGCTGCTGCTGCGGCACCAGGCTCTGTCAACTTCCGGCAGTCGGGAGCGCTATTTCCTGCTGGGCGATCAGATGTGTTCCCACGTTCTCGCCAGAAACGACGCTAGCTGCGCAGATGTGTCGACGGCTGTCAGCGTGGTGGCTTCTAGTGGGCTGGAAGCGGACGGCCTCGCCACCGCCCTGCTGGCGCTAGGCCGCGAGCGTTCGGATGTCTTGCTGTCCCGCTACCCGGATGTGCGGGTGTATTGGGCCTCTCGACGCCCATCGGCCGCGCGCCAGCTTCACCGGCAGACGGTGCCGACAGAGTCCCAGAGATGAATGCAGCCGAGCAGGCCCGCCCGATTAGACACGATACATACGTTGCCCGGCAAGTCGGCCCGCTCCGCCCTGCGCGAGTTGCCGCCGCCGAGGAACAGCCGCCTGTAGCTGAACGTCGCCTCGAGCTGTCGCACGGCGCGCTCCAAGTGACGAGTCCATTTCTCGCGTCCCAGCTGTTCGAACGCAGCATTGCCGAGCACATCCTCGTACGTCTTTCCCTTGCGGTACACGTGATGTGCGATCTCGAGATTGGGCACGAGCGTGCAGTCCACGTACAGCCCCGACCCCAGGCCAGTGCCTAGCGTTAGCACCAACTCAACACCGACCCCGTCGATCACTGCCAAGCCCTGCACGTCTGCGTCATTCGCAACGCGAGCCGGGGTGCCGGTCATTCGCTCCAAAGCGGCGGCAAAGTCATAGCCGATCCAGTCGTCGTGCAGGTTGACGGCGGTCATGGTGACGCCGTTCGTGACAACACCCGGAAAACCGGCCGCCACTCGGTCGAACGCGGGCTGGGCCGCGACCATGCGCTCCAATATGGGCATGATCTCGCCCGGCGTGGGCAGGCTGGGGGTGGGCTCGCGGTGCCGCTCGTTGAGCGGCACCCCGTCCGGGCCAAGAACCATCATCTTGAGGCCTGAGCCACCGATGTCAATGGCCAGCGTGCTCGGGGCAGATGGCAGTTCACCGCGCGTCATCGGCTCGGTTGCTCGCACCGATTTTACCAATGCCCCGCACGGCGGCTTGAATCCACGGAGGCCCCCTCAAGTCGAACTCGATCGGTTGGCGGGGGGGCATCCTGCGCTAGCATGAGGCGGCAAGGGCTCCCATGTCAGTATCCGTTCTCGACCGCCGCAGCTTCCTAGCGTTGCCCGCTCTTGCGGCGACCCCCCTTGCGGCACAGTTTGACGCGAACCGAACGCCGAAGAACCTCCGGATCGACGCCGTCGACGTCGTGGTCACCAACCCTGACGAGCGGTCCCTCGGAAACTACGTGCTCGTCAAGATCACGACGAGCGAGCCCGGCTTGTACGGATGGGGGGACGCCACGTGCTCGGGCAGCGAGATGGCCGTGGCGACGATGCTCGAGGAGCATCTCGCTCCGGCTCTGATCGGCCGCGACCCGATGCGCATCGGCAACCTCTGGCAGACCCTGTACCACCTGCCGTACTACCGGTCCGGCTCGGTCCACATGTCGGCCATGAGCGGCATCGACATGGCGCTGTGGGACATCAAGGGCAAGGTCGCCGGCCTGCCCGTGTACGAGTTGCTGGGCGGCAGGATGCGCGAGCGCCTGCTGACCTATCGCAGCGCTGGCGGCGCTTCGATCGAGGAAGTCGAGGACGGCGCCCGGGCCCTGATGGAGCGAGGCTACAAGGTGGTCAAGGTACAGGTCGCCGCTCCCGGAGCGGAGTCCGGCTACGCCGTGCCGTCGTCTGAGCGCGTCCGGGCCGAAACGCAGGCGGCGTACGAACGCGGCGTGCCGCCGTCGCAGCTCTGGGAGCCCGAGCCGTACGTCCGGATCCTGCCCAAGCTATTCGCCCACCTGCGCAAGACCGTTGGAGACCAAGTCGGCCTGTTGCACGACGTCCACGAGCGGGTCACACCCAGCCAAGCGATCCGGCTCGCCAAGTCTCTCGAGGAGTACGACCTGTTCTACCTGGAGGACGTGCTGCGCCCCGAGCACCTCGACACATACGCCATCATCCGCCAGCAGTGCAGCACGCCGCTCGCCATGGGCGAGGTCTACACGGGCGCTTGGGAGGGACTGCAACTGATCACCGACCACCTGATTGACTACGCCCGCCACGATATCGCGCATGTCGGCGGTATATCGACGCTGCGCAAGGTCGCCGCGCTCTGCGAGCCCTACGGCATCGAGACTGCGTTTCACGGGCCGGGTAATATCTCGCCGGTCTCGCACATGGCGCACTGCCATGTCAGCTACTCGGTTCCGAATTTCGGGATCCAAGAATTCGCTGTGGGCTGGGGGGACGGTATACGGGCGGTCTTCTCGGCAAGCCCCGTTTTCGACGACGGCTACATCAGCATCCACGACAAGCCCGGCCTCGGGATCGACGTGAATGAGGACGAGGCGCGCAAGCGGCCGTACAAGCGACGGCTTCGCCCCACGATCCGCAGGGCCGACGACACGCCTTGGGCATACTAGGCCCGAGGCGGCGGTAGTCCGCGCTCGGCCGAGGCACCGGGAGGAACGCTGCTAGGAAGTCGATTCGTGCTCGATCCGTACGATCCACACGAATTCCTCGCCCGGGTCCAGGTATACCAAGCCCTGGCGCTGCACTAGAGAGTTCTGCAGGCCGACCCAGGGCTCGGGGCTAAAGAAGCCGCTGCGAACATCGCCCCACAGATTGAACAGGATCACCGGCTGTTCCGGGATGCGGTCGGCGCGGTGGGAAACCCGAATCGTCAGGCCGGCCGGATCGCGGTACTCGATGTACGGGTCTGCCCCGTCGGGATAGCCGCTCAGGGATGTCGGCACCAAGGGCGGGTATTCGCCAAGGCGCATGCCCTTTTCGAACGCCGCCGGCCGGGTCTCCCCAGTCGGGATGCCGTAGTCGGTCTTCAGCAATTCGAGCGTCGCCGGAGTCGCCAGCACCATCTCGTTCGGATCGCTGCCTTCCAGCAACGGTGCGACGAACGTGATGTGGTTGCCGAGCGAGAAGAACATCGGCTCGGCGTTCTGGGCGCTCGCTCGCACCACGTACCGCAGCGTCAGCGTGCCGCCGGATACGACATACTCGACCGAGCATTGGAATCCGAACGGGTACATCTCGCGGGTCGCCGGATTGTCGCCGAGGCTCAACAGAGCCCGTGCCGACTCCCCGGTTGCGGAGGTCTCCTCCAGCGTCCAGGGCAGATCCCGCGCAAACCCGTGGCTCGGCATGCTGCGGCGCACGCCGCCGTGCTCGTACGCGCCGGCGTCGAATGCTTCGCCCTCTTGGCGTCGCTTCTCCAAGTCGGGCGGGAAATTCCGGCCGGTCGCTGGCCACAGGAACGGCCCTTTGCCGGCGAACCCCTCGCGCGGCGCATAGTCCCGGGCAAGCTGCAGGGTCTCGATCCATTGGCCGCCGTGGCGGAGTCTCAGCCCGCTCAGCTCGCCGCCCTTCGCAGGCGCGATCGCGGCCTCGACGCCGCCCGCCTCGTCCCTGAGGACAATCAGCTCGACGGCCGAGGCGTCCACGCTCGCAGCGCGCTCGACGACATAGGAAAGTGGGGGAGCCTCTTCCGTGCAACCCGCAAACAGAAGCAGTCCGACCCAAATAGCTCGCACGTCGAACAGATTAGCGCAGCACCGAGGCGGAGTCCCGGCGCGCCCCGAAACGGAACTCCCGCCGTGGTCTCGTATAATTCCATCCGCCATGCGACGCCGAGACTTGCTCCGTTACTCCCTGTTGGGCCTGGCGGCACCGATCCTCCCGCCATCTGCCCGAGCCTCGTTGCCGGGTGCCAAGATCACGCGGATCCGCTTCTACCGCGTTTCGGACTCCCGCCCGATCTTCAACCAAAGCGGTCATATAGTCACCGTCGAAACCGACGCTGGCATCACCGGCATCGGCGAGGGCGGCTCCCGGGACACCGTGGAGCAGCTGGCCAGCCTGCTGATCGGCGAGAACCCGTTCCGTACCGAGCACTTGTGGCAGTTGATGTACCGGGGCTACTTCTATCCTCCGGGGCGCGAGAAGATCCACGCGCTCGGAGCCCTCGACCTAGCCTTGTGGGACATCAAGGGGAAGGCCCTGGACGTGCCGATCTGGCATCTGCTCGGCGGACTCACGCGCGAGCACATCGAATGCTACTCGACCGGCTTTCCGAGCGCCGGCTCGCTGCGCGACACCGCCCGAGCCTGCATCGAGGCGGGGTTCCGGGCCTTTCGAACCGGCGGCTCCGGTTCCAGCAGAGAAGGCCCGTACCGTCATCGCCAAGCGGTCGACGACACGTTTGCGATGTGCCGGGAGATCCGAGAAGGCGTGGGCGAGGACGGGGACTGGGCCATCGACTACCACACCCGTTTCGATTTGCCGGACGCGGTGCGGCTGTCGTCTCTGCTCGAGCCGCTGCGCCCGATCTTCTGCGAAGACATGGTGCGCTCGGAAAACCCGGAGGTCTACCGCACGCTGCGCCCGATGGTCAGGGTTCCGATCGCAGTCGGGGAACACTTCGGGGATCGCTGGGATGCCAACGTGCTGATCGAGAATCGGCTGATCGACTATTCGCGCGTGTCGATCCCGAACTGCGGCGGTATCACCGAGTTCATGAAGCTCGCGGCGCTGTGCGAGACCCACTATGTCGGACTGATTCCGCATTTCACGGGACCGGTTTCGGAAGCCGCGCTCGTACACTGCTGCGCCGCGCTGCCGGGCCCCGTGATCATGGAAATGACGGGCAAAGACGCCAAGGTGCACCCGCACCTGCCAGTCCACTACGACTTCCGCAACGGCAAGATGTGGCCCAACAGCCGACCGGGCCTCGGCGTGGAGTTCGATGCGAGCCAAGCCGAGCTCGAACTCGAGATTACCGAGCGCTCGCGGCCGATCCCCTTGTTGGAGCGGCCAGACGGGTCGATCACGAATTGGTAGGGCCGGCCTCCGCAGTGCAAGCGGACGCCCTGCAGCGCAGCAGTCCGGGCGCGGATTCGGCCGCGGCGGCGGCGCGCGCTGTACGGCTGATCAGCGACTGCGATCACGTCCGCGCTATGGGCCGCCAGCGTCGCGGGCGCTAGATAGGCGTGTCGCCGCGGTCGATCAGGTGAAGGATGTTGCCTTCCGGGTCCAAGAAGAACGCCAGCCGGTTGGGACCGGCCTCGACAAACTGGACGATCTCGATACCCTTGCCTTCCAAGTCCTTGACGCCCTCGTCAAAATCGTCGGCCTTGATGGCCAGGTGGCGGATTCCGGGCGTCCGCATCCCGGTCTCGACCTCCACCCCGTCGGACGGGATCATCTCCAGCATGGTGCCGTCGTTCGCCCGCACGAAGACGTTGCCGCCATAGCGGTGGACGATCGGCATCTCCAAGTTCTGCTCATACCAGCCTGCCAAGGCTTCGGGATCCTTGGTGGCGATGGCCGTGTGCTCGATTCCGTTGTACATCAGTAGTCCTCTTCCTTTGTCCGCCCCTTGCGGCGACAGACTCCGCGCTTGGACGCGCGAATGAACTCAACCATGTGGCGGGCATGCCGCCCCCCGACCTCAGCTTCTACCCTGCCCAGCGCCTCTTCCAGCGGCAGCGCGGACCGAAACAGAGTCCGGTACGCCGCGCGGATCCGGTCGATGTCTTCGGCCGCAAGACCCGCTCGCCGCAGGCCCACCAGGTTCAACCCGTGCACGGCCATCGTGGGCCCGACATGCGTCAGGTACGGCGTCACGTCCTGATTGACCCTGGTCATGCCCCCGACCATCGCCAGTTCGCCGATCCGCACATGCTGCTGGACACCAATCCCCCCAGAGACGAAGGCCCGGTCTTCGATTTCAACATATCCGGAGATCAGAGTCGTGCTGGCAATCACGGTCTCGTTGCCGATCCGGCAGTTATGGGCTATGTGCCCCGACGTCATGATGAAGTTGCCGTCGCCGATGACAGTCTCGGATTCCGGCTCCGTGCCGCGAGAAATGGTGAAGTGCTCTCGGATCGTGTTGCGGTGGCCGATTCTCAAGTAGGAACGCTCTCCCGCAAAGGCCTTGTCCAGCGGATCCGAGCCGAGCACCACACCGGCCGACAAGACGTTGTCGTCGCCCATGGTCGTCCAGCGCTTCACAACCGCATGCGAATCGATTTGACAGCGGGCGCCGATTTGCACGTCGTCCTCGACGATGCAGTACTCGCCGATTACGCTCTCGGCACCAATTTCCGCGCTGGGAGCGATCCGCGCCGTGGGTGCGATCTTGGCCGAGGGATGGACCGCTGGCATGGATCTTCTGAGGGTGGCAGAACGGGCCCAGATATTTGGATGCGGGCCTGTCTGCAAAACGATCTTCACACAGCCAACGCGGGTATGTCCAGCCAGCCTGTCCGCGACTGGATCTCGAACGCCGACGGGCTAGGCGGGGAGAATTGGTACGCCATGCCACACTAGTTTCAAGATGGCGTTTGACGATGGCGGCAACCGCGCGCGGGTAGAGAGCCTGCAGCGGAGAGGGGTCGATGTTTGGGGGCCTGAACGCGTGTACGTCAGCCCCGAGGTGAACCTAGACTCGATCGAGCCCGCTGCCGTCATTCGACAGGCCACACTGTCCGGCAAGGATCTCAGCATTGCCGCCGGGGCCCTGATCGGCACTTCCGGCCATGCCGAAGTGAGCGATTGCCAGATCGGTCCCAATGCAGAATTGGGCGCCGGGCTGTATCAGGGAGCGACCCTGCTCAACGGTGTCAAGGTTCGCGGCTTCGCCGAGATACGCCCCGGGACCCTGCTGGAGGAGGAAGTTGACGTCGCCCACTCGGTCGCGTTGAAAAACACCACGTTCACGGCCTGCTGCGTGGCGGGATCGCTGATCAACTTCTGCGACCTCTTCCTTACCGGAGGGACGTCACGCAAGGACCACAGCGAGATCGGCTCGGGGGCGATTCACTACAACTTTGACCCGCGCGGCGACAAGTGGGGCAGCTTGCTCGGCAGTATCCGCGCCGTGTTGTTGCGCTCCGACCCAGTCTTCATTGGCGGGACATGTGGTCTGGTCGGTCCGCTGGAAGTGGGCCTGGGAGCGGTCACAGCGGCGAACTGCACGATCCGCAGGGACGTGCCTGCGAACACATTGGTGTCGACCGCTGACCGGGCCGTTAGCATCCCGAACTTCGATCGAACCTCATATGGCAGCCTCAGGAGGCAGTTCAGGGTGACCGCCAAACTCGTGGCCACGCTCCGAGCGTTGGAGGCTTGGTACGAACTGGTGCGGCTGCCCTACGCGCCACCCCGTGAAGGGCATCTCTACAGATTCGCCTTGAGGAGGGTCGGTGTCCAAGCGCAAGAGCGCATCGACCGGCTAGCCAAGATCGTTGCCAAGCTCGAGGCCGGGGCACGGGCCTCGTCGTCTTGGATCCAAGCCGAGCATCGACAGATTGTCCGAGCCTGGCCCGGCCTGAGGAACACGCTGCAGCAACCGGTCAAGCCGCAGCTGCCGCCGACGCGGTTCACACAAGCCTACGCGGAGGCTATAGGGTCGGGCCAAGGTCATTTGGCGGCTCTCAAGACAGCCGACACTTGCGCTGCGGAAGCGGAGGACTGGCTCGAGGGAATCGTGGACAGCACGATGCAAACTGTGGACGCCATCCTGACCTAGCGGACTGATCAGTGGTCGGACTGAGGCCGACCTTCCAGTCGCATTCGATTTCCCTGGCATGCCAGAGTTTTCCGGATTGGCCCGCTGTGCCGCTGGCGGAAGCGCTCGTGCTGGTCCGACCTCTTCCGAGCTTCGGATTCTGAGGTGCTTGATCCGATTGGGGTGGTGATCCCGGTGAATTCCACCGGGAAATGCGCCATCCGAATAGAATGAAGGTTCGGCTGGAATCTCCTTGGATCTCCGGTCCGTCCTAAGATCGCGCGTTCCGGAGGATGGCCCTGCCGTGGTCCGGACTCCCGCCTAATTCGGTTTGATGCAATTACTTCCGCCGCTTGGCACGCAGGGACGCAACCTGGCAGTCCTGGCCGCCCTGCTGACTGCTCTAGCGTGCGTTCCAAGCCTTGGGGCGCAATGTCTTGACGTGCGCGTGCTAGACCCGGCCGCATCTCCGCTTGCGCACGCGACAGTGTCTGCGGGAAGCGTCGATGTTCCTGCTGACAATAACGGAGTTGCATCGCTATGCGGACTTGGTAGCGGACCGCATTCCGTGGTGGTTACGGCCTCTGGTTTCAACAGCCGAGAGCTGACCGTGGCTGGGCCTTCTGGCGAGGTCACGGTGAGCTTGGAGATCGAGACGCTCACCCAGGAGCTGGTCGTGGTTGGAAGCCGGGCGGAGGCCAGGGCGGTGACAGATTCTGTCGTGCCAGTCGATCTTGTTCCGGCATCCGCGTTTGCGGAGCAGGGCGATCCGGGCGTCCTCAACCAACTGCGCAACATCGTGCCATCGTTCAACGTCAACGTGCAGCCGATCAGCGGAGGGGCCATGATCGTCCGGCCCGCGAACCTGCGCAACTTGGCCCCGGACCACGTCCTGGTGCTTGTCAACGGCAAGCGCCGTCACCGCGCCGCGCTCATTGCTTGGCATGGAAACGGCGTCTCGGACGGATCGCAGGGTCCCGACGTGTCCCCGATCCCGTCCATCGCGTTGCGGCAAGTGGAGGTCCTCCGCGATGGCGCGTCGGCCCAGTACGGGTCGGACGCCATCGCTGGAGTGTTGAACTTCACGCTGAAGGACAGCCCGAGCGGGGGCTCGGTCGAAGTCCGCACCGGCCGGTTCTATCACGGCGACGGCAGGAGACTGATCGTCGCGGGGAACGTCGGCCTGCCTCTAGGCAAGGATGGGTTTGCCAACCTCAGCGTGGAATACGGCAGTTCAGAGCCGACCAGTCGCAGCGTCCAGCGCGATGACGCCAAGGCGCTGATCGCGGCCGGCAACCGCCATGTCCGCACGCCGGTAGTGCAGATCTGGGGATCTCCGGAACTGCGTGACACCCCGAAGTTCTTCGGCAACTTCGGCAAGCTGGTCAACGACTCGACTCAGGTCTACGGGCACGCCAACTATGCGAGCCGGAAGGCGACCGGCGGCTTCTTCTTCCGCAATCCCAACACGCGGGCCGGCGTTTACAGCATTGACCGCGGACAGTCGCTGCTGGTCGGTGATGCACTCGACGCGAGCGATGGTGTCCTAGACGGCTCGGCGAATTGTCCGGCCGTGCCGATTGCCAACCACCAGCCTGACCAAGACGCGCTGTCTCGGGTATTGGCAGATCCGAACTGTTTCACGTTCCAAGAGTTGTACCCCGGAGGCTTCACGCCTCAGTTCGGCGGCTACTACACCGACAGCTCGCTTGTCGGCGGGGTGCGCGGCCAGTTCGCAAGCGGGATGACTTGGGACGCAAGCGTCGGATTGGGGTCAAGCGAGGTGGATTTCTTCATTTTCGACACCGTCAACGCCTCCCTGGGGCCGGAGTCGCCGACATCTTTCAGGCCCGGCATCTACCGCCAAGAGGAACTCAACCTAAACCTAGACTTCGCTTACGCCGTGAACGAGATGGTCCATGTCGCCACAGGCGGAGAGCTCCGCAACGAGAGGTTCTCCATCACCCAGGGTGACCAGCCGTCTTGGGAACTCGGGCCATACCTGCAGCAGGGCTTCAGCGCAGGGTCGAATGGGTTTGCCGGCTTCAGCCCACTGGCGGCCGGGAGTTGGAACCGCCCGAACGGCGCCGTGTACGGCGACATCGAAATCTCGGATCCGCTCAACAAGTACACGCTAGATGGGGCGATTCGAGCCGAACGGTTCGCCGGATTCGGAGGAACGGTCAACGGCAAGATCGCGGGCCGGCTAGAACTCAACCAGATGATCGCGCTGCGCTCCAGTTGGAGCACCGGATTCCGCGCACCTACGCCGGGCCAGCAGAACGCGTACAACCTGTCGTCACAGTGGGACCCCGACCTGATGGACTTGGTCAATGTCGGGACCATTCCGTCCAGTACTGCGGTTGCGGCATTGCGGGGTGGCAAGGCTCTCGCACCGGAGACCTCGATCAATTTCACTGTCGGAGCTGTGGCGCAGAACGGGCCGGTATCTTTGACGGCCGACTACTTCCGCGTCGCGATCAAAGACCGCCTGGCCCTCACCAGCGACTTCGTGCTGACGGACACCGAGGTCCGGGACCTGCTGGCCGACGGGGTCACCAGCGCCCAAAACTTGAACGAATTCCGCTTTTTCACGAATGACTTCGACACGTTGACCCGCGGAGTCGATATCGCGGCCACGATCGCACCGGCAGCGAAGACGGAAGTTTCGTTCCTGTTCAACCATACCGACACCCAGGTGGTCCAGTTCAATCCAGAGGTTGTCTCGGCGCTTCGCATCAAGCAGCTCCACGAGAGCCTGCCGAAGACCCGCTGGAACGCCTCCGTGAACCAAGAACTGGGACGTGTCAGCGTGCTGGGGCGCATCAGCTACTACGGAGGCTGGTTCGATGACGACGACAACCAGAATTACACCGGCAAGCACCTCGTCGACTTGGAATTTTCCTACTTGCTGGCGCCCAGGGTGAAACTGGCCGTGGGTGCTCAGAACGTATTCAACACCTACACCGATCGGAGCCGGCTGGGCTCGGCAGGCCCTGGAAACCTGTACAGCCAGTTCTCGCCGTTCGGATTCGATGGCGGCTACTACTACATGCGCCTCAACTACAGTTTCCGTGACACCTTCTGATTCCAGCGCGGCATTGGCAACAAGGCAGCCGCACTGGACAGCGTGCCCGCGGCCGGCTGCCCGCTCTCGCTCCAACCGGTGGACCGATCGAAGCAGCCCTCGCCGGAGCCCTGCGTCGCAGTTGTCTCGGCTGAAGCGCGCACGCAATTCGCGAGCCGAGCCCCATCTGACGCCACAGGTCCTAGTCCAGGGCTTGCCGTGGTAGGCTTCCACTTATGCATCGCATCACCCAACCGCCGCCGACTGGACACCACCTGCGATCCGCGTCCAGCAATTTCGCTCCGGTCCCAGACCGTTTACGACCCGCAGCACGCCTCGCTCTGGCCGTCAGTGCTGCTCTCCTTGTCGCCCTGCTGCTCGGCTGCTCGGCCGGGGCCCCTGAGGATCCCGCGGCGGCGCAGGAGCCCGAGCGCGGGCCGCGCACCCAGCCCGACACCGCGATGGGCCTTTACGAGCCTGAACAGCATGACCTCTACGACGGGCGTTTCGTGATCTCCGGCGCGCGCATCTACCAAGTCGGAATGCTGAATGACCCCAGCCCGTGGGACCACATGGGCAACGACGGCACGACGCTCCGCCCTGTCGGCGGAACGGCCGAGATCGACGTCGACGAGATCGCCAACACGGGCACGTTCCGCGCCGAGCTCGAACTGCCGGAAGGAACGTACGTGATCGACCTCGAGGAGATCAAGGAGTTCTCGCCTTGCCAGGACGGCGGGATCGCCGCCTTCCTCTTCGAGCATGGCGATTCAGGCTGCGGGGATGCGAACTGGCCCAAGAGCCTGCTCTACGTCGCTGGCTGGGGCATGGGCTCGGCCACGCTCAATGGCGAGCCGCTCTATAGCGACTACGAGATCCACTTCATGGTCACGCAGGGCATGCGCGACCGCGACCTCGTGGCGCACTACCCGCTGGACAGCAAGACATCCGAGGCCGGCGCAGTGAACCCGGCGCTGCAGCAGCTGGATTTCTACATCCGCAGTCCCGAAACGAACGACGCCAATCATCCGAATCGCGAGGTCTTTGACCACTTCTTCGCGATGGAAGTGACTTGGAAATGAGAAATCGAACTGCCTTGACTTTCACGAATCGACGCCATCACCAGCCGACGGCCTCCAGCTTCAGATCGCCGGGCTTTACCCCGACAGCGATGATCGCCCGGCATGGGCTCGGCGTGTCAGTTCGAGCTCTCGCTCTCATTCCGTTGATCTTGCTGGCCTCGGCATGCGGGCCTGCCGGCGAGGTCACCCACAGGCCGAACATCGTCCTGATCATGACTGACGATCAGGGCTGGGCTCAGCTCGGTTCGCACGGCGACCCGGTCCTGCAAACACCCCGGCTCGACGCCTTGGCGGCCGAGAGCGTCGAAATGACGCGCTTCTACGTATCGCCGGTGTGCGCTCCGACTCGGGCCGCGCTGATGACCGGCCGCTACAACTACCGGACAGGTGTGGTCGACACCTACTTGGGCCGCGCCATGATGGCGCCGGACGAAGTAACCGTCGCAGAGATGCTCGGAGATTCCGGCTACCGCACCGGGATCTTCGGCAAGTGGCACCTCGGGGACAACTACCCGCAGCGCACCATCGACCAGGGTTTCCAAGCGTCCGTGGTCCACAAGGGCGGCGGCATCGGACAGCCCTCCGATCCTCCCGGATCGGACTACTTCGATCCCATCCTGTTCCGCAACGGCGAGCAGGAGTCGTTCGAGGGCTACTGCACGGATGTGTATTTCGACGAGGCGATTGGCTGGATCGGTGACGGGAGCGGCGAGCCGTTCTTCGTCTACATCCCCACCAATGCGCCGCACTCCCCTTACTTGGTCCCGGACTCGTACCGCGAACCCTACGCTGCCCAGGGCCTGTCGGACAAGGACGCCCGCATATACGGCATGATCACCAACATCGACGACAATGTCGGACGACTGCTGGACCATCTCGAGGCACAGGGCCTGACAGGCAACACGATCTTCATCTTCATGACCGATAACGGCCCGACGACGCGCCTGTACCATGCCGGGCTCCGGGCGCAGAAGGCGACCGTTTACGAGGGCGGCATCCGCGTGCCGTTCCTAGTCCGTTGGCCTGACCGATTTGAGCCCCGCAAGGTCGAATCACTGGGAGCGCATATCGATGTCGCCCCCACTTTGCTCGCAGCAGCTGGGGTGGCCGCTCCGTCCGGCGTCGAGCTCGACGGGATCAATCTGCTTCCGCTGTGGGACGGCCCAGTGTCGCAACTGCCAGAGCGGACGTATTTCGTCCAAGCGCACCGCGGCAACGCGCCTCAACGTTACCGCGCATTCGCTGCGGTCGAGCAGCAGTACAAGCTGGTGCAGCCGCTGAGTTTCCGGGATGCGCCGCCGGAAGACGCTGCGCTCGAACTCTATGACCTGCTGGCCGATCCGGGGGAAGAAACCGACCTTGCCGCAGACATGCCCGATGTGGTCGAGCGCCTCAAGGCCGGGTACGACGACTGGTTTGACGACGTATCGTCCGGCCGAGGCTTCGAAGCGGTGCGGTTCACAATCGGCAGCGACCAGCAAGAGCGCGTGACACTGACCCGCCAGGACTGGCGCATGGAGACGCCGGACGGCTGGGGGCGGGGGGAGAAGGTCTTGGGCAAGTGGGAAGTCGAGGTTGCCTCGGAAGGACCCTACGACGTGGAGGTCACCTTCGCCAATCCAGCCTCATCCGGGGCGACGGCTACGATTTCGTTTCAAGGAACGGAAGAGTCGGCGGCAGTTTCGGCCGGCGCGGAGAGCGTACGCTTCGAAGGGGTCACTCTGTCCACCGGCGAAGGCTCGTTCGAGGCCAGATTGGTGGAGGGGTCCGAGTCTCACGGGGTCTGGCACGTCGAAATCGTCCGTCAATAGCACGCGCTGTCTCTACTCGAATCTCCGGTTCGACGCACGCTAGGGTGCCGTCTTGGCCGGCAATGGCCGCCAAGTTCTATACTCGACGCCATGAGGATCGTCGCGCTGACGCTCTCGGCGACGGCACTGGCCGTCGCAGGACAAGCGCCAAGCGTCGTTCTGATCCTGGCTGACGATCTTGGTTGGAGCCAGATCGGTGCCAACGGCGGGAAAGCGTACCGTACACCTAACATCGATCGCCTCGCCAGCGAGGGCATGCGCTTCACCAGCGCGTACTCCTCAGCAGCGGTCTGTTCGCCGACAAGGGCGGCGCTGATGAGCGGACAGTACCCGGCCAAGCTGCACCTGACCGATCACATCAAGGGATCCAATCCGAAGGGAAATCTACTGCTGCAGCCGGAGTGGCACAAGCGCCTCGACCTCGAGGTCACGACGATCGCAGAAGTCTTTCGGCGCAACGGCTATCGAACCGCGCATTTCGGCAAGTGGCACCTAAGCCAAGACAAGCGACCGCCCGCCAGCCTGCCCTACAACCCTGACAAGCAGGGCTTTGACGATGTCTTGGTGACCTATAAGCCGATCATCGGCGAGAGCGACCCGGAGGTGGATCCGCACAACGTGCAATCCATCACCGACCATGCCTTGCGATTCCTGGAGAGTCACGGCTCGGAGCCGTTCTTCCTCTACCTACCCCACAATTCGATCCACGAGCCGGTGATAGAGAGCCGCGCGCGCATTGCTCCGTATACCGGCGATCCTCTGCTGGAGCGCCTGAAGATCATGCCGGCTATCGCGGCCATCACTGAGCGCCTAGACGATGGCGTCGGCCAGGTGTTGTCCAAGCTCGACCAACTCGGCCTGCGTGACAACACGATGGTCATCTTCTACTCGGACAATGGCGGCAAGGAGACCTTCGCCCGCCAAGACCCGCTGCGCTCGGGCAAGGGATGGCTCTATGAGGGCGGCATTCGCGTGCCGCTGGTAATCCGCTGGCCGGGACACACCGATCCCGGCTCGACAACCGACCACCTGATGACGACGGTGGACTTCTTTCCAACGTTTCTTGAACTCCTCAGTGACGCGGATGCTCCTGACGATCTCGATGGCGAGAGCTTCTTGGATGTGCTCGAGGGACAAGCGTCGCGGACGGAACGGACGCTCTACTGGCACTATCCCCATTACCACGTGGGATCGGGCATGGTCCCGGCAGGCGCCATTCGGCGGGGGCGCTACAAGCTGATCGAGTGGTTCGAGGGGACCGTTGCGGGTTCCGGCCGCGAATACGAACTCTTCGACCTAGCCGAGGACATCTCGGAGAACCGCGATTTGACTAGTTCTCGCCCGGAGATCGCAGAGCAGCTGAGAGCTGACCTCGAGGCTTGGCGCGCTCGCGTGGGAGCGCAGATGCCCACTCCGAGTCCGAAGCGGCAACATGACACGGTCCACTAGGCAGGGTGCATCGCCAATCAAGTGCAGAGAACGCGCAGTTGTATCTCTATAAGAGTGGTCATTCTCCCTACTTGTGTCCACTGAAGTGTTTCGCAAGGGATTCATATACCAGAGTGCCTTCAGGCCGCCCTCGCATACGATTCTGGGGCGACGCACGGCCCAGCGGCCCACGAATTCCCCAGCGTTAGCACTTAGATTGCTAATTAAATGAGTAACTACTCACGCCTCGGTTGGTGTCGAGACGTGAGTTGGTGTCGGGCCATAGTGTTGTTCGAGCGTGGCGACAGCGTTGCCGGCGAGCGCAATTTGAATGGCGACCAGAGGATTGTAGCCGAGTGCTTGCATGGACTGCAGGTAGCTGGAGATGCGGGCATAGGCCTCGCCGAAGGCTAGCGTGCGAAAGCAGCCCGAGACTTTCATCTTGACCTTGGACATGCGCAGTCCGCGCTCGCCGGCGTTGTTGGTGAAGGGCACATCGGCATCGTGCAGGAAGCGCAGCACGGACTCTTCGTGCTGGGCGAGCCGCTCGTGCAGGTTGTGGGCATCGGATTTGGCGAGCGGTCCGCGTTGGCCCTGTTTGCGGGGCGGCAGCGCGGGCAATTCCTTGCGGCCCTGGGTCAGGATGGTGCGGTAGCGCTTGCGCAGGGCCTTGCAGGCGGCTGCGCTGAGGGCCTTGCCCTGGCTGGCATTGACCCTGTGGCAGGCCTGTTGCAGCAGGGCTTTCATCAGCCGCGCCCAGCGGTAGCCGTTGGACTCGACAATGAAGGTCAGTTCACGGATTAAGTGCGCGCCGCAGAGCTGGTGCCGGCAGTCGGCGTAGCTGAGGTAGGAGGCCCAGCAGTCATGCACCAGCGTGCCGCGATAGTTTGGGATCAGACCGATCGCCTCGATGGCTGCCTTGCCGCGCTTGGGATGCAGGAACTTCAGCGTCAGCGAGCCATCGGTGAGGATATGCAGCCAATGGTTCTTGCGGTCGACCCGCAGGCCGGTCTCGTCGGCATGCAAGGCCGGAGCTGCCAGCAGGTGGGCGCTGGCGGCCTCTTCCCAAGCTTGCAAGGCCTGCTGCAGGCGGCGCATGTAGCCCAGGCAGGTGGCCTCGGACAAGCGCAGGCCGGAGATCGCCCGGACCAGCTCCACGACGCGCCGCAGGGAGAGCATGTGGGCCACGAGCAGGTTGATGATGAACGCCTGCAGGCCGCTGCCATACTGGCGCGGGCCGGGCATGCTGGCGGGGAAGGCTGGCTTGCAGCGGGCCTGGCAGTCGGGGCATTGCTTGACCTCGGCGGTGACGCGCTGCTCGACCACCTGAAAGACGATGTCGTACAGCACGCGGCGTTCGCGCTCGCTCGGAGTGACATCCGACAGATCGGCGCCACAGCTGTCACAGGCCGCCACGGTGAGCGTTTCCTCGGTGGTGACTCGCTGCAGGGTGGAGCCGCTGCGGTCTTCGGCCGGATTTGGCTTGCGGCCCGACTTGGCGCGCCGCGCGGTTTCGTCCTCGGCCTGCATCTGCGAGGGCGGGATGGAGGAGTTGCGGCTGGTTTTGCGGGTGGTCTTTTCCAGCAAGACCGTCAGCAGCAGTGTGAGCAAGGGCAGCAGCATCTGGAACACGGCGTCGGCTTCGGGCGACAGCTTGCCGCTGCTGCGCAGCGCCTCGACCTGCTGCTTGGCGGCTTCCAGTTCGGCGCGCAGGGACTTGTCGTGGAGCGTCGGCATCACTCGGCCTCGACCGCCATCAGGGCGGCCAGCACCGCCAGCCGCTCGCCCGGCGGCATGGCTGCGTAGCGCCTGCCCCAGTTGGCGGCCTTGCGCTTGATGCACTGCCGCTGTGTGAAGTTCTGGCCCGCGTACGTGTGCCAGTGCGGGCGCCCCGGGGCGAAGTTGCACCACAGCTTCTCGGTCACCACCCCGGCTTGGTGCGGATTCTGGCGAAAAGGGTCAGTAATCCGAAGGAAAAGGGTCAGCGTTCTGGCCGAAAAGAATCACTGTTCTGACGAAAAGGGTCAGTTCGGAGCGCAGCGACGCTGACGGATCCTAGTATGCCATCAGGGAGGCACCTCCTTGCATGGATTCCCGGTTCCCGGGAAGATGGGACATCATCATCATTCTGTTCCTCCTGTGTCCGCGGCGGCCGCGTCGAGTGGCCGGGGCTGCGGCTCTGCCTGTGTCAAATTTGGGCGGGCAGGCGGGCTCCCTGGCCAGCCTCCGTTGCGCGCCCAATGTTGCTCACACCGCAGCAAGTGCTGGCGCAGGTGCTGCCAGTACTGTGGCGGGTAGGTTTGCGGGGTGGCGGCGAGCACCTCTTCCAGCAGTGGCTGGAAGTAGTGCAGGCTGCGAATCGGCAGCCCGGCCGGCTGTGCGAGCAGTGTGATGGACTTGCGCGCGCAGCCGAGCAGGATGGCGTTGCGGGCGGTTTCCAGCGGGACTGCGGAACTGTGCCAGTGCCGCGCCAGGCACTCGTCAGCGGAGTTGAAGCGGCCCTGCACGCAGCTGGGCTGCAAGAAGGCCTGGCGCACGCTGGCGACATAGTTGGCGGCGGGATCGGCCGCTGGGGCCAACTCGGAGTCGACCGCGGCATAGGGCCAGAAACGCGCACAGACGGTCAGCCGCGAGCGCCGGTGCTGGTTGGGAGCGGGCTCGATCCGGCAGACCCCTTGGCGCACCAGTTCCTGCAAGCAGCGCCCCACAGTCGAGTGGCTCTTGGCCAGCTGGCGAGCCAGCTCGGCCCGCTCGAACTCGAGCGTGCCGGCCGGGCGCCGGGCTCGCAGACACACGTGCGCGAAGAGTTTGAAGGCCGCGTCGGAGAGCACTCCCAGCGCCCGCTCGAAACCTTCCCCGGCCGCGAAGAACGCACCGGCCGAGGGCTTGATGTGGAAACGCTCTCTCATGTCGCGTCCTCCTGCTGGCGATCCTCTTGCAGGCGTTGCGCGGCCTGCGTCTTGCGCAGCGATTCCCCCTCCAGCGGGAAGCTGTGCGCCACGTGCACCAAGCGGTCCAGGATGCTGTCGGCCATGGTCGGATCGCCCATCTGCGCATGCCAGCTGGCGGGCGGCAGCTGGGAGGTCAGCACCGTCGAGCGCAGGTTGAAGCGGTCGTCGCAGATTTCCAGCAAGTCGCGCCGTTGGGAGTCGCTCAGCGGTGTCAGCGCGAAATCGTCCAGCACCAGCACGTCGGTGCGCGCCAGGCGGTCCAGCAGGCGCGTGTTGTTTTTCACAATATTTCAGTGAAACAACGCGAGGATTTGTCGCATTAATTCGATTCCGGATTGCTGAAGAATCGGATTAATCCGGAGCGGCAGAGGGTTTGCTGAAGCGCTGTGTGGCCGCCGTGCGGGTGCGACAGGGGACCGGGCCGTTCGCGGCGCGGTTGCATGCGCGGAGGCGGCCCGGTTCAATAGGGTGGCCCGCGCGATCTCAGCTCGCCGGGCCGTGGACGGCGCTTTCCAAGTTCGCTACAACACAGACCTCACCGTCGAGGAATACATTAGCCGCAAGGCGTGGCGCGATGCAAGCGTGCCGGCCTGCCCCTTCCACCAGCAGGGCGGTTGCCAGCTGCGGCCCCACGGCAGCTACGCCCGCAAGATCCCCGAGGGCGTGCGGGTGCGGCGGTTCCGATGCCCGCAGAGCGGGCAGACGGTGAGCCTGTTGCCAGACTGTCTGGCAGCGCACCTGCCCGGGACATTGGCCGAGGTCGAGCAGGTGGTCCGAGCGGCCGTCCAGCCCGGCTTTCCGCGCGGCGGGTGGAAGCGACTGCACTCGTCGCGTTACGTGGGGATGGCCGGGGCGCGGCGCTGGGTCGCCCGGCGCGTCGAGCGCGTGCGGCTGTGCCTGGCGCTGCTGACGACCCTGTTGCCGGAGAGTTGCGGGCGTGTGGAGCCGACCGTGGAGGCGTTCGGGAGCGCTCTGGGCACGGCTGCGGTGCTGGTCACGCTGCGGTCCGTCGCGGCCACAGAACTGGCGGTGCTGCCGGTCCCGGTCGGGTTTTCGCGACGGATTCCAGCGGTCAAACCGGCGTCTCAGCCCGTGCAACACGCGACGGGCCGCTCGCCGCCCGGCCGGCCTGCCTAGAGTCGGGAGAGCGGGCCGCCCGCACGGCTCGCCAGGACCCGCCAGCATGCCAGACAAGCTCCCAGACCTCCGGCGCGAGATCGCCCTGTTCCGCTACAGCGTGATTGCGGAGATCCTGTGCCTGCCGCCAGGATCGGCCCAGCGCTGGGCCCTGATCCGCGACAAGGCCGGGCGCGCGCACGCCATTCTCGGCAGCCGTCGCACGCGCGTCGCCATCACCACCATCCGCGACTGGCTGGGCTTGTACGAAGACGGCGGCTTCGACGCGCTGTACCCCAAGCGGCGCCAGGATCGCGGCCAGCCGCGCGGCCTGCCGCCAGCGGTCTGCGAGTTGCTGGTGCGCCTCAAGGAGGCCAACCGCCGGCTGTCGGTGCGCGCGCTGATCCGCCAGGCGCGGGCCAGCGGCAGCGTGCCCGCGACGACCGCCCTGGCCCCGGCCACGGTCTACCGCCTGCTGCGCCAAGAGGGCCTGACGGGGCCGGCCAAGGACCGTCCCGACGGCCGCGACCGGCGCCGCTTCAGCTACCCCGACGCGGGCGCGCTGTGGATGGCCGATTGCATGCATGGCCCCAAGGTCGGCAGCGATCCCGACGACCGGCGGCGGCGGCGCAAGGCCTACCTGCTGGCCGTCATTGACGATGCCACGCGCGTCATCCCGCACGCCGCCTTCGCCTTCTCCGAAAGCGCCGAGGCGTTCCTGCCCGTCTTGCGCCAGGCCCTGCTCAAACGCGGCGTCCCGCAGAGACTGTACTGCGACAACGGTGCCTCCTACCGCTCCCGCCACCTGTCCGTGATCTGCGCCAGCCTTGGCATCCATTTGATCCATGCGAGACCTTACGCGCCGCAGGGAAAGGGGAAAATCGAGCGTTTTTTCAGGACCTGCAGAGCCCAGTTCCTGCCGACCCTGGACGAGACCGCGAGCGCCAGCCTCGACGCCCTCAACCGCCGTCTCGGGGCCTGGATCGAAGGCGAGTACCACCGCACTCCCCACCGCGGCCTCGACCACCAGCGCACCCCGCTCGACCAATGGGCGCTGGCCGCCAGCCGCCTGCGCCCGGCCCCGCCCGACGACGAGCTCGACACGATCTTCCGCTTCCAGCACCGCCGCCGCGTCGCCAAGGACCGCACCGTCAGCTTCCAGGGCCGCCTCTACGAGGTGGGCGCCGAACTGGTCGGGCAGCGGATCGTCCTGCTGGTCGATCCCGCCGCACCGCCCGGACGGCCCGTCCCGGTCCTGCACCAGGGCCGCGCGGCCGGCTGCGCGACCTTGCTCGACGCACACGCCAACGCCCTCATCCGACGCACCCCCGACCCGCGCTCCGAGGATGCCGCTGACGCTGCCGACGACCGCAGCGCGGACGCCAGCGCCCCGGCCCCGCCGCTGCGCCTGAGCGCGCTCGAGCGCCCGGACACCTCCCAGGAGCCTCCCCGGCAATGACCTACCTACAGCATTTCGCCCTCACCCGCTACCCCTTCCAGACCCCCGCCGAAACCGACGAGCTGTTCCCCGCCCAGGCCGGCATCGAGACCCAGACCCGCCTGCAGCACCTGCTCGAACTGCGCGGCATCGGCCTGCTCACCGGCGAGGTCGGCTGCGGCAAGACCACCGCCTGCCGCCAGTTCGCCGCCAGCCTGCACCCCGGCCTCTTCCGCGTCGCCTACGTCGCGCTCACGACCGGCTCGGTGCTGGACATGTACCAGACCCTGGCCTGGGAACTCGGCCTGCAGCCGGAGCGCTCCCGCGCTCCCGCCTTCCGCGCCCTGCGCGAGGAAATCGCCCGCCTCGCCCGCGAGGCCCACCAGCTGCCCGTGCTGATCATCGACGAGGCCCACAACCTGCGCAACGACGTGCTCGAGGAGCTCCGCCTGCTCACCAACTTCCAGATGGATGCCGAGCGCTGCCTGTGCCTGCTGCTGTCCGGCCTGTCCTCCTTGCGCAAGCGCCTCGCCATGGCCGTGCACGAATCGCTCGGCCAGCGCATCGCCGTGCAGCACCAGCTCGCCGGCCTCGCCCGCGACGAACTCGAACCCTACCTCGCCCACCGCCTGCGCCTGGCCGGCTGCGACCTGCCGCTGTTCGAGCCCAATGCCCTCGAGGCCCTCTTCCAGGCCTCGCGCGGCCTGCCCCGCCAGGTCGACCGCATCGCCCACTTCGCCCTCGCCGCCGCAGCCTGCGCCCAGGCTCGCCAGGTCTCCGCCGAGCAACTCGAACAGGCCTGTGCCGAGGTGCGCCTGTGACCCCCTTCAACGACCCTTGGCGCGAACGCGCCGCGCAGGTGCGCGACGGCTCGCTCGAACCGCTCGCCGTCCAACTCGGCTACCGCAAGGATCCCGCCAACCCGGCCCGCTGGAAGCGGCCCGGCTCCGTGCTGAGCATCCGCGGCGCGCAGTTCTTCGACCACCGCCAGGGGCGCGGCGGCGGTGGTGCCATCGATCTCGTCATGCACGTGCGCGGCTGCCGCTTCCGCGCCGCCGTCGAGTTCCTCGAACGCCACGGCGGCCTCCCCCAGCCTGCGCCTGCCACCCCGCCCGCTCGCCGCCACGGCTTGCGCCTGCCACCCCCCGCAGACCGCCTCTGGGACCCCGTGCGTGACTTCCTGGCCACCGCCCGCGGGCTCGACCCCGCCCTGCTCGAGCGTTGCCGCCAAGAGGGCATCCTCTACGCCGATTCCCGCCGCAACGCCGTCTTCGTCTGTCGCGACCGCCACCAACATCCCGTCGGCGCCGAGCTCGTCGGCACCCGCCCGGCTCCCGACGGCCGCACCTTCAAGGGCATGGCGCCCGGCTCCCGCAAGGCCCGTGGCGGCTTCTGGCTGCCGGCCAACATCGACGATCTCGATGCCATCCTGCTCGTCGAGAGTGCCCTCGACGCCCTCGCCGCGCTCCGCCTGCTGGCTCCCACTTTGCCACCCGATACCCTGCTCGCCTCCACCGCCGGCATCGCGACCTCTCTCCCGCCCTGGCTGCAAGCCTTCCGCGCACCGCGCATCCTGTGTGCCTACGACGCCGACCGCGCCGGCGACCAAGCCGCCGACTCCCTCCGCCGCCACACCCCCCATTGCAGCCGCCTCCGGCCGGTCGGCGCCAAGGACTGGAACGATCTGCTGCGCCGCTCCCAGCCACGCTAGCTGTCCCTATTCACCCCCATCGACTGCCCGATCGCACCCCCGCGACCCGGCTACAACACGCCGCCTATCTCTACTTCCGGAAAACCTCCGCCGTCGACTCCCTTCCCCGACCGCACCGCCGCTGATTGCCCTTAACTCCCTCCTGCAGTAGCGAATCTACTTGAAAAATTTCTCCACTACAGCAGGAAATAATCTGAAAAAGTCCGCACGAATCTATCTGAAATTCAACAGCGCGGGAAGCTGCCGTCGGCGTGGGCCGCCTGCAGGTCCCGGAACAGTTGCGTGCAACGCTTGTAGAGCGCGCTGTAGCCGTCCCGGCAGGCCTTGTGCGCCAAGGCGCAGGCCAGATACGTCTTGCCCACCCCGGAGGGGCCGGTCAGGATCACATTGTGCTTGTTGCGCACCCAGCGCGAATCGTGCGCCAGGCTGACGAAGCGCGACCGCTCCAGCCCGCGCGGGTGGCGGTAGTCGACGTCTTCCAGCGTCGCCTGCATGTGCAGCTTGGCCAGCGCCAGCCGCCGCGTCAAGGCGCGGCTCTGCTTCCAGCTGTGCTGGGAGTCGACCAGCAGGCCGAAGCGCTCCTCGAAGCTCAGCTCGGCCGCGCCCGGGTCGGCCAGCTGCTGGCGGAAGGCTTCCGCCATGCCGTTGAGGCGCAGTTGGTAGAGTTGTTCCAAAATCGGCTCGATCAACATGCTGCGCCCTCCTTGGCCTGGCCGGCCCGCTGGGCCGCGGCGCGGAAATACTCCGGCCCGCGGATATTGCCGTGCTCGACCGGCGCTTGGGCCGAGACCTGCTCCGGCTCGCCGGGCTGGCTGTCCAGGCCGCGCTGCAAGATCTGCTTGACGCATTTGTAGCTGCACTCGCCGTGCGCCCGCGCGCGCTTGGCGGCCGCCTCCAAGCGCTGGCTGCCGTAGTGCTTGCCGAGCCGGATAATCCCCAGGCTGGGCCTGTAGGCCTCGCTCGGGTGTGTCTTGGAAGCCATCAGCTCGCGCACCAGCCGAGCCGTCTCCGGGCCGGCTTTTGCAGCCCACTCGACGATCCGTTCCGGCGGCCAGCCCAAGTGCTCGCGGTGGGCCTTGGGGCGGTGCTGCTCGATGGTGCTGTAGCCGCCCTTGCCGCGCTCGCGGCGGTGCAGCGCCACCCGCTCGCCGCGATGGAACAACTCCACGCTGTGCGCGCTGAGGCGCACGTCGACCTGCTTGCGCAGCAGGCTGGCCGGGGCCGAGTAGTGCCACTTGCGCACCGTCACGTGATGGTCCACGTTGACCCGCGCCGTCAGCCATGCGGCGAATTCGTAGTCGCGCTCCGGCAAGGCCAGCAAAGCCGGCCGCTCCAGGCTGGCGAACACGCTCTGGCGCGAGCCCGCGCGCTTTTGGAACGGCTTGGCGTTGTAGGCCGCCAAGCCCTCCCGCAGCGCCTCGTTCAACTCTGCCAGGCTGCAGCAGCGGCGCTGCTGCCGCAACAGCGGCGTGAGCAACTCCCGCTCCACCCCCAGCACGGCCGCCTCCACGGCCGCTTTGTCACGCGGTTTGCCCGCTCGCGCCGGCAGCACCGCCGCGCCATAGTGTTGCGCCAGTTCGGCGTAGCTGCGGTTGACCGCGGGCTCGTAGCGGTCGGCCACGCTCACGGCCGCCTTCAAGTTGTCCGGCACGAACACGCGCGGCACCCCGCCAAAGAAGCGCAGCGCGTTCACATGCGCCCTCAGGAAACTCTCCAGGTCCTGGCTCCGGCAGGCCTCGGCATAGGTGTACACGCTCAGCCCGAGCACGGCCACGAAGATCTGAGCTTCCCAACTCCCCGACGGCTCGTACACCGTCGCCGTATCGCCGGCGTAGTCAATGAAGAGCTGCTCGCCGGCCATGTGATCGTGGTGCAGCACCACGTCCTGACTCGCGCGCCACTGCTTGTACAGCGCGCAGAACTGACTGTAGCTGTAGCTGCGGCCCGGCTCGCTCGCCGCGCAGTACTCGCTCCAGAGCTGCTCCAGCGTGACGCGCTTGAAGCGGCGCAACTGATCGTGCACATGTGCAAAGTCTGGCTGGCTGTGCCTCGCTGGCCCAGCGGCCGACGGGTACAACTGTGCATACAACTCCGCATCGCTGGCGGCGGGACGGGCCAGCGGCCAGCCCAGCCCGGCTTGGCTGGCCCGTCCCAGCAAGCGCTGGATGGCCGACTGGCTCACCCCGGTGGCGCGGGAGATCTCCCGCTGTGTGTGGCCTGCGTCATGGTGCAGGCGCAGGATTTCCTTGATTGCAAACATGGCGATTGGTAGCCTCGGCATCGCGTGCCCTCCTGTCCTCTATGGGGACAGGAAGACACTTGCACCCGCCATCGTCGCCACGCTCTCGGCACTCGACCCCAAGCTCAGGCCGGTGACCCTTTTCAATCAGAACGGTGACCCTTTTCAATCAGAATACGCAGGCTTGGTTCATCACCTGCAGCGACAGGCTGTGCCAGCCTTCCAGCGCTCGCTCGTATAACTCGGAAGGGTAGCCGGAGATCATCACCTGGCAGGGCAGGCGCTTGAGCAACGCCAGCAGTTGCTCGTGATCGGCCGGCGTGTAGTCATAGCGGTAGCGGCGCTGCGATTTGCGGGTGCTGTGCAGATAGGGCGGGTCGGAGTAGACCAGCTCGTCGCCCGCAAACGGGAACTGGGCCAGGAAGCGGTGGCAGCAGCCGTGCACCAGTTCCACCTCGTAGTCGCAGCGGAACGTGCGGAGCGAGCGGGCGTTGCGATCAATGCCGATGTTGCGCAGCGCCGGCGGCTTGCGCTGCATGAGCGCGCCGCCGCCGAGATGGGTCTCGATATAGGTGGCATGCGGCGGCATGGCCGCGATCAGCGGCTGGCACAGACCCGAGGTCGCCTTCGATCCGTACCAAGCTCCCATCGCCGCGCGCTGCCGAAGGCTCCCTTAACCAGCAGCATAGGCGGCCACAGCCATATTGTCAAGCGCGCCAGCGGCTGGGTCCGGAAGCGAGCCGCTGCCGGTCAGAAAGGTGCCCGCTCAGAGACAGGATCCCGCCACCAGCAACCGTTGGAAACCTACCCGACCCCAACCAGCGCAAGCCTTGCTGCGCGTGATCTCAGGCCACAAGACACATAGTCAAAAAAGGGCCTGAGCAGTTACTTAAATGAGACAGAATGACATTTATATCTGGACAATAATGTTGCATTACGACATTTATATCTAGATAAAAATGCTATACTTGCGATCGGCGCGCTGTGCCAGCCCGCCAAAACGCTCGCTGGAGACCATCGGAGAATGCTACACCGCCTGCGAATCGACGATCTGCTGAGGTGGAAGCAGCAGCCCACCCGCAAGCCCCTACTGCTCGATGGCGCCCGGCAAGTCGGCAAGACCGTTTTGCTCGAACAGATCTTCGGTTCCAGAGAATTCAGGAAGGTACATACCCTCGACCTTCGCAAAGAGCCGGATCTGGCAGAGCTGTTCGATGAGGGCCTAGATCCTCGGCGCGTCATTGCCAATGTCGAACTTCGGCTCAACGCCGCCGTTGACCTCGAGCATGACCTCATCTTCTTCGACGAGATCGGTGAGTGCCAGCCGGCGGTCGATTCTCTAAAGTACTTCGCCGAAACGCTCCCGAATGCCTTTGTATGCGCGAGCGGCTCGAACATCGGACTGCTAGATTCCTTTCCCGTCGGACGAGTCGACCAAGTCAAACTCTCGCCCCTGTGCTTCGAAGAATTCGTCATCGCAGCCGGCGAACCTCGCTTGCTCGAAGCACTGCGAGACCGGCACAGGAGCCAGATTGCCCACCGTAAGCTGTGGTCGCTCCTGCTGGACTACTACTTTGTGGGGGGCATGCCCGAGGCTGTCAAGGGTTGGTTCGACGGGCACGGGAGCGCGCATGCGAGGGCCGAGCAAGTCGAGCGCACGCACCAACTCCTAGTCGCCGGCTTTGAGCGCGACTTCGGCAAGTATGCTGGCCGACTACACGCTCAGCACATCGGAGCAGTGCTTGCCAACGTACCCCGCCAGCTGGGGACCGGCCGAGACGCTTCCGTTCGTCGATTCCGGTTCTCAGGCGTAGTCCAACGCAAGCGACGCTACCAAGAGCTGCGCGGCCCGATCGACTGGCTCGAAGCAGCTGGTCTCGTTCTCAAGTGCTACCCGATCGATGGCAAGCCACGCGTACCCCTGCTGGCGCAGACTCGGCAGAACATGTTCAAACTCTATTTGTTCGACGTCGGGCTGCTCGGGCACATGCTCGGCCTGACATACGCCGACCAACGCGCACAAGACGTCGACTATAAGGGCTTTATCGCCGAGAACTTCGTGCAGGCCGAGTTGAACGCCCGCGGCCTCTACCCGACATTCGGATGGGAGCACGGCCAATCCGAGCTGGAATTCATCCTCCGCGATCATGCGGGAGAGATCGTCCCGGTCGAGGTCAAGAGCGGATCTCGCACGCGCGCTCGCAGCCTGCGATCGTATCTCCAGCGGTACGAGCCGCGCAGGGCGCTAAAGCTCTACGGAGGGCCGCGGCTCCAGCAGAGCGACCAGATCGAGATGTGGCCGCTGTATCACGCTCACTTCCTAGCCGAGCTCTGAGCGCGCTATCGCTCGATTCCGAAGGCGTAGAAATAGCCGTCGAACGTGCCGATGTAGACCCGTCCGTTGGCGATGGAGATCCCGCCCCAATGGTTCCAACTGGCGATCTGGTCGCCGCTATTCCACAATTCCCTGCCCGTTCGCGCGTCCAACGCATACAGCACCGCATTCGTCGAACCGGCGATGCGCTCCTCGGCAGTGTTGGTGAGGCCCACGTCCGGCATCGCTTGGTGCGTGTCCTCGCCGTTGCCGTATGCGAACACGATCCCGTTGGCGACCAGCGGAGGCTCTGCCCTGTTCATGTCTCGCGAGATCCATTCCGGCGCCAGCCAGAGGCTGCCATCCTCGCGCTCCGCCACCTTGAACGCGACGATCGCGCCCTCGGTGACCTCGCCATGCTCGATGGCGGCATGGAACTTGGAGTGCTTGGGCCCCCAGATGGGCGCCAGCACCCATACCGTGCCGTCGGTGTCCTCCCAGCTGGCCATCGCGCCCCACACCCCGGCGGAGGCGAAGTTCACCTCTTCGTTGCAAACCAGCGGGGATCGGTATAGCGGAGTGCGGTGGTCGTCGCCGCCGATCGACTCGAGATCCATGAGGTAGATCACGCACTCCTTGCCGGCGTCCACCATCAGCTCCCTGCCCTTGTAGAAGAAGATCGCCGGAGTCACCTGCATGTCTAAGTCGCGCTTGAACAGCCACTCTGCATTGGTCGGTCCGTAGTAGTCGTAGAGTTCCAGCCTTCCGGTTCCGGGGTCCAGCTGCATCCCAATGATGCCGTTGCCGAAGACGCCGTTTTCTGGATCCCAGACACCGTCGCCCGTGCCCGTGTACATCACCTTCTTGGAGCTGATGGCCGGCCCGGTGCGGCCCCACATGCCGCCGCCGGCAGGCCCCCAACTGCCCACCCGGTCGCTGTTCAGGTCGTAGACGTAGCCCATGTTCGGATTGCCGCCACAACGCTGGGCCGAATGGGTGTAGATGACGTTGTCCACCAAGTTCAGGGCATACGGCTTGCCATTCGGGGGCATGAACTTCGCCGGCGGGGCCAGATCCTCGCCATCGGCCAGGTCGAGCCGGCGCAGCCGGCCGTCCCAGGAAGCGGCATAGACCACGTATTCGCCCTCCTCGGCCCCGGGGCCGATCACTGGAGTTGCGGTCATACCGCCCGGGCACAACAGGTATGGCGGCCGCATGCCCGGGCTCGGCTCCCAGTCGCGGTCGAACTGCTTGGACCAAATCAGGCTCCCGTTCGCAGCATCGATGGCGTAGAGATTGTCAGACACGCCTGTGACCAAGACTACTTCCTTGGGGCCGTCCGCTGTCTGCACGTCCTCGGCGATCAAGGCAGGCAGCAGCGCGTGCATCTGGCGTGGCTCGTTGTCGAGCTTGATCTTCCACAGCAGCTTCGTCTGGGCGACGTTCTCGGTCGTGAATATGGTCTCGTCCTGCTGCCACGCGGTGCGCTGCGGATTGCCTCCGTCAGTCAGCCAGTCCGCGCCGAACGCGGCGGCGGCCAGCAGCGTGAGGGGAATCAGTAAGAGGGCAGGTCTCGTCGCAGACATGGTCGTTGCACTATTCTAGTTTGCCTAACGGTATGATTGTTCGGACGGCTGTTTCGAGCCGCCACGCCTCCACTCATCACTCCATGCGCTCACGAATTGCACCACTCGCGATTTCCATCGCCGCCGCGCTGCTTGCCGCGCTGCCGGCGTTCCCGGACGACTGGACGACGGTCGGAATGGACGCCCAGCGCTCGTCTTGGGTGCGCAGCGACCGCAAGGTCTCGCCAGAGACAGTGGCTGGCCCGGAGTTCCAGCTCTTGTGGCGCATTCAAACGGCGAACGAGACTCGTGCCGGCGCGGCGCTGACGGCGCCGGTGTTGCTGGACTTCCTCATCAGCCATCGTGGCTTTCGCTCGCTTGCATTCGTAGGCGGAAGTTCCGGCGGGGTCTACACCATGGATACGGACCTGGCTCGGATGGAATGGGATCGGCACTTCGCTGCGGGCCCCAGCCAGAGTTCGGCCGAGTGCCCGGGCGGAATGACGGCAAACGCCAGCAGGAACACGTCGGTCAAGATGCCCTCGATGCTGGGATTCGTCGCCCGCGGCCGCCGCTCGCCAGCGATGAGCGGCGTCGGCCAGCCGGGCGCGGGCGCGGTCACCCTCGCAGAGATTCGACCGACGCCGAGCGCCGCTCCGCGGCCGAGCCAAGCAGCCGCGCGGACGCGGCCTCCCGCGAGGTCGTCGCTGCGGGGTGTGAACTTAGTCCACGTCCTGTCCAACGACGGCAAGCTGCACGCTCTCTACGTTTCAAACGGTCGCGACCACCGGCCTCCCATGCCGTTCCTGCCAGCCAATTCGCACGCCCGCGGACTGATCGTGATCGAGGACACAGCGTTTGTCACAACCGTCAACCTCTGCGGCGGCACGCCGGACGGCGTGTGGTCACTGGACCTTGAGAGCGGCACGGTGCGCGCTTGGGAATCCGATGGCGGTTCGATCGCGGGGCCGGCCGGGGTAGCCTTCGCGCCAGACGGCACGCTCTACGCCGCCACCCGGGATGGGGCGCTGGTCGCGCTCGAATCCCGCTCGCTGAACCTCGTGCAGAAGAGCCGCGCCACCGGATTCCGTTCTTCGCCGGTGGTCTTCGACTTCAACGGAACCGACCACCTGGCCGCGCTCGGCAGCGACGGCACGCTGCAGGTCTACGCCGCCGACAAGCTCACAGCGACAGTCGCGGCTGCCTCGGCCATATCTGGAAGCGTGGACGACGATACCGCGCTCGCGGTCTGGAAAGACGAGTCCGGAACGAGCTGGATCGTGGTGTCGGCCGGCGGGTCCATCGCGGCTTGGAAGCTGGCCGGCAGCGCTGGAGTGATGTCATTAGAGAAGGGTTGGGAATCCTCCGCGATGGTCGCGCCGCTGCCGCCAATCGTGGTCAACGGCGTGGTGTTCGCCCTGGACGGGGGCGAGGCCGCAGGCCATGCGACGCTGCACGCATTTGAGGGCACGACCGGAGCGACCCTGTGGGACAGCGCGAATTCGATCAAGGCACCGGCTAGGGGACACACTTTGTCCTCCGGGCCCAGCCACGTGTATCTGACCGCGATGGACAGCGCGGTCTACGCCTTCGGCATTTCGATGGAGCACTAGATGAGGGCTATCTCCGCTGCGCTCGTGCGCTACGCCTGGCTGGCATTGATGGTTGCGTTGCCGGCGCAAGCCGAGCTCCCCGCAGGTCCGGGCATGGCCGAAACCGAGCGCTTGTGCCAAGGCTGCCACGATATCTCGCAATCTGTTTCCTTGCGCCAAGACCGAAACGGCTGGAGCGCCACGCTGATGAAAATGGTCGGATTCGGCGTCAAGGCCTCCGACGAAGAGCTGGGTGTCTTGGTGGAATACCTGACCAAGCACTATCCGGCCGGCGAGCTGCCGCCGCTCGATGTCAACGCGGCCCGCGCGATCCAGCTGGAGAGCCGTCTGTCGCTGAAGCGCTCCGAAGCGGCGGTGATCCTCCGTCACCGCGACGAGCACGGCCCGTTCAAGTCCCTGAAGGACCTGCTGGCAGTGCCCGGCATCGACACCGGCAAGATCGAATCCAAGCAGGACAGGCTGGTATTCCGGATCAGTTCTGGAAGCTGATCTCGTTCGCAGCGAGCAGGCTGTGGGCGTACTCGTCCCAAGGCTCGCGCCCGACTGCCGCGCGCCGGTCATCCAAGTACCGGAGGCCAAGCTCCACTTCCGCCACGCTGGGATCTCGCCCGTAGGCGCGCCGATACATGGCCCCGACCCGCTCGGCACGGTCGCTCACCGATCCCACCGCCTCCGCGAGACTGCGCCCGCGCTCCTGCATCCAGCCGCTGTTGAGCACGAACAATTGCTGCAAGGGGGTCGTGGTCACTTGCCGGAAAGGGCTGTGCTGCGTCATGACAGGGAAGTCATAGAGCTGCAGCACCGGGTGCAGCCGCCCCCGGCTGATGCGCGAATAGACCGACCTCCGCGTAACCTCGGGAGAGTCGACCTCGCTCGAAGGGCCTCCTCCTGCAAGGTTCAGCTCGCCAGACGCCCACAGGATCGAGTCGCGCCACGCCTCTACGTCGAGCCGGCGCGGATTCATCCGCCAAAGCAGGCGGTTGGTGGGATCGTCCCCTCCGGCCTTGGGATCGTCGCGACTGCTCTGGCGGTACGCCGCGGAGAGCATGATCTCGCGGTGCAACCATTTCAAGGACCAGCCGTTGGTCACGAAGCGCGCGGCCAGATCCTCGAGCAAGGCGGGATGCGTCGGCTCCTGACCCTGCGTGCCGAAATCAGACGGAGTCCGCACCAGGTGCTCGCCGAAGTGCCAGCCCCAGACGCGGTTGACCCAGACCCGCGCGGCCAGCGGACCCGCCTCTCCGACGATCTTTTTGGCCAGATCCAAGCGCCCCGAGCCCTGCTTGAAGGCCGTCGGCTCGCCCTGCTCGAACACGCTCAGAAACCGTCGCGGCACGATCTCGCCCGGGTTGGTTACGCTGCCGCGAACGAAGACCGGCAGGTCACGGGGCTGGCCTGGGCGCAGGTCCATCCGCGTCACGGTGGGCGTCGAGCCATCCACCCACACGCCGCAATCAACGACGGCGGGCGTCATGGGCACTTCATATGCCGACAGTTCCAGTTCCAGCCGCTCGTACGCGGGCTTCATCGCCAGGATCTCGGCATGCAACTCCTCGGCGACCGTGTCCAGGTCCTTCAGGTTGCCGAAAACTCCCTTGGTGCGATAAAGCTCCTCGTGCTTCCAGGTCAGCCAGTTGGCTTGTTCGGGATCTAGCGCGACCATAGGCCGGTTGACTTGCCAGGTGCTGGCGAACACCCCGGCCAAGGCGTAGTAGTCCTTGGCCGTGATGGGGTCGAATTTGTGGTCATGGCAGCGGGCACAGGCGACCGTCAGGCCGAGCAGGCCCCGCGACACGGCGTCGACGCGCTCGTCCCAATCGTCGGTGGCAAGCGTCTCGATCACATCCCGCGACAGGCGCCGATCCTTGTGGTACACCGGCGCGTTGCCCAGGTAGCCCAGCGCGCGCATGTCCGCCGGCTCGAATCCGGGCAGCAGGTCGGCCGCGAACTGCATGCGGATGAAGCGGTCGTAGGGAATGTCCTTGTTGATGGCCTCGATCACCCAGTCGCGATAGCGCCACGCGTGCTGGAACGGCCGATTGGTCGCCTCGCTGGTCGGGTGGTCCTCTGCCCATCTGGCCACGTCCAGCCAGTACCGTCCCCAGCGCTCCCCATAGCGGGGCGAGCGCAGCAAACCGTCGATCAGGTCGCTGTAGGCCTCCATCGACGGATCGGCCGCAAACGCCTCGGTCTCCTCGAAGCTCGGCGGCAGGCCCGTGAGATCAAGGTAGGCTCTGCGGACCAATGTCCTCGGGTCCGCAACGGGCGACGGCTCCAGCCCGTTCGCTTCCAATTTGGCGAGCACGAACGCGTCGACCTTGCGCAGGGTCCAGTCCGGGTCGGAGACATCGGGGGCAAGCCGTTCGCGCAGCGGCTGGAAGGCCCACCAGCTGCGCCCCTCTTCGATCGGGGTTCCGGGTCCGGACGCGCTGGCATCCTCGCCAGCGGGCTCGTGCGATTCGCTCCTCGGATCGGCAGCCCCGCTAGCGATCCAAGCCCGAAAATCCTCGATCACACGATCCGGCAGCTTCCCGGTCGGAGGCATCTTCAGCACCGGATCGAGGTAGCCCAGAGCTTTCAGCACCAAGCTGGCATCGGCGTCGCCCGGCACCAATGCCGGGCCCGTCGCCCCTCCCGAGAGCAGGCCGTCGCGGCTGTCAACGACCAGCCCGCCCATGGGCTCGGCCAAGCTTGACGAATGGCAGACCTCGCACTGCTCGACCAGCACCGGCCGGATGCGGCGCTCGAAAAACTCGATCTCCGGGCTCTGCGCTAGCGCCGCCAGGGCGCACGAGAGCAGCAGCGCGGCCAGTCTCATGCCAGCAATTCCCGCAGCACGGTGCCGTGCACGTCGGTCAGGCGGAAGTCCCGCCCCGCGTAGCGATAGGTCAGCCGTTCGTGATCGAACCCGAGCTGGTTCAGGACGGTGGCGTGCAGGTCGTGGACGCTCACCCGATTCTCGACGGCCTGGAAGCCGAACTCGTCCGTCGCGCCGTACGCTATGCCGCCCTTGACTCCCCCGCCGGCCATCCACATCGTGAAGCCGTAGGGATTGTGGTCGCGGCCGTCTCCCGCCTCCGAGACCGGAGTGCGGCCGAATTCGCCGCCCCAAATCACCAGCGTCTCGTCCAGCAGGCCGCGGCGCTTCAAGTCGCGGATCAAGGCCGCCGACGCCTGGTCCATGTCCGGGCAGCGCTCGCGGAGATTCTTGTTGATGCCTATGTGGTCGTCCCAAGGCTGGCCCGGCCCGTAATAGACATGAACGTAGCGGACGCCCTGTTCGACCAGCCGGCGGGATAGCAGGCAGCCGTTGGCGAACGGCGTCTCGCCGTACTCCTCGCGAACCGACTCGGGCTCCTTGCGCACGTCGAAGACATCGAGAGCTTCGAATTGCATCCGGTAGGCCGTCTCCATGGCGCGGATTCGTGCGTCGAGATAGGCATCGCCGCCGACCCGGGCCTGGTGATCCCGGTTCAACGCCTGCATCAGATCAAGCTGGCGGCGCTGGGCCTCGGCCCCGAGCGTGTCGTTGCGCAGGTAGCGGATCATCTTGTCCGGATCGGTCTCGGCATGGTTGAAATGCGTGCCCTGGTGCTCGGCCGGCAGGAATCCAGCGCGCCACAGGTCGCCGCCCCGCGCGCCGGGGCTCAACACTACGAAGCCCGGCAGATTGCGGTTTTCGGTCCCCAGGCCGTAGGAAATCCAAGCGCCGAGCGAGGGCCTGGTCGCGGCGATGTTGCCCGAATGAATCAGATTGCGCGCCGGCGTGTGCGTCGGATTGAACGTGTACATCGACCGGATGACGCACAGGTCGTCCACGACCGCGCCGAGATTGGGCAGCAGCTCGCTGACTTCGATGCCGCTCTCGCCGCGGCGCTGGAACTCGAACGGGGACGGCAGCAGGCCGCCGGTCATGCGCTCTGTGCGCAGGTCGACCGACTCGGGCCGCTCGCCGGCATGGGTCTGCAAAGCGGGCTTGGGATCGAATAGATCCATGTGCGACGGCCCGCCCGTCATGAACAGGAAGATGATGTGCTTCGCGCGCGGGGCAAAGTGCGGCCCCACCGGTTCGGAAACAGCGGCGCCAAGCTGCTCCCGCAGCATCGCCGACAGTCCGACCGCCCCGAATCCGCCGCAAAGGGAACTGACGAACTGTCGCCGCGTCGAGTGGCGGCCATCGGCTAGCGACATTTCGTCCTGAGTATACCCGACTAACGCGCCGGCGAAACCGCCGCAATGCGCTCCCCTGGCACCGCCGATGCGGCGCGAGCGAGGTTCCCAGCAACCTGCCTATGTCAGTATTCGATCTCGAACACGGCGCGGATCTTGCGCTTCACGCCGCGGTAGAACACACCGTGATACGCGCTCGCCATGTTCTCCTGCACATCTTGCGGATTGAAGTTGTTGAGCAGGTTGAAGAGGCGGAACCCGGCGCGGATCCGGCGGTTCTTGCCCTTGAAGTGGATGTCCACCATCTTGGTGACCTGCAAGTCGAGCGCGTTGAACAAAGGAAAGCGCCCGGCGCGGTTGCGCGCCCCGACGAAATCCCGGTACTCGTTGGTCCTGGAGTAGGGGAACCCGCTGCGTATGTCCCATACAGGGATCGTCTTGAACCCCCAAGGCAGATTGAACTCGGTCCAGGTCAGCATCCGGTGGGGCACGTCGAAGCGCAGCGGAGCGCGTTCGTTCGGCTGGATCAGGCTCGATGGCGTCGGCCCGTAGATCGATCCCAAGTCGTTCAAGTCGCCGTACGAACTCGAGTTGACGTACGAGACGGTGATATGTCCGGTCCCGCTGAGCCGGTAACGCACGGAGAGCTGGAACTCCCGGTAAAGGTCAGCACCCTCGTTGTTCATGGTCAGAACGGAATCGTCGTCTCCGAGGCCGCTCCCGTACACGGGGTTCACCAGAAAGTTGCTCGTGGTCCGCCGGAACTGGTAGCCGGTGCGCACGAACAGGTTGTCGATCAGCTCGTGGTCCAGCTGGAGATTCCAGCCGAGGCTCTTGGCATTGCGCAACGGTCCGTCCAGCCGCGACAGGAGGTTGCGCCGATACAGCACGTCGCCATAGGGATCGAACCTCGTCTCGATGCGCAGCGGCAGCTGCTCGAACGTCGGCACCAACAGGCTGATGCGGTCGACAAACAGCCCGGAGCCGCCCCTCACGACTGTGCGCGCGGCCGAACCGAGCGCATAGGCGAAGCCGAGCCGGTACGAGGGATTCCACTGCGAGGACAGGGAGTCCCGCTCCAGCCTGCCGCCCATGTCGAGCGTCAGCGAGTCGCTGACCCTCCACTTGTTTTGCACGAAGGTCGCGAAATCGACCTTTCTCCCCTGCACCATCGCGGGATCGGTGTAGGCCAGGTTCAGCACCGGCTGGCCCGCCGCCCCTAGCCAGGTGACGGGATTGAAGATCTGTTCGCCCGAGTACGTCTCCCAGCCCAAGTCAGCGCCGGCCTTGAGCTGGTGGTCCCCCAGCGGGCGGAAGTGGTACAGCTCGGAGAGCTTGCGGCGCGTCGTCGCCCGCGCCTGCCGGTTGAAGAACGAGCCCGACACGCGGTCGATGCCGATGACGCTGGGTTCGTAGCCGAGCGGCTTGACATCGTTCTCGAGGTCTTGGATCGAAAAGTGGGAAAGCAGGATGCCGCCCGCGCCGAACTCGTGCGAGTCCTTGACCGTGTACAGGAACGCGCGCTTGCGCAAGTCTGCCGTGGACGGTTGCGGAGTGAACGCGTCGAGCCCGAAGTAACTGAACTTCTCGGGATATACCAGGGCGGTCAGAGAAGCACGGTTCTTCTCAGACACGGACACGTCGAATTGGTTGAAGACCGTCAGCATCTCCCGCTCGACGTCGCGCTCGTGCAGCGGCAGGTTGGCGTCCTCTTGGTCAGCCCGCACGTACTGGTACTCGGTCGAATGCAACCACGCCACGCGGTTGGAGATGAGCGGAATGTTGAGCGTCAGCCGCGGGGTGCTCGATTCGATGCCCACGACGCGTCCGGCCCGGCGGCGAATCCGCGGGGTGAAGTTCTGGAGTTCGAAGTGAAACTCGGAGGCATCCGCCGCAATCGTCTCGACCGTGGACAGGGCGCCGGCGAATCCGCCGTATTGCGCATCGTACGGGCTGGACAGCACCTCGACGCTCGAGACGACGCTCAACGGCAGGGTCATCTCGGAGATGCGGGAGACGGGATCGGTCACGTCGATGTTGTTGAGCTGCGAGCCGCTCTGGGTCGCGCGCACCCCGTTCATGTTGATCTCGCCGGCCCGGCCCCTCAGCACGCCCGGGATCAGCGGCATCACGTCCTCGACGCTGCGGTTCGCCTTCGGCGCGTTGTCCAGCGTCGAGATGCCCACTGAACCGGACGAGGTCGTCTCGGTCGGGTCGATCGCGATCACCGAAGCGGTGACGTTCACCGACTCGACCACGGTCTCGACCTCCATGGCGATGTCGGTCCGAAGCGCCTCGTCCTCGGTGGGCACGCACACGATGTCGCTCTGGCCGTTCAACCCGGCCGAAGTCGCGCTGAGGAAGTAGCAGCCCTCCGCCACGGCATCGAAGCGGTACAGTCCCAGTTCGTCGGTCTCGGCGGTGGCCGGCCCGGTCGCCTCATCGGCCGCAAGCTCCTCCACGGAGACAGAGTGCAGTTCGATCACCGCGCCCGGGACGCCGAAGTGCTCTCCCTCGGAGCCGACGATGAACGCTTGGCCGATGATCGGCTGGGCAGTGCCTTGCGCCCGCAGCGGGGCCTGCCAAGACACCAGTCCCGCAAGCGCAACTACAGCTAGGGCCGGACAATCGCAGCGAAGTCCGTGCCTTAGGGGCAGCTGATTCATGCGCACAATCAGCCTAGCAAGAACGTGGATCATTTCCAGTGTTTAGCGTCGCGGCGGCTATCCAACATGGTTCCCGGGAAAGCCAGCGGCTTCCTGCCGAGCGGCACGGGAGATTGGATCCACTAAACCGTCAGACGAAATCAGCTCCGCGCGCGGGTACAAGGCCAGGGAGCGGCGCGATCGTCGCCGGCCCGTCGATTCGCGGGCCTACGCCACCAGTTCCCTGATCAGCTCGCCGCCAGTCTGGCTGAGCTGCTTGTCCCTGCCCTGCGCGAAATAGGTCAGCTCCGCGTCGTCCAACCCCAGCAGGTGCAGGAGCGTGACGTGCATGTTCTGGATCGGATGCACGACCTCGACCGCCGTCCGCCCGGTCTCGTCGGTGGCTCCGACGATCTCGCCGCGCGGAGCATCCCCGCCCGCCATCCAAAAGGCCATCGCGGGCGCGTTGTGGTCGCGTCCCCAAGCGGTCCCTCCGCCACGGATTCCGTTGTCCGGAGAGCGCCCGAATTCCCCGGCCCATACGACCAAGGTCTCGTCCAGCAGGCCCGTGCGCTTGAGATCCTTGAGCAGCCCCGCGATGGGACGGTCGATCGAATCGAGGCGCGTCCCGTGGGCCTTTTCGATGTAGTCGTGGGAATCCCAGCCGGACACGATCACCTGCACGAAGCGCACGCCCCGCTCCACCAAGCGGCGCGCCAGCAGACAGCGCCTGCCGATCGAGTCCACCTCTGAATCGTCCGAGCCGACGCCGTACAAGGCTCTCGTCTCCTGCGGCTCGGCATCCAAATTGATCGCTTCCGGCATCTCAGCCTGCATCCGGAACGCGAGCTCGTAACTCTCAATGCGGGCGGCGAGTTCGTCGTGACCGGGGTGGCGCTGCATGTGCCTCTTGTTGAGCCGGCCGAGGTAATCCAGCGTCGCTTCCTGCTGTTTCTGCGTGACGTACTCCGGCGGCGTCATGTCCAGAACGGGGGCGCCCTGCGAGCGCAACGGAGTGCCTTGGTAGTGCGCGGGCAGGAATCCGTTGGACCAATTCCCTGCGCCGCCCTGCGGGTAGGCCAGGTCCGGCAACACGACGAACCCCGGCAGGTTCTGGTTCTCCGTGCCCAGTCCGTAGGTGACCCACGAACCGATCGCGGGGTCCCCGCCAAAGCGGTTGCCGGTGTTGAGGTGGTACAGGGCTGTCGGGTGGTTCACCGAAGTGGCCTGCAAGCCCCGGTAGAAGCAGACGTCGTCAACGCAGTCGGCAAAGTTGCTCAGCTTGGCGTTGATCTCGATTCCCAGCTGACCCGCGCGGCGGAATTCGAACGGGCTGCGCACGAAGTAGCGCTTGCCGGTGTTCATGCTCGCCTCGAACTTGTTGCGCTCCTTGACGAACTCCGTCATGTGGAGGTCGACCAGCTTGGACTTCGGATCGAACGTGTCGATGTGGCTCGGGCCGCCCTCCATCAGCAAGAAGATGCAGCTCTTGGCCTTGGCCGCATGGTGACCGCTCCGGGCGGCCAGCTCGCCTGCCCTGGCCCGGTCTTGGTGCAGCAGCCCCGAAAGCGCGACGGCGCCGAGACCCATGCCGGAGTGGTACAGGAACTCGCGCCGGGAGGGGCTGGCGGTGAGGATTCGGCGTTTCATCTTCAGTACACGTAGACGAACTCGTTGGAATTGAACAGCGCGAGCGCCAGATCCGCCAGGGCGCGTGCCTCTGGCGAGGACTCGCTGGGATGCGGATTGTGCTCGTACGGACCGCTGTAGGCGGGCTGCACGAACTCGAACTTCTCGCCCGTCAGCTCGCTCGTGATCTTGTGCACCACGTCGTCGGGGGACCGGCGCGGCTGGGCCGGGTTGCGGCCGTGGTAATCCGTCATCTCTTCAAGGAACTCTTGCGTCCAAGCCACCTCAGTATCGTCCGCCCGACGCCCAAAAGCCAGCCGGAATGCCGCATCGATGCGGTCAGCCAGGGGAATCTCCGCCAAGCGCTCCCCCATGATCAGCGCCATGTCCCTGGATTGTTCGGAATTCAGCAGCGCAAAGGCCTGCGTCGGAACAGTCGAGGACTCGCGACGCTCGCATGTGAGGTCTGGGTTGGCACCGTTGAAGACTTCGACCATCGGATCGATCAAGCTGCGCTGCTGGAAGCTGTAGACGGATCTGCGGTTGCGCCGCCGCCGTGTCGGCTCAGCCTCGTAGATCGGCCGCAGCGAGCCCATCGCGTGGCGCGGCTGCAGCGCCACGTCGGCATTGATCTGGGGGTAGGTGCCGGGACCGCCGGTCATGTCGCTCAATTCGCCCGCGACCGAGATGATGCTGTCGCGCAGCTCCTCTGCTTCGAGCCGCCGGGGAGAGAAGTGCGACAGGTAGATGTTCTCGGGGTCCTTGGCGTCCACCTCGGACTGATTCGGATGAGCGCTGGCACGCTGATACGCGGCCGAGAGCAAGATCACGCGATGGACCGCCTTGACGCTCCAAGCCTGATCGACGAAGAATCCAGCCAGCCAGTCCAGCAGCTCGGGGTGGGACGGCTTCTTGCCCATCTTGCCGAAGTTGTTCGGATTGGCCGCCAGGCCGCGGCCGAAGTGGTACTGCCAGATGCGGTTGACCATGACCCGGGCAGTGAGGGGATTGCGCGGGTTCACGATCCACTTGGCCAGCTCCGAGCGTCGGCCTTCTAACCCGTCCGGGATCTTGGGCGATGGAAAGCCCGCGTAGCGCTCCACCGCTTCCAGCACGCCGGGGGTGACCGCTTGCGCGGGCGCCTGGATATCGCCGCCAACCAGCACGTGCGTCTTGGCTTCCCGGTATTCGGCGGGCTGCATGTAGCTGTTGCGCGAGGCGACGGTGTCCCACTCCTGTACTAAGCCGTTGCTGACCGTCATGGCCAGAGGCTTGAACCTCAGGACCGACAGTTTGTGCATCGTGACCCGCTTGCGGAGCAGCTTGAGCAGCTCGGCCTCTTCCTTGTCCATGTACCGCTGAAGGATCGAGCTGCCAGCGTTGGCGGCCGCCTCTCTTCCCTTGGCCTCGGCCAAGCGCGCGCGGGCAGCCTCGTGCAGGTCGTGCATGCGGCGCTCGAGGGCGGCGATGCGAGCCTCGAACGGGCGACGGCCAACCCCGAAACCGGCTGTGGACTCGTGGGGCAAGAAGTCCACCGGCCGCCGGGCGAACGCCGTGCTCGCGAACACGGCCTGAATGCGGTAGTAGTCCCGCGTCGGAATCGGATCGAACTTGTGGTCGTGACAGCGAGCGCAGCCCAATGTCAGGCCCAGGAAGGACTGACCGACATGGTGGGTGACGTCGTCAAGGAAAAGCTGCCGCGAGACAGCCGCCACGGCCATGCCAGTGTGCTCCCATGGACCGCTTCGCAGGAAACCCGTGGCGAGGATCGCGTCAGGGTTGTCGGGAAATAGCTCGTCGCCGGCCACCTGCTCGAGCACGAACTGGTCATAGGGCTTGTCTTCGTTGAAGCTGCGGATGACGTAGTCGCGGTAGCGCCACGCGTTAGGACGCTCGAAATCGTTGGAGTAGCCCGCCGTGTCGGCGTAACGGGTCACGTCCAGCCAGTGCCGCCCCCAGCGCTCGCCGTATCGGGGGGAGTCAAGCAGGCGGTCAACCAGTGCCTTGTAGGCTTCGGCCGAGTCGTCGTTGACGAATGCATCGACCTCTTCGGGCGTCGGAGGCAGGCCGGTCAGATCGTAGGTCACGCGCCGGATCAGCGTGACCTTGTCCGCTGCCGGAGCGGGCCGGAGATCCTTCTCAGCGAGTCGCGCGAGTACAAAGCTATCGACGCTTGTCCGTACCAGCGCGGGATCCACGCCAGCGGTCGGCAGCTTGACATTCGCCGGAGGTCGGAACGCCCATAGGTCGGCCGCGTCGAAGTCCCAGTCCGACGCCGCCTCGGCCTGCACGTACGGCGCGCCGGAACGGATCCACTCGCGAAATGCGAGTCGCACGTCGGGAGGCAGCCTCTTCTCAGCCCCTCCGGGTGGCATTTGTAGCTCGCCGGCATGGTCGATGGCCGAGACGAGCAGGCTGGAAGCCGGGTCGCCGCTGACGATCGCAGGGCCCCTCTGGCCGCCTTTGATGGCCGTCTCGCGCGTCCGCAAGTCCAGCTTGGCGAATGTGTTCGCCTCGCCGTGGCAGCCCAGGCACTGCTGCTTCAGCGTCGGCTGGATGGTCTCGACAAAGATGTCTTCAGCGGTTGGAGCGGCGGAAGCCGGCGCAATCAGCGCCAGCCCCATGGCAACGTTCCGCACGGGGGCGGAGGAAGCCAGTCGCAGGATCGAGCGGCTCGCGCGCATTCGCATGGCCCAACATCGCTCGCCCCCGAAGGCCGCGGGCCGAGACGACTCGTTCGACTCCATCTTAACCCCCGCGCCCTGCCCATGCCCCACATCTCCACACTTGACAACGCTACGGTCGTTGTGGCATGTCTGAAACATGCTCGACCAGCATTGCATTGCCAAGACTCTCTCCACCGCACAGGCCGTGGCGACCCTGCAGGTGCTGCTGGCACAGATCGGCAGCGCCAGCCGGAGCGCATTCGCCCGCCACGTCTGCCGCGAATTCGGCTTCCTCGACAGTCTCGGCCAGCCGCAGGCGGCCAGTTGCCACAAAGCCTTGCGCCACCTGCATCGGCAGGGTCGCATCGAGTTGCCGCCGCCGCGCCATGGCGGCCGCGGCGGCCACTGCCGCCCGCGCCGGCTGCACCAGCCGCTGCCCGCCCCGCAGGCCGTCCCCGCTAGCGCCGGGGACTTGGCCGGACTCCAGCTGACCCTGGTCACCACGCCCGCACAGCGCCAAGTTTGGAATGAGCTGGTCGCCAGCGAGCACCCGCAGGGTGCCGTCATTCACGTCGGCCCGCAGTTGCGCTACCTGATTGAGTCCGAGCACGGCCTGCTCGGGGCGCTCGGCTTCGCCGCCTCGGCCCTGGCGGTCGCGGCCCGCGACGAGTGGGTCGGCTGGTCGGCCGCGCTGCGCCGCAAGCGCCTGCACCGCGTGCTGGCCCTGAGCCGTTTCCTGATCCGGCCCTCGGTGCGTTGCCACTTGCTGGCCTCCAAGGTGCTGGGCCAAGTCCTGCGGCGGCTGCCGCAAGACTTCTGCCAGCGCTACGGCTACCGCCCCGCCTTGCTGGAAACCTTCTGCGACCCGCAACAGCACGCCGGCACCTGCTTCCGCGCCGCCAATTGGATCTGCGTGGGCCACACCGCCGGGCGCGGTCGTTTCGCCGGGCGCGCCCAGCGCGTGCCGGTCAAAACCATCTTTGTGTACCCGCTGCAGGCGGACTTCCGGGACGTGCTCGGGGCCGCCCAGCCACCCGCCTGCGAGCCGCTGGCAGCGGCCGCGGGCCTCGCCTTGGACACGTTCGCCGAGCACGAACTGGGACGCGCCCCGCTGGGTGATTTACGCTTGTCCAAGCGGCTGGTGCAGACCGCCCGCATGCAAGCCGGAGCTCCCATGGCATCGATTCCAGCCGCCGCGCAGGGCCTGCGCTCGGCCGTCAAGGGCCACTACCGCCTGATCGACCAGCCGGACGAGTCGGCGGTGACCCCGGAGAACATCCTGGCCCCGCACCGCCAGCGCACGCTGCAGCGCATGCAGGCCGAGCGCACGGTGCTGTGCGTGCAGGACGGCACGGACCTGAACTTCGCCGAGCATCCGGGCTGCGCGGGGCTGGGCTTGATCGGCAAGAACCGCGGCTCGCAGGGCACGCTGGGGCTGCACCTGCACTCGACGCTGGCGCTGAGCCCGGAAGGCATCCCGCTGGGATTGCTCAAGCTGCAGTACGAAGCGCCGGACGGGCAGGCGCAGCGCGGGCGACCGCTGGAGGAGCGCAAGAGCTTCCGCTGGATCCGCGGGTTGCGGGACTGCGCGGAGGCGGCGGGCCGCTTGACGGACACGCGTGTGGTGGCGGTGATGGACCGCGAGGCCGACGTGCTGGCGTTGTTCAGCGAGCAGCGGCGGCTGGCGGGCGTGGAACTGCTGGTGCGGGCCAAGCACAACCGTGCGCTGGGGGCGGGTCAGCCGAAGCTGTTCGAGCAGATCCGGGAGCAGGCGGCGCAAGGCCGGTTGCAGATCAGGTACATTTTTTTGTCGATACGTGACTCGTCTGATGGGATCGGATCGTTGCTCGTGCAACTAGGGCAGCCTGTCGCTGGAGTTGCAAGGGCCTGCTCGAAGGGCGCTGGGCCGCTCTTCGCAGCGCCCGCGAGGGGGCACTGGACAGTGTCGGCGCAGCGGGGGTGTGACGCCTCGCAAGGCGTTGCCGGGCAGGCTGGCGGGACGCTCGCATGGGCTAAGGCGAGGGCGCTTGCAGCAGCAAGTCGAGAGCCTCCTGCGGGCGTGCCGCGAAATGCCGGTTGGCCTCCGGCACGTAGCGGAATTGGGGCAGGCAGCGGATGATCGAAATGGCCGTGTTGGTCAGACAGGCCAGGTTGCGCGGCAGGTCGCGCACATACACGCGGCAGCGGTCTTCGTCGTAGGTGAAGTCACGCACATAGTGCAGGCGGTTCTCGATCTGCCAGTGGTTGCGCAGCAACTCCGCGAGTTGCTCGGGGGTGGCCCGTGCGGGGCCCAGCGAGGTGAGCGCATAGCTCACTTCGGTGCTGCTCTTGCCGCTCTTGACGTGCTGCCGCCGACGTTCGACGCGGATGGCCTGCTGGCGGCCGTGCAGGGCGGCATAGTCGTCCCATTCGGCGGCGCTGATGTCCTTGACCCAGTAGCGTCGGCGCTCGATGCGGCCATGCTGCTTGTCCAGCGTCTCCACCAGCGGGCAGGCACTGAAGTCCATCTCTTGCAGGTCCCGGAACAGCGTTGGCTGGTTGTTTTTCACCGCGGTGATCAGATAGTCTGCCTGGGATTCCTCGAGCAGGCAGCGGGCCGTCTCCTGCTGGGCGTGCAGCGCGTCGCCGGTGACCACCCGCCCGGCCAGGTCGAGTTGCCTGGCTAGTTCCCGGAAGGCCGGGATCTCGTTGGTCTTGGAGTCGATCTCCAACTGTCCCAGCACCACGCCGCTGCCCTGCTCCACCGCGGCCAGCAGCATGCGCCGACCGTGTGCGCTCTGCTTGGAGGCCCCGCGCACGTCCTTGCCGTCCAGGCTCACGCCCGGCAGCACTGCCGGGCCCTCGCTGGGTGCCTCGCTGGCGGCCTTGGACGAATCCGTAGCGTCTTGCTGTGACTGCACTTGCGCGCTTTGCTGGAGGGCCCACCCGCGCACCGCCTCCTCCAGCGTCTGCGGCTCTAGGGTCGCCAGAATGTTGTGGAACGTGGTGATCGACGGACTCGTGTAGCAGCCTTTGCTGGGGCTGTAGAAACACTCCACCGCCAGTCGCTGCGACTGGCTCAGCAGGGCCGCGAACTGGGCGAAGGCGGTCACCCCGCGGTAGCCGCACAGGCGCGCCGCCACCGCCAAGGCCAGCACGCTGCGCAAGCCGTAGCGCTTGCCGCGCGCATGGCGGTACTCGGGCAACTCGCCGAGGAACTCGAACAGACTGCGCAGCGTCTGCGCGTCGGGGGGCGCGCTGCGGGCCGGCCCGTCCCAGGCCGGATCATCCTCCGGCTGGGCCAGCTTGAGGGCCGCGCCGGGCTGCAATTCGTACACGAAAATCTCCTTCCGCTGGCCGTGCCGACGCCAGCGCGGCGTGGCACCCGGCAGCCGTGCGTAGCCGCCGCTGAAGCCCAGCGAGCGCCAGTTGGCGGCCCGGTAACAGGTGCCGGCGAAGCGTTCAGGGTCCACGAACGACTCCGCTAACAGGCTCGGAATGCCGTGCTCGGCCAACATGTCGTCCGAAAGCCGTCGCAAGCTCAGCCCGAGCACCCGCGAGGCCAGATTGGGCGCCCCCTGCCAAGCCGGCAGAATCACGAAGCGCGAGTTCTGCGTGAGCAGATGCAGGCGCCGCCGCTGCTGCTGCGGGCTCCAGCCGATCCAGCGGTCACGGGCCGCCAGCTTGAGCGCGGCGGCCTGCCAGCCCACCAGTGCGATCCAGTCCTGCCCCAGCGTCGCCACATGCCGCAGGGCCTTGCCGAACAACCCCTCGAACGCTAGGTAGTGGTGGCTGGCCACCAAGCGGTCCCAGCGCCGGTGCTCCTGCGCACCGTGCGTGGGGCGCACCTGCACGGAGCGCAAATCCAGATCCCGCAAGCCGCTTGGCGCTGCCACTAGAGCCTAGCCTGACAGACTGACAACAAAATGTCCAGTCCTCGCAGCAGACAGCGCTACCATGCCGAGCTCGCAAACTCTAGCAGGCAGCCACTGCCCCTCCGGCTACTGTCGTGCACTGCCTCGGACTCGGACAAAAAAATGGTCCTGGGTTGCAGATCGAAGTGGAGCGCAGTTCGGCGCGGCGGGGCAGCGCTCGCCAGAAGGCCAAGCCGTTGCGCGCGGCGCGCACGGCGCAGGCGGAATTGCGCTGGCAGACGGTGGAGTTGGCGGCCGGGACACAGCGGGCGGGGCCGCTGCGGCTGCAGTTGGTGCACGTGTGGGAGCGGACGGCGCCGGAGGGGGTGGAAGCGTTGGAGTGGTTTCTGCTCACGACGCTGCCGGTGCAGTCGCAGGCGCAGGCGGAGCAGGTGCTGCAGTGGTACCGGCTGAGGTGGCGCATCGAGGACTGGCACCGGATTCTCAAGTCGGGCTGCAAGGTGGAGTACCTGGGGCACCGGACCGGGGAGCGGATCGAGCGGGCGGTGACGATCAAGGCGGTGATTGCGTGGCGGCTGGCAGCGCTGACGCTGCTGGGGCGGGAGACGCCGGAATTGCCGGCCACGGTGTTTTTCACGCAGATCCAGTTGCGGGTGCTGCGGCACTTCACGAGCAAGCGCAGGTTGTCCGAGCCGGACAACCTGGGCTCGGCGGTGCTGGCGATGGCGATTCTGGGTGGCTACCTGAAGAACCCGAAAGCGCCGCCGGGACACCAGAAGATCTGGGAAGGCTGGACCCGCTTGACCATCATGAGCGAGGCGTATGAGCTGCGCGACTACTTCGAGCCGCCTGCCAGCGCCTCTCAGGAGAAGCCCGGTTCATGACTTGTGGGGTAACGGCAGCCCGCGCCGGCGACTTACAACGCCGTCGCAGGCTCGGGCGCGCTGCCGATACCCGTAGAGGAATCGCTCGGGTCACTCATCTGCGAAGCGAAACGAGTAGAGCTTGGCGTCCCGGAGGTCGAACCGGAGCCTCACCGACTCGCCGGACTCGACCTCTTCGGCCAAGTCCTCTAACCCCCGCACCTCGCCATCGGTGACTGTTTCGAGGATGGGCGCACTTTCCAAGTTGGCAGGGCTCGAAGCGTGAAGGGCCGCCACCCTGACGAATCCATTTGGGCCGACGTCCGCTGTGAGCCTGAGCGTGTTGCCGCTCCAATGCAGCGGAACTGTCGTGACGGAAGCCGGCTCGGCTGGTTCGATCGGCTCGTATCCCGCCCAGCCATCTGGCCGCATCGTGGCCAGTGCAAGGTAGCCTTTCCTCCAATCGAAGAAATACCAATCGCTCGAACCGTAATAGATCCGGGTCTCGTCGGCATGGAAGATCGGTGCGGAAGCGAACAGATTGCCCCAGTCGTAGGGCGTGCGGCCGTACTCGATCTCCGTGCCGTCGGAGTGATCGATGAACGCACGCCCGGGCTCGATGCGATGCCACTGCTTGCTGTCCGGACTCCACGCCAGCTCGATGTGCTGCTTCGTACTGGCAGTGTCGTCGGCATCCGGGAAATCCATCATGCCGAGCAGCCCGATGTACACGTCCCCCACTGGAAAGACGACCATGTCATGGGTCTGCAGGCGTCTGTCCACACCTTCTAGGACGACCTCGGCCTTCGTCCACTCCACGAAATCGGCCGATTCCGTTCTGCCCACTTGGCGCACGGAGGGACTGCCATACTTCAAGCGCGTAAACCCGATGTACTTGTCCAATCGCGGGTCCCAAAACGCATTGTTGTGGGTATCTCCCGGCGCCTCGATCTGGGGCGCTAGGATCGGAGCGCTCCAACGCACGCCATCGGCGGAGAATGCCACGGCCATCTCTTGCGCGCGAAAGAACATCTTGTACCTGCGAGCGGGGTCGGGTTCCCGCATGTCCTTGATCACGCCGGCGCCGTGCGGGCCGTAGAACATACCGCGCATGTCCTCGCCGCGCATGACAATGTTGTTCGCGGTACTTCCGCCGAACTCCACCAGGCCCAATTCAGGCTTGGTCCACTCAATGCCATCCTTGGAGACCGCATAGCAGACGCCCATCTCCCGGGCGCGCGGCGTGACCGACATGTAGCGGTGGAGCTCAGGCGTGCGCTCGTCAATCGGGGTGGATGTCGTACGCTCGTCGACGATGAACGGGCTGTACCAACACTTATAGACCCCTTCCTGCTCGTCGTAGATCACGTTGGCGTAGACGTTATCGAACCTAGGTTCCCAAGGCTTGTCCTCGCGCAGCAGCGGATTCTGCTCGTGCTTGCTCACTGAGCCGATGCGCAGCCGAGCGTTTGACACGGACTCGACAATTCGGGAATCGAGCAAGAGATACCGGTTGCTCGGCGCTTCCGATTCGACTTGGTCGTCGGTGGAAACTCCGCAGGACAGACCGCTGGCCACAGCCAAGATCGCCGCAGTAAGAAACGCAAGCCAGCGGTTGAATTTCTGCTCGCCCATGGCAGGGATCTTCTCGCCTTGAGGCAGTCGCACCTGTGCCGTCAGCCACCGAATCGGGAACCCGCGGCCAGCCCTGCCGCTCACTAGTTTAGTGACCAGCCACGATCAGGGCCGTTCGTGGCTGGTCACTTCGTGGCTGGTCACTACCCAATTTGGGAAGCGGTTGGCATGCTCCTCATTCGGAGACTCCGCGCTAGGCAGGCGCGGCAGCGCGAATCGCCCGCCACTTGCGCTCATCACTTCCAGTAGCGAGATTCCGAGTTGGCTTCGCTCGGCCGACAGGCCGGGGATTGGCGCAAATTCCGATCAATCAATCCGGCCTCTGGAGAGCCGACCCTCATCATCGATCAGGACCACGCGAACCGGCCGGCTGGAAGTCCAGCGCCACATTACTAGATTGTGTTCTTCGGCACTGCTCCCCGGAGCAAACCCTCGGACCCGCGGGCCCACATAGCCCGCCGACACCAGGCGCAGACTTCGTTACATGGGGCGAGCTAGCGTGATGTGGGTTTGCGCTGTAACTGCTCTACGGGTTAGGGCTTAGGGGTGCTTCCGCTCAGATTGGCGGGCTTGACAAGCCCTTGTATCTTGCGATATAATTTGTCTAGTGTCTGTCGCCGAAGCCACTCCTCAGGACTCCCCCCTTGCACCCGCCCTCGCCCTGCTGCCGGGCCAGTCCTTGCCTCTGGGCAACTCCTTGAGCCTGTTCCGCGATGACCACGACTTCGTCTACTTCGTGTTCACCCTGCCGTTCGCCTCGCATGCCGCCGACGACAAGCTCGGGCGCAATCTGTGCCTGGCTCGCTGCGCCCTGTTTGGCCTCGCCACGCACACCGTGCTAGCTCAGGCCTTCGCGCTCAACCCGCGCACGGTGGCGCGTGCCAAAGCACGCCTGCGGAAGCGTGGCGAAGGCAACTTCGTGCCGCCGCGCAAAGCCCGTCGGCGGCACGGCATCGAGGATCCCGGAGTGCTGGCCAAAGCCGCCGAACTGTTACAGGCCGGGCACAGCCTGTACCGTGTGGCCAAGCAACTGCAGGTGAGCTCCTCGACGCTGTGGAGCTACACCCAAGCAGGCGTTCTGCCCGCCAGCCAGTGCCCGCCGCGGCGCTCGGCAGAGGCCGCCGCAGAGGCCTCGCCGAGCCCGGCCGGGGGACTTTGCGAAGCGGTATCGGAGCCCGCGCCAGCAGCGGAGCCAGAACCAGCAGCGGAGCCGGAACCAGCGCCGCAGCCGGAACCAGCAGACGCGTGTGAGGCCCGTGGGGAGGTCGTGCTGGCCGGCAAGGAAGAGCGCAACCGGCGCGACGCCCAGGCCGTGCTGGGGCGGGCCGCCCACGACAGCGAGGGACGGGTGGCGGCCAGCCTGGGAGTGCTCGACGGGCGCGCCCCGGAGTTCGCTGCGGCCGAGGCCGTCAGCGGGGCCGGCGTGCTGACCGCCCTGCCGGCCCTGTTAAGCCAAGGCCTGTTGCGCCACGTCGGCTTGCTGGCGCTGCCGAAGGGCTTCTACTCGCTGCCCTCGCTGCTGCTGCTGTGGGCCTTGCTGCTGCTGGGCCGGGTGCGCAACGCCGAAGGGCTGCGCTACCAGCAGCCCGGCGAGTGGGGCGCGCTGCTGGGCTTGGACCGCTGCCCCTGCCCGCGCACGCTGCGCCGCCGCACGCGCCAGTTGGCGGAGTGCGCGGGGCTGGGGGACTGGATCGGGGCGCTGGCGCGCGATTGGAGCGCGGCCGAGCCGGAGGCCATGGCCACGCTGTTCGTCGATGGCCATGTGCAGGTCTACAGCGGTCAGGGACGGCTGGCGAAACATTTCGTGACGCGCCAGCGGCTGGCCTTGCCGGCTGCGGTCAGCTACTGGGTGCAGGCCTTGGGCGGGGCACCGCTGCTGTGCCTGCACCGCCAGGTAGACGATGGCATGGTGCGCGAGATCTGGAGTGGCATCGTGCCGCAGTTGCGCCAGTTGGGGCTACTGCCAGAGCGGGCCGCAGCGGACAGCGAGCCCCGCCTGACCTTGGTGTTCGACCGCGAAGGCTGGAGCCCGCAGTTGTTCCGGGAGTTGCGCAAGGTGGGCATCGCGGTGGTCACTTGGCGCAAGGGGGCGCAGGCCCAGCGCTGGCCGCAGAGCGAGTTCGGGGCGGCCGCGATCCCGCTGCGCACGCCGCTGGGCGAGGCCGTGGCAGAGGGCCGGCTGGCCGAGCGGGCGGTCGAGTTGGGGGCAGGCTGCCAAGCGCGCGAGATCCGCTTCTGGATCGAGCGCCGCCTGCGCGGCACGGGCAAGGGCGGCCAAGCGCGCCAGCCGCGCCAGTTGGCCGGCGCGCCCAGCGACACGCAGCGCCAGCCGGCGCTGGTGACCACCCATCCCAGCCTGGCGGCCGAGCAGGTGGCGGGCCTGTTGCGTTCACGCTGGACGCAAGAGAACTATTTCAAGTACATGCGCGCCGAGTTCGGCCTCGACAGCCTGTGCGAGCACGCGCTGGTGGCGGTGCAGGACGACACCTGGGTGGTCAACCCGGCCTGGCGTGCGATCAACAAGGCGCTCAAGCAGGCTCGTGACAAAGTCGGACAGCTGCGCCGCAAGCGGGCCTCGGAGCCCAGCGCCAAGACCGACCGAGCACGCCAGCTGGATGAGCAGATCGAGGCTTGCGACGAGCTGGTGCAGGGCTTTGAGCTGGCGCGCCAAGCGACCGACGAGCACATGCTGGCGGGCGAATTGTCGGAGCCGGAGAAGCTGCAAGCCCTGCCGGCGCCAATGCGCCAGCTGATGCAGACGCTGCGCATGCTGGCCTACCGCGCCGAGACCTGCATGGCGGCGGTGCTGGCCCCGGAGCTGGACAATCCCGAGACCGCTCGCAGCCTGCTCAAGGCGCTCTTCCAGAGCGACGCCAGCTTGCTGCCGGACCCGGCGGCCGGCACGCTGACAGTGCGCCTGCTACACCAAGCCAGCCGCGCCCAAGACGCGGCGCTGGCCCCGTTGCTGGCCGAGTTGAACCAAACGCGCACCGTGTTTCCCGGAACCCAGTTGCGCTTGGTCTACGAATTCCCGTCTAGCGATGACAGCCAGCGGCTGGCCTCGCAGCCCCTCCCATCCGCAGCCTCAGCCCAAACTCCTGACAACTCTAATCGAACGATGTAACGAAGTCTGAGGCGGTCCGCAAGAGCCTGCGACGCAGGCACCACGCCAGCCAACATTTCCGACTCCCAAGTCGGACATGCAATTTCGGAGTAGCTCACGCCAAGAGCCCGACAAGCTGCTTCATCCGATGCATCGAAGACGGGCTCAGCATCGACCTCGTAAGCGCAGAGGGTGAGTGGCTGCATCGATCGTCCCAGCGGTTGCGCCTCGCGTATCGCGGTGAGCGGGGCAAGGGACGAATAGAGCGCTGGAGTCCCGCGCCGGTTGAAGCGCCCGGCGTAACGTCGCGCTCCCTCGCCAGACAAGGGATCCCAAGACCAACGCGGATTGTGTGCGCGGCACACAATCCCGCCGAACCGCATCAGAAGAGCAGAGAATCAGGCATAGCCGCCGGCCGTCACCCGGTCGAGAAAGGCATGGACATGATCGGCCCTGCCCTCGCGCACCAACATATCCGGCGTTGCGCCGCCGAAGCTCGGCAGAGGCTGTCCGCGAAACCAAGCATAGGCTGCCAGTGGCGATCCGGTCTCAGCTTCGACGCGGTTGAGAATTTCCAGCATCTGGCGCAGGCGGACCTGTGTCTTCCGAGCTCGAATCCGAGATGCGCGAGAGAGTGCATCCTTTCCGAGACCCAATGTGCCCGCAATTTCCGACTTGGTGGTGCGCAGCGCGTTCGCGATCAGCGTCGGAGAGAACACCTGATCCTCTAGGAATGCCTGAAACCGCATGAATTGCAGCGTAATATAGCGTGACGATACCTGTCGATTCTGTATGACAGAGCAACGGCAGGGAATGTGCTCAGACAAGCTCCAACTGTCGTCGCATCTGTGCAGCCGCTTAGGCGGCATCTCACCCAAGGCCCTGGGGAGAACAGGTGCGTGTTCCGCTATTCCAATGTCAGATTGCGGAAGACAGCCCATGCTGACGAGTTCCTGACCTTCGGTCGAGACTGAGACTACTCGCCCTAACCCATCGCTTCCGTCGCGCTCCAACGCATCCACCGTGATCACTTCGTATGCTGGGAGGACTACCCGCCGATGTCCGTCCCCGCCACTCCAAGCGAACCACGGCCGGTCTGCTCTGCCCTGCGGAGAATCGCCTATATTGCAGCCTGCCTGCTCGCGCTTGGGCTCGATTCGGCCGGTCAACAGCCTGCCGACGCCGGATCGGATGTCTTCATCAACAACTGCGTGCTGTGCCACGCAGGCGATGGCAAGGGCACCAATCGCGGACCCAGCATCCTCGAGTTCGTCAGAGCCCGCGAACCAAGCGAGGTGGCGCAGTTCCTGCGCGTCGGAGTCCCCAACAAGGGAATGCCGGCGTTCGCGCTTCCAGACGAGCAACTCGACCGATTGGTCGTATTTCTCGCCACGCTGCCGCCGGCCGAAGACGCGCCGAGCGATAGCTTGGAAGAGCAGTTCGAACTCTCCGACGGCACGATACTGCGCGGCGAGTTGCTCAACGAAAGCGGATTCGACGCTCAGGTTCGCACCCCTGATGGGCGGATTCACCTGTTGCGACGCAAGGGTGAGGCGTACGTGCCCGCAGCGATCGAACCGAACGTCGACTGGCCCACGTATCACGGGAGCAACACCGCCAATCGCCATAGCCCGCTGAACCAGATCGACCGTGGCAATGTCAGCCGCCTAGCCTCGGAGTGGTTCTTCCCCGTGCCCGATCAGCGCATGATCGAGGGCACTCCGGTCGTCATCGATGGCGTGATGTATATCACCGGAGTGAATCAAGTCTTCGCCTTGGACGCAGTGACCGGTCGACAAATCTGGGAGTACAAGCAACCTCGTAACACCGGATTGGTGGGAGACGCTGCCATCGGCCTAAACCGCGGCGTGGCGATCCGCGGCGACCTACTCTTCACTGTGACAGACCACGCCCACGCCATCGCTCTCAACCGCTGGACAGGGGAACTTGTCTGGGATGTCGAGATGGCCGACTCCCATGACCACTATGGAGCGATTGCGGCGCCGCTGGTAGTGGGAGAGTTAGTGTTCTTCGGCATCTCCGGGGGTGACACCGGCCTGCGGGGCTTCCTAGACGCCTACTATGCCGGAACAGGAGAACGGGCCTGGCGCTTCTGGACCATCCCCGCGCCCGGGGAGCCGGGGTCCGAGACATGGGGCGATCCCGAGGTGCTCGAGAGGGGCTGCGGGGCCACCTGGCTTACCGGCAGCTACGATCCCGAACTCAATGTCCTGTATTGGCCGACAGGCAACCCTTGCCCGGACCTTAATGGCGACCGCAGGCCCGGCGACAACTTATACACGAATTCAGTGCTAGCCCTGACACCGGAGACGGGGGAACTTCTGTGGTACTTCCAGTTCACGCCCCACGACACGCACGATTGGGACGCTCAAGAGCCATTGCTGCTGATTGACGAGGAATTCCGGGGCGAGCCCCGCAAGCTACTTGTGCAGGCCAACCGCAACGGCTTCCTATATGTTCTGGATCGCGTCACGGGAGAGTTTCTGCTGGGCGAGCCGTTTATCGAGCAGACATGGGCCGAGGGCTTGGACGAGAACGGTCGCCCAATCGTCCTTCCGGGGAGTGACCCCACGGTGGAGGGCAGCGCGGTCTGTCCGGCGATCCGCGGTGCTACCAACTGGTGGGCGTCAGCATACAGCCCGGTAACGAAGCTGTTCTACATGATGGCCCATGAGTCCTGCATGCTCTATATCAAGGGCGACACGCCGTGGCAACGCGGGCAGTCGTGGCTGGGCGGGACGTTCCGGCTGGCGGACGGTTCGCCCAACCAGCGGCATATTCGAGCGCTGGACATTCAGACTGGCGAGACGGTCTGGAACTATCCTCAGACCGGGGCCTCTACAACCTATTCAGGCGTCCTGTCCACCGCAGGCGGCTTGGTGTTCTTCGGGGAAGACAGCGGCGCTTTCGCCGCCTTAGACGCCGAGACCGGTGAACCGCTCTGGCACTTCCAAGCCAATCAGGACTGGAAGGCATCGCCCATGACCTTCATGGTCGGCGGCAGGCAGTTTGTCTCAATCGCTTCCGGGATGGGGTTCTGGGCGTTCGCGCTGCCTTGAGGAACAGGCACGCAGAGTCCACTGACGTTCATGGCCGTGCAGATACTACTGTAAGTGCCTCTTTAGCAATCATTTATGATTCGTGAAGCCGCACCTGTGCGGGCCGGGACATCTCGGGAAAACCGGCAGTTTCCCGCATACAATACCGGAACGGGTAGTGTAAGCTGAACCGCGCCCCAACCCCGCAGAACCAAGCCCCGAGGCCCCCACCCCACAAGGCCCTCTCGGCCGCCTTCGTCCCGTCCGCGCCGGTTCGGTGGCTGTTGTTTTTCACAATATTTCAGTGAAACAACGCGAGGATTTGTCGCATTAATTCGATTCCGGATTGCTGAAGAATCGGATTAATCCGGAGCGGCAGAGGGTTTGCTGAAGCGCTGTGTGGCCGCCGTGCGGGTGCGACAGGGGACCGGGCCGTTCGCGGCGCGGTTGCATGCGCGGAGGCGGCCCGGTTCAATAGGGTGGCCCGCGCGATCTCAGCTCGCCGGGCCGTGGACGGCGCTTTCCAAGTTCGCTACAACACAGACCTCACCGTCGAGGAATACATTAGCCGCAAGGCGTGGCGCGATGCAAGCGTGCCGGCCTGCCCCTTCCACCAGCAGGGCGGTTGCCAGCTGCGGCCCCACGGCAGCTACGCCCGCAAGATCCCCGAGGGCGTGCGGGTGCGGCGGTTCCGATGCCCGCAGAGCGGGCAGACGGTGAGCCTGTTGCCAGACTGTCTGGCAGCGCACCTGCCCGGGACATTGGCCGAGGTCGAGCAGGTGGTCCGAGCGGCCGTCCAGCCCGGCTTTCCGCGCGGCGGGTGGAAGCGACTGCACTCGTCGCGTTACGTGGGGATGGCCGGGGCGCGGCGCTGGGTCGCCCGGCGCGTCGAGCGCGTGCGGCTGTGCCTGGCGCTGCTGACGACCCTGTTGCCGGAGAGTTGCGGGCGTGTGGAGCCGACCGTGGAGGCGTTCGGGAGCGCTCTGGGCACGGCTGCGGTGCTGGTCACGCTGCGGTCCGTCGCGGCCACAGAACTGGCGGTGCTGCCGGTCCCGGTCGGGTTTTCGCGACGGATTCCAGCGGTCAAACCGGCGTCTCAGCCCGTGCAACACGCGACGGGCCGCTCGCCGCCCGGCCGGCCTGCCTAGAGTCGGGAGAGCGGGCCGCCCGCACGGCTCGCCAGGACCCGCCAGCATGCCAGACAAGCTCCCAGACCTCCGGCGCGAGATCGCCCTGTTCCGCTACAGCGTGATTGCGGAGATCCTGTGCCTGCCGCCAGGATCGGCCCAGCGCTGGGCCCTGATCCGCGACAAGGCCGGGCGCGCGCACGCCATTCCCGGCAGCCGTCGCACGCGCGTCGCCATCACCACCATCCGCGACTGGCTGGGCTTGTACGAAGACGGCGGCTTCGACGCGCTGTACCCCAAGCGGCGCCAGGATCGCGGCCAGCCGCGCGGCCTGCCGCCAGCGGTCTGCGAGTTGCTGGTGCGCCTCAAGGAGGCCAACCGCCGGCTGTCGGTGCGCGCGCTGATCCGCCAGGCGCGGGCCAGCGGCAGCGTGCCCGCGACGACCGCCCTGGCCCCGGCCACGGTCTACCGCCTGCTGCGCCAAGAGGGCCTGACGGGGCCGGCCAAGGACCGTCCCGACGGCCGCGACCGGCGCCGCTTCAGCTACCCCGACGCGGGCGCGCTGTGGATGGCCGATTGCATGCATGGCCCCAAGGTCGGCAGCGATCCCGACGACCGGCGGCGGCGGCGCAAGGCCTACCTGCTGGCCGTCATTGACGATGCCACGCGCGTCATCCCGCACGCCGCCTTCGCCTTCTCCGAAAGCGCCGAGGCGTTCCTGCCCGTCTTGCGCCAGGCCCTGCTCAAACGCGGCGTCCCGCAGAGACTGTACTGCGACAACGGTGCCTCCTACCGCTCCCGCCACCTGTCCGTGATCTGCGCCAGCCTTGGCATCCATTTGATCCATGCGAGACCTTACGCGCCGCAGGGAAAGGGGAAAATCGAGCGTTTTTTCAGGACCTGCAGAGCCCAGTTCCTGCCGACCCTGGACGAGACCGCGAGCGCCAGCCTCGACGCCCTCAACCGCCGTCTCGGGGCCTGGATCGAAGGCGAGTACCACCGCACTCCCCACCGCGGCCTCGACCACCAGCGCACCCCGCTCGACCAATGGGCGCTGGCCGCCAGCCGCCTGCGCCCGGCCCCGCCCGACGACGAGCTCGACACGATCTTCCGCTTCCAGCACCGCCGCCGCGTCGCCAAGGACCGCACCGTCAGCTTCCAGGGCCGCCTCTACGAGGTGGGCGCCGAACTGGTCGGGCAGCGGATCGTCCTGCTGGTCGATCCCGCCGCACCGCCCGGACGGCCCGTCCCGGTCCTGCACCAGGGCCGCGCGGCCGGCTGCGCGACCTTGCTCGACGCACACGCCAACGCCCTCATCCGACGCACCCCCGACCCGCGCTCCGAGGATGCCGCTGACGCTGCCGACGACCGCAGCGCGGACGCCAGCGCCCCGGCCCCGCCGCTGCGCCTGAGCGCGCTCGAGCGCCCGGACACCTCCCAGGAGCCTCCCCGGCAATGACCTACCTACAGCATTTCGCCCTCACCCGCTACCCCTTCCAGACCCCCGCCGAAACCGACGAGCTGTTCCCCGCCCAGGCCGGCATCGAGACCCAGACCCGCCTGCAGCACCTGCTCGAACTGCGCGGCATCGGCCTGCTCACCGGCGAGGTCGGCTGCGGCAAGACCACCGCCTGCCGCCAGTTCGCCGCCAGCCTGCACCCCGGCCTCTTCCGCGTCGCCTACGTCGCGCTCACGACCGGCTCGGTGCTGGACATGTACCAGACCCTGGCCTGGGAACTCGGCCTGCAGCCGGAGCGCTCCCGCGCTCCCGCCTTCCGCGCCCTGCGCGAGGAAATCGCCCGCCTCGCCCGCGAGGCCCACCAGCTGCCCGTGCTGATCATCGACGAGGCCCACAACCTGCGCAACGACGTGCTCGAGGAGCTCCGCCTGCTCACCAACTTCCAGATGGATGCCGAGCGCTGCCTGTGCCTGCTGCTGTCCGGCCTGTCCTCCTTGCGCAAGCGCCTCGCCATGGCCGTGCACGAATCGCTCGGCCAGCGCATCGCCGTGCAGCACCAGCTCGCCGGCCTCGCCCGCGACGAACTCGAACCCTACCTCGCCCACCGCCTGCGCCTGGCCGGCTGCGACCTGCCGCTGTTCGAGCCCAATGCCCTCGAGGCCCTCTTCCAGGCCTCGCGCGGCCTGCCCCGCCAGGTCGACCGCATCGCCCACTTCGCCCTCGCCGCCGCAGCCTGCGCCCAGGCTCGCCAGGTCTCCGCCGAGCAACTCGAACAGGCCTGTGCCGAGGTGCGCCTGTGACCCCCTTCAACGACCCTTGGCGCGAACGCGCCGCGCAGGTGCGCGACGGCTCGCTCGAACCGCTCGCCGTCCAACTCGGCTACCGCAAGGATCCCGCCAACCCGGCCCGCTGGAAGCGGCCCGGCTCCGTGCTGAGCATCCGCGGCGCGCAGTTCTTCGACCACCGCCAGGGGCGCGGCGGCGGTGGTGCCATCGATCTCGTCATGCACGTGCGCGGCTGCCGCTTCCGCGCCGCCGTCGAGTTCCTCGAACGCCACGGCGGCCTCCCCCAGCCTGCGCCTGCCACCCCGCCCGCTCGCCGCCACGGCTTGCGCCTGCCACCCCCCGCAGACCGCCTCTGGGACCCCGTGCGTGACTTCCTGGCCACCGCCCGCGGGCTCGACCCCGCCCTGCTCGAGCGTTGCCGCCAAGAGGGCATCCTCTACGCCGATTCCCGCCGCAACGCCGTCTTCGTCTGTCGCGACCGCCACCAACATCCCGTCGGCGCCGAGCTCGTCGGCACCCGCCCGGCTCCCGACGGCCGCACCTTCAAGGGCATGGCGCCCGGCTCCCGCAAGGCCCGTGGCGGCTTCTGGCTGCCGGCCAACATCGACGATCTCGATGCCATCCTGCTCGTCGAGAGTGCCCTCGACGCCCTCGCCGCGCTCCGCCTGCTGGCTCCCACTTTGCCACCCGATACCCTGCTCGCCTCCACCGCCGGCATCGCGACCTCTCTCCCGCCCTGGCTGCAAGCCTTCCGCGCACCGCGCATCCTGTGTGCCTACGACGCCGACCGCGCCGGCGACCAAGCCGCCGACTCCCTCCGCCGCCACACCCCCCATTGCAGCCGCCTCCGGCCGGTCGGCGCCAAGGACTGGAACGATCTGCTGCGCCGCTCCCAGCCACGCTAGCTGTCCCTATTCACCCCCATCGACTGCCCGATCGCACCCCCGCGACCCGGCTACAACACGCCGCCTATCTCTACTTCCGGAAAACCTCCGCCGTCGACTCCCTTCCCCGACCGCACCGCCGCTGATTGCCCTTAACTCCCTCCTGCAGTAGCGAATCTACTTGAAAAATTTCTCCACTACAGCAGGAAATAATCTGAAAAAGTCCGCACGAATCTATCTGAAATTCAACAGGTGGCGCTCCCGTCCCGACGCAACAGTTCGACGGAGCGAAGCTCGAGGGCGCGGTGCTTCGGCACGCCGCAGGCATCCCGAGTTGGGAGCTTGCCGAGTGCTGGCGCTATCATGAGTGGCCCAGAGCGGACGGCGGCAGGCGTCCCTCTGCCCTCGCACGACGCCGGCATCCTGGAGCTGTTCCAGCAGGCATGGGGCTCGCCGCTGCGCCGCGTGCCGGAGGGCGACGTGCTCGCCGGCATCGACCTTGAGGAGTGAAATCTATGCATCACGCCTACCTGCTGATTGCCATCGCGTCGGAAGTCGCCGCCACCACCGCGCTCAAGTCGGCCGAGGGGTTCACGCGGCTGGGTGCGTATTCTGATTGAAAAGGGTCACCGTTCTGATTGAAAAGGGTCACCGGCCTGAGCTTGGGGTCGAGTGCCGAGAGCGTGGCGACGATGGCGGGTGCAAGTGTCTTCCTGTCCCCATAGAGGACAGGAGGGCACGCGATGCCGAGGCTACCAATCGCCATGTTTGCAATCAAGGAAATCCTGCGCCTGCACCATGACGCAGGCCACACACAGCGGGAGATCTCCCGCGCCACCGGGGTGAGCCAGTCGGCCATCCAGCGCTTGCTGGGACGGGCCAGCCAAGCCGGGCTGGGCTGGCCGCTGGCCCGTCCCGCCGCCAGCGATGCGGAGTTGTATGCACAGTTGTACCCGTCGGCCGCTGGGCCAGCGAGGCACAGCCAGCCAGACTTTGCACATGTGCACGATCAGTTGCGCCGCTTCAAGCGCGTCACGCTGGAGCAGCTCTGGAGCGAGTACTGCGCGGCGAGCGAGCCGGGCCGCAGCTACAGCTACAGTCAGTTCTGCGCGCTGTACAAGCAGTGGCGCGCGAGTCAGGACGTGGTGCTGCACCACGATCACATGGCCGGCGAGCAGCTCTTCATTGACTACGCCGGCGATACGGCGACGGTGTACGAGCCGTCGGGGAGTTGGGAAGCTCAGATCTTCGTGGCCGTGCTCGGGCTGAGCGTGTACACCTATGCCGAGGCCTGCCGGAGCCAGGACCTGGAGAGTTTCCTGAGGGCGCATGTGAACGCGCTGCGCTTCTTTGGCGGGGTGCCGCGCGTGTTCGTGCCGGACAACTTGAAGGCGGCCGTGAGCGTGGCCGACCGCTACGAGCCGGAGGTCAACCGCAGCTACGCCGAACTGGCGCAACACTATGGCGCGGCGGTGCTGCCGGCGCGAGCGGGCAAACCGCGTGACAAAGCGGCCGTGGAGGCGGCCGTGCTGGGGGTGGAGCGGGAGTTGCTCACGCCGCTGTTGCGGCAGCAGCGCCGCTGCTGCAGCCTGGCAGAGTTGAACGAGGCGCTGCGGGAGGGCTTGGCGGCCTACAACGCCAAGCCGTTCCAAAAGCGCGCGGGCTCGCGCCAGAGCGTGTTCGCCAGCCTGGAGCGGCCGGCTTTGCTGGCCTTGCCGGAGCGCGACTACGAATTCGCCGCATGGCTGACGGCGCGGGTCAACGTGGACCATCACGTGACGGTGCGCAAGTGGCACTACTCGGCCCCGGCCAGCCTGCTGCGCAAGCAGGTCGACGTGCGCCTCAGCGCGCACAGCGTGGAGTTGTTCCATCGCGGCGAGCGGGTGGCGCTGCACCGCCGCGAGCGCGGCAAGGGCGGCTACAGCACCATCGAGCAGCACCGCCCCAAGGCCCACCGCGAGCACTTGGGCTGGCCGCCGGAACGGATCGTCGAGTGGGCTGCAAAAGCCGGCCCGGAGACGGCTCGGCTGGTGCGCGAGCTGATGGCTTCCAAGACACACCCGAGCGAGGCCTACAGGCCCAGCCTGGGGATTATCCGGCTCGGCAAGCACTACGGCAGCCAGCGCTTGGAGGCGGCCGCCAAGCGCGCGCGGGCGCACGGCGAGTGCAGCTACAAATGCGTCAAGCAGATCTTGCAGCGCGGCCTGGACAGCCAGCCCGGCGAGCCGGAGCAGGTCTCGGCCCAAGCGCCGGTCGAGCACGGCAATATCCGCGGGCCGGAGTATTTCCGCGCCGCGGCCCAGCGGGCCGGCCAGGCCAAGGAGGGCGCAGCATGTTGATCGAGCCGATTTTGGAACAACTCTACCAACTGCGCCTCAACGGCATGGCGGAAGCCTTCCGCCAGCAGCTGGCCGACCCGGGCGCGGCCGAGCTGAGCTTCGAGGAGCGCTTCGGCCTGCTGGTCGACTCCCAGCACAGCTGGAAGCAGAGCCGCGCCTTGACGCGGCGGCTGGCGCTGGCCAAGCTGCACATGCAGGCGACGCTGGAAGACGTCGACTACCGCCACCCGCGCGGGCTGGAGCGGTCGCGCTTCGTCAGCCTGGCGCACGATTCGCGCTGGGTGCGCAACAAGCACAATGTGATCCTGACCGGCCCCTCCGGGGTGGGCAAGACGTATCTGGCCTGCGCCTTGGCGCACAAGGCCTGCCGGGACGGCTACAGCGCGCTCTACAAGCGTTGCACGCAACTGTTCCGGGACCTGCAGGCGGCCCACGCCGACGGCAGCTTCCCGCGCCTGCTGGACCGCCTGGCGCGCACCGACGTGCTGGTGCTGGACGATTTCGCGCTGACACCGCTGAGCGACTCCCAACGGCGCGACTTGCTGGAAATCTGCGACGACCGCTTCAACCTGCGCTCGACGGTGCTGACCTCCCAGCTGCCGCCCGCCAGCTGGCATGCGCAGATGGGCGATCCGACCATGGCCGACAGCATCCTGGACCGCTTGGTGCACGTGGCGCACAGCTTCCCGCTGGAGGGGGAATCGCTGCGCAAGACGCAGGCCGCGCAACGCCTGCAAGAGGATCGCCAGCAGGAGGACGCGACATGAGAGAGCGTTTCCACATCAAGCCCTCGGCCGGTGCGTTCTTCGCGGCCGGGGAAGGTTTCGAGCGGGCGCTGGGAGTGCTCTCCGACGCGGCCTTCAAACTCTTCGCGCACGTGTGTCTGCGAGCCCGGCGCCCGGCCGGCACGCTCGAGTTCGAGCGGGCCGAGCTGGCTCGCCAGCTGGCCAAGAGCCACTCGACTGTGGGGCGCTGCTTGCAGGAACTGGTGCGCCAAGGGGTCTGCCGGATCGAGCCCGCTCCCAACCAGCACCGGCGCTCGCGGCTGACCGTCTGTGCGCGTTTCTGGCCCTATGCCGCGGTCGACTCCGAGTTGGCCCCAGCGGCCGATCCCGCCGCCAACTATGTCGCCAGCGTGCGCCAGGCCTTCTTGCAGCCCAGCTGCGTGCAGGGCCGCTTCAACTCCGCTGACGAGTGCCTGGCGCGGCACTGGCACAGTTCCGCAGTCCCGCTGGAAACCGCCCGCAACGCCATCCTGCTCGGCTGCGCGCGCAAGTCCATCACACTGCTCGCACAGCCGGCCGGGCTGCCGATTCGCAGCCTGCACTACTTCCAGCCACTGCTGGAAGAGGTGCTCGCCGCCACCCCGCAAACCTACCCGCCACAGTACTGGCAGCACCTGCGCCAGCACTTGCTGCGGTGTGAGCAACATTGGGCGCGCAACGGAGGCTGGCCAGGGAGCCCGCCTGCCCGCCCAAATTTGACACAGGCAGAGCCGCAGCCCCGGCCACTCGACGCGGCCGCCGCGGACACAGGAGGAACAGAATGATGATGATGTCCCATCTTCCCGGGAACCGGGAATCCATGCAAGGAGGTGCCTCCCTGATGGCATACTAGGATCCGTCAGCGTCGCTGCGCTCCGAACTGACCCTTTTCGTCAGAACAGTGATTCTTTTCGGCCAGAACGCTGACCCTTTTCCTTCGGATTACTGACCCTTTTCGCCAGAATCCGCAGCTGGGCCCCAGCGTCATCGTGGCGGCCGGTTACGGCTTGGCCTTCTATTTCCTCTCGCTCTCCCTGGAGCGTTTCCCGGTGGGCATCGCGTACGCGATCTGGGCGGGACTGGGCATCGTCCTGATCGCGCTGCTGGGGTTGCTGGTCCACGGCGAGAAGCTGGATGTACCCGCTGTCGTGGGCATGGGCCTGATCGTTGCCGGCGTGGCCGTGATCAACCTCTGGTCGAAGATGCAGGTGCACTGAGGCGCCTCGGGCATGACGCCGGGTGGACGCCCTGACCCGCGCTGAACTCGATCCTGCTTCCCGGTCGAGACGGCGGACGACGAATACCCCAGTTGACGGGTGACGCATCGTTCACGCCAGCTCTGCTCGCGTTACGGCTGGCCTCTACGTCGCCGAACTTGCGGACAGCACAGCCGTGACGCAAGTTGCCATCTCGCGACCGGCAGTTTCTCGTGCTCGACTGCCGGGCTGCCAAATGGTATCCTGCTTGAAAGTAACGGAAAGAAGGAGGATTCCCGAATGACATTCGTGCTCCGTGGCGCAGCGCTCTCGATTACGTCAAACGACATTCTCAGAGCTACGCGGGACGCGTCGCCGACCCCAATCGATGGGCGGAACAAGTACTTCCTCGAACTCCATGGACGGCGTTTCCCGATCAAGCAAGTTGTTCGGCTAGTCACCGGCTTGCCGTCAATAGGCTTTACAGCACAAGACGCGCATCGGATTCTCACGCGACTAGGCTTCGACATCTTCGAGGGCCGAGTACGCTCGCGAGACAGCGCCGGAACACAGAGACACGCGAGTAGCGATCCCGCGTCCTTCGTCGACCCGGGAGCCACGAACCAAGACGACGGCGAAGTTCGCAGACTGCTAGTGGTGTTCCAGACGGATGAGGACGGCTGGGAGGTGGCGAGTTGTCCAGCGCTGCCTGGGTGCCACAGTCAGGGACGGACGAGGGAAGAGGCGCTCGACAACGTGCGGGAAGCGATCAGAGGCTATCTGGCGAGTCTGCGAGAGCACGACGCCGCTCTACCCCCGTCGTCTGAGTATCAGATCGTCGAGGTGCGAGCGTAAACTGCGGTGCGGCTACCTGTTCTCTCGGGAGACGACTTCGCGACGATAGTCGCGCGGGTCGGATTCTCCCTCGACCGAACGGAAGGTAGCCATATGATCCTGATTGGGCCAACTGGCAGGCGACTCTCGGTACCAAGACACCGCGAACTGGGTCGGGGTCTTCTAAGAGCACTGATCCGCGACGCTGGCTTGACACGAGACGAATTTCTCAGGCTGGTGGGTCAGAGGTAACGGTTACGACTTTCGGCGACGGCTCTAGTCATCCCGAAGAATACTGTTCGGAAAGTGAGGACTAGCGAAAGAGTCAGAGAGAGTGCCTGCCGCAGGCGCCATCCAGAGAGGACTGTAAGCGGTAGATCTCTTCCTGCGAATAAGTTGCGAGTGCGCTTTCGCTCAACTTGCCGGCATGAGGCAGGACTCGGCCCTATCACCGAGGCCCCGGGTCATGACTTCCCTTTCCCGTGCCCCTTGAGTTCGGCGTCCATGCGCGCGACGGTCTCGCTGTCCCCAGTCGCCTTGGCAGCCTTGCGCAACCCCATCAGAGACAGGGCGCGCCGCGGCGCGCGATCTAGAGAGGTCTGATACGCTTGGGCCGCCTCTCCGGGACGGTCCAAGCCGAGCAACGCGTCGCCAAGCAGCTCGAACGCGGGCTTGGCGGGAAACGGCGGGCCGTACCCGAAGGCAGTCCCTTCCTCCATGGCGGCCGCCTCGCGGAGCTTCTCCACGGCGGCCTTCGGTTTCTTCTCAAGCAAGAGCAAACCTTCAAGTTCCAACACCACGATCGGCAGCGAGCGGGATCGATCAGAGTGCTTGGCGGAATAGTCGCGTAGCCTGGCAAGCCAGCGCTCGGCAGCCTCGTTGTCACCGGTCTTGACGGCGCGCATCCCCTCTGCCAAGGCGTTAGAGCCCCACGCCCGGGCATCGATGCCCTCCGCCTCGACTGGCATTAAATCCAAGTCCCACTGCTCGGTGTCGATCAAGAACTGCGAGCGCATGTAGGCGTGATGGCCGCGGGCCAGCCGAGTGCCCGAAACCTTGGCATCGTGCTCGACCACGGCCAGCCGCTGGCGCGCTTCGTCGAAACGGCCCATCTGCAGGTAGCCGTACTGCATCCACCACAGCGCGTGGTAGCCCCGATTATCGCTGCCAAGGCCCAAGCGCTTGACCCTGGCCTCGGACGACTCCCAAGAGTCAATGTTCGACGAAACGCACTCCTCCCACATGCCTAGCGCCAAGAAGATGTGGGTTGGCATGTGCTGCGCGTGCGGCGCGGACGAAGCCACCTTGGAGTACCGGCGGGCGTACCGAAGACCCAGCGGGGCGTGGACTGGATCGTCGAAGGAGTGAATCAGGTAGTGCAGAGCGCCCGGGTGGTCCGGGTTCTCGAGATAGACATCCTCGGCAATCGCCGCGATCCGCATGTAGGTCCGGGTGTCCCGCGTCCTGCCTGTCGTTCCGAACAGGGACACAGCATAGAAGCTGGCTGCCTCGCGGTCCTCTGGATGCGCTCGATACAGCTGCTCCATGGCATTCGAGTACCGCTGCCAGCGATCTTCCTTTTCGCCTTCCCCGAACACAATACGAGCCGCGTCGATATATCCGCGCTCGCGCTCCGTCAGCCGCTTCGCCTTGGCAACGCCAGCAAGTGCGGCCCGCCCCTTGGCCAAGTCCTCGCGGCCCCAGACAGGCCGGTAATGCGACAAAGCCTCTCCCCAATAAGCCATCCCGAAACTCGGGTCCGTTTCGTGCGCCCGCTGGAAGGCGGCAGCCGCGTCGTCGTACTCGAAGTTATGCATGAGCAGCACACCGGTCAGGAAATGATCCTGCGCCTCGGCGCTTCCGCTGTTGGGAAACTCGATCACGCCGAGCCGCTGGTCAGCAGCTAGCGGCATGGCAAGGGCGAACAATGTGGCGATTAGGACTCTCACGGTCATTTAGCCTAGCAATCTGAGCCTTGATTTGGAGCGCGAAGTATACAAACCGTTCTAGCCACACGGATCGCAGGCGGAATGCGCACGCTCCGGGCACGCAACGCGATCGGTCCGAACCGACCCTGGTCGAACGCACCCGACTGGGCGTACCCAGAAGGGCGAACAGTCTTGTATCGTTGTAGGGCACCATGGAACTCCTTCGTTCACGACGATTCCACCTCTTGACTGCCTTCGTTGCGCTTGTGGCAGCCGGACTGGTGGTCACCACCGCCCTGCCGCAGCGGCGCTACCGCGGCAACCGGTTCGCCCAAGCCGAGCAAGCGGCGCTTGCCCAGCAATTCGTTGGCGCGACAACGAATGGCAAGGTGGAGCCAGGGCTCTTCTCCGTCCGCTCGACCGGAATCTCCACCAAGCCCGTCCTGGACGCCGCCCGAGCGTTCTTGGCGACCCTGACTGACGAGCAGCGCGGCCAGGCGCAATTCCCGGTCGATGACTCGGAGTGGCGCCGCTGGGCGAACCAGCACTCCCTGCCCCGGCAGGGGGTGTCGTTCACGGAGTTGGACGAGCGGCAACGCGAAGCTGCCTACGCCCTGATGAAGGCCGGGCTGAGCGCGAAGGGCTTCCAACGGAGCCGCGACATCATGCGCTTGAACTACACGCTGGGCGAGATCACCTCCAACTTCGAAGAACTGGACGAATGGTTCTATTACTTCACGTTCATGGGCGAGCCGTCCGAGGACAAACCTTGGGGCTGGCAGCTTGACGGGCACCACCTGATCGTCAACTACTTCGTTCTGGGCGACCAAGTCGTGATGACGCCGACCTTCATGGGTTCTGAGCCGGTGATCGCCGACTCGGGCAAGTACAAGGGCGTGTCGGTGATGCAGGACGAACAGCGACGCGGTCTCGAACTCGTGCAATCGCTCACGGACGAGCAGCGGGCCAAGGCAGTGCTCGCCACCACCAAGACCGGCAACAACGCAGCAGCCGAGGCGTTCAGCGACAACGTCGTTCTGGACTACGCCGGGCTGCAGGCCAGCCAGCTCAACTCGGAACAGCGCGAACTGCTTCTCGCCTTGGTGCAGGAATATGTCGGAAACATGGCCGACGGTCACGCCAAGGTGAAAATGGCCGAGGTGGAGCAGCACCTAGGCCGGACCTATTTCGCCTGGATCGGCGAATTCGGCCCGGAGAGCACCTTCTACTACCGTGTCCACAGCCCGGTCATCCTGATCGAGTTCGACCACCAGCGCCCGATCTTCCTGCGCCACCTGCCGCGCCAGCCGACCCGGCAGCACATCCACTCCGTGACGCGCACGCCCAACGGGAACGACTACGGCAAAGATCTGCTGCGACTGCACTACGAGCAGAGCCACAAGGCAGAGCTCGATGCGACGCGGGCCGCGCTCGGGAGGGTCAGCGCAGACTGAGCGCGCATCGCGCCGGTTCAGGAGTCGTGGGCGACCCGCCCGATCACAGGGCGATCGAACGAAATGCTCTTGATCAACGCATAGACGGAACTGCCCGCCTCCAAGCCTAGGTCCTCAAGGGCGTCTCGAGTAATTCTCGCGCGCAGTCGCCCGCCGCCGACATCCACCAAGAGCTCGGCAAACGCCGTGTCTGGGTCCTGCGCCGTATCCAACACTGTGCCTTTGAGGATGTTGCGCACACTGATGGCGGCAGGCTTGGCCACGGCCAATGCGACATCGCGGGCGCGGATGCGCAAGCGGACGTACTCTCCGACAGCCAGGTCAATACCGGGGATCACGATGCGCTGGCCGTGGTGGTCCAACCTAGTCATGCGGAAGTCGGGGTCGTGACCAGAGACTCGCGCCTCCAGAATCACGCCGGCTTCGAACTCCCCGTCACCGGGATCCAAGTCCAAGCGCTCCAGGATCTCCTGGACCGGACCGGCGCAGACTTTGCGCCCTGCCGACAGAACGATCATCGAGTCAGCGAGCCGGGCGACCTCGCGCAGATCGTGGCTGACATAGAGAACCGGAACTGACAGCTTCTCGTGCAGCGTCTCGATGTAGGGCAGTATCTCTTCCTTGGCGACTTGATCTAGGCCTGCCAGCGGCTCGTCCATCAGCAGCAGCCGAGGCTGAGCCAGCAAGGCCCGGGCCAGGGCAACCCGCTGCCGCTCCCCACCGGACAGCGCGGATGGCGAGCGGTCTAGCAACGAAGCGAGGCCCATCAACTCCACGACCTCGCTGAAATCCACAAGCGGATGCGATGCGGTCCGAGAAGACCGCTGCCAGCCGTACATCAGGTTTTCGCGTACAGAGAGGTGCTGAAAGAGGCTGGGCTCTTGGAACACATAGCCCACAGAACGCTGGTGGGGGCGGAGAAAGACGTTGGACGCATCATCTTGCCAGGTCTGCCCGGACACGCTGAGCCGTCCCGGCATTCTCCGCAACCCGGCCAAGCAGCGCAGGATGGTGGTCTTGCCGCAGCCCGAGGGCCCGAACAACGCTGTGATGCCTCGCAGAGGTGCCGAGAACTCGACATCCAAGCGAAAGGCGCCGAGTTGCCCTCGGAAGGCCGCCTCGATGGAATGCGAGTCCAGCACTACGCACCCCCGCTTCCCGTCCGCTTCTGCAGGACCATCATCGACAGGATCACTGCGAATGAGAACACAAGCATGCCGCCGGCCAACAGGTGGGCTTCTGTCCACCGCAGGGTCTCGACCAACTCGTAGACGGCGATCGAGAGCACCTTGGTCTCGCCCGGGATGTTGCCGCCGATCATCAAGACCACGCCGAATTCCCCGACCGTGTGCGCAAACCCAAGCACTGCCCCGGTGATAAAGCCCGGGCGCGCGAGCGGAACGGCCACGGACCAGAACGCATCCCAAGGCGTGGCACCTAGGGTTGCCGCCACTTCCAACGGCCTGTCTCCAAACGATTCGAAGCTGTTGCGAATGGGCTGCACGACAAAGGGCAGCGAGTAGATCACCGAGCCGATTACGATCCCGAAGAACGAGAACGCGAGCGTGCGCGCACCGGCCAGCCCGGCCAACCAGCCCCCCGGTCCGGATGGGCCCAGCGCGATCAGCAAGTAAAAGCCCAAGACCGTCGGAGGCAGGACTAGCGGCAGCGCGACGACAGCAGCGATGGCTTCTTTCCAGCGGGCTCTCGACCGCGCCAGCCACCAAGCAGCCGGGGTGCCGATCAACAGCAGCAGGACAGTCGAACAAGTGGCCAGCTTGAGCGTCAGCCAAATCGGCGTCAAAAGGCTGTTCGGATCGGTCAAGCTGCTCACCTCGCCAAGCCATAGCCGAATCGCGCTCGCACGGCGTCGGCTTGGGGACCTCGCAAGAATTCCAAGAATGCCTGGGCGGCCTCATTGGTAATGCCGTGGCGCAGCAAGACCGCATCCTGCAGGATTGGATCGTGCAAGTGCTCGGGCACGACCCAGCGCGAGCCCATCTCGTGCAGGGCAACTTGAGACAGGGCCACCAAACCCAGATCGGCATTGGCGCTATGCACGAACTGGTACGCCTGCGCCACGCTCTGTCCGCGCACAACCCTGTCCCGGATGCGGTCATACACGGCGAGCGCACGCAGCACCTGAATCGCAGCCAATCCGTACGGCGCGATGGCTGGCTCAGCGATGGCCAATCTTTCGAAACCCGCGCCTGTGAGCGTTTCAGGACCGGTTACCAAGGAAGTATCCATGCTGAACAGCACGAGCCGGCCTGAGGCGTAGGTCTGTCTGCTGCCCTCGACGGCGAGACCTTCCGCTAGAGCGCGTTCGACCCTCGCTCGGTCGGCCGCAAGAAAGATGTCGTATGGCGCCCCCTGCGCGATCTGTGCATACAGCTGCCCTGTAGGTCCGAAGCTAAACACCGCCCGGTGACCGGTCGCCTCTTCGAACGCTCGGCCGATCTCAGTGCAGGCATCGCGGAAATTGGCTGCAACTGCCACCCGGGTCTCGGCTGCGTGGGCGGACGTCGCTAGACACAACATCGCGCCGACTAGCGCCGCTATGTGATCGCCGCGCACACATAGCATTGCCCAAGCCATCGGTGAACACGTTCTGCGAACGCGAGCAACCCAGTCTAAGCCATTGCTCCGGAATTTACACATCGCGAGCGTTCAGCATCCAATGCACGAGAATATCCCTGTGAGAGTGGTGTAGATCGCAGTGCAGCGCAACCCTGCAGCCGAGCAAACTAACGCCCCCAGTGGAACGCGCCCGACAAGCCATCGGCCCGTCCATCTAGCCGGCCGGGTTCGGCTGTTCTTGTTGCCGATCCTCCTCGCCTGCCTCTTGCCCTGCATTCTGACCGCAGACTTGCGGTTTCGCGACGTAACTGGCGAGTCTGGGATCTCGTTCCATCACGTCGCGTCGAAGCAGCCTCCGAAATATCTCGTCGAGGCGATGGGTGCCGGAGTCGCGCTGATCGACTACGACGGAGATGGCCTATGGGACCTTTACTTCGTCAACGGTGCCGACCTATCGAACGTGAGCGATGTCAATAGCCCCGCGAAGGTTGCCGAGCGTTTCTGGAACCGCCTCTATAAGAATCTGGGAGATTGGCGGTTCGAAGATGTGACCGAATCGGCGGGAGTGGCCGGCCGCGGCTACGGAATGGGCGCGGCCGTGGCCGACTACGACGGTGACGGAGATTCGGATCTGTTCGTAACGAACTTCGGCCCGGACCTTCTCTTCCGGAACGATGGCAGCGGCGAGTTCACAGAGGTGTCCGCAGCAGCAGGTGTTGCAGGCGAAGGCTGGTCGGCCGGTGCGGCCTTCGGCGATTTCGACAACGACGGTCACTTGGACCTTTTCGTGGCGCAATACCTCGACTGGAGCTTTGAAACCAGCAAGCCCTGCGGGGAAGGTCGGCCGGACCGACTCTCGTATTGCCATCCCCGGGAATTCGGACCGGTCGCGCACAAGGTTTACCGCAATCTGGGCGATGGGCGATTCGAGGATGCCTCGGCCCGGATGGGCGTTGCAGACCACCCCGGGAAGGGCCTTGGCGTCGCCCTGAATGACTTCGATCGTGACGGCTGGGTCGATGTCTTCGTCGCGAACGATTCGTACCCGCAGCAGCTCTTTCTCAACCAGCGCGGGGCGAGATTCGAGGAGGTGGCGATCCCCCTCGGCGCTGCATACGACGCTGAGGGGCGTGACTACGCCGGCATGGGCGTGGTCTGGCGAGACTTTGATGGCGACCTGCGGCCTGATCTGCTCGTGAATGCCCTGGGCCGACAGGGGTACTGGCTCTATCGAAATCTGGGCGACCGCTTCGAGCCAGTGTCCGAGCTGAGCGGGATCGCTTCGCTCTCGGAGCTGCGGTCCGGCTGGGGAATGGGACTCGTCGACTTCGACAACGACGGCTGGCGAGACCTGCTCGTGGGGCAAGGCCATGTGATGGACGACATCGAGCGCTCAGACGAGGCCCTCGCGCACGAGGAGCCGATACTGCTCGCGCGCAACCTGTTCGGGCGATTCTTCGATACTTCCTCGAAGGCTGGCCCTGCCTTCGAACGACGCCTAGCCGCCAGAGGGGTAGCCTTCGGCGACCTAGATGGAGATGGCAGGGTAGATGCGGTGGTCAATGTCAACGACGGCGATGCGCTGATCCTGCGCAATCAATCAGACGCAGGTCACAGCGTCACGATCCGGCTCGAAGGAGCAGGCTCGAATCGCGATGCCATTGGGGCGTCAGTGCGCGTCCGCACAGGGGACGGGCGGGAGCAACGTGGGTTTCGCGCGAGCGCCGGGAGCTATCTCTCGTCGAACGCGGACGATCTCCACTTCGGTCTCGGCGATAGCGGTGGGGCCGAGCGCGTGCACGTGTCGTGGCCCGACGGATCCACTCAGGCAATCTCCGGCCAAAAAGGCGGTTTGATCGTTGTCCGGCAATCCGCAGCCGATGGCACGGAACCACGCTGACAGCGCGACGCGACTGGCCAAGCCGGTGCACTCGGATAGCGCAGTCCTGCCCCTCGCCAGATTGCGCAACATCGATTCCTTTGCGCCGCTTTAACTTGCGCAAGAGGCCCTTTGTTGCGCAGCTTCCTGCATTTGCGCGGCGTAGACCGCTGACGGAAACATCTGACGCAGTCCGGCTGGCGTTGCGTTGGAGGCCCATCGTACAGCGCCACCCAGCATGAGGAGGACTTGCCTAGGAATGATGGATCGCGGTCCGCTTCCCCGGAATCGTAAACACCGAGAATGGGCGTTGATCGCGGCGAACTGCTCCACAAGGCGGGAGAGGCACCTATAGCTAGGCGGTCGCTGGCCTTGACCTAAGTCTGCAGTCCCCCATCGACATGAAGCTGGCCCTTGGCGAACGCACGCCAACGGATTGGACTCATCCGCCTGCCTGGGCTACTCAGGCACTTCCCACCATTCTTGGAGGCTCGCGTGCAAGGCTTCTACCAGCTCCGGCCGCTCTCCCGCCAAGTCCGCCGTCTCTAACGGATCCTCGGCCAGGTTATACAGTTCGGGATCGAATCGCATCCAATCAGCTATCGTCCCGCGGATCATCAGCGTCACGTCCTGGTTGGGCACGTACGGAAAGATGAGCTTCCAACCGTCCTCGCGCACCACGCTGCGGTACTTGAGGTTCGCGACCGGGCTCGCAATGTCCACAGCCGTGTGGGCGAATGTGGCCCCGAAGACACGGTCGCGGGCGGATCGCGCCGCTTCGTTCAACAGATCCACTCCCGACAGATTCTCTGGTGGCTCTACGCCCGCCGCCGCAAGCACGGTCGGCACGATGTCGACGCTGCTGACCAGAGTGGTATCGTCGCGGCCCGGAGCAACCCTGCCCGGCCAGCGAATCATCATCGGTGTCCTGACACCCATGTCGTAAGGAGACATCTTGGCCCGCATCTTCGGCTGTTCGGTGCTGTCTTCGGCGGAGATCCAGCCGTTATCTGCCAAGTAGATCACCAGCGTGTTTTCAGACAGTCCGTTCTCGTCGAGGTAGTCACACAGCTCACCAACGGTCTCGTCGAGCCACTCCACCATGGCGTAGTATTTCGCTACCGTCTCGGCTCGGTCCGGGGACCGATATTTGGCCAGCAAGCGCTCCGGCGGGTCATGCGGCGTGTGGGGCAGGAACGGCGCGTACCACAGGAAGAATGGCGGAGGAGTGGAACCGCCGCCCTCCACCAGTTGCTCCCGTCCGCTGACGAAATCGAAGATCGGGTCCATGCCCTCCCGGCCAATCACAAGGCCCTCATCGCCGTGCCTGCCCCTGCGGGTCACATCCCCGTGGGTCATCGCGGCAGTGAAGCCGTGATCGAGCGGATTGCCTTCCCACCACTTGCCGGACTGATGGCTGACATATCCGGAACGTGCTAGAAGCTCCGCTGCATTCGCGTTCTGGGCAAACACTTGCTCCATGGCGGCTCGGGTTTCGGGGTTGCGGGCGCCCTCTGGCCACTTGCCTGGCGGGTCGTTGCCGGTAATGCCGTGCTCGTGCGGATACAGGCCCGTAGCGATCGTGGCCAGGCTCGGGCGACACAGCGGCGACGGAAGGTACCCCCGCGTGTAGACCATCGACTGTGACGCGAGACGGTCAAGGGCGGGCGTTCGGACCGTGTCGTGGCCCATGAATCCGTAGTCGGTCCATCCGTGGTCATCCGAGATGATCAGAACGACATTTGGCGGCATCGGTTGCGAAGGAACCGCGCCGCAACTCAGCCACGCGGCTGCAAGGCATACCGCCAAGACTTGTGATCGAGTGCGCAGGGACATGGGATAGATCCACCTCAGGCCGGCTTGATGTGGCGCCAGCTAGTAACCCTTTTGCTTGTCCACGACGTTATAGAGCCGCTGCCCTTCCGCGAACCGCTTGATATTGGACTTGACGATGCCCAGCATGCGCCCGCGATCCATGTCGGACCGTCCGGCGATGTGCGGCGTGATGATGACGTTGTCCATCTTCCACAGGGCGTGGCCCTTCGGCAGGGGCTCGGGATCCGTGACATCCACCCCCGCCCCGGCAAGTTTCTTGGAATCCAGCGCCTTGACCAGCGCACTGAGGTCATACGTGCCACCTCGGCTCACCGCGATGAAGTACGCTCCCTGCTTCATGGCATCGAACTGGCTCGGACCGATCATCCTGTGGCTGGCCGGAGTATGGGGAACCGCCATGAAGACCACGTCGGCGTCACCAATCACGCTGTCGAGCATGTCCGGCTTGACGATCTTGTCCACATACGGAAGATAGGCAATGTCCTCTGGATCAACGCCGACAACGTTCATTCCGTGCGCCCATGCCCTGATGGCGATCTGCAGGCCGATGCCACCCATGCCGATGACCAAGGCGTTCTTGCCGTTCAGTTCGACAAGGGTATAGGGCCTACCCTGCCAGTTCTCGTCGGCCTGGCGCTGCATATAGGTCGGAAGGAAGCGCGTATGGGCCAGCAGCAGCGCCATGGCGTGATCGGCAATCTCAGGTCCCTGCACGATCTGGTTGTTTGTCAGCACGATGTCGCTGCTCGCCAGCGCATCGGACCCAGACTTGTGCAGCACCTGCTCCACACCGGCACTGAGGGTCTGCACCCAGCGCAGCTTCTTGCCCGCCTTCACAAGCTCGGGCGAGATGTTGCCGATGTAAGCATCCGCATCGGCAATCTCGCCCATCGCGGTCTCAGAGGTGACGCGCACGAGCTTCACCTTGTCGGAGGCTGTCTGCCAGTCCGCAATCGTTTCCGGATTTTGCCCGGCCACGAGAATCTTGAGTTGCTGGGCTCCGCAAAGTGCGACGGAAAGCAGCGCGAGGGCAACGAATCGAATCATGGGGATCTCCTGTGGTCAAGATTGTACTGAACCGGGCGCGCCATCACAGCCCAGAGCTGCCAACGGCGCGAGTTCGGCCAAGACCCTTTCTGGCCGCCCTCGGGAGCCTTCGAGCGCGACCGCTCGGACAAGTTGCGCGGAAACGATTCCGCTGGGCCGCAAGGGGATTTCTGTGCGCTCCCCGGAAGAACGTTCAAGCTTGGTATTCTCCAAGTCTCCTATGAGATTGTCGGCTCTCGCGTTCCTCGTCGTTCTCCCGCTCTCGTCCGAGCCGCTGCTGTGGTATTCCGGCCCGGCCGCAGAGTGGGTCGAGGCCCTTCCCGTCGGCAACGGACGGCTCGGAGGCATGGTGTTCGGCGCCACAGGGACCGAGCGAATCCAACTCAACGAAGACACCCTCTGGGCGGGCGCGCCGCAGGAACGCGATATCGCGGGAGCGTTCCGCCACCTCCCTGAGATCCGCAAGATGCTCTTCGACGGCAAGTATGCCGAGGCGGAGCGCATGATCGAGGAGACGATCATGGGAGAGCGGATCTTCCCGAAGGGCTATCAGACCCTCGGAGATCTGTGGATTGATTCGGCCCACTCACCGAACCCGGCCAGTTATCGGCGGGAACTCGACTTGGAAACCGGCATCGCGCGGACCGAATGGACAGAGGGCGGTGTCAGGTACAGCCGAGAGGTGTTTTCGAGCGCGCCGCACGATGTCCTCGTCGTTCGCACCGAGGCAGACCAGCCGGGGGCGATCTCGACGACGGTGCGCCTAGACCGGCCGGCCGATGCCACGACAACGGCCGCAGGCAGCGAGCTTCTCATGCGGGGCCGCGCCAGCCACGAAGGACAGCAGCTCGGCGTGCGATTCGAAGCGCGGCTGAGGGCCGACGCCGAGGGCGGCTCTGTGCGGGCCGACGGCAAGTCCTTGCGAATCAGCGCAGCCGATGCGGTCACTCTGATTCTCGCCGCCGCAACAGATTACCGGGGAGACGAGCCGAGCAACGAGACGGCCGGACGGCTCGAGGCGGCGGAGAACGCCGGTTTCGCCGCACTCCGCGATGCGCACGTGGCGGATCACACAGCGATTTTCAATCGCGTCGCGCTCGAACTGGGCAGTGAGGAAAAACGCCAGAATCCCATCGATGCGCGCCTGCGGGCCGTCCGTGCGGGTGGGTCCGATCCAGACCTTCTGGCAACCTACTTTCAGTTCGGCCGCTACCTGCTGATGGGATCGTCGCGGCCGGGCACGATGCCCGCGAATCTGCAGGGCATTTGGAACGACAAGATCGCCCCTCCTTGGAACTCCGACTACCACATCAACATCAACATCCAGATGAACTACTGGCCGGCAGACGTGACGAATCTGTCCGAGATGCAAGAGCCGCTGTGGGACCTGCTCGACAACCTTCGCGTGCGAGGCCGAAAGACCGCGCGAGATCACTACGGCGCGCGCGGCTTCGTCGCTCACCATACGACCGACGCTTGGTGGTGGACGAGCCCGATCGGGCGCGCTCAGTACGGCATGTGGCCAGCCGGCGCAGCCTGGACTTCGCGGCATCTTTGGGAGGCCTATCAGTTCAACCAAGACAATGTCTTCCTGCGCGAGCGGGCCTATCCCGTGCTGAAGGAAGCCGCAGAGTTCTTCCTAGACTGGCTTGTCGAAGACCCCCGCACGGGAGAGCTGGTCAGTGGGCCGTCGACATCCCCGGAGAATATCTTTCTAACCAAGGACATGGAACGGGCCCGGATCACGATGGGCCCGGCGATGGACCAGCAGATCGTCTGGGACCTTTTCACGAATGTCCTCGGCGCCGCGGACGAGCTCGGGATCTCCGATGACTTCACCGCCGAGGCTCGCGAAAAGCTGGCCAATTTGGCCGGCCCGCAGATCGGAAGCGACGGCCGGCTGATGGAGTGGCGCGAGGAATTCGCGGAGGCGGAACCGGGGCACCGCCACATCTCGCACGCGTTCGGACTCCATCCCGGAGAGCAGTTCACGCTTCGCGGCACGCCGGCGCTCGCCGAGGCTATCCGCAAGTCAATCGAGCACCGCCTTGCCAATGGCGGCGGTCACACCGGATGGAGCCGCGCCTGGCTCATCAATCTCTGGGCGCGCCTGGAAGACTCCGAGAAGGCCTACGAGAACCTGCAGGCCCTGCTCGCCAAGTCAACGCTCGAGAACCTGTTCGACACCCATCCTCCGTTTCAGATCGACGGCAATTTCGGCGGCACTGCCGCTATTGCGGAAATGCTCTTGCAGTCGCACGGAGGGGAAGTCCACCTGCTACCGGCCTTGCCGGCTGAATGGGGCCGCGGCTCGGTGGCCGGCCTGAAGGCTCGGGGCGGATTCGAGGTCTCGCTGTCGTGGATTGACGGCAAGCTCCAGAAAGCGGAGATACTGTCGCGGTTCGGCAAGCAGTGTCGCGTGCGTATCGCGGGCGCAACAGAGGTTCGGACGATAGCAACCGCCCCTGGAGAGACCTACTCCGTAGGCGATCTGTCCCCGGCTAGTTCAATCTGAGGACCTGCGACGGAGGGCTTCGTGGCCCCATGCTCGGCTGCGGGATCCAGTCGAGGGCAGCGCGGATTCTCAAACCGGACGGGCCATCGGGCATCACGGGAGTTGCATCGCGCAGATAGCGGAGCTTTGATGGCCGTCGTCACTGACTCGACCGATCGGTCCACTTGCTCAAGGAAGCGGTCCGGTGGTCGCTGAACGCGTGTAGGATCTCTGCCGGACTCGTGCTGTCGATCACGAGCCCGCGATGCGTCGAATGGACGAACCCATCGCGCACGGCCCGGTCGAAGAACGCTAGCAGCGAGTCAAAATAGCCGTCAACATTCAGCAGTCCGATCGGCTTCCGGTGGAATCCAAGCTGCCCCCACGTGATGATCTCGCACAGCTCTTCTACCGTGCCGAATCCTCCCGGCAGAGCAATGAAGGCATCCGAAAGGTCCGCCATGAGCGCCTTGCGTTCATGCATCGAACCTACGACATGCAGCTCCGTCAAACGTTCGTGTGCCACTTCCTTCTCGGCAAGAGCCTTGGGGATGACCCCAACGACCTCGCCCTTCGATGCTAGGACAGTGTCTGCCAACACGCCCATCAGACCGACCGAAGCTCCGCCGTAGACTAGATCGATTCCATGTTCGGCCAAGCATCTGCCGAGGGCCACGGCGGCATCTGCATAAGTCCGACTCAGGCCGTTACTAGAGCCGCAGAAAACGCAGATTCGCGCGGGCAGCGCCACGCTCCTATCGTACAGGCCACGCTCGATTTGGCTGGCACTGCGGGCTTGGGTGTTAACCCGGCAGGCTGCGTCAGGGAGCAAAGCTCTTCCATGGCAGGCAGGGAGCCGGACATGGGCAGAGTCTATCTGTTTGTATACACAGATTTTCGAGGGTCAGCCAGAGACCCAGCGCCTGGGCTGCAGAGATGTCGGGCTCTTACGAGACTTGTTTAGTTCGATAAGTCTGACTAGAATAGTCTCAATGACAGTTGCGTCGATTTCTGAGTTGAAGGCGAATCTGTCCCGCTACGTCGATGAAGTTCGGCGCGGAGGTGAGGTCCAGGTCCTCGATCGCGGGATGCCCGTAGCAAGACTTGTCCCCGCCGGTGCTGGAAACGACCCCAAGGCACTCGAGAGGCTGGTCAGTCGAGGATTGATCAGGCTTGGCAGGGGTGATCCGGCCGCAGTTCTCAAAGAGCCTCCGCTGGATCTTTCCGTAAGTCTTCTCGATGCGCTGCTCGAAGATCGGGACGACCGGCTGTGAGGTATTGGGACGCATCGGCACTCGCGCCGCTACTCGTGTCGGAAGAGGGAAGCGACGCCTCCCTTGAGTGGCTAGAACAGGATGAGCAGATCGTTACATGGCTGTGGACACGAGCCGAACTTGCATCTGCGATCGAACGTAGAACGAGAGAAGGCACACTGTCTCGCTTGCAGCGTCGCCAAGTCCTTGCCCGGCTAGAGTCTCTTGCCGAGAGTTGGGAGGAAGTAGCCGACGCAGTCGCCGTGCGTTCGCGGGCCATCAATCTGCTGGCGCGACATCCGATACGCGCCGCCGATGCAGGTCAGCTTGGTGCGGCGTTACTGGTTCAGGATCATCTGACAGGTCCTCTGGAGTTTGTCTGCTTCGACGGGAAGCTAGCGCTAGCGGCCGAGATGGAGGGTCTGCAAGTCCTGCCATAGGATTGGTTCTATTCCGGGGGGGCCGACCTCTTGGTCGGGTGCCGCAGCCAACGCTGTGCAGCATCCTCTTCGCTCCAGGTGTCTCCGGTTCCAGGCCCATTGGGAATGACCTGCGTCAGAGTGCCCGTTGAGGAGGAACTCGATGCGCTCAGGCCAGCAATGTGGAGAACCTCAACCAATTCCCGCGTCTGTGTGCTGAGTTCGACTCCAACCAACTTGACCGGGCTGGAGTCCTTTCGAAGTCCGTGCCGTAACCGAGTCATTCTGGTCGGCGAACACCTGCCCCGATGGCCCAACCGATCTGGGCGGCAGGCTACGTCAGCGTCTCCCTCACCAGGGCGCTTCCTACCCCAGTGACCCTGAAGTCGCGTCCGGCGTGCCAACAGGTCAAGCATTCGCGGTCAATGTGGAGACAAAGCAAGGCGGTTGTCTGCAGGGCACGGATACGTACCGGCCGGTCTTCCATAGCCAGACCCGATTCGTCCGCCCGCTCAAGGACCTGGCGGCGTTTGACACCGCCACCGGCCGTCCACATGCTGAACTCACCGGCATGCGACGCCAGCCAAGAGTCCGCGCGCCCGTGCCCCGCGCTCTAGTCCGAGGACTTGCCGAGCCAGCGCACCCGGACAACAAGCTTGATCGGCGAGCGCCCAGACAGATCAAGGAAGTGGGGCGAGTCCACGTTGTTGTTGACGAACCTGTAGTTGGGCCGGTTGGTCACGTTGTCGATGCCGGGCCGCAATGCCCAGCGATGTCCCAAGAGCGACACCTCCCGCTCGACATGCACGTTCAGGCTGAAGTGCCGGGGAAGCCGCCAGCTATTGACCCGGCCCACCTGCTTGCCGTTATCGTTATGCACGCTGAACGGAAGGCCGTCGCGCCATTCGCAGAAATAGACGAGGGACATCTTCTCGCCGAGCGGGAACGATGCCCACGAGACCAGCCGATGGGGGACGTCCCAGGCGAGGCGACCCTCGGTGTCCGAGAACAGGATGGGGTCGTTTGTCTCGACCTCCAAGGCGGCGTTCGACCACGATCTCGAATACGTGTAGCTGGCGAACCATCGCTCGGCGCCAAGCAGAGGCTTGGTCAGCGACAGCTCCACGGAATCGTACGAATCCCGCCTCGAGTTCTGAAGCTGGAAGCGGACGTCTTGGCCGCCTAAGCGCAGGCGGTCGTCGTCCGTGGCCAGGGCGACTGTCGGGACTTGGGCGTAGCCGTTGTTCAATCGCTTCCGAAGGTAGCTGACAGCTATGTCTGTCGCACCCGGAAGCCTCTGCTGCCAGCTGGCGCTGACATTCCGGGTGCTGGGAATGGTCAGCAGTCCCCGGTCCAGTTCAAAGAACCGGATGTCCGGAGGCCCCAGCGGAGTCTCTCCGTCCGGCGCGAAAGTCGTATATACGGAGTGCTGGTCCCGATGCCGCGTGAAGATCTGGAAAAAGGTCGTCGACGGAATCCAAGCGACACCGGCGGAGAGCCTTGAGCCGTCCAGTCCCGGCGGCGCGTAGGCCAAGCTGAAGCGCGGTGTGACGGCTCCGCCTGCGACGATCCGGTCTCGGTCCATGCGAAGGCCCGCCTCGGCCACCAGTCGCGAGCGAACCGTCCAGCGGTCCTGCAAATAGGCGCCGCTCTCAAGGTTCGACTCGGAGAACCGGCCGCTGCCGGCAAACGCCAGCCGGCTCGACCGCGTGTTGTCGACACGGTAGTACTCGATCGGGCTCCGGCTAATGTCCTGCGAGTACTCGCTGCGGCTGAGACTCATCCCGGCCCTCAGCTCGTGGGTCCCAAGCCACTTCCGGGAGGAGAGCAGGTTTGCCCGGAACTCGTCCCGGCTGGTGAGCAGGTGCATGTCGATGGGATAGTTTCCGGCCCTGCCGTCGGCGGTGATCTGGTAGGGCGCGTTGCCCTGGGGCACCCCGCGGTAGGACGAGCGGTAGGCGGCGTACCCGAAGTCAAGGACGCTGACGGCAGACAGGGCGACTTGATCCTTCACGTTGAAGAAATGCCTCCGGGCCCGCTGGTCAAGCGTGGTCTCGATCGGGCTGAGCGGCGACAGGCCGGAGTTCGGCGCGCCAAAGTAGTCCGTCACCAGACCGGAACTAAGGGTCTGCCGACGGCTCACTTGGGCTTGCGCCCGGAAGCTGTTGTTGATCGACCAGTAGCGGTTGCGATCCTGCCCGCGGGGCAATTCGCGGATGAGATTCTCCTCGTAGAGCACGTCGAGGGCGTTGAAGAACCGGACACGATCGGAGGCCAGCGGGCCGGACAGGGTGTAGCGAGGCCGCCAGTCCCGGAACCGCAGTCCCCGGTTTAGCTCCACACCTGGCACGAAGTTGGTGAAACGCTGGGTGAACTCATCGCCGCCCATGCTGGAGTCGATCACCATGGCGCCGCCGGCACCCTTGCCCAGCGCCGCGGAGTACTGCGCCGACTGAAGGTCCATGGACTTCACAGATTCGACGCCCAGGGTCATCTCAAGCTCCCCGGAAGCGGGATCCGCGAGGTTGAAGCCGTCCAGCGACCAATTCGTCTCTCGCGCCGGGCTGCCGTTGAGGTGAAGGTCTCCATACGCCGTCCTGACCACTCCCGGGAGCACGGCCGCCACACCCTGGATGCGCTGCTTGGTCGCGCGGGTCATGGGCAGGGCGTCGATCTCTTCTTCGACCAGCGCGTGCGACACCGCGATTTCGTCTTCTGGAGGCTGCTGCTCGGATCGGACATCGACGACGGTTCCGGCAGCCCTCGCGCGAATCAGCTCGATGTTGACCATGTTGTCGCCTTCGACCAACTCGATCGACTTGGCCTTGATCGGAAAGAACTCGGCGTGCGTGACCGTGAGCCGATACTCTCCGCCGCGGCTCAGGTCGAAGCGAAACGACCCGCGCTCGTCAGCCTGTGTCTCGGCAGGCTCGCCGGGACCAGCGACCATTTCGATGACGACTCGGGCTTGCCGGACCGGATTCTGGCTTCGATCCAGGACTGATCCGCGTACGCTCACCTGAGCGCTGGCCATCACCGCCGAGCATGCGGCTAGGCTCATCGCTACACCCGCTCGACGCGCCGCTTGCCAGTCGATAGTCTGCATCCTGCACAATGTGCTGCGATCGGGTACGGGCGCCGGTCGGGCACGATGCCCGGCACGCTCCCAGCGGTATGAGCCTGATGTTGGGCTAGGCCAGCATAGCCTCCACCACGGTGCCGCCTACGTCAGTGAGTCGGAAGTCGCGTCCAGCGTGCCGGTACGTCAATCGCTCGTGGTCGAGGCCAAGACAGTGCAGGACGGTCGCCTGCAGGTCGTGGATATGTACCGGACTGTCTTCCACTGTCAGGCCTAGTTCGTCCGTGCGCCCAACGACTTGGCCGCCCTTTATGCCGCCGCCTGCCATCCACACGCTGAACCCATCGGCATGGTGATCCCGGCCGATGCTGGCCGGGTCGGAAGGATTTCGCCACTCCGCCAAGGACGTGCGCCCGAACTCCCCAGCCCAGATGACCAGCGTCTCGTCCAACAGGCCTCGCTGCTTGAGGTCCTTCACCAACGCTGCCACGGGCTTGTCCGTGACCCGGCACTTCTGGCTCAGACCCTTGTCCAAGTTCGAATGGTGGTCCCATTGCGCGTGCTGGTTCAGAACGAACCGCACGCCGCGCTCGACCAGGCGGCGCGCCAACAGGCAGGTCATGCCGTAGTCCCGCGTCTCGTCGGAATTCAGCCCGTACATTTCGCGCATGTGCTCCGGCTCGTCCGACACGTCGATCAGGCTCGGGGCAGACGCCTGCATGCGGAACGCCAATTCGTAGGACGCGATGCGTGCCGCAATCTCTTGGTCCCCGGTGCGCGCTAGCTGTTCGAGGTTGAGTTCCCGGATCAAGTCGAGGTCCGCCCGCTGCATGTCCGGCGTGATCCCTGCGGGGTTGGACAAGTGCAGAATCGGATCGCCCTCGCTGCGCAACAACACGCCTTGGTAATTCGACGGCAGGAAACCGTTTGTCCAATTGCCCGTGCTGCCCTGCGTCGAGCTGCCGGTCTTGAGGACAACGAATCCGGGCAGGTCGCGGGACTCGCTGCCCAATCCGTACGTGATCCACGAGCCCACCGTGGGCCTTCCCGGCAGCGGACTGCCGGACATCAAGAGCGCCTGCCCTGGATGGTGGTTGACCGAATCCCCCCGCACCGATCGGACCAGGCAAATCTCGTCCGCGATGGTTGCCGTGTGCGGCAGCCACTCTGAGAGCTCGATGCCCGACTCCCCGGCAGGCTGGAACTGCCTGCGGCTCGCCAGCACCTTCGCCGTAGGCTGGATGAACGCCAGCTGCAACTGCTTGGCCAGCGATTCCGGCAGGGGCTGGCCGTTCCACTCGTGCAGCTTGGGCTTGGGGTCGAACAGGTCGATCTGGCTGGGCGCGCCAGCTTGGAAAAGGAAGATCACATTCTTCGCGCGCGGCGCGAAGTGCGGCTTGCGCGGAGCCAGCGCATCGTGCTCGGCGGTGCGGCCTTCGACTCCGAGCAAGTGGCAGAGGGCGCCCAAGCCCAGTCCGTACAGGGTGTTGTCGAGGAAGTCCCGGCGGGACCAGAACGAGTTGAACGGGTGTATGTTCATGGCCGCGTCACGAATTCGTCAAGGTTCATCAGGACTCTGCCAACACCGGTCCAAGCAAGCAGCGCGGACTGGTCCAGCCCCTCGACCCCAGGCAGGTGCTGGAAACTCTCCGGTGCAGACAGTGCGGCGGAGCGCTCTTCCAAGTATGCGCCGAAGCGCTCCGCCTCGCCGCCGGTGGGCTCGCGCCCGAGCGCGAGGCGGAAGGCATAGCGCAAACGCCCTGCGAAGGACGGGTCCGGGGCGTCGGACAACACCCGCACGGCGAGTGACTGCCAGGCTTCGGCGAACGTCGTGTCGTTGAGCAGGTTGAGCGCCTGCAGGGGAGTGTTAGATCGCTCGCGGCTGCAGGCAGGCTCGCGAAATTCCGGCGAATCGAAGTTCATCAGGAACGGAAACGGCTGCGTGCGCTGGAACTGGATGTACATGCCGCGCTTGTAGCGCTCGAACCCTGAACTGGCCTCCCACTCCGTCCCGCCCGCCTTGAAGCCGGTGGTGCCCGGAGGCATGGCCGGGCGGAAGCTCCGGCCACCCACGTCGTGGTGCAGCAAGCCGGCGGCGCCCAAGGCGCGGTCCCAGATCAGTTCGGCGGGCAGGCGCAACCTGACCTGCCGCCCCAGCAGTGCATTGGCGGGATCGCGCTCGACCAGTTGCTGCGAACCGCGCGAGGACTGCTTGTAGGTTTCCGAGGTGACAATCAGGCGATGGATGTGCCGAACATCCCAGCCCGAGTCGCGAAACTCGGAAGCGAGCCAGTCCAGCAGTCGCGGATGGCTCGGACGTTCGCCTTGCGTTCCGAAATCCTCGGAAGTCGCCACCAAGCCCCGCCCGAAGTACTCCTGCCAGATCCGATTGACAGCGACGCGCGCCGTCAGAGGATTGTCGTCCGCGAACAGCCAGCGGGCGAGTTCGAGCCGCCCGGCGCCTGTCCCAGTCGGTTCGGGCAGAACTCCGGGCGTGCCCGGGCTGACTTCGATGCCGTGCCGGTCCCAACTGCCGCGCACGCGCAAGAAGGTGGGCTGCCGCTCGCGATTCTCGTAGACGATGCGCGCTTCGCTACGCTGCGGGTACTCTTCGTTCAGCTGCTCGAGCTTGCGAAGCGCCTCGGGGAAACCCAGCTCCTTGCTCTTGGCCGCGCCGACGACCAAACCGTAGGCGCGCAGGAAGTAATACGTCACCATGTTGGCCTGGCGCCAGGTCCGCCTGTCCGGCGGGACGCGCACGATCTCTTGCCCGCCATCGGTGTTCAAGCCAAGTTCCTGCCAAGCCAGGTCGTAGTCCAAGTAGACGCCCGGGGATTCGCCCGCTTGGATGCAGCGCGCTTCCCAATCGGCCTGCAGGGAGGGCACGTCGTACTCGTCCAAGATCGCGTGATGCTTGCGCCGGTACTCGTTGACCGTGCTCAGATACGGGCCAAGCTCTCCTTGCACCGGAGCGTATATGCGGTCTTCCTCGAGGTTGTCAAAGAAGGCAAACAGTTCGTAGAACTCCCTCTGCGAAACAGGATCGTACTTGTGGTCGTGGCACTGGGCGCAGCCTACCGTCAGGCCGAGCCAGACCGTGCCGAAGGTGCTGGCCCGGTCCACGGTCTCTTCAAAGGCATACTGGGCGGGATTCACGCCGCCCTCTCGATTGCGCAGAGTGTTGCGGTGGAAGCCCGTAGCGACGCGCTGCTCAACGGTCGCGCCGGGCAACAGGTCGCCGGCGATCTGCTCGATCGAGAAGCGGTCAAACCGCATGCCCGCGTTGAGCGCGTTGACAACCCAGCGCCGATAGCGCCACGCATGCGGTCGGACATAATCCTTGGCATAGCCGTCCGAGTCGGCGTAGCGCACCTGGTCCAGCCAGTGCATGGTCTGCTTCTCGCCAAAGTGCTCCGAGGCCAGCAATCGCTCCACCACTCGCTCGTAGGCCCGCTCTCCTGGATCTTCTTTGAAGGCGCTCTGCTCCTCGCGAGTCGGGGGGAGCCCGGTCAGATCTAATGAGACGCGGGTCAAGAGCGTGTCCCGGTCGGCGCTCGGAGCCGGCTCGAGCCCCTCTGATCGCAGGCGCTCGCGCACGAAATGGTCGATCGGATTGCGCCCTGCCGGCACGTCTGGCCGGACAACCGGCTGGAAAGCCCAGTGTCCCGACTCGCCCGGCGAGGAAGCGGCCGCGGCTGCTTCTGCCCCGTCCGGCCACGGCGCTCCCTGATCGATCCAGGCGCGCAGCTTGCCGATCTCGGCCCGGCCTAGCGGCTCCCCGGTCGGAGGCATGACCACTTTCACCTGATATCCCGCCACGAGGTGGATCAGGCGGCTCTCGGCCGAGTTGCCCGGAATGATCGCCGGTCCCGAGTGGCCGCCGGCCAGCGCATCCGCCTTGCGGTCCAAGCGCAGGCCATTCATGGCATTGCCGGGCCCGTGGCAGACAGTGCAGCGCCCCTCGAACAGCGGGCGGATGTCTGCGTCGAAATCGACCGCGCCCGCCGCCGGCGGCGGCAGCTCAGCTCCGAGCGCCGCGAGCGGCAGAGCGAGCATGAGCGCCGCGCCGCGCCGCACGGCAGTGCGCGCTGGCCGCCGGATCTGCATGCTGGCTCTCATTGGGTATCGCGCCCGACCGCCGCGATCGTCGCCGTCATCTGATCACCAGCTTACATGCCGGACGCCTTGATCAGCGCTTCCTGCACGACGATGTCCTCGTCAAACGACACGTGCAGCGGCTCTTCGCCCCGCACGGCACCGGCCAGAGCGGCCATGTCCCCGACATAGCGTTGGTAGGAGGGCAGCTCGACGCGGTGCGGCCCCTTCGGATAGGGCCCGGCAGCTTCCGCCAGGTCGAACACCAGCCGCGGGGCCTCGATCGGGCGCAGCGTGGCCACGCCGTTCGTGCCGTGCACCTCGAAGCTGCGATAGCGGCTGCCATTGGCGGCCAGCGCGGCTCCGGTCACTATTCCGAGGGCCCCGGAATACTCGAACACCGCCAGCGTGTTGTCCGCGAGAGTGTCGTCGAACTCGCCGTGCTTGTTGAGATAGGGCGTGACCCTGTTCGGGCGACCCAGCAGGCGTACGAGCGGGTCGATGACGTGCGGGCCAAGTTCGAACATCTGGCCTCCGCGGAACTGGGCCCACGGAGCCCGAGCAGCAGGCCCGAGCGTCTTGTGGATCGACGCTTGGACCAAGTGGATGTCGCCGAGCCACCCGCGCCGAGCGGCTTCAAGCATGCGATTGAGGCCGGGGTGATAGCGCCACATGTACCCCTGCTGCACCACCAAGCCCTGAGATCCAGCCACGCCGAGGATTGTGCGCAGGGACTCGACGTCCAGCGCGGGCGGCTTCTCGAGGTGCAAGTGCTTGCCCGCCTCCACCACCCGCAGCCCGTCCCGGGCATGATCGGCAACCGGGCCCTCGACAGCGATGACATCAATCGAAGGGTCCTGCAATAGCTGATCCGGCTCGCGGATCGCCAACCCTTGCGATTCGAACTTCCTCCGAACCTCGACGGCGTCATCCCACAGTCCAGCGATCTCGAGATCGGGCGATTCTCCCGCGACGCGGATCTTGCCAGCCCCATGGGAATGGCTGGCCCCGAGAAAACCGATGCGCACCGGCTTGGCCGAGGCCGCCAGCGGCGCGGCTAATCCAGCAGCGATGAAGGAGCGACGGATCATGGGCCATGGCCCTCCCGCACTCATCGTACCGACGGGTGCAACCTCGCACAAGCGCTCGGCGCCGATGCGCCCAAGGCCCGCCGTGCGGGACGGCGGGCCTTGGCGCGCCTAGAAGACGAATTTCAAGCCCATTTGAATCAGGCGGGGCGGGCGGACGCCGCTGACCAAGCCGAAGTTGCGGTTGGCGACGCTGCCGTTGGGATTCCTGAACTGCGCGTGATTAAAGGCGTTGAACATCTCCACGCGGAGCTGGAAATATCTTTCCTCGGTCACGGGGAAGTGCTTCTGGATGCCGATATCGAACTGATTCAGGCCCGGTCCGCTGATCGGAGCTCGGGCGGAGTTGCCGAAGAAGCCCCGCTCCGTGTCCTGGAAGCAGCTCGTGTCGATGAATTGGAAGTCCTGCCGCAGGTTCGCGCTGGCCAACTCGCCGCTGCAAGTGCGGTTGGGACGGTGCCCGACGAACGGGCTGCCCGTGCGGTTGGGCACCGTGATGAAGATCGGCAAGCCATTGGAAAACGTCGCGATGGTCGTCAGCGTCCAGCCGCCCACAACATAGTCGGCTGCCCGCGCCATCGACGAGCCCAGCGCCCTGCCCCGGCCGAAGGGCAGCTCCCAAAAGGCGCTGAACACGGCCCTGTGCTTGACGTTGAACGACGTCGGCCCCTTGTCCAGCGCCCGGTTGGTGGCGATCTGATTGTTGGTCGCGCCGCCGAGTTCCCAGCCGTCGTAAAGCGCCTTGGAAAACGTGTATTCGGCGCGCAGGTCGATGCCATGCGACATGCGGTGGTGGTAGCGGGCGATCAGAGCGTTGTAGTTCGAGTTGGCGTTGAAGTCCGACTGCAGGATCGCCCTGTACTGCAGATACGGCCGCGTCGCCCGATCGCAGCGCAAGTCCGCACCGACCATGCACTGGTTGAAGTCGTAGCGGTTCTGCTGGCGGTGGCCGCTGTTGCCCTGATACGTGAGCTCCAGCAGATCGTTGTCACCTAGAGTGCGCTGGATCGAGAAGTTCCATTGGTTGACGTAAGGTGTCCTGCCCTCTTCTTGGAGCGTGAAGGGCGTGATGCCAGCTGGCAGGTTGCTCGCAAAATTCTCATCGATCGGCGGCAGCGGAGTGACCGGGAAGATGTTGACACCCGGAATGAATTCCGGCATCAGCTTGCCCGTGTTGATGGCGTCGACGCTGTTGGTGAACGGCGGCCCGACCGCGGCGAATTGCAGCTCGATCAGCTGCATGTCCGAGAAGTACGTGCCGCCGCCGAGGCGCACAACTGTCTTGTCGTCGACCTGCCAAGCGAGCCCGAACCGCGGAGCGATGTTGTCGCTGTCAGGCTGGATCACGCGCGGATCGACCTGCCCCAAGACCGCGAACTTCAGCAGGCCTGTGGCCGCGTCAAACCCGTGCGGGTAATCAGCCGCCCGTCCGCGCGGATTCGGAATTGTGTCCTTGAACCACGTCACGCCCCAATTCATCGTGAGATTGCGCCTGATCTTCCATGTGTCTTGGATGTAGGGGCTGTATTGCGTGTGGCGATATTGGAGCATTGGCAGCCCGCGCGTGCTGCCGCGGTCGGGTGTTCCCAACAGGTAGTCGGCGAACGCGTTGCCCGAGTTGCGGCCGTCGGGCACCAAGTTCCCCGCGGCGTTGGTCGTGAGCTGCGCGGTGTAGACCCGGTTGTAAATCAAGCTGCCGTGAGCACCCGCGTTCGCGTTTTGCTGCCATGTCCTGCGGTACCGGATGGTAGCGCCGAAGCGGTACTGGTGGTTGCCGCTGATATAGCTGAAGCCCGGATCGAACTGGTAGTTGTTGTCGATGTTGCCGAGGTCTCCATTGGAACGGCCGAAACCTGTGAAACCCTGGATGCGCTGCGCGAACACGCCCCGCGTGTCGAACGTGCCGGTGATACCAAGCGGGGTGAGAATGTCTCCCACCTCGCGCGCCTCGTTGCTAAACAGGGCCTGGTTGCGCGAGACGCCAAGCCGAAACGTGCTCACGAGCTTGGGCGAGATCGTGTAGGTGTGCTGGGCCATCCACATCCACATCTGGTTCGGGTAGAACGCGCCGCTGAGCGGAAAAGCCCCGGGGCGCACGGCGGAGCTGTCGGACCAGATGTACTGGGTGAACAGAGTCTGCTTGTCGGTCAGCTGCGTGTCGATGCGCACGTTGAACTGGTCGTCCTCGACCGTGTTGCGCGGGTGGACGAAGAGATTGTTCGGGCGGGTGTGGAAATCCGAGCCCGGCAGGTAGTACTGCAATAGGTTTTCGGAGACAGAGTTGAAGCGCGAGCGCGGGACCTCTTGCTGCGGGAACGGATCCCGAGTGCCCGCGGCCTCGTTGAGGGTGTTCGGATCATGGATGACGAACGGATCCGCGGAGAAGTCACCGCCGAACATCGCCTGCGGGGGCGTGAAGACGCCACGCGTGAACGCCACCCGCTCCCGCATTCCCTCGTAGCCTGTGCGGAACCAGACCCTGTCCCGCTTGATCGGGCCGCCCACGGCGAACCCAAACTGGTTGCGCTTCAGCTCCTCCGGCTCGCGCGCGAAATAGCTGCGGGCATCGAGCACGGTATTGCGCACGAATTCGAACGCCTCACCGTGAAATCCATTGGTCCCGCCTTTGGTGCTCACGTTGACCATGGCCGGATTCGGGCCTTGGTCGGGCATGAAAAAGCTCGACTGGACCTTGAATTGGTCGACGTTGGCCACCGATACGTTCACGGCCAGCTCTCCCCCGCGCGCGCCGCGCACTTGGATACCGTTGATGGTGTAGCTGTTGTTGGCAGCCTTGACGCCGCCAATGACCACGAAGCGGCCGGGGTGTCCAATCTGGCCCGCGAAAGAGGCGCGTCCCTCGGATGGCGCGGTGCCGCCAGCAAGCAGGGCCAATTGGAGGAAGTTGCGTCCGTTGAGGGGCAATTCCGTGACACGCTCAGAATCGACCACCGTGCCGATCACGTTGGATTCGGTCTCCAGCAGCACGGCCGTCGCCTCCACGGTTACGACGTCCGAAATCTGGCCGATGGCCAGCTCAACATTGACGGCGGCTCGCTGGCCGACTTGGACCTCCAGGTCCGATACTTCTTGGGTGGCGAAGCCTTCGCTCGAGACGCGCACGGTGTACACGCCCGGCGTGACGTCCGGGTAGGCGTAGTTGCCGGATTCGTTCGTCGAAACCTCCTGCTCGGAGCCGCGCTCGACGTTGACGAGGACCACCGAGGCTCCCGGAATGACGGCGCCGCTCGAATCGGTCACGGTGCCGGCGACCGCGGCGCTGCCGGCAACGCCCTGGCCCCACAACGCCGTGGCCAAGAACAGCGGAGCAAGCAACAGCGTGAGCGCGAGACGAGAATTCGAAATCATTGGACATTACCTCCAGTCCGCAGCGGCAGCGCAGGTCTCGCACGCCGGCACGTGTTTGAACAATGCGTTCCAATGCTAGCAGGGAAGCAATATGTCTGGCTCACCAAGTGCCAACTCCAGCCAACGTGATGGAGCCGTACGGAGGCAGTGCGTGCGGCGGCGCACACGAAGGGCTCCGCGACACCTCTTGGTCGTGCGGATCCTGGAAGAGATAGGGTGAGATTTGCGAGTCGTCGTCTTCGGAGCCACGGGCAAGACCGGAGAGCAAGCTTGGCAGCTGCTGCTCGAAGCAGGTCATGACGTAACCGTCTTTGGCCGCTCGGTCGAGCGGCGCTATGCCGATGAACCCGTGGCGAAAGTCCAGGGCGACGTGCTGGACGCCGACGCGGTCTCGAAAGCCGTCGAAGCACAAGATGCCGTGCTAGTCTGCCTCGGCCCGGTCAGCACAAAGGACCAAACCACTCTCAGCCAAGGGGCCGCCAATATCGCCTCGGCGATGAAGGCCCACGGCATTCGGAGAGTCGTCTTCGTCTCGGCGGCGGGTGTGGGCGAGAGTTGGAAGCAGATTCCGTGGTATTCGAAGCTGCTCTTCGGCACGCTCCTCAAGAAAATCCTCGCCGAACACGCCCGCGAGGAAGAGATTTTCGCGGCCAACTCACTGGATTGGACGGCAGTGCGAGCCGCGGTTTTGACAGACAAACCAGCCACTGGCCGTGTCAATGCATCGAATACCGGCCCGAACAAGACGATCTCGCGTGCCGATCTTGCCGCATTCCTCGTCGCGGAGCTCGTCGGTCAGGACAACTTGAACCAAGCAATTTCAGTCACTTCAGGACGATAGGCCCACGCGCGATTCGGCGGCACCTGCGTGCACCGCATGTTCCGAGCGAAAGCGCCCCCGGCAGCCGGGCGTAGGGCTTCACGGCGAACTGACCCAGATCGGACTGGACCAAGCCATCTGGCCGTCGGCTTGCTGTACGCGAACGTAGTAATGCACCTCGCCTGAAACCGGCTCTTGGTCAACGAAGCTGAACGAGACGTCGTCGGTTTGGTTCTGCAGCGTATAGACAAATTCCTGCCCGCGGATCACATCGACCTGTTTGACCGGAGCCGTGCCCAAGATCTTGACGACTAGCTCGAATCCCGTCGCCTGACCGGGCACTACATCTCCCTGCAGGTATTCCCTGCCCCCCGCGCGCATGCGGTAGTCGAGCACGACGTTGTCGGTTGCGGCGTAGTTGTGGCGCTTGCGCATCGCGTCCAGCAGGCCCTCCCGCGTGAACTCTTCCGCAATGGTGCAGGCGTACGAGATATGCGTCGATAGATGGTCCGAGCTCGCCTGCACGCCGATCTTGTAGCCCTTGGCCCAAGCGTTCCACACGTAGCCCTTCGGGCGGAACCCTCCCGCTTGGTTGGTGAGATCCTCCTCGGTCGCGGCCTTCGGTGCGCCTTCGTACTCTGCGGACACCCGATCGCCCTGGTAGATTTCGACCAGCGGCTCGACCTCGGGATCGTTATCGCGCCAGTCCGTGCCCATGCCAGTCGCCGGTGTGTGCGGAATCGAGATTCCGTCGTAGCGCTTGAGGTAGTCGAACAGCCCCACAGCAGCGGAGGATGTCTCCGCTTCGTCTGGCTGCGTCGGGAAGGTCGGATTCCCGCGCTTGGCGAAGAACACGTTGCGGTGACCGTTCGGGTAGCTCAGGCTGCGCTCGTAGCCAAAGAGCGGGACGAACCGTCCCGGGACGTGAAACACGTCTACCCGCTGCTGTAGCAGCCAGTTGATGTACTCGATGTTGGGGCCGCCGCTGGTGTGGTGTTCGCTCATGCCCAGATAGTCCAGCTCCGCCACGTTCATGGCGTAGCGGTACGTGTCGTTCTGGGCGCCGTCGTTGTTGCCATCCCCGGAATACTCGGTATGCCGGTGGGTGTCTCCGCGGTAGATGCGGTAGGTCTTGCCCTGCGACTTGATCTCGTAGCCTCGGATCCGCGCCACGTCCTGCTGCTCGTTGGGGTGCTTCATGAACCGGCGCAGCTCGTCTCGCTGTAACTCGACCAGTCGAGCCGCGTAGACGGGCGCGTCCAGAACGGGCAGCTTGGCGGCCAGCACCTCGCCGCGCTCGTAGAAATAGTCGTCATAAACCCGGTTGTCGGTTGCCCAAGCGGCGTAGAGGCTGCCGTCCGCTGCCACGCTGAACCCGTAGCCGGCATCGGAGCGCCCGGCCGTTGTCGGCACAGGGATCGGGTTCAGCCAGTCGCGGCCATCGAAGGCCGTCGCGTACGTCTCCCACGCAGCCCTATGCGCTGCAGCGGTGTGCGGAACCTCGCGCTGGCGCAAATGGCGGTGCCGAAACAGCGCCCAGATCCGGCCGTCCTTGTCGCTTCGGAGGCGCGGGAAGTCGTTGAACCCGCGCAAGTCGGGCGGCATCGACGCTTCGAATCCGCGAGCGGGCTGCTGCCATGCGCCGCCGTCGTAGACTGCGACCGCGACAGTGCGGGACTGATACAGCTGCGTTGCGGGACGATTCAGCAGGAAACCCGTGTCCTTGCCCCATTGCAATCCGCTCTCGTTCCACGCCACCCACAGGCGATCCTCGGAATCGCATGCAAGGCTGGGGTAGGCCTCGTAGCGCAAGGTGTCCGCAACCGGTTCGATCTCTGACCATGAGCCGTCCGCATAGCTGCGCATGCGGATGTCGAAGTCGTTGTTCTCGTACGTCTCCCACGCGACATAGACCGATCCCTTCGAATCAGTGGCGACGGCCGGGTGCCAGTCGTCGGCCGCCGATTGCGACACCTGGGTGGCGGGAGACCAAGCGTTTCCGTCCCAGCGCCGGGCGAAGATGTCGGAGCGACCGTTGCGAAAACCCTGCCAGACCAGCCACACGTGCCCGTTGGCGTCGGCGGATAGGGCATGGTGGATGTCGGGCTGAGACGCATTCGTGAGCCTCGTGACGGCGGACCATGAGCCACCGTCGAAGACACGCCCGTAGAGGTCGAAGTTGCCGTCCTTGCGGTCGGCCCAAACGGCCAGCAGGCGGCCCCCTCCGTCCTCTTCGAGCCGAACATAGTAAACATCGGACGGTCCTTCGGTGACTTCTTGGATCTCGCCCATCTGCTCGCCGTCGTAGTGGCGCACGAACACATGGTTGGCCCAGTCCCGGTAGCCCACCCAAGCGACCCAGTAGGCGCCCCCGGCGGAGGCCGCGATGTCGGCGAAGCCGTTGTGGTAGCCCTGGCCCGAGACAGAGGCAAAGCTTGCCGCCCGTTCCACGCTGACAGCACCGTCCAAGTAGGCGACGCGCCTGCCAAGGGACATCTCGGAGAGACGGAAGGACAGGTTTCCGCCCGCGGTGTCTAGGTCTACCCGCGCATCACCCTGAGCCTGCACGGTCAGGATCAGCCCGGGGATCTTGAGATAGGCGGGAACGGGTATACGCGGCTCCGGCTCCCAGTTTCGAAACCGGAATTGCACGCCCGGTGCGGTCGCCAGGCTCCAAGAGGAGGCACCGAGTTCATCGGCGGATCGGGGTCTCCAACTGCGAAGCCCGCTCACCTCGCCACCGGCAACGCTCACGCTCCCGTTCCAGCTCGTAGGCTCGGTGTCCGTTAGCCCGAAGCGGACTCGGAAGGTGTGCTCCTCCGCCTGGACTGCGCTCGGGATTCCGACGGCGATGGATGCCAATACGGCGACGAGTAGGACAAGGCCAGACATAGCGCAACTAGCATAGAACCGAGGGAGCGGTCTACGGAAGGCGAAACCGGCGTCGGGGCCAGAAATACAACTGACCCAACCGGGGGCTTCCCAACCTTTAGAGGCTCGGCGGGGTTGTCCCTAGCGACCTGCCCCGTACCAAGAGGTGCGGGCACGTCCAGCACCCGTTCCTCCGCGGCTGTACTCATCTCTGAGCGAACGATGCGGAGTGCCTGTTAGGACCGTCTCGCCCCGCGGCCCTACCCGCGGACGGACTCGAAGACGTCACGGCCCGGCACTTCTTGCTTGTGCCCGGAGTGTGAGTCACTCTGCTGGGCCATCGCCCGGTGGCGGCGTGTCTTGGAAGGCAACGGCCCCTTTCCGGTCGAGTTCTTCCAGATCGGCGAACACGTCCTCAAGGAGCCTGCGCTTTCGACGGAACAGGTTCTCCTTGAGTAGCATCCGATGCTCGTCCTCCAAGCTTCGTCCGTGGCGCTTCGCCCTCGCTGCCAGCGCGTCAACGATCTCTTTAGGAACGTTTCGAAGAGTCAACCGCGCCACAGTGCCCCTCGCTCAGCAAGACACGCATGCATGGTTCAAACAATAGCAGCGGCCGATTGTGAATGCAGGTTCGTACCCAATCCGCCGTGTCGGCAGCAGCGCCTGTGGCCGACCTCATCGCATTCACCGCTGACTGAAAGGATTCAGTATCGGCACGCCCGCGCCGAAAAAGTCCCGTTCATTGCGCGTGACGACCGTCAGCCCGTGCACCATCGCAGTCGCTGCGATTTGATTGTCTATCGGGTTCTCTGGACGACGCGCTCGAAGCGCTCCCCAGACTTGAGCGGCCTCCAAGTCGAACTCGATGATTCGTTCACTGTATTCATCGAGGAGATCCCCAAGCCATTGATCCAGAATGCCAGCTTGGACTGAATCACCTCGAAAGCGAACTGAGTCCACTCCGCGGCGCAGTTCCCCGACCGTCACTACGGAAATGTACGTTTCCTCCGCGGTCGCCTCGATACGCTCAAAGAACGCCCTCACGCCCGCGTGGGCTCGCTGTATTCGGCGCCGGGCACTGATGACGTTGGTATCTAAGAGGAACGAGCTCATGCGTGACTACTGGCTGCGCTCAAAATCCTCGTCCCGACCAACATCTGGCATGGAGCCCAACATTTCGACAAAGCTCTTGCCCTTGAGCTGGATGAGGTACTTCTCCAAATAGGCCAGATGTTCCTCTTCAACAGTTCGTTGATTTCTTATCGCTCGCTCTTGAAGAATTTCCAAGACTTCATCGTCCACATCGTTAACAACCAGTGCTGGCATCGCGTATTCCCGTCGGGGCTGGCCACCAACCGACACCTGCCTAGTATCAATTTTAGCAATCGCTCCCGTCTGCGCGATTCGCCAGTACATTACCGCGAGATTCGCACCGCTAAGTGCAGGCCAGAGGAGCCTGAGCCTCGTTTCCCCACCAGACGTCGCTTCCCGACGCTGTGCAGTTGAGGCTCGTGTGTCCGGACGGGACGGCCGCGCACTGGAGCTCACCCGCTTCGGCCGAGAGTCCCGGGTAGTTACACCGGTCCTGATCGGCCCAAGGCCATCAATCAGCCCTTGCTAGCTGGCGTGGCAATCGTGGGCGGAGGTCAGTACAAGGGGCCGCTTGCCCTGTGGTATTCTCGCAGTTCCGGTCGGCCTCGGCTCCCTACTGGGAGCTTCGACGGCGCACAATCGTCGACTACACGGAATGGCGGATACAGGCACCGAGACGCACGTCGAGTTTCGGGGCGTGAGCAAGACCTACGACGGCCGAACCATGGTCGTCCGGAATCTCGATCTCAGCGTGAGGAGGGGCGAGTTCTTCACGCTGCTAGGGCCATCAGGCTCAGGCAAGACAACCTGCCTGATGATGCTGGCCGGGTTCGAGGCGCCAACGGCCGGCGAGATTTCGATCGACGGTCGATCCGTACAAGACTTGCCCCCCAGGGAACGGGGCATCGGCTTCGTGTTTCAGAACTACGCCCTGTTTCCGCACATGACTGTGAGGCGCAATCTCGCGTTTCCGCTAGAGGTGCGCAGCGTCCCTGCGGACCAACAAGCCGAGCGCATCCAGCGAGTGCTCGAAATCGTGCGCCTAGAGGGTTTCGAAGCGCGTCGCCCGAGCGAGCTCTCGGGAGGGCAACAGCAGCGCGTGGCGATCGCTCGCGCGCTGGTGTTCGAGCCGAACCTGGTGCTCATGGACGAGCCCCTCGGAGCGCTCGACCGGCGATTGCGCGAGGAGATGCAGTTCGAGATCCGCAGGATCCAACAGGACCTCGGAGTCACCGTGGTATACGTCACCCACGACCAGCAGGAAGCGATGTCGATGTCATCGCGAGTGGCAGTCTTCCACGGGGGCCGGGTGCAGCAGGTCGCCGAACCGGAGGTTCTCTACGAGGAACCAGAGCGCGAGTTCGTCGCCGGCTTCATCGGCGATAACAACATCTTCCGCGGGCGGATCACCTCCGTGGGCCGCGGGGTCTGCGAGGTCGAGACCCCGGACGGAGTCGTGAAGGCGTTTCCGGTGGGCGAGTGCCGGCCGGGCCAGGACGCCGTCCTTGCCATTCGCCCGGAGCGGGTCGGCCTAGCCAAGCCCGGAGTGTTCAGCAACGAGTTCGAAGCCCGTGTCGACGGCATCTTGTTCATTGGCGACCATCTAAGGCTGCGCCTCAATCTGTGCGGCAATGCGGACTTTATCGTCAAGATCCCGAACATCGTCGGCCACGGCGCCCTGCTGGCCGGAGACCGCGTTTCCGTCGGCTGGGCAGTGACAGACTGCCGGGCCTTGCCTCTGGACGGTCTTGAGGGAAATCCCGAGGCAGAGCTTGGCGCGTGAGCGCCCACGGCTCGCATGCAGCCGATTGGCCCGCCTAGGCGGTTTCGCCGTCGGCGACACCAGTTCAGCGCGTCAAGAGGCGGGAAAGGAGTCGTGCAATGATGAGAAATCGAGGTGACCGGAGGGTGCCCGCTCGAAACCAGGGGACGATTCGGCTCGCACTGCTCGTGGCTGCGTTCGGCGTTTGGAATGCCGGATGCAGCAGCGAAGGGATCACGGTGGTTTCTTGGGGCGGGTCGTACGAGGCAGCAGCGAGAAAGGCCCTCTTCGAACCCTTCACCGCCGAGACCGGCATCGCAGTTCATGTGGAGAGCTACAACGGTGGGCTGGCGCAGATCCGCGCACAGGTTGAGACCGGCAATGTCCATTGGGATGTCGTCGATTTGGAGTTCGCCGACGCCGTGAAAGGGTGTGACGAGGGCTTGTTGGAACTCATCGACATTGACGAACTCCCGCCCGCTCCGGACGGCACGCCTGCCCGCGACGACTACTTCGAGGGCACCTATTCCGACTGTGGCGGAGGGGCGGTCTACTATTCGACCGCCTATGCCTATAACCGCGACAGCTTTGCCGGCGAGCGGCCCTCCACGATCCAAGACTTCTTCGACCTCGCAAAGTTCCCCGGCCGTCGCGGGATGCGCCGGGTGCCGTTCGTAAACCTCGAGATGGCGCTGATGGCAGATGGCGTTCCCACCGATGAGGTATACGCCGAGCTGAGCACGCCGGAAGGGGTGGATCGGGCGTTCCGCAAGCTCGACACGATCAAGGCCGAGGTTGTCTGGTGGGAGGCCGGAGCGCAGCCGCCTCAGATGCTAGCCGATCAGGAAGTTGTGATGAGCACGGCTTACAACGGACGCATATTCAATGCCCAAGTACTGGAGGGCCAGCCGTTTACGATCGTGTGGGATGGTCAGGTCCTCGACTACGGCCAGGCCGCCATTGTTGCCGGAACCCCCAGACTCGAGGCGTCCAAGCAGTTCCTGATGTTCGCCTCCCGCGTCGAATCGATTGCGGCGATCGGGCGCTACATTGCCTATAGCCCCACCAGACGGTCCGGCATGAGCCTGATCAGCACGCACGCCGAAACCGGCGTCGATATGCTCCCTCACATGCCGAGCGCTCCCGAGAATCTCACTCGCGCCCTCCGCAACGACGCGGTCTGGTGGACAAACCACGCCGAAGAGTTGACGGAGCGTTTCAGCGCATGGCTCGCCCGCTGACGTCTCCCGGCTGCGGGAGGCTACACTCGCCCTCACATCGTTCGGCCTTGTCGCGGTTGCGCCAATCATGATGAGAGGCTGCGCGATGACAGGAAGGCACGGAGACCGGAATGCACTCGCACACAGTGGGAGAAACGCCCTGCGGGCCTTGCTCCCACCCGCGCTGGCCATTTGGAGCGCCGGATGCACGACCGAGGGTATCACCGTGGTTTCTTGGGGCGGGTCGTACGAAGAGGCGTGTAGCAAGGCACTCTTTGAACCTTTCAGCGCCGAGACCGGCATCGAAGTTCTGGTCGAGGACTTTAACGGCGGGCTGGCACAGGTTCGCGCCCAAGTTGAGACGGGCAACGTCCATTGGGATGTCGTTGACCTAGAGATGGCGGACGTGGTCAAGGGATGCGATGAGGGCCTCCTTGAGGTCGTCGACATTGACGAGTTCCCACCGGCGCCTGACGGCACTGCCGCACGCGACGACTACTTTGCAGGCACCTACTCAGAATGCGGCGGTGGCGGGCTATTTGCCTCCGCCATCTTCGCCTACAACCACGAGACGATTCCCAGCAAGCAGCCGTCCAAGCTCGAGGACTTCTTCGACCTGGCCGACTTCCCGGGGCGCCGCGGCATGCGTCGGACTCCCGTTGTCAACCTCGAGCTGGCCCTGATGGCGGACGGCGTGCCTACCGACGACGTGTACGCCGTATTGAGCACGCCCGAAGGAGTGGATCGCGCGTTCCGCAAACTCGATGCGATTAAGGCCGAAGTGGTCTGGTGGGAGACGGGCGCTCAGCCGCCGCAGATGCTCGCGGACCAAGAAGTCGTCATGAGCACCGCATTTAACGGGCGCATCTTCAATGCACAGGTGTTGGAAGGCCAGCCCTTTACGATCGTCTGGGACGGCCAAGTCCTGGACTACGGTCAGCTGGCTATTGTTGCCGGGACTCCCAGACTCGAAGCAGCCAAGCAGTTCCTCTTGTTCGCGTCCCGCGTAGAATCCATGGCGGCCATCGGGCGTTACATCGCATACAGCCCAACTCGGCGGTCAGGCATGAATCTGATCAGCACCCATGCTGAAACGGGTGTCGATATGCGCCCACACATGCCAAGCGCTCCCGAGAACCTAGCTCGTGCCCTGCGAAATGACCCGGATTGGTGGTCGACCCATGCCGACGAGATGACGGAGCGATTCAGCGCATGGCTCGCCCGCTAAGCAGTGCCCGCTTTCGGGCGGCGGCACTCACCCTGCCGCTACTCGCGTTCGTGGGCGTGACGTTCATCGCTCCGCTCGGCTCAATGCTGGTCCGGAGCTTCTACGAACCTCACGTGGCCGACGCGCTGCCGCGGACGCTGGCGGCACTGCGAGCGTGGGACGGATCCTCGGCTCCGAGCGAGGACACGTTCCGGATTCTGGCAACCGAGCTCCGCCCGCTGGACCAACAGCGCAAGCTGGGCGGCGTGGCGACACGCGTCAACCGCTTGGAAGGCGGAATGCGCAGCACGATCATGGACACGGCGCGCGCGCTGCGCGGTGCCGAGCCGGACTCCTGGCGCGAAGCCGTGATAGCTGCGGACCCAGCCTGGGGCGAAGAGGCGGCATGGCTCGCAGTGCGGCGCGCTGGCGGGCGCTACACAATCCGCCACTACCTGAACGCGCTCGACTTGGACAGGGATCCTTCGGGAAACATCGTTGCCCAGTCCCCGGATCGGCGGATTTACTTGCCCCTGCTCCTGCGAACGCTTGGAGTCAGCCTCGCCATCACGTTCATCTGCCTGATTCTGGGCTATCCAGTCGCGTACCTGATCGCGAACGCCTCGCCAGCCAGAGCAAACCTGTTGCTGCTCCTGGTGCTGGTGCCGTTCTGGACGTCGCTCTTGGTCCGGACCACGTCGTGGATCGTGCTTCTCCAGAACCAAGGCGTTGTCAATGACCTGCTGGTCGCAGCCGGCGTCATCGGTGACGACGGCCGCCTCGCCCTCGTCTACAACATGGTCGGCACGCTCGTGGCCATGACCCAGGTCCTGCTGCCGTTCATGATCCTCCCGCTGTATGCGGTCATGCGCTCCATATCGCCCATGTATCTCCGGGCGGCATCGAGTCTCGGCGCGACATTCGTGCAGGGCTTCGTGCGCGTCTACTGGCCCCAATCGCTGCCAGGCGTCGCGGCCGGCTCGCTGCTGGTCTTCATCCTGTCGATCGGTTACTACATCACTCCGGCCTTGGTGGGCGGGCGAACCGGGCAGCTGATCTCGAACATGATCGCGTACCACATGCAGGAGTCGTTGAATTGGGGACTTGCCGCGGCTCTTGGCGTGATCCTGCTGCTTGCCGTGATGTCGCTCTACCTCGTCTACAACCGGCTTGTGGGGATCGAACGCATGAGGCTGTCGTGATGAAGCACGCAACCGCGAGTTTCGAATTCGGCGAGCGCGTCAGACGCGCGGTTCACCTAGCAGTTTGCGGAGCCGTGCTGGTGTTCTTGGTCGCGCCCATGCTCGTCGTGATTCCGCTCAGTTTCAATGCCGAGCCGTACTTCACGTTCACCGAGGGCATGCTGCGGCTCGACTCGGACGCCTATTCGATGCGCTGGTACCGCAACGTTGTCGAGGACGCCGAATGGCGCCTTGCGCTGGTCAACAGCATCGTCATCGGCCTCGCGGCGACCGCCATCGCCACAACGCTCGGCGTCCTCGCAGCACTCGGCCTCGCGAATCCCGCAATGCCGGCGCGCGGATTCGTCACCAGCCTGCTCATCTCGCCGATGGTCACGCCGATCATCATCTCGGCAGCGGGCATGTTCTTCTTCTACTCGAAGCTAGGAATCGCACAGACACACCTCGGCGTGATCCTTGCCCACGCGGTCTTCGGCACGCCGTTCGTCGTCATTAGCGTGACCGCGACGCTCGTCGGATTTGATCACAACCTGGTCAGAGCGGGCGCGAGCCTCGGTGGCGGGCCGTTCCTCGTCTTTCGCCGGATTCAGCTGCCGTTGATCGCTCCCGGCGTAATGTCTGGGGCTCTGTTCGCATTCGCCGCGTCGTTCGACGAGGTGGTCGCCGTGCTGTTCCTCGGCGGGCTGCAACAACGGACCGTTCCGCGGCAGATGTGGACCGGTATTCGCGAGGAGATCAGCCCGGAGATCCTAGCGGTCGCTACGTTCTTGGTCATGTTGGCGCTACTGCTGCTGGGAACGGTGGAATGGCTGCGCGGCAGAGCGAGCGCCAAGCCCGACGAGGCGGACTGATCCCCGGCGGGGAGGGTGCGGGCACGACGCCGCCGGCTTGGCCGAGACACCCTTCCAACGCCGCCGTCCAATCGGACAGGCCCCACACAACCGCCAGCGAATCTTGCGCCACCGGTCTCGCTCGCACAACAGGCGGTGAAGAGGCCCACGCCCGAGGATTCGCTGCTACAACGACCGTGGCAATCAGGCACCGCTTCCCGTCCAGCATGCAGAGCCCGATCCGCGCTCTCCGGACCGACGCCAACCAAGTCCTCTGTGCAACTGTCTGCGATCGATAGGCCTAGAGCTGATATCGGAACGGAGATAATTGATACTATTAATGAGAATATAATGATATCACAATCTAGGCGGCCGAAGTCGGGTCGCTTTGTTCTTCGAATGCGGTCAGCGCTGCATGCGGCGCTGGACGATGCCGCACGGGCGGGCGGGCTCTCGCTCAACACCTATTGCGTTCGGCATCTGGCGACGGCAGGGCTCGGTATCGTTGGGGACAAGGACGTCACATCCCTGGTCGGCCACTCCCACGCGGTGGTCGGCGATGCACTCTCTGGGATTGTTCTGCACGGCTCTTGGATCCGCGAGGAGGCTACTCCCAGTTCCGACGTCAATGCCCTGATCGTTGTGGACAGCGGCGTCGTGTTAGGGCGAGCCCTGTACCGCGCATGGGATGCCGAGCCAACCGTCACGTGGCGAAGCCGCCGCTTGGATCCGCACTTCGTGCGCCTGCCGGAAGATGGGGAATTCAGCGGATTGTGGGCGGAAGTCGCGCTCGATGGGATGGTGCTACTCGACCGCGATTGGAAGCTGGCGGCGCATCTGGCGCGTGTCCGGCACGCCATTGCGGCCGGACGCGTGGTCCGCCGGGCAGCTCACGGACACCCTTATTGGAAGGAGGCCGCCCAAGATGCGGAATAGCAGCCTCGCCGCAGACTACGTCAAGCGCGCTGCGGCTCGGCTGCGCGCGGTCGATGTCTTGTTCGATGCCGGTAGCTGGGCCGATGTGGTTGGTGAGTCACAGGAGGTTGTAGAACTCGCCCTGAAAGGGCTGCTTCGCGCTGCAGGCGTTGACCCTCCGCGCGTGCACGACGTAGGCGACATCCTGAAGGCAGAGCGCAGTCGAATGCCTTCCGGCCTGGCCAGTGAAATCGACCAGTTGGCGGCCGCTTCAAGGACCCTTAGGCGGGACCGCGAACTCGCGTTTTATGGCGCCGAAGACCTGACACCATCGGACTTTTACCGGGAGGACGACGCCAACGAAGCGCGTGCTGCAGCACGACTCGTTGTAGACCGCGTACGCCGACACGTGCTTCCCGAACCGCCCGATTAGATCGCTAGCGAGTCGACTGTCAGCCCGTTTGAGACATCTGGTGTTCGGGCCCAGCGCTGCGGGCAGCAGTGCCGGCGGCTGCTGATCTCAGAGGCTAGGGCCTACTGCGATTGGGGCCCCATTGGGTTGCTTCGAGAAAGGCGAGCAAGTCAGCTAGCTGCCCTGTGCTCAGCTGGTCGTCGAGCCCGGCAGGCATCACCGAGACTGTTCCGGGCCGTACCTCTTCGACACTGGCCCGTGGGATCCGCACCTGCTCGTCCGCGCTCACGGCCAGCAGCAGATGCGTTTCGCTCTCCTCTATGGGCACTCCGTTGATGCTCTCTCCGTTCGTGACTGCCACGATGGGCTCGTAGCTCCGCACGAAACTCAAGCTGGGAAAGACAATCGCCTCAAGTAAATCCCGGCGCTCGCGGATTTCTCCGATTCGCGTCAAGTCCGGTCCGATCTGGCCGCCATCGTAGCCAATGGTGTGACAGGACAGGCAGGCGGTCTCGCTGCTATTGAAGACCGCCTGGCCTCGCACGACGTCACCTTGGGGCAGCTCCGCAAGCAGTCCGTCAAGCTTGGCCTGCTGTTCCTCCAAACCTGACACCCCACCCTCGATCAGCGCATCAATTGCGGCGCGCACATCGGGTTGGTAGCCGTCGACCGCGGTCCGGAGGATGTCGGCGCGCAGGTTGGCCAGCCCGTTGGCCTGCGACAGACCGTTCAGAAGGCGGATTCCGAGTTCAGAGTCCTGCGATTGGCCGAAGGCCTCCACGAGCCGCGGCAGCTCCATTGGACCGATTTCGGGTAGTAGGTTGGCCAGCTCGGTGAGTTGGTCGTCCGTGAGCGGCACGGTGGCGAGCACCCTGGCGGCCGCCGCTCTCGAATCGACCGGCTGGTCTGGCAAGACCTGACTGCGGGCCACTTCGAACAGCCGCCCATCAAGCGCGTCGAGCGACACTCGTCCGGCATCCAAGGCCTGAACTCGCAATCTGGGCTCGATACTCTCGTCGCGGGCAACCCCGAGCAACGCGCGGTCCAATCCCGGCAGGCCTTGCTCCAGCCGGGGCAAGCTGCGCGCAGCCCGCAATGCTGCATCGCGCGTCGGTTCTCGCTCTAGAGCATGGGAGATCGCATCGGCCCAGCCTTCTGGCACGGCTTCCACGGGAGCGGCCGCCATGGCCTCCAGCACCGTAGTCTTGGCGATCTCGGAGGCACTTCCCCGCACCGTCCGGGCCAGTAACTCTTGGACTGCTTCGTTACTGGAGAAACGGCCAAGCTGCTGCTGCACCTCCTCGGCATTCGACCTTTTCAAGCCGCCGATAAGGCGTCCCAAGTACCCGGCCAAGTGGCCGCCCCACCCAAGGTGGCGCGAAGCGATCCAACGGGCGGCACTAGCCACCGGCTCGCTCTCCGAATCCAGCCTCGACAACACTTGGCCGGGACCCAGAGCTGCCGGACGCATCTGATCCAGCGCGATCATAGCGGCCCGCTGCGTTCTCGCTGACGAGGATTGCAGCCCCGGTCTTGTGCCGCGGGCATCGGCGATCTCGATCAGCGCGTAGATCAGCGAATGCGTCAGCACCTCTCCATCCGTCAGAGCAGTCGCATCCAAGAGCGGACCCACAGCCGCCGGGTCCGCGATGCGCCCCAAGGCTTCTGCCGCGACGCGTTTGACTGCGTCGGACGGATCGCGCAGCAGCTGCACGGCCTCGGCGACCGCCTTGCCGTCACGGTGCAACGCTACCGAATGCAGCGCCGCCTGCCGCACTCCTGCTTGCTCGTCGGACAGCGCCGCGCGCACTGCCGAGCGCGCCCGGTCAGTCTCGATGCGGGTCAGCGCCCACACAGCGTTGCGCCGCACGTCGACAGACGGGCTGTCCGCCAAGGCATCCTTGAGCGCGCCGACCGCATCGTCCGTGGCTAGGGCGGCCAAGGCCCTCCCGCGCACGGCCGGGCGCGGGTCGTCGAGCAATCGGACGAGCGAACCCGGAGTGGCCGTCTGCCAGTCGAGCGACTGCCCCAGAGGATCCTCAGGCGGGACCGCGCCCTTCCTGCGAATGCGGTAGATGGCACCGAGCATGTCGGGCTTGGGCAGCTGCGAAGTCGGGCAGCAGAGCTTGTACCAAGCGCCCGTATCGACCACCAACAGGCTGCCATCGGAGTCCTCCATCACATCGGTTGGATGGAAATCGCGGCTCTCCGACACCAAGAAGTCTGCGTCTTCGCTCTTGAACGTCGCACCGTGCGGTACAAGGCTGTGGGATGAGACCTTGCGCAGGTTGAACGCTGTCACGAACAGGCGGCCCCGGTAGTCCTCGCCGAAGACGCCCGACTCGTAGCGTTCCAGCCCGACCGTGGCAGCGCCTCCCATGTGGGTCATGATCGACAGGTATCCGCCGGTCATCGGGTGGCTGTCGGTCACGCCGTTCGCCTTGCCGTACACTCCCCCGTATACGGCGTGCAGAACGCCATCGCGCTTGCCGAGCTGCGGGTGGATCAAGAAGGTCGACGTCAGCAGTCTCTCGCCTTGCGGCGTAAAGACCACCTCGATCGGATTGTTCATACCGCCGGTCAGGACGTGCTCGACCGGCCCTCCTTCGACTCGTCGGCGGAAGATGTGCGCGGCCCGGGTCACGAACGGTTCCCGCCCGGGGCGCTCATAGGTCTGTTCCGCGAACGCGCCCTTCGTCCAGTAGATCCGGCCGTCGAGACCGAGGTACGGCCCGTGCAGGTCATTGGCGCAATTGGTCAGGGTCTTGGCATCGAACCATTCCACTCGCTCGTCCGCGACGCCGTCGCCGTCGGTGTCTGTGAGCTTCCAGATGCTTGGCGGCGCGGTGACGTAAACCGAGCCATCGTGCCAGAGCACTCCTTCGGGGAGCATCATCTTGTCTGCGAAGACGGTGCGCGTGTCGTAGCGGCCATCGCCATCCGTATCCTCCAAGCGAAGGATGCTGTGGGGGCGCTCCGCAAGTTGCTGCTGAACCGGGTCATTCGATCCCGACGACTCGGCCACGTACAGCCGGCCTTGGTCGTCCATGTCCACGATCATCGGGCGCTCAACGAGCGGCGGACCGGCTGCCAGCTCGATTTCGAAGCCCTCGGGAACTGTGATCTGATCGATAGGATCCGTGCCGGATTGGCCACAGCCGACGAGTGTTGCGGCGGCTAGGGTGGGGCAAAGAGCGCGAGTCCTCACAGCAATGTCCCTGTCAGCGGGAGAAGGGTCCGGCGCGGCACCGATTCTGCCCGTCGGCCCCTATCGTAGCGCCTCACAGACCGAACCAGCCAGCGGGCCCAAATGCAGCCGTCCCCCGCACCCGTGGCGGCAAGGGCGCGGTAATGGTGGCTCGGAGGCGGAGTGCCGGGTGGCGGAAGCCGCCGTCCGAGTGGACCTCGGCTCGGAAAATCCCAGCGGTCAATGTGGCAGAGCCGTAGGGATCCGCTTCGCTGGACTCGTCGCTGCGCGACGCACCGGTCCCTTCGTGGGTGATGCCCGCCTGTGCGCCGGGAATCACGGCCCCGGCCCTATCGGCAACATTGGCGACCATGCTTTGGTCGAGTGGTCGGCCACACCACCGCTCCGAGACAGCTTCGACTGGCTCCGCGACTACAGTTCTGAGACCGCAGTGACCGGGGATACGGCGGTGGCCTCTCGAAGACAGCAGCCATCCGATTGCTTGCCTAGGCCCCTTCTGGTTTGGCCGCGGGGTGCCGTCAGCGCTGCACGCGGCGCTGGACGATGCCGCACGGGCGAGCGGGCTCTCGCTCAACACCTATTGCGTTCGGCATCTTGCGACGGCAGGGCTCGGTATCGTTGGTGACAAGGACGTCACATCCTTGGTCGGCCGCGCTCACGCTGCGGTCGGCAATGCACTCTCTGGAATCGTTCTGCACGGTTCCTGGATCCGCGAAGAGGCTACTCCCAGTTCCGACGTCGATGCCCTGATCGTTGTTGACAGCGGCGTCGCGTTAAGGCGAGCCCTGTACCGCGCGTGGGATGCCGAGCCAAACGCCACGTGGCGAAGCCGCCGCTTGGATCCGCACTTCGTGCACCTACCGGAAGATGGGAAATTCAGCGGCTTGTGGGCGAAAATCGCGCTCGATGGGATGGTGTTGCTCGACCGAGATCAGAAGCTGTCGGCGCATCTGGCGCGTGTCCGGCATGCCATTGCCGCCGGACGCGTGGCACGCCGGGTAGTTCACGGACACCCCTATTGGAAGGAGGCCACCCAAGATGCGGAATAGCAGCCTTGCCGCAGACTATGTCAAGCGCGCTGCTGCTCGGCTGGATGCGGTCGATGTCCTGTTCGAGGCCGGCAGCTGGGCCGACGTGGTTGGTGAGTCACAGGAGATTGTAGAGCTCGCCTTGAAAGGGCTGCTCCGCGCCGCAGGAGTTGACCCGCCGCGCGTGCACGACGTAGGCGACGTGCTGAAGGCAGAGCGCAGTCGGATGCCTTCCAGCCTGGCCAGTGAAGTCGACCAGTTGGCGGCCGCTTCAAGAACCCTAAGGCGCGACCGAGAACTCGCGTTCTATGGCGCCGAAGACCTGACACCATCCGACTTTTACCGGGAGGACGACGCCGAGGAGGCGCGTGTTGCAGCACGACTCGTTGTAGACCGGGTACGCCGACACGTCCTTCCCGAATCGCCCGATTAGATCGCTAGCGAGTCGATTGGCAGCCCGTTTGAGAGATTCGAGATTGGGATCCAATGCTGCAGGCAGCGGTGCGAGCGCCTGCAGATCTCGGAGGCTAGGGCCTACTGCGATTGGGGCCCCATTGGGTTGCCTCGAGGAAGGCGAGCAAGTCAGCGAGCTGCCCCGTGCTCAGCTGATCGTCGAGCCCGGCAGGCATCACCGAGACTGTTCCGGGCCGGACCTCTTCGACGCTGGCCCGTGGGATTCGCACCTGCTCGTCCGCGCTCACGGCCAACAGCAGGTGCGTTTCGCTCTCCTCTATGGGCACTCCGTTGATACTCTCTCCGTTCGTCACTGCGACGATGGGCTCGTAGCTCCGCACGAAGCTCGAGCTGGGAAAGACAATCGCCTCGAGCAAGTCCCGGCGCTCCCGAATTTCGCCGATTCGCGTCAAGTCCGGTCCGATGCGGCCGCCATCGTAGCCGATGGTGTGACAGGACAGGCAGGCGGTCTCGCTGCTATTGAAGACCGCCTGGCCTCGCACGACGTCACCTTGGGGCAGCTCCGCAAGCAGTCCGTCAAGCTTGGCATGCTGTTCCTCCAAGCCTGACACTCCGCCCTCGATCAGCGCATCAATTGCGGCGCGCACTTCAGGTTGGTAGCCTTCGACCGCAGTTCGGAGGATGTCTGCGCGCAGGTTGGCCAGCCCGTTAGCCTGCGACAGACCGTTCAGAAGGCGGCTTCCGAGTTCAGAGTCCTGCGATTGGCCGAATGCCTCCACGATCCGCGGCAGCTCCATTGGACCGATTTCGGGTAGTAGGTTGGCCAGCTCGGTGAGTTGGTCGTCCGTGAGCGGCACGGTGGCGAGCACCCTGGCGGCCGCCGCTCTCGAATCGACCGGCTGGTCTGGCAAGACCTGACTGCGGGCCACTTCGAACAGCCGCCCATCAAGCGCGTCGAGCGACACTCGTCCGGCATCCAAGGCCTGAACTCGCAATCTGGGCTCGATACTCTCGTCGCGGGCAACCCCGAGCAACGCGCGGTCCAATCCCGGCAGGCCTTGCTCCGGCCGGGGCAAGCTGCGCGCAGCCCGCAATGCTGCATCGCGCGTCGGTTCTCGCTCTAGAGCATGGGAGATCGCATCGGCCCAGCCTTCTGGCACGGCTTCCACGGGAGCGGCCGCCATGGCTTCCAGCACCGTAGTCTTGGCAATCTCGGAGGCACTTCCCCGCACCGTCCGGGCCAGTAACTCTTGGACTGCTTCGTTACTGGAGAAACGGCCAAGCTGCTGCTGCACCTCCTCGGCATTCGACCTTTTCAAGCCGCCGATAAGGCGTCCCAAGTACCCGGCCAAGTGGCCGCCCCACCCAAGGTGGCGCGAAGCGATCCAACGGGCGGCACTAGCCACCGGCTCGCTCTCCGAATCCAGCCTCGACAACACTTGGCCGGGACCCAGAGCTGCCGGACGCATCTGATCCAGCGCGATCATAGCGGCCCGCTGCGTTCTCGCTGACGAGGATTGCAGCCCCGGTCTTGTGCCGCGGGCATCGGCGATCTCGATCAGCGCGTAGATCAGCGAATGCGTCAGCACCTCTCCATCCGTCAGAGCAGTCGCATCCAAGAGCGGACCCACAGCCGCCGGGTCCGCGATGCGCCCCAAGGCTTCTGCCGCGACGCGTTTGACTGCGTCGGACGGATCGCGCAGCAGCTGCACGGCCTCGGCGACCGCCTTGCCGTCACGGTGCAACGCTACCGAATGCAGCGCCGCCTGCCGCACTCCTGCTTGCTCGTCGGACAGCGCCGCGCGCACTGCCGAGCGCGCCCGGTCAGTCTCGATGCGGGTCAGCGCCCACACAGCGTTGCGCCGCACGTCGACAGACGGGCTGTCCGCCAAGGCATCCTTGAGCGCGCCGACCGCATCGTCCGTGGCTAGGGCGGCCAAGGCCCTCCCGCGCACGGCCGGGCGCGGGTCGTCGAGCAATCGGACGAGCGAACCCGGAGTGGCCGTCTGCCAGTCGAGCGACTGCCCCAGAGGATCCTCAGGCGGGACCGCGCCCTTCCTGCGAATGCGGTAGATGGCACCGAGCATGTCGGGCTTGGGCAGCTGCGAAGTCGGGCAGCAGAGCTTGTACCAAGCGCCCGTATCGACCACCAACAGGCTGCCATCGGAGTCCTCCATCACATCGGTTGGATGGAAATCGCGGCTCTCCGACACCAAGAAGTCTGCGTCTTCGCTCTTGAACGTCGCACCGTGCGGTACAAGGCTGTGGGATGAGACCTTGCGCAGGTTGAACGCTGTCACGAACAGGCGGCCCCGGTAGTCCTCGCCGAAGACGCCCGACTCGTAGCGTTCCAGCCCGACCGTGGCAGCGCCTCCCATGTGGGTCATGATCGACAGGTATCCGCCGGTCATCGGGTGGCTGTCGGTCACGCCGTTCGCCTTGCCGTACACTCCCCCGTATACGGCGTGCAGAACGCCATCGCGCTTGCCGAGCTGCGGGTGGATCAAGAAGGTCGACGTCAGCAGTCTCTCGCCTCGCGGCGTAAAGACCACCTCGACCGGATTGTCCATGCCGCCGGTCAGGACGTGCTCGACCGGCCCTCCTTCGACTCGTCGGCGGAAGATGTGCGCGGCCCGGGTCACGAACGGTTCCCGCCCGGGGCGCTCATAGGTCTGTTCCGCGAACGCGCCCTTCGTCCAGTAGATCCGGCCGTCGAGACCGAGGTACGGCCCGTGCAGGTCATTGGCGCAATTGGTCAGGGTCTTGGCATCGAACCATTCCACTCGCTCGTCCGCGACGCCGTCGCCGTCGGTGTCTGTGAGCTTCCAGATGCTTGGCGGCGCGGTGACGTAAACCGAGCCATCGTGCCAGAGCACTCCTTCGGGAAGCATCATCTTGTCTGCGAAGACGGTGCGCGTGTCGTAGCGGCCATCGCCATCCGTATCCTCCAGGCGAAGGATGCTGTGGGGGCGCTCCGCGAGTTGCTGCTGCACCGGATCGTTCGATCCCGACGACTCGGCCACGTACAGCCGGCCTTGGTCGTCCATGTCCACGATCATCGGGCGCTCGACGAGCGGCGGGCCAGCTGCCAGCTCGATCTCGAAACCCTCGGGCACTGTGATCTGATCGATAGGATCCTTGCCGGATTGGCCACAGCCGACGACTGTTGCGGCAGCTAGAAACGGGAAAATGGCTCGGGTGTGCACAGTCTGGCCTCAACGGACGGGACGTAACCGCGAGCTTTCCAACGCGACGCCTCGTCGGCGACTATCCTACCGCCTCACTTGCGCACCTGGCGGGCAGGTTTCAGAGCAGCGATACCCCGAGGCACGCCTTCGCCAATGGGGCGAGAAGCACGAGGGGACGGACGGCGAGGCGGCGGCGTGCCGCCGCCTCACTATCTGAATGCGATCAGAATGCCAAGCGCAAGCCCATCCGGAAGGGGCGCTGGTCAAGACCCTCGCGCCCGGTATTCGCCACGTTGTTGACGACACCGAAACCACTGCTGGCAATGTTGGAGTTCGGATTGCGGAAGTGCGGTGTGTTCGACACGTTAAAGATTTCCCCACGGACTTGGATGCTGAACCTCTCCGTCGGCTGGAACTTGCGGAACACGCCCATGTCCACGTTTATCAGGCACGGTCCGCGCAACACATTCGAGCCGCATGTGCCGAAGCGCGGCGGGTCGTTCGCCGCGTCAGGGTCGGCCATTGTCGAAGGATCCCACCAGCCATCCGGAGAGCCCAGCTTAACCGGAGCGGACAGGCAGTCAGCGAACTGTCCCGATCCGACGCTGTTCAATGACCCACCCGGCGCAGTGGGCGTGGCTGGGCGACCCGTATAGAGCGACGCCAGAGCGTTGATCTGCCAGTCGCCCAAGATCGTCGCGCGCACGCCGCTCTGGGCAAAGCTCTTTCGCTTGCCGAACGGCAGTTCGTAAGAGTTCGAAACTACCAAGTTGTGGCGAATGTCGTTCTTGAGCGGCGCGGGGTTCTTCCCGTAGTATTCCGGATGCCTGACCCGCGGCCGCAGCGCATCTGGACGGGACTTACATCGTGCGCACGAGCCTAGAGCAGGAGGCCTTGGGGCCGTAGGCTGCGGTGGCGGCCTACAAGAGCCTTGCGGGCGTGGAACGCGCCTTCCGCACGAGCAAAGATCATCTGCGGGTGCGCCCGCTCCACGTCTACAGCGCGGACCACGTGCGCGGCCACGTCTTCGTGTGCATGCTGGCCTATTTCGTGGAATGGCACATGCGCCAGCGTCTGGCCCCGCTGCTGTTCCAAGGCGATGACCAGGCCACGGCGCGGGCCCAGCGAGAGACGCCGGTCGCAGCGGCTCAGGTTTCTGAGTGCGCCCGGCAGAATGCCCGCACCGAGCGGACCGCGAAGGGCTTTCCGGCGCACGGTTTCCCGACGTTATAGGCGGATCCGGCCAGCCTCGTGCTCAACCGGCTCCGGCTACCGCCCCAGGAGCAGGCCGCCATCACGATCGCCACCCAGCCCTCTAGGCTTCAGCGCCGGGCCTTCGATCTGCCCGACATCGATCCGGAACAAAATGTTTCCATAACCGTGACAGGCTGAGTGCCGCCCCCGGACTGGCGAAACCCCATGCATTCAAGGGGTTGTCGGGGAAATGCGTCTTCACCCCGCCGTGAAGTCCGGCTCGGGCTCCATGGATAAGTCGGTGAGATCGAATCTGGAACCGCTGTACTCCTCGACTGTGGTGGGCAGGCCCGACTTCGCGGTTCGGAAGCACCCGCGCCAGGGGATAGTGATGCGCGGGACAACATTGTCTGCTTGTGGGATTCGCGTGGGGGCAATCGAAAGCAGCTAGGACCATTCCCAACTTGTGCTGCTAGCTCCTCTTGTTGTCCGAGGTCACCGGAGAGCTACTGCTTCCCGTCCTTCCGGCATGCAAGTCGCTCCCTCCTGCATTTTCCAACCGCGCCAATGCTCGACGAAGTGAGGTCGTGAGTTAGATGAGATCATCGACCGATACGCTGAGCGCAGTCGCAATGCGTTTCATAGCGTTGACTGAACCGGGCTTCCTGCCATTCTCAATGTCTGACAAATAAGAGGCCGCGATCCCGGCGGTCGCCGCAAGCTCGCCTGCTTTCCTGCCACGGTACGTGCGCCAGACGCGCACAGGATTCTCTCCGGACGCGATGCGCTTGACCAGGTCGAAAGGCACGAGTTCTTGGTCGAGATCTTCCAAGGCTCGCTGAATGAGTGCGGAATCCATGGCATCTTCCTCCACGGCGTTTCGCAGTGCGTCGTACTCGACTCGCGGAACCACTGCGTATTCTTCTCCGCCAAGCGTGATGATTTGCGGGTCGGAAATAGTCATCGGTATGCTTCTCCACGGGGTACGATCGCGGCAATCGTAAGCGTCTCGGTTTCGGTGTTGACCGTATAGAGCACACGCCAATCGCCGACCCGCAGTCTGAATCCGTCAAACCCTCTCAGGGTGGTCAGATTGCTGTTCGGAGCAAAGGGGTTCGCAGCCAGAGCTTCGATCTTGCCGATAATCGTCCTCTCCGTATCGCTTGGCATGCTACGAAGGCACCGACTCGCTTCCTTCGTGAACATGACGGTGAACACTCAATCAGCATAGCTATAAGGAAACATAGCGGCCCGCGAGAATTATCTATTGGCGAACGAGCGCATCGGGGTCAAACTCGTTGTTTCTGCGTGGCGCAGCTTCGGAAAGCGGTTCGGTGAGGCGGGCCTGATTTCGGCGTGTTGCTCACTGGCGGCGCAGAGAGCAGAGCCGGAAGCAGGCAGTTGCCATCCCCACGCCTCGGCCGGTCCGGCGGTGGAACTTGTGGATGTCCCTTATGCGTTGTGCTTTCGATCATGTGATCTGGTCGATGGGATCGGGGCCGGGCTGGCCGCAGCCAACCAGCACTGCGAGGACCAGAAACGGGAGAATGGCGCGGTATTGCACAGTGTGGCCTCAGCGAAGGGACGGAACGGCGAGCTTTCCAACGCGACGCCTCGTCGGCGACTTCCTACCGCCTCACACGCACACCCGGCGGGCAGGTTTCGTGGCAGCGATGCGCCAAGGCACGCCTTCGCCAAGTGCGGCGAGAAGCACGAGAGGAGGGCGAGACGGCGGCGTGCCGCCGCCTCGCTGTCTGAACGCGATCAGAAGGCCAGGCGCAAGCCCATCCGGAACACGCGCTGGTCAAGGCCCTCGCGCCCCGTATTCGCCACGTTGTTGATGACGCCGAAACCACTGCTGGCAATGTTGGAGTTCGGGTTGGCGAAGTGCGGCGTGTTCGACACGTTGAAGATTTCCCCGCGGAATTGGATGCTGAACCTTTCCGTCGGCTGGAACTTGCGGAAGATACCCATGTCCACGTTGATCAGGCCCGGTCCGCGCAACACATTCGAGCCGCATGTGCCGAAGCGCGGCGGGTCGTTCGCCGCGTCGGGGTCGGCCAGTGTCGAAGGATCCCACCAGCCATCCGCCGAGCCCAGCTTGACCGGAGCCGACAGGCAGTCGGCGAACTGTCCCGAACCTACGCTGTTCAATGACCCGCCGGGAGCGGTGGGCGTGGATGGGCGACCTGTATACATCGACGCCAAGGCATTGATCTGCCAGCCGCCCAGGATCGCCGCCGGCACGCCGCTCTGTGCATAGTTCTTGCCCTTGCCGAACGGCAGCTCGTAAGAATTCGAGACGACTAGGTTGTGCCGGATGTCGTTGTTGAGGGGTCCACGGTTCTTCCAGTAGTAGTCCGGATGCCTGACACGCGGCTGAGCCGTGGACGACTCGGAGGTGTATCCGCGCCCATGTGCCCATGTGTAGGCCAAGTTGAACGAATGTCCGGAACGACTGCGACGAACCAGCTTGACCTGTAGCGAATCGTACATCGGAGTGCCAATGGTGCCCCAGAACAGCGTGTTCGCAGTACGCCCGTAGAGTTGGCGCAGGACACGCCCGGCGTTGCCCTCACCCAGACCTCCCCAGTTGGCTTCGATGCGGGAACTCTGGCGCGTCGACCGGGTCGCGACGTAGGAGGCCGTGCCTATCCACTCGCCCACCTGCTTCTCGAGCGTGAAATTCCAAGACTGGATGTATCCGCGCACATAGTTCTCATCCGCCGTGGCGACGTTCGCCCTGAGCGGCATTTCGATCCGCTCGTCGGTCGGGATTGGAGGGATCGCCGGAAAACCCTGATCCAAAGTCGTGGCCCACGAGCGGTTGTTCGGGGCAGGCAGGCGCTGCGAAAACTGCGTCGGCAGGTTCCCCCGGAGGTCGCGTCCGAGATTGAATGGATCCCAGGTCATCCCGTAGCCCGCGCGTACGACGAAGGTGTCGGTCGCCCTCCAAGCAATGCCGACGCGGGGCGCGAACTGTGTCTTGCTCTGTGGCAGGCCGCAATTGCGGGGCACCGAGCCGATGCCGCACACCAGCATGATGTTCTCGGCAATGTCGAAGCGCTCCAATCCGCGATCAGGGCGCACCGGGAACGGGAAGTACTCCCAGCGGGTGCCATAGGAGAGCGTCAGATCGGGGCGAACCTGCCAGCGGTCACGGATGTACAGCGAATACTGGCTCGAGCGTGTCTGCAGGTTCTTGCCGTTCAGGAAGTTGCGTGCCGCTTCGCGCGGCAGCCCCAGCATGAAGGAGGCAATCGCGTTGTAGTCGTTCGTCCCCGTGCCGGCTCGGCTCGTCGTGTTGTTGCGGAACCGGAAGCCGCCCGCCGGAGCGTCGCCTCCGGGAAAGTTTGCGACCTCTTGGTTGATGTGTGTCAGGAACGTGTCAGTTCCGAAGCGAATCTCGTGGTTCCGCCTCGTCCAGTTACCGTTGAACACGATCTGGTGCAGGTAGTCGTGCCCGATGAATGGCGATGTCGCGCGGTAGCCAAGATTGCCGTAGCCCGCATCGAAACGCATGCGCGGCATGCCTCCGTAGAACGTGCCTCCCCCGCCAGGCGTGCCGTCCCCGTTCGTGCCGGGAATCCCCAGCACGTCCAGGCCAATATTTTGGTCGAGGTTTCCGGCAAAAGCATTGCTGTCAACCAAGGTCGAGCCGAAGTAGGCGTCAAACACCAAGTTCGGAGTCGCAACGTAGGTCGTGGAGATCGTGCCGCTATAAGTCGGCCCGAATCCGTTGTCCGTGCGAAAGTTCGTCGGGTGCAGGTGGATGCCGGAAAGGTCGCCGAACGCCGCGGGATTCCACTGCTTGTAGTAGAAGAAGCTCAGGCGGGCGAACATCGTCCACTTGTCGGAGAGGTTGAAGTTGGCCTTGCTGTCGATCTGGTTCCGGTGGAAGAAGTAGCTGTCGCTCGCGAGTTTGTTTCGATTCAGCCCGAGCGCTCCGACACCCTGACGGTCAGGGATGTGCCAGTCAGGGTTGTCGGCCAAGATGCGGCTGGCCCGAGAGATGCGTGCCTCCGGGATCATGTTGTTCGCGAATGGTGTCCGGTTGCCCTCGTCGCCGACAGCGGCGGACATCGGATCAAAAATCGGCAGGGGCGAGCCGGAGAAGTCTCCGGCGCGCATCGCCACGGTCGGCACCTTGATGAACTTCGTGACGTTGGAATTCTCGGAAGTGCGCTCGTAGCTGAAGAAGAAGAAGGCCTTGTTCTTCTTGATCGGGCCTCCGATCGTGCCGCCTGCCTGGTTGTAGATGAACTTGGGCTTGGCGGCGTTGCGATCGCTGAAGTATGGATAGGCCTGCATGTGCTGGTTGTTGTGGTACCAGAAGCCCGAGCCGTGCACTTCGTTGGTGCCGCTCTTGATCTGCAGGTTGATGGCGGCACCGCCAGCCAGACCCTGCTCAGCGTCAAACGAGCTGGTGACGACGTTGACGACCTCGATCGACTCCAACGAGGGGTTGATGCCCGACATGTGGGTCAGATTGGGGTTGTAGCTCGACGCTCCGTCGATGCGGACGTTGTTGGACTTGTCGGTAGTGCCATTGACCGTGTAGCGCACGGCGCGGGTCGGGTTCGCGGGCACCGAGTGAGCGTTGGCAGGGGGCGAGAAGCCAGGTAGCGTTTGGAGCAGCATCTGGTAGTTGCGACCCAGTGGCACCGGCACCTCCTGCAAGTCTTCCTTGCTTACTTCGGCCCGGACCTCGGCGCGATCGGTCTGCAGTTGCACGGAGTTAGCAGTGACTTCGATGACCTCGGTTACCTGGCCGATCGCGAGGTCCACATCCACACGGGTAACATTATTCACCGTGACGGCGACGCCCGTTGTAGTGTTACTGCTGAATCCATCGGATCGGACCTCGACTCGATACGTCCCGGTCGCCACCGTCGAAAAGCTGTACGCACCTGCTTCGTTAGACTCGCCGCTACGGGAAGCGCCAGTCTCTTCGTGGGTGATGCTTACCTGCGCACCGGGAATCACAGCCCCAGTGCTGTCTGCCACATTGCCGACTATGCTGCCGTAGAGGATCTGAGCCTCCAGCGGCGCCGATGCGGCAAGACCGAGCATCGCAACGGCCGCAAGGGCAATCGCAGATCCAAGAGAAAACTGTCTTTCGGGTCGCATTTTGAATCACCTCAACACCTGCGGCGAACACACCCCGCGCGAGGGGCACTCGCCGGCCGCAAATGACACACTGCTAGATCGATGGACACCCCTGCCCCCGGCCCAGCCGCCGGAAGTATATCATGCATTCTCAGCGAATGGGTGCGATCTGCGGAAGCATTCCTGCCCATCGATGCAAATGCGGCAACCAACGGTCGAACCGATCGCTACGCGTTATGTCCAACATCGAGCATTGGTATCCTCATGCAGTGGATTCTTCGGCCGGGCAAGGCTCTGGCAGACCGTTAGCGCACCTCGCAGCAGCTGCCCCGTCCGGAGCAAGCACATCGAACATGGATAGGACAGGCGCACCGCCATCCATCGCGAGCCGGCAGAGATCTCGCAGGCGCGGCAGGTTGCGGACGCCGCGAATTGCGGCGTTTGTGTCACTAGGCATACTGCTGGCGCTGGCTCCCACTGCAGCGCAACGGTCCGCTCAGGAGCCGACCGAGTCGCGCAACCCATTGGGCCGCGACGCCGCGGCGGTTGAAGCCGGAGACGAATTGTTTCACGAGCGCTGCGCGGTGTGCCACGGCCAGCAGGCAGAGGGTGCCATGGCGTCCAACCTCGCAGTCGCTAGGAGCGTAAGCAGAGGTTCGGAGGCTGGCCTGTTCAGGCTCATTCGTACCGGCATTCCCGGCACGGAGATGCCGCCCCAGCCTGATCTGCCCGAAGAGCGCCTCTGGCAGCTCGTTTCCTACCTTCGCAGCCTGGCTCATCCCGCCGAGCAGCCTCCAGTCCAGGGAGATGTCGCGGCCGGACAAGCGGTCTTTCAACGAGCCGGCTGCGCGGGCTGCCATGTCGTCAACGGTGCAGGCGGATTCCTCGGCCCGCCCTTGGATTCGATCGGAGTTCGCCGCGACAGCGCAAAGATCCGAGAGGACTTGCTGGACCCGAACGCCGAACTGGCCGAAGGCTTTGGCACCGTGGTAGTCGAGACGGCGGGAGGCGAAACGCTGGAAGGAGTGCTGAAAAACGAAGACTCGTTCACATTGCTAGTGCTGACTGCCAATGGCGGCATCACGACATTCCAGCGGAAGCAGCTGCGCTCGGTGCACACGCCGCAACGGTCGCAGATGCCCGCAGACTACGGGCAGCGTCTCAGGCCTGAAGAAGTGCAAGACCTGCTAGCTTTCCTAGACCGCCAGCGAGATCCGTTCGTACCCGTGCGACGCGGCTTCGGAAATTACTGAGTGATCCCGCAATGCACTCGACTCGGCCTGTTCCCCGCATGACGGCACCGCTGGTGTTGCTCGCATTGCTCGTGCCGGCCAGCGCCTCGGCCCAAGCGCTGGAAGAGCGCTACAAGAATCCGGCGAACTGGCTCAGCTACGACCGTGACAACACCGGCCGGCGCTTCTCGGAGCTGCACCAGATCAACCGCGACAACGTCGCCCGCCTCGTGCCCAAGTGGGTCTTCCAATACAGCCCGCCGCAGCCCCGCACCGAGGCCACTCCGCTCGTCCGCGACGGCGTGATGTATCTCACGGCCGGCGGAATGCGAGCTTTCGCGATCGACGCGACGTCCGGGCGCTCGATCTGGCGTTTCGACTACCCCTACAGCCGCAGCGGTGACAACCCGACCCCGAACTGGACCCGCGGCTTCGGCATTTCCGGCAACCGCCTCTTTCTCGGCACGCCCGACTGCTACGTGGTCTCGCTTGACAGCCGCAACGGAGCAATGCTGTGGCGCTCGCAAGTGACCGACCCTGACGAGCAACCCTGCTTCGGGTCCACCGGGGCGCCGATTATCGCCAAGAATCGGGTCATGATGGGCATACGGGGCGGCGACACGGGACGTATTCGCGGCTACTTGGACGCATTCAACGCCGAGACCGGGAAGCGAGAGTGGCGCTTCTACACGGTTCCGGCCCCCGGACAGCCCGGCTCGGAGACGTGGCCGGAGAACGATTCGTGGAAGGTCGGCGGCGGAACGCCTTGGACAAGCGGAACCTACGATCCCGAGATGGACCTGCTCTACTGGCCGACCGGCAATCCAGGCCCCAAGGATTTCGACGGCCGCGACCGTTTGGGCGACAACCTCTACACGGCCAGCCTGCTGGCCCTGCGCCCAGACGATGGGGAACTCGTGTGGCACTTCCAGTACACGCCGCATGACGAGCACGACTGGGATGCCAACCAAACGCCAGTGTTGGTCGACGCCGAATGGGACGGCGCAACGCGCAAGCTGCTGCTACACCCCAACCGGAATGCTTTTCTGTACGTCTTGGATCGAACGACCGGGAAGTTCTTGCGGGGCACCGCCTTCGCCAAGGAGACATGGCTGGAGAAATTCACTCCGGAAGGCCGCCCGATCCCCAAGCCGGAGAGCGCTCCCAGCCCTGGCGGGTCTTATGTCTGCCCCGACATCCACGGCGGCACCAATTGGCAGTCGCCGACCTATCATCCCGGCACGGGGCTGCTCTACGTGATGTCGCGAGATGCGTGCGGCGTCTACTACCGCACTGGTCACAGCATCAATCACCAGGAGACCGGCGCCAAGAACTACCTGCGGGCGATCGAGGTTGCCACCGGGGAGATCGCGTGGGAAGTGCCGCTGCTCGGCGTGGAGAGCGAAGAGGTGATGTTTGCAGGGGCGATGGCGACAGCGGGCGGACTGGTGTTCTTCGGAAGCCGCGATGGCAGCTTCATGGCCGCCGACGCGAATACGGGCGAGGTACTGTGGCACTTCAACACTGGCGGGACCATCCGAGCTTCCCCGGTCACGTTTGAAGCTGGCGGCCGCCAATACGTCGCGATCACCACCAAAGCCGGAGTGTTCGCGTTCGGCCTGTTCGAGTGATCCGCCCGGCGGGGCGCCGTCAGGCGGTCCCGGCCCAGCTCGGGGAGAGGATTCTGAGGCGCTCCACCAAGTCAGGCAACGCCGCCAGCAGCGCGCCCACCTGCTCTTCGTCAGTCTGTCTCCCCAGAGAGAAGCGCAGCGTCGACTTGGCCTGATCGCGGCTCAGGCCGATGGCGGTGAGCACGTGAGACGGCTTCACCGCCCCGCTGGAGCAGGCTGATCCGCTCGAGACCGCGAATCCCTGCAGGTCCAAGGAGATCAGCAGCGGTTCCGACTCGGCATGGTCGAACCGCACGCTCGATGTGGTCGGCAGGCGCGGAGAATTCAGAGCGTGCACGTGCGCGTCCGGAACGGCGCTGAGCAGCTCGCGCTCGAAACGGTCCCGCAACCGGCCGACCCTCGCGTTCTCGTCTTCCCGATCCGATCCCGCCAGCTCGGCGGCAGCGCCAAGACCGACGATGCCTGGCACGTTCTCAGTGCCCGGACGGCGATCCCGTTCGTGACTGCCGCCGTACTGCACCTTGGCGAGTTGGAGGCCCCGCCGCACATAGAGCGCCCCGGCACCCTTGGGGCCGTAGATCTTGTGAGCGCTCAAGCTGAAGAAATCCACCCCCAGTTGCTCGACCCGGGTCGGCACCTTGCCGAAGCTCTGTACGCCGTCGGTGTGAAGCGGAACGCCTGCCTCGCGAGCGATTGACGCGATCTCCTCGATCGGCTGCATGGTGCCGAGCTCATTGTTGGCGTGCATCACCGTGATCAGGACGGTGTCGGAGCGCACAGCTGCACGCACGTCGTCCGGCGCGACGGCGCCCTCGCCGGACACCGGCAGGTAGGTCACGTCCACGCCCTCGCGCTCGAGTTGCTCGCAGGCGTTGAGCACGGCGGGATGCTCGATCTGGGTCGTGACAACATGGCGCGACGGCCCGGGGGCCGACCGGACCGTGCCGAACACCGCCAGGTTGTCGGCTTCCGTCCCCCCGCTGGTGAACACGACATCCTTCGCGTCACATCCAAGCTGAGCCGCGACCTGACGTCGAGCGGACTCCACCCCTTGGCGCGCGTCTTGCCCGAATCTGTGCAAGCTGGATGCGTTGCCGTACTCGGGTCCGAAGTACGGCAGCATCGCTTCCAGCACGCGGGGATCCACGGGCGTCGTAGCGTTGTGGTCGAAGTAGTAACGTCTCATCTCCGGCGCTAGCTTTCACGCATTGTCCCGCCAACGCGAGCCGTTAGCAAGTTCTGGCACAAGTGCAGGCCTGCCGAAGTCGCCTTGCTCAGGGGGCCGCCCCCTCCAGCAGAGGCGCGGCCGGAATCTTCTTGGTCACCGCGGTGCCGTTCCAGAGCTCCGCTCGCAGCAGGACCTGCGTCCCCCTTCCCACGCCGGAGGGCAGCCGGAGCTTCCCGCTGCGAGCCAGCCCGGTGCCAAACATGTTCGCTGTCACCGGCTCCGGCGATGCAGCGACGCTGATCTGAAGCCGCCTGAAATTGGGCCGCGCCCGAGGACTGCTGATCCACGCAGTAAGCACCAGCGTCTCGCCGGGAGCGGCCCGCTCGCGGGCGGCGAGCCGCAGGCGCCACGGCCCGAAGTCTCCGCTGTAGACCTCAACGGACTCCGGCGGCCGGGCCACGTCTATGCAGAACAGGGCCGCCAAGCCGATGCTCAGCGCCAAGACCAGCAGTTGCGGATACTTCCAGCTACCCATGCGGCAGCACCTCCGCCGCAGCTGCCGCCTCGTCGGGAATCCCGTCCAAGGCCTCTGCGACTTCGCTGCGCTCCGCGAGTCGCCGAACGCGCCGCAGATACAACCAGGCCCCGGTGAGAATCATGGCGTTGAGCGCTAGACCGAATCCGAACCAGATCAGCTTGCTCAGCATGCCGCCGAAGTCGCCGAAGTGAAGCGGGTCGGCCGTGTCGACCCAGCGCCGGGCCGGCGAGAGGTCCTGCGCGAGCTGGACGCTTACCAAGTCGCCGCTAAAGGGGTGGAAATTGACCTTGTTGGCGCGGTCGCGGACCAAGATGGCGTCCGTCTGCCCTTGCACGCTGATCACGTCCTTGTTGCTCGCCGGGAGCCTGATGATGGCGACCCGCAGGCTGGGGATTTCCCGCCGGGCACTCTCCGCGACCGTGTCGAGGTCTGCCAAGGGCGCGGCCGCACCGTATGCGCTCAGCTGCTGGTCGTCAAGGGTCGGGGTGCCGATGTATGCGAAATCCGTGAAGTCAAAGAGGAGCTCTTCTGCGAAGTACCAAGTCCCAGTAATCGCCATCAAGGCTACGAACCACAGCGACCAGACCCCGAGGAGCTTGTGCGCTCCGCCCCAAAGAATGCGGGTCCCTCGCTTGCGCTCCCAGGTAAAGAAGCCCTTCCACCACTTGCGATAGACGATGATCCCAGTAACCGCCGAGACGGCCATGATCAACCCGAAGACGGTGACGATGTACTTGCCCCAGTAGGGCGTGAACAAGTACATGTGAAAATCGCGCAGGAAGCGCTGGGCGGTAAGCCAACTTGCCTCCCCCTGGATCTCTCCCGAGCGGGGGTCAGCGTACACCCTCCAGGGCTGCTTCAGATCGTGCCGTCGAATCACTGCCTCGGCTGCAAAACCCGCCCCGACGGGAGCCCCCAGCCACAGCACCTGCGCCTCTGGATGCAGCGCCCGCACGTTGCGGTGGATGGCCGACCACGCGGTCGGCCCGCTCCGCGGCGCGACGCGCATGTCCGGATTGAGCAGCCAATCGATCTCGTGGCCGACCACCGCAAGTGTCCCGCTCAGGCAGATCACGAATAGCAGGATCGAGAGCAGGAATCCACACCAGCCGTGCAGTCTGAACGCCAAGCGGCGGCCGAACCACCGACTACCGGGTCGCGTGCGCTTGGATGTCGGCATACAGACCTAGAACGTCAGTCTGGGCGCGAACTGAGGCAATGGAGGCCATTCAGGGGCTCTCGCACGATACCAGCATCGCCGGCGCCCGAAGCGGCAACGAGCCAGAAGGGCTTGCGAAGCACTTGCCTCGAGTCATGCGAAGCAAGGGCGCGGGTGCGAGGCTGACGCCACCTGCACTGCCAGCGCGCGGCGCTGTCTTCGCGCCCGAAAGTTCCGGTACGATCGGCGCCGGGGTTCGTTTCTGCATCCTCGCACGAGCCTGTCTATCTGTCCCGCTTGGGCGTTGCCGGAGCTCGCAGGACAGGACAGTCCCCCAAACCTGGCGGGCAGGAGAATTCCGGTCATCCTGCGCAGGGAAGCGCCCGGTCGGGGCTCGGGGTCGACTCCCGCTGCGCTCGTAAGCGGCCCACTTCGGACAGGGGCCGCGAGTGTTCCCTACTGGGAGGCGCTGTCAGAACTGTCGGAGTCCGTCGCCTCGGGGGCGCTGTCAGAACTGTCGGAATCCGTTGCCGGGGCGTCGCTGTCGGAGCTCTGCGACTCCATTTCTTCGCCGCCACTATCGGAACTGTCTGAGTCGCTCGCCTGGGCGTCGCTGTCGGAGCTGTCCGAGTCGGTCGCGCCACCGCAACCGGTTGCCAGCGCGGCACCCGCTGCCACCGAGCCGGCCGTGATCGCGCGCGAGAGAAACGAGCGGCGATCAACCCGGACGGTGGTGATATCCTCGTCTGTCAGCGAGGTCGGCGGCCCGCGACGATCGGTGATAGGCGCTTGGCTGTCTGGTCTGGGCATATCGTCCTCCTGCTGCAATAAGGCAAGGTGCTTGAGAATATCCTATAGGAAGCTCGCCCCGGCTGTCAAGCTTGGTGCGATCTTTGATCGTGATATCCGCAGGCCACGGCGCAGCGACGGTTGGTGGTCGATCGCATCGCGCCGCACGCTCTCATGATGACCGACTACAGAGAATCGAGACCGGCGATCGAACGCGATTGGTACGCCTGGCTCATCGACCCGCTGCCGACAGCCGAGTTCGAAAGAGACTACTACGAGCAGCGTTTGATTCACATCCAGCGCAAGGCATCGCCCTATTACGACGAACTCCTCTCTGTGGCCGATCTCGACAACGTATTGGGAACCCACTCGGCCAAGCATCCCGATATCAGCTTGGTGCGCGGCGATAGCGATGTTTCCCGGGGCGACTACGCCAACGGCGCCGGCAGGATCCAGCCGCTCGAGGTCGCGAGGCTCTTCGACGACGGTGCGACCGTGATCTTTCGCCAGCTCCAAGAGCGCGTGCCGACGCTGGCGCGGCTATGTGTCGCGCTCGGGAGGCGCTTCTCCTCGCGGGTCCAGACAAACGTGTATCTCACCCCTGCCGATGCGCAGGGATTTGCACCCCACTGGGACACTCACGACGTCTTCGTGTTGCAAATCAGTGGCACGAAGCGCTGGTCCATCTACGACACCAAGGTGAGATTGCCGCTACGGGGCCAGCGCTTCGAGCGCGGAACCCTCCCTGGCAATGTCAGCGAAGAGTTCGAACTCGGCCCGGGTAGCGCGGTGTACCTTCCGCGCGGTCTGATGCACTCGGCGCGTTCCACAGATCAGGCGTCGCTGCACATCACGCTCGGGCTGACCGCGTTCACGTGGGCGGAGTTCCTCGTCGAAAGCGTCAACGCGGCAGCACTCGAGGAAGAATCGCTGCGACGGAATTTACCCCACCGGTTCGCCAGCGAGGGCTTTTCGGCCGCCGAGCGGGAGCGCCTGTTCGGCGAGAAGCTGTCGCTAGTACAGTCGCGGTTCAACCCGGATGTCGTCTGGCGCCGCTTCTCGGACGAAGTGTTGGCCGCCGACGTACCGCTGTTCACCGACTTGTTGAGCCAGCGTTTCCGCGAAGACCCCCTGACACCCCGCTCGCGGGTGAGACGCCGTGTCGATCTGATCGTCAAGACCGAGAATGAGCGCGAGACGTGCCTCTTGCGCTTTTCCGGGCACGAGCTCAGACTGCCGGCCCATGTATGGCCAGCGCTGCAATTTGCCATGACAGCCGATGAGTTTGCCGTTCAAGACTTGCCTGACTGTCTGGACGCAGAGGGGAAGCTGACCTTGGTGAAAAGACTGGTTAGCGAGGCGATTCTACAGCGTTTGGAACCGAGCGCGTCGTAGACCGCAACGGATCCGACCCGACAATCGAAGGGGCGTCGGCAATGCTTGAGGGGCTCCCTGCGGCAGCGGGGCGGTTGTACGAGACCACCCGGCTGTAGGCCTTAGAGGCTGCCAATATGCAAGGCGGGCAGTGCGAGAGCCCCCCTCCGCCGGCGCTCGGAACCCGACGCGGCCGCAAGTTGCAAGTTCAGCGGCCAAAAACGACAATGATCAAGAAGATGAGCATCCGCACTCTCGCACTGCTAGTCGCCGCACCGACCTTGCTGGCGGCGAACGACTTGGCCGAGGACGCCAGCGCGATCTTGAAGCAGGACTGCCAGATGTGCCACGGCGCGGCGATCCAGCAATCGGGCCTTGACCTGCGCACGCGCGAGAAGATCCTCACCGGCGGCGAGCGCGGTGCCGCGGTGGTGGGCTCGAACCTCCAATTGAGTTGGCTGTGGCGTTTGGTGAACCACCAGACAAAGCCGCACATGCCACCCGGCAGCAGCAAGCTGTCCGACGAAAAGATCGAGGTGCTGCGCAAGTGGATCATGGCCGGCGCACCGATGCCCGAGGGCGCGGTCTCGGACGAGGAAGCGGAGCGGCGCGCGGCCCTGAGCAAACTGGAGGAGCGCCCCATCACCGACGAAGAGCGAGCGTGGTGGGCCTTCGCGGATCCCGTCAGGCATCCGGTGCCCGGTGACGGAAGCGGCAATCCCATCGACGCATTCTTGGACGCCAGCATCCGCGAGCAGGGGCTGGCCCAGAACGGTCCAGCCGACGGCCGGACCCTGGTTCGCCGCCTCTACCTGGATTTGACCGGCCTGCCCCCGACTCTTCAACAGGTTCAAGACTTCTTGGCCGACGAATCTGCTGGAGCTTGGACTTCGCTCGTGGACCGACTGCTGGAATCGCCACACTACGGCGAGCGCTGGGGCCGCCACTGGCTCGACTTAGTGCATTACGCCGATTCGGGCGGCTACGAGCGCGACTTCGACTGGCCCACCATGTGGCGCTACCGCGACTATGTCGTCGATGCGTTCAACAACGACAAGCCGTTTGACCTGTTCATCAAGGAGCAGATCGCCGGTGACGAAATCGCGCCCGATTCACAAGAGGCCAATATCGCGACCGGCTACCTGCGCATGGTGCTCGACAACAACATCAAGGACGAGCGCACCCGCATGGACGAACTCGATGACAATGTCGCCACGACAGCTCAGGCGTTCCTGGCGGTCACTGTACAATGCGCCCGCTGCCACAACCACAAGTTCGATCCGATCGCGCAGAAGGACTACTACCAGATGCAGGCGGTGTTCTTTTCGACCAAGGAAATAGACTATCCGCTGGTCGGGTCAGACGTCGTTGCCGAGCACGAAGAACTCAACCAGCAGATCACCTCCCAGCAGCAGCCCTCAAGGACCGTCTGGCGCGAATCGAAGAGCCCTACCGCGACGCAATGTTCGAAACCACGCTCGACGCGCTGCCAAAGTACTACCGGACTGCGTGGGAGACCCCGGCCGAAGAGCGGACCAAGGCGCAGCGCCTCAACGCCCGGCAGGTGGAGGCACTCTACAAGCAAATCTTGGTCGAAGACATTCTGGCGCAGATGGACCCAAGCGACGCTTCCGAGCACCGTGACATCCAGCTCCAGGTCAAGGATCTGGCCGCAAAGCGGCCAGATCCTTACCCGACAGCTCGAACCGTCTCCGAAGACAGCCGCGACCCGCTCCCGTCGTACTTCCTCCACCGCGGAGACCCCGGCAGCAAGGGGTCGCTGATGCAACCGGGCGTCCTTACGGTCGCAGCGAGAATCGAACCGCGGTTCCCTGCCGCGCCGCCGGCGGCCAAGACGAGTTGGCGCCGCAAGCACTTCGCCGAATGGATCGCCTCGGAGACCAACCCCCTGACTGCGCGCGTGATGGTCAACCGCATCTGGCAACACCATTTCGGCGAGGGCATCGTCCGTACGACGAGCAACTTCGGCAAGACCGGCATGCTGCCCAGCCATCCCGAGCTGCTGGACTGGCTGGCGCTCGAGTTCATCGACTCGGGCTGGTCGGTCAAGCACATGCACCGCCTGATGCTGACCTCGGACGCCTATCGCATGGCCAGCCGGGACCTGCCCGAGAACCTCGCCAAGGACGGCGACAACAAGTACTTCTGGCGGCAGAGCCGCAACCGTCACGAGGCGGAAATCATCCGCGACCAGATCCTCGCCGTCGCCGGTACGCTCGACCTAAAGGTGGGAGGACCGGCGGTCCGGCCCTATATCGACCCGACGCTGTTTCAATCCAGCACCGACCGGACCTGGCCAGGACTGGCAATCGGCGACCCGGAGAGTTGGCGCCGCAGCGTCTACGTGTTCTCGAAGCGCTCCATCCGCTACCCGATGTTCGAGGCGTTCGACCAGCCTGACATGGTCTCGTCCTGCAGCGAGCGCACGCGCTCGACGGTGGCGCCGCAATCGCTGCTGCTGATGAACAACGCCGAAGTGCTGTTGCACGCCAAGCACTTCGCCCAGCGCGTGGCGCTGGAAGCGGGTCACGATGCGAGGGCCCAGATCAATCACGCCTTCGAACTGGCTCTGGCGCGCAAGCCCAGCGAGACAGAGACGACAAAGGCGCTAGCCTTCGTCGGCAGCACGCCGACGGGGTTGGTCGACCTGTGCCAGACGCTCTTCAACCTAAACGAGTTCCTGTACCGGCAATAGCATCGAGCTTGCGCTCCGACCCGGTCAGCGGCCCGTGGACCCGAAACCGCCCGGGCCGCGCAGACTCGTCTCAAGGGACTCGGCAAGCTCCCAGCGCACGCTTGCATACCTCGCGATAACCAGCTGGGCGATCCGGTCTCCGGGCCGGATTTGATACGGCTGCTTGCCGAAGTTGATCAGCGTGACGCGCAGCTCGCCGCGATAGCCGGGATCGATCGTGGCCGGGCTGTTCAGCAGCGTGAGACCGTGCCGGCGCGCCAGGCCGCTGCGCGGCCGAAGCTGTCCCTCGAAACCTGGCGGTATTTCGATGCAAATCCCGGTTCCTACGTTGCGCCACTCCGAAGGCGGCAGCTCGACCTCCTCGGATGAATACAAGTCCATCCCGGCGTCTTCCGCGGCCCCGTGGGCGAACTCAGGCGCGATCGCGGATTCACGGAGTTTCCGGTAGCGAAGCGTCAGAGTCTCAGACATGCAGGCAGTTACCCTAGCACGGGCAAGAACTGGGCCGACATGGAACGCGCGCAGAGCGTCAGCGGTTCGATGCGCCGGCCGAGCGTGGCACGAGCGCCGCCAGCGGCTACAGGCTCAGTGGAAGTCGTGTGATTGCACGCCCAGCGCCGGTGCGATCAGCGGCTTCAAGGAGTCCACTTTCACCGAGACCGTGCCCTCCGCGTTCTGCAGCACGCCTTCCGCCAGCAGGAACGGCTCGTGCATCACCGTGAACCGATTCGCGTGAAACACCTGCGGCGTCAGAATGAGGTTCGCCACCCCTAGCTCGTCCTCGAGCGTGACAAAGCAAAAGCCCTTGGCCGTGCCCGGCCGCTGCCGGGTGATGACGGCTCCGGCCGCCCGCACGCGCTGGCCGTTGGGGGTCGCCTCGAGGTCACGCGAGGACAGCACGCCCGCACTCGCCACGCGTCCGCGCAGGTAGTGCATCGGATGCTTGCCAACCGTCAGGCCGGCCCCGCGGTAGTCCGACTCGAGGCGCTCCAGAGGCTCCATCGGAGCAAGCGGGCCGGGCTCGGGCAAGCTGTCGTCCTGAGCGTCGAAGAGAGGCCCCTTCGGGCGCCAAGCGCCCTCCACCTGCCACATTGCCTCGCGCCGGTGCAGGCCGTCGCCAAGAGAGTTCAGGGCACCGATCTCGGCCAGCGTGTCGAGTTCGTTCTTGTGCAGCCGGACGCGCCGAGAGAACTCGCCAATCGACCGGAAGTCAGACCGTTCGGTCCGGTCCGCCACGATCTTCGCAGCCGCCTCGGGCCGCAGTTCCCTGACATACGCCAGCCCCAAGCGCACGCAAGCAGCGCTGCCCGCCCCCGCCGCGGGCAGGTCGACCACGGTGCAGCGCACGTCCGACGCATTGACATCGATCGGCAGCACGCGCACGCCGTGCCGCTGAGCATCCTTGACCAAGACGGCCGGCGAGTAGAAGCCCATCGGCTGGCAGTTGAGCAGGGCCGCCAGAAACTCCGCCGGATAATGCGCCTTCAAGTACGAACTGGCATACGCCAGCTGGGCGAAGCTAGCCGAGTGCGACTCGGGAAAGCCGTACAGGGCGAATGATGTAATCGACTTCACGATCTCAGCGGCCGCCGCCCCTGCGATGCCGTTGCGGGCAAGCCCTTGGCGGAGCCGCCCTTGCAGCCCGTCCATGCGCTCCACCGAGCGCTTGAACCCCATCGCCCGCCGCAACTGCTCGGCCTGCCCGCCAGTGAAGCCCGCCGCCGTCATCGCCATGCGCAACAGCTGCTCTTGAAACAGTGGCACGCCCAGCGTGCGCTTGAGAATCGGCTCGAGCGACGGATGGGGGTAGCGGACCGGCTCGCGCCCGAGCCGCCTGTTGATATAGGGGTGCACCATGTTGCCCGTGATCGGGCCGGGGCGGATAATGGCCACCTCGACGACCAGATCGTAGAAGCAGGCCGGGCGGATGCGCGGCAAGGTCGCCATCTGAGCACGGCTCTCGATCTGAAAAACGCCCACCGTGTCCGCCCGCTGGATCATCTGATACGTCTTGGAGTCCTTGGCAGGCAGGCGGGCCATGTCGAACCTGCCCCCCCTTGAGCGGATAGTCGCTGTTGCTTCCTCGAGCACCGCCATCATGCCCAAGCCCAGCAAGTCCACCTTCACGATGCCGAGGTCGGCGCAGTCCTCCTTGTCCCACTGGACGACCACGCGGTCTTGCATGCGGGCGTTCTCCAGCGGCACGACTGCGTCGAGGTCCCCCTGGCAAACGACCATGCCGCCGGAGTGTTGCCCCAGATGCCGCGGCAGCCCCCGAATGTCCAGGCACAGTCTCAGCCAGTGGGCCACGCGCGGGTCACTGCGGTCTAGACCCACCTCCGCAGCCTGCTGGAACAGCCCGTCACGGCTGTCGAGGTACTCAAACCTGCTGATGGATCTTGCCAGCTCTCCGATCATCTCGTCCGGGAACCCCAGCACCTTGCCCGTCTCGCGCACGGCGCTGCGGCCGCGGTAGGTGATCACATTGGCCGTCATGGCGGCCCCGCGCTCCCCATAGCGCGCGTAGACGTGCTGGATGACGCGTTCGCGCTGCTCTCCGGACGGCAGGTCGAGGTCGATGTCGGGCCACTCCCCCCGCTCTTCCGAGAGAAACCGCTCGAAGAGCAGGTCCATCTTGACCGGATCAACGGCCGTAATGCCGAGCGCGTAGCAGACGGCAGAGTTGGCGGCCGAGCCCCGCCCCTGGCACAGGATGCCGCTGCGCCGGGCGAATTCGACCAAGTCCCAGACGATCAGAAAGTAGCCTTCCAACGCGAGCTTGCGGATCACCGCCAGCTCGTGGTCGATCTGGCGCAATGCCTTGGCGCGATGGGGCTCTCCGCGATAGCGCTCGGCCGCGCCGCGCAAAGTCTGCTCGCGCAAGTAGGAAGCCGCCGTCTCGCCCGGCGGCAAGGGGAAGCGCGGAAACTCGTAGCCCAAGTCCTCCAGCGTGAAGCCGAGCCGCCGGCTCAGCTCGGCCGTCTCCGCCACCGCTTCCGGCAAATCCGCGAAGAGACGCTCCATCTCGAGAGAGGACTTCAGGCAGCGCTCGGCGTTGGCGTCGAGCAACCGCCCCGCGTTGTCCAGCTTGCGCTTGAAACGGAGGCAGGTCAGCGCGTCGAAAAGATGCTTGCGGTCCGCGGTGTCGTAGCGGACACCGTTCGTGGCCAGCAAGGGCAGACGATGCGCCCGCGCAAATTCGACGCGGGCGCGATTGGCGCATTCCTGCTCGCGGATCAAATGGCGCTGCAGCTCGACGTACACATTGCCGGGCCCGAAGATGCCGCGCACCGCATCCTCGTCCCGCAGATCGTGCAGCAAGGCGACGAGCCCCGCGGAGTATTCCTCAATGTCCTGCCAGCGCGCCCGGCCCTCGCCCTTGGGCGCACGCAGGTTCATGCGGGTGAGCAGGCGGCAGAGGTTGCGGTACCCGGCGCGGCTTTGCACCAAGACCGCCAGCCGCCGATCCAGAATCGCGTTCGGCGTCCCCTTCTTGACACCCTGCTGTTCTAGCGAGATCTCGCAGCCGACCAGCGCGCGCACGCCCGCAGCGCGCGCGGCCTGGAACAAGCGCGGCGCTCCGGAAACCGAATCGCGGTCGCACAGCGCCAAGGCCGCGTGTCCGAGGCTCGCGGCCGTCCCGACCAAGTCCTCCGGGTCCGACGCCCCTTCCAAGAAGCTGAACCCTGACGCACTGTGCAGCTCAACATACATATGCAACCTACCCACGCCGGGCACAGCGCCAAGATCAGGGTCAGTCGTACTCCCCCACGAGGAACCATTCCCCGGTCGTGCGCTCGCAGCAAGCCCGGTAGAGCCCGCCAGCAACTTCCACATCCCATTCCTGGTACTGCCAGCCGTCTGGCGTCCACCACTCGCCCGAAACGTGCCACGGGCCGGCGCATGCCGTCACGGGACCGCGCACGCCCTGAGCTTCGAACCGGGCCGGGCGGTCTTCGCGCAGGATCACCCTTGCCGGATGAGACGGCCGGTAGCAGCGAAAAACCAAAGAAGCCCTTGGGGGCGTGGGGGCACGGGCCGGCGCGGGCCGAGAAGACCGCGCCGCGACCGTCTCGGAAGCAGCCAATGCCCGGCCGGGCGCCGCCCTGCGCCTAGCCTTCGCCCTCTCCGACACCGGCCGGAACATCTTCATTTCCGCCACGCCCGATCGGTATGTGTCCGGCACGCTCGGCGCGCCGAACCGCTCCTTTCCCACCAAGGCGCCCAGACGCGCCAACATCACCGCCATGCGCTCCGGGCTGGCCGATTCCGTCCCGAACAGGGCCCGCTGCGTTTGGTGGCACTCCACGGGCCTGGCCGACACATACGCACCCTCGACCGCGGCCGGCGGTGGATGCGCCGCCAGATCAATCCGCACAAGCGTCAGCAGAACGCGCGCATCGCTCAGCGGGGACGGCAGTTCAATCGTCCGCTCAAGCTCTCCGCCATCGGCCAGCCGCAAACGCGTGGTCAGGCCCCCCGCGGCCCGGTCAAGGCCATGCAGCTTGATGCAGAGCTGCTCCAGCATGCCGGTCATGGCCAGCATGAGCGGATCGAGCGATGCGATCTCCCAATCAAAGTCCCGGCTCACCTCCAGCCTTGCCGGCGGCTGGTAGACCCGCAGCGTCGAACTCTCCTTGCCCCGCGCCAGCCGCGCCATGCAAGCCCCGCGCTCGCCGAACCGCTCGGACAACCGCTCCGGCGGCAGCTGCGCCAATTCCCCCACCGTGCGCAGCCCCCAGTGGTTGAGGATCTTGAGTTCGCCGTCGTCCAGCGGCAGGGTGTCGAGCGGCAGAGCTTGCAGGAAACCCTCCTCTTGGCCTGGGTAGACATGGGTAACGCCTGGCTGCGTGCGCGCCGCGCTAAGGGCGACCAGGCGATTCATGGAAACGCCGACATTGGCCTTCAGGCCAAGCTCAGCCGCGCCGGATGCCAGCTCCCCAGCCGTCGCATACGGGTCGCCCAAGCCCTTGAAATCAAGGACGAACACCCCCGGCGCAGCCTCCTCGAAGCGCGGCGTCGCCTTCTCCGCCAGTTCCAGCAACAGGCCCTGCGCCCTCTGTTCTTCCCTTTCGTCGCGATCGAATATCCGCAACGGCTGCAGTTTCCCAGCGCTGGCATACCGCGCCTGTGCTGCGGCCAAGACCATGCCGACGCGCACCCCGCACCGCCTGACGCCAGCATCTGCGGCATACACAAACCGATTGGGGGACTGCCCGCAAACAACTGCCGTCGGGTCTGGCCGCAGCTCCCCTCGCTGCAGCACCGCGACCGAGAAGTCCGGGACATATAACGACGCGTACAGGGACGCTGGCTGGGCTCTCCCGCCGGAAACCCTTGCCGTCATGCGGCTCTCCCCGCAGCTTTGCCGTCCGCTCTGTGCGCCCTGTCCTTGACTACTTCGACCTGCAGGCCGATCCCTTCCAGCAGGCCCTCCCATGCGGTGCGCTCGCGTTGCAGTCGCAGCACCATGTCTGCAGCGCTGCCTGCGACGTGTCTCTCGGCAAGCACGGCCAAGGTGGTGGAAGAACCCTCCACCGCGTGCTTGAGCCGCATCCAAGCCCGTTTCTGCCAGCGGCCCAACTGGCGTTCGGAAAGCCCTCCGAGATCGACCGCGACAACACCGAACCCGCCTGCCGCCGCGATCAGGTTCGCCGCCTGCCACGCATCGTCAGATGGTGCATGGCCCCACGCCCCCTGTTGCCCGCACAGGCGCCCCTCGGCGTTGCAACGGATCCACAGCAGCTTCTCCAGCTCGACCCCGGCCTGCTCGGCCGAGCGCTGGTCGAGACAATCCGTGGCATCAACATACGCCGCGATCTCACCTGCTCGGGTGCAGCGAGCCAGCGCCGCCAGCAACAGCCCCGTGCGTCCAGACGAGCACGGCCCGATAACCTCGCAAATCGCACCGCGCAGAAGACCGCCGCCCAGCCGGATGTCGAGTTGCTCGATCCCGGTCGGGGCCACCGCGTGGTGAGTCTGCGCTCGCTGTGGCAGGGTATGGCCCAAACCGTGCTCACGGATCAGGGTCCTGAGAGAGCGAATGTCTGCCGTGGATGATTTATATACGTTCACTATTCGTATTTTTTTCGATTATACATAGTAGCCTGCGCTCGCCCGGGATGCAAGTGCTGCCAGGCCCATATTTCCCTCCAGCAGTGCTTTGGGGTGTTGTCGCTCTTCTGGGACGTTCACCACCCCGCCAGACTCTCGCTGGACGGGTGCCTGGGGCGCTACGGCGATCTCCGGTCCTCTCTAAGGGCAGTTCAGCTAGATCCGACAAATCCGACGGACTGTTACGCACCGTCCGCCAACTGATTCTCAAAAATATGGGCTTGGTCCCTGCAGCCGACGGCCAGGTCAAGATCCCCGTCTTGATCGAGGTCTTCCAGCACAGCTTCGTGGGCCGGCCCGCTGGTTCTCACACTCCAATCAGGCTCGCTGGCCAGCCTTCCTCCGCTGTTGAGATAGAGCGCCACACTCCCTCCGTTGGCGTAGTCGGATGCGATCACGTCAAGATCGCCATCCCGGTCCACATCTACAAATTCGAAGGCGTGAAACGCCGTGTCAGGGCTGCTTTGCCAGCGGACTTCGGCTGTGGCGCTACCCTCTTGCAGGACCAACTGCACGCTCCTCCCGAGCTCGCCCCCCCACGGCCCCTTGGCACAGAACAACTCCGCTGCACCATCGGCATCTAGGTCGCGCCAGTACAGCCGCTGAGTCCACGGACTCTCTAGATCTTCGAAGATCGTGGTCCCCCCGTCGAACTCGCCGTTCGAGTTCTGGAACACCACGATCTTCCCACTCCGGTAGGCCGCGGTGATGTCCAAGTCGCCATCGCCGTCATAGTCGGCGAAAATGGCCGACTCGGAGTACTCTTCATGGCCCAGCTCCTGCGACACCTGCTGGTCGGGCGTGCCGGAGTCGTTCACGAACAGGGCGACGCCGTCGATCGGCTCGCCCGCAGCCATCACCATGTCTAGATCGCCGTCCTGATCGAAGTCGCCAAAGTCGATCTGGTTCGCATTGGCGATCAATCCGGTCTCCCAGTCGGGGGCTTGATTGAACTCTCCGGAGCGGTTGAAGTACAGCGAGCAATGGCTCTCGTGCGTCCCGGCCAGGTCCATCCAGCCATCTTGATCGAAATCGAGCACGTCGATATGGTCGCAATCTGTCGTCTCATTCGACTGCCAAAACGGCTCCGCGGCTATCGTCCCGCCGTCGTTGCGGTAGGCCACCCAGCGGCGCGGTTCCGGCGCACTCGTGACGAAGTCGTGGTCGCCATCGCGATCCACATCGATCAAGCGGGCAATCCCGTCTCCGCCCGAGGTCTGGGTGCCGCTACTCCAGATGGGCTCGTCGGAGAAGATCGGCCCGGGCGAAGCCTCCGTTTCACCGTTGGAACAGCCCAGCAGAAGCAGCGCGATCCCCGCTACGAACAGGAACAGTTTGGCACGTCTCATCTCGTATTCATCCCTTCCCATGGCGCCACCTTGGCATTCCGACCAAGCCGGGGCGCCGCGATCACGATGACGATTGTACGCTTGGCGAGCTCTCACTCGCTGGACACCGGGAACGGGCGGTCACACCGAGCGCGAGACCGGCACCGAATCAATGATCAAGCGGAACTTGCCCCGCAGGCAGGCTGCGGGGCGTGGTGCGGAGAGGGGGACTCGAACCCCCAAGGGATTGCTCCCACTAGCACCTCAAGCTAGCGCGTCTGCCAGTTCCGCCACCTCCGCATCTCGACAACCGCCCGCGCAGGCTGTTCCCAGCTCGCCGCGACGCGGTCGGCACCTACTGCTCGCCGCCGTCCGCTTCCGTCTCGGCCGGCGTAGGCTGCGAAGTCGCCGGGACGAGCGGCTCCGTCTCGGCCGGAGCGGTCTCTTCCGCCGGCGTTTCGCTGCCGACTCCACTGCGGTCGATCACCGACTGGCCGACGATGTTGCGCCCCTGCCAGATTCCGAGCGTGATCGACGTCAGCATGAACAGCACGGCCGCAGTCGTCGTCGCCTTGGACAAGACGGTGGCAGCGCCCCTGGGGCCAAAGGCCGTCTGCGACCCCATACCGCCGAACGCGCCGGCTAGATCGGCCGCCTTGCCGCTCTGCAGAAGCACCACGATGATGAGGAAGAAACTCACCAAGATGTGCAGCGTTGTCAGCAGGATAACCATGTCCCTTCCATTATGCCCCGAGGCTCTCGGCTACGCTCGGACAAGCGCCGCAAAGGACTGCGGGTCCAAGCTGGCGCCGCCGACGAGCCCGCCGTCAATGTTGGGGCAGCCCAATAGGCCCGCGAAATTGGACGGCTTGACGCTTCCGCCGTACAGGATGCGCACGTTCCCGCCAGTCGTCTCCCCGAAGCGCTCGCCAGCCAGGGCACGGATCTCTCGGTGCGCCGCCTCGGCGATCTCCGGGGTGGCAGTGCGCCCGGTGCCGATCGCCCAGACCGGCTCGTAGGCCAGGATCAGCTTGGCGAACTGCTCGGGCCGCAGCGCACCGATCCCAGCCGTGAACTGCTCTGCCAGGACCGCTTCGGTGTTCCCTGCCTCACGCTGCTGCAGCGTCTCGCCAACGCATACGATCGGCGTCAGGCCGGCCTCCAGGGCGGCCAGCGTCTTGAGATGCACCGTGCCATCGTTCTCGCCAAAGTACTGCCGCCGCTCGCTGTGGCCAATGATCACGTGAGTGCAGCCAATCTCGACCAGCATGCCCGCAGAGACCTCGCCCGTGTAGGCGCCGCTGGCCTCCCAGTGCAGGTTCTGAGCGCTGACCCGGATGTTTCCACCCCGGGCGGCGGCGACTGCCGCGGCCAGCGCCGGAAAGGTCGGGGCAATGATGACCTCGCGGCCGGTGGCGTCGGCGATGAGAGGGCTGACCTCGTCCACGAACGCCGCGGCTTCGGCGGCGGTCTTGTTCATCTTCCAGTTACCGGCAACAACGGGCGTGCGCACAGAACTCCTCCGTGGGTTCCAACTCGGGGGACGCGTCGGCGGAGCACCCCGGATCCGACGCAAGTCCCAGCATAATACACATGCGAAGACCCCGGCGGCTCGATCCGCCCCAAGCCGATAGCGGCCTGCACTACAATCCCCTTCATGCTGTTCAACCCTCGCTCGTGGCTCGCATTGGTGCCATTGCTCTTGGCGTGCTCCCCGGCCGCCGAGCAAGACGACAGCCATCCCAACGTGATCGTGTTCGTGAGCGACACGCACCGCTGGGGCGCTATGTCTTTCACGCAGACGCCTGCGGTCCAGACGCCGAACCTCGACACCCTGCGGACGCAGGGCGTGTCGCTCGACCGCCACTACGTCAACCTGCCGATCTGCACTCCGTACCGCGCGATCTTGATGACCGGGCGCTGGCCCTACCAGCAAGGGTTGATGGCTAACCACATGTCTCTGGCCGAACGCGTTGACATGCCGGAGGGAGAATCCACCAATGGGACTCTCGCCTGGGCATTTCGCGATGCGGGGTACGCCACCGGGCTCTTCGGCAAGTGGCACCTCGGCGGCCGTGACGCGCGGCCGTTCGGATTCGACAAGTCGATCGTCTGGTGGGGCACCAACAACCACCGCAAGTGCAACTATGCGGTCGATGGCGGCGAAGCGGTGCAATGGGAGGGCCTGTCGAATTCCACGGGTACGTCGGCCCAAGCGATGGAATGGATCGAGCAGGTTTCCGGCGAGGGCAGGCCGTTCTTTGCGATCGTCTCGGTGAATCCCCCGCACGGCCCGTTCCACGATGCCCCCGACGACATGAAGGCCCTGTACCCGGACGAGCAAGCGCTTCCCTTCCACCCGCTCGACATCACGCGGGACTTCGAGCAGCACCGCGACTATCACGCCTTGATCAGCGGCATGGACCGCGATGTCGGCACAGTGATGGAACGCTTGGACGAACTGGGCCTGGCGAACTCGACCGTGCTTGTCTATACCTCCGACCACGGCGGCATGACGGGTATCGACGGCGTCGCCTACGGGCAGAAGCGCCACCCCAACGACGAATCGGCGAGGGTCCCCTTTGTGGCGCGCTGGCCTGGCCGCATTCCCGCTGATGTCGCGCTGGGAGCGCCGACCTCGGTGATCGACGTCTTCCCGACGCTGGTGTCGCTGGCGGGTCTAAGCGATGAGGACTTGGGGCCGTCCGCCGAGTACGTCAATTCCTTGCCTGGCACGGACCTGTCGGGACTGCTGCGAAACGAGCCGTCGGCGACCCGGCCCGACTCGGTGTTTCTGGCGCACCCTTCGAACATGAACAACGGCGGCAGCCGCCACGAGATCATCTGGCGAGCCGTGGTCACGGATGAATTCACCTATGCGGTCACAGCGGAGGGCGAGCACCGGCTCTGGGCGAACACCGACGGCTATCAGGAAGAGAACCTCCTCGGCGACCCCGCCCACTCCGAAACTCGGAAACGGCTCTGGTCACGCTTGGACCGCTGGATGGACGAAGCCGAGCGTCCCTTCTATGACAATTGGTTTGCCCGTGCCGCCGAAGACGAGGTGGCTTCCTGGAACGCTGAGCACGGACTTGAGGAGCACGGCGCTGACCGCACAGTAGGCCGTGGTGCCGTCTTCGACTTGTCAGCTTCCAGGCCGGATTAAAAGGGTGTCGAGCGCCTCTCGGCGAAGTCGCCCCAAGCTCACGGCAACGGCGCCGGCATTCCCTCGAGCTTCCAATTGGGATTGTCCAGCAGGCTCCAAGACCCGACGAAGGGATACGAGTCCCATGGCGCCTCGCCGCGCTGGCGCGGGTCGCCGTGCTCCTGCAGGTAGGCGTTGAGCCGCCACAGCAGTTCCTGCTTTTCCCGGGCGAAGGCGGGATCCGCCGCGAGGTTGCGCAACTGGTGCGGGTCGCTCCGGATGTCATACAGCTCTTCCGCCGGACGCCGCCCGTAGGCCATCAGGTAGTAGGGCCTGATCTCCGGGTCCAAAGCGTTCGCCATCAGGAACGCCTTGGTCACGCCACGATCCACATCGCCGAAGAAGCCCTGTGGAGGAGCGTTGTAGTCAGGGTCGCCGGCCGGCCAGCGATCCGGCTCGTAGTTGCGAATGTAGGCGAATCTGTGGGTGCGGATCGCCCGCATCGGGTAGCCTATCCCGCCCCGTCTGGCGATGGTGTGGCGTTCAAAGGCGGCCACTACAAAATCCCGCGAGGCATCGACTAGGCCCGATTTCTCAGAGCGAGCGATGCGCCACAGGCTGCGGCCCGACATCACTTCCGGCACGGCTACGGAGGCGGCGTCCAAGATCGTGGGCGCAAGGTCCACCAAACTGGCCAAGTCGTCCACTTTGCGGCCGCCGGGAATCACGTCCGGCAACCGCATGGCCAGCGGCACCTGGATTCCCGAGTCATACAGGTTGCACTTGGAGCGGGGCAGCGGATTGCCGTGATCGCTGGTGACGATCACGAGTGTGTTGTCGAGCTCTCCTGCATCTTCAAGCGTCTTGAGGGCACGGGCCAGATGGCTGTCAAAGTGCTCGATCTCAATCCCGTAATCCAAGATCTCGCCGCGCACTTCGGGGCGGTCCGGCAACGCGCCGGGCAGCCGCGCGTCCTCGAGTCTCTTGCCGGCCCTCTTCCACGCGCCGATGTCGTACCGCTGGTGGGGCTCGGAAGTCCCCAGCCAGAAGAAGAAAGGCTTGCCCTTGTCGCGATTGGCGAAGAACTCATCAAAGTTAGCTGCGTAATCGAGTTCGTTCAGCCCGGGCCGGCGGTCCGCCTCCGGCAGCTTGTGCGTGGTGATCCGATTCCCGAAAATGTCGCGATCCCAGCCCTCCAGCCGGCCCGGCCCCCAAGTCTTGCCGGTAGCGCCCAGATCATAGCCCGCATCTGCGAGCAGCAGGGGGAACACCGTGAACTTGGATCGCAGGATGCCTAGCAGGATCCCGCCTTCTTCGACTTCCCAAATGTTGCGGCCGGTCAGGATCGCGCTGCGCGACGGGGCGCAGGACGGCGCGGCCGTCGCGGCGTAGTTGAACAGCACGCCCTCGCGGGCGATGCGGTCGAAGGCGGGGGTCTTGTTGGAGGTATCGCCATACGCTCCGGCATGCATCGCTGACTGGTCGTCCGAGATTGCGAACAGGATGTTGGGGCGATCCGTTTGGGCGATTGCGGATCCCACAAGAACAACGAACAGAAGTAGCAGTTTCGGCATGGGGATAGCTCTCGGCCCATTATGGCAAGGCAAATCTGCCAACCATTGCTGCCAAGCTAGGAAATAGTCTCGGCTACAGCTTCGCTTGGCCCGCGCTAGGATCCCGTTGCGAGGCTCGGCGGCCAATGGCCCGATCAGCATCCATCGTCCCATTAGTGGCCACCTCGACAATCTCGAGAGCGGGCACCATTCTTGACGTGTCCACTTTACTCGCAAATATGGAGTTAAGATCATATGTATTACATACCATAATATGGTGAGCGCTAGGTGGTTGAGTTTGGCGGAGAGTTCCAGCCGGAGTTTGACGAGCTGCCCGAGGACCTGCAGACGGAAACTCTGGCATTGTCGCGACTGTTGCAGCACTTGGGACCGCAGCTTGGGCGGCCTCGAGTGGGAACGCTCAAAGAGTCGGGCCACGCGAACATGAAGGTACTGCGCTTCAGTGCGACCGACGGCCAATGGCGGTCGGCTTTCGCCTTCGATCCGAAACGGCGGGCCGTGCTGCTTGTGGCGGAAGACAAGTCCGGGGGCAGCGAGAAGCGATTCTGCCGGAGGCTAATCCCCAAGGCGGATGAACATTTTGACGCGCATCTAGCTCGTTTGAAGGAGAGAGGGAAATAGGCATGGCTGTCAACATCGAGGACAAAATCAAGCAGCTGAGTGCCGCTCGGCGAAAGAATGTCGAGTCCCGCGTGACGGAGCTGCTGGCCGAGGAAATGACATTGCGCGATCTGCGCAAGGCCCGCAAGCTGACGCAGGTTGGCTTGGCCAAGCAGCTCAGGATCACGCAGGACAGCGTCTCGAGGCTCGAGCAGCGCAGCGACCTTTTGCTTTCCACCCTTCGGAAAACAGTCGAGGCGATGGGAGGCAACCTATCGCTCGTGGCTGAATTCCCGGACCGGGCACCTGTCGTGCTTTCGGGCATCGCCCAAAACGACCCACACAGCTAGATCAATAGGCTCGATTAGCGAAACTACGTGATGGGTAACCTGCTACCAGCCGCTGGACAGCATCCGGTTCCGTGTGCTTGATTCCCAGGCACAACCGAATCGCGCCTGATCGCTTGGCCACGCTACTCCGAGGTTGATCGCCTAGAAGCTCCCTGCCGATGCGGCAACGTCGCCTGCGCAGCCCGCCTTGCTGAAGGCGGAGGTGCCCCGGCTGCCTCCCGCAGGGCCTCCACGATCCACGAATTGATGCTCATCCCCTCCGCTGCCGCTGCCGACGCCACCGCGCCGTGGAGTTCTGAGCCCAAGCGCACGTTCAACTTGCCGGAGAACGGCTTGCTTGGCTCCACTCCGTCTTCCTGGCACCAAGCAAGGTACTCGTCGATCGAGCGCTCGAACTCTCGGCGAAGCGCATTCGTGTCCTTCGCCTCAAATGTGGCAATCGGATACGATCCGCTGTTCACTACCCGACCGTGCAGGATTTCGGCCGATTCATCGAACTCCACCGCCGCCACGTATCCCCTGTACTCCATCACGGCTCCACCCCCACGACTTTGAGGAACGCAGCGATGTCGCGCACCGTCGCTCGACCGATGGTCGGTCTTGGATGCGGTCGGTGAATCACAATCCTCTCGCTTCCCTTGCTGAGCCCCACCCTCGATCCCGAACGTTCGACAACTTCAACCCCAGAAGCTCTGAGTAGAGACTCCATCTCCTCCCACCGGATGTCCGCCGGCGTAGGCCTCTCATAGACACGAATCAACGTCCTGCGGTGTTTGGCCCGCAACATGCCATGGTACCAAATCAAGTACCGCCTTCCAGCATGCTGGCCGCGATGTCGTTGCGGGCGCGCCGTGCCGAGCAGCTCCGTAGGCTCCTCACCGTAAGGGCCTTCGGACGCCGCAGTATGCATCGCCCACGTCAGCCGACCTGTGCGGGCCCCTCACTTCGGCCGAGGCGGAAGACCTCTCGTCGAAATTCTACTGCCCCCCTTGACAGGCGTGCTGGAGAGTCGTAGCATGAAGCGGATCTGTTATAACAGATTTCAAAGGGAGGATTGCGATGCACATTCAGAGGCTCTGCCTAGCCCTGCTCTTGCTGTGCCTGGCGCCGTTGGCGCTGGCCCAGCAAAGCACCGGCACGATATCCGGGACCGTAACTGATCAACAGGGGGCAGTCATCCCGGGGGCTCAGGTCGAGGTGCTCAACACCGAGACCAACGCGGCGTTCGCCACATCGTCCAACGAGAACGGGCTTTACGTGGCGCCGGGCATGGTCGTGGGGACCTACGAAATTGCCGTCGAATCCGACGGTTTCCGGCGCACGGTTCGTTCAGGCGTGACGTTGCAGGTCGGCCAGAACGCCGAGATCAACGTGACACTGGAGATCGGCCAAGTGACCGAAGTCGTGGAAGTGGTCGGCGCGGCCCCGCTGATCGACACCAGGGGCGCGACGCTGGGCGAGGTCATCGAGCGCAAGCGCGTGACCGACCTGCCGATCAACGGGCGCGGGGCCTTGGCCCTAACCATGCTCACGGCCGGGGTGGTTTCCAACGCGGGCCCGACCAATTCGGGCTTCGGCGACAGGGGCATCCAGCTCTCGTCCGTTTCCATCAACGGCAGCCCCAACTCGATGAACGCGCAGATGCTGGACGGCAACAACAACATCCTGAGCTACGTCGGCGAGGTGGGCGTGCCGATCGCGGTCGACTCGGTGCAGGAGTTCAAGGTGCAGAGCGGCACCATGTCCAGCGAGTTCGGCTATACCGCGGGCGGCGCGATCAACCTCGTGACGCGCTCGGGCACCAACCAGATCCACGGCACGGCCTACGAATTCCTGCGCAACGACAAGATGGACGCTCGCAACGCGTTCGCCCGAACGCGGCTGCCTCTGCGCTACAACCAGTACGGCGCATCGGTCGGCGGCCCGCTGATGAAGAATCGCATGTTCGGATTCTTCAACTGGGAGGAGTACCGCCTCGGGCGCAGCAGCCCGCGCATCCGCACCGTGCCGGTGCCGGACTTCCTCGGCGGGAACTTCAGCAATCTCCGCACGGCGCGCGGCGACCACATCCCCCTGTTCGACCCGGACACCACCCGGCCCAACCCGGACGGCGGCGGCTTGGTACGGGACCCCTACCCCGGCAACATAGTCCCGCAGGCGAGATTCGACCCGGCCGCAAGAAACGTCCTGCCGTGGTACCCGGCACCCAACAAGACGCCCTCGAACGAGTACACGTTCAGTCAGAACTTCCAAGACTCGCAGAACCGGAAAGTGAACTGGTCGCAATGGAACCTGAAGATCGACCACCGCTTCAGCGACAAGAACTCGTTCTTCGGCCGCTATACCTCGGCCCGGCACCAGCCATCATCCAATGATGTCTTCACCGACCCCAACGTCGGACGCAACCGGTTCGACGACCAAACGAACCGCAACTTCGCGTTCTCCGACACGCACACGTTCTCACCCACCCTGATCAACAACCTGCGCGTGGGCACGAGCCGCCAGCTGTTCCTGTTCGAGACCGTCGGCAACCACCTGGGGTACGCGCAGCAGATCGGCCTGCCGGACAGTATTCCGGGCGATCAAGTGCCGCAGATCAGCGTCAGCCCATACCCAACCATCGGCGGCGGAGCCCTGGGCAAGCGCAGCTCGTTGAACTGGGACATCCAGAACATGGTCACCAAGATCACGGGCAACCACACCATGAAGTTCGGAGTGAACGGCCGCGACCTCTACGGAGGCAACCGTCAGGGCGGCGCCCTGTCCGGCTTCTTCCGCTTCGGTGGCCTGACCCGGAACCCTCAGGCACCGGCCGGCACCGGCTTCGACCTGGCGCAGTTCCTCACCGGCGACGTGGCTTCGGCAGGTATCGACCGGATCCTTGGCAACTCGTGGCAAGCCTTCAACTGGGCCGTCTTCGTGCAGGACGACTGGAAGGTCCGCCCCCGGCTCACCCTCAACTTGGGCCTCCGCTGGGACTTTCAGCAGAAGCCCTACGAGCGCCACAACGGCCAGATCAACTTCGATTCGAACTGCACCGAGCCCGGCTCGGGCCTGCGCGGCTGCACGGTGTTCGCGGGAGTGGACGGACAGCCGAGGACCTTCATGGAGGAGGACTACAACGACTTCGGCCCGCGCTTCGGCTTCGCCTACGACCTCACCGGCCAAGGCAAGACGGTCTTCCGCGGCGGCTACGGAGTCTACTACGCCTCGATCTTCTTCCGGCGCTTCACCGGCGACATCAACCTGTTCTCCCGCACACGCACCAACTACCGGACAGCGACCCCCGGCGAGAAGGCCTTCCGCTTCTCGGATGGATTCCCCTTCCCGTTCGCGGCGACGCCCGGCGTGTCGGCGGGCCCGGGCGCAAGACTGGGCCAGAGCGTGAATTTGCGCGAGTCGGATCCGACCACGCCGATCACGCAACAGTGGAACGCATCGATCCAGCACCAGACCGGAGACTGGTTCTTCGACATCACCTACGCCGGCAACAAGGGCAACCACTTCTCGGCCAACGGCTACAACCTGAACCAGTTGCCGCCCTCGACGCGCTATGAGCTGCAGCAATCTCTCAACGACCGCGTGCCGAACCCCAACGCGGGCCTGGTGCCCGGCGGACTCGGCGGCAGGACCATCACGTACGAGCAGTCCTTGAAGGAATTCCCGCACTTCACTTCGGTGAACATCTACAACCCGCGCATGGGCAACTACCTGTCGCACCAGCTCCAGTTCAACATCAAGCGGCCCTTGAAGGACGGCCTGCTGCTGCACTTCGCCTTCACGGGAGGGAAGAAGATCAGCGACTCGACACAGGTGCCGGTAGACTTCGGCGCGGTCGAGCAGACCAACGAGAACAGCTACCAAGACGGCTTGTACGACCGCCAGATCCAGCGCTCCATCGATCCGACCGACGTGGCCAAGCGGGCGGTTCTCAGCGTGCTCTACGAACTGCCCTTCGGGCGCGGCTCGTCCGCGGGCATCAACAAGCTGATCGGGGGCTGGCAGATCAACTCGATCGGAACGATCCAAGATGGGTTGCCCCTGATCATCCGCGGCGCGAGCAACTTCCAGGCCAACCGCCCGAACTCGACCGGCAAGAGCGCCAAGTTGAGCAATCCAACGGCGGAGCGGTGGTTTGACACCGCGCAATTCGTGAACCCGCCCGACTTCACCTTCGGAGACGTGGGGCGGGCTTTGCCCGACGTGCGCGGCCCGGGCACGGTCAACTTCGACCTGTCTCTGATCAAGGACACGTTCGTGGGCGAGCGCGTCAACGTCCAGTTCCGCGCCGAGGCGTTCAACTTCCTCAACCGCGTGAACCTGGGCGGCCGCAGGAACGCCCCGAATACGGCGTTCAGCGCGGGTGCTGACGGCTTGAACCGCTCGGCGACATTCGGCACAATTACAAGTGCGCGCGACGCGCGCGTGATTCAGTTCGGCTTGAAGATCATCTTCTAGCCGGCGGCCTCTGGCACGGCGTCCGGCTGGGCCGGGCGCCGCGTGCGGACACACGATGGGCAGACTCGCATGACGAACCGAAAAACGACCGCGAAGCCGAGCATGGCCGGATCGGCCAAGCGACTGGTGCCAGCAGCGGTGCTGGCGCTCGCGGCTTCGCTAGGGGCCGTACCCGAGGCTGGCCAAAATCTCTCGCCCGAAGCGGCTGCGCGCGCCGACCAAGCCCACCGGTCGTTCGAGCAACCAGCGCCGCAAGCATCCGAAATCGCCGAATCGGTGACGGCGCAGGCCGGTTCCCTGCGGCCAGCGGCCGCGGGGCCGAGCGCGGTGGCGCAACGGAACTTCATCGACGAGGCGATCTTTGCCAAGATTGAGCGAGACGGGGTGCCGCACGCCGGGCTTGCACCCGACGGCGAGTTCCTGCGCCGTGCCTACCTCGACCTGGTGGGCCGCATCCCCACGCTCGAGGAAGTGCTGGCGTTCGAGGCGGACGGGAATCCGGGCAAGCGCGACCGACTGATCGACCAACTCATCGCCAGCGAGGAATTCGTGGAGCGCTGGGCCTACTTTTTCGAGGATCTCTTCCGGGCCGGCCAGCGCATGGGCCACGGCAAGAACCTGTTCCGGTTCTGGGTCCACGAATGGCTCACGCTCGACCGTTCGTACGCCGACGTCGTGACTGACCTGCTCACCCAAGGGGGCAAGAGCAGCCACACCTCCCCCGGAGCGCTGTACTTCGCGCGCGATTTCGTCAAGGCCAAGGACGACCCGGACGAGCCGGACGCCCACGACCTTGTCAACCGGGCGGACTCGATCGACGAGTTCACGATCACCTATGGCAAGACCCTGCTAGGCCTGAACCTAGGCTGCGTTTCGTGCCATGACGGCGCGAACCACCTCGAGCAGGTCAACCTCTACCTGACCGGCCTGACCCGCGAGGACTTCTTCCGCCAAGCTGCCTTCTTCGGCAAGACTCGCATGATCATGAACTGGGAGAACGGCTTCCAGGCGAACACCGAGTACACGGTGGATGACGTCGAGCCAGGCTACCCGACCCTCAGCGAGAGCATCGTGCGCGTCCCGCGCACGGGCGGGTCGAACGAGCCCAAGTTCGTGCTCAACGATGAGCCGGCGCGGCCCGGGGCGTTGCCGCGCGACGAGCTGGCACGCCTGCTGACAGGCCACATCCAATTCGCCCGTGCCACCGTGAACCGCATCTGGGCAGAGCTGATGGGCGTCGGCATCGTCGAGCCGCTAGACGGCTTCGACCTGGCGCGCTACTACCCCAGCGACGACATTCCCGAGGGCTGGACGGTGCAGCCGAGCCATCCCTACCTGCTGGACGACCTAGCCAAGGATTTCCAGCGCAGCAATTTCAGCTTCAAGCACTTGGTGCGCACGATTGCGCAATCGAGCGCTTACCAGCTCTCGTCGCGCTTCGATGGTGAATGGAAGCCCGAGTATGGCCGCTACTTCGCCCGCCGCTACGTCAAGATGCTCAGCCCGGTGCAGCTGCACGATTCCCTAGTGACGGCCACGGCGGTGCCGGGCGGCTACGGCAGCGGCGAAAGCAAGGCTGATATGGCCCGCCAGCTCCTCGACCCGAGCTATGTCGGCTCGGAAGTGGCTGAGTTCATGCGGGCATTCGGCCAGCAGAGCAGGGATCAGTTCCCGGCCCGCACGCCGGCATCGTCCCTGCAGGCCATGCTGATGATGAACTCGCAGATGGTGCTGGACCGCGTCCAGTCCGATGGCGCTGGGAGAGTCGCTGAAATGCTGTCGGACCTGGAGCGCGACAACATCGTGGCAGCCGCTGGCTGGCGCGCGGCGACCGGCGCGAGCCCGCAGCGTTCCGAGCTGCAAGCCGCGGTGCATCGCGGCCTGACAGAAAGGCTCTACTTGGCGACACTCTCGCGACGGCCGCTCGAAAGCGAGCTTGAGGTCGCCCTTGCCGCCATGCGGGCCGACCCCGCCCAAGGCCTAGAGAACCTGCAGTGGGCCTTGGTGAACAAGCCGGAGTTCCTATTCAACTACTAGGCCGGACAGCCCCAGACGGAGATCGAGACATGCGAACAGTTCGAGATTTGGCACCGACGCGGCGCGACACCCTGCGGCTCGGCGCGGGCAGCTTGCTGGGCGGGATCGTGGGCGAGGGCCTCTGGCCGCAACGCGCCCGTGCCGGGGGCCGGTCCAATCCGCGCGGCACGGCTCGCTTCGCGATCATCATCGAGGCCGCCGGGGCCATCAGCCACGTCGATACCTTCGATTTCAAGGAAGACGCGGGCACACAGGCCGATTTCGACGTGCGCGAGGTGCGCAAGGGCTTCTACCTGCCCTACCGGCTCTTCCCGCTGCTGTCGGGAAAGATGGACAAGGTTTCCGTGGTGCGGACCTTCAAGAGCCACGAGGTCGTCCACTTTCGCGGCGAGTACTACACCCGCGCCGGACGGCCGCTCAACCCGGCCCAAGCCGCGGAGATCCCTCCGGTCGGCACGGTGGTCGCAGCGGAATTGGATGCGCAGCGGCGCGAGAGCGACACCTTCCCCACCTTCGTGAGTTGCAACCTGGGCAACGTTGCGCTGCCGAGCGGCTTCTTCCATCCGCGCTTCTCCGGCCTCGACATCAATGCCGGCAACGGAGCGGGCAGCGTCACTGCAACGGGCGAGGCATTGGCCATGCTGGAGGAGCGCTTCCGGCTGCTGGGCGACCTCGAGCGGGCCGTGCAGCGGGACTTCGGCGGCCGAGGCGCTTCCATGAGCGCGTTCCGGTCCTTCCAGGAAGAGGCCTACCACGTGCTGGGCGACTCGCGCTGGCCGCAGGCACTGGAGCTTGGCGAAGCCGACAAGGCGCGCTACGGCGACAACAGCGTCGGGCGCGGCTGTCTGCTGGCGCGCAACCTCGTGCTGGCCGACGCCGGCACCCGCTATGTGCATGTCAAGCACGGCGGCTGGGACCACCACAAGCGCATCTGGGACCACAGCGCCAAGTCGAACCACTACAAGCACTGCAACGACTTGGACCGGGCGATGGCAAGTCTGCTGCAGGACCTTGAGGCGACCCCTTCCCCCCGCGATCCATCCAAGACGCTCCTCGACGAGACGATCGTCGCGGTTCCGACCGAATTCGGCCGCGTGCCGGGTGCGTTGAACCTAGTCGCAGGCCGGCACCATTACAACCAGGTCTACATCGGCCTGTTCGCGGGAGGCGGCGTGCGCGGCGGCCAGCTGATCGGGCGCACCGACGCGGCGGGCGAGCGCGCATTGGAAACCGGCTGGAAGTACGGCATGCAGCCCAAGACCGAGAACATCGTCGCCTCGGTGTACTCGGCGCTGGGCATCGACTGGCTCAAGGAGATCACGAACACCCCTTCCAAGCGCATCTACCGGTACACCGACCAACTGGGCGCGACCGAGCCCTGCGTGCCGGACGAGATCGAGGAACTCTTCGCCTGATGCGCCCGAGCCGATGCGCTGCGGTCCTGATAGCCCTGCTCGCCGTTGGAGACATCGTCGCGCAGTCCGGCAACGGTCCCGCGACTGGCTCGCCAAGCCCACCTGAGGGCATGGTCGAGATCCCGGCGGGCGAATTCAGCATGGGTCGCAGCAAGCTGAATTCGGACGACGAATCAGGGATGCGCCCGCGCATCCTGTTGGACGACATCCCCGCGCACCGCGTGCGCCTCGACGCCTTGTGGATGGACACGACCGAGGTGACGCATGCCGACTACGCCAACTTCGCGACGGCGACCGGCCGGCGGGTGCCCTACCACTGGCCAGGCGGGACGATGCCCGAGGCACTCGCTGACGTCCCGATCTACAACGTCGACTGGGATGACGCCCGAGCCTTCTGCGCCTGGAAGGGCAAGCGCCTCCCGACCGAAGCGGAGTGGGAACGAGCCGCCCGGGGCGGCCTTGACGAAGCCAGCTATCCGTGGGGCGAGGATAAGCCGGACCGCGACAAAGCGCGCTTCGGGACGCCGCTGGGTCCTGGCCAAGTCGGGCAGCACCCCACGAATACGTTCGGTCTGCACGACATGGCCGGCAACGTAGCCGAATGGTGCTCCGACTGGTTTGAGCGGACCTACTACGAGTCGAGCCCGGCCGAGAACCCGCAGGGACCGGCCGAAGGCATGTACCGCATCGTGCGGGGCGGCGCTTGGTCCAACGGCCCGAACCGAATCACCGTCTTCTTTCGCAATTGGGTCCGGCCCAACCAGCGCACGCCGAACCTAGGATTCCGCTGCGTGCAGGACGTTCCCTGATGGCGAAGGGCGATATCAGCGAAGGCTCCCGCAGACGCTTCTTGACCGGCACCCTCGGGCTGGCTGCGTCCGCTGCGCTCAGCGAGCGGCTCTTTGCGAGCGGCAACGGACCGTTGACGATTGACCGCGTCGAGCCCGTGGTCATCCGCTCGCCAAGGGGCAACAATCCGCCGGACTGGTACATGGAAATGCCTCCGGTGGGCCGCGCGACCGGCGGCACCGGCCTCTGGAACCGCCTCGACCACGCTTCGCCCAGCCGATTCCGGGGCGCGACGCAGGCCACGCTTGTCAAGATCACGACCAAGGACGGCCTGGTCGGCTGGGGCGAGTGTCACGCGCCCGCAGCGCCCAGGGTGCACGCAGCCGTCATCACCGACCTGCTCTCGCCGATCTTGATCGGGCAGGATGCGCGGCAAGTGGAGCCGCTGTGGGAAAAACTGTACTCCAGCCAACGCCTGCGCGGGTATGCCACAGGCTTTTTCACCGAATCCATCGCGGGCGTGGACCTCGCCCTGTGGGACCTGCTCGGCAGGTACCTCGGGCAGCCGCTCTACCGGATCCTCGGCGGCAAGTACCGCGACGCGGTCCCGACGTATGCGGGGATCGGCGGGGGCACGCCTGAGGCGCTGGCTGAGGACGCCCGGCAGCAGCTCGAGCGCGGCTTCGCCGCCGTGAAGATGGGTCTGAGCAAGGGACCGGGCACTGCCAGCGTGGAGCGGGTCGAGGCGGTCTCTCAGGCCGTCGGGAGCAAGGGCCAGCTGCTCGTCGATTCGCTCGGCGCCTACAAGGTCCACGAAGCCCGGGCGATCGGGCAGCGGCTCGACACGCTGCCCAACATCGGCTGGTGGGAAGATGCGCTGCTACCAGAAGATAGCGCTGGCTACAGCGAACTCAGGCAGGCCCTGAAGACACCCCTGTGCGCTGGCGAAACGTTCTCGAACCGCTACCAGTTCCGAGACCTGTTCGCCGCGCGCGCCGTCGATATGGTCAACCCGGATTTGTGCCGCGCCGGAGGCATCAGCGAATGCCGCCGGATCGCCGTCCTGGCGGACCTGCACGGAGTGCTGTTTTCTCCGCACATCAGCACGGGCACGGCGCTCTACTGGGCTGCGTCCGTGCACTTGGCAGCACATCTGCCGAACGCCGTGATCATGGAGGGCGGCACCTTGCTGGAACGCCCGTTCGGGAATGGAATCCTGCGCGAGCCGTTGAAGGCCCGGCCGGGCACCGCGATGGTGCCGGAAGGGGCCGGAATCGGAGCTGAGTTCGACGAAAAGGCCCTGGCGGCCTACCGGGTGGCCTGAAGATGGCGGGGCGCATTCCCAATGTCCGCTGGCGCATCGCGGCGCTGTTGTTCGCCGCCACGGTCATCAACTACATCGACCGCCAGACGCTGTCGGTGCTGGCATCGGAGATCACTTCCGATCTGGGCCTGTCCGACATCGAGTACTCGCAGGTCGTGCAGGCCTTCCTGCTCTGCTACGCGGGGATGTACATGGTCTGGGGCCGAATCATCGACCGCTGGGGCACGCGGGCAGCGCTCGCCATGTCGATGGTCTGGTGGTCGCTCGCGAACGCCGCGCACGCTCTGACGCGCAGCGCCCTCGGCCTGGGAATCTGCCGAGCGCTGCTGGGCATGGGGGAGTCGGGCAATTTCCTGGCGGCCGAAAAGGCCATTTCGGAGTGGTTTCCGCCCAAGGAGCGCGGCTTCGCGAACGGTCTGGTCAACGCCGCCGCTTCCACCGGCGCGATCTTGGCACCGCCCCTGATCGTGCTGATCTTCACGCTCTGGGGCTGGCGCGTCGCGTTCGTGGTCACGGGCTTGGTGGGGTTTGTGTGGCTGGCGTTTTGGCTGCGCTGGTACTGGATCCCGAGCCGGCACCCGCGGGTCACCCAAGAGGAGCGGTCGCTGCTGGAATCGAGCGAGACCGCGCGCAGCAGAGCCCGCATCCGTTGGATCGCGCTGTTCGGCTTCCGGCAGACTTGGGCGCTGTTCGCCGCGCGGTTGCTGGCCGACCCTGTCTGGTGGTTCTACTTGTTTTGGCTGCCCAAGTATCTCAGCGACGAACGCGGCTTCAGCATCGTGGCGATCGGCCTGACCACTTGGGTGCCGTTCCTGACAGCCGATCTCGGGGCCCTTGTTGGCGGGTGGTCATCCGGGAGGCTGATCAAGGGCGGCACGGCGCCGGTTCGAGCCCGCAAATGGGTCATGCTGCCGGCCGCAGCGGTCATGCCGATGAGCCTGATCGTGCCCGCCAGCGATTCCGCAGCGGTAGCTGTTGCGGCAATCTGCATGGTCACGTTCGCGCACATGGCTTGGAAGACGAACCTGATGACGATGACGAACGACATCTATCCCACAGCGGTCGTCGGCTCGGCCGCCGGCATCGTGGGCCTGGGCAGCTCCCTCGGCGGTGTGATCTTCACGGGCATCACAGGTTTCGTCGTGGAGAACTACTCCTACGGGATGATATTTTTCGTAATGGGATTCCTGCATCCAATCGCACTGGCAGTCCTGCATGTCCTGACTCCGCACGGAATCGACGAAGAGGCCTCCGAATGAGCGCAACGCGTGACAAAGCAGCACGTGCTGCAACCAACGGATCGGCGGCCAACGGGCTGCAGCCGGCGCCGCGCCAGAGAATCTCCGATTACGTATACGACGAGGTGCTCAAGGCGATTCTCAACGATCGCTTCCGGCCGGGCGAACGGCTCTCCATCCCCGATCTTGCGAACGAGATGGACGTGAGCCAGATGCCGGTGCGTCAAGCCATCGACCGGCTCGCCGAGGACGGCTTGGTCGAGGTCCGCCCGCGCAGCGGGACGTTCGTGGCAGAACCGGAGGAGCGCGATGTCGCAGACACTTTCGACCTGAGGCGGGCGCTCGACGGCTTGGCGGCCGAAACGGCCGTGCTCCATGTGACCGACAAGGACATCAGCTACCTCGAGGCAACCGTCGACCGCATGGACGAATACGCGGCGGCGGGAAACGCCGGCATGCAGGATCACGACCGGCTGAACTGGGAGTTCCACCTATTCATCGTGCGGCTGGCTGGCAACGAAAAGCTGTATGAGATGTACGAGCAGTTGAACGCTCACTTGAAGATCGCCGGCATCCATGTTTCGAACCACGATTGGGCGGACAGGGTTCCCTTGGCCCAGCGCGAGCATCGCGAGATGGTCCGGGCGCTGGCAAGGCGCGACGCCAAATCCCTCGCAAGGGTGCTGGCGACGCACGTCGAGCGGGCGAAGAACGCCCTGATCTCCGATATCCGCGCAGTGCGCTCGCGCACCACCGAAGCGGCCACGACAACCTAGGCGGTTCCCCATGCAGGCATCAGTCAGCGGCGTCTTTCCAATCCTCGCCACGCCGTTCACGGATGAGGGCCAGATCGACGTGGCGAGCCAGTTGCGGCTCGTGGACCACCTGCTGGAGCAAGGGGTGCATGGCCTGGGCGCGTTTGGCAACGCCAGCGAAGGCTACGCGCTACTGCCCGAGGAGAAGTCGGCCCTGCTGGACGAGATCGTGCGCCATGTGGACGGGCGCGTCCCCGTGATCGTCGGCATCGGAGCGACCGGGACGGCCGCAGCCGTGCAAGCCTGCCAGCAAGCGGAAGCGCAGGGCGCGACGGGCCTGATGGTGCTACCTCCGTTCTACGTCAAGCCGGACGGCGACAGCCTGCTCGTGTTCTATTCCTCGATCAGCGATGCGGTCGGCATTCCGATCATGGTGCAAGACGCCCCCCTGCTCTCCCAAGTGGCCATGCCGCCTCCGCTGCTGGCGCGGATGGCGGGGGAGATTGAGCATGTCGAGTACGCGAAGGTCGAAGCGCCGCCGACCGCACCCAAGATCAGCCGAACCATGGAGTGCTCCAACGGCGGGCTCACCCTGTTTGGCGGCCTCAACGGTCAGTTCATGATCGAGGAGTGCCAACGCGGTTCGCGGGGCATCATGCCCGCCAGTGACATGGCTGCCGTATACGTGGCGATCTGGGACGCGATGCAGGATGGCGACATGGCGCTCGCATGGGACGTGTTCAGCCGAGCGCTGCCGCTCATCCGCTACGAGCTTCAGCCGGGTCTGGGCGTATCGGCGATCAAGCACAGCCTCGTATCCGAGCGCGTCATCCGGTCCGCCTTCGTGCGGCACCCGGGACGCTCGCTCGACGCAGCCGGCTTGCATGAACTGAAGCAGCTGCGCTCACTCGTCTGGCCCGTCTGATTCCATGGCGATGGATCGCATCGCGTCCGTCGAGACATTTTCCATCCGGCTTCCGCGCGACTCGGCGGCGGTCCGGGGAACGGCCGGTTCGCCTACCGCGCTACAGCCGGGGAGCTTCGACTATCGCTGGTCCGAAGCGTACGCGACGCTCTACTCGGTCAACTTCGAAGCCGCCCTCGTCAAGCTCACTGCCGAGTCCGGGCGCGTCGGCTGGGGCGAAGCGCAGGCGCCGCTGGCACCCGACGTGGCCTGTCTGATCACTGAGCAGCTCTTGCGTCCCGCCATCGAGGGCCAAGCCTTCGAGTTGTCCGCCAGTGGGGTGGGAGCGCTGCGGGAGCGCATGTATGCCGGCATGCGGGTGCGCGGCCAGACAGGCGGCTTCATGCTCGACGCGATCGCGGGCGTCGACATCGCCCTGTGGGACTTGGTGGGTCGCGCTACCGGACGCCCGGTCTGCGAGCTGTTGGGCAACGCCGCTCCCGACACCACCGTTCCGGCCTACCTGTCAGGGCTCAGCGGAGAGACCGCCGACGCCCGAATCGCCCGAGCGGAGGACGCGTGGGGCAGGGGCTTTCGCACGTTCAAGCTCTTCCTGGATCGCAACCCCGAGGACATGGTCGAGCTGGTGACGGCGCTGCGGAAACGTTTCGGCCCGGCAATTCGCATCGCGGTCGACGCACTCTGGCACCTTGACCCGGCCACGGCCAGAGTTTTCGGGCACGCGCTCGACGAGTTGGACGCGCTATGGCTCGAGTGCCCGCTCCCCCCGGAAATGCTGCACGCCCATGCCCGACTCGCTGCGGAGATCAAGACACCGATCGCTTTGGGTGAGAGCTATCGATCACGCCACGAGCTGGAGCCGTTCCTTGAGCAAGGCTGCGTCGGCTGGCTCCAGCCCGACCTCGGCCGCTGCGGCATCACGGAGGCGGTTGCGATCGCCCGCCACGTCGCCGGAGAGTATCCGAACGTGCAGGTTGTGCCCCATATCAGCATTGCGCTGGGGCCGCAGATCGCCGCTGCGCTGCATTTCTCGGCTGCGATGCCGGCCGTTCCCATGGCCGAGTACAATCCCTCGGTGTTCTCGGTTGCCAATCAATTCCTGGCCGAGCCGCTCGCCCTTGTCGGCCACCACTACCAAGTGCCGCGAGCTCCGGGACTCGGCATCGAGATCGACGAAGGGGCGGTCCGGGCTGTGGCACGGCGGCCCGTGCTCCAACCGGTCGCACGCGACTGATACCGGCCGCTAGCGACAGCGGCGAGTCCTTGCCTATGCCAGTAGTCCGTGCTGGACGCTACCGCTCACATCCGTCAGGCGGAAGTCCCGTCCCATGAACTTGTAGGTGAACTTCTCGTGATCGAAGCCCATCAGGTGCAGGATGGTCGCCTGCAGGTCATGCACATGGACCGGGTCTTTGGTGATGTTGAGGCACAACTCGTCGGTGGCGCCGTGCACGTAGCCTGGCTTGACACCGCCCCCCGCCATCCACATTGAGTAGGCTGTCGGCTGGTGGTCGCGCCCGGCGTTGGCTGCTTCCTCGGGCTTGCGAATCTCGACCATCGGCGTGCGCCCGAACTCCCCGCCCCACACGACCAGGGTCTCGTCCAGCAGGCCGCGGCGCTTGAGGTCCTTGAGGAGAGCAGCGGTCGGCTGGTCCGTTTCCTGCATGCGCTTGGGCAGCTTCTGGTTGAGATAGGTGTGATCGTCCCAAGACGCGTCCATCATCAGCACGGTGCGGACCCCACGCTCGACCAGCCTGCGCGCCAGCAAGCAGTTCGTCGCATACTGGCGGCGATGCTCGTTGTCGCTCTCGATGCCGTACATCGCGATGGTCTCCGGGGACTCGTCCGAGAGGTCCACCAGATCCGGGGCCTCGGTCTGCATCCTGAAGGCAAGTTCGTAGGCATTGATGCGCGAGGCGATCTCCTCGTCCCCGGTCCGCTCGTAGCGCATGCGGTTCATGTCGTTGACGAAGCCGATCGTCTCGCGCTGGATCTCCGGCGTCACGCCGGGAGGGTTGGTGAGGTAGAGAATCGGATCGCCTTGGTTCCGGAACAGCGTGCCCTGATAGTGGGACGGCATGAATCCCGAAGAGAAGTTCGTCGTGCCTCCGGAAGTGCCCTTGCCCGAGGTCAAGACGACGAAACCGGGCAGGTTCTTCGATTCGCTGCCCAAGCCGTAGAGCAGCCATGACCCCAGTGTCGGGCGGCCAGGTATCGTCGCTCCGGTAAACAGCAGGAGCTGGCCCGGGTGGTGGTTGAAGGCGTCTCCGTGCATCGAGCGGATGAGACAGATGTCGTCCGCCACCGAGCCGAGGTGCGGCACGAGCTCGGAGAGTTCCATGCCAGACCGGCCGCGCGGCTCGAACTTGTACCGGCTGGCCATCACCTTGGCGGTGGGCTTGATGAAGGCGAGAGTGAGATCCTTCGTGATCGATTCCGGCAGCGACTGGCCGTCCCAGCGCTGCAACGCGGGCTTGGGGTCGAAGAGTTCGTACTGGCTCGGGCCGCCCTCCATGAACATGAAGATGACGTTCTTCGCCCTCGGCGCGAAGTGCGGGGCCCGCGGAGCCAGAGGACCAGCCGCGGTCAAGCCATCGGCCGCCAAGAGTTCGGCCAGCGCCGCGATGCCGACTCCGCCGGCTGCGCTGCGCAGGAAATCACGGCGTTGGAGCGTCGCCGCAATGGGCTGTTTCGCTTTCACAGCGGTTCCATTCTACATGCCGCGGCGAGCGCTCGGGCCCGGCCTGCCGAGCGCGCCGCGCAACTTCGCTCAGCCGCTGGGATAGTCCGCTCCCGCGTCGCTTCGCGCGCAAGACGCATCCCAATCCAGCAGGTACTGCCGCATCTCGGCCGCCACCTCAGGCAGTTCCTGGGCCAAGTCGTGCCGCTCCCCGGGGTCCAGGGCGATGTCGAACAGCATGTCCTCGCCGCTTCGCTCATCGTCCAGAAAGCTCAGCAGCTTGTAACGATCTCCGATCAGCGCGTGGTCCGGCGAGCCTAGGCGGGCGCTCTGGCCGCGCTCTCCTGCGTCAGGACACTGAAACGCGATCGGACGCCCCCGCTGCTCCATGTCGCCGTCGATCAAGGGGAGCAGGCTCACTCCATCGATCGGGCGCCCGTCTTCCGGAACGTCTAGCCCGAGCGCCGCGGCGATGGTGGGAAAGTAGTCGCAGGTGGACGTGGGCATGTCCGAGACACGCCCGGCTTCGACGTGCCGCGGCCACTCGAGAATGCCCGGAACCCGGACTCCGCCTTCGAACAAGCTGCGCTTGCGGCCGCGCAACCCTCCGCTCGAGCCTCGATCGGTGCTGTTATGTGACGTGCGCCCTTCCGGGCCGTTGTCGCTGCAGTACCAAAGCATGGTGTCGTCCGCAACGCCCAGCGTCCGGAGTTCGGCGCGGAGCCTGCCGACCTGCTCGTCGAGCGCGGTGATGCAGCCGTAGTAGTGCTGCTCGCCTTCGCTGAATCCCGCATACATCTCCCTGTGCCGCGGTCCAGCCACGACCGGGCGGTGGGGGGCATGGAACCAGATCACGGCGAAGAAAGGATTCTGCGCGGCCACAGCCTGCTGAATGAAGGGAATGGCCCGGTCCATGATGACGCGCGAATCGTCCCCGGACAGGTTCTCGGTGGCGTACTCCCCTTCCGCCGTCCAGTATTTCGACGCAAACGCCTGATTCTCCATGGGGTCCCAGGTCGGCATCTGCACCTCGGCCGAAAACGACTGGTCGAACCCGTGTTCCCACGGCGGAGCGTAGTGTTCGGGTCGCCGCCCTCCCCGCCGGCCGTCCTCTTGGTCGTTGGTCAGCGTGCCCAGATGCCACTTGCCGAAGTGCCCGGTGGTGTAGCCTTGGGCCTTCAGCAATTCCGCCAACGTGACCTCTCCGGCCCGGATGTGGCCAGCATTGGCCGTGGGCACGCCGTAGCGATAGGGATGCCTGCCCGTCAGCGCACTGCCCCTGGTGGGCGAGCAGACCGGCGCGCCGGAGTAAAAGCGGTCGAAACGGAGCCCGGCCCGGCTCATCGCGTCGAGATGCGGCGTCTGGAGGTATGGGTGGCCGTTGTAGCCGGTGTCGCCCCAGCCTTGGTCGTCCGCCATGCACAGGATGATGTTTGGCGCCTTTGCGCCGGCATCACGGCGCTCGCCGCCGCCACAGGCAGCGAGCGGCCCCAACGCCATCGAGCCAAGCAAGAAGTTGCGCCTAGTTGAGTTCATCATGAAGTCTCCGTTCCGGCCAGAGCAGCTCTGCCACAAGAACGCGGCAAAGCCGCCAGCAACACAACTGCAATTCTAGCGAGGCTCCAGTGCGGCCGTGCAGGCATCCACTAGCGGCGGGCCTCTGCGTCTCAGTCTCACCGCCACGGTCCAATATCGCGGCCTCATCGATACACATCGACGAACGCGATGATTCGGTGAACCGCCGGTTGCGGCCGATGATGGCGGCACCCAACCGAGACCCAGTGGGCTGGCAACCATGTGGGGACCATATGCCCAAGTGTCCCAGCCTGTTTCAGCCAACAGTGAAGTTCTTCGCTAGGGTGTACCGGGATCCGATTGAGGTCGGTATGCCGAACCCACCAGCAAGGGCATTCCTTGAGCCAAGACTCGCTTCACGAGGGCGACCTCCGGAACCAGCGTGCCCGAAGATCGATCAGGTTGCATGTAGTACCAGTAAGCCTCCCCGAAAGTTGCTACCACCGCAACGATATCCCGCCCCCCGAATGCTTCCGCAACGAATGCCTCGAACGAGTACTCCTGTTGCGTTCCGCTGAACGCGATCTCCCTTGAGGTTGCATTGACTCCGATGACGCTGATCGATCCGCTTCGCCACCGAGAATCGCTTCGGAAGACCGGACCCGCGAAAAATCCAAGCGCCTCCGCCTGAGCCGACGCGCAACGCACGAATTCTTGCAGTCTCGAATCGCTCGGGTTGGCCTCCAAGGAGGCTGCGTTCACGTGCTCGGGGCGGCACGTGCCCGGCAGATCGCGTTCATAGATTCCAGCAGCGATTACCGCACGCTGCCCATTCCATTCGATCTCAATAGCGTAAGAGCTTTTCGGCTCGATCAAACCGGTTTCACGATTGATGAAGTAGTAATGAATCCAGCCCGAGTCAACGATATCGATGATGCGATGCAACTCCCGCAGGTAGTCGCCAACGAGGCTTTCCGAGACTTCGTGCAGCGATGCTCCCGGAATTCGCTCGCGGCTCCGATCCGGCGGGTAAGCAAGAAGCTGCGATCTTGTTCCTGCCTGCTCAAGTAGACGCACGAACACGTAGTGCTCCGGATGGTCCCATTGCGGATCCTCGTGGAATGACCGGTACGCTTCCTCAGTGCCATGCGCTGCGATGTACTCTGCCGCACAATCGACCAAGGCTTGGATGTCTCTCCGCGTTTGGACTGCGGCGGCCGTGATGAAGTTGTCGGAGCAGTTTGGATGGGGCTCCGACTGATCTGACGACACGTAATAGCCCGAACCGACAAGCAGGGGCAAGCCTTGCGTTACCACGCGTTTGAGCATGCCGACCTTTGGCTGCCTCTGGCCGGTGAGCGGATTGAAATGCCGGTAGTAGATGAACGACTCTCCAAAGGAGTCACCGACTGACACTACGTCACGACCGCCGAAGACCGCCGGCTGGTTCGGACTACGCCCCCACTCATGAAGCGCGTTTCCGTTCACCCGCAGCCCGTTGGAGGACATGACTTGGTTGCCCATCATGTCCATCACGAACACGTAAGTTGAGCCATCGCTCCATCGAGGGTTCTCGTCAAGCTGGTGCTTGGCGAAATAGCCTTCCGACTCCACCATGAGCGCCGCGCACCGTACGAGTTCCTGTAATCTCCTGTCTGTCGGCTCGGCAGAAAGACCGGCGGCGCTCACCTCGTCGGCATTGCACGTGCCTGGCTGGTCGTTCGCGTAGACACCGGCCCCTATCGCCGCTCGGCTACCGTCCCAATCAATCTCCATGACGTAGGAACTCTTCGGCTCGTCGCGTCCGGTCGCGGGGTTTGTGAAGGCGTAATAGATCCAACCGGAATCGACGACTGAAAGGATGCGATGCAACTCGAAGAAATAGTCCGTTCCGAAGCTGTCAATCGAAGCGCCCCAAGGTTGGCCTTCCCGCAACGGATCAGGCGGGAACACGAAGGTCGTGGAGTCCTCGCCGGATTCCGCGATTCCATCGACGAAAAGATAAGTTTGCCCGTAATGCCAGCGCTCGTCTTCGTTGAACGCTCGCCTCGCTTCCGCGGTGCCGTGCTCCAGCACGTATTCCGCCGCGCACCGCACTAACGCCTGGATGTCGCCCGTCGTGACGATTGCCTTTGCCGAAATGTTGTGGTCGGAGCAGCTCACCTTGCCGCTTGCTGTCAACGGGACGGCTGAAGCGACAAGAAGGGCTACCCCGATGAGAATTCCGAAGAACCTTGGCACTCCTCGATTGTAGTCAAGCCCGCTTGCTGCGATTCCCCAGATCCCCGGCTAAGCTAGCCGCCGCGAGGAATCTCTGTCGATTGGCCATGGAGCCCGGGATGTCCCCAAGACAGGCACGCTGGAACTCCTCCGCCAATCATCTTGTAGTGGCCATGAACCCCGGGCCGGTTACGTCGCGGGACGGAGTTGCTAACCCTGATGTCCACGTGTGGTTCGCCGCCACCAAATCCGCCCGAAACGTCAATTCTGGCTGGTCGCAGTTGGACTGGCAACAGATTCAGAGCCAGGGATTGGCTGCCAGCTCTCTCCGAACGCTGGCAACGACCTCCGGACCGTCGTAGGTTGAATCAACTCCGCGGTCGACGTTCGCGATAGTCCGCACCAATGAGTCCGGCATGGCCTGATCTTCAGTTGGGTTCGACCCGACCTCTGTAGCCGGCAAAGCCGCGACAGGCACCCACAGCGGGCGTGCGTGGCTCCGCGTGAGCTCGACGAGGCGAATCGTCGGCTCCGCGAACTAGAGACGATCCTGCGCTCACCCGACAAGCCACGGCAGCAATGGTCCCGTGGGATCGTGACGCAGAGCGATCAGGGGCAAGAGAGTGGATTCGTCAGTTCAGTCGCTAAAGCAATACAGCCTACTCGCCGTGCGAACATACAAGCAGTCGCTACCGATCGCCGGAGTCGCGTAAACCTCTTCTCCGAGGTCGTTGGTTCGCAGCACGGTCCAACCCGAGCCGGCCTCCAACACGACCGCCTTGCCGGTCTCGCTGAGCATGTAGATCTTGCCATCGCCCGCGACCGGCGAGGCGTAGTAGGAGTCGATCGCGTCGGAGAGCCGCCCTTGCTTGAGCACGGCCTCGGATGCTGGGTCGAGCGCGGTCACGATCCCTCCGTTGCGGACCAGGTAGAGAATGTTCTCGTACAGGAGCGGGGACGCCACGTCGGGCAGAGACTTTTGGTGTCGCCACAAGCGGTGGGACCCTGTGACGTTGCCGCGGCCGCCGAGCCGGATGGCCATGCAAGAGTTCTCAGACACGCGCCGGGCGCGATAGTGCGCCCAGTCGCGCGCGTTGAGCATCCCGTTCTTGTTCCGATCGTGCATCGCCCAATTGTCCGGCAGCCAGTTCGCGGGGATCTCCTCCTTGTCCAGCTCGGCGTCACCGTTGGCGTCAAAGCGCTCGCTCATTTCCACGAACGGCGGCAGTTCCAAGCGCACGGCTGGCTCGCCGCCAGGCGCCCAGCCGTTGAAGAAGAGCCGATCGCCGGCCAGCACCGGAACGGACTTTACCTGGTACGTCAGGCCGTCGACGCGCCAAAGCTCGCTGCCGTCCGGGGCGTAGCCGGTCATGCGGTACGAGCCCGGCACGACGATTTCCAGGCCGGCCACGCCCCTGTCGTAAACGGCCGGCGTCGAAAAACTATGCACGAAATCGGGACGCTCCCGCTTCCACAGAATCTCGCCGTTGGCCGGATCGACGGCAATGACGTAGGCCTCCAGATCCTGGTCGCAGACCATGATGAGCTTGCCATCGGCCAAGATCGGCGAAGCCGCCATGCCGTGATAGTTGGTGAACGGTCCCAAAGGCAGAGCCCACAGCTGGTCCCCATCGGGGCCGTAGGCGAGCATTCCGTAGCCGCCGAAGAAGACATAGACGTTCGTGCCATCCGTGACAGGCGTAGACGAAGCCTCGTGGTTGAGGCGGTTCATCCTCTCGACGCGCCGTGACGGGGCCGCGCGCCGCCACAGTTCCCTGCCAGTCGCACGGTCGAAGGCGAGCGTTAGCAACTGGCCGTCTTCGGCCGCCGTCAGGTAGAGCCGGTCCGCGGACAGGACCGCAGAGGACTTGCCGGACGGAACAGTGACCTCCCATTGGGAGCTGGCACCGGGCCCAAAGACAACAGGCAAGCGGCCGGTCTCGGCAACGCCGCTGCCATTGGGGCCGCGGAACCTGGTCCACTCAGCGGCCTGTACGACGCTCGCACCGAGGAGTGCGGCCAACAGCAGCTTGGCGATCTGCATGGATAAAGGGTACGAGATTTCCTTCATCCAGTCGCACCCGCGGAGAATCCCGACTGCCAATCAGTTCCGGGAAATCCAAGGTGCCAACTCGCTCGCTGTCGGCGCGCGCACCTGCTGCTACCGTCCGCCCATGGCCGACGCCGCCACGCTTGTGCGTCCCGAGGCCCGTGCATCCACCGCACAGGTCGACGAGTGTCCCTCCTCGGACGGCCGGATCGTCATGGATGCCGACCCCCACGCCAATGCGATCGTGGCCACGCGCAACCAGCTACAGACTCGCTTCGAGGAGTCCCCGGACGTCTGCGTTGCGGGGAGCCTGACCCTGTTCTACAGGCAAGGCGACAAGGAGGCGGTCGTGGCACCCGACGTGTTCGTCGCGCCGGGCGTCGGGAGCAGGGAGCGCAAGTCGTACAAGATCTGGGAGGAAGGCGGGGTGGTCCCGGCCTTCTTGGTCGAGGTGGCCTCGCCCTCGACGAGCAGCCGGGATGGGACGAGCAAGCGGACGATAGACGAGCGGATCGGAGTGCGGGAAGTCCGGGCAAGCCACCGGGCGACCAAGCGCTTGAAGCGATCCCTGACCGCCCGGAAAACCCGTGGCATTCCGTCCGATCAAGCTTCGGAAATCGGCCGGCCCGCCCGACACTGCGCGTTCGTCACGGCCCATGCCAGCGGCTGGTCAATCGCAATCACCTCGTCGCCCTTGCAATTCGCTCCGCCTGAGAATCTCAAACCAATCGCGGAGCGTTCCGGGTACGATGATCTCGTTGGCCCCGAAACACTCTAGGATCGTTTTGCTGGCGCTGATCAGCGCTGTTGGACTCGCGCCGCTCGCGACCGCCACAGCCTCCGATCAGGCTCTGGTCGACCAATACTGCGTCGCGTGCCATGACGACGGTGCACGGACAGCGGGCGTTTCGCTGCAAGGGCTCGATCCTGCCCAGCCTGATCTGGATCCAGCGCTTTGGGAGAAGGTCCTGCGCAAGGTCGGGTCGGGCGAGATGCCGCCGTCAGGCATGCCCGCCCCCGAACAACCCGCGCGGTCTGAGTTCGTCACTCGGTTGGAGCGAGCCCTAGACGAGGCAGCCGCCGCGAATCCCGATCCCGGTCGTCCGCCGGCACACCGGCTAAACCGGGCCGAGTACTCCAACGCGGTGCGCGACCTGCTGCACCTAGACCTCGATCTCACGACGATGCTGCCCGGTGACGATTCCGGCTACGGGTTCGACAACATCGCGGACGTGCTGACTCTGTCGCCGGCCCTGCTGGACCGCTACATGTTCGCCGCGCGCCACGTGAGCCGACTGGCCGTAGGCACGGGAGTCTCCAAGCCGCAGAAGGACATCTTCGTGCGGGATCGCGAGACCGGCTTCCGCTATGCCGGCCATGCTCCTTCTTCAAGGCTGGACCTGCCGCTGCGCTCCAGCCGCGGCACCGCCTTGCGGTACTACTTCCCGCTCACCGGCGAGTACGTCATCTCCGCGGCCTTGGACCAAGGGGACAGCCGGACGAGCTACGAGCACTACCAGACCCGCCTGACAGTGCAGGCCGGGATGCGCACGCTGGCGCTCGCATTCCTGGGCGAATCCTCGCGCGCGGAGCGCACTGCGCCCAGCGGGAGCAGCGAGCCGGCAAGGCCACATCCTCCCTTTGACATCCGCTTGGACGGCAGGCGACTGGAGCTGCTGCAGCTGCCAGATGCAACCCAGCCTTTCAAACTCCGCTGGATCTCCATCGAAGGCCCGTTCGAGCCGCAAGGCCCCGGCGACACCGCCAGCCGCCGCAAGATCTTCGCCTGCCGGCCCGAGAGCGCGGAAGAGGCGCGGCCGTGCGCCAAGAAAATCGTCTCGAGGCTGGCGCGCCAAGCCTACCGGCGGCCGGTCGACGACCAAGACGTGGCGGCCCTGATGGCGATGTACGAGCTAGGGCAGGCGGAAGGGGGGTTCGAATCCGGCATCGAGCGGGCCATCCGAGCGCTGCTCGTCTCCCCCAGCTTCCTGTTCCGCCTCGAACCCGACCCCGAAGACGCGGCGCCGGGCAAGCCCTTCCGGATCAGCGACACCGCGCTGGCCTCGCGGCTCTCGTTCTTCTTGTGGAGCAGCCTGCCTGACGAGGAGCTCCTCGCGGCCGCCGAGCAGGGCCGCTTGCGCGACGAGCGCGAGCTGGAGCGGCAGGTCCGGCGAATGCTGGCCGACCAGCGGGCAAGCGCGCTGGTGCAGAACTTCGCCGGGCAATGGCTGGAGTTGCGCAAGGTAGCGAAAGTCAAGCCCGACGAGATCCTGTTTCCGGAATTCGACGCGGACCTGCGCTCTGCCATGCGGCAGGAGACCGAACTGTTCTTCGCGGACATCCTGAAGCGCAATCGAAGCGCATTCGAACTGCTCGACGCCGACTACACGTTCCTGAACGAGAGGCTGGCCGCACACTATGGCCTCACAGGCGTGCGCGGCCCACAGTTCCGCCGGATCGGCCTAACGGACGCGCGGCGCGGAGGCCTGCTCGGACAAGCCAGCGTGCTGGCCGTCACTTCCTACCCGAACCGCACCTCTGTGGTGATCCGCGGCAAATGGGTCCTGGAGAACCTCTTCGGCATGCCCCCGCCCCCGCCCCCGCCGGACATACCCGAGCTCGAAGAGGCTGCTCCGGAGGGCGAGCACCTGACCCTGCGGGAACTGATGACGCTGCACAGCCAGAGCCCGACCTGCGCCAGCTGTCACGTCAGGATGGACCCGATCGGTTTCGCCTTGGAGAACTTCGACGCGATCGGACGCTGGCGCGACAAGGACGGCGAAGTGCCGATCGACGCCTCGGGAGAACTTCCAGGCGGCGTCCGGTTCAACGGTCCCGGCGAGCTAAAACAGGTGTTCACGACCGTGTTGAAGGACGCATTCGTGAGAACTGTCGTAGAAAAACTGCTCACGTACGCCCTAGGAAGGGGCTTGGAGTATTACGATAGACCTATAGTGCGAGCAGTCGCCCGCGAGGGGGAAGCGTCTAGCTATCGCTTCGCTGACCTCATCGTGGCGGTGACTAAGAGCATGCCGTTCCAGATGCGCAGGAGGGCTGAATGAGGTTCGTGACCAACAAATCGCTATCGCGCCGCACGGTGCTGCGTGGCTTGGGAGCGACCGTGGCCCTGCCCTTCATGGACGCGATGGTGCCGGCGCACGGCGCATCCCGCATCGCCGCGGGCTCGCCCGCACTGCGCATGGGCTTCGTCTACGTGCCGAACGGCATCATGGACCTCAAGGGCGAGTGGACACCCAAGGGCGAGGGGCGAGACTTTGAGTTCAGCCAGATCACCGCGGGGCTGGAGCCGTTCCGCCAGCACGTAACCGTGCTCAGCGGGCTGGCCCAGCTCAACGGCCGGCCCGGCCCGGACGGCGCCGGCGACCACGCCCGGGCGGGCGCGACCTTCCTCACGGGAGCGCGTCCGATCAAGACAGAGGGCGTCGGCATTCGGGCCGGCGTTTCCGCAGACCAGATCGCCGCCCGCGCGCTGGGCGAGCACACGCAGATCGCCTCTCTGGAGACCGGTATCGAGGAGCAGAGCGTGGCCGGCGGCTGCGATTCCGGCTATAGCTGCGCCTACACCAACACGCTCTCCTGGCGCACGCCCACGACGCCCAACCCGGTCGAAGACAACCCCAGGCGACTGTTCGAGCGACTGTTCGGCGATGGCGAGAGCACCGACCCCGCGGAGCGGCTCTCCAAGCTGCGCGAGCAGCGCACGATCTTGGACTTCGTCCGCGAAGACCTGGCGCGCTTGCGGGCCGATCTTGGCGCCGACGACCGGCGCAAGCTGGAGGAGTACGTCGAAGCCATTCGCGACCTAGAGCGGCGCATCGGGCGGGCGGAGGCGCAGAGCGGCCAGCAGATCCCCACCTTCCACCGGCCGGGCGGTGTCCCGGACAGCTTCGACGAGCATGCCAAGCTGATGATCGACTTGCAGGTGCTGGCCTTCCAAGCCGACCTGACGCGCGTGTCGAGCTTCATGATGGGGCGCGAGGGCACGTGGCGCAGCTATCCGAGCATTGGCGTTCCGGACGCGCACCACGCAGTCACGCACCACTCGCATGATGCGGAAAAGATCTCCAAGGTCATCTTGATCAACCAGCACCACGTCAAGACGTTCGGCTACATGCTGGACAAGATGCGGTCGATCCAGGATGGCGACGGCAGCCTGCTGGACCACTCGATGCTGCTGTACGGCAGCTCGATCTCGGATGGCAACCAGCACCTACACCACGACCTGCCGCTGGTCCTGGCTGGAGGAGCGGGCGGACAGCTGCCCGGCGGCCGCCATCTGCGCTACTCGCGCGAGACGCCCATGAACAACTTGCTGCTGACCATGCTCGACATGGTGGGAGTGCCGACCGAGGCGCTTGGCGACAGCACCGGCAAGTTGGAAGGCCTCACCAGCGGGTAGGAACCTCGGTGCGGATTGATCGCCGGCACCGGACTCTCGCGGCGACCGCGTTCTGCGCCCTCGCTCTGGCTGTAGGCGCCTACGCCGGTGAAGCGAGCCTGGTAGAGGCGCTCAAACAGCGCGATCGGGCGGCTGTCTCGGAATTGCTGCAGCGTGGCGGCGACGCCATCAACGCCGCGCTGCCCGATGGCTCGACACCGCTAGCCTGGGCGGTGCATCTGCAGGATCTCGAGGCCGCCCGGAGCCTGCTGCGGGCCGGCGCCGAAGTCAACACCGCCGACACGTACGGCGACACCCCGCTCACGCTGGCGTGCGCCAACGGCGACGGGCCCATGGCGATGGCGCTGCTGGAGGCAGGCGCGGATCCGACGGTCAGCCGCTGGAACGGCGAGACCCCGCTGATGCTGGCGGCGGGGACCGGACTGACAGACGCGGTGCAGCTCATGCTTTCACGGGGCGCCGACCCCGACGCCCGCGAAAACGGTCGCGGCCAGACAGCGCTGATGTGGGCCGCATCCGACGGCCACCCCGAGACAGCGGCTGCCTTGGCGAAGGCCCGGGCGAACCTCGACGTCGCCTCCAAGCAGGGGTTCACGGCCCTGATGTTCGCCGTCACGCGCAACGACTTGGAGTCGATGCGGACTCTGCTGGAAGCAGGTGCCGACCCGAACACGGTGGCCTATGACGGCAGCCAGCCCGCGAACATCGCCGCCGCGTACGGCCACAGCGATGCGCTCGGGCTGCTGCTCGGTTCCAACGCCGGCGCGTCCACGCCGGACAAGGCAGGCCAGACGCCGCTCTATTTGGCGGCCCGGGCCGGCGACGCCAAGGCAGTCGAAATGCTGCTGGCGGCAGGCGCAGATCCCAACCTACATACCCATCCGATCGATGACTTGGGCGCGGACCGCGACCTGCGGAGGAGCGACGCCGAGGACACGCCCTTGCTCGCGGCGGCGCTGGAGGGGCATCTCGGCGTGATGAAGATGCTCGTTGCCGCAGGGGCCGACACCAAGGCCCGCACCCAGGATGGCGCGACGCTGCTGATGCGGGCGGTGCGGAGCGCGCAAATGCCGGTCGTCCAGTACGCCTATACCCTGGACAACGATCTCGCTGCGAAGACCTCCATCGGCCGCACGGTCATGCACGCATCGGTCATGCTGACCTCGTTTCGCGCGACGGAAGACGAAATCTGTGAGATCATCCGCTTCCTCGCTGACGAGGGCGCGGACCCGGACCCCATCGACGCCGGGGGCCGGACAGCCATCTCCACCGCGGACGTGTGGCCGATGGAGAAGGCCTCGATGCTGCTGTACGAAATCACGGTCGCCGCGGGCCGGCAACCGAAGATTCTTCCCACGAACCTCCGCTAGCGCACTTTCCACTTGCCCTCAGCACCGGTCTGGGGTAGTCTCTAATCAAACTGATGTTCTGCGAGACGTGCGGTTTCGAAATCGAGGAAGACGACCGCTTCTGCCGCAAGTGCGGCAAGGCGCTCGACGGCGCCGCGGCTGAGCAGATTCAAGGTGTCTGCATGCGCAAGCGGAAGGGCCGCATGGTGGCCGGCGTTTGCAGCGGCTGCGCGGCCTACTTCGGCAAGGACCTGACGACCCTTCGAGTCATTTGGGCGATCGGGGCGGTGATTCCGCCAATCTTCCCCGGGGTGGTGGCGTACTTGGTGTGCTGGCTGTTATTGCCGGTAGACCCGTCCGAGGAGGCCCCGGCAGCCGACCGAACCGCGGCGGCCCACTAGTTCGTCGCGCCGTGATCGAAACAGTCGCCTATGCCCGCGCGGGCGTGCTCGGCAACCCTTCCGACGGATACTTCGGCAAGACGCTTGCCGCCACCGTGCGGAACTTCCGCTCTCGCACGCTGCTGTATCCCAGCGCCCGGCTGGAGATCCGCCTCTCGGCGGCGGACATCCCGGTCTGGGAGAATCTGGGCCAACTTCGCGCCCACACTCGCTGGCGCGGCTACTACGGCGGAATTCGCATCATTCGCGCGCTGATCATGCGCTTCAGCGACTACTGCGCGGCGGAAGGGATCGAGCTGCACGACCGCAACTTCACGATCGAGTACGAATCGAACATCCCGCTGCGGCTGGGCATGGGCGGATCTTCCGCAATCATCACCTCCTCGCTGCGGGCGTTAATGGCCCACTTCGAGGTGGACATCCCGCTACCTGTGCAAGCCAACCTGGTGCTCGAGACAGAGACTCGAGAGCTGGGCGTCTCGGCCGGCCTGCAAGACCGCGTCGTGCAGGTTTACGAGGGCTTGGTCTACATGGACTTCGACCGAGACCTGATGGAATCGAAGGGCTTCGGCGAGTACGAATCGATGGACGCCTCCCTGCTGCCCGACCTCTACGTCGCGTACCGCACCAACCTCAGCGAGGGCACGGAGGTGTTCCACAACGATCTGCGGAGGCGCTACGACTCGGGCGATGCCGCCGTGCGGGCCGCGATGCTGCAGTGGGCCGCGATGGCGTCTGAGGGCCGGAAGGCCCTGATTGCGGGAGACACCCAGCGCTTCGGGGAACTGATTGACGCCAACTTCGACCTGCGAGCCCGAGTCTGCACGGTGAGCCCGGAAAACCTAGAGATGGTCCGAGCTGCCCGCAACGCGGGCGCAACCGCCAAGTTCGCCGGATCCGGCGGGGCCATCATCGGCACGTACCGCGACGAGGAGCACTTCGAGAAGCTGAAGGCGGCGCTGGCGAAACTGGACGTTCAAGCGATTCGGCCAGTGGTCTAGGCCGGCCAAGGCGCGATGCGCGGGCCGCGGGTCAGGACGGAGGCCCCGGCAGACAGCCCGAGGTGAGCGTCCCGACCCGGCACAGATAGTCGTCGGAGCACAGATAGAGCACGGAGCCATCGCCTCCCCAGCACAGATTCGCGATGCGCCGGCCGGTTGACACGCGCCCCAGGAGCGTTCCGTCCGGGGCGGCCACCCACACGCCGCCGGGACCGGTCGTGAAGATGTTGCCGGCCCGGTCGACCTTTATTCCGTCCGGCAAGCCGGGCGCTTCGGCGGCGAACTCGGTGAGATCGATCAGCACGCTGCCGCTGCCCAGGGTGCCGTCCGCCAGCACCGGATAGCTCATCACGACCGCCCTGCGGGGGTTGGACTGCGTGACGTAGAGCAACCGCTCGTCGGGAGAGAACGCCAAGCCGTTCGGATTCTCGAGCTCGTCGGTCAGCAGCACAGGTTCGCGCTCGCCCGGGCGCACGAGGAAGACGCCGCAGAAGGGCAGCTCGCGAGCCGGATCGTCGTAGCGGTGGTGGAGCCCGTAGGCAGGGTCGGTGAAGTACAGGTCGCCGCTAGAGCGCAGGACCAGGTCGTTGGGCGAATTCAGGCGCCTGCCTTGGTAGGAATCGGCCAGCGTGACCTTTCCCCCGCCATGCTCGAGCCTGGAAACCCGGCGGTCGCCGTGCTCGCACGCCAGCAGCCGGCCCTCGGGATCCAAGGTCAGGCCGTTCGAGCCTGGCTCCTTGCCGTAGTAGGCCACTCCCGTATATCCGGACGGCTGCATCCACACGCCGGTCCCGCCTTGCTCGCTCCAGCGATAGATGGAATTTCGCGGAATGTCGGAAAAGAGCAGGTGCCGCTCGCTGGCGACCCACACGGGCCCCTCGGGCCAAGCGAACCCCACGTCGAGCAGCTCGATCGGGGCATCGGCTGCGATCAGGCCTTCGAGCCGGCCGTCCAGACGGTCGATGGCGCCTAAGGTCGGAAATTCAGGCACGATACGACATTCTATCCCGCCGGCGGCGAAATTCCGCCGGGTGTACGTCAGGAATCTGAGGCCGGCTCAGGTTGCGGCTGATCGATGTGCCCAAAAGTCCTCGTAACGATCCGATTGGGTGCAGCAGCGTAGGCCGAGGATGGCGTTGGCACCGTCGACGTTCCAGCGCATTCCGGACCTTTTCAGGCGCATGCCGACAATGCTCTTGCAGGCGCTCTCTACAACGCCGGAGCCGACGCACAATCCGGCGGCACGGAACTCGGCGTAGCGCATCCGGTCGCGATTGCGCTGCATGTAGCGGAGGCAGTCGCTGGCCTTGTCGCAGTCGTCGGCGGAGCGCAGGGCCGCCAGCACTGCTTCAAAGCGGCCGCTGTCCAGTTCCTCGCAACGCGCCTCGGCCCAGGCCTCGATGGCGGCCTCGTGGCCGGCATGCAGTTCCTTGGACACGGCCCACAGCCACTCGTGGGCGTGCCACAGGTCGACGATCTGAATGGCGCCGGGGAACATTTCCTGACATAACGACCAGATCCACAGGGCTCCGTCGCCCAGCACCACGCGGCGCTGGGCCTGCGGGAAGCCGCGCCGCTCAGCCTCGCGCCGCACGCGCTGGGCGAAGGCGCTCGGTGCGGGGTCGGTGTCGCGGCTGGCCGCGCTCTCGATCGCCGCGCAGTAGCTGACCGAGCCCGGGTCGCGCTGGGGTCGGCCGGTCTTGGGGTGGCGCCCTTCGGCGGTCCAGGCAGTGACCAGCTTGGCCTCGCGCGTCTTGGCCGAACCGTCGGCTTGCTTGCCCGGCCGGCCGGCGGTCTCGCTGCTGCGCACCGGCACGCCCGTGCCGTCGATGCCGAGGTACATCGTGGGAGCGCTCGGCGGCTGTGTGGCGAAGACCTCGCCGCCGCGGCGCTCGGCGGCGTCGATCTGCTCTCCCAGCGCCTCGGCGGCGCGTTCGACGCGCTTGGCGTCCAGCCGCAGGCCGGCCAGCTCGGCCAGCAGCAGGGAGGACTCGGCGAAGCTGACCAGCGCGGCGCTCAGGCCGGTCACGCGCAGCACGCCCGGGGAGAGCGAGGCAGCGGCCAGTCCGAGGCGGGAGTCACGCGGGAAGAAGCCTTTGGCGCAGCGGCGGCAATGATAGTAGGCCCGCCGCAGCGCCAGCGGCCCCAGCAGCGTGGTGAAGGTCTTGGCGAAACGGCCGACATAGCGGGCCGGGGCACCGCAGGAGCAGGGCTGGCAGGCACCCTGCCAGTCGCTGCCATCGCGGTTGAGACGCTCGGCGAGCATGCGGCCGGCGAACTCTAGGGCCTTGTTGCGCAAGTAGGTTTCCAAGGCCTCGAAGTCGAGCTGGTCGGCACAGCCGGGGCCTACGAAGCGCTCGAGCTCGGCTTGGACGGCGTCGACGAAATCCTGCGCGCAGGGTTTTTTTTAGCGCCGTCCGGGGCGTGCTTGGCGGGCTGCTCGGTTTCCAGTTGCGCTTGGCAGGCCTGGTCGCTGACCTCGATCAGCTCGGCGACGAGGCGGCGCAAGCGCTGGCACTCGGCGATTTGCGCGCGCGTGGCGGCGAGCTGGTCGACCGGGATGCTGCGCGTGCGGGTCTTGCCGTTGACGCTGTGGGTGAGCAGCCAGCGCGGACCGTGGCCGGGATCGTCCGGATCGGCGCAACGGCAGTTCGGCTTGCCGCACTTGCGGTAAGAAGCCACTAGGGAACCGGGACGCAAGTCGCCCAGAGCGGCGATCTGCTGGAGGAGCTGCAGGCGGCGGGCAGCGGGGGAATCGGTGACGGGCAGGGTAGCGGACACGGGGCCTCCTTGTCTGGAAGCATTATACACTGTCAGACAAGAATTCAGCAATCAGCTTGCCTGTAATGCGTAATCGGTTTCCAGCACGAACAATCAGTCCGCTCTTATGCCGAAATCAGAATCGTGTCGTACACCCAATTCCGCCGCGGCGATTGCCCGGCGCGCGGGAACCGGCTAGAATGAGAGGAGTCGCAGTTTCGGCGATAACCGAAAGTGGGCTTTGGCCCACTTTTTTTATGGTTCCGAGTCGATGGCTTCGCAAAGAAAGGAAATCGTGTCCAAGGTGAGCGAGTTGACGCGCCAGATCGTCCAATTCGAAGGCTTGGAACTGGTGGACGCCGAATGGAAGGGAGCCCTGCGCGGCGGCCTCCTGAGGGTCTACATCGACAAGCCGACAGGCATCACGCACGCCGACTGCGAGCGCGTCTCGCGCCAGCTGTCGGCAGCGCTGGACGTCGAGGACCTGGTGCCGGACAGCTACACCCTGGAGGTGTCGTCGCCGGGATTGGATCGCAAGCTGTCGCGGCCGGCGGATTACCGCCGCTTCCAGGGGCGCAAGGCGAAGCTGCGCGTGCGCGTGGCACTGGAAGGCAGCCGCACCGTGACGGGCTTGATCGAGGGCACTACGCAGGAGAGCGTGTCGCTGCGCACCGCCAACGGCGAAGCGCTGGACGTCCCGTTTGCGGACATCGAACTTGCGCGCTTGGTGGTCGAGGTTTGACGGGAGCGGGCAAGGGGCGAGGAAAGACATGGCAAGGGGACTCTCCACCGAAATCGAACAGCTGAGCCAGCACAAGGGGATCTCCCCCGAGATCGTCTTGAGCGCGGTCAAGGACGCGATGCTGGCGGCGGCACGCAAGTTCCATCAGACCGAAGAGGACCTGGTGGCCGAGATCAACCCCAAGACGGGCGCGGTCGACGTCTACGCGGTCAAGACGGTCACGGACCTGGTGGCCAACCCCACGTTCGAGGTCAGCCTGTCGCAGGCCCGCCGTGTCAATCCATCGGCCAGAATCGGCGATGAGGTGCGCTTCCCGGTACCGACCGCGAGCCTCGGCCGCATCGCGGCTATGCAGGCCAAGCAGGTGATATTCCAGAAGGTCCGCGAGGCCGAGCGCGAGACGATCTGCAAGCAGTTCGAGGGCCGCCTGGGAACAATGGAGTACTGCACGGTCAAGCGCACCGAGGGCCCGGACCTGATCGTGGAATTGGACCGCACCGAGGCCAGGATGCCGCGCCGCGAGCAGTCGCGGCTGGAGACCTTCGCTCCGGGCGAGCGCGTTCGGATCGTCATCAAGGCGGTCGAAAAGGCCGGCCGGGGACCCGCCGTGGTCGCTTCGCGCGCGAGCGAGGAGTTGGTCAAGCGGCTGTTCGAACAAGAGGTGCCGGAAATCTACGACAACACGGTCGAGATCAAGGCGTGCGCTCGCGAGGCGGGCGAGCGGACCAAGATCGCGGTGCGCTCGCGCGATCGCAACGTCGACGCGGTGGGCGCTTGCGTCGGCATGAAGGGCATGCGCGTGCAGACGATCATCCGCGAGATCCGCGGCGAGAAGATCGACATCATCGAGTACATCGAGGACCCGCTGGAAATGGTCCGCTGGGCGCTGAGTCCGGCCAAGGTCTCGCGGGTGAACGTCATCGACCCGGAAACGCGCCACATGGAAGTGATCGTCGACGAGTCACAGCTCTCGCTGGCGATCGGCAAGAAGGGCCAGAACGTGCGGCTCGCGGCGAAGCTGCTCAACTGGCGCATCGACATCAAGAGCGAGGACCAGAATCGCCGCGATGTCGAAGAGGCCATGGCGGCCATCAGCGGCAGCGGCACGCCGGTCAGCATCTTGAAGAACTACGGCCTCAGCGAGGGACTGATCGAACGCTTGGTCGAGGCCGGCGCGGCCACCCTCGAGGCGGTTGCCGACATGACGCCCGAGCAACTGATCGAGATTCCCAGCGTGGGGCCGGAACTGGTGGAGCGCATCCGGGCAGCGGTGGAGCAGTGCTACACCCGCCTCGCGCGAACGGTCGGAGCGGTGCAAACGGTCAGCGAACAGCAGCCTGCGGCAGCCGCGCCCGCGGACAGCCCGGACGCCGAGCAGGGGGCGGAAGCGGCCCCGGTGCTGCCGGGAGAACCGGAGTCCGGCGCTTCGGAGGAGGAAGAGGACGAAGTCGATTTCGACGTGGCAGAACTGGAGAGCTTTGGTAAGATGAATGTCTATCGCGGACCCGACGATGGGGCGGAATTCGCGGTGGACGGACAGGGGTATAGCGAGAGCGGCGACGCGCTCGCGACGGCCGGGGCCGTGGCGGATGCCGAGTCTGCCGTGCGGACGACTGCGGACGAGTTGGTCCAAGAGGAGAAGAACGATTCGCATCAATGAGCTAGCGCGCGAGTTGGAGGTCAAGTCCTCCGAGATCATCGCAGTTCTACCTGAGCTGGGCGTTGAGGGGGTCAGGTCCCACTCCAGCTCGGTCGACGACGCGCAGGCTGGCCAGATCCGCGAGCACATCCGCAAGCGGGCAGAGGGTGAGAAGCGGCCCGAGCCTGAGCCCGAGCTGGAACTGCCCCTGCGGCGCAAGCGCCGCGTGATCATCGACCAGTCGGCGGCGGGCCCCGCGCACCGCGGCACAACCGCGGCCGTGCGTCCCACGATCAAGATCGGCGGCGGCGGAGCGACGCTGTTTCGGCCGCCCCTCGGAGGCGGCACAGGGCCGGGTGTCGGAGCGGCGCTGCGCCCGCCAATCCAGCCGATAGCCGAGCGCCCCGCAGCGGCGGGCGCAGTTCCGCCGGTTGCGCCGCCAGTTGCGCAGCCCCCGCCCGAAACAGCGATCCAGAAATCCAAGCCGCTGGAGGCAACGGCCTTGGTGGACCGCATGGACGACGGCGACGCCAAGCCCGAACCGCCGCCGATCCCCGCCGTTCTCGGCCCTGAGCCCAAGCGGCCGACGGCAAGCGCAGTTCCGGGCCAGCCGAACACCCCGGCCCTGCCACCCAAGGCACCCGCGCCCTCGATTCCGGGCCCGGGGATCAGCGCGCCGCCCGCGATGCCCGCTTCGCAGCCAGCATCGGCAGCACCGACCTCGTCGGCTGGGGCCACGCGGCCGACGCCGCCGAGACAGCATGCTCCCCCCGCGATTCCAACGCCGAAACCGCCCGGGATTCCGGGAGCGCCCCAGCCTGCCAAGCCGCAGAAAAAGCCGTCGCCGGCAGGCCCGGTCCGCCCGATCCGGCCGCCTGGGGTGCAGCGTCCCGCCGCAGCGGGCCTGCGCACGCCCCGGCCCGGCGCGCATGCGCGACCGCCCGCCGCTTCCAGCGTCCTAGTCCCCGGGCGACCGATCATCCCGCGCACCCACAAGCCCTCGCCGATGCCGGGCATTCCGGCTCCCACTCCAGGCACGCCGGCCGGCTTCCCGCACAAAGGCCCGGGCCAGCTCATGGGCGGCATGCGGCCCGGCTTGCCCGGACGCCCTCCAGCGGGAGGACCGGGCGGACGCCCGCCAGGCCCCGGCCGGGGCGCTCCCGGACAGCGCCGCCCGAGGCCGCCGCAGCAGCGCAAGCGCGACTTGGAGGCCTTGGCCGAGAGCAAGATCCAGCAGCGCAAGCGCCAGACCGAGATCCCGCGGGCGGGCAACACCGACATCTTCGCGGCCGACGGCACGTCCGTAAAGGAACTGGCGGAAAAGCTGGGGATCAAAGCCAGCTTCGTCATCAAGTTCTTGGTAGAGCAGGGCCAGTTCGCGACGATCAACCAGCCGCTCGAGCTGGAAAGCATCAAGTCGATCGCAACGCATTTCGGCGCGACCGCTACCGAACTGACATTCGAAGAAGAGGCGGTGCTGGACATCGATCAAGACGAGAGCGTGGAGGATATCGAGCTCCGGCCTCCAGTCGTGACGATCATGGGCCACGTCGACCACGGCAAGACCTCCCTGCTCGACAAGATCCGGTCGACCAATATCGCGGGACGCGAGGCGGGCGGCATCACCCAGGCCATCGGCGCCTATCACGTCATCAAGGACGGCAAGCGGATCGTGTTCATCGATACGCCCGGCCACGAGGCCTTCACCAAGATGCGCGCGCACGGCGCCTCGGTGACCGACATGGTGGTGTTGGTCGTTGCGGGGGACGACGGCGTCATGCCCCAAACCATCGAAGCCATCGACCACGCCAAGGAGGCCCGCGTCCCGATCATCGTCGCGGTCAACAAGATGGACTTGGCCAAGGCCGAGCCCGAACGCGTCAAGCAGCAGCTTTCCGACCGCGGGCTGGTGTCGGAAGAGTGGGGCGGCGATACCATCTTCTGCCCGGTCTCGGCCAAGACTGGCGAGGGTATCGACCATTTGCTCGAGATGATCAATCTGGTCTCCGAACTGCGCGAACTGCGTGCCAATCCGGCCCGGTCCGCCATCGGAGTGGTGCTGGAGGCGAAGCTTGACCGCGGGAAGGGTCCGGTAGCCACGGTGCTCACCCAAAACGGCACGCTGCGAGTCGGAGACACGTTCGTGGTCGGCGCGGTGCTGGGCAAGGTGCGGGCAATGATGGACGATCGCGGCAGGAAGGTCAGCTCAGCCGGACCGTCCTCGGCGGTCGTCGTGCTGGGCTTGGACGACCTGCCCGAGCCGGGCGACCAGCTGTCCGTGCTGGCGGACACCGAGAAAGCCCGCAAGATCGTCGAGTTCCGCGAGGAGAAGGCCCGCGAGCAGGCCATGGCACAGACTGCGCGCCTGTCTCTGGAGCAGTTCCAAGAACAGCTCGCGGACGGCCGCGCCCGCGAGCTTCCGATCATCCTCAAGGCCGACTTCCAAGGCTCTGCGACCGTGCTGCGGGAGACCCTGGCCAAGCTGACCAGCGACAAGGTCAAGGTGCGCGTGATCCATTGCGGCGTCGGCGCGATCAAGGAGTCGGACATCCTGCTCGCGATCACGGCGAATGCGATCGTGGTGGGCTTCAACGTGCGGCCCGAGCGCTCGGCGGCCACCCTGGCGGACAAGGAGCACATCGATGTCCGCCTGCACACTGTCATCTACGAGTTGGTCGACGAACTCAAGAAGGGCCTGGCGGGCCTGTTGGAGCCGATTCGCAGGGAAGAGGTTCTTGGCCGGGCGAAAGTCCTCGAAGTCTTCAACATCACCAACGTCGGCACGGTGGCCGGATGCCTGCTCGAGGAGGGCATGGCGGAAAGCAGCGCCTCGGCCCGGCTGCTGCGGGACAACGTCGTGATCCACAGCGGCAAGCTGGCCTCGCTGAGGCGATTCAAGGACGACGTCAAGGAAGTGCGGGCGGGCCAAGAATGCGGCATGCATTTCGAGCGCTTCAACGACATCAAGAAGAGCGACGAGATCGAGGTCTTCAAGACGGTCGAGGTCGCGCAGGACATCAACGAGCTCATCCCGGTCTAGCGGCTAAGTCGGCGGTGCGCGCGAGCGCGCCCGGCACGCAGGGAAGTTGGCGATGGAGTGCCATGTGGGAACCTTGTGCCTGCGCATTCACGTCGGGAGCGCGCGCTCGCTGAAGGACAAGCGCCAAGTCATCCGCTCGCTGAAGGATCGGCTCAAGGCACGGCACAACATCGCTTTGGCCGAGGTGTCGGGGCAGGACAGCCGCCAAGACTGCGTCGTCGTGGCCGCGACAGTCGCCAACTCGATGACGGGAGCGCGAATGACCCTCGACGCTGTGCACGAAGAGGCCATCTCCCTATTGGGCCGGGACCTGACCGACGCCGAGTTCGACATTTCACCCTTGTAAGTGCCGCACTTGGGTAGCGGTAAACTCAGTCGCAACCCACAACCAGCTCTGCCTGAGGATCAAGACCGGTGCCGAAAACTCCAGCAACCGCCCGTCCGCAGCTCCCTACCCTGCCGGCATTCCTATTCTTACTGGTGGCAGCCCTGGGAGGATGTGCCGGTACCGAAGCCCCGGGCACCCGCGGGAGCCATGCGGAGGTGTTCGACGTGGTTGTCTACGGGGGCACATCGGCGGCCGTCACCGCTGCCGTCCAGGTCCAGAGAATGGGCAAGTCCGTGGTCGTGGTATCGCCCGACCTGCATCTCGGCGGCTTGTCATCAGGCGGGCTCGGGTGGACCGACACGGGTGACAAGTCGGTGATCGGCGGGCTCGCTCGCGAGTTTTACCATCGCATCTGGCGGCACTACGAGGATCCAGCAGCTTGGCGCTGGCAAGAGCGCTCCGAATACGGCAACCGTGGCCAAGGCACGCCGGCGGTGGACGGCGGACAGCGGACGATGTGGATCTTCGAGCCACATGTCGCGGAAGAGGTGTTCGAGGATCTCGTGGCCGAGCACGGAATCGACGTGCGGCGGGATGAATGGTTGGACCGCGGCAGCGGAGTGCGCGTCGAGGACGGAAGAATCCAGAGCATTGCCACGGAAAGCGGAGCGAGATTCGCCGGGTCCGCGTTCATCGACGCCACCTACGAGGGCGACCTGATGGCCGCTGCCGGAGCCTCGTACACCGTCGGAAGAGAGGGCACGGACAGCTACGGAGAAGAGTGGGCGGGGGTGCAGAAGGACGCCCGCCACCACGGGCACTTCTTCCCGGACGGCGTCGACCCGTACGTCACACCGGGCGACCCGGCCAGCGGGCTCCTGGCGCGGATCAGCCCGGAGGCGCCTGGCGAGAACGGCAGCGCCGACGACCGCATCCAGGCCTACTGTTTTCGTCTCTGCCTTACCCGCGTACCAGAGAACCGCGTTCCGTTCCCGAAACCGGAAGCGTACGATCCGACCCAGTACGAGCTGATCCTGCGCGTGTTCGAGACGGGCTGGCGCGAGACGTTTCGGAAGTTCGATCCGATTCCCAACGGCAAGACCGACACCAACAACCACGGGCCTTTCAGCACCGACAACATCGGCATGAACTACGCCTACCCAGAAGCATCGTACGAAGCTCGGAAGGCGATCGTCGCCGAGCACGAGGGGTACCAAAAGGGCCTGCTGTACTTCCTAGCGAAGGATGAGCGAGTGCCGGCCGACGTGCGCGAGGAATTCGCGCAATGGGGACTCGCCCGTGACGAGTTCGCCGGAAACGGAAACTGGCCGCAGCAACTCTACATCCGAGAGTCCCGGCGGCTCCTAGGAGAATTCGTGATGACCGAGCACAAGTGCCTTGCCAAGCGGGCGGTTCCCGATTCGGTCGGCATGGGATCGTACGCCATGGACTCCCACAACGTGCAGCGCTACGTGACAGCCGATGGATTCGTGCAAAACGAAGGCGACATCGGCGTCAAGCCGCTCCGCCCATATGGCATCGCTTTCGGCTCTCTGAAGCCGCGCAGGCAGGAGGTGACGAACCTGCTCGTCCCGGTGTGCGTCTCGGCGTCCCACATCGCGTACGGCTCGATTCGCATGGAGCCGGTCTTCATGATCCTCGGCCAATCGGCGGCGACGGCAGCGGTGCTGGCCATTGAGGAGGGAATCGCCGTGCAAGACCTGGAATACGACAAGCTGCGCGGCAGACTGCTGGCTGACGGCCAGATCCTCGAGCTGCCGGACTGATCCCCCGGCCCACGGAGGAAGAGCTCCGGGCGGGCGCGCCTTCCGATTGCTACGCTATCGCCATGCAGACCATCATTTCCATGGCGGCGCTGGCCGGGCTGGCCGCCAGCCTGAGCCCAGCGGCGATCCAGTTCCGCCACGAGCAGATCGAAGACGAGCTCGGAATCGGCTACGCGGTGCTGTGCGAGGACGTCGACGCCGACGGGGACGCCGACATCGTCGCGCTCAACGAAACACAGGTCATCTGGTGGAGCAACCCGGGCTGGGAGAAGCATGTCGTGCTCGACGGAGAGACCGAGGCCGATAACGTCGCCATCGCCGCCTACGACATTACCGGGGACGGCAAGCTGGAATTCGCGATCGGCGCGGCTTGGAGGCCCAGCGACACGCAGGGTGGCGGAACGCTGCAGTGGATCGAGCGAACGGACGATCCCGATGCGGAGTGGGAATTGCACTCGCTAGGCAGCGAGCCCACCACGCATCGCATGCGCTGGGCCGATACCGATGGCGACGGCCGCGGAGAACTGATCGTCGCTCCATTGCACGGACGCGGGACCAAGGGTCCGAAGCACTGGGTGGGGAACGGAGCCCGGCTGCTGGCGCTTACGCCATCGGCGCGACCCGCCGCCACGGCCTGGGCGCAAGAGGTCATCGACGACAGTCTTCATATCGTCCACAACTTTTGGGGGGTCAACTTCGACGATGACAATGCCGACGAGCTGCTGGTGGCCTCCTACGAGGGCGTGCACCTGCTGGACCGTTCCGAGTCTGGCCGGTGGGCGAGGTTGCAGCTCGGCGCAGGTTATATCGGCGACTCCATTCGCGGCGCGGGAGAGATCAAGGTCGGGCGCCTGGGCTCGGGCAAGCGCTACATCGCCACGGTCGAGCCGTGGCATGCCAACCACATCGTGCTCTACCACGAACCGGAGGATCCGCGGTCGAGCTGGAAGCGCGAAGTCGTGGTCAAGCGAATCAACGGCGGGCACGCGCTGTGGACCGCCGATCTGGACGGCGACGGCAGCGAAGAGCTAGCCTTTGGCTGGCGGCTCAAGGGAAGCATGCCCTACGATCGGACGGGCGTCGCGGTCTACGACCCCGACACCGCTGACGTGCAGATAGTCGACTGGGGCGGAATGGCCACGGAGGATCTCATCGCCGCTGATCTCAACGGCGACGGGAGACCCGACATCGTCGCGGCGGGTCGCGCCACGCACAACCTGAAGATCTACTGGAACGAAGGCCTCAAGCCAGAGCTGGAATGAAGCGGCCCGGCCGCAGGCGTCAGCCGGATTGGCTCGCCTTGTGGTTGTTGACGATGGCACCCAGTTGCGCGTCGTGGTGCGCATCGTGCCAGACCATGAATTCGATCTGTGACTGCAAGTCCCTGATCTTGAGGCGCTCGTTGACCACCCGGCTGTCGAGTTGGGCATCGCTCAGGCCTGCGATGGCTGAGAGCGCTTCCTTCCTGCCACCCTCCAGTTCCGCCAGAATCTGCTCGGGAGCGGGATACTTTGCCGGCTCGTCGTAGCATTCGCTGCCGTTGGCAAACAGGTCCTTCCAGTGCCCGAGGGGATTGTGCTCGAGTCCCTGGTAGAGCTTGCGAGCCCCGCCCTCGTAGAACGCCAGATGGCCGGCGATCCACAGCGCGTGCGGGCCGCCGGGGCGGAAGCGGTTCATCCACAATCCGTGTTCGGCCACATAGGCTAGCTTGGTGCCGCTGGCCCCCCAAGTGAAACTGACGCGATCTAGAACTCTCTGCAGACGTCCGTACGACGCTCCCTCAGCGCTCATGGATTTCCTCCAACCTGCGGTGCAATCTGCCGCGCCGGACAGCCGGCCCGGCCGAATGCTCTACAAATAGTTTCTCATGGAAGCCGACGAAGGCGTTTTCGTCCGCCGAGACCACTCTCGCGGCAGCGAAGACCAGCAAGACAAACTGGCGGTCGGTGAGCCCCGCAACTGCTGTCAGTTCTTCCAGGCATCCATCTTGGGCCTTCGCGGCCCGACATCGAAGAAGCGCACCTCCGAGCCGATGCGGTCGTAGTCTCCCAAGCGTGCGCGCACCCGCTCGACGACTCCCATCAAGCGCTCCACGATGTCACCGCGCTGCTCGGACACATCCCGGCTCTCGCTCCGGTCGAACTGCAAGTCATAAAGTTCGGGGGCTTTGACCGCGTCGATCATGCGTCCGTACCAGCTCGTCCACGGCGGATCGCTCGGGCGTGGCAGGACAAGCTTCCAGCGCTGGTCTCGCACGGCCTGCAAGTGTGTGAAAGCGAAGTAGAGAAAATCTTGGCGCGGGCTCTCGCTCGCTCTTCCGGACAGCCACGGCCAGAGGTTGACGCCATCAAGCGGGCGCCGGCTGGGAAGAGGCGCGCCAGCAATCGCTGCGAAGGTGGGCAACAGGTCGAGCGTGCTCGCCAGTTCATCGCTCTCCTGCCCCGGGCGGATCTGCCCGGGCCACCAGAAGATCCCCGGCACGCGCAGCCCGCCCTCCCAAGTGGACATCTTGAACCCGCGCAACGGTGCCGCGCTGCCGCCGTAATCTCCCAAGTGTCCCTCGATCCAGGGACCGTTGTCGGAGGTGAACACGACCAGCGTTCGCTCGTCGAGCTGAAGGTCACGCAGGGCCGCGAGAACCTCTCCAACGCTCCAATCGAGTTCCTCAATCACATCGCCGTAGAGCCCGCGCGGGGATCGCCCGCGGAATTCCGAAGAGGCCCCGAGCGGCACGTGTGGCATGGTGTGGGCTAGGTACAGGAAGAACGGCTGCTCGCGGTGCGTCTTCAAGAAACGGATCGCCTCCTCGGTATACCGCTTCGTGAGCAGGCTCAGGTCGGTGGGACTTTCCAAGACTTCATCCCCCCGCATGAGCTCCGTCTTCCACCGCTTCGGATCGGGCTCGCGGGTGACGCCGTTGTGGGCGGGGGTTCCGTAGAAGTAGTCAAAGCCCTGCTGAGTCGGCATCAGCTCGCGCTTGTAGGGGCCCGTGCCCGGCCCGCGCTCGTGTGCCCCGGGGCCTGCTACGTGCCACTTGCCGACCAAGCCGCTGACATAGCCCTTGGCGGCGAGGACCTCGGCGATGGTGGTCTCTTGCGGATGCAGGATCGTGTGCGCTCCCTTGGTGTTGCCGGGCTCGCCGACTCGGATCGGATAGCAGCCGGTCAGCAGCGCCGCCCTGGACGGGCCGCAAACGTTCTGGGCGTAGAAGCTGGTCAGCCGGAGACCCTCGGCGGCCATGCGGTCAAGATTGGGGGTGCGGATGTGCCGATTGCCGTAGCACCCCAAGTCGCCATAGCCCAGATCGTCAGCGAAGATGACTACGAAGTTGGGAGGCTGCTGCGCCAAGCAAGGCGCGCACAACAGCGCGCAGGCAACGGCGGCGACGCCGAACGATGCGATTCTCATTCCGAGCATTGTACGGCTTGTGGCATCGGGCGAGCCGCGTTGGCGACAATTGAGTGCGATGCTCCGCCCCTGCTGGGCTCTAGCCCTCCTATCGATCACCCTCTATGGCCAAGCGCCGCCGCGACCCAATTTCGTGGTGTTCCTCTCCGACGACATGGGGTGGGAGCAAGTCGGCTTCAACGGCGGCAAGGAGGTGCCCACGCCCAACATCGACCGGATCGCGAACGAGGGCGTGAAACTGACGCAATTCTACGTCCAGCCAGTCTGTTCGCCGACTCGCGCCTGCCTGCTTACCGGCCGGTACGCCTGGAAGAACGGCATGGAAGTCCGCCCGACCGCCGAGTCCCGCCACGGCATGCTGCTGGACGAGCGGACGATGGCGGAGGCCCTGCGCGAGGTCGGCTACCACACTTGGATGGTTGGCAAGTGGCATCTCGGGGAATGGCAGCGGCCGCACCTTCCCCTGCAGCGCGGGTTCGACCACCATTACGGACACTACTCGGCATTGATCGACTCTTTCACGCACATGCGCGGCCCGGTCCTGGATTGGCATCGCAACGGCCGCCCCGTGGTCGAGGATGGCTATTCGACTTTCCTGTTGGCGGAAGAGGCCGAGCGGCTGATCGAGCGCCACGACGGACGTAGCCCGTTCTTCCTGTATCTGCCCTTCAACGCGGTGCATGGGCCGCACCAGGCGCCGGACGACTATCTCGAAAAGTACTCCCGCCTCGGCCGAAGAGGGCCTCAGCGCGCCCAGCTCGAGTGCATGGACCTAGCAGTGGGAAGCGTGCTCGAGGCGCTCGAGCGCAAGGGCGTGCTCGATTCCACGCTGGTGATGTTCACCAATGACAACGGCGGCACGCGGGTCACGTCGAACGGCCCCTATCGCGGCTTCAAGTCTCACTACCACGAGGGCGGCGTGCGGGTCCCGGCAACCATGCGCTGGCCGGCACAGATTCCCGCCGGATCCGTTAGCGGCGCAATGCTCCATATCGTCGATCTGTTTCCGACGTTTGCGCAGCTCGCCGGGGCGAGGACGGATGCAGGCCTGCCGCTCGACGGCCGGGATGCCTGGGACGCCATCGCCAAGGGAGGTCCCGGGCTCCGCGAGGAGGTGGTGCATTCGCTGGAAGTGATCCGAGTCGGCGACTGGAAGTTGATCGAAGAGGGTGCCAGCTACTATGGCTGGCGGGAGCAGCCGCTGCAGTTGTTCAACATCCGCGAAGATCCCTACGAGGAGACGAATCTGGCCGACAGCCGACCGGAAACGGTGGCAGAGCTGCGAGAGCGGTTGGCACACCACCGGAAGTTCGCGCGCGAAGCGGAGGCGCTCGAGCGAATTCCGGCCTATCCGCCGGTCGTCTATGGAGAGGTTGAGAACGAGGTGTTCGGCGAACAGGTCCGAGCACAGCTGGCCGCACAGGAGTGAGGCGCGGGAATGTGCAGTCCCTCCCCTAAACCCGCTCGAGAATTCCCTCGCTGGCGCCGCAAGCAGGGTCGCGCCGACCCTTGCCCTAGGCGCTAGCAGCCTGTGGTTTTAATAGCTTTGCCGACCATGTCGGTCGGTGGCCTTGCTTGGTGGTCCTTCGACGGCCTATGCGAGTTTTTCGGCGAATTCCGGGCTCTCTCCCCGTCTGAGGCCCAAGAGGCCCCTGAGCAGGCCCAGCAGGCCGCTCCAAGCATCCCGGAACGGCAAACAAACGGCGAAACCAAGGCTGGCCGTTGGCTGGCAGCCCTGCCCCTGCAGTGTGCGCGGCGTGCCGACCCCGGTGAGCGACCTCATCAGCACCCCCAGGTTGAATGCACAGGCATGCACCAGCAGCCGCTTGCGAATGTTCGCCCGCCCCCGCAAGTACAGCCGGCGCATCCCGCCCGTGCCGTACATGTGGGCCATCGACCGCTCCACCTTCTCCGTCCGCAGCTTTTGCAGGCGCTTGCCGGCCGAGCTCGCCACGCGCTCCCGGTTCTCCTGCACCACCCGTTGCGCTTCCGGCTTGCCCGCAAAATCCCGCTCCGCCCGCTGCGGCTCCGGGATGTGCGCTTCCTGGCCCGCCTCGTTCAGTCCCAGCAGCACCGCGTCGCTGTGGTAGCCCTTGTCGGCGACGACCGTCTCCGGCCCCTGCCCTTGCGCCGCCTGCACCGCCTCCAAGGTCTCCCCCAGTGTTGTGGTGTCCCCTTGGTCCGCCGCTTGCAGCGTCACTCCTAGCAACGCCCCGCTCTCCAAGTCCACCGCGTGCTCGGCCTTGTGCGCTAGGTGCGTCGTGCCGTCCTTCATCTTCGCTACCCGCGCGTCCGGGTCCGTCGGCGACTCCCACTCCTTGTTCGACAACGTCTTGGGCTTGCGCTGGCGGTCGAAGGCCGCCAATTCCGCCAAGCTCGGCGTCGGCACCCCGGCTGCCTCCGCCAGCCCCTCCACGAATTCTCGGTAGCCCTGCTGGCTGTCCTTGCGCCGCAAGGTCCGCAAGGCCGCGTTGGCGAACAGCATCGTGGCGTCCACCGCCACCGTCTGCCCGTCGGCCAGACCCGCTTGCCGCAGCTGCTGCAGCACCCAGGCGAACACCTGCTCATGCGTCTCCAGGCTAATCCGCCGCCGGCTGCGCGAGATCGTCGAGTGGTCCGGCGGGCTGTCCTGCAACTCGTAGCCGAGGAAGGCCCGCAAGCCGAGCGAGTCGGAGACGGTCAGGGCGATGCCGCGCTCGGAATCGATGCCCAGCAGGTAGCCCAGCAGCAGCAGTCGGAAGTAGACGCCGGGAGCGAGCGAGGGCCGTCCCAGGCGTTTGGCATAGAAGGGTCGGCACAGGTTCTCGACGTAGGCGTCGAAGCCCATCTCAGCGAGCAGTTGGTTGAGCTTGTCGAAGAAGGGAGTGGTGGGGGCTTGGGGCAGTTGGTCCGGTGCGAGGAACATCGGGATCTGTCCGGGTTTGCGGGTACCCATCGCCATGACTACGATTTTATCGAAGTCTGATCGGGATTTGTTGGGATTTCAGTCGACTTTTGCCACAGGCTGCTAGGCTTCTGCTTGGATGTCAGCACTAGCGCGCCCCAGAGCTTAACTCTGGGAGCGGCTCCCCGCCGCACTGTCTTGCCCGCCCACCAAGTCTCGTGATGGAGCAGGCCGTCGGGGGACTTCTCGGCCTCGTCGACATCGCCGATCGCAAGATTGAAGCCGATCGGCGTATCGGGCATCCCGTCAGTCCAGTACTCGCCCTCGCGGATCTCCATTCCTCCGTCCAATCGAATCCTCACCTCTACGGTGTAGCGGTTGTCGGGACCGTGAATCACGGTCCGGGTCTCGATGATGTCATCGAGAATCCATCTTTTGTTGTTCTCCCAGTTCTCGACGGTGCGGTTCGGACCGTGGGGCAGCATCCCCGGCACGCCGACGCCGCCTTCGAGAGACTTGGTGAGGTTGTAGATGATCTGGATCCCGCGGCCATCGCCGGTCACGTCCGAGACGGGCTCCCCAATCTCCAACATCCGGCTGAAGGTCAGGATCTCGATCATGTCGCCGAACCAAGGACGGCCTCGCTCCCGATCGCCGATCACGTGCGCAAACTCGTCCTGATCTGGAAGCCATCGCTCGGTTTCGATCCCGTAGAAAATGTCGTCCGTGATATCGAATGCGAGGTACAAGTGCTCCCCGTCATGCTTGACCCAGCCGTTGAAGTCGAGATCCTGCCTGGACGCGATGTCCTGCTTCATAGCCTCGATCCAGTCGGCATTCCATTCGAACGGCGTGGCATCGTCGTATTCCCCCTGGCCGATCTGCCCGTCGAATTCGGGCGTCGCGCCCTTGAAGCACACCATCCGCCGGTCGAGGCTTACCAGCGCATTGGCTGCCGCTTGCCGAACTTCGGCCGATTCCAGCACGCTCTCCGGCCGAGTCTCGCCGCATCCAGCCATGGACAAGATGAACAGGCCTCCGATGACGGCGGCGGCGCCGCTTCGTAGAACCATCGCTTTACCCTTCGCTTCCATCATGTACGCGCTCTTCCCGACGCCGTGCATCGCTCCAGTGGGCCGGAGGGACACCGCCTTCGGCGGGCAGATGTTGAACCCGCTGGCTTGCGGTGCTGGGCTTGAGATCACGGTACCTTCCTTGCCGAGCCCTGCCGTGCCACAGCGTCAGCCCCTTGCTCGTTTGGCACGGTCGGCAGCCTCGCCACGAACCACATTCCATACGCTCCGGCCGCCGCGATCACGGCACGCCCCGCCCAGGGCAGCCCGCCGGTGGCGATCGAAAAGCAGATCATCAGCGAGCAACATGTTATCGAAATCCACTTGGTCCTTCGCTTGACACCTCTATGGCGCTGCCAGTCCCGCAGAGTGGGACCGAAGAGCTTCGACCGGAGCAAACGCTGATGCAGTGCGGGAGAGGAGCGGACGAAGAAGTAGCTCGCCAGCAGCAGGAACGGCGTGGTCGGAATCCCCGGCAATACAACGCCCACCAAGCCAAGGGCCACGAAGACGCCACCCAAAGCTACGAAAAGCCAGCGCCACAAGCCCGCCACCTGCGCGACGGGCACATCATCTCGGAGCGAGTGCTGGCTGGCGGCACTTGCTGAGACTGAGGACTGTGCGGGAGTCGGCTGTGCGTCTGTTGCCCGGGGATTCTGCACAGGCAAACTCAGTCATTAGCATAGTGTGGCCCTGCTTCAGTCACGCTGGGCTCCGTCGCAGCCGAGGTCGGTATTATAGCCGTCAACATGACTCCTCCTCTAGTAGTGGCCCGCGGCCAAGGCAAGCACTCGGTAATGCTCCCCGCTCTGGCAGCGATCTGTTCCATGCTGCTGTGCCCTGCAGACGCCTTCGCCCAAGCGGCCCGGGCCAGCGGCCCGAATGTCCTCTTCATCGGGGTTGACGACCTCAACGATTGGATCGGCCCGCTGGGCGGCCATTCCCAGTCGATCACGCCCAACATGGACAAGCTGGCACAGCGCGGCGTCACCTTTACGCGCGCGTACTGCCAAGCGCCTTCTTGCAATCCGTCCAGAACAAGCTTGATGACAGGCCTCAGGCCGTCGACCTCCGGCGTTTACAACAACACCGATGTGTGGCGCAAGGCCGTGCCGGACGCGGTCACGCTGCCGCAGCACTTCATGCTGCACGGCTACGAGGTGCTTGGCGGCGGCAAGACCTTCCACGGTCCGCAGAACGAGGCCGCTTCGTGGGAAGCGTACTACCAGTTCAAGGGCTTCCTGCATCCGCCCGGCAAGCCGGTGAACGGCATTCCCAGGACCGGCCACTTCGACTGGAGCGGGCTCTCGGCAAGAGCTTCCGAGACCGAAGACACGCGCTTGGCTGCGTGGGCGGAGCGCTACCTGGGCGAGGAGCATTCGCGGCCGTTCTTTCTGGCAGTCGGCTTTTACCGGCCGCACCTGCCCTGGTACGTCCCGCAAGAGCACTTCGACCGCTTTCCTCCCGCGCGCGTAGAGCTGCCGCCGACATTGGAGGGGGACATCGACGATGTCCCCGAGTCCTCGCTGCGGAGCTTCCGCGACCACGACAATGTAACCAAGCACAGGCAGTGGCGCAAGGCGGTGGCGGGCTACCTGGCCTGCATCAACTACGCCGACGCCAATGTCGGTCGAGTGCTTGCGGCGCTGGAAGACGGCCCGCACGCCGACAACACGATCATCGTGCTGTGGAGCGACCACGGCTGGCAGCTCGGGGAGAAGCAGCAGTGGCGCAAGTTCACTCTCTGGGAACGGTCGGCACGCGTGGTGATGATGCTGGCCGGGCCGGGAGTGGGAGCGGTTGGTCGCAACAGCGGGCGGACTGTGGAGCTCTTGGATCTCTACCCTACTCTTGTCGATCTCTGCGGCCTGCCCGAACGCCCAGAGCTCGACGGCCGCAGTTTGCGCCCGCTGCTGGATGACCCCGACGCCAAGTGGGACAAGCCGGCGATCACTAGCCTGAGCCCCGACAGGGTCTCGGTACGCACCGAGCGCTGGCGCTATTCGCGGTACGCGGACGGCGAAGAACTGTATGATCACGACGCCGATCCTTACGAGTGGAACAACCTGGCGGCCAAACCCGGGCACGACGAGGTGAAGGCATCGCTCGCCCGCCTGCTGCCCAAGCATCCCAGCCGCAAGGAGACCATGCGATACCCCGACCTTCCCGAAGCCGAGCGTCGCTTGGTGGAGGTGCCTGAGGGCCGATTCCGCAAGTCCGACCCATCCAACTACGTTCCATTGAAGGAGACAGTGGACTAGCGGGACTATAATCGGAGCAACCCGGGCCCTCGGACCGCTGTGAGCGTGGCCCAAAGGCCCAAGGAGGCCACAATGTTTGTTACCAGGCGAGAGCTGATCGCGCTCGCATCCGCGCTGCCGGCCTTGGCGAAGCTCGAGATCCGCAGCGCCAAGGTCACGACCATGTTCGACACTCCAGGGCCCAAGCCGAATGGCCTGCAGGCCACCGAAGAGGGCCTGTGGGTCTTGGATCAGGGGGATAACCGCGCCTACTTGGTCGACTACAGCGACGGCAAGGTTCTCCGGCAGCTTGAGACCGAGACCAAGGCGGGCAGCGGGATCACATTCGATGGCGGAGCTCTGTGGACAGCTTCCACCTACAGCCGCGAAATCTTGAAGATCGACCCGAACACCGGTCGTACCTTGGCGCGTTTCGACTCTCCGGGCTCGGGTGTGGTGGGCTGGACCCAAGCCCGCCGCAGCCCGCTGGCACCGCCGCCTAGGACGACGGCGGCACCCGCTCGCCCGCCAACTCAGAGGAACGCGACAGGAGCGCACGGCATGGAATGGCGCGCGGGCAAGCTATGGGTGTCCGTCCCGCCCTCCCAGATGATTTACAGGATTGATCCGGAGCGATTCAAAGTAGAAAAGCAATTCCCCACCGCCGGCGACCGCCCTCACGGGCTCGGCTGGGAGGGCAAGTGGCTTTGGTGCGCCGAAACGAACGACAACGCCTTTTACCGCTTCGACCCCGAGACGGGCGAGACCAGCGCCAAGATCCAGCTGCAGGACAGCGACCCCCTCCCGCACGGGATGACGATTCGCGATGGCTGGATGTGGTATTGCGACGATGTAGGAGTCGTCTGCCGCCTCAGCCTGAAAGCCTGAGCGATTTACAAGCTCGCCCGCTTGAGGCCAGTCAGCGAACCTCCTCGGGTCCGATCGCCGCATGAACCAGCTGCTCATCCAGAAGCTGCTTGACTCCGGATTATCGGAGGGGGCAGCGCACGTCACAGCCGACTCGTTGGAAGTCCTGCTGATCGGGTGCATCGCCTGGCTCGGGCGCTTCATCTGCCTGAAGGTGATCGTGCGGGCGGTGCGCAAGGCCGCATCGAAGACCGAGTCCACCTGGGACGACCGGCTGGTCGAGCGACGGGTCTTCGCGCAACTCTCACACCTGGTCCCCGCCCTGATCATCTACCTCCTCGGGCCGCAGGTGCTGATCTCGCCCGCGTTCTCGCTCTGGGTCACGCGCGGCGCAGAACTGTACGCGCTGGCGGCGCTGCTGACGGCCGCGATTCGTGTCTTGACGGTGGGACGGGAAATCTACGAGGAGGAGTTCGAGATCGCGCGCCGCTTCCCGATCCGGGTGTACGTGCAAGTGCTCAAGATCGTGCTCTGCGTCGGCGCGATCATCCTCGGCGTCTCGATCGTGACGGGCAATTCCCCCTTGCTGTTGCTGAGCGGCCTTGGCGCCATGATGGCGGTCATACTGCTCGTCTCGAAGGACAGCCTGCAAGGGCTGGTCGCGGGCATCCAGCTGGTGAGCAACGACATGGTCCGCCCCGGCGACTGGCTGGAGATCCCGCAGCACGGAGCTGACGGCGATGTTGTCGAGATCACGCTGCACACCGTCAAGGTGCAGAACTGGGACAAGACCATCTCCATGGTGCCGACCTACGCCCTGATCTCGGAGGGCTTCAAGAACTGGCGCGGCATGGCGGAGTCCGACGGGCGTCGGGTCAAGCGCTCGATCTTTCTCGACGTGTCGAGCGTGCGGTTCTGCCCGCCGGAGATGATCGAGCACTTCAAGAGCATCGAGATCCTGCGCGACTACGTGGAACGCAAGGAGGCGGAACTCGCCGAGCACAATCGAACCCGCGGGATCAACGAAGCCGTCGAGGTGAACGGGCGCAGGATGACAAACGTCGGCGTGTTTCGGAACTATCTGGCGGCCTATCTGTCAGCCCATCCGATGGTGAACTCGGACATGACTCTGATCGTGCGCCAGCTGCAGCCCACGCCGCAAGGGCTGCCCTTGGAAGTCTACGCGTTTATCTTGGACAAGCGCTGGGCGGAGTACGAAGCGATCCAGTCCGACATCTTCGACCACATCTTCGCGGCATTGCCGCAATTCGGACTGCGAGCCTTCCAGTCGCCCAGCGGCGAGGACGTCGCCAAGGCCGTCGAGGCCGTGGCGGAAGCTTGAATTCCGTTCCGCCCAGCTAGCGGAAGTCGGCCGGCACTACGGCCCGCTGCTGCCAATACTCGGGAGGATGGTTGTTGAACCGCGTGGGGCTGTACTCGCCGACGAGTTCAGACGCCACGCCGCCCTCCGGAATTGCGGACTCTTCCCCCAGAGCCCACAACACCGCATTGAGCAGCATCTTGCGGACGCCCGCCTCGAGTAGATCGGTTGACGTTCCCAGCGTGGTAGAAAACGCCCGGCCCTGCGGCCCCCCCGGAAGTTGGTAGCTCTTGGTCCAAGCGACCGGCATCATGGGGTCGTTCTTGGCCTCGACCGGCTGGCTATCGCTGGGCCGCATTCCGTAGAGCGCGTCCTCCTCGTCATACTCCCCGGCGCGGGCCATCACGCTGCCGTAAACCAGCGGCATCGAATCGCCGGGCAGCGGCAGGCGGACCGTGTACACGTCAGCCGCGCTCCAGACCGAGTCCGGGTCGACACCCCTCAGGATCGGGTGGTCCGCCGCATCGGCGGCGATGACGCCCTTGGCGGATTCGTGCTTGTGCCTGCCATGGTGGGCCACCCAGCGCTCGCCGACCACCAGCCTTCCGAAGCCGTCGCGCCATTCCTGCATCGGGCCGGTGTAGCCGTCCCCGTAGTGGTCGAACGGGCCCCATTCCTCGGCCGGGATGTCGGGCAGGGCAACAGAGTCGGGGTCTTCCGCTCGGCGGGCAGCGCGCAGGTAGCCCAAGATCTGCTTGTGCAGCTCCGGCTGGGGCGCGAAGGCGTGCGTGGCCGTGCGCAGCGCGATCACCGGCTTGCCAGCCATCAGGAAACGGTCGATCGGCTCCATCTGCGCTGCGGGCAGGACGCGCCAGCGGGTCTGAATGAACATCAGGTCCGCGTCGTCCAGACGCTCGGTGCCGGGGATGTTGGTGTTGACGTGGGGATTGACGATGCCCGTTTCGGGATCGACCGCGAAGAGCACCGTGCAACGGAAGCCGTGGTGCTGCGACAGCATGCGGGCCAGTTGCGGAAGGCCTTCCTCGGACCGATACTCCTCGTCGCCGCCAACCAGCACGATGTGCCGGCCCTGACCGGCCCCTTCCCCGCCCTCGTACTCCACGAGGTACGGAGGAGTCTCTTGCGGAGCGGACTCGCTTGACGCGGAGTCGCCGCCGCCGCAAGCCCAGAGGACGGCAAGGCAGAGCGACGCATGGATGTACTTGTGACTCGACATGATCTAGCTTGTAAGTTTATCCCAAGAGCCAGCGGTGACCGCCGTGCCCGCTGGCAATCCCGCGACTTTCTCGCGCTAGCGCGTGAGCGGAAAGTACGGCCGGTAGCGTTCCGGCAACCGGATCATCTTGCCTCCTGAGTCGGTGACAATGTGGAGCGTCTCGCCACAGGCGAGCAATTCACCGTCCCGCAGCATCTCGTAGGCGAAGCGCACGCTACGCGACCTGCTCTCGGTCACCCAGCAGACCAGGTCGACTTCGTCGTCGAACCGAGCAGGGGCGCGGTACTGGCAGCGCGCCTCGGCCACCGAGAGAAACGCGCCGTCGTTGCGCTCCATGTCGCGGTACTCGAACCCGGCGTGCCGGCAATACGCGACGCGCGCAACTTCCATCCAAACCAAGTAGTTGGCGTAGTACGCCACGCCCATCTGGTCGGTCTCGGCGTAACGCACCCGGATCTTGGTGCGGGACTTGCCGCCCGTCATGAAGTCAGCCCTTCATCGACGCCAAGAACTCTGCGTTGCTGCGAGTCTTGGAAATGCGGTCCAACAGCAGTTCCATGCATTCGACAGTGCCGAGGTTGCTCGTGACCTTGCGCAAGACCCAGACCCGCCTCAGCGTGTCTTCGTCCAGCAGGAGCTCTTCCTTGCGAGTCCCGCTGGCATGTATGTCGATGGCGGGGAAGGTGCGCTTGTCCACCAATTTCCGATCCAAGTGCAGCTCCATGTTGCCGGTGCCCTTGAATTCCTCGAAGATGACCTCGTCCATGCGGCTGCCGGTATCCACCAGCGCCGTCGCGACGATCGTGAGCGAGCCGCCCTCTTCAATGTTGCGAGCCGCGCCAAAGAAGCGCTTCGGCCGCTGCAGGGCGTTCGCATCGACGCCGCCGGTGAGGACCTTGCCGGACGAGGGCACGACTGTGTTGTATGCCCGCGCCAGTCGGGTGATGGAGTCCAGCAGAACGACCACGTCGCGCTTGTGCTCGACCAGCCGCTTGGCCTTCTCGATCGCCATCTCGGCCACTTGCACGTGGCGGGTCTGGGGCTCGTCGAAGGTGGAACTGATGACCTCTCCCTTGACCGAGCGCTGCATGTCGGTGACTTCTTCCGGCCGCTCGTCGATCAAGAGTACGATCAGGGTGACGTCCGGATGGTTCGCGGTGATGGAGTTGGCGATGGACTGCAGCAGCATCGTCTTGCCCGTGCGCGGCGGGGCCACGATCAGCCCGCGCTGGCCCTTGCCCAAGGGAGTGATCAGGTCCATCACGCGCCCGCTGTGGTTTTCCTTGACGGTCTCGAGGCGCAGCTGCTCCTGCGGGTAGAACGGCGTGAGGCTGTCAAAGTCGATCCGCTCCCTCGCTTCCTCGGGATCGGCGTGGTTGAGCGCAGCGACATCCGTAAGCGAGAAGTAGTTCTCGCGGTCGCGCGGCATGCGGGCTTCGCCCTCGACCGTATCCCCGTTCCGAATCGCGTAGTCGTATACCAGTTGCGGGGACACGAACACGTCGTCACGCCCCGGCAGGTAGTTGTAGATCCTGGAGCGCAGGAAGCCGAAGCCCTCGGGCAGGATCTCCAGCACGCCCTCGACCCCGAGCATGCCGTCCTCGTCGACCTGTGACTTCAGGATCCGGAAGATCAGATCCTGCTTGCGAAGTCCGCTGACATCCTCGATATCGAGCTCGAGAGCCATCTGAGTGAGAGACTCGATGTCCTTCTGATGCAGTTCGCCTATGGTCACGGGCGGAGAATGCAGCCTTGCTGCAGACGCACTCTGGGACTGCTCCGCGAGACGGAAAGTCCTTGGCAGGCGAGAGCCTGCCGGGCTTTATCAGCATACCGTAGCGGGGTTTGCCTCGGCAAGACCGACCGACTGCCTCGGCCCGCGATTTCCGTCCGCCGAGCCTGAGATCGTCTGCGAAGAGGTGGCCTTCCTTCGCTGAAGGGCCGCCCTCCCGTCAGAGCCGTGTGAACGCGGTCGTCGTGATATGATCCGCTCGATGATGAGTGGCCGGACCTCGTCGAGTCAGCTGCCCGAGCTCAGCCGGCGCGACCTGATGCGGTGCGCGGTCACCGCCACGGCTTTCGGCGCGCCTTCTTTGCGGGGCGGCGGCCGAGGCAGGGATTCGGAGATCTTGCCCTTCGGAAACGGAGGCGGGATCAAGATGCTCTACGACGTCAGGCAGAGGCCGCAAGCGGTCTGCTTGCGCGACAGGGTCTTCATCGGATTCAAGGCCGGGGCCTCGGCGAGCCAGTCGGGCAAAGCGAAGACGAGCCCGATGTTGATCAGCTACGACCGATCGAGTCAGCGCTTCTCCGAACCGTTGACGCTAGGCAGGGCGACCGGCGACCACCATCACGGCCCGGTCATATGGGCGGACCAAGAGGAGCACTTGCACGTTCTCTTCGGTTGCCACAAGACTCCGGGCACGCATCTCGTCGCCAAGCGTACAGCGGACATGGGCAGGGAGATCTCAGATTGGACCCGGGCGTCAGACATAGCCCCAAAGCTCTCCTACCCGACCGTCTTCCGCATCCACGGCGGGAGGGATCTGGTCTATTACCGCACCGACGGCCACGCGAGTTCTTGGACATACCGAATCAGCGACGACAACGGCAGGACATGGACTGGACCGGAAAACGACGTCACCGACTTGGACAGCCGCGGCAAAACCGAATGGTCTTCCTACCAGACCAAGCTTCCGAGCGAGGACGGACGGCACTTGCACGTGGTGTTCACCGACTATGACGACGTCAAGTCCAATGACCCGAAGCGGCTGTTCAACGAGCGCTACAAGCAGCCGGTGAGCAACGCGTGGAAATACAATCTGTCCTACATCAAGGTTGATTTGGAGACGCATGCCGTCCGCACTGCGGATGGAGACATCCTGAATACGCCCATCGATTTTGACCAAGCGAAGGAGAAGGCCCGGATCTGGGACACAGAAGGGCGCGGAGCGGGGGTACCGCCTGCGATCGCCTTGGACGAAAGGGGCGAGCCCATGTTCCTGCACGTCCTGTCAGAGGACGATCTGAAGACTCATAGCTACTACTACGTCAGACGCGACAACGGGCGGTGGAAGCAGACTGCCATCTGCGGATCGAACCATCAGTGGAACAGCGGCCACCTTGCCAGGGACAGGGACGGCGTTCTGCATGCCTACGTCATCGTCGGAGAGGGCTATCTGGACTCGTCTGGCCTCATGGACAAGCATGGCGGCGGTCGCCTCGAAGAGTGGGTCTCGGCGGACAGCGGGAACAGCTGGAGAAAGTACCGGGACATGATGCCGGACGGGCAGCAGTACGCTGGCTGGCGTTTCAACAATGTCCAGCCCGTGACTCGTCCGGACGGCACGGCGGTCGAGGGAATGCTTCTCTTCTACGGGTGGAACGTCGCCGACTCGCCGGAGGCGAGAGCCTTTCTCGTGAACGGGGCCAACCTGTAGACGAACCGCACCGCGCCGCGGTGCAGGCCCCGGGGCTGGTTCGTTCTCGGCCAGTGCCGAAGTCGAGCTTGCTCTGCCAAGAACGTCGAGGCCCGCGACTCACTTCACTGTGGGCTGTGCTGGATCTTTGCCCAGCCAGCCCGGCACGCCCTCGACGCGGAGCCCCTCCACCGTTCTCCCGAAAGAGTCCGAGCCTCCTCCCTCGATCGATTCCGGCACGGCGTTCTTCTTCGGCAAATACGCCGCTAGCCCTACCGAGTAGCCATAAGGTTCACTGGGCAACGCTGCCCCGCTGTCCGTCAGTCTTCCAAGCGTAGGCCGAACTTTCCTTGGAAAAGCACTGGACAACGCCACCTCCGCCATGCTACACGATAGGAAGTGAGGCAGCAGTCCCAGATCCAGCGTACGCTCGCCGACGCGGCGGCACGCCAGCGCGTCGGTGCGATTCTCGCCCAAGAAGCATTCGCCAGCCGACGAGCGGCCGGACGGCGCATCTGCGAGGAGTTCGGCTTCCGTGACCGGCGCGGGCGGCTGCAGCTGGCCGGTTGTCTCAAGGCGCTGGGTACGCTGGCTGAGCGAGACGCGCGGATCGTGCTGCCGGCGGCTGGGGCAGGCATCCCCAACAGCGGGCGGCCGGCGCTGCTGGCGGAGGGCGCGGTGGAATTGGCGGCCACGGTGCCGGCCGAGTTGGCTTTGGTGCAGGGGCTGACGCTGGAGCCGGTGGCAGCGGCGGCGCAACGGCGGGTCTGGAACACACTGATCGAGCGGGAGCACCGCCAGGGATTGACGACCTTCGCGGGGGCGCAGATGCGCTACCTGGTGGGGTCGGAGCACGGCTGGCTGGCAGCGTTGGGGTTCTCGGCGGCAGCCCTGCGGCTGGCGGCGCGGGAGCGCTGGATGGCGTGGAGCGATGCGCAACGGCGGGCGCACCTGGACCTGGTGGTGGGACTGAGCCGGTTTCTGATCCGGGGGGGCTGTCAGAACTTGGCCAGCCACGTGCTGGGGCGGGCGCTGCGGCGGCTGCCGGGGGATTTCCGGCAGCGCTATGGGTACGAGCCGTGGCTGGTGGAGACGTTCGTGGCGCAGGAGCAGTTGGGGACGAGCCTGCGGGCGGCGAATTTCGTGGCGGTGGGGCAGACGGCGGGGCGCGGGCGGCAGGATCGCGACAATCAGTACGCGGCCGGTGTGAAGACGGTCTACATGTACGAGTTGCGGCGGGACTGGCGGCGGCAACTGGGGGTGCCGCCGGTGGCAGCGGCAGCGCAGCGGGAAGCGGGCGCGGGTCTGGCTGCGAGCAGTTGGGCGGCGCAGGAGTTTGGGGGTGCGCAGATGGGAGACAAGCGGTTGACGACACGACTGGTGCGCAGCGCGGAGTTGCTGGGGGAGGTGCCGGGACGGAGGCTGGCGGCGCACCCGCGGGCGGACAATGCGGCCATCGACGGCTATTACCGGTTCTTGGAGCAGCCGGAGGAGGGGGAGGTGACGCCGGAGCGGATCTTGGCACCGCACCGCGAGCGGAGCGTGGAGCGGATGCGGCAGCAGGAGACGGTGCTGTGTATCCAAGACGGCAGCGACCTGAATTTCGCGACGCGGCCGGGCTGCGCGGGTTTGGAGGTGGTGGGGCGCAACCAGACGGCGAGCAAGACGCGCGGGCTGCACCTGCACCTGACGCTGGCGACGACTGCGCGGGGCCTGCCGCTGGGGGTGTTGCGGTGCGGGTTCGGGACGCCGCCGGCGGGCAAGTCGCAGCGTTGGATCGAGGGCTGGCGGGACATCTCCGCAGCGGCGCGGGGGCTGACGCGGCGGACGCGCGTGATCGCGGTGATGGACCGCGAGGCGGACTTTTTCGGATTGTTCGACGAGCAGCGGCGGAGCGGCCGGGTGGAGGTGCTGGTGCGGGCCAAGCACGACCGGCGGCTGGGCGGCGCGGACGGCAAGCTGTTCGCGAAGCTGGCGGGCGGGGCGGCCGACGGGACGCTGGAGGTGGAGATCGAGGGACTGACACAGCGGCCGAAGTCGAGCCGCAAGCAGGCCCGGCCGAAGCGGGTGAAACGGCTGGCAACATGCGAGCTGCGCTACCGCCAGTTGACGCTGCCGGCGACCGGCGGGCAGGGCGAGCCGGTCGCTCTGCGCGGGGTGCATGTCGTGGAGACGAACCCGCCGCAGGGCGAGCAGCCGGTGCAGTGGTACCTGCTGACCAGTTTGGCTGTGGGCGACGCCGCAGCGGCGACGCAGGTGGTGCGCTACTACCTGCAGCGCTGGCGGGTGGAGGACTTCTTCCGGGTCCTCAAATCCGGCTGCCAGGTTGAGGGGCTGGAGTTGCGCACGGCGGCGCGGCTGCAGCGTGCGATCGCCATCAACGCGGTGATCGCCTGGCGCATCATGGTGATGACGCTGCTGGGCAGGCAGGTGCCCGACTGTGCTGCGGAGTTGCTGTTCACCGAGGCGGAGCTGGCCTTTCTGGGCGACTATGCGCAACGCTTCGGGCTGGACGCACCGCAACGGCTGGGACTGGCGGTGCGGCTAGTGGCGCGGCTGGGAGGCTACCGGGCGCGCAAGCAAGATCCGCAGCCGGGCAATCAGATCATGTGGCGCGGATACGAGCGGTTGACAGGAGCCACATTGGGACACGAAATTGGGTTTGAGAGCGGGAAAAACTACGTGCTGGGCCGATAGCGGAGGGCCGTTGTCCAGCATACTTATGGCTACTAGGTAGCGCTAGCCTCGCCCTGACCTCCTCGTACCCGGAGTCCGCCGCCAGGTTGCGGTGTTCGCCGGGATCGGATCGGTGATCGTAGAGTTCCTCCGTCCCGTCGCGATAACGGATGTATCGAAAGTTCAGTCCGCGGACCGAGTGGTTGTTGTAGTACCACGTCGTCACGGCCGGCTCGGTGCGGCGGGCGGACGGATTCTCCAGCAGCGGCAACAGGCTCGTTCCCTCAAGCCCCTTGACGGCGGGAAGGTCGACGAGATCGACCAAGGTCGGATAGATGTCCAGCAGGCTCACCGCTTGGCTCGAGATTTGGCCGCCGTTCACGGCCTTCGGCAAGCGGATCGCCAATGGAACGCGGGTCGATTCCTCCCATAAGGCCTGCTTGCGCCAGTGCCGTTTCTCGCCCAAATGCTGGCCATGATCGGACCAGAAGACGACGATGGTGTTGTCTGCGTAGGGGCTGTCCGCGAGTGCGCGCAGCACCTTGCCGGCCTGCGCATCAACGAAGGTGACGCAGGCCAAGTAGGCCCTGACCATCTCCCGCCAGTAGTTTGGCCCGATGTCGAGCACGTTGCGGTGGTCTCCGCCCGGGAGTGTCCCGAGAGCCATAGCCTTGCCGAGGAGCGGAATGTCGTCCATCTCGTCCGCCGGCACTGTAGGCACGACGACGCTTTCGGGCGGGTACAGATCGAAGAACTCTTTCGGTGCCGTATAGGGCACATGCGGTCGGACGAAGCCTACGGCTAGGAAGAACGGTTTGTCGTGCTCCTGCTTCAGTCGCTCGACCGCCCAATCGGCAACTTGTTCGTCCGGCATGCCCTCCGGGGGCATGTCGTCGTCCTCAAGCGCCGCCCAGCACAGCGATTGCCCGCTGACACCCTCCTGATACTTCTGGTAGATCGCTCCGCCATCGGGCGGGAACGGATGGAAATGTCCTCCGCTCTTTCCTTGGTAGCCGTGGCCGCGCTCGGCTAGCCACTCGGGCCACTCGTACTTGGGACGCGCTTCGTCCCAATAGTCGTAGCCACCAACGTCGCTGGTTCCCCTGTGGAAGATCTTTCCAGCGGCCATCGTCTTATAGCCGCTGCGTTTGAAATGGGTCGGCAGCGGCACCGTATCGCCCAGAATTCTGTCGTATTCAACCCTCTCTTTCGAGGAGTTCGTGTACCAGCCCGTAGTCGAGGGACGCAGGCCGCTCAGCAAGGCATGCCGCGATGCGCTGCAGACGGGCGCGGCAGTGTGAGCATTTCGAAAGAAGACGCTCTGGGAAATCAAGCGATCTAGGTTGGGAGTCTTCGCTTGCGAATGCCCCCCAGCCGCGCCGATCCAATCGTTCAAGTCGTCGATCGCGAGAAATAGGACGTTGGGGCGGGAGCCGGCTTCAGCCCTGGGGCTGAGCGGCTGGCCGGCCAGTTGCGAGGGCAAACTGCCCGCAATCGTGCCGACGGAGAAGAGCAGAAAAAACCAGCGGGACTTCATGGCAACTTCAACTGGGTCGGATACATGCGCACTTCATGCGGCCTGCGCATTCCCGGACAATGCGATTGTAGCTCTGCCGAAGACGGCCTCCGAACACTGGCCGGTGAGGTAAGGAACTTTTCTAAAGCGGGCAGTTCGGAGAGCGACAGGTACGGCGGGGACCTGTGTACACGAACATCGTTCTACACTGTTCCCGTGATATGAGAATCGTAACGATCACACTTGCCGACCACCTCGCCCGGTGGGTGCGGGTGCGAGCGGCTGAAGAAGATCGCAGTGTCTCAAGCTGGCTAGCTCAAGTGATTGAACGGATGAAGGCCCAAGAGGACGGATACCCGATCGCAATGGAACGCGCACTGGCGATCCAGCCTCGCCAAGCGGAATGGATTGACGGACGCAAGCCCGCAAGGGACGAGCTGCATGATCGGGCAGGTCTTCGTTGATACGACCGTCGTCTACCGGCATTCCGCATTGGGGCCTCGGAAGCAGGCTCGTGCCGACAGCTGGTACAAGCTGCTCTGGGAACTCCGTGTCGGCCGATTAAGCTTTCAAATCTTGCAGGAGACGTACAGCACGCTGACGAGAAAGCTAATACCGGCCGTGCCCGATTCCGATGCACGGGCGATCATCCGAGAATTGGCCGCATGGAATCCGGTACCGGTCGACTTCTCGACTCTTGAGCGTGCCTGGCTGCTACAGGCACGCTACTCAGTCTCTTGGTGGGATGCTTTGATTGTTGCGGCCGCCCAGCAAGCAGGATGTGCCATTCTCCTGACCGAGGACCTTCAGCACGGACAGCTCTTCGACAATGTCCGCGTGGTCAATCCGTTCGAGTCGCCGGACCGTACGCCCGCACAGATTCTCGAGCTAGCGGGGCAATGAGCCCTGCTCCGCCGACGCGTTCGTCCAGTCCAACCTGTCGATGGACCGATTCTTCGGCCGGTGCGCGGACACGGAGATCGGCTGCTCTGCACCCATGCGCTCCGGGCCTAGGGGTCGTAGCCGAAACCGATGAGCAGTGGATCTCCCTGTGCCCGCACGAGCTTGCAGGATGCCACTTTGGATTCGACCCCGCCCGTCGCCGGATTACTGCTGATCTGTTCGATCGTCTCTTCTAAACAATCAGTGTTCCAGTAGTTAAGCATATGGAGTTTGCCAAGATCACCTCACGTGGCCAGATGACCATTCCCAAGCGCATCCGTGAGGCGGCCGACTTGGACGCGGGCGATGTGATCGCGTTCGAAGTCGAGGGCAACCATCACGTCACCTGATCGGCGTCCATCGGCAGGCAATGCGGTTCATCGGATTCCCTCTGAACCCAGCGAGAACGTTATCAACGGCCGCCCAGCTAGCCACAGGGCCGTTTCCACCACCTAGGCCAGACGACCGTGGCCTGCGAGCCGCGACGAAATAGCCAAGGGGCCAGGCCGCGATGCTCGGGCCGGTGCTCCAAATGTTGGGCCGCCAACTCACCGGCTCTTCGCATTTGACACGACAAGGGACAGCTATATATAGATAAACATAGCTATATATAGCTATTATTGTATCGATGCTCTTGCATGAAATTTCGTGTATAATATAAAGTTCACAAAATCAAGGCAGCACCCAGCCGCCGACCATGCGACCGGCGGTCGTGGCGGAGGAGAATCTGATGGCAACATTCCAAACACCGCTCGTCCACATCAGCGAGGTCGAGCCGCATCCAAACGCCGACCGGCTCGAGCTAGCCAATGTCCTCGGCTACACCTGCGTCGTCCGCAAGGGCGCATTCCGTCCCGGCCAGGAGGTAGTCTACCTGCCGGAGGGCGGCGTCGTGCCGGAATGGCTGTGCCGCGCTCTCAACTTGTGGGACGAGGAGAAGGGCAAGGGAAGGCTGGCCGGCAAGCAGGGTCGACGCATCAAGGCGACGCGCCTGCGCGGAACGCTGAGCCAGGGCCTGCTGTACCCTGTCTCGCACGGTCCGGACGGCCCGTGGCTGGCGCTTGAGGACGGCAAGCCGTGGCCGCTCGCGACCGCACCCTCGGGCGAAGAGATCGCCGACGCACTCGGAATCGAGAAGTATGTCCCGCCCGTGCCGGTAGCATTCGAGGGTGTCGTGGTGGGCGCGCATGGACATACCGTCAAGTTCGACATCGAGAGCTTGCAGAGCTTCCCGGACGCAGTCGCGCCCGGCGAGCAGGTCGTCGTCACAGAGAAGCTCCACGGAACCTGGACGGGCATCAGTTTCGACCCGACCGTGGATGACCCCGACCTGTACCAGGGTGGAACGATCATTTCTTCCAAGGGGATGAGCGGCAAGGGCCTGGCGTTCAAGACAGACGACAGCAATGCCAAGAACCTGTACGTCCGAATGTGGCGGCAGTTTCTCCTCGATCCCGGTCATTGGGACAAGATCATCCAAGCGGCGCGCGATTCCGGAGAGGCGATCCACGTGTTGGGCGAGACTTTCGGAAGAGGTGTGCAGGACCTTCAATACGGCCTCAAGACGACCGCTTTGCGGGTCTTCGCGGTGGGGTTCGGCCGAGCCACCGATCGAGCAGCGTACTTCCTGTCCGCAGATGAGCTAGCGGCCTGGTGCGGCCGCTACGGGCTTGAGACGGTGCCCGAACTCGGGCGGTGCACGTTCTCGATGGAAGCGGTCTCGGCGCTCCGCGATGGAAAGACCTCCTTCGGCGGCGTCCATGTCCGCGAGGGGGTTGTGATCTCGCCGAACCGTAGGCGCAAGCTCGCCGACGAGTTCGCCTTTGTCAAGCTCGTCAGCCCCGACTACCTGCTGCGCAAGGGGCATGCCACCGAGTTCGAATAGGCGCGGACGTGCCCGCGCCGCCTTCGAACTTGCACGGGAAAGTCGCGGCGCGGCTCCGTTGCAATCGGGCAGCTTCCCCGGCGTGCGCGATGTGCCGGAGTACGCAAGCAGAGGCGTCAGGCCACGCGATTCATCGGCTTGCCCCGCATCGCGGCGAAGACGTTATCGACGGCCAGCCGCAGGCCGGTTTCCAGCGCCTCGGCTGTCACACCGCCCGAATGCGGCGTGAGCACCACGTTTGGAAGGCTAGCTAGCCGGTGGTTCTCGGGCATCGGTTCTTGTTCGAACACGTCCAATCCCGCTCCGCGGATTGTTTCGTCGCGCAGCGCTTCCACAAGCGCTGCCTCGTCGACGACGGCACCGCGGGCAGTGTTGACTAGAATCGCCGTGGGCTTCATCGCCACCAGCTGCTGCGGCCCGACCATGCCGGTGGTTTCAGGTGTCAGGCGCACGTGCAGGCTGACCACGTCGCTCTGGCGATACAAGTCATCCAATTCCACCAACTCGATTCCCAGCTCTGCCAGCGGCTTCTCCTCGGGAGTGCGGGTCCAGGCGATCACGCGCATCCCGATTCCCTTCGCGATGCGAGCCGTCTGCAAGCCGATGGCGCCCAGTCCTACCACGCCAAGGGTCTTGCCGTGAAGCTGGGTCACGAATCCCCGCGGCCAAGCCCCCTTGCGCGTCTTGGAGTCGATCCTGGGAATGTCACGGGCGACGGCCAGCATCAGCGCCAGAGCATGCTCGGCCATCGCCACGGCCGAGACGCCCGGCGTGTTGGTGACGACCACGCCGTGCTCCCTGGCCGCGCTCAGATCGACATGGTCTGTTCCCGTCCCCCACAGGGACAGGACCCGCAGTTCGGGGCAGGCGGCGAATACCTCCTCCCCGAAGTCGATGGACGATCGGATGTTGAGCACGGCCTCGGCTCCGGCAATGCGCTCTAGCAACACCTGCGTCGAGGCGGGCAAGCTGTCGTGGTGGGTCACGTCGGCCCCGGCCATGAGCGTTTTGAACGCCGCGCTAGGCCCGAGCACCGGCGGGTAGTCATCCGGCACCACTACGGTCGGTCGCTTCATCGTGGTTCTCCAACTCCGGTTCCGCGGGTGTCAGCGGAACATGACATACAGCGCCGCGATGACGACGCAGAGCAGCGTCGCAAGCCTTCGGGGATCGACGCCGGCCCCGGTCCAGCGACGGGTCAGCGCGCTGAGCGGGTTGTCCCAGGTCAGCCCCTCGACCTTTTCGGCGGGCGGCGGCGGCGTGATCTTGCTGACCACGTAAAACACGCAACTGCAGATCACCGTCATGTAGAAGGCTTGCAGCATGAAGGGTATCCCCCATCCATTGGTGATCAGCTTGTAGCCGTCGGCATCCTTGAAATCGAGCACGAACGCCGTCGCCCCCATCGCGAACCCGAACACCAGCGTCGATACAGCCGCTTGCGCGGTGCCGCGCTTCCAGAACACGCCCCACAGGAAAACAGCCGTGATGGCAGGCGCCAGGGCCGCTCCAATCTCCTGCACCGCTTCGAATATGCTCGAGAACTTCGCTCCCTGCGTGGACCATGCCATGGCCAGCAGCATGACGACGACCGCGCTCCAGCGTCCGATACGCACCTGCGATGCATCGCTGGTGCCGGGCCGCACGCGGGCCACAATGTCGACGGCGAACAATGTCGCGCAACTATTTAGCGCAGCGGCGATGGTGCTCATCAGAGCGGCCAGCAGTCCGGCCGAGATCAGCCCGCGCAAGCCTGTCGGAACCAGTTCCTGAATCAGCATCGGCAGCACTTGGTTGGCGTTGTCGCCGATCTCGCTGCCGTATAGCACGTAGCCGATCACGCCAGGCAGCACCAAGATGAACACGGGCAGCACCTTGATGAATCCGGCAAACAAGGGGCCGATCTGCGCGTCGTGCTCGGACCGGGCAGCCAGCACGCGCTGCACGATGGTCTGGTCGGTGCACCAATACCAGATGCCCAAGACCGGATAGCCCAGCAGCACCGAGTACCACGCCAAGCCTACCGAGTTGTCAGTCCAGATCATGCTGAGCTGCCGCGGCCTGAGCTGCTCTTGGAACTCGGCCATGCTGCTGATGCCGTGCTCCGGCAGCGCCCCGATGGCAAGCGCGGTGACCAAGATCGAGCCCCCGATCAACAGCACCGTTTGGATGGTCTCGGTCACGACGACCGCCTTGAGCCCTCCCAGCACGGTGTACAAGCCCGTCACCACGGAGATCACCAAGATCGATGTCACGACATCGATCCCGAAGAACTGCTCGAACACGGTCGCGCCCGCGTACAGGCTCATCCCGATGTGGATGAACAGGGCACCCAGGATTGCCATGAAGGCCAAGAAGGAACGCGCCGCCGCGTTGAAGCGGCGCTCCAGATACTCGGGCAAAGTCTCGATCCGGTTGCGGAAATAGAACGGTGCGAAGAACAGCGACAGCACCACTAGAGTGAAGGCGGCCATCCACTCGAAGTTGCCCCACACAAGGCCCTCGTTGTAGCCGGACGCGGCGAGCCCGACCAAGTGGATCGTCGAAATGTTCGACGCAAACAGGGCCGCTCCGATCATGATCCAGCCCAGCGACCGGCCGGCTAGGAAGTAGACCTCCCCGGTCATGCGCTGGCGCCGAACCGAAAGCACTCCCACTGCGAGAATGCCGAGCAGGTAGGCGACGATGATGAACAGGTCGATGAATGGGATGCGGAGACCTTGCATTTGAACTAGGAGTTTCTCGGCGGCGGCAGCGCTTGGGATCCGCGGGTCAGTTGGGCGGGCGCGGTGGATTGGCCCAATGCCCGGCCGGGTCCGCCCCCTTGACCAACACGCCCTTGAGGTTCCAATCCAGATAGGCGCTCACGTCCGTCGCGCAATAGCGCAGCGTCAGGCCGCAACGCCGCCGATCCGAATCGTTGGCCTCGGAGCCGTGCAGCAGCAAGTCCGAGTGCAGCGAGATCTCGCCCGCGCGCAGTTCGTTGCTCACCGGTGGGTCGAACTCATCCACGCCGCACACCTTCTGGTTCAGTACCGTCGATGCGTCTTCGGCGACCTCGAACGGCAGCGGGCCGCGCAAGTGCGAACCGGGCACGAAGCGCATGCAGGCATTGCCGCGATCAGCATCATCAATGGCAAGCCATACAGTGACTGTCTTGGACGGAGTCAGCGGCCAGTACGTGGCATCCTGATGCCAGTCCACGAGCTTGCCGTCATGCGGCATCTTGCAGAAATAGTGGCATCCCCAGCCCACGACGTCGGGTCCCAGGATGTCGCTGACATAGGCGACTATGCGCCCGTCGGTGAGCAGATCGTAGGCATCGGCGTACGCTAGGTGTGCCGAACTGATCGAATAGCTGTCCCCTCCATCGGCCAGGACTCTTTCCAGCAAACTGTCGAAACGCCGGCGGATCTCGCAGATCTCGGCGTCAGGAATGACACGGATACCGGTCACGTATCCGCAAGCATTGAACTGCTCCAATTGTGCGTGCGAAAGCCTCTGCGGGCGCTCATTGCGCGCAGGGAAAAAGGCGAGCTGGCGATCAATCCGCCCGAGGTCGGACAATTCAGGAGTGATCGCGAACTGCTTGGCAGGCTGCGCCATTCTAGGCCATCATAGCGCGTGGCGCAGAACCGCCTCGGTCTTGCGCCTTGGGCCGTCCCCAACAGGCGGACGCGGCCGGCTTGCCCTCGATTCGGCGAGGCTGGACCAGTCGCGGTGGTGAGGTGGCGCGCTCGCGCGATGCGTCAGCGGGACCAACTCGAGTCCCCGCGCGGGCCAGGGCGCTCGGCTGCAGCGCCGCTCGCGCAACCAAGAGGCCGGTGCCGTTCAGGCATGCTGCAAGCGCGAAGCGGGCGTTCTTCGGCCGCCCGGCCTAGTTCGAAACCGCTGCCGGGCCGGTTGCACGCGAGGCATGCAAGAGTCACAACACCATATAGTTCCGGGCGCTTCGCAACGTTTTCTAGCCGCCTTGTTACAATAAGAGATCGTCGGGCTCTGGCCGCCGGCCCCACTCTAGGATTGTGTCGCTCAAAAGCATTGCATTAGCAGTGTGTCTGGGCGCATCGCTCGGCTGCGGCGTGCTCTCCACGACCACGATTCTGCCGCCGCCACCAGAGGCTCGCACGGCGAGCCGGGCGGACCTCATCGCCAGCATCCAGCGCATCGCCTCGGTGCAGTCGATGAAGGCGGTGATCGACATCACGCTTACGGTGCAGTCCGATGAGCGCGACCGGGAAACGCTCTATCCCGACGTTCGCGGGGCACTGGTAATCCGGCGGCCGGGCTGGATCAGGACCAATGCCCAGTCTCCGGGCGGCATCGCAACGGTGTACGACATGGTTTCGGACGGCGAGCGCTTCCGGGTCCACTTGCCGTGGCGCAATCGCGTCTACGAGGGCACGACAGCTCTCACGCACGTGTCAGAGAACCGAGCCGAGAACATCCGCCCGCAGCACATGCTGCAGGCGATCATGCTCGAGCCTATCAAAGACGTGGGCAACGTCGTGCTCGACATCGAGATGTACGGCCAGTCGGGGTATCAGGTGCTGCACGTGATCGATCGAGGCCCGGACGGCTTCTTCCGCATCCTTCGCAAGTACTGGTTCAGCCGGTCCGACCTCCAGCTCTCGCGGCTGATGATCCTCGACGAGAATACCGAAGTTGCCACTGATGCTTGGTACCGCGACTGGCTCGAGGACAAGGGGCTTCCTTACCCGCAGCACATTCGGGTCGAGCGCCCGCAAGATGGCTACGGCCTCGAGATCGAGATCCTCAGACCGGGCCTGAACGAGGAGATCCCGGACACCTCGTTCCAGCTGCCGCTTCCCGACGACGTCGAGATCGAGCAGGTCGGCGAGCCCGATTCCGCAAGCTCGTAACACGCGCCAGCCATGATCCACCGATTGGTCCTCCGCAACCTGTTTCACCGGCCCGTGCGCACGGGCCTTACGATCCTTGCCGTGGCGGTCGAGGTCGCGATGATCGTGATGATGGTGGGGGTCTCGGAAGGCTTGCTCACCGAGTCCCTGCGCCGCACGCGCGGCGTGGGGGCCGACATCATGATCCGACCGCAGTTTTCAGGTGCCGCGCTTAGCACTGCCGATATTTCCGACAAGCTTCCAGCCATGCTCATGGAGCGCTATCCGCAAATCGAGCACGCGCTAGGGGCCACCGTCTACACGCCCGGCAACGTGCAGACCATCACCGGTGTCGACTGGCAAGCGTTCGACGACATGAGCGGCGGGATCGTGATTTATGAAGGCCGCACGTATGCCGCGCCGTATGAGGCGCTCGTCGACGAGCTCTACGCCCGTCAGGAAGAGGTTTCGGTAGGGGACAGCATCGAGCTGATGAGCCGGGAGTTCGAGGTGGTCGGCATCATCGAGACCGGCAAGATGTCGCGCGTGTTCATCCCCCCCGAAACGATGAGCGAGCTGCAAGGCTGGCAGGGCCGGGTCAGCCAGGTCTATCTCAAGCTCGAAGACTCGACCAAGACGCGGGAGTTGATCGAAGACCTGCGCGCGCTGCTGCCGAACCGCCACGTCATTTCCGTGGAGGACTTCTTGGCGACGATGGCCACGGACGTGCGCCGGATGTCCTCCCAGTTCGTCAATATCATCATTTCAATCGCGGTCGCGATCGGCTTCATCGTGGTCATGCTGGCGATGTACACGGCGATCTTGGAGCGCACGAGGGAGATTGGGATCCTCAAGGCTATTGGCGCCTCGAAGAGCGTGATCGGCTCCATCGTGATGCGCGAGACACTGGTCGTGAGCGCAATCGGCATCGTTCTCGGCTATGGGCTGAGTGTTGTCGGCACGGAGCTGGTCGCTCTCCGCTATCCCCTCATTCCGATCATCTTCATCCCGGAGTGGCTGGCGGGGGCAGCCGTGCTGACCATCGTCGGCTCGATCGCAGGAGCCGCCTATCCTGCCTGGAAGGCGGCCAAGGCTGATCCGTGCGAGGTTCTCTCCTACGAGTGAGGGAAAGAAGGAGCTGCAAGTGCCGGCTGACGCCTTGATCAAGACCTCGAACCTAAAAAAGGTCTACCGCCTTGGCAGCGTGGACGTGCCGGCCCTCCGTGGCGTGTCCATGGAAGTCCAGGCCGGCGAGTTCGTCGCCCTGCTCGGGCCGTCCGGGTCCGGCAAGTCGACCCTGTTCCACATCATCGGGGCCATGCTCGCTCCTACCAGCGGCACGGTGGAGATTGACGGCCAAGACCTGGCCGGCATGTCGGACGGGCAGCGCACCGAACTGCGCAAGACCAAGGTCGGCTTCGTGTTCCAGCGTTTCAACCTCTTGGCAACCCTGAACGCCGAGGAGAACATCCGCATTGCCCAACACATCGCCGGGTCGGCCGACCCGGACCGCGCTCAGTTCAATGAAATCGTGCGCATCCTAGGCATTGGGCACCGCCTGCGCCACAAGCCGAACGCCCTCTCCGGCGGCGAGCAGCAGCGGGTGGCGATCGCGCGCGCTCTGGTGAACCGCCCGCCGATCCTGCTCGCTGACGAGCCCACCGGAAATCTGGACTCCGAGAACTCGATGGCGGTGTTGGACACGCTCAGGTCTCTGCATCAGAATCTAGGGCAGACCGTCATGATAATCACCCACAATCCAGAAGCGGCGTCGTATTGCACGGACCGGGTCGTGCGCATGAAGGACGGCCGGATCGCCTAGGTCCGTTCGGGATTCGACTGCCAATCCAGGGGCTGAGAACGGCCCTGCTGGCGTCAGTCGCCGTAGATGCGCTCGTACATGGCGCGATTGCGGAGCACGGACTGGACGTACCCGCGAGTCTCGCTGAAAGGAATCGTCTCGGCGAATTCCTCGTTGTCCTCAAACGGGCCGAGCGCCATCCACTGCCCGATGCGCCGCTCCCCGGCGTTGTAGCCGGCCAACGTCTTTTCCAGCTCTCCGCCGAACTGCGCCAGCACCTGCTTGAGGTGGAACGTGCCGAGCCTCAGGCTGGTGTCGGGCACAGTTAGCTTGCGGCTGCTAAAGCCGGAGATGCCTAGTCGCCGGAACAGCCCGCGGCCCGTCCCGGGCATGATCTGCATCAGGCCCAAGGCTCCCGCGCTGGACTTCGCGCCGGGGTGAAATTCCGACTCCTGGCGGATCAGGGCCGCCACCAGATATGGGTCCAAACCGTGGCGCTCGGAGCGGGCGCGCAGGCGATCCTCCCAGCCGATCGGAAACAGCAGGCGCCAGTACTCGACGTCCAACGAATCGTAAGGCATGCGCAGATAGCCGAATAGGTAGCGCTTCATCGTCCGCAACGCCAAGTGGTGCTCGTCGCGGCCTTCGTGCATGCGACCCAGGTGCAACCCTGCAAAGTGGCCATCGGGCTTGCGGTAGTCCACGCGGGAGTACTCGGTGCGGGCGTAGTCGTAGAACCCGAGCTGGTGGAGTTCTCCACCCCGCACCAGCAAGTCCTGCGTTGCCGCGAGCGGCTGCGACGCCAGCGACCGAGCCTTGGGCAGGCCAGCCAAGATCCGGCGCTCGGCCTGCGGGTCTGAGCTCACTCTGCCCATGCGCTTGAGCCGCTGCTCGGAAAGGAACGCATAGTAGTAGTGCGGAAAACCGCCCATGACTGCATTGAAGTGCGCCGCGGCTTCCGCCCGGCGCCCGCGGTCCTCGTGCAGGCGCCCCAGCCAGTAGATCGCCCCGGCTGCCGTGGGCGCGGCACCGTAGCGCTCGACGTGCTCGTTCAGCAGTTCGGCGCGGTCGGCACTGTCGTCCAGCCAAGCGCGCCAGCAGAGCTTCCAATGGGCGTAGGCCGAGTGCTTACCCTGAGGGAAGGCGTCCGCCAAGCGCCGGAACCACTTCGAATAGCTGGCCCGGTCGTCCAGCAAGTAGTAGTAGTTGCCTACGGAAAGCAGCGCTTCCTCGTACCATGGCGACTCGCCGTGGTTCGCCGCCAGCTTGGAGATGCTGGACAGCATCTCGCCAACGATGCGCTTGCGGCGCTCGATGGCACACAGCAGGTAGAGCCGCTGTGCTTCCAGTTCCGGCTCTCGCGGGCGCGCCCTTGCCAGGGAGGTGTACGCCGCGGAAGAATGTCGCCGGGAGTAGTCCGCGGCCCCCCTGCCGATGATGGCTCGATCCCGGTCGTCCCCCGTCAGGCCGGCGCCGAGGGCCCTGCCGTACTCCGCCGACGCACGTGTATATTGGCGCCCCCTGCGAAGACTCTCCGCACGCGCCAGCCGCCACTCGGCGGGCGCCTTCGGATAGGCGTCGCCCATGGCCGCCCGCAGGCGGTCAAGCTGCTCCTCAGCCGCGCGAGCTTGGTCAGTGAACGGGTGGAAATAATACGCTTCGCGATAGAGCGAGACCGCACGCTGGAGCTTGCCGTCCAAGTGTTCGGCCCGCCCGGAAAGGTACAGCCGAACGGGCTCTTCCAGCGCGCTCGAACCGGCGGCGAGCAGCGCTCTTGCTTGGTCCAAGCGCTTCAGCCGCAGCAGGCTCTCCACCTGCAGCCGCCCGGCGGCTGGACGAAACCGGCTCTCGGGGAAGCGCTCGGCAAAGTCGCTGAGCGGCGTGAGGGCACGTTCGAAGTCTTCTGCCAAGGCGATGCACCTGGCGCGATAGTAGGCGGCGTACTCAGCCACCCAGCCATCCGCTGCACCCACCCTTGCCAAGGCGCTCTCGGCCGCAGGGTAGTCCCTGCCCCGGTAGTGCGCCATGCCGATGGCATAGTGGGCCAGGGCGCGATCGGTCCCGGACGCGCCGTCGGCAAAGCTCTGCATGGCGCGGAAGTTTGCATCAGACCGGGACGCATGCAGCGCCCTGCTCAACTCGCCGAGCTTCGCGGGAACCGCACCAGCGGCGCCCGGTGCAACCGTCAGCAAGGCCGTCGCCAGCGCGGCGACTCGCAGACACGGACGAGGTCTGATCATCGCGCGCCCTGAACCGCCGGAGAACTGCCGCGCGCGGTTTTGAACGTGTCGGAGCATCAGCCCTTGGGGCGCGAGTTCAGTGCCTCGATCCAAGCCTCGGCCGTGAGGATGAGGGATTCGATAGCCGATCCCCGAACCGCTGCGCCGTCTACAAGCACCAGCCCGAGCACGGTGTCCCGCAGCACCAAGGGTATGGCCCGCAGCTCGGTGCTGTCCGAATAGCCCAGCCTGGACGCGAGCTGGTGAGACACGTTGTGCTGGCCTCCCGTGATGACCACCGCGTCCTTGGTCTCCACCGCATGGGCCAGGGCGGGGGCGGATGCGAGATCGAACGAGACTTGGCCCAGCTCGGCGGGAGATTCGCCGCCCGACGCGCGAAAGCCGGTCAGCCGGTCGCCGTCGTTGAGGAGCACCACCGCGCGGTCACAAAGCTGGCCGACCGAGTCGGCAAGCTCGACCAGCACTGCGGCGGCATCGCCCGCCGCACGAATCCGCCGCGTTGAGGCGGCGATTTGATCCAGCAGAGCGGCAGTGTCGGCGGCTGTCTTCGATGCAAGAGTGGCGAGGCGATCCTCGGCGACCCGCCCGGCCTCCTCGCCCAAGCGGGCCAGGTGTTCTTGGCAGATGGCGATGATCTCTGCCCCCACCGCGGGAGTCTCTGCGTCTGACATCAAGAGGCTGGGAGCGGCACCATCCGCGAAATGCTATTGTATCGAAGGCCGGAGCCTTGGCTGCTATCAGCGCGGAGCCTACGCTCGCCCCTCCGGCCGCACTTCGATGACAGATCTCAAGGGGCAGTGTGCCATCGTCACAGGCGGAACAAAGGGGATCGGCTACTCCATCGCCGAGGCGTTGCTGGCGGAAGGGGCTCGCGTGGCGATTTGCGGCCGAAGCGCGGCCACGCTCTCCGCTGCCATCCGATCTCTGGGCACGCAGGGCCGGATTGTTGGTCGTCCGTGCGATGTGGGCCAATGGGAACAGGTCAAGGAGTTCTTCTCCTTCGTCGACCAAGAGCTCGGCGACGTAGACATCTTGGTAAACAACGCCGGCATAGGTCACTTCGGCGCGGTCGACGAACTTGCCCCCGAATTGTGGCGCGAGGTCATCGACACGAACCTGAGCGGGCCGTTCTACTGCTCCAAGCTGGCAGCGGCGCGCATGAAGCGGCGCGGCGGAGGGTTCATTCTCAATATCGGCAGCTTGGCAGGCAAGTACCCGTTCGCCACCGGCGCTGCTTACAACGCTTCCAAGTTCGGGCTGGCCGGTTTCACCGAAGCGATGATGCTGGACCTGCGCCACTCCAACATCCGCGTGAGCACGATCATGCCCGGCAGCGTGCAGACCGGGTTCAGGTCAGAAATCGAAGGTGCGGAATGGAAGCTCGACCCGGCAGCCATCGCATCCATGGCGATCCACCTCTTCAAGACGCCCGGTCGCAACCTCGCTAGTCGCATCGAAATGCGTCCCAGCCGGCCCCGGCGAAAGTAGCCCCGCAGTCAGCGCGGAAAGAACCCTTATCGGGCAGCGCCCTCGCCCACGATCTCGTAGACTCGCTCCAACGCGCCCGCTAGCGATTCGGGGTTCTTGCCGCCGGCTTCGGCCATGTCTGGACGCCCGCCCCCGCCCCCGCCGACCAGCTTGGCCACGGCAGAGACTACGCGGCCGGCATGGACCCGCGTCCCCGCAATATCCTTCGTGGCTGCCGAGATCAGCGCGACGCGTCCGTCCTTGACGGTTCCGAAAACTACCAATCCGGAACCCATTTTTTGGCGCACGGCATCGGCCAGCACGCGCAGCTGCTCGCGCTCCACGCCGTCCAGCTTTGCCGCGAGCACCTTCAGGCCGCCGATATCGCGCGCCCGGGCGACCAAATCATCCACGCTCGTCCTCGCCAGCTTCGCCTTCAGCTCGGCGATCTCGCGATCCTGCCGTCGTCGTTCGGCCACCAGACGTTCGACAGCCGGCGCCAGCCCGTCGTCCTGAACCCTGAGCAGCGCCGCCAGTTGCTGCACGCTGCCGGTGGCCTCGCGGTAGTGTCCGAAGGCGCCGGTGCCGGAAATCGCCTCGATTCGCCGCACGCCGGCGGCGCTGCTGGTCTCGCTGACCACCTTGAAGACGCCAATCTCACCAGTGCGGGCGACGTGGGTTCCGCCGCAAAGCTCCACGCTGAAGTCACCCACGCTGACAACCCGGACTTTGTCAAGGTACTTCTCGCCAAACAGGGCCATCGCGCCTTCGCGCACCGCCACATCCAGGTCCTTCACTTCTGTGACGACCTCGGTGTCGCGCATGACGTGCTCATTGACCAGGTCTTCGACATCCTCAAGTTCCCGGGCCTCGATTGGGGCGTAGTGCGTGATGTCGAAGCGCAGCCTCTCGGGATCGACGACGCTTCCGGCCTGCTTGACATGGGTGCCCAGCACCCGTCGCAGGGCGGCGTGCATCAAGTGAGTCGCCGTGTGGTTGCGCCGGGCCGCGTCCCGTCTTGATTCATCCACTCGGCCAGCCAGCCGGTCGCCGAGAGCTATGTCGCGCAAGACCTCGACACGATGCACGCTGGTCCCGCGCACCGGCGCTTGCACGTCCGAGACCGCAGCCACCGTTTCCGAACCGCGCGTGAGCACGCCGCGATCACCGACCTGCCCGCCGGCTTCCGCATAGAACGGAGTGCGTTCCAAAACTACTTCGGCTCGCGAGCCAGCCTCGGCCACTTCGACGGCTTCCCCGTTCCGCAACAGCCCGGCCACGCGCAGTTCTTCTTCACTCGTGCGGTCGTAGCCCACAAAGACGGTCTTGCAGCGCCCGCAGAGATCGATCAGAGCAGGCGTTTCGGCCGCATCACCCTTCGCAGGGCCCTTCCAACTGGAGCGGGCGCGCGCCCGCTGGCCAGCCATCTCGGACTCGAAGCCCCGCAGGTCGATCTTGAGGTCGCGCTCGCGCGCCATCTCCTGCTGCTCGTCCATCGACAACCCGAACGTGTCGTATAACCGGAACGCGACCGAGCCTGGAATCACGCCGTCATCGAGCTTCTCGAGCGCACTCTCGAACTCCCGCTCGGCCACCGCGAAGTTGCGCTCGTAGCGCACTTCCTCGTCGCCCACGATCCGCTCGACGCGCCCGGACGACTCCTTCATCTCTGGATAGGCCGACTGCATCATCTCGGCGACGAAACCTGTCATCTGATGCAGGAACGGACCCTCGAAGCCGGCCAGCCTGGCGTGGCGGAGCGCCCTGCGGATGATCTTGCGCAGGACGTACCCCCTGCCCTCGTTGGCGGGCATCACGTCGTCATGCACCAGGAACGCCGCGGAGCGGCTGTGGTCGGCCACGATCCGCAACGTGGTGTCCGTGGCGGGATCGGCTCCGTACCGGAGACCCAGCAACTCCCCGGCTCGATGAATGATCGGCTGGAACAGGTCGGTGTCGAAGTTGGACAGCTTGCCCTGCAGCACAGCAGCCGTCCGCTCTAGGCCCATGCCGGTATCGATCGACGGCCTGGGCAGGGGGTGAAGCTCGCCGTGCTCGTCACGGTTGAACTGCATGAAGACGAGATTCCAGATCTCGACGTAGCGGGACACCTCCGCCGGGAACGGGTCATCCGGCTCCCCAGGCTCGAGGCCCTCGGGGCCGTAGTCGTAGAAGATCTCCGAGCACGGCCCGCAGGGCCCGGTGTCGCCCATCTGCCAGAAGTTGTCCTTCTCGCCGCACCGCTTGATGCGCTCCAACGGGACTCCCGCGACCTTCGTCCAGAGCCGCTCGGCATCGTCGTCATCGCGGAAGACGGTGACATACAGCCGGTCTTTGGGCAAGCCGTAGACCTGCGTGACCAGTTCCCAGGCGAAACGGATAGCGTCTTCCTTGAAGTAGTCGCCGAACGAGAAGTTGCCCAGCATCTCGAAGAACGTGTGGTGTCGCCGCGTGCGGCCCACGTTCTCTAGGTCGTTATGCTTGCCGCCGGCCCGGACGCACTTTTGCGAAGTGGTCGCGCGCGCGTAGGGGCGCCGTTCGTCCCCGGTGAAGACATCCTTGAACTGGTTCATCCCGGCGTTGGCGAACAGCAGTGTCGGGTCGTTTGCCGGCACTAGCGAGGAGCTGGGGACCCTGCGGTGCCCCTTCGTCTCGAAGTAGTGCAAGAACTGCTCGCGGATTTCTTCGCCAGTCATGAAGGACAGTGCCGAGCCCCTCGCCTTGGGGCAGACTCCCATTCTAGTGCCGACGCGGGCAGTCTCGAATCAAGCGGCAGGACAACCGGGGCGGGCCGGGCGGTCCTCGCCCGGCGCGCGCGGGAACCGGCCAGATGCCCCCGTTCAGCGGCGCAGCCGCATCCACTGAGCCATGTTGCGGGGGGTGATGCCAGAAATCGCCGAAACGCTGTCGGCGCCCGCGGCCAAGACCTCGCGTGCGTTGGAAAGCGTAATGCCGCCTATCGCGACCAAGGGCTTGGCGGTCATTGAACGCGCCTCGCGTATGCCCTCGATTCCGACCACCGGGTCTGGGTTCCGCTTGCTGGACGTGCGGAAGGCCGGACCGATCGCTAGGTAGTCCGCCCACCGGCACGCATCGTCCGAGAGCTGGCCAGCATTGTGCGTCGAGTATCCCAACAGGATGTCCGGGCCGATCAGCCGCCGCACGTCTGCAGGCGGCAGGTCGTCTTGCCCGACATGGACGCCGTCGGCGTCCAAGGCCAGCGCGATGTCCGCCCGGTCATTGACCACGAAAGCGACCCCGGCCTGGCGCAGGACCTCGCCCGCCGCACGGGCTTCCTCGAATTGCCGCCGCCCGAACTCGCCCTTGTGCCGGTATTGCACGATGCGCGCACCTGCAATTGCGAGAGCGCTCGCAATTCGTGCAGGGTCGCTCCCGGCCGACCCCGTGGCATCTGAATCGATGATGGGATAGACCACCGGGAAATCGGCAAGAAACGCCGACCTGAGCCGCGTGTCCATGTTCGGCCTCGATGCCGTCGCAAGCGGGAACGGCCTACCCGATTTCGAGGATTTCCCTCTCCTTCGCTGCTCCCGCCGCATTGATGCGCTTGACTGCGTCATCGGTGGTCTTCTGGATCAGGTCATGGCCGCGCTTGCCGTCGTCCTCGGAGATGGCCTTGTCCTTCTCGAGCTGCTTGATCGCTTCGTTGGCATCGCGGCGGATGTTGCGCACGGCCACCCTGTGCTGCTCAACGACATCGTGAAGCCGCTTGACGAGATCCTGGCGGCGCTCCGCGGTCAAAGGCGGCACGGCCAAGCGGATGATCTTGCCGTCATTGGCAGGATTGATGCCAAGGTCGGACAGCTGAATGGCCTTCTCAATGGCACCCAACTGCGTGATGTCCCATGGCTGGATCGTGAGCGTCGTCGGATTCGGCGTGGCCAGCGTCGCCATCTGGCTCAGGGGCGTGGACGTGCCGTAGTAGTCGACCTTGATCGGATCCAGCAAGGCGATCGAGGCGCGCCCGGTGCGAATCGTGGACATCGCCCGGGAAAGGTCTTGAACCGATTTCTCCATCCGCGCGCCTGCCTCGGTGTTAACCTCGGCGACGTTCTCTCCGTGGATGTGGGTCATGCGCTTCTCTCCTTTGTCTCATACAGCCTAGGACATCAGCGTGCCGGGAGTCTCGCCACGCGCCACGCGTGCCAAGACACCCTCTTCGTCCAGTCCGAAGACCAGCACTCGGAGGGAGTGGTCGCGGCACATGGCCACTGCCGTGGCGTCCATCACGGCCAGCCTCTCAGCCAGCACTTGGTCGTACGACACGGTCCCGAACGCCTTCGCATCCGGGTGAAGCGCGGGATCCTTGTCGTAGACCCCCCCGACCTTGGTGCCCTTGGCCAGCACGTCGGCCCCGATTTCGACCGCGCGCAGGGAAGCGGCGGTGTCAGTGGTGAAGTATGGGTTGCCGGTGCCCCCGGCCAGCAAGACCACCTCGCCCTGCTCAAGGGCCGCGACGGCCGCCCCGCGGCCGTAGGGCTCGGCCACGGCCGAACACGGAATGGCGCTCAGCACCCTGCTCGGCGTTTCCGCTGCGCGAAGGGCTTCGGCCAGCGCCAGCGAGTTGATCAAGGTGGCGAGCATGCCCATGTGGTCGGCTGTCGTGCGCTCGATACCCGCTCCGGCGAGCGCCGCCCCGCGCACGAAATTGCCCGCACCGAGCACCAGCGCAACCTCGGCGCCTTCGGAGCGCGCCGAGGCAATCTCGCCCGCGAGCCAATCCAGGCGGGCCCGGGCGATGCCGCAAGCGTCCGGGCCGGCAAGCATTTCGCCCGACAGCTTGAACAGGACTCGGCGCGGCTTGTACATGGTCAGGGCGGCCCCATGATAGCCCGGCTGAAGGCAGGGCTCTTACTGGCTCGGCCCTACGAGTCCTCGCCGACCTTGAAGCGCTGGAAGCGCCGGATGGCCATGTTCTCTCCCAGCTTGGCGATGTTGGTCTGGAGCAAGCTGGAGATGGTCGTGGAAGGATCCTTGACGAACGGCTGGTCTACCAGCACGATCTCCTCGTAGAACTTGCCCATGCGGCCATCGACGATCCGATCGACGACGGCTGCAGGCTTGCCTTCCTGCAAGGCACGGTCGCGCTGGATCTGGCGCTCCTTGTCCACGATCTCCGCCGGCACCTGCTCGCGAGTGATGTAGTGCGGATCGGCGGCCGCGATCTGCATCGCGATGTCCTTGACAAGCTGCTGGAAGTCGTCCGTGCGCGCCACGAAATCGGACTCGCAGTTCACTTCGACCAGCACGCCGAGCTTGGCACCGGCATGAATGTAGCTGCCGACCACGCCCTCGTTGGCGGCCCGGCCGCTCTTCTTCTGGGCGATCGCCACGCCGCGCTTGCGCAGCGCGATCTCGGCAGCAGTGAGATCGCCGCCGGCATCGACCAAAGCCTTCTTGCACTCCATGAAACCGGCGCCGCTCTTGTCGCGCAGTTCCTTGACTAGCTTTGCGCTAACTTCCGCCATTGCATGCCTCCCCTAGAGAATCTTCCGTCGAGACCGGCCTGCGCCTACTCGCCGACCGCGGACAAGCCGACGCGGTCGTCCGCCAGCGCGCCAGCCGAATCGACGCTCTCATCGTCCGCCGGCTCGTCCTCGGGCGGCGGGATGGCGGCCCTGCCTTCGAGGACCGCGTCCGCCACCCTGTTGGTGAACAGCGAAATCGACCGCAGAGCGTCGTCGTTGCCGGGGATCACGTAGTCCACCTCGTCCGGGTTGGAGTTCGTGTCCACAACCGCGATGACGGGGATGTTGAGCTTGCGCGCCTCGTGCACGGCGATCTCTTCTTTGCGCGTGTCGATGATGAAGACCATGTCTGGCAAGCCCGGCATGTCCTTGATGCCCGCGATGTTGGCTGCCAGCGCCTTGCGCTCGCGCTCGAGGCGCGAGATTTCCTTCTTGCTGCGCCCCTCGTAGCCATCTTCCTCGGCGAGCCGCTGGAGTTCCTTAAAGCGCTCAAGCGACTTCTGCACCGTGACCCAGTTGGTCAGCAACCCGCCGAGCCAGCGATGGTTGACGTAGTACATGCCGCAGCGCCGGGCCTCCTCGGCCACGGCCTCCTGGGCCTGGCGCTTGGTGCCGACAAACAGCATCGTCTTGCCCAGGGCGGCTTGCTCGCCGATGAACTGCAGCGCTTCCTTGAAGTTTTTCAGGGTCTTCTGCAGGTCAATGATGTGGATGTTGTTGCGTTCGCCGAAGATGAACTCCTTCATCCTCGGATTCCAGTGCCTGGTCTGGTGCCCGAAATGAACGCCGGCTTCGAGCAATTCCTTCATGGTGATTTGCGGCACGGTACCTCCGTTGACGGCTGTGCGCGGGTCTGCGGCGGCTTGCTACAAGCCGCCCCGAACGACCGCGACCTTCCAAGCAGGATTTGGCCACGGACGCTGTGTGTGCTTGATTCGATCCCCAACTAGCGCTTCGAGTATTGGAACCGCTTGCGAGCGCCGGGCCTGCCGTACTTCTTGCGCTCGTGCTTGCGCGGGTCGCGAGTCAGGTAGCCGCCCTTCTTGAGCAGCGGCCGCAACTCGCTGTTGAACTCCTGCAGGGCGCGGGCGATGCCCAGGCGGACGGCGTCAGCCTGGCCCGCCTTGCCGCCGCCGTGGACCCGAATCAGCGCGTCGAACTTGCCATCCGTCTCGCTGGCCAGCAGCGGCTGGCGCACCTTGGCCTTGAGGGACTCCGTCGGGAAGTACTGTTCCGGCGACTGCTCGTTGATCTGGATCTTGCCCGCCCCCGGGCGCAGGAACACACGGGCGATGGCGCTCTTGCGCCGACCCGTCCCCAACCACTGTGTTTGATTCGGCAAAACGATGACTCCTGTTCCCGCTGACTGCGCTACAGCCGGCTAAAAGGTCCACGGCTTCGGCTGCTGCGCCTGGTGCGGATGGTCTGCGCCGGCGTACACCTTGAGCCGCGCCTTGAGCTGCCGGCCGAGCTTGTTCTTCGGCAGCATGCCCGCCACTGCGCGCTCCACCAAGCGTTCCGGGTGCTTCTCGCGCACCTCCCTGGCCGTCTCCTGCCTGATGCCGCCCGGGTAGCCAGTGTGCCGGTAGTAGATCTTGTCCGTCTCTTTCTTGCCGGTCAGGCAGACCTTTTCGGCGTTGACGACGACGACGAAGTCGCCGGTCTTCATGAACGGGGTGAAGTTAGGCTTGTGCTTGCCCCGCAGCAGCGTCGCGGCCTGCGTGGCCAAGCGGCCCAGGGGCTTGTCTTCGGCGTCCATGACGTACCAGTCATGGGTCAGCTCGGACGCTTTGGGGACGTACGTCTTGTTCGACATTTCCGAAACGATGCACGAAGCGGGGCCGCTCCGCGAGTATTCATGGTACCGCGCCGGCGCTGTGCAGGTCAAACTCGGGGCTGGCTGAAAACGGCCCGGAACGGCGGAGCCGGGGAGCTTCGCAGCTCGTGGCCGGGCCAGCCGCACGAGCATACGGCGCGTCTTGCGATGTGCTAGCATTGTGACTGGTCTTTGGTTAATCGCTACAGTAACCGGCCGGTCTTTCGCTGAGCTCGGAACTGTGGCGCATCGACCTATTGGTGAGGGACTGAAGTCTTTACCTAGGAGGACAAGACGAGGATGACTACACTACCCCGCGCAGGCTGGCTGGCCGCCGGCATGCTTGCGATTATCGGGTTGATCGCTCCGTCCGCTACCGCCCAGTTGATCCAAGGCGGGATCGACGGGTTGGTGACGGACACCACGGACGCCGCAATCGTCGGCGCCGAGGTCACGATCACAAACGAAGACACGGGCCAAGTCCGTGAAACAACAACCGGCGCTGCTGGCAACTACAGCTTCGCGACCGTGAACACCGGCAACTACACCGTCACGGTGCGCTCGGACGGGTTCCAGGCGTCCACGACGACCGGAGTCGTGGTTTCACAGAACAACGTCACGCGCGTCAACGCGAGTCTGGAGATCGGCCAAGTTACCGAGGTCGTAACCGTCGAGGCCTCGGCCGCGACGCTCCAGACCGATCGCGCCGAAGTTCGGCAAGAGGTCACCGAGACAACCCTTAGGAACGTCCCAGTGCCGCTCGGCCGGAACTACCAAATGCTGTTCGTGACGCTGCCGGGCTTCTCGCCCCCGCAGAACGCGCACTCCGTGCCGACGAATCCGACCCGCGCCGTGCGCTTCTCGGTCAACGGCACGAGCCGCTCCAACAACAACACCCGCATCGACGGCGCTTCGTCGACCAACATCTGGGTGCCCCACATGACGGGCTACAATCCCGCGCTCGAATCGATCGAGACGGTCAACGTTGTGACGAATTCCTTCGACGCCGAGCAAGGCCTTGCCGGCGGCGCGGCGATCAACCTGCAGATCAAGTCGGGCACCAATGAAGTCCACGGCTCCGCATTCGAGTACCACATGAACCAGCACTTGAAGGCGTATCCGTTCTTCAGCAATCGTAGCTCTGCCCAGCCGAAGCTGATCAACAACCAGTTCGGCGGCACGGTCGGCGGCCCGATCAAGAAGAACAAGTGGTTCTACTTCCTCAGCTACGAAGGCACGTATGAGTCGCGCTTCGCGCAGCGGTTCATCGACATGCCGACGAACGCGATGCGGTTCGGCGATCTATCGGGATCTCCTACGCCGATCTACGATCCCCTGACCGGGATTCAGGACATGCTCGACTCCGGGTACGCGCGCGACAGGGAACCGTTCCCGGGGAATATGGTGCCCAGGAGTCGGATCGATTCAGGCGTGTCCGCCATGATCCATGACCCGGCGTTCCCCGACCCCAACAACGTTGGCAACCTGCTGGGCGGAAACGGCGGCTCGCTGGGGCTGGGGCAAAACCATGTTGCGGACGGTTCAACGACATTCTTCCGCGACACGGTGGATGCCAAGACGAACTTCAACCTCAGCCCGACCCTGACCGGCTTCATTCGGTTCAGTTTCCTCGACTACCGCATGGCGAACGCTCAAACGCTCGGGCCGTTCGGCGGCAACCGGCTGCACCCGACAAACTCGAACCCCGGCACGGGCTTCGGCAACACATACTCGGGCACGATCTCGGTCACGAAGGTCGTCTCGCCGACCTTCATCGTCGATGGCTATTACGGCTACACGTTGGTCGACACAAACGTCGAGCAGCAGCGGCTGGACGAGAACCTCGGCTGGTCCGTGATGCAGATCCCGGGCTTGCAGTCCAACCGTTTTATCGACGGCGGATGGCCGCGCTTGCGCATCGATGGCTTCGAAGGCTTGGGAATGTCCAACAGCTTCCAGCCGTACTACCGCTCGGACCCACAGAACCAGTTCGTGCTAAATGGCAACTGGACCAAGGGCACTCACAACATCCGCTTCGGAACAGACATCTACCTGCAGGATCTGGACCACAACCAGCCCGAGTTCTCGGGAGGCACCGGTGCCGCTTCGGGCGAGTTCCGCTTCCGCCAGAACACGACTGAACGCCGCGGCGGTGAAAGCGGCAACGACTACAACGCCCATGCGGCATGGCTGCTCGGGTTTCCGCAGAACGCCGGCAAGATCTGGCAGTTCAACGAGAACGGTTACTTCACGCGGACGAGGCTGCTCAGCTTCTATGTGCGCGACCGCTGGCAGATCACGCCCAAGCTGACCATGTCCTATGGCGTGCGCTACGAGATCTTCCCGTTCCCGACCCGCGCGTCGCGAGGCTTGGAGCGATATGACTTCTCCAACAACACGATCTGGGCATGCGGGGTCGGGAACATTCCGAAAGACTGCGGCATTGATGTCGGCAAGCACAACTTCGTGCCGCGCGTCGGACTTGCCTACCGCGTGGATGACGACACGGTGTTGCGCGTGGGCTACGGCGTCACCGTGGATCCGTTCAACTGGGCGCGGCCGCTGCGCACGAACTTCCCGATCATGGCCAAGGACGGCCCCGGCCTGCCGAACAGCTTCGGCTACTCGACCACCCTCCGGCAGGGCTTGGAGGTGATCAACGAGCCGTCGCTCGGAGATGGCGTTCTCGACCTTCCGTTGAACACGGTGGTTCGCACGATGGATACGGAAAACCTCACAAGGGGCTACATCCAGTCATGGAACTTCACCCTCGAGCGGCGCTTCGGCAACTGGATCGCGACAGCCGGCTACGTGGCGACCCGCTCGGTCAACCAGCTCGCCGGCTTGGACCAGAACTGGGGCGACATCGGCGAGGGCAACCCGGGCCGACAGCTCAACAAGCTCTGGGGCCGGGCCGCGACGACGACATTGTTCGGCAGCCTCGGGACCGCCAAGTACGATTCCCTGCAGACCAAGCTCGAGCGCCGGTTCAGCAACGGCGTGCAGGTGAACCTGGCGTATACGTGGGCGCACGGCCGGGGCTACACGGATGAGGACTCGGGGGATGGCCCTGGGTTCTTCCGGATCCCTCGCTTCTACGATCGGACCTACGGGGACCTCAACCAGGACGTACGGCAGAACTTCCAGATGACCTTCATCTACGAGACCCCGTTCGGCAAGGGCAAGAACCTGCTTGTTGACAGCCCGCTGGGCATGATCTTGGGCGGATGGCAGATCAACGGGCTCATGAGCGCATACACGGGTACGCCATTCTCTGTCCAAGCGAACACCGGCGATCTCAACGCGGCGGGTTCCGCGCAGATCGCTGACTGCCTCAGCGAGCCGCGCTATGTCAGGTCGGGCAGCAATGCCCTGTGGATTGACCCCGGCGCGTTTGCGCAGCCCACGGGCGCTCGTTTCGGCACCTGCGGCCCCAACAGCGTGCGCGGGCCTGGCCTCTTCAACCTCGACATGGGAATCTTCCGCAAGTTCCAGCTCAGCGAGAAGGTGACGCTGCAGTTCCGCGCCGAGGGCTTCAACATGACCAACACCCCTCATTTCGAGCGGCCGAACAGCCGGAACGTGAATTCGGGAACGTTCATGATCCTGAATCGCATCCGCAACACCGGGCGAGAGGGCATCGACGAACGGTTCTTCCGCATCGGGCTGAGGCTCGGCTGGTAGGCTACACGCCTCCGCCCAAGTCCAAACACCCAGGGGCCGCGCTTCGGCGCGGCCCCTTATTCTTGTGCGCCCAACATGCTCGGTGCCTGGACAGTCCCTCGCACGATCCCATGGAGGTGTCCTGCAGGCGCAGCGCTGGGAGGCCCTTGCGAGGCCGGCACTTAGGGACGCAGGGAGTAAGGCCCTCGCTGACAATCAGCAGCCGGATACGAGGGGTACTGCTTCGGACAGGCTGGCAGGGACGCTGGGGCACTACTCGACAGATGCCGGAAGCGATAGGTGATAGAGCGATTGCATCGAGCAGCTCTGGACCTCGGTCGGTGAGAAGGGGCGGTAGACCAGCGGGCTAAGGAGGTGCCGCTCCTAGAGGTTCAGATCGCACCGCTCGTCGGCCTCGCGCCAATCTGCCGCCCTGCTTCAAACCAGTTTCAGCCCGGCGCTTGCAAAGCGCCGAAAGTCCGCGAGATTCGCCATCGCCAGGCGCTCACCATCATGGATTGCCGCAGCCGCGATCGGGCAGGCCGAGAGTGAACTGCGGCGACCAGACCCGCTGAAGAGACGAGCGGCGATTCCAGCGTCTTCGAAAGTGAGGTCGCGATGGACCTCCACGATTCCCAAAGCGAATTCTTCCTCTGGAGGCTCCATCGGGCCGCATGGACTCCGGCCCAAGCGATGGCGCTTAGGACGACTGCCTCGTCGGGGTCTGCGACCTCAGTCTCTGGTGGTGCAGAGGAAGGAATTGGGGCTGGCTTCGGCGGTCTCGCCGACGATCGCGCCGTCGACGACGCGGTGGGTGGCAGCGCCAGTGTGCCGTCTCCAGCCCTGCAGAGTCTTGCCGTCGAGTAAATCAACCCAATCGGCCGCGAACGCGGGCGTCGCGATCAATCGGGAGAAAAGGATGAGAGCTCGAATCGTGCCCTCCTTGGAGGGGGATTTGGGCTCGCGCCTAAGGGTCGATCGGAGCTGAGCGAGCGACTCTCGCGCAATGGTCTTCCGCCTTGTCGTTCGGACCTTGCCTAGTAGCTTCGTGTCTCAGGCCTTGGGTGAAGCGCTCTCGTGGTTGAAAGCGGGACAGATCGTGATATAACGTGCCCATGTCAGCAAGCCAATCGAAGCAGGCCTTAATTGCCGGGCTCGCTTGCCTCCTCACCGCCTGCGCGAGCCCGACCGAGCGTTTCTCCATCGTCATGCTACCCGACACTCAGTTCTACAGTGAGAAACACCCTGAAATCTTCCACGCCCAGACTCAATGGGTTGCTGAACACGTGGAGAGCGAGAACATCCGGTTCGTCACCCACGTGGGAGACGTCGTGCAGAACTGGGATCAATCGGAAGCGGAGTGGAACGTAGCTGAGGAAGCAATGGGGCGACTCGATGGGATCGTGCCGTGGGGAGTGGCAATCGGAAACCACGATTACGACTTAGGACAGGATGGTCAACCGAGTCGAGAAGCGTCAGCGTTCTTGAAACGGTTCGGCCCGCAACGCTTTGATCGTCGCGACTGGTTCGGAGGATCTCATCCCAACGGCATCAATACCTATCAGCTGTTCGAGGCTGGCCTACGCTCGTTCTTGATCTTGCACTTGGAAGCAGACGTGCCGGACGACGTCATCGATTGGGCTGAAGGCGTTCTGGAAGCGCACCCGGAACTGCCGGCGATCGTCACAACCCACATCTACATCAGCGACAAGATTGGCGGCCGCACGCAGGCGGCTTACATGGGAGGAGAAGGGGCAAACTCGGGCGAGGAAATCTGGCAGAAGTTCATTCGCAAGAACTCCCAGATCTTCATGGTCCTTTGCGGCCACTGGGACACAGTCGGCGGGGAGTGGAAGCAGGTCTCGATGAATGACGCCCAGCAGGAGGTCATCGAGGTGCTGGCCGACTTCCAAACCCGTGAGGTAACTACTCAGGCCCTTTTTTGACTATGTGTCTTGTCGCCTGAGCTCACGCGCAGCAATGCTTGCGCTGGTTGGGGCCGGGTCGGTTTCGAACGGTTGCTCGTGGCGGGGTGCTGGCTCTGAGCGGGAACCGTTGTGAGCGGCCAGCGGCTCGCTTGCGGGCCCAGCCGCTGGCGCGCTTGACAATCTGGTTGTGGCCGCCTATGTTGCTGGTTAAGGGAGCCTTCGGCAGCGCACGCGGCGATGGGAGCTTGGTACGGATCGAAGGCGACCTCGGGTCTGTGCCAGCCGCTGATCGCGGCCATGCCGCCGCATGCCACCTATATCGAGACCCATCTCGGCGGCGGCGCGCTCATGCAGCGCAAGCCGCCGGCGCTGCGCAACATCGGCATTGATCGCAACGCCCGCTCGCTCCGTGCGTTCCGCTGTGCGTACGAAGTGGAACTGGTGCACGGCTGCTGCCACCGCTTCCTGGCCCAGTTCCCGTTTGCGGGCGACGAGCTGGTCTACTGCGACCCGCCCTATCTGCACAGCACCCGCAAGTCGCAGCGCCGCTACCGCTATGACTACACGCCGGCCGATCACGAGCAACTGCTGGCGTTGCTCAAGGGCCTGCCCTGCCAGGTGATGATCTCCGGCTATCCCTCGCCACTGTACGAGCGAGCGCTGCAAGGCTGGCACAGCCTGTCGCTGCAGGTGATGAACCAGGCCGGGGTGGTGACCGTGCGGATTCTGGCGAAAAGGGTCAGTAATCCGAAGGAAAAGGGTCAGCGTTCTGGCCGAAAAGAATCACTGTTCTGACGAAAAGGGTCAGTTCGGAGCGCAGCGACGCTGACGGATCCTAGTATGCCATCAGGGAGGCACCTCCTTGCATGGATTCCCGGTTCCCGGGAAGATGGGACATCATCATCATTCTGTTCCTCCTGTGTCCGCGGCGGCCGCGTCGAGTGGCCGGGGCTGCGGCTCTGCCTGTGTCAAATTTGGGCGGGCAGGCGGGCTCCCTGGCCAGCCTCCGTTGCGCGCCCAATGTTGCTCACACCGCAGCAAGTGCTGGCGCAGGTGCTGCCAGTACTGTGGCGGGTAGGTTTGCGGGGTGGCGGCGAGCACCTCTTCCAGCAGTGGCTGGAAGTAGTGCAGGCTGCGAATCGGCAGCCCGGCCGGCTGTGCGAGCAGTGTGATGGACTTGCGCGCGCAGCCGAGCAGGATGGCGTTGCGGGCGGTTTCCAGCGGGACTGCGGAACTGTGCCAGTGCCGCGCCAGGCACTCGTCAGCGGAGTTGAAGCGGCCCTGCACGCAGCTGGGCTGCAAGAAGGCCTGGCGCACGCTGGCGACATAGTTGGCGGCGGGATCGGCCGCTGGGGCCAACTCGGAGTCGACCGCGGCATAGGGCCAGAAACGCGCACAGACGGTCAGCCGCGAGCGCCGGTGCTGGTTGGGAGCGGGCTCGATCCGGCAGACCCCTTGGCGCACCAGTTCCTGCAAGCAGCGCCCCACAGTCGAGTGGCTCTTGGCCAGCTGGCGAGCCAGCTCGGCCCGCTCGAACTCGAGCGTGCCGGCCGGGCGCCGGGCTCGCAGACACACGTGCGCGAAGAGTTTGAAGGCCGCGTCGGAGAGCACTCCCAGCGCCCGCTCGAAACCTTCCCCGGCCGCGAAGAACGCACCGGCCGAGGGCTTGATGTGGAAACGCTCTCTCATGTCGCGTCCTCCTGCTGGCGATCCTCTTGCAGGCGTTGCGCGGCCTGCGTCTTGCGCAGCGATTCCCCCTCCAGCGGGAAGCTGTGCGCCACGTGCACCAAGCGGTCCAGGATGCTGTTGTTTTTCACAATATTTCAGTGAAACAACGCGAGGATTTGTCGCATTAATTCGATTCCGGATTGCTGAAGAATCGGATTAATCCGGAGCGGCAGAGGGTTTGCTGAAGCGCTGTGTGGCCGCCGTGCGGGTGCGACAGGGGACCGGGCCGTTCGCGGCGCGGTTGCATGCGCGGAGGCGGCCCGGTTCAATAGGGTGGCCCGCGCGATCTCAGCTCGCCGGGCCGTGGACGGCGCTTTCCAAGTTCGCTACAACACAGACCTCACCGTCGAGGAATACATTAGCCGCAAGGCGTGGCGCGATGCAAGCGTGCCGGCCTGCCCCTTCCACCAGCAGGGCGGTTGCCAGCTGCGGCCCCACGGCAGCTACGCCCGCAAGATCCCCGAGGGCGTGCGGGTGCGGCGGTTCCGATGCCCGCAGAGCGGGCAGACGGTGAGCCTGTTGCCAGACTGTCTGGCAGCGCACCTGCCCGGGACATTGGCCGAGGTCGAGCAGGTGGTCCGAGCGGCCGTCCAGCCCGGCTTTCCGCGCGGCGGGTGGAAGCGACTGCACTCGTCGCGTTACGTGGGGATGGCCGGGGCGCGGCGCTGGGTCGCCCGGCGCGTCGAGCGCGTGCGGCTGTGCCTGGCGCTGCTGACGACCCTGTTGCCGGAGAGTTGCGGGCGTGTGGAGCCGACCGTGGAGGCGTTCGGGAGCGCTCTGGGCACGGCTGCGGTGCTGGTCACGCTGCGGTCCGTCGCGGCCACAGAACTGGCGGTGCTGCCGGTCCCGGTCGGGTTTTCGCGACGGATTCCAGCGGTCAAACCGGCGTCTCAGCCCGTGCAACACGCGACGGGCCGCTCGCCGCCCGGCCGGCCTGCCTAGAGTCGGGAGAGCGGGCCGCCCGCACGGCTCGCCAGGACCCGCCAGCATGCCAGACAAGCTCCCAGACCTCCGGCGCGAGATCGCCCTGTTCCGCTACAGCGTGATTGCGGAGATCCTGTGCCTGCCGCCAGGATCGGCCCAGCGCTGGGCCCTGATCCGCGACAAGGCCGGGCGCGCGCACGCCATTCCCGGCAGCCGTCGCACGCGCGTCGCCATCACCACCATCCGCGACTGGCTGGGCTTGTACGAAGACGGCGGCTTCGACGCGCTGTACCCCAAGCGGCGCCAGGATCGCGGCCAGCCGCGCGGCCTGCCGCCAGCGGTCTGCGAGTTGCTGGTGCGCCTCAAGGAGGCCAACCGCCGGCTGTCGGTGCGCGCGCTGATCCGCCAGGCGCGGGCCAGCGGCAGCGTGCCCGCGACGACCGCCCTGGCCCCGGCCACGGTCTACCGCCTGCTGCGCCAAGAGGGCCTGACGGGGCCGGCCAAGGACCGTCCCGACGGCCGCGACCGGCGCCGCTTCAGCTACCCCGACGCGGGCGCGCTGTGGATGGCCGATTGCATGCATGGCCCCAAGGTCGGCAGCGATCCCGACGACCGGCGGCGGCGGCGCAAGGCCTACCTGCTGGCCGTCATTGACGATGCCACGCGCGTCATCCCGCACGCCGCCTTCGCCTTCTCCGAAAGCGCCGAGGCGTTCCTGCCCGTCTTGCGCCAGGCCCTGCTCAAACGCGGCGTCCCGCAGAGACTGTACTGCGACAACGGTGCCTCCTACCGCTCCCGCCACCTGTCCGTGATCTGCGCCAGCCTTGGCATCCATTTGATCCATGCGAGACCTTACGCGCCGCAGGGAAAGGGGAAAATCGAGCGTTTTTTCAGGACCTGCAGAGCCCAGTTCCTGCCGACCCTGGACGAGACCGCGAGCGCCAGCCTCGACGCCCTCAACCGCCGTCTCGGGGCCTGGATCGAAGGCGAGTACCACCGCACTCCCCACCGCGGCCTCGACCACCAGCGCACCCCGCTCGACCAATGGGCGCTGGCCGCCAGCCGCCTGCGCCCGGCCCCGCCCGACGACGAGCTCGACACGATCTTCCGCTTCCAGCACCGCCGCCGCGTCGCCAAGGACCGCACCGTCAGCTTCCAGGGCCGCCTCTACGAGGTGGGCGCCGAACTGGTCGGGCAGCGGATCGTCCTGCTGGTCGATCCCGCCGCACCGCCCGGACGGCCCGTCCCGGTCCTGCACCAGGGCCGCGCGGCCGGCTGCGCGACCTTGCTCGACGCACACGCCAACGCCCTCATCCGACGCACCCCCGACCCGCGCTCCGAGGATGCCGCTGACGCTGCCGACGACCGCAGCGCGGACGCCAGCGCCCCGGCCCCGCCGCTGCGCCTGAGCGCGCTCGAGCGCCCGGACACCTCCCAGGAGCCTCCCCGGCAATGACCTACCTACAGCATTTCGCCCTCACCCGCTACCCCTTCCAGACCCCCGCCGAAACCGACGAGCTGTTCCCCGCCCAGGCCGGCATCGAGACCCAGACCCGCCTGCAGCACCTGCTCGAACTGCGCGGCATCGGCCTGCTCACCGGCGAGGTCGGCTGCGGCAAGACCACCGCCTGCCGCCAGTTCGCCGCCAGCCTGCACCCCGGCCTCTTCCGCGTCGCCTACGTCGCGCTCACGACCGGCTCGGTGCTGGACATGTACCAGACCCTGGCCTGGGAACTCGGCCTGCAGCCGGAGCGCTCCCGCGCTCCCGCCTTCCGCGCCCTGCGCGAGGAAATCGCCCGCCTCGCCCGCGAGGCCCACCAGCTGCCCGTGCTGATCATCGACGAGGCCCACAACCTGCGCAACGACGTGCTCGAGGAGCTCCGCCTGCTCACCAACTTCCAGATGGATGCCGAGCGCTGCCTGTGCCTGCTGCTGTCCGGCCTGTCCTCCTTGCGCAAGCGCCTCGCCATGGCCGTGCACGAATCGCTCGGCCAGCGCATCGCCGTGCAGCACCAGCTCGCCGGCCTCGCCCGCGACGAACTCGAACCCTACCTCGCCCACCGCCTGCGCCTGGCCGGCTGCGACCTGCCGCTGTTCGAGCCCAATGCCCTCGAGGCCCTCTTCCAGGCCTCGCGCGGCCTGCCCCGCCAGGTCGACCGCATCGCCCACTTCGCCCTCGCCGCCGCAGCCTGCGCCCAGGCTCGCCAGGTCTCCGCCGAGCAACTCGAACAGGCCTGTGCCGAGGTGCGCCTGTGACCCCCTTCAACGACCCTTGGCGCGAACGCGCCGCGCAGGTGCGCGACGGCTCGCTCGAACCGCTCGCCGTCCAACTCGGCTACCGCAAGGATCCCGCCAACCCGGCCCGCTGGAAGCGGCCCGGCTCCGTGCTGAGCATCCGCGGCGCGCAGTTCTTCGACCACCGCCAGGGGCGCGGCGGCGGTGGTGCCATCGATCTCGTCATGCACGTGCGCGGCTGCCGCTTCCGCGCCGCCGTCGAGTTCCTCGAACGCCACGGCGGCCTCCCCCAGCCTGCGCCTGCCACCCCGCCCGCTCGCCGCCACGGCTTGCGCCTGCCACCCCCCGCAGACCGCCTCTGGGACCCCGTGCGTGACTTCCTGGCCACCGCCCGCGGGCTCGACCCCGCCCTGCTCGAGCGTTGCCGCCAAGAGGGCATCCTCTACGCCGATTCCCGCCGCAACGCCGTCTTCGTCTGTCGCGACCGCCACCAACATCCCGTCGGCGCCGAGCTCGTCGGCACCCGCCCGGCTCCCGACGGCCGCACCTTCAAGGGCATGGCGCCCGGCTCCCGCAAGGCCCGTGGCGGCTTCTGGCTGCCGGCCAACATCGACGATCTCGATGCCATCCTGCTCGTCGAGAGTGCCCTCGACGCCCTCGCCGCGCTCCGCCTGCTGGCTCCCACTTTGCCACCCGATACCCTGCTCGCCTCCACCGCCGGCATCGCGACCTCTCTCCCGCCCTGGCTGCAAGCCTTCCGCGCACCGCGCATCCTGTGTGCCTACGACGCCGACCGCGCCGGCGACCAAGCCGCCGACTCCCTCCGCCGCCACACCCCCCATTGCAGCCGCCTCCGGCCGGTCGGCGCCAAGGACTGGAACGATCTGCTGCGCCGCTCCCAGCCACGCTAGCTGTCCCTATTCACCCCCATCGACTGCCCGATCGCACCCCCGCGACCCGGCTACAACACGCCGCCTATCTCTACTTCCGGAAAACCTCCGCCGTCGACTCCCTTCCCCGACCGCACCGCCGCTGATTGCCCTTAACTCCCTCCTGCAGTAGCGAATCTACTTGAAAAATTTCTCCACTACAGCAGGAAATAATCTGAAAAAGTCCGCACGAATCTATCTGAAATTCAACAGATGCTGTCGGCCATGGTCGGATCGCCCATCTGCGCATGCCAGCTGGCGGGCGGCAGCTGGGAGGTCAGCACCGTCGAGCGCAGGTTGAAGCGGTCGTCGCAGATTTCCAGCAAGTCGCGCCGTTGGGAGTCGCTCAGCGGTGTCAGCGCGAAATCGTCCAGCACCAGCACGTCGGTGCGCGCCAGGCGGTCCAGCAGGCGCGGGAAGCTGCCGTCGGCGTGGGCCGCCTGCAGGTCCCGGAACAGTTGCGTGCAACGCTTGTAGAGCGCGCTGTAGCCGTCCCGGCAGGCCTTGTGCGCCAAGGCGCAGGCCAGATACGTCTTGCCCACCCCGGAGGGGCCGGTCAGGATCACATTGTGCTTGTTGCGCACCCAGCGCGAATCGTGCGCCAGGCTGACGAAGCGCGACCGCTCCAGCCCGCGCGGGTGGCGGTAGTCGACGTCTTCCAGCGTCGCCTGCATGTGCAGCTTGGCCAGCGCCAGCCGCCGCGTCAAGGCGCGGCTCTGCTTCCAGCTGTGCTGGGAGTCGACCAGCAGGCCGAAGCGCTCCTCGAAGCTCAGCTCGGCCGCGCCCGGGTCGGCCAGCTGCTGGCGGAAGGCTTCCGCCATGCCGTTGAGGCGCAGTTGGTAGAGTTGTTCCAAAATCGGCTCGATCAACATGCTGCGCCCTCCTTGGCCTGGCCGGCCCGCTGGGCCGCGGCGCGGAAATACTCCGGCCCGCGGATATTGCCGTGCTCGACCGGCGCTTGGGCCGAGACCTGCTCCGGCTCGCCGGGCTGGCTGTCCAGGCCGCGCTGCAAGATCTGCTTGACGCATTTGTAGCTGCACTCGCCGTGCGCCCGCGCGCGCTTGGCGGCCGCCTCCAAGCGCTGGCTGCCGTAGTGCTTGCCGAGCCGGATAATCCCCAGGCTGGGCCTGTAGGCCTCGCTCGGGTGTGTCTTGGAAGCCATCAGCTCGCGCACCAGCCGAGCCGTCTCCGGGCCGGCTTTTGCAGCCCACTCGACGATCCGTTCCGGCGGCCAGCCCAAGTGCTCGCGGTGGGCCTTGGGGCGGTGCTGCTCGATGGTGCTGTAGCCGCCCTTGCCGCGCTCGCGGCGGTGCAGCGCCACCCGCTCGCCGCGATGGAACAACTCCACGCTGTGCGCGCTGAGGCGCACGTCGACCTGCTTGCGCAGCAGGCTGGCCGGGGCCGAGTAGTGCCACTTGCGCACCGTCACGTGATGGTCCACGTTGACCCGCGCCGTCAGCCATGCGGCGAATTCGTAGTCGCGCTCCGGCAAGGCCAGCAAAGCCGGCCGCTCCAGGCTGGCGAACACGCTCTGGCGCGAGCCCGCGCGCTTTTGGAACGGCTTGGCGTTGTAGGCCGCCAAGCCCTCCCGCAGCGCCTCGTTCAACTCTGCCAGGCTGCAGCAGCGGCGCTGCTGCCGCAACAGCGGCGTGAGCAACTCCCGCTCCACCCCCAGCACGGCCGCCTCCACGGCCGCTTTGTCACGCGGTTTGCCCGCTCGCGCCGGCAGCACCGCCGCGCCATAGTGTTGCGCCAGTTCGGCGTAGCTGCGGTTGACCGCGGGCTCGTAGCGGTCGGCCACGCTCACGGCCGCCTTCAAGTTGTCCGGCACGAACACGCGCGGCACCCCGCCAAAGAAGCGCAGCGCGTTCACATGCGCCCTCAGGAAACTCTCCAGGTCCTGGCTCCGGCAGGCCTCGGCATAGGTGTACACGCTCAGCCCGAGCACGGCCACGAAGATCTGAGCTTCCCAACTCCCCGACGGCTCGTACACCGTCGCCGTATCGCCGGCGTAGTCAATGAAGAGCTGCTCGCCGGCCATGTGATCGTGGTGCAGCACCACGTCCTGACTCGCGCGCCACTGCTTGTACAGCGCGCAGAACTGACTGTAGCTGTAGCTGCGGCCCGGCTCGCTCGCCGCGCAGTACTCGCTCCAGAGCTGCTCCAGCGTGACGCGCTTGAAGCGGCGCAACTGATCGTGCACATGTGCAAAGTCTGGCTGGCTGTGCCTCGCTGGCCCAGCGGCCGACGGGTACAACTGTGCATACAACTCCGCATCGCTGGCGGCGGGACGGGCCAGCGGCCAGCCCAGCCCGGCTTGGCTGGCCCGTCCCAGCAAGCGCTGGATGGCCGACTGGCTCACCCCGGTGGCGCGGGAGATCTCCCGCTGTGTGTGGCCTGCGTCATGGTGCAGGCGCAGGATTTCCTTGATTGCAAACATGGCGATTGGTAGCCTCGGCATCGCGTGCCCTCCTGTCCTCTATGGGGACAGGAAGACACTTGCACCCGCCATCGTCGCCACGCTCTCGGCACTCGACCCCAAGCTCAGGCCGGTGACCCTTTTCAATCAGAACGGTGACCCTTTTCAATCAGAATACGCAGACTGCAGATTCCGAAGGAAAGTGAACAGTCGTTCCGATTGAAAATGAACGCCGATTCCGATCGAAAGTGAACACCTGTTCCGATCGAAAGTGAACGCCGATCGTCTCCGCTAGGAGAGGGTCGGAGCGTCGCGACCGAGTGACGGGCGAACGAGCTCCTCCCCGAGGAGGAGTTTGCGCATGCCAAGAGCGCGGATAGCGATGCATACGATTCAAGAGATTCTGAGGTTGCGCCACGAGTGCGGCTGTTCCCAAAGGGAGATCGCGCGCTCGTGCGGGTTGGCCACGGGCACGGTCAACAGGCTGCTGCGGCAGGCTGAGCAGGCCGGGCTGGAGTGGCCCTTGCCGCCGGATTGGGACGAGGCGGAGTTGCACCAGCGGCTGTACGGACGGCCCGCGGGAGCGCGGCCGAGCGCCCGCCGCGAGGCGCTGGACTTCGCGGCGGTGCACAAGCAACTGTCGCGGCGCAAGCATCTGACGCTGCAGCTGGTGTGGCAGGAGTATCGCGAGCAGCATCCGGACGGGTACGGCTACAGCCAGTTCTGCGAGCTGTACCGGGACTGGAAAACGCGCCGGGACCCGGTGATGCTGCAGGAGCACAAGGCCGGGGACCGGATCTTCGTCGACTACGCCGGCGCTACGGTGCCGATCTACCTAGTGGAGAGCGCCGAGCCGCGCCCGGCGCACGTCTTCGTGGCGGTGCTGGGGGCGAGTTCGTACTTCTACACGGAGGCGAGCTGGGGCCAGGACGTCGAGTCTTGGATTAGCGCGCATGTGCACACCTTGGAGGACTTCGGCGGGGCGGCGAACACGTGGGTGCCGGACAACCTGAAGTCCGGCGTGACGCGCGCTTGCCGCTACGAGCCGGTCCTGAACCGCAGCTATCGGGACATGGCGCGCCACTACGGGATGGCGATCGTGCCCGCGAGGCCGTTTCGTCCCAAAGATAAAGCGAAGGTCGAGAAATGCGTCCAGCTGGTCGAGCAGGGCCTGCTCGAGCCGTTGCGGCACCAGCGTTTCACAAGCCTGGCTGAGCTCAACGAGGCGCTGCGCGAGCGGCGGGCGGAATTGAACGCGAAGCCGTTCCAGAAGCGGCCGGAGTCGCGCCGGGAGCTGTTCGAGCAACTGGACCGTCCGGCGCTGCGGCCGCTGCCGGCCCGGCGCTACGAGTACGCCGCCTGGAAGCTGGCGCGCGTGAACATCGACTACCACGTGGCCGTGGACGGGCATCGCTACTCGGTGCCGTGCGAGCTGGTGCGGGAGCAGGTGGAGGTGCGCCTGAGCGCGCAGTGCGTGGAAGTTCTGCACCAGGGCCGGCGGGTGGCCGCGCATGCGCGCAGCCGGACACAGGGCGGGTTCACCACCGAGCCGGGGCACCGTCCGAAATCCCATCGGGAGCACGGCGAGTGGCCGCCGGAGCGGATGCAGCAATGGGCCGCAACGGTGGGTCCGAGCACGGCGCGGGTGGTTGCGGAATTGCTGGAGCGCAGTCGCTTCCCGCAGGAGCGCTACGGCAGTTGCCTGGGCATCATCCGCCTGGCACGGCAATGCGGGGAGGAGCGGATGGAAGCGGCCGCGCGGCGGGCGCTGCACTACCGCACGGTGAGCTACGCCAGCCTCAAGGCGATCCTGGCGAGCCGGGCGGAGCGGCAGCCGCTGGAGGGCGAGCCGTCCAATGGCAGCAAGCCGGTCGAGCACGGCAACATCCGCGGTGGCGAGTATTACGGGGAGGGGGCCGCGAGCGGCCCTGGGGAGGAGCCAACATGTTGATGCAACCGACGTTAGAGCAGCTGTACGGGATGCGGCTGAACGGGATGGCGGAGGCGTTCCGGCGGCAGCTGGAGGATCCGGCGGCGAGCGAGCTGGCATTCGAGGAGCGCTTCGCGCTGCTGGTGGAGTCGCAGTGGACGTGGAAGGAAAGCCGGGCGCTGACGCGGCGGCTGGCGCTGGCGAAGCTGAAGCAGCAGGCCTGCCTGGAGGACATCGACTTCCGGCATCCGCGCGGGCTGGAACGGGCTCGCTGGATGAGCCTGGCGCACGAGTCGGCCTGGCTGCGTCGCAAGCAGAACGTCGTGCTGGTCGGCCCCAGCGGAATCGGCAAGAGCTTTCTGGCGTGTGCCTTGGCGCAGCGAGCCTGCCGGGACGGCTTCAGCGCCCTGTACACCCGAGCGCCGCAACTGTTCCGGGAACTGCACGGCGCGCGCGCCGAGGGCAGCCTGTCGCGCCTGCTGGCGAAACTGGCCAAGATCGACGCCCTGGTCGTCGATGACTTCGCCCTGGCACCGATGAGCGAGTTGGAGCGGCGCGACTTTCTCGACATCTGCGACGACCGCTACCGGCTGCGCTCGACGATCCTGACCTCGCAACTGCCGACCGACCGCTGGCACGGACCGATCGGCGACCCGACCGTGGCGGACTCGATTCTGGACCGCATGGTGCATCACGCGCACCGTTTCGAGTTGCAGGGAGAGTCGCTGCGCAAGGTCCGCGGCCGGGCCGAGATCACGGCCGGCGAAGAGGGGCCGGCATGAGCGCGGGCTACCGGCTCAAGCGCCGCGGCGGCTTCTTCGCCGCCGGGGCGGAATTCGAGCGAGCGCTGGGCGAACTCTCCGACGGTGCGTTCAAGCTCTACGCCCACGTCTGTTTGCAGGCCGAACGCGCCACGGGCCGGCTGGCCTTCGAGCGCGCCGCGCTGGCGCGCCGGCTGGGCAAGAGCCGCAGCGCCCTGGGACGCCATCTGCGCGAACTGGTCCGCGCCGGCGTGTGCGACCTGGAAACCGCTCCCAACCAGCACCGCCGCTCGGTGCTGGCCGTGCGCGACGCCTACTGGCCCTATCGCGCCGCGCAGGCCCCGCCGCCAGCCCGCCCGGAGGGCGCGGCCGGGACCTATGTCGAGGCCGTGCGAGAGGCCTTCCTCTCACCCGCTTGCGTGCAGGCAGGATTCGGCCCCGCCGACGAGCGTCGGGCCGCCGACTGGCACGCCTCGGGCGTGCCCTTGGAAACGGTCCGCCGGGCGATCCTGCTCGGCTGCGTGCGCAAGTCCATGGCCCTGATCGAGCGGCCCGCCGCGCCGCCGGTACGCAGCTTGGCCTACTTCGAACCGCTGCTCCGCGAAGTCGAGCGCGAGCGCTTCCCGGCGGCCTACTGGCAACACTTGGAATTCAACCTCGGGCGTTGCGAAGACTACTGGCAGCACAGGCCCGGCCACGCACCGGGCCGTGCCTGCCCGAATTTGGAACAGGCAGGGCGGCCGCCGCTAGGCGCATCCCCCTCGTCGTCCGCAGCGGACAGTAAGGAAGGAAAGACGAGATGATGATGACTGATTCTCCCCGTATGCACGGGGATCCACTTGACGGAGGTGCCTCCGGAAGCGCATTCTGAAACCGGCCGCGTCGCTTCGCTCCGAGGTGTTCACTTTCCTTCGGATTGAGTGTTCACTTTGAATCGGAACGAGCGTTCACTTTCCTTCGGATTGAGCGTTCATTTTCGCCGGAATCCGCACGCAGACCGAGAAGCTGTGGTGCAACTTCGCCCCGGGGCGCCCGCACTGGCACACCTACGCGGGCCAGAACTGCACGCAGCGGCAGTGCATCAAGCGCAAGGCCGCCAACTGGGGCAGGCGCTACGCAGCCATGGAGCCGGGCGAGCGGCTGGCGGTGCTGGCCGCCCTGATGGCGGTCGAGGCCGAGTGATGCCGACGGTCCACGACAAGTCCCTGCGCGCCGAACTGCAGGCCTTCCAAGACAAGCTCGAGGCCCTCCGCAAGGCTGGCAAAGTGCCGCCAGAGCTGGACACCCTGCTACAGGCGCTGATGCCCTTGCTGACACTGCTGCTGACGGTCTTGCTGGAAAAGACCACCCGCAAAACCAGCCGCAACTCCTCCATCCCGCCCTCGCAGATGGAGGCCGAGGACGAAACCGCGCGGCGCGCCAAGTCGGGCCGCAAGCCAAATCCGGCCGAAGACCGCAGCTGCTCCACCCTGCAGCGAGTCACCACCGAGGAAACGCTCACCGTGGCGGCCTGTGACAGCTGTGGCGCCGATCTGTCGGATGTCGCTCCGACCGAGCGCGAACGCCGCGTGCTGTACGACATCGTGTTTCAGGTGGTCGAGCAGCGCGTCACCGCCGAGGTCAAGCAATGCCCCGACTGCCAGGCCCGCTGCAAGCCAGCCTTCCCCGCCAGCATGCCCGGCCCGCGCCAGTATGGCAGCGGCCTGCAGGCGTTCATCATCAACCTGCTGGTGGCCCATATGCTCTCCCTGCGGCGCGTCGTGGAACTGGTCCGGGCGATCTCCGGCCTGCGCTTGTCCGAGGCCACCTGCCTGGGCTACATCCGCCGCCTGCAGCAGGCCTTGCAAGCTTGGGAAGAGGCCGCCAGCGCCCACCTGCTGGCAGCTCCGGCCTTGCATGCCGACGAAACCGGCCTGCGCGTGGACCGCAAGAACCATTGGCTGCACATCCTCACCGATGGCTCGCTGACGCTGAAGTTCCTGCATCCCAAGCGCGGCAAGGCCGCCATTGAGGCGATCGGCCTGATCCCCAGCTATCACGGCACGCTGGTGCACGACTGCTGGGCCTCCTACCTCAGCTACGCCGACTGCCGGCACCAGCTCTGCGGGGCGCACTTAATCCGTGAACTGACCTTCATTGTCGAGTCCAACGGCTACCGCTGGGCGCGGCTGATGAAAGCCCTGCTGCAACAGGCCTGTCACCTGGTCAATGCCAGCCCGAGCAAGGCCCTCAGCGCAGCCGCCTGCAAGGCCCTGCGCAAGCGCTACCGCACCATCCTGACCCAGGGCCGCAAGGAATTGCCCGCGCTGCCGCCCCGCAAACAGGGCCAACGCGGACCAATCGCCAAATCCGATGCCCACAACCTGCACGAGCGGCTCGCCCAGCACGAAGAGTCCGTGCTGCGCTTCCTGAGCGACCCCGACGTCAGCTTTACGAACAACGCCGGCGAGCGCGGACTGCGCATGTCCAAAGTCAAGATGAAAGTCTCGGGCTGCTTTCGCACGCTAGCCTACGGCGAGGCCTATGCCCGCATCTCCGGCTACCTGCAGTCCATGGAAGCGCACGGCTACAATCCTCTGGTCGCCATTCAAATCGCGCTCGCCGGCAACGCTGTCGCCACGCTCGAACAAGACTATGGCCCGACACCAACTCACGCCTCGACACCAACCGAGGGGTGAGTAGTTACCCCGTGAGAACGGCGGCAACGGGTGGCTTCGCCTCATTCAGTTCGACGAGCCTGAAAGCAAGGTTTGGTTCAAGACCTATTCGCCGTCCCTCGACCGGCACGAAGATGACAACAACAGCGAGTTCTTCTTCAACGTCAATTTCGAAGAGCGGTTCTGATTCCAGCGAGCAACAGGCAGCGATCCGACGCGGCCGATCCATGCTCAGTCGGCGCGCGCCTCCCTAGTAGCCACTTGCGAAGTGGTCTTTAGTTGAATCAGCGCTCTTCCCGTCTCGCTTCGAGACGCTGCTATGCCCCTTTGAGGGCTTGCCCGGCGGCCTGCGGCCCAGAAAGGTGTGCGCCATGGACGGCGGCAGGGTAGTCGCGGTTGGTGGCTTCGCCCACGAATCGAGGGGTGGCAGCCGAATCGGAGACATAGCCCCGGAAGTCCGGCTCCTTCGGCCAGAAGACCTGCAGGAAGGGTATGGCTACCTTATCGAGAGCTTACATGCCAAGGCGGCGAGTCTCTTCCCGCTCGCTTTCAGGCCGCGAACGGTAAAATCGGCGCATCTTGATCAGAACTACGATCAGCCAATCCAACAGCCTCGACGAACTGGCCGCGGGCGCCTGGTCGGCCGTCTGCGCCGCACGCGTCAGCCCATTGATGGTTTTGCAATTCTGAGGTGGAAGTCGATGATCAGAGGTCTTGGACTCGGTTCATCAGTGGCATCGGTCGCCGTGCTGGTCTCGGCCGCGGCCTTTCCGCAAACGTCTCACGTCGACACCAACCGCGGCGAACTCCTAGTCCCTCGCTACGGCCCAACCGCCGTCTCCGATGGCACGTGGGTCTACGTGTACGGGGGGTCCCCCAGAGGCGCGCGAAATGGTCCCGACTTCATGCACGACGGGTTGCTCTCACTGATCGAGCGCATCGACCCGATCTCGTTGACGTCGGAGTACTTCAGCAACGGATTGCATCGGCGGGCGAACCACGGGTCGGCTTTCGCGGACGGCTCCATCGTCAGCTGCGGCGGTCGCACCCAGGTGGGGTTGTCGCGCGGTCGAGTCTCGTCGTGCGAGTCCCTTGACCTCGAGAGCGGAACCTTTAGGCTGAAGTTCTGGCCTGTTTTTTGGTCGTGGCGCGCTGGAAGACATTGATTGCACTGCGTTTAGGTTCGAGTTCCGGCTCGGGAGTTTTTGCATATTGTAGGCACTATATTGTTTTCGGCTCGGCGAGCTGCTTGCCGGTATTCTCGCATCGACTTACTACATTGACAGACGATTGTGTTCTTTGCTAGACTTCCTCTTGTAGGCACTAGATATGTCCTCCATGCACGTCGCCATCATCCGCTCCGTCCAGAACGGCAAGACCTACCACTCCAAGCTCCTGCGCCGCTCCTTCCGCGACGACCATGGCAGGGTCCAGAAAAAGACCCTCGCCAATCTCTCCCACCTGCCCGATTCCGCGATCGACCTGCTGAGAGCCCATCTGGCCGGCCAGCCCCTGAGCGACCCCTGCGACTCCTTCCAAATCGTCCGCTCGCGCGCCCACGGCTCCGTCTTGGCCGTGCTGGAGGCCTTCCGCCGCCTCGCTCTCCCCCGCCTGCTCGCTGCCCAGCCATCCCGCCAGCGCGACCTCGTCTGCGCCATGATCGCCGCCCGCATCCTGCGCCCCCAGGCCAAGCTCTCCACCGCCCGCTGGTGGCACGGCACCAGCCTGCCCGATTACTTCGACCTGCGCGAGGCCAGCGCCGAGGACCTGTACACCGCCATGGACTGGCTGCTCAAGCGCCAGCAGCGTATCCAGGGCAAGCTGGCCCGCCGCCACTTCGCCCAGGGCGGTGTCGTTCTGCTGGACCTGAGTTCTTCCTACTTCGAGGGCTCGGCCTGCCCGCTGGCCCGCTACGGTTACAACCGCGATGGCAAGAAGGGCAAGCTGCAGGTCAACTTCGGCCTGCTGTGCGACCGCCGCGGCCGCCCGGTCGCGGTCAATGTCTTCGCAGGCAATGTCGGCGACCCGCGCACCGTGCTGCCGGCCGTGCGCCAACTGCAGCGGCGCTTCGGCCTGCGCCGCCTGGTGTTGGTCGGCGACCGCGGCATGCTGGTGCAGGCCCGCCTGGCCGAGCTGCACAAGCTGGACGGCATCGACTGGATCACGGCGCTGCGCAGCGGCGCGATTCGCAAGCTGGAGCGGGCCGGCCAGCTGCAGCACAGCGACGAGGTCGGCCTGTTCGAGATCATGCAGCATCCGGACTATCCGCACGAGCGGCTGGTGGCCTGCCGCAACCCGCGCTTGGCGGCCCAGCGCCGCCAGACGCGCCAGTCGCTGCTGCAAGCCACCGAAGAGCTGCTCGCGCCGATCCGCGCCAGCGTCGCCGCCGGGCGCCTGCAGGGCGAGGCCCAGATCGGCCTGCGGGTCGGCGCCGTGCTGAACCGCTACAAAGTCGGCAAGCACTTCGTGTGCCAGATCGGCGAGGACAGCTTCGACTACCACCGCAACCGCGCCAGCATCGACCACGAAGCCGCCCTGGATGGCGTCTACGTGATCCGCACCTCGCTGGCGCAGGCGGATCTGTCGGCGGCCGACTGCGTGCGCAGCTACAAGGCCCTCACGCGCGTCGAGCGCGCTTTCCGCGGGCTCAAGACGGCCGAGCTGCAGGTGCGCCCGATCCACCACCGGCTGGCCGACCGGGTGCGCGCGCACCTGTTTCTGTGCATGCTGGCCTACTACGTGCAGTGGCACATGTGCGAGGCTTGGCGGCCGCTGCTGTTTGCCGACGAGGAGTTGGCCGAGCAGACGCGCACGCGGGATCCGGTGGCGCCGGCGGAGCCGTCCGCTAGCGCACGGCGGAAGAAAGCCACGCGCCAGACCGAGGACGGCACGCCGGCGCACAGTTTCCGGACGCTGCTGGAGGATCTGGCGCGGGTGGCGCGCAACGACTGTCGGAGCCAGGGCGAGCGGGGTCCGCAGCCGTGCGACTTCGAGCTGGACACGCAGCTGAATGCGCAGCAGGCCCGCGCCATGGAGATGCTGAAAGAAATCCAGATCTAAACCCGCACATGCTCGTCGCCTGTAGGCTTGTAGGCAGTAGAGGCCAATTTCGTTCAAGCACATCTGCTTGAACAACAACAAGTTATGCCGAAAATCCCTTCAGAACTTCAGTTTAGGGAACTGCCGGCGCTTCCGGAAGCGGTCAGAACGCTCGGCATGGTGGCTGCAGGCGACGATCTCTATGCCGTCGGCGGGCTCACGGAGAGTGGGCGCTACTCGGCGGCGACGGCGCGCCTTGCGCCGGAGGCAAGCGCATGGGAGCGCTTAGCCGATATGCCGCTCGCACGCGAGGGGAAGATCGTGGCCTTTGGCCGCCAGCTATACGCGATAGGCGGCTACGACGGTTCAGCCATGCGTTCGGTGATGGTCTTCGATACGGAAGCGGAGCAATGGGAGCGGCGCGAAGATCTTCCATTCGGGCTGAGCGCACATTCGCTAGCGACCGACGGGGACGCCATCTACCTGTTCGGCGACTACGAGCGCATGAACTTGATTCACAGGTACGAGCCCGGTACGGGAGCGCTCTATCGGCTCGACCAGCAGATCAGCCCCAGGCGCCACACCGATGCCGTCGCGGTCGCCGACCGCGTGCTCGTGATTGGAGGCAACCAGACAAGCGCTGGTCAAGCGACGACTTTGATCGAGGCCTTCGAATTGGAAGACCTCCGCGCCGCGGGACGTAGGATCGGCCCTGTGTCAACCAAGTAGCCGTACCATTCGCCCAATTGCCTCGCCGAGAGTTTCGAAATCAGCAACATCAGGGCCGCCATCCAAGATTCGACCAGCCTAATGAGCGCGTATACGGGCACGCCGTTCTCTGTCTAGGCGAATACCGGCGATCTCAATGCCGCAGGTTCCTCCCAGATCGCCGACTGCGTCGGCGAGCCGCGCAATGCCAAGGCGGGCAGTAACGGCCTGTGGATCGACCCCGGCGCGTTCGCGCAGCCGACGGGCGCTCGCTTCGGCACCTGCGGCCCCAACAGCGTGCGCGGGCCTGGTCTCTTCAACCTTGACATGGGGATTTTCCGCAAATTCCAGATCAGCGAAGGGGTGACCCTGCAGTTCCGCGCCGAGGGCTCCAACATGACCAACACCCCTCATTTCGAGCGGCCAAACAGCCGGAACGTGAGTTTGGGGACGTTCATGATCCTGAATCGCATCCGCAACACCGGGCGAGAGGGCATCGACGAACGGTTCTTCCGCATCGGGCTGAGGCTCGGCCGGTAGGCTACGCGCCTCCAACCGAGTTCGACCTCTCAGGGGCCGCGCTTCGGCGCGGCCCTTTTTTCTTGTGCGCCCAAGATGCTAGGCGACTGGACAGCCCCCCACAGGCCGCATGGAGGGGTCCTGCAGGCACCGCGCAGGGCGGCATTAGGGAGGCCGGCACCTCGGGAAGCAGAGCGAAAGGCCCTCGAAGGCAAACAGCGGCCGGATGCGAGGCGCGCGGCTTCGGACGGGTTCGCAGGGACGACGGAGCACTACTCGACAGATGCAGCAGGCACTGGATGAGAGAGTGATGGCGACGAGCAGCTCTGGATCTCGGTCGGTGAGAAAGGACGACAGACCCGCGCGCTAAGGAGGTGCCGCTCCTATAGGTTCAGAGCGCACGGCTCGTCGGCTTCGCGCCCAACTGTTGCCCTACTTCAAACCAGTTTCAGCCCGGCGCTTGCAAAGCGACGAAAGTCGGCGAGATTCGCCGTCCCCAAGCGTGCGCCATCATGGATTGCGGCAGCCGCGATCAGGCAGTCCGAGAGTGAGCTGCGACGACGGCCCGACTCGTTGAAGAGACGAGCGGCGATTCCAGCGTGTTCGAAGGTGAGGTCGCGATGGCCGTCCACGATTCGCAATGCGAGTTCTTCCTCCGCAGGCTCTATCGGGCCGCATAGGAACTCGGTCCAAGCAACGGCGCTTACCACCACTGGCTCCTCCGGGTCTGCGACCTCTAGAAACCGAGCCTCCGCCGATCCGCGTTTCAGCATGCGGATCAGAAAACTCGCGTCCAACCGGATCATATCGGTTCTTCGGAGAGTCGCCGAGAGGACGCGCTCCGAATCTCGCCCGCTTGGCGTTCCCACGCATACAAATCGAGGTCTCGGGCCGCGACTGATTCTTGGAGCGCCCGAAGGGCTTGCAACCTCGACTCTGCTCGTGATGGCTGCCGCTCGGCTTCGTTACGGATCGCTCTTCGAAGCGCCTCGGATTTCGAGACGTTCCAGAGACGCGCTAACCCTTCCAGCGTGCGGACTGTGCCAACGTCAAGGGAGTATGTGGATTTGATCGTCATGACAGCTACACTCCCAACTATATGGCCATATATTGCAGAAAGACGACTTGTCCTACTTCGGGAACCTCGCAGCCGTGCCTGCTGGTTGCCCGGCATCGAGTCGACTCTCGTCCAGCATCCGTGCCGTCCGGTCCGAGCCGCCGGACTGGCTGGCAGCGACGACGGGGAGCTACCCGAGGCCGCTGCGGATAGCAGTGACGGCAGTATTGAAGCAGCCAACGGGACGCGACCGATCAGGCCGGGGTCGGCCCAGGGGGCTGGACTTGCTTCATGAATGTCTCGTCCCACTAGCCTTCGACAACCACTTGTGCCAAGGCCTCCAACTCGACTGCCTCGATCAGATTGTGGGTGAGGTAGTTGTAGACTGCAGCCTGCCGGAACGCGTAGGTGGCGGCACCTGCCGAAATGCCGCGGATGAACCAAGTCTCCACACCCTAGGCGTGTGGACCCGCGAACGAGCCCTGCTCCCAGCCATAGTCGCCGTCACCACCGATCCGGTGGGGGGCAAGCATAATCGTCGCTAGGCAATGGAGTCCCCGGCTGCGCCCACCGCAGCACGCCGCCTCACCACTCCCGGCCATCAGGGCTGACCTAGCTCCGACGCGAAGCTCCAGCGGACCGTTCTCCGCGCGGTCACTTGCGAGCGTCCAGGCGGTCCAGATTTCCGCCCCACGCAAGAATCCTCTGATCTCCTGTCAGCAGCCGGCGCCCGTCTAGGGCGGTGGCCATGATGATCCGGTCAGCAGGGTCTCCGTGGAAGGCGGCCAAGCTGTTGGCCCGAATCCCTACTTCGCCGTCAACAGGCACTTCGACGAGCCCCTGCTCCAACTGCTCTCGACGCCACAGAGACACGTCCCCCGGGAAGGCGATCCGCCTCTTCTGGTGGAGCATTGCCACTTCCCAGAAAGTGATGGCAGACACGGCGACCTCGCCGACGTGCCACGCCCGGTCGATCTCGCGCAGCGCAAGGCTCCCAAGGCGAGCGTCCCCGGTGCGTAGCCAGAGCAATACGTGGGTGTCAAGCAATATCACGGAGCCACGCTACGGTCGGGATCAGTCTCGGCTTCCCAAGCCACATCGACCGGCCCGACGATGTCGCCTAAGATTTGGATGCGACCCCTGTCAATGCCGAAGAGCGTGGAGGGCTTCGTCCGGTAAGGCACTAATCGGGAGATCGGACGACCGTGCTTGGTGATTATGACCTCGCCGCCACGTGCAGCCACTTCGTCCATTAGCTGCAGGCACTTGGCCTTGAATTCCGATGCCTTCATGGTCACAGGGTTGTCGAGCTTGTCGGCGGCGCTTTCCATCGGTCGCTCCCTACAGCGAGACGTGTCAAATTATACCATGGTCATGACCATGGTCAACTACAAGTCTCTTCCAATGAGAGATGAGCATGAACGGAGGGCTTGTTTCCAACGTGAAATGAGCATGAAGGGGGCCCTAGAAGGGGTGTGGGGATCATCGGAGGGTGATCTTGCAGCTCGATTTGGAAACTCACAAGAGCTTGGACGATGTGCGCCAGTTCCTCGCCAGCACCCCGCCGGGGGCCACCCTGGCACTGGAGCGCAAGCAGGCCTACGAGCATCTCTCACGGGTGCTGCGGCGCTTCGCGTACTGGAAGCTGGGTAAGGCGGACAGGGGCCTGCTACGCAGCTATCTTGTTGAATTTCAGATAGATTCGTGCGGACTTTTTCAGATTATTTCCTGCTGTAGTGGAGAAATTTTTCAAGTAGATTCGCTACTGCAGGAGGGAGTTAAGGGCAATCAGCGGCGGTGCGGTCGGGGAAGGGAGTCGACGGCGGAGGTTTTCCGGAAGTAGAGATAGGCGGCGTGTTGTAGCCGGGTCGCGGGGGTGCGATCGGGCAGTCGATGGGGGTGAATAGGGACAGCTAGCGTGGCTGGGAGCGGCGCAGCAGATCGTTCCAGTCCTTGGCGCCGACCGGCCGGAGGCGGCTGCAATGGGGGGTGTGGCGGCGGAGGGAGTCGGCGGCTTGGTCGCCGGCGCGGTCGGCGTCGTAGGCACACAGGATGCGCGGTGCGCGGAAGGCTTGCAGCCAGGGCGGGAGAGAGGTCGCGATGCCGGCGGTGGAGGCGAGCAGGGTATCGGGTGGCAAAGTGGGAGCCAGCAGGCGGAGCGCGGCGAGGGCGTCGAGGGCACTCTCGTCGAGCAGGATGGCATCGAGATCGTCGATGTTGGCCGGCAGCCAGAAGCCGCCACGGGCCTTGCGGGAGCCGGGCGCCATGCCCTTGAAGGTGCGGCCGTCGGGAGCCGGGCGGGTGCCGACGAGCTCGGCGCCGACGGGATGTTGGTGGCGGTCGCGACAGACGAAGACGGCGTTGCGGCGGGAATCGGCGTAGAGGATGCCCTCTTGGCGGCAACGCTCGAGCAGGGCGGGGTCGAGCCCGCGGGCGGTGGCCAGGAAGTCACGCACGGGGTCCCAGAGGCGGTCTGCGGGGGGTGGCAGGCGCAAGCCGTGGCGGCGAGCGGGCGGGGTGGCAGGCGCAGGCTGGGGGAGGCCGCCGTGGCGTTCGAGGAACTCGACGGCGGCGCGGAAGCGGCAGCCGCGCACGTGCATGACGAGATCGATGGCACCACCGCCGCCGCGCCCCTGGCGGTGGTCGAAGAACTGCGCGCCGCGGATGCTCAGCACGGAGCCGGGCCGCTTCCAGCGGGCCGGGTTGGCGGGATCCTTGCGGTAGCCGAGTTGGACGGCGAGCGGTTCGAGCGAGCCGTCGCGCACCTGCGCGGCGCGTTCGCGCCAAGGGTCGTTGAAGGGGGTCACAGGCGCACCTCGGCACAGGCCTGTTCGAGTTGCTCGGCGGAGACCTGGCGAGCCTGGGCGCAGGCTGCGGCGGCGAGGGCGAAGTGGGCGATGCGGTCGACCTGGCGGGGTGTTGTTTTTCAGACTAATTCGATAAATCGTCGGGGTTTTGTGTCACATTGTCGCGAGACGGATTGGGTGAGAAAGCGAGGCAATGTGGCGCGGGGATGGGGTGACTTCCTAGATTCATTCCGGCAGTAGCAAGGCCGGCTCGATTACGAGCGGGAGTGTCGGCGGTGGGGTCGGGCCCGGCCCGGATTAGGGCCCGGCCGATGGGTGCCTGCAAGGGCGGTCGAGGGGATTGGGGAGGGCCGCCGAGCGGTCTGTGCAAGCAGCCTGGCGGGCGCAGCGGATTGCGCTGCGCGGGGCTGGTCGGGTGGAATAAGGTGGCCCGCACGACTAGACCTCGCCGGGCCCGGACGGCGTATCCAGTTCCTCTACGATACCGATCTCACCGCCGCAGACTACGTTAAGCGCAAAGCGTGGTGGGATGCAAGTCCGCCTGCGTGTCCGTACCACGCCCGGGGCGGCTGTCGCTTGGTGCCGCACGGGACCTACGGGCGCAAGTTCCCCGCTGGCGCGCGCGTGCGGCGCTACCTGTGCCCGCAATCGGGCCAGACGGTCAGCCTGCTGCCGAAATGCCTGGCGGCGCACTGGAGCGGGACGCTGGCCGAGATCGAGGGTGCGGTGCGCGAGGCCGGCCGGGCGCGGAGCCAGTCCGCGGCAGCCAACCGCTTGCGCCCGGATTACATCGGTCTGATCGGGGCGATGCGCTGGCTGCGGCGGCGGGTGCTGGCGGTGCGGGCGTTCTTGACAGCCGTGAGCACGGTCTGTCCGCAGCAGTGCGGGCAGCTGGACCCGACGCTGGAGGCGTTCGGAGCCCGCTTCGGCGGCGAGTCGCTGCTAGCGCAGCTGCGGGTGCTGGCGGGGCCGTCGCTGGGGTCGCTGCCAGCCCCGGTCGGCTTCCAGCGGCGGTGGAATGCGGCGGGCCGGGGCGCAGCGGCCCACGCCCCACACGCGCAGGGGCTAGACCCGCCGCCGGAGACCGCCTAGCGTGGGGCAAAAGGCCGCCCGGCGGCCCCGCCCTGAGAGGAATCGCCATGTCTGACACCACCCACGACCACCGCCGCGCAGTGGCCCTGTTCCGCTACAGCGTGATTGCGGAGGCGCTGTCGGCGCCGCCCGGCTCGCCCGAGCGCCGGCGGCTGCTGCGGGCCAAGGCCGAGCGCGAGCACGAGATCCCCGGCAGCCGCCGCCGGCGCGTGGCCTTGGAGACCATGCGCGACTGGATCGCGCACTACGAGCGCGGCGGCTTCGACGCGCTGTATCCCAAACTGCGCGCCGACCGCGGCCGGGCGCGCCAACTGCCGCCGCAGGTGGCCGAGCTGCTGGTGGAGATCAAAGAGCGCGCGCCGCAACTGTCGGTGCGCGAGGTCATCCGCCAAGCCCGCGCCCAGGTCCCGCCCGAGGTGAGCTTGGCGCCGGCCAGCATCTATCGCCTGTTCCGCCGCGAGGGGCTGCTGCAGAGCGCGCCCGAAGCGGCCGCTGGCAAGGACCGCCGCCGCTTCAGCTACCAGCGCGGCGGCGAGATGTGGATGAGCGACGTGCTGCACGGCCCCAAGGTCGGCTGCGACGGCAGCGACCGGCGGCGGCGCGCCAAGTCCTACTTGATCGCTTTCCTGGACGACGCCACGCGCTTGGTGCCCCACGCCGCCTTCACCCTCTCGGAGAATGCCGCCACGTTCCTGCCGGTCTTCAAGCAGGCCCTGCGCAAGCGCGGCCTGCCCACGCGCCTGTACGTCGACAACGGCAGCAATTACCGCTGCCAGCACCTGGCCGTGATCTGCGCCACGCTCGGCATTCAACTCATCCATGCGAGGCCTCGACAGCCTCAGGGGAAGGGCAAGATCGAGAGATTCTTCAGGACCTGCAGGGCCCAGCTGCTGCCTTCCCTCAGCGCCGCCGACACGGCTTCGCTGGACGCGCTCAACGCCCGCCTGGCCGCCTGGGTCGAGGGCGAGTACCATCTCAGCCCGCACCGCGGCCTGGACGGCGACAGCCCGCTCCAGCGCTGGGCCAGGGACGCCGCCAACATCCGCCAGATCGCCCCCCAAACCGATCTCGACACCCTCTTCCGCTTCCGCCTCAAGCGGCGCGTCAACAAGGACCGCACCGTCAGCCTCAACGCCACCCTGTACGAGGTCGAGGCCGCCTTGGTCGGCGAGAACATCACCCTGCTGCACGATCCCAGCCTGCCCCGCGCGCGGCCCATCCCCGTGCTGCACAACGGCCGCCCGGCCGGCCAGGCCACCCTGCTCGACGCTTACGCCAACACGCGCGTCCGGCGCACCCGCGCCAGCGACCGCCCGGCCGAGCCCGACCAGCCCGCGCCGAACCCGCCCAGATCCCCCCTGCAACTGCGCGACTTGCGCGCCCCCAAGCCACCGGAGAACGACTGATGTACCTACAACACTTCGCCCTCACGCACTTCCCCTTCGAAGCCTCCCTGCAGCATGACCAGCTGTTTGCCTCCAAGGCCGCCAGCGAGACCGAAACCCGCCTCCAGCACTTGATCGACCTGCGCGGCATCGGCCTGCTCACCGGCGAGGTCGGCTGCGGCAAGACCACCCTCTGCCGCCGCGTCACCAGCGCCTTGCACCCCGGCTGCCACCGCGTCCATTACGTGGCCCTGTCGACCGGCTCGGTGCTCGACACCTACCAAGCCATCGCCTGGCAGCTCGGCCTCGCCACCGTGCGCACCCGGGCCGCCGCCTACCGCGCCATCCGCACCGAGATCTCGCGCCTCGTGCGCGAGGCCAAGCAACTCCCCGTGCTCGTCATCGACGAGGCCCACCACCTGCGCAACGACGTGCTGGAGGACTTGCGCCTGCTGACGAATTTCGAGATGGACGCCGAACAGCGCCTGTGCCTGCTGCTGGTCGGGCTGACCGAACTGCGCCGCCGCCTGTCGATGGCCGTGCACGAGTCGCTCGCCCAGCGCCTGGTCGTGCGCCAGCACCTGGCCGGCCTCGACCGCGACGAACTCGAGGCCTACCTCGCCCACCGCCTGGCCCTGGCCGGCTGCCAGCTGCCGCTGTTCGAGGCCCCCGCCCTCGAAGCCCTCTTCCAAGCCTCGCGCGGCCTGCCCCGGCAGGTCAACCGCTATGCCCACTACGCCCTCATCGCGGCCACCCTCGACCAAGCCCGCACCGTCTCGGCCGAGCACCTCCAGCGCAGTTGCCAGGAACTCGCCCCGTGAACAGCGCCAGGCCTTGGAGCGCCCGCGCCGACGCCGTCCGCCAGGCCCCCCTGCTGCCGCTGGCGCGGCAACTCGGCTACCGCCGCGACCCGCGCAACCGCGCCCGCTGGAAACTGCCCGGCTCGGTCCTCAGCATCCACGGCGCACGCTTCTTCGACCATCGCCGCGGAAGCGGCGGCGGCGGCGCCATCGACTTGGTCATGCACGCCCGCGGCTGCCGTTTCCGCGAGGCCGTCGAATTCCTCGAACAGCACGCCGCCGACCTGCCGCCAGACACCCGGCCCGCCGCCACGCCGCCGACCGCCGCCAAGCTCCGCCTGCCGCCACCCCACGACCGCCTCTGGCCGCCCGTGCGCGATTTCTTGCACAGCCAGCGCGGCCTCGCAGCCGAGCTGCTCGAACTCTGCCATCGGCAGGGCCTGCTCTACGCCGACGCCCGCCGCAACGCCGTCTTTGTCTGCCGCGATCCCCGCGGCCAGCCCGTCGGCGCCGAACTCGTCGGCACTCGCCCCGCCGCTGACGGCCGCACCTTCAAGGGCATGGCCCCCGGCTCCCGCAAGGCCCACGGCGGTTTCTGGCTGCCTGCCGCCGAACTCCCGCCCGACGCCCTGCTGCTCGTCGAAAGCGCCGTCGACGCCCTCTCCGCGGCCCGTTTGCTGGCCAACTCCGTGCCGCCCGATACGCTCGTCGCCTCCACGGCCGGCGTGGCCCCGGCCCTGCCCGCTTGGCTGCACGCCTTCCAGCCCGCCCCCATCCTGTGCGCCTACGACGCCGACCCGCCCGGCGACCACGCCGCGGCCGCCCTCCGCCGCCAGCTCCCCAACTGCCGCCGTCTGCGCCCGGTCGGGGCCAAGGACTGGAACGAACTCCTGCTGCTCTCTGCCACTGCTCGCTAGCCGCGGCCCCAGCCCCGCCGTCTGTCCAACTCAGCTCTGCGCTGCTACTTCAAAACTCGCCGTCGAGCCCTCCCCGGCCCACATCCCGACTCCCTCTCTATTCCCTCCTGCAAGAGCGAATTTACGTGCAAAACTCGCTGCTCCTTTGCAGGAATAATCTGAGAATCAGCTAGCGGAACAATCTGAAAAACAACACCTGGAAGAGGGCCTCGAGGGCATTGGGCTCGAACAGCGGCAGGTCGCAGCCGGCCAGGCGCAGGCGGTGGGCGAGGTAGGGTTCGAGTTCGTCGCGGGCGAGGCCGGCGAGCTGGTGCTGCACGGCGATGCGCTGGCCGAGCGATTCGTGCACGGCCATGGCGAGGCGCTTGCGCAAGGAGGACAGGCCGGACAGCAGCAGGCACAGGCAGCGCTCGGCATCCATCTGGAAGTTGGTGAGCAGGCGGAGCTCCTCGAGCACGTCGTTGCGCAGGTTGTGGGCCTCGTCGATGATCAGCACGGGCAGCTGGTGGGCCTCGCGGGCGAGGCGGGCGATTTCCTCGCGCAGGGCGCGGAAGGCGGGAGCGCGGGAGCGCTCCGGCTGCAGGCCGAGTTCCCAGGCCAGGGTCTGGTACATGTCCAGCACCGAGCCGGTCGTGAGCGCGACGTAGGCGACGCGGAAGAGGCCGGGGTGCAGGCTGGCGGCGAACTGGCGGCAGGCGGTGGTCTTGCCGCAGCCGACCTCGCCGGTGAGCAGGCCGATGCCGCGCAGTTCGAGCAGGTGCTGCAGGCGGGTCTGGGTCTCGATGCCGGCCTGGGCGGGGAACAGCTCGTCGGTTTCGGCGGGGGTCTGGAAGGGGTAGCGGGTGAGGGCGAAATGCTGTAGGTAGGTCATTGCCGGGGAGGCTCCTGGGAGGTGTCCGGGCGCTCGAGCGCGCTCAGGCGCAGCGGCGGGGCCGGGGCGCTGGCGTCCGCGCTGCGGTCGTCGGCAGCGTCAGCGGCATCCTCGGAGCGCGGGTCGGGGGTGCGTCGGATGAGGGCGTTGGCGTGTGCGTCGAGCAAGGTCGCGCAGCCGGCCGCGCGGCCCTGGTGCAGGACCGGGACGGGCCGTCCGGGCGGTGCGGCGGGATCGACCAGCAGGACGATCCGCTGCCCGACCAGTTCGGCGCCCACCTCGTAGAGGCGGCCCTGGAAGCTGACGGTGCGGTCCTTGGCGACGCGGCGGCGGTGCTGGAAGCGGAAGATCGTGTCGAGCTCGTCGTCGGGCGGGGCCGGGCGCAGGCGGCTGGCGGCCAGCGCCCATTGGTCGAGCGGGGTGCGCTGGTGGTCGAGGCCGCGGTGGGGAGTGCGGTGGTACTCGCCTTCGATCCAGGCCCCGAGACGGCGGTTGAGGGCGTCGAGGCTGGCGCTCGCGGTCTCGTCCAGGGTCGGCAGGAACTGGGCTCTGCAGGTCCTGAAAAAACGCTCGATTTTCCCCTTTCCCTGCGGCGCGTAAGGTCTCGCATGGATCAAATGGATGCCAAGGCTGGCGCAGATCACGGACAGGTGGCGGGAGCGGTAGGAGGCACCGTTGTCGCAGTACAGTCTCTGCGGGACGCCGCGTTTGAGCAGGGCCTGGCGCAAGACGGGCAGGAACGCCTCGGCGCTTTCGGAGAAGGCGAAGGCGGCGTGCGGGATGACGCGCGTGGCATCGTCAATGACGGCCAGCAGGTAGGCCTTGCGCCGCCGCCGCCGGTCGTCGGGATCGCTGCCGACCTTGGGGCCATGCATGCAATCGGCCATCCACAGCGCGCCCGCGTCGGGGTAGCTGAAGCGGCGCCGGTCGCGGCCGTCGGGACGGTCCTTGGCCGGCCCCGTCAGGCCCTCTTGGCGCAGCAGGCGGTAGACCGTGGCCGGGGCCAGGGCGGTCGTCGCGGGCACGCTGCCGCTGGCCCGCGCCTGGCGGATCAGCGCGCGCACCGACAGCCGGCGGTTGGCCTCCTTGAGGCGCACCAGCAACTCGCAGACCGCTGGCGGCAGGCCGCGCGGCTGGCCGCGATCCTGGCGCCGCTTGGGGTACAGCGCGTCGAAGCCGCCGTCTTCGTACAAGCCCAGCCAGTCGCGGATGGTGGTGATGGCGACGCGCGTGCGACGGCTGCCGGGAATGGCGTGCGCGCGCCCGGCCTTGTCGCGGATCAGGGCCCAGCGCTGGGCCGATCCTGGCGGCAGGCACAGGATCTCCGCAATCACGCTGTAGCGGAACAGGGCGATCTCGCGCCGGAGGTCTGGGAGCTTGTCTGGCATGCTGGCGGGTCCTGGCGAGCCGTGCGGGCGGCCCGCTCTCCCGACTCTAGGCAGGCCGGCCGGGCGGCGAGCGGCCCGTCGCGTGTTGCACGGGCTGAGACGCCGGTTTGACCGCTGGAATCCGTCGCGAAAACCCGACCGGGACCGGCAGCACCGCCAGTTCTGTGGCCGCGACGGACCGCAGCGTGACCAGCACCGCAGCCGTGCCCAGAGCGCTCCCGAACGCCTCCACGGTCGGCTCCACACGCCCGCAACTCTCCGGCAACAGGGTCGTCAGCAGCGCCAGGCACAGCCGCACGCGCTCGACGCGCCGGGCGACCCAGCGCCGCGCCCCGGCCATCCCCACGTAACGCGACGAGTGCAGTCGCTTCCACCCGCCGCGCGGAAAGCCGGGCTGGACGGCCGCTCGGACCACCTGCTCGACCTCGGCCAATGTCCCGGGCAGGTGCGCTGCCAGACAGTCTGGCAACAGGCTCACCGTCTGCCCGCTCTGCGGGCATCGGAACCGCCGCACCCGCACGCCCTCGGGGATCTTGCGGGCGTAGCTGCCGTGGGGCCGCAGCTGGCAACCGCCCTGCTGGTGGAAGGGGCAGGCCGGCACGCTTGCATCGCGCCACGCCTTGCGGCTAATGTATTCCTCGACGGTGAGGTCTGTGTTGTAGCGAACTTGGAAAGCGCCGTCCACGGCCCGGCGAGCTGAGATCGCGCGGGCCACCCTATTGAACCGGGCCGCCTCCGCGCATGCAACCGCGCCGCGAACGGCCCGGTCCCCTGTCGCACCCGCACGGCGGCCACACAGCGCTTCAGCAAACCCTCTGCCGCTCCGGATTAATCCGATTCTTCAGCAATCCGGAATCGAATTAATGCGACAAATCCTCGCGTTGTTTCACTGAAATATTGTGAAAAACAACACTATCTGGAGCGCACCCCGGGGCTGTCGCAGTCGCAGCTGACGCGCCTGATCCGGCGCTACCTGGCCGAGGGCCAACTGGCGGACCGGCGCCGAGGCGCGGCCAAGCCGTTCCGACGCAAGTACACGGCGGCGGACGTCGAGCTGCTGGCCGAGACCGACGAGTTGCACGGGAGGCTGTCCGGACCCGCCACGCTGGCGCTGTTCAAGCGTGCTTGGGAGCTGTTCGGCGACGCGCGCTTCGAGCGCTTGGCGGGGCTGTCGAACGGGCACCTGTACAACCTGCGGCACAGCCGCAGGTATGTGCAAAGGCTGGGCGCGCAGCAGCCCACGCGGCCCACGCAGGTGGCCATCGGCGAGCGCCGGCGGCCGCGGCCGGAGGGGCGGCCGGGCTACCTGCGGATTGATTCGGTGCACCAAGGCGACCTGGACAAAGTCAAGGGGGTCTATCACATCAATGCGGTGGACGAAGTGACGCAGTTCGAAGGCGTGGGCAGCACCGAGCGGATCGCGGAGAGCTACTTGCTGCCGCTGCTGGAGAGCATGCTGGAGGCCTTCCCGTTCGAGATTCTGGGCGTGCATGCCGATAACGGCTCCGAGTACATCAACCACCAAGTGGCGCGCCTGCTGGAGAAGCTGCGCGTGGAGGAGTTCACCAAGTCGCGCCCGCGGCACTGCAACGACAACGCGCTGGCGGAGTCGAAGAACGGCACCGTGATCCGCAAGCAACTCGGCTACGGGCACATCGCCGGGCGGTACGCCGAGCGGCTCAACGCGTTCAACCGGGACGTGCTCACGCCGTACCTGAACTACCACCGCCCGTGCTACTTCCCCTGCGAGCAGGTGGATGCCAAGGGCAAGCTGCGCAAGCGCTACCGCCGGCAGGACATCATGACGCCGTACGAGAAACTGAAATCGCTGCCGGACGCGGAGCGCTTCCTGCGCGACGGGATCGACTTCGCCCAGTTGGACAAGCAGGCCTACCAGTACAGCGACAACGAGGCGGCCCGGCGGCTCAACGAGGCCCGCGACGAGCTCTTCCGAGTGATCCGGGGGGAGGCCGCTAGCGCGGCCTGAGGGCCAGGCCGTTCATGCTCATTTCGGATTGGAAACCGGGAATTCCAGGGGGCTAACTGTATGGGCACAGAAACTGGCCGGTGGGCTAGCCCACCGGCCCCCCTCCGCCACCCGCGGCCCTGCCAACCCTGTGCCCCTAGCACGGGGGAAGGGGTTCCCCTTCCCCTGCGACCCCTTCCCCCCTGCCGCTATAATCGCCTTCTCCCCAGCTCCTCTCCTCCGCCCCTCCTCATGCTCATCTGTGGATTGGAAAGGACTCTACATCAGCCGTTGCTGCAGGCACATTCTCTTGGTCGGAACGTGATTCGCCTAATAGGGTCGGATCGCTTCTCGCACGGCTGGCGGGGCATCTCGCTGGGGCTCCAAGAGCCCGTTCCAAGCGAGCGCGGGCCGGGCCAATCGGACAATCGCTTCGAATCGCCTGCGCGGAGGCGTCCTGACCCGCGCCGGCGGGCTCAGGATCATGCCCGGAGCCCTGCCCGGGAAACTGTTCCCAGGTCGAGTGATTCCCGCCGCGGCTCGGCACGCCTGCCTCGACAGCTGGCCCCTCATGCGAAGCGATGCCGCTAGCGCTAGAAGGAATAGCGCAGGCTCAACTGGACGTTCCGGTTGCCCGCCTTCGACGTGACCTTTCCGAACGTTCCACCCCGCGGGTTCGTGCCGGGATTGCCGAAGTTCGGATGGTTCGGGAAGTTGAACATCTCGCACCGCAGGCTGACGCTTTGGGTCTCCGAAATCTCGAACTCCTTGAAGATGCCGAGATTCCAGCTCTGGCGGCTCGGATGTCGGATGTACTGGTTGCGGCGCTGAGTGCCCGAGAACCTGCCTGCGGCGGGTGCGGTGAAGATCGGAGTCCCGTCCGCATTGGTCGTGCGGAAGAAGAACGCGTCAGCTCCGGCCGTCTCCGCAAACATGCGCTGGCCCCTCGGCAGCTTCGGATCACCCGAAACCTCCCACGGTTGGAACGCGCTGTCGCCGATGCCTGCGTAGTCGCTGTTGCGGCCGATCGTAGTCGGGAAGCCCGTTTGATACTGCCCGACACCGGAAATCGTCCAGCCCCCCAGCGCGGCGCGCAACGCGCCGTTCGCGGAGTTGCGCAAGAACGGCAGCTCATACACCCAGTTGAGGACGAGGGCGTGGCGAATGTCGTAGTCCGACGGGCCCCAGAAATTGGAGTCGTCCGCGCTGTTCCAGATCCGGTCGCGCCGGTTGTCGGCGTTATCGTTCGATGCCGCATACGTGTATGCCGCGCCAAAGCTAAGGCCCTTCCGGAAGCGCCGCGTCAAGTTCAGCTGCAAGCCGTTGTATTCGGACCGCGCCGCGTTTTCACCGAGGATTATGTTGGCGAAACTCTTGTACGGGCGGAGGAAATTGGGGTTGACACCCGCGTTCTCGGGGCGCTGCGTCGTTCCGACCGGCAGCTGGTTTATGTCGCGCACTCGCTCCATGTGCGTGGCCGTGCGGCCGACGTAGCCCAGTTCCAGCAGCGTGTCGAACCCGAGTTCGCGCTGAAATGTGACGTTCCACATGTACGAGGCCGGAATGCGGTAGACGGGATCTTGGGTCATGAAGAACTGCGGGAATCCGGTCGCCTCGCCAGCGCCCGGGTCATCCGCCACGCCCGCCGAGACGGACACCATGGGCTGGAAGGGCGGATTGCCGCCTAGGAAGACATTGTCCGCAACGCCTGGCCGGGCCAGGTAGCGACCGAGTCCAGTCCGGATCACCATGCGCTCGTTGACCCGGTAGGCCAAGCCGAACCGGGGCTGGAACTCCTTCGTCTGGACCTGGCCCCAGTACTTGTTGCCACCCGTGAAGAGATGGTCAAACTCGCCGGAGTCAGCGATCGCGACCCGTCCCCGGGCTGCATCGGGCCATCCTTTCCCTGGTATCCGAACGCCGTTGAATCGATCTCCGCTAAGCACGTTGCCCGTGGCTGGGTCGAGAATGGCGGCGCGCGACGGATCGTAGCTGCTCGGATCGAAGACCGCCATGTTGCGCCAGAGACTGTAAAAGTACGGCGTCATGATCGAATAGCGAAGCCCGAGCTCCAGCCGGAGCTTCGATGTCGCCTTCCAAGAATCCTGCACGAAGAACTCGCCCATGATGCCGCGGTAAGGCGTGTACGCGCGCTGGCCGATCTCGGCGTAAGTCGAGAACAGCCCCAAGGCCGCGTTGGCGACTGCGACGCCGCTCGACGGAGCTCCGAGCCGGCGGTCGTCGAATACAAAGCGCCCGTTTTGGTTGTTCGTGCCTCCCGGAACGCCGGCGACGTTGATCTGGTCGAAGTCGTTCTGGCCGGCCCGCTCAAAACGGCCGCCGAACTTTACCGAGTGGTTGCCGAAGATCCGGGTGAGGTTGTTTGACAGTTGATAGATCGGACCTGACGAGAACGCCGGGTACGGGCCGCCGTCCACGCGGCCAAAGTTCTGGATGTTGATCGTCGGGATCTTGATCGGGATCTCCTTCCGATCCGGATAGATGTATGGATAGTCGATCCCGTAGGTGCCGCGATCGAGGCGGCTGGTCACCGGCACCTCGAGATATACGCGGTCATAGCTGATGGAGGCCAGCATCTCGTTGATCAGCGTCGGCGAGATCGTCCAGATGTGATTCAGCGTGTATGTCCGATTGGGACGGTCAATCGTCCGGGTGGCCCGGTCAGTCCCGCCCCGGAATGCTTCCGGCTCGAAGTAGTTATAGTTCTGCAGGCGGAAGCGGACGTTTTGCTTCTCGGACGGGTTGTAGTCGATCGACAACGTGTCCTTGCGCTGGTCCGCGGGTTGCGGGCGGGTCTGAATAAAGTTCCGCGTACCTTCCTGGAATCCGGGCGTGGGGTCAGGGTAGGCCGAGAGCAGCCCGGCGCCGTTGCGACTCAAGCTGGCCATCGGAATCATGTTGTTGGAGAACGGCGTGCCGGTGTCGGGGTCAAGCACCTCGCGAGTTCGTCCGAAGAACGTGTTGTTGGGGGAAAGCAGCGAAGAAAAGTCGCCGCCGCGCATGGCCGGCAGCGGGAATGTCTGGATCGAGGTCCGCTGCCGGCGCCGTCTCACCCACTCCTGGCTCCAAAGCCAGTACATCTTGCTCTGCGCGCCATTCTTGGTCGCCACCGGACCGGAGAGGACGTACCCAAACTGGTTGAATCGCTCTGCTTCGCGAGGTTGGCCGGCCCGGTTGCGGGACCAAGTGTTCGCGTCAAGCGCGTTGTTGCGGAAGTACTCGTAAAAGCTGCCGTGGAAATCGGAGCCACCGCTCTTGGTGACGAAGCGGATTTGCCCGGCCATGCCGCGGCCGTACTCGGCGGCGTAGTTTGCCGTCATGATCTGGATCTCCTGCACGGTCTCCAGATCGGCTGTGCCGATGCTCGTACCGTTGGATCGCGTGCGCATATTCACAGCCCCATCGAACGAGATTATGTTGTCCTGCCGGCGTGAGCCGTTGATCGACAAGTTGCCGCTGTCCAAGCCGAACCGGAAGCTCCCAATGTTGCGGCTTGATGTCACGCCCGGTTTCAGCAAGGCCAGGAAGAGCGGGTTTCGGCCGTTCAGGACGATGTTCTTGATTTGTGTCTCTTCGACCAGCCGGCCAACCGTCGCGGTTTCGGACTGCAGTTGTACGGCCTGCGAGACGACCTCGATCGACTCCGTGACGTCGCCGATCTCCAAGCTCATGTCGACCTGCATGGCGATGTTGGCGTCAAGCTTGGCCTGGGTCCTCACGCTGCGCTTGAAGCCCTCCGACTCGGCGGCAATCGTGTAGAAGCCGGGAGGCAGCGCCAACGCGACAAAGTAGCCGTTCTCGTTCGTCTCGACCTGACGTGTCAGCTGCGTCGCTTCGTTGGTGATCGTCACGACGGCGCCAGGAATGATTGCCTCGGTTGCATCACGGACGTAGCCGGATATCTGGGCAGTGTCTGCTTGGCCAAGCGCGGGCGGCGTCCCGATGGCCCACATGGCGAGTGCCGCCGCACAGGCGGCCGAGAATCTGGAAGTCATGATGCCGTACTCCATGCTCTGGGTGCCGCACAAGCGCGGACTTGGACGGCGTCAGTGAATTGCGGGCTTAGCATAGGCCCCGGGGCAGGCATTGCCAAGTTGATTGGAGAGGGTGAGTGGGTTTTTTGGGGTTTTTCCGAGAATTCTCCGCAATCGGGTGCTAAGCGGCGATCCAAGAGCGTGGAATCGCCACTTTCGTATTCGGCCACTCTCTATCGAGTCGCCCTCGTGGCTAGCGATGAGAGGCACCGGAATCGAGCGATTGAAGGTGCGGGCATGGAATTCTGCGCCAGATCCGCTCACCACCTTCTTCCCTTCACGGGCGACAAGCTCGACTTCGACGATGGGCGGACCGCCCGTGGAAATCTGCCGTGCTCGCGGACGGACGACGGTTGGGCGAGATCCTGCTTGGTGCCCGCCAGGCCGCCGCTGTCGTCGGCCGACCAGTCGGCAGTGCCAGCGCGGGCATGGCTGCGAGCACTCCGGCTGCCTTCAGGACGCCTCGCCTGCCGACGTTGGACATGGCTGCTAGGTCAACCTTGGCGAAGCGGTATCCAAGGCCGTCGCAGCCCGCTGTACAAGCCGCGCACGTGCGCAAGCCGTGCGATCTTCCGCAGCACACGGCATCCTCGTTTCCTTGTAATGCGACCGTTCGCGGCCCTATCATGACGATAGTGCTCACAGACCCGGTCAGAGGAAGGACCAGTGCAGGGCAAAGCTCGGAGGATCGCGAGGTTGTCGCTGTGCCCTGTTTCGGTCTTGGCCTGGTCCGCCGAGATCGGAGTGCAACTGCCAAGACCGGTACCAACCTAGGCTGGCAAGGATGGCTCTGAGGGGAATGGGCATGGATCGTCGAGTCGTCCTGAAGGGGTTTGGCGGGGCGTTGGCACTACCCCTGCTAGAAGCCGGAGCGCTCGCGAACCAGTCCTCCCCCCTGCGGCTCCTGATCGTCGGCAACCCGCTCGGAATGCACCCTGAGAACTTCTTCCCGGAGCAATTTGGCAAGACGTTCACCCTTCCCAAGACCCTCCGCTCTCTGGAGTGGCTCAAGGATCGGATTTCGATCCTGGCCCATACCGATCACGGAATGGTCAACGGACATGGCCGCGAGATCTCGTTCCTGAACGGCATCTTGCCCGAAAACAGCCAGGCGTACCCCGAAAGGAACGTTTCGGTCGACCAAGTGATCGCTCGGAGGACATCCGGCCGCGTACGGTTCGCGTCGGTCCACGCGGCTCTCGAGAGCGGGATCCGGATGAGCTGGAACTCCAACGGCGTCGAGCTGAAGCCGTTCACGGACCCCCAGAGGCTCTTCGATCACCTCTTCCTGAATCGAACGCCCGAAGAGCGGATGGCGCGACGCGCATTGATCGAGCGCAACGGCAGCATCCTAGACGCCGCCAGCGAGCAGCTGGCCGCATTGAGCGGGCGCGTGGGCAGCGGGGACAGGGAACGCCTGGATCAATACGCAACCTCGGTGCGAGAGCTGGAAAGCAGCTTCGCGGACCGTGCGCAATGGATCGACCGCGATAAGCCGCAGTTTGACATCTCCGAGCACTTCTCTGCCTACGAAGCGACCGTCGGGAATCGCTACAACGCCATCTTTGACATGGTCGCCTACGCGTTCCAGACCGACTTGACCCGGGTCGCCACCGTCGCGTTTCCGAACGAGCTCAGCTACAGGGACCTCGACGGCGTCACGCGCGGCTATCACGCCTGCACCCACAACGGCAAGAAAGAGGAGATCGTCGCCGAGCTGGTCGCGATCGAGTCCTTCCAGCTCGCGCAGCTGTCGAGGTGCCTCAGGAAGCTCGACGCGATCCAAGAACCCAACGCGGAGGGCACGATGCTCGATCACACGATCGTCCTCTTCGGTAGCGGCATGGGCTATGGCGGCACGCATTCGAACCGAAACCTGCCAATCTTGGTGGCGGGCGGCGGCTTCAAGCACCGCGGCCATGTCGACGCGCGGAGTTCCTCCGGCGCCAACATGCCCCTCTGCAATCTGTTTCTGACGCTGATCCAACGCTTCGGCATCGAAAGGGACAGGTTCAACGCCAGCACGGGATCGTTCGACCTGCGCCATGCCTAGGCTTCGCCGACTGGCAGCCGTGCTCGCGGCGCTTGCGATCCCTCAGTCAGCTCTCGCCGACCGCGCGCTGCTCAAGGCTCATTGCGCGACATGCCACAAAGAAGTGGATCCGCCGGGCGGCTTCAGCATAGTCTCGCTCGGCAGCAATCCCGACGCCGAGAGCATTGAGCTCTGGGCGAAGAGCCGAGCATATGTCGAGACCGGCTACATGCCTCCTGCGAACGAGAGCCGGTTGTCCGTCGCGGAGCGCCGGCGGCTGATCGGGTATCTGGACGAGAGAATTCGCGCCCACCAACATGCAGCCGCTCGGCCGAGACCCGCACCGCCGAGAAGACTGAACAACCGAGAGCTGGCCAACAGCGTCAGCGACGTTCTCCTGATCGAGGACGCCGGCACCCACCAGCCGCTGGCGAGCCTGCTCGGCGACACTCTCGAAGACGGATTCGACACCATTGGCGACACTCTTGGGCTGAGTCAATTCCATCTGGAGCAGTACATCGAAGCGTTCCGGAGGGTTGTTGACGCGACCATCCTTTCCGGCGCGCCTCCGGCGGCCCGACGCTACACGGTAACGGCTGACGAGATGCGGATGACCAGCCTGTCGCAAGCGGCGGGACGCGAGCGGGCGTTCCGCACCCGGGAAAGCATCGATTTCCTGGACCCGCGACTGCGCGTCTATTTTTCGAACTTCCAAGCTGCCCCCGCCACCGGTTGGTACCGCATCAAGATCCGCGCCACCGGCATGGATCGCGGCGTCTATGACGCTGACGAGACCGGAATCTACGCCGGCGACCCCATCCGTCTGACAGTCCATTTGGGAGATCGCAAGAGAGTCTTCGACCTTCCCGATGGCGAGGCGATCGACATCGGGATGAGGGAGTGGATTGCCGCCGGAACAAGACTGGAGCTGTCCTACCCGACGGACGGACTGCGCTTCAGGGGCAACGGAAATTTCAAGTTCCAGTTTGCGATCGGTCACGACTACATCAAGCAGCACGACCCCGAGCTGTACGAAGCGGTCTTGAGGGAGATGCTCCCGAAGGCCCCGGCAAGAACCGCGAAGAATCCGCGGCACTGGAGCCATTGGACGGAGCACTGGCAGGGAGCGCGCCCGCGACTGTTCCGTGCCGAGGTTGAGGGCCCGCTGTACGCAAGCTGGCCGCCCAAGCGCCAGATCGACCTACTGGGACGGGACCCTCGGGCGCAAGACGCTGCGGCAATTCTCCGCCCGATCGCCGCAAGGGCCTGGCGCCGGCCAGTAGGCGACCGGGAACTCGACCCCATAATCCGGCTGGTGCGATCCAAAGCCAGCCAGATGAGCGATCTAGATGCAATCAAGGAGGGCATCGTAGCGATCCTCGCTTCGCCGTCCTTCCTGCTGTTGAACCTCGGCGACAGCGAGCCGACCGACCGCCTGGCCGCCAAGCTGAGCTACTTTCTCGACAGCACGATTCCCGACGAGGGCATCCGCGAAGCGGCCCGCTTGGGACGGCTGGACGATTTCGGGGGCGTTCGCTCGCTGCTTCAGGGTCGACTCGATGGATCGGGAGCCGAGGAATTCCTGCGTCAGTTCCCGCGTTCTTGGCTGGAACTGGACCGGATCAACTTCATGGCCCCCGATCCGGACCGCTACCCGCTCTATGACCGCAAGCGCCTGAGCGAGGACATGGTCAATGAGGTGTTGCGGTTCTTCCGCCACGTGGCGGAAAACAACCTGCCCGTGACCGAGCTGCTGTCAGCGAACTACTCGTTCATCAACGCGGACCTCGCCAGCGTCTATCAGGTCGACGGCGTGCCCCAAGATTCGACGTTGCGAAAACACACCTTCGGCGACGGGCGGCGCGGCGGGCTGCTCGGCATGGGAGCGTTCCTTACCTTGACCGCTGACAGCCTGGGAACGTCGCCGATCCACCGGGCTGTATACGTGATGGAGAAATTCTTGGGAATTCATCCGCCGCCGCCCCCCGCCGACGTTGATATCACCGAACCGGACATTCGCCAAGCGAAGACGATCAAGCAGATCCTCGCCGCTCATACCGCGGACGCAGCCTGCGCTTCATGCCACGCCGGAATCGATCCCTACGGATACGCCTTCGAGAACTTCGACCCCGTCGGCGCTTGGCGCGACAACTACACGGAGCACATCGCCCCTAGGCCGTCCAAGCAGGCCCTGCTAGAGATCGGGGAGCAGGACAGGCAGCGGGCCGCCAAGGACTTGCCGACGCTGCCGAGACCTTGGGAGAGCGAGCCGATCCCGGTCGATGCGAGCGCCACGCTCCCCGGCGGGATCGAGTACCGGGACATTGTCGAATTTCGTCGCCATCTCCTTAGCGAAGAGAACCTTGAGCGCTTCGTCCGCTGCTTCATCACGAAGTTGCTCATCTACGCGAACGGCGCGGAGCCCGAAAACGAAGCGGAGATCGAGAGCATCCTGGCTCAGTCGGCACAGAACGAGCACCGCATCGTGGACACTGTCGCAGCCGTCTTGGACAGCGCGCTATTTCGCGAATAGCGCGAGGCGCGGGATCGCCGTTGGGGACCGCAAGGACCGCTCCGCCAAATCCCCAAGAGTCGAGCCGATGGCGGGGGCAGTGCCTGAGCCGACAAGTCAGGCAGGATTGCCTACCTCCGGGGGCCGGCGCAGGTCAGCCCACCGCGCGGGCGGGCAAGCCGCGGGAGCTCCCGCCGCCAACGCCCTATGCGAACCGCCACTCGTGCAGTAGTTGTGATGTGTCTCGGCGACGCAGCCTCGCATGTCGGCAGAACGCCACGCTCTCGCCAGCCGGGAAGAGGAGCGAGAACCAAGCGAGCCAACCCTCGCAGTCGAAGTCCACGGCGACAGTCTGCCAGTTCGACCCGCCCGCCAGGCGGACATCGGACTCTCCCAAGCCACCCATCTGGGCAGGATTGCCCCAGCGCAGCTTCAGATCCCTCGTCGCTTCGCTCCGCAGCTCCAGCTCCAGCCTCAGCGCCCCGCCCTGGACGACCCACGGCACGACGACCTCTTGGGGGCGCCGCCCCTTCCCCGTCCATTCGAGGCGGAGCCCGCTGTCTGACTTGCTCAGCAGCCCGTTGTTGGTGTACCAGCCAGCGACCATCGTCCGCAGGTCGTACTCGGCGGGGAGCGGATCCTCCAGCTCCCGGCCGTGATCATCGGTCTCTTCGATCCAACCCGCCAGCCGCTCCCGCAGCCGATTGAATACGTCGGCGTGTTCAGAGCTTTCCGCAAGGTTGTTGACCTCGTCGGGATCGGACTGCAGGTCGTACAGCTCGTACTCCGGCCTAGCAAGGGCCATCCACTGAGCTGGCGGACCGGCGAGCTGGCCGCTTGCATGCAACTGGCGCATGACTTGCAAGGCGGGATAGCTCGTGTCCTTGTAGTGGTTCTTCTGCGAGTAGGGCCGGTCTGGCAGGAAATTGCGGATCAGCTTCCAGCGCTTGTCCCGCACGCAGCGAATGCGGTCAACGGTCTCGTCGCAGCGATCCCTCGCGGAGAACACAAAGTCCGGCGCCGGGGCCTTGCCCGATCCGATGAACACCCGCCCCTGCATCACATCGGGCGGATCCTCGCCAATGAGGTCCAGCGAGGTCGCGGTGATGTCGATATGTTGCAGGAGTTGGTCGTCAACGGTGCCGGGCTCGTAGCCGGGCGGCTGGAACTGTTCCGGGATCCTGACGATCAACGGGATGTGGATGCCCTGCTCGTAGAGCCACTGCTTGCCGCGATGCAAGGCCTGCCCATGGTCTCCGAAGAAAAAGATGATCGTTTGGTCGTAGAGGCCCTCGTCCTTCAGCCGCTGGATCACCTTGCCGACCTTGACGTCAAGGTGCTGAGCGGTGTCTAGGTACAGCGCAATATCCTCCCGGACCACCGGGTGGTCCGGATAGAACGCGGCCAGCGGGACGTCGTCCGGATTCACCGGCGCCTGGTCAAAGCGGCGGAACTTGCGATGCGTCTCGGGGAAGTTGACCTGCGCGTAGAAGGGCGCTCCGCCGGGCCGCTGGCTCCAGTCGCTGCCGTCAAACGGCTTTTCGACGCTGAAATTGAAGTCGGTCTTGCCCCCGACACGCAGCCCGGGAGCCGGCTCGCGGCAATTCGCCGTGAAATAGCCGGCCTTGCGAAATAGGTCGGTAACGGTCTCGACACCTGCGGGCAAGGCGCGCGGACGGTCCCGGTAGCTGCGGTGATTGTGGGCGCCGATCGATGTCTGGAACATCCCGGTCATGAGGGCGGAGCGCGCCGCGGAGCAGACCGGAGCGGTGCAGATGCACCGCGTGTAGCGCACGCCCTCCGCCGCCAGCCGGTCGAGGTTCGGGGTGCTCACGAGCTCGTTGCCGTAACACGCCAGGTCCGGCGAGAAATCCTCGGCCAGTATCCACAGCACATTCGGGCTCGCCTGGGTCGACCGGCACGCCGCTGCGGCCAAGCCGGGCAGTACTGGCGAAATACGGAGAAAGCTGCGTCGCTGCATGGCCCACATTGTAGGCGGGCAATGGCGCGGTTAGGTGGAAGAAGCTGCGTTAGCGGATCGGCGAGAACGGCAGGCCGGCCAAATGGATGTTCGACACCGTGGAAACGATCTCCGCGTTACTCCAGCCCGGCGTGACCTTGATCCGGTTCCAACCCTCGCTCTTGCCGAACGTCGACCAAGCATTGCCGCGGGCTTCCATGTCGGCGTAGTGCGACATGTAAATCAAGCTGGGCATGTGCGAGCCCACGATCGTCTCGCCGAAGAATACCGGATGGATGCCGCAGTCGCGGAAGATCTGGATCTCTTCCTCGTTGAACATCCGCATTTTCTCCTGCGTGTCCCGCACCGTCTCCTGCTCGTAGATCCGCAGGTCGAAGGCGCGTCCCTTTTCCGCCGCCGGCGGCACCTCGATCGTCTTCATCCCGTCAAAGGCCCGCAGCAGCCAGCTCTCCACGCGGTCGTAGGGAGCGTCGTCGTGGGATCCGAATTCGGAGGCAGCCTTGCCAAAGTCCTTGTCCGCGCGCTTGGCGGCGAGCTTCTCGCCCATGTCCGCCAAGGAATCGTACGCCGACAGCGTGTAGACTCGCGGCGTGAACTCTCCGAGCGTCACGCGGAAATAGCCCTGCACCAGTCCGACCCGCTTCGTCATCGGCAGGTGTTCCTGCTCCAGGAACTGGGTCAGCCGGCCGAACTGGTCGGACTTCGAGTAGCGCAGCTTATAGCAGCGGACCTCAAAGATCTGGTTCTCGCCGTCAGTGTTGTCGGCCGCGGCGGCAGACCCGGCCGCCAGTCCGGCGGCCGAAGAAGTCGCGAGAAAATTGCGTCTGTCCATGTAGACCGTTATAGCACCTCGGCGGCGGCCCGTTCTCCGGTCCGGGCCGCCCGCGTCGGTTGCCGCCGGGTGCTAGCGAAAGAGCGACCGCCGGCCGAAGAATCCGGTGCGCGCCCGGCCCTCTTGGTCAGCCTCTTGAGCAGCGACGGCAGGCGGAGGCATTAACCCCAGCTGTTCTTCGGCACTCGCGGTGGAGCCGTTGGCCGCGGCTTGCGGCTGCGCGGCGGGCTCGCCACCTGCAGGCAGCGCCACCGCTGGCTCTAGCTCGCCTCCGTGAACCGAGGCCTCGGGAGCCATCTCCGGCAACGGATCGTTTTGGAGCAGTTCGACCGCTCGCTCGGACTGCCACGAGGAGCCGGTGGAGGCGTCGGACACGGCCTTCGCCCGCCCCTCGTTCTCCGGGCGGAGCTGGAAGCTCTGCTGCGCGAAGCCGGATGCGATCACCATGACCCTGACCATTTCGCCCATCGAGTCGTCCTGAACGACGCCGATGATCAACTCCGCGTCCGACGAAACCTCGCGCTGGACCAGCTGCAACGCCTCGGTGGCGTCGTGCATCCCGAACTTGCTCGAACCGGTGATGTTCACCAACACCTTGCGTGACCGCACCAAGCCCTCGGCTTCCATGACAGGACTTGCGATCGCGTCGCGAGCCGCCTGCATGGCGGCATCGCGCCCACTGCGCTGGGCAGTGCCAACAACCGCCATGCCAGCTTCCTCAAGCACCGCCCTAACGTCAGCGAAGTCGGTGTTCATGATGCCCCGCTTGCCCAGAATGGACGTGACGCCTTGGAGCGTGTCGGAAACAATCTCGTGCGCCACCTGGAAGCCTTCGAAGAAGCCCGTGCCGGACTCGACCTGGCCCAAGAGCCGCTCGTTCTGGATGACGATTGTCGTGTCCACGTTCTCGACCAGCCGGTCCAGGCCGTCGTCGGCGATGCGAGCGCGGCGCGAGCCCTCGAACGCGAACGGCTTGATCGCCGTGGCCACCGTGAGCGCGCCCATTTGCTTGGCCAGTGACGCGATCACGGGAGCAGCGCCCGTTCCCGTGCCGCCGCCCAAGCCGGTGACGAGGAAGACCATGTCCGCATCGCCGAGCAGTTCGGTAAGGTCCTCCGTGTTCTCCAAGGCGGACTGCTTCCCCACCTCTGGATTCGAGCCAGTGCCATGGCCTAGGGTCGTGCGCTGGCCGATCTGCAGCTTGGTAGGTGCGGTGCAGTTCTGCAAGGCCTGCTCGTCGGTGTTGACGGCGACGAAGTCGACTTGGTCGATTCCGTTCGCAATCAAGGTGTCGAGGACGTTCCCCCCGCAGCCGCCGATGCCAACCACCTTGATGCAGATGGCGCTCTTCGGCACCTGCTCGAGAATGAACTTTACCTTGTCATCGGCCGGTGTCTCGGCGGTTTCGACTGGTTCGATCGTCATCGATACCGGTTCGCGAATGTCAGTCATAGTACTCTCTCCTCCTGTCGCAGGCCGCTGCTAGCAAGCCGCTCCTGCTTGTTTGTGTTCCTCTCTTGCCAGTACGCAAGTCGGTGTGCGTACAGAACCGCACCGGCGGCGCAAGCCCAGCCCGGGTGTTGCAGCGCTGGCGGTAAGTTGTGCAACTTGGATGGCAGGCCGACACGAGTGCTCAAGCGCAGCACGTCCCTCGCCCTCTTCTGGATGCCGGGCAGCGCTGCCATGTCGCCGCTGAGCACGAGAGATCGTACGGCATCGTCTTGCACGGCGATCTTTCTGATCTCCTCGTGCGCCATCTGAAGGCAGTCATTCACGCGACGGGTGATGATTCTGTTCACCAAGTTGCATGAGCGCATCGCCCCAGAGCCGACCGGGTCCTTCGGATCGGATCCAGGTACGAAGACCAAAGCCCCTTCCTGCCCGAGATCGAACTCGATCCTGCCAAAATCGGTGATCAGCGACGACGCCACCGCAGTGGACGTCTTGAGCGACCGGGCGATGTCCTCGACCAAGTCGTCCCGCCCGATGGGCAGCCCGGTGGCCAGCCGCAAGCAGCCCCGTCGGTAGACCGTCAGGCTGCTGGCAGCCTTGCCGAAGTCGAGGTGGGCAACGCCCTCGACCATTTCTGCCTGCGTGAGGGTGCCAAAGGCGGCGGAAAAGCCACCCAGAACGGTGTCCTTGACGCCAACCCCGGCCTCATTCACCAAGGCGCCGATATTGTCGTGGTCGCTCTTGCGCATGGACACGATCCGCACGAAAGCCTCAAGCCGACTGGCCGGGTAGCCGATCGGGTCGCGCAGGCCGCTGCAAGGACCGGCGATGAACTCCAGCGGGACAAGCTGCAGCGCCGTCGTGCCGCGCTGCACCAAGCCCTGCTCGGCCTTGGCGATCACGGCTTGAACATCGCGCGGCCGGATCTTGCCCTCGCCGTCCGGCAGCGTGACGCCCGTATGGACCAAGTGGCTCGCCACTCCCGCAGCGCCGACGCCTACCACCGCCGAGACGATAGTGACTCCGCCGCTCTCTTCGGCCTCGCGAATCACCTCGTATACCGACTCTGCCGTGGCATCCTTGGCAGCCGGTTCGCCCTCGTCCCAGCGCGCCGGAGGCATGACCCCGCAACTCAGGTATCTCAGCTGCTGCCCGCTGGCCACGGCGACCAAGCAGCGGGTCAGCGCCCCGCTCATGTCGAGGCCTACGAAAGTGTTCGGCTTGTCTGTCATGACTGTCTGTCTCCGCCGAGATCGAGCACTACGGGAACCTGACCCTCCAAGCGCAAGTTGACCGACTTCAATGGGCCGAGAGCGGACTGCCAGCTGTCCACGCCGTTGAGGAACATCTCCACGCGGTGACGCAGGTGCTCGTTGCCCATTTCGAGCTTGACCAGCCGGCCCTCGTGTTTGGCTAGGACGAGGGCGTTCTCCAAGTCAGCGACGTTGATCTCCGACACCCGCTCGCTGAAACGCTGCACGCTGCAGGCGTCCATCACTGCCATGAAGAGCTTGACGCGATCTTTGCGCGCCCTCAAGTCCATCTCCGCGTCAATGCCCGTCATTACAGGAAGGCCGTCGCTGCCTGTGCTGCGGTACTCCAGCAGTACGCCGTCCGCATCGATCATGCGGACCGCTTCGCCCCCGGCTAGCGGCACCAATGCCACCGGCGCGCGCTCGCGCACAGCCACTCGGACTGCATTCGGCCAGATCTTGGAAACACGGGCCTCCTTGACCCACTCGATAGCCAGCAGCTGCTCACGCCGCTCCGAAACGTCTACCGAGGCCAGGCTCTGGCCGTGGTCAGGTTCGAAAACAGCCGCCACTTCGGATTCGTCTCTGGTCTCAACCCCGTCGACCGTCAGCCACGACCCGTCCGGGGAAAGCTGGAAGACCGCGGCCCGCAGGACAGCCTCCTGCGCGTGCCACCAAGAGACGCCCAGCACTGCCAGCAGGCAACCGGAGAGCAATACGGCACGCTTGGCCCCCGCGCTGGGCTGCGGGTCGCCGCCAGCGCCCGCTGCTGGCGAGACCTGGCGCGGTCTCGAAATCTTGGCTGTCTTAGCCTTGCTGTTGACCTGTTTCTTCACGATCGATCCTTCTCCCTCGTCTGTGGGACGCGAACGCCCGAACCCTTCTCGCCGTCCTTGCGGCGGAGCCGTTTCAACATTTCCTCGCCGGCCATCCAGACGTTCCCGGCACCGAACGTGATGAGGGCCTCGCCCGGCCTGACGGTGGCGAGCGCTTGGTCGACAGCGTCCTCCATCGTGGGACAGTAGTCGACGCTGCGATGCCCGGCTCGCAGGATCTCGCCCGCCAGCCAGGGACTCGACACCCCGGGAATGGGATCTTCCCCGGCGGCGTAGATGTCGACCACCCAGAGCCGGTCCGCCTGGCCGAAACACTCGGCGAACTCGGCGGCGAGATCTTCTGTGCGGCTGTAGCGGTGCGGCTGGAATATCACGTTGACCGCGCGGAACCCGCACGAGGCGGCCGCTGCAAGGGTCGCCCGGATTTCGGTGGGATGGTGCCCGTAGTCATCGATGACCGCGATGCCACGCTCGACACCACGCGTCTGGAAGCGCCGGTCGACACCGCGAAAGTCGTCGAGCCCGGCGCGGACCTGATCGGGTGAAATCCCCAGCTCGAGACCGACGGCGATCGCGGCCGTGGCGTTGCGCACGGTGTGCAAGCCCACCCCGCGGACGCGGAACCGGCCGAGGCTCTGGCCTTCCCGCTCGAGATGGAACGACACCTCGCCGTTGCCAAGCTCGACCTGATCGGCCACGAAGTCCGCCGCGGGCGAGACTTCGCGGAGACCGTAGGTCAGGCACCGTCTGCGAACGCGCTCAGCGACATAGCGAGCGCGCGGGTCGTCCGCGCAGACGATCACGGCACCGTAGAAAGGCACGTTGTTTCCGAAAGCCTCGAAGGCCTCGAGCAGGTCCTCGTCAGTGCCGTAGTGATCCATGTGCTCGCGGTCGATGTTGGTGATGATGCCAATGATCGGATCGAGCGCCAGGAAGGAGCCGTCGGACTCGTCGGCTTCGACCAACAGGTAGTCGCCTTGGCCGAGGCGCGCACTGGAGCCGATCGAGGCAACCCGCCCGCCAATCACTACGGTGGGATCCTTGCCCCCTGCGCCCAGAATGGCCGCGCAGATCGACGACGTGCTGGTCTTGCCATGGCTGCCCGCAACAGCGATGCCGTACTTCACCCGCATCAGCTCGGCCAGCAGCTCGCCCCGGGCAATCACTGGAAGCTTCCGGCGGCGCGCCTCCGCCAATTCAGGATTGTTGGCCGGAATTGCGGAGCTAGTGACCACGGCTTCGGCGTCGCCGATCTGGCCGGCGCTGTGCCCGACCCAGATCGTGGCTCCCAGTTCGCGCAGCCGCGCCACAATCGGCGACTCGCGCAGATCCGAGCCGGTCACGGTGTAGCCGAGGTTGAGCAGGATTTCGGCGATCCCGCTCATGCCGATGCCACCGATGCCGATGAAATGCAGCCGCCTCTGCTGGAACGCTTCCTTGTTGAAGGGCATCGCTAGTTCAGTCCTCCTGACCGCGCGGCGGCCTGCGCGACCGCGTCGGCCGCGTCCTCGGCCGCTCCTCTCGGAGACAGCTGGGCGAGCGCGCGGGACATTCGCTGCAAGCGGCCGGGGTCCGCGGAGAGGGCGTCAATCTCGCGCACCATGCGCTCGCCCGTCCATTCCGAGTCGTCGCACAAGAGGGCGCCGCCCGCATCGGCGACCGCGGCCCCGTTCGCCTGCTGGTGGTTGTCCGCCGCGAACGGAAACGGCACAAGCACCGCCGGCTTGCCGGCGGCGCACAGCTCGGCAATGACCGACGCGCCAGCCCGGCAGACCACGAGGTCCGCCTGAGCAAACAGCCGCGGCATGTTGTCGAAGAAGGCCGCAGCTTCAGCCTCAACGCCGGCTTCGCGATAGGCAGCCGACACCTCCTCGGCGTCCCGCTCGCCGGTCTGATGCAGCAAGCGCGGGCAGCGCCGGCCCTCGTCGCGCCAAATTCGGACCGCCTCCAAGGCGGCTTCGTTCAGGCGAACCGCGCCTTGGCTACCGCCGAGAATCAGGACCGTAAAGGGCTCGCCCGGCGCCTTTTCCCGCGCTTCGAAGAATTCTTTGCGAACCGGCAGTTTCGCCAATTGGCACGACGCGGACCGGAATCTCTTCGCAGCCCTTGGGTGGCATACCAGCGCCCGTCGCGCCACCAGTGCCGCGAGGCGATTGGCCAGACCGGGCCGGGCATTGGGCTCGAGCAGTACGAGCGGCACGTCCATGAGCGCACTGGCCAGCACCAAGGGGCCGGCCGCATACCCGCCCAAGCTCAGGGCGGCCGCGGGCCGGTACCTGAGAACCAAGCCCGCCGCTACGGAGAACGCGGCGGGCAACAGCAAGAGCGTGGTCAGGCGCCGGCGCAGCGACACGCGGTTCAACGCTCCGACAGGCACGTACCGCAGGTCGAATCCGGCTGCCGGGACCAGCCGACCCTCGAAGCCGCGGGCGGTGCCGACAAACACGCACAACCATCCCCGCCGACGCAGCTCCTTGGCCACTTCCAGGCCCGGAATGACGTGTCCGCCCGTACCTCCGGCGGCGATCAGCACGCACGGCTCTGCAGTGGACATCGTCATGACTGGCTCAACCTGCTGACGGACAGCAACGCGCCTGAAGCTGCGAGTGTTGTCCAGAGCGAAGACCCGCCGTAGCTAATGAAGGGAAGCGGCATTCCCTTGGTCGGCAGCATCCCCAGCACCACGCCCATGTTGAGCATGGCTTGGCTCGCGATCATCACAGTGACCCCGGCGGCCAGATAGAAGCCGAAGCGATCGGGAGCGTTCGTGGCCGCGCGCAGGCCGCGCCACAAGATAACTGCAAAGCCTGCCACCAGCAGCGCCGTGCCGATCAGGCCGAGTTCCTCGCCAACCATGGCGAACATGAAGTCCGAATGCGCCTCGGGCAGGAAGTCCATCTTCTGCTTGCCCGCCATCCAGCCCTTGCCCAGCAGCCCTCCCGATCCGACAGCGATCCTGGATTGGATGATTTGGAAGCCACCGCCCAAGGGATCCGCTTCTGGATCAAGGAACACCAGCAGCCGCTTCACGCGGTAGGGCTCGATCAACACGAACACGCTCAGCAGCGCTATCGCGACGAGCGCGGCGGAAGCAAGCTTGTGGAGCGGCACTCCGGCCAGAAAGATCAACGTGCCGGCCAAGAGGACCAAGCAAGCGGTCGTGCCAAAATCCCTGCCGACGATGATCAGGCCAGCCAGCAGGGAAACCACCAGCAACGGCGCCACCAGCGTTCGTCCGAGATGCATCTTCTCGCGGTAAAGGTCGAAGTAATACGCCAGATACAAGATGATTGCGGGCTTGGCCAGTTCCGATGGCTGCAGGGAGAGCGGGCCCAATCGCAGGAATCGCCGCGTATTCGCCCCCGTGCCCAAGCCTGCGGCCACCACCAGCATCAGCACGGCGATGGCCAATACCGCGAAGACAACCCTGGGATCCTGCAATGATCGGTAGTTGACGAACATCAGCCCGTACATCAGCGCGAGCCCGATCACAGCGGCGATCAGCTGCTTCGCGAAGTGGGCCGAACCCGAGGTTCCCGTGGAGGCCGTGGCGCTGTAGACCATCAACAGCCCGAAAAGCACCATCGAGAGGATCGTCCAGATCAGCACGCGATCGAAGCGAAGCATCAGCGGCATGCTCCACCTCCAAGTCCTGCAACGATCCGGCGGAAGTCGCAGCCGCGCTGGATGTAGTCCGGATACTGGTCGAAGCTGGCACACGCAGGCGCGAGCAACACCGTGTCGCCAGGTTCCGCCCGGGCTGCCGCGCGCTCAAGCGCCGCCCGCAGCGTGCGCGCCTCGGCCACGGGAACAGCCCCGCCTAGCTGATCGCGAATCAGCGGCGCGGCTTCGCCGATCAACAAGGCCTCCCGCGCGTTGCGCCGCAAGACCGGCGCCAGCGGGGTGTAGTCCGAACCCTTGTCGTACCCGCCAAGAATCGCCCACAAGCCGCGGGAGAAAGAGCCGCACGCCTTGACGGCCGCGGCGACATTGGTCGCCTTGGAATCGTTGTAGTAGTCGACCCCGCGAATCGTGGCGACGAACTCCATGCGATGTTCGACGGGCTGGAACGACTTGAGGGCCCGGCCGATCACTTCGACGCTCACGCCTGCCAACGCGCACGCCGCGACCGCGGCCAACGCGTTCTCCAAGTTGTGCTCGCCGCGGATCGGCAGGTCTGTCTCGGCGACGTCTTCTCCCCGATAGCGGATCCGGCCCTCGCTGGCGCAGGCATCAACGCCGTCGGCACAGCGGATTCCGAATCGAACCACCGCACCGCGGGCAGCCGGCTCCATCGCGCGGCAGTGCGGATCGGACGCGTTGAAAACCGCGGTGTCCCCGGAACGCTGGTTGCGCAATATGCGCGCCTTGGCCGCGGCGTAGTCCGCAAAGTCGCGGTGTCGGTCCAAGTGATCCGGTGTCACGTTCAGCACGGCGGCGACGTGGCAGCGGAAGGAAGCGGCCGCCTCGAGCTGGAAGCTGGACAGCTCGAGCACGTGCCAGTCCTCGGTGCGGGAGCCGGCGGCGATTTCGAGCACCGGAGTGCCGACGTTTCCGGCCAGCCTGCCGGATACGCCGGCTCGGCGCAGCACATGATCGATCAACGAAACGGTCGTGGTCTTGCCATTGGTGCCGGTCACGCCGATCACGCGCCCGCGCAGTGCGCCAGCTGCAAGTTCAAGTTCGCCGCACACCGCGACTCCCCGCTGCCGGGCGAACACCAAGCCGGGCAGATCCCACGGCACTCCGGGCGAGGGCACGACCAGATCCTGTTCGACCAGCAGGGCATCGGGGTGCCCGCCGAAGTGTAGGCGCACCGGCAAGTGCTCCAGCGAGGCCGCGGCGGCCAGTTCGCTCTTCGCGCGAGCGTCCGCGGCCGCGACGATGGCGCCGCGCGCAACGAGAAAGCGCACGGCCGCCAGGCCAGACTTGCCCAGCCCCAAGACCAGCGCCCGCTTTCCTTGCAACGTCATCGCAGCTTGAGGGTGCTCAAGGCCATCAGCGCCATGATCAAGCCCACGATCCACAACCGCGTGATGATCTTGGACTCGGGCCAGCCGAGCTGTTCGAAATGATGGTGAATGGGCGACATGCGGAAGATGCGCTTGCCGGTGAGCTTGAAACTGCCCACCTGCAGGATGACCGACACCGTCTCGATCACGAACACGGCGCCGATCAGCAGCAGCACGACTTCCTGTTTCGCCAAGACGGCCACGGTGGCAAGTGCTCCGCCAAGGCTGAGCGAGCCCACGTCGCCCATGAAGATTTCCGCAGGGTGGGCGTTATACCACAGGAACGCCAGGCTGGCTCCGACCAAGGCACCGCAGAAGATCGTCAGTTCCGCCGCCAGCGGGACGCTGGGCACGTCGAGATAGGCAGAGATCTGGGCGTGTCCGGCCACATACGCGAGAATCGCCAGCGCACCGGCGCAAACGACCGTCAGTCCAATGGCCAAGCCGTCCAAGCCGTCGGTCAGGTTGACGCCGTTGGCGGTGCCGGCCAGCACGAAGAACAGCCACCCGAAGAAGCCCACATAGGCGAACGGAAGCGTTACCGGGCTGCCCAGCAACGACTGGATGACCAGCTCTGGCCGGAAGTTCTTCGCGAACGGCAGCGACAGCTCCGTCGAATAGTCCCCGCGGCTGCTCAGCGCGATCAGGACCAGCCCGATGAGCATGGTCAGGGCGATCTGAAGGCCGAATTTCTGCCTCGATGTCAGGCCCAGATTCTGTTTCTTGGCCAACTTGTTGTAGTCATCCAAGAACCCGATGAGTCCGAATCCGACAAACGCCGCCAGCGCGATTCCAACGTACGTGTTGCTCAGGTCGGCCCACAGCAGCGTCGGAACGATGGTGGCCATTCCGATCAGGAGCCCGCCCATGGTCGGGGTCCCCGCCTTCCACTGGTGCGACTGCGGGCCTTCGGCCCGGATGTACTGGCCGATCTGGGCTGAGCGCAACCGTCGGATCAGCCACGGGCCGATCAACAGCCCGATCAGCAAGGCCGTGAAGGTCGCCATGGTCGTGCGGACAGTGATGTAGCCGAAGACGCGCAAAGCTCCGAATACGGAGGACAGCGGCTCGAAGAGAAGCTCGTAGAGCATGCGGGCTACGCAGCCTCCCTTCCCTCGGAAGCCGCGGCGCCAAGGCAGCCGCAAACGATGTCCCGCGCGCGCTCGAGCCGCACCCCGCGCGATGCCTTGAACAGCACTGCATCGCCCTGGCGCAGCATTCCCGTCAAGGCGGAAGCGGCTGATTCGGGAGACGCGTGGAACTCCGCAGAGATCCCTGCTGCCGCGGCGATCTCGGCGGCATCCCCAGCAACCGCGACCAAGTGGTCGATGCCGGCCCGTGCCACGGCCGCCCCTACGCGGCGGTGCAATTCCCGCGACCGGGAGCCGAGCTCGCGCATCTCGCCCAAGACCGCGATCCGGCGCGACGCCGGTGTGCCGCGCAAGACCTCCAACATGGCTTCCATGGCGGGCGGGCTCGCGTTGTAGCAGTCGTCGATGAATGTGATGCCTGCGATCTGACGGACGATTCCTCGCATGGTGGAGGGTTGAAGACCTCTCAGCGGCTCGCCGAGGCGCTCGGGAGCGACGCCCAAGGCGGCGGCAGCAGCGGCAGCAGCCAAGACGTTGTAAACATTGTGCTGGCCGGCCAGCGGCGAACATATCGGATGGCCGTTAAGCCGGAAGCGCGCGCCATCGGAGCCCAACAGCTCGATGTCCTGGGCCCGCAGGTCGGCAGGGCGCTCAATGCCGTAGGTCACAACCGTTCCGGAGTGCCGGTCGCGAAACGCCGACACGCGGTCGTCGTCCGCATTGAGCACGGCCGTGCCCGCTGGCGCCAGCGCCTCGACCAAGCGGCCCTTCTCCGCCGCGATCTCTTCAACGGAGGCGAAATTCCCGACGTGAGCGGTGCCAACGTTGGTCACCACGCTCACGTCCGGCGCGGCAATCTCCGCGAGCGGGCGCATCTCGCCGACTCTGTTGATCCCGATCTCGACCACTGCCGTACGAACTTGATCGGGGATCCTTAGCAGCGATAGCGGTAAGCCGTATTCGTTGTTGAGATTGCCCTGCGACTTTGCAACCGTCAGGATGTCCTGCAACAGCTCCGCAAGGATGTCCTTCGTGGTGGTCTTGCCGCTGCTGCCAGTCACGGCGACGACAGTTCCGCCCCACCGCCTGCGAGCCCTCGCCGCAAGCCGGCCCAGGGCGAGCGACGTGTCCTCCACCCGTAGCAGCGGGCCCTCACCGCGGTAGTCACTCTGGACAACCGCGGCAACGGCGCCTTTGGCAAGCGCCTCGGGGACGTAGTCATGGCCATCGTTCGACGGCCCGCGAATCGCGAAGAACAGCTCCCCGGCCTTCACGGTGCGCGAATCGATCGAACATCCGCGGGCCGTTCCGGAGGCACCCTCTTCAGGCAGGCCCAGCCATGCACGAATCTGGGACAGCTGCAGCGTCATGCCCTGAAATACCCCTTGGCATGCAGAGCCGCCCGAACGGCCTTGCGGTCGTCGAACGGGAGCGTTCCTTCGCGCGTGGTCTGCGTAGTCTCGTGCCCCTTGCCCGCGATCAGTACGATGTCTCTGCAGCGCGCCTCGTACAGCACGCCCTTGATGGCTTCCGCCCGGTCAGGGTGGACCGTCCACGCATCGCTGGCCTGTCTCAGTCCGGCCACCACCTCTTGGATGATGGCTAGCGGATCCTCGCTGCGAGGATTGTCGGAGGTCAGCATCACAAAGTCGCTCAACTCCCCGGCGATATTCCCCATGGGAGCCCGCTTGGTCCGGTCCCTGTCCCCGCCGCAGCCAAACAAAGTCAAGACTCTTCCGGGCGGGTCCTTGCGCTGAACGATCTCCCTAGCCGCTTCGATCGAGCGGTGCAGGGCGTCGGGAGTGTGGGCGTAATCCACGACCACCAAGAACGGCTGGCCGCAGTCGACTGTCTCGAAGCGCCCCGGCGCGGGCGGCACCGCCACCAGCCCCGCTTCAATCTCGGCCGCGCCCAAGCCGTGGCACTGGGCGGCGCCCACTGCGGCGAGGATGTTGTCCACGTTGAAATCGCCGATCAGATTCGACTCGACTCGAATGCGGCCCGCCGGCGATTCGACGTTGAAGCGGACGCCCTGGGCGTCGGACTGAATCCCCGAGGCCCGCACTTGCGCCTCCGAGGCCCGGCCGTAGGAAAGCAACCGCGAACCGCCCAGCTTGAGCAGCTCCCGCCCTGCCTCGTCGTCCGCATTAATGACAGCGTTGAGCGGCGGACGCGCGCCGGCGCCCACGAACAGGCGCCTCTTCGCGGCAGCGTAGGACTCCATGTCTCCGTGGAAGTCGAGATGTTCCCTGGAGAGGTTGGTAAAGACCGCCGTATGGAACTCGATTCCGTAGATGCGCGCGAGAGAAAGGGCGTGCGAAGACGCCTCGATGGTGGCGTGGCTGCCACCAATCTCGCGCAGTTCCGCGAGCGATCGAACGATATCCAGCGACTCGGGCGTCGTGTTGACCGACTTGGCGGCCCGATCGCCGATGCGCTGCTCAATCGTGCCCAGCAAGGCCGTGGTCTTGCCGACCGACCGGAGCAGCGCATCGAGCAGATGCACCGTCGAGGTCTTGCCGTTCGTCCCGGTGACAGCTGTGATGCTGACGTCACGGTCCGGACGCCCGTAAGAACGCAGCGCCGCCATCGCCAGAGCGCGGCGGCCGTGCGACACGCGGGCCCATCGCGTTTCCAGTCCGCCGGGGGCGCTGCGCTCGCTAACGATGGCCGCGGCGCCGTCGCGGAGGGCGGCGGGCACGAACTCGTGGCCATCGACACGCTCGCCGGGAAACGCAAAGAACGCATCGCCCGCAAGGAGCTTGCGCGAATCGTACTGCAGACCGGTGACCTCCAGGTCCGGCACTGGACCGACTGCACTGCCTTCCAACATCGCAGGCAGCCTCATCCGCCACCCTCTCCAGCCAAATGTGAGGCATCGCGCAATTCAATTCTCTGCGTGCCGAAAACGACCTTGATCGGATCGCCCGCGGACAAGGCCTCGTTGGGCCCGGGGAATTGCTGCTGGGCCAATCCGCTGCCGTGCGGTTCGATCGGGATGCCGTGCTGGGCTCCCAGCGCAAACACCTCGCGCATCGTTAGCCCCAGCACGTCGGGAGCCGTGAGCGACCCGCCGTACGGCTCCTGAGCGATAGTCGCTATCGCGACTGATTCTGGCTGCCGCGACACGTCCGCGGCCACAGTTTCGGCGGCGGGAGCCTCCCGCCATGCCGGCCCCGGCCCTGCCACGTTCCGGCCCGGAAAGATCGGCTCGTCCTCGACGTCATTGGCCCTGCCCTCGATGAAGTCCGCCAGCAGAACCGCGTCGACCTCGGCCGGCGGGCGCACGGGGAGCGCCGGGATCCGCGACGGCGGCACGTCCAAGACGCGCAGAGCCTGCCGCACGACGGTCGAGAACACCGGCGCCGCGATTCGTCCGCCGTAGTAGAACTGACCGCGCGGATCGAACAGCATCACCACGCCCACCACGGCCGGATTGTTGACTGGCGCGAATCCGCAGAAGCTGGCCATGTACATGCCGTCCATGTAAGAACGGGTGACCGGATTGATCATTTGCGCCGTACCGGTCTTGCCCGCCACGCGATAGCCCTGGATCTGCGCGAAGCGGCCGGTGCCGCTCTGGACCACCTGCTCCAGAATCGCCTGCATCGTCGCGGCGGTGTCCTGGCTGATCACGCGCTCGGCAGGCGATCTCTCTAGCGGCACTTCCTGCGTGCCGCTCGCCCGAATCGCGCGGACTATCCGGGGCTTGACCCGGACTCCCCCGTTGGCAATGGTCCCGAACAGGCCGGCCATCTGCACTGCGGTCACGCCGATTTCCTGTCCCATCGAAAGAGACGCCAGCGAGGCATCGGACCATCTCTCCAACGGCCGCACCAGCCCGTGGATCTCGCCCGGGAGGTTGACGCCGGTCTTGACGCCGAACCCGAAGCGGCGGATGTAGTCGTGCAACTTCTCCGACCCTACCCGGTAGCCGATCTTGATCGTGCCGATGTTGCTCGACTTCATCAGCACCTGCGGCATCGTCAGAATTCCGTACGGGTGGTGGTCGCGGATCCGCCGACGGTCGATCCACATGCCACCCATCTCGCAATCGAACTCATCGTCGACGCTCACCAACCCCTCCTCCAAGGCCGCCGACGCGGTCAGGACTTTGAAGGTGGACCCTGGTTCGACCATGGCGCTGACCGCAAAGTTACGTAGATTCTCGAGATCCTCCTTGGTTCTCGACAGATCGTTGGGATCGAACCGCGGCCAGCTGGCCATGGCGAGGATTTCCCCGCTGTCAGGACGCATCAGGACAATCGTTCCCGACCGGGACTTCGTTTCGCGCACCGCGCGTTCGAGTTCTAGGTCCGCCAGCGACTGCAACTCCAGATCGATGTTGAGCAGCACGTCGCTGCCGGGCTTGGGCGCTTGCAGCACTTGCCAGCCGTAGCGTCGCTGAAGAGCGTCGTATTGCATCAGGCCGCGTCCGGGCGTGCCGTGCAATTGGCCCTCGAACTTCTGCTCCAAGCCGGCTTGGCCGGTGTGGTCGATGCCTACGGTGCCCAGCACCTGGGCCGCCACCGAGCCATAGGGATAGTAGCGGCGGCTCTCTTGCTCGAACTGCAGGAAGTCCAGGCCCAGAGCTCGCGCCCGCTGCGCTTCGGCCAGGGTGACCGTGCGCTTGACCCACTGGAACCCGCCCCGCTCAATCCGCCTGCGCAGCGCATGCTCGTCCACGGCGACGGCCTCGGCCAGAGCGGCCGCCACAGCCGGTGGGTCGGACACGTGGTCGGAGAAGATCCCGATGGAGTCCATCTGCATGCTCAGGGCCAGCTCTCGCCCGCGGCGATCGATGAGATGCCCCCTGCGCGCGGGAATGTCCACGCTACCGACGTGCTGGCGCATCGCCTTGGCGTAGAGTTGTTCGTGCTGGAGGACCTGCAAGTCGACCAGCCTGGCGAGCACGAGCAGGAACCATCCCGCCGCGACGCAGGCCACGGCCAGCACGCGACGCCTGGTCCGCGAGCCGAGCAGCCGCCTTACAGACGCCGCAGCGCCGCCTGCCCACTGCCCTCTGACCACCAAGTTCACCGCCGGCTCTTTGCTTGCCCCCTATTGCCTCCAGCGCTCGGCACGAATCGTTGGAATCCCGCCGCCTCGCTGAAAAATCACTCGCCCGACCGCAGCAATCGTGCCACGGTCGCATCCGACTCGCCGTCTCCCGGCGGCAGCGCGAACCAGCTATAGCTGTCTGGCTCGGTCTGTCGCAGCCCCATCTGCTCGGCCAGCGCCGCGACCCGCCGCAGGTCCTCCAACCGCCCGCGCTGCATCTTCAGCTCGTCGCGCACGGCCTGCAACTGTCCCGCCCGCTGGCGGAGCGCCTCCTGCTTGTAGCCGGATTGGGTGACCAACCTCTGCGGCCCCCACAACAAGATCGCCAGAACCAGCAGGAACAGGCAGAGGCTTAGACCGACGCGCCAGACTTCCCGGTCCCGCGGGTCATGCCTGTAGCGGATTCCGCTGTTGTCAATTCGCTTCGGGTACAGCGGCACGCCGCCGATCGACATCGACTGCGATTGGGCCGCTACAGGCCGGGTGACGCCGCCGGGCGCGGACTGGCTGGGCGTGGCGCGCTGCTTGGACACGCCACGCCGGCCATGGTGGGACTGCCGTCCCGGCGGCGCCTTCTTCGTTAGTACCTTCTCCATTGCTAACCGATCCTCTCTTTAGGCGGAAAACGCCATCTCCGTGCGCTGCACCGCTCGCAAGCGGGCGCTTCGGCTGGCTGGATTCCGTCGCACCTCTTCCTCGGACGGGCGCATGACCCGGCGCGTCAGAAGGCGATATATTCCGGCCTTGGCAAGCTGCCGGAAACTCTGCTTCACCAAGCGGTCTTCTCCGCTGTGAAAGCTCAACACGACGAACCGGCCGCCCGGAGCGAGCAGGCGCGGCACCTCGGCGAGCAGCTTGCCTAGCTCGCCAAGTTCGTCGTTCACTGCCATGCGCAGTGCCTGAAAAGTCTTGGTTGCGGGGTGGATGCGTCCGGCCGCGCTGCGCGGCACAGCCCCGGCGACGACCTCGGACAAGTGTGCGGTGTCGCGAATCGGACGCGCTCGGACCACGGCGCGGGCGATGCGGCGGCTGAAGCGCTCGTCCGCCAGGCCGTACAGCGTGTCGGCCAGCTCGCCTTCGCCGCCCCGATTGACCAGCTCGTCGGCTTGCAGCTCCTGGCGGCGGTCGAAGCGCATGTCCAGCGGGCCGGGGTTCCGCAGGCTGAAGCCCCGGCGCCCATCGTCGAGCTGCAGGCGCGACAGGCCCAGATCCGCCAAGATCCCGGCCAGCGGCAGGCAGCCCTTGGCCGCCTGGGCCAGCTTGGAAAAGCCGCCGTGAAAATACCGCACCCGGCTCCCGAACTCCGACAGCTGCGCCCGGCAGCGCCGCAGGGCCTCCTCGTCCCGGTCGATCGCGATCAGCTTGCATCCGGCCGCCCGTTGCAGGATGCGCCGCGCGTGCCCGCCCGCTCCGGCAGTACAATCGCAGTAGACCCCGCGGGGGATCGCGTCGCCTTGGCCGAACAGGTAGCGTTCCATCTCGTCTGCCATCACGGAGTAGTGTCCGAGACTTGCCTCCATCACAGTCCCAACTTGTTCGCGCCGTAGGTCAGGTCGTCCGCCGTCGGCTTGTTGGACTCAACGCGCTGCTTGAAGGTCTCCTCGCGCCATACGACCAAGTGGTGGTTGCGCCACTGGATCTTGACCGGGCCGGTGAAATCCGTCTCGTCGCGCAGTGCCGCGGGCAACAGCAATCGGCCTTGGCCGTCGATATCCTCGGGCTTGCCGTAGTTGTTTGCCTGCATCAGAATCCTGTTGTTCGCTTGTCCATCGGTGGCGGCATCGCCCGAGGCCAACTGCTCCAGGATCTTGGCCCACTCCTCGGACGGAAAGACCTTGATCTCCTCGCCGTCCAGGCTTGTGACGAAGACGTCCGTGTCGGCGGCTGCACCGGGCGTGCGCTCGGCCGAGCCACAGCGCTCCCTGAGCTTGCGATACACCGATGCCGACAGCTTCAGCCGGCCCTTGGCGTCGACTCTGCCTGTCTCCGTGCCCCAGAACATCGCGCGATCAGCCTCGTGGAGGGAGGCGAGCGTGTTCCGCAGGTTCCAACCGCATCAGCGGGCAAGTTCCCATTTGGACCACTTTGCTCTACTCCTAACCACTTTCGACCACAACATTATCGGAAGCGCAAAATCCCTCTGTCAAGGCCAAATCCCAAAGAAAATTCGGCGCCGTGAAGATTTACTAGATATTGGGTGCAATTGACGCCAAACGCCTATCAGTAGTACATCTTGTACGCTCAAGCTAGAGTCGAACCCTAGGCTCGGGCCCGGAGCACGACGCCGCGAGGCCCGGCATTGACTATTTGCGACAATGTGGGCGGCGCATCGAGGCTATTCCAGACCATCGGCGCAGAAGGAGGATCCGACCACCATGAAGCTGGGCCTAGTCACATACAACGTCGGTCGCGACTGGGACATCGAGACCATCATCAAGCAGCTCGAGGCGGCGCGCTTCGAAGCTGTCGAACTGCGCAGCACCCATCGCCACGGAGTGGAACCGGGGCTGCCGCAAGCGGAGGTCGAGCGCGTCCGCTCGCGCTTCCAGAACAGCCGGGTGCGGCTGCTGAGCCTGGGCTCGGCCTGTGAGTTCCACTCTCCCGACGAGGCCGAGCGGCGGGCGAACGTGGAGCAGACCGCCGGCTTCGTCGAACTCGCGCACGACCTAGGCTGCTGGGGCGTCAAGGTGCGCCCGAACGGGCTGCCGGAGGGAGTGCCCCACGATGTGACGATCCGCCGGATTGGCGAGGCGCTGCAGACGTGCGGCGAGCACGCGCTGCGTTACGGGATCGAAATCTGGGTCGAGGTCCACGGCCGCCAGACCCAGCAACCCGAAGTCATGCGGCAGATCATGGACGCCTGCGGCCACCCGTCGGTCGGGATCTGCTGGAACTCGAATCCGACCGATATCCGCAACGGGACCATCAAGCCGGCCTTCGACCTGCTCAAGGACTTCATCCGCAACGTCCATATCGTCGACCTGCCCGACTACCCGCACCGCGAGCTGTTCCAGCTCCTGGCTTCGATCAACTACGACCGATACACTCTCGTCGAGGCAGCGCAAAGCTGCGAGCCGGAGCGCTACCTGCGCTTCTACCGGGCCCTTTGGCAGGAGCTGGCGGGCGACGGCCGAGCCTGATTGCGCGCTGCGAGGGTCAGTTCGGCGCGAAATTGATCGTCGGAGGATCCAACTCGATCCACAGCGGATCGCCGTTGGCGCCGTTGATGGTGTAGCGCAAGATCACGCCGCCGGGCTGGGTGTAGGAGCGGCCTAGCGAGTAGTGCGAAAGCTCCCCGAACGGCGCTTCCGGCCCCCAGTCTTCCAAGAACTCCTCGTATGGGTAATAGCGGCAGGGCTCCTCGACAGAACAGCCCCACATGCGGTAGGCGTCCTCGTAGCGGCGCTCCTGGAGCAGCTCGAAGAAAGCCGTCGCCTGGCGCTCCTCCTGCCAGTTGCGGAAGAACATGTAGTAGAACCCGCCCAGCAGCGCCGCCGCCGCCAAGGCGATCAGCACGGCCTTGACGATGCGCTCGAACAGAACACTCTGGCTGCCGTAGGCACCTAGGTATTCCATGTGAGCGGAGCGGGCAATCAGTTGGCCGGGTGCTTGGCGTCGTAGGCCTGCGTGGCTTCGGCGGTCAGGTCGATCAAGGGATCGCTGGCCAGCACGCCCGAACTGTCGACGATCAGGTCGAAGCCCTTCTCCGCGCGCAAGCCCTGGACGATTTCCCGCATGCGGCCGCTGGCGGCGGTGAGGATGTTCTGACGGTCGAACTCGACATCGGACTGGAGGTCCTCCGTCAGCCGCTGGGCCCTGACCTGCTTGCGCTGGCCCTCGGCCTGCAGCTGCGCCAGCTCGGCTCCGGCGGCACCTTGGATCTTGGCCTGCAGCTCTTGCAGCTCCGCCGAGAGCGTGTTCAGCTCCTCCTGGCGGTCCTGGTATTTGGCTTCGAGCGCCGCCGATTCCTTCTGCATGTCAGCGGTCGAGAGCAATGCCTCCTGGAAGTTGATGACAGCCACCTTCGCCTGGGCTGCCAGCTGGCTCGGCCAAGCGCAAAGCAACGCAGCCGGTACCAGCAGGAAGGCTCGCATTCGCATAGGATTCCATCGTTGCAACATGGTCGGTGTTCCTCGAATCCCTATTTTGGCATGCCGAGCATGCTCGATTCCACAGGGCCGCCGCGTCCCCGCGCCCGCAGTCCGTTCGGCCGGGCTAGACGGGCGGTGGCGGCGATCAAGGCGAAAGGAACTGGCGCGCCAGGTCGTTGTACATCACGACCCCGAACAGGATGATGATGAAGAGCAACCCGGCCTGCGTGATGCGCTGCCTGACCTTCATGCTCACGTCGCGCCGCAGCATGGATTCGACGAAAAGCAGCAAGATCTGACCGCCGTCGAGGACCGGCACGGGCGCGAGATTGATGACCCCGAGGTTGACGCTGATCAATGCCATGAACTGGACCAAGGCGGCGAGCCCAAAGGACGCCGCGGCCTGGGTGTGCTCGTAGATCCCGACCGGCCCTTCTAGGTTCGTCACGGCCATGTCGCCCGTGACCAGCTTGCCGAGAGATCGGAAGATGATGCTGGCGAACCCCAGATTCTCCTCGACCGACACGCCGACAGCGGCGCCGAAGGACAGCTCCTCTTCGATCCGCTCGCGGATGGGCCGCATTACGATCCCGAGCCGCCATCCTTCCTCGTGCTCTGCCGGCCGAAGTTCCAGAGACCGCCGCTCGCCCTCCCGCTCGATTTCGAGCAGCAACGGTTTCCCGTCCGAACCGCCAACGATCTCGGCGACTTGCTCCACGGCGATGATCTCGGACCCGTCGATGCTCGCAAGCACGTCGCCGACCTCGATCCCGGAGCTGGCCGCCGGCGACCCCGGGACCAGCTCGACCAATTCCACCCGATGGGCCGCGCTCCACCCGGGGTCGGGGACCCCGCGCTCCCCCTGCATCTCGGGAATCGTGATGCGGGTGTCCAGCTCGGCGCCGCCTCGCTCCACCGTCAAGGTCGCCTCGTTGTCCTGAACGAGCGTCGAAGCGACGATCAAATCCTTCCAAGTCGGCGTCTCCACGCCGTCGATCGAGCGAACCACGTCATTGGTCCGAATCGCGGCGCGATCCGCCGCCGAACCAGGCCTGACGTAGCCGATCCGGGCGGCTTCCTCCAAGTAAGCGGCCCGCGAGTACTCGTGCATGTAGACGCCGGCCAGAAGGCCGATCGCGAGGATGAAGTTGAAGGCAGGGCCGGCAGCGAGGATGATCAGGCGCTGCCAGCGCGGCTTCGCCGAGAACCCGTCTGGTTCGTAGACTGCTTCGTCGGACAGGGCATGGCCGGCCATCTTCACGTAGCCGCCTAGCGGCAGCAGGCAAACCTTGAAGTCCGTGCCGTTGTGGTCGAATCCCAGCAGCTTGGGGCCGAAACCGATCGAAAACCTCTCGACCTTGACTCCGAAGTATCGAGCCGCCAAGTAGTGCCCCAGCTCGTGAAACACCACCAAGACGCTCAGGACGAGGATGAAATTGACCATTAGGCGACTCCCAGCCTCAGGCCGGCACCTGACCTACGCGGGCCGGGGGCGCGCAATTCTCGACCAAGGCCGTCGCGTAGGCGCGGGCCTCGCGGTCGCACTCCATGACGTCCTCGATTCCGGAAACCGGCCGCGCCGCGCCCCACTCCAAGGTCCGCTCGACCACACCATGAATGTCCAAGTAGGCGATCCGGCCCGCCAAGAAAGCCCCTACGGCCACCTCGTCGGCCGCGTTGAGCAGGCAGCCGGACGGGCCACCCGCGCGCAAGGCTTCATACGCTAGCGCCAGCAGCGGGAACTTCGAAAGGTCAGGCGCCTCGAAGTCCAATTGTGGCACGCTGCCCCAGTCCATGCGCTCGCGCGGACTGGGTTCCCGCTCCGGGAATGTCAAGGCGTAGCGGATCGGCAGCTTCATGTCAGGCGGGCTCAGCTGCGCAATCATCGAGCCGTCCACGAATTCGACCATGGCATGCACGATCGATTGCGGATGCACGACCACCTCCACCCGCTCCGGCGGCAGGGCGAACAGGTGGCAGGCCTCGATGACCTCAAAGCCCTTGTTCATCATCGTGGCCGAGTCAACGGTGATCCGACTGCCCATGTTCCATGTCGGGTGGCGCAGGGCGCTGGCCGGCGTGACATGCGCCAGCTGCTCCACGGGCGTGCTGCGGAAGGGGCCGCCGGAAGCGGTCAGGATGATCCGCTCCACTTCGTCGGGCCGTCCGGCTCGCAAGCACTGTTGGATCGCGTTGTGCTCGCTATCGACCGGCAACAGGTACGCGCCGGACTCCCGGGCGGCCTGCATCACGGCCTCCCCGGCGGCCACAAGCACCTCCTTGTTGGCCAGGGCGACGCGCCGGCCGTCTCGCACCGCCGCGTACGTCGCCGCCAGGCCGGCGACCCCGACCGCGGCCGAGACCAACACGTCGGAGTCGATCCCGACCGCGGCCTCGTGGTTCCCGTCGGGCCCGCACACGCAGCGCGGAGAATAGCCCGGAATCCCCGCGACGCTGTCGCGCAACACTGCGAGAGACGCCTGGTCGGCCACCGACAGCAGGCGCGGCCGAAATTCGGCAGCCTGGCGCGCAAGTTCGGCGACGTTGCGCCCGGCGGCAAGCGCGACCACCTCGACCTCGCTGTCGATCTCGCGCACCACCTGCAGGGTGTTGCGCCCGATCGAGCCGGTGGATCCAAGCAACGCGAGCCGCATCAGGGCTGCACCCCAGGCGCCGCATCCCGCCGACTTGGCATGCCAAGGCTAGCCGGGGTCATGGCACAGATCGCAGTCGTTCGGCGCATTGTTGCGAGCGTGGCATTCCATGCAGGCTGCCATCGTGGTGGGCTTCTCTTGGAACAGGACCTCGCGCTGCGCCACCGGACCGTGGCACGTCTCGCACTCGACGCTGGCGTCTTCCACGTGCGAGGCGTGCGAGAACCAGACGAAGTCCGGCACTCGGTAGATCCGGTTCCAGGGCACGGCTGTGCCCTCGGCGTTGAGCTTGGCCAGCAGTTGGATGTGCGGGCTATCGGTCTTGATCGACGCATGACAGGCCATGCAGGTTGCCTCCGCGGGATAGCCGGCGGCAAAGCCGGGATCCGCGATGGCATGACAGTCGCGGCACTGGATGCCCAGCGCGACATGCGTCTTGTGGCTATACGGCAGGGGCTGTTCGACTGGCACGGGCGCGGGCTGCTCGTCGGCCGGAGCTGCGGGTTCCTGGGGAAAGCCCTGCGGCACCGCTGCCAACGCCAAGCCCAGCGGCAGGGCGCAGATTCGCGCTAGGAGCTCAGCGGTACTCATTCGGCGCCTCTCGGTCAGGCATCGCTAGCGCAGCGGAAGCCCAGGTTGGTAGTGGCGCTATCCGGCGTGTTGGACGTGCGCGCGGCCACGCGATAGCGGTTGCAGTAGGAAGCGTGGCACAGAAAAGACCCGCCGCGCATGATCCTGGCCGTCCCGTTGGACGGACCGACCGGATTGGAGCGCGTCGCGGTGACATGGTAGACCGGATCGAACCAGTCCGCGCACCACTCCCAGACATTCCCGGTGATGGAATAGATGCCGAATCCGTTCGGCGGAAACGCATCGACGGGGCACGGGCCACGATAGCCATCCTCGCCCGTGTCGTGGTCTGGAAAGCGACCTTGCCAGACGTTGCACAGGTGCTTCCCCCCCGGTTCGAGCTCGTCACCCCATGGATAGAGCTGCTGTTCCAGCCCGCCGCGCGCGGCGAACTCCCACTCCGCTTCCGTGGGCAATCGCTTCCCGGCCCAGCGGCAATAGGCCAGCGCGTCCGCGTAGGAGATATGGGTGACGGGATGGTCGGGGCGCTGCTCAATGCCGGAATCGGGCCCCTCGGGATGTCGCCAGTCAGCGCCCTCGACCTTGCACCACCACTCGTGGCCGGCCACGGTGTCCTCGGCCAGATCTCGATACTGCTCGGCGGGCAGTTGCTTGTGGAACACGAACGACCAGCCGAAACGCTCCGCCTCGCTAACGTAGTCCGTGGCGCGCACGAAGTCCCGAAACGCCTCCACCGTGACCGGGTACCGGTCGACATAGAACGGATCCAGCAGCACTTCCCTGACCGGGCCTTCCCCGTCAGCGGGGAAGCCCACCTCGGTCTCGGTGCCCATCAGAAAGCGCCCTCCGGCCATGCGACACATCTCGGCGGTCGAGGCCGCGCGCGCTACGGGCCGCGACTCCGACATCCTCCTGGACTCTGCCAGCCGCTGCGCCCTAGACACGCTTGGAACGCAGCACGGGCTCGGCGCGAACGGGAGCACGGGCAAGCTGGATTCGGTTCCCGGACTATCCTGGGCTGGCGCTCGCGAGTGGTGGTGCTGCACCGGCACGGCCGTAGGCGATTTTAACACGGTGATCCCCCAAATACTTGCCCGCGGCGGGGATACGCCAATCCTACGGAACGGCGAAGCGGCCGCGCAGCAATGACTTAAGCTTCGCTCGCTGAAGCCGGCGCGTCTTCCACGACCGCCCGCTCGCGGAGGCCGTCCAAGTACCTCTCGACCAGCTCCCTGCGCCGGTTCTCAAGGGCTTCTCGCGTCAGCTCGTCTTGGACTTCGGCGAATGGACGCACCCCGGCGGCCTTGCGGTCGGTGAGCTTGACAATGTGGAACCCAAAGACCGTCTTGAATACCCCGCTGACCTCGCCGACCTGCATGTCGAAGACGACGTCCTCAAACTCGCTCACCATCTTGCCCCGAGCGAAGTAGCCCAAGTCGCCGCCCCCTCCGGGGCAATCGGATTCCTCGTCGGCGAGCCGCTCGAAGGGCTCTCCGGACTGAAGGCGGCCGTAGATGCCCTCCGCGGCGCGCTTAGCCTGCTCCTCAGTCACGTCCTTCTCGATGTGCTTGACGATGTGGGACGCTCGCACCGTCTCCTCGGTGGTGTAGCGCTGCTTGTTGCGCCGGTAGGCTTGCGCGAGTTCCTTGGGCCTTGGCGCCCTGGCCTTCGCCGTTACCGATTCGATCAGCCGCTCCACCTTGAGCTGGGTGCGGATATCGCCGCGGAGCGCGTCTTCGTTGACGCCCGCCTCGGCGAGCTTCTTCGCGCCGCCATACCGCTTGAGGGCGTCGGCGAAACGCTGCTCGGCGGCCTCTTCGTCGACAGGCCGGGAATCCGAGCAGGCCTGCTGCCGCAGCAGGATCTGTTCGATGAGGTTCTCGCGGCCCCACTCGATCGCGCGCTCCCGGATCCCCGCCTGGTCCAGGCCCATCTCCCCGCGCTGATCCGGTGACAACGTCTCCAAGCGCTGACGGACTGATTCGGCTTCGCGCGCCAGCGATTCGTCGGAAACCAGTTCACCGTTGACGCGGATCGGCATCGCGGCCATTCTAGCGTGTGCTGCGGGCGGACCGCCGGGGAGCCGGCTGGCCTGGCCGGGGTTTGGAGGTGGCCCCAGGGACGCGGCGAAGTTCAAATGCCCAGCTCTTCAATGAAGCGCGTGTCGTAGCGGCCCTCTGCGAACGCTGCAGTCTCCAGAATCCTGCGGTGCAAAGAGATCGAGGTCTTGATCCCATCCAGCCTGCACATCGACAGCGCGCGCTTCATGCGCTGGATCGCCTCGGGCCGGCTTGCGCCGTGCGCGGTGATCTTGGCAACGAGGGAGTCGTAGTAGGGCTGAACGGTCGAACCTGAGTACGCCGCCGTGTCGACCCTGACTCCAATCCCTCCCGGCGCGGAAAAGTCATTGATCTTCCCCGCCGACGGCATGAATGTCTCGGGATCCTCGGCGTTGACGCGGCATTCGATCGCGTGGCCGCGCACCTCCACAGGCTGGGGCACGACCGAGTCGAGGGGCTCGCCCGCCGCCAGCAAGAGTTGGCTCTTCACCAAGTCGACGCCAGTGACGGCTTCCGTGACAGGGTGCTCGACCTGGATGCGAGCGTTCAGCTCGATAAAGTAGAGTTCCCCGTCCTCGTCCATCAGGAACTCGACCGTGCCGGCATTCGAATAGCCGATCGCGGACAGCGCCTTGGAGAGGATCGCGGCCATCTCTGCTCGTCGGTCGGCGCCGAAGCCATTGGCCGGGGCCTCCTCCAGTAGCTTCTGATGTCGCCGCTGGATGGAGCATTCCCGCTCCCCCAGCGAGACCGCCTTGCCGTAGTTGTCGCCCAAGACCTGGAACTCGATGTGCCGGGGCCGCTCGACAAATTTCTCGAGGTAGACCTCGCCAGCCCCGAACGCCGCCTCGGCCTCGGCTCGCGCCTGCTGGAACGCCCCTTCGAGGTCCTCGGCGCTGCGCACGATGCGCATGCCCCTGCCGCCGCCACCCATCGACGCCTTGAGAATCACGGGGAACCCGATCTCCTCCGCGTAGCCGCGCGCCTCCGAGGGGGACTGCAGCGGCTCCTGGGAGCCGGGCAGAACGGGGATGCCTGCGTCCTGCGCCGCCTTGCGCGCCTGCGCCTTTTCACCCATCAGGCGAATCGCCTCGGGGCTGGGGCCGATGAACTGGATCCCGCAGTCGCCGCAGATTTCCGCAAAGTGCGCATCCTCGGCCAGGAAACCGTAGCCGGGATGGATCGCGTCCACGTTGGCAATTTCCGATGCGCTGATGATGGCAGGCACGCTCAGGTAGCTCTGGGAGCTCGGCGCCGCACCGATGCAGACTGCCTCGTCGGCATAGGTGACATGCAGCGAGTCGCGATCCGCCGTGGAGTAGACCGCGACCGTCTTCACGCCAAGTTCTCGGCAGGCCGCGATGACTCGCAGGGCGATCTCGCCGCGATTGGCTATGAGGACCTTTTCAAACATGTCGGCGCGGCCCTAGCCGGCAGTAATGCGGAACAGAGGCTGGCCGAATTCCACGCCCTGGGCATTCTCGACCAAGCGCTCGGCGACCACGCCCTCGTACTCGCACTCGATCTCGTTCATCAGCTTCATGGCCTCGATGATGCAGACCACCTGGCCCTTCTTCACGCGATCGCCGACCTCGACAAACGGGGGCGCTTCGGGAGAAGACGCCGCATAGAACGTGCCGACCATGGGGGACTCGATGAGCTGCCCGCCGGCGCTGGCGGCCGCCCGCGCCTCGCTCTCGGCCTTCGGTGCCGTTGCGGCAGTGGCCTGGGGAGGCGGCGCTGCTGCCACCGGTTGTCCACTTCGAGCCACGCGGACGCGAACTCCGTCGGCCTCGTACTCGACCTCTGTCAGCCCTTTTTCGTCGAGGATCCCAACGAGCGCTTCGATCGCCGCTCGGTCCAGCTTGGTTCTCGCCATGTCGCTCCGATCTCAACCCCTACAACACGCGCAGCTCCCGCGGCGTGCCGGTCAACACTTCGCATCCGCCCGCAGTGACGGCCACCACGTCTTCGATCCGCACTCCGGCCACCCCCTCCAAGTAGACACCCGGCTCGATAGTGACCACCATGCCCTGCCGCAAGCGCTGGCGCTGCCCGGGCGCAATGCGCGGACCCTCGTGGATCTCCAGTCCCAGGCCATGACCCGTGGAATGCACGAACAGCTCGTCAAGCCGGACGCCCCCCACGTGGGTCTTTTTCAGAACATCGCGCGCCCGACCGTCCACTGTCCTGCACTCTACGCCGGGACGGATTGCGTCGATCGCAGCCGCTTGGGCCTCTAGGACGGCTCGGACCAATGCTTTCTGTGCGGCGCCCGGATCGCCCAAGGCAATCATCCGGGTCATGTCGCTGCAATAGCCCCCGAGTATAGCACCTTGGTCCACCACCACGAGCGCCCCCGGCTCGATCCGCTGGTCGCGGGGCTCGGCATGGGGGCGGGCGCCGTGCTCCCCGCTCGCCACGATGGTCGGGAACGCAGCGCCCTCCGCCCCGCGCTTGCGCATGGCGAATTCCAGTTCGGCAGCCAGCTCTGCTTCGCTCCAACGGGCGTCCAACCTGTCGATGACATCTTCGTGGGAAGCAGAATTCAGCGCTAGCGAATCGCGGATGGCCGCGATCTCGGAAGCGCTCTTGGTCTGGCGCAGTTTCTCCACGACCGAGTCAACGGGCATCAGCCGGCAGCGGGACAGTTCGGCACTGAAGTAGGCGTAGGTCCCGTAGTCAATGCGGTTGGCTTCGAAGCGCAAGCGCTTCAAACGCAGTTTCTTCGCTTCCGCCACCACTTCCGGACGCGCATCTCCGCGAGAGATGCGGACGGCGGCGGAACCGACCTGTTCCCTCGCCTGGGTGGAGTAGCGGCTATCGGTGAACAGCGTGGCCTCGTCCCTTGTGACCAACAGGTGGCCGGCGGATCCGGTGAAGCCTGTCAGGTAACGGATATTCGGCAGCGCGGAAACATAAAAGGGCTGGTCGCGTACGCGACTCCGCAGCGCTGCCAGCCGGCTCAAGTGGTCTTGCATCAGGCGTCAGCCGCGAGTTGCCGGCTTCCCTGCCAGCCCATCATACGGGCAACCGCGGCATCACCGAAACAGACGCAGCCGCACGCTGGCGGCGAAGGGCTGGAGCACGCGGGTGCCGACGAACACCGACTGGAAGCTGTAAAGAGCCTCTCGATTCGTCAGGTTCGACACGTGGAACCCAACTTCCCACACGCGCCGGTCGGCGCGATAGTGCTCGTAGCCGAGAGAAGCGTCGATGATGGTACGCGGCCGAATCCGCGGTGGATCGCCCGCCAGGTCGACATGCGGCAGCAGGTCGAAATAGTCGGGATCGGCTGCGACCTGCCGCGGATCGGAAGGATTGGACACCAAGCCGCTGTCATAGCGCAACTGCCAACTCGTCCACCAGCGCTTCGCTGGGCGATAGATCACATTTCCGCTCATGCCCAAGGCTTGGTCGTGGTCGATCACGAAGGGGCCCTCAGACAGTGCGCCCAAGCTCGATCTGGCCAGGAACAGGCCTCCGGTGAATGGCGGAGTCACGATCGCTCGGAAGTGAGTCAGGCTCACAGAGCCCGAAACGCCGCGCCGCTCTGGCAAGACGATGCGCGCATCGACGCCATTCACCCGCGAGAATGCCAGCGAGGTGGGGAATACGATGCCCGTGTCGAGGAAGTTATCGTTGTCCTGGGGATTCGTCGAATTCTTGTGGTAGTAGGCGGCGTCGACCGACACGACACCCCCGATGCTCTGCTGCAGCCCGGCCTCGTACACGTTCTGGTACTGCGGCTGGATCGGAATCGATCCGCCGTTCAGGGACCTGCGCACGGCCGGGGGCGCGAGCAGGGCTGCCTGCTCCGAGTTCGCCAAGAGCAGGTTCTCATTGGGCGGCGTCTGGAAGTTGCGGTTGTAGGAAGCCCGCAGCACCGTGCCCGTGGACTCGATGTGGTAGGCCAGGCCGACCCGCGGCTGGAACTCGCTGTCGACCACGAGCATGGAATAGCGATCCAGCCTTAGGCCGAGGTCGAGCACGACGTTGCGCCAGCGCACGCGGTCGCGCACGAACGCGGTCAGCAGCTGGCCCGAGGCGCTCCGTCGGAATCGGAAGCGCGCCCCTCCGCGGGTCAGGTCGAACGGCAGCAAGTTCGGGTTGAACTCACTCGACTGGGGAACGTTCGCGAGCGGGTCAGTCAGGCCGAAGACGAAACTCTCCGACACCGGAAAATACTGGCCGTCAAGCCCCAGAGTGAACTGATGCGAGCCGCGCTGCCAGCTAAAGCGATTGAAGCTGGCCAGCGTCGAAAGCGACCGGGCCAGCTCCGCCGTGACGGGAGTGTCGCCCGGACTCGGCGTCAGGCGGCCAGCTGTCGTGCGAAACGACGTGGTGGAATCGAACGTGGCCATCGGCGCCAAGATCCGCACGTAGCCCAGCGAGACGGCCTGATCATCCAGCAGCCGCCTCTGCTGCTGGCCATTGGCGTGCTGGCTGCGCAGGTTGGCCAGTTGGAACGAAGACCGCCCGCCCATGGCCGTGATGCGGAACAGATCCCCTCTAGGGCGCTGCCAGTCCAGTCGCAGCGATCCGCGCTGGGCGTTGCCGCCATTGTGCAGGTTGTCAAACGACGGCGAGTCGAGAAATCGATTGGTCTTGACGCTGGAAATCGACCCGAACCAGCCCAGCGTGCCGGTTGTCCCGCCGGCCTGCGCCGCCTGCGACAACGTGTCGAATCCCCCGCCCCCTAGGTCAAACTGCCCGAACGTGTGGCCGCCGCCGTCAAAGCCGGATCGCGTCGTCACCCGCGCAACGCCGGAGACCTTCGCGCCATATTCGGGCGGGATGTTGCCCGTGAACAGTTCCAGAGTCTCGACCAAGTTGGGGTCGATCGAGGTCGCGAACTGCCCGGAGAACTGGTCGCTGATGGGCATTCCGTCGATCACGTAGGTCATCTGGTTGTGGGCGCCGCGCGGATGGATCGAGCCGTTGGCGTTAGCGGCGAAGCCCGGGAAACCGAGCAGCACCGACTCCAAGCCCCTGGTGGCGCTACCGATTGGCAGCTTCTCGATGATCAGCCGGCTGAGTTGGGCCTGTGTCCCGCTGGCCTCCGGGTCCAGCAGCGTGACGCTCGCGTTGGCACCAACGGATACCGACTCCAGCCGGGCCAACAACTCCAGCTGGAGATCAACGCTCACCGGCACGTTGGAGCGCAGTTCCACACGGCGGCTTGACAGCCGAAATCCCGGCTGGGTGGCCCGCAACTCGTAAGCTTGGAAGGGAACGTTGGTGAAGCGAAAGCCACCCCGATCGTCAGCTGTGACCTCGCGCTCGAAGCCGGACACAGGATGGCTCAGCACCACGGCGGCTCCAGCTACCGCGGCACCGGAGGGATCGACGACCGTTCCGTTCAGCGTCGCGGCTGCCTGAGTGGCGCTCGCAGGGGATGCCGAAAGAAGAATTAGCACCAGCAAGATTTGATTCACTGTCATGCTGAAGTTCATTTTTAGGCTAACCTAAATTTTGTTCTGCAGTCAATGTAATTCGTCCTTCCAGCGTGCAAGTTGTCGCGGCTTGCCATTCAGCTATCGGCATTTGTGCCGGACACGGTAAACATCAGCACCCGCCATATCGGACCGGATCGAACTCGCGACGCCCTGCATTCGCCGGACCGCGGTTTGGACATCTGCCAGTCGATTGCCGTTTCGCGGGCTCGAGGAGAATCGTTCCCGAGCAACGCGTGGACTCGGTCCGGGCGGGCGGTCCGGAACGATCCAAGGTAGCCGTGCGGGAGTTTAGGACGGTACGCTTACCCCGTCGATTCCATGCCCACCTCGCCTAGCTGGGCCAGCGTGAAGAGGTTGATCGGGTTGCGAGTCCAGCTGTCCGGCCTAGCAGGCCTCGGCCTTGGGTTGCGCCTCACGCGACCACTGGACCGTCGGGACCAGCCTCCCGCAGGATCGGTGCCTAGTCTTGGTCGGTGACAACGACCTACGCCTAGTGGCGCCGCCTATGCGCAAGTTTCAGGGCGATCGCACAATTTTGGTCGAGTATTGCAGTAACAGTTGCGCATAGATGGCGTATAACACGCTATAGGCGCAACCAAGGGAGATGCCTTCATGAAGCGTATTGCCGAGGCGAATCTACAGGCAATCGAAGAGGTTGTACGAGGCCAGTCGGGCGGCACAACTGCAAAGCAGATCGCGGAAGGGCTCGATCCGTCACTGCCGCGCCGGACGCTCCAGTATCGTCTCAAGGCCCTAGTCGACAGCCAGCGGTTGACTGTCGAAGGTTCGGGGCGCTGGACGCGATATCGAATGCCGGCGACTGTCCAGTTGTCGGCCGAACCGCGCAGCGGAAGACCCACAGCGAGCGGACGCCTCTCCGCAATGAACCGGCTTTCCAAGGCAGGTGCCGCAGTTCTAGAGCAGGTCCAGTTGCCTCTCAATGAGCGCAAGCCCGTTGGCTATGATCGGGATTTCCTCGACTCATATCGACCAAACCAGACCTTCTATCTTTCGGAGGTGTAACGAACTGAGCTTCGGAGAATTGGCTCGGCCGCGCCCGCTGAACAGCCGGCGGGCACTTTCGCCAAGCAGATCTTGAGCCGACTGCTGATCGACCTCTCGTGGAACTCCAGCCGTCTGGAGGGCAACACCTATTCTCTGCTCGATACGCAGCGCCTTATCGAAGCCGGGGAGGAAGCGGAGGGGAAGGGTGCATGCGAAACCCAGATGATTCTGAACCACAAGGACGCCATCGCGTTTCTTGTCGACGGGGCCGAGAAGATCGGGTTCAATCGCCACACCATCCTGAGCCTTCACGCCTTGCTGGCGGATAACTTGCTGCCGGACCCGGCAGCGCCAGGCCGGCTCCGCTACCGAAGCGTTGGCATCGGGGGCTCGGTCTTCCACCCGCTCGCGGCACCGCAATTGATCGAGGAGTGCTTCGACCTGGCTCTCGCGAAGATCTCGGCGATAGAAGACCCGTTCGAGCAGGCGTTCTTCACGATGGTGCAATTCCCCTATCTACAGCCATTCGACGACGTCAACAAGCGGGTTTCGCGACTTGCCGCGAATATCCCGTTCATCAAGGCGAACCTGTCGCCCCAATCGTTCGAAGAGGTCCTGCGCAACCAGTATTCCAAAGCTCTGCTGGGGGTGTACGAACTCCGGCGCCTCGAACTGCTGCGCGATCTGTTCGTCCGGGCTTACAGGCAGTCTGCCGCCCGCTATGCGGCTGTGCGCCAGTCAATCGGCGAACCCGACGCGCTCCGGATGCGATACCGCAATGCGTTGCGCGAGGTTGTAGCCGCTGTTGTGCGCGCGGCCATGGACAAGAAGCAGGCTGCCGCCCATGTCGCGTCATGGGCGGGCGAGCACATCGCGGAACCTGACTGCGAACGCTTTCGGTCCATCGCCGAGCGCGAATTGCTGAGCCTGCACCAAGGCAACTTCGCACGCTACCGCGTCACGCCCTCAGAATTCGACATTTGGCATGGGGTTTGGATCCGGAAAGGGGCTTGAGCGCGACGCACCAGAGTGCAGCAGGCCTTGTAATTTGCATTTGCGAGCGAGAATGGTGGTATTGTGTTGGCGGGCAGTTTGGGCAGGCCGCGCAGCTTTGGGCGCCCGCTCAACTGCGAGAGTTGCGATTGTGGGGGGACTTTGCATGCATCGAAACGTCTGGCTCCTAGTGGGAGCGCTACTCCTGATGGGCGCGGCCATCGGCCTAGCCCAAACCAACGCCACGCTGACCGGAACTGTCAGCGACGGGACCGGCGCGGTGATTCCCGCCGCCGAGATCGTGATCATGAACATGGAAACCGGCGAGTCGTACACAACGACGACGAACGAGACGGGCAGCTACACGATCCCGTTCATCAAACCCGGCACGTTTGAACTGATCGTCACCACGGCGGGTTTCAAGCAGTACACGCGCGAGGGCATCCGCCTCGACACCGCTTCGGCGGTCAGGGCTGACGCGGTAATGGAGCTCGGCGACGTCACGGAGTCGGTCACGGTGGAAGCCGATGTGCCACTGCTCAAGACCGAGAACTCCTCGGTCGGCGGCGTGATCCAGAACCGGTCCATCGCGAACATGCCGTTGCTCGGGCGGCGAGCGGCCCAGCTAGTGCGCCTCAGCGGCTTCGTCGTTCAACGCGGCAACGGCTCGCAGTTCCAGATCGCCGGCGGACGAAGCAACAACGCCATGTGGACCTTGGACGGCGGCTCGACGCAGAACATCCTCTTGGGCGTGGCCTCGCTGAACTACGACCCGCCGATCGAGGCGCTGGAAGAAATGAACGTCGAAGTGTCGAACTACAAGGCCGAGATGGGCCGCTCGGGAGGCGGCTTCATCCAGATGACCACCAAGGCCGGCACCAACACGTTTCACGGCGCACTCTACAACTTTCTGCGCAACGACGCGATGGATTCGCGGCAGTTCTTCGCCCGCAACAAGCAGACGCTCCGCCGCAACCAATACGGCTGGGCGCTCGGCGGCCCGATCGCCAAGGACCGCACGTTCTTCTTTGCCAGCCAAGAGTTCACGACACAGCGCACGGCCAACCCGAGGATTGAGAACATCCCCGATCCGGCCGAAACGCGCGGAGACTTCTCCGGCCTAGGCACGACGATCCACAATCCCGTGACCATGGAGCCGGTGCCGAACAACATCATCCCGGCCGCCGATTTGGACCCGGTCGGTGCGGCCGTGGCGACGTTCTGGCCGACGCCGAACGTGGAGGGACGGCCGTCGCGGAGCCGGAACTTCCAGAACAACGCCCGCAACACCAACGACGCCAACACCGTGTCGGTTCGGGTCGACCACACCCTGAACCAACGGCACCGCATCTACGGGCGGTACGTGCACAATGTCGGCCAGTCCGAACTATTCAAGGGCTTCTGGCCGACACCGGTCCACACCGCTCAGCGCTTGAACGACTTCTACTACTACAACTGGTCGGTCACCGAGATTTCCAACGTCACCAACAAGCTGGTGGCTGAGAACCGCTTCACGTGGAACAAGCGCAAATGGCACCCCAAGATCACCGCCAAGGGCATGGGCCTGTCGCAGCAGATCGGCTTCACCGGCAACAACCCCGAGTTCTTCCCGGGGTTCGGGCTGGCCGGAGGCATCCAGCGCATCGGCCGCGGCGGCGGCCAGGAGCGGCGCCAGTTCCCCATCCGGGACAACCACATCGTCTCAAACTGGACGTACGTCAGCGGCCAGCACACCGTCAAGTGGGGCGGAGAGTTCCGCTGGTCGATCAACGACGACGTGTTCCTGTCCCAAGCCGGGGGTTCGATGAACTTCAACCAAAACGCGACTGGGGATTCGGTTGCGGCCCTGCTTTATGGCTGGGTGGCGGGCGGCAGCAGGCAGGAGACCTTCCTGATTCGCAGCCGGGCGAACTCCATGGGCCTGTACGTGCAAGACGATTGGAAGGTCACGTCTAAGCTGGCGTTCAACCTCGGCCTGCGCTGGGACTTCGACACTCCGCGGTTTGAAGCCATCGACAATCGCCAGAATTCGTTCGACGCAGCGGGCAACAATCCTGTCTGCGACTGCCCGGGAGTGATCACTTGGTCGGGGCGCGATGCCCGCAACGGCAGCAAGTACGCCCACAACTTCGTCTACGGCAATATCGGACCGCGCGTGGGCTTTTCTTATCGCGCCACCGACGACTGGGTGATACGGGCGGGCGCGTCAATCGTGTACATCGGCCAGTACGACCAAGCGACCCCCATCGTCACCAACGCGGGCTTCTCGATCCAAGGCACCTTTGGCACGCTACGACCGACCGACGCGGCATTCCTGCTGCGCGACGGCCTGCCTCCGGTAGTCGAGCCGACAGAGGCCGACCTTGTGCCGGGTTTCGGTGCGGTGCCGATTGGCGACCGTCCAAGATTTTCGCCACAGTTCTTCGAGCCCGAGAACCGGCCGAACCCATACCTGCTGACCTACAACTTCAACATTCAGCGCCGCCTGCCCGGCGACATGCTGTTCGAGGTCGGCTACCTATCGACCATCGGCAAGAAGCTGACCATTCCCGGGTCTGCGACACAGAACCAGATCCACCCGTCACAGATCGGCCTCGTGGACAGCCAAGGCATCGCACCGCAGGTCCTGCGCCCCTTCCCGCAATTCTCGAACGTGGTGATGATCTCGCCCACCTTCGGTGATTCGGAATACCATGGCGTGAACTTCAAACTTGAGAAGCGCTACTCGAACGGCATCCAATTCCAAACCAACTACACCTGGGCCAAGGCGATGGACAACGTCGAGGGCCGTAACGAGTTGGGCGGCGAAGATGGCCGCGTCCCGTTTGCGGACCAATACAACCGCCGGATCGCGTGGTCCGTGGGCGGGAGTCACATCGCCCACCGGGCCATCTTTAGCTTGGTGTACGAACTCCCATTTGGCCAAGGGCGCGCAGTGGCGTTTAGCAGCGGCGTGCTCAACCAAGTCCTAGGCGGCTGGTCGTTCGGTACTATCGTGGAAGCGCGCACCGGACCTCCCTTCTCGGCGTATTGGGGCAATGCCAGCCAAGTTTACCCGACAGCTGCCCGGGTCCGTGCTGATGCAAGCGGAGACTACCAGCGAAACGGCTCTTGGCGCGACAACGTCCGCGGCGAGAAGTTCTTTAACACCTCGGCCTTCCATCGCCCGGCGCGGTTCACTTTCGGCAACCTCGGCCGGAATGCGTTCATCGCTCCCGGAGCGCTGCGCGCCGATATTTCGATCATCAAGGACATCCGCATGCCGTGGGAGGGCCACACCCTACAGTTCCGTGGTGAGGTGATCAACCTTCCGAACCGGGCCAACTTCGGCTTGCCCGTCGGCAACGTGCAGAACCGTGCGTTCGGCAACGTCACCGGGCTGACCCCAGGTGCTTCCGGCCGCATCCTGCAGCTTGGACTGCGCTACGGCTTCTAGCCCGGCGACTCGGACGGCTCGGCGGGGCAGTCGCAGGGACTGCCCCGCCCTTCTCGCAGACGGATTCGAATAGGCGGATCACGAGCCATCTGCCTGAGCCTTCGCAGCTCGGCCAAGAGGCGGGTGATGGCCTCGATAGTCGAAAGTGTCCTACTACTCCGGCGGCACCCCGGCAGCGGCAGAAACCGATTATTCGGCACGACTTCCCGAATCCCCGCCCCCGGCGCGCGGACGTCCCAGCCCAGATGCTTGTCGCGCGGCGCGCAGCCTACTGTAGACGCTCCACCTTTGGGCGGTCGCCACCATGACTGCGGATTCTGGCGAAAAGGGTCAGTAATCCGAAGGAAAAGGGTCAGCGTTCTGGCCGAAAAGAATCACTGTTCTGACGAAAAGGGTCAGTTCGGAGCGCAGCGACGCTGACGGATCCTAGTATGCCATCAGGGAGGCACCTCCTTGCATGGATTCCCGGTTCCCGGGAAGATGGGACATCATCATCATTCTGTTCCTCCTGTGTCCGCGGCGGCAGCGTCGAGTGGCCGGGGCTGCGGCTCTGCCTGTGTCAAATTTGGGCGGGCAGGCGGGCTCCCTGGCCAGCCTCCGTTGCGCGCCCAATGTTGCTCACACCGCAGCAAGTGCTGGCGCAGGTGCTGCCAGTACTGTGGCGGGTAGGTTTGCGGGGTGGCGGCGAGCACCTCTTCCAGCAGTGGCTGGAAGTAGTGCAGGCTGCGAATCGGCAGCCCGGCCGGCTGTGCGAGCAGTGTGATGGACTTGCGCGCGCAGCCGAGCAGGATGGCGTTGCGGGCGGTTTCCAGCGGGACTGCGGAACTGTGCCAGTGCCGCGCCAGGCACTCGTCAGCGGAGTTGAAGCGGCCCTGCACGCAGCTGGGCCGCAAGAAGGCCTGGCGCACGCTGGCGACATAGTTGGCGGCGGGATCGGCCGCTGGGGCCAACTCGGAGTCGACCGCGGCATAGGGCCAGAAACGCGCACAGACGGTCAGCCGCGAGCGCCGGTGCTGGTTGGGAGCGGGCTCGATCCGGCAGACCCCTTGGCGCACCAGTTCCTGCAAGCAGCGCCCCACAGTCGAGTGGCTCTTGGCCAGCTGGCGAGCCAGCTCGGCCCGCTCGAACTCGAGCGTGCCGGCCGGGCGCCGGGCTCGCAGACACACGTGCGCGAAGAGTTTGAAGGCCGCGTCGGAGAGCACTCCCAGCGCCCGCTCGAAACCCTCCCCGGCCGCGAAGAACGCACCGGCCGAGGGCTTGATGTGGAAACGCTCTCTCATGTCGCGTCCTCCTGCTGGCGATCTTCTTGCAGGCGTTGCGCGGCCTGCGTCTTACGCAGCGATTCCCCCTCCAGCGGGAAGCTGTGCGCCACGTGCACCAAGCGGTCCAGGATGCTGTCGGCCATGGTCGGATCGCCCATCTGCGCATGCCAGCTGGCGGGCGGCAGCTGGGAGGTCAGCACCGTCGAGCGCAGGTTGAAGCGGTCGTCGCAGATTTCCAGCAGGTCGCGCCGTTGGGAGTCGCTCAGCGGTGTCAGCGCGAAATCGTCCAGCACTAGCACGTCGGTGCGCGCCAGCCGGTCCAGCAGGCGCGGGAAGCTGCCGTCGGCGTGGGCCGCCTGCAGGTCCCGGAACAGTTGCGTGCAACGCTTGTAGAGCGCGCTGTAGCCGTCCCGGCAGGCCTTGTGCGCCAAGGCGCAGGCCAGATACGTCTTGCCCACCCCGGAGGGGCCGGTCAGGATCACATTGTGCTTGTTGCGCACCCAGCGCGAATCGTGCGCCAGGCTGACGAAGCGCGACCGCTCCAGCCCGCGCGGGTGGCGGTAGTCGACGTCTTCCAGCGTCGCCTGCATGTGCAGCTTGGCCAGCGCCAGCCGCCGCGTCAAGGCGCGGCTCTGCTTCCAGCTGTGCTGGGAGTCGACCAGCAGGCCGAAGCGCTCCTCGAAGCTCAGCTCGGTCGCGCCCGGGTCGGCCAGCTGCTGGCGGAAGGCTTCCGCCATGCCGTTGAGGCGCAGTTGGTAGAGTTGTTCCAAAATCGGCTCGATCAACATGCTGCGCCCTCCTTGGCCTGGCCGGCCCGCTGGGCCGCGGCGCGGAAATACTCCGGCCCGCGGATATTGCCGTGCTCGACCGGCGCTTGGGCCGAGACCTGCTCCGGCTCGCCGGGCTGGCTGTCCAGGCCGCGCTGCAAGATCTGCTTGACGCATTTGTAGCTGCACTCGCCGTGCGCCCGCGCGCGCTTGGCGGCCGCCTCCAAGCGCTGGCTACCGTAGTGCTTGCCGAGCCGGATAATCCCCAGGCTGGGCCGGTAGGCCTCGCTCGGGTGTGTCTTGGAATCCATCAGCTCGCGCACCAGCCGAGCCGTCTCCGGGCCGGCTTTTCCGGCCCACTCCACGATCCGTTCCGGCGGCCAGCCCAAGTGCTCGCGATGGGCCTTGGGGCGGTGCTGCTCGATGGTGCTGTAGCCGCCCTTGCCGCGCTCGCGGCGGTGCAGCGCCACCCGCTCGCCGCGATGGAACAACTCCACGCTGTGCGCGCTGAGGCGCACGTCGACCTGCTTGCGCAGCAGGCTGGCCGGGGCCGAGTAGTGCCACTTGCGCACCGTCACGTGATGGTCCACGTTGACCCGCGCCGTCAGCCATGCGGCGAATTCGTAGTCGCGCTCCGGCAAGGCCAGCAAAGCCGGCCGCTCCAGGCTGGCGAACACGCTCTGGCGCGAGCCCGCGCGCTTTTGGAACGGCTTGGCGTTGTAGGCCGCCAAGCCCTCCTGCAGCGCCTCGTTCAACTCTGCCAGGCTGCGGCAGCGGCGCTGCTGCCGCAACAGCGGCGTGAGCAACTCCCGCTCCACCCCCAGCACGGCCGCCTCCACGGCCGCTTTGTCACGCGGTTTGCCCGCTCGCGCCGGCAGCACCGCCGCGCCATAGTGTTGCGCCAGTTCGGCGTAGCTGCGGTTGACCTCCGGCTCGTAGCGGTCGGCCACGCGCACGGCCGCCTTCAAGTTGTCCGGCACGAACACGCGCGGCACCCCGCCAAAGAAGCGCAGCGCGTTCACATGCGCCCTCAGGAAACTCTCCAGGTCTTGGCTCCGGCAGGCCTCGGCATAGGTGTACGCGCTCAGCCCGAGCACGGCCACGAAGATCTGAGCTTCCCAACTCCCCGACGGCTCGTACACCGTCGCCGTGTCGCCGGCGTAGTCAATGAAGAGCTGCTCGCCGGCCGTGTGATCGTGGTGCAGCACCACGTCCTGACTCGCGCGCCACTGCTTGTACAGCGCGCAGAACTGACTGTAGCTGTAGCTGCGGCCCGGCTCGCTCGCCGCGCAGTACTCGCTCCAGAGCTGCTCCAGCGTGACGCGCTTGAAGCGGCGCAACTGATCGTGCACATGTGCAAAGTCTGGCTGGCTGTGCCTCGCCGGCCCAGCGGCCGACGGGTACAACTGTGCATACAACTCCGCATCGCTGGCGGCGGGACGGGCCAGCGGCCAGCCCAGCCCGGCTTGGCTGGCCCGTCCCAGCAAGCGCTGGATGGCCGACTGGCTCACCCCGGTGGCGCGGGAGATCTCCCGCTGTGTGTGGCCTGCGTCATGGTGCAGGCGCAGGATTTCCTTGATTGCAAACATGGCGATTGGTAGCCTTGGCATCGCGTGCCCTCCTGTCGCCTATGGGGACAGGAAGACACTTGCACCCGCCATCGTCGCCACGCTCTCGGCACTCGACCCCAAGCTCAGGCCGGTGACCCTTTTCAATCAGAACGGTGACCCTTTTCAATCAGAATCCTGATTCTTTTCAATCAGAATACGCACCATGACCACTTCAATGCGGGTTTCGACTGGACGGTAGACGATTCGATAGTCTCCCGATCACCAGCAATGGAGGCCTCGGAGCGGGAGTTGTAGCGGCTTGCCGCGGTCAGGCTCATCGCGAAGCTGCTCAAGAGCGGCATAGAGACGCCGCCGAACAGCCGGATCAATCGTCCTGATGGCCCGAGCGGCACTAGCGCTGTACACCAGGGCCCAAGCCATCCCACACCTCCCCGTGACTCAGCAATCCTCCCGAAGCCGCCTCTTTCAAGCCGAGTTCGATCTGCCTCGAGAAGTCCCGGTCGCCCAGAATCTCCAACGTTTCGAGCAGCCCTTCGTATTCGGTCAAGGAAAGCAGCACTGCGACCGGGCGTCCGGATCGGGTAATGACCACATCTTCGCCGAGTTCCTCCACCTCGGCTAACAGCTTGGCGAGGTGCGTCTTGGCTTGCGACAGGGGCACCGCGGTCATGAGAACATGCCGTAGGCCATATTAGTCGAATTGATCACCCGGAAATCAAGTACGTCACGTTGACTGGCAGCACCGTGACTTAACGCCGATACGGAGTTGGTACCACCAAACGCACCTCCATTCCGGCAGTGGACACGACCTCCGCCCAGACCCTGTCCTTCGTCACGACAGCAAGCCTGCTTGCCAGAGCTAGCGCTACCTAGTAGCCATAAGTATGCTGGACAACGGCCCTCCGCTATCGGCCCAGCACGTAGTTTTTCCCGCTCTCAAACCCAATTTCGTGTCCCAATGTGGCTCCTGTCAACCGCTCGTATCCGCGCCACATGATCTGATTGCCCGGCTGCGGATCTTGCTTGCGCGCCCGGTAGCCTCCCAGCCGCGCCACTAGCCGCACCGCCAGTCCCAGCCGTTGCGGTGCGTCCAGCCCGAAGCGTTGCGCATAGTCGCCCAGAAAGGCCAGCTCCGCCTCGGTGAACAGCAACTCCGCAGCACAGTCGGGCACCTGCCTGCCCAGCAGCGTCATCACCATGATGCGCCAGGCGATCACCGCGTTGATGGCGATCGCACGCTGCAGCCGCGCCGCCGTGCGCAACTCCAGCCCCTCAACCTGGCAGCCGGATTTGAGGACCCGGAAGAAGTCCTCCACCCGCCAGCGCTGCAGGTAGTAGCGCACCACCTGCGTCGCCGCTGCGGCGTCGCCCACAGCCAAACTGGTCAGCAGGTACCACTGCACCGGCTGCTCGCCCTGCGGCGGGTTCGTCTCCACGACATGCACCCCGCGCAGAGCGACCGGCTCGCCCTGCCCGCCGGTCGCCGGCAGCGTCAACTGGCGGTAGCGCAGCTCGCATGTTGCCAGCCGTTTCACCCGCTTCGGCCGGGCCTGCTTGCGGCTCGACTTCGGCCGCTGTGTCAGTCCCTCGATCTCCACCTCCAGCGTCCCGTCGGCCGCCCCGCCCGCCAGCTTCGCGAACAGCTTGCCGTCCGCGCCGCCCAGCCGCCGGTCGTGCTTGGCCCGCACCAGCACCTCCACCCGGCCGCTCCGCCGCTGCTCGTCGAACAATCCGAAAAAGTCCGCCTCGCGGTCCATCACCGCGATCACGCGCGTCCGCCGCGTCAGCCCCCGCGCCGCTGCGGCGATGTCCCGCCAGCCCTCGATCCAACGCTGCGACTTGCCCGCCGGCGGCGTCCCGAACCCGCACCGCAACACCCCCAGCGGCAGGCCCCGCGCAGTCGTCGCCAGCGTCAGGTGCAGGTGCAGCCCGCGCGTCTTGCTCGCCGTCTGGTTGCGCCCCACCACCTCCAAACCCGCGCAGCCCGGCCGCGTCGCGAAATTCAGGTCGCTGCCGTCTTGGATACACAGCACCGTCTCCTGCTGCCGCATCCGCTCCACGCTCCGCTCGCGGTGCGGTGCCAAGATCCGCTCCGGCGTCACCTCCCCCTCCTCCGGCTGCTCCAAGAACCGGTAATAGCCGTCGATGGCCGCATTGTCCGCCCGCGGGTGCGCCGCCAGCCTCCGTCCCGGCACCTCCCCCAGCAACTCCGCGCTGCGCACCAGTCGTGTCGTCAACCGCTTGTCTCCCATCTGCGCACCCCCAAACTCCTGCGCCGCCCAACTGCTCGCAGCCAGACCCGCGCCCGCTTCCCGCTGCGCTGCCGCTGCCACCGGCGGCACCCCCAGTTGCCGCCGCCAGTCCCGCCGCAACTCGTACATGTAGACCGTCTTCACACCGGCCGCGTACTGATTGTCGCGATCCTGCCGCCCGCGCCCCGCCGTCTGCCCCACCGCCACGAAATTCGCCGCCCGCAGGCTCGTCCCCAACTGCTCCTGCGCCACGAACGTCTCCACCAGCCACGGCTCGTACCCATAGCGCTGCCGGAAATCCCCCGGCAGCCGCCGCAGCGCCCGCCCCAGCACGTGGCTGGCCAAGTTCTGACAGCCCCCCCGGATCAGAAACCGGCTCAGTCCCACCACCAGGTCCAGGTGCGCCCGCCGTTGCGCATCGCTCCACGCCATCCAGCGCTCCCGCGCCGCCAGCCGCAGGGCTGCCGCCGAGAACCCCAACGCTGCCAGCCAGCCGTGCTCCGACCCCACCAGGTAGCGCATCTGCGCCCCCGCGAAGGTCGTCAATCCCTGGCGGTGCTCCCGCTCGATCAGTGTGTTCCAGACCCGCCGTTGCGCCGCCGCTGCCACCGGCTCCAGCGTCAGCCCCTGCACCAAAGCCAACTCGGCCGGCACCGTGGCCGCCAATTCCACCGCGCCCTCCGCCAGCAGCGCCGGCCGCCCGCTGTTGGGGATGCCTGCCCCAGCCGCCGGCAGCACGATCCGCGCGTCTCGCTCAGCCAGCGTACCCAGCGCCTTGAGACAACCGGCCAGCTGCAGCCGCCCGCGCCGGTCACGGAAGCCGAACTCCTCGCAGATGCGCCGTCCGGCCGCTCGTCGGCTGGCGAATGCTTCTTGGGCGAGAATCGCACCGACGCGCTGGCGTGCCGCCGCGTCGGCGAGCGTACGCTGGATCTGGGACTGCTGCCTCACTTCCTATCGTGTAGCATGGCGGAGGTGGCGTTGTCCAGTGCTTTTCCAAGGAAAGTTCGGCCTACGCTTGGAAGACTGACGGACAGCGGGGCAGCGTTGCCCAGTGAACCTTATGGCTACTCGGTAGAGCTAGCGAGCGAACGCCTCCGGCGTCAGCCCGTAGCCGCTTGTGCTTTCTCGGATTGGGTCCGTCGCAATGTGCCGAGGTCAGCATCGATGTCGATTGCGGAGCCGCAGGGTGGCTGTCAACAGTCCGCGGCCGAAGAGCTCGGCAGCGACCCGGGATCGGTTCAGCGCCGGGATCATCGCGTCAGCGAAACGGCCCTGCACGCACTCGGAACGCGGGTCTTGGAACATTGTTGCGAGGACTGCCGAAACATCCAGCCCAGCCCCGGCCATTTCCGCGCTTCAGCACCGCTGACGCTTTCGAGGAGAGCGCCCTTCGTGCGGGAGCGATTCGAGCCATCTGCTCTTGTACTGGTCGCAGTCCCTGCCACCAAGTCGTGATTGCGAATTGGGCGTCGACGACCTTGATCAACTGGGCTGCCCGACACCCATCCACGTGGAGCAACCTGCTCGGTTGCGCCGGGACCACCATCGGACCGTTCTCCGACATCGCACACTGAACTGGACACTGCGGGAGCCCAGCGTGGCTGAGATCCGAGTTTCACAAGGATCCAGCACGATGTTCAGAACATCTTCACAGCGGGAAATAGGTGTTGTCAATGACCGCTCGGTTGCGGACTTGAGCCGCTTCGCCGCCGACTGGAACGTGATTCTTGTCAACCTGAGATACTACGCCGACAGCCTGCCGAGACCATGCACTGTTGGTTGAGTAGCATGGGTGAACGGGGGCTCCTTGAACCAAGCAGACTGCACCAAGAGGAGAAGAAGTGACTGATCCAAGGCAGCACCAAGCGCAGGATCGCTTGTGGGAGCAGTACAAATCACTCGACAGCGAGTCCAAACGAGCATTGGAATTGCTCTCGGTCGTTTACCGTCCGGTCCACAAGACGACAGCGATCAACTACCTGAAATCAGCCGAGATCGGCGGGAACGACAAATCCCCGGCAGCGGACACCCGACTAGGTCGCTTGGTCGTTGCCCTTCGGCGCCGACGCTTGCTGGTTGGCCGCGACTACGAGATTGCCTGCAATGCGCACATCGTTGACAGGGTGACGCGCGAGGCTGAGCGGTGCGGCCGCCTGCAAGGGGCCGTCGAGGCTGTGGCGCGCCACGAGCGGGGAGAATCTGGCGCCTACGAAGCGCGGAGGAAATTTGGCTATTGGAATAGTTTCGAGTTGATTTCGGACCTGCGGGCGACGGTGTTCTTGAATGATCCAGAGGAGTTCCTGCGGGTTTTCAAGATGGGCGGAGCTTACGGGGACCACATTGAGGCGGGGGTCGGCGCGCTGATGCAGATTTGCCGTGACCCGCGGGACGCTGACTGGTTTGCAGCTAGGCATCCTACGATCCGCCGGACTGTCTTGGCCCCAATCATCGCCGCTGCGCAGCTCCAGCTCGCTCCGGCAGAGACACATGTGGAGATGCTGAGAGGGGTGGCGGGCGATGAAGGACACGATGACACCGAAACGGCCTTGCTCTTCAAGCATGAGCTGCTGTGCGGCCGCTTGGACCGCTTAGAGTCGCTGAGATTTCGCGAGTCCGAATCGGCTAGCAGCATGCATCGTGGCTGGGAGCGCTGCGTGCGCGGGGATTACAGTGGCGCGGTCGAGGAATTTGAACGATCGCTGAAGGCGCTCAAGAAGGCTAGCGGGCGGAGGCGCGTCGACTTGCCACAGGAACTTGAGGTCTTCTACATACACGCCCTGCTGGCGGCGGGCGAGGGCGGCGGGACCGGGCGCGCGGAGAAATATCTCCAAGCATCGAAGGTTCCTGAATGGGTATCTCCTCACCTGAGAGACCTCCAGCTCAGGGTGGTTGACTTCGTGAACGGCAAGCCCTGGCGTCCGCTCGAATCGCCCACCATGAGCGACGAATTCTCACTGTTGCTGCCCGTGGAGCAGATTTATGCGTACGCCGCTCTGTGCTGGGGGGATATCCGCGCCGCTCGCCAGTTCCGCCGCAACATCGAGGATTTGCGCAGGCAGGCCAGTGAGCATGGCTACGCGTGGGTCGCTGCGGAGGCCTCGTCGCTGCTGGCTCGATTGAGCGGCGAGGCGAGCCAGGTCGAATCCGCCCGCGAGACCCACGGGCGAATGGGCACGGTTTCTGTCGTGGATGGCCTTCTGGAGCGGGAGCCGTGGGAGCGGAGCTTGGTCGCCTTGGAGCGCATGACCGATCGGATCGCAATCGGTAGCAGGGCACCCGCGGGGGAGTCGCGCCTCACGTGGCGCGTCGATCTGTCGGCACCTCACCATCCCAGCGTCCAGCCATTCGAGCAGAGGCGGGGGAAGACAGGACGCTGGTCGGCAGGGCGGTCAGTCGCGCTCAAGCGCCTGTTCGAGCGTGATGGAGTTGATTACCTCAGCCAGCAAGACAATCTGGTCTGCAAGGCGATCTCCTTGGACCAGTACAGCGTATTCGGCGGGAGAGGAGGTTACTTCATCGACGACACGGAGGCGCTGCAGGCGTTGGCTGGGCACCCCTTAGTGTTCCGTGCCGATGCCCCGAAGACAGCGTTGGAGATCGTGCGCCATGAGCCGCAGCTGCGGGTCGCGAGCGCGGGCAACAAGGTCCGTGTCGAGATCGTGCCGGAACCGCCCGACGTCGGCAGCGTGCTGGTGACCGTCGAGGGTGCCAACCGCCTGAGCGTCACGTCGTTCGAAGACAGGCACAGGGAGATTCACGCCGTGCTGGGGGCCGGGGGATTGGTCGTCCCCGAGGGTTCCAAGGATCGGGTTGCCAAGGCGATTCTGTCCGTCAGCGATCTGGTCACGGTCCACTCCGATATCGAGGGCGCTGCCGGCGACGCCGCAACAATCGCATCCGATCCCACGCCCGAATTCCACCTCACTCCGTTGGACAGCGGCCTCCGCGTGGAGGCGTACGTGCGTCCGTGCTCGGACGATGGGCCAGCCTTCACGCCCGGCGAGGGGGGCACCGTGGTGTATGCGACAGTCGCGGGCAAGCGCTCGCGGGCCAGTCGGGACCTAGCCGAGGAGACTAGCCGCCATAAGGCGGCGGTGGCGTCATGCCGAACGCTGAAAAAGGCCGCTTGGGACCACTCGGGGTGGACCCTGCCTGATCCGCTCGATTGCTTGGAACTGGTGGACGAGCTGAAAGGGCTCGGCGATGCGGTCAAGGTGGCCTGGCCGAAGGGCGAGACGCTGCGGCTTTCGCATCGGGCCACTTCTGATCACTTCTCTCTCAAGATCCGCGAGAAGCGCGATTGGTTCGCCATAGACGGCAAGCTGGAACTCGAGTCCGGGCTGGTGCTGAGCCTGCGCGAGTTGCTCGACCACATGGAGAACGCCTCGGGCCGGTTCGTGCGGCTGGGGGAGAAGGACTTCATCGCTTTGAGCGACCGCTTTCGCCACCATGTCGAGGAGCTGGCGGCTTACGTGGACCGCCACGGAAAGGGCATGCGCTTCCATTCCAGCCGCGCCCACGCTCTGGAAGGGCTGGTGGCTGATGCCGGGGCCGTGGACTCCGACGCGGGTTGGTCCAAGCGCCTGCGGCAGTTTCAGGAGGCGCTTGCGCTGGACCCGAAGCTTCCCTCGACAATCCAGGCCGACCTCCGCGAATACCAGGCGGAGGGGTACCGCTGGGCAGCCAGGCTAGCTACTTGGGGCGCGGGTGCCTGCTTGGCTGACGACATGGGTCTCGGCAAGACGCTGCAGGCGCTGACTGTGGCTGTCGCCCGCGCCCCCCAGGGCCCTACGCTGGCTGTGGCCCCGACTTCGGTCTGCCCCAACTGGATCGATGAGGCGCGTCGATTCGCACCGACGTTGCGGCCGATCATGCTGGGCCCTGGCGATCGCGCAAAGACGCTGCAGGCGGCCGGGCCGTTCGACCTGATCATTTCCAGCTACGGCCTGCTTAATCAAGAGGTCGACCTGCTTGCCCAGGTGAACTGGGAGATGGTCGTCCTGGACGAGGCGCAGGCGATCAAGAACCGCCTGACGATGCGCTCGCGCGCCGCGATGAGACTGAACGGCCGCTTCAAGATGATCACCACCGGAACGCCCGTGGAGAATCACTTGGGCGAGTTGTGGAATCTGTTCCAATTCATCAATCCCGGGCTGTTGGGCTCTACCGATTCCTTCAGCCAGAAGTTCGGCACGCCTATCCACCAGCACTCTGACGCGGAGGCGCGACAGCGCCTGAAGCGGCTGATCCAGCCGTTCATCTTGCGACGCACGAAGTCAGCGGTGTTGGAGGAGTTGCCGGCGAGGACTGAGATCACCATCAAGGTGGCGATGAAGGACGAGGAGCGGGCACTGTACGAGGCAGTGCGGTTGCGGGCCGTGGAAGCTCTCCAAGACGAGTCTCCGGAGGAGGCGGCGAAGAGCCACATCAAGATCTTGGCGCAAATTATGAAGCTGCGGCGGGCATGCTGCCATCCACAATTGGTCATGCCGGAGACGAGCATTCCCGGATCGAAGCTGGAGGCCTTTGCTTACACTGTCGAAGATCTGCTCGCCAACGGCCACAAGGCCTTGGTGTTCAGCCAGTTTGTTGACCATCTGCGCATCGTAGGAGAGCACCTGGACCAGAAAGGTATCGAGTACCGCTACCTTGACGGAAGCACCCCTTCCAAGACCCGCAAACAAGAGGTCGATGCGTTCCAAGCCGGTCAGGGGGATCTGTTCCTGATCAGCCTCCGGGCCGGAGGGCAGGGACTGAACCTGACCGCCGCCGACTACGTGATTCACTTGGATCCTTGGTGGAATCCGGCGGTCGAGGACCAAGCGTCGGACCGAGCGCACCGCATCGGGCAGACGCGGCCCGTGACGATCTATCGGCTAGTCATGCGCGACACCATCGAGGAGAAGATCGTAGACCTGCACGGCGCCAAGCGCGACCTCGCTGAGAACCTTCTCGAGGGGGCGGACATGACCGGGAAGATGTCCGCTGACGAGTTGCTGGCGTTGCTGCGCGAGGGATGATCGATTCGCTCCCTTGCCTGCGATAGCCTTCTACGGCGCACACCTCTTCAGAGCTGGCGCCGAGTCGGTTGGACTCGTGGGGCGGCGCAGGTGCAGAGTCCACCGGCGACCGCCGTGCGTCGCAGCGTCCACATGGCACGCGGCGTTACTCCAAGAAGGCCCTCACAGCAGCGCGGGCCAAGACCTTCGGCTGCCCGTCGCGGGCGGGTCGGATCTAGTCCAAGACTCCGTCGGCGGGCAGCATGGCTGGAATCAAGACCGGAGACTTCCGGATGCGAGAGTCCGCCGAAGACCGTGAATCTCGCAGGCGGACTTGCCTGCACAGGTCACCAGTGAATCGCCTGAATTCGCGTTGCTAGGCAAAGAGTCTGGCCGACGCCTCGGATATCATGAGGCATGCTCGATCTCAGGCTACGGCGCCCAGTCCTCACGCTTTGCCTAGCCGCAGCGCTGAGTGCATACGACCTAGCCCCGGCGCAAGTCCTCGCCCCGGCAGTCCCTGAAAGCGAAGCTGTCTCGTCCGAGCGCCTTGGGCGGCTCACTTCCACGCTGCAGCAATATGTTGACGACCGGCAACTGGCTGGCGCGGTTGCCCTGATAGCCCGGCATGGTCGAGTCGTCTACCACGAGGCCGTCGGCATGCGTGACATCGAGTCCAGCGATGCGATGCGGAAGGACGCCATCTTCCGCATCGCGTCCCAGACCAAGGCACTGGTCAGCGTGGCGGTCATTGCCCTGCAAGAGCAGGGCAAGCTGCTCATCAGTGACGACCTGTCCAAATACTTGCCGGAATTCGAGGCGACGACCGTGGCCGTCAAGCAGGATGACGGCGGCTACAAGGTCGAACCGAGCCGCCGCCCGATCACGCTTCGCGATCTGCTCACGCATACCGCGGGCATCGACTATGGCACCGGTATTGCCGAGGACCTGTGGGCCAAGGCCGATATCCAAGGGTGGTATTTCGCCCACCGGGGCGAGGCCGCGCGCGACACCGTCGCTCGGATGGCCTCGCTGCCGTTCGCAGCGCACCCCGGCGAGCGTTTCGTCTACGGCTACAACACCGACATATTGGGCGCGGTCATCGAGCGCGTCAGCGGCCAGTCCCTCGACGCTTTCTTGCGCGAGGCGATTTTCGACCCGCTGGGGATGCACGATACGCACTTCTACCTTCCTCCCGGCAAGGTGGGCCGGCTGGCAACGGTCTACTCCGCAACCGACCGCGGCCTGAAGCGGGCGCCGGAGCCGGGCCTCGGAATAGGGCAGGGTCACTACGTCACGGGCCCGCGCGTCAGCTTTTCCGGCGGGGCGGGACTGCTGTCCACCGCAAAGGACTACGCGCGCTTCCTGCAGATGATGCTAAACGGCGGCAGCTTGGACGGCAGGCGTGTGTTGAGCCGCAAGAGCGTAGAGCTCATGACTGTCGACCACCTGAACGGGATCCCGTTCCGCGCCGGCCAAGGCTTCGGGCTGGGATTCTCGGTCGTCACGGATCTCGGCGCACGGGGCCAACCGGGCAGCGAGGGCGAGTTCGGCTGGGGCGGGGCCTACCACTCGACGTACTGGGTCGATCCTCAGGAAGGGCTCGTGGTGGTCTATTTGACCCAGCTCATACCGGCGAATGGGCTCGACGAACACTCGAAGCTTCGGGCACTGGTCTATCAGGCGCTCACGGACTAGAGCTCTCGCTGGAGGCATGCGCGACAGATCTCGCTATCCGGAGCCGGTGCCATGCTGACCGTTCGAATCTTGCCATCGGTTGTGACGAAGCGCATCGCCGCAGCAATGGTCCGCAGCGACCGTCGGCCGGCTCCGCGCCAGCCGGCTACAAGAATGGAACTCGCTCCGTCCCAACTACCGGTGTTCCACAATGGAGTCATGAAACGTGCGCTGTTGCTGGTGCCGCTGCTGAGTCTCTCGAGCCTGTTCGCGGAGACCGTTTCTCTGACGCGCGATGGCAACCGCATCGAAGTGACGATCGACGGACAGCCTTTCACGTCGTTCTACTTCGGCTCCGAGGCAACCAAACCGTACCTGCACCCGCTGCGGTCCTCTGACGGCACGGTCGTGACACGCGGCTATCCAATGGAGGAGATCGCGGGCGAGCAGACGGATCATCGCCATCACCGCGGCGCGTGGTTCAGCCACGGAAACGTCAACGCCATCGATTTCTGGGCCAACGAGCCCGAACAGCGCAACCGAGGCATGAAGAAGGGCATCATCGCCCACAGGTCGATCGACTCGGTCGAGTCCGGCGCAGACAGCGGCAGTATCTCAGCCACGTTCGACTGGAATGACCTCAGCGGGAAGACCCTCGTGTCGGAACGTCGAACAATGAACTTCCATCGAGTCGACGGGAACAACATCGTGGACTTCGACATTGTGCTCAGCGCGGAGAGCGAAACGGTGAAGTTCGGGGACACCAAGGAAGGCACGTTCGCCGTACGGATGGCTACCGAGCTCGAAGAGCAGCACTTCCGGGCCAAGGGCATTCCCCGGACCGGCACGATCACGAACGCGCACGACGCCAAAACCGAGGCCAACACCTGGGGCAAGCGCTCGCCCTGGGTGGACTATGCAGGCAGCATCAAGGGAAAGCCCAAGGGAATCGCCATCTTCGACCATCCGGAGAACCCTAAGCATCCGACCTACTGGCACGTGCGCGGATACGGTCTGTTCGCCGCCAATGTGTTCGGCGAGCACGACTTTCACGCTGACGCCAGCCGGGACGGCAGTATCACTCTCGCCAAGGGCGAAACGCTCCGCTTCCGCTACCGCGTCGTCATCCACGAAGGACTGGGTGGTGGCGAGGCGATCAATCGCATGTTTCGGGATTGGGCCGATTCCAAGTAGGACACCTGGCATCCAGACCTGTCACCGGCGGCATGAGGTACTCAAGGACACGCTTCGAAGAGTGGGTGGATGACGCTTGGGAAAGCATTCCCGAGTCTGTTCGGCAAGAGTTTTCCAACTTGGTCATCGCGGTGGAGGACGAGCCAAGTCGGGAGCAGCTCGCCAAAGCCAAGGTGCCTCGGGGGGACACGCTGCTAGGGCTCTATGAGGGCGTGCCCATCAAGCGGCGCGGCTGGTACTACCAGATGGCGCTGCCGGATCGCATCACCTTGTTCCAAGGTCCCTTGGAACGCTCCTCTGGAAGCAACATCCGGCAGGCGATTTACGAGACCCTGTGGCACGAGCTGGCCCACCACATCGGCATGAACGAGAAAGAGGTGCGGGCAGCGGAGAGGCGGAAGTTCGGCTGAGGGCCGGCGGAGCGGCCAAATCACGGTGGGTACAATGGCAGACGCCGCAAGGCTTTGCCTCATGAACTTCGATTTCAGCCCAAGAGTCCAAGATTATCGCCAGCGCTTGCTCGCCTTCATGGACGAGCACATCTATCCCAACGAAGCTCTGTTCCGCCAGCAAATCTCCGAAGGGGATCGCTGGGCGCCGCCGCAGATCCTTGAAGAACTCAAGCCCAAGGCCCGCGCCGCAGGCCTCTGGAACCTGTTCCTGCCCGACAGCCAGTACGGGGCGGGCCTGACCAATCTCGAGTACGCCCCACTCTGCGAAATCATGGGCCGCTCCCCGATGGCCCCGGAGGTCTTCAACTGCTCGGCACCGGACACCGGCAACATGGAAGTCTTGGTGCGCTACGGCACTGACGAGCAGAAGGAGCGCTGGCTGAAGCCGCTGCTGGCCGGCGAGATCCGCTCCTGTTTCTCGATGACCGAGCCGGACGTAGCCTCAAGCGACGCGACCAACATCCGCTCCACGATCCAGCGCGATGGCGACGAGTACGTGGTCAACGGCCACAAGTGGTGGTCGTCGGGCGCCGGCGAAAAGCGCTGCAAGCTCTCGGTCTTCATGGGCAAGACAGATCCCAGCGCGCCCAAGCACAAGCAGCAGGCCATGATCCTAGTGCCTCTGGATGCGCCGGGAGTGAAGATCGAGCGGGTCTTGCACGTGTTTGGCTACGACCACGCGCCGCACGGCCACGCCGAGATCCACTTTGACAACGTGCGCGTTCCCGCGTCGAACATGCTGTTGGGGGAGGGCCGGGGGTTCGAGATCGCGCAGGGCCGACTGGGGCCGGGCCGGATCCACCACTGCATGCGCTCGATCGGCATCGCCGAGCGAGCGCTGGAAGCCATGTGCCGCCGGGCAAAGCAGAGAGTGGCATTCGGCAAGACGCTGGCCGAGCACGGCGCGCTGCGCAAGGATATCGCCGATTCGCGGATGGAGATCGAACAATTGCGGCTACTCGTCTTCAAGGCCGCGTACATGATGGACACGGTGGGCAACAAGGTCGCGCGCCAGGAGATCGCGCAGATCAAGGTGATCGCGCCGAACGTCGCGCTGCGGGTGCTGGACCGCGCGATCCAAGCTCATGGCGCGCTAGGCGTGTGCCAGGACGCGTTCCTTGCCAGCGCGTGGGCGAGCCAGCGAACCCTGCGGCTGGCCGATGGCCCGGACGAGGTGCATCGCGAAGCCGTGGCGAAGCTGGAGTTGCGCAAGCACGACTGAACCGCTCCTCCGTGAGCGGGCCGCAAGGAACAGAGCCATCGCTCCGGTCGGCTACGACTCGAACGCAAGCTTCGCGACCGCGAATCTACGTGCCCGCGGCACGCACGACGCCGCCCTCGGACAAGATGATTTCGCGGTTCGGTTCCAGCCCCTCGAGCCTGTCGACCTGACCGCTCGGCCAGTGCGCTTCGAGAAGATCAATCGCGGTATCGGCCCCGAGCCCAAAGGTGGCGACGACCTCGCTCTGCGAGCAATAGCTCGATCCGCCCCGCACGACCTGTCGCTGCTGGCCGGACGCGCTGGCAAGCGTGAGCAGGGTTCCCAATCCTGATCTATTGGACTCAGAGCCGACTAGCCGGATTCTCAGATAGTTGTTGGCGCTGCCGCCATCGTTGCGTAGCAGTTTGGCCGGACCGTCGTTGGTGGTGATCAAGACGTCCAAGTCGCCGTCGCGATCGTAGTCTGCATATGCCGCTCCGCGCCCGACCAAGGGTTCCGCCAGATCTTGGCCGGGCGAGGGCGGGATCAGCTCGAATCCGCCGCGGCCATCGTTGCGGAACAGCTGCGGCGCTTGAGCGAATTTAACCGCGGGCTGGACGATCTCGATCTCCTCGTCGAGGTGGCCGTTCGCGCAGAAAATGTCCAAGTGTCCGTCTAGGTCGTAGTCAAAGAAGAAAGCCCCGAACGTCAGCGAGAGCAGGCTGTCACGACCGATCTGGCTGGTCGGGGCCTCGTCGACGAACAGTCCGTTGCCCTCGTTGTGGAACAGGTTCAGCATCTCGTTCGCGAAGTTGCCGACCAGCAGGTGGAAGCGCCCGCTCCGGTCGTAGTCCGCCGCGTCAACACCCATCGCGCCGCGGGCCTTGCCGTCCTCGGCATAGGCAATCCCAGCCGAGACCCCGTGCTCGCTGAACGTGCCGTCGCCCTCGTTGCGATACAGCTTGTTGGGCTGGGTGTCGTTGGCTTGGAAGACGTCGGGCCAGCCATCGGAGTCGTAGTCAAAAATGGCGATGCCCAGCGCCTTGGCCGTGGGGTCGTCCACGCCTGCCTTGGCGCTGACATCTTCAAACGTGCCGTCCCCTCGATTCCGGTACAGCACCGATGGCTGGCCGGCGTACGACTCGGGCGTGCAGTATGTCTTGGTAGAGCCGTCCATCGAGCACCACAGGTCCTGCTCCGCGGACCATTGCACGTAGTTGGCCACCAGCAAGTCCAAGTGCCCGTCCAGGTCGTAGTCGAACCAAGCGGCGCTGGTGCCAAAGCGAGCGTTGTCAATGCCCGCCGACTTCGTCACATCTGAGAAAGTGCCGTCGCCTTCGTTGCGAAACAGCTTGTCGCCGTCCAAGACAGTGACGTACAGGTCACTGAACCCGTCGTTGTCGTAGTCAGCCGCCGCAACGCCCATGCCGTACATGGCCGAGGCGAGGCCAGCGGCTTCGGTCACATCCTCGAACCGCCCTCCGCCCGCATTGCGATACAGCTTCGAGGTAACGCCCTGGGCGCTGCCGGACCAAGGCTTGGAATTCACCAGGAAGATGTCGGGCAGCCCATCGTTGTCGTAGTCAAAGAAGGCGCACCCGGATCCAAGCGTTTCCGGCAGATACTTTCTGCCCGACCTCCCGTTGTGATGCTCGAAGTCAATGCCCGCTTCTTGCGTCACGTCCGTGAAGACAACCGTAGCTGGCGCTTGCCCCAGCGTAGAGCGCTCCGGTTGCGGCGCCGGCTGGCCGCAGGCCAGCCAGCCGCATACCGCCACAGCAGCGAGGATCCCCTTACGGATCGGCAGAAACGTGTTCATGGATGGCCTGACGCATGTTGTTGTCTTCCGGGCTGGCCCGCCGCAACACGGCTGTTCGGGTCTGGGCGGATTCGTCTGCCTTGTAGCGCAAGAACAGCGCCTCCTCTCGCTCGGCGGCTTCCAAGTCGCCCAAACCACGGTAGCAGCGCATTCTCGTGTAGTGCATCTGCAGGTCCTCGGGGTCGATCTCCGCCACGCGGTCCAGCACATCGACTGCTGCGGCGTACTCCCGGCGCAGGAAGAGGATGTTGGCGATCTCGTTCAGCACCACCCGGTCCCGCGGGTACTGGGCCGAAGCACCGCGCAGGTCCTCGAGCGCGCCGTCGTAGTCCCCCGCTGCCCGCCGTGCCAAGGCACGGAAGTACAGAGCGCGGGGCAGGCCCGGGGAGAGTTCGAGCGCTTTCTCGAGAAACGGCTCGGCCTCCGACGTTCTGCCTTCCTCGACCATTGAGCGTGCAACGTTGAGCCAGCCATCCGGATGCTCGGGATCGGCGTCGACGGCGCGGCGGAAGGCATGCTCGGCTCCCCTGAGGTCACCCTGCAGCAACAGGCCGATTCCGTAGTCGTTCCAACGCTCCCAGTCGGTCGGCTCTACCTGCGGCGACCACTCGTCGCTCCGGTCACCCACATGGATGACGGTTTCCGCATTGGCCATTTCGATGATCGGCAACACCGGGATCCGGTCCTTGATCGCCCCCGGCACGTTGTCCGGGATATCCGCCGGGTCGTACGTGAACTGGCGGTCGTCGAAGCCCTCTCCGAAGCTGCCCGCTCCTGCCTTGCCTGCGTAGGCAAACGCCGTGTAGGCGTGGGAGAACTTGCGATAGTTCAGCTTGGCGCGCAGCGTGAGCGGCCCGCTAGCATCGGCCGGCACGGTCAGACGGTAGTGGACGACGTCGGCCGCTCCGGGGGGAATCAGGCGGGCGTACAGCAGGCCGCGCATGTGGAACGCATTGCGCTTGTCAATGGGATTGCCGTGCGCGTCGACCTGCAAGGCGCGGAAAAAGTGTGCGCCGGGGTCGACAGGACCCGTACCGCCAGCCACTCCGCCGCTCCAGAAGATCCGCTTGCCGCCCGCATCGAAGGCCTCGAATTCGACCCAGACATCGAATGCGTCGACCGTGCCGCTGGGGAAGAAATGGCCCACCTTCCTGGTCCGCACAACCACATCGATCCGGACCGTTTCGCCCGGCCGGACGCGGGGGACCGCCCTGTCCAGGGGAGCTGCGAGGTTGCCAACCTCGCGCAGCAGGACCGGCCCCCGGCGGGCGCCAGCCTCCTCTCCGACAGCGAAGCTGGTCGCGGCCGAGAGCTGTCCGGACGAGCGCACCATCTGGGGCGCTGCGGAATCTTCGCTGACCGGCGACAGAGCGAAGATGTCGACCGAGACGATGTCGTCTTGCAGGAATTTCGTGACTTCGTCCAGCTGGCGCTGGTCCTGGTTTACGTACGGCACGGCCGAGTTGGCGGCCGCGAAGCGATGCGAGCGCACCATGCCATTCTTGCTGCCGGGATCATTCGAGGCCACCAGCGGCATGTGGCAGTCGGCACAATCCTGCGCCTGTTCCGGGTAGTAGAACGAGCGAGCTCCCTGCCCCGAGACGCCGCTGGCCTGCCAGTTGTCGTAAGAGTTGAAGCCGCGCACCCAGCGATAGCTGTTCACCGGCACGTCCAGATGCACTTTGTGGCACGAGGCACAGAATTCGGGGCCGTCCTCGCGCATGAACGGCTTCATGAACGCGCGTCGATGCGCCGCCGGCGCCGTGTTGGTCACATAGTTGTGGACCGCACGCACAAACCCGTACTCGCTCGCCGCCAGGCCGTGCAACTTCGGATACTGGATGATGAATCCGCCGTTGCCCATGGTGTCGGGCACATGCACGATGGAGTGGCATGACACGCAGGCGAGCCCGGCGTGGGCTTCGGGAGTGTCCAGCTGGTCGCGAACAGGGTTGTCGAACATGCCATTGAAGAGCATGGCGTGGTCGTGGCAGCCGGCGCACCACTTCGAGGCCTCCACTCCGGCGGTTTCCTGCATGTACTCGATCGACTTGCGATAGAACTGGTTGTTGAACGACGAGAAATGGTGCATGGACGATTGCCACTGCTCGTACACATCCTTGTGGCACTCGCCGCAGGCGGCGGACTCGAGGAAGAAATCTGACGGTATCATTCGTCCGGTCGTGGTCTGGGCGGCCGACGGGAAGAAGGGGCTCTCACGGCCGCCACCCTCGTAGTCCATCGACAGCGGCGCCTGAGTGGGATTGATGATCCGCTGGTCGGCGCTGGGAAACCAGCGGTCCCTAACGGCAGAGTAGGCGGGCAGCAAGAGGGCCACGGCGGCGCAAGCGGCGATTCGCCGGTCCCGCATGCCGACGGCCAGCAATCCAGCGCCGATAAAGCCGCACGCCGCGTGGATCGCCACGACGGGAAGGTGCGGGCGGGTGGCGCCGATGACGCACAACACCGCTCCCAGCGCGGCGCACGCAGAAAGGACAACCAGCGCCCGGCGGTTGGAACGAGCCCGTCGAAACAGCTCGATCCCGGAGAACCACAGCCCGGCAGACAGTGCGACCCCAACCACGACGTGCAGCAACACGTTTGTGACGTAGAAGATGTCAGCCGACGGGAAGGCTAGCAGCCAGCCCGAATTCAGCAGCAGGACGAGGAATGCTACCCCGACGAGGGAGCGCGCCCGCCCGGGTTTGCTGGCGGAGTCCCTCTCTGCACTGATTCCCGAACGTGACGTCACTGCGGCGTGCTCTGGGCCACGAGCGGCCGGATCAGACGCATCGCGGGCCGTGTGTGGTAGCGGACGAGGTCCTCTTGGTGGGTCTCGCTGGTCGGGTAACTTTCGTCCGGGCCGTATGGATAGCCGCTCATCGAATGGAACGGAAGCGGCCGGACCGAGTCCCCGAACGCAGTGTTGGCCTCGTTCTCCTTGGCCCAGCCATCGACCAGCAGCAGGTAGTTCCGGGTCCAGCCCGACGCCAATGCGGGCAAGCGCGCGGCGCTGAAGCGCAGCTCGAGCTCGTCTCCGGCGCCCATGATCACGTAGCGGTCATCTATTCGATCCAGCAATTCGTCCACTGCACCGAAGCGCGTGTACCTGCCCGGCGTCGGATTCCAATTGGTCGTGGCCGACACTTTCTGGTAGTCGAACCGTTCCGGCTGGGTGCGACCGTCCGCAACATAGTTGCGCGAGAAGCCTCGGAAGCGCAGGTTGGCGGTGCCAGCCTCCAGCGTGGTGACTCGCGCTTCGGCGGCGGAAGGCTGGACGCCGACAAACGCAGCGTCCCAATAGACGCACATGTTGGTCACCAGCCGGACCTTGCGGGAATCCGACGGGAACCGGCCGCTCAGGTCGACCGGTATCGTACGCAGGGTGCCGCCGGGCAAGCCGACATCGGCGATCGCGGTGACCCATTCGCCGCTCTCGTCCTGCACCTGCAGGAACGGCGGCTGAACCGCCGCGGACTTGCTCTGCGACGCTGCCACGATGCTGCTGGCAGACGACCAATCGACCCAGCCCTCGAGGAACAGCACGGCGTCCTCGGCATCGAAGTGCGGGAACTCTAGCGTCAGCGTGTGTCGCTCGGCACGGTTCGCGTAGTCCCGTTCGAACGTTGGGTAGCGGCGATCGCTGCTGGCCACCAGATCGAGGACGTCCTCACCGCGATGGTTGTGGGCCGCCACGGGCACGATCGGGGAGCGCACGCCGAACAGCTTGAATTCCGGAAACGGCGGCGCCTTGGCCTTTTCGTTGACGATCACGCGCATGTCTTGCGGGTGATCGACCGCAAGCAGGCGGATCTTGTCGATGTAGGCGGTCTCGCGCAATTCCTCGGTCACTCGAACGTCGAGGAATCCGTCCCGCTCGGCGAGCTGGTCGCCCCGGATCGTGACGTACTCGTCATGATCCACGGGAAAGTACACGCCCCGAGCGAGGCTAGCGCCCAGCGGCGCCACTCCCAGCACTTCGCTGATGTACTCGAACTCCGCGCCGTTCCACGTGAATACCATGGGGCAGGACCCCGAGAGCCGAGGCGCTTCCTTGATCGAGATCTCGCTTGCCTGTTCCTCCGGCATTTCGTTTTGGATCAAGCCGTTGGCCCATGTGACGCGAACGGTGTCGAAGGACTCGGCGCTGCCCAGCCCGAAGTGCAGCGGCACGCCGGCGTAGACCTGCTTGGCATACGTGAGCCCAGCCTTGACCTCGACGCGCGCCTCGCTGCCGATGGCAGGGCTCTTGACTCCCTCGAGCCGGACCGTCAGTCCGCGATTGCTCGTTTCAGTGCGGTTGGCTGCGAAAAGGAGCTGCCCGGCAAGGTCGGCAATCAATAGATCGGGACGACCGTCTCCGTCGAAGTCCCCGGCAGCGGCGGCACCGGCCCGCGCCACATCGCTGGCGGGCATTGCCAAGAATTCGAAACTGCCGCGATTCGCCAAGAAGCCAGTCGCTGTCGCGGCGTCGAAGCGCCCGCGGAGTTGGAAGTCGGCCCATGCCCTGATGCGGTCCAGTTGTGGACCGCCACGCAAGGTTCCGTGGTGGTTCTCGAGCACGACGGTCCGCTCGGCGGTCGTGACAGCGACATCGAGATAGCTGTCATGGTCGATGTCGATCACATCCAGCCGCGCCGGTCCGGCCGGCACGGTCACGCCGTCAACAGCAACCGCATTTCCGAAAACGCCAAGCTTGCGGTCTTGGTGGACTGCAACACTCTCGCCATAAACGGCGATAAAGTCGTGACCGTTGTCCTCGAACAACTCAGCGACCGCCGCTGAGCGGATCGGGCCGTCGCCGAAAGGAAACTGACTTGAGACATCTGCCAAGCCGCCTTCCCCGTCGTTCTGCAGCAGGCGCTTGTCTTGACCGAGGGCGAACAGGTCGAAGTCGTTGTCGCGGTCGTAGTCGGCGAACAGGCAAGTTTCGAAGTTGCCGGAAGCCTTGAAAGCGCTTGCGAACGAGCGACCCGCTCGATTCACCAAGACCTCCACCCCGTCCCCGTCCACTCGGCAGAGGTCAGCCAGCCCGTCACCATCGAAGTCACCCGGCGCGTAGTGAGTGGCGCCAGCCAGGCCAGCGCCGATGGAAGCCGGTCCGCCAGCCGCTCGTCCCGCCACGGCAACCGCGGCATCGCTTGACCAAGCGATCGCATCGGAGACGCCATCGCCATTGATATCCAGGGGGACGGCACCCAAGGGGTCGCCAGTCAGTTCGCCGATCTGTTCTACGCCGAATGCAAACGGTGCGGCCGATGCCGCTTCGCCCGTAGCCAACGACGGGTCATAGAGTTCGGAGTAATAGCTCCAATCCACGTCCTCGCCTACCGCCGCATCTTCGGTGGCGGCCTTGAGTCCCTTGAAGACATCCAGTTCGCGCATTGCCCTATCGGGGTCGGTCCGGCGCAGGATCCCGAACAACTGGAAGTGCGGCGCGGCCAAGGATGGATCGAGGCTGATGGTCCGCTCGAATTTCTCGATGGCGCGCCGGATGTTGCCCTGCTGCTTATAGAGCGCCCCTAGGTTGTACTGCGTCTTGGCCTCGTCCGGTGCCAGCTTTTCCATCTGGAGCAGCTGGTCGAGCGCCATCTCGACCTCGCCTGCCTTCTTGTACTCGATGCCGAGGTTGAAGTAGGTGTGGGGCAGTGTCCGGTCAAGCTTTTGCGCCTGAACGACTTGGGCGATTCCCTCCTCGCGCTGGCCAGCGCGCAAGAGAGCAAGCCCGTAATTGAGGTGCTCCTGTGCGGAGCCGGGATTCAATTCCAGCGCCTTGGCTAGTTGTTCAACAGCCTGCTGAGAAGAGCCGGGCGTCTCGTAGAAAGCCTTGCCCAGATTGCGGATCTCTTGTAATTGCAAGTCTTGCGCGTCATTCGGCTGGCTCTGTGCGTCGGCCAGGATCCACAAGGCGGCGCCGGAGCCCAACAGCAGGACCCACCAACCCACTTGTCGAAGTTCGATCCTCATGCCAAGCCCTCATATTACTTCAGGCTTGCGGAGCGAGTAGCGAGAGCGGGAGGGCGTAAGGACGCTCTGGATTTCCGGGTTGCTCACAGACCACTCCACAAGACGCGTGCAGGAGTAGAAGGATCTGTTTGTTTCTGCCAACGAGTATGCCTAGATCACCGATTCTTCGCCTAGAAGTACCGATACTAGGACCCGTAGAATCCGTGCCAGTACTGCATAGCTCCGAGACTTCGCGTCGCGTATGAATAGTCCCGCTCAGCCGCCTTGCGGCACCATACTGCCGGAAGCGCCAAACCCTTCGCCGCCCCTTAGCGGAGACGACTACCTTTGTACCGTCCTTCGTCGAGCGCGAGAGATGGCTTGATCAGCCGCCTTGCGTTGCTCGGCCGCCTTGCGCCTCCACATTGCGCCAAGCACGAGATCCTTTGGCACGCCTTCGCCACGGCAGTACATGTGGCCTAACTGGCCTTGGGCCACTGCGTTGCCTTGCTCGGCTGCCTTGCGGCACCACTCCACCGCAAGCGCGACGTCTTTCGGCACCCCTTCACCACGGTAGTACATGTGGCCTAACTGGCTTTGGGCCGCTGCGTTGCCTTGCTGTGCCGCCTTGCGGCACCACACCGCTGCAAGCGCGAAGTCCTTCGGCACCCCCTCACCACAGTAGTACATGCGGCCTAGCCAGTTTTGGGCCACCGCATGACCTTGGTCAGCCGCCTTGCGGTGCCACGCTGCAGCGAGCGCCAGGTCCTTTGGCACACCCTCGCCGTGGTAGTACATGCATGCCAATGCGCTCTGGGCAACGGCCAAGCCTCGGTCGGCCAATACTCTCACACGACCACCTTGCTCAATTCCGTATTCCGGCGGTGGCTTGACCTCTCCCCCAGATCTGCTTTGTTCACGCCGACCATCTTCCTTTGCCGTATCCAAGTCTCGGCTCTCGACCAGATCTTCCTTAACCGGCACAGGCAAGAGCGCCAACAACTCCTCGCAGTCCGCCGGGCGATCCCTCGGCTCTAACTCTAAGCACTTGTCGATAGCCTCCAATACCCCTCTTGAGAAGCGACCTGACCCCAACTTCCACGCCGATGGCTGGGGATCTTCCTGACCCCTGAATTTCGCCGCCAATCGGCTCAGCGCATCTACGGGTACCAACCGGTGGCGTTGTCTTTGCCCGCCCGCTACGATGCGCCACAGAACGCCGCCCAGCCCATACAAGTCTGTCCACGGGCCCAGATCACCGTCCTCCTCGACCTGCTCGACCGCCGCGTACCCCAGCGTTTGGGGAGCATTTGACTTCGTATGCCGTGCAAAGTCCGTCTTCGCCGCTCCGAAATCGATCAGAACCGGGCGCTCGTCAGACCGCCGCACCAAGATGTTGGACGGCTTGATATCCCGATGCAGTACCCCCGCCTCATGCACCGCCGCGAGGCTCTCTATCAACTGCTCCGCCAGCCGCAGCAATTCCTCCTCAGATAGCGGGTTGGCATCGGCCTCCCGATTCATCAGCAACTCCGACAGCGGCAGCCCGTCTTCATACTCCATTGCCAAGTACGCCGTCCCCCGCTCCTTAAAAAAGCCAAGGCACGTTACGACTCCCGGATGGCTCCGGAACTGTTCCAATCGCCGCGCCTCCTCCAGAAATCGCCTCAAGCCATCCTCGTAATCGGAAGTCTCGCACCGGTTACGTGGGCGAACCGTCCCCTCAGTTCTGACTGCCAACATTGTTGGGAAGTACTCCTTCAGTGCCACCACCCTGCCCAGATACCGGTCGCGGGCTCGATACACTACGCCGTATCCACCTCGTCCTATAACCGTCTCAACTACATATTCCCGGAGCACAGTGCCAGTTGGCAGCGCGTCCGCGAATGCCTGTTCATCCTTGCCCGTGCCTTGGAGTTGTCCCATCCCAGCATCTCACTGCGCTGCTTAATCCGTAGCTAGCGCGCGTCTCATAATTCCTGTCCCTATCGGCGATCACTAGTCACGTATCGTAGATCAGAACCTCCACAGCCAAGCAAGTCCACCTCGCATCACTCGTGACATAGGAAGGCGCTCGCCTAAACAATACATTCTTGGCAAGATTCGGTTCTATTTTCCCGCCGACACACCATCCTGGCCGGAATTCTCGACCGCCCAAAGCCGTCTTGCGGAACAACTTCGCCCCGAACGATCGATCCTACTGCAGGCCTTCGCCCTCGTGGAGCATTGCTCCCAAGCACGTTAGGGCCTCTCGGTCATCTTGGTCGGCTGCCTTGCGGTACCACTCCGCCGCAAGTGCGGCGTCCTTCGGTACGCCCTCGCCATCACGATATAGGTTACCCATCAACCTTTGGGCGATGGCGGTGCCCTGGTCGGCAGCCTTGCGCAACCACTCCGTGCCGATTAAGTGCCATAGATCATCGGTGCCGTCGGGGGTGAGGGGGTGCCCTTGCGCCGCCGCCTGTCCCAACCATTCCCCCGCATGAGCATGGTCCTCTGGCACGCCCTCGCCCCGATAATACAGGACACCCAACTGCTGTTGAGCCACAGCGTTGCCTTGCTCCGCTGACTTGCGATACCACTCCGCCGCGAGCGCAAAGTCGTCCGAAAAGCATTCGCCATCAACAGGCATGTCATAAGCATGACAGTTGTCGCGAGAATATAGGTCGCCCATCACGCATTGGGCGACGGCACTGCCCATGTCGGCCGCCGTATAGAGCCACTCCGGCGGGTGCATCTTCCGGAGATCTACGCCGCCATAGTACATAATTTCGCCCAACCATTGCTGTGCCGTCTCGCTTTGGTCCATCGCCTTGCGATACCACTCTGCTCCGAGCACTCTCGGTATGTGCTCGCCTCCAGCATCGATTTCACACAACCACTGTCGGGCCCAAGGGTTGCCTTGCTCCGCCGCCTGTCCCAACCATTCCCTCGCAAGAGCAGGGTCCTGTGGCACGCCTTCGCCGCGGTAGTACATGAATCCCAACGTTCCTTGTGCATTTGCGTCGCCGTGTTCGGCCGCCATGCGGTACCATTCCGCCGCAAGCGCGGCGTCCTTCCGTACCCCTACGCCATCACGATATAGGTCACCCATCAACCCTTGTGCGGCAGTGACCTGCTCGGCCGCTGTGTGCAACCACTCCGCCGCGAGCGCCTTAGCGCCGCCTTCAGAGCGCAAGATCATAACCAACGTCAGTAGACAATCGCAGTCCTGATCATACGCTTTGAGGATCCAGCTTGCCGCGAGCGTGTCATCGCGCGGCACGCCTATCCCGTCGTGGTACATCCCTGCCAACACGGCTTGAGCTCTTGCGTCGCCTTGCTCGGCCGCCTTGCGGCACCACTCCGCCCTTTCATCGAATTTGCAATCCCAGTGCAACTTTGTAACCAACTTCCGCTGGGCTTCTGCGTTGCCTTGGTTAGCCAAGATGCGGTACCACTCCACCGCCCTGGTTAGTTTGGACTGTACGAATTCTTCCCGTACGTGTTGGCAATAGAGCAGATCGCCTAATCTTAATTGGGCAACCGAGAAGCCTTGGTACGCCGCCTGTTCCAACCATTCCATCGCAGGCCGATCTCTGTTCGCATCCGGTGATGCCCAGCTTGAGTCTGCCAACCACCCGTCTGCCAACCACACTTGGGCCTCTACGTCACCGGCGTCGGCAGCCTTGCGGTACCACTCCAGCGCAAGCGCCAAATCTCTCACCTCGCGGTCGCCTCCGAGATGAGTCTTGTTAAACAACCATATGATGATGTCGCCTCGTTCGCGCGCCTGGCGTATCCATTCCGCCCGGAGCGCCTGATCCAGCGGAACGCGGCGTGCCTCGCGGACCTGCTCGGCGAGCCGCCGCGGGTACGACCTGTCCCACCGGGACTGCGATTCTCTCCCGCGCTTCATAACGCCCGGCAGCGAATCGGCGAGAAAATGCAGATAAACCAACCAGCATTGGGCATCCGCATCGCGATCATTGGCCGCTTCGCGTAACCACCCCACCGAAAGCGCATGGTCTTCCGGGACGCCGACGCCCCAAAGGTACATGTATCCCAACTTCCTTTTGGCGATGGCGTCGCCTTGGTCGGCCGCCTTGCGGTAGTACTCCGCCGCGCGTGCGCGGTCCTGAGGTATGCCTTCGCCCCAGTAGTACTTGTCTCCCAACCTAGCTGGCACAGACAATTGCGCCAGCAATTCCTCACAACTCGCCGGGCGATCCTCCGGCTCTAAACACCCATGGCCGCGTGCAGCCACCCCGTATGCATGAAACGGTCGAGGGTTGCCAGCAGGGTGGGGGCCGTTGCTAGATTTGCAGATAGCGGAGGCGGGTGCAAGATCGGATCTCTAAGTGGTGGAGAGGCCGCGATGCCCGCAAGGGCCGTGGCTCCCTACCTCGTTATCTAAACTGACGCCGCTGCGCCCCTTCGAGCCCCGTACCGTACCAGGCTGCGGCCTAGGACGCACAGTAAATCGAGCCCCGGCTGGTTGCCCAGCCGAGGGATTTCCCCGGGCCAGCATCACCCGCCTCCGCTGTACAGGAGGATACAGCATGACAACCACAGCAGGCGAGAGCCTGCAACCCGACGAGATGCACGTCGTGCATCCCCGCGCGGCCGGACTCGATGTGCACAAGATGCAGATCACCGCCTCGGTGCGGCTGTGCCAGCCCGGCGGCGGCGTGCAGTGCGCCACGCGCCAGTTCAGCGCCTTGCCCGACGGGCTGGGAGAGCTGGCCAAGTGGCTGCAGAGCCATCGCGTCACGGCCGCGGCCATGGAGGCCACCGGCATTTTCTGGCAGGCCCCGTGGGAGGCTCTGGAGGCCGCCGGGATCGCGCCGCAGTTATTCCACGCGCAATTTGTGAAGCAGGTGAAAGGGCGTAAGAGCGACGTGGCTGACAGTGTCTGGCTGGCGCGCATTTGCCAGTTCGGGCTGTGTCGGCCCAGCTACGTGCCGCCGCGCAAGTTCCGCCAGTTGCGCCAGCTGAGCCGCTACCGCCGCAAGCTGGTGGGCGAGCGCAGCCGGGCGCGCAACCGCGTTCACAAGACGCTGGACCACGACGGGCTGCGGCTGGGCGGGGCGCTGAGCGACATCTTCGGGCGCAATGGGCGCAAGATCCTGGCGGGGCTGGCCGCGGGCAACTCGCCGGATGAGATCCTGGACACGCTCAGCGGGCACGTGCGCCCCAAGCGCGAGTTGCTCGAGCAAGTGCTGGCAGCGCAGTTGGATGCGCACGCGGTGTGGAAGCTGGGCGACCTGCTGCGCGCGCATGACGCGGCCAACGCGAGCATCGCGGAGTTGGACGCCCGCATGGAACAGGGCCTGGCCGAGCTGGAGGAACAGGTGCGCTTGCTGGAGACGGTGCCGGGCATTGACCGCGGCAGCGCCTGCGCGATCCTGGTCGAGTTAGGGCCCGACCTGTCGGCTTTCGACAAGACGGCCAACGTGGCCGCCTGGGCCGGGCTGGCGCCGGGCAACAACGAGAGTGCCGGCAAGCGGCGCTCGGGGCGCTTGCGGCGCGGCAATGCCACGCTGCGCGCCACGCTGGCCGAGTGCGCCCACGGAGCGGTGCGCACCAAGGGCTCGCAGTTCCACGGCCACCACAGCGCGCTCAAGGCGCACATGCCGTACAAGCGCGCCATCTTGGCGACGGCGCACAAGCTGCTGCGCACGATCGTGGCGATGTTGCGCGACCAGCGACCCTACATCGATCCGGGCATCGACTACGACAAGCTGGTGGTGGACCGCAACGCGCCCCGCTGGCTGCGCAAGCTTGAAGAGCACGGCTATATCGAGCACGTCCGGCCCGGCGGCCAGCCGGCGGCCGCCTGAGTTCGCTCCCATCCTCGGCCCACCGCCGGCGGTGGCGCGGTACCGCTCCGGACACAGATCGGGGCTACCGTGGCGGGCTGCTAATCCGGCGGCTGGTGGGCAGGCAACGGCTGACCGCGGAACTTCACGACTGCGGGGTGGGGGAGAGGTGCGCCTCCTCCAGGACGACGTTTCTCAGTAACTGCAAGCATTTGTCGATCACATCAAGCACGCCGCTCGAAAAGCGACCGGCTCCCAACTCCCGCGCCAGCGGCTGTGGGTCATCCTGTCCTCGATATTTCGCAAACATCCGGCTCGATGCGCCGACCGGGACCAACCGCTGTCCCGGCCGATGCCCTCCCGCCACGATCCTCCAGAGCACTGCCCCCAGCCCGTACAAATCTGTCCACGGACCTAGTTTCCCGTCCTCCTCCACTTGCTCGATCGCCGCGTACCCCAGCGTTTGTGGCGCGTTGGACTTCGTATGCCGCGCGAAATCCGTCTTCGCCGCTCCGAAATCAATTAGCACCGGTCGCTCGTCAGACTTCCTCACCAAGATGTTCGATGGCTTGATGTCCCGATGTAGCACTCCCGCCTCGTGTACGGCCGAAAGACTTTCCAGCAACTGCTCCGCTAACTTCAGCAGTTCGCCTTCCGACAACGGGCTCGCAGCGGCCTCCCGCTTGGCCAACAGTTCCGACAGCGGCAGGCCGTCCTCGTACTCCATCGCCAAGTACGCCGTCCCTCGCTCCTCAACAAATCCCAGGCAAGTCACGACTCCCGCATGGCTCCGGAACTGTTCCAATCGCCGCGCCTCCTCCATGAACCGCCGCAGGCCTTCCTCGTAATCGGCGGTTACGGACCGGTTCCGTGGACGCACAATCCCCGCCATCCTGATTGCTACCGTAGTTGGAAAGTATTCCTTCAGGGCCACCACTCTGCCCAAATACCGATGGCGAGCTCGATACACTACCCCGTATCCGCCTTGTCCGATAGCCTCCTCAATCACATATTCCCGAAGCACAGTGCCAGTCGGCAGACCGTCCGCGAATGCCTGTTCATCAGTGCCCATGCTTTGCTGCCCGCCACTTTTAGCTGGCCCATGCTAGCACCTCAACTTGCCAAAGAATCTGTGGTAGCTCCCGTTCGCCAAGCGTGGACGTTCCGAGTATGGGGGTGCCATCGGAGTTGAGTACATGGCTGCTCGTGTACAGATCACATAAGAACCACAGCTTAACGGTGCCACAACAACACCTGACGGGCTGGTACACCTCGCTGCCTATGTCGGTGCGACTCTCGTGTAGGTCAGCTCTTGGGTCGAGATCGGCTACAGCGCTACGCACGGCGTTCATCGCGGCCAGGACCGAAGTGGCGTCAGTGCCGATTAACCGCTACCTCACCCAACCTATCCCGACACCGATGTCTTGAGGCTAAGCGCACAGAATCTCTACACGCCGGCTGCCTTGAGGCCAGTCCTCCATCCAATAGCCCCCTGAAACCAGACTCGAATTCAGTCATCGGACATTGAGATTCCCGCTGCGGTTCGCCCATTCCCTGACCCGCCCGTCTCGGGTCGAAATCTCCACCGTGCTGCGCCCGTACCACCAGACCTCGTGGTCGGAATACCCGTCGATCGACAAAGGCGTACCTTGAATCCTTAGCACGTCGTCCCGGTGCGACCCCCGCGTGAACGTCGTCCCACGCGTCACGTTTGGCCCCGGATCCAACCTCACCTGCAAATTCCCGCTGCGGTTCGCCCACTCCCTGACCCTCCCGTCTCGGGTCGAAATCTCCACCGTGCTGCGCCCGTACCACCAGACCTCGTGGTCGGAATACCCGTCGATCGACAAAGGCGTGCCTTGAATCCTCAGCACTGAGGTGGTCCGATGTGTTTAGACCACTGGTCGGTGAATTTAAGGTGGACTCCGCTACTACTCTGGACTACCGACCGCAGTGATTGTACCTCAAGACACGGTCATCATCATCCCGTCTCCTTTCCTGCCTCCGCGGTTGCAGGTGCAGGACTCTGGACCTCTCCGAACGGGTCTGCCTGTGCCAAATTTGGACGGGCAGGCTCCTCGGCCTGGCGGCCCTGCTGGATCCGCTCGCAACGGCGCAGGCTGAACTCCAAATGCGGCCAGTACGAGTCCGGGAACGACTCCGTCCGCACCTCCTCCACCAAGCTGGCGAAGTAGCGCAGGCTGCGGACCGGCTCGCCGCGCGGCCGATCGAGCAGGCTCATCGACTTGCGCACGCTGCCCAGCAGAATCGCCCGTCGCACCGTTTCCAGCGACACCCCCGCGCGGTGCCAGTCTGCCGCCAAGCGTTCGTCGGCCGGTCCGAACCGACCCTGCACGCAGGCCGGCTGACAGAATATCCGGCGCACCTCCGTGACATACGTGCCGACGTCTGCGACCGTCTGCTCGGACGGCTCCGCTTCCGGCTGCCTCGCCACCTCATACGGCCAGTACTGCGGGCACACCTTCAGCCGCGAGCGGCGATGCTGGTTGGGCGCAGCTTGCAGCGCGCAGATCCCCTTGGCCTCCAATTCGCGCAGGCAGCGTCCCAGCGTCGAGCGGCTCTTGCCCAGCTGCCGGGCCAGCCCGTCCCGCTCGAACTCCAGACAGCCGTCGGCCCGCCTGGCCCTCAGGCATACGTGTGCGAACACCTTGAAGGCCGTGTCACTGAGCTCGTCCAGCGCTCGCTCGAAGCCCGCACCGGCCGCGAACCAACCGCGCTGGCCGCGCTTCAGTCGTACTCTCGGCTTCATCTTGCACCTCCTTGCTGCTGCAGTGCCTGCCACGGCGTCCGCCCCCCCAGCGCCGAGTGCGGCCGCAGGTGGTTATAGAACGCCAGCCATTCCGAGATCACCTCCCGCGCCGCGAATCCGTCCACAAGCTCCTGCAAATACACCGCTTCGTACTTCAGAGAGCGCCACAGCCGCTCGATGAACACGTTGTCCAGCCAGCGGCCCCGGCCGTCCATCGAAACCCGCACGCCGGCCTGCTGCAGACAGCCCGTGAAGGCCTGCGAGGTGAACTGGCTGCCTTGGTCGGTGTTGAAGATGCCCGGTGCACCGAACTGCTCCAGCGCCGCCTCCAGCGCCAGCAGGCAGAACTCCGTGTCCAGCGTGTTCGACAGCTCCCAGCTCAGCACCGCGCGGCTCAACCAGTCCATCACGACTACCAGGTACAAGAAGCCCCGCTGTAGCGGGATGTAGGTGATGTCCGCGCACCACGCTTGGTGCGGCCGCTCGATCAGCACGTCCCGCAGCAGGTACGGATACACCCGGTGCCCCGGCTCCGGCCGACTCGTGCGCGGCTTGCAGTAGACCGCCTCCAAGCCCATCGTGCGCATCAGCCGCCGCACCTTGTCCCGGCCGACCGGGTAGTTTTCTCGCTGCAGATGCCGGCTCATCTGCCGACTGCCGTAAAACGGGTGCGCCAGCGACAACTCGTCGATCCGCCGCATCAGCGCCAGCTGCTCCGGATCTGCCTCCCGCGGCTGGTAGTACAGCCCGGAACGACACACCCCCAGCAAGCGGCATTGCAGGCGCAGGCTGGCCTGCGGGTGGTCGCGCTGCACCAAGTTCTTCCGCGTGGTCCGGCTCAGCGTTCCCACGCGGACTTCAAAAAATCCCGCTCGACCACCAGCTGCCCGATCTTCTCGTGCAGCTTGCGGATCTCCGCCTCCCGCTCATCCTGGCCGGGCCCAGCACCCCGCTCGAACAGTTCCGCCAGCCGCTCGCTGGCGGTGCGCTTCCACTGGCTCACTTGGTTCGGATGCAGCTGGTGCCGCGCCGCGATCTGCTGCACGGTGCGGTCCCCACGCAAGGCTTCCATCGCCACCCGCGACTTGAACGCTGCCGTGAACGTCCGTCTTTTTGGCATCGTTGACTCCTTTCAACCCAGGCGGAGTCCACCTTAGCGTATGGTCTAAAATCCCCGGACCACCTCTCACGTCGTCCCGGTGCGATCCCCGCGTGAACGTCGTCCCACGCGTCACGTTTGGCCCCGGATCCAACCTCACCTGCAAGTTCCCGCTGCGGTTCGCCCACTCCCTGACCCTCCCGTCTCGGGTCGGAATCTCCACCGTGCTGCGCCCATACCACCAGACCTCGTGGTCGGAATACCCGTCGATCGACGAAGGCGTGCCTTGAATCCTCAGCACGTCGTCCCGGTGCGATCCCCGCGTGAACGTCGTCCCACGCGTCACGTTTGGCCCCGGATCCAACCTCACCCGCAAGTTCCCGCTGCGGTTCGCCCACTCCCTGACCCTCCTGTCTCGGGTCGAAATCTCCACCGTGCTGCGCCCGTACCACCAGACTTCGTGGTCGGAATACCCGTCGATCGACGAAGGCGTGCCTTGAATCCTCAGCACGTCGTCCCGGTGTGACCCCCGCGTGAAATAAGCCGATTCCAAGCCATCGGAATCCTTATGTTGAAGTCGCGAAGCGCCGTTTACTGAGGTGTTGCCCGATGGAAGTGAAACCCTAGGTGCTCGAGTGAGTGCAGACGGAGGTGGAAGGCGATCCGACTTGGTAGAGTCTCTCCCCTCCAACGTGTGAACTCGCGGCGACGCAGAACCATAAGGGACTTTTTCCGGGATTGAAGGATGAAGCACCCCGCCAGTGTCGATGTCTGTCCCTACCGGCGATTTCGGGCTCCCCGAAAGTTCAGCAGCGACGGGCACAGATGGCGTCAGATCCACTCGGAACTCCGTTGATCCAGCCCCGTGCCGAACATTCGCAACATGCGTCTCATATCCTTCGGCGCTCACTTCCACGCGGTACTCTCCCGACTCCAACTCCATTCCTGCTCGGTACTCCCCGACCCCGTCCAATAGCCGCACCCGCGCTCCCGTCGGATCCGGCTTCACGGTCAACCGCCCCAGCCTCTGGCGGTCCTGTGCGACTAGATCCTGACCTACCACCATCGAATCCGTCTGCACAGTCGACGGTCTCGGCGTCGGCATCTCGTCCGGTGCCAGCTCCACGCTCTCGCGCTGACTATCCTCGAGCGCGACATTCTCCGACGAATCTCGTCTGCCACCCAGCAACACAACAAGTGACAGTGCGAACACCGTTATTAGGACCGCCACTACCACGCGCTCCAACAACGACCATTGCTGCGAATCGCCTTGTTCCACAGTGAATTCCCGTAACGGCTCCGCTTCTTCCCGTGATCCTCTTTCTTCACCTCCGCTGTCGTCCCTCCCCACATTCTTGAGTCGGCTCTCAACCAGATCCTTCCTGACCGGCACGATCAGCAGCCGCAACAACTCCGAGCAGTTCGTCGGGCGCCCTGCCGGCTCTAGCTCCAAGCACTTGTCGATCGCCTCCAGTACTGCGGGCGAAAAACGACCCGCACCTAGCTTGCGCGCCGATGGCAGCGGATCCTCCTGCCCTCGAAATCTCGCCGCCATGCGACTCAGCGCGTCCACTGGCACCAGCGGTTCGTAAGGTGGGTGCTCACCCGCCACGATCCTCCACAGCACCGCTCCCAGCCCGTACAAATCCGTCCACGGCCCTAGCTTCCCATCGGCCTCCATCTGCTCGATCGCTGCGTACCCCTGTGTATGCGGCGCACTCGACTTTGTATACCGAACGAAGTCCGCCTTGGCTGCTCCGAAATCGATGAGCACTGGCCGATCATCCGACCTCCTGATCAGGATGTTCGATGGCTTGATGTCCCGATGCAGCACCGCCGACTGATGTACGATGGCCAGACTTTCCAGAACTTGCCCCGCTAGCCGCAGAAGCTCCCCCTCGTCAAATGGGCGCCCTGCCGCCTCCCGCTTGGTTAACAGTTCCGACAGTGGCAGGCCTTCCTCGTACTCCATCGCCATGTACGCTGTCCCACGTTCCTCAAAGAAGCCCACGCACGTCACGACTCCCGGATGGCTACGAAACTGCACCAAGTGCCGCGCCTCTTCTATGAACCGCCGCAAGCCTTCCTCATAGTCAGCGGCTACAGCCTGGTTGCGTGGGCACACCCGCCCCTCAATTCTGGCTGCCACCGTGGCTGGCAGGTATTCCTTCAGAGCCACCACAGTGCCCAAGTATCGGTGCTTGGCTCGATACACCACACCAAATCCGCCCTGCCCGATAGCGGCCTCGATCACGTATTCGCCCAGTTCTGTCCCGCTCGGCAGCCCTTCTCTTAGTGCCTGCTCATCCCCGCTCATGTTTCCCGCCTCGCCTCCCCTGGCTGGCCCATCGTAGCACTGGAACTCGCCGCAGAAACCGTCGCCGACAAGTGGTCCTCACGGGTGGACTCACTGAATTCAAGCGCATTCTTTGCCGTGGAGTCCCTGCGTCTCGTAGGCATGTCAAATCCAGAGTGTTCACGTATTCACTAGGCCGCAGGCGTTCCAACTGTCCAGCACCCCGTGGGCACCGCACCTCGAAGGTCGGACCGCATTCGCTCGTCGCCAGTGAGACTGCGCTGGCTTTCGCGAATCCTCTATCATGGGTTGCCGTACTTGCACCCGTTCGTCGCTGGGCGACGCTAGGCCGTGTACGCCCGAAGTTCAGAAACCAGTTGCACTACGCCGTTCCATTCCTCGACTGCCCACCTTTGTCGACGAAGATTTCGGCCACCACGGCGAGAGTTCAGCGTAGTCTCGATGTCGGCTTTCGACTTTGTCGCATCGAAAGTGGGGCATTGCTCGGCTAACCGCATCGTCCACTCCAAGGATTCTTCAGCCAAACTCGGACGGCGCTGCGACAAGAAAAATGAAATTCCAAACCTTAACTGTCGGTCGCAGTCCAGACTCGGACGTTCGAATTCGCGATGAGACTGTCAGTCGCCGACACGCGGAACTGACGGTGACCAACAGTGGTCGCTACTATGTGACTGACTGTGGATCACTTCGCGGCACTAGGGTGTTCCGGAGCGGCGAATGGATTCCGCTCCGGCAGGGCTACGTTGATCTCGATGAGAGCCTCCGCTTTGGAAAGTTCGAAACGAAATTGTCCCGTTTGCTGGAAGACAATTCCCACGAGGTCAAAGCCCGCCGGCCAAGGATAGCGCCGAAGTCGAGGGTGGACGGGTAACCGGGAAATGAATCCGCTCGAAAGCGACGAACAGCACTTCCGGATCACTACGGCCCTCGCCGCCATGCTGGCGGGCTGCGTAGTGATCGGAGTCCTCTCTGTTGCCCTGCCGGTCCCCCAGCAGATGACAGGCGAGATCTATGTATCGGCTTTGTTGCTGGACAGGGGAAGTGGACTCTACCCACTCACGATCCAGAATCTCATGTGGCTGATGTTCTTCTTCGGCCTCGGCGAGCTTTGGATCCGCTTCCGTCGCGCGGACCGAGAACTCGACCAGCTTCAACAGGGAATTCTGCCTGAAGACGACACAACCATGTTTCGGGGGAAGGATCTGGTTCCGATCTACCGAAGCATCATGAAGGCGAGACGTGCCCGCTACTATCGCCTCCAGCGACTGATCCTTCGGATTGTCCAGCAGTTCCAGATCAGCCGTTCCATTGATCAGGCCAATAGCCTGATGAACTCCAGTCTGGAGCTGATGCAGCACGAGATCGAACTCAAATACAACATGCTGCGATATCTTGTCTGGCTCATCCCGACATTGGGTTTTATCGGTACGGTCGTGGGCATCGCACTCGCGCTGTCAGCGGCCGGAGACATGCCGGATCTCGATATGGCTGACGATGTGCAGGCCTGGTTTGCGGCCATGACCACGAAGCTCGGGATCGCCTTCAATACAACCCTGCTAGCATTGCTGATGGCCGCCGTGCAGGTCTTCGTGCTCCATATGGCCCAAGGCAAGGAAGAGGGAGCTCTCAACAGCGCCGGGCAGTATTGTCTTGACAAACTGATCAACCGGCTCTACGAAGGCTAGGGGAGAATGGTGCCATGGCGAAGAAGTTGAACGAGGACGGCATCCCTACAGAGATTCCTTCCAACACGCCGAAGCGGACCGGCTCGCTGTTCGGCGGCCTGGACCTCGACCAGCAACCTAAGGAGGGGAGTCCCAGCGGCGATGATCGTGCAGGAGCTGCACGCCCCAACGAGCCTGGGCCCGACTTCGGTGATGAACCTCCTACGAGGCCAGCCACGCGCCATCGCGATGCTGCCGTCGACAGCTATCCGAACGACACTAGCGAGCCTCGAACTGTGATCGCAGGTGGCTGGCGAAGGTCGGCCACTCCGCAACAGGGATCCAAGCCGAACGTGCCGACGGCTACACAGGACTCCATGGACGACCCAGTCGTGGGCTGGCTGGTGGTAGTGGACGGCCCCGGCGCGGGATCCTCGCTTCGATTGGGAAGCGGCCAGAACAGCCTGGGCAGGGGCCAGGAAGCCCGGGTGAAGCTTGACTTCGGAGACTCCCAGATCTCGCGATCTACCCATGCAGTCGTTGCGTACGACCCCAAAGGGAACCGCTTCTACGTCCAACAGGGAACGGGGACCAATCTGACGTACTTAAATGGAGAACCCGTTTTGGCGCCGACGCCCCTGCCTTCCGGCAGTGAGTTGGTCCTAGGTGAGACGACTTTACGGTTTGTCGCATTCTGCGATAACGATTTCAACTGGACTGATCGGAACCCGCACGGGCAGTGACGGTGCGAGCCGACATCGCTTGGGGCCAGATCCAAGGTGATCGCCCCTCCCAGCAGGACGCGGCGGCGTGCCTGTCGTGGCCGCACAATCTGCACCTTCTGGTCTTGGCGGACGGCCTTGGGGGGCATGCGAGCGGTGATGTTGCCAGTGCCACAGCCGTGAAGAGCTTCCGTGACGCCTTCGTCGCGGCACCTGCGGAGGTGGCAGTCAAGGACCGGCTGCTTGCCGGGTTGCAAGAGGCCAATCTAGCGATTTACGATCTTGCGCAAGCGTCCCCAGAACTGCTGGGCATGGGAACGACACTCGTAGCCGCCGGCCTTGAGCGAGATTCGCTGATCTGGGTGAGTGTCGGCGACAGTGTGCTGTGGTTGTTGCGTGACAACGGGATCCGTCGCCTGAATGAAGACCATTCGGTTGGAGGAATGCTCGACAAGCGAGTCGATGCAGGCGAGATCAGCGCAGAAGAAGCTGCCAGCGCACCGGACAGATCCGAACTGCTGGAGGCATTGATGGGTAACGACGTTTCGCTGGTTGACGCCCCCCAGGATCCACTTTGTCTCCAGTCTGGCGATGTCGTGATTCTGGCAAGCGATGGCGTCGAGGTCTGCGACGATGCTGAGTTGGTCGAGACCGCGACCGAATGCAAGCAGTCATCGAGAGACCTTGTCGACGCGATCCTAGAAGCAGTAGAGCGGCGCGCAAGGCCCGGACAAGACAACGCTACAGTCATCGTGGCGCAAATCGACAGCTCTGGCGAAAGCGGGTAGGCTGTAAGTTCGATGAACGCATTCCGGTCGGTCATTGTCGCGGCTACGGTACTGTCTCTGGGAACGAGCGCCTACGCTGAGAGCGTCTTCCGAGTACTGATCCGGCAAGACGGGTCAGTCACGGCTTCGGGACTAGGCGTACTAGTGGCGAATGAACTCGTTCTGACGGGAGAAGCCTTGGTCGCTCACGGCGAGGAAGCACTGGTCGAAGATGCCGCATCCGGAGCCACAATCGTGGCCGAAATCCGAAACAGGGATCCGAAGGCCGACCTAGTCTTGCTATCGGTTCCAAGCCTGAATGGCGAACCCATCCCGCTCGCGCTCGGACCGTCCGGTCCGGGTCGCCAGGTGTACTTGCGGGGATTGGAGGGAGTACGGCGGGAGGGCGTCTTCCATTCCCAATTCACCAACGCGGCGGAGCAGGCGCGCTACCGGTTCACCGCCATCGCGGGTGATGGCGAGAACGCGGCGCCACTAATGAACAGTTGCGGCGAGTTGCTGGCATTGAGCCAGACTCTGGCCGAGGATGAGGAAGCAACGGCGGGCGCCAGCTTCGGCGAAAGCAACACCCTGCCCGATCTCACAACATTCCTGAATGAGAGCGACGTAGAGTCGCAGGTCGCTGACCAACCCTGCCCATCCCTCCAAGAGCAGCTAACGCAGGCAGCCGATTCAGGCAAGCGCTTGGAGGAAGAGAAGGAAGTGCTAACGGCTGAGATCAAGGAGCTCGAAGAAGCTCTCAGCCAAGGCAGTCAACAACGCGGCGAACTCGAGGAGAGCCTTCAACAGAAGAAAGATGAGCTTGCCGCCAAACAGGCGGACTTAGACGTCGCAGCCAGCCAGCGCACAGAACTCGAACAGCGCGTCGAGCGCAATGAGGCTGAGCGTAAACGGGTCGAGGCGGAACTGGACGAGGCGGAAGCGGAACTGGAGCGTGCGGAGGCAGAAATCCAGCAGAAGGAACAAGAACTCTCCGAACGCGAACAACAGGAACAGGCAGCGCGTCGAACACGGTGGTATCTGGGAGGCGGTATTGGAACCGCTCTCTTTATCCTTGCGGCACTGCTGTTGCACAAGTCTCGCAAGCGACGCTCAGAACTCGAGCACGCAACTGATGAGCTCCAAGCTGCGCGGAGCAGCCTCGAGCGCAGCAACGCGACATTTCCCGACATGGTCTTGAGGGGGGACGGCCCTGACGGGCAAGAGATACGCGTCAAGATAATCGGAAACGCGCTGGCCCGCGCCGAGAAAGGACAGGTAATTGGGCGATCCTCGGGGGACGCGGACTATGTAGTGGCCGAGCAAAGCGTGTCGCGGCGGCATGCGCTCCTCCGCGTGTCCGGAGATGTGGTGACGATTGAAGACCTGAACAGCCTCAACGGAACGGCCATCAACGGCATCGAACTCAAGGCCGGTGAGGCCAAGGTCCTGGCAAGCGGGTCGAAGATCACGCTCGGCGACGTGGAAGTCGTAGCGCAATTCTTCCAAGGTGAAGCATGAGACTTCGTCGGCGCGAGATCAATGTCTTCTCCATGTCCGCGCTCGACCTATTCGCGTCCGGTATGGGTGCCTTCATCCTGCTGGCAGTAATGGCGCTTCCGTTCTTCCCGAACACCGGAGACTCCCCGGAGCGAATCGAAGAGGTGAAGCGCGAACTCGCTAGCGTGCAACGACAACGTGACGCCGCAAGGAACATAGCAAGTTCCCTCGAACGAGCGTTGGAAAAGCTGCAACAGCGCGAGAGTATGAGAGAGGCCGTCAAGGCGGCCCTCACGGATGCACTAGCCAAGCTCAAGGACACGGAGAGCAAGCTTCTTGAACTGGAGGAGGCCCTGGCAAGAGCTCGAGAACCAAAGCCTGAAAAGAAGGAGGACGATGAACGGGAGCGGGCTCTTGAAGCCGAAGTTGCGGAAACAAGAAAGGAACTGGACGATGCCGAGAGCCGGGTGCGCAGCCTAGAAGAGGCGTTAGCGAAGGCTCGAATGCCAGACCTCGACATTGTGATTTGTCTCGACGTGACTGCGAGCATGACTCAGCAGATCGATGGCCTAAAAAGAGAAATATCGGTTCTGGCAGAGATTCTGGACAATTTGACTCCTTCCGCTGGGATCGGTATCGTCGCGTTCGGGGACAGGCGGTGGAGGCAGCCAATCCACATCCAGCAAATCGTTCCGACTTCGCGGATTCCCGAGCTTCAGGCATTCACGCAGAGACTCCGGCCCAATATGGACCCGAACGCGAGGCGCAACACCGACGGTCCGGAGTCCGTGGCGACTGCAGTCGAGCGCGCAGTCTCTCTCAACTGGCGCCCGAAGAGTAAGCGCCGCTACGTCATCACAGTCACCGATAACGCCGCGTATCCGTCACGAGAGTCCGTTGCCCTGCAGGCGGCCCAGAGCTTTGCCTCCACAGAAGGCCAGTTCGTATCGACGGTCAGGGCAAACTTTGCCCAGAATCAATCCGATCGCGAAGCGGCTGACCGGTTCCTCCGCCAGCTCGCGCAGGCCGGCCGAGGACAGTTCATTGATGCGGCAGGCGGAGAGTCGATGATCGGAAGCCTCCTCCTCGCAGTCATTGGCACCTGACGCGAACGAAATCAAAGTCGGTTCAAGACTACGGGATCTCGATCACCGAATCGGTCCCCGCGCTGGCCAGCGGGGGGATGGAGCGAAGGCGTAGTCCGTAGCCCATTGGTGGCAGGCGATAATGACCTGCATTGAGAGTCACAGCCCATTCGTTCACGCACATTGGCCAGCGGGACGAAAACCAAGATCGCCTGAGTGTCCTTTATTCACCCAGCGGGTCTTGTCTAGTAGTCGTAGCTGACGGACTTGGTGGCCATGGCGGGGGTGCACTTGCAGCCCAAACCGTAGTCGAGACGACCGAGCAGATCTGGCGCGACGTAGGAGCTCGCATCGACTCCGAAGAGTTTCTAAGGTCTCTGGCTCTGAAGTGCCACGAAGCCGTGAATGCCGCAGGGGAGAAGTTCGGTCAGGAACCTAGGACTACCCTAGTGGCGCTTCTGATCGAGAGAGGGGTCGCAGTATCCGTTCACGCTGGCGACAGCCGGGTGATACAGTTCTCAGGTGAGCGCTTGGTGAGTCGCACGGTCGATCATTCGATCGGCCAGTTGAACGTACTGCGAGGCAAGATTACCGAGAGGGAGTTAGCGACCCACCCCGATCAGAAGAAGCTGTTCTCGCATCTAGGCGGCGAGAGTGCCCCGGATCTGGAATTCAAGCGCTGGAAGCTCACCGAAGGCAGGCGATTCGTTGTCTGCAGCGACGGATTCTGGGAGGTGTTCCCTCCCGAGCAGATACCGGAACTCTTCAAGTCCGCCGATCCCGAGCACGAGGTGATGGCCCGTTTCTTGAAGAAGCTAGAGACCTTGAACAATCATGACAACACCTCAGCGGTCTTGGTCGACATCGGTCGGGCATTGAGCAGCGCGTGGTACTGGCTAGCCCTAGCTCTGCTCGCTCTCACCGGTCTTGCAGTTGCCCTCGCGCCCCACGAAGGATTGAGGAGTCAGCAAACGTCCAATGGCGATTTCGCAGAGACGGCCGCGTCTGGAAGAGCATCCGAAGGAGGTCCGATTGCGTCAGCGGACACACGTGGAGAGGTTGGGATTGCCATGGCAGCGCAGATTTCAAACGAGGGCCAGACTGAGGTCGGAACGCAAACTGCGACATCTGAGAACGACGAGCCTTCGCCTACGAGAGAGACCTCGACAGAGGGACATGCCAGTCAAGCACAGGCTGACGAGTCCCGCGGGACCGATGCGATCGAACTCATCGACTCAGCAGTTCAACTCGACCGAATAGCGGCCCGACTCGACCTTAGCGTCGGTCCGAACAGAACTGTTTCAGGAGTGGTAGCAGACGAGTTGCGCAGGACAGGGGCGATTGGAACTGATGACATCCTCGAATCGAGTGGCAATGTGAGCGAGCTGAACGGCACCGGTCTCGTTCGCCTGAAACAGAAATACAAGGGAATTCCTGTCTTTGCCGCGGAAGTTGTCGCAACCGTCTCCGCACAACGTGTCGTTGCCCTTCACGGGCAACTCGCGCCTGGCGTTGATGTGGAAACAGCCCCCACAAGAGACTATGCGGAAACGATCTCGCTGGCGGAGCGGGTGCTTGCAGTGGACATTGCCCCTCAAGATCAGGGCGCGATCGTGATCTTTCGGGACGAAGACGGTCGATGCCGTCTCGCGTGGTTGGGTCTGGTCTTGATTGATCGTGCCCAGGAGCGAGTGCTATTCGATCCGAAAAACGGTGCGGTCCTGCTTCGTGTTCCGGTGGACTTTAATTGATCGGGAAAGGTCGCGGAGTAGCCTGTTGCCCTCAATCGATCCATCTCTAAACGGGCTGCCTAGAGCTGCGGTAGCGGTTCTCGCGCTGCTATTCGCCGTAACAGATGGAGTCTGCCAAGAGGGCGGTGGCGGCAACCATGGCGTCAGTCTGGAATTCAACTACGAGACACTCCGCCTATCGGATGATGCCAGCCTCCAAGACTGGGTGGCTAGTGATGTTCGTCGAAGATTGGGATTGACATCGAGCGATGAGCTAGAAGTCGGGTCCGAGCCCCGCCAAATCGTCGACACCACGGTCTATGCGATCAGCCAGCATGCCAACGGCTTCCCGGTTATGAAATTGGAGTCACGCTTGACCTTGGACCAAGATGGGCGACCGATCCGCCTACTCGGCCACCACCAAGCCTTCTCCGCACCGCCCTCTCCTACGCCGTCAGTCGCCGTAAGTGACATCTTGGAACCATTGGGAATCTCCGAGGGTGACCTGTCATCCCACCGACTGGTTTACTGGCCGGACGGATCTCGTCTCCGGCTTAGCTATGAGATCGATGGGGTATTTGACAACGGGAACTCAAGTTACGAGCGCCTATACGTAGATGCCCATTCTGGCGACCTGCTTGAGCGCCTCCCGTTGGATTTCCAAGCGCTGGACAGGAGAATTTACGATTTCGACCGGGCCTGTCGGTCAGCACGCGTACGCTCGGTCGTGAGCGATAAGCGCTCCGTTAGGCTGCTGACGACGGCGATGCGCCGTCATCTCGTGAGAAACGAGAGATCGGGCGCCGGTCGAAGTCCCTCGGCGGACAAGCTGTTCGGACTCTTCGGCAACTTTCACCAATTCCTTCAAGAAACGTTAGACATGGATAGCTTCGATGATGCCGGTGGCGCTTTCAACGGCATCGTGGACGCACGCTTCGCTCCCAACAGACGCTCTCCCCAGTGTATCGGCGACCAATTCAACGCTTCTTGGGTTACTCCGTTGAGGAGCGTCGTGTTATCTGTCGGCGCTGTGGAGTTCAGCGAAATGGTGGGTCACGAACTGGGGCACGGGTTGATCGATAGTGGCAGCCGATTGATCTATCAGGGGGAATCCGGTGCCCTCAACGAATCAATCGCCGACTCGATCGGCGTGGCGTTTCGAGCGTGGATCGAAACGAAGGGAAGACTCAGTTCGCCACTGCCCGCCGATATCTGGAGGATCCGTGGCCCGACTGGCCCACTGCGGGATATGAGCAACCCCCGAAGAGTGAACGGCTTGCCGAACCACTACCGTGCCTATCGGTTCTTGAGAACAGACGTCGACCACGGTGGGGTTCACATCAACTCGTCCATCATGAACCAGGGCTTCTACTTGCTCGCGATGGGAGGCCGCCACCCCGACATCGATGCGGGGCCTGAGGTATCAGGCCTCGGGATGGCTAAGGCACTTAAGATCTTCGGCCGGGCTGCGTTCAACATCCTGACGCCGAACTCCAACTTCACAGATGCTCGCGAAGCCTTCGCACACACGGCGGAGATCCTCTATGGGAAGGAATCTCCCGAATGGGTCGCTACGCACACTGCGATGGATGCGATCGGAATACCGGGCTATTGGCGACGTCCGGCTCTACCGGCACCAAGTCCGGTTGCAAACGACGATCCGATTCCCGAGGAGCCCGCAGATCCTGAATCGGAGCCGGAACCGGCAGACTCGCCCGATACACAATCACAGCCCGACCCCACGCCACCCCCCGTCAACGACCCAGCGGAGGCACCTGCACCTCGAAATGAGCCGACGCCCCTGCCCGAGACTAAGCTCCCAAGCCCAACCAAAGCCGACACGGGACAAATTCCGAAGCAGGACCCACCTCCAATGATGCCCCCCCAAGGACCTGCTCCTATAGACACAGAAGCCAATCCTCCCCCAAGTCGATTCGAACCGAGCGAGCGCCGGCTCATCCCCACGATTGTCGCGGGAGTGATCCTGTTGCTCGCAGTCGCTCTTGCAATCTCTAAGGCCAGAGCACAAAGGAAGACCGCCTATCAGCGAGCACCTAATTCAGGCACGGCAATTCGGGCCGGAGCGAATTCCGAAGTATCGAAGGGGTCTGAGCGCCGCCCTCAAGGGCAGACGGTTTCGCCTTGGGCATTGAGCGAATCAGCAGGATCGCTTGTGCCACTCGACGGATCAAGACGCATCGCCCTGCCTCTGGATCTTCTTCGGTCACCAGCGGGCCTAGCGGGAGTTTACTGAGAACGAAGGCGACATGCTGGTATTGCATTGATTGCACAGCAGTTATGCTGCGGCGTCACGTATTACCCACGCGGCTTGCTGAGGCTGCCGATCAACTCCTCCAAATCTAGCGCTTTCACCAAGGCTTGCTGCACCAGGGTCTGTTTCGATGCGATGCTCACCACCCGCGGCGGCCCCTTCAGCCCTTGGCGGGGATACAGCAGCTCGACCTGCTGGATCCCGCCCAGTTGCTGCTTGAGCTCCTCCATGCTCAGGCCGGGCCAGGCTTGGGCGGCGCGCTGCCGCACATGCTGCAGCAGCGACACGCCCAGCAGGCAGCTGAAGGCATGCACGCGGATCTTGTCGTCGGTCCAATGGTGCATCGGCCCCCAGCCCAGCCAGTTGCCACCCTTCAGGCCCCGGAACACGCGTTCGACATGCTGCTGGCCGCTGTAGGCCTGCGCCACTTGCGCCGCCGTCCAGTCGCGCCGGTTGGTCACCAGCACCGTGCGGCCGAAGCGTTCGGCCAGCAAGCGTTGTAGCCCGTCTGGGTCTAACTGGAAGCGGATCCGCCAGCCGCTCGCCTCCGCGGCCAGTTCGCAGCTCAGCAGCTGGGCCACGAAATCCGCGGCCAGATAGCGCTGCAGCCGCCGCTGCAAGCCGCGCTCGGTGTAGCGCGCCTGCGGCTTGGCTACCTCGCGCGCCAAGCGGCGCAGTTGCTGGGTCGCTTTCGTCAGCGCCGCCGCGGTGGAGTGCAGTTGCTCGGCGGCGAAGGCGCTGGAGTGCTGCAGCACGCACAGGTATTCCGCGCCATGCACGCTGGCCGTGCGGGCCGCGGCGCGCACGCCGGGCTGCTGCGGCCCCACCTCGGCCAGTTCGCCGTCGGGCAGCTCGCGCAACTCCGGCGGGGCTTGATGCCACGGCAGAGCCGACACCCAGCCCAAGCCGTGGGCCTGCAACTCCAGCGTGTTGGCCAGCGCCGCCGAGCCCTTGTCGAACACCAGCGTGACCGTCTCGCGCGGGATCTGGGCCCGGTCCAGCATGCGCCCGATGCGGGCCAGCGCCTGTGGCAGGGCGGCGCTGTCGCTGAGCTGGCCCGGATACAGGTGGTGGCACAGCGCCAGGCCGTGCTCGCCGTCCAAGGCGTAGCTGAGCCCGACTTGGCGCAAGTCGTGGCGTTTCTGCTTGTTGCGGCCACGCTGGGGCAACTCGCAGCGCTCGTTAGTGGAGGCGATCCAAGTGTGGAAATTGGTGGTGTCGTAGGCCAGCACGCGCTGGCTGAGCAGGTCCTTGGCGCGGAAGGCGTCCAGCAGGGCGGACTGGGCGCGCTCGAGGTCGTCGGCGGCGGCCTCGGTCAGGCTGGTGGAGACGTCGAGGCGGTCGAAGCAGTCCCAGAAGTCTTGCGAGCGGAAGCGCTGGGGGGAGAAGCCCCACAGCGAGCGCAGGATGGAGTGCTGATACCAGTCGGCGACGGTGGTTTTGGGACCGGGGGCACAGATGCGGTGGATGGCGGCGAGCAGCAAGTAGTGGGCCGGGGCTGGCCCGGAGCGGGGCTTGGGCCAGAGCGCGAGCAAGGCGTCGAAGGCGCCGCAGCGGCGCGCGGCCTGCCAGAGGGCGCCGGGCAGGCCGAGTTCGAGGGCGGAGGCCTCGAGGGGGATCGGGGCGGCCTTGTCCTGGACGAGTTTCTCGAGGCGTTCGGCGGTGCCGAGATAGGTTTGCTTGACAATGCGGGAGTTGCCATCGACGCGGCCAGAGGTGGCGACGTAGTAGTAGGTCTGGTTGCCCTTCTTCTTGCGGATCACGGACGGCATATAGGGTAATTGAGCATAGCAGGGAAATGGCATGAAGATCAACAATAAATTGGCAGATAATGCAGGCATAGGCCCTACAGATATAGGGTAATACAAGAACCAAGCGCAAGCCGGATGGATAACCTCAATAACGACAGTGAGTTAGCGTCGGCTGTCGCCGACCCTCACGAACGCCCGCAGTAAACTCCCGCTAGTTATCGGGAGGGCCTCTGAGTTGTGCGACGTGCGGATTCTGGCGAAAAGGGTCAGTAATCCGAAGGAAAAGGGTCAGCGTTCTGGCCGAAAAGAATCACTGTTCTGACGAAAAGGGTCAGTTCGGAGCGCAGCGACGCTGACGGATCCTAGTATGCCATCAGGGAGGCACCTCCTTGCATGGATTCCCGGTTCCCGGGAAGATGGGACATCATCATCATTCTGTTCCTCCTGTGTCCGCGGCGGCCGCGTCGAGTGGCCGGGGCTGCGGCTCTGCCTGTGTCAAATTTGGGCGGGCAGGCGGGCTCCCTGGCCAGCCTCCGTTGCGCGCCCAATGTTGCTCACACCGCAGCAAGTGCTGGCGCAGGTGCTGCCAGTACTGTGGCGGGTAGGTTTGCGGGGTGGCGGCGAGCACCTCTTCCAGCAGTGGCTGGAAGTAGTGCAGGCTGCGAATCGGCAGCCCGGCCGGCTGTGCGAGCAGTGTGATGGACTTGCGCGCGCAGCCGAGCAGGATGGCGTTGCGGGCGGTTTCCAGCGGGACTGCGGAACTGTGCCAGTGCCGCGCCAGGCACTCGTCAGCGGAGTTGAAGCGGCCCTGCACGCAGCTGGGCTGCAAGAAGGCCTGGCGCACGCTGGCGACATAGTTGGCGGCGGGATCGGCCGCTGGGGCCAACTCGGAGTCGACCGCGGCATAGGGCCAGAAACGCGCACAGACGGTCAGCCGCGAGCGCCGGTGCTGGTTGGGAGCGGGCTCGATCCGGCAGACCCCTTGGCGCACCAGTTCCTGCAAGCAGCGCCCCACAGTCGAGTGGCTCTTGGCCAGCTGGCGAGCCAGCTCGGCCCGCTCGAACTCGAGCGTGCCGGCCGGGCGCCGGGCTCGCAGACACACGTGCGCGAAGAGTTTGAAGGCCGCGTCGGAGAGCACTCCCAGCGCCCGCTCGAAACCTTCCCCGGCCGCGAAGAACGCACCGGCCGAGGGCTTGATGTGGAAACGCTCTCTCATGTCGCGTCCTCCTGCTGGCGATCCTCTTGCAGGCGTTGCGCGGCCTGCGTCTTGCGCAGCGATTCCCCCTCCAGCGGGAAGCTGTGCGCCACGTGCACCAAGCGGTCCAGGATGCTGTCGGCCATGGTCGGATCGCCCATCTGCGCATGCCAGCTGGCGGGCGGCAGCTGGGAGGTCAGCACCGTCGAGCGCAGGTTGAAGCGGTCGTCGCAGATTTCCAGCAAGTCGCGCCGTTGGGAGTCGCTCAGCGGTGTCAGCGCGAAATCGTCCAGCACCAGCACGTCGGTGCGCGCCAGGCGGTCCAGCAGGCGCGGGAAGCTGCCGTCGGCGTGGGCCGCCTGCAGGTCCCGGAACAGTTGCGTGCAACGCTTGTAGAGCGCGCTGTAGCCGTCCCGGCAGGCCTTGTGCGCCAAGGCGCAGGCCAGATACGTCTTGCCCACCCCGGAGGGGCCGGTCAGGATCACATTGTGCTTGTTGCGCACCCAGCGCGAATCGTGCGCCAGGCTGACGAAGCGCGACCGCTCCAGCCCGCGCGGGTGGCGGTAGTCGACGTCTTCCAGCGTCGCCTGCATGTGCAGCTTGGCCAGCGCCAGCCGCCGCGTCAAGGCGCGGCTCTGCTTCCAGCTGTGCTGGGAGTCGACCAGCAGGCCGAAGCGCTCCTCGAAGCTCAGCTCGGCCGCGCCCGGGTCGGCCAGCTGCTGGCGGAAGGCTTCCGCCATGCCGTTGAGGCGCAGTTGGTAGAGTTGTTCCAAAATCGGCTCGATCAACATGCTGCGCCCTCCTTGGCCTGGCCGGCCCGCTGGGCCGCGGCGCGGAAATACTCCGGCCCGCGGATATTGCCGTGCTCGACCGGCGCTTGGGCCGAGACCTGCTCCGGCTCGCCGGGCTGGCTGTCCAGGCCGCGCTGCAAGATCTGCTTGACGCATTTGTAGCTGCACTCGCCGTGCGCCCGCGCGCGCTTGGCGGCCGCCTCCAAGCGCTGGCTGCCGTAGTGCTTGCCGAGCCGGATAATCCCCAGGCTGGGCCTGTAGGCCTCGCTCGGGTGTGTCTTGGAAGCCATCAGCTCGCGCACCAGCCGAGCCGTCTCCGGGCCGGCTTTTGCAGCCCACTCGACGATCCGTTCCGGCGGCCAGCCCAAGTGCTCGCGGTGGGCCTTGGGGCGGTGCTGCTCGATGGTGCTGTAGCCGCCCTTGCCGCGCTCGCGGCGGTGCAGCGCCACCCGCTCGCCGCGATGGAACAACTCCACGCTGTGCGCGCTGAGGCGCACGTCGACCTGCTTGCGCAGCAGGCTGGCCGGGGCCGAGTAGTGCCACTTGCGCACCGTCACGTGATGGTCCACGTTGACCCGCGCCGTCAGCCATGCGGCGAATTCGTAGTCGCGCTCCGGCAAGGCCAGCAAAGCCGGCCGCTCCAGGCTGGCGAACACGCTCTGGCGCGAGCCCGCGCGCTTTTGGAACGGCTTGGCGTTGTAGGCCGCCAAGCCCTCCCGCAGCGCCTCGTTCAACTCTGCCAGGCTGCAGCAGCGGCGCTGCTGCCGCAACAGCGGCGTGAGCAACTCCCGCTCCACCCCCAGCACGGCCGCCTCCACGGCCGCTTTGTCACGCGGTTTGCCCGCTCGCGCCGGCAGCACCGCCGCGCCATAGTGTTGCGCCAGTTCGGCGTAGCTGCGGTTGACCTCCGGCTCGTAGCGGTCGGCCACGCTCACGGCCGCCTTCAAGTTGTCCGGCACGAACACGCGCGGCACCCCGCCAAAGAAGCGCAGCGCGTTCACATGCGCCCTCAGGAAACTCTCCAGGTCCTGGCTCCGGCAGGCCTCGGCATAGGTGTACACGCTCAGCCCGAGCACGGCCACGAAGATCTGAGCTTCCCAACTCCCCGACGGCTCGTACACCGTCGCCGTATCGCCGGCGTAGTCAATGAAGAGCTGCTCGCCGGCCATGTGATCGTGGTGCAGCACCACGTCCTGACTCGCGCGCCACTGCTTGTACAGCGCGCAGAACTGACTGTAGCTGTAGCTGCGGCCCGGCTCGCTCGCCGCGCAGTACTCGCTCCAGAGCTGCTCCAGCGTGACGCGCTTGAAGCGGCGCAACTGATCGTGCACATGTGCAAAGTCTGGCTGGCTGTGCCTCGCTGGCCCAGCGGCCGACGGGTACAACTGTGCATACAACTCCGCATCGCTGGCGGCGGGACGGGCCAGCGGCCAGCCCAGCCCGGCTTGGCTGGCCCGTCCCAGCAAGCGCTGGATGGCCGACTGGCTCACCCCGGTGGCGCGGGAGATCTCCCGCTGTGTGTGGCCTGCGTCATGGTGCAGGCGCAGGATTTCCTTGATTGCAAACATGGCGATTGGTAGCCTCGGCATCGCGTGCCCTCCTGTCCTCTATGGGGACAGGAAGACACTTGCACCCGCCATCGTCGCCACGCTCTCGGCACTCGACCCCAAGCTCAGGCCGGTGACCCTTTTCAATCAGAACGGTGACCCTTTTCAATCAGAATACGCATGCGACGTGAGGATTCCGGACATTGATGTGTCCCGACGCCACTTGAGGTGTCGCCTTGATGCTGGCACGGTCTGGATCGAGGATCTGAATTCTACAACTGGGCTGGGTATTTGACTCCACACACCACTATATGTTGTGGTTGAGCATGGGTACTTTACTCCACAGCAGTTTTCCCCGTGGTCTGTCGGACTGGTTGGCCTCCAAGCATGGCCTTGCGCGGGACTGGTGCGGTAGCTACCGCCTGCTGGAGCAGTCTGTAGAACAACAGGCCGCGGGAGCGTGAGCTCCGGCGGTTGAAGCGGAAAGTGAATTCGTCCAAGTAGTAGTCCAAGTGTTGGTGCTCCACCGCGCCTTGGTGCGTCCCCAGCAGCCAGCGCTTGAGCAGGGCCGCGACACGATGCACTCTGGGAAACACCCGCTCGACCAGTTCCCGGTCCCCGCCCAAGACCGCTTGGTCGTGGCGGTAACCCAACTTCTGCAGCCGAGAGTAGCTGCTCCAACCGTCGGTACGGATCGTGCTGCCGGGCTCGACGGCCTCCTCCAGGAAATCCTCCAAACTCGCTGCCGCTGCATTGGGCACCCGCTTGAGCCGGACCCGCCCCATGCCGGCCCCGCGCTGCTCGACAGCGACTGCCACCACGGCCTTCTTGCCAAGCGATCGCCCGCGGGCTCCCACCTCCTTGCCGCCGACGTAGATTTCGTCCGCCTCTACCGTGCCCGTGAGCCGCTCGCGTCCCGGCTGCACCATCGCCCGCCGCAACTTGTGCATCCACGTCCAAGCTGTCCGGTATTGCCCCAACCCCAACACCCGCTGTAGCCCCAGAGCGCTGGCCCCGTGCTTCTGGGTTGTGACGTACCACATCGCTCGGAACCATAGCAGCAAGGGCTTGCGCGTCCCCTCGAAGATCGTCCCGACGGTCACCGATGCCTGATAGCGGCAGGAACGACAGATCAAGCGCTGTCGCGTGGCGCTGCGGGCCGATTTGGCTTGGCACCGCGGACAGACGAATCCGTCGGGCCAGCGCAACTGAGCGATGTACCCGCGACAAGCCTCCTCGGTTGCGAATCGCTGCTCAAACTCGACTTGTGTCTTCGGGTAATCTCGCTTCATGACCTAACCACAACATATAGTGGCGTGTGGAGTCAAGTACCTAGCCCAGTTCTACAAATGGCACGGAGGTCGACGGGAAACGGGTGGAAGTGTTCAAGCCAATAGAAATCTCACACGGCCAGTCTGTGCGGATCGGCAAGTGCGACTACGTACTGTCAGCGAATGACGGCAACGATCTAGGGCCATCGACTTAGCGAATTGGATCTCGGTTGAACAGGCCCGATGATCCGACTATCGCTGTAGAGCAGGCAACTCCTCGAGTTCCTTGGCAAGCCTGCGTGAGAAGCAAGGAGTCGCCCGTGACGGAACTCCCGGGAGCAGCTCGATTGCAAGCTCTGCCGTTTCGAAGGGACCGCCAACGAGGTTCTCCGTGCCCGCGCAAATTTGGACTACGCAAGCCCCTACTCCCAAAGCACACGCGACGAAACGCACCCGCACTGCTTGCACACTTTCGGTATCTGCGCCCCCCACACGGCATATCCACAAGCCAACCCAAACCATGCGATCATGAGTCCCACGTTTCCCGCTTTAGGATCTATGTCTAGCACATCCACGAGACCCAGCGGCTCCAGCAGGATCAACAGCAAGAAAGAGCACAAAAAAAGACCGAAGAACCCCATGAGCGCCACGCCCAGCACCCACTTAGTCCACGCGGCTGTCAGGCGGATCACAAGTGGCAGCCGTGTGTACCAGCGAGCAATACTCCCGCAGTCGCAGGTGTGGTTGATTCCGCGATCCTCACGATGCCGTCCTACCGCAGATTGCGAGCGTTGACGCGCATCTCGTTCCAAGCGTTGCTGTTCGTTTACGGTTTTCGTCGGCTTATCGTGGAGTGCGGTCACCGCTTTGGAGCTCTTCACGCTCGACCTGTCCCATCGCAGCAGTTCCAGCAACTGGCTACAGTCTTGGACCCGGTCTTCTTCCCACACTCTTAAACACCGGTCGATACCTGCTAACGTCGGGGGCGAAAACCTTCCCTTCCCCACATCCCGTGCCGAGGGCAGCGGATCTGCTTCGCCACGCCCCACGGCCCGCATGCGTAGTTCGACCCTCAGTGGATTCGGTGGCCTCCAATTCAGGCCGCTCCAGCGCGGATTGTCCCAAGGCGGATTCCCGCCCGCCACGATCCGCCACAGCACTCCCCCCAAAGCATATAGATCCGTCCAAGGCCCGAGTCGGCCCCCCTCGCTGATCTGTTCATTCGCCGCGTACCCCTCCGTGTACGGCGCCATCGACCTACTGTGCTCTGCTACAAAATGCTTAGCTACGCCAAAGTCAATGAGGACCGGCTGTTCGCCAGACCGCCGTACTAGGATGTTGGCTGGCTTGATGTCCCGATGTAGCACGCCCGCTGCATGGACAGCCTTGAGTCCCTTCAGCAGTGGCTTCCCGACTGCCATCAACTCGGACTCGCCGAATGGTTGACCCTGTTGTTCCCGCCGCTGCAGCAATTCCGCTAGCGTTAGGCCGTCCACATGCTCCATCACCAAGTAGGCTGTACCGTTCTCGCGAAAGAAGTCTCGGCATGACACCACGTTCGGATGGCTCTCGAAGCGCACCAACTGCCGGGCCTCCTCCAAGAAGCGCCGTAGGCCTTCTTCGTAGTGCTCTGCACTCACAGTACTGATGGGATGGACCGAGCTTTCACGCCTAACCGCTAGAACCGAGGGCATATACTCCTTGATCGCAACCCGCCCCCCGAGTTCGAGATGACGTGCTAGGTAGACAATCCCGAAGCCGCCGTGACCAAGCGCACGCTCAATCACATACCCATGCAGTCTGGTCCCTATCGGCAACGCATCGATCCGGTTGCTGGTATTGGCCATCCGTAATCTGCTTGAACAACACCGTAGCAACAACAGAGCGGGCGGACGAATCCTGCGCGGCGAATCGACGGAGACCGTCAGGGGTTGCGCGAATGCGCCACCATCGCATGAAAGCGCTGCCGCCGTTCCGGGCATGACATCGGCACCAAAACGCCCGCTCCACAATAGAGGCGAGAATCCGCACCACGATAACTATGTAAGAGCGCAAGCGGGTCGCAGACATTGTAAGGACCATCGTCGGAGACTAGGATTCGCTTGCACGGTTTCGATTGGCGACATGCCGACAGGGGTGTTTGATCGGGGCGCTTGCTGGGCCCAAGCGCAGCGCCGTCGGCTATTCGACGCCTTCATCCGAACCTGCACTCTAGATGAGAGGGAAGTGAGTGCGGTGCTGGGCTCCGAAGTGCTTCTTTCATGGTAAGTTCCCGCTCATGTTGAGTTGATGCGGTAACCCGTTGAGCGGCCAGCAGTTGCCGAACAGGAACTTACCATAACTCGACGGAGGGAAGGCCTCCTCAGAGTGATTCCAGCCAAGTGATCACGGTCTGGTCTGCCTGCCATTCAGCTGGTTGTGCGTCGATGTCCGCAGCCGCCCGGGCCTTCTCGATCGCCTCCCTCTTCGCTGCAAGATCCACCGAGGCATACCGGTTCGTGCTTTCCAGGCTGGCGTGGCCGAGCCAGTGACTGATCGTCACAATGTCGATTCCGCCTTGGAGCAGATGACAGGCCGCGCTGTGTCGCATCATGTGAGGATGAACGGTTCGACCTGCGAGACTGCGGGCCGATTGAGATGCCTTGCAGGCATGCTTCCCAAGGATGTACCGCACGCCGTGTCGACCGAGGGGCTGGCCGTGGCGGTTGCGGAACAGGGGCCGCTCATCTTCGGTCTGCAAGCCTTGCTCCCGCCGCAGGGCTTGCAGCGCCGCCGCCGTCTCGGGCCACAGCGGACACAGGCGCTCTTTGCGCCCCTTCCCGAACAGCCGCACCTGCCGGGGACGCTCCAGTTGCAGGTCGCGTGGGCGCACGTCGAGGATCTCCTGCACCCGTGCACCCGTGTTGTACAGCGCCAATAGCAGGGCGTGGTCGCGACGGCCCTCCTTGGTGGCAGTATCCGGTGCCTGAAGCAGCGCTCGCATCTCCTGCAGGTCGAGATACTCGACGGTCCGTTGCGTGCTCCGCTTCGGCGGCACGGCGAGCAGCTGCTGGCAGAGGCCGAGATGTTCCGGGTAGTTTGCTGCCGCGTACCGCGCGAAGGCATGCAAGGCCGCGAGCCGGTTGTTGCGTGTCGCCACGCCGTTGGCGCGGTGCTGTTCGAGGTGGTCCAAGAAGGCCAGGACGGTGTTTGGTGTTAGATCAGGGAAGTCCAGCGTTGCCGCCGGGCGCCCTAAGCGCTGTTCCAAGAACCGCAGCAGGAGCTTGAATGCGTCACGGTAGCTCAGGACGGTGTGCCGGCTATTGCCGCGCACGGCGGGCAGATAGTCGCCAAAAAAGCCGCGGAGGGCGCGGCCGAGGGAGTTGGGCTGGGCTTCAGGCATGGGATCGCTCCGCGGGTGGATCGAGTACGGTGCGGACGTGTCGCGCGAAGCGCACCGAGGCTTCCTCGACAACCGGGTCGAGCAGGGTCAGGTAGTACGCCGTCGAGTTCACCGACACATGGCCCATGGAGGCCGCCAGCATCGGCAGCTTGGCTTGTGGATCGACCCCGGCGCGGTACCAGCGGAGCAGCACATGGACGGCGTGTGTGTGACGAAGGGAGTGGACGCGGGGCAACCGTCCTTCAGCATCGCGGATGCCGACGGCGCGGAAGAGACTCTGCAGGCCTTCGACTATGCCGGCGCAGGAGTAGGCTTGTCCCGGGCCATACAGGTTTGCCAGCAGGGGCGCGCCGTCCGCGCAGGGGATGCGCTGTCGAGCCTCAAGATAGCGCTCGGCCTCGTGGGCCGCACTGGTGCTGAGCGCCGTCAGGCGGGACTTGTGGAACTTCGACTCCCGTACGTGGAGGGTGCGCTGGCTAGGGTCATAGTCGGTCACGGTCAGTCGGACCAGTTCTTGCTGCCGCAAGCCAGCCGTATACAGCAAGGTGATGGCTAGGCGGAAAACCTCCGCGCGCAGCGGGGAGAGGTGCGTTGGCCGGAGCCCGGTCGCTGCCCGCAGCAAGTCGGCGATCTGGCTTTGGCTGAAGATGAACGGGGGCCGGGGCGGCTCGGCCTTGGGGAAGCCGCCCGGATCGGGCACGAAGCAGTCCGGGTCCGTCCGCTGCTGGTACAGGCACAGGTTGCGGACGATGCGCATGCGGTCTCGTCGCACCCGCGGCGTGATATGGGCGAGCGTCGCGGACCATGCCGCGAAATGGTTCACGGTCAGTGCCGTCGCTTGCCGCGCCGCGAGGCAGCGGTCAAGGTCCGACAGGACGGCGGTTTCCCGCACGCACTGGCAACCGAGGGCCCGCTTGAGGTCGAGGAAGGCGGTGATGGTGGAGGCGATCACCGATCGGAATGTCGGTACAGCCGTCATGCCGACACCCCTGCTTCGGAAGGAAGCTCCAAGGCAGCGTCACGAAGATCCTCCACGCTCAGCCGCAGATAGGACATTGTGCTTCTGGGGTTGCAGTGGCCCAATAGGTCGCCAATAGTCTTCAGCGGGGTGTTCTGGCGCAGCAGGTGAACCGCCAGCGAGTGCCTCAGACAGTGGGGCCCAGACGACCCAATGTCGAGTCCGCTGCGCTGTCTCCAAAGCACAAACGCGCCGGAGATACCCGCGGGGGACAGCGGTGCGACGGGTCGGCGGCTTCGCATGAACACTTCTCGAAACGCCGTCGTGGGCCGTTCGTAGCGCAAATAGTCGAGCAAGGCGGTGCCGACCTCCCCAGTCAGGGGCAGGTGGATCGGTGTGCGTACTTTCGGCCGTTGGATGCTGAACGCCGCCTCGTGCCAGCGAATGTCGTCGAGGCGCAAGCTGGCGATCTCGCTGCGCCGCAGGCCGTACGTAGCTGCCATCAGCAACATGGCGTAGTCCCGCCGTCCTGTCGGCGCGGTGCGATCAATGGCGGCAAGCAAGGCCCGCACCGTTTCCCACGGCAGGGCGCGGGGCAATCGTTCCGCCAGGTACACACGCGGCAGGGCGAGACAGCGGTCCAGACCGGGAGCGGACTCGCTACTGCTCGCCAGGAAGCGCAGGAAGACGCGCACGGCCGAAACGGCACCTTGGAGGGCCGCACGGCCGAGACGCGGCGCGATCGCCTTGATGAAACCCTCAAGTCTTGGAGCGCCGAGTTCGCGCAGGGTTTCGGGCCGGTCGTCGAATTCTAGGAACGCCAGCAACTCCCGCGACAGGCGGATGTGCCTGCGAACCGTCGAGGCCGCCAGTCCGCGGACCTCGAGCAAGTGCTTCTGATACGTCTCAAGCAAACGCTCGCTGGGAGTGGGGGCCGGAACGGCCAGCAAACCCCGTTCGACTAGATAGTCCGCCAGGGATCGCACCAAGGACAGCGAGTGCATGTCGTCGCGGGCACTGGGCGGGCCGAGGGCCAGCAACTGGTGCTTGGTGAGGCGGTTGTCTTGAAAGCCGCCGTGGCGGACCAGCACCGTTTCGAATTCCGGTGCCTTGCGAATCCGGTTGCGGACAGAGTCCAGCGACAGCCCCTTCGCGACAAGCCAGGCGGCGAAGTCTTCCAAGACCGGGCCGAGCAGCGGCAATGGAGTCAGGCGGACATGCGCCTGAGGGAAAAGTTCTTTGATCATCGTGACCTCCTTGACAAGAACTGGCGTCGGCCTCGACGCCGGTCACGAGGGTATGAGAATCGAGTTATGGTAAGTTCCTGTTCGGCAACTGCTGGCCGCTCAACGGGTTACCGCATCAACTCAACATGAGCGGGAACTTACCATGAAAGCAGTAATGTTCAGCTAGACATTATTGCTTGAGTCAGAGGTCTTAGCGAGCCGGGTATACTTGCCCGCAACGACGAGCGTGGGACCCGCCACCTTGAGTAGGGGAAGCACGACCACACCACTCACCAGATGCCTTTGCGTTATTGCATTGAGCATCGCTGCATTGGGTCGCGTCCAAGGTCAGTGCTAGATTGTGAAGCGCAACCTCGAAATGAACGAAGGATCCAGCGACCGGCTAGATGCCCTACCGGCGGGAACTGAACTGCACGGGTACGTGGTCGAGTCCGTGCTTGGTCACGGAGGCTTTGGGATCGTTTATCAGGCGCGCCATCACGAGCTCGGCACAGTCGTCGCCATCAAGGAGTACATGCCTGCCGAACTGAGCGTGCGCCGAGACGGGTCTGTTGAACCACGAAGCAAGTCCTGCTGCGAGCTATACGAGGACGGATTACGGAGGTTCTTGGATGAGGCTCGCCAGTTGGTGCGATTTCAGAGACACCCTTGCGTCGTATCGTGCCAAGACCTATTCCGTAGCAATGGCACGGCCTACTTGGTTATGGAGAGAGTGGACGGCCTGCCACTATCGGATCTGCTGCGCCTTAGAGAGAAGACGGGCCAGCCATTCACGGAAGAGGAATTGTTGAGAGTCATCTTGCCGCTACTGGAAGGTCTGGCGGCAGTACATGCTGAAGGCGTCTTGCATCGCGACATCAAACCAGCGAACATCTTGATCCGACGTTCCAACGAGCAGGCGGTGTTGATCGACTTCGGGGCAGCTAAACAGGTGGTAGCGCATCAGAGTCGGTCATTGGCGCCATATACGGAGGGGTACGCAGCCATCGAACAAGTCGGGGCGGGAGAGCTGGGTCCATGGACGGACATCTACGGACTAGGCGCAGTCATGTGGAGGATCGTGGCGGGCAGCAACCCGCCTTGGGAGCACTCCGACTGGAAAGACCGGAACTGGTCTCCACCAAATCCGTTGAAGGTCGAGACGCGCGTGCAAGCGCGAGCGTTTCACAGCCCCGATCCGTTGCCATCAGCGCGAGACGTTGGGGCGGGTCGGTACTCCTCCCACGTGCTAGATGCCATTGATCGGTGCTTACGATTGGCCGAGGAGGACAGAGTCCAGCATTGCGAGGAACTGATACGTCTGTTGAGGCGAGAGCGGCGGACCACTGCGGCTGGGACCACGGTACCGCAGCATGCAAGGGACTTTCAGGGAGAGCCATCAAGGGTTATACGGCCACCAAGCGGACTTCCGAGCTTAGCGAAGCCGCTCGTAGTCGTGGCAACAGTGTTGCTAGCAGCGGGCGTGGCGGCAGTGTTCCTAGTGGGGTCCGCAGCCTTTTGGGAGCGTAGGAATGTTGGAAAAGCGATGACCGGGCCCTTCACTGTGGAGACGATTCCCCCGGATGCCCAGGTGACGGTGCTGGGCTTGGATCAGACCTACCGAGCGGGCATGGAGTTGCCGCCAGGGGAATATCGGGTGGAAGTCCGGGCCGCGGGCTTCGAGACCAAACGCGAGCGAATGAAACACGCTGGCGCAGGCTCGTTGCATCGTGTCGAGCTGGAACGTGTTGCAGCAGAGTTTCGAGTCGTTACAGTGCCCACATCAGCGAGGGTGAGGTTGGTCGGGCGGAAGGAAGCCTACATGCCAGGAATGCTATTGGGCCCCGGTTCGTACGAAGTGGAGGTCAGTGCCCCCGGATACAAGACCACCCGCAAACTCGTAGAGCATGACGGTCGGAATGTGCCCCGGATCAAGCTGGAGTTGTTGGTGTCAGCAAGCTTTCGCGTTGACACAGTGCCCTCGGCGGCGAAGGTGAGAATGTTAGACCGAGCCGTCACTTATGGGCCGGGCATGGAATTGCCACCAGGAGACTATCGTGTTGAGGTCAGCGCACTTGGGTATGAGACCAAAGTAGAGACAATTCAGCACGGAACGGCGCCGACGCGTGTTCGGGTGGAGCTGCAGCCAACCGTGTTCGAACAAGATCGCGAAGTGCTGGCCCCGCGATTGCTTAGGAAGGTGGAGCCGTCATATACCCCAGAGGCTAGGGAAGCACTGCGCGAAGGCACCGTTGTATTGCGAGTCGAAATCTGGGAAGACGGGCGAGCCCACAATATTCGGGTCTTAAGCGGTCTAGGAATGGGCTTGGACGAGAGCGCCATCGAGGCGGTGAAAGAGTGGATATTCATCCCAGGAACAAGGGATGGCAAGCCGGTCAGGGCACCGGCGCGGATTGAGGTTTCGTTTCGCCCGCGGTAGTGGTTGGAGCGCCCGGCTGCTCATCAATCGCAAAGGAGAAGGCATGCATGCTGCGCGCATAGCCGCAGAGTGAATGCTAGGCTCAAGTCATGAGACTAATTTCACGATATCGGCAAAGGCGAAGGCCCGATGTAAATAAATCGAAAGTCGGAGCCGTGCCCTGCCCAGAGTGTGGGAATCCAATGGGAGTGATTGTCGGTAGGCCGAGACCAAGTCAATGTTCTTCATGCAAGGAGAAAAAGGAGAACGCTGAAGACTCCAATTCGCAGAGTTGAACACTAACGCCAGAATCCCGGCACCCTCCCTCTCAAATAGACGATTCCGGTGACCGTTCCGTGACAGATCGCTAAGCTGGCAGTGCCGGGCGAAATCGCGATCTCCCGCCCGGTACCGGCCCGTGCCTCCGCAACTCTTCACGGATGGGCAGGATGCACCTGCGGGCGTGTCAATGATCACGGGAGGGAAGCCGATTGCTCGGCTCCCCCGTACAGATGTCGATGACAAATTGCGTATATCTGGATGGAGATCCGGCACAGGTTGGCCCCCCCTGCGTTGCGATGGGACTTGAGGCGGCCGGCGAAGCGAGCGGAGCGGCAGATCCGCGAGGAGGAGAGCCTGAGGACGGCCGGTGAGATCGCAAAGAGGCCGGCCGGGGAGGCGGACCCCAACAAGGCCCTCAGCGTCGAGCGGCTGCGTCAGATCCCGCGCGATGTCTACGGTGTCCGGGTGGAAGAGGAGAAGCCAGAGGCCAGAAAGGGCCTCAGTGCCGAGACGGCAGTGGAAATCAGGCGCCAGATTCTCGGGATCCCCGACCGACAGTCTCCGGCGACAGCCAATTGAGCGATGCCGGCCTGGAGTCGAATGTCCAGCGTGGCTGGGCTCATGCACCCCAATCTAGGATTGGCCGCGACCGTGCGTTGAGTCGCTGTTTCAGGGACATTCGAACTTCCTGCCGATGGCGGTAGAGCCTGAGTGACGACGACGTCCTCAGCGGCCGTTAACGAGGCGCTTTGCGAGCCTTCACCCACGCGGGGGTGGAGCCGGCCCGATGAGACGCAGACGGCTAAGCATTTTGCGTGGATCCGGACTTCTCCACTAACAAGACAATGAACCCCATCGCACCGCTGTATCCTTTGCCGCCGGGCGCGGCTCGGAAGGTGGATGGCGAGTTCCCGACGTTTCCCTTGTGGCCCGTGTATGCAACAAGCTCGCTCGTCCCCCCAGAAAAACTCGTCACTTGCACCTCCAAGTCCCGGCCTCTGCGAACCATGTCGAAGTTGTGTCCGTCGACCACCGCAAGTACATGGCGTGTCTGGTCCGCATTCACCAGACAGGCCTCGGACGTCGATCCCCCTTCACTCGCGCCACGTTCGAAACACTCTAACGCCGAGTCGAACTGCCCGAGCATGACTCGACAGTTACCCCTGCCGAGTAGCATATCGCTCGAGTCGATCGCGGACTCCAGAGCTTGATAGTCCTCGAAGGCCCCCGCATAGTCCCCCAACTCGAACCGAGAATTCGCCCGGTTGTATTGGACGCTGGCTGACTGGACGCCCATTGGCTCGTCCAGTTCCAATGCCTTTCCGAAGTCGGCGACCGCGTCCTCGTGTTTGCCCAGCACAGCGCACGCGTTTCCTCGGTTGTACAAGATCGTTCGTAGCTGCGGTAGTCCCGCGAGATTCGGAATTGCCCGTCCTGCCGTAACAGGAGTGCCTGTGTGCTTCTCCGCCTTTGTGTACGCCGCGACCGATTCCTCATAGCGCCCCAACGCGGAAAGGGTGTCGCCCAGCAAGCAATGCGCCTCCGCAGATTCAGGATTTGAAGCGGCGAAGGCCTGGTAGGAAAGGAGCGCCTCATCGAACCGTCGCTCTTGGTACGCCAAGTCGCCCAGTTCCTTCTGCTGCTTTGGTGCTCTAGCCAATACGTTAGCTAGAGGGACTGTAGTGCTGTTCATCGCTGCCAAGCCCGGAACGTCGCCGAAAAGAGCTCGTCTGGACAACCCCATCTGCCGCAGCGACTGGACCACGCTCTCCTTCACCGTAGCCGGTATTTCGCACTTCCTCGTGTGCTCGTGGGGAATCAGTGGATTCCCGATCAAGAATACGCTTTGTTGCGCCACGACTCTTGACCCGAGACTCCGATCCGGCTCGTAGTAGCAAACCAGCTCGCGCGGAAGCGTGCCTAGGTCCAGAGGATCATCCAACAACCTGCCGTTTGTCGCCACGTTGTGGTTGCCTATGTCAATGGCGAATACCGCGCCGTTTGCATCCGACTCTTCGTCCTCCTGCTGACACGCGAACCACAGAGCGACGAGTGAACTCTCGGTGAAGTCCAACAACCCCGTGCCGGCACCAAAATGCTGCAGCTTGGACAGCTTTTGCAGGTCCGTAGACGCTTTGCCTTCCATCGTCTCCATCGGCAGCAGCAGTTCATTTTGGTGATACTCGCGCACTACCTCCTGCAACAACGGCACACGCGCAAGCAGTTTCTCACCGTACGCCTTCACCACTCTGCGAACGGCACCCGAGTGCAATGCCCAATTCGCGTTTGCTTGACCCCTGAACACCGGCCTCGTCATACCGGCCGTTAGGTCGAGGACGGTGTGGATTGCTTTGTCAGCCTCCATTGCTCCTTGATCCTTCCTCGCCCAGCCGAGTCGCTACCGTTTCCGATCAGGCGATATCCCCGACCACCACAGCCGAACGCTCGCCACCAACGGACCCGGCGGACCGAGTCCCGCACATGGCTGACATTCGTGAGGTGGCGGGCTAGTAGGCTGCCAGTCGAAGGTGCAAGCCAGAGAATCTTGGGGATTGATGGCTTGGCCAAATCCTTTCGGGTAGGCGCACAGTCATTATGGCAGGCCCAATGGGTGCCGGGAGCATCTGCCACACGGCGAAACCCCAGGCATTCACCAGCCCCTCAAGGGACGTTCTGCGAGCCTTCGAGCACAAGTTCTTACGCTGCCAGCCCTTTGCGATCACTCGCACCCGGGACGAAATCCGTGTCGTCTATTTCTGCGCGGCCGTGTCGCTCATTTCTGCGCCGTACAGCTTATCGCTCAGTGCTCGGTCTCAGTCCTCTTGACACAATGATATTTTTATGATATCATTCAGAAATCATCGGAGGCAATGATGACTCAAGAAAAGACGGTCAACGCAATGAACGGCGGGCTTGCGCTGCTCGCTCTGCTGGGCGCGCTCGCCCTAGGCGTCACTCTGTTCACAGGCGGCATCGCAAGCGACGAACCGCTCGCAATCGCCGCCGGTGTCTTGCTGGCTCTGGTCGACGTGGTTCTGATGTTCGGCCTGTTCATGGTCAACCCGAACGAGGCGCGCGTGCTACAACTGTTCGGAAGGTACGTGGGCACCGTGCACAAGCATGGTCTTTGCTGGGCCAACCCGTTCTACACGAAGCGACGGATCTCAGTCCGGGTGCGCAACTTCGAGACCGAGCGATCCAAGGTCAATGACACGGACGGCAATCCCATCGAGATCGCCTCCGTGGTGGTCTGGAAGGTCGTTGATACCGCCGAAGCCTGTTTCGAGGTGGACGACTACATCAACTTCGTGCAGGTCCAGAGCGAGGCCGCGGTCCGCAATCTAGCGACCCAATACCCGTATGACACGCAGACAGACGGGCAATTGTCCCTACGCGGCAATACCGAGGAGATCGCCGGCCAATTGAAGACTGAGATCCAAGGCCGTCTTGTCGCTGCGGGCGTGGAGGTCCTCGAAGCCCGGATCACTCACCTGGCCTATGCCCCAGAAATCGCATCGGCCATGCTCCAGCGGCAGCAGGCCGGCGCCATCATCGCCGCCCGCAGCCGGATCGTGGAGGGCGCAGTTGGCATGGTCCAGATGGCGCTGGAACAACTAGCCAGTCAAGACATCATCGAACTTGACGAGGAGCGCAAGGCGGCCATGGTCAGCAATCTGCTCGTCGTCTTGTGTGGCGACAAGGGCACCCAGCCGGTGCTTAACACCGGAACGCTCTACCAGTAGGTTGGATGCCTGCGATGCCCAGTTGCTGAGGGGAGTCGTTGAATGTCGGTCCGGAAGCCATTCCTATTCCGCACCGACCCCGAGGTCTTTGAGGCGCTACAGCGCTGGGCGGCCGACGAACTGCGCAGCGTCAACGGCCAGATCGACTATCTTCTTCGACACAGCCTGCGACAGGCCGGGCGCTACCCCCAGCGGGCGAAGCATGACGCGAGAGCTCGGGAGCGTTCGCCTGACGGCACCGAGTCCTCGCCCACCACCGAGGAATCCTAGCTCACCAGTTGCGGCCGACGGCATTCGGCGAGCATTCGGTCGCGTTCCCAACGGCATCGCCCGACGGCGCCGTGCTACCCAATCTGAAAAACTGCAGACTACCCATCACTGCGTCGCGGCGCTAGATAGCTCTGCAACAAACTGGCGTGACAGGAGAGGCCATCGAATGCCCATAGGTCTTGATAGCAAGAAACAGAAAGAGAGGTAGACGATGGCTAACGAGCAGGATATGACATCAGAGCCCCGTCGAGCTGTGCCGCACGGCTGCCCTCGGTGCAAAGGCCTGTTCATCAACGAGGCTGGACCGTTCACGTGTGAGGGACGTGGCGGTCAGGGCAGGTCGGCCACCCACATTCTCCCCTGGACGCTTCTTCCGTCCTTGGAACCCCCAGCGACGTAGAGTTTGCCGTCGATGATGGCAGCGGCCGGCGATGAAAGAGGCATTGGCAGCTTGGCAAGAAGCTCCCAACCGTCGCCGGGCCGTAGCACCAGGATATCCGGATCGACGGACTTGGTTCCGCCAGTTGGAGTGGTGTGCCCGCCCACCATATAGATCCCCCCATCATGGACGAAAGTCCCGGCCTCCCCATGGGAATGGCCCTTGGGCAAATCCGGACCACGGCTCCAAGTATCGGTCTCGGTGTCGAATATGTCGACGCGTGGCTGGTCGAGCTGTACGCTGTCGTGATGCAACTGGCCGCCGATTGCATAGATCCGCGTACCGAGGGAAACGGTCGAGAACTGGTTGCGGGGCAAGGGCAATGGTGCCGCTGGCCTCCAAACTGCCGATCCTTCGGCCCAGCGTTCGAGGTCGAGGACCCAATGATCCCCAGAGTCGGTATCACGATCCGCCTTCAAGCCGCCGATGTAGTGCAGCTCGCGGCCGACCCTAGCCAGCCCTCCACCTGCCCGGGGTTCTGGGAGCAGCGGCGCCGCAGTATAACGGTCCTTTTCGATGTCGTAGCTCCACACTTCGGCAATGGCGTGGCCCTTGTAGCCATCCTTGAAACCTCCGGCGAACCAGACTGTGCGATTGTCCAGAACTGCGTTGATGTGGGTGACAGCGCTCGGCATGTCCTGAATCTGCGTCCAGCTCCCGTCCGTCGGGTCGAAAAAATCCGAACGCTTGCTTGATCGGACACCCTGGGTATAGCCGGCGAACAGGTAGAGCTTGCCTTCGATCGAGACGGTTGCGGTCTCCCACTTGCCTACCGGCATTTCCGGTAGTTCCGTCCACACCAGTTCACCCGGGAGAACGCTTGGAGCACAGAGTAACGCAGCCGCGACAAGCGGGGCCGTTCGATTGCATCGGCGCCTCCGAAGACCGTTATCAGCGGGCATAAGCAGTACTCGATCCGGTATCCCGTCAGCCAATGGCAGATGCGCGCTCGACGCCGCGCCAGCACTTCGGCCGCCGGCCCATCATACTGCATGGCCCGAGACGTGACTCCGGGCCGCTACGAACAGCACACAGCGGCCCGTGGCATTGTGCTGCGCTGGGATATCGCTTGGGACACGCAGCCGGTGGAACGGTTCTGGGACTAGGGGTACTCCACGTGTTAATCGGCAGGAAGCTAATGGAATGGTGGCGGTCATCGGTTCGTGACAGCCACCTATATCCGGCCCAACGGCATGAGGGTCGCGAGTCGGAGTGCGGCCAGCAGAATGAGCAGACAATCATAGAGCAGACCGGGCGGCAGCTTGTGTGGAATAGAAGGGATTCGAATACGCCAGTGCCGGTCTCGTCCGCAACTATTCCGCCGGAGGCTTCCAGTTCGGATGGGGCACGTGGGCTTCCTGCATAGCATCCTCGATCTCTTTCACGACCTCGGGATGACTCCTCGCTATGTCGTACCTTTCAGCCATGTCAAGGGTCACGTCGTACAGTTCGACTCTACCTGTCAACATCGGCTGGCGGACACCCTTCCAGCGGCCCATTCTCACGGCTTGCGCGGAACCACCCTCGTAAAACTCCCAATACAAGTACTCGTGCTCCCGCTGTTCCCCAGCTCTTCCGGTCAGCGTCGGTGCAAAGCTCACCGAGTCGGTGTCTTGCGGAGGGTCTGCGCCCGCCAGTTCAGCAGAGGTTGCCATCAGATCTCCGAAGTAGCCGATGTGTCGGGAGACTCTGCCAGGCTGGATCGTACCGGGCCACCAAGCTAGGAACGGGACCCTGATTCCGCCGTCATAGAGAGCCCTCTTGGTGCCCCGCAGGGGTCCGGACGGATTGAACCTGAGCAAGTCATGGTTGGCTTCGTTGTGCGGGCCGTTGTCGGACGAGAACATCACCAAGGTGTCCTGGGCAATGCCCATCTCACCCAACTTGTCCAGCAGTCGCCCGACATCGCGGTCCATGTGGGAGATCATGGCCGCTTGCCCCTTGTCCGGGTCCGGCCAATCCCTGCCGGAATAGATCCCGTGATCTGGAATCTCGGCACCGTCGCCCGTGCCGCGCGTGCCCTCGTTGTTGGCATGCGGAATCGTGAGCGCCACGTACATGAAGAAGGGCGCGTCGCCGCGATCCTCCACCCAAGCCATCGCCTCGCGCATGATCACATCGTGGGAATACTCGTTGCGCTCAGTCGCCCACCCGCCGGTGAATCCGCCATAGGTCCGCGATACGCGCTGGACCTTGTTGCGCAACGGCATCCTCTCCAGCCCCTTCCACAGGAACTCTGGGTAGTAGTTGTGCGCGTGGACTTGATTCAGGTATCCGAAGAACGTGTCGAAGCCCTGCTTGAGCGGGTGGCCCGGCAAGTCCACCTCGCCGAGGCCCCACTTGCCGAACAGGGCGGTGGAGTAATCAGCTTCCTTGAGCACCTCGGCCACGGTGACATCGATATCCCGCAGAGACTGGGCGTCCATCCGGGGGCCAGGGGCGTTGCCGCGCACGTGCGTGTGCCCCATGTGCTGCCCTGTCATCAACACGCTCCGCGACGGGGCGCACACGGTGGCTCCTGCATAGAAGTGCGTGAAGCGGATTCCCTCGGCGGCCATGCGGTCGAGCTGGGGCGTTTGGATTACAGTTTGTCCGTAAGAGCCGAGATCGCCGTACCCTAGGTCATCGGCCAAGATGAAGATAATGTTTGGGCGTCGGCTCTCCTGCCCAGCGGCCGGGGACGCTAGCAGTGCAGCCAAGCAGAGTGTAAGGGCAGTTCGATACATCGGATCACCGCAAAAACTAGATTCTAGCGCTAGCAACTGCTTCATTCGCTCGAGGGGCCACGCTCCTTGGTAAATCCAGCACTTCGAAGCCGTGGTCAATGCCGGCGAGCGTGCCCTTGCTTCGGCAGTTCTTAGAAATCCCCTAGCCAGCATCATTCACAATTACACGCCGGAAGGAAATAAAATACGAAAAAATCTGGATATATACTTGACATCACGTGCAAAAATCAGAAATACTACCAGAAAATCTTGAATCCAGAGTCTGCGTGCGTCGAGAGCAACGTCCGCTCGGCGGTTGATCGGCAGAACCAGGAGGACAACTCATGACCCTTGATCCAGAAACCGTAAGCTTGGTGCGGGCAACGCTGCTCGCCAGCGCAGCCGCGCTGGCAATTGCCAAAATCTCCAGGCAGTGCAGCGCCGAGGGATTGCGCCGCCGACTCCGTTTCATGGAAGCGGAACTGTTTGAATTCGCCCGTCTCGGCCACGTCGGATTCGGTGAGCCGGCCTACCTGCTACTGCGGGACAGCCTTCGCAGCATTGCGTGGGCCTCGCAGGATTTCAGCCTGACGCGCGCCGGGCTGGCTCTGCTGCAAGGGCACGACATCTGGAGGTCCGCAAACCTCCAGCGGCAGACGCGAGCCTGGGAGGAAGCGCTCGACCAAGTCACGGACCTGCGCTCCAAGATCACGATCACTGACATGCATCGGCAGATGCTGAGGACAGTCTGGACGTACCTGACCCTTGGTGCCATTCCGTTCGCCGCCTGGTTCTGCCATGGTGTCGTCCCCGTCTTGGCTCGGCTCAAACGACGCCGCGCGCCGATGCGCAAGACGCGGCTGCTCGAAGCTTACGCCTGCGCGCTGACCGGGCTGCCGATCCGCTAGCCAGCACAGTCTACGGATTCCGAAGAAGTGCTGGCATCCGCCACATCCGTCTTACCGGAGCTGGCAGATGAGCCGACGCCTGAAACGGGAGGGCTGGCGGTGGGCGGCGGCAACTACTACGGCGGGAGGCACTCCGTTCATGCACTGTTCCATGTGTCGAGCATTTTGGTCCCCGTGTCTTCGAAGTCACGTAATATCGCGTGTTGCCACTGCCATACCACGCGAGCGGGCAATCGCCGCAATCGGACAGCCCGCCTGAGAAGGAGGCGGTGGGGCACGGATGGGGCAATCAGCGGGTCGCAATCGATTCGGTCGAAGCCGCAGCGGCGGCGGAACGATAGGCCCGCCGATCAACGCCGCTAGTCGCTGTTCCCTCCAACACAGCGCCTGTCGGGTCAATCGGGCTCGCCCACAACCTCGAACGTGCCAAAACCGAAAAGCCCGGGGATCTCGAACGGCAGTCCGCCGAATTCTTCGCGATAGCCCTCTTCCAAATCGGTGATCGCGAAATTCTCGACCGGCTTGAAGCCACTGTCCGCCATCAGCGCGTTCATTTCGGCCAGCGAATACGAGCTGCGCATCGGCTCTCCCCTTCCCTCGACAAAATTGAGCAGCGTCTCGCGTAGCGGCTGGGTTGCCGGGTCGCACGATTCTTCGTCCAAGAGATAGTCGATCACCAGCCGCGTACCCGGGCGCAATCCCTGCGAGATGGATCTCGCAGTCTCCGCCAGAGTCTCGGGAGTCAGGTAGTAGGCGACTCCCAGCAAGGAAAGAAACGTGGGCTTGGACATGTCGAAGGCCGTACCGGCCAGGGCGTCCACTATGGAGACGGCGGACAAGTCCGCGGCGATGAAGTGGTGGTTCGCGGGTGCCGCGAGCCTAGCTTTGGCAATGCGATCCAGCTTCTTCTTCTGCGTCACCGGGTGGTCGACCTCAAACGCATTGATCAGTTCCAAAAGATCCGCCCGGCGAAACGCGAAAGAATCCATTCCTGCGCCGAGGATGACGTATTGCCGAACGCCTTCCTCAACTGCTCGCCCGAGACCCTGCTCGGCGTAGCGTGCTCGCATGATCACGCACATGCTGACGGGCATCAAGGGAGCCAGTACGACCTTGAACAGCAACCATTCGAACGGGCGAAACCTCAGAGCCAAGCCAAGCACCGGCCCGCACAGCTTCTTCGCATAGGGATCGTCAAAGATCGGCGTCGGGTGGCGCATGTGCCATCCGCGGGCAGAGGCTACTAAATCCGCGGTCGAGACTTTGTTAACGGGCAGCGACATTCGGACACAGCGCCAAGCGATCCATTATCGCCCGCTGCAAGATCGCGCCCGGTCCGGCCAACGACGGGCGGTTGCGCGCCGCGGTGCCACGCCGCTGGCTGACGGGCGGCCCACTACACTGTAGAGCGCGATGCCCGAATTTCCCCGCTTTGCCCCGATTGCAGCGACCCTGGCCGCGACCGCGCTGGCCGTGCTGGCGTTCGGCCAGCCGGCGGATCCGCCGCGGCCAGTGCGCAACGACCTGCCCAGAGAAGGAACGGAGTTGCTAGTCCTGCGCCACCAGAAGTTTCACAAGGGAGGACACGACGCCTACCTCCGGCTGAGCCGAGAGGGCGTCTGGCCGTGGTTCGAGAAGATCGGAAGCCGCATTGTCGGGCAGTGGATGGTGGTCCACCCGGACGGCTCGGGCGCGGATCCTGCGTTCGACCACGGGTACCGCCTAGCCCGCTACGCCAGCTACGAGCACTGGAAGGCAACCCGCCAAGGCCACCTGCTGCTGGGCGGGAACGGCCCCGACTACCGGCGCAACCGCGAAGCCCTCAGCGCCCGCAACCACTATGTGGCGGACTCGAGCGGCGCATATTTTCTCGAGGGCATGACCGCGGCCACGCAGGTGTATTACATGCCCGCGCTGGACGAGACCTACGAACCGGCCGAGGCGGCACCCGAAGGCGGGCCGCGCCCCGTCCGCAACGACCGGAATTGGCCTGCTCGCGAGATCATCGCTCTGACGAAGTGGGAGGTGGAGAAGGGCGCAGCGGACGGCCTGCTGAGAGGCGGCGCCGAAGGGATCTGGCCATACCTCGAAAAAGTCGGTGCCCGCATCGTCGGCCAGTGGAAGGCTGTCTACCCGCCGGAGAGTGGATTCGAGGAAAGCTCGGAGTACGACGAAGTGTTCTTGATGGTGCGCTACGCCGGCTACGAGCACTGGAAGGCGGCCCGCCCGGACCAAATCGTAAGGATGGGAGGGGACGGCCCAGACTACGCGGCCTACAAGGCTGGCTTGGATGCCCTTGCAAGGGCGAGTCGAAGCCAGACCGTGACGTTCCTTGAGGGCCACCTGTACCAGAGCCCGCCCAAATTCCGGCCAGGCCTGCGCGAGACATACCGCACAGTCGAGTAGCGCACGGCAGGGGTCGACACCACGGTTCCCGTGCTCCTGAGAACCGACCGTGCCGACCTCAGGTAGGATCTCGCACGAGCCGTGATACGTTCGGCTACGATTCCGGCACGGGCAAAGGTTCCCACCGGAGGCGCTCTATTGCGCAGCGCCCCGGCCTTGCGGTGGGGCAGATAGCGGTGTCGCTGGGCCTGCGCCGAGGAATTGTCATCTTGTCGGCTAGCGCAGCAACTGGTTCGAGGGGCGGAAAGTTGCTCGCAGGATGTCTAAGGCGTCCCACTGAATGCTGGTTCGTCTGACTCGAACGGTTGCGGCCTCGATGCGTCTACCAAGCCTTGACAATCGAGGCCTAGCTATTCGGAGAATTGTTCTGATGCGTTATTCCTGTACCGCCACGGCAACGCGACTCCTCTTGCTGACCTGTTTGGTGGCTGCCCTGCTACCGGCTGCCCCGCCCAACGTCGTCTTCTTCTTGGCCGACGATCTCGGCTGGCGTGACCTGGGCTGCTACGGCAGCCAGTTCTACGAAACGCCCAACATCGACGGGCTGGCGAGTTCTGGCTCACGCTTCACGCAGGCCTACGCGGCCTGCCCCGTCTGCTCCCCGACCCGCGCCAGCATCATGACAGGCAAGTACCCGGTTCGCTTGCGCGTCACCGATTACATCAGCCCGAACGGGGGAAACCAGCCGGAACAGTGGAACCGCAACACCATGCTGCTGCCGTCCAGCTACTCGGACCGCATGCCTCTCGAAGAGGTCACCATGGCCGAGGCGTTCCGAGACAGCGGGTACGCCACGTTCTTCGCCGGCAAGTGGCATATGGGCCCGGAAGGCTTTTGGCCCCAGGACCAAGGTTTCGACCAAAACAAGGGCGGCTGGGAACACGGCGGGCCGTGGGGCGGCGAAAACTATTTCTCTCCTTACGGCAACCCCAACCTAGACGACGGTCCGGAACGCGAGTATCTGCCCTTGCGGTTGGCCAGGGAGACCCAGCGGTTCATTGCCGAGCAGCGCGACTCGCCCTTCTTTGCGTACCTGTCGTTCTACTCCGTACACACTCCGCTCATGACAACCCAAGAGTTGGAAGACAAGTACGCGGCCAAGGCAGCGAAATTCTCCTTCGCCGGCCCTCGCTTCCTGCAGGAGGGGTTCCGAGAGGCGCGACAGGTGCAGGATCACGCCGTCTACGGCGGCATGGTCGAGGCACTGGACAAGGCCGTCGGGATGGTGTTGGACGCGCTGGAGGAAAACGGGCTCGCTTCAAAGACCATCGTGGTGTTCATGTCTGACAACGGGGGCCTGAGCACTTCCGAGGGCTCTCCTACGGCGAACCTGCCGTTGCGCGGCGGCAAGGGGTGGATGTACGAAGGCGGCATCCGCGAGCCCATGCTGATTCGGGCGCCCGGCGTCTCCGAGCCCGGCTCGGCCATCGACGCACCGGTGACAAGCGTGGACTTCTACCCGACCCTGCTCGAATTGGCGGGGCTCCGCAAGCGTCCCGATCAGCACGTTGACGGAACCAGCCTGGTCCCGTTGCTGCGCGGCGAGCGGTTCAACCGCGCGCCGCTGTACTGGCACTATCCGCACTACGGCAACCAAGGCGGCGCACCCAGCGCAGCGTTGAGGGACGGGGACTGGAAGCTTATCCAGTGGTACGAGGACAGCTCGATCGAGGTCTACAACCTCGCTAACGACCCGGGGGAGCGCTACAACCTCGCGGGCTTGCTCCCGGAACGGTCAAAGTCCCTCCAAGAGCGCCTTGAGGCATGGCTGAAGGACGTTGACGCGAACATGCCCGCGATGAACCCGAAATACGACCCTGCCAAGCCATCGGGACGCTTTCCTCCGGACCGGCGCTAGCAGAGTGCAGCCAGATCCGCGCAAGCGCGGGGCTTCGGCAACTGCCTGGGCGCCCGGGGCAACTTAGGCGGGATCCGCCCAAGGCTCGCCGGGCTGCCAAGCCCCCAAGCTTTCTTTCCACGCTTGGCGGCGGCCGCGCAGGCGCTCGAGGTCGTCCTGGTGGTCGGCAGACTCGGCTAGGTTCGTTTCTTCCTCTGGATCCGCCTCGAGGTCGTACAGTTCCTCGTACCCAGGCTGTCCATCGAGGTAGACGTTGTATTTCCAGCGCTCCGAGCGGACGCCCTCCGTGCGCGGTATCGGAATGCCCTCTCGCTGCCACAGAAACTCATAGAACCAATCGGTGCGCCATGGGGGCGAAGCGCCATCCAGCAGCGGCACTACGCTCTTGCCATTCGTTGAAGGATCGACCTCAAGCCCGGCCAATTCCAAGATCGTGGGCGCGATGTCGAGATTGAGTGTCATCTCCGTGCAGCGGCGCCCCATCCTCTTCCGGCTGCGGGGATCCCACACGATCAGCGGCGCTCGAATGGACTCCTCGTGGATGAAGTACTTGCCTGCCCAACCGCGCTCGCCCAGAAAGAACCCGTTGTCGGAAGTGAACACGATCACGGTGTTGCCCCCGAGGCCGCTCTCGTCAAGCCAAGCCAGGATTCGCCCCACCTGCACGTCGACACCGGTAATGAGCCGGTAGTAGCGCCTCATGGCAGCCTGCCACGTCTCCGTTGTCGGGAAGCGGCGCTGCTGACGGATGCGACCCTCGTACCCGTCCTTGAGGAAGTCGGGCAGGCCCTCGAAATAGCGAGGGTCGAGTTTCTTGAAAGGGGGTATCTCGACATCCTCGTAGAGTTCGTCAAACGCAGGATCGTTGATGAAGAACGGCGCGACCCGGTCTTGGACGTGCGGTGCCTTGAAGCTCACCGAAAGGCAGAAGGGCGTCTCTCCGTCACAGGTCTCCAAGAACTCGAGAGCTTGGTCCCCGATCATCCCGGTCAGGTGCCGGGACTCGCCATCCACTTCGTGCACGTACTGCCCTTGCCCGGAAAAGCCCTCAAAGTAGCTGAACTTGTCTTCCGGCAATGTACGGCCGACACCATACTTGCCGACAAAGCCTGTCCGGTAGCCGGCGGCGCGCAGACGTCCGGGATAGCTGCGCTCGTGCAGACCCTCCGACATCGGCGTTGCGAAACCGTGCGTGCCGTGGCAACTCGCATAGAGGCCGGTGAAGATCGACGTCCGCGATGGAGCGCACAGGGACGTGGTGACGAAGTGGTTCTCAAACAACACCCCCTCCGTGGCCAAGCGATCCATTTGCGGGGTCTGGATCAGCGGGTTTCCGGCCGCGCCGAGCATGTCCCAGCGCTGGTCGTCCGTTACCAACACGATGATGTTGGGCGGCTGTGCCGGCGATGGATCGTCCGCGGCGCAACCAGCCAAGCCGACCGCCGTCGGGATCAGGGCCGAGGACTTCAACAGGTCGCGCCGCGAGAAGTCAGACATTGGGAGGCTCGGTCAATCAGGGTAGCAGCTAGAGACGCTGCTCCAGACTAAGCGGGGTTCGTTCGGACAGACTGGCAGTGTAGCCGCGACCGAGGCTCGAGGGCTAGGCGTCCGGCTCCCAAGCATGACGCGGCGAGCGATCGGCTGGTCCGGGCAGATCCGGTTGGTGCCCGGGCGCTAGCCGAGCTCGCGATCAACCCTCTTCGGCTTGCCTCAGCCGGTTCGGGTAAGTAACCGAACTGCCTGAGCTTGGCCAGCGAGCGGGGCGCGGTGCGCTGCACTTGCAGCTGTTCGTCGTGGATGCCCGGACCGCGGTAGTGGCTGTCCTTGCGCATCAGCACGTAAGTCGGTCGCAGTTTGCAGGCCATGGCCGGGATGGAGCGTTTAGAGCCCACCCAGCCTCGTACCCAATGGAGTGGTCATTGACAGTCGGGCTCGCGTCCTTTGTCGTCCATTGCGACGGCACAATTTTGTATCATGCCCGGGAAGCTGAGAGCTTAATTTGCCCATAGGCAGGGCGCAACTCGGCCCCCGATTGTGCAGAAAAACGTGCCATGTTGCCACCGATGCTGAAGATAGCGGCGCTAGCTATAGCGGTAGCGGGGGCGGCCGCAGCACAATCCGGCGACAGCGATGAGCGATTCCGCGACTGGGGTCGGGTTCACAAGCTACAGCCCGATCAGCAGATTGTGGTCCGTCCATTCAAGGGAATGGGGGGCAACGTCCTCGCCACCTATGTATCGAGCGATGCTACCGGAATCGTCGTCCGCCTGAAGAACGACCAGGAACTCGAGATATCCAAGGACCGCATTCGATCTGTGATTCGCCGAAAACGGATGCGCAACGCCGTTCTGATCGGCGCGGGTGTTGGGTTTGCGGTCATGGCACTATGGACTATCCCCTATCCCGATTTCATCCAGCCCCTGGCGGCCCTGCTCTTTGGAGGTGTCGGGGCAGGGATCGGCGCTGCCAGCGGCGGATTCGTGCGATTTATCGGCCACAACATGACCGTGTACCAAGCGGCAAAGCCTATTCGCGGGCGATCGGGCACAAGCTGACAGCTACCCCATAGGGCCGTGCCATTGAAGGGCAGGGCCGCCATCTAGGAGAGTTGCTTCGAGCAGCGCAGCAACCACAGCGACTCGATACCGTTGGTGTAAGCGTCGCCCTTCCGTACTTGCTGAGCGAGTGCTTGACGGCCGCGTGATCGAACCCGAACAGAATCCGAGTCTTACAGAGTGCACTGGCAGAAGTGATCCAGCGCAGAGATGCTCCCCTCGGAGAATCCGTGACGAGGTGAGCGCTTTCAAAAGGGCAGCTGGAGCTAGCCATTCCTTGTATATGGCACGGAGGGAGCGGTGACCGCCTGCGATTGCATCCGCCTGCACTGTAGGACGGTCAACACTGCAACTGTAATGGCCAGCCAGCGGCTCGGTCACCAATCAGGGCCCGTAGCGCGGCAGGCGGGATCCCGTTACGATCGTTAGGCAATGCCGACCAAACCCTGGCTGCTTGCCGCAGCCCTGCTCGTCGCCCCGCTTGCCCTCGCGCAAGACGACCGGCCGAACTTCTTGCTGATCATCGCCGACGATGTCACCTATAACGACCTGCCGCTCTACGGCGGGCCGAACATCTCCACACCCAACATCGATGGGCTTGCCTCCGAGGGCCTGACATTCAACCGGGCCTACCTGTCGATGGCGATGTGCAATCCCTGCCGCACCGAGTTGTACACCGGCTTGTACCCGTTTCGGAACGGTTCGAGTTGGAACCACTCGGCAGCCCGCACCGGCACGCTCTCGGTCGTGGATCATCTGGGCGGGCTCGGCTACCGGGTCGGCTTGGCGGGCAAGAAGCATGTCCTGCCGGATGAATCCTTCCGCTTCGAGCCCGTCCCCGGCATCAGAAATCACCGCAACCCCACTCCCGCGCCAGAGTTCGACACCAGCGGCATTGAGGAGTTCATGGGCCGCGATGCAGATCAGCCATTCTTCCTCGTGACCGCCTTCCACGAGGCCCATGCACCCTGGACGGTGGGGCGTCCCGATAAGTTCGACCTCGACGAGCTAGTGCTGCCCGACAACTTAGCCGACACGCCGCGGACACGCGAGCAGTTCGCCACCTATCTCGCCGAGATCGAAGTATGGGACTGGGAAGTCGGCAAGGTCCTTGACGCTCTCAATGCCAGCGGACAGGCCGATCGGACCGTGGTGCTGCTGACTTCCGAGCAGGGCTCGGCGTTTCCCGGCAACAAGTGGACCAATTGGAACACGGGAGTCCGTACTGCCCTCGTAGTGCGCTGGCCCGGGAGAATCGCCGCCGGGACCCACACGGACGCACTCGTGCAGTATGCAGACGTGCTGCCAACCCTCGTCTCTGCTGCGGGAGCCGCGACCGGCGATCGCTTCGACGGACGCAGCTTCTTGCCGATCTTGCGGGGCCAGGCCGCCGACCACCGCGAATACGTGTATCTGATGCATAACAACGTGCCCGAGGGACCGCCCTACCCGATCCGGTCGATCGTCGACGCCCGCTGGCACTACATCCGCAATCTCCAGCCCGAAGCGCTTTACTTCGAGAAGCACATGATGGGCGCGTTCCGGACAAACTGGTTCTGGGAGACATGGCTAGCCGCCAGCGGCCCGTCGGCGCAAGCCGGCATCAACCGCAGGGCGGTGATGCTCGCCAACCGCTTCATGCGGCGACCGGCCGAGCAGCTATATGATGTCGCCGCGGACCCCTACCAGATGCGCAACCTGATCGGCGATCTGGGCCTTGCGGACATTCGCGACCGATTGGCCGCCGCACTGGGGCGCTGGATGCAAGCCCAGGGAGATCCCGGAGCGTCGCTGGACTCTGAAGCGATGTGGCGCGACGCTCAGGCGGGCCGCCACCTGCCGCCACGTGCAGGACGCTAGGGTCGCAATCTGCTCGCTGGCGATCCGGCGCATGGCAACTGCCCCGGCCGAGCACGCCCGCAGCGCGCCGTGCGGAGCATAGCCTTCCCGACGGGAGCGGGCTGGCTCCATATTCGGGACCGATCAGCATTCCTTGGCGCGAAAGCGCCCGGGACATACGATAGTGGGCGATGTTGCTCAGTCCGCGGCCAGTCTTGGCGCTTGTGCTCAGCTGCCCGGTGTTCGGAGCGGATCCCGTGCCGGGCATGCATCTGGCCCGCTACGGCCTTGGCCAGGGCCCGCTGGGCGGGGCGCAAGCGATCCGCATCGAGGGTGCTGCATTGGTCCACACAGGCCAATCGCTACCTACGGACCGGTCCGGCACTGTAGATGGTGCCCAGAGCCCAGGCGCACAGGTGCGCCGTGCCTTGGACAACTTGGCCAGAGCGCTTGAATCTGCGGGGAGCTCGCTGGACCAGCTCGTCCGCCTCAACGCGCTCACGGCCGACGGACGGGCCACTTCTGCCCTGGCCGGCGAAATCGAGGCTCGCTTCCGCCTCGACGGCCGGCCGGCGGTCACGCTAGTCGAAGGCAAGCTGCCCATTGAAGGTGCACTTGTGGCGCTGGATGCGGTGGCCGCCGCCGGAATCAGTGCCGAAGCGCTGGGCGAGGTGACTTGGACGGTCTCGCCCTCTCTGCCCGGAGCACGGGGAGGCTCGCACGCGGCCATCCTGCCGAACGGCCCTCGCAGCTTCGTGTCGGGCAGGGCTGCCGATGGCGAACCGGACCGAGCGGCCACCGACGTGCTGGTCCAGATCGACGAGACGCTCGAGCACTTAGGAGCGAGCCGCGAGCAACTCGTCCAGCTGCGGTGCTTCCTGCGCCCGATTGAGGCGGCAAGCCTCGTCGAGAGTCGAATCATCGAGTTCTACGGGGGCCGCGCCCCGCCCATAGTATTCGTCGAATGGCTGAACCGGCAGGCGATCGAGATTGAGGCCATCGTCGCCGCAGCCGCAGCGGACGAGCCGGACGACGCCCGGCCCATCGCTTACCTAACACCCCCCGGCATGACGGCGTCCCCGGTCTTTTCGCGCATCGCCCGAGTGTTTCACCCGGCCAGCATCTACGTCTCGACCCTGAATGGCCGCGGCTCCGGAGGTGCGGAGCAGCAAATCAGAGCGATGTTTGCCGACCTAGCCGGAATTCTCGGGCAAGCCGGCAGCGACCTGGGCCACTTGGCCAAGGCCACTTACTACGTCTCCGATGACAGCACCAGCACCGCCCTGAATCAGATTCGTCCAGAGTATTACGATCCGAAATCCCCTCCGGCCGCCTCAAAGGCATCGGTCCGGGGAACGGCCGTGGCGGGCCGGAGTCTCGCCGTCGACATGATCGCGGTGCCGCGCGAGCGGCGATGAAGATGAGGACGTCGCTCGCAGCTGCAGCGCTCTGGATGCTCGCCAGCTGCGGCCAGCGCGATGCAGGTCCGCTCTCACCCCAAGAGGCCTTGGCTTCCTTTCGCATCGCCGATGGCTTTCGCATCGAGCTGTTCGCGGCAGAGCCGCACGTGGTCGATCCGGTCGAGCTAGCGTTCGACGAGAACGGCGGGGCATACGTTGCCGAGCTTGCCGACAACCCCGAAGACCCGCCACAAGGGGCGCTCCCGCTCAGCCGCATCAAGTATCTCCAAGACACCGACAACGATGGCGTCGTGGACACGCACACCGTCTTCGCCGACAACCTTCTGGGCGTCGAGGGGATAGCTCCCTGGAGGGGAGGACTGATCACTACGGCTGCTCCGGACATTCTTTACCTCAAGGACACGGACGGCGACCATCGAGCCGATATCCGCGAGACTCTCTACACTGGGTTCGCGCTAGCGCATGTAGAGGGCCGCCTGAGCAACCCCCGCCTAGGGATCGACAACTGGTTCTACGTCGTCAATCACGGCTATCCAGGCGAGGTGACCTCCCCGAAGCACCCGGAAGTGCCCGTGGTGAGCGTGCGCGACCGCGAATTCCGCTTCGACCCCCTGAGCGGCGCGGCTGAAGCGTCGACCGGAGACGCGCAGTTCGGCCACGACTACAACGAGTGGGGCCATTGGTTCATCGCGCACAACACGGTCCACCTGCGCCACACAGTCATCCCGGCGGGGTACTTGAGACGCAACCCCCTGTTGCCGGTCGAACACGCCGAGCAGGACATTTCCGACCACGGCCGACCAGCCGCAAACGTGTTCCCCATCAGCCAGCCGCAACAGTGGCGGATCCAGCGCACCGAAGCCCGCCGCAGGCGCTATGCGGAGACTCGCCCGGGCCGCGAGGAGCAGTTGGAGGGCTTCTTCACGGCAGCCTGCGGCACCACCGTGTACACAGGGGATAGGTTTCCGGCCAAGCTGCGGGGCGGCATCTTCGTGGGCGAAGGGAACGGCAACCTTGTGCACTGCGACTTGCTCACTCCAAGCGGCCCCACGTATGTCGCGAGCAGGTGGCCCGCCGCAGAGGAGTTCATCGCTTCAACTGACAATTGGTTTCGCCCCGTCAACTTCGCCAACGCCCCGGATGGCACCCTCTATGTCATCGACTACTACCGCCAGTACTTGGAACACCCAGATTTCATTCCCGAAGCGGTCCAGCAAAGGCTGAAGATGGACTTCCGCGCCGGAGACGACAAGGGCCGGATCTATCGAATCGTACCGGTGGGTTCCGGTCCAGTCGCACGGACGGCCCGACTCGGCTCGCTATCCAGCGCCGAACTCGCGCGGCGTCTGGAGCACCCCAACGGTTGGCACAGGCGCACTGCGCAGCGTCTGCTCGTGGAGCGGCAGGATCTCGCGGTGGTGCCGGACTTGCGCTCCATCGTGCTGAACCATCCGCAGCCCGCCGTGCGGCTGCTTGCCCTGTGGACACTTGAAGGCCTCGACGCGGTTGCCACGGAAACGCTATTGCCGGCTCTAGATGATCCGCACCCGGCCTTGCGGGAGAGTGCGCTGCGCCTCGCCGAGAGGTTTCCGGACAAGTTCGTTGCGAATGTGCTCGCGGCCACGCGGGACGAAAACCCACGCGTCGCCTTCCAAGCAGCCCTCAGCGCTGGCGGCCTGGCACAGCGACACGGATCGGCGGCCGCCCTAGCCGGCGTCCTTGCCCGCTTCCCGGATGACCGCTGGTTTCACGCGGCCGCGCTCAGCGCGCCGCCGGAAATGGCTGCGTCCGTGCTCGCCTCCTTGGTCGACCGCCAGCCCGAATTCTTCGACGCCCCTACCACCGAAAGAACCCGCTACTTGCGCTCGGCCGCGCAAGTTGTGGGGGCCCAAGGCGACCCGGCAGCAAGCGACGCCTTGCTGCGCCTGCTATCGGGCACCGAGCCCCTAAGTGCCGCCCGCTGGAAGATCGCCGCACTTGACGGGCTGGGCGCCGGGCTCTCGCTGCATATCGGGGGGCCGACCGGAAGTGCCTTCGCCAGCGAAGTCATCAGCCGATTCTTGGAGGATCCGTCTCAAGACCTGCGCGCGGCCGCCAGCCGAGTGGCGCGCCATTTTGATCTTGCGTCCCACGTGCAGAGGGCGAAGCGGCTGGCACAGACACCTCAGAGCCCGCTCAGGGAGAGGATGGCGGCGGCGCGCATCCTGCAGGCGGGCCGCTACGAGGATGTCGCAGACTCCCTCAAGAGCTTCCTGCTCGATCACTCTGAATCCGACCTGCGCATCGAAGCCGCACGCTCCATTGCCGCGTTCGAGGATGCAGACGCTGCTCGGACTCTGATCGATGCATGGCCGAATTCGCCGCTAGCAGTCCGAGACACGATCGCAGACGCCCTGATCCGCAAGCGCGAGCACGCCGTGGCGTTCGTTGAAGCGGTCACTCAGGGCCGCATCCCGCCCGCCGAGATCCCTGCGGTCACGCTCATCCGGCTGGCCCAGCATCCGAACGAGCGCGTCCGGCAGGCCGCAGCCGGAATCGAGCCCGCAGAGGAGCGCGAACGCGGCCGAGTGATCGCCGAACACTTGGCAGTGCTCGAACTGAGAGGAAACCCACAGACGGGCGATGAAGTCTTCCGGCGCGAGTGCTCCAACTGCCACCTCTCGCGAGCACAGCGGGGGCGCATCGGCCCTGACCTGTCGGGAGTTGCCAACCGCAGCAAGGAAGACCTGCTGACCAGCATCTTGGATCCGAGCTATGCGATCGACGACCGCTACCGCAACAATCTCTTGGAGACAACGGACGGTCGCTTCTTTGACGGGATATTCGTCGCCGAGACTTCGGCCACGATCACGCTGCGCGGCGAGCTCGAAGACATCTCCGTGTTCAAGGCTGACATCGCAGAAATGCGGGAATCGGAAGTGTCCTTGATGCCCGAGGGATTGGAGGAGTCGCTAACCCAGCAAGAGATGGCGGACGTGATCGCTTTCCTGCAGGCTGGGCTCTGAGACGGCCAGAGCTTGGCCCCCTCGCATCGGTCTGCCAGCGCAGAGCTCTTCTACGCGCGTCGATCGAAGCTCACAGCGTCCGGGCGTTGACGTCTCTTGCGGAACGCATGGCAGGCGCGCCCGCAGGAACTGTGCCTGCGGGCGCATTGCAGTGGTTGACAGGTTGATCGACGAATCTTGCCGCCGATCAGCGACGTCCCCTGGTCGGTTGGCGGCGTGTCCCCTGGCGGACACCGACCGCACCGTCCTCAGGAATCGTGATCAGATTGAACTGGGCCGCTTGCCTCACTTGGTTCACGTGGCCCGCAGCTGCTTCGATTGGCGCCAACGCCTCCACTTGGAGCTCGGTCAAGAACGCCCTCGCCGACTCTTGATAACTGGCTCGGATCGAGTCGATCTCGCCATTGATCTCGCCAATCTCCAACGCGATCGCGCCGATGATCGATTGATTCGGGGAATCAGCAGTCGTCTCGCGACGCAGTTCGCGGAACTTCTCCGCCAACTGCCGGGCCACGGGGCGCACCGCCTCGACCATGGCGCTGTTGTTCTCCCGCAGTTGCTCGATCTGCATGTCCGATAGGCCCAGCGCCTGCTGCAGGGCCTCCGGAACGCGGAAGCGGTCCTCGTCCGTCATGCCGCTGTCGCCATCTTGAGCGAGCGCAGTGCCTGCACAAAGCAGCGCCGCGACTATGACTCGTGTGATTTTCATGGTGTGGTGTTTCTCCTCTTAGTTGTGATGCGGCCCGAATGACCGCGAACACTGCGTTGGACGCAGCGCTCTTTGCGCCGACTACGCGCCCGGCGGCGGGCGCAGTAAACCCTATGTAAGATCTCTCCGCGGCCTCGCCGGGACAGCCCTCGACACAAGCGTGGGATACTGTTGCCGCCCCATGAGCCCGTTCCGATCCGCCCGCCTTTGCAGCGCTGCCGTCTTGTGCGCGCTTCTCGTCCTCGGAGCGCTCCGGGCCTCTGCCAAGAATCCCAATATCGTCTACGTGATGGCAGACGATCTCGGCATCGGCGACGTCGCCTGCTACGGCGGCGACCGCTGCCAGACCAGTACGCCGGCGTTCGATTCGCTGGCCCGTGACGGGATGATGTTCACCGACGCGCACTCGGTAGCGTCCGTCTGCGTGCCGTCGCGCATTGCCATCATGACGGGCCGCTATGCGTGGCGCTTCGCCAAGCCCTCTCGGAGCGGCCCGTGGGGCTTTCTCAACCCGCAGCTCCCGGCCGGCGCGTTCACGCTCGGCACGATGCTCAAACAGGCAGGCTACCGGACCGGCTATGTCGGCAAGTGGCATCTCGGCACGTTGATGCACACCAAGGACGGCAGGAACCAAGGCGTGGACAACGTCGACTACGAGCGTCCCTTGAAGGTCGGGCCCAATGACTTTGGCTTCGACTACTCCTTCATCCTCCCGGGATCGCTCGACATGTACCCGTACGTCTTCGCTCGCAACGGCCGCTTCCAGGGCGAGGTTACCGCCCAAAAGGGATGGAGCGCGTTCAATCGCGTGGGGCCGGCTGCCAAGGACTTCGAGGACTACAAGGTATTGGATGCGTTCGCCACCGAGGCGGAAGCGTTCCTAGATCGAAACGCCGAACAAGCCCACGACGGCAAGCCGTTCTTCCTGTACGTGGCTCTGACCTCGCCGCACACACCAACGAGCCCGAGTCCCGCGTTCGAGGGCACCAGCAAGCTGGGTCTGTACGGGGATTTCGTCGAAGAGACAGACGCGACACTCGGGCGCGTGCTCGCTGCGCTAGACAAGCACCGTCTCGCGGACAACACCTTGGTCATCGCCACCTCCGACCACGGAGCCGCGCCCTACGCCGGCAACGTGCGCAAGGCAACCCCGAGCTTAATCCGAAAGCTCGAGCCGCTCGGCCATTACGCTAGCGGCATCTATCGGGGGTACAAGTTCACGGTATACGAGGGCGGGCTGCGGGTTCCCTTCCTAGCGCGTTGGCCGGGCAGAGTCGAGCCGGGTTCGAAGTGCCACGGTCTAGTCGGTCTAAACGACATGGCAGCGACCGTTGCGGAAATTGCGAACGTCGAACTCGCGCCCGACGAGGCCCCTGACTCGATCAGCATCCTGCCGCTTCTCACTTCGCCAGGTTCGTCCAGCGCCAGAACGAGCCTGGTCATGCAATCGCCGCTCGCATTCGCAATTCGCGACCGGCAATGGAAACTCGCGCTCACACCCGGAAGCGGGTCGCGGGGCATGTGGGGCACTCTGCCGATCCCCGAACGAGCGTGGGGCGACGCCATGCGCTCGTTCGGGTCGCCCCCTGCTGTTGCCGACCTGCGCAAGGCTCCTTTCGTGCAGTTGTTCAATCTCGACTCAGACGTCCGCGAGACCAAGAACCTAGCCAGCGACCGCCCTGAAATCGCCGCCAGGCTGGCGGCGCTATTGGACAAGGTCGTCGCAGATGGTCGCAGCACGCCCGGGAGGGCAATTGAAAACGACGTGCCGCGCGTGGAATTGCATCGCAATTCCGAGCAGTGGATCGAGCGTTACAGCGGCACCCAGCGATAACTGGGCCTCCGTTCGAGATCACGATCGGCTGCATCGAACGCGCCCGAGGGCCGAGACGTGCTCCGCGATCAAGAGAAAGGGGGCCGTATCGAATGGGGATTATATCGTTGAGTAACGAAAAACCCGGAAATTGGCCGGTTTAGGTCTGACTATTTCGTTACTATCCCGTTAACCTGAAGTTCTGGCCTGTTTTTTGGTCGTGGCGCGCTGGAAGACATTGATTGCACTGCGTTTAGGTTCGATTTTCGGCTCGGGAGTTTTTGCATCTTGTAGGCACTAGATTGTTTTCGGCTCGGCGAGCTGCTTGCCGGTATTCTCGCATCGACTTACTACATTGACAGACGATTGTGTTCTTTGCTAGACTTCCTCTTGTAGGCACTAGATATGTCCTCCATGCACGTCGCCATCATCCGCTCCGTCCAGAACGGCAAGACCTACCACTCCAAGCTCCTGCGCCGCTCCTTCCGCGACGACCAAGGCAGGGTCCAGAAAAAGACCCTCGCCAATCTCTCCCACCTGCCCGATTCCGCGATCGACCTGCTGAGAGCCCATCTGGTGCAGATTCCGAAGGAAAGTGAACAGTCGTTCCGATTGAAAATGAACGCCGATTCCGATCGAAAGTGAACACCTGTTCCGATCGAAAGTGAACGCCGATCGTCTCCGCTAGGAGAGGGTCGGAGCGTCGCGACCGAGTGACGGGCGAACGAGCTCCTCCCCGAGGAGGAGTTTGCGCATGCCAAGAGCGCGGATAGCGATGCATACGATTCAAGAGATTCTGAGGTTGCGCCACGAGTGCGGCTGTTCCCAAAGGGAGATCGCGCGCTCGTGCGGGTTGGCCACGGGCACGGTCAACAGGCTGCTGCGGCAGGCTGAGCAGGCCGGGCTGGAGTGGCCCTTGCCGCCGGATTGGGACGAGGCGGAGTTGCACCAGCGGCTGTACGGACGGCCCGCGGGAGCGCGGCCGAGCGCCCGCCGCGAGGCGCTGGACTTCGCGGCGGTGCACAAGCAACTGTCGCGGCGCAAGCATCTGACGCTGCAGCTGGTGTGGCAGGAGTATCGCGAGCAGCATCCGGACGGGTACGGCTACAGCCAGTTCTGCGAGCTGTACCGGGACTGGAAAACGCGCCGGGACCCGGTGATGCTGCAGGAGCACAAGGCCGGGGACCGGATCTTCGTCGACTACGCCGGCGCTACGGTGCCGATCTACCTAGTGGAGAGCGCCGAGCCGCGCCCGGCGCACGTCTTCGTGGCGGTGCTGGGGGCGAGTTCGTACTTCTACACGGAGGCGAGCTGGGGCCAGGACGTCGAGTCTTGGATTAGCGCGCATGTGCACACCTTGGAGGACTTCGGCGGGGCGGCGAACACGTGGGTGCCGGACAACCTGAAGTCCGGCGTGACGCGCGCTTGCCGCTACGAGCCGGTCCTGAACCGCAGCTATCGGGACATGGCGCGCCACTACGGGATGGCGATCGTGCCCGCGAGGCCGTTTCGTCCCAAAGATAAAGCGAAGGTCGAGAAATGCGTCCAGCTGGTCGAGCAGGGCCTGCTCGAGCCGTTGCGGCACCAGCGTTTCACAAGCCTGGCTGAGCTCAACGAGGCGCTGCGCGAGCGGCGGGCGGAATTGAACGCGAAGCCGTTCCAGAAGCGGCCGGAGTCGCGCCGGGAGCTGTTCGAGCAACTGGACCGTCCGGCGCTGCGGCCGCTGCCGGCCCGGCGCTACGAGTACGCCGCCTGGAAGCTGGCGCGCGTGAACATCGACTACCACGTGGCCGTGGACGGGCATCGCTACTCGGTGCCGTGCGAGCTGGTGCGGGAGCAGGTGGAGGTGCGCCTGAGCGCGCAGTGCGTGGAAGTTCTGCACCAGGGCCGGCGGGTGGCCGCGCATGCGCGCAGCCGGACACAGGGCGGGTTCACCACCGAGCCGGGGCACCGTCCGAAATCCCATCGGGAGCACGGCGAGTGGCCGCCGGAGCGGATGCAGCAATGGGCCGCAACGGTGGGTCCGAGCACGGCGCGGGTGGTTGCGGAATTGCTGGAGCGCAGTCGCTTCCCGCAGGAGCGCTACGGCAGTTGCCTGGGCATCATCCGCCTGGCACGGCAATGCGGGGAGGAGCGGATGGAAGCGGCCGCGCGGCGGGCGCTGCACTACCGCACGGTGAGCTACGCCAGCCTCAAGGCGATCCTGGCGAGCCGGGCGGAGCGGCAGCCGCTGGAGGGCGAGCCGTCCAATGGCAGCAAGCCGGTCGAGCACGGCAACATCCGCGGTGGCGAGTATTACGGGGAGGGGGCCGCGAGCGGCCCTGGGGAGGAGCCAACATGTTGATGCAACCGACGTTAGAGCAGCTGTACGGGATGCGGCTGAACGGGATGGCGGAGGCGTTCCGGCGGCAGCTGGAGGATCCGGCGGCGAGCGAGCTGGCATTCGAGGAGCGCTTCGCGCTGCTGGTGGAGTCGCAGTGGACGTGGAAGGAAAGCCGGGCGCTGACGCGGCGGCTGGCGCTGGCGAAGCTGAAGCAGCAGGCCTGCCTGGAGGACATCGACTTCCGGCATCCGCGCGGGCTGGAACGGGCTCGCTGGATGAGCCTGGCGCACGAGTCGGCCTGGCTGCGTCGCAAGCAGAACGTCGTGCTGGTCGGCCCCAGCGGAATCGGCAAGAGCTTTCTGGCGTGTGCCTTGGCGCAGCGAGCCTGCCGGGACGGCTTCAGCGCCCTGTACACCCGAGCGCCGCAACTGTTCCGGGAACTGCACGGCGCGCGCGCCGAGGGCAGCCTGTCGCGCCTGCTGGCGAAACTGGCCAAGATCGACGCCCTGGTCGTCGATGACTTCGCCCTGGCACCGATGAGCGAGTTGGAGCGGCGCGACTTTCTCGACATCTGCGACGACCGCTACCGGCTGCGCTCGACGATCCTGACCTCGCAACTGCCGACCGACCGCTGGCACGGACCGATCGGCGACCCGACCGTGGCGGACTCGATTCTGGACCGCATGGTGCATCACGCGCACCGTTTCGAGTTGCAGGGAGAGTCGCTGCGCAAGGTCCGCGGCCGGGCCGAGATCACGGCCGGCGAAGAGGGGCCGGCATGAGCGCGGGCTACCGGCTCAAGCGCCGCGGCGGCTTCTTCGCCGCCGGGGCGGAATTCGAGCGAGCGCTGGGCGAACTCTCCGACGGTGCGTTCAAGCTCTACGCCCACGTCTGTTTGCAGGCCGAACGCGCCACGGGCCGGCTGGCCTTCGAGCGCGCCGCGCTGGCGCGCCGGCTGGGCAAGAGCCGCAGCGCCCTGGGACGCCATCTGCGCGAACTGGTCCGCGCCGGCGTGTGCGACCTGGAAACCGCTCCCAACCAGCACCGCCGCTCGGTGCTGGCCGTGCGCGACGCCTACTGGCCCTATCGCGCCGCGCAGGCCCCGCCGCCAGCCCGCCCGGAGGGCGCGGCCGGGACCTATGTCGAGGCCGTGCGAGAGGCCTTCCTCTCACCCGCTTGCGTGCAGGCAGGATTCGGCCCCGCCGACGAGCGTCGGGCCGCCGACTGGCACGCCTCGGGCGTGCCCTTGGAAACGGTCCGCCGGGCGATCCTGCTCGGCTGCGTGCGCAAGTCCATGGCCCTGATCGAGCGGCCCGCCGCGCCGCCGGTACGCAGCTTGGCCTACTTCGAACCGCTGCTCCGCGAAGTCGAGCGCGAGCGCTTCCCGGCGGCCTACTGGCAACACTTGGAATTCAACCTCGGGCGTTGCGAAGACTACTGGCAGCACAGGCCCGGCCACGCACCGGGCCGTGCCTGCCCGAATTTGGAACAGGCAGGGCGGCCGCCGCTAGGCGCATCCCCCTCGTCGTCCGCAGCGGACAATAAGGAAGGAAAGACGAGATGATGATGACTGATTCTCCCCGTATGCACGGGGATCCACTTGACGGAGGTGCCTCCGGAAGCGCATTCTGAAACCGGCCGCGTCGCTTCGCTCCGAGGTGTTCACTTTCCTTCGGATTGAGTGTTCACTTTGAATCGGAACGAGCGTTCACTTTCCTTCGGATTGAGCGTTCATTTTCGCCGGAATCCGCACATCTGGCCGGCCAGCCCCTGAGCGACCCCTGCGACTCCTTCCAAATCGTCCGCTCGCGCGCCCACGGCTCCGTCTTGGCCGTGCTGGAGGCCTTCCGCCGCCTCGCTCTCCCCCGCCTGCTCGCTGCCCAGCCATCCCGCCAGCGCGACCTCGTCTGCGCCATGATCGCCGCCCGCATCCTGCGCCCCCAGGCCAAGCTCTCCACCGCCCGCTGGTGGCACGGCACCAGCCTGCCCGATTACTTCGACCTGCGCGAGGCCAGCGCCGAGGACCTGTACACCGCCATGGACTGGCTGCTCAAGCGCCAGCAGCGTATCCAGGGCAAGCTGGCCCGCCGCCACTTCGCCCAGGGCGGTGTCGTTCTGCTGGACCTGAGTTCTTCCTACTTCGAGGGCTCGGCCTGCCCGCTGGCCCGCTACGGTTACAACCGCGATGGCAAGAAGGGCAAGCTGCAGGTCAACTTCGGCCTGCTGTGCGACCGCCGCGGCCGCCCGGTCGCGGTCAATGTCTTCGCAGGCAATGTCGGCGACCCGCGCACCGTGCTGCCGGCCGTGCGCCAACTGCAGCGGCGCTTCGGCCTGCGCCGCCTGGTGTTGGTCGGCGACCGCGGCATGCTGGTGCAGGCCCGCCTGGCCGAGCTGCACAAGCTGGACGGCATCGACTGGATCACGGCGCTGCGCAGCGGCGCGATTCGCAAGCTGGAGCGGGCCGGCCAGCTGCAGCGCAGCGACGAGGTCGGCCTGTTCGAGATCATGCAGCATCCGGACTATCCGCACGAGCGGCTGGTGGCCTGCCGCAACCCGCGCTTGGCGGCCCAGCGCCGCCAGACGCGCCAGTCGCTGCTGCAAGCCACCGAAGAGCTGCTCGCGCCGATCCGCGCCAGCGTCGCCGCCGGGCGCCTGCAGGGCGAGGCCCAGATCGGCCTGCGGGTCGGCGCCGTGCTGAACCGCTACAAAGTCGGCAAGCACTTCGTGTGCCAGATCGGCGAGGACAGCTTCGACTACCACCGCAACCGCGCCAGCATCGACCACGAAGCCGCCCTGGATGGCGTCTACGTGATCCGCACCTCGCTGGCGCAGGCGGATCTGTCGGCGGCCGACTGCGTGCGCAGCTACAAGGCCCTCACGCGCGTCGAGCGCGCTTTCCGCGGGCTCAAGACGGCCGAGCTGCAGGTGCGCCCGATCCACCATCGGCTGGCCGACCGGGTGCGCGCGCACCTGTTTCTGTGCATGCTGGCCTACTACGTGCAGTGGCACATGTGCGAGGCTTGGCGGCCGCTGCTGTTTGCCGACGAGGAGTTGGCCGAGCAGACGCGCACGCGGGATCCGGTGGCGCCGGCGGAGCCGTCCGCTAGCGCACGGCGGAAGAAAGCCACGCGCCAGACCGAGGACGGCACGCCGGCGCACAGTTTCCGGACGCTGCTGGAGGATCTGGCGCGGGTGGCGCGCAACGACTGTCGGAGCAAGGGCGAGCGGGGTCCGCAGCCGTGCGACTTCGAGCTGGACACGCAGCTGAATGCGCAGCAGGCCCGCGCCATGGAGATGCTGAAAGAAATCCAGATCTAAACCCGCACATGCTCGTCGCCTGTAGGCTTGTAGGCAGTAGAGGCCAATTTCGTTCAAGCACATCTGCTTGAACAACAACAAGTTATGCCGAAAATCCCTTCAGAACTTCAGGTTAACCATAGGTATGCCAAAGCCTTGGGGATCGATCACGAACGAGGCGCTGTCCAGCTGGGCGTCTTGGCTGACATCGTGATCCTGAACGCCAGTCCGCTGGAGAACATCCACAACCTCTTCGAGTTACACGCCGTATTCATTGGGGGAAGGCTCGCGAAGCTGTGACCGCGCGAGCCTTTCCAGTGGGCGGGAGGGCCCCAGGCCGCTAGAAGATCACCTTGAAGCCCAACTGCATCACCCGTCCGGGCGCAGCCCGCGCGATCACGCCGAGGTTCCGGTTCCCAACCTGCAGGTTCGGCCCGTCGAAGATCGGCGTGTTGAACGCGTTGAACGACTCCGCCCGGAACTGCATGCGCACCTTCTCATTGATCTGGAAGTGCTTGTGCAGCGCCAGATCGAACTTGATCGTGCCCGGCGCTTCCAGGATGTTCCGCCCGGCGTTCCCGAACGTGAACGGATCGTTCCGCGCGAACGCGTCCGTGTTGAACCAGCGGTCGGGCCCTCTCCCCGAGCGAGGAATCCTCCATTCACCGACGACGTTGGGACGGTCCAGGTTGAAGCCGCCCGTCCCGGACGGGTTGCCCCGCACGGACAGGTTCATGGGGAATCCCGTGAGGAAGCTGTTGATGCCGCCGATGGTCCAGCCGCCGAGGATCGCATCGACCGCCCGGTTCCAGCCGGACCCGTAGGTGTGGCCCCGGCCGAACGGCAGGTCGTACAAATAGCTGACTACCGCCCGGTGGGCCACATGCTGGTTCAGGAGCGAGCGCTCGGCCGCGAGATCCAAAGCGTTCTGCACACCCCAGTTCGCCCCGATCCCTCTGTCCTCTCCGGGTATGAAGGCGTAATCGCCAATGGCCTTGGACCACGTGTAGGAAAGCAGGAAGCTCAACCCGCTCCCGTAGCGCTTCTCCAACTTGGTTTGCATCGCGTGGTAGTTCGAGTTGGAGTTGTTCCTGAAGTTGTGCAGGAAATCGAGGCCTACGTCAAGATCCGTACCGGGAAACTTCACTGTCGGCCAGATCCTGCGGCTCAAAGGAGTCCCTGGGCCCGGAACGGCGTAGTTCATGTTGTAGCGCCTGATGATGTGGGTGCCTTTGGTGCCAAAGTAGCCGATCTCCCACAGGACATTGCCCGGCAGTTGATTCTGAATGTTGAAGTTCCACTGGGAAGCCATTGGCCAGGGAGGGTCAATTTCGAACGATCCCGGCACTAGAGCCGGGGAATTGACCGGGTCCAACGCACCCGGTCCCGGGCCGTCCATCACTCGGATCGTCGGGCTGATCCGGTCCGTGCCAAGCTGCGTCTTGACGTGGGCCGGGGGGTTGGTTTCCATGAACTCCCCACCGCCGGTGTTCATCGTGTTGGCGTAGAAGAGCCCGAATCCTCCCCGGAACACGGTGCTTTCCCGCCAGCGATAGGCGAATCCGAACCGAGGCGCGAAGTTGTTGAGGTCCGAGGTGACCAGCCCACGGTTGAATCGCCCTTCTCCGCGTTCGCCGACAACGACGAACTTGGGCTGGTTGGTGTCGGTGTCTACATCCAGATTTGAGATCTTGTCGAACTTGTCGACCCAAGGCAGGCTGACCTCGTAGCGCAACCCAATATTGACGGTCAGCTTATCGGTGACCCGCCAGTCGTCCTGGACGTACTGATGCATCCATGGAGCGCGTAGCGCCATGTGCCTGTGGTTCGAGTTCCGGAGTTCTCGGGAGTAGCCCAGCAGGAAGTCGGCCATGGACTCTCCGCCTGCCCGAGTCACGGGATCCTCCGTGAAACGCCCGTCGAAGACGAACCGCCCTGTGATGAAGCCGGCGTTGAAGATCTGGCTCTGGAGCCAGTAGGTCGTGTGACCGAACTTGATCGTGTGCCGTCCCCTGGTCCAGGTGATGTCCGCGGCAAACTGGCGGGTTTGCGACCCGATGTAATTGAAGCAGCAACTTCCGATACCTTGGTATCCGGCTGGGCTGAAGCTACCCGATCCAGGCGTCGAGATGTCCAAGCCATTGCCCATGTCGACGCCAATGATCGGGTTCACCGGGACATCATTGGCGTGCTCGACATCTGTGTCGATGTAGCTCCAGCCTCCCCGGAACGAACCGACCAGAGTCGGCGTCCAGACGCCGTTATACACGAAAGCCATTTGGCGGTTCGTAATTCCGACATCCTTCCCGTGCAAGTAGAGGCCATCCGCGCTGTCGGGCAGAATGGGCACGCGTCCGTTGCTTGTCCGCTGGCCGCTGACGCGGAAATAGAAGTTGTTCTGGTCGTCCAGACTCTGGTCGTAGCGCAGGTCCCAGCGGTTCAGGTCCTGGTTCCGCGGCGGGACGAACACGAAGTTGCGCGTCCGAGCGTCGTTGATCGGGTCCGGCCACCAGTCTCGGACAGTCCGCATGACTGGATCGACCCGACTGTCCGGCACGCGATTGTTGGGAAACGGATCGCGGGCGCGGGTCTCGGGGTCCGTAGTCAGCGCATCTCGAATGATGTCGCCGCCCGAGAAATCGCCGGCGCGTTCCATCAGGTTGGGAACCGTTCTCGTGCTGGTCGATGACTCGCGGATGTCGGTCAGCTCCATGTCGCCGAAAAGGAACGCCCGGTTCCGCTTCAGCGGGCCTCCGACCGAGAAGCCGTATTGGTTCCGTGCGAACGGCGGCTTTTCCGCGCTATGCGGTACGAAGAAGTTCCTGGCATCCATACGCTCGTTGCGCAGGAACTCGAAGGCCGAGCCATGCACCTGGTTGGTGCCGGACTTGGTGGTCATTGTCACCACTCCGCCCATGGAACGCCCGAACTCGGCCGAGTAGGCATTCGTCAGGATCTTGAACTCCTGGACGGCATCGATCTGGGGCTTGATGGCCTCTTTCTGGTTGCCCTGGGAGGCGATCGACTGATTGTTGTTGTCGATGCCATCAATGATGAAGTTGACTTGGGTGGCTTGCGAGCCGCCAACACTGACGCCTTGTCGATTGGCGACTTCGGAGCGCGCGGGCGGGGTAACGCCAGCCGAAATGCGGGCGAGTTGCAGGTAGTCTCGGCCGTTTAGCGGCAAGTCGAGAATCTGCTGGTTTTCCATCACAGTGCCGGCGGTGCCTTCCTGCGTCTGCAACAGCGGCGCCTGGGCGACGACTTCGATCGTCTCGGTAACCTCGCCGACCTCAAGCACGAGATCGACCTGTCGGGTGTCACCGGCATTCAGGATGACGCCGGTCCGCTGGATGCGCTTGAATCCGGCCGTCTCGGCCGCCATTTGGTAGTCGCCGATGCGCAAGGGTGGTGTGCGGTAGAAACCGCTGGCGTCCGTCTGCGCGTTGTAGACGGAGCCCGTGGCGACGTGCGTGAAGAGAAGGTCGACTCCGGGAATGACGGCACCCGTGACGTCAGAGATTGACCCGACGACGACGGCGGTATCAGCCTGCTGGCCGTACAAAAGGGGGCCGACGCAGAGCACAGAAAACGCCAGCAGGACGTTGGCAGCTAAGGTGGGATGGTGTCTCATGAAGCCTCCGGACTAGATGCGGTGCAGGATCCGATTGAATGGTCGGTGGTAGTACGCAACGCAAATGCATAGCGCTGCGCGGAGTTGAGGTTTCCCGACCAAACCAGACCATCTGGGAGGATTGTATCCCGATGCCCGCCTGCTTGGTGGCAGAAAATTAAGGTTCCGACGGGAGTTCCGGGAGTAAGCGACCGTTCCGGCGGAAGCTCGACCGTTCGGGCGGAAGCTGAGGTAGCCGAGACGGATCTGGTGCTCAAGTGCTTCGAGTTGCGCTCGGGATCCTGAACCTCTGATCGTGCCCCGGTAGCGCTGGCCGAATGGACCAAGTTGGCGAGAGTGGGCACGGCCCCCGACTCCCGGGCAGACTCCGGCTACTGGCCGAACTCCCCGGATGGGACCGAAGAACTGCGCTGCACAATCGGAAACGAGGACATTCCAGTCCAAGATGCCGCCCCACGTCCGCCAGGGCCGGGCTACGCCGGGATCGTACTCGGGCCGCTGCCGCGCAGCCTCACCGCCTCCGGCGACAGCGAGGCTGCTGTGGTCGCCAACAGCCAATGGTCAGAGTCGGCGGCAGTCTTAATGCGGCAGCGCCGTCCCGTGCGACCGATGCGTAGGGGGCCCGGGAACCCGACCGGTACCGGTTCCCTGCTTCGGTTCGGGCAATTCCCGGCGGGCATCGCCGAGCGGGGATAGTGCGAATGGCCCCGATTCCGATCGGCCCGAGAGCCGCCGGAACGCGAGGAGGACCGGAATCGCACCCGGGCCGCGAGGCGTCATCTGGCGGCTAGAGACTCCAGCGAAGCGCGGATGCGGGCGGTCAGGTCCTCTGATCCGGCCGCCTCGGCGAGCCTCATGGCATGCTCCATTTGCTCTCCGGCATCGGCGTGCCGTTCGGCCCGCTGGTACGCGCGTCCCAGGGTGTATCGGACGAACGCCTCGTCCTCGGTTGCGGGCCTCCTGAGGGCCGACTCAAGGTGCTCGATCGCTTCGGACACCCGACCAGCGGCCAATGCGGCGGTGCCGAGGTTCATCCGCGCGGGACCATTAGTCGGATCATTCACCACCGCCTGCTCGAACCGCCGCATCGCACCGTCATTGTCTCCGAGGGCAACCAGCGCCATCCCGAGGTTCGCCAGCGCCATGGCCGAGTTTGGGTTGATTGCCAGGGCACGACGGAACGCCTCGGCAGCATCCGACGGATTGCCTGTCATCGCCTGCAGGACCCCCCAGTTGTTATGCAGTTCCTCGATCTCCGGGTTCATCGAGATCGCTAGGTCGTAGTGCTTCCTGGCCTGTTCGAAGTCACCTGCCTGCCCATGGGCCCCGACCAGATTGGCGTGCGCCGTGGCCATACCGGGGTCCAGAGCGAGGGCTCGCTCGTAGGCGCGAATCGCCTCGGTAGGCTGACCCTCGGCCTCGAGGCTCTGGCCCAAGTTAAGGAAGTAATGCTCGTCCGCTCCGAGTGCCTGCACGCGAGCCAGCAGGGGGTCCTCGAGCGGGGGCCGGTCGCTGTCGCCCCCGCCAGCGGCGCGCAACAACCGGGCCGCCTTCGCCTCCTCTCCCTCCGCCCTGTAAGCCATCCCCAGCGCATAGCGGGCAGCGCCCGAGTCCGGAGCGAATCCCACGACCCGCTCGAGTTCCGAAATCGCCTCACGGGTCTCGCCGAGATCCAACAGCACCCGCCCTAGGGCGTACGACGCGGCTGCCCCCCCGCCGTCCAGCTTCACGGCATCACGCAGCGCGGCTGCAGCGTCTTCAAGCCGTCCCGCTGCGGCCAGCGACTCACCGAGCCGGATTGCGGCCGGCAAGTACGGCCGTTTCGCCAGCGCGGCCCGGAACGAGGCCGATGCCTTGCCCTCCTCGCCCGCGTCCTGCTGCGCGACACCGAGCAAGTACAGCCAACGAAACTCCCCGCCTGAGAGCGCCCCGGCGCGCTCGTACAAGACCGAGGCATCCCGAGGGCGCCCGAAGGCGTGGAGGAGGGCGGCTAGGTCGCCGTTCGCCCACGGATCATCCGAGTCCGTTGCGACCGCTTCGATCCTGACGGATGCCAGCTCTCGCGCGCGGTCCGGGAAGTCCGATGCCTCGAACGCCGGGATCTCCGGAAGCTGGCCTTCCGGGCTACCGCCGCAAGCCGCGAGGACAGCCGCGAATGTCCCGGCTAGGCGCGTCCGACGTGCGAGCACTGCAGTTATGGTAACCGCAGCGATGCGGGCGGCGTCCAGGCCCAAACTACCGGAAGTGGATCCACAGCATCAGCACGGCCAGTCCAACGAGCAACGACAGTCCTCCGAGGAGCTTGTCGTTCCCCGCCTCTTCCTGCTCCTTCCTGCGCCCGGACCAGTCGACTGTTAACCGGACGACCCTCGCCAAGGCCGGTCTCTCGTCCAGCTTGCTGGTCGCCCAAGACAGACCGAGGCAACCGAAGAAGCCTCCGGCGCCGAAATTTAGGAAGGGGAACCAAAGCTGGTCAGCGGCCCCAGATCCATGCCGTACGCCTTGTACAAGATGTCTAGGGCAAACCGACCGCCTCCGGCCAAACTGCCAACGACCAACGTGGTCATCGCGGCGCGGGACGTGCGCCCCCGCCACAGAATCCCCAGCAGGAACGTGGCCGTGATCGGTGCCCCGATGGGGTGCCGCAGGCCACGGATATAGTGTATCCGTGGCCTACATCAAGACTATCGCCCCGGACGACGCGGAGGGAGCTCTCCTCGACGAGTATCGAACGGCTCTCCGACGGGCCGGCAAGATCTGGAACATCGTGCGGATCATGAGCCCGAATCCCGAGGTGCTTTCCGCTTCGATGACCCTCTACTCCCATATCATGCACGGTCCGTCGCCTCTTTCCCGAGGCCAGCGGGAAATGCTGGCCGTGACTGTGTCGAAGGCGAACGAGTGCCACTATTGAGTGGACGCGCATTGGCACGACCTCCGGGAAGAGGTCGATCACGAAGTGGCGGACGGCGTCCGGGACAACTGGCGGACTGCAGGGCTGGACAGTCCTACCCGTGCGCTGCTGGAATTCGCTGAGAAGCTCACTCGGGCCCCTCAATCGGTGGGACCCGCAGACGTCGACGGATTGCGCGAGGCCGGCTGGAACGACCGAGCGATACACGACGCCGTCCAGGTCGTTTCGTACTTCAACTACATCAACCGCGTCGCAGACGGCCTCGGAGTCGATCCTGAACCTCGTTGAGGCGCCGCAGCGAGGACGTCCAATCCATCTCTGAAGCGATGCGGCGACGCCGGAAAGCGCAGAATCGGCGACAGGCTTCAGACCAATATTTCGGGGATCGGATTGCCCTGCATCTCGCCGGGCGCGACGCCAAGCATCCCTAGCGCGGTCGGCGCTAGATCCACATGCGCGATGCGGCGGTCGGTCTCGCCACGGTCCAACCCAGCGCCGAGCGCTAGCATCCAGACATCCCGGCACGACGGGTCCCCGCTGCGGTGATTCAAGAAGCCGTTGGCCGTATCCTGGTCCCCGTCGCGACCCAGCTCCGGCAGGATCAAGAGCGTCGTCTTGTCGCGATAGGCGGGGTTGGCCCGCACTTCGTCCCACAGCATGCCGCACAACCGGTCGGTCTTGGTGATGGCCTGCAAGTAGAGCGAGTACGCTCCCCAGTGCGCCACGTCCATGTCCCAGAAGTTCACCAGCATCAGGCGCGGCGCGAACTCCCGCATGACCTCTCTTGCAACGAAGAAGGTCAGCTCGTCCCCCGAGTTCGGCGCCTCGGGGCCGTAGATGTACTCGACCAAGCCGCGCTTGAGCGTCTGCCTGACCTGCCGGTCCAGCTGCCGGCCGCCGCGAAAGATCGTCCAGCCGATCCCCTCGTAGCCGGCGTTGAGGATGCCCTCCAGCTGGCGCAGCACGTTCTCCCGGTCCGCGACGCCCTGATCGAGATCGCGCTTGATGACCTCGTCCACCGCTTCAAGCAGCAATTGCTTGGGCAACACCACGTTCGCGCCGTGGCCGTCGCCGTAACCGCGCACCTTCGTCGCACCCATCGTGGCAAAACTCTTGTTCGTGCAAATCGCCCAGGCATCGGTCGAGCGCACGCCGGTGGCCTTGCGGAAGTATTCGAAGATGGTGGGGCTCCCGGCCCATCCGAACCCGAAGTCATCTACCCGCTGCCAGTTTCCGGTGACGATGCTGGACGTGGAATTGTAGTGGGACAGCACGCCGTCGTTGGCGCAGTTTCGGAAGAACCGCCCGTCGTCCTTGAGCCCGACCAGCCTAGGTATGTTGCGCAAGCCCTCCGGCGCGAAGGTCTCCTGATAGCGACAGCCTCCCCCGAAGGTCACAATGATGACTTTGCGATCCGATTCGGCTGGTTCCGCCGGACGGGCCCAAGCCCACGGCGGCACGAGCTTCTCGGCGATCGCCAGTCCGGCGAGTTTGAGAAAGTCGCGCTTGGCCAGCCGCAGCATCAGTAAGCGACGATCTCCCCGCCTGGGATCTTCTTCCGCATGTTCGGGCCCAAGTCCAGAGGATGGTCGTAGCCGGGCAGGATCTCTCCCTCGGGGGAGTAGTACGGCCCGATATCGCACGCCATCGAGCCGCCTCCCTTCTCTACAAACGTGATCTTGGTCACCAGCTTGGCCGACTTGTATCCGTACTTCGAAGGCGCCAGCAGGCGCAACGGCGCGCCGTGCTGGTCGGTCAGCGGCTGGCCGGCCATCTCCAGGCACATCATCACGCCGGGCTCCGCCATCTCGTCAAGCGACATGTACTCGTACCACTTGTCCGCGCAGTCGATGCGGACAGAAGTCGCCTTCGCCAAGGGCTTGACATCCTCTACCAGTTCGTCGAAGCGGAATCCTCCCCACGTCGTGCGGGCCGACCAACACTGCACGCACTTCAGGCGCTTGGACTGCTCGAATCTGGGGTAGGAGTGCAGCCTGTCCATCTCGAACCGTTGCGGCTTCTCGACCAGCCCCCCGATCTCGAGACGGTAGGTGCTCTTATCGATCGGCGGCACAGGGTTGTACCACATGATCCTGAAGCCAAGTTCGTCCGGTGTGTCCGTGGGCAGCAGGATCCTGCCTTGGGACGCGGCCCGCTCTGCCGGCACAGTCGCGGCGGCTGCCGCAGCGGTCATGAAGCGACGGCGGTTCATGCCTGCCTTGAGTCTATCAGCAGGGAGCGGGGCCTAGCTGCGCTCCTTCGGATCAAAGATATATCCGATACCGTGCCGCGTGATGATCCATCGCGGCTTGCGCGAATCGTCCTCGATCTTCTGCCGGAGCCAGCCGACATGCACGTCGACCGTCCTGGTCGAAACCTCGGCCTGATACTTCCAGACTTCCCGCAGCAAGCGGTCCCGCGAGAGCGCCTGTTGCGGATGCTGGACGAAGTACAGCAGCAATTGGTACTCCTTCGCGGAGAGCTGCAGCTTCTCGTCTCCGCGAAGCACTGCCGCCTGCTTGGAATCGACCTGCACGTCCCCGAACGCGTACACCTTGGCCTCGCTGGCCCCGCCCTTGATGCGGTCCCGCCGCAGCAAGGCCTCGATCCGAGCCACCAGCTCGAGCATCTGGAACGGCTTCACCAAGTAGTCGTCGGCGCCGGTGCGCAGGCCCGTGACTCGATCCATCACCTGCCCCTTGGCGGTGAGCATCAGCACGGGCGTGACGATGCCCGCCCCGCGAAGGTCGCGACAGATGTCGAGGCCCGGCTTCTTGGGCAGCATGAGGTCCAACACGACTAGGTCGATGCCGCCGGCGCGGGCGCGCTCATAGCCGCTCACGCCATCCTCGGCCACCTCTACCTCGTAGCCCTCGGCCTTGAGGCGATCCTCGATGGTCATGCGGATGCCGACCGCGTCCTCGATGATCAAAATGCGCGACATCGCCGGTTCTGCTAGGCCTCCGCGTCCACCAGCGCCGGCAAGTGCAGCGTGAACACGCTGCCCCGGCCGGGCTCGCTTCGCATCGAGAGCTTGCCCCCCATGCCTTGCGCGAGGTCACGCGCCAGCTTGAGGCCCAATCCAGAACCCTGTATGTTCCCTTCCCCCGCGGCTGCCCCCCGATAGAAGGCGTCGAACACCCGTCCTTTCTCCTCTTTCGGAATCCCCCTGCCGCGGTCGCAGATCCGGATCCGCACCTCGGGGTCACCATCGCTTTCGCCCGCGTCCGCCTCGACGCGGATCCAGCGGCCCGGATCGCCATACTTGACGGCGTTGCTGATCAAGTTGGCGAGTATCTGCTGCAAGGCGTTCTCGTCGGCACGAACTCGTGGCAAGCCTGGAGCGGTGCCGCGTTCCAGAGCAAACCCCGCCTGCTCTATCATTGGACGCGCTTGATCCACGGCACGTTGCACTGCCATTTCCGGGTCGATCCGGTCCAGCTTGAACTGCCGCTTGCCGGACTCCAGCGAGGCGAACTGCAAGGTCTGCTCGACCATCTCGCCCAGGCGCCGACCCTGGCTGAAAATGAGCCGCCCGTATCGCTTGGCCCCTTCCGTGGACGAGACGATGCCGTCGGCGAGGTTTTCCCCGACCGAGCAGATTACCGACAACGGCGTGCGCAGCTCGTGCGAGACACCAGCGATGAACTCCATCTGCATCGCGGCCAGCTGGGTGGCCCGACGCTCGGAGACCACCACCAATGCCATGGCGCCGGCCAGCAATAGCAGCACGCCCAAACCCGCGCCCAGGTTGCGCGCCCGCTGTCGCGCAACCGCTCCTGCGAGCGAGCCCGAAACGTGAGCGGCCGCAAGCTCCACATCCATCCCGGCATCGGCACCAGCAATCGCAATGCGGCCCCGCGCCACCTGCGGCGGACGCAAGCCGCCCTGCTGGCCGGCGCCGCCCGGCCCGCCTGCAGGCGGCGCGAGGGGCGGCCCGGGGCGCTCCGGCGGGGGCCGGAATAGCCTCACGCGCCGCCGCACGTCCGCACCGGCGAGCCAGGCGGAGTCTAGCGACGGGTCCGATCGGTACAAGAAGCTCTCGCCATCGCGGACAGCGATTGCCACCTCGTACAACCGCTCGCCGTCAGCTCCGGAGAACAGCCGCCCAACCAATCCGGGAAGCATCTCTTGGGCAACATAGTTCCAATCCAGCACGACGATGATGAACGCCGACCCGCCGACGCGGGGCTCCCGCAGCACCCCCCGCCTGAGTCGGTCTGGGGTCACGATCGGTCGCACTACGGCGCTTGCCTGCGGGAACAGCGTCCATGTGAAGGGCCCGCGACCGCGGCCGAGCCGCGCCGAGGCTTGCGCCAAGCCACGCTCGACCGACTCAAGTTCGGGTCCCCAGTCCACAACCACCGGCTCGGCCTCCCCCAAGGGCAATTCCTGCAGCTTGGCATCGCCGTCGGGGCCTGCTTGATGCACCAAGATCCGAGACAGCAAGCCGGCATGAGCGCTGGTTTCGGCCCATAGAGCATACGCTTCGGCGCACCTGTTCCAGTCCAGCTGCTGCCCGCCTCGCCCCTCCGGCCGCATCAGCGCGAGAAGGAACAGCAGTGCGCGCTCAGCTTCCTGCTCGAACTGGCGCACGGAGTTGGTCAGGGCGTCCTGCATCATCGCCTCCTGCGCCTCGCTGAGCTGCCCTGTCCAGACAAACTGCAGCGCGCCCAGCAGGACGAGCATTGCGACGCATAGCAGGATGACCAGCGCAAGCCGGTTCTTGCCGATGAACTGCAGCGGCACGGCTATCCGATTATTGCAATCGCGGCCGGCGTCCGCCAGCCGCGCCTCCGGTTTCCTGCCGGCCGGGCCGTGCGCGACACTATTAGGAAACCCCGGCCGCCTGACGTGTTGTCGGAATAGCCTCCATGCCATCCACACTGCTCATCGCTCCGGAATCGTCGCGTGACCATCGCACGCCGCACGCGCACCCCGAGCGCGTCGAGCGCTTCGAGGCCGTCCTGCGCGCGCTCGGCTCAAGCGGGCTTGCAGACCGCATGCAAGCCCTGGATTGCGACGAGGCCGGTTTCGAAACGCTGCGCCTGTGCCACGGGGCCGACTACGTCGAACTGGTCGAACGCGAGATCGGCGCGGGGAACCGCATGCTCTCCACTGGCGACACGCATGTCGCGAGGGGCTCCCTGTCAGCGTCGCGCATGGCCGTCGGCGCGGTCTGCTCGGCCGTCGACTCGGTGCTGACCGGACCCGTCAAGCAGGCATTCTGCGCGCTGCGCCCGCCCGGCCACCACGCGCGTCCGGAACAGGGCATGGGATTCTGCATCTTCAACAATGTCGCAATCGGGGCGCGCCACGCGATCGAGCGCCACGGCCTGCAGCGCGTCCTGATCGTGGACTGGGACGTGCATCACGGCAACGGCACGCAGGATATCTTTTACGAGGATCCTTCCGTCCTCTTCTTTAGCACGCACCAGTCGCCGTGGTATCCCGGCACAGGCATGCGCGACGAAACCGGCGCGGGCGCGGGGGCCGACACGACCATCAATTGCCCGTTCCCGGCGCACACCGGCCGCGAACAGATCCTGGGCGCGTTCCGCGACAGGCTGCTGCCCGCGGCCGCAGCGTTCGCTCCCGAGCTCGTCATGATCTCGGCAGGGTTCGATTCGCGCTTGGGAGACCCGCTCGGCCAGTTCCGCCTCGCTGATGGCGACTTCGCCGAACTGACGCGCCTGCTGCAGGACCTGGCGGACAAGCACGCCGACGGGCGGCTGGTGTCCGCGCTGGAGGGCGGCTACAGCCTTGCGGGCCTCGCCGCCAGCGTGCAGAGCCACGTCGGCGCTCTGCTGGGATAGCCTCGCGGCGCTTCAGCCCACCGAGACCGATTCGATCTTCGAAGTCACCACCGTGGCGTGGTCGGGATGGTGGAATTCCATGTGCATGCCCAATCCGAGATAGTCGGGCTTGAGCATCGCGCCGCCCCAGGTCGAGCCTCTCACCAAAACGGCCACGGGCCGCGGGCAGAAGCGCGGATGGCCTGAAATCCACGTCCTGCCGCCCCGGATTTCGATGCGGTAGATGCGGTTGGCCGTCTTCACCACGACCCGGTCGCCGTCTTCCAAGGCACGCAAGCGCACGCCCCCCTCGACCTCCGAACGGATGATCCGGCGCCTGATTTCCGGCGCTATGCTGCGATGCGCGGCGTACGCTCCGGTCTGATCCGGATTGTTCGTCGTGGTCCACATCGCCGCGTCTCGCTACTCCGATCCGCCGAGCCTGCGGTAGTATTCCGCAACGGCCTCGCGGTACGACTCCGGTACTGGCTCGGAAACGATGGCGCGCACCTCTTCCTTGTCGTCCAGCTCGACTTGGCGTCGCAGTTTGACTTCGATCTGCTCCAGCATCGCAAGCACATTGCGGTATTCCTGCTCTAGCAGTTCCGGGTTGCCGAGAAAGCGGCCGTCGCCCAGTTCGCGGGCAAAATCTCTCAGCTCGGCGATCTCCCGCGGGTCGAACTCCCGCGTCATCCGGAGTTGCTGGGCCAACCTGGGAATGTCGGCTATGCCCGCTTCCAGGGCGCGCTCCATGCGATCGCGCTCAGCCGGCTCGAGCGGCCTCGCGCCGTAGGGCCCGCGCGGCCGGCCGTCGCCGAGCGATTCGGTGCCCCCCCAGCCTCCCCGCCGTTCGCCGCCCGCTCGGCCAACTCCAACCCCGCCGCCAGGACGGCTTGGATCTCCGGTCCCCCCTGCGCCCTGCCCCGGCTGCTGGCCGGGCTGCTCGCCTCCAGGCTGCTGCCCTGGCCCCTGGCCAGAGCGGTTCCCCTCGCGGTCTTGCCCGGGAACCATCGCCCGTTCCAAGTCGCGGCGCATTTGCTCCACGCTGGAGAGCAGCCTCTCCAATCCGCGCTCCGCTCCGCCGCCCTCCTTCTGGGCCAGCTCGCCGGCTTCGCGCAGGTTGTCGCGCAGCCGGCGGAGGGCCCGGGAAATCGCTTCCTCGTTGCCCGCCGCGTACGGGGCCAGCCCCCGCCGGATCAGGTCCTCGGCATACTGCATGGCGGGCAGCGCTTCCGACTGCTGCAATTCGATCAAGGCGTTCATCAGCGCCTTGGAGGCCTCGTCGTTGCGCTGGCGGAGCATGCGCGAGTGCTTCTGGATTCCCTGCTCGACCTCGGACAGCCGGTCGCGCATGTCGCGCTTGCGATCAGCCAAGTCGATCTCTTCCTCGCGGGTCATGCCCGTCGGCAACGGGCCGTTCTGCCGCCCCCCCTGGGCCTTCAGCGCCTCTACGGCAACCTTGAGCGACTGGTCCAGCTCGGCAGCCGCCTGCTCTTGTTCCTCGGCGAGCCGAGCCGCCTCCTCCGCCATCTCGCTGACCGCGGACTGGCTCTGCTGCTGGCGTTGCTGCTGGAGCGCTTCCAAGGCCTCCTGCAACTCTTGCTGGGCCCGCGCCGAGGAGGCGCGCTGGTCACCGCCCTGGCCCCCGCGCTCCATCTCGCGCGCCGCCCGCTCCAGCTGGCGGATCGTCCGGTCCAGCTGCTGGCGCATGCCGGACTGGCCGCTCGACGACCCCTGCGCCTGGGAACTCTGTCCGCCCTGCGCCCTGCTCTGCTGGCCCCCCTGGCTTTGCTGGCGGCGCTGGAGCTGCTCCAGCTCGCGCTTTAGGTCCTCGGCTTCGCGCCGCAGCATTTCCTGCTGCCAGCGCTGCTCGAAGCTCGCCCGCGAGCGATCCTGGGCTTGCTCGGCCAAGCGCTCTTGACGCCGCGCCAGCTCCTCGAGCTTCTTCATCGCCTCGTCGATTTCCTGCTCGATCTGCTGTCCGGACGACCCGCTGCCGGTCTCGTACTGGTTCTTCTCAAGATCCATCTCGAGTTCGAACATTTCGGCCAGATCGCGCGAGGCGCCGCCTCCGCCGCCCCCTCCGCCGCGCCCCATGCTCACCTGGATGTCGGTGAACAGGTTTTCCGCCCGCAGCAGGAACTGCAGCGCCTGCTGCTCCGGCCCAACCGCATCATCGAGCCGGAACGCCTGCAGCGACTCGGCCGCGGGCTGCATGAAGCCGGCGGCCTGCTCCAGCAGTTCGGCGAACTGCGCGAACTTGGGATCGGTCCTGGTCAACTGCCGCGCCCTCGTGCGCTGCACCAAGGTCTGAGCCTGCTGCATCAACGTGCCCTGCAGCTCCGAGAGCATCTCGGCGCTCTCGCGCAGCTTGCGCTCTTCCCGGCCGTCCTCGGCGTCGCGCTCCTTGATCAAGTTCCAGGTCGCGAGGATGATTTCCTTCTGGCGGCGCGAGATCTCGTCCTGTTGCTGGCCCTGCTGGCCCTGGCCGCCCGCCTGTTGAGACTGCGAGAAGCGTCGCTCGAAGGGCTGCACGTTAATGAAGTACATGTCGCTGCGCACTTCCTTCTTGGCATCCTTGGCAATGATGTAGTAGCTGATCAGGTCTCCGGGGATGAGGCCCGCCTCAGGAGCCGGCGGCGGGAGCGACTCCCCGTCCTCTTCGACGGCCTCCGGCGCGGTTCGCGCTCCCCCGCCGAGGTTTTCCAAGAAGAATGTGTGGCTGCCGGTCGCCTCCAGCGCGCCGGGCCGGGCGGGCAGCGACACCGCCTCTTGGTCCACGCCATTGACCGCGTAGTGCAGCTGCAAGCCGCGCAGGCCGAAATCGTCGGTCGCTTCGAGCCGCACGGCGACCTCCTCGATGCTGCTTGCGCGCCAGTCGCGGCCCGGCTCGAGGATCTTGACCTCCGGCTTCTCGTCCGGCACGGCCGTGATGAAGTAGTCCTCGGTGAGGCGCACCCGCTCCCCGCGGTGCATGGCTGCCACGTGGTAGGAAGAGTCCTCCCCCACGACGATTTCCGCGCGATTGCCCCGCAACGAGATTTCTTGCTCGCCAACCACTAGCAAGCCGTCCGCAAGTTCCTTGTCCGTAGTGAGGATGACCCCGACCTTGGTGCCGGCCACCGCCATGATGTCGCCGCCTGGATCCTGCACGCTGGGCTTGAGGCCGCTCCACGCCGGGTACTCGAACTCCAGCCGGATGTTCTCCACCGTGGGCATGGCGATGACGTCAACTTTGAACTCGCGGCTGCGCAGCCGGCCCGCCTCGACGTAGTAGCGCAGTGGCTCTCGGACCATGGAGAACGAGAACCCGTAGCCCGCGCCCTCAAGCTGCGGTCCCATCGGCGCGCGCTCCCAGTCCACGCTGCTCTCGAACTTCGCATACAGTTCGACTAGCGGAGGCTCGAAGCCGAGCGGCACGGCAGTGACTTCCAGCCGCCCACCTTGGCGGATCGAAGTGTCCCCGGGCTCGACCTTCAGCTCGTAGAGCGGCTCCTCGTGCGTGAGGAACCAGCCGGTCCAAAGCCGGGACGTGCCGTAGCTCCAATAGCCGGGACCGGCCGACCCGAGCCAAAACAGGGCCAGCACCGCGACCAAGCCCGTCGCGGCAAACAGGCCGACCAAGGCCCGGCTCACCACCGCGTCCAAGGGCACCACCGCCGACGCCTGCGACGTCTCGCGAGCGAGCAACGCGAGCAGCGGGCTGGGCGCCCGCCCGCCGACCTCGGCGCGGTCGCGCTCGTCCGCCCATGTGCGCAAGCGCCCGCCAAACTCAGGCGAGCGGCGCTCAGCCTCGTCTGCGGCGCGGGCGAACGCCCGGCCCTTGACCAACCGGCGCAACGGCAGGACCAGCAGCAGCACGAGGACCGCTGCCAGCGACGCCAGCAAGACGGTGCGAGAGCCTACGACGCTAGCATCGGAGAATGCCGCCCGATTGGCCAGGAACACGCAGACCGCCGTCACGCACAGCGCGGTCACCCCCAAGGCACCCAAGCCCTTGGCGGCTGCGGCCGCGCGCAGCCGGACCACAATCGATCCCAAGTAGCCCTCCAAACTCCCGCCGGGCTGTCCTTGGTGATCGAGAATCATTGATCAATCCCCTCTGAGCGTGTTCAGATGCCGATCCGCTATGAGAGATTCTAGCAGTACCGCGAGCAAGAGTAGCGCCAGCACCAGTCTCCACACGCGCCAGGGAGGCATGTCGGGCGGCGGCAGGCCGGCCGTGGCCGCCCGCGCCGCTTCCGCGCCGCCAGTGGACTGCCACAATTCCAATGTGTCTTGATCGACGCCGCGAAGGTTCGACTCACGCGGATCGGCGTTGACCGCCAGCAGCTCGGAACGGTCCGAGGCGCGAATCTGGTAGTAGCCGATGGATTCCAGCGGCACCGCCTCGCGGCTCACCGAATCGGACAGGGTCAGGACCCGCTCGCCGGCAGGGTCGAGCACTTGGACCGCCGCGCCGCTGCCGCGCCGCCGGCCGAGCTCCAACACCTCACCCAGCAGCGCCTCTCCGCGGGCTGCCTCGGCCCCTGTCAGGTAGCGCACCGCCTCGGCCACGAACGGCACGTAGACCGACGTCACGGGCAGGTTGTTCCAGATGTTGTCGAGCGCCGAAGCGAACACCAACGCGCGCCCGTTGCCGATCTCGCTCTCGACCAGCAGGGGATCGCCATTGCCCAGGCGCATCGGCACGGCGTCGCCCTCAAGCGGCTGCACTCGCGCGTAGAGGAAGAACTTCACCGGGCGCAGTCCTTCGGCGGCATTCGCCACGGAGTGCGACCCGTCCGAGGGACCGGCGACCTGGAAGGGATCGCCGCCCCTTTCCGAGGACAGGGGCTGTTCCAGGCTGTGGCCGCTAATCGGGGCTCGGCGAGCCAGCGCGGAGTTGGGGCCGAGCGCTACTAGCACGGCGCCGCCCGTTTCGATCCATGCCTGCAGGCGGGACTCGAAACGGCTGTCCAAACGAGGCACGTCGGACAGCACGACCAAGGCGTACCGGCTGGGATCAAGACGGCTCGCGTCACCGGGAGAAGTGCTCTCGAGCGTGTAGCGCGAGGAGACGCTGGACTCGAGGGCAGCCTGGAAGTAGAGCAGATCGCGGCGGCGCCTGTCCTGCGAAACGAACAGCAACGGCTCGGGCTCGCTGTTGTCCAGCGCCACCCTCCGGATATCGTCGTCCGGCAGCGCGTCCGGCGGCTCGAGCCTGAGCTCGGCCCGGCTGAAGCCCCGCGGCGCTTCGGGAATCTCGAACACGAACGACTCGCGCCCATTGGCGGCGATGCTCTTCTGCTGGCTGGCGGCCAGTTGACCGTCGATCCACAGGGAAACCGTCTTGGCAGCCTCGCTGTCGGCAAAGCTGACGACCGCGGCTTCGAGCTTGGGCGCGTCCCGTCCGTAGACGCGCGTCGATCCCTTCACGCTGTCGATCGCCCAGTTGGCGAAATCGCCCGCGGCCACGTCGTGGAGCTCCAGCTCGGAGGACTCGGGCAGAACCAGGTCTTGGAACCGGGACGGCATCGCGGAATTCTGCAGGTCGGAGATCAGGTGCAGGACAGATGGCGCGGGATCGTCGCCCGCCAGGTTGCGCACCGCTTCAATCACATCGCCGAAGTCGTTGCGCGAAGTTGTCGGCTCCAAGCCGGCCAGCGCCCGCCGCAGCGCGGATTTGTCGGAGGTCGGCTCGGTCAGCACCTGCACCGATGGCCCGTTGGTCAGAATCTGGGCTTGGTCCCCCTGCCCGAGCGAGCCCACGACCGCGTCGGCCTCGTCAACGGCGCTTTCCCAGCGGTCGCCGTAGCGCATGCTGAGCGACGTGTCCAGCGCGATAAAGTGCAGCTTCGGGATGCTGCCCGCGATGGCGATCGGAGGCCGCTCCCAGACGGGCTTGGCGAACGCCAGCGCGAGCAGAAGGAGCAGTGCCAGCCGACAGGCAAGCAGCAGCAGGTACCGCAAGCGGCGCTCCCGGATGGTGGTCTCGGTGCGCTTCTCGAAGAACATCAGCGAGCTGAACGGCAGCCTCACCGGGTTCCGGCGGCGCATCAGGTGCAGCCAGAGCGGCAGCCCGACAGCCAGAGCCCCGGCCAGGAACCACGGAGCAAGCAGGCCCATCGCGCTAGCGCCTCCTCAGCCGGAACAGCAGGTATTCGCGCAGGGCCAAGTCCAGGGGCTCGGCCGTGTTCAAGAGCACGTAGTCGGCGCCCTCGCCCAGAATCCGCTCGCGCAGGGCGGCCACGTGCCCTTGCATCAGCCCCGGATAGACGCGCCTGGCGTAGTCGGAGGAGACCTCCATCTCCTCGCCGGTCTCCATGTCCTCGATCATGGCGGCCGAATCGATGCCGGGCTGCAGTTCCGCAGGATCGAGGACGTGAAAGAAGACGATGTCCTTCCCTTGGTAGGCAACGGCCCGCAACGAATCGACGATCTTCTCCGGGTCGGCGTAAAAATCCGAGATCATCGCCACCAAGCCCCGGCGGCGCATCAAGCGCGTCAGCGCCTGCAAGGGCACCTCCAGATCGGTCCCCGTCGCGGCCTGCGCGTGCTCCAGCACGTGCAAGATGCTCTGCAAGTGGCGCGGGCGGTACTGCGCCGGGCGCACGTCGCGAACCTGTTCGTCGAACAGCACCAAGCCCACGCCATCATGCTGGCGCGTGCACAGATAGGCCAGCGCCGCCGCCAGGAAGCGCGCGTAGTCCAGTTTGCTGGGGCCGCCCGAGGAATAGCCCATCGAAGCGCTGCAATCCAGCAGCAGCATCAGGTGCGTGTTCGTCTCGCCCAGAAAGCGCTTGACGTACACCCGATCGGTTCTCGAAAGCACGTTCCAGTCGATATAGCGAGGATCGTCGCCCTCGTTGTAGGCGCGGTACTCGGCGAACTCCTGGCTGAAGCCGAACTGCGGCGAGCGGTGCCCTCCGTGCAGGAAGCCGTCGACCACCGTCTTGGCGACCAGTTCAATGTTCGCCAGCCGCTGCAGGATCGCCGGATCGAGGAGTTGCTGGTCCGCCATCGCCTCACGCGCTCCTGTGGCCGCCCCAGCCAGGACCCGACCGCGCCGACATGGTCAGATCACGTGCCCGGCGGGGCGGGCTTGGCCTCGATCATCGAGCGCAGCACGTCATCGACCGTGGTCTTGTCCGACTCGGCGTAGAAGTTCGTGAGCACCCTGTGGCGCATGATCGGAAAGGCCAGCGAGCGCAGGTCATCCGATGTGACGTGAAAGCGCCCGTCAAGCAGCGCCCTCGCCTTGGACGCCAACACCAGGAACTGCGTCGCGCGCACGCTCGCGCCGTAATTGACGTATTTCTTGACGATGTCCGGCGCCTCGGGGTCCGTCGGCCGGGTCGCGCGCACCAGCGACACCGCGTATTGCGCCACCGGATCGGACACCGGCACTTGGCGGACAAGCCACTGGAACTGCAAGATCTCGTCGGCGGTCGTGACGGGATCCACGTTCGGCAGCGGGGTCCCGGCGGTGTTGCGCTCGACCACTTCGGCCTCTTGCTCCGGCGAGAGGTAGTCGAGCAGCACGTTGAACAGGAAGCGGTCGAGTTGAGCCTCGGGCAGCGGATAGGTGCCCTCGAGTTCGATGGGATTCTGGGTGGCGAGCACGAAGAACGGGGGCCGCAGCTGATAGCTGTTGCCGCGCACGGTCACCGAGTGCTCCTGCATCGCCTCTAGCAGCGCGGCCTGGGTCTTCGGCGGGGTGCGGTTGACTTCGTCCGCCAGCAGCACGTTCGTAAACAGAGGCCCCTGGACGAAGGTCCAGCTGCGCCGTCCGCTAGCCGAGTCCTCTTCCAAGATGTCCGTGCCCGTGATGTCTGTCGGCATGAGGTCGGGTGTGAACTGGATGCGCTTGAAGGTCAGGCCCAGCGCGGTGGCGAGGGTGCTCACCAACAGCGTCTTGGCCGTGCCAGGCATGCCGGTGATGAGGCAGTGACCGCCCACCAGCAAGGTGACGAGCAGGTTGTCGACCACCTCGTCCTGGCCGACAATGATGCGGCGGACCTGCTCGCGAATGCGATCCATGGAAGCGTGGAACGAGGAGACCAGCTCCTCGGTTTCAGCGGAGTCGTGAGCGACCGGCAGCGTAGTTTCCATCTGTGTTCCTATTGCGTGACCTGTAGGAGCAATTGCAGTGCTGGACCGAAGGTGGGCGCGCGCTCCAGTGCTTGGAGCACGTGCAGCCGCGCGCTGGCAAGATCGCCTATCTTAACGTATGCGCGAGCGAGGTTGAATTCGGCGGCCGCGCGATCCAACGGGTCCAGCGCCAAGACCGCCTCGAACTCGCGGCGCGCGAGATCCGCTCTGCCCGATTCCAGGTGGAGATCGCCAAGCCGCGCGTGGAGTTCCTCGTCCAGGGGCCAGTTGTAGATCAAGCCGTCGTAGGTGTATACCGCTTCGGCGTCGCGCCCGGCCTCTTCGAGCCAGCCCGCGAGCTTCTTGAGCGTCTCGGGCTGTCGTCCGCGGCGCCTCTCGTATTCTTGGAGCTCGGCCACGGCCGCCTCCCGGTTCCCGGCCTTGTCATGGGCGTTGGCCAGCAGCACGTACGCGCTGCCGCTGCCAACGTGCTGGGGGTAGGCGGCCTTGGCGGCCTCGGCCGGCTCGACCGCCTCGTCCCAGTCGCCCTCGCGAGCGTGTTCCAGCGCGGCCTTGAGGTTTCGGCGCCAGCGCGGCAGGCCGTCCAGGGCCGGGCCCAGGGCGTCGCGCATGTACTCATCGAACTGCTCGTCGAAATCTTCCGGGGACATGTCCAAGACCGCTTCGATGTTCGCACCGGTCGGCACCTCGACTGCGAAACCGCGCAACAGTTCCACCAGCTTGCCCTCTCCCCAACGCTGGGCGATGAACTTGCAGACGAATCCGGCCTGCATATAGGAGATGGCCACCTGGCCGGCATGCTTGGGGCGGATGAAGCCCCGGTCCAGCTTCACGACCGGCAGCAGCTCTCGCTTGCGGACCGCCTCTACGTATTCCGGGCCGACGGGCTCCCCCCAACGCACGTCGGCCATCCACTCCTCGTACATCGAGATCCCTTCCGAGTACCAGCGGGGGATTAGGTGGTCGGTCGATTCCAAAGTGAACACGTGCGCCAGTTCGTGCCACAGGGTCGTGCCCCAGTGAAATCCTCCCGGCTCGCGCCCGCTGGGGCTGTCCATCGCGACAACGTACCCGAACGTGACCCCAAGCAGGCCGATCCCGGGCATGGCCATGGTCCGCACGGCGAAATCGTCGTGATTCGGGTACAACTCCACCCGCACGGGACTTTTCAGCTCGAAGCCGTACTTGCGCGTGAACTCGTCGATGGCGCGACTGGTCAGCTCGCGAACGTACGGCAGCAGGAGCCGCGACTCGTCCTTGTCCAGGCGGAAGACAGCCCGCACATCCGTATGGGGGCCCGGATCTCTGTCCTCGAAGGTGTCGAACTGGTCGTAGGTGTCCAAGAGCCGCAGCGTGTTGACGGTCTTGGCGCTGTAGGGATCGCCGTCGTAGGCGATCTCCAAGTGGCGCCGCCCCTCGTCGTCGAGGCCCTCCCGCATGAGGTTCACGCCGAGCTCCGCGTGGGCCTGCCAAAGGCTGGGCGCCACGGTGACGGCCTTGCGCAGGCGCTCGGTGGCCTCGCGATAGCGCCGCGTGATCACGTAGAAGTGGGCTTGCTCGGCGTAGACCTGGCCATAGCGGGGGTTGTAGGCCAGCGCCTTGTCGACCCACCGGTTGTCGCGCTCTCCCTCCAGCATTTCCAGGGATGCAAGCAGAGCGTACGCTTCCAGAGGCGCCAAGCCTAGATTCAGCGCCTGCTCGAGTCCCTTCTCAAGCTGCTCCCGGGCAGTCGCCAAGTCACCCTCTTCCAAGGCCATGCGCCCTAGCAGCAGATAGCCCTCGGCTTGCTCCGGCGTGCGCTCGAGCGCCTCCTGCGCCAACTCGACCGCCTTGCCCTCGAACCGCGACGCCAGCACGGCGGCCATCCCCAATTGCGCCGGCACGTGGTTCTCGTCCAACGCGAGCGCCTCCTGGAACAGATTGGCGGCTTCTGCCTGTTGGTGCGAATCGATGTACAAGTAGCCCCAGCGCACGCGAAGGTCGGGATCGTCCGGCTCGAGCTTGATCGCCTCCCGGAATCGGTCGTTAGCAGACTTGAGATCCCCCAGCATCCAGTAGGCTTCCGCCTGCGCGGCGGGATCGTACACTTGCAACACGCCGCGATAGCAAGCGGCCGCTTCGACCGCCTTGCCTCGGTCGTGCAATTCGTCGCAAGGCGCGAGCGCCTCGTGGCGCACCCCGCGCCCATCCCCGCGCTGGCCCAGCGCCGGCGATCCCGCCGCCAGCACCAGGCCGGCGGCGACGCACCGCCACCCGCGCAACATCACTGCCGCTCCTCGCCGGAGCCGGCTTGCTCGCCGGCGATCTCTCGCTGGATCGCTGCCATCTCCAACAGCAGCGCCTCCAGTTCCTTCAGGAATTCAGCCTGGGAGAGCTCGTCCTTGCGCGCAGTCAGGTCAGCGATCTTCAGCTCCAAGCTCTCGCGACGATCCAACAGCTCCCGCTTGGAAGGATCCTCCGCCAGCGCGGCAGCCTCCCCGAGCCGAGCCAGCATGAAGCTCTCGGCCCGCTCGCCTTGCAGTTGCGGGTGCTCGGTCGCGAGCCGCTGGTTATCTGCGTAGTGGGCTTTGACCTTGCTCTCGGCGTACTGGAATGCCTCCAGCGCGGAGATCGTGTCGTTCTTGTTGGTGTCCGCCTCCGTCGCGGCGAACGCCTCTGCGAAGTACTCGCCGAACACGGTCGCGTTCTTCTCGCGACCGTTCTTGGTCGCCGTGATGACGACCCGCCGCGCCCCCTTGAGCGTGTCCAGGGCGCCTCCGCTGGAGCTGGTAGTGCTGACCACCAGTTGCCTCGCCGCCGGCACGGCGTCCAGCCAGAGCTTCAACTGGGCCCCGGTGATGTCCGGCCCAGGGATATTGAACTTGTAGCCGCCGCCATCATGGGAACCGTGTCCGACGAGGAACACCGCCAGCGCATCCCCCGGGCTCACCCTCCCAGCCAGGGCGCCGAATGCTGACTCGATCCGTCCAGCTGTCGCGTCTGTGCCCGCCAGCACGGTGACCAAAGCCTCGTCGCCGGCAGTGCGCCGCACAGCTGCCAGCATCCCTGTGATCTGCTCGCGGAAGTTCTCGGAATAGCGCCGTTCGCCGCCAAGTCCTTCCAGGATCAAGAAGTGCGTCGCTGCCGACGCGCCTCGCGGCAGGCCGACGCAGAGAGGCAGGAGGCACGCGAGGAGCAGTATCCGCCGCTTGGCGAGCCCCGTCATATCACGCCCCAGCGCTTGCGCAACAGCCACTCCGCCGCCCGCAGCAGGATCAGCAGCAAGAACAACGCGGGCATGTCCCACAGGTCCAGCACCTCGCGGGTCGTTATGCCCGCCTCGGAGAAGCCTATCTCAGAGGGCAGGCTCTCCAACTCGTCCAGCTCCCAGTAGCTGCCCCCCGTTTGATCGGCCAGGCGGGCCAGCAGGCTGCTGTTCCGCTCCGGGTGAAAGTACTCTGCCACGCCGCCCTCTCGGCGGAAGTGCAGCGTGTCCGCGCCCAGCCGCTCGTCTCCAAGGTGCGCGACCGTCTCCACCAGGTACACTCCTAAGTCTGCAGCATCGACTTCGGCTTCGTACACTCCTTGCTCGCTCGAGGATGGCCGTAGCGCGAACGTCCTCGGCGGACCCTCTTCGGGCGTGACGGTCGCGCTCACGCGCGCGTTGTTGGCGGGCTCGTAGCGCTTGTCCCGCACTTCCGCCCGGATCTGTACGCGGGACTCGTCGGCGTAGTTGGAACGGTCCGTGGTGAGCCTGACGGGGTCGGAGGAATCGACCACCAAGGCCCGAAACATCTGGCGCCAGAAGGTGTCGTGGCGGTCGTCGTCGCTCGGCAGGCCCATGCGCCAGCGCCAGCTCCCTCCGGTAGCGAAGATCATGGAGCGTCCGCGACCGTAGTTCTGACGCACCAGCAGAGGCAGGGTGTCGACGCCGTACTGCAGCGACATCAACGTCAGCGCGGCGGGCTTGAGGGCGCCGATCCGCTGGAAGTCCGCCAACTGCGGCATCTCAGCCCACAGTCGGGCGTTTTCTTCGGAGTCGGGCGACAGGCGGCTGATCAGCGCGTCGCGGCCCTGCCGCGCGATCTCGACCGTGACCTTCTCCCGGACGAACGAGGTGTCGCCCGGTTCGAGCACCGCCGGCAGGGCATCGACGATCTCAGAATTCTGCCAGCCTCCGGCACCGAGGCCGTTGGGCCCGGCCAGCATTAGCAGGGTGCCCCCGCGCCGACTGACGAATTCCCTGATGGCCACCTGCTGCTTGGGGGTGAAGAAGGCCGCTTCGAAGCTGCCGATGATCAACGCGTCGTAGGCGAACAGTTCCTCCTGATCCCCCGGGAAGCCGTCTTCGAGTTCTTCGGGCGTGTCGACCCCTTGGCGGTAGAACTTGTTGGTTGACGTCCGCAGCATGGTCACCAATTGGACGCTGGCGTCCTTCTGCACGGCACGGCGCATGAATTTGTACTGCCAGCGCGGCTCGCCCTCGGCGTACAGAATCCGGCGGCGGCGGCGCGGCACGTCGAGCACGCGCCGGCGCTGGTTGTTGCCCGCGATCTCTTCTCCCGGAATGGGCTCGACAGTGAATGTCAGATCACGAACCCCGGCTTCCCCCGCACCGAAATCGATCCACTCGCGGCGCACGGGCTCGCCCGGCCTCAGCGTCACGGGCTGGCTCGCAAGCACGCTGGAACCGTCGCGAACCGTGACGCGCGTGGTGCGCTCGGCCTCGCCATCGTGTCTTAGGGTGAGCTGCGCGCTGACCCTGGACCTGGGAAGAGCCTCGGAGGCGACCGCCACGTCGGAGAGCTCGACATCGCCAAGGATGCGCTCGCGGCCAACCCCGACCGCGTGCACGGGCACGTTGTACTTGCGGATCTCGGCAGCTAGCTCGCGGTCGAACCGGCCGCTGTTGTCCGCGCCGTCGCTGACGACCAGCAGCGCTCCCAGCGGCACCGCCGTCGATTCCCGCAGGACGCTCAGGACGGACTCTCCGACGCCGCTGCTGGCGCCCGGCGGGGGAATGGCCTCCTGCTGCAGCGAGCCGATCCGTTCGGGCTTGGACGAGAAGCCGTACAAGCGCACGCGAAACTTCTCCGATAGCGCGGGCATCACCGTCTCTTGCAGAGCCCCCACGGCCCGAGCCAGCCGCGAGAGCCCGTCCTCGGCCAGCGACATGCTGCTCGAGGTGTCCACGAGGACGGCAACGGCGTTCTGGCGGCTCTTGAGCGACTGGACCGCCAACGCCGGCTGCCACAAGAGCACCAGCACAAGGGCGGCGGTCGCGGCCTGAAAGGCCCACACGCCCCACAGGGCGGCGCCAGTCAGCCGGCTAGGCGCCCGGCGGGCATACGCCAGCAAGCCCAGCGCCGAGACTACGGCCAGTGCTGCCAGAAGCCAGACCGGCCAGCCCGTGGCGAACAGGAATTCGCCCTTCCGGTAGGCCGCGAGCGGGTACTTGAACAGGAATTCGAACACCGGCCGCCACTCTAATGCGTCATTGCGTAGATGACGTAGTTGACAGCGAACCGATAGGCAAGCGCGGTCATGTTCTCCGGATACTCGGGAAGGTCAGCGTGCTCCCAAGCGTCGCCCATGTCCATGTTGAAGTTGATCGCCACCATCAGTCGCCCGTCATCGTCATAGACGCCCCGCCAGTGCGGAGTGTAACCACCCTTTTCGTACGGAGTGCCCGACCACAGGTACTGGATGCCGGGAATCTGCGTCCGCTGGTCAAGGTCGTACAGCGTGTGCAGGAGCGGGTCGTTGTCGGGAATCTCGACAATCGGCCGTTCGGGGAACACGCGCTGCATGCTGGAAGCGAAGCCGGCCCACTCGGCCGCGCCGTGGAAGTCGTCCACGACCAAGAAGCCGCCGCGCAGCAAGTACTCCCGCAGGCGCTCGGCCTCGCGATCGTCCAAGTACCAGCGCCCGACTTCAACTGCGTAGATCCACGGGTAGTCGAAGAGCTCTTCGTCCAGCGGATCGAAGAACTTGCCGCCATAGGCGGTATCGATCATCGTCAGCCGACTGATGCCGTTCGTGAGGTGGTACTCCGCAGCCGGCCAGTCCGTGCGCCAGCCGCCGCGTCGCCGGCCGTACCCATCATTCGACCCATAGGCATAGCGCACGAACTGGAACTCCCCCCGAGGGTCCGGGTCGAAGTCGTAAGCGCGCGGATCCCCGTCGTAACCGCGTCCCCAGAACTGCAGCGCCCAGAGGCACGGCGCTGCCGCCAGCAGCAGCAGCGCGACCCACAGCGCCAAGCGACGATACCCCATCGTGAACATGCGCGGCCCGTTGCGCGGGCGCCCCTGAGAGTACCACAGCGGCAGGGCGCATCTGAACCGACCGCAGCCGCATGGCCCGAACGGGATGCAGCGGATGGACCGCTGCATCCCTAGGGCCGGGCGGCGGATCAGAGCGGCAGCAAGTAGCGCAGCGTCGCCGCCTGCTCGGGCTGGCGCAGGTCCGCCAGAGCCTTGAGCTCCAGCTGCCGGATGCGCTCCCGCGTGAGGCCGAACTTCTCGCCGATCTCCTGCAGCGTGTGCTGGCGCTCGTGGCCGATGCCGAAACGCAGCTGCAGCACCCTGCGCTCCATCTCCGGCAGCGACTCCAAGACTCCAGCGGTCTCGCCCACAAGGTCGCCGTCGACCAGCTCCTGCATGGGCGAAGCCGCGTGCTTGTCCTCGAGCATCTCCGCCAGGGTCGAATCCCCGTCAGGGCCAACACGGGTCTCCAGCGAGACCGGCGAGAGGCCGATTAGCCGCAGCATCTCCACCTTGTCGACGTCCACGTCGAGATACTCCGCAACCTCCTCGTTCGAAGGGGTCCGCCCGTGCTCTCGCTCGAGCAGGTGGAGCGCCCGGTTGAACTTGTTGAGCTGCTCGTTCATGTGCACCGGCACGCGGACCGTGCGCGACTGGTCGGAGAGCGCCCGCATGACGGCCTGCCGAATCCACCACGTGGCATAGGTCGAGAACTTGAAGCCGCGCCGGTAGTCGAACTTCTCGACCGCCCGGGCCAAGCCGATGTTGCCCTCCTGGATCAGGTCCAGCAGGTGCAGGCCGCGGTTCACGAACTTCTTGGCCACCGACACCACTAGCCGCAAGTTGGCCTCGATCAAGGCATTCTTGCTTGCCTCGACCTGGCTCTGGGCCCGCTGCAATCGGGCCAATTGGCGCCGGCCCTCGGCGGCCCCTACCGGCGACCACTCCTCGCCGACGGTCCCTTGGCCGTCCAGCCGTTCGACCTCCCGCGCGAAAAGGGTCGCGTACGACCGCCACACGTCCGGGTCCAGCGGCAACCTGCGGATCGCACGCGAGAGGGTCACCAGCTCCCTGTAATACGCCCAGCGCAGGGCGCGATTCACCCCGATCTTCAGCGCTCCGGCCTCGTCCCAAGCGGCCTTGGTCTCGGCTAGATTCTGCAGCATGCGCATGATCCTGCCCAAGCGCTGCTTGAGGCCGCGCACACCGGTCTCCACTGTCTCGGCATCCGCCCCGCCGGCGCCGGCAATCAACTGCCTGCCCAACTGGGGGTTCTGGCGCAGGCGCTGCTGCATTTCGCGCAACTCGCGCCACAGCCACGAACTCTGCGAGAGCACCGCCCGCATGCGGGCCTCGGCGGATTCCAGCTTCTTGGCGAGGCGCACTTCGCCCTCGCTGTCCAGCAGTGGCACCATGCCAATCTCGGACAGGTATAGGCGGACGTTGTCCTCAGGCGCAGAAGCCTCTTCCCGCTCGTTGCCATCGGCGGGCGCATTCTGCTCGATCACGCCGTCGGACAACTCGCTGTCCTGCGCGGCGCGCGCATCGGCCTGTGCGCGCGCCGCTCGGTCGCGCAGCCTTCTGCGTAGCATTGTGTTTACCTCCCTCTGTTAGCTTGGACGCAGCAGAGATCGATTTGGTTGCCTCGCTTCTTACAACGGCTTGACATTATTTAACAATTAATGTGGGCGGGTGTCAAATATAATTTGCTTGACGTGCGATCGCGGCCCGCCAAGATGGGGATCGGGCTGCTGCTGGCGGCCTCCGCCGCATACGGTCAGGTGGCTTCCGGGCCCGACCCGGCGGCAGTCCTTGAGTTGGAATCGAAACGCTTCCTAGAAGTCTTCGGCCAGCTCAACCAACGCCTGGCGCACAGCTTCGATCCGGAAGAGGCGATCTACGCTGGCGCCCTGCCGGCGATGCTGTGGACACTCGACCCACACTCGTCGTTCCTCAACCCGTCTCAGTTCGAGAGCCTGCGCGAAATGCAGCGCTCGACCGAGAAGGGCTTCGGAAGCGTGGTCAACTTGCTGCCCGGCCGGGTCATCGTGCTCCAGACGCTTCCGGACAGTCCGTCGGCACGGGCAGGAATCGCGCCCGGCGACGAGATCGTCGTCCTCAACGGGCAGCCGCTGGCCCAACTGCCGATCCAGCAGCTGGTTGCGGTGCTGGGCAGCGCCCGACAAGACAGGGCGCAGCTGCTGGTGCGGCGGCCCAACTTCCCCAACCTGCTGGACATGACGCTGATCCCGGCCGAAATGGCGGATCCCAGCGTATCGCGCAGCTTCCTGCTCCGGCCGGGCGTCGCCTACGCCAAGGTGCTCAACTTCGAGGCGGAAACAGCGCTCGAACTCAATCAGGCCATCAGCGCGCTGGGAGGAGAGGATCTCCAGGGGCTCGTGCTGGACCTGCGCGGGAATCCGGGCGGCATCGTGGAAGTCGCGGTGCAGGTGGCTGCATTCTTCCTCTCGCCCGGACAGCGCATTCTTTGGGTGAGCGGAAGGGACGGCCCCAAGGAAGAGTTGCTGGTGCCCGAGGGTCTGCGCCCGTATCGGTTCCCGGTGCGGATCCTGATCGACAGCCGAACGGCTAGCGCAGCCGAACTCGTGGCCGGCGCGCTGCAAGATCACGGGCGCGCACGGGTCCTGGGCCAGCGGAGCTTCGGCAAGGGCTTGGTCCAGAGCGTCTTCGAACTCAGCGGGGGCACTGCCCTGGCCCTGACCACCGCCTTTTACCAGACGCCATCCGAGCGCACGATCCAGCGCTGGCTGGGCCGCTGCGGGGAGTTCCAGCTGTCGCCCTGCGAGGCAGCCGCCGAGCCAGCCGAGGACCCCGGAGGCATCGTCCCCGATGCCGAGATTCCACCCCGCCCTCTGTCGCAACTGGAGCAGGTCCTGCTAGGTAGCAACTCGTTCCTGGAATTCGCCCGCGACCACATCGCCGGCCGCAGCCAGATTGACGAATCGTTCGAGCCAGACAACGCTTTGCTGGACGAATTCCAGTTCTACCTCTCGCAGCGCCGCATCCGTCCGTCGCTGGCTGAGTGGTCAGCAACGCTGGACTTCATCCGCGCCGGACTCAAGCAGGAGGCTCTGAATCTCACCCTGGGCGTCGCTGCCGGAGACGAGGTGGAGATCCGCAGGGACCGGGTCGTCAAGTCGGCAGTGGAAGAGCTTCAGGCGCTGGCCCGCTGAAGTGCGCCGTGCCGGGTCCTTGCGGATGGCCGCGCTACGCCCGAAGGCCTGCCAGTGCGCGTTCAATGCGTTGGGCGACTTCCTCGGAGTTCCCTTGCATTGGCGCCCGCGGGACTCCGCCGTCGCGTCCTTGCATGCGCATCGCCGTCTTGACGCTCGCCGGAAGGTTCGGCCCCCACATCGCGTCCCACAGCGGCAGCAGGCGTTTGTGCAGATCCAGCGCCTTCGCGGTGTCGCCCCGCTCGACAGCGTTCCACAGGTCCACGCACGCCTTCGGCACGGCAGTCAAGATCGCGGCGATCGCTCCGTGCGCGCCCAACTGGAACGAGGGGTACAGCAGGGCATCGAGGGCGCTTAGGATTCTGACGTCCTGCGAGGTCTCCATCTGGTCGACGCGCAAGAGCAGGTCGGCCAACGACTTCATGTCCTCCGCGCTTTGCTTGACGCCGATCACCCCGTCCGCTTCGCGTACGATGCGAACCAGCGCATCGGGGGAAAGGTACGACCAGGGCACGACGTTGTAGATGATCACAGGCATCCCGGTCGCCTGCGCGATCGTGTCGAAATGCCGGACCGAAGAGTCGTCATCCGGGCGGAACAAGTAGTGCACTGGCGTCACCTGGAGCGCCGCGACGCCGAGATCCGCCACAGCCTTGCCGCGCTCGACGGCCATGCGAGTGCTGTCGGTGATGATTCCGGTGATCACCGCCGCTCGGCCGGAAGCTTCTTCGACAGTCGCTCCGGTGATATGCCGTGTCTCATCGGTCGTGACTGCTTGTCCTTCGCCGGTGGAGCCGCACACCGCAACGCCGGGCACGCCGATCTCCCCAACCAAGAAGCGCACCTCGGCTCGATGGGCGGCCTCGTCGACATCGCCGCTCTCGTCGAACGGCGTCACCATCGGCGGAATGATTCCATGAATCTTGGACATTTGTGTCCCCCTTTCTAGTTTCTCGCGGGCACGCTTCGCCCCAGGTCGCGGTAGCTCTCCAGCAGTGCAGCCAGCTCCCGCACCTTGTCGGGATGTTCGTCAGCGAGATCGGTGGATTCCGCGGGGTCCTCCCGCAGGTCGTAAAGGCGGTGGACGGGGTTCTCCTGATCGAAGTCGAGAATGTCAAAGACGAAAGGCTGGAACTTGCCTGTTGCCGGATCTTTGATCGGCAGGCGCATGGCTTTCTCCTTGCCGTTGTGGCCCTCGCGGAAGTCCCCGTCCGTGTCGCCCTCGATCAGCTTCCAGTCGCCCTGCCGGATCGCGAACATGCCGCTGACGGAGTGATGGACCGTCGCCTCGCGAACGGGCCGCGCGTAGTCCCCGCCTCGCAACACGGGCAGGAGATTGACGCTGTCCTCGGCTGCGTCGTCCTGTAAGTCGTAGTCGAAGTAGGCGGCTAGCGTTGCCATCAGGTCAGTCAGGCAAACCGTCTCGTCGCTCGTGGAGCCGGCCGCGACCTCGCCCGGCCAGCGGACGAGCAGCGGGACTCGGTGGCCACCCTCCCAGATCTGCCGCTTAATGCCGCGCAGGTCGCCGTTGAGCTTGTGGCCGTTCATGCCCGAGGTCGGCCGGCCGCCGTTGTCGCTGCTCACGATGACGAGCGTGTTGTCGGTGAGGCTGAGTTCGTCCAAAGTGCGCAGGACCTCGCCGACGGCCCAATCGAACTCGGCCACGAAATCGCCGTAGACGCCGGCTTGGCTCTTGCCTTGGAACTGCTCGTTAGGCGTCCGCGGCCAATGGACGTTGGTGGTCGGGTAGTAGAGGAAGAACGGCTCGTCGCGATGGTCACGAACGAACTTGACCGCCTCGGCGCTGAGCTCGATCGCCGTGTCTTCCAGCCGGCGCGCGAGCCGCTCCTGCACCTCGGGGTCCCTGATATCTTCGCCGGGCTCCAAGCCCACGATCCGCCGGTCCCGCACAAAGTTCTGCAGCATCAGCGAACTGTTGTGGCTGTACGACACTCCGAAGAATCGGTCGAAGCCGACGTCGAGCGGGCCGCGCTTGGAATCGTCGTTGTAGTCCGGCGGAACCTGGTCGCCCCAGCCGAGGTGCCACTTGCCGACCGCGCCGGTCGCGTAACCGAGCTCCTTGAGCATCTGGGGCAACGTCAGGCGATCTTCGTCGATTAGCAGCGGCATGTGCTCATCCAGCACCCAGTTCTTCATCCACGTTCGCCAGGCATAGCGCCCGGTCAGCAAGGCGTAGCGTGACGGAGAGCAAACGGCTGATGGCGAGTGCGCGTCGGTGAAGCGCATTCCTTCGCGGGCCAAGCGATCAGAGTGAGGAGTCTCGATCTTGGTCGCGCCGTAGCTTGAGAGGTCCCCATAGCCGAGGTCGTCGGCAAAGATCACGACGATGTTCGGTTTCGCTTCAGGCGCGGGAGCACAGCCCGAGACGGCGAAGACCAGCACAGCGGCCAATACGGTCGGCAGCGCGGCACATCCGCGGCTGGGTCGATCATTGACAAACATCTGATCGTCGGCCATGATACCAGTTATCGATAATTGAGTTATCTCGTGGCGATGGCCTCGGCTCCCGCAGTCTTGTTCCAGCCGATCGAAGTTTCGTCGGCATCCGGTCTTGTCTTCGAGGCCGTGCAATCGGCGATGTTCTCAGGCCGACTCAGACCCGGAGCGCCGTTGCGCGAGATGCATCTGGCTCGGGAGTTGCGCGTCAGCCAAGCGACGGTCCGCGAGGGCCTGCTGCAACTCGAGCACGCCGGTCTTGTGACCCGGATCGCGAACAAAGGCACTTACGTCCTAGACCTGTCGGCGCAGGAAGTGCGGGAGCGCTGCAGTGTCCGGATTCAACTCGAGCAGTACGCGGCGGTCGAAGCGGCCCGCAGGCTGCGCTCGAAAGACCTCGCCGCCCTTGACCAGCAAGTCCGCGAGATCTCCGAGCTGGCGTCCGAGAACGCCCATCGCCGGATGGAACAAGTGGACCTTGAATTTCACCGCGCGATCTGGAAGAAGGCGGACAATGCGACGCTCTACCGCACCCTGGACCAAGTCGCGGCGCCTCTGTTTCACTACATCAGCATGCGGCACAGCCAGTCCGGCGAAGCATTGACTCAAGTGACCAGCCCGCACGAGCCGATTGTCGAAGCCCTGCGTCGCGGCAGACAGGAAGCAATCAGAGAGGCGATCCGGGAGCACGCCGAGAACGCGTATCGAGAGTACATTGAAGCGGCGTCCGCGCCTGGCGAGGTCGCATGAACACGACACGGCGAGCTTGGCTGAACCGAATCGTCCGCGCGGGCGGCCTCGCGTTGGGGGGCTTGTCTTTAGCGGAGGAGTCGGCGCCGACTGCAGGGTGCTCTTACCGGCTCGATCCGGGGAATCCGCCAAACGACGGGATTCTCTTCGTCGATCACTCTAGGGCGGGTCGAAGCGGACACCTCGGGCACGCACTCGTCGAGTACGCGCCCGGCAAGATCCTCGCCTTCTATCCCAACTGTTCCGACGACAACAAGGGTCACTCTGCAGTGGGCTGGACGGAATACAAACGCTCCGAGGACGGCGGCAAGACGTGGGGCGATCCGGAGATTCTCACCTACACGAAAACCCTCCTCGCCAGCAAGCTCTCAGCGTTTGCCGAAAAAGCAGTGCTGACGGATCAGGGCGACATCGTCGTCTTCTTCCTGGTATGCGACATTTCGACCGATACCATCTGGTCGCACTTCCAGAAGCCGACGTACGTCATCAGCTCCGACCAAGGACGCACTTGGAGCGAGCCGGTCGAACTAGGGGACAAGCGAGGCCGAGTCTACGACGCGCGCTACTACGACGGCGAGATCTTCGCTCTGAACTTCGCGAACGACAACGACATCAACTTCCTCGGCAACAAGCAGGAGCATGTCTACGAGTTGTACGTCAGCCGGGACGGCGGCCGGACGTTTGCCAAGCGCAGCCTCCTTCCCTTCGACACCATGGGGCGATCGTACGGAACCATCGGCGTGCTGGATTCCGGCGAACTGGTCGCCTACATCTACAACCGGAACGCCGAGCACGAGTCCGACTACATGCTGAGCGACGATGGCGGCCGCACCTGGTCCGAGCCCAGGACCGCTCACTTTTCTAAGAAGATCCGCAACCCGCAGCTCATCTCGATGGATGGCTGCTACTTCCTCCACGGGCGAAGCGGCAGCCTCGGCGAGGAGAAGGGACACATGGTCCTGTACTCGTCGCGGGACGGCCTGAGTTGGGACGAGGGAGTCTATCTGAGAAAACGCGAGGCCGGGCTCGGGGCGTATTCGAACAGCATCGTCGTTGGATCGAAGGACCCGGATGCTCCGAACCGGCTATTGCTTCAGGCCTCTCACGCCTACGAGTTGAATAAGACCAACGTGCTCCACTGGTGGCTCACTTTGCCGTCGAGATGACCTCTCTCGATTGGTTTGTGATCGCGGCCTACGCAGTAGGCATGCTAGTCGTCGGATCGTTCTACGCCAAGCGTACGAGCACGACGGACGACTACCTGTTGGGCGGCCGCAATATGTCGCCCTGGAGGGTGGGGCTCTCGCTCTTCGCTTCGCTGCTGAGCACGATCACCTACCTCGCCGTTCCGGGCGAGATGATCCAGTTCGGGCCGATGGTGCTGGCCCAGCTGGCCGCTCTGCCGTTGATTGCCGTGGTGGTCGGGTGGTTGCTGATTCCCGCCTTCATGCGGCTGCGCGTCACCAGCGCATACGAGATCCTCGAGGCTCGCTTGGGACTGAGCGTGCGTCTGGCCGGGTCGTGTTTCTTTCTGACCCTGCGGCTGTTCTGGATGTCGCTCGTGATGTTCGCCACTGCTGACGTGGTGCTGGTTCCGATCCTCGGGCTGGATGAGTCGGCCGTGCCGTGGATCTGCATCGTTCTGGGACTCGTCACAGTGCTGTACACCTCGATGGGCGGGTTGCGAGCAGTTGTGCTGACAGACGTGATCCAGACAGCGATTCTCGTCGGCGGCTCGGCGTTGATGGTGGTCCTAATCACGGCCGATTTGGGAGGGGTCGGCCAGTGGTGGCCGAGCGAATGGCCCGCGCACTGGCAGCGGCCAGTCTTCTGGTACGACCCTGCCGTGAGATTCACGTTCGTGGGTGCGGCGCTGTCGTACTTCACTTGGTTTGTTTGCACCGCGGGGTCGGACCAGATGGCGGTCCAGCGCTACCTGGCCACGCGGGATGCGCCGGCCGCCCGGCGGATGTTCATCACGGCGTTGTTGGGCAACCTTGTGCTCTGGCCTTTCTTGGCCGCCGTGGGCCTAACGCTTCTGGCCTATTTTCAGGCGCGGCCGGAATTGCTGTCCGCGGGCCGCTCCGCTCTCGATGACGCCGACAAGTTGCTGCCGATCTACATCGTCCAAGGCTTGCCGCAAGGCGTGAGCGGCATCGTCATCGCGGGGCTGCTCGCTGCCGCGATGTCGAGCCTCTCGTCGGGGCTGAACTCGGCTTGTTCGGTCGTTTCCACCGACTTCGTCGGCCGCTTGTCGCCGAAACCGGCAGGCTCGGAAGAGACCCGCCTCCGCCTGGCGAAGTCTATCTCGTTTCTGATCGGCGCCGTGGTCGTTGCGTTCGGGACCCTGATCGGACAGATCGAGGGGAATATTCTCGAACTCTGCTACAAGATCGCCAATCTTCTCGCGGCTCCGCTGTTCCTGCTGTTCTTCATGGCGATGTTCGTGCCCTGGGCCACTGCATTCGGGACGCACCTGGGCACGATAGCGAGCGTCGCGGTCGCCGTTGGCGTTGCCTACTACGGAATCCTCGGTCTGACCTTCCAGTGGATGATGCCGGCGTCATTCGTTGCCGGAGCGATCATAGGCGGCCTAGCTAGCTTCGTGCCGATTGGGCGCGGGCGGGCCGAAGACTCTGGCTAGAGAGTGTCTGAATCGCCTTGCGAAGCCGGGGGCCTGGCCGGGGCCGACAGGGACCCTTACGACTCTCGCTCTCTCACAGGCATCGACTGAAAGGGGACGGACTGGGAAACGCCTGCTAGATCAGTGCTGCTTCGTATCGCGCGGGCTGTGCGACGTCTTCGTGATCCTGTAGAGTTGCGAAAGCGGAACCCGGGCCACTTCCATGTCTTCTTTGTTCACTGAGTAGATCACCCAGAGGCTATCCCCGACCACCACCGAGTGCGGGTACTGGTATCCGCCCCCTCCCTTCGCCTTGCCCTCATAACGTGTTCGCGGAGCGACGAAGCGAATTACGGCCATGCGGTCAAACTCGAGCCCGTCCCGAGACAGCGAGATCGCCAGCATGGAGCGTCCTCCCTGCCTGGCCGACATCGGCAGCGGGTTATTGATCACGTAGTACGGGCCGTCCGGCAGTCGCCCGGCATTGGCGCGGGAGCCCGTGTCCGGAAAGTTCGTCCGTGTCGGCACCGTCCACGTCTTGCCGTTGTCGAAAGAGAACGCGGAATAGTGGCGCCGGGGCCTGGACTCCTCGATCTCGGCTCGGCTGCGTGCGTGAATCGTGCCCTGGTTGCGGTAAAGCCGCACCCACGTGCCGCTGTCGAGGCGCCAGGCTTGAGTGGGCTCGGTCAAGCGGTGTTCGTCGTCGGAATCCGGGTGCTGTCTTGGCTTGAAGAGGAGCTGTCTGAGGTTGGCCGGCTCCTCGAAATAGGCATTGATCTTCGTCACCAGCGCCCGGTCTCCGGCGGGAATGGCGGGATAGCCTGGCTCCGGCGGGGGGGCCGTTTCAGACAGCCAGAAGACCTCGCCAAGCGCTCCGCCCGCCCCCACCTCGCGGGCGAGGAATCCGACGCGGATACGTGAAACTTCGTTGAAGCGGTGCACCTTTTCCGCCAGGGCCTTGTCGACGCAGGTGACCGCAAAGAGGCGGCCGTCAATGTCGGCAAAGCCCTGCGAGGTCTGAAAAGGGCTCGATTGGTTGGCCTCCGACCAAGGGACCTTGTCGGCAAGAGGCGGGAAAAGAGCTTTGGGAGCGGACCACGTCCCGCCTTCGTCGGTTGAGTAGCGAAACATGCCATGCTGGCCTGACGAGTTCTCGTCCCGCGCGTGGCTGTCCCACGAGGCGAACAACACCCCCCGGTGATAGGCGAGGTGACCATGGTGGCTGAACGTGCCTGTCTCCGGGGTCGCGTGGAACAGCTTGGTTGTCTTCACGCGGTCCAGGAATTGGTAGCGAAAGTCTGCCGCCTGTCCGGCAGTCCAGTCCACGACTGGCTTCTGGGCCGGTTCTCCCCCGGCGGTCAGGCTCCCCAATTGGAAGACCGCGACGACCCAAGCGAATCGGACGCATGCGGCTGCTCGAAGCATCGCCGACAAATTTAGCGCATTGGCGCATTGGAGTCCGCCGACGAACTCATTCTGATAGAATTCGATCCAAGCATAAGAGCAGCCGTCAACTCGGGCTCGCGAGCCGGGCTGCTCCTTAGAAGGCACATGGGTTGGCCCAGACTTCTGCGCCTCGCGGCAGCGCTTTTTGCCGCCTCTCTTCTGCCCTGTTTGGCGGCCGGCCGGCCGAACGTCTTGTTAATCGTCTCCGAAGACAACGGTCCCGAGATCGGGACTTACGGCGACCCCTACGCCCGCACGCCAAACCTTGACAAGATGGCGGCCGAGGGCGTGCGCTTCGACCGCGCGTTCGTTCCGCAGGCCGGCTGCAGCCCCTCGCGCGCGAGCTTCCTGACCGGCCTCTACGTTCATCAGCACGGGCAGCTCGGTCTTGCTACCTGGGGGTTTCGGATGTACCGCGACGATACGCCGAACGTCGTGCGCAGTCTCAAGGAAGCCGGGTACAGGACTGGGATCATCGGCAAGATCCACGTCAACCCGGAGTCGGCATTTCCCTTCGATTTCAAGGCAATCCCGACCGCCAACTTCCAGCGCAAGAACCTGGGCGACTACGCCAGGCACGCCAAGTCGTTCTTCAATGCTTCGGATCAGCCGTTCTTCTTGAGCGTGAACTACCCCGACGCGCACCGGCCCTGGCTGAGGCAGGCCGAGGGACTGCCGGCCGAGCCGCTTGATGCCGACGACGTCAAGCCGCTTGCCTACCTCCGCCTCCAGGGCGCGAAACTGCGCCGGCTCACCGCCGGCCACTACAACAGCATGGAACGGCTCGATTCCCTGATAGGCGATCTGCTCGCGGCTCTTGATCGCTCAGGCAAAGCCAACGACACGCTGGTCGTCTACATCGGCGACCACGGGGCGGACTTCATCCGAGGCAAGCGAACCTGCTACGAAGGAGGCCTGCGCATTCCATTGATCGCGCGCTGGCCGGGCCGCGCCAAGGCCGGCCAGGCGCGGAACGAGTTGGTGTCCACGATTGACTTGATGCCCACGTTTCTCGCCGCGGCCGAGGCGCAACCTCCCGCCGGCCTGCCCGGGTCCTCCCTGATCGACTTGCTCGAAGGCAAGGAACCCGAATGGCGGCGCTACCTGTTCGCGGAGTTCCACGCTCACGCCGCCAAGCCCAATTTCTATCCGCAGCGATCCGTACGCAACGACCGATTCAAGCTCATCGAAAACCTGATGCCCGGCGAGATCAATCCGGGCTACGAGTTCACCCTGCACCACATCGAGGGCAGTTTGCCCGAGGTCATCGAAGCAGCCCCGCCCGAGGTCCGCAAGACCTATCAGGCCATGGCGCGCCCACCGCGTTTCGAGCTCTACGATCTGCGGGAAGACCCCTTCGAGTTCAGCAACCTGGCGGACGACCCGGCGCACGCCGGCTCTTTGCGCGAGCTGCAACGGGAACTTGACCAATGGCGCAAGCAGACGAAGGACCCACTGCTCGACCCAAGCAACCTTGAGCGCCTCAAGGCCGAAGCTCAGATCGATTCGAAACCCGGGGCCCGCAAGCGCGGCTGGGAATATCCGAACTATTTCTTCGAATGAGGGAAGGAATCCGGATGTCCGTGCCTCTCGCCTGCCGCGTTCTCAGCTCTCTCCTGCTCACGTCGTTGACCGCGGTGGCCGCCGACAAGCCGAACGTTCTGTTCATCGCGATCGACGATCTGCGGCCTTCGCTGGGTTGCTACGGCGACCCCATCGCGATCACGCCCAACATCGATCGCCTCTCCTCGAGGGCTCGCCAATTCAACCGCGCCTACTGCATGCAATCCGTCTGCGGCCCCTCGCGAACGGCGATCCTGACCGGACGCCTGCCCGACAACACGGGCGTCTGGCACAACCGCAACCGCTTTCGCGAGAGGCACCCGAATCTGGTCACACTGCCGCAGTTGTTCAAGAACAACGGCTACCACGCCCAAGGCCTCGGCAAGATCTTCAGCGGCAATCGCAAGGAGCTGGATCCCCAGTCGTGGTCCGTGCCCGAGGTCCTGTACCTAGAGGGATGGGATAACTACGTTCTGCCGCAGAGCCGAAGCGACCGCGCAAAAGGCACGGCGATCGAAAAGGCCGACGTTGCCGACGACGGGTACACCGACGGCAAGTTGGCCAAGCTCGCCGTGGAGACCCTTGAGAAGATCTCGCGGTCCGAGCAACCGTTCTTTCTGGCTGTGGGCTTCTTCAAGCCCCACCTGCCGTTCAACGCCCCGAAATCGTATTGGGATCTCTACGACCCGGCAGTCTTCGAACCGAACTTCTCGGAGAAACGAACGCACGGGGCGCCCGACTTCGCCTATCCCGATCACCTCGAGATGGGCGGCTACACCGACGTACCCGAAGACGAACGTGTCTCGGCCGAGCAAGCGCGCGAACTGCGTCATGGCTACTATGCCTGCGTCAGCTACGCCGACGCACAGGTCGGCAAGCTGTTGCGGGCGCTCGAGCGGCTGGGGTTGGAGGACGACACCATCGTCGTGTTGTGGGGCGACCACGGCTACTCGCTCGGCGAGGCGGGCCACTGGTGCAAAGACACGAACTTCGAACTCGACACCCACGTCCCTCTGATGGTCCGGACGCCGGGGATGGCCAAGCCAGGCGTCGCCACGGAGGCGCTGACCGAATACGTCGACATCTATCCGACGCTGGCCGAGCTGGCCGGGCTGACGCCGCCTGACGGACTCGACGGGCGCAGCTTCGCCTCTGCGTTGCGCAACCCGAGCGCCAAAGGCCGAGACTTGGTCTTGAGTCAGTTCTCACGCCCATTCGAGCCGAGCGCGCCGGAGATCATGGGCTACTCCATTCGCACGGCGACGCAGCGCTACACCCGGTGGATCGATTGGATGAGCCGCAGGGTGCTGGCCGAGGAACTCTACGACTACGCGGACCGGGCGAGCGCGCTGACCAAGGGGAGCTTTCTCGTCGAGCAACGAAACTTGATCGACTCCGGCGACTACATGGAAGCACGGGACCAGCTGCGCTCCGAAATGGACCAGACGCTCCGGGACCGGATTCGCTCCGGGAGAGGCACCGTAACACTGCCGCAGCCATAACGAACTGGAAGACGCGGACGCTGTAGGACTGGGGCCACCCCAAGCCTCTCGCGGGAGTCAGCCACGAGGCTGCGATATCCACACTTGGCTTGGCCAATCGGCTAGCAATGGCAAGCTTCGGCCCTTCGTCCATTGACAGCCAGTCGTTGGAGACCCGGCACATAGCCAGAGTGCCGGTTGATGTGTGTGCCCGTTGGGTGTCAAACTCGACTCTGATGAGCGAGGGATTCCAACGGGCACTGGACCACATCAGGGAAGAAGCCGAGACGATGTTCTCCCAAGGCAGGCTGTTCGAGCGACTCATGAAGCGCTACTTCATCACAGACCCGCTCTATTCAGATCGATTTTCGGGCGTCTGGCTTTACGGCGAATGGTCGAAGCGGGAATCGGGATTCGATGCAAAGGACACCGGCATCGACCTCGTGGCGAAGGAGCACGACGGCGGGTATTGCGCAATACAGTGCAAGTGCTTCGCACCGAGCACCAAGATTCAGAAGACGCACATTCAATCCTTCCTCGCGGAATCGGATCGCGATCCGTTCACTGCACGCTTAATCGTGGATACAGGAGCAACGTGGGGCAAAACTGCCAAGACGACCATCGAGAACCTAAAGACTCCCTGTCAGGTTTTGCACTTCGCCGACCTCGCAGACCGCCCAATCGATTGGCCCGATTTAGTAGGGCAGAAGCCCGAGGAGTTAAAGGTCCGGTCCGAGCCGTTCTCCCTGCGGCCACACCAGCAGGCTGCGTTCGACGACGTGAGGAAGGGGTTCGAGAGAGGCGACCGCGGCAAGTTGGTCATGGCCTGCGGAACGGGGAAGACATTTACTGCTCTCCGGATCGCAGAGTCCATCGCTGGCATAGGTCGGCGGGTGCTCTATCTCGTGCCGTCGATATCGCTCCTGCAGCAATCAATGCGCGAATGGGCTGAGCAACGGAAAGTGCCACATCGGTATATCGGGATCTGCTCGGACACGCGGGCGGGGAAAACTGATGAGGACGCTTCGCTGCAGGAGCTTGAGATTCCCGTCACTACGGATCCACAGAAGGTCTCGGACACGTTGCAGTCCGCATCGGCAGACGCCATGACAGTGGTCTTTAGCACCTACCAGTCCATCGAGTTGGTGGAAAAAGCACAGGAAGCGGGCGCACCGGAATTCGACCTTGTGCTATGTGACGAGGCGCACCGGACAACAGGCATCGAGCGTCCCGGAGACAGTACGTCGCCGTTCGTGCGCATTCATGACAAGCACCGGATTCGCGCTTGCAAGCGGCTGTATATGACTGCGACACCTCGCCTTTACGCAGAGGGAGCGAAGCGGAAGGCTGAGGACAAGTCCATAGGAGTCTTCTCGATGGACGACGAGCTCATCTACGGGCCAGAGTTCCACCGGCTGCCGTTTTCCCGGGCTGTCGGTCAGAAGCTCCTCTCGGACTACAAGGTCGTCATCCTGGCCGCATCCGAGGAGGGGGCAACCGGTGCGTTGCAAGCTTACATCGACCAGAACGACAAGGAAGTCAATCTAACGGACGCTGCCAAGATCGTCGGGTGCTGGCGAGCACTCCAAGATCCGGAAGACCGAGGGGCTGCCGGCGGTGATCTGCAGCCCTTGGGGCGGGCGATCGCCTTCACGAGCAGGATCTTATCGTCGAAACGGATGGCGGAGCATAGCGCCGGCATCATCGCCGAGGCGATTCAACAGCTCCCTGAAGCGGAAAGGGAAGCAGCCCTACGGCTGGAGGTGAATCACGTCGATGGCCAGCACCATGCCCTTGACCGGAAGGCACAGATCGACTGGCTGAAGGGCACAACCGAAGGAGGTTGCCGAATTCTATCCAATGCACGCTGCCTCTCGGAGGGTATCGACGTGCCAGCGCTGGATGCGGTCCTATTCATGGAACCCCGCACAAGCTTGGTTGATATCGTCCAGGCCGTAGGCCGAGCCATGCGAAAGGCACAGGGCAAGGAGTATGGCTACATCGTCCTACCTGTCGCAATCCCGCCCAACACCGATCCAGTCGAGGCGCTAAACGATAACAAGCGCTTCGCCACCGTGTGGGGAGTGCTGCGGGCATTGCGCTCCCACGATGATCGCCTCGATGCCGAAATCAATCAGATTGACCTCAACAAGGAGAAGACCAAGCGAGTCATATTCATCGGACCGGAGCCGGACCCAGACAAGGACATCGAACAGCACACGCTGCCGTTTCCGCCGCTCGACCTGCCGCCAGATGCCCTTTACGCCAAGATCGTCGAAAAGTGCGGCGATCGCCAGTATTGGAAGCGCTGGGCGGAGGACATCGCAGATATCTTCTCCCGGCTAGTCGAGCGCATCGGCGGACTGCTGGCCGATCCAGAGACCGAGGCTCTGCGGGAGTGGTTTGCGGACTTCCACGGAGAACTGAAGTCGTCGATAAACGAAGCGATTACCCGGGAGAGCGCCGTCGAGATGATGGCACAGCACATCATGACGAGGCCCGTGTTCGAAGCGCTGTTCGAGGGCTACGACTTCGCCGCAGACAATCCCGTGGCACAGGCCCTAACCGCTCTGACGGAGGATTTCGCCGAATTCGGGCTTGAGAGTGAGACCCGCGATCTCAAGCTGTTCTATGAAAACGTACAGCGTCGAGCGAGAGGCCTCGATAACGCAGACGCGCGCCAGAGAGTCCTGCTGGAACTGTACGAGACGTTCTTTGCGACCGCGATGGCGAAGGACGCCGAGCGGCTCGGGATCGTGTACACCCCGCCGGAGGTCGTGGACTTCATCCTGGCGAGCGCCGACCAAGTCCTGCGGGACGAGTTCGGGCGGAGACTCAGCGACGAGGGGGTGCATGTTCTCGATCCGTTTACAGGAACGGGTGTGTTTCCGGCTCGCCTGCTGCAGTCGGCCCTGATCCGCGACGAGGACCTGCAGCGGAAGTACGCGAAGGAATTGCATGCGAACGAGATCGTGTTACTCGCCTACTACATCGCGGCCATTCTCGTCGAAGAGGCGTACCACGGCCGGTGCGGCGGCAGCATATACGAGGCGTTCAGGGGAATCGTTCTAGCCGACACGTTCAACCTGCACACGGATCGGTCCGGCTTTCCGAGAGACTGGCTGCCGGGCAACAGCGAGCGAGCCGAGCGCCAGCAGAAGCTACCGATCCAAGTGATCGTCGGCAATCCGCCGTGGTCGACAGGCCAGCGAAGCTCGTCCGACGACAATCCCAACGTGGAGTACCCGGAACTGGAAGGGCGCATAGCGGACACCTACGCTGCACGGTCGAGATCCACGAACAAGAACAGCTTGTATGACTCATACAAGATGGCGATCCGCTGGGCCTCGGACCGAATCGGAGAACAGGGCGTCATCGCGTTGGTCACGAACGGCTCTTGGATCGACGGCAACGTCGACTCCGGGGTGCGGGCGTGTCTGACTGAGGAGTTCAGCAGCATCTGGGTGCTGAACCTGCGGGGAAATCAACGTACGCAGGGTGAGCGCTCCCGAAAGGAGGGCGGAAAGGTGTTCGGCTCGGGCTCTCGGGCGCCGGTGGCGATCACGATCCTCGCGCGCAACCCGAACGCCTCGCACGAGGGCTGCCGGATCCTGTACCACGACATCGGCGACTACTTGAAGCGCGAGGAGAAGCTTGCGGTCGTGCGTGAGGCGGGATCGATCGCGGGTATCGCAGACTGGCGGGAGATCAAGCCTGACCAGCATCACGACTGGGTCGGCCAACGCAGCGAGGAGTTTCAGTCGCTCTATCCAATGGGTTCGAAGGAGACCAAGGCCGGAACGTCGGACGAGGCGATCTTCATGCTGTTTAGCAATGGTTACAAGACAGGGCGAGACGCGTACGTTTACAACTTTTCTCGAGACACCTGCGCGGAAAACGCCCGAATGATGGTTGACGACTACGGTGCGGCAATTCGAGATTACGCTAAGTACTCTATTGAGGATGCGGGTGTACGACATCAAAGTGATTTAGGTGGGGGTGCCGGTCGTTGAGTGCGCAAGCTAGCGGGGCGCAGCTTAGGGGCGAGCAGTGCGGTAGGCCCAGAAGTCCTCGTAGAGTCCACTGAGGATGCAGCAGCGCAAGGCGGCGATCTGATTGGCCCCTGCTTTGGTCCAGTGCATCCCGGAACGCTTTAGGCGCGTGCCGAGCACGGACTTGCAGCCAGACTCTACGATGCCCGAAGAAACGCACAGCCCGCGGGCGCGGAAGTCGGCGTATTGCATGCGGGCGCGGTTGTGCTCGATGTAGTCGGCGCACTGGGCGGCTTCGGTGCAGTCGTTGGCGTGGGAGCGCAGGATGGCCAGCACCTCGTCGAGGCCACCGTCGTCGAGTTCGTCGCAGCGCACGTCGGCCCACAGTCGGGCGTGCTCGGGCTGGCCGGGGAAAAGCGCTTTGGAGACCGTGTGCAGGTGCTCTTTGGCGTGGAAGAGATCTACGATCTGGATCGCGCCCGGGTAGTCTTCCCCGGCAATTTTCCAAATCCAAGGGGCTCCGTCGCCGAGCACGACGCGGCGCTGGGCTTGCGGGAAGCCGCGCCGCTCGGCCTCGCGCCGGACGCGGCGGGCGAAGGGGGAGGGCAGCGGGTCGGTGTCGCGGCTGGCGGCGCTCTCGATCGCGGCCCAGTAGCTGGCCGAGCCCGGATCGCGCATCGGCCGACCGGTTTTGGGGTGGCGCGACTGGGCCGTCCACACGACCAGCAGCTTGGCCTCGCGGGTCTTGGCCGAGCCGTCGGGCTGCTTGCCGGCGCGCCCGGCGGTCTCGCTGGCACGCATCGGCAGGCCGGTGCCGTCCAAGCCCAGATACATGGTCGGGGCCGACGGGCCTTCGGCGGGGAAGGCCCCGTCACGCTCGGCGGCGGCGATCTCGCGCCCGAGCGCCTCGGCGCAGCGCTCGACCTGCTTGGCCGGCACGCGCACGCCAGCCAGTTCGGCGAGCAGCTGGGAGGACTCGGCAAAGCTGACCAGGGCGGCGGTCGAGCCGGTCATGCGCAGCACGCCGGGGGAGAGCGAAGCCCCGTCAAGGCCGAGCGCGGCGTCGCGCGGGCAGCAGCCGTGGGCGCAGGCCGGACAGTGGTAGTAGGCGCGCTGCAGAGTGAGCGAGCCGAGCACGGTTTCGAAGGTCTTGGGACGGCGGCCGGCGTAGCGTGCCGGCTGCTGGCAGTCGGGGCAGGCACGGACGGGGCCGCAGTGGTCGGAGCGGTCGGCGTCGAGGCGCTGCTCGACGGCGCGCGCGGCGAGTTGCAGGGCGCTGCGGCGGACGGCCGTCTCGACGGCCTCGAAGTCGATCCGGTCGCCGGGCTCGGTGCCGACGAAGCGGTCGATCTCGGCGCCGATGTCGGGAGCGAAGCGCTGGCTCAGCGTTTTTTTTTCGCCTGCTCGGCTGCGGCGGAGGCGCTTTGGGCGAGGCGCGCGTGGCAGAGTTGCTCGCTGAGTTCGACGAACTCGGCGGTGAGCGAGCGGAAGCGCTGGTACTCGGCCAGCTGTTGGCGGGTGCGCTCGAGGGCCTCAGGCGGGATGGAACGGGTGACGGTCTTGCCGCCGGACTTGAAGGTCAGCGACCAATACGGGCCGTGGCCGGGGTGAGCGGGATCGGAGCAGCGGCAGCCGGGCTTGTTGCAGCGCAGGAAGCGGCGGTTGAGGGAGCCGGGGCGGAGTTCGCCGATGGAGGCGAGTTGGGCTTGGATCTGGTCGAGGCGCTGTTGCAGGGCAGCGGGGTCGGGGGGAGCGGGCATAGGGCCTCCTTTCTTTCAGCATAAAATACTGAAAGAAGCAGTGGCGCATAACCCTTGCATTCTATGGCGGTCTCCAATCTACCGCTCGGCCATCACACTCATGTCGTACACCCTGAGGATGCCGTACGGTTGAATGCCGAGTAGAGGGGGTCGTTACCGAGCCCCCTCCCTCACAGATCCAAGCGTGCGGGTTGCCGCACTTGGTTCCTCTGATGGCAGCTTCGCTCAGGATGCGTAGATCGTGCGCACGACCTTGGCGGGTGGCAGGGGATACCGTCGGAGCACTTCCGTCATGCGTTCCCAGTTGACGCGACTCTTGCGGCTGCGCCGCGAGAGCCACTTCTGCCAGAGACGCACCACTTGATAGCGGAATTGCCCTAGGCGCTTGCTGTTGCCCGTCAGACCGTAATAATTGCAGTGACCACGGATCACGCTGGCAAGTCGCTTCTGTTGCTCCGCTAGTGGCGCGTGGCGGTGCTTCTTGCACCACTCGTTGACCGCTTGCAGTCCGCGCGCTAAGCGCTGCTTGGCCGTGAGCTGGCGCACTACCCAGTAGCCCCTCCTTGAGCGGCCCCACACATGGGTGAAGCCGAGGAAGTCGAAGCTGGCGTGCGGCTCGTGGCCGCCTGCGTTCTGCGGCGGTCGGAAGTCCACATAGCGGGTCTTGGTCGCGTGGAGCGTTAGCCCGAAGCGGCCCAGACGCTTGCCCAGCACGGCCAGCACGCGCTGGCCGTCTCCGCCGTCGGCAAAGGTCAGCACGAAGTCGTCAGCAAAACGCACTAGCTGGCTGGCTCCTCGCAGCCGTGGTTGCACCGTCTCGGCAAACCAGCGGTCCAGCACGTGGTGCAGGAACAGGTTCGCGATCAACGGTGAAATCACACCGCCCTGAGGGGTGCCAGTTTCCGACTTATGGAGAGTGCCGGCTTCCAGCACCCCCGCCTTTAACCACCGGTCGATCATGCGCCTCACGACGCCATCCTTGATTCGCAGGTCGAGGACTGCCCGGATTTCGGAATGGGGGATGCTATCGAAGTAGTACTCCACACACTACCCATCTCGAAGAGCTTCCGGAGGCGGCTACAATCACGCGACCGTCCCATCCGCTGGCTGGCAGGACCTTGCCGGTCCTGCTTCAAGCGGTCCGGAACGATGAACTGACCCTGCTGCTGCTGTGCCCCAATGGGGACCGCCGCTTCGTGCCGGCGGCATGGACAGATGCTGTGCCGGCCGAGGATCGGGATCCCTCGTCAGGTCGCCATGCAAGCCTCGCTCGCCTCGGCGATTTGCTGCGGGCCCGCGCCATCATCGACGCTCTCTTGCAACGGCTCCAGGCCGCTCAGGAGACTCCCGATGAAAACCTTGCCCCCGCCGCCCCGGCGGCAGATGGCACTAGCCTTCCAGGACACGCCCGCCCCGACCGAGGCGATCTGGGAGACGCTCGATCCCGCCACCAAGAACGCCGCCTTGCAAGCCCTGGCCCGCATCCTGGCCCAGGCGATCCTGCCGCCTCGCGAACAGGAGCAGCGCGATGACTGAAACCAGCATCCTGCCTGCTCACCGCCAGCGCCAGGCCTTCGTCTACATCCGCCAGTCGAGCCCCTCGCAGGTCGAGCGCAACACTGAGTCCACGCGTCGCCAGTACGCCCTCGCCGCCCGTGCCGAAGCCCTGGGCTGGCACCCCGACCAGATCACCGTCGTCGACGAGGACCTCGGCCTCTCCGGCGAGTCCGCCGACAAGCGCGACGGCTTCAACAGCCTGGCCGCCGACGTCGCTCTCGGTCGCGCCGGACTCGTGCTCGGACTGGAGGTCTCCCGGCTGGCTCGCAACAACGCCGACTGGTACCGCCTGATCGACCTGTGCGCCCTGACCGACACCCTGATCGCCGACTTTGACGGCATCTACGACCCGGCTTGTTTCAATGACCGCCTGGTGCTCGGCATGAAAGGCACAATCAGCGAAGCCGAGCTGCACACGCTCAAGGTGCGCCTGCTGGAAGGCATCCGCAACAAGGCCGCCCGCGGCGAGTTCCGTTGCACCCTGCCGGTCGGCTTCGTCTGGGGCGAGCAGGACGGCGAGGTCCTCTTCCATCCCGACGAGGAAGTGGTGCGCGCGATCCGGAATGTCTTCGAGCGCTTCGCCAAGCTCGGCTCCATGCGCCGCGTCTGGCTGTGGTTCCGCGACGAGGGCCTGCAGTTCCCCGTCCGCCTGCGCAAAGGCGATGACGTGCGCTGGATCCCGCCCGCCTACAGCTCGATCGTCCAAGTGCTGCGCAATCCGGTCTACGCCGGGGCGTACGCCTTCGGCAAGTCCCGCCAGGAACGCTATCTCGACGGGCACGGCCGCATGCAAAAGCGCGTGCGCCAGTTGCCCCGGGCGGAATGGCGCGTGCTGCTGCCAGGCCATCACCGCGGCTATATAGACTGGGAGACGTTCGAGGCTAACCGGGCGCGCATCGGAGCCAACCGGCGGCCGCGCCCGCACAGTGCCGGGGGCAGCGTGAGAGAGGGACCCGCCTTGCTACAGGGACTCGCGATCTGCGGCAACTGCGGGCGAGCGCTGCGCACTTACTACCTCGGACGCAACTCCTCCCCCAACTACCACTGTCCCGGCCAGAACATCGTGGAAGGGCGTGCCACCTACTGCTTGCAGATCGGCGGGATGCAGGTCGACCAAGCCGTGGCTGTCAGCGTGCTGGAGGCTGTCCGGGCCGGCGGAGCCGCAGCCGCGCTGCGTGCGATCGAGCAGGTGCAGAGCGAACGCGACGCCGCCCTGGCGCAGCGGCGCCTGGCGGTGGAGCGGGCCGCCTACGAGGCGACCAGGGCCGAGCGCGCCTACCGCGCCGTGGATCCGGAGAACCGCCGCGTGGCCCGTGGTCTGGAGCGGGAGTGGGAACAGCGGCTGGAGGATCTGGAGCGGGAGCGGGCCGAGCTGGCGTTGCGCGAGCAGGAGCGTCCGCGGGAGCTGAGCGGGAACGAACGCGAGGCGCTGCTGGCGCTGGGCGAGGACCTGCCACGGGCCTGGGACGCCCCCACGACGACGGCACGCGACCGCAAGGAACTGCTGCGGGCGCTGCTGGAGGAGGTGGTCCTAGATGCCCCCCGCAACGAGCCTCGCGCCCGGATCCGTCTGGTGTGGCGGGGAGGACTGTCGACCGAACTCACCATCGAGCGTCCGCGCAAGCGTTCCGCACCCGTGCGTACGGACGAGGACACGATCGAGCTGCTGCGCCGACTCGCGGCGCATTACCCCGACTCGGTCATTGCCGGGATTCTCAACCAGCAAGGCCGCCGGACCGCGCATGGGCTGCGGTTCACCCAGTCCCGGGTTTCGAGCCTGCGCACGCACTGGAAAATCCCCTGCTTCAAGCCGTCAGAGTCGCCTCCGGACGGCGAGCTCGTCAACGTCCGGCAAGCCGCCAAGGCGCTGGGCGTGGCCCCATCCACGATCCACCGCATGCTGAATGACGGGTTCCTGGCCGGTGATCAGATCACGCCCGGAGCTCCCTGGCGCATCCGCCTCACCGAGGAACTGCGTCAACGCTTCGTGGCAGACGCTCCCGAGGGTTACGTAGCGATGCAAGTCGCGACAGCCCGGCTGGGAGTGTCTCGCCAGACCGTCCTAGACTGGATCAAGCGCGGCAAGCTGGATGCCGTCACGGTCCAAAGAGGACGCCGGGGCGGATTGCGGATCAAGCTCCCCGAGAACAACCATCCGAGCCTGTTCAAGGAGCCGACATGCACCGAAGAGGCGAGTTGCAGTGAGTCAAGTCGGCCGCAGCCGCAGTCGGCCGATTCCTTGAATCATTCCGCAAATAACTGAAAAGGAAGGAGTTATGCAGATATCGCGGCCCGTTCGGGCGATCCGCATCAGTGGGGTGGCAGTATGACGACAACTGCAAGTAGCCCGCCACGTCGGCGTCGATCACCCATGTCTGCCCTTGCCTTCCGATGCTCTCGTACACTGTGTCGAGCGCATCGTGGGCCGACCGTCCGGGCCGGAACCCATACGAGCACGACAGGAAGTCGCTTTCGTAGATCGGTTCCAGCAGCATCACGATCGCCCGCTGCGCCACCTTGTCCTCCAAGGTCGGGATGCCCAGTGGCCGCAGCCTGCCGTCCGCTTTCGGGATGTACTGTCGGCGCACCGGCGGCGCGTGATAGCGGCCCGCCTTGATGCGTTCCAGCAGGCTCTTTAAGTTGGCCTCCAGATCGCGCTCATAGTCGGCTGCCTTCACGCCGTCGATCCCTGACGCTCCATCCTTGCGCGTGCGGCGGTACGCCTCCCGCATCCAGTCCTCGTCGATCAGGTGGTGCAGCGAGTTGAACACCCGTTCCGGGTGCGCCCTCGCCTGCTCGGCTATCCATGCTCGTTTCGTGGACGTGTTTGTGTAGCTCTGTGTCTGCTCCATCGTTTCCCTCGCATGGTTCTGCTCTTCAGATGCCTCGCTTCCCTCGGGCGGGTCCCGCTGAACACGGTTCCCCGCCGTCTGACGGTACTATCAAGGCACTACGACTCCCTGCCCTGCGTCCCTTCGGCTTATTGTTTCGCCAGCCGGTACCGCATGCCTTGCCTGTCGATTCGTGTCCGCCGCAGCGCTCCCCCGTGGCGCAGGCCAGCCGCGGGGGCCGGGGCCTTGTGGTAGTCGGGCATCCCATTGCGACTTCTGCACGTGGACAGGACAGGGCCTCCCAGGTTCCCTGACGAGCCATCCTGCGGCTTTGCCTTCGGTCTTAGACCCCGGCCGGTCCGTGACGCCTCGCCGCTGGCGGCGCTTCCGGTGCTGCCCCCAGGGTCTGAACGCTGAAGGCACCGACATTGACGATCTCGGGGCTCGATAACGACGCTTCACCGCCCGCTGTGTACGCTTCAAGTCGTGCGTTGCCGCACGCCCTGCAACACTCGCTCCCGGCTGGTGGGCTGCACCTCTGCCGGGCGGGGGTTGAACCCGCTGGCTCGTTATGAAAGGTTTCAGCTCATGGCTTCCTCCTCTCCAGGGCTTGCCCTGGCGCAATCAGACCACATCTCGTGGGATAGTGAACTCAAGCACAGGCTGTGGAGAAACCAAAGAGCCATATATGCGGAAGAAAACGTCCGGATCGGCCAGTACCGTCCCTTCATCAAAGAGTTCCTCTACGCTGACTTCGCATTTGGACAGAGAAAGTACCAGCAGGACAAGATCTTCCCAGGAATTTCGGCAAATATTCGTGTTTCGCTGAGCGGAGCAGCGGAGCAGCGGAGCAGCGGAGCAGCGGAGCAGCGGAGCAGCGGAGCAGCGGAGCAGCGGAGCAGCGGAGCAGCGGAGCAGCGGAGCAGCGGAGCAGCGGAGCAGCGGAGCAGCGGAGCAGCGGAGCAGCGGAGCAGCGGAGCAGCGGAGCAGCGGAGCAGCGGAGCAGCGGAGCAGCGGAGCAGCGGAGCAGCGGAGCAGCGGAGCAGCGGAGCACGACCGAATCTCGCCATCTGTGTCCCGGGAGTCGGCTCGACGAAGCCATTCTGCGCACTCGTGGTCGATCGGCTACCGGATCTGGAGGTGGTGGCGAAAGGCCAGTGCTTTCCGCGCTACCGGTATCAGCGGAGAATCGCGTTATCTGCGTCCCCGGAATCGGTGCCAACAAGCCGTTCTCGGTCCTCGTCGCCGACTCCATGCCCGACCTCCACTTCCTCGAGTTCGGGCAGTGCTTCCCCCGATGGGTCTATCCCCGACCAAGGGGGTATCTTTGACGACGCCGAACTGTTCACTACTGAACTGGAGCGAGTCGACAACATCACCGACACGGCACTTCGCGCGTTCCAGCAACACTACGACGATGATGAGATCACGAAGGATTTCATCTTCGAGTACGTCTACGGCGTACTCCACGCGCCAGCGTATCGCGAACGCTTCGCCACCGACCTCTCCAAGGCGCTCCCGCGTATACCATTGGCATCTGACTTTGGCGCCTTCGCCCAGGCTGGCCGGAGTCTGATGAAGTTGCATCTTGGCTATGAGTCCGGCCCGGAATACCCACTAAAGGTGCTGCTACCGAAAGGCGAGAGCCTGAGCCCCGGGCACTGCCAAATCGGCGACAAGAGGATGCGCTGGCTAGCCGGCAAGTCCGAGCTGAAGGTCAATGACAAGTTACGTCTCGGGAGAATCCCTGCCGAGGCACACAAGTACGTGGTCAACGGCCGTACGCCACTCGAATGGTTCATCGACCGTTACCGAGTTACGAAAGACAGTCACAGCGGAATCGTCAACGACCCCAACGGCTGGTTCGAAGAAAACCCCTTGGAACTGATCGCCGCGTTCAAGCGTATCGTCCACCTAAGCGTGGAGACGGTCCGGATCGTTGCAAGCCTCCCAACGCCGTTCGCCGAACCTATCGAAGAGTAGCCGTGGATTCCATCAACAATCTCAGTGGCCGATTCTCGTCGGTGCTCGGGGAGTCGACATAGGTTTTGCGAGCTACGTGCAGTTCCCGCTTTGGCCAGCCAAGCTGAACCAGCCGAGCGGCAGTCCATGGTGCAATACTCCAATTCGCCGCGACTGTTCCAGCGACGGTGATTCTCACCACGATGTAAAGTCATCGGTATCATTCCCTATCAAGTAGGTGAGCGCTGTCCGTTCCTAGCTAGACCGTCGGGGCTGGAACGGTCTGAGCCGCGACGGCCTCGGTTCCCGTACGGATGCAGCGCCAGCCCCGGACTCGCCGCGAGTAGTCCTCGCGTTGCTGGCCCTTCCGCTCATGAAAGTGTCTCGATGCTTCGCATCCTCGTCAATCAAAGCGAAGGCTCTAGCGATGTAGCTGTTTCCTGCTACCACGAGCACGAAGGACACAACGGTCAGCACTTCGAGCAAGACCCAAAGCACGCCGATCCAGACGCCTTCTCCGGGAATCTTGATTTGCCCGCTCGCGTGCGTAGTCCCGGCTAGAACGGTTATCAGGGAAAACCACGCCGTGAAATTGGCCACGCGCCTGTCACGTCCCTTATCGAACAGGAGACGACTCGCGCATCCCCACCATCCTAGCTGCTGCGAGATGGTCTTCTTGGTCTTCTCGTCAGGTTCGGATTCACCATCTAGCGTCTTTCCGGCCCATGCCCGTAGCCGCTTGTAGTAATCCGCCCCCTTCAATGCGGCCGGATCCTTACCTGTGCCCAGTTTCCCCAAAGCGTATTCCTTGATCCTTTTTCCATGCTCGAACGTCTCAAACCTGATGTAAGCCAAGTTCACGGCCAGCAGGAACACGGCCAGACCAATCAGCACTTGCATGGGCGAGTTCGCTTGCTTTGTAGCGACCTAGGTGTCAGGTCTGCGCGGGAATGATATCGACAGGCATGCACTGACCCCATAAGTAGTTGTAAATCCCCGAAAGATTCTCGGCTCCCTCCCTATGACCAAACGCCGCGATCGCCTCTGCTTTCGTCTTGTCGTCTTCGTACCGATAGCTGTCGTCGTCCGCCACGATGAAGTGGAACCCGTATAGCTCTTGCACCGCCCGGGACGCGATCCGCAACTCCGCGTTCGGCAACTCCGAACACATCTTGAAGAACGGATGAATCGCCCTGTCCTCGGAGTGGTCCGCCTCCAAGATGATCCTGAGCCTGTTCTTGGCCGACGAGGCGAGGAACAGCATCGCTTCCTCCACCACAGACCTCCTTCCGAAGACACGGGCGTCGCAGTTGCCGGACAGGATATCGACGCTCCCTCTTGCTTCAGAGAACAGGTTTTGGATGACGATCGAAGCATGCTCAACCGATGCGTTGAAGATCGGTTGTCCGTCCCGTTTTGACGCGAGGGACCGCACATGCTGCTCGTATTCAATCAGGTTCATGCCGCCTTTCCCGTCCCTCCTGCGGAGGGATGTACGCTCTTAGCGCTACCATCCTAGCCAACCGTTCCCGCCGAAACAGTCGGTTCATCGGCTAACTTGCCAATCTTGGTCCCTATCTTGACACATATTTGGAGAAGACTCCGCCTCCTCCGTAACTGGCCTGTTATGAATTCCATGGAGTCGTTGCCGGTCGGTACAGAAACGAGCACCATCAGTCGTCGATCCCGAGATCCTTAGTGCTCTGTTTCATGAGTTCACCAACATATCGTCTGGCTAGGCCGCGAGTTGGCAGTACGGGGGCCGGGTGATTGCGCTGGAGCAGTTTCCACAGGTCTGCGCGAGCAGAACGATCCAAGACCTCGAGAATCGCTCTCTCGCCCACTGCAATCGGCGCGCCGGACATTCCGGCAGTATAGTCCCCGGCAACATCGTGCCGGGATTGTCTTGTCTCAAGGCAATACGGCTCTTGCCAAGTGCCCAACGCGCCGGGCAGCGCGCTGCGTGCGGGGGTGGCCGCTAGCACGCCGCGCGGTGGTGCTTGCCCCGCCCGAGGTCCGCAAGACCTATCAGGCCATGGCGCGCCCACCGCGTTTCGAGCTCTACGATCTGCGGGAAGACCCCTTCGAGTTCAGCAACCTGGCGGACGACCCGGCGCACGCCGGCTCTTTGCGCGAGCTGCAACGGGAACTTGACCAATGGCGCAAGCAGACGAAGGACCCACTGCTCGACCCAAGCAACCTTGAGCGCCTCAAGGCCGAAGCTCAGATCGATTCGAAACCCGGGGCCCGCAAGCGCGGCTGGGAATATCCGAACTATTTCTTCGAATGAGGGAAGGAATCCGGATGTCCGTGCCTCTCGCCTGCCGCGTTCTCAGCTCTCTCCTGCTCACGTCGTTGACCGCGGTGGCCGCCGACAAGCCGAACGTTCTGTTCATCGCGATCGACGATCTGCGGCCTTCGCTGGGTTGCTACGGCGACCCCATCGCTATCACGCCCAACATCGATCGCCTCTCCACGCGGGCTCGCCAATTCAACCGCGCCTACTGCATGCAATCCGTCTGCGGCCCCTCGCGAACAGCGATCCTGACCGGACGCCTGCCCGACAACACGGGCGTCTGGCACAACCGCAACCGCTTTCGCGAGAGGCACCCGAATCTGGTCACACTGCCGCAGTTGTTCAAGAACAACGGCTACCACGCCCAAGGCCTCGGCAAGATCTTCAGCGGCAATCGCAAAGAGCTGGATCCCCAGTCGTGGTCCGTGCCCGAGGTCCTGTACCTAGAGGGATGGAATAACTACGTTCTGCCGCAGAGCCGAAGCGACCGCGCAAAAGGCACGGCGATCGAAAAGGCCGACGTTCCCGACGAAGGGTACACCGACGGCAAGTTGGCCAAGCTCGCCGTGGAGACCCTTGAGAAGATCTCGCGGTCCGAGCAACCGTTCTTTCTGGCTGTGGGCTTCTTCAAGCCCCACCTGCCGTTCAACGCCCCGAAATCGTATTGGGATCTCTACGACCCGGCAGTCTTCGAACCGAACTTCTCGGAGAAACGAACTCACGGGGCGCCCGACATCGCATATCCGGATCACCTCGAGATGGGCGGCTACACCGACGTACCCGAAGACGAACGTGTCTCGGCCGAGCAAGCGCGCGAACTGCGTCATGGCTACTATGCCTGCGTCAGCTACGCCGACGCACAGGTCGGCAAGCTGTTGCGGGCGCTCGAGCGGCTGGGGTTGGAGGACGACACCATCGTCGTGTTGTGGGGCGACCACGGCTACTCGCTCGGCGAGGCGGGCCACTGGTGCAAAGACACGAACTTCGAACTCGACACCCACGTCCCTCTGATGGTCCGGACGCCGGGGATGGCCAAGCCAGGCGTCGCCACGGAGGCGCTGACCGAATACGTCGACATCTATCCGACACTGGCCGAGCTGGCCGGGCTGACGCCGCCCGACGGACTCGACGGGCGCAGCTTCGCCTCTGCGTTGCGCAACCCGAGCGCCAAAGGCCGAGACTTGGTCTTGAGTCAGTTCTCACGCCCATTCGAGCCGAGCGCGCCGGAGATCATGGGCTACTCCATTCGCACGGCGACGCAGCGCTACACCCGGTGGATCGATTGGATGAGCCGCAGGGTGCTGGCCGAGGAACTCTACGACTACGCGGACCGGGCGAGCGCACTGACCAAGGGGAGCTTTCTCGTCGAGCAACGAAACTTGATCGACTCCGGCGACTACATGGAAGCACGGGACCAGCTGCGTTCCAAGATGGACCAGACGCTCCGGAACCGGATTCGCCCCAGACGTGGCGCCGCGCGCTGAGACTCTTTCCCTTGGCCGCACCTCGAGAGGACCGACCTCTTTGAAGAATCGCCTCATTGCAGGCGCTGTCCCGTCGAGATCGGCCCTGCAGGGACGTGGCGGTCGGATCGATCGCGGACGCGATAGCCGCCTCCGAAGAATGCCGGAATGAGAGCGCGCCATCAATCGAAGCGCGCGCGAAGATCCGAATCGAAGGTCCAGCAAGCACCTGCGACCACCGCCAGACAGGGCGTTCACGCAGGCAGGGCCCTGTTTAGCTGTGCCCTTTCGGGATGTAGGTACGCTGCAGAGTCTCGCCTCTCTGGCTGGCAGGGCGCTCTTCGATAAGGTCTTGCGCCAAGGCAGTGTGGAATGAGACGACCACCCAGTTCTCGCCACCCATGACGCCTTGGTGCCAAACGCCGCGGGGGATCGAAAGCCAGCGGTCTTCCAAAGCAGCAGTCGGTCGGCTAACCAGATGGTTGGATGTCCAATTCTCTCCTGGCTGCTCTCCAACTTGCGTCTGCAAGTCGGCTGAGCCCTTGAACGACATGACTCGCTGGATGCTGTTGGGATGTCGTTCAGCTCCCGAGCCGGTCTTCGCTCGCAACACGAAGACCCAGCTGGACCGAATCCCCTCCGGGACCGGCCCGCCGTACAACGAAAGGTCTACCGGTTCCCAGACCAGCAGCGCAGACCGATCCGCTTCGAGCTTCTCTTCAAGCCGTGACCCGATGCGGTCCAGTGCTTGGCGGACCTCGCTCTGGCCAACCAAACTGTCCAAGACCTCGAGAATTGCTCTCTCGCCCCCTGCAATCGGCGTGCCGGACATTTTGACAAGTCACGGCTGTCCGGTTGGAAGGCCTTTAGAATCAGTACTTTACGAAGAAGTGTAGGCCGAGTTTCCGGATGAGAGCGTCTCGGATTCCGCAACTCGTTGATTCTAAATGGTTTGTGTGCTTGAGCGCAGCCGGCCAAGGCGACCCGAAAGTGTAGAATTCCAGCCTTGTCCCGGGCCGTTCCCGCGATGGCACGGGCTGGCCCGGCAGGAGCCGGGCCGCATCGCCCCGCAGGGCTGCTCAGGTCTCGAACAGCCCCATCTGGTGCGTGTCCGGAACCTCCTCCAGCGCCGGGCCCTGCTCCGTAAGCAGTTGGGTCAACGGCACTTGCATGCATGGCGTGAGATCCAGAACACGCAGGATGGTGTACAGGTCGTCGGGCAGTTCCAGTCGCTTCTTCAGGATGGCGATCAACACGTAGACACTGACCGCGATCCAGATCTGGGTTTTGACCGAGTTCTCGGAAGTGCCGAGGAAGCGCTGAATCCGGAGATGCTGCTTTCATGGTAAGTTCCCGCTCATGTTGAGTTGATGCGGTAACCCGTTGAGCGGCCAGCAGTTGCCGAACAGGAACTTACCATAACTCGATTCTCATACCCTCGTGACCGGCGTCGAGGCCGACGCCAGTTCTTGTCAAGGAGGTCACGATGATCAAAGAACTTTTCCCTCAGGCGCATGTCCGCCTGACTCCATTGCCGCTGCTCGGCCCGGTCTTGGAAGACTTCGCCGCCTGGCTTGTCGCGAAGGGGCTGTCGCTGGACTCTGTCCGCAACCGGATTCGCAAGGCACCGGAATTCGAAACGGTGCTGGTCCGCCACGGCGGCTTTCAAGACAACCGCCTCACCAAGCACCAGTTGCTGGCCCTCGGCCCGCCCAGTGCCCGCGACGACATGCACTCGCTGTCCTTGGTGCGATCCCTGGCGGACTATCTAGTCGAACGGGGTTTGCTGGCCGTTCCGGCCCCCACTCCCAGCGAGCGTTTGCTTGAGACGTATCAGAAGCACTTGCTCGAGGTCCGCGGACTGGCGGCCTCGACGGTTCGCAGGCACATCCGCCTGTCGCGGGAGTTGCTGGCGTTCCTAGAATTCGACGACCGGCCCGAAACCCTGCGCGAACTCGGCGCTCCAAGACTTGAGGGTTTCATCAAGGCGATCGCGCCGCGTCTCGGCCGTGCGGCCCTCCAAGGTGCCGTTTCGGCCGTGCGCGTCTTCCTGCGCTTCCTGGCGAGCAGTAGCGAGTCCGCTCCCGGTCTGGACCGCTGTCTCGCCCTGCCGCGTGTGTACCTGGCGGAACGATTGCCCCGCGCCCTGCCGTGGGAAACGGTGCGGGCCTTGCTTGCCGCCATTGATCGCACCGCGCCGACAGGACGGCGGGACTACGCCATGTTGCTGATGGCAGCTACGTACGGCCTGCGGCGCAGCGAGATCGCCAGCTTGCGCCTCGACGACATTCGCTGGCACGAGGCGGCGTTCAGCATCCAACGGCCGAAAGTACGCACACCGATCCACCTGCCCCTGACTGGGGAGGTCGGCACCGCCTTGCTCGACTATTTGCGCTACGAACGGCCCACGACGGCGTTTCGAGAAGTGTTCATGCGAAGCCGCCGACCCGTCGCACCGCTGTCCCCCGCGGGTATCTCCGGCGCGTTTGTGCTTTGGAGACAGCGCAGCGGACTCGACATTGGGTCGTCTGGGCCCCACTGTCTGAGGCACTCGCTGGCGGTTCACCTGCTGCGCCAGAACACCCCGCTGAAGACTATTGGCGACCTATTGGGCCACTGCAACCCCAGAAGCACAATGTCCTATCTGCGGCTGAGCGTGGAGGATCTTCGTGACGCTGCCTTGGAGCTTCCTTCCGAAGCAGGGGTGTCGGCATGACGGCTGTACCGACATTCCGATCGGTGATCGCCTCCACCATCACCGCCTTCCTCGACCTCAAGCGGGCCCTCGGTTGCCAGTGCGTGCGGGAAACCGCCGTCCTGTCGGACCTTGACCGCTGCCTCGCGGCGCGGCAAGCGACGGCACTGACCGTGAACCATTTCGCGGCATGGTCCGCGACGCTCGCCCATATCACGCCGCGGGTGCGACGAGACCGCATGCGCATCGTCCGCAACCTGTGCCTGTACCAGCAGCGGACGGACCCGGACTGCTTCGTGCCCGATCCGGGCGGCTTCCCCAAGGCCGAGCCGCCCCGGCCCCCGTTCATCTTCAGCCAAAGCCAGATCGCCGACTTGCTGCGGGCAGCGACCGGGCTCCGGCCAACGCACCTCTCCCCGCTGCGCGCGGAGGTTTTCCGCCTAGCCATCACCTTGCTGTATACGGCTGGCTTGCGGCAGCAAGAACTGGTCCGACTGACCGTGACCGACTATGACCCTAGCCAGCGCACCCTCCACGTACGGGAGTCGAAGTTCCACAAGTCCCGCCTGACGGCGCTCAGCACCAGTGCGGCCCACGAGGCCGAGCGCTATCTTGAGGCTCGACAGCGCATCCCCTGCGCGGACGGCGCGCCCCTGCTGGCAAACCTGTATGGCCCGGGACAAGCCTACTCCTGCGCCGGCATAGTCGAAGGCCTGCAGAGTCTCTTCCGCGCCGTCGGCATCCGCGATGCTGAAGGACGGTTGCCCCGCGTCCACTCCCTTCGTCACACACACGCCGTCCATGTGCTGCTCCGCTGGTACCGCGCCGGGGTCGATCCACAAGCCAAGCTGCCGATGCTGGCGGCCTCCATGGGCCATGTGTCGGTGAACTCGACGGCGTACTACCTGACCCTGCTCGACCCGGTTGTCGAGGAAGCCTCGGTGCGCTTCGCGCGACACGTCCGCACCGTACTCGATCCACCCGCGGAGCGATCCCATGCCTGAAGCCCAGCCCAACTCCCTCGGCCGCGCCCTCCGCGGCTTTTTTGGCGACTATCTGCCCGCCGTGCGCGGCAATAGCCGGCACACCGTCCTGAGCTACCGTGACGCATTCAAGCTCCTGCTGCGGTTCTTGGAACAGCGCTTAGGGCGCCCGGCGGCAACGCTGGACTTCCCTGATCTAACACCAAACACCGTCCTGGCCTTCTTGGACCACCTCGAACAGCACCGCGCCAACGGCGTGGCGACACGCAACAACCGGCTCGCGGCCTTGCATGCCTTCGCGCGGTACGCGGCAGCAAACTACCCGGAACATCTCGGCCTCTGCCAGCAGCTGCTCGCCGTGCCGCCGAAGCGGAGCACGCAACGGACCGTCGAGTATCTCGACCTGCAGGAGATGCGAGCGCTGCTTCAGGCACCGGATACTGCCACCAAGGAGGGCCGTCGCGACCACGCCCTGCTATTGGCGCTGTACAACACGGGTGCACGGGTGCAGGAGATCCTCGACGTGCGCCCACGCGACCTGCAACTGGAGCGTCCCCGGCAGGTGCGGCTGTTCGGGAAGGGGCGCAAAGAGCGCCTGTGTCCGCTGTGGCCCGAGACGGCGGCGGCGCTGCAAGCCCTGCGGCGGGAGCAAGGCTTGCAGACCGAAGATGAGCGGCCCCTGTTCCGCAACCGCCACGGCCAGCCCCTCGGTCGACACGGCGTGCGGTACATCCTTGGGAAGCATGCCTGCAAGGCATCTCAATCGGCCCGCAGTCTCGCAGGTCGAACCGTTCATCCTCACATGATGCGACACAGCGCGGCCTGTCATCTGCTCCAAGGCGGAATCGACATTGTGACGATCAGTCACTGGCTCGGCCACGCCAGCCTGGAAAGCACGAACCGGTATGCCTCGGTGGATCTTGCAGCGAAGAGGGAGGCGATCGAGAAGGCCCGGGCGGCTGCGGACATCGACGCACAACCAGCTGAATGGCAGGCAGACCAGACCGTGATCACTTGGCTGGAATCACTCTGAGGAGGCCTTCCCTCCGTCGAGTTATGGTAAGTTCCTGTTCGGCAACTGCTGGCCGCTCAACGGGTTACCGCATCAACTCAACATGAGCGGGAACTTACCATGAAAGCAATAATGTCTAGCTGAACATTACTGCTTGAGCCAGCGAAAATGGAGTTCGACTTGCCAGCGTTGGCGGTACAAATCGGCGATCGTGCGGGCTGGCAACTCGAAGTTGTTGGTCAGGAAATGGAAGGTGCGCTGCTGCTGCGTGTCGCGGAAGCCGACGCGGCGCAGCGGCTGGGGGTAGCTGGCGGCGGTCTTGGAGCCGGTCAGCAGGATGGTCTGATCGCAGCGCAGGTCCAGTTGCTTGTCGACCGGGCGGGAGTAGCGCCGGCGCCAGCGCAGGTTCGACTTGGCCCGGACGACGAAGAAGGCAGCGGCGGAGTGGAGGCCGAACAGGCGCAGAAAATCGATGTAGGCACGGTCCATGACGTAAATGGCGCCGGGTTCGAGCGGCAGTTCGTCGAGCATCCTGACGTCATGCAGGCGACCAGCGGAGATGCGCACGAAAGTCGGGATGTTGCCCTGTAAGTCCAACAGGGTGTGGAGTTTGACGGCACTCTTGGTGGACCGGAAGCGGGCCCACGGGAAGGCGTTCAGGCTCAGGTCGATGGTGGAGGAGTCGAGCGCGTAGACCGTGTTGTCGAGTTCTAGGCCGAGATCCTCGTCGCGGTACATGGGGCGGGCGATGCGGATCAGGGCTTGGCCGAAGTCCTGCCAGATCCTCCAGTCACGCACCTCGTTGGCGTCCGCCAGCGTGGAACGGGCGATGCCGCCGCGGATGCCCATGTGGTAGAGCTTGCTGCTGTGGGCGCGCAAGGCGATCTCGAGATCGCGCAAGCTGCGCCGACCAGTGATCTGGGCGAACGCCATGCAGAGGAACTGGTCGAGGCAGGAGAAGGAGCGTACGCGACGGTCGCCACCGTAGCGCTGCACACAGCGATGCAAGGTGTGCAGGGGCAGGTGGGCCATCACTTGGGCGAAGACGAGCTTTCCGGAATACATCGGTTCTGGTCGCCAACCATGGTGGGAGGCGTGAAGAACACGATAGATTGTGCAGAGACGGCTCAGGCCGCTGAAGTCGTTCACATCAAGAAAAACCGTTCAACTTCTTGAAATATAGTGGGTTATGAGACCGATAATGGCCGTAAGCCGGACAGCCGTGTTGACAAGTATAGTTCTTGGGAATGTCGAGCTGGGACTGTCTTGTCTCAAGGCAACACGGCTCTTGCCAACTGCTCGACATGGCGGGCAGCGCTCCGCGCCGGAGCGGCCCGCTAGCGCGCCATGCCGTGGTCCTGGGCCCCGCACGAAGCCGTGGCCCGACCAACGAGCCGACAACGCTCGCATTGACAACTCCACCCGCACGGTTGCAACGCGCTGGTGTCTCAACGAACATAGAAGTCAGCGTCATGCGCAAGACTTTTCTGCTCACTCTACTGGCCTCAGTGCTCATTGCGGCCGCTGTAAGTTGCAATCGGTCCGACATGGTCCGCATCGGAGTGGTGCCGAAGGCCGTCGCCCACGAGTTCTGGATCGCGGTACGCGCCGGCACCGACGAGGCCGCCAAAGAGGCCGGCGTCGCGATCGAGTGGCAGGGCCCGTCGGCCGAAACGGAGTTCTCCCGCCAAATCGAAATCGTGGAAGCGATGATCAACTCCCGCGTGGATGGCTTGGTGCTCGCTCCGACAGAAGCCACCGCCCTCGTATCGGTGGTCGAGCGCGCCACGAGGGAGGGCATCCCCGTGACGATCTTCGATTCGGGGATCAACACCGACGAGTACGTCTCGTTCGTGTCGAGCAACAACTACGAGGCGGGCGTCCAGGCAGCCGACAAGCTGGCCGAGATCCTTGGCCGGTCCGGCAAGATCGCCGTCGTCAAGAACGTGCCGGGATCCTCATCGACGATGGAGCGGGAGCGTGGCTTCGAGGAAGCGCTCGCCAAGAAGTATCCGCGCGTCGAGATCGTCGACTTCAAGTACTGCCAGTCGGACAGGGCGCTGGCGCTGGCCGCGGCCGAGAACATGCTCACGGCACATCCCGATCTCGATGGCATGTTCACCTCCGCCGAACCGGCCACCGTGGGCGCATCCACCGCGCTGCGCAACCGAGAACTCGTCGATCAGGTCAAGCTGGTCGGCTTCGACTGGACCGACACCCTGGAAGGCGACTTCCGCGACGGCGTCATCAGCGCCCTGGTCGTCCAAGATCCGTTCGAGATCGGGCGGCGCGCTGTTCAGACCATCCTGACGGCCTTGCGCGGCGAGACGCCGCCGAAGCGGATCGACACCAAGACGCACGTCGTCACCATGGACAACATCAACTCGCCCGAGATCGAGGCCGTGCTACGGATCAACCTCGACGACTACCTGCAATAGGCACAGGCGCGATCGGCTAGCGCGCGAAAGCCTCGCGCAGGCGGTCCATCGCCCAAGTCAGCTCTTCGCGCTCGATCACCAGCGGCGGAGCGATCCGGATCACCCGGTCGTGGGTCTCCTTGCACAGCATGCCTAGCGTCTGCAGACGCTCGCAAATTGGCCGCGCGGGCACCCGCAGCTCGATTCCGGCGATCAAGCCCACGCCTCGAATCTCCACGATGTCAGGGTGAGACAGCGTGCGCAGCTGATCCAAGAACCAGCGGCCCAGCACAGCCGCACGCTCCACGAGGTTTTCGTCGGCCAGCACGCGCAAGGCTTCCCGCGCTACCGCGCAGCCCAAGGGATTGCCGCCGAACGTCGAGCCATGCGTGCCGGGAGAGAAGACTCCCAGCACCTCGCGACTCGAGACCACCGCAGATACCGGGTAGAAGCCGCCGGACAACGCCTTGCCAAGCACGTACACGTCCGGCTGCACTCCTTCGTGCTGGCAGGCGAACAGGGCCCCGGTACGTCCCAAGCCCGTCTGAATCTCGTCGGCGACCAGCAGCACGCCGCGCTCGCGGCAGATCCGCGCCGCCTCGGCCAAGTAGCCCGCGGGCGGGATCAGCACGCCCGCCTCGCACTGCACAGGCTCGACCAAGAAGGCGCACGTGTCCGGGGTGATGGCCTCCGCAAGAGCGTCGGCGTCACCGAAGGGAATCGACCGGAATCCCGGCGTGAACGGGCCGAATCCCAGTCGGCTGTCCGCATCGGAGGAGAAGCCCACGATCGTGGTGGTGCGGCCGTGGAAGTTGTTCTCGCAGACCAGGATCTCTGCCCGGCCGGGCTCCACGCCCTTGCGGTCGTAGGCCCACTTGCGAGCGGTCTTGATCGCGGTCTCGACAGCCTCCGCCCCGGTGTTCATCGGCAGCACCATCTGCATCCCGCACAATTCCGCCAGCTCCCTGCAGAAAAGAGGCAGCTGGTCGTTGCGATACGCCCTGGACGTGAGGGTAACCCGTTCGGCTTGGTCCCTCAGCGCCTGCAGGATGCGAGGGTGGCAGTGACCTTGGTTAACAGCCGAGTAGGCGCTCAGGCAGTCCAGATAGCGCGCCCCGTCTATGTCGAAGACCCACGGCCCTTCGGCCCGGGCTACCACCACGGGCAGCGGATGATAGTTGTGCGCGCCCCATGCGTCTTCCAGCGCGAGCATCTCCTCGCTGAGACTGGCTGTGGCAACGCGGGTCAAGAAGCCGAACCCCGGAGACTTCAGCGTACCACCCCGCCCGGCTCATTCCGCTTCGGGCACGTAGATGACTTCGCCGCTCTCAAGGCGATACGCCACCCCGAGGCGCTGGCCGCGGCCGGCGCCCCGCTCTTCGCTGGCGCGGAGGCGTTCGATGCGCTCGCCGCGCTTGACGATCATCTCCATGTCGGGACGACCCGGGTTGGTAACGATCGTGATGTCCCTGGTGCTCATGCGGGCGGCCACCTCCGCGAGACTCGCGCTGCCGGCGAGCGCCAAGATCAACGCCACCACGAGCACCATGCTGGCGTCGAACAGGTTCACGACTCCGCCTAGCGGGTCGCCGTCTTCGCCCGAGTCCAGCGCGGCGGATGCCCGCCGCATCCAGTCGCGGCGGCGCGGCATTCGGCCCGAGTTCTTATGCATCTGGCGCTTCCTCCCGGCTCGTCTCGCCGAACCAAACCTCCATCAGGTAGTGCATCTCGGTCAGATCTTGGCGCCCCCAGTGACGCACCTGCACGCCAAGCGCGAACGCTGCCCCGCCCACGATCAGGCCGACCACCGTGGTCGTGAATCCGATCAGAAGATTGGACGCCATCGATTGCATATCGCCAGCGGCGAGGCCGGCCAGGGCCGGCTGCAGGGGGATCAGAGTGCCGATCAGGCCCAGCATCGGGCCCGTGCGCGAAAGCACCGAAAGCCGGTCGGCCCTTCGTCGCAGGTCATTCTCCAAGTCGCCGACGATCTTGTCGAGGCGCTCGGGGTGCAGCCTGGCACCGTTGGCGAAGCGACCCAGCGCGAGCTTCCAGTCCAAGCTCAGAAAGCGCTCCAAGGTCGGCTCGCTCTCGTACAGGCGCCTCAGCGCCTCGCGGTTCGCGCGACGGTCGAAGCTCTCGGCCAGCACGCCCCCGGCGAGGTACGTGGCATAGACGAACAGACCCACGATCGCGACCATGGCGGGCAGCAGGAACGCGCTCGAAATCCAATAGAGCAGGCTCTGCAATTGCTCCACGAGAACCTCACCGCCCGTCCGCGGCGCCGGAACTCGCCGGCATCATCCGCGGCGTTCCGCGTCGAGCACCTTGCTCAAGCGACGCGCGAAACGCTGGCCACCGTCGTAGGTCGCGCCCAGAAACGCCCGCACCAGCTCCGTGGCTAGGGAGATCCCGACGATCCGCCCGCCTAGGCAAAGCACGTTGAGATCGTCGTGCTCGACGCCCTGGCCTGCGGAATAGGTGTCGTGGCAGACGCTGGCGCGCACGCCCTTGAGCTTGTTGGCCGCCACAGAGGAGCCGACGCCGCTTCCGCAAACGACGATGCCCCGGTCCGCCTCTCCGTTTCGAACGCTCTCGCCGACCGCGATCGCGAAGTCCGGATAATCGTCATCCGCGTCCAGCGTATGTGCTCCGACATCCAACGCCTCGTGCCCGTCTGCGGCCAGCAGCTTGGCAATCTCCTGCTTGAGATGGAAGCCGGCGTGGTCGGCCCCGATGGCAACACGCATCAAACTGGCATTGTAGCGTAGGCATCTGCGGTGCTTCGCCCGAGCCTCGGACCCGAAAACCCGAGGTCGCGAGGCTGGCGAGTTGCGGGACGCGTCCGGCCTGCCCGAGCGGAAGTCGCGCCGGCGATGTGGCGGACTGGCCCCCGGTGGCCGGCCCCGGGCTAGAGCGCTCGAGACGGTCGAATCGAGCCTTGAGGCCGGCGCGCATAATAAGATAGATTCGTGGGCGGCCCGCCGACCCGCGCCAAGCTGTCTCGGCCGGCACGTTGCGAGTGGGGCCGGATCGCGGCACCCGCAACCTTCAGGGCCGGGACAGATGAAGATCGGATTCATTAGCCTGGGCTGCCCGAAGAACCTGGTTGACAGCGAGGTCATGATGGGATTGCTCGAGGCCCGCGGCCACGAGCTGACGCAGGATCCCGGCCAAGCCGAGGCACTGGTTGTCAACACCTGCAGCTTCATCGAGCCCGCCAAGCAGGAGTCGATCGATTCCATCCTCGAGACTGCCGAATACAAGCGAATCGGCCGGGCCCGCCGATTGGTGGTGGCAGGATGCCTGGTCGAGCGCTACCGCGACGAATTGCAGCAGCAGATCCCGGAAGTCGATGCCGTCCTCGGCACCAACGAACTCGAGTCGATCGTGCATCACTGCGAGGGCGGGGCGACCGCGCCGCCGGCGCCTCCCGCAGGGGGCTATCTCTACCACGATCTCACCCCCCGCCGACTCGCCACGCCGAGGCATTTCAGCTACGTAAAGATCAACGAGGGCTGCGACCACCCCTGCTCGTTCTGCATCATTCCCCAGTTCCGGGGAAGTTTTCGCAGCCGGCGGTTCGAATCTGTCGTGCTCGAGGCCGAGCGGCTCTTCGGACAGGGCGTGCGCGAGATCAACCTGATCGGTCAGGACACAACGGCATTCGGAGACGATCTCGGGATCAAGGACGGCCTGCCGACCCTGCTGGACCGGCTGGCCCGCATTGACGGCGCGGGCTGGATTCGCGTGCTCTACGCCTACCCGAACCGGGTCAGCAACAGGCTGCTGGACACCATAGCGTGCCACGATGCGCTGTGCCCGTACCTGGACATCCCGCTCCAGCACGCCAGCGCGAGCGTGCTGCGTCGCATGAAGCGGGGCGCGAGCGGAGATATCTTCCTCAGGCTGATCGAGCGGATTCGGCGCACGATCCCGGGCGTGTCTATCCGCACCAGCTTCATCGTCGGCTTCCCGGGCGAAACCGAGCGTGACTTCGAGACACTCTGCCAGTTCCTGCAAGCGGCGCAATTCGACCATGTGGGCTGCTTCCGCTACTCCGACGACGAGCACACCGCCAGCTTTGCGCTGACGGGCAAGGTTGACAGGCGGACCATCTACAATCGCCAGCGCCGCCTGATGGCCTTGCAGCGGAGGATCTCCCGCCGATCCAAGCGCGCCCTGGTGGGCAGACGGTTTCCTGTGCTGGTCGGCGGCCTCTCCGGCGAGACGGACCTGCTCTGGGAGGGTCGGCTGCAGACGCAAGCCGAGGAGATCGATGGCAAGACCTACCTCACGAGATTTCCCGAAGCATCGAATCCGCGCCCCGGTGATCTGGGGATCGCCAGAATCACGCGCTCGGCCGACTACGACCTCTTCGCGGAGGTCGAGCAGATCACGCGTCCGGCAGCTAGCCCGCGGCCGAATCCGCTGCCGGTCCTGCAATAGGACGCCGCGATAGCGAGACCCGATGGCTCAGTCCACCCCCATCTGCCCGATTTGCCGCAAGCCGGCCGATCCCGCATCGCGCCAGTTCCCGTTCTGCGGCGACCGCTGCCGCACCCAGGACCTAGCGAACTGGGCGACCGGCGAGTACGCCATTCCGGCGCGGCCAACGGAAGCCGACGAGCAGTGGGAGATCCCTCCCGATAGCGGCGGAAGCGAGCGTGGCAGGGATGACTGAGCGCCTGGCGATGACACTCGCCACTTGGTTTTACAGCGGCTACGTGCCCGCTGCCCCCGGAACGGCCGGCTCGGTCGTAGCATGGGCCATGGCGTGGCTCGTGGTGCATCGACTTGGCGCGCCTGCCTGGGCTCTGGGGATCGCCGCCCTGGCGCTGATACCTGTCGCGGTCAAGACATCCGAGTTCGCCGCCACGCGGCTGGGATCGCACGACCCTTCGGTCGTGGTCATAGACGAAGTTGTCGGGCAGTGGATCGCTCTGTCAGCGGCGGCGAGCGGCTCGTGGCCTCAGTGGATAGCGGCGCTGGTGCTGTTCCGCGCGCTCGACATCGCCAAGCCACTGGGCATCCGGCGGCTGGAGGCGCTGGCCGGCGGCAAGGGGGTGGTCGCCGACGATATTGGCGCGGGAGCCTGCGCTATGATTGGAGTCGCCGCTGTCCGCTGGCTCGGCTTTTGATACCGCGCAACGACCTCCCTTGAATGGCCAACTCGCTGCCCCGCATCGAAGACGTGACGCCACCGGCCGCGATTCCCGGCGGGACGCTAGAGATTCGCGGATCTTCGCTCGCTGGGACCGACTTTAGCCAGCCCTCCGTCGAGGTCGGCAGCCTGTCCGCCAGGCTAGTCGTCAGCGCGAGCCGCCGACTCGTGGTCAACGTGCCGGAGGAGGCGGAGTCAGACGCCATCAAAGTCTTCACCGCGGCAGGCAGCAGCGCCCCCGGGCAGTTCTCGCTTGGAAGAAGGCTGGCGAACGAGGTACATCCCGTCGCGAATCCGGTCGTCGACGAATCCGGCAGCATCATCACCACCTTTAGCGGGCAACGCGGCAAGAAGGTGCCCGTATCGATCTTCAAGATCTTGCCCGGGGGCGAGGTAACCGCTTTCCTGTCGGGCATCATCAACCCTACCGGTCTGGCGCTGAAGGCCGATGGCACCCTCTTGGTCACCAGCAGGCACGACGGGACAGTGTACGCCGTCTCGCCCAACGCTGAGGTGGAGGTGTTCGCCGAGGGAATGGGCGTCGCGACCGGCTTGGCCGTCGATGGCTCCGACAACGTCTACGTAGGCGACCGCACCGGGACAGTATTCAAGATCAATCCGAAGCGCGAGATCTTCGTGTACGCGACCCTGGAGCCCTCCGTGGCGGCATTTCACCTGGCATTCTGCGAGCGTGAACAGCTGCTGTACGTCTCCGCTCCGTCGACTTCGAGTTCGGAAGTGGTCAAGCGCATTAACGGAGATGGCGCGGTCATGACTTGGTGGCACGGATTCGGGCGGCCGCAAGGCATCGCATTCGACTCGCAAGGGCGCCTGCACGTATGCGCGTCCTTTGAAGGCAACCGCGGGATCTTCCGCGTGACCGACGCCGAAGCGGACCAATCCGAGGGCGGCGTGGAACACGTGGTGTCCGGGCACGGCATCGTGGGCCTGGCATTCGCGCCGGACAAGAGCATGGTGATCGCGACCGGTAGCAGCATTTACCGCATTCCTGAACTGCCCTGATACAAGCAGCTGCGGCCGACCCTCGCTGGCAAGCCGCGCTCGTGCAAACCCATGCAAGCCGAAGTGATCGCGGTCGGATCGGAGCTACTCACGCCGAGCAAGCTCGACACCAACTCGCTATACCTTGCGCACAAGCTCAGCGAGCTTGGAATCGCCCTGGCGCGCAAGGCCGTGGTCGGCGACGATCGCGTCTCGCTGGCGGAAGAAATCCGCCGAGCCCGGCGTACGTCCGACCTGGTGATTCTGAGCGGCGGCCTGGGGCCGACCCTTGACGACCTGACCCGCGAGGCCTCGTCCGACGCCACCGGGCGCGCGCTCGTGCTGGACGAGTCGGTGGTCGACGAGATCCGGGAGCGTTTCCGCCGCTTCAAGCGTCCCATGGCAGAGGTGAACAAGCGCCAAGCGTACTTGCTGGACGGCGCGCTGAAGCTCGACAACCCTCGTGGCACGGCCCCCGGGCAGTGGCTTGAGGACGACGACGGCGTCCTAATCCTACTTCCCGGCCCTCCCCGGGAACTTGAGCCAATGTTTGCCGAGGCCTGCCTGCCGCTGCTGGCATCCCACGCCCCTTCGCAGCGCTTCTCTACGCTGGTCCTGCGGGTGGCGGGTATCGGCGAGTCCGATCTCGAGCAGCGCATCGCACCGATCTACGCGCCGTGCACGGAAATCGCCACGACCATCCTGTCGTCTCCGGGCGATGTCCAGGTCCACTTGCGCGGTCAGGGAAACAGCGAAGCCGAGGCTCAAGCTGCGGTGCAGGGCCTGGGAGAAGCGATCCGCAGCGAACTAGGCGACGCGATCTATTCCGAGGACGGGCGGTCGCTAGCGGAGACGGCGGCAGCATTGCTGGCACGAGGCGGTGCCAAGCTCGCGGTCGCGGAGAGCTGCACGGGGGGGCTGCTCGCGGGCGCCTTGACCGCCAAGGCGGGCAGTTCCGAGTTTTTCGCCGGAAGCGTCGTCAGCTACTGCGACTCCGCCAAGAGCGGATGGCTCGGAATCGACGAGGCCGTCGTGCGGTCCCACGGCGCGGTCAGCCAACCGGTGGCCGTGGCCATGGCGGCGGCGGCGCGGGAGCGCGCCTCAGACACGCTGGGAGAGCCCGCGATAGGCTTGTCGGTCACCGGCTACGCCGGTCCGGGCGGCGGGACCGAGGCGGACCCCGTCGGCACGGTCTATTTCGCGGTGGCGGACGCCAACGGAGCCCGCTCCGCCAGGCGTCTGTTCGGTCGCGGGCGCACGCGCGTTCGAACGCTCGCCGTCCAGACTGCTCTGGACATCCTGCGCAGGTGCCTGTCAGGCTTGGAGGTCGCCTGAGCGGCGGCCCTTGCGGCTGGCAAGGGCACGACCAAGCAACTCCCGCAATGCCTCGGCGCGGCCTGCGTCACAGCACCGCTTGGGAATCACGTACTGCTCGCCCGGAGAAGGCGAGAGCAGGAAACTCCGCCGTGTCTCGCTCGCTTCCCACAGGTCATCCCACGCGATCCAGTCGCTCCGCCGCGCAGCACGGATCTCGACGCCGCTGCCGCAGACGTGATATAGCATGCGCAGCGGCCTGCCGCCGCCGCGCTTGAAGTCCAGCCGCGCCGTCGCGGCTGCGAACGCTACAGCCGCAACCCCCGGCATGGCCGCGACAGCGGCCAGCCAAGCAAGCGCGCCCCCGGACAGATATCCCGCCACTATCAACGCAACAAGCCCCGTCAGATAGACGGTCAGAGCTGCCGGCGCCCTGCGCCAGCATTGCGACAGAGCAGCTGCCAGAGCATCGCCATAGCGGATCTCGGCGGCGATCTCAAAGCTGATCGGATCGTGCTCTGGCGCAAAGGTCGCTTGGACGGCCATGCCAGCTCATTCCTTCACGTCGCGGGACAGCGGCCCGGCCGGGACTTCACCGGTGTATTCCACCACGGTGTCGACGATGCCGATCTCGACCCGGCGGTTCTTCTGCCGCGCCTGCCTAGACGTTCCCCGCAGGCGCGGGCTCGACTTGCCGAAGCCCTTCGACTCCAGAATCTCGTGCGGCACGCCCGCCTCCACCAGATAGGCCCGCACCGAGTCCGCGCGACGCTCCGACAGCGCTTGGTTGTAGGCGGCATCCCCCTGGTCGTCGGTGTGGCCGTAGATGTAGATCTTATAGCCGTAGGAGGCCAGCAGCACGCCGGCGATGCGGCTGAGGATCTCGCGGCTTCTCGGCCGCAGCTCGACGCTGTCGAAATCGAACAGGAACGAGTCCTCGCTCAGTTGCACGACCATGCCCATCGGCGTGCGGTCGGTCTCGGCGATGCGGCTCAACGCCTCGCTCATGCGGTCAAGCTCGTCCATGCGCTGCTGCCTGAGACGCTCGGCGATCCGGGCATTGCGCTCGGAATCCTGCTGTGCCTCGTCGGCCTCGGCGCGCACCCTCCTGGTTTCCGACAGCGCGCTCTCGAGATCTTGCAGCGCTCGGTCGAGCGCGCGGCCCGCCAGCCGCTCCCGCCCCACGGCATTGCGCACATCGGACAGCAGTTCGAGCTCGACTTGCTTCGATTGCATCAAGGAGTCGTCGAGCGTTTCCACGTGTTGCCACAGGCGCCACGTCGCCACCAACACCGCTAGGAGCGCCGGCAGGCACACCCAGAGCGCGAGCCGCTCGATCCCCCTACGGCCTAGCATGTTCCCTCATTCTCGCAGCCGGTCGGAGAGCATGCAGGCTGGCGATCCGCTCGCCAGGCCACAGCCGGGAGGCAAGGCGCGAATCCCGGGCCTCGCTGTGGCGGGCTGCCGCTAGAACTGGAAGCGGCGCGGATCCTGCTCGGGCACTTCCTTGCGGAACGTGTTTAGCAGCATCCGGTGAAAGGCGCAGAGCTTGCCATCGGTGGCCGGATGCCCGCACTTGATGCACAAGGCCGTTTCGCCGCGGTTGCCGCCGTTCTTGGACAGCCTGTTCCCGTTCACGTTGCGGCGGCCGCCGTCGGAGCGCCCGCGCGCCCCGTTCTGGCCGCGGCCGTTGGAACCCGCCCTAGAACGGTGCCCCTTGCCGAACCTCGCCGGCCGACGAGTAGATTGGTCTCGCATGATTCTCGGGTGTGACGCACGCCGCCAAGGCGGTGCGTCGTGCCTTCTCCCAACTTGCCGCGTGGTCTGGGCGCTTCGTTACTCAGCGGGTGCCGCGCCACTGACCGGATGTGCCGCATCGTAAGCGGTGATGATTGCGGCCGTGATGTTGACCTCGTTGACGGCGTACAGAATCGGACCCTGCGGATTCGAGATGTCCATCACGATCTGGTAGCCGTTCTCCTTCGAGTACTTGTCGATGACCGCCATCATCTTCTGGCCGACGGAATTGAACAGCTGGTTCTGCTCTTGGCCAAACTCGCCGCGGGCATCCTCGGCCTCGCGCTGGAGATCGGTCTCAGCCTTCTGGATCTCCCTTGCCAGCGTGCGGCGGGCCTCGTCGCTCATGGTGTTGGCACCCTTCTGCAACTGGTCGCGCTTCCTGGCCAAATCAGCGTTCTTCGACTCAAGGCTTAGGCGCGTGGGCTCGTACTTGGCCTCGAGCTGCTTGATGAGCTGCTGGCCTTCGGCCGTCCTCTGGATGGCCTCCTGCACGTTCAACAGCGCCATCGACGTCTGCGCAGCGGCCGTGCCGGCAAGCACGGCCAGAGCGCCGATCAGGCACACAGCGGCCCGCAGGCCGCTCGGGGACTTCCGCCACGTCTCTAGCATCTTTCCTGTGTCTCCCATGACAGCTTCGGTTTCGCCGGGCTCATCTCCAGCGTAGCACGAATCGGCATTTGAGCAGCTCGGAGTCTCTTCCAATGAGAGATGAGCATGAACGGAGGGCTTGTTTCCAACGTGAAATGAGCATGAAGGGGGCCCTAGAAGGGGTGTGGGGATCATCGGAGGGTGATCTTGCAGCTCGATTTGGAAACTCACAAGAGCTTGGACGATGTGCGCCAGTTCCTCGCCAGCACCCCGCCGGGGGCCACCCTGGCACTGGAGCGCAAGCAGGCCTACGAGCATCTCTCACGGGTGCTGCGGCGCTTCGCGTACTGGAAGCTGGTTAGGGCGGACAGGGGCCTGCTACGCAGCTATCTGGAGCGCACCACGGGGCTGTCGCAGTCGCAGCTGACGCGCCTGATCCGGCGCTACCTGGCCGAGGGCCAACTGGCGGACCGGCGCCGAGGCGCGGCCAAGCCGTTCCGACGCAAGTACACGGCGGCGGACGTCGAGCTGCTGGCCGAGACCGACGAGTTGCACGGGAGGCTGTCCGGACCCGCCACGCTGGCGCTGTTCAAGCGTGCTTGGGAGCTGTTCGGCGACGCGCGCTTCGAGCGCTTGGCGGGGCTGTCGAACGGGCACCTGTACAACCTGCGGCACAGCCGCAGGTATGTGCAAAGGCTGGGCGCGCAGCAGCCCACGCGGCCCACGCAGGTGGCCATCGGCGAGCGCCGGCGGCCGCGGCCGGAGGGGCGGCCGGGCTACCTGCGGATTGATTCGGTGCACCAAGGCGACCTGGACAAAGTCAAGGGGGTCTATCACATCAATGCGGTGGACGAAGTGACGCAGTTCGAAGGCGTGGGCAGCACCGAGCGGATCGCGGAGAGCTACTTGCTGCCGCTGCTGGAGAGCATGCTGGAGGCCTTCCCGTTCGAGATTCTGGGCGTGCATGCCGATAACGGCTCCGAGTACATCAACCACCAAGTGGCGCGCCTGCTGGAGAAGCTGCGCGTGGAGGAGTTCACCAAGTCGCGCCCGCGGCACTGCAACGACAACGCGCTGGCGGAGTCGAAGAACGGCACCGTGATCCGCAAGCAACTCGGCTACGGGCACATCGCCGGGCGGTACGCCGAGCGGCTCAACGCGTTCAACCGGGACGTGCTCACGCCGTACCTGAACTACCACCGCCCGTGCTACTTCCCCTGCGAGCAGGTGGATGCCAAGGGCAAGCTGCGCAAGCGCTACCGCCGGCAGGACATCATGACGCCGTACGAGAAACTGAAATCGCTGCCGGACGCGGAGCGCTTCCTGCGCGACGGGATCGACTTCGCCCAGTTGGACAAGCAGGCCTACCAGTACAGCGACAACGAGGCGGCCCGGCGGCTCAACGAGGCCCGCGACGAGCTCTTCCGAGTGATCCGGGGGGAGGCCGCTAGCGCGGCCTGAGGGCCAGGCCGTTCATGCTCATTTCGGATTGGAAACCGGGAATTCCAGGGGGCTAACTGTATGGGCACAGAAACTGGCCGGTGGGCTAGCCCACCGGCCCCCCTCCGCCACCCGCGGCCCTGCCAACCCTGTGCCCCTAGCACGGGGGAAGGGGTTCCCCTTCCCCTGCGACCCCTTCCCCCCTGCCGCTATAATCGCCTTCTCCCCAGCTCCTCTCCTCCGCCCCTCCTCATGCTCATCTGTGGATTGGAAAGGACTCTCGGGACTTCAGCCGACGCGAGCGCGCCGGCAGCCCGGTTCAGAAGGTTCGGCTGATGGTGAAGCGGAACATCGAGCGCCGCTCGAAGAAGGGCAACCACGTCCCGACCGGCCGCACCGCCTCGATGAACGACTGGTAATTCGGGAACAGCGAGCGGTCCGCGACGATCGGCGGCTTGAGGAACTCCTGCACGCGCATCGGGTTGTAGGCCCAGTAGAAGCGGAACGGGGCATTCACGACGGGCATCATGACCTGCAGCTCGATGCCGGTCGAGCTGCGCATCTTCTGGGTCGGGCCGATGATCCCGATCTGCTCTTGGAAGCCGGCCTGGGGGAATTGCTTGTTGAGTTCCAGGGCACGGCCGGAGTTGAGCCGAACCTGGTCCTTGCGCAGGATCTTGTTGAAGCCGATGTCCCAGAACGGGGCCAGCACTACGGGTCCGAACAACTTGATGCGGTACTCGAAGTTGTAGACGAAGCGCGTGTCGCCGCCGGGGAAGTTCAGGCGGTAGACCGGCACCTCGGTACTCAGCGGGACGCGTTCCTCCACGCCGTTGACGATCTGCACCTGCGTGCGCGCCACGCCGTTGTCGTTGTAGACAGGCACGGCGGTGAAGTCCGGGATCCAGACCATCGGGCTGATCGACCAGATCTGGAAGCCCCGCACGTCGTTCTCGCCCCCCATGAACGAGCGGTTGAACGGCGGCGGGACGCGCCCTCCGTAGCCGCTGAGAAAAGAGATCAGCCCGCGCATCGCGATGGTGCGGCGGCCGCCGTGAGGCCGGAAGTACTTCGCTTCCACCGTCGGCTGGATGAACCGGGCGTTGCCTCCGAAGCCCGCGACCGCGACGCTGGCGTACAGGCTCTTGCCCTTGGACGGGGTGATGGGATGGTCGACCGTGTTGTAGAAATAGCCCGGCGTGATCTGGCTGGTGGTGATGCCCTCGAGCGAGTTGGGGCCGGACACGCCCTCGAAGTTGAGGTAGGTGAACAGGTTCGAGGCCGACTGCGAAAAGGTCACCACGTTCGAGCGGCGGAAACTGTACGTCAAGCTGAGCCGGGCGAAGCTGCGCCGCAGCGGATAGCTGAGGAAGGTGGTGAAGCCGGCCGAATTCTGCCGGTAGTCGAGGATGTTCTCCTTGCCGAGCTGGTCAAAGAGTGGGATCAGGTTGGCGCCAGCGAAGATCGAAGCCTCGCGGGCCTGGTTGAAGCTGAAGCGGCTCGAAAAGACAGTGAATCCCGCTTGGATCGGCTTGTCGAAGAGGTAGGGCTCGGTGTAGCCGAACTGCAAGACCCGCTCGCGGCTGCCCAGCTGCGCGTCGAACGAGAGCGTCTCACCCAAGCCGAGGAAGTTGTTGGTCGAGTAGCCGAAACCGATGAAGCTGCCCGCGAAGCCCGACACGCCGCCGTTGAGGTTGATCATGTTGCGGCCCCGCTCCTTGACCTTGAGCGTCAGATCGACCGAGCCGTCGCGGGTGTTGCGCGTGACGACCGTGTCGGTCTCGGGCCCCTCGGTCTTGATCGGGTCGAAGTAGCCGAGCTGGTTCAGCCGCAGCATGCTCACGTCCCACAGGCGCGTGTTGAACATGTCGCCCTCGTCGATGAGCAGCTCGCGCCGGATGACCTTGTCGCGGGTGGTGTTGTTGCCCTCGAACTCGATGCGGCGCACGAAGAACTGCTTGCCTTCGTCCACGGCCAGGTTGAGATCGATCAGCGGCGGGTCCTCGTCCTCGCGGAACTCGAAGCTCGGCTCGGCCACGAAGTCGATGTAGCCGAACTCCCCGTAGAGCTTCTTGAGGTTCTCCATTCCCTTGCGCAGCTTCTCGATGTCGAAGATGGCTCCCTCTTGCATCGCGAAGACCGGCCCCAGCACCTGGTCCGGCACGCGGAACAGCTCCACGTCGGTGAAGCTGAGCAAGCCGCGCGCGTAGCGCGGTCCCTCTTCCACCAGCAGGTCGATATCGGCAACCTTCTTGGGCTTGCTGAAGATCATGGACCACGGCAACAGGAACGTCCCGCGCGCCGGCGCGTCCTGGATGTCCAGTTCGTGCCTGAGGACGTTCGCCTTGAAGTAGCCGCGCTTCTGGTAAGCGTTGCGCAGGCGCTCCTTGTCCTCTTCCAGCTTGCGGATGTCGAACGTGCGCTTGAACAGGTTTTCCAGCACGAAGCTGCGCGGGATGCCCAGCGGCTTGGTGTTCTTCATGGCGCGCCGGGCGTTCTTGGTGCTCATCACGTCAAGGCCGTCGAAGCGCACCTCACCGACCTTGACCTTCGGGCCTTCGTCGATGTTGAAGACGATTTCCACCGAGGCGGGCGGGATCTGGCGCACCTCCGGGTTGATCTCCGCATACTGCCGGCCGCGCTCGCCGAGAAGCTCGCGCAGCACGAAGGTGGCGCGGTTGACCGTCGTGGGATCGTATCGCGACTCGACCGTCAAGCCGACGTTGCGCTCCTTGAAGCGCTCGAGGATGTCGGACAGGGTGGCCGACTTGTTGCCCTCGTAGCGAATCGTGCGGACCACGCGCCGCTCGGTGACGACGAAGCGCACGATCTTGCCCTGCTCGCCGTCATCGATCTCCAGCCGCAGGTCGTCGAAGTAGCCGGTGTTCCACAGCACCATGAAGTCGCGCCGCAAGGTCTGGGAATCGAACAGGTCGCCCCGCTTGGTGAAGATCCGAGCGGCCAGGTTGTCACGAGGGATGCGGCGCGTGCCGCGGAACTCGACTGCCTCGACGATCTCCTCGTCGGGCCTGCGCTCCGCTTCCTCCGCCTCCTCCACGTCCTGGAACGGGGAGGGGGCGTCGGGCTGTTCCAGAGGGATGTCCTCAAACGGCGAGGGGGCCTGCTGAGCGGCCTGTGCCAGCAGGTACGGCGCCACAGGCGCGCCAAGGCGGGATTCGCCGGCGTCTGCCGGAACCGCCGGGCCGGCCGCCGGGTCCGGGCGCTCTGCGGAGCCACCGTCCTGGGCTGCCAACGGGGCAGCCAGGGACAGGGCTAGCAATGCGGCAAGCAGTGTCAGACCGATTGGGCGCATAGACAGGTGTAGGCGGCGAATCCACGGTGGCGCGCTAGGCTGGCTACCGGTCTCAGGAACGAAGTACGCATGCTCCCATGTGGCTGTTTCAGCACTAGTGCTTCGAGCTACAGATTGGAAACGGGCAGCCAGACCGGCCGGCCCATACCTCGTCTGACAGAACAGACCGTCGCGGCGCGTCAGAGAGTTCGAGAATTCACTCGGGCTTCTTGAATTCGATGAGGAACTCCCCCAAGATTCCATCGTAACTCAATTCCAGGTGCTTGCGCTTGATCTTGGCCGGCATCTCGAAATATAGGAAGCCTGCGCGGGGCTCGTCCTCGAACTCGAGCGGCAGCTCGAGCGACTGCAGGCGCGGGGCCCCGGAACTCTCCAGCGCGGACCGCTGCGTGGCCGTGACCTGTTCCTCGGAAGACCGGCCGCCGCCGATCTGATCCGGCGGGCCGCCCAGGCGCCGGGGCCGTGACCCCGTGCCGGGCACCCCGCCCCAGATTGGCCCGGTGTCGTCGGCGAACAGGTCCGGGGCTGACTCCCTGGTCTTGGCGCTCAGGTCCAGCACGGCGCTACCGGCGATGCGATCGGGGGTCTGTGCCGGGGACGTTTCGTTGTTGTTGCGCGCGCGCATCAGAAAATCGTCGCGCCGCAGCGAAATCTTCGAACCGTACAGCGGCCGCACGCGAACTTCGATCAGAATCACCTCTCCGTCGAAGCTATCGCCAGCGACGCGCTCGATCTCCGCGGCGTCCCTTACCAAGCGGGCTTGGAATTCGGCGTCGGGGAGTTCACGGGTGTACCACTCCGGGAGCTTTGCCGCGGACAGACCGCAGACCAGCAGCGCCGCTGCCGCCGCGATGCGCATCAGCACGCTAGGCACGGCATAATCTTAGCTCATTCGGCAGCGCGCCTAGCCCGCTTCAGCCACAAGTTGCTCGGAAAGCTCGGTCCACTCCTCTTCGTGGCGCTGCATCTGTTGCTGGCTGGCCTCCAGATCATGTAGCACGCGCCGTCGCAAGGTGTTGTCGGAACCAGCCGTGGCCAGCTCCGCCTGCAGCTTGTCGCAGGCCTCTTCCAAGCCCGCCATCTCGTCCTCGATCGCGCTGATCCGTACCCGGATCTTCTCCGCCCGGTAAGGATTCATGCGCCGTTTCCCCGCGCCCTGCCGGGCGGCTCGGGGCGGCGGCGCCTTGCTCTTCGAGGCTGGCGCCGCTCGCTCGGGCTCGTCCTCGGCGCGCCGCTGGCGCGACCAGAGGAATTCCTCGTAGCCACCTGGGTAAACCTCGACATCTCCGTCCTCGATGTGGATCACCTTGTTGGCGAGCCGGTCGATGAAGTAGCGGTCGTGCGAGACGAACACCATGGTGCCCTCGAACTCCAGCAGGGCGGGCAGCAACACGTCCTTTGCGCGTATGTCCAGGTGATTGGTCGGCTCGTCCAACAGCAGCAGGTTGTTCGGCCGCAACAGCAGGCGCGCCAAGGCGTAGCGATTGCGCTCGCCGCCCGAGAGCACGCCGATCCGCTTGAAGGCGTCGTCGCCGCTGAACAGGAAGCAGCCGAGCAGCCCGCGCATCTCAGATTCGCCCATCAGCGGCGCGTGGGCCACGAGATCGTTGATCAGGACGGCGTCGGGATCGAGCTCCCTGTACTGGTCTTGCGCGAAGTAGTCGATCCCGACGCGGTAGCCTTCCTTCCGCGTGCCGGCCGTTAGGGGCTCGGTGCCTGCCAAGATGCGGATCAGGGTGGACTTCCCCGCCCCGTTGGCGCCCACCAGCGCGATGCGGTCCCCGCGCTCGATGCGCAGCGAGACATTGTCAAAGACATGCGTGTCCCCGTAGCTCTTGGCCACCGTGTCCAATTCCACCACCACCCGCCCGGAGGGCCGCGGCTGGGGAAAGCGAAAGTGGATCGTCTTCTCCTCCGGCGGGACCTCGATGCGGTCCAGCTTCTCCAGCTCCTTGACGCGGCTTTGCACCTGCTTGGCCTTGGTCGCCTGGTAGCGGAAGCGGTTGATGAAGGCCTCGACCTGCTCGATCCGGGCCCGCTGATTGCGGTAGGCGGCGCGGACTTGAGCGATGCGCTCGTCGCGCAGCTTCTCGAACTTCGTGTAGTTGCCGGTGTAGAAATGAGCCTTGCGATTCCAGAGGTGGACGATCTTGCGCACCGTGGCATCCAGGAAAAAGCGGTCGTGCGAGATCAACAGGAAGGAGTGCGGATAGTTCGACAGGTAGTCCTCGAGCCAGTTCCGCGCCTCCAGATCGAGGTGGTTGGTCGGCTCGTCGAGTAACAGCACGTTGGGTTTCATGAGCAGAAGCTTGGCTAGCGCGACGCGCATCTGCCAGCCGCCCGAAAACTCCTCGCAGGGACGGTCCCAGTCGCTGCGGGCGAAGGCAAGGCCCCCGAGCACGGTGCCGACCTGGGCTTCCTTGCTGTACCCGTCGAGGGCTTGATAGCGGTCGGTGCACCACTCGTAGCGATCCATCACCGCCTGGAACTCCCGCGCCGACGGATCCACTTCGCCCATCTTGCGGGTCAGCTCCTCCATCTCGGCCTCCAACGAGATCGCCTCGTCGAAGACGCTCCGGCACTCTTCGAAAACGGTGCGGCCCGAGAACGCCAGCCCCTCTTGGGGAAGATATCCGACCTGGATGTTCTTCTGTCGCTCGATCTCGCCACGATCGAGATGCTCGCTGCCGTGAATGATCTTCAGCAGCGTCGACTTGCCGGTGCCGTTACCGCCGACGACTCCGATCCGATCTCCCGGCGCTACCAACCAGTCCAGCTCGTCGAACAGGATCCGATCGCCGTATCGCATACGGGCTCCCGCAAGCCGGATCATTAGTTCGAGTGTAGCTAGCGCGCTTTAGAGCCAGTCGCGATGCGCGCCAGCGCGTCCGCGATGGAGCGCGCCGAGCCAGCCGGCGCCGCGGTCCCGTCCACGAGCAGGTCGGCACAGGCCCTGGTCGGGAAGACGTGGCGTTCGTACATCGGGGCCGCGTGGCGTTCCCATTGCGCTCGCGCGAACGCCTCGCTCCGGCCCCGGCAGGCGACGTCGCGCTCGATCCTGCGGCGCAAGCACTCCTCTTCGCCCGCATCGATGAACACCGCCAGATCCAGCATCTTGCGGACGCGGAGGTCGAACAGGGCGAACAGCCCCTCCACGATCAAGACCTCGCCGGGGGCGAGCGGGGCAGGCTCCGGCATCCGCGTGTGGGTCGCGAAGTCGTAGCGCGGAACTCTCACCGAAGCGCCGGAACGAAGCCGCGCTAGATCGGCGACCAGAAGCTCCCAGTCCAGCGCCGCGGGGGCGTCGAAATTCACCGCTCCCCGCTCAGCTGCGCTCAGGTGGGAAAGATCGCGGTAGTAGGCATCGGTAGCGAGCACGCCCGCCTGCGGCCACAGGTGCAGCAGTTCCGCCGCCACGCGGGTCTTGCCCGACCCAGAGCGGCCAGCGATGCCGATGCAGTACATGGCCGGACCGAGAGTTCCAAGCGCGTTGGAGCAGCGATTAGCGCCGGGCGGCGGGCCTCAGCGAGGATCCCACGAGCGCCACTCGATCACGCCGACGCGCTCGGCCCAAGCGTCCCACATACCCACCAGCTCGGCCACCTTGTCGGGCATCTCGGCTGCGAGGTCGTTCAATTCGCTGCGATCCTGCTCCAAGTCGTAGAGTTCCCAGCGGCCGTCCTCGGGCTGGGACCACTTGGAGACGAGCTTCCAATTGCCGCTGCGCACCGCGCGGTTGCCCTCGTGCTCCCAATACAGCCCCTCGGGGTGGCCCTTGGCCAAGTCTCCCGTGAAGACCGGTGCGAGCGAGGCCCCCTCCATCGGCTGGATCGCGTTGCCGCCGTACGTCTCGGGATAGGTGGCTCCGCCAACGTCCACGCAGGTGGCCATGATGTCGATCAAGTGGCCGACATGGTCTGTCCAGCCGCCTGTCGACGTGATCCCGGCAGGCCAGTACGCCACCAAGGGGGACGCAATCCCACCCTCGTGGACATAGTGCTTGTAGTAGCGGAAGGGAGTGTTGGAAACGTTCGCCCAGGGGATGCCATAACTCTGGTAGTCCTCCTCGGCTCCCGGCATGATCTCGGGGTTGTTGCCGACCGCGACCGGCTCGCCGGCGTAGGTCTCGGTGGGGATGTGAAGGGCTTTCCAGCTCTCGCGCGCTTCCTCTGCACAACCGCCGTTGTCGGCAAGGAACAGGATCAAGGTGTTGTCCAGCTCGCCACGCTCCCTTAGCGTGTCGACGACCTGGCCGATCGCTTCGTCCATCAGCTCGATCTGGGCCGCATAAACCTCCATGCGGCGGGCCTGCCATTCCTTGTCCGGCGCCTCTTCCCACGGCACTTGGGATGGATCGCGGTCGCTCATGCCTGCCGTCCCGTCCAGCACCCCCATTTCGCGCATGCGCTGCAGGCGCTCCTCCCTGAGGGCGTCCCAGCCCATGTCATAGCGTCCCTTGTACTTGGCGATAGCCTCTTCCGGGGCGTGCAGCGGCCAGTGGGGGGAAGTGAAGGGCATATAGAGGAAGAACGGGGCATCCGGGTTCTCGTCGAGCGCCTCGCCGATGAACTGCGAGGCGTTCTCGCCAATCGCGGTCGTGTAGTAGAAGTCAGGGCCCGGATCTTCGGGCTCGTTCCCGCGCGTGAGCGACGGCGGATCGTAAAACGATCCGGCGCCGTGGATTGTGCCGAAGAACTTGTCGAACCCGCGCTGCATCGGCCAGTTCGAGCGGTCTACCTTCTCGCCCGAACCCTCCGCAGGCGTGACGTGCCACTTGCCGCTCATCAGCGTCGTATAGCCGGCCGACTTCAGAACCTCGGCGAAGGTGACACAGCTCTTGTTGAGATTGCCCATGTAGGACGGAATCGGCTCGCCATCCTTGCGGAATTCGCTCATCATGTGCCCGACGCCTGCTTGATGCGGATAGAGCCCCGTTACCAGCGAGGCGCGCGTGGGACAGCAGCGGGCGTAGTTGTAGAACGAGCGGAAGCGCAGGCCGTTCGCTGCGAGGCTGTCCAGCACCGGTGTGTTGATCTCGCCACCGTAGCAGCCAATGTCGGAGAAACCCATGTCGTCCGCCATCGTGACGATGATGTTGGGCCGCTTGGCGGCACCCTCGGTCTGGCTAGAGGTCGAGCAGGCCCAAGGCAGCGCCGAGGCCGCGGCGCCCATGCGCAAGAGGTCGCGGCGACTGAACGAAGAACCGAATTGACTCATACGGCACATCATACCGCCCGACCCGGCTAGCGATCCCTGCCAAGCGCTAGCCCAGCCGCGCCTGCCGGGGCTGGTACCGGTGGTGCCGCCCGCCGCTGCTTGGGATTCCAGTGCCGAGACGCGTCGTCGCCATAGCGGCCTGATCGGACGGCATGGAGAGGAGGTGTCCGGCTCAACCGAAAGATTCGTTTCGCGCCGGCCCGAGACCTACTGCCCGCGGGCCGGCAGGGGCCAGACCTTGATGCCGCGGAAATAGAGTTCCGAACCCTCCGATTGGAACAGGATCTTGCCTTTCGCCAAGCTGGCCTCCTGACCCTCCATGACGAGCACGCCGTTGACCCAGTACTTGACGCGATCGCCTTCGGCGACCATCTCCAGAAGATTCCACTCGCCGTGAGGCTTCTCGACTTCATTGTTCGGATCCCGAAAGCCGGCCGGTTCCCGGTAGTGCTTCGGCCAGCCATCGACGCGGCCTAGGTCGGTCTTGTTAAACCGATCAATCTGGATGCCGAGCTTGCCGCCCTTTCTGACACCGTTCACAGTCATCTGGGCGCCGCCGAGCAGGATGACATCACCAGTGCCGCCCTCCATGATCTGGAACTCCAAGGCTTCGGGCCAGATCGTGCCATTCGACTTGGCGGCTTGGGCGCGGCGCTTGAGGTCGATGGCGCGATAGAGGATGCCGCTGTCCCGGGCCTTGTTCTTGCGGCGACCGTGCGTGGCATCACCCCACTTGAACTCGACATGCAAGACGAAGTCGCCGAATTCTTCCTTGGTGACGAAGTACCCGTAGGGCATCCCCTCGACGCGAATCATGCCGTCGACCACTCGGAAGACCCCGTGCGGGTCGTGGTTGAAGCCTTGGCCGAAGACGAACGTGTCAAAATTCTCCATGCTCTTGCCGGCGAAGAGTTGGATCGGCTCACCCTGCGGCCTAGCGTCCGCAGCCCCGAGCGAAGTCGCGAAGGCAAGGAATATCAGTAACTTACAATTCAATTTCGGATAAGTCATGGTCGCCGCTCCTACTCTCCACCGATCGCCAAGCCTAGCGTTCGCGCGATGGTTGCGCCCAGTATTGTACGGCTCAACGGACCGTAGCGCGAACGAGGTGTCTAGCCAGCTGAGTCCCGGCGTGTGGCCCGAGCCGCAGTTGCCGGGTGTGGTTGCGTCTCAATGAGAGACCCGCAGTCCGCCCACCAACCGGCACGCATTCGCCTTCAAGCGTGCCAAGCGGCCTTGCAACGGACTCAAGGGAAAGCCGCGAACCCCATCTCTATCAGCCCTAGCAGGCAGACGCGGAGCCGCTCGTGACATTGACCGACACCGGCAGTGCGAGTATGATGCTTGCGGCGCTTTCTCGAAACGGGCCCTAGTGTCGGCCAACTCACGGTATCGGCTGGAAGCGCCAAGGAGAGACTTTGACCATCGCAGGCATCAATCTCGTAGGCGTCCTCTTGGGGGCCATTGCCGGGTTCGCGTTCGGCGCGATCTACTACACGCTGCTGGGCAAGCACTGGCTGGATGCCATCGGCAAGTCCGAGCAGGATATCAAGGGCAGGTCGGCAGTTCCATTCGTCACCAGTTTCGTGTCGCTGTTGGTGATGGGCTCCGTGCTGGCTTGGCACTTCGATCAGCAGGGATCGGAGGGCATGAGTTCGCTCGGCGCCATTCGGTCAGCCGTCATCCTGTGGCTCGGATTGATCGTGACCTCGATGGCCACCAACAACGCTTTCCAAGGAGCCAAGGCGAAGCTGACAGTGCTCGACTCGGGGCACTGGATCGGGGTCTTGGTCGTCCAAGCGCTCATCGTCGCCCGTTTCTAAAGGGACGGCGGTCACGCGGGGGATCCGCGTAGGCGAGAGTTCGGCCAGCAGACTGCCCGCGGTCCGAGAGCGAGCTGCGACCCGCCCCCGGCTCGCTCGTCTCTCCTGCACCAGATGGCTACCACCGGTATCGTCGTCAACATGACCCCTTCGCATCCGGGCGACTTCATCCGCGCGGAGGTCCTCGAGGAGTTGGCCCATGTTTAACATTGGATTTTAGGATGTGATTGATTAACAGGGAGTTAGACCGCTCCAGAAAGCGCGACTTGCACTACAAAGTGCGCGCTAATGAAATTGGGGCCGGATTCAGAGCAGGATCTTGCAGGTCTGGCCGGGGAGTTCGTCGATCCCCAGAGCCTCGTACAACTGCTGCAACTCCGCCTCCGGCTGCGTCGTCTGGCGCACGTGCAGCGTCTGCCCGTTAGCGCACTGCAGAGTGGTCGTCACGCGCCGTTGCGTGGCAAACACCTGCCGCAAGCTCGCCCAGCTGGAGTGCTCGCCGTGCTGGCGCAGTTTGCGCCGGATCACCTGCACCGCCTGGTAGGCCAGCACGGTGATGAACAGGTGCCCTTCCGAGCGCTCCGGCTTGTGGTGGTACACCGGCCGCAGGCCCAGTTCCGATTTCAGGCTGCGGAACACCGCTTCCACGTCCGTCAGGCCCACGTAGGCCCGCCACATCGCCTCCGCCTCCCAACTCGTGTCGTTGCTGCGCAGGCTGTACACCCCCGGGTGCGTCGCCCGCGAGCCCTCTAGCGGCTGCCGCTGCCAGCGCACCGCCGTCACCTTCTGCTCGCTCTGGTCCGTTTCCAGCGTGACCTTGTAATGTTGTGAAGCGCCCTTGCTGCGCTCCTGCAGCCGCCCCAGGCGCTGCTGGATCGCAGCCAGCTTGCGCCGCGCTTTCGGCCGCGACAGCCCCGCGTGCAACTGCTCCAAGCTTTCCTCGAAGCGCTGCGCCCGCCGATCCTCGATCGCTCGCTCCTTCTTCTCCCGGGCCTGCGAATAGCAGTACAGCCGCACCTGCCGACCGTCTTCGCCCAGCACCCGCTCGACCTGCACCTGCCCCCCCGAGGCGGTCTGCACAGACTCCGCCCGGGCTTGCTCGAAGCGCCGCTGGCCCTCCCGGCTGACCGCCAGGTAGCGGTAGCCCTGCTCGTCCAGCCAGGCCAGCGTTTGCTCGGTCGCGATGCCGCGGTCCATCACCACCAGCGCGCCGCGCCCCGCGCCCAGCCGCTCCAGCATGTCCTGCAGGGTCGATGCCTCCTGCACATTGCCGGCGAACACCTGCGAACGGCGCACGAAGCCGCTGCCGTCGAGCACCAAGGCGAGCGTGAGCAAGGGGCAGTCCGAGCGCCGCTCCTTGGAATGGCCGCGCTGGGCCAGCGGCTGGCGCAGGGCCTCGCCCTCAAAGTAGGTGTTGGTGAGGTCAAACAGGGTGATGCTGGGCTGCAAATCGAACAGCGACAGACTGGTTTGGAAGACCTGCTGCTCGATCGTCTGACGGTCCTTTACGAGGGCGTCGGAGGCGCGGTAGAGCTGCATGTGGGAGATCGGCTCGAAGGGCTGGTCGAGCAGTTCGCCGAGGGCGGACTCGCTGCGCAGCCAGCGGTTGGCGGCGCGTTCGGAACCGACGCCGGCGAGGCGGCCGATGACCGAGCCCAGGGCACAAGCGAGCAGTTGGCGGGACAACCCGAGCGAGCGCAGCAAAGCGGGCAGCCCGAGTTGCTGCAGGGCCCACAGGGCGGCGTGCTCGACGCCGACCGAGCGGGGGCGCTCGCAGCGCAGGGAATCGGCCTCGACGTAGAGCAGCTCGGAGGGGCTGTCGTCGCCGAGGGAGCCGTGGAAATCGATAAGTTGGCGGGCGAGTTGTCGGGCGCGCGCGAGCAGGTCAGCGGCAGCCGCCCGGGGCGGGAGAGGTCGTCCGGTGGCGATGGCTTCGATGAGCTGGCAGAGCAGCGGCCAGTGCTCGGCGGGGACGTCGAAGCCGGCGCCGAGATTGAGCAGGGTTTTCTGGCGGGGGCGGCCAGCGACGCGCACGGAGCGGACGAGGCGGTGGTTGGCATAGCTGGTGCCATTGGGAGCGCGGCGGTAGGGGGAGCGGCGAATGAACACTAGGCGCAGGCTAGCAGGGCTGGGCGCGGGAAGTCCAGCAAATCCGGCCCCGATAACTCATTTTCTGGCCCTACACCTTCTGGCACTACAGATTTGGAAACCAGCCTCGAAAGCGGAAATCATCGAGATCCAGCAGGCCTGAGATGCTGCGGCCCAGAGAGCCGCCGAGCGGTCCTGCAGCGGGGTTTCACAGCCGCTTGCGGCTGTGCCGGGATGGGTGCGAGCGGGCTGGGCTGGGAGTGCGGGCCGCGCCGGGGCGAATCGCGGCCAAGCCGCCGCAGCGGCGTGGCAATGGCTCCCCCGGGGGCCGTCCGCAGCCTCGGCAGCGGGGCGGGAAGGCCCCGTCAAGGCGTGCGTTCTTGCGCCGTAAACTACTGCTTGACAGTTGGTTACGCTCCATGTTCGGTGATCGACGCGGCGGGCGCGAAGATTCCCGGAAGCGCGTCCAATGGCGGTGGGTGCCAGACCTGTTGCTTCCGCCGACAACAGGAACCAGTCCGCGGTCTGATCGCGGTCGGACCGCAAGCGCCAAGCAGGTTCAGTTGTCCGGGCCGCACCAAACCTACGTCGGTTATCGGGCGAGTGCCCGCCCTAGACCACACCAAATCGAGTCTCAGCTTGCCGGGCATAGAACGCAGTTGGGCCGCCCTTGCGATCCGAAAATGTTAAACATGGGTTGGGACTGAACGTAACGGCGGCAGCCCAGGTTCTCGGGGTCCGCCGGGCGACACTCTCGGCCCTGCTGAACGGCAAGGCGGCGCTGTCGGCAGAGATGGCGTTGCGCATCGAGAAGGCTTTCGACGTGAGCATGGACATGCTGCTGAGGATGCAGGCTTGGCACGATGCCGCGCAGATGCGTGCTCGGGCGGAGGAGATTGACGTCCAGCGCTACGAGCCCCGCCCGGCCTGATCAAGTGACCGTAGGCCGCGGAACACGAGACTACGGATAGGTGGGTCGGAGCTTTCTCTGTTTGACTGTGCCCGTCGCTCTGATGGCCACATTGGCGGCAGCACTCTTAGCCATCTGGACTACCATCGAGTCCTTTGAGGCACGCGTGATTGGAGGCAGGTGTTCCTCCTCTCCGATAGCCCTCTGGCCGTCGACATAGCTGCGATAGTTGCTAGTACGGATCGCGCAGCGACCTACCACAGAACCAACAGTGCAATTCGCGACCAGCGGTGCCGGGTCGGGGCCATGGCCGGGGCCACCTTCGGCCGCGCGCCGACAGTTCGGCTTGCCGCACTTGCGGCGGGACTCGACCAAGGAGCCGGGACGGCAGTCGTCAATGGCAACGATGCTGCGCCGCGAGCAGCGAGGGAAGGCGCATCGGCAGCAGTGAGTAGTCCTTTCCAATTCACAGATGAGCCTGAAGGAGGCCGGGCAGAGGAAGTCGGAGTGAGCACATCATACACCCAGCGGGGAAGGGGGTAGCAGGGGGAGGGGCGGCAGCCCCACCCCCCTCTCCAAGAGCTACAGCGGGAGGAGGCGCAGGAGGCCCGGGAGGGTGCTGGGGGGCGAGCCCCCCAGCACATTTTCGCGTGTTTTGTTTTGGCTGGGCTTCGGCTTCGCTAGCCCTCCCCGGGGCCGCTTGGGTCCGGAAACTGGTCGCACTGGTTTCCAATGCCAAATGAGCCTGAACGTCCCGTCTTTCAGGGCGTGCCCGCCTGCTCTGCGCGGATCTTCGCGAACAGCTCGTCGCGCGCCTCGTTCAGCCGCCGCGCCGCCTCGTTGTCGCTGATCTGGTACGCCTGCGCATCCAACTGCGCGAAGTCGAGTCCCTCTTTCAGGCAGGCCGCCGCGCCCGGCAGCGACTTCAGCTTCTCGTATGGTGTGTGCAGGTCCTGCCGCCGGTAACGCTTGCGGACCTTGCCTTGCGCATCCACCTGCTCGCTGGGGAAGTAGCACGGGCGATGGTAGTTCAGATACGGCGAGAGCACCTCGCGGTTGAACGCGTGCAGCTGCTCGGCGTGCCGCCCCGGGATGTGCCCGTAGCCGAGATGCTTGCGCACCACCGTGCCGTTCTTCGACTCCACCAGGGCATTGTCGTTGCTGCGCCGCGGCCGCGATTTGGTGAATTCCTCCACCCGCAGCTTCTCCAGCATCGCCGCCACCTGGTGGTTGACATACTCGGACCCGTTGTCGGAATGAAACCCGCGGATGCGGAACGGGAACGCTGCCAGCAGGTCCTCCAGCACCGGCAGCAGGAAGCTCTCCGCGATCCTCTCCACGCTGCCTACGAACTGGAACTGCGTCACCTCGTCCACCATGTTGATGTGATAGACACCCTTGACTTGATCGAGGTCTCCTTGGTGTACCGAATCGACCCGCAGATAGCCCGGCAGGCCCTGCGGGCGTGGGCGCCTGCGCTCCGCGATCGTCACCGGCGCCGGGCGCGTGGGGTCCTTGCGGCCCATCCGCCGCACGTAGCCCGGGCTGCGCCGCAGGTTGTACAGGTGCCCGTTCGACAGCCCCGCCAAGCGCCGGAAGCGCTCGTCGCCGAAGACCTCCCAGGCGCGCTGGAAGATGGCCAGCGTGGCCGGGCCGGACAGCGTCCCGTGCAACTCGTCGGTCTCGGCCAGCAGCGCGATGTCCTCCGGGCGGTACTTGCGCCGGAAGCGCTGGCCGACTCCGCGGCGCCTGTCCCCCAGCTCCCCCGCGGCCAGATAGCGCCTCACCAGCCGTGTCACCTGCGCCCGCGACAGGCCCGTCGTGCGCTGTAGGTAGCGCAGCAACAATCCCTTGTCCGGCTTGCTCAGCCGCCAATACGAGAACCGTCGCAGCACCCGCCCGATGTGCTCGTAGGCCTGCTTGCGGTCCGGGATCAGCACGCTTCCCGGCGCGGTGCCCTCGAGGAATCCCAGAATGTCCTGCCGGGTCTTGTGAGCGTCCAGATCGAGATGCAAAACCATCCTCCGATGGTTCCCACATCCCCTGTAGAGCCCTCTTCAGGCTCATTTCCCGTTGGAAACAACCCCTCCCTTCAGGCTCACTTCCCATTGGAAGAGGCTTGAGTTTGCGTGATTTCGGCGACCAGTGCTAATCTGGGCGACCACGTGTCCCGAATCTCCGCTCAATAGCGCGAGTGCCCTGGGACCGACCCTACGATGCGAGCAATCCGACTGGAACAGCCCCGCTCTCTCGAATATGTCGAGATCGACGAGCCCACAGCTCCCGGCCCGGGCATGGCCTTGGTCCAGACCCATCGCATGGGCATCTGCGGCACGGACTACAGCGGATACCTGGGGAAGATGCCATTCTTCCGCTACCCACGCGTGCCCGGGCACGAACTCGGCGTGACTGTGCTCGAGGTCGGTCCGGGAGCGACCAACGTCGCGCCCGGCGACCGCTGCAGTGTTGAACCCTACATGAACTGCGGAACGTGCTACGCCTGCCGCAACGGGAGCCCCAACTGCTGCGAGCACTTGGAAGTGATCGGAGTGATGATCGACGGGGGGCTCTGCGACCGCTTTCTGATCCGCTCCGACAAGCTCCACGTGTCCCGCAAGCTCTCGTTTGAACAGCTCGCACTCGTCGAAACACTCGCCATCGGCTGCCATGCGACGGACCGGGGCGCTCCCGCTCTCGGAAGTCACGTCCTGATCATCGGCGCAGGCCCGATTGGACTGGCCACGCTGGAGTTCACACGCCTGACAGGCGCGGAGATCACGGTCATGGACCGGGTGGCATCGCGCTTGGAATTCTGCCGGCGCCAATACGGCATTCGCAACACGATCGTGTTCGAGGACAGCGAGAGCGCCATCGAGCAAGCGCGCGCCATTACCGGGGGGGACATGTACTCGCTCGTGACTGACGCCACCGGCAGCCCCGCGTCGATGAGCGGGGCGCTGGCCTTCGTGGCGCATACCGGCACGCTCGTCTATGTCGGCATCACGACCGAGGAGGTAGCGTTTCCCCACCCCGCCCTGCATCGGCCGGAGATGACCATCAAGGCCTCTCGCAACGCCCTGCCCAGAGACTTCGAGCGCATCATCGGCCTGATCGAAGACGGCACGATCAATACGCGACCCTGGATCACGCACCGCACGCCCTTCGAGCAAGTTGTGGCGGACTTCGAAGGCTACACACGGCCGGAGTCCGGGGTGATCAAAGCGATCATCGAGGTCAACAACTGACCATGGTTCTGTCAGCCGTCACGGTCTGCCTCGTGCCCGAGGCAAGTGCTGGGCCGTTCGTCTTCCATGACGACCTTCCCGGGGCGTGCCAACAGGCCGCCGCGCTGGGGTTCGACGGCATCGAAATCTTCGCCCCCTCCGGGCATCACGTAGACCGGACAGAACTCGGCGCACTGCTACGGCTGCACGACCTGCGCTTGGCTGCCGTGGGAACCGGTGCCGGGATGATCGTGCACGGGCACAGCCTGTGTGACCCGGACGAACGCGCCCGACGGCAGGCTTGCGAATTTGTGAAGGAGATCGTCGACTTTGGGGCCGAGTTCGGCGCGCCGGCGATTATCGGCTCGATGCAAGGGCGAGCAGGAAGCGCCCAAAGTCGCGAGGGTGCGCTGGCGCTCCTCGCCGAGTCGCTGCGTATTCTCGCCGACTACGCCGGGAGTCTCGGCCAAGCGCTGCTGTTCGAACCGCTGAACCGCTACGAGACCGACTTGGTACGAACGGCGGCGGAGGGGATGGCCCTGCTATCCGCCGTAGGCGCCAACAATCTCCGGTTGCTCGCCGACCTGTTTCACATGAACATCGAGGAAGCGGATATCGGCGAGGCGATTCGATCCGCGGCGGACAGCATCGGACACGTTCATTTCGTCGATTCGAATCGCCGCGCCGCAGGATTCGGACACATGTCGCACCGCCCGGTGGCACGGGAACTCATCGCGGCCGGCTTCCCGGGCTACGCGTCGGCGGAAGCGTTTCCGCTGCCGGACTCGCAGACCGCAGCCGAGATGACGATCCAGTCGTTTCGAAAGTATTTCCCGCGCTGAACTGGTCCGACCTGCCGTCGCAGCCCAGTGGCTCGTGCGGGATTGCGGCACACCGCGTCTCTATTGGCCGGGCACGCCGGCTTCGAGGATGAAGCGCTCCCTCCACTGATCCCATTTCGAGGCTAGCTCGCGCAGCTTGTCAGGGCGCTCCTGCGCAAGATCGTGCTGCTCGGCCCGGTCCGAAGAGAGATCGTAGAGCGCCCACTGGCCGGGACGGGCATCCTCGGCTTGCGCGACCGAGTTCCAGCCATCGTCGCGCGTGCGCACCGTGTGCAGGATCTTCCAGTCCCCCATGCGCAACGCCCGGTTGCCCTGGTGATAGAACCAGATGGCCTCGTGCAGTGGCTCGCCGTCCTGCTCGAACACAGGCACCAAGCTGCGACCGGCCAGCGGCGGTCCGCCACTGCCGGCCGCCTCGACCCCGGCGAGCTGGAGCATCGTGGGCGCAATGTCGATCACATGGCCGACCGTGCGGCGCAATTCGTTCCGCGCCCGGATCCCCTCGGGCCAATGCACGATCAACGGCGTCGCTATCCCGCCCTCGTGCACCCAGGTCTTGTGCAGCCGAAACGGAGTGTTGGCCGCGCTGGAGAAGCCCGGGCCGAGACACAGGTACGTGCCGGCAGAGCCGAGCGGAGCATGCGGGTCGTGCCCGTCCCCGCGCACCATGATCTCGGCGCTGGCGCCGTTGTCGGACATGAAGAACACGACCGTGTTCTGCAGCGCGCCCATCGTGCGCAACTGGTCCAAGACGCGGCCGATCTCGCGGTCCATCCGGTCAATCATCGCGGCGTGGATCGCCATCTTCTCGGCTTGGAAGCGCCGCTGCTCCTGGTCGAGGCTCTCCCACGGAACCGGCCGGTTGACCTCGCCCGCCCCCAATTGCGCGATGCCGTCCGGAAACGCGTACGGCGGGCCGACATCCTCGTCCAGCGGCGACAGCTGGGAGCCCGCGATCCCCATCGCGAGCTGGCGGGCGAACCGTTCCTGACGCAGCCGATCCCATCCCGAGAGGTAGCGATCGCGATAGCGGGCGATATCCTCAGGCGTGGCGTGCAATGGGAAGTGGGGCGCGTGAAATGCCAAGTACTGAAAGAAGGGGCGCTCGGTGTGCTCCGCGGCGTGCTCCTGCAAGCATTCGATCGCATGGTCAGCCGTCACGACGGTCAGGTGCGCGCCTCGCTCAGGCTCGAAGTCAGGCAACTGCACGCCATCCTTGTCGTGCCCGATGAGGTGGAAGAAGCCGGCTCGGTTTCCAGCCCGGTAGGAGTGGTCAAACCCGTTGTCGAGCGGATCCCCGTCCACGTGCCACTTGCCCGAATGGTACGAGCGGTAACCGGCGGAGCGGAGCCGTTCCGAGACGAGCACCGCCCAATCGGGGCGGGTCCCGCTGCCGCCGAACTCGCGCGGATCGACACCGGGCATGGAGTCGCGCCGGATCTGCTGGGCGTAGTAGCCGGTCAATAGCGACGAGCGCGTCGGCCAGCAGCGCGAAGTGTTGTAGAACTGCGTGAAGCGCAGGCCGCCCTCGGCCAAGGAATCCAAGTTGGGCGTGGAGATCTCGCCGCCGTAGCAACCTGCATCCGCGAACCCCATGTCGTCGGCAACGATGACGAGGAAGTTCGGCGGGGGCGCTTCGTCTGCTGGAGCACATGCGCCCAGCAACACTGCGACTAGGACTGACGCCGCTCTCATGGTGGCCACTAGGATAGAAGGTTCCGCCACCCGACCGGTGGCGGGCGGCAAGTCATACCAAGGCCGACTCAGCGCGGCCCGGGCATGGAGGGATCACGGTGAGCGGATTGAGCAGTCTCGACGCCGTGGTGCTGGTGGCCTATTTGACCGCGGTCACCGCTTGGGGCGCTTGGCTAGGAAAGGGCCAGAAGGGCGGAGCGGACTACTTCTTGGGCGGGCGTTCCCTGCCCTGGGGCGCTGTCTTGCTGTCAGTGGTCGCGACGGAGACCAGCACGCTCACCTTCTTGAGCATCCCGGGCGTTGCCTACGCCGGCAGCCTCGTGTTCCTCCAGCTGACCGTGGGCTACGTTGCCGGGCGAATTGTCGTTGCCCTTGTCTTGCTCCCTGCCTACTATCGGGGCGAGATTTCCACAGCATATGCGCTGCTGGAGGCTCGCTTCGGCATCGCGACTCGACGCCTGGCTTCCGCGATCTTCATGGTGACCAGGCTGCTGGCCGACTCCGTGCGGCTGTTTGCGACAGCCATACCCTTGGCGCTCATTACCGGCTGGCCGTACCCGGCTTCGATCTTGGTGATCGCCGTTTTGACCGTGATCTACACCTATTGCGGCGGCATTCGGGCGGTGGTATGGATCGATTCAGTCCAGATGGGGCTCTATTTGCTCGGCGCCGCGATAGCCGTCGCTGTGATCCAGTCTCAGGTGCCGGGCGGCTGGAGCGAGGTGCTCGATTCGGCGATGCTGGCCGGAAAGCTCGAAGTCTTGGACTTCTCGTGGAGCCTCTCCGCGCCATATACGTTCTTGGCGGGCTTGGCAGGCGGCGCAGTGTTCACGATGGCTTCGCACGGCACCGATCAGATCATCGTCCAGAGGCTGCTGACTTGTCGGGACCTGCGATCCTCCCAGAAGGCGCTGATAGGCAGCGGTTTCGCGGTTGTAGGCCAGTTCTTGCTGTTCCTGCTCGTCGGCATCGGGCTCTGGAGCTTCTACGGAGGGCAGGCGTTCGAGCGCACGGACGAAATCTTCGCGCGCTTCATCGTCGATGAGCTGCCTGCAGGCGTGAGCGGCCTGCTGATCGCTTGCGTGTTCGCCGCGGCGATGTCGTCGCTATCGTCGTCCGTCAATGCACTCGCATCGTCGACGGCCTACGACTACTGGGCGCCGCTGGTAGGCGCGAGCGGTGACGAAGGCCGCATCTTGAAGGCCGGAAAGATCTTCACCCTTGGATGGGGCGCGCTCCTAGCTGTGGGGGCCATCGTATTCATTCCGCTCTCGCGGCACACCTCCGCCGTGGAGGTTGCACTGGGTGTAGCGGCCGTGGTGTACGGGGGGCTGCTCGGCGCCTTCGCGCTGGGAGTGTTGACGCGAGGCGCGAGCCAGACGGCAGTGATCGCGGGCATCGCGCTGGGCACAGCCTCGGTCGTCGCGATACAAGACGTGGTGGCGTGGCTCTGGTACGTTCCTATCGGAGCAACGATAACGATTGTGGCGGGCCTGGCCACCCAAGGCATCCTACGACCGAAGCGTTAGATTCCGAGCGCTAGCCCGCGCCGTGCGCTGCATAGCCCGCCGGAGCGGAGTCCGCTCGATCCGTGCCCTCCGTGAGAATGTAGCAGCAGGCAGACCGAGTCGGTCCCGCGATTGCGCGGGCGTCCCGAAGCTACGACGGGACGCCCGCGCGGTAAAGCCGCTAGAACCGCAGTTTCAGCGCGTACTGGAAGATTCTCGGGCCGCCGCCGCGACCGATATTCCCCGTGCGCGTGAAGAATCCGCCGCCGACTCCGTTAAACCGCCGGAACTCGTTCGTCATGATGAAGTTCGTCCGGTTGAGGAAGTTGAACGACTCGATGCGCAGCTGCAGGCGCATGCCCTCGCGGATCTGGAAGTTCTTCGAGACAGCTATGTTCGCGGTGAACAGGCCCGGCCCGTCCAGAATGTTGCGGCCCGCCGTACCCAGCGCGAACGCCCCATCCGGACAGAACAGTTCCGTGCCGGCCTCAGGGTCGGCATCCACGCAGCTCGGCACGTCGACGAAGGCACCGGTGTCGAAGAACGGGTAGTTGACTCCGCGCTTCAACCCTAGAGAGGGATCGTCGGCCTGCGAGCCGTGCGCGATCCGGTGGGGCCGCTGCGACTCGCCCAGGTTCACGTCCGCATTGGCGGCCATGATCGTGAACGGCGAACCCGAGTAAGAGGTCTGCGTGCCCGAGAGCTGCCAGCCGCCGAAGGCCCCCTGAGTGAATTTGCCCCACTGCGCTCCCCAGCGCCGGCCGCGCCCGAACGGCAGGTTGAAGTTGCCCACCATCGTGAACACGTGCCGACGGTCCCACGTCGAGCGCCCGCGCTCGAGCCGCAGGTTTCTGCGATCCAACGCGTTCGCAAAGTCTGTCGCTCCGGATCCGTTGGTCCGCGACGCGTCGTCAATCGATTTGGAGAACGAGTAGTTCACGCGCCAGAACAGGCCGCGCCGGCTGCGCTTGCGCCAAGAGATGTTGGTGGCGTTGTAGTTGGAGTTCGAACCGGTGTTGTAGAAGTTGATCGCGTTCCAGTCGGGATTCGGCCGCAGTGACTGGAAGTTCTCGGTGAACCCTCCGGTCTCCGTGCGGTTCGCCAGGAACCACTCGCGAGTGCGGATTGCCTGGTTGTGGTCGTAGCGGCGGATGAGGTGTGTTCCTTTCGAGCCGCGATAGTCGATTTCCACGCTCGTGCCGCCCGGCAGTTGCCGCTCGATCGTGAAGTTCCAAGACTGCAGGTACGCCTGGCTGGGCCTCTGCGTGATTCCGCTCGCCGAAGGCCGATCGCCGAGCCAGCCTCCGCCAATGATGGCGTCGCGGCCCAGCGTGCCCAAGGGATCGCTGAGAATGACTTCTGGCGGCCTGTTGGGGGTCGCGTTCCGCGCCGCATAGTTGGTCTGGATCGTGTACGGGAAGATGTTGCCCAGATTGTTCCGGAACGGGTTCAGGATCGTGCCGGCCACGAACAGCCCGTAGCCCGAGCGGATGACCAATTTGTCGGTCACCCGGTAGGCGATTCCGAGGCGGGGCGTGAAGTTGTTCCAGTCCGTCTGGATCACCGAGCGCGGGTAACCTACCTCATCGGCCGTCAGGAACCGGCCCGCGAGGTCATAGTCTCCCAGCAGCTGGTTGAAGTTGTCGGGAAGGTTCCGGTCGCTCGAGAGAACGATCTTGTTGTGTTCGGGCACGTAGCTGCCCATCTTGTCATTCACGTCCCACGGCATCTGGTTGACCTCCCAGCGCGCTCCGAGGTTCATGGTCAGACGCGGGGTGACCTTCCAGTCGTCGTTGAAGAACGCGCCCATCGCGACCTGCCTCCAGTCCGGCGCGTTGATGCCCTCCCGGACGTTGATGTTGTGCAGCCAGCCAAGGAACATGTCCGCAACCGGGCTCCCCCAGTCCTTGCAGCGCTGCGAATTGCAGCCTCCCGTGCGGAAACCGCGGAAGCGGTAGTTGCCCCGGGCATTGTTGACGCCGGGCCGCTCGTAGACCACATAGTTGTAGTTGAACCCGTACTTGAACGTGTGGGCGCCCTTGATGTTTGTCATCTTGACGCTCCATTGCGTGTCGCGCACGTCTGTGATCACCGGCAGGTTGGTTGCCGAGCCGAGCGTGGCGTGGTTGTCGACCCGGATGAGGGGGAAGTCGTCGATGCCGGGATACGCCTGACGATCCTCTTCCGAGATGAAGTTCTGCATTCCAAGTTCTTCGATGATGTTGCCGTCGGAGAACGCCCCGCGCTGGAACACGTCGTTGCCGCTGAATCCGAACCGGACCTCCATCAGCGATGTCGGCGAGAACATGTGCGTGTAGTCGGCACCCGCCAAGTAGCGGTTGTCGTCGATCGTGTTGCCGAATTGGGGCAGCAGGCTGTTGCCTGCAAACGGATTCTCGAGGTTATTGGCGCGATACTGCACGCGTCCCGCCAAGTTGTTCTCGCCGATCTTGTGGTCGATCTTGAAGATGCTGCTGTCGAAGTGGTCGTTGTCGTTGTCGACCACGAGGTAGTTCAGCAGGTCGCGGCGCTTGCCCATGTTCGGCGCCGGGTACTCACTGAACAGGCGCTGGGCCACCGCGTCGGCGCGGCTCATCGGGATCACGTCGTTCGGGAAGCAGGAGTTGTTCCGCCCGCGGCGGACGAGGTTGGCATTGCAACCTCCCCGTGACGTCCGGTCGCGAATGACGAACTGGCTCCGGAGCCCGTCGAGGACAGCGTCGTCTGTCAGGTCGAGCTGGTTGTCGAGGTGCGACAGGCCGATGGTCTGGCTGAAGTCACCCCCGATCTCCATCGGTGTCGGCACGCGCGACAAGCGCACCTGCTCTTGGTCGCGGCGCTGCAGCTCGTAGCTGAGCATGAAGAATGTCCTGTTCTTCTTGATGGGACCGGTCGCCGTCGCGGAGAACTGGTTCTGGAGCAGGTTGGTCTTATCCTGCTCGAAGAATGCGCGCGCGTCCAGCACATCGTTGCGCATGAAGTAGCTGATGTTGCCGTGAAACTGGTTCGTCCCCGAACGCAGGGACATGTTCAGGATGCCGCCGGCCATGCGCCCGTACTCTGCCGAATAGCCGGACGTCTCCATCTTGAATTCCTGTAGCGCGTCGATATTGGGTCGCACCTGGGCCGCGCCGCCCTGGACGTTGCGGTTGTCGAAGCCGTCGACGTAGAAGTTGGTGTTGGTCGGCCGGGCACCGTTGATCGATGCGAACGAGCCCTGCGAACTGCCCCTCGGCACGACGCCGGGCACGAAGAACGCCAAATCCGTGAAGTCGCGACCGTTCAACGGCAGCTCCTGGATCTCCTCCTGGACGATGACATCGCCCTTGATCATGCCGTTCTCGGTGTTCAGCGTCACGAGCTGGGCGTCGACCGTCACCGACTCCGTGATCTGGCCCAGCTCCAGCTCGACGTCAATCCGGCGATTGTCGCCGGTGCGCAAGACGATGCCCTGCTCGACGTGCTGCTGGAAGCCCTCGGACGTGACGATCAGCTGGTAGTCCCCGGGTATCAGCGCGGGAAAGGTGAAGCTGCCAATCTCGTTGCTGGACTGCTCGCGGGAAATCGCGGTGCCAGTATTGATCACGGTGACGTCGGCGCCGGGAATGACGCCGCCACCGCTGTCAGTGACCGTACCGGTTAGTGTGGCCAGATTCGCCTGGCCGAAGCACATCGGCGCTAGCAGTGCCAGCACACCGATGAGAACTAGTGCTTTTTTCATTACAAGACCCCCAATCCTCAAACCCGACCCCAGACAAGCTCGGATCGAAACTACCAACCCCATCAACTGCAACTGTACACTCTGAGCGGTTACAACGCAACACAGATGTAAATCGGTTCTTCGCTCGCTGCATTCGTGTGCCGCGAGCACCAAGCTCAATAAGCGTATTCTGGTCTTGGAACGTCCCATGGAGCTGCCCGCGAGATTCGGCATTGCTCAGTTGGAAAGAGCCTACGGCAGCGGGCAACTGTCGCCAGTCGAAGTCGTCCGCCATACGCTGCGCCGGATCGGCAAACTGGACCCAGCCCTGAACTCGTACCTGTCCGTAACCGCGGATCGCGCATTGGAGCAGGCCCGGCACGCCGAGTCCGAGATCCGCGCTGGCCGACGTATCGGCCCCCTGCACGGCGTGCCCTACGCCGCAAAGGACCTGCTCGACACGAAGGGGATCCGCACCACGGTCGGCTCGAGGATCCTTGCCGACAACGTGCCCGCGGAAGACGCCGCGGTAGTCGAGCAGCTGTCCGCTGCCGGCGCGATCCTGCTGGGCAAGACCGGCCTGCACGAATGGGCCTACGGGATCACGAGCAACAACCCCCATTTCGGTCCGGTCCGCAACCCTTGGAACACCGAGCGAATCCCGGGGGGCTCCAGCGGCGGGTCGGCGGCGGCCCTAGCGGCGGGCTTGTGCAGCTTCTCCCTAGGCTCGGACACCGGCGGCTCGATTCGGATTCCAGCATCCCTGTGCGGCATCGCCGGACTGAAGCCGACGTTCGGACGAGTCAGCCGCCGCGGCGCGTTTCCCCTCGGGCACACGCTTGACACCCTGGGCCCGTTCGGGATGACCGTGCAGGACACCGCGCTGGCGTACCAAGCGATCGCGGGCCGGGACGGCGCAGACCCTACGACGGTGGACAAGCCCGTCGAGCTGCCCCGTTTCGACGCCGAGCCCAGACTTGAGGGCGTTGTGATCGGCGTGCCGCGGGCCTCGTATTACGAGCGCTTGGATCCAGCCGTGGACAGCGCCGTACAGTCGGCCTTGCGAATCCTAACAGGCTTGGGAGCGCAGCTTCACGAAGTCGCGACTCCGGACATCGATCTAGCCAACTCGCTGCACCGCCTCATCCTGCTCGCGGAAGCGACCTCCGTGCATCATCACCGCCTCCAAGAGCGCCGCGAGGACTTCGGCGACGACGTGCGCGCTCTGCTGGATCAGGGCCGGCTTGTGAGCGCTTCGGACTACTTGAACGCGCAACGGCAGCGCAGGCGCTTCTGCCGGGAGTTTGCTCGAACGCTCGATACAGTCGACGCCCTGGTAATGCCAGCCGTGCCGATACCGACGGCACGCATCGGAGAGTTGGAGGTCGAGGTCAACGGCAGGCTCGAAAACGTCCGGCTTGCCACGACCCGCAATATTCGCGCCCTCAACCTCACCGGGCTGCCCGTGCTGTCAGTCCCGTGCGGATTCCACAGCGACGGCCTGCCCATCGGCATGCAGCTCGTTGGCGCCGCCTTTGACGAGCGGCGAGTGCTCGAGATCGGACACGCATACGAAACGGCTACGGAGTGGCACCGCCGGGTCCCTCCTATTGCGCGGTCCCCGGTTCCCAGCGACACCGCTCCAAGCGCACCCTAGCCCCCGCAAACGGAACGCTTTCTCGCTCCAGCCTGCGGCGTTGCTCGCGGCCACGCTCGCCGGGCAGGGCGATGCGGCCGCCAGACGCAAGTACGCGGTGCCACGGCAGCGCCAGCTCGGGCGGGCACAGGCGCATGGCGCGACCAGCCTGCCGCGCCCCGCGGACAATGCCCGCCATGCGCGCCACGTCCCCGTACGTCGCGACCTGGCCCTTCGGGATCCGCGCAACGACGGACCAGATTTCCTGATAGCGAATCCAAGCGGACGCTGCGGGCGGCCCGGCCAATAGCTCGCCGACGGCGAGCGGCTCCCGAGACACGGCCCGCGTTCCGCCGCGGACTTGGCGGCGCGGCACGGCTCTAGCGGTGCCCCAGCGGACCCATCTTGTCCAGTATTTCGTCGAACAGGTCCCGTTTGGTGCCGGGCTGCTCCTTCCCCCCGCGAGCGTGGCGGTACTTGTGCGACGAGTAGCAGGTTCGGCATTCGGTGCGAGCGGGCTCGCCGTCCACGACCGAGACGACCGAGTGGTTCATCACACCCTTGCACGGCGTGCAGTAGTCATCGACGATATCGCCGACGCGGTGTTCTGCATTCACGGGATCCACCTAGTCCGGGGCGATGCAATAGAGAAAATCGGCGGTGCGGATGAAGATCTGCCCGCCAACGGCGATCGGGCTGGCCAAGGTATGGCTGTCAAGCCGGTTCGCGGCCAGGGTCTTGTATCCGTCATCCACGTCGACGACTGTCGTGGTCCCTTCCTCGTTCGTCGCGTAGAGCTTGCCATCCGCCAGCAGGGGCGAGGACGAATACGTGCCGGGTTCCAAACGCAGCCGCTCGACCACCAGTTGGCCCGTCTTGGCGTCCAACACGTTCAGGATGCCGCGATCGTTGACCACGAAGAGGCGCTCGCCATCCGTGGTCGGCGTGGGCACGTCAGCGCCAAGCGCATTTTCCCAGACCTTGGCCGATTCGTCCATCCACCCCTCGCCGCCGAGCTTGAAGGCGATGAATGGGTTCCCGCGCGTGCTCGGAGTGAAGATGGTGTCCCCGATGTGGATCGACGATGCGATGGTGCGGTAGAAGCGCTCGTTCTCGGGATTGAACCCGCCCATGCGCCACAATTCCTTGCCGTTGCCAAGGTCGTGCCCGGTCACGTAGTCCCCGCCTGACACAACGAGCTGCTCCTTGCCGCGCGCAGTGACGATCAGCGGAGTCGAATAGTCGTCAGGAGATTCCGCCGTCGCATCGGTCGGCCGCTCGACCTTCCACAGAGTCTCGCCCGTCCTAGCGTCAACAGCGAACACATACGAGGGGTCGTCTGTCTTCATGCCGTGTAGCACCTGCACGTACAGGCGGCCCTTGTGCAACCGGGGAGTGGACGCGTACCCGTGGTTGAGCCCGAAGCGGCCATAATCCTGCTGTACGTTGCGCGACCAAACCTTCTCGCCGTTCATGTCGTAGCACGAGAACTGGCCGCCGCCGGTCATGATCCAGACATGGTTCCCGTCGGTGATCGGCGATGGCGAGGAGAGATTCTGCTTGCGATAAACGCGGTTGCCGTCGCCGATCGTGCGATTCCACTGCACCGAGCCGTCCGCGCGGTTGAGGGCAATCAGCAAGATCTTGTCAGTGCGGCCAGAAGCTGCAGCGGGCGGCCCACCGGCCCGCGGGCCGGGAGCTCCGGGCCGGCCGGGCCCACCCCCAGGGCCTGGCCTTGGCCCGCGGCCGCGCCGCATCTGCTGTCCCGGGGAATCGAAGCCTTCTTCTGCGGAGGTCACAAACACGGTGTCAGCCCAAACTGCGGGCGTGGCCGCGCTCCAACTCGGCAGCTTGGCCTTCCATACCACGTTTGTATCGCTAGTCCATTCAACGGCGAGCCCCTTGGCCGCCGGGTTGCTGCCGTTGAAGTGCGGCCCGCGCCACTGCGGCCAGTCGGCAGTCAGAGCAGGAATCAACACGGTCGTGAAGACCAGAGCGGCAAGGACAGAGCGAGACTTCATGGTCGGATGGGATTGCGCTGGATGCAGGCCGGCCAGACTGGCGGCGCATCAACAGTTTAGGCGAGCAGCCTCACCAACGGGTTACGAACCGGCCTCTCAAACCAGCGCGAGCAAGCGCGGCAAGGGCCCAAGGATTCGGTCACGCATAATGGGGTCTTGGCCGCCCGCAAGGCGGACGGGTGGGAGTTCATGCAAGCGATGCGTATCGCGGGCGGCCGTCCGCTAAGCGGCCGCATCGAGATCAGCGGGGCCAAGAACGCCGCGCTTCCCGCCTTGGCCGCCAGCCTGCTGACCGACGGCCCGGTGATCTTGGGACGCATGCCGAATGTCGTCGACATTCGCACAATGGCCCACCTGCTCGCGAGTGTCGGCGCCGAGGTGGAAGCCCGGCCCAATTCGTATTCCATCCGGGCCAACGGCAACCTGGATCCAGTTGCCCCGTACGAACTGGTCAAGACCATGCGGGCATCGAGCCTCGTGCTGGGACCGCTGGCTGCCCGCTGCGGTCGCGCCCGCGTTTCGCTGCCCGGCGGGTGCGCGATCGGATCGCGGCCGATCGACATGCACCTTGACGGCCTCAAGACGCTCGGAGCGACAGTGAGGCAAGACCGTGGCTACATCGAGGCGGTAGCCCCGAAGGGCGGCTTGGTCGGCGGTCGCATCCAATTCCGCCGGCCCACGGTCACCGGCACGGAGGACCTGTTGATGGCCGCAACCTTGGCCAACGGCGAGAGCCTGCTCGAAAACGCTGCCTGCGAACCGGAGGTGGTCGATCTAGCGGATCTGTTGACCAAGATGGGAGCCCGCATCGAAGGCGCCGGCACGCCGACTATTCGCGTGGACGGCGTCGACACACTGGCGGGGACGGAGCACGCCATCATCCCGGACCGAATCGAAACCGGCACCTACCTCGTTGCAGGCGCACTGGCCGGCGGCGAGCTGACGCTGGTGGACACCCGCCGCCAGCACCTCGAGCCGGTGATCGCGAAAATGCGCCAAGCAGGCTGCTTGATCGAGGCGCCGGACGATTCGACCCTGGTCCTGCGCGGCACGGCCGCGCTGAGCAGCGTCGATGTCACGACTCGCGAGCATCCCGGATTCCCGACCGACATGCAGGCGCAGTTCATGGCGCTGATGACCCAGGCCCAAGGCACATCGAACGTCGTCGAGACGGTGTTCGAGAACCGCTTCATGCACGTGCTGGAATTGCAGCGCATGGGAGCGGACATCACGATCGGCGGCAACACGGCGGTGGTGCGCGGAACGTCCGCGCTCACCGGCACCGACGTGATGGCGTCGGACTTGCGCGCCAGCGCATCGCTAGTGCTGGCTGGGCTGGCAGCGAAGGGCGAGACGACGGTGCATCGGATCTACCACCTCCGGCGCGGCTACGACCGCTTGGCGGAAAAGCTGGCCGGCGTCGGGGCCAGCATCGAACTCATCAACGACTAACGGGGGTTCACGGATTCCGCGCGCGGTCCGGCGCGGGGGCAGCACTGGATCGTGTCGGCGTTGGCCGGATCGTTGGTTCGCGCCAGCCATCGGGCGCCGCTGCGCGTCTACACCACCATGCTCCAAGACGCGGAGGCCACGGTGGATCCGAGGTTCTGCCGGAGAGCTGCCAGAAATCTGGCATGCATACTACAGATATCCATATGAAGACGACGCTCAACCTCGACGACCGAATACTGCGGGCTGCGAAGGTGCGGGCAGCCGAGACCGGGGACACGCTCACCCATTTGATCGAGAGCGCCCTGAGGAGCCATCTCGCATCGGCCTCGGCTGTCAGCGGCGACTTCCGATTGCAGCTGCTGGTCAAGAGCGGGCGGCCCGTACCGGGCGTCACTTTCGATGACCGCGATGCCCTAAACGAGAGGATGGAGAGCCGGGATTGATCGCGGTCGACACCAACGTGCCCGTGTACGCCCACAGGGCGGAGCTGCCCCTTCACGAGGCCGCGCGGTCCCGATTGGTGGCACTTGCTGAGTCTCCGGCCCCGCTGGGCGATCCCGGTGTTTTGCCTGGGCGAATTCATCCGGGTGATCCACCACCTCCGGCGCGGCTACGAGCGCTTGGCGGAAGAGTTGTCCGGCGTCGGCGCCAGCATTGAACTCATCGACAACTAGGCGCTGCTCACGGCTCCCACGGGGCCCAGTCTGCCGATTCGGCCCGCATCTGCTCGTATAAGCCGCCCAGTTCCGCCACTATTTCGGGATTCTGCGACGCGACGTCGGTCGTCTCGTTGACATCCGCCTCCAGGTCGTAGAGCTGCGGCGACTCGACTGCTCGCACATCCGGGGCGTAGCTGTGGAATTTCTCTCGCGGCATGGCAAGCTTCCATCTCCCGCGGCGAACCGCGTGCAGTTCCATTTGCACGAAGTAATGGAAGGTGTCGCGGGCTCCCGAACCCGCCTCCCCGTGCCAGAGCGCACTCTGGTCCACGCCATCCAAGATGCGATCCTCCGGGGGCGCCGCGCCCGCGAGCGCAGCAAAGGTGGGCATTACGTCCAGCGTCGAGACGATGGCGTCGGACTCGCGAGCGGCAGGCACCCGTCCCGGGCCCCACAGAATCGCTGGCACGCGTACCCCGCCTTCCCAAGACGAGCCCTTGGCCCCGCGCAGCCCTCCGGAATCACCTGTGGCCAAGTGTCCGCCGTGGCTCTCGAAGTAGCGCTCGACGCGCTCCGGCTGGGACCACGGCCCGTTGTCGCTGGTCAGCAGCACGTAGGTGTTGTCGGCCAGTCCAAGTGCTTGCAACTCGTCAAGGACCCGGCCGGTGTGGTGGTCGACTTCCGCCAAGGTGTCGCCGTAAAGGTCTCCGTCCGTGGTCCCGGCGAACTCGGGCGAGGCCCCGATCACGACATGCAACATCGTGTGTGCCAAGTACAGGAAGAACGGCTCCCCCTCCTGCTGGCGCCGCAGGAAGCCGATCGCTTCATCCGTGTAGCGCTTGGTCAGCGAGCCCATGTCGTCGGTCGTCTCGAGCTGCTGCATGTCCTGCCAGAACGTGACAGTTCCGTTGTCGTTCGCGCCAAGCGTGCCAAAAAAGTAGTCGAAGCCCTGGTCGTTCGGTAGCAGGCCCTGCAGAGGCCGGCGTCTGCTCATGTCCCATTTCCCGATGGCCGCTGTTGCATAGCCAGCTTCGCCGAGCACTTCGGCGGCTGTCACCTCGTCCGGACGGACGGCCCAGCCGCCGCCGACGCGACCGGGATGGCGCCCCGTTATGAGCGCCCCTCGCGACGGGCCGCAAACAGTCTGCGCATAGAAGCTCGTGAAGCGGGTGCCTTCCTGCGCCATGCGGTCGAAACGGGGGGTGCTGTTCTTCTGCGAACCGTAACAAGCCAAGTCGCCATAGCCGACGTCGTCCAAGAAGACGATGACGAAATTGGGGCGTACATGCGCGGTGTCTGGTGACGTGCCGCAGGCCACTGACAGCAGCGCGCATGCGATGAGTGCGATGAGGGGGAGGCGAGTCATTGCGTCGTCCGCTCCGTCAGGACTGTTTTCTCGCGTTCTGAGCGCATCACTGCTCCAGCGAAAAGCGCACGATTTCCTCGTCGTTGCGGATGATCATGTGCCGATTGGCGTAGGCCGGATGCGTCCAATGGACAGCTCCGAATTCGCGGCGGCGGCGCAGAGGGTTGGTCGGGCGCATCAACGTCGCGCGGTCAAGCTCCTCGTAGCCCTCGGGGGAGAAACGGGCGATGACCAGTTCGCCGCGATCGTTGTTGATGAAGTAGCGATCCTCGTGGCGAACGATCTGGCCTGACGCCCAGCGGGCGTCCTCCTTGGTCAAATCAAGCGTTTCCCACACGCGGGCACCGGTGCGGGCGTCGAGGCAGCGCAAGAGCCCGTAGCTACCGATGCCATAGATATACTCGCCATCGACCACCGGAGTGGTGACCAGGGAGTGCAGCCCGTCGGTTTCGATCTCGCTGTCGCTGTTGCCCTTCCAGATCAACTCGGCTGCCGGGCGATCCTCGAGCAGGCGGTACATGCGCGATCCGTTGTAAAACGACGACACCAGCAGCCCGTGCTTGCTGTGCACGGGCGTAGCAACAGTCAGGCCGGCCTGGATCTTGAACGGCTGCTGCCAATAGACCTCCCCGGTCTCCGGGCTGAGCGAAGCGACCGCGGTCGGATGCCAGATGATCAACTGGCGGACGCCTCCGGCCTCGACGATCATCGGCGGGTCGTAACCGGGCTCGGAGCTGGCGTCGAGCGCCCGCCAGACCTCCTTGCCGGTCATCTTGTCGAAGGCAACGACCTTGGCGTCGGGCGATCCGCCAACCAAGGTGATCAACCGCCGGCCGTCCACCAAGGGCGCAGCAACGAATCCCCAAGTAGGAAGCTCGGCAGCGAAATCGTCCTGATAGTTGCGATGCCAAAGCTGCTCGCCGTCTTCCGCCCGCAGGCAGAACAGGTCGCCCATCGAGCCCAGCACGTACACACGCTCGGCGTCCACGGTGGGCGTGGCGCGCGGCCCGAGGGGATACTGCAAGCCGGCGTAGTCGACCGGCCACTCTTTCTCCCACAGCGTTTCCCCAGTCGCTTCGCTCAGCACCAGCACCCGCTCAATGCCCTTGCGGTTCTCCGTTGAGCGGTAGTCGGTGACGAAGACGCGCCCGTCTGCGACGGCCGGGCCGGCGTAACCATTGGCGATCGGCTTGGACCAGACCCGCTTGGGCCCGCCGTCAGGGAAGCGCTCCAAGATTTCGGTCTCGGTCCAGATCCCGAGACGGTCCTTGCCGCGCCACTGCGGCCAATCCTCGGCCTGCAAGGCGACAGCCGCAACGAGCGAGAGTATACACAGTGCACGACCCATGAACCGACATTGTAGCCGCCGCTCGCCACGGCGTAGACTGGTGGGTCGCGGCTCGGTCGCCGCCAATCGGCGAAACACCGGTTCCCGACCGGCTCAGCGAACTATTCCCATGCCTTCCGCCGGGTCGCAGGCTGAATGAAGCGTCGTCACCGAATCGGAGCGCATACCTCGGCTGCCGGCGGCGTTCATCGAGCTGCCGAAGAGGCTGTCGCGATCGGCTGCAACACCGTGCAGGTGTTCACCCGCAGTCCGCGCATGTGGCGCGGCACGGCCCCGTCCGCCGAGAGCGTCGCCCGTCTCGCCGCGCTGAGGCGGGAGCACGACCTGCGCCCGCTGGCGGTGCATGGCTGCTACCTCACCAACCTCGCCGCCGCCGACCCTGAGGTGCAGCGGCGGTCCCGCGAGTCCTTTCGCCTGGAGATCGAAAACGCACGCGCCATCGGGGCGGAGTACCTGGTCATCCATCCCGGAAGCGCCAAGGGCCAAACCCGGCCCGCAGCGATCGAAGTCTTCGCCAAGGCCTTGGCCGAGGTACAGCGCGGATTCGACTGGGGGCCGCTGCGACTGCTGCTGGAAAACACTGCCGGCGGCGGTGACACGCTCGGGCGTTCGTACGAAGAACTGGCCGAGCTCAGCCAAGCGGTCGGGGCGCTCTGCGACGCTCCGCTGGGATTCTGCATCGACACCGCGCACAGCTTCGAAGCCGGCTACGACATCACGACCGAAAAGGGCCTGCGCGACACGGTGCGCTCCATGCACCAGTGCCTGGGCATGGCAAACGTGCGCCTATTCCATGCGAACGACTCAAAGACGGCGCTGGGCTCGAACCGGGACCGTCACGAGTCCATCGGCGACGGGTACATCGGGGCGGAAGCCTTCGCTCGAATCCTGAGCCACCCGCGGCTGCGGGCCAAGCCGTTCATCCTCGAGACGCCATTCATCGACGACAGCCACCGCGAGAACGTCCGGAGGCTCTGGGAGCTGGCAGGCGAGCCGCTGGCGGACTAGTCGTCGCTGCCGCCCAGCAGGCCGGCGCGGAGCAGGAAGTACAGCAGGGTCAAGATGCTGCTCACGGCTGCCGCCACGTAGGTCCAGGCCGCGGCATTGAGGACCTTGTCCATGCCTTCGCGCTCGTACGGGGAAACGATCCCGTAGTTGACCACGAGCTGCTTCGCCCTGTTGCTGGCATCGAACTCTACCGGGAGCGTGACCAGCTGGAACAACACCGTGGCCGAAAACAGGGCGATGCCGATGTAGACCATGCCCGAGATCGACAGCATCATCCCGAAGATGATGGCCAAGTATCCGAAGTTGGAGCCCAAACCCGCCGTGGGCACCAGCGCGGAACGAAGCTGCAGCGGGGCATAAGCGTTGGCGTGCTGGATCGCATGGCCCGCTTCGTGGCAGGCCACGCCGACAGCCGCGATCGAAGCCCGGTCATGCACATCGGGCGACAGGCCGAGACTGCGGGTGGCGGGGTTGTAGTGATCGGACAGGAACCCGGACGAGACTCCGATCTTGACATCGTGAAGGCCCGCTTGGTCCAACATTTGGCGGGCCGCCTGCGCGCCCGTCATCCGAGCCCTGACTTTGCCGTACTTCTTGAACGCGGACTTGGTCTTGGCGCTGGCCCAGAGGGACATCAGCAAGCCGGGAATCATGAATAGGAGATAGATTGGATCAAAGAACAGCATTCGGTGAATTGCCTCCCTTTGTAGCCCCGGACGGGCGCGGGATGTCTTCTCAGCATTAGTTTAGACCACGCTCGGCGCGCCAGTGCACCGCGCGACGGCGAGCTACGGCGGCGCCGCACCGGCGACAAGTTTGCGATAGGCCGCCTGCACTCTTGCGACCGCCGACCCTCTCATCTCGCGATAGGGCACAAAATCGTCCGGGTCCGGCAGCCGCGCCACGCCAGCGGCGAGGATCCAGTCCCGGGGCTTGGGCAGGGGGACAAGGCGGTTGACCGGGGACAGCAGCCAGCGAACGGGCAGTCCGGCAGCCTGAAGGCGGTCCAGGATCGGCAGCAACTCGCCGTCAGGCAGCGACCCGAACACCCGGAACCAGACTTCCGGGGCAGCGGCAGCGATGGCTCCGACCAAGGCCTCGGAACCTACAGCTTCCAGACTCTCGGAATCGACCACCAAGTCGGCGATGACGAAATCGGACGGCTCGTGGGCACTTTCCAAGTAGTCTCGTGCCTGGGCCACGTGCAGGCGCAGGCGCCCTTCGCGCTCGTAGTGGCCAATCAGCGGATGAAACTCTCTGGCCATCGCGGCCATGGCCGGATCGGCGTCGACCGCATCCATGGCCAGGTCCGGAAATTGGTGCAACAGTCCCACCACCCCACAGCCCCCGCCGAGCCCCAGCATCAGTCCTCGTCCCGCAGGGTGTCGCTGACCGGCCAGGAACCAGGCCAGTTGGTAGCGCGTCTCGGTTACCGGCCCTGGGCCCTGCCCCAAGTGGGGCGCTACAGCGCTGGCGGCCGGACGCAGCAGCGAAGCGCCCTGCAGCACGCCGCCGATCGTAAAGCGGCGCGATTCGGCCGTGTCCACGACACCCACGGGCCCGTACAACCCGGCGCGTTCCAAGCGGACCGTCGGCACCGCGCTCAACTCCGCGGCGCGGCCCGGGCGGGCAGTTCGAAGTGTTCGCCGAGGTAGACCCGGCGCACCTCCGGGTCGCTCTCCAACTCGTGCGGCGTTCCCGAGCGAAAGATTGACCCGTTGTGGATAATGAGCGCCCGGTCAGTCACTGCAAGCGTTTCGCGCACGTTGTGGTCGGTGATGACAATGCCGATCCCGTCGGCGCACAGCCGCGCCAGGATCGCCTGCAACTCGATCACCTGCTTCGGGTCAATGCCCGAGAAGGGCTCGTCGAGCAGCAGGAAGAACGGCGACAACACGAGCGACCGGGCGATCTCGACCCGACGTCGCTCGCCGCCAGAGAGCTGGTAGCCGCGACTGTGCCGAACCTTGTCCAGGCCGAACTGCGCGATCAGGTCGTCGAGACGCTCGCGGCGCTCGGCCCGGACCAGCGGCTGCGTTTGCAGGACCGCCAGGATGTTCTCGTCGACCGTGAGCTTGCGGAACACCGAGGCTTCCTGCGGCAGGTAGCTGATGCCCATGCGGGCGCGCTGATACATCGGCAGCTCGGTGATATCGGCCTCGTCGGCGAAGACTCGGCCGGCATCGGGGCTGACCAGCCCGACGATCATGTTGAACGAGGTCGTCTTGCCAGCACCGTTCGGTCCTAGCAGCCCGATGATCTCGCCGCGACGAACGGCCAGGGTGAAGTCCCTGACCACCTGCCTGCCCCTGTAGCTCTTCGACAGTCGCTCAGTGCGCAGGGAATCCATCAGACAGGCGAAGCCAAGCGGCGCTCCACACTAGCGGGAAGCCGGGCGGTAGGTATAGGCGCGCTCGGCGCGCTGGCCCAAGACAAGCAGCCTATCACCGGCGATGCGATAGGTCAAACTGGCACCTTCCGATTCGGTGCCGTCCGGCATCAGAATCCGCGCCGGCTGGCCCACCAAGACCACCTCGGACTCGGCCACGTCGAACTCGGCCCGATCCCCGAACGCCCGGTGGCCCGAGCCATCGGGCGGATCCGCGATGCGCACCGAGCCGACTGCAACGGCGCGCATCCCAGCGTCGCTGCCATCTGTGCCAAGGGCTGTCTGCAGCTCGTCTGCCAACACGCGCATGCCCTGCCTGCGGAAGTCGACAGCGCCTTCAAAGCGAGCGGCGCCGGTCTCGGGATCGTAGAACATCCGATCAGACCGCACGATCGAGAGCGAGTCCGGATCCGACGCGCTCTCTCCGCCCGCGACCCACGCGGCCTCGACCCCGTCGCGGGCCGCGATTCGGTTCGAAGCTTGGTCGATCACGATCGAATCCGCGTCAATTCGATTGCGCCCTTGCCACAGCCGGGCGCCGTTCCGGTACTCCAAGGTGTGGTTCTCCGGATCGGAAACCATTGCGCCCGCGGCTAGGAACACGGGCCGCTGACCCGCGAATATGCCCATCGCCCCAGGCTGCCCGGAACCGTCCGGCCCCTGAATCAGGAATCCGGTCACGTCGCCCGCCGCATCGACCCTGCCGTTGGCCCGGGCCAAGACGATCTGGCGGGCCGACAGGTTGCCGTCCGCGCTCGCGGCAGTGGCGTTTCCCTCCAACTCCAACACACCGCTATCCGGATCGAACCGAGCGCTGTCCGCACCTCCCTTGCTCGGACCTTCCTCGAATTCGAAATTCCCGGCTTGGCGCAGCTCGGCGATTTCCGAAGTGCCGGGATCGAAGCGCGCATCTAGGGAGTCACTCCACGTCCGCAATTCTGGCGACGCCTGGTCGGCAGCGCGCTGGACGAGCTGCGCCCCATTCCGAGCCTCGAGGCTCTCGAGATCGCCCGCAGTCCCGTAAGCCATGCGAATGCTGCCGCCGACCAGCGTTCGTGCCGGCGCATCCGCTCCGCGGGCCAGCTGGCGCAGGGTACCGCGCGCCGGCGACTCAACACGCTCGATCTGCGCCCCGCCGGGCTTCAAGACCAACAACAGCGACTCGGACTCGATCATGTTGACCGTGCCGCCATCGGACGGATGCAGCGAAGCCTGCGCCGCTCCGCTCGCCTCGACACGACGCAACGTGCTTGAGGAAACGCTCGAAGGAGCCTCCACGCGGGCCTCGTACTGCAGGTCGACGGAATCGGCCTTGACCTCGATCCGCTGGCCAGCCTCGGTCGATGCGAATTTGGCCCTTCCGGAGCCGCGGGAGCGCGCCAGCTCGCCTCCAATGTCAAACTCCACCTCCAGCCGAGACGCCGCGAACGCAGTCCGCCGGTCGGCCATGCTTTCGCCGCCACGCGCATTGACGCCATCGATTCGACGGATGCGCCCGTCGGACATCAAGACAACTCCGCTATCGCATTCAAGCCAGCCTGCGCCTTGCTCGATTCGGGCGCCTCCCGCGAGCTCAATTCGCGCCCCTTCCTCGGTATAGAGCAAGCTGCCAGCCCGGATAACGGCCGACGGCTCGTCGGGGTGCGGCCCGGAGCGTTCCAAGCGCACCCCGGACATCATCCGCAACACTCCCGTCGTTGCATCGTACGCAGCTCCCAGGGAACTGCCCGCCCCGTCGGCAAACCGGTAATCCACCCTCCGCTCCGTGCTGGCGCTATTGGCGGACGGGCGAAACGTCACTCCAGAAGTGGCGACTTCTACCGGGCGTCCCGTTCCGCCATCGGTCTGGACGCCCAACGTGATCAGGGTCTCGCCATCGCTGTAAAGGCTTCCATCCGCCTGCATGCGCATCGCGCCGCTCTCGACGCGGTCGAGGCTTCCCGCCTGCAATCGAAAGATCTCCAGCACGACTCCGCGCAGGTCGGTTGTCAGCCCGTCCGCCCCTTGGACGAAGTCATCGGCGCTGACTTCCATGCGCGTGGAATCGCCGATGGTCTGTGTCAAGCGCCAGCTCTCCGACTGCGCCGACAGATCCTCTGGCAAGGCCGGAACCGCTTGCGTCGACCCCCGCCCCGCCGCGGTCCGCGAGCCGAGGTAGTCGCGCACGACCAAAGCCAGCAGCGCCAGCGCGGCCAACAACAGGAGGGATCGCAATGGATTGCGCAAGCGATTTGATGATATCAGCGCCTCGGGCCAGCTACATCGCGGCGGGTCGATCCGCCATTGATTGAGCGGAGCATTCGATCCGACTTACGAGCTTCGGGCAGGGATCGCGGTCGACCCGCCGCCCTTGCTAGCGACCCGCGCTGCGGATCGCGTGACACCGTCTCACCGGCCGAGCGCCACGTCGCCGGTGCCGATCATGTCGGCGCTGGCCACGATCAGCGGATCCGGTCGGCCCACTCGACGAGCATCCTTGTTCGTGTACGGCAACGCAGCCAGAAAATGCCGCATGCAGTTCAGGCGAGCGCGCTTCTTGTCGTCGGACTTGACGATCGTCCAAGGCGCGTCAGCGGTGTCCGTGTAGAAGAACATCGCCTCCTTGGCCGCCGTGTACTCGTCCCACTTGTCGAGCGACTGGCGATCCACCGGCGACAGCTTCCACTGCCTCAGAACGTCGTTCTCGCGAGCCTCGAAGCGGCGCTTCTGCTCCTCTCGGGTGACGGAGAACCAGTACTTGAACAGCAGGATCCCGCTGCGGACGAACATCCGCTCCAGCTCGGGGGCCTGACGCATGAACTCCAAGTACTCCTTGCCGTTGCAAAACCCCATGACGCGCTCGACGCCGCCGCGGTTGTACCACGAGCGGTCGAACAGCACGATCTCGCCGCCCCGCGGCAGATGCCGGATGTAGCGCTGGAAGAACCACTGGGTCCGCTCGTCATCGGTCGGCCTGTCGAGCGCCACCACCCGAGCGCCGCGCGGATTGAGATGCTCAGTAAAGCGCTTGATGGTGCCGCCCTTGCCGGCGGCATCCCTGCCCTCGAACAGGATGACGATCTTACGGTTCGTCGCCTTCACCCAGTCCTGCACTTTCAGCAGTTCCACCTGAAGCGTGGCCTTCTCCCGCTCGTAGATCCTGCGGGAGAGCTTCCGCTCGTAGGGGTATTCGCCTGTCTCGAACAGGCGCCGGACGACGTCGCGGTCCCGGCTGAGCACGCCGGAGTCCCGCGGGGCGCCGTCATCCTCGACCGCCCGCGTGCTGTCTGGCACGTGGTCCACAACCGGCCCCTCGCCGTCCACTTTCGTCGTGTCCTGATCCACGGAGACAGGCTATCACGGCTCGCCGTCCGCCACCGGCGTTTCGCTGCCTTATGCGGGCAGCGCTCGGGGGCATTCAATCCCCTGAGCGTTCATTTGGCTCAGGCGGGAACTTAGCGGAGCTTGCGGACAGTCGGAAGACGACCAGCTTGCCCATTCGGCATGCCCGCACGGAGCTAGACCCTGGCGGACACCCTCTAGTTATTCAGGCAGCGCAAACGCGACGTAGCTGCCACCAGAAATCCCCCCGGTCTTGCCCCCGCCAGCAGCAATTGCGACGAACTCGCGGCCGCCGACCTCGTATACCGCGGGCGTCGCGTTCCCCCCAGCCGGCAGCGTCGTCTCCCACAGCAACGCGCCGGTGGCCTTGTCGAATGCCCGGAACTTCCGGTCGCGCGCCGTCGCGCCGATGAAGAGCAACCCGCTGGAAGTCACGACCGGTCCACCATAGTTCTCGCTGCCAGTCGGCGGGATACCCTGCTCGGTCAGCTCCGGAAACTCGCCCAGGCGCACGGTCCATTCGATCTCGCCGGAATCGAGGTTGACGGCATTGAGCGTGCCCCACGGCGGCGAGATGGCCGGGTAGCCTTCGGGATCGAGAAACCGGTTGTAGCCGTCATGCGTGAAGGGCACGTCGGGAGCGCCGGAACCCGGCAAAGACTGGATCGACTCCCCTTCCTCGCCCCGCAGCACATAGCCTGCGATCGCATCCACGGCTGCCGGGCTGAGGTAGGGGAAGGCCGGCATCCGGCCCGCGCCCTCTCGCACGACGGCACCAAACTCCTGGCTGCTCATCGCCAGTTCGGTGAGCGCCGGGAACGTCGGCGGAGTGCCGCTGAGGTCGTCGAGATGGCAGGCCGCGCAATTGCGCTGGTACAACCGCTTGCCGTTGACGGGTCCCCGCAGTTCTCCCCGCTCGACCAAGCGGTGGATCCAAGCCATCTCGTTGACGTTCACATACAGCAGCCCCGATTCGGGATCGAAGGCCTGCCCGCCCCATTCGGCCCCTCCGTCAAAACCGGGGAAGATGATCGTTCCCTGCAGGCTCGGCGGCGTGAACATCCCGTCGCTGCGAACTTGCCGGAAGCGCTTCAAGACCGCCGCGTGCGCCTCCGGCGTGCGCGTGGTCAGCTCGGCCTCCGTCAGCCGCTGGCGGCCCAGCGGCGGCGGCTTGACCGGCACGACCTGCCGCTCCGCCAAGACTTCCCCGGCCACATCGGACTGCGCGGTCTCGATCTCCATGAGAGGAAACAGGGACTCGCCCGTCTCGCGGTCGAAGACATAGACCTGGCTCATCTTGGTGGAGACCGACACGGCATCGATCAGCTTCCCGTCGCGCATCGCCGTGACGAGAACCGGCGCCGTGGGAACATCCATGTCCCAGACGTCGTGCCGCACGAACTGGTGGTGCCAAACCAGCTCGCCGGTGTCCGCTCGCAGGCACAGCAGGGAGTTGGCGTACAAGTTGTCTCCAACGCGGTTGCCGCCCCAGAAATCGAAGGCCGCCGAGCCGGTGCCCGCATACACCAGCCCGCGGTCGGCGTCGAGAGTCAGGCCCGCCCAAGAGTTGGCGCCTCCGAGGGTCTTCCAGCCATCCTCCGGCCAGCTCTCGTGGCCGGGCTCTCCCGGGTTGGGAATCGTGCGGAAGGTCCAGCGCCACTCTCCCGTGCGCGCGTCATAGGCCCGGATGTAGCCGGGCGCGCTGGGCAAGGACTCGCTGACCGCGCTACCCAGGATCAGCAGGTCGCCGTGGACGACCCCGGGCGTTCTCAAGCTGATCGAGAGCGACCCCGCGCGCTCCGGCAGGTCAGACCTGAGGTTGATCGCGCCATTGTCGCCGAAGCCCGCCACAGGCTCTCCGGTGCGCGCGTCCAATGCATACAGCAAGTGCCTCGCCCCGGCGTAGATGCGCGAGTCGTCACCATCGCGCCAGTGCATGAATCCGCGGTTCTTGGAGCGCTCCGCGAGCGGAGCGCCGTCCACTTCCAAGCGCCTCGTCCACACTTCTTCCCCGGTCGCGGCGTCAAGTGCGAAGACGCGCCCATTCGGGCTGGAGCCGTACAGCAGGCCGTCAATCACGATCGGGTTGCACTGGATCTCTGAGCCGCGGAATTCATCACCGGTCTCGTAGGTCCAGGCGACCTCCAGGTGGGACACGTTGCCGGGATGAATCTGGTCAAGGCGCGAATACTGAATCTGGTCAGGACCGCCCCCGAAGGCCTCCCAGCCCTCATATCCGGTTGCGGGCGGCCTTCGCACATCGCCGCAACCTGCCCCGGCCAAGCAGACTGCCAGAAATAGGCACAGTCGCATAAACTCGTAATTCTAGCGCGCAGCGCAGCCGGAATTCGTCGGGAAGCGACCTGTAGCTTAGCCTGACTTGATTGGAGAATTCGATGCTTGCTCTTGCATTCCTGCTTGCGTCCCCGATTCAAATCGAGCCCGACTCCGGCCTGTTCGCCAACGCGTTCTACCACGTAATCTGCCTCGCCGAACAGATCGGTTGCAGCCGTGACAAGATCGATGCCTTCTGGCAGGACGATCTCGACTGGGGCGAAGAGGATGACAAGGCTCTCAGCACGGTAACCTCCTTGCTGAACCGCCTCGATGATCAAGCTCCGGATCCGGAGCCTGCCCCCGTGCCTCCCAACTTCACCGGCTACTATCCCGGATATCGCGCCCGCTACTCCGTGCTCAGCTCGATCCTTAATTCCGGATCTGCGGCGGCGGCCGCTAAAGTGGCCACGGATTCTCTGCCGGCAGCGGATGCGCAACGCTTAGCCAAGGCATTCGCCCATTTCGAGACCCGCCTGCGGCCTTGGTGGAAGGCTGGCGGTTCGGATAAAGCAACCGAGTACAGCCTGGAGGTAATCGCGGAGATGGATGGGGCAGGACTCGGAGCCCTAGCGAATCAGCTTGCGGAATTCCTCGAGTCGCAGGTCGCCCGGGTCGGCCTCCACGTGATAGTTGCGCCCTACGAAGGCCCGGGGGCGCGCGCAACCCCTATGGGCGGGCACGTATTCATCGAGCACTCATTCGAGGACTCGGTTACGGCCGGCGCGTGGAAGACTCTCCACGAACTGGTGCACATCCTCTACGAGAATGGCCCTATAGGGCGCCATCAAGACTTAATACAGCAATTCCTAAAGGCCAATCAACCTCACTCGATGGCACACTATGTCCTGCTCAACGAAGGCGTTGCGACCGCCTCGCAACTTATTGCGTTCGAGCGACTGGGCGTTGAACTCGAAGACTTCTATTCGGATGCGTTCATACCGAGAGTGGCTCGCTCGACGCAGCCGCTATTGGAGGCAGCCCTGGCGAGCGGTGCGACACTCTACTCCGGGTTCGCGCAGCGCTATATGCAAGCAGCGGACGCAGCACTGGGAGACGAGGTCACGCGCCCGCAGTACATGCTCCTCGGCGTCGGCCTCTTAGGAATGCACCGGCATCCGGATGCTGCGGAAGCGTACTTCGAACTAATCCCTCCCATAGCACTGGCCAGTCCGGATGATTCGAGCGAGGACATTCCCGACTTTGCCGAGACGAACGTGGTGAAACTTCTCACGCACGACGAACTGGACGCTGAGGGATCACTGTCCCTTGCTGACAGTCCTAACGCGAAGCGCCGGGGCTTCGTGTATTCGCCACGACCAACGTCCAAGAAACGGGTATATCTGATCAGCGGGCAGTCCGAACAAGACTTGGTTGAAGTCGTGAGGAAGTTTGCGGATATCGACGACGCCACGGCAAGCGGCTTTCTTGTTGTGCTTGACTGACGCTCCTCAAGACACCGGACGCAGCTACAGCTATCCCCCTCCGCTGCCGAGGCACAAGCTGTAATTCCAGGAAGCCCTCAGCCGCCTCCGTTCGTCGCCGACAACGGCACCGCAGACCTCTGCGCGCAGGCCCTCTGCCAGGCCCGTTGAGCCCGGCCTGCCGCAGCAAGTTCTGCCGCCGGAGCGCGCGCCGCGCCAGCTTCGACGGAGCATGTATGCTACGAGCAACCCTGTTCGTGCCCGTGTAGTCTCGCCATGTCGTTCACTCCCACCACAGAAGCGGATGCCCCCGCCCTCACCTCTCCAGCCTCGGCCGCGGCGGCGCCGGAACCCGACGATGTCGAGTACCCGGAAGGACAGTGGGTCGCGCAGAGCCTCTGGCACGGGGATGCCGTGCGGCAGGCGACAGCGGCCTTGGACCACCACTTCCGGGAGCGCCAGGACGCACTCGTGGCCATGGAAGTGAGGGTGTACTACGTGAGGGGCAACGACAAGGTCTGGCTGCAGCCGGATGTGCAGGTCGTGTTCGGGGTCAAGCGCGGCAACCGCAGTTCGTTCAAGGTCTGGGAGGAAGGCAAAGCACCGGACTTCGTCCTAGAAGTGGCGTCACCTTCGACTGCGGAGAATGACGCCGAGCACAAGGCCCGGGAATACGCCAGCATCGGGGTTCGCGAGTTCTGGCGGCTCGATCCGACGGGAAGTTTGATGAGCAGCCCGCTGGAGGGCTATGTCGCGTGCGCGGGCAGCTACGACGCGGTGGAGCCGGTGGGGGACGCGGGAGCGTGGCTGCGAAGCGAGGTGCTGAGGTTGGAATTGCGCAGCGCAAGGAAGGCGGGGGCAACGGTGGTGGTGTTCCGCGACCCGGAGACGGGGGAGGAGTTCGACGGCTCGCTTGCAGCGGTCGAGCAGCGGCGGCGGGCCGCAGAAGATCGCGCCAGTGCGGAGGCGCAGCGCAGACGGGCAGCAGAGGATCGCGCCAGTGCGGAGGCGCAGCGTGCCAGTGCTCAGGCGAAGCGTGCCAGTGCAGCGGAGGAGAGAGTGCAGGCATTGGAGAAGCAACTCCGCAACCGCGTCCCATAGCCCACCGCCGGAAAGCGAGTCCCTTTATCTTGGAGAAGTGCCAGAGAGAGGGACGGTCGCCGCTATCTCGGACCGTCTCTCCCCAGCGCCGCAGGTGGCGCCAGCCACCGCTGCGGCAGGTAGAAGATCCCTCGCTCCGCCGGCAGTGGGAGGCTGCCTGGGGTTGCTGCCGGCGGAGAGAACAGGGTGCTATCCGAGGAGCTGAAGCTTGAACCAAAGCACGGCACCGAAGCCGATGAACCCCAGCAAGGCCGAGTACTCCCGGTTGACAAGATAGAGACTCCACTCGAAGCACTGCGAAGATTCGTAGCGCGGCCTGAGGGCAGGCAGAAAGCGGGGCACACGTGCCTCGTATTCCCTGTAACCGGGCAGGATGTTGCGGATGTGGCCTTCCTCTTCCCCGACGACCGGCAGGAACCACATCGTGAACACCACGAGGATCGCAACGAGCAGGACGGCATGGGCCGAGCAGATGCCAAAGCCAACACCGGCCAGGAGACTCCCGATGTAGAGCGGGTTGCGAACGTACGCGTACGGCCCGGAAGTCGCAAGCTGCTGGTTCTTCCGCAAATGACCAGCCGCCCACGCGCGTAACGCGAGGCCAGCTAGGACCAGCGGCAGGCCGAGGACAAGGTTCGCGACGGTGGGTTGCGCCAGCCAAGCTGCGGCAATGGCTAGGAGGATGGAAACAGCGACCCGCGACCTGGCTGCAACCAAGGCCCAGCGCTTAGAGATTGGGAGCTTTTTCCGCTCGTGCATTGCCATCATCACCGTCGCCGCAGCGGTGCGACCGACGCCGCGCCGCAAGGGTCATTCGCCTTGGGCCCACACCCAACCTAGGATTGCAGACGAGCTATTCCAGAGCATATCGATTGGCGCCGGTTGAGCTTGCCAAGCCCCGAGCGCACAGTCGGCCCCGGCGGCTGACAGAGCGTTTCCCACGGGCATTCCGCCGGCCCCGGCAATCCGCCATTTGAGTGCGAACTCGGTGCTATCGTAATGCGTTCATGCGCGATCCCAAGACATTCCGCAGTACAGCCTGGTTTCAAGGAGATCAGTACGAGCACCTCTCGCGGCGAGCGTGGCTTCGCTCGGAAGGCTTCAGCGATGCCGCATTCGATGGCAGGCCGGTCATCGGCATCTGCAATTCGTGGTCGGAGCTGACCAATTGCAACGCCCACCTGCGCCAAGTCGCAGAGGCCGTCAAGCGGGGCGTCTGGGCGGCCGGGGGAGTGCCGCTCGAATTCCCGACAATCTCGCTCGGCGAGATGTTCATGAAGCCCACGACCATGCTGTTCCGCAACCTCATGTCGATGGACGTGGAGGAGTCGATCACGGCGAATCCAATCGACGGGGTGGTACTGCTGTGCGGCTGCGACAAGACCACGCCTGCGCAATTGATGGGGGCGGCTTCGGCCGACATCCCCGCAATCATGGTCACTGGCGGCCCGATGCTGTCGGGACGCTGGAACGGCGAGCCGCTAGGATCGGGCACCGATGGCCGCAAGCTTTTCGAAGCGTTGCGGGCCGGTCGCATCGGCGAGGAGCAGTGGGCCGAAGTCGAGGGCTGTATCTCGCGCAGCGCCGGCCACTGCACGGTCATGGGGACGGCCTCCACGATGGCGTCGATGGCCGAATCGCTGGGCATGATGCTGTCGGGCGGTGCCGCGATCCCCGCCGTGGATGCTCGGCGCTACCAGCTGGCCGAAGCCAGCGGGAGACGCATTGTGGAGATGGTCTTGGAAGATCTGACACCATCGCGCATCCTGACCCGGGAGGCGTTCGAGAACGCCATCCGCACCGACATGGCGATCGGCGGCTCTACCAACGCTGTCGTGCACCTGCTGGCAATCGCCGGCAGGGCTGGGGTGGATCTCTGCCTCGACGACTTCGACCGGATTTCGCGCGAGACTCCGTATATCACCAACGTGAAGCCATCGGGGCAGTTTCTGATGGAGGACTTCTTCTACGCGGGCGGGCTGCCGTGCGTGACAAAGGAACTGCTTCCCCTGCTGCACGGCGACGCCCTCACCGTCAGCGGGCGGACCGTGGCCGACGAGGTCCAAGAAGTGCAGATCCGCAACCGCGACCTGATCAAGACGCTGGACCAACCGCTCAACCCAGAGGGCGGCACCGCGATTCTGTACGGCAACCTCGCCCCGAACGGAGCTGTGATCAAACAGACAGCAGCCTCCCCGCACCTGCTGCGGCACCGCGGCAAGGCGCTGGTCTTCGACCGCTACGAAACGCTCAGGGCGCGCATCGACGACGACCTCGACGTGGACGAGAACACCGTCATGGTGCTTCAGAACGCCGGCCCGCTGGGCGGCCCGGGATTTCCCGAATGGGGGCACCTGCCGATCCCCACCAAGCTCCTCAAGGCAGGCGTGAACGACATCGTGCGCGTCTCTGACGCACGGATGAGCGGCACGAGCTTTGGCACCGATGTCCTGCATGTCTCGCCCGAGGCGGCCGTCGGAGGCCCGTTGGCGGCGGTGCGCACGGGCGACGAGATCGAGCTCGACGTGCCCCGCCGCCGGATCGACCTGCGCGTGGACGAGCGGGAGATCGAGCGCCGGCTCGCGGACCGCAAGCCTCCGGCGGCGCACTACCGCCGGGGCTACGGCAGGCTGTTCCTCGACCAAGTGACCCAGGCGCACCTCGGCTGCGACTTCCGGTTTCTGGGCAGGAACGCCGACACGAGCGCGGCGGGCGCGCCTAGTTGATCCAGACCGGGCTTGCCCAGCCCTTGTTGGTATCGAGCTGTTCCATCCGCAGGTAGTAGTAGTCGCCCGGCTTCGGCGGGTCGCGGTCTTCGTAGTCGAACTCGATGTCCATGGGCGCTTGGTCGTTGACCAGTTCGAACTCGATTTCGAACGCAACTTCGATGCCCATCAGCTCGAGGTAGCTGTGCGTATACGGCTTGTCTCCCAGCCCGCGCCAGCGGAAGTATCCGTCCCGGCGCAGCACATCGAGGGGTGCGGTGACTTCGAGCGGGCCCAAGTGCGGGTCTTGCAGTCGAAACACCAAGGCCCCTTCCGTTCCATCAATGCGCGCGAGCATCCCGTCGCGGTCGTTCGAAGTCGCCGCCGACTGCCAGCGGACGCTGTCTCCGGCTTGGTGCATGCGCTCGAACTCTTGGTCGCGATGCAAGAAGCGCTCCAGCCTCACGGCCCCGGACTCCGCCTCTAGGATCCCTTCCCCGAAGCCCACGTTGGCGCGGCGCTGGTAGATGTTGTCGCCCCATGTGATGCGCACGAGCGAGCCGCTCTGCCGCGCCGGGTTGATCGAGTGCAGCACGCGCCCGTTCTTGACCAACTCCACCCTGGTGAGGGGCTGCGTCCCGGATACCCTGGCCCGCATGCGGGCGGCCGGGGCCGCAGCGGCTGGCAACTCGCCGCCCATGGGTTCGCCGTTGAGGCTGAACTCCATCAAGATGCGCTCGTTGCCGGTCACTCCGAAGGTGCGCCGCTGGTACAAGCCTTCCCAGATCGCATCCCTCGTCTTGCCGTAGGCGAAAACGCCGGTGAGCGGGTTCGTCATGGTGTAGATCAGGCCGGGGTAGGAATTTCCGAAGCCCACGGTGTGGTTGTCGCCCGAGGCCGTCGCCGCCAGCCTCAAGCCGGCGTCCAAGTGACTCTGCCACGACTCCTCGAACACTCCGTGGACCGAGGCGATCTCGAAGCTGCGCTCGATGCGCGGATCGGTGCGGTGGGTCCAGTTGGGCGGCCCGCCGCCGATGTGCGGGATCACCATGGCCGGCACGCCGGATCGCTCCAGCACATCCATCATGTCTCCGACATCGGCCCGGTTGCTAGCCGGGTCGAGCTGCATCGTCGTGGGAGCGTCGTCGGCGTTGTAGATCACGTTGTGGTGGCCCCCGAGCCTGGTGCCCACGCTGTACTCATAGCCGAGGATCGTGACGAAATCCCGCCAGCCGTTCATCCGCTTGTTGCCGCGGATCATGTCAGGCCAGTTGTCCCGCGGATCCTTGAACTTGTCGAAGATATAGGACGGCCCGGTCACTCCCAAGGGCATGTGGTGCGGCGTCAGAGCCCCGAAGTCCAGCAGGCCGTTGCGTCTCGCGTGCAGATACAACTCCTCATACGTGCCGCGACCGTCGTGCAGGTAGGTGTGCTGGTGCAGATCGCCGTAGTAGACGCGCCGCTTGGGATGGTTTTCGACCCGGATCGGATTGCTGACACCCTCCAATGATCCGTCTAGGGAGCGGACCTTGAGCCGATACACGCCGGGCTGCGTGGGAACCATGTTCGACGCGACATAGTGCAGCAGTTCGGGATCGTATTCGAACTCGCTCGACCCGAGCGCGGGATCTTCCACCGCCAGCTTCCAGCCTTGGTGATTTCCAGCCAAGGAGCCCCATGCATCGCTTGGTATCGCCTCCAAGCTGAAACGCTCGCCGACCGCGACATAGGCGGGAGCGTAGACTCGCAGCTTTGTCGCCGGCCCGCCGACGACCTTGAGGAAGGCGTCGCCCACGTAGTCCCGCGGCCGCCCGTCAGCGCCGGCGATCACGACGCGGAAGTTGAACAGGTTCTCGGCGTAGTGCTGCATGCGCACGCCCTGGGTCCCCCCGAGGTCGAAGTACACCTTCGTCCCCGGTGCCAGCTTGCCCGCGGCGAGCTTTGCACCGAGGGTCTTCCTGTACGGGAACACGCTGGGCGAGTTGCGCTGCAGGGCATTGGTGTGGACCAGCATTTCCCACTCGGCCCCGGGAGCGGCGGTCTTGAGGGCGAAGTGCGCCGGCATCTGCGGGTCGTCAACCTGGAACTCCTCGACGTCGCTCGTGAAGTGCTTCCAGATCTCCAGCGTCTCGCCCGCGGCCATGCCAGCCTCGCCGATCGTGCATTCGATCCGAATCCGGCTGCGCTGGCCGGCGTGCGCGACGGGCGACGAGAGCAGCTTGACCGATCCCTCGAGCGGAAAGCCCGGCGGCATGTAGCCGCCCGGCCTGTACTCGATGCGCAGGCTGGCGGGATCTTCCCCGGCCGGTTCGGCTTGGGCGGGGCTGCCCAGCTGCGCCCAGAGCAAAGCTGCCACCATGAGCGTGCAGAGCAGTGCCAGGTAAACTCTCATGATTGCGCCGATTGTACTTGACTCGGTGGCCGAGCCGGCTCCGATGTCTCGTATCGCTCGGGTATGCTTGACAGCATGAAACGCTGGTTGTGCTTGGCATGGATCGCCTGTGCGGCGCTGCAAGCGTCCGACGTGGGGCGAGCGCCGCTGATCTTTCGGGAAGACTGGACCGCTTCCCCGCCTGCGATTCCGCTCACCCAGCGCGACGTCGCGAATCCCGAGTTAACGGTCGCCGTTCACGGCTTGGGACCGCCGCTCGTCAAGAAGAGCTACCACGACGCGCGGGAATGGGATCCCCACTATGTGTGGTCGGGCCTGGCCAAGACTCCGTGGGCTGTCAGCCTGTCTCTCACGGTCGGGGGCCTGATGGACCTCTCGGGCACCGCAACTCTGCGCTGGCGCAGCCGCCAGTCGGGTTTTCGGGCATTGCGGGCCGTGGTCGAACTGGCGGGCGGCCAATGGTTGGTCAGCGAACACTCGGACGGGGCATCCGAGCAGTGGCGAGTCAGCGAATTCGCATTCTCGAGCACCCGCTGGCGGCGGCTTGACCCCTCCACTGTGACAGAGGGGCCATGGGCGGAGGACCCGGACCTGACCCGAGTGCGATCGGTCGGATTTACGGATCTGATGCCGGGAGGGCGCAGCCGCGCGTGCTCGCGCCTCGACTGGATCGAGGTCTATGGCCAGCGCGTTCCCAGCGGGCCGCTGGAGGTGTTCATCCTGTCCGGCCAGTCGAACATGGTCGGCTGGGGCAACAGCTTGGAGCTCGACAGCGTTGCCCGGTTCGGCCATGACACGCGGCTGGAGATGTTTCACGACGGCAAGTGGATGCCGCTCCGCCCGCAGCGGCCGCCATCGGCGGCTCAGCGCGACAGGTGGGGGATCAAGGAGTTCACGTTCGGGCCCGAAATCGGCTTCGCCCACGCTCTGGCGGGAGCGTGGCCGGGGAGCCGCATCGGCATTGTCAAGCAGGCGCGGGGCGGCACCGGGATCATGGCATGGGCGCCGCAGTGGAACGCCGCCGATGCCGAGCTCACGGGCGATGCCCACAAGGGACCTCTGTACGAGGAACTGCTCGCCAAGGTGCGCCAAGCGCTCGATGGCAGGGACGCTCGCTTGCGCGGCTTTCTCTGGCTGCAGGGTGCCAAGGACATGCGCGACCAGCGCACCGCCGACCGCTACGCCGAGAACCTTGAGAACCTGATCGCCGCCTTGCGTCGAGACCTCGATACGCCAAACTTGCCAGTCCTCGTCGGGACCTATCGCTCTGGATCCTTGCCGGACAGACTGGACGGCTTCGACCCGGCCGGTATAGCGCCGCCACAGGGGCGCCCGGGCGCGTGGGACGTGCTACTGGCCCAAGAGCGGGTACCCGCAAAGGTAGGGCACGCTGCCCCGGTGCATCTGCGCGACTTGCCCACGCACCCAAGCAACATCCATGCCAACACCGCGGGCATGCTGCAGGCCGGCCGCGCATTCGCGCGCGTGTTTCTGGAGCAATTCGCCGACGGTAACTGACTGCCGCAAGCCATGCCGCGGCCCGGCATTGGCTATAATCGTGCGCGCTCTAAGCGGCTGCCGAGGCAGGCCGCGGTCCTCATCCCATGACCGCTCGTGAAAAACGCTGGCAGCGCAGCCTGAGCCGCCGCAAGGCGCTGGCCGGATTGGCAGGCTTCTTGGCCGGGGCGAAGGGCGCGCATGCGCAACAGGACGAGTTTCGGGACCACAGCCGCATTCCGGGATTGTCGGAGATGCGCGATGTCTTCGACTTCGAAGCGGCCGCCTACGAAAGGCTGGATCGGGCCACCTACAACTACACGGCTCGCGGCGGCGGCAGCGAGTTCACCACGCGCCGGAATCGCGAGGCGTTCGACTGGGTCTCGATCGTGCCGCGGGCTATTGGCGATCCCGGCCCTCCCGAAACGGACGCGAGCGTGCTCGGCACGCAGATGGCGTTCCCGATCATGCTGGCACCGTCCGCGGCCCACGAAGTGCTGCATCCGGACAAGGAAGCGGCCACCTACGCCGGCTGCAAGGGCGCCTCTGAGACCCCCATGATCGTCAGCCACGTCGCCAGCATGCCGTTCGCGGACATCGCCAAGGCCGACGGCGGGCCGCTGTGGTTCCAGCTCTATCCCCGCGAGGAGCTCGAGCAGAACCGCGAGCCGGTCGAATCCGCCCAGGCGGCCGGCGCCGGAGCGATCGTGGTCACGATCGACCAGCAGGCCTCGTTCTATGACCGCGGCTACCATGACCGCAATCTGTCGCTGCGCCCCCGCCGGCCGCCCCGCTACAGCGGCAATGCCGCACGCTACCGCTTCACCTCCGGGCGCATGTGGTACGAGTGGAAGCTCTTCGAGGGCTTGCGCACCATGGTCAGGGTGCCGATGCTCGCGAAGGGCATCCTAACCGCCGAGGACGCGCTGCTGGCCGTCGAGCACGGCCTGGACGGCATCATCGTTTCCAACCACGGCGGCCGCACGCTCGACTACACGCCTTCGAGCCTCGAGGTGCTGCCGGAAATCGTCGAGGCCGTCGCGGGCCGGATGCCCGTCTTGATCGACAGCGGATTCCGGCGCGGCAGCGACATCCTCAAGGCCCTCGCGCTGGGAGCCTCGGCAATCTGCCTAGGACGCATTCCGCGCTGGGGCCTGGGCTCCTTCGGAGCACCGGGCGTGACCCGGGTCCTAGAGATGGTGCAAGAGGACTTCCGGCAGGCCATGACGAGCTGCGGCGCCGCCAGCCTCGGAGCGATCGATCGCTCCCTGGTGCGGACGGATTTCCCATGAGCGGCCTCCGCCACAGCCGCCGCCAAGCACTCTACGGCCTGGCGAGCCTCGTGGCGTCGTCCCCTTGCCTCCGCGCAGCCCAGGCACCGGAGCTGGTCGGCGAAGCCCCAGGGCGCATGACCCCCATCGACGAGTTCGCCAACGTTCCGGAATTCGAAGACATGGCCCGGCGCTCGCTGAGCGAGCGCGCCTTCCAGCGCATCGCCGGAGGGGAGCGCTCGGCCCTGGAACGGATCACGTTCCGGGCCCGCATGATGGTCAACACGAAGGCGCTGGACCTGTCGCTGGATCTCTTCGGCCAGCCGATGTTCGCGCCCATCCTGGTCGGCCCCGCCTCGCGCCAAGGACAATTCCACGGCGACGGGGAGCTCGCCACGGCCACGGGCGCGGCCGCCGCCAAGGCGACGCTGGTGACCGCCGAACACAGCGGCGCGCCGTTCGCGAAGACCATCGCGGCAGCTCCCGGAGCATGGCGGCAGTTCTATCCCGATTCCGATGTCGGCGCCCTCAGCGAGCGCATCCAAGCGGCGGTCGAAGCCGGTGCAGGCGCGATTTGCCTCAGCCTGGGAGAAGAGCGCGGCGGACACGCGGGCGTGCCCGTGCGCTATGGCTGGGACGTTCTCGAGCAACTGCGAGACGCAGCGACGGTGCCCTTCGTGCTCAAGGGAGTTATGCAGCCGGCCGACGCCCTGGAAGCCGCCCAGCGCGGAATCGCCGGCGTCGTCGTGTCTAATCACGGCACAGGCCAAGCGCAGGGCGAAGCCGAACCGGTCGCGGTCCTGCCCGCGATCGCCGAGGCCGTGGCTGGGCGCATGCCGCTGCTGGTGGACGGCGGCTTCCGGCGCGGCGGCGACGTCCTGAAGGCAATCGCGCTGGGAGCCACGGCGGCGCTAGTCTGCCGCCCGGTCCTGTGGGGCTTGGCCGCCTATGGCGCAGCCGGCGTCCAAAAGGTCGTCGAAATGCTGCAGACCGAGCTCGCCAAGGACATGGTGCAGGTCGGCGCCGTCAACCTTGCCGCCATCCGGCGCGACCACATCCGCGTGCACAGCCGCTAAGAAGCGCCGGCCTGCCTCACTCGCGGTCTGGATTCGGAAGCGGCTCTTGGGCTCCCACCGCGGTGCGCCACTCGTTGAGCTTGGCTAGCAACTCAGCAGCCTTGTCCGGCATTTCGGCAGCCAGTTCGCGGCTCTCGCCGACATCTTCGGCGAGGTTGTAGAGCTCGGCCCGGCCATCCTCGTAGAAATGTACCAAGCGCCAATCGCCGTCGCGGATTGCCGAATGCGGCGTCGAGCCGCCGTTGTGGTAGTGGGGATAGTGCCAGTAGAGCGTTTGCCGGTCGAGTTCGGCAGACGGATCGCGCAGCACGCCGGCCAGGCTGACCCCGTCCACCAGCTCGTTGTGGGCCGGATCGCCCTGCACGCCCGCGATCTCGAGCAGCGTCGGGTATACGTCGACCGTGATCACTGGCTCGTCGCTCACGCTGGCGGGCGGCGTCACGCCCGGCCAGAGGTACATCGTCGGCGTGCGCACGCCCCCCTCGTAGGGCGACCCCTTGCCCGCCCTTAGGGGGTCGTTCTCGGTCGGGTTGCCCATGCGGCCATCGGGCCCCTTGCGATCCAGGCCCCCGTTGTCGCCGGTCAGCACGATGACCGTGTCGTCGGCGATGCCCAGCTCTTCCAGCTTGGCCCGCAGCCTGCCAACGCTTCGGTCCAAGGCTGCCAGCATGCTGGCGTACGACGGATTCCGGTGCCGTTTCGAGGCGTCCACGCGGTCCTCGAACCGGGCCAGGTCCTCGGGCTTGGCCTGTATGGGCGTGTGCACTGTGTAGTACGGAAAGTAGAGCAGGAACGGCTCGTCGCCGAAGCCGTCCAAGATGGCGAGCGCCTCGTCCGTCAAGCGGTCGGTGAGGTAGTCGCCCTCCGAGCCTCCCTCGGGCAGCGGGTAAACCTCGCGGTCGTTGCGGACGTACGGATGAAAGTAGCTGCCCGGCGCGCCCCATTGGTTGCCGGCGATGTTGATCTCGAAGCCGTGATGCTGGGGGGCGTAGTCCGCCATCACATCCGGCTCCAAGGTCGGCATCAAGTGCCACTTGCCAACGTGTGCCGTGCGGTAGCCCGCCGCGCCCAGCGCCTCTGCCAGCGTCGTGTGGCGATGTTCCAGTCGCATCGTCCAATCCGGCGGGCGCAAGGGCGCGCGCGGCCGCCTGTGTCCCGGAATCCAATCCGTGACGTTGGTGCGCCCGGGGTACAGCCCGGTCATCATGGCGGCCCGCGTGGGCGAGCAAACCGTGCAGGCGGCATATCCGTGCGTGAAGCGCACTCCGTCCGCTGCCAGCTGGTCGATGTTGGGTGTCAGGTAGAAGTCGCTTCCGTAGCAGCCCAGATCCGTCCAGCCGAGATCGTCGACGAGCAGCACGAGGAAGTTGGCGGGCCGCTCCTCCGCGTCGCTTCCGACATCGGAAACGCACGCGAGCAGGCAGGCCGCAGCGAGGGCAGTTGACAACAGGCGCATGGCAAGATTCTACCCTCACGGCACCCTTGCACTCGCCGGATCTAACCGTGTCATGCCCCCGGAAGTTGCGCAACGGCTCTCCGGCTTGCGACTCTGGAGCCCGGGATCGAGTCAGCCGCCCCGGGCCGATTGGCCTTCGGAAGGGACCGGCACGGCCAAACCCACAAGGATCTAGCCGTGTTTCTTTGAAACCACTCGCGCTCTCTATTGCTCGTTCAGCTACACTCTCTCTGTCAGCGACAATGAACACTACGCCAAGAGCGGATTCGATCACGGATTCGCGCAGGATGAACGCGATGCGGATGCGAACCGCGGTGACTGCCCTGGGGCTGGCCCTGGCCGCGCTGGTCGTGGGCCTGTGTCTGTCGGCTCTATACGTCAGCTGGCGCATTGACGAGGCCGCTGGCCCCCGGCTGTACGCCGACTTGGAGCGTCTGCCGCGAAACAACGTGGGCCTGGTGCTGGGGACATCGCGAAACCGCGGCAGCGGGCTCAACGAGTTCTACGCCCATCGGATCGCCGCGGCCGCCGAGTTGTATCGCAGCGGGAAGATCCGCCACATCATTGTCAGCGGATCCAATCCGAGCAAGTACTACAACGAGCCGGAAGTGATGCGGCGCGACCTTGTCGAAGCGGGCGTGCCGGCCGATTGCATCACCGAGGACCGCGGAGGATTGCGGACGCTGGACTCGGTCGTACGCGCGCACAAGGTGATGGGGCAGACTTCGTTCACGATCATTTCGCAGCGCTTCCACGCCGCCCGGGCGGTTTACATCGGCACCGGCCGGGGCTTGGACGTGGTCGCCTTTTGCGCCCAGGACGCTTCCGGCCCGGTGCTGCTGTCCTCTCGGATGCGCGAATACGGCGCCCGCATGATGGCGATGTGGGACTTGAATGTCTGGAACACGCAGCCGCAACATCTGGGACGGCCGGTAGAGATCACGTTCCAGCCGCGAGCCAGCGCCGAGCTGGACTGATCCCGTTAGGGCTCGCGAAACGCGCGGAACCAGTCCTGCGTGATCCGAATGGCGCGGCGCGGATCGCCCAGCGGCCCCGAGACCACGATGCGACCGCCGGTGCCAACGTCGTAGGAGGGGTAGCGGCGCGCTCCCATGAAGCTGTCCCTGGAGAACAACTCCTCGGCCTCGTCGAATGCGAAGCCGCCGCCTGCCTGCACGCGCACTCGGTGCAGCGTGTCGTTGCTGATGAAGTACAGCTCGGAACCCTCCGGGCTCCACTTTGCCAGCCTGCCCCCCTCGGTGGTCACTTGCCAGCGCTGCTCGCCGCTGGGGAAGGGCTTCACATAAACCTCGAAGTCGCCGGATTCGTTGCTCTCGTAAGCGACATATCTGCCGTCGGGCGAGAACACCGCGTCGTCCACGATGAACGGCGCCTCGGGCAGGAAGTCGCGCATCTCCCACTCGCCGTCGCTGGTGCGCTCCAGGTACTTGATCGCCGTGCGGCCAAATGCACCGGAAGCCCGCTTTTCCTGCGGTGGGGCGAGACCTTGGTCGGTCCCCTGCCTCCCCGCCCCCGCCCTGGCACCGCCTCCAAGTACGTTGCGTGATTGAAGCAAGATGTGGCGCCCGTCTCGAGACCAGTCCAGAGGCGTCAGGCTTGGCTCGTCTCCGTCATAAAGCGGCTGCGCCGGGCTGCCCGCAGCCACCGGCAGGAGCATGAGTCCCGACGAGCCTCGCTCCGCGAACAGGATGCTGCCACCGTCAGGCGACCAGATCGCGCCACTCTCGTTGGCATCGCCGAAGGTCACGCGATGGATCACGGGCCTCTCGGACTCGTGAATCCAGAGGTCGTAGTCCCGGCCGGTGCCGCCCGACACCAGGACCCGGTCGCCGGCCGGCGACAAGCGCGGGCCAACGATCCAAGCTTGCGGCCTTCCGATCTCTCCGATCGCCCGCCCGGTTTCGTCGAGCCAGAGCAAGCCCATCTGGCCGGTGAACCGATTGTCCAGATGCACCATGGTCCCGTCAGCTGCCAAGGACAGATCGGAAGCGTCTTGCACGACGGCGAAGGCATCTCCCGATACCTCAAGATGCCCCAGCGAGAACTCGGTGGCCCAGACCGACGAAGACATCAGCGAAGGCCGGTACAGCAGATGTCCGGTGTCGGAGTAGACGGGTTCCGCACCCTCGGCCAGTTCGACGGCCGGGCCGGCTTCGCCCCCTGTCACGCGCCGCGCCATCAGCACGTCCCGATCGGACATGTGCAACGAAAACAGCAGCACTTCCTCGTTGTCTGACACGGCCACGGCCGACAGGCCGTTTACCACACCGCGGCGTCGCGGGGGCTGATCGGAAAGCGGCCTCGGCGCGCCTCCCAGGGACAACACGCGGAGCATCGGCCCGCCGACCGGCGCGTAGATGATGAACTGGCCATCGGCACTCCATGTCGCGCCCGCGATGCCAAGGCTCGATTCGTCCACCAGCATGGTCAACTCTCGGCCGCGCAAGCCGAACTTGCCCAAGCCGGCGCTGCTCGTAAAGCCCACGAAGTTGCTATCGGGCGACCAAAAGACCAGCCGCGCGCCCTCTGCCCCTTCCACTCGGTAAGGCTCGTGGCGGTTCAGCGGCTGAATCCAGAGCGAGCCGCTGGAGCCGCTGGTGCTGAACGCGATGTTCCGACCGTTCGGCGAGATCGCGGCATGCCCGATGGCCTGCCCCTCGCCGAGGCTGCTCGCCGGTCGGAGTGTGAACCGGCGGGTCTCCCGCGCTGTCTCCGCATCCCAGCCCGACAACGCCAAGCCTGCCGCGAAGGCGGCCGCCGCGGCCACGGCGCCGAGCGCGATGGCCTGCCGGCGCTCGACGACCGCGCGCACCCAAGACAGGTAGCGCGCCGGGGCTTCGGCGGCGGGCGTCTCGGCCGGCTTGACGGAAGGGTCCACCGGTTGGAACGCGGTGCGGCCGGAGGCCGCGCGCCGCTGCAGCCGTTCGATGTCCACGATCAGCTCGCGAGCGTCTTGGTAGCGGTCGACGGGGGCCTTCGCCAAGCACTTCTCGATGATCCACTCCAGCTCCATCGGCACCCGGGACCGCAGCGATGTCACCGGCTCGGGCTCTTCGTTGAGGATCGAATACAGGATCGCCTGGTCGTAGTGGCCCTTGAACGGCAGCTCGCCCACAACCATCTCGTGCAGCACGACTCCCAGCGACCACAGATCGGTGCGCGCGTCGACCGGGTCTCCCAGCGCCTGCTCCGGCGACATGTACGCCGTGGTGCCCACGCGGGTGTCGACCCGGGTGAGCTTTGACGCTCCTGACACCTGGGCCAGGCCGAAGTCCATCAGCTTGGCCACCGGCTTGCCCGCGCGATCCTCGCTGAGCATGATGTTCGAGGACTTGATGTCGCGATGCACGACCCCGGCAGCATGCGCGGCGGAGAGTCCTTCGGCCGCCTGCCGGGCAATCTCGTAGACCGTCTCCAGAGACAGCGGGCCCTGTTCGATGCGCTTGTCGAGCGATTCGCCCTCCAAGTACGCCATCACGAGGAACTTCTCCTCTTCCTGGGCGTGAATCTCGTAGACGGTGCAGATGTTCGGATGGTCCAGCGCGGCAGCCGCCTGCGCCTCGCGCTCGAAGCGCTCGACTGCCTGGCTGTCGGCGGCGAAGTCCTTGGGAAGGAACTTCAGCGCGACCACTCGCTTGAGGCGGGTGTCCTCCGCCTTGAAGACAGAGCCCATGCCGCCGGAACCGATTGGCTCGAGGATGCGATAGCGAGATCCGGCCCTGTCTTTCACGCTCTAACCGGCCCTGGATATTGTGGCGTAGGCCGATGGCCGTGAGTTACGAACTCCGCCGGACGGGCGCGCGGGGCGACAATGGGCGCATGGCGGAACTGAAGACCAAGCCGAACGACGCGGACCCGCTGGCGTTCCTCGAATCCATCCCGGACCCGGCGCGGCGACAGGACTGCGCCGAGGTCTTCGAAATGATGTCGGAAGTTGCCGGCCAGCCGCCGGTCATGTGGGGCGGGTCCATCATCGGGTTCGGCTCGCTGCAATATCAGTACGCCAGCGGCCACGGCGGAACGTGGTTCCGCGTCGGGTTCGCGTCGCGCAAGCAGGCCCTGACCCTGTACCTGATGCTCGATCTCGACAAGCAGGGCAAGCGGCTTGGCGCGCTCGGCAAGCACAAGCGCGGCAAGGGCTGCCTGTACATCAAGCGACTGGCGGACGTTGACCGGGAGGTGCTGCGCGAGCTGATCGCCGCATCGTTCGCCCAAGACCGCTACGGTTCCTGCGGCCCGCACTAGCCGCGCTCTGGGTGGGCGGCCTGCCGCCCTACACTGGAAAGTGCGGGGTGCTGGCAGCCCGTCGACGGTTGGTACCCCACATGCGCGTAGGAGTCGACAGCGGCGGGACCTTCACGGACTTCATCGCATGGGACGGCTCGCGCCTGCGCAGCCACAAGGTGCGATCGACCCCCGCCGACCCGGCGCGCGCGATACTGGCCGGCCTGGAACTGTTTGCCGCCAGCGAGGTCGTGCACGGCTCCACCGTGGCCACCAACGCTCTGCTGCAGCGCACGGGCGCACGCACGGCGTTCGTCGCCACTCGCGGCTTCGAGGACCTGCTCGAGCTCGCTCGGCAGAATCGCGCCAACCTGTACGACTGGACGCCCGCGCCGCGCCGCGGCTTGGTCGCCGAAGGCCAAAAGTTCGGCTTGGACGAGCGGATGCTCCACGACGGCTCCGTGCTCAAGCCGCTCGCGCTTAGCTCGCTCGCAGGCTTGCGAGCCTCGCTCGGAGATGTCGACTCGGTGGCGGTCTGCTTGCTGCACAGCTACGCCAACCCCGCCCACGAGCAGCTTGTCGGCGAGACGTTGCGGGCAGCCGGCCTGAGCGTGTCGCTGTCCAGCGAGATCCTCCCCGAGTATCGCGAGTACGAACGGGCGGCGACCACCGTGGTCAACGCCTACGTCTCGCCTCTGATGGCGCGCTATATCGAATCCCTCGCGGCCGCCCTGCCCCGAACGAAGCTGCGAGTCTTCCAGTCCAACGGCGGCTCGATCTCGGTCACCGAGGCATCCGCGCAGGCCGCGCGGACGGTCTTGTCCGGTCCGGCGGGAGGGCTGATCGGAGCCGCCGCCATCGCGCGCACGCTCGGAATCGAACGCTTTATCAGCTTCGATATGGGCGGCACCTCCACGGACGTGTCCCTCCACGACGAGGCTCCCCTGTTCACGACCGAAGGATCCGCGGCCGGTTTGCCGGTGTCGGTTCCGATGCTGGATATCGAGAGCATCGGAGCCGGCGGCGGATCGGTGGCGTACTTCGACGAGGGCTCCGCCCTGCGCGTCGGCCCGCGCTCGGCCGGAGCCGTGCCCGGACCGGTGTGCTACGGCAGCGGCGAGGAGCTGACCGTGACCGACGCCAACCTGCTGCTCGGCAGGATTGACTCCGGATCGTTCCCTGCCGGCGCGATCCAGTTGGACAGGGACCGCGCCCGCGAGTACGCCGAGGTGGCCGCCCGCCGCGCCTCCGTGTCGGTGCCGGATCTTGCCAACGCGATCATACGGGCCGCGAACGCCAAGATGGAGCGGGCGATCCGCTCGGTTTCCGTGGAACGCGGGCACGATCCCCGCGACTACGCCATGATCTGCTTCGGCGGAGCGGGCGCCCTGCACGCCTGCGAGCTCGCCGCAGCGCTCGAAATCCCCAAGGTCGTGGTGCCGGCCCACGCCGGCGTGCTGTCGGCGCTGGGCATGTTGGTGGCCGATTGTGTCCGCGATTATTCCGCGGCCACCTTCAGCGAGGCTCCCGAAACGGCGTTCGAACGCCTCGAAGCCGCCGCCCGCCAAGACATGCAGACCCAAGGCTTCGAGGCAGTTACCCTTTTGCGCTCTCTCGACTTGCGCTACGAAGGCCAGTCCTACGAGATCAACGTTCCCGCAGACCGCGCCGCCGACTTTGACGACATCCACGCCAAGCGCTTCGGGTACAGTCACGCCGGACGGCCCGTACAGGCTGTCACCGCTCGGGTGCGCGCCATCGGACGGACACCCGAGGCGGACCAGCCGGACCTCACGGCGGCATCGGACCAGCCGCGCTTCGCTAGTGTCTACGTGCCAAATGGCTGGAGGCGCCGCGAGACCGTGGGCTCGAATACGATCCTCGAACGCGCCTGATCGCGGGAATCGCTCAATCGGAGAGCGCCTCGAGATTCTCCACCGCCACACGCAATTCGGGCAGCAGCCCGCTGCCCCCGGCCCCGCCGATGGCGTCGGCCATCGCGCGGTAGTACCACAGCGTGCCTTCGCGACCGCCCCCGAAGCGCCACCAGACCACGTCTCCGATCTTGGCGTGCTCGGAGATGACGGAGCGAATATTGTGCAGCTTGTCGGCCGTCAGCACCAAGCGCGCCGAAGCATCCAGCCCTGAGACCTTGCTCACTGCGGAGCGCTTGCGCTCGGTCCAAGTCCGGCCGGCGCTCTTGTCCTCGCTACAGGCTTCCACGATCCGGCCCACCTCGGCACCGAACCGCTGACGGATCTCGTCGGCCGTCTCCGCTCCTCCCTGATCCTCGACCGCGTCATGCAACAGCGCGGCGATGCACTCGTCCTCGCTGCCTCCTGCTTCCATGACCAAGGCTGCTACTGACAGCAGGTGGGAGACGTAAGGCACGCCATTGCCCTTGCGCCGCTGATGGCGATGCAGGTCGTTGGCATAGGCAAGCGCCGAGGAAAAGCGTTCGGTCATTTAGCTAGCTGGCTACAATCCCAGTATGGACATAACTCGGCGACAGTGGGCGCTCGCCAGCATGGCCGCCGCCGCGAGCTGCGATTCCGGCGGCGATTCCGCGCCTTCCGCGGAGCGCCCCGACGACCCGGTCGCCCCCGCTCCGCGACATGTGATCGATCTGCACTGCGACACTCCGATGCTGCTACGGGACGGGTCCTACGATCTCGGAGCGCGCAACACCAGAGGCCAGGTCGACATCCCGCGCATGCGGGAGGGCGGTGTCACCGGAGTGTTCTTCGCCGTTTACACGAGTCCGGTTCGCAACACCGCGCTGGAATCCGTGCAGCTGGCGCTCGAGATCATCGACGCTACGCGCCGCGAGGTCAGCCGGTTTCCAGACGAGTTGGCGCTTGCGACCTCCAGCGGCGAGATCGAGGCCGCGAACCGGAGCGGACGCATCGCGATCGTGCTGGGCATCGAGGGCGGGCACATGATCAACTCTTCGCTGGGCGTGCTGCGGACCCTGTACGAGCTCGGCGCCCGCTACCTCACGCTGACGCATAGCAAGGACACCCCCTGGGCCGGATCTTCGGGCAGCGACGCCAATCTGGGGCTGTCGGACTTCGGCCGCTCGGTGATCCAGGAAATGAACCGCCTCGGCATGCTGGTGGACATCTCGCATGTCTCGGACCAGACATTCTGGGACGTGCTCGACACGACCGCCGCGCCGATCATCGCATCGCATTCCTCGGCCCGCGCGCTGGCGTCCCACAAGCGCAATATGACCGACGAGATGATCCGCGCATTGGCCGACAAGGGCGGCGTGATGCATATCAACTACTACAACGTCTTCCTCGACGACGCCTATGCGGCGCGTAGCAGCGCATGGAACAGAGCCAACCCCGACACGGGAGCGGGTGACGGCGATGCGAGGACTCGAGCCAAGCTGGCAGCCATCGGTCGCCCGCCACTGGACACGCTGCTGGACCACTTCGACCATGCCATCCAAATCGCCGGTATCGAGTCAGTCGGGCTTGGATCGGACTTCGACGGCGTGGACGGAGAGCTGCCGGAGGGCATGGAGGACATCTCGCAGGTGCCCAATATCGCCGACGGCCTGGCCAAGCGGAACTACAGCCAGGACGAGATCGACAAAGTGCTCGGCTTGAACTCGCTGCGCGTCCTGCGGGAAGTCGAGTCCGCGGCCAAGGCCGGCCAGCCAGCCTAGACCAAGGCGGCGGGATTCGACAGCGTGCCGATCTGCGGCACGCTGATCGAGCAGACATCGCCGGGCTGCAGGGCGGATTCCTGTTCGACGATGATGCCGGTGCCCGTCAGGACCACGGTCGGAGTGGGCACTTTATTGCTCCGCGTAAGGTACTCAACGAGCTCTTCAAAGGTACGGCGCAGCTTCGACGTCGAGACGCTGCCGCTGAAGGTCACGTCGCCGTCGCGCACGATCTGGCAACTCATCTGCAGCGAGTACGGATCGGGCATCTCGTCGGGCGTGACCAGCACCGGCCCTAGCGAGCAGCAGGCGTCGTACACCTTGGACTGCGGAAGGTAGAGCGCATTCTCTCGCTCGATGTCCCACGCGGACACGTCGTTGCCGAGCGTGTACGCGAGAATCGTGCCGCTGGCCCCGATCACGACTCCGAGCTCCGGCTCCGGCGCGGTGAAGCTCGAATCCCTGCGAATCCCGATCCGCTCGCCCGAACCCACGCAAACTCGCGAAGTGCCCTTGAAGAAGATCTCGGGGCGGTTCTCCGGCTTGTGGACATAGGAGTACATTCCGTCACGCGTTCCAAGTTCTCCATCCCGGAAATCCGCGCTCGGAGCATACGTGCAGCCGCACGCCCAGACCTCCGCGGGCTCTAGCGGCAGCAACAGGTCGACATCGTCCTGCCAGCCGTCGGAGTCGGCCTCGCCCGCCACGTCCGCCAAGGACGCGCCCGAGGCGTCAGCCACGGCCAGCAGCGCGTTCATGGATGCGCCCTCCAGCAAGCGGTAGCCGCGGTCTTCGCAAATCGCGACCGCGGCGCCAGCGCCGACACGAACCTGAGCGAGCTTCATAAAAACTGTTCTCCCGCACACATCTTGGCACAGTCCGCGCATGCGGCCGGCCGCGTGCGTGGCGCGCTTCGCGAGGGCGCTGCGGGCCGCCTAGGAGCGGCCCGCCAGCACCGGCGTCATGGCCGGCGCCACGCTGCTGCCGTACGGCAGCGGCTCGGGGACCCTGGCGAACTTGCCGACCGCTTCGAACAACGGCCGGAAGTCCTTGGCGAGGTTCCCGATCAGGCAGTCCGTGAGATCCCCCTGCAGGTCGGGGCGGCTCTTGAGCAGCTTTCCGAAGCTGAACGTTTCCTCGTAGAACGCGTACACCAGCTTGCGCATCGCCTCCACGCCCTCGCACAGGTCCGCGCCGTAAGACGCGAACCGGGCAGCGCGAAAGTCCCCGGCCTCGACAGCGGCGTCAACCGCGTGGGCGGCGCGCTCGCCTCCGAGCAGGGCCAGCAAGACCCCGGAGGAGAACACCGGGTCGAGGAACGTGAAGGCATCGCCGGCCAGCACCAAGCCATCGCCGGCGCAATATCGCGAGCGATACGAGTATTCCGCCGTGATGCGGATCGGCTGGCAGCGCGCGCCCGGGGCCAGATGGTCGGCGATCCAGCGGTTTGCCAAGGCTTCGCGGTCGAAGATTGCCTCGAGGTTCTTGCCCTCCCGGTACAGGTAGTCGCGCTCGGCCACCACCCCGACACTCACAGTGTCCTCGGGCAGCGGAATGTACCAGAACCAGCCCTTGCCGGGCAGGTACGCCACGGTGGTCGCGCCTTCGTCGTGGCCCGCGTCCCTGAGGGCGCCTCTGTAGTAGGTCCAGATCGCGACCTTGTTCAGCCACGGATCGGGAACTACCCAGCCGAGTTCGGTCGCGGCGAAACCATGCCGCCCGCCACAGTCGATGGTGACCGGAGCGCGGATCGGAAAGGTCTCGCCGCCCTGCTCGACCATCAGGCCCTCGCAGCGCCCGCCGTTCATCAGCAGGCGCTTGGCGGTAGCTCCCATCAGCACTCGCGCGCCCTTCTCGACGGCGTTGTCCAGCATCATCTGGTCGAATTCGCTGCGCACCACCTGCCACGTCTGAGAGGCCGCGTGGTCGAAATGCTGGAAGAAGTAGAACGGCGTCGAAATCCGGCCGTCCATGGCCGCGAACTGCACGCTGTACTTCTTGACGAAGCTGGACGCGCGCAGCTTGTCGACCATCCCGATGCGTTCCAGCGGGAAGTAGCAATAGGGCAGCAGAGACTCGCCGACCTTGTAGCGCGGGAACGGCTCGCGCTCTACCACGAGCACCTCGCGCCCCTTGGCGGCCAGAACCGCCGCGGCCGTGGCCCCGGCCGGGCCGCCCCCCAGGATCAGCGCGTCCAAATCCCCGTGCAGCGCTGAGCGGTCGTGCTCACGCATAGCGAATGGTGGCGTGCTCCGGGAGGAAGAACGCGTGGAGCAGCCGATCGACCTGAAGCAATCCCTCGCGAGTCAACTCGATCCTCTCCTTGTCGAAGGATAACAGTCCATGGTCCTGGAACAGGCTCAGCTCGTCCGCCCAGCGGCTTGTCACATCCACTCCGAAACGCCTGCGGAACGGCTCGGCCTCCAAGCGCCCGAGCTTCAGTTTCAGCACGAACTGCCGGATCATCGCCTCCTGCGCCGTGATCGGCAGCGCCCGCGAGACCGGCAGCAGCCCGCTTCCCACGGCGTCCATGTACGGCTGCATGTGCGGCTGGTTCTGGTAATGCACGCCGTCTAGGTAGCCAAAGGCGGACACCCCTAGGGCCAGCATGTCGGCGCCATCCCAGAGCTGGTCGCGGTACACGAAGCGGATCTTTGAGGAATCCCGCACTGCGGTGTAGGCACTGCCCACCGTGTAACCCTTGGCCTCCAGGGCTTCGAATGCCTCGCGCGTCCAGCGGCGCTTGGTGGGCCAGTCGGCAACGGGAGCGGTCGCACTTCCCCCTTCCCGCATTTCCCTGAAGATCGTCGTATTGAACGGAATCTCCATCTGGTAGACCGTGACAGCATCCGGCGCCAGCCGGGCGGTCTCGGCCACGCTGCGCGACCACTTGGCGTCGGTCTCCCCGATCATTCCGGCGATCAGGTCGAGATTGACTTGCTCGAAGCCGACACGCTCGATCCACTCCCACGCCCGGTACACCTCCATCGACCGGTGGGCGCGGTTGTTGCCGGCCAGGATGTCGTCGTCAAAGTTCTCGACTCCCAGGCTCAGCCGGTTGACGCCGAAATCCCGGATCACCTCGAGCTTGCGCAGGCTCAGCGTGCCGGGCTCGCACTCGAACGCGATCTCGCTGGGAGCGTCCCACGGCAGCGCGGCGCGCAGGCCCTTCATCAGGCGCGTCAACTGGCGACCCGACAGGTAGGAGGGCGTGCCGCCCCCGAAGTAGATGAAATCGAGCGTCCGGCCCGCCAGGAAGCCCTGCTCTGCCAGCAACGACGCCTCGGAGACAACCGCGTCCAGGTAGGCTTCGATCTCGCTATGGTTCTTGTCGGTGTAGACCCTGAAGTAGCAGAAGTCGCAGCGCTTCCGGCAAAACGGCAGGTGGATGTAGAGGCCAAGCGGCGTGCGCGGATCGCCCGGCCGTTGCAGGCGCTCGGTCGCGCTGTCCACGCTGGCTTCGTTCCAAACCGAGAACGGCGGATAGTTGGAGACGAAGTAGTTCCCGGCATGCGTCGAGTCTTGGCCCGACAGCACGCTTTGCAAGTTGGCTACCTGTTGCATTCGCGGAACACTCCGGCCCCCTGTCCATATATCTTTGCACGGCTCCCGGGACAGCGTTTCCGGTATCGCCGCTACGCTCCCGGACAGCCTCCGGAGGCTTCTCCCGGGGCCTTCCCGATGTACTCGCGCACCCTCTCTTGCAGCAGCTCCAGCGGCAGCGGGCCGTTTCGCAAGACTGCGTCGTGAAAGTCGCGCACGTCAAAATCGGCGCCGTATGCTTCGCACGCCAACGCTTTCAACTCCGTGATCGCAAGCTGCCCCAGCTTGTAGGCCAGCGCCTGGCCCGGCCACGCAATGTAGCGATCCACCTCGCTCTCGTCGCCCAGAAAGTCAATGGCCCGCTGGCGGGTCCAGCCCATGGCATGCAGGCCGGTATCCACCACCAGCCGCCGCGCCCGGAAGCGCTCGCTCTCCAACGCGCCGAAGCGGCTGGCCGGATCGTCATACACGCCGAGCTCGCCACCGAGCGATTCGGCGTACAAGGCCCACCCTTCGACATAGGCGGTGGAGCGGTAGATCTTGCGAAACTGCGGCAAGCCTTCCAGTTCCAGCTGGAGGGCGATCTGGAGGTGATGCCCGGGGTTGGTCTCGTGCAGGACCAGCGCAGGCTTGTCGAACCTCGATTGCTTCTCGGGCATGTAGGCCTTGAGATTGAACCAGCCGGGCCGCGTGCCGTCCTCCGAGGGCCGATTGTAGTTGGACGCCGACACGGCCTCGCGATCCGGTGGAATCGCCCGGATCCCAACGGGATGCCGCGGCAGCCTGCGGAACAGCTTAGGAAGCCCGGGCGCCACGCGCATCGCCAAGTCACGGTGGTAGGCAAGCATGCTCTCCTTGTCCGTGAAGAGGTACTCGGGCGCGGACATCAGGTGCTGCTCGTACTCAGCCACGGTGCCTTCGAACCCGGCCTCGCGTACGATCGATTCCATGGCGCGATTGATGCGCTCGACCTCTCGCCTGCCGATCTCGTGGATCTCCTCTGCGCTCAGCGGCAGCGTGGTGTGATACCCGATGAAGTGGCGGTAAATCTGCTCGCCATCCGGCAGGACGGTCACTGCCGGAGCGGTCCGCGCGTGCGGGAGGTACTCGGCGCTGAGAAAATCCCTGAGACGGCGCCAAGCTGGCTGAAAGGCCCGCGCGTAGGCATCCTCGGCTTGCGCGAGCAATGCTTCCCGGCTGGCCTCGGGAACACTCGCGGGGATATTTCGGAACGGACCGAGCAGGGGCGCTTCCGAGGCCGGCGGGGCCACCTGCGCATCCAGCTGGCCGATCACCAATTCGGCAGTCCGCCGGGGCTGCACGAGGCCCTTCTCGACGGCCTCGCGCAGAGCGCCGATATTCTGCTCAATGTAGGCGGGAACGGCGCGCAGCCGGGCGATCATGTTCTCGTAGTCGGCTTGCCTGCGGGCCGGCATCTCGCGCATCGTCAGCAGGACGCTGGTGTGCAACCCGAACAGCTGGTTCACCCGGATCAAGTAAGCGTCGTAGTCGATGCCAGCGAGTTCCAGATCGAGTTGCCGGCGCAGCAGCCGGCAGCTGATGCCGTCCTGCAAATCCAGAGCCTCGGGGTCGAAACCATCCAGTTGCGACCTGTAGAGCTTGAGGCGCTCGGTCCACCGCTGGCGGGCCGGCCGCGACCAATCGCGCCAACGGTCGTTGTGCTCTGGCCGGCCCACCGATATCGCTACTTCGGGATTCTCGCGCAGGTAGTCCTCGTAGTAGTTTTCGAAGAGCTCGTGCAGCTCGTCATTGCGTGTCTGGGCGAGCATCGGCAGGCAAAGCACGAGCACAACGGCGACTCGGCGCATACTTAACCCTAGCTGTAACTACTCAGGCCCTTTTTTGACTATGTGTCTTGTCGCCTGAGATCACGCACAGCAATGCTTGCGCTGGTTGGGGCTGGGTAGGTTTCGAACGGTTGCTCGTGGCGGGGTCCTGTCTCTGAGCGGGAACCGTTGTGAGCGGCCAGCGGCTCGCTTGCGGGCCCAGCCGCTGGCGCGCTTGACAATCTGGTTGTGGCCGCCTATGCTGCTGGTTAAGGGAGCCTTCGGCAGCGCACGCGGCGATGGGAGCTTGGTACGGATCGAAGGCGACCTCGGGTCTGTGCCAGCCGCTGATCGCGGCCATGCCGCCGCATGCCACCTATATCGAGACCCATCTCGGCGGCGGCGCGCTCATGCAGCGCAAGCCGCCGGCGCTGCGCAACATCGGCATTGATCGCAACGCCCGCTCGCTCCGTGCGTTCCGCTGTGCGTACGAAGTGGAACTGGTGCACGGCTGCTGCCACCGCTTCCTGGCCCAGTTCCCGTTTGCGGGCGACGAGCTGGTCTACTGCGACCCGCCCTATCTGCACAGCACCCGCAAGTCGCAGCGCCGCTACCGCTATGACTACACGCCGGCCGATCACGAGCAACTGCTGGCGTTGCTCAAGGGCCTGCCCTGCCAGGTGATGATCTCCGGCTACCCTTCCCAGTTATACGAGCGAGCGCTGCAAGGCTGGCACAGCCTGTCGCTGCAGGTGATGAACCAGGCCGGGGTGGTGACCGAGAAGCTGTGGTGCAACTTCGCCCCGGGGCGCCCGCACTGGCACACCTACGCGGGCCAGAACTGCACGCAGCGGCAGTGCATCAAGCGCAAGGCCGCCAACTGGGCCAAGCGCTACGCGGCCATGCCGCCGGGCGAGCGGCTGGCGGTGCTGGCCGCCCTGATGGCGGTCGAGGCCGAGTGATGCCGACGGTCCACGACAAGTCCCTGCGCGCCGAACTGCAGGCCTTCCAAGACAAGCTCGAGGCCCTCCGCAAGGCGGGCAAAGTGCCGCCAGAGCTGGACACCCTGCTACAGGCGCTGATGCCCTTGCTAACACTGCTGCTGACGGTCTTGCTGGAAAAGACCACCCGCAAAACCAGCCGCAACTCCTCCATCCCGCCCTCGCAGATGGAGGCCGAGGACGAAACCGCGCGGCGCGCCAAGTCGGGCCGCAAGGCAAATCCGGCCGAAGACCGCAGCAGCTCCACCCTGCAGCGAGTCACCACCGAGGAAACGCTCACCGTGGCGGCCTGTGACAGCTGTGGTGCCGATCTGTCGGATGTCGCTCCGACCGAGCGCGAACGCAGGTACATTTTTTTGTCGATACGTGACTCGTCTGATGGGATCGGATCGTTGCTCGTGCAACTAGGGCAGCCTGTCGCTGGAGTTGCAAGGGCCTGCTCGAAGGGCGCTGGGCCGCTCTTCGCAGCGCCCGCGAGGGGGCACTGGACAGTGTCGGCGCAGCGGGGGTGTGACGCCTCGCAAGGCGTTGCCGGGCAGGCTGGCGGGACGCTCGCATGGGCTAAGGCGAGGGCGCTTGCAGCAGCAAGTCGAGAGCCTCCTGCGGGCGTGCCGCGAAATGCCGGTTGGCCTCCGGCACGTAGCGGAATTGGGGCAGGCAGCGGATGATCGAAATGGCCGTGTTGGTCAGACAGGCCAGGTTGCGCGGCAGGTCGCGCACATACACGCGGCAGCGGTCTTCGTCGTAGGTGAAGTCACGCACATAGTGCAGGCGGTTCTCGATCTGCCAGTGGTTGCGCAGCAACTCCGCGAGTTGCTCGGGGGTGGCCCGTGCGGGGCCCAGCGAGGTGAGCGCATAGCTCACTTCGGTGCTGCTCTTGCCGCTCTTGACGTGCTGCCGCCGACGTTCGACGCGGATGGCCTGCTGGCGGCCGTGCAGGGCGGCATAGTCGTCCCATTCGGCGGCGCTGATGTCCTTGACCCAGTAGCGTCGGCGCTCGATGCGGCCATGCTGCTTGTCCAGCGTCTCCACCAGCGGGCAGGCACTGAAGTCCATCTCTTGCAGGTCCCGGAACAGCGTTGGCTGGTTGTTTTTCACCGCGGTGATCAGATAGTCTGCCTGGGATTCCTCGAGCAGGCAGCGGGCCGTCTCCTGCTGGGCGTGCAGCGCGTCGCCGGTGACCACCCGCCCGGCCAGGTCGAGTTGCCTGGCTAGTTCCCGGAAGGCCGGGATCTCGTTGGTCTTGGAGTCGATCTCCAACTGTCCCAGCACCACGCCGCTGCCCTGCTCCACCGCGGCCAGCAGCATGCGCCGACCGTGTGCGCTCTGCTTGGAGGCCCCGCGCACGTCCTTGCCGTCCAGGCTCACGCCCGGCAGCACTGCCGGGCCCTCGCTGGGTGCCTCGCTGGCGGCCTTGGACGAATCCGTAGCGTCTTGCTGTGACTGCACTTGCGCGCTTTGCTGGAGGGCCCACCCGCGCACCGCCTCCTCCAGCGTCTGCGGCTCTAGGGTCGCCAGAATGTTGTGGAACGTGGTGATCGACGGACTCGTGTAGCAGCCTTGGCTGGGGCTGTAGAAACACTCCACCGCCAGTCGCTGCGACTGGCTCAGCAGGGCCGCGAACTGGGCGAAGGCGGTCACCCCGCGGTAGCCGCACAGGCGCGCCGCCACCGCCAAGGCCAGCACGCTGCGCAAGCCGTAGCGCTTGCCGCGCGCATGGCGGTACTCGGGCAACTCGCCGAGGAACTCGAACAGACTGCGCAGCGTCTGCGCGTCGGGGGGCGCGCTGCGGGCCGGCCCGTCCCAGGCCGGATCATCCTCCGGCTGGGCCAGCTTGAGGGCCGCGCCGGGCTGCAATTCGTACACGAAAATCTCCTTCCGCTGGCCGTGCCGACGCCAGCGCGGCGTGGCACCCGGCAGCCGTGCGTAGCCGCCGCTGAAGCCCAGCGAGCGCCAGTTGGCGGCCCGGTAACAGGTGCCGGCGAAGCGTTCAGGGTCCACGAACGACTCCGCTAACAGGCTCGGAATGCCGTGCTCGGCCAACATGTCGTCCGAAAGCCGTCGCAAGCTCAGCCCGAGCACCCGCGAGGCCAGATTGGGCGCCCCCTGCCAAGCCGGCAGAATCACGAAGCGCGAGTTCTGCGTGAGCAGATGCAGGCGCCGCCGCTGCTGCTGCGGGCTCCAGCCGATCCAGCGGTCACGGGCCGCCAGCTTGAGCGCGGCGGCCTGCCAGCCCACCAGTGCGATCCAGTCCTGCCCCAGCGTCGCCACATGCCGCAGGGCCTTGCCGAACAACCCCTCGAACGCTAGGTAGTGGTGGCTGGCCACCAAGCGGTCCCAGCGCCGGTGCTCCTGCGCACCGTGCGTGGGGCGCACGTGCACGGAGCGCAAATCCAGATCCCGCAAGCCGCTTGGCGCTGCCACTAGAGCCTAGCCTGACAGACTGACAACAAAATGTCCAGTCCTCGCAGCAGACAGCGCTACCATGCCGAGCTCGCAAACTCTAGCAGGCAGCCACTGCCCCTCCGGCTACTGTCGTGCACTGCCTCGGACTCGGACAAAAAAATGGCCCTGAGCGCGAACGCCGCGTGCTGTACGACATCGTCTTTCAGGTGGTCGAGCAGCGCGTCACCGCCGAGGTCAAGCAATGCCCCGACTGCCAGGCTCGCTGCAAGCCAGCCTTCCCCGCCAGCATGCCCGGCCCGCGCCAGTATGGCAGCGGCCTGCAGGCTTTCATCATCAACCTGCTCGTGGCCCATATGCTCTCCCTGCGGCGCGTCGTGGAGCTGGTCCGGGCGATCTCCGGCCTGCGCTTGTCCGAGGCCACCTGCCTGGGCTACATCCGCCGCCTGCAGCAGGCCTTGCAAGCTTGGGAAGAGGCCGCCAGCGCCCACCTGCTGGCAGCTCCGGCCTTGCATGCCGACGAAACCGGCCTGCGCGTGGACCGCAAGAACCATTGGCTGCACATCCTCACCGATGGCTCGCTGACGCTGAAGTTCCTGCATCCCAAGCGCGGCAAGGCCGCCATCGAGGCGATCGGCCTGATCCCCAGCTATCACGGCACGCTGGTGCACGACTGCTGGGCCTCCTACCTCAGCTACGCCGACTGCCGGCACCAGCTCTGCGGGGCGCATCTCATCCGTGAACTGACCTTCATCGTCGAGTCCAACGGCTACCGCTGGGCGCGGCTGATGAAAGCCCTGCTGCAACAGGCCTGTCACCTGGTCAATGCCAGCCCGAGCAAGGCCCTCAGCGCAGCCGCCTGCAAGGCCCTGCGCAAGCGCTACCGCACCATCCTGACCCAAGGCCGCAAGGAATTGCCCGCGCTGCCGCCCCGCAAAAAGGGCCAACGCGGACCAATCGCCAAATCCGATGCCCACAACCTGCACGAGCGGCTCGCCCAGCACGAAGAGTCCGTGCTGCGCTTCCTGCACGATGCCGATGTGCCCTTCACCAACAACGCCGGCGAGCGCGGACTGCGCATGTCCAAAGTCAAGATGAAAGTCTCGGGCTGCTTTCGCACGCTAGCCTACGGCGAGGCCTATGCCCGCATCTCCGGCTACCTGCAGTCCATGGAAGCGCTCGGCTACAATCCTCTGGTCGCCATTCAAATCGCGCTCGCCGGCAACGCTGTCGCCACGCTCGAACAAGACTATGGTGTTGTTTTTCACAATATTTCAGTGAAACAACGCGAGGATTTGTCGCATTAATTCGATTCCGGATTGCTGAAGAATCGGATTAATCCGGAGCGGCAGAGGGTTTGCTGAAGCGCTGTGTGGCCGCCGTGCGGGTGCGACAGGGGACCGGGCCGTTCGCGGCGCGGTTGCATGCGCGGAGGCGGCCCGGTTCAATAGGGTGGCCCGCGCGATCTCAGCTCGCCGGGCCGTGGACGGCGCTTTCCAAGTTCGCTACAACACAGACCTCACCGTCGAGGAATACATTAGCCGCAAGGCGTGGCGCGATGCAAGCGTGCCGGCCTGCCCCTTCCACCAGCAGGGCGGTTGCCAGCTGCGGCCCCACGGCAGCTACGCCCGCAAGATCCCCGAGGGCGTGCGGGTGCGGCGGTTCCGATGCCCGCAGAGCGGGCAGACGGTGAGCCTGTTGCCAGACTGTCTGGCAGCGCACCTGCCCGGGACATTGGCCGAGGTCGAGCAGGTGGTCCGAGCGGCCGTCCAGCCCGGCTTTCCGCGCGGCGGGTGGAAGCGACTGCACTCGTCGCGTTACGTGGGGATGGCCGGGGCGCGGCGCTGGGTCGCCCGGCGCGTCGAGCGCGTGCGGCTGTGCCTGGCGCTGCTGACGACCCTGTTGCCGGAGAGTTGCGGGCGTGTGGAGCCGACCGTGGAGGCGTTCGGGAGCGCTCTGGGCACGGCTGCGGTGCTGGTCACGCTGCGGTCCGTCGCGGCCACAGAACTGGCGGTGCTGCCGGTCCCGGTCGGGTTTTCGCGACGGATTCCAGCGGTCAAACCGGCGTCTCAGCCCGTGCAACACGCGACGGGCCGCTCGCCGCCCGGCCGGCCTGCCTAGAGTCGGGAGAGCGGGCCGCCCGCACGGCTCGCCAGGACCCGCCAGCATGCCAGACAAGCTCCCAGACCTCCGGCGCGAGATCGCCCTGTTCCGCTACAGCGTGATTGCGGAGATCCTGTGCCTGCCGCCAGGATCGGCCCAGCGCTGGGCCCTGATCCGCGACAAGGCCGGGCGCGCGCACGCCATTCCCGGCAGCCGTCGCACGCGCGTCGCCATCACCACCATCCGCGACTGGCTGGGCTTGTACGAAGACGGCGGCTTCGACGCGCTGTACCCCAAGCGGCGCCAGGATCGCGGCCAGCCGCGCGGCCTGCCGCCAGCGGTCTGCGAGTTGCTGGTGCGCCTCAAGGAGGCCAACCGCCGGCTGTCGGTGCGCGCGCTGATCCGCCAGGCGCGGGCCAGCGGCAGCGTGCCCGCGACGACCGCCCTGGCCCCGGCCACGGTCTACCGCCTGCTGCGCCAAGAGGGCCTGACGGGGCCGGCCAAGGACCGTCCCGACGGCCGCGACCGGCGCCGCTTCAGCTACCCCGACGCGGGCGCGCTGTGGATGGCCGATTGCATGCATGGCCCCAAGGTCGGCAGCGATCCCGACGACCGGCGGCGGCGGCGCAAGGCCTACCTGCTGGCCGTCATTGACGATGCCACGCGCGTCATCCCGCACGCCGCCTTCGCCTTCTCCGAAAGCGCCGAGGCGTTCCTGCCCGTCTTGCGCCAGGCCCTGCTCAAACGCGGCGTCCCGCAGAGACTGTACTGCGACAACGGTGCCTCCTACCGCTCCCGCCACCTGTCCGTGATCTGCGCCAGCCTTGGCATCCATTTGATCCATGCGAGACCTTACGCGCCGCAGGGAAAGGGGAAAATCGAGCGTTTTTTCAGGACCTGCAGAGCCCAGTTCCTGCCGACCCTGGACGAGACCGCGAGCGCCAGCCTCGACGCCCTCAACCGCCGTCTCGGGGCCTGGATCGAAGGCGAGTACCACCGCACTCCCCACCGCGGCCTCGACCACCAGCGCACCCCGCTCGACCAATGGGCGCTGGCCGCCAGCCGCCTGCGCCCGGCCCCGCCCGACGACGAGCTCGACACGATCTTCCGCTTCCAGCACCGCCGCCGCGTCGCCAAGGACCGCACCGTCAGCTTCCAGGGCCGCCTCTACGAGGTGGGCGCCGAACTGGTCGGGCAGCGGATCGTCCTGCTGGTCGATCCCGCCGCACCGCCCGGACGGCCCGTCCCGGTCCTGCACCAGGGCCGCGCGGCCGGCTGCGCGACCTTGCTCGACGCACACGCCAACGCCCTCATCCGACGCACCCCCGACCCGCGCTCCGAGGATGCCGCTGACGCTGCCGACGACCGCAGCGCGGACGCCAGCGCCCCGGCCCCGCCGCTGCGCCTGAGCGCGCTCGAGCGCCCGGACACCTCCCAGGAGCCTCCCCGGCAATGACCTACCTACAGCATTTCGCCCTCACCCGCTACCCCTTCCAGACCCCCGCCGAAACCGACGAGCTGTTCCCCGCCCAGGCCGGCATCGAGACCCAGACCCGCCTGCAGCACCTGCTCGAACTGCGCGGCATCGGCCTGCTCACCGGCGAGGTCGGCTGCGGCAAGACCACCGCCTGCCGCCAGTTCGCCGCCAGCCTGCACCCCGGCCTCTTCCGCGTCGCCTACGTCGCGCTCACGACCGGCTCGGTGCTGGACATGTACCAGACCCTGGCCTGGGAACTCGGCCTGCAGCCGGAGCGCTCCCGCGCTCCCGCCTTCCGCGCCCTGCGCGAGGAAATCGCCCGCCTCGCCCGCGAGGCCCACCAGCTGCCCGTGCTGATCATCGACGAGGCCCACAACCTGCGCAACGACGTGCTCGAGGAGCTCCGCCTGCTCACCAACTTCCAGATGGATGCCGAGCGCTGCCTGTGCCTGCTGCTGTCCGGCCTGTCCTCCTTGCGCAAGCGCCTCGCCATGGCCGTGCACGAATCGCTCGGCCAGCGCATCGCCGTGCAGCACCAGCTCGCCGGCCTCGCCCGCGACGAACTCGAACCCTACCTCGCCCACCGCCTGCGCCTGGCCGGCTGCGACCTGCCGCTGTTCGAGCCCAATGCCCTCGAGGCCCTCTTCCAGGCCTCGCGCGGCCTGCCCCGCCAGGTCGACCGCATCGCCCACTTCGCCCTCGCCGCCGCAGCCTGCGCCCAGGCTCGCCAGGTCTCCGCCGAGCAACTCGAACAGGCCTGTGCCGAGGTGCGCCTGTGACCCCCTTCAACGACCCTTGGCGCGAACGCGCCGCGCAGGTGCGCGACGGCTCGCTCGAACCGCTCGCCGTCCAACTCGGCTACCGCAAGGATCCCGCCAACCCGGCCCGCTGGAAGCGGCCCGGCTCCGTGCTGAGCATCCGCGGCGCGCAGTTCTTCGACCACCGCCAGGGGCGCGGCGGCGGTGGTGCCATCGATCTCGTCATGCACGTGCGCGGCTGCCGCTTCCGCGCCGCCGTCGAGTTCCTCGAACGCCACGGCGGCCTCCCCCAGCCTGCGCCTGCCACCCCGCCCGCTCGCCGCCACGGCTTGCGCCTGCCACCCCCCGCAGACCGCCTCTGGGACCCCGTGCGTGACTTCCTGGCCACCGCCCGCGGGCTCGACCCCGCCCTGCTCGAGCGTTGCCGCCAAGAGGGCATCCTCTACGCCGATTCCCGCCGCAACGCCGTCTTCGTCTGTCGCGACCGCCACCAACATCCCGTCGGCGCCGAGCTCGTCGGCACCCGCCCGGCTCCCGACGGCCGCACCTTCAAGGGCATGGCGCCCGGCTCCCGCAAGGCCCGTGGCGGCTTCTGGCTGCCGGCCAACATCGACGATCTCGATGCCATCCTGCTCGTCGAGAGTGCCCTCGACGCCCTCGCCGCGCTCCGCCTGCTGGCTCCCACTTTGCCACCCGATACCCTGCTCGCCTCCACCGCCGGCATCGCGACCTCTCTCCCGCCCTGGCTGCAAGCCTTCCGCGCACCGCGCATCCTGTGTGCCTACGACGCCGACCGCGCCGGCGACCAAGCCGCCGACTCCCTCCGCCGCCACACCCCCCATTGCAGCCGCCTCCGGCCGGTCGGCGCCAAGGACTGGAACGATCTGCTGCGCCGCTCCCAGCCACGCTAGCTGTCCCTATTCACCCCCATCGACTGCCCGATCGCACCCCCGCGACCCGGCTACAACACGCCGCCTATCTCTACTTCCGGAAAACCTCCGCCGTCGACTCCCTTCCCCGACCGCACCGCCGCTGATTGCCCTTAACTCCCTCCTGCAGTAGCGAATCTACTTGAAAAATTTCGTAACTGCTCAGGCCCTTTTTTGACTATGTGTCTTGTGGCCTGAGATCACGCGCAGCAAGGCTTGCGCTGGTTGGGGTCGGGTAGGTTTCCAACGGTTGCTGGTGGCGGGATCCTGTCTCTGAGCGGGCACCTTTCTGACCGGCAGCGGCTCGCTTCCGGACCCAGCCGCTGGCGCGCTTGACAATATGGCTGTGGCCGCCTATGCTGCTGGTTAAGGGAGCCTTCGGCAGCGCGCGGCGATGGGAGCTTGGTACGGATCGAAGGCGACCTCGGGTCTGTGCCAGCCGCTGATCGCGGCCATGCCGCCGCATGCCACCTATATCGAGACCCATCTCGGCGGCGGCGCGCTCATGCAGCGCAAGCCGCCGGCGCTGCGCAACATCGGCATTGATCGCAACGCCCGCTCGCTCCGCACGTTCCGCTGCGACTACGAGGTGGAACTGGTGCACGGCTGCTGCCACCGCTTCCTGGCCCAGTTCCCGTTTGCGGGCGACGAGCTGGTCTACTCCGACCCGCCCTATCTGCACAGCACCCGCAAATCGCAGCGCCGCTACCGCTATGACTACACGCCGGCCGATCACGAGCAACTGCTGGCGTTGCTCAAGCGCCTGCCCTGCCAGGTGATGATCTCCGGCTACCCTTCCGAGTTATACGAGCGAGCGCTGGAAGGCTGGCACAGCCTGTCGCTGCAGGTGATGAACCAAGCCGGGGTGGTGACCGAGAAGCTGTGGTGCAACTTCGCCCCGGGGCGCCCGCACTGGCACACGTACGCGGGCCAGAACTTCACACAGCGGCAGTGCATCAAGCGCAAGGCCGCCAACTGGGGCAGGCGCTACGCAGCCATGCCGCCGGGCGAGCGGCTGGCGGTGCTGGCCGCCCTGATGGCGGTCGAGGCCGAGTGATGCCGACGCTCCACGACAAGTCCCTGCGCGCCGAACTGGAAGCCGCCAAGCAGCAGGTCGAGGCGCTGCGCAGCAGCGGCAAGCTGTCGCCCGAAGCCGACGCCGTGTTCCAGATGCTGCTGCCCTTGCTCACACTGCTGCTGACGGTCTTGCTGGAAAAGACCACCCGCAAAACCAGCCGCAACTCCTCCATCCCGCCCTCGCAGATGCAGGCCGAGGACGAAACCGCGCGGCGCGCCAAGTCGGGCCGCAAGCCAAATCCGGCCGAAGACCGCAGCGGCTCCACCCTGCAGCGAGTCACCACCGAGGAAACGCTCACCGTGGCGGCCTGTGACAGCTGTGGCGCCGATCTGTCGGATGTCACTCCGAGCGAGCGCGAACGCCGCGTGCTGTACGACATCGTCTTTCAGGTGGTCGAGCAGCGCGTCACCGCCGAGGTCAAGCAATGCCCCGACTGCCAGGCCCGCTGCAAGCCAGCCTTCCCCGCCAGCATGCCCGGCCCGCGCCAGTATGGCAGCGGCCTGCAGGCGTTCATCATCAACCTGCTCGTGGCCCACATGCTCTCCCTGCGGCGCGTCGTGGAGCTGGTCCGGGCGATCTCCGGCCTGCGCTTGTCCGAGGCCACCTGCCTGGGCTACATGCGCCGCCTGCAGCAGGCCTTGCAAGCTTGGGAAGAGGCCGCCAGCGCCCACCTGCTGGCAGCTCCGGCCTTGCATGCCGACGAGACCGGCCTGCGGGTCGACCGCAAGAACCATTGGCTGCATATCCTCACCGATGGCTCGCTGACGCTGAAGTTCCTGCATCCCAAGCGCGGCAAGGCAGCCATCGAGGCGATCGGTCTGATCCCAAACTATCGCGGCACGCTGGTGCATGACTGCTGGGCCTCCTACCTCAGCTACGCCGACTGCCGGCACCAGCTCTGCGGCGCGCACTTAATCCGTGAACTGACCTTCATTGTCGAGTCCAACGGCTACCGCTGGGCGCGGCTGATGAAAGCCCTGCTGCAACAGGCCTGCCACAGGGTCAATGCCAGCCAGGGCAAGGCCCTCAGCGCAGCCGCCTGCAAGGCCCTGCGCAAGCGCTACCGCACCATCCTGACCCAGGGCCGCAAGGAATTGCCCGCGCTGCCGCCCCGCAAACAGGGCCAACGCGGACCGCTCGCCAAATCCGATGCCCACAACCTGCACGAGCGGCTCGCCCAGCACGAAGAGTCCGTGCTGCGCTTCCTGCACGATGCCGATGTGCCCTTCACCAACAACGCCGGCGAGCGCGGACTGCGCATGTCCAAGGTCAAGATGAAAGTCTCGGGCTGCTTTCGCACGCTAGCCTTCGGCGAGGCCTATGCCCGCATCTCCAGCTACCTGCAGTCCATGCAAGCACTCGGCTACAATCCTCTGGTCGCCATTCAAATTGCGCTCGCCGGCAACGCTGTCGCCACGCTCGAACAACACTATGGCCCGACACCAACTCACGTCTCGACACCAACCGAGGCGTGAGTAGTTACAAAATTTCTCCACTACAGCAGGAAATAATCTGAAAAAGTCCGCACGAATCTATCTGAAATTCAACACTATGGCCCGACACCAACTCACGCCTCGACACCAACCGAGGCGTGAGTAGTTACCCCTAGATTCCTTGTCTAAGCGTAGCGTTTACGGATGAGTCAAGTTCACGCGGCGATCGGCTGGCCCTCCCAGAGGCGGTCGATCTCGCGGTCGAAGCGCTGCACGGCCTTCTGCAGGGGCGTGGGGTCGGAAGCGCCGGTGTCGAACACCACCGACAGGGACGGGCGCAGCACGCGGGCGTAGGTGCGCTGGAAGCACAGCGCTGTGCGCAGGCCCTGCTCGGTCACGCGGTAGCGGCGCGTGTGGGGGATGCGTTCGATCAGCCCGCGCAAGCGCAGACGCCGCAGGTCGTAGGTCATGCGACCCGCTCCCCACGCCTCCGCGCTGCTGCCCAGCAGGGGCGCGACCCGCTCGCGCAACTGCCGGTGGGTGAAACCGTGCGGCAGCAGCCGGAAGGCCGCCAAGGACGCCAGCAGGGCCTGCACGCGGCGGTCCCCGAAGCGCAGCGACGCTGCCCGCTGCCCCGCGATCCGTGCCGCCGCTTGGAGTTGCTCGAAGCGCTCGGCTCCCAGCGTGCAGTCGTGGCTGAGGCGTTCGACGCACAGCAGGCGTCGGTTGGCTTGGAAGCCGATCTTTTGCAGACTCTCGAGGTTGCCCAGCCGACGCCCGACTCCGAAGTCGTAGCTGTCGTTGATCGTGGTTTCGGTGCGCAGCGCGCGCCCCTCTTTGAAGTATTGCTTGATGCGGGTCTTCTTGTAGTCGAAGTGCAGCGATGGATCCACCCCGGCGGTGATCACGCGCGTGCGGAAGCGTGACGGCGTGCGCTTGCTGACCCGGCGCTGGAACACCAGCTGGACATGGTCGGGCCGGCCGATGTCAAGGTTCTCGCGGATGACCTGCTCGAAGAACATGCGCCCCTGCTGCGGCCGGTCGAAGACCTGCGTGAGCGAGAACTCCGCCTGCAGGATGGAGAGTTGGTAGCGCAGCCCCGCGGCGCGGTCTGCGGCCGTGAACGGATGCGGCAGCCGCGCCAGCCACTTGCGTGCCAAGGCGTCGATCTTGGCGGCGCTGAGCTGGCGGCAGATCTGCGCCAGCCGCTGCGGGTCGTCGCAGCTGAGGATGCCGTTGTCGAGCGCTTCGAAGGCAATGCCCTGCTTGGCCAGCTGGCGCTTGACGTACTCGTGGCCGTTGATGCAGAGCTTGGCGTTGTACGGGAAATAGGAGCAGAACTTGAGGAAGAAGGGGCCGAAGTCGTCATCGACGGCGTAGAAGTAGTAGGCGTTGGGCAGGGCCGTGGAGAAGGCCAGCTCGGGCGAGCGGCGGCCCGTGGCCGGATCGGTCTCGGCCTGGGTGCGCAGCACGCGCGCCTTCTCCTGCGCCTTGCCGATGTACAGCACGCCCTCGCCGCCGCGCCATTGCCGCAGGTAGGCCTGGGTGCGCTCGTCCTTGCGCTCGCCTCTCTCGAAGCGGATCAAGTCGATGTTGCCCTCGCGGGCGAAGGCCTCGATGGCGGCTACGAAGCTGCGCGTCATCGGGGCCATCAGGGCCGGGGAGGGCACCGGGCAGCCGCGCACTTGGCGGAAGAACCAGGCCGCCCCGCCCGGGGTCTGCAGCAGCGGCTGGTAGACATTGAGGTAGAGGCGGTCGCAGCATTCGACCTCCAGGGTGACGTGTTCGGAGATGGCTTCGGCGACGTTGCGTGCTACAGTCATGGCGCGGGTTCGGGGCGATGGGCTCCCCACAGAACCGTCATGATACGGGCACTGTCGCCTAGGCGACCATACGGCGGCTCCGGCCGCAGAGCGGAGCAGCGTCCGGAACCCGCACTCCATCCCGAGTATGACCACGCAGCTTCGAACCGAGTCTCGTCGGTCTGAGGCTCAGCCTCGCTAGCTTACGGTTCCGGACGTGCGGCAGATGTGCCGATGGAGCCATTGAGCCGCACTCCGGCGGGCCCCGGCCGCCTGCTGCGCGGCAGCGCGGGCAGTCCACTAGACTCCTTGTCTCGGCGTAAGCCAGACGATTGGACTCCTTGTCTCGGCGTAAGCCAGACGATTGGGTCAAGTCTCGACGCCGAAGTGCCGCTCTCGCCCGCTTGAGGCGAAGCGTGGCTAGACCCCTTGCTGCCCTGCAACGTGCACCCTTGCTGCAAGTCTCGGTGCCGCTGGTGCGGCCCGCGTGCGTGCGCGGCCGACCATTGCCGGCAACACGATCGTGTCACTTGCTCGGCGGTCCCGGCCAGCTACGGCGGCTCTATAATCAAGAGCATCGGCGTTCACGCGCATTTGCATTCTGCCGGGCGACGATGGCTACCACAGAGACGGAACTTTCCGCACTGACATCGCCCGCTGCCCCCGCAGTGGCGCCGGAGCCCGACGAGGTCGAGTACCCGGAAGGGCATTGGATCGCCCAGAGCGTGGGGCACGGGGACGCCGTGCGGCAGGCCGCCACGGCCCTGGACTACTACTTCCGTGAGCGTGCGGACGTGCTGGTGGCCATGGAGCTGGTCGTGTACTACCAGCGCGGTAACAGCAAGCTTCGACTGCAGCCGGATGTGCAAGTGGTGTTCGGGGTGGAGCACCGCGGCAGTCGCGGTTCGTTCCGGATCTGGGAAGAAGGTAAAGCGCCGGACTTCGTGCTGGAGGTGGCGTCGCCGTCGACGGCGGAGAACGATGCCGAGCACAAGGCGCGGGAATACGCCAGGACAGGCGTTCGCGAATACTGGCGGCTGGACCCGGCCGGGACCTTGATGAAGACTTCCCTGGAAGGCTACGCGGCCAGCGCGGAGCAGTACGAGCAGGTGCAGGCGGTCGAGGGCGCGGGCCGGGGCGGTGCGTTGCGGAGCCGGGTGCTGGGGCTGGAGCTGCGCAGCCGAAGACAGGCCGGGGTGACGGTCCTGGAGTTCATTGACCCTCGCACGGGCGAGGAGTTCGACGGCAGGCTGGAAGGAGCCGAGCGGCGGCGGCGGACCGCGGAGCGCGATATGCAAGCAGCAGTGCGTGAAAAGCAAGCAGCAGTGCGCGAGAAGCAGACATTACAGCAGCGAGTCACCGCAGCGGAGGAGAGAGCGCGGGCACTGGAGGAGCGACTCCGGGCTCTGACGGCCCATGGCGCTCCGCAGGAACACGACCCCTAGAGTCGAGGGACCGTCCTGCAAAACCGTCCACCTATCGAGGGACGAGGCTCCGTTCCTCAATGTGCCTCGGCTCGTACCCTTACCCTCCCACCTGGACCCGCAACCCACAAATCTCGTGATCATGGCGTTGACGATCAACGTCGGATTCCGATGATTCCACGTCTTCCCTTGTTGGTCTGAGGCTTGCCTCGCTAGAATCGAAGGTTGGCATTCGATGATCGGCGGGGCCGTCGCGGTCATTCAGGATGAAGAGGCTAGCAGGCAAGGTCTCCGTGATTACGGGCGGCGCTCGAGGCTTGGGCGCAACCTTCGCGCGAGCCATGGCAGCGGAAGGCTCGACGTGTGTGATCGCCGACATCGCCAGCGGCGAAGCCATCGTGTCCGAAATCCGCGCTGCGGGAGGGCAGGCCGAGGAGATCCCCACCGACGTCAGCGACGAGACCCAAGTCAAGGATCTCGCGCGGCAGGTCCTGGAGCGCCATGGCGGAGCCGATATCCTGGTCAACAACGCAGCCCTGTATTCGACACTGCCTCCGGTCCAATGCCTTGAAATCGAGGCTGACCTGTGGGATCGGGTGATGGCGGTCAACGTGCGTGGCAGCTTTCTGGCCGCCAAGCACTTGGCCCCTCAAATGGTCGCCCGCGGAGGGGGCAGGATCATCAACATCTCGTCCGGCACGGCATACAAGGGCCAGCCTACCCAGATGGCGCACTACATCACGTCCAAGGGAGCGGTCATCGCACTGACACGGGCGCTCTCGCGCGAGCTGGGCGAGCACGGCATCTGCGTGAACACGCTGGCGCCCGGCTTGATCCTGAGCGACAGCATCTTGAAGAACGATGCCCATCTTGAAGGCGCCAGCGAATCCGTGCTCGCCAGCCGCGCGATCCGACGCCACGGGCATCCGAGCGACCTGATCGGAGCGCTGATTTTTCTCGCCTCGTCGGACAGCGACTTCGTGACAGGACAGACAATCGCCGTGGACGGCGGCTCGATCAATACTTGATCGATGGAAAGGCGCCCCAGCCAAGCCTTGTCGAATGGATGTGGCGAAAAACCTCTTCGTTATTCCGATCTCGGACTAACGCGTACCGTTTCAATCGGCGCTACACGTTGGCCGACCTAGTGCCGGGTCTGCTCTACGTTGCTTTGCCCGCCCCGCCGTTGCCCGATCGGCTCCTGACTGTGGCTGGAACTGCTCGGCAATCAGGATGCTGGTTGAGCATGCTTCGGACATGCCACAAGGACCGCAAAGTTGTTGAGTGCGGGATGTGGGGCATGGGCAGGCCGCGCCCGCAACCCGGTCGGCAGCCTTCGGCGAGATCGGGGCACTCGGGCCGCCCCGCGGCGCGGGCGGCAGGAGCGCATCGTCCACGACCGCCCCGGCGGCAAGGCCGCGGCCTCGCGTTGCATCGCGACTGCTCCGGAAAGCCCTGCTCGTGAAGTTTCGGCTGGGTGTTGCCGGAGCCGGGCACTAGTGGGGAATGCCCGGCTCCGGGTCCCGCCGGCATCAGAAGATGATCTTCAGTGCCAGCTGCGTCTGCCGCGGCAGGTTCGCCTGTCCCGCAATCCTGCCGAAGCCGCCTCTCCCGACCTGCGTGCCCGGATTGTTGAAAATCGGGTGGTTGAAGGCATTGAACCACTCGGCCCGGAACTGTGCGGTCACCCGCTCGCGGAACCTGAAATCCTTAAAGATCGAAAAGTCGAGCGACTCGACGAAGTCAGCCCGGAGGTTGGGGTGCACCCGGCCCAGGTTGCCGAACGTGAAGCGCTGGGGAATCGAGAACTGGTCCGTGTCGAACCAGGTCTGTTCCGTCGGATCGAAGTTGTTATGTTCGATTCTGGCATCGCGGCCCGTCGTATCGGGGAACTGTCGGCCGCCAAAGGAGAAGCTGGTGTTGCCCGGCACGCTGAAGCGGAGCGGCAGCCCGCTGTTCAGGGTCAGGATCCCGTTGACCTGCCATTGGCCCAAGATCATGTTCTTGACGCCCGTCCAGTTCCTGCCGATCCGCTTTCCTTTGCCGAACGGAAGCTCGTAGGTCGAGCTCGTGATGAGACGGTGGCGCTGGTCGTACGGGGAGATCGACCTGTCGCAGCGCCGGCAGTAGTAGTTGCGCCACAGGGCCGAGGTCCAGGCGTTGTCACTGCCATCGGAGATCAGCTTCGAGAAGGTGTAGGCGACGACGGCGTTCCCCCCTCCCTCGAACCGCTGGGTGAACTTGGCCTGCAGGGAGTGATAGCTGGTGTTGCCCCATCCCGGCGCGGAGGCGACTGCCCCCGGGTATTGCGGGTATGGCGTCATCAGCTGGCCGCGCTGAACTCTCGGGCGCGACATCACTCCAGCCGGCACCAGTCCGTGCAACGGATTGTCGACCAGGTCCAGAATTCCGGAATCAGGGTTGATGTGGACCGGGTCGAGCTGATCCCTCTGCCATCCATGGCGGAACGGAATATGGGTTCCCTTGTTACCGGCGTAGGCCACTTCCAACGCGGTTCGCGGGCTGAATTGCTGCGCGATCGTGAAGTTCCACTGCTGGTTGTACGGTGTCCGCATGAGCGACGGGATTGGGCCGTTCGCATTCAAGCCGTTACCCGCCAGCATGCCGCCGCTTGCGCCCGGGGGCAGGATGACGCCATCGGGCATCGGGTCCCTGAGCAGGTTGTTGGGAGTCACGCCATCGAGCGAGGCCAGCCAAGGGGTGGTCGTTGCGAACGGGGACGTGGGGTAGTAGTTGGCGCCCCAGGGAGCCATCGCAAAGAACATGCCGTAGCCAATTCGGACCACGGTGCCGGAGAAAGCTTGGTACGCGAGGCCCAAGCGCGGCGCGAAATTGTTCCACTCGGGATTCCTGAGATTCCGCCCGGTCTCCAGGTCTACTCCCGGAAAGCGCCAGCCGCCGCGCAGGTCGAGTCCCGAGGCGTCGGCAAGGGGGCTGCGGACGTCGGGGTCGAAGATCGAGAATCGGTCATAGCGCTCTGTCAGGCCCGTCTCCGCATCCCAGCGCACGCCGATGTTGAGGGTGAGCTTGCGCGAGACCTTCCAGTCGTCCTGGACGTAGCCGCCGAAGGACTTGCTGGAGAAGGCCGGCCGGATCCGATTGTTGATCCTGCCGCTGGCGCCCGTTCCGAGCAGGAAGGAGGCGTAGCCGAAGCCTGCATCCCTTGAGACCACCCTAGGGTCGGGCCCCTGTGTCATGCCTGCGGTGAACTGGTAGAACATCTGCCAGGACGCCTGCATGTGATTGATCAGGTTGACCCGCCATTCTCCGCCGGCCTTGAGGCTGTGGCTGCCGATCACCTTCGAATAGGTGGCATTGAGCGTGTGGGACATATTGGCGGACCGGAAATTCCAGTGGTGCCTGAGACCCGGAGCAGTCATCTCCGCAATGTTGAATTCCGGGAACACCAGCAGGTCCGCTCCGTTTTCGAGGTGCTTCGGGAGCCCGAGCTCCGACGGCGAGAAATCCTGGAACCACGAGCCGCGATCCAAGATCGAGCGCGCGAAGCCGTACCGCAGGCTGAGCAAGGATGTGGGCGTCAGCGTGTTGTTGTAGGACAGCGCCGCATTGTTGAGGGCCTCGTTGTTGGTGAAGCAGCCGCCGTCAGGGCAGCCGGGGCCTTCCCATAACTCGGGCGCCGAACTCACCACGTCCAGCACGGTGTGGCGCACGAAGATCCGCTGGTCCTGCCCGACAAGGTGGTCCACCTTGAACACGTTCCGGTTCGAGTTGTTCGGCCGTCCGCCCGCGAACTGGAAGTTGTTGCGGCCCGTGAACGGTTGCCCGGGCACGTTCGGCTCCGCCCCGTAATAGCTCGCCGTGGCGAGCGCGACCGGATCCATCATCGCGTTGGGAATCCTGTTGTCCGGGAACGGCGTTCGCTGGAACTCGCCTGATCTCGCCGGGTCCGGGGAGGTCGAGAACGGATCATAGATTGTCCGCACTTCGCCGCTCGTGTTCAGGGTCTCCGAGAAGTCGCCGGCCTTCTGCAGTGCCGTGGGGAGGGTCAGCAGCCGGACGGCTTGGGTCCGCTGGCGGCGGCCCTCGTAGGCTTCGAAGAAGAATGTCCGGTTCTTGATGATCGGGCCGCCAATGCTGAAGCCAAACTCGTTGCGCTGGAATGTGCCCAGCTCGTTGCCCGCCCGGTTGGCGAAGAAGTTGTTCGCGTCCATCTTGTTGTTGCGGAGGAAGTTGAAGGCTGTGCCGTGCAGCTCGTTGGTCCCCGACTTGGTGGTCATGGTGAGCACGCCGCCGCCGCTGCGGCCGTATTCCGCCGAATAGGAATTGGTCTGGATGCGAAACTCCTCGATCCCCTCGATGGTCGGCAGAGCGCTGTTCGCGTTCATGTTGTTCGTGTTCGAGTTCATCGTGACCGGAACGCCGTCCATCATGATCATGTTGCTGGAGTCCCGGCCCCCGTTCACTTGGAAGATGCCGATCGAGTGAAAGCCCTCGCGGAACTTCCCGCGAGCCGGGTCGCGCGTGAACACTCCGGGCGTCAGCACGGCCAGCGAGTACACGTTACGCCCGTTCAGTGGCAGGTCCATGATCTGGCGATTCTCGACGACCCCGCTTAGGGTCGAGTTCGTGGCCTCGATCAGCTGCGCCGTGCCTTCGACCGTGATCGATTCCGTGACCTGGCCGAGTTCCATCTCGATGTCCAGGCCGGCCTTTTGTTGTGTCGCGATCGGGAACGGTTCTAGGATGTAGCGCCGGAATCCGTCGCTCTGCGCGGTGATGCGGTAGTCGCCGGGTGGCAGCGGAGCTAGCAGGTAGAACCCGGCCTCATTCGTGGACGTCTCGAACGATACGTTGCGTTCGATGTCGGTCACTTCCAGGGCAACGCCGGGAATCACTGCTCCCGTCGAGTCCGTGACCAGTCCGGAAATGGATCCTTCCGAAGTCTGGGCAAGGATCCCGCTCGGGACGAGCAAACACGCCGCCAAGCACAGCAGCGCACAAAGTTGTCGAGTCATGGAGTCCTCCGTTCTGCAAGCTCGGCGGCGGCGTCAAGCACCGATTGCACGCTGGGAAATCCCATAGATCTCGGCAGCGCTCAAGCGACCCCCGCTCTGCCATAGGCGTTAACTTGTTTGAGTGTAATCAAAATGCGCTTCCAATTGGCCCAAGCGGAGCCGGGGAGGGTCAGCCAGTTCCTCGGAGATCTCGTTCCATTCAGCGATCATCTGAGTCAGCGGCAAGTGCGGCTCGATGGCGCGCCGGATCTGATTCAGCACGAAATGGAAATCGCGCCACGCGCTATGCGGCCGCTCGTGCCGCCAAGCGGTATCCCCAGGGGGAAATGGCGGTCGCGTGGCCGATCAGCTTTTCGACCAGCAGGGCCACGACCAGCTTGCCGTACAGCCAGGCCTTGGCACTGTCATCGTCGTGCTTGGGCAGGTGCCCCAGCCCGGCCAGCGACTTGAAGCGCTTGAACACCAGCTCAACTTGCCACCGCAGCCGATACCACTCCAGCACGTCTGCTGCGGGGAACTCCGCGGCCGGAAAGGTCGTGAACACAATCACGTACTTGGCAAACTCTAGAGTCTGCGGCTGCACCTGCCTGCCCTTGCGGGCCGCCTCCTTGCGAATGCCCTCTTGGGCGATCCGAATCGACTCCTCGGTCTTGCGGATCGCACAGACCCGCCCGCTCACCCGCAGTTGCTGCGGGCTGACCACCTGCGCCGACCACGACCGGGCAGTCAGTGGGGACTCCAAACGGCAAACCTTGCCCAGCAGGTCGAAGCCACCCCCGTCCGGCTCTTGGAACACGAGCGCTCCGGTGTTCACCCGTACCGTGACCCAGCCTCCGGCTTGCGCCACATGACCGATCCCGGCGGCTGTCGAATACCCCCGGTCGGCCAGCACATAGTCGCCCTGCCGGATCGGGAACTGCCGGAACGACTCCCCGGTCGCGGGCCCCTCCGTCTCTGTCAGCTTGAAGTAGTCGCACGCCAGCGACGGCAGCCGCACCGAGTAGTGAATGCGCCACAAGGACCCGGACTTGCCCGGCTCCTTGACCGTCGTCGCGTCGATCGCCCGCACCTGAAACCCCGCCTGCCCCGCCAACTCCACGCCCCGCTCCCGGAACAGTGCGATGCATAGCTCCTGCAGCCACTGCTGGGACTTCCTCAGTCGCTTCCACACTGCCACCGATGACAGCTCCGCCAGCCCGGCCTTCCTAGCCCGCACGGCCGTCTCCCGCAACGAGTGCCCACAGCCCAGATGTAGCAGCAGTACCCGCAGCAGGTTCTCAGCAGACTTGTCCTTGCGCAGCCCCTTCAGCGCCCCCGTCTTCGCTGCTAGCTCAGACCAGTCTTCCGGCAGGAACGACACCAGCAGCGGCCAGTCCTCTCTCATCGCGGGGAGATCTTTCTGCTCCATGCCTCCATTCTACACAATCGGAGGAGAACAAGTTAACGCCTATGCCCCGCTCTGCCCGCACCCAGACTTTAAGCCCGCGGCCGCACCCTGTCAACCGTGAATCGCGAATCCATGTGAACCGCGTATCCACCTAGTGCCCGTGAAGAAAGGATGCCTGATTGGCAACTATTCATGCCCCCGTTAGTGTCGAGGCGTGAGTTGGTGTCGGGCCAAAGTGTCGTTCGAGCGTGGCGACAGCGTTGCCGGCAAGCGCGATTTGAATGGCGGCGAGAGGATTGTAGCCGAGCGCGTCCATGGACTGCAGGTAGCTGGAGATGCGGGCATAGGCCCGTTCGAAAGCAGCCCGACATCCACTGGTGCGGCGGCATGAGCGAGCTGGTCAAGATCGCGCACATGGCCGCGCGCGACATTCCGGCGATTCCGGACGGCGCCGGCCAGCGCGATGCTGTGCGCTTCATCTACGCTACGCCCAACGCCCCTTGGGCGGTGATGTTCATGCCCGCACCCGGCGGGCCGGATGTCGTGTACGAGAGATACGAGGAAGACAATAGCCTGACCCGAGGCCCGGAGGGCATCTACACGCGCCCCTCCGACAGCCCCGGCTTCGGCCGGGATCTCGAGCCGCAAGCCTGAACCGGTCGTAACTCCTTCGAGCGCGGGAGGTGCCGCACTTGGGCGCCGGGTCTCTTCGCTTCCGTCAGGGTCTGTCGCTGGCGGCGGTCTCGCTGCCTGTCTCGAGGAGCCGCCGGATAGCATCGGTGGTGTCCGTTGGGCGGACGACCTTGGCCAAGCGCTCCGGATCGCCGTCCGTGTTCTGGCGGCTGAGCGCTTCTTGGAATCGCTCCTGGTGATCCGCCAGGTCCAGCGGCGTCTCGCCCTGATCGTTCTCCCAGTCGATCGGCGCGCCCTTTGCATGCAGGAACTCGATGACTCCGGGCGAGCGGTTGCCAGCGGCAATGTGGACGGCGGTCTGGCCCTGCCGCGACAGGCTGATCGCCTTGACGGGATCCGGATACCTGTCGTCCGGATCGTACGTCGCTGTCAGGTCGGCCCCGTGCGCGATCAGCTCCTCCAGTACCGGCAGATCTCGCGCGACCACAGCGACGGAGAATGGGGTGTGGCCGTCCCGCCGCACCAGGTTCGGGTCCGCTCCGGCATCGACCAGCACCTGGACCAGTTCGAGGCTCCCGGAACTCGCGGCGATGTGCAGCGCCGAGGATCCGGGCGGTGCGGGATTGATTCTCACGTCGCCGTCGGGACCCGGCGTCGGGTACTCGGTCTGCTGGTCCGGGACGGCCCCGCCCTCCAGCAGCCGCCTCACCAATTCGAGTGCGTCCTCGGGGCCGAAAGGCAGGGGCTGGGGTGGCGGGCCCAGAGTCACCAGAGCGGGCAGTGTGCGATACACCCCGTCCGACCTGCCGTGCCGGGGACGCGCGACCCAGGCGACGGCCAGTGCCGCAGCGTGTAGCGGGGTGTACCCAGCCGTGTCGGCGGCGGTCGCCGACGCTCCCCGATCGAGAAGGATGTGCGCCGCGTCAATGTCCGGCGCGAAGTTCTGCGAACTCCCCGCACGGGCCGGCGCGCCCTGGCCCGGCTTGAAGTCTTCGGCGAGAGGCACCCAGTTGTACAGCGCGGCAAGCAGCGGGGTGGTCCCGTCGGCCGCCGCCTGGTTGACATCGAGCCCGCCGTCTAGCAGCATCCGGGCCGATGCTAGGTCGCGCTTTCTCAATGCGAAGAAGAGGGCACTCTGGCCTCCTCGCTTGCTCATGTAGTGCCCGTCCGAATTCCACGGGATCCCGGTCTTGCCGAGCGTGAAACTCGTCGGGATGTAGACCGTGTATTTTACGTCCCACGTCTTCGTCACCGCGTGGATGTCCGCACCGCTCTCAAGTAACAGGCGAACCGCTCCCGGATTCCCTGCCGACCACATCAGCGCGGTCTGTCCGAATCTCCTCTCGCGGGCATCGGGATTGGCGCCGCTCGCGACCAATCGCCGCATGATCCCCACCTGGCCGAGGCGGGCGGCGGTCATCAGGGGGGTTTCCCCGTTCTCCCGGGCAATGTTGGCATCGGCACCGTGGTCCAGCAGCAGCCTTGCCACGTCCGGCGCTCCGTTCTCGATCGCAAGGTGAAGCGCGCCGAGACCGAGCGCGTTGGTGCGGTCCGGATCGGCACCATGCTCCAGTAGCTGCCGCGCGATCTCGGCATTGCCGCGGATCGCGGACCAGGCCAGCGCGGTCGAGCTGTCGCCCGCGACGGCGTCCGCATCCGCCCCCTGTGCGAGCAGAGCGGCCACTGCCGAACGGTCGTCATCGTGTGCGGCCTCGACAAGTGCCTGCCCGCTGCCCGCGGCGGCCGGACCCCCGATGGCCAGACCGCCGGCCAGTGCCAAGCGTGCGACCGGCCCGGACCTAGTCATCCGCCTACACCTCCACGCGGTTGAGCCTGCCCGTGCTGTCGCCCAGCTTCTCGGTCGGCACGCCCACCTTGTCGAGCATCGTCAAGTACAGGTTCGTGAGCGGGGTCGTGTCACCCGGGAACGCGACATGCCGCCCCCCCGCGACACGCCCCGCGGCCCCCCCCGCGAGCAGGATGGGGAGATCCCGCTGGCTGTGGCTCGTCGGCACGCTGAGACTGCTTCCGTACATGATCAGCGAATGGTCCAGCAACGTAGAACTCCCTTCGCGGACAGCGTCCAGCTTGCCCAGGAAGTAGGCGAGCAGCTCGCACTGGTCCACGTTGATCCTCGCCAGCGCGTCCAGCTTGTCCTGTTCGAAATTGTGATGCGAAATCTCGTGGTGTCCCATCGAGATGTCTAGGTGCGGGAAGTTCATCGAGGTCGCCTCGCGACCGTACAGGAATGTCCAGACCCGGGTCAGGTCTGCCTGGATCGCCAGCATCTGCAGGTCGAACATGAGCTTGACGTGCTCGGGCCACGAGTCCGGTATGCCCGGGGGGCGGTTCGTGGGGGGAAGGTCAACCGGGGGTCTCTGCATCGCCACTGCGATCCTCCGCTCTACGTCGCGAATCGACTCGAAGTACTGGTCCAGCTTGCGCCGGTCGTCCGCTCCCAGCTCCGCCTCGAGTTCGGCGATCCTGCCGGCGACGGCATCCAGCGCGCTCTTGTCGGCCGCGTCCCTACGCCGGGCTGCCTGTGGGTCGACGCGGCCGCCCTCGCCGAACAGCCGTTCGAACACGAAACGCGGGTTCTTCTCGAACGGCAACGGGTTGGTCGCGGTCTTGAATACGGGCCCGGGCAGGTTCCCTATCTCTTCGGTGGTGAGTTCCAGCGAGGAGAACTGGGTCTGCTTGCCGAGCGTCCGGGCCGCCACCTGATCCACCGAAATCCCCACCTGGACCTTGCCCTTGGTCGGCTCGCAGCCGGTCATGAACGAGGCCATGGCCCGGTCGTGGAATCCGGCCTTCGAGCGGTCCGGATCGGACGAGAGGCCGGTCAGCACGATGAGCTTCTGCCGATGTGCGGCGAGCGGCGCCAGCGCCTCGCTCGCTTCGTAGCCGGGGCCGTCCCCCGTTGGCCGCCAGCGATCCCGGTCCACGCCGAGGGGAAAGTAGATAAATCCGAGACGGCGCACGGGAGCCGCGGCGGTCCGGCCCTCAGCAGTTAGGGCGGGAACCATGGCATCCAGCAAGGGAAGCGCCAGGGCTGTTCCGGTGCCACGCAGGAATGTCCGGCGGGGAAGATGCTTTCTGGTCACGAACACGGTTGGCTCCTCCTACTCTTCGGGCGATTGCCGCATCTGGAACGGCACGCTTGCGATCGCGCCGAGCACCAAGTCGGCGAAACGGTACCCGTTCGCTTCGGTCTCGCGCAGGATGCTCCGGACGGTCGGCTGATCCCGAGCGTTCAACTCGCGCCCGAGGGCGTACGTCAGCAGGCGCTCTACCGTGGCGTGCGCGAAGCGTTCCGGCCGGCCTAGAAGCAGTCCTTTCAGGCCCTCCGGCCCTTCGATGGTTTCTCCGGAAGCCAGGGATCCGGATGCATCGATCGGTTCGCCGCGATCCTCGCTCCGCCACCGGCCGAGAACGTCGAAATTCTCGAGCGCGAATCCCAACGGGTCGATCCGGGCATGGCAAGAGGCGCACGCCGTGTCGGCCATGTGCCTTGCCAGCTGTTCCTTGACTGTCAGCTCTCGGCCGCCCTCGCCGCTTTCCTGAAGCGGCGGGATATTAGCCGGAGGGGGAGGGGGCGGCGAATTCAGCAGGTTGCTGAGAATCCAGGTGCCCCGCAGGACGGGCGAGGTACGCGCGGCGTGGGAGGTCGCCATCAGGACGCTGCCCTGGCCGAGCAGCCCGCCCCTGCCGGACTCGCGCGGCAGCCGAACCCGGCGGAATCCCGGGCCGATCACTCCGGCGATCCCGTAGTGGCGCGCCAGCCTCTCGTTCAGATAGGTGTAGTCGGCGCCGAGCAAGTCCAGAACGCTCCGGTTCTCCCGGAACAGGCCGCGCAGGAAGAGGCGGGTTTCCTGTTGGAAGGCCGCCGCCAGCGCGGAGTCGAATCGGGGGTACAGATTGCGGTCCGGCCGGAATCCCGCGACCTTCCGCAACCCGAGCCACTGCCCTGCGAAATTCTCCACCAAGGCCGAGGATCGCCCGTCCGCCAGCATGCGCCGGACCTGGCGCTCCAGCTCTGCCGGATCCCTCAGATCCCCCCTTGAGGCCGCGTCGAGCAACTCGTCGTCCGGGATGCTGCTCCACAGGAAGAACGAGATGCGGGACGCGAGTTCGAAATCCGACACCGGACGAGCGGAGTCTCCCCGCGCGGCGGGTCCGTCGAACTCGAGCCGGAACAAGAAATCCGGCGCCAGCAGGATGTCGCGCAGGGCAGCGGCTATGGATTCATCGAACCGTTGCTCTCGGCGAGCGGCCGAGAATGTGGCCAGCAGGGGGCGCAAGTCCTCTTCGGAGACATCCCGCCGAAATGCGCGGCGCGCGACCGAGGAGAGGATTCTGGACGCGCACCCTGGCTCGTCCCGCGCGTCGGTCGGCATGCAGACGAAGAGGCGCCTGCGGCTCGGCGTGTCGACCGCTCGGGCGGGATCGAAGGGGCCAGAGATTTCGATCCTGCCCAGGGTGGGTGGTCCGGGAAGGCCGTCGAATGCAGATTCTCCCGAGGTCATGCCCGCGATTTCGAATAGCGCGACCCGCCGGCCGTCCACGCGGAATTCGATGGTTGACCTGACCGCCGTTCCGAGCAGGTCCAGAGGACCGCCGAGGGCCTTTCCCCCGCGGCCGCTGACATCCGAGACCGGCCCCTCCCGGAGGGCGAACTCATCGGGGAAGGCGACGATGACGACGTGCGGGCCGGCATCCAGCCGGACTCTCGTGCGGAAGAATCGCACGCCCTCGGTCGGCGTCAGGCTCTGCTTCTCGAGAAACGCCCGCAACTCGTACTCGCCCCCGTACGGGAAGTGGTGGGCCACGCGGATTCCGCCGCGCGTACCGTACGGCAGGCCCTGTCCCTGCCACTGGGCCTGCGTGCCGGTGGCCCGGAAGATCTCGACCACCGGGGAGGGATCGCTGACGCCCGCGGCCAGGCGGCTCGCCCGGCGGGCGGCCTTGAGGTACCCCTCGAGGAGCAGCGGAGACATCGACAGGGCGTCGCCGATGTTGTCGAAGCCAGACGCCTCCGCGTCTGGCGGCAGTCGGCTCGCAATCGGAACGCTCAGCGCCAGCAGGTCGCGGACCGCATTGGAATACTCCGTCCGGTTCAGGCGTCGGACGACGGTCCGTCCTGCGTGCGGCGACCGTTTGGCGGCCTCGTCTAGGTTCTTGATCAGCCCGTGCTGAAACGCGTTCATCGCCGCCGCATCCGGTCGCGGTGCGCCAGCCGGTGGCATCTCCCCGGCCGCGAGCCTGCGGACGACCCGTTCCCATACGTCGGGCCGGGCCGGCGGGTTTCCGGGATCAGCCTCGCCGAGTGCCAAGCCTCCGGCTGCAGAGTCGCCGGAGTGGCATGTCAGGCAGTACTGCCGCAGGAAGGTGCCACGGTCCGGCTCGACCGCCGCCAGCAAGGCTGGCACCACAAGCAACGGGGCAGCCATCAGGGCGCGAGGGATCCTGCGGCCGTTCAATGGCGGCGGCATCTGGCGCCACGGTCGACGGCGACCGCAGCCGTGCGTGTTTCTTCGCGAACGCATGGCCGCAAGCGGGCTGGCGTTTCTATGGTACAGGAGCGCTGTCTCTTTCAATGAGAAATGAGCCTGACGAGGGCTCTGAAGCGGATATGTCGATCATCGGAGGGTGGTCTTGAGTCTCGATTTGGAGACTGATCCGAATTCGGGCGATCCGCCCCGCTTCCTCGCGGGCAAGGCGGGAGGACAGTCCTTCGTTCCGCTCAGCGCGCCGCAGGCCCCGAGCCCGCTTGTGCAGGGCAGGCAAGTTTTTGATTGCGGGCACTGTCGGCAGCGGGTGCCCTCACGCAGCGGATGCGCTTGCGCGCGCTGGGTCGCGAGGAATTCTCCGACGAGGCGCTTCGCATCGTCGAGCGCCCGTTCCCTGACGTGAGTGGCAATTGGCGCGCTTTTGCGGAGATAGGACACGATGGCGCGATCGACACGCCTGCGCGCCTTGGCGAGCACGGCATCTGCGTCAACACACTGGCACCCGGCTTGATCCTGAGCGACAGCATCTTGAAAAACGATGCCCATCTTGAGGGTGCGAGCGAATCGGTGCTCGCCAGCCGCGCGATCCGACGCCACGGGCATCCGAGCGACCTGATCGGAGCGCTGATTTTTCTCGCGTGGCCGGACAGCGACTTCGTGACAGGACAGACAATCGCCGTGGACGGCGGCTCGATCAATACCTGATCGATGGAAAGGCGGTCCCAGCCAAGCTTCGTCGAATGGATGTCTTGGGGCTGTAGCACAGAGCCAACAAAGCGTTCGCGCGTCACTCCGATGTCGTGTTTGGCCATGGGCCGGACCGCTATAGTCGTCGGCGGACGAGACGCCGCGGCACGGGCTCGGGCGTGATCGCCGGCAAGCTGGAGCCCGAAATTCGGCGACCAGCAGTGCCAGTCCGAGACCGGCGAGGGAGCGGGCTCGCCTGTAGCGCTTGGCGTCGTCCAGATCCCCGCCCCACAGGATTGCCCTGCCCTCGCCCTTGTGCACGTCCGCGGGCAGCCCTAGGTAGAACAGCAGGACGACGCCGAGGATAATGAGCGGGAGCCGAGGCAGCCGGAAGGAGAGAGAAGCTGTTCCATAATGGGATCTGGGTCAAGGAGGGGCGGTGCTGCGGAACGTCGTCCAAGCCCCTCAAGTCGGCGGCTGTAAGCTTTGCGTAGTCGCGCGGGGAGTGCCGAGCAGGCGGAGAGAACCGATGAGCGCTGTCAAGGAAGTGGGAAGCGGGCCGCCGGCGCAATGGCAAGACCTACCGAAGGAAGGCGTGTTCGCTACGCCGCTGGTGCAGACCGAGGACACGCGCTGGGGACGCGTGCGATTCGAGGGGACGCGCGTGCCGGTCGCCACACTGTTCGACTATCTTGCGGACGGGCAGTCCTTGGCGGACTTCCTAGAGGCGATTCCGGCAGTCCGGCGCGAACAAGCCGTCGCCGCGCTACGCCTCGCCAGCCGCGTCCTGGCGGGAGAGCGCGGATGAAGGTGCTGTTCGACGAGGATCTGGACTACAGGCTGGCACAGTCGTTCCCCACCAACTTCGATGTCTACTCAACGCAATGGATGGGGTGGTCGGGAATGTCCAACGGCGACCTTCTGCGCACTGCCGCGGCAGACGGTTTCGATGTCTTGCTCGCGGCGGACAGAAACATGAGATACGAGCAGTCGCAACCTTCCATGCCGGTTCTGGTGCTGGAGGTCGGGAGTACGGCCCTGCGCGATCTGCAGGAGTGCATTCCACAGATCGCAAGGGTACTTGCAGGCCCCCTCGAGCCGGGATACTACATCGTCGGGCGGCGGGAACACGAATGGGATTTCAGCCGCTAAAGCGCTGCGCGGCCACCAGCAATCCCGGAAACGTTCCGCAATCATCCTCGTGAGAGCCGGGGAGACCGCAATACGTCCCAAGACAGCCGCACTGACGCGATTCTTGGACATGGAGCAGAGCGGCCAGCACGGCTCCGTAATTCGGTCCGCGCTCCGGTGCGCTGTGGACATACGCCAGGAAAGGATCCCTCCGTCTTGGTAGCTGTGGAATGTGCCGTCTACTGCGGGCGGAAATGAAATCGGGCAGGGACGTTCTGGCATCAACGCTCTCTGCATCTTGGTCACTGACCGCCGCCGTTGAGGGCCAGCAACTCGCGCAGAACTTCGTCCTCTGGGATGTCTGCGGGCCAACCGTACGCGGTAGCCACGGTCGCGTCAAGGGCCTCATGCGCATCGATGAGCCACTGCGGCCGGGCGTTGTAGAGGTTCGTCAGCGTCCGCTTCTTGAGATCCTTTGCGGCGTCCTCGTTGCGCGGAACCGGCCGCTTCGGGTAGCCGGGCACTGGCTCGTCCACCCATTCGACCCACTCCGGCGGGTTGAGCCAGCGGTCGCGCAATTCGACCAACGTCCGGGCTTCGTGGGCTACAGCCATGGCCCACGGGTTATCAGCGTATTCTGCGGCCGGCACGTCCGGCGTCAGGCCGGGCGGGAAGGGGAAGGTCTCGAAGGTGGTAGTTGGCGTGTAGCGCGGCCGATCTTCCAAACTCGTCCCCAGCCGGAGGGACCAGACCTCGTGGAACCGGCTGTGCAGGATGCCGAACGCCGTGTCGTCGTCGCGCGCAATGACGATTAGCTGATGGTCGGGGCAGACGCCAGCCGGGAGCCAGACGAAGAGCCGGTGTTTGGCTAGCGTGGGTGTCACGATGAAGCGGTGCATTCCTTCCAGGGCCTGCCACATTGCGGGGCGAGGTCGCCAGTGCCGCCACCAATTCTCCCTAAGCGCCTTGACGCGATTTGTTGCCCGAACTGGTTTGACGTGCTCCATGACATGCGTGAACGGGGCTTCATAGAGCGCGGATTCCGCATCGGTCATGATTCCGAAGTCTATAATCCACTGATCCGAGGAGCGCTGGACTAGATCCTTGCCAACTATCCGGGGCTTCAAGACATCGGCGTTGGGACGGCCGTTCGGGTTGGCCGGAAGGCGCAACCACTCCCGAGCGACGTTGCCGGGCACGTCAAAGGACCCGTTCTTGTTGACCCCTAGGAAGGCGGCGGACAGGTTGGTTGCCAATCTTCCTGCTTGCGTTAGGTCGAAGCTCTCCTTTGTCAGGTCGGCGTGAACGTGAGACGTTTCTTCGCCGTTGAGGAAAACCGGCAACCCAGCCTCCTTCGAGGCGAAGCAGACCAAGGACACGCGCACGGCTGCACCGTCGATTACCCAGGGTTCGTCCGACCATGCGTTGAAAATCGAGTTGTCAGCGACAATGCGATCAAGAACAGGCCTGTTGTTCCCACCACGGATCGAGTTCGTGGCAACGAGACCGCCTCGTGCGATCTTCTCTTCAGCCAGAAGGGCACCAGCTTTGGCGAACCAGTAGCAGACCAGATCGGCTGAAGCGGGAACGGAGCCTGCAAAGGCACTGCGCAGGGAGACGGTGTACTCGTTGCCCAACTGACCCCGCATGACCCGATCCCCCAGAAACGGAGGGTTGCCTATCACGACGTCGGCTTCGGGCCATGGCGCCCTGCCGCCGTCCGGTGACAGGACCGCATCACGACATTCGATGTTCTTGAGTGGGCCCAACACGGGCTTGCTGGCACCGAAGCCGTTCCGCAACATCCACTGCGTCTGCCCAATCCAAACCGACACGCGGGCGAGTTCGGCGGCGTAAGGGTTGATCTCGATGCCCCTGACGTTGGAGGGATCGATCAGTGGGAACTCACGCTGAAAGCCCATGGCCTCGCCTTCAAGGGTCACGCGGTGTTCGAGATCCTTGAGCGACAGCAGCGCAAGGTATAGAAAGTTGCCCGAGCCGCAGGCGGGGTCGAGAACGGTAAAGCCCCGCAGGCGTTCGAGGAAAGTAACGAAGAGTTTGCGTGCCCGGCGCCGGTGTCGAGTGGCGACACTTGGAGTGCTGGCCTCGCCCGCCTGTTCGAGAACCTTTGCGATCTCCCGCTTGGCTACGGCCCACTCGGCGAGCAGCGGCTGGACGACGACCGGATCGACTATACGCATGATTTTGTCGCGGTCGGTGTAGTGTGCACCGAGCTGCGACCGTTTGTCGGGGTCGAGTCCGCGCTCAAACAGCGTCCCCAAGATGGAGGGGTCAATTTCTGACCAGTCGAGACCGGCGGCACGGTACGCGATATCGATTTGCTCCCTGTTCATCGGTAACGTGGCGTCGTCTTCGAATAAGCCTCCATTGAACCAAGGGACGGAGTCGAAGCCGACACGCCCGCCAGAGCACATGGCGGCGAACAGAGCCCGGGCCATGTCCTCGAATTCGCCGGAGGAACGCCGCGACTGCTCGAGCATCTTGGTGAACATGTGGTTCGGCAGCAGCCCGGCATCCTCGGCGAACATGCAGAAGACAAGCCGGTTGACAAAGTGGGCGACCGCAGTGGGCTCGTGGCCTCCGTCCCGCAAGGACTGGGCGAGGTCCGCAAACGTCGCGGCGGCATTGGCTGTTAGCGTCTGGCGGGTTAACTCTGGCCGAAGTCGCTCGGGATCGCTCATGGCCCACTTGAGAACGTTGCGGGCCGACGGCTCCACGAGGCCTTCGAGCATGAACTCGTGCGTGCGGCTGACGCTGTTGGTCCAGTTTGTTCGGATGCGGAACCGCAGCATGTCGGAGACAATCAGCAGCGGCGGGTTCTCCAGCGCCAGCGCGTACTGCCGCAACTGATCGAATGCGGCGTCGAGGTTCGCGTGCTGCCCTTTGTACTCCAAGGCGAAGTGGTGTCGCTTCCAGACATCGGCCCAGCCGTCCCCACCAGAATCCTTGCGCGCGCCCCGCTCGAAGCAGTACGTCTCGCCGGTCGGGTCGGCCTCGGCCGGCGTCGGCTCGCCGAGCATCCGGCAAAGGTCGATGAAGTGCTCCTGCGATGCGGAGCTCTCCTTCAACTGGGAGGCTCGCCACTTGGCGATGAATTCGTGCGGTTTCATTGCTGCATTCGGCGGGACCCAGGCCCATCGGCTCCTGCCGTGCCAGCACGGCCCCAGTCGCTGCCCCGGACCGCCTCGTCGCTCGTCGATGAAGCCCCCTTCTGTCTCTTGCGGAGCAGCCCGTAGGCGAACATGCGCCGGACAGCCTCTTCCACGGCGAGGTTGACCCGCAACACACGAGTCTCCGGCCGACCCGGACGCCCCCGCTCCTGCCTGCTCATGCGGTCGACTTCTTGTGCGTAAGCGTCTCGCCGACCATTCTCCCAACCATGTACGCCATCTGGTTCATGTTAGCCATGCTGCAGATTCCGGCGCGTTCGAAATCGCAGCAGTGGCTTGACGAGATCATCTAACAGACTGAACAGTAATATGTCAGTGCAAATCAATGGCTCCGGAATGCGCGCAGCCATAAGCCAGTCGCTGTAAGTGAGGGCTAGAGTCCCGTCGCCGCAAGCGGCCACCCCGTAATCATGAACCAGAGCGAAGCGGCAGGCGCGTGCTGTCCTTCTGTGCGATCATCCAGTCTTGAGTTTGAGACGTGAGTGCGTCAGTGTGCATTGCAATCAGCGCACGGTTCGGGCCAAAGAACAGGGCTGCCCGGATTGCCGCGACAGTTCAACGTTCGGGCAGTGCATCTGGACCGGTGGCCGCTTATCGCAAATGAGCGCGTGATCATGAGGTGTGTCCGTCGCCTCGGACTGTGCCTCAGTAAACATCAGATCCTTTCCGTCCTATCCCATTGGCTTTCCGAGTGTCCCTGCTAGCAGTGCGGATCCCGCGTTCAGCAGATCCAATAGCCAGTCAGCAGTTCTGTCAGGCCTGCCTCGTCCAAAGCCAAGCCGCCGTCCCAGCCAAGAGCGACTATTTCCATGCGGGAGAGTCGCGTGGAAAAAGGTGATCGGATTGCCTTTATCTTGGAACGCTACTGAAGCGCAAGCTAAGCAGTGCGGGCAGTTCCTGCAGCGCTATGAGCTCTCCCCTAGCACCGTGCAACAACCCGACTGCCGGAGGTTCATCGATGCTGCCGACCCAACCCGGAATTGCTGCCCAAGATTCCGCTCCCGGCGCGAGTTCGTAGATTCCGAATCTCTGGCCGGAGATCCATGCCAGTACCCTGCCCGAACCCGTCACCGCGAGGGACTGAACCTGTACCGGCGGCAGGGGCAGCCGCCGAACAAGTTCGCCATTGGCGTCTAGCTCGACCCATTCACCTGCCACCCCGGAATAGAAGCCGACCCCTTCCCCAAGTCGTCTCGCGAACGAACGGCCCGCTCTGCCGGCCGACATGGATGGATGCACTTCCGATCCAAACATCGAGCGAGGCAGGAACTCCCCTTGGAATTCGCCATCGAGGCTGTACTTGCGGGCGATCCCCACCTTGGCGCCTCGCTGCCGTCCGAATACCCAGACCGAGTCGTCCTGCCCGGCCGCTACATGATGCGGGATGTAGTCATCCGTCCGGATGAAGTGCTCAATGCTTCCGTCCGGTCGAACGATCATCGCGCCTCGCGCAATCGCTCCGTCCGCTTGGATCATCCCTCCCGCCAGAACAGCCCCTCCGCTGTCGAGCGGAGCCATGTCCATGATCGTGGTTTGCACCGCGCCATCTGCCCAGAAGCTGTTGCGGAATGCCACTGAGCCATCATGGCGGATGCGAGCGTAGTGTGGATCGTCCTTGGCGTCCGTGCGAATCACCGAGACCCGCCAGCGGCAGATCCCGGCAGTTTCGACACGTAGTTCAGCAGGTCCCGGGATGAGGTTGATTCCGATGTCTATACGGTCAGGACCGGTAGCACTGATCGCGTTTGGCGCAAGCAAAGCCAGCAGGATGCAAGTTCCGCGGATCGGGAGATAAGGTGTCTTCATAGGGTTACGCATCACGAGCTAGTGCCCTCGGACCGCGATGGCGGATACAGAGCCTGTCGAGAAGATTACAGCGACACGTCCCAGCTGCATTTTCGTGCCCCCCAATTAGTAAACTTCAGCAACGGCGGAATGGTCACGAGTCTCTTCTCATTCTCTCCAAAACCTGGATAGCTTGATAGGCGGTGGTCGCTCGCCGGAAAGAGTGGGGCAACGAGGCCCCAACGATGAGCAAGCCCTCCCCAGACGCAAGAGGTAACTTTGGGGTCCATTGTCCTTCCCGGCGCGCTGCAGGGCCGCGCGCGTGGCCTCTTCCAAGGCTTCGAGATCAAACGCGCCGAGTTGGCGGCGGGCGTTGACGATCACTCGCAGCAGACTGCCGACCTCGGCCTGGACGGCGTCTTGGATGGCGCGCAGCGTTTTTTGGCACGTGCGGCTAGGGATCCAGATCTTGGGCCTGTGGCGGGCGCAGTTGGCAGATCCGCTCGTTGATTTGGACGAGTTCGGAGCTGAGCTGCTGGAAGCGGCGGAAGGTGGCCACCTCGCGTTCGGCCTTGTGGACCTGGGCGGGCTCGGATAGGGTTTGCTGGACCGTCTTGCCGGCCTGCTTGTAGGACAGGCGCACTTGGGGGCCGTGGCCGAGATGGTCGTCGCGGGCGCAGGCGCAGTTGGGCTTGCCGCAACGGCGGAAGGACGCATGGACGGAGCCGCGTCGGAAGTCGCCGAGCTGGGCGATTTCAAGCAGGACTTGCGAGCGTCGTGCTTCGAGGTCAGGCAGGGAGTCAAGCATGAGGCCTCCTTGCCTGAGAGCAACAGCTGCACTCAGAGAAGGCAGGCCGCATCAGCAAAACGCGCATGATTCACGGAAATGTCGCGCAGTCGCGCACCCCAGGCTGGCTCTCCCAGAGCACTATAATTCTAATTGCGTGTCTGTGGAAGACTCCCCCCAGCCGTCAGAGAAGGGTTCGTACAGGATCCTTGTTGTAGACGACGAACCTAGCCTCGAGCGACTCATCCGACTGCGGATGCGCCGGGAGATCAGTACAGGGCAGTTCGCATTCGGATTTGCGAGAAACGGAATCGAGGCATTGGCAAGGCTCTCGTCGGACGAGCCGTACGACATCGTACTTTCCGACATCAACATGCCCCAGATGGACGGGCTAACACTGCTCGAGAAGATCCCCAGCGTCGCCACCGATGTCCGCGCTGTCATCGTTTCCGCATACGGCGACATGAAGAACATCCGCACTGCGATGAATCGAGGGGCGTTCGATTTCGTCACGAAACCAATCGATTTCGCTGACTTACGCACCACGATCGACCGGACGTTGCAGGATCTCGCGGCATGGCGCGAGGCTCTCCAATCGCGTGACCAGTTGGTGGCGATTGAACGCGAGCTCGAACTGGCTCGCCAAATGCAGCGATCGATTGTGCCGACCGAATTCCCAGACGGCATAGGCCACCAAATCTTCGCAAGAATGGATCCCGCCAAAGCGGTAGGAGGGGACTTCTTCGACTTCGTGAATCTCGGGAACGGCCGAATCGGTCTGGCGATAGCGGACGTGGCTGGGAAAGGGGTGCCTGCGGCGTTGCTCATGATGTCGAGCCGAACCCTGCTTAAGTGCGGAGCGGTCGAGAGCGACAATCCGGGGAAAGTCCTGAGCTACGTCAATGCGGCGCTTCAAACGGACAACGCCGCCCTGATGTTTGTGACAATGTTCTACGGGATCTTCGATTCCGGCAGCGGGAAGTTTACTTACGCGAGCGCGGGACACGACTCGCCGCTGCTAGTACGAAAGGATGGGAGCACGTCCCTGCTACCGCCCACAGGCGGCACCGTACTGGGAGTCATTCCCGGTCTCGAATACGAGTGCAACGCGATAGACCTAGCACCGGGCGAAACAATCCTGCTCTATACCGACGGTGTACCTGATGCCCTCAATCGTGATGGCGAACGCTTCGGGATGGAACGCCTTCGCCAAATCTTCGCAGACACGCCTCCAGAGGGTGCCCAAGCAACAACGGATGTGGTGTTCCAGCGCGTGAGGGAATTCGCTCAAGACACCCCCCAGTTTGACGACCTGACTTGCCTGGTCCTTCGGAGGCCAGTCCTGGACTCGTAACAAGATCGCTGCCCGGCCAGAGGCGGAACCCGATTCGCCGCAGCGCTCAGAATCGCCCGTTGACAACTTCGGTCGAGAACAGCACGAGCCTCCTGCCCACCTCGCGCTAATCGAGTTGCGCAGCTGCATTAGTTCTCAGAACGGGTCTCGAGCCCGCCTTGCACGTCCCGAAGCAGTGTCGGCAGGACTCGCCCGCCTCACGCCCATTGAAGGTGCCCGCAAGAACTCGTCGCTAGCCGGATGGAGGGCAGTCTGCTGCAGAACCGCGCGCCCGAGTCGTTGCCCGCAGCATCCCGGCAGCAGCTGAGGTTCGACCACCGGCGCTGCGAGCGGCTCGGTAATGACCGACAGTTGCAGGATCCCGGAGGTTCAACCCCCAGGCACAAGACTCTCGGAAGCAGAGCGCCGACCAGCAGATGCCCGCCATCCAATCCGCCACCCCCACGCAGATCTCAATGTGGACCTGCGCCGTCGCACCCTCCCTTGACTGAGAACCTTCTCCCGCGCCTCTCATCGGGGCAGATCGACAATCATCTCCGTGAATTCACCCGTCACGCTATCGACCCTGATTTCCCCCCCATGCTCCCGGACGATGTCGTTCGACAACGCCAAGCCAAGGCCCGTGCCTTTGTCCGCGTCCTTGGTTGTAAAGAACGGATTGAAGATCTTGTCCCGGATTTCATCTGGGATCCCGCTACCATTGTCGCGAATGGAGATTCTGACGCAATCCCGCATGTCCTCCGTTCGAACCCATAGAGTTGGGGTGTACGCTGCGTCGGTTGCCCGCCGCTTCTCGTCGGTCGCGTGACAGGCGTTTGTCACCATGTTCAAGACAACTCGCCCGAGAGCTTGCGGAACGCATTCGATCTCTCCCACATTCTCATCGAAGGTCTGCTCGAACTGGACTTGAAAGTTCGGGTCGTTTGCACGCGCATTCTTGTAGGCCAGTGCCGCATTCTGCTTGACAAGACTGTTGATATCCGCGAAGAGCCGGTCGCTGGATTCGCGACCCATCCGCAGCATGTCATGAACGATTCGATTTGCGCGGTTACCGTGCTCGAGGATGGACTCGAGACTCGCGGTAAGGTCCTGACAGAGAATCCGAACCTGGTCAAGCTGTTCAGCATTCATCGGCTTGCTCGCCATGGTCAACAGCTCCTGCAGCTCCTGGAGGAGCTCTTCCGAGACTTCTGCGAAGTTCTTGACAAAGTTCAGCGGATTCTTGATCTCATGGGCTACCCCCGCGATAAGCTCCCCGAGCGCGGCCAGCTTCTCGCGCATTATGATCTGGTCTTGGGCTTTACGCAGGTCAGCGAGCACCGATTCAAGCTCGGCATTCTTGGACTGCAGGTCGGCGGCCAACTTCTCGACTAGATTCAAGCGCTGCACCTCGAGGGCGTACCGCCGGAACACCTCAAGAGCAGCAGCCATGTCCGCGACTTCATCGTGGCCCGTGATCGCAACCGCGCCTTCCAGGTCGCCGCTAGCCATGTACCGCATGCGGGATGACAGCACGTTCAAGCGTCGAATGAGGTATCGCCCCACGAAGAGCCACGCGATCAACAAGGCGCCTACTACGCTGGTAAGGCTCAAAGCGAGCAGCACGTTCCGCCCGGTGCGAATCGCGTTCGTCGTCGGGCCGCGGGCGACCTGCGTGTTGGTGCGGAATCCTTCGACTAAGATCTCGACCTCGGAGACGAGTTCGTTCGCGATCTCGCGGTTCCGCGCGAGCAATTCACCCTGGCGCTGGGCAACTGCGAGTTCACGCGCGCGAAAGTCGAAAACGCCGTTCTCACCGGCACCTAGACGAGCTAGGCGCTCAAAGAGTGGAGCGGCTTCCGTGTCGAACCCCTCCATGCCGAGCGCCGGCAGACTGCGCCCGAGCTGTCTGGAAGTGTCCGCGTAGCGCTCGGCCAACTGTTCAAGCAAGTCTGGATCCGAGATAGAAAATGCGCTTGCTAGCAGCTGACTTCCGATGGCAACACCTTCTCTCAGTTCGCTAAGTTGGCGGCATCGGTCAACCTCGCCGTCTGCGCAAAACTGGCTGTCGATCACCGCCTCGAGAACCATCGCCAGCCTATCGTCCACAACCTTCAACTCTTCGCGCAGCGTGGCACCGACTTCGGAAAGTTCCAGCCGTCGAGCTACCAGCTCCCCGATCAATTCGATGTTGGAGGTCATTGTGCGCCCCCATACTCGAACACGGCGAACTCCTTCGCTCTCGCCCCTACGCCGAGCCAGCGCCGCGAGACTGGCCTCGAATCTGGTGCGGACCACTTCGCTTTCTGCTTGCACGGCTTCGAACTCTGCCGGAGACTGGGATAGCATCAGACGCGGGGCAGAGTCTGCGAGCGCACTAACGCGCTGGGCGACCCCAAACGCGGCCGCCATGTCCGACATGCTCCCTTCGTTGAACTGCTCCTGCGCCTCACCGATACGACCGACTATGATCCAAGCGACGACACTAGCCGCCATTGTCAGCGCCACGGCGCCGGCCAGACCCGCGTACAATTGCGCCGCAATGCTCTTGCGGACCCACAAAAAGCCCCGCCGCAGGATGGTCATGGTTTGGTTCTGGACTTGGGTCCCAGAGCAGAATTGTAGCGGCAAATGTTGCCGCCACCTCGATCCGAGCCTTGGTTCTTAGCTTCTTCAAAGCCGTACTTTGCGCCACCGAGCCTTCCGGAAGACGCGTAGCCGCGGATAGGCCGACTGCGTTGAGCATGGCTCTGCCTCGGAGAACAGGCCTACGGCTTACGCGTCCCGCCGCTTGATCAAGGTCGCGGAATTCCTGCCATACGCCCGGACGTCATGCACGAGGCGATCACCCGGCCTCCATCCCGCGGCCCTTTCGTGGAGTATCCAACTGCGTCCGAGGCGCGTTCCCAATAAGTGCTTTGAACGCCCACGAATCGTCAGAGAGTTCAATCGCGAGGGACAGCCCCAAGCACCCGATAGCGAAGCCCGCCGGCACCCGTCCTTGATGACCTCACCGGCCAACTCGTCCAAAGCGAGCTATCCCTCAAAGACAGACAGTTTCGAAGCTCGTCCAAGAGTCATGGGCCGCCTCATCTCGCGCGACCGCATCACTGGCAGTCCCTCACCAGTACGCGGTCTCCAGCCCGATTTCAACGCCATTCCTGAAATGTAGAGGCCACGATTCGTGAGGAATCGTCGATGAAAGAAGTTGGGAGCTCGCAAGGCTGTCGCTGCCGAGTATTGAAAGGTCGTGCCCCCAAGGTCGGTCACACCCGCGGGCGGCCTATGTCGCGGCGATAGTGCGCTCCTCTGAATTGAATTGATTCGACAGCGGCGTATGCGCGGTCCACGGCGCTAGCGAGGTTCTTTCCCTGTGCCGTGACCCCAATTACGCGACCGCCGATCGTCACGGGCTTGCCGCCGGACAGCTTCGTTCCGGCATGGAAGACCTTAACGTTGCGCTGCTCTGCTCTTCGGATTCCTTCAATCTCGAATCCCGTTGAGTACGGTCCGGGATATCCTTCCGATGCCATGACGACACAAGCGCTTGATTTGGCTACTGTTCTGACCAGCGACAGGTCCATGGACCGCTGCGCAGTACCGGCGATCAGTTGCGCAAAGCCCCCCGCCAGACGGTAAAGCAGCGCCTGGGCCTCGGGGTCGCCGAGCTGAACTCTGAACTCGAGCGCCTTGGGCCCGGAAGGGGTCATCATCAATTCGCTCACCAAGAACCCGGTAAATGGCGTCCCTTGGCGAATCATCGTAGACAAAGCTGGCTCTACGATGAGGTCAAGAATCGTGCCGTAGTCCGAACTGTCGAGTATGGAGTCGTCAGAGTAAGCCCCCATGCCGGCGGTCCTAGGCCCTTGGGAACCGTCGTGAGCATGCCTTTGAGTGCGTATTGGCGGGAATAAGCAGTAGCTCTCGCCATCGCTGAGTACTGTGAACAGCAGCTTCTCGCCTTCGGTGTACTCCTCGACGACTATCCTCTTGTCGGCCTCGCCTGCCTCATCGCCCCCCAGCATCCGCGTCGCTTCCGATTGTGCGCTGGTCGCGTCACGGGCGATGACGACATCGTCTTGGCCAGTCGATCTGTCAGCCTTAAGGACAACTGGGTGTCCGAAGTTGCCCAGAGTGTTGTGGATATCCTCGATGCGCTCCAGCACGGCGAATTCCAAGGTTGGAATGCCGTGGCGGACCATGAATTCCTTCGCGAACACGCGGCTTGAACCGAGCCGCGCGGACTCCTTGGCCGGCCCCACGATCGGAATGCCCTTCGACCTGAACTCGTCCACAACCCCCGCGAGAATTGCCTCTGAAGGTCCGACCACCGCGCAATCCACATTGAAAAGGTCGGCAACAGCAGACATCTCGCTGACTCTCGATATGTTTCCCGGGATGCAGAGGGCGTCGTCGACCGCACCGGCATTCCCCGGAACGCAGAATGCGCTATTCGTGCTGGAATCGGCCGCGAGGCGCCATGCGATCGCATGGGCTCTGCCATCGCCCCCGATCACCAATATCTTCATCTAAAGCGACTTCTGCCTCAATTGCCTAGCCAATTGACTGACAGAATAACAGAGGGTGGCCGCCCGGTTCAGGCTGCGAGCCGGGACTCTTCAATGTTCGGCCGAGACAGGCCTTCAGGTCCCCAAACTCTCGTCCATCGACGGTTCCTCCCCAATTGTGGCCTCTACATTGCGGGGATGGCCTCGAAATCGGACCAAGACCGGATTCTGGTGAGTTACTTCCGGTGGTCCGGTGGTGCGAGATGAGGCGGCCCAAGACCCCGATAGTAAGGACGGCGCCTGAGCAGCCAGGGGCGCTCGACGTAGCAGGATGTAGGTGCCGACGGGAGAAGACGCACAACCGCCTTGGAGTCCTCCGAGCCCCGCGTAGAGTCTACGCTGACAAGGACTAGCTTGGAGTGTTGCCAACAGATCTCGGCGAGGCTCGTCTCGAGAGCGCCTCACCATCGTCAACTTGCTGCGCACGTCCCCGAACACCACAGCGGCACGGGCAGGTTGGCGGCGCGGTCCTTGTGGCCGTCACCCGCTGATGAGCTAGCGAGTGGATTGCCCCGGCGTAGTCAATCGCAAGACCATTCGGTAGGGATGTGCGTAACGACATGTCGGGCTTGCGTCGGCGTCTCCAACGAGAGCGCTCGTCTTTGCGAGACGAGCCGATGCGCCGGACGTGCCTGCCCCTTCACGCTCCGTTGCACAGAATGTGCGTTCCGAGAGCGAGAGTTCGAGGTCTGGGGCCGAGCAACCCACGCACTCGGACCGGCTGGTTAAGCCCCATCGCGACGCGGGCGAAGGGGCTCATTCGGCAAGGGCTTGCGGCATGTGGCGACGCTGGGCTGAACTGGGTCTCGCTGGCCGGATTGCAGGCCAGCGCACTCAAGCCGCGGGTGCCACGGGAATCGGGTCGTTCCGAATTGTGCGTCCCGAGGATCACCTGGGGCCGCGGAAGACCGTGGAAGCAATCTTCGCAATGACCGAGCGACTACGATTGCATGTGGCCGAGGGCCCTATGCGGAGACAGCAAAGCTGGGCAACCCAATCCCGAACGGGCGAAGTCGCCGAGCGACCATTGCGGTGTTTCGTGGGCGCGGATGGCGCTCGAGTTGCCATCGCGGGCTCTAGCTGCTCAGCGACGTCCGTTGAAGAACTCCCTCAATTGCCTTTGAAGCAATCCAATCGAGCCTAGGACCGCAACCAAGTTGGGAACTGCCATCATGGCGTTCATCGTGTCGGAGATTCCCCAGATCGCCTCCAGCCTTCCGAATGATCCGACAAGCACGGCGGCCACCCACGCGCTGCGGTAAGGCATCGTGCTTCCGGCACCGAACAGGTACATGAAGCCGGTCTCCCCGTAGAATGCCCAACCGATGATCGTACTGAAGCCGAACAGGCAGATCGCGAGCGTCACGATCTGGCCGCCCCACTCTCCCGGAAGCCCTCGTGAGAACGCTTCACTAGTCAGAACGGCACCAGTGCTCCCGGATGTCCAAGCGCCCGTGGCGAGAACGGTGAACGCCGTGAGGTTGCAGACGACAATTGTGTCGACGAATACACCAATGATGCCATAGGACGCTTGGCGCACTGGATGGTCTGTTATGGCGGCGGCATGCACTATCGGCGAGCTGCCCATGCCCGCCTCGTTGGAGAACAGGCCCCGCGCCACACCGGTCTGCATCATGCCACGAACCGTAGAACCGGCGAAACCTCCGATGGCCGCGTGACCGCTAAAGGCCGACTTCAACATCTCGGCGATTACACTCCCCATTGTGTCGAAGTTTGTGACAAGCACGGTGAGGGCGCAAGCCACGTAGAGCCCGCACATTATAGGCACCAATATCGACGCAACCGAGGCGATGCGCCGAATGCCACCCACTACGACGAGCGCCGTCAGCGTGGTGAGCAGACCTCCGGAGAGCCAAGGGGAAATGCCGTACGAAGCGGACAGGGCTGCCACCACGGTATTGGCCTGCGTCATGTTCCCAATTCCGAAGGCGGCGAACGCACAGCAGGTCGCGAAAAGAGAGGCCAGCCACTTCATGCCGAATCGCTCTGTAAGCACGTACATCGCCCCGCCCCGCATTACGCCGCCCTCGCTCAGATCGACGCGCACGAATTTGTTGTGCACCCACTTGGCCCCGCCGCGCATCGGAGTTCCACCCTGCTGCTGCCGGTACTCGGTCGCGACCGCGATCTCGGCAAACTTCGTAGCCATGCCGACGACGCCGGAGACGAGCATCCAGAAGACCGCTCCCGGCCCCCCTGTGGCGATTGCAATGGAAACTCCAGCAATGTTGCCTACGCCAACAGTCGCTGACAGCGATGTCGCGAGAGCCTCGAACGGTCGAATCGTGCCTTTGCCGCGAAGGCTCCGACCGGCTCGGAGGACCTGACGGACCGCAAAGGAGAACCGGTGAAACTGAACGCCCTTGGTCGCGACAGTCAGGAACACGCCGGAGCCAATCAGCAGAATCATCATGAAGGGTCCCCAAACAAGTGCGTTAAGGGACTCGTTGAGTCGAAATAGCCAGTCCATAGTCTCGCGCTCCTAACGTGCTGGTTATTCCAGCTATTTTCGCAGGTTTCTTGGCACCGGTCGTCAATCCAGCGTGGTATTTCTATGAACTATCGTCACCCGAGCCTTCGACACAGCAATACAGAAGATGTCGGCGCTACCGCCCGAGGAACAGGACCGGATTGCGCGGCGGCTTCTCGGCGAGATTCAGGATGAGGAACGCTGGACTCAAGCGTTCTCGAGTTCCCAAGGCACCCTGAGCCGGCTGGCCAATGAGGCCCGCGCTGATACCAAAGCTGGCAGAGCGACGCAACTCGATCCCGACAAACCGACAAACCGACAAACTGTGAAATCGAGTGCAATGCCCCGCTCCTGGGCTGCGAGGCGAGGCGGTGTAGGCTGGGCCCCTCCTGCCCGGTCCGATAGTTGTCAGGCCGCAGAGCACCTGCATCCAGTCGCCCATGTTCCGATCTAGCGCCGGTGATAGTCGACTACTCCCATACGACACGCATCACCATCCCCGAAGTCTGAAGACGATGCGCCAGTTTGCGGACACCGCGATCACGGAGAAGCCTCTGCGGTCGTCGGCCGGCCGATGGGCACCGATCCCCTCCGCAAGTCCTCGAGTCCTCGGTGTGAGAGGCACCCCCAGAGCGTTATGGTGATAGTGGCAGACTTGATGCTGGCGCCGCTGTACCGAGGCACGGAATTCACCAGCAGGAGGGGGAACATGGCCAAGACGGTAACCCTGCGGTTGGAAGAGGACGCATACGAAGAGTTGCAGGAGGCCGCGGCGGCCCGGCAGAGACCGCTGGCAACCTTCATTGCGGCCGCTGCTCTGGCACGGATGAGAGAGGAAAAGTCCGTCGATGACGAGGAAATGGCCGAGATCTTGGGCAACGACGCGCTGCTCCGTGGGCTGGAGGCCGGTTCGCAACAGGCTCGCCAGCGGCGGGGCGACTTCGTTGCATGACTACCGGATCTTCGAGACCAAGCAATTCGGCAAGGACCTATAGTTAATTGCCCGTGCTGCTCACGCAGAGATTGCCGCAGGCCGCGGCGATCGGCCTACCCGCAGCTGCGTGAGCACCCGCATTTCGGGCCGCACATTCGCAAGCTGAAGGGCTCCGCGTCGAAAACGTGGAGATGATTCCGGGCTGCCGATTCCGTTTAGTGTCCGCGCTTCGTGGTAGACTGAGGCTCGCTTGGCGCACGAGAACGCCGAGAACGCGAAAAGGAAGGCAACCATGGCATCAACAATTGAGAGGCGTTTGCTGGCAATAGTTCTCCAACAGATCAACACACTCGCAGAGTCGTCCGTGACGGCGGACAATCTCGATCACGACGCGGACTTGACCAGCTTGGGCCTGAACTCGATGGCGGCAATAGCGATCCTGAAGAGGATCAACGTCGAGTTCGGCATCGACATCACGCCTGAACAGGCACAGGAACTCAGGACCCTTCGGAGCCTCGTCGATCACATCCAAGCCCGTGCCAGCTAACATTGGCCAGATCGCAGACCGCAGTTCCGACCATGGGTCAGTTGCAAGCGTTGGATCCCGGATAGCGACGTACTTGCGCTCCGTACCTACACCGAAATCAGGATGGTCCCGCCGTGGCGGGTCACTCAATCGGACTAATTGAGCTTCCGTGACGGTTGAGATGCCTGAGAAGTCTTGGAACATCCAAGCGCCCTTAGCCACGCTCGAGGTTCCAACGGCCGGAGGGACGCCTATCATCGTTCGACGTCACGGAAATCCGGATGGTCCGCGGCTTTTCCTGAGTCATGGCAATGGACTTGCGGTCGATATGTACTATCCCTTCTGGTCACTACTGTGCGATCAGTTTGATCTCATCGTATACGACATACGCAACCACGGATGGAATCCAGTTACGGATCTGGAAATGCACAATATTGCGGTGTTTGTCGACGATGGTGAGAAAGTATTTGACGCAGTTTCTCAGAGGTTTGGGCCAAAATCTACGATTGGTGTTTTCCATTCCCTGTCAGCCTTGATCGCTCTCATTCAGGCAGCAAATACGGGAGAGTTTTCCGCACTATTCTTGCTCGACCCACCGATTGCCAAGCCGGGTGTATCCGAACAAGATCTGGAATCGATTGGGGATCGTCTGGCCGCTATGACGAGAATCCGTCAGTACACATTTGACAGCCGGGAACAGTTTTTAGAAATTCTTGACTACGTGCCCCTCTATTCCGGGTTCGTTCCCGGAGCGAAGGAGCTAGCATCCAAGGCCTTACTCCGTCCTTCCACATCCGGCACGGGATACGAACTTCGCTGTCCGCCAGAGTACGAAGCCCAAGTTTTGGACTACGTGATCGCATGGTCGGCAGCCGTAGATTTCGAAGAGATTCACTGTCCTACCAAAGTTATCGGAGCTGATCCGACCATTCGCAGCGCCTTTCTACCGTCGTTGGATCTTGCAGAGATTGTCCAAATCGATTACGATTTCGTGCCCGATGCTGCTCACTTAGTTCAGCTTGAACGCCCCAAAGAGTGCGCAGAATTCCTGAGAGAGTTCATTGAGACAAGCGGTGTTCTGGCCAAGTGATTCTCCTTGCGCAGAGGTAACGGCCCAGCGTCGGCGCGAGCAGGCTGTGGTGCCGCAGGGTGTCAAGACGGCTGACATCCTCGTGGCCCAGCGCGAGCCCGTACTGAAGCTGGGGCCTAGGCCGGAATGGGCATCCTCGCAGCTGGGGGATTCCGGTGGCCGGTGCGGCAATCGGCGAAGCGCCCGGTTCAGGCCGAGGGCGCGGTCGGCGGATCGCTGGAGGAGCGCCCCGGCGGCAGCGGAAATGCGGCTCCCGTCCAAGCCAGCGATCACTTTGCGACGACCGGTCTTGGAGAGATCGATCACGGCACAGCATGTTGCTATGAGGAGTTCAATTCGGTAAGCTGGCAATCATTTGATAAAAAACACCTTAACACGTACCAGTGCCTCATGTTTACCGCCCGGCGGTGAGCGATCCGGGCTCGAGACTCTCCGAGACGCCAGTGACTCGGAGGAGCGCCAGACTCTGGAGTTCAAGCGAGGCGGTCTAGCGTGAAAGCTGCGAGCGATGTGCCTTCGCCGACTCCATCGGAGGCTCTCTCATCATCGGCCTCGCGGACGGCGCTGCCATTCTTGGAGTGCCGCCGCAGAATCGGATCAAATCGTGAATTCGCAGGCGGGCTGCCCGTCCATGCTGTCTGGCCATTCTCGATCAGGCTCGGCCTGTGGTCGAGCACTCAGCGACGGGATCAGACGAAGTGCTGGGACTGACTCTTGACATCCCGTACTCGGCCCAACATCATGAGAGCGCCCAGTTGGGCCGCCCTCCGGGCGTCGCTGAGCATGAGGCGACAATCGAGGCTCTGGATTGACGGGATCAGCGTTGCAACGGCACGCGCGATCGTGATCGAGATGACCATGGACCGTTGGGCGCTTCCAAGCGATCGGCACACCTTAGCCCACATCCCACGGACAGCCAAGGCAATCGGCTGCGACCGCATAGCAACGTTGCCGCCGGATGCCACCCCGAGACTTGGCACTGCTGTGTCCACTTGTGCTGTTGAAATCAGGCCGGCGCCAGTCAATGCGTGGAGCTTCGAGTGACTTCAGGGCCACGCAGCGGCCGGAATAGTGCCAAAGAATCCTCTCGCGACACGGAAGCGCGCGTCAGCCGGCAGTCGATTGCGATCATCGGCATGGCATGCCGTTTTCCTGCCGGTCCAAGCCTATCTGACTTCTGGAACCTACTTGAGAAGGGCCGTGATGCCATAACCTTTGGCCGGCCCCTGTCCCGTCGCGTCAGTCCCCGCACTCATGCAGGACCATCCGTCGATGAAGATGAACTCAATAACTGGGGAGCTTTCATCGATGATATTGACCTTTTCGATGCTGAATTCTTCCGGATTTCCCCAGTCGAAGCCCAACTGCTGGATCCTCAACAGCGGTTGCTCCTTGAAACAAGCTGGCAAGCCTTGGAAGATGCGGGCATCGATTCAGCTTTGTTGAGGGGTAGTTCCACCAGCGTACACGTTGGAACATTCAGCAATGACTATCGAGAATTAATCGCTGCCAGCCGAGGTGACGTCGCCAGTCTCTTTATGGCGACGGGAACTAGCGACAGTACCGCGATCGGCCGTGTCGCGTACACCCTTGGCCTCGAAGGACCGGCAATGGCGGTGGACACTTCCTGTTCTTCGTCCCTCGTAGCAGTTCACCAAGCTGTCGTTGGGCTGCAAACGGGCGAGGCCGATCTCGCGCTTGCGGGAGGAGTTAACGCGATCTTGTCTCCGCTCCTGACGCGCGCATTCCGGGATGCCGGGATGCTCGCTGACGACGGACGGTGCAAGACATTCGATGCAGAGGCCGACGGGTATGTGCGCGGTGAGGGCTGCGGAATTGTCGTTCTGAAACGCCTCAGCGATGCCCAAGCGGATGGAGATCGCATCTGGGCAGTGATCCGCGGATCGGCGGTTAACCAGGACGGTGCGACCCCTGGATTGACAGCCCCGAGCGGTGCCGCTCAGCAACGGGTCATCGAGCTTGCGCTGGCACGCGCCGGCGTGAAACCTGCGGATGTCGACTACTTGGAAGCGCACGGCACCGGGACCCAGCTAGGTGACCCAACGGAGGTCCGTTCCGCAGCTGCGGTTTATGGCCGTGGCCGTTCCATGGACTGCCCGCTCCTGATTGGGTCGGTCAAGACAAACATCGGCCATCTGGAAGCCGCGGCCGGAATCGCGGGCCTGATCAAGGTTGTGCTGGCGATGGAGCGGGGGATGATTCCGCCACACCTCAACCTCGACAATCCGAATCCCAGCCTGAATTGGGCCGAGCTTCCCGTGAGGGTGACGACAACGGCCACACGCTGGCCTTCGTCACGGGCTCGGGCGTATCTGGCCGGCGTGAGCTCCTTCGGCTTCTCCGGGACGAATGCCCACGTCGTCTTGGAGGGGCGACCGAACGGTCGCGACGATGACCCATGCCCCGTTCGAGGTTCCGCCCGCCTTGTGCCGGTCAGCCTGCCGCACCAGCTGGTTTCCGCGGAGAGTCGAGCAGAGCTTCTGAAACCACGGACGGTCCGCCTGCTCCCCCTTTCGGGAGCTTCAAACGGGGCGGTTCGGGACCTCGCGAGTCGATACCTGGCTTGGCTCAGCGAACGAGAGCGCGCCCTGGTGTCAGCGCCGGGAGATGCGGAAGACGACGGCCAAGGCACAGCCGCGTCGCTGCTAGCAGACATGGCCTGGACCGCCGGTGTCGCACGGACGCACTCTAGCCACCGGGCCGCCGTCACTTTTGGCGGCACAGCCGATCTGCGAGACCAATTGCAGCAGATCGTCGCGAGTCGGACGGCAGTATCGGCCCGGGCTGCCTCCCGGGTGGCATTCCTGTTCCCCGGCCAGGGAAGCCAGTGGGCCGGAATGGGAAGGCAAGTCTACGAGACCGAACCCGTGGCAAGAGCAGTGCTCGATCGCTGCGATCAGCTGATCCGGGCTGAGCGCGGTGCATCGCTTCTGGATGTCATGTTCGGCCTTGCGGATACGGCCGGGTACCTTGACAACACCGCTTGGACCCAGCCAGCGCTTTACGCGCTGGAATGCGCACTGGCGGCCTTGTGGGAGAGCGTTGGGGTCCGGCCCAGCGCTGTGGTGGGACACAGCGTCGGGGAGTTGGCAGCCGCGCAGGTAGCCGGTGTATTCGGGCTGGAGGAGGGACTGCGGTTCGCTGCCGTGCGCGGCGAACTGATGGCCTCTCTGCCGACCGAGGGCCCTAGTGCCGGATCGATGCTCGCTGTGTTCGCCGCGAAATCGCGCGTGCAATCAGCGGTGGCGGCCGTCAACGACCAAACCGCCGATGCCGGGCTCGGCATCGCTGCGGACAACGGGACGCACACGGTAGTCAGCGGCCCCGCGGTGCAGGTCGAAGAGATCAGTCGGCGACTGGCCCGGGACGGAGTGCGGGTTCAGCGGCTGAACGTGAGCCACGGATTTCACAGCGCGCTCATGGACCCGATCCTAGACGATCTCGAGGCGGCGGTTGAAGCGGCTTCAATCGGGCCTCCCCGGTTGACCTTGGTCAGCAACCTGTGGGGTCGTGCGGTGAGACCGGAAGATCGCTTGGACGGAGCTTACTGGCGGAGCCACGCTCGGGAAACTGTGGCATTCGCGGACGGACTGACCGCGCTTGCCGAGACGGGCGTGGACGTCTTCGTGGAGGTCGGGGCCAAATCTGTCCTGCGGCCGCTGGTGGAATCGACATGGCCGGCAAGTGCGGCAACGCCCGATCCAGTGGCCGGAGGGGAGTCGGCAGCCCCGGGCCACCCCCCCTTCGTCGAGTCCTGCGAATCCGAGCAGCCGGACGGGGAGGGTGCATCGCCGCGGTCGGCAGAAGCGTTCGCGAACGCAGTCGCCCAAGCGTTCGAGTCGGGCGTCGGAGTCTCGTTTGCCGGACTCTACGCGGGCGAGAGTCGCCGGAAGATCTCGATCCCTAGCTACCCGTTCCAGCGCCGCCGCCACTGGATCGAGATGCCCGCGCGCCCAAGAACCCAGGCCAGCGGCCCACTTGGACAGCGCCGGGAATCCGCAAGCGGCGAGATCACGTTCGAGGCAGACGTCACTGGAGCAGATCCGGACTGGCTTCTGCCCTGCACGGTCTTCGGGCATCCAGTGGTCCCAGCGGGAGTGCTCGCGAGTGCCGCGGCGACGGCCGCAGGGCGAACGGGTCATCGGGGCCAGGTCACGATCGACGACTTTCGGATTCACTCCTGGCTTCCGATCCCTGGGGAGGGTGCGGCCGGGGACTCCGGGACAGTTGGACGGACGCTGCAGATCGTGGTGGGGCCCGCCAAGGGAAGTGGCCCGAAGCCTGCGGGTGTCTACGGCAAGTGGCGAGACGAAGAGGGCTGGACACTGCACGCCGACGGATCCGTCGCCTTCTCTGACGCCGCGGAATCTGGTGCAGGCACCGACTTGCAAGCTGTCAAAGAAGGGCTGTCAGAGCAGGACCGGCGGGACTTCTACCGCGCTCTCGCCGAGCACGGGGTCGAGTACGCCGCAGAGGCGTGCAGAGTAGAGGCGGTCTGGCTGGGACCGGGCGAAGCCGTGGGCGAAATCGCGGCTCCGACCAGCCCGGACGCCGCTCGCCTGACCCGGCACTCCTGCCTGCTCGACTCCTGCTTCCAAGTCTTCTTGGCTGCGGCGCGCGGCACCGACGACGACGCAGCTTCTGCCCTCTTGCCGACAGGCTGGGAACGGCTTTGGATCGCGGACCCTCCGCCGAATCGCCTGCTGTGCCACGTTCAACTGCGCGTGCCGCCGGCAACGGGTGCGGAGCCGAGCCAGCCCGCTGCCGGCGGCGACCAGGATTCCTCAGCGCGACATGGCCCCCAAACCTCAGAAACTGCAGACCTGAGGCTCTACGACGAGCAAGGTGCTCTTGTCGGGCTGGTGAAAGGCCTTACGGCTTCCCCGCTAGATCGATCGGAACTGCAGTCTTTGGCCCAGAGGGTGGATGACCTGCTCTACGAGGCCGCGTGGCGCGAGCAACCCCTGCCCGGCCAACCGCGCGGGGCCACCGAAGTGATGGAGCGCCCCGGCACATGGGTGCTGCTCGCGGATGGCGGAAGCTCCGCGGAACGAGTCGCGCAGGCTTTGGCGGAGCGAAATCAGACCGTGATTGCGGTCAGCAAGTTGCCCGAGGACGCCGAGCGCATCAGGAGAGCGGGCGGCGCAGCGGAAGTTCACTCAATGCCGGAGGATCACCAGGCTTGGCAGTCACTGCTGGATGGACTGCCGCGAGAGCCGGCCTTGCGCGGCGTCGTGGCAACTGCTGCTGCGGACTCTGGCTCACAGACGGAGGAGTCACGGGATCGGGCAGGGGAATCGGCCGTGGCCGGGGCCTGCGCAATTGCCCTGATCCAGGGCCTGTTGAAGAGCCGAACGATTCCCTGGGCGGGGCTGTGGTGCCTCACGCGTGGTGCAAGGGTACTGCACGGAGAAGAGGCCAGCGAGCTGGCCGGAGCGGCTCTCTGGGGACTCGGACGATCGCTGTGCTTGGAAGCACCCCAGTTGCAGTCCCGAATGATCGATCTTGATCCGGATGACAGCATTCCGCCAGCTGCCCTAGCGGACGAGCTGCTGCGTCCCGATCAGGAAGCCCAGATCGCCTATCGGCAGCAGCGGCGTCATGCCCTTCGTGTCGTGCGCACGGGGGCGGAAGCAGCTGGCGTGGCGCCGTCCAGCCGTCCAGTCCCGAGAACGCCATCGAACCGCCTGCGTCAACGCGGCACCTACTTGGTCTGCGGAAGCGTCGGCAGAGCAGGGCGAGCCGTCGCCGAATTGCTCGCTCGCTTCAGTGCTGGTGCGATCGCTCTCGTTACCCGCCACGATCCGGACGAATCGACCGCCGACACGATCGATGCATTCGGGGCACTAGGCGTCCGGTTGCACCACGAGAGGGTGGACTTGGCCGAGAGGGGCTCGGTCGAATCGCTCTTGCAGCGGATTGACGAGATCCTTCCGCCACTGGCGGGCGTTGTCTATTGCACCGGCCTGCAGCCGAACTCTTCGCCGAAGCCTCAAGAGACCGATCAATTTGAGCGGACGGTGCGAGCGAGAGTCTCGGAAGCCTGGAACTTGCACCTAGGGACAAGAGGAAGGGACCTCGACACCTTTCTGCTGCTCTCGGGCCTGGCCGGAGTCTTCGGCGGCCCGGGCCAATCGCATCGGTCAGCCACGGCCGCCTGCCTGGAGCTGATCGCGGGGCACCGCCAGGCGCTGGGGCTCTCGGGCCAATCGATCGGGTGCGATCTGTGGGGGGATGCGGAGGACTCACGGCCGCAGCCGGCACAGGCCTCCGCGACAGAGGGGCCGCCGGCATTCGGACGTCTGGCTCCCGAACAAGGACTGCTAGCGCTAGAGCGCCTAGTGCAACGGAACGCCGCCGCAGGCTGGGCGGCACCCGTGGACTGGACCGCCTTCTCGGCACGCGCGGCTCATCTCCAGCCCGTGCTGGAAGAGATGTGTCCATGGATACCGAGCGATCCCAAGCGCGGTCCGGTGGTGCCGGGCGCTCTCATCGACCGACTCGACTCGGTGCCGGACGCTCGGCGCGAGACGTTGCTGGTCTCGTTCGTGCAGGAGCAGTTGCAGTCGGTGCTGGGACTCGACGCCCCACCGGACCCGACGGCGGGATTCTCGGATTTGGGCATGGATTCGGTCTTGGCGGCACAGCTCAGAGCGAGGCTCAACGAGGCATGTTCGGGAGTCTACATGCCTTCCAGCACCGTGGCCTTCGACTATCCGAACAGCGTAAGCCTAGCCCGTCATCTGGGAGCCGCGCTGGGCGAGATGCGCGGGTCGGCGGCCCCGGAGCCGGACCCTTCGCGGCAGATCCGCCCGAGCGAAGGGATCGCCATCGTTGGCATGGCATGCCGCTTCCCAGGCGGGGCGAACCTGCGAGAGTTCTGGAAGCTGCTCGAGCTGGGCGAGAGCGCTGTGACACGCGGGCGCCCGGTTTCGAACTCCGACGCAGGAGAGGGCTTGGACGGCGGATCCCGAGACAGCGATGAAGATGCCGGATGGGGCGCCTTTCTCGAGGAGATCGACCGCTTCGACGCAGAATTCTTCCGCGTCACGCCCGTGGAAGCCCGCCTCATCGATCCGCAGCAACGCCTGTTGCTGGAGACCAGCTGGCAGGCCATCGAGGATGCCGGCATCAACCCCGAACTCCTCAGGGGCAGCCGCACAGGCGTCTACATGGGGGTCTTCAGCAACGACTACCGAGATCTGGTCGTGTCCAGCGAAGCGGGAGGGGCGGGCTTCGGCCTTCATGCGGCAACCGGCACGAGCGACAGCACTGCAATCGGAAGAATCGCCTTCGCTCTCGGCTTCGAGGGGCCTGCGATGGCGGTGGACACGGCCTGCTCGTCGTCGCTGGTGGCCATTCACCAAGCAGTCACAGCCCTGCAGCGGGGTGAAGCGGACTTGGCGCTGGCAGGGGGGGTGAACGCCATTCTGGCCCCGACTCTAACAAAGGCCTTCGAGCAGGGCGGCATGCTCTCGCCTGACGGCCAGTGCCGCACGTTCGACGCCGCGGCAAACGGGTACGTGCGCGGCGAGGGCTGCGGCGTCCTGGCCTTGAAGAGGCTCAGCGAAGCGGAGCGGGACGGGGACCGGATCTGGGGCGTGATCCGCGGATCGGCGGTCAACCAGGACGGAGCGAGCGCAGGGCTGACGGTGCCGAACGGTCCGGCGCAGGAGCGGGTGATCGGCGAAGCTCTGTCGCGCGCGGGAATCGATCCATCGGAGGTGGATTACCTGGAGGCGCACGGGACAGGAACGGCATTGGGGGATCCGATCGAAGTACAGGCGGCCGCGGGCGCCTACGGTCGGGGCCGAGCGCACACGAGGCCATTGCTGTTGGGTTCCGTGAAGACGAATATCGGACACTTGGAAGCTGCCGCCGGTGTCGCCGGCATTGTCAAGGTCGTCCTCTCACTGCAGCGCGGCCTGATACCGCCGCACTTGAATTTTCATGAGCCCAATCCGCGTATTGACTGGGAACGCCTGCCCGTACGGGTGACCTCGGAAGCGACGGGCTGGCCTGCTACGGATCGACCGGCCAGGGCCGGGGTCAGTTCTTTTGGCTTCTCCGGCACAAACGCGCACGTCTTGGTCGAGGCCTACGGCGCGCGCGATGAGCGGCTGCTCCCCGCGACCGGCGAACCGATCCTGAGTCCAGGTCCATACCGCAAGGTCACGCCGCACCTGCCCGAGGCTGTGCCTGAGCTGCGTCTCCCGGCGGATCCACTGGCACCTCGCGAGCGGCGACTCCTGCCGCTGTCCGGACGAACGGACCGGGCGCTCCGGGATCTGGCGGGCGGGTACCTCGAGTGGCTGCAGGAAAGGTCCGAGGTGCTGTCCGGAAAAGCGGGCGAGTCGGGGGCGTTGCTAGCGGATATGTCCTGGACGGCGGCCGTGGGAAGAAGCCATTTCGAACACAGAGCGGGCTTGGGTTACGGCGATCTCGGCGAACTGCGGGCCGACCTAGAGGAACTCGTCGCGGGCCGCGAGATCGCGCATTCGCCTCGCAGGACCGTCGTGGCATTTGCGTTTACGGGACAAGGCAGCCAGTGGGCCGGGATGGGCCAGTCGCTGTATCGCAGCGAGCCCGTGGCGCGGGCGGTGCTGGATCGATGCGACGAGGTAATGCGAGACCTGCGCGGGGCGTCCTTGCTCGAAGTGATGTTCGGCCAGCCGGGCGCGGCGGGAGAACTGGACGACACGGCCTGGACGCAGCCAGCGCTGTATGCGCTGGAGTGTGCGCTGGCTGCGCAGTGGGCGAGCGTCGGCGTCCGGCCGGCGGCGGTGCTGGGCCACAGCGTGGGCGAGCTTGCGGCGGCTCAGGTCGCTGGGGTGTTCGGCCTAGAGGACGGTCTCCGGTTCGCAGCGGCGAGGGGCACGTTAATGGGCTCTCTGCCGGTGGAAGGAGCGGCGGCGGGAGCCATGCTGGCGGTCTTCGCTTCCTCGCAGGAGGTGGCTGCCGCGCTGGCGGAACACGACGACGACTCGACGGCCGCGGGATTGAGCCTTGCGGCGGAGAACGGCACGCACCGTGTCGTGAGCGGGCCGCGCAAGCAGGTGCAAGCGCTGGCACGCCGCTTGGAGTCGGCGGGCGTGCGGGTAACGCCACTGAACACGAGCCACGCATTTCACAGCGGGTTGATGGATCCGGTGCTGGACGGAATTGAAGAGGCGCTGTCCGCCATGGAGATCGCAGTGCCATCGGTGGCGCTGGTGAGCAACGTGACGGGCCGGACGGTGCGGGAAGACGAGCGTCTGGACGGGTCGTACTGGCGGCGGCAGGCGCGTGAGCCGGTCGCGTTCGAGGCGGGCTTAGAGGCGTTGGCAGAGAACGGCGTGGACCTCGTCGTCGAGATCGGGCCGGATTCGGTATTGGGACCTTTGGTGGAGCAAGCGTGGCCGGAGCGGAGCGGGGACAAGCTGACTTCGCAACCAGCGGTGCTAGCGAGCCTGCGGCGCGCGGCAAGCGGGACGAATGACTTCTCCCAAGCCGTGGCTGGGGCGTACGAAGCGGGGGCCGCGATCGCCTTCGAGGGCTTGTTCGCGGGCGAGAGCCGCCGGCGTCTATCCCTGCCCGGGTACGCGTTCCAGCGGGAGCGGCACTGGGTGGACGGCCCACAACGAAGGGGCGTGCGACGGGGCCATCCGCTGTTGGGTGTGCGGCGGGATATGGTCGGCGGGGAAGTCACCTTCGAGACGGAAATGTTCGTGTCCGACCCAGCGTGGCTGGCGGACCACCGAATATTCGGGCTGGTCGTGGCCCCCGGGGCTCTTTATGGTGTCTTGGCCGCCGAAGCGATAGCGGCGATAGCCAAGGCCGTCTCGGTGGAGGTGGCGGACCTGCAGGTACATCGGCCGATGATTCTTGGCGGGGGAAGCCAGGCCGGCACCGCCAGTGGCCCGGGCCGGACCGTGCAGATCACCGTCTCGCCCTCCGAAGAGTGTGCCGCGCTGGATCTGACGGTACACAGCAAGACCCGCAAGGAAACGTCTTGGACGTTGCACGCAAGCGCCCGGGTGGCGCGCAGTGATCCCGACGGGGGACCGGCGATCGATCTCGAGAGCCTGCGAGAGCCCCTTGCGGAGGCCCGGGGATCGGAGATTTACCGGGATCTCGCGGAACGCGGCATCGAGTACGGCGGCGGCTTCCGGGGGCTGGCGGCGGTTTGGTCCGGCCCGGGGGAAGCCCTCGGCGAAGTCGTTCTCTTGCCGGAGACAGCCTCCGGCGACCTGTTGACGCATCCAGCCCAGATCGACGGGTGCATGCAGCTGGCTCTGACCGCGGCCAGGGATAGCGAAGGCGCCGGCGCCCCCATATACCTGCCGTTTGGCTGGGAGCGCTTTTGGCTCCGCGGGCCCGTGCCGGAACGGCTGCTTTGCCACGTGCGGATGCGCATGCCCGACGGAGCGGGACCGCGGCGAAACGAGGCCTCTGAAGCTCTGGTTGCGGACTTGCAGCTCTTCGACACGGAAGGCGCACCGCTTGGGGCTGTCAGCGGTTTGGTGCTGAGGCGGGCGACGCGCGCAGCGCTCCTTTCGGCAACCGAGGGCGTGGAGGACCTGCTCCATGAGGTGGTATGGCGGTCGCGCCCCCATGTGCGCGGGGACCGGTCGGCTGAAGTCTTGGCCGAACCCGACGCGCTGGGCTGGCTCATGGGCGGGCCGGGCGGGCACCTTGGATCGGGTGGCGTGCCGCCCGCGTCACGCGACGCCCTTCGCGCGGATTTGGAGCGGCTCTCTCGGTCGTATGCCTTGGCAGCGCTGGCGTCGCTGGGCTGGCGTCGCGAGAGCGGGGCGACCGTGGATCCGTCGCCGTTGCGGAAGGAGCTGCGGGTGGTTGCAGACCACGAGAGCCTGTTCCGGCGTTTGCTCAAGATGCTGGCAGAGGCTGGCGTGCTGGACGCGGGGGCGGCGGATTCCCGGGGCTGGGTAGTGGTCGCAGCCAGTGGAGAGGACCTGCCCGGCGGGTTGGTGGAGTCCCCGGCAGCGCTTGGAGAGAGTCTGCTGGAGCGGCACTCGCACGCTTCGCACGAGCTGGGGCTGCTGATGCGGTGCGGGGAAGCGTTGGCAGACGTGCTGCGGGGGCGGGCGGACCCGTTGGAGCTGCTCTACGGGGACGAGAGCTGCCGGGAGGCGCACCTGCTGCGTGCCGCGGTCAAGTTGCTGGTGGCAGGCTTGCCGGAGGGGAGACGCCTGCGGGTGCTGGAAGTAGGGGCCGGCACGGGCGGCGCGACCGCGGAGGTGCTGGCGGCTCTGCCGCCGGACAGGTTCGACTACGCCTGCACGGACATTTCGGCCGAATTGCTGGCTAAGGCAGAGCAGCGACTCACTCCAGGATTCGAAGAGATTGAGTACCGCGCGCTGGACATCGAGGCGGATCCGGCGGCGCAGGGACTGGAGGAGCACGGGTACGACTTGGTGGTCGCGGCCGACGTGCTGCACGCGACCCGGGACTTGCAGCAAACGCTGGCGCACTGCCGCGGGTTGCTGGCGCCGGCGGGGCAGTTGGTGGTGCTGGAGCGCCTGCAGCCGCAGGGGTGGCTGGACCTGACCTTTGGGTTGCTGGAGGGCTGGTGGCGGTTCGATGACAGGTACCGGGAGGAGCACGCCTTGGCGGGAGCCGGTGTGTGGCGGCGGGCACTGGCGGAGGCCGGTCTCGATGGGGCGGATGTGCTCGACGAAGGCATCGGAGACGCGGTCGGGCACGGCCTGATCGTGGCGCGCGGGCCGGTCGAGGTCGACGACTTGGCGGGCCTATGGGTGCTGGCCGGCGAAGGGGCGGAACTGGTTGATGAGCTGGCCGAGCGGCTGATGAGGCGCAACCAGTCGGTGATTGTGGCGGGCTCGCGGACGGCCGACAAAGCGGCGGCGCTGGAGGGAGTCCGCGAGGCGTACGTGGATCCAACGAGGCGGGAGGCTTGGCGTTCGCTGCTGGAGGATCTGCCGGACGGGCCTCCCCTGCGAGGCATCGTGTACCTAGGCGCGGTAACGGGTTGCGGAGAGGCGGCCGCAACAGACGAATTGGCGCATGACACAGCCCGGATCGACGCGGAGGCGCTGGCACTGGTACAGGGACTGCTGGACGCGGCGGTGGAGCCCTCGGCTGGGCTGTGGTTCGTGACGCGCGGCGGACAGGTGGTGAACCACGAACAGGCTGGCCTGATGGCGGGGGCGACGCTGTGGGGCCTGGGGAAGACAGTGGGGCTAGAAGCGCCGCAATTGCATCCGCGGATGGTCGATCTCGATCCGCGGGAGCCGGTGCGCTCAGGCAGGCTGCTGAACGAATTGCTGCACGCGGACCAAGAGACGCACGTGGCTCACCGAGGTGCGATGCGCCAAATCGCGCGATTGGTGCGCGGGATGCGGGCCGCAGGCATGCAGCTGCCGGAGGAGCCGGGCTGGCGCTTGGCGCGCGACCCGGGCGGAGCACTGGATGGCCTGAGGGTTGAAGCGGCGGGGCTGGCAGCGCCAGGGCCGGGCGAGGTTCGCGTGGCGGTCGCCGCGGCGGGGCTGAACTTCAAGGACGTTCTGGTCGCGATGGGCATCGTCGACGCGGACAGTCCACTGGGAGCGGAGTTTTGCGGTTGCGTGGTGGAGACCGGACCGGGCGTGCGGGCCGTGGCGGTCGGAGACCGGGTGGCCGGTCTTGCCACAGGTGCGTTCGGCCCTGAGGTCATCACGCGCGAGGAACTGGTGGCGAAAGTGCCCGCCGGGCTCCCGGCCGCGGCTCTGGCGACGGTGCCATTGACCTTCGCGACCGCAGCGCTGGCCTTCGAGCTGGGCGCCTTAGGTGCCGGCGAGCGGGTGCTGGTGCACGCGGGGGCCGGGGGGGTTGGGATGGCGGCGATCCAGCTGGCGCGGGCGGCGGGCGCGAAGGTGATCGCGACAGCCAGCTCCGGGAAGCGCGCTCGCCTGCGGGCCCTGGGAGTCGAGCACGTGTTCGACAGCCGATCGACGGCGTTCGGCGAGCAGATTCGCGCGGTCACCGATGGCGCGGGCGTCGGGATGGTGCTGAACAGCCTGACGGGGCCGGGATTCATCGAGGCCAGTTTGGCGTGCCTGTGCACTGGCGGGCGCTTCGTCGAGATTGGCAGGCGCGATGTCTGGAGCCACGAGCAAATGGAGGCGGCAAGGCCAGATGTCGACTACCACTTGCTGGCGGTGGACGAGTTGGCGAGCGAAGACCCGGCAAGAGTCGGGGCCGTGCTGCGGGCAGTGATGCAACGCGTGGAGGCGGGGGATCTGAAGCCCCTGCCGTTCACCGCGTGGCCGCTGGCGGAGGCAGGGGCGGCGATGGAGCACATGCGGTCAGGACTCCACATGGGCAAGATCGTGCTCACGTTGCCACGGCTGGCGGCCGGCGAGCTGCGGGAGGACGGCACGTACTTGGTTACAGGCGGCCTGTCGGGGCTTGGCCTGCTGGTCGGAGACTGGCTGGCCGACTGCGGCGCGCGCTGGATTGTGTTGAACGGCAGGCGGGACCCAGACCGCGAAGCCGAGGCGGCGATCGCAGCCCTCAGGGAGCGGGGCGTGGAAGTGCGCGTGGAGCTGGCGGATGTGACCGACACAGCGGCCGTGGACGGGATGCTGGAGCGGATCGAGGCGGAGATGCCGCCGCTGGCAGGAGTGATCCACAGCGCGGGAGTCTTTGCGGACGCCTCGCTGGCCAACCAAGACTGGGATCGCTTCGAGCGGGTCTCGCGCCCAAAGGTGCTGGGAGCGTGGCACTTGCACAGGGCGACCGAGCGGTTGGACTTGGACCTGTTCCTGCTGTTCTCGAGTGTGGCAGGCGTCCTGGGGAACGCGGGGCAGGCGAACTACGCGGCGGCGAACGCGTTCCTGGACCAACTGGCTCGGCACCGCCGTTCTCTGGGCCTGGCAGGCCAGGCCATCGCTTGGGGGGCTTGGTCGGGCGTGGGAGAAGCCGAGGAGCGACGCGAGCGTATTGCGCGACACCTGGACGCGGCTGGCATGGGCTGGATCGTTCCGCGGCGGGGTCTCCGCGTTCTCGACAGGCTCGTGCGTGAGGACGTGGTACACAGCACGGCGGTTTCCGTTGATTGGCCGCGATTCGCATCCCATCTGCCAGGGTCTCAGCGCTTGCTGGGCGAGCTGGTGGCTGCGGACAGGGCTTCCAAGGGCGAACCCGCCCCCATCGAACTGACGGAGCGACTGAAAGCAGCGCCGGCTGGGGAGCGTGAAGCGCTGTTGGCAGACTTCCTGCAGGGCGAAGCGCAGGCCGTGCTGCGACTGGCCTCGCCGCCCGACGCATCGGCGGGATTCTTCGATCTGGGCATGGACTCGCTGATGGCGGTGGAACTGAGGAACCGCCTGAACAGGGCGTTTGGCGGGCAGCACAAGACGTCGAGCACGGTGGTCTTTGACTACCCCGACATTGCGAGCCTGGCCCAGCATCTGGCGGCGGAACTTGCGGGTCTGGGGGAAGTCACGATTGAGCCACAGCGTTCGATCCCGGCGCAAACCCGGGAGGATGGGATCGCGATAGTGGGGATGGCGTGCCGCTTCCCGGGGGCGCCGGACCTGTCGGCATTCTGGCGGCAATTGGAGGAGGCCCGTTGCGCGGTGACAGCCGGACGCCAAGACTCCCTTGCCGGGCCGACAGAAGAGGACTTCGAGGGAGGCCTGAACGAAGCGGACGCTCGTCGCTGGAGTGCGTTCGTCGACGAGATCGATCGGTTCGATGCGGAGTTTTTCCATATCGCCCCGGTGGAGGCGGAGTTGCTGGACCCGCAGCAGCGCCTGCTGCTGGAGACCAGCTGGCTGGCGTTGGAGGAGGCAGGAATTGACCCACGCCGGTTGAGGGGCGGTCGGTCAGGCGTATATGTGGGGATCTGCAGCAACGACTACTCGGAGCTGATCGAAGGCGCGGGACGGAAGATCGCCGGCCTGCACGTCGCAACTGGCACCTCGGCCAGCACCGCGATCGGGCGGGTGGCGTTCACGCTGGGGCTGGAAGGGCCCGCGATGGCCGTGGACACGGCCTGCTCATCGTCTCTCGTCGCGGTCCACCAGGCAGCTGTAGCCCTGGAGCGGGGCGAGGCGAACCTAGCCCTGGCAGGCGGCGTGAACGCGATCCTCTCCGCGACCAGTACCGAGGTGTTCTCCAAGGGAGGGATGCTGGCGGCGGACGGCCGGTGCAAGACCTTTGATGCCTCGGCGGACGGATACGTGCGGGGCGAGGGCTGCGGGGTTGTGGTGCTCAAGCGCCTGCGGGACGCGCAAGCGGACGGGGACCGGATCTGGGCGGTGATCCGCGGCTCGGCGGTGAACCAGGACGGGGCCAGCGCAGGCTTGACCGTGCCCAACGGACCCGCGCAGGAGCGGGTGATCGGCGAGGCGCTGGAGCGGGCAGGCCTGCAGCCGGCGGAGGTCGACTACTTGGAGGCGCACGGGACAGGGACCGAGCTCGGCGATCCGATCGAGGTGCAGGCTGCGGACGCGGCCTACGGGCCGGGGCGGAAGTCCGACCGGCCGCTGTTGATCGGATCGGTGAAGACGAACATCGGGCATCTGGAGGCGGCGGCAGGGATCGCCGGACTGATCAAGGTCGTGCTCTCGATGGAGCGCGCAACGATCCCGAAGCACCTGCATTTCCAGAGGCCGAACCCGCGCATCGACTGGGACGACCTGGCGGTGCAGGTGACGGCCGAGACAATGCCTTGGCCGCAAGCATCAGGCCGGCCGGCGCGGGCAGGGGTGAGTTCGTTCGGATTCTCGGGGACTAACGCGCACGTGGTGTTAGAGGCCCCCGCGCCGGACGGGGCGGGCCGGGGAATTGCGGTACCGGCGCCCCAAGCAGTCGTGGACCCTGCCGCATCTTTCGAGCCGCGCGGGAGACGGCTGCTGCCGTTGTCGGGGAGGTCGCCTCAGGCAGTTCTGGAGTTGGCGGGTCGGTACCTGGCGTGGCTGGACAGCCGGCCTGCCGAGTCGGCGGACGGGGAACAGGATCCGCGGGAGCTGCTGGCGGACATGGCATGGACGGCCGCGGTGGGGCGCACCCACTTCCGGTACCGGGCGGGTTTGGTGCACGGGGACCTCGAGGAGTTGCGGGCGGGCCTGGAAGGGCTGGTTGCGGACCGCGAGATCGTGCGGGCTGGCAGCGCGCCGAAGGTGGGCTTCGTGTTCACGGGCCAAGGCAGCCAGTGGGCCGGGATGGGGCGCTTGCTGTACGAGCGAGAGCCGGCAGCGAGGGAGGTGCTGGACCGCTGCGAGCGGGAGATGCGGGAGATGCGGGGAGCGTCCCTGCTGGAGGTGATGTTCGGGCAACCGGGCGCGGCGGGGGATCTGGACGACACGGCCTGGACGCAGCCAGCGCTGTATGCGCTGGAGTGCGCGCTGGCGGCGCAGTGGGCCAGCGTGGGGGTGCAGCCGGCAGTCGTGCTGGGCCACAGTGTGGGAGAAATTGCGGCGGCGCACGTGGCAGGCGTTTTCGGATTGGAGGACGGCCTGCGGTTCGCAGCGGCGAGAGGGGCCCTGATGGGGTCGTTGCCGGTGGACGGGCCGGCGGCAGGAGCCATGCTGGCGGTGTTCGCAACGGCGCAGCGGGTGGCAGCGGCTCTGTTGGAGCACAACGCAGGGCTGGAGGGAGCGGGCCTGAGCCTGGCGGCGGAGAACGGCACGCACCGGGTGGTGAGCGGGCCGCAGGCGGAGGTGGAGGCGCTGGCAGAGCGCTTCGAGCAGGCGGGCGTACGGGTGGCGCGCCTGAACACGAGCCACGCCTTTCACAACGCCCTGATGGACCCGGCGCTGGAGGGCATAGAGGAGGCGCTGGCGGGGCTGGCCGTGGAGGTGCCATCGGTGGCGCTGGTGAGCAACGTGACGGGTCGGCTAGTACGGGAGGAAGACCGCTTGGACGGGGCGTACTGGCGGCGGCAGGCGCGCGAGCCGGTGGCATTCGCGGCGGGCGTGGAGGCGCTGGCAGAGACCGGGGTGGATGTGGTGCTGGAGATCGGCCCGCAGCCTGTGCTGGGGCCACTGGTTGAGTCGGCGTGGCCGGTGAGCAGCGGCGATCAGGCGGTTTCCGCGCCGGCTGTCATCGCGACACTGCAGCGGACAGCGGGTGCGGCAAGTGGTCTTGCCCAAGCGGTGGCAGGCGTGTACGAGGCCGGGCTGGGGCTGGCCTTCGAGGGCCTGTTCGCGGGCGAGAATCGCCGACGGGTATCGCTGCCGGGCTACCCGTTCCAGCGGGAGCGGTTCTGGGTGGGTGGGCCAACCCGAAGGGGCTTGCGGCAGGACCATGCGCTACTGGGCGCCCGTCGGGACTTGGCCGGAGGAGCCCTCTCGTTCGAGGCGAGAATGACCGCCTCCGATGCCGCGTGGCTGGGGGATCACCGGGTGTTCGGGCTGGAGGCCACGCCCGGAGGCATGTTCGGGGCTATGGCAGTGGAGGCAGCAGCCTTGATCGCAGGAGCGGCTGGGGTCTCGGTCGGGGACTTTCGGCTCCACGGACTCATCCACTTCGATGATCCGAGCAGCAATGCAGGGCCGGGCCACCAAGGCCGGAACGTGCAAGTTTTCGTTGACAACCCGGCGGGGTCATCGGCGCACGCCATCAAGGTGTACAGCCAAGGCCGCGAGGCAGACTGGGCCTTCCACGCTGAGGCGCGTGCGGACAGAGTTCGAGCCTTCGCGGATCCGAAGACCACAGTCAATCTTGAGTCCTACGCGGCCCGCCTTCCGGCCGGGAGCGTGCCGGACTTCTTTGATCGGATTTCCGATGTCGGGATCGACTACGGACCGGCGCTGCGCTGCATCGAAGCTGTTTGGGCAGGACCGGGGGAAGCCCTTGCGGAGACGGCACGCTCCAGTGACGCAAGGGTTAGCGGCAAGTGGGTACATCCGGCGCAACTCGAAGCTGTGTTTCAGCTGGCAGCGGCTCTGGCGAATGACGGGGGAGCTGGCAGTCCGGGCGCATTCATTCCATCTGGGTGGGAACAGCTTTGGCTCGCAGGACCATTGCCCGAGCGGGTGTGGTGCCACCTGCGGATGCGCGAGGCCGACCAAGCCGCCTCGCTAGCGACCGCGGCCTCGCAGACCGCGGTCGCGGACGTTGGCTTGTACGACGAGCAGGGCGCCCCGCTGGGTGGAATGCGGGGGCTGGTGCTCAAGCGCGCCACGCGCGCCACGTTGCTGTCGGCCGCCGAGGGAATCGATGACCTGCTTCACGAGGTGGCGTGGCGGGAGCGACCGTGGCCGCAGGCTCCTCGGTCGGCTGGATTCCTGGCGGAGCCGGAAACGCTGGGTCGGCTCCGAGACAGTCTTGCCGAGTCCCTCGAGGCGGAAGGCACACCCCTGGAGACCTCGGAAGCGCTGCAGGAGGATTTGGAGCGTTTGTCGCGATCGTACGCCTTGGCGGGCCTGGAGGCCTTGGGCTGGCGGCGCGAGAGCGGGGCCATCGTGGACCCGGCACGATTGCGCCGAGACCTGCGTGTGGTGGCAGACCACGGGAGGCTGTTCTGGCGCTTGCTCGGGATGCTGGCAGAGGCTGGGGTCCTGCGGGCGAGCGAGGCGGGCACTCGGGACTGGGTAGTGGTCACGGGTGCGGGGGAGGACCTGCCCGGCGGGCTGGTGGAGGAACCCACAGCGCTTGCGGAGCGGCTCTCAGAGCGGCGCGCGCGCGCTTCGCACGAGCTGGGGCTGCTTGTGCGCTGCGGGGAAGCGCTGGCAGAGGTGCTGAGAGGGCGCGCGAATCCCTTGGATGTGCTCGAGGGGGACGAGGGTTGCGGGGCATCTGACCTGTACCGAGAGTCTCCCTTGCTGCGCGCAGCAACCGGCATGCTGGCTGCCTCGGTCAAGTTGCTGGCGGCAGGCTTGCCGGAGGGGCGGCGTCTGCGGGTCTTGGAGATAGGGTCCGGCACGGGCAGCGCGGCGGCAATGGTGCTGGCAGCTCTGCCGCCCGACAGGGTCGACTACGTTTGCACGGACATCTCGGCCGAGTTCCTCGCGGAGGCAGAGGAGCAGCTCGGCCCCGAATTCCCAGGCATTGAGTACCGCGCGCTAGACATCGAGGCGGATCCAGCGGCACAGGGGCTGGAGGCGCACGGCTACGACTTGGTGGTCGCGGCCAACGTGCTGCACGCGACGCGGGACCTGCAGGAGACACTGGCGCACTGCCGCGGGCTGCTGGCGCCGGCGGGGCAGCTGGTGGTGCTGGCGACCCTGAAGCCGCAGGCGTGGCTGGACCTGACCTTGGGGATGCGGGAGGGCTGGTGGCGGTCCGACGAGGGTTCTTGGAACGAACATTCCCTCAAGGATGCCGGTGCCTGGCGGCAAGCACTGGCAGACGCTGGGTTCAGCGGGGCGGAGGTGCTCGAAGGCGGCGTCGAGGCCGCAGCCGGGCACGGCGTGATCGTTGCGCGGGGGCCCGTCGAAGTCGGCGAGGCAGCGGGCCTTTGGGTGCTGGCAGGTGAAGGAGCGCAATTCGTACGGGAACTGGCCGGGGCGCTGGCGGCGCGCAACCAGACCGTGATCGTCGCGGGCCAAGGGACAGAGGACAAAACGGCGCCGCTGGCAAGGGTCCGCTGGGCATACGTGGATCCTCCGAGGCGGGAGGCCTGGCGTTCGCTGCTGGAGGGCCTGCCCGGTCAGCCTCCGTTGAGAGGCATCGTGCACCTTGGCGCCCTGACGGGTCACGGAGAAGCAGCGGGGACCGCGGAATTGAAGCGCGACACCGCCCGGATTGGAGCGGAGGCGCTGGCGCTCGTGCAGGGGCTGCTGGACGCGGTGGCGGAGCCCCCGGATGGGCTTTGGTTCTTGACGCGTGGCGGACAGATAGTCGAGTGCGAGCGAGGCGGTCACTTGGCGGGGGCAATGCTGTGGGGCCTGGGCAAGACGGTGGCGCTGGAAGCGCCGCAATTGCAGCCGCGGATGGTCGATCTCGATCCACGGGAGCCTCTGCAGCCAGACAGGCTGGTGGACGAACTGCTGCATGCCGACGAGGAAACCCACGTGGCCCACCGCGGTGCAACGCGTCAGGTTGCGCGCCTGGTGCGTGGCGTGCAGCCAGCGGGCGTGCAGATGCCAGAGCAGCCGGGCTGGCGCTTGGCGCGGGACCCGGGCGGAGATCTGGATCTTCTAGGGATTGAGACGGCAGGCTTGGCCGAGCCCGGACCAGGCGAGGTCCGCGTGGCAGTCGTAGCAGCCGGGCTGAATTTCAAAGACGTTCTCATCGCGACGGGACTCGTAAACGGCGACGTTCCCTTGGGGTCAGAGTTCTGCGGTCAGGTGACTGCGACGGGTCCGGGAGTCAGTGCGCTGGCGGTCGGCGACCGGGTAGCCGGTCTTGCGGGAGGCGCCTTCGGGCCCGAGGTCGTCACGCGCGAGGAACTGGTGGCAAAGACGCCCGCTGGCCTTCCGGCCGCTGCGCTGGCGACGGTGCCGGCAGCGTTTGTGACCGCAGCGCTGGCCTATGAGCTGGCCGCTGTGGGGGCCGGCGGGCGCGTGCTGGTGCACGCGGGGGCTGGAGGTGTGGGCCTGGCGGCGATCCAGCTGGCGCGGGCGGCGGGCCTGGAAGTAATTGCTACGGCAAGCGCTCACCAGCGCGCGCACTTGCAGTCCTTGGGGGTGGAGCACGTGTTCGACAGCCGAACCACGGCGTTCGGCGAGGAGATTCTCGCGGTCACCGAGGGGAAAGGCGTCGGGATGGTGCTGAACAGCCTGACGGGAGCGGGCTTCATCGAGGCCAGCTTGTTGTGCCTAGGAGAGGGCGGCTGCTTCGTCGAGATCGGAACCAGCGACATCTGGAGCGCGGAAGACATGGAGGCGGCAAGGCCGGATGTGGCCTACCACGTGCTGGCGGCGAATGACCTCGTGAGGGCTGAGCCGTCGAGGGTTGGCACGGTGCTGAACACCGTGATGCAGCGCGTTGAGGCTGGAGAGCTGGAGCCGTTGCCGTACAGCTCATGGCCGCTGTCGGAGGCCGGGACGGCGCTGGAGCACCTGCGGTCGGGGCGCCACATTGGCAAGGTCGTTTTGACATTGCCACCATTGGCGGCCGGCGGACTGCGGAAGGATGCCACTTATCTGGTGACCGGCGGGCTGGGAGGAATTGGACGGCTGGCGGCTGGCTGGCTGGCCGACTGCGGCGCACGCTGGATCGTGCTGAACGGCCGGCGAAAGCCGGATCTCGAAACAGAGGCGGCGATCGCGGACCTGCAAGGGCGGGGTGTCGACGTGCGCGTGGAACTGGCGGACGTGACCGATGCAGAGGCTCTGGACGGGATGCTGGAGCGGATTGAGGCAGCAATGCCGCCGTTGGCAGGGCTAATGCACTGCGTTGGCGTGATGGCGGACGCGTTACTGGCCAACCAGGACTGGGAGCGGTTTGAGCGGGTGCTGGAGCCGAAGGTGCTGGGCGCATGGCACTTGCACAGGGCCACCGTGGACCGAGATCTGGATTTCTTCGTCCTGTTCTCCAGCATGGCGGGCGTCTTGGGTAATGCAGGACTGGCGAATTACGCGGCAGCGAACGCCTTTCTTGACCAGTTGGCGAGACACCGGCGGTCAATGGGGCTGGCGGGTCAGTCCATTGCGTGGGGCGCTTGGTCAGGCGTAGGAGAGGCCGAGGAGCGGCGTTCACGGATCTCAGAGCAACTGGCAGAAGCCGGTCTGGGCTGGATCATTCCGCAGCGAGGCCTGCGGGCTCTTGGCAGGCTGGTGCGCCAAGACGTTGGGAACGGGATTGTGCTGCCAGTGGACTGGCCGCAGTTCGTGTCCCGCCTGTCGATCAAGCAGCACCTGCTGGACGAACTGGTGGACAGCAAGGTCGCAGCTGTGCGCAGGGCCACCGCGGTCGGCCTCGGAGAGCGCCTGCAACTAGCGTCGGCCGGGGAACGCAACGAACTGCTGGCAGGCTTCCTGCAGGGCGAGGTGCAGCAGGTACTGCGACTGTCGTCGCCACCAGACGTAACGGCCGGATTCTTCGACCTGGGCATGGACTCTCTGATGGCGGTGGAACTGAGGAACCGCTTGAACCGGGCTATTGGCGGGGAGCACAAGGTCTCGAACACCGAGGTCTTTGACTACCCCGACATAGAAAGCCTAGCCGGGCATCTGGCGAAGGCGTTGGGAGGCCTCGAGACGGCCGAGATTGAGCGCCAGCGACCGATCCGATCGGCAGTCCGCGAGGATGCGATCGCGATCGTGGGGATGGCGTGCCGATTCCCGGGGGCCCAAGACTTGCCGGCATTCTGGCGGCAGCTGGACGAGGCCGGCTGCGCGGTGACAGCGGGGCGTCTGGGTTCGTTGGTGGGACCGACGGAGGAAGACTTCGAGGGAGACCTGCGCGAAAAGGACGCTCGTCGCTGGGGTGCGTTCGTGGACGGGATCGACGAATTCGATGCGGAGTTCTTTCGCATCGCTCCGGTCGAGGCGGACTTCCTGGACCCGCAGCAGCGGCTGTTGCTGGAGACCAGCTGGCTGGCATTGGAGGAGGCGGGGATCGAGCCAAGCCGGCTGAGGGGCGGTCGCTCGGGCGTATACGTTGGCATTTCGAGCAACGACTACTCGCAGGTGATCGACCGCGCGGGACGGCAGACCGACAACCTTCACGTTGCAACCGGCACCTCGGCTAGCACCGCGATCGGGCGGGTGGCGTTCACGCTGGGGCTGGAAGGGCCGGCGATGGCCGTGGACACGGCCTGCTCATCGTCATTGGTGGCGGTCCATCAGGCAGCTATGGCCCTCGGGCGAGGCGAGGCGGATCTGGCGCTCGCGGGCGGCGTGAACGCCATCCTAACGCCGGTGGTCGGTGAGCTGCTGGCCAAGGGAGGTGCGCTGGCGGTGGACGGTCTGTGCAAGACCTTCGATGCGGCGGCGGACGGATACGTGCGGGGCGAGGGCTGCGGAGTCGTGGTGCTCAAGCGCCTGCGCGAGGCGCAAGCGGACGGGGACCGGATCTGGGCGGTGATCCGCGGGTCGGCCGTGAACCAGGACGGCGCGAGCGCGGGCCTGACCGTGCCTAACGGGCTCGCGCAGGAGCGGGTGATCGGGGAGGCGCTGACGCGGGCGGGCCTGCAGCCGGCGGATGTGGACTACCTAGAGGCGCACGGAACGGGGACCGAGCTGGGGGATCCGATCGAGGTGCAGGCCGCGGCTGCGGCCTACGGGCCGGGCCGGGAGCCAGACCGGCCCCTATTGATCGGATCGGTGAAGACAAACATCGGCCACTTGGAGGCGGCGGCGGGCATCGCAGGCCTGATCAAGGTCGTGCTCTCGATGGAGCGCGGCACGCTGCCCAGGCACCTGCATTTCCGGAAGCCGAACCCGCGCATCGATTGGGCGAGCCTGCCGGTCGAGGTCACGGCCGAGGCCGGGCCGTGGCCGGAGAGGCCAGGCCGGCCGGTACGGGCGGCGGTGAGTTCCTTCGGAATCTCGGGAACCAACGCACACGTGGTCTTGGAGGCCCCCGCGGCGGAGGGAGCCGGACGGCGGCTTGCGGTGGAGGCCGTGCCGGGAGCGCGCGACGGCGAGGCACCCTTCGAGCCGCGCGGGCGGCGGCTGCTGCCGCTGTCGGGGAGGTCGGCTCAAGCGGTGCGCGAATTGGCGGGCCGCTACCTGGCGTGGCTGGGCAGCCGACCCGCGGAGCTGGCCGGCGGACAAGAGGAGTCGAGCGCGCTGCTGGCGAACATGGCTTGGACGGCAGCGGCCGGGCGCACCCATTTCCGGTACCGGGCGGGATTGGTGCACGGCGACTTGGAAGAGTTGCGGGCGGGATTGGAAGCATTGGTCGAGGAGCGCGAGATCGCGCGGGCCGGCCGGGCGCCGAAGGTGGGCTTCGTGTTCACGGGGCAAGGCAGCCAGTGGGCCGGGATGGGGCGCTTGCTGTACGAGCGGGAGCCGGTGGCGCGGGAGGTGCTGGAGCGCTGCGAGCGCGAGATGCGCGAGCTGCGGGGAGCGTCCCTGCTGGAGGTGATGTTCGGGCAGCCGGGCGCGGCGGGGGATCTGGACGACACGGCCTGGACGCAGCCGGCGCTGTATGCGCTGGAGTGCGCGCTGGCGGCGCAGTGGGCCAGCGTGGGCGTGCGGCCGGCGGCCGTGCTGGGGCACAGCGTGGGAGAGATCGCGGCGGCGCACGCGGCAGGCGTGTTCGGGCTGGAGGACGGCCTGCGGTTCGCGGCGGCGCGGGGCGAGCTGATGGGATCGCTGCCGGCCGAGGGGCGGGCGGCCGGGGCCATGCTGGCGGTGTTCGCATCGCCGCAGCGGGTGGCGGAGGCGCTGGCGGAGCGCAACGCGGGGCTGGAGGGGGCGGGGCTGAGCCTGGCGGCGGAGAACGGCACGCACCGCGTGGTGAGCGGCCCGCGGGCGGAGGTGGAGGCGCTGGCGGAGAGCTTCGAGCAGGCCGGCGTGCGGGTGGCGCGTCTGAACACCAGCCACGCGTTTCACAGCGAGTTGATGGAGCCGGCGCTGGAGGGCATCGAGGGGGCGCTGGCGGGGCTGGTCGCGCAGGCGCCGTCAGTGGCGCTGGTGAGCAACGTGACAGGCCGCGCGGTGGGAGAGGGCGAGCGGCTGGACGGGGCGTACTGGCGGCGGCAGGCGCGCGAGCCGGTGGCGTTCGCGGCCGGGGTGGAGGCGCTGGCGGCGGCCGGGGTGGACTTGGTGGTCGAGATCGGCCCGCAAGCGGTGCTCAGCCCCTTGGTCGAGGCGGCCTGGCCGGCGGGCAGCGGCGATGGGGAGCGGCCAGCGCCCGTGGTTGCCAGCCTGCAGCCGGCGGCGGGCGCGGCAAGCGGATTCATGCAAGCCGTGGCCGGAGTGTACGAGGCGGGAGCGGATCTCTCCTTCGAGGGCCTGTTCGCGGGCGAGAGCCGGCGGCGGGTGTCGCTGCCGGGCTACCCGTTCCAGCGGGAGCGATTCTGGGTGCGGACACGCACGCGGCGGGGGCCGGGCCGGGGCCATGCGCTGCTGGGCGCGCGCCTGGATTCGGCGCGCGGCGGGCGGACATACGAGACGGAGCTGCATGCCAGCGACCCGGCCTGGCTGGCCGACCACCGGGTGTTCGGCATGGTCGTGGTGCCGGGAGCGCTGTACGGCGTGCTGGGCCTGGAAGCGGCCGCGCAGGCCGGTGGCAGCGAAGCGGTGGCTGTAGAAGAGGCGCAACTGCACGAGCCGCTGGTGCTGGCCGGGGAGAATCCGGATGAAGCGGCCGACGGACAGGGTCGGACCGTGCAAGTGGTCCTGGACGGGCCGGGGGACTCTTCCGGGCGAGTCTTCGAGGTCTACAGCAAGGCCCGCGAGGAGACTTCGTGGCAGTTGCACGCAAGGGCGCGGCTGGTTCCGGCCCGGGTGGGCCCGGGCAAGCCGGTGGACCTAGAGGCGTTAAAGGGAGGGCTGGCACGCGTGGACGCGCGGGACCTCTACCGCGGCATGGCGGAGCGCGGGATCGAGTACGGCCCGGCGTTCCGGGGGCTGGCGGCAGCCTGGAGCGGTCCCGGGGAGGCCGTCGGCGAGGCGGTGCTGGCGCCGGAGCTGGGCTCGGGCGGACTGCTGCTGCATCCGGCACAGCTGGACGCGTGCCTGCAACTGGTTGGTGCTGCGCAGGGTCCCACGGGCGCGGGTGCTACTGACACGTACATGCCCTTCGGCTGGGAAAGCCTGTGGCTGGGCGGCCCCGTGACCGGGACAGTGGTGTGCCACGCGCGCATGCGCGATGCCGGCCGGCAAGACCCTGCGGGGGCCGGGGGAGCCGAGACCTTGGTCGCGGACATCGGGTTGTACGACGCGCAAGGCGCGCCGCTGGGAGGCATCCGGGGGCTGGTGCTGAAGCGGGCGGCGCGGGCGGCGCTGCTGTCGGCCACGGAGGGCGTGCAGGACCTGCTGTACGAGGTGGTCTGGCGGGAGCGGTCCTGGCCGGCGGGGATGCAGCCGGCTGGATTCCTGGCAGAGCCTCGAGCGGTGGCCGCATTGCAAGGCAGCTTTGCCGAGCGGCTGGAGGCGGAAGGCGTGCCGCCGGGGTCCTGGGAGGCGCTGGCGAAAGATTTGGAGCGGCTGTCGCGAGCGCACGCCCTGGCGGCGCTGGAGGCCTTGGGCTGGCGGCGCGAGAGAGGGGCGGCGGTGGATCCGTCGCAATTGCGCAGAGAGCTGCGGGTGGTGGCGGACCACGGCAAGCTGTTCCAGCGCCTGCTGCGGATGCTGGCAGAGGCCGGCGTGCTGGATGCGGGGCCGGCAGGTTCCCGGGGCTGGGTCGTGGCCGCGGGCGCGGGGGATGACCTGCCCGTCGGCCTGGCGGAGGCTCCCGGAGCCCTCGCAGAGCGGCTGTTGGAGCGGCACCCGTACGCTTCGCGCGAGCTGGGCCTGCTGGCCCGCTGCGGGCAGGCGCTGGCAGAGGTGCTGCGAGGGCGGGCGGAGCCCCGGGAGGCGCTCTACGGCGGCGAGGCTGACGGAGCGGCCGGGCTGTACCGGGACGCGCCGCAGCTGCGGGCGGCGAACCGCATGCTGGCGGCCGCGGTCGAGTTGCTGGCGGCCGGGTTGCCGGAGGGGCGGCGGCTGCGGGTCCTGGAGATCGGGGCCGGCACGGGCGGCGCGACGGCGGAGGTCTTGGCAGCGCTGCCGGCGGGGAGGTTCGAATACGCCTGCACGGACGTCTCGGCTGGGCTCCTCGCCGAGGCGGAGGAGCGGCTTGGTCCCGGATTCCCGGGCCTTGAGTGCCACGCGCTGGACATCGAGGCGGACCCGACGGCACAGGGATTGGATGCGCACGGGTATGACCTCGTGATCGCCGCCAACGTGTTGCACGCGACGCGGGACCTGGAGCGGACGCTGGCGCACTGTCGCGGGCTGCTGGCGCCGGCCGGGCAGCTGGTGGCGCTGGAGGCCATGCAACCGCAGGCGTGGCTGGATCTGACGTTCGGGTTGCAGGAGGGCTGGTGGCGGTTCGATGACCGGCACCGGGACGAGCACGCGGTGGTGGACGCCGGTGTGTGGCGGCAGGCTCTGGCGGAGGCGGGTTTCGGCAGCGTGGAGGTGCTGGAGGGGGGCGTCGGAGACACGGTCGCGCACGGCGTGATCGTGGCGCGGGGGCCTCTCGAGGTCGAAGAGGCCGGCGGCCTGTGGGTGCTGGCCGGCGAGGGGTCGGAACCGGTTCGGGAACTGGCCGAGGCGCTGGCCGCGCGCAACCAGGCGGTGATCGTGGCGGGCGGGGACACGGCCGAAGCGCCGCCGCCGGGCGTTACGTCGGCATACGTGGATCCAGCGAAGCGCGCGGCCTGGCGTTCGCTGCTGGAGGACTTGCCCGCCGGGCTCCCGTTGCGGGGCCTCGTGCACCTGGGCGCGCTGGCGGGTCACGGAGAAGGGGCCGCGACCGGGGAATTGGCCCATGACACAACCCGGGTGGGCTCGGCGGCGCTGGCGCTGGTGCAGGGGTTGCTGGACGCGGCCGTTGAGCCCGCGGACGGGCTGTGGTTCGTGACGCTGGGCGCGCAAGTGGTCGAGCGCGAGCGAGTCGGCCAGCTGGCCGGGGCGACGCTGTGGGGCCTGGGCAAGACGGTGGCGCTGGAAGCGCCGCAGCTGCATCCGCGCATGGTCGATCTCGATCCGCGCGAGCCCGTGGCGGCAGAACGGCTCGCGGACGAGTTGCTGCATTCCGGCCGCGAGACGCACGTGGCCCACCGCGGCGCGAGGCGCCATGTCGCGCGGCTGGTGCGCGGGATGCGGGGCGCGGGCCTGCAGCTGCCGGAGAAGCCGGGCTGGCGCCTGACGCGCGATCCGGGCGGGTCCCTGGCCGGTCTGGGGATAGAAGAGGCGGGGCTGGCAGCGCCGGGACCCGGCGAGGTGCGCGCAGCGGTCACCGCGGCAGGGCTGAATTTCAAGGACGTGCTGATCGCGATGGGACTCGTGGACGTCGACGTTCCCCTGGGGTCGGAGTTTTGCGGCCAGGTGACCGCGACGGGTCCGGGAGTCACCGCGCTGGCGGTCGGCGACCGGGTGGCCGGTCTTGCGGGAGGAGCCTTCGGCCCCGAGGTCGTCACGCGCGAGGAACTGGTGGCAAGAGTGCCCCCCGGGCTGCCGGCCGCGGCCCTGGCGACGGTTCCGATAACCTTCGCGACGGCGGCGCTGGCGCTTGAACTGGGAGCGCTGAAGGCCGGCGAGCGGGTGCTGGTGCACGCCGGGGCCGGGGGCGTCGGGCTGGCGACGATCCAACTGGCGCGGGCGGCGGGCGCGAGCGTGATCGCGACGGCGAGCGACGGCAAGCGCGCCTACCTGCGGTCCCTGGGCGTGGAGCACGTCTTCAACAGCCGGTCGACGGAGTTCGGCGAGGAGATTCTGGCGGTCAGCGAGGGCGCGGGTGTCGGCATGGTGCTCAACAGCCTGACGGGCCCGGGCTTCATCGAGGCCAGCCTGGCGTGCCTGGGTCCGGGCGGCCGCTTTGTCGAGATTGGCAGGCGCGACATCTGGAGCCGAGAGCGGATGGAGGCGGCCAGGCCGGACGTGGACTACCACGTGCTGGCGGTGGATGAACTGGCGAGCGGGGAGCCGGCCCGGGTGGGGGCGGTGCTGCGGGCCGTGATGGAACGGGTGGCGGCGGGCGAGCTGGAGCCGCTGCCGCACAGCGCGTGGCCGCTGGCGGAGGCGGCAGCGGCGATGGAGCACATGCGGGCGGGGCTCCACACGGGCAAGATCGTGCTGCGGCTGCCGCCCTTCGCGGCAGGCGGGCTGCGGCCGGACGGCACGTACCTGGTGACCGGCGGGCTGGCGGGGATCGGGCTGCTGGCGGCGGGCTGGCTGGCCGACGGCGGCGCGCGCTGGATCGTGCTGAACGGTCGGCGGGAGCCGGGTCGCGAAGCCGAGGCGGCGATCGCGGCCCTGCGGGGCCGGGGCGTGCAGGTGCGCGTGGAGCTGGCGGACGTGACCGACTCCGGGGCGGTGGACGGGATGCTGGGGCGGATCGATGCCGAGCTGCCGCCGCTGGCGGGGGTGGTCCACAGCGCGGGGGTGCTGGCGGACGCGTCGCTGGCCAACCAGGACTGGGAGCGCTTCGAGCGCGTCCTGGGGCCGAAAGTGCTGGGGGCGTGGCAACTGCACAGGGCGACGGCGGACCGCGACTTGGACCTGTTCGTGCAGTTTTCGAGCGCGGCGGGCGTGCTGGGCAATGCAGGGCAGGCCAACCACGCCGCGGCGAACGCGTTCCTGGACCAGCTGGCGCGGCACCGGCAGGCGCTGGGCCTGGCCGGGCAGTCGATTGCCTGGGGAGCCTGGTCGGGAGTGGGCGTGGCCGAGGAGCAGCGTTCGCGGATCGGGGAGCAGCTGGCGGCGGCCGGCGTGGGATGGATCGTTCCGAAACGAGGCCTGCGGGCGCTTGACAAGCTGGCGCGCCAAGGCGCGGCGAACGGGATCGTGCTCTCGGTGGATTGGCCGCAATTCGTCTCCCGCCTGCCAGCGGCGCAGCAGCTGCTGGACGAGGTGGGGGCGGCTCAGGCCGCTGCCGCCGACAGGGCCTCGGCGGCGGACCTGGCGGAGCGCTTGCGACAGGTGCCGGGCGGGGACCGCGAGGGGCTTCTGGCGGGCTTCCTGCAGGACGAGGTGCAGGAGGTGCTGCGCCTGTCGTCCCCGCCCGACGCCACGGCCGGGTTCTTCGACCTGGGCATGGACTCGCTGATGGCAGTGGAGCTGAGAGCGCGCCTGAAGCGGGCCTTCGGCGGGGAGTACGAGCCGCCGGGCACGGTGGTGTTCGACTACCCGGACATCACGAGCCTGGCGCGCCACTTGGCCGCCGAGCTGGCGGGCCTCGGGGAAGCGGGGCTGGAGCGGCAGCGGCCCGTCCCGGCGCAAGTCCGGGAGGACGGGGTCGCGATCGTGGGCATGGCGTGCCGCTTCCCGGGAGCGCAGGACCTGGCGGAATTCTGGAGCCAGCTGGAGGAGGCCCGCTGCGCGGTGACGGCGGGGCGCCAGGGGTCCCCGGTCGGTCCGGCGGAAGAGGACTTCTCCGGGGGGCTGGACGCAGCGGACGCCCGTCGCTGGGGCGCGTTCGTGGACGGGATCGACCAGTTCGACGCGGAGTTCTTCCGCATAGCCCCGGTGGAGGCGGAACTGCTGGACCCGCAGCAGCGCCTGTTGCTGGAGACCAGCTGGCTGGCATTGGAGGAGGCGGGGATCGAGCCAAGCCGGCTGAGGGGCGGTCGCTCGGGCGTGTACGTTGGGATTTCGAGCAGCGACTATTCGCACCTGATCGACCGCGCGGGACAGGAGGTCGCCGGCCTCCACGTCGCGACCGGCACGTCGGCCAGCACGGCGATCGGGCGGGTGGCCTTCACGCTGGGGCTGGAGGGGCCGGCGATGGCCGTGGACACGGCCTGCTCGTCGTCGCTGGTGGCGGTTCACCAGGCAATGGCGGCCCTGGAGCGGGGCGAGGCGGACCTGGCGCTGGCCGGCGGCGTGAACGCGATCCTGTCCGCGAGCGGCACCGAGGTCTTCAGCAAGGGGGGCATGCTGGCGGCGGACGGGCGCTGCAAGACCTTCGACGCGGCGGCCGACGGGTACGTGCGCGGCGAGGGCTGCGGGGTCGTGGTGCTCAAGCGCCTGCGCGAGGCGCGCGCGGACGGGGACCGGATCTGGGCGGTGATCCGCGGCTCGGCCGTCAACCAGGACGGCGCGAGCGCGGGCCTGACGGTGCCCAACGGGCCGGCCCAGGAGCGGGTGATCGGGGAGGCGCTGGCGCGGGCGGGCCTGCAGCCGGCGGACGTGGACTACCTGGAGGCGCACGGCACGGGGACCGAGCTGGGGGACCCGATCGAGGTGCAGGCCGCGGCTGCGGCCTACGGGCCGGGCCGGGAGCCGGGCCGGCCGCTGCTGGTCGGCTCGGTGAAGACGAACGTCGGCCACCTGGAGGCGGCGGCGGGGATCGCCGGGCTGATCAAGGTGGTGCTGTCGATGGAGCGCGGGACGCTGCCCAGGCACCTGCATTTCCGGAAGCCGAACCCGCGCATCGATTGGGCGGGCCTGCCGGTCGAGGTCACGGCAGAGGCCGGGCCGTGGCCGGAGCGGCCGGGCCGGCCGGCCCGGGCCGGGGTGAGCTCGTTCGGGTTCTCGGGGACCAACGCGCACGTGATCTTGGAGGCCCCCGCGGCGGAGGCGGCCGGACGGGGGCTTGCGGTGGAGGCGGCGCCGGGAGCGCGGGACGGCGAGGCAGCCCTGGAGCCGCGCGGGCGGCGGCTGCTGCCGCTGTCGGGGAGGTCGGCTCAAGCGGTGCGGGAGCTGGCGGGCCGCTACCTGGCGTGGCTGGGCAGCCGGAGCGGCGAGCTGGCGGAAGGGAGCGAGAGCTCGGGCGCGCTGCTGGCGGACATGGCCTGGACGGCAGCGGCCGGGCGCGCCCATTTCCGGTACCGGGCGGGATTGGTGCACGGCGACTTGGAAGAGCTGCGGGCGGGATTGGAAGCATTGGTCGAGGAGCGCGAGATCGCGCGGGCCGGCCGGGCGCCGAAGGTGAGCTTCGTGTTCACGGGACAAGGCAGCCAGTGGGCCGGGATGGGGCGCTTGCTGTACGAGCGGGAGCCGGTGGCGCGGGCGGTGCTGGAGCGCTGCGAGCGGGAGATGCGCGAGCTGCGGGGAGCGTCCCTGCTGGAGGTGATGTTCGGGCAGCCGGGCGCGGCGGGGGATCTGGACGACACGGCCTGGACGCAGCCGGCGCTGTATGCGCTGGAGTGCGCGCTGGCGGCGCAGTGGGCCAGCGTGGGCGTGCGGCCGGCGGCCGTGCTGGGGCACAGCGTGGGAGAGATCGCGGCGGCGCACGCGGCAGGCGTGTTCGGGCTGGAGGACGGCCTGCGGTTCGCGGCGGCGCGGGGCGAGCTGATGGGATCGCTGCCGGCCGAGGGGCGGGCGGCCGGGGCCATGCTGGCGGTGTTCGCATCGCCGCAGCGGGTGGCGGAGGCGCTGGCGGAGCGCAACGCGGGGCTGGAGGGGGCGGGGCTGAGCCTGGCGGCGGAGAACGGCACGCACCGGGTGGTGAGCGGCCCGCGGGCGGAGGTGGAGGCGCTGGCGGAGAGCTTCGAGCAGGCGGGCGTGCGGGTGGCGCGGCTGAACACCAGCCACGCGTTTCACAGCGAGTTGATGGAGCCGGCGCTGGAGGGCATCGAGGGGGCGCTGGCGGGGCTGGTCACGCAGGCGCCGTCGGTGGCGCTGGTGAGCAACGTGACAGGCCGCGCGGTGGGAGAGGGCGAGCGGCTGGAAGGAGCGTACTGGCGGCGGCAGGCGCGCGAGCCGGTGGCGTTCGCGGCCGGGGTGGAGGCGCTGGCGGAGGCCGGGGTGGACTTGGTGGTCGAGATCGGCCCGCAAGCGGTGCTCAGCCCCTTAGTCGAGGCGGCCTGGCCGGCGGGCAGCGGCGATGGGGCGGCGCCCGCCCCGGCCATCGTCACAAGCATGGGGAAGGAGGCAGGAGCGGCCGGCGGCTTTGTGCAGGCGGCAGCCCGGGCGTACGAGGCGGGAGCGGAGCTCTCCTTCGAGGGCCTGTTCGCGGGCGAGAGCCGGCGGCGGGTGTCGCTGCCGGGCTACCCGTTCCAGCGGGAGCGATTCTGGGTGCGGACACGCACGCGGCGGGGGCCGGGCCGGGGCCATGCGCTGCTGGGCGTAAGCCTGGATTCGGCGCGCGGCGGGCTCACGTACGAGACAGAACTGCATGCCAGCGACCCGGCCTGGCTGGCCGACCACCGGGTGTTCGGCACGGTCGTGGTGCCGGGAGCCCTGTACGGCGCGCTGGGCCTGGAAGCGGCCAAGCTGGCCGGTGGCAGCGAAGCGGTGGCATTAGAAGAGATGCAACTGCACGAGCCGCTCGTGCTGGCCGGTGAGACGCCGGATGAAGCGGCTGACGGAGAGGGTCGGACCGTGCAGGTGGTCCTGAACGGGCCGGGGGACTCTTCCGGGCGAGTCTTGGAGGTCTACAGCAAGGGCCGCGAGGAGACTTCTTGGCGGTTGCATGCCAAGGCGGGCTTGACGGCCAGCGAAGCGGGCGCAGGCCAGGAGCTTGATCTAGGGGCGCTGAAGAGTGGCTTGGCACGGGTGGACCTGCAGGATCTCTACCGAGGCATGGCGGAGCGCGGGATCGAGTACGGCCCGGCATTCCGGGGGCTGGCAGCAGCTTGGAGCGGTCCCGGGGAGGCCGTCGGCGAAGTGGTGCTGGCACCGGACCTGGACTCGGGCGGACTGCTGCTACATCCGGCACAGTTGGACGCGTGCCTACAACTGGTTGGTGCTGCGCAGGGTCCCACGGGCGCGGGTGCTACTGACACGTACATGCCCTTCGGCTGGGAAAGCCTGTGGCTGGGCGGCCCCGTGACCGGGACAGTGGTGTGCCACGCGCGCATGCGCGAGGCCGGCCGGCAAGACTCTGCGGGTGCCGGGGGAGCCGAGACATTGGTCGCGGACATCGGACTGTACGACGCGCAAGGCGCGCCGCTGGGAGGCATCCGCGGGGTGGCTCTGAAGCGGGCGACGCGGGCGGCGTTGCTGTCGGCCACGGAGGGAGTGGAGGACCTGCTGTACGAGGTGGTCTGGCGGGAGCAGTCCTGGCCGGCGGGGATGCAGCCGGCTGGATTCCTAGCGGAGCCTCAAGCGGTGGGTGAATTGCGCGGCAGCTTTACCGAGCGGCTGGAGGCGGAAGGCGTGCCGCGGGAGTCCTGGGAGGCGCTGGCGGGAGATCTAGAGCGGTTGTCGCGATCATACGCCTTGGCGGGGCTGGAAGCATTGGGCTGGCGCCGCGAGAGAGGGGCGGCGGTCGATCCGTCGCAATTGCGCGGAGAGTTGCGGGTGGTGGCGGACCACGGCAAGCTGTTCCGGTGCCTGCTGGGGATGCTGGCTGAGGCCAGCGTGCTGGCTGCGGGACCGACAGGTTCCCGGGGCTGGGTCGTGGCCGCGGGTGCGGGGGATGACTTGCCCGCCGGACTGGCAGAGGCGCCCGGAGTCCTCGCAGAGCGGCTGTTGGAGCGGCACCCGTACGCTTCGCGCGAGCTGGGCCTGCTGACCCGCTGCGGGCAGGCGCTGGCAGAGGTGCTGCGAGGGCGGGCGGATCCGTTGGACTTGCTGTTCGGCGACGTGACTTCCGGGGCAGCAGCGTACTACCGCGAGGCTCCGGCGATGAGAGCCGCGAACAGCATGTTGGGCTCGGCCGTGGGTGCGCTGGTCGCAGCTTCCCCCGATGGACAGCGCCTGCGGGTATTGGAGCTAGGGGCCGGCACTGGTAGCGCGACAGCAGAGGTACTGGCAGCTCTGCCAGCCGGGGACAACCACTACGTATTCACAGACATTTCGGCCGGGTTCTTTGCAGCAGCGGAGGAGCGCTTCGGTTCGCAGGCTTCCGAGATTGAGTACCGAGTTCTGGACATCGAGACAGATCCGACGGCACAGGGATTGGATGCGCACGGATACCACCTCGTGATTGCGGCCAACGTGCTGCACGCGACGCGGGACCTGGAGCAAACGCTGGCGCACTGCCGCGGGCTGCTGGCGCCGGCGGGGCAGTTGGTGGCGCTTGAGACCTTGCAACCGCAAGGGTGGCTGGATCTGACGTTCGGGTTGCTGGAGGGCTGGTGGCGGTTTGATGACCGGTACCGGGACGAGCACGCCGTGGTGGAGGCGGGCGTGTGGCGGCAGGCTCTGGCGGAGGCGGGATTCGGCAGCGCGGAGGTGCTTGAGGGGGGCGTCGGGGACGCGGCCGCGCACGGCGTGATCGTGGCGCGGGGGCCTCTCGAGGTCGAAGAGGCCGGTGGCCTGTGGGTGCTGGCAGGCGAAGGGTCGGGACTGGTTCTGGAACTGGCCGAGGCGTTGGTCACGCGCAATCAGGCGGTGATTGTGGCGGGCGGGGACGCGGCCGACGCGCCGCCGCCGGGCGTTACTGCAGCGTATGTCGATCCAGCGAAGCGCGAGGCCTGGCGTTCGCTGCTGGAGGATTTGCCCGTCGGGACGCCGTTGCGGGGCATCGTGCACTTGGGTGCGCTGACAGGTCACGGAGCAGGGGCCGCGACAGGGGAACTGGCGCATGACGCAGCCCGGGTGGGCTCGGAGGCATTGGCGCTGGTGCAGGGACTGCTGGACGCGGCCGTTGAGCCCGCGGACGGGCTGTGGTTCGTGACGCTTGGCGCGCAAGTGGTCGAGCGCGAGCGAGGCGGCCAGTTGGCTGGGGCGACGCTGTGGGGCCTGGGCAAGACAGTGGCGCTGGAAGCGCCGCAGTTGCATGCGCGCATGGTCGATCTCGATCCACGGGAGCCGGTGGCGACAGAACGGCTCGCGGACGAGTTGCTGCATTCCGGCCGAGCGACACACGTGGCCCACCGCGGCGCGACGCGCCGTGTCGCGCGCTTGGTTCGTGGTTTGCGTCCCGCCAGCGTTCAGTTGCCGGAAGAGCGGGGTTGGCGCTTGGCCCGCGACCACAGCGGGGCGTTGGAGGATCTCAGGGTTGAAGCGTCGGGACTGGCAGGGCTGGAACCGGGCGAGGTCCGCGTGTGCATAGCCGCGGCGGGAATGAATTCCGCCGATGCGCTCATCCCTGCGGAAGCCACCACCCAGAACGCGCTCGGCGGAGAGTTCTGTGGTCGCGTGGTTGCGGCCGGTTCCGATGTGACGGCTGTGGCGATTGGGGACCGGGTGGTCGGTCTTGGCGCCGGAGCGTTCGGGCCTGAGGTCGTCACGCGCGAAGAACTGGTCGCGAGGGCACCCGCCGCAATGCCGGCGGCCGCCCTGGCAACCGTCCCGGTGGCGTACGTGACGGCTGCGCTGGCCTTCGAACTGGCAAGCCTGCAGGAGGACGAGCGGGTGCTGGTGCACGCCGCGGACGGGGACTTGGGCCTGGCGGCGGTCCGCCTGGCAAGGTTGGCAGGCGCCCGGGTGATCGCGACGGCAAGTGCCGGCAAGCGCGCGCACTTGCGAGCTCTGGGGGTCGAGCACGTGTTCGACAGCGGAACGCCGGCGTTTGCCGAGGAGGTCCTCGCAGCGACCGAGGGCGCGGGCGTCGCAATGGTGGTGAACAGCCTGTCGGGACGGGGACTTATCGAGGCCAGCCTCTCGTGCCTGGGCGAGGGCGGTCGCTTCGTCGATGTTGGCAATAGCGACACCTTGACGCCGAGCGGAGCGGCCGCGGAAAGACCCGATGTGGCCTGCCAAGTGCTGGCGCTGCATGCGTTCGTCAGGGACGAGCCCGCGAGGGTTGGTGCAGCGCTGCGTGCCGTGATGCAGCGCGTGGAAGCTGGGGAACTCGAGCCGCTGCCGTACAGCCCGTGGCCGCTGGCGGACGCGGCTTTGGCAATGGAGCAGAAGCGGTCGGGGCGGGAGGCGGGCAAGATCGTGCTGACGCTGCCTCCGCTGGCGCTCGGCGGCCTGCGGGAGGACGGCACGTACTTGGTGACAGGCGGCCTGGCTGGGATCGGACGCCTGGCAGCGGCCTGGCTGGCGGAACGCGGGGCGCGCTGGATCGTGCTGAACGGCCGACGCGGGCCGGATGAGAAAGGGGAGGCCGCGGTCAGAGCCCTGCGAGAGCGGGGTGTCGAGGTACGCATCGAGCTGGCAGACGTGACCGACTCCGCGGCCGTGGACAGGATGCTGGAGCGGGTCGAGGCCGCGATGCCGCCGTTGGCAGGAGTGATTCATTGCGCGGGAGCCATCGCGGACGCGTCACTGGCCAACCAAGACTGGGAGCGCTTCGAGCGGGTGTTACGGCCGAAAGTACTGGGAGCATGGCACTTGCACAGGGCAACCGAGAGCCGGGACCTGAACCTGTTCTTGCTGTTCTCGAGCGTGGCGGGCGTGCTGGGTAACGCGGGCCAGGCGAATCACGCGGCGGCGAACGCTTTCCTGGACCAACTGGCAAGGCACCGGCGCTCGCTGGGCTTGGCGGGGCAGTCCATCGCATGGGGAGCTTGGTCAGGCGTGGGAGAGGCCGAGGAGCAGCGGGAGCGCATTGCAAGACGGCTGGCGGCTGGCGGCATGGGCTGGATCGTTCCCCGCCGGGGACTGCGCGTTCTGGACAGGCTGGTGCGCGAGGACGTGGCGCACAGCGCGGCGGTTTCCGTGGACTGGCCGCGATTCGCATCCCGCCTGCCAGCGTCTCAGGACTTGCTGGGCGAAGTGGTGGCTTCGGAGAGAGCGGCGGAGCGCGGGTCTCGCCCCATCGAATTGGCGGAGCGCCTGAGAGGGGTGCCGGCCGGGGAGCGCGAAGGGCTGCTGGCTGGCTTCCTGCAGGGCGAAGTGCAGGCCGTGCTGCGACTGGCCTCGCCGCCGGACACTTCGGCGGGGTTCTTCGACCTAGGCATGGACTCGCTGATGGCGGTGGAACTGAGGAACCGCCTGAACCGGGCGCTTGGAGCGGAGCACAAGGCCTCCAGCACGGTCGTCTTTGACTATCCCGACATTGCGAGCCTGGCCCGGCACTTGGCCGCGGAGTTGGCGGGGCTCGGAGAAGCCGGCACCGAGCGACTACAGCCCACCCCGTTGCAAGCCCGCGAGGGTGGGATCGCGATCGTGGGGATGGCGTGCCGATTCCCGGGAGCGCGGGGTCTATCGGCATTCTGGCGCTATCTGGAGGAGGGCCGTTGCGCGGTGACCGCGGGGCGCCAAGGTTCCGCGGTGGGCCCGGCAGAAGAGGACTTCATAGGGGGGCTGAACGAAGAGGACGCTCGTCGCTGGGGTGCGTTCCTCGACGGAATCGACGAGTTTGACGCAGAGTTCTTCCGGATCGCCCCGGTGGAGGCCGAATTGCTCGATCCGCAGCACCGCCTCTTGCTGGAGACCAGCTGGCTGGCGCTGGAGGAAGCGGGGATTGACCCGGGCCGGCTGAAGGGCGGTCGATCGGGCGTCTACTTGGGGATCTACAACAACGATTACGCGGAGCTAATCGACAGGGCCGGGCGGATGAGCGCCGGCCTCCACGTTGCAACCGGCACGGCGGCCAGCACCGCGATCGGGCGGGTGGCCTTCACGCTTGGGCTAGAGGGGCCCGCTATGGCCGTGGACACCGCTTGCTCATCATCTCTGGTCGCGGTCCACCAGGCAGCTGTAGCCCTGGAGCGGGGCGAGACCGACTTGGCGCTGGCGGGCGGAGTGAATGCCATCCTCTCAGCGACCGGAACCGAAGTGTACACGCGGGGAGGGATGCTGGCGGCGGACGGGCTCTGCAAGACCTTCGACGCCGCGGCAAACGGATTCGTGCGGGGCGAGGGCTGCGGGATTGTGGTGCTCAAACGCCTGCACGATGCGCAAGCGGACGGGGACCGGATCTGGGCTGTGATCCGCGGGTCCGCGGTGAACCAAGACGGGGCCAGCGCAGGATTGACCGTGCCCAACGGACCGGCGCAGGAGCGGGTCATCGGGGAGGCGCTGGCGAGGGCGGGCTTGCAGCCGGCGGATGTCGACTATCTGGAGGCGCACGGGACAGGTACGGAGTTGGGAGACCCGATCGAGGTGCACGCCGCTGCTGCGGCCTACGGCCCGGGCCGGAAAGCGGACCGGCCGCTGCTACTGGGATCGGTGAAGACGAACGTCGGCCACTTGGAGGCGGCGGCAGGGATCGCCGGGCTGATCAAGGTCGTGCTCTCGATGGAGCGCGGAACGCTGCCACGGCACCTGCATTTCCAGACGCCGAACCCGCGCATCGATTGGGCGGGCCTGCCGGTGGAGGTCACGGCGGAGGAGAGGCCGTGGCCGGATGCGCCCGGCCGGCCGGCACGCGCCGGGGTGAGCTCGTTCGGGTTCTCGGGAACCAACGCGCACGTGGTGCTGGAGGCCCCCGCGCCAGGCGGCGCGAGGCGGGGCCTTGCGGTGTCGGCGGTCCCGGCAGTCCGGGAGGCCGTTGCAACCCTCAAGCCGCGCGGGAGACGGCTGCTGCCGCTGTCGGGTAGATCGCCGCAGGCGGTGCAGGAGTTGGCGGCGCGCTACCTGTCGTGGCTGGCCGCCCGGCGGGACGAGCTGTCGGCAGGGGAACGGGAGTGGGATTCGCTGCTGGCGGACATGGCATGGACGGCGGCGGTCGGGCGCACCCATTTCCCCCACCGGGCGGGCTTGGTGCATGGCGACTTGGAAGAGTTGCAGGCCGGGCTGGAAAAGCTGGCCGCGGGCGGCGAGGTGATGCGGGCAGGCCAGGCGCCGAAGACGGCTTTCGTCTTCACGGGCCAAGGCAGCCAGTGGGTTGGCATGGGGCGCACGCTGTACGAGCGCGAGCCCGTGGTGCGGGAGGTGCTGAACCGCTGCGAGCGGGAGATGCTCGAGTTGCGGGGAGCATCCCTGCTGGATGTGATGTTCGGGCAGCCGGGCGCGGCGGGGGATCTGGACGACACGGCTTGGACACAGCCGGCACTGTACGCGCTGGAGAGCGCGCTGGCGGCACAATGGGCCAGCGTGGGATTGGAGCCTGCGGCCGTGCTGGGGCACAGCGTGGGGGAGATCGCGGCGGCGCGGGCGGCAGGCGTGTTCGGGCTGGAGGACGGGCTCCGGTTCGCGGCGGCGCGGGGCGAGCTGATGGGATCGCTGCCGGCGGAAGGGGCCATGCTGGCAGTGTTCGCTTCGGCGCAGCAAGTGGCGGCCGCCCTGGAGGAGCACAACGCGGGATCGGATGGAACGGGGCTGAGCCTGGCGGCGGAGAACGGCACGCACCGGGTGGTGAGCGGGCCAAAGGCGGGGGTGGACGCGCTGGCGGAGCGCTTCGAGCAGGCCGGCGTACGGGTGGCGCGGCTGAACACGAGCCACGCCTTCCACAGCGAGCTGATGGACCCGGTGCTAGAGGGTATCGAGGAGGCGCTGGCCGGACTGGCGGTCGAGGCGCCGGCGGTCGCGCTGGTGAGCAATGTGACGGGCCGCGCGGTGCAGGAGGGCGAACGGCTGGACGGGGCGTACTGGCGGCGGCAGGCGCGCGCGCCGGTGGCGTTCGCGGCCGGCGTGGAGGCTCTGGCGGAGCTTGGCGTGGGGCTGGTGGTCGAGATCGGACCTCAAGCCGTGCTGGGGCCGTTGGTCGGGTCGGCGTGGCCGGCGGGCGACGGCGGCGGGGAAGTGCCTGCCCCGGCCATCGTCACAAGTCTGCAGCAGGGCGAGGGCGCGGCAAGTGGCTTTGCGCAAGCCGCGGCCGGGGCGTACGAGGCGGGAGTGGAGCTGGCATTCGAGGGGCTGTTCGCGGGCGAGAGTCGCCGCCGGGTGTCTCTGCCGGGCTATCCGTTCCGGCGGGATCGATTCTGGGTGCTGGGACACAGGCGGCGGGAGACGGGCCAAGGCCATCCGTTGCTGGGCGTGCGCCGGGACTCGGCCCGGGGCGGGCTGACGTACGAAACCGAGCTGTATGCCAGCGACCCGGGATGGCTGGCCGATCACCAGGTATTTGGGATGGTCGTGGTGCCGGGTGCTCTCTACGGCGCGCTGGGCTTGGAAGCGGCCATGCTGGCCGACGCTGGCGATGCGGTGGTGATGGAAGACTTGCAACTGCATGAGCCGCTGGTGCTGGCACAGGAGGCTTCGGATGACGCGTCTGGCGCGGAAGGGCGAACCGTGCAGGTCGTCGTGGACCAGCCGGGCGAGTCTCGCGAGCGTGGCTTCGAGGTCTACAGCAAGGGCCTTGACGAGACCGCGTGGCAATTGCACGCCCGAGCGCGGCTCAATCCCGCCCAGGTGGATCCGGGCGGGGCAATCGACTTGGAGGCGCAACGAGGGCGCTTGGCACGCGTGGATGCGCAGGAGATCTACCGGGGCATGGCGCAGCGCGGCATTGAGCACGGTCCGGCATTCCGTGGGCTGGTAGCGCTCTGGGTCGGCCCTGGGGAAGCCGTTGGCGAGGTGGTGCCGCCGCCGGAGCTGGACTCGGGCGGGCTATTGCTGCACCCGGCCCTGCTCGACGCGTGCCTCCAGTTGGTTAGCGCCGTGGAGTGGGCCGATGGCGGGGTTGTCTCGGAAACGTACATGCCGTTTGGATGGGAACGGCTATGGCTGCGTGGGCCCGTGTCCGAGGGGGTGGTGTGCCAGGTGCGCATGCGCGACGGCGGCCCGCCAAGGGATGTGGAGGGTGAAGTCCCCGAGACATTGGTTGCGGACGTTGGGATGTACGACGAGGGGGGCGCACCGCTGGGGGGCATCCAGGGGTTGGTGCTGAAGCGGGCGACGCGTGCAGCATTGCTGTCGGCCACCCAGGGAGTGGATGACCTGCTGTACGAGGTGGTCTGGCAGCAGCGCTATTGGCCGGCGGAGCTGCAATCGGCTGGATTCTTGGCGGACCCTCAGGCGGTGGGCGGCCTCCAAGGCAGTTTTGCCAGGTGGCTGGAAGCGGAAGGCGTGCCGCCCGGGTCTTGGGAAGCTCTGCAGGGCGATCTTGAACGGCTGTCTCGATCGTACGCTCTGGCGGGGTTGGAAGAGTTGGGCTGGAACCGCCAGAAATGGGCGGCGGTGGAGCCGTCACTGCTGCGGAGAGAGCTGCGCGCGATAGCGGAGCACGGGCGCCTGCTGAGGCGCTTGTTGGGGATGCTGGCCGAAGCCGGTGTTCTGGAGGCGGGGCCGGCAGGCTCCGGGGGCTGGGTGGTCACCACGGGTGCCGGGGAAGCCCTGCCGGGAGGATTGGCGGAAGCTCCGGCAGCCCTTGGCGAGCGGCTGTTGGAGCGGCACCCGCACGCCTCGCACGAGCTGGGCCTGCTGATGCGCTGCGGGGAAGCGTTGGCGGAGGTGTTGCGGGGACGGGCGGACCCCCCGGAGCTGCTCTACGGCGGCGAGGGTCGCGCAGCTGGGGATCTGTACACGGATGCACCCCTGCTGCGGGCGCCGAACCGCATTCTGGGCGAGGCGGTGAAGTTGCTGGTGGCAGGCTTGCCGGAGGGGCGGCGGCTGCGGGTGCTGGAGGTGGGGGCCGGAGCGGGGGGCGCGACAGCGGAGGTACTCGCAGGGCTGCCGGAGGGCAGGTTCGACTACGCCTGGACGGACACCTCGGCCGACCTCTTTGCGGCAGCCGAGGAACGGTTTGGCCCCAACTTCTCCGAGATCGAATACTGCGTGCTGGACATCGAATCCGATCCTGCAGTGCAGGGCCTGGAGTCGCACGGGTATGACTTGGTGGTCGCGGCGAACGTGTTGCACGCGACGCGGGACTTGGAGAGGACGCTGGCGCATTGCCGTGGCCTGCTGGCGCCGGCAGGACAGTTGGTATTGCTGGAGGCCTTACAACCACAAGGGTGGCTGGACCTGACCGTTGGGTTACAGGCGGGCCTGTGGCGGTTCGATGACCGGTACCGGGACGAGCACGCCGTGGTGGAGCCGGGCGTGTGGCGACGAGCCCTCGAGAACGCGGGGTTCAGCGAGGTGGAAGTGCTCGAGGCTGGTGTCGGGGACGCGGCCGCACACGGCCTGATCGTGGCGCGGGGGCCAGTCGAGGTCGACGAGACAGCGGGCCTGTGGGTGCTGGCCGGCGAAGGGGCGGAACTGGTTCGGGAACTGGCCGAAGCGCTGGTGACGCGCAACCAGGCGGTTATCGTGGCGGGTCCGGAGGCAGCGGACCCGGGGGCACCGGTGGAGGGGGTCACCTGGGCGTACGTGGATCCGGCCAGGCGAGACGCCTGGCGTTCCCTGTTGGAGGACCTCCCCGCTGGGCCCCCGCTGCGAGGCGTCGTGCACCTAGGTGCGGTAGCGGGTCACGGAGAGGCTGCCACGACGGCGGAGCTTAAGCACGATGCGGCCCGAATCGGCTCGGAAGCGTTGGCGTTGGTGCAGGGGCTGCTGGACGCGGCCGCGGAGCCGGGGGATGGACTGTGGTTCGTGACCCGCGGCGGCCAGGTGGTGCAGCACGAGCGAGGCGGGCACTTGGCGGGTTCGACGCTGTGGGGGCTGGGCAAGACGCTGGCGTTGGAAGCGCCGCAGCTGGGCCCCCGGATGGTGGATCTCGACCCGCGGGAGCCGGCGCGGCCGGACAGGCTGGCGGACGAATTGTTGCACGGGGGCCGGGAAACGCACGTGGCCCACCGGGGTGCGACGCGTCATATTGCGCGGTTGGTGCGCGGCATGCGGTCCGCGGGCATGCAACTGCCGGAGGAGCCGGGCTGGCGCTTGGCGAGGGACCCGGGCGGAGACTTAGACGCCCTGAGGGTTGAACCGGCGGGGCTGGAAGCGCCGGGGCCGGGCGAGATCCGCGTGGCAGTCACCGCGGCAGGGCTGAATTTCAAAGACGTACTGATCGCGATGGGAATCGTGGACGTGCAGGCTCCGCTGGGAGCGGAGTTCTGCGGTTCGGTGGTGGCGACCGGTCCGGCGGTGAGCGCTGTGGCAGTCGGAGACCGCGTGGCCGGTCTTTGCTCCGGGGCCTTCGGGCCGGAGATTGTCACGCCCGAAGAACTAGTCGCGAAGGCCCCCGCCGGAATGCCTGCGGCGGAGTTGGCAACGCTGCCGACAACATTCGCGACCGCAGCGCTGGCGTTTGAACTGGCGGGCGTGGAGGCGGGCGAGCGAGTGTTGGTGCACGCCGGGGCCGGGGGCGTTGGACTGGCGGCGATCCAGCTGGCACGGGCGGCGGGCGTGAAGGTGATCGCGACGGCCAGTGCCCGCAAGCGCGCCTTTCTGCAGTCCTTGGGCGTGGAGCACGTGTTCGACAGCCGGTCGACGGAGTTTGGCGAGAAGATTCAGGCTGTCACGGAGGGCGCGGGGGTCGGGATGGTGCTCAACAGCCTGACCGGTCCGGGCTTCATCGAGGCCAGCTTGGCGTGCTTGGGACCGGGCGGCCGGTTCGTTGAGATTGGCAGGCGCGATATCTGGAGCCAAGAGCGGATGGCGGCGGCAAGGCCAGACGTCGACTACCACGTGCTCGCGCTGGATGAACTGGCGAGCAAAGATCCGGCGAGGGTCGGGACCGTGCTGCGGGCCGTGATGGACCGCATGGAGGCCGGGGATCTGGAACCGCTGCCCTTCAGCGCGTGGCCGCTGGCGGAGACAGGGGTGGCGATGGGGCACATGCGGTCAGGGCTCCACACGGGCAAGATCGTGTTGCGGCTGCCACCCCTCGCGGTTGGTTCATTGCGGCAGGACGGCACGTACCTGGTGACAGGCGGGCTGGCGGGGATCGGGTTGCTGGTGGCGGGCTGGCTGGCGGACCGAGGCGCCCGCTGGATCGTGCTGAACGGCCGGCGGGAGCCGGACGGAGAAGCCGAGGCGGCGATCGCGGCTCTGCGGAGTCGGGGCGTGGAAGTGCGCGTGGAACTGGCGGACGTGAGCGATGGCGGGGCCGTGGACGGGATGTTGGCGCGGATCGATGCGGAGATGCCGCCGCTGGCGGGAGTGATCCACAGCGCGGGAGTGCTGTCGGACGCCTCACTGGCCAATCAGGACTGGGAGCGGTTCGAGCGCGTGCTGGGACCGAAGGTCTTGGGTGCGTGGCAATTGCACCGGGCGACCGAGCGCCGTGACTTGGACCTGTTCGTGCTGTTCTCGAGCGCGGCGGGCGTGCTGGGGAACGCGGGCCAGGCGAACCACGCAGCGGCGAACGCGTTCTTGGACCAACTGGCGCGACACCGGCGCTCGCTGGGCCTGGCAGGGCAGTCCATCGCCTGGGGGGCCTGGTCGGGCGTGGGAGAGGCCGAGGAGCAGCGGGCACGCATTGCGAGACAACTGACCGCCGCCGGCATCGGCTGGATCGTTCCCCGGCGGGGCCTGCGCGTTCTAGACCGGCTGGTGCGCGGGGGCATGGCGCACGGTGTTGCGGTCTCGGTTGACTGGCTGCGATTTGCGTCCCGCCTGCCCTCCTCCCAAGGCTTGCTGAGCGAACTCGTGGCTTCGGAGAGATCCACCAAGCGCGAGTCGGCCCCAGTCGAATTGGTGGAGCGCCTGAGGGCAGTGCCGAAAGAAGAGCGCGCGGGGCTGCTGGCCAGCTTCCTGCAGGGCGAAGTGCAGGCCGTGCTAAGACTGGCCTCGCCTCCCGATGTCTCGGCGGGATTCTTCGACCTGGGCGTGGACTCGCTGATGGCGGTTGAGCTGAGGAACCGCCTGAACCGGGCGCTTGGCGGGGAGCACAAGGCATCTAGCACGGTGCTCTTTGACTACCCCGACATTGCGACCTTGGCGCAGCATCTTGGCACGAAGCTGACAGGGATCGAGGAAGCCGTCGCCGAGCGGCAACAGCCCGTCCCATCGCAAGTTCGGGAGGACGGGGTCGCGATCGTGGGGATGGCGTGCCGATTCCCGGGAGCGCAGGACCTGTCCGCATTCTGGAGCCAGCTGGAGGAGGCTCGGTGCGCGGTGACGGCGGGGCGCCAGGGGTCCCCGGTCGGTCCGGCGGAAGAGGACTTCGAGGGAGGCCTGCGCGAGGAGGACGTCCGCCGCTGGGGTGCGTTCGTCGAGGGCATCGACCAGTTCGACGCGGAGTTCTTCCGCATAGCCCCGGTGGAAGCGGAATTGCTGGACCCGCAGCAGCGCCTGTTGCTGGAGACCAGCTGGCTGGCATTGGAGGAGGCGGGAATCGCCCCGGGCCGGCTGAAAGGCGGTCGATCCGGAGTGTACGTGGGGATCGCGAGCAGCGACTATTCGCGCCTGATCGATCGCGCGGGCCGGGAGATCGCCGGCCTCCACGTTGCGACCGGCACGTCGGCCAGCACGGCGATCGGGCGGGTGGCCTTCACGCTGGGGCTGGAAGGGCCGGCGATGGCCGTGGACACGGCCTGCTCGTCGTCGCTGGTGGCGATCCACCAGGCGACTGCGGCCCTGGAGCGGGGCGAGGCGGACCTGGCGCTGGCCGGCGGCGTGAACGCGATCCTGTCCGCGAGCGGCACCGAGGTCTTCAGCAAGGGGGGCATGCTGGCGGCGGACGGGCGCTGCAAGACCTTCGACGCGGCGGCCGACGGGTACGTGCGCGGCGAGGGCTGCGGGGTCGTGGTGCTCAAGCGCCTGCGCGAGGCGCGCGCGGACGGGGACCGGATCTGGGCGGTGATCCGCGGCTCGGCCGTCAACCAGGACGGCGCGAGCGCGGGCCTGACGGTGCCCAACGGGCCGGCCCAGGAGCGGGTGATCGGGGAGGCGCTGGCGCGGGCGGGCCTGCAGCCGGCGGACGTGGACTACCTGGAGGCGCACGGCACGGGGACCGAGCTGGGGGACCCGATCGAGGTGCAGGCGGCGGCTGCGGCCTACGGGCCGGGCCGGGAGCCGGGCCGGCCGCTGCTGGTCGGCTCGGTGAAGACAAACGTCGGCCACCTGGAGGCGGCGGCGGGGATCGCCGGGCTGATCAAGGTGGTGCTGTCGATGGAGCGCGGGACGCTCCCTAGGCACCTGCATTTCCGGAAGCCGAACCCGCGCATCGATTGGGCGGGCCTGCCGGTCGAGGTCACGGCAGAGGCGGGGCCGTGGCCGGAGCGGCCGGGCCGGCCGGCCCGGGCCGGGGTGAGCTCGTTCGGGTTCTCGGGGACCAACGCGCACGTGATCTTGGAGGCCCCCGCGGCGGAGGCGGCCGGACGGGGGCTTGCGGTGGAGGCGGCGCCGGGAGCGCGGGACGGCGAGGCAGCCCTGGAGCCGCGCGGGCGGCGGCTGCTGCCGCTGTCGGGGAGGTCGGCGCAGGCGGTGCGGGAGCTGGCGGGCCGCTACCTGGCGTGGCTGGGCAGCCGGAGCGGCGAGCTGGCGGAAGGGAGCGAGAGCTCGGGCGCGCTGCTGGCGGACATGGCCTGGACGGCAGCGGCCGGGCGCGCCCATTTCCGGTACCGGGCGGGATTGGTGCACGGCGACTTGGAAGAGCTGCGGGCGGGATTGGAAGCATTGGTCGAGGAGCGCGAGATCGCGCGGGCCGGCCGGGCGCCGAAGGTGGGCTTCGTGTTCACGGGGCAAGGCAGCCAGTGGGCCGGGATGGGGCGCTTGCTGTACGAGCGGGAGCCGGTGGCGCGGGAGGTGCTGGAGCGCTGCGAGCGCGAGCTGCGCGAGCTGCGGGGAGCGTCCCTGCTGGAGGTGATGTTCGGGCAGCCGGGCGCGGCGGGGGATCTGGACGACACGGCCTGGACGCAGCCGGCGCTGTATGCGCTGGAGTGCGCGCTGGCGGCGCAGTGGGCCAGCGTGGGCGTGCGGCCGGCGGCCGTGCTGGGGCACAGCGTGGGAGAGATCGCGGCGGCGCACGCGGCAGGCGTGTTCGGGCTGGAGGACGGCCTGCGGTTCGCGGCGGCGCGGGGCGAGCTGATGGGATCGCTGCCGGCCGAGGGGCGGGCGGCCGGGGCCATGCTGGCGGTGTTCGCATCGCCGCAGCGGGTGGCGGAGGCGCTGGCGGAGCGCAACGCGGGGCTGGAGGGGGCGGGGCTGAGCCTGGCGGCGGAGAACGGCACGCACCGCGTGGTGAGCGGCCCGCGGGCGGAGGTGGAGGCGCTGGCGGAGAGCTTCGAGCAGGCCGGCGTGCGGGTGGCGCGTCTGAACACCAGCCACGCGTTTCACAGCGAGTTGATGGAGCCGGCGCTGGAGGGCATCGAGGGGGCGCTGGCGGGGCTGGTCGCGCAGGCGCCGTCAGTGGCGCTGGTGAGCAACGTGACAGGCCGCGCGGTGGGAGAGGGCGAGCGGCTGGAAGGAGCGTACTGGCGGCGGCAGGCACGCGAGCCGGTGGCGTTTGCGGCCGGCGTGGAGGCGCTGGCGGAGGCCGGGGTGGACTTGGTGGTCGAGATCGGCCCGCAAGCGGTCCTCAGCCCCTTGGTCGAGGCGGCCTGGCCGGCGGGCAGCGGCGATGGTGCGGCGCCCGCCCCGGCCATCGTCGCAAGCCTAGGGAAGGAGGCAGGAGCGGCCGGCGGCTTTGTGCAGGCGGCAGCCCGGGCATACGAGGCGGGAGCGGAGCTCTCCTTCGAGGGCCTGTTCGCGGGCGAGAGCCGGCGGCGGGTGTCGCTACCGGGCTACCCGTTCCAGCGGGAGCGGTTCTGGGTGCGGACACGCACGCGGCGGGGGCCGGGCCGGGGCCATGCGCTGCTGGGCGCGCGCCTGGATTCGGCGCGCGGCGGGCTCACGTACGAGACGGAGCTGCATGCCAGCGACCCGGCCTGGCTGGCTGACCATCGGGTGTTCGGCACGGTCGTGGTGCCGGGAGCCCTGTACGGTGCGCTGGGCCTGGAAGTGGCCAGGCTGGCCGGTGGCAGCGGCACGGCAGCTCTGGAGGACCTACAACTGCACGAGCCGTTGGTGCTGGCCGGGGAGACGCCGGATGAAGCGGCCGACGGAGAGGGTCGGACCGTGCAGGTGGTCTTGGACGGACCGGGGGACTCTTCCGGGCGAGTCTTCGAGGTCTACAGCAAGGGCCGCGAGGAGACTTCGTGGCGGTTGCATGCCAAGGCGCGCTTGACGGCCGGCGAAGCGGGCGCAGGCCAGGAGCTTGATCTAGGGGCGCTGAAGAGTGGCTTGGCCCGCGTGGACCTGCAGGACCTCTACCGAGGCATGGCGGAGCGCGGAATCGAGTACGGCCCGGCATTCCGCGGGCTGGCAGCAGCTTGGAGCGGCCCCGGGGAGGCCGTCGGCGAGGTAGTGCTGGCGCCGGAACTGGACTCGGGCGGACTGCTGCTGCATCCGGCACAGCTGGACGCGTGCCTGCAACTGGTTGGCGCCGCGCAGGGTGCCACCGGCACGGGTGCTGCCGACACCTACATGCCCTTCGGCTGGGAAAGCCTGTGGCTGGGCGGCCCCGTGACCGGGGCGGTGGTCTGCCACGTGCGCATGCGCGGGGCCGGCCGCCAAGACTCTGCGGGGGCCGGGGCAGCCGAGACATTGGTCGCGGACATCGGGCTCTACGACGCGCAAGGCGCGCCGCTGGCAGGGATCCGGGGGTTGGTGCTGAAGCGGGCGACGCGGGCGGCCCTGCTGTCGGCCACGGAGGGCGTGCAGGACCTGCTGTACGAGGTGGTCTGGCGGGAGCGGTCCTGGCCGGTGGGGATGCAGTCGGGTGGATTCCTGGCGGAGCCTCAAGCGGTGGGCGAATTGCACGGCAGCTTTGCCGATTGGTTGGAGGCGGAAGGCGTGCCGCGGGGGGCTTGGGAGGCACTGCCCGGGGACATGGAACGATTGTCGCGATCGTACGCTCTGGCGGCTCTGGAGGCATTGGGCTGGCACCGCGAGAGAGGGGCGGCGGTCGATCCGTCGCGTTTGCGCAGAGAGTTGCGGGTGGTAGCGGGCCACAAGCGCTTGCTGCAGTGCCTGCTGGGGATGCTGGCGGAGGCCGGGGTCTTGCAGAGGAGTGGGGCGAAATCCCGCGAGTGGGTGGTGGCCGTGGGTGCGGGAGAGACCCTGCCCGATGGCCTGGTGGAGTCACCCGCCGGGCTGGGCGAGAGCCTGGCGGAGAGGCACTTGCAGGCCACCCACGAGCTGGGTCTGCTGATGCGCTGCGGGGGAGCATTGGCGGAGGTGTTACGGGGGCGGGCGGATCCGTTGGATCTGCTCTTCGGCGATGAGGGCTGCGGGGCGGCCGAGCTGTACCGGGAAGCACCGTTGCTGCGGGCCGCGAACCGCATGCTGGGTGCCGCGGTCAAGTTGCTAGTGGCAGGCTTGCCGGAGGAACGGCGTCTGCGGGTGCTGGAAGTAGGTGCCGGCACGGGCAGCGCGACGGCGGAGGTGCTGGCAGCGCTCCCGAAGGGGCGGTTTGACTACGCCTACACGGACATCTCGGCGGGGTTCTTTGCGGAGGCAGCGGAACGGTTCGGTTCCGCATTCCCGGGCATTGAGTACCGCGCGCTGGACATCGAGGCGGACCCGACGGCACAGGGATTGGATGCGCACGGGTATGACCTCGTGATCGCCGGCAATGTGTTGCACGCGACGCGGGATCTGGAGCGGACGCTGGCGCACTGCCGTGGTCTGCTGGCGCCGGCCGGGCAGCTGGTAGCGCTGGAGACCTTGCAACCGCAAGGGTGGCTGGACCTGACGTTCGGGTTGCTGGAGGGCTGGTGGCGGTTCGATGACCGCTACCGGGACGAGCACGCCGTGGTGGAGGCGGACGTTTGGCGGCAGGCCCTGGCGGAGGCGGGTTTCGGCAGCGTGGAGGTGCTTGAGGGGGGTGTCGGGGACGTGGTCGCGCACGGCGTGATCGTGGCGCGGGGGCCTCTCGAGGTCGAAGAGGCCGCTGGCCTGTGGGTGTTGGCAGGCGAAGGGTCGGAACTGGTTCGGGAACTGGCCGAGGCGCTGGTCACGCGCAATCAGGCAGTGATCGTGGCGGGCGGCGACGCGTCCGAAGTGCCGCCGCCGGGCATCACGGCGGCATATGTCGATCCAGCGAAGCGCGAGGCCTGGCGTTCGCTGCTGGAGGACTTGCCCGCCGGGCCCCCGTTGCGGGGCGTCGTGCATCTGGGTGCGCTGACGGGGTGCGGACAAGCGGCCACGACCGAGGAATTGGCGCATGACACAACCCGAGTGGGCTCGGAGGCATTGGCGCTGGTGCAGGGACTGCTGGACGCGGCCGTTGAGCCCGCGGACGGGCTGTGGTTCGTGACGCTTGGCGCGCAAGTGGTCGAGCGCGAGCGAGGCGGCCAGTTGGCTGGGGCGACGCTGTGGGGCCTGGGCAAGACAGTGGCGCTGGAAGCGCCGCAGTTGTATCCGCGGCTGGTGGACCTCGACCCGTCTCAGACGGTGCGCGCCGAAATGCTCGCGGACGAGTTGCTGCATTCCGACCGGGATGCCCAAGTGGCTCACCGCGGCGACAGGCGCTATGCCGCCCGACTGGCACGCAGCGCTGGGACAGGGTGGTTGCGACTGCCAGAGGATTCGGCTTGGCGCTTGGCACGCGATCCGGACGGGGTCTTGGCCGACCTGCAGGCAGGGCCGGCTGAGCTGGCCGCCCCCGGGCCCGGCGAGGTCCGCGTGCAAGTGACCGCGGCAGGGCTGAATTTCAAAGACGTTCTGATCGCGATGGGCCTAGTCGACGCCCACGTTCCCCTGGGATCGGAGTTCTGCGGCCAAGTGACTGCCACGGGTCCGGGAGTCACCGCGCTGGCGGTCGGCGACCGGGTGGCCGGTCTGGCAGGAGGCGCCTTCGCTTCTGAAGTCGTCACGCGCGAGGAACTGGTCGCGAAAGCACCCGCAGGAATGCCGGTGGCAGAGTTGGCAACCGTGCCGATAACGTTCGTGACCGCGGCGCTGGCCTTTGAGCTGGCTGGCGTGAAGCCGGGAGAGCGCGTATTGGTACATGCCGCGGCCGGGGGAGTGGGCCAGGCGGCCATCCAAGTGGCGGGCGCGCTGGGGGCGGTCGTGATCGCCACTGCGAGTTCCGGGAAGCGCGACCACCTGCGGTCCTTGGGAGTCGAGCACGTGTTCGACAGCCGATCGACGGAGTTCGGCGAGGAAATCCTCGCCCTGACAGAGGGTGCCGGGGTCTCGATGGTCCTGAACAGCCTGACGGGGCCGGGCTTCATCGAAGCGAGCCTGTCGTGCCTAGGCGTGGGCGGCCGCTTCGTCGAGATCGGCAAGCGTGACATCTGGAGCGGAGAGCGGATGGAAGCGGCGAGGCCGGATGTCGGCTACCGCGTCTTGGCCGTGGACCAACTCGTGATCGATGAGCCGGCCACCGTCGGCGCGGTGCTCCGAAAGGTGATGCAGCGTGTCGAACTGGGGGAGCTGCGACCGCTGGAATACAGCGCGTGGCCCCTGGCGGAGGCGGCAGCGGCCATGGAGCACATGCGGTCGGGGCGCCACACGGGCAAGATCGTGCTCAGGTTTCCACCGCTGACGGTTGTCGGGCTGCGGCAGGACGGCACTTACCTGGTAACAGGCGGGCTCTCCGGGATAGGGCAACTTGCGGCTGGCTGGCTGGCGGACCGCGGGGCGCGCTGGATCGTGCTGAACGGCCGGCGGGAGCCCGGGCCGGAGGCCCAAGCGGCGATCACGGGCCTTCGGGAGCGCGGTGTCGAAGTGCGCGTCGAACTGGCGGACGTGACCGACTCCGGGGCCGTGGACGCGATGCTCGAGCGGATCGAAGCGGCGATGCCGCCGCTGGCGGGAGTGATCCATAGCGTCGGGGTGATCGCCGACGCGTCACTGGCCAACCAAGACTGGGAGAGGTTCGAGCGCGTCCTGAGCCCCAAGGTTCTGGGCGCGTGGCAATTGCACAGGGCCACCGCTTCGAGAGACTTGGATCTCTTTATCCTTTTCTCAAGTGCGGCCGGCGTGCTCGGCAGCCCGGGCCAGGCCAACCACGCGGCGGCGAACGCTTTCTTGGACCACTTGGTACGCCACCGCCGTTCGATGGGCCTTTCCGGCCAGTCGATCGCGTGGGGCCCATGGTCGGAGATCGGCGAAGCGGCGGAGCAGCGGGACAGGCTTCACAGCCGCTTCAAGAGGCTCGGGATCGGCTGGATTGCGGCATCACGCGGAATGCGGGCCTTCTCGTGGCTGGTTCGACAGGACTTGCCGGCCAGCATGGCGGCTCCGGTGGACTGGCAACAATTCTCCGTGCATCTGAAGGACAGCCAGCTGCTAGGGGAGCTGCTCGCTGGCACCCAGCGAGTGACCGGACTCGGAACACAGGCCGGCGACATGGTGTCACGCCTGCGGAATGCGCCAGAGGAAGAGCGCGTGCAGCTGCTGACAGCCCTGCTTCAGGCCGAGTCGCAGGCGGTGCTTGGCCTCCCCGCTCCTCCCGACCCGTCGGTGGGCTTCTTCGATCTGGGCATGGATTCGCTGATGGCCGTGGAACTGACCAATCGGCTGAACCGAGCCTTGGCTGGCGAACACCATGCGTCCAGCAGCCTCGTGTTCGACCATCCTGACATCAACGCCCTGGCCCGCCACCTGACCGCGGAGCTGGGACTGGTCGAGGATCAGCGGCCGCAGGTCTTAGGGGAGCGCGCGCCAGCGCAGCACGACAGCGAATCGATAGCGATCGTGGGCATGGCATGCCGATTCCCGCAGGGGGATGGCCTGGCTGCCTTCTGGCGGCAGTTGGAGTTGGGCGAAAGCTCGGTGGTCCATGGCCGACCCGATTCGCGGGTCCGCCTCGGAGCATTCCAGGACCGGGGCGAGAGCCAGGGCAATGACGGCCTCCGCTGGGGCGGGTTCATCGAGGGGATCGACCAGTTCGACGCGGCATTCTTCCGGATCACACCTCCGGAGGCACGCTTGATGGACCCGCAGCATCGAATCCTGCTGGAGACCACTTGGCATGCGATTGAAGAGGCAGGGCTTTCGGCGGCTGGCCTGGCGGGGAGTCGGACGGGGGTGTACGCCGGGATCGCCGGAAGCGACTATCGGGAGCTTGTCCTGCGGGCCGGCGAAGAGGCGGCGGGCCTGTATTCCGCCACCGGCAGCCTTGGCAGCACAGCAATCGGACGGATCGCTTTTTCGCTGGGCCTCCAGGGTCCGGCAGTGGCGGTGGACACCGCCTGCTCATCGTCGCTCGTTGCCGTCCATCAGGCCATGGCAGCCCTGCAGCGGGGCGAGGTGGACTTAGCGCTCGCCGGCGGAGTGAACGCGATCCTCACAACAACATCGGCGGAAACCTTTGCCAAGGCCGGCGCGATCGCGCGGGACGGGCGGTGCAAGACGTTTGACGCATCGGCCGACGGGTACGTGCGGGGAGAGGGCTGCGGGATCGTGGTGCTCAAGCGCCTCTCCGAGGCCAAGGCTGACGGGGACCGGATCTGGGCCGTGCTGCGGGGGTCGGCAATAAACCAGGACGGAGCGAGCGCAGGGCTGACCGTTCCGAACGGGACCGCCCAGCAGAGGGTGATCGAAGAAGCACTCGATCGCTCCGGGCTGAAACCGGCCGACGTGGACTACCTCGAAGCGCACGGAACGGGCACAGAGCTTGGAGACCCAGTGGAAGTCCACGCCGCTGCCGCGGTGTATGGACGCGGCCGACCGGCCGAGCGACCGCTGCTGATCGGCTCGGTGAAGCCCAATGTCGGCCATCTCGAGGCGGCTGCGGGCATCGCGGGCCTGATCAAGGTCGTGCTCTCCCTGCAGCGGGGCCTGATCCCGAAGCACTTGAACCTTCAAACTCCGAGCCCGCGAATTGATTGGAGCGGACTCCCCGTGCGGGTCACGACAGAGGCCCTTCCCTGGCCAGCGTCACCCGGGCACCCGCTGCGCGCCGGTGTGAGTTCGTTTGGCATCTCTGGCACCAATGCGCATGTCATCGTCGAGGGGCACGCGGTTACCGACGCAGACGCGCAGGTGCCTTCGGCAGGATCCGTCACGGCTTCAACGCAGCCGACCGGACCCCGGCCACCGACGGAAGATGGACTGCAACCGCGCAAGGCACGCTTGCTGCCGTTGTCGGGTCGGTCGCAAGGTGCGCTCCGCGCTCTGGCGGTTCAGTATCGGTCGTGGCTGGAACACGGGTCGGACCAATGGCTCTCGCCTGGCCAGTGGCCCACCGGGGAGGCTGGCTCCCCGTCCGATCCGCCGGTTGCCGACGTGGCCTGGAACGCCGCCGTTAGCCGGGCCCACTTCCACCACAGAGCCGGTCTCGTCTTCACAGGGGTGGAGGACTTGCAGAAGAGTCTCGACCAACTGATCGCGGGCGGGCAGGGGCGCGAGGCGGTTGAGGAGCCGAAAGTTGCGTTCGTGTTCGCGGGTCAAGGCAGCCAATGGGACGGCATGGGACGGTCGCTATACGAGAGCGAGCCAGTGGTTCGGGAGGTCCTAGACCGTTGCGAGCAGGAGATCCGGCAGCTGCGCGGAGTGTCCTTGTTGGAGGTCATGTTTGGATCGGCGGGAGCAGCGGGGGATATCGACAGCACGGCTTGGACGCAACCCGCGCTCTACGCGCTGGAGTGCGCGCTGGCTGCGCTGTGGAAGAGCGTGGGAGTACGGCCGGCGGCAGTGCTAGGGCACAGCGTGGGGGAGATAGCGGCGGCGCAGGTAGCGGGGGTGTTCGGGCTGGAAGACGGGCTGCGGTTCGCGGCGGCGAGGGGAGAGCTGATGGGGTCGCTACCGGTGGAGGGCCCGGCCGCGGGCACGATGCTGGCAGTCTTCGATTCTCCCGAACGCGTGGCGATCGCACTGACGGAGCACAATGCTGCGACAGAGGGCGTGGGCCTGAGCCTGGCCGCGGAGAACGGGACGCACCGGGTGGTTTCCGGACCGCGGGCGGATGTGGCGGCGTTTGCAGAGCGGTTCAAGAGCGCGGGCGTGCGGGTCGTCCCGCTGAACACAAGCCAAGCGTTTCACAGCGGGCTGATGGATCCGGTGCTGGACGAGATCGAGGCGGCGGCGAGCATGCTTGCAACGGAACCCCCGTCGGCGCCCGTGATCAGCAACGTGACCGGGCGGGCGATCCGAGACAGGGAACAACTGGACGGGGCCTACTGGAGACTGCAGGCCCGGTCACCGGTAGCGTTCGGGGAGGGGATCGCGGCTCTGGCGGACCTGGGCGCGGAGCTTGTCATCGAGATAGGGCCGGATCCGGTGCTGGGTCCGTTGGTCGAGCAGGCTTGGCCGGCTCGAGCCGCTGACGGGACGGCCACGGAACTGGCGGTGATAGCCACCCAGCGAAAGGCAGCAGGCGAGCAGAGCGCGTTCGCGGAAGCGGCGGCCCGGGCGTACGAAGCCGGGGCCCCGCTCGACTTCGAGGGACTGTTCGCAGGCGAGACTCGGCGAAGGATTCCACTGCCCATGTATCCGTTCCAGCGCCAGCGTTATTGGGTGGCCGCGCCAAAGCCTCACGTGGCGAGCGGCGGGCACGGGCTCCTGGGCACGCGGCGGGACTCCGCGCATGGGGAGGTCACCTTCGAGAACGAGCTTTCGGCGACTGCTCCGGAGTGGCTGGCAGATCACCGGGTGTTCGGACTGGTCGTTGCGCCGGCGGCCCAGTATGGGGCCGCGGCTGCCGAGGCGGCCGCGCTGACCTCGGGGTCAGTCTCGGCGGAGATTGAACAGCTGCAGATACTCGCTCCCTTGGTTCTGGGCGATGCGGATCCGGACAGCGACGGCGGCGCCCCGGAGCAGACCGTGCAGGTTGTGGTGGGCCGCCCTGGACGGTCCGCCGCCCGTGAAGTGAGCATTTATAGCAAGGCCCTGGAGGCCGGGACATGGACTCTGCACGCGACTGCCCGCGCGGTGCCGTGCGCGGCGGCCGAAGAGAGTGAGACCGACCTGCAGGAACTCAAGGAAAGCCTGTCACCCGTCGGAGTGCCAGAACTCTACGGGAATCTCGCGAAGAGCGGCATCGGGTACGGTTCGTCGTTCCGGGCGGTGGAAGCGGCCTGGTCGGGGCCGGACCAATCCATCGGCGAGATTGTGCTGTCACCCGAGTTGGACAGGGGAGCTTCGCTCGTGCACCCTGCGCAGCTTGATGGATGCATCCAAATAGTTGCCGCCATGTCAAACTTCGGCGAAAGCGAAAGCTCGGAGGGGGGCACCTACGTGCCCCTCGGCTGGGATCGGTTGCGGCTGCACAGAGCCCTGCCCGAGCGGGTGGTGTGTCACGCCGAAAGGCGAACTCGCGAAGGCGCGGGCCTTGACAATGCGGAGGCATCCCAGACATTGGTTGCGGACCTGGCGTTCTTCGACCCGGAGGGCGCGCAGATAGGCGGCATCAGCGGGCTCGTGTTGAGACGGGTGACACGCGTGGCGCTGTTGTCAGCGGCCGAGGATGTCGAGGATCTGCTGTACGAGGTGGCGTGGCGGAGACGACCGCATGTGAGCGGGATCTGCCCAGCCGATTTCCTGGCACGACCGACCGAAGCGAGCAAGCTCCGGGGCAGCTTTGCCCAGAGCCTTGAGGCAGCGGGGGTTGCGCCGGCCTCGTGGGATGCCTTGTTCACGGATTTGGGCCGTCTGGCGAGGTCGTATGCGTTGGCGAGCCTGGATGGCTTGGGCTGGCGGCGCGAGGCAGGGGCGGTCGTGGATCCGTCGGACTTGCGAAAACAGCTGAAGGTGGTGGCTGACCACGAGAAGCTGTTCCTGCGCCTGCTGCACATGTTGGCGGAGGCCGGCGTGCTGACACCAAAGGCGGCAGGCCCCCGAGGCTGGACGGTGGCCACCGGTGCGGATGATGCACTGCCAGAAGGTCTGGCGGCAGAGCCGCGGGCTCTGGGGGAGCGGCTCTTGGGACAGCACGGGCACGGCTCGCACGAACTGGGCCTGCTGATGCGCTGCGGGCAGGCCTTGGCGGACGTGCTCCGGGGAAGGGTCGACCCCTTGGATCTGCTGTTCGGAAGCGACGGCGGCGGCGCGGCGGATTTGTACCAGGAGGCGCCGGCACTGCGGGCAGCGAATCAATTGGTCGGCGCCATCGTGGCGCTGCTGGGCGCTGGCCTGCCGGAAGGCCGCAGGCTGCGGGTGCTGGAGGTCGGGGCAGGCACGGGGAGCGCGACAGCGGAGGTGCTGGCAGTTCTGCCGAGCGGGAGCTTCGACTACGTCTACTCGGACATCTCGGCCGGTTTCTTCGCAAGCGCCGAGGAGCGCTTCGGCGGGCGGCAACAGGGACTTGAGTACCGTCCGCTGGACATCGAGGCAGATCCGACGGGACAAGGGCTGGAGGCTCACGGGTTCGACCTGCTGATCGCAGCGAACGTGCTGCACGCAACGCGGGACTTGGGGGAGACGCTGGAGCATTGCCGGAAACTGCTGGCACCGGCGGGGCAGCTGGTGGCCCTGGAGGTATTGAGGCCGCAAGAGTGGCTGGACCTGACGTTCGGCCTGCTCGAAGGCTGGTGGCGGTTTGACGACAAGTATCGGGGCGATCACGCCCTGCTCGGTGCAAGTGCATGGAAGCAAGCATTGTCGGAGGCAGGCTTCGGCGAGGTGGAGGTGCTGGAAGCGGCTGTCGGCGAGGAGGTCTCGCACGGGGTGATCGTGGCGCGGGGGCCTGTCGAGGTTGAGGAGCAGCCGGGCCTTTGGGTGCTGGCGGGAGAAGGATCGGCGCTGGTCCAGGACTTGGCCCGCAGGCTGGCCGCGCACAACCAGGCGGTGATCGTGGCTGGGCCGGACACGGAGCGCGGGGAGGCGGAAGAGCCTGGAGTCACTTCGGCTTTCATGCACACCTCGAAGCGGGAAGCGTGGCGTTCCCTGTGCGACGATCTGCCAACGGACGTTCCATTCCGGGGCGTGGTGCACCTCAGCGGCCTGGAAGGGCACGGAGAGGCGGCTTCCACTGCTGAAATGCGAGACGACGTGGCCCGCATCGGAGCAGAGGCGCTCGCGCTGCTGCAGGGACTGGAGGACGCGGGGGCGAAGCCGCTGGACGGGGTGTGCTTCGTGACGTGTGGGGGACAAGTGGTGCACAGCGAGGGATGCGGCCAGCTGGCGGGGTCGACGCTGTGGGGCTTGGGGCCGGCGGCGGCGCTGGAGGTGCCGCAGTTGCGTCCCCGGATGGTCGATCTCGACCCGCGCGGGCGGGTCCAGTTGGATGCGCTGGTGAACGAGTTGCTGCATGCCGACCAAGAGACCCACGTAGCGCACCGCGGGGAGGCGCGCTACGTTGCGCGGCTCGTGCGTGGCTTGCGGGCCGGAGCCCTGCAGTTGCCGCAAGGGCCAGGCTGGCGCTTGGCGCGCAAAGAGGGCGCCGCGCCGCGTGGCTTGGCGGTTGAGACCGCAGGGCTGGCTCCGCCGGCAAGCGGCGAGGTTCGCGTGGCAGTCGCCGCGGCGGGGCTGAACTTCACCGACGTGCAGAGCGAGACGGAAATTGTCGGCGAGCCCATCGCTTTGGGCCGAGAGTTCGCCGGCCAAGTGCTGGCGACCGGTCCAGGCGTGGACACGGTGGCGGTCGGCGACCGGGTGGTCGGTCTCGCTTCGGGAGCGTTTGGCCCCGAGGCGCTCACCCGCGAGGAACTCGTCACAAAGGCACCCGCCGGGCTGCCGGCAGCGGCGCTGGCGACGGTGCCGAGGTCTTTCGTAACGGCGGCCCTTGCCTTCGAGCTTGCCGAAATGCAGGCCGGCCAGCGAGTGTTGGTGCACGCCGGGGCCGGGGACGTGGGACTGGCGGCGATTCAGTTGGCCCGGGCGGCGGGCGCCAAGGTGATTGCGACTGCCAGCGCTTGGCAGCACGCCTGCCTGCGGTCGCTGGGCGTGGAGCACGCGTTTGACGTCGGAACGGCGGCGTTCGGCGAGCAAGTGCTCGATGCGACCGAGGGAGCCGGAGTCGAGATCGTTCTGAACAGCCTTGCGGATCCAGGCCTAGTCGAGGCGAGCCTGTCGTGCCTAGGCCAGGGCGGGTGGTTTGTCGAGCTGTCTGGGCGCGATGTCTGGAGTGCCGACAAGATGGCAAGGGTCAGGCCCGACGTCGGCTACCACGCGCTGGCGCTGGATCAACTGGTGACCCAGGAGCCTGCGAGGGTCGGGGCCTGCTTGCGAGCCGTAACGCAGCGGCTGGGGGCCGGGGAGCTGCAACCACTGCCCCACGGCGCTTGGCCCATGGCGGAGGCAGCGGCGGCGATGGAGCACATGCGGTCCGGTCGCCAGGTAGGGAAGATCGTGCTGACGTTGCCGCCGCTGGCAACCGGTCGCCTGAGGGAGGACGGCACGTACCTGGTGACGGGCGGGCTGGCAGGCATCGGGCTGCTGGCGGCCGGCTGGCTGGCGGACCGCGGTGCGCGCTGGATCGTGCTCAACGGCCGGCGCGAGCCGGAGGCAGAAGCCGAGTCCGCAATCGCGGACCTTCGGGCCCGGGGAATCGATGTGCGCGTCGAGCTGGCGGACGTGACCGACTCGGATGCGATGGACAGCATGCTGGAGCGGATCGAAGAGGCGATGCCGCCGCTGGCGGGAGTGATCCACAGCGCCGGGGTGATCGCGGACGCCTCGCTGGCCAATCAGGGCTGGGAGCGGTTCGAGCGCGTGTTGGGCCCGAAAGTGGCGGGCGCTTGGCACCTGCACCGCGCAACTGCGGATCGGGAATTGGACCTGTTCGTGCTGTTCTCGAGCGTCGCGGGTGTCCTCGGAAGCGCCGGACAGGCGAACCACGCGGCGGCGAACGCGTTCCTGGACCAGCTCGCGCTTCATCGCCGGTCGATGGGCTTGGCCGGCCAGTCGATTGCCTGGGGCGCATGGTCCGGCACTGGGGAAGCCGAGCAGTCCTGGGAGCGGATTGCCACGCGGCTGTCCTCGGCCGGGATCGGCTGGATCGTGCCGCGCCGCGGCTTGCTGGTGCTGGGGCGTCTTGTCAGGGACGATGTGGGGACGGGCGTGGCAGCGCCGATCGACTGGGCGCAATTCGCGTCCCACCTGGCAGCGACTCCGCTCCTGCTCGAAGAACTGGTCGAGCCGGATGAATCGTTCGCGGAACTGACAGGCGTGCCGGAGGACTTGCTCGAGCGGCTGCGGGAAGCCTCGCCCGAAGGGCGCGAGGGGATTATGGTGGAGTTCTTGGAGGCACAGGTGCAAGCAGTGCTGGGCGTCGACTCGCCACCGAACCCGAGACAGGGCTTCTTCGATCTCGGGATGGACTCTCTGATGGCCGTGGAGTTGAGGAACCGGCTCAACCGAGCGCTCGCGGGCGAGCACACGGTGTCGAGCACGGTCGTATTCGATTTCCCGCGCGTCGCGGCGCTGGCCCGGCACTTGATGGATAAGATTGGCGCTCTTGGCGCAGCCGGTGAGTCGGTCGACCGGCGCAGTTCGCCGGACACCTCGGCACGCGGCACGAGGACAGACCAAGAACAGGCGAGAATTGCCAGTCTGGGGGAGGATGAGTTCCTGACAGAGGCATTCGAGACGCTCGGCGAGGAGTTCTCCGACGAAGACGATGGATAAGTTGACGAAGTACGAACGGCTTTCCAGGAAACTTCTGGCCGAACTGAACCTTCGCAAGGAGGAAATCGCCCAATTCAGGCAGCCGATCGCGATTGTCGGCATGGCCTGCCGATTCCCCGGCGGAGAGGGGCTTGCGTCCTACTGGCGGCAGCTGGAGGAAGGCCGTTGCACGGTGACGGAGGGCCGTCCCGGTTCAGTCGCGGGCGCGCCCATCGTCGGCTCGCGGCCGGGTTCGGAGGCCCAGGACGCTCGCCGGTGGGGGTCCTTTGTCCGCGAGATCGATCGTTTCGACGCCGACTTCTTCCGGATCGCCCCGGTAGAAGCCCGGCTGCTCGACCCGCAGCAGCGGATGCTGCTGGAAACGAGCTGGCACGCGCTGGAGGAGGCCGGGATCGATCCGTCACGCCTAGTGGAGACGCGGACCGGAGTGTACGCCGGAATCTCGACCAGCGATTATCGAGCTCTATTGGCGGCGGGCGGCGAACAGGATTCGGGGCTGTACGCGGTTTCCGGCGTCAGTGGCAGCACCGCGATCGGGCGCGTTGCCTTTGTCCTGGGATTGCAAGGGCCGGCGATCGCCGTGGACACAGCTTGCTCGTCATCGCTGGTGGCGTTGCATCAAGCCTGCGTCGCGCTGCAGCAGGGCGAGGCTGACCTTGCGCTGGCCGGCGGGGTCAACGCGATTCTGGCGCCGAGTGTGACAGAAGCCACGTCGAAGGCAGGGATGCTCGCGCCCGACGGGCGCTGCAAGACATTCGACGCATCCGCGAATGGCTTTGTCCGCGGCGAGGGTTGCGGAATCGTGGTCTTGAAGCGTCTTGCGAACGCGGAGGCCGATGGCGACCGGATCTGGGCGGTGATCCCCGGATCAGCGGTGAACCATGACGGAGCAAGCGCAGGCTTGACCGTGCCGAACGGGCCCGCGCAGGAGAAGGTGATCGCCGAGGCCCTAGCCCGGGCGGGGCTAGAGCCCGCCGATGTCGACTATCTGGAGGCGCACGGGACCGGAACAGAGCTCGGAGATCCGATCGAGGTGCATGCGGCCTCTTCCGCGTACGGTTCAGGCCGCAGGGCCGGCCGACCCCTGCTGATCGGGTCCGTCAAGACAAACATTGGCCACTTGGAGTCGGCCGCGGGAGTCGCGGGGCTGATCAAGGTCGTGCTGTCCATGGACCGAGGGGTCATACCGAAGCACTTGCACTTCAGGAACCCGAATCCGCGCATCGCGTGGGAACACCTGCCTGTGGAGGTCACATCGGAGGCACTGCCCTGGCCCTCGTTCGCGGATCGGCCATGGCGTGCCGGATTGAGCTCGTTCGGATTCTCCGGGACCAACGCCCACATGCTCATCGAGGCATACGGCCGTCCCCGCGGACGCAGTGCCCAGACCAAGCCTTCGTTCTCGAAGCGAGGCTTGGCGGTGGATGTTCCGGTGAGCCTGCCTGCCCAGGCGCCGGCACTGGCCGCGGGACAAGGACCCCTGGCGCCGCGCGAACAGCGGTTGCTGCCGTTGTCGGGAAGGTCATCGAAGGCGGTGCGAGAGCTGGCGAGCCGCTACCTGGCGTGGCTGCAAGGCCGGGAGAGCGAGGCATTGGGCGAGGAGGAGTCGCAGGCCCTGCTGGCAGACATGGCCTGGACGGCGGGGCTGGGCAGGACCCATTTCGACCGCCGGGCCGGACTGGTGTGCGGGGATCTCGCGGAACTGCGGTCCGGCTTGGAGGAAGTGGTCGCGGGCCGCGAGATCGCGCGGGCCGCTCAGGAGCCGCAGGTAGCGTTCGTCTTCACGGGCCAGGGCAGCCAGTGGGCCGGCATGGGGCGCTGGCTGTACGAGCGGGAGCCGGTGGCACGGGCCGTGCTGGACCGCTGCGAGCAGGTGATGCAGGAGTTGCGGGGTGCATCGCTGCTGGATGTGATGTTCGGCGAGCCGGCGGCGGGGAGCTTGGACGAGACGGAGTGGACGCAGCCGACGCTGTACGCGCTGGAGTGCGCGCTGGCGGCGCAGTGGGCAAGCGTGGGCGTCCGGCCGGCGGCCGTGCTGGGGCACAGCGTGGGGGAAATCGCGGCGGCGCAAGCAGCGGGGGTGTTCGGCCTGGAGGACGGGCTGCGGTTCGCGGCAGCGAGGGGCGAGTCGATGGGATCGCTGCCGACGGAAGGTCCGGCGGCCGGGGCCATGCTGGCGGTGTTCGCTCCGCAGCAGCGGGTGGCCGAGGCCCTGGCGGAGCACAACGCGGGCGCGGCGGGAGCGGGGCTGAGCCTAGCGGCGGATAACGGCACGCACCGGGTGGTGAGCGGGCCGCGGGCAGAGCTTGAGGCTATCGCAGAGCACTTCGAGCCGGCGGGAGTGCGGGTGGCCTGGCTGAACACCAGCCACGCATTTCACAGCGCCCTGATGGATCCGGCGTTGGCCGACATCGAGGGGGCTCTGGAAGCGGTGGCGCTACGGTCGCCTGCGGTGCCGCTGGTGAGCAACGTGGCCGGCCGCGCGATGCGCGCGGGCGAGCAGCTGGACGGGGCGTACTGGCGGCGGCAGGCGCGGGAGCCGGTGGCGTTCGCGGCAGGCGTGGCGGCTTTGGCGGAGATTGGCGCGGAGGTGGTGATCGAGATCGGCCCTCAAGCGGTCCTGGGGCCGCTGGTAGAGCAAGCGTGGCCGGCGGGCAACGCCGGGGGGGCCGAGTCAAGGCCGGCGGTACTGGGGAGCCTGCGGCGGGAGGAGGGCGCGGCAGGCGGCTTTGCAGCAGCCGCGGCCGCTGCCTACGAGGCTGGCGTGGCTGTCAGTTTCGAGCATCTGTTCGCGGGCGAGAGCCGCCGACGGGTGTCCCTGCCGGTGTATCCGTTCCAGCGCGAGAGGTTCTGGGTCGATCCGCTCCAGCGGCCGACAGCGGGAGAGGGCCACGCGCTGCTGGGCGCGCGGCGCGAGTCGGCTCGAGGCGGGCTGACGTTCGAGACCGAGATGTACAGCTCGGCCCCGGCGTGGTTGGGGGATCACCGGGTGTTCGGCATGGTGGTGGCGCCCGGCGCCCTGTACGGCGTGCTGGGCGTGGAAGTGGCGGCATCGGCGGCCGGCGAGGGCGCGGCGGTGCTGGAGGACCTGCAATTGCACGAGCCCCTGGTGTGGGCCCAAGAGACTCCGGATGGGGTGGCTGGCGGCGAGGGGCGCAGCGTACAGGTATTCGTCGACGGGGACGAGGGGGCCTCGCCCCGGGTCGTCGAGGTCTACAGCCGAGCAGGATCGGAGGCGGCGTGGCAGTTGCACGCCACGGCACGTGTCCTGCGGGGCCGGGCGGACACGGGCGGGGCGATCGATCCGAAGGCCCTCAGGGAGGGCCTGTCGAGCGTGGATTCGGCGGATTTCTACCGCGGCGTCGCGGAGAGAGGCATTGAGTACGGCGCGCTCTTCCGGGGGCTGGCGGCGGTCTGGTCCGGGCCAGGGGAGGCTCTCGGCGAAGTGGTGCTCCCGCCGGAGGCGGACCGGGGCGAGATGTGGCTGCACCCGGCCCAGCTGGATGCGTGCTTCCAAGTGGTTGGCACCACGGGAGGTGACGACGGGGACAGTGCCGCGGATACCTTCATGCCATTCGGATGGGAGCGCTTGTGGCTGGCCGGACCGCTGCCCGACCGCGTGCTGTGCCACGCGCGGACACGGCAGGCGAGGGGGGCGGGGGGAGCCGGCGCTGAAGCCTCCGAAGTTCAAGTTGTCGATCTAGGGTTGTACGACCAGCAGGGCATGCCTCTGGGCGGAGTCAGCGGGCTGGTCCTGAAACGGGCGACGCGGGCAGCGTTGCTGTCGGCCGTCGAAGGCGTGGATGACCTGCTGTACGAGGTGGTGTGGCGGGAGCGGCCGCAGCTGGGCGGCCCGCAGTCGGCGGATTTCCTGGCGGCCCCGGGCGTGGTGGGCGAACTCAGGGGAAGCTTTGCCGAGAACCTCGAAGCGGAAGGCGCGGCCCTGGAGTCCTGGGACGATTTGCTGGCGGGCTTGGCGCAATTGTCGCAGTCGTACGCCCTGGCGGGGATGGATGCCTTGGGCTGGCATCGCGAGACGGGCGCGATTGTCGAGCCAGAGCCGTTGCGGCGTCAGCTCCGCGTGGTTGCGGACCACCGGCAGCTCTTCCGGCGACTGCTGGAGATGCTCGAGCAGGCCGGGATCTTGCAGGCGCAGGCAACGGAATCCCCCAGCTGGGTGGTGACCGCCGGTTCGGGCGAGCCCCTGCCCGAGGGCGTGGCGGAGAACCCCCGGGCCCTTGGAGCGGAGCTCTTGGAGCGGCACCCGGCCGGATCGCAAGAACTGGGTCTGCTCATGCGCTGCGGGGATGCGCTGGCAGACGTGCTGGCGGGGCGGGTGGAACCGCTGGAGTTGCTGTTCGGCGGCGAAGATTCCGGGGCAGCGGGCTTGTACCACCACTCGCCGGGGATGCGGGCGGCGAATCGCACGCTTGGCGCCGCGGTTGGCTTGCTGGCGGCAGGCCTGCCGGAGCGGCGGCGATTGCGGGTCTTGGAAGTCGGGGCCGGCACGGGCAGCGCTACGGCGCAGGCGCTCCAGACGCTGCCGAAAGGTCGATTCGAGTATCTCTACACGGATATCTCGGCGGGGTTCTTTGCCGAGGCAGAAGAGCGGTTCGGCGCGGAGCACGCGGGGATCGACTACCGCGTGCTGGACATCGAGGCGGATCCGGAAGTGCTGGGCCTGGACGCGCACGGGCACGACTTGATCATTGCGGCGAACGTGTTGCACGCGACCCGGGACCTGGAGAAGACGCTGGAAAATTGCCGCAGGCTGCTGGCGCCGGCCGGGCTGCTGGTGGCATTGGAAACGTTCCGCCCCCAAGAGTGGATGGACCTGACGTTCGGGTTGTTGGAGGGCTGGTGGCGGTTCTCGGACCGGTACCGGAGCGAGCACGCAATGGCGGGAGAGGCCGCGTGGCGGCAGGCCTTGAAGGACGCCGGCTTCGGCGATGCCGAGGTGCTGCAGGGCTGTGTCGGAGATGTGGTCTGGCAGGGCGTGATCGTGGCGCGGGGGCCGCTCGAAGTGGACGAAGCGCCGGGCTTGTGGGTGCTGGCAGGGAACGGATCGGAGTTGGTTCAAGAACTGGCCGGGCGGCTGGCGACACGCAACCAGACGGTGGTTGTGGCCGGTCCGGGGACGCGGCCCGAGGCATCGCCGCATGCGCGGATCACGAGCGCTGACGTGGACCCGGCGAAGCGGGAGGCCTGGCGTGCGCTGCTGGAGGGCCTGCCCGCCGACGCCCGCTTGCGGGGAGTGGTTCACTTGGGGGCCTTGGACGAGCGTGGGAATGCGGTCACGGCGGCCGAATTGGCGGAATGCACGGCCCGCATCGGAAAAAGTGCGCTGGCGCTGGTGCAAGGCTTGCAGGACGCGGGGGCGGAGCCTCTCGACGGCTTGTGGTTCGTGACGCGCGGCGGCCAGGTGGTCAAGCGCGACCAGGGTGGCGAGCTGGCAGGAGCGACGCTGTGGGGCTTGGGCAAGGCGGTGGCCTTGGAGGCGCACCAGCTGCGGCCCCGCATGGTGGACCTGGACCCGCGGGAGCCGGAGCCCTTGGGCAGGCTGGTGGATGAGCTGCTGCACGCCGACCGCGAGACGCACGTTGCGCACCGGGGCGCGGCCCGCTACGCGGCCCGCCTCGCGCGCAGCGCCGGGACAGGACGGCTTGGCCTGCCCGGGGAGCCGGGCTGGCGATTGGCACGTCCCGCCGGCGGCGAGCTGGACGCCCTCGGGATCGAGCCGGCCGGGCTGGCGGCGCCGGGCGCCGGCGAGATCCGCGTGGCGGTGGCTGCGGCGGGGCTGAGCCTTCACGACGTCCTGATCGCGATGGGCACCGTGGATCAAGCAAGCCCCCTGGGCACCGAGTTTTGCGGCCGTGTGGTTGCGATCGGCCCAGGCGTCACCGCCGTGTCCGTCGGCGACCGGGTGATCGGACTAGCGGCGGGAGCCTACGGTCCCGAGGTCGTCACCAGCCAGGAACTGGTCGCGAAAGCCCCCGGCGAATTCCCGGCAGCGGCATTGGCGACGATCCCGGCAGCGTTCGTGACGGCGGCGCTGGCGTTGGAACTGGGCGGCCTCGAGGCTGGCCAGAGAGTGCTGGTGCACACCGGGGCCGGGGATGTGGGCCTGGCGGCGATCCAACTGGCGCGCGCGGCGGGCGCGGCGGTGTTCGCGACGGCAAGCACCGAGAAGCTCGCCCACTTGCGGTCACTGGGCGTCGAGCAGGTGTTCGACAGCCAACCCGCGGCGTTCGGCCAAGAAGTGCTCGCAGTCACCGCGGGAGCCGGCGTCGAAATGGTGCTGAGCAGCCTGACGGGGCCGGGCTTCATCGAGGCGAGCCTGACGTGCCTGGCGCAGGGCGGCCGGTTTGTCGAGATCGCGGGTCGCGACACTTGGAGCGCTGAACAGATGGCCGAGGCCCGGCCGGACGTGGGCTACCACACGCTGGCCGTGGATCGACTCGTGAGCGAGGAGCCGGAAAGGGTCGGGGCCCACCTGAGGGTCGTCGCACAGGGGATGGAAAACGGGGCGCTGGTGCCGCTGCCGCACAGCGCATGGCCGCTGGCGGAGGCGGGAGGGGCCATGGAGTACTTCCGGTCGGAGCGTCCCGTCGGAAAGGCCGTGCTAACACTGCCGCGGCTGGTGACCGGGGGACTGCGCGAGGACGGGACATACCTAATCACCGGCGGGCTGGCAGGGATCGGATTGCTGGCGGCCGGCTGGCTGGCGGACAACGGGGCGCGTTGGATCGTGCTGAACGGCCGGCGTGAGCCCGGCCCCGAAGCGGAGGCGGCGATCGCGGGTCTGCGGGAGCGGGGAGTCGAGGTGCGCGTGGAGTTGGCGGACGTGGCCGACTCGGCGGCGGTGGACGGCATGCTGGAGCGGATCGGAGCCACGATGCCGCCGCTGGCAGGAGCGATTCACAGCGCGGGCGTGCTCGCGGACGCATCGCTGGCCAACCAGGGCTGGGAGCGGTTCGAAAAGGTAATGGGGCCGAAGGTGCTCGGGGCCTGGCACCTGCACCGGGCGACCTTGGGCCGGGATCTGGACCTGTTCGTTCTGTTCTCGAGCCTCACGGGCGTTCTGGGGAACGCTGGCCAGGCGAACCACGCGGCGGCGAACGCCTTCTTGGACCAGCTGGCACGGCACCGGCAGTCGCTGGGCTTGCCCGGCCAGTCGATTGCGTGGGGGCCTTGGTCGGAGGTCGGCGAGGCCGAGGAACAGCGCTCGCGGATCGCGGAGCGCCTGGCAGCGACCGGTCTGGGCTGGATCGTTCCGCGCCGGGGCATGCGGGCTCTCGACAGGCTGCTGCGGCAAGACGTGGTGAGCGGGACCGTGCTGTCCGTGGATTGGCCGCGGTTCGGTTCTCGGCTGCCTGCCAGGCAGTCTCTGCTGGAGGAACTCGTCGCTCCCAGGGCAGCTGCGCAGAGCGCGGCCGCCAAGGTCGATCTCGTGGAGCGCCTGAGGACGGTGCCGGCTCGCGAGCGGGAAGGGTTGCTGGCCGGCTTCCTGCAGGGCGAGCTCCAGGCCGTGCTGCGGCTGGCTTCCCCGCCAGAGGTGACATCCGGGTTCTTCGACCTTGGGATGGACTCGCTGATGGCCGTGGAACTGAGGAACCGGCTGAACCGGGCGTTTCGCGGGGAGTACAAGGCTTCGAGCACGGCGGTGTTTGACTTTCCCGACATCAAGAGCCTGGCCGAGCACTTGGCGGCAGAGCTCGGGGAAACCGAGGCTGCCTCGACGGAGCGGGAGCGGCCGGTGCCAGCGCAGGCGCTGGAGGGCGGAATCGCGATCGTCGGAATGGCGTGCCGGTTCCCGGGAGCGCGGGACCTGTCGGAATTCTGGGATGAGCTCGAGGGGGCTGGATGGGCCGTGACGCCCGGTCGACAAGGTTCCGCGGTGGGGCCGACGGAAGACGACTTTCCGGAGAGCCTGGGCGAACACGACGCTCGCCGCTGGGGCGCGTTCGTCGACGAGATAGACCAGTTTGACGCGGAGTTCTTCCGCATCGCGCCCGTGGAGGCGGAGTTGCTGGACCCGCAGCAACGCCTGTTGCTGGAGACAAGCTGGCTCGCGCTGGAGGAGGCGGGAATCGACCCGGGCCGGCTGAAGGGCGGCCGCAGCGGGGTTTATGCGGGGATCTACACCAACGACTACTCGGAGCTCATTGACCGCGCGGGGCGCAGGACGACCGACTTGTACGTGGCAACCGGCAACTCGGCCAGCACGGCGATCGGGCGAGTGGCATTCGCGCTGGGGCTGGAAGGGCCGGCGATGGCCATTGACACGGCCTGCTCGTCATCCTTGGTCGCGGTCCACCAAGCGGCGGTGGCGTTGCAGAGGGGGGAGGCGGACCTGGCGTTGGCGGGAGGCGTGAACGCGATCCTGACGACGACCGGCAGCGAACTCTTGGCCAAGGGAGGGCTGTTGGCTCCGGACGGGCGCTGCAAGACATTCGACGGGTCGGCGGACGGGTTTGTGCGGGGCGAGGGATGCGGGGTCGTGGTGCTGAAGCGCCTGCGCGAAGCGGAGGCGGACGGGGACCGCATCTGGGCAGTGATCCGGGGGTCGGCGGTGAACCAGGACGGGGCGAGCGCGGGCCTGACGGTGCCGAACGGGCCGGCGCAGGAGCGTGTGATCGGAGACGCGCTGGCGCGGGCGGGGCTGGAACCAGCCGAGGTCGACTATCTGGAGGCACACGGGACGGGGACAGAACTGGGCGATCCGATCGAGGTGCAGGCCGCGGCAGCGGTCTACGGGCGCGGACGGGCGCCAGATCGACCGCTGTTGATGGGATCGGTGAAGACCAACATCGGCCATCTGGAGGCAGCCGCGGGCATTGCCGGCCTGATCAAGGTCGCGCTGTCGATGGAACGCGGAGTGCTGCCGCGGCACTTGCATTTCGAGAAGCCGAGTCCGCGCATCGACTGGGACGCGCTGCCGGTGGAGGTGGCCGCGGAGGCTAGGCGCTGGCCGGCGACGCCGGGCCGACCGGTGCGGGCGGGGGTGAGTTCGTTCGGGCTCTCGGGAACGAATTCCCACGTAGTGCTGGAGGCGCCCGATCGCGACGGGAAAGGCCCCAGGGACCGCGCAGCCACGGCAGAATCTGAGAGTGGCGGATCGCGGGAGCGGCTGTTGCCGTTGTCGGGAAGGTCGCCGAGGGCGGTGCGGGAGCTGGCGGGCCGCTACCTGTCGTGGCTGCGAGACCGCGACGGCGAGGCATCGGGCGAGCAGGAGTCGCGGTCCCTGCTGGCAGACATGGCTTGGACGGCAGGTCTGGGCAGGAGCCATTTCGACCATCGGGCCGGACTGGTGTGCGCTGATCTCGCGGAACTGCGGTCCGGGCTGGAGGCGGTGGTCGCGGGCCGCGAGATCGCGCGGGCCGCCCACGGGCCGCAAGTGGCGTTCGTCTTCACCGGCCAGGGCAGCCAGTGGGGCGGCATGGGGCGCTGGCTGTACGAGCGGGAGCCGGTGGCGCGGGCCGTGCTGGAGCGCTGCGAGCAGGCCATGCAGGAGTTGCGCGGGGCGTCGCTGCTGGACGTGATGTTCGGGCGGCCGGGGGCGGCCGGGGATTTGGACGACACCGGCTGGACGCAGCCGGCGCTGTACGCGCTGGAGTGCGCGCTGGCGGCGCAGTGGGCCAGCGTGGGAGTGCGGCCGGCGGCGGTGCTGGGGCACAGCGTCGGGGAGATCGCGGCGGCGCACGTGGCGGGAGTGTTCGGCCTGGAGGACGGCCTGCGGTTCGCGGCAGCGAGGGGCGAGTCGATGGGATCGCTGCCGGTGGAAGGGGAGGCGTCCGGGGCCATGCTGGCGGTGTTCGCTCCGCAGCAGCGGGTGGCCGAGGCGCTGGCGGAGCACGGCGGAGGCGCGGCGGAAACGGGGCTGGGCGTGGCGGCGGAGAACGGCACGCACCGGGTGGTGAGCGGGCCGCGGGCCGCGCTGGAGGCACTGGCGGAGCGCTTCGAGCTGGCGGGAGTGCGGGTGGCACGGCTGAACACCAGCCACGCATTTCACAGCGCCCTGATGGACCCGGCGCTGGACACCATCGAGGGGGCGCTGGAGGCCGTAGAGCTGGGGACGCCTGCGGTGCCGCTGGTCAGCAACGTGACCGGCCGGGCGCTGCGCGCGGGCGAGCGGATGGACGGGGCGTACTGGCGGCGCCAGGCGCGGGAGCCGGTGGCGTTCGCGGCAGGCGTGGCGGCCTTGGCGGAGATTGGCGCGGGGCTGGTGGTCGAGATCGGCCCGCAAGCGGTCCTAGGGCCGTTGGTGGAGCAGGCGTGGCCGGCGGGGAACGGCGGCGGGTCCGGCTCCAAGCCGGCAGTGCTGGCGAGCCTGCGGCGGGAGGAGGGCGCGGCAGGCGGCTTCGCAGCGGCCGCGGCCGCTGCGTACGAAGCGGGCGCGGCTGTCCACTTCGAGGGCTTGTTCGCGGGCGAGAGCCGGCGGCGAATGTCCCTGCCGGGGTACCCGTTCCAGCGCGAGCGGTTCTGGGTCGAGCCGCCGAAGCGACGGATCGCGGGCGGCGGCCATGCGCTGCTGGGCGTGCGGCACGAGGCGGCACGAGGCGGGGTCACGTTCGAGACCGAGATGTACAGCTCGGACCCGGCGTGGCTGGAGGAGCATCGCGTCTTCGGCATGGTGGTCGCTCCGGGCGCCCTGTACGGCGTGATGGGCGTGGAGGTGGCAGCCACGCAGAGCGGCGCGGGCGCGGCGGCGCTGGAGGACCTGCAATTGCACGAGCCGCTGGTGTGGGACCAGGCGCGGCCGGATGGGGCGGCTGGCGGCGATGGGCGCAGCGTGCAGGTGTTCGTCGACGGCGCGGCGGGGTCCTCTGGCCGAGTCTTCGAGGTTTACAGCCGAGGGGGAGCGGAGAGCGCGTGGCGGTTGCACGCCACGGCACGCGTGCGGCGGGGCCAGGCGGACACGGGCCGGGCGATCGACCCGCAGTCCCTGCGGACGGGCTTGTCGGGCGTGGACTCGACGGATTTCTACCAGAGCATCGCTGAAAGAGGCATTGAGTACGGCCCGCTCTTCCGGGGGCTTGCGGCGGTCTGGACCGGGCCCGGGGAGGCCCTCGGCGAGGTGGTGCTCCCGCCGGAGGCAGGCCGGGACGGAATGTGGATGCACCCTGCCCAGCTGGATGCGTGCTTCCAGGTGGTTGGCGCCGCGGGAAGAGACAGCGGGGAGAGCGGCGCGGATACCTACATACCGTTCGGATGGGAGCGCTTGTGGCTTTCTGGCCCCCTGCCCGGGCAGCTGTTGTGCCACGCGCGAACACGGGAGGCCGGGCATGCCGCAGGTGCCGGTTCCGAGGCCGCCCAGACGCTGGTGGCTGATCTTGACCTGTACGACCAGCGGGGCATGCCGCTGGGCGGAGTCAGCGGGCTGGTTCTGAAACGGGCCACGCGGGCAGCGCTGCTCTCGGCCGTCGAAGGCGTGGACGACCTGCTGTACGAACTGGTGTGGCGGGAGCGGCCGCGGATCGGCGGGCCGCAATCAGCGGACTTCCTCGCGGCACCGGCTGCGGTGCGGGGACTCGCGGGGAGCTTTGCCGAGTGGCTTGCGGCGGGAGGCGTCCCGCTGGCGTCTTGGACCGCCTTGGAGGGCGGGCTGGAGCAGTTGTCACGCTCGTACGCCATGGCCGCCTTGGAGGCCTTGGGCTGGCGGCGCCGGAAGGGGTCGGTCGTGGACCCGTCGCGGTTGCGGAGGCAGCTGAAGGTGGTGGCCGACCACCGGAAGCTGTTCAGCCGCCTGCTGGGGATGCTGGCGGAGGCCGGGCTACTGCAGGCAAGGGCGGCGGATTTGCCGGGCTGGAGCGTGGCCGTCGGCGCGAGGGAGGACCTGCCGGAGGACCTCGTGGAACCGCGGGAGCTCGCGAGGCTGTTGCGCGAGCGGCATGCGCACGGCTCGGTCGAGCTTGGGCTGGTGATGCGCTGCGGCGAGGCGTTGGCGGACGTGCTGCGGGGCCGGGTCGATCCACGGGAGCTGCTCGGCGGCGATCATGCCGGGGCGCAGGGCGTGTACCGGGACGCTCCGGCCATGCGGGCCGTGCACCGCATGATGGGTGCGACGGTGGGGGCGCTGGTGGCAGGCCTGCCGGAGCAGCGGCGCCTGCAGGTGCTGGAGATCGGGGCCGGCACGGGGAGCGCGACGGCGGAGGTGCTGGCAGCGCTGCCGGAGGGGCGCTTCGACTACTTCTACACCGATATCTTGGCGGGCTGCTTCCCCGAAGCGCGGGAGCGGTTTGGCGCGGCGATTGAGTGCCGGGTGCTCGACATCGAGGAGGATCTGGCAATTCAGGGACTGGAGGCGCACCGATACGACCTGGTGGTCGCGGCCAACGTGTTGCACGCGACGCGGGACTTGGGGAAGGCCTTGGAGAATTGCCGGAAACTGCTGGCACCGGCGGGGCAGCTGGTGACGTTGGAGGCCTTCCAGGCGGCGGCATGGCGGGACTTGACCTTCGGTCTGGCAGAGGAATGGTGGTGGTCCTCAGATCGGTACCGAGGCGAGTGCCCGCTGGTGGGGGCGAGCGTGTGGCGGCAGGCCTTGGCGGATGCTGGCTTCGGCGAGGCGGAAGTGCTTGAGGGCGCTGTCGAGGACGCAGTCTGGCACGGGGTGATCGTGGCGCGAGGCCCGTTGGAAGTGGAGCAAGATCCGGGCCTGTGGGTACTGGCGGGAGACGCATCGCCAGCGGTTTGGGAATTGGCCGAGAAGCTGGCGGCTAGCAACCAAGCCGTGATCGTGGCAGGGCAGGCGGAGGAGCGTGATTCGGCACAGCCAGCAGGGGTCACGACGGCGTATGTGGACCCGACGAGACGAGAGGCTTGGCGGGCGCTGCTGGGCGACCCGCCGGCCGAGGCCCCGTTGCGGGGCGTGGTGCACTTGGGTGCGCTGGAGGGTCGCGGCGCGGCTGCCGCGACGCCGGAACTCGCCCAGGACGTGGCCCGTATCGGGGCGAGTGCACTGGCGCTCGTGCAGGGACTGCAGGATGCCCAGGCGAAGCTTCTGGATGGCGTGTGGTTCGTGACGCGGGGCGGCCAGGCGGTCGAGCGCGAGCGGGGCGGCCAGGTGGCGGGGTCGGCGCTGTGGGGCCTAGGCAAGACCGTGGGTCTGGAGGCGCCGCAGCTGCGTGCGCGGATGGTCGATCTCGATCCGCGGCTGCCGCTGCAGCTGGACGCGCTGGTGAGCGAGTTGCTGCACGCCGACCCGGAGACGCATATCGCTCACCGAGGTGCGACGCGTCATGCGGCCCGGCTCGTGCGCGGCCCCCGGACGGGACGGCTGCGGCTGCCAGAGGAGGCCGGCTGGCGCCTGGCGCGAGACGCCGCCGGAGCCTTGGACGCGCTGAGAGTGGAGCCTGCCAGCCTGGCCGCGCCAGGAGCGGGAGAGATCCGCGCGTCGGTGACCGCCGCTGGGCTCGATTTTCACGACGTCTTGTTCGCAATGGGGATCGCCGACCTGCAGAGCGAGCTGGGGGCGGAGTTCTGTGGTCACGTGACGGAGACCGGCACGGGCGTGACCGCGGTGTCTGTCGGCGACCGGGTGGTCGGTCTTGCCGCGGGAGCCTTCGGCCCCGAGGTCGTCACCAGCGAGGAATTGGTTGCGAGGGCACCCGCCGGGCTGTCGGCGGCGGCCTTGGCAACCGTGCCGACGGCATTCTTGACGGCGGCACGGGGCTTCGAGCTGGCCGGCCTTGAGGCTGGCGACAGCGTGCTGGTGCATGCCGGAGCCGGGGCCGTGGGCATGGCAGCGATCCGGCTGGCCCAAGCGGCGGGTGCGGTGGTGATCGCGACGGCGAGCGATTCCAAGGGTGCCTACGCGCAGTCGCTGGGCGTGGAGCACGTGTTCGAAGGCCAGGCCACGGCATTCGCGCAGAAGGTGCTGGATGTCACCGGGGGAGCGGGTGTCGCGATCGTGCTGAACGGCGCGGCCGGGCCCGACTGCGTCGAGGCGAGCCTGTCGTGCCTTGCCCGGGACGGGCGGTTCGTCGAAACCGTCAGGGACGGCTCGTGGAGCTCGGAGCAGATGGCAGCGGCCAGGCCGGACGTGGCCTATCACGCTCCGGCGATCGATCAACTCCTTGTCGATGAGCCCGGGCAGATCGGGACCCAGCTGCGGGCCTTGATGCGGCGCATGGAAGCAGGAGAGTTGGAGCCGCCGCTCTACAGCGCCTGGCCGGTGGCGGAGGCGGGAGCGGCAATGGAGCTCCTGCGGTCGGGGCGCACCGAGGGCAAGCTCGCGCTGATGCTGCCGCCGCTCGCGAGCGGGGGCCTGCGCGAGGACGGGACATATCTGGTGACGGGCGGGCTCGCGGGGATCGGTCGACTCGCGGCGGGCTGGTTGGCTGACAGCGGGGCGCGCTGGATCGTGCTGAATGGCCGACGGGAGCCTGATGCCGAGGCGAGAGCGGCAATCGCGTCACTACGGGAGCGGGGAGTCGATGTGCGCACGGAGTTGGCGGACGTGACCGACCCTGCGGCCGTGGACGCCATGCTGGAGCGCATCGAAGCCACGATGCCCGCGCTGGCGGGAGTCATTCACAGCGCGGGCGTAATTTCAGACGCGTCCCTGGCCAACCAAGACTGGGAGCGGTTCGAAGGGGTGCTGGGGCCGAAGGTGCTCGGGGCCTGGCACCTGCACCGGGCGACCGCGAACCGAGACCTGGACCTGTTCGTGCTGTTCTCAAGCATCGCGGGCGTGCTCGGAAACCCCGGACAGGCGAACTACGCGGCGGCGAACGCGTTTCTGGACCAACTGGCGCGGCACCGGCGCTCGTTGGGTCTCGCGGGCCAGTCGATCGCTTGGGGACCTTGGTCAGTCACTGGCCAGGCAGAGGAGCTGCGTTCACGGCTTGCAGAGGGGATGGCAGCGGGCGGCGTGGGCTGGATCCGTCCGCGACGGGGCCTGCGGGCCTTGGACAGGCTGGTGCGCCAGGACGTGGTCAACGGGACTGTGCTGTCGGTTGACTGGCCGCAGTTCGCCTCTCGCTTGCCTGTCACGCTGCCCCAGCTGGAAGAACTGGTGGCAGCCGGGCCGGCTGCGCAGGACAGGGCCGCCAAGACGGACCTCGCGGAGCGCCTGAGAGCGGTTCCGGCCGGCGAGCGCGAGGGGCTGCTGAGCGGCTTCCTGCAGGCTGAGGTCCAGTCTGTGCTGCGGCTGGCGTCGCCGCCGGATCCGACGGCAGGGTTCTTCGATCTCGGCATGGACTCGCTGATGGCGGTGGAGCTGAGGAATCGCCTGAATCGGGAATTGGGCGGCGAGTACAAGGCCTCGAGCACGGCGATGTTTGATTTTCCCGACATCAAGAGCCTAGCCGGCCACTTGGCTGCGGAACTCGGGGAGATCGAGCCAGCCCCGATCGAGCGCAAACGGCCGCTGCCAGCGCAAGGACTGGACGGCGGCATCGCGATCGTGGGAATGGCGTGTCGATTCCCGGGAGCGCAAGACCTGCCAGGATTCTGGCGCGAACTGGAGGCGGCCGAGTGCGCAGTGACGCCGGGCCGCCAGAATTCGACGGTGGGACCGACGGACGAGGACGTCGAGGGGCTGCTGGGCGAGGACGACGCTCGTCGTTGGGGGGCGTTCGTCGAGGAAATCGACAAATTCGATGCGGAATTCTTCCGCATCGCGCCCGTGGAGGCCGAGCTGCTGGACCCGCAGCAGCGCCTGTTGCTGGAGACAAGCTGGCTGGCGCTGGAGGAGGCTGGAATTGACCCGGGCCGGCTGAAGGGCGGCCGCACGGGGGTCTATGCGGGGATCTTGAGCAACGACTACTCGGAGCTGATTGACCGGGCGGGCCGAACGACTTCCGACCTGTACGTGGCAACCGGCAATGCGGGCAGCACGGCGATCGGGCGAGTGGCATTCGCGCTGGGGCTGGAAGGGCCGGCGATGGCCGTGGACACGGCCTGCTCGTCTTCCTTGGTCGCGGTCCACCAAGCAGTTGTCGCCTTGGAAAGGGGCGAGGCGGACCTGGCGCTGGCAGGAGGCGTGAACGCGATCCTGACGTCGACCGGCAACGAGCTGTTGGCCAAGGGAGGAATGCTGGCGGCAGACGGGCGCTGCAAGACATTCGATGCGTCGGCGAACGGATATGTGCGGGGCGAGGGATGCGGGGTGGTCGTGCTGAAGCGCCTGCAGGAGGCGCAGGCGGACGGGGACCGCATCTGGGCGGTAATCCGAGGGTCGGCGGTGAATCAGGACGGGGCCAGCGCGGGCCTGACGGTGCCGAACGGGCCGGCCCAGGAACGGGTGATCGGAGAGGCGCTGGCGCGGGCAGGGCTGGAACCAGCGGACGTTGACTACCTAGAGGCGCACGGGACCGGCACGGAGCTGGGGGATCCAATCGAGGTGCAGGCTGCGGCCGCAGCCTACGGGCCCGGACGAGCGCCGGATCGCCCGCTGTTGATGGGATCGGTGAAGACCAACATCGGCCATCTGGAGGCGGCGGCGGGCGTTGCCGGCCTGATCAAGGTCGCGCTGTCGATGGAGCACGGAGTGCTGCCGCGGCACTTGCATTTCGAGAAGCCGAGTCCGCGCATCGACTGGGACGCGCTGCCGGTGGAGGTGACCGCCGAGGCCAGGCGCTGGCCGACGACGCCGGGCCGGCCGGTGCGGGCGGGGGTGAGTTCGTTCGGATTCTCGGGAACGAATTCCCACGTAGTGCTGGAGGCGCCCGATCGCAACGGGAAAGGCCCCGTGGACAGGTCAGCCACGGCGGAATCTGAGAGTGGCGGATCGCGGGAGCGGCTGTTGCCGTTGTCGGGAAGGTCGCCGAGGGCGGTGCGGGAGCTGGCGGGCCGCTACCTGTCGTGGCTGCGAGACCGCGACGGCGAGGCATCGGGCGAGCAGGAGTCGCGGTCCCTGCTGGCAGACATGGCTTGGACGGCAGGTCTGGGCAGGAGCCATTTCGACCATCGGGCCGGACTGGTGTGCGCTGATCTCGCGGAACTGCGGTCCGGGCTGGAGGCGGTGGTCGCGGGCCGCGAGATCGCGCGGGCCGCCCACGGGCCGCAAGTGGCGTTCGTCTTCACCGGCCAGGGCAGCCAGTGGGGCGGCATGGGGCGCTGGCTGTACGAGCGGGAGCCGGTGGCGCGGGCCGTGCTGGAGCGCTGCGAGCAGGCCATGCAGGAGTTGCGCGGGGCGTCGCTGCTGGACGTGATGTTCGGGCGGCCGGGGGCGGCCGGGGATTTGGACGACACCGGCTGGACGCAGCCGGCGCTGTACGCGCTGGAGTGCGCGCTGGCGGCGCAGTGGGCCAGCGTGGGAGTGCGGCCGGCGGCGGTGCTGGGGCACAGCGTCGGGGAGATCGCGGCGGCGCACGTGGCGGGAGTGTTCGGCCTGGAGGACGGCCTGCGGTTCGCGGCAGCGAGGGGCGAGTCGATGGGATCGCTGCCGGTGGAAGGGGAGGCGTCCGGGGCCATGCTGGCGGTGTTCGCTCCGCAGCAGCGGGTGGCCGAGGCGCTGGCGGAGCACGGCGGAGGCGCGGCGGAAACGGGGCTGGGCGTGGCGGCGGAGAACGGCACGCACCGGGTGGTGAGCGGGCCGCGGGCCGCGCTGGAGGCACTGGCGGAGCGCTTCGAGCTGGCGGGAGTGCGGGTGGCACGGCTGAACACCAGCCACGCATTTCACAGCGCCCTGATGGACCCGGCGCTGGACACCATCGAGGGGGCGCTGGAGGCCGTAGAGCTGGGGACGCCTGCGGTGCCGCTGGTCAGCAACGTGACTGGGCGGGCGCTGCGCGAGGGCGAGCGGATGGACGGGGCGTACTGGCGGCGCCAGGCGCGGGAGCCGGTGGCGTTCGCGGCAGGCGTGGCGGCCTTGGCGGAGATTGGCGCGGGGCTGGTGGTCGAGATCGGCCCGCAAGCGGTCCTAGGGCCGCTAGTGGAGCAGGCGTGGCCGGCGGGGAACGGCGGCGGGTCCGGCTCCAGGCCGGCGGTGCTGGCGAGCCTGCGGCGGGAGGAGGGCGCGGCAGGCGGCTTCGCAGCGGCCGCGGCCGCTGCGTACGAGGCCGGCGCGGCTGTCCACTTCGAGGGCTTGTTCGCGGGCGAGAGCCGCCGGCGGGTGTCCCTGCCGGGGTACCCCTTCCAGCGCGAGCGGTTCTGGGTCGAGCCGCCGAAGCGACGGATCGCGGGCGGCGGCCACGCGCTGCTGGGCACGCGCCGCGACATGGTCGGCGGGGAAGTCACGTTCGAAACGCAGATGTTCGCTTCGGCCCCGGAGTGGCTGGGAGACTACTCGGTGCTCGGACTGATCGTGGTCCCCGGGTCCCTGTACGGAGCGGCGGCCGTGGAGACAGCGGGCGCGATGCCCGGAATGGCCGGGGTCGTGGTCGAGGACCTGCATGTGCAGGTGCCCATGCACTTCGCAGGCGAAGACGGGCACAGCGAGCCTGACGACCGCGGAAAGACCGTGCAGGTGGTCGTCAAGGACACGGAAGAATCGGCGGCTCGTCGCATGGAGCTCTACAGCCAAGGCCCGGAGGACACGTGGACGCTGCACGCAGCGGCACGGCTGGGGAGGCCTGCCGACCGTGTCGATTTGCCGGCTGCAGTGGACATTGAAGCGCGCAGGTCGGGGCTTTCGCCCAAGAGCGCGCCAGACATCTACCGAGGTCTTGCCGCCACCGGCATCGAGTACGGAGAGGCACTCCGCAGCGTCGAGGCTGTTTGGTCGAGCCAAGGAGAGGCAGTGGCCGAAATTGCGCTCCCCGGCGGATTGGAGCCGATGGGGTCGTGGCTGCATCCGGCTCAAATCGAGGGCTTCTTCCAGCTAGCCGCCCTGTTGGCGAATGACACGGAGGGGGCGAGGCCGGGCGCGCTCATTCCTTCCGGATGGGAGCGGCTGTGGCTTGTCGGCCCCCTGCCGGAGCGCCTAGTTTGCTGCGCGCGGATGCGCGCCTCCAACGGCGTGGGACTGCAGCGGGCCGGGGATTCCGGGGCCCAGGTTGCAGACCTTGACTTGTACGACCCCCGGGGCATGCCTCTGGGCGGGGTCAGCGGGCTGGCGTTGAAGCCGACCACGCGGGCAGCGTTGTTGTCTGCAGCCGGGGGCGTGGAGGACCTCTTGTACGAGGTCGTATGGCGGGAGCAACCTTGGGTGAGCGGGTTGCAATCGGCCGGGTTCCTGGCGGCGCCGAGCGCGGCCGGCGAACTCAGGGGAACCTTCATCGAGAAGCTTGAAGCGGAAGGTGCAGTCCTGGAGTCTTGGGAAGAGCTGCTGGGGGGGCTGGCGCAAGTGTCGCGGTCGTACGCCCTGGCGGGGATGGAGGCCTTGGGCTGGCATCGCGAGACAGGCGCGATTGTCGAGCCGGAGCCGTTGCGGAGGCAGCTGAGAGTAGTCGCGGACCACCAGCATCTCTTCCGGCGCCTGCTGGGGATGCTGGAGAAGGCCGGGGTGTTGCAGGCGCGGGAGACGGAATCCCCAAGCTGGGTGGTGACCGTTGGTTCAGGCGAGCCCTTGCCCGAGGGTGTGGCGCAGAATCCCCGGGCCTTGGCAGAGGGATTCTTGGAGCGGCATCCGTCCGGATCGCACGAGATGAGTCTGCTAATGCGTTGCGGGGATGCGTTGGCGGACTTGCTGGCGGGGCGGGTGGAACCGCTGGAGCTGCTGTTCGGCGGTGAGTTTGCCGGACTGGCGGACTTGTACCACCACTCGCCGGGGATGCGGGCGGCGAATCGCATGCTCGGCGCCGCGGTCGGCTTGCTGGCGGCAGGCCTGCCAGAGGGACGGCGATTGCGGGTTCTGGAAGTGGGGGCCGGCACGGGCAGCGCCACGGCGGAGGCGCTCAAGGCTCTGCCGGCAGGTCGCTTCGAATACCTCTTCACGGATCTCTCGGCGGGGTTCTTCGCCGAGGCGGAAGAGCGCTTCGGCGCGACCGACGCGGGGATCGAGTACCGAGTGCTGAACATCGAGGCGGCCCCTGAAGGCCTGGGCCTGCCAGCGCACAGGCACGACGTGATCATTGCCGCGAACGTGCTGCACGCGACCCGGGACCTGGCCAAGACGCTGGAGAATTGCCGGAGGCTGCTGGCGCCGGCAGGGCTGCTCCTGGCATTGGAGACCTTCCGCCCCCAGGAGTGGATGGACCTGACGTTCGGGGCGCTGGAGGGCTGGTCCCGCTTCTCGGACCAATACCGGAGCGAGCACGCAATGGCGGACGAGGGCGTGTGGCGGCAGGCCTTGGCGGACACCGGCTTCGGCGAGGTAGAGGTGCTGGAGGGCGGCGTCGGAGATGTGGTCTGGCAGGGGGTGCTCGTGGCGCGAGGGCCACTCGAGGTGGCCGACACGCCGGGCCTGTGGGTGCTGGCAGGAAACGGATCGGCAGCGGCCCAGGAGCTGGCCGGCCGACTGGCGACCCGCAACCAGACGGTGATCGTGGCGGGTCAGGGGACGATGCCCGAAGCGTCGCAGCATGCGCGCATCACGGCCGCCGACATGGACCCGGCGAAGCGGGAGGCCTGGCGTGCGCTGCTAGAGGGCCTGCCTGCCGAGGCCCGCTTGCGGGGCGTGGTGCACCTGGGGGCCTTGAACGAGCAAGGCAATGCGGTCACGACAGCCAAACTGGCGGAATGCACGACCCGCATCGGAGAGAGTGCGCTGGCTCTGGTGCAAGGGTTGCAGGACGCGGGGGCGGAGCCGCTCGACGGCCTGTGGTTCGTGACGCGGGGCGGCCAGGTCGTCAAGCGCGACCAAGGTGGCGAGCTGGCCGGGGCGATGCTCTGGGGCTTGGGCAAGGCGGTGGCCATGGAGGCGGACCAGCTGCGGCCCCGCATGGTGGATCTGGACCCGCGGGAGCCGGAGCCGATGGACAGGTTGGTGGATGAGCTGCTGCACGCCGACCGCGAGACGCACGTTGCTCACCGGGGCGCGGCCCGCTTTGCAGCCCGCCTCGTAAGCAGCGCCCGGACAGGACGCCTTGGCCTGCCAGGGGAGCCGGGCTGGCGCCTGACACGCGACACGGGCGGCGCGCCGGACGCCCTCAGGGTTGAGTCGGCCGGGCTGGCCGCGCCGGGTCCCGGCGAGGTCCGCGTGGCGGTGGCCGCGGCCGGGCTGAATTCTCACGACGTCCTGATCGCGATGGGCATCTCGGACCAGCACAGTCCGCTGGGCACGGAGTTCTGCGGCCAGGTGACCTCGACCGGCGCGGGCGTGACCGAGGTGTCAGCCGGCGACCGGGTGGTCGGCCTTGCCTCGGGAGCCTTCGGCCCGGAGGTCCTCGCAAGCGAGGAACTGGTCGCGAAGGCCCCCGACGGATTCCCGGCGGCGGCGCTGGCGGCGATCCCTGCGGCGTTTGTGACGGCCGAGCTGGCATTGGAACTGGGCGGCCTCGAGGCTGGCCACAGAGTGCTGGTGCACGCGCGGGAGGGGGATGTGGGCCTAGCGGCGGTCCAACTGGCGCGCGCGGCGGGCGCGGAGGTGCTTGCAACGGCAAGCACCGACATGCTTGCCTACCTGCGGTCGCTGGGTGTCGAGCACGTGTTCGACAGCCAAGCCACGGATCTCGGCCAGGAAGTGCTCGCGGCGACCGCGGGAGCCGGCGTCGGAATGGTGCTGAACAGCCTGGCGGAGCCGGGCTTCATCGAAGCGAGCCTGGCGTGCCTGGAGCAGGGCGGCCGGTTTGTCGAGATCGCGGGACGGGACACCTGGAGCGCCGAGCGGATGGCGGAGGCCAGGCCGGACGTGGGCTACCACGTGCTGGCCTTGGATCGGCTCGCGAGCGACGAGCCGGCGAGGGTGGGGACCCAGCTGAGGTCCGCGGTGCGGAGGATGGGAGCCCGCAAACTGGAGCCGCTGCCGCACAGCGCATGGCCGCTGGCGGAGGCAGGGGCAGCGATGGAGTACTTCCGGTCGGAGCGTCCCGTCGGCAAGGTGGTGCTGACGCTGCCGCGGCTGGCGACCGGGGGCCTGCGGGAGGACGGAACGTACCTGGTGACCGGAGGGCTGGCTGGGATCGGATTGCTGGCGGCCGACTGGCTGGCGGACTGCGGCGCGCGCTGGGTCGTGTTGAACGGCCGCCAAGAACCGGATGCCGAAGCGAAGCCGGCGATCGAGGCCCTGCGGAAGCTGGGAGTCGAAGTGCGCGTGGAGGTGACGGACGTGACCGACTCGGCGGCCGTGGACGGCATGCTGGAGCGGATCGAACGCACCATGCCGCCGCTGGCGGGAGTGATTCACAGCGCGGGGGTGCTCGCGGACGCCACCCTGGCCAACCAGGGCTGGGAACGATTCGAACGGGTGATCGGGCCGAAGGTGCTAGGGGCCTGGCACCTGCACACGGCAACCGCAGGCCGGGACTTGGACTTCTTCGTTCTGTTCTCGAGCATTGCGGGCGTGTTGGGAAACGCCGGCCAGGCGAACCACGCGGCGGCCAACGCGTTTCTGGACCAGTTGGCGTGGCATCGGCGGTCGATGGGCCTAGCGGGCCAGTCGATTGCGTGGGGGCCTTGGTCGGAGGTTGGCGAGGCCGAGGAACAGCGTGCGCGGATCGCGGAGCGCTTGGCAGCGAGCGGCGTGGGATGGATCGTTCCGCGCCGAGGCCTGCGAGTGCTCGACAGTCTCGTGCGGCGGGACGTGGTGTGCGCGACTGTGCTGTCGGTGGATTGGTCTCAGTTCGCGTCCCACCTGCCTGCCACCCTGCCACTGCTGCGAGAACTGGTGGCTCCGAGGGCCGGTGGACGGGGTGTGGCCGCCAAGGTCGACCTCGTCGAGCGCCTCAGAGCGGTGTCGGCTCGCGAGCGCGAACGGCTCTTGGCCGGCTTCCTGCAGGGCGAGGTTCAGGCCGTCCTGCGGCTGGCTTCCCCGCCCGAGGTGACCTCCGGGTTCTTCGACCTTGGGTTGGACTCGCTGATGGCCGTGGAACTGGGGAATCGTCTGAACCGGGCGTTCGGCGGGGAGTACAAGCCCACGAGCACGGAGGTGTTTGACTTTCCCGACATCAAGAGCCTGGCCGGACACTTGGCGGCAGCGTTCGGGGAGATCGAGGAAGCCCCGGCCGGGCCGGAACGGCCGGTCCCGACGCTAGGACAGGAGGGCGGCATCGCGATCGTGGGCATGGCGTGTCGATTCCCGGGAGCGCGGGACCTGTCGGCATTTTGGGATGAACTGGCCGGGGCCGGATGCGCAGTGACGCCGGGTCGCCAGGGTTCGTCGGTGGGGCCCTCGGAAGGGGATTTTCCGGAACAAGTGGGCGAACAGGACGCTCGTCGCTGGGGGGCGTTCGTCGACGAGATCGACCTGTTTGACGCAGAGTTCTTCCGCATCGCGCCCGTGGAGGCAGAGGTGCTGGACCCGCAACAGCGGATCTTGCTGGAGACGAGTTGGCTGGCGCTGGAGGAGGCGGGGATCGACCCGGGCCGGCTGAGAGGCGGCCGCACCGGCGTGTACGTGGGGATTGCGACCAACGACTATTCGGAGGTGATTGAGCGAGGGGGGCGAAGGACGGGCGATTTGTACGTGGCGACCGGGAATTCGGGCAGCACTGCAATCGGGCGAGTGGCATTCTCGCTCGGGCTGGAAGGGCCGGCGATGGCCGTGGACACGGCCTGCTCGTCTTCCCTGGTCGCACTCCACCAAGGGGTGGCGGCGTTGGAGCGGGGCGAGGCGGACTTGGTGCTGGCGGGAGGGGTGAACGCGATCCTGACGCCGACCAGCACCGAACTGCTGGCCAAGGGGGGGATGCTGGCGCCGGACGGCGTGTGCAAGGCATTCGATGCGGCGGCAAATGGGTTCGTGCGAGGCGAGGGATGCGGGGTCGTGGTGCTGAAGCGTCTGCGGGAAGCGGAGGCGGACGGGGACCGCATCTGGGCTGTGATCCGGGGTTCGGCGGTGAACCAGGACGGGGCCAGCGCGGGCCTGACGGTGCCGAACGGGCCGGCCCAGGAGCGGGTGATCGGACAGGCGCTGGCGCGGGCAGGGCTCGAGCCGGCAGAAGTCGACTACCTAGAGGCGCACGGCACCGGGACGGAACTGGGGGATCCGATCGAGGTGCGGGCCGCTGCTGCGGCCTACGGGCGTGGCAGGGCGGCGAATCGACCTCTGTTGATGGGATCGGTGAAGACAAACATCGGCCACCTGGAAACGGCGGCGGGAATCGCCGGGCTGATCAAGGTGGTGCTGTCGATGGAGCACGGAATGTTGCCGAAGCACCTGCATTGCCGGCAGCTGAATCCGCGCATCGACTGGGACGCGCTGCCCGTGGAGGTGACAACGGAGGCCCGGCCGTGGCCGGCTTCGCCGGACCGACCGGTGCGGGCGGGAGTGAGTTCCTTCGGATTCTCCGGAACGAATTCGCACGTGGTCTTGGAAGCCCCCGAGAGTCACCGTCGCGGGCATGGCCCCTTGATGCCGATCGCCGCGGCGCAGGCTGGAACCGGCGGTCCCCCGGAGCCGCGCGGGAAGCGGCTCTTGCCGCTCTCCGGGAAGTCTTCGCTGGCGGTGCGGGAGTTGGCGGGCCGCTACCTGTCTTGGCTGGAGAGCCGGGGCGGCGTGCTGGGCCAGGGGGAAGAGTCGGAATCGCTGCTGGCCGACATGGCGTGGACGGCGGGAGCCGGCAGGAGCCACTTCGAGCACCGGGCCTCGGTGGTGTTCGGGGACCTATCGGAACTGCGGGCCGCGCTGGAGGAGCTGGCCGCGGACCGGGAGATCGCGCGCGCAGCCCAAGAGCCGCAGGTAGCTTTCGTGTTCACGGGCCAAGGCAGCCAGTGGGCTGGCATGGGGCGCTGGCTGTACGAGCGGGAGCCGGTGGCACAGGCAGTGCTGGACCGCTGCGAAAAGGTAATGCAGGAATTGCGGGGAGCGTCCCTGCTGGAGGTGATGTTCGGGCAGCCGGGAGCGGCCGGGGATTTGGACGACACCGGATGGACGCAGCCGGCGCTGTACGCGCTGGAGTGCGCGCTGGCGGCACAGTGGGCGAGCGTCGGACTGTCTCCGGTGGCCGTGCTGGGCCACAGCGTGGGAGAGATCGCGGCGGCGCAAGTGGCGGGGGTGTTCGAGCTGGAGGACGGTCTGCGGTTTGCGGCGGCGAGGGGCGAGTTGATGGGATCGCTGCCGGTGGACGGGCCGGAGGCAGGGGCCATGCTGGCGGTGTTCGCCTCGCCGCAGCGGGTGAGTCAGGCGCTGGAGGAGCACGCTGCGGGCGATGACGGATCGGGGCTGAGCCTAGCGGCGGAAAACGGGACGCACCGCGTGGTCAGCGGGCCGTTGGAGGAGGTGGAGACACTGGCAAAGCGCTTCGAGCAGGCGGGAGTGCGGGTGGCGCGGCTGAACACGAGCCACGCGTTCCATAGCACCCTGATGGACCCAGTGCTGGACGACATCGAGGAGGCGCTGGAGGCAGTGACCCTGGGTTCGCCCGCAGTAGCCTTGGTGAGCAACGTCACGGGCCGGGCGGTGCGCGAGGGCGAGCGGCTGGACGGGGCGTACTGGCGGCGGCAGGCGCGCGAGCCGGTAGCCTTCGCGGCCGGCGTACAGGCACTGGCGGAAATCGGCGTCGATGTAGTCGTCGAGATCGGCCCGCAGGCGATCTTGGGGCCGTTGGTCGAGCAGGCGTGGCCGGCCGAGAGCAGCGACGGAGCGGTTTCGGGACCGAGAGTGGTGGAGAGCCTCCGACGGGAGGCGGGCGGGGCGAACGGCTTCTCCGCAGCCGTGGCCGGCGCATATGAGGCCGGGGCGGCGATCAGCTTCGAGGGCCTGTTTGCCGGCGAGATCAGGCGAAGGGTGCCCCTGCCCGGCTACCCGTTCCAGCGGAAGAGGTTCTGGATTGAGCAAGGCAAGCGCAAGGTGACCGAAGAGGGCCATGCGCTGCTGGGGGCGCGGCGCGACTCGGCACGAGGCGGGATGGCGTTCGAGACGGACCTGCACGCCACGGACCCGGCTTGGCTGGCAGATCACCGGGTGTTCGGCATGGTAGTGGCGCCGGGTGCCTTGTACGGGGTGCTGGGGGTGGAAGCGGCAGCGACGACCGGCGGAACCGATGCAGTGGTGCTGCAGGACCTACAGTTGCACGAGCCTATGATATGGCTCGAAGAGCCGGAGGATGGGCCGCCTGCCGGCGAGGGGCGCACCGTGCAGGTGTTCGTGGACGGAGCGGAGGGATCTTCAGGCCGGCTCTTCGAGGTCTACAGCCAAGGCAGCGGGGAGACTGCGTGGCAGTTGCACGCCACGGCGCGCGTGGAGCGGGGCGAGGCGGGCACGCCCGAAGCGATCGGCCTGGGGGCACTCAGGGAGACCCTGTCGAGGGTGGACTCGACCGACTTTTACCGGAGCATCAGGAGGCGAGGCATTGTGCACGGTCCCGCCTTCCAGGGGCTGGCGGCCATCTGGTCCGGCCCGGGGGAGGCCATCGGCGAGGTGGTGCTCTCATCGCAGGCAGGTCCTGGCAGGTTGTGGATGCATCCGGCGCAGCTGGATGCGTGCTTCCAGGTGGTCGTCGCCACCGTAAGGGACGCCGAAGAGTTCGATTCAGACACCTACATGCCCATCGGATGGGAGCGCATGTGGCTTGCGGGCCCCGTGCCGGAGCGGATGTTCTGCCATGCGCGGTTGCTTGAGAGGCCCGATGCAGGTACCCCGGGTCCCGGGCCCGCCGAAGTGTTGGTTGCGGAACTTGGGCTGTACGACATGCAGGGCGCGGCCCTGGGCGGAGTCAGGGGACTGGTGCTGAAACGCGCGACGCGTGCCGCGCTGGTGTCCGCCATCGAAGGCGTGGAGGACCTGCTGTACGAGACGGCGTGGCGGAAACAGCCCCGGGCAGGCAGACAGCGGGCAGCCGATCTCCCAGCGGCACAGGCCGGGTTGGAGCAACTCAGGGGCAGCTTTGCCGAGAGCCTTGCGTCGGAAGGCGTACCGCCGGAGGCTTGGTCCGCCCTGCATGAGGATCTCGACCGGTTGGCACGGTCATACGCCATGGCAGGGCTGGAAGCCTTGGGCTGGCGGCGCGAGAAGGGTGCGGTCGTAGATCTGTCCCTGGCGCAAGAGCAGCTGAAGGTCGTGGGGGACCACCGGAGACTGTTCGGGCGGATGCTCGCCATGCTGGCCGAGGCCGGGGTCTTGCAGGCGGAGGCGGAGGGCACCCCGGGCTGGGCGGTGGCCGTCGGCGCGGACGACGACTTGCCAGAAGGACTGGCGTCGGAACCTGGGGCCGTCGGGGCGCGGCTGCTGGAGCGGCATGCACACGGCGCGCACGAGCTGGGCGTGCTAATTCGCTGCGGGGAGACGCTAGCGGACGTGCTGCGGGGCCACGCGGATCCGCTAGAAGTGCTGTCCGGCCCCGAAGGTGCCGGGCTGGCGGACATCTACCGGCACGCACCGGGGATGCGCGCGGCGAACCGTATGGTCGGCAAGACGGTGGCAGCGCTCGTGGCGGGCCTGCCCAAGGGCCGTCCTTTGCGGGTGCTCGAGATCGGGGCCGGCACGGGCAGCACGACGGCGGAGGTGCTGGCAGTGCTGCCGGCGGGTCGATTCAGCTATGTCTGCACGGACAGCTCCCAGAGTTGCCTCGCAGAGACAGAGGCGCGATTCGGTGCGGGAGTCGAGTCCCGGGTGCTGGACATCGAGGCGGACCCGGCAGGCCAGGGGCTGGAGCCGCACCGATACGACCTGGTGATCGCGGCGGACGTGCTGCACGCAACACGGGACCTCGGGAAGACACTGGAGCATTGCCGGAGGCTGCTGGCGCCGGCTGGGCACTTGGTGGTGCTGGAGTCCCTGCGCCCGCAGGCATGGCGGGACCTGACGTTCGGGTTGATGGAGGGTTGGTGGCGATTCGCGGACCCGTACCGGGACGATCAAGCCTTGGCGGGAGCGAGCGCGTGGCGGCAGGCGTTGGAGGAATCGGGCTTCGGTGACGTGGAAGTGCTGGAGAGCGGCGCGGAGGACACGGCCTGGCAAGGGGTGATCGTAGCGCGGGGCCAATTCGAAGCGGAGGAAGAGCCGGGCGTGTGGGTGCTGGCCGGAGGGGCTTCAGCGCTGGCTCAGGAGCTGGCCGAGAAGCTGGAGACACGCAATCAGGCGGTCGTCTTGGCGAGGCACGACACGGACCAACTGGCAGGAGTCACGACGGCGTATGTGGACCCGACGAGGCGAGAGGCCTGGAGCTCGCTGCTGGCGGATCTGCGCAGCGAGGCCCCTCTGCGAGGCGTGGTGCACCTAGGCGCCCTAGAGGGCCACGGAGCAACGGCGACGACGCCGGAACTGGCACAAGACATGGCCCGGATCGGGGAGGGGGCTCTGGCGCTGCTCCAGGGGCTGCAGGACGTGGGGGCTGAGCCCCTGGAAGGCATGTGGTTCGTTACGCGGGGTGGCCAAGTGGTCGAGCGCGAGCGAGGCGGCCAATTGGCAGGGGCGACGCTGTGGGGCTTGGCTAGGGCGGTGGCGCTGGAGGCACCGCAGTTGCGCTTGCGCATGGTCGATCTCGATCCGCGGGCACCGCTCCAGGCGGACTCGCTGCTAGACGAATTGCTGGATGCCGACCGGGAGACGCTCGTGGCTCACCGAGGCGCCACCCGCCATGCAGCGCGGCTCGTGCGGGCCGCCCGGACGGGCCGCCTGCGGCTGCCGGAGGAGGCGGGTTGGCGCCTTGCCCCGGGCACCGGCGGAAGCCTGGATGACCTGAGGGTAGAGCCCGCAGGCCTGCCCGCACCGGGAGAAGGCAAGATCCGCGCATCCGTGAGCGCGGCAGGACTCAACTTCTACGACGTCTTGTCCGCAATGGGGGTTGTCGATCTGTACAACCCCCTGGGCGCGGAGTTCTGCGGTCGGGTAATCGCGATCGGTCCGGGCGTAACCTCAGTGGCAGTTGGAGACCGGGTGGCCGGCCTCGCCGCGGGAGCCTTCGGCCCCGAGGTTGTCACGAGCGAGGAACTGGTCGCGAAGTCGCGTTCCGGCTTGCCGGCGGCGGCGCTGGCAACCGTGCCGACGACTTTCCTGACAGCGGCCATAGCTTTCGAGCTGGCCGGCCTCCAAGCCGGCGACCGGGTGCTAGTGCACGCCGGGGCCGGCGGTGTGGGCTTGGCGGCAATCCGCTTGGCCCAGGCTGGCGGCGCGGAGGTGATCGCGACGGCGAGCAGCTGGAAGCGCCCGTATCTGCGGTCGCTGGGCGTGCAGCACGTGTTCGACAGCCGAACCACGGCCTTCGGCGAGAAAGTTCTGGCGGTTACCGGGGGAGCGGGCGTCGAGGTCGTGCTGAACAGCCTGACGGGCCCGGGATTCATCGAGGCGAGCCTTGCGTGCCTGGGCCAGGGCGGCAGGTTCGTCGAGATCGCCAAGCGCGACATCTTCAGCGCGGAGCAGATGGCGGCGGCCAGGCCAGATGTCGACTACCACATCCTGGCGCTCGATCAACTCGTGATCGATGAGCCGGAGAGAGTCGGAACACAGCTGCGGGCGTTGATGGATCGGATCGACTCCAAGGATTTGGAGCCGCTCCCGCACAGCGCATGGCCCCTAGCGGAGGCGAGCGCGGCGATGGAGCACATGCGGTCGGCGCGCCATGTGGGCAAGATTGTGCTGACGCTGCCGTCGCTGGCGTCCGGCGGGCTGCGGGGGAACGGCACGTATCTGGTGACGGGCGGCCTAGCTGGGATTGGACGACTGGCGGCGACCTGGCTGGCTGACAACGGGGCGCGCTGGATCGTGCTGAACGGCCGGCGGGAGCCCGACTCCGAAGCCGGCGCAGCAATCGCGGCGCTGCGGGAGCGGGGAGTCACGGTGCAGGTGGAACTGGCGGACGTGACCGACTCCGCTGCCCTAGACTCCATGCTAGAGAGGGTCGAGGCTGCGATGCCGCCGCTGGCAGGGGTGATTCACAGCGCGGGGGTAATCGCCGACGCATCGCTGACCAACCAAGACTGGGGGGGATTCGAGCGAGTCTTGGAGCCGAAAGTGCTTGGGGCCTGGCACCTGCACAGGGCGACGGCGGACCGGGACTTGGATCTGTTCGTGATGTTCTCGAGCATTGCTGGCGTGCTGGGGAATGCAGGTCAGGCGAACTACGCGGCGGCGAACGCGTTTCTGGACCAGTTGGCGCGGCACCGGCGGTCGGTGGGATTGGTCGGCCAAGCGATCGCGTGGGGGGCTTGGTCGGAAGTGGGCGAAGCAGAAGAGCGGCGTGCTCGGATCGCGCAGCAGTTGGCGGCGGCCGGCCTGGGCTGGATCACGCCGGAACGTGGCCTGCGTGTCTTCGACAAGCTGCTGCGGCAAGACTTGGTTGCCCCGGCAGCGGTCTCGATGGACTGGCAACGGTTCGCAGCCCTTCTGTCAGCGGACCAGCCCCTGCTGGACGAGCTTGTGGACTCCAAGCCCGTAGCAGAGGAGACAGCCCCAACGCTCGATCTCAGGAACCGTCTGCGAGAGGCGTCGCCCGGGGATCGCGAAGCCCTGCTAATGGAAATCGTGCAGGGCGAGGTCCAAGCGGTCCTGCAGCTTGCCTCACCCCCAGACCCGGCCGTCGGCTTCTTCGATCTCGGCATGGATTCGTTGATGGCGATTGAGCTGACGAACAGGTTGAACAGGTTGTTGACTGGCGAGTACCGGCTGGCTAACACCGCCGTGTTTGACCATGTCGACATCGCGAGCCTCGCACGACACCTGGCCGTGGAACTGCGTGTCGTTGAAGATGAGAGCCCGGAACCCGAACGGGCCGCGGCCCGCAGGCCGGAGGATGGCGGGATCGCTGTAGTCGGAATGGCGTGCAGGTTCCCGGGCGGGCAGGACCTGTTCAGGTTCTGGCAACAGCTCGAGGACGGGGGCAGCGCAATCACGGCGGAACGGCCAGGGGATCTCTGGGTCCATGCTGTCAGCGATTCCAAGGCGAGCTCTTCAGTCCGAGAAGCCGGTCGTTGGGGAGCGTTCATCGACGGGATCGACCAGTTCGATCCCGGCTTCTTCCGGATCACACCGATCGAGGCAGAGGGGATCGATCCGCAGCACCGGCTGCTGTTGGAGACAAGCTGGCACGCGCTAGAAGACGCAGGGATTAATCCCGGCTCTCTGCGTGGCCGCCGAGCCGGGGTTTTCGTGGGGATTTCAGGCAGCGAGTACAAGGATCTGATCCAGGCAAGCGAGAGCGACTTCTTCGATATCACGGCCCTGGAAGGGAACAGTACGAGCACTGGGGTCGGCCGCGTCGCGCACTTCCTCGGCCTCGAGGGTCCGGCAATGCCCGTGGACACGACGTGCTCTTCGTCGTTGGTGGCACTGCACCAGGCTTCGGCGGCACTGCGCTTGGGAGAAGCCGACCTGGCGCTGGCGGGGGGCGTGAACGCGATTCTCTCGAAGCGTGCGACCTACGGGATGGCCGGAGTGGGACTGCTGTCGAATGACGGGCAGTGCAGGGCCTTCGATGCCTCGGCCAACGGATACGTGCGAGGAGAGGGCTGCGGCATGGTGGTCCTGAAGCGCCTGGCTGACGCAAAACGCGACGGGGACCCAATCTGGGCAGTGATCCGAGGATCGGCCGTGAACCACAACGGGGGCGGGGCGGGCCTGACCGTGCCGAACCTTGGGGCGCAGAGTCGGCTGCTCAGGGAAGCGCTCGCGAGCGCCGGGTTGGAGCCCCCCGACGTGGACTATCTTGAGGCACATGCGACGGGGTCGCTGCTTGGGGACTCAGTCGAGTTGCAGGCCGCAGCCGAGGTGTACGGGGCGGGACGATCTTCCGACAGACCCCTGCTGCTGGGGTCCGTGAAGTCGAACATTGGGCACTTGGAGGCCGCTTCCGGCGTGGCTAGCCTGATCAAGGTTGTCCTAGCGATGCAGCGGCGGACCATTCCCAGGCACCTGCACTTCCGCGAGCCAAGCCCTGAGATCGATTGGGGAAACTTGCCAGTGAAGGTCACGTCGGACGAAACTCCGTGGCTTTCGGCACAGCCTGGCTGCCCCTTGAGGGCAGGCATCAGTTCCTTCGGGCTCTCGGGCACAAACGCACACGTGCTCGTCGAGAGTTGCCAAACGACGGGCACCCATTCCGAGCGGGCGGCGCTCTCCGTGGCAGTCCCGATGCACTCTTCCGCGGGCTCAGAAACCACGGAGGGATCGTTCCGGGAGCGGGAGACAAGGCTGCTGCCGCTGTCGGGGCGGTCCGCGAGGGCGGTCCGCGACCTAGCCGGCCAATACTTGTCTTGGCTCGAACAGAATGCGGAGCGGCCAGCCGCGGAACACGAGGGTTCGGACCCGCCTGCCACCAGTGCAGACGCTGCCTCGCTGCTTGCGGACATGGCGTGGACGGCGGGAGTGGGCCGGAACCACTTTGGCCATCGGGTGGGATTGGTGTTCGGAAGTGCCGACGAACTGCGGGAAAGGTTGACAGCATTGGCAAGTGCGCGCGACGCCGCCCACTTTGCCGGACGTGCACCGAGTGTGGCATTTGTGTTTGCGGGCCAAGGCAGCCAGTGGCCAGCCATGGGGAGGGCACTCTACGAGAGAGAGCCAGACGGGCGGGCGATCTTGGAGCGCTGTGACCGGGTTATGCGGAAAGTGCGCGGGGTATCGCTGGTGGATGCGATGCTCGGTCGGCCAGGTGCCGCCGACGATCAGGGCGATCCGCTTTGGGCGGAACCGGGGCTGTACGCGGTGGAGTGTGCGCTGGCGGCCCTGTGGGAGAGGGTGGGGGTACGACCAGTCACGGTGCAGGGACACGGCGTGGGCGAGTTGGCGGCGGCCAAGGTTGCCGGAGTGTTCGGCCTGGAAGACGGCCTGCGACTCGCAGCGGCGCGGGGTGCGCTGAGTAGTTCCTTGCCCACAACAGGTCCGCGCGCCGGAACCCTCCTAGCCGTCTCCGCTCCCATGGAACGCTTGGAGACTGCCTTGGGCGCGCTGAATTCCGATTCAAGTCACGCTGGGCCGAGCGTGGTGTTGGATTCCGGGACACACCGCCTAGTCCATGGACCGGTGGCGGACATGGAACGGCTGGAAGCGCTGATCTCGGCTGAAGGGCTGCGGACGGAGAGGGTGAAGCCGGGGAGGGCTTCGCACGGCAGGTTGGCGGAAGCAGGACTCCATGAACTCGAATCGGCATTCCAAGGGACAAAGATGACGGTGCCGTCAGTGACCTTGGCCAGTTCGACCACCGGTCGCGATGTCGAGCCAGCCAAGCTGCTGGAGGCGACGTACTGGCGACGCCAGGCTAGCGAGCCGGCAATCGACGGACGCAGTGCGGAGGCACCGCAGACACGGAAGGCGGGAATGGTCCTGGAGATCGGCTTCGACGGGGACCCGCTGCGGGTCGTGGGCCAGGATTCGCCCAAGGCAGACACCAATGTCGACCCGGCACCTGAGCAGGGGATAAGCCTCCGGCAAGAATCTGGCAGTTCCAGCGGCTTTGCGACGGCGGTGGCCGCGGCGTACGAGGCTGGCGCGGCGCTCTCGTTCGAAGGGCTGTTCACCGGGGAGAGGCGCCGAAAGGTGCCGCTGCCGGGCTATCCGTTCCAGCGGGAGCGCTACTGGGTCACGCCCTCCAAGCATTAGCGGTTGCGAACTCAAGGGAATCTCGATGGTGGATCGCACGTCAGGAGATCGTATAGGCCAACTGCGGTACCTTGGAACAGCACGGAGTTGCTCGAACGCAGCTGGTCGGGAGGCTTCGGTCAGGCTGGCTAGTCCTAGCCCACGGCCTGCGAGCAGCGGTGACGCCAGCGGCCGCCGGTGGCATCTGGCATTCGCCAGCCAAATTCAACACCAGAAGCCCGGACGTACGAGTCCGACACGACCGAGACCGACTGGCGGCGTGATGCTGGAAGCACCCCATGGCAGCCGGGCAGTTGTCGTGCGAGATGGCGCAGGGAGCCTGCTCCTACCATGCCGGAGCGTCAATCCGCACCGCGCTGGCTCGCCAAGGGTTTCCGTTGAGGTGGCTGCAGGCGTTCGCTCTGGGATGAGTGCGCATCGGGCTGATTGGGCCACTAGACCCGGCATTGACCGCGACCCAATCCGCCAGCAAACCCTCTGCTGCCGTCCGTCTTGTGCAACGGACTACTCGCGAGGAGTTCAGCCCGCTTCCGCAGCAGCCTTGAGCGCTTCTGCGGACTGGCCAGGTTCGGAGGCAATGGCAGTGCAAGGCGAGCTGAAGCGGCTGCTAGGTGTCGTGTAGCCATGAGTGAACCTCTCGTCTCGGGCAGCACTGCGGACCGTCGCCAACCGTCCGGGGTGCCAAGCCTCTCATATATGTTCCCGTTCATTCCGCCCAAGGTGTGGATTCGACTGCTTTGGGAACACAACGGATCACAACTTCGTCATTGGCCTCACTTAGCACAGCAGCTTCTGACCAGCATCCTGGCGAGCCCCTTGAAGTGGGCCGAGCGCATTCAATTCGACCAACGGATTGCCAGAACACCGATCGAGGAGGCCCCGCTGACGATTCTGGGCCTCCCACGCAGTGGGACTACTCACTTGCACAACTTGCTCGCTCAAGATCCAAGGCACGGGTTCGTCTCCACGTTTCAAGCGATTGCACCGGAGTGTTGTCTGAGCGGGGGAGAAACACTCCAACGGTGGGTTGCAAAGCATCTTCCAAGCAATCGACCAATGGACAGCGTAGAATTCGCACTGGAGCACCCACAAGAGGAAGAATTTGCGATAGCCAACTTGAGCCATATGTCGTTCTACCATGCAATGTGGTTCCCGAGACTCTCAACGGAATATTTTGGCAAGTATGTCCTTATGTATGGACTGAAATCCGAAGAATTCATCGAGTGGAGAAAAACCTATCTTGACGTCGTACGCAAGGCCCAATATTATTCCAAGAGGCGTCGAATCATACTCAAGAATCCGTTAAGCATTTTCAGAATACCTGCAATTCTCAAGATCTTCCCAAGCATGAAGTTCATCCACATTGTGAGGAATCCATTTCTGCTATACCAATCCTTGTGCAATGCAATGCGACAGCTCTCCTTTGGATTAGACTATTCGGACAAAGAAATCGAGAACTTTGGCATCATGTACTATACGATCGGACTGAATTCATACCTCCAAGACCGTAAGCTGATTCCGTCAGGAAACTTGATTGAAGTGCGATATGAAGATCTAATTGCAAATCCAATTCCTGAACTTGAGCAGGTTTATACACAACTCGATCTCCGCGAATGGGAACAACACAAGGGTCACATTTCTGAATATATTCGCTCCATATCAGACTACAAGAAAAATCGTTACAAGATTAGCAAGTCAGCGATTGACCGGGTAAATGACGCTTGGGGTTTTGCGGTAAAGGAGTGGGGGTATAGCGCGCCAGAACCGCAGTAAGGGGCAGTTGTATCAGAAATGAGGCCCCGGGGCACATCGTACCACTTCGGGCACAGCGGCTTGGTCGCCGATCAGCAGAGGGCCGGCCGAGCGAGGAACACCAGCGGAGCGATTGGAGTTGAGGATCGAGGCTTGCTTGCGAATCCAGACAGACAAGTCGTTGGGCAAGGCAACCGTGCCTAGCGACAATTGTTCATGTCGGCGTGTTGCCTCATCTCCGGATGTTCTCTGGATTCCCATCGTCGGCAACTCGCTGTGAATGGAAAGGTCTTGGGGAAATTCTTGGGCACGGGTCGAAGTGCCGCGCCAAATCATCGACGGCGGGCGATTTGGAGAATTGCTCTTTCCACCACGCCGAGCGCTTCGTACTGGCTCGAGGCCCTCGGAGAGCCCCGCTGTGCGGCCGCGTACGCCTGCCGGCTGACCGGGCGGCATGTTGATTGAGCCCATCAATCAGCACTGAAACCGATCCTGCTGAGGAAATCAGTGGTCAGGCGTGCACATTCCGCTGGCCGTTCAAGTTGGGCGAGATGAGTGGTGCCGGGGATCGACTCAAAGTCAACGGACTCGACATGGCTAAGGTCACACGGTGGCAGGAAATAGTGACGGATGCTTGGATCCGCACCGATCACCTTTGTCGGCAAAGGGAAGAACTCTACATCGACCATGCGCGAGAACGTGGGCATAGCAGCCAAGATCTGGGCCTCGTAATTGGGCGGGCACCGAAGTTCGAAGGCTCCGTCTGGCACATATCGGAGGGTAGTCCGCGCCATCAACTCCGCCACGTTCGGAACCAAGCGCTCCATTCCTGGCGAAGCGTTCATGAGCTTGACGAATTTCCATTCGCTTGGAAACAGACCGAGCCGATTGCGAGTTCTCATGGCCGCCTGCCGACATGCAGATTCGAAGATCCGGTGCTTGGACTCTGACGCACAGAAAGGTGGATCGAAACAGACGAGGGCTGAGAACTCGCTCTCGAGGGACGGTGACAAGACCGCCGCTAAGCTCGAGACGGAATGAAAGACACCAGCTTTCGGATGCACGCCGAATGCCCGATCCACCGTCTGACACACTGCCTCCAAATCTCTGCGAAAGGAAGGAATGGTGTGGTGCGACCTCTCAGCCAGCGGGTTCGCGCCTTGATTTCGAAGGTCGAACAGCAACAGGTCGAACTTGTCGAGCAAAAGCGACCAGTACGGGAAATAGAGGTCTATAGCGAGACCGTTGCCCGAGCTCACCACTAGGCGTGGGCCGTCTGGATTCCCGTGCTGCCGCAACAGGATCACGGCGCCGTCTTGTAGCCGCAGCTCCTCGACCCGATGAGGCGAAGGCAATTCGAAGTGAGCGGTTGCCCCGCTTGGCAAATATGGCCTCACGACTGGTGCCCCCGGAAGCGCGATCCAAGAGCCAACAGGTCGCGACCCCGACGACTTAGCAGACCATTGCCGACCGTCGCAATCGACGTGCAAGCCTTGATTCCCATCGAGCAGTCGGCATGCAGCGGGCCGGCTCCCAGCTAGCCGAATTCTAGCAGCCTGCGGCAAGAGACTGAGTCCTGAAAGATGGCTGAGTTGCGCGACCGTGGACAGGCTCTGTCCACCGGGCCCGGCCCGCCGCCCATATGCACCGACTTCCTCGCGAGCGAACCGGGTGTCGACTTCAGGCTGAATCCGCGGGTAACCCTCCACAGCCGCAAACACCATAGAGGTGTGACCGATGGCGAGCATTAGGACCGGCAAGTTCGACGATGACTTGAAAGTGCGGCTGCGCAGCTCGCAGCTGTGCGCCGCCGTTCCATAGAAGAGGAGGTTAGAATCACCCTGCGCGACACTGTGCATGGAGGCCGGGCGGGCCGTTGGGTCCTAGCGAAGTTCACCCGCGATTGCTTCGCGCCTTTCGGCAGCGTCGAACTCGAACTTCCCTAGCGTGGCCCTATGCATGGGCCTCCGGAGTTTTTCTGATCAGCCTCTCACGCTCGTCCCAGACACGAATGTCGCGTCCGGACCGATGCGACCGAACCGACGCCGACTGTTGCGGCGTGGATGGCGAACCTCTCAGTTCGGCAGGCTGGTTGGTGGAGTCGACAAGCGTGCAGAGTTCGGGCCACTGAGCGGGGACTGGTGCTAGCATTTCGATGTGCGGTCCTCCAAACGGGCGAGAGAGCTCACAAATCCGGTGCCGAACCCACCGCGACGTGCTGCAACATATCGCGCCGGGACACCTTGCAGACGGCTTGGACGGCGAAAGTTCCTGCAAGGACTTGGCGGGATCTCGGTTGGCAGTCGACTCCTTCCGGTGGCACCACGTCCCATGTCGGCGCAGGACTCGCAGCGATTCCTGTCGGCCATCGGCAAGGATCCACGAATGATCGTCCACGACGCCGAGTCGGCGGTCTTGGAGACTCCGGTCGAGTTGCTGCGGGAGCATACGCTGACGCCGAAAGAGTACATCTTCGTGCGCAACAACCAAGTCCTGCCAGGAGCCCTGACTCTGGCTCCGTACCCATCCGAGAGCTGGAACCTCGAATTGAGCGGTCTGGTGACGCCAGCGCGGACGGTCAGCTTGTCGGAACTGATGCGGCTCGAGCAGACCCTGACGGTCGCGGTGCTGCAGTGCGCAGGCAACGGCCGCGCCTTCTACGCGCGATCCGCCATGACATCGGGCACGCAGTGGCGCCGCGGCGGGATGGCGCAAGTCTCTTGGGCGGGGGTTCGCCTGAGAGACTTGCTCGACTCGCTCGACTTGCGAGTGAGCGCAAGTGCTAGGTTCGTCACGGCCGAGGGGCATGATCCGGCGGCGACGCCGGCGGACGACGGCTATGAACAGAGCGTCCCGCTGGAGGATGTGCTGGACACCGCACTGCTTGCGACGAGCATGAACGGCGAACCCATACCGGCCATCCACGGCGGTCCGCTGCGCCTGGTGATACCGGGCTACTACGGGTCCATGAATGTGAAGTGGCTGAGCCGGCTGCGGTTTGAAGAAGAGCGTTCGTCCAGCCGCCACCACGCGCAGAGATACCGCACGTTTCGAGATCGGATCGAGCCGGGCACTGCTCCGGAAGTGACCGAAGAGACCACCAACTCGACTTGGCGCCAGAAGATCAAGAGCGTCATCTGGGAGCCTGCAGAAGAAGAGCGCCGCTTTCCCGGCCCATTCAAGGTCAGCGGCGTCGCATGGAACGACGGACGGACGGAGATTGTCGCTGCCGAGCTTTCCACGGATGGCGGGAACACATGGTGCCGAGTGAATCTCGAAACGCCGCTGAGCCCTTATGGCTGGCATCCATGGCACGCGACGCTTTGGTACGAGGGGAACGGACTGCTCAGGCCCGGCGGCACGGTCGAAGATCTCCGCGTGCGAGCGTTCGATGCCTACGGGCGGTCCCAGCCGGACGACGGTTCGGTGCATTGGAATCCGTCCGGTTACGAATGGTACGGAGTGGATCGCGTCAAGGTCAATCTGCACTGAACCCGCATTCGGACAGCTGCTAGCTTCGAGCTGGCGGGTCAGCTGGAGACCTCAGGCCCCATATCGGCATCAGCGCCGCAAACACTTCAGCGGTTGGGCGAACATGCAAGACCAAGGGCCCAATATCCCGGCCGCCTTATATATAATGGGCGCAGACCGCCGACGGCCCAGGCCTTCGGGCCAGCGGTGATCCGGTGAGTGAGTTGTCTGGAGCAAGCCGGCGCCCCGCAACTTCTGTAATGCGAGCACTGCCGCTATTGATCGCGGCAGCACTGCCGGCCTACTCCGAGCCCGCCCGCGAGATCTCTTTCTCATCCGAGCAGCGCGCCTACTGGGCGCTCCAGCCGGTCGAGCGCCCGAGCCCGCCAGCGATTTCCGGCGAGGCTTGGATCCGCAACCCGGTGGACGCGTTCGTGATGGCCAAGCTCTCCGACGAGAGCTTGGCGCCATCTCCGCAAGCCGACAAGGCGGCCCTCGTCCGACGGCTATTCTTCGACCTGACCGGCCTGCCACCCTCGCCCGAGGACGTGTCCGCATTCGTCGCGGACGATTCCCCGGAAGCCTACGAGAGGCTGGTCGAGCGCCTCCTGGCGTCGCCCCACTACGGAGAGCGCTGGGGCCGCCACTGGCTCGACTTGGCTCGCTACGCGGAGAGCGGGGGTTTCGAACAGGACATCACCCGGCCCAACGCCTGGCGCTACAGGGACTATGTCAGCGACGCCTTCAACGCGGACAAGCCCTACGACACGTTCGTGCAGGAACAGATCGCAGGGGACGAGCTGTGGCCGGAGCGATCGGACGCCCGGATCGCCACTGCCTTCAACCGGAACTATGCCGAAGAGCCGAACCAGAAGGACCTTCTGCTGGCGCGGCAGGAAACGCTGCACGACATCACCAGCGTCGTCGGATCCACGTTCTTGGGGCTCACCTTTGGATGCGCCCAGTGCCACGACCACAAGTTTGATCCGATCACGCAGCGCGACTACTACCGCCTGCAAGCGTTCTTTGCAAGCGTCAACCACGTCAATTCCTTCCCCATGGTGCCTGCGGCCGAGTACAGGGAGTACGAGCGCAAGCTGGCGATCTGGGAAGAGAAGACTGCGGCGATTTGGCAGGAGATGTACGAGCTCCTCGAGCCGTTGCGGAAATTCACCCCGAAACAGCTCCTCCATCGCTACCCGGATTACGTCATCGAGGCTATCGAGACTCCGGCGGACCGGCGGGATCCGGATCAGGAATGGATGGCTAGCCTGCTGAGCACGAAGGTCTGCGGAACGTGCCCGATCGAGCCCAAGCCGTACCTAGACCCCGGCTTCCGGGGCAGGGCGAGAAGGGTCAAGGGGGAGGCCAAGGAGCGATTCGAAGAACTCGAGGCCGAGCTGGCGAAGTTCGCACACCTCAAGCCTGCCGATTTGCCGCGCGGCACGGGAATCTACGACGTCAGCTCGAACCCGCCGGCGACCTATGTCCTCGGCAACGGGCTCTATACGAACCCCAGCGAGGAGGTGCAGCCCGGGTTCCTTTCGATTCTCGACCCCGCGCCGGCGACCGTCGTCCCGCCACCGGACGGCCGGTCCACGGGCCGGCGGTCCGCCCTTGCCAAGTGGCTGACCGACCCGGCTAACCCGCTGGTCGCGCGGGTGATGGCGAACCGCATCTGGCACCACCACTTCGGACGCGGGATCGTCGCGACTCCCAGCGATTTCGGGGCGATGGGAGAGAGGCCCACGCATCCGGAGCTGCTCGACTGGCTGGCCTCGGAATTCGTGGACAGCGGCTGGAGCGTCAAGCACCTCCATCGGACGATCGTGCGCTCAAGCACCTACCGCCAGGCCGCGAAGCCCGACCCGGCCGGGGCATCAGATGACAGTGCGGCTCGGGCCGAACAGGCCGATCCCTCTAACCGCCTGCTCTGGAAGTTTCCCGCGCGGCGTCTGGAAGCCGAAGTCGTGCGCGACGCCGCCCTGTCCGTGGCCGGGCTGCTGAATCCAACCATTGGCGGGCCGAGCGTCTTTCCGCCGTTGCCGGAGGGAGTGCCCAAGCCGCCAGGCGGATGGGACGTGACCGAATCGCCTGCCGAACACCGCCGGCGCAGCGTCTACGTGTTCGTGCGGAGAAACATGCCCCTGCCCTTCCTCGCGAACTTCGATTTCCCGGACACGCACGAGTCTTGCGGCAAGCGCTACCGCACCACGACCGCTCCCCAGGCGCTTTCCCTGCTGAACGCCCACGAACCCTCCGAATGGGCGCGGGCATTCGCCGGGCGGGTCATGGAGTCCGCCGGTTCCGACGCGGCGAAACAGGTCGAGACGGCCAACCGCCTCGCCTACGGGCGCGCTCCAAACCCCCGCGAGAAGGATGTCGCCCTCACTTTCTTGGAGCGCCAAGCGCAGATCGTGGCCGACCGGCCGGAAGCTGCCGCGCCGGCGTCGGTGCCCGACCCGCTTCCGCCCGAGGTGTCGCCGCAGCACGCTGCCGCGCTCGTCGACTACTGCCTGATGTTGCTGAACTCGAACGAGTTCGTCTACAGTCTCTGATGCCGATCATGCCCGAACAGACCAATCGCCCGCGGACGGCTGCCACCCGGCCTTCTCGACGCGCGTTCCTGTCGCGGACCGGGAGCGGCCTGGGCAGCATCGCGCTGGCTCACCTGCTCGCTTCCGAAGGAGTTCTGGCACCGGCCCAAGCTGCCGCGCCGGCGAAGCGAGCGCATCACGCGCCGCGGGCAAAGGCCGTCATCTGGCTGTTCATGGAGGGCGGCCCCAGCCACATCGACCTCTTCGACCCGAAGCCGGAGCTCGACAAGCTAGCCGGCCAGGTCACCCCGAGCTCGTTCAACCTGCCCGTCACGAGTGCGACGGGGTCGCATCGCATGCCGCTCGTCGCCTCGCAACGAGAGTGGCAGCAGCACGGCCAGAGCGGGCTGTGGGTCTCGGACTGGTATCCGCATGTCGCGGAGCACGTGGACGACCTGGCGGTCATCCGGTCCTGCTGGTCGGACGGCGTGAACCATGTCGGCGCCAACCGGCAGATGAACACCGGTTCGATCCTAGCGGGACGGCCCTCGCTAGGCGCATGGACAAGTTACGGGCTGGGCTCGGCCAATCGCGACCTGCCGGCATTCGTCGTGCTGACGGACCACAAGGTGGTAAGAGGAGGCGCGACGAACTGGAGCTCGGGCTTCCTGCCAGCGACCTACCAAGGCACGCACTTGCGCAACGACGGCCCTCCGATCCTGCACTTGCAGCCCCCGGACAATGTCACGGATGCGCAGCAGCGCAGCCGGCTGGACCTGCTGCGGGAGCTCAACAGCATGCACGCGGACAAGTGGCCGGCGGAGGACGAGCTGGAAGCTCGCATCGAGTCGTACGAGCTCGCCTACCGGATGCAGGCGTCGGCCCCGGAGGCCACGGATTTGAACAGCGAGTCCGAGGCGACCAAGCGCCTGTACGGCCTTGACGAGGATGCGACGCGGCAGTTCGGGACAAATTGCCTGCTCGCGCGCCGCTTGGTCGAGCACGGCGTCCGATTCGTAGAGGTGTACTGCGGCAGCGGCAGCGGCTGGGACGCTCACACCGGCCTGGAAGCCAATCACGAGAAATGGTGCAAGGTGTCGGACAAGCCGGTCGCGGCCTTGCTCAAGGACTTGAAGTCTCGCGGGCTTCTGCAAGACACTCTGGTGGTCTGGGGCGGCGAGTTCGGGCGGACGCCCTTCACCGACACGAACTCCCTAGCCCAAAACGCGGGAGAGTACGGGCGCGATCACAATCCGTGGGGCTTCACCATCTGGATGGCCGGCGGCGGAATTCGCGGCGGGCGGGCGATCGGCGCGACCGACGCGATCGGCTTCCGCGCGGTCGACAAGCCGTACCACGTTCACGACATTCACGCCACGATGCTGCACATGCTCGGCCTGAACCACCTCAATCTGACGTACTTGCACAACGGGCGCGCCGAGCGGCCGACCATCAACGGGGGCGTGCTGATGGACGAGGTTCTATCCTGACGCCGAAGTCCTTCGGTCCGGGGCCTCGGTCAATCGTCGGGCAGCGGCTGCACGGCAGCCAAGCACCCAAGGGTTGCCGGCAAGCGTCACTCGCGGCGCATCAATAGTTGACCCACATCGGGCTGCCCCAAGCTACGTTGCCGTCTGCCTGCTCGACCCGCACGTAGTAATACTGCATGCCGCGGCCCTCGCGCGGGTCTTGGTCCAAGTACTCGAACTCGGCCTCCTGGCCTTCCGGCTCGTGCACGTAGACCACCTCGCCATCGCGCAGCACGTTGACCTTGGCAATGTCGGTCGTGCCTCTCACCTTCACCGAGATCGGCAGCGGCTCGGGCGCGAAGAACTCGTCACCCATGAAGTGCTCGCCCATGCGCACGTCAAGCACGATGTTGTCCGTCGCCCCGTAGGTGTGGCGCCGACGGATCGAATCGAGGATGCCCTCCCGCGTGACCCGATCCGTGTAGACCATCGTGTACGAGTAGTGGGTCGAGCCGTGATCCGAGCTGACCGTGGTCCCCAGCCGATATCCCTTGTTCCATGCGTTGCGAACCACGCCGATCGGCACATAGCCGCCCGGAGCGTCGGCCGGCTCGCCGCTCTTGGCAGACAGCGGCGCCCCGATGTACTCGTAGTTCGTGCGCGCCCCTTGCATGATTTCCACAACCGGTTCGATTTCAGGATCGTTGTCGCGCCAGTCCGTGCCCATGCGCGTGCCCGACGTGTGCGAGATCGCGATGCCGCCCATGCGGCGCACGGCCTCATAGAGGTGCTTCGTGTCGTCGCGCACGACGTTGCCGGTGGCGACGCCCGGGATGTCGCCGATCGGATTCCGACCCAAGGCATAGCTCTCTTGGTCGCGCATGATGAACGGCGTGACCTCGCCCGTGCGGTCCGCGAAGAAGATGTTGCGGTGCCCGTTGGGCTGTGTCACGCTGCGCTCGTAGCCGAAGATGCTCGTATAGGCCCCTGGCACGTGGTGCATGTCGGTCATCTTCTGCGAAAACCACCACCAGTAGTCGTAGGCTCCGCCTTGGTGGTCCGTTGACGCGCCGAAGTCCATCGCCGCGGCGTCGATCATGTAGCGGTAGAACTCTTGCAAGTTGCCGTCGTTGCCGCCCCCGCCGTCCCAGCTCAGCTCGGTGTGGCGGTGAAAGTCTCCTCTGACGATCTGCACGCTGCGCCCCCGGACGGTCGTGCGGTATCCGCGAATCGCGTCCAAGTCCGCAGCCTCGTTCGGATGCCAGGGCTTGATCTCGACATCCTCCAGCTCGAACCCGACCAAGCTCGGGGCCGTCGCGGCCCCCTCCGGAGCGATCCGCCCGACCCAAGTCTCGCCTCGGATCGGCCTGTGCGCGTAAGCGGTCGTGCGGTTGTCGGTGGGCCATGCCAGCCACAAGTCGCCATCCGCAGCGTTGGCGAAGCTGATGCGGGTGCTCGATCGCCCGAAGCTGTGCGGGATCGGCGCCGCCGCCGTCCACGACGAGCCATCCAAGCGAGTCAGCCAGTACTCCCAGTAGCCCCTGGTGCCTGTGTTCTCGCCGCGGTGGCGAATCAAACGCTTGGCAGCCACTCGCACGTGTCCGCGCGCATCCACCAACACATGCGGATGGTACGTCCACTTCGGCGTGCCTTCGCCCGCCGCAAAGACAGCCTGCAGCGGCTGTGCCGTGGTCTCCAGCCTCCCGCCAGCGTACGCTGCGATATTCACCTCGCGATCCGCTCCGATGACGACTCCCGGCTGCCGCGGCCGAATGTTGAAACCCGTGTCCTTGCCCCAATTGGCGCCGCCGGATTCCCAAGCCACCCAAACGCGATCGTCGCCGTCGACCGCTACGGTGGCCTTGACCTCGTGGCGGCCGCTGGCCGCCACAGCGATTTCCGGGACAGCCAGCGCACCGCCGCGCACGCCGGTCAGCATTACGTCGTAATTCCCGCTCGCATAGCTGTCGTAGGCGACCCAGATCGTGCCCCCGGAATCAAACGCGACCGCAGGCTCCCAGTGGTTCGCGGGCTGCCTGGTGATCTGGATCGGATCGGACCAGCCGCCTTCGCCGGAGTATGTCTTGAGGAAAATGTTCGAGTGCCGGCCGCGGAATCCCTGCCAAGCCAGCGCCAGGCTGCCCTTGCCATCGCTCGCCATGCGCGGGTTGATATCCGGCATCGGATGGTCGGTCAGCCGGATGAGCGGGCCCCAAGCCTGCTCGCCCGGGTCGTACGAGCGGGCGTACATGTCCCAGTTCCCGTCGAGCATCTGCGACCACGCAATCCACAAGCGGCCATCCCCGTCCACGGCGGCCTGCGGCAGCCAGACATCGCCGCTGGTGTTCGGCACGAAGCGCATGTTGCCCCAAGTCCCGTCCTTCCACTGCCGGACCACGATCTCGTCGCGCCGGTCCGCGTAGGCCATCCACGCCAGCCAGAGCGAGCCGTCGGGGCCGGCCGCAAGCGAGGGCAGGTCGTCTTCGCGCATCTGCGATCCCGCCATGGTGACGTCGGCCAGATCCTGGGCCGCGAGCGGAATGTCCGCAGGGCCGCACAACAGCAATCCAAGAACGAGCAAACAGTCACGCCGCATGGGAAGTTCCCTCCATCTTGGCCCGGGCATCCGCGCCCGAACTGCCAAGAGTCTACCGCAGCGCCGAGAGCCGCGGACTGCCATGCAAGTGTTGAGGGCTGTCCGGCTCGGTCGACCGAGCCGGCGGCTAGAACTTGCTGCTCCGTTCGACGGAGCGGACCGAAGCCGTCCCGGACAGCGCCGACTCGACCTTGTCGAGCTGCAGCTTGTCGGCAACTTCCACAACGAACGCGATCGCCACTTGGTCGTCGCGCCGGCCGTTGTGGGATTCAATCTTGACGATGTTCAGCCCTTCGTTGGCGACGATGCTCGTCAAGTCCTTGAGGATCCCTTGGCGATCGTCGACGAAGGCCGTCAGCCTCACTTGGTACGTTGAGCCTTCCTTGGGAGCCCACCGCACGTCGATCCGGCGCTCGGCGTCGAACAGCAGGTTCTGGACATTGGCACAGGCGTGGGAATGCACGCCCACCCCCTTGCCGCGTGTCACGTAGCCGACAATCGGCTCGCCCGGGATCGGGTTGCAGCAGCGCGCCCGATAGATCAGCACGTCATCGATTCCGCGGACTTCGAGCGTGCCGTCGCTTTGCGAGGCCAGGCTGGCATCCAGATCCTCGGGCACGGGGGGCTTCTTGCGCAGCTGCGACGGGTCGGGCACCGCACCTTCCGGAAACAGCTTGCGTAGAACCTGGCGCACGGAGTAGCGCCCGAAACCGAGACGCGCGTATAGCGCGTCCGTGCTCGAACAGCCGTATTCGCGGCATACGGCCTCCAGCCTGTCGGCGGTGATGCGCCGCAGGGGCACCTTGAAGATCCGGGCCTCCTTCTCCAACAGCCGCTGGCCGATCTCGATCGCTTGCTGGCGGCGCTCGGCATTGAGCCACTGCTTGATCTTGTTGCGGGCCCGCGAGGTCTTCACGAAGGACAGCCAGTCCTGCGCGGGATGACTGCCCGGCTTGGTCAGCACTTCCACGATCTCGCCATTGGTGAGCGGGCGCTTCAGCTGCGCGATCTGACCGTCCACCTTCGCTCCCACGCAAGTGTGGCCGACCTCGGTGTGGATGGCATAGGCGAAGTCCACCGGCGTCGCGTCCCGGGGCAAGGTGATGACCTTTCCCCGCGGCGTGAACACGTAGACCTCCTCGGGGTAGAGCTCGACCTTCAGCGTGGACAGGAAATCCGTGGAGTCGCGCATTTCCCGCTGCCACTCCACCAGCCGCCGCAGCCACGCCATCTGGCCGTCAGCCGTGTCCGGGCCGCGCCGCCCCTCCTTGTACTTCCAGTGCGCGCAGATGCCCTCTTCGGCCATTGCGTGCATTTCCTCGGTGCGGATCTGGACCTCGAAGCGCTGGCCGTCCTGCGTGATGACCGAGGTGTGCAGGGACTGGTACAGGTTGGGGCGCGGCAGCGCGACGAAATCCTTGATGCGGCCCGGCACCGGCTGCCACTGCCCGTGGATCACGCCCATCGCCGCGTAGCAATGCGTCTTGGTATCTGTGATCACGCGCAGGGCCAGCAGGTCGTAGACCATGTCGAACGTCACGTTCTGGCGCTCCAGCTTCTGATGGATCGAATAGGGCCGCTTGATGCGGCCCTCCACCCGCGCGGGGATCCCTGCCTGCCCGAGCTTCTGCTCCAGCGCCGCCTGCGTTTCCGCCAGGAATTCCTCGCTCGATTCGCGCCGCGACTCGATCTGGGCGATGATCGTCTCGTACGCTCGCGGCTCCAGGTAGGCGAAAGCCAGGTCCTCGAGCTCGCTGCGAATCTTGCCCATGCCCAGCCGCAGCGCCACTGGAGCGTAGATTTCGCGCGTCTCCAGCGCGATCCTCTGCTGCCGCTCGGCGTCGAGCGCGTACAGCGTCCGCATGTTGTGCATGCGGTCGGCCAGCTTGATCAGGATCACGCGGATGTCCTTGACCATGGCCAGCAGCATCTTGCGGAACGTTTCCGCCTGGCGCGCCTCGGAGGAGTGGTAGCGCAGCCGCCCGATCTTGGTCACGCCGTCCACGCAGCGCGCCACGCCGTCGCCGAACTCGCGGCGCAGCTGCGGCACGGTCACCGGCGTGTCCTCCACAATGTCGTGCAGCAGCCCGCTGGCGAGCGCGGCCTGGTCCAGCCGCATGTCGGCCAGCATGTGCGCCACTTCGAGCGAGTGCGCCAGATAAGGGTCGCCGCTCTTGCGCTTCTGGCCGCGATGCCGCTCGGCGGCGAACGCGAAGGCGCGCCGCAGCAGTTCAGGATCCTGGCCCGGCCGCTGGTCGAGCAGCTTGCGCTCCAGTTCCTCGTAGCGCCCCAGCATCGCCGCGGGGACCGCTTCCCCTTCAGGCGTGATCCGGCTCTTGGCGGACATGGTAAAGCTCCGGCTCGCTGGCTCCCAGCAAGAAAACGGCCCGAGACCCCACGGGCCTCAGGCCGAATTATAAGACGTGCGCCGCGCCGCGGCAACGGCACCTACTCGTCAGTCGTGAAGGTATCGATCGTGCTCTCCTCGGCCTTGCGCTTGCGCGTGTCCAGAGCGGTCTGCACCCACTCGTCGGCACTCGCCAGAAGCTCGTCGTGCTCTTCCTTGGTCGCCGCGAAGTCCGCCTTCTCGCGGTAGAGCAGGTTTACGTAGGCCATCGCGTCGTCATAGTCGGGATCGATCTCGATCGCCTTTTCCAGCGATGTCAAGCCCTCGTCAATGATGGGCATGATCTCCTCGGAGAGGCCGGCATACTCCTCGCGCTGCGCCCGACTCAGGCGCCCCCTGAGCACGATGGGCCCCTCGTCTTCCTGCTTCATGCCCACGTTGGCGCGGAACTCCAAGCGCGGCTCGTAGGACTGCGTCCACGAGATGACGCCAATGGTGTAGTACGACTCCTTGTGGTCGGGCTGGAGCTCTAGCACCTTGCCGTGCCATTCCTTGGCCAAGTCCATCTTCTTCATGTTGAAGTAGAGCGACGCGATGCTCTGCAGGGCGGTCGAATTCTCCGGATCGTCCTGCAGCACGGCCTTGAAGCCGTCCAAGGCCCTGTTCGCGATGTCGATGTTCTCTTGGTACTCAGCGCCGGGCTGGTACTGCATCATCACGGAGTATGCACCGTACACGCGAGCCGCCTTGAGTTCCGGGTCAAGGTCCGCCGCGGCCTCGAAATAGTCACCGGCACGGACGAAATCGCCCGCCGAGAACGCGCCCACTCCCTTGTTCAGCGAGTTCCGCGCCTGCAACGCCGCGATGCTGGTCACGCCGTACTGCTGCATCAGGAACAGCAGGGCGCCTACTACGACGAGCACCACGACCAACACGATGGCCCCGATCTTGATGACTTTTTGCTTATCGATTTCCATTGTTCACTCCGTTGCCCGGGTCGCGACGACCGCCGGGCACTGCGCCCGGCGCCATGCCGCAAGCACTAGCCTACTCGATCTGCTCCGTCAGCAGCCCGATCTTGTCCACGCCGGCGCCCTTGCCGAGGTCGATGATCTTGGCCACGTCCTGGTAGTCCAGCTGCGGCGCCCCGCGCACGAACATGACCCGCTCGGCGCGCGTCTTGAAGATGTCCCTCAGGTTCTCTTCGAGCGTGTCCAGCGTCGAGGGATCGCGATTGATCATGATGCTGCGATCCGCGTTGATCGAGACCACAACCGTGCGCGCATTGGGCTGCTCCTGCTGCTCGCCCTCATTGGGCTGCGGCACCAGCGCCTCCAACCCCTTGGGGGTGATCGGCGTGATGACCATAAAGATGATCAACAGCACCAAAAGCACGTCGATCAAGGGCGTCATGTTGATATAGGGCACGGACTTTGAGCCGCCCGAACCGCCAACCGCCATTCCCATGGTGAATGTCCTCCTGTTTGTTTGCGTGCTCGAGAGTCGCGGCGCTAGCTGAAGCCGCCCGTACCCTCTTCCTTCTCTGTCAGCAACCCGACCTGGTCGACGCCGGACGTCCGCACGGCATTGACCACTTCCACGACGCGCTCGTAGCGCGATCGTGCGTCGCACTTGACGTAGACCGTCTTGTCGATGCGATTGCTGACTACGTCGCTGACGCGCGACGTGAGCTCATCCAGCGCGTCCAGCTTGGACGTGCCCAGAAACACTTGGCCGTCGCGAGTCACCGCCACGACAACGGCATCCTCCGCGTCCGCCTCGTCCATTGCGACCGGGTTGCGCGTGCGCACCAAGTCGACGCTGACGCCCTTGCTGAGCATGGGCGTGATCACCATGAAGATGATCAGCAGCACGAGCATCACGTCCACCATCGGCGTGACGTTGATCTCGTTGATGGCGGCCATGCCGCCACGCGTGCCTTTCCTGACGCCTTCCTCTTCGACCTCGATCAGGCCCTTTTCTTCTTCCGCCATGCTGGTTACCTCGTTCCCGGGCGGTCGGTCGGCAGCGCGCCCTCCGGGGTCGCCGCCTCCCGACCGCTACACGATACTACAGCCGGTCAATCCGCTGCGGCTTGCGCCCAGCGAACCTCAACCGCTCCTCTTCAGGAAGTAGTCGATCAGCTCAGAGCTGGCGTTCTCCATCTCGACGTCGAAGCCCTCGACCTTCGAGTTGAAGTAGTTGAACATCCACACGGCCGGCAGCGCGACAAACAGGCCGATCGCGGTGGCGACCAGCGCCTCCGAGATGCCGCCGGCAACGGCGCCAAGTCCGGTGGATCGCTCCTGGGAGATGCCCTGGAACGCGTTGATGATGCCGACCACGGTGCCGAACAGGCCCACGAACGGCGCTGTCGAGCCGATCGTGGCCAAGCCGCTCAGCCCGCGGTTCAGCTCGGCGTGGGTGATCGCCTGGGCCCGCTCCAAGGCGCGCTTGGAAGCGTCGACCGTGCGGCCCGGCACGTCGCTGCCCGCGTCGTGCGACTTGAACTCGGCCAGCCCTGCGGAAACCACCTTGGCGAGGTGGCTCTTCTTGAAGCCTTCGGAGAGCTTGATGGCCTCGTCGAGCTTGCCGTTGCGCAGGGCGCCGGCCACAGCCGGGGCGAACGCCTTGGACTGCTTCTTGGCGGCGAAGTACGCCAATCCACGGTCGATCATCACTCCGATCGACCACGCCGACATCAGGAACATGACGATGACGACGGCCTTGGCCGCGAATCCCATCTGGTTCCACATCGACATCGTGTCGAATCCGACTTCCTGCTGCAGCAAGAAGGCGGTAGTTGCGAATTGCGAAAGCATGTTGCTTGTTTTTCCTCCTAAAGAGACAACGGAATCCGTTGACCAACTGTTCGTGTCGAGCCGTGCGGGCGGCGGCCTTCCGCCGCCCTTGCGGTCCGACTCCCCGGGGGGAGACTCTAGGACGCTAACCTCAGCCGCTGAGAGTGAAGTTCACGTCGATATTTGTCAGCACCTCGACCGCCTCGCCGTTTAGCAGCGTCGGCTTGTAGCGCCACTGCTTCACGGCAGCCAGCGCGGCCGGGACCAAGAGCGGGTGGCCGGACATAACCTCCAGCTTCTGGATCGAGCCGTCCTTGGAAATCACGGCCGAGAGCTTGACCGTGCCCTGGATGCGCGCCTGGCGGGCCAGCGGCGGGTACTGCGGGCGCACCTGGCGCGTGAGGCGGGCCTTGGCGACATTGCCGCCCACGCGAATGCGCTTGGGCGGGGCCTTCTTCTTGACCGGCGGAGGGGGCGGGGGCGGGGGCGCGTTCGAAGCCGCGGACGTGATGATTCCGCCGAGCACGCCGCCGAGCTGCCCGCCGACGCTGCCGCCGGGCACGCCGCCGACCACGCCGGCGATGCCGGCGCTAGGCGCCGCGATGTCCTCTTCGATGATCGCAACCTTGTCGGGGATGGCGACCGGCTGCGTGAGGGCGCCGCTGTCAAATTCCTTGGGAACGGCCTTCACCACCACGGCCGCAGGCGGGGGCGGCGGGGGCGGCGGAGGCGGGGGCGCCGTCAGGAAGCTCACGAAGTCGGCGTCCGGCAGCTCGTAGTAGTTGATCAGCGGGATCAACAGCACGACGCCGACCAACAACAGCTGCAGGACGGTGGACAGAATGACGGACCATTTCGAGGTCCCCTTCTGAACGTTTTCCATTAATGCGTCTTCAAACATGGTTGCAAGTTCCTCCCAAGATACCTTGCCATACTCAAGCTCGCCGTCCCGCCCGCGAGCCGGGGGCCCGCGCGGTCAGCAGACCTTGGCCCCACAGCAGCACCGGGCTGGCGATGAAGATCGAGGAGTAAGTGCCCACCAGCACGCCCACCACGAGGGCGAACGAGAAGCTGCGCAGGACTTCCCCCCCAAAGACAAACAGACACACCACAGCGATCAATGTCAAGCCCGACGTCAGCACGGTGCGGCTGAGCGTCTGGTTGATGCTGAGATTCAGCAGTTCGGTCAAGCTGGACCTCCGGATCGCGTTGCGGTTCTCGCGGACACGGTCGAAAATCACGATCGTATCATTCATCGAGTAGCCAACTAGTGTCAACAATGCTGCCACTACTGTCAACTCGATTTCCCGCCCGAACAGCGAGAAGAACCCGATAGTGATAAAAACGTCATGGAAGACGGCGATCACGGCGGCGACGCCGTAGATCCACTCGAACCGGAATGCAATGTAGACTAGCATACCCGCAAGTGCGAATAGGGTAGCTTTGATGGCCTGCCACTGCAATTCCGCCCCGATTTTCGGCCCAACGACCTCAACTCCGCCGATATGGAACGCTCCCAGCTCCGTTTCCTGCTTCACGGCGGAGAGGACGCTTTGGGGCACGCCCGGAACCGCGTCGAACTCCGAGGAGTCGCGCACCAGGCCCGAGCGCGGCGCCTGGTCGCGCCAGGCAACGAGCGCCTCGGCCGCGCTGACCAGCTCCTGGCTGCTGTGGCCGGCGTCGCGGAGGGCCGGGCTCGCCATCAGCCGCTGGCCCAGCGCGTCGGAACTGGCGTTGTTGAAATCCAGCTTGCCCCCGGCGATGGGATAGATCTCGCGCAGGGTCTCGATCACCTGCGACTTGCCGGAGGTCTCGACCACCTCGCCGGCCAGATCCAAGTCGATCTTGAGCTCGTGGCTGTCTCCGCTGTCCTGGAACGGCTGCAGCGTGGCCACGCTCAGCCCCTTGCCCTGCAGCACGGCGCGGATGCGCTCCGGATCCGGCTCGTCAAGGAACTTCGCGTACACGAGCGTGCCGCCCTTGAAGTCGATCCCGAACCTGAGGCCGCCATGGATCACGGCGCTGGCCGCGCCCGCCAGCAGCAGGACGAGGGACAGGCCGATGAAGATGTTGCGGCGACCCAAGAAGTCGATGTTGGTCTGGCCGATCAGTTGCATGACACGTACTCTGCGCTGCGGCCGGCCCCGGTTCCCCCTAGACACCGGCCCGGGCCGCGAAGTTCCCGGCGCCCTATATGCTTATCTCCTTGACCTGCTGCTTGCGCCACAGCGTGAGGTCGAAGATCAGCCGCGATACGAACACCGAGGTGAACAGGTTGGCAAGCAGGCCGATCGCCAGCGTGACGGCGAAGCCGCGCACGGGCCCGCGCCCGAACAGGAACAGGAAGGCCGCCGCGATGATCGTCGTCAGGTTGGTGTCGATGATGGTCAGGAAGGCCTTGCCGAAGCCGGCGTTCAACGCGGCGACGACCGCCTTGCCCTCGCGCAGTTCCTCCCGGATGCGCTCGAAGATCAACACGTTGGCGTCCACGGCCATGCCAATCGTGAGGATGATGCCCGCGATTCCCGGCAGCGTCAGCGTGAAACCGAAGGCGCTGAGCACGGCCAGCAGGATCAGCAGGTTGAAGAACAGCGCGACGTTCGCGTTGATCCCGGCCGACTTGTAGTAGACCAGCATCATCAGGACGATGATCGCCACGCCGTACATGGCGCTGCGCACCCCCTGGCGGATCGAATCCGCTCCCAGGGACGCGCCCACAGTGCGCTCCTCGAGGTAGACCACCGAGGCCGGAAGCGCTCCGGCGCGCAAGACCAGCGCCAGGTCCAGCGCCTCGGTCTGCGAGTCGATGTTGTTGATGACGCCCTCGGACTCGATGCGTGACTCGATCGACGCCACGCTTTGAATGCGGTTGTCGAGGACAACCGCCAGATTCTGCCCGATATTGGCCGCGGTGAAGATCCCGAAGCGCTGCCCGGCCTGGCGCGAGAGGCTGAACGAGACCTGCCAGGCGCCGGGATTCTGGGTGTCCCTTCCGGCGGTGGCGCCGCGCAGGTCGCGGCCGGTCACGATCGGGTTGCGCTCCAACAAGTACCACTCGTTGCGACCGCGGTCCGTGTAGTGCGCCAGCTCGCTATTGGCCGGCAGGATGCCGTTGTTCTGCGAGCGGGCCGCCTCGGGCGAGCCGTAGGGGCCGCCGATTTCTTTCGTGATCTCCAGCTGCGCCGACATTTGCAGCAAGTTCATCACCCGCGCCGGGTCGCTGACGCCCGGAAGCTGCACCAAGATCTCGTGCTCGGCCTCGGCGCGGCCGTGCTGCTGAATCACCGGCTCGGTCAACCCCAGGCCGTTGATGCGGTTTTCGATCGTCGACATCGACTGCTGCAAGGTCTCCGCTTTCAGCCGCAGCAGCTCGCTGGGCCGCAGCGTTAGCGCGAACGAGCTGCTGCCGGACGAGGCTGAAAGCCAGCTGGGCGCCTCTTCGTCGAGGATGGCCCGGACGTCGCTGACGCGGTCGGTGGGCGTGCCTTCCAATTGGATCTCGATCGAATCCGCGTCCTCGATGGAGCCGGGATCGTTGCGGCGAATGCCCGTGTAGGAGATATCGGCTCGCGCCAGCCGCGTCCTGAGGCGATCGATGGTCTGGTCAGCTTCGGACTTGAGGGCGTCCTGGACTTGCACCTGCAGGATCAGGTGGGTGCCGCCCTTGAGGTCCAGCCCGAGCGCGATGTTGTCCGACAAGTTCTGCTTGACCGCATCCAAGCTCGGCGAGAAGCCGATCACGCGCCAGAAGCAGAGCAGAAATACCGCCATCACGATGGCGATCTTGAGTCCGAAGCGGCTTTTCATCTCGACCCTTCGTTACGACCGGCCCTAGCTGTCGGTCTTCTCCGCCATGCCGACCACCGCGGTGCGGGCGAACTCGAGCTTGAGGCCATCCGGGGGAATCCGTAGCGTCACGCGGCCCTCGCCCAAGCCTACGACCGTGCCCGTGAGTCCGCCGTTGGTGACGACCTTGTCCCCCGTTGACAAGTTGGCCAGCATCTCGTCCAGCTTCTTCTGGCGCTTGCGGGCCGGCAGGATCACCAGCACGACGAAGATGACGACCATCAGCAGGATGGGCATCAGGGACCCGAACCCGGACTGCTGGAGCAGCAGTGCAGGCGAGGGTTGCCACGAGGCGAGCAGTTCCGCAGGGAGCAGGTGCACTGGGATCGGTCGGTCGGTGAGCGGGCGGCCGCGCTCGACACTCGGCGCGACTATCCACTATAGCGAAAATGCAGGTAGGTGCTGGGGCGCACAGGCCGGGTCCACGGCTTGGTCAGCTGCCGTCTTCCGGGCTTGCCGAGAACTGCCGCAAACAACGCGGCAAGCTCCCTTCAATGATAGCTTGCCGGATTTTGCGCATCCTGTCAAGATACAGCCAGAGATTGTGCAGCGTGGCCAAGGTGCCGTAGAGCATCTCCCTAGCCAGAAAGAGGTGGCGGAGATAGGCGCGCGTGAAATTGCGGCAAGTGTAGCAGCGGCAGCCCTCATCGATCGGCACGTGGGACTGCGCGTGGATCGCGTTCTTGATCATGAGCTTCCCGCGCGAGGTGAACAGGCAGCCGTTGCGCGCGTTGCGCGTCGGAAGCACGCAATCCATCATGTCGATACCGAGCGCGACGTACTCGCCAATCTCGTGCGGCATGCCCACGCCCATCGCGTAGCGCGGCTTGTGCCGGGGCAGCTCCGGCTCGCACGAGGCCGTCATGTCGTAGCTGAGCGGCCGGGGCTCGCCGACGGACAGGCCCCCGACCGCGTAGCCGGGCGCATCCAACTCCACCAGGCGTCGCGCGCATTCGCGGCGGAGCCCGGCATACGTGGATCCCTGAACGATCGGGAACAGCATGCCGGGGGCTTCGTTCGCTCCCTGCCTGTGGTGCGCAAACGCGCGGTTCGCCCAGCCCAGCGTCAGTTCCATGGAGGCGCGGGCGTCTGCTTCTCCGCAGGGATACGGCGTGCATTCGTCCAAGACCATCATCACGTCGCTGCCGAGATCGGTTTGGATGTCAACGGCCACCTCGGGACTCAAGAAGCGCTGCTCGCCGTCAAGGTGCGACCGGAACTCGATGCCCCCATCTCGGATGCGGCGCAGCTTGGCCAGGCTGAAGACCTGGTATCCGCCAGAGTCTGTGAGAATCCCGCCCTTCCAGCCCATGAACTCGTGCAATCCGCCCGCCGCGCGCACGGTGCTCTGTCCGGGGCGCAGCCACAGGTGGTATGTGTTGGCCAGCACCATGCGAGCCTGCAGATCTTGCTCAAGCTGCTGCGGCGTCAACCCCTTGACGCTCCCCTGCGTGCCCACTGGCATGAAGACGGGCGTTTCGATCGGCCCGTGCTTGGTGTGCAGCACCCCGGCTCGCGCTCGAGTGTGGGGGCATTCGGCCACGATCTCGAATCGACCTGTCACAGCCCGGGTCCGCCCTACAGTTTGGTGCATCCCGCGGGCGCGGACCGGTGTACGTCGGCCTGACCCATCTTTGGCTGCTGATATCCTGCGCAAGTCGTGCTTGCCACGGTAGGTATTCAACCGCTCGCTGCCTTGGGCGTCATCGCGGTCGATTCGATGCTATTTGGCGGAACCGTCGTCACCGGCGGCCTTGGGTGGGGAGCCTCCGTGCCAGTCGGCATCGCCTTGGGTGTCGGGGTTGGACTGCTCCAACACTTTGGATCACCACGTGACGATCTCGGGCTTGCGGCAGGCAAGGGCATCATTATCGCCGTGCTCACTGCGATCCCAACACCGTTGCCATCCCTGTTGGTCGGCGGCGCCGGGACAGCCGGTGCTATCAAGATGCTCCGGGATAGGAGACAGCACCGTCCGAACAACTGAACAGAGTCCGACCAAGTCGTCCTTTTGCTGCTTTGCTTTGTCCCGGACGGAGCCGAGAACAGGCCAAGATTAGAAGGTCGAGGCACCCACAGCCGCAGTCACTGGCACCAGCGCCGCTGCTGCTGGATCTCTCCGGGCCCCAACCTGCCGACAGGGGCATTCCACCAGCCGCCCTGGCGCCGCCCGCTTGGCCCGCTCAAAGCGCTCTCGCGGCCGGGGCGTGCCGCAGGGCACGGAGCCTTGGGCGCACCTATGGATCTCGTTGGTCGTCGCGCAGGTGGCTAGGACCGACGGGTGGAACAGGCGGACCGTTGTCGAGGCGATTTGGGACGTGTTGCGTTGTGGGTCGTCTTGACGCTAAGTTGCCGATGGCTGACCGCGGGATTTCGGGACCGTCGGTCGCAGGAGAGGTCTGCCCTCACTTCGACAGTGTTTCTCCGTGACCGCGAGTGTCGAGGCCATCAAGTGCGTTATTGATCCGGTCCTGCCGACACTTGACCGAGGCCACGGTCCACCTCGATCAGGAAGGCGTTCGCCAGCCGTAGAATCTCGGTCGTGTGACTGATCATCTCAGCCTTGCGACGAGGGCGACGGTTTCGGTTCGTCTGGGCAAAATCGACATCCATTTCATGCACGATTTCGTTGCGTGCGCGGAAGATGCGCTCCAACAGCTTCAGGTCGGGTGCGAGTGCGGCTGACGGGATGTCAAAGTATGACGCTACCCGTAGTACCTGTTCTTTGGACTGCAGGCTCTGCGAGATCAGGTCGTCAACGAGCTCGCTCACGAGCACGTCCCTTGGGTCGCGGCTCGCGAGAACTGATGATAGAAAGCTCGGATCGAGCGTGTTCTGCCGAGCAAGCCGTTTCGCGATGAACGTCTTGAGATTTTCCTCCGCTCCCTCCGACCGATCGATGGTGAGTGACAGAGCGTCGCGAACAAGCTGTTTAATCATCGAGTCGAGGCCTGCACCTGCGAACACCAACATCGCTCGGAGCAGACCCTGCTCTTCATCTGTTGGGGTTCCCTTTGCCTTGCGTGTCTTCCTCGTTGCCTCGAAGATATCTAAGAAAGAGGATGCTGCGTTGTGAGCACTGCACAGGATCGTGTATGCGTTTCGAGCGGCATCCGGAGCAGGCGAAGCCGGATAGTGGTCGAACCTATTCACATTCCTCGGATTTCGCGCAGATTGATATCTTCGGCACCAAGCGGGGGCCGATCGTACCCGGCGTGGCCAGGGTAGCCGGGATAGCCGGGGTAGCCAGGGTAGCCGGGGTAGCCAGGATAGCCACGGTACGGGTGCGTTGCGAAACGGTACAAGCGCTGCTTGTTGACGATCGTGCCCAAGTACGCGCCATTTCGGTCCACGACCTCATCGTCCTTCCAAGGAAGCCAGCCGATCCACCTTCCCTCACGGTCGTAAACGTACTTTCCCTTACGAAAAGCGATCCACCCGCCTCGTGAGTCGAACAGGTGCCTCACGGCCATCCCATTCATGATATAGCGATCTGAGTACCGGTCGCCTGCTATTGCACTGCCGTTGACCGTAGGTCATCAGATCGGCTTGGCGAGCCATCGCGCTATAGTAGGGATTCAAGCCCCGCCAGCGCCATGCCAGACGAGCCCAGCCAAGATCCGACCAAGACTGCCGAGCCCAAGGCCGCCGCGGCAGGTGCCGCCGACCGCCGCAAGGCCGCGGCCGAAGAGCGGCGCCGCAAGGCCCGCGAAGAGGCGGCGCGGATCGCCGCGCTGGAGCCGCTGGACGCCCCGCACGAGAAGTGCTGGCCTTGGTCGGAGGGCGGGATGACGGGCAACCGCAAGAAGAAGCCCGCGATCCTCGCCGTCACCAACGAGAACTGCACCGGCTGCGCCGGATCGCCGGTTTGCATCAACTACTGTCCGGTGGACGAGTGCATGTACTGGATACCCGACGAAGACCACCCCCCGTTCGGGCGGATCGAGGTCGACGGCCAGACCTGCATCGGCTGCAAGCAGTGCATCTCGAAGGGCCCCGACGGCACGTTCCTTGACGGCTGCCCGTGGGACGCGATTGACATGGTGCCCGTGACGGAAGTCGAATCCAAGCTCGGGGTAACGTACGAGTTCTAGGTCCGGTCCGGCAGCGCGTGCAACATTCCGAGAGGTTCCTCGCCTTGGTCAATGACGCCAAGGCTCGCATCCACGAAATCACAGTAGGTGAAGTCGCCGGCGACATCGCGGCCGGGAGCCAGTTCGCGCTGGTCGACACGCGCGAGGAATCGGAATGGAACGCCGCGCATGCGGCTGGCGCCCGCCATATGGGCAAAGGCATCATCGAGCGCGACATCGAAGCGGCGATCCCTGATCTGGACGCCAAGATCGTGCTCTATTGCGGAGGAGGCTACCGCTCGGCGCTGGCCGCCGACGCTCTGCAGCAGATGGGCTATAGGAACGTCTACTCGCTCGCCGGGGGCTGGCGCGCCTGGAAAGCTGCGGGAATGGCCGTCGAACGGGGCTGAAGGGTCCCACGCCCAGCGTTCGCAACCGGCACGGACGCCGCGCGGCCGTTGCCGGCCAGATCACTCAGCGGGCAGAGGCTGGCCGCCCGGGCGACCCGAAACAGCCTGTTCATCGGCAAACCTAACGTCCACCTGAGCGCTCCCCGGCTGGCACACCAGCCGCGTGCCCGCCGGCAGCGCCAACGGCCGCAGGAACCAGTAGTCCAGCGTCCCTGGCGGCCGGGGCTCGCGCAGCCACAGCAAGTGTTCGACGCTCCCGTCCGGCCGGTGCGCGGTGACCTGCAGCCATGGGACCCTGACAGAGGCGCCAACGCTGACGCCCGCCGCGAGTATCGGCCGCTTCAGCACATGCGCGCCGCGCACCCGCATGCGGCCCGCTTGCCGCTCGGCCCCGTCCCCGTCGTGGGCATGGAACGGCGTCGCAAACTCGCGATCGCCCTCCGGCGCGCCGCCCTCGACCCAGCTGGAGATGAGGGCGATCTCAGGCAAGGACAGGCTGCGGTCGTTGCGGAAAGCGCCAAACCCTTTCACGGCGCCCCAGGGCGGCATGCGGCGGGTCAATACCTGGTGCTTGATCGCCTTGGCCCAGGGGCGCACCTCGGCATACGTGGTCAGCGGCATCGGCGCCGCCCCGCCCGCGCGGTGACAGCCTGAGCAGCGGTTGTGGAAGACGCGCGACACATCGCGCGTCCAAGTCAGCTCCGTGCTGATGGCTTCGTGCGCCAGGCCAGCCCTCGAAAACCAAGCCAGCGCCAGAAACGCACAAGCGAGGGTTACCGGGCGCGCACACCAGCGCCGGCGAATCCGGCCGTCTCGGCACGCGCGCGGCACGGCGGCCCTACCCCAAGGCCGGAATCAGTCGCCGCTGGACCGCGCCTGCTTTCCCTGGGTTAGGTACGGCCCCAGGCTCGCGTCCGATTCGATGGCGATCTCGAAGAACCCGATCATCATTTCCTCCCAGCTCTGGTCGCCCCAGCGAACCTCGGCCGAGGGGTCGGGATTGTCCGGGTTGTTCGGCGAATTGTCGAAGTGCGCGAAGCACTCGATGGCCGTGCCCGCCGGCAACAGCATCGGCTGCTTGAGGTAATAGAAGTACTGCCAGTCAAAGTCATACTTCGGCACGCTCAGCAGGGTTTCGCTGCGGCCACCCGGGTAGCGCAACTCGAACCGGAAATCGTCCCCCCGCAGGTGCATGTGCGGCATCACGGCGGTGAGCTCGGTGTCCTGGCCGAGAACCCACTTCGACGTGACCGGATGGGCGGCGGCGCCGGGGGGAATCACGAACTTGTTGTTGGAAGCCATCATCGTCAGAACGCGCTTGGCCGGAGGCGCGTCGAGGAAACGCAGCCCGACACGGCTGCGATCAAGCTCCTGCTTGCCCGAAGCGGTGTAATGCAGCTGGAAGACAACGTCGGCACCGGCGGGCAGCAACTTCGCGTGATCGGTCCCCTCGTAGGACACCGCCTCGGTGCCGGGCGCGAATCCGGCCAGAATGTCGCGATATTCGTCGTGCTCCCGCTTGCGCTGCTCTTTGCTGGTCGGTCCCGGCACGAATATCTTGCCAGGCTCGGCCCCTTCCAGCCAATGCGACTCCTTGGGGCGGATGAACGCGAGCACGTGGTGCACCACCGCTCGGTTGCCGGGACGAACCTCGGCGGCGACAACCCACTTGTCCTCTTCAAAGTCTGTCGGTAGCACCAAGTATTGGTAGTCGATCGTGCCCTCAGCCGGAACGCGGAACGGCTCTGGCATTTCGAGCACGAAGTCCGGCTCGCCGATGTTCCAGCCGTCGACGAATTCAAGGGGAGTGGGAGCGTCGGCGGGATCTCCGCGCTCGGCCCCGGTCTCGGCCCATTCGATCAGGACGCGCTTCTCCTCGGCGCTGAGCACGTGGGCGTTCGACCACTCGCCGAACTGCGGGTCAGCGAACCACGGCGGCATCCGGTCTAACGCCACAGCCTCGTGGATGGCCCGGGCCCAGGGGCGGGTCTCCTCGTAGGTGAGAAACGACATCGGCGTGGCCTCGCCGGGACGGTGGCACTGCTGGCAGTTGGCTTGCAGCACCGGCTCCACGTCGCGGTGAAAGGTGACCGCATCGCTGGCACCGACGGGCAGCGCAGCGACCGCCAACGTCAATACGAATATGCACTTCATTGGAGACTCCAAGACATCATTCTAGCCCCCTACGCTCAAGGGGGCGCGAGGTGCCGATTCGCCCAGCCGGCCTAGCCGCGGAACTCCAGAGCATCGTGGCCGCACAGTCCTTCGACCTGCTCGCGGAACTTGCGGCTCGGATTGACGCGTGCGTCGATGTCCAGCACCACCACGTACTGGCTCGGCCGCTCCAAGCGAAGGCTGAGATTGGTCTGTCCGGGATGGCCATCGACCAACTCGCGGAGGCGCCTCGCCACGGAGCCGACCTCGTGGTCGCTACGCAATGTCAGCGATACGTAGGCGTGCTCAGGCTGCAGGGCGCGGGCGTTCTTGAGCAGGGTGACTTCCTGAACCGACACGCGCCGGCCGGCGTCGTCCTCGGCGCGCACGGAGCCGGTCACGAGCACCGGCTGATCCTGGACCAGCCTCTCTTCCACCCCCTCGAACTGGTTGGCGAAGACGAGCAGTTCGACACTGCCGTCGCGGTCTTCCAAGACCGCCGACGCCCAAGGGCGGCCTTCTTTGTTCCGGCGGCGCTGGACGCTGTGCAGCACGCCGCAGACCGACACCGGACGGCCGTTGTCGACCTTGTCGAGCGACGTGGTGGTATGCGTGCCGACCTCTTCGACGGCCTCTTCAAAGGAATCCAGCGGATGGCCCGTCACGTAGAAGCCGAGCATCTCCTTCTCGCAAGCCAGCCGTTCCGTGGCAGACCATTCCTCAACGTCAGGCAGGCTGGCGAGCTTGCCCTCGTCGCCAGCCGCGGCCCCCCCGAATAGCGATCCCTGGCCCAGTTCCTCGTCCCGGCGCGCGCGCTGTCCGCTCTCGATCATGCCGTCCAGGCCTGCCAGCATCTGCGCCCTGTGGCCGCCCAGGCTGTCCATCGCGCCGGCCTTGATCGCGCTCTCCACCATGCGCTTGTTGATCTTGCTCCAATCGACCGCCTTGCAGAATTCGAACAAGGACTCGAAGCCGCCGTCCCGGTCCTGCCGCACGTCGATGACGGACTCTACGGCGCCCTTGCCGACGTTCTTGATCGCGCCGAGCCCGAAGCGGATCTCCTTGCCGCCGGCGGGCGTGAAATCCCAGAACGAGGCGCCGATGTCCGGCGGCAGGATGCGGATTCCCATGTCGCGGCACTCGTTGAGGTACAGCCGCACCTTGTCCGCGTTGCGCAACTCTGCAGTGAGCAGGGCGGCCATAAACTCCACCGTGTGGTGCGTCTTGAGATAGGCGGTGATGTAGGCCAGGAAGCCGTAGGCGGCGGAGTGCGACTTGTTGAAGCCGTAACCGGCGAACTGCTCCATCAGGTCGAAGAGTTTCGACGACACCGCTTCGGGGAAGCCGCGCTCGCTGGCGCCGCTGAGGAACTTGGCGCGGTGCTCGGCCATGACCTCGGCTTTCTTCTTGCCCATCGCCCGGCGGAGCAGGTCCGCTTCGCCCAGCGAATAGCCCGCCACCACGTTGGCGATCTGCATGACCTGCTCTTGGTAGACGATGACCCCGTAGGTCTCTTTCAGCAGCGGCTCGATCTCGGGCAGGAGGTAGCTCACGGGCTTGCGGCCGTGCTTGCGGTCGATGAAGTCCGGGATCATGCCGCCCTGGATCGGTCCCGGGCGGTACAGCGCGTTGAGGGCGCACAGGTCCTCCAGCCGCTCCGGCTTGTAGCGGCGGCAGATGTCGCGCATGCCCTTGGATTCGAACTGGAACACGCCGCTAGTGAGGCCCTCGGAGAAGAGCCGGTACGTCGCGGCATCGTCCAGCGGGATGCTGTCCTGGGTCGGGCGCTTGCCCGTGCGCTTCTCGATCCAGCCGAACGCATCTTCGATGATCGTCAGCGTCGTCAGCCCCAGGAAGTCCATCTTGAGCAGCCCCATCGCCTCGAGGCTGTTCATGTCGTACTGGGTGACGATTTCGTCTTTGTTCGTCTTGTAGATCGGAATCAGCGACTTGAGCGGCTGCGGGGCGATCACGACGCCGGCCGCATGCACGGAGGGGTTGCGCGCCACGCCTTCGAGGCGCTTGGCTGTCTGGATCAGCTTGTTGACGCGCTCGTCCTCGGCCATGGCGGAGCGGAGCTTGGGTTCCTGCTCGATGGCCTTGTCCAATGTGATCTTGAGCACGTTCGGCACCATCTTGGTGAGTCGGTCGACCTGCCCGAACGAGAGGTCCATCACCCGGCCTACGTCCTTGATGGCCGCCTTGGTCGCCATGGTGTTGAAGGTGATGATCTGCGAGACCTGCTCGCGACCGTACTTCTCGGTGACGTACTGGATCACCTCGCCGCGGCGGTTCATGCAGAAATCGATGTCCACGTCTGGCATCGACTTGCGCTCGCTGTTCAGGAAGCGCTCGAAGAGCAGGCCGTATTGCAGGGGATCGATGTCGGTGATCGACATCGCATAGGCGACCAGCGAACCTGCCGCGGACCCACGTCCGGGCCCGACCGGGATCTTCCTCTGGCGGGCGACCCGGATGAAATCCCAGACGATCAGGAAGTACCCGGAGTACTGCATCTGCTGGATGACCTTGATCTCGTAGTCAAGCCGCTCCGCATACTCTTGCAGCGGCCTGCGCAGCAGCCCCTTGGCATCCAGAGCGTCTAGGCGCGCGCGGCGCATCTCGAAGCCTTGTCGAGCCACGTATTCGAAGTAGGTGTCGATCGTGTGGTCGGCGGGAACATCGAACTTGGGGAACGGGTCCGCGATCGGCTGGAGCGCGAGGTCGCACATCTGGGCGATTTCCCACGTGCGATCCAAGGGGCCTTGGTCGCCATCGAACAGCGCCGCCATCTCTTCGCGGCTCTTGAGATAGAACTCCTGGGTCTCGAACCGCATGCGGTTCTTGTCGCTGAGCGTCTTCCCGGTCTGGACGCAGAGCAGGGCTTCGTGTGCGCCCGCGTCCTCCCGCGTAAGGTAGTGCGCGTCGTTCGTCGCCACGAGGGGTATGCCCGTCTCGCGCGCCAGCCGCAGCTGCATCGGGATCAGTTTCTTGTCAAGCTCGAGGCCGTGGTCTTGGATTTCGAGGAAGAAGTTCTCCTTGCCGAAGATGTCCTGGTACTCGTAGGCCAGCTTGCGACCCTGCTCGTAGCCATGCTGAAGCAGCGTCTCCTGAAGGTCGCCCCGCAGGCAGGCCGACAGGCAAATCAGGCCCTCCGCATAGCGCGCAAGCAGGTCCTTGCTGATCCGCGGCTTGTAGTAGAAGCCTTCGGTATACGCCGTGGAGACCAGGTCGATTAGATTGCGATAGCCGGTCTCGTTCTTGCACAGCAGCACCAGGTGGTGGTAGCGCATGCTTGCGTCGTGCTGCCTGTGGTCGCCAGCGACCGTGTAGACCTCGCAGCCGATGATTGGCTTGATGCCGGCCTTCTTGGCTGCCGAGTAGAAGTTGACGGCACCAAAGAGGTTGCCGTGGTCCGTGATCGCCACGGCCGGCCACTCCTGGTGGGCAGCGACTTTCATCAGCCGCGGAATATGGCAGGCACCGTCGAGAAGGGAGTAATCCGTATGGCAGTGCAGGTGGACGAACGGCTGTGCCATCGGGAATCCGATTCCCAAGTATAGGGTAGGCCGGGGCCCCTCTCGGGGGGAGCATTTCCCGTACCGACCGGCGGTGCAGGGCCTGTCCGAGGAGCCGCGCAATCAGCGGCGAGGAACCCCTCCGCACCGCATGGCGACGAGCATCCCGCGTAGTGTGCAGCCTGCCCCGTTCGCGGCCTCCGCGGCCCCGGTGGAGGCGATTCAGCGAGCCCCGGCTCGCTGCCGCGCCACGAACCGGCGGCCCCTCGCCGGCACGAGCCGGAGGCGGCCGCGCAGCGCCCGCTCAGTCGGCGAAGACTCGCGCCACGTGATCCTCGGGCGGGAGGTGCCGCTGAGTCATGCGGCTCACCACGACATAGACCGCCAGCGACAGGCAGAACGCCGGGATGATCTCGTGCACGTCGCGCATCCCCTCGACGTTGAACCGCACGCCGAACCGCCACACCAGCGTCGCCGCCATGCCGGCGAGCATTGACCAGAACGCCCCGTGCCCGGTGCCCCAGCGCAGGTACAGCCCGCCGAACACAGCGGGGAAGAAGCCCGCGGCGAACACGGCGCCCGAGAAGCTGGTCAGCTCGACAACTCCTGCCGGAGGGAACAACGTGACCAAGCCGACCACGCCGCTGTAGACGACGATCGCGACCCGCGTCCAGCGCACCGTCGAGCGCGGATCGGAGCGCACCCACAAGTTGCGGATGTCACCCACTGCCGCGGTGCCGACGATCAGCATCACCGAGGCGAGCGATGACATGCCCGCGGCGAACAGCCCGGTGATGCAGAACGCGCTGACTGCGCTGTTGTCGAACTTGGCGAGCATGAAGCCCACGACCTGGTCGGTGTTGGCGATCAGCGCGGCCGCCTCGCTGTCGTCAGCCATGCCGTGCACGAGCGCCCCCAGCCCCATCACGCAGATCAAGGAGACGCCCAGGAAGATCGGTGTCCAGATCATGGCGAAGCGCATCCCGGCTGCCGTGTCGATGGAATAGAAGCGCACCAGGCAGCGGGGCTCGGAAATCTGCTTCATCCCCACGGACAGCCCGATGCCCAGGATGTACGTCACCGAGACCAGCGCGCCGAACGTCACCAGGCCGTCGCCCATCGGCGTTCCGGCCGCCGAAACGTGGCTGGTGTCAGAGATGCGCTCGAACAACGGCCCGATTCCTCCCGCGTAGACGAAGGGAATCGCCGCCATGACCACCGCCACGAGCAGCATCATCACGCCCTGGAGCGCATCGGTCCACAACACGCTGTACATGCCGCCCATGACGGTGTACACGCAGGTGAGGCCCAATATCGCCGCCACTCCCCATCCGTACGGCACCCCCAGCACCGTCTCCAACAGGTGCGCGCAACCCTTGGCGATGCCGGCCATGTACCACAGCGTGGCGAACAGGATCGTGAGCGCCGACAGCACCCTGGTGGGCCGAGACAGCGGGCTGCGGTACCGGAAATCGAAATAGTCCGGGACCGTCACCGACTTCAGCCCCGCAGTCTGATTGCGCAGGCGGGGGCCGAGCAAGAGCCACGAGACCATGCAGAACACGGTCCACAGCACTCCCACCCAAGCCCAGCTCAGCCCGGACGCGAAGGCCTGGCCCGCCTGGCCGATGTACGTGTTCGTGCTGGCGAACGTCGAGAAGAACGCGAGCGATACCACCCAGCCGGGGATGCTCCGCTTGGCGATGTAGAAATCGTCTACCCCGCGCGACGCGCGCTGGCTAAAGTGCCATCCGATGCCAACGCAGGCCGCCAGGTAGACCAGCAGGCAGAGCAGGACCGGCCAGTGGGCGGCCAAGAGCTCCATCGGCGCTAGTCATCCTCCTCTTGACGCACGTCGACATCAAGCCGGGTGACCGCCCAGGCGTTCAGCAGTACCAACGCCAGAATCGCGATGTAGGCGGCTGATGTTGGCCAGTCCACGACACTCTAGATGGTATCGCCCAAGCAGCTTGGGCACGATCGGCGAGCCTGCCTCTCTGCACCGTGCACGGTATCGGCGAGGCACCGCCGCGGCGCGCAGGCCGGATCACATCACCCGCTTGGCAGTGAAGGTCATCGCGCGACCCATGCCGCGCCCGCCGCCGCCCGCTCCGCCGGCACCTCGACCTCCGCCCGGTCCGCCAGCGCCACGGCCACCGCCCGGAGCCCCTCCCGGCCGACCTCCGCCTGGTCCGCCAGCGCCGCGACCTCCGCCCGGCCCGCCAGCTCCGCGGCCGCCGCCCGGCCCGCCTGGCCCCTGGCCGCCGCCGGGGCGCTGCATCGTTCGCGTGAGTTCCATCTCGTCACCGGACACCTTGCCGGCGTAAGTGAACCGCATTTGGAAGTTGCCCCGCTGCATGACTTGAACGAACTCGACCTGGTCGCCGGAGATCTTGCCTGCCTCGATTTCGGATTCTCCCATCATCTCGTTGCCGACCGTCCCGGTGAGCATTTCGCCATCCGCCTTCAGGTCAAAGATAAGGGCCATCGGCCCTTGCGGCCCGTCGACCTGTGCCTCCCACTTTCCGTCCACTTCCGCCGCTCGCAGACCGCGCACCGTCGCGGCCAACGCAGGGAATGCAAGCGCAAACGCTCTTCTTGAAATCATGTTCCGGGCCCTCCCAAGCCTAAGACGTATAGACGCATCCGCCGTGTCAAGGTTGCGCGACCCGAATTCCCAGCGTGCGTTCGATGGCGACTCGGCTGACTCGCCCCTGCCGCAGAATCCGCGGGAGCTCGGTGGTCAGGTCGACAATGGTCGATGGTTCCGGCTCGCCCACGCGGCCCGAATCCAGCACCAGCGGCACGCGAAACCGCAGCTGCGACACGACTTCGTCGGCGCTGCGAGCGCCGCCTCGCCCGGAGCGATTCGCGCTGGTCCCGGTCAGCGCGCACCCCGCATGCCGAGCCAAGCAGCGCACCAGCGGCGAGGCGGGCCGACGCACGGCCACGGTGCCGGAGCCGGCCGTCACCAAGGACGGGACGCGCGAACTCGCCGGCAGCACCATCGTCAGGGGGCCGGGCCAGAATGCGCGCGCCAATGGCGCAAACTCTGGAGGGAAATGGCGCACCAGCCGAGCCAGCCGGGCCTCTGAATCCACCAGCAACAAGATCGGCTTGCTCTCGGGGCGCCCCTTGGCTCGGAAGACCCGGCGCAGCGCCGCTGCATTGGAGGCGTCCGCCAGCAACCCGTAGAGGGTGTCCGTGCGAACCGCGACGACCCGCCCCCGACGGATCTCCGAACTCGCCCTGCGCAGCGCGCCAAGCGGCGGAGAGCTGGCATTGACGGGGAGTCTCGCGCACTCGCGCATCGCTCAACATACTACGCTGATGCTTAGGAGCCGCCTCGCGCGGCACGCGACCCGTGCCCTACCGCCAAGAGACCATCACCAGCCGTGGCAACGCTTGGTTGAGGCAGCTGCGCCAAGTCGCCGGGCGCGGCACGACCACCGCCGACGGCTTCGCTTTGGCGGAATCGCCGCACCTTCTGCAGGAGGCGATTCGCTCGGAAGTCCAGATCCAACGAGTCTTCGCCAGCGAGCGTGTGCACGAGAGCGTCGACGCTACGATTCCGCCGCACCGCCGGGTGCCGCTGCATCCGGTCGCCGACCAGCTGTTCCAAGACGTGGCCACGACCAATCGGAACCAAGGCGTGCTCGCGCTGGTGAAGCTGAGGAACTGGGACGCCGCAACCGTGCTGGCCGGCCTCACGATCGTATTGGACGGGGTCCAAGACCCGGGCAACGCCGGCACGATCGCTCGGACGGCGGAGGCTTTCGGCGCGTCCGGCATCGTATTCCTCAAGGGCTCGGCCTCCCCCACCAACCCGAAGGCGCTGAGAGCCTCGGCCGGATCGCTGTTCCGCGTGCCCTTCCTCCAAAAGCTGGAGGCAGAAGAGTTCCTCGCGCTGGCGCAGCAGCACGGCAAGACCCTTCTGGCCGCGGCAACGGGCCAAGGACTGGCCCTCGGCGAGGCCGACCTGTCCGCAGGCTCTGCAGTCGTGATCGGCTCGGAGACACATGGCGTCAGCCCGCAGTTGCTCGCAGCCGCTCAGGCAGTCGCCATTCCCACCCAGTCGGTCGAATCCCTGAATGCGGCGATCGCCGCGGCGATCGTGCTGTACGAGTCCGCGCGCCGGGCGCAGCGTCCGTGACCCTGTTCGAGCCGCTCGCCGACGACGCTGGCCGCGAGAGCGCAAGGCCCCTGCCGGAGCGGATGCGTCCTCGCACTGCGGACGAATTCGTGGGCCAGCAGCACCTGATCGGTCCTGGCAAGCCCCTGCGCCGGCAGATCGAATCCGACGAGCTCGGCTCGATGATCCTGTGGGGGCCGCCCGGAGTTGGCAAGACATCGCTGGCGCGCGTCATCGCCAACTCGACGCAGTGTGAATTCGTAACCTTCAGCGGCGTGCTCAGCAGCATCAAGGATGTCAAGGCCGTGCTCGTCGACGCCCAGCGGATGCGCAAGGCGGGCCGTCGCACGATCGTGTTCGTCGACGAGATTCACCGCTTCAACAAGGCCCAGCAGGACGCGTTCTTGCCGTTCGTGGAGCGCGGCGACATAATCCTGATCGGAGCGACAACCGAGAACCCGTCCTTCGAAGTCATCTCGGCCCTGCTGTCGCGCGCCAAGGTCTTCACGCTCGAACCGCTGAGCGAGGAGCAGCTGCTGCAGCTCCAACTCGCCGCCCTGAACGACGCCGAGCGCGGCCTCGCCGCTCACGCGGCTCAGATTCCGCAAGCACTGTTGGCGCGGATCGCGACCTATGCCGGCGGGGACGCGCGGGTCGCCCTGCTCGCGCTGGAAGCGCTGGCCGGGGCCGCCTCCGGTACGACCGCCAGCGAGGAGCTGCTTCGGGACATCCTGCAGCGCCGCCTGCCGCTATACGACAAGCAGGGCGAAGCGCACTTCAACCTCATCTCGGCGCTGCACAAGTCGGTGCGTTCCAGCGATCCGGATGCCGCCCTGTACTGGCTGGCCTGCATGCTCGAAGGCGGCGAAGACCGGCTGTACATCGGGCGCAGGCTGGTCCGCATGGCGGCCGAGGACATCGGGCTCGCGGATCCGCGCGCCGTCGAAATGGCAATGGCAGCGGTCGAAGCGTTCCGCCTCGTGGGCGAGCCCGAGGGGGACCTCTTCTTGGCACACGTCGCGGTCTACTTGGCCGTGGCCCCCAAATCGGACGCGGTCTACAGAGCGCTCGGCGAGGCACGGTCGGACGTCCGCACCGGTCCGGCCCGGCAGGTCCCGCTGCACTTGCGCAACGCGCCGACCAAGCTGATGCGCGACCAGGGCTACGCCGCGGGCTACGAGCACGCTCACGCGGGCGATGACGCTCTCGTCGGCATGAGCTGCCTGCCCGAGGGCATGGAGGGGAAGCGGTACTACGCGCCGACGCGGCGCGGAATCGAGGACCGCATCGCCAAGCGGCTGGAAGAGATCATGGAGGCCCGCGCCAGGTTGCGCGCCCAACGCTCGGACTGACCGCTTGCCGGGCTAGGCGGACTCTTCCTGTGCCACCGGCACGGGCTGCTGCGCCCGCCGCAGCTCGAGCCTCACCGAATCGCAAAGGGCGTTCCAGCTCGCCTCAAGCACGTCGTCGGACACGCCCACGGTCGTCCAATTGGTCGTATGGTCAGCCCAGTTGATCAGCACCCTGACCTTCGCCGCCGTGCCCTTGCCCGGGTCGAGCACCCGCACCTTGTAATCCACCAAGCGAATGTCCGCGACTTCTGGGTACTCGCTCGACAAGCACTGCCTCAATGCGCCTGCCATGGCGTCGAAGGGGCCGGACGCAGCCACTTGCGCGCTCTTGGCGCCGCCCGGAGTCTCCACGCGCATGCTGACCTCGCACTGCGTATGCTCCCGCCCCCGCTTGCGCAACGACATCTGCATCGAGTCCAGCTTGAATAGCTCCCGCCGGTCCGACAGGGCCTGCCGGACCAGCAGCTCGAACGAGCCGTCGGCCGCCTCCAGCTCGTAGCCTTCGAACTCCAGCTGCTTGATGCGCTCGAGCACCTCCTTGCGAGCCTCCGGGGTCAGCTTGTCGTCCCAGCCCTTCTCTTGCAGCTTGAAGGTTATGTTGCTGCGCCCGGACAGGTCGCTGACCAACACCCGGCGCTCGTTTCCGACGGCCTCCGGCTTGACGTGCTCGTAAGTCTCGGCGTCGCGCAGCACGGCGCTGACATGGATGCCGCCCTTGTGGGCAAAGGCGCTCTTGCCCACGAAGGCGCTGCCGTTGGCAAGCCGCAGGTTGGCGGTGTCGGCGATGTAGTTGGCCAGCGCCGTCAGCCTGGCAACGTTCTCGCGACCGATGACGGTATGTCCGAGCTTCAGCTCCAGGTTGCAGATCGTGGAGACCAAGTTGCAGTTGCCGCATCGCTCGCCATACCCGTTGACGGTGCCCTGGACATGGGTGGCGCCGAGTTCCACCGCCGCGATGGCGTTCGCCACGGCCAGCTCGGAATCGTTATGCGTGTGGATGCCGATCACGCCGTCGAAACGCTTGCGCACGTCCTCGACGATCTCGCCCAGACGCGCCGTGAGCGTGCCGCCGTTGGTATCGCACAGCACCAGGCTGTCCGCTCCCGCGCTCTGCGCCGCTTCCAAGGTCCGCAGCGCGAAGTCCCGGTCCGTCTGGTAGCCGTCGAAGAAATGCTCGGCGTCGTAGATCACCTCGCGCCCGAGCGACTTCAGGTAGGCCACGGTCGAATGGATCATGTCCAGGTTCTGCTGCTCGCTGACACGCAGCGCGCGTTCGGTGTGCAGGCTCCAGCTCTTGCCGAAGATCGCCACGGCCGGCGTGGCGGACTCGACAAGCTTGCGGACGTTGTCATCGTCTTCGACAGCATTGGCGGCGTGACGAGTGGAGCCGAAAGCAACCAGCCTCGCCCGCGACAGGCGCAGGTCCGCCTTGGCGCGCTCGAAGAACTCCTCGTCACGCGGGTTCGAGCCCGGCCAGCCGCCCTCGATGTAGTCGATGCCGATCTCGTCCAGCTTGTGCGCGATGGCCATCTTGTCGGCCACCGAGAACGAGACATGCTCGCCTTGCGTGCCGTCCCGCAGCGTCGTGTCGTAAACGAAGACTCGCATCGGATCCACCGTCTGCCGCTCAATCGTTGGCCGCGGGCGCCAGCGGCGTTGAGTCGGGCTTCTCCTTGCGCAGGAATGGCATCATCGCCCGCAGCTTGCCGCCGACCTCCTCGATCAGCTGGCCCTCCTGTTCAGAGCGCGTGGCCAGGAACTTCTCCCGTCCCGCGCGATTCTCGTCCATCCATTCCTTAGCGAAGCGACCGGACTGGATCTCGCCCAAGATCTCGCGCATGCGCTCGCGCACGGACTCGTCCACGACGCGCCGGCCGCGCGTGTAGTCGCCGTACTCGGCCGTGTCCGAAACCGAGTAGCGCATGTAGCTCAGGCCGCCCTCGTAGATCAGGTCGACGATCAGCTTCAACTCGTGCAAGCACTCGAAGTAGGCGATCTCCGGCTGGTAGCCGGCGTCGACCAGCGTCTTGAAGCCCGCGCGGATCAATTCGGAGCAGCCGCCGCACAGCACCGCTTGCTCGCCAAAGAGGTCGCTCTCGGTCTCCTCCTTGAAGGTCGTCTCGATCACGCCCGCCTTGAGGCATCCGAGGCCCAAAGCGTAGGCCAGCGCCTGCTGCTTGGCGTGGCCCGAGACGTCCTGCGCGACCGCCACCAGGCCGGGCACGCCGACGCCTTCCACAAACAGCTCGCGCACGCGGTGCCCGGGAGCCTTCGGCGCGATCATCGACACGTCCACGCCCGCCGGCGGGCGGATCTCCCGCCAGTGGATCGAGAACCCGTGCGCGAACATCAGCGTGTCGCCGGGCGACAGGTTGGGCTCGATCTCGCTCTTGTACAGGTCCGGCTGGATGTGGTCCGGCAGCAGGATCATCGCGACCTGCGCCGCCGCCGTAGCCTCGGCCACGGTGCGCACCTCCAAGCCGGCGCGTTCGGCCTTGGGCCAAGACTTGGAGCCCTCGTAGAGGCCGACCACGACGTCGAGGCCGCTCTCCTGGAGGTTGAGCGCGTGGGCGTGGCCTTGGCTGCCGTAGCCGATGACGGCGATCTTCTTGCCCTTGAGCAGGTTCAGGTCGCCGTCAGGCTCGTAGTAGATGGTTGCTGGCATTGGTTTGTTAGCGTTCCTTTCCAGTGTGTGCGCCTTCGCTACGGCGGCCCTAGCCTTCCGACAGCGCCGCCTCGGTGTAGCTGGGCACGGGGAGTTTGTTCTGCTTCGCGCGGGCCATCGCCATGGCGCCCGAACGGACCATTTCAATCGGTCCGTAGGAGCGCAGCAGCGCGATGAGCGCATTGAGCTTGTCCGGCGAGCCGGTCGCCTCGATCGTGTACGCCTTCGGCGAGGCGTCAACCACGCGGGCCCGGAAGATCTCGGCCTCGGTCAGCAGCGCCGGGCGACGCTCCTCCTCGACATAGATCTTGATCAGCACCAGCTCGCGGCGGACGGCCCGCGAGTCGGTCAGGTCGACGGCCTTGATGACATTGACCAAGCGGCTGATCTGCTTGATCAACAGGTCTCTGCCATCGTCGCCGACCTCGGCCACGATCGTCATGATCGAAAGCGTCGGATCGACGGTCTTGGCCACCGTGAGGCTCTCGATGTTGTAGCCCCTCGAGGTCAGCACGCCCGCCACCCGCATCAGGGCTCCGGGCTTGTTCTCCACAAGTAGGGAAATCAGCTGCTGCATGGTAGTCTCAGCCGCCTAGTCGCCAGCCACGGCCTCGGCCGCCTCGGGCTCGGGTCGCAGGATCATCTCGCTGACCGCGCCGCCGGCCGGGACCATCGGATAGACGCACTCCTCGGGCGTCACCTGCACGTTCAACAGGTACGGCCCGGGCTCGTCGAAAGCGTGCGCCAAGGCCTCGTCGAGATCCGCCGGATCAGCCACGGATCCGCCGGCGATGCCAAAGGCGGCGGCCAGCAGAGACGCGTCCGGGAACGACGCCACATCGACCTCGGAATAACGCTTGCCGTAGAAGAGCTGCTGCCACTGGCGCACCATGCCCAACGTGTTGTTGTTCATCACGATGATCTTCACCGGCAGCCGGTTGGCGGCGATCGTGCCCAGTTCCGGCAGCGACATCATGAAGCCGCCATCGCCGACGATGGCGATCACCGTCTTGTCGGGACAGGCGAACTTGGCTCCCATGGCGGCGGGCAGGCCGAATCCCATCGAGCCGAGCCCGCTGGACGACTGCCACAGGCGCGGATGGTTGAAGCGCAGGTGCTGCGCCGCCCACATCTGGTGCTGGCCGACATCGACCGTCACAATCGCCTCGCCGCCCGAAATCTGATCCAGCTTTCCCATCAGCGCCTGCGGCTTGATCTCTTCGGTCGACTCTTCGTAGACGTAGGGGTGGTCGCGCTTCATGGCGCGCACATGCTCCATCCAGGCCAAGCGCTCCGCGCGCCGCTCCCGCCCGAGCGTCGCGCGCGTTTCGGCGAGCCGCTCGTTGAGCGCCTGCAGGACGGGCTTGGCATCGCCGACCAAGCCGAGGTCGGCACGGCGGTTCTTGTTGATCTCGGCAGGATCGATGTCGACGTGCAGGACCTTTGCCCCGGGCGCGAACTTGTCCAGGCGCCCGGTCACGCGGTCGTCGAAACGCACGCCAAGACCGATCAGCGCGTCGCACTCGGTCACGCCCATGTTGGCGGCGTAGCTGCCGTGCATGCCCAGCATCGAGATGAAGTTCGGATGTTCCGTGGGCATGGCGCCCAGTCCCATCACCGTGTGCGCCAGCGGCGCCTCGAGCAGTTCGGAAAAGCGCACGAGCTCGGCGCTGGCGGACGAGGAGATCACGCCTCCGCCGGCATAGATATAGGGCCGCTCCGCCCGCCACAAGAACTCGACCGCGCGCTCGATGGCGTCCGTGTCCGGCTCGTCGGCGAGGCGGTAACCCCGCAGCGGCGCCATGGCCTGCTCGTCGCTGTAGTCCCCGTTCGAAAGCAGCACGTCCTTGGTGATGTCCACCAGCACCGGGCCCGGACGCCCGCTGACCGCGATGTGAAAGGCTTCGTGCACGGTCTGAGATAGCTCGCCGATGTCCTTGACCAAGTAGTTGTGCTTGGTCGCCGAGCGCGAGATTCCAAAGGTGTCGGCCTCTTGGAAGGCGTCGCGCCCGATCAGCGCCTGGGGCACCTGTCCGGTGACCGCCACCACCGGGATCGAGTCCATCAGGGCGTCCACCAGGCCGGTCGTGAGGTTGGTCGCTCCCGGCCCCGATGTTGCCATGCACACACCGGCCTTGCCAGTGGCACGGGCATAGCCCTGAGCCGCGAAGGCGGCATTTTGCTCGTGCCGCACGAGGACGTGCCGCAGCGGGTGCGAATACAGCACGTCGTAGATCGGCAGCGTGACGCCGCCGGGGTACCCGAACACCGCTTCTGCGCCCTCGCGCACCAAGCTCTCGATCAGGATTTGGGCTCCGCTCAACATCGCCATGATGAGAATCCCTCGCTATGCACTCCCTTGGCTTCCATCTTCCTCTACTTCTGGGAACGAGAGGAAACCGATCCCTGTCCCAGACCTCGCGCCCCGGTCGTCAACCTCTTCAGCGCGAAGCGGGAGAGGTCTCAGCCGGGGCACGCTACAGCGACAGGAATAATCAAGCTGCCAGTGCGGGCTCGGGCGAATCGAACACCATTTGGAGAGCGCCGAACGGCGCGCAGCCGCAGGTCCGGTGCCACACAGATGCACCGCCTCATGCTGGACTGGCGCTGAGATGGCATGATGCGCTTCGCCCTGCTCGTGAGCCGAGCTTTCTGCCATTGTAGCCGTCGCGGCGGCGGCGGTCAAGGCCGAGTCTCTTCCAATGAGAGATGAGCATGAACGGAGGGCTTGTTTCCAACGTGAAATGAGCATGAAGGGGGCCCTAGAAGGGGTGTGGGGATCATCGGAGGGTGATCTTGCAGCTCGATTTGGAAACTCACAAGAGCTTGGACGATGTGCGCCAGTTCCTCGCCAGCACCCCGCCGGGGGCCACCCTGGCACTGGAGCGCAAGCAGGCCTACGAGCATCTCTCACGGGTGCTGCGGCGCTTCGCGTACTGGAAGCTGGGTAAGGCGGACAGGGGCCTGCTACGCAGCTATCTGGAGCGCACCACGGGGCTGTCGCAGTCGCAGCTGACGCGCCTGATCCGGCGCTACCTGGCCGAGGGCCAACTGGCGGACCGGCGCCGAGGCGCGGCCAAGCCGTTCCGACGCAAGTACACGGCGGCGGACGTCGAGCTGCTGGCCGAGACCGACGAGTTGCACGGGAGGCTGTCCGGACCCGCCACGCTGGCGCTGTTCAAGCGTGCTTGGGAGCTGTTCGGCGACGCGCGCTTCGAGCGCTTGGCGGGGCTGTCGAACGGGCACCTGTACAACCTGCGGCACAGCCGCAGGTATGTGCAAAGGCTGGGCGCGCAGCAGCCCACGCGGCCCACGCAGGTGGCCATCGGCGAGCGCCGGCGGCCGCGGCCGGAGGGGCGGCCGGGCTACCTGCGGATTGATTCGGTGCACCAAGGCGACCTGGACAAAGTCAAGGGGGTCTATCACATCAATGCGGTGGACGAAGTGACGCAGTTCGAAGGCGTGGGCAGCACCGAGCGGATCGCGGAGAGCTACTTGCTGCCGCTGCTGGAGAGCATGCTGGAGGCCTTCCCGTTCGAGATTCTGGGCGTGCATGCCGATAACGGCTCCGAGTACATCAACCACCAAGTGGCGCGCCTGCTGGAGAAGCTGCGCGTGGAGGAGTTCACCAAGTCGCGCCCGCGGCACTGCAACGACAACGCGCTGGCGGAGTCGAAGAACGGCACCGTGATCCGCAAGCAACTCGGCTACGGGCACATCGCCGGGCGGTACGCCGAGCGGCTCAACGCGTTCAACCGGGACGTGCTCACGCCGTACCTGAACTACCACCGCCCGTGCTACTTCCCCTGCGAGCAGGTGGATGCCAAGGGCAAGCTGCGCAAGCGCTACCGCCGGCAGGACATCATGACGCCGTACGAGAAACTGAAATCGCTGCCGGACGCGGAGCGCTTCCTGCGCGACGGGATCGACTTCGCCCAGTTGGACAAGCAGGCCTACCAGTACAGCGACAACGAGGCGGCCCGGCGGCTCAACGAGGCCCGCGACGAGCTCTTCCGAGTGATCCGGGGGGAGGCCGCTAGCGCGGCCTGAGGGCCAGGCCGTTCATGCTCATTTCGGATTGGAAACCGGGAATTCCAGGGGGCTAACTGTATGGGCACAGAAACTGGCCGGTGGGCTAGCCCACCGGCCCCCCTCCGCCACCCGCGGCCCTGCCAACCCTGTGCCCCTAGCACGGGGGAAGGGGTTCCCCTTCCCCTGCGACCCCTTCCCCCCTGCCGCTATAATCGCCTTCTCCCCAGCTCCTCTCCTCCGCCCCTCCTCATGCTCATCTGTGGATTGGAAAGGACTGGCCGCCGCTCCGGAAGGCTCCGGAACATTCGGCGCGCCAGGCGCGGCGCAGCGGCCGGACCGTCGGTCAGCACGCCCGCGCAGCACGGGAGCACCGACCTCTCGGGCCGATCCGCGGTCGGTCTGGCGCCTGCATCGTCGATCGCCTGCTGGCGAAACAGGGCCGGACGGGCTACGGGCGTCGGAGACCGGCGCGGGGGACTTCCGTCTCCAGACCCGAGCTTGCGCCAGTTCCGAGGCGATTAGAGCCGGAGCCGCTGGCTCGGCGAGGCTGCGGGGCTCCATGCCTGTTCCGCGGAAACCGCCGCTTCGGCGCCGCGCTGCCCAGGCCGACGTGCTTGGCGCTGCCCGACGCGATCCGCCCCGCTATTCAGGCCTTGGAGAAGCGGTATCCGATGCCGTAAACGGTGCGGATCCACCGCGGATTGCGCGGGTCGTCCTTGATCTTCCGGCGTAGCCAGCCCACATGCACGTCGACCGTCCGCGTCGGCATGCCTTTCTCGTAATTCCAGACCTCGCTGAGCAAGCGTTCGCGCGCCAGCGTCTCGCCCGCGTTCCGGACGAAGAAGTGCAGCAGGTCGTACTCCTTCATGGACAGCGAGAGACGCTCGCCATCGACGAATACCGTGGACTGCCTGGCGTCGAGCGTGACATTCCCAAACTTGTACGTTCGGGGCGTCTCGTCCGCATCTGTGTCTGCGCTGCGACGCAGTAGGGCCTTGCTGCGGGCAAGCAGTTCCAGAAAGTCGAACGGCTTGGTGAGGTAGTCGTCGGCACCCTGGGCGAATCCGCGGAGCTTGTCCTCCAGCTGCGCCCGCGCCGTCAGCATCAGCACAGGCGTGAAGATGCCACTTTGGCGCAGCTCTTGGCAGACTTCGAGGCCGTCCATGCCGGGCAGGATCAGATCCAAGATGATCAGATCGACGCCGCCTTCAGAGGCGCGCTCAACCGCGACTCTTCCGTTGTCTGCCGTCTCGACTTCGTATCCGACAACCCGGAGCCGGTCTTCTAACGCGACCCGGATGCCAACTTCGTCTTCTACCAAAAGGATTCGATATCCCATGCGGCCCCCGCAGCGTCCATGTAAGCCGTTGCTAAGAACGGCCCAGAGGTGTCAAGAGATGTCAAGAATGAACTTCCCGCGACTACGATAGCGCAATCTGGCGCAGAAGCAAGTGCCCGTTGCAACCAGTTGCAACCAAAAGTGGCAGCCGCTCGCCACGCTCGTTCGCCTGCTTGGGGAAAGGGCCGCGGCCTGCCAAGCTGACGGCGGGAGTCGGTCTGGAAAGCGCGGACTCAGAAGCCCGAAAGCGCGGCCGACACGAGCGCGGCAGCCATGGAGCGGCTAGCGCGCTGGATCGCCGCCTCGCGCTCGTTGACGTAGCTTTCCGGATCGCTGCTCACCTCGTAGTTCTCGCGATGGGCCAGATCCGGATTGCTATACAAGACACTGCCGTCGGCCCTGTTGTACAGCGCGACGTTGAGGCGGGTGACAGTCATCACGCTCGTGGCCCGGCCGGTCAGCGGATCGAAATTCTGCGGGATGGCGTCAAACAGCATCACAGTTCCGACCAAGGTCGCGTCGGCGGCTGCGGGGCCGCTCACCACGCGATACCTCGTCCGCGAGAGGACTTCCCGAACCACCGCGTCGGTCAGGTACTGCTCGACCTTGAACTCGGAAGTGGCGTTGGTGAAGGCCGGCACGGCGATGGTGCGGATCTCCTCCGGCAGCAGGTCGGCTGTGCCGACAACTCGGTAGCCGCAGGCAAGCATGGCGGCTAGGCACGCCAAGCCCGCGATCGCGAAGCCGGAGCCGCGGGCGAACCTACGCGTTCCTCCGCAACCACGCATGGGTGCTACCCCGGAATCTGGGGGCCGTCGACCGCGGCCGGGCGCTCTGCGTCCAGCGGGCGCCGCCGGAACAGTCCGGCGACACGCGTCAAGACTCCGCTGGCCGCGAAGGTCGCGGCCATGGTCAACAGCACGGGGCGCGAGAAATTCCAGATCAGGAAGATCAGGCTGGCAAAGAAGACGACCGTCACGCGCCGCTGCATGAAGTTGAGCTCTTTGAAGCTGCGGTAGCGCCAGCTGGAGATCATCAACAGCCCGAGTCCGGCGAGCAACCCGCACCACAGCAGGCCGCCCGGCCACCACTGCTCGATCGGCCGCCCGTACGAGAAATGCACGACCGCCCCGAGCAGCCCGGCCGACGGGGGCGACGGGATCCCAACGAAATAGCCGCGATGGGACAGCCCGGGATTTTTCGGACGCGGATCTGCCTGGACGTTGAAGCGAGCCAGCCGCGCCGCGGCGCAAGTGAGATATAGGAACGTGCAGAAGTAGCCGAGCGGCGGGAGCAGCTCCAGCAGCGGCGAGCCTCCCGACGGGAGTTCGCCGCGCATCCCCCACGCGAACGCCAGCAAGGCCGGACCTGCTCCAAAGGTGATGCAATCGGCCAGCGAGTCGAGCTCGCCCCCGAACTTGCTGGTGGCGTTGGTCAAGCGGGCAATGCGGCCGTCCAAGCCGTCGGTGAGCATCGCGATTCCGATCGCGATGGCTGCATAGTCAAACAGCCGCGCCGCATCGGCCGCTTGGTGCGCTGGCAGCGACACCGCCTTGATGGTCTGCACCAGGGTGTAGTACCCGCAAAAGAGCGTGCCGACGGTGAAAAGCGTGGGCAGCGCGAGCTGCGGCGTGCGTCTCGCCTTCTTCCGAATCTTCACAGGGCTGCCCCTCTCAGTCACGCCTGGCCAGCACCGAGCTGCCGCCTGCCACCTTGTCCCCCCGCTTGACGGCCAGCTCCCATTCCGGTCCCAGCACGACGTCGACGCGGGAGCCGAATTTGATCAGGCCAATGCGTTCGCCCTTGCGCACGACGTCACCCTGGGCCTTGTGGCACACGATCCGCCGGGCGATCAAGCCCGCGATCTGCGTCACCTCGACCGTCTGTCCACCGTCAGTATCGCCGATGACCAGGGTGTTGCGCTCGTTCTCGATCGATGCCGCGTCAAGGTGCGCCATGCGATAGCGGCCGGGACTGTAGCGCGCCGATCGAATCTGTCCCCCGATCGGGGCGCGGTTCACATGCACGTTGAAAATGTTGAGGAAGATGCTGATCCGCGTCCGGCCGTCTGTTTCTCGGCGAACCCTGACCACCTTCCCGTCCGCGGGCGAGACGCACAGGTCGCCAGCCGGAATCTGGCGCTCTGGGTCCCGGAAGAAGTACAGGCAGAAGGCTGCCAGCACCAGCCATGGCGCGGCCAGCCAAGCACCCGCAAGGATGCCGCAAGCGATGGCGGCGGCACTCAGCGCGGCTGCGTAGAAATAGCCGTCTCTCACCATCGCGGAAGAATTTTGGTTAGTTGGCCACGCCGGCGGCGCTCATTGAGCGCGGGCAGCGTACTCTTCGACCATGTTGGCCATCTGGTCTTTCAAGTTCAGTTTCAGTTTCTTGAGGCGAGCTTCCTCGAACTGCTCTTCCGACGACGGAAAGCGCCGCTCGCTCAATTCGTTGAGCCGACGCTCGTACTCTGCGTGCTGACGCTTCAGCTTCTTGTATTGTTCGCTGGATTCCAAGAGTTCCGCGGCGTGCTGCGCGGATGCGGCAGTGGTCATCCGATATCCTCCATTGCATGACGGTGCATCCAGATAGGGCGGCCGAGACGCGTCGATCGCACGTGCGCCTGCCGGGCCGCTGGCATCGTTGCACGTCATCTGCGGCTACACTCTAGCAGAATTCCGGCGACGGTGGAGAATGCGGCGGTCGCCGAGCTCGGGGCTGCTCGCGCGGCGCCAAAAAGGGGCGGGCGAAGGCCTGGCGGCGATTCGGACGAGCGGGGCCGGACGGATCGCGCTGAGCTGGCGGCACGCCGGTTGGGCGGCCGTTGGCGGAGGGGCTGGTGGGGGCGGGCGCCTGTTTGGGGGCGCCCGCGAAAGGGTTCCGGGCGGCGTCCTACTCTCCCACGCCGTTGCCGGCGCAGTACCATCGGGGCTGGGGAGCTTAACTGCCGTGTTCGGGACGGGAACGGGTGTGGCCTCCCCGCTGGGGCCACCCGGGAGCTGGCCGGGCGCGCGGGCCCGGCATCCGGGGGGGGGTGGCGAAGGCGCGGCGGCAACCGCGCGCCGCCGGGCCGCCAGTGGCGGCGGCCCGGGGCAAGCCTTGCGGGCAAGCCTGGGGGGCGATTAGTAACGGTCAGCTGAGCGCGTCGCCGCGCTTGCACACCCGTCCTATCCAACTCGTCGTCTGCGAGTGCCCTCGCGGGGAAACCTGGTCTCGGGCGGGGCTTCGCGCTTAGATGCTTTCAGCGCTTCTCCCCTCCGGACTTCGCTACCCAGCGGTGCCACTGGCGTGACAGCTGGCTCACAAGCGGTCCGGCCGCCTCGGTCCTCTCGTACTGGAGGCAGCTTCCCTCAAGTTTCCTGCGCCCGCCAAGGATAAGGACCGAACTGTCTCGCGACGTTCTGAACCCAGCTCGCGTACCGCTTTAATGGGCGAACAGCCCAACCCTTGGGAGCGGCTCCACCCCCAGGATGCGATGAGCCGACATCGAGGTGCCAAACCCGGGCGTCGATGTGAACTCTTGGCCCGGATCAGCCTGTTATCCCCGGCGTACCTTTTATCCGTTGAGCGACGGCCCTTCCATGCGGAACCGCCGGATCACTATGGCCTGCTTTCGCACCTGCCCGACCTGTCGGTCTCGCAGTCAGCCCGGCTTGTACCATTGCGCTCCGCGGCTGGTTTCCGATCAGCCTGAGCCGAGCTTCGCGCGCCTCCGTTGCTTTCTGGGAGGCGACCGCCCCAGTCAAACTACCCGCCAGGCAGTGTCCCCGGGCCGGCTTCACGGCCCCGGGTTAGATGCACGTCGTCGCGAGGGTGGTATCTCAACGGCGGCTCCGCCGCCCCCGGAGGGGCGGCTTCCAAGCCTCCCACCTATGCTGCGCGCGCCACGCCATGCATCGCTGCCAAGCTGTAGTCAAGGTGCACGGGGTCTTTCCGTCCTTTGGCGGGTAACCGGCGTCTTCACCGGTACCACAACTTCGCCGGGCTGGTTGTCGAGACAGCGCTCAGATCGTTACGCCATTCGTGCAGGTCGGAACTTACCCGACAAGGAATTTCGCTACCTTAGGACCGTTATAGTTACGGCCGCCGTTCACCGGGGCTTCGATTCGCGGCTTTGCCGAAGCGGACCGCTCCTGTTAACCTTCCGGCACCGGGCAGGCGTCAGCCCCTATACGTCGTGTTCGACTTTGCAGAGACCTGTGTTTTTGCTAAACAGTCGCCTGAGCCGTTTCCCTGCGGCCCCCTCGCGGGGGCGCCCCTTCTCCCGAAGTTACGGGGCCAGTTTGCCGAGTTCCTGGACAACCAATCACCCGAGCGCCTGAGAATGCTCTTCCCGTCTACGTGTGTCCGTTTGCGGTACGGGCGCCCTGCCCCCTCCTTAGAGGTTTTTCCCGGCAGTGTAGCTACGCAGCTTTGCGGCCTCGCGGCCTCGCGTCCGCGCTCGGCCTCGCGCCGGGCGGATTTGCCTGCCCGGCGGCCTCGCGGCGGCCAAAGGGGGCTTCCATCGCCCCTCCTGCTTCGCTTCCTGCGTCACCCCGTCGTGATAACGGCGGCAGGGCGGTCGCGGAATATTAACCGCGCGTCCATCGGCTACGCCTCGCGGCCTCGCCTTAGGACCCGACTGACCCCGGGCGGAACGACCTTGCCCGGGAACCCTTAGACTTGCGGCGGCCGGGGTTCTCGCCCGGCTTCTCGCTACTAATGCTGGCAGAGTCGCTTCGCGCCCCTCCAGCGGCCCTCCCGGGCCGCCTTCGGCGGCGGCGCGAACGCTCTCCTACCGCCCCGGCGCCCCCCGTGGGGGGGCCGGAACCCGCGGCTTCGGCGCTGCGCTTGAGCCCCGTTACATTTTCGGCGCCGGGTCGCTCGACCAGTGAGCTGTTACGCTTTCTTGAAAGGGTGGCTGCTTCTAAGCCAACCTCCTGGCTGTCATCGCGACCTGACTTCCTTACCCACTCAGCGCTGCTTGGGGGCCTTAGCCGGCGGTCTGGACTGTTTTCCTCTCGACCGCGGAGCTTAGCCCCCGCGGTCTGACTCCCGCGCCCTGCGTCGGCGGCATTCGCGCTTTGGTTGGATGCGGCAGGCTGCGAAGCCCCCTAGTCCAGCCAGTGGCCTACCGCCGCCGCGCGTCGCGCGAGGCTAGCCCTAAAGCTATTTCGGAGAGAACGAGCTATCACGGAATTTGATTGGCCTTTCACCCCTGCCCTCGGCTCATCCGAGCCGTTTTCAACCGACACCGGTTCGGGCCTCCACCTGCTGTCACACAGGCTTCGCCCTGGCCAAGGGCAGCTCATCCCGCTTCGCGTCCGGCCCCGGCGACTGCGCGCCCCCTTCGGACTCGCTTTCGCTGCGGCTCGGTCTTCCTTAACCTCGCCGCCGGGGCCGACTAGCCAGCTCATTATGCAAAAGGCACGCGGTCAGGCCGCCCCGAAGGGCAGCCCTCCCGCTGCTTGTAGGCGCGCGGTTTCAGGCACTGTTTCACTCCCCTAGCAGGGGTGCTTTTCACCTTTCCCTCGCGGTACTGGTCCACTATCGGTCAGGAGCGAGTGTTCAGCCTTGCCGGATGGTCCCGGCAGCTTCCCGCTGGGTTTCCCGTGCCCCGCGGTACTCAGGGTTCCCCCCCGGGCCGCGCGCCGCCTTTCGCCTACGAGGCTGTCACTCCCTCCGGCCGGCCTTTCCAGGCCCTTCGGCTAGGCGCCGCGCCGCCCCCTGTGGGGGGGCCCTACAACCCCGGGCCCCCCCGAGGGGGCGGCCCGGTTTGGGCTCCTCCGCGTTCGCTCGCCGCTACTGGCGGAATCACTGTTGTTTTCTCTTCCTCCGGGTACTGAGATGGTTCACTTCCCCGGGTTCGCCCCGCCGGCCCCCAGGCCGGCGGCGGCGGGAGTCGCGCTCCCGCCGGGTTCCCCCATTCGGACACCCCCGGCTCCAAGCTTGCTTGCAGCTCCCCGAGGATTTTCGCAGCTGGCCGCGTCCTTCGTCGCCTGCTCCTGCCAAGGCATCCCCCGCGCGCCCTTAGTAGCTTGCCCGTAAGACTTGCCCCGGGCCGCCCCCAATCGGGGGCCGGCCCGGGGCGACGCTACTCGGACGGCGCCGCGCCTCCCGGCGCCGCGCCTCCGGCGATTGCCTATGACCTTCGCCTATTCCCCTCTCATCGATCCCTCGTTCCCGCGCGCCGCGGTGGGCGCGGCTGGACTCGAACCAGCGGCCTCATCCTTATCAGGGATGCGCTCTGACCGCCTGAGCTACGCGCCCCCCGCGTGGAGCCGGCCGGGCTCGAACCGGCGGCCTCCCGGTTGCAAACCGGACGCTCTCCCAGCTGAGCTACGGCCCCGCGAGGCCGGGCCGGACGCGCAGGCGGACCCCGCCTGCCCCCGGGCCGGGGCCGGCCGGCGCGCCTGGCGCGCCGCCGCGGCCCCTTCCCGTTTGAAAGGAGGTGATCCAGCCGCAGGTTCTCCTACGGCTACCTTGTTACGACTTCACCCCAATCATGCGCCATACCGTCGGCCGCCGCCCCCCCGAGGGGTTGGCTGGCGGACTTCTAGTACAGCCCACTTTCGTGATGTGACGGGCGGTGTGTACAAGGCCCGGGAACGTATTCACGGCGCCGTTCTGATGCGCCATTACTAGCGATTCCGGCTTCATGCAGGCGAGTTGCAGCCTGCAATCCGAACTGGGGGCGGCTTTGCGGGATTGGCTCCGCCTCGCGGCCTCGCGACCCGTTGTACCGCCCATTGTAGCACGTGTGTAGCCCTGGACATAAAGGCCATGATGACTTGACGTCGTCCCCGCCTTCCTCCAGCTTGTCGCTGGCGGTCTCCCGCGAGTCCCATTGATGGCAACGCGGGACGAGGGTTGCGCTCGTTGCGGGACTTAACCCAACATCTCACGACACGAGCTGACGACAGCCATGCAGCACCTCCGCGACAGCCCCCGAAGGGGAGGCCCCGTCTCCGGGACCGCCCGCCGCGCTTCCAGCCCAGGTAAGGTTCCGCGCGTTGCGTCGAATTAAACCACATGCTCCACCGCTTGTGCGGGCCCCCGTCAATTCCTTTGAGTTTCAGCCTTGCGACCGTACTCCCCAGGCGGCATACTTAACGCGTTCGCTCCGGCACGGACCCACTGAAGGGCCCACACCAAGTATGCATCGTTTAGGGCGTGGACTACCAGGGTATCTAATCCTGTTCGCTCCCCACGCTTTCGAGCCTCAGCGTCAGTGGCGGCCCGGAAGGCCGTCTTCACCTCCGGCATTCCTCCTGATCTCTACGCATTCCACCGCTACACCAGGAATTCTGCCTTCCCCTGCCGCACTCTAGCCCGCCAGTCCCGGCCGCCCCCTCCCGGTTGAGCCGGGAGATTTCACGACCGGCACGGCGCGCCGCCTGCGCTCGCTTTACGCCCAGTGATTCCGAACAACGCTTGGAGCCTACGTATTACCGCGGCTGCTGGCACGTAGTTAGCCGCTCCTGCTTCTGCGGGTACCTTCACCATAGTCCCCGCTGAAAGACCTTTACGACCCGAGGGCCTTCCTCGGTCACGCGGCGTCGCTGGATCAGGGTTGCCCCCATTGTCCAAGATTCCCCACTGCTGCCTCCCGCAGGAGTCTGGCCCGTGTCTCAGTGCCAGTGTGGCCGCGCGCCCTCTCAGGCCGGCTACCGATCGTCGCCTTGGCGGGCCTTTACCCCGCCAACCAGCTAATCGGCCGCGGACCCCTCCCCGGGCGCATGCGCTTTCCCGACTGCCCCTACGGCCGCCGGCGTATGCGGTATTAGCCCCGGTTTCCCGGGGTTGTCCCCCTCCCGGGGGCAGGTCATCCACGTGTTACTCACCCGTCCGCCACTCTACTCGGGCCCCGAAGGGCCCTTTCGCGTTCGACTTGCATGTGTTAGGCGCGCCGCCAGCGTTGATTCTGAGCCGGGATCAAACTCTCGACTGAAGTCTCCCGGCCTGCCCGCCAGGGCCCCGAGGGGCCCCGCCGGCGCCGGGAACGCTTCGGCCCGGAATCAGACGAAGTCGTTCTGCACGTCCAACCGATCTGTGAAAGATCCGCGCCGCCCCGGATCGCCCCGCCCGGACAAGCCCCCCAAGGAGCCCCCCCGGCCGGTCCCCGCGGCGGGCCAGCCTCGCTCGCGCCTCGCGGCGCGCGCAAAACAGCGGCCCAAGGGCACCAACGCCCCAGCAGGCCGCCGTCTAACAACTACCCTAGCACTTCCACAGCCTGCGCGCAAGCCCAATCTGCGATTTCCGGATGATTCTTCCCGAACGGACCATATATATATCGCCGATCTCGGGGAGAGTCCGCGCAGGACTGGCGGCGAGCGCGGCGGCCCGCCTATTGCGCGCGCAGGCCAGCGATCACGCGGTCGCCCGAGTCAAGCAGCGTCTGGGCGCGCGGCAGCGCTTCCAAGGCACGCTGCACATCGGGATCCAGCTCGTAGAACACGCGCTGCCCGTGCTCGACGTCGTAGGCGGAGTTGTAGACCTCGCGCTTGATGAAGCGCCGCATGTGGTCGAGGTTGGCATCGAAGTCGGCGTCTTCGAACTCGATCTCCTCGCTCCTCAGAAATTCACGGAACTCCTCGATCACCTCAGTGCTCACGTCCCACCCCATCGGCAGGTCGGGCCGCTCCCGGCTGTAGTCCTGCGCGAAGGTGTGGATGGCGTAATTGCGATCTATCAGCCACTGGAAGTCGTTCAGCTTCTGCTCCTCCAGCTCGATGTCGGGAGTGATGCCCGCGCCGGCGAACACTTGCCGCCCTTTGTCGGTCAAGCGCACGCCATCGCGCTGCGGCCGATATCCCTCGCTGCAGGGATTGCTGTAGTACTCCAGCATCGAGACGCCATCGTAGCGGCGCTGGATCAAGCGTCCGCTGGGCGTGTAGTAGCGTGCTGTCGTCAGCGCCAGTCCGGCCGATTCGGAGAGCGTGAAAACCGTCTGCACCAAGCCCTTGCCGAACGTGCTGTGGCCCACGATCAAGGCGCGGTCGTGGTCCTGCAGCGCACCCGCCACGATTTCCGAGGCAGACGCAGACTCGCAGTTGACCATCACGACCATGGGGTAGACGTTGCCGCCGTTGCCCCGGCGCACCGTGTAGAGCCGCTCGCGCGAAGAGCGCCCGTGGTGCGAGACGATCGTCTGTCCCTTCGCAAGGAAGCGGTCCGAGACCCGTACGCCCTCGCTGAGAAGACCGCCGCGATTGCCGCGCAAGTCCAACACGAGCCCCTTCAGGCGCGACACCCCCAGGTCCTTGAGGGCGGCGTCGAGCTCGCGCCCGGTATTCTCGTTGAACGTGTCGATCCGGATGTAGCCCACTTCCGGCTTGATCTCAAAGGCGGTCGGAACCGACGGCCTCGGGATCTGGGCGCGCTTGACGGTGAAGCTGAGCAAGTCGTCGGAACCGCGCCGCTCGATCCCTATCGTCACCATTGTGTTGGCCGGGCCGCGCAACCGCTCGGCGACCTCGATCACGTTGAGGCTCTCCACGTTGTCGTCGTCCACCTCGATGATCACGTCACCGGGACGCAGGCCGGCGAGATACGCAGGGGTGCGCGGAAACGGCGCCACGACGACGGTGCTGCCGCCGCGGTCTTGGATGTGCATCCCCACGCCGGCGTAGTGGCCCTTCTGGTTGTCCCGGAGCTGCTGGAAGGCCTCGGGGCTGAAAAACGAAGAATGCGGATCCAGCATGCGCAGCATGCGCGGGATCGCCCCCTGGAACATCACCTGGTCGGCATCCAACTCGCCGGCATAGTGGCGCTCCACCGTGGCAAGCACGGTCGAGAATTCGCGGATGCTCGCCTGTATTTCTGTGTCGGAGGAGCCGGACGCCGCATGGACCCAAGGGTGCGTCAGGAACAGCCCAGCCCCCGCCAAGCAAACTGAGAACACCGCAGGCACGAGCCAGCGCCTATTGATCTGCATGAGCGTAACCGGCGCGCTCGGATCGGGCTGGCCCACCGAACGCAGCAGTCTGTATGGTAGCAGCATCCCGGCATCCATCGAGCCGGAATCCCCGGACAAGATTCTCGGCCGCGAGGCCAAATGTCTCTTCAACGAGCGTTTAGCTAGCAAGTGCCTTCCGCCTCGTGGCGATTGCGCTTGGGACATGCCGTTCTGGCGGGCCTGAAAGGCAGGCGCGGAAGCCTGTCGACACTGGCCGGGAACTTCGCCGTCTCTCTCGGCGAGGACTCGCGGCATATTTCATTCATTCCTCAACGCGACCGCAGGATCCAATCGCGCCGCCCGACGTGCTGGTATCCAAGTGGCAGACAGCGCGATTCCGGCCAGAACCGCTGCGAGGGACAGATACGTCACCGGGTCAGTAGCACGCAATCCGTAGAGAAGCGACCCGGCGAACCGCGATGCCCATAACGCGCCAAGCACGCCCAGGGCAAGACCGATCGAAATCAGCGCTGCACCCTCTCGCATCACCTGTCCCAGCACCTGAGAACGGCCTGCGCCCAATGCAACTCGAATCCCGATCTCGCGCTTCCGGGTCACTACTGCAAACGCAGCGACGCTATACAGTCCCACCGCCGCCACGATCACTGACAGGAGCGCGAAGAACACGGTCAGAAACGCCATCAGGCGATCGAGCATCTTGATCCGGCCAAGCTGCGCCGCCATGGTAGTTGGGTTAACCGCCGGTACGCCTGGAGCGACCGCACGGACTTCCCGAAGTAGCGCGGGGATCATGGGCTCCGTCCCGTCCGCCACGCGAACGTGCAACACGAAATGCGCGCGCGTGTTCTGGGAGAAGGGGAGATACACGGCGGCCTCAGCGTCCTCGCGAGGCGATTCGCTCTTCACGTCCTCGACCACACCGACGATCTCATAATCGTCGCGATGCTCCCAGCCGATCCGGGCCTGGGCACCGACGGCGCTCTCATCGGGCCAGAAATACCTCGCGGCCTGCTCGTTTACGATTGCCACTCGATTCGCGAGGCCGTCCTGTTGAACGAATGCTCTACCTTGGAGCACAGGCGTGCCGAGCACTTCGAAGTAGTCGGGGCCAATCCAATTCACTGCAATCGAATCGCGCTCGTCCTGCCGGGACCCTGGAACGCTGATGCGCATAATGGCGAAACCGCCGGAAAGCGGGCTGATGAATCCGGCGCTAGCCGCAACCACGCCGGGCACATTGCGGGCTCGCTCGACGAGGCGCCCCGCAAGGCGATTGCTTGCCGTCCCGGTGAAACCGGAGGTGCCCGGGTCGAGAGTCAGCAGCACGAGATTATCGGGATTCAACCCAAGATCGACTGACTTGAGATTGTGCAGCGAGCGTAGAAACAGTCCGGCTCCAACCAGCAGCACCAGCGACAAAGCGACTTGCACCACCACCAACAGGTTGCTGAAGGGAAGCCGCCACGGAAGGCGCAGGCCCGCGCTGCCTTTGAGCGCAGACTCTGGATCTACACGAGCAGATTGCAGAGTCGGCGCGATGCCGCAACAGATGCTGACCAGCATTGAGACTGCCAGCGTGAACAGGAGTACGCGCCAGTCGGGACTCACATTGAGGATCAACTCCCCACCCCCGATTTGCCGTGGTGCCAGCGCCAGCAGAGCGTTGTCCGCCCAGTAGGCCAGCGCAATTCCAAGGGCGGCTCCGCAAGTCGTCAACAGTGCGTTCTCGGCAAGCAGCTGCCCGGCCAGATGCATCCGTCTTGCCCCCATGGCCAGCCGGATCGCGATTTCCTTCGCGCGGTCGGAAGTGCGCGCCAGGAGGAGGCTTGTCACATTCGCGCACACGATCAGAAGGACAAGTCCGACCATCCCCATCAAGATCAGAAGCGGCTTCTGATATTGTCTTCGCAGTCCCGAAAACCCCTGGGTCCCGGGACGAAGTCCGACCCTGAATTCGGAAGGCTTGCTAGAGGTAGATTCGGGTGCGACCGTACGATACAGAATGTCAAGCGCTGCCTGCGCCTGGGCTCTGCTCACGCCCGGTTTCAGCCTCCCGAAAGTACGCACTGGAAAGGAAGAATAGGAGGACATTCCCGCCGCCCTAAGGGGAATGCTGATATCCAATCGCGCATCCTCGGACAGGCCGAGGAAGTCCTTCGGCGTGACGCCGATAACGGTGAACGGATGTGCGTTCACTTGGACGCGGCGCCCGATCACATCAGGGTCCTTGCCGAATCGCCGCTGCCATAGTCCGTAGCTAATCACGCAAATCGCGGGAGATACGGGCAAGCGATCGTCGTCCGGCGCTAGGACTCGCCCGAGTACGGCGTCCACGCCGAGCGTTTCGAAGAAGGATCCCGAAACCAGCATTCCATTGACGCGCTCGGCGATTCCATCACTCGACAGCGTGATCGGAGGAAATGTCGCCGCCGCGAATCCCTCCAGTACCGAATTCCTTGCGCCGATTTGCCTGTAGACGCTCTGCGGAATCATGTAGTGGCTGGACCCGTCCGAGGCGTGGACGGCGAAGAGCACCAGCCTGTCGGGCTCCGGCACGGGCAGCGTCCGCATCAGGACCGCATTCATGAGGCTGAATATTGCCGTGTTCGCCCCGATGCCCAGAGCCAGCAGGGTGACGACCGCAATCGCGAATCCCGGACTCTTGCGAAGGCGCCTTCCCGCAATCCACAGACCTGCAAGCGCATCCCAGATCAGTGCCACGAGCGATTCCATCGAGCAATCTTACTCCCCGGTAACGGAGCAAGGATCAGGGGGCTAGCCGGGTCACCTCATGGCTCTCGCCCAGTGCCATACACAGTTCTGCGGTCGAACGCGGACTCGTCAATCCGGCGGAAGCCTCGCCCGGTTAGTCGGAAACCGCTCGCATTCAAACTTCGCATCGCCAAGCTGAGCGCGCTCCTTCGGTAATCGCCGCAAAGGTGCAAAGTCTCCGGATCGGGGCTGCTGCAACTGAATTCACGATATATAATGAAGTCCTCGGAGCGAGACGTGAAGAAGCAGCAGAAGTTTGTTCTCATTATCGCCGCGATCGTCGTGACCTTGGCGTGGATGGCCGTGGGCGGCGTCCAGGAGAGCGCAACCTACTACGTGACGCTCGACGAACTGCTCGCGATGGAGAATCCCGGCAGCAAGCGGATCCGGGTCGGCGGCGACGTGGCGGACGGTTCGATTGTCCGGCACGCCAGCAGCGTGGAGTTCAGTCTGCACCAGCAGGACGAGACCATGGCGGATCCCACGGTCTTGGATGTCGTCTACACGGGAGCGGATCCCTTGCCGGACACGTTCCGCGACAAGGCCCAGGCATTGTGCGACGGCTATCTGAGGGCGGACGGAAAGTTCGAGGCGACGAAGATTCAGGCCAAGTGCGCCTCGAAGTACGAGGCGGCGCCGGGAGATGACGCCGCGCCGGTCTACGGAGCCGAGGCGCAGAGCCCTGCCGACTAGCGACTCCCGGCCTAGGTCGGAGCGACAGAACGGCAGCGGGCCAAGCAGCTGCGCTCGAAGCGATCACCAATGGAAAACCTAGGCTATCTGGCGGTACTGCTGGCCTTCCTGCTCTCGGCCTATGCAATGGTAGCCGCCTTGGCCGGCAAGTTGCGCCGCAACCCCTTCTTGGAGGTCAGCGCACAGCGCGCGGTGCTGGGCGCGTGGCTGATGACGACCGCGGCTTCGGCCATCCTGCTGCACGCGATCCTGACCGACAACTTCAGCTTCAACTACGTGGCGTCAAGGTCCAACGCCGACCTCGACCTCCTATACAAGGTCGCGGCCTGGTGGGGCGGGCAGGAGGGCTCGCTGCTGTTCTGGAGTTGGATCGCCGCCAGCTACACGTTCGTCTCGGTCTACACCGGACGCAAGCTACACCGCAACATGATCTCTTACGTCGTGGTTACCATGGCCGCGACGCAGGCGTTCTTCCTAGGCTTGGTGGCCTTCGAGGCCAACCCGTTCCAAGTCATCATGTCCGGCCCGCAAATCACGTCGGTCCCGGACGGCAGCGGCCTCAACCCGCTGCTGCAGCACCCGATGATGGCGATCCACCCGCCGATGCTGTACCTCGGGTACGTCGGCTTTACGGTGCCGTTCGCCTTCGCGCTGGCGTCACTGATCACGCGCCAGCCCGGCGAGCGCTGGATTCACACTACCCGCATCTGGACCATGGTCACGTGGCTGTTCCAGTCGATCGGCATCCTGCTCGGCGCACGCTGGGCGTACGTGGTGCTGGGCTGGGGCGGGTACTGGGGCTGGGACCCGGTGGAGAACGCCTCGCTGCTGCCCTGGCTGACGGGGACGGCCTTCCTGCATTCGGTGATGATGCAGGAGAAGAAGGGGATGATGAAGGCTTGGAACATCATCCTGATATCGGCCACGTTCTTCCTGTGCATCTTCGGGACGATGATGACCCGAGGCGGCTTGGTCAGCTCGGTCCACGCCTTCGCACAATCGGAGATCGGCACCTATTTCGTGTGGTTCTTGGTAGGCGGCATCGGGATCACGGTCTACTTGATCGCCAGCCGCCGCGACTACCTGCGCAGCGAGGCGGAGTTGGACTCGGTGGTGTCGCGCGAATCCAGCTTCCTGTTCAACAACGTGATCCTGCTTGCAAGCTGTTTCGCGGTGCTGTGGGGAACGCTCTTCCCCGTTCTCAGCGAGTACTTCATCGGTGACAAGATCACAGTCGGCGCTCCTTTCTTCAACAAGGTCAACGTTCCGATCGGGCTGTTCCTGCTGTTCCTGACGGGAGTCGGCCCGCTGTTCGCCTGGCGGCGGACTTCGCTCGAGTCTCTGCGGCGCAATTTCCAGTGGCCGGCGCTGGCGGCGGCTGTGTGCGCCATCGCGCTGTTCGCCGCGGGGATGCGGCACCTTTACGCGCTGGTGTGCTTCAGCCTGTGCGCGTTCGTGACGCTGACGGTGCTGATGGAGTTTTATCGCGGCGGACGCGTGATCCAGCGCAAGCAGTCCTTGGCGCTACCCGCTGCGCTGGTCGAACTCACGCGCCGCAACACGCGCCGCTACGGCGGCTACTTGGTCCACATGGCGATCGTGCTGATGTTTGTAGGCTTCGCCGGCGCGGCTTTCAACCGGGTCCACCAGGAGGAGATGACGGTCGGGGACAGCATCGAGGTCGGCGCCTACAGCTTCAAGCTGCAGAACATCTCTGAGAGCGACAGCCCCAACTTCTTTCGCGCCGTAGCAGCGATCGACGTCAGCAAGGGAGGGCAGTTCCTCCAAACGCTCATGCCCGAGCGGCGCTTCTACCATGCTTCGAGCCAGCCGACCAGCAGGGTGGACGTGCGCAGCCGCTTGCGCGAGGATGTCTACGTGGTCTACGCCGGACAATCGAACGACGGCGCGAATCCCGTCATACAGGTGTACCTCAACCCCTTGGTGAACTGGATCTGGCTGGGAGCCTTGCTGCTGGTCTTCGGCACGCTGGTGGCGCTGGTGCCGAACAAAGCGCGGCGCTCGGCCACGCCTGTTCGGGCGGCCGGATTGGGAGGACAGCCCGTTGGCGCATCTGGTGATTAGCCTCCTGCTGGCGCTGGCGGCTGCCGGCGCGCAGGCGACGGTACCGTACGAGAAGCTGCGGCAGGTCGGCGACCTCGTCACCTGCCAGTGCGGCTGCGCGTACACCGTCGGCAGTTGCAACATGCTCAACTGCCATTTCCGCGATCCGGTGCTGCAGGACATCCAAGCCGGCCTAGAGGCCGGCCAGCCGGACGGGGACGTGCTTGAGGCCGTCTACGCCAAGTACGGCAGCGAGACCCGCGTGCAACCGCCCGACGACGGCTTCGGGCTGCTCGGCTGGATCGCCCCGTTCGCGACCTTGCTGGCGGGTCTGGCACTGGTGCCGTGGGTCATCCGGAAGTGGCGCAGGTCGAGCCGCGCTCGATCGCGGGCCACCGGCGTGCCAGACGAAGTAGTTGAACGGTTCCGCTCCCGGATCGAGGATGATCTCGAGGAATTGGAATAGACTCGAAGATTGGATTCGCAGCCGGGCCGCCCGTCCCAACCTGAATTCGGGCGCACGCCATGTTTGTCGCGGCCGCCATCGCCATGATCCTGCTCGCGTTCGCGCTTCCGCTCGTGGTCCGCGCCAAGCATGTCCCTCCGGACGAGCCGATCTCTCCGACCCGGCACCTTGAGGAGCGCAAGGCGGCCGTGTACGAAAACCTGCGGGACTTGCGCAGCGAGTTCCAGATGGGCAAGATGTCCGAGGCCGACTACGCAGCCAGCAAGCGCGACCTTCAGGCCGAGCTGGCCGGTGTCATGGGGGCGATCGAGGAGGCCCAGCGGAGTGGCAGGGCGTGACATGCGCAGGAACGCACTAGCGACGGCCGCGAGCGTAGCCGCCGTAGCAGTCTTGGCACCGCAACTGGCACTTGCCGTCGGCGGCACGGTGGTGAACGGCACGACCGGGGCGCCGCAAGCCGGGGTCGCGCTCACCTTGTCCAGCTTTCAAGGGGGGATGACGCCGCTCGAAGAGGTGGTCTCTCAAGCTGACGGGAGCTTCGAGTTCACCAAGGCGCTGCCGACCGTGTCCGCCGGCCAGCCATTCGCGGGCGCCATTCGCGCCGAGCACGACGGCATCGGCTATACCGAGATCCTGCGTGGCGGCGAGGCGCACGACAGCGTGCGCGTGACTGTTTACTCGGTCAGCGAGCGAGATCTGCCGGCACCGGTGAACAGGGTTCTGATCCTCGAGCCCGGCGGCGAAGAGCTGCTGCTGCGCGAGAGCTTCCAGTTCGTCAACGCCTCCAGTCCGCCCGTCACGTACAGCAGCGCGGCGGGAACGCTGAATTTCTACCTGCCGCCGGAAGCGGGAGGCGGGGTCGATGTGAGCGGCACGGGGCCGGCCGGCATGCCGCTCCGCAGTACCGCGCTTCCGGCAGGTCCGGACAACATTTACAAGGTAGACTTTCCGCTAAAGCCGGGCGAGAACCGCATCGACCTGCAATATGCCGTGCCCTACACGGACGGGATGCCGTTCACGACCCGGTCTACCTATCCCGGCGTCAACACGCGCGTAGCCGCCCCGGCGGGCGTGAGCCTCGAGGGAGTCGGCGTCACCAGCCTGGGCCAAGAGCCCACGACCCTGGCTTCCATCTACACAGTGCCTGAGGGACCGGCAGTGACCCTGACAGTGAAAGGCAGCGGTCGGTTGCTTACCGGCTCTGGGACCGGGACTGGGGGGCAAGCAGAGATCAGCATCGAGCAAGCACCCGTCTCCAAGGAACTTCCGTGGATCGCCGGCCTAGCGATCGCGATACTCGGCTTGGGCTTCTACCATTTGCTGTCCTCGCGAGTACCGCAGGAGAGCAGCTCCAAGGCCGCCAAGCAAGGCTAGCGTCAGCCCAAATGAGCGAGCCCGCAATTCTAGCGAGCGGCGTGTCGAAGTACTTCGGCGACTTCCCGGCGCTGCTCGACGTGAGCTTGGAAGTGGCGCCGGGCAGGGTGCTGGCCATGCTCGGGCGCAACGGAGCGGGCAAGACAACGCTGCTGCGCATGTTCGCGGGCCTGTCGCGGCCCACGCAGGGCGATATCTCGTTTCCGGCAGCTTCCGGCGGCCAAGACGACCGGCGCGGCAGGATCGGCATCGTCGGGCACGGCACGTGGATCTACGACGATCTCACCGCGGAGGAGAACCTGCGCTTCTTTTGCAAGCTCTACAAGGTTCCGGAGGCTGGCGCTGTAGTCGCAGAATGGCTCGGCAGAGTGGGCCTCGAACGCTTCCGTCACTCGCGGGCTGGCGAGTATTCCCGCGGCATGCGCCAGCGGCTGACCATCGCGCGGGCGTTCCTGCACAAGCCGGAGGTGCTGCTGCTGGACGAGCCGTGGACCTCCTTGGACGACCGGGCAGTCGAGTTACTTTCCTCCCTCGTGGAAGAAGCCCGCGAGGCCAATTCCGCCGTTGTGATCTGCTCGCATCAATTGCGCGAGGCGATCGCGGTTGCCGACGACGTCGCGCTGCTGCATCGCGGCCGACTAGCGTATCGCAGCCCGGTTGACGCAGGCCTGAGAGACGCTCCCCAGTCCCTGTACGAGCGCTTGCCATGACCCGCACCGTGACAGATGCCTGGACGGTTGCGGCGAAGGACCTGCGCTGCGAGATGCGCGACCGGCAAGTACTCAACGCTGCGATCTCCTTCGCGCTAGTCGTGCTGCTGATGTTCAGCTTCACGTTTGACCCGAACACAAACGTCGAGGTGCGCAGCTTGTCGGGCGGCTTGCTCTGGGTGGTCTATCTCTTCGCCGGTGTCCTGGTGCTCAACCGCAGCTTTGCCCGCGAGACGACCAACGATTCGCTCGAGGCGCTGGTGGCGTCCCCACTGTCGGGCGAGTCACTGTTTCTCGGCAAGACGCTGGCGAGTTTCGTGCTGATCCTAGCGGTCGAATTGATCTCCCTGCCCGTGTTCGGAATCTTCTACGACATCAGCTGGCTGCCGCACTTCGGCCAGCTGCTGCCAGTGTTCGCGCTCGGCGGCTGGTCGTTCGCAGCTGTAGGAACCACGTTCGGAGCTGTGACCGCCAGAAACCGGATGCGCGAGCTGATGCTGCCGCTGCTGCTGTTCCCGATCTGTCTTCCGGCGCTGGTGGCGTGTATGAGCTTGACGTGGGCCGTGTTCGATCCTACGGCAGTTACAGAGACCGGGCCGTGGCTACGGCTGCTCGTCGGTTTCGATGTGATCTATACCCTGCTGGGCATGCTGGTGATGGAACCAATCCTGACCTCGGGCTGATAGGGCTCCAGGCCGCGAAACCGGCACACGTTAGACGGGATGAACTCAATGCAACGCAAACTCCTCTGGGGCATGGTTGGTGGCGGGCAGGACAGCCAGATCGGCGGCGCCCATCGGATCGGCGCGGGCCTTGACGGCTTCTTCGAATTCGCGGCGGGAGCGCTGGACGTCGTGGCTGAGAGAGGCCGCGAGTTCGCAATGCTTCACGGGATCTCCCCGGAGCGGGCCTACGGTGACTGGCGCGAAATGCTCGAGCGCGAGCGCGGCCTGCCGCCGGGACCGCGGCTCGACCTCGTGACCGTCGCCACTCCGAACTCGACGCATTTCGAGATCGCGCAGGCGTTTCTGAACGAGGGCTACCACGTCTTGTGCGAGAAGCCGCTGACTACCACCGTCGAGGATGCGGAGAAGTTGGTGCAGACCTCCCTCGAGCGGAACCGGATTCTAGCGGTGAACTATGGATACACAGGCTATCCGATGGTGCGGCAGGCGCGCGCCATGGTCAAGGCTGGAGACCTCGGCGCAGTCCGAGTGGTGGTAGCCGAATTCGCGCATGGGTCGCATGCCGACGCTGCGGACGCCGACAACCCGCGGGTCCGCTGGCGCTATGATCCCGCCCAAGCGGGGGTCAGTTCGGTGCTCGCCGACACCGGCCTCCACGCCCTGCACATGGCTTGCTACGTGATTGGACGCAGAGTGGCGAGGATCGCGGCGGACTTTGCGTCGTGCGTGGGCGGCCGCGTACTCGAAGATGATGCCATGGCAACCCTCCGCTTCGCGGGTGGTGAAGTAGGACGCCTGTGGGCCAGCGCAGTCGCGGTCGGCCAGACCCACGGTCTCACGCTGAGAGTCTTCGGAGAGCGAGGCGGCTTGCGCTGGTCGCAGGAGCAGCCCAATCAGCTCTCCTGGACACCCCTGGGGCAGCCAACGCAGATTTTGGAGCGCGGGGCGGCCGGCCTTGCGCCGGAAGCGGACCGTGCTTCGCGGATCACGGTCGGACATGTCGAGGGCATGCTGCCGGCGTTCGCAAACATCTACGCGGACCTAGCCGCAGAGATTCGCCGCAGAGAGACCGAGCGAGACGCGCCGCCGGTGACCGTCGCATACCCCACAGGGGAAGACGGGCTGCACACGTTAGAAGTTGTGCATGCCGCAGCAGAGTCGGCGCGGAGGGGCGGCACATGGATCGATGTTGGGACGCATGGCCCTGCGTCGTGAGGGGCACGGAACCACTGCGACCGAATGTGTGCAGAAACGGTTGACGGGCACGCTTGACAGTATGCTTCGGTCTTCGAGCGCTCTGGAGACTGACCCAGTTTCTTTCACTGGTAACCACGTGAAGCTCGCTAGGTGGACTCGTTGATCAAGCTAGTCTAACTGCACGGAGGGAAGAATCCCATGGAATCGATTGGAGCGTTCGAAGCCAGGACCCATCTGTCCAAATTGCTCGACCGAGTAGCTCGTGGCGAGAGCGTTACCATCACTCGGCATGGGAAACCGGTTGCGCTGCTGGCCCCCGCCGAGACCGACCGGACACGGGCACGTGAAGCGGTCGCCCGAATCTCCGAGCGCCGGCGTCACATTAAGCCGAAGTTCCGGGCGATTTTGTCGCTTGATCTCGCGCTAACTCGTTGATTCCAAAGGGCCTAGATTGCTTTCCAAGCGCTTGCGGAGTGTCTATTGTTCCCATGTAATGGACTTTTGTGGTGATTGTTTGATGTTTTTATTGCTTGATTTTATGCCGTAATCTGTGATATAGTATTCCCATGTATGTGGAAGTCGTCCCCAACCGCTCCTCACCCCCAGCCATCCTCCTCCGCGAAGGCTGGCGCGAAGGCTCTAAGGTCCGTAAGCGCACCCTTGCCAATCTCTCCAGCTGGCCCCCCGCCAAGATCAACGCCCTCCGCAAGCTGCTCAAGAACCAGCCCCTCGTCAGCCTCGACCAAGCCTTCACCATCGTCAGCTCCCGCCCCCACGGCCATGTCGAACTCGTGCTGGAGGCCTGCCGCCGCCTCGGCCTGCCCAAATTGCTCGATCGTGCTTCCTCCCCCCAGCGCTCCGCCGTGCTGGCCATGATTGCCCAGCGCCTGCTCCACCCGGCCTCCAAGCTCGCCACCACCCGCCTCTGGCACGCCACCACTCTGGCCGAGGAACTCGACTTGCAGGACGCCGACGAAGACGCCCTCTACCAGGCCATGGATTGGCTGCTGCAGCGCCAGGACCGCATCGAGCAACGCCTCGCCAAGCGCCACCTGCAAGACGATGCCCAGGTGCTGTACGACGTCTCCAGCAGCTACTACGAAGGCCACAGCTGCCCCTTGATGCGCTACGGCTACAGCCGCGACGGCAAGCGCGGCCGACCGATCGTGGTCTACGGCGTGCTGGCCGACCGGCAGGGTCGCCCGCTGGCCGTGCGGGCCTATCCCGGCAACACCGCCGATCCGGCCACGGTGCCGGACCAGGTCCAGGCCCTGCGCCAGCATTTCGGCCTCCAGCGGCTGGTGCTGGTGGGCGACCGCGGCATGCTCACCGACACCCAGATCCAGACCCTGCGCGACTACCCCGGCCTGGGCTGGATCTCGGCCCTGCGCCACCACGACATCCGCCGCCTGGCCGAGCAAGGCAGCGTCCAGATGTCGCTCTTCGACGAGCGCAACCTAGCCGAGATCCACTCCCCGCTGTACCCCGACGAGCGCCTCATCGTGTGCTGCAACCCGGCCTTGGCCGAGCGCCGCCGGCACAAGCGCGAAGCGCTGCTGGAGGCCGCCGAGCAAGACCTGGCGCGCATCCAGCGCGAAGTGGCGCGGCGCACCAAGAAGCCGCTGCTGGAGGCCGCCATCGCCGAGAAGGTGGGGCGCGCCAAGCAGCGTTCCAAGGTCGCCAAGCACTTCCAGACCCAGATCGCAGACGGCAGCTTGCAGTTCTGCCGGGACGCGCACTCGATCGAGCGCGAGGCGGCCTTGGACGGCCTGTACGTGATCCGTGCCAGCCAGAGCGATCTGGCAGCGGAAGATGTGGTGCGCAGCTACAAGCAGCTAACGCGCGTCGAGAGCGCCTTCCGCTGCCTCAAGACCGTGGACTTGCAGGTGCGCCCGATCCGCCATCGCAGCGAGCAGCGCGTGCGGGCCCACCTGCTGCTGTGCCTGCTGGCGTACTACGTGGAGTGGCACCTGCGGCAAGCCTTGGCCGAGCTGCTGTTCGAAGACGAGGACTTGGCGGGCTGGCAGGCGCGGCGGGATCCGGTCGCGGCGGCGAAGCCGCGCCAGGAAGTGCAAGCGAAAAAGAACCGTCGCAAGACGGCGCAGGGCTTGGAACTGCACAGCTTCTCGACGTTATTGCAGGTGCTGGGCACGCGCTGTCGCCATCAATGCCGCCTGCAGGACGACGCCAACGGGCCCACCGTGGAGCGGCTGACGGAACCGAGCGCTTTGCAGAAGCGTGCGCTTGAACTGGTCCGAACGTTCCCAGTGCAGGACAACTCCAAATCCCGATAAGGCAATGCATTACAAGGAGTTCCCTTCGCTTCTGGCCCGGAACTTCGGATTAAGGGCGCGCCTTTGGCAGAGCTCTTGGAATCAGTTCACGAAGGCCATCGTTACTGATGCCGATGGTCATCGACAGCTCACAGTCTCCTAGTCTGCGAGCAGTTCGTCCCGCACGCAAGAGTACGCTTCCAACGCGTGTGGGTTTGCCAAAGCGCCCAGGTTCGTGACTGGCATACCGGCGAGCGCGCGCTTGACCGCGAGTTCTGCGACCTTCCCGCTCCGCGTCCGCGGTATGTCGTCTACTTGGAACACCTCGGCAGGCACATGCCTCGGGGAAGCCCGCCCGCGAATCGTCTGCTTGATGTCCGCCACGATGCCATCGTCCAGTACACGGTCATTGGTCAGCACCACCAGCAATACGATTTGCTCATCGCCTCCGCGCTCGAATCCGACGGCCACCGCTTCGGCAATCTCGGGCATCGCCTCGACTGCGTTGTAGATCTCTGCAGTACCGATGCGCACGCCGCCGGGATTCAGGACGGCATCGGAGCGTCCCCAGATCCGAAACCCCCCGCTCGGGCGACGCTCGCAGAGATCCCCGTGGTGCCACGCGCCCGGGAAGCGCTCGAAGTAAGCCTCGCGGTACTTGCGGCCACTGCTGTCGTTCCAGAATCCTAGTGGCATAGCGGGAAAGGGTTGCGTACACACTAGCTCCCCGGTTGCACCCACTGGTAGAGGCGCGCCGTCGTCTCCGAAGACATCTACGGACATGCCGAGTCCGGGCGCCTGCAACTCGCCTGAATAGACGGGTCCGGCCGGATTCCCGAGCGCAAAGCAGGACACGATGTCGGTGCCCCCTGAGATCGATGACAGATGCACGTCCTGCTTGACCTTCCGGTACACAAACTCGAAACTGCCCGGGCTGAGCGGGGAACCGGTAGAGAGGATCGTCCGTAGCGACGCCAATGAGTGGCTAGCGGCCGGCTCCAGTCCGGCCTTCTCGATGGCAGAGATGTACTTGGCCCCGACTCCGAAGACCGAGATGCCCTCCCGGTCGACCAAGTCGAACAAGACTTCGGGCCGCGGGTGAAACGGGGATCCGTCATACAGGACAATCGCGGCCCCGAGCGCCAGGCTGCTGAGCAGCCAGTTCCACATCATCCAACCGCAGCTGGTGAAGAAGAATATGCAGTCTTGCCGATGCAGGTCGGCATGCAGCGCAAGTTCCTTCAGGTGTTGCAGCAACGTACCCCCGGCGCTGTGGACGATGCACTTCGGCGGCCCGGTGGTACCCGACGTATACAAGATGTAGGCCGGGTGGCTAAACGGCAGGGGCTTGAAGCTTGGCACCCGCTCGGCCCCCAAGTACTCGGCGTATAGCCGCGCGGATCTCAATTCGCGCAGGTCAGGTCCGGACGCCGAAGGAATCACCACGACTCGCTCGATCGAATCGATGCTGCGGCAGATCGCTGCCAGCCGTTCGGAGCAGTCGTACCGCTTGCCCGCATACGTGTACCCGGCTGAAGCGAACAGGATCCGAGGACGGATCTGGCCAAGTCGGTCGATCGCCCCTTCGGCGCCGAAGTCTGGGGAGCAAGAGGACCACACCGCGCCGAGGCTGGTTGCGGCAAGCATGGCTGTCACGGCCTCCGGCACGTTGGCCACGAAGCCAGCGACCCGGTCTCCCGGTTGGATGCCCTCGCGCTCCAAAGCGCCAGCCAGCGCCCCGACTTCGAGGCGCAGTTGACGATAGGTCAGCGATCGGCCCGGCCCCTCTTCGTTCCAAGCCACCAAGGCCCGCCGATCATCCCCGAAACGCAGCAGGTTCTCGGCGAAGTTCAACTCAGATCCGGGGAACCATTGCGCACCGGGCATGCGGTCGAACGAGTCCACGACTCGTTCAGGATCGCGATGCGCGACGATCTCGCCAAAGTCCCAGAGTGCAGACCAAAACTCTTTAGGTCGCTGCACTGACCAGCGATGCAGGCTCGCATAATCAGGCTTGCCGACCTCGTCCATGAAGCGTTTCATCCGACTGGCGCGAATGCGCTCCGGAGAAGGCGTCCAGATCGGCCCGTCCATAGCGGTCAAGCGATACCGGAGCCGCGGGGCTTCAGATCAGCCAGGGGCGACGCGCTGGGTGGCCTGACGGCAGGCGATGACCGTGGCGACCAATCCCATGGCGAATTTCAGCATGTCCACGCTGGTATAGGCGTGGTGCAGCGTCCAGAACATGCTCTCGACCTGCGGCTGCGATCCTTCGGCCGCAAAGTCCATCAACCGGCCGAGACGCACTGTTTCGGGAACGACATACACAGCTAGCCCGACCGTGATCAGCAGCATTGCGCCGACCAGCACTACTACAGCGCGCCGGCAACGGCAGGTCCAAGCGAGCGCGAAGGCCAGCGCGGCCAGCCCGACCTGAACCCAGCCCCAGCCGCTGAAGAACAGGCGATTGGCCTCGGAGGCCTGATAGCGGGACAATGTGCGCAGGCTGCCTGGAGCAAGGCCTTCAGTAGCAGCCTCCAGTCCCTCGCGCGTAGAATGTTCGACTGTCTCGGCGACGGCAAAATTCTGGATGGCGGTTTGCCACATGAAGACCGTGCCACAACTCCAAGCCCCGAGAAGGAAGAACAGGAGCAGGACCGGGCGACTCATGATCCAGGTGCCACGTATTCAGGCGGAGGGGCCGCGCCTTCACCAAAGAAATAGGCTTCCATCTGCTTGACTATCATCTCCTGGGCTTGGAGAGTGGCAGGATTCAGGCGGTACTCGTTGATGATCATCTTCAAGTGTTCGGCCCATTGGGCCCAAGCGATCTTGGACACGTTGTCGTAGATCTTCTGGCCGAGTTCCGAATCAAACGGCACCTCGTCCAATCCGGGCAGTTCCCTGCCCAGCTTCACGCAGTTGACCATCCGCTCCGCCATGGTTCCAGCCTAGTACATGTTGCATTCCCGTCCAGACCGGGGGTGCCGAATTGCCGCCGTGAGCCGACAGCCGAGGGCCACCAGACACTGCTCGCCCGCCATCCGCTTGACATAGATTTAAGCTGTCTATAACCTAAATTTAGGCACGCCTAAAAATGGGTAGCGAGGCGATTGACAATTGCCTGAAGGCGATCTATCAGCTGGCCGGCGACGACAAGCGGGCCACAACTGCCGGACTGGCCGAGCAACTCGCGATCTCGCCTGCCTCGGTCACGGGCATGCTCAAGAAGCTGTCTGAGGCCGATCCGCCCTGGATCGAATACCAGAAGCACCACGGCGCCCGCCTGACTGACCGGGGCCGGGCGCGGGCGTTGGAGATCATTCGGCACCACCGGCTCATCGAACTGTTCTTGCACAGGGTCTTGGACTACAGCTGGGACGAGGTCCACGTGGAGGCCGAGAAACTCGAGCACGCGATCTCGGAAACGTTCGAGGACCGCATCGCACATGTGCTGGGTGATCCCGAGTTCGACCCTCACGGGCACCCGATCCCGCGCCGGGACGGGACCCTGCCCGACCGGGCAGATTCCGACCTGATCGACATGGAGCCCGGCACCGACGCGGAGGTGTCGCGGGTGTCCGACCACGACCCAACCATGCTCCAGCACCTGTCAAGCATCGGTGTCCGACCCGGGGTCCGGATCCACTTGTTGGAGCGCAGGCCATTTGACGGGCCTCTGATGCTACGCGTAGGGGACGACCAAGCCGTGCATGCATTCGGGACTCGTCTGGCAGGCTCGATCCGAATTCGCGACATCCGGAGTGCACCGGCATGAGCGCACTCGGCCTTGGCATGGCAGCCGCGCTGCTTGTTGCGATCCTTGCGGTGCCGAAGTTCGGCCTCGTAGCTAGGTGGGAACGGCACCGCGCGTACCGCGCGAGATCACGCTCAGAGGACGCGTTGAAGCACATTCTGGCTTGGCAGCACCGCTCGAAGCTGGCCACTCTTGAATCGCTCGCGGGCACGATGGGGCTACGGCCAGCCGCCGTGCTGAGAGTGGTAGCGGGCTTGCAGACGGCGGGCTGGGTCGAGAGCGGCGCAGGCGGGATCGCGCTCACCGAAAGCGGCGAGCGGCGAGCCCTGGAGGTGGTGCGCGCGCATCGCTTGTGGGAGCGCCACCTGTCCGACGACGCCAACATGCCGATGGGGAAGCTGCACCAAGCCGCCGAAAGGGCGGAGCACAGCCTGAGCCGTGAACAAGTGGCCCGGCTGGACGCCCACCTCGGACACCCGCAGCACGATCCGCACGGAGATCCGATCCCGCGCCCCGACGGCACGATCAGCGCGCTCGAAGCGGTCAGCTTGAACGAATGGCCGGTCGGCAGGCCCGCGCTGATCGCCCACTTGGAGGATGAGCCTCAGGCAGTCTTCCGGCAGATCCTAGTGGCCAACCTGCGACCGATGCAGGTCGTGAACGTGGCCGAATCCGGACCGAACCACTTAGTAATCGAAACGGATGGCGGCCGACACCGCATAGAGCGCTCGGTAGCAGCCAACATACACGTGCGCGCGGTCCGGCCCCAAGACGCGCTCCCTTCGGAACGGACGCGCCTGGCGGACCTAGCCCAAGGCGCGTCGGGAGAGGTGGCAGGCTTGAGCCCGGACTGCCAGGGGCTCTCGCGCCGCCGCCTGCTGGATCTCGGGCTCACGCCGGGCACGCGCGTGGAGGTGGCGCTGGACAACACGTTCGGCGACCCGCGGGCGTTTCGCGTTCGCGGCACGACCGTCGCCCTGCGCCGGCGTGAGGCGGAGCAGGTCTTGATTCGGCCGCTCCGGTCAACCGACGGCGCGGAGGCCGCTCCATGAACACCGAAGCCTGCGACGGCTGCCCGGCCCACGCGCAGATGGCCGAGATGGGGGTCGACATCGCCAACTGCGATCACGTCGTCGCACTGGCGGGCAACCCCAACACCGGCAAGTCCTCCGTATTCAATGCCCTCACCGGTCTGCGCCAGCACGTGGGCAATTGGACCGGCAAGACGGTCACGCGCGCGGAAGGGGCGTTCGGGTATGGCGGCAAGCGCTACAAGCTGGTCGACCTGCCCGGCACGTATTCACTCCTGTCGGCATCCCAAGACGAGGAAATCAGCCGCAACTTCCTGCTCTTCGGGCAGCCCGACTGCACCGTGGTGGTAGTCGATGCCACGGCCTTGGAGAGAAACCTGAACCTAGTCCTGCAGGTGCTGGAAATCACTGACCGCGCAGTGGTTTGCGTCAACTTGATGGACGAGGCCAAGCGCAAGGGCATCGAAGTCGACGTGCGCAGCCTTTCCCGCGATCTGGGTGTGCCCGCGGTGCCGACCGTTGCCCGCACGAAGGAAGGGCTGGCGGAACTCGTGGCAAGCGTCGCCGGCGTGGCCTCCGGCGAGACCAAGACGTCCCCTTCGCGGATCGCTCCCCCGGCGGAGGTCCGCGAGGCCATCGATGGCTTGGTGCCCCTGATCCGGGGGATGGCCCCCGGCCTGCCCAGCGCTCGCTGGGTAGCGTTGCGCCTGCTGGACGGCGATCACAAAGTGCGGGAGGCGCTGCTGAGCGGCGAGCTCGCCGGGCTGGCAGACCGGCAGCGGCAGCCGGCGCCAGTCGATGCAAGCAAGATCAAGGCCATCGCGGGGGCCCAATGACCTCGGTGTCGGTCACGCCCCAAGCGGTGCTGGACCGCAGCGACGAACTGCGCCGGGGGTTGGACGGCAGCTTCCGCGACTACATGGTCGCCAGCCTGTACGAAAGAGCTGGTGAGCTTGCCGGGCGGTCAGTTCGCGAGCACGGATCGGGCAAGTGGGACTTCGACCAGAGGATCGACCGCATCGTGACCTCGCGGTGGCTAGGGCTGCCGGTCATGCTGCTGCTGTTGGGCGCGGTCTTCTGGGTCACGATCCTTGGGGCGAACATCCCGTCGCAGATGCTGGCCAACGCGTTCTTCGCGGTCGAGGCGGCGGCGGCCAGCTGGTTCGAGAGCATGGGAGCGCCTTGGTGGCTGACCGGGCTCGTCTGGCATGGCATCTTCCGCGGGCTGGCGTGGGTGGTGAGTGTCATGCTGCCTCCCATGGCCATCTTCTTCCCGGTCTTCACGATCTTGGAGGACTTGGGGTACCTGCCGCGCGTGGCGTTTAATCTCGACTGGCTCTTCCGCAAGGCAGGCGCGCATGGCAAGCAGGCTCTGACGATGGCGATGGGGTTCGGCTGCAACGCCGCCGGAGTCACCTCGACACGCATCATCGACTCCCCGCGCGAACGCCTGCTGGCCATCCTGACCAATAATTTCGTGCCGTGCAACGGTCGCTTTCCGACGCTCATCATGCTGGCGGTAATCTTCGTCGCAGCCGCCTTCCCGCCGGCGGTGGCCGCGCTCGCGGCCGCCGCATCCGTGGTGGCCGTGGTGCTGCTGGGCGTGTGCTTCACGCTGGGCGTGTCGTGGGCGCTATCGCGCAGCCTGCTGTCGGGCGAGGCCTCTGCCTTCACGCTGGAGATGCCGCCGTATCGGCGTCCGAGCGTGCTGAGGATTCTGTACACATCCCTGATCGACCGGACCATATTCGTCCTCGGCCGCGCCATACTGACGGCCGCGCCTGCCGGGGCGCTGATCTGGATCTTGGCCAACGTACAGGCCGGCGGGGTTTCTTTGGCGGAGCGTTCGATCGCGCTGCTGGAACCCCTCGGAACGGCGATCGGACTGGACGGCGTGATTCTGCTGGCCTACGTGATCGCGATCCCTGCCAACGAGATCGTAGTGCCGACCATGCTGATGTGCTATCTAGGTGGCGCTATGATGATGGATATTACTACTTACGAGCAGATCCGCGAAGTGCTGGTCGGCCAGCACGGCTGGACGCTGCTTACGGCGGTCAACCTCATGCTGTTTTCTTTGCTGCACAACCCCTGTGCGACAACAATACTGACGATCTGGAAGGAGACGCGGAGCGCTCGCTGGACGGCGCTCGGGGCCCTGATGCCGCTCGGGCTCGCGTTTCTAGTCTGCCTCGCGACGGCCCAGGCCGTCCGGCTGCTGCCGCTCTGATGCCGGTTGCCCTGACCGGTAAGATGTCGGCCGATGCCGACCTGGGCCGCTGGGAGCGGCTATCGCGGCTACGCGAGATGCTGGCCAAGCTCGTCGCGAGCAACCCCTTCTGGCAGCAGCGGCTCGAGGGCGTCGCCGCGCCGCGCAACCTCGAAGAGTATCGTCGGCTGCCCCTGACTTCAAACCACGACCTATCCGCGGATCAGATCCAGCATGCGCCGTTCGGCTCGAACCTGTCCGAGCCGCTGGGGAATTACTCCAAGTACCACCAGACATCGGGCACGACCGGCAAGCCCCTGCTAGTGCTGGATACGCCGCAAAGCTGGGACTGGTGGTGCGATTGCTGGGACAGCGTGCTGGATGTCTGCGGCCTGCGGGACGACGACCGCGCCTTCTTTGCCTTCTCGTACGCGCCATTCATCGGCTTCTGGTCCGCGCACGACGCGCTGGCGCGCAGGGGCGTCCTATCGGTCCCGGGCGGCGGGGCCCACACGCTGCGCCGCTTGCAGCTGCTGCGGGACCTGGATTGCACGGTATTGTTCTCAACGCCAACCTACTCGCTGCACATGGCGGCGGTCGCCGAAGAGCACGGCATTGACACCGCCAAGAGCTCGATTCGCAGCGTGATCCTAGCCGGTGAGCCGGGCGGCAGCATCCCGGCGACAAGGCACCGCATCGGGGAAGCCTGGGGTGCCCAAGTGTTCGACCATGCCGGTGCCAGCGAGGTCGGCGCCTACGGCCTGCCCTGCCCCCAGGGCCGGGGCGTGTTCGTGAACGAGCGGGAGTTCATCGCCGAAGTGCTCGCGGTCGACGGAGAAGAGCCCGTCGCCGATGGCGCGACGGGCGAACTGGTGATCACCAACTTCGGCCGGGATTGCTGCCCGGTCGTGCGCTATCGCACCGGGGACCTGGTGCGGGCGCGGCGCTTGCCCGAGGGCTTGCTGCTGGAAGGCGGGATCTTGGGCCGCGCGGACCAGATGATGCTAATCCGCGGAGTCAACCTGCACCCCTCCGCCATCGAGGGCGCCGTCAGGCGGGCCGCGGGCAAGGCAGAGTTCCGCATCACGGTGGCGCGCGACGGGGCGATGGACGAAGCCGTGGTCGAGGTCGAGGCCTTCCAGGATGCCTGCGAGGCAATCGCCGAGGACGTGACCAGCAGCTTTGGCGTCCGCGTCGAAGTGCACAGTGTCGAACGGAACAGCCTGCCGCGCTGGCAGGCCAAGGCCAAACGGTTCCGTGACCTGCGGGGCTGAGACGCCGCCGGGCGCCCCAGTGGCCCCACTTCATCCCAGCCGGAACCCACTCGCGCGGCTATTGCTGGCCATCGCAATCGCATCGCTGATCGGCCCGCTCGCGCGCCCGGCACAGTCGAGGGCGCCTAACTTCGTCCTCATCGTTGCGGACGATTTAGGAGTAGGGGATCTGGGCTGCTACGGCGGCACCAAGGCCAAGACACCGGCGTTGGACAGGATCGCGTCCGAAGGAGTCCGGCTGACAGAATTCTACACCCCGGCGCCGACCTGCTCGCCGGCGAGGGCGGCGTTGCTCACCGGGCGCCACCCTCTGCGCACCGGGGTTACCCGGGTCTTCGTCCCTAAAGAGGTCCAAGGCCTGCCAGCGGCGGAGCTGACGCTGGCGGAGCACTTGCGGGAGGCCGGCTACGCCACAGCCTGCATCGGCAAGTGGCACCTGGGTGGCCGCAAGCAGCACCGTCCGCATAATCATGGCTTCGAAGAATTCTTCGGCGTCCTGTACAGCAACAACATGGTCTGGCTGGAGCGCCTTCAATGGCCTCGCTTCGAACTCTTCGACAGCGACCAAGTGATTGAATCGCCCGCCGACACCAGCCTGCTGACAAGGCGCTACACGCAGCGAGCGCTGGAATTCGTCGAGCGCCACGCCGACCAACCGTTCCTGCTCTATCTGGCTTACACGATGCCGCACGAGCCTCCGGCGGCGTCCAAGGCGTTCGCCGGGCGGTCCGGCCACGGCCTGTACGCGGACGTCGTCGAGGAACTGGACGCTAGCGTGGGCCAAGTGGTAGCCAAGCTCGGGCAGCTGGGCTTGGAAGCAGACACCTATGTCTTCTTCACGAGCGACAACGGCCCCTGGCCGGGCGATGCGTCCACGCCCGGCGGTTCGACCGGCGGCCTGAGAGGGGGCAAGGGCACAACCTGGGAGGGAGGGCTGCGGATACCGCTGCTGGCCCGCGCTCCAGGCCGCTTGCCAGCAGGCGCGACACGAGGCGGGCCGGCGACGTTGCTGGACATCTTCCCCACGGTGAGCGCGCTGGCCGGCCTGGCCATGCCGAGCGACCTGACCTTTGACGGCCGCGATATCAGCTCCGTGCTGCGCGGTGGTGGCGATGTCCCGGAGAGGGATCTCTACTTCAGCAATCGCGGCAAGATCAACGCGGTTCGGTCGGGTGTCTGGAAGCTGCACCTGCGCGAGCGGCCCTTGGGCAAGAACGGCCAGCCTAAAGGCTCGCGCGAATTCGAGCCACCGCTGCTCTACCGCTTGCCCACAGACCCATCGGAAAGCGACAACGTCGCTCAAGACCACCCGGAAGTCGTCGCTCGCCTGCGAACGAACGCGGAACTCTACGAAGACGGACTCGATCCGGGCCTCAAGCTCCGGCCCTTCGGCTGGGCGATTGTCCGCGGGCTGCTCACGCCGGCCCCGTAGGAAACGCCTGGGTCTGCTGGGACGCCGGTACCGGCCCGCTTCACTCGGCGAAGCAGTACAGCGCCTTGCTGGTCCGGATGAACAACCTGCCGTCCATGATCACGGGAGTCGCGTAGACCTCTTCGCCCATCGCGTTCGTGCGAATGACCTCCCACTCAGGCCCGGGCCTGACCACCGAAATCTGGCCCGTCTCGTCCGCGGTAAAGACCTTGCCGTCCGCGGCCACCGGAGAAGCGAAGTAGCGTCCCATCGCTTCGCGCAGCCGCGCTTGCTTCAGGACGCTGCCGTCCTCGGCGCTTAGCGCCGTCATGATGCCGCCGTCCTTGGTGAGATAGACGACGCCATCGTAGAGCAGAGGCGACGGGACATTGGGGAGGCTCTTGTAATAGAGCCACTGCACGGCTCCCTCGGTCATGTCGCCCTTGCCTCCGAGCCTGATCTTGCGCACGGCGTTGACGGCGCGCCGCTTGCGCCGGTGATGCTCCCAGTCGCGCAGTTCCATGTAGCCGGAATTGTCCAAGTCATAGCTTCCGAGACCGTTGCGCACACCCTTGCCGAAGCGCTCTGACAGCTCGGCGGCTGACAGCCTGCCGTCGCCATCTGTATCCAAGCTGGGCAAGACGTCTGCAAAGGGGGGAACCTCTTCCTGCTGGCCCAAATCGGCGCTGCCAGCCCAGCCCAGCACATAGGCATACCCCTCGTCATCCAGCACTGGAGTCGGCTTGAGCTGCCACGTCAAGCCCTCGACCCACCAGACCTTCTCGCCGCTCTCGACGTCATAAGCAGACAGCTCGTACGATCCGGCCACCAGCACTTGCACGCCACCCTCGTCTGGCTGGTACACCACGGGCGTCGAGAAACCGCGCAACGAGTACGGCCGCTCGTTGCGCCAAACGACTTCGCCAGTGGACGCGTCGACCGCCAGCATGAACGAATCCGTCTCGGAATCGCAGATCTGGATCACCTTGCCGTCGACATAGACCGGGGACGAACCCATCCCCATCGGGTTGTTGAACGGCCCGAGCGGGATGCGCCAAAGTTCGTTGCCGTCCGGCCCGTAGGCAACCAAGCCGAAGTCCTGGAAGAACGCAAACAGGCTCTGCCCGTCCGTCGCGACGCTCGGAGAGGCCGCGTTGTTGGGAGCGCGCAGCTGGCCGGCACGCTCGCGGACGATCTCCCTGCGCCACTTGATGCGGCCGGTGGAGCGATCCAGCGAGAACGTGGTCAGCTTGTCATCCGCAATCCCGGTCAGGAAAATGCTGTCCGCGCCGAAGACCGGGGACGACAGCCCCTCGGGCAGCGGCGTCTTCCACACGACATTCGCTTCCGGCCCAAATTCTTCGGGTATGCCGACTTCGGCGGAAACGCCCCCTCCGTTGGGCCCGCGGAACCTGTCCCAGACCAGCTCCGACGCACTTGAAGCAAAGAGGGAAAGCGCCAGCAAGAGCGCCAGACGATACGCCATTGTCGGCACTATATCACGGCTCCAGTCGCCGAGAACCGAGAAGCCACGAGCTCACGGCCTAGGCGCCGCGCAGGGTAACGCCCGCGCACTAGGGCAGCGAGAAGCTGGCCATCCCCACGGTGTTTTCCCACATCAAGGCGAGGCTGCCGCCCTCGGCGGTCACGTTGACGAACGAGATAGTGAGCTGCTCGTACGACACGGGCGTGCTGTCAACGTCCATGCTGACGCGCAGAACGTCCTTGTCGGGCGTGTAGTTGTACGCACCCCACAGGCCCTCGCCCGGCTCGCGGAAACCTTGCTTGGCCGAGTGCGTGGACATGATCAGCGTCCAATCTCCCTCCTTGAGGTCGATGAACATGCTGTATTCCCCTGCGGGCAATGTCTTGTCGCCGAACTTGAGGTCCACTTCTGTCATGAAGCGGGTCGACTGGTTGGCTCCCGCACGCCACACCGGAGCGCCGGCATTCGCACCCTTGCCATAATCACTGCCTTCGCCGAAGATACCGGTCCGGCCACGCAGAATAGGGCGCCCATAGTCAACGGTGATCCACTTGCCGCCGACGTAGCGACGTTCTTCGTATTCGCCGCCAACCTGGATAGCGGCCTCGCCGCGAGGCGACGCGGGGCGCTGGGCGAGAGCTGCGCTGGCACCCACCAGTAGTACAACCGCGATCAGCGGAAATCGAAACATGCGCATGGTTCAAACTCCTTGCTCGGGCCTTTGCCCGGAATACTGAGCCTAGCAAACTTCGCCTATGTGCCGCTGACGCGTTTACCAACATATTTGGGGGCCATTGCACGGTCCGAATCTCGGACGCCGAAGAAGTTGACCGACGGGTGGCTGGCATGCTACCGTTCGTAGTGCTTGGAGGAGCCCGTTTGGGCTTAATCGGGAAGTCCGGTGCAATTCCGGCACGGTCCCGCCACTGTGAGCGACAAGCTGGTCCGAGACACCACTGAGGCGGCAGCCTTGGGAAGGTCGGTTCGGCGTGCGCATCTGTTGCGTTGGAAGTCGCGAGTCAGGAGACCTTCCTCCGAGTGTGTGAAGCGCACACTTCCGCGAGGTACGGATGAGCGACCTGGAAACATACTTGCCGCTAGAGTCAGGCCCTAGTCTGCCTGAGTCGAGTTCTGTCGAGTCCTCCCAGCGAGCCTCACTCAAGCCCCGGCGTTAGGGCGAGGTCCGCGATTGCGGCCTTCCGCCCCGGTGTGCCTTGTTGGCGTCCGCGGAGACGGACAAGGAGACAGAACATGAATAATCCAGTAAGGCATCGCGCCGGCAGTCTGCCGACGCAGGCCGGCCGTCCACAAGCATCTAGCAATCGGACTTGGAGCTCGAGCGCCCTCGAAGCAGCCGATTGGACCCTGAGCGCACTGTTTCGAATGGCGGCCAGCTCAGTAATCGTCTTGGCGACCATCCCATGCGGCACTCTCGGCGCAGCGAGCCTGCACGGCTTGATTTCTGCCCCCAACGGCGACGCCGTGCCGGGCGCGCGAGTGCGTCTGTTTGACCGCAACAGCGGTCAGTTGCACACGGCCCAAAGCGGCGACGACGGCCGCTACTCCTTCCTTGGCGTCCCTGACGGAGACTATCTGCTGGAAGGGGAATCCGACGACGAGGCGTTGGCGGGCTACAGGCAGATCGCGGTTCAGGGACAGGCCGAGCAGGACCTGCAGCTGTTGGTCTCGGGTGGAGGGGTGGAAGTCGTGGTGACTGCCTCGAGCACGCCGCTCGCGCAGCGCGAGGTCGCCAAGGCGCTTGACGCGGTCGGCGCGGGCGAGATCGCCGATCGCAACGAGTTCGCTCTCTCGGAGGCTCTCAGAGTGATCCCGGGAGTCCGGGTCAGGCAGTTGCGAGGCCCCGGGAGTTTCACCACAGTGCAGACGCGCGGCCTGCGGAACCATGACACGGCCGTCCTGATTGACGGCCTGCGATTCCGCGATGCAGCCAGCACCCAGGGGGATGCGTCTGCGTTCTACAGCGACATGACTCTTGTGGGCACCGAGCGGGCCGAGTTCGTGCGGGGCTCGGGATCCTCGCTGTATGGCTCGCACGCCATCGGCGGGGTGATGAACGTCACCTCGGCCCAAGGCGGCGGCGGAACCCATGGCGAATTGCGGGCCGAGGGCGGGGGGCTCGGCATGCTGCGCGGCGTCGCCAGGGTCGGCGGCGGCCTCTCCGACGACCGCTTTGTGTACAGCGGCGGCATCTCGCATCTCAACGTGACGGGCGGCTACCGAGGGCGCAGTCCCTTCCGTAACACGACCGTGAGGGGCTTTGGCAAGTATGCGCTCACTCAGAACATGTCGCTTAGCGGGCGCGTGTGGGGGACGGACTCGTTTCTCGGCCTCACCGAGAGCCCGGCCTTCCCTGCAGAGATCGTGGCCAATTTCCCCAGCTCCGGCGACGTGCCCGCTCGCGCGCTGCCGCTCGATCAACTCGATCTGTTCGAACAAAGACTGCCGTTCTCGGCAGGCAACGCTACCTTCGTTCCGGCCCAGATCGACCCTGACAACCGGCGCTCTTCGTCATTCGCCGCCACGGCGGTCACGCTGCGCCACGAAGTGAGCGCGGGCAGCTCCTACCGGATCGCTTACCAGCACGTAGGGACCAGGCGCTCCCACCAAGACGGACCGGCGGGGCCCGGGCTGTACGATCCGGCGTTCAGCAACGACAGCCGCTTCGACGGCCAGACGCACCTGCTGCAGGCCCGGACCGACCAGCGGGTCGGCGGCCGCAACCTGTTGAGCCTGGGATATGAGCTTGAGGCCGAGACTTTCGCCAATTTCAACACCGACGAGAGTCCGGACCCGACCGAGAGCCGGGTTGAGATCGACCAAGTCAGCCATGCGGTATTCGGCCAAGACCAGATCCGGATGCTCGACGGCAGGCTGCATGTCTCCGTTTCGGGCCGGCTGCAGGTCTTCGATCCCGGATCGCCGCTCTTCGCAGGCGCGACCAGTCCTTACGAGACAACCTCCGTCGCGAATCCCGGCAACGCCTACACCGGCGATGTCGCGGCGGCGTACTTCATCGAGAGGTCCCAGACAAAGCTGCGGGCCCATGCCGGGAACGCTTTCCGCGCCCCGTCGATGTACGAGCGCTTCGGCGGGTCGTTCTCGTCCTTTTCGGGCGGCTTCAACTACTGGGGAGACCCCCGTCTTGGACCGGAACGGTCGGTTGCCGTCGATGGCGGGGTCGACCAATGGCTGTACGGCTCAAAGGTGCGCTTGAGCGGAACGTTCTTCTACACCAACCTGCCGGAAACCATCATCTTCGACTTTGCCAATTTCCCCCCGGGGGACATCTTCGGACGATTCGGCGGCTATCGGCAGGCCGGAGGGGGCATCGCCCGGGGATTCGAGTTGGGCACGCAGATTGTGCCGACCGCGAGCACCAGCCTCCGCGGCGCATACACCTATACGAACTCCGACTCGCGCACCCCCACGATCGGGACCGATTACTTCCGCGTGCCGGGAGTCTCCGACCAAGCGTTCTCCATGACCGCCACGCAGTGGTTGCGCAAGCGCGTCAACATCACATTCGACCTGTTCGCTTTGAGCGACTACGTGCTCTCTCCCTATGGCGCCCAAGGGCGCCGGCTGGTGTTTTCTGGCCCTGTCAAGGCTGACATGGTCGTCCGGTACGACCTTCCTCTGTCGGAGTCGAAGACCTTGGAACTGTACGGAAAGGCCGAGAACGTGTTCAACGGCGATTACTACGAACACGGCTTCGGCTCGCCCGGGCTCTGGGTCATCGGCGGGATGCGGCTGAACTTCTGACTCGTGGGGGATCGCGGAGTTGTCGGTCATTCTTCCGGTGGTCGCCCCGCGGGCATAGAGGGACGCGAGCAGTGGCTGTGAAGAAGCGGGTAGCGGCAGCAGCGGTCGTGGCAGCAGCGGCAGCGACATCGGCATGGGTGGCGGCCGGCCCTGGCGACCGATCCGGCTCGTCCGGAGCTCCCGCCCACGAGCCATCGCAGCTCGCCGCGGGTGGCGCTCCGTTCCCGAGAACGGTGACTGACGACCGCGGCCGCCAGATCACGATCCCGGACCGCCCCAAGAGGATCGTCTCGAACTCGATCACCCTCGACGGGTTGCTGTTGGCGATCGTGGACGAGCACCGTATCGCAGCGGTGAGCCGGTATTCCATGGACCGCCGCTACAGCGACGTGGCCGCGACGGCAACACGGCTGGGACTGCCCTCCAGCGAGAGTGCCGAGGTCACGCTGAGCCTGGTGCCGGACCTTGTATTCGCAGGTTTGCACGCCCGCGCGGAATGGCTCGACATTGTGCGGCACGGCAATGCGCCGATCTACTACGTCGGCGACACCGTGCTCACGATGGCTGATCTGTCGGATCTCATTCGGCGGCTCGGATACATCACGGGCGAGGACGTTCGCGCCGAGGAGTTAGCTACGTCGATCGAGTTGCGATTCCAGCGCTTGCGAGACCGCGCCGCTGCCGCGACGGGGCCCAGGCCGCGCGTCCTGGGCTATAACCGGTCCCTTTCATTCAGTTACGGGACCGAGACGATCTTTCACGACATCGTTAGTGCTCTCGGTGCCACGAATGTCGGCGCCGAGCAGGGCCTAGTCTCCTACCGTCGCGTTTCCAGCGAGCAGATCGCGCGCTGGAATCCGGACTGGATCGTCACCGGGTCCCTCCCTGGCGATGACTCTAGCGACCCGAGGAAGCTGTTTCGCGATCCCGGCATCGCCGTAACGAACGCGGTGCGCAACGGCCGCGTCCTGGTGCTGCCCCAGCAGATCTTCCTGTCCACGTCTCACCGCGTGATTGACTTGGCCGAACGCTTGGCGGCCGCCCTCTACCCGGACCCAGCATGAGGCAATCAGCCCGGATCGTCGCGGCCTTGGGGATCGCAGTATGTGCGCTCCTGCTGGTGTTGGCGCTACGATTCGACGCCGGCCTGCCCGGCAGGCCCGTATCCAGCTCGCGCGTTTCCGCGGCGGGTCACGAGGGAGAATTCCCCCGGCACGCGATCGACGCCAGCGGCCGGGAACTCCGGATCGAAGCGGCACCGCAAGCCATCGGCTCCCAGGCCCTTGCGATTGACCACGTCCTGTTTGCGATCGCCGACCGCGACCGGCTCGTGTCAGTCAGCGCATACGCCACGGACCCGGGCTATAGCTTTGTCTACGAGAGCGCCGTCGCGATGCGCCTAGCGGAGTCTTCCGACTTGGAGGCCGTTCTTCGCGCGCGCCCCGACCTGATGCTGCTGTCTCACCACGCCAGGGCGGATTTCGAGGATGTGCTGCAGCATGCCGGAATTCCCACCTTTCGCGTGCGGACAATCTTCGCGAACTTCGATCAGATCGCCTACGCAATCGCCGCTGTTGGTCACGTTACGGGTGACGACGAGGACGCCGAATTCGAGATCCGCCGGCTCAGGGAGAGAGTCGAGCGGGCCAAGCGGCGCAGGCAGCCGGGTGCTCCGGCACCTCGTGTATTGCCCTATTCGACCTACGGCAGCACCTTGGGAGACGGCTCGCTTTTTGATCACATCCTGACAGAACTAGGGGCAATCAACGTTGCCGCTGAGCACGGGGTTGGGCAGTACGCCGATATCAGCAACGAGCAGGTCGCCGCGTGGGACCCGGAATGGATTGTTGCTCCAGCCGATCGCGGGATGACGGAGCAAGTCCGGGATCGATTGCTTGCCGATGTCGGCATCGCTGCCACTCACGCGGGACGCAACGGGCAGATCCTGATCGTGGAGAGTCGCCAATTCAATTCCATGTCGCAGCATGCGGCCAGTCTGATGGAAGCCGTCGCCGACGGGCTCTATGGGGAGGGCAAGTGACTGCAGATCCATCTCATCCGACGGAACGCCTTGCCGCTGACAAGGGTGGCGGGAAAGCTTGGCTGGCACCAGGACTGGTTGTGTTTCCTGTCGTCTCGGCCCTGCTCGCCGTCGTGGCCGTGGCGGGGGTGGCGATCGGCAGCACGGCGGTCGCTTACGAAGTGGTGGTGCGTGTCATTGCGGCCAACGTACTGCCGGCCGGCTGGATCGACGTTGGCTCGCTTTCCGACGCCGACCAAGCGATTGTCTGGTTGATCCGCACGCCTAGGGTCATCGTGGCGGGACTGGTCGGCGCTGCTTTGGCTGTAGCCGGCACTCAGCTGCAAGGCGTGTTTCGCAACCCGCTGGCCGAATCGAGCATCATCGGAGTGAGTCAAGGGGCCGCCTTGGGTGCCGTGATCGCGTTCATCACCGGACTTACGGCGGCCTCGGCCCTGTGGCTGCCGTTGGCTGCGTTCGTGGGCGCGTTCTTGGCCCTGTTTGCCGTCTACTCGATCGCTAGCCGGTCCGGCCGGGCACCGGTGGCCACTCTCCTGCTCGCGGGCATCGCGCTGGGGGCCATGATTACCGCCTGCTCGTCGCTGCTCATCTCACTCAGCTTCGTCGACTGGCAGGTCGCGGGGGAAATCGTGTTCTGGCTGATGGGTGGGCTCGACAGCCGGACTTGGACCCACGTGCTGATTTGCGCTCCGTTCGTGGCCTTGGGATTGCTTGTTGCGTTCTGGTACTCACGTGACCTTGACCTACTACTGCTGGGCGAAGAGTCGGCCTCCGCGCTGGGGGTGGACGTGGAGGCCGTCAGGAGGGCGGTTCTTGTCGCGGCAGCGCTGCTGACAGCGGCTGCCGTCTCGGTTAGCGGAGTGGTCGGCTTCGTCGGCTTGGTCGTACCCCATGCGCTGCGACTTGTCTTGGGCCCGTCGCATCGACGACTCTTGGCGGCAAGTGTCGTGACCGGAGCTGCTTTCGTAATCGCCTGCGACCTGTTGGCGCGGACCGCGAACCCTCCCAGCGAGATCCGCTTGGGTATCGTCACTGCGGCGTTCGGGGCACCGTTCTTTCTCTACCTGCTGCGGCAGCGACGGAAGGAGATCGGATACTTTTGAGTCTCTCCCTCCGCAACGCCGGCATCCAGATCGATGGCCGCTCGCTGATCCGCGGGGTCTCGCTCTCGGTCGAGTCCGAGCGCGTGACAGCGGTGGTGGGCCCGAACGGTTCCGGCAAATCGACAGTGCTCCGTCTGCTGGCCGGTCTCTGGCAGCCCACGGAAGGACGGGCGGAGCTGGACGGCGACGATCTGGCGCAGTTGCGTCGTCAGGCCATTGCGCGACGAGTTTCGTTTGTCCCGCAAGACACTCGGATCGATTTCGCGTTCACGGTTCGTGATGTTGTCAGCATGGGGCGTCACCCGCATGTTGGCCGATTCGACTCGCTCGGCACTGCGGACCGCGAGGCCGTTGACTCCGCACTGCTGCGAGCGGATGTCGCGCACTTGGAGCGCCGCCTTGTGAACGAGTTATCCGGTGGAGAGCGGCAAAGAGTGCTGATCGCACGGAGCCTGGCTACCGAGGCTGAGGCGCTGTTGCTAGACGAGCCGACCGCCAGCCTCGACATCGACCACTCACTCGAAACTCTCGAGCTGCTTCAGGAGCTTGCCAGTGATGGCAAGGCCGTCGCGGTGGCGCTGCACGACCTCAACGCCGTCACGCGCTGGGCTGATCAAGTCGCACTGCTGAACTCTGGTCGACTCGAAGCGTTCGGAACGGTCGGCGATGTCGTGCGTGACGACCTGATCGAGCCCGTGTTCGGGGTGAGGGTTGAGCGCATTCCTTCGGAGAGCGGGGGCGAGACACTCGTCTTCCACCGCTTGCAAGGCACCCGAGCGGACGCCTGAGCGCGGGGTGGGGGTGGCCAGATGGACCCCTGCTCACCCCACTATTCCTGACAGCCGTGACACAAAATAGGTCGTGTCCGTAGTCGAAACCGAAGATTCCTCCCGCCGAGCCGCTAGCCGACGCTGAAGTCGCACCATACGCCGAAATGGTCTGACAGGCGTGTCCCATCGGTAGCCTTCTTGTCCCAGATTCCGACACTACCTCGGGTCAGGTCCGGCGTGTGCGCTATGTGATCGATCGACGCCCGTCCCCCTGGCAACTCTCCTTCGGTTGCAATGCTAAACCCATCGAATGCGGATTCGAGCGCCCTTCCCACCCTCAGCGGAGCGTATTTCCGCGGGATCCTTTGGTTGAAGTCGCCCAAGACGATGGTTCGCGATTCGGGAAGCCGACTGCGCAGCTCCTCGAACCCTGCTAGCCAAGCTTCGTGATCCTGCCACGACCTGCGGTCCTTGCTGCCACCTTTCACATGCGCGCCGCTCCAGGGAATGCACACGCCAACAACAGTCAGGCAGGTTCCTGGAAGTGTTTCCGTGCTGCCCGCCACGAACCTGCCGCTTGGAAGATCCGCCGAGCCGACGGCATCGATGTGGGGAGTCCATGGTTGCTTGCTCCACAACAGCACCTTCCTGCGGCCCTCGTAGATGGGATAGCCCCAGTCCTCGCCTGCGTCCATGACATGACCGCCATCGGGGAGAATGCCCGCGAATCCTTCGGTTACGCACAGCACGTCGCAGCCCGAATCGGCGAGTTGATCGCTGATGATGTTGCCCCTAGTGCTGCTGGGCTTGGCCCACTCGGTGTTCCAAGTGCCGATTCGGATGGTGGACGGGTCGCTGTTCATTCTGGGGGGCATGTGGCCGCGATTTACAACGCTTTGGACGAATCCCTAGTGCTTGAGATTGGCTTCCATCGCCGGTTCACGATGACCGACTCCTTGGCCCACTCTACCAACCGGCCTGGGAGCTTGCGCGCTTGGTGGCGCGGAGGCGGCCGAACGCCTTACGCCGAAGTTGGGCAGCCCTACGCTGGGGTGCGTAGATTCCCGACTACATGACCACAGCAGGTCTGTCGGTAGGCTCCCCGCAAGCTGCGGTGGCAAGCGCCTGCGCAGACGATTGCGATTCTATTGGGATGTTATTACTATAGTGATAACAGCTTGGAGGTGCCGCATGAACGAACTCAAGGTACGGAGGGTCGGCAACTCGCTAGGCATCATCCTGCCCAGGGAAGTCGTCCACCGTTTGCGCGCCTCGGAAGGGCAACGGCTCTTTCTGGTCGAAACACCCGACAGCAGCTATCGACTAACTCCGTACGATCCAGCGTTTGAAGAGAAAATGGCCAAGGCCGAAGACATTATCAGCCGCTACGGTAACACCCTACACGCATTGGCTGAATGAAGGAGCCAGTCTGGATCGACTACCGCGACGCTCTCGCGTTGCATGATCGAGTCCTCGCCCAGTTTGGGGGTGCCGAAGGTGTCCGGCACGACGCGCTGCTGGAATCCGCCCTGGCCAGGCCTCGACAACTCTTGATATATGCGGAATCGCCCGAGACCGTCGCGATGGCGGCCGCCCACACTTCGGGAATCGTTCGCAACCGTCCCTTCGCGGATGGGAATGAGCGCACCGCATTCCTAGTCGGCGTCCTGTTCTTGGAGTTGAATGGGTGTCGCTTCAGCGCTAGCGAGGAAGAAGCCGCCAAGGCCGTGATCGACCTAGCGTCCGGTGTGCTGAGCGAAGCGGGCTACATCGCGTTTCTCGAGACAAGCTCGCGTCGGGCTTGACAAGCGGGTATCCGCCGAGCGATGGCCCTGAATCACTCGATTCGGCCATCATTGCTTCGGACTTGCCGTGAATCGGACATGGCTCAGCTCGGTCAGGCCGGAACGCAAGGCGACCTCTTGCCATCGCTCACCCCCCTCTCCCTCTGCCGTCGGATATCATTTGTGCGGCATGGTGCATCGAACCACATTGACCGCCTTGGCAGCCGTGTCCTGGCTTGCCTGCAGCAGTGCGCCAGACGGACCGGCAGAACTGTCTCGCCCCAACATCGTTCTGATGCTGACCGACGACCAAGGATGGCAGGACTCTTCCGAGCCGTTTGCAGACGAAAGAACTCCCCAGAACGATCTCTATCGCACCCCCAACATGGAGCGGTTGGCGTCCGAGGGGATGAAGTTCACGAGCTCCTACTCCAACGCGGTCTGCACGCCCACTCGGGTCGAGCTGCTGACAGGGCTGAACCAAGTTCGCACGCGCATCTCGAACTGGACCCACTTCCGCGACGAGGCCACCGACCGGCCGCACCCGGACCTAATCATTCCTAGATGGAACACGAACGGGCTCCAACCAGTCCCGGACATCCCCCTGTCGCTATACGCCAAGACGCTCCCGCAAGAGCTCCGCGCCGCTGGCTATCGCACGATTCACATCGGCAAGGGCCACTTCGGCACAAGGGGCACTCCGGGCGAGGATCCGAAGGCGCTCGGCTTCGACGTGCGGATCGGAGGCCGCTTTTCGGGCGCGCCGGGAAGCTACTACGGCACGGACAACTTCGCGTCCGGCGGCGATCCAGCTTCCACGCCCTGGAGAGCGTGGGACATGGAAGAGTACTTCGGCCAAGAAATCTACCTGACTGAAGCGCTAACCCTCGAGGCCATAACAGCCGTGCAGGAAGCGGTCGCTGACGGCCAGCCGTTCTTCCTTTACTTCGCCCAGTTCGCGCCGCACACGCCGATCATGCCGGACCAGCGATTCGTCCAGCGCTACCTCGACGCCGGGCTACCGGACCGGGAGGCCGCCTACGCCTCGATGATCGAAGGCGTGGACAAGAGCTTGGGAGACGTCATGGACACACTCGAGGCGTTGGGCATAGCAGATACAACAGCGCTATTCTTCACTTCGGACAATGGCGGCGTGAGGAACATGAGCCGGCAGGACAGCGCGCCGCACAGCCACAATGCACCGTTGAGCAGCGGCAAGGGCTCGACCTATGAGGGAGGCTTGCGCGTTCCGATGCTGGCCAAATTGCCGGGCGTCACCGAGCCGGGCAGCGTCAGCGACACGCCGATCACCATCGAGGACATGTTCCCCACGATCTTGGAAATCGCGGGCATCGAGTTTGCCGGCCAGAGCGGCACCCTCTTCAATGACGATGGCATGATCCAGCTCGGGCCGGAGCTGGACGGAGAGAGCTTCGTCCCCCTGCTGCGCGGCGAGGTCGGAGATCTGGAGAGGACGTTCTACTGGCACTTCCCGCACGCTTGGGGCGGACTTAACAGGCCCCGGGTGCAAGGGCCGGGGATCGGCGCCACGAGCACGATCAGGAGGGGCGATTGGAAGCTGGTCTATTGGCACGTAGACGGGCGCAAGGAGCTGTTCAACCTCCGGTCCGACATCGGCGAGACGAGCAACCTAGCCTCGGACCAGCCTGAGCTCGTTGCGGAGTTGTCCGCTTCGCTTGGCAACTTCCTGCGCGAAACAAATGCCATCATGCCGACCCGCACGGCCACCAATGCCACTGTGCCGTACCCGGACGAGCCCTGAGGAACGAGGCAGCCAACTGGCGGAGCTTGGGGCCACCGCTTCCCAATTAGGCACTGGCGAACTCGCTCGCGCCGCCTAGAAGCGGGAGTAAACGCCAAGCGCCGCTGCGATATGCTATTTGCGCGGCGCGCCGCTATCGATGTCGCGCTAGCCGGGCAGGCACGCGCGACCGAGGAATCCAGTCGGAGGATCTGATGCATGAGTGACACAACCAGCAAGACCGCAACGCCGAGCCAAATCCCGAGGCGCAGGATATTCCAGGCGGCCGTTCCGCTATTCGTTCCCGGCGCTGTCCTGGGGCTGTCTGGCGCGGTGCCCCCTAGTGACCGGATCAACGTTGCCGGACTTGGCATCGGCGGACGGGGGGAGCGCGACCTCGAGTCGTTCCTTGCCCAGGACGATGTGCAGTTCCGGGCGATCTGCGACGCGCGCAACGAGCGCCGCGAAGCCATCAAGTCGAAGGTCGACAAGCATCACGGCAACAATGACTGCGAGATGTACGGCGACATGTACGAGCTTTGGGAGCGCAGAGACATAGACGCCGTGCTGATCGCAACCGGGGACCGCTGGCATACGTTGCTGTCGATCCTTACCGCCAAGTCGGGCAAAGACGTCTATTGCGAAAAGCCCTGCTCGATGACGATCGCCGAGAGTCGGGCGCTGGCCGACACGTACCATCGCCTCGGCCGGGTCTACCAAGCTGGCACCCAGCGCCGCAACGGTACAAACTTCGAGTACTGCATCGATCTGGCGCGCAGCGGCAAGCTCGGCAAGCTGACGAAGCTGGAGGCCAATGCAGCGCCGGGAGACCGCTACACGCCCGCAACCACCCACGACTGGCTCCCGGCGGAACCTCAGCCGCCCAAGAGTGTCGTGGATTGGGACCGCTGGCTCGGGCCTGCGCCCTGGCGGCCGTACAACTCGCTGTACGTCAAGAGTCGCTGGCGGGGCTTTTTCGACTTTCACGGCGGCGGAATCCTCGAGTGGGGATCGCACACGCTGGACCTGTGCCACGCGGCGGCCAGGCTGGACGAGACGGCGCCGGTAGAATTCACGCCCCATCTCGCGCAAGGGGTTACGCCGTATTCGGTCGACTGTCGCTATGCGAACGGGCTGGAACTCGTCCTGCGCGACTCGGGCTGGGAAGGCCTGGGCGCGTGCGCCGTGCGCTTCGAGGGCGAGGAGGGCTGGGTGCAGACCGGCGACGCGGGTATCGTGGAGACGTCGGACAGCCTGAAGCAGTACCGCAAGACCTTTGAGGATGCCCGCGAGGCTACGACGCGCCATGTGCGGGACTTCTTGAACTGCGTCAAGTCGCGTAATGAGACCCGCGCGAATGCCCTGGCGGCGTGTCAGACGCACGTGGCGTGCCACGCAGCGTACATCGCATACCAACTGGGAGAGACCCTAGAGTTCGATCCGGCGACCGACAGCTTCCCAGGCAGCGACGCCGCCAACCGAATGCGCTCGCGCGCCATGCGCGAGCCGTGGCGACTCGCGTGAACGGAGACCGAAAATGTTGAGACGAACGTTCTTTGCCATCACGGCAGCGGCCGTGGCAGTCGGCAAGCGCTTGCGGGGCCAAAACCGCGGCGAACTGCAACGCATGACCGACGAGCAACTCGCGACAACGCCTCACAAGTCAGAGGAGATCATGGGCATGGCCTCGGCGGATCTCGTGGCCATTCTCGACGATTCCGATGCCACGGAGTTTGCCAAGGCCAAGGCCTGCCAGCGGCTGGCGCTGGTAGGCGACGACGCCGCTGTTCCGGCATTGGCGGGATTGTTGAGCGACGTTCGGCTTTCTCACTATGCGAGAACTGCTTTGGAGCCGATGCCTCCCGGCGCGGCCGATCAGGGATTGCGCGAAGCACTGGGCAACCTAAAGGGCAGTTTGCTGGTGGGCGTGATCAACTCGATCGGCGTTCGGCGGGATCCTATGGCGTTGGCGGGGCTGGCACAGCTTCGGCAGAGCGAAGACCCAGTGGTTCGCGACGCAGCGACCGCAGCAATCAATCGGATTCGTCGACCGTAGCTCCTCGCGAGCGGTGTGCCGTCACCAACTGGCCTAGCCCATTCATTGGGAACCTAATCACCTAGCTACTACAGCTTCTGCTGAGTTCTAGCCTCTTCGACCTTGGAGCTTGCAATACTCCCTTGGATTGCTAAGGATAGCTGTTTAGCGTTGTGATCAATGGTTTTGATTGAATTCTTGATAAGCCTCCCTCCATAAAGGACGAGGAATATTTCAACACATAGACTTGAAGCCACGAGTATGGCGAAAATCCAATGAATACAGCTTTCTGGATCTTCAATTGGAAAAAATAAAGTGCCTATAACAATCAAGCCAGAAACAACGGCAATTGCGGTACACATTCCCCTATCCCATCTTCTCTGATACTTAGTTTTCTCCTTTGCAAGTGCCTGTAAATCCAAGTACATTTCCATCTTGCGTATATCTTTTGGAATTTGACTAGGATCTTCAGATAGACTCTGGAGCGCCATCTGAGCATGATTCTTAATCTGTCGCCTCTCACTAAAGACTTCTAAGCGCAAGTAGGCCAAGCTCATTGCCAAGACAAGTGGTGCAAGGGCTGCCCAATCTGGATATGGCATGAATCTAATATTCTTCGATCCTAAATAGAAAGTCCATGTTTAGCACATCGCTTCCATAAAGTTTCATGAACAGTTCGAAGATGACTTCCGCCAGACTCGTGGCCAAATGCGGCAACTGCAACTGCATACTCCCTATCCGGCTCGAAGCGGTAACAATCATTGTCTGTTACGATGTAATGGAAATCGTACAGCTCTCGCACCTTTTCTGGAGCAAATCGAATCTCAACGTTCTCAACCCCTGAGATCTTCTGCAGGAGCGGATTGATCTTTCGATCCTCGATACAATCCTGCTCTAAGATGATCTGAACTTGATTGAGATGCGAACTGGCTAGAAAGAGAAACGCCTCTTGTACAATTGAGTCACGCCCATAGACTCGAGGGGTCAGGCTTCCGGACAAAATGTTGATACGCCTGTTGGCACTCTGAAAAAGTTGCTGGATGACAACTTCAGCATGATCCGGAGATGAGTTCATGACTGGCTCCCCGTCCATTTTGTCAGCCAAGAGTCGAATCTTGCGTCGATACTCATCCATCTCTGGAATGTATCGTGATCTTGAGAAAAAGGAATTCATGGAATCTGATTGGTAATATCTCCCAGGCTCATTGAGACTGTCGGAGCTATCGCGCCTATCTTACACTATTATATGCGCCAATCAATATGAGTTTCTAAGTTTCTTGTAAGTCATTGGATGTCAACAGTTTAGATCCTATAATAGAGTGTACGGCAAACACGCTGGGGGTTGCTGACTTCACAGACCTGATCCCAGACGAAGAGGCAGCCGCTAAGTACTTCGAGTCCAAGCGCTGGCCGGACGGTCGTGAACGCCCGAGGTGCGAGTCCAAAGATCTGAGAAGGTGCGAAGGCGTCAAGCCCATGCCCTTGTACTGCCGTTCTTGCGAGCAACACCTCGGCGTTGGTACAGGGACTCCGATGCGGCGCAGCAAGCTGCCGGTCAGGACATGACTTCTGGCAGTGTACTTCATCGCGTGCTTGTGCAAGGGAATTTCCAGCATCCAGTTGGGCAAGCAATCGGGAGTCACCCAGCGCACGGCATGGCTCTTGGAACACCGTACCCGCGAATCCCTTGCAGAGCATGAAGGCATGCTGTCCGGCACCGTAGAATCCAACGAGACCTACATATGGAGGAAAGGAGCGCAACAAGCACTTGGTCAAGGAGAATCGATTCGGACGAGGGCCGGTCGGGAAAGTCCCGGCTGTAGGATTATGCGCGGTGGGGCGAGGCTAGGGCCTTCACCCTGTACGGCAGGGACTCTGCGAGCATCCGCGGGGTCATGGAAGAGAACGTGGAGAAAGGCTCGGTGATCTGCACTGACATCGCCTTGGCCGGTCTTAGAATTCGCCAAGCACTGTTTTGAAGACATGAAGTCGCGACCAAATTCAATGGAAGAGAGAATCAAGGGACTAAGCGCAACTCCTGAAATGCTGAAAAGCCTTTACGACAGACTTTCATCAAAGGTGATTAGTTCCCGTTCATTGGGGGCTCCGGTGCTATAAGGGCCGAACGCCGGGGCGGCCTCGTCGCTGCAAGCAAGGCCAGCCTAGGGGCCAATCGCTACAACCTAAGCCAGTGGCGCGGGCGGGCGGGCCAGCAGGAATGGAATCCGCAATTCAGGCCGAAGGGTCGCTCGCGTCTCGCACGACATATGTGCCAGCAGCCCGGTCATGCCACGACTGCCGCTTCTCGTCCCACGCCGCCCAAATCCAGCCCAGCCCCAGAAATGCGACGGAGACCACGCTGGCAACGCCCCGAACGACCCCGTCCTGCGCGGCCAAGGCGCGGCCGTCCGTGCGAATCAACCGTATTCGGCAGATCATGCCACCTACGGTCGTTCCTCTCCACGCCCACATCGCTGTGTTGTACGCCAAGAACAGCAGTAGGGTCAGAAGCACGCCGATGTCGAACGCTTGACCGATGATCACGAAGGGTGTGAAGTCCAAGACAACGGCACCGATTCGAGCGGGAAAGCTGGCTATGGGCAGGTCCACTGCCGCGCCGGGCTCGAGCGTCGGTTCTTCTCCCTCGCCGGTTTCGCCCTCAGGCTGGTCAACTCCCTCGGCCTCGGGTGTTGTAACCACTGCAGTATCGCCGCCTCCCGCTTGGGCAGCCGCGACCACTGGAGCACGGGCCGGCACAGTCGCTTTCGGGTTTTCCCGGCGCAAGCTGGTGGCCACGGTAGTGGTTGCGGCACCCAACGCCAGAACACCCAGCACCGTCCATGCCGCAAATCCGAGCACAGGCACCATATAGGCAACGCAAACCACCCCAAACCCGATCGCGACCGACCTGGCGGCTTGTGCTCGGTCTCCCGGAAACTCCTCGGGAAGGACTCGCCCGCCAATCCAGCGAGTCACGCCAACCTTGCCCAAAATGAATATGAGGAAGGCTGCAAGCCAGAGCAGCGGCACAACAGGCAGACCGACAACAGACGAGACTAGCAGCAGCGAAACGGGTCCGATCAAGAGCACGACCAACCCGCCTACGAGGAAGCATGTGAGCGGCTTGGATGCAAGTGCGGAGGCGACGTCGCGGACGGGACGCTCGAAGATCGAGTTCGTCGCTAGGTACAACAGGGCAAAGACCGCAACCAGGATCCACATCCAGAGAAGTTCGGGAACCAGCGGTCGCCCCCACAGTAACCCCTTGGTGAGCCATGCGAAGGCCGGCGCGAATGCGTCAGTGGGGCCTACACCCACCCCAACAACGGCAAGCTCACCCCCTGGCGAGAATTCGGCTGGTGCATCCAGTGCGCCGCCAACGACAACCAAATCGCCCTCCGCAACTGCACCCGGCAGGACCTCGATCGATCGACCCACGACAACCGCGTCCCCTTCGATCACGGCCGTGCTGCCGAGCTCGAGCGATCCAAGCACAACAACCACATCACCCTCGACTGTGCCGTTGATCATGGCGGAACCCAGAATGACCACAATGTCTTCCGCGCGATCCCCGGCCCGAAGTTCCAGAGATGAGCCGAATCTGATTTGGGGGGGCGCACCGGAATCCCGCGTTTGCGCTGGGGCGTCTGGGGCATCCAAGACGTCGGGCGTCTGGGCCGACGTGGTCGCAAAGAGTGCCAGAGCAATCGCAATCTTGCCCAATACCGTCCTAGAACGCTTCATGATTTGGTCCTCCTTCCCTGAGGATGAATGCCAATGCGGCGAGGCACATTGCACTCGCCACGACCAACGCCGCTCCGAGGGCCGCCAAGTATGCCGAGGCTGGCTGCACCAGAAGCCGCCACATAGCACCCGCGGTTACGACGACCTCATGTGAAAGGGCGAGTTCCATGGAATCCCATGCATAGGGCGCGAGCCAACCAAAGCCCACGCAAAGCACACCAGTGGCGAACTTCAAGGCGGCGGGCCAAGCGCGCCACCCTCTGCGATGCCAGGGTTCGCCCCGGAGCTGCCCGACCGCGGCCAAAACGCGCGGAAGGAGCGACTTTGGCGCCCTTGGCCGAGGCAGCTTGGCAACCTCTCGTGCCACGAGCGATTCGAGTTCAGCGGGGGTCATCATTTTCTCCGATCAAATCGCGCAAAGCCTCGCGTCCGCGGTGGATGTCGGTCTTGATCTTGCCTAGCGACACCCCCAGCGCATCTGCGATCTCGCGGTAGCTGCGCTCCTCAAAGTGGTACAGCACGATTGGGACACGCTGGTGCGGCGGCAGCAGTCGGATCCCACGCTCCAATCTGGCGCTCTGCTCAGCGCGTTCGAGATCTTCGCTCTGGTCGTCCTTGGCCACAAGCATGTCCTCGTATGGGCGGTCGCGCCCCTCCTCTCCCGAGCGCAACTGGCTGAAGAGCTTCCAGCGGGCGCGAAATCTGGTGAGGTGGTTCAAGCAGAGGTTGGTCGTCACGGTCCGCAGCCAGCCAGCGACCGCGGGTGAGCTGCGTAGCGTGCTGAACCGCTCGTAGGCCTTGAGGAACACCGTCTGTGCGATGTCCTCGGCCTCGCTAGGGTCCCCCAGCATCCGCACTGCCATGCCAAATACCATGTCCTGATGCCGCCGGACGAAGTTCTCAAACTCGACTGAGTCGGTCATGCCACCCGCGCCGAGACACCGCCCATATATTCCGAACACTTCGTAGCGCGGAAAGTTTCAGCTCGGCCGCGCCTCCGTTAAGAGTCCGGCGTTCGCTGTGAGGGGCGCAACGGGAATTGATGGCTCGTCATTGGCAGCTACCGGGATGATTAGGTGGATTTCCATCGGCTGCGCGGATTTGCCCTTTGGTGAAGCAGAAGCCTTGCGGGGCGGTGAGCATCGCACACTAGATGCCTGTGTCCCACGAATACGAGAACAGATTGGTTGCCATCCTTGCCACGTTGAGAACTATGCTTGCAGGAACTGCGCGAGATAGGCGCTGGCGCTTCCAACGACCTTGCCCCCAGAGCCGGGCCTACTGCGTCTAATCCGCGTCCTGCACCGACACCGTATCAGACAATTTCGTCCCGTCTCCCTTGCACGGTCCGGTACGCGTGATAGGCCGTGACGCTCCGGGCGGATGGATTGCTTTGCCTAACTCTGACTCCCAGAGTCCAGCGAAGTCTTCGGCGGCGTCACGCAACGGGTGCCTCCAGGCAGGGTGAGATTCCTACAGGGCACCATCGGACTACCAACGACGCATCAGAGTGAACAAGCTCCTCCGTGCCTTCAGCGTCAAGGGTGCTCGATCAGCGATCACGGCGGCCTTGGCTGTAGTTTATCGGGCTCTCGCCATTGGGATTACAGCGCGGCAGGCACTGAGGTCGCTGGGCGACGAGGCTATGATGTAAGTCGTTGCCGGGAAATCTCTCTCTGGGGGCTTTGGCAGCGCAGTTGTGGGATCGCCTAGGTGCGGGAACGAACGCAAGTACGTCCGCTTTGCGTCACTTCATGGAGATCACGAATGACCGCTATCAACACGCTTCATGCACCGTCGCGGAAGAGCCTTCCCGAACTCAGTGCCGCGTACGAGCGTCCAGACCGATTAGCCACAATAGTGGACTACGATCATCCAGAACTCTCGGAAGTTCATCCGAGTCTAAACGACGCTGTCAAGCTGCTTGCAGACTACAACGATGACTATGATCGACAGGCCGACAATTTCACGTGCGATGCGTTAAGGCGATACATTGCAGCAGACCGCGTCTACTATGCCGCGACTGGGCACAACATGCAGATTCACAGTGGTACACGGACCGTTGGGCGCCAAGCCCAACTATACATTGACTATACGTGGCACAAGATCGGCAACTCGGCCGCGTTGCCGGGATGCTCGTTCCACAACTGGGGAGTCGCGGCGGACATGATCAGGGTCGACGAAGCCAACGTGATCGCCTCCATGCAGAGAGGCGGGTGGAGACAGACAGTAGCCGACGAGGGCTGGCATTTTGAGTGTGTTGACTCGCCAGACCACGCCAGAGCATCTCATGAGATAGCCAGCTTTAGGACGAGCAATACCGGTCTTGCTTATCGATGGTCCGAGCAAGTTGCCCACCTTTACTTGAAGTCGTACGAAAGAGAAGAGCGCGCGGTGGAGTACCAGAAACGATTCGGACCCTACCAAGAGCGCGCCAAGCAGTTGCAAGCCGAGTTAGACCAGCTCAATCAGGCCTGGAGTGCCTTCAACGCGAGAGAGAGTAAGTACAACGACAACGTTGCACACTATCAGGCAGAAACTTTTCGCGCTCAACAACTCTACGACGAAATCATGGAGATGGCGGACGGGCCAGAACGCGATGAGAAGATACGTGAGTACAAGGAACTCGAGGGCTGGATAAGAGAAGAGGGCAGCCGTCTTCAGGGTGAACACAGTATGCTCGAAAGCGAAGGTTCGGCATTGGATCGACAGACGGAAGAATTGAACCAACGTGAGGTGGTCCGATGTGTTTAGACCACTGGTCGGTGAATTTAAGGTGGACTCCGCTACTACTCTGGACTACCGACCGCAGTGATTGTACCTCAAGACACGGTCATCATCATCCCGTCTCCTTTCCTGCCTCCGCGGTTGCAGGTGCAGGACTCTGGACCTCTCCGAACGGGTCTGCCTGTGCCAAATTTGGACGGGCAGGCTCCTCGGCCTGGCGGCCCTGCTGGATCCGCTCGCAACGGCGCAGGCTGAACTCCAAATGCGGCCAGTACGAGTCCGGGAACGACTCCGTCCGCACCTCCTCCACCAAGCTGGCGAAGTAGCGCAGGCTGCGGACCGGCTCGCCGCGCGGCCGATCGAGCAGGCTCATCGACTTGCGCACGCTGCCCAGCAGAATCGCCCGTCGCACCGTTTCCAGCGACACCCCCGCGCGGTGCCAGTCTGCCGCCAAGCGTTCGTCGGCCGGTCCGAACCGACCCTGCACGCAGGCCGGCTGACAGAATATCCGGCGCACCTCCGTGACATACGTGCCGACGTCTGCGACCGTCTGCTCGGACGGCTCGGCTTCCGGCTGCCTCGCCACTTCATACGGCCAGTACTGCGGGCACACCTTCAGCCGCGAGCGGCGATGCTGGTTGGGCGCAGCTTGCAGCGCGCAGATCCCCTTGGCCTCCAATTCGCGCAGGCAGCGTCCCAGCGTCGAGCGGCTCTTGCCCAGCTGCCGGGCCAGCCCGTCCCGCTCGAACTCCAGACAGCCGTCGGCCCGCCTGGCCCTCAGGCATACGTGTGCGAACACCTTGAAGGCCGTGTCACTGAGCTCGTCCAGCGCTCGCTCGAAGCCCGCACCGGCCGCGAACCAACCGCGCTGGCCGCGCTTCAGTCGTACTCTCGGCTTCATCTTGCACCTCCTTGCTGCTGCAGTGCCTGCCACGGCGTCCGCCCCCCCAGCGCCGAGTGCGGCCGCAGGTGGTTATAGAACGCCAGCCATTCCGAGATCACCTCCCGCGCCGCGAATCCGTCCACAAGCTCCTGCAAATACACCGCTTCGTACTTCAGAGAGCGCCACAGCCGCTCGATGAACACGTTGTCCAGCCAGCGGCCCCGGCCGTCCATCGAAACCCGCACGCCGGCCTGCTGCAGACAGCCCGTGAAGGCCTGCGAGGTGAACTGGCTGCCTTGGTCGGTGTTGAAGATGCCCGGTGCACCGAACTGCTCCAGCGCCGCCTCCAGCGCCAGCAGGCAGAACTCCGTGTCCAGCGTGTTCGACAGCTCCCAGCTCAGCACCGCGCGGCTCAACCAGTCCATCACGACTACCAGGTACAAGAAGCCCCGCTGTAGCGGGATGTAGGTGATGTCCGCGCACCACGCCTGGTGCGGCCGCTCGATCAGCACGTCCCGCAGCAGGTACGGATACACCCGGTGCCCCGGCTCCGGCCGACTCGTGCGCGGCTTGCAGTAGACCGCCTCCAAGCCCATCGTGCGCATCAACCGCCGCACCTTGTCCCGGCCGACCGGGTAGTTTTCTCGCTGCAGATGCCGGCTCATCTGCCGACTGCCGTAAAACGGGTGCGCCAGCGACAACTCGTCGATCCGCCGCATCAGCGCCAGCTGCTCCGGATCTGCCTCCCGCGGCTGGTAGTACAGCCCGGAACGACACACCCCCAGCAAGCGGCATTGCAGGCGCAGGCTGGCCTGCGGGTGGTCGCGCTGCACCAAGTTCTTCCGCGTGGTCCGGCTCAGCGTTCCCACGCGGACTTCAAAAAATCCCGCTCGACCACCAGCTGCCCGATCTTCTCGTGCAGCTTGCGGATCTCCGCCTCCCGCTCATCCTGGCCGGGCCCAGCACCCCGCTCGAACAGTTCCGCCAGCCGCTCGCTGGCGGTGCGCTTCCACTGGCTCACTTGGTTCGGATGCAGTTGGTGCCGCGCCGCGATCTGCTGCACGGTGCGGTCCCCACGCAAGGCTTCCATCGCCACCCGCGACTTGAACGCTGCCGTGAACGTCCGTCTTTTTGGCATCGTTGACTCCTTTCAACCCAGGCGGAGTCCACCTTAGCGTATGGTCTAAAATCCCCGGACCACCTCTACGTATCGAGGCACACAATCAAGAGACCGTCTGGTTTGAGCGAGAATACGAGGACCTGGAGTCGTTGGCGGACGAGATCGGAGACCACGAGGCTAACTCGAACAATCTGTTGCAGCAGATCGAGAACGCTGTGGCGACTCGATTGAATGCCCATGCACGGGTGCGTAGTACGTAGTGTTGTTTTTCACAATATTTCAGTGAAACAACGCGAGGATTTGTCGCATTAATTCGATTCCGGATTGCTGAAGAATCGGATTAATCCGGAGCGGCAGAGGGTTTGCTGAAGCGCTGTGTGGCCGCCGTGCGGGTGCGACAGGGGACCGGGCCGTTCGCGGCGCGGTTGCATGCGCGGAGGCGGCCCGGTTCAATAGGGTGGCCCGCGCGATCTCAGCTCGCCGGGCCGTGGACGGCGCTTTCCAAGTTCGCTACAACACAGACCTCACCGTCGAGGAATACATTAGCCGCAAGGCGTGGCGCGATGCAAGCGTGCCGGCCTGCCCCTTCCACCAGCAGGGCGGTTGCCAGCTGCGGCCCCACGGCAGCTACGCCCGCAAGATCCCCGAGGGCGTGCGGGTGCGGCGGTTCCGATGCCCGCAGAGCGGGCAGACGGTGAGCCTGTTGCCAGACTGTCTGGCAGCGCACCTGCCCGGGACATTGGCCGAGGTCGAGCAGGTGGTCCGAGCGGCCGTCCAGCCCGGCTTTCCGCGCGGCGGGTGGAAGCGACTGCACTCGTCGCGTTACGTGGGGATGGCCGGGGCGCGGCGCTGGGTCGCCCGGCGCGTCGAGCGCGTGCGGCTGTGCCTGGCGCTGCTGACGACCCTGTTGCCGGAGAGTTGCGGGCGTGTGGAGCCGACCGTGGAGGCGTTCGGGAGCGCTCTGGGCACGGCTGCGGTGCTGGTCACGCTGCGGTCCGTCGCGGCCACAGAACTGGCGGTGCTGCCGGTCCCGGTCGGGTTTTCGCGACGGATTCCAGCGGTCAAACCGGCGTCTCAGCCCGTGCAACACGCGACGGGCCGCTCGCCGCCCGGCCGGCCTGCCTAGAGTCGGGAGAGCGGGCCGCCCGCACGGCTCGCCAGGACCCGCCAGCATGCCAGACAAGCTCCCAGACCTCCGGCGCGAGATCGCCCTGTTCCGCTACAGCGTGATTGCGGAGATCCTGTGCCTGCCGCCAGGATCGGCCCAGCGCTGGGCCCTGATCCGCGACAAGGCCGGGCGCGCGCACGCCATTCCCGGCAGCCGTCGCACGCGCGTCGCCATCACCACCATCCGCGACTGGCTGGGCTTGTACGAAGACGGCGGCTTCGACGCGCTGTACCCCAAGCGGCGCCAGGATCGCGGCCAGCCGCGCGGCCTGCCGCCAGCGGTCTGCGAGTTGCTGGTGCGCCTCAAGGAGGCCAACCGCCGGCTGTCGGTGCGCGCGCTGATCCGCCAGGCGCGGGCCAGCGGCAGCGTGCCCGCGACGACCGCCCTGGCCCCGGCCACGGTCTACCGCCTGCTGCGCCAAGAGGGCCTGACGGGGCCGGCCAAGGACCGTCCCGACGGCCGCGACCGGCGCCGCTTCAGCTACCCCGACGCGGGCGCGCTGTGGATGGCCGATTGCATGCATGGCCCCAAGGTCGGCAGCGATCCCGACGACCGGCGGCGGCGGCGCAAGGCCTACCTGCTGGCCGTCATTGACGATGCCACGCGCGTCATCCCGCACGCCGCCTTCGCCTTCTCCGAAAGCGCCGAGGCGTTCCTGCCCGTCTTGCGCCAGGCCCTGCTCAAACGCGGCGTCCCGCAGAGACTGTACTGCGACAACGGTGCCTCCTACCGCTCCCGCCACCTGTCCGTGATCTGCGCCAGCCTTGGCATCCATTTGATCCATGCGAGACCTTACGCGCCGCAGGGAAAGGGGAAAATCGAGCGTTTTTTCAGGACCTGCAGAGCCCAGTTCCTGCCGACCCTGGACGAGACCGCGAGCGCCAGCCTCGACGCCCTCAACCGCCGTCTCGGGGCCTGGATCGAAGGCGAGTACCACCGCACTCCCCACCGCGGCCTCGACCACCAGCGCACCCCGCTCGACCAATGGGCGCTGGCCGCCAGCCGCCTGCGCCCGGCCCCGCCCGACGACGAGCTCGACACGATCTTCCGCTTCCAGCACCGCCGCCGCGTCGCCAAGGACCGCACCGTCAGCTTCCAGGGCCGCCTCTACGAGGTGGGCGCCGAACTGGTCGGGCAGCGGATCGTCCTGCTGGTCGATCCCGCCGCACCGCCCGGACGGCCCGTCCCGGTCCTGCACCAGGGCCGCGCGGCCGGCTGCGCGACCTTGCTCGACGCACACGCCAACGCCCTCATCCGACGCACCCCCGACCCGCGCTCCGAGGATGCCGCTGACGCTGCCGACGACCGCAGCGCGGACGCCAGCGCCCCGGCCCCGCCGCTGCGCCTGAGCGCGCTCGAGCGCCCGGACACCTCCCAGGAGCCTCCCCGGCAATGACCTACCTACAGCATTTCGCCCTCACCCGCTACCCCTTCCAGACCCCCGCCGAAACCGACGAGCTGTTCCCCGCCCAGGCCGGCATCGAGACCCAGACCCGCCTGCAGCACCTGCTCGAACTGCGCGGCATCGGCCTGCTCACCGGCGAGGTCGGCTGCGGCAAGACCACCGCCTGCCGCCAGTTCGCCGCCAGCCTGCACCCCGGCCTCTTCCGCGTCGCCTACGTCGCGCTCACGACCGGCTCGGTGCTGGACATGTACCAGACCCTGGCCTGGGAACTCGGCCTGCAGCCGGAGCGCTCCCGCGCTCCCGCCTTCCGCGCCCTGCGCGAGGAAATCGCCCGCCTCGCCCGCGAGGCCCACCAGCTGCCCGTGCTGATCATCGACGAGGCCCACAACCTGCGCAACGACGTGCTCGAGGAGCTCCGCCTGCTCACCAACTTCCAGATGGATGCCGAGCGCTGCCTGTGCCTGCTGCTGTCCGGCCTGTCCTCCTTGCGCAAGCGCCTCGCCATGGCCGTGCACGAATCGCTCGGCCAGCGCATCGCCGTGCAGCACCAGCTCGCCGGCCTCGCCCGCGACGAACTCGAACCCTACCTCGCCCACCGCCTGCGCCTGGCCGGCTGCGACCTGCCGCTGTTCGAGCCCAATGCCCTCGAGGCCCTCTTCCAGGCCTCGCGCGGCCTGCCCCGCCAGGTCGACCGCATCGCCCACTTCGCCCTCGCCGCCGCAGCCTGCGCCCAGGCTCGCCAGGTCTCCGCCGAGCAACTCGAACAGGCCTGTGCCGAGGTGCGCCTGTGACCCCCTTCAACGACCCTTGGCGCGAACGCGCCGCGCAGGTGCGCGACGGCTCGCTCGAACCGCTCGCCGTCCAACTCGGCTACCGCAAGGATCCCGCCAACCCGGCCCGCTGGAAGCGGCCCGGCTCCGTGCTGAGCATCCGCGGCGCGCAGTTCTTCGACCACCGCCAGGGGCGCGGCGGCGGTGGTGCCATCGATCTCGTCATGCACGTGCGCGGCTGCCGCTTCCGCGCCGCCGTCGAGTTCCTCGAACGCCACGGCGGCCTCCCCCAGCCTGCGCCTGCCACCCCGCCCGCTCGCCGCCACGGCTTGCGCCTGCCACCCCCCGCAGACCGCCTCTGGGACCCCGTGCGTGACTTCCTGGCCACCGCCCGCGGGCTCGACCCCGCCCTGCTCGAGCGTTGCCGCCAAGAGGGCATCCTCTACGCCGATTCCCGCCGCAACGCCGTCTTCGTCTGTCGCGACCGCCACCAACATCCCGTCGGCGCCGAGCTCGTCGGCACCCGCCCGGCTCCCGACGGCCGCACCTTCAAGGGCATGGCGCCCGGCTCCCGCAAGGCCCGTGGCGGCTTCTGGCTGCCGGCCAACATCGACGATCTCGATGCCATCCTGCTCGTCGAGAGTGCCCTCGACGCCCTCGCCGCGCTCCGCCTGCTGGCTCCCACTTTGCCACCCGATACCCTGCTCGCCTCCACCGCCGGCATCGCGACCTCTCTCCCGCCCTGGCTGCAAGCCTTCCGCGCACCGCGCATCCTGTGTGCCTACGACGCCGACCGCGCCGGCGACCAAGCCGCCGACTCCCTCCGCCGCCACACCCCCCATTGCAGCCGCCTCCGGCCGGTCGGCGCCAAGGACTGGAACGATCTGCTGCGCCGCTCCCAGCCACGCTAGCTGTCCCTATTCACCCCCATCGACTGCCCGATCGCACCCCCGCGACCCGGCTACAACACGCCGCCTATCTCTACTTCCGGAAAACCTCCGCCGTCGACTCCCTTCCCCGACCGCACCGCCGCTGATTGCCCTTAACTCCCTCCTGCAGTAGCGAATCTACTTGAAAAATTTCTCCACTACAGCAGGAAATAATCTGAAAAAGTCCGCACGAATCTATCTGAAATTCAACAACGTAGACTCAGACTTTAGCACATCGCACGAAGTGACATGCTGCTCTCAAGATTTGTAACTGCCTGCTATACAAGGGCTTAGGCCCCTTGTGTCCCTTTCTAGCCCGAAGTTCCGGGCGATTTTGTCGCTTGATCTCGCGCTAACTCGTTGATTCCAAAGGGCCTAGATTGCTTTCCAAGCGCTTGCGGAGTGTCTATTGTTCCCATGTAATGGACTTTTGTGGTGATTGTTTGATGTTTTTATTGCTTGATTTTATGCCGTAATCTGTGATATAGTATTCCCATGTATGTGGAAGTCGTCCCCAACCGCTCCTCACCCCCAGCCATCCTCCTCCGCGAAGGCTGGCGCGAAGGCTCTAAGGTCCGTAAGCGCACCCTTGCCAATCTCTCCAGCTGGCCCCCCGCCAAGATCAACGCCCTCCGCAAGCTGCTCAAGAACCAGCCCCTCGTCAGCCTCGACCAAGCCTTCACCATCGTCAGCTCCCGCCCCCACGGCCATGTCGAACTCGTGCTGGAGGCCTGCCGCCGCCTCGGCCTGCCCAAATTGCTCGATCGTGCTTCCTCCCCCCAGCGCTCCGCCGTGCTGGCCATGATTGCCCAGCGCCTGCTCCACCCGGCCTCCAAGCTCGCCACCACCCGCCTCTGGCACGCCACCACTCTGGCCGAGGAACTCGACTTGCAGGACGCCGACGAAGACGCCCTCTACCAGGCCATGGATTGGCTGCTGCAGCGCCAGGACCGCATCGAGCAACGCCTCGCCAAGCGCCACCTGCAAGACGATGCCCAGGTGCTGTACGACGTCTCCAGCAGCTACTACGAAGGCCACAGCTGCCCCTTGATGCGCTACGGCTACAGCCGCGACGGCAAGCGCGGCCGACCGATCGTGGTCTACGGCGTGCTGGCCGACCGGCAGGGTCGCCCGCTGGCCGTGCGGGCCTATCCCGGCAACACCGCCGATCCGGCCACGGTGCCGGACCAGGTCCAGGCCCTGCGCCAGCATTTCGGCCTCCAGCGGCTGGTGCTGGTGGGCGACCGCGGCATGCTCACCGACACCCAGATCCAGACCCTGCGCGACTACCCCGGCCTGGGCTGGATCTCGGCCCTGCGCCACCACGACATCCGCCGCCTGGCCGAGCAAGGCAGCGTCCAGATGTCGCTCTTCGACGAGCGCAACCTAGCCGAGATCCACTCCCCGCTGTACCCCGACGAGCGCCTCATCGTGTGCTGCAACCCGGCCTTGGCCGAGCGCCGCCGGCACAAGCGCGAAGCGCTGCTGGAGGCCGCCGAGCAAGACCTGGCGCGCATCCAGCGCGAAGTGGCGCGGCGCACCAAGAAGCCGCTGCTGGAGGCCGCCATCGCCGAGAAGGTGGGGCGCGCCAAGCAGCGTTCCAAGGTCGCCAAGCACTTCCAGACCCAGATCGCAGACGGCAGCTTGCAGTTCTGCCGGGACGCGCACTCGATCGAGCGCGAGGCGGCCTTGGACGGCCTGTACGTGATCCGTGCCAGCCAGAGCGATCTGGCAGCGGAAGATGTGGTGCGCAGCTACAAGCAGCTAACGCGCGTCGAGAGCGCCTTCCGCTGCCTCAAGACCGTGGACTTGCAGGTGCGCCCGATCCGCCATCGCAGCGAGCAGCGCGTGCGGGCCCACCTGCTGCTGTGCCTGCTGGCGTACTACGTGGAGTGGCACCTGCGGCAAGCCTTGGCCGAGCTGCTGTTCGAAGACGAGGACTTGGCGGGCTGGCAGGCGCGGCGGGATCCGGTCGCGGCGGCGAAGCCGCGCCAGGAAGTGCAAGCGAAAAAGAACCGTCGCAAGACGGCGCAGGGCTTGGAACTGCACAGCTTCTCGACGTTATTGCAGGTGCTGGGCACGCGCTGTCGCCATCAATGCCGCCTGCAGGACGACGCCAACGGGCCCACCGTGGAGCGGCTGACGGAACCGAGCGCTTTGCAGAAGCGTGCGCTTGAACTGGTCCGAACGTTCCCAGTGCAGGACAACTCCAAATCCCGATAAGGCAATGCATTACAAGGAGTTCCCTTCGCTTCTGGCCCGGAACTTCGGTCTAGCAGTCTCACCGCGATCAGATTCTTTCCATTTCGCAGTCGTAGTTAGAGGTGGTCCGGGGATTTTAGACCATACGCTAAGGTGGACTCCGCCTGGGTTGAAAGGAGTCAACGATGCCAAAAAGACGGACGTTCACGGCAGCGTTCAAGTCGCGGGTGGCGATGGAAGCCTTGCGTGGGGACCGCACCGTGCAGCAGATCGCGGCGCGGCACCAACTGCATCCGAACCAAGTGAGCCAGTGGAAGCGCACCGCCAGCGAGCGGCTGGCGGAACTGTTCGAGCGGGGTGCTGGGCCCGGCCAGGATGAGCGGGAGGCGGAGATCCGCAAGCTGCACGAGAAGATCGGGCAGCTGGTGGTCGAGCGGGATTTTTTGAAGTCCGCGTGGGAACGCTGAGCCGGACCACGCGGAAGAACTTGGTGCAGCGCGACCACCCGCAGGCCAGCCTGCGCCTGCAATGCCGCTTGCTGGGGGTGTGTCGTTCCGGGCTGTACTACCAGCCGCGGGAGGCAGATCCGGAGCAGCTGGCGCTGATGCGGCGGATCGACGAGTTGTCGCTGGCGCACCCGTTTTACGGCAGTCGGCAGATGAGCCGGCATCTGCAGCGAGAAAACTACCCGGTCGGCCGGGACAAGGTGCGGCGGTTGATGCGCACGATGGGCTTGGAGGCGGTCTACTGCAAGCCGCGCACGAGTCGGCCGGAGCCGGGGCACCGGGTGTATCCGTACCTGCTGCGGGACGTGCTGATCGAGCGGCCGCACCAGGCGTGGTGCGCGGACATCACCTACATCCCGCTACAGCGGGGCTTCTTGTACCTGGTAGTCGTGATGGACTGGTTGAGCCGCGCGGTGCTGAGCTGGGAGCTGTCGAACACGCTGGACACGGAGTTCTGCCTGCTGGCGCTGGAGGCGGCGCTGGAGCAGTTCGGTGCACCGGGCATCTTCAACACCGACCAAGGCAGCCAGTTCACCTCGCAGGCCTTCACGGGCTGTCTGCAGCAGGCCGGCGTGCGGGTTTCGATGGACGGCCGGGGCCGCTGGCTGGACAACGTGTTCATCGAGCGGCTGTGGCGCTCTCTGAAGTACGAAGCGGTGTATTTGCAGGAGCTTGTGGACGGATTCGCGGCGCGGGAGGTGATCTCGGAATGGCTGGCGTTCTATAACCACCTGCGGCCGCACTCGGCGCTGGGGGGGCGGACGCCGTGGCAGGCACTGCAGCAGCAAGGAGGTGCAAGATGAAGCCGAGAGTACGACTGAAGCGCGGCCAGCGCGGTTGGTTCGCGGCCGGTGCGGGCTTCGAGCGAGCGCTGGACGAGCTCAGTGACACGGCCTTCAAGGTGTTCGCACACGTATGCCTGAGGGCCAGGCGGGCCGACGGCTGTCTGGAGTTCGAGCGGGACGGGCTGGCCCGGCAGCTGGGCAAGAGCCGCTCGACGCTGGGACGCTGCCTGCGCGAATTGGAGGCCAAGGGGATCTGCGCGCTGCAAGCTGCGCCCAACCAGCATCGCCGCTCGCGGCTGAAGGTGTGCCCGCAGTACTGGCCGTATGAAGTGGCGAGGCAGCCGGAAGCCGAGCCGTCCGAGCAGACGGTCGCAGACGTCGGCACGTATGTCACGGAGGTGCGCCGGATATTCTGTCAGCCGGCCTGCGTGCAGGGTCGGTTCGGACCGGCCGACGAACGCTTGGCGGCAGACTGGCACCGCGCGGGGGTGTCGCTGGAAACGGTGCGACGGGCGATTCTGCTGGGCAGCGTGCGCAAGTCGATGAGCCTGCTCGATCGGCCGCGCGGCGAGCCGGTCCGCAGCCTGCGCTACTTCGCCAGCTTGGTGGAGGAGGTGCGGACGGAGTCGTTCCCGGACTCGTACTGGCCGCATTTGGAGTTCAGCCTGCGCCGTTGCGAGCGGATCCAGCAGGGCCGCCAGGCCGAGGAGCCTGCCCGTCCAAATTTGGCACAGGCAGACCCGTTCGGAGAGGTCCAGAGTCCTGCACCTGCAACCGCGGAGGCAGGAAAGGAGACGGGATGATGATGACCGTGTCTTGAGGTACAATCACTGCGGTCGGTAGTCCAGAGTAGTAGCGGAGTCCACCTTAAATTCACCGACCAGTGGTCTAAACACATCGGACCACCTCAGTTACAGTCATCCCGCACACCTTCGAAGCGTACCTGGATCTGTTCGGAGAAGACATCCCGCTTCCCGCTCCTATTTCGGACCTAGGCCGTCACGTTTGCACATGGAGTTGGGCCACAGGAACGAAGCTCCAGTCAACTGAAATGAAAGGTGTACCAAAGCCTGAGACTGGTCGTGCGTCAGGGGTGCCGCGACCCCGCCAAGTCGCCACTCCGGCCGGTGGGGGGGGATGAAGGACGAAAGGTGACCGAGGACGAGCGCCGGTGGGTTGCGAACGCCCGAACATCGCATTTAGCATGTTTCGCGACTGAATCGAGACCACTCAGCCCCTTCGACCTAGCTTTGCGGTCCGGCGTTCAATATAGGCCACTCGTGCCCGGATCCTCGATCGCCACTTCGCCGTCGGCCGCGACGGTTCGGGATACTTGAGTCTAGCTATCATCGCTTGGGTACGATCAGTATCAGAAGACCATAAGTCGGTTCCAAGTCTTGCCCGCAGACCTTCTATACCGACGATCCCCGTACCGTAGTAAGCAACCATTAGATACGCACTTGCAATTTGCACCTTCGTTCGGCGGCGCGAAACACAGATAGCCAGTGCCTGCTCATACACCTTGCGAGCTAGCGTGCGTTCAAAGCGTCCGGAAACAACTCTCACGAACTGTTGCTCGATAGTGCTCGCTCCCTGCACCGCGCCAAATCGGCAACGTACGTAGATTGCTCTCAGGATCGAAAGAGGGTCGACGCCCGGATGAAGGTCGTTTCGATGATCCTCGGCGGCGATGAGCGAGACAATGAACGAATTTGGGAGCAGGGCGTCTTGCGAATCGACTACGTGAAGGCACTTCTCGATGTCTGCGCAGATCCCATACGCGTTCCACTCCTCCGCACTCTTCGCGAGCCAAACGATGGGTGCCGCAAGGAACGTTAGGAATGTTGCAAGGGATCTCTCTGCCATGAGACCGAACCATCTTGATCCGCTACTGTTGATGTAAATCTTCCATCCATACCCCGCCGAGGCCTAAAGATCAACTCATGATAATATGTCGACTCACGGCTGCCCTCTTCTACTATGTGAAGGAATAGTCGGTCGCTGCTGAACAAGTACTTCTTTTCTATATATCCACGGACTTCGCCGCGGGTCCGGTTAGGCCCAACATAATCTTTATTGCCGGTAGACGATTCCTCATGAATCTTCTCGACGGTGCCGTGAACGACATGGCCCTCACGCCAGAGCATGGCGACGTACGTGAGTTTCATGTCTTGGTATGGTTTATATGCCGTCTTTTCCGTGCGTATCTCAAAGTACCATCGGCCAGCGATCTCGGGAAGCGAGAAACACTTCTCTTTCAATAAGAAGAACAACAGTGCTAGGACCACGCCCCCTATGACTGCACTGACGAGATTGACAGCGACAGTTTTCACCACACCGGCGCCTACTACGTCTACGGCTTCTCGGACCGCAGTCTCAAGCACAGCCGACTCCTTGGTCGGGGACGTTAGCTAGGTGACAAGACATCAGACACGCAGACAGGCCCACAAACGCTTGGGTCCAAGCATCGATAGTGTAGACCATGTCACGTGTACGGTCGACGAGCACGGAAGCCTCCTGCGAGAGCCTTAGCTCTGGAATCGAAATCTAGGCACAGCGGAGGGGATCGATGCTGACATGGCAGTTGACGATGGCGATTTTGGGTCATCCGCAGAAGTGGATTGGCTCCAATTTTGTGGACGGGCCGATAGGCCGTAGTCCTTTGCGGCCCTAACACTTCACAGCCAAGGAAACCGTCACGCCAGTGGCCGACATGGCGAGTTCGTGAATCAGTCTCAGGCGAGTCGACCAGCCTCCTATGCCATCGGCCGTCTCGACAAGTCCAATTTGCTCGACCTCCGTTCGGGGGCGAGTTCATGCCCCGGGCGGGAGGGCTCCGTGAACGTGATGGACTCGTAGAATTCGTCCAGCGGTACAAACACTCCGTGCTCTTGCGCCCAAGAGCGCATCCGTTGGTTGCAAGAATGCGCCCACGAAAGGTCTCGATGCACCAGCGACGTTTGTACATGAGCTCCAGAGTGCTATGAAATCCAGCCCCTTCTAGGTAACCAGCCCCGCCACCTGTCAGGAGCACCACAATACCTGGATCGCCGTTGTAGTCGAGGGCATCTTCAAGCATGCGTAGCTGTAGGACGCGGGCGGGCATGTTCTGCTCTCCTCGACTAGGTTCGCACCCCCATCAAGCAGCCTTAGGTCCACGCCCAGTGCGCTACCGCGTCAGAATTCCGCTACAGATTTAGTTGAGGCGGTATGGTGTGCGCTTGACGGCGGGGGCGGACCCAGTGTAGCCCCTTTCTCCCAAGCCCGATTGCGCCGCCGCAGAACGGCATCGCGATTGTTGCGCTGCAAGCGTGGCGGGTGGCTGGCGGGTGGCCGCTCCAAGGCAGCGAAGGCTTGGGGCAATTGGTCAAGGGTGCCGCAAACGATGCGCACATAGTCGGGATCGCGCTGGTTGGAGACGAAGGACGCTTGGGCCGGCTGGTCTTCCATGTCGCGGCCCAGATGGGCCCGCCCAAGACGGCGGCGCAAGCCCTGCTTGGCGCTGGCGAAGAAGTGTTCCAAGACGTTGTTAGTGCGTGCGACAACCGCCACAACTCGACCGCTGGGAGCGGCGACCGGTCGAGACCAATGGAGGATCAGTCGGTTCTGACTTGTCGCTGTACTGGTTCTACAAAGCCGAACCCCACGATCGCAATGTCCGGCACTTACGGCTTCAGCTAGGTAAGGAACGCCGTTCGGACTAAACTATCACGGCTGGTTACCACGGCGGTCGACCTGTGCCACGCCGGACAGCGTTTCTACTTGCGCGTCAGATAGCTTGCCATTACTGCCGCCAAGCCGACCACGAGCTCGGCCGTTTCGCGATTCAGCTTCTGGCCCTCTCGCACATGACGCCCTTCGTTCGAGGCGTAACCCCACAGTTGTGAAACGGCTGTATCAAGCGGCTTCGGTAGCAACTCCGGATGCCGCTTGATCACCTGCCCAAGTGTCGCCTTGGGATCACCGGTGAGGTCGCGCGCAACGGCCTCCAGCGCACCCATGGCGTGGAAGATAGCGCCCGACAAATCGGCGTCTGGCCGACCCGACAAATCCCGTATCGCTTCATGAAAGTGACTAGACGCTGTGGGCCGACCGCTATCGTCCAGTACCTCCGCCGCCTTCTTCACAACAGTCTCGAACGCTTCGTCACCCCGCGCGACCACTTGCCCGTTCACTAGTTGCCAGCCAACACCTTTCTGAACGAAGTAGTCATTGATCTCTTCGGAGAACCTGGCCGCTTTGTTCCTACGCCGGTCGCGATCATACTCCGTGAATTTGGCATGCAGTGCCTCGATGATGTCGTAGACCTCGAACCACTCGCAGCTATGGATCCGGTCCTGCACCTCGCCCAAGATATTCGGTCGTTCGCTCCAGTTGTTCGGATCAGGGCGTTCCCGCAATACTCGGCAAACGACCTCGCGCACCGTTGATGGGAGCCAGCCAAGGTCTATTGCGGTCTGAATCACCGTCGCTCGAAGCCCATCCGGAGCGTCTTCTCTAATCGTGATCTCCTTGCTCCTCCTTGCGTACTGGTTGCGTCGAGAAAAAGAGTCCCGTGTCGTCATGGCGAGCGTGGTACCTACCTAATACGCTACCGGAAACGCAAGTGTGCGGCGTCTGATCGCCATAGACGACGCGGATGGAGGGCAACCTCATAAATCGCACGACATCGGCCGCTGTGAAACCCGTGTTGCTCAAGATCTGGAACTCAAACCCAACAAAGGGCAAGCCTGCGCGGCAAAGGATCTGGATGTTGTTGAAGGGGCCGCAAAGGTAATGGACGACCAACGCGGTCGCTATGTCCATCGGGACGAGTTGGCGCGTGTGGCCGGGAGGGAGGCCGACGTCACCCCAACTTCGACACGAAGCGTTGCTCCCATCAGATCCTCCTTTCACCCTGACTTGTTGACTCCTAGCAATGTGCGAGAGGCAACGTTCCGGGCGCGCGCCTACGGACGTGAAGCCAGACGACGGCTCGGTAGCGTGCTGGACAGCTCGGAGATAGCCGATGGCGAGAGCCCAACCCATCTGGGATCCGACAGTGTCGTCGTTGAATTCCAAGCCGTGATCCGGAATCACAGGCACCCGACCTCCTTAAGAGCCTTCATGCACGCGAGCATGTCACAACCTCCCGCACTATGAGGCACCTCGAGGTGCTTGAAATACGGCACCTGCACACGGAACTCGCGCAAGTGTACGTGATTGATGCGGTCGCGTCGTCGCCCATCCCAGCCATGACGGCGGTGTCTAAGGTCTCGGACACGTCAATCAAGTCGGCAGTCGACTCTTGCGGACGATCGTCTACCGGCAGGATCTGGATGTCGTGACGCGTCGCATCCTCGCACATAGACCCTTCATCCTTACGGGAGCCCGAGGGGGCTACCTGAACTCGAGGGACTTCAATAGGCTGCGCAAACCGACGAAAATCACGGAACTTGTGAGATCAGTACTTCCGGAACCGACTGTTCATGCCGAATCTCACAAGATCCACTATGTTCTGAGTCGGCGGGACTAGCCCATGTTTAACATTTTCGGATCGCAAGGGCGGCCCAACTGCGTTCTATGCCCGGCAAGCTGAGACTCGATTTGGTGTGGTCTAGGGCGGGCACTCGCCCGATAACCGACGTAGGTTTGGTGCGGCCCGGACAACTGAACCTGCTTGGCGCTTGCGGTCCGACCGCGATCAGACCGCGGACTGGTTCCTGTTGTCGGCGGAAGCAACAGGTCTGGCACCCACCGCCATTGGACGCGCTTCCGGGAATCTTCGCGCCCGCCGCGTCGATCACCGAACATGGAGCGTAACCAACTGTCAAGCAGTAGTTTACGGCGCAAGAACGCACGCCTTGACGGGGCCTTCCCGCCCCGCTGCCGAGGCTGCGGACGGCCCCCGGGGGAGCCATTGCCACGCCGCTGCGGCGGCTTGGCCGCGATTCGCCCCGGCGCGGCCCGCACTCCCAGCCCAGCCCGCTCGCACCCATCCCGGCACAGCCGCAAGCGGCTGTGAAACCCCGCTGCAGGACCGCTCGGCGGCTCTCTGGGCCGCAGCATCTCAGGCCTGCTGGATCTCGATGATTTCCGCTTTCGAGGCTGGTTTCCAAATCTGTAGTGCCAGAATGTGTAGGGCCAGAAAATGAGTTATCGGGGCCGGATTTGCTGGACTTCCCGCGCCCAGCCCTGCTAGCCTGCGCCTAGTGTTCATTCGCCGCTCCCCCTACCGCCGCGCTCCCAATGGCACCAGCTATGCCAACCACCGCCTCGTCCGCTCCGTGCGCGTCGCTGGCCGCCCCCGCCAGAAAACCCTGCTCAATCTCGGCGCCGGCTTCGACGTCCCCGCCGAGCACTGGCCGCTGCTCTGCCAGCTCATCGAAGCCATCGCCACCGGACGACCTCTCCCGCCCCGGGCGGCTGCCGCTGACCTGCTCGCGCGCGCCCGACAACTCGCCCGCCAACTTATCGATTTCCACGGCTCCCTCGGCGACGACAGCCCCTCCGAGCTGCTCTACGTCGAGGCCGATTCCCTGCGCTGCGAGCGCCCCCGCTCGGTCGGCGTCGAGCACGCCGCCCTGTGGGCCCTGCAGCAACTCGGGCTGCCCGCTTTGCTGCGCTCGCTCGGGTTGTCCCGCCAACTGCTCGCTTGTGCCCTGGGCTCGGTCATCGGCCGCCTCGCCGGCGTCGGTTCCGAACGCGCCGCCAACCGCTGGCTGCGCAGCGAGTCCGCCCTCGGCGAACTGCTCGACCAGCCCTTCGAGCCGATCTCCCACATGCAGCTCTACCGCGCCTCCGACGCCCTCGTAAAGGACCGTCAGACGATCGAGCAGCAGGTCTTCCAAACCAGTCTGTCGCTGTTCGATTTGCAGCCCAGCATCACCCTGTTTGACCTCACCAACACCTACTTTGAGGGCGAGGCCCTGCGCCAGCCGCTGGCCCAGCGCGGCCATTCCAAGGAGCGGCGCTCGGACTGCCCCTTGCTCACGCTCGCCTTGGTGCTCGACGGCAGCGGCTTCGTGCGCCGTTCGCAGGTGTTCGCCGGCAATGTGCAGGAGGCATCGACCCTGCAGGACATGCTGGAGCGGCTGGGCGCGGGGCGCGGCGCGCTGGTGGTGATGGACCGCGGCATCGCGACCGAGCAAACGCTGGCCTGGCTGGACGAGCAGGGCTACCGCTACCTGGCGGTCAGCCGGGAGGGCCAGCGGCGCTTCGAGCAAGCCCGGGCGGAGTCTGTGCAGACCGCCTCGGGGGGGCAGGTGCAGGTCGAGCGGGTGCTGGGCGAAGACGGTCGGCAGGTGCGGCTGTACTGCTATTCGCAGGCCCGGGAGAAGAAGGAGCGAGCGATCGAGGATCGGCGGGCGCAGCGCTTCGAGGAAAGCTTGGAGCAGTTGCACGCGGGGCTGTCGCGGCCGAAAGCGCGGCGCAAGCTGGCTGCGATCCAGCAGCGCCTGGGGCGGCTGCAGGAGCGCAGCAAGGGCGCTTCACAACATTACAAGGTCACGCTGGAAACGGACCAGAGCGAGCAGAAGGTGACGGCGGTGCGCTGGCAGCGGCAGCCGCTAGAGGGCTCGCGGGCGACGCACCCGGGGGTGTACAGCCTGCGCAGCAACGACACGAGTTGGGAGGCGGAGGCGATGTGGCGGGCCTACGTGGGCCTGACGGACGTGGAAGCGGTGTTCCGCAGCCTGAAATCGGAACTGGGCCTGCGGCCGGTGTACCACCACAAGCCGGAGCGCTCGGAAGGGCACCTGTTCATCACCGTGCTGGCCTACCAGGCGGTGCAGGTGATCCGGCGCAAACTGCGCCAGCACGGCGAGCACTCCAGCTGGGCGAGCTTGCGGCAGGTGTTTGCCACGCAACGGCGCGTGACGACCACTCTGCAGTGCGCTAACGGGCAGACGCTGCACGTGCGCCAGACGACGCAGCCGGAGGCGGAGTTGCAGCAGTTGTACGAGGCTCTGGGGATCGACGAACTCCCCGGCCAGACCTGCAAGATCCTGCTCTGAATCCGGCCCCAATTTCATTAGCGCGCACTTTGTAGTGCAAGTCGCGCTTTCTGGAGCGGTCTAACTCCCTGTTAATCAATCACATCCTAAAATCCAATGTTAAACATGGGCTAGGCTCTCAAACTCGACTGAGTCGGTCATGCCACCCGCGCCGAGACACCGCCCATGTAGGGAGAACACCCCGGGACCCGGAAAGTTTCGGCCAGCCTGCGCCGCAATTCAGAGCCTGGATCTCATTCCGGAAGCGCAACGGAAATCGATACTTCGCTATTATCAGTTTGGGCGGCCTGTAGATGAATCCCCGAATGCTGTACAGTTGCGCCCGGTACTCGAAGGCCGCCATCCGAACGGGTTTGGTTGCGTTGCTGGCCTGCCTGCCCGTACCTGGCGCAGAGTCGGAATCGCTTGAGCATTTCGAGAAGCATGTGCGCCCGCTGCTGGTCGCGAAGTGCCAGATCTGCCACAACGCTCAGTTGAAGAGCGGCAATGTCGACTTTTCGGACGTGCAGGGCTTCTTGAAGGCCCGCGACGAGGCTGCGCTGATCTCGACGCAGGATCCGGAGTCCAGCCGCCTGCTCGCGATCGTCGGCTACCAAGCTCGCATCAAGATGCCGCCCGGCGGCAAGCTTCCCGACGACGAGTTGGCGATCCTGCGCGACTGGGTCCTGCGGGGCGCTCCATGGCCCGGGGCAGAACAGCACGAGGCCATGATCCCGGAGGGCCAGCAAGGCATCTTCACCGACGAGCAGAAGAACTACTGGGCGTTCCAGCCGGTGGTTCATCGCGATCCGCCAACAGTGGACAATCCCGCCTGGAACCAGAACCCGATCGACCGCTTCGTGCTGGCCAAGATGCAAGAGCACGGCCTGCAACCCAACGCGCCGGCCGACAAGCTGACTTGGCTGCGCCGGGCGACATTCGACTTGACGGGACTGCCGCCGACTCCGGCAGAGGCGGAGGCGTTCCTCAAGGATGCTTCCCCGGGAGCTTACGAGCGCGTGGTGGAGAGCCTGCTCGCATCGCCGTCGTACGGCGAGCGCTGGGGCCGCCATTGGCTGGACGTTGCCCGCTATGCGGACTCGACCGGCAACGACGAGGATCACCGCTATCCGTACGCTTGGAAGTACCGCGACTACGTCATCGAGGCATTCAACAGCGACATGCCCTACGACCAATTCGTGCGGGAACAGATCGCCGGCGATCTGCTGCCCGGCAGCGATCGCGGCAAGGTCAACCAACGCGGCATCATCGCCACCGGCTTCCTGGCGCTCGGCCCGAAGGCCATCGCGCAGCAGGACAAGCAGCGCATGCTCTACGACGTGTATGACGAGCAGATCGAGGTCGTCTCCAAGAGCATGCTGGGCCTGACGGTCGCTTGCGCCCGCTGCCACGACCACAAGTTCGACCCGATCCTGACCAAGGACTATTACTCGCTGGCCGGAATCTTCGCCTCGACCCGCAGTTTCAAAGACCCTTCCAGGCACGTCTCGGCACTGCTGTTCAAGCCGTTGGTGGAGCAGGATGTCTACAACCGCTACGAGGCTGAGCAGCGCGTCATCAAGAACAAGCGCATCGAGCTGGACAACTTGGCTGACATCGAACTCGAGCACTACGTCGACGGGGTTGCGGGCCGGATCGCAGACTACATGCTGGCGGCTCGCGAGGTCTATGAAGATGGTGCCGACGAGGCCGAGCTCGCGGCGGAGCGCGACCTCGATCCGACCCAGCTCGGGAAATGGATCGCGTACCTCAAGCCTGCAGACGTGCCGCGCGGGCAATTGGCCGCGTGGCGCGACGCAATGGCGTCGAAGCGTTCCGAGGCAGCGGCCGCTTACCAGCAGGCCTTTGCGAAGACGCTCGAAGAGTGGCACCACACGATCCGACGCTGGCGGGAAAGTGCCATCGACTTAATCCGGACCGGCACCATGCCCCCGCCCCCGAAGCCGCGCTTTTTGCCGGGACGGGATCGCTTTTTCTATGACGTGTATCACGACAAGAACGCACCCTTGCGCTTTGCAGGCGAAGAGCGCAACGCGATCCTGAAGCCCGAGACCGTGGCCACGATCAAGAAGTTGCGAGTGGAGGTTGCCGAGCTCGAGGCCAACGCCTTGCCGGAGCCCCCGATGGCGAACGCCGTCGAAGAGGGCCAGCCGGTGGAGCAAAGAGTGTTCGTGCGCGGAGACTACAACGCCAAGGGCGAGGCAGCGCCAAGGGTCTTTCCAGCGATCATCGCCGGATTCGACCAAACACCGGCCAGCAGCGGAAGCGGACGCCTCGAACTGGCGGACTGGATCGCCTCGCCATCCAACCCCTTGACTGCCCGAGTCATGGCCAACCGCATCTGGCAGAAGCACTTCGGCGAGGGGATCGTGCGAACGCCCAGCAACTTCGGCAAGCTCGGCACGCCACCGACGCATCCGGAGCTGCTCGACTGGCTGGCCTCGACATTCGTGCAGGAGGGCTGGTCGATCAAGGAAATGCACCGCAAGATCATGCTTTCAAGCGCATACCGCATGGACAGCGCGGCAAGCGCGGCGGCGGCCAAGAACGATCCGGCCAACCAGTGGCTGTCGCATTTCAACCGGCGCCGTCTCGATGTCGAGGAAATGCGGGACGGCATGCTGGCAATCGACAACTCGCTCGACCTGACCACGGGCGGCACGCTGCAGTCTGGCTTCGGCACAGACCGCGAGAACTCCAACTCCCGGCTCAGCATCGACCCGACCACCTCGGCGCGGCGCATGGTCTACCTGCCGCTGCGCCGGGCGAACCTGCCGACCCTGCTGAACCTTTTCGACTTCGGCGACGCGGTCACGTCTATGGGCAAGCGCCCGGTGACCAACGTGGCCCCGCAGGCGCTCTTCATGATGAACAGCGACTTCGTGGCCTCGCGCGCCGGGAATCTGGCCGAGCACCTGCTGGAAGACCCCGCCTGGACTGAAACCGAACGCGCCCGCCGCGCTTTCATGGCGGTGCTGACGCGGGAGCCGGACGCGGGCGAGATCGATTCGGCCCTGTCGTATGTCGGCAACTACACCGCGCGTTTCGACGGCTCGACGCCGCAGGAGGCCTGGCAGAGCTACTGCCGCATCCTGCTCGCCTCGAACGACTTCATCTACGTGGACTGAAACCGGCCAAGAACGAGAAGAAACGACTTCAGGGAGCGGCGCGAGCGATGGATTACAAGCGGATGATCGAGCACATGAACGCGGTCCAGCCGACGACCCGCAGGGCCATGCTGCGCGACTCGGCCTGCGGTTTCGGCATGCTGGCGCTCGGCGGCCTGTTCGAGCGGAACCGCGCCATGGCGGCGAATGTCGAATTCGACCCGGCCAACCCCCTGGCGGTGCGCGAGCCCCACTTCCAGCCGCGCGCGAAGCGCGTGATCTTTCTGTTCATGCACGGCGGCCCCTCGTCGGTGGACACCTTCGAGCACAAGCCCTACCTGGAGCGGCACCACGGCGAGCCGCTGCCGATCGAGCGCCCGCTGGCCTTTGACGACGAGGAGCCGGGGCCGTTGATGAAGCCTCTGTGGGACTTCAAGCCGGGCGGCCAGAGCGGCATCAAGGTCAGCGAGCTGTTCCCGCACGTGCGCGAATGCGTGGACGACATGTGCTTCGTGCATTCTATGGTCGGCGAGGGTGTCGACCACGGCGCGGCGCTGCTGCAGACTTTCACAGGTTCCAGCACGTTCACCCGCCCGAGCCTTGGCTCGTGGACGGTTTACGGCCTCGGAACCGAGAACAAGAACCTCCCCGGCTACGTCACCATCAAGCCTGCCCTGTCCCATGGAGGCGCCAAGAACTGGTCGTCGGCGTTTCTGCCGGGCTCGTTCCAAGGGACGCCGATCGGCCATGCCGGGCTGAACGTCTCGGACGTGCAAGGGGAGCCGATCGAATACTTGGTGAACAAGGGCCTGTCGCAGGAGAAGCAGCGGTACGAACTCGACATGCTGCGCAACGTCAACCGGAGGCACGCCGAGATGCGCAAGTTCGATCCGCGCTTGGAAGCGCGCATCCAGTCGTTCGAACTCGCATTCCGCATGCAGGTGCAGGCTCCCGAGGCATTCGAGGTGGAGAAGGAATCCGAGGCCACGCGCAAGCTCTACGGCCTCGACGATCCGGTGACGGCAGACTTCGGCTGGCAGTGCTTGCTGGCCCGCCGGTTGAGCCAGCGCGACGTGCGTTTCGTGCAATGCACTCACTCCTACAAGTGGGACCAGCATTCCGATCTCTTCAACCGCCACAACGCCAATGCCGCGGAGGTCGACAAGCCCATCGCCGGCCTGCTCAAGGACCTCAAGTCACTCGGGATGCTCGATGAGACATTGGTGATCTGGGCGGGCGAATTCGGCCGCACGCCGGTCAGCCAAGGAGGCGACGGCCGCGACCACAACCCTTACGGCTACACGATCTGGATGGCCGGGGCCGGGGTGAAGAAGGGTTTCCGCTACGGAGCCACCGACGAGATCGGCTACCACGCGGAGGCGAACCGGATGCATATCCATGACTTCCACGCCACCGTGCTGCACCTGCTGGGACTGGACCACGAGAGGCTGACATACCGCTTCTCGGGCCGGGACTTCCGGCTGACCGACGTAGCCGGCCTGGTGCATCACGACATCTTGACGTAGGATTTCGGTCTTCTCGAACAGGGGTCTCGCTCGCACGTGCCGTCCGAAGTCGCCGTCCCGGCGGACGTCCCCCAAGAGGCCGACCTCCGCAAGTGCGTGCATTGCGGGCTCTGCCTCAATGCCTGCCCGACCTACCGCGAACTCGGCGTCGAAATGGACTCGCCGCGCGGGCGGATCTACCAGATGGTGGAAGTCTCCGAAGGCCGAAGCCCGATCTCGGACGACTACATCGAGCACATCGAGCTGTGCCTGGCGTGCCGGTCCTGCGAAACGGCCTGCCCGTCGGGCGTTCAATACGGCCGCCTGATCGAAGGCGCCCTGGCGCAGATCGAGGGCGCCACTCGCCGGAGCATCCCTCAGCGCCTCGTGCGCTGGCTAGCGTATAGCAGGCTGCTCCGCAGCCCGCTACTTCTCAGAGCGGCCGGCCTGGGGCTGCTGTTCTACCAACGCAGCGGCCTCGACCAGATGATGCGAGCGTCGGGCTTCCTGGACTCACTAGGCAGGCTGGGAGAGTTGGCACAGCTCGCACCCCAGGCACAAGCGCCGTTCTTCTTCTCCAGCATTGGCAAGGTATTCCCGGCAGAGGGCGTAACCGAGCATCGCGTGGCGCTGATGGCCGGCTGCATGCAGAACGTCTTCTTCAGCCGGCTGAACGAAGCGACGGTTCGCGTCCTGTGCAAGAACGGCTGCGAGGTCACCGTTCCGGCAGAGCAGGAGTGCTGCGGGGCATTGCAGGTGCATGCCGGCCTGCGCGCGATCGGCCGCGAGCAGGCCAAGAAGAACATCGCAGCCCTGGAATCCGGCGGTTTCGACGCGATCATCACGAACACAGCTGGCTGCGGATCGGTGCTGAAAGAGTATCCGGACCTCTTCGAGCACGATCCGGAATGGCACCGACGCGCCCAAGGCTTTGCCGACAAGATGCGCGACGTGAGCGAGTTCCTAGCATCCATCGAGCTCAACACCGAATTCGGCCAGCTAGAGCGAACCGTCACCTACCAAGACTCCTGTCATCTCCTGCACGGACAGAAGATCTCGACGCCTCCGCGACAAATGATCCAAGCGATCCCCGGCGTAGAATTGCACGAGCTGCCCATGAGTGAGATCTGCTGCGGCTCCGCAGGGGTGTACAACGTGGAGCACACGGACATCTCCATGTCGCTGTTGGAAGACAAGATGCGCATGATCGAGTCGACAGGGGCCGACACGATCGTGACCGCCAACCCCGGCTGCATGTTACAGCTGCAAGCCGGCACCCGACGCTTCTCGCGACCGCTGCCGGTCTTACACGTGGTGGAGTTGCTGGACCTGGCGTACAAGGCCGCGGACAAATCGGTCAACTAGCAGATAGGGCGCGGCGTCGCCGACCGAGGGCTCGACCGTCGGCGAACTTTCCGGAGAGATCGCGGGCAGCGACGGATCAGGCACTGCCCTTGAGTCCGTCGACATGGCGAAGATCTGGAGTCGTTGCCGCGGCCCCTGCCTGCAACGGACGGCCGGCCCGCGCAGCCCGCCGCCATGGACCGCCGCCGGACTGTCGCTAGTCCGAGGATCCGAACCACTCGGCACGGATCTGTCCGAACCTGCCAGACTCCTCGAGTTCCAACAGTGCTCGGTTCACGGCTTCCCGCAGTTCGCTTCCCGCCGGAAACGCGATTCCGTAGGCCTGCGGCTCGATCAATGGCCCCACGATCGTCACCGAGTTGTTTCCGTCCTCAACGGCATAACGCATGAGCGGTATAGCATCGAACAAGATCGCATCGACCTCTCCCGCTTCAAGCAAGCGGTGCGCGGCTTCGATTCCCTCCACTTCATGCAGCCGGGCACCGTAGCGGACGGCGACGGCGGTGCTGGTTGTACCTGAGACAGTCGCGACAGGGCTTCCTTCGAGGTCTTCCGGTCCGGCAATATCGCTCTTGAGCGCCTGCATCATCAGTCCGGCCGACAACTGTGCGATCGCCATCCCGAACAGAGCGATGCCGATCAGCATGATGACTGCGGCCGCAAAGCGTCCAAGCCAGCGCCGCGGCGCCACATCTCCGTAGCCAACGGTCGTGATCGTTGCCAGAACGCACCAGCTAGCTTCGAAGATTCCCGGGAAGTACCGGCTGCTGATGTCGGAGTTTCCTCGCTCCGCGAGGAAGAGGATATGCGAGCAGATCAGGATGAACGCCACGAGGTAGCCAAGCATATCGACCGTTGCCGCGGCCGCCAGAGACCGCAGCGACCGGAGCCACCCGGGATCCTCGTCCACGGCGGTGAGAATCCGTAAGCCGGTGTCCATGTAGGGGTGGCTGAAGTCCATTTCCCGCTCGCGATCATGCGTGATGCTGATCCCGGCGAGCGCGGCGTCGACCTCGCCGGTCTTCAGTGCCTCCATGAGATCGGCGAACTGCATGAGGACGTAGGTTGAATCGACGCCGATCTCGTCTGCGATCTCGTTCCAGATATCGATATCGAAGCCTTCGAAGCTCCCGTCGGCCTCCATCACGAGCGGGGGGAAGTTGGCAATGCCGACGACTACCGCGTCCTCGGCAGGCAGGCCGATCGGGACGAGTGCCGCCGCGAACGCGACAATTGCAACCGCGAATCTGCGCAGCCGCGCGGTCGTGGGCACGAGGCCCTGCGGGCAGAGCGGGATCTTCTTGGGCATGCAGGTTTAGCAGGGGCTCTGCGAGCTGCCTCCTCCGTCGGCAACCGCGTCAGCGTCGCGATCGGGATCGGCCCCTAACAGCCTGTGGTTTTAATAGCTTTGCCGACCATGTCGGTCGGTGGCCTTGCTTGGTGGTCCTTCGACGGCCTATGCGAGTTTTTCGGCGAATTCCGGGCTCTCTCCCCGTCTGAGGCCCAAGAGGCCCCTGAGCAGGCCCAGCAGGCCGCTCCAAGCATCCCGGAACGGCAAACAAACGGCGAAACCAAGGCTGGCCGTTGGCTGGCAGCCCTGCCCCTGCAGTGTGCGCGGCGTGCCGACCCCGGTGAGCGACCTCATCAGCACCCCCAGGTTGAATGCACAGGCATGCACCAGCAGCCGCTTGCGAATGTTCGCCCGCCCCCGCAAGTACAGCCGGCGCATCCCGCCCGTGCCGTACATGTGGGCCATCGACCGCTCCACCTTCTCCGTCCGCAGCTTTTGCAGGCGCTTGCCGGCCGAGCTCGCCACGCGCTCCCGGTTCTCCTGCACCACCCGTTGCGCTTCCGGCTTGCCCGCAAAATCCCGCTCCGCCCGCTGCGGCTCCGGGATGTGCGCTTCCTGGCCCGCCTCGTTCAGTCCCAGCAGCACCGCGTCGCTGTGGTAGCCCTTGTCGGCGACGACCGTCTCCGGCCCCTGCCCTTGCGCCGCCTGCACCGCCTCCAAGGTCTCCCCCAGTGTTGTGGTGTCCCCTTGGTCCGCCGCTTGCAGCGTCACTCCTAGCAACGCCCCGCTCTCCAAGTCCACCGCGTGCTCGGCCTTGTGCGCTAGGTGCGTCGTGCCGTCCTTCATCTTCGCTACCCGCGCGTCCGGGTCCGTCGGCGACTCCCACTCCTTGTTCGACAACGTCTTGGGCTTGCGCTGGCGGTCGAAGGCCGCCAATTCCGCCAAGCTCGGCGTCGGCACCCCGGCTGCCTCCGCCAGCCCCTCCACGAATTCTCGGTAGCCCTGCTGGCTGTCCTTGCGCCGCAAGGTCCGCAAGGCCGCGTTGGCGAACAGCATCGTGGCGTCCACCGCCACCGTCTGCCCGTCGGCCAGACCCGCTTGCCGCAGCTGCTGCAGCACCCAGGCGAACACCTGCTCATGCGTCTCCAGGCTAATCCGCCGCCGGCTGCGCGAGATCGTCGAGTGGTCCGGCGGGCTGTCCTGCAACTCGTAGCCGAGGAAGGCCCGCAAGCCGAGCGAGTCGGAGACGGTCAGGGCGATGCCGCGCTCGGAATCGATGCCCAGCAGGTAGCCCAGCAGCAGCAGTCGGAAGTAGACGCCGGGAGCGAGCGAGGGCCGTCCCAGGCGTTTGGCATAGAAGGGTCGGCACAGGTTCTCGACGTAGGCGTCGAAGCCCATCTCAGCGAGCAGTTGGTTGAGCTTGTCGAAGAAGGGAGTGGTGGGGGCTTGGGGCAGTTGGTCCGGTGCGAGGAACATCGGGATCTGTCCGGGTTTGCGGGTACCCATCGCCATGACTACGATTTTATCGAAGTCTGATCGGGATTTGTTGGGATTTCAGTCGACTTTTGCCACAGGCTGCTAAGCTGCCGTGCAGGTGCGGGAGGTCGGGCTCGACGGCCAGCGCGGCCTCGCCGCGACGCGCGGCGACGGAGGCGTCTACCTCGGCGCCAGCCTCTGGCGCAAGATCAGGCCTGCCCATCCAGCACGCCACGCATGTACGAGAACGACTTCGCCATACCCAGCTGCGGATGGTCCGCAACCACTTCGTACTCCAAGCCCACCACGCCTTGGTAGTTGCGCTTCTTTAGCATCTCGAAGATCGCCGCGACGGGCATCTTGCCATCACCGACGTCCACCCGGCTTTCCTTGCTGGAGAAGTCCGACAGATCCTTGATATGGAAATCGTAGACCCGATCCCAGGCCACATCGATCTCCTCGAGGATGTCGGCACCCGTTCGCACGGCGTGGCCCACGTCCACGCAGAGGCCCATCCGCGGGTCCATGTCCTTGACGCGCTTGATCACGTCGCTGGGAGCCGGGTAGAACTTGTCCTCCGGCCCGTGGTTGTGGATGGCCATCTTGCGGTCGTACTTGATGGCAAGCTTCTCGATCGCCCCGAGGTTGGAGTGCGTCGGCGCGCACACCATGATGGGCATCCCTGCCGCCACCGCGTACTTGAAGTAGTGCTCAAGTTCGCTGCTGTCATCGCTCTTGAGCGAGATGTTGCCGCCGGCGACGATCTCCAGGCCAGCCTTCTCGAATTCCTTCCGGGCGGCCTTGAGGTCATCTTTCGAGAGGTAGTACGGCATGTGAAATGACTTCACGTTGACGTACTTCACCCCCAGCTGGCGGCAGATGTCGATCGCCGCCGACCGGCTGAACTTGCGCAGCGAATAGGTTGCAACCGCCAGCTTGAGGTCGTCCCAGTGGTGCGGGCCCCCGCCCTTGGCCGACCCTTGCGTCGAGGCCGCGGCCGCCGAGACCGCGGGCAGCGCGGCAGCCGTACCGAGGAACGAGCGTCTGGTCGTAGAGGTCATGCTTGGATACTCCCGTGCCTGCCGGGCAGACGCTGAGATTCTAGCACGTTCGCCCCGAAAACACTGACCGCAACTCCCCAAGATTCGCTGCTGGCGCGAGGGTGCCAGAGCCTCCCTACAAGGACCCCACGCGCTCGCAGTTCCGCGCCCCAGAGGCTCCGCTGGCGTCCTCTATAATCGGACTATGCAAGGCGATGCCAAGGTCATCGAACATCTCAACCGCGTGCTCAAGGGAGAGTTCACAGCCATCCATCAGTACATCGTCCACGCAGAGATGTGCGACAACTGGGGCTACAGCAAGCTCGGGGCGTTCATAAAACAGCAAGCCATCGGTGAGATGCGCCACGCCGAGATCTTGATCGAGCGCATCCTGTTTCTCGAGGGAGTGCCCGGCATGGGCGAGCTCAGCCCGCTCGACGTGGGCCAGAACGTGCAGCAACAGCTCGCCAACGATCTGCAGCTGGAGCACGACGCCGTGCGGATCCTCAACACGGCCATCAAGGACTCGGTCGCGGCCGGCGACAACGCCTCACGCGAGTTGTTCGAGACGATCCTCAAGGACGAGGAGGAGCACGTCGACTGGCTGGAGTCACAGCTTCAGATGATCGACGACATGGGGCTGGGCATCTACCTGTCCCAGCAGCTCCCGGACGCGGCCGCTGCCGCAGGCTAGTCGAGCACCACTTCCATCAACTGGCTGATCAGCGGGTAGTACTGCACCCGCACCTTGGCGCCGACGGGGACCTCCTCCAGCCGCAGGCGCGACTTGCCGATGCGCTTGGCGGCCTTCTTGCCGGCCTTCACATGTTCGCGGCCCGGAGGCTGGGCGAACGATAGCTCGATCGCGCCAGTCTTCGCCAACGCCAGGTTGACAGTCCTCTGCTGCAGGTCGATCGAGGTCACAGTGCCCTTGGCCTTGACCACCTTGAGCACTTTCTCGGGGCGCGTTCCCTCGAGCGCGCCATCTGCGTTGTCGTTGACGCCCGGGCGCGTGCTCGAGCTGACAGTCCGCTGCTGCGCCAGCGCGGGGCAGACGCATAGCGCCAAGGCTAGGATCAGGCGCAGTGGCATGTCAGGACCTCCGTTGTATCTTGCGGCCAGCCGGCCGCGCGCGTCAAGTCCGCTCGGCTCAAGTCTCTCACAGGACCGATCGCAGGTAGTTGGCAATCTCGGGCCGTTGCCAGTCCTCGGGGCCGACATACTTGCGCAGCACCCTGCCCTCTCGTGAGATAAGGTACGATTCCGGATACTTCATCGTGCCGTACCGCACGCTGACGGTGCGCTCCGGATCCCGGGCTGTCGGGAAGCTCACCCTCGAGCTCTCCAAGAATCTGCGGTACTGATCAGGGTCCTCATCGACGCTGATGCCGACCACGACGAAACCTTGGTCGCGTAGCTGCTGATAGACCGCATCGAGAGAGGGCATCTCCTGGACACAGGGCGGACACCAAGTGGCCCAGAAGTTTAGCAGCACCACTTTGCCGTCATAGTCTTCCAGGCTGACACCGACACCTTGGTCATCGGTCACGCTGAAGTCCGGGGCGCGGTCTCCGTCCGAGACGTCGTAGACACGGAGGTAACCCTGCACGCGATACACCATCACGATGGCCAGGGCCAGCGCCAAGCCGTAGACCACGGTCTCCCTGCTGATGCGTGCCATAATCAAGATACAGTTCCACTCTATCCGCCGAGAGGGGTCCACGCCAAGTTCCCAGCGATGCTGATCACGCGCAAGGCCGAGTTCTCGGCATCGCATGTGTGTTCGAACGCAGAGCTTTCCCCGGAAGAAAACGAACGTCTGTACGGGCTAGAGAGCCGTCCCAGCGGTCACGGCCACAACTACGTGCTCGAGGTCACCGTACGCGGAGATGTGAACCCTGTACACGGCATGGTCCTTGACCTGAAAGAACTCAAGGAAGTCATCCGAGAGAACGTTTTGGACATCTACGACCATCGGTTCCTCAACCGCGAGGTCCCACCGTTCGACACAGTCGTGCCGACCACAGAGAACATCGCCGGCGACATCTGGCGACGCCTGGATGAACCGATCGGCAGGCTGGGCTCGAAGCTGCATTCTATCCGCCTGCACGAGAGCGACGACCTGTTCGTGGAAGTCTGCGAGCCGCACGCGAAGTGACCACACTCACCAAACGGTACGGCTTCGCCGCCTCGCACCGGCTGTGCGCGCCCTCGCTGAGCGAGCAGCGCAATCGCGAGATCTTCGGAAAGTGCGCCAACCCCTTCGGGCACGGGCACAACTACTCCCTCGAAGTCAGCATCCAAGGCGAACCGGACCCGCGCAGCGGCATGGTCGCGCAGCGATCAGCCTTGGACCGCTGGGTCCAAGCTGCCGTCATCCGGCGCGTTGACCACACCCATCTCAACTCGGAAATCGCTGAATTCGGAGAGCTTGTCCCGACTTCCGAGAACCTGCTGGTTGTCATCGAAGGCTGGCTGCGCGCGGCGTGGCCCGACTATTTTCCCGGCCAGCCGATGTGCTTGGCTAGCCTGCGCTTGGAAGAGACCCCGCGCAACAGCTTTCGCAGCGTTCCGGCCGACACCACAGACTTGCCATGAAACCTTTCAAACCGCACGGAGCCCCGGAAGGCTCCTTCCCAGAGCCCCGCTCCGAGTCGCAGGATCCAATTGTGGCCTGCGCAGAGCACATTCTTGGAAGCCTGGGCGAGGAAATTGACCGGGACGGCTTGCGCGAAACTCCCATGCGCTACGCGAAGGTGATGCGCGAGCTGACCCAAGGCTACGGCCAAGACCCCGATGAAGTGCTGCAATCGGCCATGTTCGACGTCTCCTACGACGAGATGGTGATCGTCAAGGATATCGAGGTCTTCTCGCTGTGCGAGCACCACATGCTGCCGTTCTTCGGCCGCATGCACATCGCCTACATCCCCCAGAAAAAGGTCATCGGCCTGAGCAAGACGGCGCGGATCGTCGACATTTTCGCCCGCCGCTTGCAAATCCAGGAACGTCTCACGCAACAAGTGGCGGAAACAATCCAAGGCGCCATCCAGCCAGCCGGCGTCGGGGTGGTCTGCGAGGCCCAACACCTGTGCATGATGATGCGCGGCGTGGAAAAGCAGCACTCGGCAACGATTACCAGCGCCATGCTGGGCGTGTTTCGCGACAATCCGAAGACCAGGGAAGAATTCCTTGCGCTGGCCACCAACGGGGGCAGGCGCTAGCGCGGATTGCATCTTGGCCGCGCGAACGGCCACCATAGGTTGCGATGGCCGCGCCACTCACACGCCGCGATTTCAACGCAAGCCTCGGAAGCGCCGTCGCGCTGGGTACGCTGGCCGCTTCTTGCGGCGGGTCTGCCGCCAGCGAGTGGCCCGAATGGGGACGCGAAGCCGGCGGAACGCGGCACAGTCCGTTGGCCCAGATCCACCGCGGTAATGTCTCTGAACTCCAACTGGCGTGGACACACCGGTGCGGGGAGGTCAGCGACGGCTCTCGCAACCCGACCCGCACGGCGTACGAGTGCACGCCGCTGATGGCGGACGGCTGCCTGTACGTCACCACGCCGTTCAACCGGGTGCTCGCGCTAGACCCCGAGACGGGGAGCGAGCGCTGGGCGTTCGACCCGGGCCTCGATCTGGCCAAGCGCTACAACCTCTGGGCCAATCGCGGCATCAGCCTCTGGCGAAACGCCTCGGAGCGGCGGCTGCTGCACGGCACGCTGGACGGGCGGCTCATCGCCCTGGATCCATCGACTGGAAAGCCATGCGCCGACTTCGGCGACGGCGGCCAAGTAACTGTTGGTGTGCGCTTGACTTCTCCGCCCACGATCGTGGGCGACTTGGCGGTGATCGGCGGAAACGCGCCCACCCTGCGAGCCTTCGATGTCCGCAGCGGCAAGCTGGTCTGGACCAGGCACAAAGTGCCGCCGGACGACGAGGCGGCTAGGCAGACATGGGAAGGGGACTCTTGGAAGCAACGACGTGGCGGAGTGGCTTGGACTCCCCTCAGCGCGGACACGGGACGAGGCCTGCTGTTCGTGCCTACTGATTCACCGACCTATGACTATTACGGGGCCGACCGCGCCGGGGACAACCTGTACTCCAACTGCGTGCTGGCTCTGGATGCCGCTACCGGGGAATACGTCTGGCACTTCCAAGCCACGCACCACGACATCTGGGACTACGACCTGTGCGCCCAGCCGGTGCTCTGCGACATCCGACGCGACGGCGGAACCGTCCCGGCCGTGGTACAGACCAGCAAGCAAGGCTTCGTGTACGTGCTGCACCGCGAGACCGGAGAGCCGCTGTTTGACATCGAGGAAGTTCCCGCACCGCAACACTGCGCTCCGGGCGAGCAGCCGGCAGCGACGCAGCCCGTTCCGGCCAAGCCGGCCCCGTTCGTGAGGCAGTCGATGTCTCCAGACGAACTGTCCACGGTAACGCCCGAGCACCATCGCTGGGCCAAGGAACTTGCCGCGCGCTACCAGATCGCGCCGCTGTACCACCCGGGCACGGAGCGAGGCGTGATCATCTTTCCGTGCAACCAGGGCGGCGGAGAATGGGGCGGAGGCTGCTTCGACCCCGAAACCGGCCGCTTCTTTATCAACGGCACCAACCTCGCGGACATCGTCGTCATGGAGGCTCGAAGGGCCGAGCAACCCAGCCGTCCGGTCGGACGCGAGATCATCACGCGCGAAGGCTTGAGCGAATCAGTGACCTACCGCCGCAAGCGCATCGATGTGCGCCAGAACAAGTTCTGGGATCCACAGACGCTCTGGCCGTGCCAACAGCCGCCCTGGGGCGTGCTGAGCTCGATCGATCTCGCGACCGGCGACTACGACTGGCGGGTTCCGCTTGGCGAAGTCCCTGAATTGACTGCCCGCGGAGTTCCCGTCACGGGCACGATCAACATGGGCGGACCGATCGTCACGGCGGGAGGCCTGGTGTTCATCGGAGGGAGCAACGACCGCCGTTTCCGGGCGTTTGACAAAGATACGGGCAGCGTCCTTTGGGAGGCCGAGCTCGACGGCAGCGGCCATGCCAACCCCATGACATACGAGGGGCCCGACTCTGGGCGGCAGTTCGTGGTGATCGCTGCCGGTGGCGGCAACAAGCTGAGCCACAAGTTCACGGACGCATTGCAGGCATTCGCTCTGCCAGCTTGATGCGCCGACGCTTTGCGCTAGGCTGCCGCAGGGGCGGACTTGCCGCCGCCTTTGCGCTTGGCTGAAGCTGCGCTGGCGGAACTCGCCGAGCTCTCGGACGACTTCGCCGACTTGGATTCCTCAGACTTGGCGTCCTTGTTGGAAGAACCCTCGTCTCTCGCTTGGTCCGGCTTGTGCCCGCCCTTGCCGTAATCGGTGACGTACCAGCCGCTTCCCTTGAACTGGATCGCCGGAGCGGCGAGGAGCTTGCGGACAGCTCCGTCGCACTGCGTGTCGCCATTCTGAGAGCACACGGTGAGGGGCGCGTCGGAGAATTTCTGGATCACTTCGAAGCGCTCGCCGCACTTCAGACACTCGTATTCATAGAGTGGCATGCTGGTAATCCCCTGGCCGCCTCGGCATCGGCCCACCCCGGTAGCCGATCCCTATTGGTTCCATCCTACCAACAACAACCTCTATTGCGCGGTCACCGAATGGCCGCAAGCGTCCCTGTGGCAGTCCTGCCAAGCCACGGCTGATTCGTTTTCTGAGGTTGTACCCTTTGGGGCAAGAAGTTAGCGCGGGGGGTGGCTTTTTTGGCCGGAATCGTGTATGCAGGGAGTATGGCGGTGCAAACGTCGGCAGAGTCTGCGGAGCCGGTTCCGGTGGTCAGCGAAGTGGTGGTGCGGCTGGCGCGGCCGGAGGAGCGGCTGCGCTGGGACACGTTGATGGACACCCACCACGAGTTGGGATTCAAGCAGTTCGCGGGGCGCGGACTGCGCTACGTCGCCGAATGGCGGGGCAAGTGGCTGGCCTTGGTGGGCTGGCAGACGGGGGTGTTCCAGTGCCGCCCGCGCGACCGCTGGCTGGGCTGGCACAAGGCGGTGCAGTTCCGGCGCTTGCACCTGTGCGCCAACAACACGCGCTTCTTGGTGTTAGCGGAGGGCCAGGGGCTGAAGAATCTGGCCTCGCGCGTGTTGGGGCAGAACCTGCGGCGGCTGAGCGCGGACTGGCAGGCGCACTGGGGGCATGCGTTGGAACTGGCGGAAACGTTCGTGGACCCGCGCAAGTATCGGGGCACGTCGTATCTGGCGGCGAACTGGATCAAACTGGGATTGAGCAAGGGGTATGCGCGTTCGAACGGGCAGTACACGGCCAAGCACGGGCAAAAGAAGGTGATGCTGGTGTATGAGTTGCGGCGGGCTGCGCGGCAACGGCTGGCGGATCCGCAGGACCAGCCGGAGTGGCGCTGCGGGCCGGTCGATGTGCGCTACGGGGCGCAGGATCTGCGCTCGTTGCGAGCGCAGTTGGACGCGGTGGAGGACGGCCGGGGGCGCCACGGCAAGCGGCATGCGCTGGGGCTGGTGCTGGCGCTGCTGGTGCTGGCACGGCTGGCCGGCAAGATGGGCGGACGGGCGGCGGAAGCCTACTCGAAGACGTTGAAGCCAGACGAGTTACGCGCCTTGGGGTGTCGCCGGGGGCCAGCCACGGGAGAGTACGAGATACCTTCGGACACGACCTTCCAGCGGGTCATGGAGCGGACCGATCCGGCCTCGCTGGAGCGCATCATCCAGCAGTGGACGCAGCCGCGCTTGGCGCAGTCGCAGGCCTTGGCGGGGGACGGCAAGCGCATTCGCGGAGCGAACCGCTTCACGCCGCCGGGGCAGCACTGGGAGACGGTCACGCTGGTGGAGCACGCCACGGGGATGCCGGTGGCGAGTCGCAGCTATCGCGAGGAAGGCGGCGAGCAGGCCGCGTTGCGGGCCTTGCTGGAGGAGGTGGATCTGCGCGGGCGAGTGGTGACCCTGGACGCCGGGCATGCGGGCAAGGAAACCGAGCGGGCGATCGTGGAGCAGCACGGCGGGCACATCTTGGTGCGCATCAAGGGGAATTGTCCGCAGACCTACCAGACGCTGGAGGAGTTGAACTGGAAGTTGGGCTGCGAGCGCAGTTGGAGCGAGCGGCGCTGGCAGCGCACCCACCGCAGCAGTTGGGAGCGGCGCTCGATCGAGGTGTTCACGCCGCATCCGAAATTGCTGCCCTTCGCGCATGCCCGGCAGGCCTATCGGATCACCCACGAGAGCTGCCAGAGCCTCGGCGGAGCGGTCAAGCGCAGCTACAGCTACGGCCTCAGCTCGCTGCCGGCGAGCCAGGCCACGCCCCAACAGTTGCTGGACTTGCAGCGTGGTCACTGGCAGGTCGAGAGTGCCAACCACTATCGCCGGGACAAGACCTTCGCCGAGGACAGCAGCCGCGTGCGCACGGGCCACGGCCCGGCCAACGCCGCGGCGCTGAACAACTTGGCGCTGGCGCTGCTGCTGTCGCAGCGGCCGTTCGAGACGGTGCCGGAGGCCCAAATCTACTACGCCGGAAACCGCGACGAAGCGCTGCAACTGCTGCTAGACCCCGCCTAGGCGGGGTCTCCTGCGCCCTCGCTCGGCTTAGCGCGGCCTAGTGGCGGCCGCATTGCGTCCGGGCCGTGGATCGGCACCGCCCAGCACTGTGTTCGGCGGCGTCAAACCTCCATCCATGCTGGGCCTGACGCCCTATCTTGCTCAGCATCTCGCTCTGGAAACCACCTTTTGGCCCCCAGTGTGCGTCAAAGCCCCCAATCCTGAAAAGGAATCAGCGGTGCCTGCCAAGCCCCTACCTGGCGGGGCAGTTGCTGCCGCACGTCTGTCGGATCGCATCGCTAATCTCAGCGGTTGGCCGGCCGGGACTCACCAGCGGGTGAGCAGCACCCGCCGCGTCGACTACAACTTGGACGAGTGCAACTGCCGGGTCAACCGCAAAAAATCCCGCAGTTAAGGCAAGCTCTTCTACCGGCTGGTCCAGCCTGCAGCAGCCATAGAGCCGGCCCCTTGCCAGTCGGTCTTGGGAGGAAAGTCAGGTAGTCAGGCCCCGTAGGTGCTCGCTTGCGGCGCGATCCAGTCGGTCAACGAATTGGCCATCACAATAGTGTTAGATATAACAATCGCAATATTCAATTAATGAGATATGATTATATCGCAATGCCGAGACCTCACCGTCCTCCTCCAGCTTCCCGCCGCGCCGTCCGAAAGCTCGGAGCAGACATTCGGGCCGCGCGGCTCCGACGCAGACTTCCGATGGAAGTCGTCGCGCAGCGAGCCGCAACCTCGCGCATGACCATCGGGCGCATTGAGAGGGGGGACACTGGAGTTGGTTCCGGAATTATCGCCGCTGTCCTCCAAGCGCTCAACCTTCTGGATCGTTTCGAGAACCTGGCCGACCCAAGCAGCGATGAGGTCGGCCTGAGGATTGCTTTGGAAGAGCTGCCCAAGCGTGCTAGGCTACCTCGCCTCAGTGGACCCGCAAATCATGGCTGACATCGAAATGTATCTGGACTCGGAGGGTGGGCGCACGAAGACCGGCCTGCTTCGATCCGTGGCAGAGGAATTCTCGCTCGAACAGGAGAATGCCGACGCGATTATTGCGGGCGTCTTATTGGCACACGCGATTGGCGAGCGGCAGCGGTGCGACGACGTGCTCCCCGAAGGGAGATCGACCGCTTGGCTGGGGCCTTCGAACACTCTGACTTGAAGGATGCTCTCGCGCTATCGGTACGGGCCTAACTCCGGCTCACGAATCCGGCCCACAGGGCCGTTCCGTTCAGATACGGCTCCAGACCGCAAAGAGCGCTCTGCATCGACCAAGGGGTGACGACGCTATCGACGAGCTACCTAAATGCCCGCCCTAGTGGCGTATCGCGCACCGGCGACAGACTCGCGACCTGAAACCTTACACCGTCCCAGTTCGTTTCACTAGGTGGGTAGAATTGAACGGATGTAGCCACCGCACAGTGCGGCTCTCCGGGGGCAGCCATGAAACAGATCGTTAGAACCATTCCTGCCATCGCGATATTCGCGGGCCTATGCTTGGGCGAATCCGTCGGCGCAGCCGATGCGCAAGCGGCCGAGGCTCCCGTCGAGGCCGAGGTAACCACGCCCGGAGTTGTTGTCCCGGCTGGAACGCGGGTTCCGCTGGTAATGATCAACAGCATCAGTTCCAAGCACTCGGAGCCGGGCGACCCGGTCTATCTCGAAAGCGTCTACCCCGTCGTCGTGGACGGCCGGATCATGATCCCGGCCGGAACGAACGTGTCAGGAACAGTGATTCACTCCAAACGCCCAGGGCGCGTGAAGGGGCGCGGACAGCTGCGCATTCGTCTCGAGCAGATGATCCTGCCGAACGGCGTCATCCGTGACCTGTCTGGGCGACCCTCTGCGCTCGATGGTCGGTCTCCCGACAACTTCGACCGTGAAACGGGCACCGTCAAGTCGCAGGGCACGAAAGGGGAAGACGCCACCGATGTCGCAAATACCACCGCGACAGGAGCTTCAATAGGCACCCTAGCCGGTGTGATCGGCGGCAGGACCGGCACCGGTCTCGGGGTAGGCTCCGCCGCTGGCGCGGGCGCAGGGCTGGCAAAGGTTCTGCTGACCAGAGGTCCAGACGCCCTGCTTGACCGCGGCACCCATATCGAGATGCTGCTCGAGCAGGACCTGCACTTCTCGCAAGACGAGTTGCAAGACTGGGGTTCCGCGACAGGGTCGCGGTCAAACATCGGCTCGGGACCGGATCCGAGGCGCAATGAACGCAACAACCGGGGCCGCGTCGGCCGAGGCGTTCCGATCGGCATCGGTCGGCTTCCGCTCTAGCAGACACCCCCAGCGCGCCGCCTAGTGGAGACGCCGCCGAGGGTCTATATCTGACGCTAGGGCGCGTGATTCATCGCAACTAGCGCGGCAGTCCAGTCAGCGGCTGTCAACTCTCGCCGTTGCCCTTCACCTCGATCAGCAGGCGGCAGTGATCGCTCGATCCCCACTCCTCAATCTCATTCATCGCGCGCACTGACACCTTCTCGTGAAACCCACGCGACGCGAACGCGTAGTCCAACTGGTTCACCGCAGCTTCCGGCCCGCCCCGGTGATAGTACGTCGGTACATTCTTGGTGTCTGGCGGTACATCATCTGGCTGGGTCTCCGCCGGAGCGCTACGACCGTGTGGCGCCTGCGGCCCCAGAAACTCCAGCCCAAGCGCCTGCATCCTATCCCACACCGTGCGCTCGCGATCCGGAAGCGACAATCTCCAACCGGTCGACCCGTAGAACATGTTCAGATCGCCCGCAGCCAATATCCTGTGCTTCGCAGGGTCGGTGTGACCAATGAACGTGGACAAGTCTGAAATGATTCGATGTGCCGAGGCGTCCGAGTAGATCCAACTGCTGTTAGTAGACGGATGAACGCTCAGCCAGCTTGCGTACATCGAGACCGCCACAAAAGACTCTTCCTCGTTGCCGTGCGGGAGCACTCTCGCGGCGGCGATGGTACCGATTCCACTGACTCCGATCAAGTCCTCACCGAGTTCGCCGGTAGGAGGTACTTGTCGGTACGGCTCGACGGTGACTCGGTCAGTCAGCTTCACGACCAGCGGCCAACGGTCATACAGCTGTCGGTTCCAAAACACCCCGTCCATGTGGTCGATCTGATCCACCAACTCTCCGGGCGGGCGTCCCGCTTCCTGCAACAGCGCCAAGTCCGCGTCGCCGTCACGGGCCATTTGAACCAGTTCGCGCCACGGTTGCTGGAGCTTGCCGATGTTCCAGCACACCACCTTGATCATCCGACCACTTGTCCGTCCATGAAGTGATAGCAGACCATGTGGCACACGACAAAGTGGGCGTCTTCCACCCGGCCCATGTGGTCGTCCGAGATGTGGACGCTGAGATCGACGCTGGGGCGCAGGCGCCCGCCGCTGAGGCCGCTCAGGCCGACGGTGTAGCAGCCGATCGAGTTGGCGTAGTTGATCGCCTGCACCACGTTCTCCGAGTTTCCGCTCCCGCTGATGGCCATGGCGATGTCGCCGGGCCGCGCGAAGTTCTTCAGGGGCTCGACGAATACGCTCTCGTAGCCCACATCGTTCGAGTAGGCGGTCAGGGTCGGGATCTGCTCGGCCAGCGACATGATCTTGAAGCGCTTCTGCTGGCCGTAGCTCGCGCCCTTCACGATGTCGCAAGCGAAGTGGTTGGCGGTTGCAGCGCTGCCGCCATTGCCGAACACGAAGATCTGGCGATCCTCGTCGCGCGCTCTGCGGAAGACCTCGATTAGGGCCTCGACGCGATCCAGATCGACCGTGTCCAACGCCGCCAGCAGCCGCTGCTTGTAGTCCTTAGCGAAGGCCATCGCTCACATGCCCTGATCGGCGGTCGCGGCCAAAGCGAGCACCTCGTCGGGGGTCGCCCTGCCCGTGCCTAGTTTGCCAACCGTAACGCCGGCTACGATTATCCCAAACCGCAGTGCCGCTTCAGTCTCCGCACCGGCCGCTAGAGCGAGTGCGAAGCCTGCGGAAAGACTGTCACCCGCCCCGCACGGATCCACCGCCTTGGTAGCTTCCGACACCGGCAGCAACCGCTTCCCGTCACTGTCGAAGAGCCACGCTCCCTGGTCAGCCGCCGTGACCACAAGCGCCGGGCCTCCGATCGTCCGGCGCAGCCGCTCGAAGTCGACCACTCCGAATTGCCTCTGGCAGGCGGCCGCAGCCTCCGACTCGTTCGGCGTAACAATGACATCGCGAAAGTGCTCTAGACGCCGGCGAGAATCGGCTACGAAGACGGCACGGCTGGCCACGGACGCCCTCCGACAAACGGCCTCCCGGATCGCATGCGTGACAGTCCCGCCGTGATCGGTCTCCGCTTGATCGGCCACGATCACGGCATCGAACTCGTCCAAGCACTCCTCCAGACTCGCAACGATCGCCCGCTCGGCATGAGCGCACAGCGGCGCTGTGTTGATGAAATCGACGCGAGGAAGATCCTCGATGCCTGTCTCGCAGTTGATCAGCTTGGTGTAGGTGAACGTTTGCAGCTCTGCGGACTCGACCAGTAGGTCATGCTCGATTGAGGCCCTCGCCAGCGCACGGCGCAAGTCCAGCCCGGCACCATCCGCTCCGATGGCTCCGAGGACGCTGACCCGGCCGGCGCCCAAGGCTGCCAAGTTGCCGGCCACCGTGCCTCCTGCCCCTGGCGTCGACGTGGTCTCCCGGACTGCGCACCGTGGGATTCCGGTCTCACGCGAGGGCTCTGCCAACGCAGGATCGTACTTGCACCATCGATCGAGGCAGATATCGCCGATCACCAGCGCTCGGACGCCCGATGCACCTGCCAGGATTTCGGAACAAGTCATTCCGCGCGGCTGTCAGCCGCCGCCAAGACTGCCTTGCGAAGGGCCGGAACCGTGACGCGATGGTCTCCGCAAACGTAGAGGCTTTGCCCACCATCTGCGACCGTCCGCACGAGAATCGTCTTGTGCGGGCGGAAGTAGTAGCCGGGGTCCGACTTGGGCAGCTCCGTATGGACGTCGCCCTGGATCGGCACCAAGTCGAAGACCGCAGTCATGAAATCGGCGATTCGGCGGCCTTCTTGGTGGGCCACGTTGCGCGCCATCGACAGCGCTTTGAGATAGACCTCGGGCCCCATGATGGCCGACCCGAGGCTAACCATGATGCCGCCTTCCAAGCTCTCAACCGCCTTCGTGTATACGAGAAAGTCCCGGTAGCTGGCCTGCCCGTAGGCTGCGCCATCACAGTTGGGGTGCTCGTGGGTGATGTCGTAGCCGACGCCCACGTGGACAGTGACCGGGATGTCCAATTCGTAGGCGTTGGCAAGGATGCTGACGTCGCGATGGGGAAATTCCTCGGCCACGATGCGGCGCCCGAAGTTCTCGCCCAAGCCCAAGCCCAGCCGGGCGGCGTCCACTGCCCAATCATTCAGGATCGAGGTCTCGTCCCAGAGCCCGAACTCCCCGGTGCGGATGTAACGCGCGACGCTCTCGGTGGTGGCACCGATGCGCGCCAGTTCGAAATCATGAATGGCGCCGGCGCCATTCATGGCCACGTGCGTGAACGCTCCGCGCCGCAGCAGGTCGATCACCTGTCGCGAGACGCCCGACTTGATCACGTGCGCGCCCATCATCAAGATCCGCGCACTGCGATCGCCGGCAACGAGCCTTGGCGCAACGACTTCGAGGGATTCCCGCAACCGCTGGTCAGCCTCCTCAACCTGCTGGTCAAGCTCCAGCAGATAACCGAGATCCATGTCGTGCGCGCGCTCGGCCAGCGGGCGGATGTTCAGACGCGAACGGTCAAAGGCCGGGTATTTCGATTGCATGTTGAAGAGCCACCGAGGCGGAACTTCGGGCCCTCCGGTCAGGAAGCGCCGAACAGGGCCGCCATAAGTTCATTGTGCGCATTGAAGTTGGGCACGATCCAATCAGCGCCGACGGCGGCAAGCCGATCGCGCTTGACCTTGTCCACGTCCACGCAGTCGGGCTCATCGGTGGCAACCCCCACCGCGCTGCCACCGACAGTCTTGACGACCTCGATCTCCACGAAGCCATCACCGAAGCCCAGGAACTCGGATCCCTCGTAGTCGCTTTCGCTGATGATGCGCTCCACCAAGATCTTCTTCGAGAAGTTCTTGTAGTCGTCCAACGCTCCGTGCATTCCGCCGGCAAAGTACGAGTCGATGCGCAACAGGCGCGCCTCTTCCTGCATGTACGGCTGGTCCGTACCGCTTGCCAAGTACAGCCTCAAGCCGCGCTCCAGCATCGCATCCAGCAGGCGGCGAGCGCCGGGCACCATCAATTCGTCAGGATCGACGCGTCCGGACCGCAAGTCCTCGCGACGATGGCGGATCTTGTCCATCAACAGGTCCAAGTAGACGTGCTTGTATTCCAGCGGATCCTTGGGCGTCCCGCCCCGCTTGGAAATCTGCTCGGCGAACTCGATCATCTGGTAAATCGTCTGCCGCCCGGTCAGGTGGCCGACATACCCCTCGACCAACTCCGTAAGCTCCTGCTCCGACTCGCCAGTACGCAGATCGAGCAGCGTCTCGACCATCATCGGCACCATTACGTCGAACCATCCCGCACGGATCAGGGATAGCGTCCCGTCGAAGTCGAAGAGCCCGACCCGGGCACCGGCCGCGCTCGATGCCGGGTCGAGGATTTCAAGGGGTGTGCAAGCCAAGCTCCAGTGTGGCAAATCCCGGTTGGAGGTACTGCGAGTCCGCTTCCTTCGGCCTCGCTGCATTCGGGACTCCTCGCTCGCGTGCCAAGGGCGGGCTGGACCCACGGCTCGGTTCGGACGCCGCCGCCCCGCCGACAGATGCACGCCCGCGGCAGCCCGGTAAGAGCGCAGCGGTTTGCTACACTGCCAGCGGCCTGCGGAGTGCGGGATTCGCGTCGGACCAGACCTCTCGCACACATGCCCAGGCCGCTCCAACTGCGGCTAGCAGCCCGGTGGCTTGACGCTCTCGGCCGGGCATGGCTAGCATTACGGAATCAGAGGAAATCCACTCATGGCAAGAGAACTGCGCATCGGAATGATCGGCTACGGCTTCATGGGCCGCGCCCACTCGAACGCCTACAAGCGCCTCAACGACTTCTTCCCGGTCGAGCACCGACCGGTGCTGCAGGCAGTCGCGGCCCGCAATCGGGACAAGGCGCAATCATTCGCCGACAACTGGGGCTACCAGCGGATCGAGACCGACTGGCGCAAGGTGGCCACGGCCGACGATGTGGACTTGGTGGACGTCTGCGCCCCCAACCACCTGCACCTGGACATCGTCCTCGCAGCCGCCGAGGCGGGCAAGATGATCTGCTGCGAGAAGCCGTTGGCGATGTCCGTCGCCGAAGCCGAGCAGATGGTCGAAGCCGTCGAGAAGCACGGCGTGCCCAACATGGTCTGGTACAACTACCGGCGCGTCCCCTCGATTTCGCTGGCCAGGCAGGTCGTTGACGAGGGTCGCATCGGCAAGCCGTTTCACTACCGCGCCACGTACTTGCAGGACTGGACCATTTCCGAGGACGTTCCGCAAGGGGGCGCTGGGACATGGCGCCTAGATGTGGACGTGGCCGGCTCCGGCGTAACAGGCGACCTGCTCGCCCACTCCATCGACACGGCGATGTGGCTCAACGGCCCCATCGCTCGGGTGGTTGCCAGCACGCGCACGTTCGTCACCGAGCGCATGCATGCCGATACTGGCGAAGTGCAGCCCGTCGGTATCGACGACGCCTGCATGTTCCTAGCCGAGTTCGCAAATGGGTCGATGGGCACGTTCGAGTCGACGCGCTACGCCCGCGGCCGCAAGAACTACAACACGCTCGAGCTCAACGGAGCGGACGGGTCGGTGTTCTTCGACTTGGAGGATCCGGAATACCTGCACTTCTTCGAGTACCAGCAAAAGCAGTCGGGGAAAAAGGTCGAAGACCACCTCACGGGCTGGCGCAAGATCCACGTGACGAATTCGGAGCACCCCTACATGGACAAGTACTGGGTGCCCGGGACAACGATCGGATACGAACACACATTCCTCAATGCCCTGGCGGACTTCGTCGCGGGCGTCGAGTCTGGCAACCATACCCAGCCCGACTTCAAGTGCGCGCTCCAGACCCAAAAGGTGTGCGACGCCGTGATCGAGTCGGGCCGCACCCGAGAATGGGTTGAGACAGGAGCAGAGTAGCTCCCGGCAGCCCTCCCCGTCGCTCAGATCCGGACGATTTCGGTCTGGACCGCGCCGGTGGCCACCGCGCTATCCGCCTGAACGAAGCAATCGATCTCGCTGCGGACGCCGAACTCAGGCAGGTACACGCCCGGCTCGATCGAAAAGCACGTGTCCGGGATTAGCGGGCGCTCGTCGCGCATCTCCAGGTTGTCCATGTTGGCACCGTTGCCATGGACCTCTTCACCGATGGAATGGCCGAGGCGGTGCACAAAGGCGTCGCCGTAGCCGCTGGCGGAAATATGGTCTCGAGCGACCTTATCAATCTCCCAGCCTTGGATTGCCCTTCCCTCGCGCATTGCCGTATCAGCGGTGCGCAGGGCTAGATCGCGAGCGCCGGTGACGACCTCGAAGATCCCTTGCATGTGCTCGGAGGGGCGCTCGCCGCAGAAGCCCGTCCACGTGATGTCGTAATACACGGCTCCGGGGGCATCCAGCTTGGCCCACAGGTCGATGAGGACGAAGTCTCCGGTCCGGATCGGCCGCGAGCGTTCCGGATCCGGTCCGTAGTGCGGATCGCCGCTGTTGGAGTTGACAGCGACGATCGGGCCGTCAGCCGTCACCATGCCGGATTCCCGGAAGCGCCGAACGATGAACTGTGCGATGCGGTACTCGCCGCTGGCTCCGTCCGCGTCGATGTCGTGGCGGATCTGCTGAAACGCCTCCTTGAGGATCGAGTCGACGCGACGGCCTGCCTCGAAGTGGGAGTCTCTCTGGGCCTCGTTCCAGCGCGCCTCGAAATACTGCACTAACGCAGCTGAGGACACAACCTCGGCCCCGAAGGAGCGCACCAAGTCGACGGTGCCCGCATCCACCAGCGAGACGACCGGAATCATGCACTGCGGCGAAAATTGCATGGCGACGCTGGCCTTGCCCGCCAAGATTGTTCCGAGGTGCTCGTGATGCGACTGCCAACTGGAGTAGACGAGCTTGGAACCGGGCAAGCTGTCGAGCCGGGCGTCTTCGATGGCGTGCACGAGTTTGGTCGGCTCGCCGCTTGCGGGGATCCAGTAGTACCAGCGACGCGAGACATGCCCGCCGGAATCTAGCCCCAGCACGCGATAGGCGATGGGGTCGCGCACGTGGTGGTCGAACAGCAGCCAGCCGTCAAGCCCTTGGGCGCACAGCTGAGCCTGGATCTCGGAAACCTGCATGAATCCCGATTGTAGCTTCAAAATTCGAACAGAAATAAGATATTTCACAATGGAGTTGCGTAATCATCGCCAGTGTTCTAGAATAAATGGCAAAGAAAGGGGGGGCATCGTGGCTCTAACCAAAAGGCAGAAGCAAGTGCTGGACTTCTTGGCGGAGTTCATCGCCGAGAATCACTACAGCCCGAGCTTCGAAGAAATCGCTCAGAACATGAACCTGTCGTCCGTCGCGACAGTCCACAAGCACTTGCAGGTGCTGCAGGAAAAGGGCTACCTCGAACGTAGCTTCAATCGCAGCCGCGCGCTGGAAATCTCGCCGAAGTACTACGACGAGATGCGTGCCAACCGGCAGAAGCTCTACTCGTTCCACAAGGGGCGGGATGAGCTGACCGCTCCGCTCGTGGGCACGATCACGGCGGGCGCTCCGCTGCAGCAGTATCCGGAGCGCGAGACCCTGTCGTTCGCGCCGCTGCTCACCGTGGACAACGTCTTCGCATTGCGGGTGACCGGGCAGTCGATGATCGACGACCACATCCTCGACGGGGACTATGTCCTGCTCGAGAAGACCCGTCATGCCCACAACGGCGAGATCGTGGTCGCGGTCGTGGACGGTACGGAGTCTACGCTCAAGCGCTTCTACCTCGAAGGCGAAATGGTGCGCTTGCAACCGGCCAATGTCGAGATGGACCCGATCATCGTTCCCGCCTCTCAGGTGGAAGTGCAGGGCCGCCTCCTCGCGGTCCACAGGCGCTACCACTAGCCGCACCGCCGACACTACATTCAAGGCGATCCCCCCTGGCCACTGCCCCGGCCCAGCGTCACTGCGGTCTCGTGCCTGCGCACCGGCATCGCGACCAAGTAGGTCTCACAGGTTCGATTCGGCAAGGGTGCGGCGACACTTGGGCGTGAGCTGGTCCCAGGCAGCGGATTCGGCGACACCCAGAACGCAAGGGCCGCAGACCAACCATCATCCCGGTCGTCAGCGCAGTCCCTGATAGAAGAAATGGAACGTCGATAGATAGATCGCAAGCAACGCACCGGTGTAGAGAAACACCATCATGAACCGCCGGTCCAGCAGGACTTCTAGCACGCCGAGGCCTTCGCGCGCGCACTTGCGGGCAAACCAGCCGACGAACACCACCGATCCGATGATCGGGAACCAGACGAACAGGACTTCTACAACAGGACTCATGATTCGGTTCCCGGACTAGCCGCTGCCGGCCAGTCCGTACCGGCCAGTTCCTGCAACTGGGCAAGGTCTACCACGGACACGTCAAGCTGGCGCGCCTTCTGCAGCTTGGAACCGGCCTTCTCGCCAGCGAGCAGATAGTCTGTTTTTGCACTGACGCTGCTCGTGACCTTGCCGCCAAGGCTCTGAATCGCCGCCTTGGCCTCGTCCCTGGACATTCCGGACAGCGTGCCGGTGATGACAAAGACCTTGCCGCCAAACGGCTGGGCTGACGAGATGGTGGCAGTCGCGTCATTAGCGAAGTTCAGACCTGAACGGCGGAGGCGCTCGATCAGCTTCCTGTTCGACTCAGTAGCAAAGAAGGTTCGGATTGCGGCCGCTATGTTGGGCCCGACCTCCTCCACTTCGACCAGCTCTTCCTCGGTCGCCGTGGCAATGGCGTCAAGCTTGCCGAAGTGTGTAGCGAGCAGACTTGCTGTGCGCTCACCCACGTAACGGATGCCCAGACCAAATAGCAGCGAAGCTACAGGCGCTTGCTTGGACCGGCCCAAGCCTTCAAGAATCTTGAGCGCAGACTTGCTCCCTAGACGTACCGCGCCGCGTCCTTCGAAGTGTTCAGGCTCCATGGAGAAGATGTCCGGCGGAGCCCTGAGGTGGCCCTGTTCCACAAGTTCTCGGATCACGCCCTCGGAAACGCCGTTGGGCCCGTCCCGGTGCTTGCCAGCCTTCCGCGCCGAGGCTCCGATAGAATCGGCGAAACGGTAGAGACGCTGGGACAGTTCCTCCAGCGTCTGCGTACGCTCTGGCGAGCTAGAACCTTCGGCCTGAGGGTGTCCGCATTCTTGTCCTCCTGAATCCGCCGCCAAGCAAGCTAGGCCGACCTGTCTCAGGGTGCAGATGAGATTTGCCCACTTGGGATCGTCAAGGTAGTCGCGAATCGCGGCAGCTGAGCGCTTATTGACGCCGTCGGCAGAAAGCAGGTCATCAAGGCTCGCCGCTCGGAGAGCCGATTCGGTAGGAAACCTTGCAGCAAGCGCATCGCAGGTCTTCTCGCCAACCGTTGGAATCGCGAGGCCCTGTAGCACCTGTGCCCAAGTCGCTTCCTCCTTGGCCCGCTCGATCGTGCGGACTACCGCCTGGGCCGTTTCGGCCGTCATGGCCGAGTCTTTCTCCAGCCCTGCCAGTTGCTGTTCCTCTAGTTGGTAGAGATCCGCGATGTCGTTGACGTAGCCGCGCTCTACCAGCTGGCGCACGATCTGCTCACCAATGCCGTCGATGTCCATCGCAGAGCGCGAGCAAAAGTGTTCGATCGACTGCTGCAAGCGAGCCTTACAGCTGATATTCATGCAACGCGCAACCACTTCGCCTTCCGGCCTGACCACATCCGCCCCGCACACTGGGCACGTGCTAGGCATCCGAAAGGGCCGCCGACCCTCTCCCTGTTGCACGACTCGGAGGATCTTGGGAATCACGTCCCCGCTGCGCTCCAACAGCACTCTGTCCCCGACTTGCAGTCCCAACCGCTCGATTTCATCCTCGTTGTGCAGGGTCGCCCGAGAAACCGTCACGCCGCCAACTCGCACGGGCTCGAGCAGCGCCCGCGGTGTGACTGCGCCAGTGCGGCCCACCTGGATATCGATATCGCTGACCACCGTTTCCACCTGCTGGGCCGCTGGTTTGCAAGCGATCGCCCAGCGAGGGGCCTTGGACGTCGCGCCAAGCAGCCGCCGCAGCTCCGCCCGGTTTACCTTGAACACGAGCCCGTCAATCTCGTAGGGCAAAGACTCCCGTTCAGCCAACCGCTTCTGGCGGAAGTCCAACAACGCACCCGCGCCGTCAAGCAGCTCGCGGCCTCGGTCCACCTTGAACCCGAGCTTCTGCAAGACCTCGAGCGATTCCGAATGCGTCGGGCGCTCCTCGGCACCATCGACCAGCAGCATATAGGCGAAGAAGTCTAGGCGGCGCCGGGCTGTGACGGACGCATCGAGCATGCGCAACGCACCTGCGGCCGCGTTGCGCGGGTTGGCGAACTTTTCCTTAAGCTGCGGATCCGCGTTCAACTTCTGGAAGGAAGCCTTCGGCATGACAACTTCTCCGCGCACTTCGAAACTGGCCGCTAGGCCACAGCTCTTGACCACGTCGGTTGGGACTGAGAGCGGAATCGACCGAATCGTGCGGGCGTTAGGAGTCACGACCTCACCCTGCCTACCGTCCCCCCGCGTCAAGGCCAGTTCGAGTCGGCAGTCGTGGTACCGCAACGCCAGGGAGACACCATCGAACTTCAACTCGCCCACGTATGTGATCGAGTCTGCTCCCAGTCGCTCCCTCGCCCTTCGGTCGAAATCCCGCAGCTCGCCTTCGTCGAAGGCGTTGTCCAAGCTGAGCATCTGCGAGGAGTGGCTGGCCTTTTCCACTCCTTGCCGTGGCGTGCCGCCCACGCGCTGGGTGGGCGAGTCGGGGGTGGCCAAGCCAGCGTGCTGGCTCTCAAGAGCCTGCAGTTCGCGCATCAGGCCGTCGAACTCGCCGTCCGATATCTCGGGGCGGTTCTCGACGTAGTAGAGCCGCTCGTGATGCACGAGCGCTGCGCGGAGTTCAGCCACTCTCCGCCGCGCCGCCTCTGGGACAAGATCCGGCGCGGGAGCGTCCGCCATCGGGGCCATTATCCACTATCGGGGCTATCATCAAAAAGTCACTGTCTCATGACCTACGGCCAGGCAGTGTGTATCTACAATCCTTCTGCCGGGCGTGGTATCGGACAGTCGAAGCTAGGCGCTATTCGACAGATCCTCTCGGCAGATGTCCGGGATGTGAGCCTGGCACCCACTGAACTGCCCGGCCACGCGACCGAACTGGCCGAAAGGGCCGCCGCCGGGGGCTGTGATCTAGTTGCGGTCTATAGCGGCGATGGCACAGTCAACGAAGTCGTGCAGGCCTTGGCGGGCAAGGAGTCCCCTGCTCTGTTGGTGCTGCCCGGCGGTACCGCCAACGTGCTGGCCCACGAGGTCGGTCTTCCGACGGATCCGCTCAGGGCCGCTCGCCTGCTCCCGCAGCTCGCAGCCAAGCCGGTTCGCCTAGGCCGGGCGGTCTTCGGCGGCGATGGCTCGAGCCGCTACTTCCTCCTGATGTGCGGCGCAGGCTTGGATGCAGCCATCGCGGATCGCGTGTCGAAGCAATTGAAACGGAGCATCGGCCAAGCCGCATACTGGCTGGCCGGCGCGCAATTCTCCGTTCAGCGGTTTCCCCGGGCGAGGATTTCGGCGGTGACCAACGGCACGGGCAGCCCTTCGTGCAGCTTAGTAGTGGTTTCGAAGAGCCGTCTGTACGGCGGCGGACTCGTGCTCACGCCCGGCGCGAACCTTCTGGCCGACCACTTCGTCACGGCCCAGTATCCTGGTGCCAACCGCCTCGCGTACGGCAGCTACCTGACAGCCGCGAGGTGCCGCCTGATGTCGAAGTGCCCCGGCGTTCGCTTGGAATCTCGTGAGGACGTGGTACTCGAGCCGGCCGCGGAAGACCCGGTGCAACTCCAAGTGGATGGCGAGGTGGTCGGCGAGTTACCAGCTCGCATCACGCTCAGCGATGCTACCTGCACGGTCTTGATGCCCGAGAGCTACATGAGCGCCTAGCATAGAGAAGATGGCACGCCGGGCTGTGAAGGCAACATTCCTCGCGGTACTGCTGGCGAGCTGCGGCGTCGACGAGCCCATGCCTCCTAGCACCAACGACTCACAACACCTGATGTACGTCGGAACCTACACGCGCGAGACGAGCGCAGGCATCTATGCTTATCGGTTCGACTCGGAATCCGGAACGGCGGAGGAAATCGGGTTGGTCGCGGAAATGCGGGAGCCGTCTTTTCTCGCCCTACATCCCACCGGACAATACCTCTATGCGGTGAGTGAGACTGACGATTTCGATGAAGGCGGAAGCGGGTCCGTTGTGTCGTTTCGGGTCAGCTCGAACTCCGGAGCACTCACTAAGCTGAACGAAGTCTCGTCCCGCGGAGGCTGGCCCTGCCATCTCAACGTCGACGCAAGCGGAAGCATGCTGATCGTCGCCAACTACAAGGGAGGCAACGTCGCTTCGTTCCCGATCAACGAGGACGGCTCGCTCGGCGAGGCAAGCTCGTTCTTCCAACACGAAGGCAGCAGCGTGCACGAGCGGCAAGACCAGCCCCACGCCCACTCGGCCGACTTCTCGGCAGACAACGGTTTCGCATTCTTCTCCGATCTCGGCTTGGATCAAGTCAAGATCTACCAAGCCGATCCGGAGGCGGGCACGCTGGCACCGCACGACCCGCCCGGGGTGAGCATCGAGGCGGGGTCCGGCCCGAGACACCTCGCTATTCACCCAAGCGGGCGGAGTGCCTACGGGGTGAACGAACTCGCATCCACCGTGACGGTGTACGACTACGACGCTGAAGCCGGAGCGCTCAGCGTGGCACAAACAGTCTCCACTCTGCCGGAGGGATTCGAGGGCGAGAACTACACCGCCGAGATTCTCGTGCACCCCTCGGGCAAGTTCGTATATGCCTCCAACCGCGGCCACGATTCCGTCGCGGCCTTCGCCATCGACCCGTCCACGCATCGCCTATCGCCCAAGGGACAGGTGGCGACCAACGGCGAATGGCCCCGCAACTTCGCCATCAGCCCCAACGGCCGTTATCTCCTCGTTGCCAACCAGAACTCCGACAACATCGTCGTCTTCGCTCTCGACAACGTAACCGGGGCGCTCACGCCTACCGGAGTCGAGCTCTCGATCGACGCACCGGTGTGTCTGCTCTTCTGACAGGTCGCGTAATCCTGAGTCCAGCTACCGACTAGTCCATTCGACGGCGCCTGCCCCCCTGATTCTCCGTATTCGCCTCCAAGTCCGGAACGTCGAGGGATAGCCAAACGAACTACGTGTTGATGTATCGATGCCCTTCTGAACGATGCTAGGATGCGCTAGTGAGAACAACACTCGCCCTGTCCGACGACATACTCCGAGATCTTAGGGCGCTAGCCGAGTCAAGGGGCGTTTCTCTCACGATGGCGGCCAACACCGTCTTGCGAGCGGGACTCGCAACCATAAACGAAGCCTCGGGGCGACCTCCTCGTTACATTGAGGAAGTGATTGATTTAGGCGTTCCAGCGGTGGGTCTTGATCGAGCGCTGTTGATCGCAGCGAGCTTAGAAGACGAGCAGACGCTCCGTAAGTTCGAACAGCACAAGTGAAGATCGTAGACCTGAGTGTCTCGCACTACGCAATTAACGATTCGGGGGAGCATCATAGGAAAGCACGGTCCTGTTGGGAGGGGGCATTGGGGATCGACGAATCCGTCGGATTGGCGTGGAACGTGATTCTGGGATTCCTGCGCCTAACCACTCGGCCGTCAATCTTCCCCAGACCACTTGAGGCCGAGGAGGCTTGCAAGTGGGTTGATCGGTGGCCCGCTCATCCCAACGTTCGCATCATCCAAGAGGCGGACGAGCACATACGGCTTCTCCGGGGCTTGCTAGAGGAGACCGGGGCGGCCGGCAACTTGACAAGCGACGCGCACCCAGCAGCGCTTGCACTGTCCCACGGGGCAACGCTGGTCTCATTCGACAGCGACTTCGCCCGATTCCCGCGATTGCAGTGGATCAACCCGCTGACCGACAAGGAGTTGTCGCAAGATCCATGATTCGTGTTGCCGCCCGATGAAGAACACGACGAAGTGTGGACTGCGTTCCCAAGGACCAACGAGAATCTGCTTGTATCGTGTGCCGAATATCGAGCGGTCTCACGAATTCGGCCAGTTGCAGAGCCTAGGCGACGGGCCCTGTGGTTCTGGATGATTGTGAGCGGTGATTCTAACCCCCGGTTTGTTGCCGACCCTAGCTGGGAACTTCGGTTTGGTTCGCTGACGCTTGCCACTTGGATTCTCGGGCGGTAATCTTGCTCTTACGACCGGCCCGACTCGGCCTGCCAGCGACTGCGGGCGCTCGAGGGGGCAGCGGGCATGAAGACAATGCTAAATCGACGATCCTTCTTCCGTGCCGCAGTTGGGACAGGCCTCGTAGGCGGCACTACGGGTTTCGCTCCCCTGCGGTCCGCCGCCGCATCGATCGGCCTACCGCTTCGCATCACTGATGTCGAGACGCTGATCCTGCGGGACCCGCCAGAACGCAAGCCTGAAGACCAGTTCGTCTCGATTACGCCGCTCGGTGGCACCACCGGCGGCCCTGGTCTATGGAATCGCCTCGAACGCGCCGAGACCGTTCGGCAGGGCGGCTATCGGCAGACGCTGCTGGTCAAGGTCACCACCGACCAAGGCATTGTCGGCTGGGGAGAGTCCCATGCCGTGATGACGCCACGCGTCGTGCAAACCGTCATCACGGATATGTTCCGGCCGATCCTGCTTGGCCAGGACGCTCGCCAGATCGAGGCGCTTTGGGAGAAGATGTACTCGACGCAGCGCCTGCGCGGCTATGGCAGCGGCTATTACACGCGTGCCATGGCAGGCATTGACATCGCCCTGTGGGACATCGTCGGCAAGGCAGCCGGCATGCCCGTGTACCAACTGCTGGGCGGCAAGTTTCGGGACAGCATTCCCACCTACCAAGGCGTAGGCGGCGGATCGCCGGGGGAAGTGCGCGACAGTTCCCAAGCACTCCTCGACCGCGGCTTTCCGAATCAGAAAATGAGCCTCGCTAAGGGCCGCGGGGAACAGGCCCGCGACGTCAATCGCGTCTTCGCCGCCGCCGAGGTGCTCTTGGGCAAGGGACAGATATTGGTCGACTCGCTCGCGGGCTACACCGTGGCCGAAGCCACTCGTGTCGGGCGCAAACTGGACGAGATCGACAACCTCGGCTGGTGGGAGGACGTGCTCATGCCCGAGGACTACGGCGCCTACGCCATCCTGGCGGACCGCATGGACGTGCCGATCTGCGCCGGCGAGCAGTATTCGAATCGATTCCAGTTCCGCGACCTGTTCGAGAAGCGCGCTTGCGACATCGTCAACCCCGACACGTCACGAGTCGGCATTACCGAAACCAAACGGATTGCAATCATGGCCGATGCGTACAACATCCTGTTCTCACCGCACTCTTCCATGGGCTCGGCACCGTACCGGGCTTCTGCGATCCACCTCTGCGCCGCGACGCCCAACGCCGTCATCTTGGAAGGCGGAGAGTCCTACGTTCGGGCCTTCGGCAATGCCATTCTCCGCGTGCCGCTACCCTACAAGCCGGGGCACGTGGAGGTACCCGATCTACCAGGCCTGGGATTCGAATTCGACGAGAAAGAGCTATCCAAGCTGGTGGTTGGCTAGTGATCATCGACCAATGCTCCAGCAAATCCTCGTAGAGACAAGCGCTGCGACTGCTTGCCTGTGCCCGCCACGAACTCTTCATCAATCCTGGCAGAGGCAGTCACGATGCCAACAACGAGCTTCAAATCCCAGACGCCGCTCTACGAATCCGAATGGAGCCGTCGACGAGGCCGCCGAAATAGTCGGCATGACCGCGATAAGGCGTTGAGCCGTTTCGGGCCAGCAAGAAATTGAGCGGGAACCACGCGACATCACCGTACGGCGGGCGCGGTCGGCATCAACCGAACTCACGAGCAGGAACCGTTTTCGAGGCGAAACGATCCGGACCGGACTCGATCCTGTATGCGATCTTGCATCCGTCCAACGCCATGGCGGCATCGGTGAATGCCGAGGCTATCCGGTTGCAGTTCCTTTGGCGGTCCATCGCCGTCCCCCTGAGTGACGTCGAATCGGTGGATGTGGAATCAGTGGATGTGGCGGGCCACCTGCTCTGGGCCAGCGTTCGAATCCGCCATGCGGCGGGCAGCTCGCAGGTTTCGGGTCTGACCCTTACGGTCGCGCGAGCCCTAGCCGATGCGGTAGAGACGGCAAGAATCGACTGGTGGCGGAAGGCCATCGCAGCACAGGTTGGCGCTCTCCGATCGGTCCATGAGCGTCTGGACGTGCTTGCCGCGCCACCCAAATACCTCACTGCCGACGCGCTGCGCGACCTCGTGCGCGCTGCAGAAGCGGTCTCTGACGGGTTCGCGGCGCGGTGGCCGAAGTCTCTCTCGGATTCTCCAGAGATCCGGATGCTCCACGATATTCTCGCGTTTCTCGATGAACCCGGCAATGTCCGAGCGAGGACCAACAAGGAGTTCGTCGCGAGCGAGTTGGTCCGCTCTCGCCAACTGTTCGACCGGATTGAGGTCCGACCGCTGACGGAAGAGCAGCGCCGAGCTGTCGTCGTCGACGAGCGCCGCAATCTCGTAGTCGCCGCGGCCGGCAGCGGCAAGACGTCGGTCATCGTCGCCAAGGCGGGGTGGCTAGTCCAACGAGGGTATCGGAGGCCGTCCGAATTGCTCCTGCTCGCATTCGCCCGCGATACCCGTGACGAAATGGAAGAGCGAGTCCGCACCCGTCTCGGCGACGCAATCGGGCCGAGCTTGACAGTCCGGACGTTCCACAGCCTCGGGATGGCGATCATCGGTGAAGCCAGCGGCAAGCGCCCAGCGCTCGCGTCGGTGGCCGAGAACTACAACGCGCTCCTGCGTCTGATTAAGAGCATCCTCGCCGATTTGCTCAAAGACCGCCAACTCTCGGCCACTGTGAAGGATTGGTTCCAAGACTGGTTCGCGCCGTACAGAAGCGAGCACGACTTCAAGAGCTGGGGTGAGTACTACAACTACATCCGCAAATATGACATCCGATCCCTCAATGACGAAACCGTCCGCAGCTTTGAGGAATGCGAGATCGCGAACTTCCTCTACCTCAACGGTGTCGCCTACAAGTACGAGGCTCCGTATGAGCACGATTTGGCGACATCGGAGAAGAGGCAGTACAAGCCAGACTTCTATCTCCCCGAACACGGTGTCTACATCGAACACTTCGGGATCGACGCCTCAGGGAACACAGCGCCGTTCGTTGATCGAGAAAAGTATCTGCGGGAAATGGACTGGAAGCGCAGTGTCCATGCCGACCACGGCACGATCCTGATCGAAACATTCAGCCACGAACGGGCCGCCGGCAGTCTGCTCCGAAATCTGAGGGAGAAGCTCGTGCGCCATGGCGTGAAGCTCGCTCCGATCCCGCGCGAAGACGTGTTTGCCGTTCTCAACCAACAGGGCCGGATCGATTCATTCACGCAGTTGGTTGCAACGTTTCTGCAGCACTTCAAGGGCAATCGGCTAACCGTTTCCGACATCGACGGACGTGCCCGCACACAGCGCGACCGAGCACGGGCGCAAGCGTTCCTTGCCGTTTTCAGCCCGATCTTCGAACGCTATCGGGAGACGCTCGCCGGCGCCGGTGAGATTGACTTTCACGACATGATCAACCGAGCGACAGATCTGGTAGAGGCCGGGCGCTACCGCAGCCCATTCAGATACATACTGGTTGACGAGTTCCAAGACATTTCACCGTCGCGGGCAAGGCTGCTGAAGGCGTTGCTCCAGAGCTCCGCTGGCGCACAGCTATTTGCGGTCGGCGACGACTGGCAGGCGATCTTCCGGTTCGGCGGCGCCGACATCGCGGTGATGCGGGAGTTCGGGGATCATTTCGGCACCTTCGAGCGCATCGATTTAGAAACGACGTTCCGCTGTTCAGACCGCATCGCCTCGGTAGCCACCGAATTCGTGCTGGACAACCCCGCGCAAATCCGCAAAAACGTCCGCGCAATCCGCTCGGCGGACCGGCCTGCGGTGCATGTCGGTCTCGCCGGCCAAGAGAGCCAGTTGCTGCTGAAGGAAGCGCTCGACCGGATTGTCGAGGATGCGCGTCGGCATGACGGAACATCCGAGGTGCTGCTGCTAGGACGCTATCGGCACCAGCGACCTACCGACATGGGTGCGCTGCGGAAGCAGTATCCGGGTCTTCGCTTCTCCTGGAAGACCGTACACGGTTCTAAGGGTCTCGAGGCCGACTACGCCGTAGTCCTTGGCTTGCGAGCCGGCAAATACGGCTTTCCCGCCGAGATCACCGACGACCCTCTGCTCGATCTGGTGCTGGCCGCACCCGAAGCCCATCCGAATGCCGAGGAGCGGCGCCTGCTCTATGTAGCCGTTACGCGTGCGAGACGGCAAGTCTTCCTGCTCGCCGATGGCCGGACGCCGTCCGCGTTTGCCACCGAACTGGTCGAAGGCGGATACGACGTCACCGTGTTCGGTCGGCAGCCAGAAGACGACGTGCCATGTCCGCGATGCACCGAGGGGCGGCTGGTGCGCCTGGAAAACTCCCAAGATAGAAGCACCTTTTACGGCTGCTTGAATTTCCCCTTATGCGAATACACGTCGAGTGCGTGTCCGAAGTGTGGAAACGGACTGCCGGTCAAGTTCGATGGGGCGTACCGATGCCACGACTGCGACGGGACCATCGAGGCCTGTCCCGTTTGCGGTGGCTGGATGGAAACCAAGATGGGCAGGAATGGCCGATTCCTAGGCTGCTCGAACTGGCCGGATTGCAATTACACGCGAAACCTTCAGCAGTCTCGACAGCGGCACAGCACGGCTTCGGTCAGTGCAGGATTCAGGCAGCGCCGACGACGCTGACACTTCTTGCCGGGCATCGCCAACTTTGCGATACGTATGGACGGGGACACCGTCCATAATGGTGTCCCCGGTTGCCTTCGACCCTCCGTCCGGCGCCCTTCAGAGCGCTTCATCCGGAGGGAGCGCCGCGCGGTGTCGTTGATGATCGCGCTGCTGGCGTTTCTAGGCCACGCGGCGACAAGCGTGGTGCCCGTTCAGGTTTCGAATCTTGGGTAGCGCAACTGGCAGAACTCTACTGTGGTACCGTTGGGGTCTGAGGGGTCCGCAGCCCCCTGTTCCCCATGCAAGCTCTGGGCATGATCGAGACTCTGGGAATGGTGTCGGCTGTCGAAGCCTCCGACGCCATGGTCAAGGCGGCCGAGGTTACGCTGGAAGGGAAGCGGTTGATCGGCGCCGGGCACGTCACCATCACGTGTCGCGGCGATGTCGGGGCAGTCAAGGCTGCCACCGACGCGGGTGCTGCCGCGGCCCGCAGGCTGGGCGAACTTATTAGCGTCCATGTCATCCCAGCGCCCTATGCAGAGGTGGCACTGGTGCTGCCCGAGGGGCCGGACGACTAGCCAAGCGCGATGCTGGAAGATCGCGATCTGCGTTCCATTCAAGAGGTACGCACCAAGGTCGAGGCCGCCTACGCTGCCTTCCAGGCCTTTGAGAGTTTCAGCCAAGAGCAGGTGGACGCCATCGTCGCAGCCATGGCGCAAGCGGCGCGGGAGCACTCCGAACGCTTGGCACGCATGGCGGTCGAAGAGACCGGCTACGGAAACGTACGGGACAAGATTGCCAAGAACCTGCTCAACGCCGATCTGCTGCACCAGAAGATCGCCCCGCTGAAAACAATCGGCGTGCTAGGCGAGAAACCGGAGCTGGGGATTACCGAGTTGGCCGTGCCGGTGGGCGTGGTGGCGGCCGTGCTGCCCACCACCAACCCAACTTCGACGGCCTTCTTCAAGTGCTTGATCGCGGTCAAGGCGGGCAATGCCATCGTCAACAGCCCGCATCCCCGCGCGCGCAACTGTACGTGCGAGTCAGCGCGCATCCTCGCCGAGGCCGCCGAGGCGGCCGGGGCGCCGAAAGGCTTGATCCAATGCGTGGACGAGGCCACCATCGCCGGCACCAACGAGTTGATGCAGCACAGGCGCGTCGGCATCATTCTCTCCACCGGCGGCGCGGGCATTGTCAAGGCCGCCTACTCCAGCGGCAAGCCGGCGCTAGGCGTGGGCGCCGGGAACGTGCCCGTGCTAGTGGACGACTCGGCCGATATCGAGGCCGCGGTCGCATCCATAGTGGACGGCAAGTCGTTCGATTTCGGCACGGTGTGCTCGAGCGAGCAGACCCTCGTCGCCCACCGCAAGCACAGCGATCGGATCTGGGCGGCTCTGGAAGCCAACGGCGCCCACCGCTGCGACGCGGCGCAGTCCGAGCTGCTTGCAGCCCGCTTGTTCACGGAGTCGTTTCGCATCCATCCGGATTGCGTGGGACAGTCGCCGCAAAAGATCGCCCAGATGAGCGGCTTCGAAGTGCCGCAGTCGGCCCGGATCCTCGCGCTGCAGATCGATGGCGTCGGCCGGGAGCATCCCATGTCGGCAGAAAAGCTCTCGCCCGTGCTGTCGGTGTATTTCGTCGACAGTTTCGAGGAAGCGGTCGATGCCTGCGTCGCCGTCCTCAACTTCGGCGGGCGCGGGCACACCTGCGTGATCTACTCCGAGGATGAAGAGCACATCCGCGAGTATGGCCGTCGAGCGCCGGCATTCCGCGTGCTGGCCAACACCCCGGCGCCCCAAGGGTCCACGGGCATCACCACCGGCATCGAGCCCTCGATGACCTTGGGCTGCGGCGCGATCGCCGGCAATTCGACCGGCGACAACATCGGCCCGACTCACCTGTTCCACGTCAAGCGGATCGCCCGCTATGTGCGCTCGGCCGAAGAAGCGTTCGTGAGCGAGGAGGCCAAGCGCTATTTCGCGGCGGTCGCCAGCGGCAGTGACTTTGGAGGCGGACCGACCGACTCCGCTTCCGCCGCATCGTCCAGGAACGGCAGATCCGGGGTCGCGGCACGCGTGGACCAGTACCTGGCCAGCCGCGGCGAGAAGACTCCTGCCGGCACACCCGCCGCGACGGCTTCCCCCGTCGCGGCCGTAGTAGACCGTTTCCTACAAAGACGAGCGGCTGCGGCGCCCGGCCCGGAGGCTACGGTGCCGTCCGCTGCGCCGCCAGCGCCAACGGCCACAGCAGCTGACCCGCCGCCGCCGGCACCGAAGATCCGGCCGGTGGCCTTCGTGTGCGAGGGAGACATGCGCAAAGCCATGCACACGGGCGCGAAGATCTACGTTTCCAAGAGCACGATTGTGACGCCGGCGGCTCGGGATCTCGACAACGGCGGTGACATCCTGGTCCAGACCGAGGCTTAGGTTCCTGCAGGCGCTGTCGTTGGCGGCTCTCGCAGCAGCCGGCCTGCACTTGGTGCCCGTGGCAGCGCAGGCGCCTCCCGGCCCGATTCCCGCGAGCGAGGAGCTGCGCTATTCCATCCATTGGCCGAGCGGGCTCAGCTTCGGCTCGGCGCTGTTCAAGGCGCGCTTCACCGATCCGGGTTGGCGCTTCGAATTCGATCTCCAGGCCAGCCTGCCCAAGATCGAGATCAACGACCGGGCCGTCTCGCGCTCCGACGCGCAGATGTGCGGACAGGAGTTCACGAAGCACATCCTCCACGGCAACAAGCGAGCCAACGAACTGCTGCGCTTCCGGCCGAACGCGGTCGAGCGCATCAACCTGGAGCAGGCCGAGGAAGCGCGCCCCGGAGTGACCCCGGTCCAAGATTGCGCCCGGGACGCCTTGGCCTTCCTGTACTTCCTGCGGACCGAGCTCGCGGCCGGGCGCATCCCGCCTCCAAGCACGGTCTTCTTCGGCGCGGGCTATCGAGTCCGGCTCGAACATGCCCAGACCCGCTGGCTGATCTGGCACGGCCAGCGCCAACTCGCCGACGAGATCCGGGTTTCCGTGCGCGGGCCGGGATCCCAGCATGAGCTGTCGGCATATTTCGGCCGCGACGAGTCGAGGGCCCCGCTGCTGTTCCGCATGCAATTCGACGCCGAGAGCTTCACCATGCGCCTGCAGGAGTGACAGCTGCGCCGCGCCGGTGCCAGCTTGCAGGCCCGATCACCAGAACAGCTTCAGCTGGAACCGGAACGTCCGTCCGTCATTGAGCGTGTTGTTGATCTGCCCAAAACTGGGAGATGTCAGGGTCTTGCCCGGCTCCGCGAATTGCGGAGTGTTGAGGAAATTGATCGACTCGGCCCGTAATTCCATCGAATTGTCCGATCCCAGCGCGAAGCGCCGCGAGAGCGACGCATTGACATTGGCGATCTTGCCCTTGCGAAAGGTGTTGCGGCCGAGGTCGCCCGCCTGTTCGAGCGGGGCGTTGACGAAGCGAAAGGCGCTGCCAGGCAGCAGCGCTTCGGACGTGTCCGGCGAGCCGATGACGCGACCCAGCACAGACGGATCGAGCAGCATCGGACGGTCGCCGCTGCGCCCGTCGACATTTCCGAAGTCGGGGCCGTCCGATCCCGACTCGACGGTAAACGGCGTGCCGGACTTGAGCAGCGAGACCGTGGAGACCATCCACCCACCGAAGAGCTTGCCGGCCCAGCCGCCCAAGGCCTTCCGCGGCACCGTGTAACCGGCCTGCAACAGGAAGGCGTGCGGCTGGTCGAAGTCACTGAGAGCTTTGAGGTCGCGGTGCGAATCGAACTCGGTCTGAGAAACCGCCACCCGCGCGTCCGGCCCGGAAGCAGTGTTGGTGTAGGAACCGCCAAGATCGAGGGACTTGCTCAACCAATACGAGGAGTTGAGCGTGAAGCCCCGCCAATTCGGGGTCGTGAGCGTGACCCTGCCCGCATCAAAGTAGGCGCGCGAGCCGTTGTGGATGAACAGGTGCTCGTAGATGCTCTGGTCCGCGCGCCGATCGTTCAGATTGGCGACGGTAGACAGCATGCCCGGCACCTCGCGGCCGCGATTGAGGAAGTAGGTGATGATCAGCTTGTGGGCGCGGCTGCCGACATAGCCCAACTGCAGCCTCCAGTCCGAGCCAAGCCGCCGCTCCCAGCTGAAGTTGTACTGGTGGGAGTACGGCACGGCCAGGTCCGGCCCAGGCTCGATCTTGCTCGAGCGGCCGCCCGGTTGGCGCTTGGAGTGGTCGAGCAGCGAACGATACGTGGCGAGCTCGGGCCGGAGGATCACCGATGTGACGGTGTGCGGCGGGTTGAGCCGATCCTGCCCGTAAGTTACCGGGAATATGTCGCCGTAGTGCGTGCCGTAGGCGGCACGAATCACGCCCGCCTCTCCCGGCAGTCGGTAGGCGATTCCGAACGTGCCCGCGAAATTGTTCAGGTCCGAGCCCATGGCCAGCTCGCTCCGGCCAGTCACATCGATCGGGCGCGTGAACGGCTGGTAGCGCAGCCCTAGATCGAACGTGAGTCGGTCGCTGGCCTGCCAGCGGTCGCCGAGGAAGAAGCTGTTGTGCCAGTTGCGGAAGCCGCGGTACGTGGATCCGAGCGAAGCGATCAACCGACTAGGCAGCCCGAAGCGCACGTTGGTGATGGCATCGTTGCCGAAATTGGGGCGGAATACCAAGATGCCCCGCGCTCCGTCAGGCTCCTCGCCGTTGTACTGCAGTCGCGTCAGCGCGAATCCGGCGGTGATCTCATGCTTGCCACGGGTGTGCCGCAGGGTGGCGGCTTGGCGGAAGCGATTCTGGGCACGGTCCAGCGGGATGATCGGGAACGGCCCGAGATTGGTTAGCGCGCGGCCAATCATGATCGGGCCCAGCGCCCCCTCCGCCGGGAGCAGCAGCGACCCGAGGCGATCCAGCCCCGACGAAAGCTCCAAGATCGTGGAAGGGGTGAAGGAGCGGCTCCAAGTGATGCGCGCGGCATGCGACTTGGTGTCCGTATCGGGATTCTGTCCAACCACAAGCTGGAAGGCATCGACGTTTTGCGCGGTCCACGCGTAGCGCAGCGCCAGGTTGCCGCCAAGCGGACCCGCGCGGTCGAGTTGGATCCGGGCCGAATCCGTGTTGATGCTCTGCAAGCTGTTCGTATTCAGTGCGCGGTCAGCGATGTCCGGACGGTTCGGCGCATCTTTGGGATACGCTCCGAGAATCCGCTCAACTGCAGCGCGGGTGGCTGGATCGCGAGCCAGCGGCGTGCGCTCCTCGGGCAGCGGCACCAGCACGTTGCCGTTGACGTTGCCGCGAATCTTATTTTGCGAGGCGCTCAGGGTAAGCGCTCCGAGCGGTCCGGCGGGGGCGCTTAGATTGAGGCCGTAGAAGTTCTCGCGGGCCGGCTTGACCGGGCCGACTTGGAAGAACGAGCGGGCCGAGAAGACGCTGTTGTTGTGGCGCCAGAACGCATCGCCGTGAAACCCGGACCCTCGCGCGGGTCCGGCATGCACCGGCGGGGTAGGCGGCTTGCCGTACTCGGAGCCGAAATAGCCGCGATCCACGGCGAACTCCGAGACGATCGTGGCGGTCGTGCCTAGGCGGATGTTGAGCTCCTTCAGCGCGTTGTTATCCACCAGATTGAACTGGACGTTCTCATTGCGCCGGCTCTCCCCTGCTTCGGAGGAAGTCTCCCCGAGCAGGTTCATGTCGGTGCGATCCGACCCCGCGAGGGGCTCCGTCTCGCCTGCCTCGCCCTCCGGCTCGGTCGCGGCGGGTTCGAGAACCTGCTCAGCCGGCTCGCCGGCCGCAGCTGGAAATGCGAAAGCGAGCGTCGCAACGGCCACGACGGCCCATAGGCGACTCTGCCTCGAGGTTGACACGGCGGATTCCCATGCTACCAACGCACGCCGCAGGCGGCCGAGCAGAGTCGCCGGATCGCGCCCGAGCGGATCGCGCCGGGGGACTACGCTCAGAACACCCGCACGACCCCGCCCTCGGCGCGGTAACGCTGGTACTGGTAGAGCGTAAGGTTCGAGGACCGATTCTCGCGGATGAGAGAAAGCGAGGGGGAGAAGCCCATGACTTGGATCTTCCGGTTGTGCAGAGCGGCCCGCGTGAACCACAGCCGGGTGTGCGGCGGCTCGGGGCTGAAAAGCGCATTCGGCTGATCGAAATCGGTCAGGAAGTACTGCTGCGCACCAGTCAACGTGAAGCCGAACGGCAGGTCATAGGTGCCCATCACGCCCAGCCATCGCGATCGGTGGCGCGTCGCCAGGCGGTCGGTGTTCTCCCGGCCCGAGCCCGCCATGAAGCGCACGTTCAGCGATGGCAGCACGGCGAAGCTTGCGAACGACTGGGCGTTCCAGCTGAATCCCGGCCCGCCGATCGCACCCTGCGTGCCAAGCGCCGTCTGGCGGGAAGCTTCCACGCTGCCCCCCACCCATAGCCGTCGCGTGACAAGTCGCACGCCTTCGAAGCGGAGCCCGTATTGGCGGCTGTACGGACGGCCGTTGACGGCGCGCTTGTCAGCTTGGAACAGAAGGCTCATCTGGCCCTTGGAAGTGATGAAACGAGGGCCGGCATACAGGCCGTAGTTGTAATCGTCGAACTCTCCGCCGGAGTACTCGCGGCGGAAGACCGAGCCGCCCACGCGAAGTCGGACCGCCGCGCCAGGCATCCACTTGAACTTCGGAAGCGGCCTCTGGATCTCGGAGCCGAACGCGGCGACGACCCCGATGCCGCTGGTAGCGCGGGCTTGGTCGTCAAGCTGGAATGGCAAACCGAAGATGTTCACCGTCTGCGCCGAGGTGGACGTGTTCACGTTGGTGTCTGGCGCCAACGCCAGACTGAGGCTGCCGGTCGCGCGCTTGCGAGCGCGGCAAATCTGAATGAAGCGCCGGACATTGAAAGCGACCTGCGGCGGCACATCGGCGCCCAGCACGCGTATAAAGTGCTGCTCGGCGGCCCAGCAGTCGTCACCGAGCAAATGCTTGAACAGGTTGGATGGAGGCTGGATGCAATTGCCCCGAGAAAACAAGGCGCGCGCCAGTTCCAGCCGGACGCGCAGTTGCGAGGGATCCCCGACGAGCATCCCGCGAAACGAGCGGACGGCGAGGTTGTAGTTTTCCTTCACCGCCGAATCCGTGTGCTTGATGCCCTTCCCGACGGCGACATCGGCCGCGGCCAGCGCCGCCAGTCCCGTCGTGAAGGCTGCCTGTTGCGAGTCCGGCCTGGCGTCGGCCACCGGCCGGATCAGCGTCAGCGCCTCCTCTCCGCGTCCCATTTCGAGCAGCTTCTCCGCAGCTGCGAGAGCTGCCCCGAGTTGCTGGTCAGTGGGGGCGTTAGCGGGCGGATCGGCGCCGCGCGCACCTGCCGGGTTCCATAGCAGGACCGAGACGACAAAGAGCGCAGACGCCAGGTTGGGCGCTCGGCCTGCGAATGGTGAATCCGGCCGCGCGCCCGTCGGCGCTCCGCTGGGGCAGCGGCTAGACACCGGGCCGGGCCCGGCGTCGGGGTGGACTTCCATTGTGCTTCTCCTGCGCGGCGGCCCCAAGCAAGGTGTTCCGGGATCGCGCCCGGCGAGCACCCGCCACGAATCACTGTGTGCTGACAGATTCCATTATCGCCCGTAAGCAGTGCGTCGTGCCGGATCCATACCACCAGATGTTGAGGCTCGGTTCCGTTGGCAGGGCTGGCACGACCGTCGCGAAACAGGCGGCTGACACTCAATTGGACGCACGGGGGCGAGGGTTCGTGACGTTTCCGAAGCGTTGCAGTCCGCCGATGCCGTGAGAGAGGCCCAAATTCACCGAGCGGCTTCCTCTGCCCTCTGGACAAGGATCGCCCGAGCTTCCTCGAATTGCGCCAGCACTTGCTCGCGCTCGCGCTGCGAGCGCCACCCCGGATGGGCGCTGGCCTGCCGCGCTATGTCATCGATCCATCGAACGAAGTACTCGGCGTCGTCGCGGGAGCGGATCTGCTGATCGCCGCAGTACACGTAGATCGGCCCGGTCTCGGCATACAAACGGCTGTCGTCGACGGGCAGCACCGGACCCGAGGTCGATGCCCGCAACGTGTACCACCCGCTGTCCTGGACCCGGATCCGTTTGCGCAGCCTGCCCGAGAGGCCACCGTCATCCAGCGGGATCTGCTCCACCACGTTGCCTTTGTGGATCAACTCGAGCTTCTCGGCGGGAAACGCGGAATCCATGCGCGCGACCACCTCCACGCTCCCGCCTTCGGCCGGCAGCAGGATCTCGCCGCCCGGAATGTGCCCGTCGATGGCCAGCTGGAGCAGAGGGCCGTTCGTCACAAAGGTGCGCCCCGCTCGGACCGCCTCGACCCAGCGACCCCACTCGAGCGTGTCGCCCAGGTAGGCGTACATGCGGGCCGCTCCGATGAGGGGTGTGCGGTGCAGGTCCGTGATCGAATCTTCCCCTCCCGACGCCGTAACCTTGAAACCGCAATTCAGGGCCCGGTGCCAGACGAGAGCCGTATGTTCCGCATGCCGCGCGCTGGTCATCACCTCGAGATAGGCAAAGCTGCCAAGGGCCAAGTCGACGGGAAAGCCGCGGGCCCCCGCGTAGCCCGCCGATTCGGGGTCGGCCGAGAAGGGATGCACGTAGCCGCCCACCGCGCCCTGGTTCCGAGCCAAGCGGAAGATATCGGTGTTGCTCGGATACAGGCTCTCGATGGCGGTGCCTTCGTAGCCGGTGGTGTAGGGAGAGAGCAGGTGCTCGGTAAGGTTGATGAAGTTGATGTGCCCGTAGAACGGCGGCCGGTACTCTTGCCCCCAGGACAGCATCTGCTCAGCCGTCGAGCGCCGTTCGTCGAAGGGCCCCCGGTAGTAGTGGTGGTCGAAGATGCGGTTGTCCTTGTTGGCGATCTTCTCGCCGACCATGTCCAGATCCTCGGCCGCGGCCATGAACAGGAGGTTCTCGGGAGTGTTGCGCAGGTTGCCGCCGTAGTTCATGTGGACGTGGTCGCTGCCGCTGTACCATCCCAGCTCGCCGAAGTCCGTGAATTGCTCGAGATCGATCGTCACCGAGGCCACGGCTCCTGGTTCGATCTGAGCGGTCAGCTGCACCGGATAGCGCTCGAAACCCTTCATGGCCAGCAGCGACACCTCGCCCACCGGCAGCTTCAGCGCGAACTCCCCGGTGGTGTGAAAGGCATCCATGTGCAGGGCGCGTGCCGCGACCCTGTGAAAGGCGTCGGCAGGCGCATACGCCTTGCCGTCGGAGGCGCGCAATTGGATTCTGGCCTCCGTCGACTGGCCGGACCCCGCATCCCTGACCCGGACGCGAAGCGTGCCCATCGGTCGGCGGTACACCCGCCTGCGGATCTCGACCGGCCGGTCCTCGCCGCCGAAGGTCTGCAGCAACCGCAGCTCCGAGAGTCCTCCGCGATTCGAGACGTAGGCGATCCGCTGGCCATCCGGCGACCAGCGAGGATCAAACCGATCCCATTCACCGAACGTCAGCTGGTAGGGCTCGCCGCCCTTGACCGGGAGCACAAAGAGATTGCTGTATTGGCTGCCGCGGTGGGAGCTGTAGAGGATGCGTGCGCCGTCCGGCGACCACTGGGGGCGGGTGCGGTAGAGGGTTTCTTCGCGCAGTATGCGCGTTGCGCCGGACATCGCATCGGGTTGTATCGGTGCGCGCCACAACGCCCCCGAGCCGAGTGGGATGCCTCGATTGGACACTAAGATCATCGCGCTGCCATCGGGGGAGATCGTCGGTTGGATGTGCAGGTCATGAGACCCGAAGTACAGCCGCTCATTGGCGTAGTCGTGGTTCTCGGTCAACCTGAGCGGCTGGCCCGGAACGCCGTTCTCAATCGGCATGGAGTAGACGTGGTACCAGCCGTCCGGCGCGGTTGACACGTACAGCAAGGTCGAGCCATCCGGGGACCACACCGGGTCGAGATTGAGGTCGTCGCCTTGCGTGAGCCACGAACTCTCCCCCGTGAGCGTGTCCAGCAAGCGCAAGTTCACGCTTCGGTAGCCTTCGTCTGCGGTGTACGCGATCCAGCGCCCGTCAGGGGACCAGGCAGGAGTCGAGTCGTAAGTCGAGCTGGCCGTGAGCTCGTGGGCGTCGCCGCCCTCGACACGGACCTTCCAGATCGATCCCGACATCGAGAACGCGATCCACTCGCCGTCTGGCGAAAAGCACGGCCGCCAGGGCGTGCTCGCAACAGGCGGCAGATAGTAGTTGTGCATGTAGTTGCCGCCCGTGAGGGCCGCCGGGTACGCCTTCCGCAGTGTTGGCGGTTCGGCCCCGATCCCCGCCGCTGGCGCCGTGTCCGGGCGTGGCGGAGCCTGGCCGAAGCCAAGCGTGGCCATGCCGCCCTTGATCGCGAGGAGAGCCGCGAGGGTCAGCAGCGGCAAGAATGTTTGACGCGGCGTTGCGAGCATTTCGCCCCTAGTTTCTCGCATTTGCCGGGCTGGCAGAAGCCAAAGTTGGCGGACGCCGCGACGACGCATCCCCCGAGAGACCGGTGCGTGGACCCGCAGCCCGGATACCTTCGCGATGTCGGATACGTCATTGCAGAGTAGACATCGAAGGCGCTCCCGGCGAGTTCGACTGCGGGCGCGAGGAGCTATCCCGATTTCATGGCCCGCACTGGATTGAAACGCTGCTTACGTACGGCACTCGCTGTTGCATGTATTACAGCTTGGCCGATGGCGCAGGCCTCAGGCCAAGACTCGGCGAATTCAACCCAAGAGGCGCCGAATCCGGCCGCCGAGCCAGAGCAAGACAGCGCGGAGCAGGCCCCAGATGAAGCCACCGATTCCTCGGACGGCGGGGCCGCTGCCGAGCGCACCAACTTGAACTTGCTCGGCCAGGAGGACACAAGCTCCGGCGAAGCGCGCCGCAACGAGAACGTTCAGTTCAACTTGGTCGATACGAACACCCTGCAGGAGCTCAACATCCGCTTGGGCGCGACCGCCACGATCGTCACGGACTTCCAGCCAGGCCGCGATTACTACGGTGCCGAATACGGCCGGCGTCCGCGCCCGGGCCTGCACCTGCCGCCTGCGCGCGGGCAGGCAGTCCACGGCAATGTCTTTTGGACCCACGGCAACAGCGCATTCTCGGCCCGCTCGTTCTTTCAAGTCGGGGATGTCCAGCCTGCGAACGAGAACCGCTACGGATTCCGCGTCGGCCTGCCGGCATGGAAGGGGGCTCGCCTGACGATCAACGGCTCCCAGCAAAAGATCCGGGGGCAGGTCAACGGCAACGTCCTCGTACCGCTGCCAGAGGAACGCACGCCCCTGCTGATCGACCCCTCCAGCGGGGAACGCACCAGCGATGCCACTCGCGAGATCGTCCAACAGCTGCTAGGGGCCTACCCGACTGAACTGCCGAACCGGACCGACATCGCACCCCGGGCGCTCAACACGAACGCGCCCCAGCGAGTCGACACCGACTCGGCCAACCTGCGCCTTGACCAAGGCTTGGCCGACCACGGGAAGCTCGGCTTCAGCTATGTCTTCACGTCACAAAGCGTGGATGCGTTCCAGTTCGTGCGCGGGGCGAACCCAGACACCGAGATCAAGAACCATCGTCCCCGCGTGACGTGGACGAAGGATTGGTCAGCACGGACCGTGACAGACTTTTCGATCGGATTCGATCGAATCGGCTCGCTGCTGATCCCCGAACCGAACAACTTCGGGCCGACGGTGGGTGTCGGCAGGGCGATCGACGGGCAGGGCCCTTCGCCGCTAATCCCGGTGGACCGGGCGCTGAACACGTTCCGGGGCGCCGGGCAGGTCGCGCGGGAGACCGGCAGGCACAGCCTCAAGGCCGGGTTCCACCTCGGCCGCATCCAGCTCAACGGCGTGGAGCAGCAGGCCATTCGGGGCAACACCCAGTTCTCGGACAACTTCGGCAACGACGCGATCACCAACTTCCGACTGGGCAAGCCCACCCGCTTGCTCAAGACCGTGGGCAGCTTCCATCGCGGTTTCCGCCAGTGGGTCAGCCAGTTGTACGTGGCGGACACATGGAAGCCCCTGCCCGACCTGACCCTAAGCCTTGGCCTGCGCTACGAACTCGTCACCACGCCTCAGGAGGTGAACGAGTTCGAGACCCTGCCCTACGGCTGCGACTGCAACAACTTCGCGCCGCGTTTCGGCTTCGCCTATCGACTTGGCGACCGCATGGGCACCTTGCGCGGCGCTTACGGCCTCTCCTACGGCGAAATCTACCCGGTCACCTACAGCCAGTACCGCATCAATGCCCCCAATGTCGTGCGCCTCGTGGTGCTGCGGCCGGAGCTGGTGGACATCATCAGCGGAGCGGCCTTTGCCAACGTGACGCCGGGGTCCCGGTCGACGCTGTTCGACATCTCGGACAACCTGGTCGAACCCTACAGCCACCAGTACAGCCTGAGCTGGGAGTTCGGGCTTTCGCGGACCATGAACCTGCAGCTGGGCTATGTCGGCAGCCGGACTCACAAGGTGTTCCAAGCCTGGTTTCTCAATCGCGGGGAACGGCCGCCGGAAGTGCCGGTCACGGTGCGCACCACCAACGTCCGGCGGCCAGACTCCCGCTACAACGACGTGTTGCGACTGCACAACGCCTCACGGGCATATTTCGACGCGGCCCGGGCGGCCTTCGTGATGCGGAACCTGAAGGGATTCACGATCGACGCCGCGTACTGGTTCAGCAAGTCGATCGACCTGGGCAGCGACTATACCAACACGATGAACGGCGGCGACGCCCGCAGGGCGGTCAGCCAGACCGCGAACAACATCCATTCAGACGTCAAGTCGCTGAGTTTCTTCGACCAGCCGCACGCTCTTCTACTGCGCGCGGTCTACAAGTCCCCGGCCGGCCGGAGCTGGGCCGGCCGCATGTTCGGCAACTGGGAGGTTTCGACCGTGACGCTGCTCAAGACGGGCACGCCCTTTACGGTACAAACCGGATCGGACGGCCCGGGCTTCGGAAACGTCGATGGCGCGATGGGTGACCGCCCGCACCTGCTCGACCAGTCGCTGCTGGGCCAGATCGTCGGCGATCCCGACACTTCGCGGCAGATCCTCTCCCTAGACAAGTTTGCATACCAATCCGTCGGCGACTTGGCCGGCGATCTGGGACTGCGCACATTCCGCAAGGGCAAGATCGCTAACGTCAACGCCAGCCTCTCGCGCAGCTGGACCGTCAGCGGGGAGAATCGCCTCACGTTGAGGGCCGAGTCGCTCAACTTCTTCAACACCCCTCAATTCGCCGATCCCACCACTAGCATGACGTCGCCCAGCTTCGGGCGCATCACCAACACGCTCAACGACGGGCGCACCTTCCGCTTTACGCTGCAGCTCGATTTCTGATAGCCGACCGGGACCGGTCGGAATTCAGCGCGCCCGGGAACCGCCGCTCGATCGTGTCCCGGCGGTTGGCGCCCCCCTTGCAGGGGTGCGCTGGCGCGGGCCTTGTGCCAAGCCGATGCCGGCTCTGCATGCGCTAGACTCTCTCCAACCATGCGTCTCCGCTTCTTGCTGCTCCTTGTCGCTGGCGTCTCTTGCTTGCAGGCTCGCGTCGAGGAAAACGTCGTATATGCCATGCGTGGCGGGCTGGCGATGTTGCTCGACGTTCATTACCCCGAACGCTCCAACGGGTTCGGGATCGTCTTCATCCCCGGCAGCGGCTGGCACGCGCCGCTGACGTACGATGCGGCACCGCTAAAGGCCTCGGGCTTCGCGAAGCTCTACGTTCCGCCCCTGACCAAGGCGGGCTTCACCGTCTTTGTGATCAATCACCGCGCTGCCCCCCGCTACTCCCACCCGGCGCCGGTCGAGGACGCGCAGAGAGCTGCGCGCTTCGTACGCCACAACGCGGACCGGTTCGGCATTGACCCCAATCGCATCGGCGGCGTGGGCGGTTCCTCCGGAGGACACCTCATCAGCATGCTCGGCGTTCTGGACGGGGGCGGCGATCCAGCCAGCCCTGATCCGGTCGAGCGCGCCAGCGCCAAGCTGCAAGCCGTCTTCGCCAGAGCGGCCCCGTTCGATCTGACACGCGTTCAGGGACGGTTTTCGAGCGGATCGGTCTCGTCGCTCCTAGGGATGCGCCTAGGGGCGCGCGACGCGCCGTCTTCTACCGAGCACCGCACCTATTGGGCGGCCTCGCCAGCAGCGCACGTGTCGCCTGACGACCCGCCGTTCTTGCTAATGCACGGAACCGCCGATGACCGGGTGCCGCACAGCCAGTCCGAAAGGTTCCTTGCGCTCCTGGAGACAGTCGGAATCGAAGCTGAGCTGGTCATGATCGAAGGCGGCGGGCACGGAGCGAGCTTTCCCGGCGCTACCGACCCTCCGGACTATCTGGGGGCGATGGTGAGCTTCTTCGAGAGAAAGCTGTCAAGCGAAGCGAAAGCGGATGCCTCTCCGCCACAGCCGTTGCAGCGAGACGCCCGCGTCGAACGCGACGTCCCGTTCGGCATGGTCTCCGGCGGTGCGTTGCTCATGGACGTGTATCGTCCCGCCCGGCCGAACGGAATCGGGATCGTGCACATCACCGGGAGCGGCTGGCACTCTCCGCTCGCCGCCGGCGCGCCACAGCAGAAGGCCAGCCGCCAAGTGGAGATCTTCGGCGCGCCACTGGTAAAGGCCGGCTACACGGTGTTCGCGGTAAACCACCGCACGGCACCTCTGAACAAGTACCCCGCCCAGTTCGAGGATGTCGAGCGAGCCGTGCGGTTCATACGCGCTCACGCCGCGCGCTGGGGCATCGACCCGGAGCGCATGGGCGGCGTTGGCGGTTCGTCCGGCGGCCATCTCACGCTGATGCTCGGAGTGTTCTCAGCGACCGGCGACCCGGACGATCCCGACCCGATTAACCGCGAGAGCGCACGGCTACAGGCCATCGTGCCTTGGGCACCCCCGACGGATCTGGTAATGCACAACGGCGAGTACGGCCAGGGCACCTTCGGTTCGCTCTTCGGAATGCGCCTGATGGCGCGCGACCCGCAGAGTTCGCGCCAGTTCAAGGCATATCGTGATGCATCGCCGATCCACCACGTCTCGCCCGACGACCCGCCCACGCTGCTGATCCACGGCGACGCCGACAGCGTGGTGCCGCTCCGCCACTCCGAAATGATCGCCGCTCGCATGCGCGCCGCCGACATCGCGGTGGAGATGCTGGTCATCCCGGGCGGAGGGCACGGAGCGTTGTTTCCCGGCAAGAGCGCGGACGCGCCGGACTACGCGCAAGCCGCGGTGGACTGGTTCGACCGCCACCTGCGCGATTGAGCCCGCCTCGGCATGGCTCGTAAGCGGCTCAGTCCACGAGCGCTTGGTAAGTCAGGGTCTGGAAGTCCTGCCGTATGTTGAGGTGTGTGTACGGACGGACCTGCGTCATCAGGATTCCGATCAGCTCGTCCTCAGGGTCGACCCAGAACACCGTGCAGTAAGCGCCGCCCCAGCCGTAGGTGCCCTCGGCGCTCGGCACCGCACTGCGGCCCTGATCCATAGACACCGAATAGCCCAGGCCGAAGCCGAAGCCCTCGCCGCGCAACCAGATCGCGCGGTCCCCCGTGTGGTTCACAGTCATCAGCCGCACCGTGCGCGGGCCCAGGATGCGCATGCCGTCGAGTTCCCCGCCGTTGAGCATCATCTGGTGGAAGCGGAAGTAGTCGCTGGTTGTCGAAACCAGTCCGCCGGCACCGCTGAAATAGACGTGCGGCTCCCTCACCCAGCGACTTTGCTCGTTGGGCGCTTCCTGCAGCACAATCTTCCCGGCGTCGTCCGGCTGGTATAGCGCGGCGAAGCGCGGCAGCTTCTTGCCCGGCATGTAGAAATGCGTGTCCTGCATGCCAAGCGGGCCAAAGATCTTCTTGCTGAGATACTCGTCCAAGGTCATCCCCGAGAGCACTTCGACCAGTCTTCCGACGACATCGGTGGCGGGTCCGTACTCCCAGCGCTCTCCGGGCTCGAAGTTCAACGGCAGCTCGGCCAACGCTGCAACGTAGTCACCCACCGTGCCATCGGGCTTGCGGCCCTGGCGCAGTTCGTTGTAGAGGTCGCGCGTGGCGCCGCGGTAAGGGTTGGCGAGGCCGGCGGTGTGTGTGAGCAGGTGCTGGATCGTGATCGGGTTCTCGGCTCTAGCCGTCTTGTAGGGACCGCGCGCGGAATCGCCAGGCTCCACCGGCACGGCTACCTCCATGTCGGCAAACTCTGGCAGATATTTCGCAACCGGATCGCGGAGCAGGAAGCGCCCCTCCTCCCAAAGCATCATCAGGGCCACCGAGGCGATCGGCTTGGTCATCGAAGCGATCCGAAAGATGACGTCGTTGGACATCGGAGCCCTGGCTTCAACGTCCCGATGGCCGAAACTCTTGTGATAGACGATCTGGCCGCGCCGGGCGATCAGTGCCACGATTCCAGGTACTTCGCTGCGGTCTACGTACCCTTGCAGGCTCTTGTCGATGCGGACCAGTCGGTCGGGGGCGAATCCGGCCGTCGCGGGATCGGAAATCGTGGCGGAAGCGCCTGAGAGTCCAGGAACCAGCAGACCGGCGGCAACCAGTCCGACAGCGAACGCATGCCTCGAGTGATGTCTCATAGATGACTCCTTAGTGCCGATCCCTCCTGACACGAGAGGCGACCGATAGGAACGTACCTTATAGGTTGTACCAAGACGGCTCTCAAGCTGTCGCCAGCATTCTCGGACTGGTACCATGCGACCGCGCTTGGTCGCGTCGCGCTGCGGCACGCGTTTGAGCCCACAGATCCATGCACGAGCAACAGACTACTCCAGGCCAGGCTCCCCGCTCCGATTCTTCGCAGACGAACCGCTTGAACGTTTCTCGGCGCAGCCTGCTGGCAGGCCTGCCGGCTGTCGCGCTGCGGGCGCAGCAGCGGCAGCCAAACTTCCTGGTGATTGTCGCTGACGACCACGGCTGGAACGATCTCGGCTGTTACGGGCACCCGGTTGCGCGCACGCCGCACTTGGATCGAATGGCGGCTGACGGCGTGCGCTTCACGCACTGCTACACCACCGCGCCGCTGTGCAGTCCAGGGCGCGGGGCGGTGATGACCGGGCTGTACCCGCACGTCTCGGGAGTCACGCGACTGGTGCAGGGCGAGGACGCGCCCCGCCTGTCCCTGCGCCCGGACCTGTGGACCTTCGCCAAGGGGCTGGAGGAACTGGGTTACGTAAACGCTGCAGTGCGCAAGTGGCACCTGTCAACGGCCGGCGCGCTGCCGCACGGCTTCCATCACGAATTCCCGTCCAGACAGACCTACCTGGAGCAAGCGGAAGCCTTCTTGGAGCAACGCCACGATCACCCGTTCTGCCTGTACTTCTGCCCGACCCACACGCATCGTCCCTTTCGCAGCCATAGCGGATTCGAGTATTCGCCGGACGATGTCGCCCACTGCCTGCCACCGTACCTGAGGGACACGCCGCAGGTGCGCGAGCACTACGCGTGGTATCTGTCGGAGACCAGCAAGATGGACGACGAGATCGGACGGCTGATCGCAGCCTTGGAGCGGACCGGGGAGTTGGATCGGACCGTGGTGGCGTTCCTGACCGACCACGGGCCGTCGCTGCACAGGGCCAAATTCTCGCTGTACGACTGGGGCACCCACTCCAGCCTCATCATGCGCGGCCCTGGCGTCGCTGGCAGCGGCAGAGTCGACACCGGGCTGGCGTCCACCATCGATGTGGGCCCGACGCTGCTGGGCCTGGCGGGCGGCGCAGCGCCGAGTTCGTGCCAAGGTATGGATCTTGGCCCGCGCCTTGCAGAGCGGGATCGGAAGGCCCGGAGCCTTGTCTTCTCCGAGCATCACGAGAACAACCACCTCACGGCGGCGCGCGGAGAACGCTTCAAACTGATCCGCAATCACACCAAGGACGAGCCGCTCGTGTCGGCGCGAAATGTCCGCAACTGGCAGGGCATGGGCGCGGACACGCTCCGCCAGCCCTACCCGCTGCCGCGGCCGGATCGCGAGTTGTTCGATCTGGCCGCCGACCCGCTGGAAAGCCGCAATCTCGCTGACGACCCCGCCTACCGCGATCAGCTCGTGAAATTGGAGGGCGAACTAGACCGCTGGTCTGCCCTGCCCCGGCCTGCCGTTACCCCACAAGTCATGAACCGGGCTTCTCCTGAGAGGCGCTGGCAGGCGGCTCGAAGTAGTCGCGCAGCTCATACGCCTCGCTCATGATGGTCAAGCGGGTCCAGCCTTCCCAGATCTTCTGGTGTCCCGGCGGCGCTTTCGGGTTCTTCAGGTAGCCACCCAGAATCGCCATCGCCAGCACCGCCGAGCCCAGGTTGTCCGGCTCGGACAACCTGCGCTTGCTCGTGAAGTGCCGCAGCACCCGCAACTGGATCTGCGTGAAAAACACCGTGGCCGGCAATTCCGGCGTCTCCCGCCCCAGCAGCGTCAGCGCTGCCAGCCGCCACGCAATCACCGCCTTGATCGTCACCGCCCGCTCGATCCGCTCCCCGGTCCGGTGCCCCAGGTACTCCACCTTGCAGCCCGACTTGAGAATCCGGTGCCAGTCCTCGATGCGCCACCTCAGCCGGTACCACTGCAGCACCTGCTCCGCCTGCGCCTGCGACTGCACCGGCAGCGTCGTGAGCAGAAACCACTCCAACGCTTCCACCCCCTCCGGCGCCGTCCGCTCCCACACGTGCACCAACTGCAGCCGCAGCGGCCCCGCCCGCTGTGTCCCGGCCGCCAACTCCACCGTCTGCCAGCGCAATTCCGCCTGCGCCGTGCGCGCCGCGCGCAACGGCTTGGCCTTCTGGCGAGCGCTGCCCCGCCGCGCCGAACTGCGCTCCACTTCGATCTCCAACCGGCCTTGCGCCGCCTGCTCCCGGATCTGCTCGAACAGCTTCGGCTGACCCGCCCCCAGCGCACGGTTGTGCTTGGCCCGCACCAGCAGTTCCACGCCCGCCAGCCGCCGCTGCTCGCTGAACAACGCCAGCACGTCGGCCTCGCGGTCCATCACCGCCACCACACGCGTGTCCGTCAAGCGGCCCGCCGCCTCCGCGCAGTCCCGCAACCCGCGGATCCAGCGGAAGCTCTTGCGCTCCTCCAGCGGTCGCCCGCGCTGCGCCTGCCCGTCCGGCGCTTCGTACTGCAGCTTGAGCAATCCCAGCGGGATGCCTTCCGGGCTCAGCGCCAGCGTCGAGTGCAGGTGCAGCCCCAGCGTGCCCTGCGAGCCGCGGTTCTTGCCGATCAAGCCCAGCCCCGCGCAGCCCGGATGCTCGGCGAAGTTCAGGTCCGTGCCGTCCTGCACGCACAGCACCGTGCGCTCGGCCTGCATGCGCTGCAGCGTGCGCTGGCGGTGCGGGGCCAGGATGTTCTCCGGGGTCACCGCCGACTCGTCCGGCTGGTCGATCAGGCGGTAGTGGCCCTTGACGGCCGAGCGCAGGCCCTGCGCGGCGGCTGGAATCGATGCCATGGGAGCTCCGGCTTGCATGCGGGCGGTCTGCACCAGCCGCTTGGACAAGCGTAAATCACCCAGCGGGGCGCGTCCCAGTTCGTGCTCGGCGAACGTGTCCAAGGCGAGGCCCGCGGCCGCTGCCAGCGGCTCGCAGGCGGGTGGCTGGGCGGCCCCGAGCACGTCCCGGAAGTCCGCCTGCAGCGGGTACACAAAGATGGTTTTGACCGGCACGCGCTGGGCGCGCCCGGCGAAACGACCGCGCCCGGCGGTGTGGCCCACGCAGATCCAATTGGCGGCGCGGAAGCAGGTGCCGGCGTGCTGTTGCGGGTCGCAGAAGGTTTCCAGCAAGGCGGGGCGGTAGCCGTAGCGCTGGCAGAAGTCTTGCGGCAGCCGCCGCAGGACTTGGCCCAGCACCTTGGAGGCCAGCAAGTGGCAACGCACCGAGGGCCGGATCAGGAAACGGCTCAGGGCCAGCACGCGGTGCAGGCGCTTGCGGCGCAGCGCGGCCGACCAGCCGACCCACTCGTCGCGGGCCGCGACCGCCAGGGCCGAGGCGGCGAAGCCGAGCGCCCCGAGCAGGCCGTGCTCGGACTCAATCAGGTAGCGCAACTGCGGGCCGACGTGAATGACGGCACCCTGCGGGTGCTCGCTGGCGACCAGCTCATTCCAAACTTGGCGCTGTGCGGGCGTGGTGACCAGGGTCAGCTGGAGTCCGGCCAAGTCCCCGGCGCTAGCGGGGACGGCCTGCGGGGCGGGCAGCGGCTGGTGCAGCCGGCGCGGGCGGCAGTGGCCGCCGCGGCCGCCATGGCGCGGCGGCGGCAACTCGATGCGACCCTGCCGATGCAGGTGGCGCAAGGCTTTGTGGCAACTGGCCGCCTGCGGCTGGCCGAGACTGTCGAGGAAGCCGAATTCGCGGCAGACGTGGCGGGCGAATGCGCTCCGGCTGGCGCTGCCGATCTGTGCCAGCAGCACCTGCAGGGTCGCCACGGCCTGTGCGGTGGAGAGAGTCTTGGCAATGCAATGCTGGTCGAGCATGTTTCAGACATGCCACAACGACCGTAGCGTTGTCAAGTGTAGAGATGTGGGGCATGGGCAGGCCCCGGCAGTGACCTGCGCTGCGGGCGGCAATGGTTCGGCACACAGCGCTGGCCGGGACTCTACGAACCGCTGGCGGATTCGCTGAGGTAGGTTGCGATGTCGGCAATCTCGTCGGCCGTGTACACCGAGTCAAGGTCGGCAGGCATCGACGAGCGCGCCCGAGTCTGCTGTCGCTTGACGTCCGCCTTGGCAAACGAGCGCAGGGGCGGCGGCACAGATGCCGCATCGAAAACGCGGATGCGCGTCTCGGTTTCTTCCGCCAGAACGCCTACCAGCGTCTCGCCGCTGAGCAGCTCAACTTGAACTTGCTCGAAGCCGAAGGCGATGCGCCCGCCCGGCTCCAGCACATCAAGTTCCAACTCCTGCGGCGTCTTTCCCTTCGCTGCGATCTTTAGGTTGGGTCCGATCGGAGTGCCCAATCCGTCGAGTTGGTGACAAACGCTGCAGCGGCGTTCGCGGGTCAGGTCAAAGAAGAGTTCCTTTCCGCGCAACGCTCCTGCCGACAGTTCCGGCGACTCGGGGGAGTCGAACGCCACCCCAAGCTCAACGATGGCGGCCGCGCCTGTCGGCGGTTCGCTGGACAGGCTCATCACATATGCGGTGACCGCCCATACGGCCTCCGCGGTGAGCACGTCCTCCCAGCCCGGCATGCTGGTACCGGGCAAGCCCTCCGCCGTGATGCGAAACAGTTCGCTCGGATCCCACACCCGATCGCGCAACGCGGGCCCGCGCGCAGACCGGCCCTCCGACCCGTGGCAATAGCCCACGGCGCAGCTCTTGGCGAACTGGGCCGAGCCCTCTGCGATGAGGTTCTCGGAAGCCAAGTCGACTGTATCCGCCGCTTGCAAACCAACGACCGACAGCAGTGCGACAGCTAGCCTCATCAGCGCTTCCCCTCTGGGCGAGAGCTCCAGTTCATGCCGACGCGTGATTCACAACAGGCAGCTTGCTGCCCGTACGCCGACCATGTCTCGCTAGGTATACCCCATTCTTGCAGTTGCACCGCCTGGCGGACGAAAACTCGCTCTAAGCAGGTGGCCGTTGAGTGCGGAAAGGCCAACGCCGCCAGATGCCGAATCGAGGAAGCGCCGACTCACTGAATCCGACTCCGCCGCACAAGGCGGAGCGCTGAGGAGACGAGCGCGCCGCCGAGAAAGCCCGCGATCGCCAGTACCGGAGGCCAGACATCGAAGAGCGACCCCACCGGCAGACCTCCGGGCAATATGTCGTTCAGCAGTTCTACGAGCGCTCCGGCGAGCGCCCCCAGGACCGCCCAAGTCAAGGCGATCCTGACCGTGCCGCGTAAGTGCCTGTGCCACTTCTTCATGACCGCCTCCCTTCGATTCGGTCCGGCAGGTTCTCCTTCATGGGTTTACTCGAGCCCGGTCGCGATCTTTATTCGGGAGCTCGACCACGAACGCCATTTCCGCGAGAGCGCGCAACCAAAGGCCGCGATCAGGCTCATCTGCTGCTGGGAAGGGCCAATTTGCTTGCATCAACACCGAATACTTGTCGACTCTCGCCACCTCACACAAAGCCGAACAGCAGAGGGAATGCAACGACGACGAAGGCCGCCCACACGGCGTATACCGGCAAATAGGCCGTCTGCCAGCGCTCAAGGGCAGCGAAGGGGCCGCGGCCGGTAAGGAACCGCGCGTACAGCCACGCCGACCACGCCAAGTTCACTAGCAGAACCAAGTTCTCGCCTAGGGCCGCCGCCCGATTCGGACTCAAACCGAACTCGGAGATTCGCCCAGCTATGGCGGAAAGCGCGACGGCATCGACTACCAGAGCGCAGACGACAAGCAAGAGCTGAAGTGCGTCAAATGCACCCGGAGGGGCCTGCACGTCACGCGCCGAAATCGCATAGAGCAGCAGGCCGAGAACGACCGCCAAGAGTAGGTCGAAGCCGATCAGCACCTCTCGTTCCATGTCGATGCCGCTCCCGGTCCAGGCCATCGTTACCAGCAAGGCGAGCAGGGCCGCCGCGAACAGCGGCGTGAACAGGCGCGTCAGAACGGGCGCCATGTTCTCAACGACGCTCTGCTTTGCTTCTACGAGCCACGCCCCGACAATGACAGCCCCCATGGCCCCGCAGGGGAGCATCCACTGCTGCGCGAACCACTCCACGTCTGCACCGATGGCGGCGAAGCTGACTGCGGTGAATCCCGTGAGGACACCGCCGCCCAAGGCCATGAGCACGTAGTAGATGAACAGCTCTCCGGAGAAGCGGACAAAGTCCATTCGGCGGCTTCCGTCGAACCAGCGTCCACCTGAGTAAGCGATGCCCACGGCGAGCCACAGGGCAATCGGCAGGTGCAGCGCGGCGAGCGTTTGCGTGTGGCCTCCCGCGGTGAATGGGAGGGCGTTGATGGCGACTGCGGCCGCGGCGAATGTCAGTGCCAGTCGCACGCACCCAGCCCGGTCGAGCCGACGCTTCCATGCGAAGTAGCCGGCCAAGAACGGGAGCACGAAGAAGCTGACGTTGGGAAAGTAGAACGTGCCGGAATCAAAAAACCCGTCTCCCGACCCTATCTGCGGATAGCCGAACAGCTCGGGCAGCTTGATCGCCGCGCCTGCGGCCGCGGCCAGGGCTATCACAACGGTGCCCTCGCGCAGAGGGCTCCCGCTTGGTTCGCCGTCCGCGTCCTTGGCCATCACGAGCTGTTTCCATAGCCGCTCGGAGTGCTCGCGCGCAAACTCGCGCGAGACAGCGTCGAGGTCTCCCAGCCGCTTGACGGCGACTAGGAACGCCTCATCGGCGGCGAGGCCGGCCGCGCGCAAGTCTGTGACCAGATCGCGCAGGTGGCCTTCGAGTTCCTCTACATCCGAATCGCGGATGGCCGGGCGCCGTCGCAGCCAGCTCCGCCACTGGTTGATCTGCGCTTCGAGCGCATCGTCGTGGGTCAACATGTCGCCTCAGCTCTCCACTGCGGTAATTGTGGCCATTCGACGGGGATCGACGAAGACTCCATCCAGATCTCGCGGAGCGTGGCGTCTACCACCTGCCACTGCTGTCTCTTTGCCTCCAGGTGGGACTGGCCCGCCTCGGTGATGCGGTAGTAACGCCGCCGCCGTCCGCTCTCCGATTTTGCCCAGCGGGCTTCGACGTATCCGAGCCGCTCGAGACGATGGAGCACCGGATAGAGCATTCCGTCAGTCCACCGAAGATGTCCGCCCGACAGCTCGCCGACTCGCTTGATGATCGCGTAGCCGTAGCTGTCGCCGTCCGCCAGAATCGCCAATACGAGCGGTGCTGCCGAAGCGGCCACTAGGTCCTTGCTGATGTCCATTTCCGTTCCCAGCCTCGGCCGCCAGTCGACCCTACCTAATACATAGCATAACAATGCATAGAAGTACAATGTAATGAAGCCAGCCGAGCAGTGCGTGGCTGAGTCTGATCGATCGCGCCTCTCCGGCCCGACGGACCAAGGTGACGTAGAGCCTACCTCCTGAGAGGCATCCTCGCCTCGCGAGGCGCGCTGCTACGGGCACGAGTAACGCTCCGGAATCTGGGCGATCTCAGTCCGGGACGTGAGAATGGCGAACCGGAACGCGTCACGGGCGCACCGAGATTACCTGCTCGCGTTCTCGGCCAAGCCAGCCCGCTCGGTCGACCCTCTCGCGGATACACACAAGCTGGGCCGACCTCGTACAGGCCGGAGGCGCGTCCGAATTCAGAACCAGTACTTCAAGCTGAGGCTCAAGCCCCAAAACCTGCTGTCCTGAGTCGTGATCTGATACAGGATCGTCTCGCCGCGGCCAACGCTCGATTCATGGCTGCGCAGCTGATTCCAGGGCGTCGGCTCGCTCACGAACTCACCGAGGTCCGCCCAGCGGAACTTCATGCCCAGCGTGACCGTTTCACGGAGCCGGTGATCCACGCCCGCCAGCAACTGGTAGCCCACCGTGACATCCGTCAGCCGGGCGTCACCGATCGTCGTCGTGCCGGCTACCTTGGCGCGCAGCGCAGGGTCCACGAAGGTCGCGATCCGCTCCGGATCGTCGTTGCGCTTCCAAGTGGTGCCGTAGTCTAGCGTTGCCCGTCCCAGACCAATGCCAGCGCCTACGTACGGGATCCAAGCGGACGAGGACCCGAAGTCGTAGTACACGTTTGCAAAGACGTTGTGCGACCGCAGGTCATCCACGACGCCGACGGCCAGCTCGATTTCCTGCTCGCGTTTGTCCAGCGTGACGTCGTCGAAGATGCCCAAGTCCGATTGGGCGTTATAGGCAGTGATCCGGTGGAAGTACTCTCCTTCGAGTCTGATAGCTCCCCAGTCGTAGCCGAGCGCTGTGCCTGCACCGAAGCCCGCGGCGCCATTGAAGTCGTTCGTCCACGAGGTACGCGGAGGAGCAGTGTCACACTCGCTACCGGTCTCCAAGCCAAGCGGATTGATGATCAGGTCACACTTGGTGCTCCAGTCGTTGTCCGACCCTTCTACCCTTAGCTGCGGGGCCATGGTGGCTCCCATCTCCATCTGGAGGTACACCCCGGTCTGCGCCGCAGATTGGCTGGCATACGCTGTCAGGATCGTCACAACCGCCAAGGCAAACAGTCGTCCCCGCATCGCCGCGTTGGCGCATGGCCTATCGATCCGGCCAGCGGCGGATTCTCCTTGATCGGCTCCCCTCCGCCGGACCCGAAGCACGACGTGGCTTCGGAGCGCAGGAATGGAGCAGGCCACGTGCTGGCGGCAGCGGGCTGGTTGGCGGATGCGATGGTGATCCATGTACGTCACTCGGCGATCAATCGCTGACGATTGTAAAAAACATTATCTACGATGGGGGCTACATGCGCCCAATAGTTCAACTTCTGATAGTTTGGTGTTTGATCGTAGCGGCTGCCAAAGCTCAGTCCACGCCTTGGTGCCAAGCTCAGGGAATCAGTGCCAGTGATATCACCACAGGGGGCGACGTCAAGCGTGGCACGTACGGGTTCGTTCCCTAGATTGCCTGGTCTGGCGTGACGGCTACGAGGTTTGTTTCTCAACCGGGCGCAGGCCAGTGACTAGGATCAACTCGTAACGATGGAATCCGCAGGCAACAACGTCCAGGACGTCCGCTACGAACCGGACGAGAGGCCGCCGCTCCCGGTCTCTGTCGGGCTCGGGCTGCAGTACGTGGCGATCACAGCGGCCAGTATCGTGTTGACGCCGGCTCTGCTGGTTGGAGCCGTCGGCGGTGGCGAGGACTATCTCACCTGGGTCGTCTGCGCGGCCCTGTTTGTGAGTGGAGTGACCACGGTGATTCAGTCGGTTCGCGTCGGACGCCTGGGCTCCGGATACATCCTGCTGATGGGCAGCAGCAGCGCCTTCCTCGGCGTTTGCGTTTCCGCGCTCGAGCGCGGCGGCGGCGGACTCCTAGCGAGCCTGATCATCGTCTCGTCGCTGTGCCAGTTCGTTCTGGCAGCGAAACTCTCCCTGTTTCGGAAGATCTTCACGCCGACTGTGGCGGGCACGGTGCTGATGCTGATTCCGATCACGCTGGCCCCCATCATCGTGCGCAGGCTGACCGACGTACCGGCCGAGGCTGTATCGGCCGCCGCACCGGTCACGGCCGGCGTGACTCTGGCAGTGATAGTCGCCATCTCCATGCGAGCCGCCGGAGCCCTCCGGCTCTGGGCCGCGGCGGCGGGGCTAATAGTGGGCAGCCTAATAGGCGGACTGTCCTTCGGAATCTACGACAGCAAGCGCGTCCTAGAGGCGGCCTGGGTGGGACTGCCACGGCTCGCCTGGCCCGGCATCGACCTTAGCTTCGGTCCCGACTTCTGGGCCCTGCTACCCGCATTTGTCATCGTGACGCTTGTCGGTGCGCTGGATACCATCGGGGACGGCATTGCGATCCAGCGAATCTCCTGGCGGAAGCCACGCGCCATCGACTTCCAGTCCATTCAAGGTGCGCTTGCGGCCGACGGCCTAGGCAACCTGTTGTCCGGGTTGCTAGGCACGGTGCCGAACACGACCTACGCGAGCAGCATCGCGGTCGCCGATATCACCCGGGTGGCGGCGCGTGTCGTCGGAATTTGCGCTGGAATCATCTACCTCGGGCTGGCGTTCCTTCCGAAGCTTGTCGCCATCATCGTCGCGATTCCCGGTCCGGTGGTGGCGGCGTACTTCATCGTAATAGTGGCGTTCCTGTTCATACTCGGCGTCCGCATCCTGATTCACGACGGTCTCGACTATCGCAAGGGCTTCGCGGTGGGCCTCGCATTCTGGCTGGGTCTGGCCTTTCAGTTCGATTGGATCTTCCCCGAGTACTTCCAGGGCGCGTGGAGCGAGCTGCTCGGGAACGGCATGACAGTGGGTGCCCTGACCGTTATCATCCTGATGCAGTTCGTGGAGCTGACAGGGCCCCGCCCCCGCCGCCTGAAGACGGAGCTGACACTTGAGAACTTTACGAAGGTAGATGACTTCCTGTCCGACTTCGCCGCACGCGGGAAGCGTGACCAGGAGATGACGGATCGGATCCGGGGCGTCGGCGAGGAGATGCTGGTCACCCTGTCTCAGCCGCACGACAGCGACGCGCCCAAGGCAGAGCGACATCTGCTGGTGGTGGCGCGCAACGACGGCGATGCGGTCAATCTCGAGTTCGCGGCGGCAACCGACGACACCAACCTGGAGGATCGATTGGCTCTACTCGGCGAGCGCGTTGCCGGTCCGCCGGTCGAGGAGGAGATCTCCCTGCGCCTGCTGCGGCACTACGCTTCGTCCGTGCGCCACCAGCAGTTCCACGACACAGACGTGATCACAGTGCGGGTGGGTCCGGCCGCCTCTCTGTGAGCACGACTCGAAGCTCCGGACCGGAGGTGACCGAGGGGGGCGACCTCGGGAGTGGTGCGATGCTGATCGCACTGGGCGGTCTGCCGGGCGTGGGCAAGTCGACCATCGCGACATCACTGGCCCGGAGGATCGGTGCGGTCCATCTGCGCATCGACACAATCGAACAGGCGATGCGGAACGCGGGCCTGCAGGTGTCGGGGCCAGAGGGATATCTCGCAGCTCGCAATCTCGCCGACGACAATCTGCGCATCGGCCACACCGTCATCGTCGACTCGGTCAATCCGATAGCGATCACTCGCAACTACTGGCACGCGACTGCTGCGCGCCTGGCGATAGATCTCGTGGAGATCGAGGTTGTCTGCAGCGACAAGCGCCAGCATCGCCAGCGGGTCGAGTCACGCGTCAGCGATGTCCGCGGCCTTGTACTTCCGACTTGGCAGCAGGTCCTAGACCGACGCTATGAGCCGTGGACGACCGCTCATGTCGTCGACACGTCCGGGCGCACATTGGAGGAAACCCTATCGCAGGTGGAGGCAATCGTGCGGCAGCGCCAGCCCTGACCCCTATGGTGGCCGATTGCCGTTGACGAACATCGGCAGCCCGGAGCGGGAGATTGGTCGCGGCTATGCCGCCTGATCGATTAGCCTCGTCAGCACCGAGAGGTGCCGCTTGAGGCTGGTCCGACCGCTCTCGCTGAGCCGGTACCAAGTTACCGGCCGCCGATCGCGGTAGGTCTTCTCCACTGCCAGGTAGCCGGACTCCTCGAGCTTGCGGAGATGCGCGCCGAGACTTCCGTCCGTCTCGCCAAGCACCTGTTTGAGACCGGTGAAAGACATCGCGTCGTGCCTGGAGAGCAGGACGCACGCCGCCAGCCGGACGCGATGCTCGAGGACGCCGTTGAGAAGGTCGAGCTCGTCAAGAGCAGGCAGTTCGGGATCAGCTGGCCGTTTCACGCTTCGGTGCTCCGAGCAAGGCTCCGGTGACAAGCGCGATGGCGAGCACTACACCTGCAGTGGTCCAGCCATAGCCGGGAACCCAGACCGTGACCAAGTACGCGGCCCCCATCAAAACGCCGATAGGCATCATCCGGCGCTCGACATAAAGGCCCCCGTGGAAGTAGGTCAGTCCGAGCAGCAGGACCCAGAGGGACCCGAACCCAGCCCACGTCAGTTGCCCTGCACCGACAAGGGCCAGTCCAAGCAGACCTGCAGCCATGAATGACAGCCAGTGAAGGCTGTGGCGGATACCTGTCTGGCGATCGCGCAAGCCGGCGCTACGACTCGCGCGCATCCCGAGCCAAACCGAGAGCACGAATCCGATGGGCCCTGCAAAGAGCCAGTAGGTGCCGATCCACGAATAGTCGTCGACAAAGTCGACCAGCACGAAGCCAACGCCTCCAAGCAGCGCCCACAAGAGGTAGATCGCAGGAACGGATCGCGCCTCCGAGCGTTCGGCCGCGGCACGAACAAACGCGATATCTTCCTTGAGTTGAGTTTTGTCGGTCATCGAGTCCTCCTTGACTCTGGATTGCTGATGTGCTCTGAATTGCAGAGTAACTCTATACTACAGAGTGTTGCGACAGCTGTCAACCCTTTTATGTTGGAGAGGTGCCGCAGAGAGAGGTATGGCCACCGCTGTTAGGAACCCTCTCTCCGCAGTGCCGCAGGTGGCGTAAGCCACCGCTGCGGCAGGTAACAGATCCTTCCCCGCCGCAGTGCGGGGAGGCCCCCGGTGGGGCCTGGCCAGGCCCCACCGGGGGCGGCGGGCCGGACCGTTCATCCCTCGGGTTGCCCGACCCGACGACTAGCTTGGTCGGCCCGCCGCATCGATTCCTGCGCGACCTGAACGGAAGCGTGGGTGACGCCCCGAATCGCAAAAGGACAGGAACGCAGGAATGACTCACTCCCCCTCCATTGTCGTCGCCGGCATTGATGTCGGCAAGTCGAAGCTCGACGTCCACATTCTCGACCGCGACCTCGACCGCCAGTTCGACAACACCAAGACCGGCCGTCGCGCTCTCCGCAACTGGCTGCTCAAACACGGCGTCTCCCGAGCCGTCTTCGAACCCACTGGGCGCTACCACCGCAACCTCCACCAGGGCCTCGCCGACGCCGGCCTCGAGACTGTCCTGATCAACCCCTTGCGCTCCCGGCGCTTCGCCGAAGCGATCGGCCAGCTCGCCAAGAACGACCGCGTTGATGCCTCCATGCTCGCCCGCTTCGGCCTCTTCCCCGACTTGCAAACCAGCCCGCCACGGCAGGGCAACTTGCGCCTGCTCAGCGACTTGCTCGCCCTCCGCCGCAAGCTCGTCGAGCAGCTTGGCGCCCTGCGCCAGCTCTGCGCCGAACTCGACCCCGAGGCTGCTGCCTGCCCCTCCACCACGCTCGATGCCCTCAAGACCGACATCGCCGACTGCGACCGCCGCATGCGCGCCTGCATCGCGGCCGACGCCGCGCTCTCCCGTCGTGACGCCATCATTCAGTCCATCCCTGGCTTCGGCCCTGTCAACGCTGCTTGTCTCTGTGCCGACATGCCCGAACTCGGCTCCCTCGGCCGCCGTCAGGCCGCCTCTCTGTTGGGCCTCGCCCCCTTCGACCGCGACTCCGGCCAGCACCGCGGCGACCGCTCCATCCGGGGCGGCCGCGCCCAGCCCCGCCATCTGCTCTACATGGCTGCCCTGTCCGCGATCCGTTGCGAGCCTTCCTCCCAAGCCTGCTACCAGCGCCTCACCGCCAACGGCAAGCCCCACAAGGTCGCCCTTGTTGCCGTCATGCGTCGGCTCGTCGGCCTGCTCGACACCCTCCTCCGCCAAGACCGCCTCTGGCAGGCCCAGCCGCCAGCTCGGCCCCTGGAGGCCGCCGCGTGAGACCACTCTCGACCAGCGTCCCGCCAACCGCCAATACGGCGAGAACATCGCGTCTCGCTCGCCGTCAGTCATCACATTTCCCCCGCACGTCGCTTGACAACGAACACGGAAGCTAGTCGGAAAAAAGCGCTTCTGCGCTGCTCGGCCAATCCGGTAGCGATTACTCGCGACTGCTGCCTCGCAGGCGCGGCGCGTCTAGCGATAGATCTCGTGGAAATCGAGGTTGCCTGCAGCGACCAGCGCCAGCATCGCCTGCGGGTTGAGTCACGTGTCAGCTATGTCCCCGGCCTTGTACTTCCGACTTGGCTGCAGGTTCTGGACCGAAGCTATGAGGCATTGACGGCCACAGATATCGTGGGCACGTCCGGGTGCACATTGGAGGACACCTGTTCGCACGTCGAAACCATCGAGTGCTCGCGCCAGCCCTTGCCCGCTGTGGTGGCCGATTGCCGTTGATTAGCATCGGCGGCGTGTCGACGTATCAGTATGAGCACAGGCTGAACCCATTACCCGCCGATGACACCTCGCACCGGCGTGTGTGGCAAGCTTCACTCCACCGTCTCTATACCCCTTCGGCGACGACGATGTTGGTCGTGGAGAACCTGTTGAGCTCCTCTCTGATCTCCGCATAGTCCGGTGCGTTCTGCCATGCCTTTGCCTGCTCGACGGTGTCGAATTCAAGCACGACGAGGCGGTCCGGTATCCAGTCGCCCCGGATAACTTCATGGGCCCCGCCACGGACTAGGTACTTGCCTCCGTGAGCCTTGACGATTGCTGGCACTTGGTCGAGGTTGGCCCTGAACGGGGCATCATCCGTCACTCTGGCATCGATGATTACGTAGGCAGCCATTTCTTCCTCCCGTAAAACACTGTAAATCACACATCGTTCCATTGCAATTCATCCAGCGTCCCTGCCGCATTGACATCTTCCGTCGCTCTCGCCAAGCCGCTCGTCCAACCCGCCAAGCGATCCAGCAACATATCGGCCAAGTCCCCACCGAGGCCCGACCTCTCGGCGGAACTGCGCACCGGACCACTCATGTCGATCTAGCCCCGCCTAGCAAGTCGGACCGCACCTCGCGAACGACCAGAGCGAAGAGGAGGACCAGCGGAATCGACACGGCGTTCAGCGCGACGTACTCCGCCGGATGCCGTGCCCAGGCCCCGGTCGCGATCACCGAGTAGTTAAAGGTGAACGTGTTGTACACGAACGTCGTCAGCGAGACAAGCCCCACCCACAGCGCCTGGCGCCGTCCGCCAAAGAATGCCGCCACGAAATAGAGTGCCAACAAGGCGATCACAGTGTCGATCAGGCCCATGCTGGTCCACAACGCAGTCGCCTGCGGATGCCAGCCCTCGGCCGGCGGTGGCGGAAAGCCCTGAATCGGCCGGAGTCCGCCGAGGTGCGTCATGTTCAAGACGAAGTGCCCGGTCTGGAAGATGCCGTAGTAGCCGACGAGCAAGGGCATCGCCCCGCCCGCCTTCGTCATCCTGCGGCCCACCGAGGTCAGCCCCCCATCTCAGTAGGTGCGATCGCCCGCCAGATTCGTCCAGGCGTCGAGAACATCGAGCGCCCCGCCGCAGGGGATACGCACCATCGGCAGCTCGCGCTCCTCGAACGGCTTCGCCAGCTCCTCATAGATGAATTCGTCGCGGAAGTCGATACCGGCGGCGTCGTGCCGGTTGACCGAGAAGTAGACCCTGCCGATGCGCGACCAGTAGATCGCGCCCAGGCACATTGGACATGGCTCGCAACTGGAGTAGATCTCGCAGCCTGTCAGGTCGTACGTCGCCAGCTTGCGGCAGGCGTTCCTGATCGCCACGATCTCGGCATGCGCTGTGGGGTCCTTCGTGTACAGGACCTGGTTCCAGCCTTCGCCGACGACTGCGCCATCGCGAACGACCACGGCCCCGAACGGCCCGCCGTGGCCCAGCCTCATGCCTTTGTCGGACAGAGCCACCGCCCGCTTCATGTGCGCTTCGTTCATAGTTCCACGGTGCCAGCCCGCCGCTCGCATGCCCCAGCTGGCTCGACGGCACGCATTGTATCTCTCACTACGGGGCGTTCGTCCGGTGCTCGTCCTAGAGCTATTTCGCCTAACCCTCCGTCAAATAAACCTCAACGCTAGGATAGACCGAAATTTGCGAATTTGATGGCATGTCCTCAGCCTCCCCCGCGGTCACCCTTTCCCCACCGGGTAGCGGAAGCCCATGGATGGTCCGCGCTCCGCTGATTCGGTGCGTTTGTCCCGTGGAGCCCCGCCGCATGCAATGTCGTCCCACAACGGATAACCGAAAAGCTCGAACACTGCCAATTCCGAGCCATTCTGTGACTATCACGGCCACCGATGGTCCGAAGCTCGCGAGGATCAAGAGCTGCATCGGGCCGTCGAGGAGTATGAAGGGCCTCATGACAAGCAACGACAGCGCGCACTCCCCCCGAAGAAGCGAACCAGCGGGCGCTCGGCAGCGATTCTATTGAGAGGGGGCATTGGAGAATCTTCGGTCGCAGTGCTCTAGCCCGAGGGAGTCTCGGGATACGGTACAAGTCGGGATTGGACGGCGCGAAAAGCGATCCACTCACGCTGCCACGAAGCGCTCCACCGCGATCTCCCCCGCGCGGCTGCGGACCTGCCACAGATCGTAGGCCATTTGCATCCCGAGCCAAGTCTCCGGCGTCGAACCGAAGGCCTTCGACAGCCGAACCGCCATCTCGACCGAGACCCCCGTGCGCCCGTTCAACAACTCCGAAAGCGCCTGCCGGGTGACGCCTAGGCCCTCGGCCGCGCGCGTCACGGTCAGACCCAACGGTTCGAGGCACTGTCGCCTCACGATGCCGCCCGGATGCGGCGGGTCATGCATGGCCATGATCGGTCCCCTCCTTCAGTGGTAGTCCACGTAGTCTACATCGGCCGCCGGGTCGTCCTCGAACCGGAAGGTCACCCGCCAGCTGCCGGCCACCAACACTGCGCAACGGCCCTTCAGCGGCCCCTTGAGCGCGTGCAGACAGAAGCCCGGCAGGTCCATGCCCCCCGGCCCCCGGCTCCGATCGAGCGCCGCCAGGATATCCCGCAGCCTCTCCACGTGCTCCGGCGCAACGCGCCGCGAGGTCCAGCCCTCGTAGAGCGGCTTCAGGCCCCCGTGGCGAAACGATGCGGTCATTGCACAACACAATCGCAGTCAGTCGCCTGCGAAGTTACAAGCGGCGGTGGGATGCACGCCAGAGGAGGTTTACAAAATAGAGCATATTCTGGTATAATGTAAACCCATTTGTCAGCATGGAAGGAGGAAGGAATGATCGGAAACCGGCTCAAACTGGCGCGCACGGCGGCCGGGCTATCGCTGCGCGGCCTCGCCGAGGTGATCGGGCACCGCGTCTCGGCGCAGGCGATCGGCAAGTACGAGCGCGACGAGACCATGCCGGGCAGCGGCGTTCTGATCGCCCTCGCCGACGCCCTCCACACCACGGTGGACTACCTACTAGGCGACCCAGATCTCCTCCTCGACGATCTCAAGTTCCGCAAGAATGCGTTCACGAGCAAGCGTGCCGTGGCCCGGTTTGAGGCAACTGTGCTCGCGGATCTCGAACGTTATCTCGCCGTCGAGGACATCCTCGGCCTATCCAGCGCTCGATGGGACCAGCCGCGGGAGGCGCCCTATCCGGTGCGGCACGATGTCATCGAGGCGGACCGCGCCGCCGATGCCCTGCGTCTCCACTGGGGCTTGGGCCACGAGCCCGTTCCCAACCTAGTTGAGCTGCTGGAAGAACGGGGGATCAAGATATTCGCCTTGCCACTCGACACCGTGGGCGGTCTCGCCGCCCGGGCGCGGAGGGCAGGACTCGCGCCCGTCCCCTTCGTCGTCGTGAACGCCGACAATTGGGGGGAGCGGCAGCGGTTCACCATCGCCCACGAGCTCGGCCACATCGTGCTCGACGTCTCCCGCGGTCTCGGCGCAGAGCGTGTTGCGCACCGCTTCGCCGGCGCATTGCTCATGCCCGCCGAGGCGCTGTGGCTTGAGGTGGGCAAGCGGCGCAGCGCCCTCGCCCTCGGCGAACTCCTTGCCCTGAAGCATGTGTTCGGCGTCAGCATGCAGGCGCTGACACACCGCTGCCGGGACCTCGACATCATCGGCGCGGCCACTTATCGAGCCCTGTTCAACGAGTTCGAGCGGCTTGGGTGGCGCTCCCATCCCTACAGGGAGTACGGTGCCATGGCCGGTGAGCTTCCGAGCCGGTTTGGCCGGCTTTGCCTGCGCGCCCTCGCGGAAGGCGCCATCACTGAATCGAAGGCGGCCGAGCTCCTGAAGATCAGCATCGCCGACGTCAACGATTACATGCGGGGCATCCTGCCTGCATCGACGACCAAGAGGTAACGCGTGTCCGGCCGGGTCGTCGTGTCGGACTCGTCCGTGCTGATCGACCTCGAACGCGGTGCCTTGTTCGCCGCGGCTTTCGCACTGCCGTTCGAGCTCTGTGTGCCGGACCTGCTCTACCGGCTCGAGCTTGAGCCTCTCGGAGGTGACCAACTCGTTCACATGGGCCTCCGCGTGCTAGAACTCGACGACGCCGGGGTCGACCGCGCGGTCCGGTATCGCAGGGCTGTCCCGGCGCTCTCGCTACCCGATGCCTTTGCCCTCGCCCTCGCGCACAGCACTGGCAGCACGCTACTCACAGGTGACGCTCGTCTCCGCCGACTTGCCGACGATGAGAAGATCGTTTGCCACGGCGTGCTGTGGCTACTCGATCGGATATTCCACGAGCGTTCCGCGACGCCGAAACAGCTGTACGATGGCTTGGTCCGGATCCGAGACCACCCCCGCTGCCGACTCCCCGAGGCCGAGGTGAGCAAACGCCTGAAGGTCTTCGATCTCGCCACGAAAACCGCCTGACGACGACCCTTGGCTCCCGAGCGAGAGGCGGCGGGACGAGCAGAGCGCGAACTGCTTCGGCCCTTCGATGTCGAAATCGAGCCCGGGGGTCTGGCCGAGTTCTAGAACCCGATCACGTGCTGCCCCGAGGCGGGCGCGTCCCTGCCGAGTGAACGGGTGAGTCCGCAGCCATCGGCGGAACGCATCCTTGTCCTTCAGCGACTTATTCGGACTCCCGCGCAGCGACGGACGAACATGACACACCTGGGGGCATTGGCAACGTAAGCCTTTGTGGTCCCTTAAGCAATTGCTTTATCAATCGTTTACGTGCCTACCCGTATGACTGCAGACTTTCGCGGAACACCATTCGGGGTTAAGGCAATGCGAAGACGAAAATGCTTGAACCCGAGGGAAAGTGCTCGGCCTCCGGCCAGAGCTGCGTGGTGAGCCCGGCCAGCGCCGAACCCCAGCCGCTCGGAGTGGCGATGTACTGCCGGCCGCCGACCGCGTAGGTAACGGCGGAGCCGCGATGGCCGGAACCTGTGCGAAAGCTCCATAGTTCGCTACCATCGCTCGCGTCGAGCGCGAAAAACCTGCCGGTGGCGTCGCCGCTAAATACTAGCCCCCCGGCGGTAGCTAACTGCGATGCCAGCAGGGGGTACTTGTGCCGAATCCGCCATTTGCGCTCTCCGGTCACCGGATCGTAGGCCGACAAGTGCGCATGCGCCTCTCCGCTCTTCGGGTGAGCCATCTCGAACTCTCCCCCAAAAAACGGGAGACCCTCTTGGGGATCCTCTTGCCTTACTGTCAGCGTCTGGCACCATTCCAGGCCAGTCGAATAGAACCAGCCGGTCTGGGGCGAGTAAGCGCCATGATTCCAGCTCCGCCCGCCGCCAATCGCGGGGCAGACGAAGCTGGTCTCGCCGACGGGCGGCTCGTTTCGTCCGATCAAGCGTCCCCGTTCGTCGATGCCTTCGATCCAGTTCGAACTCTCCACCAGCGGCCATGCGCCGAGGAACTCCCCGCTCTGGCGATCCAGAAGCCACACATAGCCAGACTTGGACGGATTGAGCATGGTCTTGCGCATCACTCCGTCCACTTCCAGGTCTAGCAGGACCATTTCGTAGGCCGTGTCGTAGTCCCACACGTCGTGCGGGATCTGCTGGTAGTGCCATTGGATCTCGCCGGTATCCGGATCGAGCGCAACAACGGAATCCGTGTAGAGGTTGTCGCCTTCTCGGTCACCGCCATAGAAGTCGGCAGCCGGGTTTCCCACTGCCCAATACAGCAGGTCCAGCTCGGGATCGTAGGTTCCGGTCACCCAAGTCGAGCCGCCACCGTAAATCCACGAGTCCCCGGCCCAAGAATCGTGACCGGGCTCGCCTGGCCCGGGGATTGTCCAGAACCGCCAGCGGTGCCGCCCGGTGCGGGCGTCGAAGGCGTTGATGTATCCGCGATGAGCCGAGTCACCTCCCGTGACGCCCGTGATGACCAAGTCCTTGACCACTAGCGGTGCAGCGGTGATGTTGCAGCCGCACTGCGTGGAGTTCTCCACCTCGACGCGCCAGACTTCCTCTCCAGTCTCTCGGTCCAACGCGACTACATGGTTGTCCAATGTGCCCATGAAGACCAGCCCATAGGCCACCGCTACGCCGCGGTTCCAAGTCCCGTAGGTGCCGGGAATCTGGTCTGGCTTGGGATAGTCGTAGCGCCAGATCTGCTCGCCCGTTGCCGCATCGAGCGCGAAGACGTGATTCCAAGCGGTCGAGACGTACATAGTGCCGTCAACGACCAGCGGTGCAGCTTGCAATCCGCCGTCGGTCACACCGCTCTCGAATGCCCACACAGGCCGGAGCTGTTCGATGTTCGAGCGGTCGATCTGATTCAGCGGACTGTAGCGCCAGCTCTCGTACGTACCGTAATACGTCAACCAGTTCTCCGGCTCGTCAACTGCGCGGTCGAGCCTCGCGGAATCGACTTCCGCACCTAGGGCCAGCCCTGCTGCAAGCAGCGACGCTGCTGCGAATCGCGGGATGGTCGGCCGGATCTTGGTGCGACGGCCGAGCCGTGCAACCCAGTTGCCATCTTCCGTGCTGGGCCCGCGGCGTTTCGTCATTCGGATTCCCCTTCCGGCAGCAGCGCGACCGCTCTGGTGGGAGCGCCCGACTGGTCGGCGACCTTTAAGGGCAAGGCAATATAGAACGCACCCCGCACCGGCAACTCCCCAAGGTTGATCAACAGCTCTTCCCAACTCATGCCCTGTTGCAGCCCGGCTAGGTGCGTGGGCTGGCCATCTTCGACCGGCCCCATCGAAGCGCCGTCAGTGCCAAGGTGCCAGACGCCACGGTCGAAGAGGTACTTGACCGCCTCCGGAGTCGGCGCTGGCCATCCCGGAGCGGTCTTCAGGACCAACGGCTCCATCGTCATGCGGGCACCCTCTGGCAGAGGCTTGTAGTACGCATCCGAGTAACCGCTGTGGAACAACACCACTTCGCCGGGCTGGATTGAGCCATGTTGGGACTCCCAAGCCTGAATGCGCTCCACGGTGATCGGCGCGGAGAATCCCGGCTCGGCCGCGTCGCGCAGATCTGTCACATCGATGACCACCGCGGGCCCCATCATCCTGTCCAACGGATACTTGTCGCCGGTGATGGCGCCCATCGGGCTTGCATGCGGCAGGCCCGAATCCGGCGGCGGCACGAAATGCGCGGGGAAATCTGTCTGCGTGCCAGTGTGCTCGTCGAGGACGAAGCGCTGGGAATAATACGGCCCGTTGCTGCCCGACGCTGGCGAGCCGTAGACGTTGGTGGGCTGCTCGAACCAGTTATTCGTCCAGCGCGCAAAGGGCGGGTTGGAACCCCAGTGTGCGGGCAATGTCTCCGATAACAACACGGTGAGGTCAACTACGCGCCGCGCCCGCCCGGTCAACTCCCCGACCGCGCTAGCTTCGACCACGGCCTCATCGAGGCCGGAACCTACGCCAGCAGCGGGATCAGACCCAGGCTTCTCCGTAGAGGTGCAATGCAGCGCTAGCAAGAGCAGCGCAGAAGCTGCGCAAGCAGCAGGGGGCGGCAGCATGATGGACTCCTTCTTGCGATTACCCAAGCTCGGGCGATTGCTCCAATCGCAGGACCCGCTGGCCTCGGAGAGCCTATAGCCGCAGGCCGTTGGTTGCGGGCACTCGACTATCTAGAAACGATATCGCACCGCGAGAATCAAACTTCGCTAAGGCACATGGGGTTAGTTGATTCAGGTCAACCGCCAGCGCGTCAACAACGGCCCCGACCGCAGCGTTGGCCTCTGTCTCCATCCAGACATGGTTTCCACTCGCGCACAAGGGCACCGAGGCGATTGCTCCAAGCGCCGTTCCGCGGGATTCCTCCATCACGTGACCCGGTGCCAACTCGGGCTGCCAACATGCCGACTCGGTCGCATACGATGAGAAGGACGCCGGTGCGCCCGCGACCGCAACTGTCGCGGCAGGATCCATGACGCCAACGAGACCACAGGCAAGGTTGGGCATCGCCCTTGTCGGCGCCGTCATTATTGCCTGGAACCTGAGCTTGCTTCCTTCCGACGCGGCGGACGGTGCGCCGCCGTCGCTCGAAGCGTCATTCGAGCAGACTGCGGGACCATTCCTGAACCAAAACTGCGTCGCCTGCCACAACGAGAACACGGCGATGTCGGGCGTCCGCTTGGATCAGCTCGACGCCGCGCTGGAAGACCGGCATCTTCGGCTATGGGAAGTCGTCAAGAAGAGAGTGGTCGACGAGTCCATGCCTCCGAAGGGCGCGCCCCAGCCCACGGCCGCCGATCGTCAGCGCATGGATGCTTGGATCGAGCACGCCCTAGACGTAGCGCGTTCGAGGCCCGTGCCGAAGAACGGCGTCGTGCGCCGACTCACGGTGGCGCAGTACCGAAACACCCTGCGCGATCTGCTGCGATTGCAGGACGACATCACCGATACGCTGCCTCCGGATGCGATCTCCAAGGACGGCTTTGTGAACAACACCGCCACCCTAGAGCTTTCCCCCCTATTGATGGAGGCCTATCTGCGGATCGCCGACGAGGCTCTCGGCCGAGCCATCGTCGACCCCGATGCAAGGCCCACAATCCAGAACTTCCGCGTCGATCTCGGGACCGGAATCAATCCCGAGCCGCTGGAGGAGGAGCTGATCCTCGGCGCGAACAGCATGCTGCTCTCCACTCCCGACTACGTGGTCAGCGAACCCACGCCCGCCAAGCCGTTCGCTTTCGAGCACAAGCGCATGCGCACTAGCTACCGCTTCAACGAGGGCTACCGGGGCAATGCAACCGTGCGGGGTTGGCGCGAGTTCGACACCATCTACCACGCTGTGTTCGCCTGCATGCGCGGTAGCCGCGGCTATCCCAAGGGCCTGCCGTACAGCACAGTTCCGGAGGGCCTGCTGCTCCGGCCGGCGATACCCAACGATGAGTTGTTCCGCCTGGACGGAACCTTCGGGCCGAAGGCGAACTTCAAAATCTCGGTGCGGGAGTTACCCGACCACGGACACTTCCGCGTTACTGTCAACGCCGCAAAATACGACGATGGGCTGCTGTTAGACAAGAGCGATGCCGCCCAGCCTCGGGGCCGTAACACAAGCGCGGTAACTCTCGATCCAGAGCAGACCAGCACGCTGCAACTGGAGCGCGGCGGCATATACCAAGTCGACATCTATGAGACACCCCGGAGCGAGCCGACGCCGCTAACGGACCTCTCTCGACTAGACGAAGGCCTCGCAGGAGCGTGGCCTCTAAACGGCGACGAAGCCATCGAGCTAGGCGATAACGGACGCTTCGTCGACTCTCCGTTTGGGAAAGCACTCTCGCTCGATGGAGCGAACTATGAGGGCGGGGCGGTAGTCCGCCAGCCGGTCGACCTCAATGTCGGCACTTCTGACTTTACAGTGGCGGCTTGGATCAGGCCCAGGCAAAATCACCGGGCCGGCATCGTAGCGCGCGGCGCCAACCAGCGCACCCACGGTTGGTTTCTGGAAATGGCAGATAACCGGGGCTCACTGCGCCTCGAGACGACGGGCCCTACCAACGAGACCAACGGCGTGGTCACATCCGCGCGGGGTGTGCTGAAGCCAAAGGTCTGGCAGCATGTCGCAGCCATCGTGCGGCGGGGCGCGAACGAGGCCAAACTCTACGTGAACGGCTACGCCGTCGCCCGGGGGACGATCGAGGCAGCAGACCTAGACAATTCTGAACTCGACCTACATATCGGCCAAACCCCCCAGCAGGGTCCGTTTCGCGGAGAAATTGACGAGGTGCGACTCTACCGCCGGGCACTCAGCGAAGCCGAACTGCAAGCCTTGGTCAAGCCCGGTCAGCACTTTGCCGAGCCGCCCCCCGACAAGCCCCAAGAAGTGACGTTGACGCTAGGCGGCCGCCAATTCTCGGGCACTCTGGAGCAGCCCGCCTTCCTAGCCGTCCGGCTCGAAGCCGGCACGCTTCCCGTCAGGGCTGCCCCGACGGGCGTCAAGGACTTGGACAGGATCGTGCTCACGCTGCTTGACACCGACCACGATGTCGCCAGGAGATTCCAAGCATTTGAAAAGCGCATTCCGCGCCTCGGAGTCTACCTTGGCCTCCGGCGCGACTGCGGCAGCACCCTTGCACCGGTCGGCGCTCCCCAGTCCGTGCCCGAGACCGACCTGCGGCGCTTCGTGTTCGAGGGCGCAATCCAAGACTTCCCGAGTCCCGACGTGGAGAAGGGCAACATCAACTACCTGGCCGGCGTCCGCGAGATCGGCGTCCGCAGCGAGCACACGGACGGGCGCGACATGCCGCGTCTGATGATCCGCTCGGTGGAGTTCGAAGGGCCGTTCTACGAGCAATGGCCGCCTGAGTCGCATAGCGGCATTTTCGTGGACTTCGACCGCAAGACCGACTCGGACGCCTATGCACGGCACGTAATTTCCAGTTTCGCGAGCCGGGCCTATCGGCGCCCTGTGTCGGAGGCCGAAGAGTCGGCGCTGCTGGATGTTTACCGGTCCTCGCTGGCGGACTCGGGCAAGTTTCGCGACAGCATTAAGGACGCGCTGCAAGTCGCTCTCACGTCTCCGCAGTTCCTGTTCTTGGTCGAGCGCAGCGCCACGCCGGAGCCGGAGCAACTGGAAGGGCACGAGCTGGCGTCCAAGCTTTCGTACTTCCTGTGGAACGCCGCGCCGGATCGCGAACTCCTAGAGCTGGCCGGCGCCGGCAAACTGCGCTCTCGGGTCGGCGACCAAGTCGGGCGCATGGTGGCTGACGCGCGCTTTGGGCAATTCGTACATGAGTTTGCCTCGCAATGGCTCAGTCTTGACAAGATTGACGTACTGGAGCCTGACCGCGAGCGCTTCCCCAAGCTAACGCGGGCCACGCGCAAGCAGCTGCGGCGCGAGCCGATCGAACTGCTGCGGCACCTGTTCCGCAACAACCTGCCCGCAAGGCACCTGATCGTGTCGGACTACATCGTCGCGAACGAGGTAGTCGCCAGCTACTACGGCCTGGGCGACCGCACCGAGAGCGGGCTCGACTTCGCGCCCATAGTCCACGGCCGACCCGAACTCGGCGGCTTGCTGAGCCAAGCTGCGATCATGGCCGGCCTCTCTGACGGGCGTGAGTCGAATCCAGTCAAGCGCGGAGCTTGGCTAGCCCGCAAGATCATCTCCGAGCCGCCCGACGATCCTCCGCCGAACGTGCCGGATCTCAGCGAGAGCACCGAGGGCCTGCCGCTCCGCCAGCGACTCGAGCAGCATCGCAGCCAGCCCGGCTGCATTCAATGCCATCTGAAGATCGACCCGTGGGGCGTCGCGCTCGAGGAGTTCGACGCGGACGGACTGTTCAAGCAGGACCCGGTGGACGCCCGCTCGACGCTGCCGGACAGCACGGATGTGTCCGGAATAGGCGACCTGAAGCGCTACCTAGGCGAGGACCGGATCGACCAGGTCGCATTCAGCGTGCTCAAGCACCTGGTTACCTATGCCAACGGTCGCGATCTTGCCTACAATGAAGTAAGCTATCTCCAGCAAGATGCGTTGAAGCTCAAGCAAGGCGGCTACGGGATGCAGGACATGCTCCGTTACGTAGTCACGAGCAAGTTTTTCCTGGAAAAGTAGGGTGGCTGCCCAGAGAGGCTCAATGACGATGTCCCGCAAGATTGACCGACGAGCGTTCCTATACGGCCTCGGGGGGGCCTCGCTGGCGCTGCCTGTCTTGGATGCCATGGGAGCCGAAGTGGCCGAGCAGACCCCGCGCCGGTTCTGCGCCTTGTACACGGCCAACGGCATGGCCCTGCCGCGAACCGAAAACGGCATCGACGAATGGAGCTGGTTCCCGACTGCCGAGCGCGAAGGCGAGTTCGTCTTCGGCCGCTCGACCGAGCCGCTGAGCGAGTTTCGGCAAAAGCTGAGCTTCATGGGCGGGCTGTACCATCCCAGCGGCCCCAAAGCTGACCCGCATACCTGCTCGGACATGTGGCTGACCGGCGCCCCGCTGCACAACCCGAAGCCGGGAACCTATAACACCGTCGCCCTCGATCAAGTGGTGGCGCAGCACACCAAGCAGCACTGCCGCCAGCCCTCGCTGGTGCTTTCCATCGACGCCGGCACGGGCTACCTCTCACGCACGGGGACGATCTCCTACAACCTCGAAGGTCGGCCAATCCCGGCCGAGAACAATCCCCGCCGTGTCTTCAACCGCCTGTTCCGCGGCGACCGCGAATCCATGGACTCCGAGCGCGTGCGCCTGCAGCGCCGCATCAAGCTCGTCGATGCCGTGGCAGAGAGCGCGCGTTCGCTGGACCGCCAGCTGGGAAATTCCGACCGGCAGAAGATGGACCAGTACCTGACCTCGCTGGATGAACTCGAGTCGCGCATGATCGCGTCCGAGCGCTGGATCGACATCCCGCTGAAGCAGCAGGACTACTCGCACCTGAACCTCGACGCCACACCAGGGGGCGAGCCGGCCGAGTACTACCAAACCATGTTCGATCTGATCGCGCTGGCCTTCGATGCGGATATCACCCGGTCGGTAGCGTTCATGCTCAATCGCGAGGACGGCATGGGGATCAGCGACACATTCCCGCTGAAGCTCGGCCTGTCGGCCACCCACCACAAGCTGTCACACGCGACGGACAAACACGGCCAAGGGCAATTCGCCAAGTACGACCTGTTCCTGAGCCAGCAGCTCGCACACTTCTTCGGCAGGATGGAGAGCTATCGCGACAGCGAGGGCACTGTGCTGGACAACACCATCGTGCTGTATGGCAGTGGTGCAAGTACAACGCACACGTCGCGCAACTTGCCGACGTTGCTGGTCGGCGGCGCCAATATGGGCCTGCGCCACGGCGCATATTGGCGGGACGGCGAGACGCGCATGTCGAACATGTATCTCAGCATTCTGCACTCCATGGGGATCGGGGTGGAGTCGTTTGCAGACAGCAGCTCCACGCTGAGCGATTCGATCTTCAGCCGCGTCTAGGCTCCAACTCAAGACCCAGAGAGTGGACGCCGGTCAGTTCCGCGGCTGCAGAATCACAATCTGCAGCTGACTGGTCGCCCGCCGGACCGCGATGCCCCGCAGCGAGGGCAGGGCTATCCCAGCTCGCCCTTGCGAGCGGCTTCCAGAAGGTAGTCGCAGGCGCGGGCGGTGTTCGCCATCATGGTCAAGGTAGGATTGACCGAGCCCAAGCTCGGGAAGGCGGCTCCATCGGTCACGAAGAGGTTCTTGACATCGTGCGCCTGACAGTATTCGTTCAGCACTGATGTTCGTCGGTCCCGCCCCATTCGGGCCGTGCCGACCTCGTGGATCCCGTCGCCGGGGGTCTTGGGGCGATCGGACGTCCTGATGTCGACAGCCCCGGCGGTCTCAAGCATTGCAGCGCCTTGCTCGAGGCTGTCGCGGAACAGCGCGCGCTCATTGTCCCCCCACTCCATGTGGATTCTCAACACTGGGATGCCCCACGCATCGACCACATCGGGATCGAGTTCGACGAAATTGTTGTGGCTGGCCAGCCCCTCGCTAAGGGCATGCAGACTCGCCTGCCAGTAGGCGTCTTCGTGCACCGACCGCTTGAATGCCTCGCCGAATCCCGGAGCATTCCTGGCAAAGCGCGGCCCGGCTCCACCCTGGTAGCTGAATCCCCGGATCACACCGTTGGTGTGCGCCTGTGTCACGTTGCGGAACCGCGGGACGAAAATGCCGTTCGGCCTCCTGGGCGGGCCATGCCATGGCTTGGCCCGGCCGAGCCCGGACAAGCGGCCGCTGATCGTGGCCCCGTACATGTGGTCCATCAGGTAGCGCCCCAGCGTGCCGCTGGAATTGGCCAGCCCGCCGGGGGCGGAGTTGAGGAGAATGCGGGTGGATTCGAGGGTGGACGCGCACAGCAGGACCACTCTGGCACGGATCTCGCGCACGCGCCGACGGGCCCGTTCGACATACGAAACTCCCGAGGCAAGGCCTGTGGCGCGGTCCTTCGTGATGTGTGACACCACGGCGTCGGTAAGAAGCGTTAGCCGCCCCGTCCGCTTGGCGGCCACCAGTGTCGTGAAGGGACTCGAGAAATATGAATATGTCACGCAGCCGCGGTTGCACGGTCCGCAGTAGTGACAGGCCTCGCGCCCGCGGTGTCGAGCCGTGAGGACCGCGGAGCGCCCGATGGTGACGGGACGCCCGAAGCGGCTCTCGACAGCCCGCTTGAAGACGCGCTCGCCGCAAGTGAAGGGCATCGGCGGCAGGAGCTCTTGGTCGGGGAAGTGCGCCAGCCCTTCATTGCGGCCGCTGATGCCGATAAAGCGCTCGACCTTCGAGTAGTAGGGAGCGAGATCCTTGTACGAGAAGGGCCAATCGACACCGACGCCGTCGCGGCTGGCCGCCTTGAAATCCAGATCGCTGAGTCGGTAGCTCTGGCGGCCCCACGTCAGGGTTCGTCCGCCCAGAGCCCGCACGCGTACCCAGACGAAGGGCTTGCCCGCGGGGGTGGTGAACGGATTCTCGATGTCGTTGGCGAACCACTTGTAGTTGACTTCCGAGCAAGCCCCTTGCTGCGCATGCATGGGCCGAAGGCGCGCAACTTCGGGCGAAGTGACGCCGTTCGGCCGCGTGTCGCGATACTTCATCGCGTACGGCGGGACGTGCTCGGCGAACTGGTCTGGCGTGGTCTCGGGGCCTGCCTCCAAAAGAACGACCGACAGGCCGGCCTCGGTCAACTCCTTGGCCGCCCAGCCGCCTGTCGCGCCCGAGCCGACGATCAGCGCATCGAAGATCTCCCGGCCGCCGTCCGCAATCTGTGGCATTCAGAATCCCCGCGCGCAGACAGCAGCGTCATGCCGGCGCTTCGGAACACCAGAGGCCAGTGGCGCAGGCGGCGAGGCTCGGCGACGCTGCAATCGCGGAAGCACAATCTTACAGCGCCTTGCCAAGGGCCGCTCAAGTTTGAGATCTTCCGGACCTCTTGCTCGGCTTGGTGCAGCGCTGGCAGTCGGGTATGGGCCAGGACAGACTCAGGGCGAGTCGGCCACGATCTTGAGATCGAAGGCGTTGCAAGAGGACCGGCGCGATCGCTCGTGCACCCCAGGAGTCCAAACGGCTGGTTGAAACGTCTCGCGCTGCGCCGGATCTCGCGAGACGCTGGAGGTTGCCGGCATCGTCTGCCTACTCAGAGACTAGTTGCAGCAGCTCGTGGTTCGGACTGTCTGGAGTGCGGAGTCGCTCCAAGAAATGGACCAATGCGGCTTGCTCTTCCCGCTCCAGATCGAGGAACAGATCGCTCGCCTTTTGGGCATCGCCTCCGTGGGTGCTGATCGCAGTCAGGAGGTCCAAGGCACGCCCGTCGTGCAGGTAGGGTGCGGTGTCGCGCACGCCCCACAGCCGTGCGGTTGTGAACTCACTATTGCGGAATTGCTCCTCATGCGCGTTCTCGGCCAGACCGGGCCCCATGTCGTGGCGTTTCAGATCCGCGAACAAGGGAACGTAGACACCGCCTGTCGGTGCCGGGCTGAATCCCACGTCCACAAGGTCAATCATGTGATAGACATTCGCGGAAGGATCGTGAGGCACTTCCGGATGCGCCAGCGGCAGGTATCTGGATCGGGTCGTCATCATCGGGCGGTGACAGTCCGAACAGCCGATTCGTCGAAAGGCACGAAGTCCAGCCTCAGCCTGGGGATCCAGCGCCTCCATGACCGGCGGCGCATTCGTTACGTCGAACACATGCAGGGCCGTCATCGCGGTTGCGGTGATCTCGTCAGCCACGCCGTCACCGTCAGGGTCCGTGCCCCGGCCCACGACCTCAGTTGGCTGCAGGCCGAAATGGAATGCCATCGCACCGCGGTCGAAGTCCCGCATGCTGAAGTTCTCCCCCTTGCGTCCGAACGGCCTGACCACCAACACATCCTCGGCCCTCCTGCCAGCATTGCTCTTGAATCCGATTCCCTCGACATGGTCCAAGTTCACGACACCGCCGCCCTCGGTCCTGAGAAATCCAAAGTCAACTCCCTTGGTGTGCAGCGGAATGAGCGCGCCCGGTGGAGCCGCCCTGGCCTGCCGGAGCAGATTCTGCAGGTCAGCAGTCATTTCCTTGGCTAGAAGCTCGACTCCGCCACCTCCGAACAGGAAGGGGGGATTCGCGAATCTGCCGTTGAAATCGGCCCCTCCATCCCTTCCCGAGGCGGTGTGCCATCCATCGGAGACATCAATCTGGGTCGGGTTAATGAACGCATTCTGGACGAGACCTCCGACACCGCCGATTCCAAGGGTCGGCGGCACAGTGGCATGGCTGACTATGGTGTGGCATTCGTTGCAACTCTGGGCATCCAGCCCGTTTACGCGGAGCGATGTGCCGTTGCCTTGCAGCGTAGGCCGGTTCCCAGGGACCGAAGGAGGCACTTCACCCGGATTGAACGGACCGTCCCCATAGCCGTCCACGGCGGTAACCGGTCGCGTGAACACCTCCAATCCCGCGCGTCGCACCGCATCGAGCGAGAGCGCTCCGCTATTCACGCCACCGATCAGCTCGTAGAACGTCAAGTCAAGGATCGGGCTCTGCAGGTACATTTTTTTGTCGATACGTGACTCGTCTGATGGGATCGGATCGTTGCTCGTGCAACTAGGGCAGCCTGTCGCTGGAGTTGCAAGGGCCTGCTCGAAGGGCGCTGGGCCGCTCTTCGCAGCGCCCGCGAGGGGGCACTGGACAGTGTCGGCGCAGCGGGGGTGTGACGCCTCGCAAGGCGTTGCCGGGCAGGCTGGCGGGACGCTCGCATGGGCTAAGGCGAGGGCGCTTGCAGCAGCAAGTCGAGAGCCTCCTGCGGGCGTGCCGCGAAATGCCGGTTGGCCTCCGGCACGTAGCGGAATTGGGGCAGGCAGCGGATGATCGAAATGGCCGTGTTGGTCAGACAGGCCAGGTTGCGCGGCAGGTCGCGCACATACACGCGGCAGCGGTCTTCGTCGTAGGTGAAGTCACGCACATAGTGCAGGCGGTTCTCGATCTGCCAGTGGTTGCGCAGCAACTCCGCGAGTTGCTCGGGGGTGGCCCGTGCGGGGCCCAGCGAGGTGAGCGCATAGCTCACTTCGGTGCTGCTCTTGCCGCTCTTGACGTGCTGCCGCCGACGTTCGACGCGGATGGCCTGCTGGCGGCCGTGCAGGGCGGCATAGTCGTCCCATTCGGCGGCGCTGATGTCCTTGACCCAGTAGCGTCGGCGCTCGATGCGGCCATGCTGCTTGTCCAGCGTCTCCACCAGCGGGCAGGCACTGAAGTCCATCTCTTGCAGGTCCCGGAACAGCGTTGGCTGGTTGTTTTTCACCGCGGTGATCAGATAGTCTGCCTGGGATTCCTCGAGCAGGCAGCGGGCCGTCTCCTGCTGGGCGTGCAGCGCGTCGCCGGTGACCACCCGCCCGGCCAGGTCGAGTTGCCTGGCTAGTTCCCGGAAGGCCGGGATCTCGTTGGTCTTGGAGTCGATCTCCAACTGTCCCAGCACCACGCCGCTGCCCTGCTCCACCGCGGCCAGCAGCATGCGCCGACCGTGTGCGCTCTGCTTGGAGGCCCCGCGCACGTCCTTGCCGTCCAGGCTCACGCCCGGCAGCACTGCCGGGCCCTCGCTGGGTGCCTCGCTGGCGGCCTTGGACGAATCCGTAGCGTCTTGCTGTGACTGCACTTGCGCGCTTTGCTGGAGGGCCCACCCGCGCACCGCCTCCTCCAGCGTCTGCGGCTCTAGGGTCGCCAGAATGTTGTGGAACGTGGTGATCGACGGACTCGTGTAGCAGCCTTGGCTGGGGCTGTAGAAACACTCCACCGCCAGTCGCTGCGACTGGCTCAGCAGGGCCGCGAACTGGGCGAAGGCGGTCACCCCGCGGTAGCCGCACAGGCGCGCCGCCACCGCCAAGGCCAGCACGCTGCGCAAGCCGTAGCGCTTGCCGCGCGCATGGCGGTACTCGGGCAACTCGCCGAGGAACTCGAACAGACTGCGCAGCGTCTGCGCGTCGGGGGGCGCGCTGCGGGCCGGCCCGTCCCAGGCCGGATCATCCTCCGGCTGGGCCAGCTTGAGGGCCGCGCCGGGCTGCAATTCGTACACGAAAATCTCCTTCCGCTGGCCGTGCCGACGCCAGCGCGGCGTGGCACCCGGCAGCCGTGCGTAGCCGCCGCTGAAGCCCAGCGAGCGCCAGTTGGCGGCCCGGTAACAGGTGCCGGCGAAGCGTTCAGGGTCCACGAACGACTCCGCTAACAGGCTCGGAATGCCGTGCTCGGCCAACATGTCGTCCGAAAGCCGTCGCAAGCTCAGCCCGAGCACCCGCGAGGCCAGATTGGGCGCCCCCTGCCAAGCCGGCAGAATCACGAAGCGCGAGTTCTGCGTGAGCAGATGCAGGCGCCGCCGCTGCTGCTGCGGGCTCCAGCCGATCCAGCGGTCACGGGCCGCCAGCTTGAGCGCGGCGGCCTGCCAGCCCACCAGTGCGATCCAGTCCTGCCCCAGCGTCGCCACATGCCGCAGGGCCTTGCCGAACAACCCCTCGAACGCTAGGTAGTGGTGGCTGGCCACCAAGCGGTCCCAGCGCCGGTGCTCCTGCGCACCGTGCGTGGGGCGCACGTGCACGGAGCGCAAATCCAGATCCCGCAAGCCGCTTGGCGCTGCCACTAGAGCCTAGCCTGACAGACTGACAACAAAATGTCCAGTCCTCGCAGCAGACAGCGCTACCATGCCGAGCTCGCAAACTCTAGCAGGCAGCCACTGCCCCTCCGGCTACTGTCGTGCACTGCCTCGGACTCGGACAAAAAAAATGGCCCTGTCGGGCTCTGCGGTCTTGCCTCCGGGACAAGAACAGAGAATCCGATCAAACAGACCAGGAGGGCATGGGGCCGCGGTCGCAACCTGCATCCTCGGGGAGGCTGCTCCTCACAGCTCTTCGCCGCCGCAAGGGGCAGGGCAGACCGGTTCGCAACCCGTGCGCCTGGCCGAGAGCCAGCTGCCTCCGCCGGGTGCCGGCGTGCCGCCCCCACTACGCCAGCCCCCGAAGCGCGTGGGCTACCACAAGCCCCTGCCGTTCTGAGGAACGGCTGTTCGACCGGGCGGAGGGGGCGTTCGCGCCGCGCCCCCCTCCCCCAGCGTTCTCTGACGAGGTCGCCGAATGGTGTTTCGGAGGTGCCGATGTGCCGGCGCGGTCGTCCGGCGGAGCGGGGAATGAATCACCGGGAATGGATGCACGAAGCCTTGATGAGCCGAGTCTGACGAGCATCTTCTCCAAAGGTCCTTTCTAGGCAACGGATACCCCGCAGAGACCGCTATGGACGCTTATGGCCGCGAGGCGTGAATATTGCGAATGCTGAGTGGACAAGGATAGCAGAGTGATCTGAATCAAGAGAGATTCTTATCTAGACCATAGATATTTTCTGGGTCCTATATGAAATCCTAACTCAATCCTATTTATTTTTTGGCAAATCTTAATCCAGTATTGGACTCTGGCTGCGGCTACAACCATCTAGACCACAGATATGCGGCGAATCTCTCCCGCGATCCGTTCGACAGCGGCTCCAACGTCGGTTACTCTGGTGCCGTATGGCCCGCATAGCGACGCTCTTGATCCTAAGCGCCTTGGCCTTGCCGGGCCAAGCCGACCGCAACAGGCTTGGCCTGCCCAACCCGCCCAAGCCGGACATCCCGTACTTGATCCACGGCAGCGATATCCGAGAGCTGGAGCGGGTCGATGCCATGGAGGAGATTACGAAGAACCAACTCCGCTACTGGATCGCCGGCCCGGCAGCCGCGGTGCGCACGCCGCTGGCGGCCCCGGAGTTCTTGTTCGACTCGGAGCAGATCGCCCCCCGCAACCTGAGCCTGTTCGGATTCGAGGTGAAGAACGGCCGCCGCGAGCTCCTCTATCAAAGGAAGAAAAAGGTCGTGGCCGAGCCTTACTTTCTCAACCTGGAGGGCGTGGCGGGTCGCGTGATCCGGATCCGGATCAACGCCAGCCTGGCCCCGGGCGAGTACGGCATCACACCCGACGGCCAGAATATCGTCTTCACATTCTCGGTTTTCTGAGCCCGGGCCCTCGTCGCAGGGGCGGCACTCGAGGCTAGCCCTGGAGCTGGTCGATCTCGTCCTTCAAGTAGGCGATCGACTCCGTGACTATCCTCTCCGCACCGGGCGAGAAGTCAAAGACCTCCATGGACACCCAGCCTTCGAAGTTGCGGTCCGCGGCCACCTGCAGCACCGGCTTGAAGTCGTAGCCGCCCCCTCTGCGCGGATAGCTGCCGTCCAATTCGTTGACGTGGATGTGGCGGATCTTCGACCAGTGCTTGGACACCAGCTCGTCGTGAGGCCGCTCCTCTTCGATCGCGTTGTGCGAATCGAACATCGTCTGGACCCTGGCGCTGCCGATCTCATCGACGATTTCCGCCGCGCGATCCAGCGAGATGATGACATCGCACTGGTCGGTGGGCAGCGCCTCGACGCACAAGGTCACCCCAGATGCCTCAAGGTCCGGGACGATCGAGCGCACGCCCTCGATGAAATTGGCCTCGGCCTGCTCCCGCGTCAGCCCGCCTGTGGTCCTTCTCTGGACCGGCGAGCCGAACACCATGACGCCGCCCGCAGAGCCCTCCGGGCGCAGGTCGGCGCAGAGTTCGACGAGTCCACGCACGTATTCCCAGCTGAGCCGCCGGACGGTCTCGTCCGGCGTAGTGACATGCAACCCCTCGGGACCGACCGTAAGCCAGTGCAAGCCAACGAATGCGAGCCCCTCGGAGACGATGATGTCACGAACCTCGCGCCGACGCTCGGCAGGCAGCCCCGTCGCGTCCTGCATCAACGTGAACGGGGCAACCTCGATACCGGTCCATCCCGCGCGGCGCATCGAGCGGCACGAATCCGCGAAATCAGTGTCGCCGTAGAGTTCGTTGCAGACCGAGAGCTTGAAGTGCTTTGCAGTTTCCACCTGTCCACTCTACAGCAGGGCCGCCGCGGAGGTCTCTATGACTGCGTGGACTCCGCCATGCCGAGCGGGGTGAGGCATTGATTGCGGCACCGTCCGGTGCGCCGGGAGCGCTGCGCTACTCGCGACGGGTCCACGCCTCGATATTCCAGAGATCCGAGTCCCAACCATTCACGTGGAAGCCCTCGATGTCATTCCCGTAGGCCGCCACGGATCCGCGGTGGATCAGCGGGATGGTCGCGTAGCTCTGTACGAGCAAGTCGTTCAGGGCGATCGTGATCTGTTGGCGCTTGTCCGGGTCGAAGGTGGTTCTCAGCTCGCGATGGAGGCGGTCGAATTCATCGGAGCTAAAGCGCTCCGAGTTGCTGCCGCGGAACGAGTTGGCCGCTCGCGCGATCTCACCCGAGGTCCACGATACGAGATAGCCCTCCGCGTCCGAGCTACTGCCCCCTGTCGTGTACATCTGGACGTCTGCATAGAACTTCCCGGCCGTGTCGGGACTGTTGGGGTCATCGCCGAAGAATACGGACGCGTTGATGTGCTTCAGCTCGGTCTCCACGCCGATTTCCGCCCACCATGCCTTGATGTGCTCTTGGGTGGCTTGGCGAACGGCGTTCGTCGAGGTCTGGAGCAGGACCTTGAGCGGGACTCCGTCGCGTTCCCGTACGCCATCTCCATCTGAGTCCACGATCCCGGCATCATCGAGAATCGAATTGGCCAGTTCGATGTTCTGCACCAGGCACTCGTCGTTGTTGCTCGAGGCCTGGCCAGGTACGGGCCAGACGTTGCACGTCGGCCGGCCCCCGAGGTCGCCGTAGCCGGTCCGCACGAGCGTGCTGCGGTCGATCGCCAGCGAAAGGGCCCGGCCCACGACCGGATCGGTCAGGAAGGGGTGAGGGTTCGTGCCGTCCGCGTACTCGGACCGGAGGGCGCCCAGGCCCGCATCCGGATTGGTTTGATTGAGAAGCAGCCGCTCGACGTTCGTGGAGAATCCCGAGACGACAACTCCGCTCCCCCCGGCCGCGATCGCGGCCAGGGTATCGGGTTCGACTTGGAGGTTCCAAGCATAGTCGGCCTCGTCCAGCTCGAGGACGGACCTTGCCGCTTGAATCGCGTTACCTCCCCCCTGCAGGACGATTTCCCGGAAGTACGGTTGCCCGACTCCGGCACCACGGTACTGCGGATTGAACTCGTAGCGGACGGAGTCACCGGCGCGAAAGTCTGCCGCGATGTAAGGACCGGTGCCGAGCGGAATTCGATTCGCATCGCTGCACGCTACGCCCGCGTCCAAGCAGTCGGCTAACTGGGATGCCTGAAGTACCGGGCTCTGAATGGATACGAACGGCGAGAAGGGGAACGCGACCGGGCCGTCAAACATGATGGTTACGGTTCGCTCGTCAACCGCCTCGACCGACACAACGCGATCGAAGCGCGAGGTGCGCGCGCAGTCCACGCTGCTGGCAGTGCAGTACCGCCAAGTAGACACCACGTCATGCGCGGTGAACGGCGTGCCGTCCGACCAAACCACATTGTCGCGGAGGCTCCAAGTGACGCTCGTACGGTCCTGTGGGATTCCGCCATTGGCGACCGAGGGGATACTTGCCGCAAGCGCGGGAATCAACATCCCGTCCGGATCGTACTCGGCTAGCGGCTCGATCACTAGCGTGGCGGCCTCGGCGTCCTTGGTCCCCCTTGAGAGGTACGGGTTGAGAGTCGTTGGCGCTTGCCACTGAACCAGAGTCGCAGTGTCACCCCGCCCCGCGGCCTGCATGCCTCCGCCGGGAGCGCCTGTTCCTGGATCGGCTCCTTCCGAAGGCGGGACCGCGGCCGGGCGGTAGTCCGGATAGTATCCGGCGCCGACTAGGATCGGCAGCCCCTGTGCCATCACCCGCTTGACGAACGTCACCTTGCGTTCCGGCATGTTCGTGGAGGGGTTGCGGGCCGTGTAGTGCAGCAAGGCTTCGCCGAACGCGTCGCCCACGCTCACCCTGTCCTGGCCGCCGGCCGGGCTCAGCTCGGACGCGCGCATGCCGGACCGGCTGCCGCGATCGCCCGAGAACAGAGTGTTGCCGTGCATGTCGACGCCGAACACGTAGATCGAATCGCCCTTCCAGCGCGGATCGTGTGCCAGCGTGGCCCCGGCGAAGTAGCCCTGGGACTCGACTTCGAACGCCGCGCATCGAACGAAGTCCCTCAGTCTCTGCTCGTTCGGATCAGCCTCCAGCGCCGCCGCGTTGACTTCGGCTTCCCCGCTAGGGCACGTGCCGGGGAGGTCGTGCAGGTAGATTCCGGCCCCGACCGCAGCGCGGCGGCCGTTCCAGTCCACCTCTACGACGTAAGAGCTCTTCGGCTCTGATCTTCCCGCGCTGAAGTTGGTGAAGGCGTAATGGAGCCATCCCTCATCCACGTCTCGCAACACGCGGTGCAGCTCGTAGTAGTAGTCCGTCCCGAAATTGTCCACGAGCTCCCGCGAGGCTCCCTCCCGAAAGGGCTCTGGAGGGAACACCGCAGTGCCCGAGATGAAGCTCTCGGGGGTCGGCGCGAGGAAGTTGACAAAGACGTAGTAGAGGTCGTCGTCGTAACGCCACCGCTCGTCGTTGTGAAAGGCCCGGTAGGCCTCCTCCTCGCCGTGCAGCTCAATGTACTCCGCCGCGCACCGTACAAACGCTTGGAGGTCCCGCCGCGTGCGAATCCCGCGAGCCGTGACGCGGTTGTCGTCGCAGGAGGGTTCCGGGACCGCCGGTCCGGAGCCCAGCTCGTAGCCCGCGCCCAAGATGAGGGGGACGCCGTGCGAGACGACGCGCTTGAGCATTCCGACCTTGGGCTGGATGGCACCAGTCTTCGGATTGCGGCCCCGATAATAGATCAGGCCCTCGCCAAACGCATCTCCCACAGCGACCATGTCGCGCCCGCTGAATTGGTCCATGGGATCGCTCTTGCCGCCGAACTCGTGCAGCGACTTGCCGTTGATCCGCAGGCCGTGGCCGGTCAGGACTTGGTTTCCCTCCAAGTCCATCACGAAGACGTAGCTGGAGCCGTGGCGCCAGCGCGAGTTCGTTTCGAGCTCCTCGCGGGCGAAGTAGCCCTTCTCCTCCAGCAACATGGCGGCGCAGCGCACGAAGGCCTCCAGCCTGGCCTCGCTCGGAGCGGCCGCTAGGTCGGCCGCATTCACTTCGTCGGAGCTGCAGGTGCCGGGCAGGTCGGGAGCGTAGATGCCGGCCCCGACCACGGCGCGCTGGCCCGCCCAGTCCACCTCGGCCAGATACGAACTCTTGGGCTGTTGCGTCCCCGAGGACGGGTTCCCGCTCCAGTAGTACATCCAGCCGGAATCGGCAAGCCCCAGCATGCGAAAGGACTCGGAATAGTAATCGGTCCCGAACGCGTCGATATAGGTGCCCCAGACATCGCCTTCCCTGGACGGATCGCGCGCGTAAACGTAGACGAGCGCTTCATCTGCGGACGGCGCAACCTGCTCGACAAACAGGTAGATCGGGCCGTGCTTCCAGCGCTCGTCCTCATTGAACGCTCGCCGAGCCTCGGCGGTGCCGTGCTCGGCCAAGTACTCGGCCGCGCACCGAACGAACGCCTGGACGTCACTCGTCGTGCGGACGGCGCTCGCGCTGATTTGATGGTCTGCGCAACTTGCCGGCTCGCCAGCGTGCGCGGACACTGTCGCAACCGACACAAGTACGGCTAGCAGGAGAAACTGGGCTGGTCGCATCATGCTACGAGGTTATGAAACGAGGGCTTCGAGCGTCAATCTCTCGCGCCGCGTCGAGCGTCAAGGATTTCGCGAGGCGCAAGTGACCCTCCCGAGAACACTTGGCTGCTCGCAGCATTGGTGATCGCCAGTGATTCGCGTCGCTAACCCAGAGCCCCACGTAGAATACTCAGCTGAAAGGCCGTGGCCTGGCTGGCTGGCCTAGCCTTTGGGCCGGCCCGGTCAGGAACCCGGGGCTGGCGGAAGCGCGGGAGGGGCGGGACTCGCCCCTTAGCGGGTCGGCCGGGAAGAGCCCGCTACCCAGAGCGACCAGTTTCTGGTCTAGTCAATTCGGGGTGAATTGACCATATCGAATGCAGCGCGTGCCGGCCGGAGCGGCGGAGGAACAGCCGTTTCGCCCGCCCGAGCGCCGCGATCCGAGCCGGGATCCGCTTGATTTTCGGCGGGATTGATTCGGAATCCAACATTCTGACCCGCAAGCGTTCGTCCAGTATATATCATCAACATTATCTATAGACAACATACACACTCTTGATCGATCGGCAAGCGCAACGGCACCAGCCTCTTCCACCCGGACCCGCTGTTCACCGGCCTGAAGCCTCGATTCCTGTCGTTTGAGGCCCGGTTTCGCACGAATTCGTGGGCCATGTAGTCAATTCACCCCGAATTGACTACATGCCCGCCCGCCGAGGGGCCGGGCTTCGATCAACCCTCGCAAGCCCTGGCTGGGCCTGCGCCCAGCCCGCTCGCCGACTGCCCCGCCCGCCCGCCCCGCTCCGCCCCAGGCCGGCCCCTCGCTCCCGCCAGCCTGCCCGCTCCCCTCCGCGCCGCCGCCCTGCTCGGCCTCGCCCTGCTCGCCGCCGCCCCGCCCGCCCAGGCCGCCAAGCCCGTCCTCCGCACCACCAACCCCGTCACCACCAGCGGCTCTCAAGTCACCCTCCACTACGACCAGACTCTGGCCTCAACCAAGACCCCGCTTGGCTCTCAATTCACGGTCACCGTGGGGGGCCAGCAGGTTGCGCCCAATGTCATACAGGCCTCCGGGATCGAAGTCCGAGTATTCGTGGGTTTCCACATCGCGCCGGACGAGGCGGTGACCATCGCCTATTCCAAGCCGACCTCCGGCGTCGGCAACGATCCCATCCAGAACTCCGCCGGCGAAGAGGCCGACTCCTTCTCCGCCAAAACCGCCACCACCAGCGAAACCTGGTCCGCCACCGCCCTCGACGCCGCAGCCTCCCAGTCGACCGTTTCCGGGGATCGCGTCGCAATCTTTTTCAACGCCGAGCTGGACTCTTCTCCTTCCTTCCAGGTGCCCGCCGGCGCCTTCACCGTGACCGTCGACGGCACGGAGCAAACGCCCGGCGCCCGCAATTACGTCCCCAGCTTCACAGGCGGCAAAGGCGTGATCATCCTGCGGACCCTGCCCACCGCCATCAAGAGCGGGCAGACCGTCCAGGTCAGCTACGCCCCGCCCCTCGGCGCCGGCTTCACCGTCAGCAGGAACCGGCTGTGGGGCTCCGACGGCAAGCTCGTGCAGCGCTTCGCCGACCAGACGATCACCAACAACACCGCGCTGGTGGCCAACATCGGCACGGATACCCAAACTACACGGACCTTCTCCTTCGATCACGCCCAGGCGTTCACCACCGGCAGCCGCGCCATCCGGCTGGACGCCGCGAACTTGCGGGTTTCCAAGGGTATGGGCAGGGACGATCCGGACTACACCGTCAGCATCCACTCGTCCAACGCTTCCGACCAGCCCGGCGACAGCCTGGGCACGCTGACCAATCCGGCCGCGCTGCCCACAACCCCCGGCAGCACCCGTTTCGAGGCGCCGTCCGCCGGGATCACGCTGGCCGCCGCCACCACCTACTTCGTGGTGATCGACGTCACCGTCGACGGCAACCAGGACTTCGCCCAAGCCAACGTGACGGATTCGGACGACGAGGACGCTGGCAAGACCACGGACTGGAGCATTGCCGACGCCCTCCTCTCCAGAGGTGCCGGTCACACCAACTGGGGTGCCGACACCCAGAGCCCCCCCCGCTCCCTGGTGATCGGCGTCCAGGGCGCCCCGGCGGCGCCGACGCTGGTATCCGCCGCCGTCAACGACACCGCCCTGACGCTGACCTTCAACGCCAAGCTGGCCGCCGGCTCGGTCCCCGCGGCCAGCGCCTTCACCGTCAGCGGAGGCCGCACCGGCACCGGCACGGTCACGATCAACTCCACCGATCCCAGGGTGGTCAGCGTCACCCTGGACTCGGCCGTCGCCCAAACCGACACGGCGCTGACGGTGAGCTACACCAAGCCGGCCAGCTCGCCCCTGAAAGACACGTGTGACCCGTGCGCAGGTGCCAACAGCGCCCTCGAGGTGGCGACCTTCTCCGGCAAGGCGGTGAAGAACGACACGCCGGAGCCGACGCTCGTCGGCAACACCGCGCAGACGGAGGATGGCGGCACCGTCGGGTTCGGCACGTTCTCGGGGGTGAACTGGTCCATGGCGTTGCCCTTCACGACCGGGACCAACACGGCCGGCTACACGCTCTCGGCGGTCGACGTGAAGCTGGCCTCCGGCACGCACTCCGCCAATACCCAGGTGAGCATCTACAACACCTCCTCCGGCAGCCCCAGCACCAGCCTGCACGTGCTGACCAACCCGTCCTCGCTCACCGCCAGCGCGACCAACACATTCACGGCGGCGGGCGACGAACTGGCTGCGAACACGACCTACGCCGTGGTCTTCGAGATCACGAGCGGATCAGGCCAAACCCGCTTGCCCCGGACGCAGAGTGATGGCGAGGATTCGGGCAAGGCCAGCGGCTGGAGCATTGGCAACAAGAGACATGAAAAGCAGGGCACCGGCAGCTGGAGCGAGGCAACCGATGCCGGGAAGATGAAGATCGCGATCAAGGGGACGGCGAAGACGGCCACGCCGCCGCCGGCCACCACGCCGGTGGTGAGCATCGCGCGCGTGGGTGCGTCCGTGAGCGAGGGCGGCAGCGCCGCCTTCAGAGTGAGCGCGTTGCCGGTCCCGGCCTCGAACCTGACGGTCGGCCTGACCATCTCCCAGACGGGCAGCTTCGTGGTGGCGGGCGGAACCGGCTCGAAGACGGTGACGGTCCCGACCTCGGGCTCGGCGACCTACAGCGTGGCCACGGTCGACGACAGCACGGACGAGGCCAACGGCTCGGTGAGGGCGACGCTGTCTGCGCCCGCGGTGGGCGCGGGCTACACGCTGCACACCACGGCCTCGCAGCGCACCGCCAGCGTGACCGTCACAGACGACGACCCCACGCCGCCGGGGCAGGACCCGCCGCCGGACCCGCCGGACCCGCAGAATCCGCAGGACGCCTCCGGCGGCCGCGAGCAGCGGCCGCGCGACCCGCAGCCGCTGCAGCTGGCGCTGTGGACCGACAAGCCCGGCTACCGCCCCGGCGAGACCGTGCGGCTGTACCGCAGCCTCGAGCCCCACGACGACCGCGGCCGCTACCGCGCCTTCGCCTGGCTGGAGCCGGCCGGCGGCGGCGAGCGCCGCTGGCTGGCCCCGCTGTCGGCCGAGGGCCAGCTGCATGCCGAGGCGGTCGATTCCCGCGGCCAGCCCGCCAGCGCCGCGTCCCCGCAGGCCCTCTCCGCCGCCGACCGCGAGCTGGCCTTCGAGGGCGAGGCCCCCGGTCCCGGCCTGTGGCAGTTCGTGCTGGAGCTGCGCCCCGGCGAGCCCTCCGAGCAGTCCGCCGCCCCCGCCCAGCCCCTGCGCACCCGCCGCGCCTGGGCCAAGTTCGCCGTCGCCCAGCGCTCCGTGCTGCTCAACCGCTCCGGCTTCGACCGCGAGATCCGCTCCGACATGACCCTGCGCGCCGACACCCTCTACTACCTCGGCCACCAGATGTTCGTGCGCGCCGGCGCCACCCTCGCCATCGAGCCCGGCACCCTGCTGCAGGCCTTCGGATCCCACGCCGCCATCATCGTCGAGCCCGGCGGCCGGATCGTCGCCGAGGGCACCCGCGAGGCTCCCGTGGTGCTGACCTGCTCCGCGCCCGCCGGCTACCGCCACCCGGGCTGCTGGGCCGGCCTGCGCATCCTCGGCAACGCCCCGGTGACGCGCCTGGAGGGCGTGGCCCCGGGCGTGCTGCCGCCCGAGCGGCCGGCCTACGGCGGCAGCGACGGAGAGGGCTCCTCCGGCGCGCTGCGCTACGTGCGCGTGGAGTTCGCCGGGGCCTCCGGCGACCCGGAGGCGCCGGGTCCCGCAATCGGGCTGTACGGGGCCGGCAGCGGCACGGTCTTGGACCACGTCCAGGCCCGTCAGAGCCTCGGGGACGCCTTCGCCTTCCACGGCGGCACCGCCGTCTGCGACCACTGCGTCGCCAGCGGCTCGGGCGGCTCCGGCCTGTCCTGGCAGCGCGGCTGGCAGGGCGGGGCCGCGCACCTGTACGTGCAGCACGGCCGCGGGGGCGGCGACGGCCTCTCCGGCGGCCACGATGAGCAGGGCCACGACCGCGAGCCGCGCTCGCTGCCAACCCTCTCCAACCTCACCCTGGTGCACGCCGCGCCCTACGACCGGCGCGCCCGCCGGGCGGTGGCCGTGCGGCTTTCCGACGGCACCGCCGTGCAGCTCCGCGACCTGCTGGCGGCCCACTTCGGCGGCGGCGCGCTGCGCGCCTCGGGCCGCTCGCGCCTGCTGTTCGGCGAGGGCGAGAGCTCGCTCATAGGCGCCTTGCTGTGGCTCAACGGCTCGCCCCAGGTGCCAGCCGGCATCGCCGAGGATGCGGACTTCGAGGTGCGCGACCCGAAGCTGCGCGACGTGCGCGACTTCGCTGATCCCGACCCGCGCCCCAAGGCCGACTCGCACGCCCTGACGATCGAGCGGAAGGGCTACATCGGGGCCTTCGGCCGGAGCGAGAACTGGCTCAAGGAATGGACCGTGTTCGGGCCCGAGTCCGTGTACGACATCCGGCAGAGGAGCGAGGACGAGAACTAGCCCCGGCGTCCCGGAGATCTCGCCAAGCCGGTCAGCTCCCGCAGGCAGACTCCCAAGCGGCCTTCCGGGCAGTGCCGACAGGCATCCTCGCCGCCCTTGCGAGCGGCGCGAGAGCTTCACTCCCAAAGTGAGATCGTACCGGGCGGAAAGCCCTCGCCAGACCATCGAGCTGCAGAGCCCCTTGGCCTCGCGGCTGAGTATCTTATCCGGTGCTCCGCGTCAGTCGAAGCCGTCAGCGGCCACTGTGTCACAATGGCTACTCGAGGAGACTGAATGCAATCCAATTTCACACGCAGGAAGTTTGCCCGCCTTGCTGTCGGCGCGGGAGTCAGCTTTGCCGGAGTTCCTGTGCTTACCGCCCACGACAGAACGAACTCCAAGTTCTCCGGGGTGACCGTCGGCGCGCAGAGTTACAGCTTCCGGGATCGACCCCTGGACGAAGCGATCGCGGCGATGAAGCAAATCCGCATCGGCTCTTGCGAACTGTGGAGCGGCCACACCGAGCCGCTGCGCGAACTCCGCAGGGATCGCGAGAAGCTGCGCGCTTTCCGCCTTGAGACACCCCTGAGCCACTACGAGGAAATCGGCGAGAGCTTCCACGCGGCCGGGATCGAGCTGAACTCGTTCAACTACAGCTTCCGAGACCACTTCACTGACGAAGAGATCGCCCGGGGCTTCGAGATGGCCAAGGCCATGGGCGCCAAGGCGCTCACCGCGTCCGGCACGGTCAGCGTCGCCGGGCGCGTCAATGCCCACGCCCAGCGGTACGGCATGAAAGTGGGCATGCACAACCATTCCCGCATCAGGGAAAACGAGTACGCCACGCCGGCCGACTTCGCGGCCGCGTCCAAGGGCAACAGCCACATCGGGGTTAACCTGGACATCGGCCACTTCGTCGCCGCCGGCTTCGACCCGGTCGACTACATCAAGCGGCACCACGCGCAGATCGTCGCCCTGCACATCAAGGACCGCAAGCGGGACCAAGGCGAGAACACGCCGTTCGGAGAGGGCGACACGCCGATCCGCGAGGTGCTCGCCCTGCTGCGCGACAACAGCTACGACATCCCCGCTAACATCGAGTACGAGTACAAGGGCGGCGACACCGTAGAGGAAGTCAAGAAGTGCTTCGATTACTGCAAGCGGGCCTTGGCTTCGTAATCCGAGCGGCTACTTCCGGCGGAGCGGTGGCAGGGCCGTCAGCGCGGAGCGCCCGCGCTCGCTGGCACGCAAGGTAGTTCCAAGTCATGGACGTCGCCGCCATCCTTCCCGCTGCCGGGCACGGCACGCGCATGGGCAAGGACCTGTCGAAGCACTACGGCAGCGACCGCAAGCAGTTCATGAGGTTGGGCGGCGTCCCGATTCTCGCGCTGACGATCCGCAAGTTCCTAGCCGTACCGAGGATCAGGGAAATCTTGGTCGCGGTCCCGGAAGGCAGCGAGCCGGAAGTCCAAGCGATGCTTGCAGATACCGTCACGGCGTCCCGCGTGCGCGTGCTGGCAGGCGGGCGCAACCGCCAAGAATCGGTCCGGCACTGTCTTGACGAGGTGTCGGACGCCATTCAGTTCGTAGCGGTCCATGACGGCGTCCGCCCGTTCATCCCGGTGAACCTGATCGAGCAGGCGATCGACGAAGCCGCGCGGCGGGGCGCCGTGATTCTTGGCATGCCCGCCGAAGAAACGGTCAAGCAAATCAGTCTCAAGGTCGTGCGGGCCACCTTGCCGCGCGAACGCATCATGCTGGTGCAGACGCCCCAGGTCTTCGCTGTCGACCTGCTCAAGCGCGCCTTCCGCCAAGCGGCCCAGGACGGTTTCACAGCCACGGACGAGGCCAGCTTGGTGGAGCACATCAACGAAGATGTGTACGTGCTGCGCGGAAGCGAGCGCAACATCAAGATCACGCGCCCGCACCATCTCTCGATCGCGCAGCTCTACTTCGACGAAGAAAACCGTGAATCCGCCCCCATTCCCCGGTGTTGAGCCGACTGAGACTCGCGTCGGAATCGGATACGACTGCCATCGCCTGGCCGCAGGCCGCAGGCTCGTCTTGGGCGGGATCGCGATCGAGGCCGACAAGGGCCTGCTGGGCCACTCGGACGGCGACATCCTGCTGCACGCGATCACCGATGCGATGCTGGGCGCTGCGACACAAGGCGACATAGGGGAACTCTTCCCCCCCACGGATCCGCAATGGAAAGGGGCGGACAGCAGCGTCTTCCTGCGCCATGCGGCAGAACTGTTGACCGGCTACGGCTGGAGAGTCGTCAACGTAGACGCCGTGGTCATCATCGAAAAGCCCAAGCTGTTGCCGCATCGCGACCGCATCCGCCAGAACATCGCTTCCCTGCTGGGAATCGAAGCGTCCGCGGTCGGCCTCAAGGCCAAGACCGGCGAGGGTGTCGGGCCGGTCGGCAGCGGTGAGCTAGCCGAGGCGCACGCTGTTGTGCTGATCGCGCGCCAAGAAGCTCCAAGGGTCATGTGACCCCCGGTCCGATCCGCACGCCTAGACGCTGCCGCAACGCTGGCGTGCCCCGCGAGCGGACATCGCACCGCGGCGCTTCTGATCCCGAGAATTGGGCGTGAATAGCCGTTTCGTTCGTTGCATCCGCCCTGAAGAATTGGTGCCGCAGCCGCCCCGAGCGCCGTATAATCGCAAGTGATCGTGCGAGTTCCAGCCTCACTGCTGCACATGTTGCTCGCGGGCGCGGCCCTGAGCCCGCTGGCGGGGGCGACCGTGCAGTTCAACCGCGACATTCGCCCGATCCTGTCCGAGAACTGCTTTGCCTGCCACGGCCCGGACGCGGCCAAGCGCATGACATCCTTCCGTCTAGACAACGAACTGGGGCCGGCAACGGTGCTCAGCGGAGGGCGCAAGGCCATCGTGCCCGGCGATCCGGGCAGCAGCGAGTTGTTCCTGCGCGTGTCGGCTTCAGACCCGACCAGGCGCATGCCCCCGGCGGCCATGGGGCATGACCCGCTCGCGGACCGCGAGATCGAACTGCTGCGCCAGTGGATCGCCGAGGGTGCCCAGTGGCAGGGGCACTGGGCGTTTCTGCCGCCGCAGCGGCCCGCCGTGCCTGCTGCCGAGCACCCCGGCTGGCCTGTCAACCCCGTCGACAGCTTCGTCCTGCACCGCATGCGCGCCGAGGGCTTGGAGCCATCGAAACCGGCATCCAAGGAAGCTCTGATCCGCCGGGCAAGCCTGGACCTGACAGGCATGCCCCCAGAACTCAGCGACATTGACGCCTTCCTGGCAGACCACTCTCCGGGTGCCTACGAGACCGTGGTGGACCGGCTCCTGGCGTCGCCCCGCTATGCGGAACGGATGGCGATTCGCTGGCTCGACGCCGCGCGCTACGCCGACACGAACGGCTACCAGACCGACGCCGAACGCGACATGTGGCGGTGGCGCGACTGGGTCATCGACGCCTTCGATTCCAACAAGCCGTTCGACGAATTCACCATCGAGCAGATCGCGGGCGACATGCTTCCGAACGCCCGCTTAGACCAAATCATCGCGACTGGCTTCAATCGCAATCACCGAGGCAACGGCGAGGGCGGCATCGTCGACGCTGAGTACGCGGTGGAATACGTGGTGGACCGCGTCGACACAACCTCGACCGTATGGATGGGGCTGACGCTCGGCTGCGCTCGCTGCCACGACCACAAGTACGACCCGTTCACCCAGAAGGAGTACTACGAGCTGTTCGCTTATTTCAACAACGTGCCGGAGAAGGGGAAAGCGTTCAAGTACGGCAATTCCCCGCCCTTCGTCAAGGCCCCGACTGGCGAGCAGCAGGCCACCTTGGCCCGGATGGACACAGATCTGGCCGCCGTGCGCGCCGACCGAGACCGTGTCGAGGAACGCCACGAGAGTGAGCGGCCTGAGTGGGAGCGAGGCATTGCGAGCGAACCCACCGAGTGGATCGACGGGCGCGACCTCACGCTTGCGTTCCCGGAGGGCCACGATCTGCCAAGGCCCACCGAGCGCGCATTCGAGCCCGGCAGCTTCGCCGAACTGGGCGATCAGGCCGATTTCGGCTTTCGCGACCGCTTCAGCGTCACTGCGTGGATTCGCCCGGAAGACCCGAACGGGACGATCGTGTCGAGGACCAAGCACGTATTGCCGGAAGATGACACCCAGTCCAACCCCGGCTGGGGCCTGTACCTCAAGGACGGAAAGCTGCAAGTCAACCTGGTCAACCGCTGGCTGGACGACTGCCTGCGGCTGGAAACGGTCCAGCCCGTCGCTCTCGGCAAGTGGCAGCAGGTGGGATTCACCTATGACGGCACGCGGCTGGCCTCGGGAGTCCGCATCTTCATCGACGGGGAATCGGTCGATCTCAACGTCATCCGCGATGAGATGAACCAGCAGATCAGCTCGAAGGAGCCTCTGCGGGTAGGTCGCGGCCTGGGGCTCGACTACCGGGGCAAGCTGCGCCGCCTGTTAGTCTACGGCCGCGCGTTGACCCTAGAAGAGATGCGCATCGCGGCTGAAGAGCGCAGCCTTGACCAGATCGCCGCCATCCCGGCAGCCGACCGCACGCCGACCCAGTCTCTGAAGCTCGAGCAGGCCTATCGCGAGGCGCTCGGCCCGGCAGACCTGACGGCCTTGGCGGCGCGGATCCGGGACTTGGAGCGCGAGCGCGCGCAGTACTTCGACGCGGTGCCCACCGTGATGGTCATGCAGGAGGCATCGCCCCGGCGCAAGACCTTCCGCCTGGATCGAGGGGCATACGACGCACCCGCCGAGCAGGTGCAGCCGGGTCTGCCCGCGGCCCTGTCACCCGCAGATCCGGGCGACAGGCTGGGCTTTGCCCGCTGGCTGGCCTCCCGCGACAATCCCCTGACAGCGCGCGTCACCGTCAACCGCGTCTGGCAGATGCTCTGGGGCGCTGGCATTGTCGAGACGGTCGAAGACTTCGGATCGCAAGGTGAATGGCCCACCCATCCCGAATTGCTGGACTGGCTGGCGGTGGACTTCATGGAATCCGGCTGGGACATGAAGGCCCTGGTCAAGACCATTGTGATGAGCGCCGCCTACCGCCAGTCGTCCCGGCTGCGCCAGGGCGAGGCCGGGCCGGATCCGGACAACCGGCTGCTGGCCCGCGGTCCGCGCCTGCGCCTGCCCGCGGAGTCTGTCCGCGACCTCAGCCTCGCCGTCTCGGGCCTGTTGGTCGAAGGGTTGGGCGGCCCCTCGGTGCGTCCCTACCAGCCTGCCGGTCTATGGACCGAGCTGGCCGGCGGAGCCGACTACGACGTCGGCAGCGGAGCCGACCTGTACCGCCGGAGCCTGTACACCTTCTGGAAGCGAGCCGTGCCTCCGCCATCGATGATGCTGTTCGATTCCGCCGGGCGGGAAGCTTGCACGGTGCGCAGCGTGCGCACGAACACTCCCTTACAAGCTCTGAACCGCATGAATGACGCCGCCTACATGGAGGCATCGAAGGCGCTCGCCGGCAGGGCGCTGCGCGAAGCAGGCGACGCACGCGACCAGCGCTTGGGCTACATGTTCCGCTTGGCGACCTCGCGGCACCCCAACGAGCGCGAGACGCAAGTCTTGTCGTCCGGATTCAACCACCATTTGGATCGCTTCCGCAGCGATCCCAAGGCGGCGACCGCGTTGTTGGGAGAGCAACCGAGGCACCCCGCCGAAGTCTCGCGACCCGAAGCCGCGGCATACACGATGATGGCCAGCTTGGTGCTGAACCTGGACGAGACGATCACGCGAGAGTAGCGCGCGCTCCGAAGGGATCCCGGAAACCGGGTGGTCGCAGCCACACATCCGCGTTCGAGGCAGCAGTCTGACACCAGTCCGCTCGGATTGGCGACGCACGTTCGCGCTGGCTCGTTCCGTCGCTGGGCCAGCTGCCCGGTCAGCGGCCAGGTTGGCAGTCTTGGCAACCCCGTTGTACCGTGGACGCCGCATAGACCAAAGGCCGCATTGGGTCGAGCCCCCGAAGAATGACCATGCAGACCAAGCACCTCCCCGAAGCCCATGACGCCCTGGCCCCGGACGGCTCCGAGATCCGCGTCCTCGCAGCCACGGCAAGCGGGAGCATGGCGCACTGCTCGCTGCCGCCGGGGCAAACCTCGGGGGCAGTGGCGCACAGAACGGTGGAGGAGGTTTGGTACTTCCTTGCCGGCCAGGGCCAGGTCTGGCGCAAGCTCGGCGAGCGCGAGGAAGTCATCAACGTTTCGCTCGGCACTTCTCTCGCGATTCCCCTCGGCACACACTTCCAGTTCAGAAACACCGGGGATGCCCCACTGGAGTTCGTCCTAGCCACGATTCCTCCTTGGCCGGGTGATGACGAAGCCTACCGTGTCCCTGGCCGCTGGCCAACGAAAGACGATCGATCCCCTAACGGGCCAGCTGGCTAGACACTCCGGCGCAGCGTCACGCGATCCGCTTGGTCGAGCGCGACTCTGCGTGGATCAAGTGTCCGTTCGGTCGGGTTCCGCTCACTCGCGAGACGCTCCCAAGCGCGGCTAGAATAAAGCATGCCTCGGAATCGACAGGTCGAATTTCAAGGGGTTCGGCGTAACGCCGTCCGCGTCGAGGTCGAAGAGACCACGGAAAGATGGTGCAGCGCCAAACTTAGCGACGGTTCAACTGTCAAACTGAAAGCCATCATCACCGATGTCGCTCGGCTTGAAGATGCGTATGACAATAATGGAGACCCCGTTTACGTCATCAAGTCGTCGAACGTCGTGACTGTCGAGGCAAACGAGGAGCTGCGGCAGCAGGTCCACTGAGGTTTGCGATGGAGACTTTGCAAGCTTCCACGATCAATCTTGTGCAAGGACAGGAGTACATTCCGGGGAGCGCCCTTACAACGTTGGTTTCCTGCCCGGATTCCGAAACAGAATCCGGGCCGATCTTTTCAGAGTCGCCGAACTCTGTTATAGGACATTCCAACGACTTGCCGGTCTCTACGACAGACTCCGCTAACTGGCAGGCCGTATCTAAGGAACAAGCAAACGGTATCAGGTTTCGGACGCTGACTGAGCGATGGCGGGAACAGCGCGGCTTCAGTTCTTCTCAGAGCGAAATCGAGGCGTGCCCTGCGTACCACGCCCTTCTGGCGATGGGAGAGTCCGTGATTCCATTGATAATGGAAGAACTTGAAGACGGAGCCAAGGATCACTGGTTCCGAATCTTGGAAATGGTGTCCTCGGAGCAGCCCGTCCGATACGAGGATCGCGGAAACTATGCGGAAATGAGAAGGGCTTGGCTCGATTGGTGGAAAACGCGCTCATAGGCATCCCGAGATTCAGAGAGTCATTCCCCAGACTTTCAACGAGCAATTTCGAGGTTACGAGTCCGGAGGACATTGCCTACAATTGCATCGCTTGGGCTGCCGAGGATGATTCCCGTAGGTGGTGGCCCGTAGATGGGTCGATGTCCCACTACTGGCCAGACGGAGTTAGGTACTCCGAAGATCCGGAGGCATTCATAGAAGCCTACGCCACGATCGGGTATTCGCGGTGCCAGGACGGAGACCTAGAACCTCACCTAGAGAAGGTAGCCCTGTACGGCAAGGAGGATCTTCTTGGGCGAATGAAGATCACACATGCCGCCCGTCAGCAGCCAGGTGGTAGATGGACTAGCAAACTGGGTGACTTCGAAGATATTGAGCATTCCAAACCGGACGATGTAGGAGGCGGGGACTATGGCGAAGTGGTTTGCTACCTCTCACGTCCGAGACAAGGAACCTCGAACCTCTTGTAAGTTCTACTGTCTTACTAAGGGGCTACCCGGAACCGCAAGTGGTCATACACGGGACTATCTCCCAGACTTGCGACTCCGGGGTTTGTCGATCCAGCGGACGGTGACTGTCTCAGTCAGGGCGCGAATATGGAGTGCCTTCATTCCATCGTAGATGGCAAATGCGCCACCAACCGTACCGAGGAAAGCAGGAATCTCCTCCGCATTCCTCAATCGACCCCGGGGACAACCGTTCCCTGTAGGGCGGCACGGGTAAATCACCGGCTGCAACCGCACGACGCTGCGCAACGATTTCGCGCGTATCGCACGTCGAAGGACGCCATTCGGCGAAGGAGGACATCTACGCGCCGCCCCACTTGCGGGAGCGGACGGGATGTAGGCCCCGGGCGTCCACTCATCGCGGTCCTTGATTGACGCGGCTCCCGACAAGCCGGCTTCGCGGTGTGATTCAGGATCGCGTCGATTGCATCCGGGATTTGGTTCGGTTCAAGCCCGCAGCGGTCGGAAACCAGCGCTCAGGGCGGCGCCTGATGTGCCGCCACGGCCGAACACCGTGTGCCAGCAGCCACTGTCAAGCGTATAATGGACGCGGATTCGAGACCATGCCACAACCCTTTGCGGCATCCGCCCTCAGCACGCGACGCCACTTCTTCGGCAAGAGCGCGTACGGTTTGGGCATCGCCGCCCTCGGCAGCCTGCTGGGAGAGGAGCTGCCGGACTCCGGACTGCCCGGGCTGCCCCACTTCGCACCCAAGGCCAAGCGGGTGGTCTACCTGTTCCAGTCCGGCGCGCCGTCGCAGCTGGACATGTTCGACTACAAGCCGGGTCTCGAAGCGCTCAGCGGCCAGGACCTGCCCTCATCGGTGCGTCAGGGGCAGCGCCTGACCGCCATGACCGCGACGCAGTCGACATTCCCGATCGCGCCCTCGATCTTCGAGTTCCGCCAGCGCGGGCAAACCGGCGCGTGGATGAGCGAGCTGGTGCCTCACACGGCCGAGATCGCCGACCGCCTGTGCATTGTCAAGTCCATGCACACGGAGGCGATCAACCACGATCCGGCCGTCACATTCTTCCAAACCGGAGCGCAGCTGGCCGGCCGGCCCTCCATCGGCGCGTGGATTTCTTACGGACTCGGCAGCGCGAACCGCGACCTTCCCGGCTTCGTCGTGATGGTCTCGTCAGGCTCGGGCCGCAACGGGCAGCCGCTCTACGACCGGCTCTGGGGAAGCGGCTTCCTGCCGACCCGCTACCAAGGGGTCAAGTTCCGCTCGAACAGCGACCCGGTACTCTACCTGTCCGATCCCGAGGGCATCGACCGCGACGGCCGACGGCGGTTCTTGGACGATCTGGGCCGGCTCAACCAGATCAAGTACGAGGACTTCGGCGATCCCGAGATACTCACGCGCATCTCGCAGTACGAGATGGCATTTCGCATGCAAGCATCGGTACCGGAGCTGACCGATGTCTCGTCCGAGCCCGAATCCACCTTCGAACTCTATGGTCCCGATTCGCGCACGCCCGGCACCTATGCGGCGAACTGCCTCCTAGCGCGCCGGCTGCTGGAGCGAGACGTGCGCTACGTGCAGCTGTTCCACCGCGGCTGGGACCAGCACACCGACCTGCCAGGGCAGATCCGAAAGCAGTGCAAGGACACGGACCAAGCCTCGGCGGCGCTGGTCAAGGACCTGGACAGGCGCGGCTTGCTCAAGGACACGCTGGTCGTCTGGGGCGGCGAATTCGGCCGCACGGTGTATAGCCAGGGCAAGCTCACGTCCGACAACTACGGGCGCGACCACCACCCGCGCTGCTTTACCATGTGGCTCGCCGGGGCGGGCATTCGACCGGGAGTGATTGGCGAAACCGACGACTTCAGCTACAACATTACCGAGGATCCCGTCCATGTGCATGACCTCCACGCGACCGTCCTGCACCTGCTAGGGATCGACCACGAGAAGCTTACGTTCAAGTACCAAGGGCGCAATTTCCGCTTGACCGATGTTCACGGCAGGCTCGTCCAAAAGGCGATGGCATAGCCGCGAGACTGCCCAACAGGTCCGCCCTTCCATTGAAGCGCCCGATGCAACGCATCCTTGCCCTTTTCGCGATCGCCGTCTTTGCGGCCCTGCACCAAGATTTCTGGCTGTGGGACGACGCCGGGCTGGTCTTCGGGTTCCTGCCGTCCGGTCTGGCCTATCACGCGGCGTACTCGGTGGCCACTGCCGGAGTGTGGCTGTTGGTCGTGCGCTACGCCTGGCCCGCAGGGCTGGATGAGGCCGGGGATTCTCGACAGGGGACCGGGGAACGGGCGCAGTGACGCAATTCGGCATTATCTGCGCCTATCTCTGCGTCCTGATCGGCCTCGGCTTTCTGAGCAACCGCTCGTTCCGGGGAACGGCCCAGGACTTCTTCCTGGCAAGCCGCACCATCGGCCCGACCCTGCTGCTGCTCTCCGTCTTCGGCACGGCCATGACGGCCTTTTCGCTCGTGGGCAGCACCGGCGAGGCCTACCGCAGCGGCATCGGAGTGTACGGGCTGATGGCGTCTTCATCCGGCATCGTCCATACGGCCGTGTTCTACTTCGCGGGACTGCGGCTGTGGTCCTTCGGCGCCCGCCACGGCTATATCACGCAGATCCAGTTCTTTCGCGACAGGTTTGAGAGTCGCGCGCTCGGGCTGCTGCTGTTCCCTGTCTTGGTCGGCTTGGTCATCCCGTACGTGCTGATCGGACTGCTCGGCGCCGGAAGCCTTGTGCAAGCGCTGACGCCGGGCGCATTCCCGCATCTGTTCGCATCCACCGGGGGGGCCGTGCCGCCATGGCTGACCGGGCTGGGGATCGCGGGCGTGGTGCTGTTGTACGTGTTCGTCGGAGGACTGCGCGGGGCCGCTTGGGCCAACGCGCTCCAAGCGGGCGTGTTCATCGTGACCGGGATCGCGACGTTCGTAGTGATCGCGCCCCAGCTGGGCGGGGTTGCAGCTGCGACCGAGGCAGTGCTGGCAGTTCATCCCGACAAGCTCACCCGGACAGAGAACTTCGGACAGCTGCACTTCTTCAGCTACTGCTTCATCCCGCTGTCGATCGGGATGTTCCCCCACGTCTACCAGCACTGGCTGACCGCAAAGTCGGCAAGGTCGTTCAAGCCCCTGCTGGTGCTGCACCCCGTCTGCACGATGCTGGTCTGGCTGCCGTGCGTCCTGATCGGCGTCTGGGCAACGGCGGCGGTGCTGCCCGATGGCACCTCGGTCATCGCTCCAGGCTCGCCCGTCAACAGCGAGCTGGGCACAATGGTGGGCGCTCTCACCACCCCGGTGCTGGGCGGCCTGCTCGGAGCGGGCATCCTGGCGGCCGTGATGTCCTCGCTCGACTCACAGTTCCTTGCGATCGGCTCGATGGTCACGAACGATATCGCGGTCGACCTGCTCGGCAAGGGACGCCTCGACGACCGCGCCAAGGTCCGGCTGGGCCGGTTGGTCGTGATCGGCATCGCCGCGGCAGCGTACTTGTGTTCCCTGGCCGAGCCGCGCAGCGTCTTCACGCTCGGCGTCTGGTGCTTCAGCGGCTACTCGGCACTGTTCCCGGTGGCGGTGGCCGCGATCTACTGGCGCCGGGCCACTGCCGCCGGAGCAATAGCGGCCGTGCTCGCAACAGTCGCCGTCGGCTGGGCATTCTTCCACGCCGGCGGCTACGGCAGCGATCCCGGGTACCTCTTCATGGGCATGCTGCCGGTTGTGCCGATGGTGGCGGCCTCGACAGTTGCGTTGGTGGGAGTCTCCCTTGCGACGGCGCCGCCGTCGGAGAGCACGCTGGCGAAGTTCTTCCGCTCGTCGGAGTCACGCCAAGCCTAAGCCACGCCGCGCCGGCGCAGCTGAGGCCGGAAGAAGCCTTACGAACCAAGCGGGCTAGACTGGACTGCAAGCGCCGGTCGGATCCGGCGTCTGCGCCACCGGGCTCCGATTGCCGTGAGGATCACCTACATCACCGCCGGCGCGGCCGGCACGATCTGCGGCAACTGCTTGCGGGACAACGCTCTCGCCGCAGCCCTGCAGAAGGTTGGCCACGATGTCGTGCTGCTGCCAGCCTACACGCCACTGCTGACCGACGAAGAAGATGTCAGCGAGCCGCGCGTGGTGTTGAGCGGGGTCAACCTTTACCTGCAGAGCAAGCTGAAGCTGGCCCGCTCGATCGGCCTGCTGGACCCTCTCCTCGACCACCCCCGCCTGCTGCGGTGGGCATCGAGTTTCGCAGTGGAGACGAATCCCGCGCAGCTGGGAGAAATGACTCGGGACACGTTCCTAGGCGATCAGGGGCCGTACCAACGGGAAATCCGCAAGCTCCTGGGGGTGCTGCGGGACTTGCAGCCCGACGTCATCCACTTGACCAACTCCATGCTGGCCTCGGTGGTGGCTCCAATCAAGCGCCATCTGGGCGTGCCCGTCGTTTGCTCCCTGCAAGGAGAGGCCGACTTCCTAGCGGGCTTGCCGGAGCCGAGCCGGAGTGAGTGCTACAACCTGCTGCGCGAACATGCGGCCCAAGTGGACAGCTGGATCGCCCCATGCCGCGACCAGATCGAGGCCATGCGCGCCGCTCTCGGCGTGTCAGCCGAACAGTTCGAGACCATCCTGCCGGGCATCTCGACGGACGGCTTCCGGCGGGCGCGAGCCCGCGGGGAGAATCGCTTCGTCATCGGCTTCCTCGCCCGCATTTCCGAAGAGAAGGGGCTGAGCGTGCTGGCCCGCGCAGTCGACCTCTTGCGCAAGCGGCATCCCGATCGGACAATCGAGCTTCGCGTAGCGGGCTGGCGAGCCGGTACCAAGCAAGCCTACATCGATGAACTGCGCGGGCGGTACGGCTTCGACGACGTTGGGTACTTGGAGCGTGATGAGAAGATCGAGTTCCTAGAGGGCCTGGACGCGTTTTCCGTGCCGACGACCTACAGGGCGTCGAAGGGCCTCTACGTCTTGGAGGCCCTTGCGGCCGGGGTCCCCGTCGTGCAACCGCGCATCGGCGTGTTTCCGGAATTGCTCGACATGACAGGCGGCGGGCTGTCCTGCGCGCCGGATGACAGCGAGGATCTGGCCGCCAAGCTGGAAACACTGATGACGGACGCCGCGTCCGCGAGGCAATTGGGGCATATGGGCCGCGACAAGCTGCACGCCCACGGCACGGCAGAGCGCATGGCGGGACAAACCTTGGCGGTATACGAGCAGCTGCTAGGCTGAGGCCGCCTAGAACAGCGCCGTCAGATCGGCGAAGCGCTCCACCGTGCGGAAGCGCTCGTGGGACTCCGGCAAGGCTTGGATCTCGAGCGACCAGGTGCTCGGATTCGGCACCAACACCGCTCCCAGCCCGGCTTCGAGGGCCGGATTGATATCGGACTTGGGGCTGTTGCCAATCATCCACGTGGTCGCCGGGTCAGCGCCGATCTGGCTGACCAGGGTCCGATAGCACTCGACATCCTTCTCGGGCACAGTCGCGACGGGCTTGAAGAAGCCCTTCAGGCCTGACCGTTCCAGCTTGGTGTGCTGCTCTTCAGGGTCTCCCTTGGTCAGCAAGGCCAGGCGGTACCGCTGGCGAAGTTCCGCGAGTGTCTTGACCACGCCGGGCAGCAGTTCAATCTCGCCGCCAGTGATCCTGTCTGTCATTCCGACGATTCGGCGGCGCTGCTCTTCGGTGGCCGGTCGGCCTCGCAGGGTTTCGAAGCACTCCACCAAGTTGCGGGCGAAGTTCTTCGTGCCGTAGCCGTGGAGCTTGATGTTGCGGCTCTCGATCTCAGAGGTGGTCCGGGGATTTTAGACCATACGCTAAGGTGGACTCCGCCTGGGTTGAAAGGAGTCAACGATGCCAAAAAGACGGACGTTCACGGCAGCGTTCAAGTCGCGGGTGGCGATGGAAGCCTTGCGTGGGGACCGCACCGTGCAGCAGATCGCGGCGCGGCACCAGCTGCATCCGAACCAAGTGAGCCAGTGGAAGCGCACCGCCAGCGAGCGGCTGGCGGAACTGTTCGAGCGGGGTGCTGGGCCCGGCCAGGATGAGCGGGAGGCGGAGATCCGCAAGCTGCACGAGAAGATCGGGCAGCTGGTGGTCGAGCGGGATTTTTTGAAGTCCGCGTGGGAACGCTGAGCCGGACCACGCGGAAGAACTTGGTGCAGCGCGACCACCCGCAGGCCAGCCTGCGCCTGCAATGCCGCTTGCTGGGGGTGTGTCGTTCCGGGCTGTACTACCAGCCGCGGGAGGCAGATCCGGAGCAGCTGGCGCTGATGCGGCGGATCGACGAGTTGTCGCTGGCGCACCCGTTTTACGGCAGTCGGCAGATGAGCCGGCATCTGCAGCGAGAAAACTACCCGGTCGGCCGGGACAAGGTGCGGCGGCTGATGCGCACGATGGGCTTGGAGGCGGTCTACTGCAAGCCGCGCACGAGTCGGCCGGAGCCGGGGCACCGGGTGTATCCGTACCTGCTGCGGGACGTGCTGATCGAGCGGCCGCACCAAGCGTGGTGCGCGGACATCACCTACATCCCGCTACAGCGGGGCTTCTTGTACCTGGTAGTCGTGATGGACTGGTTGAGCCGCGCGGTGCTGAGCTGGGAGCTGTCGAACACGCTGGACACGGAGTTCTGCCTGCTGGCGCTGGAGGCGGCGCTGGAGCAGTTCGGTGCACCGGGCATCTTCAACACCGACCAAGGCAGCCAGTTCACCTCGCAGGCCTTCACGGGCTGTCTGCAGCAGGCCGGCGTGCGGGTTTCGATGGACGGCCGGGGCCGCTGGCTGGACAACGTGTTCATCGAGCGGCTGTGGCGCTCTCTGAAGTACGAAGCGGTGTATTTGCAGGAGCTTGTGGACGGATTCGCGGCGCGGGAGGTGATCTCGGAATGGCTGGCGTTCTATAACCACCTGCGGCCGCACTCGGCGCTGGGGGGGCGGACGCCGTGGCAGGCACTGCAGCAGCAAGGAGGTGCAAGATGAAGCCGAGAGTACGACTGAAGCGCGGCCAGCGCGGTTGGTTCGCGGCCGGTGCGGGCTTCGAGCGAGCGCTGGACGAGCTCAGTGACACGGCCTTCAAGGTGTTCGCACACGTATGCCTGAGGGCCAGGCGGGCCGACGGCTGTCTGGAGTTCGAGCGGGACGGGCTGGCCCGGCAGCTGGGCAAGAGCCGCTCGACGCTGGGACGCTGCCTGCGCGAATTGGAGGCCAAGGGGATCTGCGCGCTGCAAGCTGCGCCCAACCAGCATCGCCGCTCGCGGCTGAAGGTGTGCCCGCAGTACTGGCCGTATGAGGTGGCGAGGCAGCCGGAAGCGGAGCCGTCCGAGCAGACGGTCGCAGACGTCGGCACGTATGTCACGGAGGTGCGCCGGATATTCTGTCAGCCGGCCTGCGTGCAGGGTCGGTTCGGACCGGCCGACGAACGCTTGGCGGCAGACTGGCACCGCGCGGGGGTGTCGCTGGAAACGGTGCGACGGGCGATTCTGCTGGGCAGCGTGCGCAAGTCGATGAGCCTGCTCGATCGGCCGCGCGGCGAGCCGGTCCGCAGCCTGCGCTACTTCGCCAGCTTGGTGGAGGAGGTGCGGACGGAGTCGTTCCCGGACTCGTACTGGCCGCATTTGGAGTTCAGCCTGCGCCGTTGCGAGCGGATCCAGCAGGGCCGCCAGGCCGAGGAGCCTGCCCGTCCAAATTTGGCACAGGCAGACCCGTTCGGAGAGGTCCAGAGTCCTGCACCTGCAACCGCGGAGGCAGGAAAGGAGACGGGATGATGATGACCGTGTCTTGAGGTACAATCACTGCGGTCGGTAGTCCAGAGTAGTAGCGGAGTCCACCTTAAATTCACCGACCAGTGGTCTAAACACATCGGACCACCTCACTCATCGAGCCGCTGACGCACCGCAACCGGCGAGAGGCGCGGGTGGTCCAAGTAGCGAATGAACTCCGAGATCGCGTGCTCGAAGTAGATGTTGTTCTCCCACAGAGTGTCGTCGGCGTCGCAGATGAGCCAGGGAACGCTCGCCACCGAACCAGTATCCAACATGCGTCGGATCGGCCGACACGGGTAGCTCAGAGTGGCGAGAGTCGCGAGGGCGGCGAGTTCGGAGGCGGGGCGAGGCCTCGCGTGACCTCGCGCGCCGCGCGGGGTCGCCGGGTTCTTCCTTGGGCAGGGTCCGGAAGCTTCCGGGGGATTCGTCGCGGCCGACGCCCGGGCCTTCCTGCGCTGGTATACACGGCAAGAAACACGGCCGGCCATCGAGCCCTAAACCCTTGCCGAATAAGGCCTCCGACCGAGCCGAGCCTGCCCGCGCTGGGACGCAGGCGGCTGGCCGGCCATCGTGGTTGACACCTACTCCAATTCGCGCACCCTGCCCCAGCTCCTGCTCACCGCCGAATTCGACCGGCTAGCGCACTCCCGCCTAGCCGCCGACGGGGCAGCTTGGACAACATCGCCCAGCAGCTTCAGCCGCCCTGCCATAGCCGTAGTAGCAGCACAGCCGATCCGCGTCGATCACCCCTTCCCAAGCCAGGCGGATCGTGTCGGCGCTCGGCTGCGGCATGGCCATTCGAGTATCCACGAGGCCGGCGCGCCCGGAAAACGATCGATTCCGGGGCAGCGCTAGTCCTCGGACTGGTCGCCTTCCCGGCGCTGGGCCGCCGGAACGCGTCGCAGGCCGCCCGCCTTGCCCCAGATGAAGAAACCGCTGAGAGTCGCGACGGCGAGAATCACCCCGGACACGCCGACGAGCGGCAGGCCGGCGGCGACTTACAGGAAACCCCCGGCGATCGCGCAGACTGCCAGGCTGAATCCGAACAGCTGCCCGCGCGACTCGATGGTCTGGCGGTGGGCGGCTTGACGCTCCGCCATCGCGAGAATCCGCGCAACGCCGCCGGGGACCAATTCCTCGTACCCGCGCAGCATGGCTGGAGGTGGCAGCGGCCCTTGATAGTGCTGCACGACTCCGCGGACCTGCAAGAGATCCGCGCCTGTCGCTTCGACGGGTCGGCCAGCGGCTTCCAAGGTGCCGCCGCCATTGGATTCTACCGGGGCCGCGTCCTCGGGCTCCCCGCCACGCGACATCAGCGCCCACCCGCCGAATTCGCGTGTTCGAACGCGTGCCGGATGTCGTCACCGACGGCCCACCAATCGCTCTCCAACACTGCGGCATCGTCCCGGGGGCCTCGCGGCAGCCCGGGGCGGCCGAAGAATGCCCCGACAACGCTTGCCATGCCCGCCAGGAAGGGATGCGCGGCCGCGACCTGCGAACGCGCGTGCTCCGGAATCGCGGCCCGCAGCGCGGGACCGTCCAGCGCCGTCTCCGGATAGCCCCTGTGGATCGCGGCCACCAAGCCCCAAAAGGACTGGGAAAGCGCCCAGCCGGCCGCCTTGCCGACGAAACGGGCCGCCCGCTTCGGCATGCGCCGCAAGACAGCCCTTCCGGCACGCGCGCCCTCTTCGGACACCCGGTAGACCAGGTAGGGCCCCGCATCGTCAATCACGACACTTCCTCGCTCGGCCAAGCGCTCGAGATCATCGAACACTCCAGGGTCGAGCGGGCCGTAGTCGTGCGGTCGGAAATCAAAGAGCGGTCCACCGATCGCCTCGGGCACCTCGCGGTCAATCAGGAACAGGACCTTCTGGATCTTTATGGGATCGAACCGAGCCCGGCGGCCCGCCGCGGTCATCGCGGCAAGGATTAGGTCGCAGCGTTCCATATGGCTGGAGCCCCCGGCTCGCTCTTATCGTAGCCGGTTCTTGACCCACCGAGAAAGAATCCCCCTAGAGGACGCCCGGTCGCTCCCTCCCGCTGCGCAGCAGCGCGCCCAGTGCCCGCGGCCGCTGTCGATCGCAAATCGCTCTGACAACACGACCCCGTGGTCAGAGCGGCTACTAGCTGGTCTCGCTGACAGAGGCAATCGACACGAGCACGCCCGGTCGCAAGCTGGTCTTCTCCGTGCTTGGGGCGATGGCGCAGTTCGAGGCGGACCTGAACTCCGAGCGGGCCAAGGAGGCCTATCAGGCGAAGCGAGCCGCCGGCGGGCGCTGGGAGCGGCCGAGCCTCTTCCACGACCCGAAGAACGTCGCGATGGCCAAGGCCTGCTGGCGGACCCGACACTCTCGCGGACCGAGATCGCGAGGCGCTTCGGCGCGGGGGCGCAACGTGCTATACGCGTGGTTCCCAGGCGAGGACCCACACGCCTGCGACGGGACCAACGGCAGGAGCAGGCTCTGCTCCTGCTGCTGAGGTGCTCAGGCCTCGCGATCAGGGACGCGGCGACGCCCCGAGGGGACGCCCTCGAGCCGAGCGGCGAGCCAGTCCTGCGACGGGCTCAATCGGGCGAGTTGGTCACGGTGGTCCTGCCCGGACCAGGTTGTCGCAACGGTCGAAACCTCTGCCCCTCACGGGAGGCAGCACTTCTTCTGGACGGGCCTGTCCCAGCCGGCGACCGCTGCCAAGTACTGGCGCGCAAACGGCTCGGATCGCGGCCGCGTCCGATGTGTAACGCTTCGACGCCCATCGCCAGCAAGACGCGTTCGCCGGGGAACTCCTGCTCGCCGGGGTTCCAATCCAGGACGTCCCGACGCTGCTCGGCCTCAGCAGCGTAGCCACGACCGAGCGCTACCAGGCGCCGTGGAACTTAGCTCGCCGGGCGCGGCTCGGGGCGATGGTCAGAAAAGCTCACCAGCGGGATTCGATCCTGCTGGAGTATGTGCCAAAGAAACCCGCAGGGAGCGTCACAGCGCCCCCTGCGGAGGCTGGCCTGGCAGCGCATCACCGCTCCCAAGCCGCCCGGACTGCTTATGCGCAGCAGACCCGATGATGTGGTCAGTAGAACAGGTACTTGCGCCAGTTCTCTTGGTGGTTGCCCATCTGCCGCATGAGGCTGCGGCTGGTGTGCAAGTTGAACGGCTTCGGCTGCCGCTGCAGCCTCATCTGCGCCTCGACCGGCAAGCGGTCCCCCTTGCGGTTGTTGCAGCGCAAGCAACAGGCGACCAAGTTCTCCCACGTGTTGTTGCCCCCGCGCGACCGCGGGACCACGTGATCCAAGGTGAGGTCGCCCGCTCCGAACTGCTTGTTGCAGTACTGGCAGGTGTACTGGTCTCGGATCAAGATGTTCTTGCGCGAGATCGCGCGCATCTGGCGGGGGATGCGGCGGTACTCCAGCAGGCGGATCACGGAGGGAACGGCCAGGCTCTGGGACGGAGAATGCACGCGGCCCTCGCCAGCTTCCTCCGTCGACGCCATCCCCTTGACTAGCAGGATCAGGGCGCGCCGCACAGCGCAGACGTGGATCGGCTCGTAGCTGGCGTTCAAGACCAGCACGGGGCGTCGCAGAGGGTTGACTCGGAAGTGCTCGTGCGTCACCCCACACCCCCTGGCCGATCGGTTCGCGCTAGCAACCGATGCAGGCCGCCGCCGGGCACCCCCGCGCGCCCGGGCGCAACGGGGCACGGTGCGGCGTGCACGCCGCATCCGCGCCGCCTGTGCGGCCAGAATGATCGATTAGCCCTTGGACTGGAGAAATCTCACCTCTCGCCGGATGACCCGATCTCGCTCTCAACCTCTTGCTGGCAATCTCGGCAATAGCGGGTCCAAGGCACGGCTTCGAGCCGCTTGAGGCTGACTGTCCGCCCGCATTCTTCACAAATACCAAATTCTCCGGTGTCAAGTCGGACTAGGGCGTCTTTAACCAATATCAGTTGCTCTCGCAAGCTGTATCCTTGAGCGCTGAGGAAGTCCCGGTTCGATGCCGCTGCCGCTTCCTCTCCTTCGTCGCCGCCGACCGTCTCGCCTATGGCGCGGCTCGCGTCCGCGGTGTTGGCCAGCGTCTCGGTCAGTTGCTCGCGTTTCAACTCGAGAACTTTCCGAAGTCCTGCAAGTCGCTTGGGGTGCATGATCGCTGGGACTTGGTCGCAGGGGCCGGACAGTCGGCCGCTTGCGAGCGCTGTCGGTTCCGTAATTCTATTGGCGCCCCGATACGCTGTCAAGATGGCCCGCGCGCCCATCCAAGACGCCCCGGTGCCGGCGGCGCCCGCCCCCGCCTGGGCTAGACTAGAGCTTGTGAGAAAGTCGCGCACCCTATACGAAAAGGTCTGGGATTCCCACGTGGTCACCCACGAGCCGGGAGCGCCTGCCGTGCTCTACATCGACCTGCATCTCGTGCACGAGGTGACCTCGCCGCAGGCCTTCCAGGGCCTGCGGGACCGAGGAATCAAGGTCCGCCGCCCCGACCGCACACAGGCGACGATGGACCACAGCATCCCCACGCAGAACCAAGCCCTGCCGATCGTGGACCCGATCGCGGCCAAGCAGGTGCAGCAGCTGCGCACCAACTGCCGCGAATTCGACGTCCCGCTGGCCGACCTCGGGGACGAGTCGCAGGGGATCGTCCACGTGATCGGGCCGGAACTGGGCCTGACCCGGCCGGGCATCACGGTGGTCTGCGGGGACAGCCATACTTCCACGCATGGCGCGTTCGGGGCTCTCGCCTTCGGCATCGGCACCACGGAAGTCGAGCATGTGCTCGCCACGCAGTGCTTGCTGCAGCGCCGCTCCAAGACTTGCGAAGTGCGCTTCGCCGGACGCGTCGCGGACGGTGTCGTGGCCAAGGACCTCATTCTGGCGCTGATCGCGGAGATCGGCATCGGCGGCGGTACCGGCCAGGTGCTGGAATACACCGGCGAGGCGATCCGCTCGCTCTCGATGGAAGGCCGCATGACTGTGTGCAACATGTCGATCGAGGGCGGCGCCCGGGCCGGCATGGTCGCCCCGGACGATACGACGTACGAGTTTCTTGCCGACAAGCCGACCGTCCCCAAGGGTGCCGAATGGGACGCTGCTGTGGCGCGCTGGCGGAGCCTTCCCTCAGACGAGGGGGCCGTCTACGACCGCACCGTCGAGATCGACGCTGCCGGGCTCGAGCCCATGATCACGTGGGGCACCAATCCCGGGATGGGAGTGCGCGTGAGCCAGCCGGTGCCCGAGCCGAACGGCAACCCGAGCGTCCGCAAGGCCCTCGACTATATGCGCTTGGAGCCGGGCAAGCCTCTGATCGGGCAGCCCGTCGATGTCGTGTTCATCGGCAGCTGCACCAACTCGCGCATCACCGATCTGCGCCAGGCCGCCAGCCTGCTGCAGGGGCGCAAGGTCGACCCGCGGGTCCGCATGATGGTCGTGCCCGGCTCGGAAAGGGTCCGGGCGCAGGCTGAAGCCGAGGGCCTTGCGGAGATCTTCCGCGCCGCCGGGGCGGACTGGCGCCAGGCCGGCTGCAGCATGTGCATCGCCATGAACGGCGACCAGCTCGACAGCGGCCAGTACTGCGTTTCGACCAGCAACCGCAATTTCGAGGGTCGGCAGGGTAAGGGCGGGCGGACTTTCCTAGCCAGCCCGCTGACCGCCGCCGCCGCGGCTGTCGAGGGCTCGGTTGCCGACCCCCGACGCTACCTCTAGCACATCCGGAGAGAACCCATGCAACCCGTCACCAGCTTCAGCGGCAAGGTCGTCCCGCTGCCGATCACCGACGTTGACACCGATCAGATCATCCCGGCTCGCTTCCTGAAAACTATCGAGAAGCTGGGGCTTGGCGAGAACCTGTTCAACGACTGGCGCTACCTGCCCGATGGAGGGCCCAATCCCGAGTTCGTGCTCAACCAGCCGCGAGCGGCCGGCGGCACGATCCTGCTAGCGGGCGACAACTTCGGCTGCGGCAGTTCCCGCGAGCATGCGCCCTGGGCCCTGCTGGGCTTCGGCTTTCGCGCGGTCATCAGCACGTCCTTCGCGGACATCTTCCGCAACAATTGCCTCAAGAACGGCCTGCTTCCGGTCGCTGTCGACGCGGCCACGCTGGCCGAGCTCTTCGAGGCCGCCAGCTCCGACGAAGGGCTGGAGCTGACAGTGGATCTGGCCAGCCAAACACTGACCTTGCCCAGCGGCAGGGGCGTCTCGTTTCCCATCGACGATTTCTCGAAGCAGTGCCTGCTCGAAGGGGGCGACCAGCTGAGCTACATCCAGCAGCGCATGCCGGCGATCACCGCGTACGAATCGCAGTCTGCCGAGGCGCTCAACACCCTGGCCTGACGCGCCGGGCTCAGGCTCTGCGCCGCCGCGCTGCGAGCACTAGCCAGATCCCCGCGGCGCAGAGACCGAGCGCCACCAGCTGCGTGGTGCTCACCGTCCCGCCTACCAGCGCCGGCCGGGCGCCATCGGCGCGGAAGGGCTCCACAACGAAGCGAAACGAGGAGTACAGGGCCAGGTAGGCGCCGAGGATCGCTCCGGTCGCGTGCGGCTGCAAGAAGCGCCACAACAGGAACGCGCCGATCAGCGCAGTGCCGAAAGCCTCGTAGAGCTGTGTCGGATGCAGCGACACGTGCAGCGGCACGCCCGTGAAATCGTGGGCGATCGGGTTGGTAAACGTTACCGCCCACGCCACGTGGGTCTCCCGGCCCCAGCAGCAGCCGGCGGCGAAGCACCCCATCCGGCCGATGGCGTGCCCGAAAGCCAAGCCCGGCACCATCAGGTCCGCCGTGGCAAGCCAGGGCAAGCCGTGTCTGCGGGTATACCAATACGCCACGCCGATGGCCGTGATCAGGCCGCCGTAGAACACCCCCCCTGAGCGCAAGGCGGACAGCGAGAACAGTCTGCCCCAGTCGGAGGCGTAGTAGCTCCAGCTGTTTGCGACCAGGAAGAGCTTGGCGCCGACGATCGCCGAAAGCAGCAGAACGATCCCGAGACTCGTGATGCGCTCGGGGTCGATCGAGGTTCGCTTCGCCAGCCGCGCGGATAGCGAAATGCCGGCCAAGAAGCCGGCGGCGATCAGCAGGCCGTATGTCGGCACCGAGAACGAGCCGATCTCGAGCAGTCTGGGAAACATGGTCAGCGGCTGGCCTAGCCTTGGGCGGCGGACTCGCGACCCGGCCGGCGGAAAGAGTCCAGCAGCAGCAGCCCGACTCCGACCGTGATCGCCGAATCGGCCACGTTAAAGGCCGGCCAGTGGTAGGTCCCGACGAAGAAGTCCAGGAAGTCGGTCACATAGCCTTGCCACCAGCGCTCGTACAGGTTGCCGGCCGCTCCGGCCAGAATCAAAGGAAAGGCACAGCGGTTCATGCCCGAAGCCTGGCCCGTCTGCCGGAACAGCGCCAAGACGACAACGACCCCTGCCAGCGCTAGCGCCGGAAGAGCCCAGTCGCGGAACCAAGCCGGCGCGTCCGCGAACAGGCCGAATGCGATTCCCACGTTGCGCACATGCACGAGGTTGAAGAAGCCGTCCAATATCGGCACGGACTCCCCGTGCGCCAACGCCTCCGCTACCAAGGCCTTGGTGTACAGGTCCAGGCCCAAGATCGCGCAACCGAGGGCAGCGAGCGCCGAGTTGGAACCGGCCAGCGCGGCGCAGCAGCGGCCACTCCGCCCCGCGGCAGCAGACCCGTCCATTGGACCTACGCTCGCGCCTCCACCAGTTCAGTCTACATGACCCGCCCCGCGCCATCGCATCGTCTTGGGGGCCAGGTACATTTTTTTGTCGATACGTGACTCGTCTGATGGGATCGGATCGTTGCTCGTGCAACTAGGGCAGCCTGTCGCTGGAGTTGCAAGGGCCTGCTCGAAGGGCGCTGGGCCGCTCTTCGCAGCGCCCGCGAGGGGGCACTGGACAGTGTCGGCGCAGCGGGGGTGTGACGCCTCGCAAGGCGTTGCCGGGCAGGCTGGCGGGACGCTCGCATGGGCTAAGGCGAGGGCGCTTGCAGCAGCAAGTCGAGAGCCTCCTGCGGGCGTGCCGCGAAATGCCGGTTGGCCTCCGGCACGTAGCGGAATTGGGGCAGGCAGCGGATGATCGAAATGGCCGTGTTGGTCAGACAGGCCAGGTTGCGCGGCAGGTCGCGCACATACACGCGGCAGCGGTCTTCGTCGTAGGTGAAGTCACGCACATAGTGCAGGCGGTTCTCGATCTGCCAGTGGTTGCGCAGCAACTCCGCGAGTTGCTCGGGGGTGGCCCGTGCGGGGCCCAGCGAGGTGAGCGCATAGCTCACTTCGGTGCTGCTCTTGCCGCTCTTGACGTGCTGCCGCCGACGTTCGACGCGGATGGCCTGCTGGCGGCCGTGCAGGGCGGCATAGTCGTCCCATTCGGCGGCGCTGATGTCCTTGACCCAGTAGCGTCGGCGCTCGATGCGGCCATGCTGCTTGTCCAGCGTCTCCACCAGCGGGCAGGCACTGAAGTCCATCTCTTGCAGGTCCCGGAACAGCGTTGGCTGGTTGTTTTTCACCGCGGTGATCAGATAGTCTGCCTGGGATTCCTCGAGCAGGCAGCGGGCCGTCTCCTGCTGGGCGTGCAGCGCGTCGCCGGTGACCACCCGCCCGGCCAGGTCGAGTTGCCTGGCTAGTTCCCGGAAGGCCGGGATCTCGTTGGTCTTGGAGTCGATCTCCAACTGTCCCAGCACCACGCCGCTGCCCTGCTCCACCGCGGCCAGCAGCATGCGCCGACCGTGTGCGCTCTGCTTGGAGGCCCCGCGCACGTCCTTGCCGTCCAGGCTCACGCCCGGCAGCACTGCCGGGCCCTCGCTGGGTGCCTCGCTGGCGGCCTTGGACGAATCCGTAGCGTCTTGCTGTGACTGCACTTGCGCGCTTTGCTGGAGGGCCCACCCGCGCACCGCCTCCTCCAGCGTCTGCGGCTCTAGGGTCGCCAGAATGTTGTGGAACGTGGTGATCGACGGACTCGTGTAGCAGCCTTGGCTGGGGCTGTAGAAACACTCCACCGCCAGTCGCTGCGACTGGCTCAGCAGGGCCGCGAACTGGGCGAAGGCGGTCACCCCGCGGTAGCCGCACAGGCGCGCCGCCACCGCCAAGGCCAGCACGCTGCGCAAGCCGTAGCGCTTGCCGCGCGCATGGCGGTACTCGGGCAACTCGCCGAGGAACTCGAACAGACTGCGCAGCGTCTGCGCGTCGGGGGGCGCGCTGCGGGCCGGCCCGTCCCAGGCCGGATCATCCTCCGGCTGGGCCAGCTTGAGGGCCGCGCCGGGCTGCAATTCGTACACGAAAATCTCCTTCCGCTGGCCGTGCCGACGCCAGCGCGGCGTGGCACCCGGCAGCCGTGCGTAGCCGCCGCTGAAGCCCAGCGAGCGCCAGTTGGCGGCCCGGTAACAGGTGCCGGCGAAGCGTTCAGGGTCCACGAACGACTCCGCTAACAGGCTCGGAATGCCGTGCTCGGCCAACATGTCGTCCGAAAGCCGTCGCAAGCTCAGCCCGAGCACCCGCGAGGCCAGATTGGGCGCCCCCTGCCAAGCCGGCAGAATCACGAAGCGCGAGTTCTGCGTGAGCAGATGCAGGCGCCGCCGCTGCTGCTGCGGGCTCCAGCCGATCCAGCGGTCACGGGCCGCCAGCTTGAGCGCGGCGGCCTGCCAGCCCACCAGTGCGATCCAGTCCTGCCCCAGCGTCGCCACATGCCGCAGGGCCTTGCCGAACAACCCCTCGAACGCTAGGTAGTGGTGGCTGGCCACCAAGCGGTCCCAGCGCCGGTGCTCCTGCGCACCGTGCGTGGGGCGCACGTGCACGGAGCGCAAATCCAGATCCCGCAAGCCGCTTGGCGCTGCCACTAGAGCCTAGCCTGACAGACTGACAACAAAATGTCCAGTCCTCGCAGCAGACAGCGCTACCATGCCGAGCTCGCAAACTCTAGCAGGCAGCCACTGCCCCTCCGGCTACTGTCGTGCACTGCCTCGGACTCGGACAAAAAAATGGCCCTGTCTTGGGGGCGGCTCCCTGCCAGCCCTTGGCCCCCGGCCAATCGCGGGCTCGAGCGCGACTGGCAGCGTGCTACCATGAGCGCAGGATCTGGCGCAATGTCCGCATTGGCCCAGAAGTCGTGCGTCCCCTGCACCGGCGGCGTGCCGCCTGTCGAGGGCGAGGAGCTGGCTCGGCTCAGCGCCGAGGTGGCGGACTGGAGCGTGATTGACGGGCACCACTTGGAGCGCGAGTTCGGCTTTCCCAATTTCCAGCAGGCCCTGGACTTTACCAACGCCATCGGGGAGGTGGCGGAGAGCGAGGGGCACCACCCCGACATTTTTCTCACTTGGGGCAAAGTCGGGGTCAAGATCTGGACCCACAAGATCAACGGCCTGACCGAATCAGATTTCGTGCTGGCGGCGAAGATCGACAGCTTGCGAGACTCGTAAGGGTGCTCGGGCGGCGGCACCGCCAGCGACATGTTCATGAGGCAGAGGACGGACATCATGAAAGTCGTCCGTTCGGTACTGCTGATGGTGGCCGTTGTCGCCGTCTGCGCCGTCCTAGGCGGGCTCTACGGCTTGCGCATCGGCACCAACGGCAATTTCATCCAGATGGCGCCGATCAACGGCCAGCTGCACCTGGCACGGCAGGCGACACGTTTGATCGAGCAGCGTTTCGTCGAGGAAGTGCAGTGGGACAACGCGATCTATGAAGGGGCGATCCCCGGCATGCTCGCCACCCTCGACCCGCATTCGACGTTCCTTGACACCGAGAACTTCCTTGCCATGCGCGAGCAAGAGCGCGGAAGCTATGCGGGCGTCGGCGTACAGATCATCAATTTCGGCAACAAGACCGTCATCGACTTCCCATTCCCCGAGACGCCGGCATTCGAGGCCGGCATCCGGCCGGGCGACGCGATCGAGATGGTCAACGGCAGCCCGGTGAGCCGGCTGCCAGTCGAGGAAGTTGCGAGCCGACTCAAAGGGCCTGCCGGGACGCCTGTCGGCCTCAGCCTGTCGCGGGAGGGCCTGGACCGGTGGATCGACGTCGAGCTCGTGCGGCACGTGATCCCGCGGCCGACGATTCCCACCCGCCTGCTGTTCGAAGACGGCACCGCCTACCTCCACTTGACCAGCTTCGGGGAGAGGACTCCCGACGAGCTGGAAGAGGCCTTGGATCAAATGGAGAGCCAAGGCATGACCGGACTGGTCCTGGACCTGCGGGGCAACAAGGGCGGCTTGCTTTCGGCCGGCGTCAGGGTCGCCAGCCACTTCTTGGAGCCCGGGCAAAGCGTCGTCTCCCATCGCGGCCGAGCGTCGCCGGAGCGCCACTACCGCGCAAAGTCGGAGAAGCCCGATCTCGACTATCCGATCGTAGTGCTCGTGAACTGCGGGTCCGCTTCCGCGTCCGAGATCGTGGCCGGTGCGCTGCAGGATCACGACCGGGCTCTGATTGCCGGCAGCGCCACCTTCGGAAAGGGCTTGGTCCAATCGGTGTTCGCGCTGCCGGAGTCCACGGGAATGGTGCTAACCACGGCGCGCTACTATTCTCCGAGCGGCCGTCTGATCCAGCGTCCTTATGCCAGCATCGCCCCGAACGAGTACTTCACCGAGCCGTGCAGCGAACAGTACAGGCCGCAACAAGGCAAGGTCCGGCTCACCGACAGCGGGCGCAAGGTGTACGAGTTCGGCGGCATCGCGCCAGACGTGGAAATCGAGGGTCTGCGCAGGACCAGCGTGCAACGGCTGGCGGCCCGGCACCGCGCTGTCGAGCGCTTCGTGGCGCGTCTCCGCGCCCGCGGCTACGCAATGCTCAAGGGCGAGACGCCTTCACCGGACATGTTGGGCGATCTGCTGGCATTCATGGGGCAGCTGGGAATTCCGACTGGCCGGCAGATGTCAGCAGCGGATCGGCAGTTCCTAATGCGGGCACTCGCAACCCACCTTCACGTGTCCTATTTCGACTACGACGAAGGGCAGCGGATCCGCGCCAGCTACGACCCGGTCATCCTGCGCGCAAGATCGCTGCTCGCGCAAGCCGCCAGCCTGATGGACAAGAGCCGGATTCCGGTTTCCTAGCGCGGCTCGTAGCTCTTGCTGAATCCAGTCCGCGAGTTCGTCACGGAAAACTGACCGTCAGGCTGCACCGACGCCTTGATCCAGTGGGCGGAGCAGCCCTCGGTCTCGCCCGTGTTGGCGATGAACTCTTCACTGGCGTTGTGCTCCGTCCCGCTCTCCACCGCCCGGTGCACCTGCCACAGATCGACCAAGGACTCGGTGGACATCAACGCACTGAAGGTCGCCGGGCTGCCTCCCTTGCGCGGCCCGTTGTTCATCACCGCCACGAGCGGCCGAATGGCCTGAATATGCGCAGGGGCGCCGGACATGTGCATTCCGTGGTGGGTGACTTGGTACAGGTCGATCACGCCAAAGAGATTGACCGGGCAGGCGGTCTCGATTTCGTAGTTCCAGGTGAGGTCTCCCAGATCGAGGAATTCGAAGTCTCCGACGCGAATCAAGAACCCAATGCTCTTGCCATTCTCGCCCCTGTCAACACGCTTCACCGAGGCGCCGCGACAGTGTGGGTTGGGTGCCGCAGGCGATAGCGGCTCTGTCAAGAACCGGCTGCGGGCCGCCACGAACAGAAAGTCCGTGTTGGCCAAGGGCAGTCTCTGGCCGGGCTCGGCCCGGATGCGCCCGTCTCCGGCGGTGTCGACATAGCTTTGCCACAGTTCGTCCGCTCGCTCGTTCCAGCCCACCTCGACGCTGTCGCCGTGATCGACGAAGTTGTGGATCGGCACGCGCTCGGCCAGCTCGGCCACCCCTCCCGTGTGATCGCGGTGGAAGTGCGACGCGATGAAGTAGTCCAATTCGAGCTTGCCCACCTCATCGCCGAGGACCTTCACGATGCGCTCGGCATCGCGTCCCTCGAAGCCCGGCCAGCCGGCGTCCATCAGGATGGTCTCGGCGTCTGGTGTCACGACCAGGGTCGCGGCGCCTCCCTCGACATCGATCCAATAGATGTCCAACGTCGCGCCCAGCGCCCGCGGGCCGGCCGCCGAGACTAGCAGAATCGCGAGGAACAGGGTTTTCATGGCCCCAACATCATAGAACCTTACAAGCCCCGACTCGGTCTCCCCTGCGCCTGGCGCGACGCCGCGACAGCGTCATGGAACCCTAGCAGACAGCGCTCGATGCGCACAAGCTGGTACGATTGGGGAATCGGGTCCGCCACTCGCGCCGGGCCCTCAGCGCCTTGGTCGATTGCCGCCGCCACACTGCGCTAGACTGGAAGTGGGAGGTTCATGCACAAGCATGTCTAGGATAACTCTCGCGCTCTTGAGCGCAGCGCTATTCGTCGTCGGCGGGGCTGTGGCCGACGACCAGCCTGGCGACGTCGCCAAGGGCAAGGAAGCGTTCCAGCAGCGCTGTCTGGTCTGTCACTTCGAGGACAGCGCTGAGAAGAAGATCGGACCCGGCTTGGCCGGCATCAAGGAAGGCACGCTGCCGAGCGGCAAGGAAGCCACCTTGGAGAATGTCCTCGAGAACCTGAACAAGGGCGGCAACGGCATGCCCGCGTTCGAGCAGATGCTCAGCGACGAGGAGAAGAGCGACATCACAGCCTACGTCCTGAGCTTGTAGTGCGCAGCCCGATGCACGGGCGCGCAACCGCGAAGTCGTGCCGCTGGCCGCCCGAGCCCCTTTGACGGGGCTACGGCTGCCCGCAACAGGAGCAACTATGGACATTGAGAAGAAGGTCACCGAAATCATCTGCGAGCAACTCAGCGTCGAGGAGTCGCAGGTGACTCCCGAGGCGAAATTTCAAGAGACCCTCAACGCCGACTCGCTCGATATCGTCGAGCTGATCATGGCGTTTGAAGAGGGCTTCGATATCGAAATCCCCGACGACCAAGCCGAGGGCATCCGCACCGTCGGCGACGCGATCAAGTACATCCAAGCGGCCACGTCGGACGAATAGCAGGGGCACTGTTGGCAAGACGAGTCGTCGTTACGGGTGTTGGCCTCGTCTCCCCCGTGGGAGTGGGCACGGAGGCTTGCTGGTCCGCGATCCTGCGCGGATGCAACGGGATCGAGCGCATCACCCACTTCGATGCCAGCGCCTACGCCTGCCAGATCGCGGGCGAGGTGAAGGGCTTCGACCCGCGGGATTTCGTGACGGCCAAGGACCTGCGCAAGATGGCGCGTTTCATCTTCTTCGCGATCGCGGCCAGTGATTTCGCGATGGGGATGGCGGGCCTGGAGATCACGCCCGCCCGGTCGCCGCGCGTCGGCGTGTACGTGGGCAGCGGCATCGGCGGCTTCGACATCATCGAGCGCGAGCACGCCAAGCTGCTCAGCGCCGGGCCGCGCCGCGTTACGCCCTTCTTTATCCCGGCCACGGTGGTCAACCTGGCCTCGGGCAACGTCTCGATTCGCTGGAACGCCAAGGGCCCGAACTCGGCCACGGCGACCGCCTGCACCAGCGGCGCTCACGCGGTCGGCGACTCGTTTCGCCTGATTCAGAACGGATATGCCGACGCGATGATCTGCGGAGGCGCGGAAGCGGCGATCACGCCGATGAGCATCGCCGGCTTCGCGGCCATGAAGGCCCTCTCGACTCGCAACGACTGCCCCGAGACGGCCAGCCGGCCGTGGGACGCCGACCGCGATGGCTTCGTGGTCGGCGAAGGGGCCGGCCTGCTGGTGCTGGAAGAACTCGAATCGGCACAGCGCCGCGGAGCCCCGATCCTGGCCGAGATGGTCGGCTACGGCATGAGCGGCGACGCTTACCACATCACTTCTCCGGCCGAGGACGGGGAGGGAGCCGAGCGCGTCATGCGCAACGCTCTCGAGGATGCGGGCGTTTCCGCCTCCGACGTGTCCTACATCAACTCCCATGGCACCTCGACGCCAGTTGGCGACGTGATCGAGTCGCGCGCGATCGAGCGGCTCTTCGGCAAGGACGCCGACAAGGTGGCGGTCAGTTCGACCAAGTCCATGACCGGACACCTCCTCGGCGGCGCCGGCGGCCTGGAAGCCGGCTTCTCGGCGCTGGCGGTGCGCGACCAGATCGCGCCGCCCACGATCAATCTCGAGCGTCCGGGCGAGGGCTGCAATCTGGACTATGTACAGGGCAAGGCCCGTCCGATGGAAATCGAATACGCCTTGAGCAATTCGTTCGGTTTCGGCGGCACCAACGGTGCCCTGGTCTTCCGGCGCTACAGCGGCTGATCGGGCCCTGATTGCTAGAATTGCTGGTTGGGCGGCCTTGAGGCCGCGCTCCCCTCTGCACCATGAATATCTTTGTCTGCGTTAAGCAGGTCATGGCGCGGGACTCCGTGATCCGCCTTGACGAGGGCGCGACATGGGTGCGCGACGATGGCCTGACCTTCGAGATGAACGAGCCGGACACCTACGCGCTCGAAGAGGCGTTGCGTCTCAAGGAAAAGCACGGTGGAGAGGTCGTGGCCGTGACTGCCGGCCCGGCGCGGTCTGCCTCCACGCTGCGCGAAGCGCTCGCCAAGGGAGCCGACCGAGGCATCCACATCGAAGACGATCGCTTTGTCGAAGCCGACACTCACGCGACGGCATCCGCGCTTGCCGCGGCGATCGGCCAAGAGCAGCACGACCTCATCCTGACCGGCCTGCAGTCCGACGATTCGGGCTTCGGCCAGACCGGGGTGATCCTCGCCGAAAAGCTCGGCCTGCCGCATGCGACGATCATCATGGAAATTGACGCTTCGGGCTCGCAGCTGCGCTGCAAGCGCGAGCTGGAGGCTGGCTGGTTTCAGACGGTCACGCTGCCCCAGCCGGCCCTGCTGACGATCCAGAGCGGCATCAACAAAGTGCGCTACGCCACCCTGATGGGAATCAAGCGGGCCCGCAAGAAGCCTCTCCACCGCTACACGACGGACGAGTTGGGCATCGAGATCACGGCGCAGCAGAGCGTCGGGCGACTCTACCAGCCGCAGCAAGCGAAACAGACCGTGTTCTTGGAGGGTGGCAGCCGCGAGGTCGCCGACGAGCTTCTCAACAAGCTTCGGTTCGAGGCGCGAGTGATATGAGCATCCTACTGGTCACCGAACAGCTGGACGGCAAGTGGCACCGCATGTCGTTCGAAGCCTTGGCGGCGGCTCAAGCGGCCGCGACCGGCCTCGACTGTCCGTTGGTCGCCGCCGTCGTCGGATCCGGGGTCGGACAGCTCGCCGCCGAACTTGCCAGCAAGCGAGTCTCGGAGGTCGTCGCCGTTGACAGTCCCGAGTTGGCTCAATATAGCCCTGACGGTTTCGCGTCCGCGCTGCGCCAGGCGGTCGAACAGGTCAAGCCCCGCCTGGTTCTCTTCCCGCACACGTACCAAGTGCGCGACCTAGTCCCCAAGCTCGCCGCATCCCTCGGAGGGTGCTTCGTCAGCGATATCGTCGCCATGCGATTCGACGGCGGCGCGCCGATCTTCGTCAGGCAGCTGTTTCAAGGCAAGCTGCACGCCGACGTGTCTGCAACCGGCGAGCCGCCGCACTTCGTGTCCGTCCAGTCGGGAGCGTACCGGGCCGACGCGGTGGCCGAGGGTCCGGCGCCAGCCCCCATTCGCGACCTCGCAGTGTCCCTGGATGCCAGCATGATCCGGACCCAGGCGGAACCTCCGTATCAGGACGCCAAGGATGCAGTCGATCTCGGTTCGGCGCAGATTATCGTCTCGGTCGGGCGCGGCATTCAAGATCCGGACAACATCCCGCAGGCCGAGGCGCTGGCCAAGGCCCTTGGGGGAGAGCTGGCCGCATCCCGTCCGATCTGCGACAACGGCTGGCTGCCGCTAGAGCGCCAGATCGGCAGTTCGGGGCAGACTGTCGCGCCAAATCTCTACCTCGCTCTGGGCATTTCCGGGGCGATCCAGCACGTGGTCGGCATGAAGGGCGCCAAGACGATCGTCGCGATCAACAAGGATTCCGGCGCGCCAATCTTCGAGATCGCCGACTACGGCATCGTGGCCGACCTGTTCGACGTGGTGCCGAAGCTGATCGAAGCGCTCGAAGCTTCGAACTAGCCGGATCGTTGCCGCAGTGCGGCGGCAGGTGAGAAGATACGGTCGGCATGCGAGAGCTTTACCAAGTCCTGACAGCGGCCGCGCTGGCGGTCGCGGCGCTGGCGTGCGGCAGCGGAACGACGCCCGCCAGCCGCGAGCCGGGTGATCGACCGAATTTCGTGCTCGTCTTCATCGACGACATGGGCTACGGGGATATCGGGGCCTTCGGCTCGCGCGAGAATCGGACACCTCGCATCGACGCCATGGCCGCGGAAGGCATGAAGCTCACAAGCTTCTACGCCCATCCGGTCTGCACGCCATCGAGGGCCGCCTTGCTGACCGGGGCCTACCCGATTCGCAACGGGCTGCAGACCGGCTATTGGCACCCGGTGCTGATGCCGGCCGACCCGCAGGGCATCCACCCGGACGAAGTCACGGTTGCGGAAGTCCTCAAGCAGCGCGGCTACGCCACGGGGATCGTCGGCAAGTGGCATCTCGGCGACCAGCCCGAGTTCCTTCCCAACAATCACGGCTTCGACTACCACTTCGGCCTGCCGTATTCCAACGACATGAGCCCGTTCATGCCGCTCAATCCTCGCAACCACCCCCCGCTCCCGTTGCTGCGCGACGGCGACGTGATCCGCGAGGTGCCAGAAGACCAGTCATTCCTCACCGGCGCGTACACGGCCGAGGCACTCTCCTTCATCGACCGCCACCACGCCCAGCCGTTCTTCCTGTACGTGCCCCATTCCATGGTTCACGTGCCGCTGTGGGCGGGAGAGCGATTCAAGGACACGTCCGAGAACGGCATCCTCGGGGACTGCATCGAGGAGATCGACTGGAGCGTCGGGCAGATCCGCGACAAGCTCGAAGAGCACGGAATCGCCGAGAACACGCTCGTATTCTTCACCTCCGACAACGGGCCTGCAAGGGGCAGCGCAGGCCCTCTGCGCGGACGCAAGGGCAGCACCTACGAAGGAGGCTTGCGCGTGCCGACCGTGGCGTACTGGCCCGGCACGATCCCGCCCGGCACCTCGTACGACGACACCGCTACCACCATGGACATCCTGCCGACGTTCGCGACCTTGGCGGGTGGCGAGTATCCGGCGGAGCGGATCGACGGCCACGACATTTCCGGCGTCCTCAAGGGCGATACGGGGCAAGACTCCCCCTACGAGGCCTTCTACTTCTACCGGGGCTACGAATTGCGCGCCGTTCGCAGCGGAGCGTGGAAACTGCACACAGACGGCACGCTCTACAATCTTGAAGCCGACATCGCCGAAAGCCGAGACGAAGCCGCTAACCATCCCGAGGTGAAAGCGCGCCTGCAGTCGCTCTTGGAGCACGCGCGCGAGGCTCTCGGCGACGGCCCGGTGTGGCCGGGCGATCCGGGCATCGCTCTGCCGCCGACCGCTAGGCCGATCGGAACGATCTCCAGGTCGCCGGAACTGCTGATCCCGCGCCACGGGGCTAGCGGCAGCGCCGCTCACGAGCCGCCGATCCGCAGCAAGACCACGAACGTCACGCCCCCGCCAGGCTTCCAGCGCCCCGCGAACTGGTAGCGTTCGGTCCGCTTCGCCGACTCTGGGTCACTCCTGAGCGTCCCCGGCGCCCTTGACGGCTCCGAGCACGCGGCGCAGCAAGCCGCGCTTGGGGGGAGCGTTTGCTTCAAACTCGGCCTGCAACGCAGCCCTCCGGCGGGCATCCCGATGCCGGGAAGTGTCCGCAGTGTCGGGTTCCGTGCCCGCCACGTAGACCTCTTCCTTGCAGTTTTGGCAGTAGTGGTCGGCCAGCACTCGCTGCACGGCGCTGACTGGCACGCGCACGACGCCCTCGGGCTCGGCGAAAGGTCCCGGATTCGCGTAGGTGGCCAGCTGTCGGACCTTTTGCATGAACATCGCCCAGATGGGCAACGCCGAATGCGCCCCCTCCAAGCCGAGATCGGTGTTGTCGTCGAATCCGACCCACACCACGCAAATCAGGTCATTCGTAAAGCCGGCGAACCACCCGTCATCGTCGGTGCCGGTCTTGCCCGCAGCGTCGGTGATGCCGTACGTAAACCGAGCCCGAATGCCCGAGCCGTGCCGGATCACGTCCTGCATGATGTGCGTCACCATGTAGGCCACGCGGGTGTCCATCACCGGCTTTTGTTCGACCTCGCTCTGGTACAGCGTCCCGCCTGCATCGTCGCGCACGTAGCGCACGAAGCGGGGCTCGACGCGCACGCCGCCATTGACGAACGACGAGTATGCCGCTGCGACTTCGACTGGCGTCACTTCGTACGTGCCGAGAAACATGGAAGGAACCGGCAGTATGTCGGTTCCCATTCCGGCGCGACTGGCAAGATCGAGCACCCGCTGGTAGCCCGCCATCTGCCCCACCTTCACTGTCGCGACATTGATCGAGCGCATCAACGCGTAGCGCAGGCTGATCAGTCCGTAGTAGTGGTCAAGGTGATTCGACGGCTCGTAGGGCGGCTGCAATTCGCTGAATTCGAACGAAGAGGGCTCGTCCAGCACCAAAGTGCTCGGCGTCAGCACGCCGGGAGGCGGCGGATACTGCGTGCGAGCGTACTCGGGCAGCGCGTGGCCGTAGCCGCGGTCGATGGTCAGCTGGCGCTCGCGGTCCAGGACGGTGTCCATCGCGGCCGCGAACACGAACGGCTTGAAGACCGAACCCGGCTGACGCCTTGCTAGCGCGCGGTTGAGCTGGCTGCCGCCGTAGTCCCGGCCGCCCACAACCGCCTTGATTTCGCCCGTGCGGGGGTCCATCGCGACGAGCGCTACCTGCGCCCGCGGGGGCTCCTGGTCGCGGTAGCGGCGCTGCCGGGCGATACGTTCATCCACGAGCTTCATGCCGTCGCGGACAGCTTCGACCGCAAATTCCTGCAGGCGCTTGTCCAGCGTGGTGTAGACCCAGTAGTTCTTCGTGACGAGATCGTCTGTCTCGAAATGTCCCTTAAGGCTCTTGTTGACCAAGTCGATGTAGTACGGCGCGTCGCGCGACTCCATGTGCCCGCGCGACAGCTCGATCTCCGCGGCCGAAGCCTCTTCGAAAGTCGCGTCGTCGATAAAGCCCTCGCGCAGCATCGCCGAGAGCACTTGGTTGCGCCTGAACTTGGCCCGCTCGGGGTAGCGGTACGGGTTGAGGTAGCTGGGCCCTTGCGGCAAGCCGGCCATCAGGGCCGCCTCGGGCAGGGTCACATCGCGCACGTCCTTGTCGAAGAAGCCCCGCGCGGCCTCCCCGAAGCCGTGCACGTTGAAGCTGCCCTGCCGGCCCATGAAGACTTGGTTCGAGTAGTTCTCGAAGATCTGCTCCTTGGTCAGCCGACCCTCGAGTTGGATGGCGATCATGGCCTCGGCAAGCTTGCGCTTCACCGTCGTTTCCCGCGTCAGGAAGAAGTTGCGGGCGAGCTGCTGGCTCAGCGTTGACGTTCCCCTGGGCCGCTTCCACTCCCTCAGGCCCTCGATTGCCGCTCCGGTAGTGCGAATGAAGTCGATGCCGTGGTGCGAGTAGAACCGGTGGTCCTCGATCGCAATGACCGCATCGATCAGGTGCTGGGGGTAGTCGCTGAACTTGAACAGCCGGCGCTTGGAGCGCTCCTGATCGAACTGGTTCGTGATCAGCTCGGGCTCGATCTGGTACGCCTCCAACCCCTCGCCGGTCTCTGCCAGGATGATCTCGGCGATGTGGGAGTCTTCGACAGAGATCCGGGCGGGGTCGGGCGTGAAGTGTGACAGCGGGCCGGGGTGGATCTCGATGTGGCCGGCGCCAAGTTCGTACCAGCCGACGCGGTTGTCCGCATCGCGCGTGTAGCCGGCGGCTCGCAGGTTGCGAGCGATTGCCGCCACAGTCCCCGGGTCACCGACAGAAATCGTGCGAGGCGTGGCCAAGAAGCGGGCAGTCCGGTCGAAGGCGCCGCCATCGAGGCGCAAGTCAATGATGGCGCTGTACTTCCAGTAGAAGTGGTTGTACACCACGCCGCCGACCACGCCAGCGACTAGGCACACGCCCAGCAACACCGTTCCGAGCGGAGTCCGCACGAAGCGGGCGATTCGGTTCAGGAAGCCGAGGCGAAAGCGCACCTTGGCCCCCCGATGCCGGGCCCCGCTCGGTCCCGGATGGCCCTTCTTCGCAGTGGTCATGCTGCGGTGCACCCGATGAGAGGCGATTCTCCGGCTCAAGCGACTGCTGTTGGCCGCACGGCTCAGCCAGCGCCTTTGGCAATGGGCGACGCTCTCACGTTTTGACGCAACTACGGCAGCGTCCGTTTCGCGCCCGTACCCGCCTGCCGGCGCTAGGCCGCAGCCTCGCTGATCCGGCCAACCAGCAGTCTCGCTACCTCTTCGAGATTAGCATTCTCGGAGCGTCCCGTGTTGCGCTCGGTCAATTCCACCAATCCCTCCGCAATGTTTCGACCCACGGTGATCCGATACGGGATCCCGATCAGGTCAGCGTCCTTGAACTTGACGCCAGCGCGCTCGGCGCGGTCGTCCAGCAGGACGTCGACGCCAGCCTCGCGGAGTTCGGCATAGAGCCTCTCCGCGGCCTGACGCTGGTCCTCATTCTTGAGGTTGACCGGCGTGATGACTGCCTCGAACGGGGCGATCGAGACCGGCAGGGCCATCCCGGCATCGTCATGGTTCTGCTCGATGGCGCCGGTTAGTACGCGCTCGACCCCGATGCCGTATGAGCCCATGATCGGGGTGACGGCCTTGCCGTTCTCGTCCAAGACCGAAAGGCCCATGGATTCTGAGTACTTGTAACCCAGTTTGAAGATGTGCCCGACTTCGATGGCCTTGCGGCGCCTCACGGGCTGGCCCGAGGCCACATCGATGTCACCGTCCTCGGCTTCGCGCAGATCCGCGTAGCGCGCCCGGAAGTCGCGGCCGGGCGTGACGTTTCGCAAGTGGGTGTCGGCCTTGTTGGCGCCGGCGACCAGGTTGCGACGCCCCTCCAGGGCGTGGTCGGCGAGCAGTGTGATATCGCCAGCACCGACCGGACCAATGAAGCCCGCTTCGGCCCCGAGCCACTGTTCGATTTCGGCAGGATGGGCGGGCCGGACGTCTGGGTCCTGCGCCTCTGCTGCGAGCTTTGTCTCGCTGAGCTGGTGGTCTCCGCGCAACAACGCCATCAGGGGCTTTCCCTGAGCGACCATCACCAGCGCCTTGATATGCGACGACGCGGGCAGGCCGTCAAAATCGGACACTTCTTCGATCGTCTTCTTCCCCGGCGTGGCGAACTCTTCGGGCAAGGCGTCGCCTTCCGGGTCCGGCACGGAAGGCGGCCGCGGCACGGTGACCGCTTTCTCCAAATTGGCGCGATAGCCAGAAGCGGGGCACTCGATCAGCCAATCCTCGCCAGCAGGGGACGGCACCACGAATTCGCACGATTCGCTGCCCCCCATCGCGCCGGAATGCGCGTCGACGGGCAAGTACTCCAAGCCGCAGCGGTCGAAGATGCGGCAGTAGGCAACGTAGTGGCGCTGGTAAGCGGCGTCGAGGCCCGCGCTGTCCATGTCGAAGGTGTATGAGTCCTTCATGGTGAAGCGCCTCACGCGCATCAGGCCCGCCTTGGGCCTCGGCTCGTCGCGGAACTTCGCTTGGATCTGGTACCAGATCTGCGGCAGTTGCTTGTAGCTGCGCAACTCGCCGCGGGCGATGAAGGTGACGACCTCCTCCTCGGTCATCCCCAAGCAGTGCTCTCTGCCGAAGCGGTCCTTGAGCCGGAACATGTCGTCGCCGATCGCGTCCCAACGCCCGCTCTCTTTCCAGATTTCTGCCGGATGAAGCTCCGGCGTATAGATCTCCTGCGCCCCGATGGCATCCATCTCCTCGCGAATGATGCGCTCGATCTTGCGCAGGCTCCGCTGGGCGAGGTACAGGTAGCAGTACAGCCCGGCCGAGAGCTGGCGCACGTAGCCCGCCCGCAAGAGCAGCTTGTGGCTCACGACCTCGGCGTCGGACGGCGCATCGCGCAACGTCGGAATAAACAGGCTGTTCCAGCGCATCCGGGGAATTCCGCAGCCTAAGACAGCACCTCGGCAAGCTACGGAAATCCCATCGTAGCACTGCCAAATAGCGCCGGATTAGGTCCGGCGCGGCAGCCTGCGGGCGCTACCAAGCCAGAGCGTACGATTTGTCGCGGCGCGGCCCGGCCGCCCCGTAAAGCACGCCGCGCTGACGGTCCAGCATCACGGCCGTGGCGTCGCCGATGGACCACGGCCCGGCGTCGAGAACAGTGTGCCCCATGGCAGTGAGAGCATCCACCGTGGACTGCGTCATGCGCGACTCGACACGCATGACGCCGGGCTGCGTCTGGCGGGGGAAGAACGATGGGGGGAAGTCGAGGATCTGGATCAGGGGCGCGTCCAGCGCCGTTTGGATGTCCATTCCGAACTCCAGCACGTTGAGGAGGAACTGGAGATTGACCTGGTCCTGGGCGTCACCGCCCGGCGTGCCCCAGGCCATGAAGGGCTGGCCGTCCTTCATCGCCAGGGTGGGCGTGAGCGTGGTGCGCGGACGCTTGCCCGGCTGCAGGCTGTTCGCCTGTTCCTCGGACAAGACGAAGCTCTGGCCGCGCGTGCCGAGCACGAAGCCGAGGCCCTCGATGATCGGCGAGGTCGTAAACCAGCCCCCGCTGGGCGTCGCCGAGAACACGTTGCCCTCTGCGTCCGCCACGCGAGTGCCGGTAGTGCCTGGCGGGTCGGGCCGAAACGCGACGGAGTCGGGTACGGCGGCGTGTGCCAGCTGCTCGTTGTGGAACGGGTACGGATTGCCCGGCTGCAACTTGAGGGAAGGCGCCTCCAAGTCAATGAGCTCGCGCCGATGCGCGGCGTACTCCTTGGAGAGCAGGCCGTGTTCGGGGACCCCGACGAAGTCAGGATCGGCGTAGTACCACTCGCGGTCGGCGAAGGCCAGCTTCATGGCTTCTGCCAGCAAGTGCAGGTACGGCGCGCTATTGTGCCCCAGCGAGCGCAGGTCATAGGCTTCCAGCAGGTTCAGCGTCTGAAGCAGGACGGGGCCTTGAGACCAGAAGCCCACCTTGTAGACGTCCACGCCGCGATACGACGTGCGGGCGGGCTCTTCGATCACCGGGCGGAACGCTGCGAAGTCCTCGACCTCCAAGAGGCCGGAAGACGTGAAGCCGTTGGCGTCGGTACACCGGAAGTCCTTCTGAAACTGAACGATTTCCGCGGCGAGTTCGCCGCTGTAGAACAGGTCGTGAGCGGCCTGCAGGCCGGCATCGCGGCCGGCGCCCGACGCCTGCTGCTCGGCTTCGACCAGCCGCTGAAGCGTCCGGGCGAGGTCCTTCTGCACCAGCAGGTCCCCGACGCTGGGCGGTTCCCCGCCCGGCAGGAAGATCCGCGCGGAGGTCGGCCACTCCGCGCGCATGCGGCCCTGGACCCTGCGCAGGTTGTCCAAGTAGCTCGGAAAAACTGCGAATCCTTCGTCAGCGAGACGAATGGCCGGGGCCAGCACCTCGCCCAGGCTCATCGTGCCGAATTCGCGCAACGCGGCGATCAGCGAGCCCACCACGGCCGGCACGGGAGCCGGCAGGAAGCAATCCCCGGGTATGGCCGCGATGCCGTTGGCACGGAACCATTCCAGCGTCGCCTTGCGGGGTGCTTGGCCCTGCCCGTTCACGGCGACCACGCGGCCATCGCCCGCGTTGTGTATCAGGATCGGGACTTCCCCGCCTAGCCCGAAGCGGTCGAATTCAATGACCGCCTGCGCGAACACGGTGGCGACTCCCGCATCGACGGCGTTGCCGCCGGCCTTGAGCATGTCAAGGCCAGCATCGCTGGCTTGGTGGTGCCCCGAAACGACGACGCCGCGCGTACCCATGACATACGGTCGCGTGCCTGCGGCGATGGCCATGGTTGAGACCAGCATAGCCAAGCCAATCTTCAGCAGTGTCTGGAACGGAATCGGGTACTTCATCTTGTACTTCCAGCGTATTGTAGACGCCGCGCTGACGGTGCGCTCAGACTCCCCGCGGGCCAGCAGCAGGTCGCTATCGCCTACGCGGCCGGGCATCTGGCGCGCAGGCAGCAATCGCTGAGCCGGGATGCTGGCCCAGCCGAGAGGCCTGCGGAACCCGGCCAGTGACGCATCTGATCGAACGGGTTTTCGTCAAACTCACGACCCCGGTCCGCAGAACATCGAATTCAGCGCACGACCGAATCGCTTCGAACAGAGCTAGGCGAAGTCTGATACTTTGGCTGCGAGGCTTTCCTTGTGGCGACCCCCTTCCGTCTGTCCTTGCTGCTAGCCAGCCTCTGGATTCCGCAGCTCGCAGCGCAGACGGCCCAGATCGATTTTCGTACTGACATCGAGCCGATCTTCCTCGCGCGCTGCGTCGCATGCCACGGAGCGGCCAGCCAGTCTGGGGGCTTGCGCCTCGACCATGCCGCCGCTGCGATGCGCGGCGGCTATTCGGGACCGGCGATCAGGGCCGGCGACGGTGCCGGCAGCCGTCTTGTTCAGATGCTCAGCCGGCCCGCTTCGGAGGGTCCAGTGATGCCGCTCGGCGGGGAGCGGCTCCCTGCCCCACAGATCAACCGGATCACAGCCTGGATCGATCAAGGTGCGGTGTGGCCAGATGCCCCTCCATCGCGATCAGAGCCCGGCCGAGGCGCGGCACATTGGTCTTTCGTACCGCCCGGCCGGCCGAAGATCCCGACAACTCGGGCTGCGGGGTGGGTGCGGAATCCGATCGATTCGTTCATCGCAGCCAAGCTGGAGTCCGCGGGCCTCGCAGCTTCGCCTGAGGCGCCCCCGGCCGTCCTACTGCGACGTCTGAGCTTGGATCTGACCGGGATCCCACCAAGCCCCGGCGAAATCACTGCATTCTCTAGCGGAGAGATGAGCTACGAGCAGGCCGTCGAGCGCCTGCTGGCATCCCCGCACAGCGGCGAGATGCAGGCCCTGCACTGGCTGGACCAAGCGCGCTTCGCCGAGAGCGATGGCTATCAGGCCGACTACATCCGTCCGTACGCGTGGCGCTGGCGACACTGGGTCATCGATGCGTTCAACCGCAACCTCGGGTTCGACCGGTTCACAGTCGAGCAAGTGGCCGGGGATCTGATCCCGGGCGCAGACCGCAGCCAAGTCGTCGCAACCGGATTCCACCGCAACGCCCTCCACAACCGCGAGGGCGGCTTCCCCCTAGAGATGGACCGGGTGGAGCGCGTCGTTGAGCGGACAAGCACTGCTGCAACAGTCTGGCTGGGCCTGACGGCCGGCTGCGCCCGGTGTCACGATCACAAGTTCGACCCGATCAGCCAAAAAGACTTCTACAGCCTGTACGCATTCTTCAACACCGCCATCGAGCGCGACATCGACGCCCCGCTGCCAGGGGAGCGTCGAGCATACATGGCACGCCGTCCCGAGTTCGAGAGGCGGCGGGCGGAGCTGTTCGAGCGGTATCGGATCCCCGAACTGCAGGACTACTGGGAACGGCGCATCCTCGCAGCCGCGACCGACCCTGGCTCAAGCCTGGAGCCGATCTGGAAGATCCTGTGGGACCTGCTCCAGTTCGAGCTCGACGGCGGGGCCGAGACCGTCCGCACCGCGCCCGAACAACGCACGGCGAAGCAAAGCGACCGACTGTCCGCGTACTTCGTAGGGAACGTTGCAGGGGGTTATGACTTTCAAACGCCAGAGGGCTTCGAAGACCTCGACTTCGACGAGCTAAAGCGGGAATTCAAGGCGCTGCAGGAGCGATTCCCTGCCCTCACCCAGGCCTACACGATGGCCGAGAACCCGGACCCGCCCGACACTCGGATCTTGGTTCGCGGGGACTACCGCAACCCCGGGATTCGGGTAGACCCGTCCGCGCCGTCCACCCTGCCGCCGTTGCCAGCCGGCAAGCGCGACCGCCTCGCGCTGGCCCAGTGGTTGGTCTCTGCCGACAACCCCCTCACTGCGCGAGTCGCGGTCAACCGGCTCTGGCAGCGCTACTTCGGAACGGGCTTGGTCTCGACTTCCGACGACTTCGGAACGCGAGGCGAGCCCCCCAGCCATCCCGACCTACTGGATTGGCTGGCCGTGGAATTCACGGAGAACGGCTGGGATACGAAAGCTCTGATCCGCCTGATCGTAACGTCCGCGACCTATCGGCAGTCCTCCGATGTCCGCCCCGATCTTTCGGAAATCGATCCCGCCAACCGGCTGCTCGCGCGCCAGTCGCGCATCCGGCTCCCCGCCGAAGTCATCCGGGACTCGGCCTTTGCCGCGGCAGGATTGCTCGACCACCGAATCGGCGGGACCAGCGTCCGGCCCTACCTCCCCGAAGGGGCCACCGAGATCGGATTCGGAAACTTCGTGAAGTGGCCGCAGAGCGAGGGCGCGGACAACTTCAGGCGAGGCTTGTATATCTTTCGCCAGCGCACGCTGCCGTACCCGCAGCTGGAGACGTTTGACGCGCCCGACAATGTCCAAGTCGTCTGCAAGCGCGACCGCTCGACCACTCCGCTACAGGCCCTCACGCTGCTGAACGACCCGGTCTTCGAAGAAGCGGCCGTGCACTTGGGAGAACGGATCCAACGGGAGGGCGGGCCAACAGTGGATCAGCGCCTTCGCTACGCGTTCCGACTGTGCGTGTCGCGAGAACCAGGCGCCGCCGAGCTGCAAACGCTGGCTGCGTACCACGACAGGCAACTGCAGATCTTCAGCGAGGAAGCCGAAACGTCTCGACCCGCAGGCGAGGGCGCGGTGTGGGCCGCCGTGGCAAGCGTGCTGCTCAACCTGGTGGAGTTTGTCACGCGCGTGTAAGTCTAGCTTGGCGTAGGCCGCGGGACACAGCAGGGCTCCCCGACCCGCCCATCGTCCCATTGCGCTCCACCGCCGAAGAGTGTACGATCTAGGCGGCCCGCCGACATGGGCACTGGCACATGCCGGCTGGTTGACCGGGCAGTCCTGATTCATGCGCTGCCCGGGGATCAGGAGCGAATACATGTTTCAGGCTTCCAATCTCCTCCACCGGGCGGTGCAATTGCTGGCGGTCTGCGTCTTTGCTGCCGCCGCCGCGTTCGGACAGAGCACGACCGGGGGCGTGAACGGAACCATGACCGACACGACCGGAGCGGTTGTGCCGGGCACGTCGGTCACCCTTTCCAATGTGGAGACCGGGGTGGAAGTCACGACCGAGGCGAACGCCAGCGGATTCTTCGTGTTCGTCAATGTGCAGCCGGGCAACTACACGCTCGTCTCTGAACAAACCGGCTTCAAATCGGCCATCCTGCCGACGTTCAACGTTGGCGTCAACCAGACCGTCACTCAGAATATCGCCCTCGAAGTGGGCAGCGTGACGGAAACGATCGAGGTGATGGCGCAGGCCGAGCAGCTCCAGCAGTCCACGTCGGAGCTGGGCACAGTGATCGGTGTCAAGGAGGTTGAAGACCTGCCCTTGAACGGGAGGAATTTCACGCAGCTGCTGACCCTCACTCCGGGCGCAACGCCGGTAAGCACGGCCCAGAGCAGCGGTATCGGCAGCCACGACCTCGCCAATGTGGGGGTGCCAGGCGCGTCGTTCTCCAACCCCTCAATCCACGGCCAGTGGAACCGCATGAACATCCACCTGCTCGACGGGGTCAACAACACGAACTACATCGGCAACATGTACGTCATCCCGCCAATCATCGATGCCATCGAGGAATTCAAGGTGCAGTCGCACAACGACAAGGCCGAGTTTGGCGGAGTGCTCGGCGGCATCATCAATGTCATCTCCAAGACTGGCACCAATGAGTTCCACGGCTCGCTGTGGGAGTTCGTCCGCAACGACGCCCTCAATGCCCGGGATCCGTTCGCGGACGAGTTCAACGTCAAGCCTGCGGCGTTCCGGCAAAACCAGTTCGGTGCGGCCGTTGGCGGACCGATCATCAGGAACAAGACCTTCTTCCATTTCGCCTACGAGGGCTGGCGCTTCAGCAACCCTCGATCGAACCGCTACTACGTTCCAACCGACGCGCAGCTGAACGGCGACTTCTCCAACTGGCCCACCGGCTTTAACCTCTATGACCCGTTGACGACCCGCACGGACCCCGACACCGGCGGGCTGGTCCGCGACCAGTTCGCGGACAACATCATTCCGTCCGCAAGGCTGAACCAGACGATGCAGACCTATCTGAGGGGTTATTACGACAGGCCCAACCTGGAGGGGGACCCGGTATTCAACGTCATCAATCAAGACGCGGCGACCAACGACGCGAACAACTTCCAAGTCCGTTTCGACCACCAGTTCAGCGAGTTGGACCGGGCTTGGTTCCGCTACAGCAAGATCGATGGCGCGCAGCTGACACCGTCGACGCAGCTGATCAACGAGGTTGGCGAGTTCCCGTTCTTCAACTACGGAGGGGGCTGGTTCCACAGCTTCTCCCCCACGGTGATCATGGACCACAGCTTCGGCTATGCCAAAGAGCCGTACCGCCAGGGTACGTTGCCTGACGAATCAATCGGCGACGGCCCTGCCCTTGCGGCTGGCTTCGGCACGATCGAGGGAGTCCAGCCGATTCCCCGCGTCGCAATCGGAAGCGGCGGCTTCGCCGGCGGCGATGTCGGTGCCCTGCGACGGATGGAAGGTCCGCTGGAATTCCACTACGAGCAGTACCACTACACGGGCAACCTGAGCTGGATTCGGGGCAACCACACCCTCAAGTTCGGATTCCAAACGCTGCGCCATACGCTCACGCCAGGGCAGACCGGCTCGATCAGTTTCAACTTCACCGAGGTGCCCACACAAAACCAGCAACAAATTGGAACCACCGGGGATCCCCTGGCTTCCGCGTTGCTCGGGGTTCCCTCCCAAGTGTCGGGGGGGCTGCCCTCGCACATCTTCTTCGGCTACCAGACATTCGGGGCCTATGTCCAGGACGAATGGCGTATCCGCCCCAACCTGACCCTCAACATCGGGCTGCGCTTCGACCATTTGATGTGGCCCGACGTGGAATCGGACACCGGTCGCTTCAAGACGAATTACGATCTTGCATCCGGCGGCTTCCTGATCGGGCTGCCTTCGATGCCACCGCCTTGCAACCAAGCCGGGATCGCTCCCTGCATTCCCGGCAACGGGCTTGAGGACGTGCCGAACGGCGACAAGATCCGCCTAGCAGGACACCCAAGCATCGGCCCGATCCCAGTCTGGGACAACTGGCAGCCTCGCTTCGGATTGGCGTGGAGCATGGCCCCGACGACGGTTCTCCGCGTAGGGTATGGGATCGTGTTCGATCAACTGACCGGCGTCAACCAGTCATGGCAGGGTAGCGGCGGCTGGCCGTCCAACGATGGATTCTTCGAGCCGACCAACGCCCCGGGGGAACCAGTGCGATTCATCGAGGAGCTGCGCACCAAGCTCGGCAGCCCGCTTCCCGGCCCGCAACCCTGGGGGGACACCTGCTGGTGCGTCGACCACAACAACAAGAATCCCCTGGGGCATCAATGGAACGTGGAGCTGCAGCGGCAGGTGAGCCAGAACCTAGTCCTTTCGGCGGGGTATGTGGGCAGCGTCAGCACGCGGCTCCAAATCACCGGCCTCGGCAACACAGCCCAGCCGAGTACCGGCACTCCCGAACAGGTCCAAGCGAGCAAGCCCCAACCTCACATGCCGACGGTGTTCTGGGGCGACGACCGCGGCCGGTCCAGCTACCACGGGATCGAACTCAAGGCGGACAGGCGTTTCTCGAACGGCCTCTCGTTCCTCGCCTCCTACACTTGGTCCCGGGCCATAGACAACGGAGCGAGCGGCTTCTTCACCGCCGAAAACGGGCCGGGCGGTGGCTCGTATGTCCAAGACTTTTACAACCTGGACCGCAACAAGGGCGTTGCGGGCTACAACATCCCGCACTTCCTGTCGCTGTCTTCGGTTTGGGAGCTTCCGGCTGGAAAGGGCAAGAGCATCTTCAACCGGGGCCCGGCAGCGTGGGTGCTGGGCAATTGGCACGCCAACAGTCTGTTCCAGATCCGCAGCGGTCAGCCGATCAACATGGAAGTTGGCGGCGACGTAGCCAACATCGGAAACGAGGTGGCTTGGTGGAGCTACATGCGGCCCAATCTGGTGGGAGATCCGAACTCGGGCGGGCGCACTTCGGCTAGCTGGTTCAACACGAGCGCATTCGAGCAGCCAGCGTTTGGAAGCTTCGGTAACGCCGGGCGCGGGCTCGTCTATTCCGAGACCGTGACCTATCTCGACTTCTCGCTCTTCAAGCGTTTCGCATGGGGCGACGGTCGCTGGATTGAGGTGCGCTCGGAGTTCTTCAACGCCCTCAACCTGGCGAACTACGGCTCTCCCGGCTCTGCATGGGAGCCCGAGGCCTCGAAAACCAGCTTCGGAAGGATTGTGAACACTGTCGCGCCGATGCGCCAGGTCCAGTTCGGGTTGAAGATAATTTTCTGACCAGCGGACGCGATCCGACGGCTCGTGCCCCGGAGGGTGCCCTTCACTTATAAATGCGGGCGTCCCCGGGGCCGGGTTCCGGGACGCCTAGCGCTCAGCCCAAGCCGTGCCTAGAAGCCTGAGGTCTCGAGAGTCGACTCAGACACGCTCGCACTCGTCCGCGCTTGCCACAAGTGACGCCGTTCTTTTCCCTGCCAAAGCGGCGGGCCGGACTTGGAACCAGCTAGGACAGCTGTTGACAGACTCGGCACGCCCTTCGTCGGCCCGCCGACTCTTGCTGGCCGGCGTTGTTGCGCTCGGCGTCAGCGCGGGAGCCACCCTTTCTCTAGCCCAAACCAACGCTGCAAACCCCGCATCACGCACGGACGAGGCGGCGGCAATGATCCAGGACGGCGATGTGACCGGAGCGGTGTCGCTCCTGAGAGAAGTTATCCGCACGAGCCCCAGCGACGCCGAAGCACATCTGCTCTTGGGGGCGGCCCTGTCCCTGATTCCTCGACGGCAGGAATCGATTCAAGCGCTCCTGCGCGCCTTGGAACTGGGTCCGGACGACGCGCGGCTCCACACTTCGGCCGGGATGGCCTTGGCACGGCTAGGCGAGCAAGACGCGGCAATGCAAGTGTTCGAACGGGCGGTCTCACTGGATCAAGCCCAGTGGGAAGCACACCTGAATATCGCGATCATCCTGGCAGGCAAGGAAGAGTTCGACCGGGCAGCGCACCACATGGCGACGGCGCTCAGCAGCGTGCCCGATCGCCGGCAGCGAGCACGCCTGCACTTGCTCAACGGCAAGTTACATGTCGAAAGGGAGCAAATGGAGCAGGCTGCGGGGGAATTTCGAAAATCCATAGAAATCGACCCCTCCAGCGGCGAAGCCCACGTCGCGCTCGGCCTGACGCTCAAGCGACTCTTGCGCGACGACGAGGCCTACCCCCTGTTCGAGCGGGCGGTCGCATTGGTTCCGGACGACCCGACCGCGCACTATCAACTGGCTCTGGAGTTGCAACGACGTCGGCACGCGCAGGCAGCTTCCGACCATCTGCTGCGCGCCCATGAACTCAGCCCCGAGGACCAAGCCATCCTATACAACCTGACCCGAGCACTGCACAGCGCCGGTCGCGCGACAGAGTCGAGGATCTTTCGCGACAAACTGTCCGCTATGATCGCGGCCAATGACCAAGCCCGTGAGAACGAAATCGAAACGGCGCGCCTACACGGCGAGGCGGTCCGATTGGAGGGTGCTGCCCGCTACGCCGAGGCGTTGGACACATACCGGAGAGTGCTGGAGTTTGAGCCACTGAACGTGGTTGCGCGCCGCAACTACGCCTTAGTCCTGTGCCGACTGGAGCGCTGGGACGAAGGCATTCAAGAACTCGAGGCGATCCTGCGGGACAATCCCGACGACGCGGACACAGCGCGGGTGCTTACGATCGTCTTGGACCAATCACAGCAAGGCTCGAGGCAATGATCTCCATCGCCGAACCACGAGTGCGGCCCGCGCAACACGAGACTTCAGCGGCTCCTCGACGTGCAGGCACTCGGCGCGGCATGTCGGCATGCCCCATCTGGAAGGCCGACCCTGCGGCAGCATGATCGCTCGTTGATTCCCTGTCTCATGCCTATAGACCCAGAAACTCACGCGGCACTGATACCGCAGGAAATCGATCCCACTTCGGAACTGCCGATCGGTCCAAGAGTTGCCAACCCACGGCCTGCCGGTATGCCTGAACGTGTCGTGCTCCGAGGGCGGTATGCGCGCCTCGAACCTCTCGACCCCGACACTCACCGGGACGACCTATTCGCCGCCTCAAGCCCACCGGATCGGGCCGCGCGCTTTCGCTACTTGCCCGAGCCGGCACCAGCCTCGCTCGGAGAATTCGATGCCTGGCTTGCCGGCGCAGCCGCGTCTACGGACCCCCTCTTTTTCGCGGTGATCGATCGCTGCACCAACCGAGTTGAAGGCCGGCAATCGCTGATGAGGATCAATCCTGCTCATCAGTCCATCGAGATCGGCCACATCTACTGGGGCCCGCGGATCGCAAGCACGCGAGTCGCGACCGATGCGATGTACCTGTTTGTCGTCTACGCCATGCAGACTCTCGGCTACCGACGCTTGGAGTGGAAGTGCGATGCGCTGAATGCTCGGTCGCGCATGGCCGCACGGCGATTCGGCCTGACCTACGAGGGAACCTTCCGCCGCGCCGCAATCGTTCGCAACCGAAGTCGCGATACCGCATGGTTTGCAATGATCGCCGAGGAATGGCCCTCCTTGAAGGCAGCCTACGAACGATGGCTCGCGCCGGACAACTTTGACGAGCTAGGCCAGCAGAGGGTCAGACTGAGCGAGCTGACCTCGGCTGCGATCGAGCACCTGCATCGGCCAAGATGAGGCTAGACGGGAAGATCGGGCTCGATGCGCCACCGGGATCTGCCTCACGCCATCACCGGTTCCTCAGCTCGCAGGAATCGACCGAATTGAGCAGCCAGGCTCTACTCCCTTGGCTGACGGATCATCACGTGCGCTTCGCCATTCACGGTGCGCAACAACCGAGCAAAGCTGTCGGGAATCGTCGTAGATCCGGAGAGCCCCCGATTCGTGCAAAGGCGTGGATTGCGGGGCCCAGAGATGGATCGCGCACCTGTTCCTGCTCGGCAACATAGGTGTTGCCACTCAGGACATACAGAGTGGTTGGTTCACGAGGCAGCCCAACCCGGACCGCGACAAACCCGGACCGCGCCCTCGTCCTTCCGACCGATTCCGAGTAGACTGAAGCGCAAGTGCCTGCCACACTCCCATCCCACGGGTCTGTAGGCTCGATTCTGCCGCGACTTGCGCAATCCAGAGCATGAACCGCCGCGAATTCACGTCCGCCTCGGCGCTTGGCGCCGCCGCCTTCATGGCTGGATGCTCAGGCGAGACTCGCCCGCCCAATGTGGTGGTGTGCCTCACCGATCAGTTGCGGCCGTTCGAAATCGGCTGCTATGGCAATCCGATAGTCCGCACGCCGCACATGGATCGCCTGGCGGCGCAGGGATGCCGATTCGAAGTCGGAGTGACCAACAGCCCGGTCTGCTCTCCGGCCCGGGGCAACGTGCTCAGCGGCCAATACGCAAGGACCTGCGCGGGCTCCATCCGCAACGTCGGCTCGATCGGAACGACCCGCACCCGGCTACTTGACCCGACGTTACCCGAAATCCTGTCCTCGGCCGGCTATAACACCGGGCACGTGGGAAAGTGGCATGCGCACGTGGATCCGTTCCTGCTGGGATTCGACTACGCCTACTATCCGGTCGAGATCCCCCATCGCTACTACGGGCGGGCGATGCGCGAGGCGGTTCGCGATGGGGACAGGCAGTCCACCGATTCCGGGACCGAGACCGTTGTCGATTCATTCATGCCGCAAGCGGCAAGCGACAAGGCGCGCGAGTATATCCGTGCCAACAGGGACCGCCCCTTCTTCTTGAACTACTGGGTCTCGCCGCCGCACATGCCCATCGGCCCGGGCAACCTGCCAGAGCGCTACGACGGCACGTACAGCCGGGACGAGGTGCTGCTGCGGGACAACGTCTACGACCAAGACGGCAACCTTTTCCGCGACGACTGGTGGTTTAAGGTCTACACCAAGTGGGACTATTTCTGGCGGACGCGCGGCGGCGCGCCGGACGCCCCTGGCGACGCTCTGCCGGAGGGCTTCGACCTGCGCGATCTGATCGCACACTACTGCGCCGCGGTCACCTGCACCGATGACCTGATCGGCGAACTGCTGGCAGCGCTGGAGGAAAACGGAATCGCCGACAACACGATCATCGTGCTCTCGGCGGATCACGGAGAGCTACTTGGAAACCACGGCACCTTCAACAAGGATCGCCTGTACGAGGAAGCGATTCGCGTGCCGATGATCTACCGCTATCCGAACGGCTTTGGCCCATCCGTCAATACGAGCCAAGTCGCATCGAACATTGACATCGCCCCAACAATCCTCGAAGCGTGCGGCTTGGCTATTCCGTCCCACATGCAGGGACAGAGCCTGACGCCAGTACTCAGTGCCGAGCGCGCGTCGCTGGAGCGCGACTACGCCTTCGTTGAGGCAGCGGGCTACCAAGGGGTTTCGTATGCGATGCCCTATTCCATGATGGGCATCCGCACGCCGTCGCATAAGTACGCGATTGAAGTCGAGGAAGACGATAGGACGATTCGCAACGACGGCGCGGCCTTCCACGATCTGCGATCCGATCCGTACGAGCTCGACAATCTTGCGTCCCGTGCCGAGCAGTTGCCAGAAGCCGCGCGGCTGCGAGACACGCTGGTCGATTGGCATCGCGCCACACCATGGCTTGAAGTGCGGGACGAATTGCCCCACTTGTAGGAACCGGGCTGCCCCTTGCCGATGGCGTGACCGCGTGCGGCTCGGCCATCGCAGCCGGATGGCGAGCATCCGGCCACGAATGGATCGCTCTGAGTCCAGGCTGTCCGACTCGCCACCGTGGCGCGCCAACCGACTCAGATCATGGCGCTCGCCGACAGCGCGTGATCCGGCCACACCGATGAACTCAAGCCATTTCGCGAGGCATGCGGCTCGCGAGGACTTGAGTCGCCCGAGCCAGTTTCCGTCTCGATATCAGCTGCTTATCCTGCAAGTCGTGATCCAAGCCTCGCGCGCGGCCAAGCGGCCGCCGGCGCAGTCCCCCGACGGGTGCTAGCGTGGATGGGCAGAACTTACAGCTGCTCCACCTCAAGACCCGCGACTCGTCGGAAGTGCCGTTCGCCAGAGGGTCCCACCAACACCGCGAAGTCCAGATGCAAAGCGGTCGCGGCAATGGCGAGGTCGTTCGCCGGAATGGCTTCGCCAGAGCGGCGAAGTTCGGCCAACACCCGCGCCCAGTGGCGGGCGATGGCAGCATTGAATTCGATGATCGGCACGCGTGCTGTGAGGGCGTCAACTCGAGCCCGACGTAGCGTCGCTTGTCGGTCGCTTCTGGCGAGATGCACCCCGGCAAGCAGTTCCGCGTACACGACGGCCGGCAGCACGGCGCTCTCGTTGGCTAGGTGTCCAAGCAGATCGCTCCACGTCGATTGAGCACCAGCTGCCTGGGTCTTGCGACCACGCTCGGCGGCCACGAGCGCACTCGTATCGACTACGACGCCCATCGATCCGTCGGGGGCTTGTCAGATGCGTTGACGGCGTCGAGGTCATCGGCGAACTCGCGATCGCCCGACGCACCATCGCACCACGCGGCGAGCGCTTCTCCAAGAGTGGCTTCGTCGGCGTGTGGCTCAACCGGCACGACTCGCGCCACTGGCCTTCCGTTCCGCTTGATGACAAACGAGTCTCGGCGATAGCGCACCTTGGACAGGACATCCCCGAGGTTGCGGGCAAGCTCGGTGGCCTGAATCGTATGCTCCATAAGTCTGTATTTTACAGAATTACGCATTTCCCGCACGGTAAACCGCATCTAGAGCATGTTTCTTGCAACCCTCATCCTGCCCTCTCAAGATCCTCGGTGCACAAGTGGCCCTGCCACTTGGCCACGAGAGGTCGCGACCGGCACTGCAGGACGAAGCAGCGTTGGACAACTCCATGCAGGTTCCCGAAGCGATCGCGAGCGGAACAGATCAGGACACACCAGCGCGACTTCGAGAGCGCCCAACGGGCTCCAGCCGCAGGGCTCGGACGCACGCTCATTGGAGCACCGAGAGCATGGTCCGCCCCGGGGCGAGTGATCTTGGCCGCTAGCCAACCGCACTCGGGTGCAGTCCGGTCACGCAACGAAGCCGCCGCCGCGCTGGTGTAGTCTGTTGCGTATGGCGGTTGACCGACGCGAGTTTCTCGGCATGATGGCCCTGCTCGGAGCGGTGGCGCAAGCTGCGGCCCAAGTGGGCGACCCGGAGTCCACCTCCTATCAGGAGGTTCGGGAAAAGATAGCCGGCGCAAAGATCTTGCTTGTTCCATACAGTCACAACGACTTCTCGTGGTTCGCTTCCGAGGCCTGGCACTGGGAGCGCGCGGCGCTAATCGACGAACGAGCGGTGGAGATCATGCAGCGCGACGAGAACTTCAAGTGGTTCATCGACTGCAAACTTGAGCGCATTGATCGCACGGCCGAGCTCAAACCGGATGTCATGGCCGAGCTGAAGCGGTTCTCCCAAGAAGGCCGCGTCGGCATCTCGGCGGGCACGGTCGTCAACAACGACAACCCGTTCAACGAGCCGGAGGCAGTGATCCGCAACATGACGCTGGGCCGGAAGTTTTTCGAGCGCGAGTTTCCGGACGCAAAGCTCGACGTCGCCTGCTTTATCGACATCCATCCTGGCCACACCCAGATGCCGCAAATCCTGAGCAAGGCCGGCTACGACTACTACCGGTTCACGCGGCCCATCTGGGCACTGGACCGCAAGGGTTACAAGCGGGAGTTCATCTGGGAAGGTCTTGACGGCAGCGAGGTGACCCTGACTTACGGACCGTACGGCTGGCTGGCCGGCGGTTGGGGCATGGGCAAGGGTCCGGGCGGCTACCTGGACGAGCTGAACGCTTACGAATATGACTGGGAGGGCGCGGTGCGGGCGCTGTACGATTCGGCGCTGCGCTTCCTGATGCCGGCCAGCGATACCAAGATCATCTGGGTGCCGGTCGGCCTCGACCACACGCTGCCGCTTTCCCTGCCGACCTACAACGCTGCCGCAGACGGTGAGCCCACGCTTGACATGCCTGGGTTCGTCAAAGCGTGGCAGCAGCGCGAGTCGACGCCGCTGCGCTTTGCAACGCCCACAGAGTACTTTGCCGAACTCGAGAAGGCGCGCTCGGCGATCCCGCGCTTCAGCGGCCCGGTCGATCCCGTTGGCTGGCCGTTCTGGTACGGGCAGTGCGGCAGCCACGGCTTGGACAACTGGCGCGACCGCGTGAACAACGAGCTCGTCGAGGCCGAGACTTACAGCGCCCTAGCGGCACAGGTGGGCGCGGCCTACCCCGAGGCCAAGATCGAGGACCTGTGGCACGAAGCGCTCACGCTGTACCCCCACGACGGTCTCTACGTCGGCGACGAGGACATGCCGGACGCCATCGAAGTGGGGCGCAACGTGACCTTCCATGCAGACAGGCTTCGGAAGGAGGCGATGCGCCACCTGACCCATCGCATCAAGACAGACGGTGAAACACAGACGATCGCTGTCTTCAATCCTCTGGCCTGGGAGCGCCAAGGACCGGTCGAGATCAAGGCAGTCTTTGCCGAACCAAGGTTCACGAAGCTCAAGCTGGTCGACGCCGCTGGGGCCGAGCGGCCCCACCAGTTGCTGCGCGTGCGCCACTTCAACAACTCCAGCGAACACCTCCCTCCCGGCGCGAAGAACACCTACAAGGAAGCCTGGCTGCTGGCCGACATCACGCTTCCGGCTCTGGGATACACGACCCTGCGCGTCGTGCAAGTGGACGGGGACGAGGAGCCGACCTATCCAGACGAGCCCGTGAGCGCTCTGGAGACCGGGTTCGCCCGAGTCGAACTGGACGCCGGCGGAGTGCGGGCGATACACGACAAGCGGCACGGCGGCACGTACCGACGGGCCGGAAACGTTGTGTTCTACAAGAACGAAGATCCCTGGCCGTGGCACGGCGGACCGGTAACCGGCGAGGAACACATCCACGGCGCTCAATGGCGGCTCGCGGTACACGGCCCTCTGCTCACCTCGGCCAAAATGACTGGTCGCATCGGTGACCACTCGGTCGAGCTGACCATTTCGCTGGACCACAACCGGGAACAGATCGACTTCGCTTGCGACATCGACAGTGTCGGAGGCTCTGGCTACTTCGCGGCCAATGCGCTGTTTGACTTCGATGCCATCCCAACGGCGGGGATCCCGTTCGGGGCTGAACCGCGAGACCTGTCGGGCGAGCCCTGGGGGGACGGCACGGACCCGAACGAGGAGTTGCTGCGCAGGAACGTGTTCTTCGCGCACCACTGGGTCGACTACAGCGCAGCCGACAAGGGCCTGGCAGTGCTAGGCGCGGAGGGCAAGCGGGGCTGGCTGTTCCACCCGGAAAAGCGTTCGCTCGAGCACATCCTGATGATGACGATCGAGCCGCGAGGCGAAATGGAGAACCTGTTCGCAAATCCGTACTTCAAGGGGGAGGGCGAGCACAGCTTCAGCTATTCCCTGATTCCCCACGGAGGCGACTGGCGCACTGCGCGAGTGCCGCAGCGGGCGGCTGAGCGCACCCATGCCTGCTCTTCGCGACACGTCTACAGCCGCAAGGGCGCAGACTTGCCGCTGAGCAAGAGCCTGCTGTCGGCGACACCGGACAGCATCGCTGCTTCCAGCTGGCTCTACCGCGACGGAGGGTACGAGATCCGCCTCTACGACGCTGTCGGCCGCAGCGGCACCGTCAAGGTCCAACTGCCGATGCGGGCGTCTTCGTGTCAAGCGGTGGACTTCAACGGAAAGCCGTCGGCATCTCCCAGCATCAGGCACGACGGGGACCAAGCGTCGTTCCAAATCCGCCCTTGGGAAATCGTGACGCTCCGCTTCACGCCGCAGGCGTAGACCGCGTCCGGAGCGTCCGCAAGAAAGGGATTACCGGTACCAGCAGGCGACGCTATGGGTTCGTTGGACTTATCGGTATTCGGGGCCTACTTCGTCGCGGCCCTAGCGATCGGGTTCTGGGCAGGTCGTCGCAAGAAGGAGTCTTCGCGTGATTTCTTCCTGACATCGGGAACGCTCTCGTGGGCGGTCATCGGATTCTCGACCATCGGAGCATCGCTGAGCACCGAACAGCTGGTCGGCGTGGTGGGCTACGCCTACACGCACGGCATGGCCGTCGCCAACTGGGAATGGCTCAATTTCGTGGGCTACAGCCTGCTGATCGGCGTCTTCCTCCCGGTGTACCTGCGCAACCGCGTGGTTACGATGCCGGAGTTCCTCGAACTGCGCTACAGCGTGACGGTGCGCCGGATGTACGCCGTGATCAGCGTGATCAGCTACGTCTTCATCAACCTCGCCGGCGTGATCTTCTCAGGCGCCTACTTGCTGGAGCAGATGCTGGGCATCCCGCTAAAGGCGGGCATTTGGGGGCTGGCGATCCTGTCGGGCACGCTGACCGTTTACGGCGGCATGAGTTCCGTGGCTTGGACACAAGTCTTCCAGTCAGCCCTGCTCATTGCGGGCGGACTGCTCGTGTTCTTCCTCGGCCTGACCGAAGTCCCGGGCGGCTGGCAAGCGGTCATGGGCACGGGCGAGCGCGCCCATCTCGTCTTGCCTGCGTCCGATCCCGATCTGCCATGGACGGCCATGGTCGTGCTTGCCCTCTCGACGGGGCCGTGGTACTTCTGCACCAACCAGTACATCAACCAGAACTCGCTCGGCGCGAAGAACGAATGGCACGCCCGCATGGGCATCGTCCTAGCCTGCTTCTTGGGCGTCTTCACCGCGCTGGCGTACATCTTCCCAGGCATGGTTGCCTACGCACTCCGGCCCGATCTCGGCACCGGGGACGAGGCGCTGCCATTCCTGATCAAGACGGTGATCCCGACCGGGCTGCGGGGCTTGATCCTGGCCGGCCTATGCGGCGCGATCATGTCGACCATCCAAGCCCTGATCAATTCCAGCGCCACGATCCTCACCGTGGACCTGTACAAGGGACTCTACCGACGACGCGCTTCTGAGCCCGAACTGATCCGGTTCGGACGGTGGTCAGGGGTCGCGATCCTGATCGTGGGGGCCTTGTGGGCTCCGGTCGTGATGAGCTTCGGCAACATCTTTTCGTATTTCCAAGAGTGCTGGTTCCTGATCGCCGCGCCGATCATGGCGATCTTCCTGCTGGCCGTCTTCTGGCGGCGCGCAACGGCAACCGCGGCGGCTTGGACGCTAGGGCTGTGCTTTCCGATGTTCGTGCTGCCGTACTGGCTGCGCATGGCCGGAGTGGAGATGAACGCGTTCAACATCGCGGGAATCGTATACGTCGCATCCCTCGCTTGCATGGCGCTGCTCAGCCTGGCAACTCCTCCGCCAGACTCCAAGTCGGTGGACCGGGTCATCTGGTCGCGGGCGGTATCGCGGCTGCCAGCGGCGCTCGTGGCTAGCGGGTATCCGATCTACCGCCGCGTGGGCCTGTGGTGGGCACTCACGGTCGGTATGTTCGTGACGCTCTACATCGTCTACTGGTAAGCTCCGCGAGGCGCCCGCGGAATAGCCTTCGAGCGTTGGCTCGCGCGCCAAAGAGCGGCTCGTGACGGACCCCGAGGATCAGCGGACTTGCGCTGCTATGGGTCGGGCAGCGATTCCACGATCTGCAATCCTGACCATCAACCGGTCGCGTCCAGCACCGGCATTCCCATCGCGCGGGCCGCGTCTATCATTCGGTGGTCGTAACTCGCAAGCTCGACCGGCTGTCCTTGGCGCCACAGAAAGTCGAACGTCGCCAGATGCAAAGCTTCAAGGGTGCGCACAGGACAAGGGAACTTGTCCAAGGCCCGCTCAAGTACTGGAGGAGCCAACTCCACCAACGCGATGCGCTCAATGATTCCCTGGGCTGCTTCGCCATGGGACTCCGCCAGCTGGTACGCGTGTAGCCGGGTCCAGATCTCGTACTCGATCAATCGGCTGGCGACGAGGGTCCCTTCCCAGAGTGCGGGCGGAGGGTGGCGGTCCTCCGCGAGGAGGTGCGCAAGGGCCACAGAGGTGTCTATGTAGGTCACCGGTCGCTTCGGTCGACCTCTAGGTCCGCGAGGATTTCCTTTAGCGGCAGAACCGGCTTCGGCCTAGGTGGAGGGCCCTCTAAGCGCAGGGCCGGAGGTGTCAGCCAACCTTTGCGAACCGCTTCGGCCAGCACCGCATCCGCCAAGACGGGGCTCCGTGATTCCCGAGGGGGGCCTATTTCCGCCACGACACGATCGCGGTCGGTAACCAGAATGGTCTCCCCGGCCGCAGCCATGCGCATGTACTCGCTAAGCCGGCTGTTGAGCACCCTGATCCCGACCGCTCTCATGCGATTCAATGTAGCAACTTGTTGCGACATTTTCAAGAACGGCTTGCCGACAGGTTCCAACCATTGTCGAGAACTTTCGCGGCAGAGCAAACGCCTTCGCTCCGCGTCTCCCGGGAGACACTCCACAGGCGCCCTTCGCCGCCTTGGCGGTAACGACAACGGCCATTCCGAGACCGCCCCGCCCCTCGTTCGGCCGCTCCAGGGCGTAGGCTCCACGCGAGATTCCGGGAGCGCACGGCGGATCCCCAGCCCGAGCGTCCAGCGCCTGCTTGGAACGAATCGCAGGCGGAGGGTGTCAAATACGGCATGAGACATTCCTTGCCGCGTTGGGCGGCGCGATTCCGCGCATCACGCCATTCGGCCGCCTCGGTTCTTCTTGGTCGCTTCCAAGCTGTTTTCGCGGGCGGATCTGCCAGATCATCTCAGCTGCGCTCTGGTACGACGGCTTCAGCGGCCCCATCCAGCCGGAGGACCGCAACGCTGCCGGGAGGCGCGCGACTCGGGCTGACTTGGATGTGCTGTGTCGCGCTGCTCTCGGCAGGTGCATGTAGTTCCATGCACCAGCCTTCCGCTGTTCAATCCCCACCGGGGGCGAACGACGATGCAACTGCCGAGAAAGCTGAGACTGAGCCGGCAGCGGCCACGCAACCGGCCACTGATGCAACGTCTGCAGAGGTCGCCCCACCAGCATCCGCTGCGAAGGCCGCGGCAGTTGCAAGACCGACGGCCGTTGCGTCTCACACCCTGCCGTCCAGTGCTGTCAGCCCCCCGGGTCCGTCGCCAGGCAACGCGGGGGGACACTACTTCGTCAGCCCGCGCAGCGCACGCTCTCAGGAATTCCAACGCTGGTGGATTCCAGATCAGGGAAGAGACCGCTTTGCTGGCTTCCAAGAGAATCGAGTGAGCGTTGTGGCCGAAAACTCAGTGTCGACCTTCTCCATTGACGCTGACACTGCTTCGTATAGTTTCGTGCGCGCGTCGCTGGAACAGGGCGTCTTGCCCCAGAAGAACGCTGTCAGGGTGGAGGAGCTGATCAACTACTTTCCGTATGACTACTCAAGCCCCGAGGATCTCGGCTCGCCGTTCTCTGTCACCGCTTCGCTGATGCAGACGCCGTGGAACTCCGGCACCCTACTGCTGCATATTGGCATCAAGGGCTACGAATTGGCCCGGGAAGGCACGGCGCCCGCGAACTTGGTTTTTCTGATTGACACTTCTGGATCGATGAGCGCACCAAACAAGCTGCCGCTGCTCGTCAATTCACTCAAGCTCCTGCTCGATTCGCTCGGTCCAGATGACACGGTGGCGATTGTCACCTACGCCGGTTCGGTAGACGTCGCCCTCGAGCCGACCGAGGCCACTGAGCGAGGCACGATCCTTGCCACCCTCGAACGCCTCTGCGCGGGCGGGTCGACGGCTGGAGCGGAAGGAATCCGCCAAGCCTATCTGCTCGCTGAGCAAAATCTTGCCAAAGACGGCGTCAACCGCGTGATCCTCGCCACTGACGGTGACTTCAATGTCGGCATCACTGACACGGAAGAACTCAAGAGTTTCGTCGAGCGCAAACGCGAGAAGGGAGTGTACCTGTCAGTGCTCGGCTTTGGCAGGGGCAACTATAACGATGCCCTGATGCAGGCATTGGCTCAAAACGGAAATGGCCATGCCGCCTATATCGACAATCTCATGGAAGCACGCAAGGTGATGGTTGAGGAAGCCACCTCGACATTGTTCCCGATTGCCAAAGACGTCAAGATCCAGATCGAGTTCAATCCTGACGTGGTCCAAGAGTATCGACTGATCGGCTACGAGTCCCGCATGCTGGCACGCGAGGATTTTCGCAACGACAAGGTTGACGCGGGGGAAATCGGGTCCGGCCACACGGTGACCGCGATCTACGAACTGACCCCGGCAGGATCGGACGCGGCGCTCGTGGCAAGTCCTCGGTATGGGCGCGAGACTGCCTCTCCTGAAAGCGCCTTATCGGACGAGCATGCGTATCTCAAGATCCGCTTCAAGGCCCCGGATGGCAACACAAGCACAGTGATCACTCAACCGATATCCCGGGCCAACGAGATTGGCGAGACCGGAACGGTTGCACAGGAGGCTCGATTCTCCGCGGCTGTAGCCGGGTTCGGGCAGCTCCTCCGCGGGGGCCTCTACACCGGCAACTATGACTATGGCGACGTGATCGCCTTGGCAACGAGTGCCAAGGGCGAGGACCGCTTCGGCTACCGTGCCGAGTTTGTCAACTTGGTCCGGCTAGCCAAGTCGGCGGCAGCCATGGAGCCCTTGCTGCGCTAACCGGCGCTGCAAACCATCCAAGAATCGGCACGCCCGTCTTGGGTGTCTCGACCGCCGGCCTAGCCGACATGTTCCAGCCAACTCGCGACAGCGGTTCGGACGCACCGCCCCGCCCCGCGGACGTGACGGTCTCCCTCGCTCACGGTCGAGAAGCCGGATCGCTGGAAACCGGCGGGCGCTCACAGAGGGCGAATCCATGCGGATTCTTCGATGCTGGCTCGCACACGGGCTCCGATTCGACGGCGAATCCGCGGCGGTCGCGCCAGATGGGCTCGTACTTGTGCGTTGCTGGGGTGCTAGGAATACCGCGCCGGCGTGAGCGGCACGTGCGTGCCGCAATCGATCGGCACGTCGTGGGGTTCGACACGGCAGCGGGTTTGATGGACTGGCAACACGACCGGAAGGCCGCGGGCCTAGCGCCTGTCCATGCGCCGCTTGTTTCCGGTCTCCTTCGCGATTGAAAGTAGGCCCCGGCTGCCGACAGTGGACCCGCATGGGCTCACTCGAGCCCTGAGCAATCTGTAGTATTCTAGGCGCCATTGGATCGAAGTTCCGCGGACGGCCGTCCGACGGAGCGAGCGAATAATCCTTGACGCGGATTGGCACCTAGGCCGCCGCGGATCGGCCGAAACGTGTTGCTTTGCATTGACGATGTCCGCGAATTCGACGCCATGCTCGAGCGTCGGATCGGATTGTTCCGCCAAAAGCTGGCAGATCTGCTGGCACCACACCGGCTGACGCTCGGCGAAGCCAAGGTTCACAAGGTGCTCATCCCGATGGTGGGCGTGTACACGCCCGGCTGGCAGGCGTTGCCAGCAGTGTCGTGGGCATTCGTCGAATTGCGGACCAAACAGGGTCTCGTCGGCACGGGAGAGTGGTCGGTCGACCTCGACAGCAAAGCCCGGGATTGTGTCGCGAGACTGCAAGGGCAACCAGGCCGGAACCTGCTGGACGCGGAACTCGAGGAACCCCTGTTCATGGCTTGGTGGGATCTAGTCGGGCAGGTGCTGGACAAGCCCTTGCACCAGCTTTGGGCCGAGCTGTTCGAGGCCGACTTCACGCCGCCAGATCGAGTTCCCATGGCAGCCTACACCTGGCAAAGGTTCGCCGACCGGGAGGGCAAAGACGCGATCACGTACGATACGTGGCCGGAATTCGCAGCCGAGCGGGCCCGCGAGGGATTCCCGGCGGTCAAGGTCTCGATGACCGCATACCAGCCCGAGGATCACATCGAGCTGATCCACAGGATTCGCGATGCCGTCGGCCCGGATACCGCGATCCGCATCGACGCTCACGGCACATGGAACTACCAAGAAGCGAGGCGCATCCTGCACGCCCTCGAGGACTGCAACCTAGAGTACGCAGAGCAGCCCGTGCACTCGTTGCTGCCCCAGCGCTTCTACCCGCAGTCGGAACGCCCGCCGCAGCGCGACACGTCCAAGGGCAGCTATCAGGCCGAGTACTACTACCGGCGGATGACAGCGCTGCGCGGCGAATTGCGCACGCCGTTGTCGTGCCATTGGTGGCCGCCGATCATTCACCCGCCTGGCGCCGGACCGATGGCCAACCGATGGGAGCCCGATTGGTACATGCTTGAGCGCTACGAGGGGGCGGACGTGTCCGTGCCCGACATCAACCTCGGGCCCTGGGGGCTGTGGCGCTTCGCGCAGCTGGCGAAGTTCATGGGACTGCACATCGCCCTGCACAGCAATTTCGAACTCTGCACGCAGCTCGCGTTCCGGGGCGCGATGGCGGCCGTGTTCCTGCAGGAGCCGGAGCGCGTCGGGATCTACATGGGCCGCACGCCGCGCACGTGCCATCCGATCGACAACGAGACGATTCACGTTAGCGACGATGTGATCGCGGGCGGACAGTTTGACTGGAATGGCGGACATCTTGGGCTATCCCCGCAACCCGGGCATGGGCTGCGCTTGGATCCGGAGCGTCTCGAGAAGTACCGCTATAGTGCCGAGGCGGTGGCCCCGCACAGGGAGCACGCCCGCCGGATCTATGCGAACTACTTGCTCGACCGGCCACGCCGGACCACCCTGTCGGGCTGGCCGAAACAACACGCCGCGGAGAGCTTCGACCGCCACCTGTGGCCATACGAGGTGGCGAGCATACTGGGCAGCGAGGACGGGCAGGACATTGACGTGGAACTGACTGGAGAGCAGTCGGGGTGAGGCGAGAAATGGCGCAACAAGAGCGGAAAGTGGGATTGATCACGGGCGGAGTCGGCGACTTGGGATACGCCTCTGCCGAAAAGATGGTCGCCATGGACATGGACGTGGCCCTGCTGGACATCAAGCCGAACGCCCAGCGGGTCGACGCCCTTCGCAGCAAGGGCACCCGCGTGCTGTACGTGCAGGTCGACGTGGCCGACCGGGCGGCAGTGCAGGCTGCCCTAGACGCTGTTTGGGCGGAATTCGGCCGCTTGGACGTGTGCATGTGCAATGCGGGCATCTCGATGAACGTGCCGTTCCTCGAGTACACGGTCGAGCAATGGAACCAGCACATGGACGTCAACCTCAACGGCTACTTCCATGTCACGCAGGAAGTGACCAAGCGGTGGGTAGCCGACGGCCATAAGGGCAAGGTCATCTTCACGGGATCATGGGTGCAGGACGTCCCGTACAAGCTGATCGCCCCGTACTGCGTTTCCAAGGCAGGAGTATGGATGCTCGCGCGCTGTGCCGCTTTGGAGCTGGCCCCGCACGGAATTACCGTGAACGCGATAGCGCCGGGAATCGTCGAGGCCGGGTTGACCGCGCGCGAGCTGAGAGACTTTCCGGAATTTCGCGAGGAGTTCATGAGCCTGATCCCGCTAGGCAAGATCCAGCAGGCGTCAGATGTCGCCGATGTCGTCGGATTCTTGGTCTCGGACGCCTCGAACTACGTCACTGGCACGACCATCACCTGCGACGGCGGGTGTGTCGTCGGGGCAGCATCGGCACCGAAATGAAGACCGCCCAGATCACAGGCATCGTCCCTGTCCTGCCGACGCCGTTCGACAGAGAGGAGCAGCTCGACCTCGGGTCGCTGGAGCGACTCGTTCGATTCTGTGCGATCAGCGGTTTCAGCGCCGTCTGCCTGCCAGCGTACGCGAGCGAGTTCTACAAGCTGACCGAGCTGGAGCGGGAAATGGTGGTCGGCACCGCAGTCGATGCCGCGGACGGAGAAATCCAAGTCATCGCGCAGTCGAACCACTCTGCCGGCATCCATGCCGCGACGATCGCAAGCGCCAATGAAGAAAGAGGCGCCGACGTCATATCGGTGGCCGTGCCGAGAATGTTCGACATTTCCGAGGAAGACGTGTACAAGTTCGTAGCCGATGTGGCAGGCGCGACATCCCTCTCGGTACTAGTGCAGGACTTCAACCCGGGCGGTCCGACGATCTCGCCTGAAACGGCGAAGCGCCTGCACTCGGACTTCCCAAACTTCTGCTACCTCAAGCTGGAACAGCCTCTGATGGCACCGAGAGTGGCCGAAATCCTAGAGGTGACAGATGGCGGCGTGCAAGTCCTCGAAGGCTGGGGAGGAATGTACCTGCTAGAGGCCATCGACGCTGGAATCTGCGGGGCCATGCCGGCGCTGGGCGTCGCCGATATACTCCAGGCAGTCTACGACCTCGCGGTCGGGGGCGACCGTGACAGTGCCATGGATCGGTTCCAAACGGTGCTGCCCTACCTGGCCTACAGCCTGCAGAACATGGAGCTGCTGCTGCAGATGGAGAAGAGGCTCCTCGTGCGTCGCGGGCTCATCGAGTGCGACACCGTCCGGCAGACCACATTGACGCTCGATCCGCACACGGATCGTTACGCGGACTATCTCATCGACCGCGTGATGTCTTTGTTCGGAAATGCCAACACTGCGAACGAATCGTGAAACAGCTCGTAGCCATTCCCATCCTCTGGACCGTCGCGGCGGGGGCCTACGCCCAAGGGGCGTGCGAGCCAGCACCGGGACCGAGATTCGAGGGTGTCATCGGTCGCACGGCCGAAGACTCCACACCCTCCCCGCTGCAGCCAGCGCGGCCGCCCGTGGGCAGTCCGAATGTCGTGTACATCGTCCTCGACGACACCGGTTTCGGAGACCTGGGCTGCTACGGCTCCTCGGTCTCGACGCCGAACATCGATTCGCTCGCCAAGAGGGGCCTGCTGTTCAACAATTTCCAGTCGAAAGCCGTGTGTTCTCCGACGAGGGCTTCGCTGCTGACAGGCCGCAACGCGCATTCGGTCGGGATGAAGGAACTCCCGGGCGGTGACCAAGGATACCCCCATACGCGCGGGCGGGTGCCTGCATCGGCAGCGAACATCGCGCAGATCCTGGGCCGCCACGGCTACAGCACCTTCGCGGCCGGGAAGTGGCACTTGGTGCCCCGCGAAGACATGACGCCGGCAGGGGACCGCACGCACTGGCCGCTGCAGAAAGGCTTCGACCGTTTCCATGGGTTCCTCTCCGGCTGGACCGACCAGTATCGGCCCGACCTTGTGGTGGACAACCACGCAGTTCCGGCGCCCGAGCGGACGGACTACCATTTCTCGGAGGACATCGTGGATCAAGCGATCGCGATGCTGTCGGGAAACCTCGAAGCGGACAGCGAGAAACCCTTCTTCCTGCTTCTTGCGTTCGGGGCCACGCACGCGCCGATCCAAGTACCCAAGCGCTATATCAAGCGGTACGAAGGCGCCTTCGACGACGGGTGGGACGCGGTCAGGGAGAGACGCTATCGCCGGCAGTTGGAACTCGGCGTCATTCCGCCGGGAGCCAAGCTCCCTCCGCGCAATCCCGGCGACCCGGCTTGGCGCGACCTTGGCGAGACTCAGCGCAGAGTCTACGCACGGTTCATGGAAGCCTACGCCGGGTTCACCGAGCACACGGACGAGCAGATCGGCCGGCTGATCTCGTTTCTAGGGGAGAGAGGCCAGTTCGACAACACCCTGATCGTCCTGATCTCGGACAACGGCGGCGCGCCGGAAGCTGGCGTGAAAGGGAACTTCGCGCGTTCGTACGGCGATCCGACAACGGTGGAGGAGATGCACGAACGGCTGGACGAACTGGGCGCCCCCGGCACGCAGCCGCTCTATCCCCGGCCCTGGGCGATGGCCTCCAGCGCGCCGTTCAAGTACTACAAGCTGTGGCCGTTCAACGGCGGAGTGCGCACGCCGATGATCGTCTCGTGGCCCGATCGAATTCGCGGGACCGGATTGCGCGAGCAGTTCGTCGACGTCATCGACATCACTCCAACCGTGCTCGACTACCTCGGAATCGAGGCGCCGGAAGCCTTCGACGGCGTCTGCCAGATGCCCATGCACGGCGAAAGCATGAGGGCGGCGTTCGAGGATCCGACAGCTCCCGCCCCACGCGACACGCAGTTCTTCGAGCTGTGGGGCAGCCGAGGAATCTACCACAGAGGCTGGAAGGCGGTGGCGTTCCACACCCCGGGGACCGATTTCGAGTCCGACCATTGGGAACTCTACAACGTTGAGGCGGACTTCACGGAAATCGCCGACCTGGCCGCCCAACACCCGGAGAAGCTCAAGGAACTGCAGGACCTGTGGTGGATCGAGGCGGAGAAGTACGGCGCACTCCCGCAGCTCGAAGCGATACCCATGCGGCAGCGCACCTATAACCAGATCCTAGCAAATCCTGCGCCGTAGGACTCTGCCGAGGGAAGCGCTCGAAGAGGAAGTCGAACATGAAACGCGAACATGCTCCGAAGTGGCCCGCGAGCCTGTTATCGCTTCTGCTGGCGATGGTGGTAGCGACCGGCTGCGGCCAAAAGTGGAGCGAAACGGAGTCCGGCGGGGTTGTCAGGACCGTGACCAATCGAGGCGGCCGCACGCTGGGCTACTCAGCTACTTCCGGCGTCAAGCTGCTCACGGTCGACCGACTCGCATTCAAGGACCTGAATCGAAACGGCGAATTGGATCCCTACGAAGACTGGCGGCTCCCGACCGAGGACCGCTCGAAGGACTTGGCTTCCAAGTTGACCGTCGAGCAGATCGCGGGCCTGATGCTCTACAGTTCCCACCAAGCGATCCCGTCGACAACCGGTTTCTTCGGCACGCCCACCTACGATGGCAAGCCGTTCGCCGAGAGTGGCGCGAATTCGTGGGATCTCTCGGACGATCAGAGGGAGTTCCTCGCCAACGGGGACGTCAGGCATGTGCTGGTCACTTCCGTGGAGAGCCCCGAAACGGCCGCCCGCTGGAACAACAACGTCCAGGCGCTGGTGGAAGGAATCGGGCTGGGGATCCCGGCGAACAACAGCTCCGATCCCCGCCATCGCACGCGGGCTGAGGCGGAATTCAACGCCGGCTCGGGCGGGGAGATCTCCATGTGGCCGGACTCGATCGGACTCGCCGCGACGTTCGACCCCGATCTTGTGCGGGGCTTCGGCGACATCGCGTCGAAAGAGTACCGCGCGCTCGGGATTGCGACGGCCCTCTCGCCGCAGATCGATCTGGCTACCGAACCCCGCTGGTACCGCTTCAGCGGCACGTTCGGCGAGGATCCAGCCCTGGCGACCGACATGGCCCGGGCATACGTCGATGGCTTCCAGTCATCCGGAGCACCTGCCGCTGTCGAGGGCGGCTGGGGATTCCAGAGCGTGAACGCCATGGTCAAGCACTGGCCTGGGGGAGGGTCGGGCGAGGCCGGCCGCGACGCCCACTATGGCTTCGGCAAGTACGCGGTGTACCCGGGCGGCAACTTCGACCTGCACCTGCTTCCCTTCACGAACGGTGCGTTCAAGCTGGCCGGCGGAACGGGCGCCGCGTCGGCGGTCATGCCCTACTACACGATCTCCCACGACCAAGACAAGGCATACGGAGAGAACGTCGGCAACGCTTACAGCAGGTACGTGATTGCTGACTTGCTCAGAGACAAGTACGGCTACGATGGCGTAGTTTGCACCGACTGGGGGGTGACCCGGGATTCCGCCAGCGTCGACCGCTTCGGCGCATCCCCGTGGGGCGTGGAAAGCCTCACGGAGGCGGAGAGACACTACAAGGCCTTGCTGGCAGGCGTGGACCAGTTCGGTGGCAACAACGACCCTGACCCGGTCATAGAGGCCTATGAAATGGGAGTGCAAGAGCACGGGGAGGACTTTATGCGGGCGCGCTTCGAGGCTTCCGCCGTTCGCCTGCTCAGGAACATGTTCCGGACTGGACTCTTCGACAACCCGTATGTCGCTGTCGAAGACACTGTCGCTGCCGTGGGAAATCCCGAATACATGGCCGCCGGCTACGAGGCGCAGGTCAAGTCTTTGGTCCTTGTGAAGAACCAGGGCGGCGTTTTGCCGCTGAAGCAAGGCACCACGGTCTATATCCCCCAGCGATACTTCCCGGAGAGCCGCAGTTTCTTCGGAAGAGTCAATCCGGCGCGATACGAAGACGGCGTCAACCTGGACATCGCGGGGAAGTTCTTCCACACGACCGACGATCCGGACGGGGCGGACGCGGCAATCGTCGTGATTCACAGCCCGGAATCCGGGCTCGGATACGAGCGGTCGGACGCAGAGGACGGCGGGAACGGGTACCTGCCGATGTCCCTTCAATACGGGCGGTACACCGCCTCGCGCGCACGCACGACGAGCATCGCGGGGGGCGATCCGCTTGAGGCCTTCACCAACCGCTCATACAGGGGGAAGAGCGTTACCGCATCCAACGCGACAGACCTGCAAGCGGTGCTCGATGTTCGAAAGAAGATGCAGGGCAAGCCGGTGATCGTGGTCCTGAAGATGTCCAACCCGACCGTTGTGTCGGAATTCGAGCCGAGGGCCGACGCAATCCTAGTGAGTTTCGGCGTTCAAGACCAGGCGGTTCTCGAAGTCCTCAGCGGCAATGCAGAGCCATCGGGGCTGTTGCCGTTGCAGATGCCCGCAGACATGCATACTGTCGAAGAGCAGGCGGAGGACACGCCTCATGACATGCGGTCTCACGTGGATGTTATAGGCAACGCCTATGAATTCGGCTTCGGGCTTAACTGGAACGGCGTGATCCGCGACGACCGAACGCGGACCTACGTGGAGCAAGAAGGGTTAGCGGGTGATACCGATTAGGCTAGGCGGATTCGGAGAGGTCAGCCCCGACCCATATCCAGCCTCGACTCGATGCCAGGGGCTTCGGCGAGTCGAGTAGCGCTGTCTTGTCCACTCCTCGAAGCCCGGTCAGGACCATGTTCTCCGAAACTGTCTATTGATCGAGTGGCTGCAGAAACTCTTGGCTCTCCATTTCTCTCCCTGCCAAGCAGGGCGGCGTGTGACCCGCGCCAGGGCGAAAAGGGTTTGAAGAAGCAATCATCTCGAAATTTACCCTTATTAATCCACTAGGGTAAATTTATTAGACCTCATAAATTTAATCATACCTATAATCCACCATAAACACTGCTGAGCCTGGATCCCAGCAGGCAACTGCAACAACTACCACAGAACACGGATCGTGCGACCGCTGAAGACCAGCAGATGTCTGTAGTCGGTCAGATTCGCGTTGTGATCTTGCCTTGCTTCGGTGCTATGGGGAGCGCACGCAGCGTTTCTGCGGCGCACGACCGCGCAAGATCGCGACCCTTCGCTCCGGATTATCCGACTGTTCGGCCCGACAATGCGGCGATATGCTGGAACGAGCGTCGCTTCCCAGCCAATGACACCCGCTTCCCCTGAGATCGTCCGATTCGTGTGTGCCGGCTTGGACCACCCCGAGGGCCTGTGCTTTGCAGCCGACGGCTCGCTCGTGTGCGGTAGCGAGGCGGGAGCAATCTACCGGATCGATCCCAAGACTGGTTCGTTTGAGGCTACAGCGCAGACCGGAGGCTTTGTTCTCGGACTGTGCTCTGACCGAGCTGGTGCCGTCTACGCCTGCGACGCCGGTCGCAACGAAGTCTTGCGGATCGAACCGAACGGCAGCGTCGAAGCGATTTCGACAGGCCAACTCGACAATCCGAACGACTGTGCGTTCGACGCAAAGGGCAATCTGTTCTTCAGCGAGTCAGGCACGTACCATCCCACGCGACATAGCGGTCGGCTATTCGCCATAACTCCAGAAGGCGAGACGCTCTGCGCACACCCCGGGCCGTTCCGGTTCACCAACGGTGTCTTCGTCGACCATGGCAACTCGCTGCTCTACGTGGTCGAGAGCACCGCTCCCAGCATCCTCGCGTTTCGAATCGATGGCCCGCAAGTGGCGAGCATGGAACCGGTACGCCAGATTCCCTTGGAGCCTGGCACCGTACCCGACGGAGTCGCCCTAGACACCGAAGGCAATATCTATGTTGCCTACTACTCTCCTGACCAAATTGGCGTGATCCGAACTGACGACCGATTCGAAGTGCTGTATCGAGACCCGTTAGCAGAATGGATGAACCGGCCGACCAACGTCGCGCTGCGCAAAGACGAGATCTACTTCGCGAACCTTGGTGGCTGGCACATCGGTGCCGTAGAGCATCCGCTTGAGCCGATGCTTCCGTTTCTGCCTGCCCAAGGGCCGTGTCGCGAAAGCGCCTCGTAGCAACTCACACCAGCAGTTTCTCGACCAGCGACCCACCAACATACGTCAGCCGGAAGTCGTGCCCCCGGAACCGGTAGGTCAACTTGGCGTGGCTAGGACACCGCCCGGCCAAGCACGTTGCTAGAGCGGAACCGAGAACCTGGAAAATGTGTGACGCGTGAGGATCGACACCCTCATGGGTATCCACAATCTAACTACAGAGTTTGATGTGGAGTACACTACATATTGTGAAGACAGTCCAAGTAGTTCTCGAGGCCGACCTTCTCGTTCAAGCCGACGAAGCCGCAAGCCGAGCTGGCACGAACCGCTCCGCTCTGATCCGCGACGCTCTGACGGAACACCTGCGGCGTCTTCGCATAAGGGGACTCGAGGAGCAAGATCGATTGGGATACGAACGCGCCCCGGACGTGGAAGACGATCTGACAGGATGGGAGACCGCGGCATCGTGGGGCGAATAGAGCGGGGCGAGATCCGGCTTTGTCGGATCTCCGGTGATAAACGGCGCCCGGTCGTCGTGCTGACGCGCGCGTCGGCGATTCCCTACCTGACAAGAGTCACGGTTGCACCGATCACGAGCACAATCCGATCAGTACCTACGGAGGTCGTGCTAGGCGTCGAGGACGGCCTCAAGCATCGCAGCGCCGTGAACCTGCACAATGCAGTGACGGTGGAGCGGAAACGTCTTGAAACGCGGATAGCCCAGCTGAGTGCCGCGCGGTTGCGGGAAGTCTGTAGCGCGATCAAGTTTGCCCTAGGCTGCGAATCGTAGCTCCTGCCGGGCCATGGTCGCAACGATACCGAGCCAGCACGGACCCGCGCTGCGAAGCACAGTTTCGACGGCAGCTTGCATACTGCGGCCAGCCCTGTGGTTCTCATTCTGGAATCCAGATGCCGTGTCCCAACAGCGCCTTGTAACGCTCACACCAGCAGTTTCTCGACCACCTCTCCACTCACGTCGGTCAGCCGGAAATCACGCCCTTGGAAGCGGTAGGTCAACTTGGTGTGGTCGAAGCCAAGCAAGTGCAGCACCGTCGCGTGCAAGTCGTGGACATGAACCTTGTCCTCGACCGTGCGGAAGCCTAGCTCGTCAGTCCGGCCCAAGGTAATGCCGCGGCGGATCCCGGCTCCCGCCATCCACGTTGTAAAGGCTCCGGGATGGTGGTCGCGCCCGTCACCGATCCCGTTAGTGTCTTGAGTCATGGGCGTCCGCCCGAACTCCCCGCCCCACAGAACCAAGGTCTCATCCAGCAAGCCGCGCCGCTTGAGATCCTTGATCAACGCTGCCGAGCCTTGGTCGACATCCTTGGCGACTTGCTGGATTCCCTTGGTCAAGTTGGCATGGTGGTCCCAAGCCTCGTGGTAGAGCTGCACGAACCGCACCCCCTGCTCCACGAGCCGGCGGGCCAGCAGGCAGTTGTTGGCAAACGAAGCCTTGCCCGGCTCGGCCCCGTACAGCTCCAGCGTATCGGGAGCCTCGTTGCTGATGTCCATCAGGGCTGGAGCGGCGCTCTGCATGCGAAACGCGAGCTCGAACGACCGGATTCGGGTCTGGATCTCCGGATCCCCCACTCGTTCGAGCTGGATGCGGTTCATCCCGTTGATCGCATCGAGGGTGTCGCGTTGGACACGGTCGGTGATTCCCTGCGGGTTGGAAAGGAACAAGACCGGTTCCCCGCCCGAGCGGAACGGCACGCCTTGGTGCACCGTGGGCAGGAAGCCTGCGCCCCACAGAGCAGTGCCCGCGCTTGGCCCCGAGTCCGACGAGTTTAGAACGATGAAGCCCGGCAGGTCCTCCGACTCGCTGCCAAGTCCGTAGGTCACCCAAGCTCCCATGCTGGGCCTGCCGAACTGCTGGGCGCCGGTGCTCATGAGAAGCTGTGCCGGTGCGTGATTGAATGCGTCCGTGACCGTGGAACGGACAAAGGCGACATCATCGACCACGGTCGCCAGATGCGGCAGGAGCTCGGAGATCTCGAAACCGCTCTGCCCTGCCCTCTGAAACTTGTACTTCGGACCTAGGAGCTTGGAATTCGGATCGATGAACGCCGCCCGGTAACCCTTGAGCAGATCCGGTGGCGGGAGCGTGCCGTCGAACTTGGCCAGCTCCGGCTTGTAGTCGAAGAGCTCTAGATGGCTCGGCCCGCCGGCTTGGAAGAGAAAGATGACATTCTTGGCCTTGGGCGCGAAGTGCGGCAGACGGGTCGCCGCGCGCGAGTCGCCGCGCAACAGGTGCGCCAGTGCCGCCGTTCCCAGCCCGAATCCGCAGCGCTCTAGAAACCAGCGGCGGGCAATCGGGTTTGCAGTGTCAGGTGCAGTCATTGCTTCGTAATGGTCTCGTCGAGATTGAGCAGCGCCCTCGCCAACACCGTCCACGCTGCCTCATCATCCGGGCTGGGACCCTCGTCGGAATCGGCGGCGGTCAGTTCGCGCGCATCCAGCAGGCCGGCAGCGAGCTGCTCGCGCGTCTTTCGCAGCAACCCCAGCAGGAGCTCGGCTTCATCGGATCGGGCCTCCCTAGACAAGCACGAACGGAAGGCGTGGCCGAGTCGCTGCCGCTCGCCCGTGGCCGCCGCGACAGTTCGCCTCGCCAGGGCGCGCGCGGCTTCCATGAAGAGTTCCTCGTTCAGGGTAGTGAGCGCCTGCAATGGGGTGTTCGAGCGGCCGCGCCTCACACAGGCGGTGGACCCGTTGGGCGCGTCGAAGACTTCGAAGGCCGGATAGGGGGCCGAAATGTACTGGAACGTATAGAGCGCCCGCCGGTAGCGGTCCTCGCCCGCCGCGGCGGGCCACGGCTTTGCGGAGAAGCTGATGGGTGGCTTGAACAGCAACTCCGGGGCAGGCGGGTGCACCGGCGGGCCGCCGACCTGATGGCTCAGAAGGCCGCTCGCGGCCAGCGCGATGTCCCGAACGATCTCCGCGTCAGCCCGCACTCGAGGGCCGCGCGACAGCAAGCGGTTGTCCGGATCGACGACGCTGGCCTGATCGGTCAGGCGCGACGCCTGCTGATAGGTCCCGGAGGTCACGATCAAGCGGTGGATGTGTTTCAAGCTCCAACCGCTATCCATCAGCTCCACCGCCAGCCAGTCGAGCAGCTCTGGATGCGAGGGCAGATCCCCTTGCATCCCGAAGTCCTCGGCGGTTGCGACCAGGCCAGTGCCGAAGTACGCCTGCCAAATACGGTTCACGATGACTCGGGCTGTTGTAGGAGCGCCGCGGTCGACAAGCCACTCGGCGAACGCTAGGCGGGGAGGGCGGCCGCTTGCGCCCAGGGCATGGAGGAACTCTGGCACGCCCGGCTCGACCTCATGCGCTGGCTCTAGGAAATCTCCGCGCTGCAGCAGGTGGGTCTGGCGCGGTTCCGAACGCCGCTGAAGGACTAGTTGCGTGTTGCCTTGCGGGAAGCGCCCCCAAGCCTGCTCGATGCGCTCGTTCGCATCAGCCCAAGCCGGAACTGCGGTCCGCCAGAAGCTGAACACCTCCCTGTCCTCTTGGGGCGTGCGGCCATCGCGACCCCGCTCCACGATGGCGCGGACTCGTGCGGGCAGCGGATCCGCCACCGGATCGTCGGCGTTGGTCACCGAGAGGCGGATCCGGCCGAGATTGTTGTTTTGGCCAACGTTGCTGTCGTACCCTCCGTGGCTCTGATCCAGGAAGAATGTCAGCAGCGTGCCGGAACTGTGCCTGATCGGCCGGTCGAAGACAAAGACCGCCTTGCGCGGCTGGTTGCTGCGGCCGTGCCCGGCAAAGAGTTCCCAAGCCGTGTCCACGCAGTCGTCGTAGGCGAAGTGGATCGGTCCGGTGAAGCGCTCCGAGCCCTCCTTGTGGGGGAAGACTCTCGGGTCCAAGCTGCGCTCGGGCAAGTCGATGTCCGCGCTAGAGGTGCGGATCCAGATGTCGTGCTGCGAGGACGGGTCGTCCGCGGGCGCAGCCCGCAGCCGGAACTCGCTTAGGGCGCCGGTGCCGTACACAGACCGTCCCGGCCCGCCGAGCGGGAGATTGGGGTCGGTCAGTACCTCGAGCCGGACGGCTGTGATTTCGGGCAGGTTCGTTTGCGCGGTGAACTCGGCCACATGCTCGGTCGGCGCGTAACCCTGTGCCAGCAGCGAGCCATCGCTTTGCAGCAAGTACCGCTGGCCGCCGGTGGAAAGGTCGTCCACCTCGGGATGAAGCACTGTCCACTGCGGCTGATTGCCGCGCACTTCCCGCTCCCACGAGGCCATGCGGGACTGCCAATCGGGATTGGACGCCATCAGTTCGTCTTCGATGGCACGGATCTCGTCGATCACTGCCTGGCGAACTTGAGCATCCTCGGCGGTATAGACCGCCACCTTGGCTTCGTCGGCATTGTTCAGGAACGCAAACAGGCGGTAGTACTCGTCGTGCGTGAGCGGGTCGTATTTGTGCGAATGGCACTGCGCGCATTGGATGGTGAGACCCAAAATACCCTTGCCGATGGCATCCATGCGGTCGAATAGCGCCTCCATGCGGAACTGTTCGGGGTCTGTCCCGCCCTCCTCGTTGACCATGGAGTTGCGCAGGTAGCCGGTTGCAATAAGCTGCTGCTGGGTCCCTCTTGGGAGCAAGTCGCCAGCAATCTGCTCCACCACGAAGCGGTCATACGGAAGATCCCGGTTCAGCGCGTCCACGACCCAATCGCGGTAGAACCACACCTGGCGCGGCATGTCCTTTTCGTAGCCATCGGAATCGGCGTACCGGGCCGCATCCAACCAGAGGCGGCCCCAGCGTTCCCCGTAGTGAGGGGACGCCAACAAGCGCCCGACCAGTGCCCCATAGTCCGGTTCCTTCTGGAACTCTTCCAATTCCTCCACAGCCGGGGGCAGGCCTGTCAGGTCCAAACTAACGCGCCGAAGGAGGCCAGCGTCGCTCGCTCGCGGCATAGGTTCCAAGCCAGCGTCAGCGAGCCTAGATCGAACGAACGCGTCAATCGGGTGGAGAGACCGGTCGCCCGGCGGCAGCGGCCGCTTCGGAGCTACAAACGCCCAGTGCCGACCGACCTCTTCTTCTGCCGCGCCTGTGCCCTCCGGCCACTCCGCGCCGGCCTCGATCCATTGGCGAATCGTCTCGATCTCAACGGCAGGGAGGGTGCCGCCCATCGGCATGCGCGGGCCATCACTGAGACCGGCAATTCGCCGGTACAGCTCGCTGGCTCGGGCGCTTCCTGGCACCACTAAGGACTGCGGCGCGGAGGCGCCCACAACGGACGCTCTCGCATCGAGCCGTAAACCGCGAAGTTGCTGGTCCGGCCCGTGGCAGCCGAGGCAAGACCGTTGCAGAATCGGGAAGACCTGCTCGTCGAAGTCCACCTCGGCCGTAGCCGGCCAGACGGCACCGATGATCGTTAACACCAAGACCGGCATGCGGTGGCCTGGCTGACCATGTGCTCGCTTCTCCCGCATACGTCGCAATTCACTGTATCACCGCTATGCCTGTCCGAAGAGCGCATCCACGTCGTCAGCGCGAGCCCTTTCTCGCGCCGGCAAACAGCCGCCCGCACCTGCCATCATGAGTCTCTGGCGGGATGTGGCTCGCCACCTGCTAGAGCCCGCCGTGAGCTGAAGTCAGACTACCGCCACCGACAGGAGGGCCTCATGGGCGAGATCGAAGCGCAAGAGGATGCGTGGCAGCGGCTGAATCCGCAGCATCCGGGTGCGGCCATCGCGGACGCCTGCATCGGGCCGGAAGCGGCACAGCATGGTGGCGAGGCGACCGTGAGTGCGGCTGCTGAGCGGCTCGGCGTGGATCGCAAGACACTATCCCGCGTCATCCACGGCCATTGCGCGGTCTCGCCATACATGGCCGTCCGATTGGAATCCGCAGGATGGGGCAGCGCGGAATCGTGGCTATGGCGTCAGGCCCGCTACGATCTGGCGCAAGCCCGCAGCCGGCTGCCTCCGGCTACGTAGGCCGACTGGTGGCTAGAGATTGCGAAGCGCCTCGAGTTGTGCCCTCAATGGGTAGAGGTCGAGGCGCAAGCACTGGAGCACCGTCTCGGGCCAGGCATCTTGCTAGGCGCGCTTCACTCCGAAGTGGTGCAGTGCGTTTCTCATCAGCGCCTGCATCTTGGGATCGACCGACAGCGCCCAGCCCCCCGCGATGCATCCGGTATGAAACACCTTTCCGCCCTGAGGCCGCTCCCAGTACGTCATTTCGGCGTACACGCCGTGCTCGAGCGGTTCCCAGCGCCCGAAGTAGTCGATTCCCCGGCGTTCGCGGTCCACGATCTGTGCCAACGGCACGATACCCGCCGGATCGTCTGGAACCGGCGCGCCGGCTGGGTTCTGTCGAGTGATTGCCTGGATCAGGCTTGGTCGCACGTCGGACTCGTGACCGCCTACGCGCGGCGGCTGTCCGTCCGGGGACTGCCCGAACATCTCTCCCGCCTGCAGCCCGACCGCTTCCGGTTCGTGGAAGAGGAAGTGGTCGGGACGGACCACCTGGTAAGCCCCGAAGTGGGCCTCGGTAATCGGCCACCAGCCAATACACTCCAAACCCAGCACCTTCCAAGCGGGCAAGCCGCAGAATCGCATCAAGCTGCCGCGGCGGCCGTCGTGGCTGTGGAAGATCTCTCCGATGTCGGCACCCTCCCTGCCCCCGATGTCGATGCCGTGCTTGCGGCACTCCATCGCAGAGCCGTCCGCATCGTAGGACACCCTCCAGAACATGGTGTTGCCGCTCATGACAATCGCTGCGCCGCCAGAATGCAGGAACTCGTCCACAGCCCGATAGGACTCCTCGGACCAGTACTCGCTGTGACCGTTGATCACTACGACCTTGTAGCCCCGGAGTTGATCGGGGTCGAGATGCAGATCGTGATCGCTGGCCACGTCAAACTCATAGCCGTTCTGCTCCAGCCAGCGATGGGCGAAGAGCTCGGCGCGCATGAGGTGGCTGTAGCTGAGATCCCGCTGGCTGAAGATCACCTCTGGCCCCGCTACCGGCCACGGCAGTTTCATCCCGACGGCGTACGTCGGCTGCCCCTGCGCGTGATTGCGGTAGCAACAGTAGGCCGGCGCACCCGGGTGGGCGTTATCCTGGCCGGTCGTCTCCCAGAACGGCTCCAAGGAGTTCACCGCGAACGGCGTCGCGCTGTAGGCCTGCCAAGTATTGGTCGAGCAAACCACAAGGATCGGCGCCTTGGGACGAGCGGGGGAGCGGCGCACCAAGAACGCGACATCGTAGCGGAGCGGCTTGCCCTCGCGGCGGAAGGCGAAACGGCCGACATAAACCCCCGGCTTGGCGCTTGCGGGGATATTGACGCTGTGGCTCGGCTCCCAGCGGCAGTCATAGAGATCGTCCGAGGCGAATCGGAGTCCGTGCCCGCGCTTCGGATCGCTCGTTGGGCGGTAGTCGCCGTAGCGCGGCACCGAGCCAGCATCGAACGACGGCCCTCCGATCATCCAAGTGGCGCGATTGATGATCACTCCGTGGAGACCGTCGCCGCCGATATCGCGAATCCTATCGCCGCGCTCTTCATCAAGAGGCCAGCAGGCCAGCACATCCCTGGCAGGGGGCTCGAGCCCGCCGGACCTGAAACGCTCCATTGCTTCCCGGGACGACAGCGCTCTGCTGTAAATCGCGGGCATCGCGATGTCGCCATCAAGGAACTCGGCCGCCCGGCCGCTATCTCCGGACGCTCCAAGACGCAGCGGCGCTTCGACGGCCGCAATGGCCTCATGCTGCTTCCAGCTGCCTTGGAACAGGCCATCGACGTACAGGCTGGTCAACGCTCCATCCCAAGCCAACACGACATGGCGCCAGCGGCGTCGATGCAGAGGCACGTGCGCGACGTTTCGATCCCCTAGCAGAAACTCGACCCACCCCCCTGCGGACACGAACAATCCAATGCCCCGGTCGCCATCGCAGGCAGTGACGATACCCTGCCTGCGTTCGGCCGACCAGCTGCGGATCCAGACCTCGATCGTCAGCGCAGCAAATGTCCTTCCAGCCAAGCCACCCTCCACGTGAGCGTACGAACCCACGTGAATCGGTTGCATTGACGGGCGCGGCTCCCGCAGCCTGGCGATGGTCTCCTCGGCGCCGGCCGGGCCGACTGTCAATTCATAGGGAGTGTCGCTGCTGACACGGAAGTCGACACTCGCTCCGGCTTCCAAACTGCGCTGTGAGTAGGCATGCACTCCGGGCACGGAGATTTCCGCATGGGGTGGAATCCCACTCGCCGCCGAACTCGCCCAGCCGGCGTTCGCGGCCGCGACCCCGGCCGCGGTTTGCTGGAGAAACCTTCTGCGATCGATCGGCGGCATCGCGGCGATTGTAGCCGATGCGGCCGTTCGAGAAGTCACCGATGTGGCTGTCGGTGAGAATTCGGCGATTCGCGCGGCCATCGGCAGTGCCGAAATCGAATAATTTGGGAGTGCTAGTACATTATTTCATGATATTTTGAACTTGATGTTCAACCGTTCCCTGAATCTGCCTGCTGCTGGGACCGAGACCTTCTTCCTTTGGGGCCCTCGCCAGACCGGCAAAACCACGCTTCTGAAGCAGCGCTACCCCGAAGGTCTCTGGATCAATCTTCTACGGAGCGAGGAATTCAGACGGTACGCTACGCGCCCCGAGCTTCTCCGACTAGAGATCGAGGCGGATCCTCCAGACCCTGCTCGACAAATAGTTATCGACGAAATCCAAAAGGTGCCTGCCCTCTTGGACGAAGTTCACGGGCTGATCGAAGATCGAAAACTGTGTTTCGCCCTTTGCGGATCGAGTGCCAGAAAGGTCCGGAGAGGGGCGGCCAACCTTCTTGGGGGCCGCGCCTTGCGGTTCGAGCTGCTCGGCCTGACAGCGCATGAGCTAGGATCCGAATTCGACTTGGAGCGGATCCTCAACCACGGCTATCTGCCTCGGATCTACGAGTCAGGCCGCCCGGCAGCACGCCTAGACGCCTATGTGTCAGATTATCTGAGAGAGGAAATTGCCGCGGAGGGCTTGGTTCGCAACTTGCCCTCGTTCTCGGATTTTCTCGACGCGGCTTCCTTGAGCGATGGCGGCATCGTCAGCTACACAAACGTTGCGCGAGATTGCGGGGTCTCGAACAAGACTGTTAAGGGTTACTTCCAGATTCTCGAAGACACCTTGCTCGGATCTTGGCTGCCTGCCTACCGCAAGCGTGTCAAGCGACGGCTCGCCATGTCGCCGAAGTTCTATTTCGCCGATGTGGGAGTGGTCAACTCTCTCGCCCGTCGCGGGCGGTTGCGTCCGGGGTCCGAGTTGTTCGGAAAGGCGTTCGAGAACTGGGTGCATCACGAGCTCCGGAGCTACCTCGCGTACTCCAGGCCAAGTTCCGCGTTGGCGTACTGGCGCCTTCCAAGCGGCTTGGAAGTCGACTTCGTGGTCGACGACATCGATCTCGCGGTCGAAGCCAAGGCTAGCTCTCGCATCCACAGCGGGCACCTGAAAGGGCTGAAGGCGTTGGAGCAAGAAGTGCCTCGCAGGACACGGCGGGTAGTAGTGTGCTTGGAGCCCAAGCTGTGGCGCACCGATGACGGCATCGAGGTCTTGCCTGCCCCCGATTTTGTCGAGCGTCTGTGGAGTGGCCGCCTGACGGAGACCCGCGGCTGATGACGGCATTGTTTCGATTGCTCCGAGCACCCTGCCCCAATTGGAAGCAGATTCTCAATGGCTAGCTCCACATCCCTCCTCGAACGCTTACAGATGGCGCGGCAACGAGCTGGCGTTAGGTGGATTCAGTGGAATGGTGTGCTCGAAACGATCCAAGAGCAATCGCAGATGAGACTTCCCGCGAGGCGCTCACCGAGGAAGTACGGCTAGGCCTGAATGTCGCCGCTCCAGACTAGAGCTGCCGAGCTCCGCGGAACACCACTAAATCAAGCAGTTGGATCTCGGAGCCCGCTGAGCCGTGGTAGGGCTCGCCCCGCACGACGACTCGCAACGTGTGCTTGCCGTCCTCAAGGTAGTAGTCGTGCCACAGCGCGTCAGAGCGCTTGAACGAGTCCTCATCCGGATAAGTATCGACGGTGCGAGAGAACTCGCCATCGAGGTAGACATCGGCTTGGCCGCCGGTGGGCACGAAGGATGCCGTAATGATCGCGCCAGTGCCCTCAAACTCGACCAGCGCTTCGGACCCCTCTTGCGAACTGGTCTTGACGGTATACGCCGAGCGCCTTCTCGTCGTGGACTCGGTCCACTCTCCCTTCCAAGACCAGCGTGAATCGGTAACCGCAATGCGTTCGACCGGCGACCCATAGTCGTCCCAGATGTCAAGCGCGGCTGGGACGGCGTCTTGGACAGCGATCACAAGCCGGTCGCCGTCGACACGCCCTCCGTGGCGCTCTGCCATGGAGATGGCGCGGTCGTAGGTGCTATCCACGATCGTGCGGAACGAGTAGCTGGTATAGCTGAACTTCTCATCTGCCATGTTCTCGATGCCGCTCTTGAACTCGTCGGGGATACCCTCGTAGCCCATGACCACGCCGAGAATGCCGAGGGCGCTGGCTGGGTTGCAGTCAGAATCCTGCCCGCAACGGGTGGAGATGGTCATTGTCTTGCCGAAATCGCCCTCGCCATACAGCATTCCCAGCGCAACGTAGGCCCCGTTGATCTTGGCGTCGATATTGAAAGGCTGGGTGGCGCCGATCGGACAGGGCTCGCGGTCGTTCCACTTGTCCTCGATCAGACCCCAAACCTCGATCCAGTCGTCGGGATGCTCGTTCGACCAGGCGAGCACATCCGCGATCGTCATTGCGTACGGGCTTTCGGGCGGAAGGCAGGCCAGCCCGGCCTCGACCAGTCGTTCTGGGTCGCTTTCGAAGAAGGCCGCCGCGTACATGCAGCTGACGAACATGCCGCCGTAGATCCCATCACCGTGATTCATGACGCGACCGGCGCGATAGCAAAGGTCATTGGACGCTTGGGGCAGGCCGGGGCACATCAATCCCACAAAGTCAGCCTCGATCTGGAAGTCGATATCATTCGCGTGCGCGTTGTACTTCGGCGTACCGCTGAGCGTGGCCGGCACGCCGCGCTTGAGCGCCCTGCGGGCCGCTAGGTTGGCGTGCCAGAGACGGTACTTGGCATCCCCGAACATGGCGCCGAAGTCTTCTGTGGTCGCGTCCAGCCCCTTATCGTCCAGCACCTGCGCAAAGGTCATGTCGACGTAGAGGTCGTCTTGGCGAAGCGAGTTCTCCACCATGGCCGGGTCCCACTGCGGCAGGTCTTCTTCGGCGATGATCTTTTCGAGGTGGCGAAATTCGGTAGGAGCGCCAAAGGTGACCCCGATCATCTGGCCGGCCCAGCCGCCGGCGATCTTGTCACGCAGCTCAGCGAGTGCGATCTCCTTGGTTGAGGGGGTCACATCCGACGCACACGAGACGGCAAAGGCAGCGAGCGCGACTGTGACGAGCGCGAGAGTCGGAAAAATCTTCATGGTTGTGTTAGCGCAGAGCGCGCTGACCGGTCTTCAGGTCGCCCGCAAGCCCCGGGGCCACACAGAATTTAGCACGTATCGGCCAGCTGCAGGGCGTCGGGGTGGCGGGACCGGAATGTCTGAATCCATGGCTAGATTCGGCTTTCGCTGCTCGGCGCTCGTCGGCGCGCCTTGCCGGCGGCATTGATCGGTGGCGACTGCCGCTAGGTGGAACAGACGACGCGACGCCTCCGGAATCTGCCTCGCTGTTCGGCCTCCGTCTCTCAAGGCCGTTTCCGGCACGACTACTCTCGAACTAGTCGCCCATCTGTTGACAGAACCCCACTACTACCGATTGGAGCTTCGAGGCGAGATTCGCTGGTAGAATGCCGATTCCGGCAATGCAAAACGAATTCACAGCGATCTTCGAGCGTGACGAGGAATGGATCATCGCGTACTGCCCCGAAATCCCAGGCGCTAACGGTCAGGGACGAACGAAGGACGAAGCGAGAGCGAGTCTTGCGCAAGCCATCGCGTTGGTTCTTGAGGACCGGCGTGAAGAAGGCCTTCGCGGATTACCGGCTGACGCCGAGCGTGACGCGATCATCGTGCAATGAAGCGTGTCGGCCTTCTGCGACACCTGCGCAAGCATGGCTGTTATCTCAAGCGCGAAGGTGCACAGTTTATTCGCTTTGATCGAATCCAAGAACAGGCGTAGTTGAAGCTGTACCCCGCCATACAGAGATCCCAATGCCACTGGTCCGCAAGATCTGCCGTCGGCTGTCGGTACCACCGATCGGATCGTAGCATCGAGCAACCGCCTTGCAAATGGTTCGGTTCGCTTGGCAACTGGCTGAAGGAGGAGGACTGACATGGCAACATTGACGATCCGGTTACCTGATGCCGTTCGAGACCGCTTGGCGGCGATCGCCGCGCAACGCGGTGTGAGCGTAAACAAACTGATGGAGGAACTCTCCGTCCGTGCGTTGACCGAGCACGATACCGAGATGCGTTTCCGGTTGCGAGCGGCCCGCGGCGAAGTCGAGCACGGATTGGCGGTGCTCGACGAACTGGACCGAGTGCATTCGCAAGCCGGAGATTCCTGAGGCAAAGAGACTCTTGACGTCCGATACCACCGCACGAGCGCGTGTTTGAGGTGCCTGGGCTCCAAACGCGCCCAGCACGGTGGTCGACCGAACCCAAAGAGGCTGTCGGCAGTATGCCGAAGGTGTCAACCTAGCCAGTAGCGGCCCGGCGAAAACGCCGTGACACCGTCCAAGAGCGTACCAAGCCGAAGCTTGTCGAAATCGCTTAAATGATTGAAATCTGGAGAGTTGCCTCAGTTCAATCACGCAGCCCAAGACTGAGCTTGGCCATAGGCTGGTTCGGGGCCGTTGGGCTAGCGAATGTCCTTGTCGGGCAGTTCCATCCGCAGTTCCGGGTCGACAGGCATCTCATCCGGAAGCGCACCGGTCTCCCGCTTGAGCCTTTCAAGCTCAGCCTGGAGCTCGGCCAGCTTGTCGGCATGCGCCGGGTCGTCAATGAGGTTGCGCTTCTCGAGCGGATCGTCAGCAACGCGATAAAGTTCGGCCTTGTGGGTTTCGGGTCGGCCTTCGCCGTTGGGGTAGTGCACGTACTTCCACTCGTCTGTGCGAACGCCGCGCACGTTCGGCGTGTACGGGAACTGGGTCTCGAAGTTGTACTCGTAAAGCCAACTCTTGCGCCAACCCGGATCTTCACCCGTGCTGACGAGTTGCTTGAAGCTGCGACCGTGGATGTCGCCAAGCGGCGGTAGCCCGCAGATGTCGACAATCGAAGGCGCGACGTCTAGGTTCAGCACTTGCTGCTCGACGACTCGCGGCTGATCGATCAGTGGAGGATAGCGCACCAGCAGCGGCACGCGGATCGACTCCTCCCACATGGTGCGCTTATCGATCGAGGCGTGCTCGCCCAGCAGGAATCCATTGTCGCCGGCAAATACGATCAGCGTCTCATCGAGTTTGCCCGTCCGCTCGAGTGCGTCATAGATGCGACCGACCGAGTCATCAACCGAGAGGATAGTCGCATGGTAGTTGCGGATAAACTTGCCGAAGTCCTCCAGCCCGTAGAGGTTGCCATCGATTCCGTGCCACGTCTCGATGCGCTCGCGGACCCAGTCAGGCAGCGGTTCGAGTAGGCGCCCGGTCTCGGGCTCGGTCACTTCAAGGTCGTCGTAGACCTGCTCGTAGGGCGTATCGGGAATCCAGACGCCGTGTGGCGCTTTGTGGCCGAGACACAGAAGAAACGGCTCTTCGTGCTCCTGTTCGAGCCAGTCGACGGCGAAGTCCGTGACGACGTTCGAGTAGTAGCCCTTGACCTCACCGCGCTCGCCATTGACGTTGAAGGTGGTGTCCCAGTATTGGCCCTGGCCCTTGTGGCTGATCCAGTAGTCGAAGCCGGGGCGCTTCTCGTCGTTGTCCTCGCCCATGTGCCACTTGCCGATATAGGCGGTCTCGTAGCCGGCATCCTGCAGGGCGACGGGGAAACTCGCCAAGTCAGCGGGGTACTCGGTGAAGTTGTTCATCACACCGTGCGAGTGCGCGTAGAGTCCTGAAAGGAAGCTGGCCCGCGCAGGGGAACAGAGCGAGGTGGTGACGAACGCATTGGCAAACCTCACACCCTCGTTGGCGAGCCGGTCGAGATTGGGCGTTCTTAGGAACGGATGGCCAGCTGCCGAGAGGCAGTCCCAGCGCTGGTCATCGGTAAGGATGAAAACGACATTCGGTCGCTTGGCCGCCCCCTGCTCTGGCCCGGAATCGCTACAGCTCGGAAGTAGCGTGGAGCCGGCGGCGGCAAGCGAGGACTGGAGGAATTCGCGTCGGATCACAGCACTAGAATACAGGCCCGGTTAGATCGTCGCGGGCTCGGAATCAAGGCCCTCGGCTGGGCTCCACAAGCTGCCCAAGCGTCCCATTTGCTCACTCGAAGGCCGTATCTTGCAAGGGTAGTTCCCACGCTGGGTGATGCAAGAGTGAGTTGGACTCTCAACCGAGCGTTTCTTTAACCGGAGAACGCGGCGAAGGCAGGAGTACCCCATCAGTGCCGGTTGCTTTAGTTCTCACTCTCTAAGTCTCTAAGTCAGAAGCGCAGTCGCGCGGGCCAAGTAGCACAGGCCAGTATTCGGCGAATACTATTCACCGAAGCGGTAGCAGCCCTCGACAAGTTTGCTCCGAAGACTGAGCAGGGAGGCAGAGGGGCGCAGCGGGAACCCAAGGAGATCTCGCCGTTCGGTCACCCGGCAACCCCTAGCTTCAGCTTGACCTGAGTTCGTCATTTTAGGTTTTCTTGGACACATAAGTCGTGACACACCAATGACATAACATTTTGCACACATCCAGTATGTCACTACATTTTGTTTCAACAGGCGGCGATTTCACTCAATCGGCGTGCGGGTCCGGACGCGGTGCAGTTGCGGCTGTACGCCGGCCGCCCGGGCCAGTGCGGCCGCTGCTTGGTCGGGGCGAGTGTCTTGGCGGCACTCGATGCGTTCCCCGCCGGCGGTCACCAGCGTGGTCGTCAGGCGCATCCAGTTCGCCAGCTTGCGGCGGATCGTTTCCCAGCTGTCGTGCATGCCCTGCGCACCCAGACGGCGCCGCAGCAAATGCACGCCATGGTAAGCCAGCACGGCGATGAACAGGTGCGCCCGGATGCGGTCCTGTTTGGCGTGCCAGATCGGCCGCAAGCCGATCTCCGACTTCAGGCTGCGGAAGGTGGCTTCGATTTCGGTCAGTTGCCAGTAGGTGCGCGCCACGCGCTCCAGGTCCCAGTCCGTGTGACTGGTACGCAGCACGTACGTGCCGGCCCGGGCGTCTTTGCGCGCATGCTGGTCATTGCGCTGCCAGCGCACCGCTGCGGCCAGCGGCGGCTGGCTGGACTGTTTGCGCTGCCCCTTGCGGCCCGCCGCGCCGGCCGACTCGTCGCTGGTGTCGCGGGCGGCCTGGGCGCGCTCCACGCGCAGCTCGTACTGCCCCGAAACCCGCTTGTAGCGTTCCTTGAGCCGGCCCAGCCGCTCGACCACCTTGTCGTAGCGCTTCGTGCAGCCCTTCTGCGTCAGCCCCGCGTGCAGCGCCTGTAACTCGCTCTCAAAGCGTTCCCGCTGCTTGGCTAGGATCGCGTCGTCCTTGGCCTGGCGCTCCTCGCTCCACAGGCACAGCTCGCTCTCGCCGTCCCGGGTGCGCAGCCGCCAGGCTTTGGCGGCCGTGCCGTGGCGGGTGCGGAAGCTCAGCTCGGGATCCGCGGCGGGCGGGTCCGCGCCGCCGCGGCGCACCGTGATCCAGTCGTAGCCTTGGGCGCACAGCCAGGCGATCGTCTCGGCGGTCGACAGCCCGGCGTCCATGACCACTGTCGGGCGCGGACCGTCGCCGAGCAGCCGGCCCAAGCGGCTGATGGCCTTGGCCAGCGTGGCGGGTTCGCAGACGTTGCCGGGCAGGATCTCGCTGCGGCAGGGGAAGCCGGCCGCGTCCAGCGTCAGCCCGAGCGTGACCAGAGGGCAGTCATTGCGTTTCTGCTTCGAGCGGCCGTGTTGCAGGTCGGACCGCGGGCGGCCGTGATAGTGCACGTTGGTCAAATCGTAGAAGGCAATCGTGGGGGCCAGCTCGAGCAGGCTGCGCTCGCGCCGGAAGAGGGCGGTCTCGAGGGCCTCGCGGTGGTGCCAGAGCAAGTCGCCGATGCGGTACAGCTTGGCCAGCGACAGGGGTGCGCCGGAGTCGAGGCCGAGCAGTTCGAGGGCGGCGGAGTGGTGGCTGAGCCAAGCGTGCGCCTCGCGTTCGGAAGAGGGGTGCAGCATGCGGGCCAGGACGAGGGCGGCGGCGATGCGGGCGTCGCGGGAAGAGACGCCGAGGTCGCGCAGGGCGTCGGCAAAGCGGAGCTCGCGCAAGGCGTGCAGGGCGAGCCGTTCGGGGCCGACCGAGCGTACGAAGCGGTGGTCGAGGGAGTCGAGATGCACGTGGGCGAGATCGGCGGAGGCGGTGTCGGGCAAGGCGGAGAGGCTGAGGCGGTCGGCAATCTGCTGGGCGGCTTGGAGCAGGTCGGGGTCCGGCTCGATGAGCGGCGCGCGGCCGGAGCGGATGGCAGCGACCAGCTCGCAGAGAGCGGGCCACTGAGGCTGAGGCACGGAGAAGTGGGCGCCGAGATTGAGCAGGGTGAGCTGGCGGACGGAGTTGCCGGAGCGGATGCTGCGGACGAGGCGGAAGGAGGCATAGGGTTGTGCGGAGCCGGCGCGGGGGCGGGTCTGGACGCGGCGGATGAACACGGTGTACCCAGCATGGCGCAGACACGGGCGAACATACAAGAAATATATAGGAAACATGATAATTTTATGTCACTACAAGCGGCTGGCGTTCCTGCGCGTCCGGGCAAACTCGTGCAAAACAAAGGGTTTATCCGGCCGAAGAGATCGCGGATGCGGTCAATTCGACGAAAAATCGCTCGGAATTCGGCGATTTAAGCGGGGTCGTGACAAACTCGGGTTGAAATTCTCGCACTGAGAACAGGGTCGCTAGGCCAAAATCTCTTTGACCACGCGAGCCGGATACTGGCCGATGAGGCGCTCTTCGAGGCCATGCACGTTGAAGACCAAGTTCTCAGGGTCCAGACCCAGTAGGTGCAGCATCGTCGCGTGGAAATCATGCACGCTGACGCGATCTTCGACGGCCTTGTGCCCGATCTCATCGGTGGCACCGTGGACATGTCCGCCCTTGACACCTCCCCCGGCCATCCAAATGCTGAAGCCGGCCGGGCCATGGTCACGACCAGTAGTGCCCGCCTGACCGACCTGTGCCAGAGGCATTCGTCCGAATTCCCCGCCCCAGATCACTAGGGTGGAGTCCAGCAGGCCGCGCTGTTTCAGATCCTTGATCAGCGCCGCAACTGGCTTGTCGGTCTTGGCGCACGCATAGCCGAGCTCGCGATCTAGATTCAGGTGGTTGTCCCAGATCTGGTACTCAATGAAGACCTGCACGAAGCGCACGCCTCGCTCGACCATGCGCCGCGCCAGTAGCAGACGCGCTCCGTAGGCCCGCGTCCGCTCGTCGTTCATTCCGTACATCTCTTTCGTCGCCTCGCTCTCGGACGATAGGTCAGCAACGTCGGTCGCAGCCATCTGCATGCGGGCCGCCAGTTCGTAGCTTTCGATGCGCGCATCTAGTTGCGGCTGCAGCGGCCTAGCGTCCCGATGGGCCAGGTTCAGTCGGCGCACCAGCGCCCGCTCGGCTTCCATCAGCGGGCTAGGCAACTCCTGCTCCCGCCGCAGGTTCAATACCGGTGGCCCTTCCGCACGGAATTTCGTGCCTTGGTAGACCTGCGGGAGCCATCCGGACTGCCAATTCTGAAGATCGTTGATCGGATAGCCGAGCGGGTCGTCGAGAACGATATAGCCCGGCAGGTTTTGGTTCTCGGTTCCCAGCCCATAGACTGCCCAAGCCCCCAAGGCGGGCCGCCCCGGCAGGGTGCGTCCGGAATGCATCAGGTACAACGACGGTTCGTGGTTAAAATGCTCGCCGTACATCGAGCGGACTAGCGTGATGTCATCCGCGACGCTGCCGAGACCCGGCAAGAGATCCGAAATCTCCATGCCACACTGGCCGTGTCGGCTGAAGCCGTACGGGGAAGGCATCAACGTGCCTACTTCGTCGGTAAATTCGAGTTGGTTGGCGATATCGCGCGGAGCCGCGGCTCCAGCATGTTTCTCCAGCTCCGGCTTGTGGTCAAACAGGTCGACCTGGCTCGGCCCACCGTTCATGAATAGGTGAATGACTGACTTCGCCTTGGGCGCAAAATGCGGCTGTCGCGGCTTCTGATCGTAGGTGGCACGTCCGTCGCTGGCCAGGAGGTCACTGCTTAGCAGCGATGCCAACGCTGCCCCGTGGAGGCCATCGCCGATGCGAGAGAAGAAGTCGCGACGAGAGGGGCGTTGCATGGCAGTTCTCAATCGATGTACAGGAATTCTGCCGAGTTCAGCAGGGCGTGGGCGAACGAACCCAAGGCCATCCAGCGCGCCGCCTCGCGGCGAGGGCCGGGATGCTTTGTCGTCTCAAGGTGGGCTACCCAGTGCTGGCCCAAGGATTCTAAGTCCTTCATCGCCAGATCGGTTTCGGCATCGGTGGGCGGTCGCGACAAGATGCGCTCGTACGCTTCCGAAACCTGTGACGCACGATCGCCAGGGTGCTCGTCAATCAGTCGACCCGCTAAGAACCTGGCGTGTTCGAGGGCCGCCTCACCGTTCATCATCTGAAGCGCTTGCGGCGCAACGTTGGACTCTCGTCGCTCAGTGCAGTTCGGCGCTGGCTTGGGCGCGTCGAACACCTCTAGCAGGGTGACCGGCGTGCGCCGTTTCCGCAGCACGTAGACAGCCCGCCGCCAACCATCTTCAGTTGCGTCGGGAACGATCTCGCCATTCTCTTTCTTGGTGACCTTGACCGGACGCCCGAAGCGTTCCTCATCCAATCTGCCGGTCGCGCGTAGGATCGAATCGTGCAAGGATTCGGCATCCATACGCCGCAATGGCATGCGTGACAGAAGGAGGTTCTCAGGATCAGCAGCGGCAGATTCCTCGGAAACTCGGGACGTCTGCCGATACATGGCGGACGTCATGATTAGCCGATGCATGGCCTTGATGCTCCACCCCCGGCGTACGAATTCAGTCGCCAGCCAATCCAGCAGTTCGGGATGCGAGGGAGTCGCCCCGGTAAGGCCGAAGTTCGAGGGCGTGGAGACGATGCCCCGTCCGAAGTGGCCGAGCCAGATGCGGTTGACCATTACCCGCGAGGTCAGAGGATGCTCGGGGTCGGTGAGCCAGCGCGCGAATGCCAGGCGGTTCCCGCTGGTGCCCGCCCTGGTAGGCGCGGGATTTAGCGGCGCGGTGCGAGCCGCGAGCATACGCGGCACAGCGGGCGAAACGCGCTCCCCGATTGCCTGCGCATCACCACGCTGCAGCAGGTAGGTGCGCGATGGCTCGCCTCCCATGTCAAACACGGCCCGAATCTTCGGCGTAGGGATTAGCTGGTCCTTCAGTTCCTTGATCTTGGTGTTGACCGGCCCGGCGGTGTCCTTCAGTTCCGGAAAGGCCTCGGCGATCTGGTGCCATTCGCCATCGGCATTGGGAATCTGTAGCAAGTCTCTGTGCTCGCCGGCAAGCCGCTTCTGAGCGGCGGTCCGCATCTTGCGCGGAGTGTTCGCCACTTCCCTCAAGCCCTCTCGCAGATCCGCTGGCAACTCAGCCAAACGCCGCTCAAGTTCACGTTCGAAGAACGGCGTCACCAATGCATCGAACTCGGCTTGCAACTGCTCGATCTCAGCCTCTAGCGGAGCATTCGCGGCGGCAGCGGCCTCTTGCTCGGAAGCCAGACCGACTTCAAGGAAACGCTCGGTGGGATCCAACCAGTCATACGGGTCGAGCGCGGACTGAAACACCGCCCCAAGGCTGTAGTACTCCCGCTGGGAGAGTGGGTCGTACTTGTGATCGTGGCAGCGGGCACACCCTACGGTCACTCCCATGACCGCGGAACTCAGCACCTCGATCTCATCCGCAACCACAGTGAAGCGCTCGGCGATTGATCCAGTGGCGGAGCCGTAGGTGCCGTCTGGAGTCATGCGCAAAAAGCCCGTGGCGGCGAGCGTGTCGACATGCTCTTGGGTAACGCTTTCAAGGCTCGCGTAGTCAATTATCTCGTCGCCTGCCAACTGCTCGATCAGGAAGCGATCGTAGGGCTTGTCGCTATTGAGGGCACGAATCACGTAGTCGCGGTAGCGCCAAGCGTGCAACCGCAGCCTGTCCTCGTCAATCACGCCCTCCGAATCGGCATAGCCCGCCAAGTCCAGCCAGATCTGCGCCCAGCGCTCTCCATATTCCTGTGAATCAAGCAGCTGGTCGACCAGCCGCTCGTATGCGCCGGGCCCCGAGTCGTCGGCAAATGCGCGAACTTGCTCGAGCGTCGGCGGCATTCCCGTCAGGTCCAGATAGGCCCGGCGCAGCAGGGCTCTAGGGCTGGCTTCAGACGAGAGGGCGAGACCCTTGGCTTCAAGCTCTTGCAAAATGAAGGCGTCGATCGGATTGCGCACTCTAGCAGCGTTCTGCACTTCCGGCGGCTCTGGCCGCACCGGTGTCTGAAACGCCCAGTGAGAGAGTTCCTCAGCGCTTAGCGGGCGGTCCGCGACGGGTTCGTCATTCTCAGACGGCAGCGCTCCTTCGGCAACCCACTTCCGCAATAAAGCAACCTCAGCATCGGTCGGCGTCTTGACATGGTTCTCGAAGAGCATGTCCGGCGGGGGCATCTCGCCACGCTCGATGCGCTGCAGCAAGAGACTTTCCTCCGGCTTGCCAGGCACTAGGGCGGGCCCGGACTCACCGCCTTTCAGGCGCGAGGCCATCGTGCGCAGGTCCAAGCCACCTTCCTGTTTTCGCTTGCCATGGCAGACCTGACAACGCATCTGGAAGATCGGCAGCACATGGGATTCAGTCGTGCGCAACTCCGCCGTGACCGCCGCAGACCGGCCAGCCTCATCTATCCATTGGCGGATCGTGTCGATCTCTGACTCGGGCAGTTTCTCACCCCCCATGGGCATTTGCCCTGAGACCACCTTGGCCAGCAGCAAGCTGCGATCCGGATATCCGGGCACCACCGCGGCCCCCGATTGCCCTCCTTCCAAGATGTGTCGCTGGGTGTCGAGCTTGAGCCCGCCTTGCGGCTGTTCGCCATGACAAGCCACACACCGCCGCTCCAAGATAGGGAGTACGCTTGACTCGAAGTCTGAGCCTTGGGCGCTAAAGCCAACGCACCACGCCGCCACGACGGCGAGCCCCGCACCAAGATTGCCAGGACGGCACATTGCCAAGTCCATCTTACAGACACCGAGCGCTGATCAGGAGTCGAAACGACGGGCAACTCCAATCAGCGGCCCGAATCTAGGGTGATCAGCGCAGACTTTGACATGCTCTCAACTCGAACCCCATTCAGGCCTGCGCCCGCTTGCAATGACGCTGGCTATGACGTGGCCAGACCGGCATTCGCGAGTCACCCGCGCTAGAATCAAGCCACTCATGAAACCACGAGACGCAACCCGTAGGTCGTTTCTCGGCACCGGCGCGCTCGCGGGCGCGGCGTGGACCGCCTGCAGCGCACCCGAGGCCCAGGCACCGGCGGAGCCGGACCAACCATCGTCGTTGGGCACGCCCGTGAGGCGCTACGGGCAGCGCAGCCCGTACGAGAAGGCCGCGCGGGGAGTGCGCGAAAGCCAGACTCCCGAGGCGGCATCGTCAAGGACGCCGCTGGATCAGACCTACGGCATCATCACGCCTTCGGCATTGCACTTCGAACGCCACCATGCGGGCGTGCCGGAAATTGACCCGGCGACGCACAAGCTGCTCGTCCACGGGCTGGTGGACCGTCCGATGGCATTTACCGTTGAAGACATCAAGCGGCTGCCGTCAGTCTCGAGGGTCCACTTTGTCGAGTGTTCCGGGAATAGCGGCGGAGAATGGAGCCCGGCCGGGGCTCCAACAGTTCAACTCAGTCATGGCCTAGCCAGCTGCAGCGAATGGACGGGCGTCCCGCTGCGAACCCTGCTTGAAGAAGCCGGCATTCAAGCGGAAGCGAAGTGGATTCTCGCAGAAGGCGCCGATGCGTGCCTGATGCAACGCAGCGCCACCCTCGAAAAGGCGCTGGAAGAAGGCATCGTCGCCTATGGACAGAACGGCGAGGCGATCCGTCCAGAGCAGGGTTATCCGATGCGGCTGATCCTGCCGGGCTGGGAGGGCAACACCAACGTCAAGTGGCTGCGACGCATCAAATTGACCGCCGGGCCGCAGTACGTCAAGGACGAGACATCCAAGTACACCGAGCTAATGGAAGACGGCACCGCTTGGATCTTTACGTTCGAGATGGACGCCAAGTCGGTCATCACAGCGCCCTCGGGCGGACACGCGATCGACGGACCGGGATTCTTGGAGATCTCCGGGCTGGCTTGGTCGGGACGGGGCAAGATCACGCAGGCGGAAGTCTCCACCGACGGCGGTCAGACCTGGGCTGAAGCGGAACTGCAGACTCCGGTCTACTCGAAGGCGTTCACGCGCTTTCGGCTGCCTTGGGAATGGGATGGAAGCGAGACCGTCCTGCTGTCGCGCTGCCGCGACGAATCCGGCTACCTGCAACCCGGGCGGGCGGAGCTGATCGAAGAGCGCGGCCGGAAGTCCGCCTACCACTGCAATCGGATCAAGGGCTGGCGGATCGCCGCCGATGGGAGCGTGACCAATGCTGAAGCCTAGTTTGCTGTCGGTCTCGATTCTGCTCGGCCTGGGAGCGGCTATGGTCTCAGCCCAGTCCTACGGAGTGGGACGCCCGGCCAGTGCGGAAGAAGTTGCCGCTTGGGATGTGACGATTGGCCCGGAAGGGCACGAGCTGCCTGAGGGCAGCGGCACCGCAAAGGACGGCGCACAGGTTTACGAAGTGCGCTGCAAGGAGTGCCACGGCGAAGCGGGCGTGGGCGGGGACCATGCCGCACTGATAGGCAATCCTGAACAACTCAAGGAGACTCCGCCGGTCAAGACGGTGGGCAGCTACTGGCCGTACGCTACAACGTTGTTCGACTACACGCGCCGGGCAATGCCGTTCGAAGAGCCCGGCACGTTGACCCCGGACCAAGTCTACGCCGTGACCGCATACGTCCTGTACTTGAACGGGTTAGTGGGCGAGGACGATGTATTGGATCGCGAGAGCCTGCCCCAGGTCGTGATGCCGAATCGGGAAGGGTTCGTCCGCGATCCGCGCTGAGCTGGGCGGTTGACAACCGTGTCAACCGTGCCGGAACACCAGAACGTCTCCGTCTTGGACGACGTAGTCCTTTCCCTCAAGGCGTAACTCGCCGCTTTCCTTGGCCTTTGTATAACCGCCGTGCGAGACGAGAGCGTCCCACTGGATCGTCTCCGCCCTTATGAAGCGCTTGGCGAAATCGGTATGGACGGTTCCTGCGGCCGAGACGGCCGTGGCCCCACGCCGAATGGTCCAAGCGCGACACTCGGTTTCTCCGGCCGTGAGAAACGACATCAGCCCCAGCAGGTCGTAGGTCGCCGCCACGAGACGCTCGATGCCCGAACTCGCGAGTCCGTAGCTTTCGAGATACTCTTGGCGATCGTCCTCGTCGAGATCCACCAGCTCCGATTCGACGCTGCCACAAACGGTAGAGAGCGCCAGGTTCTTGCGCCCCTGAACAAGCTCGGCCTCGTACCGGGCTTGCAATTGTTCCATTTCGTCCGTCCGCTCCTCGCCGATATTGAGCACGAGCAGCATCGGCTTCTCCGACAGGAACTGAAAGCCCTTTAGGAGCTTGGCCTGATCGGCGCCCAATTCCATTTGGCGGAGCGGCTGTTCCTGCTCCAGCCATGCGCGGCACTGCTGTAGCAGGTCGTGCTCGGCCTGCAGGTTCGCATCTCTGCCCCGCTTGAGATCCTTGGTCAAACGCGCAAGGCGGTTTTCCACCACCTGTAGATCATTCAATACGAGTTCTAAGTCGATGTTGGCCCAATCTCGCAATGGATCCAGACCGCCCTCGACATGCATCACGGTGTCGTCGTCAAACAGCCTTAGGACATGGGCGAAAGCATCGACCGTGCGGAGGCTGCCGATGTAGCTCGGCTCGCGCAGCGCCTCTCGCGAGAGCCCGGGCATATCGGCGTATTCCACCGTGGCGGGCGTGACCTTGCGAGGCTCGAAGGTCTCGGCTAAGGCATCAAGCCGGGCGTCCGGCACCCTAGCAATCCCAAGCTGGACCTTGGTGGCTCCGACCCTGCTCTCTGCCGCAACGCCGGTAAGAATCTTGAACAGCGATGTCTTGCCGACTTGGGGCAAGCCAATGATGGCGGTCTTCATGCAGGTACGAGTCCCATCTTGGCACGCCCGCCGGGAACGGCACCGTGCCGCCTCTATTCGAGACGGCCCTCACCCAGCACGGGCCGAGTTGAGCGGTCTATGGAGCGATGAAGCTGGTCAAGCGCAGATCGGCAGCCCTAGGTACGCCAAAACTGCGCAGCCCGAGCCCTGTCGAACGCGGCTTGAATCGGAACGACCGGTATCCTGAGGATTCATGCCATCCTTTTTAGACTTCGCGGATCGGCAACGCTCGCGCTTTGAGGACGAGCTGTTCGATTTCGTTCGCATCCCCAGTATCAGCACCCTGCCCGAGCACAAGCCCGACATTGGTCGGGCCGCCGAATTCGCCAAGCAGCAACTCTGTCAAGCGGGCCTCGAATCGGTGGAATTGATCGAGGGCAGCGGGCACCCTCTGGTGTACGGCGAATGGCTTGGCGCCACTGGCAAGCCCACCATCCTGCTATACGGCCACTACGACGTCCAGCCGGTGGACCCGCTGGATGAGTGGGACTCGCCCCCGTTCGAACCCACGGTGCGCAACGGCCAAGTGTATGCTCGCGGCGCCTCCGACGACAAAGGCCAGGTCTTGGCCAACATCAAGGCTCTGGAAGCTCTTCGCCAGGCTCACGGGGAGCTCCCGGTCAACGTAAAGTTCTTGATCGAGGGCGAAGAAGAAGTCGGCGGCGAAATGATTGCCAATTACGTCGCTTCCAACAAAGAACGGCTGGCCGCGGACGCGGCGCTGGTCTCCGACACGGCGATGTATGCGCCGGAAACCCCGACCATCTGCACCGGCCTGCGCGGCATGGTCTATACCGAGTGGCTCGCCAAGGGCGCCGAGAGCGACCTGCACTCGGGCCTCTTCGGCGGGGTCGCTCCAAACGCCGTCTTCGGACTCGTCGAGCTGCTGGCCAAGTGCAAGGACGCAAGCGGCCGCGTGCTGATTCCGGGCTTCTATAACCGGGTCCAAGAGCCTTCGGCGGCAGAGAAGGCCAGCTGGGACCGCATCCCGTTCGACGAAGACAGCTACAGGCGCACGGAGGTCGGCGCTTCGACGCTTACCGGCGAGCCTGGCTACAGCGTATTCGAGCGCGTCGGCGCAAGGCCTACGTTCGAGGTTCACGGCATTCCGGGAGGATTCATGGGACCGGGCGCCAAGACGGTGATCCCCGCGAGCGCAACGGCCAAGGTCAGCGCGAGGCTGGTCCCCGACCAGAATCCGGAAGAGATCCTGCGTCTCATGCAAGACTTCGCCGCCGCGAACGCCCCGGCTGGCATCGAGGTCAAGGTGCGCCTGATCCACACGGCCCCGGCCACGCTCGCGCCGACGGATCACCCGGCCATTACGACCGCTGCCCGAGCGCTGGGAGAGGTGTGGGGGAGCGAGACAGTATTCATCCGCTCCGGCGGGTCCATCCCCGTGGTGGGCGACTTCCAGGAGCACTTGGGCATACCGACTGCGCTGATGGGCTACGGACTGCCTGATGACGCGCTACACGCGCCCAACGAGAAGTTCAGCCTGCGGAATTTTCACATGGGCATCGCATCGACCGGCCGTTTCCTCGAGTTGCTGGGACAAGCCTAGAGCAGCTGAATCACGAGGCCTATTGCGTCGCGATCGGCATTCGTGCGCGGACGGCTTCGAGACCCTCGTCCAATAGGGCTGAGAGCTGGTCGGCCCGCTCCTGTTCCGAGGCTGCCAGATCGTTGGCTTCGCCGAGGTCGTCGGCAAGATTGTAGAGTTCGGTCTTGGCCGGATCGTAGAAGCGGATCAGCTTCCAGTCTCCCTTGCGCACCACTGAGTACGGATCGTGGCCCGGGCCGTGCCGGTAGTGCGGGAAGTGCCATAAGAGCGCCCGCTCAGGGAGGTTGCCGCCCCGCAGGGCCGGACCCAAGTCAATGCCATCGATCTCCCGGTCGGCGGGTGGCCTGGTTCCGACGGCGGCGGCAATCGTGGGCAATAGATCGATGCTGGCAACCGGCTCCCGGGAAACCGCCCCGGCCTCGGTGACACCCGGCCAGCGCACGATCCAAGGCGTCCGCAGCCCACCTTCGTAGGCATAGCCCTTGCCGCTGCGCAAGGGTGCATTCTCGGTCGGGCGGCCTTGACGGTCGAGCCCGCCGTTGTCGCCTGTGAACACGATCAATGTGCGATCAGTGAGGCCGGTTCGGTCGAGGGTCTCGAGCACCCTCCCCATGGCGTCATCCACGCTATGCACCATGGCCGCGTAGACAGCATCGTCCTGCCCTTGGCCATCCCGGCGACGCTCGTATTGCTCGATCAAGTCCTCTTTGGCCTGAATCGGCGTATGCACCGCGTAGTGCGAAAGGTACAGCAGGAACGGCCGTTCCTTGTTGCGCTCGATGAACGCGACGGCCTCGTCTGCCTCGCGATCTGTCAGATACTCCCCAGGCTGCCGCGGCGCGAGCGTAGGGATGCCCATCGGCAACCGCGGAAGCTCCACGAACGGGTCGAAGTATGAAGGCGGCTGGCCATAGTCCCATCCGCCGTAGTTCTCGTCGAAGCCCTGGTCAACCGGCAAGTGACCCCGTCCTCCCAAGTGCCACTTCCCGATGAAGGCGCTGGCGTACCCGATCGGCTTGAGCAACTCAGCCAGCGTGATCTCGCTGTGTGGCAGCTGCAACTCGTTCACGGGAGTGAGCAATTCACGGTCGGCGCTACCCGTGCGGTGGTAGCCGAACCTGTCCCGGACGTTAGGCCACTGGCGCGCGGTGAGCTGGAACTCGGCGCGGATCCAGTCGGTGATGCCAAGCCTGGCCGGCGACCGTCCGGTCATCAAGGCGGCCCGCGTCGGCGAACAGACCGCACACGAGGCGTAGCCATCGGTAAACCGCATGCCCGTTGCAGCCAAGCGGTCGATGTTCGGGGTGCGGTAGAAGTCAGAGCCCTGGCAGCCCAAATCCATCCAGCCCAAGTCGTCTACCAGAACCACGATCACGTTGGGGGGAGGAGTGGCAGCCGGGAGCAGGCCGGCGAGAATTCCGGCGACGACGGCGCATTGGACAATCAACTGCATGGCGGTTCAACTCGCGATCAGCGAAGCGAAACAGAGTCTACCAAGCTGGCCGCGGCCCGGCGCAAGCGAATCCTCCGCGGTCGCAACAGAGCAAGGGGCACTCAGCGGGGAACCGGGCTACAGCCGGGCGTCTCTGAGATCGCGTTCACCGCGTTGGCATGCAGATCCTCGTGCATCGACGCAGCTCAGCTCTGCCAAGTCACGGTCAGGCTTTCCGGTACCCGCCGCTGGCCAGTTCCGAAGAACACTCGGGGGTCCCGAGCAGCCAAGTAACTTCCGCTACGCGTCACCGTCCGGCGATACGCTTGAGGAAGCCGTCGAATCTACTCAAGAGGCCATCTCCCGCCATCTGGAGGGACTGCTGATGGACGGAGAATCCACACCCGCAAGGGAATCGCTCGAAACGCGCCGAGCGAGCATTACAAGGGCGGCGTCTGGGCGCTCGTGAATGTCGATGTCTCCAAGCTAGAGTAAGACGAGGCGGATCAACATCACGGTCCAGCGCGGGTTCTGGCAATCGTGGGCGAGGCGGCGGAGCGAGAAGGCGAAACCCGGTCCAGTTTGCTTGCTCGCGCAGCGCTCAGCTACGAAGAACCGCACCCCACGGAACAATAGGATGATGGTGTTTCAGGTCAGAGACCCAGAGCAACCTGCCTTGTGTTTCGACGTTTCGCCAAATTGTTTTTGACAGATTGACTGAAAACAACTAAATTAACTAGTGTTATGTCGACCGATCATCAAACGAACGGTCCCGTCAGGCTCAACCGCTTCTTGGAACGGCACCCTGTGTTTACGGTAGACGAGTTGGACCGCTATCTGCACGATCGGGGATCGCGCAACACGAACACACGCAACTCTCTGCTGGCCTATCACCGCAACCAGAGCCGCATCCTTCGAGTGCGTCGCGGCCTATATGCGACCGTGCCCTGGAGCACGGACGCGGCCTCCATGGCGGTCGATCCGTACTTGGTGGCGGCCAAGATGACCGAAGACGCCGTGCTGGCCTATCACACGGCCTTGGAATTCCATGGCAGGGCCTACTCGGCCCATTGGCAGCTGGTATATGTCTCGGCGGGCAGGTCGCTCCCGCTCACCTTCCAGTCGCACGAGTTCCGGGGTGCGCCCACACCACTGCCGCTCTTGGCGAAGGGCGAGGCGATGTTCGGGGTCACACGCCATGATCGCTCTGGCGTAGCACTACGGGTGACTAACCACGAGCGCACTCTGGTGGATGTGCTGGGCCGGCCGGAGTTGTCCGGAGGCTGGGAGGAGATCTGGCGGTCACTGGAGTCCGTGGAGTTCTTTGACCTCGATCAGGTCATCGCCTACACCCGACTGCTGGGGAACGCGACTACCGCCGCCAAGGTGGGATTCTTCCTGGAGCAGCAGCGCAAGCCGTTGATGGTGGAAGAGGCACATCTCGAGGCGCTGCGCGAACTCTGTCCGCGCCGGCCACACTACCTGACACGCGGCCGACCCAAAGGCTGCCGCTGGGTCAAGCGCTGGAACCTCATGATCCCAGCCAAAATCCTAGATCGGTCCTGGGGGGAAATGCTGTGAGATTCTCCCTAGCGGAAATCCTCAGTATCGCCAGACCCGACGGGTTCGACGAGGGTACGGTAGACAAGGTTCTCCATCTAGCGCATCTTCTGAACGTCCTGAATTCACACCCGTCGCTGAGGGGGAAGTGGGTATTGAAGGGGGGCACCGCCTTGAACCTGTTCGTCCTCAGCCACCCGAGGTTGTCGGCAGACATCGACCTCAACTACATCGGTGCATGACAGCGGCGGGTCCGTGGACGCGCCCTGACACGGTGCTAGTATCATCTCCGGGCGGCGTGTGCGTGCGCTGCCCGCTGTGAGATGCCCTTCACGACCGCCACAGACACCGAACTTTCCGGGCAGGCCACAGCCGTTGCCGAAGCGTCTCCGAAGCCGGACGAGATCGAATACCCGGAACGGAATTGGATCGCGCAGAGCATCGCGCACGGCGATGCCGTGTTGCAAGCAGCGGCGGCCTTGCGGAACCACTTCCGGGACCGCACGGACGTGCTGGTGGCGATGGAACTGGCGGTGTACTACCAGCGTGACGATAACAATCTCTGGCTGCAGCCGGACGTGCTCGTGGTGTTCGGGGTGAGCCCTAAGAACCGCAGTACGTACCGGATCTGGGAGGAAGGAAAGGCCCCGGATTTCGTGCTGGAGGTGGCGTCGCCGTCGACGGCGGAGAATGACGCCGAGCACAAGGCGCAGGAGTACTCCCGGATCGGGGTTAAATGTGCAGCTGAACATTTAACCCCAAATGTGGAGTAGTGGGTAATGTGGAGTTCAAGCCATAAGTCCTTGATCATTGAGGACTTGAGTGGAAGAAACTCCACATTACTGGGTGGTCGCAGCGAACGCTCAGAGGCTTTCCAGCCAACTGATGGTATCAGCGTTGGTTCGCCAGTCCGCGGAGCTAGGGTCCGTGTTCAGCAGCGGCTTGGCCTTGCGCACGGCTTGGCGTTTCGATTCCAGGTCCACTTCGGCATAGATGCTGGTCGTCGAGACGTTGGCGTGGCCCAGCCAGCGCCCGATCGTGACCATGTCCACGCCCGCCTGCAGGAAGTGAGAGGCGGCGGTGTGCCTCAGGACGTGGGGATGGACGCGCTTGCTGGCCAGTGTCGGCACGGAGTGGGAGGCTGTGCCGGCGTGCTTGCGTAGGATGTAGCGCACGCCGAATCGCGTCAAGGGATGGCCGGAACGATTGCGGAACAGCGGCTGCTTGTCGGCGGGGTCCACGTTGCGGGTTCGCATCAGATCCCGCAGCAGCGCGGCCGTTTCCTCCCACAGCGGGCAATAGCGGCATTTGTCTCCCTTGCCGTGCAGCAGCGCTTGGCGGGGCCGGTCCAACTGCAGGTCACAGGGGCGCAGGTCGAGGATCTCTTGGACCCGCGCCCCAGTGTTGTACATCGTCAATAGCAGGGCATGGTCGCGCCGTCCCGCCTCGGTCGAGCGGTCCGGCGCTTGCAGCAGGGCTTGCATCTCGTCGTGCTCGAGATACTCGACGGCACGCTGGTCGGCACGCTTGAAGGGGATGGCGAGGATGACCTGACAGCTGCCGCAGTGCACTGGGAACAGTGGTGCGGCGTAGCGTGCGAAGGAGTGCAGTGCGGCGAGCCGGACGTTGCGCGTGGCGGTGGAGTTGCCACGCTCGGCCTCGAGGTGCTGGAGGAAGGCGAGCAGATGCTCGCGGGAAAGATCGGGGAAGTCGAGGTGCGCGGCGGGCCGTTGCAAGTGTCGCTGGAGGAAGACGAGCAGGAGCTTGAGCGCGTCGCGGAAGGAACGGACCGTGTGACGGCTGAGGCCGCGGACGCGGGGGAGTTCGTCAGCGAGGAAGCCGCGCAGGGCCTGGCCCAGCGCGTTGGGGCAGGAGTCAGCCATGAGACCCTCCCGGGTTGCCAGCCAGCAGGGGGCCAACCTGGCGGGCGACGCGTTCGGCGGCCTGCTCGAGGATCGGATCGATCAAGGACAGGTAGTGCGCGGTCGAAGCCAGGGAGGCATGCCCCATGGCTCTGGACAGGACCGGCAGCACGGCCTGCGGGTTGCGGTTGTCCCGATAGGAGCGCAGCAGCACGTGGACTGCATAGGTGTGTCTGACGTCCTGCACGCACGGCGGCCTGCCGGAATCGGTCAGGACGGAGGCGTCCCGGCACAGCTTGCAGAAGCCCCTGCCGAACAGGTATCCAGGGAAGGCCTTGTCGGCTCGCGAACCATGGGCGAGCAAGGGGGAGTTCACGGTGTGCGGGAAACACAGCCTGAGCCGCAGGTAGGTGTCGATTTCCCGCCAGGCATCGCGGGAGAGCGCGACGATCCGCGACTTGTGGAACTTCGACACGCGCACGCGCAGGGTGTGCCGGGACGGGGCATAGTCGTCAATGTTCAGCCGCACGAGTTCTCCGCGCCGCAGACCGGCGGTGTACAGCAGAACCACTCCCAAGCGGTAGACGTGCGGACGCAGTGGGGAATGGGGCGTTGGCGCGAGTTGTCCCGTCTGCTCCAGCAGGGCTAGGATCTGCTGCTCGCTGAGGATCCAAGGGGCTGCCGCAGGGGACGGGGCCGGGAATTGGGCCGGGTCCGGCACGAAGCACTCCGGCGTCGTGTGACGACGATGCAAGGTGAACCGGTAGACGATCCGCATATTCTGGCGGCGGCCTTGGGGCGTGAGATGCTCCTGCGTGAGGGCCCAGTCGTTGAAACTGCCGGCCGTCAGGTCGCTGTGGTCGTGCTCGGCGAGGAAGGTATCGAGTTGTTGGAGAATCCGGGCTTGGTTGTCGAATTGGAAGCCGAGCGAACGCTGTCGCTCGACGTACACGGTGATCGCCGCGCCCAGCGGGGACGGCTGTAACGCGGGGCTCATGGGAGCACCTCCTTGACAGGCAGGGGAAGGTCGAGCGCTGCGGCTCTCAGGGCGTCGTCGTCCAGACGCAGGTACTGGCCGGTGGCGGCCAGGCTACGATGGCCGAGCAAGCCGCCGACCGATTCGATCGACACGTCGCTGCGCAACAGATGGAGGGCGAGGGAGTGGCGCAGGCAGTGTGCCCCTGCGTCTGCAAACCCGGTTGCGCTGCGCTGCACCCGGCTCCGGAAGGCGGCTTGCACGCCCGTCGGCCGGAGCGGCACGACAGGCCGACGGGAACCGAGGAAGACGCGGCGATGCTGGGATCGCGGGCGTCCGTGCTGCAGGTAGTCCGCCAATGCCGCCCCGACCTCGTCGGTCAGAGGCAGGGCCAGTGGCCTGCGGGCCTTGGGCCGGTCGAGACGGATCTGTCCGCTGCGCCAGAGGATCGAGTCCAGTTGCAGGGCGGCGACTTCGCTGGCCCGCAAGCCGTAGGTCGCCATGAGCAGGAACATGGCAAAGTCGCGCCGTCCCAGCGGGGTGCTGCAGTCGATTTCCGCCAGCAGGGCCTGCACGGTTTCCCAAGGCTGGGCGCGGGGGAGTTGCTCGTCGCGATAGGTGGGCGGGGTGTCAATCTGGGCCTCGAGGCCGGCTGCCACCTCCCCGCGCGTGGCGAGGAAGCGCAGGAAGCAGCGCAGCCGGGACACCAAGTGCTGCAGGCTGCCGCGTCCGAGCGTCGCGGCGCTCTGCACGACGAAGGCCTCGATGTGTTGCGAGGAAATCGTCATGAGGATCTCCGGACGATCGTCGTACGCAAGGAACCTGAGCAGGTCGAGGGCCGTGCGGCGGTGATGGTGCACCGTCGAGGCGGCGAGACCACGCACTTGCCGGAGGAACTCGAGATAGGCACGGACGAGGACTTCGCCGGGACCCGGGTTCACAACCCGCAACAGCTCACGGTCGGCCAGAAACGTGGCCATGGACCGCACGAGCGCTGACAAGTTGGGCTGACTTCGGGCCGGGCGGGGAGCCAAGGAGAGGAGACGTTTCCGCGACAGTTCGCCGAGGTTGCGGATTCCGAAGGACGCAAGCATAGCTTCGAGCACGGGCGCTTCGCGAACGCGTCGACGAATCTGTGAGTATGGGAACCCCTGCGTGGCCAGCCACTGGGCCAGCCCGTCGAGATAATCGCCGAGCAAGGGCAATTTAAGGAAGCGGGCATGATCCCGCGGGAACAAGTCAATGAGCATCGTGACCTCCGTTGTCAGGAATCGGTGCCAACAGAGGCACCGCTGTCACGATCACAGTAATGTGCAGTAAGAATCGACGAAGAACGGCTATTTCAAGGACTTACGGGTTAAACTCCACATTACCTACTACTCCACATTTGGGGTTCGGGAGTACTGGCGGCTGGACCCGGACGGGACCTTGATGGGGTCAGCGTTAGAGGGCTACGAGGCCAGCGGGGGGCAGTATGACCCGGTGCCGCCAGTGGCAAGCAGCGACGGGGAGCGGCGGTACTGGAGCCGGGTGCTGGGGCTGGAGTTACGCAGCCGGAGGCAGGCCCGGTCGACGGTGCTAGTGTTGCGGGATCCGCGCACGGGGGAAGAGACCGACGGCGCGCCGGAAGAAGCGGAGCGGCGGAGGCGGATCGCGGAGCGTGATGCGCGGGCGGCAAAGCAGAAGGCAATTGAGGCAAAGCAGGAGGCAATTGCGGCGAAGCAGCGGGCGAGCGCGGCAGAGGAGCGGGCGAGCGCAGCAGAGCAGGAGGCAATTGCGGCCAAGCAGGCGGCAAGCGCGGCAGACGAGCGAGTGCGGGCGCTGGAGGAGCAGATCCGCGCCCTCACGGCCGATACCACTCCATCCGAGCGTGACCGCTAGCTGCCAGGCCTAGGCACTCGGCGATACCATCCGCCCGCCACGAAGCTGGGGATTGGCGCTGAATTGCGCGGCGGCTCATACTCTTGAACTCTTGTAACTACTCACGCCTCGGTTGGTGTCGAGACGTGAGTTGGTGTCGGGCCATAGTGTTGTTCGAGCGTGGCGACAGCGTTGCCGGCGAGCGCAATTTGAATGGCGACCAGAGGATTGTAGCCGAGTGCTTGCATGGACTGCAGGTAGCTGGAGATGCGGGCATAGGCCTCGCCGAAGGCTAGCGTGCGAAAGCAGCCCGAGACTTTCATCTTGACCTTGGACATGCGCAGTCCGCGCTCGCCGGCGTTGTTGGTGAAGGGCACATCGGCATCGTGCAGGAAGCGCAGCACGGACTCTTCGTGCTGGGCGAGCCGCTCGTGCAGGTTGTGGGCATCGGATTTGGCGAGCGGTCCGCGTTGGCCCTGTTTGCGGGGCGGCAGCGCGGGCAATTCCTTGCGGCCCTGGGTCAGGATGGTGCGGTAGCGCTTGCGCAGGGCCTTGCAGGCGGCTGCGCTGAGGGCCTTGCCCTGGCTGGCATTGACCCTGTGGCAGGCCTGTTGCAGCAGGGCTTTCATCAGCCGCGCCCAGCGGTAGCCGTTGGACTCGACAATGAAGGTCAGTTCACGGATTAAGTGCGCGCCGCAGAGCTGGTGCCGGCAGTCGGCGTAGCTGAGGTAGGAGGCCCAGCAGTCATGCACCAGCGTGCCGCGATAGTTTGGGATCAGACCGATCGCCTCGATGGCTGCCTTGCCGCGCTTGGGATGCAGGAACTTCAGCGTCAGCGAGCCATCGGTGAGGATATGCAGCCAATGGTTCTTGCGGTCGACCCGCAGGCCGGTCTCGTCGGCATGCAAGGCCGGAGCTGCCAGCAGGTGGGCGCTGGCGGCCTCTTCCCAAGCTTGCAAGGCCTGCTGCAGGCGGCGCATGTAGCCCAGGCAGGTGGCCTCGGACAAGCGCAGGCCGGAGATCGCCCGGACCAGCTCCACGACGCGCCGCAGGGAGAGCATGTGGGCCACGAGCAGGTTGATGATGAACGCCTGCAGGCCGCTGCCATACTGGCGCGGGCCGGGCATGCTGGCGGGGAAGGCTGGCTTGCAGCGGGCCTGGCAGTCGGGGCATTGCTTGACCTCGGCGGTGACGCGCTGCTCGACCACCTGAAAGACGATGTCGTACAGCACGCGGCGTTCGCGCTCGCTCGGAGTGACATCCGACAGATCGGCGCCACAGCTGTCACAGGCCGCCACGGTGAGCGTTTCCTCGGTGGTGACTCGCTGCAGGGTGGAGCCGCTGCGGTCTTCGGCCGGATTTGGCTTGCGGCCCGACTTGGCGCGCCGCGCGGTTTCGTCCTCGGCCTGCATCTGCGAGGGCGGGATGGAGGAGTTGCGGCTGGTTTTGCGGGTGGTCTTTTCCAGCAAGACCGTCAGCAGCAGTGTGAGCAAGGGCAGCAGCATCTGGAACACGGCGTCGGCTTCGGGCGACAGCTTGCCGCTGCTGCGCAGCGCCTCGACCTGCTGCTTGGCGGCTTCCAGTTCGGCGCGCAGGGACTTGTCGTGGAGCGTCGGCATCACTCGGCCTCGACCGCCATCAGGGCGGCCAGCACCGCCAGCCGCTCGCCCGGCGGCATGGCTGCGTAGCGCCTGCCCCAGTTGGCGGCCTTGCGCTTGATGCACTGCCGCTGTGTGAAGTTCTGGCCCGCGTACGTGTGCCAGTGCGGGCGCCCCGGGGCGAAGTTGCACCACAGCTTCTCGGTCACCACCCCGGCTTGGTTCATCACCTGCAGCGACAGGCTGTGCCAGCCTTCCAGCGCTCGCTCGTATAACTCGGAAGGGTAGCCGGAGATCATCACCTGGCAGGGCAGGCGCTTGAGCAACGCCAGCAGTTGCTCGTGATCGGCCGGCGTGTAGTCATAGCGGTAGCGGCGCTGCGATTTGCGGGTGCTGTGCAGATAGGGCGGGTCGGAGTAGACCAGCTCGTCGCCCGCAAACGGGAACTGGGCCAGGAAGCGGTGGCAGCAGCCGTGCACCAGTTCCACCTCGTAGTCGCAGCGGAACGTGCGGAGCGAGCGGGCGTTGCGATCAATGCCGATGTTGCGCAGCGCCGGCGGCTTGCGCTGCATGAGCGCGCCGCCGCCGAGATGGGTCTCGATATAGGTGGCATGCGGCGGCATGGCCGCGATCAGCGGCTGGCACAGACCCGAGGTCGCCTTCGATCCGTACCAAGCTCCCATCGCCGCGCGCTGCCGAAGGCTCCCTTAACCAGCAGCATAGGCGGCCACAGCCATATTGTCAAGCGCGCCAGCGGCTGGGTCCGGAAGCGAGCCGCTGCCGGTCAGAAAGGTGCCCGCTCAGAGACAGGATCCCGCCACCAGCAACCGTTGGAAACCTACCCGACCCCAACCAGCGCAAGCCTTGCTGCGCGTGATCTCAGGCCACAAGACACATAGTCAAAAAAGGGCCTGAGCAGTTACGAACTCTTAAACATACCCGCAGTCCGCGGTCTCGCTATCAACGCTGCGCAGGCGCTTGAGTTAGGATTCGGTGTCTCAATGCTAGTTGGTCTGAGGTGCGCCACGCTAGATCTGCTGTTGGACCGACGGGAAATCGACGGGGCGCTCTTGACCGCCGACACCACCCTACAACAACGGATCCAGGCCCAGCCGCTTCTCAAATGGAAGGCCCTCAACGTACGCCGCCACAAGGGATTGTCCTGAGAGACGCTGCCATCCCGGCACCGATCGCCGGCAAGATCCGGTGCGGCTCGTAGCAATAATCGCTTCCGAAGCTGCCGATCAAGGGAGCCCGTCTTCCCCAAAAGGCGGCGTGACGGAACCTTGACCGCCGACGTACTTGGCAGTACGCAAAACGCCGTCAGGGTGCGTCAGGTACACCAACTTGTTCTCCCTGTCGATCTCGCGTGCCAGCTTCCACCGTTACGCAATGATTGGGAAAACAGATTAGCTTGGACGACGCACAGGTCCTAGGGGCGCTCAAGATGCACAGGAATGGCCCTGCACGAACCACGGCTGGCCGACCTGTGCATACCCTGCACGCAACCGAGCATGGTCCGCACTCATCAGAGGTCCAGATTGCAGCCGGGCGTCTCTTGGATCACGTTGACTTCATTGGCTCGCACGTCCTCGAATGTCGACACAGCTCCGCTCGGCCAAGTCACAGTGAGGCTTCCCAGCGCCTGCCTCGGGCCTCTTCCGAAGAACACTCGGGGGTCCCGAGCAGCCAAGTAACTGCCGCTACGAGTCACTGTCCGGCGCTGGGCCCCGCCATCCTTGCCCACTAGCACGACACTGGCACCGAGACCGTCGCGGTTGCTCGCGCAGCCTTCGAGTCGCACGCCGATCCAGTCGTTGCCTCCGCCAGATACGTTCCGCGCAACGTACGGCACGCCGCCGAGGTTCGACACGACTAGGTCCGGCAAGCCGTTGTCATCCAAGTCCCCGACAGCAGCGCCTCGACTCGCCCAGGCGATCGAAAACAGCGCCCCTGCGGAGTCGGACACCTCCGTCAGCGCGCGCCCGTCGAGTCTAAACAGCAGCGGCGGCTGCAGGTAGCTGATGTGTGGCTGGGACTGCTCGATGTTGTCCATCACATGTCCGTTGGCGAAGAAGATCTCCCGCCGTCCGTCCGCATCTGCATCAAAGGCAGCGAGGCCCCAGCCCGCGAACAGCTGGGTCGCGCTGCCGAGCCCTGAGCGCCCCGTGGAGTAGTCGAACAAGCCGCCACCGGCATTAAAGAAGAGCGCATAGCGCTCCTGCGAGAGCGTCGTAACGACCAAGTCTGCACGGCCGTCGTCATCCAGATCCTCAAACAGGATGCCCATGCCGGCGAATTCCGCGCCGTGGTCGTCGAAGGCGGTACCCGCAATGAGCGCCTCTTCGGAAAACTCGCCATTCCCAAGATTGCGGAACAAGAACTGCCGGTGCGAGTCATTCGCAATAGCGATGTCCGTCCAGCCATCTTGGTCGTAGTCGGCGAAGGCGAGCCCCAAGCCCTTGCCGGCATGGTCGGCAATACCCGAGGAAGCGCTGGCATCGCTGAAGGTGCCGTCCCCGTTGTTGCGGTAGAACACGTTCGATTCCGGCGGGAACAGATCCGGGTGGCAGTATGAGCGGCCGTGGCTGGCTTCCATGCCGCAACGGTGGTCGACATCAAATCTCCACCGCATGTAGCGCAGGATCAGCAGGTCCAAATCCCCGTCGTTGTCGGCGTCGAAGAACCCCGCGCTCGTGGCCCAGCCCTGTGCATCAATACCCGCCTCCCGCGTGACCTCAACAAAGCGGCGCCCGGCGTCATTGCGGTAGAGCTGGGCTGCGGGCGAGTCCCCGGTGCCCAAACTCGTCACCAATAGGTCAGGGTCGCCATCGTTGTCATAGTCGCCCACAGCCGCACCCATGCCGTAGCCTCGCCCCTGCAGCGCGTAGGTCTCGGTGACATCTTCAAAGCGCCAGTCGCCGCGGTTGATGTAGAGGCGATTCCAATGCTTGGGATCGGACTTGTCCGGTTCGACACCTTCGGCGTGCGGGAACGAGAGGCCGGCACCATTGACGAAAAATACGTCTAGGCGCCCGTCAAGATCGGCGTCTAACAGGGCGACCCCGCCACCCATGGTCTCCGGCAGATACTTGCGCGGTGTCTTCGACGGGGCGTGCACGAAATCGATCCCTGTGCGCGCGAGGACATCCTCGAATCGCTGCGCCACTGCCGTACCAGCGGCTAGAGCCAGCAGGCAGGCCATGATCCGCACCGGCAGCATCGACACCCCAGTATCATGGTGCCGCATGGACGCGAAGCTAGTGGTGCTGCTGGGCCTCGCGGCCGCGTCGGCGCTTAGCGGCTCCGTGCGGGGGCGCATCGTCACCGACGACGGAATGCCCCTGCCGGGGTCCACGCAAGTGGCCTTGCGCTGCGGCGCTGCGGCACAGTCCGAGGTGGGCGTAGATCCGGAGGGCTGGTTCGAGTTCTCAAGTCTCTCCGATCTGCCAGGCTGCTCGGCGACCGTCACCGCACGGGGCTACAGGACGGCCAGCGTTGAGTTGGCCGAGCTCCCGGTGGATCCGCTCATTCCTGGGGTTGTCCTGCACCGCTTGGGCAAGCACCACGGCGAGAGCATCAGCGTGTCGCACCTCGCCGCTCCTGCCGACGCGACAAGACACTTCCACGCGGCAGTGAGGGAACTGGAACGCGGATCAAGCGGAGAGATCGACAAGGCTCTCGCGCATCTTCAGAGCGCGACCGAAGCGTACCCCAGCTACGCACAGGCTTGGTTCGAGATTGGCAGGCTGCACCTAGCACTTGGCGATGCATCCAGTGCGCTACAGGCGTTTCAGCAGAGCGTGCAAGCCGACCCGTGGTTCGTGAGCCCCTACGAACCTCTGATCCTACTCTTGGAGTCGACCGGCGACGCGGCGGGCGCAGCAACGGCTTGCACAAGACTGCGCCGGATCAACCCGGCCCTGCCCGCGGACTGCAAGGGAGGCTAGCCACTTGAACGGACGAGTACGCTTGCTGGCCGGCCCGCTGGCCCTGGCTGCGGTTGCACTACAGTTCGCTCCGCGCGCACTTGGGGTTGAGAACGCAGTTTCGCTGCGCGCCGAGGAACTCGGTCTGCAGCCTGCCACCACCGAGCGACTACGGGCCGCCATCGCTGCCGAACAGTGGCCAACCGTGGAGGACATCCTCTTCAAGGCGGCCAGCAGCAGTCCGCAGCCCGCAACCCTGCTGCGTGCTCTCGGCATCGCGCACTACCAAGCGGGCCGCTACTTCTCGGCTGCCTCGGCCCTGAAGAGATCCGACGCGCTTGCGCCGCTGGAGCCCGAGGCTCGATTCCTACTTGCCGGTTCGTTTATTCGCCTAGAGCGGCGACACTGGGCCCGAGCGGAACTGGATCGGCTGGTCGCGCAGCATGGGGACTCGGAACGCTACAGGCTAGCCCTAGCTCAGGTTCACTACGACCAAGGGCAGTTTTCCGCAGCACTGTCACAGCTGGATCAGATCCTCGAAAGCACGCCTGAATTGGCGGCGGCGCACGATCTGCGCGGGCAGTGCCTAGAGGGGCTAGGCCGGCCTAGAGCCGCGATCACTGCATTAGAGCGGGCGATTTCGCTCAACCGCAGGGCAGCTGCGGTGTCTGCTTGGCCGCACTACCACCTAGGCAGCCTGTTACACGACCTCGGCAACTTGGAGGCGGCTGAGACTGCGCTCGCCGACGCGTTGGCAGCGGACCGCGGCCATGCCCCCGCCCAACGGGAACTGGGTATCGTGTACGCGAAGGCGAAAAAGTTCCGCCTTGCAGCGGAAGCGCTAGAGAGCGCCGCGCAGCTGTCGCCGCTCGATGCGAGCGTCCAGTACAGCCTGGTCTCGGTCTACCGGCGCCTCGGCCGAGAGGGTGACGCCGAGGCAGCCATGGACCGATTTCGCGAGCTCGCCGAGTAACGCCGCGCCGCATCGAGACGGCGGATACTTGAGCGGCGGGTTTCTGCTGCCAGCCGTAGTTCTGTCTGCCACGGCAATAACCCGTTCGCCTTCGGACCCGGCGTTGGCTCACCCCGCACCTATCGCAAGCTAGCGCGGGAGCTGGGAGTGAAACCGACAGATCACTTTGGGGGGATCGAGTCACGCCCGGCCCGGACACCATGTTCCCAGCCCAGAGACGTCAGCCTATGGGTTCAAGGGCGCTTGTAAGTGGCACGGAAGCGTCGCACCCGCGGCCGCTCGTCATCGAGGTAGTCCTCGAACGAGACTCTCTTGAGACCCCAGCGAGTCGCCGCTTCAAGTTCGGTACAGGTCAACGGCCACGGGATCTCGCCAGGGTCATCGGCTTCGTCCCTTGCCCTCGCGATCATTAGCAGGATCCCGTCCGCCGCAACGAACGCTGCCAAATGGCTCACCGCCTTCGGTCGCAGCCCGCGAGGGAGCACCTGAAGCGTGTAAGCTTCGTGGACGAAGTCATACCTCCGCGTCCAGTCCGCGGGCGGCTGGAACAGGTCAGCAGCCACGTACTCGACCGCCGATTCCGGGAAACGTTTGGCCGCCGTCGCTACCGCGGAGGCCGAAACATCGAACGCGGTCACTCGGAAGCCCCGCCGGCTCAGTTCCTCGGCATCGTCGCCCAGCCCGCAGCCCACGACGAGAGCGCTCTTCCCCCTGCCGTCGACGTGTTCCCGGTCGAGCCAGGCGACGAGGTTGGGATTCGCCTCCAGGTCAGCCCACGGAACGACAGAAGGGCCGGAGGATTCCACGCGGGCGTACAACTCCTCGAACCAAGCCAAGGGCTCCCCTCTGGCAATGGCCGCGCGCGCGAGGTTCCTTGCCAATCGACGTCCCACTGTTCCGTACCGACTCGATGGGGAGCGAGCCCCTGGGCGCTAGCGCGACCGTTCCACTCGATTATCCCAATCGTGATGGTCTTGGAATTGCACTTGAGCGGCCCTGGCTGTTGGGTCGCGGCAGCAGCGCAACCTGGTGGCGTCGGCCTCGACGGCTAGCGGCTGCGAGTCAAACGTGGCAGTCGGCCAAACCCGCACAGCCGGGCGGCTAGCGACCGGACATTGTTGATGCTGGGAGATTGGAGACATTGGTGGGCTGATGCTCACATTCGGTTTAGATGATGCCGAATGGACTTTCCGGATACTTGAGGGCGAGAAGAGGCAGACCGGCGCAGTGCGGCAGACGCAGGCATCTGGCAGCACCGGGTTGGGGCTGCCCGGCCAGCGTTGCCGTGCCGGTTATTGCGTTGCGCAGGGGTCCCATGCGGCCGTCACGCAATGGATGGGAACACGGATCACCGGCGACCATCGGACAGGCTTCGAGTTGCGCCAAGGAGCGGTTCCCGACGCGGCCCGCAGCAAGGCCGGCGAGAGGATTCCCGACCCACGACAGTGCATCCAGGAGAGCGTTCTGCACTCCTGCTGACGATCCCCTACGGCGGCCCCCGCAACGTCTGCCGGTAGCGCACCATCGTTTGCAGCTGCCGGTACGCCTGCCACAGCACTTCGTTGCCCGGCAGTTCCCGGTGTTTCTTCGGACGCCAGCCCCGCATGCGCGCCAGCAGCAGCACCCAACTGCGAATGCCCGCTCCCACCGGCTGGCCGCGTTCCCGCGGCGGTCGCAAGCGCTCCGCCTCCGTCACGGCCTCGATCACGGCCAGCTCGTCCGCCGTGAGCACCTCCTCCGCCGGCGTGTCCGGCGCGTCCCGCGCGTAGCGGTCCAAGCTGAACACTCTCCAGGCCGTGATCGCGTCGAACACCAAGCACTTGCCCAGCGCCTCCGCGTCCCGCAAGCGCCGGTCCTCGATCCGCGTGCCGCTCTTGAGCAGCCGGAAATACTCCTCGATCGCCCAGCGCCGCTCGTACCAGCCCACGATCCGCTCGGCCCACTGTGCTGTCGCCGCCCCCTCGCTGCACAGCAGCAGCCACTCCAAGCCATCTTCCCCGGCTGGCGGGTTCGGCTCCAGCACCCGCACCAGCCACACTGGCAACGGCTGCGCCTGCCCGGCCTGCCCCTGCGGCGGCAGCAACTCCACCCGGCCGATTCGGATCTCCGTCACTGCCGTGCGCTTCTCCCGCGCCCGCTGCCCCCCTTGCGAGTCGATCTCCACCTTGCGGCCACTCACCAGCACCTCTTCGAAGTCCGGCTGCGCCTCGATCGGCCGGATCATCTCCGCCGCGAACGCCGCGTCCCACACCCGTACCTTGCGCTGTCGCCCCAAGTGCACCCGCACCAGCAACCCGGCCTCCTGCCGACGTTCCGCCTGCTGTTCGAACAAACCGAAAATGTCGCTCTCGCGGTCGCCCACCACCACGACCCGCGTCTGCGGACTGCAGCGCCCCAGTTCCTGACCCTGCTCGAACCCCCGGAACCAGCGCTGGCTCTCCTTCTCGCGCTCCGCCTCCCGGCCCGGGTCCTGCAACGGCCGCGCCCACTGCTCCAGACCGCTCACCCCCAGCGGACGCCCGCCTGCGGTGAATCCCACCGCCGCGTGCACGAACAGCCCGCGCGCACTGCTGGCGCGGTCCTTTAACGGCCCCAACCCGCTCGTGCAATCCTTCAGCTGCGTGTAGTTCAGCGTCGTGGTGTCCTGCACCAGCAACACCGTCGACTCCACCTGCACCCGCTCCAGCAAGGCCTCCCGGTGCGGTTGCAGAATGTCCTTGTCGCTCACCCTGCCATTGTGCAGCAGGCGCGTCGCCGCCCTGCGGATTCTGGCGAAAAGGGTCAGTAATCCGAAGGAAAAGGGTCAGCGTTCTGGCCGAAAAGAATCACTGTTCTGACGAAAAGGGTCAGTTCGGAGCGCAGCGACGCTGACGGATCCTAGTATGCCATCAGGGAGGCACCTCCTTGCATGGATTCCCGGTTCCCGGGAAGATGGGACATCATCATCATTCTGTTCCTCCTGTGTCCGCGGCGGCCGCGTCGAGTGGCCGGGGCTGCGGCTCTGCCTGTGTCAAATTTGGGCGGGCAGGCGGGCTCCCTGGCCAGCCTCCGTTGCGCGCCCAATGTTGCTCACACCGCAGCAAGTGCTGGCGCAGGTGCTGCCAGTACTGTGGCGGGTAGGTTTGCGGGGTGGCGGCGAGCACCTCTTCCAGCAGTGGCTGGAAGTAGTGCAGGCTGCGAATCGGCAGCCCGGCCGGCTGTGCGAGCAGTGTGATGGACTTGCGCGCGCAGCCGAGCAGGATGGCGTTGCGGGCGGTTTCCAGCGGGACTGCGGAACTGTGCCAGTGCCGCGCCAGGCACTCGTCAGCGGAGTTGAAGCGGCCCTGCACGCAGCTGGGCTGCAAGAAGGCCTGGCGCACGCTGGCGACATAGTTGGCGGCGGGATCGGCCGCTGGGGCCAACTCGGAGTCGACCGCGGCATAGGGCCAGAAACGCGCACAGACGGTCAGCCGCGAGCGCCGGTGCTGGTTGGGAGCGGGCTCGATCCGGCAGACCCCTTGGCGCACCAGTTCCTGCAAGCAGCGCCCCACAGTCGAGTGGCTCTTGGCCAGCTGGCGAGCCAGCTCGGCCCGCTCGAACTCGAGCGTGCCGGCCGGGCGCCGGGCTCGCAGACACACGTGCGCGAAGAGTTTGAAGGCCGCGTCGGAGAGCACTCCCAGCGCCCGCTCGAAACCTTCCCCGGCCGCGAAGAACGCACCGGCCGAGGGCTTGATGTGGAAACGCTCTCTCATGTCGCGTCCTCCTGCTGGCGATCCTCTTGCAGGCGTTGCGCGGCCTGCGTCTTGCGCAGCGATTCCCCCTCCAGCGGGAAGCTGTGCGCCACGTGCACCAAGCGGTCCAGGATGCTGTCGGCCATGGTCGGATCGCCCATCTGCGCATGCCAGCTGGCGGGCGGCAGCTGGGAGGTCAGCACCGTCGAGCGCAGGTTGAAGCGGTCGTCGCAGATTTCCAGCAAGTCGCGCCGTTGGGAGTCGCTCAGCGGTGTCAGCGCGAAATCGTCCAGCACCAGCACGTCGGTGCGCGCCAGGCGGTCCAGCAGGCGCGGGAAGCTGCCGTCGGCGTGGGCCGCCTGCAGGTCCCGGAACAGTTGCGTGCAACGCTTGTAGAGCGCGCTGTAGCCGTCCCGGCAGGCCTTGTGCGCCAAGGCGCAGGCCAGATACGTCTTGCCCACCCCGGAGGGGCCGGTCAGGATCACATTGTGCTTGTTGCGCACCCAGCGCGAATCGTGCGCCAGGCTGACGAAGCGCGACCGCTCCAGCCCGCGCGGGTGGCGGTAGTCGACGTCTTCCAGCGTCGCCTGCATGTGCAGCTTGGCCAGCGCCAGCCGCCGCGTCAAGGCGCGGCTCTGCTTCCAGCTGTGCTGGGAGTCGACCAGCAGGCCGAAGCGCTCCTCGAAGCTCAGCTCGGCCGCGCCCGGGTCGGCCAGCTGCTGGCGGAAGGCTTCCGCCATGCCGTTGAGGCGCAGTTGGTAGAGTTGTTCCAAAATCGGCTCGATCAACATGCTGCGCCCTCCTTGGCCTGGCCGGCCCGCTGGGCCGCGGCGCGGAAATACTCCGGCCCGCGGATATTGCCGTGCTCGACCGGCGCTTGGGCCGAGACCTGCTCCGGCTCGCCGGGCTGGCTGTCCAGGCCGCGCTGCAAGATCTGCTTGACGCATTTGTAGCTGCACTCGCCGTGCGCCCGCGCGCGCTTGGCGGCCGCCTCCAAGCGCTGGCTGCCGTAGTGCTTGCCGAGCCGGATAATCCCCAGGCTGGGCCTGTAGGCCTCGCTCGGGTGTGTCTTGGAAGCCATCAGCTCGCGCACCAGCCGAGCCGTCTCCGGGCCGGCTTTTGCAGCCCACTCGACGATCCGTTCCGGCGGCCAGCCCAAGTGCTCGCGGTGGGCCTTGGGGCGGTGCTGCTCGATGGTGCTGTAGCCGCCCTTGCCGCGCTCGCGGCGGTGCAGCGCCACCCGCTCGCCGCGATGGAACAACTCCACGCTGTGCGCGCTGAGGCGCACGTCGACCTGCTTGCGCAGCAGGCTGGCCGGGGCCGAGTAGTGCCACTTGCGCACCGTCACGTGATGGTCCACGTTGACCCGCGCCGTCAGCCATGCGGCGAATTCGTAGTCGCGCTCCGGCAAGGCCAGCAAAGCCGGCCGCTCCAGGCTGGCGAACACGCTCTGGCGCGAGCCCGCGCGCTTTTGGAACGGCTTGGCGTTGTAGGCCGCCAAGCCCTCCCGCAGCGCCTCGTTCAACTCTGCCAGGCTGCAGCAGCGGCGCTGCTGCCGCAACAGCGGCGTGAGCAACTCCCGCTCCACCCCCAGCACGGCCGCCTCCACGGCCGCTTTGTCACGCGGTTTGCCCGCTCGCGCCGGCAGCACCGCCGCGCCATAGTGTTGCGCCAGTTCGGCGTAGCTGCGGTTGACCTCCGGCTCGTAGCGGTCGGCCACGCTCACGGCCGCCTTCAAGTTGTCCGGCACGAACACGCGCGGCACCCCGCCAAAGAAGCGCAGCGCGTTCACATGCGCCCTCAGGAAACTCTCCAGGTCCTGGCTCCGGCAGGCCTCGGCATAGGTGTACACGCTCAGCCCGAGCACGGCCACGAAGATCTGAGCTTCCCAACTCCCCGACGGCTCGTACACCGTCGCCGTATCGCCGGCGTAGTCAATGAAGAGCTGCTCGCCGGCCATGTGATCGTGGTGCAGCACCACGTCCTGACTCGCGCGCCACTGCTTGTACAGCGCGCAGAACTGACTGTAGCTGTAGCTGCGGCCCGGCTCGCTCGCCGCGCAGTACTCGCTCCAGAGCTGCTCCAGCGTGACGCGCTTGAAGCGGCGCAACTGATCGTGCACATGTGCAAAGTCTGGCTGGCTGTGCCTCGCTGGCCCAGCGGCCGACGGGTACAACTGTGCATACAACTCCGCATCGCTGGCGGCGGGACGGGCCAGCGGCCAGCCCAGCCCGGCTTGGCTGGCCCGTCCCAGCAAGCGCTGGATGGCCGACTGGCTCACCCCGGTGGCGCGGGAGATCTCCCGCTGTGTGTGGCCTGCGTCATGGTGCAGGCGCAGGATTTCCTTGATTGCAAACATGGCGATTGGTAGCCTCGGCATCGCGTGCCCTCCTGTCCTCTATGGGGACAGGAAGACACTTGCACCCGCCATCGTCGCCACGCTCTCGGCACTCGACCCCAAGCTCAGGCCGGTGACCCTTTTCAATCAGAACGGTGACCCTTTTCAATCAGAATACGCAGGCGCGTCGCCGCCCGCAGGTCCGCCTCGTGCGGGAAGATCGCCGGCAGAGCCTCCCCCGGGTGCCGCTCCCAGCTCTGCCCCATCTGCTCCAGCCGCTGGCGCAAGCGCCCGTCCGGCAGGTCCGAACGCAGGTACTCCCGGCGCGCCCAGTTCGCCTCCTCCTCCAGCACCAGCTCCGGGTACTGCCCCAGCTTCCGCTGCGGCTGCTGGCTCAGCTTGGGCTGCCAGTCCGGCTCCAAACCGAGCAGCCAGACCGCCTTCGCCGCGCCCGCCGCGCCCGCTCCCGGCGGCTGCCCCTGCGTGTGTCCCACGCACTGCCAGCCGGCCGCCTTGTAACTCGTGCCCGGGCGCGCGCTGTCCACGCAGGTCTCCACCAGCCAAGGCTGCACTCCGTGCGCCTGTTGCCAGTCCCGGGCCAGCGCCCGGATGGCCCTGCCCAGCACGTGCGAGGCTAGGTGCGGCACCTGCACGCCCGGCACGAGCAGGAAGCGATCGTTGTTCAGGACCCGCTCGATGTGCGCTCCGCGCGTGCGCTCGTCCCACTGCAGGAAGGCATCGCGCGGCCCCAGCCGGAACGGCGCCGCCACGAACGAGAGCACGCCCAGCGGCCCGCACTCGGCGCTGAGCAGATAGCTCAGCCGACAGCCGGGCGCCCGGGCCGAGCCCAGCGGATGGTGCTGGTCCAGCAGGGCGGCGCACTGCCGCCGCTGCTCGGCGGAACTGGCCAGACCCACGCGCACCTCGCCGAGTTCCTGCAGCGAGCCGCGGAAGCTGGCCGCTGGCAATGACGGGTCCGCGCTGAAGCGTGGGCCGCCGGCGGGCGGCCCCGGCTGGGCTGCCGGCAGCGGCAGGCCCAGTTGGGCGGCCAACTCGGGCAGCGCCTTGCGCGCCGAGGCCGTGCAATACTCGCCCTTGGGATTGCGCCAGTCGTCCTGCTCGCAGACCCCGCGCCCCAAGGCCGCCCGCGACAGCTGGCCCTGCAGCAAGGCCTCGCGCAGCCAAGTGATCGTCTTCGGACGGAAGATGCGGAGCCCTACCCGCACTACTCCCGTTCTACACAGAACACCGTGCCTGTGTCAAGTATGTCCAGTCGCTAGGCCGGGCGGTTTGGCGCAAGTTCTCCACAGCCACGAACCGCCGTTCGGAATCAGCCCATGTCGTTGCCAGCCAAGCGCAGTTGACCGTGGCGTCAGATGGCGGTACCCTTAATTGCGTAACGGTGGGCCGAGACGCGCTCGCGCGGGGTCGCGGACGTGGGCTCGGCGAGACGATCAGGGGAGTTATTCATGCGATTGGTAATCCGCTTGCTGACAGCAGGCACGCTGATGGCCGCGCTGGCCTTGGGCCAGACCAGCGGCACGATCCAAGGAACTGTCACCGACGATTCCGGTGCCGTTATTCCTGGTGCACAAGTCTTGGTCTCAAGTCTTGATACCGGCGCGGAAAGTTCCGTTTCGACGAACGAGGTCGGGTTCTTCACGATTCCCGGCCTGAACCAAGGGCTGTATTCCGTCTCGTGCGCGTCGGATGGGTTCTCGACCAAGGAGTTCCCGGAAGTTCGACTCGAGGTGCAGCAGACCATGCGCATCGACTGCGCGCTGACGGTCGGCTCCGTCACCGAGACCGTGGAGGTCAATGCGGCAGCCATTCTGATCCAGTCCGAGAAGACTGAGGTCGGCCAGGTCATCGACTCCAAGCGCATTCTTGAAATGCCGCTCAACGGGCGCAACTACCTCGAGCTGGCGAAGTTCTCCGTCGGCGTGCTGCCGTCCCGCGAAATGGGCAAGGGCACGAGGCATGACGGCGTGCGCGGAGGCGAGGGCGGCATCTTGGCAGTCGGCATGAACGCGGCCCAGACCAACGTGCTGCTCGACGGCGCCGACAACTCGTCCCGCAACTCCGGCGGCGCGCTGGGCTTCCAAGCCCAGGCCACGAAGCCGTCGGTAGACGCCGTGGGCGAGTTCAAGGTCGTGACCAACAACATGTCCGCCGAATACGGCTACCGGATGGGCGCCAAGGTCCTTGTCAGCACCAAGTCCGGCACGAACGAGTTCCACGGCTCAGTCTACGAATTCATCCGCAACGACAAGCTCGACGGGACGAACTTCTTCGCCAACCGGGTCGGCGCAAGCAAGCCAACGCTGCGGCGCAACCAGTACGGCTTCACTGCCGGAGGCCCGATCGTAAGGAACACGCTGTTCGCTTTCTTCAGCTTCCAAGGCACCAAGGACCGGGCCGGACAGAGCTTCACGGCTTCGGTGCCAAGCGCCGCCGCGCTGGGCGGCGACTTCTCACAGCAGCCCCACCCGGACCGCGACATCTATGATCCGCTGACGTTGGACGACAACAACGTCCGCAGCCAGTTCCCGAACAACATGATCCCGAGAGATCGCTTCGACCCCGTCGCGACGGCGCTCTTTGGAAACTACCCGGCGCCGAACATCTCAGGCCGAGAGCACCTGCGCAACAACCACTTCTTCTCTCCCGCAGACACGATCGACCACAACCAGTACGACATGCGCTTCGACTACAACATCAACAACAACAATCGTTGGTTCGCGCGCTACTCGATCAGGGACGAGTTCGTGCTGCAGAACGGCAGCCTGCCGCTACCCGCCAACGGCGGCAACGGCCAGACGATCGACCTGCCCGGGCAGAACTGGGCGTCCGCCCTCAATACGACAATTGGCCCGACGAAGTTCAACGAGCTGCGCTTCGGCTATACGTTCTTCCCGACTCGCTTCGACATCCCGTTCACCGAGCAGCTCAACCCGACGTTCGGCGTCTTGGGCGCTCCCGGCGATGCTATCGACGACGGTCTGAACCACGGTTACGCGCTCTCGACTTTGAGCGGCTTCCAATCCGTTGGCCCACGCGCCTTCTGGCCGAACGTGAACAAGATGGACAATCTCCAGATTTCCGACAACTTCACGTGGGTCAAGGGCAGCCACACGATCAAGTTTGGCGCCGAGTACCGCCGGACACAGATACCGCGCTCGCCATCGCGGTTCCGCAGGGGCCGCTTCCAGTACACGGGCGTGTACACGTCTGAGATGCCGAATGTCGCCGCCAGCCGAGGGGCGACAGGGAACTCCCTCGCGGATGGACTGCTGGGTTGGAACAATAACGGTCGCTGGGGCTGGCCCAACGGCGAGGAACAGGTCATCCCGTATTGGGGCGTCTTCGTCCAAGACGATTGGAAGATCACCTCACGACTGACGATGAACTTAGGCCTGCGCTACGAACTCTTCCTCACGCCGACTTTCCCCGATCCGCAGACACATTCGCTCAACAGCACGGTCGTGCGGTTCATCGGCGAGGTCAACGGGCGCGCCATGGACCCAGGAGAACGCCTATCAGTCGGCGCTGGCGGCTGGGGCGAAGCAGAATACCTTCCCCACTTCCAGACGCCCTCGAGCGGTTCCGACTGCGCCTGCGAGAACGACGTAAACAATTTCGCGCCGCGCATCGGCCTTGCTTATCGCGTGAACGACGCGACCGTCGTCCGCGTGGGCGTTGGCATGTTCTACGGCGAACATGACAATACAGGTGGCGAGGCAGCCCGCTTCAACACCGGAGCGCCGCAGTCCAACGAGTTCGACAACAACCAGCCGCGCACGCACAGCACGTTCTTCACACGGGACGGCTTCCCAGCGTCGACGCGAGCGGGACTACCGCGGGCTGGACTGAACGTCAACGTGAAGAAGGACGGCGTCTGGCCGAGCTTCTACGCGGCCCAGTGGTTCTTCGACATTCAGCGCGAGCTGCCTGGCGACACGCTGCTGACCATCGGGTACAACGGCTCTTCAACGTCTCAGGTCCACGGCTCGATCAACATCAACCGGCCTCTCACGCCGCACCCAACCGATCGGTGGCAGGCTCGCAGGATCCGACCCTTCTTCAACAGCGTGGGGTTGCGCGGGGTGAACTTCATGAACCAAAACTACAACTCGCTCACGGTTAAGGGCGAGAAGCGGTTCACGGGGGGCTTCACCTTCTTGAGTTCGTTCACGTGGGCTCACAACATTGACGTGGTCAACGAGAACCTGACTACCGGCACCACCTCGCAACAGAGGTTTACGTACAACCAAGCCATCGAGCGCGGCAACGCATCGCTTGACCGCCGCTTGGCCTGGGTCACCAGCTTCGTCTACGAGCTGCCGTTCGGCCCCGGCAAGCAGGCGCTCACGAGCGGCCCTGGGGCGTGGATCCTAGGCGGCTGGCAGGTCGGCGGCATCCTCAACTTGTTGGGGGGCACGCCGGACAGCCATTCATTCAACCAAAACACCACCAACGTGGGCGGCGCGAATCGCGGCAATGTGATCGGCGAAATCAATCTGCCGAAGTCCCAGAGGACCATCGACCGCTGGTTCAACACGGACGCGATCGGGCCCGGCGGCATCGGGGTGCTCGACGATGCAGGCCGGAACCTGATCTGGGGCCCCGGAACACGGGCGCTGGACTTCTCGCTGTCGCGCAGGTTCAACCTGCCGTGGGAAGGCGACTACCTGCAGTTCCGCTTCGAGTCGTTCAACTTCACCAACACCCCGGTGTTCGGGCGCCCGAACACGCAGATCGGCAGGCCGGCGGCTGGGCGGATCGTAACGGCCTCGGAGCCGCGTCGCATCCAATTCGGCCTGAAATGGATCTTCTAGCCTAGACGCTGGAAAGACTTAACCGGCGGGCACCCCGACGGGTGCCCGCCTTCTTGTTTGTGCTCGGGCCTGAACGCAGCAAGCCAAGCCACGCCAAGGCGGGACACCGAACTGAGTAGGCTATGATTGCCAGAAGATCGGGCTCCGGAACTGTCAGCCCACGGATCTAACGGGAGTTTTCACATCAATGCGTGGCGATCCACAAGTCCTAAAGGTCCTGCGCCAGTTGTTGAAGTACGAGTTGACAGCGATCAACCAGTCGTTCCTCCACGCCCGCATGTGCTTGGACTGGGGATACGACAGCCTGGCCAAGCGAATCCGCAAGGACTCGATCGCGAACATGGTCTTCGCCGAGCAGTTGATTGACAGGATATTGTTCCTCGAGGGCATGCCGAACCTGCGCGACACTTATTCGGTCAAGGTCGGTTCGGACATCGGCGAGATGCATAAGTATGACCGCAAGCTTGCCAAGCAGACCGCCGATTGCGCGAACGCAGGCGTCAGCACCTGTACCGAATGCGGGGACGATGCCTCACGCGAGTTGATAGAGAGCATCCTGACCCAAGAAGAAGACCGCATCGACTGGCTTGAGTCGCAATTACGGATCATCAAAGACACCGGTCTCGGCCTGTACCTAGCGCAGCAGATTCGCAACGACTGACTTTCCGCTCGCGCAGCCAGCGAAGCGGCTGGACACACTTCACACAGGGCAAGAGGTCTGTGTAGAACGACCTAGTGCGGCAGCTGCGCCGGGAGTCGCAGCGAGGTGAGCTGACGCGCGCCGCCTTAGGCAGCGGGCTGCGCGAGCGAGACGAGTGGCGGACCCGGCAGGATCGGTTGTGCCCAGATTTGGCGCGGAAGGCGACCCGCCCCTCTCGGGACTCAATGCCTTGCGGGGAGATCGGGGAGAACACACCGTTGAAATCGTGGAATCCACGTTGACGAGGAGGCCCGAGCTAAGTGGAGTGCAAGCGTCCCCGTCTTCCAACGACAGGTTCCGCGCCACGTCCGAAACCTGCCGCTGCAGGGCGCGCGGCTTGGTGTCAGGCCGTAACGTGAACGCCGCCATCGACATGCTTGCGGCCGGGCTGGCTGCCGCTTGTGCGTCTAGTCGGTGGCGCGCCGCCGGAATCCCGCTATGCAAGAATTGGGGAGCCCTCGCGCTCCACGGCAGGCCATGCGAAGCCTGCGAGTGCAGCCAAACCCGGCGATAGCTCCATGGGATCAAGGCGGTTCGGGTCCCGGTGGACCATGATGCTTGCCATGCTCGGCATGGCAGTCGGCACGGGCAACATCTGGCGGTTCCCGCGGATCGCCGCCAAGAACGGAGGTGGCGAATTCCTCGTAGCTTGGATCGTCTTCCTGTTCCTTTGGTCGATTCCTCTGATTCTGTTGGAATTCGGAATGGGCCGAAAGACGCGCTCCGGCCCCGTCCGGGCCCTCGTGAGCGTCGCAGGGCCCGGATGGGCATGGACCGGAGCGATGGTGGTCTGCGTCTGCACCGGAATCCTCTGCTACTACTCCGTGGTGGCGGGCTGGACGGTCCGCTACGCGGTCGCCGCGGTTGGGGGCAGCCTGTCCTCTCCGGTTCCGGGAGCATTTTGGAGCGACTTCACGTCTTCGGCTCTTCCCGCGGTTTGCCACGCCATCATGCTCGGGCTCGCCGTGCTCGTCGTGGCCAAGGGCGTTTCGGCGATCGAGCGAGTCGCGACAGTCCTCATGCCTGCGCTGATCGTGCTGGTACTGGTGCTCGTTGCTCGGGCGGTGACTCTGCCGGGGGCATCCGACGGCATCGCGTACCTGTTCGGAATCGACTGGAGCGAGCTGACCAGGGCGCGGATATGGATCGAGGCCCTCACCCAGAATGCTTGGGACACTGGTGCTGGCTGGGGACTGGTAGTCTGCTACGCCGCCTACCAGCGGGAACGGGAGGATACTGCGCTCAACAGCTTCGTGCTGCCGGCCGCTAACAACGCCATCAGCCTGCTGGCGGGGATCATGGTGTTCTGCACGGTCTTTTCGGCAGTGCCGGCGCTGATCGACCGGGCCGCCACGGATCCCGCCCAGTTGCGGGGGCTGGGCTCGCTCGAGCAGGCTGTCCGCGACGGGCAGCCGTTCTCGGTGCAGCTGGTGCAGGACACCGTCTTTGCCGAAGGCAATACAGGCATCACCTTCATCTGGATGCCCGAGTTGTTCCGCTCGATGCCCCAGGGCGGCTTCTTCATGGCGCTTTTCTTCACGGCGCTTGCGTTCGCGGCGTTCACCAGTCTGATCGCCATGGTCGAGGTCGTGACCCGCACGTTCGAGGACGCGGGATTCGACCGCCGGAAGGCGCTCTGCGGCATTGCTTCTGCCGGGTTCCTGCTCGGGCTGCCATCAGCGCTCAACATGAACGTCCTTGATAATCAAGACTGGGTCTGGGGCGTGGCCCTGATCCTCTCGGGGCTGTTCTTTGCGCTCGCTGTCGGGCGCTACGGTGCGCGGAAGTTTCGAGACGAGACGCTCAACCACGAACACTCGGACATCAAGATCGGCTCGTGGTGGGACTTCGTGATCCGCACCGTGGTACCGTTCGAAGCCGTCGTCCTGACCATCTGGTTGCTCTACCAGGCGTGGCAGGACGATCCGCAGGGCTGGCTGGTCCCGTTCGGCGCGGACCACGTCTTCAGCGTGGGTACCGTGCTCGTCCAAGTCGGCATCGTGGCGGTGGTTCTCTTCCTGTGCAACAAGCGGCTCGCCGCTTCGGTGCGACAGGGAGACGGGTCCGCTTGAGGCTCCTAGGCCCACGCCTTTGCGACAGCCGCCGCTGCCGAGCAGGGACCGGTCTTGGCTGACAATCGCGGCCGGAGGTTCCCCGCGCGGGTGCGCTCGTCCCGGCCCAGACGCCGGTTGCGCGAGTCCATCCGTACCTCGCCCAGTTGCTCCAAGCTGCCGACGAACTCGGCCAGCCCCAGCTTCGGCAGGGGTACGACGGATCGGGTATCCTTGATTCCACTTTGCCCGCATCCACGGGATACGCCCAAGCGCAGGAGCGCTATGCAGCGATAGGGGTTGACTGCGATGCTGCGATAGGGCGCCTCGCGTCTGTCCAGATCTCGCTGCATTGCTGGCAGGGCGACGACATCGGGGGCTTCGAGGGCCAATCCGGCGAAGTCGGCGGGGGGCTGGCGATCACGGGCAACTATCCCGGCCGGGCGCGCACGCCAGGCGAGCTGCGCATGGACTTCGAAAAGGCCGTCTCGCTAGTCCCCGGCAGGCACCGCATCAACCTCCACGCGATCTACGCCGAGTCCGGCGGACAGCCGGTCGATCGCGACGAAATCCGGCCCGAGCATTTCGCGGGCTGGATCGATTGGGCGCGCCAGACCGGCCTGGGCGTCGACTTCAACCCGACCTTCTTCGCCCATCCGCTTGCCGAAGACGGGTTCACTCTCGCGCATTCAGACGAGGGCGTGCGTCGCTTCTGGATCGAGCACGGCCGAGCCTGCCGGAGGATCGGCGCAGCTTTCGGACAGGCGCTGGGATCGCCCTGCGTGACGAACGTGTGGATTCCGGACGGCTACAAGGATCTGCCGGCCGACCGGAAGATCCCGCGCGAGCGTTTGGTGGAGGCGCTCGACCAAGTGTTCGCGGAGCCGCTGGATCCCGCCTGCAACCTCGATTCGGTGGAATGCAAGCTGTTCGGGCTCGGTTCGGAGTCCTACGTGGCTGGCTCGCACGAGTTCTACCTCGGCTACGCGATTACCCGCCGTAAGCTGCTCTGCTTGGACGCGGGGCACTTCCACCCGACCGAAGTGGTCTCCGACAAGATCTCAGCCGTGCTGCTATGGCTGGACCGCATGCTGCTGCATATCAGCCGGGGCGTGCGCTGGGACAGCGACCACGTGGTCATACTGTCCGACGAGGTGCGGGAAATCGCCAAGGAACTCGTGCGCGGCGACTACTTGGGGCGCGTACATGTCGGACTCGACTTCTTCGACGCCAGCATTAACCGCGTCGCGGCGTGGGTAATCGGCGCGCGAGCCGTCCAGAAAGCGCTGCTGCTGGCCCTCCTAGAGCCGGTCGAGCGGCTGCGCCAGCTGGAGCGGGACGGGGACTTCACGGGCCGACTAGCGCTGCTGGAACTGCTGCGCACAATGCCGTCCGGGGCAGTTTGGGATCGATTCTGCGAGACCGGCGGCGTCCCCTCGGAATCAGCGTGGCTGGAGGAGATCCGCACATACGAATCCGAGGTCTTGAGGCAGCGCGAGACCTAGGGGCCTAGCGCGAGCCAGAACGAGAAACCATGAGCGATACCACAGCAACCACCGCCGCCAGCCACGAGCCGGAATTCTTGTACGAATTCGACAGGGAGCCGATTCCCAAATCGCGGCTGCTGGGACCGGGCTATTTTGCCGGCGCCTATGCCGGCGAACATGTCGCGGCGACGGAATTCGTCATCGGGGTCACCTTCGTGAACTGGGGGGCGAGCGTCCAGGACATCTTCTTCGGCTTGGTCATCGGAAACTTGATGGCGGTGCTGACCTGGACTCTGGTCTGCGCGCCGATCGCGGTCGACACCCGCCTGACGCTGTACTGGTATCTGCGCAAGATCGGCGGGCCTCGGCTGAACTCGATCTACAGCGTGGTCAACGCCTGCCTGTACTCGATCATGGCCGGCTGCATGATCACGGTGTCAGCTTCGGCGGTGCGCATCCCGTTCGGAATCCCGCCGCAGCTCGACTGGTACCCGACGGATTTCCGCTTCGTACTCGTGGTGCTCGCCGTGGGGGCGGTGGTGGTAACTCTGGCGGTCCTCGGCTTCCAGAGGCTGGCCATCTTTGCCACGGTGTGCTCGCCGTGGATGTTCCTGATGTTCGTCGTCGGCGCTTTGGCGCTACTGCCCGAGCTGTTCGCCTCTTCGGGCGAGCAAGGCTTCTTCGAGATGGCCCGGACGTCCGTCTGGACAGGCCAGACCCCCGACGGCAGCGAGCCGATGGGCTTCTGGAAGGTCGCCGCTTTTGCGTGGATCTGCAACCTTGGCATGCACGGGGCCCTGTCGGACATGGCGCTGTTCCGCTTTGCACGGAAGAAGTCGTACGGCCTGTTCTCTTCGTTCGGGATGTTTCTCGGACACTATCTCGCATGGATCTGTGCCGGTGTGATGGGAGCCGGCGCCGCTGTGTTGCTGGGAAGCCCGCTGGTGCAACTAGACGCCGGCGAGGTCGGCTTCCAAGCACTTGGCTGGGCGGGGGCGCTGGCGGTGGTGATCGCCGGCTGGACAACCTCGAACCCCACCCTGTACCGCGTGGGGCTGGCGCTTCAAGCGGTCACGCCCAACTGGTCCCGCGCCAAGATCACGCTGGTGGCCGGAGTGGTCACAACCGTCGTGGCCTGCTTCCCGTTCGTGTTCACCGGCTTGCTGGACTACGTTGCGGTCTACGGCCTGCTGATTTCGCCGATTGGCGCGATCGTGGTAACCGAGCACTGGATCTTCCCGCGCACCGGGCTGCGGCGCTATTGGTCCAGCCATGCCGGCCACGCGATCAACTGGGCCGCCCTGCTGGCATGGGTCATCTCGGTGGCCCTAGCCGTCGTGTTGGAGCGCACCGGAACAATGCACCTGTTCTACCTGTTCCTGCCGGTGTACGGCTGCGGCATGGTCTCGTACTGGCTGCTCGCCAAAGCGATGGGAGCGGGAGGGAGTGACATCGCCGAGAGCGATGCGGCGCCCGACCAGCCGCCGGCCGTCCCCGACGCCCTCGTGCCGCGACGCACACCTCTCGACCGACGGATGGCCATCTCGGGAATCGTTGCCGCGCTCGCACTGGCAGCCTGCATCTGGCTGGGGTACTGCACGCTGACCGCGCCGGTGGAAAGCTACCGGTCGATGCTGGCCACGCTACATGCGCAGCTGCCGATCCCGACCCTGCTGTATTTCGTCGCAGGAACGATCTTTTTCACCCTCCGGGAACGCTCGAAGCGCGACTCCCGTGCGACGGGGGCGACGCAGCCGTGAAGATCCGCAGGATCAGCGCCTATCAGGCGGACTTGCCGCTGGTAGAAGGGCCGTACAACTGGTCCGGGGGCAACACGGTATCAGTCTTCGACAGCACGATAGTGCGGATCGACACTGACGAGGGCCCGAGCGGCTACGGAGAGGTCTGCCCGCTCGGGCCAGCCTACCTGCCCGCCTATGCCGCAGGCGCAAGGACAGGGATCGCAGAGATAGGCCCCGCCCTGCTCGGCCTGGATCCCAGAGCGCTGGGGCCGCTCAACGAGACGATGGACGCGGCGCTGAAGGGACACCCCTACGTCAAATCTCCCATCGACGTGGCCTGCTGGGACATTTTGGGGCAAGTGGCAGGCCTGCCGCTATGCGAGATGCTGGGCGGCCGCTACGGCGATGACTTTGTCCTCTACCGGGCAATCTCGCAGGAGACCCCAGAGCGCATGGCCGAACTCGTCTCGACCCACCGATCCGCAGGCTACACGCGATTCCAACTCAAGGTCGGCTCCGACGTCACCACGGATATCCAGCGGATCCGCTCCGCCTCCGAAGTGGTCGGCGACGGCGACCGCCTGATTGCGGATGCCAACACGGGCTGGCTGATGCACGATGCGATGAGGGTCGTGCGCGCGGTGCGCGATCTCGACGTGTACATCGAACAACCCTGCGCGTCTTACGAGGAATGCCTCTCGATCCGCCGGCAAACGGACCACCCGTTCGTGCTCGACGAGTCAATCGACAGCCTCCGCACCCTGTTGCGGGCCAATGGCGATCGCGCGATGGACGTGATCAACCTCAAGATCAGCAAGCTGGGAGGATTGACCAAGGCCAAGCAGATGCGCGACCTGTGCGTGAGCCTGGGCGTTGGGATGACGATCGAGGACACGTGGGGCGGTGACTTCACGACGGCGGCGATCGCCCATCTGGCGCACAGCACGCCGCCGCGAGCGCTGTTTACCTCGACCGACTTCAACAGCTACGTCACAGTCAGCACGGCCTGCAATCCGCCGCTCCGCCAAGGAGGCCGTTTGGCCGCACCGACCGGGCCGGGCCTTGGATTGCAGCCCGATCCGGCTGTCCTGGGCGAGCCGGTCCTAGTGATCGAATAGCCCGCACCCGCCGCAGGGATCAGCGCACCGCCCGCAAGACGGCTTGCGTGGCCGCGGCGTCTTGCACCGCCAATCCCACGGACTTGAAAAACGTCACTTCATCGTCGGATCGGCGGCCGTCGGCTCTGCCGAGCACCAAGCTGCCCAGATCCGAGCGGATGTGGCCGGCGTCGATGAGCCCTTCGCCGATCGCCATGATCAAGTCGCCCGCCTCTTCAAGCGCAGCCTCGCGGTCGTCCACGAAAACGCCGGCCCGAGCGACGGTCGCTGCCGGAACTTCCCGGTCGGTGGCATGGAACGACCCGATCGCGTTAATGTGCAGGCCGGCCGGCACGGCGCTGTCTTCAAACACTGGAACGCGGGATGTGGTGGCAGCACAAGCGATGTCGGCGCCGGCCAGAGCGGACGCAGGGGAATCCGCAAGGCGAAAGCGGCACGCCGAGGCCCCGCCGGCGGCCAACTCTGCCGCCATCGCCGCGGCAGACTCCGTGTTGGGGTTGTAGATCCGAACCTCATTGATGGACCGCACCTCGCGCATCGCCTGCACTTGCGTGCGCGCGTGCACGCCGCTGCCGAACACAGCGAGCACCGCGCTGTCCCTGCGGGCCAGCCGGTCGGTCGCCAAGCCGCACGCAGCGGCGGTCCGAATGGCCGTGAGCGAGGCCCCGTCCAGCATCGCGATCGGCAATCCGGTCTCGGCCTCGACGGCGATCACCGTGCCGTGTATCGAGTCCATGCCCTTCTCCCTGTTCGATGGGAAGACCGAGACGACCTTGACGACCAACAGGGGAACATCGCCAACATCTAGCGCGGCCGGCATCACGAGCGTCGCGCCGCGCGCGGCGCCAGTGTGCAGGACCGTTCTAGGCGGCTCGTCGGCCCTGCCTTCGACACGAGCGGCGAAGGCCTCCCGCATTGCGGCGATGGCCTTGCCCATCGGCAAGGCGCGGATGATCTCTTCCGATCCGATAGCCCTCATGGGGAATCCTTGGCTGTGGCCGCAGCCAACCTTCGATTGCAAACCGCAAGAATCACGATGCGGATCCCAACTTGCAGCGGCACCGTGCCGGCGCTAGACAGGGCCCCTGGCACAAACGGGCACATCCAGCAGATCGGATCGTCCCGCCAAACCTGATACAGCAACCAGATCGCGACCCCGGCCGCCTAGAGTGTCCTGTTCGGACATTGTGGGCACTGCCAGCGCCGCAAAGGCGAGCGAAGCCCAATCGTATGACTCGGCCCCCCTAGTCTCCGGTGGCAGGACTTGATACACGCCCGGACAATCCCAAGCCTTCGAGCAGGCCTTCGACTCGGGCAAGCCGACGATCCAATTCGGATAACCGCCGTTCCATGTCTCGTTTTCCCGCTAGGATCAGCCCCGCGAGTGCCGCACCAACGCTCAATATTCCAATCAGCTCAGCGCTCACACCCGCAGTGTAGCAGACGCCTCGCAAGTCGTTGTTCGGCTGCTGCTGTGTTGCTCTCCTGCTGCACGGCAGGGCTCTTCAACGTCCGAAGCAGATCCTTCTTGCAGGGCCAAACACAAGCACTCTATGGATGATTCGTCCCGAATCTTAGAGCTTCTGCCCGAACGGCTCAATCCAACTCGGGCCAACGTTGCTTATGAATCGCGCTGTGGAGCTGATTCTATGGTGCGATAGCGGGGAGCGGTCAGGCGGACTTCGACTATGCCTGTGCTTGGGTACTGTTCAAGCGCAGTCGTGATGGGAAGTTGCGACAATGGGCACGGCTGCTATGCGCGGTCGGTAACTCTTGGAGTAAAGGCCCCCATGCTTGGCATTGCCGTTCGGGTCGCAGCCGCCGTTCTGGGCTGGACCATTTGCCTGCCGGCAGTCGAGCCAACGGGCGAGCAGATCTATGCGCAGGCCTGCAGCAGTTGCCACGATGGCGGCGAGAGCCGCGCTCCAACTTTCGACGTGCTACGCCAGCTCTCGTCCGACGCGATCCTCGAATCGCTGCGCGATGGCGTCATGGCGTACGTGGGTCAAACGCTCGCGGATGGCCAGGTCGAATCGGTTGCGCTGTACTTGGGCCAAGGCACAGCGGAACTGCCAAGCTTGACGCGGCGAAGCTGCCCGGACGCTGAATCGAACAACCCCTTGCGCGGTCCTCGCTGGATCGGCTGGGGAGCAGATCTGAGCAATTCGCGCTATCAGCCGGCAGGTCTGGCTGGTCTGACCGCTGCGGACGTTCCGCGGCTGGAACTCCGGTGGGCCTTCGGCCTGCCCGACGCCACCCATGCCCGCGGCCACCCCACGGTCGCTGGGGGCAGGGTGTTCGTGGGTTCGCGCAGCGGTCGCCTCTATGCATTGGATGCCAAGTCCGGATGCACGGTGTGGGATTTCGCTGCGCGATCCGAGGTCCGCACGGCCATCCTGGTCTCCCCTCCCGACCACGCAGGTCGCACCCTGCTCTTCTTCGGCGACACCAAAGCAAACCTCTACGGGATCGACGCTGCCACTGGAGCGGAGGTCTGGAGGACGAAGGTCGACGACCACCAGTCGGCGACACTCACAGGTTCGCCCGTGCTCTTCGAGGGCCGCCTATATCTCGGGGTCAGTTCGATCGAAGAGTTCACCGGATCGTTCGCAGAATACTCCTGCTGCAGCTTTCGCGGAAGCGTCCAAGCCATAGACTCCTCCAACGGGGAGAGAATCTGGAAGACTCACACGATTCCGGAAGAGCCAAGGCCGCAGCGGCGCAACGCCGAGGGAGTCGTCCAACTTGGCCCCGCCGGAGCGGGCATCTGGTCCGCGCCAACTATCGACGCCAAGCTACGACGCTTGTACGTCACCACTGGAGACAACTACTCCGATCCGCCGACAGACGACAGCGACGCGATCATCGCCTACGATCTCGATTCCGGCAAGCGGCTCTGGTCGCGGCAATTCACCGAGGGCGATGCCTACAACATGGCCTGCAATTCCGACGCCGACGGAGTGAACTGCCCGCAGGCCGACGGGCCTGACTTCGATTTCGGCTCTTCGGCGATCCTAGTCGAACTGGACAACGGCAGGCGTGCTCTGGTGGCCGGCCAGAAATCCGGCATGGTCCATGCCATCGATCCCGATCGAGACGGGGCAATCCTGTGGCAGAGGCGCGCAGGCACGGGCGGAAAGCTGGGCGGAATCCAATACGGCTCGGCTGCGGACGGCCGCAACGTGTACGTTGCCGTGTCGGACTATCGCAGGTCGCGACCCGCATCGGTCGGCGGGCTGGTTGCCTACAGGCTTGCCGATGGAGAGGAACTCTGGAACGTACCGAGCGCACCCTGCCCTCCCGGCCGCCCCCAATGCTCGCCGGCCCACTCGGCGGCGGTCACGGCGATCGACGGCGTTGTGTTCTCGGGCTCGCTCGATGGTCATCTGCGCGCCTATTCGACGGCGGACGGCTCCATCCTGTGGGACTTTGACACCGTCCGCGACTATGACGGCACGGTCAACGGCATCGCCGCGAAAGGGGGCTCGCTGAACGGACCCGGCGCGGTTGTCGTTGACGGCATGCTGTATGTGAACTCGGGGTACGGCCAGTTCGGATCGATGCCGGGAAATGTGTTTCTGGCGTTCGGCGTGGCCGAGGGCCGGCCTCCTAGGTAGATCGGCACCGTTGCCGGCCAAGCCGCCGCTGACGGCGCATCCGCGCTACTGTAGAGAGGGAGACAGACACAGCCATGCCCTATCCAGAACTCATGATCCATCCGATGCGCGAGGAACTCACGCGCCACGGAGTCGAAGAGGCACGGACCCCGGAAGACGTGGACCGCATCCTCGCACCGGGCAGCGGAGACGTCCTCATGGTCGTCAACTCGGTCTGTGGCTGTGCCGCCGGCTGCGCACGTCCCGGATTGGCGCTCTCCTTGCAGGGAGCGGTGCGTCCGAGCAAGGTCGCCACTGTGTTTGCCGGCGCCGACATTGCAGCTACCGCCCACCTTCGCCAGAGACTGTCCATGTACCCGCCATCCTCGCCGTCATTCGCCCTCTTCCGCGATGGCGAGCCGGTGTACATGATGCACCGGCACGAAATCGAGGGCCGCGAGGCCGACGCGATCGCGCGCTCTCTCCAAGCGGCCTACCAAGCCCATTGCGCGAAGGCTGAGGTGGGCTGAGGGGATCAGGCGGCTTCCCGCACCGCCACAGAGGCCAAGCGCTCGGCAACCCACCCCTTGGCGCGTTCGACCGAGGCTGCCTTCACGCCCTCGTAGCCGCGAATCTCGCGCGCGACCTCGGCAATCTCGGTAGCCGTGGCGAGCGATCGCGCGTCCAGGCCCGCCAGCAGGCCATCGACGAGTTCGCGGTACCACGAAATCAGCTCGCGCTCCTGGCGTCGGCTGGCCAGCCAGCCGAACGGATCCAGCGGCGTGCCCCGCAAGGCCTTTCCGAGAGCCAGAATGCGCAGCAGCGGCCGCAACCACGGCCCGAAGGCCAGCTTGCGCTGGACGCCGAGGCGGCGCAGCAGCGGCGGATGCAGGTGGTAGACCAAACGGCGTGGCTTCTCGAACGTCTTGCCGATCTCGGCATCGAAGGCCGGGTCGGTCAGAAGGCGGGCAACCTCGTACTCGTCCTTGTAGGCCATGAGCTTGTGCAGGTTCCACGCCACCGCTCGGGTCAAGCTCTCGCTGCCAGGCCGCACGCGAGCCTCGACTTGCCGCACCTTTTCCACGTAGGCGCGGTAAGCGCCGGCATAGGAGGCGCTCTGATAGGCGGTCAGCTCGCTCTCGCGACTCTCGATCAAGGCGTCCAGCGACTGCGGCACGGAGGCTGCGGCCGAGCCAGGCTGGTACGGGCCTAGCGCCGCTGGATCGCAGACGTACTGGCGGCCCCACGCGAACACTTCCAGATTGCGTTCGACCGCAACGCCGTTGAGCCGTATCGCGCTCTCGATCGCCTCGGCCGACAGCGGCAGCAACCCCTTCTGGTAGGCCGCGCCCAACAGCATCATGTTGCTGAAAATGTGGCCGCCAAAGAGCGTCTCGGCCAAAGTGGAAGCGTCGACAAACTCGCTGTCGGCGCGTCGGGTCGCCTTGCGGATCGCCTCGATGAATCCCCCGTCCGGAGACAGCACCGTGAGGCCCTTGCGGATCGCCTCGCCGGTCAGGATCTCCTTGGAGTTCACCAAGGCGACAGTCCGTTCGGAATCGCAGAACTGCAAGTTCTTCGGATACGCGGCACCGACCAGATCGAAGCCGAGCAGCAGGTTTGCGCTGCCGGCCGGAATCCTCTGCGAGGCCTCCATGGGAGACTCGCTGATCGTGATATGCGCAACCACCGCGCCGCCCTTTTGGGCGACGCCAGTCTGGTCGAGCGTGATCGCCTGCAAGCCGTCGATGTGGGCTGCGGTGGCAAGCAGGGCATTGATCGTCACCACGCCCGTGCCGCCCACGCCGGGCATCAGAACGTGGAAGCCATCACCGGCGGCGACCTTGCGGGCGGGCTCGGGCAAGGCCAGGGCGGGCAGGGCGGGCAGCGGCTTTCGCCGCAGGCCGCTGCCGGCCTCGATCTCCACCGAGACAAACGACGGACAATCGCCCCAAGTGCACGTGTAGTCGGCGTTGCACGACGACTGGTGAACACGAGTCTTGGCACCGAACTCGGTGTCCACCGGGAGAAGCGAGACGCAATTCGCCTGCTGCACGCAGTCGCCGCAGCCCTCGCAAACGCGCTCGTTGATCATGATGCGGCGCGTCGGCTGCGGCAAGATTCCGCGATTGCGCCGTCTCCGCTTCTCGGCCGCGCAGAGCTGGTCGTAGATCATGACCGACACGCCCTTGGTGGCGGCCAGGTCGGCGAGTACCTCCTCCAAGTCCTCCCGCGGGCGGAGTTCGGCGGACTTGGCCAGGCCCGCGCCCGTGCCAAGCCTGGCGGGATCCTCGCTGAGCACGACGATCTTGGCGATTCCCTGCGCCTCAAGCTCGCGCGTAAGCGCGGGCACCGGAATCGATCCGGCGGCGTGCTGGCCGCCGGTCATGGCCACAGCATCGTTGTACAAGATCTTGAACGTGATGTTGACCCCGGAGGCGATCGCGGCCTGCACCGCAAGGCGCCCGGAGTGAAAGTAGGTGCCGTCACCCAGATTCTGGAACAGGTGCTGGGTGCCGGTGAACGGGGACACGCCGATCCACGACGCACCCTCCGAGCCCATCTGGAACAGGAACTCGACGCCTCGGCCGACATCGCGCATCAGTCCAGCCATTCCGTGGCAGCCGATTCCGCCGCCGGCGAGCTGCCCCTCGAGCAGCAAGGTCGACCGGTTGTGCGGGCAGCCGGAACAGTAGCTCGGCGTGCGGGCGCCCCGGGCCGGGAGCAAGCCTGCCGGAGGCGAGTCCTGCTGCGGCGGACGCTCGGGAAGAACGGCCACCTCCGGGAGGAACCGGCTGAGCGCCAGCGCGATCATCTCGGCGTCGAGCTCGCCCGGAGCGGGCAGCAGGGTCTTGCCTTCGGCGTCCCGCTTGCCGTACACACTGGGACGATGCGGGCTGTTGTAGAGCAGCTCCCGCAGCTGCAATTCGACGAACGAGCGCTTCTCCTCGACCACCACGATGGACTCGAGGTCGCGGGCGAATTCCGAGACGACGCCGGGCTCGAGCGGAAAGGCCATCCCGAGCTTGAGGATCCGGACGCCGGCGCGCGCCAGTTCGCGCTCGCCAACGCGGAGCATCCTCAGGGCTGACATTAGATCGGCGTAGCTCTTGCCAGTCGTGACAATGCCCAGACGGTCCGCCCCGTGCCGCACGGTGATCTTGTTCAGGCCGTTGGCGCGGGCAAACACCCGCGCTGCCTCAAGGCGATGCTCCAGCACCTCGGCCTCAAGCTGGAGGCTGTAGGGCACCACCAGCATCAGCCCCATGGCCTTGCGATAGGGCTCGCCATCGATTTCCAGCGCGGGAATCTCGACCGGACAGCGTTCCGGGCCGAAGCTCACGATCCCGCCTCCGTCGCAGATGTCGGTCGACAGCTTCAGCCCGGCCCAGGAGCCGCCGAAGCGGGACAGGGCAATGCCGTACAGGCCGAAGTCGAGGACTTCCTGGGTGCATGACGGATTGAGCACCGGAACGGCGCTGTTGTACAGGGAGAACTCGCTCTGGTGCGGGATCGAAGAACTCTTGGAAATGTGATCGTCGCCGGCCAGAGCCACCGCTCCGCAATGTTCCCCCGTGCCCGCGAAATTGGCATGGCGCATGGCATCGCCGCTGCGGTCCAGTCCGGGTCCCTTGCCATACCAGATGCCGACCGCGCCATCGTAGAGCGGGTCAGGAAAAGCCTGGAAGAGCTGGCTGCCCATGACCGCCGCAAGCGCGAGCTCTTCGTTCACGCCGGGCACGAAGCGGATCTCGTGCTCAGCGAGGAAGCTGCCGGCTCGCTCCAGCGCCAGGTCGTAACCGCCCAAGGGCGATCCCTCGTAGCCCGAGATCAAGCAGCCTGTTCGCAGGCCTTGGCCGCGGTCCCGGCGCATCTGCTCGATCGGCAGGCGGACAAGCGCCTGGATGCCCGACATATAGGCCGAGCCGGCTTCCAGGACGTACTTGTCATCGAGCGAGATGGAGCGAATCGGCATGATGGCTACTTCTTTGCGGCCCGGCTTAGACGCGTTGCGCTCCGGGACGGCCCGCCTCCACGGCGAATTCCGCTAGCGTCTGGCGCGCCGCGCCGCGAACGGAAACGCGGTCGAGCACGCGGTAGCGCGCAGTCCAGCGGCCCGGAGTCACCTCGCAAATGACGTAGCCTCGCTGGGCGTTCTGCAGCTTGACGAAAGGATTATCGCGCATTACGCCCTCAGCGTACTCGGTATTCGGGCCGCCGTCACCGCTCGAACTGATCGACGTGCCGACGAACTCCGTCGCCACCACGGGCGAGGAGGGATCGGCAAAGTCGAGCGGCAGGTCGTTGACCCAATTGCTGTGGATGTCGCCGGTGAGGACGACGGGGTTGCGCACGCGGCTCTCGGCCAAGAAGCTCAGCAGCCTGTCGCGAGAGGCAGCGTAGCCCGGCCACTGGTCCATGCTGTAGCGCACGTCGGAACCGGGCGCCCGGTCAACCTGGGCCATCATCACCTGTTGCGGTATCACGTTCCACTCGGCCGGCGATCCGCCGAGCGCGTCGAACAGCCAGCGCCGCTGGTCATCGCCCAGCAGTGTCGCAGCCGGATCGGATGCTCCTTCGCAAGGGGGCTGGGTCCTGTCGCCGCACGGCTGGTCCGTGCGGTACTGCCGGGTGTCCAGCACGGTGAACTGTGCCAAGCGCCCGAAGGACAGCTTGCGATAGAGCCTCATCGACGGCCCTTGGGGGATTTGCGACGCCCGCAGCGGCATGTGCTCGTAATACGCCTGATAGGCGGCAGCACGCCGCTCCAAGAAGGCTTCCCGGCGAACGTCGGGTTGCTCGGACACGTCGGCGGCGTAGTTGTTGTCCACTTCGTGGTCGTCCCATGTGACTGCCCATGGGCAGGCGGCGTGGGCGCGCTGGAGATCTGGATCGGTGCGGTACAGCGCATAGCGGTTGCGGTAGTCTTCCAGCGAAGCGAGTTCCTCGCCGCGGTGGGCCCGAATGCGAGGCTGGGCGGGGCCTTCATAGATGTAATCGCCGAGATGGAACACCAGGTCCGGGTGCTCGGCGGCCATGTGCTCGTAGGCTGTGTAGAAGCCTGTCTCATAGTGCTGGCACGAGGCGAACGCGAGCGACAGCCGGTCCGGGCTGGATTCGGGCGCCGGCATGGTGCGGGCCCGGCCCGCAGGGCTCTGCGCGCCCCCTGCGGAAAAGCGATACCAATACCAGCGGTCGGCTTCAAGCCCGCTGATCTCGACATGCACCGAATGAGCCAGCTCGGCGGAAGCTGTGGCCGTGCCAGACCGCACGACTTGGCGGAAGGCGTCGTCGCTGGCGATCTCCCAGCGCACGCCGACATCGTCCGCGAGCCCTCCGCCGTTCAGCGGATCCGGCGCAAGGCGCGTCCAGAGCACGAATCCGTCCGGGCTCGGATCGCCCGATGCCACGCCCAGCGTGAATGGATCGGCCTCGAAGGCGGGCGCGCGGTCTTGCCGACTGCATCCCGCCGCAGTCGCGGCTATCGCTGCCAGACGGACGAACTGGCGTCTTCCATATGTCATGCGGCTATGCTACACCGAAAACGAAAGCGGCGAGCGGATTGGTGAAAGGGGGCCCACTTGGGTTATATTCTGTGATTGGAGGCACACGAATGATTCTTCGAGCAATGGCGCTGTCGCTAGCCCTGGCCGCAGCGTTCCTGGCCGGTACGATGGCACCCACGGCCGAGACACAGAGCGGCCGGCACTTCCTGCGGATCGACTACATGAAGATCCCCGACGGCCAAGCCCTGCGCTACCGCGATCTGGAGACCGAGTTGTGGAAGCCGGTGCACCAACTGCGCGTAGACAAGGGCTACATCACTTCGTGGCGGCTCTACGGCCACCACTTCCCCGGCGGCGAGAGCGACTACCAGTACGTCACGGTAACCGAGTTCCCCTCGCTGCAGGCAATGGACGAACTCCACTACCCGGAGCTGTTCCAAGAGGCCCATGGCCGAGACTACGACACCGAAGTCTCGCAGCAGACCGTGGCCTCGCGGACCCTGACCCATACAGACTTGTGGGCGCTGATCGATTCGGTGTCAGCCCGCTCGCAGTGAGCAGATCATGTCGGCGTCGCGACTGGGCACCACCGCGCTATCGCGCTCCGCTCCGTTCGCGCCGCCGCCTCGAGGCAGATTTACCAGCAAGGCAACAAGATTCGCAATGAGACATCGCCACAACACGCAGATTGCAGCGGCCGCGCTCGCGGTCGCGATTCTGGCCGCGGCGGGTTGCACCGTCGGCAGCTATCCGCCTGACGAGCACAACAAGCTGGCCAAGCCGTTCATCCATGACAGCGCCGCACTCGACCCCTTCGGCGTGCTGATGTCGGGCGCGACGAGCGTGAAGACCGGCCAAGTGTTCAACCTGTCCGACGGCGTGCTGGAGGGCGGCACCGAAGTGCAGCTGCTCAGCGCCCTGCCCGAGTTCGGCTCCGATGCATTGGCCAGCCAAGCGCAGGTCTACGAGAATCTGGTCGGGGTGTTTACCGCCCCGATGGAGTCGGAGGTTGGATTCGACAGCAGCAAGCTTCCGCCTGTCCTGTGGACCGAGCACGGCACCCTGCTCAACCGCGCCGAGCGCATGCTGTTCCGCATTCGCGACGAGAGGGAGCCGGCAACCAACCCCCTGAAGTACATCGAACGGCTCGGGATGCTGCTGTACGCCCCACTGCAGCTCAACTTCGCGCCCCAAGCGGATCGCGCCGCAGCCATCGTGCAGCGCCTGAACCAGACGCCCGCATACTTGCAGGTGGCAACATCCAACCTCCAGTCATCCTCAAATGCCCGCATCGAGGCGGCGCGCGAGGCGACCAACGGCGTCATCAATCTGATTCGCGGCGAAATCGCCGAAGGGATGCCCTCAGGGATGAAAGCCAACTTCGAGAGCGCAGCCGACAGTGCCATTGGAGCCCTGGAGGCGTACCGCAACTCGCTGGCCGACCTGCCGTCCACTGACGATTGGCGTGCCGGAGCGCAGCTCATGCATCGCAAGCTCGAACTCGACACCGGACGCCCGCTCGCCCCCATCGACACATTGATCGAGGAGATCACGGCCGACTTTGAGACCGCGCACTCCTCGCTCGTGTCGGCGGCCGAGCCGATCAACCGGCGCATCTACGGCGGCAGCCGTCCGCGCGACGACTATCGGCTGATCAACGACGTGCTGGAGGTGCTGGAAGGCGAGAACCGCGCCCGCAGCACCGCCGGCATGCTGCAGCAGATGGCCGAGGACACCGACGAGGCGCGCGCGATCTGCAACGAGGAGGAGATCGCGCCCGTGCCAGAGAATCTGCAGCTGCGCGTGGTAGAGACTCCAGAGTTCATGCGCGTTTCCGTTCCCTTGGGCGGCAGCCTCGGCCCCAGCGCCGCGGCCTCGGACAACACCGCCGTGGTCTGGCTCACCCCGGCGCCGGCCGACGCGTCCCGGGCCGAGTTGCGCTCGCGCCTGACCACGAATAACATCTACCAACTCAAGCTGCTGGCCATGCGCTACGGGATCCCTGGCTACGCCTTGATCGGCTCGCTCGCCTCCGACATGGAAAGCGAGCAGGACAAGCTGACACACATGGTGGAGCCCCTTCCGGGGTTCATTCACGGCTGGCCGATCTACATCACCGAGACAACGGTCGGGACCCACTACACCGGCGATGTCGACTTTATCTGGCGCAAGTACAAGCTGCAGACCATCGCCGCGGCTCTGGTCGACATCCAATTGCACGCGAAGGATCTGACCATGGACGACGCACAAGAGTTCCTCACGCGGCGGGCCTACATGGAGAGCAGCGCCGCCCGCGCGCTGCTCCGTTCGCTGGAAGTGAACCCGGCTCAGGCTGCCACCGCCTACTTTGGCTGGAAGAACTGGCAGTTGCTGCGCGCCCACTACCAGGAGACCACTCAGGACTTCAGCCTGACCTCCTTCCACGGCAAGGCCCTCAGGGCCGGCTCGATGCCGCTGGTGGAGTTCTCTTACGCCGTCAGCGAGGCCAAGGGCAGGCTGTCGCTCGATGGCGAGGAGGAATAGGGCACGAAGCGACGGCGCGCGACCTGTCGCGCTGTCGCATTCGTGCATAATAGGAAGGTGAGGGCGTCAGACCCTCACGCCTAGACCGCGCGGCCACGCCCGGTAGCCGACCTCGAAGAGCAAGGCCGCGGTAGCAGGCAGCGCCTCCGGGGAGACCAACCGTGCCCAAACTCAAGACACATCGCGGTGCAGCGAAACGCTTCAAACTGACCGGCACGGGCAAGGTCAGGCGCAGGCATGCCAGCATGAATCACATCCTGACCAAGAAGACCCGCAAGCGGAAGCGCCGCCTCCGCAAGGGAACCATGGTCAGCTCGGCCTTCGAGAAGTCCGTGCGCAGGATGATCTCCCGGTAGGAACCGCGAGCGCCAGCTAGGTCAGAGCAACGCATCGGGACCGCCCTCGGGGCGGCCCTCAGGAGGAAACCGTGGCAAGAGTCAAGCGAGGCCCCCGCCGTGCCCAGAAACGCAAGCGCGTACTGGCAAAGGCCAAGGGCTATTTCCTCGGCAAGAGCAAGCTTCACCGCTACGCCCGCGAAGCGGTCAACCGTGCCGACCAGTTCGCCTACATCGGCCGCAGGCTGAAGAAGCGCGACTTCCGGGCGCTGTGGATCACGCGGATCAGCGCGGCCGCCCGTGCCAACGATATCAACTACAGTTCGTTCATCCGCGGCCTCAAGGACGCCGGCATCGACCTCAACCGCAAGATGCTAGCCGACATCGCCGTGCGCGACCCCGAGGGATTCGGGCAGCTCGTCGCCAAGGCCAAGGCGGCCCTCGCCGAGCGACCGACTGCGAGCGCCTAGCGTCGGCACGCGGGTACCGCCAGCGCAAGCTACCGTGTCGATCGAACACAAGACGGGTCGGCCGATCGACGAGTTGATCCGCGAGGGCGAGGACCCCGAGCTACTCTACGGAGAGCTGCGCGCCGCCTTCGAGCAGGAACGCAGCAAGGCGTCGACCCCGCAACAGGGGCAGGCCCTGCGCGACCGCTGGCTGGGACGCCGCAACGGCCTGCTCTCGGCCACCAACGACCACTGGCTCAAGGCCGCCCCGCGCGAGCTCAAGCCGGTAGTGGGCAAGCTCCAGAACCTGCTGCGCCGCGACCTCGAGGCCGCTGTCAAGGCGGTCGCCGAAGCCGCGGTCCAAGAGCAGGCGCAGGCCGAGCCAGGCTTGGACGTGACCCTGCCGGGGCCGGAACGCGCCCGCGGCGCCGTCCACCCCGTTCGCCTGGCTTTGGAGGAGGTCTTGGAAATCTTCCGCCCGCTCGGCTACACCGTGGCCGAGGGGCCGGAGATCGAGACGTTCTTCTACAACTTCGAGGCGCTCAACTTCCCGCCGGACCACCCGGCGGTAGACGAGATGGACACGCTCTTTCTCAAGGACGGAGCCCTTTTGCGGACGCACACGTCGCCGTGCCAGATCCGCATCATGGAGTCCAAGAGGCCGCCATTGCGGTACGTGGTGCACGGCAAGGTCTACCGCAACGACACGCCGGACGCCACCCACAGCCCGATGTTCCACCAGCTGGAAATGTTCGCCGTGGACGAGGGCATTACGTTCGGCGACCTCAAGGGCACCTTGGAGCACTTCGTGCGCTGCTTCTTCGGCCCAGGGACCCAGGCCCGATTCCGGCCGAGCTACTTTCCATTCACCGAGCCCAGCGCGGAGGTCGACATCACCTGCCCATTCTGCCCGGACGGCAAGTGCCGGATTTGCAAGCAGACCGGCTTCATCGAGGTCTTGGGCTGCGGGATGATCGACCCGAACGTGCTGCGCAACGCCGGGCTCGATCCACAGCGCTACCAAGGATTCGCGGCGGGTTTCGGCCTGGACCGCTTCGCGATGCTGAAGTACAACATCGACGACATCCCGCTGATGTACCAGGGCGATGCCCGCTTCCTGAGGCAGTTTCGATAGATGCGCATCCTGCTCAGCTGGCTGGAAGACTTCGTGGAGATCAAGGAATCTCCGCGCGAACTCGCCGACGCACTCACGATGGCGGGCATGGCCGTCGACGCCGTCGAGAGCGAGGCCGGCGAGACCGTCTTCGAATTTGACATCACCAGCAACCGCCCGGACGCGATGAACCACTTCGGCATGGCGCGCGAGGTGGCTGCGATCTACCGCCGCCCCCTGCGAGCGCCTTCCACGGCCTGCGCCGAATCCGGCCCGCCCGCAGCCTCCAAGGCAAGCGTGGAGATCCAAGATCCCGACGCGTGCGTCCGCTACGTGGGAAGGGTGTTCACCGAGGTGGAGGTGCGCCCCTCGCCCGACTGGATGCGCCGCCGGCTCGAGCTGTGCGGAATCCGGTCGATCAACAATCTGGCCGACCTGACCAACTACGTCCTGCTGGAAATCGGCCAGCCCACGCACGCCTTCGATCTGGACAGGCTGGCGGGCGCGGCCATCGTCGTCCGCCGTGCCCGCAACGGGGAGAAGCTGGTGACCCTAGATGGAGAGGATCGAGACCTGACCGGCGGGCATCTGGCGATCTGCGACGCGGAGAGGCCGGTCGCGCTGGCCGGGGTAATGGGCGGACAGGCGACCGAGATCACCGCCGAGACGCGAAACGTGCTGCTGGAAGCGGCCTGGTTCCGTCCCAGCGTGATCCGGAACGCCGCGCGCGGGTTCAAGCTGTTCACCGAGGCGTCCCATCGCTTCGAGCGCGGCGCGGATTGGAATGCGGCGCCGCAGGCTGCCGATCGCATAGCGGCCCTGCTGGCCGAGACAGGTCCGGGGCAGGTCTTGCCCGGGCGGGTCGACTGCTTTCCGCAGCCGCCGGAACTGAGTCCGATCAGGCTCGAGCGAGCGGACATTTGCAGGCACCTCGGAATCCAACTGGACGATGCGGAAGTGGAAGGGATCTTGTCGGCGCTGGGGTTCGAGCCGTCCTCGGACACCTCCGGATGGTCCGTGCCGGCTGTGAGCCATCGCCTGGACGTGGAGCGCGGGATCGATCTAGTCGAAGAAGTGGCGCGGATCCACGGCTTCGCCAACATCCCGGCCACATTGCCGTCGGTGGGGGCGGCACCCGAGCTAACTCCGCTAGCGGCAGAGGACGCCCGCATGCGCGCGGCGGTGCGGGGACTCGGCTACGACGAGACGATCGGGTTCGCGTTCATCTCCTTGGACGAAGCCGAGCGCTTCGGGTCGGGCGATCCGGTCAGCCTCCGCAACCCGCTCTCGCAGCTCTGGGACGTCATGCGCAACAGCGCGGTGCCGACGATGGTGCGGGCCTTGGAATGGAACCTGCGCCGCAATCAGCCCTTCGTGCGGCTGGCTGAGTTCGGCCGCGTCTACCGGCGGTCGGAGGCCAGCTACGAAGAGCCCAGCGTGCTGACCCTGGGTGCGAGCGGCGCGGCCCGCCCGGCATCGTGGGCCGAGCCCGCTCGCGAGGTCGGCTTTTACGACGTCAAGGCAGATGTCTCGGCCCTGCTGGGACCGTTCTTGCCGAACGCCCCCAGCATCGTGACCGAGGGGGTGCCATCTTACTACCGCAAGAAGCATGCTGCGGGATTGAAGTCGAACGGCGACGTGTTGGCTTGGTTCGGCGAACTCGACCCCGAACTTGCCCGCGAGCGCAAGATTCGGCAACCGGTCTGGGTGGCCGAGATCTTTCTCGACAAGGTGTACGGCAGGGGCTTGCGCCGACCCATCCATCGGAAGCTGGCCAGGGTCCCCGCCGTGAGCCGCGACTTCTCATTGCTCGTGCCGGACGCCGTAGACTTCGCAAGCATCACCGAGGCGGTCGGCGAGATGCCTGATCTGGACGGCGTGGAGCCCGTGGAGGTGTTCCGGGGCAAGAACGTGCCCGAAGGCAGCTATAGCCTGCTCTTGCGGGCGTGGTGGCAACGCCTGGACGAGAGCCTGACCGACGAGGAAGTCAACGAATTCGCCGCCGAGCTCCGCTCACGGCTGCAATCCAGACTCGGCATCGCCTTGCGCGCCTGAAGCGCCGCGGTTGAGCCGATGGATGGCGTAGCCGCGCTCGCGGGGCTCGCGATCGAGGTCCCAGCAGCTGCGCAGCTCGCGATAGGAACGCTCCCACACAAGCTCGTACCGGCTGTCCAAGGCCTTCGGTTGCTTGCCCTTGGCATCCCAAACCACGATCCAGTCGGGATCGGGAGAGTCGTCGAATTGATCCGCCGGGAGCAAGTCTCGGAAGCGCTGGTTGTACGCAATCTCTGAGTCGAGCAGGTTCACCCAGCGCCGGTCGGGCAGATAGTAGTTGCCCACCATTCCCTTGACGTTGCGCAAGTAGGCAATGGTCTGCCCAGGCTTGGTGTTGGATTCCAAGAACTCCAGCAGCGGGCCGTTGTGATCGTCGTAGCGCAGAAACTGGCGCAGGACGACTTGCTCGGTACCGCCACCGGCCAGTTCGAGGTTCGGCCAGAGGCTAGCCCCGACCACGCAGGCTAGGGCCGCCCGGCGGCGGCCGGCCCGATCGAGGCCCGCGGCGGCCAAGCCGACCAACACGATGGCCGCGGGACAGGCCTGGTAGTAATAGCGCGGCAGCGTAGCCCGACCTGCCAGCGCGATCGTGAAAAGCGGGCAGACCGTCACGATGAGTCCGGCCAGCAGGGCCATCTTCGCATGAACCCCCGGCTTCTCGATCCTGCGCCAGAGGCAGATTCCCGCCGCAGGCACGCAAAGAAATACCAGCCCGAACAGCACGAACGTCAAGTCTGGCGTGCGCCGCAGCCACGGCTCGCTGATCACGAATCCAAGCAGCGGGGCCGTCGCGCCGGCAGCAGCCAACACCCAGACGGCCCGCGGGATATCAAGCTTGGACCAGCGGGCGATCAAGGCCATCGCAGGCGCCAACACCACAAACGGCACCCAGCGCCAGTAGTCGGCGCCGCGCCGCGAGACCACGTAGCGGAAGTTCTCCCAGAACGAGTTCTCGCTACCGGGCCGCCACTCTGTCAGGTACTCCGCGTGCAGGAGCCAAAACTCGGCTCCGAGGACAACCGCGAGCACGGCCGAAGCCCCGCACAGCCGGATCAAGGCCGGCCGGTCCGTCAAGAGCAGGAACACTCCCAGCGCCAGCCATGTTGCCGCGAAGCTGACGTAGTTTCCCGCATAGAGCAAGCATCCAACCAAGCAGAGCTGGCCATGAAACGACCACTTCCTTCCCAAGGCAGGATCGCGCAGGTAGCGCGCCACTTGCACCAATAGCAGCAAGGTGGCGAAGACCACCAAGACGTAGTAACGGCCCTGCCGGGCGGCATGCAGGAAGTAGATGGAAGCGCTTGCGATGACCGGCAGCGCCAGAGGCAGCCATCGGGGCCCTCCGAGCCGTCGGCCGAGCGACCACAGCAGCGCCAGGCACCCGAGCCCGAACAGCGCGAACGGCAGCCTCGCTGGCAGCGTTCCGCTGCCGAACAGCCAGTGCCCGGCGGCGGAGACGTAGAACTGCAGGTAGCTCTGCATCGCCGGCAGCAGGTGCGAATTGATGTCGTGCCCGTCGTCGTCTTGGACCAGCAGCTGGCCGTGCTCGCGATCAAAGGCGTAGGGCAGCCAATCGCCGCTCTGCGCCATCAAGCGCCCCCAAACGGCCGTGGTCGCCTCGTCGCGCCACAGGGGAACGCCGTCCAGCCGCCAGAAGATGGCCGCCACACAAAGCGCGAGCGCCGCTATGGCAGGGATGCGCCTCATGCCGGGACAGGTCTGTTGGGGAGGCGAACCGTTACGAGGACCACGTGGTCCGGAACTCCGGGAACAACGTCAAGCCGCCGCACGCGAACAGCGTCTGCCCTGTGATGTAGGACGCTTCGTCCGATGCCAGGAACGCGAATACCGCCGCGATCTCGGCCGATTCGCCCGCCCGGCCCATGGGAATGTGGGACTCGACAACGCCCTTGGCCACAGGATCGTTGATCCAGTTCATGTTGATCGGAGTGACAATCGCGCCCGGCCCGACCGCATTGACCCGGATGCCCCGGTCGGCGTATTCCAGCGCCAGCGTCTTGGTGAGGTTTTCCATCCCGCCCTTGGAGACTGAGTAGGGCAGATACTCGGGCTTCGGGATGATCTCGTGGACGCTGGAATTGTTGACGATCACTCCCCCGCCCTCACGGGACAAGAAATGCTTGATCGCCGCCCGGCAGCAGAGATAGCAGCCGCGCAGGTTGACGCCGAGAATCCGGTCGAAGTCCTCGGCCGCGCTCTCGTGGCTCGGCGCGGGCTTCTGGATGCCGGCGTTGTTGATCATCACGTCCAAGCGGCCCCAATCGCGCACCACCTTGTCGAACATCGCAGCGACCGCCGCCTCGTCTGCAACGTCCGCCTTGTGCACCAGTACCTTGGCGTCTCCGAAGCCGCCGGCTTGGTGCGCTTGACGCACCTGCTCGGCTGTATCGGCCGCGCCCGCGTCGTTGCGGCTGTAGTTGACCACGACGCTGCCGCCCTCTTGAGCGAAGCGAACAGCGATCGCCTCTCCGATGCCCGCCGAGGCGCCGGTGACGAGCACAGTTTTGCCGAGAAATCGAGTCTGCATGGGAGGAATCCGGCAGGCAGCTGGGGCTGCCGACACTGCACATTATAGCGCCAGCAAACGGAACCGCTCCGACTTGTCCGCAACAAGCCGTAACCGGGAAAAGCTGTATCGACGCCCGGGTTCGGTGTGTCCGCCCCAGCGAGCCGGGCGGAGACACCTCGCGGGCGGAGCGCGCGGAGTCGAGCCGTCCCGCCGGGCTGCAAGGGAAGCAACCTCTCCGCGAGCTTCTCGCCTCCGGCCCCCGGAGCTCGCAAGCTGCTCGGCCAAGGATGCCTACCGCGGGAAAGGGTGGCTCGCCGAGCCCTTGGATCGGGTCCAACTGACTGCCCGCGCTAGACTAGGGCACGCGCGGAGGCGTCCGGTTTCGCTGCTAACGGCCCTCCTCGACGCGCTCGGCACAGGGCTGGGCCGGCAGCACCGATGCGAATTCTTGTCTCGGCCGGGGAAGCGTCCGGTGACCGCTATGCGGCAGGCCTGGTCGAAGCGCTTTCGGCTCGCCTGCCCGATGCGCGTTTCTTCGGCTGTGCCGGGCCGAACATGCGGGCCCTCGGCGTCGAAGCCATCGTGCGCACGGAGGACCTTGCGGTTGTCGGCCTGTTCGAGGTGGCCCGCCATATCCCGCGGATCTACGGCCTGTTCCGGAGGCTTGATCGCTCCGCCGTGGCATTGGCGCCAGATCTTGCGATCCTAACCGACGCCCCGGACTTCAATCTTCGGCTCGCGGCGCAGCTGCGGAGGGCAGGCATCCCGGTCGTGTACTACGTCGCCCCGCAGGTGTGGGCCTGGCGCAAGCGCCGCATTCACCGAATTCGAGAATTGGTCGACCTGCTGCTCGTGATCTTCCCATTCGAGGAAAGCTACTTCCGCGAGCGCGGCGTGGACGCCCGCTTCGTGGGGCACCCGCTATGCGACCTGGCGAAGGTCAGCGCGAATCGGGCCGACTTTCTCTCGCGGCACTCGTTGGACCCGTCCGAGCCGCTCGTCGCCCTGCTGCCCGGCAGCCGCAAGGACGAATCGCTGAGGCACCTGCCCGCCCTCGAGGACGCCGCGCGCCGGCTCACGGAGTCTGGAGTGCGACAGTTCGTGATGCCGGCTTCGGCGACAACCGGCAAGCAGTTCTTCGCCGAGCGCTGGCAGGGGCCCGAGATTCGAATCGTGGAGAACCGCTCGCAAGACTGCATAGGACACGCGGACGTGGCCTTGGTGGCGAGTGGCAGCGCAACCGTGGAAGCGGCGTTGCTCGGAACTCCGATGGTGAGTTTCTATAGGCTGTCTTGGGCGAGCTATTACCTAGCCCGGCTCTTGGTTGACGTGCAATACTACACCATGGTCAACCTGCTTGCGGGCAAGCAGGTCATTGTCGAGTGCATTCAACACGAATGCACAGGTACGAAACTAGCAAGCGAGGCCATTCGTCTCCTACAACAGGAGGACGAGCGCTGCCGCATGATCGCCGAGTTCTCGAGCCTTCGCAGCAGACTCCAATCCAGTACGCCAGCGGCATCGAGGGCCGCAGCAGCCATATGCAAACGATTCTCCATCGGCTAGCCACCGCGACTCTGATCGCCATGATTGCCGCGGCCGGGCCAAACCCCCGGCTGCGAGCACAGGACGCGGCTGTCGGTCCCCTGCTAGACGTGCAGCACTACAAGATCGACGCCAAGTTGAACATGGACGCCCAATTGCTCGAAGCCACCGCGGAGGTGCACTTCACCCCGCGCGACCCGGCCGGCAATGCCTTCTTCGAATTGCACAACTCGCTCAACGTCGACTTCGCCGAGATGGAGGACGGCACGAACTTGGATCCTATCCGCTATCGCGCCGACTCGACCGTGCATGTCAGCTTTCCAGAGACGCTTCCGGTCGACCAGCCCCAAGTGATCAGGTTCCGCTATGGCGGGCGCCTGATCAGCTACGAGGAATCCCCCGCCGAAGGCTACAGCCTGGCCGAGATCATGCCCGACCGCGCCATCCTGCTATATGCCGGGCGCTGGTTTCCGGTCAACGGCTACGGGGCGGACCGCTTCACGTCCGAGATTCGCATCACGGTGCCGGACGGACTCGAGGTGCTGGGCAGCGGCACCCGCACCCGCACCGAGGCCTTGGAGGGTGTCGAGCACGTCTTCGAATTCAACTATCCGTCCTTCCCGGGCACGATCGCGGTGGTTGCCGAAGAGCCCGTGAGAGCCTCCAGCGGCTCCGCCTCGAGTTCCGTGTACATGCCCGGAGCGTCGGAGAATCTCGCATCGGAATACGGCGAGGCTGCCGCCGAGATGGTCGAGTTCTACTCCGACGCTTTCGGCGCGCCCTACTCGAAGTCGCTTTCCATCGTCGAGATGGGCGAATACGCCCCTGACGGCTACTGGGCGCCGGGCATGGTGCTGCTGAGCCCCTACGCCCGGCGGGAGGCGCTGAACCGCCAATTGCTCGGCAAACTGGTCGCCAACCAGTGGTGGGGCACGATCGTGGGCGCAGGCAACAGCAACCACCTCTGGCTGGTAGACGGCACGGCGCACTACTCCGCGCTGTTGGAGATCGAGGAGTCCGAGGGCGAGGAAGCCTTCACGGAAACGCTCAAGAACACCCGCATCGAAGCTCTCACGTTCGACGAGGTGCCCCTGCGAGAGTCCGGCCGCGTGGGCGACTTCTCGCCGCAGCTGAAGGCGCTCACGTCAGCTCGCGGGGCCATGGTGCTGCACATGCTCCGCTGGCGCGTGGGCGACGAGCCGTTCTTCGAGATCCTGCAAGAACTGATCAGCGGGCACACTTGGGGAACCCTCACGACCGACGATTTCCGCGTGATGTTCGAAGACGCGACCGGCAAGGACCTCGACGGGTTCTTCCTGCAGTGGACCGAATCCAACATCACGCCGGAGTTCCAGCAGGAGTACACCATCTACAGGCTGGGCGGCAACGAGGGGTTCCGCGTGATCGGCAAGATCAACCAAGACATGGACACTTTCAGCATGCCGGTCGAACTCAAGATCGAGACCGAGGGCGAGCCCGAGTTCTTCGTGGTCGAGGTGGCGGGCGAAGCCTCGGACTACAGGCTGGAGACCTTCGGAAAGCCCAGGGAGGTCGTCTTGGACCCCAACCACCGCATCTTGAGGCTGGACGACGAGACGCGCGTGCGCGTCGCGATCCGGCGCGGCGAGCAGTTGGTCGAACTGGGGTATTACCAAGAAGCCCTGCTCGAGTACCAGCAGGCCTTGGACATCAATCGCTTCAGCTCGCTGGCGCACTATCGCACGGGCGAGGTGTTCTTCCTGCAGAGCAACTTCCAGTCGGCAGCCAATGAGTTCCGCGAGGCCCTCAACGGCGACCGCGACCCCGCTTGGGTCGAGGTCTGGTCGCACATCAACCTCGGCAAGATCTTCGACATCACCGGACAGCGCGAGCGCGCCGTCAACGAGTACCAGCTGGCCGTCAGGACGCGGGACGACACCCAAAACGCCCAGAACGAGGCCAGCAAGTACCTTGCCAGCCCCTACCGGCGAACACGTGCCAAAGAGCGCACCTACTGACCGGCCGGGTTCGCAGCTGCGACCTGCCTTCAGTACTTGGGGATGCTGGGATCGACTTCGTCGCTCCAGCGGAGTATGCCGCCGGCCAGGTTGGTGACGCGGCTGAATCCCATCTCTTTGAGCAGCCGCTGGGCCTTGCCGCTGCGCACGCCGCTCTTGCAGTGGACCACGATGTCGGCCGTGGAGTCGAGTTCGTGAATATGCTTCGGCAGCGTGCCCAAGGGGATCAAGGTGGTCCCGGGAATCTTGGCGATCTCGAACTCGTGGGGCTCGCGGACGTCCAATACGAAGACGTCGTCCCCCCTGTCCAGCCGGGATTTCAGGTCTGACGGCGAAATTTCGGGCAGCCTCTCCTGCGCCGCGGCCTCGGCAGCCTGCTGCGGAATCCCGCAGAACTGCTGGTAGTCGATCAACTCCCGGACGGTGGGCTTGTCACCGCAGACCGGGCAATCGGGATTCCGCCGCAGCCGCAGTTCCCGGAAGCGCATGTTCAGGGCATCGTAAAGGAGCAGCCTGCCGCTGAGGGTATCGCCCTTGCCGAGGATGATCTTGACGACCTCTGTGGCCTGAATGCTGCCAACCACAGCGGGCAGAATGCCCAGCACGCCTCCCTCGGCACAGCTGGGAACCAGCCCTGGCGGCGGCGGCTCCGGGTACAGGCAGCGGTAGCACGGTCCGCCCCGGTGGTTGAATACCGTGGCCTGGCCCTCGAAGCGGAAGATCGAGCCATAAGCATTTGGCTTGCCCAGCAGCACGCAGGCATCGTTGACCAAGTAGCGCGTGGGAAAGTTATCGGTGCCGTCGACGACCACGTCGTAGTCAGCCAGGATCTCGAGCGCGTTGTCGCTGGTCAACGCAGTCGGGTGCTTGTCGACCACCAGGCGGGGATTGATGTCCTGCATCGTCTCGGCGGCCGAGTCGATCTTGGGGCGGCCGACGTCTTTCGAACCGTGAATCACCTGGCGCTGCAAGTTGGTATCGTCGACGACATCGAAGTCCACGACGCCGATCCTGCCAATGCCCGCGGCAGCCAGGTACAGGCCCAGCGGCGCGCCGAGGCCGCCGGTTCCGATCATCAGCACGCTGGCACCCTTGAGCCTGCGCTGCCCTTCCAGTCCGACCTCCGGCAGGATGAGGTGGCGGCTGTAACGCAGGATCTCCTCGTTGGACAGCTCCGGCAGCTCAGGCTCGGCTACGTCGATCACCGGGGCCAGTGTCGCGCCGCCGGCAATCGAGGGCACGATGCTGATGGTGCTGGCATCGCTGAGAGCGGTGTCTTCGCGATCCAAGTAGCGGATGTCCTCGTCATCAACGTAGACGTTGACAAAGCTGCGCAGCTTGCCCTGGTCGTTGAAAAGGTTGCGCTCGACCTGCGGATGCACGGCCACCAGCTCGCGCAACGCACCGCCCACGGTACCGGAATTCACATCAACGGTGTCATGGCCGTCGACGAACTGCCGGAGAGGTGTTGGGATGAGAATCTTAGCCATGCCCCTGCTGCTCTTGATGCTAGCAATCGCCCTATTCTCTGTCAATGAACTGGGGATTCTGGCCGCCCGCGGCGCGCCATCCAAGCGTCGGCCCGGTCGCGGTCCCGAGATGGCAGTCCCGACGCGCGCTATAGTGGCGGTCGGCCGGATCGCTGCCCCCGCCGGCGCGAGTCCGAGGGGAGCTGCAGCAGCATGCCGGAACTGTTCTTCTCCGACGCAGACGAGCTCAGGAAGTGGTTTCGCGACAACCACGCGACGGCTGACGAGCAATGGATCGGCTACTACAAGGTTGCCACTGGCGAGCCTAGCGTGACTTGGCCGGAATCGGTCGACGTGGCGCTGTGCTTCGGCTGGATTGACGGGCTTCGCCAGAGGATCGACGAGCGCAGCTACCGGGTGCGCTTTACCCCCCGTCGTCCCGGCAGCAGCTGGAGCGCCAGGAACATCGAGCGCATGCGGGCTCTGATCAAGGCCGGGCTGGTCGAAGAGGCCGCGCGGGCGACGTTCGAATCAGCGGGCAGCCTGCGCCGGGCGCCAGCTGCCCGGGAACCCGCGGCTGCGGCCTTGCCCGAGGAATACGAGCGCAAGATCAAGGCTGTACCGGAGGCATGGGAGTGCTTCGCCGACGCGACGCCATCCTACCGCAAGCATTGCGCACACTGGATCGTCAGCGCGAAACGAGAGCAGACCCGCCAGAAGAGGCTCGAGACCCTGATTGAGTGCAGCCTGCGCGGCGAGCCGATACCGCCGCTGCGCTGGGCGGTAAAGCCTCGGCCGAAACGCCGAACGGCGCGGCGCGGGCGCGGTCAGCCCTCCTCGTGATTGCCGGCAGGGCCGCAGAGGGACTGGAACATGCTGATTCCGGCGATACCCGCCGCGCCGGCGTCCGTGCAGGCGGCGATTCGTTCCGCTGTGATGCCTCCCAGAGCGGCCACCGGCAACGAGGTCGCCGCGCATGCCTCGCGCAGCCCGCCGAGGCCGGGTATCTCGCTCCGGCCCGGTTTGGACCGCGTCGGAAACACCGGGCCAAAGACCGCAAGATCGGCCCCCTCCCGTTCCGCCCGGCGGACTTCGTCGACGGTATGCGCGGACACCGCGATCAGGAAGCCGGATGGCACGACAGGCCTGAGATCGCAAGGAGCGGGCGAGGCGGCCGGCAAGTGGACTCCATGCGCGCCTGCGGCGAGCGCGACGTCCATGCGGCTGTTGACGAGGATCGCGGTCCCGTGGGGACGGACGCGGGCCAAGGCGGCGCGGGCCAGATCGAGCAGATCCCGGGGGGCTAGGTCCTTCTCGCGGAGCTGGATCCAAGAGCAGCCGCGCCTGGCGTTCGCTTCGATGCAGTCGAGCAAGCCGCCAGGGCAGGTTCTGCGATCGGTAATGTAATAGCGCCTCATTGCCCGTTCCACGTCGCACGGCTGGCTCCGCAATGTTGACAGTGGCTGACTAAAGTAAAGTCATGATAGTATACTAAGAGTTCATGCAGTTGCCGCGCGTCAGCAAGCGCGCTGCGGCTGGCAGGATCCGCTGCAGAGCATCCTGAGATTTGGAGGGTCACAGATGGGAAAGGTCATCGGTATCGACCTCGGGACCACGAATTCGGTCGTAGCCGTAATGCAAGCGGGACAGTCCCAAGTCGTCGCTAACCAGGAAGGGGAGCGCACCACACCGTCTGTCGTTGCATTCAGCAAGAATGGCGACCGCTTGGTGGGCGAGACAGCCAAGCGGCAGGCCGTCACCAATCCCGATGCCACCATCTCGTCGATCAAGCGCTTCATGGGCCGCCGCAGCTCCGAAGTCAGCGAAGAGACGAAGAACGTGGCCTACAAGATCAGCGCCGCGGGGGATCTGCTCAAGGTCACGGTCGGAGAGAACAGCTATTCGCCGCAGGAAATCTCGGCCATGGTGCTGGGAAAGCTCAAGGAAGCGGCCGAGGCCTATCTCGGCGAGAAGGTCACCGAGGCGGTCATCACGGTGCCGGCGTACTTCAACGACGCCCAGCGCCAGGCCACCAAGGACGCGGGCAAGATCGCGGGACTGGACGTGCGCCGCATCATCAACGAGCCGACCGCGGCGGCCCTGGCCTACGGATTGGACAAGAAACAGAACGAGACCATTGCCGTCTACGACTTCGGCGGGGGCACGTTCGACATCTCGATTCTCGAGGTCGACGAGGGAGTCGTCGAAGTCAAGGCGACCAACGGCGACACCCACCTCGGCGGGGACAACATCGACAGCGTTCTGATCGACTGGCTGGTCGACGAGTTTCGCAAGGAGCAGGGTATCGACCTGTCCAAGGACACCATGGCCCTGCAGCGGCTGCGCGAAGCGGCCGAGAAGAGCAAGCGAGACCTGTCGACGCTGATGGAGACAGAAATCAACCTGCCCTTCATCACCGCCAACGAGACCGGCCCGAAACACCTCGCTCGCAAGCTCACCAGGGCCCACCTCGAGCAGATGATCGACCCGCTGGTGCGCCGCACGCTCGAGCCCTGCAAGAAGGCCCTGACAGACGCGGGACTGTCGCCGTCGGACATCGACGAGGTGGTAATGGTCGGCGGCTCGACGCGCATTCCGATGGTCCAGAAGCGGGTACAGGAGCTGTTCGGGCGGGAACCCCACAAGGGCGTTAACCCCGACGAAGTCGTGGCCACCGGCGCGGCCGTGCAGGGCGGCGTCCTGGGCGGCGAGGTCAAGGACGTGCTGCTGCTCGACGTCACGCCGCTGTCCCTCGGCATCGAGACGCTGGGCGGCGTGTTCACCAAGCTGATCGAGCGCAACACCACGATCCCGACGCGCAAGTCCGAGGTCTTCTCGACCGCGGCGGACAGCCAGACCTCGGTCGAGATCAAGGTCTTCCAAGGCGAGAGGTCCATGGCGGGAGACAACCGCTTGCTGGGCGTGTTCCAGCTGGTCGGAATTCCGCCCGCGCCGCGCGGAGTGCCGCAGATCGAAGTCACCTTCGACATCGACGCCAACGGGATCCTGAACGTCTCGGCCAAGGACAAGGCAACCAGCAAGCAGCAGCAGATCACCATTACCAGCTCCTCAGGCCTGTCCCAGGACGAGATCGAGAAGATGGCGCGCGACGCGGAAGAGCACGCGGCCGAGGACCAGAAGCGCAAGGAAGAGATCGAGGCCCGCAACCAAGCCGAGGCAGTGATCTACTCCACGGAGAAGACCCTTGGCGAACACCGCGACAAGGTCGACGAGGCCGAGGCCAAGAAGATCGAGCAGGCCATCGAGGCCGCCCGCGAGGCGGTCAAGAGCGGCAGCACGGAGCAGATCAACAAGGCCGTGTCGGATCTGAACCAGGCCTCTCACGCGCTGGCCACGGCGATGTATGCGGCGCAGCAAGGCGGCGAGGGCTCGGACGCTCCCTCGGATGGCGCCGGCGCAACAGAGAGCGGAAGCGCTCCAGACGACGTGGTGGAGGCGGAGTTCGAAGACGCGGACGAGAAGCCGAAGTCGTGAGGCGGCGGCGCCGCACGGGCGGCAGCGCCGCGCCACCGTCTACGCTAGATGGGCATGGCGGCCAACCGCAGCAAAGACTACTACGCGACGCTGGGAGTGCCCCGCAACGCGAAGGGGGACGCGATCCGCACAGCCTACCGGCACTTGGCGCGCAAGCTGCATCCCGACGTCAATCCCGGCGACAAGGCCGCGGAAGAGCGCTTCAAGGATGTCCAGGAGGCTTACGACATCCTCAGCGACGAGGAGAAGCGGGGCATCTACGACCGCTACGGATTCTACTCCGAGCAAGCCCGCCAGCAGGCCGCTTCCGGCCAAGGCCACGGCTTCGGATTCGATGGCTTTGACTTCAGCGACCTAGGGCGCCAAGCCGCCGGGACGAATTTCGGCGACCTGTTCGAGGGAATGTTCGGCGGCCGGGGCCGCGGTCGCGGCCAGGCCACGCGCAGGCAGGGCGAGGATCTCGAGTACGAAATGGAGATCGGCTTCGACGAAGCGATCCGCGGCACGACCGAACGCCTCAAGATCAGCCGCCAGGCCCCGTGCGCCCCGTGCTCCGGATCGGGAAACGCAAAGGGAGAGCCGCCAGGCGTCTGCAGGTCCTGCGGCGGCAGCGGCCAGTTGCAGCGCATGGCCGGCAACATGCGCTTCAGCGTCCCCTGCTCGGAATGCGGCCAGACCGGGCAGGTCCGCACGCCGTGCCAGCCATGTGCCGGCGACGGGCGGTTGCTGGCCACCAACACCATCGATGTGCGGATTCCGCCGGGCACGCGGGAGAACGCAAGGCTCCGCCTGCAAGGCAAGGGCAACGCCGGGATCCTCGGCGGTCCGGCCGGCGACTTGTACATCCTCGTGCACGTGGGCGACCACCCGTTCTTCGAGCGCGACAACTTCGACATTCGCATCGAGGTGCCGATCACGCCGGCCGAGGCAGTGCTCGGTGCCAAGATCGAAGTGCCAACGATCGATGGCACGGCCTTGATGCGGATTCCGCCGGCGACGAACTCGGGCAAGACGTTCCGCATGCGCGGGCGGGGCGTCATCGACCCGCGCACCGACAAGCGCGGGGATCAGTTCGTTAGAATCTCGATTGTCGTGCCCAAGGTTCCGGACGAGTCCACCAAGGACCTGATGCGGCGCTACGCGGAGCGCAATCCCGAGAACCCGCGCGACTCGCTCGGCGGCGTCTGACCATGGCGAGGCAGCGCAAGACCAAGGGCAGCTACACCATCTCGGTGGTGGCGGAACGTTTCGACGTGCATCCGCAGACGCTCCGCATGTACGAGCGGGAGGGCCTCTTGCAGCCATCCCGGACCGACGGCAACACGCGCCTCTACACCGACGAGGATATCGACCGACTCGATGTGATCCTGTCGCTGACGCGCGACCTGGGCGTCAATCTCGCGGGCGTGGAGATCATCTTGAACATGCGCAGCAAGATGGACGCCATGCAGCGGCAGATGCGCGAGTTCGTCAGCTACGTCAACAGCTCCGTGGATCTCGCAGAAGACAGCGAAGACCCGATTTCCAACGCGCTGATCCCGGTCAGGGCCCGCATGCCGATGCGAGCCAGGCGCGAGGACGAAGAGAGCCCGGCAACGGCACCGCCCGGGTCGAAGATCGTCGACCTGTAGCGCGCCCGCGCCGCTAGGCCAAGAGCCCGCCAATCCAGGACAGCGCGCCTATGGCGTGCAAGAAGACGATCAGGATGCAGACCGGCACGGGATACTTCAGAATCCACAGCCACGAGCCGTAGAACCTGGCCAAGGCACTGCCGGACTCGAACTCCTTTCGCCTGAGGGCGCCGTCCATGCGCCAGGCAACGAACAATGCGATGCCGAGGCCGCCGAGCGGCAGCGCCCAGTTCGACACGAAGTGATCCACGGCGTTGAACCAACCGCCGTTCATCGTGGCCGGAACGCCGAAGAGTGCCACCAAGACGGTGCCGAAGACGCATGCCTTGACTCGGGAGATTCCGTGGTTGTCCAGCAGATACGCCGCAATGACTTCGAGAATCGCGATCGCGCTGGTGAGAGCGGCAAAGACGAGCATCACGAAGAAGACCACGGACAAGAACGCCCCGCCTGTCATCTGGGCGAGGGCGGTGGGCAGGGTCACAAAGAGCAATCCCGGCCCCGCTCCGGGTTCCATGCCGAACGTGAACACGATGGGGAAGATCACCAGGGACGCGGCCAGGGCGACCAGCGTGTCAGCGCCCGCCGTGGCAAGCGACGCAGAAGCGAGGTCATCCTGCGACCGCAGGTAGCTGCCGTAGGCGATCATGCTGCCCATGCCCAAGCTGAGGGTGAAGAACGAATGGCCGAGAGCCTCGAGCACGCCGGCAGCGGTCAGCTTGTCCCAGTTCATTCCAAACAGGAAGTCCATCGCCTCGCCCCAGCCGGACATCGTCATTGCCTTGCCCAGCAGGATCACGATCATCACGAACAGCCCGGGCATCATGATCCGCGCCCAGCGCTCGATGCCATGCGAAACTCCCGCCGCCACGACACACATCGTGAAGACCAGGAAGGCGAACTGCCAGCCGACGCCGATCAGGGGCGAGCCGGTCAATTGGCCGAAGAGCCCCTCGGCCTGACCGGCGTCAATGCCGGCGATGGCATTGGTCAGCGAGAGGTAGGTGTAGTGCAAGGCCCAGCCCGCAACCGTGGAATAGTACGACAGCAGCAGGAAGGCGGCCACGACAGCCAGGATCCCGAAGACCACCCACTTGGACTTCGGATCCGACAGCGTGCGGTAGGCAGTGACCGACGATGACCGAGAGGCTCGTCCAAGCATGACCTCGGCCATCATCACGGGCACGCCGACCGCTAGGATGCAAGCCAGGTAGACCAACACGAACGCCCCGCCACCGTTCTCGCCGGTGATGTACGGGAACTTCCATATGTTGCCTAGGCCGACGGCCGAGCCGGCGGCGGCGAGAATGAACCCGGTCCTCGAGTTCCACTGCGCCCTCTGAGAATTGGAATGATCCGACATGTCGTGCATGGTACCGGAACAGTCGCCACGCGATCCGGCCCCGGCCCGAGAAACAGCATACCTAATGGCTTCGGTAGCGCCGGCGCCGGTCTATGAGAGGGGGTGCGGGCTTGTCCGGTCGTCCCGAGCTCGATCGAACTGGTGTCGGCCACAGAGAGAGCGCGAGCCCGGAGCGTCCCACGTGATCAGCCGCGGCACCATGATCGCGGCGTGCGGCTCTTTCTAGCGAAGAGGGTACCGCCATGCACTCGCTTCGGACGCGGCCTAGCGGAGTCCTCTGGAACAGGATTCGTGCGCGACGCAACGCAGGGACGCCACCCGCGCTGCGCTATGCAGGATGGCAAGTCGGAAAGAAATCCCAGCGACAGGCTAGGCGGCCGGAACCTCCTCGTCGATGCCCTCCTCGCCCTCTGACTTGGCGATGATCGCCGCGCCGCAAGAGTCGCTGAAGACATTGATGACGGTGCGATACATGTCCAGCGGGCGATCGACCGCTAGCATCGCTCCGACGATCAGCTCCACCTGTGGCCCGGTCAGGTTCACCGCCTCGAGCACGATAAAGATCACAACCAGTCCTGCTGACGGAACGGCCGCGGCGCCGATGGATGCCAGCAAGGCAGTGAACACCACCAAGAGCTGCTGCTCGATGCCAAGTTGGACGCCGAGCACCTGCGCGATGAACATCACCCCGGCACACTCGTAGAGAGCCGTTCCGTCCATGTTGACGGTCGCCCCCATCGGCAGCACGAAAGAAGTGACGCGGTTCGAAGCGCCGACCTTGTTTTCCACGGCATCGATCGTGACAGGCAGGGTCGCACCAGAAGAACTCGTGGAGAACGCCATGACGATCGGCTGCACCATGTTTCGGAAGTGCCTGATCGGGTTGATGCCGCCCAAGAAGCGCAAGATCAGCGGCAGCGTCACTAGCAGGTGAACAGTCAGGCCCGCGACCAGCATCAGGGCGTACAGGCCCAGCGCCTTGAATGCTCCCAGGCCCGTCGTTCCCATCAGCTTGGCGATCAGGGCGAACACCCCGATCGGCGCGACTAGGCGGATGATGCCGCCGGTCAGGCGCATCATCGTCTCGAAAGCCGCTTCGAAGAAGCCCAGCAGCGGCTCGCGATGCGTCCGCTGCAGCGTGCTGATGGTGATGCCCAGAACGATGGAGAAGAAGATGATCGCCAGCATCTTCGCCTCAGCGGCCGCCGCGAAGACGTTCTCCGGCACGATGTCGAGAATCAGATCCACCGGTGACTGAATCACGGTCAGGTTCGGCATATCCTCGGTTTCGGCCGCGCCGAGGTCCGCGCCGACGCCGGGCTGGATCATGTTGACCATCAGCAGCCCCACGATGCACGCGAATGCGCTGGTGAGCATGTAGTAGCCCATCGTCTTGCCAAACAGACGCCCCAGCCCAGCTCCCGCGCCCACCGATGCAACGCCAGTGACGATCGAGGTCACCACCAAGGGCACGATGATCATCTTGAGCAGCTTGATGAATAGCGTCCCGAGCCAGCCGACTGCGTCGGCAAACGGTTCGCCTCCGATCAAGCCCGCGATCACGCCGAGCGACATTGCAATGGCGATTCGCCAATGCAGCTGCTGGTGCCACTTGGCCCCTGGGATGGTTTCGCTCATCTCGTTTCCTTTCGGCGGCCCGCTTCCCGCCATTCCTGATATCGTCATCAAGCCCGCGGCTGCTCGTCAGCGGCGGGACTGCACCGAAGGGTAGCAGAATCGGCCCGGCCTCGGTGCGGCAGCGAAGAAATCGCCGTGGCAAGGAAGGCAATGCGCGGGGGCCTGCCTGCACTCCGCCATGGCCAAAGCTCTCCCGGCTTCCACAGCTCAGGGCGACCGCAGGCTTCCGCCCCAGACCGCCTAGATTCGGCGGCTAAGCACAAAATCCCGTTAGGTGCTACGCTAATCTGGTATATTTTTCGCAGCTATCCTTCTAGAAATGCGGAAGTTTCGGAAGTGAGCCGGCGCACAGTCCCCGCAAGTCGCCAAAGCAGGTGATTAGGGCCAGTGGCGGACGAGCGTCGCTTCGGGCGCAGCCGGGTGCGCTTGGACGTGGCGGCGAGAACGGTATCCCGGGACCGCCCGCCTGGAGGGCGGGCGAAAAGAGCAGTACTGGAATCAAGAGAACGCTATGCTTCACCACGATAAACCAACCTACGACCAGAGCCGGACAAGAGTAGCCCCTCGGACACGCGAGATCCTACGCATCGCGGCCCATCTGGACAAGACCGACACCGCCCGCGAGATCACCTTGGAGTGGCTCGAGAGCGCTTCCAAGACCGAGCTGCCGGACGAGGCGTGGTCCGGCGATGCCTTCCACCACGAAGCCGACAGGCGGACATTCGCGGCCGTCCACGCGAAAGAGGACGGCGCGGATACCTGGGCGCTGCGCTTCGTTGAGCCCGAAGAGGGTGACATCGAGAGAGAGTGGACCACCGAGGTCGCAATCCGCGAGCGGCCCGGGGAGGATGCCGAGTTCTGCCTGCGCACGCTGGCGAAATCTACCGAAGCGAAGATGCGGGTCCAGCCGAGAGTGCCAGGATTCCTCGAGCATGTCGTTAAGGAATGCACCATGGAACAAGGTGCCGCCAAGATCGAGAAGGAGCCGTGGGTCGTCGAGTCCGAGTACGACGCGGCGAACCTGGCCGAGTTCTTGGTCGATCCCGACCGGCGCACGCCGGCCTTCGTGCTGACGGTGCCAGAAGAAGCGGAGGATCCCGTACGCCCATTGCTGGACCCGATGCCGCTCACGGCGGACACACTGGGCATCGCGAAGGTGATCGTGCTGCCTGCCGAGTACACGTGGAAGCTCACTAACCGCTTCGGGAAGCGTCTTTCGGTCTATCGCGGAGCCATGCGCGTGTACCTGTCTGGCTTCAACGACAGGGCCGATCCAGAAGGCGGCCACGACTTGTTCATGCCGCACCGAATGGATACGCCCGAGACCGCGGCCAAGCTGGGCTCGCTGCTGCGCTGGATGGCGGCGCGCGAAAGCCTGCGGGGCTGGCGGCTGGGCCACGATGTGATTCCGTTCGTGTCAGCGATGCTTCCCTGCATTGATCTTGAGAGCGCGACCCTGGCAGAGAATGGCGCTAGCGCAGACGATCAGCTGGTAGCTTCGAACCGGCACGTGGCCATGCTGCGCGACGAGCTCAAGCTTGCGCTAGAGATCCAGCAATCCCTCACCGAGGAGAACCACTCCATCGAGGGGCGCATGCGCGAGTCAGAGGCGAAGCTGCGCAAGACGCAAATGCGTCCCCGGCCAACATTCGACCGCGGTCCCCGGCCATCCTACGAGGATCGAGGCCGTCCGCAGTTCGACCGAGGCCCGCGCCCGCCGTATGGAGACCGGGGCCGCCCGGCGTTCGACCGGGCACCTCGGCAATTCGAGGATCGAGGGTCACGACCGTTCGAAGGGCGCGGCCGTTCGTTCGAGGACAGGGGCCGCCCAGCGTTCGGCAACCGCGGGCGCGGGCCGTACGACCGCGACCGGGACCGGGGCTTCGAGCGGGAGCGCCCCAAGCCGAGATACTCGCAGTACGGCCACGACGATGACGACGACAGCTACGGCGAATAGGGGCTCGTAGGCCAGTCGCCTGGGCATTCGAGAGCCGCGATTCGCGCGGCTTGGGCTGGGCCGATGCGCATGCAAGATCTGGACGGCAAGACGGCTCTAGTTACCGGCGGGTCGCGGGGTATTGGCCGTGCGGTCTGCCTGGAACTGGCCGCTCGCGGAGCCCGCGTGGCGGTGAACTACCGCAGCCGCGCGGCGGAGGCGGAATCAACAGCAGCCGCGGTGCGCGACCTTGGGGTGTCCGCCACGACGATCCAGGCCGATGTCTCAGGGCGCTCGGAAGTCAGCGCGATGGCGAAACAGGTAGAGGCCGAGCTGGGCGCGCCCGACATCTTGGTCAATAACGCCGGACTGCTGCACAGCGGAGAGTTGCTGTCTTACAGCGAGGACGAGTTCGACAGCATGTGGCGGACCAACGTCAAGGGAGTCCTGTACTGCTCAGAGGCAGTGGCGCCCGAGATGATCCGGCGTGGCTGGGGCCGGATCGTGAACGTAGCTTCCAACGCGGCGATTGGGACGGCGATGGCAGGCACCACGTTGTATGCGGTCACCAAGGGAGCGGTGCTCACGCTCACCAAACGCATGGCCTTCGAGCTGTCTCCGAAAGGCATCACGGTGAACGCCGTGCTGCCGGGATTCACGAAGACCGACATGGTCATGTCGGGCAAGACCCAGGACGAGCTCGACCGGCTGCTTGAGAACGTCGCCGAGCGTTCGCTGGTCGGGCGGACCGGAGAACCCGAGGACATCGCGCACCTGACGGGCTTTCTGTGCTCCCCGGCAAGCGGGTTCATCACCGGACAATTCATGATGGCCGATGGCGGCCGCCAAGACTACCTCACGAGGGTGTAGCAGCACGTCCGCCAGAGCAGTCAGTTGTGAAGAACTGACGATCGATTGGCGACGTGAGCCGCTTGCGGCACGTCGTGCGCGACGCTCCAAGCGGCCGGCTAGCCGCGCTCCACCCGATACGGAAACCGGTCTTCCGCCCGTCGGAGGTAGTCCAATATCTCGCCGTCGAGCTCGCTCATTAGCGCCGCCCTCGCGGCGTCATCGGCCAGATTGCGCAGCTGGTACGGGTCTTCTTGATTGTCGTAGAGGCACCAGCGTCCGATCTCGCCGCAGGCGTACGTGTAGCGATCGGTGCGGATCCCGCGAAAGATCGGGGACGTGTGGTTCACTCCGCTGCTGGCATGCGACTTGGAGATGTGCATTAGGAACTGGTGCTCCGGTCCGTCCAGGGCTCCGCCGCGCGCCAGGGCTGACAGGTCCCGGCCGACGCAAGCGTCGGGCGCCGCAATTCCCGCCATGCCGCACAGCGTCGGATACAGGTCGATCGCTCCGAGCAGCGCGCTGCTACGATGGCCTTCCAACACTCCCGGGCCGCGCACCACGAACGGCACGCGGCACGACTCCTCGTGCGGCAGCCGCTTGCCTGTGCGGTTGTGAGCACCGAGCATCTCGCCGTGGTCCGAGGTGTAGACCACGATCGAATTGTCGGTCAGGCCGGTGCGGTCCAAGCACTCCATCAGCCGTCCGATTTCGATGTCCACGCCCTCGACGTGGGCGCAATAGCCCGCAGTGTCTCTTTGCACCTCGCGCCCGCGTCCCCCGACACCGCGGGTCACGGTCTCTACCGTGTTCGGGCGCAAACGGAGATCCCCGCCGCGGTATTTGCGCATTAGCTCGGGCGGAGCGTCGTCGAAGGGCGGATGCGGGGGATTCAGCGACAGCACCAGCATCCACGGGCGCTCCTTGTTGCGCTCGATAAAGCTGATGGCGTCGTCCGTCATCAGGGTCGCGTTATACCCGGCGGGCACCTGCTGCCGGCCCGTGGTCTGGTCATACGTGTGGGAGCGGTCGAAGTGCGGGTTGGTGTTGTACCATGCCCGCCACTCCGCAAACCCGTGGCGCGCCTCGCCCTCCGGCTTGAGCGCGTGCCCTTCCGCTCCGCGCGCATCCAAGTGCCACTTCCCGACATAGCCGGTGTGGTAGCCGGCGTCGCGGAAGGCCTCGCCGAGGCTGTATTCGGACCTCCGCAGCGGATACGCGTTGTCGATGACGCCGGTCTGGTACGGCCAGCGGCCGGTCATGAGGATGCCCCTGTAAGGCGAGCAGACAGGATAGTTCGACACGCAATGGGAAAACGTCGTACCCTGCGATGCGAGACGGGCCAGAGAGGGAGTCTCGGCATCGTTGTAGGGCTCGCCCGGCATGGTGCAGGCCCGGTGCTGGTCGCTGAATACGAACAGCACATTGGGCTTGCGCGGCTGCTGCGCTGCGGCCGAGGAAGCGCCCGCCACGGTCAAGGCCCGGAGCACGTCTCTGCGAGAGGGGTGCGGTATCATGACGCTGGTATTCTAGCAGCGCACCCGCCCACGCGACTCCGGGCGGCACCGGCGCGTTCCACCGTGCCTCGGCAGCAGATCTCGTAGTTCATGCCATCCAGAGAGAGCGAGGCATTGATACTGCGCAATTACCCGTACCGCGACGCCGATCTCATCGTCAGCTTCTTCACCCGCGAGCGAGGCAAGCTCCGCGGCGTGGCGAGCGGAGTGCGCCGCCCCAAGAACAACAAGTTCGGCGTTGGGTTGGAACGCTTGGCGTTCTCCCATGTCTACTACCTGCAGAAGGAAAACCGAGATCTGGTCACAGTCCAGAGAGCCGAGCTGGCCGGCCCGTCGAACCTGTGGAAAGCGACATACCCGACGAGCATCGTGTTGGACGTGATTGCCGAGACCTCGGACCTGCTGCTACCAGAGCAAGAGCCCAACGACGCCCAATTCCGCTTGCTGCGGCTGGTAGTCGAGGAATTCCGGCGGGGTATCGAGGAGGGCGACTCCAGCGACAGGGTGCAGCCCTGGGCGCACCGCGCTCTGGTGTACTACCTGCTTTGGTCGGCGCGCCTGGGCGGCTGGCTTCCGCCCCTGGGACAGTGCATTGAATCGAGCCAGGCCTTCGCTGAAGATGAACCCGCCTATTTCGGGGCCGATCGGGAAGGGCTGTTTCGCGCCGAATTCAAGGATTCCAACTCCTGGGCGCTCCCGCACGAAGCGCGCGCGCTGGCCGCGGCCATGCTCAAGCAACGGCTGGACAAGTTGGATGCCTCCCTGTGGCAAGAGCCGTCGGGCTTCGCGCTCCAGCGGTTCCTGCTACAGCGCACCCAAGCCCAAGTCGAGCTGCAGCTTCGCGGAGTCCAAGCCCTGCGCGAACTCTGGCGCGACGCGCACGCCGGACAGGACTAATTTGGATCCGAAACCGCGTTAGCGGGATGCGGCGCCGCTTCCGAAGCGACATCGAAGCGAAGCGTCTTTCGATCCCGGTCGCGGATGATCTCCACGTCTACCAAGCGGTCCTCGGAAGCCGCCGCCAGCTTGCCTACTTCCGCCGGGCGATTTACCGGCTCCCCATCAACCGAGACGATCACGTCACCGGCCCGCAGGTCGGCCATCTCTGCGGTGGACCCTGACTGCACGTGGCGCACGAGCACGCCTCCCTCAACCCCGAAGAACTCCGCAAGCTGGCCGTCCAAGCCCTCCAGTTCCGTGCCCAAACGCCGGTTCTTGGCGATCATGTGTACCCGCGGGACATCGAAGTCCCACGTGAACTCCGACCGCCACGGAGGTCCGTCTGCTTCAAGACGCAGACGGGCAGAGCCGAGCTTGTCCTTGACCGACTCCAACTGTTGCTTGACCGCCTCGATCGTCTCCTTCGCCGTGCCCAGCCCCTCCCGCTCTCCGATCTCCACTGCCAGCGTCGTGCGTTCACCGTCCCGCACGACACCGAGTTCGACGGTGCGGCCGACCGGAGTCTCGCGGACCAGCCGGGCGAAGTGCTGGTAGCCGTGCACGCGCTCGCCGCGGTAGGTCACGACGAAGTCGCCCTCGCGCAGGCCGGCGCGCTCGGCGGGACTGTCAGCAGCGACACTGCTGATCTCGATCCCGTGTGCCTCGACCAGGCCGATCTCGCGCGCGGTTTCGTCGTTGATATCCATCACTCCAACGCCGACGTAGCTGGCCGGAGCGAAAGCGAAGTGGCCGTGAACGCTGGGCGCCGCTCCGGCAGGCGCTGCGCACGCGAGGGCGGCGCAAACGACCAGGGTCTTCCGAATTTGCGTATGCACGATCATTCCTCCTGTCACACAATGGCCTCTAGCGGTTCTTCCTGATTTCGATCCGTCCCAAGCCGTTGCGGATCCTCACCACCGATCCCCCGCCGTTGATCTCGCCGGCGGCCTGCTCGCTCACGGGTCCGAACAGGCGCGACGAGCGCTGGACTTGAATGGAGGGGAACTCGCTGACGATCCCGTGCCGGCCCCGGGCCAGCTCAATGCTCGCCTCCAGGGTCAGTGCCAGCGATTCCGGCAGCGACAGCACGATCGTTCCCACGGACGTGGTGATCTCGGAGTGGCTCAAACTCGCACCCTCGTGCAGCGCGGCCACAATGTCTCCCGCTCCGCTGGTCAATACGAGCGTCCCGCGCACCTTGCCGATGCGGATGTCGCCGGCTCCCGCCTCGGCCTGCATGCCCTTTCGCACGTCAGCCGCTCGGATCACTCCGCCGCCCGTCCTGGCCTGCACGGTCCCATCCACGCGCCCGATCTCGATGCTGCCGGCGCCCGTCTCCGCACGGAGATCACCCGCCACCGAGACCGCTTCGATCATGCCGCCACGAGTGACGAGGCGCGCTCGCCCGCCGGCGCGGGCCAGCACAATGCTGCCCCCGGCGGTCTCGCAGTTCACCGGGCCGCCGATGCTGCCCAACCGCACGCTACCGCCCTCGGTGGTGGCCGTCACGCCGCCCTGCACCTCGTCGACCGCGATCGAGCCGCCAACGGTGTGGGCGGTGACCGAGCCGGCGATGCCTTGGACGACAATGCCGCCCGCTCGCGTCACCAAGTCGATCTCGGCAGTCGCCCTGGGGACTTCGACATCGAGCCGGAAGCCAACCCTGCAATTGCCGCAGACCGGGTCCCGGAGATTGATAGCCAGGGTGCGCTCTCCCTGGCGCTCGGAAACTACCCCGGACTCCTGAAACACAACCGGCACCCACGTGCCGCTGCGCTCGGCCCTGCCGCGGCTGGTCAGGGTATAGCGCACGTTGTCGCGATCCGTGCCGCGCACCACCACGGGGCCGCTGGCGCGAACTTCAATTCGCTCTGCCGCGGGCTCCTCGCCGGTCCACTCCTGCGTCCAATACCGCCCGTCCCGCTGCGGCTGCGCCGCAAGGGCGGCGACCAGAGCCAGGCTCGCGCCAACCGCGCTGAAGGCAGGCCTGCACCTCCGAATCGGCATGGCTTCAGAAACGCTCCATTGACGCGTCGAGCACGTCCAAGATGCGCTCGCTCTCGTGCAGCACGAATGGGTTTTGTTCGCGCTCCACCAATTCCTGCAGCGCGCCCACCAACTCCCTGCCTGGACGCTGGCCGAGCAGCTGGATCGCATGGATCCGCATGCCATCGAGCGGGTCCGAGCGCAACGTCTCGACAAGGGCGGCCCGCACGTCCGGCTCGTCAACCTGCCCTCTGACCGCTTCTAGCGCCTGGAGTCTGATGCCGGGGTTCTGGTCCTCCAGCATGGAGCGCAGCAAGATGCGGCGCACTTCGCGGTCGGATGCGTGCCCCTGCAGGGCTTCGAGCGACGACAGGCGCGCCCCCGCATGCGATTCCCGCACCGTGTCCATGAGCATCCCGCGGATCAGCGGATCCGACGACTCGCCGCTGACCACTCTGCGCTCTTCCAGGACGATCCGGACTTGGCCCCCGACAGGGTCGAGCTGGACGGTCTCGATCCCTGTCAGGGTGCGGTTGGCATCAAGGGAGAATGACTCGATCAGGCTGGCTCCGGCCACAGGCTCCGGAGCGAGAAATCTGACCGACCGGACATCGCGGCCGGCCACGAACCCAACGAACACCAGGACAGCCGCCGCCGCAGGCTGCCAAACCAACGGGCGGGCAGCGACCCCCGAGCCCAGGCTGCGCAAGCGCCGACCCAGTCGGCGCCAGAGCGAAGAGGTCCGGCCCAAGCTTCCTTCGGCGGCTACTGCCAGCGCTAGATCGTGGCGGCAATCGTCCAATAGGGATTCCGCCTCGGCATCGACGTCGGAATCGCTCAGCGAGAGCAAGAACGCCTGCTCCTCCTCGAACAAGGCGCGGAACTCGGGCATCTCGTCGCGGAATCGCTCGACCTCCTTGCGCTCGGCCAAGCCCAGCTCGCCGTAGAGGTACAAGCGGATGCGCTGCCGCAACAGCTCGCTTTCGAGGGCGGCGCGATCGTCAGCCGCGGACATCCTGCAACTCCTTGCGCAGTTTCTTGGTGGCGCGGAACAAGCACTGCTTGGCAGACTCCTCGCTCATCGAGCAGGTCTCGCCTATCTGGCGCAGTCGCATGCCCTCGTGATGGCGCAGCGTGAATACCAGGCGCTCTCGATCCGAGAGCGTGTCGAGCGCGAGCTTGATGCGACGGGAAATCTCGTCGCTCCCCAGCATCTGCTCCGGGGAGCTGGAAGGGCGCGGATCAGCCGCGAGCTGCAGCGGCGAGCGGCCCGTCTCGTGGTCGGCCTCGAAAACGCCGAATTCAGGACGCGCCTTGCGCCGCCGCAAGTGGTCCAAGCACACGTTTGTTGCGATGCGATAAAGCCAGGTATGGAAGCGGCACTGGAAGCGGAACGTGTCCAGCCTGCGATAGGCCTTGATGAAGGCGTCCTGATAGGCGTCCTGGGCGTCCTCGCTCGATGGCAGCAGCCGCAGGGCGATCCGCAGCACGCTGCGGTCGTAGCGCCGCACCAACTCGCTAAACGCCCCCTGGTCTCCGTCTTGCGCGGCCTCCACCAGCCGCCGCTCGGTGAGGTCGTCGCGGGCCGGGCTCAATCCGAAGTGTAGACTCTCCGCCTTGGCTGCCTGCACTTTTGCACTGTCCTTCCTCATGGTTGGACGCACCGCATGGCCGAATCGTTAGCCGAATCGGTCGACACCCCGTGTCATACGATCCAGCCGCCTCCCAGCACGTAGTCATCGGCATAGAAGACCGCGGCCTGGCCGGGAGTGACTGCGCATTGCGGCTCGTCAAAGACGACTTCGGCCTGGTCTGGCGCGCCAACTACCGGCCGGACCTCGGCCCAGGCCAGGGGCGCGCGATAGCGAATCTTGGCCTGCGCCCGCACCGGTTCTCGCAGCGCATCGAAACGGATCCAATTGGGGTCGCGAATCCGGCAGGCCTCGCGCAGCAGGGACTCCTTGGGCCCAACCACGACCTTGCGATCGGCGGCTTGGATTTCGGTCACATAGACCGGCCGGCCGAGGGCGATGCCCAGTCCCCGGCGCTGGCCCACCGTGAAGTTGTGGACGCCCCCATGCTCCCCCAGCACCGCGCCATCCTCGGAGACCACCTCGCCCGGCTCGGCGTCCTGCTCGCGGTACGCTTCGACGAAGCTGGCGTAGTCGCCGTTGGGCACGAAGCAGATCTCGCGGCTCTCCGCCTTGCCGGCGACGTCGAGGCCGAGGTCCCGGGCCAGCTCGCGCACCTCGGCCTTGCCCATGGATCCAAGCGGAAACATGGTGCGCGCGAGCTGCTGTTGCGTCAGACCGAACAGGAAATAGGACTGGTCGCGCGACTCGTCAACGCCGGCGAGCAGGAGGTGCCTTCCGGATTCTCGGTCGTGCTCGATCCGCGCGTAGTGTCCCGTGGCCACCGTGTCTGCCCCGACTTGGCTGGCGGTCTCCAAGAAGCGGTCGAACTTCAGGAAGTTGTTGCACAGCGTGCATGGAATCGGCGTCCTCCCGGCCAGGTAGTCCGCCACGAACGGCTGTACGACCTGCCGCTCGAAACTCTCCTCGAAATTGACGACGTAGTAGGGAATCCCTAGCCGTTGCGCCACCCAGCGGGCGTCGTACACATCGTCCAAGGAGCAGCACCTGCCGGAGGTGCCATCCTCGGGAACCAGTTGCGGCATGCGCTGCTGGTCCCACAGCTGCATGGTCATGCCCACGATGGGCTGACGCCGACCGTGCAACAACGCGGCAACGGCGGAGGAATCCACTCCGCCGCTCATAGCCACCGCCACGAGAGAGTCCGGCACTGCTCTCAGCGTAGCGCTTCGCGCCGGGAACGGGGCCCTACCAGCCGATCTGCCTGCCCTCGTTGGCCCGCTCCAGATAGTCCACGAGCGGGGAGAAATAATCCAGCATCGCCTTGGTGGAGACATCGCTGCCAGTCTTTTCCAGCATCACTTCGCGCCAATCACGCGTTGCGCCCAGACTGAGCAGATCCCAGAGGAAGTCACCGACCTCCTCATTGCCGTAGTAGTTGCAGTTTCGCGGATCCTGCTTGAGGATGTTGTTGGCGATGTAGGTGTGCAGCTGATACTTGATCACGAACGCCATCGCGTAGTCGTAGTACTGCGCCGGGTCGTCGGTGATGTGGGTCTTGGTGCATGCGTCGCAATACTCCTCGCCCCGCGAGCCCGGTGGCTGGATCCCTTGGAACCACCCGGCGTGCTCCCACCAGCGCTGGTTGAACTCCCCGACCGGCAGATCTTCCTCGTACAGGTCGTGCTCGAAGAACGACATCGTCCCGGCAGCGAAGGGAATGAACACCACGGCCTGGTCCAAGGCCTCGTCCAGCAGCCAGGCGATCTCGTCGATTTCCGCATCTTGCTCAAGCAGTCCGATCTCCTTCAGGTACGCAGGCTGGCGAGCGGCGATCCCGATCAGGTCGCCGACCGCTTCGTGAAAGGCCCGGTTGGCACCTTCCCGCAGCGTCAACGGCACGTCGCCGCTGCTATACGCCATGTAGTAGTAAACGTGCCCCAACTCGTGGTGCGAGGTCTCGAACCAGCGCCAGTTATTCTCGACGCTCATCAGCGAGCGCACGTCGGCCTTCAGGTCCATGTGCCAGGCCGATGCGTGGGTGTTCTTCTTGCGCTCGGCGCCGGGCGGCAAGGGGTAGAGGTCTGACCGTTCGTAAAACGACTGCGGCAGCGAGGGCATTCCCAGAGACGTGTAGAACATCTCGGACTGGCGGACAATCCACTCCGGGTCCTGCGCCTTGACCAGCTCGTCGAGGTCAATGCCGCTGGCAAGCCCCGGCCAGGCTTGCGCCCAGCGATTGCCGATCCAATGGGCGGGAATCTTTTCCGGGACCGGCTGGCCGTAGCGTTCTGCCAGCTCGTGCTTGGTCCAAGTGTGGAGCTGCTCGTAGAGCGGCCTGAGGTCTTCGTTGAAGCGCTCCATCATGGCCATCATTTCGTTCACGGTCATGCCGTAGTCGTCCACTTGCAGCGCGAAGAACGAGTCGTAGCCCATCTCCTGGGCGACCTGGTTGCGCAGGTCGCGCAGCTCTCCGATGCCTTGTTTCAACGCCGGCCCCGTCTGTTTCGCAACCTCCCATATCTTGCGCCGCTCTGGTTCGTCCTCGGATGTGACCAGCACTTGGTCGATCTGGTTGGGCGTCACGACCTCGACGCAGCGCTCGCCAGAGCGCTCGGCGCAGAACTCGAACGAGTCTAGGATCGCGCTCTGCTCCGCTTCCGCTGACACGCGCGCAGCGACGACCTCCGGGATCGTGCCAGGATATTCGGCGGCGGCCATCAGCACCTTGCGCAGCTGACGCTTGGTCGCGTCATCGAGCTGCTCCTCGCGCTCGAGCAACTGCTTGACCGTCTCGATCACCCAAGGATTGCCGGTGACGGAGGCCATGACCTGCTCCGCGCCGATGCGCTCGCCCACGTGAAGGTCCGTCACGTCGGTGGACGACTTCCAAAACGACTCGGCCACGATGGGGTACAGCCCTCCTAGGAGCTGCTCGTAGGTCGCCAGGAACCTATCGGCTTCGGATTGCGGACTCTGGGAGCAGCCGCCGACAAGCACAAGGGCGACGGCACCGACGCAAGCTTGCAGCGCTGTTCGAGAATGTGAGGTCATCACTTGCCATTCTAAGCGCCAGCTACGCTCGCCAACAGCCCGGCACTCCGCGGGCTCGAGCGGATCAGAAGGGGTTTGCCGACAGTCGCTGCCCGTTGCGCCGCCGAGCTAGTGAACATGCTCCGGATCGGCACCGGGGCGGGAATCCGTTGCGGCTAGCCGCCTCGGTTTCTTATCCTGAAAGAGGGAGGTTGTCGCACAGCAGGCGTGTCCGGATGGCCTGCGAGGGCGCCCGATCGCTGCGAAGCAACCGTGGTCATTCCAGCCTCGGCTGTGTTCGCGCCGCGACGAATCCAAGGAGCATCCAGGAACATGAGAAATCTGTGTCGTCAGGCACTGCTGCTGATCGCGGTCTTGGCCGCCGTCGGCTGTAGCGGGCCGGAACCACAAAGCGGGCCAATCATGCCGGTGGGCGAGAGCCTCGCGATCGAGCCGCCACTGGGGCTGCCGAACGTGGCGATCCCGGCGGACAACCCTCCGACCGCCCAAACCGTCGCGCTCGGACGCAAGCTGTACTACGACAAGGCGCTTTCGGTGGACAACTCGATCGCGTGCGCGAGCTGCCACGACCCGGAGGCCGGATTCGCAGACCCGAACCAGTTCTCGGAGGGCGTCGGCGGCAAGCTCGGCGGGCGGCAGTCCCCGCCGGTCATGAACGCCGCATACTTCACCACGCAGTTTTGGGACGGCCGGGCAGCGAGCCTCGAAGAGCAGGCTGGCGGACCGGTCGAGAACCCCGTTGAAATGGCTTTCACGCACGAAGGCGTCGTCGAACGCCTGTCTGAAGACCCGGTATACGCGGAACTGTTCAAGGAAGCGTGGGGCGAAGGCCCGATCGCCTTCGAAATGGTGGCCAAGTCCATCGCCAGCTTCGAGCGCACCGTGCTGGTTGGCAATTCCCCGTTCGACCGCTACATGTTCGGCGGCGACAAGGAGGCCATGAGCGAAGACGCCATCCGCGGACTCGATGTCTTCACCGACCCGGAGAAGGGCAATTGCGAAGTCTGCCACGAGATCAATGAAGAGGAGGGCTATGCCCTGTTCACGGACAACAAGTTCCACAATCTCGGCGTGGGAGCGGAACTCGACGGTTCGTTGGCGGATATCGGGCGCTTTGAAGTCAGCCAAGTCGAGACTGACAAGGGCGCATTCAAGACACCGCACCTGCGCAACATCGCCGACAGCGCGCCGTACATGCACGACGGGCACCTGAGGACGCTGAAGGAGGTCGTGGACTTCTACGTGGGCGCGGGCAACTCGAACGACTTTCGCGACGAGGAGATCCACGAACTGGACCATCTCAGCGCCCAGGAACGCGCCGACCTGATCGCATTCATGGAGGCCCTCAGCGGCGAATATCCCGAGGACGTCGGCCCGCCGGCCGGTGAAACAGCCTACCGAGAACTGCCTGCGGAGGCGCTGGCGCGCGGTTGCTTCCGGGCCGAGATCTGATCCAGGGTCGGGCGAGAGTGACAGCTAGGTCGTCAGCCCGGCACTCCCGCGCACCCCTTGATACTGGGCGGCCACAGCGGCGATTAAGCGCGACCGCAGTCGCGTGGCATCAGCCGCCTATCCCGGTCGTCCTGTGAATCCCCGCTCGCTGATCCTGGCCTCGATCGTAGGCGTTGGAGCCGTGGGGTTCTCCATGCACGGCCAAGGCGGCGGTGTACTCTACACGCCGCTCCAGCTCTTGTTCGGGGTCCCGTTCCATGTAGCGGCCGTACAGAGCCTGTGGCTGACGATCCTCACCGCGCTATCGGCGGTGCTGCTGTTCCGCAAGGAGCAGCAGGTCGACTGGAAGCTATCGGTCGTGCTGGAGTCTTCCAGTTTTGTCGGAGCATTCGGCAGCGGATACTTCGCGCGGCTGTTCTCTCCGACAACGCTGTCCATAGGGCTTGCCATTCTGCTGATCGCGTCAGGAATCGTCATGCTGGCGGACCTGAGCCCGCATACAACCAGCTCCGGCCGACGCTCGCGCCTCGAGTGGGTCAGGCATCGCGCCGGGGAGGCGTATCGCATTCATCTCGGCAAGGGATTGCCCCTGTCGTTTCTGATCGGCATCACGTCGGGCCTAACCGGGGCAGCCGGCGGCTTCCTGAAGATCCCCATGCTCGTGCGGCTGTTCGGTGTTCCGATCAAGGTTGCCTTCGGGTCGTCGGCATTCATGGTGAGCCTGACAGCTTCGGGCGGGCTGCTCGGCCACGTAGCGACGGGAGCTGTGCAGTGGCACCATCCGTTGCTGCTCGGGGCATTCGTGCTAGTAGGCTCCCAGATCGGGCCGAGGATCGCGCTGCGCTCCAAGCCAGAGACGATTCGCAAGCGATTCTCGGTGTACCTGTTCGCGATCGCTTTGCTGGTCCTGGGCACCCTTTGGTTCCCGCCGTTAGCGGCTGGTTCAGGCGCCTGAGCGCGGAGCTGCGTCCCGCCACAGCCACGCCTTCTGCTCCGAGTCCGAGATCGATCGCGCTTGGCAGCCACGGAGCACCAATGGACGAGTCTTCGAGAACTCGCTCCCATTGCTCGTCGCCTCGTACGCTCCCTTGGGAACTCAGCCGGCGAGCGCCTCTCGCGGACCAGCCCAAGGATCAATCACCTCTGCGCCCGTTGCCTGGAAGTCGGCCACGTTTCTCGTGACTACCGTCATTCCGTGCACGATTGCCGTCGCAGCGATCAGGGCGTCCCGTTCGGCCCGAGGATCCGGCACATGCAGCCGCGCACACCTCAGAGCAACAGTGGAATCGATGGGCAACGTACGCCCGAGGAACTCAGGCAGGACGTGCTGGTCCATCCATGCCCGTAGCCGGGCTCCCTGCTCGACATCACGCCGTTCGATGCGCAGAATGCCGATCTCTAGCTCCAAGAGGGTCAGTGCAGAAACATACAATGCCGCAGCATCCCTGCTCGAAACCCATGTGACAACACGGGCATCGGCCTTGCCATCACCGAGCTTGCGCAGCTCGGAAACCACATTCGTATCAAGCAGATACATCACTAGAGATCGGGCGGAGGGGCTTCGATGTGTATACGCGGCGGCTCGAAGTCGATATCGGCAAGACCTGCCATGGACAGCGACTCCGCCAGACTGCGGGGTTGTCCCGCCAGCCGCCGGTAATCTTCGATACAGAGCAGCACATGCGCGGGTTTGCCCCTATGTGTGATGAACACGGGCCCTGACTTCGCCGCCCTCTTTGCGCGTCCGATGTCCTGGTTTAATTCGCGGCTTGTTACGGTCGTGGTGGGCGTAGAGGACATTTGTAGTAATGTTACTACATTATCGGGAAGGGTGTGAGGGCTGGAATTAGTAGAGCGACTCGTTACAGCACCACCACCGGGTGGAAACACATCGGCGTGACAGCCTCGCCAATGCATAGCAGATTCCCCTGCGGGTCGACTGCCTTGACAAGCGGCACCGCTTTGCATTCGCCGAACGCGCTCACGCTGAAGTCTTGGCCATGCCTGATCCGGGCCGCGGTCGCGGCATCCACGCGCTCGACCGGAAGGCTCGGCACTAAAGACGCAGCAGGCCGGACGGCATCTTCGAGCCGATCCTCGGCGTGCAACTCTTCCAGATGTTCGAGAGGATGCGCATCGTCCAGTTCGAATTCCCCCACCTTCGTGCGGTTCAGTCCGCACACGTGCGCCCCACAGCCCAAGGCAGCTCCCAAATCGTGGGCCAGAGACCGAATGTACGTCCCCGCAGAACACAGGCAGCGCACCGTGGCGAACGGACCGCCCACGTCCAACAACTCGAGGGCGTGGATTTCGATCGCCGCCGCTTCTAGCTCCACCGGCTCGTCATTGCGCGCAAGCTTGTACGCCCGGACACCACCGACCTTCTTGGCGGAGACCGGAGGCGGCACCTGGCTGACGCAGCCGCGAAACGCCTCGAGCGCGGCCTCCAAAGCCGACTCGTCGAGCTCGACCTGCGTGGCTTCGCCGACCTGCCTGCCCTCGGCGTCGTATGTGGAGGTCGACCAGCCAAACCGGATGCGGGCCACGTACTCGCGACGGTGGTCCAGATAGAAGCGCGCCAGCCGCGTCGCGCGGCCCACCACAACGGGCAGAACGCCGGTGGCCGCAGGGTCCAAGGTGCCCAGGTGGCCGACCTTCCCGCCGCCGATAAGCCTGCGGACCGTGCGCACGGCCGCAAAGGAGGTCATCCCCGCTGGCTTGTCCAATACGATGGCGCCATCCATCTAGCTCATTCTAGAGACGACCCGGAATGGGCGGTCATTCCGGAACCGGACTCGGCGACGGGCTGGAAAGCACTCTGACGCGAACCCGCTACGTGGCGTCACCCAAGCCGGCCAGCAAGGACCGAGCCTCGGAGACGACCATCTTCGGCTCGACGCCGGCCATGCATGGATGCCCCTCGATAGGACACTCTCGCAGCAGGCACGGGGAACAGTCGACCGGGTGGCGGACAATCCGCGCCGACGGCGCTGCGGGACCAGTGGCATCAGCGTCGGTGGCGCCGAAAACTGCCACGGTGGGAACGCCCAACGCGGCGGCCACGTGCATCGATCCCGAATCATTGGTCAGGAAGAGCCGGCATGTCGAGGCAAGTTCCAAGAACTCCGGTAGGCTCGTCTGGCCGGCCAAGCAGATGGATCGCTTCCCGGCCCTGGCGGCAACCTCAGCGGCCAAAGGCAGTTCGGCGTCGGATCCGAAAACGGCGATGCCCGTGCCAAGCTCCTCTGCCAGATCCGCGGCGGCGCTAGCGAAGCGCTCGGCGGGCCAGCGCTTGGCGGAGCCAAACGCCGCCCCAGGGCTGACTCCGATCCACGGACCTGGCGACAGGCCGCGGCCTTCCCACCGTGCCGCACCGTCGCGGCGCAACGCATCAATCCGGTCAAAGCGGGCGGCGGTGTCTGCCGGCACGCGCTCGATCAGGCGCGCCCTACGCAGCAATTCCAAGTAGTAGAACCGCTGGTGCTCTGGTATTTCGCCGAGAGAGGGAACTGGAACCCTGTGGGTGAGCAACAGCCCGCGACCGTCCCTGTCGTATCCGATCCGCTCGGGCACTCGCGCCCGCCAGGCCAGCCAGGCCGCGTCAAATGCGTTCTGCAGGAGAATGGCGCGGTCAAAGCGGCGGGATCGCAGCTCATTCGCAAGCCGTGCCCTGCCCCGAAGCCCGCGATGGGCTCCGTCCCTCTGGTAGACCAAGACCTCGTCGCAAAATCCCTCTCCCTCGTAGAGGCCCGCCACCCACGGCAGGGCCAGGATCGTGACCTGCCAGCCCGCGTGCGCTCGCCGGATCGCCCTCAGAGCGGGAATCGACATGATGGCATCGCCGATCCAATTCGTGGCGCGTACAAGCAGACGTTGCATGCCCGACCCCTTCTTAGCGTAGTGTTAAAGCCCGCGCCCCGGTTCGGTGGTCCCGGCGAGCGCGGGAGCGCTTGCTGGCGAGACCTTAGAATCTTCATATGCTCCGAAGCTTGCTTCTCAGCGCGCTGCTTGTTGCAGCAGCGGGCGCGCAAGAGACACCCCAGGCGTTTGTTGGTGCGTACCTGTATCCGATCACCGGGCCTCCCATCGAAAACGGCACGCTCGTCATCCATGACGGCAAGATCGTCGCCATGGGTCCGGCGCCCGCAGTGCAAATTCCCGCCGAAGCCGTTCAGCACGACGTCAGCGGCTCCGTGCTCTTGCCGGGCTTCGTGGATACGCACAGCCACGCTGGCAGCGTGGAAGGCGGAGACGGCAGCGGCCCCATGCACCCCGATGCACGCGCCCTCGACTCGATCAACGTGCGTGATGCACGAATCCAGAAGGCCCAAGCCGGGGGCATCACCACGGCCAACATCATGCCGGGCTCGGGACACCTGCTAAGCGGACAGACGCTCTATGTGAAGCACCGCGACAGCAAGGTTATCGATGATCTCCTGATCCGCCGTCCAGACGGGTCGCTTGCGTACGGCATCAAGATGGCCAACGGGACCAACTCGCGCAAGGATCCACCGTTTCCCGGCTCGCGAGCGAAGTCTGCCGCAATTGTCCGAGAGAGGTTTCTGGAGGCCATCGAGTACCGCGACAAGGTGGCGCAGGCGGCCGGCGACGCAGACAAGCTGCCGCCGCGCGACCTAGGCCTGGAGACCTTGGGAGAAATCCTGGCGGGCGAGCGCGTGGTGCATTTCCATACCCACAGGCACGATGACATCCTGACCGTCCTCAGGCTGGCCGACGAGTTTGGGTTCAAGGTCGTCCTGCAGCACGTGAGCGACGGCTGGGCGGTGGCGGACGAAATCGCCGCATCCGAGCAGGTGCTGGGCGCTTCGCTCATTCTGATCGACAGTCCCGGCGGAAAGCTCGAAGCCAAGGACAACCAACTTGCTACCGGGTCGATCTTGGAGCAGGCCGGCGTGGTGACAGGCTTTCACACCGACGATCCGATCACGGATTCAAGGCTGTTCAACAGGATGGCCGCACTGGCCGTGCGGGCCGGAATGTCGCGGGAGGGCGCGCTGTACGGCCTCACAATGGCCGGGGCCCGGATGCTTGGCCTGGAAGATCGCGTCGGTTCCTTGGAAGTGGGCAAGGATGCGGACCTCGTAGTGCTTTCCGGGGATCCGCTCAGCGTGTACACGCAGGTGCTGCAAACGTGGGTGGATGGCGCGAAAGTGTTCGACCGGGACGATCCTCAAGACCGGCTCTATGCGGAAGGCGGTTTCGGGGCAAGCCACGACCAAGGCCACCTGCTTCACGGAATCGCCCGAGGAGAGCACGAATGACCCGCCGGCAGCGACTCGCGGCACTGGTCGCGGGCATCGTCTCGTCCGGTGCTGCATTCGGCCAGATCGCCGTGACCGGCGCGACAGTTCACACTGCCGCGGGCGAGCCGCTCGAGAATGCGGTGGTGGTCATCGAGGACGGCAAGATCAGCCAAGTGGGGCCAGCCGGCGAGATCGAGATTCCAGGCGGGTTCCGCACCATGTCCGCCGCCGTGGTGACACCCGGGCTGATCGATGCCCGCTCGACGATCGGGCTTAGCGGGTACTTGAACCAAGAGCACGATCAAGACCAGATCGAGGATTCCGCCCCGATACAGCCCGAACTGCGCGCCATCGACGCCTACAATCCGCGCGAACCGCTGGTGGAGTGGGTGCGCCGGTACGGCGTGACGACTGTCCACACGGGCCATGCCCCGCGCTCACTTGTGAGCGGCCAGACAGCAGTCATGAAGACGCGCGGCGCGACCGTGGAAGAGGCCGTAGTCAGGCCCTTGGCCATGATCGCGGCGACTGTCGGCGACGGAGCGCGAGAGCGTGGGAACAAGGCCCCGGGGACGCGGGCGAAGATGGCCGCCATGCTGCGTGCCGAGCTGATCAAGGCGCGGGAATACCTTGACGGGCGCTCGGCCGAAGACGAGGACGAGCGCCCGGGTCGCGACCTGCGGCTCGATGCACTCGGCGAGATCCTGGAGGGCAAGGTTCCATTGCTCGTCACCGCGCAACGAACCCAAGACATCCTGACCGTGCTGCGCATTCGCGACGAGTTCGACATTCCAGTCGTGCTGGACGGGGTCGCCGAAGCGTACGATGTCCTGGACCGAATCCGCGACTCCGGCGTATCGGTCATCGTGCATCCCACCATGATGCGGGCCCAAGGCGAAACGGAGAACCTGAGTTTCGAGACCGCCGCAAGGCTGCGTGACGCGGGGATCCCGGTGGCGCTACAAGGCGGCTACGAGGCGTACGTGCCGAAGAGCCGCTTAGTTCTGTTCGAGGCTGGCGTGGCCGCCGCCCACGGGCTTGGATTCGACGATGCGCTGCGCAGTATCACGATCAACGCCGCGCGCGTGCTCGGGGTGGACGATCGGATTGGGTCCATCGAAGTCGGCAAGGACGGGGACATCGCCCTGTACGACGGAGATCCGTTCGAGTATTCGACCCATTGCGTGGCTGTCATCATCGAAGGTGAAGTCGTGAGCGAGGAGGTTCGATGAAGCTCGTGCTCCACCCCGAAGTCGAGGCTACGCGGCTCGCGCGGCTCGCGGCGGCCAGCGCACCCATGCGAGTCGTGAACTGCGCGAGCGAGGCCGAGGCCGAGGCCGAGATTGCGGACGCCGACGGATTCTTCGGCAAGCTCACCCCGTCGATGCTAGCGGCGGCGCGGCAGCTGCGGTGGGTGCAATCGCCGACCGCCAGTCTCGAACACTACATATTTCCGGCGCTGGCCGAGCATCCTTTGCAACTGACCAACATGCGCGGCCTGTTCCACGACAACATCGCAGACCACGTGTTCGGTTGCATGCTGTGCTTCGCGCGCAACCTGCACATCTACATCCGCCAACAGCAGCAAAGGCAATGGAAGCCCTATGGCGGGCGCAAGGAGGGCCAGTCGTTCCGCAGCGGCCCGGCGGTGACAACCGGCATCGATCTCTCCCACACGACGCTGGCCGGGTCTACGCTGGGCGTGGTCGGACTGGGATCGATCGGGAGCGAGATCGCTCGCAGGGGCGTGTGCTTCGGGATGCGAGTTGTAGCGGTCGATTCCGACCCCCGCCATGCGCCTGCGGGCGTCACCGGTCCTTGGAACACAGACCGGTTGGACGACCTCCTGGCCGAGAGCGACTATGTCGTGATCGCCGCCCCGCATACCCCGGACACCGCGGGTTTGTTTCGCAGCGACAAGTTTGCCCTGATGAAGTCCAGCGGCGTGCTGATCAACATCGGGCGCGGCGTGATCGTGAACCTTGACGATCTGTGCAGCGCCTTGGACGAGGGCGAGATCGGGGGTGCGGCGCTGGACGTATACGAGGTTGAGCCGCTGCCGGCAGAGCATCCCCTCTGGAACCACGAGAACGTTATCCTCACGCCGCATATCGCGGGGCACTCCCCAGCCATCGCCGAGAGACACCTCGAAGTCTTGCTAGACAACGCGGGCAGGTTTGTCCGGGGAGAGCCCTTGCGCAACGTGGTTGACAAGCAGCGGTGGTTCTGACGGTCCGCGCCGATCGCCGTCCGAGGCTAGCGCCCCAAGCGCTGTCTCTCGGTGCACAGCCCGGCAAGTCACCGCAGAGCAGTGAACACGGACTCGGCATCCACCACGAATCCGAGTTCATGCTGACGGGGTACATCTTCCGCCTCGGGGACGAAGAGCACGGGAACGATGTCGCAATCGCTCACGCCCGGCAGGTCGGCGTGGGCAAGCGCCGCGAGCAATCTTCCGGCATTCTTGGAGTCCGATGAACGCTTTGCTTCGCCCACTAGCACGTGCCTTCCGTCGACGGAACGCGCGACCATGTCCCGCTCGGGCATGCTTCCGTGCCAGAATCGTTGCGCGGGCTCGAAAGGGCCGAGTCCGGCGAGAGGATGGTCGGACCGATGCAGCATCGGCACGGCAGCGCTACACAGCTCCTCCCAAGCTCTGGCTTCCAAGTCGTGCTTGTAACGATGCCAGTAGCGGAGGCGTGATTCGGGCGGGGAGGCGGTAAGTGCGGCGCGGTGTGGGGCTACCACGCGAAACCACATGCGCAAGAATGGATCGTCAATGCGGTACAGACTGCGCTTGCCCGAGCGCGGATCGCTGCCGTAAGGGAGTTCTCGGCGAATGAACCCCATTTCCACGAGCGTCGCGATCGGTCTGGCGAGGCTCGTTGCCGGGCGGCCGAGTCTCCCGGCGATCTCGCTGAGGCGGCACGCTCCTGCGCCGACCACGTCGAGAAGAGGGCGCAGTGAGATAGCCGGGGGAATCTCTTCCTGGAGCAGTCGCTCCGGCTCGCAATGGAGCGGACCGGACGGATCGAGAACGAGGGAATCGACCGCTTCATCGAGATTCTTGCCGTAGGGGGAGGCCAGTTCCCAATAGCGCGGCATCCCGCCCCAGACAGCGTAGATTTCCACCAAGTCGCTGAGCCGGCTGAACTCGAAGGCGTCCGCGAGCAAGCCAGCGCTCAGGGGACGCAACGCAATCGATTCTACTGCTCTCCCGAAGAGTGGCGCGCTTGCGTCTAGGACAGCGCGATGCATCATGCTGTGGCTCGATCCGCTAAATGCGACACACAGGTTCCTGCCCGGCTGGTCGAGCCAGTGTTGAAACTGGCGGAGAAAACCCCGATCGGCAGCAATCAAATACGGCAGTTCGTCCACCACGAATGGCCCCGGCCACCCGAGCTGATCGGCCTCGACCGAAAGCCGGGCCAACAGCGCCCGCCAACTGGGGTATTCGATATCGGCAAAGCCAGGAAATCGCTCCGCGACTGCGGAAGCCAGGTAGCGACGTTGAACCTCGGGCGCGGTATTCTCCGCAACGGTGTACAGCCCGTTGCAGTGTCTGCACCACTCAATCAGGAGACGCGACTTTCCGACGCGCCGTCTTCCCCAGATCACGGAGAACGAGTCGGTTCGGGCCAATCCCCTGTTCAAGCGCCGGATCTCGCTGTCGCGGCCGATGAACTCCATGCCTTAATTATGCATTTTAACATTATCTTTATGAGAATAATGATTATTTCCATAATCATTATTCTCATAGAGCGAAAGCTGTCTCGGTCGACGCAGCGGCAAGCCGGTCTCCGCAACTTGCTCGATCAAGGCCTCGCTTGGGCTTCGAAAGCGACGCTTGGAAGATCGAGAGACTTCGGGACGTTGCCTCGGGGAGTCCTTCGCTCGGCTCTCAAGCGCGAGCCTTGGCGGAGCACTCGAATTGACCCGGCAGACCCTCGCCAAGTCGGAGCCACACTCCGAGCATCGCTGGACTCGTCACCCAGCTAGAATGCACGCGCAACATTGCTGAGCTCCCCTCGGCCTCATCCTCCGAGCCCATCGAGGAGGTGCCTAGCCATGGCATTGGCGTCGAGCAAGCGCCGGCCCTTCCGCCGCCATGGCTCAAGACGCGACGTTCTGAAGCCGCGATCAGCGGAGGCACGTAGTGTCAGACAGGCGGGAGTTCGCCGCGTTGGGAGTAGTTGGGTTCGCCCAAGGTGCGGTACTCTCCCGAGCGCACTCGCGCAAACCATTCCGGATTGTCGCGGAACCATCGCACCGTCTCCCACAATCCAGAATCGAAGCTTGTGCCAGGCTCCCAGCCGGTGTCGCTCTTGATCTTCTTCGAGTCGAGCGCGTAGCGACGGTCGTGGCCAGGGCGATCCGGAACGTATTCGATCAAGGACTCTGGCTTGCGACAGCAGTCCAGCACGCGCCGAACAACCTCGATGTTCTGCATCGTGCTCCCGCCCCCGATGTTATACGTCTCACCGGCACGGCCTGCGGCGAGAACCGCTTCGATCGCTCGGCAGTGGTCGTGGACGTGCAACCAGTCCCTCACCTGAAGCCCATCGCCATAAACGGGCAGCGGCTTGTCCGCGAGGGCATTGGTGATCATCAGCGGTATGAGCTTTTCGGGAAACTGATACGGTCCATAGTTGTTCGACGCTCGCGTGATGAGCACCGGAAGAGAATGCGTCTTCGCGTACGCCAACACCAGTAGGTCGGCACCGGCCTTGGACGCGGAGTAGGGATTCGACGGATTCAGGGACCGTTCTTCATCGGCGGCGTGCGGCGCTGAAATGCTCCCGTAGACTTCATCCGTGGAGACGTGAAGGAATCGCTCTACCGGCCGCTCACGCGCTGCCTCGAGGAGCACGCCAGTACCCGTTACGTTTGTGGAGACGAACTCTGCCGGGGAGCGAATGCTGCGGTCCACGTGGGACTCGGCTGCGAAATGCACGATCGCGTCGGGGCGAAAGCTCCTGAATGCGTCGCGAACTGCAGCCGCATCGCGGATGTCAACCCGGCTGAACCGAAAGGTCGGCAGATCAGCAACCGGCGCCAGATTCTCAAGGTTGCCAGCATAAGTGAGGAGATCCAAGACGAGAATCTCGACCTGCTGGCCGCGTTGCAAGGCCCGGCGGACAAAGTTCGAGCCTATGAAGCCGGCTCCGCCGGTGACCAGCAACCTCACTTGCGCTGAGTCTCCCAGTCGTAGGCGATCTCTGGGCTGTCATGGGGCAGGCGGCCCTCGTCGGACGGGTCGTAATGCCGGTCGGTGAGGTACACCAGCAGCGCCTCCGAATCGCCGATCACCTTGTAGCCGTGCGCAACTCCCGGGGGAATCAGCAGCTGCCACGGACGGAATTGCCCGATATAGAGCGTGTTGCGCGTCCCATGTGTCGGAGAGCCTTGGCGCAAGTCACAGAGGGCGACCTGCAGCATGCCGAGGCACGGAACCCACAGGTCGCTTTGCCGGGTGTGATAGTGAAACGCCTTGACCGTGCCCGGATAGCTGAGCGCCGCCGACACCTGCGTGGTAGCGCCGGGAAACCCAGCGGGAAGCCCCTGCCCCAACCGTGCGACCTCGAGGAAATACCCCCGGTCGTCCGGCCAGAGCGAGAAGTCCGCGACCTGGACGCCATCGATCAACTCAGGCGCATCCGGGCTTACGATCAAATCGCCCAGCCCGGGCTGGCACCGTGGCAGCGTCAGCTTGATCGAGCCGACCTCGCCGACGGTTCGGCCGCTCTCGCCCGGCACGAAACCTGCGCCCTCACGCAGGCACGCAAGCCGCCTGCAGCCGCGTAGCTTTCCAAAGCTCGACGTACGGCGCGATTTCCCGCATCATCTCGCCGAACGAGCTGAACGTCATCGACTGCGCCCCGTCGCTCCACGCCCGCTCTGGATCAGGATGGATCTCAACCATGGCACCATCGGCGCCGACTGCGACGGCAGCCCGCATCAGTGGCGGAATCAGGGCGCGCTTGCCTGTTGCGTGCGCCGGATCGAGGATCACAGGCAGGTGCGTCAGCTGGTTAAGGACCGGCACCGCGTTGATGTCGAGGGTGTTGCGGGTGGCCGACTCGAAGGTGCGAATGCCGCGCTCGCAGAGAAAGACATTCGGGTTGCCGTTCGTGACAATGTACTCGGCCGAGAGCAGGAATTCTTCGATGGTTGCGCTTTGCCCGCGCTTGAGCATGACCGGACAGCTGGTCAACGCGCCAACTTCCTTGAGAAGAGGGAAGTTCTGCACGTTGCGTGCACCGATCTGGAGCACGTCGGCATAGTCGGCTACGAGTTGGACATTGGTCACCGTCATGACTTCGGTGACCACCTTCAGCCCGTGACTGTCACCGGCCTTGCGCAGCAGGCGCAGACCCTCCTCCTCCAAGCCTTGGAAACTGTACGGGCTGGTGCGGGGCTTGTAGGCGCCGCCTCGCAGGAAGCGGCCTCCGGCCGTGGCGACGGCTTCTGCGCAAGCCATGATCTGCCCTTCAGTCTCGACCGAGCACGGACCGGCGATGATGGCGAACTCGTCGCCGCCGATCGAAGCATCGCCGGCTTGCACCACGGTGCGGTCGCTCTTGACCTGCTTGCTCACGAGTTTGTAAGGCGCACTGATCGGCACACCGTTTTCGACACCTTCGACGGATCGCAGCACCTCGATCGCGTGGGTCACGTCCCCTAAGCCCACCGCCGCGATCACGACGCGTTCGTCACCTTGGATGGAGCGGACCGCAAAGTCCATCTCTTGGATTCGGTTACAGACGCGGTCAACCTGTTCGCGCGTCGCACCCGGCTTCATCGAAATGATCATGAACCTTCCCTTGGATAGAAAATCCTATCAGAACCGCATCACGAACAGCGCGACTATGCGGAATACGCTTGCCGATCACGGAAGGCTTCTGCCGGACACTCTGCGGATTGAAATGCGGTTGTCCAACAACTGCGCAGAACCCAACTGATTGCCGGGATCAAAGCTTAGCCGTAACTTCAAGCTAGCACGCCTTGACCGATTCGTCCAACAGCTGAGGGGCTTAGCCTTGGAAGTTTCAGGAAAACAGCCAGAGCCCCGCCCGGAACGACGCTGCGGAGTGTCCGGAATCGCCCATCGCAGGGGCGCGAACCCGCAGAACGGCGGCCAGCCGGCGCGCTTGAGTGATGTCCATCTCTTGGCTGATTCGCGCTCCCGCCCTACCATGAAGGAAGCCCGGCGATATCCGCCCGGTCGAGAGCGTCCCGGCCACGTTCAGGATGGGGCGGTGGAGGTCCGTGCGAACGCCGCGCGGGATGGCGGGAGAACCCAGTGAGCCGAGCAAGTGTCGAGACGACGACGGTAGAGCTTGCAGGCATGACCTGCGACCATTGCGTCGCAACTGTCGAGAAAGCCCTGTTGGGCGTTGACGGAGTGCGTTCCGCGAACGCCGCGCTGGCTACTCAGACCGCCGAGGTCGCGTTCGATCCCCTCTCGACCAACCTCCCGGCGATCCGGCAAGCCGTCAAGGCGACGGGCTACCTACCGGGACCCTCCGATGAACTCGTGGCCATTGCCGCCTCGCCTGCCGCTGGAGTGCCGTCCGCGCCCGCGGCGCTGCAGCAGCCAGACACCCGCAGATCGAGCTCAATCTGGCTGAGCATCGAGGGCATGACGTGCGCGAGCTGCGTCCAGTCGGTCGAGCAGGCCGTCCGGAAGACGCCAGGGGTCGAGGCATGCGAGGTCAGCCTTGCGGAAGCGAGCGCGCACGTGACTCTCGATCCGGCTCTTGCCAGCACCACAGACCTGCTGCGAAGCGTTGAAAGCGCCGGCTACGGCGCAACTGTCGATCGGGACGACTCTGACAGGCTCCGCGGCGAACCGTCAACGAGTGGGTTGCGGCGCAGACTGGTCGTTTCGGCGATCTTCACGATTCCGCTGCTGGTGCTCGCCATGTCCCATGGGAGGCTCGGCGGCGACTCGGGCTGGCTACAGCTTGCGCTGGCGCTGCCGGTGGTCGTGTACGGCGGAGCGCCGTTCTATTCGGCCGCTTGGACCGCCGCAAGGCACCTTCGCAGTGACATGAACACTCTCATCGCGGTCGGAACAGGGACCGCCTTCGCATACAGCCTGGTGGCAACGGCCATGCCCGAGTGGGTCGCGAGACACAGCTCGGCTCCGGTGTACTTCGAGACAGCCGCCGCAATCCTGACGCTGGTCTTGCTGGGGCGGATGCTCGAAGCGCGTGCGCGGCGCAGAACTTCGAACGCGATCCGAAGGCTAATGGAACTGCGGCCGGAAACGGTTCGTGTCCTGCGCGGGGGAGAAGAAACCGAGATACCCGCGACCCAGCTTGCGATCGGCGATGCCGTAGTCGTACGCGCGGGCGAACGGGTGCCGATCGATGGCAAGGTCATCGAAGGCGCAGGGGCGATAGACGAATCGCCGCTTACCGGAGAGAGCCTGCCAGCCGACAAGGCACCCGGCAGCGGAGTGCTCAGCGGCTCTCTAGCCAAGGAAGGATACCTAGTGGTCCGCGCCGAGAGCGTCGGAAGCGAGACGTCCTTGTCCAGAATGATTGCGTTCGTGCGCCGCGCGCAGAACTCGAAATCACCGGCTTCGCGCCTGGCCGACCGGATCGCCGCCGTATTCGTGCCGGCGATCTTGGCGCTGGCCGCATTGACGTTCTTGGCGTGGCTCCTGCTGGAACCGTCGGAGGATCGCTTGCGCCTGGCTGCGAACAGTGCTGTCAGCGTGCTGATCATCGCGTGCCCGTGCGCATTGGGCCTAGCCACGCCCGCAGCTCTGGCGGTAGGAATCGGCAGAGCTGCCGAACACGGCATCTTGGTGCGCGATGGAGAGGCCCTGGAAGCCGCGCGTGATCTCGATACGGTCGTGTTCGACAAGACCGGGACCCTGACGCTGGGCAACTTCGAAGTGACCGACATCGAGACATTCGGAAACGTCGACAAAGACGACCTGCGGCGGGTGACCTGTGCCATCGAGCGTCGCAGCGAGCACCCCATCGCGCAGGCCATCGCGGCCCTCGATCCGACTTCTGACGAATCCGTCAGCAACTTCAGGACGCTTCCCGGGGCGGGCACCAGTGCTGAGTCTGCCGGCCAAGAGTGGCTCATCGGCAGGCCGGAACTGCTAGCAGACAGGGGCATCGCCATCACGGAGGCGCGGACGAGCCTGGATCGTCTTTCCGAGGAGGGCAAGACTACCGTCCTAGTGGCGCGGGGCCGGGCGCTGGCGGGCGCGTTCGCATTGCGCGACTCGCTTCACGACGATGCCGCCGAAGCGACGTCCGCCCTGCGGAGACGCGGCATCAAGACCCTGATGATCAGCGGCGACAGCGCCAGGGTCGCGCGGGCCACGGCGACGCTTGCGGGCATTGACCGCGTGCTAGCACCCGTGCTGCCGCTGGACAAGGCATCCGCCATCGAGCGGCTTCAGTCCGATGGAGAGAGGGTTGCGATGGTGGGAGACGGCATCAACGATGCGCCTGCGCTGGCGCAGGCCGATCTGGGCATCGCGATAGGCGCTGGCAGCGACGTCGCGGTGGAGTCGGCAGGCATCATTCTCGTCCGCGACAGCCCGGCAGACGTGGACCGAGCGATCGACCTGGCCAGACGCACGCAGCGCGCGATCACTCAAAACTACGTCTGGGCCTTTGGCTACAACCTGCTGGGGGTTCCTATCGCAGCGGGCGTCCTGTACCCGTGGACAGGACTGCTGCTGTCCCCGGTACTCGCTTCGGCAGCCATGGCCCTTTCGAGCCTATCTGTGCTAGCAAACAGTCTTCGCCTTGGCAGAGCGCTCGCCACGGCCCGCTGACACGCGGCGACCGCCTTCCGGGCGATGCCGGTCTTCTTGATCGCCTCGCATCGGGGTGCAGTCGCGCCCCGCGGCAGCTAGGCCCACGCAAGCTAGAATATTGCATGGTCTTGGAATCGCCGCCGCTAGCCCTAACCTTCGACGACGTACTCCTGCTCCCCGCCTACAGCGAGATCCTGCCGTCGGAGGTGTCAACGGCCACGCGCGTCACGCGCGGCATCTCGATCAACATCCCGCTCCTCAGCGCCGCGATGGACACGGTGACTGAGTCTAGGCTGGCGATTGCGCTGGCCCGCCAGGGGGGAATGGGCATTATCCACCGCAACATGTCCATCGAGCGGCAGGCCGAAGAAGTGGACCGCGTCAAGCGCAGCGAATCCGGCATGATCGTCGACCCGATCACGATCTCTCCCGACGACCGGATCCGCGACGCCCTGGCACTGATGTCGAGCTATCGGATTTCGGGAGTGCCGGTAACGCAGGACTCGAAGCTAGTGGGCATTCTCACCAATCGCGACCTGCGCTTCGAGAAGCGCCTCGACTTGCCGGTCAGGGAAGTGATGACCAAGGACGAACTCGTCACGGTCCCGGTCGGCACGACACTGGACGACGCGGAGCGTCTGCTGCACAAGCATCGGATCGAGAAACTGCTGGTAGTCGATGAAGATGGCATCCTCAAGGGGCTGATCACTGTCAAGGACATCCAAAAGAAAAGGATATTTCCCAACGCGACGAAAGACGATCAAGGGCGTCTGCGCGTCGGGGCGGCGGTGGGCGCGAAGGGAGACTATCTTGAGCGCGCGCAGCAGCTTTGCGCCAAGAAGGTCGACCTAATCGTCGTCGACACGGCCCACGGACATACCAAGAGCGTGGCTGATGCCGTGAAGAACCTGCGTCGCACCCTGCCAGACGTCCAACTGGTCGCGGGCAATGTCGCCACCGGCGAAGCAACTCGCGACCTGATCAAGTTGGACGTCGATGGCGTCAAGGTCGGTATCGGACCCGGCTCCATCTGCACCACGCGCATCGTGTCAGGGGCGGGCGTCCCGCAGATCACGGCCGTCGCGGAGTGCGTCACTGCTGCAGGTGCCAGCGGTGTCCCGATCATCTCTGATGGAGGGATCAAGTACTCCGGCGATATCTCGAAAGCCATCGCCGCCGGCGCGCACAGCGTAATGCTCGGCAGCCTCTTGGCGGGCACGGAAGAGAGCCCCGGACAGACCGTGCTGTACCAGGGCCGCACGTACAAGACCTACCGGGGAATGGGATCGCTGGGCGCGATGAATCAGGGCAGCGACCGATACGATCAAGCCTCCCGAGACGGCAAGCTGGTTCCGGAGGGAGTGGAAGGCCGAGTTCCGCACAAAGGCATGCTGGGAGATCTCGTCCACCAGCTTGTCGGCGGGCTGCGGGCGGGCATGGGCTATTGCGGCTGCCCCACGATCGAGGCCATGCGTAGCGAGACGCGGTTCGTGCGCATTTCGCCCGCCGGCCTCCGCGAGGCGCACGTGCACGACGTGCTGATCACAACCGAGGCCCCCAACTACCAAGTCGAGACCTGACGCTGGCACCGGCTCCGCCTGTCCGCCCGAGACCCGCTAGATGTTCACGGCCTCGGCCGCAATGCGTGGTCGAAACGCACCTGCGTGCGACACGCAACGGTTTCCTTGACGCCTCTCGGCGGGTACAGCGAGAGTCACCGCGCCCACCGGCCGCCGAGCCCAGCTCCGGGCGGGCTCTGCACGGACGCTTCGCCGGAAGCTATGTTGAACTAAGGACTATCCGAGGTACCGCAATGGAATTCGCACTTCAATGCAAGCTCCCCATGCTCCAGATCCTAGGGCTCGCCTGCATGGCCGGCGCGCTGGCCATTCCGCTCAAGGCGGACATCGACATCCCCTATACGAAGTACGTCTTGGACAACGGACTGACGCTGTTGGTTCACGAGGACCGCAAGGCGCCGATCGTCTCGGTCAACGTCTGGTACCACGTGGGATCGAAGAACGAGAAGCCTGGCAAGACCGGCTTCGCCCACCTGTTCGAGCACTTGATGTTCAACGGTTCGGAGAACTTCAACGACGATTACTTCCAAGCCATGGAGCGCGTCGGCGCGACCAATCTGAACGGCACGACCAACGAAGACCGCACGAACTACTTCCAAGACGTGCCGCGGCCGGCGCTGGACGTGGCCCTGTGGATGGAATCCGACCGCATGGGGCACATGCTGGGCGCGGTGGACCAGGCCAAGCTGGACGAACAGCGCGGCGTGGTCCAGAACGAGAAGCGCCAAGGCGAGAACCAGCCCTACGCTGTCTCCTACGAACTGATCACCAAGAACACGTTCCCGCAGGGCCATCCGTACTCGTGGACCGTGATCGGAGAGATGGAAGACCTCGATGCCGCTTCGCTGGAGGATGTCCACGAGTGGTTTCGCACCTACTACGGCGCGGCCAACGCAGTGATCTCTGTCGCCGGTGACATCGCGCCGGAAGAGGCGCGCGAATTGGTGGAGCGGTACTTCGGCAGCATCCCCAGCGGACCGCCCGTCGCCCGGCAGCAGTCTTGGATCGCCCGCCGCACCGGCGAGCACAGACAGAAGGTCGAAGACCGCGTGCCGCAGGCACGTGTCATGAAGGTCTGGAACGTGCCCGAGTGGGGCACGCGCGAAGCCGTGCTGCTCGATCTGGCCACGGATGTGCTCGCCGCTGGCAAGAGTTCCCGGCTGTACAAGCGCTTGGTCTACGAGGACCAGATCGCCACCAGCGCCACAGCCTATATCCAAGCCCAAGAGATCGCCGGGCAGGTCGTCGTCCAAGCCACCGCTCATCGTGACGGGAAGCTTGCCGAGGTCGAGGCCACCCTAGACGAGGAACTCCGGGAGTTCCTGCAGTCTGGGCCAACCGACGACGAGCTGGCACGGGCCAAGATGGACCACAAGGCTCGCTTCATCCGGGGCGCCGAGCGGATCGGCGGATTCGGCGGCAAGTCAGACATCCTCGCGCGGAACGAGGTGTACGTGGGCGATCCCTCCCACTACAAGAAGATGCTGGCGTGGGCCGAACATGCCACCGCCGAGGACATTCGCGCGACCGCTGCGGAGTATCTCTCGGACGGTGTCTACGTGCTCGAGATTCACCCGGCCCCCGAACGTCGCGTTTCCGAGAGCAAGGTGGATCGTTCCCAGCTGCCGTCGGCCTCCGGTTTTCCGGAATTCAGGTTTCCCGCCACAAGCGAAACCGAGCTTTCGAACGGATTGAAGGTAGTGCACGCCCGTGTGCGCTCGATCCCCACCGTCGAGATGGCGCTCATCTTCGACGCCGGTTTCGCGGCGGACCGGCTCGGAAAGCTGGGCCTCGCCAAGATGACTGCGGAGATGTTGGATGAGGGCACCGAGGGCCTGTCGTCACTGCAAATCAGCGATGAGGCGACCCGCATAGGCGCGCGGATTTCCTCTTCCGCCTCGTTGGACACGGCGAGCGTTTCCCTCTCCGCGCTGTCGGAGCGCTTGCAGGATTCGCTCGATCTGTTGGCCGAGGTTGTGCTGCGCCCGTCATTTCCGCAGCAAGAGCTCGATCGACTCAAGCGCCTGCGCGTGGCGGGCATCCAGCAAGAACTCGCGCAGCCGTTCACAGTCGGCCTGCGCCTCTTGCCCGGCTTGATCTTCGGCGACGATCATGCCTACTCGGCTCCGATGACCGGAAGCGGCACTGTCGAGTCCGTGACCTCCTTGACCCGCGACGACGTGGTGTCATTTCACCGCACGTGGTATCGCCCCGGCAACGCCACTGTCGTCGTAGTCGGCGATGTGCCGCTGGCGACGCTCCAGCCAATGCTGGAGGAGCGCTTCGGCAGCTGGAAGGGCGACGGAGAGCTGCCGAAGCTGGACATCGGGAAGGTAGCGGCTGCCGATGGGCGCAGCGTTTACTTGGTCGACAAGCCGGGCGCGCTGCAGTCGGTGATCCTGGCTGGCCTGCCCGCGCCGCCAACCAACAATCCTGACGAGATCTCCATCGAGACGATGAATTCGATCCTCGGCGGGAGCTTTACCTCTCGGATCAATATGAACCTCCGCGAGGACAAGCACTGGGCCTACGGCGCCAGGAGCACCCTGATCGATGCGGTTGGACCGAGGTTGTTCATGGCGTACGCTCCGGTTCAGACCGACAAGACCAAGGAATCGATGATCGAAATGGACCGGGAGCTGCGGGACATCTTGGGGCCGCGGCCTCCCGAAGCCGAGGAACTGGAAAAGGCGCAGAGAAACCGGACTCTGCGGCTGCCTGGACAGTACGAGACGAAGCGCGCAGTGTTGGGCGCGCTAGTCAAGATCCTCAAGCACGGCCTGCCCGAAGACTACTTCGAGACCTATGCCGATCGCATGCGCGCAGTGACGTTGGACGATGTCGAGGCTGCGGCCAAGCAGATCGTGCGACCGGATAGCGTTGTCTGGGTGGTGGTCGGGGACCTGGCCGAGATCGAAGCCGGCGTGCGGGAGCTGGGCTTCGCCGACATCCGCAGGCTCAGCCCAGAAGGGACGCTGTTGGATTGAGACTCACCTGCCGGTAGTCTGGCTCGACAGCTTTCGGATTTCAGAGGTGGCCACGTTCATGACGGGCAGGCCGAGGCCGCTGCCGATCTCCGAGAGGGCCTCGAAGTCTACCGGTCCGATGATTTTCAGGACCGTCACCTCGTCGGAATCCGTTGAGACCACAGTCATACCCGCGACTTGTTCGTTGTCGTAGTACGAGTAGACGGACAGCGATTGCGGCTTGTCGCGGTCAGCGGCCTCGATCATGGGCACCCAGCCATCTTCGGCTAGTTGCTGGTGCACGGGCCTGACATCGTCCTCGCTGGCCCGGCCCTTGCGAAAGCGGTAGGTTCGCCGGTAGACGGCGGTCAGGCCGCTCATGAAGCTGCGCACCGATGCGGTGACGTTCTTGCGCAATCCGAGCAGCCTCTTGGCCTGCTCGAGCGGGCGTCCCCAAAGATTCACCTTCACGACTTCGTCAGCCTTCGCCTCCAAGTCGGAGAATTCCAAGGCGGCGTCATCGGACTGGCTCTGCGCCCGCAACGAGGCTGGGGCACTGAGCGCCAGCAGCGCGGCGACGATGCCGACGATGACCTGGAGTGGGTAAGTCTTAGTCATGTTCCTTGTCCTGTCCGATTGGGAATGCCAGCTCTTGCGCCCGGTTCCACTGGCTGCCCGCCAGCTGCAAGACCTCTACGAGTTCTCGTTCGACCTCGGCCATGTCCGACGCTTGGGCTTGTAACCCCTCTTCTTCTCTAGGCCAAGCAAAGATCGTCACTAGCAAGGCGACGCAAGCGCATGCGGCCAGCGCCCACCCGCCGCGAAACCAGATCTTGCCGGAGGAGGCCGCCGGTAGCAAATCCTCCGCCGGCCGACTAGCCTCGTCGCGAATCCGCGCCATGACGCGGAGGCCAAGCCCGGACGGCGTTTGCGACCGCGCCATCACGCGGCGAAGCTCTTCCTCAAGATGGCGGCTATCGTCCCACAGGGACATAGGAAACCTCCTGTCGTAGGTGGGCGACCTTGGGTCTGAGCCGAATGAGCGCTCGTCGCAGCAGGGTCTTGACGGTGTTAACCGGGATGTCCAACGCCTCTGCGATCTCGTGGAGCTTGAGGTCCTCCTGAAAGCGCAGCACGATCACCATGCGCATCTTCGTAGGAAGGTCGGCGACCTTGCGGCCAAGCTCGGCGGCCAAGCGGGGGTCCGGCTCGACCGGGTCGACTGAGCGCTCCGGGATGGAATCCAGACTCGCGTGTGGAGCATGCTTCTTGCGCCGAGAGTAGTCGATGCACTTGCGCACCGTGGTCTGCCGCAGCCAGTTGACGAGATGCATGTCCGATTGCAGCCTGCCGAGATTGCGGAACAGCTCCAAGTACGCTTCTTGCGCCAAGTCTTCCGCGATGGCGCGGTTGGAGAAGAACCCAAAGGCCACCCCGTACACCATCCCCTGCGTATGGTCGACGATGCGCGCGAACGCCTCCGAATCGGCGAGCGCAGCATCGAGCAATTTGCGCGGGGCAATGTCCATCCGTGCGGCAGGCGAAGAGATGTAACCGACTGAGCGGTCGCCCTCCCTGTAGTCGTTTACGCCTGCCTAAGTGTAAAGGGTTCAAAGGATGGGACTGCGCTGCCCGTGCGAGGCGGCCGGAATGAGGAATCCCAAGTTGGCCGGGCAGTTGCTGCCACATGTCCGTCGGACAGCATCGCTGTTCCGGCGCTGACGCGCGGGAAACCGCTGGGGGGCGATCGGCACCCTTCGACTCGACAGTTGCCAAGACGAGTTCAGCAGCTCAACCGCAGGAACTCGCGCAATCGAGGCCAGCCCTGCTGCAGGCTTGCTCGGAAGGACCCGCCATTGAACCGACACCCAGCCGGCCGATAGCAAGAGGCCACGCAGCCGGACAGGACTCGTAGCCGTGCGCGCAGCACGCGGCGGCAGCCAGCCCATGAACAGACAGTCGCGGGTCAGTCGGTCGGCCAGACTACACCCTGCTGCTCCTCCGTAACCGGGGCCAGCCCTTTGTACAAGAACCGCTGAACGCGTTGGCCGCGGTAGGTCTCGGTGGTGTAGAGGTTGCCCATCGAGTCGGTCGCCACGCTGTGGACCGCGTAGAACTGGCCGGGCTGCCGGCCGCCGTCGCCGAAGCTCGTCAGCGTCTCCAGCGACTCGCGGTCGAGGATGTGGATGCGCTGGTTCGCTCCGTCTGCGACGTATAGGTACTTCTGCTCTGGATCCCGCGAGAGTGCGACATCGAAGGTCGATCCGTCGCCGAGCGTGTCAGGTTCGACCCACGTCTCTTTCACGAACTTTCCGTCCGCTGTAAACGCTTGGATGCGGTCATTGGTGCGGTCGCACACATAGACCATGCCGTCGTCCGCGAGCGCGATCCCATGCACGGGCGTGCGGAACTGATCCGGCTTGTCGCCAGGCGTGTAGGCCGGCAGCTGCGTGTCGTCCGGCTCATTGCCATAGGCCCCCCAGTGCCGCTTATACTCGCCGGTGTCCGCGTCGAGCACGATCACCCGCCGGTTGCCGTAGCCGTCGGCAATGTACAGCTCGTTCGTATTGGGGTCGACCAGCGTCTTGGCGGGCAATTTGAAGTTCTTCAGGTCGTGGCTGCCCTCGCCCGCGAACGGCTTGCCGATTTGCATCAGAAACTCGCCGGTGCGCGTAAATTTCAACACCATGCTGTCGTGGACGCGTCCCTTGCCCATCGCGTCTTCGTGGTGCGGCAGCGCCGCGGCCTCCTTGGATGGGCCGCGGCCGTTGCCACCGATCCAGACGTTGCCCTTGTGGTCGACGTCAACGCCGTGATTGGAGGTCGGCCAGTCATAGCCATCGCCGGGACCGCCCCAGTGCTCGATCAGCTCGCCCTCCTGGTTGAAAGCGAGGACCGGCGGTGCGGCGAAGCAGCAGTAGGACGCCGGCGGATCCCAGGTCGCGTACAGTTCCTTCTGCTCCAGTGAACTGCCGCGATGGACGATCCAGACATTGTCTTGGTCGTCGACGTCCACCCCGATGACTGTTCCAAGCAACCAGTGGTTGGGAAGCGGCTTGGGCCAGAGAGGATCGACCTCAAAGACGGGAGCCATTGGGCCGTCCGCAGCGGCCATCGGCTCTTCAGATGGAGTGGTGCAGGTTGCGAGCAGGGCTAGCAGGGCCACTGCGGCAAGTGTCGAGCGAAGTACAGTTGTCATTGGTCTTGTCCGGCCCATTTCGGCCTAGGCCATCATACTTGCTTAAGTAGTGGTAGGCAAGCAGCTCTGTATGATTCGCGCGAAATCTGTGCTCTGCGGCCTTGGCCTGGTGCTCACCAGTTCCGCGGCGGCCCACGAGATTCCCAGCGAAGTGGTTGCGCGCACTCTGGTCAGGGCGGATGGCGACAGCTTCCAACTCGTGATGCGCTTGCCGCTGAACTCGATGCGGGACGTCGAAGTTCCGGAGTTCGGGCCTGGCTACCTAGACATCGCTGCGCTGGAGCCCCGCTTGGCCGATCTGGCCGCGCAGTGGATCGTGCCGTTCGTGGAAGTCTACGAAAACGGCGAGCGTCTGCCACCGCCGGTCGTTTCGGGAACCCAGATCTCGCTTCCGTCCGATAAGTCCTTCACGGACATCGACCGCGCGCTCGCGCACATTGCCGAAGCCAAGCCGGCCAACACTGAAAGGCTGGTCTGGGACCAAGTGATGTTCGACGTGCATCTGGACTTCCCGATCGCATCAGAGGAGTCGGAATTCTCGCTTCGGGCAGGACTGGGCCACCTTGCGGAGCGGGTCTCGCTCACCCTGCAGTTCTATCTGGCCGACGGCACTGCCCGGGCCTATCAGTTTTCGGAAGACCCCGGACTGGTGATCCTGGATCCGAGTTGGTTCCAAGCTGCCTGGCATTTCGTCCAGCTGGGTTTTGTCCACATCCTCGACGGCCCGGACCATCTGCTGTTCCTGTTCTGTTTGGTCATTCCGCTGCGCCGCTTCAAGCCCTTGGTCCTGATCGTGACTGCCTTCACCGTCGCGCACTCGATCACTCTGATCGGCAGCGCACTGGACTTCGCGCCCGATGCTCTGTGGTTCCCGCCTCTGGTCGAGGCCCTGATCGCCGTCTCGATTGTCTACATGGCCTTGGAGAACATCGTCGGCAGCGCGCGACATCGCTGGGTGGTCGCGCTCGGGTTCGGCCTGATCCACGGGTTTGGCTTCTCCTTTGCTCTGCGAGAGACCCTGCAGTTTGCCGGAGGGCATTTGATCACATCTCTGGTCGCCTTCAATGTCGGGGTCGAATTGGGGCAGTTGTTCGCTCTGGCGTTGCTGGTGCCGGCGCTGGCGCTGCTCTTCCGTTACGTGGTCACCGAGAGGCTGGGCACGATCATCCTTTCAGTGTTCGCGGTGCACGAAGCATGGCACTGGACTATGGAGAGAGGAGACGTCCTGGGGCAGTACGATGTCGGCTGGGCGGAGTGGCTGCCCGCGGTGCTGGCGTGGGCTGCATTGGTCGTGGCTGGGCTGGCAGGCGCCCATCTATATCGAGGTCGGCGGGCCGTGCGGGCAGCGGCCGAATCGGCGAAATCGGACTCTGACTGAACCGTCGAGGGTCACAATTGGACCGATGGCTTCCCATATCATGAGCCTTGGCCTGGGCTTGCCACAGCGGCGCATCCATCCGATCTGTCTGCCTGATCGCGGTCTCGTGCTTGGTTGCGGGCGCACAACCGCGGGAAGGCGCGAATAGGCCACCCCAGGCGGACCGCCTGCAGGCGGTTCCCTTTCCTGTCCCGCAGGGCCCGGCGCCAGAAGGGTCCGGGATTGCGAATTTTCGCGGAATGGCGCTTCCCTATACGGTGATCGACGGTTTTGCCGTCCATGCTGGTGACATTGTTCTTGGCAGAGTCGACGAGTTGGGGCCGAGAGCACCCACCCCGAGATCGGACAAGAGCCGCGAACCGCCGGGTCTTCGTCGGCGGGATCTCTCCGCACGAAGCTCGACATACCTCTGGTCTGGAGGTGTCGTTCCGTATGTGATCGACGAGCTTGTCTCCGACGAGCAGCGTCAGAATATCCTTGAAGCGATTGGGGAGTGGAACGACAAGACAGTGGTTTCCTTGATCGCGCGCACAACGGAGGAGGACTATGTACGGTTCCTGAACGTTCCGTCGGGGCACTGCCGGTCGAAGGTTGGGATGGTCGGCGGGGAACAGCAGATTTCTTTACCGCCGTACGGATGCGACGCCGATGCCGTTGCACATGAGATTGGCCATGCGGTGGGATTGTGGCACGAGCACCAACGCGAGGACCGTGACGCGTACGTGACGGTGCTCTATGAGAATCTCGACAAGAGCGGCCAAGCCGCGTATCCGGCGGTGCATCCGGCGTCGGGCCCATACAACTACTCCTCCGTGATGCACTACCGAATTGGAGGCTACTCTTCGAACGGCGGTCGCGTGCTTGAGACCGTGCCACCCGGGATGAACATTCCCTCGGCAGGACTCTCCCCGGGGGACATCGATGGCGTAGCACGACTGTACGGGACACTGCCGACCACGACAGTGATCTCGACGAACCCGCCCGGCCTGGAAATTGTCGTTGACGGTGTGCAAGTAGCTACACCGGCGCGCTTCGACTGGATGAACGGAAGCAACCATTCTGTCGAGGCACCGGTGTCCCAGACAAACGGAGACAGCCGTTACTTGTTCGGCCGCTGGAGCGACGGGAGTGCCCGCTCGCGCGACGTGACCGCTACGGCCGACCGGACATGGCTGGAGGCGAACTTCATCGTGCAGCATCGGGTCGGGACGGCGGTCTATCCAGCCAATCAAGGCAGTGTCGAACTGCGCCCTCATTCACCGGATGGCTACTACACAGAGCGCTCGGAGGTCCAAGCCCAGGCTTTTCCCGGAACGGATCCCACCTATCAGTTCTTGCATTGGCAGGGCGTGCTGTGGGGTCAGCACGGACAGGCGTCGAATCCAGCATCATGGACCGTTGACCGGACGGGGAAGGTTTTCGCGGCCTACTTCACGAATCGTCCGATCTTCCGTATCGATGCAAACGTCGAGCCGTTCTTCGTTAGCATCCATGGCTACTATGACTCGCAGCCCGAGTACTGGACCTATGGCCCGGCGGCGGTCCTGACCGATGTCGAGGACAACCTGATCAGACTAGCCACAGATGAAGTCCGCTCCGTTCCACACGGCGGGCGGCGTCGCTACCGTTTCGAGAGCTGGAGCAATGGCGGGGCACGCACTCAAAGCCTAGCCCTCCCACGAGAAGGCGGTGGGATCACAGCCAATTTCGTCTATGAACATCCGCTGTCAACGTGGGTCGCGAGATCAGAAAGCGGTTCGATAAACGTCCAGCCTTCATCAGGCGACGGGTACTACAGCGACGGGGCGACCGTCCGCGTGACGGCGGTTCCACAGCCGGATTGGGAGTTTGTGCGCTGGTCGGGTGACATCGAGAGCCGGGAGTCAGACCTTACGATCGCGATGGAGCGGCCGACATATGTCGAGGCACTCTTCTCGCAAGCCCAGCGGATTCAAGCTGGGGAACCTATCGCCGTAGACCTCGCCGAGAACAATTTCAGGCTCTTTGTCCATGACGAGGAGGCGTCGTTTCGCTTCGAGCCACCATCGGACGCCAGTGAAGTTCGGTTCAGCTTCGAACCCGCTACTCGCGGGGTGGAAGTCGACCTACTGGTCCATGCAGACCGGGACCGTGTTCGCTGGGAGTACGGCGCAGACGGGCAGACTCCTGCGTTCGATGCCGAATTCCAATCGAATCGGCCGGGCAGTGCCGAGACGGTCGTCATCAACCGCGACTCGAATCCGCCCCTCAACTCGTCCAGCACCTATTTCGTCAGCCTTGTCGGCTATTCGCCTCGGACCAGGATCCGAGGCACACTGACCGCAGAAGTCGAGACCGAGGCGTCGGCCCGGTTGCTAGTCACCCCAAGACCGCAGGCACTCACGTTCGTAGCGCCGCTCGGTTCGGACCCCGCAGCTCAAATCGTTCGAATCACCAATACCGGGAACGGCACTGCAGTGTTCACTTTCCTTGGGGACAGGGTCTGGCTATTCACGAATCCGCCGCGGAGCAGCATTGCGAGCGGAGCCACTGCCGAGATCCGGGTTAGCCCTCGCAGTGCAGGCATGGACCCTGACACCCACAATGGCCACCTGAAGATCCTACACTCCACGACGAATGATCGGACTCATGAGACCCTTACGTCGATCCCGGTCACATTCGTAGTCGTGCCAGCAAGCGAGAGTGAATAATCGTTCGAGGCGTGTGACTCCGCAACGTCATGGCGCGAGTCGGCGGCCGTCTGCCCATAATGGGCCTCTGATAGCGACGGTGTCAGACAGGAGCACCCACTGGATCAATCGCGAGGCAGCGCCGACCTGCACGGCAACGCATAGCGCAACGACCAACTCTTCCGCGCGACTGCGTGGGATCTGCAAGCTCACATAGGCCCGTTGCACCCGAGGCACCATCCGGCAGAATCCCAGATGATTGAAGCAGCGCCAGATCCGCCGCTCCTCGAGTTCCGCAACATCACCGTCTATCGCGGCGAGACCTTGGCCCTAGACGGCCTGTCGCTCACTATTCCTTGTGGTGAGCACTTGGCCATCATTGGCCCGAACGGCTCGGGCAAGTCCACCCTGATCCGCACGATGATGCGTTACGACCATCCGGTCCGGCGCTACGGTCCGGTGATGAAGGTGTTCGGCCGCTCCGACTGGCACGTCCACGACATGCGAAAGCTGATCGCGGTCGTGTCCAACGAAATGGTCCAAGCGTGTTCCAAGAGTGCCACTGGCCGCAGCGTGGTCCTCTCTGGCTACTATTCGAGCTTCGAGCTATGGCCCCAGCATCCCGTCACCGACGCCATGGAAGCCCGCGGGGAGGAAGTGCTGCGGCTGATGCATGCTGAGCATCTGCGAGACAAGCCAGTTAACGCCATGTCCTCGGGCGAGGCCAAGCGCGTGGTGATCGGCCGCGCGCTCGTCAACGAGCCGCGCGCCCTGCTGCTCGATGAACCCTCCAACGGACTGGACCTCCGCGCCGCTATCGAGTTGCGCGATACGTTGCGCCGCGTTGCAGCCCTGGGCACCAGCCTCATCTATGTGACCCACCACCTTCCGGACATCATTCCGGAGGTGTCGCGAGTCATTCTGTTGAAGAACGGACGTCTCCACGCGGACGGCCCGAAGGAGCGATTGCTGGCCAACGATGTTCTCTCAGACGTCTACGGCACTGCGATCGAGGTCGAGACCAAGGACGGCTACTACAACTGCTGGGCCTGACCCTCGGCCGCCCCGGCGAAGTGGGCGCGGATGGCGGCGGCGCGCTGACGGCCGACGGCAGCCGACAGATCTTCGAAGCCGCTCTCGCGGATTCCGGCGACACTACCGAACTGCGTCAGCAACTTCCGCGCGGTGGTTTCGCCAACTCCGGGAATGTCCAGAAGCTCCGAGTGCAGCGCCCGCTTGGAGCGGCGCTGCCGATGGAACGTGATCGCAAAGCGATGGGCTTCGTCGCGGATCTGCTGGACGGCGTGCAGTATCGGGCTGAAGCGGTCGAGGATGAGTGGCTCGTCTTCCTGCCCGAATACGTAGAGAACTTCCTCCCGCTTGGCGATCGCGGCGAGCGGCAGCGCGGCGGCACCGAGTTCTTCGAGCGCCTCGGCCGCCGCGTGTAACTGGCCGATGCCGCCATCCACCAGCACGAACAGTGGAAGTCCGTTCCTTTCCACCTGCAGGCGGGAGTAGCGCCGCCGGACGACTTCCCTCATGGCGGCGAAGTCATCGTTGGCTTGCCTGCTGACGATGAACTTTCGATAGGCGCTCTTCTTCATGCGGCCGTTTTCCCACACAACCATCGAGGCGACAACTTCGGTGCCTTGCGTGTGCGAGATGTCGAAGCACTCGATGCGGTTGTTGGACTTCTCGCCCTCCTCGGCAGGCGGGAGATTGAGGGCGTCGCGCCATGCCTCGGCCATCTGGACCGCGGTCGGCTTGCGCACCCTGAAGCGTTGCTCGAAACAACTGCGGGCATTCGTGACGACAAGGTCCAACAATGCGCGGTTCGAGCCCCGCAGCGGCACGGCGATCTCCACCTTGGCCCCGCGGTTCTCTGCCAGAAGCTCCGCCAAGGCCGCCATCCCCTCGAATTCCCGCTGCACCCGTACCAAGGCGGGAACGTGCCTCTGGCCGAGATAGACCTGCGGGAGCAGGCTCGCGAGGAACTCGGCCTCGTCGTAGTCGGCCGCGTCCTCCCAATAGAACTCGCGGCGATCGACTACCCGGCCGTTGCGGACATGGAAGATGTTGGCGGCGACCAGCGGGGGCTCCGCGTGGACGCCGAATATGTCGATGTCTCGCCCTTCGGCGGCCGCCATGCGCTGGCGCTCGGTGATCTCTTCCACGGTCGTGATCAGGTTGCGCAGGCTGGCAGCCTTCTCGAACTCCAGGTCTTCGGACGCCCGAAGCATCCTTTCTCGCAGGTCGCGCACCAACTGGTGCCGCCGCCCGCCCAAGAACGCCCTTACATCCTCGGCGGCTCGCTGGTATGTGTCGTCCGCGACCAAGCCTTTCACGCACGGCCCCCAGCAGCGGTGAATGTGGTACTCGAGGCAGGGTCGTGGGTGGGCTCGCGTCAGGTCGATGCTGCACGACGGCAGCTTGAAATGCCGGTGGATGAAGCGCACCAAGCGGTGGGCGAGATTGCCGGGGAAGTACGGCCCGAAATAGGTCGAGCCGTCCTTCTTGAGCCGCCGCGTGACGTACACTCGCGGATACTTCTCCTTGGTCAGCTTGATGTAGGGATAGGTCTTGTCGTCGCGCAGCAGGATGTTGTACTTCGGCTTGTGCTGCTTGATCAGGTTGTTCTCAAGAGCAAGCGCCTCTTTCTCGTTACTGACGAGAATGTTGCCGATGGAGCGGGATTCGGACAGCAGGCCGCCGCGCTTGGCATCGGCTAGGGCTTCGTTCGAGAAATAGTTGCGAACCCGATCGCGCAGGCTCTTGGCCTTGCCGATGTACAAGACCTTGCGGTCCCGCCCGATGAACTGGTAGATCCCGGGCGCGGCAGGCAACTCCCAAGCTGCCGCCTTGAGTTCATCCCAATGTGGCGGGAGAGGCATGGCGCATTCGCGACGGAGCCTCGCCGCGTACCGTCAAGTATAGAAATCCCTTGCCGAAGGAGCGACTCCCTAGCCCGCAGTCTCGTCCGCTCCGTCGACCTCGTTCGGATGGATGATCGGAAACTGAGCCCAGATTTCATCCGCCTCGCGCAGGGCTCCTGGAGCGCTGAGCAGTTGGGGGCCGGGTTTGCCCCGTGTCGTCGCCGCCATGAACTCGGCGACCACCTGATGCCAGACCCTAGCGTCCGCTGCATCAATTGCCGAGCGGAAAATACCGTTGGCGATCGCTTGCTTCCGGCGGAAGCGAGCGTCTTAGCGGTACCCGAATACGCATCCATCAATCAGCGGTGCCGCGCTCTGCCCATGCCCCACATCTCTACACTTGACAACGCTACGGTCGTTGTGGCATGTCTGAAACATGCTCGACCAGCATTGCATTGCCAAGACTCTCTCCACCGCACAGGCCGTGGCGACCCTGCAGGTGCTGCTGGCACAGATCGGCAGCGCCAGCCGGAGCGCATTCGCCCGCCACGTCTGCCGCGAATTCGGCTTCCTCGACAGTCTCGGCCAGCCGCAGGCGGCCAGTTGCCACAAAGCCTTGCGCCACCTGCATCGGCAGGGTCGCATCGAGTTGCCGCCGCCGCGCCATGGCGGCCGCGGCGGCCACTGCCGCCCGCGCCGGCTGCACCAGCCGCTGCCCGCCCCGCAGGCCGTCCCCGCTAGCGCCGGGGACTTGGCCGGACTCCAGCTGACCCTGGTCACCACGCCCGCACAGCGCCAAGTTTGGAATGAGCTGGTCGCCAGCGAGCACCCGCAGGGTGCCGTCATTCACGTCGGCCCGCAGTTGCGCTACCTGATTGAGTCCGAGCACGGCCTGCTCGGGGCGCTCGGCTTCGCCGCCTCGGCCCTGGCGGTCGCGGCCCGCGACGAGTGGGTCGGCTGGTCGGCCGCGCTGCGCCGCAAGCGCCTGCACCGCGTGCTGGCCCTGAGCCGTTTCCTGATCCGGCCCTCGGTGCGTTGCCACTTGCTGGCCTCCAAGGTGCTGGGCCAAGTCCTGCGGCGGCTGCCGCAAGACTTCTGCCAGCGCTACGGCTACCGCCCCGCCTTGCTGGAAACCTTCTGCGACCCGCAACAGCACGCCGGCACCTGCTTCCGCGCCGCCAATTGGATCTGCGTGGGCCACACCGCCGGGCGCGGTCGTTTCGCCGGGCGCGCCCAGCGCGTGCCGGTCAAGACCATCTTTGTGTACCCGCTGCAGGCGGACTTCCGGGACGTGCTCGGGGCCGCCCAGCCACCCGCCTGCGAGCCGCTGGCAGCGGCCGCGGGCCTCGCCTTGGACACGTTCGCCGAGCACGAACTGGGACGCGCCCCGCTGGGTGATTTACGCTTGTCCAAGCGGCTGGTGCAGACCGCCCGCATGCAAGCCGGAGCTCCCATGGCATCGATTCCAGCCGCCGCGCAGGGCCTGCGCTCGGCCGTCAAGGGCCACTACCGCCTGATCGACCAGCCGGACGAGTCGGCGGTGACCCCGGAGAACATCCTGGCCCCGCACCGCCAGCGCACGCTGCAGCGCATGCAGGCCGAGCGCACGGTGCTGTGCGTGCAGGACGGCACGGACCTGAACTTCGCCGAGCATCCGGGCTGCGCGGGGCTGGGCTTGATCGGCAAGAACCGCGGCTCGCAGGGCACGCTGGGGCTGCACCTGCACTCGACGCTGGCGCTGAGCCCGGAAGGCATCCCGCTGGGATTGCTCAAGCTGCAGTACGAAGCGCCGGACGGGCAGGCGCAGCGCGGGCGACCGCTGGAGGAGCGCAAGAGCTTCCGCTGGATCCGCGGGTTGCGGGACTGCGCGGAGGCGGCGGGCCGCTTGACGGACACGCGTGTGGTGGCGGTGATGGACCGCGAGGCCGACGTGCTGGCGTTGTTCAGCGAGCAGCGGCGGCTGGCGGGCGTGGAACTGCTGGTGCGGGCCAAGCACAACCGTGCGCTGGGGGCGGGTCAGCCGAAGCTGTTCGAGCAGATCCGGGAGCAGGCGGCGCAAGGCCGGTTGCAGATCGAAGTGGAGCGCAGTTCGGCGCGGCGGGGCAGCGCTCGCCAGAAGGCCAAGCCGTTGCGCGCGGCGCGCACGGCGCAGGCGGAATTGCGCTGGCAGACGGTGGAGTTGGCGGCCGGGACACAGCGGGCGGGGCCGCTGCGGCTGCAGTTGGTGCACGTGTGGGAGCGGACGGCGCCGGAGGGGGTGGAAGCGTTGGAGTGGTTTCTGCTCACGACGCTGCCGGTGCAGTCGCAGGCGCAGGCGGAGCAGGTGCTGCAGTGGTACCGGCTGAGGTGGCGCATCGAGGACTGGCACCGGATTCTCAAGTCGGGCTGCAAGGTGGAGTACCTGGGGCACCGGACCGGGGAGCGGATCGAGCGGGCGGTGACGATCAAGGCGGTGATTGCGTGGCGGCTGGCAGCGCTGACGCTGCTGGGGCGGGAGACGCCGGAATTGCCGGCCACGGTGTTTTTCACGCAGATCCAGTTGCGGGTGCTGCGGCACTTCACGAGCAAGCGCAGGTTGTCCGAGCCGGACAACCTGGGCTCGGCGGTGCTGGCGATGGCGATTCTGGGTGGCTACCTGAAGAACCCGAAAGCGCCGCCGGGACACCAGAAGATCTGGGAAGGCTGGACCCGCTTGACCATCATGAGCGAGGCGTATGAGCTGCGCGACTACTTCGAGCCGCCTGCCAGCGCCTCTCAGGAGAAGCCCGGTTCATGACTTGTGGGGTAACGGCAGGCCGCGCTGGTAGAGTGCCTCGCGTGTCCATCCTCGCCTCTTGGCTCCCGGGCGCTTGGCGCTGGACTCGCGGGCTCGCTGCCGCTCCGTTCCCGCATCGAACAATGCTAGTCGCTCGCGTCGGTCAAGTTGGGGACGAGTGGCCGCATCGGGAGGCAGCAGTTGGATGACCTCGCCAGCCGCTCGAAACAAGATCGAATCCCCAGGCCGAATGGAGTATTGAAGGGCGAGCGATTGTGGGATCGTCACCTGCAGCTTGCTCGTGACCTTCGCCATATCCTCATTTCAGCACGGAAGAAATCCTTGTAGAGCCCCCTCCAGCCAGTCCGCGAGGCGGTATACCACTTGTAGGTCGGCGCCGGAGTGCACGTTCGCGAAGCGTTGCGATGCCAAGGAGGGGAATCGCCGGCTTCAGTCCTGCTGCTTATTCTGAGCGAACAGAATCAGCGCTCTGATTGAAGAGGGCCAGTGTTCTGATTCAAGAGGGTCGGTGCGGTGGCCGCGCTCACGGATTCGTGGTATTAGACTTGGCCATGTTCAGGTACATGATCAATTATTGGAGTATGACCAAGGTCAACATTGCAGAGGCGAAGGCCCGCCTCTCGTCTCTACTGGACCAAGCGCAGAGCGGCGAGGCAGTTGTTATCTGCAGGCGCAACATTCCAGTCGCCGAACTGCGGCCTCTTCCCTTGGAACGGAAGGCCCCGCGTCGGACTGGAATTGATCGTGGAATGAAGATTCCCGACAGCTTCTTCGAACCACTGCCGGTTGAACGTTGAACTGATTGAGGCTTTCGAGGGTGGGGCCGCGCCGGAGTGAGACTATTGCTCGACACCTGCACCTTCCTTTGGCTGGCGACGGATGACGCCAGACTGTCGAACGCGGCGAGAGAGAACTGCGCCGACTCGGCCAACACGGTCTATCTCAGCGCACTGTCTGCTTAGGAGATCGCAATGAAGCATCGGCTCGGGCGGCTGCGCCTGCCCGTGCCGACCCATGTCTACGTCGTTAGCCGCCGGAAGTGGCTCGGCATCGAACCGCTCGCGTTCGACGAAGCCTGCGCGGCGCACGATGCCCGCCTTCCTCCGTATCACAGTGACCCGTTCGACCGGGGGTTGGTGGCGCAGGCAATTGTTCATGGCCTGACGGTGGTCACACCCGATCCCAGATTCAGGCGTATCCTGCGCTCACTCTTTGGTGAGGCTTCGGGCCCGGACGAACCACTCGCCGACGTTTACGTCGAGATTGACGCTGGCGCCAAGCAGAGGACCCCTGGGTGTTGTAGCCCGGGTGGCGAGCCAGAAGCCAAGCCTTGGAGGAAAGGCCCAAGCGTGCTCAAGTTCCTGAAGAATCTCTGAGAGCAACCGTCATTTACATACAGCAGCGGAGGGCTCTAGCCGCTCTTCTTGGGACCCAAGTGTCAAGCGGGTGCGCCGCGATCCGCTGTCGCGGCTGCACCCGCTTGTGACCAATGACCTAGAAGTCGTGGTCCGGAGGCCCGGCAGGAGCGGCCGGCTGCTCCTCGGGTATCTCATGCACGGTCGCTTCCGTGGTGAGCATCAGGCCAGCGATCGAAGCCGCGTTCTGCAGGGCATTGCGGGTGACCTTGGCCGGGTCGATGATGCCGGCCTCCACCAGATCGCAGTAGCGGTCGGCATTGGCGTCATAGCCCGTGTTGCCTTCCTCGTTGCGCACGCGCTCCATCACAATGGCGCCTTCTTGGCCCGCGTTCTGGGCGATCCAGCGCAGGGGCGCCTCCAGCGAGCGTCTGACGATGTTGACACCCGTCTGCTCGTCGGCATCCTCCAAGCTGACGCCGTCGAGCGCGGACCCGCCGCGCACCAAGGCGACGCCGCCGCCCGGCACTATGCCTTCCTCGACGGCCGCTCGCGTGGCGTGCATGGCGTCCTCCACGCGCGCCTTCTTCTCCTTCATCTCCGTCTCCGTCGCGGCGCCAACCTTGATCACCGCCACGCCCCCGACCAGCTTCGCCAGCCGCTCCTGCAGCTTCTCCCGGTCGTAGTCTGACGTCGTCTCCTCGATCTGCGCCCGCAACTGCTTGACCCGTCCCTGGATCGCGTCGCTGCTCCCAGCGCCTTCCACGATCGTCGTGTTGTCCTTGTCGATCACGATCCGGCTGGCCTGGCCCAGGTCTTCCACCTGCACCCCTTCCAGCTTGATCCCGGTCTCTTCCATCAGCGCCCGGCCGCCTGTCAGGATCGCGATGTCCTCCAGCATGGCCTTGCGCCGGTCGCCGAAGCCCGGCGCCTTCACCGCCGCCACGTTCAGCGTGCCGCGCAGCTTGTTGACCACCAGCGTGGCCAGGGCTTCGCCCTCGGTCTCCTCGGAGATGATCAGTAGCGGCCGGCCTTGCCGCGAGACCGTCTCCAGCACCGGCAGCAGGTCCTTCATGCTGCTGATCTTCTTCTCGTGGATCAGGATCAGGGCGTTTTCCAGCACGCACTCCATCGAGTCCTGGTCGGTGACGAAGTAGGGCGAGGCGTAGCCGCGGTCGAACTGCATGCCCTCGACCACGTCCAGCTCGGTGTCGATCGTCTTGCCTTCCTCGACCGTGATCACGCCGTCCTTGCCAACCTTTTCCATGGCCTGGGCGATGATCTCGCCAATCTCCGAGTCGTTGTTGGCCGAGATCGCTGCAACCTGCGATACGGCATTGCTCGCGACCGGGCGCGCCATCGCGCCAATCGCGTCCACGACCAAGCCGGTCGCCTGCTCGATGCCGCGCTTGATGGCCATCGGGTTGGCCCCGGCCGCCACGCTCTTCACGCCCGCCGCGTACAGCGCTTGCGCCAGCACGGTCGCGGTGGTCGTGCCGTCGCCGGCCACGTCAGACGTCTTGGATGCAACCTCGCGCACCATCTGGGCGCCCATGTTCTCGAGCTGGTCCCCGAGCTCGATCTCTTTGGCAACGGTCACGCCGTCCTTGGTGACCGTCGGGCCGCCGAACTTCTTCTCGAGCACCACGTTGCGGCCCTTTGGGCCGAGCGTGACCTTGACAGTGTCGGCTAGCTTGTTCACTCCGGCCAAGATGCCTTGACGCGAGTCCTCTCCGTAAACGATTTCCTTGCCTGGCATGATTGGATTTGTGTCCTCCTGAATCTGATTTTGATGGCGGCCGCTCGCAGCGCGGCTGATCGCCAGTCGCTAGCCCTCGACCACGCCGAGGACATCGTCTTCGGTCAGGATCAAGTACTCCGTGCCGTCAACGCTGACCTCGTTACCCGCGTACTTGCCGATCATGACCGTGTCGCCGGCTTTCACGTCGAGGGGCACGACGCTCCCGTCATCATTCTTGGTGCCCGGCCCGGCGGCGATGACCTTGGCAGTCTGGCCCTTTTCCTTGGCAGAGTCGGGAATGATGATTCCGCCGACGATCTGCTCTTCTGCTGAAATGCGCTCAGCAACGAGGCGGTTGCCTAGGGGTTGGATTGTCACAGTGTTATGGTTCCTCCGTCTTTCGTAGGTAGCGCGATCCGGTGTCTAGGCACGGATCCCGCGCAGCAAGCGATGCGATTCCCTGTTCGTTGTGAAGAGGGGGTGGCGCCAGCGGAGCCATGCGTTCGGCCGACGCAACCAAGGCACATCGGAGCATGCGCCCCGATGCCCCTATGATAGCGGAATCAGCAGGAGCGATGCAATGCCTGAGCCCGGCACGCTAGCCGCACACCAGAGACCGCTCAACATGCCGCGCGCGCGCCGGAGAGTCGGAGTCCGCACGCACTGGACAGCGGTCGCAACGCTCGTCGGCTGCGCGCTGCTTGCGGCCGCGGCAGCCGGCGCCGCGGGGCCCGCAGCTTCCGCCTCGCCGCTCAACGTGGTGTTGGTGTTGGTGGACGACCTAGGCTGGCGAGACCTTGGCTGCCAAGGGTCCGATCTCTACGAGACGCCTCGGATCGACGCGCTGGCGGCTGAAGGCGTGCGCTTCACGCAGGCATATTCCAACTGCCCGGTCTGCTCTCCGAGCCGAGCGGCGCTCTTGACCGGCCAACATCCCGGACGCGTCGGCTTCACCGGGCATATCACTGCGATTGGACGCCACCGCCATCCCGCCGATAGCGCCATTTTGCCGCCTGCGGACTTGATGTATCTCAGACACGAGCTCGTGACGATCGCCGAGGCGCTCGGGACTGCCGGATACGTGTCGGCCAGCATCGGCAAGTGGCACCTAGGAGCCGAGGCTCATTGGCCGCTCTCGCAAGGCTTCGATCTGAACGTCGCCGGGCACACTCATGGCAGCCCGGCTAGCTATTTCTTCCCGTACCGCAAGCCCGGCCAAGCGTGGAATCCCGACATGCCCAACCTCGCTCTGTCGGCCAGTGAAGAGGGCGAGTACCTGACCAGCCGGCTGACCGACGAAGCGCTGCAGTTCGTCGAACGCAACCGCGATCGGCCCTTCTTTCTGTACCTTTCCCACTATGCGGTCCACACCCCCCTGCAGGCGCCGGACCAGCTGGTGCGCAAGTACCAGCGCAAGATCGCCGCGTCCCCATCGGGCGGCAATGCTGTCTACGCCGCCATGGTCGAGTCGGTCGATACAAGTGTCGGCCGGATCCTCGACCGCCTCGAGGCGGCGGGTGTCGCGGACCGCACCGTGGTGATCTTGGCATCGGACAACGGTGGCCTCGATTCTGTGACCTCGAACGCTCCCCTGCGGGCCGGCAAAGGGCATCTGTACGAGGGCGGGATTCGCGTGCCGCTCATCGTGCGGTGGCCCGGACACGGAACTCCGGGCAGTGTGGTGCGCACGCCCGTTACCAACGCGGATCTTTTCCCGTTCATAGCGGAGGTTGCGGGGCTCGCGCCCAGCAGCTTCGACCATCTTGACGGCCGGAGCCTCGGCCCGCTCATCGACGGCGGCCCGTGGGCACCTCGCGAGTTGGTCTGGTACTACCCGCACTACAGCCCTCAGGCGCAAGCGCCCGGAGCGGCGGTTCTTTCGGGAGACTACAAGTTGCTCGAGTTCTACGACCCGCCCCGCCTAGAGCTGTACAGACTTCAGGACGATCTCGGCGAGAACGAAGACCTAGCGCTCCGAGAGGCCGCCACCGCAGAGAGCCTGAGGGCCAAGCTGAACGCGTGGATCGAAGCCAACGTGCCGATCCGGCATCGCCCCAACCCCACCGGCAAGCGTCGCTGACGGCAATGGCCGCGACGGGTGCGACGGCCAAGGGTGCAACAATGGATTTTTGGAGCGGTCCGGTTTCCGAATGTGATCCCAACGGGCCGGTGACCCTGCGGAATATGGGGCGAATCGCGGTCCTTGACTCAGGCGGGCAGTACTGCCACCTGATCGCGCGCAAGGTGCGCGAGCTCGGTGTCTATGCCGAGATCTTCCCCGTGGGCGTAGATCCCGATCTGCTGGTCGACCACGCCGGGATCATTCTCTCCGGCGGTCCCTCCAGCGTGTTCGACGAGGCCAGCCCGCAGCCCAAGGCCAGGCTGTTCGCACTCCGCAAGCCGATGCTCGGCATCTGCTACGGCCATCAACTGATCGCCCGCTATCTCGGCGGCTCCGTCGAGCGCGGCGATACGCATGAGTTCGGCAGTGCAACGCTGCAACTTCGCGTCGATAGCGCGCTGTTCGAAGGGATGCGCCCTGAGCAGCGGGTGTGGATGAGCCATGGCGACCACGTCGCCCGCCCGCCGGATGGCTTCACCATTCTGGCCGGCACCGACGAATGCGAGGTAGCAGCGATGGGGCACGAAGCGCTTCGCGTTTATGGGCTGCAGTTCCACCCCGAGGTCGTCCACACCCACAACGGCTCCGCGATGCTGCGCAACTTCTTGCGCAACGCCTGCGATTGCACGATGGACTGGCAGCCTCAGAACCGCGTGCAAGCGTTGCTGCAGCAGATCAAGGAAGCGGCCGGGGACCGACGGGTCCTGCTATTTCTCAGCGGCGGAGTGGACTCCACGGTCGCCTACGCGCTTGTCGTTCGGTCCCTGGGCCCTGAGCGGGTCGAAGCGGTGTACGTCGACACTGGCTTCATGCGCGACTGCGAGACGGACGAGATCGAGGCTGCCTTCCGGGATCTGGAGCTCGGAGAGCTGCGCGTGTTTCGTGCCGCGGACCTGTTCATGGGGCGACTTCAGGGCGTTTCCGATCCCGAGACCAAGCGGGCAATCATCGGACAGACATTTGTGGATGTCCAAGACCAGATCCTCAGAGACGACCGCTACGCCAGCCAAGACTGGATGCTCGGGCAAGGCACCATTTATCCCGACACGATCGAGTCCGGCGGCACGCAGGCCGCCGACGTGATCAAGACGCATCACAACCGCGTGGAGCGCATTCAAGAGCTGCTCCTAGAAGGGCGCGTGCTCGAGCCGTTGAGCGAATTCTACAAGGACGAAGTTCGCGAGATCGGTCGCGCCCTGGGCCTGCCGGCCAGGCTGCTCGACCGGCATCCCTTCCCCGGCCCCGGCTTGGCGATCCGCTGCCTATGCGCTTCGGCGACAGAGGGAGCCGTGCCGGATTCGGGCATCGCCGCTGTTGCAGAGCACGCAGGCTATTCCGCCTTCCTGCTTCCCATTCGGAGCGTGGGAGTCCAAGGCGACAGCCGGAGCTACGCGCAGCTCACCGTCCTGCACGGAGGCGAGATTGACTTCGCGCGGCTGCTGCCGCTCTCCACCGCCATCACGAACGAGTTTCGCCACACCAACCGTGTCGTAGCCTGCCTGGCGCCGCGCGAGATCGAGCCCCTGCAGTGGGGCATTCGGCCGGCGACATTGACGCCCGAGCGTGTCAGACTGCTGCAGACGGCGGATCGTGCCGTCACGGATTACCTGCGCGGCGAGGGCCTCTACGACCAAGTCTGGCAGTGCCCGGTCGTCCTCTTGCCCTGGGGACAAGGCGCCGGGGAGACTGTAGCGCTGCGACCGGTCGTGTCGGTCGACGGCATGACCGCATCGGTCGCCGAACTTCCTATACCTGGCCTATTGGCCTTGGCCAACCGCCTGGCCGCGATCGATGGGATCCACGCCGTCGTGTACGACATATCGCACAAGCCGCCATCGACGATCGAATGGGAATGAACGGCCCCGCTGCATTCAGCCGGCCAGCGAACCCAGCCAATCCCCGACCAGCGCGCGCACTTCCGTCCGGCCCAGACCGGATTCGATGCGCAGCGACTCGACGGACTCCAACGCATCGTACATATCGCTGACCCAAGCGCACTCGGCTTGGGCTTGCTCGCGCGCGACGGTGCGACGGCGCGCGTCCTGCGGATTCACGATCAGCAGCGGGCGCGGCGCGACCGCGGCATAGACGTCGCGCACTTCGTACTGCCCCATTACCCCCGGCAGCAGGCTGCTCACCGGCATTGTGGATTCGGGGTCGTCCAGCATTGAGCTGTAGGAGATGGGCGCTTGGACGCTCACCACGCCTGAGATGCGCGGGTCAAGAACCGCAGCATGCGCCGCGACAAGGCCTCCGATCCCGACCCCGATCACGATCCAATCGCGCCGCTTCGTCAGCCTCGGCGCGGTAGCCAACAGGTCTTTTAGGCGCTGCCCGAACAGCGGACGGCCCAGTTCCAAGCTCCGGTAGGCGAGGAAGTCGTCCCATTCGAAGCCCACTTCCAATTCCGGCATGACTGGTCTGCTGGCGCCCCAACCACGCAAGTCCAAGCCGTACACGCTGTGGTTCGCGGCCACCACGGCATCGATCAGGTACCGTTGCACGATCGGGTGGTCCTTGCCCTGCTCCGCGACCAAGAACACTGCGCCCTTGGCGTAAACGCCGGCGTCAAGGAACCGCGTCGGCACTTCGATACCGAACTCGGCCTTGAACGAGCCCACTCGGGTCACATCCTTGATGCGGTTGGCGATGAGGCTCTGGTAGACACCGAACTCGCTTTCGCTGCGCGGCAGTTCGAAACTGGGCTCGATGGCATCCGCCTTTGCTGCGCAGAGATCAGCTACGCTCTTCGACTGCAGGGAGACCGCGACCTGCCCCGATTCCGTGCAGGCCAGCTCGCCCGGCCGGCGCGGCCGGGAGTCTCCCTCGGAGACAGCCCGGTCCTCTCCCGCCAACGTCGCGAGGAAGAACGACGCGGCCGCTTCGCGCAACTCGCGGTTCAATCCGTGCGTGTCGTCTGTCTCTACCAAGTGCAGCTGCTCCGGTGCCGCGAGCTTCTCGTACACGCTCGTTAGCTCGGCATGCGTGCGCCGCGCGCCCTCGATGGGCACGTAGTCGCGCTTGGCGGCCCCGATCATCAGCGGTCTCGGGGCGAACGCCGCCAACAGCTCGGGATGGTCGATTCCGGCCCTGAGTGTCCCGTACAGCACCTGTTCGGGATCCGCGATTAACAACGCCTCGCTCTTGGCTCGGAAACTGGCGACCGCGCAACTGACGAAAGCCGCCTTGAGGCGGTCCTCGAAGCCAGCGAATTGCAGGGTTACCATCCCCCCGCCGGACTGGCCGGCGATGCCGATGCGTTCGGACTCGATCTCTTGGCGCGATTCAAGGTAGTCCAGGGCACGGATGCAGTCCCACACCCTGTACTGCATCAGGTTCTCGCCGACCAAGTAGCAGCGGTCTCCCAAGATTCGGTGCTCCCCCGAGCCTGCCCGGAAGCGTGTCCGGCCAGTGGCGGCGTCCACGTACTGGTGGCGCTCTCCCTGGCCAAGCGGGTCCCAAGTGAGCACAGCGATGCCGTTGCGCGCCATGAGGGCAGAGAAGAGCTGGTAGGTCTCTGACGCCTTGCCGTCGCTGCCATGACCACACGGGAAAATGATCGCGGGCACCTTCGCGGACGGCCCCTTCGGGCGGTACAGGTTCGCGGTGACGTGAAAGCTGGGACGGCTCTCGAACACGATCCGCTCGATCCGGTGGTCGCCGGCGTCGATGATTCCGATCTGCTTGGCGTTCAGAGGCGTGCGAGCGGGAAATGGCCCCCACATCCGCCCCAGCTCGGTGCGCACCTTGCCGCGCAGGGCCGCGAATTCCTCTGCGGATTCCAAGCGGGCCAGTTGGTCTGACCGGCGCTCGTCTAGCAGCCGCAGGTACTCCCGGACGAACTCCCACAGCATCCAGCCGAACTGCGATTGACCCGCTGCCGGAACGAGCCAGCCGGAGGCCGCCAAGGCGGCCAGTTCGCGTCGGCTCAGGAGGCTTGCAGGCACGATTCGAGATTCTAGCGCCCGCCGGTACGGGGCCGCCATCGTCGCTTATTCTATTCCGCCTATTCCGCGTGCACGAGGCGCGCGACCGCTGCGACGGCCTCCGCAGGTTCGGCATACTGCCAGATCTGTCGGCCGAATATGACACCGGAAGCACCTGCTTCCATGACTTCGGAGACCGTCTCCAGAGTGCCGTCCAGCCCCGGCCCGCGGCGAGGCCCGCCGGCCACCAGCACGGGCACCCCGCACGCATCAATGCTCTTGCGGAAGCCGCTGACGCTGCCCGAGTAGCGCGTCTTGATCACGTCCGAGCCCAGCTCCGCCCCCATGCGGCATGCCAGCGTGACGTCGTCGTCGATGTCGGGCGGCAGAGTGTCGCCGCCCTGGCCGGACATGTCCATGTGATTGGCCATCATGCCTTGGCTGAGCATCTCGGCGACCAAGGGCATGCCCCAGCAACGACTCTCGCCGGCGATCGAACCGACCTTTTCGAGCTCATCGCTCTCAAAGTCCGCCCCGAGCGTGGCATTCACCACCACGGCATCGGCTCCGAGCGACACGGCTTGCTCGACATCCACGTAGAGGAGCATCGGTCCGCCGCCTAGCGAGCTCACGCAGCCATCGATGCGCAGCAGGATTGCTAGGTCGCCGACATGCTCGCAGACCTGCTCTAGCATGCCGGGCGTCACCAAGATGGCGTCCGCGCCGGCGGACGCAAGCTGCCTCACAAGCTCGGGCGGCCGTTCGAGGCCCGCCACCGCGCCCGCGGCATTGCCGTGGTCCATCGCGACAACGACCGCGCGTCCGCGCCTTAGGATGCGCCGCAGGCGCAGGCTCTTTCCGATAGATCTTGTGGGCATGTTTGGTTGTCTCCCGCCTTCGAGCGCTTCAGGCCGCGATGGACGCAGTCATAGTCGGACGGAGGCCCGCTCAGGCCGCCGCCAAGGTTGGCTCCAGAGGCAGCGCGAGTGGCTCGTCCACCAAGAAATCCAATCCCTTAATGGTCTCGACCGCCTTCTCGACAGCCGCTCGCCTCGCCGGTTCCAAGGTCGCTACGAAAGGCAGGTCTTGCTTGTCAAAGTAGGGTTCCTGCAGCACTGCCTCGATTCCGACGCCCTGCTCGGCCAGCTTGGATGCCAGCGCTGCGAGGATTCCGGGCCGGTCGCGAACGCGAAAGCGCAGATAAAACTGGCGCTCCTCCGTGCCGCTGGGGACGGGGCGATGGGGTGACAGACTGGTGTGTCCGAAGGGCTGGACGCGCTGGACCGAGCCTCCCGCCTGGCGCAGGTCTCGAGCGGCCGCCATTAAATCGCTCACCACGGCCACGCCGGTCGGATCTGGTCCCGCACCCTTGCCGTAATAGAAGGTGTCACCGCCCCGGCCGTGGACCCACAGAGCGTTGTAGGAGCCCGTGACGCCCGCCATGATGGTGTTTCTCTCAACCAGCGCGGGACGTACCGCCAAGCGCAATCCGCTTGGTTCCCGGCGAGCAGTCGCCAGCAGGCGGATCGTGTGCCCGAGCCGCCCTGCATAGGCGAAGTCGATGGTGCGGATGCGCCGGATCCCTTGTAGCGGGATGTCGCTAGGGGACACCTGCTGACCAAAGGCCATCGCTGCCAAGATCGCCAGCTTGGATCGCGCGTCGTAGCCGTCAATGTCGGCGCTGGGGTCGGCTTCGGCGTAACCGAGGTCCTGGGCCTCCTTGAGCACTTGGTCGAAGGCCGCGCCGGTCCGCTCGATCTCCGTGAGGATGTAGTTCGATGTCCCGTTCAGGATTCCGATCAGGGCGTCAATGCCATCGCCTGCGATACCTTCCCGCAATACGTTCAAGACGGGGATTCCGCCCGCAACCGCTGCTTCCATGCCGAGCGTGGCGCCGTTGCCGGCCGCACGCTGCCAAATCTCGGGGCCCTGTTCCGCCAGCAGCTCCTTGTTCGCGGTGACCACCGGCTTGCCGCCTGCCAGGGCGGTCTCCACGATTTGCTTGGCACTTCCCGTGCCGCCAATCAACTCGGCGACGATATCGACATCAGGGCACTCCACGACCTCCCTCCAGTCGGGAGTCCGCAGTGCCTGCGGATGCAGGCTCACAGCTTCGCTCGGGTTCGTCAGCACGCTACGCGAGCACACTGCGGAGACTTCCAACGCAAAGCCGAGCTTGCCCTCGATCTCCGAGGCATTGTTGCGCAGCAGACGCAGGGTACCGCCGCCCACATTGCCCAGCCCTATGATTCCCACGCGGACGGCTGACACAGAATTCCATTCTACTTGGGCATGATGCTGTCTAAATTCGGCGCCTAGCGATCCATCACAGTTGACACAGAGTGCAGGGCGGTGAGGCACTCCGCTGCTGTGCGCAACCTCGATCAAGGTTCACGCAGGGTTTGGATCCCGAGCAGCATGGTCTGCGGGCGGACGGGAGCGCGCCAGAGCGCTACATGGCCCGGCAGTGGCTGGCGGCGGCTGGGCCGCCAGCCCAGCCTGCGCGCCAGCCACACCACCCGGCTGCGGATGTCGGTGCCGAACGGTCGGCCGCGTGCGGCCCGCGCCGGGGGTCAGTGCCCGGCGCGGACCGTCGTGGAACAGCCGGAGGCCAGCCGCCCGCCGTCGGCGTTGAGGCGGATCGCGCGCACCCGGAAGTCGAAGCCGTTCGGGAGGTAGGGGCGGCCCTGCCGGACGCTGAGGGTGTCCGCGCCGACCGTCCCGCGCCTCGTCCGGCAGTTCTCGCCGTCGCTGTTGCCGTCGCAGCTGGCGGGCGTCCAGCGGTACTCGTAGCCGATCGCGCCTTCAACCGCGTTCCAAGACAGCGTGACCGCACGGTCGGCAGCGTCCCACGCCGTGCGCACGGACGGTGCCGCCAGCGCCGCCGGCACGAGTCTGGGCACCGGGGTGAGGAAGCCGTTCGGGGAGTGCAGGTAGGCGAGCGCCTCGATGTCGAGCGGGCTCGACAGCCGCAGCCGCCGGAGCCGGGTCCGGCCCCGCCGGCCAGCCCCTTGGCGAGGTTGCCGGCCTCGATGTCTGAGTAGTCCATCTCCACCGTCGCACCGGTGCCCCAACTGCTCGCACAGGAAACACCCTCGCGATGACACCTACGTTCAAGTAGTCGGACGGTCGCACCTCGCCGGGCAGAACCGCTCGAGTTCGCGCCCTGGCCCCACCTCCGGTGCGCCAATCGCACGGAATCATCAAAGCATGGCTATGGCCCTACGTGAACAGTATCGGATCTAACCCCGTCGCGAGGCTCGCAGTCAGTCGTTGAATCTGTCCTGCATATCCCAGTCCCCAGTCTCGTCGAAGCCATCAGCACCCGGGATGTCTTGACGAATCAAGGCGGACTTCCTGTATGCCTCGCGACGGTGGAGCACCCGCACGACCGATATTCCGGGGACTGTCTCACTTTAGATTTGGCAAAGTGGTCTGCTGACAGCCGCACTGTTTCTCGGCGAACGCACTGGACTCTGAACAGGTGCCTGTGTTGAATCAGCGGGTCTCGATTCCCACCAGGACAGGTAGTCCTTCGATGCCCGCGGCTCGAGCGAGCGCCTTGTCGAGCGTTGCAATCGGAGCCCTGTTCCGCTTGGCCAGTTCCAAATAGACGGCATCGTAGAATGACAAGTTGTGCTTCTGGGCCAAGGCGAACGCGAGGCTCAGATCGCACCCTGAATCGGTGCGGATGGGCAAGTTTCGCAACGCGTCCAAGCGCTCCGTCGGTGCGTCAGGGGAAAGCCGTCCGCGACGGGAGGCGACTAGACTCCTTGTCTAGGCGTAGCGTTTACAGATGAGTCAAGTTTACGCGGCGATCGGCTGGCCCTCCCAGAGTCGGTCGATCTCGCGATCGAAGCGCTGTACGGCCTTCTGCAGGGGCGTGGGGTCGGAACCGCCGGCATCGAAGACCACCGACAGAGACGGGCGCAGCACGCGGGCGTAGGTGCGCTGGAAGCACAGCGCCGTGCGCAGGCCCTGCTCGGTCACACGGTAGCGGCGCGTGCGCGGGATGCGCTCGATCAGGCCCCGCAAGCGCAGTCGCCGCAGGTCGTAGGTCATGCGGCCTGCGCCCCACGCCTCCGCGCTACTGCCCAGCAGGGGCGCGACCCGCTCGCGCAACTGCCGGTGGGTGAAACCGTGCGGCAGCAGCCGGAAGCTCGCTAGGGACGCCAGCAGGGCCTGCACGCGGCGGTCCCCGAAGCGTAGCGACGCTGCCCGCTGCCCCTCGATCTGGGCCGCCGCTTGGAGTCGCTCGAAGCGCTCGGCTCCCAGCGTGCAGTCGTGGCTGAGGCGTTCGACGCACAGCAGGCGTCGGTTGGCTTGGAAGCCGATCTTTTTCAGATGCTCGAGGTTGCCCAGCCGACGCCCGACTCCGAAGTCGTAGCTGTCGTTGATCGTGGTCTCGGTGCGCAGCGCGCGCCCTTCTTTGAAATATTGCTTGATGCGGGTGCTCTTGTAGTCGAAATGCAGCGAGGGGTCCACCCCGGCGGTGATCACGCGCGTGCGGAAGCGTGACGGCGTGCGCTTGCTAACCCGGCGCTGGAACACCAGCTGGACGTGGTCGGGCCGGCCGATGTCGAGGTTCTCGCGGATGACCTCCTCGAAGAACATGCGCCCCTGCTGCGGGCGGTCGAAGACCTGCGTGAGCGAAAACTCCGCCTGCAGGATGGAGAGTTGGTAGCGCAGCCCCGCGGCGCGGTCTGCGGCCGTGAACGGATGCGGCAGCCGCGCCAGCCACTTGCGCGCCAAGGCGTCGATCTTGGCGGCGCTGAGCTGGCGGCAGATCTGTGCCAGCCGCTCGGGATCCTCGCAACTCAGGATGCCGTTGTCGAGCGCTTCGAAGGCAATGCCCTGCTTGGCCAGCTGGCGCTTGACGTACTCGTGACCGTTAATGCAAACCTTGGCGCCGTACGGGAAATACGAGCAGAATTTGAGGAAGAAGGGGCCGAAGTCGTCATCGACGGCGTAGAAATAGTAGGCGTTGGGCAGGGCTGTGGAGAAGGCCAGCTCGGGCGAGCGGCGGCCGGTGGCGGGATCGGTCTCGGCCTGGGTGCGCAGCACGCGCGCCTTCTCCTGCGCCTTGCCGATGTACAGCACGCCCTCGCCGCCGCGCCACTGCCGCAGGTAGGCCTGGGTGCGCTCGTCCTTGCGCTCGCCTCTCTCGAAGCGGATCAAGTCGATGTTGCCCTCGCGGGCGAAGGCCTCGATGGCGGCCACGAAGCTGCGCGTCATCGGGGCCATCAGGGCCGGGGAGGGCACCGGGCAGCCGCGCACTTGGCGGAAGAACCAGGCCGCCCCGCCCGGGGTCTGCAGCAGCGGCTGGTAGAGATTGAGGTAGAGCCGGTCGACGCACTCGACCTCCAGGGTGACATGCTCGGAGATGGCTTCGGCGACGTTGCGTGCTACAGTCATGGCGCGGGTTCGGGGCGATGGGCTCCCCACACAACCGTCATGATACGGACACTGTCGCCTAGGCGACCATACGGCGGCCCCGGCCGCAGAGCGGAGCAGCGTCCGGAGCCCGCACTCCATCGCGAGTATGACCACGCAGCTTCGAACCGAGTCTCGTCGGTCTGAGGCTCAGCCTCGCTAGAAGGCTGTTGCGCACCTCCAAGTGCCACAGCTGGGGCACCAAGGCTTCATCTGATTCTAGGCGCAGCAATACCGGCTCTACTGTCGAAGAATCCTGCTCACCCAAGAGCCAAGCAACCGCGACCGATGCATCGAGAACGAGTACGCTCACAGGCGATGGCCTTCATGGCGTGCGAGGAGAATATCGTCTACCGACATCCCAACGGGCTGCCATTCCTCACGTCGCCGGCGAAAGCGGTCCACGCCTTTCTTGCGGTCAGCTCGCTCACCCGCTCGTGCGGGGATCACATGCGCAATCGCTTCCCCATGTCGGGTGATCACCACGGTCTCGCCACGTTCGACGTTCCGGAGGAGTTCGGCCAAGCGTGCCTTGGCTTCTGTGGCTTGTATCGTTTGCATTGCAGATCCTAACTGGTCAAAATAACCAGACTTAATCGTACCACGCATCGCTCAAGCGCCAACATCCGCATCGCAGGTACATTTTTTTGTCGATACGTGACTCGTCTGATGGGATCGGATCGTTGCTCGTGCAACTAGGGCAGCCTGTCGCTGGAGTTGCAAGGGCCTGCTCGAAGGGCGCTGGGCCGCTCTTCGCAGCGCCCGCGAGGGGGCACTGGACAGTGTCGGCGCAGCGGGGGTGTGACGCCTCGCAAGGCGTTGCCGGGCAGGCTGGCGGGACGCTCGCATGGGCTAAGGCGAGGGCGCTTGCAGCAGCAAGTCGAGAGCCTCCTGCGGGCGTGCCGCGAAATGCCGGTTGGCCTCCGGCACGTAGCGGAATTGGGGCAGGCAGCGGATGATCGAAATGGCCGTGTTGGTCAGACAGGCCAGGTTGCGCGGCAGGTCGCGCACATACACGCGGCAGCGGTCTTCGTCGTAGGTGAAGTCACGCACATAGTGCAGGCGGTTCTCGATCTGCCAGTGGTTGCGCAGCAACTCCGCGAGTTGCTCGGGGGTGGCCCGTGCGGGGCCCAGCGAGGTGAGCGCATAGCTCACTTCGGTGCTGCTCTTGCCGCTCTTGACGTGCTGCCGCCGACGTTCGACGCGGATGGCCTGCTGGCGGCCGTGCAGGGCGGCATAGTCGTCCCATTCGGCGGCGCTGATGTCCTTGACCCAGTAGCGTCGGCGCTCGATGCGGCCATGCTGCTTGTCCAGCGTCTCCACCAGCGGGCAGGCACTGAAGTCCATCTCTTGCAGGTCCCGGAACAGCGTTGGCTGGTTGTTTTTCACCGCGGTGATCAGATAGTCTGCCTGGGATTCCTCGAGCAGGCAGCGGGCCGTCTCCTGCTGGGCGTGCAGCGCGTCGCCGGTGACCACCCGCCCGGCCAGGTCGAGTTGCCTGGCTAGTTCCCGGAAGGCCGGGATCTCGTTGGTCTTGGAGTCGATCTCCAACTGTCCCAGCACCACGCCGCTGCCCTGCTCCACCGCGGCCAGCAGCATGCGCCGACCGTGTGCGCTCTGCTTGGAGGCCCCGCGCACGTCCTTGCCGTCCAGGCTCACGCCCGGCAGCACTGCCGGGCCCTCGCTGGGTGCCTCGCTGGCGGCCTTGGACGAATCCGTAGCGTCTTGCTGTGACTGCACTTGCGCGCTTTGCTGGAGGGCCCACCCGCGCACCGCCTCCTCCAGCGTCTGCGGCTCTAGGGTCGCCAGAATGTTGTGGAACGTGGTGATCGACGGACTCGTGTAGCAGCCTTTGCTGGGGCTGTAGAAACACTCCACCGCCAGTCGCTGCGACTGGCTCAGCAGGGCCGCGAACTGGGCGAAGGCGGTCACCCCGCGGTAGCCGCACAGGCGCGCCGCCACCGCCAAGGCCAGCACGCTGCGCAAGCCGTAGCGCTTGCCGCGCGCATGGCGGTACTCGGGCAACTCGCCGAGGAACTCGAACAGACTGCGCAGCGTCTGCGCGTCGGGGGGCGCGCTGCGGGCCGGCCCGTCCCAGGCCGGATCATCCTCCGGCTGGGCCAGCTTGAGGGCCGCGCCGGGCTGCAATTCGTACACGAAAATCTCCTTCCGCTGGCCGTGCCGACGCCAGCGCGGCGTGGCACCCGGCAGCCGTGCGTAGCCGCCGCTGAAGCCCAGCGAGCGCCAGTTGGCGGCCCGGTAACAGGTGCCGGCGAAGCGTTCAGGGTCCACGAACGACTCCGCTAACAGGCTCGGAATGCCGTGCTCGGCCAACATGTCGTCCGAAAGCCGTCGCAAGCTCAGCCCGAGCACCCGCGAGGCCAGATTGGGCGCCCCCTGCCAAGCCGGCAGAATCACGAAGCGCGAGTTCTGCGTGAGCAGATGCAGGCGCCGCCGCTGCTGCTGCGGGCTCCAGCCGATCCAGCGGTCACGGGCCGCCAGCTTGAGCGCGGCGGCCTGCCAGCCCACCAGTGCGATCCAGTCCTGCCCCAGCGTCGCCACATGCCGCAGGGCCTTGCCGAACAACCCCTCGAACGCTAGGTAGTGGTGGCTGGCCACCAAGCGGTCCCAGCGCCGGTGCTCCTGCGCACCGTGCGTGGGGCGCACCTGCACGGAGCGCAAATCCAGATCCCGCAAGCCGCTTGGCGCTGCCACTAGAGCCTAGCCTGACAGACTGACAACAAAATGTCCAGTCCTCGCAGCAGACAGCGCTACCATGCCGAGCTCGCAAACTCTAGCAGGCAGCCACTGCCCCTCCGGCTACTGTCGTGCACTGCCTCGGACTCGGACAAAAAAATGGCCCTGATCCGCATCGGGGGGCACGACTGCTCCGGTAAACAGCTTTACAGCAAAATCCTGTAAAGAATGGAAGGTCCCCGCTTCACCATGGTCCGGTGCGGTATCGAGATCAAACCGCCGTCTCGCTAGGTACCATTCTTGGGTGGTGGCGTCTTTGTGGGCCGAGGCGAATACGAAGAGTCCTTCATTTAACGAGTTCCTCCGTTAGGTTTCGGCATACTGGCCTTCCTTCGCTTGTGTCGCTTCTTCCCAAGCTGCATTGTGCGCGCGATCGTCCACAGAGATCCCGATCAGTGCAGCCTTGTCTGTCGCAGAACGGAGACTGCTCAGCAATTCATGCACTTGTCGCAATGCCTGCTCGGCATCGGGCCCGATCCGCCCGCGGCCGTCGCCCCAACTCTTGGTTGTGACTCAGCAATAGACCTTTTCTGATTGCGCTATTTCCATCTGTGACTGGGACTACTTGCCTAAGCCGGGCGCGTTCCGAAGGACTGCGCGTCAGTGAGAAGTCCGCATCAGAGGTCAGCGACGGTGCCTACTGGCAACGGGAAGCAAGGCGCTTGGTACGAGACGGAAACGGCAAGCCGCTACTGGATGACAAGGCACAGCCGGCTTACGAAGTTAGACCGCTTGAGCGACCCCGCAGCTATATGTATACGGTCTTCAACGCCGAGCAGGCGAACGGGTTGCCGCCGAGACCGTTACCAGAGGCCGGGCATCAGTGGGAGCAGAATGAACGGGTCGAGAAGCTCATCAAGAATTGTGGGGTTGCGATAGAGCTTGCGACCCAAGACGGTGTGTTCTACGACATGGGGAGGGACGTGATCGTCTTGCCGCATCGGGAACAGTTCCCCACCCCTACCGCTTACTATCAGTCGGCTTTGCATGAGCTAGCAGCCTGTGGTTTTAATAGCTTTGCCGACCACGTCGGTCGGTGGCCTTGCTTGGTGGTCCTTCGACGGCCTATGCGAGTTTTTCGGCGAATTCCGGGCTTTCTCCCCGTCTGAGGCCCAACAGGCCCCTGAACAGGCCCAACAGGCCGCTCCAAGCATCCCGGAATGGCAAACAAACGCTGAATCCAAGGTTGGCCGTTGGCTGGCAGCCCTGCCCCTGCAGGGTGCGCGGCGTGCCGACCCCGGTGAGCGACCTCATCAGCACCCCCAGATTGAACCCACAGGCATGCACCAGCAGCCGCTTGCGAATGTTCGCCCGCCCGCGCAAGTACAGCCGGCGCATCCCGCCCGTGCCGTACATGTGGGCCATCGACCGCTCCACCTTCTCCGTCCGCAGCTTTTGCAGGCGCTTGCCGGCCGAGCTCGCCACGCGCTCCCGGTTCTCCTGCACCACCCGTTGCGCTTCCGGCTTGCCCGCAAAATCCCGCTCCGCCCGCTGCGGCTCCGGGATGTGCGCTTCCTGGCCCGCCTCGTCCAGTCCCAGCAGCACCGCGTCGCTGTGGTAGCCCTTGTCGGCGACGACCGTCTCCGGCCCCTGCCCTTGCGCCGCCTCCACCGCCTCCAAGGTCTCCCCCAGTGTCGTGGTGTCGCCTTGGTCCGCCGCTTGCAGCGTCACTGCTACCAGCGCCCCGCTCTCCAAGTCCACCGCGTGCTCGGCCTTGTGCGCTAGGTGCGTCGTGCCGTCCTTCATCTTCGCCACCCGTGCGTCCGGGTCCGTCGGCGACTCCCACTCCTTGTTCGACAACGTCTTGGGCTTGCGCTGGCGGTCGAAGGCCGCCAATTCCGCCAAAGTCGGCGTCGGCACCCCGGCGGCCTCCGCCAGCCCCTCCACGAACTCGCGGTAGCCCTGCTGGCTGTCCTTGCGCCGCAAGGTCCGCAAGGCCGCGTTGGCGAACAGCAGCGTGGCGTCCACCGCCACCGTCTGCCCGTCGGCCAGGCCCGCCTGGCGCAACTGCTGCAGCACCCAGGCGAACACCTGCTCATGCGTCTCCAGGCTAATCCGCCGCCGGCTGCGCGAGATCGTCGAGTGGTCCGGCGGGCTGTCCTGCAACTCGTAGCCGAGGAAGGCCCGCAAGCCGAGCGAGTCCGAGACGGTCAGGGCGATGCCGCGCTCGGAATCGATGCCCAGCAGGTAGCCCAGCAGCAGCAGCCGGAAGTAGACGCCGGGAGCGAGCGAGGGCCGTCCCAGGCGTTTGGCATAGAAGGAGCGGCACAGGTTCTCGACGTAGGCGTCGAAGCCCATCTCAGCGAGCAACTCGTTGAGCTTGTCGAAGAAGGGAGTGGTGGGGGCTTGGGGCAGTTGGTCCGGTGCGAGGAACATCGGGATCTGTCCGGGCTTGCGGGTACCCATCGCCATGACTACAATTTTATCGAATCCTGATCGAGATTTGTTGGAGTTTTAGTCGACTTTTGCCACAGGCTGCTAGGGCATTGGACGGGCCATCCGGACTGGTTGAACCGCGAATCGCTGCTACCGCAGCTCAAGCAGCGTCCGGCACAGGCCGCGGCACTCTGCCACAATGGCTCTCGTGTCAGGTCATCACCGTCTGCTCAGATCTCTGCGTGCCGTCGCCCTGATCACCTCCCTGTTCTTGGTCGGGGAAAGCGTCGCAGCCGCGACCAAAGTCGGCTTCATCGGCCTGCGGCACGGGCATGCCTGGCGCCAGTTGAGCGACATCTCGGGCATCGCCGAGGCTAATTTCGTGGGCGTCGCTGAATCCATCCCAGGCTTGGTGGAAGCTGCCAAAGAGATCCAGCCGGACGCCCTCTACGTGTCCGACTATCGAGCCTTCGTCAGGCAGGCCGAGCCTGAAATCGTGTGGGCCTTCGTCGAGAATAACCGCCACCTCGAGATCGTGGAGTTCTTGGCCCCGCTAGGCATCCACGTGATCTTTGAGAAGCCCCTGGCGGGCAGCTATGCCGACGCGGTGAGAATTCGCAACCTCGCCACCCAGCATGGCATCGAGGTCATGACCAACTACCAAATGGCGTGGTGGTCCGCGAACCATCAACTCCGCCGCATGGTATCCGATGGCTCCATCGGCAAGGTGTGGCGCCTGCACGGCGTTGTCGGCAACTCGGGCCCGGCACCCAGGGATCTGCGGCGCAAGGTGTTCTTTGACTGGCTGACCGATCCCGATGCTAACGGGGCAGGTGCGCTGGTCGATTTCGGGATCTACAGCGCGACCTGGGCGATTTGGCATTTGGGCCTGCCCCAGCAGGTCTATGCCACGGTCAGCCACTTGCAGCCCGATCGCTTCCCCAAGGTAGAGGACAATGCCGTGTTCGTGCTCACCTACCCAGAAGCGGTGGGCATATTCGAGGCAAGCTGGGATCTGCCGCGCGGCTTCCAGCACTTGGAGGTCTTCGGCCTTGAAGGGAGCCTGTCGCTGGCGCGCGATTCGCTGACCATTCAAACGGGACGAAAGGCCGCAACACCTGTCAACAGCACAGCGCTGGCGCCCGTCGCGAGCCACCCGGTGCGGTACATGATCGACCGCGTCACCAGCCGCCAGCCCCTCGAGCACATCGTGGCGCTAGACCTCAACGTGGACGCGGTGCAGATTCTAGAGGCCGCGAAGATATCGGCGAGCGAGCAGCGTCCCGTGCAGTTGCCGCTGCCAGCACCCGCTCGAGACTAGCGCCTCGCTCACGGAGCTTGGCCCATCTCTGCGGCGACGCGCGACGTGAACTCGTCAATGCGCGCTCGCAATTGCGCGACGATCTCGGGATGCTCGGCGGCAACGTTGTAACGCTCGGAGGGATCCCGGTCGAGGTGGAATAGTTCCTCGCCCTCGATGGTGCGCAACTTCCAAGGTCCCACTCGCATGCCCTGCACGCCGCTCCCCCGGTGATAGACGAAATCCCGGCGCGGTGACTGCGCCGTGCGGCCCGCCCACAGCGCTGCCAAGTCGTGTCCGTCGGAGTCGGCGGGCACTTCCCCGCCGCCTGCTGCCAGCAACGTGGCGTACAGGTCCAAGGTCGCTCCCATCTCGGCGGTCACGGTGCCCGGCTGCACGACGCCCGGCCAACGGACGATGAAGGGGACCCGCACGCCCCCTTCGTAGGTGGTGTGCTTGGCTCCCCTGAGCGGCCCTGGCGAGCCAGCGTGCCACGGCACAACGCCCCCGGAGAGCATGCGGCCAGGCAAGTTCAGCCACGGACCGTTGTCGCTGGTGAAGATCACGATCGTGTTGTCGGATTGTCCGGTCTCATCCAAGGCCTGCACGATCTGACCCGCCGACCAGTCGATCGCCTCGATCACATCGCCGTAGAGCCCCGACCGCGACATGCCGCGAAAGCGTCCCGCAGTGCGAAGCGGTAAGTGAGGCATGTTGTAAGCCAGGTATGCGAAGAACGGCTGGTCGGACCTCTCGCGGATCACGTCCACCACTTCTGCCGTGTAGCGCAAGGTGAGCTGGTCTTGGTCGACCGGATGCTCGACGCGCTCGGCGTCGCGGTACAGCCATAGGGGCTCGTCCGTTTGGACCCACGGCTTGATCATGTCGTTGGAGTACGGCAGGCCGAACCAGCTGTCGAAGCCCTTTCCGACCGGCAGGTACTCGGCGCGGGCGTAGCCGAGGTGCCACTTGCCCGCCATTGCGGTCCGGTAGCCGGCCGCGCCCAGGGCTTGGGCCAGGGTCACGTATTCGTCCGGAATCCCGCCATCGCCCCCCACCGAAGTGCCTCTCACGTTCGTTCGGCTCGGGTAGCGCCCCAACAGCAGCTGCGTGCGCGCAGGCACGCAGGACGGTGCCGAGTAGAACGCCGTCATCCGCAGTCCCTGGGACGCGAGCCTGTCGAGGTTGGGGGTGCGGATCGTAGGGTTGCCGTAAACGCCGAGGTCTCCGTAGCCGAGGTCGTCGGCAAACAACAAGACTATGTTCGGCGCGGCCGATGCGGTCGACCAGCAGAACAGCAGGGAACAAGCGATGAGGGAAGCGATCCGGGGCACTGGCGCCATTATCGCGCCTTCAGCGGAGCTGCATGAATGTTGTCGATCAGACGCGTCGAGCCAAGAAACGCGGCAGCTGCGATGCGAACCGGGCCATGGATCGATCGCACCGGCTCGAGCGTTCCCGGGTCTACGATCTCGAGATAGTCCAGCCGGAGCAGCGGCTCTCCGTCGAGAACCTGCCTAGCTAGAGCCACCACCTTCCCAGCGTCTTGCTGGCCGGACTCCACCGCGTCCCGCGCGCGCTGTAGCGCGCGGAAGATCGCTGGAGCTGACGCCCGCTCGGTGCGACTCAGCAGGACGTTGCGCGAGCTCAGCGCCAGACCGTCGGGTTCCCGCACCGTTTCCACGCTCGCGATCTCGACTGCCAGGCAGGCGTCTTCGACGAGCCGCCTCACTATGGCAAGCTGCTGGTAATCCTTCTCGCCGAAGTACGCGATATCAGGCTGCACGGAGTTGAGCAGCTTGAGAACAACCGTGGCGACGCCGCGAAAATGCCCCGGCCGGCTCGCGCCGCACAAGCCGTCGGCAAGGCCCTCGATCTCGACGGTCATCGCGGGAGGCCGCGGGTACATTTCCGCAACGTCCGGCACAAACGCCACGTCTACGCCGTGGCGCTCGCAGACAATCAAATCGGAATTGACGTCTCTGGGATAGCTGCGCAAGTCGTCCTTGCGATCGAACTGGAGCGGATTGACGAAGATCGTGGCAACCACAAGATCGCACTCCCCCCGGGCCCGATCGAACATGGCTGTATGGGCCGCGTGAAGCGCGCCCATGGTAGGCACGCAACCCACGCGCAAGCCGAGGCGCTTGGCGGCCGAGACACGCTCGCGGATCTCGGCGATGCGCTCGATGCGCTCGATTGCCATCCGGCTCAGTCCGAATAGCGGCCGCCGAGGACCTTCTTTTCGGAGACAGGGAACTCGCCTTGGCGGACTTCCCGGACATAGTCTTCGGCGGCAGACTCCAGTTGCTGGCCCAATTCCGCGAAGCGCTTGACAAAGCGCGGCGTGAATTCGTCGTAGAGCCCGAACGCATCGTGGCTAACTAGCACTTGCCCGTCGCAGTACGGACCAGCCCCGATGCCGATGGTCGGGATCTCCAGCGATTGGGTCACGTCCGCTGCAACCTTGTCCGGGATCATCTCGAGCACAAGTGCGAAGGCGCCAGCCGCCTGCAAGGCGTGGGCGCTTTCGAGCAGCTTCCTCGCCTCGTCCGCGTCGCGCGCCTGCTTGCGAAATCCGCCGATCTGGTGAATGGACTGCGGCGTGAGACCCAAGTGCCCCATGACCGGGATACCCGCTTCCGCCAACCGCTGCACCACCTCCAACACCTGGTGGCCGCCCTCGACCTTGACTGCGTTGGCGCCGACCTCGCTCACGAGCCGCCCAGCGCCGCGCACGGCCTCGGCGACACCGACGTGGCAGCTAAGGAAGGGCATGTCGGCAACGACCAATGCCCTGGAAACGGCGCGAGAGACGGCCGCAGTGTGATGCGCGATCATGTCCAGCGTGACCGACAGCGTGTTGGACTGCCCCAACACGACCATGCCGAGCGAGTCGCCCACCAAGAGCACGTCGACCCCGGCGCGATCCAGGTGCCGCGCCATGGTGAAGTCGTACGCGGTCAGCATCGCGATCCTGTCGCCGGCGCGCTTCATGCGCAGCAGGTCGGGGGCTCTGACAACTTGGCGGGTGTTGCGCACGGTCAGTATTCCTCGCTAAGCGCGGATCGCACCGCCGCCGCTTCGGAGTCCGACAGGCCGCGCCTCTGGGCCAGATCCAACAGGTAGTGCCCGAAAGCCCGGTATAGGCCGACAAGCGGTGTCGGCGAATTCCGCATCGAGCCTAGGTGGCGCCGCACTGTAACCGCATCTCCCCGCGCGATGGGACCGGTCAACGCTTGGTTCGCTTCCATTGTAGATGCATTCTCAAGGCTGGCATCCAGCAGCGGGCGCAAGGCGCGCAGCGCATGCGTGCGCTCGACACCCGCACCTTCCATAAGCCTTGCTGCCGCGTCGACCAAGCCGACGACACAGTTGCTGGCCGTGACCGCTGCCGCGTGGTACTGCGCCAATCGATCCTCGGAGACCCTGAGCGTGGTGCATCGCAGCGCAGCTGCCAAGCGCTCACACCAAGCTAGGGCGCGGTCGTCGCCGCAGACTCCGACCATCGAACCAGGCAGCCGCCGCGCTCCCGCGTCTGGCGTCGGAAACGTCTGCAGCGGATGGAACATGGCGCACGGAACACCGCGCTCCCGAAGCGGCGCCAGGCTGGCCGGCCCCAGCGCTCCGCTGGTCTGGAGAGCCGCCGCGAGATCGAAGCGCGCCAGAGCCGCAGCGACCTCGGAGGCAGCCCTGTCAGGCACGGCGACGATCACGCAATCGCTGCTGGAAGCGAGCGCTTCGAGGGTCGCGGCCCGTGCTTCGATACCGGCCACGGCGGCCGTTGCGCGAGCGAGGCTGCGAGATGTGACGATCACTTCGAACTCGGCGGCCAGCAAGCGGGCCAGCGCCTGGCCGACGCTGCCCGCGCCGACGATTCCTACGGTCAAGCCTTGGGACACAACGGGCCATTATGCCGCTTGGCCGAGTCTTCGCGCTCGATTCGCGCCACAGTGCCGAATCCATGTGGACGGACGCTGGGAGCGCTAGGCGAATTCGCGCGACGGTCGGTTGTCACGCAAGAAGTCCACGATGGATACCAGAGAAGCTCCCGGCTGGAACACGCGCGCCACGCCCATGCCTAGCAACGTCTCTGAGTCGGTATCGGGAATGATGCCGCCGACGATCACGCGGATATCGGCCGCGTCGGCTTCTTCGAGCAACGCCAGCACGCGGGGCACGATCGCCATATGCGCGCCCGAAAGGATCGATAGGCCGATGAACTCGACATCTTCCTGCACAGCCGCGCCGACGATCTGCTCCGGCGTCTGGCGCAGCCCCGTGTAGACGACCTCCATGCCCGCGTCGCGCAATGCGCGGGCGATGATCTTGGCGCCGCGGTCGTGGCCGTCCAACCCTGGCTTGGCGACAAGGACGCGAACGGGCGGCACGGACCCACTTGGAGGCATCGTGGCCATCTTACTGAGAAACGTCGTCCTGGAGGAGGCGCACCTCTCCCCCACCCCGCAGTCGTGAAGTTCCGCGGTCAGCCGTTGCCTGCCCACCAGCCGCCGGATTAGCAGCCCGCCACGGTAGCCCCGATCTGTGTCCGGAGCGGTACCGCGCCACCGCCGGCGGTGGGCCGAGGATGGGAGCGAACTCAGGCGGCCGCCGGCTGGCCGCCGGGCCGGACGTGCTCGATATAGCCGTGCTCTTCAAGCTTGCGCAGCCAGCGGGGCGCGTTGCGGTCCACCACCAGCTTGTCGTAGTCGATGCCCGGATCGATGTAGGGTCGCTGGTCGCGCAACATCGCCACGATCGTGCGCAGCAGCTTGTGCGCCGTCGCCAAGATGGCGCGCTTGTACGGCATGTGCGCCTTGAGCGCGCTGTGGTGGCCGTGGAACTGCGAGCCCTTGGTGCGCACCGCTCCGTGGGCGCACTCGGCCAGCGTGGCGCGCAGCGTGGCATTGCCGCGCCGCAAGCGCCCCGAGCGCCGCTTGCCGGCACTCTCGTTGTTGCCCGGCGCCAGCCCGGCCCAGGCGGCCACGTTGGCCGTCTTGTCGAAAGCCGACAGGTCGGGCCCTAACTCGACCAGGATCGCGCAGGCGCTGCCGCGGTCAATGCCCGGCACCGTCTCCAGCAAGCGCACCTGTTCCTCCAGCTCGGCCAGGCCCTGTTCCATGCGGGCGTCCAACTCCGCGATGCTCGCGTTGGCCGCGTCATGCGCGCGCAGCAGGTCGCCCAGCTTCCACACCGCGTGCGCATCCAACTGCGCTGCCAGCACTTGCTCGAGCAACTCGCGCTTGGGGCGCACGTGCCCGCTGAGCGTGTCCAGGATCTCATCCGGCGAGTTGCCCGCGGCCAGCCCCGCCAGGATCTTGCGCCCATTGCGCCCGAAGATGTCGCTCAGCGCCCCGCCCAGCCGCAGCCCGTCGTGGTCCAGCGTCTTGTGAACGCGGTTGCGCGCCCGGCTGCGCTCGCCCACCAGCTTGCGGCGGTAGCGGCTCAGCTGGCGCAACTGGCGGAACTTGCGCGGCGGCACGTAGCTGGGCCGACACAGCCCGAACTGGCAAATGCGCGCCAGCCAGACACTGTCAGCCACGTCGCTCTTACGCCCTTTCACCTGCTTCACAAATTGCGCGTGGAATAACTGCGGCGCGATCCCGGCGGCCTCCAGAGCCTCCCACGGGGCCTGCCAGAAAATGCCGGTGGCCTCCATGGCCGCGGCCGTGACGCGATGGCTCTGCAGCCACTTGGCCAGCTCTCCCAGCCCGTCGGGCAAGGCGCTGAACTGGCGCGTGGCGCACTGCACGCCGCCGCCGGGCTGGCACAGCCGCACCGAGGCGGTGATCTGCATCTTGTGCACATCGAGTCCGGCCGCGCGGGGATGCACGACGTGCATCTCGTCGGGTTGCAGGCTCTCGCCTGCTGTGGTTGTCATGCTGTATCCTCCTGTACAGCGGAGGCGGGTGATGCTGGCCCGGGGAAATCCCTCGGCTGGGCAACCAGCCGGGGCTCGATTTACTGTGCGTCCTAGGCCGCAGCCTGGTACGGTACGGGGCTCGAAGGGGCGCAGCGGCGTCAGTTTAGATAACGAGGTAGGGAGCCACGGCCCTTGCGGGCATCGCGGCCTCTCCACCACTTAGAGATCCGATCTTGCACCCGCCTCCGCTATCTGCAAATCTAGCAACGGCCCCCACCCTGCTGGCAACCCTCGACCGTTTCATGCATACGGGGTGGCTGCACGCGGCCATGGGTGTTTAGTCAATGCAACTTGTCTTGCGCCAGCTTCAAGCAGTGGCTGCCAGCATTCGCGGAAATATGCTTGCCTCGCGCAACGAGCACGCCACTCGCGGCGCCAACACTTGCAAGCTGCGAGCTTCCGGCACGCGCCCGCTGCCCGCTTGGCAACTTGCGGCCCGCACGCACGCCTGCAACCGCCAGAGCCGTGCCGCCTTAGGCCCCAGGGCCATTTTTTTGTCCGAGTCCGAGGCAGTGCACGACAGTAGCCGGAGGGGCAGTGGCTGCCTGCTAGAGTTTGCGAGCTCGGCATGGTAGCGCTGTCTGCTGCGAGGACTGGACATTTTGTTGTCAGTCTGTCAGGCTAGGCTCTAGTGGCAGCGCCAAGCGGCTTGCGGGATCTGGATTTGCGCTCCGTGCACGTGCGCCCCACGCACGGTGCGCAGGAGCACCGGCGCTGGGACCGCTTGGTGGCCAGCCACCACTACCTAGCGTTCGAGGGGTTGTTCGGCAAGGCCCTGCGGCATGTGGCGACGCTGGGGCAGGACTGGATCGCACTGGTGGGCTGGCAGGCCGCCGCGCTCAAGCTGGCGGCCCGTGACCGCTGGATCGGCTGGAGCCCGCAGCAGCAGCGGCGGCGCCTGCATCTGCTCACGCAGAACTCGCGCTTCGTGATTCTGCCGGCTTGGCAGGGGGCGCCCAATCTGGCCTCGCGGGTGCTCGGGCTGAGCTTGCGACGGCTTTCGGACGACATGTTGGCCGAGCACGGCATTCCGAGCCTGTTAGCGGAGTCGTTCGTGGACCCTGAACGCTTCGCCGGCACCTGTTACCGGGCCGCCAACTGGCGCTCGCTGGGCTTCAGCGGCGGCTACGCACGGCTGCCGGGTGCCACGCCGCGCTGGCGTCGGCACGGCCAGCGGAAGGAGATTTTCGTGTACGAATTGCAGCCCGGCGCGGCCCTCAAGCTGGCCCAGCCGGAGGATGATCCGGCCTGGGACGGGCCGGCCCGCAGCGCGCCCCCCGACGCGCAGACGCTGCGCAGTCTGTTCGAGTTCCTCGGCGAGTTGCCCGAGTACCGCCATGCGCGCGGCAAGCGCTACGGCTTGCGCAGCGTGCTGGCCTTGGCGGTGGCGGCGCGCCTGTGCGGCTACCGCGGGGTGACCGCCTTCGCCCAGTTCGCGGCCCTGCTGAGCCAGTCGCAGCGACTGGCGGTGGAGTGTTTCTACAGCCCCAGCCAAGGCTGCTACACGAGTCCGTCGATCACCACGTTCCACAACATTCTGGCGACCCTAGAGCCGCAGACGCTGGAGGAGGCGGTGCGCGGGTGGGCCCTCCAGCAAAGCGCGCAAGTGCAGTCACAGCAAGACGCTACGGATTCGTCCAAGGCCGCCAGCGAGGCACCCAGCGAGGGCCCGGCAGTGCTGCCGGGCGTGAGCCTGGACGGCAAGGACGTGCGCGGGGCCTCCAAGCAGAGCGCACACGGTCGGCGCATGCTGCTGGCCGCGGTGGAGCAGGGCAGCGGCGTGGTGCTGGGACAGTTGGAGATCGACTCCAAGACCAACGAGATCCCGGCCTTCCGGGAACTAGCCAGGCAACTCGACCTGGCCGGGCGGGTGGTCACCGGCGACGCGCTGCACGCCCAGCAGGAGACGGCCCGCTGCCTGCTCGAGGAATCCCAGGCAGACTATCTGATCACCGCGGTGAAAAACAACCAGCCAACGCTGTTCCGGGACCTGCAAGAGATGGACTTCAGTGCCTGCCCGCTGGTGGAGACGCTGGACAAGCAGCATGGCCGCATCGAGCGCCGACGCTACTGGGTCAAGGACATCAGCGCCGCCGAATGGGACGACTATGCCGCCCTGCACGGCCGCCAGCAGGCCATCCGCGTCGAACGTCGGCGGCAGCACGTCAAGAGCGGCAAGAGCAGCACCGAAGTGAGCTATGCGCTCACCTCGCTGGGCCCCGCACGGGCCACCCCCGAGCAACTCGCGGAGTTGCTGCGCAACCACTGGCAGATCGAGAACCGCCTGCACTATGTGCGTGACTTCACCTACGACGAAGACCGCTGCCGCGTGTATGTGCGCGACCTGCCGCGCAACCTGGCCTGTCTGACCAACACGGCCATTTCGATCATCCGCTGCCTGCCCCAATTCCGCTACGTGCCGGAGGCCAACCGGCATTTCGCGGCACGCCCGCAGGAGGCTCTCGACTTGCTGCTGCAAGCGCCCTCGCCTTAGCCCATGCGAGCGTCCCGCCAGCCTGCCCGGCAACGCCTTGCGAGGCGTCACACCCCCGCTGCGCCGACACTGTCCAGTGCCCCCTCGCGGGCGCTGCGAAGAGCGGCCCAGCGCCCTTCGAGCAGGCCCTTGCAACTCCAGCGACAGGCTGCCCTAGTTGCACGAGCAACGATCCGATCCCATCAGACGAGTCACGTATCGACAAAAAAATGTACCTGCCTTAGGCCCCGGCCGATATTGTCTCCCAAGCCTATAATGGAACACTGGCTCTCGGTCGAGGGCCTGTGACGCATTTTGTGAACCCATGAGAGCGCGAAAGTCTTGGCCACACGTGTCCCTGCTCCCGCTTGCCTTGGCATTGGCGTTGAGCCCCCACCTGTCGGCGGCGGACTCGTGGGCCTCGTGGCGCGGCCCGGCATCCGACGGAGTCTCGCCCGATAGCGGCTTGCCGGAAGCTTGGTCTGCGGACGGCCAAAACCTGCTGTGGAAGGTGCCCTACGGCAGTCGCTCGACACCAGTCGTGCTCGACGGACGAGTCTGCGTGATCCGGCTGGCCGAGCCGGACACCCATACACGCTGGCAGGAGCAGGTCGCCTGCCTCGACGCCGATTCGGGCGAACTGGTCTGGGAGTACCGCTTCAATGTGTTCCAAACCGACATTCCGCACCACCGCGTTGGCTGGGCCAGCCTAGTCGGCGACCCGAGCACCGGCAATGTCTTCGCGAACGGCATCGAGGGCATGGTAATCGCGTTCGATCCCGAGGGAAACGTGCTGTGGGAGCGCTCCACCGCCGAGGAGACCGGGCGCATCTCGGGCTTCGGCGGCCGCACGGTAACGCCCGTTCTGGACGGAGACCTGCTGTTCGTGAGTTACTTGTCGGCCGGCTGGGGCTCGACCTTTATTCCCCGCCACCGCTTCTATGCCTTCGACAAACGTACCGGCGAGACGGTTTGGCTCTCCACCCCCGGCCAAGCGCCCTATGACACGACCTATTCCGTGCCCGTCGTGCGCGAGATCGATGGAAGCCGCCTGTTAATCGCCGGCAACGGGGATGGCGGCATCTACGCAATGCAGGCCGCCACCGGGATCAAGGTATGGGAATTCCCCCTGTCTAAACGAGGCATCAACTCGTCAGTCGTCGTCGATGGCACAACGGTCTACGCTTCCCACAGCGAGGAGAATGTCGATGCCAGCACGTCGATGGGGCGCATTGTCGCACTGGATGCCGCAGACGTCGCGGAGGGTCGGCCGAAACAACTATGGATGGTCGATGGCTTCGCGGCGGGCTATGCCTCGCCGGCGATCCATGACGGCATTCTCTATCACGTCGACAACTCCGCCAACTTGGTCGCGTTCGACGCCGCCACCGGCACGGAGTTATGGGCACGGAACATCGGCATCGCCCAGCGCTCGTCGCCGGTCATCGGCGACAACAAGCTGTACGTTTCGGACATGGACGGGCAGCTGCATATCCTGCGGCTCGCGGGGCGGCAAGAGCCAACACGAACCGATCACGACGAGTTTAAGAATGCCGATGGCAGCGCGACCCAGATCAACGGCCCGCCGGCAATCGCCAATGGCCGGATCTATTTCGTCACCAAGAACATGCTCTATTGCATCGGCAACTCCCAGGGCAAGGCCGGCAGCGCCCCGGATGTGGTCGGAGAGCCGACCACGGCACCAGCCGGTGCCACACCGGCTCACGTGCAAGTCGTGCCCGCCGAAACCATCCTCGTGCCCGGCGGCCGGGCGCGGTTCAGGGCTCAGCTGTTCGACGCGAAGGGCCGACTGATCGGCGAGCGTAGCGCGGCATGGTCCATCGAAGGGGGACTCGAAGGGGAGTTGAGCGCGGATGGAGACTTCACGGCAGGCAGCCTGTTCCCGCAAGGCGGGTTGATTGTCGCAACGATCGGCGAGCTCACCGGCCAAGCGCGCGTCGCGGTGCGGCCTAACGCTGGCTTCACAGAGGATTTCGAGCGCTACCCGGCAGATAGCGTGCCGGACGGCTGGCCGGCGGCACGCGGACGCTTCGCAGTGGTCGACGCAGATGGCGGCAAGCAGCTCAAGAAACCGTCGGGCGACCCGCGCAGCTGGCGCACGACGGTCTATGTCGGCAACCCGCGCCAGACCGGATACGAGATCGAGGCCGAGCTGATGTCCACGGAGCAGCGCAGGCGCATGGCCGACATGGGCTTGGTCTCGCACCGCTACACGCTGGCTCTGATGGGAAACGCCCAATCCCTGATGGTCCGCACCTGGCTGTCAGAGTTGGGCCGCTTCTCCAAGGAGGTCCCGCTGGAATGGGACCCCGAGGTTTGGTACCACGTCAAACTTCGCGTGGAGCCCGCCGCGGACGGCAGCACCGCGATTCGCGGCAAAGCCTGGCCGAAAGGCGATGCCGAGCCCGAGGCGTGGACGCTTGAAGCCGTGGACCCCGTCGGACACGACCGTGGCAGCCCGGGCATCTACGGCTACTCCTCGGCGGACATTTACTACGACAACGTCAAGGTCACGCCGTTTGGCGACTGACCGCAGGCAACCGGAGATCCAAATGCTAGCTCGCCCAGTTCCAAGCCACTGTCTCGCCATTGCGCTTGCGTGCGCGCTTACACCGGTCGCAACGGGCGCCGACTGGCCGATGTGGGGCGGCGACCCGTCGCGCAACATGGTCTCGTCCGAGACCGGTATTCCGACCACTTGGGATATCAAGTCGATGAGCCAAATCAAGTGGCGGGCCGAAATCGGTTCCCAGTCCTACGGGAACCCGGTGGTGGCGGACGGCAAGGTATTCCTCGGCACCAATAACGAACTGCTGCGCGACGAGGCCTATGGCGGCGACCGCGGCGTGGTGATGGCCTTTGACGAGCAATCCGGCGAGTTTCTGTGGCAGATGACTCACGCGAAGCTCGCGGCCGGGCGTGTTAACGACTGGCCCGAGCAGGGCGTTTGCTCCTCGCCAGCAGTGGTCGATGGCGTGGTCTACTACGTTTCCAACCGGGCGGAAGTGGTGGCACTGGACGCCGAAGGCTTCCGCGACGGAGAGAATGACGGGCCGTACAAGGACGAAGCCAAGCAGGATCCTACCGATGGCGACGTGATCTGGTCGGTGGACATGTACAACGATCTCGGCGTGTTCCCCCACAATCTGGCCGCAACTTCGCCGCTTATCGTGGGCGACCTGCTCTTCGTCAGCACTTCGAACGGCGTGGACGAATCGCACATCAACGTTCCGTCGGTGCGCGGCCCGAGCTTTCTGGCCCTGAACCGCAAGACCGGCGAGGTCGTATGGGAGGACAGCTCTCCCGGGCGCGATATCCTGCACGGCCAATGGTCCTCGCCAGCATACGGATCCGCCGGGGGCAAGAACCAAGTGATATTCGCAGGCGGCGATGGCTGGCTGTACAGCTTCGTGCCGGAAACCGGCGATCTGATCTGGAAATTCGACGCCAACCCGAAAGAATCAGAATGGAAGCACGGGCGGGGCGACCGCAACAACATCATCGCGACGCCCGTCATGCTCGATGGCAAGGTCTACATCGCGGTCGGCCAGGATCCCGAACACGGCGAGGGCGTCGGGCACCTCTGGGCGGTGGACGCCTCCGGGAGCGGCGACGTGACCGAGAGCCACGTTGCTTGGCACCACCCCTTCCGGCGGACAATCTCCACAGTGGCCATCCACGACGGCATCGTGTATGCGGCCAATTTTTCGGGCTTCTTCCATGCCCTGGACTTGGGTACGGGCGAGTTGCTCTGGGAACACGACATGCTGGCGGCAGTGTGGGGATCGCCCTACGTGGTCGACGGCAAGGTCATGATCGGGGACGAGGACGGCGACCTGTCCGTCTTGAAGGCCGGGCGGGAACTGGAGGTGCTGTCCGAGAGCAACTTCGGGAACGTGATCTACTCCACTCCCGTGGCGGCCAACGGCACCCTGTTCATCATGACCAGGTCGCACCTGTATGCGATCGCGGCGGACTGAAGGGCCGGGCATGTCAGAGGGCCAAGGCAAGATGCAAGCCGCCAAGGCTGCGTTGGACGCGCACGTGCGCGAGACGGTCGCGTGGCATTTCGACCCGGAGACCGGCTGCCCGTTCTGGCTGGAATTCGCCAAGCAGCGCCTGGCCTGGGACCCGCGCGACCGCATCGGCTGTTTCGACGACCTGCGCCTGCTGCCGCCCTTCGAGGACGAGTGGCTGCGCGGAGGCCCGGTACGACGCTGGGTGCCGAAGGGCTTGGCGGGCAAGCCCGTGTACGTTTTCGAAACCGGCGGGACGACCGGCGTGCCCAAGTCGCGGGTCAACGTTGAAGACTTCCAGACGGACTACGCCGAGTTCTCCAAGACCCTGCCGGACGAGTTCTTTCCGCCGGGTTCGGACTGGCTGCACCTCGGCCCGACCGGGCCGCGGCGCCTGCGCCTCGCAGTCGAGCACCTCGCCCACGTCCGAGGCGGGATTTCGTTCTCGGTCGACCTAGACCCGCGCTGGGTGGTCAAGCTGCTCAAGCGCGGCCAGTACGAGGAGGCCGAGCGCTACCGCCAGCACTGCCTCGACCAGGCCATCACCATCCTGAAGGCGCACCCCGGGATCCGCTGCCTGTTCGCGACGCCGAAGCTGCTAGAGGGCCTGTGCGATCGGATCTCGCTGAAGAAGTTCGGAATTACCGGCGTGTTCTGCGGCGGCACGGAGATGACGCCGGAGTTCCACCGCTTCGCCCGAGAAGAGCTGCTCGAAGGCGCCTACTTCGCAGCCACCTACGGCAACACGCTGATGGGCCTGGCATGCCACAAGCCGTTCGACCCGGACGACGATCACGCCATCATCTACTACCCTCCCCAGCCGCGAGCCGCCCTGGAGGTCTGCAACCCGGACAACCTCGACGAGGTCGTCGAGTACGGCGCTACCGGGAGGGCCGTGTTGACCACCCTGACGCGGGAGTTCTTCATGCCCAGGTTCCCCGAGCGCGACATCTGCGAACGCGAGCGCCCGATCGACCTGTACCCTTGGGACGGGGTCCGCAACGTGCGTCCGTACCAAGATTCCAAGACCGGCTCGGTAACGGTCGGAGTCTACTAGCCCGGCAGGAAACACCCGAAGATGCCGTCGACATCGCGATCGCTTGTCGTCTCGCTGATTGCCGCCCTATTCGTCATCGCCGGCGCGACCAGCGCGCGGGCCGACGATGACACGGACGAGATCAAGGCCTTGGTTGGCCGCTACGCCTCGGCGCGCGAGTCAAGGGACCCACAAGCCATCCGAAAGCTGTTCACCGCAGACGCCGACCAGCTGGTGTCGTCGGGCGTGTGGCGCCGGGGACGGGAGGCTCTGGTGGAAGGCATGCTCTCCAGTTCGCGCCGCAATCCGGGAACCCGCACGCTGACGGTCGAAACGGTGCGGTTTCCCGCGCCAGGCGTGGCAGTGGCCGATGCCCGCTACGTGATCGCGGGCGGCGCTGGGGCCGCGGACCGCAAGATGTGGAGCACGTTCGTGTGCCTGCGCACCGACGACGGCTGGCGCATCGCAGCGATTCGCAACATGCTGCCCGCCTCGCGCTAGCCCTCCGCAACGGGGGCGCTCACGACAGGTCGAACACCTCCACGCTGGTGCTGATCTCCTCGCGCGGCAGCAGCGAGGCATGGTGCGCGACGACCTGCCTGACGCGCGGCCGGCCCTCTCCGAACCCGGTGGCCGTAGGCGGCCCGTTCAGCACCAGCGGGATCATCTCGCGGCTGAAACGCTCGACTGGCGCGCGTTCGGCCGCGCGCACGCCAATGCGCAACTGGACCTCGGGCGGATCGGGGTTCGGCGCTGCAACCGGGCCGTGACAAGCGTCCAAGCCCAGCAACTCGGCTTGAACCTCATCAAACCTCAAGCCCAGATCGTCCAAGCGCTGGCGCACCATCCTCTCGGCGGCGCGTGCTTTCTGGGCCGCGTCCGGCCAACTGTACACCAATGCACCGACCGCCTGATAGCCCGCCGCATATGTGATCGAGGTCTTCAAAGTCGGCGGGCGCTGACCTCCGCGCACTCCTTCGACCGCGACCCGGTCCGGACCGTCGTCGCGCAAGGCGATGCTTGTGAAATCGGCGCTGCAGTCCGGCGTCAGGTACGCCTTGGGGTCGCCAAGTTCGTAGAGCAGCTGCTCCTTGATCGAAGCCAGCGTGACCCGCCCTCCGGTGCCGGGGTGCTTGCTGACCACGAAGTCACCGCTCGCGCCGGCCTCGACAATCGGAAATCCGATGTTCGCCATGTCTGGGAGGGTCTGCCAATCTACCGAGTAGTTCCCTCCTGTGCACTGGGCGCCACACTCGATGATGTGGCCGGCGATCGTGCCTGCCGCCAGCTTGTCCCAGTCCTGCTCGGACCAGCGAAATTCATGGATCATGGGCGCCAGCGTCAGGGCAGTGTCGGTTGACCTGCCGGCAATCACGATGTGCGCCCCGGTCGCCAGGGCTTCTGCGAGCGGAAACCCGCCCAAATAAACGTGCGCGCTGAGCAGATCGGGCCGGATGTCCGCGATCGGCCGCCCCGTGTCGATCTCGTCAAAGCGGACGCCCCGCGAGGTCATCTCGTCAATTCGGTCGAGAATGTCGTCGCCGAGCACGACCGCCACCCTCGCATCACGGATGCCGGCAGCGCTCGCCTTCTCCAAGATTGCCCTTGCACAGGCGCCCGGGTTGACTCCGCCGGCATTGGTGACGATCCTGATGCCGCGCTCCAGCATGCGTGGCAGCAAGGACACCGCCAGATCGACGGCATCGGTGGCGTAGCCCTTGTCGGGGTCGCGCCGCCTTTGCTTCTCCAAGATCGACATAGTGACCTCGGAGAGATAGTCCAACACCAGATAGTCGATCGGCCCTCCTGCCACCATGCGCCGCGGGGCCTCGAGCCAGTCGCCCCAAAATCCTTGGCCGTTTGCGATTCGAATCACGACCCAGACCCGTTCGAACTCTTGCCGCGCCAGCAACCTCGGGGCGAAGACCAGAAGCGGACTAGCCCAGCACGCGCGGGCAGCCTCCAAGGCTCCTGACGCCGGTGCGTTGCGCTAGATCGCGCCGCCCAGCAGTTGCCGCCGCCCATGTTACAGTATTGCCATTCCGGGTTGGCCGAGGCTGAACCATGCGCGCGGCTGAGCTTTCCGACAAGACCGCGCTGGTGACGGGAGCCTCGTCCGGAATCGGGCGGGCCTGCGCAATCCGGCTCGCCCGCGACGGTGCCCAGGTGGTGCTTCACGGGCGTCGACGGGACGCGTTGGAGGAAACCGCCCGCCTGATCGGCGGTGCCAGAATCATCGACGCGGATCTCGCCGATCCTGCCGCCCGCTCCTCGTTCTGCGCTCGTGCGCTGGAGGAGTTGGAAGCTCTCGACATTCTTGTGCATAACGCAGGCATTGGCATCCTCGCGCCATCAGACTCGACCGATCCCGATCATGCCCGGGACCTGCTGGCGCTGAATTTCTTGGCGCCCGTGGAGATCACGCGACAACTCCTGCCGCTGATGCGACCGGGCGGCAGCATCGTGATGGTGAGTTCTATCGCCGGCAAGCTATCCCTGCCCGGCATGGGCGTTTACGCTTCGTCGAAGCATGCCTTAAACGCCTACGCCAATGTGCTGAGGGCAGAATTGCGCGAACGGGAAATTCACGTGCTCTCCTTTTGCCCGGGTTACGTGCGCACGCCATTCATGAGCAACATGCTGCAAGGTGCTTCGGCCAAGCCGCTGCCCGGACGCGGCATGTTTGCGCTCACCCCCGACCAGTGTGCCGAAGCCATTCGCTCCGGGATTCGCAAGCGCAAGCGGACGGTGGTCGTGCCTCGTCTCGGCTGGCTCGTAATCGCGGCGGAGCGTCTCTGCCCTGCCCTGGTCCACGGCGCCATGGCACGCAAGATGCGCAGGGACAGCCTGGGGTGAGCACCGACGCGCACGGCGCAGGACGGCGGCCGGAAAGCCCCAGGGCGATCTTCCTGGCCGGCTTCATGGGATCCGGCAAGTCCACCATCGGCCGACAGCTTGCCAGAGCGCTGGAATGGTCGTTCGTCGACCTAGATTCCGAGATCGAGAGGCTCGCGGGACGCTCGATTCCCGACATTTTCGAGACACGTGGCGAGGACGGGTTCCGCGATTTCGAGCACGCAGCGCTGCGGGAGCAGGCCGAAACGAGCCGCGCCGGCGCGCCGCGCGTGGTGGCTCTGGGCGGGGGCACGTATGCGTTCGAGCGAAACCGCAGCCTGTTGCGACAGGCGGGCCCCACGGTTTGGCTCGACGCCCCGGCCGACACGCTGTGGGAACGGGTGCGGCTTGAGTCCCACCGCCCGCTGGCTCGCGACCGCGCCGGCTTCCTGCGCATCTACGCGGCCCGAAAGGAGTCCTACGCCCAGGCGGACTGTAGAATCGACGCCTCGGCGGCGCCTGCAGATGTCCTGCGGGAAGTGTTCAAGCTAGGATGGATGCAGGGGCTTCGCGCAGATGGCCGAGCCAGTAATCCGCGCCGAAGGCCTGGGTAAGACGTTTCGCAGCGGCGAGCAGGCGCTGACGATATTCGCGGGGCTGACATTCCAGATCCGACAGGGCGAGAGCGTCGCGCTCGTCGGCAAGTCAGGCGCCGGGAAATCGACATTGCTGCATATCTTGGGCGCGCTTGACAAGCCCACCGCGGGCAAGGTGCTCTTTCGCGGAGACTCGCTCGCGTCGCTGAGCGACACCCAGCTGGCCGACTATCGCAACCGCGATGTCGGCTTCGTCTGGCAGAACTGCCACCTGCTGCCCGAATTCACGGCGATCGAGAACGTAGCCCTGCCACTCCGCATCGCGGGTGTGTCGGAGGACTCCGGTCACAAGGAAGCGCAGACCTGGCTGCAGCGGGTGGGGTTGGCAGAACGGATCGATCACCAGTCCGGCGAACTGTCCGGCGGCGAGCAGCAGCGGGTTGCGATCGCCCGAGCACTGGTGTCCAAGCCAAGGCTGCTGCTCGCTGACGAGCCGACGGGCAACCTCGACGAAGGCACCGGCGAGGCCGTCATGAAGATGCTACTCGAGCTGGCTCGTCAAGAAGGGCTGGCAATCCTGCTAGCGACGCACAACCCGACGTTTGCCGCGCTTTGCGACCGGGTCTTCAGCTTCGAGCGCGGCAGGCTGCGCCAATCGGGCTAAGCGAAGCCGGCCTCGCCGGTAGCGGCCAGCCTGCCCTGCCGGTCCGAGCCGGCACCGGCCTGCAAGAGCTCCCGCAGCTTGGACCAGCGGCGCGACTGGGTCGATGTCTGCACAGCTCGCCTCACGGCGCTGCGCTGGCCGACGAGCACGACAAGTCGCTTCCCCCGCGTGATCGCTGTGTAGAGCAAGTTGCGCTGCAACATGACGAAATGGCGGTCCATGAGCGGGACCACCACGGCAGGATACTCGGATCCCTGGCTCTTGTGGATCGTGGTGGCGAACGCCGGAACAAGCATGTCTAGATCGCGCAGGGCGTAGTCGACCTTGCGTCCGTCAAAATCCACCTCGATCGTCCCGTCTTCCAGATCCAGCGATTCGATCCTGCCGATGTCGCCGTTGTACACGTCGCGGTCGTAGTCGTTCTCGACTTGCATCACTTTGTCGCCCGGGACGAAGCTCCACCCGAACCGTTCTAGCTTCTGCTCCCCAGGAGGGTTAAGCGCACCCTGGAGCGCGGTATTGAACGCGCCGGCACCAATAGCGCCGCGGTTCATCGGGCACAGCACTTGGATGTCGCGCACCGGATCGAGCCCGAAGCGCTGCGGAATCCGGCTGCGCACCATTTCCACAGTCTTTCCGATCGCTTCATCCGGCGCGCCGGCCGGAACGAAGTAGAAGTCGCTTTCCCCTTCCGGCTTGCCAAGCTCCGGCAGCTCGCCGCGATTGATCCGGTGCGCGTTGACGACGATGCGGCTGCTCGCAGCCTGTCGAAAGACTTCGACCAAGCGCGCGACGGGCACCGCTTCGCTCGCAATCAGGTCGGCCAGCACTTGGCCCGGGCCGACGGAGGGGAGCTGATCGACATCTCCGACCAGCAGCAGAGCCGCGCGCCCGGGCAACGCCCGCATCAGAGAGTTCATCAGCGACACGTCGACCATCGAGGTCTCGTCCACCACAAGCAAGTCGCAGTCCAACGGCTTGTCGGCGTTGCGGCGGAACCCGGCGCGGCCGGGGTCGAACTCAAGCAGCCGGTGGATCGTCTTGGCTTCCATGCCCGAGGTCTCGGCCAGCCGCTTGGCCGCCCGGCCCGTCGGCGCGCAAAGCGCGATCGCGACTCCCTTCGCCTGCAGGATCTTCAAGATGGCGTTGACAATCGTGGTCTTGCCCACGCCCGGACCGCCGGTGATCACCATCACCTTGGACTGCAATGCCAAGCGCACCGCTTCGACTTGGCTCGGGGCCAGTCTGAGATCGACCTGCCGCTCGACCCATGGGACCGCCCGATCGGTATTCACCCGGGGCCATGGCGGCGCTCCGCGCAACGACGCGCTCAGCGCCCTGGCGATCCCCCTCTCGGCGCGATGGAGGCGGGACAGGAACACGCAGGCCTCTTCCCCTACGCTGTCCTCGACAACGTTGCCCTCCTCGATCTCCGCCCGCAGGGCTGGCTCGATCCGATCGGGCGCGACACCGAGCAGTTCCCTGGCCGTCCGGAGCAGTTCCTCGCGCGGCAAGCCGCAGTGCCCGTCGCCCATGGCCTCGCTCAGCGCGTAGCCGATGCCGGCGCGGATGCGCACCAGAGATCCGCGGTCCACGCCGAGCTTCATTGCAATGCCGTCGGCGACCTTGAATCCGATACCCCGAATGTCCCTTGAAAGCACGTACGGGTTCTCGCTCATCACCTGCAAGGAATCCGCGCCATACGTCTTGTAAATCCGTGCCGCCCGCGCCGAGCCGATGCCGTGCGTGTGCAGGAAGATCATGATTTCCCGCACGACCTTTTGTTCGTCCCACGCCTCGATGATGCGCTTGGCGCGGACCGGCCCGATACCCGGCACTTCCCGCAGTCGCGCCGGATCGGTCTCGATCACCTTGAAGACATCGCCGCTGAATGCGGAGACAAGTTTTTTGGCGTAGACCGGACCAATGCCGGGAATCGCGCCGGAGCCTAGGTACTTCTCGATGCCGGAGTCCGATTCCGGTGCAGAGGCCTTGATGTACGAGGCTTCGAACTGCCGCCCGTGCGAGCGGTCGTTCACCCACTGGCCGGATGCCGTGATCCATTGGCCGGGGCTGACCGCGGGCGTCCGGCCTACCACGGCCTGCGGTTCCCGCAACCCGCGAACCTGTACGCGCAAAACGCAGAAGCCGTTCTCGGAATTGTGGAATACGACCCGCTCGACCGAGCCTGACAGAACCTCGCGTTCGAGAATCTGCGCTCGCTGGTCCACAGGCTAGGACTGCTCCGCGAGCCGAGCATGGCCCGCTAGCAGTTCTACGATAGCGCAGCGTGCGGCCACCTCGACGGCGGGTCTCCGGCGCGCGACAACGCTGCATCCGGCGCGCTGTGGCCAGCGCCCCGCGGGCGCGATTTCCGTCTCTCAACGCGACGGCAGCCGTCGGAATCAATCGTTCCGGAACCGGATGTGCCGCGGTGCCCAGGGGAACAATTCCAAGGACACCCTCAGCCGCGGTTCTGGCGGGCCGATCTACGCCGCTCGCAGCTGGATCGCGGGCTCGGGCAAGCCGCGATTTCAGTGCGCTGCCTGACCGCCCTGCCTCTCCACGCGCACGGTGACGATGTCGATGTCGTGGTATTGCTGGTGGCGCACCGAACTGGCGTAGTGCCGCAACAGCTTCAGCGAGATCGGCTCCTCGCCGCCTTGGTCTGCCCAGCGGCCCAGCAGTGCGATACGATCCTCGAGATTCTCTTCGGCCGTCGAGGCCATGAACTCCATCTCCGCGGCATTGCGATCACCGGACAGAGCCAAGAGCAGGTGCTTCGGAGGACCTGCGGACTCATCGTCTTCATCTGCTGGCACAAGGCTCAGGATCGCCTCTTCCCCGGCAGCACGCAGGCGATTCGCGGATTCGTCGTCCCAGCGCCGCTGCTCGGCGAACTCGCAGAGGAACGAATCGACCCCCGGCAGCGACTTGGCCGTCAGGGTTGTCTTGAGAGTGAGCCGCTTCGGCTTGGTCAGTTGCATCGCAATTACCATCACGACTGCGGCCAGACCACCAGCCGTCATGCCATTGCCGAGGATCGATGCACCGAGCTCCCCTAAGCTGTCGGCGAAGATCTGCTGGTTTTGAAACCCGACACCGAGCCAGAAGGCGACTCCAATAACGACACTCTGGCGATAGTCCAGGCCGTCCTTGATCGCGATGCGAATGCCCAGCGCGAACAGAATCGCCAGCAGCACCAGTACGTAGGCCGATACGACTGGGTCCGGGATCGCAAGGATGATCGCGGCGAGCTTCGGAACGAACGCTGCGGCCACGAACAGGCCTCCGATGCAAACGCCTACCGAGCGCGCGGCAACGCCGGTCAACTCGGTGATGGCAACGCTCGAGGAATAGGTGGTGTTTGGCACGGTGCACGTCAGGCCCGAAAGGAGGTTGCCCAGTCCATCGGCCGCCACCGCGCCCTGCACGGCTCGGAAGTCAGTGGCGCGCGGCTCCCGCCACGAGACCTGCTGGATACCGATGGCATCTCCGATCGTTTCGATGGCGCCAACGATTGTCACCAAGACGAAGAGCGGCAGCAGTGCCCAGAACGACGCACCGAAACTCAGATCGATCCCCGGCCAGCCCGTTGTCGGCAGGCCAATCCACGGAGCAGCGGCAATCATCGAAGTGTCGTACAGCCCGTAGAACGACGCCACGATACAGCCCGCCCCCACGCCGATTACGGGCGCCCACAGCCGCCAGGCTCCCGAGGCGAGCAGGGCCAGCGCCGTAGTCGTGACGAAAGTCGCTCCGGCGCAAGCCTGAGCGCCGCCCGCGGGCGTTCCCTCGGGCACGTTCGCCAACATCTCGAACAGAATCGGAACGATCGTGACGGCGATCAGCATTATGACGGTGCCGGCCACCAGCGGAGTGATAACGCGTCGAAGCAGCGAAAGATGCGAGGCGAGCAGGAACTGGAACAACGAGGACGCGATCACCAGCACCGCGAGCAGGCCCGGGCCGCCCTGTACCAGCGCGGACACCGAGACCGCGATGAAGGCTCCCGAGGTTCCCATCAGCAGGATATAGCCAGCACCGACACGCCCAACTCTGACGGCTTGGACGAACGTGCTGACGCCGCACACGCAAAGGCCTGCGAATACAGCCCACAACAGGTAGTCTTCGCCCGAGCCGGCCGCCCGGATCACGACTGCGGGCGTGAGTACGATGCCGCTAATGCTGAGCAGCGCGTACTGCGCCCCCAGACCAAGCGACAGCGCAAAAGGCGGGCTTTCGTCGGGCTCGTAGCGAATCGCTCTAGGAGCGCGAGAATCTGAAGAGGCCACAGACGCCTATTCTAGCCGCCCGCTCGGCCAAGGGCCGCCAGCTTGTGGGTATGCCAGACCGGCCCTCGGTCATCGAACCCGGCGGCGCGCTGCCGTATCGCCTCCGGGATCCCGCCTTGCGTCGCTTGGCGGCAGCGCCCGGCTATCTGTCGTCCGGGCGGCCGATCCGGATCTCGGCCATCAGCGGCGCTGCCTCGGCGTCCCCCCGGAAGCTGCCCTGTATCGGGCTCGCTTGGGAAGCGGAGTTCCCAGCCGCCACCGCTACGTGCCGGTCGACCACCGCCAAGCCCTGCGTGGGGTCGTATCCACGCCAGCCCCCGCCCGGCAGGTACACCTCCGCCCAAGCATGCATGAAGCGGGTGCCAGATCCTTGCTCTTGGTACCCGCTCACGAAGCGGGCGGCGATGCCGACGGCACGGCAACAGTCCATGAACAGGACGGCGAGGTCGCGACAGGCAACCCGCTCGGCGGCCAGAGTCTGAGCGGGCGGCAACGGCTCGCCGTGCTCACGCACGGTCACGGCGCATGCTTCGTGAATCGCTTGGTTGAGCACGCTGAGAAACGCGAGCGGTTGGCGCCCGGACCGAGCAATGATCGGGCGAATGAACTCGTCAACAGCCGGATCGGCCCCGGCGGGCCGCTCCAGCGCTGGCGCGAGGCGCCCGCGCACGGCCACGGAATACTCGAACGGCAGCTTTCCCGTGCCATCGCCAATGACCAAGTAATCGAACGGATCGCTCCGCAGCGTTTCGACCTCGAACTCGCTGGTGACGTCCAGAGTCTCCGTCAGGTCGGAGAACCACGCATGCGCAACGACGTTGCCCTCGACATCCAACGCTTCGCTGAGCAATTCCGGCTCCGGGGTCACCCTGAGCCGGTAACGCAGCAGGCGCTGGAAGCTGTCGCACCTAGGCCTGAGTCGAATGACGTGCGGTTCCAGATGTACCGGCTTGCTATAGCGAAACCGCGTTGTGTGGCTCGCAACGAAGCGCATGCTCGAGACTGCCGCGCGAGTCAGGGCTGTCCGCTCTCGCCGTCAGCGTTCGGAGTCAGCTTGGCAAAGGCCTCCTCCAGCCATTCCCCGGGCAAGTCCCGCATCGTGATGCGCAAGTGCTCCTGCCACCAGTTCGAGATGGAGGCAAGGTCGTCCTTCTGGAAGCGGTGCTCGACGACGCGGAACGAATCCGGTGCATACAGGACTACATCGATCGGAAAATCCACGTCGGCCGCGCTGATGCGGGTGGAGTCGAATGCCAAGCAGCCCGCCTTGAAGGCGTGCCGCATGGGGTCCGAGTATGTCAGGGTGCGGTCGAGGATCGGCTTGCCATACCCCGTCGAGCCAATGACGTGATACGGCGTTGCCCGGCCCGTGTCCACCCAGTTGCCCTCCGGATAGACGAGATACAGCTTGTGCCTCTGGTCGTCCCTCATCTGACCGCCGATCAACGCCTTCATGTCGAACGACAGCCCGCCGTCCGCCAGAGGCTGCTTGTCCTCGGCAGACACTCGCCGCACTTGGTCGGTAAAGAGGTTGACGACTTGGTAGAGCTTGGTGAAGGGCTCCTCGCTCTCAGCCAGCACCTCTTCAAAGTATGTGAGCGCCTTGTCCCGAATAGAGCGCAGCCCCGATGTCATGACGAAGAGCGCACCGTCGTCTCTTTCGTAAGTGGTGACCTTTCGGGCTGTCAGGCACTCGTTGCCTGACGTCAGCCTGGTATCGGCGATCCCGACCAAGCCGTCCTGGACGTTGATTCCGAGACAAAACGTCATGTCAAGGCAGTCCCCGCTGAACCGGCTCCGCTCGTGACTCGCGGGGCAAAAAACGAACCCTGCAGGGCATCGGCAGTCTGATTGAGCCCGACCTGCAGCTGGTCCAGAAACTCGTGCAGGCCCTCAATGATCACCTCATCTACAGCAGTATAGTCAAGGCTCGATACGAGACGGCCGAGACGGCGCTCGGCCAGATTGCGAAAGGTTCCCGGCGGAGTGCCAGTGATGGCATGGAGCGACTCGTCGGCGCGCCGCAGGCAGTTCCGCACCGATCGCGGGAACTCCGGATCCAAGATCAAGAATTCGGCGGTCCTGTCGAGTCGGACCATGCCGTGCCGCTGCCGGTACATTTCCAGTGCGCTCACAGACTGCAGCACTGCCGTCCAGTGCAAGTCGTCGGTGGGGCTGCCCACGTCGGCGGGCGTGGGCAGGAGCATGAAGTAGCGGATGTCGACAATTCGCGTGGTCTTGTCCGCCCGTTCCAAGAGGCGCCCGATGCGGCTGAAGTGCCATGCCTCGGAGTGCGACAGGGTTGCGTTGGTCGCTCCCTCAACGCTGTGGCTGGCGCGCACGACGTGGCGGAGGAAGTCGTACGAAAGTTCGTTGCTAGCATTGGCCTGGCTCTCGACGTACAGATACGCCTCGTTGATCTCGCCCCACACCGCTGACGAGAGGATCTCGCGGACCGAGCGGGCGTTCTCTCGCGCGGACCGCAACGAGGAGATGATCGAGTTGGGATTGTTGGGATCGAAGGTCAGGAACCAGCACACCTCTTCCTGGTCCGCGGCGCTGTAGGCCTTGTTGAACGCTTCGGCGTCGCCGGTGATCTCGACCAAGGGACCCCACTGCGGCGGCAGGCCGGGCGGCAGGTCGAGCATGAGGTGCTCATTGACCTCGACGAAACGAGCCACGTTCTCGGCGCGCTCGATATAGCGGCTCATCCAATAGACAGACTCTGCGACGCGGCTCAGCATCTGGCGTGTCCCGGCTCCTCAAATATCCCCGCCCGTGCGCAGCCAAGCGCGACTAGGCAGGTGCAAAGTCCTTGCCGGAAGCCAGCACCCATGTGTCCTTGCTCCCGCCGCCTTGCGATGAGTTCACCACTAAAGACCCCTTGCGCAAGGCCACGCGGGTCAGGCCGCCCGGCAGCACAAAGATCTCGCGTCCGTACAGGATGAAGGGCCGCAGGTCGACATGGCGGCCTTCGAAGCGGCCTTCGACCAAGGTCGGCACGCGCGATAGCGACAGCGTGGTCTGGGCGATGTAGTTGCGGCTGTTCGCAAGGATCCTCCGCCTGAATTCCTCGTGCTCGCTCTCGCTGGCGTGCGGACCGATGAGCAGTCCGTAGCCGCCCGACTCGTTCGCGGGCTTGACTACCAGCCGCTCGATGTTCTCCAGCACGTGCTGGCGCTGCTGCGGATCCCAGCACATGTACGTCGGCACGTTGGGAATGATGGCGTCCTCGCCCAAGTAGTAGCGGATGATCTGAGGAACGTAGGCGTAGATCACCTTGTCGTCGGCTACGCCCGTGCCGGGCGCGTTCACCAGCGTGACTCGACCCTTGCGGTACGCATCCATCACTCCCGGAACGCCGAGCAAGGAGTCGGGGCGGAACACCTGCGGGTCAAGGAAGTCGTCGTCTATGCGGCGATAGATGACGTGGACACGCTCCAAGCCGGCGGTGGTCCGCATGTAGACCGTGTCGTTTTCGACGACCAAGTCGCGCCCCTCCACCAATTCGACGCCCATTTGCTGGGCAAGGAACGAGTGTTCGAAATAGGCCGAGTTGAAAGGGCCCGGCGTCACGACCGCCACCTGCGGCCGCTCGGCGTCGGGTGGCGCCACGTCCTCGAGCATGGCGAGCAACCGACCGGGGTAGTCTGCAACCAAGCGCACCCCCAACCCGCGGAAGACCCTCGGAAACGTCTGCTTTAGCACCGCGCGGTTCTGCAGCAGGTAGGACACGCCGGAGGGAACCCGCAGGTTGTCTTCCAGCACGTAGATCTGTCCGTCGGAGTCGCGAACGAGGTCGGTGCCGGTGACGTGGCACCATACGCCCTGCGGCGGCTTCAGCCCGATGCACTGCTCGCGGAACCCTTGTGCGGTGAGGACGATCTCTTCGGGAACGACACCGTCCCTGATGACCTTGCGGTCGTGGTAGACGTCGTCGATGAACAGGTTCAGCGCGTGGATGCGCTGCCGCAGGCCCCGGTCGATCCAGTCCCACTCCTCGGCCGTGACCAAGCGCGGCACGAGGTCGAACGGAAAGATCTTCTCCTGGCCGCGGTCATCGCCGTAGACGTTGAACGTGATGCCCATGTGCATCAGGTTGCGCTCGGCGGCGCGCTGCCGTCGCTGGAAGTCCCCCTCGGGCAGGGAGTTGATCCGGTCCACGAGGAGGCCGAACTTGCCGCGCGGCGTGCCGTCGGCATGGAATAGCTCGTCGTAGAATCCTTCCGTGTCGTACGAATTGAAGTTCATCTATCCGATCGCCGCCGGGGTCGTCGCGAGTGTCGGCAGCGCGCCCGTCGAGGTGCTCCCTATTACCAGAAGACCACAGGAGCCCTCCCGAATCGGACGGAATTCGCGCTTCGGGGCCGGAATGCGCTCGCGCCGGCCGAAGCACCGCCGTCCGGGGCTCACGGGCAGCACGGCCCGGGCACCCCGCGCCACCACGAGTGCCGGCGCTGTCGAACTGTGCCCCGCAGCATCTCCGGAGTGGTCTGATAAGATTCACTCTTCGGCATGGCCGCGCGCATTCTGGATGGCAACGCAATCCGCGACAGCGTCCTAGCGGAGTTGGCTTCACGGGTCGAGCAAGCTGCGCATTACGGCGTCCGCCCCGGCCTCGCCGCTGTTCTGGTCGGCGAGGATCCGGCTTCCAAGATCTACGTCCGAAACAAGATCCGCGCCTGCGACCGGATCGGGGCGCACTCGGAGACCCTGCGCCTGCCCGCGGAGACCACGACGGCGGAATTGGTGACCGTGGTCGAGGAGCTCAACAGCCGAGAGGAGATCGACGGCATCCTAGTCCAGCTGCCGCTGCCGAGCCATGTCGACGCCCAGCGCGTGCTCGGGTGCATCTCCCCGGAGAAAGACGTCGACGGATTCCATCCGATCAACGTGGGCAAGCTGGCAAGCGGGCAGTCTTGCCTGGCACCGTGCACGCCGCGCGGCCTCATAGAAATCCTCAAGCGCAGCCAGATCCAGATCAAGGGACGCCATGCGGTCGTCGTCGGCCGCAGCAACATCGTGGGCAAGCCGGCCGCATTGCTGCTACTGGCCGAACATGCCACGGTCACCATCTGCCACTCTCGGACTCCCGACCTGCCCGCAGTTTGCCGGCGGGCCGATATCCTAGTGGCCGCAGCGGGCAGGCCGGCCATGCTGACGCGGGAACACATCGGCGACGGGGCAGTGGTGCTCGATGTCGGAATCAACCGCTTGCAGGATGCCGCTACGGTACGTCGCCTGTTCGCGCACGATCCCCGGCGGCTTGCGCAATTCGAGAAGACTGGCAGCACCCTCGTAGGAGACGTCCATCCCGGGGACGTGGTCCACTGCGCCTCCGCCTACACGCCAGTGCCCGGCGGGGTCGGGCCTCTGACCATTGCGATGTTGATGTCCAACACCCTGGCGGCAACCACTCGGCGCATTCCTGCCGACGCACCCACGCGGGCATGAGCCTCGACGCCTACGGCTGGGAGCCGTTCTTCCAGCGTCAGCTTCCCGGCCCGCCCGGCGCGGAAACCGGCCGCGTTCGGCTGGCGACGGCGCGGAAAGTCGATGTATTCGCGCAGGACCGGACCGTCCGCGTAAGCCTTCCGCGAAGCGTCGGCGCGGCAGCGGTCGGCGATTGGGTGCTGTTCGATCCGAAGAAACGGATCGCTTCCAAGATCTTGGCGAGGCGCAACGTGCTAGCTCGCAACCGTCCGGGCCATGCCGCCAAGCGCCAAGTCCTGGCGGCGAATATCGATGTCGCCCTGATCGTGACGGCCCTGGACCGGGAACTGCGCCCCAGGCAGATCGAACGCTACCTAGCGAGCGTGCTGGCCAGCGGCGCCGCGCCATTGATCGTGCTTAACAAGGCAGACGAGTGCCCGACTTCCGAGGCAGCAGCCAGAACGCTGCGCAACGCGGATCCCCGCTACCCGGTGATCACGACCAGTGCCACGACGGGCCAGGGTGTGGGCACCCTCCAAGACCTGCTCCCGGAGCGTGGCACGATCGCGCTCGCGGGACCATCCGGTGCGGGCAAGTCTTCGCTCATCAACGCGATGCTGCAGTCGGAGCAGCTCGCGACCGGCAGCGTCAGAAGCCAAGACAATCGGGGGCGGCACACGACCACTCGGCGCGAGCTGGTAGTGCATCCGAAGGGCTGCCTGCTGATGGACATGCCCGGCATCCGCGAGCTGTATCCGTGGAGCAGTCCCGAGGTCGTTGACCAGGTGTTCCCCGAGATCTCAAGTCTGGGGCGGGACTGCTACTACCGCGACTGCCGCCACGACAGCGAGCCCGGCTGCTCCATCCGGGCTGCAGCGCAAGATGGATCGATCGATCCTGACCGCCTCGCCAGCTTCCTAGAACTACGCCGCGAGCAGGAAGACCTGCAGCGCAGCGCCGCAGAGCGGCGTTCGGGCGCGGCCTGAGCTCCCTACAGCTTGCGCACCATCACGGCGAAGCCATCCTGCGCCAGCCGAACCTTGGCCGACTCGGCTTCCCTGTCGGTAGGAAACGGTCCGACGACGACGCGATAGAGCCCGTCGTCGCCAGCCGGCTGGATGTGCCCCGGAAACCCTTGGGCGCGAAGCCAATCCACCAAGCCCTTGGCGTTCTTGCGCGAGTTCAAGGCGGCCACCTGATAGTGCAACTTCTTGCCAAGCTCGGCCTTGGGCTGCGGCTCGGGCTCGCGCGCCGCTGTTGTCGACTCGTCCGCAACGGGCGAGTCGACAGAAGGCGGCTTCTCCGTGGGCGCGTCAGCGGCCAAAGGCTCGTCCGGGCTGGGCCGGGCCTTGACCGCGGCCGTGGGCTTGACCCGTTCGATGAGTTGGCGCTGCTGGCCGCTGCCAGCGGACTGCCCGGCCTCGCTTGCCGCCTTGACCTTGGCCCGCTCTTCGTCGAGCTGCTCGAACAGGATGTCGGGAATCGCCACCGGCTCGGTATGAGCGTCGGCCTCCTGCTCCAAGAAGGCCAGCAAGCTGGAATCTCCGCGCAGGGCTCGCTTGTGTCCGTGCTCGACCCCACCGACAAAGGCCAAGCCGAGCGCGGCGACGCTGGACAGGATCAGCCCGAGAACCTGCTTGAATCCAAAGACGACTTCAATCTCGTCTGCGGCCTTGGTCCTAGATTTCCGAGCCATACTCAATTGTAGCGAATCCCAAAACATTTTCATCTAATTTGTGTCAGAGCGAACCAGAATCTCCGGCCTGTGAAGCCACCGGCAGCTGGCGGCGGGAACCTTGCCCGCCACGACAGCAAGAGCGGAGCAATCCAACCCTGCGGCTTGGCCTGTCCAAGGGTGCTGTGCGACTCCCGCGGCCGCCGCGAGGATTGGCCTGACCAGCCGGGGAAGCGGCATGCCCTGCCCTCGCGAAGACCTGCCGCCCGAACGCCGCCGGCGCCGAATGGCACCTCAAGCCCTGGGGCGGTGCGCTCTACGCAACCGTGACGGCCGGAGAGAGGGCGCCGAAGCTACCTGCATCCGGTCGGTGTCGGTTCATACTCAGCCCTGCTGGTCATCACCGCTGCCCATGCTGGCGGTCCACTTGGACAAGCCGTGGAAGAGGTCTACCGGAAGCGGCAGCACGATGGTGCTGTTCTTCTCGGTGCCGATCTCGGTCAGGGTCTGCAGGTACCTCAGAGTGATCGAAGCCGGCTGTTCGCTGAGCTTGCCGGCGGCTTCGGTCAACTTGGTGGCGGCCTGCAATTCGCCGTCCGCGTGGATGACCTTGGCGCGGCGCTCGCGCTCAGCTTCGGCCTGCCGCGCGATCGCCCGAATCATTTGCTCCGGAAGGTCGACATGTTTGACCTCCACCGCTTGGACCTTGATGCCCCAATTGCCGGTTTGCTCGTCTAGCGTCGACTGCAGGCGCGCATTGAGCTTCTCCCGCTGGCTCAGCAGCTCGTCCAACTCGGCTTCGCCCAAGACTGAACGAAGTCGCGTCTGCGCCAGCTGCGAAGTAGCGTGAATGTAGTGCGCCACCTCCACCACAGCCTTGGTGGGGTCCATGACCCGGAAGAAGACCACTGCGCTGACCTTGACCGTGACGTTGTCACGCGTCACCACATCTTGGGACGGCACTTCCAGAGTTTCCACTCGTAACGGGATGCGCACCATCCGGTCTAAGGGGCGGAACACGAAGATGATCCCGGGCCCCTTGGGCTGAGGCAGAAGGCGCCCCAGCCGAAAGATTACGCCACGCTCGTATTCGGTGAGAATCTTGATGCAGTTGATCAAGTAGAGTGCAACGATTCCTATCAGGAACAGGCTGAAATTCATGCGAGTCTCCTTGGCGCGGCGGACCGAAATCCGCAGGCTGCGGCATGCTCTGAGGATACTAGGCCGTCACTAGCAAGGCAACGCAACTTCTACCCAAGCCGTTTTCGCCCGGACCGATCGCAGCCCTGAGCGCAGCCATCTCAGCCCTGATCCGGCTCGACCTCGAGCAGCATGCCGTCCACCGCGATCACGCGAACGCTCTGGCCCGCAGCAATGCTCGATGCCGCACGGGCGTTCCAGAGTTCGCCGTGGACGAACACCTTTCCCTCCGGATCCAAGGCAGCACGCACCTCGCCGACCTCGCCGACCATCGCTTCGCTGCCGGTCGCCGACTTGAGCCGGAACGAGCGAATCGCAAGCTGCAGCAGGAACACGCTGATCGCGGCGAACGGGAGAGTAATGCCGACAGCGGAGAACCACCCGACCTGTAGTTCGGGCACGTCGGTGTCAACGAGGATGACCAGCCCCAAGACCATGGCGATGATGCCGCCCGTCGCAAGGATCCCGTTGGTCGGAGTGAACGCCTCGAGCACGAACAGCCCCAATGCCAGCAAGGTCAGGGCGACGCCGGCAACGTTGATGGGCAGCAACGAAAGGGCCATCAGGCCCAAGATCAGGAGGATCCCGCCAGCAACGCCGGGAAACACCAAGCCTGGGTTCGTAAACTCGATGTACACGCCTGCTGCGCCGAGCGCCAGAATCAGCAGGGCCAAGCTCGGATCCACAAACGGAAGCAGCGTTCGCTGGCGCAGATTCGGCACGAACACGTAGGTGTCGGCCTCCGCCAGCGCCAGGGTCTGCTCACTGCCGTCAAAGCGGACGATCGTGCGTCCGTCAACCTGGGCGAGCAGGTCGTCGATGTCCTTTGCGACAACCTCGATGAGGTTGGACTCCAGCGCGTCCTCTTCCGTAAACGAGGCGCTCTCCAACACCGCCTGCTCAGCCAACTCGCTGTTGCGCCCGCGCTTGTCGGTGACAGCCCGCAAAGATGCCGCCGTGTCATTCTCGACCTTCTCCTTCATCGTGCCCTTCAACTCGCCGCCGAGAGCCAGGACGGGATGGGCTGCCCCGGTGTTCGTCCCCGGAGCCATTGCGGCCAAGTCGGCCGAGACGAGGATGATGAAGCCCGCCGAAGCCGCATGGCCGCCGCTGGGCGAAACGTAGGTGATGACTGGAACCGGTGAAGCGAGGATCGCTTGGACGATCTCGTTGGTCGTTTGCAGCATCCCGCCCGGCGTATTGAGCCGTAACACCACGGCTTGGTCACCCGACGATTCAGCCTCGCGCAGGCCATCGGCAACGATTTCGCCCGTAAGGGGGTGCACGATCGTGTCCAAGTCGATCACCATCACGCGGTTCGCTGCCTGCGCAACTGCTCCGGCCGTTAGGAGCGAAACGAGCAGCACGGCCCCACGGGCCGGCCAAGGTGACACAAGCTGGCTTAGCAACCGCGCCATAGCTGACTAGAGTGTAATGCCTCGCTGAACTCATCGCCCGGATTCGACAGCGTCTCGTTGCCAGGGGCTCGGGGCGCTCCACCTAGAATGGTGAGTCTGGATGGCTTGGCCCCGTCTCAAGCTGAATCGGATCGACAGCGTACTGCTCTTGCTGGCGGCCCTGATGGCCGCGCTGTGGCTGCTGCGGTCGGTAGTATCCACTCTCGAGCCACATCTGCAATTGATCCAAGCGCTGCTGGTGCTGTTTGGCGGCCTCTTCGCGGTGTACCGCCTGATGGCGCTGGGACGCTGGGTGGTGCGCAAACTGCTGTGGCGCGTGCGCCACCGCATGATCGCGGTCTTCTTCTTCGTCGGCGTGCTGCCCATCTCGCTGGGCGCGCTGGTAGTGGCGTGGGGCGTCATCCTCTTGCTCGGCCCCGTGACCGCGCACCTAATCACCGAGGAGTTCTCGCGGCAGGCCTCGCGCATGGAAGCCGCGGCAGCACCCCTGCTGTGGCAGTTGCGCGATCTGCCACCGGCCGACAGGCCAGCCTTCCTGCTCCGTTACCACGGCCAGGCGGAATCCCGATTTCCCGGGCTGCTGCTGCAAGCCGAACTCGACGGCACCACAGCGTCGTATCCCGAAGGCTCGCTCGCGGGAGTGCTGCCATCTCGGCTGCCCGAGTCCGGGGGCTTGGTGCGCAAAGACGACACATTCTTCCTAGCGGCAGTGGCCCAAGAGGGATCGTCGAACGAGCGTGTCGTTGCAGTTGTCCCGGTAACTTCGTCGACCTTGAGTGGCATCATCCCGGGCCTTGGGATATTGGAACTGCCACAACGAGCGAACGTGCCAGCAGAAGGTGCCCGACCGGCTGCGGCGCTGGGTCGACCCGTGCCAGTCGGCGGCGGCATTCCGGCGCCTGCCAGTGTGTTCGACTGGCAGATCAACTGGCCGGTCCAAACCGTCGTCGTCGATCCAAATACAGACCAAGCCCGGTCAATCACATTCTTACTCCGGACCCGCCCTTCGGCCCTGTGGCAGCGAATCTTCGCCCAAGAGACCGAGATGACCTTTGGGCTGTTTACGGTCGTCGGCTACATCCTCGCTGCGCTGTTCCTCGGCAACCTGCTGGTATCGTTCATCGTCGCCCTTTCGCTGACACGCACCCTGACCCGGGCAGTGAACGATCTTTATGTCGGCACGAGTCACGTCAACCGAGGCGATTTTGCCTACAAGATCGATGTTCGCGGAACGGATCAGATCAGCGACTTGTCGCGGTCGTTCAATGCCATGACCGCGTCGCTGGAACGTCTCATGGAAGATTCCAAGCGGCGCCAGCAACTTGAGGCCGAGCTTGAGATCGCCCGCGAAGTCCAAGGCAGACTCTTCCCGGCGAGCCCGCCGGAGCTCGGAGACCTCGAAGCGCTGGGCGTGTGCCGCCCCGCTCGCGCCGTATCAGGAGACTTCTTTGACTATGTGCGTCTCGATGACGGCAAATTGGCGATCAGCTTTGGCGACGTCTCCGGCAAGGGCATTTCGGCAGCCTTGGTCATGGCCTCGCTGCATTCGATCCTGCGCACCCAAGTCTCGCTGCTGAGCTCCGGCAGCCCGCACGGCTTGGAGCAGGCCGCCAGCTTGGTGGTCGAGCGCGCCAATCTACAATTGTGCGAGGGAACCGCGCCGGAAAAGTTTTCGACCCTGTTTTTCGGGGCCTACGATCCGGAGAGCGGCAGATTGACCTATTCCAACGCCGGGCACCTGCCGCCGCTCCTGCTGCGCGACGGCGAGATCAGCAGACTGGAGATCAACGGCATGATCGTGGGCGCGTTTCCGCACGCCGAGTACTCGGCTACGAGCGTCGCTCTTGAGAGCGGCGACATCTTGGTTGCCTACACAGACGGGGTGACCGAGCCGGAAAACGCGCAAGGCGAGGAGTACGGCGAAGAGCGGCTGCGCCGGGCCGTCAGCCATCGTGCCGACCAAGCGCTGCAGTCCGTGATCGAAGAGGTAATGGACGATGTCGTCCGCTGGACCGGCGACTCGACCCTGCAAGACGACATGACAATGCTGGTTCTGCGGAGGCGCTGATGACGATCGGATGGCAATCCCGAGCCACCGGGATCAAGATACTGATCGCTGTAACTACCAGCGCTCTGATAGGCGGCACAGTCGGCTTTCGGCTGATCGAGGGCCAGAGTTGGTTCGACAGCTTCTACATGACGCTCGTAACTCTGACCACGATAGGGTACGAGGAGACTATAGAACTGAGCCGGTACGGACGCTACTTCAATGCAATCCTGATCATTACCGGATTCAGCGTAATCTTCGTAGCTATCGGCATGCTTGTCGACGCCTTGATCCGGCTTGAGATTCTCGACCGGTTCCAACAGGTAGCATTGAGACGCATGCTCAACAAGTTCTCCGACCACTACATCGTTTGCGGCTTGGGCCGCGTGGGCCGAGGCGCGGCCCGGCAACTGGCGCTCGACAAGCAGAAAGTCGTAGCTGTGGACAAGGCCGGGCCGACGCAGCTACACGGGCGCGATATAGGAGTACCCGTTCTGGTCGAAGACGCAACCCTGCAAGAAACGCTTGAAAACGCCGGCACGCGACGCGCCAAGGGCTTGGTGGCGGCCTTGTCCAGCGACGCCGACAACGTCTACATCACGCTCTCGGCCCGCGTGCTCAATCCGGAGCTGCGTATCGTCGCGCGCGCCTCTTCACTGGACGCGAAGAAGCGCCTGCTGCAAGCCGGAGCCAACGACGTCGTCATGCCCTATGCCTTTTCGGGTTACCGGCTGGCAAAGGGCCTGTCGAGACCTCACGTAGCCGATTTCTTGGATGTATCCGGCTTGCTGGAGGAGTCCAGCTTGCTGGAGGAGTCTGGGGCGGAGCTTGAGTTGGGAGAATTCCAGGTCGCTGGGGGCAGCCGCTGGCTGGGCCAGACCCTAGCCGAAGCTGGATTCGCCAAGAATCTCGATTTGATCGTGCTAGCTCTGTCCAGGCAAGACACCGAAATGCGATTTAACCCGCCACAGGACACCCGCATGCGCGAGGGCGACGTGCTCGTCATCATGGGCCGGAAGACGACATTGGACAGGCTGCACCGTCCAAAGGGCACCTAATGCTGCGTGCCCTCACGGCCGCAGAGATGCGCTCGGCGGACCGGGCCACGATCGAAGAGCGCGGAATTCCAAGCCTCGTGCTGATGGAGAACGCGGCACAGGCGGTGGCGCGCAAACTGGCCGAAGAGCTTCCCACCCTAGCCGCCGAGAAGGTGTTGGTGCTGTGCGGCAAAGGCAACAACGGAGGGGACGGCCTCGCCGTGGCAAGGCAACTCCTGCAGAGTTTGCCGCGGCTCGACCTGACCGTGGCCGTGCTCGCAGAGCCCACTGCGCTGTCGAAAGACACCCGCGCCAACTGGGACATGCTCGCGGCCCAGGACTTCCGCGCCGAGACAGTCGTTTCGGAAGCGGACTGGGCGGCTCTGCTGCCGCGGGTCGGGGATGCAACGCTGGTGGTCGACGCCTTGCTGGGGACGGGCACACGCGGGCCTGCCAAGGGGCTGGCGGCGCAGGTGATCGGGGATGTCAATGCTGGCTTTCGCAACGCCAGGGTGATGGCGGTAGACATGCCCTCCGGTCTCGGGAGCGATTCCTCCGAGAGCCCCGGGCCGGCCATGCGGGCGGACATGACAGTCACGTTCACGGCCCCGAAAGTCAGCCAAGTCGTCGGCCCCACCTGCGAGCGCCTCGGGAGCCTCTCGGTGGCCAGAATCGGCACTGCCGATTCCGTGATCGAGGCGCTGCCCGGGCCGCGACTGCTGCTGAACGAGCCAGCAGACGTCGCCGAGTACGCCGCTGCCCGCGACCGATCCTCCCACAAGGGCAGCTACGGCCACGTGCTGGCAATCGGCGGATCCCGTGCCAAGCCGGGAGCCATCCTCATGGCGTCCACGGCAGCTCTGCGGGCTGGAGCGGGCTTGGTCACGGTTGTCGCCCCGGCCGGGGCCGCGGACGGAATCATTGGGACGACTCCGGAGCTGATGCTGGAACCCGCCAGCGCGCTCGCCGACGGGACACTGGACCCGGCCTCACTCGACGCCCGGATCTACGAGGGCAAGACGGTAGTGGCGATCGGCCCCGGGATCGGGCGATCCGAGGCCAACGAGGCATTGGTGCGAAAGGTAGCGCAAGAGTGCTCCCTGCCCTTGGTGATTGACGCCGACGGGCTCGCCGCGGTCAAGGGGCTCGATTTGGGGACCCGACCGTCCCCGACCGTCCTGACGCCCCACCCGGGCGAAATGGGCCGGTTGCTGGACACGACCTCGGCTCAGGTCCAGCGGGACAGGATCGGGGCAGTGCGGGGCCTTGCAGCCGCAACCGGTGCCCACGCCGTGCTCAAGGGGGACCGCAGCCTGATCGCGGCCCCGACGGGGGACGTGGTCGCGAACCCCACCGGGACGCCCGGCATGGCAACGGCCGGGTCAGGCGACATCTTGACCGGCATGGTGTCTGCCCTCTTGGCGCAGTTCCCGCAGCGTCCGGTCTTGCACACGGTCGCCGCTGCCGTCTACCTGCACGGACTTGCCGGCGAAGCGGCCGCGGCGAGCCTAGGCGAGCACGGGATGCTCGCCAGCGATATCGCCGGACATCTCGCGGCCGCATTCGAAAGGGTGCGCGCGTGACGTACCGCACTCGCTCCGCCGCCGAGACAGTCGAGGTGGGAGCCCGAATCGCCGCCATGTTGAGTCCGCCGGCTGTCGTGATGCTGATCGGCGACCTCGGATCGGGCAAGACCACGCTGGCCAAGGGAATCGTGCAAGCACTGGGGGCAGCGCCGCCGGAAGAAGTGCTCAGCCCGACGTTTTCACTGGTCCACGAGTACGAGGGTGAGCCCAAGGTTTACCATCTGGACCTGTATCGCTTGGACACGGTGCCGCAGTTGGAAACGCTCGGGCTAGAGGACGTCTGGGAACAGCATGCGATCGTGTTGATCGAATGGGGTGAGCGCTTCGACAGCGAACTGCCCGGGGCTCGGCTCGAGGTCCGGTTGGACTACGACGGCGACCATGGCCGCGTGATCAAGATCCAAACGGACGACGCCGAAGGGCAAATGCGGTTGTCCCAGTCGATATAATCTCTGGCTTGCAATGATTGCGTCTCTGCGAGGAAAGATCGCTGACAAGCAAGCGGGTAAAGTCGTCGTCGATGTCGGGGGCGTGGGTTACGAGGTTGCGGTCCCGGTCGAGACCTACAGCCAAGTCGGAGAGCTGGGCGAAGACGTCTCGTTGCACGTGCATACACACATGCGGGAGGGTGTCATCTCCCTCTACGGCTTCCACAACCCGAGGGACCGGGGCCTTTTCGAGAAGTTCATCGACGTCAGCGGGGTCGGACCGCGCCTCGCCCTGACGCTGCTGTCGGGCATGCCAACCGCTGAGTTGCTGGCGGCGATCCAAGGCGGAGACTCCAAGAAGCTGGTGCGCATCCCGGGAGTCGGCAAGAAGACTGGCGAGCGGATCGTGCTCGAGCTGAAGGATAAACTGGGGACAGTCGCAACCGGCGAAGATGGCGGCGATACCGGCGCCGGCGCGGTCGAGGAAGACGTCATTTCCGCTCTGGCCAGCCTCGGCTGCAGCGCGGACGCCGCCAACAGGGCCGTGCGCAAGGCGAGGCAGAACGGAGCACCCGCAGAGTTCGAGGCGCTCTTCCGTCAAGCAATGGAGCTGATCAAGCGCTAACGGTCGTCAACATGGCCACTAAGCGCATCGTCGGTCCGGCAGCCTCCGAAGAGGACCGCCAGTCCGATCTCACGCTCCGGCCGCAGAAATTGGACGAATTCATCGGCCAGACCACGCTGAAGGAAAACCTGTCTATAGCAGTCGAGGCGGCGCGGATGCGAGGTGATGCCCTCGATCACGTGTTGCTCTACGGCCCGCCCGGCCTAGGCAAGACGACCCTCGCCACGATTATTGCGAACGAGCTTGACGTGCGGGCAGACTACACTTCCGGGCCCGTACTGCAGAAGAAGCTGGATCTGACCGGCATGCTGACGACCATCCAGGATCGGCAGGTCTTCTTTATCGACGAGGTCCACCGCCTGCTGCCCGATATCGAGGAAATGCTCTATTCCGCGCTGGAGGACTTTCGGGTCGACCTTGTCGTCGGCACGGGACCTGGCGCGCGCATGCATTCCATTCCCATTCCTCCGTTCACGGCGATCGGCGCCACTACGCGCCAAGGCCTAATCAGCGGGCCGCTCCGGACGAGGTTCGGCATCGTGCTGCGCTTGAACCCCTACGATGCGGTCGACCTCATGCGCATCGTCTTCCGCTCGGCAGGGCTGCTCAAGGTCGAGATCGAGGAAGAGGCCGCCGAAGAGATCGCGCGCCGGGCGCGCGGAACGCCGCGCATCGCGAACCGGTTGCTGCGCCGAGTGCGCGACTACTCGGAAGTTCGCGCCGACGGTCGCGTCGACCAAGAGGTCGCCTGTACAGCTCTGGATATGCTGGAAGTGGACCCGCTCGGCCTCGATGAGATTGACCGCAAGATCATGGAGACGATCTTGGCAAAGTACGCGGGCGGCCCGGTCGGCATCAACACCCTCTCCGCTTCGGTCGGCGAAGATGCGAGCACCATCGAAGAGGTCTACGAGCCGTATCTGATGCAACTGGGCTTCTTGGACCGCACGCATCGCGGACGCGTGGGCACGTTGCAAGCGTTCGAATACTTCAAGCTGGATCCGCCAGGCGGGGCACAGCGCTTGCTGAGCTACTGAAGGATCTCGCGTGAGAAAGCCCTTGCATTACATCGCCGTCGAAGGCCCGCTGCGGGTGGGCAAGTCGAAGCTGGCGGCGGCCTTGGCCGAGCGGCTGCGCGGCCGTGCCATTTTCGACGAGGGATCAAACCCGCATTTGGGGGGATTCTACACCGGAAGACCGGGTGCCGCCTTCCGCACACAGATGCACTTCCTCCAAAGGCGCTTCCGCCAGTGCTCGGAGGCTGGCATCGAGACTTCTCAGATCCCGGTCGTTTCCGACTACTTGTTCGAGCGGGACAAGATCTTCGCCTATCTCAATCTCGACGACGACGAAATCTTGATCTACGACTCCTACTACCGGGCCTTCAAGAGCCAACTGCCCGTTCCGGGGCTGACGGTGTACCTGAAGGCCACGCCGGAGCTGTTGCGAAGACGGGTCTCGACCGGACCGGAGTCCAACGTTTCAGACGCCTACTTGGAGGCGATGGTGCGGGCGTTCGATCACTTTTTCGGTAAGTACGATCCGATGGAGCTGATCGTGGTTGACGCGGCGCAAACCGACATTCTCAGCAGGCCCGAAGACCTGCAGGCCCTTGTTGAGGAAGTGAGCCGCCCGGTCATCGGCAGTCAGGCGCTGTTGCCGATCTGACCTCACGCCCCGGCGATCCAAGCCTATAGAGTCCCGTCCCATGGCCTTGGAGTGGATCCATCTGCTGGCCGCGTTCGGCGGCGGCCTGTTCGCGGCCGCCATCGGCACGCTGCCATCCTTCGTGTTTACGGGCCTGCTGGTCTTGGTCGGCGTGGCTGTCTCCGTAGCAGGCGGAGGCACGGACGTGCTGACGCACGTGGCCTTCGGACCTGTATTCGGGCCGCACATCGCCTTCGGCGGAGGCGCGGCGGCAACGGCCTATGCCTTTCGCCGCGGCTACGTCGCGAGCGGTCGCGACATTTCGCTGCCATTGATGGGGCTGAACCGACCGGACGTGCTCTTGGTCGGAGGGGCCTTCGGTTCGATTGGCTTCCTGCTGGAACTCGCCTGGCGCATGGTTGGGCTCGGCCCACGCACCGACACGATTGCGATGACGGTGGTGTTCTCGGCAATGATCGCGCGCGTGCTGTTCGGTCGGAGCGGACTTGCCAGCCGACAGTTTCGGCCCGACGAGAGCCGAAACTGGGTCAGGCACCAAGAACGCCCCTCTCAGTGCGCTGTGATCGGGCTCGGCGTTGGACTGTTGTCCGCGTTCATGGCTATCACGCTCGGGCCAGAGGGCGGCGGTGATGTGATCGGCTTCGGCATCGCGGCCACATCGCTGGTGTTCGCCCAATTCGGCCTCAAGGTTCCGGTAACGCACCACATGGCCCTGCCAGCGGCCGCTGCGGCGCTGGGCTCGGGGGACTTCCTCATGGGTCCCGTGTTCGGAATCGCAGGCGCGTTCGCGGGAGAGGGATTCTCCCGGGTATTCCACCAGCACGGCGATACCCATATCGACCCTCCCGCAGCGGGCATCGCGCTGACGATGGTCCTGGTGCGATTGCTTTGGCCGCTGCCGATTCCGTAGGGGACGGTCCGGAACGCGACGCCGGACAGGAGGATTCCCGGCCAGGGCTTTTCAATGTCAGATAGCGAGGGGCGGATTGCATAAGGAGTTAGGAGAGGGGCTGGACAAACGCGCGGTGGTTGTGCGATAACTCGCAGAGTGGGACCGCAGCACATCCCGTTAGGCGAGGTCCGGGTCCGTCCAGTCCGGCCCGACGAGGAGTCGCGCTGGAACGAGTTGATGCGGCAGCGGCACTACCTCGGCTTCCGGAACTTGTGCGGCAATCGCCTGCGGCATGTCGCCGTGCTCGGCGAGCGCTGGCTGGCGCTGGTCGGCTGGCATGCCGCCGCCTTGCACTGCGCCGCGCGCGACCGCTGGATCGGCTGGACCAGCTTGCAACGGCGCCAGCGTCTGTTCCTAGTCGCCAATCAGAGCCGTTTTTTGCTGCTCTGCGAGGCCGGCAGCGTGCCCCATCTGGCCTCGCGCGTGCTCGGCCTGAGCCTGCGCCGGCTGCGCGCCGACTGGCTCGCCCGGCATGGTCACGAACTGCTGCTGGCCGAGTCGTTCGTGGACCCGAGCCGCTTCGTCGGCACCTGCTACCGGGCCACCAACTGGATCGAGGTCGGGCGCACCGCAGGCTTCGGCCGCCAGCGCGGCGGTCGCATCGGCTATGTCAGCCACGGCCAGCCCAAGCGCGTGTTCGTGTACCCGTTACGGCGCACGGCGCGGCAACAGCTCGCGGCTGCGACGCCGCAGCCGGCCTGGCGCCGGCAGCGTCCCAAGATTATGCTCAAGCCAGCCCAATGGCGCTCCCTGCGCGCCTTCCTCGCCCAAGTGCCCGACACGCGCAGCTGCTACGGGCTGCGCTACCCGATGCAGACCGCGCTGACGATCCTGATCGGCTCGCGGCTGGCGGGCTGCCAGACGCTGACCCAGCTGAGCGACTTCGGCCGGGCGCTGAGCCAACAGACCCTGGCGTTGATCGGCTCGCGGCTGCGCCCGCAGACCGGGCGCTACGAAGCGCCCGGCATCAGCAGCTGGCACTACATCCTGCAGCGCACCGACGAGGCCGAGGTAGAGCGTCTGATGGCAGCTTGGACGGCCGAGCAAGCCTTGGAGAATGAAGACGATAGCGACGATAGCGACGATAGCGACGATAGCGACGATGGCGGCGATGGCGGCGATGGCGGCGATGGCGAAGAGCCGCTGCAGGCGGTGGCACTGGACGGCAAGGTGCTGCGCGGGTCGTATGACCGGGATCTGGGCGCGGATGGCCAGCCGCTGGACAAGCCGGCCCAGCAGCAGCTCTCGGCGCTGGATCTGGACTCGGGCACGGTGGTCGGCCAGCTCGGTTTCAGCGGGCAGAAGGACGATGCCGAGGGGGCGGCGCTGCGCGAGCTGGTGCGGGATCTGGCCGGCACCGGCAGCTGTATCATCGCCGACGCGCTGCACACCCAGCGCGGCACCGCGCAGCATCTGCTCGACCTCGGGCTCGACTACCTGTTCACAGTCAAGGGCAACCAAGGCAAGGTGCTTGAGGAGGTGCGCGACTCCTTCCACTGGGACTGTCAGCAGCCGCACACCACCCGCGACTGCGAGCACGGCCGCATCGAGGTGCGCAGCATCCGTGTCTCGGACGAACTGGATCCGAAGCTGTCCTACATCAGCTTTCCCGGCGTGCGCTTTGTCGCCCAAGTACGGCGCGAGGTCGCCTACAAGAAGGACGGCCGCCAGCGCAAGCCGGAGACCGTCTACTTGTTGACCAGCCTGCCGCCGGAACGGGCCACGGCCGAGCGACTGCTGCGGCTGAACCGGCTCTACTGGGGCATTGAAAACCGCGTCCACTACGTGCGCGACGTCGCCCTGCGCGAGGACGCCAGCCGCATCCGCAAGAAGTCGCTGCCGCGTCTGATGGCCACCTTCGCCAACCTCGCGATCTCGATCCTACGCTTGCTCAAGACGAAGAACATCCAACGCCGCATGGACCAACTGCACCTGAAACCGGACGAGGCCGTGGCCCTGCTGCTCGCCTGACTGCCTCACACGCCTGTCCGGCCCTGCGGCCCGGCCGTAGGTGTGCCTACCCCTGCCCGTGCGGCCCCCTGCGACCGCGCCAAGGCTCCTGGGTGTGCTGTCGCATGCTCGCACGCCCCGCCGACTCGGCTTCCGGACGCCATCTCCCGAGCTCCGCGCACTCCAAGACATGCCTCAACCCCCGTTCGCATCAAACATTGAATTTGCCTGGATTCCCGGCCAGTCGAGGCGGCCTGCGGTGTATGATGAAGCATCCCATGGGTTCCCGACTCAAACTCAGCGTGATCTGCAGTTCCTGCCTGATCTCAATCCTGCTGGTCGTGGGAGCGGTGCTCGGCAAGAGCGAGCAGCAGGAAGGGGCATACCGGCCGCTGGCCGTTTACACCGAGATCCTCGCCCGCATCAAGAGCGACTATGTCGAAGAGCCCGATATCGCCAAAGTCACGCAGGGTGCGCTGCACGGGCTGGTCGAGTATCTCGACTCGGCATCCAGCTTCCTCTCCAAGGAGCAATTCGACGCCTATCAAGAGGCTTTGCGCAATTCCGACGGGGGCAGCGGCCTTGCGAGCGGAATGGTCGTGCGCAAGCAAGGAGCGTACACGAGCATCCTGTCCGTCGTGCCGGGCTCGCCGGCCGACAAGGCGGGGATCCGTGCCGACGACTTGCTGGACGCCATCGATGACGTCAGCACCAGGGTTATGCCCCCGGCCTACCTGCAGGCGATGCTGAGCGGCGCCGCGGGCAGCGGAGTCAAGGTCATGGTGCGCCCGGCGTCCGACTACGAATCGCCAGTCGAGCACGCCTTGGAACGGACTGATCCCAGCCTGCCCGAAATCACCTCCCACATGCTGGAGGACAGTATCGGCTACGTGGATGCGGACTTCCTGACCGACAGCCACGTCGGCCAGGTTTCTGCGGCTGTCCGGCGCTTGGAAGCTGACGGCGCGGAGAAGTTGATTCTGGACCTGCGCGGTAACGCGATGGGAAGCCCGAATGCCGGCATCGCCTTGGCAGACCTGCTGCTGGACAGCGGCACAATCACCAAGCTGGCCGGGCAGAATTACTCGGCCAAGCACTTCGATGCCTCTGCCGATTCAGCCGTGACCGAGCTTCCGGTCGTTGTCATCGTGGACCGCCCGACCTCGGGCGGGGCGGAAATCGCAGCGGCCGCCATCCAGCAGAATGATCGCGGCGAGGTAGTCGGGGAAGAGACCGCCGGGTTGGCCGCAGTCCAAGAGACCATCGCTCTCGACGACGGGGCGGCCCTGATCCTGTCTGTCGCGAATTACCACGGTCCTGGCGGCGAAGTCATCCACAACGAAGGCGTCGAGCCGGATCGCGCTGTCTCCCAACGGGACTTGCGGCGCTACCGCGAGGTGAGGCATCGCTTGTTCGACACGCCGGAGGAGCGGCACAGGGCAGAAGAAGAAGTGGGCGACCCCTTTCTCAAGCAAGCCATCGAGGCCCTAGCCGGCACGCCCTGACCGCTGGGCTACTGCACTATAGTGCGTTGGTCGCCCGGGACCGGGCTGGGGTTGTCGATTCGGATCTTGCCGAAGGCGGATTCGTATTGCGCGACGTTCTGCGCCAGCACCAGATGCAACGCCTTGGCCTGCTGCGGGCTCATGTACACACCCACGAACGAGGAGAACGTGACTTCGCTGCCAGTGCCGACGGTGAGCCGCCCGAACTGGAGAAAGAAGTCCCAAACGCTGACGTTCACCTGCACACTATTGGCATAGTCCTCCCGGTATTCGTCGGCCCGCACAACGCGGACCTTGTCCGGCTGGGGCTGTTCTTGGACGATTCCGGTAGTTGGCTTTTGTTCCATATCCGTATTATGCATGTGTGACTGCCGCCCGAAGCGGCAGCCGCGTTCCAGAGTGCCCACGTGTTCCAGCGCCACCAACGAAGCGAAGCCCTGCTGATCGCCGCCGCTGACGCAGTCCTAGTCGTGCTCGCGCTGCAAGCGTCCTACTGGACGCGCGCTTCACTGCCCCTGCGCGAGTTCTACCTTGATCCAACGGAAAAGCTAGTCGTGTTGGCGGCCGCGCTATTCGCCGTGGTGGCCAGCGGCAGGGCTACCCGCGTTTACGCCAACCTTTCCGCAGCGGAGCGTCCCCCGATCCTCGCCGGCACGCTGCGGCAGGCGCTGGCAGCCGCGCTGGGGCTGCTGACGTTGCTCTACCTGCTGCATTTCAACCCGCCAGTAAGCCGCCTGTTCCTGGTTCTGTTCTTCGTCTACCTTGTCACCCTGCAGTTCATCCAGAGAGCTCTGGCGGAGCGATTTCGCAGCAGCCTGCGCCGGGCGGCCGGCACAGTGACTTCTGTCGTTGTCGTCGGCAGCGGAACGCGCGCCACCGAGCTCGCGCGCGACATCGAGGCGTCCGAGCGCCACGGGCTGAAGCTGGTGGCAGTGATCGATTGCGACCGAGAAAGCGCATCCCGAGTGACCCTCAGCCGGCCCTACCCGGTGTACCCGCTGGCCGCGGTGCCGCACCTGTTGACCGACCAGCCAATCGACGAGGTGACGTTCACGGTCCCGGTCGAGCGCTTGCGAGAAATGCGTGACGTGATCGCTCTATGCGACGAGCACGGCGTGACAACTCGGGTGGTCGCCGATTTCTTTCCGCACGAGCACAGCCGTGTGCACTTCGACCGCTTCGGCGACCTTCCTATGCTGACGTTCTCCATCACCCCGGCCAGCGACATGCAGTTGTTCGTCAAGCGAGTCTCGGACGCGCTCCTGGCAGCTGCTGGCTTGACGGCGCTCGGCGTGCCGATGCTGGTAGTGGCCGTTCTGGTCAAGTTCACCTCGCGGGGGCCGTTGCTGTTTCGGCAGCAGCGCTGCGGCCTAAACGGCCGGCTCTTTACCTGCTACAAGTTCCGCTCGATGGTTGCGGATGCCGAATCGAAGCAGCGCGGGCTCGAGCACCTCAACGAAAAGGACGGGCCGGCCTTCAAGATCAGCGACGATCCCCGGCTGACGCCGATCGGCGGATTCCTGCGGCGGTTCTCGATCGATGAGTGGCCCCAGTTCTGGAATGTACTGAAAGGCGACATGTCGATCATCGGCCCACGCCCGGCTCTGCCGTCCGAGGTAAGCCAGTACGAGATCTGGCAGAGGCGGCGGCTGCGCATGCGCCCGGGCCTCACCTGCCTGTGGGTAATCCGCGGGCGCGACAGGCTAGATTTCAACGAGTGGATGCAAATGGACCTCGAGTACATTGATCGATGGTCGCTGCTGCTGGACCTACAGGTCCTGGCCCGCACGATTCCCGTCGTTCTCGCGGGCAAGGGAGCGCACTAAACCTGGGCGTGGCAGGTCACGCCAGCGACTCGCCGGCTAGTCTCCCGCGAGTGGGCGCGGCACGATTGGCTGCCGTGGGCTACCCATGCCCACATCGCACACTTAACGATGCTCCGGTCGTTGTGGCATGTCTGAAGCATGCTCGACAAACGTTGCATTCGGCAGAACCTGTCCATCGCTGCAGCCGTCGCGACCCTGCAAGCGCTGCTGGCACAGGCCGGTAACACCAGCCGCGCCGCGTTCGCCCGCCAAGTGTGCTGCAAATTCGGCTTTGTCAACGCTCGCGGCGAACTCCAGCTGGCGCATTCTCAGAAAGTGCTGCGCGGCCTGCACCGCCAAGGTCGCATCGCTTTGCCGGCCCCACGCCATGGCGACCGGGGCCTTGGCCGGCCTGGAACTGACCTTGGTAACCACCCCGCAGCAGCGCCAGACCTGAAACGAACTCGTCGACTGAGAGCATCCCCGAGGGGCCGTCATCCATGTCGGTGCCCAGCTGCGCTACCTGATCGAGTCCGAGCACGGCGTGCTAGGGGCGATCAGCTTCGCCGCCTCAGCCCTGGAAGTCGCGGCCCGCGACGAGTGGATCGGCTGCACCGCGTGCTGGGCCTGAGCCGCCTCCTGATCCGGCCCTCCATGCGCTGTCACCTGCTCGCTTCCAAGGTGTTCGGCACGATCCTGCGCCGTTTGCCCGAAGACTTCCGGCAGCGCTATGGAGACCGGCCCGCGCTGGTGGAAACCTATTGCGATCTGCAGCAGCACGCCAGCACCTGCTTTCGCGCCGCCAACTGGATCCATCTCGGCCAAACCCGGCCTGCGGCAAACTCGACACTCATCACCAGTACAACCAGCCCGTCAAGAGCGTCTTCGTCAAACTTCTCTGCCAAGACTGGAAAGCAATCCTCAATCGTTAGCTCCACCCCTGCCCTTCACGGCCCGCTCGAAGGCTTAGTTGGCCCGCTAACAGAGAAATCGTCTCCGGGGATCAGTCGCGAGATTCCCTTGACACCCGAAATCGGCGATCCTTATAAGATGTTTTGCGGAGCCGAACCAAGCCCCTAGGGCTTGGCCGCAGGCCGATTCCACCGCATCCTCTTACAACACTGCCGCCTCCCCCTTAACCTGTGGTTTCTCGCATTCTCCTTCGTTGCTCCAACTCCGGCCTGCCGGCACAGACGGACATCACTTCCCCCGTCGGCACGATTGAAGTTACCCACAAATTCATCCGGAAGCACGGCGGCGAAGAGCATCGCAGCGCAACAGTGCCGAGCCTCGATCTGAGCCGGCACTTCACCGAGGGCGTCGCAGGGAGCGGCGCTGACCCCACCGCTGGCGACGACACCCCAGCACTCCTGGTCGCTAGGACGCCGCTGCTGGGTGGGTGCCGGACGCCGACGAGTCAGCTCTCCGGGAGCAACCGACGCCCCCGATGCGACAGCGAGCGCTAGAGGGACTTGTACGCCGGTAGAGGTTCGTGACGAAACGTCCAGTAAGGAGTCTGTGCCATCGAGCACCTATACGAGGCATGGCTGTGCGTCACGGCGACTCCGGAACCACTTCAGAAAGGAGTAGCCAGCAGTGGTTCACGCCCTCTCATAGCCCAGCTGCCAGCCAAGTCGCACTGCCTGCGTCTCAATCGCTCGGCCACCTAAGCAGCGCAGCTTCTCAGGCTGAGTCCGCCTGTGGGCGCTCCGACAACCGCCAACTCCCTCCTTCTTCCGGCAGCCTTGATCTTCCTTCCGCCCGCGCTGTCGCGGGCGTTCTTCACGCCCGCCGCGGACTGCTGTCGGCCGTGCTGTGCCTGCCCTTGCTGGCCGTGTTCGCCCCGCAAGCCGCCGCGCAGTCCCCGGTGTTGACCTTCGCCTCGTCGACCTACTCCGTCGCCGAGAACGCCGGGACTGTCAGTGTGACGGTCAACGCGAGCACCGCGCCCGTCAGCGCGCTGACGGTCAACCTGGAGTCGGACCATGAAACGATGGACCAGCACGATTACACCGCTCTGGAGACGTTCACCTTCCCGGCGAACCAGACGTCGCACACCTTCACGGTGGAAATTCTCAACGACATGTTCTACGAGCTCGGCGAGACCTTCACGCTGACGTTGGAGCCCGGGTCGAGCTACACCGTCGGCTCGCCCGAATCGACCACGGTCACGATCAATGACGATGACCGTATTGCGGTGAGAATCAATCGTGCGACCTCACTAGTGTCGCGTTGAGGCCCCGGTCAATTGCTTATAACCCATTATAATTCAATGCCTTACGGGAGGTTCTCGGGTGTTAGAGACTTGAGCCCGCAAGCTTCAGTGAATGCGTTGTTTCCACATCCCTCACTCATGTCGACTAACGTGGCTGGACATGTATCGTGGTCAGACCGTCTTCGCTCAACTCATGCAGTTCGTCCCTTGGATGGCATTCTCCCGCATGGTCGCCCGACACAACGGCGACCGCGGTGTGCGCATTCTGAACTGCGCTCAGCAGTTCCGTGCCATGGCCTTCGCCCAACTGACCCACCGCAGGAGTCTGCGGGACCTAGTGGCCTGCCTAGATGCCGTTCCCGCCAAGCGCTACCATGCCGGCTTCACCGCGCCGATCAGCTTCTCGACACTAGCCCGCGCTAACGAGCGGCGCCCCTGGAGAATCTATCAGGAGCTTGCCCAGCACCTGATCGACCGGGCTCGCCCGCTGTACGCCGACGAAGACCTCGGCCTCAACCTAGACGACACCGTCTACGCCCTCGACTCCTCGACGGTCGACCTGTGTCTGGCGGTGTTTGGCTGGGCCCCTTTCCGGGCCACCAAGGCTGCCATCAAACTCCACACTCTGTTGGACTTACGCGGCTCGCTACCCTCCTTCATCCATGTCTCGGACGGGAAACTTCATGATGTCAAAGCACTGGATCTGATCGTGCCCGAACCGGGTGCGATTTACGTCATGGACCGCGCCTATGTCGATTTCCGCAGACTCTTCCGACTGCATCAGGCCGGGGCCAGCTTCGTCACGCGAGCGAAGAAGAACCTGCTCTGGCATCGGGTCTACTCCTGTCCCAAGGACCGCCAGTTCGGCATCGAGGCGGACCAGCTGATCGCCTTGGATGGCAAGCAGGCGCGGCAAGCCTATCCCCTGCATCTGCGCCGCATCCGCTACCAAGACCCCGACTCCGGCAAGCGGCTCGTGTTCCTCACCAACCGCCGCGATCTGCCCGCCACGACGGTCTGCGCTCTGTACAAGCAGCGCTGGCAAGTCGAGCTCTGGTTCCGTTGGGCGAAGAAGTAATGTCTAGCTGAACATTACTGCTTTCATGGTAAGTTCCCGCTCATGTTGAGTTGATGCGGTAACCCGTTGAGCGGCCAGCAGTTGCCGAACAGGAACTTACCATAACTCGATTCTCATACCCTCGTGACCGGCGTCGAGGCCGACGCCAGTTCTTGTCAAGGAGGTCACGATGATCAAAGAACTTTTCCCTCAGGCGCATGTCCGCCTGACTCCATTGCCGCTGCTCGGCCCGGTCTTGGAAGACTTCGCCGCCTGGCTTGTCGCGAAGGGGCTGTCGCTGGACTCTGTCCGCAACCGGATTCGCAAGGCACCGGAATTCGAAACGGTGCTGGTCCGCCACGGCGGCTTTCAAGACAACCGCCTCACCAAGCACCAGTTGCTGGCCCTCGGCCCGCCCAGTGCCCGCGACGACATGCACTCGCTGTCCTTGGTGCGATCCCTGGCGGACTATCTAGTCGAACGGGGTTTGCTGGCCGTTCCGGCCCCCACTCCCAGCGAGCGTTTGCTTGAGACGTATCAGAAGCACTTGCTCGAGGTCCGCGGACTGGCGGCCTCGACGGTTCGCAGGCACATCCGCCTGTCGCGGGAGTTGCTGGCGTTCCTAGAATTCGACGACCGGCCCGAAACCCTGCGCGAACTCGGCGCTCCAAGACTTGAGGGTTTCATCAAGGCGATCGCGCCGCGTCTCGGCCGTGCGGCCCTCCAAGGTGCCGTTTCGGCCGTGCGCGTCTTCCTGCGCTTCCTGGCGAGCAGTAGCGAGTCCGCTCCCGGTCTGGACCGCTGTCTCGCCCTGCCGCGTGTGTACCTGGCGGAACGATTGCCCCGCGCCCTGCCGTGGGAAACGGTGCGGGCCTTGCTTGCCGCCATTGATCGCACCGCGCCGACAGGACGGCGGGACTACGCCATGTTGCTGATGGCAGCTACGTACGGCCTGCGGCGCAGCGAGATCGCCAGCTTGCGCCTCGACGACATTCGCTGGCACGAGGCGGCGTTCAGCATCCAACGGCCGAAAGTACGCACACCGATCCACCTGCCCCTGACTGGGGAGGTCGGCACCGCCTTGCTCGACTATTTGCGCTACGAACGGCCCACGACGGCGTTTCGAGAAGTGTTCATGCGAAGCCGCCGACCCGTCGCACCGCTGTCCCCCGCGGGTATCTCCGGCGCGTTTGTGCTTTGGAGACAGCGCAGCGGACTCGACATTGGGTCGTCTGGGCCCCACTGTCTGAGGCACTCGCTGGCGGTTCACCTGCTGCGCCAGAACACCCCGCTGAAGACTATTGGCGACCTATTGGGCCACTGCAACCCCAGAAGCACAATGTCCTATCTGCGGCTGAGCGTGGAGGATCTTCGTGACGCTGCCTTGGAGCTTCCTTCCGAAGCAGGGGTGTCGGCATGACGGCTGTACCGACATTCCGATCGGTGATCGCCTCCACCATCACCGCCTTCCTCGACCTCAAGCGGGCCCTCGGTTGCCAGTGCGTGCGGGAAACCGCCGTCCTGTCGGACCTTGACCGCTGCCTCGCGGCGCGGCAAGCGACGGCACTGACCGTGAACCATTTCGCGGCATGGTCCGCGACGCTCGCCCATATCACGCCGCGGGTGCGACGAGACCGCATGCGCATCGTCCGCAACCTGTGCCTGTACCAGCAGCGGACGGACCCGGACTGCTTCGTGCCCGATCCGGGCGGCTTCCCCAAGGCCGAGCCGCCCCGGCCCCCGTTCATCTTCAGCCAAAGCCAGATCGCCGACTTGCTGCGGGCAGCGACCGGGCTCCGGCCAACGCACCTCTCCCCGCTGCGCGCGGAGGTTTTCCGCCTAGCCATCACCTTGCTGTATACGGCTGGCTTGCGGCAGCAAGAACTGGTCCGACTGACCGTGACCGACTATGACCCTAGCCAGCGCACCCTCCACGTACGGGAGTCGAAGTTCCACAAGTCCCGCCTGACGGCGCTCAGCACCAGTGCGGCCCACGAGGCCGAGCGCTATCTTGAGGCTCGACAGCGCATCCCCTGCGCGGACGGCGCGCCCCTGCTGGCAAACCTGTATGGCCCGGGACAAGCCTACTCCTGCGCCGGCATAGTCGAAGGCCTGCAGAGTCTCTTCCGCGCCGTCGGCATCCGCGATGCTGAAGGACGGTTGCCCCGCGTCCACTCCCTTCGTCACACACACGCCGTCCATGTGCTGCTCCGCTGGTACCGCGCCGGGGTCGATCCACAAGCCAAGCTGCCGATGCTGGCGGCCTCCATGGGCCATGTGTCGGTGAACTCGACGGCGTACTACCTGACCCTGCTCGACCCGGTTGTCGAGGAAGCCTCGGTGCGCTTCGCGCGACACGTCCGCACCGTACTCGATCCACCCGCGGAGCGATCCCATGCCTGAAGCCCAGCCCAACTCCCTCGGCCGCGCCCTCCGCGGCTTTTTTGGCGACTATCTGCCCGCCGTGCGCGGCAATAGCCGGCACACCGTCCTGAGCTACCGTGACGCATTCAAGCTCCTGCTGCGGTTCTTGGAACAGCGCTTAGGGCGCCCGGCGGCAACGCTGGACTTCCCTGATCTAACACCAAACACCGTCCTGGCCTTCTTGGACCACCTCGAACAGCACCGCGCCAACGGCGTGGCGACACGCAACAACCGGCTCGCGGCCTTGCATGCCTTCGCGCGGTACGCGGCAGCAAACTACCCGGAACATCTCGGCCTCTGCCAGCAGCTGCTCGCCGTGCCGCCGAAGCGGAGCACGCAACGGACCGTCGAGTATCTCGACCTGCAGGAGATGCGAGCGCTGCTTCAGGCACCGGATACTGCCACCAAGGAGGGCCGTCGCGACCACGCCCTGCTATTGGCGCTGTACAACACGGGTGCACGGGTGCAGGAGATCCTCGACGTGCGCCCACGCGACCTGCAACTGGAGCGTCCCCGGCAGGTGCGGCTGTTCGGGAAGGGGCGCAAAGAGCGCCTGTGTCCGCTGTGGCCCGAGACGGCGGCGGCGCTGCAAGCCCTGCGGCGGGAGCAAGGCTTGCAGACCGAAGATGAGCGGCCCCTGTTCCGCAACCGCCACGGCCAGCCCCTCGGTCGACACGGCGTGCGGTACATCCTTGGGAAGCATGCCTGCAAGGCATCTCAATCGGCCCGCAGTCTCGCAGGTCGAACCGTTCATCCTCACATGATGCGACACAGCGCGGCCTGTCATCTGCTCCAAGGCGGAATCGACATTGTGACGATCAGTCACTGGCTCGGCCACGCCAGCCTGGAAAGCACGAACCGGTATGCCTCGGTGGATCTTGCAGCGAAGAGGGAGGCGATCGAGAAGGCCCGGGCGGCTGCGGACATCGACGCACAACCAGCTGAATGGCAGGCAGACCAGACCGTGATCACTTGGCTGGAATCACTCTGAGGAGGCCTTCCCTCCGTCGAGTTATGGTAAGTTCCTGTTCGGCAACTGCTGGCCGCTCAACGGGTTACCGCATCAACTCAACATGAGCGGGAACTTACCATGAAAGCAACACCTTGAGATTCAACGTTTCTTCGGAACTTCGGAGAACGCTGTGAAGTCGCAAATCTGGATTGCGGTGGCCGTGTATGCCTTGGTGGCGATCATCCGCAAGGAACTCGACATTGAACTGTCACCGTACCGCATGATGCAGACCATCTCGGTCACACCGTTCGAACAAGTCTCACTCTGTAACTACTCAGGCCCTTTTTTGACTATGTGTCTTGTCGCCTGAGCTCACGCGCAGCAATGCTTGCGCTGGTTGGGGCCGGGTCGGTTTCGAACGGTTGCTCGTGGCGGGGTGCTGGCTCTGAGCGGGAACCGTTGTGAGCGGCCAGCGGCTCGCTTGCGGGCCCAGCCGCTGGCGCGCTTGACAATCTGGTTGTGGCCGCCTATGTTGCTGGTTAAGGGAGCCTTCGGCAGCGCACGCGGCGATGGGAGCTTGGTACGGATCGAAGGCGACCTCGGGTCTGTGCCAGCCGCTGATCGCGGCCATGCCGCCGCATGCCACCTATATCGAGACCCATCTCGGCGGCGGCGCGCTCATGCAGCGCAAGCCGCCGGCGCTGCGCAACATCGGCATTGATCGCAACGCCCGCTCGCTCCGTGCGTTCCGCTGTGCGTACGAAGTGGAACTGGTGCACGGCTGCTGCCACCGCTTCCTGGCCCAGTTCCCGTTTGCGGGCGACGAGCTGGTCTACTGCGACCCGCCCTATCTGCACAGCACCCGCAAGTCGCAGCGCCGCTACCGCTATGACTACACGCCGGCCGATCACGAGCAACTGCTGGCGTTGCTCAAGGGCCTGCCCTGCCAGGTGATGATCTCCGGCTATCCCTCGCCACTGTACGAGCGAGCGCTGCAAGGCTGGCACAGCCTGTCGCTGCAGGTGATGAACCAGGCCGGGGTGGTGACCGAGAAGCTGTGGTGCAACTTCGCCCCGGGGCGCCCGCACTGGCACACCTACGCGGGCCAGAACTGCACGCAGCGGCAGTGCATCAAGCGCAAGGCCGCCAACTGGGGCAGGCGCTACGCAGCCATGGAGCCGGGCGAGCGGCTGGCGGTGCTGGCCGCCCTGATGGCGGTCGAGGCCGAGTGATGCCGACGGTCCACGACAAGTCCCTGCGCGCCGAACTGCAGGCCTTCCAAGACAAGCTCGAGGCCCTCCGCAAGGCTGGCAAAGTGCCGCCAGAGCTGGACACCCTGCTACAGGCGCTGATGCCCTTGCTGACACTGCTGCTGACGGTCTTGCTGGAAAAGACCACCCGCAAAACCAGCCGCAACTCCTCCATCCCGCCCTCGCAGATGGAGGCCGAGGACGAAACCGCGCGGCGCGCCAAGTCGGGCCGCAAGCCAAATCCGGCCGAAGACCGCAGCTGCTCCACCCTGCAGCGAGTCACCACCGAGGAAACGCTCACCGTGGCGGCCTGTGACAGCTGTGGCGCCGATCTGTCGGATGTCGCTCCGACCGAGCGCGAACGCCGCGTGCTGTACGACATCGTGTTTCAGGTGGTCGAGCAGCGCGTCACCGCCGAGGTCAAGCAATGCCCCGACTGCCAGGCCCGCTGCAAGCCAGCCTTCCCCGCCAGCATGCCCGGCCCGCGCCAGTATGGCAGCGGCCTGCAGGCGTTCATCATCAACCTGCTGGTGGCCCATATGCTCTCCCTGCGGCGCGTCGTGGAACTGGTCCGGGCGATCTCCGGCCTGCGCTTGTCCGAGGCCACCTGCCTGGGCTACATCCGCCGCCTGCAGCAGGCCTTGCAAGCTTGGGAAGAGGCCGCCAGCGCCCACCTGCTGGCAGCTCCGGCCTTGCATGCCGACGAAACCGGCCTGCGCGTGGACCGCAAGAACCATTGGCTGCACATCCTCACCGATGGCTCGCTGACGCTGAAGTTCCTGCATCCCAAGCGCGGCAAGGCCGCCATTGAGGCGATCGGCCTGATCCCCAGCTATCACGGCACGCTGGTGCACGACTGCTGGGCCTCCTACCTCAGCTACGCCGACTGCCGGCACCAGCTCTGCGGGGCGCACTTAATCCGTGAACTGACCTTCATTGTCGAGTCCAACGGCTACCGCTGGGCGCGGCTGATGAAAGCCCTGCTGCAACAGGCCTGTCACCTGGTCAATGCCAGCCCGAGCAAGGCCCTCAGCGCAGCCGCCTGCAAGGCCCTGCGCAAGCGCTACCGCACCATCCTGACCCAGGGCCGCAAGGAATTGCCCGCGCTGCCGCCCCGCAAACAGGGCCAACGCGGACCAATCGCCAAATCCGATGCCCACAACCTGCACGAGCGGCTCGCCCAGCACGAAGAGTCCGTGCTGCGCTTCCTGAGCGACCCCGACGTCAGCTTTACGAACAACGCCGGCGAGCGCGGACTGCGCATGTCCAAAGTCAAGATGAAAGTCTCGGGCTGCTTTCGCACGCTAGCCTACGGCGAGGCCTATGCCCGCATCTCCGGCTACCTGCAGTCCATGGAAGCGCACGGCTACAATCCTCTGGTCGCCATTCAAATCGCGCTCGCCGGCAACGCTGTCGCCACGCTCGAACAAGACTATGGCCCGACACCAACTCACGCCTCGACACCAACCGAGGGGTGAGTAGTTACCTCACTCTATGAGTTACTTACGGAATCTTGGCCGCCACCCGGACCAGCCTTGACGGGGCAACTGCCGCTCTTCGAGACCTGACCGGAGCCGACCGCATGCGACCAAGGCTGTCTGGACCCGGAAACACCATTGCGGATTCCGGCGAAAATGAACGCTCAATCCGAAGGAAAGTGAACGCTCGTTCCGATTCAAAGTGAACACTCAATCCGAAGGAAAGTGAACACCTCGGAGCGAAGCGACGCGGCCGGTTTCAGAATGCGCTTCCGGAGGCACCTCCGTCAAGTGGATCCCCGTGCATACGGGGAGAATCAGTCATCATCATCTCGTCTTTCCTTCCTTACTGTCCGCTGCGGACGACGAGGGGGATGCGCCTAGCGGCGGCCGCCCTGCCTGTTCCAAATTCGGGCAGGCACGGCCCGGTGCGTGGCCGGGCCTGTGCTGCCAGTAGTCTTCGCAACGCCCGAGGTTGAATTCCAAGTGTTGCCAGTAGGCCGCCGGGAAGCGCTCGCGCTCGACTTCGCGGAGCAGCGGTTCGAAGTAGGCCAAGCTGCGTACCGGCGGCGCGGCGGGCCGCTCGATCAGGGCCATGGACTTGCGCACGCAGCCGAGCAGGATCGCCCGGCGGACCGTTTCCAAGGGCACGCCCGAGGCGTGCCAGTCGGCGGCCCGACGCTCGTCGGCGGGGCCGAATCCTGCCTGCACGCAAGCGGGTGAGAGGAAGGCCTCTCGCACGGCCTCGACATAGGTCCCGGCCGCGCCCTCCGGGCGGGCTGGCGGCGGGGCCTGCGCGGCGCGATAGGGCCAGTAGGCGTCGCGCACGGCCAGCACCGAGCGGCGGTGCTGGTTGGGAGCGGTTTCCAGGTCGCACACGCCGGCGCGGACCAGTTCGCGCAGATGGCGTCCCAGGGCGCTGCGGCTCTTGCCCAGCCGGCGCGCCAGCGCGGCGCGCTCGAAGGCCAGCCGGCCCGTGGCGCGTTCGGCCTGCAAACAGACGTGGGCGTAGAGCTTGAACGCACCGTCGGAGAGTTCGCCCAGCGCTCGCTCGAATTCCGCCCCGGCGGCGAAGAAGCCGCCGCGGCGCTTGAGCCGGTAGCCCGCGCTCATGCCGGCCCCTCTTCGCCGGCCGTGATCTCGGCCCGGCCGCGGACCTTGCGCAGCGACTCTCCCTGCAACTCGAAACGGTGCGCGTGATGCACCATGCGGTCCAGAATCGAGTCCGCCACGGTCGGGTCGCCGATCGGTCCGTGCCAGCGGTCGGTCGGCAGTTGCGAGGTCAGGATCGTCGAGCGCAGCCGGTAGCGGTCGTCGCAGATGTCGAGAAAGTCGCGCCGCTCCAACTCGCTCATCGGTGCCAGGGCGAAGTCATCGACGACCAGGGCGTCGATCTTGGCCAGTTTCGCCAGCAGGCGCGACAGGCTGCCCTCGGCGCGCGCGCCGTGCAGTTCCCGGAACAGTTGCGGCGCTCGGGTGTACAGGGCGCTGAAGCCGTCCCGGCAGGCTCGCTGCGCCAAGGCACACGCCAGAAAGCTCTTGCCGATTCCGCTGGGGCCGACCAGCACGACGTTCTGCTTGCGACGCAGCCAGGCCGACTCGTGCGCCAGGCTCATCCAGCGAGCCCGTTCCAGCCCGCGCGGATGCCGGAAGTCGATGTCCTCCAGGCAGGCCTGCTGCTTCAGCTTCGCCAGCGCCAGCCGCCGCGTCAGCGCCCGGCTTTCCTTCCACGTCCACTGCGACTCCACCAGCAGCGCGAAGCGCTCCTCGAATGCCAGCTCGCTCGCCGCCGGATCCTCCAGCTGCCGCCGGAACGCCTCCGCCATCCCGTTCAGCCGCATCCCGTACAGCTGCTCTAACGTCGGTTGCATCAACATGTTGGCTCCTCCCCAGGGCCGCTCGCGGCCCCCTCCCCGTAATACTCGCCACCGCGGATGTTGCCGTGCTCGACCGGCTTGCTGCCATTGGACGGCTCGCCCTCCAGCGGCTGCCGCTCCGCCCGGCTCGCCAGGATCGCCTTGAGGCTGGCGTAGCTCACCGTGCGGTAGTGCAGCGCCCGCCGCGCGGCCGCTTCCATCCGCTCCTCCCCGCATTGCCGTGCCAGGCGGATGATGCCCAGGCAACTGCCGTAGCGCTCCTGCGGGAAGCGACTGCGCTCCAGCAATTCCGCAACCACCCGCGCCGTGCTCGGACCCACCGTTGCGGCCCATTGCTGCATCCGCTCCGGCGGCCACTCGCCGTGCTCCCGATGGGATTTCGGACGGTGCCCCGGCTCGGTGGTGAACCCGCCCTGTGTCCGGCTGCGCGCATGCGCGGCCACCCGCCGGCCCTGGTGCAGAACTTCCACGCACTGCGCGCTCAGGCGCACCTCCACCTGCTCCCGCACCAGCTCGCACGGCACCGAGTAGCGATGCCCGTCCACGGCCACGTGGTAGTCGATGTTCACGCGCGCCAGCTTCCAGGCGGCGTACTCGTAGCGCCGGGCCGGCAGCGGCCGCAGCGCCGGACGGTCCAGTTGCTCGAACAGCTCCCGGCGCGACTCCGGCCGCTTCTGGAACGGCTTCGCGTTCAATTCCGCCCGCCGCTCGCGCAGCGCCTCGTTGAGCTCAGCCAGGCTTGTGAAACGCTGGTGCCGCAACGGCTCGAGCAGGCCCTGCTCGACCAGCTGGACGCATTTCTCGACCTTCGCTTTATCTTTGGGACGAAACGGCCTCGCGGGCACGATCGCCATCCCGTAGTGGCGCGCCATGTCCCGATAGCTGCGGTTCAGGACCGGCTCGTAGCGGCAAGCGCGCGTCACGCCGGACTTCAGGTTGTCCGGCACCCACGTGTTCGCCGCCCCGCCGAAGTCCTCCAAGGTGTGCACATGCGCGCTAATCCAAGACTCGACGTCCTGGCCCCAGCTCGCCTCCGTGTAGAAGTACGAACTCGCCCCCAGCACCGCCACGAAGACGTGCGCCGGGCGCGGCTCGGCGCTCTCCACTAGGTAGATCGGCACCGTAGCGCCGGCGTAGTCGACGAAGATCCGGTCCCCGGCCTTGTGCTCCTGCAGCATCACCGGGTCCCGGCGCGTTTTCCAGTCCCGGTACAGCTCGCAGAACTGGCTGTAGCCGTACCCGTCCGGATGCTGCTCGCGATACTCCTGCCACACCAGCTGCAGCGTCAGATGCTTGCGCCGCGACAGTTGCTTGTGCACCGCCGCGAAGTCCAGCGCCTCGCGGCGGGCGCTCGGCCGCGCTCCCGCGGGCCGTCCGTACAGCCGCTGGTGCAACTCCGCCTCGTCCCAATCCGGCGGCAAGGGCCACTCCAGCCCGGCCTGCTCAGCCTGCCGCAGCAGCCTGTTGACCGTGCCCGTGGCCAACCCGCACGAGCGCGCGATCTCCCTTTGGGAACAGCCGCACTCGTGGCGCAACCTCAGAATCTCTTGAATCGTATGCATCGCTATCCGCGCTCTTGGCATGCGCAAACTCCTCCTCGGGGAGGAGCTCGTTCGCCCGTCACTCGGTCGCGACGCTCCGACCCTCTCCTAGCGGAGACGATCGGCGTTCACTTTCGATCGGAACAGGTGTTCACTTTCGATCGGAATCGGCGTTCATTTTCAATCGGAACGACTGTTCACTTTCCTTCGGAATCTGCAACACCATTGCCCGAACCACATCGGCCGGAACGACCGCAGGCACCACGCGCTGCCCACGACAGGCCGCCTTGCAGCAGTGCGCCAAGCCCGTTGGCGGTGCCGTCTGGCAAGTCGAAGAGGTGAGTGGAGCCCGGAAATCGCACACTTTTTTCGCTGCAACTGGCCTCTGGCGGGAAATCCAAATCATTGAAAACAAAGCACTTATAGAACGACGCTACAGATTCAGCCATGGCCTCATTCGTAAGCCCTTTGTTTTCAATAACTTCTAACGCGACACTAGTGGTGCGACCTATATGGTGGCGGAAAACGCCGGCAAGGTGGTGCTCACCATCGAGACGGGCTCTGTCAGGGGAGCGGGAGGAGTGTCTCCCGGCGACAATGACGTGCCGATCAGCCTGACGCTGACACCGTCGGACAGAACGGCCACCGGGGGCCGCGGCGGCACGGGATCGGGCGTCGACTATGACAGCGACGCGATCAACTTCATGATTCCCGGAGGCATTTCAGCCGTATATGTCTCCGTCCCCATCACTGACGATGGCGACGCAGAATGGGACGAGACATTCACCGTAGCGCTCACCACCGGGCAGTCGCGGGTCGACGTGGTCTCGCCATCGACAACGACGGTGACCATCACCAACGATGACATCCCGCCCCCGAGAGTGTCGCTGCACGCACGGGACGCGATCGCCCGCGAGGGCGGCGGCGATTCGGCGACCATGGCACTGCGCTTGTCGCGTGCCTTGGTTTCGGGAGAGACCCTGACGGTGGACTATAGCCTCACTCTGAATGCCGGAGCGAGCGTGTCCGGCACGGGCGTGGCGCTTTCGTCTCACACCAGCGGCACCACGAGCACGGGGACGATGACGATCACCGGTCCGAGCGCTCCAATGAACAATCAGGACATACGACTCCAGCTGAACGCCGCGGCCAACACCGTGAACGGTTCCTCCTCGGGCATCCGCACGGCAGATTTCCGGCTCACTTCGGTTACGGGAATCACCGGGGTCGGTTTCGTGCCGGGCGAGACGAGCGCCAAGGTATTCGTCAAGGAGAGTTCGCTCAGCGGCGGCCACAACATCGGGTTGCAGGTGTTCGGGGGGGAACGGCTCGGCAGCCGCATCGTCGACGCAGGAGGCAAGGTGACGGTGCTGCTGCCCGGCAACGTGGGCAAGAATGTGCCCGTGACGGTCGACGGCGTAACGAGAGGCTCCTCCACGGCCTTCATGGTCACCCTCGGCGTGCAGAACCTCAGTACCGACTTCGACGACCTCGGCCGAGCATACGCATACGCTGACGACTATGCATGGGTCGGGAAGCCGAAGCGCGACACCGCCTCAAGCACGGTCTACTACTCGGTGTCTGTGGTCGGGTTGGGCAAGCCCGCATTTGTCCACATCCCCGTGACAGACCAAGCCCGCGCGGAGCCTCACGAGCGGTTCCGCGTGTTCATTGCCGAGACCCCCGACTACATGGGCGTGACGGGCGTCCCCAACTCGCTGAACAGCGCGCCCTCCGTCGACTTCACCATTTGGGGCTCCCTAGGCAACCCGTCGCCCGTACCGCCGGTGCCCAGCGACCCGGCCCCGGCCAGTGCGGGCACATCGGACTATGAGGCCTGCGCGGCCTACCTTCCGACCGACGCTGTATCAGTGCGCGAGGTCCACGAATGGCGGTTCAAGCGTCAATACTACGCCCCCCACGCCCTGCGCTGGGACCGGGTCCTAGCCCATGTTTAACATTGGATTTTAGGATGTGATTGATTAACAGGGAGTTAGACCGCTCCAGAAAGCGCGACTTGCACTACAAAGTGCGCGCTAATGAAATTGGGGCCGGATTCAGAGCAGGATCTTGCAGGTCTGGCCGGGGAGTTCGTCGATCCCCAGAGCCTCGTACTGTTGTTTTTCACAATATTTCAGTGAAACAACGCGAGGATTTGTCGCATTAATTCGATTCCGGATTGCTGAAGAATCGGATTAATCCGGAGCGGCAGAGGGTTTGCTGAAGCGCTGTGTGGCCGCCGTGCGGGTGCGACAGGGGACCGGGCCGTTCGCGGCGCGGTTGCATGCGCGGAGGCGGCCCGGTTCAATAGGGTGGCCCGCGCGATCTCAGCTCGCCGGGCCGTGGACGGCGCTTTCCAAGTTCGCTACAACACAGACCTCACCGTCGAGGAATACATTAGCCGCAAGGCGTGGCGCGATGCAAGCGTGCCGGCCTGCCCCTTCCACCAGCAGGGCGGTTGCCAGCTGCGGCCCCACGGCAGCTACGCCCGCAAGATCCCCGAGGGCGTGCGGGTGCGGCGGTTCCGATGCCCGCAGAGCGGGCAGACGGTGAGCCTGTTGCCAGACTGTCTGGCAGCGCACCTGCCCGGGACATTGGCCGAGGTCGAGCAGGTGGTCCGAGCGGCCGTCCAGCCCGGCTTTCCGCGCGGCGGGTGGAAGCGACTGCACTCGTCGCGTTACGTGGGGATGGCCGGGGCGCGGCGCTGGGTCGCCCGGCGCGTCGAGCGCGTGCGGCTGTGCCTGGCGCTGCTGACGACCCTGTTGCCGGAGAGTTGCGGGCGTGTGGAGCCGACCGTGGAGGCGTTCGGGAGCGCTCTGGGCACGGCTGCGGTGCTGGTCACGCTGCGGTCCGTCGCGGCCACAGAACTGGCGGTGCTGCCGGTCCCGGTCGGGTTTTCGCGACGGATTCCAGCGGTCAAACCGGCGTCTCAGCCCGTGCAACACGCGACGGGCCGCTCGCCGCCCGGCCGGCCTGCCTAGAGTCGGGAGAGCGGGCCGCCCGCACGGCTCGCCAGGACCCGCCAGCATGCCAGACAAGCTCCCAGACCTCCGGCGCGAGATCGCCCTGTTCCGCTACAGCGTGATTGCGGAGATCCTGTGCCTGCCGCCAGGATCGGCCCAGCGCTGGGCCCTGATCCGCGACAAGGCCGGGCGCGCGCACGCCATTCCCGGCAGCCGTCGCACGCGCGTCGCCATCACCACCATCCGCGACTGGCTGGGCTTGTACGAAGACGGCGGCTTCGACGCGCTGTACCCCAAGCGGCGCCAGGATCGCGGCCAGCCGCGCGGCCTGCCGCCAGCGGTCTGCGAGTTGCTGGTGCGCCTCAAGGAGGCCAACCGCCGGCTGTCGGTGCGCGCGCTGATCCGCCAGGCGCGGGCCAGCGGCAGCGTGCCCGCGACGACCGCCCTGGCCCCGGCCACGGTCTACCGCCTGCTGCGCCAAGAGGGCCTGACGGGGCCGGCCAAGGACCGTCCCGACGGCCGCGACCGGCGCCGCTTCAGCTACCCCGACGCGGGCGCGCTGTGGATGGCCGATTGCATGCATGGCCCCAAGGTCGGCAGCGATCCCGACGACCGGCGGCGGCGGCGCAAGGCCTACCTGCTGGCCGTCATTGACGATGCCACGCGCGTCATCCCGCACGCCGCCTTCGCCTTCTCCGAAAGCGCCGAGGCGTTCCTGCCCGTCTTGCGCCAGGCCCTGCTCAAACGCGGCGTCCCGCAGAGACTGTACTGCGACAACGGTGCCTCCTACCGCTCCCGCCACCTGTCCGTGATCTGCGCCAGCCTTGGCATCCATTTGATCCATGCGAGACCTTACGCGCCGCAGGGAAAGGGGAAAATCGAGCGTTTTTTCAGGACCTGCAGAGCCCAGTTCCTGCCGACCCTGGACGAGACCGCGAGCGCCAGCCTCGACGCCCTCAACCGCCGTCTCGGGGCCTGGATCGAAGGCGAGTACCACCGCACTCCCCACCGCGGCCTCGACCACCAGCGCACCCCGCTCGACCAATGGGCGCTGGCCGCCAGCCGCCTGCGCCCGGCCCCGCCCGACGACGAGCTCGACACGATCTTCCGCTTCCAGCACCGCCGCCGCGTCGCCAAGGACCGCACCGTCAGCTTCCAGGGCCGCCTCTACGAGGTGGGCGCCGAACTGGTCGGGCAGCGGATCGTCCTGCTGGTCGATCCCGCCGCACCGCCCGGACGGCCCGTCCCGGTCCTGCACCAGGGCCGCGCGGCCGGCTGCGCGACCTTGCTCGACGCACACGCCAACGCCCTCATCCGACGCACCCCCGACCCGCGCTCCGAGGATGCCGCTGACGCTGCCGACGACCGCAGCGCGGACGCCAGCGCCCCGGCCCCGCCGCTGCGCCTGAGCGCGCTCGAGCGCCCGGACACCTCCCAGGAGCCTCCCCGGCAATGACCTACCTACAGCATTTCGCCCTCACCCGCTACCCCTTCCAGACCCCCGCCGAAACCGACGAGCTGTTCCCCGCCCAGGCCGGCATCGAGACCCAGACCCGCCTGCAGCACCTGCTCGAACTGCGCGGCATCGGCCTGCTCACCGGCGAGGTCGGCTGCGGCAAGACCACCGCCTGCCGCCAGTTCGCCGCCAGCCTGCACCCCGGCCTCTTCCGCGTCGCCTACGTCGCGCTCACGACCGGCTCGGTGCTGGACATGTACCAGACCCTGGCCTGGGAACTCGGCCTGCAGCCGGAGCGCTCCCGCGCTCCCGCCTTCCGCGCCCTGCGCGAGGAAATCGCCCGCCTCGCCCGCGAGGCCCACCAGCTGCCCGTGCTGATCATCGACGAGGCCCACAACCTGCGCAACGACGTGCTCGAGGAGCTCCGCCTGCTCACCAACTTCCAGATGGATGCCGAGCGCTGCCTGTGCCTGCTGCTGTCCGGCCTGTCCTCCTTGCGCAAGCGCCTCGCCATGGCCGTGCACGAATCGCTCGGCCAGCGCATCGCCGTGCAGCACCAGCTCGCCGGCCTCGCCCGCGACGAACTCGAACCCTACCTCGCCCACCGCCTGCGCCTGGCCGGCTGCGACCTGCCGCTGTTCGAGCCCAATGCCCTCGAGGCCCTCTTCCAGGCCTCGCGCGGCCTGCCCCGCCAGGTCGACCGCATCGCCCACTTCGCCCTCGCCGCCGCAGCCTGCGCCCAGGCTCGCCAGGTCTCCGCCGAGCAACTCGAACAGGCCTGTGCCGAGGTGCGCCTGTGACCCCCTTCAACGACCCTTGGCGCGAACGCGCCGCGCAGGTGCGCGACGGCTCGCTCGAACCGCTCGCCGTCCAACTCGGCTACCGCAAGGATCCCGCCAACCCGGCCCGCTGGAAGCGGCCCGGCTCCGTGCTGAGCATCCGCGGCGCGCAGTTCTTCGACCACCGCCAGGGGCGCGGCGGCGGTGGTGCCATCGATCTCGTCATGCACGTGCGCGGCTGCCGCTTCCGCGCCGCCGTCGAGTTCCTCGAACGCCACGGCGGCCTCCCCCAGCCTGCGCCTGCCACCCCGCCCGCTCGCCGCCACGGCTTGCGCCTGCCACCCCCCGCAGACCGCCTCTGGGACCCCGTGCGTGACTTCCTGGCCACCGCCCGCGGGCTCGACCCCGCCCTGCTCGAGCGTTGCCGCCAAGAGGGCATCCTCTACGCCGATTCCCGCCGCAACGCCGTCTTCGTCTGTCGCGACCGCCACCAACATCCCGTCGGCGCCGAGCTCGTCGGCACCCGCCCGGCTCCCGACGGCCGCACCTTCAAGGGCATGGCGCCCGGCTCCCGCAAGGCCCGTGGCGGCTTCTGGCTGCCGGCCAACATCGACGATCTCGATGCCATCCTGCTCGTCGAGAGTGCCCTCGACGCCCTCGCCGCGCTCCGCCTGCTGGCTCCCACTTTGCCACCCGATACCCTGCTCGCCTCCACCGCCGGCATCGCGACCTCTCTCCCGCCCTGGCTGCAAGCCTTCCGCGCACCGCGCATCCTGTGTGCCTACGACGCCGACCGCGCCGGCGACCAAGCCGCCGACTCCCTCCGCCGCCACACCCCCCATTGCAGCCGCCTCCGGCCGGTCGGCGCCAAGGACTGGAACGATCTGCTGCGCCGCTCCCAGCCACGCTAGCTGTCCCTATTCACCCCCATCGACTGCCCGATCGCACCCCCGCGACCCGGCTACAACACGCCGCCTATCTCTACTTCCGGAAAACCTCCGCCGTCGACTCCCTTCCCCGACCGCACCGCCGCTGATTGCCCTTAACTCCCTCCTGCAGTAGCGAATCTACTTGAAAAATTTCTCCACTACAGCAGGAAATAATCTGAAAAAGTCCGCACGAATCTATCTGAAATTCAACAGTACAACTGCTGCAACTCCGCCTCCGGCTGCGTCGTCTGGCGCACGTGCAGCGTCTGCCCGTTAGCGCACTGCAGAGTGGTCGTCACGCGCCGTTGCGTGGCAAACACCTGCCGCAAGCTCGCCCAGCTGGAGTGCTCGCCGTGCTGGCGCAGTTTGCGCCGGATCACCTGCACCGCCTGGTAGGCCAGCACGGTGATGAACAGGTGCCCTTCCGAGCGCTCCGGCTTGTGGTGGTACACCGGCCGCAGGCCCAGTTCCGATTTCAGGCTGCGGAACACCGCTTCCACGTCCGTCAGGCCCACGTAGGCCCGCCACATCGCCTCCGCCTCCCAACTCGTGTCGTTGCTGCGCAGGCTGTACACCCCCGGGTGCGTCGCCCGCGAGCCCTCTAGCGGCTGCCGCTGCCAGCGCACCGCCGTCACCTTCTGCTCGCTCTGGTCCGTTTCCAGCGTGACCTTGTAATGTTGTGAAGCGCCCTTGCTGCGCTCCTGCAGCCGCCCCAGGCGCTGCTGGATCGCAGCCAGCTTGCGCCGCGCTTTCGGCCGCGACAGCCCCGCGTGCAACTGCTCCAAGCTTTCCTCGAAGCGCTGCGCCCGCCGATCCTCGATCGCTCGCTCCTTCTTCTCCCGGGCCTGCGAATAGCAGTACAGCCGCACCTGCCGACCGTCTTCGCCCAGCACCCGCTCGACCTGCACCTGCCCCCCCGAGGCGGTCTGCACAGACTCCGCCCGGGCTTGCTCGAAGCGCCGCTGGCCCTCCCGGCTGACCGCCAGGTAGCGGTAGCCCTGCTCGTCCAGCCAGGCCAGCGTTTGCTCGGTCGCGATGCCGCGGTCCATCACCACCAGCGCGCCGCGCCCCGCGCCCAGCCGCTCCAGCATGTCCTGCAGGGTCGATGCCTCCTGCACATTGCCGGCGAACACCTGCGAACGGCGCACGAAGCCGCTGCCGTCGAGCACCAAGGCGAGCGTGAGCAAGGGGCAGTCCGAGCGCCGCTCCTTGGAATGGCCGCGCTGGGCCAGCGGCTGGCGCAGGGCCTCGCCCTCAAAGTAGGTGTTGGTGAGGTCAAACAGGGTGATGCTGGGCTGCAAATCGAACAGCGACAGACTGGTTTGGAAGACCTGCTGCTCGATCGTCTGACGGTCCTTTACGAGGGCGTCGGAGGCGCGGTAGAGCTGCATGTGGGAGATCGGCTCGAAGGGCTGGTCGAGCAGTTCGCCGAGGGCGGACTCGCTGCGCAGCCAGCGGTTGGCGGCGCGTTCGGAACCGACGCCGGCGAGGCGGCCGATGACCGAGCCCAGGGCACAAGCGAGCAGTTGGCGGGACAACCCGAGCGAGCGCAGCAAAGCGGGCAGCCCGAGTTGCTGCAGGGCCCACAGGGCGGCGTGCTCGACGCCGACCGAGCGGGGGCGCTCGCAGCGCAGGGAATCGGCCTCGACGTAGAGCAGCTCGGAGGGGCTGTCGTCGCCGAGGGAGCCGTGGAAATCGATAAGTTGGCGGGCGAGTTGTCGGGCGCGCGCGAGCAGGTCAGCGGCAGCCGCCCGGGGCGGGAGAGGTCGTCCGGTGGCGATGGCTTCGATGAGCTGGCAGAGCAGCGGCCAGTGCTCGGCGGGGACGTCGAAGCCGGCGCCGAGATTGAGCAGGGTTTTCTGGCGGGGGCGGCCAGCGACGCGCACGGAGCGGACGAGGCGGTGGTTGGCATAGCTGGTGCCATTGGGAGCGCGGCGGTAGGGGGAGCGGCGAATGAACACTAGGCGCAGGCTAGCAGGGCTGGGCGCGGGAAGTCCAGCAAATCCGGCCCCGATAACTCATTTTCTGGCCCTACACCTTCTGGCACTACAGATTTGGAAACCAGCCTCGAAAGCGGAAATCATCGAGATCCAGCAGGCCTGAGATGCTGCGGCCCAGAGAGCCGCCGAGCGGTCCTGCAGCGGGGTTTCACAGCCGCTTGCGGCTGTGCCGGGATGGGTGCGAGCGGGCTGGGCTGGGAGTGCGGGCCGCGCCGGGGCGAATCGCGGCCAAGCCGCCGCAGCGGCGTGGCAATGGCTCCCCCGGGGGCCGTCCGCAGCCTCGGCAGCGGGGCGGGAAGGCCCCGTCAAGGCGTGCGTTCTTGCGCCGTAAACTACTGTTTGACAGTTGGTTACGCTCCATGTTCGGTGATCGACGCGGCGGGCGCGAAGATTCCCGGAAGCGCGTCCAATGGCGGTGGGTGCCAGACCTGTTGCTTCCGCCGACAACAGGAACCAGTCCGCGGTCTGATCGCGGTCGGACCGCAAGCGCCAAGCAGGTTCAGTTGTCCGGGCCGCACCAAACCTACGTCGGTTATCGGGCGAGTGCCCGCCCTAGACCACACCAAATCGAGTCTCAGCTTGCCGGGCATAGAACGCAGTTGGGCCGCCCTTGCGATCCGAAAATGTTAAACATGGGCTAGGGTCTTGGATATCCCGGATGGAATCAACGATAACGAAGAAAATCGTTTGACTAGCGGGATGCATTGTATACGTCTGAATGTCCTCATAGATCTCCCTGATCTTCTGATTGCCCGTTCCACTTCGCCCGATCCACTTGAGCTCCAGCAAGAACGGAACAGCGTTGCTGCACAAGTCGGCGATTTTGAACGTACCCGCCTTCGAGGGTATGGGCTCCTCCTTCATGATGTCGAAGATCCTAGGTCGCAGCATCACGTATAAGAGGTCTCGGACGTCCTTCTCACAGGTGATCGTCCATGGATCAAGGTCCTTCTCTCGTTTGTTGAACGAGCGAATAGTGGCGGTGAGACACTGGCAAGCACGCCGTACCTCAAAGAGTGCAGATTCTTTGCCCTTGAGGTCAATCACGGTCTGTCGTTCGCTGCTGGAGCACACCAGTTCCTCCAAGTGGCTGCCCAAGAACGCCGCGATGCAGTGATGCAGAGGATTCAATTCGCCTTCATCAGTTAGTACCGGAGCATAAGTATCCGCGTCCAGAGCAACGTCCTTATCAATTCCTTGCACGTTCGAGGCCCACGGGGCATCGGATCGCAAGAAGAGTTCGTACGCCCACATCCGACGTGCAAACTCGCTACATTCCTCCGGCGTGAAGTCGATCCTCACATGCCGGAAGTCACCGAGTTCATCGATCCAGTGGTCCGCATAAACCGCGCTCTCGCGTTCAAGTGTCTCAAGGTCCTGCTTCACTTCATCAGGGATAAGAGTAAATGTGCGACCGAACGCAACTGTAGCGCAACTATCATGGGTCACGGGACCAATGTCAGCTTGACTACTCATGCGCCGCAGACTACCCTCCACTATTCTACGAGCGGTGATGGCGCTCGAGGCTATCGTCGGCCCGCATTGGCTTCGTGCTCTCGTTCGTGAAGCTCGCGTCGTGCGGAGGCCGCGTGCCCGGCGACAGAATGGCCGGCGGTGACCTCTGTCCGGGTTCGCGACACGTTCCAGATCGACGGGATGACGGATGGGGTAGGAGCTTATCTGCCTGCGAGTGAATTCTCCCGAGATGCCATAGGGCACTGATGGTGCCGCCATTCCGTAGAAGTTAGACCGCGCAGTGGACCGACTCTATCACCGAAGCGAGTTCCAGTTCGAGCGTGAGCGACTCGAGCACCGATTCATGCTATACGAGAAAATACGAGCGCCTCTGGATGCGGCGAGCAAAGCAAGGCCGAAACGCCGCAGAACGATAGTATCCGTCTAAGGTCAGGCCACGGAGGAGAAGGAGTGGAGCAGGCCTTAGACTTCCCGCCGGGCTGTCCGTGCTGTCATATGCGCACGCTCCTGTCCCGGTGCGTCGCCGTCATGCGAGACGAGCCCGGAATGGGCAAGACCGTGGCCTAGGAGCGCCCCCAGAAGGACAGCCCGAATGTGTGGTTCGTTCGCCACCGGTAAAACGTGACCTGACTAATCCCGAGTTGCCGGATCGCTTCTCCCATTGCCATTCCCTGGCCGTGCAGCACCTCCGCCTGCCGTAGCTTGCCGACCATCTCCTCGGAGTTGTATCGCTGCCTCGCCGTCGATGGCCCTCCTCAATTTCAACATGGACCAATTCGAGAGGAGGATCAGCGCTCGCTCTGGATCGCGGAAACGAACTCACTTGGGTGCCGGAGTGCATCGTTAGGAAAGCTGGATCGGTCGAGCATCCAGGTATGCTGGTGAAAGGAACACGGATCGCATGAGCCAAAGTTGCGTTCGGCAGGCTATTGTGAGGCTGCGACATGGGACGCGTGATCCGGTACTGTCAGTTGAGGGAAAGGTTTAATGGTACGCAAACCGACGGGCGTCGATGAGCTCTCAGAACAATGCAGCCGTCCAGTTGTCAAAGCAGAGGGCGTCACAGATTCGGAGCGGTATCTCGCAAATCTAGCAGACAAATCTTTCTTGAATTTGTGGTCGTATCCGAGTCTGTATCGGGATCAAAAACAATCGGGCAGTGGAGATGGGAAGGAACTATGCGATCTTCTTGTGGTGTGTGGTTCACGAATCATAATCTTCAGTGAGAAGACGATCACGTGGCCAAACGGTGAATTGGACGTTGCTTGGAAACGATGGGTTAAGCGCGCAGTGCGCGATGCGGCAAAGCAAGCAAAGGGTGCCGAACGATGGATAACCGAGTACCCGGACCGCATTTTCCTAGATAGGGGATGCAAAACCCACTTTCCGATCAACTTTCCCTCATCGGAAGAAAGAGTAATTCATAGGGTCGTAGTGGCAAAAGGCGCGGGCGAAGCATGCAGGGAACATATTCCGGACAGTTCTGGTAGCATGATTATAAAGCCTGCGATCAAAGCGAATGGACACTGGTCAAGCGAACCCGGCAAAATTGAACCGTTTGCGATAGGTGACTTGGATCCGGCTGGGTCGTTTGTTCATGTGATCGATGATGTTGCTTTGGATATCATCATGAGGGAGTTGGATACGATCCGAGATTTCACTGACTACCTAGATAAGAGAGAGCTGTTTGTTCGATCCGGCCGTCTTCTTCAAGCGCACGGAGAAGAAAACCTGCTCGCCTACTACGCAGTGCGCATAAACGACGAAGGCGTCCATGACTTTGTGCTAAATGGTGAGGAGCATGAGCAGATCGAAATCGCCCGCGTCCTTTATTCGAATCTCCGCAGCGATGCCCGTTACGTCGCAAGAAGGCAGGCGGACACAATCTCATATCTCTGGGACGACCTGATCACGAATTTCACGACCCACATTATCGATGGAACGTCAATCACTCCAGATGGTTACGAATTCGATTTGAAAAAGAGTGAGCTTGGGGTCCGCTACATGGCTCTGGAACCTCGCTTTGCCCGTCGAAGCCATGGAGAGGCGGTAAGAGGAGCGCTGGAAATTGGGATGACACGAAACCGTTTCTTTCGAACGATTATGAGTTCAGTCGACGCAAGGCCTAACGAGACTGCGTTTTTTATACACACGTTAAAATACTTGAATTGGATGGAAAGGGAAGGCGGATACAAGAAATATCGGGCGAAGAGGGCAGAATGCACACTAGTCTACGCACGAGGTCTATTGGAAGCTTATCCTCACCTAAAGCGAGTTGTTGGAATCGCTCTAGAGCCTCCGGGGCAAGGGCGCGGTAGTTCTCAAGACTTAGTCTATGCCGAGCAGTGCGATTGGACTGACGAAGATCGAAGCGTCATTAAGCAGGCATGTAAAGAATATCGTGTCTTGCAGGGCGGATTGAGGAAGACACCAGTGCATGTGGCCGAATGGCCTGTTGCATGAGCAAAATCTAACGGCAAGACCAACAAAAGCCCGCTCGAAGAAGGGACGGCAACTGGAGAGGGCATGGATGTCCAGGGCCGTCTGAATCTCCTTGAACATCGCGTAGGAGATAAGCCGCAGCAGGGCGGATTGACAACCGACTTCGACCGCCGCATAAATTTCCTTTTCGAAATCAGAGGTGGTCCGGGGATTTTAGACCATACGCTAAGGTGGACTCCGCCTGGGTTGAAAGGAGTCAACGATGCCAAAAAGACGGACGTTCACGGCAGCGTTCAAGTCGCGGGTGGCGATGGAAGCCTTGCGTGGGGACCGCACCGTGCAGCAGATCGCGGCGCGGCACCAGCTGCATCCGAACCAAGTGAGCCAGTGGAAGCGCACCGCCAGCGAGCGGCTGGCGGAACTGTTCGAGCGGGGTGCTGGGCCCGGCCAGGATGAGCGGGAGGCGGAGATCCGCAAGCTGCACGAGAAGATCGGGCAGCTGGTGGTCGAGCGGGATTTTTTGAAGTCCGCGTGGGAACGCTGAGCCGGACCACGCGGAAGAACTTGGTGCAGCGCGACCACCCGCAGGCCAGCCTGCGCCTGCAATGCCGCTTGCTGGGGGTGTGTCGTTCCGGGCTGTACTACCAGCCGCGGGAGGCAGATCCGGAGCAGCTGGCGCTGATGCGGCGGATCGACGAGTTGTCGCTGGCGCACCCGTTTTACGGCAGTCGGCAGATGAGCCGGCATCTGCAGCGAGAAAACTACCCGGTCGGCCGGGACAAGGTGCGGCGGCTGATGCGCACGATGGGCTTGGAGGCGGTCTACTGCAAGCCGCGCACGAGTCGGCCGGAGCCGGGGCACCGGGTGTATCCGTACCTGCTGCGGGACGTGCTGATCGAGCGGCCGCACCAAGCGTGGTGCGCGGACATCACCTACATCCCGCTACAGCGGGGCTTCTTGTACCTGGTAGTCGTGATGGACTGGTTGAGCCGCGCGGTGCTGAGCTGGGAGCTGTCGAACACGCTGGACACGGAGTTCTGCCTGCTGGCGCTGGAGGCGGCGCTGGAGCAGTTCGGTGCACCGGGCATCTTCAACACCGACCAAGGCAGCCAGTTCACCTCGCAGGCCTTCACGGGCTGTCTGCAGCAGGCCGGCGTGCGGGTTTCGATGGACGGCCGGGGCCGCTGGCTGGACAACGTGTTCATCGAGCGGCTGTGGCGCTCTCTGAAGTACGAAGCGGTGTATTTGCAGGAGCTTGTGGACGGATTCGCGGCGCGGGAGGTGATCTCGGAATGGCTGGCGTTCTATAACCACCTGCGGCCGCACTCGGCGCTGGGGGGGCGGACGCCGTGGCAGGCACTGCAGCAGCAAGGAGGTGCAAGATGAAGCCGAGAGTACGACTGAAGCGCGGCCAGCGCGGTTGGTTCGCGGCCGGTGCGGGCTTCGAGCGAGCGCTGGACGAGCTCAGTGACACGGCCTTCAAGGTGTTCGCACACGTATGCCTGAGGGCCAGGCGGGCCGACGGCTGTCTGGAGTTCGAGCGGGACGGGCTGGCCCGGCAGCTGGGCAAGAGCCGCTCGACGCTGGGACGCTGCCTGCGCGAATTGGAGGCCAAGGGGATCTGCGCGCTGCAAGCTGCGCCCAACCAGCATCGCCGCTCGCGGCTGAAGGTGTGCCCGCAGTACTGGCCGTATGAGGTGGCGAGGCAGCCGGAAGCGGAGCCGTCCGAGCAGACGGTCGCAGACGTCGGCACGTATGTCACGGAGGTGCGCCGGATATTCTGTCAGCCGGCCTGCGTGCAGGGTCGGTTCGGACCGGCCGACGAACGCTTGGCGGCAGACTGGCACCGCGCGGGGGTGTCGCTGGAAACGGTGCGACGGGCGATTCTGCTGGGCAGCGTGCGCAAGTCGATGAGCCTGCTCGATCGGCCGCGCGGCGAGCCGGTCCGCAGCCTGCGCTACTTCGCCAGCTTGGTGGAGGAGGTGCGGACGGAGTCGTTCCCGGACTCGTACTGGCCGCATTTGGAGTTCAGCCTGCGCCGTTGCGAGCGGATCCAGCAGGGCCGCCAGGCCGAGGAGCCTGCCCGTCCAAATTTGGCACAGGCAGACCCGTTCGGAGAGGTCCAGAGTCCTGCACCTGCAACCGCGGAGGCAGGAAAGGAGACGGGATGATGATGACCGTGTCTTGAGGTACAATCACTGCGGTCGGTAGTCCAGAGTAGTAGCGGAGTCCACCTTAAATTCACCGACCAGTGGTCTAAACACATCGGACCACCTCAATCCCCTCCACCCTATATGGATTGCGTATGTCGACGGACTGAGACATCCTGATCGTTTCCGAGTCCTCCCGGCTAGGTCGGCGAGACGACTGTGTCTCGCCCCGTCGACCATCGCTAGGGAACCCCTCTTTGACGATTGCACTACCACAGCCCGCGAGGTGCGGGAGAGGGCACGATGACAGCGCTAGCGGCGGTCACGGCGATGGTGGGCACGGTCGCCTGGCACCTGCACCCCCGCCGCACCCGGTGGCTGGCTCAGTCCGCGGTGTCCGTCGTTGACATGTTCAAGTTGCGCAACCCCTCGCCATGCAAGGCGAATCCCTGAGGAACGGGCACCAGTCCGTTGCTTACAATACCTGCCCGACAATCCCCCTTCGGCCAGAATGGCCGCACCCGGACCCGCTCCCCGGGTTCAGGCGGGCAGTCTCCACGAGCTCTCAATCTAGGATGCGGATCTGTTGAGCCTTTGGTAGGCCGCATGTAACAGCGGCTCCGCCTTTCGGATCTGTTCCCTGTCTCGGATGACGATCTCTCGGTACGGTCCGCCAGCCCAGGGGTGGGTGAAGCCGTCCTCTAGCGGGATGTCGCGCACGAGATCCTCATGGATGAGTACCCTGAGCCCGCTCCGCACACGCAGATAGACGTGGGCAATGACCTGCATGCGATTGCCGGCGGCAGCCATGCACTTGAATGAGACCCCAGTCGCGACGGGGTCGGTTCGCACCTCGCCCAACTGGTCCACCAACGCCTTGAGTTCGCGGAACAGAGTCCGAGTTTCCTCGCTGGCCTTAACCCAGTCCGGGCAGACGGAGTAGTCAGGATCTTCACCAGCGCGGGGTGCGGAGGATCTCACCAAGCGCGGCGCATCCAAGTCTCGCTCCTCGCCAGTGTTGCGGCGAGGAGATCCGCTAGGCCCCAGTGCCGGATCGATCATTTCGCCGCCGAAGACCCACTCCACGGCCACGTAGGCGTCGGCGTAACGTCGACAGCGCAGCAGCTCGACGCGCCGCCGGCTGTTCTCCGCGGCGATCTGGTCCTGACGTGGAAACTCGCTGGCGACGCACAGCAGGCGCGGTGTCCCGAATTCGACGCCCGTGAGGCGTGCGACACGAAGCTTCCCCCGTACGAGCTCTCGGAACTCCGCCTGATGGTCCTCCAGCCAAGCGACATGGTCCAGCCCTTGACCGATGACGTTCTCATCCCGGTGTCGTTTGTACTCAACCACCACTGGTCGCCCAGCCTCGTCGATGCCCAGCGTGTCGATCCGGCGGCTGTGACGCTCGCCGGTCGAGTAATCCGAAGCAAGGTATTCGACGCCGATCAAGGCGCGCAAGTGCTTCTCGAAGAACTCTTGCAGTTCGAGGTCGTCGCGAAAGGCCCCCCTGTCCGGAAGTTCGTGGAGGTGGCCGTCAAGCTCGTGGAAGAACCGGATCGTCGCCAGCCCGTCTCTCTGCGTTTTGCTGCGCGAGCGCCGGACATCACCGAGTCCCTGCGCCGAAAGTTTCGGCACGCGAGCTTCGTGTGCAATCTCTGCAAGCTCCGAATTGGTGAGGTACAGTTCACCCTTGGCGCATAGCAGCCAGATTGCATTGTCAACGAACACCACGGACCTTTCCGCCGCTTCCGCGACCCGTTCGGCAACGGTCATGACTTCGAGCAGCTCCTTGCCTGATGGCGACTCCGGGGACCCTCTACCTCCTAGCGCCTGTTTCCAGCGGTTGAACCGAACCAGCCCGAACGAACCCATCGCCCGCATCATGTGTCGGTCCGGCTTTGCCACGTCGAAGCCCAGATTCTTCAACGCCTCCGCAGCGAGAGCAACGCCGAGCGAGGGCAGCTTGTACTCACCCTGTCCGCCGAGCCGCATTGCCGCCTGCTTCGGGTCGTCGGCACACTGATGCATGAGCGAGGTGAAGTAGTCGTCCGCACTTCCATGGCACTTGCTGTGCCGCAAGAGGATGCGGGCCGCAAGCACGAGATTCACCAAGCCGCCCCGAAGGGACATGGAGCCCGCGCTCCGGCCTTCGAACCAAGGCACGAAACGGTTGTCTATTTCGCGGTCCGAATGGCTCGCATACGCTTCGAGGCTGAAGTTGTCGAAGAGTTCCGAGAGATCCGCCAGAACACGCTCGACTTTCGACCAGACCGTGTTACTGGACAACACGGCTAACAGCATTGCTTCGAATACTTGGTCGTCGGTCCAGACTCGTCCGCCAGACCTATCCTTGACGGCCTGCACTTGGCCGAACTCTTCAATTCGCTCCCGCCAATGCTCGTGCCGCGAGTCAAGACAAGCCTCAATGTTGCGCCAAAGGATGCGATGGTTCATAGTCGCGTGTTCCGTGACGATCGCCTAACCGAATATATCTTCCCGCCACTGGACGAACCGCGAGCGAACCGCGCTCGAGGTCCACAGGGCGTTAACCTGACGGACGGCAATGGGTGTGCGCCTTCCGTCGAGGGTTACCTTGACTTTGAGGTGCACCGGACTGCCTTCTCCCGAAACCAGGTGGACCAGCTACAAGAAGGAGCTCAACGCCTACCCAGGCGAACTGAGAGGCGAGGGTTCGTACGCCAAGGCCTTGAGCATGACGTTTGACCCTATCACCCCCAAGTCCGACACACCTGAGCAAATTGGATCACTCCGGGGCAGTTCAGAGCGTAGAGTGGGGTCCCGGCGAGGGCTTCTCCTCCGTCTCGTGCCTGCCAGTAGACTTCTGCAAGAATGTTGGAACTTCAGGCATATGGTGAATCTGGCGCGAATCCGAAAGTACAACGAGGTGAGCGGGCGAACGCGATACCCCGGGGTGGCCATCCGCAGCCCTTTGGAGCTTGAGAATGCAGAGTGAAACCGGCATCAAGTCGTTCGATTGCGTGAAGTGGACGCGCGAGACCCGGGATCGGATCAGCGCTGAGATCAGGGACATGTCCGACGAGGAGCTTCGTCGGTGGCTGGACGCGCGGCGACCCCAAGATCCGTTTCTGGCGGCGCTGTTTGATCGGAAGGCGTCGTCAAAAGGCAGTAGAGCCCTGATCCGGGAGCCTGCGGGGGATTAGCGCATGGTGTTTGGATTCCGATTTCGCACTTGGAAGGAACTAGCGTCACGAATCTCGAATAGGAGGCGCATTGAAGAGGAGGTGAGCATCATCCCGCGCGACACTGTGAGTGGAGGTCGGACGGTCCCTCGGGATCTAGCGAAGTTCACCCGCGATTGCTTCGCGCCTCTCGGCGGCATCGAACTCGAACTTCCCCCGCGTGGCCCAATCCGCGAGCCTGCGGATTTTTCCTGAACAGCTTCCCAGGCTCGCCATCGACGCGAATGTCGCGTCCGAACTCATGCGACCCGAGCCGACGCCCACGGTCTCGGCGTGGACCGCGGACCGTGCCACGGAGGAGCTGTGTCTGACAGCGGTGAGCGACGCGGAACTCCTCTATGGCGGTGCGATCATGCCGACCAGCAGGCGACGAAATGTACTGGAGGTCGCCATGAGCCGATGGCTCGACCTAGGCTTCGCCGATCGGATTCTGCCGTTCAACAGCTCCGCCACCCGAGCCTACGCGGTAATCGCATCGGCACGGCGCTCAAGGGTTCGCGACTCGGCGTGTTTTGGGAGTATCGGGTTGGCGATTGCCGGATCATCAGCCGCATCGAGGACAATGCTTTGCGTGTCCTGATGGTGATGCCGAAACTTACACCGGTGTCAACTGACTTTGACCAATCGCTAGCTCGGCAGGCCACCCCTGATCATGCTAATGTAATTGGTCTGATGGAGGCGGCTGGTCACTCGGGTCGGCCTTGTGAATTCGATCTATGTCGCGAGACATGCACTAGATTGAACGAACACCCAACGATCCGCGCTCGATATCAATAGCAATAGCTAGCGCCCTTCCTTCTCGCCCAGAAATGTCGTCCGTGTTCATGCCGATCGACGAATCGTAGAATCGAGTCCCATCCGATCTTTGCATTTTGATCCAATCCAAGGTCTGGAGAACGAACCGGCATGCAAGTTGACCAGCGACTAGCGCAAATCGCTCTCGAGCGAACGAACGGCTCGAGCTTCGAAGATTTCTTCAACTGGGCTAGGTACTTGACTCCACACGCCACTATATGTTGTGGTTAGGTCATGAAGCGAGATTACCCGAAGACACAAGTCGAGTTTGAGCAGCGATTCGCAACCGAGGAGGCTTGTCGCGGGTACATCGCTCAGTTGCGCTGGCCCGACGGATTCGTCTGTCCGCGGTGCCAAGCCAAATCGGCCCGCAGCGCCACGCGACAGCGCTTGATCTGTCGTTCCTGCCGCTATCAGGCATCGGTGACCGTCGGGACGATCTTCGAGGGGACGCGCAAGCCCTTGCTGCTATGGTTCCGAGCGATGTGGTACGTCACAACCCAGAAGCACGGGGCCAGCGCTCTGGGGCTACAGCGGGTGTTGGGGTTGGGGCAATACCGGACAGCTTGGACGTGGATGCACAAGTTGCGGCGGGCGATGGTGCAGCCGGGACGCGAGCGGCTCACGGGCACGGTAGAGGCGGACGAAATCTACGTCGGCGGCAAGGAGGTGGGAGCCCGCGGGCGATCGCTTGGCAAGAAGGCCGTGGTGGCAGTCGCTGTCGAGCAGCGCGGGGCCGGCATGGGGCGGGTCCGGCTCAAGCGGGTGCCCAATGCAGCGGCAGCGAGTTTGGAGGATTTCCTGGAGGAGGCCGTCGAGCCCGGCAGCACGATCCGTACCGACGGTTGGAGCAGCTACTCTCGGCTGCAGAAGTTGGGTTACCGCCACGACCAAGCGGTCTTGGGCGGGGACCGGGAACTGGTCGAGCGGGTGTTTCCCAGAGTGCATCGTGTCGCGGCCCTGCTCAAGCGCTGGCTGCTGGGGACGCACCAAGGCGCGGTGGAGCACCAACACTTGGACTACTACTTGGACGAATTCACTTTCCGCTTCAACCGCCGGAGCTCACGCTCCCGCGGCCTGTTGTTCTACAGACTGCTCCAGCAGGCGGTAGCTACCGCACCAGTCCCGCGCAAGGCCATGCTTGGAGGCCAACCAGTCCGACAGACCACGGGGAAAACTGCTGTGGAGTAAAGTACCCATGCTCAACCACAACATATAGTGGTGTGTGGAGTCAAATACCCAGCCCAGTTCTTCAAATCGTTCTACCCTGCAATCGTTGGCACTACCTTTGTGCCACTGGGGGGAACTCACGATGGCGGAGCAGACGCTTTCGAAGCGACCGACCTATTTGAGAATCCCCACCAGAGACCACGAGTATTCTATCAGGCTTCTATCCAAAAGGATCACCGACCAAAGATTCGCCAAACTATTAAGCGCCTACGAGAGTATGGTCGCGATCCCGCAATCTTAAACTATGTAACGTCGATACATGTCAGTGCGATCGATAAAGAGGAAGAGAAATTATCGAGCGAATTGGATGTAACGATTAGAATCCGAGACCGGAACTGGATTGTCGCAAATATCAACGACTCCCCACAAACCCAAACAGCATTTGATACGTATCTCAAGCCAAGCCTGTCGTTTTTATCCGAGCTGGGATCTGCAACCACTGTCGGAGATTCTCCAAGAGTTCCCGCCCGTACTCTATGTGTATTCCTAGGACAAGAAATAGAACTTAGAAGAAAAAACACAGACTTGCGGGAAGCCGTGACTGATAGCTTGATTCTCTGGGCGTTGGAGGGAACAGATCCAGATACAAATGTATTCATGACACGAGATGAGATTTTGAAGAAGATTGAATCAGCCCTTCCTTCATCCAAGACATTTGTACAAACGATATTCGAAAACAGAATACGACTCATGGCTTCTAAGAGGAACCCCACTGGGCGAGAAATCCGGTGGCATAGGAAAGAAAACAAGTATTGTCTTCCATATCATACTCGTAGAATCATCACGCAAGAAAACACAATTGACGAGTCGATCAAGTTACAAGTATTGGCAATATATGAGCAACGTTCTAGACCATATACGATGGCGGATGAATCCTTATCTACCCGTGACATCGCTAGCCTCTCACATAGAGTATTGGAACTGACGTTTGAAAAGAATGGCTTGGAATTTGCGGCGTTTCTGGCAGGCCAGCCGGAAAGTGATCAAAAGTTCACGGTTGCCGATCAGGTAGATGAGGCCATTTCAGACCGCGGGCTGGGAGGTGAACAGGCGGTTAATGCGAAAGAAGCTACATTGGCGGTACTAACCCATGTTTAACATTTTCGGATCGCAAGGGCGGCCCAACTGCGTTCTATGCCCGGCAAGCTGAGACTCGATTTGGTGTGGTCTAGGGCGGGCACTCGCCCGATAACCGACGTAGGTTTGGTGCGGCCCGGACAACTGAACCTGCTTGGCGCTTGCGGTCCGACCGCGATCAGACCGCGGACTGGTTCCTGTTGTCGGCGGAAGCAACAGGTCTGGCACCCACCGCCATTGGACGCGCTTCCGGGAATCTTCGCGCCCGCCGCGTCGATCACCGAACATGGAGCGTAACCAACTGTCAAACAGTAGTTTACGGCGCAAGAACGCACGCCTTGACGGGGCCTTCCCGCCCCGCTGCCGAGGCTGCGGACGGCCCCCGGGGGAGCCATTGCCACGCCGCTGCGGCGGCTTGGCCGCGATTCGCCCCGGCGCGGCCCGCACTCCCAGCCCAGCCCGCTCGCACCCATCCCGGCACAGCCGCAAGCGGCTGTGAAACCCCGCTGCAGGACCGCTCGGCGGCTCTCTGGGCCGCAGCATCTCAGGCCTGCTGGATCTCGATGATTTCCGCTTTCGAGGCTGGTTTCCAAATCTGTAGTGCCAGAAGGTGTAGGGCCAGAAAATGAGTTATCGGGGCCGGATTTGCTGGACTTCCCGCGCCCAGCCCTGCTAGCCTGCGCCTAGTGTTCATTCGCCGCTCCCCCTACCGCCGCGCTCCCAATGGCACCAGCTATGCCAACCACCGCCTCGTCCGCTCCGTGCGCGTCGCTGGCCGCCCCCGCCAGAAAACCCTGCTCAATCTCGGCGCCGGCTTCGACGTCCCCGCCGAGCACTGGCCGCTGCTCTGCCAGCTCATCGAAGCCATCGCCACCGGACGACCTCTCCCGCCCCGGGCGGCTGCCGCTGACCTGCTCGCGCGCGCCCGACAACTCGCCCGCCAACTTATCGATTTCCACGGCTCCCTCGGCGACGACAGCCCCTCCGAGCTGCTCTACGTCGAGGCCGATTCCCTGCGCTGCGAGCGCCCCCGCTCGGTCGGCGTCGAGCACGCCGCCCTGTGGGCCCTGCAGCAACTCGGGCTGCCCGCTTTGCTGCGCTCGCTCGGGTTGTCCCGCCAACTGCTCGCTTGTGCCCTGGGCTCGGTCATCGGCCGCCTCGCCGGCGTCGGTTCCGAACGCGCCGCCAACCGCTGGCTGCGCAGCGAGTCCGCCCTCGGCGAACTGCTCGACCAGCCCTTCGAGCCGATCTCCCACATGCAGCTCTACCGCGCCTCCGACGCCCTCGTAAAGGACCGTCAGACGATCGAGCAGCAGGTCTTCCAAACCAGTCTGTCGCTGTTCGATTTGCAGCCCAGCATCACCCTGTTTGACCTCACCAACACCTACTTTGAGGGCGAGGCCCTGCGCCAGCCGCTGGCCCAGCGCGGCCATTCCAAGGAGCGGCGCTCGGACTGCCCCTTGCTCACGCTCGCCTTGGTGCTCGACGGCAGCGGCTTCGTGCGCCGTTCGCAGGTGTTCGCCGGCAATGTGCAGGAGGCATCGACCCTGCAGGACATGCTGGAGCGGCTGGGCGCGGGGCGCGGCGCGCTGGTGGTGATGGACCGCGGCATCGCGACCGAGCAAACGCTGGCCTGGCTGGACGAGCAGGGCTACCGCTACCTGGCGGTCAGCCGGGAGGGCCAGCGGCGCTTCGAGCAAGCCCGGGCGGAGTCTGTGCAGACCGCCTCGGGGGGGCAGGTGCAGGTCGAGCGGGTGCTGGGCGAAGACGGTCGGCAGGTGCGGCTGTACTGCTATTCGCAGGCCCGGGAGAAGAAGGAGCGAGCGATCGAGGATCGGCGGGCGCAGCGCTTCGAGGAAAGCTTGGAGCAGTTGCACGCGGGGCTGTCGCGGCCGAAAGCGCGGCGCAAGCTGGCTGCGATCCAGCAGCGCCTGGGGCGGCTGCAGGAGCGCAGCAAGGGCGCTTCACAACATTACAAGGTCACGCTGGAAACGGACCAGAGCGAGCAGAAGGTGACGGCGGTGCGCTGGCAGCGGCAGCCGCTAGAGGGCTCGCGGGCGACGCACCCGGGGGTGTACAGCCTGCGCAGCAACGACACGAGTTGGGAGGCGGAGGCGATGTGGCGGGCCTACGTGGGCCTGACGGACGTGGAAGCGGTGTTCCGCAGCCTGAAATCGGAACTGGGCCTGCGGCCGGTGTACCACCACAAGCCGGAGCGCTCGGAAGGGCACCTGTTCATCACCGTGCTGGCCTACCAGGCGGTGCAGGTGATCCGGCGCAAACTGCGCCAGCACGGCGAGCACTCCAGCTGGGCGAGCTTGCGGCAGGTGTTTGCCACGCAACGGCGCGTGACGACCACTCTGCAGTGCGCTAACGGGCAGACGCTGCACGTGCGCCAGACGACGCAGCCGGAGGCGGAGTTGCAGCAGTTGTACGAGGCTCTGGGGATCGACGAACTCCCCGGCCAGACCTGCAAGATCCTGCTCTGAATCCGGCCCCAATTTCATTAGCGCGCACTTTGTAGTGCAAGTCGCGCTTTCTGGAGCGGTCTAACTCCCTGTTAATCAATCACATCCTAAAATCCAATGTTAAACATGGGCTAAGGAGCGCATTTTATAGCAGCACAGAAATAGAGCGCATCTATTATGGGAAATTGTCCCGGACTTATACCTTGTTGTTTACACTCCGCAATGAGCCGAAGATTGTCGAGTATTTTAAGAGAATGTCTTCGAATTTTGTACTTTTCGTGGGCTCCGATATTATCGTGAGAGCCTTGTCAGAGCGTTACTTGGAAAAGGAGGACCAAATGACGGTCAACATGCTTCGGATCCTTCGAGATGCCGGATCCACCTTAGTTGTTACACATATGACTGTCGAAGAGGTGCAGGCTCATATTAGAGTCACGGACAACGAATTTTTGAATTGTTTTAAGAATTTGGAAACATATGTTGATCAGAACATTGCGCGGCAGTCGAATAAGATATTGATTCGGGCTTACTTTTATTCGCGATTCGATGAAACATTGAAGAGTCGCCCAGATAGTTGGAGGGCGTTCATTGAGCAGATCTGCAACTATAATGATCTTTATTCCTACGCTAAATCCCGCGAACAGGTCAAGAATTACTTAATCGAGAAGTTTGATTTTCAATATTTCTCAGAAGCTGACGTGGCGCGTTTAGTAGATAGTGAACAGGCATACGACCTTGCCAAGAAGATTAAGGCGATTAAATCAGAAGATGTACTCGCGTTCAACGATGCTAAGCATATACTAGCTACGTATGGCCATCGAACGGCCCTCGGTGAAGATCATCGGTCAAATCCATATGGATATCGTACTTGGTGGCTTACGCACGAAACCAGAGTCCGCTCATGCACAAGGGGGTTGATACAATCTAAAGGTTCAGAGTATATTATGCGACCAGAGTTCATATTGAATTTCGTCGCCCTTTCACCATCGACGCAGGAAGTCAGAGACAGTTACCGAAAAATCTTCCCCACTATCTTGGGTGTGAAGCTGTCAAATAGGATGCGAGAGCAGGTATTTAACGATGTAATGAACCGTACAAGGGAGTTGTACGCAGTAGATGAGGCGCGGGCCAAGGCAATGATGAGTGATATGTCAAATCGTCTCAAGGGTGACAATCATAAGAAGTATGAGGCGGAGTGGATGGCCAAACAGGCGGCGGCAAAGATCTAGCGTGACCTTGCCTCAGACCGGCGAGACATGGTTCGACGTTGCTCGGTTATCTTGGGATAGAGTGGCGACTCCAGAGGTTGCGCAGCTCGGCGGACGGAACGGACCCACTTGTTGCTGACTCAGCGACGGTGTCCGTATTGTCCCGGCGCAGAACGACCCCAACGCGGTGGGCCACGGTGGTGGCTGGTGGATCGTCCCGGGACTTGGGCGCGGACAGTGTCGCTCGCCCACCCGCCCGTCGACAAGGGTGTCACCGCCCATCCGGAGACTTCCTCGCGGATGTCCATTGCGCCGGTGGAGGGTTTGCGCACGCGGACGTCGGAAGCGATGTGCCCCAGCGAAGCGACTTGATTGATGAGGCATGCCATACCCTGGGCGATCCGGGATTGGGGACCGCGTCAGAGCTTCTGGTAGGACCGTATCCGGTGGCCCCCTAGTCTTCCGAGCCGTAAAGGGGAACGATCTCCGGTTCGCTCTGATGTTGTCGGGTGCGTAGGCCAGTGGCCCAGAAGACGGAAGCCAAACAGTCCGAGGCACCTCGGGACGATAGAGCGTCATGGTTCAATGGATCGGTTGTACCTTGCAGCTATCGGCAGTTGGCTTGAGCTATTGTGCTTCGCACGATCAGCCGCTTCTTCACAGGGCTCGCTTCCCCGCCCTTGGCGCCGATACCTGACGGAGGTCAGCGCAGTCTGGCGGCGATTCCCCGTAGCGTCTGACTCAGCAGAGCCTCCCGGCTTCCCCCGAGGTCGTCGCCTCGGCTGTCGTTGAGGGTCGCCGCCAGCGTGTCCAGCCCAGCAGCTAGGTCTTCGTCGCTCCCACCGTCTTGAAGCTGTGCCTCCGAGCGATCGAGCGCAGCCGTCAGCTGGGCTCCAAGAGACTCAGACAGATCCCGGCCACGCTCAAGCTGATCGAGGTAGGCCCGCGCCACGACCGGCTCCGCGGGCCACTGAACGGGGAACTGTTGCTGCGGGTTGAAGACGCCGCCGCCGTCGGCCAGTGCCGCCGCTGCGATCTCGCTCTCGCTCAGAAATTGGCTGGGAGCCAGTGCAAAGACATCCAGCCCGCGCGCGATCTCAGTGCCGTAGATGTGACCGTGATACCAGTAAGTCGACCAGTATCCGCCCATGACTAGCTCCTCGGCGTCGATGGGGCCTCGGTCAAAGTAGGCGATCTCGACCGGGTGAGCGGAATCGGTGAAATCGATCACCGACAGGCCACCTTGGTACCAGGCCTGGACGAAGATGTCGCGACCCGGTACCGGGACGATGGAGCCGTTGTGCGCGACACAGTTCTCCTGCTCCAACTGCGGCGCAGGCAACTTGTAGTAGCCACGGAACTCGAGGTTGCCGTCGACAATGTCGTAGATCGCATCGGCGCCCCAGTCGAGCGGGTCGTAGGCGCGACAACGCGGCCGCATGCCGCCACCCCATTCGTCGGTGAAGATGACCTTGGTGCCGTCGTTGTTGAAGGTCGCCGAGTGCCAATAGGCGAAGCCCGCATCGACAACCGCGTCGAGCCGCTGCGGCTTGAGCGGTTCAGAGATGTCGAAGAGGATGCCGTTTCCCGAGCAGGCACCCGCGGCGAGATGGCGCTCGGGGAAGACGGTGATGTCGTGGCACTGATCGGTCCGCCTGCTCTCCTGGGTGTCGTCCCCGTGGTCGCCGCCTCTCCAGAGCCCAGCTAGGATGCCGGTCTCGGGATCGGCGAAGACCGCAGGCGAGTCGACGATGCGCGCCTCGGACGGGCGGTCGACCGGGATTTCGATGACATCGATGCGGAACAGCGCAGTGCGGTCGTCGCCGGGAGACTCGTCATAGCAGCCTTCCAGTTCCTCCTCCTCGCGTACCGAGGAGGTCCCGGAGTTGTAGACGATGATCTTGCCGCTGTCTGCGGTTCCGGAGACTACCGAGTGGGTGTGCGAGCCGCGGCAGGTCTGGACCGCGCCCACTTGGACCGGCCGCGTCAGGTCGCTGATGTCAAGGATCCGGAGACCGCGAAAGCGCTCCGGGCTGGCATCCTCGGTCACGCCTTGGAGCCCGCAGTCGAGCCGCCCGCGCGTCTGCTCAACCGACATGATCAAGAGATCGCCGACGATCGAGACGTCGCCCTGTCCCCCCGGGCAGACCACCGAGCTGAGCAGCTCCGGCCGTCCGGCGTCCAGCAGCCGGTAGATGTTGAAGCCATGGTAGTTGCCGACCACCAGCACATCGTCAGCGAAAGCCATGTCGGTATTGGAGAAGCTCAAGAGCGGCGACCGTCGGTTGCCCTTACCCTTCTTGTCTTTCTCGTCTTCCTTGTCCTCGTCCTTGTCTGCGACTTCCTTGGCTTCGGGCTTGTCTTCGTCTTCCTGGGCTTCGGGCTTCTCGGCGGACGACTCGCCCGCCTCCGCTTCGGCGGCGAGGGCCTCTAGGCGCTTCAGCGGCAGGTTCGCCGGGTTATTCGGGTCGAAGAAGCCGTCCGGCTTCGGCAGCGAGGCGACGAGTTCAAGGTTTAGTCGCGCCTCGCCGGCATCCCGGAACCCGGCAGTCAACGCGGAACGCGGGTCCGCGGACAGCTTGACGAGCAGCACGTTCATGCGCTCGATCTCCGCGGTCTGACCGTTTGTCACTTCGGAGGTGAACTCGAACAGCACAGGATCGTAGGCCGACCCCGGCTGCTCGAGGAGCTCCTTGACCATCTCTACCGCGCCCTCGTGATGGGGGATCATTAGCTCTAGAAACAGCCGGTCGAACGCAGTGCCATCGGACGCGGCGAGCTCGGCCATCTGCTCCGGCGTAGCCATGCCAGCCATCTTGTGGCTCGTGTGCATTGCATCGTGTGCAGTCGGATCCGGCACGTGCTGGCCGCGCTCTCTCAGCCACTCCTGCATGAACTCAATCTCGTCTCCCTGCGAGGCGTTGATCCGGCCGGCGACGTCGATCACCTCCTTGTGGTTCGTGCGGTCAGCCACCAGCGCCGCCATCTCAAGGGCCTGGTGATGGTGCGGGATCATGTCATGCACGAAACGAACGTCGTCCGGCGAGTAGCGCGATTCGGCGATCTCGATCGCCTGGTCGGCGCTCAGTTCCTGCACCGGCTCGCCCGGGGCGCCGGGCTGGATGATGGGCGTCTGGGCCGTGCATACGACCGCCAGCAGGAACGCGCAGAGACAGGCGCAACGAGACAGACAAACGGCGTTTCTAGTCATGGAGTTCGCTCCTGGGACAGACGTGGGGTCGTTGAGCGGCGCGGCAAGGCTACCGGCTTCAATCTACCAACTTTCTCGAGCCGCGGTTAAGATCCCGGCCACAAATCGATCCGATCAAGGAAGTACGAGTCTGTCGTCGCCCACCTGCGAAACTCTTTGGCCACTTCCAGCCCAGCGATCCGGACCAGCGAAATTCGCACGGCGAACGCTCATGATTTCCCTAGATGGTATTGTCAAGTTGGCGTTCCCGGGGGAACACTGGGTCGGTGGAATCCTTATATCGGGTCGAATTCTGGCGAACGACAAAAAGAATCACCCAGACTGAAACGCTAAGGCCATTTCAAGTATAACGTTTGTCAACACTGTGGGATGCTAGAATTGTCAATCGTCGTCGTCGTTTGATTCGGCGCAAAGACTTATCCACGTATCATCCCAACTATCTGCTGTGTATGGCAATAGAATATCATCATCATCAAAGATCTTCTGCGTAAATTTGAGGTATTCTTCCCACTTTGGATGGAGATATTCTACGACACTGTCCGAGTCTAATGCGCCGCCAGATACTGGTTTCCATCCCCTTGCAGAAAGCCACGAATTCATCTCCGCATTTGTGGAAAAAAACACCCGGTAGGGCGTATTCGTCAACTTTGCTAGGCGACTAAAGGCCGGGTGATTGGATAGAAGAATACTTTTGATGGCCTCATCTTTGTTCTTCCGCTCTTCCGTAAGATAGGTAACCGTATCTTTAAGAGTTCTCGCAGTCAAATTCATTTGCTCGATTATTCGGACCTGTTCAAGGCGCTTCTGTTCCTGCAGGAAACGGTGAAATAGTCCCGAAAACTGCTCCTTTAAAAAGTTAGTAATGTCGGAAGCAATTTCGAACTTCGTTATTGGATTATTGCTTGGAATAGAGTATAGCTCATCCAGAAACTCGAATACTTTGATGTTATTTACTGAAGAATATTTGATCTCTTTATTGTCTTTATTTAATCTATAAGTGTTGTATTCGCTGTGAACGTTGTTCTCAACAAATATAAAGACTTGTATCCCCGCTTTTAGAGCTCGATTTAGTTCAACTTGCGATATCGAATACCCGGGCTCGTGTTCCGACTCAGTTCCGTATCGTCCTCCTGTGATGAAGACGACTATGTCGCTCAATTCAATTTCTCGATACGCGCCTTTTTCTAGGGGCTCTTCCTTCGCATACGGCACGGCGCCAGTTTCATGGCGGACCGGCTCATATCCAAGTTCGCGAATGAATCGTTCGATGTCGGACCGGACCTGCCTAAGGTCATAAAATGTCGAGCTGATAAATATTCGTGGACGCGCCATTGTCTGCCTCCGTATTTCTGGTGGTTCTTCGGAATTGGAGTCTTAATTCCTTTTCATCGTCCCCTGTGTTGGCCGGCTAAGGTCGCGGGAGACCTTTGGCGGGGGAATTACATTCAATCTTACACATTGAGCCGGAATACTCTCCACGCTTGAGTATTTTCCGCACATTGGGCACTTTGGGGACTTGGAACCTGCGAGCATGTCGGTGGGACTGCCAACGATGGCTTCCGGAGCGGTACCCGCAGCAACTTCAATCGGATTCGCTGCCGGGCCTATCCCCGCACCTGTCAACGCACCCGAGGCTGGACCATTGCCACCTTGCGCCGAGTAGCATGGACTTAGAGGCGTGACTAGGTCTGTGGTATACGACCTTGCTCATTGATCGCGCTCGCGCTCGGCATCGTTGAGGTACTTCCAGTCCTTTTGGGGAGGGGCAGCCAGCACGATCTTGGGAATGTTCTCGGGCGTGTCGGGAATCCGCTTGCCGAGCGACAAGTCTCCCTGCCGGTGGGAGACTCTACGAGGCGATGTGCCGGAAACTCTAGGTGTCGTCAGACATGGCCTTCCAGAAAATCCCCGTGCCCTCCAGAGCCGCGACCGTCACGCGATGGTGAGCCAGCCACTGGGTCGCAGCGCCCGCTCCGTCGACGACCGGGTGGCGCAGCCTACGCCGCAGCCCTGCTGGCACACCCGCACAGAGGAGGTGACCTGCATCTTGTGCGCATCGCGTCGGGCTGCATGGCGACGCTGCAGCCGACTGGCGATGTCCTGGTGTATCTCCTTGCAGCGTAGGTGGGCAGAACTGGCCCGTTGGAAATCCCTCGGCTCGGGAGCCGGGCTCGCTTTACTGTGCGTTCTGCGCTTAGGCCCGGTACGGGGCTCGAAAGGGCTCACGCAGCGGCTGTCAGTTTAGAAGACGAGAAAGGGGGCCCGAGGCCCTCTCTACCACTGTGAAATCCAATCTTCCCCCGTCTCTTGCTTCCGGGGTGGCTGAACCCCGCCATGGGTGTCGGGCGTTGTCCATTTTGCGGGAGTGCCATTTGCCGACCGAGCCGACGGTGTCGGCCAGCTCGACTTGGTGCCACGGTCCGTCCGGATTGTCGGAGACAAGCGCGTTGAGCTCGTGGACGATCGCCTTGACCACTTGACATCATCGCCGTAGTTGACGATGATCGAACAATGCGATATCCGGGCGGCAAGGGGAAGTGCTTCCAGCACATCATTAACGTGCTACCGCCACACTCCATCTATATCGAGGCTTTTCTCGGAGCGGGTGCTGTTCTTCGGCACAAACGACCAGCACGACTCAATATTGCGGTGGATCGCGATCCGTACGTTATCCGACGCTGGGTGAACGACCGCCCGTCCTTAGCCAAATACGTAGAGGCCGACGCACTCGATTACCTAGCTTCTCGGGTGTATAGAGGGGACGAAGTAGTCTACTGCGATCCACCCTACCTTCCGAGCACAAGGCGGCGAAGAAGGGTGTACCCCTATGACCTCACCGAAGCAGATCATGTGCGTCTGCTATCCACCCTGGTCTCACTGCCGTGCCGAGTCATCGTATCTGGATACGACTCTTGCCTCTATCGGGAGCACCTTAAGGGTTGGACCATTAAGACCTACTTCGCCAAAGCGCATGATCGCCGTCGGGAGGAGAAGCTTTGGTTCAACTTCCCTGAGCCAGATCGACTTCACGATGGTCGCTATTGGGGAGCCAACTTCCGACAGAGACAATCCGTCAAGCGCCGGCTGGAGCGTCTGAAGCACCGGATCTCGAAGCTGGATCCTCGCGAACGACATGAACTCCTCCAGTCGTTTTCACACGAACTTGCGAGGAGATGAGCTTTGCAGCGCTTTTGCTTCCTGAGCGGTGAGGACATTGTCGAGCGCTACCTTCCGTGCCCCAAAGCCGAAATCCTACCTGGCGTGCCATGGGGTCGTGTCGACGAGTTGTTCACTGTGGCATATTGGCGGGGACTCTACTGGATGCGTGAGGTCGAGAAGCCTTCGTCCCGTCACAGGATTGGAGAGACCCTTGACGAGGAAGTGGTAGCATGCCTACTTGGTGGCCACGGGATTCCGGCTGAAATAGCATTGGCCGCGTTTGAGCGGCTCCGAGACCGAGGGCTCATTTCCCGTAGATTCCCTAAAGTTAACGAGGTGTGCCTGTGTCTCCGGGAGCCCCTCATTGTTCGCGGAAAGCAGGTCTCGTATCGGTTCTGGCGACGGAAGTCTGAACAGGTGGCGGCTGCATTGAGTGACCTGAAATCGAATCCACCGACCCTTTCGGGCCGTGCGCTCCGCGACCACCTCACGGGACTCCCTGGGGTTGGCTTGAAGACTGCCTCATGGATCGTTAGGAACTGGCAGGGCGCAAATGACGTGGCGATTCTTGATATCCATGTAGTTCGTGCTGGCAGGTTGATGGGACTTTTTTCCGCTCAGGACCGACCTGACAAGGGCTACACGTCAATGGAGGCAAGATTCTTGCAACTGGCGCAGAGGATGTCCGTCTCACCTGCCAACCTCGATTCGCTAATTTGGAGCACCATGCGGGCTAGCCCTCGGCTCATCGCACGCATCCACTTGTTTCATTCATCTCCCTCTCGGGATCGGACTCCACCAATCCAGGCAAGACCTGTTCCGTAGCACCTGAACGGCGCATTAGGCAAGAGGGACTCAATGATCCCCGTTCCAACGACTCCCAGAATCCGGAATGGAATGCCAAGCGCCGCAGCGATCAACGATCCGTGGCCGAGCACTACTCCCCCGTCTCGCAATAGTAGGGAGAAGGGCCGCATGTAGTAGTTCTCAGCTAGGTCTAGATCTGCAACAAGTGCGATCAAAGTACCGTCCTCACCCGGATGACAATCCTCAGCTAGCCCTCGTAGTTCTTGGGATACCTCTCCGTTGACTTCAATCTTGCCTAGCGAATGACGGTACGGGTTGTAGGCAGCCCATGAACCATCAGGATCGCCAAGCAGCATATGGGAAGGGTGCAACGCACCGAAGGAGCTGACGAAACGCAGCTGTCTGTTGGAGTCTGCGGCACCTCTTGCTTGCAGGCCGCAAGTGAACTTAAGCCACGTCGACAGATCCTCTGAACGAATCGCCCCAAAGTGGCATGCTGATCGGCGTCTGGAGAGAACCTCATGCTGAAGAATCGCCAGTTTCTTGGGCTCAGGAAGGACTTCTTCCCGAGCCGTTGAAATCTCAACTCTGCGGTAAGCCCCGGGGGTGATCCGCGGAACAGGGTCCGCGTCAATACTCGTCATGGCCTAGGGAACGCATTGTCTCTCGATGCTTCGTGCAGCCTCGACACGACCCGCATGCGTACTCGCTAACGTGACACGAATGGGACCACGCCAATACCTCAAAGGGGATTCCGCTCTCTCGACAAAGTTCGGTGGTTGACTTGTTGATCGCAGGTGCTACTACGGTGAGGCCACCCTCTTGAAGTTCCAAAAGGCTTGTCATTGCCTCAAAGAATTGGAGCCTTCCGTCGGCGTGCGCCGTATCACTGGCAACAGCACCAATGAGAATTCGGCTCAGCCCCTCCCGAATCGCCACAGCCGCCGCGAGGGTTATGAGGAGCTGATTCCTAAAAGGCCACCATTCAGAGACCGGAGCGATGTTGGCGGGCAGTCGTCCAGCCATGTCACCTGATCCGAGCTCGCTGCAGTTTACCGTGTGACCGAGATGCCGAACGCCGATCGCGTCACAGATTGCGGTCGCAGCACGCATCTCACCTGCAGCGGCAAGTTGACCATAATCGATCGTAACCGCGAGATCTGGCTTCGTCGCCCATGCCAAGGCCGCCGAGTCCATACCTCCCGAAAGGAGCAATAAGGACTTGCTCATATGGCCGCCCATGCTGTCCTGTGACAAGCTGTAACGAAGTCAGCGACCACCTCACATTTCGTCCCTGTAATCATCTTCAGCTCTTCTGCACACGTGGATTCGGCCAACACAACGACAGGCTTTCCGATGGACCTCGCGTACCCGATTTCGAAGAGGGTGCCGGAGTCCAACCCGTCAATGAGCGCGAGCACAACACGACTGGATTTGAGTCCCTCAATGTCCTTGGGCGCCACGTCTTCACCTTCTCCTATGCCCACGTCGTGCAACGGCGAAAACACACTGAGGCCCATCCCCTTAAGTGCTAGACGAGCTTCCTCCACAAGCCATCTCTGGGCGATGTTGAAGAACGGACCAGCCAAGTACACATCGTATTTCAGAGCGGTTGCCGCCCGATCTCTTTCCGAAACATGCGGAAACCTGAAGGGACCGGCCGAGAGCAGCTGATCTCTTGCAAGTGGTATTACGCGGTCATTTGCGTACAGAGAGGTGGTCCGGGGATTTTAGACCATACGCTAAGGTGGACTCCGCCTGGGTTGAAAGGAGTCAACGATGCCAAAAAGACGGACGTTCACGGCAGCGTTCAAGTCGCGGGTGGCGATGGAAGCCTTGCGTGGGGACCGCACCGTGCAGCAGATCGCGGCGCGGCACCAACTGCATCCGAACCAAGTGAGCCAGTGGAAGCGCACCGCCAGCGAGCGGCTGGCGGAACTGTTCGAGCGGGGTGCTGGGCCCGGCCAGGATGAGCGGGAGGCGGAGATCCGCAAGCTGCACGAGAAGATCGGGCAGCTGGTGGTCGAGCGGGATTTTTTGAAGTCCGCGTGGGAACGCTGAGCCGGACCACGCGGAAGAACTTGGTGCAGCGCGACCACCCGCAGGCCAGCCTGCGCCTGCAATGCCGCTTGCTGGGGGTGTGTCGTTCCGGGCTGTACTACCAGCCGCGGGAGGCAGATCCGGAGCAGCTGGCGCTGATGCGGCGGATCGACGAGTTGTCGCTGGCGCACCCGTTTTACGGCAGTCGGCAGATGAGCCGGCATCTGCAGCGAGAAAACTACCCGGTCGGCCGGGACAAGGTGCGGCGGTTGATGCGCACGATGGGCTTGGAGGCGGTCTACTGCAAGCCGCGCACGAGTCGGCCGGAGCCGGGGCACCGGGTGTATCCGTACCTGCTGCGGGACGTGCTGATCGAGCGGCCGCACCAGGCGTGGTGCGCGGACATCACCTACATCCCGCTACAGCGGGGCTTCTTGTACCTGGTAGTCGTGATGGACTGGTTGAGCCGCGCGGTGCTGAGCTGGGAGCTGTCGAACACGCTGGACACGGAGTTCTGCCTGCTGGCGCTGGAGGCGGCGCTGGAGCAGTTCGGTGCACCGGGCATCTTCAACACCGACCAAGGCAGCCAGTTCACCTCGCAGGCCTTCACGGGCTGTCTGCAGCAGGCCGGCGTGCGGGTTTCGATGGACGGCCGGGGCCGCTGGCTGGACAACGTGTTCATCGAGCGGCTGTGGCGCTCTCTGAAGTACGAAGCGGTGTATTTGCAGGAGCTTGTGGACGGATTCGCGGCGCGGGAGGTGATCTCGGAATGGCTGGCGTTCTATAACCACCTGCGGCCGCACTCGGCGCTGGGGGGGCGGACGCCGTGGCAGGCACTGCAGCAGCAAGGAGGTGCAAGATGAAGCCGAGAGTACGACTGAAGCGCGGCCAGCGCGGTTGGTTCGCGGCCGGTGCGGGCTTCGAGCGAGCGCTGGACGAGCTCAGTGACACGGCCTTCAAGGTGTTCGCACACGTATGCCTGAGGGCCAGGCGGGCCGACGGCTGTCTGGAGTTCGAGCGGGACGGGCTGGCCCGGCAGCTGGGCAAGAGCCGCTCGACGCTGGGACGCTGCCTGCGCGAATTGGAGGCCAAGGGGATCTGCGCGCTGCAAGCTGCGCCCAACCAGCATCGCCGCTCGCGGCTGAAGGTGTGCCCGCAGTACTGGCCGTATGAAGTGGCGAGGCAGCCGGAAGCCGAGCCGTCCGAGCAGACGGTCGCAGACGTCGGCACGTATGTCACGGAGGTGCGCCGGATATTCTGTCAGCCGGCCTGCGTGCAGGGTCGGTTCGGACCGGCCGACGAACGCTTGGCGGCAGACTGGCACCGCGCGGGGGTGTCGCTGGAAACGGTGCGACGGGCGATTCTGCTGGGCAGCGTGCGCAAGTCGATGAGCCTGCTCGATCGGCCGCGCGGCGAGCCGGTCCGCAGCCTGCGCTACTTCGCCAGCTTGGTGGAGGAGGTGCGGACGGAGTCGTTCCCGGACTCGTACTGGCCGCATTTGGAGTTCAGCCTGCGCCGTTGCGAGCGGATCCAGCAGGGCCGCCAGGCCGAGGAGCCTGCCCGTCCAAATTTGGCACAGGCAGACCCGTTCGGAGAGGTCCAGAGTCCTGCACCTGCAACCGCGGAGGCAGGAAAGGAGACGGGATGATGATGACCGTGTCTTGAGGTACAATCACTGCGGTCGGTAGTCCAGAGTAGTAGCGGAGTCCACCTTAAATTCACCGACCAGTGGTCTAAACACATCGGACCACCTCACAGGGCCGCACCCTTGGATGCAATCTCAGCAGCTCTCGAGGCACTGCTGTCGCCAGAAGTAGCCCATCTCGAGGCGAAGACAGCCGCAAAAACATCCCCTGAGCCGATCGGCCATACTCGATCCGTTGCGTAGGCTGGTATCCGGGTTGTCTGAGATTCTTCGATGACCAAGGCACCTCGAACTCCACGCTTCACGACCACAACACTTGCTCCGTGCGCGTTTAGGATGTGCTTCGCTGCGGCCTCTGGATCGTTATCCCCGCCCAACTGGCGGGCTTCGGCTTGGTTGAGCACGTATGCAACCTCGAGCCCTGAGGCTTTCTCTAGCCGGAACGGCGCGGGATCGGTTGGATTCTGTGGGTCGTATACGACTCTCTTTGCCCGTACCCGTGCCTCTGCCTCGAGCATGCCGAACACTAGTACGAAATCAGCTTTGACCGATATCTCCACCCTCCCAGCTGCCTCAATTGACGGCCAGACGACTGGTTCCGCCAGAGCGTGGTCGTACCGGAACTCGAGCGATTGGCTGATACGTGTAGTCGAAATGCCAAAGGCAAAGGTCGCCGCCAAGCACTGTGCAGAGGGCTCGAACTCGTGGTCTACGGCAGTGTGGAGATGCGTCTCTACTCCTAGTCCAGAGATGACTGCTGCAGCTCTCCCGCCACTGCCTAGGATTTCGTCGCTACCATCTGGAAGTCGGCAGCGTTCCCGGTAGACGCCGCCGATTACTGAAATCCTTCCGCTCACTTTGACCTCACTCGGACTTTACACGCGCCTCCTCTAACTTCAAGCACTACAGCAACATACGAATATCCTGACTCGATACATTCAACAAGATTCTGAATCATCGCGAATGTAATCGTTCCTGCGAGCTGACCCTCCTTTCGCGCTTCAACGATTACACCCCGTTCACCTCTCTTGAGGCAAATCTCTAAGAGATCGTTACGGTTGAGCGTCTTTAGGACTTCTCTCTGGGGAGAATTGAGAGTCGTCAACCGAGACAACTCGCTGCAATCCTCGCTCAAAGGTTCCCCTGCCCAGCCCCCACCACCAGATCCTGACATCTTCGTTCCTCCTTCTCTATCCAGCACTCGTCAACCAAGTCGCTCACATGATGAAGCCGCATTCCTTGCAGAACCACTCGCGTTCGCGGAACGCCACCCCGTGGCCTCTTGACGGCTCCGCGATCCAAGTCGACGTGCCCAAGCGCACGTCCGAGTTACTGAGGCTCCAATACGTTCCGTTGGGATGATGCTCCTACAACCGCTTCGTCGTGATCGTCCGCAAGATCGCCAACTGATTTGGCGTCGCCCTCGCGAGGGGCGAGCACCGGCTGCAACGATTCCGGTGACCCCGCCCCGCTGGGTTAACACCAACATCATGCGTAGCAACTCGTCGAGGTATCTCCTTGACCGCCTTAGACTCCTCCAGTGTTCCCGTTGCGAAGACCCTCGCTTCAGCATGGCTACGCATCGCAGGAACCACTGCTCGGGATTCTAGTTAGGGTTCGAGAACTTCGTCGTCCGAACACGTGCTCGCTGAAGCCGAGGCAACAGACCACTCTAGCAATACTCGGCCCTGAGTTCTCTTCACGTAGGTACTCGAACGAGGGCCCTTCGACACGCCTGATGCATGCCGCGACGCGGAATGGGCCTGGCCCGCTGCATACTCACACGCCTACTTACCGGACTGGCAGTTCCGCTTCTCCATAGCCTCTGACTAAGTTTGATTGCTATTGGCGCGTAATCTGAGTTGGATTCGTTGGGATTGTAGGGCTGCTACTGCCGAAGGGACTTCTACGGCCGCATTCCGGCGTCTACCTCTCGAGTCCCCTTGTCAAGCGGAATTCTCATTAGTTCAGCGTCCGTGCGTCGCCGTCGGTCGCCCACAAGACTCCACCGACCACCATGGGATTTCACGGTATCGTCTTGCCCGCGATACCCCGGCAGGGCGGTGCGCAACATCCATCGCCAGCCAAATTCTGAGCTGGACCTATGCATCGGTTAACCAAGCTCTGATCCGACCTGCGCGTATCTAGTGCCGCTGTGGTCCGAATATAGTCCCCTGCCCTTGTGAAGTGGCAAGTGGATGAGGCGTTCATCAAGATTCTTGAGGGATATCGCTATCTCCGAAAAGCGCGGGCCGGACGGCGACATTCTCTATGTTCCGGTGACGCCCCGCCGAAACGCTCTTACCCGCCACCTCTCAATACCGTCGTCAGCCGCGGGAGCACAAGTCTTGGGCGATCTTTGGCACGGCGTTCAGATCCAGCCGCCTCGAAAGCGCATCGGAAAGCAATAGATCGTCTCCGAGATAGTAGTGGAATTTCTCGGAAATCAGTGCGCTTGCGCGACCCTGAATCAGGTCAGGCAAGTCGATCTTGTCGGCCCCAATTTCTTCGAGCTTGCGAATAAGGTTCGTGGATCTCGACCCCGTTGACTTGACTTCGAGAATGCCATCGAACGCACTTACTTTGTAGTCGAGGCAAGTCAACACGATCGCGAGCGAGGCCGAGCCAACCGTTCCTGTCCACGGAGCGAGAAGATACTCACCGTCACCAAACGGCTGTACGGGCACGTCATCTAGGCGAGATCGCCGATAGGCGGCTCTGGCAGAGGAAAGCACGTCTACCGCGGTATCGTCGAGATACGGCGGCAGGATGTCCGTTAGCAGCAGCTCTCGCATGCGTCGAACCACGATCTCATGAACATCACCTGGATCGCCGCCAAAGGATGGCGGCTTGCCAGCATGGTCTGGCATCACTTCGATAACCCTTTCCCTGTCATGCACCTCAAGGACGCGCCATCGTCGACCAGCGAATATTATCGTCATGTCTTCCGCGAGTGGAGCATCGACGGGGATCGTGCCGAGCGTCTTCGCACCGTGAACGATTCGATATTCCTGAGGTGTCTGAAATACCGCATAGAAACTGTAGTGCTCGACGATACGCTCCCCCTCACGACCGAGCAGCAGCGTGCCATCGGGTGCCTGTTCGATTAGTGCGGTGTCGGGAGCGCCAAGTCGGCGCAACAACCGGTTGAACAACACCGGATCCAACGACCGAAACGGGCCACGGTCGCAAAGGGTCACGAAGAGGCGCTGTGCCGATGCTCCCCCTCGTTCCGCGATCACCGAGAGGATTTGATGTGTCAGCGTCGAGAGATGGAGCGCTTCTGGCCTGGGAGATTCGCACCAACCCTCCACCAACAGATCGATCATGGCAATCGAGCGCACCAGCCCTAGGTGAAACGTGTCGACGACGTGCGAATTCGCATCGGTCTCCGGTTCTATGGCGTACATGCGTAACACCGCAGGCTGGCCGGTCCGGCGCCCGGACCGACCCACCCGTTGCCTCAGTGCCGCGACCGACCACGGCGCACCGATTTGTGCCACGCATGCCACAGCGCCGATGTCGATTCCCAATTCCAGTGTCGAGGTACAAATCGCCGTGACTGGTAGGCTATGTTGCCTGAGGCGCTCCTCTATGAAGCCGCGATGCTCGCGAGACAGGCTGGCATGATGCGGAAAGAACTCGTTTGGGAGATTTCTCTTCTCGCACATCCCGCGCAAGAGATCCGAGTAGATCTCGACGCTCCGACGGGAGCCTGCAAAGACGAGATTGTTGTGGCCGCGAAGCTTGCCGAAAATGTGCTGGCCCAAGGCCCGGGTAGCGGCGACTTCCGGGTCAGAGTGCTCGGTGCGGCTGCCTGCGATGTAGGCACGCAACTGAACGCGGAGCTCCTGCCCATCGGATCTGCTCACCAGTTGTCGAACGGTTTCCGGAGCCCCGGGGCGCAGATAGGTGTTGGCCAAGGCCATATCGCCTAAGGTTGCCGACAATCCGACCCGCCGAATGCGGTGGCCAACGGAGAGTTCGAGCCGGTTCAGTAAGGATCGCAGATGGACACCGCGCTCGGAATCGAGTAGCACATGGAGTTCGTCAATCACGATGGCCTGAGTGCCCGCGAAGAGGCGGGGCACCTCTTCGCCACGGAGAACAAACATGGCTTCGAGCGATTCGGGCGTGATCAGGAGGATTCCGCGTGGGTTCTTCCTTGCGCGTGCTTTCACGCTCTGTGAAACGTCTCCGTGCCAAGGATGCACCGGCATCTCCAAGGTTGCGCAGAGATCTTGAAGCCGCCGGAATTGGTCGTTAATGAGTGCCCGGAGGGGGCTGACATAGACCAGATCAAAGCCCTCGCCCTTGTTGGTGGCAAAGGCCTTCGAGATCAATGGAAGGAACGCCGCTTCGGTTTTCCCACCTGCGGTTGCGGCCGCAATAATGAGGTCGTCATCGCTGTTGATGAGATACGGGATGGCACGCTCTTGAATGTCCCGGAGCGATGTCCACCCTCTGTTCCAGATCCATCGTCGGATCGGCTCTGCTAGAAGATCAAAGGCTCTGGATTCCTGCTCAGAGCCGGAAGCTTGCGAGGTCATCGTCTCCTTCTTGCCCGCTCTCCGACGCGCCCCCGCCGTCGATATCGCTCAAGTCTTCGCCGCCGTCGGGCTTCACTTCGACACCGCCGACGAGATCCTGCCATGAGGTTCCCGGATTCTGCTCGATAACCGAGAGCATGTTGACAAAGGCTGTGACGGTATTCCTAGGTGTCCGAAAATAGGCGTCGCCGATCCGCTGCGAGCAATGAGCCATGAAGGCAGTCAAGGCCTCGTCCGGCACAGCATCGATTTCCTGTCCCCAAAAAACGCGCCTGACATTAACCAGCAGCACGAATAAGTCCTCCTGCGTAAGGCTCGACAGCCGCACGACCGGACCAGAAAAATCGACTCGTCCGTTGCGCGCGAAGGTGTTCTCCGCGAGGCGCGACTGGAGCGCTGCGTAGCTGTACAAGCCCCGCCTAGTGTCCATGAGAAACTCCGGTGTGCCGCCCAGAACGAAGCCGAGATGCGCGGCGCTACCTTGGAGAACGTCGTTCAGGATACGGAGGATTTGTTCATAGTTGCCGTTACGAGCTTGGCTATTGGTGAGTTTGTAAAGGTTCACGAGCTCATCGAATTCGACCAGTAGTCCGCTATAACCGGCCTCGCGCACGAATACGGACATGAGCTTCAGGTGATCGTAGACGCCGGCGTCGTCGATGATCGTGCGAACGCCGAGCGCCTTGCGCGCGTCTGTCCTGGTCGCGAACTCAGCCCTGAGCCAGCGAATCGCATTCGCCTTGAGCTCGTCGTCGCCGGTTTCGTGCCCTTCCCAATACTTCGCAATGACGGTGGCAAACTCGTATCCGCCTGTCAGTTCCTCAAGGTGCTCCAACTTTTCGCGGATCACGGTATCGGCGGCTCGCTCGGCCCGCTCAGCCTCCCGAACAGCCTGAGTGATAAACCTCTCCACAACGCTGGCGAGCGCACCGCCTTCGGGCTTCGTTCGGGTGGAGGCGTTTCTAGTGAGCTCTGCGTAAAGCGAACGGGCTTGTCCGCCCGTGGCATGGATACGCCTGTCTGGTGCTAGATCCGCCGAGAGCACGACCATGCCCTTTTCCAAAGCGATGAGTCGAACAAGATTGAGGAAGAACGTCTTGCCCGATCCGTATTCGCCTATCACGAAGCGGATTGTTGCACCCCCTTCGCCGATCCGTTCGACATCTCGGACTATTTCGGTGGTTTCGCGTGCACGCCCGACCTGGATATGCCGCAGCCCCAGTTTGGGCACGACGCCTGCAGTCAAGGCACTGATGATCGTGTCGCGCTCGCGTCGTTTGATCTTGGTGTGCTCCATGTTCTTCTCCTATCAAGACATCAGCTGTTGGGCGATATCTCCATTTATCTCATAGCCATCGTATTCTTCGATGAGGGCGTCATCGAACTTGTTGAAGGCCCATTCGTTGATGGTCTCGAGTGCGCCCGCAACCATCAGTTGATGCTCATCGGCCAGACTAGCTACCTCGTCCTCGGTCCATTGACGGCGCGTAATGAGCACCGACACGACAGCTATGTGTGGCGCGTCGAGGCCATTGAACCCATCGGCCGTTTCGGGAGCGCTGTCGTCGACTTCTTTCTCATCATCGTCATCGCTGTCCGCAAACACGTCGCCTAGCACTCGGCTAACACGTGAGGTGTCGGCCATCACATCAGCTACGCGGGCCGCATCAAGAGTAACCCTATCCGCAGGCGTGTCAGACGGTGGCGATGGAATTGCAAACTCGCGCGGGGTCCGGGCGGCAGGACGCACCGTGATCGGTTCTGGTGCGGAGCTGAGCGTATGCAGATCGGAGTAGACTCGCTCCCGATCAAGTCCCATAACCACATAGAGCCGCTCGATGACTCGGATTTCCTCCGGGGCTATCACGCCATCAGCAGCTGCGACAACGACCGCAAATTGACCCAAAGCGCTACGCATATCCTCGGGCGCGTTGCGCAGTCGAGTCCGCAGCATACTCATTTCCGGCGGTACAGCGATCATCCAAGAGAGATTCGCGTGCAGCCGAGCCCGTTCTGCTTCGGTCACGGATTCATTTGCATCGATCTGACCAACCATATGCTCCCGCTCCTCGCGGTCGATATGGCCATCCGCATCGGCTACCAACGTTGAGACGGCGAGGTTGAGAATCGCATTTCGATACGCTTCGCTTGGGCTCTCGATCGCGCGCGTGTCTTTCGGCAGATGGAACAGGACCACTGGTTCGCCCAGTTGCGGTTTCCTTAGCGCGAACCGTGGATCTGGTGCCACGCCCACGTCAAGTCTGGCGAGGGCATCGGCAACCCCGATTAGCTGACGCTTCCCGATCACGTCAGGCCTAGTACCTTCCAGACGCTCGACGACATCTTCGACTGGCACGAGACCTCCAGACTCGATCTGATTCTTTGCCCAAGTCTGAAGCCCCTCTTTCTCGGGACAGGGAAACATCGGCCAAAGGGCCTCAGGCAAGAGCGCATGAGCCTCAATTGAACCCCTGCCGTCAGGATTGCGGCCGAGGTAACGGCTGTACTTGTCCAGGCCATCAGTGCTTGCATCGGCTACTCGTTTCGCAATGCGGAGGGGCGCAGAAAGAGTTGAAACGTCGGGTACATCGCCTAGGTGCCCGTTCAGATCGGTCGCAAAATTCCCAGACGCTGCATGGTATTGAAGGTCTAAGCGCCGTTTAGGAGTACGAATCTTCAGGCCATTCGGATACTTCTGGTCAAACAAGTGTCGAAAATAGGCCTTGAACTCGACAAATGCACGCTTGGCCGGTGTTCTTAGTCTCGTTTCTGGATGGCACAGATACCAAGACAGCAACCAATCCGAGGGGAGCGGTACGCTGGCTGCCACCATTCGACCGAGTGCAAGCAGGACGTTCGGCGGCACATCGTAACCGTCGTGCTCGAAGACGGGCTCTGGTGCGGTGCTCGATTCCAGGAGGTCCGTTACATCGATGAAGGCACCAAGGTACCGACGTATCGACTGGTTAGCACCGTATAGCTCGAGCAGCCTGCGAACTTCGGCAATGATCTCGGCACGTTCTTGCGGTTCCGTCTCGTCTACGAAGACCCGTCGTTCGAGCCCATAAAAGTACAAGAACACATAGCCCACGTTGCAGCGAGGATCGGAGCGACCACTGGTAAGCCAGTCGAGATAAGTTGCCCGTGACCGCGGATCGATGGTCGAATAGTTGGGCCAATAATCCATACCGTAGCCCTCATAATCGCCTCCGCGAGAAGCGACTTTCTTTCTCGGATCGATAAAGGCGTTGTCCGGAGGGCTATAACGATCATCCCGTGGCCCCCGTCCAACATAAACCATACCTCCGATTTCTCTGCCGCCGACACGGATGCTTTCATCCTTGGGTATCCAACCGGTAGAGCCTCGAGACCTTTCAGTCCTAGCCTTACGGACTCTGTACTGATCTGACTCCTTGCGATGAGATGGCCGGGGCTTGGACGGCGGTGGATCAGGAGATCTGACTTCGGAACTACGAGTCTGGGACGCAGCCCCGGCCGCCACCAACGCTAGAGCTACAAGGGCGATGATGATGATGATTGTCATGGGTCGAACCTTGTCGCGGCCCGTGTCGTCAGAGAAGCTGATCAGCGATCTTGGGGTAGTATCTGCTAGTGCTGTGAATCACTGACCGCGGCGATTGTACCGCAATACCAGATGATCATTATCCCGATTCCTTTCTCGCAGTTCCTGCTGCGGATAGGGGATTCCCAAACCCTCCATCCGGGCCTACCGGTTCCACGTATGGAAGGGCACTCTCAGGCGCTTTCGCGAGTCGGTCCTCCCTGAGCCGCAAGAACGGTAGACATTAGATTCAAGGCGCTGAAGAACCTGAGGTCCCCGCACGCCGGGACCGGACTTACCCTCGTCAGCGGCAACGAGCTCTATGGCCGCGTCACGGGCGGAAGTCGGACAACCGACTCCGCCCAGCCGCACTCACAGATCGGCAAGAGGATGCACCGGCCCGGAGCAGCGGCCAAAGACGCATACCCGCTGCTGGCCGTCTGGGGGATCGAAGCCCACGCCATTGAGTCACGCAGGTCGGGTCAGGCGGACGGCCATTGCATGTCACGGGGCAGGTTCATCGAGACTGGATATTTTCCTGAATTCCTGTGTGGATGCGCTCCGACACATGAAAGAACACCTTATTTCGATTCAGGATCTCACCAATGACCGACGGGTCTGGATGTCTGTATCGTGATCGGGCACCTGCTGAAGCGAGGCAAAAACGCAATTTCGGGAAATCGAGCAATTCATTATGAAAATTGTGCCTTGAGCCGTGATGCGGTAGGAGCAACGTTGACAGTTGTTGGCTGAGTGGCTGGTAGGCCCTTAGCCAAGCCCTGCGCACGCTCTCGGCACCAAGTGCTGCGTCCCCCGCTCCGATCCAGCCTACTGCCGTCCCTGCTTCGGGCGACGGCGGTGGATCCAAGGTCCCGAACCACCAAGGCAGCCAAGTATTGGAGCGCGCGACGACCCCGTATAGCCAAGACGGCTCATTCTTGCCACCTGCGGGACCGGAATAAAGAGACATCGAAACGCGGTTGTGACGGCTACGAGACCCACCGGGGACAATTCTCTCGTAGCAGTTCCGAAGACCTCGAATTTCGGTTGGACTCCTCAGGGCATCGGCAAGCCTCGTTGAGGTGACCCACTCCCTAGGCTTTAGTTTGAGTGCGGCTCTAATCTCCCTCATGAATGCCCTCTTGTGACTAGTTGGTGCGGGATCGACATGGGGAATGAGGACCCACTGGTGACCCTGTCGCGATCTGGCAATCCGAATCGGAGATCCGGAGGCCATACTCGAGCGCTCGGCCCTTCCGCTGGTTCGACCGGAGGTTTGTGGATCAGCATTCACGGGAAAGCTTTCGCTGAATGAGGGGCCTCCGTCCAGTCCTTCATCGCCCCCAACTTCCCGCTCGGTGGCCCGTGGTCCCTCATCACTCGACGCAAGAACTCGTACGACCCGAGAAACGCCCCGGCGCCCAAACCACGACTCGGGATCAATTCTCGATTCGACAAGGGATGCCGAGAGCGCACCTTCCGCTTCAGCCTCGATCAGTTCCAAGATCGGCATGACTGGATCCACATAGGGGATGTAAACGGTACCCACCCTTATTGCTCCAAGCAGCCGATCAATGCCACTCACATGGTCGACATGGAGGTGTGACACGAATAGAGCGTTGACGGACGTCGTTCGCTCTCGGTAGCTGTTGATCACGTCTCGCAGCGATCGCTGATTAGTTGACCCGCAGTCGTAGACGTAGCGAAAATCAACGGGATCGTCGTATTCCCCCTCGGCGCACTGGATTCGACCAGAACTAAAGCACCCTTGGCCTATTGGGTGCTGACATCGCGTCACATGCATTTCTTGGAGGGGATTGCTCATTGTGCAGCGGCCTTGCACTCGTCACAACGACCGTTGCTGTACAAGGTGTCAGGGAATCGTATTTCCCGCCCACACTCCAAGCAACTCTCATTCAACCCTAGAGGATCGTTACAACACGCCTTAGCTGAGTTGCAAATCTGGGGATGCAGGCATCCTGCTTCTTTCCAACTGCGGCCTTTGACCGACAGACCAGTTCGCTGACAGATGAAGTCGGCGCGCTCATTCTGTGCTTTCTTGACTTGTGCCTTGAATCGTTCTTGCTCTACTTGGAACTTTGCCCAAGGCCGTTTGCGTTTTATGGAGTTGCATGATCGGCAGAGCAACTGAATGTTCTCTAGCGTCTCTGGCCCTTCAGGATCTATATGGTCCAAGGTGGCTTCTCGGCCCTTTACTCGTCTCTGGCAGTTTTGACACCGGCTGTCATCGCGATCAATAACCTGAGAGCGGAGTTTGCTCAATCTGTACTTGCGCCGGTTTTCTGCCCTCATCTCCGACAGCAAAGCTTCTAGTCCCGGATGGCCTTTCGGATATAGAGCGACATATCGGAATGTTTCATCATTTAGCGCACGAGCGGCCGAATCCAAGGACATTGATGGATAGATTTCTACTAGGCGCCCGATCGCAAGATCTGTATCTTCAGTTTCCATCTGGACACGCCGCGCTTCAATGATTGCATTCACCAGGTCTGGTTGATTGGCAAATTGTTTCGGAATCTGTGCCACGATTAACTCCTCTCCACTGAGGTCAGATCCTGACACCCGGCTTGGCTTTGGGCCGTAAGCAATCAATCACTTCTCGCGCTTGACAGGCGTTGGCAGCATCAATGATCGAAATACATCTTCGGGCAACGAGTCGATAGTAATGTCCTCGCGAGATTCCACTCTGCTCGGTTGGAACCAGGATGCCTTGAGCGCGACGGTCCTGCCTACCTTGGAGCTCGCCGCGTTGCCGGCTTGGTCTTTCCTCGCTCCGCCTTGGTGCTCAAAACATCTGATCCTATCATTCAGGCTGGATCAATTCCGACGGACAGGTGTCCGTCTGGGCCGTTCGATAGTTCTGGAACGCATGGGTCGCTCGCGGAGCAAGACGGGATCTGCGACCGAACGACACCGTAACGCGCTGCAACAGCTACAACGCTGATTCCGGATTGGCGCAATCCGAGACCCTTAGACCTGCCCTCCACCCCAATCGTAGCCACGGATCTACTCAGCCTGCCACCAGCGGCCTGTGCGACGATAGCGCTCGCCAATGGAACAGCTCGTCCGAACAACCCCACCCCGAACGGCCTCCCACCTTGTCGCCACCGGCGTGGCGCTGGCCGTCAGCCTGACAATCGCCAGCATTCCGGCATCCGCTGAGCCTGCCGGGCGCAGCCAGGGACAGCTTCTGCGAAGAGGGTACGACAGCCAGGTCACAGGAGAGCGCCGCGAATACTTGGTGTACCTGCCGACTGGCTATCACACCGAACCCGGCAAGCGCTGGCCGGTGATCCTGTTCCTCCACGGAGGGGGCGAGCGCGGCGACGCGATGGAGGATCTGGACATGGTCCTCGTTCACGGCCCAGTGGCGGAGGCCTGGATCCAAGGGCGCGACCTGCCTTTCATCATGATCTCGCCGCAGATGCCGTTGTTCGACCGGCCGCGCCGTGGTGCCGGCCAGCCCGTCCCTGAACGAATCGAGGATGGCCCTCCACCACCCCGACGGTACGGTCGTCGTTCGACGCAGCCAATGGCACGAGTCACCGACCCCAGCATTCCGTCCTTCGCAGATTCGCCATTGCGAGACAGCTGGACCAAGATGGAAGGCGAGGTGCTGGCAATGGTGGATTCCACCCTTGAAGAGTTCCGGGCCGACAAGGATCGGGTCTACTTGACCGGCCTGAGCTTCGGCGGTGCCGGAACGTGGCACCTAGCGATGGCAGACCCGCAACGCTGGGCCGCGATCGCTCCCATCTGCGGCCCCGGGGATCCTAGCCGGGTCGATCAGATCGCGAACGCCAAGACACCAGTGTGGGTATTTCAGGGAGGTCGCGACACGGTGGTTCGTCCGGAGCGCGTTCTGGAAACCGTGACGGCCTTGGAGGCAGCAGGCCATCCCGAAGTTCGCTTCACCGTCCATGAGGACTTGGGCCATAACGTCTGGACCCGCGTGTACGAGGGCTGGGACCTCTATGCATGGTTCCTCGCTCACAGGCGGCAGTCCGGAACTGATGAGGAAGAGGCGCCCTAGATAGGGTCTCGGCCAGCACCTCTTCGCAAACACCAACGGTTACAATCGGGCTGGCGAACCAGCGGACGCCCGTCGATTCACGCATGAAGGGCACCACGAATGGCAGTCGACTCCCTGCCTGCTGCGGATCCCATGCCTCAGCGGGCTTCCGATGCGTTTGGAATCGGCTTTTAACCTTAGTCGCCGTCGTTAGTTTCGCGTCACCAGCACTTGGGGCAAACGACCCCTTCCAGTCCGAAATACAGCCGATTCTTGTTCAACACTGCTTGGCATGCCACGGCCCGGACACTCAGCTCAGCGGACTAAACTTAAGCACGCTTGAAGGGTTGCTCTCGGGCGGCGCCCGCCACGGGCCCGTCCTCGTCCCCGGCCACCCTGAGCAGAGCGTGCTGATCCAGGTGCTAGAAGGGCACTTGACTCCCAGCATGCCTATGGGTTCGGCTCGCTTGCCCGATGGGAAGATTCGGGCGATAGCGAAGTGGATCGAGCAGTTCAAGCCGGCACCAGACCACGCCAATGCCAATGCTTGGAGCCCGTTCCGAGCAAGCGGCCGACCGGACACGCCGGACGTCTCGAGCGAGTCATGGATCCGCAATCCCGTCGACCGATTCATCCTTGCCCGCCTAGAGGCGCGGGGAATCGATCCGGCACCCGAAGCCAACCGCCGCCTCCTGATGCGACGGCTCTACTTCAACCTGATTGGAGAGCCCCCAACCCCAAACGAAGTCGAGGCCTTTCTGTCCGATATCGATGCCAAAGCCTACGACCGGCTCGTGGACAGGCTGCTCGGAGACCCTCGCTACGGGGAGCGCTGGGGACGCCACTGGTTGGACGTGACAAGGTACGCGGACACCACGGGAGGCGAAGCGAATCGGGAGATGTATCACATGTGGCGCTACCGCGACTATGTGATCGACGCGTTTAACAAAGACAAGCCGTACGACGATTTCGTCAAGGAGCAACTCGCGGCGGACGAGTTTGCCCCCACGGATCCGGACAGGCGGGTTGCGACCGCGTTCCTGCGACTGGGAGCCCCTCCCCAGAGCCAGATCCGACGGGTGGCGCGCCAGCAGCACCTGAACGAAGTCACGGGAACCGTGGGCTCGGTGTTCCTCGGCCTGAGCCTCAGCTGCGCCCAGTGCCACGACCACAAGTACGACCCGATCCCCACAAGGGACTTCTATCGGTTCCAGGCGTTCTTCCTGCCCATCGAAAACATCAACGTCGATGCCGAATTCACGCAGGACACCACTCGAAACATGGCAGCCCGTGGACGCATGGCTGCCGCGGAGAGGCTGAAGCTAGCCCGCGAAGACTACGCGGCGTATGAGAACCAACTGCTCGCCAAGTTCCGCGGCGTGCTGAAAGAAGAAGGAGAGGACCCGTCATCTGCCACCGCAGCGACCTTGCGCGCGAGATTGACGGACGCTGTCGCGAACGGCGTGGTCCCCCGGGACGAGCCGTCGTTCTCACTGGCCGAGAAAGTCGAGTACATTCGCCGTCTCAGCTTTGTTGACGGCTTCCGCGGCGGGCGGGACATGGGAGTGTACCGACGCCAGCTGGAACGGCACCTCCCTAGGGTCCATTCCGTCGACAACGCGAGAGAATCGCCTTACAGCGCTGGATTGCCAGTGCAGTTCGTGCGCATTCGGGGAGAAGTCGACAACCTGGGCGAACGCGTGCTGCCGGGTTTCCCGAGCGCGTTGACGGGAACGGATGCCCCCGCTTCCATGCCTCTCGACTCTCTGGGCAATGTCAGCCGGTGGCGGCTGCCCCTCGCCACATGGATTGCCAGCCCGGACAATCCCCTGACCGCCCGCGTGATGGTGAATCGCATCTGGCAATGGCACTTTGGGCGGGGCATCGTTGCCACGCCCAGCAATTTCGGGGCAAACGGCATCCGCCCGTCACATCCAGCCCTGCTGGACTGGCTGGCCGACGAGTTCGTGGCGAGCGGCTGGAGCGTGAAGGCGATGCACCGCCTGATCCTGAAGTCCGCGACATACCGCCAGAGCTCGGTCAGATTCTCCGAGCAGGCAAGCAAGATCGATCCGTCGAACACCCTGCTTTCGCGGATGCCGGGCCGGCGCTTGGAAGGAGAGGTCATCCGCGATAGCATCCTCGCAGTCAGCGGGCGCCTGAATCGCGCAAGGGGCGGACCCGGGGTGTATCCCCGGCTGCCCGGGGCCATGAAGGACCAGATGCTGGTCAAGAACTGGCCCGCCTGGGAGCCGAGCAGTGGACCAGACTCTAGGAAGAAGTCCGTCTACGTCTTCCAGCGTCGCCAGTTGGCCCTGCCGCTCCTGGAAATGCTGGATGCACCGGTTCCGCAGGTCTCATTGGATGAGCGCCCGATATCGACAACGGCAGTTCAGTCTCTGGCGATGCTGAACGGTCGACTCGTCGCCGAGGAATCGCAATATTTCGCGGCTCGCCTGGAAAGGGAAGCCGGAAAGGATCCACAGGACCAGGTCAGGCTCGCATTCCGTCTCGCGTTCTCGAGAGACCCCTCGGAAGCCGAACTTCGCCGATATAATGATTTCGCCGAAAGCGAAGGGCTGACGGCAGTTTGCCGCGTCCTGTTCAACGCCAACGAGTTCGTCCATGTTGATTGACCTCCAGACCGGCAAGCTCACCTCCCGGCGGCAGATGCTGCTGCAGAGCTTCAACGGGCTCGGAGGCCTCGCTCTCGCGTCGCTGCTATCGAAAGACTCCCGGGCAGCGACCCAGCCAGGCAGGACTGCGCCCCATCACCCACCAAAGGCCAAGAACTGCATCTTCCTGTTCATGTCCGGCGGCGTCAGCCAGGTCGACACGTTCGAGAACAAACCGGCACTGAGCAAGATCGACGGCCAGCGCATGCCCGTGCTGCCTGGTCTGGCGACGCAGCTGGATGCGTATGTCCGGTCCGACGTCGTCGCAGTGGGCAGCCCGTTCGAGTTCCAGCGGTACGGCGGGTCGGGCCGCGAGATGTCGACCATGTTTGGCAATCTCGGCGGCGTCGCTGATGACCTAGCATTCGTCCACGGCATCGAGGTCGATTCGCCGCTGCATTCGGCAGCCACGTTGCATGTGACGACCGGCTCGGTCTTTGCGGGCAATCCGTCCGTCGGGGCGTGGGTCGCTTACGGCTTGGGGAGCGAGAACGAGAACCTGCCGGGCTACATGGTCCTGCACGACAGGCGCGGTGGTCCGGTCAACGGCTCTGCCGTGTGGCAGAGCGGTTACCTTCCCGCTTCGTACCAAGGGACGCTGCTCCGGTCCTCGGGTCCGCCGATCCTGAACCTGGATTCGCGGTCGGGGGAGTCGACAGAGCGTTCGCGGCGCGAATTCGACCTGCTCCGCTGGACGAACGAGCGCCACGCGGCCGAGCGGCGATCAACCGACACGCTGGAGGCCCGCATTGCCGCGTACGAGCTGGCGTACCGGATGCAGACTCACGCTCCCGGGATCGTAGACTTGTCCGACGAGCCCGCTTCGGTGCGAAACCTCTATGGCCTGGACAACCCCGTCACGGAACCGTTCGGGCGGCAGTGCCTGCTCGCGCGGAGGCTGGTCGAGCGAGGAGTCCGGTACTCCCTGCTGGTGCATGGCTGGGAAAACGGTGTCTACAGCTGGGACCACCACAAGGAGATCCGCGATTGGCTGCCCGCCCGGGCAGAGGAAGTGGACTTGCCGATCGCGGGATTGATCCGAGACTTGAAGTCCCGAGGGCTGCTAGACGAGACACTCTTGGTCTTCACCACCGAGATGAGCCGGACCCCGTTCATTGCCCGCAGAGCATATGGAGACCGTGTGGGGCGCGACCACCACCGACACTCGATGGTGACTTGGTTCGCCGGAGCGGGAGTCAAGGGAGGCTCCACCGTAGGAGCCACCGATGAGTTCAGCCTCAGCTGCGCGGACGAACCGATCCACGTGCGCGACATTCACGCCACGGTCCTGCACTTGATGGGTCTGGATTCGGACGCGCTGACCTATCTCCACGAGGGTCGGCACAAGCGCCTCACGGATATCGGCGGGCGGGTGCTGAAGGAAATCCTGGCCTGAACGGCCAGGCCCGTCGCAGTAGCCCCGGGGGCTCTGGATTACCCCAGATCTTCAGGATTGGCGAGCGCGCCGGCGTCGGCCCATGTGGCCGGTCTTCTCGGCTCAGTCTTGAGCAAGAATTGACTCGGCGTAGAGCAGCTCCCCTGTCAGCCCGTTGTAGTACTGAAAAACCACCTGGGGCTTCGGGTAGGCCACCCAGCGCACCCTTCCCTGCCTGGTCGGACTCCGAATCACGTTATTGACCTGGACCACGCAATACACGGGCAAGCGCCTCGGGTTCACTTCGTCCAAGAAATAGGTCGACCAACGAATCTCGCATTCCCGGCCTCGCGACTCGAAGGTTCCGTTGGGAGGGCGGCCGCCCTCCGACGACACGGGGTGGTTGCCGGAATTATGGGGCCCGGATGCGAACTCCCAGACCGAGTCGGTGATCTTGATGGCAAAGCTGTTGTGGAGATCCCCGGTAAGCACGAAGACCGGCTTGCCGAGCGTGTCCCAGAATTCGATCATCTCCTCCCGCTCGCGGGGAACCGCTGTCCATGCCTCGTCCTTGTTGGCACCGCCGGCTCCCGCTCCGACATGCGGAACCATGAAGTTCACAGAGGAAACAACGAAGAAGAAGTCGGCGTCGCTCTTACGCATTTCCTCGACGAGCCACCGTTTCTGCTTCTCGCCGAGCAAGGACACGCCTTCCTTCCAGGGGTCGTCCCTGTCGTGCAGTTGGCGATGCGACCTGGTGTCGAGCATGAAGAAGTCGGCATTGCTGACGCGTATGCGGTAGTAGGACAACCGCCCTACCGAGTAGCTGACCTCCCCGCCCGTCTTGGGCGCTGGACGGATTCGCAAGCGCTGCGGATCGATGATCTCCTCGATTGCGTAGACGCCCGCACTGGGCTCTCCGCCCTCGCGGTCCAAGTGATTGATGTCGTCACGCAGGTAGTAGTTGACACCTGCAGTCGGCTCTCCCCAGTGCACGTGCAGGTTGGAGGCCTCCGCTAGGTCGAGCTCTGAGAAATCCGCGGCTGTGTCGGTCAGGACGTCGCTTCCCGCCTCGAGCGTTGCACGCCCGAAATGGATCGGCTGCGTGTTGTGGACGGGGTTGCTCCAGCCGAGGTAGTCGTACCAGGCCTGCACTCCGATATCGCGGAACACCGCCCGGCGACTTCTCAGCCCGACCGTCCCCGCACCATTCACGTCGCCCAGGATTTCGTGGTCATCAAAGGTGAAGAAGGAGGGGACTTCCTTGTGCCATTCGGTCATGGCCTTGCCGCGATCGAGATAGAGCTTGTAGTTCTCCCAAACCCCGACAATCGTCGGGGCGATCTGCAACCGCCGGGGGAGTGCCTCGCGCCGTGCCCCAAGGTTGGCCGCCCAGCGGTCGAGCGGATAGTCCCTGCGCTCCTCGTAGAGCCAGTCCCCATTCTGAATGGCAAAGTAGATCCTGTCCTTGAGCTGCCGGAGCATGGTGGCGAATGTCGGCAGGTCCCGATTGGATGGCTGGCTGTTTCCGCAGGCGAACTCGAAGCTGAAGTTGAAGAGGCCGTCAGGGTTGTATTCGGGGTCCCGGACATCGGCCGAATGCGGAAGCGTCTTGAACGAGTGAACACTCGATTGGGGCCGGCCCGTTCCCGGAACGACGAGTTGGTAGAAGTACTTCGTGTCTGGCCGGAGGCCGTCGATCTGCACCCACCCCGTGTTGTCCCGCTCCAACACCGGGGAGACTACGGCAGAGAGTTGGTCGAGATTCTCTGAGTGCAGCCCATACGCTACCTGAAACGGCTTCGAGTCAGCTGTCCTCGCCCAGACGCCGACGCCGTGGGCGCTGAGTCTGCCGAGGATAGGACCGTGCGTTATCCACAAAGTCTCCTGGCTGCTCGCAGCCACTGGTAGCAGGAGGACGAATAAAGCGAATCGGAGGGCTCGGTGTTTTCTGTGCGCCACGGGCAAGCTCCCGTGGCCTAGGGTACTGTCTTTTCGGTATCCGGCGGGTGACAACGGTCTCGTGACTGACGGGAGCGGGAACGCGGGCCACAGAAAATCCCCCGCCGGCGAGACTACCGGACGGGGTTAGGGTTGCGGCCGGTTGGTGAATCGCCTGCCTCTCTCAGCCGCTTCCCGGCTGCGCGTCGCTCCGATTCTCGTGCCTTCGCGAAGGCGTTCTTCAACGTTCTCGACAGTCACAACATCCAGGAAAGCAATCCCGGCCGCCTGGGTCGCCTTGAGCACGCGTTGGCGGGCCTGTTCGACTACTGGTCGATACGGCGGGTCGTGGATTTCCGGATAGCCGAGAGAGAGGCCCATGTCGCCGGGGCCCCATTCTGCGTAGCCGACACCAGGCACGCTCGCCGACTCTTCGGCATTGGCCAATGCGTACTTGTCCTCGATCTTCAGCCCGATCAGGATCTCTCCTTCCGGATTCAACGGCCAGACATCCGCGCGGCGGATGTACTCCTGAGGCGTGACTCCCCAGATTTGCGCGGCGTTGGCTTGGCCTCCGTTCCCGCGCAGGCCCTCGGAGAGCGGCCCTTCGTCCACGCCTTGCCGGTGGTGCGGAAAGCGCGCCGCTCGCACAAACTCTCGAACGGCCGCTGGATCGCGCGCATGACAGAGAGTGATCCCGTGGACCCCGGTGGCAAGAATCTGCTGCACGACCCAGTGATTGGCGCGCACAGTAGCGGCGTCGTAGCCGCTAAACGGAACGACAACTTGTACGGCCGGCGTGCGGTGCCCGCTAGGAGTAGGCCCGCCTTGCACCAGCCCGGCCATGAATTCGCGTAGCTCGGTCACGTCGTAAGGGCCGAACTCCATTTCGTAGATGATCAGGTCTGCCCAGGTCTGCGCCAAGCGCAGGCCCTCCTTGAAGCCCCCCTGGCTACCACCGCGGCCCTCGGTGAAGTAGTAGATCGGCTGGTCTTGACTGAGCAACTCGATCGCCTTGTTGATCCGGGCCGGCTTCGGGTCCGGGGTTTCGTCCGCCGCAAACAAGAACGCCGCGCCGGCGACAAGCGGCACTGCCCAGCTACGTCGCAAGATCAAGGTCGCTTTTCTCATCGTCCATGGCTCCATCACGTCCCGGATCACTTGCAGGAGATTATCGCCTAGAAGCCCCATGCGCGCCCCTCGCTGTACTTCAGTCGCAGAAGCACCGCGGTGACTTAACTGTATCCGCTTGCTCGTTTGATTTCGCGTGGCACAAGCGGTCCTTCCTCAAAGTCGGAACCACAGGGGGCGTGTGTGCCTGGCGAGCAATGCAGTACGCCATTGAGTAAATTTACTCAATGGCGTACTCAAATCGTGTATGCCGCTGTTTCGACGAGCTCAGGGACAAGAACTCTGCGATCTCTAGGAAGCAAGTCCGAAGTGTATGGTCGCGATTTTCGGACCGCGTCAGACCGGCAAGACGACGATCGTGCCGCAGGAGCTAGAGCGACCGAAGATGCCGGGCCGCTTAATGCCAATTGACAGTCTGGCGCTGCCCCCGCTACGGCACCCACCTGATTTCGGCAGCTCGCCTACACTGATTTCGCCACGCGACCTGCTCCACCACTGCGGCCAAGAGGGCATCCCAGCGGTCGCTGGTCTGCGGCGGTGCCTTCAGCAGCGCCGCGGCCCGGGCCGCTCGCGGCAGGGCATGGACCAGCCGCGGGAGCGCGGGCATGAGGGCGCGGCAGATGGTGTCCGCGTCCTCCTTCTAGATGATTCGGGCGCAGGACTCCAGCCTGAGTTCCATCACAGGAGCGGCGCTGTGCGCCGGAGATGTTCTGGTTCGGCGGGCGGACCGGGGGCAGCCAGCAACCACGCCAGTAGGGCGCGGAGCGAGCGGACGGCCAGGGCCCCGATCATGATCGCATACATCAACACCGCAGTGGCCAGTTCGGGCAGGTCCTTCGGCGGGGGCGCAAGGATCGCCACCGCCACCAGGAATCCGGTTATGAGGACGAGGGCGAGCGTGGCTCGGAAGAAGTCGCGGCGGAGGCGGCGCTTCTTCGCAGAGTTGGCCCGGCGGTGGATTTCGGCCAGAGTGTCGGCTGTCATGCTGTCAGGGTGCTGCGCTTGCGCAGCGATATGTTTGGACTCCTCGTGACCCTATCACGTTTCCCTCGGACCGCAGGCGGACCGGCACCCGAGCGCGATAGTGCCACGCGGTCGAGGGGGCGCCGAAGCCGTTACTGGAGTGCTCCGCGGAGGAGGCCGTCGAGGTGTGGGGCGCAGAGCCCAAGAGCGAAATGGACGACGCCGACATCGACGGCTCGGAAGGCGGCGAGCAGGGTTGAGCCGCTGCGGCTCAACCCTGCCGGCTGCAAGGCCCCGAGACCGTGCAATAGCGCATACTGACAGCATGCAGCGCTGGTTAAGCTTGCCGGGCTACAGCCGGTTCATCGCCGACGATGACGACGATGTTTTCCTCTACCGCGTCCTCATCCACCAGCTGCCGCGGGAGTTTCATGGGTTGAGCCACGCCGAGCAAGCCGCGGCGTTGGCAGAGCGCCCGGAGCTGACGGGGAAGCAGCCGTGGGACGCCTTCCTGGCCGCGATCGTGGAGCACATCGCGCGCCTGCACGACCACCCCGTGCCGGCCTGGGTTGACGAGCCCGAGCGGTTCCTCGATAGGCCGTGGGTTGCCGCCAGGACGCGCCTGGCCGCGCGCGATTCCGTTCTGTACGCTCCCGCCGCCTTCACCAGGCACTCCACGATCCCCGACCCCCGCGATCTCGACGCGCGGGGCGGCGAAAAGCATGAGTGGCTCCCCCCCTACTGATTTGCGGGGCTTCGACGCCCTGCTCACCCGGTTCGGACAGCAACGTAACGCTACCGAGTAGGCCCCATCACACGATCCCTTCCCGCTGGCCTGTACGGCCAAGAGGGGCTCAGCGGACGGAAGCGCGGTACTTCAATTCTTGGGCGCTCTCGATCCATACCTAGGTCGGGACATTGGTTCGTTGGGCGCGACAAGTGTTCCATTGCGATGCGAAACTCGGCAACCGCGCCGTCGCTCACCTCCGCGGACGATGCGTCGTTACCGAGAAAGCCAATCGGCCAGGTCGAGCTTACAGTCTTCGACGCTCCCCAACGGTGCACTGCGGCTGAAACGTGGGCGCGGCAGCGGGCGTCGGACAGAATAAGGAGGCTGATATGGCACGAACCGAATCCATTTTGAACCCCACCGTCGAGCAGGTCCTCGCCGAGGCGGCTCAGGGGCGGCCGAAACCGCTAGTGGACTGCTCCGTGGAAGAGGCTGTCGAGGTGTATGGCGCAGAGCCCAACACCGAGATGGACATCACCGCCATCGACGGCTGGGAAGGCGGCAAGGACGGGGCGAGCCCCGCCACGCCGCAATAGCGCATAATCACAGCATGCCGCGCTGGTACAGCTTGCCGGCATACGGCCGGTTCATTGTCAAGGAAGAGGACGACGACTTTCGTTACCGCGTCCTCATCCACCAGCTGCCGCGGGAGTTTCATTCGATGAGCCACGGCGAGCAGGCCGAGGCGCTGGCAGAGCGGCCGGAGCTGACAGGGCAGCGGAAGTGGGACGCCTTTCTGGCGGCGATCGTGGAGCACATCGCGCGCCTCCACGACCATCCCGTGCCGGAGTGGGTTCACGAGCCCGAGCGGTTCCTCGATCAGCCGTGGCTGTTCGCGGTGGGGCGCACCATGGCCATGGAGTCGATTCTGTTCGCACCGGGGGCTTTTGTCCGGCACAGCGTGTTCCCCGATCCGCGCGACCTCGACGCGCGGGGCGGCGAAAAGCATGAGTGGGTTCCCCGATCCTAGGGCGCTCGACCACAATGCGCTGCGGCGGGCCTTCGAGGGCCTTTCGCGCCTCCTCGCCGAGCGCGACATCAAGGCTCATATCTACGTCGTGGGCGGCGCGGCGATGATTCTCGCGCATCGCTGCCAGCGCGTCACTCGCGAAGTAGACGCGCTAACAATCGACCGGCGCGACGAGGTCCTGGAGGCCGCGGGGGAGGTCGCGCGCCAGCAGGATCTGTCGCCGGACCGGCCCAACGACGCCGTGCGCGCGGCGCCGTGGCCAACTCCTCGCCCGGATACGCGCGCGGCCGTGGTCTATGACTCGCAGCATCTCGTTGTCACCGGCGCTTCCGCCGCACAGGGGCTAGCCATGAAGGTGCGGGTGGGGCCCGCGGCCGACCGGGCCGATATCGAGCTGCTGATTCGCCGCCTGGGCATCTCCACCCTGCAGCACGTCGAGGCGATCCATCACGCGGTCTTCCCCCGCGATCGCATTCCCGAAACGAATATGGAGGCGATCATAGACTGCCTCGATCGCGTGCGCGACGCGTGACGCTTCGAGGCAGGTCACTGGACTGGCTTCTAGCGCGATTTCGGGCCCGAACGCTCAAGCGGGGCGGCTTCAGGGGCTATTGCGAGCGGTGTGATTTTCTGGACCATTGGTGCCCGCGTATTCTGAGCGGCCTTGGCGGCAACCCGGTCGGCTGTCCAGCCTCGAACGCCGGATACGTGTAGGAGCTCGGTCTATCGAGCTTGGCGTGCGCATACTATCGTGAAGGAGACACACTCGTCTGTTGTTCGGAACCCAGACATGTGTTCGCTCCGCCTCGCCCAGCTCGAGGCTGCTGGCCCGGCTTTAGGTCGCGCCGTCCCCAGTGCGCCCGGGTGTTCCTGTGACCTCCCTGGGCCTCGGGTGAATGCTATCGTCCATGAGCCAAATCCTTCCAGTCAACGTTGAGGGCCTTCTAGGAGGTGGCAGCGTCGAATCGCAGCGGATCGAGCTCAAGGCCAGCTGGGACCCCACGACGGTTGGCACGCAGATGCTCAGGACAATCTGCGCATTTGCGAACGACCACGAGAACCTCAACGGAGGCTATGTCGTAGTTGGTGTCGAAGAGACGGACGGGCACGCAGTCCTGCCTCCACGCGGCATTGCCTCTACCGACTCGGCAGATATCCAGCGGTGGATTCGAGGCCAGTGCAATCGCCTCGACCCGGCCTACCAGCCAATCATGTCCCCCGAGGTCGTGGGAGGTCGTCATCTGCTTGTGCTCTGGGTTCCCGCGAGCGACACGCGTCCACATCGTGCCCCGGATGGGGACACTGGGCGAAGCAAGTATTGGATTCGGCTTGGTGCCGAGACGGTCGATGCCGAGCAGCGTGGCATGCTTCGCCCTCTGATGGACCAAGCAGCCAAAGTGCCTTGGGATGACCGGCGGGCACTCGAGGCTTCGATGTCTGACCTGCGCGAATCCAAGGTACGTGAATACCTCAGCGACATCAGGAGCGGGCTTGTCGACCTGCCGAGCTTGTCCGACGTGTGCCGGCGCATGCAGATCACTCGAAAGGTCAACGATCACGATGTGCCGCGCAATGTCGGACTGCTGTTTTTCTCGGAGGACCCGAGGGCTTGGTTCCGTGGGGCGCGGATTGAGGTAGTCCAGTTTGCCAGTAGTCCGAGTGGGGACGTGCAGGAAGAGAGGGTCTTTTCAGGGTCGCTAGCGGATCAAGTCCGTGACTGCCTGCGGTATCTCCAAGGGTTGTCGGCAACCCACCTGACCAAAGACAGCGAACATCCTCAGGTCCGGGGTTGGGTCAGCTATCCGCTTCCTGCGATGCGGGAGAGCCTAGTCAACGCGATCTACCATCGCAGCTACCAGCCCGACAATCCGGAACCCACGAAGGTTTACTTGTATCCAGACCGGATGGAGATCATCAGCTATCCGGGCCCGGTGCCCGGTGTTGAGTCAGAGCATCTGCTACCGGGTGCCAGCATACCCCCGATGCCTGCACGAAACCAGAGGATCGGCGAGTTCCTGAAGGAGCTCAGGCTTGCCGAGGGTCGCCTCACCGGGATCCGGAAGGTGTTCCAGGCCTTGAAGGACAACGGTTCGCCTGTGCCGAAGTTCGATTTCGACCACGACCGTTCGTATTTCAGGGCGACCCTTCCCGCGCACCCGGAATACAGCGCGATTTCGGCTCTGCGAGACGCCGCTCACCTGCGGGCGCTTGGGGACGAGCTAGGCGCGTCTAGGCGAGTGGAGGCGGCATGGCAGGCCAACCCTGGCTCGGGAATCCTTACGACTGAACTGATCCGCACGTTCGCCAAGCGGGGCGATCTGGACAAGTCGGAAGAGATCTATGAGGAGTTTCGGAAGCACGGCCACGACTCCGCAGTGCCGCATGTCGCGAATACGCTGGTCGAAGCGCTCTTCGAGGCGGGATCGACAACGAAGGCGCGAAGACTGCTTGACCGGATCTCCACAGTTGCATTCGGCCAAGACGCGATTGACGCTGCGATCATGGCACGTCGTCTGGGAGACCCCGGACGAGCGCACAGACACTTTGAGCGGGCGGGAGAAGCCTTGCAAGGGGACCCGAGAGCACTGCACGAGTTCGCCCAAACGAAGATCGATTCGGCCGCGAAGGCTTTCCGTGCCAGGCACCGCGAGGCGAACCGCCGATTGCTTAACGAGGCCCGACTGCTCTTGGAACGGGTGCTCCAGTTGGAAGCCCCGCCGACTCGTCGCGCTTGGGCATGGCGGGACTTGGCAAGAACTCTGGATTGGCTGCGCGAGCCTGTTCACGAGGTCGAAGAAGCATACGGCCACGCGATACGTTTGCTGCCAGACGAGCCGCGGTTCGCGAACGAGCTAGAGCGCATCAGAACGCGGCATTCCCAGCCCGGCGGTCGCGCTTACCAGAGAGCGGGCAGGCGCGACCGATCCCGATCTTGAGGCGAGCGGCTTCCGGCCAAACTCCAGCGGAAGAGCGCTGGTCGCAGCGGCCATTCAAGTGGTCGCGACTGAGCGCTCTTGTTGCTACCAGCACGGAATGCAGTCGATGCATTCCAAACACTCTGCTTGGAAAGACCCGCATTTTCCTCGAATCGCGGCTCTCACCACATAGCACTACCGAGTCGGTCCCACCACACGCTCTCTCTTCCCCGCCCTGTCCGGCCAAGGTAGGTTCAGCGGCTGATGACGAGGAATTTCGACGGTTGGATACTCACGCCTGCTGCCGGGACCAGGATCCGCGTTCATCTGTTGACGATCAGGCTCGCTGATCTGTCTGTCCTGTACGCTCTCCCTTTCCTGCTCCAGCATCCTGCCGCGCTCCATCAGGTAGTCACTGATGCCCTGCGCGTCACGGCTCGCCAGATAGATCTCCTGGGGGTGATCTTTCAGCGTCTTCACCCAGTGCTCGACGTACGCTGCTGTCCTCGATCCGTCGTGCCCCACATCCAGCCGATCCCCGGTGATCATTGAACTGATCTCGGCCCGCAACTCCTCCCGCGAATACTCCAGCGACTTCGGGCCCTGCCGGATGCCGTCGACGAGCGACTCCCGGTTCATCCGGTCTGGATGGCCCGTCCAGTGCCCGAGCTCGTGCAGGGCCGACTGGTAGTACCCGGCAGAGTTGGGGAACTGTTCGCGGTGCGGCATCACGATCAAGTCCCTCCCCAAGTCGTAAAACACGCGGTCTTGGTGGTTGTGCTCCACCGCCGCCCCGCAGTTCTTGATTAGCTTCTCAACCCGTTCGTTTCGCTCCCATTGGTGCCCGGCCTTTCTGAGCGGCCTTGGCGGCAACCCAGTCGCCTGCTCTGCGTTGAACACCGTATACGTATAGGACCGCGGTCTTTCGAGCTTGCTGACTTCGTAGACCGGCTGGGCCTTGTCGTCGAGAACCGGCTTGCCGGCGTTGTCCCGGGCCAGCTGCCTCGCTTCCCACTGCCAGTAGATGATGGAGGCTCCCTTCTGCCCCCGGCGCACGTGACCGCCGGACTCTTGGATTTGCCGGTAGGTGCCCCAGCGCTCGTCTTGGTATCCGCGCATCTGCGCAACGCTCGCCAGCCAGGTCGCATTGCCGCCGCGGTAGGTCTTGCCTGTCCTGACGTTGTAGGGCTGCGCCCGCTCGCCCGGCTGCCAAGACTGCACCCAAGGCACGGTCCCGGCCTCGATCTGGGCGATGAGGACGTCGGCGACCCGGCGGAAGTAGTCGTCCCGGCTCTTCGAATCAAGCGGCTTCATCGCCGCTTCCCTCGTCGCCGAACTCGAACGGATCCTCTGCTGCCTCTAGGGCCTCGTCCCAGTCGGTGCAGTCGTCCGGACAGGCGCCGCACGCGGCGGCCGTCTCGGGATCCATTTCGACGATCACTCCCGGCTTGAGCAGCAGGCCGACCTCGGCCGCCGTCTCGGCGCGGCGCAATGGCACGGCTTTGCCGCCAATTCGTTCGCTTCGCTTCATTGCTGGTTCCCTCCTCTCAAGTCAGAACCGCCGGATACGCCATTGGTCTCGACCGGTCGGCACTCCCACTGGCGGGTGGACCAGTTGAAGCGGTCTACCCGCAGCGCCTCGACCACCCTGCGGCGGCCGTCGCGCCGCTCGAGGTGCAACACCACATCGACGACGTCGCCGACCAGGTCCTGCACTGCCTCCCACGGCAATCCGATGCCCGCCTGCAGGACGCAGGATGTGCAGCGCTTGAGCGCGTTGGCGGCCGAACTCGCGTGCAGGGTCGAAAGCGACCCGTCATGCCCGGTGTTGAGCGCCTGCAGTAGGTCCCAGGCCTCGCCGCCGCGGACCTCTCCGAGGACGATCCGGTCCGGGCGGTGGCGCAGCGCTGCTCTGACTAGGTCCCGCACCGTGACCGCCGGCGCACCTTCTGTTTGTCGCCGCGCCTCGAACCGAACCAGATTCGGATGATCGAGCTGTAGCTCCACGGTGTCTTCGATCGTCACTACGCGCTCGTCCGCGGGGATCAAGCGGGCAATGGCCGCCAGCAGCGTGGTCTTTCCGGTGCCCGTCCCGCCGCTGACGAGGATGTTGCGCCGCTCGTCGACGGCCCGCCGCACTTCGTGCGCGACGGCTTCGGAGAGGCTGGCAGAAGCGACCAGGTCGTCCAATGCCAGCCGCCGCCGCGCGAACTTGCGGATCGTCAGCGCTGGTCCGCCAAAGCTGCAGGGCGGCAGGGCGGCGGCGATGCGCGAGCCGTCCGGAAGCCGGGCGTCCAACAGGGGGCGCTCGGCGCTGATGTCATCGCCCTGGCTGCGGGCGATCGCCAAGGCGGCCTGCCGCACGTGCTTGGGATCCAGCGCGACCCCTGCGACACGCTCCAGCACTCCGCCGCGCTCGACAAAGACCGCTCCCGGATTGACCATGACCTCGCTGACCGAATCGTCATCGAGCAATCCCATGACCGGCCGCAGGAACGGCGCGATCAGGCGAAAGCTGGGTTCGTTGCACAGGCTCATCTGCGGACCTCCTGAATGCCGCGCGCGGCCATCGACGGCTGAAGCCGCGCCCAAGGGTCTCGACTCTCGCTCTCCGCTACGCGAAGCGAGGTCTAGATGGGCAGCGGCACGAGAGCTCGACAGCGTGCTAATTATATCTATTTATAGATTATATGTCAAGCTGTCCGAAATCATGACCGCGGATTCTCGACAATTCGTATCTATACGACGTGGATTTACACCACGCGAGGACCGCTTTCGTCAAGGACCGCATCCAGACGAAGAGATGAGCGCACCTCCGCGACAGCTAGGCGGCATGCGCGGGATCTAGAAGCCCGCACTACTTGGAGGAGGCCCTCCAGGCCGGGAGCGCCAACGCCGGCCCGGTCAACCGGCCTTGCGCTTCCCTGGAACGTTTCGGTGCATTGGTGTAAATTTTGTAAACTTGTGTAAATTTGATTAATGGTCTTCGCTGGAGGGCGGGTGCCGGGAGGGATGCAGAAGGATGACAATCAAGGATGCGTGCAACGTCTTCTTGGAGGAGGAAGCCCGCATGCGCAACCTCGCGCACGGGACCGTGGAGGGGTACCAGTCGGTGCTGGGATTGCTGACGCGCTGGGCGGAGCGGAACGGCCTGGCGTGGCTGGAGGAGCTGGACGAGGACGCGATCCGCAGCTGGGTCGGCGAGTGGACCTGCCGAGCTTCCACGACGCGCCTGCGGCTGGCCCTGGCGAAGGCGTTTTTTACCTTCGCCGTCGAGCGCGGCTGGGCGGCGCGCTCGCCGTTGGCAAAGTTCCGGCCGCCGCGCAGCGACTCGGCGCCGACGATGCCGCTGACGGTGGTGGAGATGCGCGCCCTGCTGGCGGCTGCGGAGGAGTGGCCCAGGGAGCGTGCGCTGATCCTGCTGATGCGCTACTCCGGGCTGGCCATCGGCGATGCGGCGACGCTGCGCCGGGAAGCGCTGGTGGGCACCGAGCTGACGCTGCGGCGGGCCAAGAGCGGGGAGTTGGTGATGGTCGACCTGCCGTACTTGGTGGTGCGGGCGCTGCGGCGGCTGCGCGGGTCGAGCCCGGACTACTTCTGGTGGTCGGGCAAGGGCCGGGTGGTGACCACCTTGCGGATTCTGGCGAAAAGGGTCAGTAATCCGAAGGAAAAGGGTCAGCGTTCTGGCCGAAAAGAATCACTGTTCTGACGAAAAGGGTCAGTTCGGAGCGCAGCGACGCTGACGGATCCTAGTATGCCATCAGGGAGGGGGTGCACGACTTCATTTTGATTTCTCGGCTTTCTGAGGGTTCGAAGTGGGTCAGTATTGCGCGTGGCGATGAGGTCGGGCATCGGGGGGGGGCGAGTCTCGGCCTGGGCCGGGGGCGAGTGGTTGAAGCGAGAGGAAGGGGCGGTTCGGCGCTGGCCGACAGGCGGTTTGCGGTCACGCGGCGGCCTGCAGCCGTGACTCGGTTCGCCAAGCCCAGAAATCCTCGTAGCGCCCGCCCAAGATGCAGGCGCGCAGGGCGAGAACCCCCTCGGCGCCGTCCTTGGTCCAGTACATGCCGGACTGCTTGAGGCGGCCCACGACGCTCTTGCAGCCCGCCTCGACCACGCCGGAGCCAATCTGCAAGCCTTGGGCGCGGAACTCGGCGTAGCGCATGCGTTCGCGGTTGGTGGCGATATATTGCACGGCCTTGGCGGCTGGCTCGCAGTGGCCGGCATGCGCGCGCAGGGTCGCCAGCACGCCGTCTGTTGTTTTTCACAATATTTCAGTGAAACAACGCGAGGATTTGTCGCATTAATTCGATTCCGGATTGCTGAAGAATCGGATTAATCCGGAGCGGCAGAGGGTTTGCTGAAGCGCTGTGTGGCCGCCGTGCGGGTGCGACAGGGGACCGGGCCGTTCGCGGCGCGGTTGCATGCGCGGAGGCGGCCCGGTTCAATAGGGTGGCCCGCGCGATCTCAGCTCGCCGGGCCGTGGACGGCGCTTTCCAAGTTCGCTACAACACAGACCTCACCGTCGAGGAATACATTAGCCGCAAGGCGTGGCGCGATGCAAGCGTGCCGGCCTGCCCCTTCCACCAGCAGGGCGGTTGCCAGCTGCGGCCCCACGGCAGCTACGCCCGCAAGATCCCCGAGGGCGTGCGGGTGCGGCGGTTCCGATGCCCGCAGAGCGGGCAGACGGTGAGCCTGTTGCCAGACTGTCTGGCAGCGCACCTGCCCGGGACATTGGCCGAGGTCGAGCAGGTGGTCCGAGCGGCCGTCCAGCCCGGCTTTCCGCGCGGCGGGTGGAAGCGACTGCACTCGTCGCGTTACGTGGGGATGGCCGGGGCGCGGCGCTGGGTCGCCCGGCGCGTCGAGCGCGTGCGGCTGTGCCTGGCGCTGCTGACGACCCTGTTGCCGGAGAGTTGCGGGCGTGTGGAGCCGACCGTGGAGGCGTTCGGGAGCGCTCTGGGCACGGCTGCGGTGCTGGTCACGCTGCGGTCCGTCGCGGCCACAGAACTGGCGGTGCTGCCGGTCCCGGTCGGGTTTTCGCGACGGATTCCAGCGGTCAAACCGGCGTCTCAGCCCGTGCAACACGCGACGGGCCGCTCGCCGCCCGGCCGGCCTGCCTAGAGTCGGGAGAGCGGGCCGCCCGCACGGCTCGCCAGGACCCGCCAGCATGCCAGACAAGCTCCCAGACCTCCGGCGCGAGATCGCCCTGTTCCGCTACAGCGTGATTGCGGAGATCCTGTGCCTGCCGCCAGGATCGGCCCAGCGCTGGGCCCTGATCCGCGACAAGGCCGGGCGCGCGCACGCCATTCCCGGCAGCCGTCGCACGCGCGTCGCCATCACCACCATCCGCGACTGGCTGGGCTTGTACGAAGACGGCGGCTTCGACGCGCTGTACCCCAAGCGGCGCCAGGATCGCGGCCAGCCGCGCGGCCTGCCGCCAGCGGTCTGCGAGTTGCTGGTGCGCCTCAAGGAGGCCAACCGCCGGCTGTCGGTGCGCGCGCTGATCCGCCAGGCGCGGGCCAGCGGCAGCGTGCCCGCGACGACCGCCCTGGCCCCGGCCACGGTCTACCGCCTGCTGCGCCAAGAGGGCCTGACGGGGCCGGCCAAGGACCGTCCCGACGGCCGCGACCGGCGCCGCTTCAGCTACCCCGACGCGGGCGCGCTGTGGATGGCCGATTGCATGCATGGCCCCAAGGTCGGCAGCGATCCCGACGACCGGCGGCGGCGGCGCAAGGCCTACCTGCTGGCCGTCATTGACGATGCCACGCGCGTCATCCCGCACGCCGCCTTCGCCTTCTCCGAAAGCGCCGAGGCGTTCCTGCCCGTCTTGCGCCAGGCCCTGCTCAAACGCGGCGTCCCGCAGAGACTGTACTGCGACAACGGTGCCTCCTACCGCTCCCGCCACCTGTCCGTGATCTGCGCCAGCCTTGGCATCCATTTGATCCATGCGAGACCTTACGCGCCGCAGGGAAAGGGGAAAATCGAGCGTTTTTTCAGGACCTGCAGAGCCCAGTTCCTGCCGACCCTGGACGAGACCGCGAGCGCCAGCCTCGACGCCCTCAACCGCCGTCTCGGGGCCTGGATCGAAGGCGAGTACCACCGCACTCCCCACCGCGGCCTCGACCACCAGCGCACCCCGCTCGACCAATGGGCGCTGGCCGCCAGCCGCCTGCGCCCGGCCCCGCCCGACGACGAGCTCGACACGATCTTCCGCTTCCAGCACCGCCGCCGCGTCGCCAAGGACCGCACCGTCAGCTTCCAGGGCCGCCTCTACGAGGTGGGCGCCGAACTGGTCGGGCAGCGGATCGTCCTGCTGGTCGATCCCGCCGCACCGCCCGGACGGCCCGTCCCGGTCCTGCACCAGGGCCGCGCGGCCGGCTGCGCGACCTTGCTCGACGCACACGCCAACGCCCTCATCCGACGCACCCCCGACCCGCGCTCCGAGGATGCCGCTGACGCTGCCGACGACCGCAGCGCGGACGCCAGCGCCCCGGCCCCGCCGCTGCGCCTGAGCGCGCTCGAGCGCCCGGACACCTCCCAGGAGCCTCCCCGGCAATGACCTACCTACAGCATTTCGCCCTCACCCGCTACCCCTTCCAGACCCCCGCCGAAACCGACGAGCTGTTCCCCGCCCAGGCCGGCATCGAGACCCAGACCCGCCTGCAGCACCTGCTCGAACTGCGCGGCATCGGCCTGCTCACCGGCGAGGTCGGCTGCGGCAAGACCACCGCCTGCCGCCAGTTCGCCGCCAGCCTGCACCCCGGCCTCTTCCGCGTCGCCTACGTCGCGCTCACGACCGGCTCGGTGCTGGACATGTACCAGACCCTGGCCTGGGAACTCGGCCTGCAGCCGGAGCGCTCCCGCGCTCCCGCCTTCCGCGCCCTGCGCGAGGAAATCGCCCGCCTCGCCCGCGAGGCCCACCAGCTGCCCGTGCTGATCATCGACGAGGCCCACAACCTGCGCAACGACGTGCTCGAGGAGCTCCGCCTGCTCACCAACTTCCAGATGGATGCCGAGCGCTGCCTGTGCCTGCTGCTGTCCGGCCTGTCCTCCTTGCGCAAGCGCCTCGCCATGGCCGTGCACGAATCGCTCGGCCAGCGCATCGCCGTGCAGCACCAGCTCGCCGGCCTCGCCCGCGACGAACTCGAACCCTACCTCGCCCACCGCCTGCGCCTGGCCGGCTGCGACCTGCCGCTGTTCGAGCCCAATGCCCTCGAGGCCCTCTTCCAGGCCTCGCGCGGCCTGCCCCGCCAGGTCGACCGCATCGCCCACTTCGCCCTCGCCGCCGCAGCCTGCGCCCAGGCTCGCCAGGTCTCCGCCGAGCAACTCGAACAGGCCTGTGCCGAGGTGCGCCTGTGACCCCCTTCAACGACCCTTGGCGCGAACGCGCCGCGCAGGTGCGCGACGGCTCGCTCGAACCGCTCGCCGTCCAACTCGGCTACCGCAAGGATCCCGCCAACCCGGCCCGCTGGAAGCGGCCCGGCTCCGTGCTGAGCATCCGCGGCGCGCAGTTCTTCGACCACCGCCAGGGGCGCGGCGGCGGTGGTGCCATCGATCTCGTCATGCACGTGCGCGGCTGCCGCTTCCGCGCCGCCGTCGAGTTCCTCGAACGCCACGGCGGCCTCCCCCAGCCTGCGCCTGCCACCCCGCCCGCTCGCCGCCACGGCTTGCGCCTGCCACCCCCCGCAGACCGCCTCTGGGACCCCGTGCGTGACTTCCTGGCCACCGCCCGCGGGCTCGACCCCGCCCTGCTCGAGCGTTGCCGCCAAGAGGGCATCCTCTACGCCGATTCCCGCCGCAACGCCGTCTTCGTCTGTCGCGACCGCCACCAACATCCCGTCGGCGCCGAGCTCGTCGGCACCCGCCCGGCTCCCGACGGCCGCACCTTCAAGGGCATGGCGCCCGGCTCCCGCAAGGCCCGTGGCGGCTTCTGGCTGCCGGCCAACATCGACGATCTCGATGCCATCCTGCTCGTCGAGAGTGCCCTCGACGCCCTCGCCGCGCTCCGCCTGCTGGCTCCCACTTTGCCACCCGATACCCTGCTCGCCTCCACCGCCGGCATCGCGACCTCTCTCCCGCCCTGGCTGCAAGCCTTCCGCGCACCGCGCATCCTGTGTGCCTACGACGCCGACCGCGCCGGCGACCAAGCCGCCGACTCCCTCCGCCGCCACACCCCCCATTGCAGCCGCCTCCGGCCGGTCGGCGCCAAGGACTGGAACGATCTGCTGCGCCGCTCCCAGCCACGCTAGCTGTCCCTATTCACCCCCATCGACTGCCCGATCGCACCCCCGCGACCCGGCTACAACACGCCGCCTATCTCTACTTCCGGAAAACCTCCGCCGTCGACTCCCTTCCCCGACCGCACCGCCGCTGATTGCCCTTAACTCCCTCCTGCAGTAGCGAATCTACTTGAAAAATTTCTCCACTACAGCAGGAAATAATCTGAAAAAGTCCGCACGAATCTATCTGAAATTCAACACCGTCCAGAGCCCCGGCCTTGAGTTCCTCGCAGCGCGCCTCGGCCCACGCCTCGACGCTGTCGCGGTCGGCGGGGAAGAGGGCCCGGGCGACGTCCCACATCTTCTCCGAGACATGGAAGAAGTCCACGATCTGAATCGCGCCGGGGAACATCTCCGTGGCTGCGGCCCAGATCCATTTCGCGCCGTCGCCGAGGATGACCCGGCGTGGCGCCTGCGGGAAGCCGCGCCGCTCGGCCTCGCGGCGCAGGCGCTGGGTGAAGGCGGCCGGGGTCGGATCGGTGTCGCGCGCGGCGGCGCTATCGATCGCCGCCGAGTAGGTGACCGAGCCCTCGTCGCAGACCGGCCGGCCGTCTTGGTCGAGCTGATCGGCGGTCCAGATCACGATCAGCTTCGCCTCGCGCGTGGAGGCCGAGCCGTCGGGCTGCTTGCCGGCTCGGCCGGCCACCTCCGCCGGGCGCATCGGCACGCCAGTGCCGTCCACCCCCAGATACATGGTGGCGGCGGCCGCGGGTTCGGCTGCAAACACGGCCGCGCGCTCGGCGGCGGCCACCTCGCGCCCCAGCGCCTCGGCGACCCGTTCGACGCGCTTGGCATTCACGCGCACGGCGGCCAACTCGTCCAGCAAGTCGCTGGCAGTGGCGAAACTGGCCAGCGCGGCGGCCGAGCCGGTCATGCGGGTGACGGCCGGGGACAGGCTGGTGGCGGCCATGCCCAGCGCCTGATCGCGCGGGAACCAGCCCCGCCCGCAGGGACGGCAATGGTAGTAGGCGCGCTCGATGGTGACCGGCCCCAGAGCGGTCTCGAAGGTCTTGGGATGGCGACCGGCGAAGCGCGCCGCGCGCCCGCAGGAGCAGGGCTGGGTGGGGCACTGGCCATCGGAGTGGTCGGCGTTCAGACGCCGCTCGACCGCCCGTGCGGCTAACTGCAGAGCGCTGCGCCGCACACAGGTCTCGACCGCCTCGAAGTCGAGTTGGTCGACGGCCCCGGGCGCTACGAGGCGGGCGATCTCGGCTTCCAGCGCCGGGGCGAACTCGTGCTGGCAGGCTTTTTTTTAACCGCGCTGGTGCTGGGCTTGAGCTGCGCTTGGCAGACCTGTTCGCTGACTGCGATCAGGTCCGCGACGAGGCGTCGCAGGCGCTGGCACTCAGCGATTTGGGCCTGGGTGGCGGCGACCTGCTGGGCGGGGATCGAGCGGCTGCGGGTCTTGCCGTTAACTGACCAGGTGAGCAGCCAGTAGGGGCCGTGGCCGCGGTGCTGCTTGTCGGCACAGAAGCACGCGGGTCGGCCGCAACGGCGGTAGTTCTGCACCAGCGAGCCGGGGCGCAAATCGCCGATGGCGGCCAGCTGCCGGCGGAGTTCGTCGCGGCGGGCGGAGAGGGCGGAGAGATCAGGGGGATCGGGCATGGCGGGGCTCCTTGGATGTTAGTGTAACAAACTAACAACCAAGAAATCCAAAATCCCTCGAACATCAGGCCATTTTCGATCTCAGGGGCGCTTGGTCGTAGCTCGGACCCCTCAGGCTCCCCGCGCTTGGATCAAACGCGCAACCTCAGCCTGCTTATTCCCGGGCGTGCAAAACGAAGTCGTGCACCCTCAGGGAGGCACCTCCTTGCATGGATTCCCGGTTCCCGGGAAGATGGGACATCATCATCATTCTGTTCCTCCTGTGTCCGCGGCGGCCGCGTCGAGTGGCCGGGGCTGCGGCTCTGCCTGTGTCAAATTTGGGCGGGCAGGCGGGCTCCCTGGCCAGCCTCCGTTGCGCGCCCAATGTTGCTCACACCGCAGCAAGTGCTGGCGCAGGTGCTGCCAGTACTGTGGCGGGTAGGTTTGCGGGGTGGCGGCGAGCACCTCTTCCAGCAGTGGCTGGAAGTAGTGCAGGCTGCGAATCGGCAGCCCGGCCGGCTGTGCGAGCAGTGTGATGGACTTGCGCGCGCAGCCGAGCAGGATGGCGTTGCGGGCGGTTTCCAGCGGGACTGCGGAACTGTGCCAGTGCCGCGCCAGGCACTCGTCAGCGGAGTTGAAGCGGCCCTGCACGCAGCTGGGCTGCAAGAAGGCCTGGCGCACGCTGGCGACATAGTTGGCGGCGGGATCGGCCGCTGGGGCCAACTCGGAGTCGACCGCGGCATAGGGCCAGAAACGCGCACAGACGGTCAGCCGCGAGCGCCGGTGCTGGTTGGGAGCGGGCTCGATCCGGCAGACCCCTTGTTGTTTTTCACAATATTTCAGTGAAACAACGCGAGGATTTGTCGCATTAATTCGATTCCGGATTGCTGAAGAATCGGATTAATCCGGAGCGGCAGAGGGTTTGCTGAAGCGCTGTGTGGCCGCCGTGCGGGTGCGACAGGGGACCGGGCCGTTCGCGGCGCGGTTGCATGCGCGGAGGCGGCCCGGTTCAATAGGGTGGCCCGCGCGATCTCAGCTCGCCGGGCCGTGGACGGCGCTTTCCAAGTTCGCTACAACACAGACCTCACCGTCGAGGAATACATTAGCCGCAAGGCGTGGCGCGATGCAAGCGTGCCGGCCTGCCCCTTCCACCAGCAGGGCGGTTGCCAGCTGCGGCCCCACGGCAGCTACGCCCGCAAGATCCCCGAGGGCGTGCGGGTGCGGCGGTTCCGATGCCCGCAGAGCGGGCAGACGGTGAGCCTGTTGCCAGACTGTCTGGCAGCGCACCTGCCCGGGACATTGGCCGAGGTCGAGCAGGTGGTCCGAGCGGCCGTCCAGCCCGGCTTTCCGCGCGGCGGGTGGAAGCGACTGCACTCGTCGCGTTACGTGGGGATGGCCGGGGCGCGGCGCTGGGTCGCCCGGCGCGTCGAGCGCGTGCGGCTGTGCCTGGCGCTGCTGACGACCCTGTTGCCGGAGAGTTGCGGGCGTGTGGAGCCGACCGTGGAGGCGTTCGGGAGCGCTCTGGGCACGGCTGCGGTGCTGGTCACGCTGCGGTCCGTCGCGGCCACAGAACTGGCGGTGCTGCCGGTCCCGGTCGGGTTTTCGCGACGGATTCCAGCGGTCAAACCGGCGTCTCAGCCCGTGCAACACGCGACGGGCCGCTCGCCGCCCGGCCGGCCTGCCTAGAGTCGGGAGAGCGGGCCGCCCGCACGGCTCGCCAGGACCCGCCAGCATGCCAGACAAGCTCCCAGACCTCCGGCGCGAGATCGCCCTGTTCCGCTACAGCGTGATTGCGGAGATCCTGTGCCTGCCGCCAGGATCGGCCCAGCGCTGGGCCCTGATCCGCGACAAGGCCGGGCGCGCGCACGCCATTCCCGGCAGCCGTCGCACGCGCGTCGCCATCACCACCATCCGCGACTGGCTGGGCTTGTACGAAGACGGCGGCTTCGACGCGCTGTACCCCAAGCGGCGCCAGGATCGCGGCCAGCCGCGCGGCCTGCCGCCAGCGGTCTGCGAGTTGCTGGTGCGCCTCAAGGAGGCCAACCGCCGGCTGTCGGTGCGCGCGCTGATCCGCCAGGCGCGGGCCAGCGGCAGCGTGCCCGCGACGACCGCCCTGGCCCCGGCCACGGTCTACCGCCTGCTGCGCCAAGAGGGCCTGACGGGGCCGGCCAAGGACCGTCCCGACGGCCGCGACCGGCGCCGCTTCAGCTACCCCGACGCGGGCGCGCTGTGGATGGCCGATTGCATGCATGGCCCCAAGGTCGGCAGCGATCCCGACGACCGGCGGCGGCGGCGCAAGGCCTACCTGCTGGCCGTCATTGACGATGCCACGCGCGTCATCCCGCACGCCGCCTTCGCCTTCTCCGAAAGCGCCGAGGCGTTCCTGCCCGTCTTGCGCCAGGCCCTGCTCAAACGCGGCGTCCCGCAGAGACTGTACTGCGACAACGGTGCCTCCTACCGCTCCCGCCACCTGTCCGTGATCTGCGCCAGCCTTGGCATCCATTTGATCCATGCGAGACCTTACGCGCCGCAGGGAAAGGGGAAAATCGAGCGTTTTTTCAGGACCTGCAGAGCCCAGTTCCTGCCGACCCTGGACGAGACCGCGAGCGCCAGCCTCGACGCCCTCAACCGCCGTCTCGGGGCCTGGATCGAAGGCGAGTACCACCGCACTCCCCACCGCGGCCTCGACCACCAGCGCACCCCGCTCGACCAATGGGCGCTGGCCGCCAGCCGCCTGCGCCCGGCCCCGCCCGACGACGAGCTCGACACGATCTTCCGCTTCCAGCACCGCCGCCGCGTCGCCAAGGACCGCACCGTCAGCTTCCAGGGCCGCCTCTACGAGGTGGGCGCCGAACTGGTCGGGCAGCGGATCGTCCTGCTGGTCGATCCCGCCGCACCGCCCGGACGGCCCGTCCCGGTCCTGCACCAGGGCCGCGCGGCCGGCTGCGCGACCTTGCTCGACGCACACGCCAACGCCCTCATCCGACGCACCCCCGACCCGCGCTCCGAGGATGCCGCTGACGCTGCCGACGACCGCAGCGCGGACGCCAGCGCCCCGGCCCCGCCGCTGCGCCTGAGCGCGCTCGAGCGCCCGGACACCTCCCAGGAGCCTCCCCGGCAATGACCTACCTACAGCATTTCGCCCTCACCCGCTACCCCTTCCAGACCCCCGCCGAAACCGACGAGCTGTTCCCCGCCCAGGCCGGCATCGAGACCCAGACCCGCCTGCAGCACCTGCTCGAACTGCGCGGCATCGGCCTGCTCACCGGCGAGGTCGGCTGCGGCAAGACCACCGCCTGCCGCCAGTTCGCCGCCAGCCTGCACCCCGGCCTCTTCCGCGTCGCCTACGTCGCGCTCACGACCGGCTCGGTGCTGGACATGTACCAGACCCTGGCCTGGGAACTCGGCCTGCAGCCGGAGCGCTCCCGCGCTCCCGCCTTCCGCGCCCTGCGCGAGGAAATCGCCCGCCTCGCCCGCGAGGCCCACCAGCTGCCCGTGCTGATCATCGACGAGGCCCACAACCTGCGCAACGACGTGCTCGAGGAGCTCCGCCTGCTCACCAACTTCCAGATGGATGCCGAGCGCTGCCTGTGCCTGCTGCTGTCCGGCCTGTCCTCCTTGCGCAAGCGCCTCGCCATGGCCGTGCACGAATCGCTCGGCCAGCGCATCGCCGTGCAGCACCAGCTCGCCGGCCTCGCCCGCGACGAACTCGAACCCTACCTCGCCCACCGCCTGCGCCTGGCCGGCTGCGACCTGCCGCTGTTCGAGCCCAATGCCCTCGAGGCCCTCTTCCAGGCCTCGCGCGGCCTGCCCCGCCAGGTCGACCGCATCGCCCACTTCGCCCTCGCCGCCGCAGCCTGCGCCCAGGCTCGCCAGGTCTCCGCCGAGCAACTCGAACAGGCCTGTGCCGAGGTGCGCCTGTGACCCCCTTCAACGACCCTTGGCGCGAACGCGCCGCGCAGGTGCGCGACGGCTCGCTCGAACCGCTCGCCGTCCAACTCGGCTACCGCAAGGATCCCGCCAACCCGGCCCGCTGGAAGCGGCCCGGCTCCGTGCTGAGCATCCGCGGCGCGCAGTTCTTCGACCACCGCCAGGGGCGCGGCGGCGGTGGTGCCATCGATCTCGTCATGCACGTGCGCGGCTGCCGCTTCCGCGCCGCCGTCGAGTTCCTCGAACGCCACGGCGGCCTCCCCCAGCCTGCGCCTGCCACCCCGCCCGCTCGCCGCCACGGCTTGCGCCTGCCACCCCCCGCAGACCGCCTCTGGGACCCCGTGCGTGACTTCCTGGCCACCGCCCGCGGGCTCGACCCCGCCCTGCTCGAGCGTTGCCGCCAAGAGGGCATCCTCTACGCCGATTCCCGCCGCAACGCCGTCTTCGTCTGTCGCGACCGCCACCAACATCCCGTCGGCGCCGAGCTCGTCGGCACCCGCCCGGCTCCCGACGGCCGCACCTTCAAGGGCATGGCGCCCGGCTCCCGCAAGGCCCGTGGCGGCTTCTGGCTGCCGGCCAACATCGACGATCTCGATGCCATCCTGCTCGTCGAGAGTGCCCTCGACGCCCTCGCCGCGCTCCGCCTGCTGGCTCCCACTTTGCCACCCGATACCCTGCTCGCCTCCACCGCCGGCATCGCGACCTCTCTCCCGCCCTGGCTGCAAGCCTTCCGCGCACCGCGCATCCTGTGTGCCTACGACGCCGACCGCGCCGGCGACCAAGCCGCCGACTCCCTCCGCCGCCACACCCCCCATTGCAGCCGCCTCCGGCCGGTCGGCGCCAAGGACTGGAACGATCTGCTGCGCCGCTCCCAGCCACGCTAGCTGTCCCTATTCACCCCCATCGACTGCCCGATCGCACCCCCGCGACCCGGCTACAACACGCCGCCTATCTCTACTTCCGGAAAACCTCCGCCGTCGACTCCCTTCCCCGACCGCACCGCCGCTGATTGCCCTTAACTCCCTCCTGCAGTAGCGAATCTACTTGAAAAATTTCTCCACTACAGCAGGAAATAATCTGAAAAAGTCCGCACGAATCTATCTGAAATTCAACACCCCTTGGCGCACCAGTTCCTGCAAGCAGCGCCCCACAGTCGAGTGGCTCTTGGCCAGCTGGCGGAGCTCGGCCGGAAACCTTCCCCGGCCGCGAAGAACGCACCGGCCGAGGGCTTGATGTGGAAACGCTCTCTCATGTCGCGTCCTCCTGCTGGCGATCCTCTTGCAGGCGTTGCGCGGCCTGCGTCTTGCGCAGCGATTCCCCCTCCAGCGGGAAGCTGTGCGCCACGTGCACCAAGCGGTCCAGGATGCTGTCGGCCATGGTCGGATCGCCCATCTGCGCATGCCAGCTGGCGGGCGGCAGCTGGGAGGTCAGCACCGTCGAGCGCAGGTTGAAGCGGTCGTCGCAGATTTCCAGCAAGTCGCGCCGTTGGGAGTCGCTCAGCGGTGTCAGCGCGAAATCGTCCAGCACCAGCACGTCGGTGCGCGCCAGGCGGTCCAGCAGGCGCGGGAAGCTGCCGTCGGCGTGGGCCGCCTGCAGGTCCCGGAACAGTTGCGTGCAACGCTTGTAGAGCGCGCTGTAGCCGTCCCGGCAGGCCTTGTGCGCCAAGGCGCAGGCCAGATACGTCTTGCCCACCCCGGAGGGGCCGGTCAGGATCACATTGTGCTTGTTGCGCACCCAGCGCGAATCGTGCGCCAGGCTGACGAAGCGCGACCGCTCCAGCCCGCGCGGGTGGCGGTAGTCGACGTCTTCCAGCGTCGCCTGCATGTGCAGCTTGGCCAGCGCCAGCCGCCGCGTCAAGGCGCGGCTCTGCTTCCAGCTGTGCTGGGAGTCGACCAGCAGGCCGAAGCGCTCCTCGAAGCTCAGCTCGGCCGCGCCCGGGTCGGCCAGCTGCTGGCGGAAGGCTTCCGCCATGCCGTTGAGGCGCAGTTGGTAGAGTTGTTCCAAAATCGGCTCGATCAACATGCTGCGCCCTCCTTGGCCTGGCCGGCCCGCTGGGCCGCGGCGCGGAAATACTCCGGCCCGCGGATATTGCCGTGCTCGACCGGCGCTTGGGCCGAGACCTGCTCCGGCTCGCCGGGCTGGCTGTCCAGGCCGCGCTGCAAGATCTGCTTGACGCATTTGTAGCTGCACTCGCCGTGCGCCCGCGCGCGCTTGGCGGCCGCCTCCAAGCGCTGGCTGCCGTAGTGCTTGCCGAGCCGGATAATCCCCAGGCTGGGCCTGTAGGCCTCGCTCGGGTGTGTCTTGGAAGCCATCAGCTCGCGCACCAGCCGAGCCGTCTCCGGGCCGGCTTTTGCAGCCCACTCGACGATCCGTTCCGGCGGCCAGCCCAAGTGCTCGCGGTGGGCCTTGGGGCGGTGCTGCTCGATGGTGCTGTAGCCGCCCTTGCCGCGCTCGCGGCGGTGCAGCGCCACCCGCTCGCCGCGATGGAACAACTCCACGCTGTGCGCGCTGTTGTTTTTCACAATATTTCAGTGAAACAACGCGAGGATTTGTCGCATTAATTCGATTCCGGATTGCTGAAGAATCGGATTAATCCGGAGCGGCAGAGGGTTTGCTGAAGCGCTGTGTGGCCGCCGTGCGGGTGCGACAGGGGACCGGGCCGTTCGCGGCGCGGTTGCATGCGCGGAGGCGGCCCGGTTCAATAGGGTGGCCCGCGCGATCTCAGCTCGCCGGGCCGTGGACGGCGCTTTCCAAGTTCGCTACAACACAGACCTCACCGTCGAGGAATACATTAGCCGCAAGGCGTGGCGCGATGCAAGCGTGCCGGCCTGCCCCTTCCACCAGCAGGGCGGTTGCCAGCTGCGGCCCCACGGCAGCTACGCCCGCAAGATCCCCGAGGGCGTGCGGGTGCGGCGGTTCCGATGCCCGCAGAGCGGGCAGACGGTGAGCCTGTTGCCAGACTGTCTGGCAGCGCACCTGCCCGGGACATTGGCCGAGGTCGAGCAGGTGGTCCGAGCGGCCGTCCAGCCCGGCTTTCCGCGCGGCGGGTGGAAGCGACTGCACTCGTCGCGTTACGTGGGGATGGCCGGGGCGCGGCGCTGGGTCGCCCGGCGCGTCGAGCGCGTGCGGCTGTGCCTGGCGCTGCTGACGACCCTGTTGCCGGAGAGTTGCGGGCGTGTGGAGCCGACCGTGGAGGCGTTCGGGAGCGCTCTGGGCACGGCTGCGGTGCTGGTCACGCTGCGGTCCGTCGCGGCCACAGAACTGGCGGTGCTGCCGGTCCCGGTCGGGTTTTCGCGACGGATTCCAGCGGTCAAACCGGCGTCTCAGCCCGTGCAACACGCGACGGGCCGCTCGCCGCCCGGCCGGCCTGCCTAGAGTCGGGAGAGCGGGCCGCCCGCACGGCTCGCCAGGACCCGCCAGCATGCCAGACAAGCTCCCAGACCTCCGGCGCGAGATCGCCCTGTTCCGCTACAGCGTGATTGCGGAGATCCTGTGCCTGCCGCCAGGATCGGCCCAGCGCTGGGCCCTGATCCGCGACAAGGCCGGGCGCGCGCACGCCATTCCCGGCAGCCGTCGCACGCGCGTCGCCATCACCACCATCCGCGACTGGCTGGGCTTGTACGAAGACGGCGGCTTCGACGCGCTGTACCCCAAGCGGCGCCAGGATCGCGGCCAGCCGCGCGGCCTGCCGCCAGCGGTCTGCGAGTTGCTGGTGCGCCTCAAGGAGGCCAACCGCCGGCTGTCGGTGCGCGCGCTGATCCGCCAGGCGCGGGCCAGCGGCAGCGTGCCCGCGACGACCGCCCTGGCCCCGGCCACGGTCTACCGCCTGCTGCGCCAAGAGGGCCTGACGGGGCCGGCCAAGGACCGTCCCGACGGCCGCGACCGGCGCCGCTTCAGCTACCCCGACGCGGGCGCGCTGTGGATGGCCGATTGCATGCATGGCCCCAAGGTCGGCAGCGATCCCGACGACCGGCGGCGGCGGCGCAAGGCCTACCTGCTGGCCGTCATTGACGATGCCACGCGCGTCATCCCGCACGCCGCCTTCGCCTTCTCCGAAAGCGCCGAGGCGTTCCTGCCCGTCTTGCGCCAGGCCCTGCTCAAACGCGGCGTCCCGCAGAGACTGTACTGCGACAACGGTGCCTCCTACCGCTCCCGCCACCTGTCCGTGATCTGCGCCAGCCTTGGCATCCATTTGATCCATGCGAGACCTTACGCGCCGCAGGGAAAGGGGAAAATCGAGCGTTTTTTCAGGACCTGCAGAGCCCAGTTCCTGCCGACCCTGGACGAGACCGCGAGCGCCAGCCTCGACGCCCTCAACCGCCGTCTCGGGGCCTGGATCGAAGGCGAGTACCACCGCACTCCCCACCGCGGCCTCGACCACCAGCGCACCCCGCTCGACCAATGGGCGCTGGCCGCCAGCCGCCTGCGCCCGGCCCCGCCCGACGACGAGCTCGACACGATCTTCCGCTTCCAGCACCGCCGCCGCGTCGCCAAGGACCGCACCGTCAGCTTCCAGGGCCGCCTCTACGAGGTGGGCGCCGAACTGGTCGGGCAGCGGATCGTCCTGCTGGTCGATCCCGCCGCACCGCCCGGACGGCCCGTCCCGGTCCTGCACCAGGGCCGCGCGGCCGGCTGCGCGACCTTGCTCGACGCACACGCCAACGCCCTCATCCGACGCACCCCCGACCCGCGCTCCGAGGATGCCGCTGACGCTGCCGACGACCGCAGCGCGGACGCCAGCGCCCCGGCCCCGCCGCTGCGCCTGAGCGCGCTCGAGCGCCCGGACACCTCCCAGGAGCCTCCCCGGCAATGACCTACCTACAGCATTTCGCCCTCACCCGCTACCCCTTCCAGACCCCCGCCGAAACCGACGAGCTGTTCCCCGCCCAGGCCGGCATCGAGACCCAGACCCGCCTGCAGCACCTGCTCGAACTGCGCGGCATCGGCCTGCTCACCGGCGAGGTCGGCTGCGGCAAGACCACCGCCTGCCGCCAGTTCGCCGCCAGCCTGCACCCCGGCCTCTTCCGCGTCGCCTACGTCGCGCTCACGACCGGCTCGGTGCTGGACATGTACCAGACCCTGGCCTGGGAACTCGGCCTGCAGCCGGAGCGCTCCCGCGCTCCCGCCTTCCGCGCCCTGCGCGAGGAAATCGCCCGCCTCGCCCGCGAGGCCCACCAGCTGCCCGTGCTGATCATCGACGAGGCCCACAACCTGCGCAACGACGTGCTCGAGGAGCTCCGCCTGCTCACCAACTTCCAGATGGATGCCGAGCGCTGCCTGTGCCTGCTGCTGTCCGGCCTGTCCTCCTTGCGCAAGCGCCTCGCCATGGCCGTGCACGAATCGCTCGGCCAGCGCATCGCCGTGCAGCACCAGCTCGCCGGCCTCGCCCGCGACGAACTCGAACCCTACCTCGCCCACCGCCTGCGCCTGGCCGGCTGCGACCTGCCGCTGTTCGAGCCCAATGCCCTCGAGGCCCTCTTCCAGGCCTCGCGCGGCCTGCCCCGCCAGGTCGACCGCATCGCCCACTTCGCCCTCGCCGCCGCAGCCTGCGCCCAGGCTCGCCAGGTCTCCGCCGAGCAACTCGAACAGGCCTGTGCCGAGGTGCGCCTGTGACCCCCTTCAACGACCCTTGGCGCGAACGCGCCGCGCAGGTGCGCGACGGCTCGCTCGAACCGCTCGCCGTCCAACTCGGCTACCGCAAGGATCCCGCCAACCCGGCCCGCTGGAAGCGGCCCGGCTCCGTGCTGAGCATCCGCGGCGCGCAGTTCTTCGACCACCGCCAGGGGCGCGGCGGCGGTGGTGCCATCGATCTCGTCATGCACGTGCGCGGCTGCCGCTTCCGCGCCGCCGTCGAGTTCCTCGAACGCCACGGCGGCCTCCCCCAGCCTGCGCCTGCCACCCCGCCCGCTCGCCGCCACGGCTTGCGCCTGCCACCCCCCGCAGACCGCCTCTGGGACCCCGTGCGTGACTTCCTGGCCACCGCCCGCGGGCTCGACCCCGCCCTGCTCGAGCGTTGCCGCCAAGAGGGCATCCTCTACGCCGATTCCCGCCGCAACGCCGTCTTCGTCTGTCGCGACCGCCACCAACATCCCGTCGGCGCCGAGCTCGTCGGCACCCGCCCGGCTCCCGACGGCCGCACCTTCAAGGGCATGGCGCCCGGCTCCCGCAAGGCCCGTGGCGGCTTCTGGCTGCCGGCCAACATCGACGATCTCGATGCCATCCTGCTCGTCGAGAGTGCCCTCGACGCCCTCGCCGCGCTCCGCCTGCTGGCTCCCACTTTGCCACCCGATACCCTGCTCGCCTCCACCGCCGGCATCGCGACCTCTCTCCCGCCCTGGCTGCAAGCCTTCCGCGCACCGCGCATCCTGTGTGCCTACGACGCCGACCGCGCCGGCGACCAAGCCGCCGACTCCCTCCGCCGCCACACCCCCCATTGCAGCCGCCTCCGGCCGGTCGGCGCCAAGGACTGGAACGATCTGCTGCGCCGCTCCCAGCCACGCTAGCTGTCCCTATTCACCCCCATCGACTGCCCGATCGCACCCCCGCGACCCGGCTACAACACGCCGCCTATCTCTACTTCCGGAAAACCTCCGCCGTCGACTCCCTTCCCCGACCGCACCGCCGCTGATTGCCCTTAACTCCCTCCTGCAGTAGCGAATCTACTTGAAAAATTTCTCCACTACAGCAGGAAATAATCTGAAAAAGTCCGCACGAATCTATCTGAAATTCAACACGCGCTGAGGCGCACGTCGACCTGCTTGCGCAGCAGGCTGGCCGGGGCCGAGTAGTGCCACTTGCGCACCGTCACGTGATGGTCCACGTTGACCCGCGCCGTCAGCCATGCGGCGAATTCGTAGTCGCGCTCCGGCAAGGCCAGCAAAGCCGGCCGCTCCAGGCTGGCGAACACGCTCTGGCGCGAGCCCGCGCGCTTTTGGAACGGCTTGGCGTTGTAGGCCGCCAAGCCCTCCCGCAGCGCCTCGTTCAACTCTGCCAGGCTGCAGCAGCGGCGCTGCTGCCGCAACAGCGGCGTGAGCAACTCCCGCTCCACCCCCAGCACGGCCGCCTCCACGGCCGCTTTGTCACGCGGTTTGCCCGCTCGCGCCGGCAGCACCGCCGCGCCATAGTGTTGCGCCAGTTCGGCGTAGCTGCGGTTGACCGCGGGCTCGTAGCGGTCGGCCACGCTCACGGCCGCCTTCAAGTTGTCCGGCACGAACACGCGCGGCACCCCGCCAAAGAAGCGCAGCGCGTTCACATGCGCCCTCAGGAAACTCTCCAGGTCCTGGCTCCGGCAGGCCTCGGCATAGGTGTACACGCTCAGCCCGAGCACGGCCACGAAGATCTGAGCTTCCCAACTCCCCGACGGCTCGTACACCGTCGCCGTATCGCCGGCGTAGTCAATGAAGAGCTGCTCGCCGGCCATGTGATCGTGGTGCAGCACCACGTCCTGACTCGCGCGCCACTGCTTGTACAGCGCGCAGAACTGACTGTAGCTGTAGCTGCGGCCCGGCTCGCTCGCCGCGCAGTACTCGCTCCAGAGCTGCTCCAGCGTGACGCGCTTGAAGCGGCGCAACTGATCGTGCACATGTGCAAAGTCTGGCTGGCTGTGCCTCGCTGGCCCAGCGGCCGACGGGTACAACTGTGCATACAACTCCGCATCGCTGGCGGCGGGACGGGCCAGCGGCCAGCCCAGCCCGGCTTGGCTGGCCCGTCCCAGCAAGCGCTGGATGGCCGACTGGCTCACCCCGGTGGCGCGGGAGATCTCCCGCTGTGTGTGGCCTGCGTCATGGTGCAGGCGCAGGATTTCCTTGATTGCAAACATGGCGATTGGTAGCCTCGGCATCGCGTGCCCTCCTGTCCTCTATGGGGACAGGAAGACACTTGCACCCGCCATCGTCGCCACGCTCTCGGCACTCGACCCCAAGCTCAGGCCGGTGACCCTTTTCAATCAGAACGGTGACCCTTTTCAATCAGAATACGCAACCACCTCGAAGTACTGGCGCGCGCGGCTGCGCGACACAGCGGCGAGGGCGGGGGTGGCGGGGTTTCGGCCGCACCGGCTGCGGGACACGTTTGCGGTGGCGCTGCTGACGGCCGGGGTGGCCATGGAGGACGTGAGCGCCTTGCTGGGGCACAGCTCGATCCGGACAACGGAACGGCACTACGCCCCGTGGGACCGGCGCCGGCGGGACCGGCTGGCGCAGGTCGTGCGCGCGGCCAACCGGCTGGACCCGCTGCTGGTGGAGATGGACCCGCTGGGCACGGGGACGAGAGTCGCCAGGTAGCGGGTCGGCCGGGAGGAGCCGGTTACCGGGCGCAACTAGTTTCAGGTCTAGTCAATACGGGGCGAATTGACCATGCCGGATCTGATCGCATGTCGGGGCGAGCCCCGCGGAACGGCCGTTTCGCGCGTCCGAGCGCCGCGATCCGAGCCGGAATCTGCCAGTTTCTTGGTCCGCTTGGCTTGGAATCCAACATTTTGCCCCTGAAGCTTTCGTCAGTATATCGAATTTACACTCAAGTGATATTATCAACATGATATCTCTCGGCCAGCAAGGGCCTCGCACCGTCCTGAAGCCACCATTCCTGTCGCTTGAGGCCGCGATTTCAAGCATTTACGTGGCCATGTAGTCAATTCGCCCCGAATTGACTACATGCCAGCCTGCCGGCGGGACGGGGCTCCAATGGCCGCATGCAAGCCCCGGCAGGGGCCACGCGCTGCGCGCCCGGCCTAGCCCCGCCCTCCCGCCCGACAGGACCCCCGCCGCCGCCGGCTCGGCCCTGCTTCGCGGCTGTCCCGGCGTTTCCACGCCAGTGCGCAAGCGGTCCGTCGCCTGCCTGCGGGATCGACCACGCGCCGCGCCGCCGACGGCCAGCGCTAGGCTCGCCTCCGCCTTCCGCGCCGCCGCCCTGCTCGCCCCCGCCCTGCTGGCCGCCCCCGCCTACGCCCAGGACACCACCCCGCCCGGCGTCAGTTCCATCACCAGCGGCGGGGCGGGCACCATCGTTATCCAGTACAACGAGGAGCTGGACGACACCTCGGTCCCCGCCACCGGCCAGTTCGCGGTCAGCTACAACGACGTTTCCGTGACGGTGCTGGTAGTACAAATCAATGACCAGACCGCCGGAGGCGTCACGACCTCGAGGGTGCTTCTCAGTCTGACCCCGGCTCCCGCACCCGGCGACACGGTGAAGATCAGCTACACCGTCCCGACCGCCAATCCGATCCAGGACACCTCCGGCAACGACGCCCCGGCGTTCTCCGACCAGGGCCTGACCACCGCCGTGTCGTGGAGCACGATCAACGTGCAAACCGCGACTGCGTCCACAAACTCCTCTGTCAGGCTGGACCTCTCAAGCGCGCTCAGAAATGCTCCCCTGAACCCGGCCCGGTTCACCGTCGCGGTGGGCGGCACCGACCGCACCCCGAGCGGGTACAACTCGACTCCGGGTGTACCTGGGACCTCGAACGGCACTGTATGGCTGCTCTTCGACACCAAGATCCTCAAGGGCGACACCGTCACCGTGAGCTACGATCCGACCTACTCGGCGACCCAGACCGGGGGCAGGCTGTGGGACAGCGACGGCAAGGCGATGCCGGCGTTCAGCGGCACCTCGGTCACCAACAACGCGGCCGAGCTGATCCAGAGCGCCGTCGTGGTCGGGGACCAGCTGACCCTCACCTACTCCGGGGCGCTGAACACCACCGCGCTGCCGGACAAGGAACAGTTTCACGTGTTCTTAGGAGACTCCACCACCGCAAGGAATGTGACCGCGGTCAGCGCGAGCGGGTCGGCCGTGACTCTGACGCTGGAGTCTCGGTTCGCCTACGGGGAAAGGGTGGCAATATCCTACGAGGTTCCGCAAACGAATCCCCTCAAGGACGCGGACGGCAAGATCATCGAAAGTCTCACCCGCTACCCCGTCACGAACAACACCCCGGCCGCGGTCGAGCGGGCGGAAATCAGCGGGACGTCGCTGGTGCTGACCTACCAGGGGCCGCTGTGCACGACGACGGTCGCCGACGTGTGCACGGCCAACCTGCCGAACGTGACCGACTTCACAGTGACTGTGGCCGGGATCGGCCACCTCCTCACCGCGGTCGCCGTGGACGGCTCGACGGTAACCCTGACGCTGGGCGGCGCCGGGGTCGGCGCGACCGACGCCGTCAGGGTCAAATACACCCAGCCCATGTCCAACCCGCTGCAGGACGGCAACGGCAACGCGCTCGACACGTTCTTGGGGTTCCGCACGGTCGACAACATCTCCCGCCTGCTCGTGCGCAACTCCCTCCAGGACGATGTGGCCTTCGGCAACTTCAACGTCGACCTCGCCCAGGCCTTCACCACCGGCGGCAGCGCCTTCAAGCTGACCCGCGCGGACCTGTGGATGGCGAACCACTCGAGCGCGAGTGCCGCGGCCTGGACCTTGAGCATCCACGAGTCCGCCTCGAACGGCGTGCCGGGGACCTCGCTGGGCAGCCTGACCGCCTCCTCCGCCACCCTGGTGCCCACAGGGCTGCCCTTCGGGCGCATCGCGCACCTCGCCGCCGGGACCGGCATCGACCTCGCTGCCAACACCACCTACTTCGCGGTGCTCGACGTCTCGAGCGGAGGAGTCTTGAATTTCCTGGCGCTCGAGGCGTCGGATGCCGAGGATCCGGGCGCGGCGCCGGGCTGGAGCGTCGCGGACCGCTCGCGCTCGCGGGGCAATCTTGCGAGCACTTGGCCTGTGACCGCCAATGTTCCCGAGACCCTGCGGATCGCCCTGCACGGCCACTCGACGGACACGACGGCGCCGGCGCTGCAGTCGCTGTCCGTGAGCGGCTCGACGCTGACGCTGACCTACGACGAGACCCTCGACCCGGGCTCGGTCCCGGCCGCCTCCGCCTTCGTAGTGAACATCGACAGCGCCGCGGCCGTGAACCCCACCGCCGTGTCGGTCGCCGGCTCGGCGGTGACGCTGACGCTGCCCGCGGCGGTCACCGTCGGCCAGACGGTGACGCTGGCCTACACCGCGCCCTCCGCCAGCCCCCTGCGCGACGTGGCCGCCCCGCACTTCAACAACGCGGGGAACGTCTCGACGCGCAACGTGCCCAACGTCACCCCCTCGCAGGTCGTGCCGACGGTGTCGATCGCGAGCAACGGGAACATCACCGCGGGCGCCCGGGCGAGCTTCCGCCTGACCGCCTCGCCCGCGCCCTCGTCAGCCATCAGCGTCAACCTGACCGTGACGCAGACGGGCGGCGTGCTCACGCCGGGCTCCGCCAGCGTGACCATCGCGGCCAATGCGACCTCCCAGACCTGGGTCAGCGGCCTGACGTCCTCCAACAACAGCGGCACGGTGACCGTGACGCTGCAGCCCGGGACCGGCTACACGCCTTCCACCACGGCCTCGGCCCGCACCGCCACCGTGACAGTCAGCGGCAACGACGGCCCGCCGGGGCAGGAGGACACCGGCGAGGCTGCGCCGTTCACTCTCAGGCCCCAGCCGCTGCAGCTGGCGCTGTGGACCGAGCAGTCCGCCTACCGCGCGGGCGAGACCGTCCGCCTCTACCACACCGTCGACCCCCACGACGACTCCGGCCGCTACCGCACGTTCCTCTACCTGGAGCCGGCCGGTGGCGGCGAGCGCCGCTACCTCGCCCCGCTGACCGCCGGCGAGCTGCACCCCGAGCCCGTCGACCGCTACGGGATTCCGGCGGAGCATGCCCCGGCGCGGGGCCTCACCGCCGCGGACAGGGCCCTGTCCTGGGAGGGCGAGGCGCCCGCGCCCGGCTTGTGGCGGTTCGTGCTGGAGCTGCGGCCCGGGACGCCGGAGGAGCAGTTTGACGAGCCCGAGGAGCCCTTGGTGACTCGCCGGGCCTGGGCCCCCTTCACCGTCGCCGAATCCTCCCTGCTGCTCAACCGGCGCGGCTTCGACCGCGAGATCCGCTTCGACGCCACGCTGCGCAGCGACAGGATCTACTACCTGGGACACCGGCTGTTCGTCCGCGACGGCGCCACGCTGACCATCGAGCCGGGCACGCATGTGCGGGCCTGGGGGCGCAGCGCGGCGATCATCGTCGAGCCCGGGGGCCGGATCGTCGCCGAGGGGACACGCGCGGCCCCCGTGGTGCTGTCCTGCTCGCTGCCCGTGGGGCAGCGCGAGCCCGGCTGCTGGGGCGGCCTGCGCATCCTCGGCCGGGCTCCGGTGACCCGCCTGGAAGGCGTGGCGCCGGGCGGGCGGGCGGTCTATGGGGGGACGGACGAGGAGGACTCCAGCGGGGTGCTGCGCTACGTGCGCGTCGAGTTCGCCGGGGCTGCGGACGAGCCGGAGGATGCCGGCCCCGCGATCGGGCTCTACGGCGCCGGCAGCGACACGGTGCTGGACCATGTCCAGGCCCGCCAGAGCCTCGAGGACGGCTTCGCCTTTCACGGCGGCACGGCCGTCTGCGGCCACTGCGTGGCCAGCGGCTCGGGCAACGCCGGCCTCTCGTGGGAGCGCGGCTGGCGCGGCGGCGCTTCGCACCTCTATGTCCACCACGGAGAGCGGGGCGTCGACGGCCTCGTCGGCGGCAACGACGAGGAGGGCCACGACCTCGAGCCGCGCTCGCTGCCCACGCTGTCCAACGTCACCTTGCTGCATGGCTGGTCCTTCGGCCGTCTCCAGCGCAAGGGAGTGGCGGTGCGCTTGCGGACGGGCAGCGGGCTGACAGCCCGGAACCTGCTGGCGACCCGCTTCTTCGGCGGCGCCATCGAGGCCCGCGGCCGGTCCGGCCTGCTCTTCGCGGAGGGCGAGAGCTCGGTCACCTCCGCGCTGCTGTACCTCAACGGGGTCCGCCCGCTGAAAGGCGGCATCCAGGAGGCGGTGGAGTTCATCTCCCGCCGGCCGAAGCTGCGCGACGTGCGCTGGTTCGCCAACCCCGACCCGCGGCCCAAGGCCGACTCGCTGGCCCTGCCGGAGGAGGGGGAGGGCTACATCGGGGCCTTCGGCCGGGAGGAGAACTGGCTCGAGGAGTGGACCGTGTTCGGACCCGAGTCCGTGTACGACATCCGGCAGAGGAGTGAGGACGAGAACTAGCCCGCCACCCGCATCCGGCCCCCCGCCCTCGGGAGCGGCCTGGGACAGTCCATTCGAGCCTTGAGCCGATGCTCCTCCTCGTATCGCTTACAGCTTCCCCTCGTCCACGGCTTGGAAGTAGCCCAGCTCGACCGGCAGGTAGCGCGGCTTGAGATAGCAGTACGTGGGCGGCAGCGGGTTGCGCCCGTCGTAGGCCGCCACGATCGCCTCCGCATTGCGCAGACGCGCAAAGGCCGACGGCTGGAACACCGGCTCCCGCCGCAACGAGTACGACTTGGTCACTCCGAACGTCCCCTTGCCGCCGCCGGCACGGCCGCTGAGCAGGCCGACGCCGGATTGCGACGACTCCGAGATCGAGTACCCCTCCTTGAGCCGCTCGACCTGCCCGCAGGCTTCCGATGCCAGCTTGCACGAGGACTCGTCAGACAGGGTGAGGAAGATGCGCGTCCGAAACGTCTGCAGCAGCGTCCTCCACGACTCCCCCGGCAGCGCCGAGCGCAGCGAGCTGATCGACTGCGTGGCCACCAGCGCCACCAGCCGCGCCTGCCGCGACAGGCTGAAGAACTTCTCGTCCCCGCCCGGGTCGTTCTCCCCGACCGTGGCGAAATGCTGGTACTCGTCGCAAATGAAGACAACGTCTCGCCACGGCCGCCGCGGCTCCTGCGCCATGCGCGGGATGCGCCCCAGCACCGACCGCTGAAAGTCCTGCTTCAGCATCACCCCGATGGCCCGGCCCAGGGCCGGGTTCGCGCCGACCGGGATATTCAGGGCCAGCACCTTGCCCTCCTCGATCGCTTCGGCCACCGGCGGGAGCGCCCAACGCCCCCGGTAAGGGTCTACCTTGCTGTAGACATACTTCGGCGGGCAGAACACATCCGCCACGTCCGGCTGGTCGAACAGCGACAGGAACACGCTCACGCCCTCGGTGATCGAGCTGCGCAAGCGCATGTCCAGCTGGCTCCAGTCGTTCCGGTACCACGTGATCACGGTTTGCAGCTGCCGCTGCGCGGAATCGGCCGCTTCCGGATCTACCTCTCGGAACTTGATCTTGCGCTCCTTCAGCACCTCCAGCAGTTCCCGATCGCCCTGCACAAACCACTCCCCGGCCTTCTCGTCGTACTCCCACGCCCGGTCGGGCAGCGTTGGCTCGTGCAGCTTGTATGCCTCCACGCCGAGCCGTGCCTCCGGCACGAGGTCGTGTTGTCGGCGCGCATCGTCGATCTTGCGCCGCAGCGATTCGTCGTCCAAGGCCGTGCGGTAAACGTCCTGTAGCGTGACGTAGCCGTCGCAAACGCGAAACAGCAGGATCACGAACTTGACCAAGTTGGTGTAGGCCTGCTGCCAGAACGGATCCTTGCCCTTGCCGAAGAGCTGATTCAGCAAGGACGCGATCTGGTACGCCAGCGAGTAGGCGTCCAAGTCGCAGTGCAGCGGGTTGTAGCACCAGTCCCCGTCCAGGCTCAGTTCGATGTAGTCGTCACCCCTGCCTTGCGCGCGCAGCATCTGCCGGACCTGGTGGCAGAAGTCGCCCTTCACCTCCAGCACCAAGCCGCCCGGCCGCAGCTCTTCCCGGTCGGCATGCCAACCCAGCACCTGTTGCGCGAACGGGTACATGCAACACGACGTCTTGCCAGAGCCGACCGCGCCAAAGACCGCCGTCCCGGCGTAGAGTCCATGCCGCTGCACGGCCAGCCACCCCGGCTGGCCGCTCGGCCCGGGCCGCGTGCGGCGGTGCGTTTCCCCGACGACGATCTGCGGCTCGTCGCTCCGCGGCCACGCAGGCAGCGGCGCCGCTGCGCCCTTGCGCCGGCGCCTCTCTACCATCAGCCCGCCGACAGTCGAGCTCAACAGCACCAAGAAGTACGGCGTCAGGATCCAGGCGGCCGCATACCCCCAGCGCAGCACCGCTGCGGCAACTGGCGATTGGAACGTGATCAGGGCCAGCACCGCGTCATCCGCGGGCCAAGGCCAGTACCGGCCCCATGCCACCGCGCCGAGCGCGGCGCCCGCGACGGCCAGCAGCGGACTCATAGCCATCTCTGCAACCCATCCCGGGGGATGTCCCAAGCAATCTGTGCGGCAACTTCCATGGATTAGCGGCAGGCGGCGTCAGCCGCCGTGTAGTCGAATTCCAACAACACTTCTCGGTACCGGCAGGACTTCGGGAAGTCACCGCCCGGCTCGCGCGCAGGCGCACCGTTGCAGGCCCAGTCCCGATATCGCCGCTCTGCGGCGCCACCGCCGTGCTGCGCGCTAAGCAATGCATAGCGCTCGACAGACTCTCGCGAGAGATCCTTCCAGCGCCGCTTGTCGACCAGCCGGCGCAGTTCGAAGTACTCTCCCTCGGACCAGTCCCTTTCCACACGGGACAGCCAGCTCCCCCAAGCGTGGCGCAGGCGCGCAAACTGCGACTTGCTATCCGCCAGCACCGCCCACTCGCACGGTATGCCGCGTTCGGCCAGTGCCCTGGCCAGGCGCTCGTGGCTTTCCAAGTGGCGATTCATGCCATGCTCGCTAGAACCGGCGTGTGCGTAGGTGAACCGGACCCAGGGATGGCTCCGGTCCGCCATGCGAATCGGAAACCTGTCCGGGAAGAACGTTCGCACGTTCCGGCGTGTCCGGACTGCCGCCGGAATGCAGCCCTCGCCAATTCCCAGCGATGCAAAATAGGCGGCCTTGTCCTCTGCGGAGAGCAGGAGCCGCCCCTCGCCGATACAGGCGATCCAATAGTCCAGCACCAGCAGCCGCTGTTTGACCGCACGCCGGGCTCGTCCGCCCCCGGAGGCGGGATCCTCGCACCCCACCGCTTGGAAGAGGGACGCTCCGCACAGGCGGTACAGCTGGGGCCTGCCACCGCTGGCCTTGAGATGGCCGTTGGCCTCGGCCCGGCTCACCAGGCGGATCTCGGCCGCTCCTGCGCTCGCGCCGGAGAAGGACCGGAACTGCCGCCGGAAGAAGAAGCCCCCCAGCAACGCGACCGCGGCCAGGAACTCCGCTTCGACCGAGCGGTAGCCAAGCGCTTCCACCCGCTCCGCCCGCTCAAAGAAGTCGGCACCTATCGCCGCGCCCGGCGCTTCGGGTTCGGCAGCCCTGACCGACACTTGCGCTACCCGGACCGCGCCGCTCCAGCTACCCCTGACGGCTCACGCGGCCGTCAGTCGCCATTTCGTAGATCTGGTAGCCCGCTGCCGACTTCGCGGACAGGCTCCTCTCTCGGTAGTCCCGAGTGGTCACCTCGATGTCCACGAAGCGTGATTCGCTCCCATCGGCAATGGGACGCTCCCATTCGATGCGCACGTCTGGAAACGAGAGCTTCCCGTCAGTGACCGTGAGTCGGAGTTCGGCGGCGGCCGCGGCGCGGGCTTTGCAGCACTCTTCTCCCATACGCTTGGCCGCGTCCACGCGGCCCAAAGCCATGCGACGCAGCTGGCGCTCGGTGCGAATTCGCCGGACCGTGCCGCCCTCGGCAGAGATGCGCCGCATTTCGCAGCGCGCCGCCCGATGAACCGCGGTGTCGTGCAGGACTTGCGCGGAGCGCGCACTGCCGGACAAGTACGCCTGGGCCTCTTCGTTGCCGTTCTCGCGCGGATCGATGCAGCGCTCCAGCAAGCGCTGACCGCGGCCGGTCAGCGTCACGGCCTCGATCCGGCGGCTGCCACGCTGGAAGCGCTCCACGCACAGCAGGCCGTCCCGTTGCAATTCCCGCACCGCCCTCTTGGCCCGCCCGGCCGATTCGAACAAGTCCGTCAGGTCGGAAAGTTCGACAGTGCCGAAGATCCCGGCCATGCGCAACGCCTCCACGCTATCGGCGGCCAGCCGAAACCGGCCCCACTGCGCCGTCGCCCGACCGCGCCTTCCGCGGGCATAGCCGACGGTGCCGCGCAAGACCTCCCTGCGGATTTCTCTCGGTACGGGATCCCTCGGCGCTCGGGCGGGTGTGACATGCGTACGCTCCCGCTGTTCGCGACGGGTGTCGAAGGCTGCCGCTTCGCGCCCAAGCTCGCGCTCGTCAAACTCTCTGATCATGCTTGTCCCTCCTCCTGTTGCCGGAGCCGCTGCGCCAATTCGGTGTCAAACGTCTTGCCGCGCCGCACCTCTCCGTCCAGCCGCCGCAGCTTTCTCCCGGCATCCCCAAGCCCGAGCCGGCGGCACGCTAGGTACAGCAGGGCGAACAGGTCAAAGGCCAGCGCCAGAACGTAGGCCGCAATCAACCAGCTGTACTCGCGCAGCAGCTCGTTTCGGTACGGCGCCAGGTAGCGAAACTCGTCCAGCGCCAGCCACGCCGCCGCGCCGCCAATCGCCAGCGTCAGCCCGAATGAGATCCGCGCCACGGCTCAGTCCTCGATCCGGTCGCTGCGGAAGTACGTGATCGACAGCCCCAGGGGATTGACGGCCAGCAGCTCGTGCGGCGGCTTCTCCAGGAACCGGAATTCGAACTCCGAAGTCCAGCGCCGCACGCCGCTTACTCGGCCGCTCAGATCGCGCAGCGTCTCGGTAAAGTCGACTCGCGCTTGGTAAGGCTCTTCCCGGGCCGGCTGCACTTGCACCGCGTCGATCGCGATCCCGATCTCCGGCCCCTCGCCGCCGAGAAACCGCACCAGTTCCCCGCTGTCCTCTTGCTCCTGCATCAGCCGCCGGCCGAGCGGCCCGTCCAGGAACAGCAGCGAGCGCTGCCAGGAATCGAGCACGGCATCGCGGCGGCGCTCGCGATGCAGCACGACGAAACGCCGCAGGAAGTACTTCACTTCCGGCTTGGCTACGTCCGGCACATAGGCCGCGGCCTCATACTGGACCGCCTCGGCACGGCCGACGTCGTCGATGCGCACCACCAACGGAGACAGGTGCTCGAAGCGATCGAACGTGCGCCAGCACAAGAGCAACAGGCCGACACACAGCAGCGCGAGCGCTCCCAGGGCGACCTTGAGGTAGCGGTTGGTGGACAGCACCTCCGCCCAGATTTCTGCATAGGCTTCGTGGGTTTTCACGACAATTCCCCCCTACAGGCCGACGCGGCGCGCGGCCGAAGAAACCACGGAGGCGGCGCCGCTGGTGAAGCTGCCGCCGCCGTGGAAGATGGCATTGGTCAAGGCATGCACCTTGAACATCGACAGCACGGCCACCAGCAGCACCGCCGCCGAATAGAAGAACCAAGTCACCTTGGCGCTGAGGCCGGCAGGCACCGCCTGCCACATGCCGTCGAGCATGAACGTGCACAGCGCCAGGAACGTCCAGCCCACCGCCGTGTAGAACGAGAACTGCAGGTACGAGCGCAGCCAGCCCCAGAACAGGAAGTCCATCCGCGGCACGAACAGCCACGGGATGAACAGCGGCCCCAGCACCACGCAAGCGCCGGCGGCCACCCGGCCGGCGGCGATCGAGGCGATCAGCAGGGCCGTGCAGGCCGTGTTGAACAGCAGGATCACGAACGTCCAGATCAGCGACCCGGCGCCCATGAAGAAATCGAAGAAGCTCCACGATGTCAGCTCCGTCCAGCCCTCGTGGAAGGACTGGGCGAAGTTCCAGCTGATGAAGCCGTCGATGCGCTGCGAGTAGAAGTCTGCTGCCCGAATGGGCAGCGTTGATACCGGCATGCCGAGGCCGGGCGCGTCGACGACGTAGAAGCGCAGCATCGCGAGGCTGAACGACATTGCCAGCACCAGCGGCAACAGCCGGCCCCACTGCACGCCCTGGCCGGACAGGGCGGTCTGGATCCCAAACCACGCCACCGACAGTGCGGCCAGGGCGCGGAACAGCAGCAGTCCCTCGCCGACAAACAGCGGGGCGAGATCCGCGATCGCTGCGTCGATCGCGGAAAACGCCCACAGCAGAGGGAATTCGCTCGGGTCGGTCGGCGGCACCGGCGGCGGCGTAGGCAGTAGTTGCACGGTCGGTTTCCCTTACGGCCGGGTCAGGGCATGCGCCATTGCGGCGCGGGCTGGGTCGCGGCCAGTTGGCTGTACTCGGCGGCGGCCTCCATGGAGCGGGCCAATTGGTCGCGCTCGCGCTTCGAAGTGGCGAGCTCCGCTTCCAGCAGCGCGTCGAGCAGCTGGTTGGTCTGCTCGGCGCTGCCCAGCTGGCGCACCTGCCCGACTGTCAGCTTGCCGAGCAGCGCCGGCATCGACTGCGAGGCATTGCTCGGGTCGAGCACGGCGCGCTCGAGGTTGGCGTGGGCCGTGCTGCGTTCCGCGGCCAGGCGCCGCGCCTCTCCCAGCACAGCCAGCGAGCGCACGGTCGCCGCGTCGGCGATCTCCAGCGAGGCGTGTTCGCGGCGCACTCCCGCCTGCAGGTCCGTGTCCAGCGCCGAGAGGGCGCCGCTCCAGTCCGGCACCGGCACCGAAGCGCGGCCGTAGGCGTCGACGACGCCGCCGGAAAGGGTGTCGCCGTTGATGGCGTCGGCCCACCCGCCGGACGTGCCGAAGCGGTCCGCCGTGGCGCTGCGCAGCCAGCGCGTGGCGGTGGCCCGGAAGTCGGTCAGGTTTTGCACGTCGCGCAGCGTCCCGACCACGCCCGAGAAGTGCTCGAGCGTGCCGTTGGCCATGCCGCGGATGTTCTGCAGTTCGCCGAGCCGCTCGTTGGCAGCGTCGACTACCGGCTGGGCGGCCTTGATGGTGACCGGCATCAGGCCGTCGAGCCCCCCGCCCATCTGCGGGATGCCGATGGCCTTGCCGACAGCCTTGCCGATGCCAGAAAAGAATGCGCCCCAGAATGGCGTGGCCGGCGCGGCCAGCACCACCAACAGGATGCAAAGGATTGCGAGTTTGCGAGTCATTGTGATTCTCCTTGGATTGCAGGCCCGGCCGCAGGGCCGGGCGGGTCATGGTACGGCCGCACCATCAAGTCGGCCGTGAGGTAGATGCGGATGCGGTGGCCCTCGCGGATGGTCAGCTTGGGCAGGCGGTTGAGGTAGCGGTCGAGCATGCGCTCGGCCGACTGGGACAGGCCCACGCCGACCGATTGCCGGGCCGCCCCGAAGCGCGACGCCAGCGCCTGCGCCGGGCTGACCGCGCTGGTCAGCCCCGCCAAGGCGCCGATCGCCCCGGCCGCCAGGAAGGCGGACGGGTAGCGTCGGTCGACCAAGTCCAACAGACCGGTCTCCCCGATCTGGTTCAGTGCCGCGCTCTGGTCCAGCCGGACGGCCCGGCCGTCCGGCAGGATCAGGCGGTGAAACGTCACGGCCAGCCGCGACTGCTCCCAGGCTTCGACCTGGAGGGCCTCTCCAAGGGCTCGCGTGCCCCGCGGGATCAGCAGTCGTTGGCCGGAGCGGTCGTAAACATTAGCCGACACCATGGCATTCACCGGGCCGGAAAAGTCGCCGCTCAGCCTGTTGGTCAGGACCGCCTCGAGAAATTCTCCTTCGCGCAAGGTCTCGGTGCGGTCGGCTTCCTGTGCGACGTCCTGAGGTTCCGCAACCGTCGCAGGCGTGGCGGCCTCCGCTTCCCTGCCGGGAACGCCGGCCGGACCTGCGACACTGCCGGCCTGGGCGGCCATCGCATCGCGATGGCTGAGCACCAGCGGCGCAGCGCTCAGGGAGCGGTAGCGCCGCAACGCCTCCTCGCGCCTGATCTGCTCTTCGGGCGTGACGCCGCTCGCATTGCCATGGCCGGCGGAGTGGATCGGGCCGGACTGCACGAGCGGGGCCGGCGGACGGGGCAGCCCGTCCGGACGCTCGGCGGGCACGCCGAGCTCGCTGCGCATCCGCTTCTCGGCCTCGCGGGCGGCCTCGTCGCGCATGCGGCGGGCGGCGCTCTCGGCCGATCGCACCCCGACAGGCGTGCCGGTCCCGGGAGAGCCCGGCATGGCAACCTCGGTCGCGTCTTGAGACGGTCGAACCTCGGGGTCGCCCGGAAACAGCAGCAGCGCCAGCACCAGCACGCCGGTCAGCCCCATCAGCACCCAGGTCTGGGCCCGGGCCGGCAAGGCGCCCGGCGGGCGCGGGATCTTATCCAGAATTCGCTTCACGTCCGTGCCCCCCGGTCAGCGCTCGGCGCGGCGAAAGCGCACCTTGCGCTTCCCGATCTGCAGCCAGCCGTCCGCCAGCGGGCGGCGGGTCACGTACAAGCCGTCGTAGAAGTCGTACGGCACCATGGACGGCTTGCCGTCGCGGGACTCGTACAGCGCCGGGGCCTCCTCCGGATCCGCCCGGATGTAGGTGAAGCGGTCATCGAGCCACATTGCGGCGACCCGGAACGGCGGCTCGTGCGCCTCCCGGTCCAGCTCGTACTCAAAGCGCAGGCTGCGCGGATAGTCCGCGCGGAACGCCTCGACCCGCTGCTCGGCATCTTGGCGGGCCTGTTCGATGGCCTGCTGAGACTCTTGGCGGGCCGCTTCCGCCTCGCGCTCCAGTGCAGCCGCCGCCCCGCGGGGCTCGAATCCCAGCGGCTGCAACGGCGAAGCGCCCTCGGCGGATGGCTGCTTCGGTCGCAGGAACAGCTTCAGGTCCGGCTCTGCCTCGGAATCGCCGAGCTCGCGGAAATGCAGCGTGTAGATGTTGCCCTTGTCGGTGACGAGGGTGACATTGGTCTCGATGTCTTCGGCGCTGGGCTTGACAAACGCGAGGTTGGCGGCACCCTGCACGCTCCAGTACTCGGCATCGCCGCAGACCCAGTCGAGAATTCGCTCGCCAGGGTCCAGCACGATGGCCGTGGCGAAGCGGACCCGCGCCCGGGCCTCGATCACCTCGTCAGGTCCGGCCGCCACCTCGCGTGCGAGGCCGCGCTCCGGCGCGGCGGCGGCAGCCGCCAGGGCCGCGCATATAAGAAACTGCGTCAGTCGGTCGTGCATTGTTCTGTGTCCTCCATGAGAGAGTCGAGGCCGCGCTCGAAACCGAGATCTCGGATGGCATCGCGGCGGCGGGCAGCCTCGACCGGGTTGGTCGTGTACAGCCAGTAGCTGCGCCGGTCGACGCTGAGTTCGAGCACTTGCGCGAGACCCGGCCGGTGGAGCAGCAACTGGCGCTTGGGAACCAGCGCCCGGATGGCTTCCGCCTCGGCGGGCCTGAGTCCGAACGCGTCGGCGTAGCCGGAGGGATCAAGCTCCGGATTCGCCAGGAAAATCTTGGTCAGGCAGCTCTCGGCTACCGTGCGGCAGAGGCTGGCGTTGGCCGTGGCGTCGCCGGGCGACTGGGTGGCCAGCACCACGCCGGCATTGCACTTGCGCCACGTCTTGAGACCCTCTCCCAAGTAGGCGCCGATGTGCGGGTCGGCCAGGAACCGCCAGGCCTCGTCCACCACCAGGAGCTTCCAGCGGCCGAGTTCTTCCGGGGCCGTGATCATCGTCCCCAGACGGTGCAGCAGGTAGTACAGCAGGGCGCGCGCCAGCTCGGGCTTGCCCGCCGCCCCGGCCAAGTCGATGGCCTGCCAGTCGGCCAGGGTCAGGGAGTCCTCGGCGTTGTCGAAGACCGAGCCCCACACGCCGCCTTGGATCCAAGCGCCCAGAGGACCGCGCAAGTTGGCGGGCAGCAGGCCGTGCAGCGACGACAGCGTGCGGGCCTCCGGCTCGAGCTCGTAAAGCGCTTGAATCTGCGCGCGTAGCTCGGCCCGCTGGCCGGCGTCGCACTGCGCTCCCTCGATCTCCAGCAGCATGCGCACGAACGAGACCAAGAACTGCAGGTTCTCCGCGGTCGGCTCCAGCGCGCGGAACGGATTGAGCTCGCAGGGCAGCCCGCCCGTGTCCAGCTGGAGGTGCAGGTAGGCCCCGCCCACCAATTCGGTCAGCTGGCGGTAGGACCCGCCCAGGTCCAAGATGCAAACGCGCGGGTCGTACTTGCGGCCCTGGGCGAGCAGGAAGTTGAGCAGGAAGCTCTTGCCCGAGCCGGTCGCGCCGATCACCAGGGTGTGCGCGATGTCACCGGCATGCGCCGCGTAGTAGAACGGCGTGCGGCGGCTGGTCTCGAAGATCGCCAGGTGCTCGTCGCCGAGATGCCGGTCGCGGGGATCGCCCTCCGACACCGCCCACAGCGGCGCCAGGTCGGCCGCGACCGCGGCGCTGAGGTACGTGTGCCGCAGCTGCCGCCTGTGGTTGCCGGGAGCCATGGCAAACCACGCGTTCAGGCCGTTGTACGTCTCGCGGTGAAAACGGGCGTCAGCGGCCGCCGCGATCCGCAGCAGTTCCGGCCGCACCGCTTCGATCTGCACCCGATCGCGGCCGCGCAGCACCACGCTCAGGCTGTGCTCGCCAAACGGCATGCCGTCGACCTCGAGCTCCCGCAACGCCTCTCCCAGCTGGACGGCCTCGGCTTGCGCCGCCCGGTCCTCCAAGGCTCCCTGCGCCTGCGGCGGCGCGTCTCCCGCCGAGGCGTGCGCCAGCATGCTGTAGCGCTTCTGGTGGTAGTGCCGGCGAGCGGAACTCATCCGCCGGCGGGACTTGGCCGTGTCTTCCCTGCTCCACTCGCAGGCGAGGTCAAGTTCGGCATCTAGATCGAGGATCTCGCCGAAGAGGTGGGCTCGCGATGCGGCCGGAGGGTCCAGCAGCGCATAGGTCTCGACCCGTTCGGCATCCAGCAGCAGGTGATCGCGGTACCCCTCGATATCGCTGAGGGCAAGCTGCCGGTCCAGGCCGTGCGGGGACACGGACCGGGCTTCCGAAGCAGTGGAGCGAGAGTTGGCCGACAGCGCCAAGGCTCGGAACAGGTCTTCGCCTCGCAGCGCTTCGAGAGCGGTGACGTCATTGACCAAGCCGCAGAACGATGCCACCGCGCTCTCGAAGCGGACGCGGGCGGCGTCCACGTGCGAGGCCAGCACCTGCTTGGTGCGCTCCGGCGACAGCCACAGCGCCGCCCGCGAGAGCAGCGTGCCTGCCGAGGCCCGGCCGGCTCCCGCCGCCGGCGCCGGAGCCAGCTTGGGATCCCATGTCCAGAACACGTAGGTCTCGATCGAATACAGTCCCTTATCCAACAGGTGGGCGCGCCGCACGCGGCGCGCTCTTTCTGCCAGCGGATCGGTAGGAATCCGCTGGGGGAGCTAGTCGAGCCTCCGCTTGCAGACCTGCCAGCGAATTCGCCAGCCCGGTGCCAGGCTCTTCAGCGCCCGCGTCCAGCGCAGGCTCACGTACTCGAGATCGGCGGCCGACCGGCACTCAAAGGGCGCTCCGGCGAGTCGCGCTCCGGCGAGCAGCTCGCCGCGCTTGGTCATCACGACGCCGTCGTCCACGAATCCCAGCCACGGAAGCTCGCGGTGCAGCGGGGCGGCAGTGCGTTTCGTCATCTGTGCGTGTCCGCCACGATCTGCAACGGCTCGGGGCTCGCAGCCCGCAGGGCGGGGTCGTAGCGCCGGCTGCAACTCGCCGACCGCAGCAGCACGCTCGGCAGGCAGGGATCGAGCTTGGTGACGACCAGCCCGGCCCCATAGCCGGCGCTGAACAGGAGCAGTCCGGCGATGGGGGCGTTGAACGAGCTGAACGCGGCCGCACCCACGCAAGTCGCCCCCATGAACAGGCGCCGCTCGCAACCGAGCACCGTCAGCGGGCGGCTGAGCGCAAGGTAGGTCCCGTGCAGGACCGGCGTTCCGTCCGCGTGGCTCACGGGAACAGCCACTGCATGAAGTTGACAGCGCCGATCGCCATGCCGACGCCGAAGATGAGGCCGGCCAGGGCGCGCTTGCTGCCGCCCTCGCCGAAGGCGAACATCAGGCCGCCGATGACGATCGCGATCAGGCTCAGGCCGCGAGCGATCGGGCCGGTGAACGCGGCCTGCAACACGGTGACGGCTTGCAGCCAGGGGCTGACCGTCTGCGCAAGCATCACCTGCGGCAGAGCTAGCGCGACGAGCGCTAGCGGGCCCAGCCTGCGCCGGGCCAGTGAGTGGAATCGTTGGAGCATAGGGATGCCTCCTTGAAGTCAAGTGGAAGGAAGAGTTCTGCAGTGCCCTAGCCGGGGTCTGTCAGGTCCGGTTTCACAGTGTTTGATGCCTCGCACCCGCGGCAGCGCACACCGCAGAACTCAATAGAAGTGAGAATACTCTATTAATAGATAAAATGTCAAGTGGTTTAGAAAAAATATTTACTCTGTATAGAATTTCCACACGGTTTCGCAGGTCTCTTGTACCCAAAAAGATCTCTGCGGAGAGCGGGGGCCCAAATGTGGCGAGATCGGTCTTGGAAATGCACGGTGCCGAATTCCTGGCCTATGCGAAGCAACCTCGCGGCAGGCGCCGCCTCTCCAGCGCCCCCGGCCGGCAGCTGACCGCCATGAGCCAATGCGCCCGTTAGGCGATCTTGGCCCCTTTTCGGCCCGCACCGGACGATATGCGCTGTACCATGGAGCCGCACTCGGCTCGCCACCGACGAAGCCATCAATTCGACCCATGGAAAACACAATCGACCGACGCACATTCGTGGGCGTGGCTGCCGCCCTTGCCGCGGCCGAGGCGCGGGCCGCCGAGGCGCCTGTCCGCGTGGGAATCCTAGGCGCGGGCTCGCGCGGGACATCTCTGCTGCGGCCGTTGCTCGATCTGTCGGGAGTCGAAGTCCCGGCGATCTGCGATCCCGACGACAATGCAACGGCGAGAGCTCGCAAGCTCTGCCAGGACGCAGGGAAACCGCCGCCTGCGATCTACGCGCGCGGCCCCGAGGATTACCTTCGCCTCCTCGACAGCGAAGACCTGGACGGCGTGATCGTCGCGACTCCTTGGCAGTGGCACGCGCCCATGGCTGTCGCCGCCCTCGAAGCAGGAACGGCCGCAGCCATCGAGGTCCCGGCCGCTATCACCATCGACGAGTGCTGGCAGCTTGTTGAAACGGCCGAGCGGACGGGCGTCTCCGCCACGATGCTCGAGAACTGGGTGTACCGCCGCGAGCCCCTGGCGGTGCTGAACATCATGCGCGCCGGCCTGCTGGGCGAAATCGTCTATTGCGAGTCCGGGTACGGCCACGACGTGCGGGGCAATATGTTCGACACGCGGTTCGCGGACAAGGGCGACCTGAGGTGGCGCGGGGAGCACTCGGTGACCCGCAACGGGAACCTGTACCCCACTCACCAGTTCGCCCCTGTCGCGATGTTGATGGACATCAACCACGGGACGCGCATCGAGTCGGTGCTCGCGATGGGCGGCGTCTCGCGGGGAATGAACCAGTACGCCGCCGACCGCTGGGGGCCCGATCACCCGAACGCGAAACGCGCCTTCGTCAACTCTGATCGCACGACCGTCCTATTGCAACTGGAGGACGGCCGCACGGCATTGAACTTCCACGACGTCCAGAGCTGGCATCCGCGCGATGACGCACACAAGTACCAAGGCACCAAGGGCATGGTTCGCTGGCCATTCCCCGGGGAGGGCTCGGTCTGGCTGCAGGAGCGGCATTGGGACGGCAAGGCCGTGGATGCCCGTCGGTGGCATTCGCTGAACCCGTTCCTCGACGAGTTCGACCATCCCATATGGAAGATGTACGGCGAGCGGGCCCTCCAGTTCGGGCACCACGGCGCCGACTGGATGGAGCTGCGCGGCTGGACCGAGAGCCTGCGGCAAGGCACGCCGCCTCCGGTATCGATCGTCGATGCCGTGACTTGGAGCGCAATCGGGCCCCTGAGCGAGCAATCGATTGCCGGCAAGTCCAAGTCCCTGGAGATGCCGGATTTCTCCAAGGGCAAGTGGAAGACGAATCCGAAGTTCGAGTTGCGTTGGCAGTGGGGATAACGGAGGAAGATCATGCCTCGATCAGTTAGGCGCCGCTCGATTCTCGGCGCACTCGGAAGCCTGGGAATACTCGGGAGTGCATCGGCGGCCCAGCGGGCCTTGGCGCAGGCCGGGTCGGCTGCCGGGCCGGGCAGCGGCCAGAACCCTCCGAACTTCCTGTTCATTCTTCTGGACAAGTGCCGCCGGGACGCGATCGGCGCATACGGCCGCTCGGACGTCCACACGCCGAACATCGACCGGCTGGCCGCAGACGGCGTCCGGTTCGACAACTGCTACGCCCCGCAGCCGTTGTGCGGCCCCTGCCGCGCCTCGATTCTCACGGGCAAGTACCCGCACGAGCACGGCATGCGGAAGAACACGTATCCCTACGTGCCGAACGGGTCGAACAACGTCTACCAGGAGCCCATTCCCGATCCATTCGGCGATCCGCGATTCGCCATGTGGGACAACTTTCCGCACTTCCTCAATAACGCCGGCTACCGCACGGCGCACATTGGCAAGTGGCACCTGGGAGAGAGGAACCCGGGGTTCTTCGATGTCTGGAAGAGCTTCAACTCGCAGATCCACCACTGGCTCGGCGAGCCCTTCAAGTCACCCTACAGGCCCACCATCCAGACCGACCAGGCCATTGAGTTTATCGACGACAACGCTGATCGGCCCTTCTTCCTGTACCAGTCCTACTACTCGCCGCACGAGCCGAACACCCCCCCGAAAAGGTTCCATGAACCTTACGAGGGCAAGAACGTCGAGCACGAGGAGTACTACGCTTCGGTCACGGCGCTCGACGAAGAGATCGGGCGAATGATCGATGCGCTGCGCCGCAACGACGTCCTCGACAACACGTTCATCATCCTCACCACGGAGCACGGCAGGACGTGGATCGATCGCCTTGGCACGGTAGCCGGGATGAGCATTTCATACGACGAAGCCGCCCGCCTGCCGCTGATCATGCACTACCCCAGGGTCCTGCCCGCCGGGCTCGTCTGGCAGTCCGGCGTCAGTTCCGTGGACCTCATGCCGACAATCATGCATGCAGCCGGCCTCTACGGCAGGCTCGACGAGGAATACGAGGACCGCAGCCTGATCCCCGATCTGCTCAGCGGACAAGACGAATGGAAACGGGAGATCGTCATCCAGAACATAGCGCAACGAGGCATCGATGGGATCCTGTTCGAAGAACGGGCCCTGCGCAGCGAGCGTTGGAAACTGATCCTGCGCGACTTCGCGCCGAGGCCTGACAAGCGTGTTGACGAGTTGTACGACATGGAGAACGATCCCGGCGAGGCGAACAACCTTTTTTCAGAGCGGCAGGACGTCGTAGTGGAACTCGCGGGGAGGCTCGCCAAGTGGGGCGACCAGCACGGAGATGCGCTGGCTGTGAAGCTAGGCCGGAGATACATGGGCTAAGCCTGGCAGCATCACTCGCCGGAACTGCCAGAAGTCCCCGCCCGCCTCAGCGGCATTTCCAGATCGGCCTGACGGATAGAACGAGGGGCGTCGCGGGGCACCAAACCCGGCGCGGCGAGAGTCCGCCGGTCGATCCGAGGGTCTATAATCGCCACAGTTGCCCGCTTGCTCCGGCCCGATTCGGACCCATGTCCGAACTGGCGGAGACCATGCCGCCAAGTGCCGCTTCCGAGCCGAGAGCGGTCCAAGCCGGGCGGTCAGGGGCGAAAGGACACATTCATGGCAGCGACTGGATCGGTCTTGGTGCTAGCAGCGGCCACCTTGTTTCTCTCGCAGCCGCTGGCGGCCCAGTTGGCGAGGGATGCCACGGGCATTTCGGCGGATCCCACCGCTGAACCCGTTGCTTTGCTTCCGCCAGACCCGGAAATGACTGCGTACATATCGGGATCCGTGCAGATGAGCACTGGTGGCGTGGTGCCCAAGGAGACGATCATAGAACTCGTCTGCGGCGGCTTTACTCGCGCCACCGACCAGGTCGGGCCCGAGGGTGCCTTCGACATCGAACTGTCAGGCAGGGGCAGCGGGTCGGTCGACGCCACGCAGATCTCAGCCCAAGCTTTGGGAGTGCCCCAGCCCAACCACCTCGGCGTTGTCAACATGTCCAACTGCGTCGTGCGCGCCGAGCTTCCGGGCCATCAGTCATCCGAGATCCAGCTCGGCATTCGATCGGTGTTCGACAGCCCCGACGTCGGCGAGGTCGTCCTCTCAAGTGCTGAAGGCATCTTGGGGCATACCATCAGCCCCTCGATTGCCCGCGCGCCGAAGAAGGCCTTGCAATCGTACGAATGGGCACTGAAGCAGGTCGGCAAACCGCGCCCAAACCTCGGCAAGATTGCCGCGCGCCTGGAGTCAGCAGTGGGAGTGGACCCGAGCTTCGCGGCCGCCTGGAAACTTCTGGGCCAGGTCCGGGAGAGCCTTGGGATGCCCGAGCGTGCATTGGACGCGTACAGGCAGGCAGTGGATGGCGATCCGTATCTCTATCCCGTCTATTCGCGCATCGTGCCGTTGCTGGTCGGGTCTGGCGACCTAGCCGGCGCGATCGAAATGGGGGAGAAAGCACTGGAGATTAACGGCGGTCTTAACGACGTTAGATTCTATGTCGCCGGCGCGTACCTGCGCACCGGAAATAACGAGCAGTGCATCGAGAAGTCGTTGGAACTGATCGAGAGAGGGGCGACGGCCACCTATCCGCAGGCTCACCAGTTCCTAGGATCCGCCTATGCGAACTACGGGGACTTTCAGTCGTCCGCGAACCACTTTCGGCAGTTTCTCGAGCTCAACCCCGATGCAACCGCCGCGGATGCTATCAGGAACCAGCTCGACGAGTGGTCAAACCTAGGCGTGATCGCCCCCGCCAGCGAGGCGCGCTAGCGCACCGGATTGGCGCGGCCCAAGGTGGTGTCGCGCAGCCCGAGCGGTTACGCCAGTCCACTCTAGGTGATCCCTTGGTTCCGCATGGCCGAATACAAATCCAGCTTGGCCGCCGTCACCGAGTCCACCGCCACGATCTCCTGCCCGTCCAGCGCCTGGCTCGGGACTGGAATGGCCTTGCAGTCCTCCACACGCCCGGCCAGCATCACTGACAGCGCCTCGGTGGCCGCCTCCAGTGCCTCGGCGCGGCTGTACCCGCTGGTCAGCGCCCCCGGGACGTCCGGGAAGGACACCACCAGCTCGCCGTCTTCGTGGGGAGTGATTTGGCAAGGGTATGCGTACCGCACTAGATTCCTTGTCTAAGCGTAGCGTTTACGGATGAGTCAAGTTCACGCGGCGATCGGCTGGCCCTCCCAGAGGCGGTCGATCTCGCGGTCGAAGCGCTGCACGGCCTTCTGCAGGGGCGTGGGGTCGGAAGCGCCGGTGTCGAACACCACCGACAGGGACGGGCGCAGCACGCGGGCGTAGGTGCGCTGGAAGCACAGCGCTGTGCGCAGGCCCTGCTCGGTCACGCGGTAGCGGCGCGTGTGGGGGATGCGTTCGATCAGCCCGCGCAAGCGCAGACGCCGCAGGTCGTAGGTCATGCGACCCGCTCCCCACGCCTCCGCGCTGCTGCCCAGCAGGGGCGCGACCCGCTCGCGCAACTGCCGGTGGGTGAAACCGTGCGGCAGCAGCCGGAAGGCCGCCAAGGACGCCAGCAGGGCCTGCACGCGGCGGTCCCCGAAGCGCAGCGACGCTGCCCGCTGCCCCGCGATCCGTGCCGCCGCTTGGAGTTGCTCGAAGCGCTCGGCTCCCAGCGTGCAGTCGTGGCTGAGGCGTTCGACGCACAGCAGGCGTCGGTTGGCTTGGAAGCCGATCTTTTGCAGACTCTCGAGGTTGCCCAGCCGACGCCCGACTCCGAAGTCGTAGCTGTCGTTGATCGTGGTTTCGGTGCGCAGCGCGCGCCCCTCTTTGAAGTATTGCTTGATGCGGGTCTTCTTGTAGTCGAAGTGCAGCGATGGATCCACCCCGGCGGTGATCACGCGCGTGCGGAAGCGTGACGGCGTGCGCTTGCTGACCCGGCGCTGGAACACCAGCTGGACATGGTCGGGCCGGCCGATGTCAAGGTTCTCGCGGATGACCTGCTCGAAGAACATGCGCCCCTGCTGCGGCCGGTCGAAGACCTGCGTGAGCGAGAACTCCGCCTGCAGGATGGAGAGTTGGTAGCGCAGCCCCGCGGCGCGGTCTGCGGCCGTGAACGGATGCGGCAGCCGCGCCAGCCACTTGCGTGCCAAGGCGTCGATCTTGGCGGCGCTGAGCTGGCGGCAGATCTGCGCCAGCCGCTGCGGGTCGTCGCAGCTGAGGATGCCGTTGTCGAGCGCTTCGAAGGCAATGCCCTGCTTGGCCAGCTGGCGCTTGACGTACTCGTGGCCGTTGATGCAGAGCTTGGCGTTGTACGGGAAATAGGAGCAGAACTTGAGGAAGAAGGGGCCGAAGTCGTCATCGACGGCGTAGAAGTAGTAGGCGTTGGGCAGGGCCGTGGAGAAGGCCAGCTCGGGCGAGCGGCGGCCCGTGGCCGGATCGGTCTCGGCCTGGGTGCGCAGCACGCGCGCCTTCTCCTGCGCCTTGCCGATGTACAGCACGCCCTCGCCGCCGCGCCATTGCCGCAGGTAGGCCTGGGTGCGCTCGTCCTTGCGCTCGCCTCTCTCGAAGCGGATCAAGTCGATGTTGCCCTCGCGGGCGAAGGCCTCGATGGCGGCTACGAAGCTGCGCGTCATCGGGGCCATCAGGGCCGGGGAGGGCACCGGGCAGCCGCGCACTTGGCGGAAGAACCAGGCCGCCCCGCCCGGGGTCTGCAGCAGCGGCTGGTAGACATTGAGGTAGAGGCGGTCGCAGCATTCGACCTCCAGGGTGACGTGTTCGGAGATGGCTTCGGCGACGTTGCGTGCTACAGTCATGGCGCGGGTTCGGGGCGATGGGCTCCCCACAGAACCGTCATGATACGGGCACTGTCGCCTAGGCGACCATACGGCGGCTCCGGCCGCAGAGCGGAGCAGCGTCCGGAACCCGCACTCCATCCCGAGTATGACCACGCAGCTTCGAACCGAGTCTCGTCGGTCTGAGGCTCAGCCTCGCTAGAACTCCTCCTTCCGTATCCCCAGTTCCTTGAGCATAGCGGCCAGCAGGCCCCTGCCTACCTCCCCGAGTATCTTCCAGATCGAAAGCGTTCGACCCGCCCGACCTTTCGCAGATCCCTTTGGGCGGCAGTTCAGCCCGAGCGATCGAAGCTCGGCACGGCAAGTTGTTCGCCGTTCTTCAGCGACGACTGGTGCGCGACGATCCCCGGCACTGTCATCGCCAGAGATTCGTACACGTCGATCACCGGCTCCCGGTCGTCGACGAGGGCGTTGACGAATTCCGCCGCAAGGAACGGGTGGCTGCCGTCGTGGCCGCTCCCGTGCCGCATCAAGGGCGGCAGCATGTCGCTCTTCCAGTAATCCGGAATCTCCAGTATCTCGGTGCGTTCGCGCCCGTCGAGGGCCGTCGACCGCGACACCCAGGCATCGTCGTGAAGTCCTCTCACCTCCATGAGCAGGGACCCTTTCTCGCCATACCAGCGGGCCCTTTCGCCGTGGCCTCCCACCATCCAGAAAACATTGCAGCGCGTCATGTGGCCGCGGTTGGTCTGCATCAGCGCGGACTGGCTCCAAAACGGATTGTCGTAGCGGTTGTCGTCGAGCCACTCATGCTTGCCTCCCCAGCCAAGGCACGAAACCCGCTCGATACGCTCTCGCGTCACGCCGACCAAGAAACCCAAGCAGTGGGTGGGGTAGTGCATGGGCGGCAGGCCCCAGCGCCAGGAGCGTGACCCGTCGGGCTCGTAGTGGCGGGTGGTCTTGTTGGTGAGCAGCGCATCAAGGTCACCGCGGTCGTGGTAGTACTCGAGTTCCGAATAGAAGAGCTCCCCGAAACCGCCCTCGCCATGCAAGTTGCGCGCGTAGATGGCGGGCTGCCTGTAGTAGCTGGTTTCAGCCATCATGTACCGCAACCCGGTTCGCTCCTTCACATCCCGGAGCCCATCCGCCTCCTCGAGCGTCATCACCGCAGGCACGGCAGAGATCACGTGGAGACCGCGCTCCATGCACATCGAGACGTGGCGGAAATGGTCTGGCGCTCCACTGAAGACTGCGACAGCGTCGAGGGCTTCGGGGCGCTGGAGCATCTCTTCCAGAGAGTTGTATACGGTGTCGCACCGATAGGTCGTCTGAAGCTTGTCGCGCCGGTCGGCCCTCAGGTCGGTGACGGCCGCGACCGTGCAGTTTGGATGCTCGTGCCAGGAGAAGTATGTGCCGAAGCCCCCTCCCACCACTCCGATGCGAATCTTGCGAGACGACTCGGTTTGCGCGGGCAGTCCAGCGGGCAGGGCCGCCGCGGCAGCGAGGGCAGCGCCATCAAGCAGGCGATGGCCCAAGAATTCCCGTCGTGATTCCACGGTCTAACCTCTGATCATTGGATCGCCGCGCTGGCAGGTCCAGCAATAGGGTAACCCGCGACCGACTCACCCGCGAGTTGGAGGCGGTGCGCGGACTCGCTGCGGCGGTCGCCGGAGCCTCGGGTCAGAGACGTCCCTCCCGGCGGCCCCGCGTCAGCCCGTTCGGCCGTCAAGCCAGGCAATCGAGAAGCGCGCAAGCTGGATGGCTTCGTACGGCCCCTCGCTCCCGGCTTCATAGAGCAAGCCCACCGAACCATCGTGCAGTCGGGCCAGGCTCGAATACGCTGTGGGACCCTCATGGATCAACCGCTCCGTGGGCCAAGTGCGGCCGTCGTCCAGGCTCGAGCGCACGGTCATGCGAATCCGCCGGCCGCGTTCCCGCGAAACGGCGGGAGCGGGATTCGAAAACAGGAGTCTGCCCGGGCCGCCCTCGCCGGGCCAGGCATACCGAATCAGGCTGGCCTGGACCTGGGGATCGCCCAGGTGCGCATCCGGCCGCGGGGGAGTCCAGGTCTCGCCGCCGTCAGAACTGAACGCGATCGCACGGTAGCCCGTGCGCTCTTCGTTCGTGAAGGACTGGTTGCGGCTGTTCATCATCAACCGCCCGTCGGACAGCTCCACGACCTGGCTCTCGTTACAGGCCGGAGCAATCACGGAACTCATCCTCCAGTTCTCGCCGGCGTCATCGGAGAGGATGGCGTGCGCGGCGTATCCGTCCGTCTCCGAGGTGTGGTTGGCCGGTACCACGATTCTTCCCGCGTGCTCGCCGTTCCGGATCTGGATGGCTACACCCGGGCCGGTGGCATACCACCACCAGTCGGGCCGCTTCGCCTGGCCTGTGATCTCGCGTGCCGACGACCAACTCTCGCCTTCGTCATCGGAGTGGGCCAAGAACACTCGGCGCGTGCCGCTGCCGGTCCCGCGGTGCAGTTCGCGGCCGTGGTCCTCTCCGGTGTTCCACGTCATCGGCAGCAGGATCCGGCCGGTTCGACTGTCGACTACAGGGCAGGGATTCCCGCAGGTGTTGGATCCGTCCCTCCAGACAACCTGGAGATCAGACCAAGTCGCGCCAGAGTCGGTCGAGCGCTTCAAGACAAGATCGATAGCGCCGCTGTCGCCCCGGCCGCCGCGGCGGCCCTCGGCGAACGCCAGCAGCGCCCCGCTGCCCGTCAGCAACAGTGCAGGAATACGGAACGTGTGATAGCCGTGGTCGCCCGCCGAGAATACGGGACTTTGATGGAAGTGCCCTTCTTGGGCGCCAGCCAATCCCGGCAGCAAGCCTAAGGCAAATGTTCGACGAGTCAAGGTCATGACCGGCGACATGCTACCAATTTTCGGCTCAGCGACACCGTCATGGCCCGGACCGGTCAGGTGCCCCACTTGCTGCTACAGGCCTTGCGATCCCGCGGGAGGCCGCATCCACACGCTGAGGCCGTTGATCCAGCATGCGGCGCACTCTGGGATTCGCGAGACCCGCGAGGCAGCCGATCAGGAACCTCGGGGAAGGGGCAGGACGACGGCTGGGCCGGTGGATGCCGCCGGCGGCGATTCAATCCTTCACCACTGGAGAACGCGGCCCTTCATTCACATGCAAGCGGAAGATGTCGGGTCTGGCATAGTGCCCGACCACGTCGAAATCGTACTTGCCGCGCACGATCTCGGCCATGTCGATCTCCGCGGTGAGGATCCCCTTCTGGTCGTACAGGGGACCAGCCAGGACTTCCCCCAGCGGGTTGATGATCGCGCTGCCGCCCCGCATCAGTACCGTCGACGGATCGTTTCCCTGAATCGCGGGGTAGTCGTCAGGACAGTCTCCCCGCGTCAGGTGCTGGCAGCAGGAAAACACGAAGCACCGGCCTTCCTGGGCCACGTGGATCATGGAGGAGTGCCAGTTGTCCCGGTGGTCTGCCGTCGGAGCGCAGTACAACTGGATCCCCTTCCCATACATGGCCGTGCGCAGCAGCGGCATGTAGTTCTCCCAGCAGATCACGGCTCCCAGTCGTCCCAGAGGCGTGTCGTAGACCCGGAGCGTCGAGCCATCGCCGAACCCCCAGATGATGCGCTCCACCCCGGTCGGCATCACCTTCCGGTGCTTGCCCAAGTACTGGCCTTCCGGGCTCAGAAATACGGCGCTGCAGTAGAGCGTGCCACGGTCGCGTTCTATAACCCCCACGACGAGATGGACATTGTTGTCGCCTGAAATCTCAGCGAGCCGGTCAATCCCCGGTCCCGGAATGTCGACCGCACTGTCGTAGTAGCGCTGGAAATACTCGCGGCCTTCCGAAGTCCGGCCTCCCACTCGCGCGCCAAAGTCGAGGCCCTTCGGGTAAGACGACACGAAGGCTTCGGGGAAAACCACGAGTCGAGCAGCTGTCTTCGCGGCTTCGGCCGTCAGAGCCGCAACCTTGTCGAGCGTCTGTTCGCGATCGAAGACGACCGGACAGTCTTGGACGACAGCGGCGGTAAACGGCATCGTGACCTGCTCTTGGGCGGCTAGATCGAAACTCGCCATTCTACAGCAGCGAATCTGCAAGGGCGGATCGGCTCTCGCTTCAAGTCTGCTGTCAGCTTGAATTGCCTGCCTAATGAAGGCTCTCGACGCATTGCGATCCACCGAAATACGTCAGTCAGGGATAGGTCGCATTCCGGCCAAGCGATCTGCCATTTCTGCCAAGTCAGCACGAATAGCAACCGACAGGGTCTCCAGCCTCGCTCCGCCCGTATGCGCTCTCGGCGCCGGAACGCCAGGGTGATCCAAATTCTCCGAGATCACTATCATGTACAAGCTGATCAACATCACGGGAGGCAAGATGGCTCAAGGGCATTCCATAGCGCAGGCGCGCCGCAACCTGCCCAGACTGGTCCCTGAGGCGGAACTTGGCAAGACTGTACGGTTGACCCGGCGGGGCCAGCCTGTGGCAGTTCTCGTCGGGCATCGATCCTTCGAGCGAATGGTCACTGGTCAACGCAGTTTCGTCGAATCCTATGAAGAGTTCAAGAAAACGGTCGATCTCTCGGACCTCGACCTCGACCCGGAGGAGTTGCTGGAAGGGACACGCGACGAAAGCCCCGGTCGCGATTTCCCGCTGTAAGCAGTGCGATACCTGCTCGACAGCAATACAGTCTCGGAACCGTTGCTTCCGAAGCGATCGGCCAGAATCACTCAGGGGCTACATGAACATGATGGCGAGGCGGCAATCCGAGCACCGGTTTGGCATGAACCACGTCCGTCAGCTCTTCTGAAACGATAGCCGCGAGGCTTTCCCGGCCCGGCCCGTGAGCCTGAATCGACGGCATGCGATCCCGCGCGCGACTTGCCTTGCGCTGATTGCACAGAGGCTCGGCAAGAGCGTGCATTCGAGGCAATACCCAACACCCGATTCGGCATTCGTGCCGATCAATGGCCTGCAGCAATCCCCTCTGGACTCATCCCGGCCGACGGCAGCAGCGGAAGCCGGGAATCGTCGACCCCCGGAGGGTCGTACCCCTACGCCAAGAGTTTCTCCACGACATTCCCGCTGACGTCGGTCAGCCGGAAGTCGCGCCCCATGTGCCGATAGGTGAGTCGCTCGTGATCAAACCCCATCAGATGCAGGAGCGTCGCCTGCAGGTCATGGACATGCACGGGATCCTCGACAACGTTGAGGCATAGGTCGTCGGTCTTGCCCACGACCTGGCCGCCCCTCAGGCCGCCGCCGGCCATCCACATGCTGTAGGCGTTCGGGTGGTGATCGCGACCGGCACTGTCGGCATCGTCAGGCCGGCGGAGCTCTACCATGGGAGTCCTGCCGAACTCCCCGCCCCAGATCACGAGCGTCTCGTCCAGAAGCCCGCGCTGCTTGAGGTCTCGGATGAGGTAGGCGTTCGACTGATCGACCTTCTGGCACCGCTTCGGCAAATTCTCGTTCAACCCGCTGTGGTCATCCCAGCTCGCGTCCATCATCAGCACGAAACGGACTCCCCGCTCGACCATCCGCCGGGCAAGCAGGCAGTTGGTCGCGTACTGCTTCTGGCCTTCGTCGTCGCTGTTGACGCCGTAGCCTTCGAGAACGTGCCCCGGCTCGTCGGAGAAGTCCAGCAGTTCAGGGGCTGACATCTGCATGCGGTACGCAAGCTCGTAAGACGAGATGCGGGAGGCAATCTCCAGATCGCCGGTCGCCTCGAACCGCATTTCATTCAGCCCGCGAACGGAACGCAGCGTCTCCTCCTGCAGCGCGTCGCTGACGCCATCCGGATTCGAGAGGTACAGGATTGGCTCTCCGCTGTTCCGAAACACGGTGCCCTGGTAGTGGGACGGCAAGAAACCACTCGAGAAATTGCTCGAGCCGCCGCTCGTGCCGCGCCCGGAGGTCAGCACAACGAATCCGGGCAGGTTTTGCGATTCGCTGCCGAGCCCGTAAACCGACCAAGCGCCCATCGTCGGCCTGCCAAACTGCGTATGGCCGGTGAAGAGCAGCAATTGACCCGGATGATGGTTGAAAGCGTCCGTGTGCATCGAACGCACCAGGCTGATGTCGTCCGCGACAGTCCCCAGCTGCGGCATCAATTCGGACAGTTCCATGCCGCTCTGGCCGTGCCGGTGGAAGGCGAACTTGCTCGCCATCACCTTGGCAGAGGGCTTGATGAAGGCAAGCTTCATGTCCTTGGTCATCGACTCCGGCAGGGCCTGGCCGTGATGCTTCTCGAGCGCGGGTTTCGGATCGAAGAGCTCGTACTGGCTCGGGCCGCCTTCCATGAACATGAAGATGACGTGCTTCGCCTTGGCCTCGAAGTGCGGCTGCTTGGGGGCCAGTGGATTGACATCGGGCAAGTCGGCCGCCGTGAGGCCGTCGCTCGCGAGCAGGTCGCCGAGCGCGGCCATGCCGATCCCCGAAGCGACGTTCTTGAGAAAGTCCCGCCGTAGCTGGATCGCGCGGAATTGCTGCAGGGTCATCGCATTACTCCCGGGTGATGAATTCGTCCGTGTTCATCAGGATCCGCCCGATGCCAATCCACGCTGCGACCTCGGTGGTCTCGTGACCGCGCAGATCGATCCGCGCCAGTTTTTTCGCCGCGTCCGGTGCTTGCGCCAGAATCCGCTCCTGTCGGCGGAAGGACTCGGCCAATTGGGCGGGCTCGTCATCGCGCGGCGGCCGGCCCAGCGTCATCTCGAACATCCGGTCCAGCCGGCCCCTCCAGTCGGGCGGGGATTCGGTCAGCACCCGGATCGCCAGCGCGCGCGCCGACTCGACGAACACCTCGTCGTTCAAAAGGTTCAGGGCCTGCAGGGGCGTGTTCGAGCGCCGCCGCCTGCTCGCCGTGCGATTCGAGTCCGGAGCATCGAAGTTCATCAACTGGGGATACGGTGCCGTTCTCTGAAAGAACGTGTACAAGCCTCGCCGGTAGCGGTCCGGCCCCTCACTGTCCGCCCAGCGGTCGGTGTCCCAGCCGTAGGTCAGGTCCACGACGCCTGCCGGCTGCGGAGGGTAAACGCTGGGGCCGCCGATCTTGGGGTACAGCAGGCCGCTGACCCGCAAGGCCGAATCCCGCAGGATCTCGGCGGACAGCCGGATCCGGTTTTGGCGGGCCAGCCAAGCATTGTCCGGGTCCCTTTCGGCGATATCCGCTCGGGCATGCGAAGACTGCCGGTAGGTGGCGGACATGACGATCGACTTGTGCATCCGCCTCATGTTCCAACCGTTCGACCGGAACTCCGCGGCCAGCCAGTCGAGCAGCGCCGGGTGCGAGGGCGTCTCGCCCTGGAGCCCGAAGTCCTCGGATGTCCGAACCAGTCCGCGCCCGAAGAACTCCTGCCACATGCGGTTGACGGCGACGCGCGCCGTGAGCGGGTTGTCCTCCGACAGGATCCAATCAGCAAGGTCGAGACGTGTCGCCGGTCCGGCCGCGCCAGAACCGGGCAAGAAGGACGGAGGCCGCGGCACGACCTCGATACCCTTGCGATCCCACTGCCCTCGAACTCGCAGGAAGGTCTTGGCGGGCTTCTCCCGCTCGCGGATGATGCGCGCCTCGCTCGGCTGAGGATACGTGGACTTGAGCTCCTTGAGCTTCTTTCGCAGCTGCTTGAACCCCAGCTCCTCGATGCGCTCCTTGGAAACAACCGTGTTGTACCAGTCGATGAAGTAGTCGGTCAGCACCTCGCGTTCCCGGAACGTCCGCTCTGCCGGATCCTTGCCCAGGACTTCCCCGCCGTTGTCAGTCATCTGGAACAGGACGTCGTAGCAGAGGTCCCAGTCCGTGCGTTCGCCGGGGTTCGCGCCGGCGATCTTCATCTGGCGTTCCCACTCGGGCTGCAATTCCGGAACGTGATGCTCGTCGAGCAGTGCTTGGCGCTTCCGGAGGTACTCGGCTCGCTTGCTCAGGTACGGCCCCATCTCGCCCGGCAGCGGCGCGTCTATCTGCGCATCCTCCACGTTGTCGAAGTACGCATAGAACGAATAGAAGTCCTCCTGCGTGATCGGGTCGTACTTGTGGTCATGGCACTGTGCGCACTCCACGGTCAGCCCTAGCCAAGTCGTCGCCACCGTGTTGACGCGATCCAGCGTTTCCTCGAACCGCGACTGGTCATAGATCGTGCCGCCCTCGCGGTTCCGCAAGGTGTTGCGGTGGAAGCCGGTCGCGGCGAGCTGGTCAGGCGTCGGGCTCTCCAGCAGGTCGGCGGCAAGCTGGAGCCTGGTGAACTCGTCGAAGGGCAGGTTCCGGTTCAAGGCTTCGATGACCCACTCGCGCCAGCGCCACGCATATGGCCGGGCGAGGTCCTTCTCGTATCCGTCAGAGTCGGCGTAGCGAGCCAGGTCGAGCCAGTGGCGGGCCCACTTCTCGCCGTAGTGCTTCGAATCCAGTAGCGTGTCGACCAAGCGCTCGTACGCTCCCTGGCTGGAATCGTCGAGAAACGCCTCGGCCTGCTCCCGCGTCGGCGGCAAGCCGATCAGGTCCAGGCTCAAGCGGCGCAGCAGGGTCAGCTTGTCCGTCGCGGGGGAAGGATCGACCTTCTCCGCTTCGAGCTTCGCGAGCACGAACCGGTCGATCGGGTTGCGCGCCCACTCGCCACCGCGCACCTGGGGAGGCTCCGGACGTCTGATCGGCTTGAAACTCCAGTGCTCGTTCGCCGACGCGCTCGAGACAGGGGCATCGTCGTCGGAGTCCTCGGGCCAAGCTGCGCCCTGGTCGATCCAGGCACGCAGGATCCCCACCTCCTCGCGAGTGAGGCGAGGATCGGTAGGAGGCATCCGGAAGCCCTCCTCCGGACTGGCGATGCGAAGTACCAGGGCGCTGCCGGCGCTGTCGCGCGGCAGCATGGCCGGCCCGCTGTGTCCGCCCTTGAGAGCCGCATCGCGCCGATCAAAACGAAGCCCGTTCATCTGCACAGACGGACCGTGGCACGCGTAGCAACGGGTATGCAGGATCGGCTGGACGTCGGCAGCGAAGTCGACCGCCCGGTTCACGGCGGGCGGCATCTCCCCAGCCGCAGCCGCGGCCGCGGGCACGGCAGCAGCTCCTGTCGCAAGCACAAGCCAAGAGGCCGCGATCCGGAATGAAGGGTGCATGTCGATAGGTCTACCTGTCGCCTCCATTCTAGGACTCACTGCGTGGTCCTGACGCAACACCGGCATCGCCCGGCCACGCTCTCCTCGGGGATCGGCGGCGTTGCAGCCGCATTCCCGTAAGATCTTGTGCAGGCGTCGGACCTGGGCTCCGCATGCGTCTCGCACTCCTCGTCATCCTCTGCGCCGTCCCATCTACGGCAGCCCCCAACGTCCTCTTCGTCCTGATCGACGACCTTGGATACGGGGACCTTCGAGCCTACGGAAACCCGTACGTCGACACTCCCCATATTGACTCGCTGATCCGGGGCGGGGTGCTCCTCACCCATCACTACGCCCCGTCGCCGCTCTGCGCCCCTGCACGGGCCGGTTTCCTGACCGGCCGCTACAACCATCGCACCGGGGCGGTGGATGTCTCCAGCAACCGGGGCATTGACCGAATCGCTTCGTCCGAGAAGACCTTCGGGGATTACTTCCGGCACGCCGGCTACTCCACCGCGCTGGTCGGAAAGTGGCACAACGGCCTCTACAACGCCGATGTGCTGCCGCACAGGCGCGGCTTCGATCTCTTCTTTGGCTTCCCCAACGGCGCCCAGGACTACTGGCGCTGGAACCTGATGCGAAACGGAGTGTACGACCAGTCGGACGATCGCTACCTTCCCGACGTCTTCACTGACGAGACGATTCGGCTTATCCGCGAGCGGGACGAGCGCCCCTTCGCGATCTTCCTGGCCCACAACGCCATACACGACCCGTTTCAAGCCCCCCGGGAACTGATCGAGAAGTACGAGGATCGCGTCGGATCCCGCTTCGGGCGGACAGTCGCCACCATTTACGCCATGATCGAGGCGCTGGATGCTGGCCTGGGTCGGATCTTTTCCGCATTGAAGCGGGAGGGCGTCTGGGATGAGACGATCATCGTGGTCACCAGCGATAACGGCGCCATCCTGAACGAACGGAGCGATCTGGACGCCTCGACTTACCGGTTTCACGCGGGACTGTCGGGCAACAAGGGCGAGGTGCTGGAGCAAGGCATTCGCGTGCCGGCGGCGGCCAGCTGGCCGGGCACCCTTCCGGCGGGACTGGTCGTGGAGACTCCGGTGCACGGCTGCGACTGGCTGCCCACGCTCTTCCACGCGGCTGCCGCAGACCCGCCCCCAGGGGCAAAGCCGTTCGACGGTCGGAACGTGATGCCCCTGCTGCGGGGCGAGGAGATGCCGGAGCTCTCGGATCGGATCCTTCCGTTTCAGAAAAACCGCTACACGCCGGTCCGGCACAGCGACGCGGCAATTCGCAAAGGACGCTGGAAGCTCTACTGGCCCGGATTGAAGCCGACCATGGCGAAGGACGGCCCCCGCGACAATCCCTCCTACCGTCGAGGCATCACTCACAAGCACTGGGAGATGCCCCTGGACCCCGACATACCCGACTTCCCCGACGCGCGTGCCGAGCCGCCGAGGCTGTTCGATCTCATTCAGGATCCCGGCGAGACGACGGATGTGTCGACAATGCATCCGGAGGTGGTCCGCGACCTCAAACAGCGATACGACGCTTGGTTCGACGATGTGATCACCGACTGGAGGCAAGCGAGGCGGCTGATCCGGGAGGCTGATCGCAGGTACTGGCGGGATCGGGAACCGCCGGACCCTCGCGTGCTGTTCAGGGGCTTCTGGCCGTGGGATCAGGTAGATGCGTCGCCGGCCGAGGATGATCCGCTGGAAGTCTTCCCCGGATACTGGAGCTACGACTGATGGTACGAGCGGCTTTGACCCGGCGCAACGTCTTGGGCGCGCTCGCCCATTCCATCGTGCTGCCTCGCATGCAGTGGGCTGCCGCCGGCCCGGTTCCCGACGCGCGACATATCGATAACGGGCACGAGATCTACTCGGTCACCTATGCGGACCAGCCCTACATCGTGGGGTTGGATGACGGCACCTGGCTGTGCTGCGCCACGGTGGGGTCGGGCCGCGAGGGCCAGCAGGGCCAACATGTCGTGACGTTCCGCAGTCAGGACCGAGGCCGCACCTGGAGCGAGCCCGTTGCAGTGGAGCCTCCGGACGGCCCGGAAGCATCCTACGCCGTGATGCTGAAGGTTCCTAGCGGCCGGGTCTATATTTTCTATAACCACAACACCGACAACATCCGGCAGGTCAAGGCGGACAGGTCCGCCTATCCGGACGGATGGTGCCGACGGGTCGACAGTCTCGGGTACTTCGTGTTCAAGTACAGCGACGACGGAGGACGATCGTGGTCTCGCGATCGCCATACGATTGCCGTTCGCGAGTTCGACATCGATCGAAACAACGCCTACCAAGGCCGCATCCGCTTCTTCTGGAACGTTGGCAAGGCATTCGTTCATGCCGGCTCCGGATACGTGCCACTGACAAAGGTGGGAGGTTTCGGAGAGGGCTTCTTCACTTCCAACGAGGGCGTGCTGCTGCGCAGCGACAACATCCTTGCCGAGACGGATCCCAAGCGGATCCGTTGGGGGACTCTCCCGGAGGGTGACATCGGGCTGAGGACGCCCCCCGGCGGGGGTCCGATTGCCGGCGAGCAGAGTTATACGGTGCTCAGCGACGGGTCCCTGTACTGCGTCTACCGCTCGATCGACGGACATCCCGTGTACACATACAGCCGCGACGGCGGCAGGTCCTGGGACCCGCCAAATTACAAGAGATTCGCCGACGGACGGCTGATGAAGCATCCGCGCGCCGCCAACTTCGCTTGGCGGGCCTCGAACGGCAAGTACCTGTACTGGTTTCACAACCACGGAGGCCGGTTCATCAGAGAGCATCCGGACCGTCCGACGATGGCATACAGGGATCGAAACCCCGCATGGCTGTGCGGGGGCGTGGAGCGCGATTCGCCGGACGGGAAGGTGATCGCATGGACGCAACCCGAGATAGCCCTCTACCATGACGATCCGTACACGAGGATGAGCTATCCGGACTTCGTCGAGGTCAGCGGAAAATACTACATTTCTGAGACCGAGAAGGCCATCGCGCGAATCCATGAGATCGAGCCGGAACTACTGGCCGGACTTTGGAATCAGTTCGATTCCACTGGCCGAGCCACAAGCGGAACGATCCTCGAACTCCCCTCCCCGGGCGAAGGGATGCCGACGGACACCGCCATGCCTCGTCTACCGGCGTTGCGGGTGAGAGACGGACACCGATCGCGACCTTCCCGGGCGGGATTCACTGTAGAGGTCTGGTTCCGGCTCCGGCGGGTGCGAGCCGACCAGACCCTGCTCAGCACCCGGCGCGACGACGGCCGAGGCTGGGCGCTGGCAGTCACTGACCGGGGCACCATCGAACTCAGCCTGGACGATGCGCGTTCCGAAAACAGGTGGGATTGCGACCCCGGCATGATCCAGCCCGGAGTGCTCCACCACCTGTGCGCGATCGTAGACGGAGGGCCGCATATCCTCAGCTTCGTGGTGGACGGCCAGCTTGCCGACGGCGGCCAGCACCGGCAGTTTGGATGGGGGCGGTTGAGCCCCGACTTCTACGACGCGAACGGCACGCCGAGGTTGCGCATTGCCCCGAACTTGAGCGGCAGCATCAAGAAGCTGGCCATTTACGATCGTGCGCTGCGAACGTCGGAGGCAGTCGGGAACTTCCGGGCAGGGATCTAGCGAGGCCCGCCTCAGACCGACAAGGGGAGACATGGAATCATCGGAAACCGATCCGGATCATCGAGGCCCGAAACACGAGACCTGTGGGTTGCGGGTCTAGGCGGGCCGTTGCTGGTACCAGCCCAGGCATCATGAGACAGCGACATGGCTCCTCACGATAAGGGGGCAATCTTGCGAGACGGTGCCTCGACTCTAGGGGTCGCGTTCCGGCGGAGGAGCATGGGCCGTCAGAGACCGGAGTCGCTCCTCCAGAACCCGCGCCCTCTCCTCTGCCTCAATCGCTCGCTGCCGTAATTCCTGCTTGTCGCGCTCGGCTGCTTCCAGGCTGCCATCGAATTCTTCCCCCGTGTGCGGGTCAATGAACACCACGACCGTCGTCCCAGCCTGCCTCTCGCTGCGCAGATCCAACCCCAGCACCCGGCTCCGCAACACACCGCCCGTGCCTGCCGCCGGCCGCACCGGCTTAGACTGTCCTGCGCTGATCTCGTAGCCCTCCAAGGGAGTCTCCATCAAGGTCCCTGCCGGGTCCAGCCGCCAATACTCGCGAACCCCAAATGTGGAGTAGTGGGTAATGTGGAGTTCAAGCCATAAGTCCTTGATCATTGAGGACTTGAGTGGAAGAAACTCCACATTACTGGGTGGTCGCAGCGAACGCTCAGAGGCTTTCCAGCCAACTGATGGTATCAGCGTTGGTTCGCCAGTCCGCGGAGCTAGGGTCCGTGTTCAGCAGCGGCTTGGCCTTGCGCACGGCTTGGCGTTTCGATTCCAGGTCCACTTCGGCATAGATGCTGGTCGTCGAGACGTTGGCGTGGCCCAGCCAGCGCCCGATCGTGACCATGTCCACGCCCGCCTGCAGGAAGTGAGAGGCGGCGGTGTGCCTCAGGACGTGGGGATGGACGCGCTTGCTGGCCAGTGTCGGCACGGAGTGGGAGGCTGTGCCGGCGTGCTTGCGTAGGATGTAGCGCACGCCGAATCGCGTCAAGGGATGGCCGGAACGATTGCGGAACAGCGGCTGCTTGTCGGCGGGGTCCACGTTGCGGGTTCGCATCAGATCCCGCAGCAGCGCGGCCGTTTCCTCCCACAGCGGGCAATAGCGGCATTTGTCTCCCTTGCCGTGCAGCAGCGCTTGGCGGGGCCGGTCCAACTGCAGGTCACAGGGGCGCAGGTCGAGGATCTCTTGGACCCGCGCCCCAGTGTTGTACATCGTCAATAGCAGGGCATGGTCGCGCCGTCCCGCCTCGGTCGAGCGGCAGGGCCATTTTTTTGTCCGAGTCCGAGGCAGTGCACGACAGTAGCCGGAGGGGCAGTGGCTGCCTGCTAGAGTTTGCGAGCTCGGCATGGTAGCGCTGTCTGCTGCGAGGACTGGACATTTTGTTGTCAGTCTGTCAGGCTAGGCTCTAGTGGCAGCGCCAAGCGGCTTGCGGGATCTGGATTTGCGCTCCGTGCACGTGCGCCCCACGCACGGTGCGCAGGAGCACCGGCGCTGGGACCGCTTGGTGGCCAGCCACCACTACCTAGCGTTCGAGGGGTTGTTCGGCAAGGCCCTGCGGCATGTGGCGACGCTGGGGCAGGACTGGATCGCACTGGTGGGCTGGCAGGCCGCCGCGCTCAAGCTGGCGGCCCGTGACCGCTGGATCGGCTGGAGCCCGCAGCAGCAGCGGCGGCGCCTGCATCTGCTCACGCAGAACTCGCGCTTCGTGATTCTGCCGGCTTGGCAGGGGGCGCCCAATCTGGCCTCGCGGGTGCTCGGGCTGAGCTTGCGACGGCTTTCGGACGACATGTTGGCCGAGCACGGCATTCCGAGCCTGTTAGCGGAGTCGTTCGTGGACCCTGAACGCTTCGCCGGCACCTGTTACCGGGCCGCCAACTGGCGCTCGCTGGGCTTCAGCGGCGGCTACGCACGGCTGCCGGGTGCCACGCCGCGCTGGCGTCGGCACGGCCAGCGGAAGGAGATTTTCGTGTACGAATTGCAGCCCGGCGCGGCCCTCAAGCTGGCCCAGCCGGAGGATGATCCGGCCTGGGACGGGCCGGCCCGCAGCGCGCCCCCCGACGCGCAGACGCTGCGCAGTCTGTTCGAGTTCCTCGGCGAGTTGCCCGAGTACCGCCATGCGCGCGGCAAGCGCTACGGCTTGCGCAGCGTGCTGGCCTTGGCGGTGGCGGCGCGCCTGTGCGGCTACCGCGGGGTGACCGCCTTCGCCCAGTTCGCGGCCCTGCTGAGCCAGTCGCAGCGACTGGCGGTGGAGTGTTTCTACAGCCCCAGCCAAGGCTGCTACACGAGTCCGTCGATCACCACGTTCCACAACATTCTGGCGACCCTAGAGCCGCAGACGCTGGAGGAGGCGGTGCGCGGGTGGGCCCTCCAGCAAAGCGCGCAAGTGCAGTCACAGCAAGACGCTACGGATTCGTCCAAGGCCGCCAGCGAGGCACCCAGCGAGGGCCCGGCAGTGCTGCCGGGCGTGAGCCTGGACGGCAAGGACGTGCGCGGGGCCTCCAAGCAGAGCGCACACGGTCGGCGCATGCTGCTGGCCGCGGTGGAGCAGGGCAGCGGCGTGGTGCTGGGACAGTTGGAGATCGACTCCAAGACCAACGAGATCCCGGCCTTCCGGGAACTAGCCAGGCAACTCGACCTGGCCGGGCGGGTGGTCACCGGCGACGCGCTGCACGCCCAGCAGGAGACGGCCCGCTGCCTGCTCGAGGAATCCCAGGCAGACTATCTGATCACCGCGGTGAAAAACAACCAGCCAACGCTGTTCCGGGACCTGCAAGAGATGGACTTCAGTGCCTGCCCGCTGGTGGAGACGCTGGACAAGCAGCATGGCCGCATCGAGCGCCGACGCTACTGGGTCAAGGACATCAGCGCCGCCGAATGGGACGACTATGCCGCCCTGCACGGCCGCCAGCAGGCCATCCGCGTCGAACGTCGGCGGCAGCACGTCAAGAGCGGCAAGAGCAGCACCGAAGTGAGCTATGCGCTCACCTCGCTGGGCCCCGCACGGGCCACCCCCGAGCAACTCGCGGAGTTGCTGCGCAACCACTGGCAGATCGAGAACCGCCTGCACTATGTGCGTGACTTCACCTACGACGAAGACCGCTGCCGCGTGTATGTGCGCGACCTGCCGCGCAACCTGGCCTGTCTGACCAACACGGCCATTTCGATCATCCGCTGCCTGCCCCAATTCCGCTACGTGCCGGAGGCCAACCGGCATTTCGCGGCACGCCCGCAGGAGGCTCTCGACTTGCTGCTGCAAGCGCCCTCGCCTTAGCCCATGCGAGCGTCCCGCCAGCCTGCCCGGCAACGCCTTGCGAGGCGTCACACCCCCGCTGCGCCGACACTGTCCAGTGCCCCCTCGCGGGCGCTGCGAAGAGCGGCCCAGCGCCCTTCGAGCAGGCCCTTGCAACTCCAGCGACAGGCTGCCCTAGTTGCACGAGCAACGATCCGATCCCATCAGACGAGTCACGTATCGACAAAAAAATGTACCTGGGTCGAGCGGTCCGGCGCTTGCAGCAGGGCTTGCATCTCGTCGTGCTCGAGATACTCGACGGCACGCTGGTCGGCACGCTTGAAGGGGATGGCGAGGATGACCTGACAGCTGCCGCAGTGCACTGGGAACAGTGGTGCGGCGTAGCGTGCGAAGGAGTGCAGTGCGGCGAGCCGGACGTTGCGCGTGGCGGTGGAGTTGCCACGCTCGGCCTCGAGGTGCTGGAGGAAGGCGAGCAGATGCTCGCGGGAAAGATCGGGGAAGTCGAGGTGCGCGGCGGGCCGTTGCAAGTGTCGCTGGAGGAAGACGAGCAGGAGCTTGAGCGCGTCGCGGAAGGAACGGACCGTGTGACGGCTGAGGCCGCGGACGCGGGGGAGTTCGTCAGCGAGGAAGCCGCGCAGGGCCTGGCCCAGCGCGTTGGGGCAGGAGTCAGCCATGAGACCCTCCCGGGTTGCCAGCCAGCAGGGGGCCAACCTGGCGGGCGACGCGTTCGGCGGCCTGCTCGAGGATCGGATCGATCAAGGACAGGTAGTGCGCGGTCGAAGCCAGGGAGGCATGCCCCATGGCTCTGGACAGGACCGGCAGCACGGCCTGCGGGTTGCGGTTGTCCCGATAGGAGCGCAGCAGCACGTGGACTGCATAGGTGTGTCTGACGTCCTGCACGCACGGCGGCCTGCCGGAATCGGTCAGGACGGAGGCGTCCCGGCACAGCTTGCAGAAGCCCCTGCCGAACAGGTATCCAGGGAAGGCCTTGTCGGCTCGCGAACCATGGGCGAGCAAGGGGGAGTTCACGGTGTGCGGGAAACACAGCCTGAGCCGCAGGTAGGTGTCGATTTCCCGCCAGGCATCGCGGGAGAGCGCGACGATCCGCGACTTGTGGAACTTCGACACGCGCACGCGCAGGGTGTGCCGGGACGGGGCATAGTCGTCAATGTTCAGCCGCACGAGTTCTCCGCGCCGCAGACCGGCGGTGTACAGCAGAACCACTCCCAAGCGGTAGACGTGCGGACGCAGTGGGGAATGGGGCGTTGGCGCGAGTTGTCCCGTCTGCTCCAGCAGGGCTAGGATCTGCTGCTCGCTGAGGATCCAAGGGGCTGCCGCAGGGGACGGGGCCGGGAATTGGGCCGGGTCCGGCACGAAGCACTCCGGCGTCGTGTGACGACGATGCAAGGTGAACCGGTAGACGATCCGCATATTCTGGCGGCGGCCTTGGGGCGTGAGATGCTCCTGCGTGAGGGCCCAGTCGTTGAAACTGCCGGCCGTCAGGTCGCTGTGGTCGTGCTCGGCGAGGAAGGTATCGAGTTGTTGGAGAATCCGGGCTTGGTTGTCGAATTGGAAGCCGAGCGAACGCTGTCGCTCGACGTACACGGTGATCGCCGCGCCCAGCGGGGACGGCTGTAACGCGGGGCTCATGGGAGCACCTCCTTGACAGGCAGGGGAAGGTCGAGCGCTGCGGCTCTCAGGGCGTCGTCGTCCAGACGCAGGTACTGGCCGGTGGCGGCCAGGCTACGATGGCCGAGCAAGCCGCCGACCGATTCGATCGACACGTCGCTGCGCAACAGATGGAGGGCGAGGGAGTGGCGCAGGCAGTGTGCCCCTGCGTCTGCAAACCCGGTTGCGCTGCGCTGCACCCGGCTCCGGAAGGCGGCTTGCACGCCCGTCGGCCGGAGCGGCACGACAGGCCGACGGGAACCGAGGAAGACGCGGCGATGCTGGGATCGCGGGCGTCCGTGCTGCAGGTAGTCCGCCAATGCCGCCCCGACCTCGTCGGTCAGAGGCAGGGCCAGTGGCCTGCGGGCCTTGGGCCGGTCGAGACGGATCTGTCCGCTGCGCCAGAGGATCGAGTCCAGTTGCAGGGCGGCGACTTCGCTGGCCCGCAAGCCGTAGGTCGCCATGAGCAGGAACATGGCAAAGTCGCGCCGTCCCAGCGGGGTGCTGCAGTCGATTTCCGCCAGCAGGGCCTGCACGGTTTCCCAAGGCTGGGCGCGGGGGAGTTGCTCGTCGCGATAGGTGGGCGGGGTGTCAATCTGGGCCTCGAGGCCGGCTGCCACCTCCCCGCGCGTGGCGAGGAAGCGCAGGAAGCAGCGCAGCCGGGACACCAAGTGCTGCAGGCTGCCGCGTCCGAGCGTCGCGGCGCTCTGCACGACGAAGGCCTCGATGTGTTGCGAGGAAATCGTCATGAGGATCTCCGGACGATCGTCGTACGCAAGGAACCTGAGCAGGTCGAGGGCCGTGCGGCGGTGATGGTGCACCGTCGAGGCGGCGAGACCACGCACTTGCCGGAGGAACTCGAGATAGGCACGGACGAGGACTTCGCCGGGACCCGGGTTCACAACCCGCAACAGCTCACGGTCGGCCAGAAACGTGGCCATGGACCGCACGAGCGCTGACAAGTTGGGCTGACTTCGGGCCGGGCGGGGAGCCAAGGAGAGGAGACGTTTCCGCGACAGTTCGCCGAGGTTGCGGATTCCGAAGGACGCAAGCATAGCTTCGAGCACGGGCGCTTCGCGAACGCGTCGACGAATCTGTGAGTATGGGAACCCCTGCGTGGCCAGCCACTGGGCCAGCCCGTCGAGATAATCGCCGAGCAAGGGCAATTTAAGGAAGCGGGCATGATCCCGCGGGAACAAGTCAATGAGCATCGTGACCTCCGTTGTCAGGAATCGGTGCCAACAGAGGCACCGCTGTCACGATCACAGTAATGTGCAGTAAGAATCGACGAAGAACGGCTATTTCAAGGACTTACGGGTTAAACTCCACATTACCTACTACTCCACATTTGGGGTTAAATGTGCAGCTGAACATTTTACGTAACTACTCGGGCCCTGTCTTGACTATGTACTTTTTCGCCTGAGATCAAACGGTTGTTCTTGGCAGGAATCCAACGCGGAGTGGGACCCGCCCGGACTGGCCAGCGGCGGCCTTGCGTATCCGGCGGATGGCTCGCAAGCTCGCAAGCGGTTCGCTTGACAACCGCACTGGGACCGCCTATGCTGCGGGTTAAGCACTCCTGCGGGAGACGACACGGCGATGGGAGCTTGGTACGGATCGAAGGCGACCTCGGGTCTGTGCCAGCCACTGATCGCGGCCATGCCGCCGCATGCCACCTATATTGAGACCCATCTCGGCGGCGGCGCGATCATGCAGCGCAAGCCGCCGGCCCTGCGCAACATCGGCATCGACCGCAATGTCCGCTCGATCCGAGCGTTCCGCTGCGACTACGAGGTGGAACTGGTGCACGGCTGCTGCCACCGCTTTCTGGCCCAGTTCCCGTTTGCGGGCGACGAGCTGGTCTACGCCGACCCGCCCTATCTGCAGGCGGCGCGCAAGTCGCAGCGCCGCTACCGCTATGACTACACGCAGGCCGATCACGAGCAACTGCTGGCATTGCTCACAGGCCTGCCCTGTGCGGTGATGCTGTCCGGCTATCCCTCCCAGTTGTACGAGCGGACGCTGGCGGGCTGGCACAGCCTGTCGCTACAGGTGATGAACCAGGCCGGGGTGGTGACCGAGAAGGTCTGGTGCAACTTCGCGCCGGGGCGCCCGCACTGGCACAGCTACGCGGGCCAGGACTTCGTGCAGCGGCAGTGCATCAAGCGCAAGGCCGCCAACTGGGCCAAGCGCTACGCGGCCATGCCGCCGGGCGAGCGGCTGGCGGTGCTGGCCGCGCTGATGGCGGTGGAGGCCGAGTGATGCCGACGGTCAACGAAAAGTCCCTGCGCGAGGAACTACAGAGTGCCAAGGAGCAGCTCGAGGCGCTGCGCAAGCTCGGCAAGGTGCCGCCGGAAACCGACGCCGTGTTCAAGGCGCTGCTGACCATGCTGACACTGCTGCTGGCGGTCTTGCTGGAAAAGACCACCCGCAAGACCACCCGCAACTCCAGCATTCCGCCCTCGCAGATGGGCGCGGACGACACCGCGCGGAGTTCCCAGCCGGATCGCCCGGCCACTGCGGCCAAAGACGGCAGCGTCTCCAATCTGCAGAAAGTCACCCACGAGGAAACGCTCACCGTCACGGCCTGTGATAGCTGTGGCAGCGATCTGTCGCAGGTCGATCCGATCGACTGCGAACGCCGGGTCCTGTACGACATCGTGTTCCAAGTGGTCGAGCAGCGTGTCACCGCCGAGGTCAAGCAATGCCCCGACTGCCAGGCCCGCTGCAAGCCAGCCTTCCCCGCCAGCATGCCCGGGCCGGTGCAGTACGGCACGGGGCTGCAGGCTTTCATCATCGACCTGCTGGTGGCCCATATGCTCTCCTTGCGGCGGGTCGTGCAGCTGGTCCGGGCGATCTCCGGCCTGCGCTTGTCCGAGGCCACTTGCCTGGGCTACATCCGCCGCCTGCAGCAGGCCCTGCAAGCGTGGGAAAAGGCCGCCAGCGCCCACCTGCTGGCCGCTCCGGCCCTGTATGCCGATGAAACCGGCCTGCGGGTCGATGGCAAGAACCATTGGCTGCATATCCTCACCGATGGCGCGCTGACGCTGAAGTTCCTGCACCCCAAGCGCGGCAAGGCAGCCATCGAGGCGATCGGCCTGATCCCCCGCTTCGCCGGCACGCTGGTGCACGACTGCTGGGCCTCCTACCTCAGCTACAAGCAGTGCCAGCACCAGCTCTGCGGCGCGCATCTAATTCGGGAGCTGACCTTCATCGTCGAGTCCAACAACTACCGCTGGGCGCGGCTGATGAAAGCCCTGCTGCAAGAGGCCTGCCGGCAGGTCAATGCCAGCCAGGTGAAGGCCTTGAGCGCAGCCGCCTGCAAGGCCCTGCGCAAGCGCTACCGCACCATCCTGACCCAGGGCCGCAAGGAATTGCCCCAGATCCCGCCCCGCTCCAAGAAGAAACGCGGCCGGATCGCCAAATCCGATGCCCACAACCTGCACGAGCGGCTCATCAAGCACGAAGAGTCCGTGCTGCGCTTCCTGAGCGACCCCGACGTCAGCTTTACGAACAATGCAGGAGAGCGCGGGCTGAGAATGTCCAAGGTGAAGATGAAAGTGTCGGGCTGCTTTCGCACGCAAGTCTATGGCGAGGCCTACGCCCGCATCTCAAGCTACCTGCAGTCCATGGCCGCGCTCGGCTACAACCCTCTCGTCGCCATTCAAATCGCGCTCGCCGGCAACGCTGTCGCCACGCTCGAACAACACTATGGCCCGACACCAACTCACGCCTCGACTCCAACCGAGGCGTGAGTAGTTACCATTTTACGCCGATCCGAGCGTATTCCCGCGCCTTGTGCTCGGCATCGTTCTTCGCCGTCGACGGCGACGCCACCTCCAGCACGAAGTCTGGCGGCTTGCCCTCTTCCCAGATCCGGTACGAACCGCGGTTTGGGCGGTACTCTACCCCGAACACCACTTGCAGATCCGGCTGCAGCTGAGCCTCGACGTTGCCGCGCTGGTAGTACACCAGCAGTTCCATGGCCACCAGCACGTCTGCGCGCTCGCGGAAGTAGTGGCGCAAGGCCGTCGTGGCCTGTTGCACGGCGTTGCCGTGCTCCACGCTCTGCGCGATCCAATTCCCCTCCGGGTACTCGACTTCGTCGGGCTCCGGTGCCAGCGCGATGGCACTGGGCGATTTGAGCGCTGGAAGTTGGGTCTCAATGGAGGCCATCGTTGATCTGCGGCACGCAACCGAGCGTGAACGCCTACGGTCCTGAGTATACAGCCGCCGTGCCAGGACTGGCCGGGGCCGCCCGCGCGCGGCACCTGCAGCGAGAGACTTGCAGCAAGCCTCCACGTCGCAGCGCAACAAGGAGTCTGGCCGCGCTTCGCCCCAACAGACGACAGCGGCACTTCGGCGTTGAAACTTGACCCAATCGGCAACCTTGCACCGAGACAAGGAGTCTAGCGAAGAGCAAGCCGGATCCCCATAGACGGCAGGACTGCCTCGGCCCCCTTTGCGAGGAGCCCGCAACTACGGGAGGATATGTGGTGCCATGCCGATCGGTCGCCGTACTTTCTTCGGATCTGTGTCAGCCCTTGCCGCCACCCAGGCCGCGTCCGCTGCCGCGCCCGAGCTCCAGACCGACTTGCTGGAGGCTTTCGCCCAGATCCCGCTCGTCAACACCCACGAGCACATCATTCCCGAAGAGGAACGGACCTCCTCGCGGGTTGACTTCTTCACGCTAGCCGGACACTACGCCATCAATGACGTGATATCTGCCGGCCTGGCGGGGGACGATCTCTCCGTCGTGAGGAACCCCGACGCCCCGGCCGAGCAGCGCTGGCGGGCGTTCGAACCGCACTGGCAGTCGGCCCGCCTGACCGGATACGGCCAGGCGCTGCGCATCGCCATCCAGGACATCTACGGCGTCGATCAGATCTCGGGCACCACCCTGCCCGAAATCAATCGCAGGATCGAGGCCGCGAACCAACCGGGCCTGTACGAGGAGATCCTCGTCCGGCGATCGAACATCGCCTACTCGGTGCTGGACGACTACTGGAATGCCGCACCGGTCAGGCCCGACCCAAGGTTCTTCGTGTGCGCCCGGAAGTTCGACCGATTCGTCGCCCCGCAGTCCGTTGCCGACATCCGGAACCTGGAGGAGCTAACCGACGTTTCCATTACGGACCTCGCCGGGCTCAAGCGGGCGATGGAGACCAGTTTTCAGCAGAGCCTCGACATCGGCATGGTCACGGTCAAGTCGACACTGGCGTACAACCGCGAAATCCGCTACGCAGAGGTTTCAGAGCGCGACGCGGAGTCGAGCCTGCAGTCGCTGCTGGGGGCGAGCCGCACTCCGCCCGCCGCCTTCCGGTCCCGCGTCGAGCGTCCGTTCCGCGCGCTGGAAGACCACATGTTCCACCATCTGATCGGATTGGCAGCGGCGCACGGCGTGCCGGTCCAGATCCACACCGGCTTGCATGCGGGGAACGGCAACTTCATCGAGAACTCCAAGCCGACGCACCTGACGAACCTCTTCTTCCTGTTCCCGCGAGTGCAGTTCGACCTCTTCCACATGAGCTATCCCTACCAGGGAGAGGCGGCGGCGATCGCGAAGGTCTTCCCCAACGTACATATCGACCTTTGCTGGGCTCACATCATCTCGCCCAGTGCCTCTAGGCGCGCTCTGCACGAAATGCTGGACACTGTTCCTTCCAACAAGATCTTCGGCTACGGCGGAGACTACCGGTACCCCGAACTCAGCTACGCGCACGCCAAGATGGCGCGGCGCAACGTCGCACAAGTCCTGGCGGAGAAGGTCAGCGAGGGCTCTTGCTCCGGGGAGGAGGCGCTAGAACTTGGCCGCAAGCTCCTGCATGACAATCCTGATGCACTCTTCGGAAATGGACGAGCTCCGCGAGCGGCCCTGCGGTTACCGCCGCCAAGGCTGGGATAGCGGAGCGAAACTCGCTTGGCCAGGGGATCGGTGCTGTCCGTAGACGTAATGTGTGATCGCGGTAGAATTCAGGCACAACGGAGGAGGATACCCGCAATGACCAGACTGTTTGCGGCCGCGCTCTTGGTCGCGTCGATGACCATCGGCGCAGCGGCCGATAAGAAGATCATCTACCCCCCGGAATTCCGGGAGGGCATGCCGTTCAGCCCTGGAGTGCAGGTCGGCGACACGCTGTACTGCGCGGGCCAGACTGGCTCGGATCTCAAAACGGGGGAATACCCGGAGGAATTCGAGCAGGAAGTCCACCAGACCTTCAACCGCATCGGCATCATCCTCAACGCGGCCGGATACGACTATTCGGACGCCGTGGACGTCAAGGTCTACTTGACGGACATCTCCACATTCCGAGAGATGAACTCTGTCTACACGCAGTACTTCAAGAACGACCGGCCGGCCAGGACGACCGTGGCGGTTGCCAGCCTCGTGGGCAAGGCGCGCATCGAGATCACTGTGACCGCCCGAAAGTAGGAGCACTTCCGACGTGCATACGCCGCTTGGCCGCCGCCGGTTCCTGCGGGAAGGCAGCACCGCTGCCGCCGCGCTGGCCGGTCTTCACAGCGTTCGTCTCCCTGGAGCGGCCAAGCAGCGGATTTCCCGTTACGAGCTGATCCGGACCCGCGTTCCCATGGACGAGCGAGTGCGGGAGGCGTGGCAGAAGAGCTTTTTCCGGCAGGGCCGCTTCCAGACGCACTACGAGCCGGTGATCGTCAAGCTGTTCACGGACGACGGCTTGGTAGGGATCGGCGATGCGGACATGGCGGCTGAATCAGCCCGCGAGATCCTCGAATCCTTGGTCGGCTCGTCTCCTTGGGAGCACATGCTGGACGACCGTCTGGGCGGAATCCTGGTCGCGATCTGCGACCTGATCGGCAAGGCGACCGAACTTCCAGTGTCGAAGCTCTTCGCCGCGCGGACCAAGACCCATATCCAGCAGACCTGGTGGAGCCAGTGCTTCCCGCCGGAATTGATGGCTGCGGAGGCGAAGCGGGGGGCGGACCTCGGGTACCGGGTTCACAAGGTGAAGGCCCGGCCGTGGGAGGACCCGATAGCGCAGGCGGAAGCAATTTGCGATGCGATCCCGAGGGACATGCGGGTCTGGGTGGATGCGAATTCCTGGTGGGGCTCGGTCGGGCGCACGCTCCACTTCTGTGAACGGCTGTCCAAGTTCCATCAGTACTTCGCGATCGAGTCCCCCTTCGCCCGCGAGCGGATCGATGACTACCGTCTGCTGAAAGGCAAGACCGCGCTCCAAGTGACCGAGCACATCCCGGCCGACCCGATGCCGTTCGTCCGGGAAGGACTGGTCGACGCCTTCGTCGTCGGCAAGCCGATGGGCCGAACCCTGGTCCAGCGAGCCCTGATGGCGGAGGAAACCCGCATTCCGCTGTGGGTCGAGCACAGCATCTCGAGCGGCGTCAATCAGGTCTTCCAAGCGCACCAGGCTGCGGCGTTCCCGGGAATCGAATACGCCATTAGCGTGACGCACGTGCTAGAGGACGACTTGATGCTCGAGCCGTTCGAGATGAAGGACGGGTTCTACGAGGTGCCCCGCGAGCCGGGTCTCGGCGTGTCGCTCGACATGGACGCGATCGAGAAATACCGGGTCAGCGGAGATTAGGATCCAACAGGACCGCACCGTACTCCGACTGACCGGGTTGACGGCCACGGCGGCGCAGGACTGGGTGCTTGCTAGTTGAGGCTGCCAAGACACTCTTGGCTGCCCGGCGAGGGCAGCTTCGCTCTTGCCGCCCTCATACGTTCCGACCTATCCGAATGCCTCATGCCGAGCTTCAGCGATCCAGATTTCAGAAGCACGGACTCTCATGACTTTGGCAATTGTCGGGTGTGCTCCAATGGTGATTCCTCCGTGGGCCGATTGCGGCGATTAGAAACCGCAGGGCACACAATCCGCGTCCTACTCGGGCTTGACCAAGACCCTTATCAGTGACACGTTCTTGAGAAGGCCTTTTTTCCTGTCTGGCAAACGACACCTTAGCCCTGTCAGCGGGACGGGCCTGGGCCATATCGCGAGGCGGGCATTGGCAGGGGCTCTTATCGTCTTGCTGCCCCCGACCCCTTCGTTCGCACAGGAGGGCACGGCAATTCTCGCTGGTCGGATTCTCGATGATGCCGACGGGGCGCCACTCAGCTTCGCAACCATCCTGGTTGAGAACGCTCAAGGAGAGCCTCTGTCCGGTGTGCTTGCCGAAGAAAACGGTCGATTCGTGATCGGAGGGCTGGCACCGGGCAGCTACACGATCGAGGTGTTGTTCCCTGGCTTCTTTCCGCTGGAGGCCGAAGTAATCGTCTCGGAGCTCAATCAATCCTACGACCTCGGGGACGTACGCCTTCTTCGGGAACTGAACCTTGAGCAGGAGATTACGGTAACCGCAGAGAAGATCCGAGCTGCCGGGATACAGACCGAAGTGTTTCGGATCGACGAAGGAGCGACGCAGTCAACCGGTACGCTGCTCGATGCCATGAGGAATCTTCCGGGCGTCACGGTCGATCAAGACGGCAGGGTCTCTCTTCGTGGCAGTGATCAGGTCTCGATTCTGATTGACGGCCGGCAATCAAGCCTCACCGGTTTTGGCAGTCAGCGCGGCCTCGACAGCGTATCGGCGGCCAACGTGGAGGCGATCGAGATCATCCACAATCCGTCGGCCAGTTTTGATGCCGCGGGTATGGCTGGAATTATCAACATCATCTACAAGAAGCAGCAGCGAATGGGTTTGTCGGGTGACCTTGGATTTTCGGTTGGCATGGGCCGGTTCTCCAAGCAGCGATCCGACCTGCCGACCGATCTGGGCAGCTTTTCGAACAACGGGAAAGTCACCCCCAGCGTAAGCCTCAACTACAACACCGAGCGTGTGCGGAGCTTCGTCCAGACGGAAGTTCTGGTTCAGGACGATCTGCCAAACAACGAATTCACGACGCGATATTACGACGACGGTCGCGTCATTGAATCGCAAGTTCCGGAAAATCGCGAGCAGGTTCACTACATTGTCCGCGCGGGCTCCGACTTCGTCGTTGGCGATTCCAACACGCTATCCGTCTCAGGCATCTACGACTTCGAAACACACACCGACCGCGCCCAGGTCCCCTACATCCTGGCGTCCACCGGCGAGAGAGCGCGATTCTGGTTCTGGCAAGAAGAGGAAGATACCGGCTTTGCCAATATCAGCTTCGATTTCAGGCGCGAATTCTCGACGCCCGGCCACGAGCTGAACTTGAATCTCCAGTACACGCGGGGCTGGGAGGACGAAGCGTACTTTCTCAATGAGGAGTCGCGGGTCAGGATCGGCACGGACTTCACCCATCTCGTTGCCCAAGAAAACACTCTGCCCCTGAGTCTCGACTACGAACGCCCGCTATCGAGTGGTCGGCTGGAGTTGGGCACAAAGCTTCAAACCCGCTGGCTGCCGATCACCTACGAAGTCGACCGGGGGGTGCAGAGCGTGATCTACGAAGGCCTCGGGGATTTTTCCGATTGGGAGGAAGACATCTATGCCGCTTACGTCAATTGGGTCCGGGTCAAGGCTTCCCATTCGCTGGAGGCTGGCGTCCGGGTCGAACAGACGAATGTGGCCTACACGATTCCAGAAGACAACATCTACTACGAGAGCAGCGACGCATACGACTACTTCGAAGTCTTTCCCAACGTCAAGTTCACGTATCGGCTGAGTGACGAGAATCAAGTGATCGCCGCCTATAACCGGCGCATCGATCGACCCGGAGAGCCTGAACTGCGTATCTTTCCGAAGTACGACGATCCGGAACTGCTCAAAGTGGGCAATCCGTATCTACGACCACAACTGACCAACGTTTTCGAGATCGGATATCGGCAGTCCTGGGAGTGGGGCTTTGTTAGCACAGCCTTCTACCACCGGGATATCTCCGACGCGTTCCAGCGCATATTGGCCGTCGACGACTCCAGTTTGGCCTACGACATCGTTAACAGAATCTTTGAGAACGCCGGCAACTCCACCCAGACCGGAGTCGGAGTCACTGCCGAGCGGCAGATCAGCGTGCCGTGGCGTATTTCGGGAAGCGCCAACTGGTTTCGGAACGACATCGACGCTCTGGAGACCGACCTGCTGTTCCCTTTCCGGCGCCGCCTCGTCCTCGCCGCGTCTCGAGCCAACACCTGGGACTTCACCATCAACAATCAGGTCCAGCTGCCTCGTGCCGGAGAACTCCAATTGAGCTACATACACTATGCCGGCAGGAACGTTCCCCAAGGCCGAGAACGTGCGCGCTCATCACTCGACCTGGCCGCCACTTGGCCGATCATGGGCGGACGAGCAGAGCTGGTCTTCACGTTCAGAGACATCTTCAACAACTTCGCCGTGCAGCAAGAGGTGGACGGTCAGGGCTTCACGGCGCTTTACCAGAACCTCTTGGAAACTCAAGTTGCGAGCATTGGACTGAGAGCCCGGTTCTGAAATCTCGATATCGGGGCGAGTGGCAGATTTTTCTAAACAAGGGGTCGGCCGAAATCCGGTTTCTACAGGACTGCACTGTACTCCGCCCGACCGGCTTGATTGCCATGGTGGCGCAGGCCTAGGCGCCTGTTGCAGCGAACGAGACGCCGCTGCGGCCTCAGGAGTGGGCTTTGCGTCAACGCTAGGAGAATCTGCATACCCGCTAGAGTTGCGGGAACTTAATATAACATAATTATTAAATACTAACATGAAACATGTTACTGTTTAGGAATAGTGTTAGAGTATCGCCAGACTCCTTCCGATAGCGACCACTACCGGAAGCGGCTCGAAGGCTATCTCGAAGCCGTTCTTCAGCGCGATATTCCCTTACAAGAATGGGACGGGCACAAGAGTCTGCCGGTCTTTCTGGCCCGCCTGTACCGGTTCTTCGAGACTCGCATCGGTCGCACGCCGGTCCTCTTCATGGCCGAAATGCAGGCCGGCAACCACACGCCCGCAGAAATCAGGAAACACGTCGCTCTCGTGAATCTGGAGTTCGACGGGGTAGTCGCCTATTCGGCCGAACGACTAACAGCAAGCGTCCGTGCACGACTGATCAGAACTGGAGTCGCCTTCACCGTCACAGGCAATCAGCTTTATATTCAGGAACTTGCTACGGACTTACGCGAACATTTCAGGGGGCCGAGACCGGAGCGGCCCGACAAGCTATCGCCATCGGCTCAACTGGTTCTGTTCTTCCATCTCCTAAGGAACGAGCGGGAACAGCCATGGACTCCCACTGAGTTGGCAGAACTACTTCCGTATTCGACTATGACCGTGGGCCGGGCATTCGATGAGCTCGCCGCTGCCGGACTTGCCAACGTCGAGCGACATGGCCGCAAGAAGCTCCTGTCGTTCCGCACAGAGGGGCGCTCGCTGGTCGACTCGGCCAAGACATTCTTGATTCGCCCTGAACGTCGGCTGGACCATGTCCGCTGGCTTCAGCAACCCCCCGAATTGCCGCTGGCTGGCGAGCATGCCCTTGCACAGCTCAGTGACCTCAACCCGCCAGCAACGCCGCCGGTCTTCGCGGTGACACCGGCAGAGATGCGAGACTTGCTCGCTGTCGGTCGGGCAGAATCGAGTGAGGCAGCTCATGACTCGGATGGAACGCTTGAGACTTGGCGATACGATCCGAGCGTCCTAGCACGGAACCAGACGGTCGATCCACTATCGCTCTTCGCGCAGTTCTGGGACGACCCCGACGAGCGATTGTCCGTGGCCGTCGACCGACTTCTGGAGCAATGGGCGTGATCAAAGGACTCAGCCAGTTCCGGGAACATTTCGCCGGGCATGAAGCAAGTTACGCCCTAATTGGCGGTGCTGCCTGCGATGTCCTCTTCGGAAGGGCCGGGCTTCCGTTTCGGGCCACGAGAGACTTCGACATCGTGTTGTGCGTCGAGGTTGTCAGTTCCGAATTCGCAATGGTCTTTGCACGTTTCCTAGAGGCAGGCGGCTATCAGGCTAGAGAGCGTTCGACTGGCCGCCGGGAATTCTACCGTTTTCATCGTCCTACCGACAACTCGTTCCCGGCAATGATCGAACTCTTTGCCCGGCGGCCGGATACGCTGAGGCTGGCCGACGGCGGCAGGCTATCACCGATACCCGTCGAAGACGATGTGATCAGCCTTTCGGCGATCCTTCTGGATGACGCCTACTTCGAAGCTCTCCAGAGAGCGCGGTGCGTCATCGACGACGTAAGCCTGATCGACGAGAGGATTCTCATCCCGTTCAAAGCGCGCGCTTTTCTCGATCTTTCCGGTCGCAACGCACATGGAGCAAGCGTAGACGCCCGCCACATCCGAAAGCACCGTGCCGATGTGTTCCGCCTCGTCCAATTGCTGCCAGACGAGGGCAGTTTCGCTCTTGCGGCCTCCATACGTTCTGACCTAGCCGAATTCCTCAAGCAGGGCTTGAGCGATCCAGATTTCGATTACGCAGCGTTGAGGGTCCAGATTCCGCTCGAAGATGCGACGGCAATACTCAGTAGGTACTATCAACTCGACATTTCTGGCTAAGTTCGAGTGAACGAAACACTCGAGAGTCAGGTTCTCCCGCTAAAACGGGCTTCCGTACTCCAAGACGTCCTTGAGTGATGCAAGGGACAGGCCCAGGCCGACGCACGGCCTCCGGAAGACCGTTTCCCGACCCACTACAGAGTCCGACCGTTGGCCGCAGGTCTATGATGCTTCAGGCATGAAACTCTTGGTCGCGCGACTCGGGCTTCTCGCGCTTTCCTTTCCCTTCCAGACAGCCGCTCAGCAAGAGCCTTCGCCGGAGCAGTTGCGCGATCCAGTGACAGGTCGGCAGATCCTGCGCTACGCGAGCCCGCATCACGAGACCCACCACTACTATTTCGTGTCGCCCTGGTCTCCGGATGGGAACCAAATCGTGTTCTTCCAGTTCGACCGCTCGGTCGAGAAACTGACTGCCACGGGACGCTATCCGGGCGTCTTGGTGGTGATGAATTCGGACGGCACGGCGCGGCGCGAGCTGGCGGGCCCCCTGACCGGGCACTATCACACGGGCGTGAATCAGCTGTGGGGTCCCGAGGGGAACTTCGTCTACTTCCAGTCGCGAGAACCGGGCCCTCGCTGCATGGCTCGGGTGCCTGCTGCCGGCGGCGAGGTGGAGTGCGTGGACACGCCGGTCTCTTGCAGCCGCCTCAGCCCCGACGGTGCTCTTCTCTCTTGCGGGAATGCAGAGCACCAAGGCGTGCTGGATTTGCAGAGCGGGTCCTACCGGCAGCTCGTTACTCTCGCAGAGGCCCGGAACCTGACTCCCAACCGCCTCGAAATCAAGGACGCGGCGTCCCAGCTGCAGAACACGCGCTTCAGCCCGGACGGCGAGAAGCTGATGATCGTTCACAGAACACAAGAGACGTTCCCGAGACTGGTGGAGGTCTTCGTGTACGGCCTTCGTGACGGATCCTTTCGCTGGCTGGCCGATAACCTGCATCACCCAACGTGGCGCCCGGACAGCATGGCGATCCTCTTCGTCCGCCACGACTCCAGGACCAACCTGCAGTGGCTGGTGGAAGCCGATATCGGCACGGGCAGGACGCACAAGGCCTTCGATGCCGAGCACGTCCCGGCAGGGCACCCGTCATACCATCCGCTCAAACCACACTTGGTCGTCACGGACTGTTACGGCGGCAGGATGGGGAATGGGCTCGCGCTGATCAATCTCAAGGACGGGTCGATGAGCCAACTCGTGACGATCCCGCTCGGCTCCAAGCCGGAGCAGCCCGCCGACGAACGCTTTCCGTTTCGTAACTGGGGGATTTGGTTCCCGCCACGGCAGTACCTCAACGAGCCAAGACCGGTGTGGAACCACGACGGCTCGAAGCTCCTCTACACCAGCGAGGAGAGCGGTCGGACCAACCTGTACGTAGTGGACACGGCAGACCTTTGAGGCCCCCGGAGCATAGTCCGGATCAGCTGGTACGCATCGGTCGGGGATCATCTAGAAAAGTTGCCAGAGCAGCCGGGTTCTAGCGGGATGGAATTGTCCGCCTCGACGGCTTCGAGCCAACGAAGCTAGTGCGGATTGGGCGCCTCTTGCTGTTGCTTTATCGCGCCTGTGCCTCCATGGGTCCAAGGTGGCGCGTGCGTTCCAAGATCACTGCCTGATTCTGCCCTACCTGATCTAGGCGCGCGTCCAAAGAACCGAGCGCATCAACCACCCACGATCCCCCGATCAACACCACTGATAGGATCAAACCGGCCAGCGCTACTCCGACCGAGAGTACCCCGATCAATTCGGGACTCATGGTGTATTTGACATTCATCTTGCTGCTGAAATGCTCAATCCGAATATATACCGAATCTGGGCTGGGTATTTGACTCCACACACCACTATATGTTGTGGTTGAGCATGGGTACTTTACTCCACAGCAGTTTTCCCCGTGGTCTGTCGGACTGGTTGGCCTCCAAGCATGGCCTTGCGCGGGACTGGTGCGGTAGCTACCGCCTGCTGGAGCAGTCTGTAGAACAACAGGCCGCGGGAGCGTGAGCTCCGGCGGTTGAAGCGGAAAGTGAATTCGTCCAAGTAGTAGTCCAAGTGTTGGTGCTCCACCGCGCCTTGGTGCGTCCCCAGCAGCCAGCGCTTGAGCAGGGCCGCGACACGATGCACTCTGGGAAACACCCGCTCGACCAGTTCCCGGTCCCCGCCCAAGACCGCTTGGTCGTGGCGGTAACCCAACTTCTGCAGCCGAGAGTAGCTGCTCCAACCGTCGGTACGGATCGTGCTGCCGGGCTCGACGGCCTCCTCCAGGAAATCCTCCAAACTCGCTGCCGCTGCATTGGGCACCCGCTTGAGCCGGACCCGCCCCATGCCGGCCCCGCGCTGCTCGACAGCGACTGCCACCACGGCCTTCTTGCCAAGCGATCGCCCGCGGGCTCCCACCTCCTTGCCGCCGACGTAGATTTCGTCCGCCTCTACCGTGCCCGTGAGCCGCTCGCGTCCCGGCTGCACCATCGCCCGCCGCAACTTGTGCATCCACGTCCAAGCTGTCCGGTATTGCCCCAACCCCAACACCCGCTGTAGCCCCAGAGCGCTGGCCCCGTGCTTCTGGGTTGTGACGTACCACATCGCTCGGAACCATAGCAGCAAGGGCTTGCGCGTCCCCTCGAAGATCGTCCCGACGGTCACCGATGCCTGATAGCGGCAGGAACGACAGATCAAGCGCTGTCGCGTGGCGCTGCGGGCCGATTTGGCTTGGCACCGCGGACAGACGAATCCGTCGGGCCAGCGCAACTGAGCGATGTACCCGCGACAAGCCTCCTCGGTTGCGAATCGCTGCTCAAACTCGACTTGTGTCTTCGGGTAATCTCGCTTCATGACCTAACCACAACATATAGTGGCGTGTGGAGTCAAGTACCTAGCCCAGTACCGAATTATGATCGTGCCACCCTCTTGTGTTCGAGAGGTGCCGAGGAGGGAGTGCTGGCCGGAAGCACCGGAAACCCGTCAGTCACTCAATAGCAAAACCTCGAGAATCGGTATCGGGGAGTACGGGGACACCCAAGGCTGCAGCCCTCGCGCCATTGGCTACCGGCCGCGGGCGAGACCAGTCACGAACAAGTCACGCCTCGCTTTCGCGTATGTGAACCTTCTCGGGTTCACTGCGGTGAGTCCGCTTGTGTCAACCGGAATGATCGTGCCGGCCACAGGCTCGTACGCCGCACGAAAGGCCACAGCGGCCTTCACCACTATGACTCGCAACTGCTGCGGCTGGATCCCCGCGCTGGTCAGCTGGCCCAAGCTGAAGGGCGGGTGGCGCTTGCTGTTGAGCAGCACGAAGCTCGCGTCTCGCTCGCTCGAATTCCCGATTTGGAGGACTGCGGTAGGGCCCTGATCGAGGTAGCGCATGCCACCGTGCCTAGCCGCCGTCTCGATGTACTTTCCGTCGTAGAGCAGCTTCACCCGTCCCTGTATCCGAACCGGATCACCATGCAGGCTGTCGCTCTTGCCGCCGATCCCGGCATCGAACGGGCCCCCTACCCCGACTCGAAACGCTTCGTCCACAGCATCCGGATCGTAGATCGCCACGGCAAACGCCGAGGCCCCCTGCTTGACTAGTTCGGCCAGCAGGACTGTCCCGTCCCCGGCTGATCCGCCACCGATGTTGTCTCCGAGATCGACCAGTACCGCCGGCAGTCGGTCCGTCCGCCGGGCTCGCTGCACGGCCTCGGCGGCGTCCGGAAGCTCGATGGACATCTGTTGCCGGTGGTCCCACATCAGATCGGCAAGCCGCCGCGCTTCCTGGCGTGCGAGCCCCCGATCTCCATCCGTCACGACCACGATGCTCGGCCCCATTTGCGGGACGTCCGCATACTGATAGCCCACCGCGGCGCTCGCCGCCAGGATCCGGCTGTCCTCGCGTTCCAAGCGCTTCAGTTCCGCCACCAGCGGCAGCATCGGCGGCTTGTTGGTGTCGTGGAACAGGATGTTGTACAGCATTGGCGGCCTCTCGATCGCCTGCGCCGGCCGAAGACCGTCTCGCACGATGCGTCCCATAATCCGAGCGGCCTGCCTTCCCCGCTCGCGCTGGTCCACGTGCGGCACTTCCTTGTAAATCACCAGAGCGGAACACAGCCCCACTTCCTCGACTGCGACATTCGCGTGGGCGTCGTGGGTAACGACGATCGGCAGGTCCGCTCCCAGCTCGCGCCGGAGCCTGCGCAGGATCTCGGCGTCGGCGTCGGGATGGCTCTGCGTCACCATCGCTCCGTGCAGAGCCAGCAGCAGGCCGTCGATCCGTCCCGCGCCTTGAAGCCGTTCGATCAACTCGCCAGTCAGAGCTTCGAACGCCTCGTCTGCGACCGTTCCCGAGGGTGTCGCGTTCGCGACGAGCGTCGGAACAAGCTCGAGACCGTGCTCGCGGGCGCCGGCAAGAAACCCGCCTACTTCATGAGCGGCGTCGCCGAACTCGGCTTCGATTTCATCGCCTCGGCAGGTCCCCCAACCGCTGAATGCATCCAAGCCTGTCAGCCGGGTGCAGAAGGTGTTTGATTCGTGCAGAATCCCGCCGACAGCGATGCGAGGCGCGCTGCTCATCGGCGGTTCAGAGATGGCCTAGGCTAGCCAGTCCTGAACGACGGTGCCGTGCACATCGGTCAGGCGGAAGTCCCTGCCGCTGTACCGATAGGTCAGCTTCGTGTGATCCAGGCCCAGCAGGTGCAGCGCCGTCGCGTGCAGGTCATGGGGCGTGACCGGGTTCACGGCGGCCTCGTAGCCGAAGTCGTCGGTGGCCCCGTAGGCCTGCCCGCCGCGGATCCCGCCGCCAGCCAGCAGAATCGAGTAGCCGGGAGGATTGTGGTCCCTGCCCCGCCCGACCTTTTCCGTCCCGGAATTCTGGATCATCGGCGTCCGGCCGAACTCGCTGCCAACGATCACCAGCGTCTCGTCCAGCATGCCGCGCAGCTTCAGGTCCTCGATCAGGGACGCGATCGGGCCATCGGAACGCTCCGCATGATCCTTCTGGGTCATGATGTCGTCGTGGCTGTCCCAAGGCTGCCCGTCCCCGTAGTAGACCTGGACCACCCGCACCCCCGCTTCGGCTAGGCGCAAGGCCATCAGGCACCCGCGGCCGAATTCCCCGTCGCCGTAGCGCTCGCGCACGTGCGCGGGCTCGCTGCCGAGATCGAAGATGCCCGGCGCTTCGGCCTGCATCCGAAACGCGGTCTCCATCGCCTCGATGTTCGACTCTAGGCGCGGATCGAAGCCGACGCGCCGCACGAACCCCGAGTCGATCCGGTCGAGCAGCTCCAGCTGCCTGCGCTGCTCGTCACGCGTGTACGTCGCATTGGCGATGTTCTGGATGACCTTGTCGGGCGTCTCAGCGTTGTTGCGGAGCAGGGCGCCCTGAAACTCGGTCGGCAGGAATGAGGACGACCAGTTCCGCGCGGCACCGACCGGAGTGCCGGGGCACAGCACGACGAACCCGGGAAGGCTCCGGTTCTCCGAGCCCAAGCCATATACGACCCAGGAGCCGAACGAGGGCCGGGAGCCCCCGCGCAGGGCGTGCCCGGTGTTCATCATCAGCATCGAGGGCAGGTGGTTGACGCTCTCCGACCACATCGACCGCACCACGAGGATGTCGTCGATGCACGAGCCGACCCGCGGGAAGATGTCACTGACCTCGACGCCGCTCTCGCCGTAAGGCCGGAACTCGAACGGCGACTTCATGAGCCCGCCGGAGGCCCTGTCCGTCTTGATCTTCGGCCCGGGCATCGGCTGCCCGTCAAACTTGGCAAGTGCCGGCTTCGGATCGAACGTGTCGACGTGCGACAGCCCGCCGTTGAGATAGAGGAAGATGACGCGTTTCGCCCGCGGGGCGAAATGCGGGGTGCTCCCGCTCGCCGACATCAGCCCGTCCGCGAGGCCTACGGTTCCGAATCCGGCCCCGAGGATTCGAAGCGTGTCTCTACGAGAAAGCGGCATGGGTTTCACCTCACCGTCAGGAATTCGCTGGACGCGAGCAGGACCTGGCAGTACCGCTCCCAGGTGTCCGATCCCAGGTACTCGCTCCCGGCGGCGAGCTCGGCACTGTCCGGCTGGCGGCTGAACAGCAGTTCATACGCCCGCCGGATGCGGGCATCGGAGCCGCTCCCTGCATCCTCGGCCAGCCGCTTGGCGAGGGCGCTCGACTGCTGGATGAAGAACGGATTGTTCAAGTAGTAGAGGCGTTGCAGAGGCCCCACCGTCACGTCGCGTCCCGGCGCGTGGGCCTTCGAGTCCGGGAAATCGAAGAGCGCGAGGCTCGGGTCGGGATTCGTCCGATCCACCTTGCCGTACAGCGTGCGCCGCACATTCTGTCCCGCCAGATCTTCCGCTGGCCCGCCGCGGGAGAGGTCGATGCGGCCGGACACGGCCAGAAGCGCATCGCGCAATGTCTCGGCATCCAGGCGTCGCACGGGATTGAAGCGCCAAAGCAGCCTGTTGTCCGGATCCGCCTCGAAGTTGGCGGCCAGAACCCTAGAGCTCCGGCGATAGGCGTCCGACATCAGGATCGTCTTGTCGAGTTGCTTGATCGACCACCCCGAGTCGACAAACTCCGACGCCAGCCAGTCCAGCAGTTCCGGATGCGTCGGGCGCTCCCCGAGCTGGCCGAAGTTGCTGGGCGTCGTCACGATGCCCCTGCCAAAGCGCCACTGCCACAGGCGGTTGACGAAGACGCGGGCCGTGAGCGGGTTTTCGGGCGACACGATGGCGCGGGCCAGTTCGAGCCTTCCGCTGCCCCGCTGGAACAGGTCGGGAGGGTCTCCGCTCAGGACAGAGAGAAAACGCCGCGGCACGGCCGGGCCGAGGTTCTTTCTGTCGCCGCGGATTGCGAGCCGGGCGTCCTTCGGATTCTTCGCGTCGCGGTAGGCGTGGAGAAACGGGTAGGGTGCCGGGACCGCTTGCTTGAGCCGCGCAAGCTCGGCTTTCTGGGCCTTGAGATGGTCTAGCCACACCCCGCCCAGGAATCGCTCGATCTGATCCGGGCCGTAGTGATAGACGCCCCCCACGAAGGGCAATCCCCGCTTCTTCGCGGGTGGAGCGGTCATGTCCCGCCAAAGGTAGTAGCGCACCGGCTCGATGAATTCGAGGTTCGTGTTGAGCAGCGTACGCTGCGTCCGGGCGCCATCGGCCCCTCCGAGCTTGACGTAGTTCCTGTCGTCCACGGCTTGCTTCTCGAGGTGGATCGAGAGCAGCTGCTGCTGGAAGTCCGACGCTGCCTTCCGGGCCTCGTCCGGCGAGGCTCCCCGGTCCATCAGTGCGTACCAATCGTCCAGGTAAGGATGCTCATGCGGACGGGCCTTCAAGTACGCCAGCCAGCGATCGAGGGTCTCTCGGTCGAGCCCGGCTTCAGCGGCTACCTGCTGGGGGTTCCCCCCTCGATAGGCCACCCTGTAACTGGCGACCAGGAAGTCGGCCGTGCGCTTCATCAAGACATCGATCAGCTGGTCGCGTTCCTTTTCCAAGAACAGGTCGATGGCGAGCTTCTGCTCCTTGACTCTCTTGTTCGCGGCATCGTAGGCTTCCACCTCTTCCACTGGCGCCAGGGGGTAGCGATGATCCTGTGTGCTGCTGAACACGCCCTGCATCGCGTAGAAATCGGTCTGGGGGATCGGGTCGAACTTGTGATCGTGGCATTGCGCACAGGCGATCGTGAGGCCCAGGAACGTCCTTCCCGTCACATCGACGCGGTCGTCGTCGCGGTCCCTCAAGGCATGGAATCCCAGTGCCGCGAGATCTTCGCCCCGTTCGGCCTCCGGCAGAAGGTCGGCAGCGAGTTGCAATACGACAAACCGGTCGTACGGAAGACCACGGTTGAACGCGTTGATCACCCAGTCCCGGTACCGCCAGGCGTTCGGCAGAGGCGTATCCGCGTAAGCAGCCGACTGCCCGTCTGCATAGCGGGCCAGATCGAGCCAGTGCCTCGCCACGCGCTCCCCGTAGTGGGGTGAACCGAGCAAGCGGTCAACCAGCCGTTCGTAGGCGCCGGCAGAGTCGTCGGCTAGAAACGCAGCTGTTTCCTCGGGCGTCGGCGGAAGGCCGAGCAAGTCGAAGCTCAGACGTCGGATCAAGGTCGTCTTGTCGGCGGCCGGGGCCGGCTCCAGTCCGGCTTTGAGAAGACCCTCGCTGACAAACCCGTCGATCGCCTTGGCAGGGTCGCCCCCTGCGACCTCTGGCCTCGCGACCGCCTTGAATGCCCAGAAGTCTCGCGCCTCGGGCGAGAGTTGGGATGTGGCGACGACAGAACCGGCCGTGGCAGGCCACTCCGCCCCGTCCGCGATCCACTCTTCCAGCACGGCGGTTTCCGGCTCTGACAGCACCTCCGTCGGCGGCATCTTGAGCTCGTCGTGCGTGCGACGCACGGCGGCGAGGAGGAGGCTCGAAGACGGTTCGCCCGGAACCACCGCCGGGCCACGGGTGCCTCCCTGCAGGACTCGCTCCAAGGAATCGAGCCGCAAGCCGCCCATCTCCGAATCCGAGTGACAGGAGTAGCACTTCGCCGCGAGCAGCGGACGTACCTTGGACTCGAAGAAATCAGGGCTGCCAGCGGACAGGGAGCTGACGGCCAAGACCATCGCTGTGGCCAGACGCTTCATACGAAAAACCCAATTGCGTGTAAGCAGCGCTTAGACATAGGCTACAGCAATACAGTAGCCCGCAGTGGTGCGAAAGCCGGCCGGGAGCGCACACGCCCAAAAGGGGCTGCGGCACTTCTGATGCACCGGTAGCTCAAGAAACGCCACCAAGGGCCCTACGGTATTCACGGCACACTTCTGCGAGTGGTAGCGGCGGTTCGTCAGTTCGTTTGGCAAGTTGACTTGTTTGAGTCGAACCGCGATTCTAGGTATTCGATGGACAGCCTGCGCACGACCGTTGACATCCCCCGCGACTTGCACCGGAGGCTGCACGAGGCTGCGAAGTTGCGGGGCTGTTCGGCCCGCCGGCTGATTCTCGAGAGCATCGAGAGGATCGTCTTGGAGGCGTCTCCGCAGAGACCCAAGCGCCGGCTTTCGCTGGAGAGAGCACCAGTGTCATCGCGAGGTCACGCCTTCGACCTATCGTCGGAACAGATCCATGAGCTTACGGAGTTTCCCTGATGAAGCGGAGCTTCGCCTAGTGCTACGAACGGACCACCTGACAACTCACTGAGGTGCGTTAGCTTGGGAACGATAATCTCAGAGGACGTAGTCCCGATTGCCGACCTTAAAGTCGATCCCGGCCGCGTAGTTAGGCGCGCCGCGGACGAGCACCGGCCGGTGCTCGTTACGAGCGGTGGACGCGGGGTTGCAGTAGTTCAATCCCTCGTCGACTATGAAGCGTCCGAGAAAGAGAGGGCCTTCATGCGTGCCGTGGTCGCTGGGCTGGCCGACTTGGAGTCCGGCCGGGAAATAGACCTGGCGACCGCCAAATCGCGACTCGGCCTCAAGTAGCCGGATGCACAAGGTCGCGATTCGGTTCGCTGAAACACAGATGTGGTTCCGCCATCTCGAGCCCGACCGGCGGGCCAAAGCGGAAATCTGAGCGTCCATCATGATGAAGTCTTCCGGCCGTGCTCCATGGCGTGCCGCCGTAGTCCTGGCAACTGCGAGCCTGGCTGCGGCGCCGTGCCGTTCGCAGGAGCCCCCGCCAGCCGCAAACACCCCCGCGCGCCTGCTGTCGGCCTTCTACGGACTGGACAACGGCCTTGGGGCCGGGATCAATCGCATCTGCCCGGGCGCGTCCGGGCAGGACGGCATGCCGGTCGTGCTGTCCCATACGATTGACCCGGAGACCCTCCAGCGCGAGGACTTCCGCGTTTTCACGCGGTCCGGAGCCGAACGCACGCCCTTGTGCGTGACGCTCGCGCCGGCCCGCGACCCCGGCGAGCTCAGAACCGTGCTCCTCATCGGCGAGTTCGGCGACGCCGCCAACGACCCTCCGGTGAAGGTGCTCGTCGTCGATGACCTGCTCTCGGACGGCAGGACGGGCCGTCCGGTGAGTTTTCGCGGCATGGAGACGCATGTCATTCCACTCGAGGCCGGGCCCACCCTCGTGCTGGCGGAGGTCGTCCCCGACGACGAATGGTCCATGTCGGGCCGCGGGTCCGCCTGTCCGGCAGGCGCCCGACAGGTGGTCCGGGTGACCTGGGCCGGCGGTGTCCGGCTGCCGAACGGCGACGACCCCGGCGACGCCGAGCGGGCGCTCTATCGCGTGACCGTGGAGCGGCCGGACGGCACGCGCGACGAGACCGCCCCGGCTGCGCTCGCGGAACTCGGCGACAGTGACAACAACCACCTTCTGTGCCTCGGCACGGCCGACCCGGCCGTCTCCGTCGCCTTCCCGGCCGGCCATCTTGTCGACCCCACTCGGGACCTGAATCCTGACACGCAAGTCGCGGTGACAACCGTCGCCCGGCCGTAGCCGCACCAGGCACCAGCCGTCACCCGGGATCGCCGCAGGCAGTAGCGTGGCGAGCCCAGCGCGGATCGGGCCGGTTTGCTGCGAATCCAAAAGCGCCCGCCTTTCGCGGGACCCCGCCCACTGGGAGAGTCACGCTACCGAGAAACCCGGGCTTCGGTTTACTCGCGGCGGCTTTTCGTCATGACCCTCGCGAGATCTCGAACACGCCGATCCGGCCCACTTCGCCGCTCGCCCGGCCTACCGCCTCTTGTCCCTGAAAAACTCCACGGCTTTCGAACGCCTTGGAAAATGCAGGGGTTGGCTCATACTTGCCGTCCCTATTCCGGCAGATCAGTATCCTTCGTCTCGGGTCCGGCTGCAATGACCGCCGCGCCCGCAAGGAACAGCAAGCTCAGCAGCGACGCGGAGCCGCGGAGTGTCATGCCGCCATCCCGCTGAAGCCAGCCTGAAACGAACAGCACGGGCGCTGCGAGGATTCGAGCGACGTTGAAGCACAGACCCGCCCCGGTGCTGCGTACGCGCGTCGGAAACAGTTCCGGGAAATACACCGCATACCCAGCGTGCATTCCGAGCGTGAAGAACCCGAATATCGGAAGCGCAACCAGCAGGGCGGTCGGAGTCGAGATCCACTGGAACAAGGCCAGTGCGGCCCCCAGGCCAGCCAAGTGATACAGCGCGAACGCCTTCCGGCGGCCGACCCATTCTGCAAAGGCGCCGAACGAGAGCAGACCGGCAGCGCCGCCGGTCGAAGCCAGCAGCATTCCCAGCATTTCCCAGCGCTTGAGGCGAGCGAAACGATCATCGGCCGAGGCGACGCTCGTAGGGTCGGAGAGTGCCGCTGCGTCGATGCGCTTCTCGGCCTCGGCCCTGAGCAGGTCCTTCCCGTAGATATGGACTCCCCAGAACGTCGACAGCCCGATGGCGGCGAGGGAGATTCCGACGAGGGTCCTCCGGCGCAGGTCCGAGCGGAACAATTCCAGCGCTCTGCCGGCCCGATTCCTACTGGCCAGGCGCGACTTGCTCCAAGCTTCTGTCTCTCCCCGCAGCTTCCAACGGATGACCAAGATCAGGAGGGCCGGAAGCGCCCCGGCGGCGAAGCCGACCCGCCAGCTCGCGACAGATCCCAAGCCTAGGTAGGACATCTCGAATTCCCGGCCGGCAACGATGAACGCCCCGACCGCGACGGCAAGCCAAGTTCCGAAAACGCTGGAGGCGTGGAAGATCGCCAGTGACCATGCACGGGCTCTCTTCGGGAACACTTCCGCAACCAGCGACGCGGCGACAGCCCATTCCCCGCCGACACCCATGGCAACCAGAAAACGGAAGCCCACCAAGTGCCACCATTCGGTGGAGAAAGCGGAGACGAACGTGAACGCCGAGTACGTGGCAATCGTCAGGATCAAGGCCTTTACCCGACCGACCCGATCGCCGAGGATCCCGAACGCAACGCCGCCGGCCGCCCCGCCCAGCAGGAATGCACCAAAGGCGATGTTGTTGAAGTACGCGAGCCGGCCGGCTCGCTCGGCAGCGTCAAGACGATCCATCCCCGGGAGCAGGTCCGGCATGGCCTCATTCATGCTGGACACGTAGACTTGTCCCTCGAACGTGTCGAATATCCATCCGAGAGAGGCGATCACGAGCACTGTCCACTGGTGCCTGGTGATGCCGTGGTACCACGGCCCGCCGTTGTCCGTTTCGAGCGCCATCCGTCCCGCCACCATACTGTACTCGCGATGATCCAACCGCCGTCCCGAACCCGTTCAAGCCCCAGGGCCGCGGAAATCCGCCGCCTCAACGCGCTGACGCCGGCTCAGGTCTCGGAGCAAGCCCGCTCGCACCTTCACGTCGTTGACGGCATTGACGAACTCCACCTCGACATGGCGCAAGAGATCGCGTCGGAGCTGCGCAGAAGCGAGGATTCCGGCCGCCATCTTGCCCTGATCCTGCCTTGGGGCCCTGTCGGCCAGTACCCAATTCTTGGAGAGCTGCTGGAACTTCAAGGACTCTCGCTGAGAAACTGCACCCTGTTCTTCATGGACGAATACGCGGACTCCACAGGCAGCGCCGTGCCTTCCGACCATCCGCTGAGCTTTCGAGGTGCGGCATTGCAGTGGCTTGCCTCTCTGCCTTCGGAGTTGCGGCCGGAACCCGAATCAGTCTTGTTTCCGGATGGCACGAACTCGGAATTGATCGCTGGGCGGATCGGAGAGCTCGGAGGCATCGAGGCCTGCTTTGGCGGCATCGGAATCCACGGGCACATCGCGTTCAACGAGCCGGAGCCGGGAGTCTCCAAGTCCGGGATCCGGCGCGTGACCCTCAACGAGTTCACCCGCACCATCAACGCAATCCGCGCCGGGGCTGGCGGGGACCTGGAGAACTTCCCGCGCGAGGCATGGACGCTCGGAATGACCCAATGCCTGTCGGCCAGGCGGATCCGTCTCTACTGCAGGAGCGACTCAGGCTTGGACTGGGCCAAGACAGTCCTGCGCCTGGCCGTTCTCGGGACTGCAGGCGACGACTATCCGGTGACGTGGATTCGACACCACGGCGATTACCGGATCGTCACGACCCGAGAAACACTCGAATCGCCGGCCTTGCAGTTGCCGTGAACGCGGCGGGTCGCGTGGCTGCAGGAAACGCTCGCGCCAGATGTCCTGTCCACATCACAAGACCCGGTCTTCTGCGCGGCGCGCAGTCCGTGCTCGGTGCAGCACGGGGCGCTCGGATCGAGCGCGGCGCGGCGCTACGCGAGGATTCCCGACATGGGCTGCCCGTGGTCCGTGATTGGGACAGGGCGGTCGTTGGCGTACAGGTTCTTGGCCGAGTCGATCCCCATTGCGGAGAAGATCGTGGCGAAGTAGTCCGGAACAGTGATCTGGCGGTCGACGATTTGCTTGCCGATTTCGTCGGTCGTGCCGACGGCGACTCCTCCGCGCACTCCGCCCCCCGCAAACAGGGTGCTGAACGCTCCGGCCTGGTGGCCGCGACCTCCGTACGCGTCGAATTCTGCCGGTCGGCCGAACTCGGTAGAGATCACGACCATCGTCCGGTCAAAGAGCTTGTGCTCTTCGAGATCGTCGAGCAAGGCTGCAACGGCCCGATCGAGGTCCTGGATCAGCAGGTGCTGCTTCAGGATGCCGTCTTGGTGCACGTCCCAACCTGTCCCGTTCAAGAAGTTCAGATTGAACGACACCTCGACAAAGCGCACCCCTGCCTGCACGAGTCGCCGCGCCAGCAAGCAGCGCTGGCCGAACTCACTGCCGTACGCTTGGCGGAGGCTGGACGACTCCCGGTCCAAGTGGAAGACGTCCATGAACCGCTTGCCCGCCATGCGGAAGCCTTGTTCGCTCACCTCCGCCTTAGCCCTGACGAGAGCGTCGTCGTCGTTCCGCGCCAAATAGTCGGCCCGCAAACGCCCGAGAAGCATTTCCCTTCTCTTCTGACGCGCGCTGTCAACGTCAGGCGCTGGGTTCAGCCCCGACGGGCCGGTCTCGATCTGGGTCAGGTAAACATATCCGCAACGCGCGCCCAGGAACCCGGGATCCCGCATGATGTTGGGGTATCCCATCACCACGTACGACGGCACGTCGTCCGACTTGGTCCCCAGTTCGTGCGAGACCAGGGAGCCGACGGAAGGGTAGATGATCGTCCCGCTCGGCTTGCGGCCGGTGTGCATCAAGTTCGAGGCCGCGCCGTGCTGGCTGTTCAAGTCGTGACTGACCGTGCGCAGGAGCGCGCAACGGTCCATGCGGTCGGCCAATCGCGGCAGGTGCTCGCACAGTTGAATGTCCCGGGCGGCTGTCGGAATCGCGTCGTAGTAGGAGCCTGGGATGTCTTTGCCGTCGCCCCTTCGCTTGGGATCGAAGGTGTCGATGTGACCGGCTCCGCCCCCCAGCCAAATGTAGATGCACGCATCCGCTCCGCCGCTGGGCGGCTGACGCGCGTCGGAAAAGGCAAGCCGCGATCCGGCCAGCCCGGCCGCGGCGCCCTTGAAGATGTCCCGTCTAGTCGGCTGCATCGAAATCTCCTCGCGCTACGGAATCGTCGAGAACTCTGGCGTGTTGACGAGCGCCCACACCATGTCCTCGAACCGTTCCCGGAATTCCGGCGTCAGCCGGGTTGTCGGAGGATCCCCCATGCGAACCTTCCGCTCCTCTTCCATCCGGATACGGTTGCTCTCCGGGTCAAAGTGGTTCCCCCAAGAGACCCTTCCATCGGTCTTCTGGGCCGCGTCCGCGATACGGTGGTCGGCGTCGGCCGTCACGACCCGGTCGGCAAAGTGCGGGCCAAGCAGGTCAAGCATCGCCTGCCGTTCCGCAGGAATCGGAAAGCGGGTCAGTGTTCGAACGAATACCTCATCCACCATCTCGCCCAACGGCCTCTCCTCCAAGGCCAAGCGGGTGAAGAAGCTGTCATCGGACAGCCTCGTGACCCGGACGCCCGTCGAACCGTTTGCCAGCGCCAAGGACTGCATTGCGGACGGAGAATCGTCACGGCTGGATGCCGGGCTCTGGCGGGACTGCCGCCAGCCGTACGCCGACAGCATGTCCACGATCGCCTGGGCGCGCGGCAGCGCCAGGCTCGGGCGATCGCGCTCGTTCGACAGCGCGGTCATCTCCCAAGCCCGCTCGGGAGATCCCATGTTCAGGAACTGACGCAAGGAGCGATTTCCCAGCGGGTTAAGATTCAGCTCTTCCGAATCCAGCCCTTTGCCCGCCACGGCGTGCAGCGAATCCACCAGTTGTTCGGCCGACATCTGTCGCCGCACGGGACCGGCGAAGAGCTTGGCCGCTTCGCCGGGCGAGGCCGGATCGTCAGGAACGGAACGCCGTTGATACGTGTGTGACCGGAAGATCAATCCGCTCAAGTGCTTCAGGTCGTAGCCGCTCAGCACGAACTCCCTAGCCAAGAAGTCCAGCAATGCGGGATCGGATGGCTCTGCGTCTTCCCAGTCGTCCAGCGGCTCGACGATGCCGCGGCCCATGAACCGGGCCCATACGCGGTTGGCGACCACGCGGGAAAACCGGTGGTTCGCTGGATGGACCATCATCGACGCCAGCGCATGCCTTCCGTCGACCGACGTGTTCCTGGGCGGCGGGGCCAGCTTGCCCGCATCGGGAAACTCATCGAACGCCCAATGCGGATCAATCGATGCCCCGGCCGTCAGGGTGATCTCGACGTATGGCTTCCGGCCCCCTTCCCGCACCGGAACGGTGCTCGATGCCGGCAGAACCACCGCGTCTCCCTCGAGCATGGCCGCCATGCTGAAGAGGTCCTTCTGGCGGAAGGGATGGAACGGAGCGTCATGGCAGCGCGCGCAGGACAGCTTGTTCGCGAGAAATGCCTGCGAAACGATGTCGGCCTTGGCAGCCATGGGCGCGTCATTCAGGCTGGCCATGCCAAAGCCTGCCGGGCCTCCCTGGTACAGGCTGCCTTCCATCTCGATGAGTTCCACAACCAGGCGGTCGAATGAGTATCCGTCCGCGAATGCTTGGTGGATGTACCAGCGGAACGGCCCGGTATTGTTCAGATCCGGCTTGAGGATGCCCGGATTCTCTGCCAGGACATCCTGCCAATAGGGAACCCAAGAATCGGCCCAGTCCGGGCTCTCCAAGAATTGCTCGATCGCCAGGGTCCGCCGCGTCTCCGCTGGCTGGGCCAGAAACGACCTCACCATCGCGGCCGACGGCACAAGGCCGGTCGTGTCCAGAGCGAGGCGCCGCAAGAACTCGAGATCGCCCACCAGATCGTTGGGCGTTAGCGACGCCTCCGCGAGCCCCTCGTAAACGAAACGGTCCACGTCGTTCTGAATCCACTCGTTGTCGTCAACCCGCGGAATTTCCGGGCCTGGCTGGGCCAGAGTCCACTCCCGCGCTTGCCGGTGCCGTTCCGCCCACTGCGCCTCGACGGACTCATCAGACTGCCTCCGACGCTCGATGTCGTCTCGACGGTGTCGGAGCCTCAACGCAATCGCGAACTCCGACCAGTCCGTATCCGTCAGCAGCGGTGCTTCCGAGCCACCGATCACTCGGTCGATCTCGCCAGGACGGGCCATGCTCACCGAGAGTTCCCCCGGAAACGGGGCGAGGCCCTTGCCGCCGATCACCGCGACCAACCGAAAGCGATGCTCCCCTGCCTCCAGAGGAACGGTCGCCAGAACCTCCTGATGGGCCGGCGCAGCGGGTCGGATCACTCCGTCTGACTCGGAGGGCTCGGGGAGGGCATCGTGCGATGCGGTGTTCGGCGCCTGAGCCTGCGTGCGAAGCACTGGCTTGCCGTCGACCAAGAACACAGCCAGCCCCTTGGATCGCAACCGGATGCGATACTCGCCGCGCTCCAGCGTCTGTTCCATGCTCGCTTCGAGCGAGAACGGCACAGAGCGGTCCAAAGGAAGAGCGTTGCCACTGAACCTGGCAGGTATGCGCACGAAGGCAAAGCCGGATTCCGAGTACTCCGTCGTTGGGTCGCCCTGCGGGTCCAGCCAAGCTCCCTCGGCAAGGTCTTCGAAAATCCTCACCGCCACTGGTTGATCGTTCGCGCCGAGAAGCCCGAGCGAACCTGTCGCAAACAAGAGGAAGGCCAGTATCGAGCTGCAAGGACGGGCACCCTCGAATCTGCTAGTTTTCGGGCGTCTTGTTCCTGAGCTGGGGAGCCGCACGATCACATTATATTTGCAACCTGTGGTTTCCTGTTGTTCTGACAGAGAATTTCCGGAAATTCTGGCACACCCAAAGGCGAGTCCACAGAAGGGCTGGGACGACGATTCATAAGGCAGTCTCCTGGTCAGACTCACCCGGCAGCATCGTGAGCGGCCCGCTTTGAGGTGCTAACCTTGGGCCGGTATTGATGGCGGGATCGAAATTTCTTGGCGTGATGGCGGCGTGCCTGGCGGCAGTAGTCTGCGGGTGCGGGGAACTTCCTCCGCCGCAGCCTAATTTCGTGATTCTGCTAGCGGATGACCTGGGCTATTGCGGGACCGAACTGTACAGTTGCGACGAGATCCCGACGCCGAACATTCGCCGGATCGCCGAGACCGGAGTGACGTTCACGGACGGGTATGTCACCGCCGGCACCTGCAGCCCTTCGCGGGCCGGGCTGTTGACGGGGCGTTACCAGCAGCGCTTCGGATTCGAATTCAACACCGGGCCGGCGCGACTGACATTCGAAGAGAAACGGGGCTTGCCCGAAGGGGAGAGGACGATCGCTGACATATTGGGCGAAGCGGGATACGCCACCGGCCTGGTTGGAAAGTGGCACCAAGGCAACACGGAGGGATTTCATCCGACAGAACGCGGCTTCGACGAGTTTTTCGGATTCCTGCCAGGCGCTCGCGCCTATTTCGAAAAGTCCGCTGACAGCACTGCGGCGATCAGCCGGCGAGTCGCGTCGGATCATCCCCAAGCCCGTCTCCAGAACATCGGCCGAATCAGCGACCTCAATACCCTCTACCGGGGTCGCGAGCGAGTAAGCGAAGCGGAATATTTGACCGATGCCTTCGCCCGCGAGGCGGTGAGCTTCATCGAGCGACACAGGGATGACCCGTTCTTGCTGTACGTGGCCTTCAACGCGCCTCATACACCGATTGAGGCGACCGAAGAATATGTGGAGCGCTTCTCGCACATAGCCGATCCGCACCGCAGGATCTACGCCGCCATGGTCAGCAGCCTGGACGACGCGGTCGGCAGAATCCTCGACAAGCTCGAGCATGCTGGCCTCGCTGAAGACACGCTCGTGGTCTTCCTGAGTGACAACGGATGCGCCGTTTACACCCAAGCTTGCACGAACGATCCCCTGCGACTGGGGAAGCTGTTCCTGTTTGAGGGCGGAACGCGCGTTCCATTCGCGATGCAGTACCCGCGGCGCATCGGCGGAGGCCAGGTCTACCGGTACCCGGTGAGTTCGCTGGACATTCTTCCGACGCTTGCGGCGCTGGGTGGCGGACTCCTGCCGGCGGACCGGGAAACGGACGGCAGGGACCTCATGCCGTTCCTGTCGGGCGAGCAAGCGCCTCCTCAAGATGCCCTGTTCTGGAGGAACGGCGAGAACAAGGCGGTTCGCCAGGGCAACTGGAAGCTGTTCTGGAACCAGCGCCACGCTTGGCTCTTCGACCTCAGCGAGGACATCGGCGAGATCACCAACCTAGCTGGCGAACATCCCCAGAAAGTGAAGGCGCTACAGGGGCTCCACAGGGACTGGGAGACGGGCACGGTGGACCCGCTGTGGCCAGCCCGCTCGACACCGGAGCCAGTCGAAGTCGACGGAGTCTTGGTCGACATCAATATCTGAGGCCAATCCGGGGCAATCCCGGCACGCCGATCGCGCTGGCGAGCGTGCACAGTGCCTCGCGGAGGCCGCAACGCGCAGCTTGCTTCCGGGCCTGCGCCTGCCTGGCGCCATGCTCCGCGCCGTGTCCCTCAGCCGGGCTCAGAATCGGAAGCGGAGCCCGAAGCGTGCCGATATCGGATCCAGGAACCTGTCCCACTGCAGGAAGCGAGGGTCAGGCGTCGCGCCGCGCGAAGCCGCGATGGCCTGGCAGTCGAAGCCGCTGAGGACCTGGTCGACCGGATCGCCGGGTAGCTACAACGGCAATGACTGGCGGTACAGGCTGCGGAACGTCCGCAGCCCCGTCTTCTGATTGAAAGCGTTGATGACGTTGAAGTTGACCTCCAGCGAATCGGCTTCATCCGCGAATGGACGGAAGCGCTGCACCAGCGCGAGGTCCGTCTGGGTCCAAGCCGGGTTCCTCCCGCCACTGCCCCGCTTGTCAACCATGACGTCGACATGCCCCAAGTCGACGGTCCGCGTAATCGGTGTTCCACTCGTGGCGCGGAAGAAACCGCCGATTTCGGACGGCACCCCGGCTGAAGGGATTCACCGCGAAAGGTCGAATCTCAAGGTGTCAGAGTGTGCCAAAATTCCCGGAATTTCGGACTGCGCCATTTTCGACGCCCATTGACACGTGCTTCCAAGACACCATCGTTTCCGCCCAATTCCTAGCGAGGCGCGCCTCAGACCAACCAAGGTTGAGATCCCGAATCCCAACTGAAGCGCCTGCATAGCATCGATAGCGGAACCGGCGATCGCGGGTCTGTTAAGCCGAAGTTCCGGGCCAGAAGCGAAGGGAACTCCTTGTAATGCATTGCCTTATCGGGATTTGGAGTTGTCCTGCACTGGGAACGTTCGGACCAGTTCAAGCGCACGCTTCTGCAAAGCGCTCGGTTCCGTCAGCCGCTCCACGGTGGGCCCGTTGGCGTCGTCCTGCAGGCGGCATTGATGGCGACAGCGCGTGCCCAGCACCTGCAATAACGTCGAGAAGCTGTGCAGTTCCAAGCCCTGCGCCGTCTTGCGACGGTTCTTTTTCGCTTGCACTTCCTGGCGCGGCTTCGCCGCCGCGACCGGATCCCGCCGCGCCTGCCAGCCCGCCAAGTCCTCGTCTTCGAACAGCAGCTCGGCCAAGGCTTGCCGCAGGTGCCACTCCACGTAGTACGCCAGCAGGCACAGCAGCAGGTGGGCCCGCACGCGCTGCTCGCTGCGATGGCGGATCGGGCGCACCTGCAAGTCCACGGTCTTGAGGCAGCGGAAGGCGCTCTCGACGCGCGTTAGCTGCTTGTAGCTGCGCACCACATCTTCCGCTGCCAGATCGCTCTGGCTGGCACGGATCACGTACAGGCCGTCCAAGGCCGCCTCGCGCTCGATCGAGTGCGCGTCCCGGCAGAACTGCAAGCTGCCGTCTGCGATCTGGGTCTGGAAGTGCTTGGCGACCTTGGAACGCTGCTTGGCGCGCCCCACCTTCTCGGCGATGGCGGCCTCCAGCAGCGGCTTCTTGGTGCGCCGCGCCACTTCGCGCTGGATGCGCGCCAGGTCTTGCTCGGCGGCCTCCAGCAGCGCTTCGCGCTTGTGCCGGCGGCGCTCGGCCAAGGCCGGGTTGCAGCACACGATGAGGCGCTCGTCGGGGTACAGCGGGGAGTGGATCTCGGCTAGGTTGCGCTCGTCGAAGAGCGACATCTGGACGCTGCCTTGCTCGGCCAGGCGGCGGATGTCGTGGTGGCGCAGGGCCGAGATCCAGCCCAGGCCGGGGTAGTCGCGCAGGGTCTGGATCTGGGTGTCGGTGAGCATGCCGCGGTCGCCCACCAGCACCAGCCGCTGGAGGCCGAAATGCTGGCGCAGGGCCTGGACCTGGTCCGGCACCGTGGCCGGATCGGCGGTGTTGCCGGGATAGGCCCGCACGGCCAGCGGGCGACCCTGCCGGTCGGCCAGCACGCCGTAGACCACGATCGGTCGGCCGCGCTTGCCGTCGCGGCTGTAGCCGTAGCGCATCAAGGGGCAGCTGTGGCCTTCGTAGTAGCTGCTGGAGACGTCGTACAGCACCTGGGCATCGTCTTGCAGGTGGCGCTTGGCGAGGCGTTGCTCGATGCGGTCCTGGCGCTGCAGCAGCCAATCCATGGCCTGGTAGAGGGCGTCTTCGTCGGCGTCCTGCAAGTCGAGTTCCTCGGCCAGAGTGGTGGCGTGCCAGAGGCGGGTGGTGGCGAGCTTGGAGGCCGGGTGGAGCAGGCGCTGGGCAATCATGGCCAGCACGGCGGAGCGCTGGGGGGAGGAAGCACGATCGAGCAATTTGGGCAGGCCGAGGCGGCGGCAGGCCTCCAGCACGAGTTCGACATGGCCGTGGGGGCGGGAGCTGACGATGGTGAAGGCTTGGTCGAGGCTGACGAGGGGCTGGTTCTTGAGCAGCTTGCGGAGGGCGTTGATCTTGGCGGGGGGCCAGCTGGAGAGATTGGCAAGGGTGCGCTTACGGACCTTAGAGCCTTCGCGCCAGCCTTCGCGGAGGAGGATGGCTGGGGGTGAGGAGCGGTTGGGGACGACTTCCACATACATGGGAATACTATATCACAGATTACGGCATAAAATCAAGCAATAAAAACATCAAACAATCACCACAAAAGTCCATTACATGGGAACAATAGACACTCCGCAAGCGCTTGGAAAGCAATCTAGGCCCTTTGGAATCAACGAGTTAGCGCGAGATCAAGCGACAAAATCGCCCGGAACTTCGGGTTAAGGAGTTTCATGGAGCGAGCCGGCGCGCAGACCAGCGCCAATCCCCAGCTTCGTGGCGGGAGGCTGGTATCGCCAAGTGCCCAGGCACGGCAGCTAGCGGTCGCGCCGGGGTGGAGTGGTATGGGCCGTTAGGGCGCGGACTTGCTCCTCCAGTGCGCGCACTCGCTCGTCCGCTTCGCTCGCCCGCTCCTCGGCCGCGCTCGCCCGCTCCTCTGCCGCAATTGCCTCCTGCTTTGCCGTGCTCGCCTCCTGCCTTGCTGCCCGCATATCACGCTCGGCGATCCGCCTCCGCCGCTCCGCTTCTTCCGGGGCGCCGTCGGTCTCTTCCCCGCTGCGTGGATTCCGCAACACCAGCACTGTCGACCGGGCCTGCCTCCGGCTGCGCAGTTCCAGCCCCAGCACCCGGCTCCAGTACCGCCGCTCCCGGCCGCTGCTCGTCACTGGCTGCACCGGCTCGTACTTCCCCCCGCTGGCCTCGTAGCCCTCTAACGCTGACCCCATCAAGGTCCCGTCCGGGTCCAGCCGCCAGTACTCTTGTACGCCAATTCGGGCGTACTCCTGAGCCTTGTGCTTGGCATCGTTGTCCGCCGTCGCCGGCGAGGCTACCTCCAGCACGAAATCCGGGGATCGCGGTAGGGAAGCCGGTTACCCAGCTCCCCCCGCACAGATCCGAGCAGGCGCGTTAACGCACTCGGCTCCTACCTCCGATGCTTGACGGCAAATCTCTGGTCTGGCCACGGGTGAAGCACTTGTACGGGCGGCCACAGGGCTTGGCACAGCCGGTCCTGTCGCTCCCTCGGGTACCGGTCCTTTTGCGACCGTTTCCGCAGAATGGTTAGCCATTCCCGCTTTACTGCGGATTCTGGCGAAAAGGGTCAGTAATCCGAAGGAAAAGGGTCAGCGTTCTGGCCGAAAAGAATCACTGTTCTGACGAAAAGGGTCAGTTCGGAGCGCAGCGACGCTGACGGATCCTAGTATGCCATCAGGGAGGCACCTCCTTGCATGGATTCCCGGTTCCCGGGAAGATGGGACATCATCATCATTCTGTTCCTCCTGTGTCCGCGGCGGCCGCGTCGAGTGGCCGGGGCTGCGGCTCTGCCTGTGTCAAATTTGGGCGGGCAGGCGGGCTCCCTGGCCAGCCTCCGTTGCGCGCCCAATGTTGCTCACACCGCAGCAAGTGCTGGCGCAGGTGCTGCCAGTACTGTGGCGGGTAGGTTTGCGGGGTGGCGGCGAGCACCTCTTCCAGCAGTGGCTGGAAGTAGTGCAGGCTGCGAATCGGCAGCCCGGCCGGCTGTGCGAGCAGTGTGATGGACTTGCGCGCGCAGCCGAGCAGGTGTTGAATTTCAGATAGATTCGTGCGGACTTTTTCAGATTATTTCCTGCTGTAGTGGAGAAATTTTTCAAGTAGATTCGCTACTGCAGGAGGGAGTTAAGGGCAATCAGCGGCGGTGCGGTCGGGGAAGGGAGTCGACGGCGGAGGTTTTCCGGAAGTAGAGATAGGCGGCGTGTTGTAGCCGGGTCGCGGGGGTGCGATCGGGCAGTCGATGGGGGTGAATAGGGACAGCTAGCGTGGCTGGGAGCGGCGCAGCAGATCGTTCCAGTCCTTGGCGCCGACCGGCCGGAGGCGGCTGCAATGGGGGGTGTGGCGGCGGAGGGAGTCGGCGGCTTGGTCGCCGGCGCGGTCGGCGTCGTAGGCACACAGGATGCGCGGTGCGCGGAAGGCTTGCAGCCAGGGCGGGAGAGAGGTCGCGATGCCGGCGGTGGAGGCGAGCAGGGTATCGGGTGGCAAAGTGGGAGCCAGCAGGCGGAGCGCGGCGAGGGCGTCGAGGGCACTCTCGACGAGCAGGATGGCATCGAGATCGTCGATGTTGGCCGGCAGCCAGAAGCCGCCACGGGCCTTGCGGGAGCCGGGCGCCATGCCCTTGAAGGTGCGGCCGTCGGGAGCCGGGCGGGTGCCGACGAGCTCGGCGCCGACGGGATGTTGGTGGCGGTCGCGACAGACGAAGACGGCGTTGCGGCGGGAATCGGCGTAGAGGATGCCCTCTTGGCGGCAACGCTCGAGCAGGGCGGGGTCGAGCCCGCGGGCGGTGGCCAGGAAGTCACGCACGGGGTCCCAGAGGCGGTCTGCGGGGGGTGGCAGGCGCAAGCCGTGGCGGCGAGCGGGCGGGGTGGCAGGCGCAGGCTGGGGGAGGCCGCCGTGGCGTTCGAGGAACTCGACGGCGGCGCGGAAGCGGCAGCCGCGCACGTGCATGACGAGATCGATGGCACCACCGCCGCCGCGCCCCTGGCGGTGGTCGAAGAACTGCGCGCCGCGGATGCTCAGCACGGAGCCGGGCCGCTTCCAGCGGGCCGGGTTGGCGGGATCCTTGCGGTAGCCGAGTTGGACGGCGAGCGGTTCGAGCGAGCCGTCGCGCACCTGCGCGGCGCGTTCGCGCCAAGGGTCGTTGAAGGGGGTCACAGGCGCACCTCGGCACAGGCCTGTTCGAGTTGCTCGGCGGAGACCTGGCGAGCCTGGGCGCAGGCTGCGGCGGCGAGGGCGAAGTGGGCGATGCGGTCGACCTGGCGGGGCAGGCCGCGCGAGGCCTGGAAGAGGGCCTCGAGGGCATTGGGCTCGAACAGCGGCAGGTCGCAGCCGGCCAGGCGCAGGCGGTGGGCGAGGTAGGGTTCGAGTTCGTCGCGGGCGAGGCCGGCGAGCTGGTGCTGCACGGCGATGCGCTGGCCGAGCGATTCGTGCACGGCCATGGCGAGGCGCTTGCGCAAGGAGGACAGGCCGGACAGCAGCAGGCACAGGCAGCGCTCGGCATCCATCTGGAAGTTGGTGAGCAGGCGGAGCTCCTCGAGCACGTCGTTGCGCAGGTTGTGGGCCTCGTCGATGATCAGCACGGGCAGCTGGTGGGCCTCGCGGGCGAGGCGGGCGATTTCCTCGCGCAGGGCGCGGAAGGCGGGAGCGCGGGAGCGCTCCGGCTGCAGGCCGAGTTCCCAGGCCAGGGTCTGGTACATGTCCAGCACCGAGCCGGTCGTGAGCGCGACGTAGGCGACGCGGAAGAGGCCGGGGTGCAGGCTGGCGGCGAACTGGCGGCAGGCGGTGGTCTTGCCGCAGCCGACCTCGCCGGTGAGCAGGCCGATGCCGCGCAGTTCGAGCAGGTGCTGCAGGCGGGTCTGGGTCTCGATGCCGGCCTGGGCGGGGAACAGCTCGTCGGTTTCGGCGGGGGTCTGGAAGGGGTAGCGGGTGAGGGCGAAATGCTGTAGGTAGGTCATTGCCGGGGAGGCTCCTGGGAGGTGTCCGGGCGCTCGAGCGCGCTCAGGCGCAGCGGCGGGGCCGGGGCGCTGGCGTCCGCGCTGCGGTCGTCGGCAGCGTCAGCGGCATCCTCGGAGCGCGGGTCGGGGGTGCGTCGGATGAGGGCGTTGGCGTGTGCGTCGAGCAAGGTCGCGCAGCCGGCCGCGCGGCCCTGGTGCAGGACCGGGACGGGCCGTCCGGGCGGTGCGGCGGGATCGACCAGCAGGACGATCCGCTGCCCGACCAGTTCGGCGCCCACCTCGTAGAGGCGGCCCTGGAAGCTGACGGTGCGGTCCTTGGCGACGCGGCGGCGGTGCTGGAAGCGGAAGATCGTGTCGAGCTCGTCGTCGGGCGGGGCCGGGCGCAGGCGGCTGGCGGCCAGCGCCCATTGGTCGAGCGGGGTGCGCTGGTGGTCGAGGCCGCGGTGGGGAGTGCGGTGGTACTCGCCTTCGATCCAGGCCCCGAGACGGCGGTTGAGGGCGTCGAGGCTGGCGCTCGCGGTCTCGTCCAGGGTCGGCAGGAACTGGGCTCTGCAGGTCCTGAAAAAACGCTCGATTTTCCCCTTTCCCTGCGGCGCGTAAGGTCTCGCATGGATCAAATGGATGCCAAGGCTGGCGCAGATCACGGACAGGTGGCGGGAGCGGTAGGAGGCACCGTTGTCGCAGTACAGTCTCTGCGGGACGCCGCGTTTGAGCAGGGCCTGGCGCAAGACGGGCAGGAACGCCTCGGCGCTTTCGGAGAAGGCGAAGGCGGCGTGCGGGATGACGCGCGTGGCATCGTCAATGACGGCCAGCAGGTAGGCCTTGCGCCGCCGCCGCCGGTCGTCGGGATCGCTGCCGACCTTGGGGCCATGCATGCAATCGGCCATCCACAGCGCGCCCGCGTCGGGGTAGCTGAAGCGGCGCCGGTCGCGGCCGTCGGGACGGTCCTTGGCCGGCCCCGTCAGGCCCTCTTGGCGCAGCAGGCGGTAGACCGTGGCCGGGGCCAGGGCGGTCGTCGCGGGCACGCTGCCGCTGGCCCGCGCCTGGCGGATCAGCGCGCGCACCGACAGCCGGCGGTTGGCCTCCTTGAGGCGCACCAGCAACTCGCAGACCGCTGGCGGCAGGCCGCGCGGCTGGCCGCGATCCTGGCGCCGCTTGGGGTACAGCGCGTCGAAGCCGCCGTCTTCGTACAAGCCCAGCCAGTCGCGGATGGTGGTGATGGCGACGCGCGTGCGACGGCTGCCGGGAATGGCGTGCGCGCGCCCGGCCTTGTCGCGGATCAGGGCCCAGCGCTGGGCCGATCCTGGCGGCAGGCACAGGATCTCCGCAATCACGCTGTAGCGGAACAGGGCGATCTCGCGCCGGAGGTCTGGGAGCTTGTCTGGCATGCTGGCGGGTCCTGGCGAGCCGTGCGGGCGGCCCGCTCTCCCGACTCTAGGCAGGCCGGCCGGGCGGCGAGCGGCCCGTCGCGTGTTGCACGGGCTGAGACGCCGGTTTGACCGCTGGAATCCGTCGCGAAAACCCGACCGGGACCGGCAGCACCGCCAGTTCTGTGGCCGCGACGGACCGCAGCGTGACCAGCACCGCAGCCGTGCCCAGAGCGCTCCCGAACGCCTCCACGGTCGGCTCCACACGCCCGCAACTCTCCGGCAACAGGGTCGTCAGCAGCGCCAGGCACAGCCGCACGCGCTCGACGCGCCGGGCGACCCAGCGCCGCGCCCCGGCCATCCCCACGTAACGCGACGAGTGCAGTCGCTTCCACCCGCCGCGCGGAAAGCCGGGCTGGACGGCCGCTCGGACCACCTGCTCGACCTCGGCCAATGTCCCGGGCAGGTGCGCTGCCAGACAGTCTGGCAACAGGCTCACCGTCTGCCCGCTCTGCGGGCATCGGAACCGCCGCACCCGCACGCCCTCGGGGATCTTGCGGGCGTAGCTGCCGTGGGGCCGCAGCTGGCAACCGCCCTGCTGGTGGAAGGGGCAGGCCGGCACGCTTGCATCGCGCCACGCCTTGCGGCTAATGTATTCCTCGACGGTGAGGTCTGTGTTGTAGCGAACTTGGAAAGCGCCGTCCACGGCCCGGCGAGCTGAGATCGCGCGGGCCACCCTATTGAACCGGGCCGCCTCCGCGCATGCAACCGCGCCGCGAACGGCCCGGTCCCCTGTCGCACCCGCACGGCGGCCACACAGCGCTTCAGCAAACCCTCTGCCGCTCCGGATTAATCCGATTCTTCAGCAATCCGGAATCGAATTAATGCGACAAATCCTCGCGTTGTTTCACTGAAATATTGTGAAAAACAACAGCAGGATGGCGTTGCGGGCGGTTTCCAGCGGGACTGCGGAACTGTGCCAGTGCCGCGCCAGGCACTCGTCAGCGGAGTTGAAGCGGCCCTGCACGCAGCTGGGCTGCAAGAAGGCCTGGCGCACGCTGGCGACATAGTTGGCGGCGGGATCGGCCGCTGGGGCCAACTCGGAGTCGACCGCGGCATAGGGCCAGAAACGCGCACAGACGGTCAGCCGCGAGCGCCGGTGCTGGTTGGGAGCGGGCTCGATCCGGCAGACCCCTTGGCGCACCAGTTCCTGCAAGCAGCGCCCCACAGTCGAGTGGCTCTTGGCCAGCTGGCGAGCCAGCTCGGCCCGCTCGAACTCGAGCGTGCCGGCCGGGCGCCGGGCTCGCAGACACACGTGCGCGAAGAGTTTGAAGGCCGCGTCGGAGAGCACTCCCAGCGCCCGCTCGAAACCTTCCCCGGCCGCGAAGAACGCACCGGCCGAGGGCTTGATGTGGAAACGCTCTCTCATGTCGCGTCCTCCTGCTGGCGATCCTCTTGCAGGCGTTGCGCGGCCTGCGTCTTGCGCAGCGATTCCCCCTCCAGCGGGAAGCTGTGCGCCACGTGCACCAAGCGGTCCAGGATGCTGTCGGCCATGGTCGGATCGCCCATCTGCGCATGCCAGCTGGCGGGCGGCAGCTGGGAGGTCAGCACCGTCGAGCGCAGGTTGAAGCGGTCGTCGCAGATTTCCAGCAAGTCGCGCCGTTGGGAGTCGCTCAGCGGTGTCAGCGCGAAATCGTCCAGCACCAGCACGTCGGTGCGCGCCAGGCGGTCCAGCAGGCGCGGGAAGCTGCCGTCGGCGTGGGCCGCCTGCAGGTCCCGGAACAGTTGCGTGCAACGCTTGTAGAGCGCGCTGTAGCCGTCCCGGCAGGCCTTGTGCGCCAAGGCGCAGGCCAGATACGTCTTGCCCACCCCGGAGGGGCCGGTCAGGATCACATTGTGCTTGTTGCGCACCCAGCGCGAATCGTGCGCCAGGCTGACGAAGCGCGACCGCTCCAGCCCGCGCGGGTGGCGGTAGTCGACGTCTTCCAGCGTCGCCTGCATGTGCAGCTTGGCCAGCGCCAGCCGCCGCGTCAAGGCGCGGCTCTGCTTCCAGCTGTGCTGGGAGTCGACCAGCAGGCCGAAGCGCTCCTCGAAGCTCAGCTCGGCCGCGCCCGGGTCGGCCAGCTGCTGGCGGAAGGCTTCCGCCATGCCGTTGAGGCGCAGTTGGTAGAGTTGTTCCAAAATCGGCTCGATCAACATGCTGCGCCCTCCTTGGCCTGGCCGGCCCGCTGGGCCGCGGCGCGGAAATACTCCGGCCCGCGGATATTGCCGTGCTCGACCGGCGCTTGGGCCGAGACCTGCTCCGGCTCGCCGGGCTGGCTGTCCAGGCCGCGCTGCAAGATCTGCTTGACGCATTTGTAGCTGCACTCGCCGTGCGCCCGCGCGCGCTTGGCGGCCGCCTCCAAGCGCTGGCTGCCGTAGTGCTTGCCGAGCCGGATAATCCCCAGGCTGGGCCTGTAGGCCTCGCTCGGGTGTGTCTTGGAAGCCATCAGCTCGCGCACCAGCCGAGCCGTCTCCGGGCCGGCTTTTGCAGCCCACTCGACGATCCGTTCCGGCGGCCAGCCCAAGTGCTCGCGGTGGGCCTTGGGGCGGTGCTGCTCGATGGTGCTGTAGCCGCCCTTGCCGCGCTCGCGGCGGTGCAGCGCCACCCGCTCGCCGCGATGGAACAACTCCACGCTGTGCGCGCTGAGGCGCACGTCGACCTGCTTGCGCAGCAGGCTGGCCGGGGCCGAGTAGTGCCACTTGCGCACCGTCACGTGATGGTCCACGTTGACCCGCGCCGTCAGCCATGCGGCGAATTCGTAGTCGCGCTCCGGCAAGGCCAGCAAAGCCGGCCGCTCCAGGCTGGCGAACACGCTCTGGCGCGAGCCCGCGCGCTTTTGGAACGGCTTGGCGTTGTAGGCCGCCAAGCCCTCCCGCAGCGCCTCGTTCAACTCTGCCAGGCTGCAGCAGCGGCGCTGCTGCCGCAACAGCGGCGTGAGCAACTCCCGCTCCACCCCCAGCACGGCCGCCTCCACGGCCGCTTTGTCACGCGGTTTGCCCGCTCGCGCCGGCAGCACCGCCGCGCCATAGTGTTGCGCCAGTTCGGCGTAGCTGCGGTTGACCTCCGGCTCGTAGCGGTCGGCCACGCTCACGGCCGCCTTCAAGTTGTCCGGCACGAACACGCGCGGCACCCCGCCAAAGAAGCGCAGCGCGTTCACATGCGCCCTCAGGAAACTCTCCAGGTCCTGGCTCCGGCAGGCCTCGGCATAGGTGTACACGCTCAGCCCGAGCACGGCCACGAAGATCTGAGCTTCCCAACTCCCCGACGGCTCGTACACCGTCGCCGTATCGCCGGCGTAGTCAATGAAGAGCTGCTCGCCGGCCATGTGATCGTGGTGCAGCACCACGTCCTGACTCGCGCGCCACTGCTTGTACAGCGCGCAGAACTGACTGTAGCTGTAGCTGCGGCCCGGCTCGCTCGCCGCGCAGTACTCGCTCCAGAGCTGCTCCAGCGTGACGCGCTTGAAGCGGCGCAACTGATCGTGCACATGTGCAAAGTCTGGCTGGCTGTGCCTCGCTGGCCCAGCGGCCGACGGGTACAACTGTGCATACAACTCCGCATCGCTGGCGGCGGGACGGGCCAGCGGCCAGCCCAGCCCGGCTTGGCTGGCCCGTCCCAGCAAGCGCTGGATGGCCGACTGGCTCACCCCGGTGGCGCGGGAGATCTCCCGCTGTGTGTGGCCTGCGTCATGGTGCAGGCGCAGGATTTCCTTGATTGCAAACATGGCGATTGGTAGCCTCGGCATCGCGTGCCCTCCTGTCCTCTATGGGGACAGGAAGACACTTGCACCCGCCATCGTCGCCACGCTCTCGGCACTCGACCCCAAGCTCAGGCCGGTGACCCTTTTCAATCAGAACGGTGACCCTTTTCAATCAGAATACGCATTTACGCGCTGCTCGAATCTGGCCAGGTACGGGTAGCTGGTCGGCACCGCGAAGTAGTTGTACCAGCCTCGCAGCACCTGTCCCAGCCATCTCCCGGTCTCCAGCGTGTCCGCATGCATGCGACGTCGCAATTTGGCCCGGATGGCATTCAGGGTCCGGCTCATGCGTTTCGCCACCGGCTTGCGCCCCAGCCCGAAATGTCCCTTCCTCGTCTGTCGGCAATAGTGCGTCATGCCGAGGAAATCGAACGTTTCCGGGCGTCCCTGCCCGCGCTTCTTCCGGTCCGCCATCGCGAACCGTCCGAACTCGATCAGGCGGGTCTTGTCCGGGTGCAGTTCCAGTCCGAACTGGCCGAGCCTCTCCTTCAGGTCCCTCAGGAACCGTTCCGCGTCCTTCCGATGCTGGAAGCCCGCCACGTAATCGTCGGCATACCGCACGAAGATCATTTCGCCGCGTGCTTCCCGCGGTCGCCACTTCCGCCCGACCCACTGATCGAGTACGTAATGCAGGTAGATGTTGGCGAGGACCGGTGAAATGACTCCCCCAACGCAAAAGGTAACTTCACGTTTGAGCGCGTTTGCGGCTTCAAGCGCAAGGCTTGACATTAGACATGTACTGTATATATTATATGTCACATGGCCCGCGTCAGCGACGCCGAGAAAGCCCAGCGGCTCAATCTCGCCCGTGCGCTGCTGCAGCAATGCCCGCACCTGCCGGACGCCGTCGAGCGCCTCGCCGGCCAACTCGCCATCTCGAATCGCCAGGCCTACCGCTACCTGCGCCAAGCCCAGCAACTGACCGCACCGGTGCCCGTCTCCGACGGCAAGGACGTTCTGTCTGTGCGTCTTCCACGCGGCTTGATCCAGCGCTTGCGAGAGCGTTCGCTCACCACCGGAACAGCGGTCAGCGAACTGGTGGCGCGAGCCCTGCAAGCCCTGCTCGCGTCCCGGGCACCGCATGCCTGACGGCGACCCGCTGGCGGTGCGCCTGGAGTACCGCTTTGATCGCCATCAATCCGACAAGCTGGCCGGCGCCTACGAGCGGCTTGCACCGCTCCGGCAGCAGCCGGCCCGACCCACTGCCCAGGAGGACGTGACCCATGACCAAGACCGCCGCCATCTATGCCCGAGTGTCGTCGGACCGCCAGAAGGAAAGCGGGTCGATCGCCAGCCAGACGGCCGCCCTGCAGGCGTGCGCCCAGCAACGCGAGTATCTCGTGCCGCCTGAATGGGTGTTCGAGGACGATGGGTTCAGCGGAGCCCGCCTGGACCGGCCGGGGTTGGAGGCGGTGCGCGACCTGGCTGCCGAGGGTCGCATCGACGCCGTGCTGGTCTTGTCGCCGGACCGGCTCAGCCGCAAGTACGCCTATCAAGTGCTGCTGTTGGAAGAGTTTGCGCGTTGCGGGGTAGCGTGCGAATTTGTGGAATCGCCGCCGGCGGAGACACCGCAGGAGCGTCTGCTGGTCCAAGTGCAGGGCATGATTGCCGAGTACGAGCGCGCCCTGATCGCGGAGCGCTCACGGCGCGGCAAGCGGCACAAGGCGCGCAACGGGTCGCCGAGCGTGCTCTCGGGAGCTCCCTACGGATACCGCTACGTGAAGCGTGGCGAGGGGGTCGAGGCGCGCTACGAGATCGTGGCGGCAGAGGCCGCGGTGGTGCGCCAAGTGTTTGACAGCTATACGCGGGAACAGTGCAGCATCGGAGCGATCGCGCGCAAGCTGGCGGAGCAAGGGATGCGGACGCGCACGGGGAAGACGCGCTGGGACCGCTCGGTGATTTGGGCCATCCTACGCAATCCGGCCTACTGCGGCAGGGCCTGCTACGGCAAGACGGGGACGGGTCCGAGGCAGAAGGTCACGCGCCCCTTGCGGGGACCCGGCAAGTTCGCGAGCCAGCAAGTGAGCGGGCTGGAGCGTCCGCGCGAGGAGTGGATCGAGATCCCGGTGCCGGCCTTGGTCAGCGCCGAGCAGTTCGAGCAAGCCCGGCAGCAGCTTGAGGCGAACAAGCGGCATGCGACGCGGCGGACCAAGGAGCCAACCCTGTTGCAGGGCATGTTGGCGTGTCGGCGTTGCGGCTATGCCTACTACCGCAGTTCGACGCGGACGACGAAGCGGAAGCTGTACTACTACCGCTGCCTGGGCTCGGACAGGTGGCGCTGGGAAGATGGCGCGCGCTGCGCGAGTCGGCCGGTGCGGCAGGACCGTCTGGACGCGGTGGTTTGGCGGGAGCTGGTGCGGCTGCTGGAAGAGCCGGCCTTGCTTCAGGCCGAGCTGGCACGGCGGCTGGAGGCCGGGCGCGAGGCGGATCCACAACGGCGTCGGCTGGCGGAACTGCGCGGCGAGCGGGAACGCTTGCAACGCGCCGGCGCGCGACTGTTGACTGCGTACCAGGAGGAACTGATCGAGCTGGACGAGCTGCGCAGCCGCATGCCGGCCCTTCACAGTCGGAAACGGGTTCTGGAGGCCGAATTGGAGTCGATCGAGAGCGCGGCCGAGGAACGTGAACGCTATCTGCGGATTGCCGAGACGTTGGAAAGCTTCCGGGACCGCTTGAGAAGCAACGCCGAGACACTCGACGTGATCGAGCGGCAAAAGGTGCTACGCTCGCTGGTCAAGGAAGTGCTGGTTGGCGACGGGGAGATCACGATCCGCCACTCGATACCGGTGACGGAATCGGCCAGTCCCTCGGACGGCAAACCGGCTGCCGATTTGCCACAGCACGACCCTACACCCCAAAGTTACCTTTTGCGTTGGGGGAGTCATCACCGACCCCTGCGGCGTCCCCTTGCCCGTGTCGACCAGTTGGCCGTCTTCCATGGCACCCATGCGCAGCCACTTTCCTATCAGCCTGATCAGCCGCTGGTCTCCGATCCGCGCGCCCAAAAACCGGAGCATCCAGTCCCTGTCGATGCGGTCGAAGTAGTACTCCACACACTACCCATCTCGAAGAGCTTCCGGAGGCGGCTACAATCACGCGACCGTCCCATCCGCTGGCTGGCAGGACCTTGCCGGTCCTGCTTCAAGCGGTCCGGAACGATGAACTGACCCTGCTGCTGCTGTGCCCCAATGGGGACCGCCGCTTCGTGCCGGCGGCATGGACAGATGCTGTGCCGGCCGAGGATCGGGATCCCTCGTCAGGTCGCCATGCAAGCCTCGCTCGCCTCGGCGATTTGCTGCGGGCCCGCGCCATCATCGACGCTCTCTTGCAACGGCTCCAGGCCGCTCAGGAGACTCCCGATGAAAACCTTGCCCCCGCCGCCCCGGCGGCAGATGGCACTAGCCTTCCAGGACACGCCCGCCCCGACCGAGGCGATCTGGGAGACGCTCGATCCCGCCACCAAGAACGCCGCCTTGCAAGCCCTGGCCCGCATCCTGGCCCAGGCGATCCTGCCGCCTCGCGAACAGGAGCAGCGCGATGACTGAAACCAGCATCCTGCCTGCTCACCGCCAGCGCCAGGCCTTCGTCTACATCCGCCAGTCGAGCCCCTCGCAGGTCGAGCGCAACACTGAGTCCACGCGTCGCCAGTACGCCCTCGCCGCCCGTGCCGAAGCCCTGGGCTGGCACCCCGACCAGATCACCGTCGTCGACGAGGACCTCGGCCTCTCCGGCGAGTCCGCCGACAAGCGCGACGGCTTCAACAGCCTGGCCGCCGACGTCGCTCTCGGTCGCGCCGGACTCGTGCTCGGACTGGAGGTCTCCCGGCTGGCTCGCAACAACGCCGACTGGTACCGCCTGATCGACCTGTGCGCCCTGACCGACACCCTGATCGCCGACTTTGACGGCATCTACGACCCGGCTTGTTTCAATGACCGCCTGGTGCTCGGCATGAAAGGCACAATCAGCGAAGCCGAGCTGCACACGCTCAAGGTGCGCCTGCTGGAAGGCATCCGCAACAAGGCCGCCCGCGGCGAGTTCCGTTGCACCCTGCCGGTCGGCTTCGTCTGGGGCGAGCAGGACGGCGAGGTCCTCTTCCATCCCGACGAGGAAGTGGTGCGCGCGATCCGGAATGTCTTCGAGCGCTTCGCCAAGCTCGGCTCCATGCGCCGCGTCTGGCTGTGGTTCCGCGACGAGGGCCTGCAGTTCCCCGTCCGCCTGCGCAAAGGCGATGACGTGCGCTGGATCCCGCCCGCCTACAGCTCGATCGTCCAAGTGCTGCGCAATCCGGTCTACGCCGGGGCGTACGCCTTCGGCAAGTCCCGCCAGGAACGCTATCTCGACGGGCACGGCCGCATGCAAAAGCGCGTGCGCCAGTTGCCCCGGGCGGAATGGCGCGTGCTGCTGCCAGGCCATCACCGCGGCTATATAGACTGGGAGACGTTCGAGGCTAACCGGGCGCGCATCGGAGCCAACCGGCGGCCGCGCCCGCACAGTGCCGGGGGCAGCGTGAGAGAGGGACCCGCCTTGCTACAGGGACTCGCGATCTGCGGCAACTGCGGGCGAGCGCTGCGCACTTACTACCTCGGACGCAACTCCTCCCCCAACTACCACTGTCCCGGCCAGAACATCGTGGAAGGGCGTGCCACCTACTGCTTGCAGATCGGCGGGATGCAGGTCGACCAAGCCGTGGCTGTCAGCGTGCTGGAGGCTGTCCGGGCCGGCGGAGCCGCAGCCGCGCTGCGTGCGATCGAGCAGGTGCAGAGCGAACGCGACGCCGCCCTGGCGCAGCGGCGCCTGGCGGTGGAGCGGGCCGCCTACGAGGCGACCAGGGCCGAGCGCGCCTACCGCGCCGTGGATCCGGAGAACCGCCGCGTGGCCCGTGGTCTGGAGCGGGAGTGGGAACAGCGGCTGGAGGATCTGGAGCGGGAGCGGGCCGAGCTGGCGTTGCGCGAGCAGGAGCGTCCGCGGGAGCTGAGCGGGAACGAACGCGAGGCGCTGCTGGCGCTGGGCGAGGACCTGCCACGGGCCTGGGACGCCCCCACGACGACGGCACGCGACCGCAAGGAACTGCTGCGGGCGCTGCTGGAGGAGGTGGTCCTAGATGCCCCCCGCAACGAGCCTCGCGCCCGGATCCGTCTGGTGTGGCGGGGAGGACTGTCGACCGAACTCACCATCGAGCGTCCGCGCAAGCGTTCCGCACCCGTGCGTACGGACGAGGACACGATCGAGCTGCTGCGCCGACTCGCGGCGCATTACCCCGACTCGGTCATTGCCGGGATTCTCAACCAGCAAGGCCGCCGGACCGCGCATGGGCTGCGGTTCACCCAGTCCCGGGTTTCGAGCCTGCGCACGCACTGGAAAATCCCCTGCTTCAAGCCGTCAGAGTCGCCTCCGGACGGCGAGCTCGTCAACGTCCGGCAAGCCGCCAAGGCGCTGGGCGTGGCCCCATCCACGATCCACCGCATGCTGAATGACGGGTTCCTGGCCGGTGATCAGATCACGCCCGGAGCTCCCTGGCGCATCCGCCTCACCGAGGAACTGCGTCAACGCTTCGTGGCAGACGCTCCCGAGGGTTACGTAGCGATGCAAGTCGCGACAGCCCGGCTGGGAGTGTCTCGCCAGACCGTCCTAGACTGGATCAAGCGCGGCAAGCTGGATGCCGTCACGGTCCAAAGAGGACGCCGGGGCGGATTGCGGATCAAGCTCCCCGAGAACAACCATCCGAGCCTGTTCAAGGAGCCGACATGCACCGAAGAGGCGAGTTGCAGTGAGTCAAGTCGGCCGCAGCCGCAGTCGGCCGATTCCTTGAATCATTCCGCAAATAACTGAAAAGGAAGGAGTTATGCAGATATCGCGGCCCGTTCGGGCGATCCGCATCAGTGGGGTGGCAGTATGACGACAACTGCAAGAACTTGGCGATGTCGGCATCCAGTATCCAGTTGACCTTGCGCTTCTCGATCCCGTATGCCAAGGCGTCTAGCGCGTCGTGCGCGCCCCGCCCGGGCCGGAACCCGTAGCTGAACCCGAGGAATTGCGCCTCGTAAATCGGCGTCAGGATATTGTCCACAACGGCCTTCTGGACGATCTTGTCTTCCAGTGCGGCCACCCCCAGCGGTCGCGTGCCGCCGTCCGGCTTCGGAATGTTCACCCGCCGTGACGGCGTCGCTCGGTACGTTCCTGCATGCACGCGGTCGTGCAGTTCGAGCAGCCGCTCGTCCAACCCTTCCCCGTACCTGTCCCACGTCATGCCATCCACGCCCGGTGCCGCCTCGCGCTTCAGCGCGTCATAGGCGGCTCGCAGCGTCTCCGGCGTCACGTGGTGCAGCAGCGCAGTGAGCTTCTCCTTTGGATTCCTCGTCATGCATTGCCGTATCCGCTCGGCCCCCTGTGACACGGCTGCCCGCCCCTGCGTGCGGACCGTGCTTCGGCCTCCCGGATTCTCGTTGGTCCCGGCCCTTCGCTCCTCCCAGTCCGCCACGGCTCCCGCCGCCTTGTTCCCGGGACTCGTCGCTACTATGGCCGAGTCTGACTCCTTCAGGTCGTGCATCTCCAGTCTGGACTCCTGTCCTTCCCTTCACGGTCCCGGCGACGACCCGCCGGGACGACCCGAAGGCCTCCCAGGTCCCAACCTCTGTCGTACATACGTGCCTGGGTTCTTCGACGCCGTGGAGCCCTCCCGGCACTAGACTCCTTGTCTAGGCGTAGCGTTTACAGATGAGTCAAGTTTACGCGGCGATCGGCTGGCCCTCCCAGAGTCGGTCGATCTCGCGATCGAAGCGCTGTACGGCCTTCTGCAGGGGCGTGGGGTCGGAACCGCCGGCATCGAAGACCACCGACAGAGACGGGCGCAGCACGCGGGCGTAGGTGCGCTGGAAGCACAGCGCCGTGCGCAGGCCCTGCTCGGTCACACGGTAGCGGCGCGTGCGCGGGATGCGCTCGATCAGGCCCCGCAAGCGCAGTCGCCGCAGGTCGTAGGTCATGCGGCCTGCGCCCCACGCCTCCGCGCTACTGCCCAGCAGGGGCGCGACCCGCTCGCGCAACTGCCGGTGGGTGAAACCGTGCGGCAGCAGCCGGAAGCTCGCTAGGGACGCCAGCAGGGCCTGCACGCGGCGGTCCCCGAAGCGTAGCGACGCTGCCCGCTGCCCCTCGATCTGGGCCGCCGCTTGGAGTCGCTCGAAGCGCTCGGCTCCCAGCGTGCAGTCGTGGCTGAGGCGTTCGACGCACAGCAGGCGTCGGTTGGCTTGGAAGCCGATCTTTTTCAGATGCTCGAGGTTGCCCAGCCGACGCCCGACTCCGAAGTCGTAGCTGTCGTTGATCGTGGTCTCGGTGCGCAGCGCGCGCCCTTCTTTGAAATATTGCTTGATGCGGGTGCTCTTGTAGTCGAAATGCAGCGAGGGGTCCACCCCGGCGGTGATCACGCGCGTGCGGAAGCGTGACGGCGTGCGCTTGCTAACCCGGCGCTGGAACACCAGCTGGACGTGGTCGGGCCGGCCGATGTCGAGGTTCTCGCGGATGACCTCCTCGAAGAACATGCGCCCCTGCTGCGGGCGGTCGAAGACCTGCGTGAGCGAAAACTCCGCCTGCAGGATGGAGAGTTGGTAGCGCAGCCCCGCGGCGCGGTCTGCGGCCGTGAACGGATGCGGCAGCCGCGCCAGCCACTTGCGCGCCAAGGCGTCGATCTTGGCGGCGCTGAGCTGGCGGCAGATCTGTGCCAGCCGCTCGGGATCCTCGCAACTCAGGATGCCGTTGTCGAGCGCTTCGAAGGCAATGCCCTGCTTGGCCAGCTGGCGCTTGACGTACTCGTGACCGTTAATGCAAACCTTGGCGCCGTACGGGAAATACGAGCAGAATTTGAGGAAGAAGGGGCCGAAGTCGTCATCGACGGCGTAGAAATAGTAGGCGTTGGGCAGGGCTGTGGAGAAGGCCAGCTCGGGCGAGCGGCGGCCGGTGGCGGGATCGGTCTCGGCCTGGGTGCGCAGCACGCGCGCCTTCTCCTGCGCCTTGCCGATGTACAGCACGCCCTCGCCGCCGCGCCACTGCCGCAGGTAGGCCTGGGTGCGCTCGTCCTTGCGCTCGCCTCTCTCGAAGCGGATCAAGTCGATGTTGCCCTCGCGGGCGAAGGCCTCGATGGCGGCCACGAAGCTGCGCGTCATCGGGGCCATCAGGGCCGGGGAGGGCACCGGGCAGCCGCGCACTTGGCGGAAGAACCAGGCCGCCCCGCCCGGGGTCTGCAGCAGCGGCTGGTAGAGATTGAGGTAGAGCCGGTCGACGCACTCGACCTCCAGGGTGACATGCTCGGAGATGGCTTCGGCGACGTTGCGTGCTACAGTCATGGCGCGGGTTCGGGGCGATGGGCTCCCCACACAACCGTCATGATACGGACACTGTCGCCTAGGCGACCATACGGCGGCCCCGGCCGCAGAGCGGAGCAGCGTCCGGAGCCCGCACTCCATCGCGAGTATGACCACGCAGCTTCGAACCGAGTCTCGTCGGTCTGAGGCTCAGCCTCGCTAGCTATAGCGCACCGTGAGGTATTGCCTTCGACCGCAAAGACAGCCTCGGCTCTCCAGATGTCAAGGATTTCGACGCTCGATAGCCCTGCCCGCATGCGCCCCTGCCGACGCTTCGCCCGCTCCCTCACGGGAGCGACCGCACGGCTCGGGGAGCAGCATGGATCAGCTCATCCTTTACCGCAGAGGACTTCCACCTCCTAACATTGGCCAGTTTGCCTGGCGCACCTTTGCATTCTTCCCAGATCCGGTACGAACTGCGATTCTCAGGGCTGCCCCCGAGCACCACCAGCACGTCCGGCTGTAGCCAGAGCTGGTTGTTGTCACGCCGGTAGTACACCGCCAGTTCCATCGCCACCAGCACGTCCGTGCGCTCCCGGAAGTGGCTCCGCAAGGCCGCCGCCGCTTGCAACACGGCATCGCCGTGCGCGATGCTCTGCGCGATCCAATTCTGTTCCGGGTATTCGATCTCGCCTGGCTTTGCAGACGCCTCGGCAGCGGCCGGGGCCCGCCCGGCAAGTTCGGTTTCCGTGGCGGTCGTGAAGGGCATGTCGCTACGGCAGCGCACGAACGCGCCGCCCGGAGCTAATCCTAGCACCGTGCCAGGGCTCGTCCGCCGGCCCCCCGCTGTGGTAACGGGAGCGTGAATTCCAGCGCTGCTCGCGCCGGAGCGACGCGGTGCGCACCTAGCCACTGCGGTCTGACCGCAGCGCCCGCAGCGCGCCGAGCTCAGCCTGCCACCACACACGGCCTGGCATGTGTGCCAGGCCGGCGTGCTGAGCCCGTCCCCGGCGGTCCGACGCGAGCACCGCAACGCCCCGTGCAATGGGTGCCGCAGCACTTCGCTCGGGAGACCGAACGCCTCTGAGAAGGCGAGTCAATCTCACCGAAAACTTGACTCGCATGTAGACGTGCCGCGCAGACAAGGAGTCTAGACGCCTTATAAGGAGGTGGCCGACAATAAAGGGGGTGACCGAGGAACAAATGGCGCCAGCCGCCCTTGTCCCAAGACTCCTATCGATCCTCGCACTGGGCCTCTTGGCGGACGCTAGCCTTTCGGGCGCACAACTGCAGGGCCAGCTCATTCCGCACCCCGAGGACGATTCCAAGCAAGTGGAGTACTTCATGAAAAGCCCCTCTGGGGAGGGTCCGTGGCCAACCCTAGTCTTCCTGCATGGGCATCAAGAAGCTCCCAGTGCCGGCGCAAGGGTCTTTGTGCAATGGGGCGTCCTCGATCAGATCGCCGAGCGTGGATATCTGGCTGTGGCGGTCTCCCAGCCGGGCTACGGAGAATCTACTGGGGAGGCCGATTTCTGCGGGCCGTTTACGCAGAGAGCTGTCATGGGGGTCATCACCAAGCTCCGCACGGAGGGATATGTCTCTTCCGGGAAGCTTGTGCTTGTTGGCATCAGCCGGGGAGCATTGGTCGCAGGGCTGATCGCCGCGCAGGTTAGATCAGTCTCGGGTGTTGTGCTTGTTTCCGGTCTATTTGATCTGCGTGAGCTTGCACAGGGCTCGGGTGCTAGCGAGATCAAACAGGCGATCTTGAAATCCATGGTTGCTGAGACCGGAGGAGGAGACGACGCCATCCGGGCACGCTCTTTGATGCCATTCGCGAGCGACATCAATGCAGCGACGCTGATCTTGAACGGCGGAAAGGATGATCGCACAGATCCGGACCAAGCCCGCCAGCTCGCCGAGGAGATCAACGCGCATGGAGGCAACGCTCGAGCAATCATCTATCCGGATCTTGGGCACCAGATTCCCGTTCAGGTTCGAAGCCGAGACATTGATCCCTTCATTGAAGAGATCCTTGGGAAGTAGATGGATAGCGCCCGACCAGTAACGAACGCCTCCAGCCTGTTCCCGAGACTCAGAGACTCTGGGGTTTCACGAGACCGCGGGCAACAGCGAGTCGAAGCAGACGGGACCCGAGCTAGCCTGGGAGCACTGGCCCCGGTAACCGCCCGATCAGTTCCCACCCGCGCCTCGATTGGCGACCCGGCGATTCGGCGATAGTTTGACCAGCCACCGCTGATTGGTGCGGTCATTCAGGCTATGGCACTTCCGCCCGGCTGAGAATCAATCGGATGCCCAGCGCGCCGAGGACAACGGCCGCGCCGCGATCAATAGAGGCTTTGGCCCGAATATAGCGATCCGAGACTGCTTGCGTGCTCATACAGAAGGCTAGGATTGTGTAGAAGGCTACCTCAATCAAGAAGTGATTGATCACAATCACGAAAGTATGAACGCGAGAGATTCCGGCTGGAAACACAGCTACAAGAACGGCCGCTGCAAAAAGTAGGGATTTCGGATTGAGAAGATTGACGAGGAACCCTTGCCCAAACGCGTGTTTTCCCACTCGGACCCGTGTGTTGATTGGGGCAGATGCGTACCTCCACATCTTGTATGCAAGACAGATAAGGTAGGCACCCCCCAGAATCTTCGCGCCGATGTACAACATCGGGAACAGTTCAAAGATCACTACAAGACCGAGAAGAGCCATCATCGTCCAGATCGCGGCCATCAGGCCTAGCCCAAGTTTGTCACTATCCCGCTTAGATCACCGAATTTCGAGCGTTTTTTGGCCGAATTGACCGCATCCCCGATCTCTTTGGAAAGATAAACCGTTTGTTTTGAATGAGTTAGATTTTTACGGCGGGAGCTCTTGGCGTTTGTAGTGACATAAAATTACTGTGTTGGTTTTTTGTTGCTTGTGTGTTCGCCCACGCCTGCGCCATGCTAGGACCAGCGTGTTCATCCGCCGTGTCCAGACCCGCCCCCGCACCGCTTCCGCGCAACCCTATGCCTCCTTCCGCCTCGTCCGCAGCGTCCGCTCCGGCAACTCCGTCCGCCAGCTCACCCTGCTCAATCTCGGCGCTCACTTCTCCGTGCCTCAGCCTCAGTGGCCCGCTCTCTGCGAGCTGGTCGCTGCCATCCGCTCCGGCCATGCCCCGCTCATCGAGCCCGACCCCGAACTGCTCCAAACCGCCCAGCAGATCGCCGATCGCCTCAGCCTCTCCGCCTTGCCCGACTCCGCCGACGATGACCTCGCCCACGTCCACCTCGACTCTCTCGACCACCGCTTCGTGCGCTCGGTCGGCCCCGAACGGCTTGCCCTGCATGCCCTGCGCGAACTCCGCTTCGCCGACGCCCTGCACCAGCTTGGCGTCTCCTCCCGCGACGCCCGCATCGCTTCGGCCTTGGTCCTGGCTCGCATGCTGCACCCCTCTTCCGAACGCGAGGCGCATGCCTGGCTCAGCCAGCACTCCGCCGCCCTCGAACTGCTCGGCCTCGACTCCGGCGCCCCCCTGTCGCTGGCCAAGCTGTACCGCATCGGCGACCTGCTGTTCCACCACCGCGAGGCCCTCGAAACCGCCCTCTTCCGGCGCGAGCGCAGCCTGCTCGAGCTGGCCCCCACAATTGCCTTCTACGATTTGACGAACGTGCACTATCACGGCCGGCCGCGGGCCGACCTGCAACACGGCCGCTCCAAGCAGAAACGCGACGACTGCCCCTTGGTCACGCTCGGGCTCACGCTCGACGCGGCCGGCTTCCCCTGCCGCAGCGAGATCCTGCCCGGCAACGTCTCTGAACCCGCCACGCTGGAGCGGGCCATCACCCGCCTGGGCCGGCTGCTCGGCGACGGGCCGCGCCCGACGGTGGTCATGGACGCCGGGCTGTCGACCGCCGCGACGATCGCCTGGCTTAGCGCGCAGGGCTACGACTGGATCACGGTGCGCCGCGGTGGCGCGGACCCGCCCGGCGAGGATCCCGAGCTGAGCTTCCGCACCCGCCACGGCACGGCCGCCAAAGCATGGCGGCTGCGCACCCAGGACGGCGAGAGCGAGCTGTGCCTGTGGAGCGCGGAGCGCCAGGCCAAGGACGACGCGATTCTGGCCAAGCAGAGGGAACGCTTTGAGGGCGAATTGCAGGCGCTGCACGCGGGTCTGACGAAGAAGGGCTGCACGAAGCGCTACGACAAGGTGGTCGAGCGGCTGGGCCGGCTCAAGGAACGCTACAAGCGGGTTTCGGGGCAGTACGAGCTGCGCGTGGAGCGCGCCCCAGCCACCAGCGACGAGCCGGCCGAGGCAGCGGGCGCGGAGGGTCGCCAGCAGCCCCGCAAGAAGTCCAGCCAGCCGCCGCTGGCGGCGGCGCTGCGCTGGCAGCGCAACGACCAGCATGCGCGCAAAGACGCCCGGGCCGGCACGTACGTGCTGCGCACCAGCCACACGGACTGGGACTTGGAGCGCGTGGCGCGCACCTACTGGCAACTGACCGAAATCGAGGCCACCTTCCGCAGCCTGAAGTCGGAGATCGGCTTGCGGCCGATCTGGCACGCCAAGCAGGACCGCATCCGGGCGCACCTGTTCATCGCCGTGCTGGCCTACCACGGCGTGCATCTGCTGCGGCGCCGGCTGGGCGCGCACGGCATCCACGACAGCTGGCAGACGATCCGCCGCAAGCTGGCGAACTGGATGCGCCTGACGACCACGCTGGTGAGCGCCGAAGGGGAGCGCATCGAGTGCCGCCAAGACTCCCGCCCGGACTCGGAAGCGGCCGCCTTGGCCCGGGCGGCCGGCGTTCAGCCGCAACTGCACCGCGTCCGGAGCCGCACGCCGATTGAGTGAAATGGCCGCCTTTTGAAACAAAATGTAGTGACATACTGGACGTGTGCAAAGTGCTATGTCATTTCTATATAGTGACTTATGTGTCCGCGAAAATCTAAAATGGCAAACTCAGGCTAGGCCGGCCCCAGCTGCAATCCCAGCGGCACGTCCCTTGCTTACAGAAGTATGGGTCGCCATCACGAGCGCAGGCCCTGGGCTCGCGATGGCGACTAGGAGAGCGATGTTGAATGCGACGAGTTGTTCCCAACTCATGACGAAATACTACGATGAAGCGGCCAAGAGAGCAGACTGCGGCGAGAGTGGACAGGACCGAAGCGGAACTTCGCTAGGCGCCATGATCAGGCTAACAGCTCACTGAGGTGCGACAGATTGGGCACAACGAACCTAGCGGACGTATTGCCCATAGCCGACCTTAGAGTCGATCCCGGCCGCGTAGTTAGGCGGGCGACGGACGGGCACCAGACGGTGCTCGCTACGAGCGGCGGACGCGGGGTACTAGTCGTGCGATCCCTCGTTGAATATGAAACGCCTGAGGAAGAGAGGGCCTTCATGCGTGCCGTGGTGGCTTGGCTGCCAGACTTGGAGTCCGACCGGGAAGTGACCTTGGTTACCGCCAAGACACAGCTCGGGCTCAAGGAGCCGGGCGCGCAAGGCCGCCAAATGAAGGTGGCGGCATCCAGCAGGAGGCGCATCGTCTCGCATCCCTTCAGCGCAACTTGCGCTCGAACCGATCCAAGACCTCATCCGGCAGTGGTTCGAAGAATGAATCCGGGATTTCCGCGAGTCCCTTGCCCAATCCAATCGGACGCGGTTCGTCGGTAGGCTCCACGATCGGGCGAATCTCCGCAATCGCACGGTTCCGGCGACAGAGAATGATCCGGTCACCCGCCTTGAGCTTCGCGACATGTTTCGAGAGGTGCGTCTTCGCCTCGCGCATGTTCAACCGAATCACAGACATCCCTGCCTCCTACTGCTCTGGAACGACCGGTTCCAGCGGGAGCCCGGCGTCCAACGGATACACCGCCTCCATGGATTCCAGTTCCCGCACCATGCCTTCCATCATGCTCGCGAGCTGTTCCGGACTCTCCGCCGCGAGGTTTCGAGACTCGCTCGGATCCGTCGCCAAGTTGTACAGGGCGTGACGCTCATGACCTTCGGCAAGATACTCGTAGCGCACCTTCCAGTCTCCCGTGCGCCAGGTAGTGAAGAAATGGCTCTGCCCCCGACGCGGGTGGGGGTAGTGGTTCAGGAATTCGTTCCGATGTTTCGGATCCAATTGCCCGATCAGCAGTTGCTTAAGGTTCTGGCCATCAACCTGATGGCCTGTTGGGACCGTCGCGTCGACCAAATCCAGGATGGTGGGGAACAGGTCGTAGCAGACTCCGACCTCCTGGCGAATGCCACCGGCGGGGATTGGCAGTTTCTTCTGCCACCGGTTGTTGGCGTCGGACTTGCCCCAGGCGGCGATGAAGGGAACGCGCACGCCGCCTTCCCACTTGCTGCCCTTTCGGCCCCTCAGAGGCGCGCTGGAGGAAATGTCGTCCGTGCCCGCCAGTGGCGCATCTCCTCCGTTGTCCCCGAGGAAAATGACCAGCGTGTTCTCGGCGATGCCGTTGTCTTCAAGGTGATCCATCAGGTCTCCCAGCGACTTGTCTATGCCTTCGATGAGAGTCGCGTAGTTCTGGGCTCGATCGCTCTTGCCTCGGTCTCGGTAACGCGCCGCAAAACGAGCGTCGGAGTGAAAGGGCGAGTGCACTGCGTAGTGAGACATATATAGAAGAAACGGCTTCCCCGCAGCGAGTGCTTTGTCTACTTCACTCTTGGCTTCCAGCGTCAGGGCTTCGGTCAGGAAGGTGTCCGTGCCGTGGTACTTGTCCAGGCCTGGCACCGGGCGCGCCAGCAGACTCGTGGACCGTTTCCCGTAATCGGCCTGGCCATGATAAGACCCCGGCGCTCCGATGGCGGAGCCGGCGACATTCACGTCAAAGCCGAGGTTCAGTGGGTCGGCTCCCTCGTGATCGAAGGGAGCAAAATGCGCCTTCCCGACGTGGATGGTCGCGTAGCCGACTTGCTTTAGCTGCGTTGGCAGCGTCACGTCTCGCTGCTTCAGGCCGGCCCAATTCCACTCCGGCGGACCGCGTTGCGACACCGCGAGGGGGAATGCCTTGTTATCGAGAGTGCGATTGTCCTGCCAGGGATTGATGTAGTCGGTAGTTCGGTGGCGGGCCGCGTTCTGCCCGGTCATGATCGAGATGCGCGTCGGCGAGCAGACGCTGTGCGCGTAGAAGTTGCTGAACCGGGTGCCCATCGCGGCCAGCCGCTCCATGTTCGGCGTGCGATACCAGTCGTTGAGCGGGTGGCGCTGAGGCTTGCCGTCTTCATCGGTCAGCATCGGAACCGAGGTGTCCATCAGCCCCATGTCGTCGACCAGAAAAACGATGATGTTGGGCTTGTCGGAGACCGCCCCGCTGGAACAGGCCGACGCCAGCAGCACTCCCCCGAAGGCCAAGCCGACGACCGCCCTTTGGGTGAGGCTGCCGAATTCCGTGCTCATGCGTTGCCCCTGAACTGCGTTTCGGCCCCTAGCCTGCCTCCGGTTCGTCCCGGGGCGATCCCGAGGCGCCCGGACCCCAGCGGTAGTAAAGCTCGTCGCCGCTGATGGCCTTGAGGGCTCGCTTGAAGGGGTTGTTGGTTGCCCCGAAACGCGGTTGCTGTTCGAATCTGTCCACAGTCCGCTGGAGCGGTCCGATGGCGGGCTGGAGCTCTTGGTTCGCGTTTGGCGGCTGTGAATCGAGAATGCAGCCGGCGCGGATCTGAGCATCGACGCTGGGATGATCCAACGCCTCGATCAGGATCGGCAGGCTTTTCTCGTAGCGTCCCAGGTTGAACAGGCCTTCGGCCGCGGTGAGGCGTACGCTGACCGACTCATCCTCCAAGGCCGCCTCCAACGCCGGCGCGACGCTCGAAACTGCTTCCGCTCCGCCGAACTGCCCGGCGACCGCCAAGCCCAGCGCCGCCCAGAAGCGGACTGCCGAGTCGGGATCTTGGGTTCGGGAGATCAATTCGGGAATCGCCGTCCGTCCCTCCAGCTGCAGGTTGGCAGTGTCGAGAATCCGCTCGTAGTTCTCCAGCGACTGCCCTAGGTCCCACGGGGATGCGGCTCCTTTCTCGCGCTCGAGCATTTCCGTCTCGTCGAGAACGCCGAGGTCACGCGTTTCCAGCATCCATTCGCTCAGCCGGCCGCGCATTCGCTGGAGCACTTCCGCGTATTCGGGATCGCCGGCAACGTTTCTGACCATATGAGGATCGTCGGCCGAGTCGTAGAGCTCCTCGATCGGCTTGAACCGCATGGCGAGCATTTCCTGGGGGCCGGTGAGTTTTCCCTGACGCGCGAGCTCGACCCAGTGCCGCACCACCACTGCGTCAAACTCATAGTCCTCGAACGGCTTGAACGGAAGCTGCGGGTAGAAGTTCCGCTGGTAGCGATATCGTTGGTCGCGTACCGTGCGGACCATCTCTGACCGGGTGTCAAGCCGGTCACGCATGGCGAAGGCGTAGTCCCTGTACTCGACATCGCCGCGGCGCTTGGAAAACAGCGGCCTGCCGTGCATGTGCGCGGGCGGATCGATCCCCGCCAAAGACAAAGCTGAAGGGCCCAGGTCCATCAGCGTCACCAGCCCGCCGATCACCGAGCCCGGGTCTGCGGGCGCGAGGTGCTGGTACTTCTCCGGGAAGCGCGCGATCAGGGGAACGTGCAGGCCCTGTTCCCACGCCGTGTGCTTGCCCCGCGGCATGCCCACGCCGTGATCGGACCACGCGAACACAATCGTGTCCTCCCAAAGCCCGTCCTCCTTGAGCTGGTCAATCAGATCGCCGGCCCGATAGTCGACCTGTGTCACCGCATCGTAGTAGCGCGCCCAAGCCCTGCGAAACTGCGGCACATCGGGGTGGTAGGGCGGAATGGGAGCCTCCGTCGGGTCGTGGAAATCCTCCGGCTTGAGCCGGGACAGGCGCGCCTCGACGATCTCGTCTTCCGGAATCTTCGTGATGCTCGAATGGCACTCTCCGAGATTGAACACGGCGAAGAACGGCTGGTCTTTCTCGCGCCGATTCCTCCAATGGGCTTCACTGCTGCTCTCGTGCCAGTCGTCGCCTCCCATGTTGTAGTCCCTCTTGGCGCTGTTGGTCGTGTAATAGCCTGCCTCGCGGAGAACATTGGGGAGCATCTTCGAAAACGCCGGCGGTCTTGTGTTGCTGCGGTGATGCATGCTCCCCAGCGAGTTGGGGTACATGCCCGTAATCACGCTCGAGCGTGACGGAGAGCAGACCGGGGATACCGAGTAGGCCTTTTCGTAGCGGATACCCTCCGCAGCCAAGCCGTCGAAGACCGGCGTGCGAGCGTACTCGTCTCCGTACGCACCCATCATCGGCGTGATGTCTTCGAGCGAGATCCACACGATGTTCGGACGATCGGCCGGGGACGATCCACATCCGGCCAGGATCAGCAAGAGCGACGCCATCGCCCATAGGTGAGTTCGCATTGCAGGGTTCATTTGCTTGTCTCCGGTCGACCGGCTAGGGCCGCCCGCGATGGATCATCGACTGCGTCCTTCCGCCTTGATCTTGTGCAGGAGTTGCCGCAGCCTCGCGGCGACCTCCGGATGCCGGGCATACACGTCGTTCTCTTCTCCGAGGTCTTCGCTCAAGTTGTACAGTTGCGGCGGCTCGCCGGGCTTGGCAACCCCGTCGCGATACCCGCCGCCGCCCTGGCCGTCAATCAACTTCCACGGGCCCTCGCGAATCGAAAGCATCCCGCTCACGCCACCGCTCTGCATGACCCTTGGATGGAGCGGCGAACGGTCGGGCTTGCCTCCGAGCAGGGCGGGCAGCACGTTGAAACTGTCAGGGCCGGCCTCAGGCGCCAGATCTTGTCCCGCCAATGCGGCGAACGTGGCCAGCATATCGGTCAGGCTGATCGTTTCCCCCGAACGGGTGCCGGGCTTGATCTTACCCGGCCACCGAGCCAGGAAGGGAACCCTGTGACCGCCTTCCCAGATATCGCCCTTGCCGCCGCGGAGAACGGGCCCGTTGGCCAGGTGCTCGACTGCGGGCGCCGCAGGCGTTCCCGATCCGTCACCGTAGCCGGCCCCCCGCTGGGCGTTGCTCGAAGCCGGGTCCACCAGCCCGCCGTTGTCACTCGAGAAGATCACCAGTGTGTCTTCTGCCAGCCCCAGCCGCGCCAGCGCGCCAAGCACCTCCCCGACCGACCAGTCCAGCTCTTCGATGAAGTCACCGTACACGCCGAATTGACTGGCTCCCTTGAACCGGACATGCGGGGTGAATGGTCGGTGAGGCTGGTGCGGGGCGTAGTAGAGGAAGAACGGCCGTTCCTGGTTCGCGAGCCCCTCCAGCACGGAAGTCGTTCTTGCAGTGAGCTCTGTTGCGAGTTCATTGTCTTTCCAGCGCGCGGCCTGCCCGCCCTGCATCTCCCCCAAGTAACGTGATTCCATCCGTCCGATCGGATCGTCCTGTTCCAGGCGAGCGACGCGATGATTCTCCACGAAAACGTATGGCGGGTAGGAGTTGACAATAGGGATCCCGTAGAAGTAGTCGAAGCCGACCTCGAGCGGGCCGGGCTTCAGTTCCCCGTTCCAGTCGGGGCCGCCCTCTCTGCTCCGCCAGGAATTCGGCTCGCCCTGCCCCTCTCGGTTCTTGGCGTAACCGTCCTCGCGACCGAATCCCAGATGCCACTTCCCGATGTGGGCGGTGTAGTACCCGGCCGATCGCAGCACGGAAGCCAACGTCGGGCGGTTCTCGTCAATCAGCAGCGGCGCATCCGAGCTCAATGCGCTTCGCGTCAGCCACGTTCTCCAGCAGTAGCGTCCCGTCAGCAGGCCATATCGAGTGGGAGTGCATACCGAAGACGGGCTATGGGCGTCAGTGAAGAGCACGCCTTCGCTCGCCAGGCGATCGATGTTCGGCGTCTGGATCGCCGTCGCGCCGTAGGAACTGAGATCCCCGTAACCGAGGTCATCGGCCAGGATGAAGACGATGTTGGGCGGGTCCGAGGCCTCCGGCACGTCCTGGCACGCGCACAAGGCCGCTGCCAACGCAGCGAGCAGCAGCGCTCCCAAGCGTCCGCGCGGTTTGCGGTGGTTGCTGCCTGACTTCACCGTTTTCGGTGCCCGCTGACCAAGATCCAAGTGACCGACGCGGCGCGCTCAGAAATCGTAGCGTAGAGCGACTTGAACCACGCGCGCTCCTCCGGCTCTTGTCGTTCTTCCGAACGCTGGAGATCTCATGGTGGAAATCGGATTCCCGAAATTCGGACGGTTCAACCACGATCGATCCAGGCGGGCGTGTGGATTCCGCATCGCAGCAGGATGGCAAATGCGCTGCCCGCGCCAGCTTGTAAGAGGAGCGGACGTCTCCGCCGAATTCCCGCGGCGGCACCAAATGCGGCACAATATGCACACCCAGCAATGAAGCGGCGTCACTTTCTCAAAACCTCCTCGGCTGCGGGCCTGGCGCTTGCCACCACGCGGCGCACGGCATCAGCTCAGAGCGCGAACGATCGCATCCAGGTCGGCATCATCGGTCCCGGTGTCCGGGGCATGCAGCTGACTAGGCAATGCATCGAATACGGCAGCAAGTACAACGCCCGGGTCGGAGCGGTGTGCGACACCTGGACCAAGCACCTCCAGGCTGCGGCCAAGCTGGTGGCAGAGTCCTATGGAGCCGAGCCGAAGACCTATGGCCATTTCGAAGACATGCTTGCGAACGAGGAGATCGACGCGGTCATGATCGCCACTCCTGATCACACGCACGCCAAGATGATGAAATCTGCATTGGAAGCCGGAAAGCATGTCTACGTAGAGAAACCGATGGGGAACGTCCTCTCGGAGGTCAACGAAGCGATGGCGACTGCCGAGCGTTCAGACCGGGTGATCCAAGTCGGCACCCAGCGCAGGAGCTTCCCTCGCTACCGTTCGGCTGCCGACATCGTCAAGGAAGGCCGCATCGGGGAAGTCGTCAAGGCTGACGTCATCTGGAACATGTACAGCCCGTACCGATGGGCGAAGTCGGAAGAAGACCTCGAGTCGGTCAGGGACAGCGATGTCGACTGGAAGGCCTTCCTAATGGGGAAGGCGGACCGCCCGTTCGATCGAAAGATCTACCGCTCGTTCCGTCTGTTCCGTGATTTCTCGAGCGGGATCATCGACCAATGGATGTCCCACGGTATCGACGTGGTTCACATGCTGACCGGCGAGCTTTATCCGGCCAGTCTCGTGGCGCACGGGGGCCTGTATCGCTATCACGACTACCGGGAGAATCCCGACACCGTCCAGGTGGCTCTCGAGTACGGTCACGGTGCAAGGACTTTCCCCGCGAGCTTCTCCGTCTGCCTGAGCACGAAGGCGGGTAGGGCTACGCATGTGCTGGGGACACTGGGAACTCTCGAGGTGGAGGACACCTGGCGCCTATCCGGAGACGGCAGCGAACATCCGGACGCCCTCACCGAGGAGCTGGAGATTCCGGAGAAGCCGGGTTTGCACCACATGGCCAACTGGCTAGACGCGATTCGAAAACGAGATCGCGATGCGGTCTACGCGCCGGTGGAGGCGGGATACGGACATTCGATCGCAGGCATTATGGCGACGGATTCGCTGTGGAGCGGGAGACGCAAGGTCTTCAATCCGGACACAAGGGAAATCAGTGACGGCTAGCGGGCGCGAAAGCCGCCCCCGGCGGCGCCCCCATGTGATACCGGGCCCTGGCTCGAACCGACAAAATCTGCGCTTAAGGCCTCGCACTTCGGTACGTCCACCGAAATCGACCTCGCCCCCCATCGGCACAGTTCTCGCGAGCTCGGGTCTCGATGCAGCGAAGGTCTGCTGAGTCCGCAGCGGAACGTAGACTCGTACGATCCGGACGACACGCCGGCGCGCTGGAACAGATCTAAGTCCTTTGGATTCCGTACCGAACCAGAACGCTGTCGAGAGTGACCTATGCTGAGCGTCTGCCTTCGAGCGTCTCGCCGGGGCGGATGGACCCTCGGTTGGCCGAATGCAGACAAGCCAAGAACACGACACGAACCCTAGCGATCAGGTGGAGCTGCGGTTGTGGCCCGGCGTGGCCGCAATCTCCGTGCAATGGCTGTGCTGGGTTGCTCTGCCGGTAGCCGTGCCGGGCCCTGTGACCGGAATCATCTCCGCCGCCGGCGCGCTGGCCGGAGGCTTGGCCGTCGCGGTGTGGTGGGCATTCCTGAGCCGTGCGCCGCGTCCGGAGCGCTTGGGCTTCATCGCCTTGGCAGCTGTCGCGCTCTTTGTGGCATCGCGCCTCGTCGACGAGTCGATTGCGGGCGGAATGATGGGCATGCTGATGTTGCTCTACGCCGTCCCGGTCGCAAGCCTCGCGATCGTTGTAGCGGCCGTGGGCACACGACGACTGGCGGCCAGGTCTAGGCGAACGGCGATGGCCGCGGCGATCCTGCTTTCCTGCGGCGTGTGGACGCTGCTTCGGAGCGACGGAATCACAGGGGCGGGCGCGGCAGAGTTGAGATGGCGGTGGGCCAAGACCGCCGAACAGCGGTTCTTGGAAGCGAAAGGCGACGAGCCGGACTCAAGCCTTGCCGCTCAGCTAGGGACGTCGGCCAGGGGCGATTGGCCCGGATTCCGCGGACACGATCGCGACGGCGCCGTTCGGGGAGTCCGCATCAATACAGACTGGGACGCGTCGCCGCCTGAATTACTGTGGCGCCGGCCGCTCGGTCCGGGCACTTCGTCGTTCGCGGTCAGCAACGGCCTCATCTATACGCAAGAGCAGGTCGGCGACGACGAAGCCGTGACCTGCTATGCCCTTGACACCGGCGAGCTGGTGTGGATGCACCGCGACAAGGCGAGGTTCTGGGACTCGCATGTCGGTCCCGGTCCGCGCGCGACGCCCACGCTGAGCGAGGGCCGGGTGTACGCTCTTGGGGCTACTGGCATCTTGAACGCCCTCGACGCGGCCGACGGCACCGTGCTCTGGTCGCGCAACGCTGCAACCGACGCCGGCACGACCGTGCCGGACTGGGGATTCGCAGGCTCGCCGCTTGCAGTCGGCGACCTCGTCGTCGTCGCCGTTTCGGGCACACTGGCTGCCTACGACCGGGCCACCGGCGAGCCGCGCTGGTTCGGCCCGGCGGGATCTGGGGGTTACAGCTCGCCACACCCGCTGACAATTGACGGGGAAGCCCAAGTCCTGCTCTTGAGCAGTTCGGGCCTGACGAGCGTCGCTCCGCGAGACGGCAGGGTGCTATGGGAGCACTCGTGGCCCGGCGGCGACCGAATCGTGCAACCGGCTGCGGTGCGGGAGGGAGGCCTGCTGGTGCCGGATGGAAACGGCTTCAGTCTGCGCCACATTGCAGTGGCGCGCGGCGGCGGCAAATGGGGCGTCGCCGAGCGCTGGGAATCGACGCGGCTGAAACCCTACTTCAACGATTTCGTCGTGCATGAACGCCATGCTTTCGGGTTCGACGGCAGCATTCTCGCCTGCATCGACATCGAGGATGGCAGCAGGAATTGGAAGGGCGGCCGGTACGGGCATGGCCAACTGCTGCTGCTGGCCGACCAAGACCTGCTGCTCGTCCTGTCGGAGCGCGGAGAGCTGGTGACCGTCGCTGCGACACCCGATCGGTTCGAGGAGGTCGCCCGGCACCCGGGGATTGAGGGCAAGACATGGAACCACCCAGCGCTGGCAGGGGACATCCTGCTGGCCCGCAATAGCGAGGAAGCGGCGGCATTCCGACTCGCGCTCGAGGCGGAGTGACTGGCTACCCCCCGCGCAATACTCTTCAAGCGCGCTAATCGGCTGCACGCTCCCGAGGCCTTGCCGTAGATCGCGTCCTCACCCGGATGAGCGCATTCGAGAGGGAGTTCTCGTCGTCTACCGTTCATTCCGTCGGGTCGTTCACGCACCCGACGAACTCGCGCATCTCGCCCTGCAGGGCGTCCATCCCTTTTCCCACGGGTCGGGAAGGTTGCAGGCGGCCTTCACTCTTGGCCACATCCTCAAGCCCCGTCAGCTAGGGCTTGTCACCGGTACCTCGGTAGCACGCCTCGCATCGACGTGGAGCGTGACCCGCAGACTGCCGTCAAGGGCGGCGAGCATCTTCATCAACCGATCGACCGTAAACCGCCCCAGATCGGCATTGCGAATGCGCGAGAAGTCTGCAGCGGCGAACCGGGTCAGCGCGGCGGCCTTTCTCACCGACAGCCCGCGATCATCCAGTATGGCGATGATCCAGGCCGCGAGAATTGCCTTGGCCTGTTTCAGGTCTGCATGCGGGTCATTGAGGTCGCGAAACACATTGCCGCTTCCGTCGATCAGCTCAAAGTCACTCTCGCTCATTTCAGCGATTCCCCTTTCAGGCGAGTCAAACGACCTCCGACCAAGTCGATCTCGGCCTTCGGGATCTTGATACCCGACTTCGATTTCTTTCAGCATCAGACCGGGAAGACCCTCTCAACGGCTTTGCAATGTCCGCCTAGCCTCCCTCGGCAGCTATCGTCAGCGCCGTGTTTGTCCGGTCCCGTACGATCACAGGAAATGTCTCGCAGGCCTGTCGCGCCGCACGGATCGAGCCGACCGGCCTTGTGCCGTGGCTCAGGCCATACGTTGTCATATTCGACAACATCTGTCAAGCGGACAGTCCGTCGGAAACTTCTTGGACCCCGGGCACAGATCCGAAATGGCTCTTCACATCGAACTTGACCGCGCCAGGTTCTGAGTTGCTGTGATTGGCCCGGTGCGAAGGCAAATGCCCGCGACATTTCTCATGCATGGGCAGCCCAAGGAGCCTGCGGCGGCGGTCAGCCGGCAGAGCGGACACGCTGCTCACTGTAAAGGCCCACCCGGACAGCGGCGCCAACATGAACGTCCATCGCATCAGGCATCGTTGCTGTTGATCGAGCCTCCGACTCGTCACAGCAGATCGGGGGCCTCGTTCGAGAGTGGTTTTGAAGCGAGCGTCACCCAGCGAGCGCAACTACATCGACGACAGTCGCTGTACAGGGCGGCTCCGGCACCGGCTCGTGGTGTTGGCGCAAGCTCTCGATGTGAAACCGGATGGCCTCGCGGATCTCGCGGACCGCCTCTGCCTCGGAAGCGCCGGTGGCGACGCACCCCGGCAGGTCCGGAACGTAGGCGGCGTAGTTCCTCGGCGATTCTTCGATGATGATCGTGTAGCGCATCGGTCTGGTCACTCCGCTTTCAGCCCGGCCTACTTCATGATGCTGGCCGAAGTGGCCCGCGTCAGGTCGTCGCCCAGCTTGCCGGCGATTCACTTGATCACCACAGTCGAATTCGACTCTTCGTTCACTTCCAGACGGAACACGTCGGGTCGTGCGTAGTGTCCGACGACATCAAAATCGTACTTGCCACGCGTGATCTCAGCGATGTCGATCTCCGCAGTGAGGATCCCTTTCTGGTTGTACAGGGGACCGGCCAGAACGTCCCCTAGCGGGCTGATGATCGCGCTGCCACCCCGCATGAGCACTGTCGACGGATCGTCACCTTGGACAGCGGGATAGTCGTTCGGGCAGTCTCCCCGCGTCAGGTACTGGCAGCAGGAAAGCACGAAGCACCGGCCTTCGAGCGCTACGTGGGTCATCGAGGAATGCCAGGTGTCCCGATCGTCCGCCGTCGGAGCGCAGTACAGCTGGATCCCCTTGCCGTACATGGCCGTGCGGAGCAGCGGCATGTAGTTCTCCCAGCAGATTACTGCTCCCAGTCGTCCCAGGGGGGTGTCGTAGACCGGCAGTGTCGAGCCGTCGCCGAACCCCCAGATGACGCGCTCCATCCCGGTCGGCATCAGCTTCCGGTGCTTACCTAGGTACTGTCCATCCGGGCTCAGGAAGACGGCGCTGCAGTAGAGCGTGCCGCGTTCGCGCTCGATGACACCCACGACCAAGTAGGTTTCGTTGTCACCGGAAATCTCGGCAAGCCGGTCGATCCCAGGTCCCGGGATGTCGACCGCGCTGTCGTGGTAGCGCTGGAAATACTGTCGGCCCTGCGTAGTCCGCCCACCCACCCGCGCTCCAAAGTCGAGGCCCTTCGGGTAGGACGACAGGAAGGCCTCGGGGAAGACCACTAGTCGAGCGCCTGTTTCCGCAGCCTGCTTCGTCAGAGCGCCAATCTTGTCGACCGTCCTGTCCCGGTCAAAGACGACGGGGCAGTCTTGTACGACGGCGGCGACAAAGGGCATCGTGAAGTGTGTGCGAGCGACTCGATTGGAGATCGCCATTCTACAGCAGTGAACCCGAACTGCTGGTTCAGCTTCCCGCCCGACTCTGTAATTTTCCCCGCGAGTCTGTACAGGATGTGGCCGGATGGGGTTAAGCCTCTACTGTGCAAAGGGTTAAGACAGATATCTGCCTAGCAGTACCCCACACGTCCCTCCCGCGAAGAGAATCAGCTCATCTTGCACGTTTCCGGGAGTAGCGGGGCCTCCCTGGGTGTTCTTGTGGATCGGTTCCCGACGATTCAAGGGCGAAATAGGCAACGAGGAGAAAGGGCTCTCCGCTCAGGCGCACATCAAGTAGGGTCACGGTCCCCTGTGGACATGATCTGTACTTCGCCTAGCGAGGCTGAGCCTCAGACCGACGAGACTCGGTTCGAAGCTGCGTGGTCATACTCGCGATGGAGTGCGGGCTCCGGACGCTGCTCCGCTCTGCGGCCGGGGCCGCCGTATGGTCGCCTAGGCGACAGTGTCCGTATCATGACGGTTGTGTGGGGAGCCCATCGCCCCGAACCCGCGCCATGACTGTAGCACGCAACGTCGCCGAAGCCATCTCCGAGCATGTCACCCTGGAGGTCGAGTGCGTCGACCGGCTCTACCTCAATCTCTACCAGCCGCTGCTGCAGACCCCGGGCGGGGCGGCCTGGTTCTTCCGCCAAGTGCGCGGCTGCCCGGTGCCCTCCCCGGCCCTGATGGCCCCGATGACGCGCAGCTTCGTGGCCGCCATCGAGGCCTTCGCCCGCGAGGGCAACATCGACTTGATCCGCTTCGAGAGAGGCGAGCGCAAGGACGAGCGCACCCAGGCCTACCTGCGGCAGTGGCGCGGCGGCGAGGGCGTGCTGTACATCGGCAAGGCGCAGGAGAAGGCGCGCGTGCTGCGCACCCAGGCCGAGACCGATCCCGCCACCGGCCGCCGCTCGCCCGAGCTGGCCTTCTCCACAGCCCTGCCCAACGCCTACTATTTCTACGCCGTCGATGACGACTTCGGCCCCTTCTTCCTCAAATTCTGCTCGTATTTCCCGTACGGCGCCAAGGTTTGCATTAACGGTCACGAGTACGTCAAGCGCCAGCTGGCCAAGCAGGGCATTGCCTTCGAAGCGCTCGACAACGGCATCCTGAGTTGCGAGGATCCCGAGCGGCTGGCACAGATCTGCCGCCAGCTCAGCGCCGCCAAGATCGACGCCTTGGCGCGCAAGTGGCTGGCGCGGCTGCCGCATCCGTTCACGGCCGCAGACCGCGCCGCGGGGCTGCGCTACCAACTCTCCATCCTGCAGGCGGAGTTTTCGCTCACGCAGGTCTTCGACCGCCCGCAGCAGGGGCGCATGTTCTTCGAGGAGGTCATCCGCGAGAACCTCGACATCGGCCGGCCCGACCACGTCCAGCTGGTGTTCCAGCGCCGGGTTAGCAAGCGCACGCCGTCACGCTTCCGCACGCGCGTGATCACCGCCGGGGTGGACCCCTCGCTGCATTTCGACTACAAGAGCACCCGCATCAAGCAATATTTCAAAGAAGGGCGCGCGCTGCGCACCGAGACCACGATCAACGACAGCTACGACTTCGGAGTCGGGCGTCGGCTGGGCAACCTCGAGCATCTGAAAAAGATCGGCTTCCAAGCCAACCGACGCCTGCTGTGCGTCGAACGCCTCAGCCACGACTGCACGCTGGGAGCCGAGCGCTTCGAGCGACTCCAAGCGGCGGCCCAGATCGAGGGGCAGCGGGCAGCGTCGCTACGCTTCGGGGACCGCCGCGTGCAGGCCCTGCTGGCGTCCCTAGCGAGCTTCCGGCTGCTGCCGCACGGTTTCACCCACCGGCAGTTGCGCGAGCGGGTCGCGCCCCTGCTGGGCAGTAGCGCGGAGGCGTGGGGCGCAGGCCGCATGACCTACGACCTGCGGCGACTGCGCTTGCGGGGCCTGATCGAGCGCATCCCGCGCACGCGCCGCTACCGTGTGACCGAGCAGGGCCTGCGCACGGCGCTGTGCTTCCAGCGCACCTACGCCCGCGTGCTGCGCCCGTCTCTGTCGGTGGTCTTCGATGCCGGCGGTTCCGACCCCACGCCCCTGCAGAAGGCCGTACAGCGCTTCGATCGCGAGATCGACCGACTCTGGGAGGGCCAGCCGATCGCCGCGTAAACTTGACTCATCTGTAAACGCTACGCCTAGACAAGGAGTCTAGTGGACTTCATTCGACCATTCGACATAGAATTCCGAGTACTGGCGCAGGGCCGTCGCGTGATCCTTTTCCGATTCTTCATCGCCGTCAGCCTGCTCGGAGTTCCCGCAGCACTCGCTCAAGACCATATCGACTTCTTCGAGAAGAAGATCCGCCCGGTGCTGGCCGAACAGTGCTATCAGTGTCATTCGTCCGAGGCCGCCCGCGCGGGAACGCTGATGGGGAAGCTGCAGCTCGACACCCGGGCCGGTGTCGAGCAGGGCGGGTCACGGGGGCCCGCTGTCGTGCCGGGACAACCCGACCAGTCGACGCTGATCGAGGCGCTGGAGTACACCAACGGCAACTTGCAAATGCCGCCCGGCGGCAAGCTGCCCGACTCGGTCATCGCAGATTTCGTCCAGTGGGTGACCCTCGGCGCACCCGACCCGAGGGATGCGCAGGCTGTCGATACGGCGGCCATGGATCTCGAAGCAGGACGTCGCCACTGGGCCTTCCGGCCGCTGCGTCCTGTCGATCCGCCTCAGGTGTCGGCGGCGAATCCGGTTGAGGCCGCGTGGAGTGGCTCGCCGATTGATCGTTTCGTCCTCGCCAAGCTGCGCGAGATGCAGTTTCGCCCTTCACAGGAGGCTGAGCGGACCACCCTGATCCGCCGCGCCTACTTCGATCTGATCGGCCTGCCGCCAGCGCCTGACGAAGTGGAGGCATTCGTTCGAGATTCCGCTGCAGCACCGTTTCGCGAGCTCGTTGACCGGCTGCTCACCAGCCCGCACTACGGCGAACGCTGGGGCCGGCACTGGTTGGACGCGGCTCGCTTTGGCGAGAGCCTCGGAGCACACGAGCAGGACAACGCAGTTCGAGAGGAGGCGTATCGCTACCGCGACGCCGTGATTCGCGCGTTCAACGACGACCTGCCTTACGACGAATTCGTCCGGTACCAAGTAGCCGGCGCCATGGATAGTCTTCCCGCCGGGCGGCAGGACCTGGGCATGTTCGTTCAGCTTGGAACCAGCCTGAGCAAGACCGATAACCCGAACGACCGCAAGTTTCACCGCCTCGACGACATGGTATCGGCGACCGGCCAAGCGTTCCTTGCCCTCACGATCGGGTGTGCGCGCTGCCACGACCACAAGATCGACCCGATCACGGCCGAGGAGTATTACCAGCTGACGGCTGTGTTCTTCGACGAAGCCGAGGTCAAGCCAGACGCAGGCGGCAAGTACGTGCCATTGGAATTGACTACGCCCCATCTTCTGGCCGCCGGCAGCTGGCGGCGCCCCGTCAAGCCGGTCGAGCCGGGGTTCCTGCGCGTCTTGATGCGGGACGGTCGCAGCCCGACGGATTGGTGGCCCCGTCACGAGGCCACCGATGGCGTCGAGGCGCAGTTTGAGCCGTCGAAGCTTGGGATGCTTGCGAACTGGCTCACCGATGTCGAGCATGGCGCCGGTGCATTGCTGGCCCGGGTGATCGTCAATCGTCTCTGGCACCATCATTTCGGGCGCGGCATCGTTAGCACGCCGAATGATTTCGGCAAACTCGGCACCGAGCCCACGCACCCCGCTCTACTGGATTGGCTAGCGTCCCAGCTCATCCGGGAGGGCTGGCAATTGAAACCGATCCACCGGCTGATCATGAATTCCGCCGTGTACAAACAGGCGGCCAGCACGAATTTGGCCCAAGCCCGGCACGATGCTTACAACGAGTACCTGTGGCACCGCAGGCCCGTGCGCATGGAAGCGGAAGTCATCCGCGATCATATCTTGAGCGTCTCCGGCGCTCTGCGCATGAACATTTACGGTCCGAGCACACCCATTGGCGATCGCAAGACCCCCTTCTACGACACGCCCGAGACCTGGCGCCGGTCCATCTACCTGATGTCGCCGCGCTTCCACCTCCATCCGGTTCTCAAGATCTTCGACCCGCCGGACAACACGCAAAGCATCGGCCTTCGTGACGTCAGCACGACACCGAGCAGCACTGCCTTCATGCTGAACGCGCCGTTCGTGTGGGAGCAGGCGGAACGCTTCGCACAACGGGTGCAGGACAGAGTCGGAGGCGATCCCGGCCTTCAGATCGAGTCGGTATACCGGATCGCTCTTTCTCGGCCACCGACCGCGGAAGAGCGCGAAATCGGCCTGTCGTTTCTCGGTCAACGGGGCACTGGCGGGCTGGAGGCAGGCACGGAGGCTGAGTCCATGAACGCCCTGAGCCCGCTGGCGCAATACTGCCATGCCGTCATGGGCCTGAACGAGTTCATCTACGTTCACTGACGGAGCCTGCGGAGCCCGACCGGCCGGCCGGGACCACTGTAGGCTCGTTGGGGCACCCAGCTTGGGCAGGATCTGTACTAGACTCCCTGTCTCGGCACCTGCTTGACGATGGAGGCAAGTTTGATCGTAGCGAGCGATTCTCTGCTGGTTTGACGCTCGGCCTCAGCCGCCTGCGCCGAGCGAACGGGACGTGATCAGCAGGCCCGAGCCGACTGCGCCCCGGGCGCAATCCCGCCTGCTATCATGCGGCCATGGCCGCTCCCGACGCACTCTTGGAAGCCCTCACCGACCCGGCCGCGGGACAACCGGTGGAATACCCCTACTCCGACGGCAAGGTCCTGATGGAGACGGACCCGCATGCGCGGTCGATCATCGACATGCGCGACCAGCTGGATACGCATTTCAAGGCCCGGCAAGACGCCTATGTGGCTGGCAGCATGGCGCTGTACTACCGCCAAGGCGACCCCTCGGCCGTGGTGGTGCCGGACGTGTTCGTGGTGCTGGGCGCTGTGCACAAGCAGGCGCGCAAGTCGTATCTGCTCTGGGAGGAGGGCGGCGTGGTGCCGAGCTTCGTGGTGGAGGTGGCGTCGCGATCCACGGGCCGTCGCGACGCGACGAGCAAGCGCGCGACGTACGAGCGGATGGGAGCGCTCGAATACTGGCGCTTCGACCCGCTGGGCGAGTTGATTGCTGGGCGGCTGGAGGGCTGGCGGCTGACAGGTGGCCGCTACGAGCGGGTGCGGGCTGTGCGAGCGGGTGGCTGGCACCGGAGCGAGGCGCTGGGGCCGGAGTTGCGGGCCGAGCGCTGGCTGCTGCGCTTCCATGATCCACGGCTGGGGCGGGACATGCTCACGCACGCGGAAACCAGCGAGGCGCTGCGCAAACTCGACGGAGTGGTGCGCGAACGCGACGAAGCGGTGCGCGAACGCGACGAAGCGAATCAACGGATCCGCGAGTTGGAAGCGCGACTGCGGTTGTCCGACAAGTCTGCGTAGGATTCCAGCCTTCGAAACAGTCTCCGGCCAACCGCGAAGACAACACCGCGCAGGACTTGCTGCTGCAAACTACGGACACGCTTCCCATTCAGACGGCGTAACTACTCACGCCTCGGTTGGTGTCGAGACGTGAGTTGGTGTCGGGCCATAGTGTTGTTCGAGCGTGGCGACAGCGTTGCCGGCGAGCGCAATTTGAATGGCGACCAGAGGATTGTAGCCGAGTGCTTGCATGGACTGCAGGTAGCTGGAGATGCGGGCATAGGCCTCGCCGAAGGCTAGCGTGCGAAAGCAGCCCGAGACTTTCATCTTGACCTTGGACATGCGCAGTCCGCGCTCGCCGGCGTTGTTGGTGAAGGGCACATCGGCATCGTGCAGGAAGCGCAGCACGGACTCTTCGTGCTGGGCGAGCCGCTCGTGCAGGTTGTGGGCATCGGATTTGGCGAGCGGTCCGCGTTGGCCCTGTTTGCGGGGCGGCAGCGCGGGCAATTCCTTGCGGCCCTGGGTCAGGATGGTGCGGTAGCGCTTGCGCAGGGCCTTGCAGGCGGCTGCGCTGAGGGCCTTGCCCTGGCTGGCATTGACCCTGTGGCAGGCCTGTTGCAGCAGGGCTTTCATCAGCCGCGCCCAGCGGTAGCCGTTGGACTCGACAATGAAGGTCAGTTCACGGATTAAGTGCGCGCCGCAGAGCTGGTGCCGGCAGTCGGCGTAGCTGAGGTAGGAGGCCCAGCAGTCATGCACCAGCGTGCCGCGATAGTTTGGGATCAGACCGATCGCCTCGATGGCTGCCTTGCCGCGCTTGGGATGCAGGAACTTCAGCGTCAGCGAGCCATCGGTGAGGATATGCAGCCAATGGTTCTTGCGGTCGACCCGCAGGCCGGTCTCGTCGGCATGCAAGGCCGGAGCTGCCAGCAGGTGGGCGCTGGCGGCCTCTTCCCAAGCTTGCAAGGCCTGCTGCAGGCGGCGCATGTAGCCCAGGCAGGTGGCCTCGGACAAGCGCAGGCCGGAGATCGCCCGGACCAGCTCCACGACGCGCCGCAGGGAGAGCATGTGGGCCACGAGCAGGTTGATGATGAACGCCTGCAGGCCGCTGCCATACTGGCGCGGGCCGGGCATGCTGGCGGGGAAGGCTGGCTTGCAGCGGGCCTGGCAGTCGGGGCATTGCTTGACCTCGGCGGTGACGCGCTGCTCGACCACCTGAAAGACGATGTCGTACAGCACGCGGCGTTCGCGCTCGCTCGGAGTGACATCCGACAGATCGGCGCCACAGCTGTCACAGGCCGCCACGGTGAGCGTTTCCTCGGTGGTGACTCGCTGCAGGGTGGAGCCGCTGCGGTCTTCGGCCGGATTTGGCTTGCGGCCCGACTTGGCGCGCCGCGCGGTTTCGTCCTCGGCCTGCATCTGCGAGGGCGGGATGGAGGAGTTGCGGCTGGTTTTGCGGGTGGTCTTTTCCAGCAAGACCGTCAGCAGCAGTGTGAGCAAGGGCAGCAGCATCTGGAACACGGCGTCGGCTTCGGGCGACAGCTTGCCGCTGCTGCGCAGCGCCTCGACCTGCTGCTTGGCGGCTTCCAGTTCGGCGCGCAGGGACTTGTCGTGGAGCGTCGGCATCACTCGGCCTCGACCGCCATCAGGGCGGCCAGCACCGCCAGCCGCTCGCCCGGCGGCATGGCTGCGTAGCGCCTGCCCCAGTTGGCGGCCTTGCGCTTGATGCACTGCCGCTGTGTGAAGTTCTGGCCCGCGTACGTGTGCCAGTGCGGGCGCCCCGGGGCGAAGTTGCACCACAGCTTCTCGGTCACCACCCCGGCTTGGTTCATCACCTGCAGCGACAGGCTGTGCCAGCCTTCCAGCGCTCGCTCGTATAACTCGGAAGGGTAGCCGGAGATCATCACCTGGCAGGGCAGGCGCTTGAGCAACGCCAGCAGTTGCTCGTGATCGGCCGGCGTGTAGTCATAGCGGTAGCGGCGCTGCGATTTGCGGGTGCTGTGCAGATAGGGCGGGTCGGAGTAGACCAGCTCGTCGCCCGCAAACGGGAACTGGGCCAGGAAGCGGTGGCAGCAGCCGTGCACCAGTTCCACCTCGTAGTCGCAGCGGAACGTGCGGAGCGAGCGGGCGTTGCGATCAATGCCGATGTTGCGCAGCGCCGGCGGCTTGCGCTGCATGAGCGCGCCGCCGCCGAGATGGGTCTCGATATAGGTGGCATGCGGCGGCATGGCCGCGATCAGCGGCTGGCACAGACCCGAGGTCGCCTTCGATCCGTACCAAGCTCCCATCGCCGCGCGCTGCCGAAGGCTCCCTTAACCAGCAGCATAGGCGGCCACAGCCATATTGTCAAGCGCGCCAGCGGCTGGGTCCGGAAGCGAGCCGCTGCCGGTCAGAAAGGTGCCCGCTCAGAGACAGGATCCCGCCACCAGCAACCGTTGGAAACCTACCCGACCCCAACCAGCGCAAGCCTTGCTGCGCGTGATCTCAGGCCACAAGACACATAGTCAAAAAAGGGCCTGAGCAGTTACCAGACGGCAATGGTTTCAAGCCACGCTTCGAAGCAGTGGTTCGGTCTGCGGCAACGGAGGCCGCCACCCACGACATCCCTCTCTCTCGATGCTGCGCAGGAGGTTGAGTCGGAATTTGGGATCTCAACGCCTGTTTAGTCTGAGGGGGCCTCGCTAGGTGCGCGTCCGGCATGTACGGTGTCAGGGCTCCCTATACAGCTCGGGCTGAATCCTAGCCCCCCTCACGGGAAGCAGTGAGGGACACCCCTCGTGGGTGCCCGCTTCGGTCCGAACCGGAGCAGATCCACCAAGAGAAGGGGACAGTTACCCCCTATCTCCGGTACAATGCTGCCAAGCCCTCACCGGCTTGAGCGAGTTCATGCATGTCGATTGACGCAGGCTATGAAACTCGACCGGTTGGCGGGGACCGCCGTGGGTTCCTCAAGGAACTCGGCCTGGGCGGCATCGCTCTCGCCAGCCTGCTCGCGGACCAGGCGGCGAGCGCTGCGGCGGCTGACGGCAGCGAGCCCCTTGCGCCCACGAAGCCGCACTTCGCTCCCAGGGCCAAGAACGTCATCTTCCTCTTCATGGTCGGTGGCGCGAGCCAGCTTGAGACGTTCGATCACAAGCCGCTCCTGAAAAAGCACGCCGGAAAACTGGCGCGAGAAATTTTCTCCAAAGAAGACCTGGAAGGCCTGAACCCGGAGAAGACGTATACCCATACGCGCATCGTTCCGCCAGCGTTCTCCTTCAAGCGCTACGGCCAGAGCGGCGCGTGGGTCAGCGAGATCTTCCCGCACCTGACGCAAGTGGTCGACGACATCGCGTTCATCAACTCGATGCACACCGACTCGGCAATCCACTCCACCGCGCAGATCCTCATGCACACGGGCTATTCCAGACAGGGCCACCCCAGTCTTGGCTCGTGGGTGACCTACGGACTGGGCACGGAGAACCGGAACATGCCGGGATTCGTGGTGATGACGGACGGCCGACCGTCCGGTGGGCGCGCGCTTCACGATGCCGGGTTCCTGCCGGGCATCCACCAGGCCACGCTGGCGGACGTCAAGCCCGGCAACCCGCCGGTGCCGCACATCACGGCTCCCGCATTTCTCAGCCGAGACCAGCAGGGCAAGCAGCTGGATCTGGTGCGGAAGTTGAATCAGCTCCATCGCGACATGCACCGCACGCAGCCCGAGCTCGACGCGCGCATCGCCGCGTTTGAAACGGCGTTTCGCATGCAGATGGAAGCGCCGGAGCTCTTCGATATCCGTACCGAGCCGGACTCGGTGAAGGCGCTCTACGGCGATACCGAGTTCGGGAGGAAGTGCCTCACAGCGCGACGGATGGTCGAGGGCGGAGTCCGCTTCGTGGAAATTCTCGACGGCGCCCAAGGGCGCCGATGGGACGCGCACGGCAACCGCGGCGGGCTCATCAACAACCACCGCACGAACGCGGCCCGCACCGATCAAGGCATCACCGCCCTCATCATGGATCTGAAGTCACGGGGCCTGCTGGACGAGACTCTCGTTGTCTGGGCCACAGAGTTCGGTCGCACGCCAATGGAGGAGTCGCGCAAGGAGGAATCCCTGGGCCGCGGCCATCACCACTTCGGCTTTTCCATGTGGATGGCGGGCGGCGGCGTCAAGCCGGGGATCACCCACGGCGCCACCGACGAGCTCGGCATGCACGCCGTCAAGGGCCGCGTCTCGCACCACGACCTCCATGCCACCATCCTCCACCTGCTGGGCCTGGACCACGAGCGGCTCACATTCCGCCACAATAGCCGCGACTTCCGCCTGACCGACGTCTACGGCAATGTCGTGCACGAGCTCATTGCCTGATAGCGCCCTGTCAAGGTGATCCTGGCCTGACAATACGGGGCTGGCTCCCGATGCGGCTCATTCTCACCTGAATGTTCGCTTGCCGATCCACTGGCTGAAACGGCGAAACCCAAGGTCGAACTCGGCCCGGATGTCCTCCGGCGCCAAGAGCCGAACGCAGGTCTTCAGGCCGGTTCGTGTCCGGGAGCACCAAAAAACAGCGTGGCCGCCGCGCCGAATGTCTGAATCCGTGCACTGGGCGGCAGAGCGCCGACCTCGACGGCAGCTAGGTCAGTGCCAACGACGCTGGGCAGTTCGCCGACCAGCCGCCAGGGTAGCGATCACAGTTTCTTGAGCAGATCCCGCAGCTCGGATCTCGGGTCCGGGTTAGGCGCTCGGTCCGGCGTCTCAAGATATCGTTCAGCCAGCTTGCGCGCTTCCGGATAGCGGGATTTCCGTTCCGCGAGGATCCATGCAGTCGCAGCGGCCCGCCAGACCTTGGGCTCGTCCGGATGGCGCGAGAATGCCAAGTCGAAGAGCTCATCGCTTTCCTCATGCTCGCCGCGCCGGGCGAGGAAAGCGGCCTGCTTCAACAAGGGCCTCATGCCTTCCGGGTTCAGTCTCCTTGCCTCCTCGAAGTGCTCGGCGGCGGTCTCGAATTCACCCATGGCCTCGTAATAGGTTCCGAGGGCCTCCGTGCCTCGCGCTGCATCAACGGCGCGAAGCCGGATCGCAAGTTCCTTGGCCTCGGCCTTGCTGCCTCCAACCAGCCCGGGGGCTTCCAAATGGAAGCCCTGGAGTGCGTCGTAGGCGTCAAGGTTGGTTTCATCCAACTCGATGGAGCGCTCCATTTCGCGGCGCATCCGGCGAACAAGAGGCGCCGCCGCAAGCTTCCGCAATCCGGTCATCCTCTCGGCGCGCCGTCCCATGGCCAAGGCCAACCAAAGCGAGAACTTCGAGCTTTCGGGATCCTGCTCAACGGCTCGCTCGAACACCTCTTGGGCCTGGCGGAAATCCTCCGCCGAGAAGTGGCGCACACCCTCCTTCCAGTCGTCCTCGCCGGGACCGCTGGCCGCGAGCGCGAGGGCGCCAGCCATGAGGAGCAGAGCGATTCTTCGAGTCATGAGTCCAAAGCGACCGTCGGCTTGATTCCAGTCCGCCGTGATTCGAGCAGCACGCTTGCTACTAGTAGACCAGCTTCGGAAAGGCCCGGGCGAGAGCGTACAGAGTTGTGCAAGTCGTGCAGGGATGAAACTCTTTCCAGCCTACGGTGCGATGGGTCTGAAGCCCGATCCGGGTTTCAGACTAACCGGGAGGAATCGCGATGGCAGACGTGACGGCAGCCGATACACCGTCGATGCACGCGAGTAATCCCGGTGATGCACTCCGGCCGCGAGACGGCCCGGAATCAATGCGCTCTTTGATCGTGCATTTGGCCGGGCACCGAGAGCCAGGGGCTGTGGTTGCCCAGCACAAGGTGGCACGGAGGTGTCCGAATCCGTCGCAGCGGTTTCTCGCCGTAGCCTGACGGACGCAAACGATTAGGACGAACGGCCATAGTCGCCGCCCCCTGCCCGGCGTCACAAGGGCCAAGGATCGCGCTGCCCGAGATCTGCTCCGATGGGAAAGGCAGCAGATACGCACGGTTGCACCGCTCTTGCGAGGAGTGTCCACGGTCCGCCAGCATGAAGGCAAGGCGGGTAGCGTCGTGCGCGAAGATGAGGTCGGAGGACTCCATCGGCTTCTGCTCCGTTGCGAGTGAGTTCGTGCATCCGGACAAGCTTGGACGGATCACCATAAAGTGCCTAGCGAGAAGATTCCCATCGGTACTCTGTGCAACATCTACCGGCAAGCCAACTGGAAACGGGAGGGAGGATCGCTGCCATGCGATACGCGGTTGTGATTCACAAAGATGTCGAGAGCGTTTACGGAGTCACCGTACCGGACCTGCCGGGCTGTTTTTCGTCCGGCGATACGTTTGAGGAAGCCATCGGATCTGCTCACGAAGCCATCTCCTGCCATCTGGAGGGATTGTTGATGGACGGGGAACCCATACCTGCAAGGGGATCGCTCGAAACGCACCGAGCGAGCGAGCATTACAAGGGCGGCGTCTGGGCGTTCGTGAATGTCGATGTCTCGAGGCTGGATTAAGACAAAGCGGATCAACATCGCGATGCCAGCGCGCATTCTGGCGATCGTGGATGGGGCGGCGGCGCGAGGAGGCGAAACACGGTCCAGTTTGCTTGCTCGCGCAGCGCTCAGCTACGTAGAACGTCAGTCCGCAGAACGATAGGGCACACAACGAAAATGGTGTTCGCAAATACGAGGTGACGGAGATGACTGACTGGGAGGCCTGCGCTGCCGTCGAACGCATACCGGGAAGAGTTAGCGGCGCCTGGGTGTTTGCGGGCACACGGATTCCACTGTTGGCGCTCTATGAGAATCTGGCCCGTGGCGCCACGATCAACGAGTTCGTCGAGTGGTTCCCCGGCGTGGATGAGCAACAGGTCCGCGCCGTCCTCGAGCACGAGGCAAACGCCCTGAGGGGCCCGGCGCCACACAGAAGCTCTTGTTCGACCTAGGGACTCCGGCGCCTTTGCTGGGATTTCTTCAGGAGCACACTGCGGAAACGCTTGCAGAGAAGGGCTGGCAGTACAGTTGGCAGGAGTAGCGGACGCTGGAGCGGCTACTACGGCGAGGGATGCTGGGATGATGCAGTACAAGGGGTACCGAGCAGCAATTACGTTCGATGACGAGGCGGGTGTCTTTCACGGGGAAGTGACGGGAACTCGCGACGTGATCATTTTCGAAGGGACCTCTGTTGTCGAACTTCGGAAGGAGTTTGAATTTTCGATCGACGACTACTTGCGGGCCTGCGAGGCACGTGGCCGGACTCCTGACAAGGCGTACTCGGGGAAGATTCGGCTTCGGATCCCCCCGGAGATCCACCGTGCAGCTGATGCGGCCGCAAGGGCTCGGGGGAAAAGCCTCAACACTTGGATTGCCGAGGCGGTGCAGCGGGAGATCGGAGGCCAGATCGGGCGGTAGAACGCCCTTGGGAGGGTTCTCGACAGTCGGGTTCCGGAACGCGCTGTCCTCTCGGGCCGGAAGATTGCGTACGCGCGAAAGCGCCTTCCCCTACTAGTCTCTGGTCGGCCTGCCGACCAAGCTCGGGCGCTCGTCATCACCTCAGCCGCTCTCGATCCGGCCCGGACTGCCAAGACGGCAGTGGCACATCGCGGCCAGCCTCAGCTCTCGGGCACAGCCTCCATGAGTTGCGTCAAGGCGTTCTTCAGGCCCTCGTCACCGGGGCTCGAGCCTTTGTAGTGCCCCAGGCGCACTACGACCAGGTCGTGGGAGGGGATGATGAAGGTCTTTTGGTTTCCCGCACCCGCCATGTAGTAGGCATCTCTTGGAATCGGGTAGGCTCCTGTGCTGTTGATCCAGAAGAAGCCGCCATAAACGGGACGGCCGTCGGCCTCCCACGCCGGCGCCAGCGTGCTGGCGAAGTCCACGAAGCCCTCCGGCAGGATACGCTCTCCTTGCCAAACACCGTCTTGTAGGTACAGGTTACCCAGACGCGCCCAGTCCCGGCCCGTCCCGAATTCATAGCCCTGGATCAGGAAGTTCCCGTACGGGTCGGTCTCCATCACCATGTCGCGGATGCCGATCTTGTCGAAGAGCTGGCTCTGGGGGAACGAGTGGTACTCTTCCCCGCGTCCTTCGACGCCAAGCCTCACCAAGTAGTTCGTCAGGACGGGATCGCAGTTCCGGTAGCGCCCGACCGTGTTGGGCGGCCACTGCTGAGGCCTCGTCGCCGCCCATTGGAACGAGTTCATCCCACCTGTGTAGAGATAGAGGTGGTCGGGGTATCCCATGGCGGATTCGTATTCTGGATCGCCACGGTTCACGCAGCGGATACCACTCGACATCCGCAAGATATCGGCGATTCGGATCTCCGCCCGCGGATCCCCTTCCCGCTGCCATTCCGGGACAGGCGCTGGCTGCCAGAGGTCGTAGACTCCTTGCTGGATCAGAATGCCCATCAGCGTCGCGGTCAAGCTCTTGCCCATCGACCAGCCCTCGAGGGGCGTATGGAGGTCTAGCCCGTCTCGGTAGCGCTCTGCGATCAGGCGTCCCTTCCAAGTGACGACAAAGGCGGCCGTCATGCCCTCGACCGGCTCGAAGGCGGCGTCGACGGCGACACGGACCTTCTCTTCATCAAGCTCGGCCGGAAACGGCTCGCCGGGCAGCACATCGCCCATCGGCCACGGCTGCATGTCGGGGTCTGGAAGCGTGCTGTTCACCTCGACTGGCTCAAAATGGAATCCATCTTCCCCAAGAGGGAGCGTGACGCAACCTTGATCGCCGACGTACTTGGCGGTACGCACCACGCCATCGGGAAGGGTCAGGTGCACCAACTTGTTCTCCGTGTCGATTTCGCGCTTCGTCACTTTCGAGCGCTGGTCATAGTCGCTCGTGAAGTAGCCGATGTTCTCGGCGGCGAAATCGGCGTCGAGTCCCGTGATAAATACCGCAGAGCACAGGATTTTTGCGAAGCCTGCGGTGTGATGATGGAGAGGGTCACCTGGAGGGCGGACCCACTCCGTGGGCAGCTCGAGGGATTTTCCACGGGCCACGAGCGCATCAGCTTCAGAGCCGATGCTGTCGGACGCGGAAGATGATCCGTCGTACCCACCCTCGTTCACGCAGGAGAGCAGGAGGAGCACAGAGGATAAGAGTGCCGTTAGGATCGATCGAGTCATGAGCAATACTCCTTGTCTCGATGGAAGCACGCCTACTCCCATCGATCAGCGTTCTGCTGCGCGATTCGCAACCTAGACCTTAACTGTAGGGTGTGCTGACGTAGATTCCGAGACAAGCGAGGAAAAGAATCGGCGATATTTCCATGGCTTCCGGTGGATGCGCGGCTCCATCGCAGAGCAAGCGTCGCTGTGGTCAAGCAATTCAACCTTCGGCAGCAACGCCTTCACGCGTTCCGACCAAGACGGGCTTCACGGCACGCCCAGTACGGGGGCCAAATAGATGTTCTTGTACTTGACCGCCGTGTGGTCTCCCTGCAGGTAGATTGGCCCAGGCGCGGAGGGATCGGTATAGATGGCGCCGGCTGTCGGCCCGACGATCGGTTGGTTGTCGATGACCTTGACTCCGTTCAAGACGACCGTCACGTGTCGGTCGACCAAGGTTAGATCGTACGTTTGCCATTGCCCGCCGGGCTTTCCGGCGTTCGCAGAAGGTGCGATCCGTCCGAAGATCGCGCCAGGTCCCTGGATTCCCTGCATCCGACTGTCGCGATCTACCACCTGTGCCTCGTACATTCCGCGCAGGTAGATTCCGCTGTTGCGGTTCCCTTCGATTAGAAACTCGACGTGGAGCCAGAAGTCTTCAAACTCGGCTTCCGTTCGCAGATTGGCATGGTCCCCGGTCGCGCTGAAATCGGTCTTGGGCGTGCTGTTGACCAGCATCCCGTCTTGAGCGCTCCAGCCATTGATCTTGTCGGATTCGTGCGGCCGCCAACCGGCGAGGTCCTGGCCGTTGAAAAGCAAGACGGGGAGCCCGAATCGCACACTGGACAGGTCTGGAGGCGACTGCGGCATTGGCGGAATCCGCTTTCCGGTAAAGCGGGTCCGTGCGTTCACGCTGCCGTCCGTGGCAGTGCGGGTGATCACGCCGTCCAGCTTCCCGCTCGCGATGCCAACGTCTACCGCCGATTCCATAAAGACATCGCTTCCCTGGGCCACGCGGCGTCGTCGCAGCGAAAACTTGAGACGACCGTCGGCTGATTCCGTGGCCCTGTAGGGTCCGTCGGGGCCGATGTAGATTCGCATGCGCGCCAGAGGGCGCCCGTCCTGCTCGCCAACGCTCATCCACGCCGGCTCTCCCGACTCAAGATGTAGTGACCAGTCGCCCAATAGCTCTTTAGGTGCCGATGCCGCCGTCGGGGTCCAAGCGAATGCAAACAGGATGACCAAGGACGATAGGAGCCTGATGTTCATCACGGCGGTCGCCGAGCGGGCGTCGCGACAATTCTAGCTTGGTGGAAGAGGTCCAGCCGTGAGCGCTTCGGCAAGCCAGCTTACAATCTGCCTGTGATGTTGCTGCTGCGGTCGAGCCTGCTGTGTGCGCTCTGCGCCAGCGTTGCGAGCCCCGCTCCCAACTTCTTGGTCGTGTTTGTCGACGACCTTGGCTGGAAGCATGTCGGCTACCAAGGCGGAGCCTACGAGACGCCGCGCATCGACGGTCTCGCAAGCGAGTCGGTGATCTTCTCGCGCGCCTACATACCGACCCCGACCTGTAGTCCCTCTCGAGCGGCATTGCTGACGGGCCAGCATCCGGCGCGTCTCGGTATCGTCCGGCACATCCCCACCAACCCGAGATTTGGATTCGACGCGCTGGGGCGCACCGACCAAGAGTTTCATGACTGGGAGGGCGACCCGTCGCGCTGGCCCTCGCGGAACTGGCTGCCCCTCGGCGCCGTGACCATCGCGGAAGCGCTCGGACCGCTCGGCTATCGCAGCGCGTTCTTCGGGAAGTGGCACCTTGGCTCGGAGGACTACCACCCCGTCCGGCAAGGCTTCGACGAACAGTACGGTGTGTCGAACTTCGGGCATCCGGGTTCCTACTACCCGCCCTACTGGCGCGTCGGAAACCCCTACCCCGACGAGGAGCCGGGCAAGTACCTGACCGATCGCCTGGCCGACGACGTGGTCGACTACCTTGCCGAGGCGGGCGAAGACCGGCCCTTTCTCGCAACGGTGTTCCTGTACAACGTGCACGCCCCGCACATCGGACGAAAAGATCTCGTGAGCAAGTATCTGGCCAGCGGCTTCAGCGACGACCGGGCCCAACTCGCCGCGATGGTCGAAGCTACCGACTCAAGCGTGGGCCGCATCCTCGACGCGCTTGAGGAGTCAGGGCGCGCCGAGGACACCGTCGTCGTCTTTCTCGGAGACCAAGGCGGATTGCGCTACAACGAACCTTTGCGAGGGGGCAAGCCGGGCGGCACGGCGCTGTACGAGGGAGGCGCTCGCGTACCGATGCTGATCCGCTGGCCGGAAAACGCCCCGAAAGGCGCCAAGCGATCCACGCCGGTGGTCTCCACCGACATCTTCCCGACGATCGTTGACCTTGCCGGAGGCGACCTGGACGAGTTTGCTCCCCTAGATGGGCTCAGCTTGAAGCTGCTCCTCGCCGGAGAAGGCCGGATCGAGCGCGAGGCGCTGTTCTTGGAGCGCCACTACGAGGACCAGTATGCAGCGGTCGTCGCCGGCGACTGGAAGCTGGTCGCCTATTGGAGCGGCACCCGAGAGCTATACGATCTCGCGGACGACCCCGGTGAGAATCGAGACATCTCGTCGAAGCATCCCGAACGCGTCCGCGAGCTGTCGGAACTGCTGGCTGGCTGGCGCGCTGACGTCGGCCTACGGCCGGAACCGGGGGCTAGGTAGCTCCAGGCCGGCACGGCTCTGATGGTCTGCGGTCGCTAGGATCCGCCCGGTTCGCGGCGGTCCGCTCCTCGACGCTCGCGACCAACTCCTTGTGTTGTGAAGCGACAGCGTTCGCCTCCCGGAGATCCGTCTCTAGATCGAATGCCTGCCACTGACCTTGTCCACCTCCAGCCAGCTCCAATCGGCCATGACGGACGGTCCGCTAGAGCCCGCCTCGACCCCCTTCCCAGGAGCAATGCTCGTGGCGTTTCTGCCCCCGGCATTCCCGAGAAGGGGCGGCATGATCGATCCCAGGTTCGAGCAGACCAAGCAGCCTCTACAATCGAGGGCTGATGCGGGGGTTGGAGACAACCCGCCGAAGCCATGCTGAACCGCCGCCAGTTCCTCACAACAAGCCTCGCTGGCGGCCTCGCGTGTTCCCGAACTGCGGCGCAACGCCCGAACGTCCTGTTCCTGATCGTCGACGACATGAACGACTATGGGTTCTACAACACGCTCGGCGGCGTCAAGACCCCTCATCTCGACCGGTTCAAGAGGACCGCCCTGACGTTCGAGAAGGCCTACTGCGCCTCCCCCGCCTGCGTGCCCTCGCGCGCCGCCGTTTTCAGCGGCCTGTATCCGCACACGACCGGCGCCTATCGCAACGGCTCCGACCCGTGGACCCAAACCCCGCTCGACAGCACGGAGTCCCTGCCGGAACTGTTCAAGCGGAGCGGATACACGTCTTACGGACAAGGCAAGCTCACACACGCCCCGGTCGCGGACGAGAAGCTCCGAGCCATGTGGGACAACAAGCCGCACGGCGGCGGCTTTGGCCCCTTCCCGCCCGAGGAAGACCAAGTCGCGGGTCGGTTCTGGGGCTGGACGCCGTGGGAGGCTCCCGACTCCGACTTTCCCGACGTGGTCAACGGCGACTCAGTCGTTGATTTCCTCACGCTGGAGCACGAAAGGCCGTTCTTCCTGGCCTACGGCTTGTGGCGCCCGCACACGCCGTTTACCGCTCCCAAGCGGTTCTTCGACATGTACGAGTTGGCCGACGTCGAGTTGCCTCCGTACAAGGAGGACGACCTCGCGGACGTTCCCCAACTGGGACGCGACCTGGCGGCGGTCTGGGGAGAGCGTTTCGTCGTCAGCGGCAAGAACACCGAGCAGTCCTGGCGAGAGTTCGTCCGGGCCTACTTAGCCTGCACTTCCTTCGCCGACTGGAGTTGCGGCCGGGTACTCGATGCCCTCGACAACAGCCCTTACGCGGACAACACCATCGTCGTTTTCTGGTCCGACAACGGCTATCACTGCGGAGAGAAGGACCACTGGGAAAAGACGACTCTGTGGGAGCAGGCTTCGCTGACTCCGATGGCGATCCGTCTTCCGGGCTCGGCGCACACGGGCAAGACCTGCGCGCGCCCGGTCGGGTTGATCGATCTATACCCAACACTGGTAGACTTCTGCCGGCTCGAGCGGACCTCTCACGAACTCGAAGGCCAGTCGTTGCGGCCCTTGCTCGCCGATCCCGAGGCTGACTGGGTGCGACCGGCACTGACCACCTTCGGGGAGGGCTACGCGTCCGTGCGAGATGAGCGCTTCCGCTACATCCGCTATCCGGACGGGACCGAAGAGCTTTACGACCACGATTCCGATCCGCACGAGTGGACGAACATAGCAGCGGAACCGGAGCATACGACTGTCAAACAGCAGCTTGCCGCCGCGATCCCCGAGCAGTTCGCGAAATCGCTCGGAGGGCGGATGGGATAGCGCGAGGCGACAGGCCTGACACCCCCGAGGGCCGTCCCGCGGTTCAAGCGCGGAGACGATCGGCACGCAATCTTGCTTCCTCCCGCAGCTCCAGTCCTGTTAAACTTGCGCACGGCCCTCAACTCTGTCGCGACGCGGGCCATGGCCGACGACCGGCCTTGCGTCCAGTGGCCATGACGCGGACTCACCCACGCTTGATCGCCGCCAAGGGAGCGCTCCTGCTGGTCCTTGGGTGCGGGACGGGCGCACCACCGCCTGGCACTGGGTCGGAGGCAGCAGGCTCCAGCGGCCCTGTCACCGCTTCTCTCCAGCAGTTCGCGGGTGCTTGGTCTCTTGCCCGGATCGAGCGGCGTGACGCCAGCGGCGAACTGCTGTCTCCGCCGATCGAGGACCGGCTCGGCTACATCATGTACGACACTTCCGGGCACATGGGAGTGACGATCATGAGGCCCGGCCGCCAGCCGTACTCGGAGGGCGGGCCGACACCCGACGAGGCGCTGGCCCTGATCGGCACCTACACCTCATACTTCGGCCCCTTCAGCGTCAACGAAGACGAAGGATACGTGACCCACCATCTCGTGGGAAGTCTCGACCCGCGCGGAGCCGGCTCGGACTACAAGCGCTTCTACACGTTCGGCGAGAACACTCTGACGCTCCAGCCTCCGCCGCGGGAAGACGGTTCGAAGACGTTTCTGACTTGGGAGAGGCTTCCGGACCTGCCTGTGTCGGAGCTGCCAGAGACACACAAGAAGCTGCTCGGGGCCTATCGAATCGAGTCGGTCACGCGCCAGACAACCGGCGGCGAGTCCGTACCGATCGACCAGTACGAAAAGGCCTATATCCTCTACTCGCCCTCCGGCCACATGTCCGTGCACCTGATGCGCCCGGGCAGGAGCCCGTATGCGGGAGACCGGCCCACGGCCGAGGAAGCCTTGGCGGCGACCCGCACCTACGCCAGCTATTTCGGTCCGTTCTCGGTCCACGAGGACCAAGGATTCGTCGTCCATCACCGCATCGGCAGCGAGAATCCGGCAGGCACGGGGACAGACGCGAAGCGTTTCTACGAGCTCAGCGACACGCACCTCACCCTCAAGCCCCCAGTCCAGTCCGACAGGGACGGCCGGCAGTTGCAGACCGCGCTTCGGTGGGCCCGTATGACTGAATAGCCGTGCCGTTTGAGCAGGTGCGAACCCTGGGCGGGGGTTCGGTGCAAGAGGCGGTCTCCGCATCGCTTGCGGCCGCCAGCCCGCGTCGCTTCTCAAGGTCTGTCAGGGCGAGCGGCCCGGGATCGGGCATCCTGCGTGCGGCAAGCCGAATCCTCTTGGCAAGCTCCTTGGCACCCGCACTGGCGGTCCTGCTCGCGGCCGCCGCCTGCAGCCGGCAGGAGGGAGTCGAGCTGACCGGCTCCGTTCACGACCCCAGCGGATCCCGCATTCCGCACGCACTTGTACTCGTCACTGATGCGGAGCGGGAACTTGCCGAAGCGACGACAGCCGGCGCGGACGGATCCTTCCGGATCCAGGGTCTTCCTCCATCGCCGTCGTACCAAATCGAAGTCCGAGGGCCGTCCGGCTTCGAGCCGGATGTCCGGAATCTCGATCTCACGGCAGACCGCCATCTAGACGTCGTGCTGGAAATCCAGCCGATCGTTGAGGAAATCGTGATTTCTGGCCCGCCGCCGCAACCGGGATCCGTTCCGTCCGGCGAACCGCGCCGGAGAGTCCGAGTCGGCGGAAACGTTCGCAGGGCGAGGCTCGTTCACTACGTGGCGCCGACTTTCCCAGCTGACGCTGAGCGCGGAGGCACTGTGCTACTGGAAGGTGTCATCGGGAAAGAGGGCCGCCTTTCTGGCCTGTCCACGCTCAACTCGATCATTGACGAACGACTCGTAGGCGCGGCCTCGGATGCCGTCCTGCAATGGCGGTACGATCCGACGCTCCTTAACGGCCTGCCTGTCGAGACCGTGGTGACAATAAACGTCGGATTCGAGATTCCATGAGCCTCGCAGTGCCGCCCTGACACGAGGCTCTGCGAGGTTCGATCCCGTGTTGAGTCCGTCCGTCGCTGCGACTCCCTGAGCCGTTCCGGATCCAATACACGGTCCAATCTTTGCTGGGTCGGCGCTTGCTTGATCGGCGCGGCGGCACGAGGTGCTCACCGCCGCTGACTAGCCGCTCGCACGGCCGTAGGCCTCCTCGACCGGCAGCCTTTCCTTCCACTTCCCCTTCGTGAAATCGGGAAACTCCACCGGCTCGCTGCGGTTGGCCACGGACGCCTCGCTGAGCGGAGAAATCACGCTCGAAGTGACCGAATCGTATACGTCAAAATCCGTCACCCGCTGCTCGACAAGCGCCTCAAAGAGCCGGTGCCAGCTCAGCGGCGTCGTCTGCTGCCCCCCGCCGTGCCCGCGGATCGCCGCCCGCGGGCGCGGCGTGTACTCCTTCTCGACCGGGTGCCGGTACTCCTCCATGTAGTCCTCCGCCGCCTCCCACTGGTGGTCCGGGCTCAGCCCGTCCACGTAGATGAACTGGCCGATCCCGCGGCTGTAGAACAGCACGCCCTTCGTCCCCTGAATCCGCGTGAACTCCCGCGGATGCGGCGTGTTCGTGTCGAAGTTCAACGTGTAGAGCTTGCCCCCGACCGTTCGCAGCAGCGTGCAGTTGTAGTCCCCCTGCTTCATCTCCTTCGTCGCGTACGGATGGTCCGGGCCATAGAACAGGTCCGCGTAGCGGTTCAGCATCACGGCCTTCGAACTCATCGAAACCAGCAACTCGAAACGGTCGCTGTGATTGATGTCCATCACCGGCATCAAGCGACAGGTCGGATGGTCCGGATACAGATTGCCGTTGCGGTCCACCGAGTGCTGCAGCCGCCAAGGCTCGCGCTCCGGATCGAACTTCACCAGCCGCAGATCGTGCACGTAGCCGCTCTCGGCGTGGATGACGTCTCCCAGCAGGCCCTGATGCACCATGTTCGTCAGCGTCGAATGAACGCCCTTGAACCCCAGCGTTGCCCACTTGCCAGTCTTTTCGTGCGTCTCGACAATCTCCCAGGCCTCGTCCAAGGTCTGGATCAAGGGCACTTCCGAGACCGCGTTCTTCCCGTTGCGCATGGCCGCCAGCAGGATCGGCGCGTGCCACTTCCACGAGGTCGAGCAGATGATGCAGTCCAAGTCCTCCTGCTCGCACATGCGCTCGAAGTCGGTCCGGGCCTTGCCATAGAGCCGCGGCGCAGGCTTGCCGGCCTCCTCGATCCAGGTCTTGGCGCGGTGCAGCACGGCGGGGTTGATGTCGCACACGGCCGGAACCTCGATTCCGTCCATGCCGAGGGCTATATCGAGGTGATACGACCCCCGGTCCCCGACGCCGACGAACCCGAGCCGTACGGGCCGCGTGAGCCGCTGTGCAGCGGCGGACTGCGTTGTCGCGGGCACAGCCGCCAGAGCGGTGCCCGACATTCCGAGAAAGTCACGTCGATGAAGGTGATCGGCCATCCTGCGCCTCCTTGGAAGCTGCCGGTGCGGAAGCGCCTACATTCTATCCCCGGCTCGTGCCGGAACGGACCGCACCACTGCACGATTTGCCGCAAGATCGGAGCGAACGACCGCATGCCGGGGCGAGGCGTCGAACCGGGCTCATCCGGCCGTTGCCTCGAAGCGGGCAAGGTGTTGCCGCAGATCTGTCGCATCCGGTTGCGCTTCGCACCCGCCCAAGCCACGCGTCGAGAGACTCCCGCACACGACTCCGCAGCGCAGCGCCCTAGCGAGGCTCCAGCCGCGCAGCCAAGCATGCAGGAAGCCTGCATTGAAGGAGTCCCCAGCCCCTGTCGTGTCGCGAACGCTGACCTCCATCGCGGGAGTTCGCTCGATCACGCCGCCTGCACCCGCTGCAGCGGCTCCTCGGGCGCCCAGCTTGACGACCGCTATCGTGGAATCGGTCGCGAGCCGGCCCAAGCCTTGCTCGATGTCTGCACTGGCGGTGGTGTGCCGCAGTTCGAGCTCGTTCAGCAGCAGCACGCTTGTGTCGCGGTACACGTCGCGAATCTCGTCGCCCCACTCGTTGTATGGATCGTGCCCGGGATCGAGCGAGGTAGTCAGTCCGAGCGCCCGGGCCCGGCGGAAAAGGCTAGGCAATCCGGGTTTGAGCTCCCGCTGCAGGAAGTAGGCGGAAACATGGAGATGGCGGAATCGGGCCAGCAGACCATCGGTGGCCTCGTCGGCCCGCAGTCCCTCCATGGCACCCGGATAGGTGACCAGAGCGCGGTCGCGATCACTGATCGAAACGGTCACGCCCGTCGGCAACAGCGGATCCGTGCGCACCAAGCTGACATCGACGCCGGCGCCGGCCAGCTCGTCCACGCAGAAGCGCCCGAACACGTCGTCGCCGACCTTGCCCAGAAACGCGACATCGTTGCCCAGCTTGGCCAGGCCCGAGGCGCAGATCGCCGATGAACTTCCCAGCCTCAAGGCGAAATCGCGCGCCACGACCTCCCGGCCTTGCTCCGGCGAGGAAGTCAGGGAGGCGAGGACAAGGTCGGGATTGAGCTCGCCAGCAACGAGGATCCTCATGCGTCAGGCCGGATAGAGGCGGAATTCGGGAACGACCCGGCTGATCGCGCCGCTGCCCGCGGGCTGGTCCGGCTGCAGGCCGTCCTCCAAGCACCGGAAGAACCCCAGGAGCTGGCCGACTAGGGTTCCCGCGATCGCGGCCCACTCGTCGGGCAGCTCGGCCAAGCCCGGCGGGTCCACCAACAAGTCCCCGCGCGCCAGCAGGTCGCGGGGAACCTCCCGTCCGACGGCCACGACCGTCCCCCCAAGGCCCTTGTCGCGGATTTCCCGCAGCACGTCGAGCTGATACGCGCGCTTCGCCCGCTCGCCGGAGAAGAACAGAAATAGAAGACAGTCTTCTCGAAACGCACACATCGGCCCGTGCCGGAAGCCCAGCCAGGATTCCGCCTGCGTGGCTACGCGTCCGTCGGTCATCTCCAACATCTTCAAGGCGGATTCCCGAGCCGTCCCGAACTGCCCTCCGCTGCCTAGCGCAATCATGCGAACAAACGGCTGCCGGGCGATGGATTCGAGGCGCTCCAGCCAGCCCTCAAGCAGCTCCTGCCCGACGCCGACCAACGTCTCGGCGTGCCGGAGGTAGGTCTTCGGGCATTCGGCGTAGCCCAAGGCCAGTCCAGCCAGCGCCAAGTTCGTGAAGCTGCTCGTCATCACGAGACTCTTGTCGCACGTTCTCGGATCGAGAACTTCAACGGTGACGCGCTGCTCGCCGCCCGGCCCCCACTGCCGAGCCATCTTGCCGCCCGGATTGCACGTCACCGCGAGATGCTCTACGGAAGGCTCCTGCTCGAGGCAAGCAGAGATCAGGGCGCTGCTTTCGGGGCTGTTCCCGGACCGTGCGAACGAAACGAGCATGAGCGGTCGCTGAGGCGGCAGCAGGTCCCGCCTGGCGAGCACCAACTCGCCGCTGGCGACGGCCAGGGCGGTACGCCCGGTTGCGCGCTGGATGGCCGGGGCAATGCACTCGCCGACATAGTGCGAGCTTCCCGACCCGGTCAGCACGATGCAATGGTTCCGCCGGATCTGCTCGAGACGCCGTCCAGCGGCTGAAGCGGAGAACTCGGCGGTATGCCGCCAAAGCTCGGGCTGCTGGAAGATCTCCGTGAGCGTATGCTGCCAGCCCGCCCGCCTCGCATCATGAGCCAAGAGGTCGAAGAGCCGTTTGCTCGCGTCCGAAGTCACACCCTTGCTGTCGTTGCCCGAACTCACCATGGACACGAGAGGCTCCAAGCCCGGATCGAGGTCGAAGGCCGAAGTGTAGCAAAGGGCAGCGGGGCTCCGGTCCACGCCGCGGATGCGAGAGGGAGGCCATTCAGGCTGCAATTCCGGTCCGTTGATGCGGCCGGTCGGATCTGCCTTCCCCGAGGCACCGATCCACGGGCCCGCCGCCTGGGACTGGCTGGTGAAACGGACACCCAGACAACCGCACTCCTCTGGACTGCGGGCCGGCCGCCAGTGGAGGGGACCAGCACGGCCATGCTACCTTGCGAGACTCGAAAGGAGCCCAAGCCCTGCGGGGGAAGCCGCTCCCGGTGACCGGCTGTGGCCCCGGAATCCCGTCATTGCGGGCTGCGCTGTCGACACATGCCAGGCGAATCGCGAGCGCTGGTCGTTCATGGCGGGGGCCCAACCGCGGTCCTGAACGCCAGCCTTGCCGGAATCATCGAAGCGTGGACCAACGTCCCGGGAAAAGGCGCCCTGTTCGGAGCGCGTTTCGGGGTTGATGGCCTGGTTGCGGGCGACTGGGTCGAGTTGTCGGGCGCGAATGCGGCGGCTGTCCGGGCACTGCGCACCGCTCCTGGTTCGGCGATTGGTTCGAGCCGGGTCAAGCTCGGCAACGCCGCAGCCGCTAGGCTGCTTGCTGAACTTCGCCTCAAGCGCGTCGATTGCCTCTTCTACACCGGCGGCAACGGCTCGATGGGCACCGCGTCGATGCTCGCCCAGCTCGCCGAGCGCGAGCATCCCGAGCTACGCGTCATCGGCGTTCCCAAGACCGTCGACAACGATCTAATGGTCACCGATCACTCACCCGGATTCGGGTCGGCAGCGCGCTTCTACGCGCTGGCCACGCGCGACATAGGCGAGGACAACCGCGCCTTGCGCTCCCCGGTCACGGTCGTCGAGGCGATCGGACGCAACGCGGGATGGGTGGCCGGAGCGACAGCGCTGGCGCGCCAGAGTCCCGATGACGCCCCCCACCTCATCTATCTTCCCGAGCGGCCGCCGACAATCGAGATGATCGGCCAAGACGTGGCGAGCCGAGTCGAACGGCTGGGGCGCGCCGTCGTGGTCGCCTGCGAGGGCCTGCGCGACCCGGACGGAAATCCCTTCGGCGCAGCGCTCGACAGGGCTGGGATCGCCCAGCACGAGCTGGCACGGAACCTCGGCCACGTGCTCGCGGAGGGAATTTCGGCCATGACCGGCCTCCGCGCCCGATCGGAAAAGCCGGGCCTGCTCGGTCGCTCGTGCTCGTTCGCGGTTTCTGCTGTTGACGCCGAGGAGTCCTACCTATGCGGCAGGGCCGCTGTCGAGGCCGCGCTTGCTGGATCCGGCGGTGTGATGGTCGCGCTCCGACGCGTCTCGTCAGACCCGTATGGCTGCGAGACGTTCCTGACGCCGCTGGCAACAGTTGCGAACGCGGAGCGGCCCGTGCCGGATGGCTGGATCGCTGCCTGCGGGGCGGACGTGACGCCGGAATTCGTCGAGTACGTACGTCCCTTGGTGAGTCCGATCGAAGACCGTCGCCGGTTCGGGGCTATCTGATTCACCTCAGAGTCGGACTGGGCCGTTCCTGCGGCATCCGGGGCCAACGGAATCGCCGGGCCGGGGTCGGACCGCCGCGAGCCCCAGTGTACAATCTTCCCCCGAGCGGACCTCTGGACAGCGATGAGGGTTCAATGCTCCGACGGGACTTCTCAGGCCTTGCGTCCCGCCCCCCGCAAGGCATGTCAGTGCGTCCTGCGCTGCTGCCGGTCAACTGAGTCCCGCGACCCGCATTCCCCCGCAGCCCCAGGGGCAACCGAACGCATCAGGAGGCAGCCCTAATGTCCCAATCTCGCCGTTCCTTCCTTCGCACGGGAGCTGCCGCGGGCGCGCTCTCGTCCGCCTGCTCGCAGCCGCAACCAGGGGCCAGCGACGGAACATTGGGGGCTGCCCAGATGGCCCTTGCCGACTACCAGCCGAAGAGCATGCTCGTGGTCGACGAGCACGCGGTCCCGTCCGCGCGATTTCCGGCGATTGACATGCATACTCACGTTTCGTCGGTGTTCCGTCGAACGCCCGGGCCTAACGACGCGCTGCAAGGGACCGCGGCCGAACGCCTGCAGCAGATCAGCCAGTGGATGGACGAGCTCAATCTCCGGACACTGGTCAACCTGACCGGCGGCGCCGGTGACGACCTCCAGCACACGATTGCCGAGATGGTGCAGCGGCACGCTGGCCGGCTGATCACCTGCACGGTCCCGACCTATGGCCGGCTCAACGAGCCGGACTACCCCACGTGGCAGGCTGAGGAGCTCGCCCGCGCCAAGGAGCAGGGCGCGATCGGGCTCAAGATATTGAAGACGCTCGGGCTCTACCTGCGCGAGGGGGGCTATCCGGAATCCGAGCGGGAAGCGGGGCAGCAGGGCCCGCTGGTGAAGATCGACGATCCGCGTTTCGACCCGATGTGGGATGCCGCGGGGCAACTCGGGTTCCCGGTCTTCATCCACGTCGCTGATCCCGATGCCTTCTTCATCCCGACCGATCGCTTCAACGAGCGCTGGGAGGAGCTGGGCAATCACCCCGACTGGTCGTTTTACGGGGAGGACTTCCCCGCGAAAACGGAACTGCTTGCCGCCCGCAACCGTGTCATCGAGCGGCATCCCAACACCACATTCGTCGGCCTCCACGTGGCGAACCGACCGGAGAATCTCGACGAAGTCTCGTCGTGGCTCGACACGTACCCCAACCTGCACGTCGAGATCGGAGCCCGCCTCGGCGAGCTCGGCCGGCAGCCGCGACGGGCGCGGAAGTTCTTCGAGGAGTACGCGGACCGGGTGATGTTCGGCACCGACGCATCTCCGAACGGTACGTCCGTGCCGCAGCAAGACCTGGAGCCGGAGATGTTCCGTTGCTACTTCCGGTTCCTGGAGACTCTCGACGAGTACTTCGACTACTCGCCCGCACCGACCCCGCCGCAAGGCCGCTGGAAGATCTACGGCATCGGCCTGCCCGACGAGATTCTCAAGAAGGTGTATCACGACAATGCTGCCCGAATTCTCGGACTGCCGCTGGCGTAGGCGCTGATCAAGTTGCAACCCGCGGCCGCTGTCGGCCAACTCGGCGCCGACACGCGGCCAATCGATCGCGCGGTTCCTCGGCGCCTGTCCCGATGAGTCGTTGTGCGGAGGGAAACCCGACCGGGAACTCGACGCCAGTTACGCAGTGCGTCCCTGCTGGGACGTTACCGGCTCGGCCTTGAAGTGGCCAGCTAGCAAGTATCGATACAGTTTCAGCGCAAGACGCTGCTCGTGCTCCTCTAGCCAGCTTCGGGCGTCCGGGGTCAGCACGGCTGTCTCGCAGGGCTCGTCGGCGCTAACCGCGGGCGCTCTCTCAGTCACGGGGTCCACAGGCCAGATCGCATCGCCGGGGCCGTACTGGCGAACCCGCTCGCCCTCGGCTCCGTGGGCGGAAGCCCGGCCGGATATCAGCATTTGCAAGCCGTCGTTCGCCGCGCCTGGCCCTACGAGGGCCTCCCCTGCAGCGTAGCGGCACGGAGTCAGCCAGTCTCGAAGCGCGTCTATCAGCTCCTCGAAGCGGATCTGTCGCTCCAGATGCTGTTCGAGGCCGTCAGCGGAGCGCTCCAACAGCGAATTGCGCCGCCCGTCCGCTATGCCCGGGTCTTCCTTCCACGCCGCGATAACAATTTCCTCGCAACGCTCCAAGGCGCGATCCTCGTTCGGCTCGAGCAGCAACTGCGCAAACTCCGAGCTCGGCAGGGTGCGCTCCAACCCGGTTCTCAGCTGCTCCGATGCTGCGCTAAGGACCACTTGAGTGCCCGCCGCGTTCGCCGATTGCAGCAACCTTGCGAGGACGTTCACCGCAGAGATGTCAAAGCCGGAGACGGCGGCGAAGTCCAGCATCAGGCAGGCCGGCGAAGCGTCGCCGAGGGACTTTCGGAGGCGATCGGCCAAGGGGCCGACACTACCGAAGAAGATGTAGCCACGCAGCCGGTAGGCCTGCACGCGCTCGCCCTCCTCCAGCAAGATGGCGACTTCGGGGACGGGACGCGCCTTGGCGCTCCGGCGCTCGCGCAGCGTGAATCGCGATCGAATCGGGTCCAAGCGGCTCAAGCGCATGGCGAAGAAGACGACGGTGATCAACATTCCAGCGGCCACACCCTCAAAGAGCCCCAGGGCCACGATGACGGCGGCGATCAGCGCGATGATGCCGTACTCCAGCCTAGGGAGCCGCTGGCGGCTTTTCACGAGCCCTTGGTCCAACATGCCGGCCCCGGCGAAGAACAGCATTCCTCCTACCAGTGGTAGCGGGACGAGTTCCAGCATCCTGTCGCCCCACAACAGTGGGACTGCGATGACGAGGGCGGCTACGACTCCGGTCAGACGGCTCGTGGCACCGAACAGCTTGCTGCGCAGCGAAGCAGGCACGATGATGCTCGCCACCGTGCCACCGGCCAGCCCGGCCGCCACGCTCGCAACCCCTGTCGCCCGAAACTCGCGATTCCAGTCCAGATCCCGGTTCACCGCCACTTCGAGGCCGGCGACGTTCATGATCACGACGATCAGCGCGATCGGGATCAGCGTAAGCATCGTCGGGATCTGCATCGAGATCGCGCTCAAGTCCAAATTCGCGAGGTCGGCGAGCCGCAACAGCGGCCAGAGGTTGCCTTCCGACGTGCTCTTCAGCAACAGGCCCGCCTCCCTCGCTTCGTCGCCGGAGATGCCAAGCGCGGCGAGCGCGAGGTGGTACCCGGCAATGGCAAGGGCGACACTTACAGGCAGGATCAGCGGATGGCCCCACCGCTTCATTGCGAGATATAGGGCTATCCCGAACACAGCGCCTGGAATCCACTTCACGAGTTCCGAGAACTCCACAAGCTTCGGAATCGCACGCCAGTCTGTGTCCGCTCCCATCAGGGACAAGGCAGACAGGCACACGACTGCACCGATTCCCGCCACGAAACCTCCCGCGACCGGATACGGGATGAAGCGGACCAGATCGGCGAGGCGGTAACGCCCCATCAGGTAGAAGCACACACCGGTAGCCACCGCGCTGATCATGAGCGTCGCCACGGTAGTTGCGAACAGCGCATCGGATTCGGCGTCCGCGCTAGAGGCGATTCGCGCCAAGACGACGACCAGCGCGGGAGATATCCCCGCAATCGCCCCGCGAAAGCCACTTGCCAAGGCGATCACCAGACAGGCGACGAAGTTTCCGAACAGCACCAGGCCAACACCCTGGGAGGCATACGCGGCGAGCGGCCCGGAAAAGATCAGGCTCCCGTAGGCGATGAAGGCGACGAGCAGGCCGAGGCCCGTGGTGAAGCCGACCGAAAGCGCCGGAATGGCCTGCGCCGACAACGCGTCTGCGCGAACCTCCGACGCAAGATCGCGGAGCGATGACATTGCGGTCACTGTCCTGTACGAGAGCGACTGTCAGCGCCGTTGGACATCACTCAAGATCCCAGTCGCAGGTGACAGGCTTCGGCTTGCCTAGGCGCACAAGGGAAGTGACCGTCATAGCGTTCAGCCCGGTGGCGCACGGCAATCGCACGGCGGCCATCGGGCCTACCACTCGATCAAAGTGCAAGCGGCCAAGCCTCGCCGCAGCCGCACTTGCAATCGGGCGTTCCAGTGTACTCGGCTCGACGAGGTTTCCGCCGCATCTCGCAACGACGCACGCACGCCCCCCTCTTCCAAGTGCAGTGCAAACTATAATTTACATTATTTTCCATTCGCTTGGCGAGCAACCGCCGCACTTCAGGCGGTCGGAAGCGCCGCGAGTGTTGGCGGCGATGCGTCGCCCCGCGGGAAGATCTTGCTATCAAGTACGTCCCGCAGCGCCGACAGCTCAGATTTCCCGGCGTTGCATTTGGTCGGCCATGTAGTCAGTTGCCCGCCACGCCAGCGCCAGAATCGTCAGCGTGGGGTTCTTCTCGGTAGCGGTTGGGAACGCACTGCCATCGACGACAAAGACGTTCTTCACTTCGTGCATCTGGTTGTACCTGTTCAGCGCCGAGCGCTTCCGATCCTCGCCCATGCGGCAGGTCCCGTGCTCGTGGATCGAGGTGCCCAGCGTTTCGATCTTCCCGCGCTGGTAGGGCACTAGCTCGCCTTTCATCTCGTGCAGGATTTCCTCGCACACGTCGTACATGCGCGAGATCATCTTGCGCTCGTTCTCGCCGATGTCGTACTCGATCCTCAGCAGCGGGTAGCCGAAGCGATCGTTCGGCATGCCCTCCACCGAGATGCGGTTGTGCCGGTAGGGCAGGACTTCCCCGTAGGGGAGCAGTTTGATCAGGGCCGGGTAATGCTTCTTTATGGCTCGCTTGTAGGAGAGTCCAAACCCGCCTAGGCTCTTGGCAAACCTCGCGTTCGAAGCGCAGCCGACACCCGTGATCGGCACCCCGAAGCCGCGCAGGTAGCCGCGCTTTTCATCGGCCGGTTCGAATCTCGGAATGTAGATGTGTCCGCCCGAGATACCGTCGTCGTTTGACGCCGGCGAACCGATCAGTTCGGGCACGAACGCCTCCAATTGCAGCCGGAACTGCTCGACCAGGTAGCGCCCGATGACGTCGGAGCCGTTGCCGAGGCCGTTGGGGTAGCGGCGTGACCTCGAGTTAAGCAACAAGCGCGTCGAGTCGACCGCCGAAGCCGCGACGACCACACGCTTGGCCGGGACCGTCCGCTCTTCGCCGGTGAGCCGATCGAAGTACCGGACACCGGACGCCAGCCCTTCGTCGCTGACCAGAATCTCCTCGACGATCGCGTTCTCGACCAGCTCGAGCCTGCCTGTCGCGAGTGCGTCTTTCAACAGGTAGTCGAACGAATTGAAGAACGCGCCGATGTCGCAGCCGCGCTGGCAGGCGCCGCAATAGTGGCAGGGGCTGCGACCGTTGTGCGCTTGGGTTAGAACCGCCCGGCGGATGCGCACCACCGGGTAGTTGAGCCTCGTCGCAGCCTTGCGCAACAGCACCTCGCCGCAACGCAGGTTCGGGGGCGGCAGGTAGTTCGAAGAGCCCGGCAGCCAGGGCGTGTCATCATCGCCCCCGCAGATGCCGATCTTCTTCTCGACATTGTCGTAGTAGGGGGCGATTTCCTTGTAGGTGATCGGCCACGGGATTTCCCAGCCGTCCTTGGCCGGCTCTTGGAAGTTCAGGTCGGAATAGCGCAGCGAGACGCGGCCCCAGATGTTGGTCTTGCCGCCTACGCCCCACACCCGGGCCAGCCAAAACTGCTTGCCGGGCAGGGTCTCGTAAGGGCTCTCGCGCAGCGACGTGCCCATCCAGTCCGGCGGGGATTCCCCGCGCCGTCGGCGCCCGCGCTCCTCCCAGGGCTTGACATGCGACCAGAAATGGCTGCGCTCGAATTTCTGCCCGGCTTCGAGCAGCAATACCTTGACACCCTTGCGAGTAAGGTTCCAAGCTGCCATTCCGCCCGACGCACCGCTGCCAATGACGACGACGTCAACGTCCTCGTAGGCCATCAGACGCGCCCCTCGCGGCGGCAGGCGGGAAACTCGGTCAAGCAGGTACTGCCTTGATGGCTGGGGTCTCGGATCAGCCAGGCTTTCGCTGCGCAGGAGTTACTGACGGCGGGGGGGTCTGCGCTAGTGCTGTCAGGCATCAGCTCCTCCCGCAACGAGTATAGGCAGTGGCGGGCGAATCGGCGGACGTGAACGAGCCGTACAGTCCGATGCCCGAGGCTCGGATCGAGCGCGACGAAGTGCGAACTCGCCGCCCCGACGGTGTCATGACCTCGACCAACGACGCGAATGACTGGATCGCGGCACCGTTCGGGCTTCACAGAGTGCCGTAGTAGCTCAGCGGACGCGAAGGCCGGCGGGAGAGTCGTATCCGTAGCGATCTTCGCCTTCAAGAGAGCGGTCCTCCGGCCACGCCTTGCGCAAGAGCTCGCGGACGTTCTTGAAGCTGTCCATCGGGGGCGGGCTCCCAGGGAAGACCTCATCATGCTGGTCAAACACTTCCTTGGCGGAACGCAACGTCAGGCAGTCAATCAGAAAGACAATATCGTCGTAGTCCTTGATGCGGCCGGCACGCACCTTCATCGCAAGCAGGTGTTCGGCGGAAGCTGCCGTAACAACCAGATTGCCGTCTCCGTATACGGTGCGGGCGCGGGCGTCGCTGCCGCGAGGCATGGCGGGTGCGGCTTGCTCGTTGAGCCACGTATCGGACCAACCTCGACGGCGGCCGACGGATCGGACAGCGTCAGTAACGGGGCCGTGGCCCTCGCGAATGAGGGCATCTACGTCGTGGGTTAGCCGCCGGGAGTCGAAGCCAAGTGCCATAGCAGCTCCCCCGACGATATAGATATGGGCGCTTACCTTGCGTTGGGCCAGTTCCTCGGACAGCTGCTGAAAGGCGTCTCGCAAGTCATTGGCCGACAAGGGCGCCATAGTCTCGCTCTCCTTCGCGCGGGCCGAATTCCTTGTTGCCGATGATGATTCCGTGTCGCAGAAACGCACCGGGGGTGTCGCGATAAAGGGCGCCGGGGAAACCGTCGAGGTAGTCTTCCAGCGGGCACCAATAAATCTTCAGCGAGCGTTCCGGATCGTCGCACCAATCAGGGACTGAATGGTCGTGGGTAATCGCGATGTGTTCAGCGACAGCTGCGAGCAGGCAATCCCATTTGGTGCCTGTCAAGGGCGGAGGCTGCTGGAGCGCATCTTGCTGGACCTCAAACGGGGATTCGTGGAAACGACGGGCGAGGTCGGAGATCAGCATTCGGAAGCACTCCGCCGGATTCCGCGCTGTGCGGATAGCGTCGACGTAGTCGGCGACTTGCCATCGGGGCGTCGCAGCACGAGAGCCGCTGCGCAGCTTGTCCGCTAGCCGGCTCTGCGGGAGCGTGGGCTCGTCTGCAGCAGACACACGCTAATGTTACTGGAATCTCCGCAGGTGCCTTGCGATGCCCGGACCTTGGATCGAGCGGAACTCGCCAGTGGCAGTCTCGACGACCGCGTTGCGGCGCTATCATTTCGAGGAAATGCTCTCCCGACGCCACTTGCTCAAGAATGCCGGCCTAGGAGCGCTAGCCGCCGGCAGCGCCAGTGGCCAGCAAGCGCGCGCCAAGGGTCCCAATATCCTCATGATTTCGATCGACGACATGAACGACTGGATCGGGGTCCTCGGCGGGCATCCCCAGTCGCTCACGCCGAACATCGACGCGCTCGCCAAGCGCGGCGTCACCTTCCGGCGAGCGTACTGCCAGGCACCGGCCTGCAACCCGTCGCGGGCGAGCCTGATGACCGGCATGCGGCCGACGACCTCGGGCTGCTACACCAACGGCGACGTCTGGCGCGACGCGCTGCCCGATGCCGTCACGCTGCCGCAGCACTTCATGCTGCACGGCTATGAAGCGATCGGCGGGGGCAAGACCTTCCACAACACCCAGAACGAGGCCGAGTCGTGGGACTACTACAACAGCTTCCGCGGCTTTCTGCAGGCCCCCAACCCGCCCGTCAACAAACTCAACAGCGGTCGCTTCGACTGGAGCGGACTCGATGTCGAAGACGAGGACACCGCCGACACCCAGCTCGCGAATTGGGCCGCTGACTACCTCTCGAAGAACCACTCGAAGCCCTTCTTCATGGCATGCGGCTTCTATCGCCCGCATCTGCCGTTTTATGCACCCCAGAAGTACTTCGAGAAGTTCCCCGAGGCCGAGACCATGCTGCCGAGCTATCTCGAGAACGACCTCGACGACGTGCCCGCAGCGGCGATCAACACCGCGACCGGGAAGCGCAGCTTGCGGGACCACGACAACGTGACCTCGTCGGGCCAGTGGAAGCGCGCCGTGGCTGCCTATCTGGCCTGTATCAACTTTGCCGATGCCAACGTGGGGCGCGTGCTGAAAGCGCTGGACGCAGGGCCCCACGCCAACAACACCGTCGTCGTCCTGTGGACCGACCACGGCTGGCAGTTCGGCGAGAAGAAGCACTGGCGCAAGTTCACCTTGTGGGAACGTGCGTGCCGCGTCCCGATCGTCTTCGCCGGCCCGGGCATCGAGGCCAAGGGCGAACTCTGCGACCGCACCGCGGAGCTGCTCGACATCTACCCGACCTTGAGTGACTTGGCCGGATTGCCCGAGCGCGAGGAACTCGACGGCGAGAGCCTGCGGCCCCTGCTGGAGAACCCGCAGGCTTCATGGGACCATCCCGCGATCACTTCCATGGGGCCTGACAGGAACTCGATCCGAACCGAGCGCTGGCGTTACACGAGCTATCCGGACGGTGAAGAGCTCTACGACCACGACAGCGACCCGGACGAGTGGCACAACTTGGCGGACGCCCCCGAGCACGCCGAGACGAAGCGGCGCCTTGCGGCGATGCTGCCTCGAAACCCTTCACGCAAGAAGGTGATGCAGATCCAAGATCTGCCCGCCGAACGCCGCCGGCTCACCGAACTCCTGCCGGATCACTATCGCGCCTCCGACGCCGCGAACTATGTCCCGCTCCTTCCGGGACCCGGCTGAAACGCGGGAACCGTGCCGTCCAAGCTGCGGGCCAACGACGGTCTCCTCAAAGATTGACTTCGCCAAGCTGCACGGGACGGGCTGACGCTGTCGAACGAATCGCCGGAGGTTCGAACGATTGACACTCTACGCCAGTGGGGCTGGCCGACACGGTGAATCCGCGCCGTGGGAACGCGTTGCTCGCCTTCGGCCGCCCACCGCTTCTTCAAGGCGAGGTTGCGGCTCAGGATGCGCGCCTGTTGTCTATCAGCGTTCGGGGACTTGGCATAGGCGGCCATGTTCCTGTCGTAGACGGCCTCTGATTCCGGCCCGCGTTCCTTCCCTCGATTGATCCAGTCGTCCAAGCGCTTCCTCAGCTTGCCCTGTTGAGCCTGGCGCTTCGGGTCGTTCGCCAAGTTGCGGGCTTCGAAGGGGTCCTCTGTCAAGTCGTAGAGCTTCCCTTTCAGCCGCGTGGAGGCGAATAGAAGCTCCTGCGTCTCGCTCAATGTCCCGGCCCCATGGGCTCTCCTCAGCAGGAGCCGGGATCGTCAGCGCAACAGGACAGCCCTCGCGCTGGTGAAACACGGGCTGTGCCCATGGAGCGGACCTGTGTGGAGGAGTCAGTGCGGCACCGCGCACCGCGGCCCATATTCGCGGAACTCGCTTGCGCTGAAGAGGTTTAGAGTCCGCTCGACCCGCTCTTGTGGACGGTGATGGAGCGAACTCACAGCTTGTCAAAGCCACGCCAGCCTGGCAGAGCGGCCGCCTGCCGGATCCAGCTCGCCATCTGCTCCTCGTCGAGTTCGCCCTCGAAGATGTCGAACCAGCGCGCATCCTTGTCCTTTCCCGAGCCGGGCGGCACGGGGCGCAGTGACCGTCCCAAGAAGAAGGTGACCCTCACGAAGCGGGTGAATACGTGGGTGTTCAAGAACCACCCTTCGCCCTCGATGCCATAGAAGGGCGAGTTCCACCTGACGGCCTTGCGAACGTTCGGAACGTTGCGCAGGATTAGCGTGTCAAGGCGGCGTCCGACATCGCTCTTCCAGCCCGGCATGGCGGCGATGTAGGCCTGCACGGGGGCGTCGCCGTCGGCCTTGGCGATCTGAGGGTTGCCTCCGCTGAGGAGTCTTGGCTTTGCTTCAGATTGTTCGCGTGCGGGCCCATCTGAGAGTTTCGCTGACCTCTTGGACATCTTGGCGGCCTGGAGAAGCTCTTCCCCATCCTAGTAGCGACTGGGTTGCAAGTCAGGACGATTCGGCAGGAAGTTGCGGATGTACTTGTAGCGCTCTGTTCGTACCGCCCTGGTGTGGTCCGCTGTTTCATCGCAGCGGTCGCGATTCGACGCATTCGCATGATCCTGCGGCCTCTGTTCTCGGCCGCCCCGGCACGAACAGTGCGGCACGTCCGCAGAGCAGTGCCTGAGCACCGTCTTGCTCCTGCGCCAGCGCGTATCCCGGGCCGGAATTGCCGCTCGGCTTAGGTGCAGCTATGATAGTTGTGGGTGAGGGCTTGCCCGGACGACGGGCCTTCGCCCCGATAACTGGGATCTTGCGGCCGCGTCCCGTAGCCGCGGGTTCTGGGTGTCTTTGGAGAACAGGTCATGAGCGCACTCCCCAAATATCCAGGTGAACGCATCACGGCAAACGGCAACCAGCTGGTTTCATACCACACGGAAGCTCGGATTGCCGACGCGGGGATCTTCTATCCGATCACTCCGTCGACGGAAGGTGGCGAGCTGTACCAGCAATCGTTCGCAGAGGGCCGGCTGAACGTGTTCGGCCGGAACACGCTGGCAGTCGAAGCCGAGGGAGAGCACGCCGCCCAGGGCGGCGCCATCGCCTACTCGGTGTGCGGGCGACGCGTGGTCAACTTCACTTCCGGGCAAGGCATCGTTTACGGGATCGAGCAGTACTACCACGCCCCGGGCAAGGCATCGACCATGGTGGTCGAGGTGGTGGCACGCGCGCTCACCAAGCATGCGCTGAACGTGCACTGCGGCCACGACGACGTCTACGGGGCGCTCGACGTCGGCTGGACCATCCTGTTCGCCAAGGACGCCCAGCAGGCGGCCGACCAAGCGCTGATCCTGCGCAAGGTGAACGAACTCAGCCTGACGCCGGGGATGAACGTCCAAGACGGGTTCCTGACATCGCACCTTGAGCGGACCTTCTACCGCCACGAGTCCGACCTTCTCCGGGAGTTCCTCGGCGCGCCGGAGGACGTCATCGAGACTCCGACCGAGTCGCAGCGCACGCTGTTCGGCCCGACGCGCCGCCGCGTGCCGAAGATGATCGACCTGACGAACCCAGTGCTCCTCGGCCCGGTGCAGAACCAAGAGCACTACATGCAGGGCGTCGTGGCCCGGCGCAACAACTTCGTCGAGCCGATTCTCTCGTTCCTCGAGGACGCCTACCAGGAATTCGGTCGCCTGACGGGCCGCTACTACGGCCTGGTCACGCAGTACAAGACCGACGATGCGGACACAGTGTTCGTGTCGCTCGGATCCGCCGCCGAGAACTGCGAAGCGGCCGTCGACTACCTGCGGCAGACCCGCGGCGCCAAGGTGGGGTCGGTCCACCTCAACGTGTTCCGCCCGTTCCCCGAACGGGCCGTCGTCGAGGCGCTGGTCGGCAAGCGCAACGCGATCATTATCGAGCGGACCGACGAGCCCATGGCGGGCGACAACCCCATGGGGCGCGACACGCGCACCGCCCTGAACAAGGCGCTCAAGCTGGACGGGCACCCGGTAGTGAACGGCTTCCCGGAGCTGACCCCGGACCGCATGCCGAGGCTGTTCAACGGCATCTACGGGCTCGGGTCCCGCGACTTTCGCCCCGAGCAGATCATCGGCGCCTACGAGTACGCCACGGGGCAGCGCGCGCGAACCGACGGGAAGACCGCGGCGGACGGCGAGTCCTTCATGGTGCTCGGCGTGCCGCACCCCTACGAGGTGAAGGCCGACGAGACGCCGTCGCTGCTGCCGGACGGGGCGATCGCCGTGCGATTCCACTCCATCGGCGGCTGGGGCGCCATCACGACCGGCAAGAACCTCGGCGCCATCATCGGCGACTTCAACGATTTCCTCTCCGAGCGCAGCGCCGAGGTCGACGAGTACGGGAGGCCGAAGGAGGTCATCCACGTCAGCGCCAACCCCAAGTACGGCTCCGAGAAGAAGGGGGCGCCGACGTCCTACTTCCTCGTCGTCGCGCCGGAGCGCATTCGCGTCAATTGCGACCTGCGCCACGTCGATGTCGTTCTGTGCTGCGATCCGAAGGCGTTCACCCACTGCAACCCGCTCGAGGGTATGTCGGAGGGCGGGGCCTTCATCTGGGAGTCCGAGGAAGAGCCGCACGACGCGTGGGAGCGGCTCCCGCTCTGGGCGCGCTCGCAGATCATCAAGAGCAAGATCCGCATGTTCACGCTTCCGGGCTTTGAAATCGCCCGCAACGCGACCAACCGCGCCGACCTGCAGCTTCGCATGCAGGGCAACGCCTTCCTGGGTGCATTCTTCTCTGTCTCTCCGCTGCTGCAGGACTTCGAGATCAGCAGCGAGCAGTTCGAGGACGTGGTCCACGCGCAGTACAAGAAGAAGTTCGGCCGGCTCGGGGACGCCGTTGTCCAGTCGAACATGCAGGTCATGACCCAGGGCTTCAGCCGCGTGCGCGAGATTCCCGTCGGCGAGCTCGACGCTGCCGACCGGTCGAGCCTTCGCGGACTGCCGGTCCTGCCCGTGCTGGCGCAGTCCAACGGCGGCGGCGCGGGATGCGCGACATGCCGCTCGCATGCGATTCCCGAGGGACAGGATGAGCGGACGCCGGTGACCCAGGTCTCCAGCTTCGACGACGAGTTCCGGTCAGACTACGGATACGACCAGCCGTCGTCGCCATTCGCCGCGATGAGCGTGATGGCCGCCGGCAGCGGCGACACGGCTTCGAAGTACGTCGCGCGACGCGAAACGCCGCTGTTCATCGCGGAGAACTGCACGCAGTGCATGGAGTGCATCTCGGTCTGCCCGGACACGGCGCTTCCCAACTGCTCGCAGGACATCGAAACGATTCTACGGACTGCGATCTCCAACTACGTGACCGACGAATCGGAACGGGGCCGGATGCTCGCGTCCGTGCCGGAGATGGAGCGCCGGACCCGCGTGGCCATGAAGGATTCGGTGGCGGCCAAGGAGAAGACTCCGCTGCCGGACATCATCCGGGACGTCACGAACAATCTGAACGGCTTTTCGGAGAACGCGAAGGACGAGTTCTTCAAAGTCATCGACAAGCAGCCGCTCGCCTATTCGATGACCAACGCGATCTTCAAGTCGGCCGAGCGAAAGAATCCAGGCAGCGGCGGGATCTTCTCGATCTTCGTTTCGGATCTCTGCAAGGGATGCGCAGCCTGCGTGACGGCGTGCGGGGACCACGAGGCGCTGAAGATGGTCCAGGAGACCGAGGAAGTCAATGCCGACCACGAGACCGGCACGGCATTCCTCGACCTGCTGCCGGACACATCGCAGAAGTACCTCGGCCTCTACAACAACGCGAACCCGACCGATTCGAAAACAGCCACGCTGCGCAACCTGATGATGGTGCGCCGGAATTACGACGCGCTCGTGTCGGGCGACGGCGCATGTGCCGGCTGTGGCGAGAAGAGCGTCCTCAGGGCGATCGCGGGAGTGACCGAGGCGTACCTCAGGCCGATCTTCCACGCCAAGGCGGATCGGCTGCGCCGCAAGGCGACCGCGCTCGAAACCGACGGCCCGACACGCCTGGAATGGCTCGCGGCGCACGATCCGAAGCAGCACGCACTGCTGGTTCGGACTGTCGCGCATACGCTCATGGGACTGGGCGGAGACACCGATGCGGATACGACCGCGCGGCTGGAATCGCACGGGGCGATCACTAACGAAGAGACGATCGACGCCATCACCGCAGTCATGCGGCAGGAGGCTTTCAACCACCAGCAGCTGCAGGCGCTGGACGGCCGGCTCCCCAACGGGCAGTCCGTCATGGCGATGGCGGCGCACACGGGCTGCAACACGGTCTACGGATCAACGCCGCCCAACAACCCCCACCCCTACCCCTGGATGAACTCCCTCTTCCAGGACGGCGCCACGATCGGCTGGCTGATCGGCGAGAGCTTCATCAACGACCACGCACGGCGGTCGGTGATTCCGGAGCGGCTCGCGACATGGATCCTCGAGCGGGACGACGTGATCGACGAGCAGCGCTACTACGACTTCACCCACTTCTCCGACAACCTGATGACGGCCGAGGAGATGAACGAGATGCCCAAGGTCTGGATCGTCGGCGGAGACGGCGGCATGGGCGACATCGGCTATCAGAACGTGTCGAAAATGATCCTGCAGAACCGTCCGAACGTGAAGGCGCTGATGCTCGACACGCAGGTGTACTCGAACACCGGCGGGCAGAACTCGGACTCGACCCCGATGCTCGGCGGGGGCGACATGAACTCCTTCGGCGCAGCCAGCCAGGGCAAGTGCGTGGAGAAGAAGACCGTGGCGGAGACGTTTCTCGCCGGTCACGGATCCCCGTTCGTCGCGCAGGTATCGATCGCGAACGCCCCCAAGCTGTTCCGGTCCATCCTCGACTCGCTCGAGTATCGTGGAACCGCGTTCCTGCAATGCTTCACCACCTGCCAGCCCGAGCACGGGGTGGGCGATGACATGGCGCTCGATCAGGCGCAGCGCGTGCGAGATTCGCGAGGCGCGCCGGAGTTCGTCTTCAATCCCCAGCTGGGCGAGAGCTACAAGGAGGCTCTCGATCTGAAGGGCAACCCCAACATGCAGGGGGACTGGTACAAGACGAAGTTCCGGGCGACGGGCGAGACGTACCGCTACACCGTGGCGCACTGGTGCGCGACCGAGGCGCGGTTCCGCAACCACCTGAAGAAGATCCGGGAGGAAGATGCCGAGCTGCTGATTCCGCTGGAGAACATCTTGGTGCGGCTGACCCAGGACGATGTGGTGCAACGGCATCACCTGAACCCGGACCACCGCGCCTTCGTGCCTGACTTCGGGGTCTATATCAAGACCCTGCCAGCCAAGGGGGACAAGCCGGTGCTGATGAAGGTCTCGCGGCAGCTGGTGCTCTTCTGCATCGAGCGCCGCAAGGCGTGGCGCCTGCTGCAAAGCAAGATCGGCATCGAGAACCCCGAATACGCGGCACAGCGTGAAATCTTGGCGGACGTGGACGCCGGGACGATCTCGAAGGAAGACTTCCTCGCCCGGGCCGACCAGATCCTCGAAGAGCGGCTGCTCGCGGCGGCTCCCGTGGCGGCGGCGAGACGGCCGCGGGTTCCGACCCGCCCAATGTGATCAGCTGAGGCCGGACCCAATCCCCGCTGGCTCCCGACGGGGCGGCCCCGTCGGCGATCCCGGGACCGGCTGCTACTACTGTCCAGCTCCCGCGCGGCCGCCTGGCTGCGCGATCTGCCCTGTGTGCGCTGTGTCTAGCCGCGATCGGGGCGCCGAATTCCGGCCCCAGGAGGCGAGGCTTCGTTTCGGCACGGCCGGCGTGGGAAGCTGGCGGCGGCCGGATCTGTTCGCGTGTGACCTCGCGCAACCCGGAGGGGCTCGCTTGCAAGAGTGGCAATCCCCTTGAACAGCAACTACAATGTGCTCTCTCCCGACCGAGGCGAATATATGCACGGACTGTTTCTGAGAGCGACCGACGTGTGTGTCTTGCTTGCTGCGATCACCTCGGTGCTGCTAGGGCCCGCAGTTGTCGCCGCCGAGCAGCCGAACATCGTGTTCATCATTTCCGATGACCACGACAACGAGCACTTGGGCTTCATGGGCAACGAGTTCGTCCATACGCCGAATCTTGACCTGCTGGCTCGGTCTGGGACGCTGTTCACCCGCGCGCACCTGCCGATGTCGCGCTGCCATCCGACGCTGGCCAGCTTTCTCAGCGGCCGCTGGCCACATCAAACGGGCGTCTACCACAACTTCGGCACCAAGAAGCTTGACCCCGCGGGCTCATTGCCCAACCTCTTGAAGGACGTCGGCTATGCGACCTACGTCGAAGGCAAGTACTGGGAAGGCAATCCGAGAGCGATGGGCTTCACTCATGGACCTGGCAATTCGGCGGACACCTTCGTCCGTGACGGCCAGGCCGAGCTGTTCGCGTTCATCGACGAGGTTGGCGGGCAACAGCCGTTTTTTGTCTGGTGGGCGCCCAAGATCCCACATCTTCCCCACGATCCTCCGGAAGAGTACCTGGCCTTGTTCGACCAGGAAGAGATCCCTGTGCCGCCTTGGATCGCCGACGACCACCGGGAAACGTTCCTGCAGAAAGAACACCTGAGCCTGGCGATGGAGGCGTGGCTGGACGACGGAGTCGGAAAGCTCTCGGACAAGCTGCGCGAGAAGGGAATCTACGACAACACCCTGTTCGTGTTCGTCATCGACAACGGCTGGTCCAACGGCTTGGTCTCGAAAGGTTCGCCGTTCGAGAAAGGCGTTCGCACGCCGGTGTTCTTCAGCTGGCCGGCAAAGATCAAGGGCGGGCAGCGTTTCGACTGCCTGACCAGCACTTTGGACATCTATCCGACAATCCTGGATTATGCCGGTGCGCAGACGCCGGCTTCTGCCGTCGGAAACAACTTGCGGCCGATCGTTGACGGCAAGACGACGGACAATCGCGAGCGCCTGTTCGGCGCGATCTACCCGGCGTTTGTGACCGAGACCGACGAGCGGCCGGAGCGCGACATTTTTGCCCTCTACGTCCGTGACGAGCGGTGGAAGTACATGTTCTTCTTGCAGGACATCGAAGCCTCGCGCAACCGAGAGTACTTCCGCATCCAATGGATCGCGACTGACTATCCCGCGCGTCGAAAGGGCGCCGAAGACCTGTACGACCTCCAGACCGATCCCAAGGAACGAACCAACCTGGCTGCGAAGCCCGAACACGCCCAACGGCTCGCCGAAATGCGCGCGTCCGTGCTCACGTGGTGGAAGCAGACGGGCGGGAAACCGATCGACGCTCTGGCGGAATAGGGCTGAGGGACGGGACGATTGTCCGCCCGCTTGGCATCGGTCTTGTTGGCAGTCCCGTCGACGTCTCCCGTCCTTTCGCGTCCCCGTCTGAAACAAATTTCTCTATAATGGTTGAGAGCGGCCATGGAACCGTACAGCGCCCGCGCTCGTCTTAGGCCGATAGTGAAACCTGCCGAACTCTTCAAAGGCGTGCGGGGCCTGCTCGATTGCGGCCTTCAGCGGAGCTCCCGCCGAGCGTTGCACACGCTGGTATTGGCACTTGTGGTGGTAGCGTTGCCGACTCTCTTTCCCCAGACGGGGGGCGCGAGCGGTCAGATCCGCGTGTTCGTGACGGAGAGCACTAGCTGGTCCGTGTCGGGAACTGAAACGGTAATTGAAGGCGACGGAGGCGGCCATATGCAGGGCGGCGCCAAGCCACAAACCGCCGAGATCATGAAGACGATCAGCAAGAGGCGCGAATGCGCCGGGGTCGTCGTGACGATCAATCGAGAGAAAGCGGACTACATTCTTCTTCTCGAACGGGTCGGCGGCCGGGATATCATCGCGAAGGACAACAAGATGGCGCTGTTTAACCGGGACGGAGACATGGTCGCCAGCAGTTCCACCCGCTCCCTCGGCAACGCGGTCAAGGACGCCTGCCTGGCGATTCACGGCCGTTACTAGATCGCTCGCGAGGCATGTCTCGCGCGTAGGCCAGTCCGCGCTGGTCGTCGCCAGAGCGAGATCGGCCGCAACCAGCTCCAAGAGACGCCACACCGCCTCCAGGTCTGCTTCGGTGGTTTCCGCATCCGCCGCTTGTATGCCGCTCCGGGCCCGCATGCGGCGCGGCACTACCAACATGGACTGCCGGGCTGCGATCGACAGCTGCAAGGCTAGGACATTACAGAACGGAAATTGGCTCGCTTTGCGGCCCGCCCCGAATATCCCAATATACTGATGCTCTGATCTCGATATGTCAGCTTCAGAAGATTCTCCTCAGGCACGCCGAACCGCGGTGGAGCGTGCCCTCTATTGGGTCGAGCGGGTGGGCAACCGCTTGCCGGACCCGGCCGCGCTCTTCGTAGTCGCCCTCGTCGCGGTTTGGATCGCATCGTTGCTGCTGGCCGGCCACGAATTTACTGTTCCAGCCAAGGACGGGGCGCGGACACTGGTCGTCCAGAACCAGCTCTCCGGGTCGAGCCTGGCCGCGTTCCTGGCGAGCATGGTGACCGTCTTCACCGGCTTCGCCCCGCTAGGCGTGGTCTTGGTGGCGCTGCTGGGCGTCGGGGTTGCGGAGCACACCGGATTCATCCGCGCAAGCCTGAAGGGCCTTGTCGCGCTCACTCCGCGGAGCCTGTTGTCCCCGATGCTGCTCTTGGTCGCCATCATCAGCCACACGGCGGCGGATGTCGGCTACGTGCTGGTCATTCCTTTGGGAGGCGTCATCTTTCACGCTGCCGGACGCCATCCCCTGGCTGGTATCGCCTGTGCATTCGCGGGGGTCTCGGGCGGCTTCGGCGCCAACTTCATTCCATCGGCTATCGATCCGCTGCTCCAAGGTTTCACTCAGTCGGCCGCGCAGATCCTGGATTCGGGCCGAGAAGTCAACCCCCTGTGCAATTGGCTGTTCACGAGCGTGTCGAGCGCGCTTGTGATCGTCGTCGGGTGGATCTTGACTGACCGCGTAATCGAACCGCGGCTCAAGGGGACGGCCCTGGATGGCGAGGGCTCCGACAGCGTCGAGGAGCAAGCGCTTTCCCGCAAGGAACGAGCCGGGGTCTGGGCCGGTCTCGCAGCCATGGCACTGGGTGTGTTGGCGCTGTTCTTGGCAGTGCTGCCGGCGGACTCCCCGCTGCGCGCACCGAACGGGCAGCTCAGCTCGTTCGCAGCTCCGTTAATGCAGTCGATGATCCCGCTGATCTTCCTGCTGTTCCTGATTCCCGGCACGATCTATGGATACGTGGCGGGCACTGTCAAGAGCCATCGCGACATCATCACCGGCATGAGCAAGTCCATGTCGACGATGGGCTATTACCTGACGATGATTTTCTTCTGCGCGCAGTTCACCGCGGCTTTCGCCAAGTCCAACCTAGGCGCGCTGCTCGCAGTGGAAGGCGCGGAATTCCTCAAGGCCCTGGGCCTGCCGGGCATGTTGACGATCGGCGGAATCATCGTGCTGAGCGCGTTCGTGAACCTGCTCGTCGGGTCAGCGTCCGGCAAGTGGGCCCTGCTAGCGCCGGTCTTCGTCCCGGTCCTGATGCAGGTGGGACTCTCCCCGGAACTCACCCAGGCCGCCTACCGCGTGGGCGATTCGACTACGAATATCGTCACGCCCCTGATGCCGTACTTTCCGCTCGTGGTGGCCTTCTGCCAGCGCTGGGTGAAGAGCACGGGAATCGGCACGGTCACCTCCCTGATGCTGCCCTATTCGATCACCCTGCTGATCACGTGGTCTTTGGCTCTGGGGCTGTACTGGGCGCTGGGCATCCCGCTAGGGCTGCAGTCCACGTACACGTACCCGTAATCGCGGGTGGCTCGATCAATCGGAGCCTGGTTCTCAGCAGGCCGCCGAGCAGGCCTCGTCAGCTTCCGTCGCCGCTGGTGTCGGAACTCGCGGGGTACGCATCCGGGCAGGCTGCTTCAAGCGCACCTGCAGGAGACAGATCCGGTGCCACCTCAATCGTGATCTTGGCGACCGGGTTCCTCCAGTCGTAAACTTCGGGCGGAAAGCCTCCGCATCCGTGAATCCCGCTATGGATATGCACGGCGCCTTCGATCGCGACCGAACAGGATCCCGGCCGCGGCGGTCTAGGGCAGGGCGCAGGGATTTGGGAGCAAAGCTCCGTGTTCGCTTCCGAGCCCGCGTCCCAGCCGTCCAGGAAATACGTGCTCGTGCCGACGCACGGCACTTCGACGCCGAGAAGGGAGACGAAGCCATCGTTCGTCATCTCGATCATCGAAGCGGACGATATCAGCCGATGGTCAGAGTCGAACTCGACGTTCACCGTGGCAGTCCTCGTCGGACGGACAAACGCGCTCAGCACGGTCACAGCGAGCACATCGGGCTCTGCGCTGAACTTGTTGACCAAGCCGCTCGTGCTGCCCTGCTCGGCAAGCGCGGAAAGTTCGGTGCTCGAGGGCTCTCCGGCAACGAACAAGGGCGGGGCCGCATCGCTGTGGGTAATGAACACCGCGGGTGTGAGGATTTGGCCCTTGGCCAGATTTGTGACCGTGACAGTCGCGACAGCGGGCTCTACTTGTTGCGTTTCCTCTACTTGTTGCGCGGACAAGTGGTTCCCCGTGCCCACCCAATGGAGTGTCACGAAGACGCCGACGATGGCAAATCGCCCCATGGACTCAGCATAGGACATTGGCCTTATGCTCAAGCGAAACCGCCCATAGGCGGGGTGTCGAGCATGCGATGCACGGTCCGCGGCCCACAACTTGCGACGCCGCGCATCAAGCGCCGGACACGAGATAGAACGTGATCAAGTCCTGGTTCTTCGGCGGCTCGGCGCCGAGCTGTCGCAGCATCGAAGTGACCTGTCCGCGGTGATACGTGGGTGCACGACTTCGTTTTGCACGCCCGGGAATAAGCAGGCTGAGGTTGCGCGTTTGATCCAAGCGCGGGGAGCCTGAGGGGTCCGAGCTACGACCAAGCGCCCCTGAGATCGAAAATGGCCTGATGTTCGAGGGATTTTGGATTTCTTGGTTGTTAGTTTGCTACACTAACATCCAAGGAGCCCCGCCATGCCCGATCCCCCTGATCTCTCCGCCCTCTCCGCCCGCCGCGACGAACTCCGCCGGCAGCTGGCCGCCATCGGCGATTTGCGCCCCGGCTCGCTGGTGCAGAACTACCGCCGTTGCGGCCGACCCGCGTGCTTCTGTGCCGACAAGCAGCACCGCGGCCACGGCCCCTACTGGCTGCTCACCTGGTCAGTTAACGGCAAGACCCGCAGCCGCTCGATCCCCGCCCAGCAGGTCGCCGCCACCCAGGCCCAAATCGCTGAGTGCCAGCGCCTGCGACGCCTCGTCGCGGACCTGATCGCAGTCAGCGAACAGGTCTGCCAAGCGCAGCTCAAGCCCAGCACCAGCGCGGTTAAAAAAAAGCCTGCCAGCACGAGTTCGCCCCGGCGCTGGAAGCCGAGATCGCCCGCCTCGTAGCGCCCGGGGCCGTCGACCAACTCGACTTCGAGGCGGTCGAGACCTGTGTGCGGCGCAGCGCTCTGCAGTTAGCCGCACGGGCGGTCGAGCGGCGTCTGAACGCCGACCACTCCGATGGCCAGTGCCCCACCCAGCCCTGCTCCTGCGGGCGCGCGGCGCGCTTCGCCGGTCGCCATCCCAAGACCTTCGAGACCGCTCTGGGGCCGGTCACCATCGAGCGCGCCTACTACCATTGCCGTCCCTGCGGGCGGGGCTGGTTCCCGCGCGATCAGGCGCTGGGCATGGCCGCCACCAGCCTGTCCCCGGCCGTCACCCGCATGACCGGCTCGGCCGCCGCGCTGGCCAGTTTCGCCACTGCCAGCGACTTGCTGGACGAGTTGGCCGCCGTGCGCGTGAATGCCAAGCGCGTCGAACGGGTCGCCGAGGCGCTGGGGCGCGAGGTGGCCGCCGCCGAGCGCGCGGCCGTGTTTGCAGCCGAACCCGCGGCCGCCGCCACCATGTATCTGGGGGTGGACGGCACTGGCGTGCCGATGCGCCCGGCGGAGGTGGCCGGCCGAGCCGGCAAGCAGCCCGACGGCTCGGCCTCCACGCGCGAGGCGAAGCTGATCGTGATCTGGACCGCCGATCAGCTCGACCAAGACGGCCGGCCGGTCTGCGACGAGGGCTCGGTCACCTACTCGGCGGCGATCGATAGCGCCGCCGCGCGCGACACCGATCCGACCCCGGCCGCCTTCACCCAGCGCCTGCGCCGCGAGGCCGAGCGGCGCGGCTTCCCGCAGGCGCCACGCCGGGTCATCCTCGGCGACGGCGCGAAATGGATCTGGGCCGCGGCCACGGAGATGTTCCCCGGCGCGATTCAGATCGTGGACTTCTTCCATGTCTCGGAGAAGATGTGGGACGTCGCCCGGGCCCTCTTCCCCGCCGACCGCGACAGCGTCGAGGCGTGGGCCGAGGCGCGCTGCGAGGAACTCAAGGCCGGGGCTCTGGACGGCGTGCTGGCGACCCTGCGCGCGCATGCCGGCCACTGCGAGCCAGCCGCCAAGGCCGTGCAATATATCGCCACCAACCGCGAACGCATGCGCTACGCCGAGTTCCGCGCCCAAGGCTTGCAGATTGGCTCCGGCGTGGTCGAGGCGGGCTGCAAGAGCGTCGTGGGCCGCCTCAAGCAGTCCGGCATGTACTGGACCAAGGACGGCGCCGAGGGGGTTCTCGCCCTGCGCGCCTGCATCTTGGGCGGGCGCTACGAGGATTTCTGGGCTTGGCGAACCGAGTCACGGCTGCAGGCCGCCGCGTGACCGCAAACCGCCTGTCGGCCAGCGCCGAACCGCCCCTTCCTCTCGCTTCAACCACTCGCCCCCGGCCCAGGCCGAGACTCGCCCCCCCGATGCCCGACCTCATCGCCACGCGCAATACTGACCCACTTCGAACCCTCAGAAAGCCGAGAAATCAAAATGAAGTCGTGCACCCGTGATACGTCGCATGGTTGACGACATGCTGCAGCATGTGCCAGAAGACCGATTCGGTCGACGTGCCGCTGAAGTGCTTGTAGTGAATCTTGCGATCAATGCCCTCGGGCCCAAGTCGGTTCACGAAGTCCCGGATCCGAGCCTCCTCACGAACCCAGCGGGCACGCAAGTCCTGCACCGTCTCGAAATCCGCCGGCCCGAGGTGTGCGCTCGGTGGATTGCCCTCCCAACGGGAGCACCACACCGATTCTGCGGACACAAGGTGCGCAAGGGTGTCGCGGACCGAGCCGAAGCTGTTCCCGAGATCCTGATGGAACTGCTCTCGGGTCAGCCGCTCGACTGCATCGAGCAGCCTGTCGCGAGCCCAATAGTGGAAGTTCAGCAGGTCTGACAGCGCTTCTGAAGTCATTCCCCGAGCATATCCGACTCCGCGGGCTTGGCGACGCCATCTCGCCGTCGCTGGCTGCACTCCAGAATATGCGCCCGGAGACGAGACCAAGCGGTCAGCCCCTCTCCGCGAATACCTGGGCGCTGCGGTCAAGCGGACATCGGCTGTAGGTTAGGATGAGCCTGCGGCCCGGCTGTCCTTCCGAGCGGCGCTCCGGGATATACGGGCCTGGCAGTACGCTGTAGCCCTTGCATGGAGACGCTGCTCGACCTCCTGCCTCGGATCGAACGCCTTGGATCTAGAGAGGCGTTGCGTTTCTGGAACGGATACCGCACTTGGCGCTGGTCTTACTCCGACCTAGACGCCGGGATCCGCCGCTTCGTCGCCTTTCTGGACCGCAGCGGAGCAGCCTCGGGCGACCGCGTGGTGCTGTGGTCCGAGAACCGGCCCGAGTGGGTCGCGATATTCTGGGCATGCCTGGCGCGCGGGGTCCAAGTCGTGCCTCTCGACCATCAATCCTCCGCGGACTTCGTCAGCCGCATCGTTGATCAAACCGGCGCGAGGCTGCTGGTGCATGGTGGCGTCGCGGCCAGCTCGGCCCCGGCTGCGGAGTGCTTCGCGATCGAGTCGCTCAACGGGCTCACAAGCGGACCGCGCTTCAGCCCGACGCCTGTCAGTGGAGCTGATGTGGTCCAGATCATGTACACCTCCGGGACCACTGCCGAGCCCAAGGGCGTGATCCACCTGCATCGCAACATCTGCGCCAACTTGGATCCGATTCGAGAAGAGATCGACCGATACAAGAAGTGGGCCGCGCCGTTCCAGCCGATTCGAATCCTCGACCTTCTGCCGCTGAGCCATATGTTCGGGCAATCCATGGGCCTGTTCATCCCGCTTCTGCTCGAAGGATCGGCGGTGTTCATGGCCGGGCTGCACCCCGGCTTGATCCGCCAGGCGGTTCGCAGGGAGCGGATTTCCGTTCTGGCCTGCGTGCCCCGCATTCTCGAGAGCCTGCGGGCGGACGCCGAGCGGCACCACCCTCGCGCCAGGGCCGTCCCGGCGAAGCCGGGCGGGCCGCTCCGCAGGTGGTGGCGCCACCGGGACATCCATCGAGACTTCGGGCTCAAATTCTGGGCATTCGTCGTCGGTGGCGCGATGCTGGACCCGGAGACTGAGAAGTTCTGGTCCAAGGTCGGCTTGCTCGTGATCCAAGGCTACGGTCTCACCGAAACGAGCCCGGTGGTGTCAGTGAACCACCCCTTCCGTGCGCGACGCGGCACGCTCGGCGAGGTGGTTGGCAGCCAGGAAGTCCGTATTGCGGACGACGGGGAAATCCTCGTCAGGGGGAATAGTGTCGTAGGCGACTACCTGGAAGGCGGTGCCCGCCGCACGCGTGCCGTGGACGAGGACGGCTGGTTTCACACGGGGGACATCGGCGAGCGGGATGCCAGGGGCAGTCTGGTCTACAGAGGGCGGAAGAAAGACCTCATCGTCACCGCCGACGGAATGAACGTCCATCCCGAGGACATCGAGAGAGCTCTCAAGCTCGAGGGCGAGGTGCGGGATGCGGTGGTGGTGCCAGTCGGGCCGGCGAGCGCGCAGAGGATTCACGCCGCGCTCATTCTCCACGCCCCCGGCGGGGACCCTCTCGCGATCATCGAGAGAGCAAACCGCCGGCTCGAGCCGCACCAGAGAATCCAGAGCGCCTCCGAATGGCCGGAAGAGGAGTTTCCGCGCACGGCGTCGACCTTTAAGACGCAGAGGCGGAAAGTAGCCGAGCGCATGCCCTCGACGGTTCCGACCACGGGTCCAGACGGCGGATCCGGATTGGACGGAATCCTGCTGACTCTTACCGGGCGCAGCCCCGAGAGCCTAGCAGAGGACCAGCGCTTGGCAGAAGACCTGGGACTGTCATCGCTCGAGCGGATTGACATGCTGGCAGCGCTCGAAGACCAGCATGGGATCGAACTGAGCGAGACGGCCTTCTCGGCTCTGTCGACTGTCGGTCAGGTTCGTGCGTGGGTCGCCGGCCAGGCCGGCAACCCAGCGACCGGTCCTGCGGAGGAACGCGCCGGACCGAGCGCGACACAGCCCGCATCGACGACGCTTCGCATCGCTCCGCCGCGCTGGGCCCGGAGCCGTCCGGTCTCGATGGCGCGGGGCGCGCTGCGCCAAGGGATGTTCCTCCCGCTATTCCGTCATTACATTGCGCTGGACGTAGCGGGACTGCCGAATCTGGATGGCGTCGCGCCACCGGTCATTTTCGCTGCCAACCACGCCAGCCATCTCGACACCGTCGCGCTAGCGGCAGCGCTTCCAGCCGAGTGGCGCGGCAAGCTGGCTCCGGCTGTGCGTCAGCAGCACTTCTTCCCTTCCGGCGGCTCGCCTGGCATGCGCCGGAGGGTTGGAATGCGGGCGCTGTACTACCTCTGCTGTGGACTGTTCAACGCCTATCCGCTTTCGCAGGACCTGGGACAGGTCCGCGATTCGCTCCGATACACCGGGGAGCTGGTCGAAGCGGGGTTCTGCCCGCTGGTCTACCCGGAGGGGAGACTGACCCCCGACGGCTCTCTTCAACCATTTCAGCCAGGAATCGGGCTAATGTCCCAACGGCTCGAAGTGCCCGTCGTGCCGGTCCATTTGCACGGGCTGTTCGATGTGATGTCAATGCATGATTCCTGGCCGCGCAGAGGGTCCGTCCGTGTCGAAATCGGAGCCCCTCTCGATCCCGTCAATGGTGAGCCTTACGTTCGGCTTGCTGAACGAGTCGAAGCCGGCTTTCGCCGGATGGCCGCAGGCAATCAGGGGTGACAGCTTGGCGTCAGCCGGCGGCCGTGCCGCAAAGCGCCAAGGGCACAGCGTCTGGCCTCGGGCTCGCCGGTACGCGGCAGCCTGCGGATGCCGGCCAGGCTCGGAATTTCGCCAACTGGCAGGAGGTGGCAGTATGCGAGGCAGAGGCGGCACGCAATTCCCGTGCCTTCGATCCGATCACGCAGGGCGCGGAACCGGACAGGACCGGCCACCACCTCAAAGGGCGGGAGCCCGACACCTCCAGCTACCTGCCGGGCTCGGCTGGCATTTCTCCGATCATGGGCCGCGTGCAGGGCCGCGCAAGTGCGTCGGAAGCCGTCCGTTCCGTGCCAGTGGTCGCCGGCAGGCCTGTGACTGGCCTTATTGAGGGGCGACGCGACACCCCATCGCGCGGCGCTCCGGCCCGCAGGAACCAGTTGGCCGCATGTGTCCGAAATAGCTGCTGCTACCCCGTTGACAGGCCTGCAACTTACGTCTACACTACCGGCGTAAACGCGGTCCGGCCGGCAGGCCCTGCTGGTGGAACGAGCGGCCGCGAATCGGCGTAGAAGCAAGAAAGGGGAAACCAAGTGTCTGGAATTCGACTCAGTTCATGGGCATTCGCGGCGATCGCGTTGTGCCTAGGCTCGCTGGCATTGCAGCCAGTGATTCACGCGCAGGTAACCACCGCCACGGTCTACGGCCGTGTCGTCGATCCTTCGGGAGCAATCATTCCGGGAGCGAATGTCTCGGCATCGAACGAGGCCACCGCTGCCGAATACTCCACCGTGACCGGATCGGGCGGCGAGTTCACAATCGCCTTCCTCCCCGCGGGCACGTACTCACTCGCCATCACCGCTGACGGATTCAAGTCATACCTCGAGACCGGCCTGACACTAGCGTCCGGCCAGCGCCACAACCGCGACTACGGACTCGAACTCGGCGCGACAACCGAGACGGTGACGGTGACATCCGAGGCACCGCTGATGAACACCGTGAACGCGGAACAGGACATCTCGCTGAACCAGAACCAGGTTTCGGAGCTGCCGATGATCAACCGGGACATCACGGGCATCCTGACGTTGGGAACGGGTGCTTCGCTAACGGACGGGGGCTGGACGCTGTCGATCAACGGCCTCGCGCCGCGGGGGTTCACGATGACCGTGGACGCCGTGGACGCCGTGCCAGATGCCGAATTCGCGGGAATGGCCCTGTATCAGAACTTCAACTTCATCAAGGGCATCAGCGTCGAGGCAGTGCAGGAGGTCGAGACCTCGAAGAACATCTTCTCGGCCGAGACAAGCCACACGATCGCGGGCAACGTCAATCTAATCAGCAAGAGCGGCACCAACGCCTTGCACGGCAGCCTCTTCGAGATGTACCAGTCCGGCGGCCTCCATGCGAACAACTTCCTAGTCGGACAGAAGGCTCCCTTGGTGTATCACCAGTACGGGGGATCGCTGGGCGGCCCGATCAAGAAGGACGAGCTGTTCTACTTCGTCACGTTCGAGGGCTACCGCTTCGGGGGCAAGACGCCGGTGCCCGGAGACGTATGGTCGAGCGGCATGCGGGCGAGGATCCAACAGGCAATTCCAGGCGCCGGGGCCTATCTCGCGCTCTGGCCCGAGCCGACCGAGCCGGATGGGCCCAACCTGGATCCGAGCGACCCCGCGTGCGGGGATCTGCCGGTGAACACGCCGTGCTTGTCGCCCACATCGTTCTGGGCCGGCCAAGGGGACGAGAGCCGCACCGACGACCATTTCGTCGGCAAGATCGACTGGAACGCCTCCGGCAAAGACTTCCTGACCTTCCGCTATGTCGGCGGCAGGCCGCTCCGCCGGATTCCGCGGACGATGCTCGGCAACGGCCGCCAGTGGGACGGCCAGAATCACAACGGTTCCGCCACGTGGACCAGGGTCATCAGCAACACGATGACATCCGAGACTCGCTGGGGCACCAACGTCAACGCGATCAACAGGCTCGATGTCGCGTTCGCGGCGGACAAGATCCCGTTCCTGAGGGGCTTCGGCAATCCCTCGGAGCCGGGGGCTGAAGTCTTTGCCAAGGACGGCCACACATCGACCCTGACGCAAAACTTCGCCAAGACCGCCGGGAAGCATTCCTTGAAGTTCGGCGGGATGTACCGCTACATGAGCGGAACCAGAGTGAACGAGGAGTCACCCGTCTACGTCTACGAGACCCAGGCGGACCTTCTTGCCAGCAACATCACGTCGGCTCGATTCGTCTTCCCGCTGGAGAAGTTTCTCTGGACACGCTGGTTCGTGGGCGGTTTCGTGCAGGACGACATTCGACTGACCCCGAAGTTCATGCTGAACCTCGGAGCTCGATGGGATTACGCTTCGGTCGTGCGTTCCAACCAAGTCGACGGAATCTCCAACAACGTCTTTAACCGGGACGGGCCGTTTGGACAGCCGGGTGCCTCTCTGGCAAACCAGAGCGCCCTGTTCCGGCCCGCCGATAGCGCTTGGGACGCCTATAACCGGATGTTCTCGCCAAGACTCAGTTTTGCCTACACCTTGGACGACGCCGGCAAGACGGTGATTCGGGGCGGTACCGGCGTGTTCTTCATGCCGAACAACATGTTCTCGGGCGCGATCGAGATTCTGACGAACGGCCCGGACGCACCCGTCGAGTTGACGGCCTCCGAAGCCCAGGTCAGGACATTGGGGCTGGAGTACGGAGACCCGAACGAGGCCGCGCTGGCGGGCGCCCAGTCCAGCGGGGTCATCTCGGGCAGCTCGGTCGATCCCGCCCGGCGTCCGCCCTACAGCCTGCAGTACTCGCTGGGCATCCAGCAGCAGCTGGACAGGTCGACTGTCTTTGAGATCGGCTACGTGGGCAACCACGGCGTGCGAATGATCTACAGCCCGGACTTCAATCGGGTCGTGGCCAACACCGGCGGGCAGCGCCGCAGCCACGTGATGGGCCTGGAGGGCAATTTCGCCCAGTTCCGCCACTACATGAACGCGGACTCGACGGGCTACCACAGCCTGCAGACATCGCTCAAGCGTCGGTTTGCGGACAGCTTCCAGTACAACATCAATTACACGTACGGCTGGAATTTCTCGCACTTCCGGGGTGACATGACGTGCTGCGGTCGCAGCGAGAACCCGCAGGACGAATACAATCTGCGGCCTAACCGCGGTCCCACGTCGTACCACATCCGCCATCGCATGACGACGGATTTCTTCTGGGAGCTGCCCGGCAAGAACCTGCAGGGCGCGGCGAAGCACCTGGCGGGCGGCTGGACGGTCGGCGGGATCCTCGAGTTCCGTTCGGGCTTCACAATTCCGGTGAGCAGCAGCACCAGCACGAACCCGGGCGCTCGTCCGGACATCCTCACGACGCACGCGCAGGCCATCATGGGCAACTGGGGCCCGAACCAGCGCCAGTACTTGGATCGCGAAGCGTTCGCCCTGCCGCCGACCGACGACAAGGGCGTGAACCTCCGGCCAGGCAACCTTTCGCGACGGGCCCTGTACGGACCCGGGTTCCGGAACCTCGACCTCTCGCTGCAGAAGAACATCACCCCGAGCGAGGGGCAGCGGCTCCAACTCCGGATCGACTTCTTCAACCTGTTCGACGTCGTGAACTTCACTAGGGTGAACCAGAACGCTCGCTCCGGCACGTTCGGCCTGCTGAACCGCGTGGCGCCGCCGCGCCGGGTGCAGCTCATGATTCGGTACTCGTTCTAGGATTCGCGACAAGCATCACGGGGGCCGGCCCGCGGGTCGGCCCCGGACTTGGATTGCCAGTGACGTGCGGCTTTGCCCGCTGCCTCCCGGGTGGCCGAGCCAATCAGCAGGCCAGTCTGCGAGCCAATCCTGCGTCGTCTCTGCGCGGAAGTGCCGACGGGCAGCAGGAACACTCGCCTGAGCCCGGTCCCAAGCGTAGAGAAACGCTGCCCCCGGCAAGGGCTGCGAGTGTACGATAACAATACGCTCCGGCAATTCTGGCAGGAGGTCAAATCCCGCTCAGGGGCCTGAGCCCAGAGAAGGATGGTTCCGCTCCCATCGCCAGGAATCGCTCGCTGCCTCGGCGTGCTCCTTGCGTCGCTGCTAGCCCAGCTGGGAGCGGCCCAGCAACCGGGACCCCAAGCCGAAGCCCCGGCACGCATAGACTTCGCGCGCGAGATCGCCCCGATCTTGGAGAATCGTTGCCAAGCGTGCCATGGTGCGGCGCAGCAGCAAAGCGGCCTGCGCCTCGACGATGGCGCGGCGGCTCTCAAGGGGGGCTACTCCGGCCCCGTGATCGTGCCCGGCAGCAGCTCGACGAGCCGGCTCGTTCGGCTGATCTCGGGCGGCGAGGCCGATCTGGTCATGCCCCCGTTCGGGGATCGCCTGTCCTCCGATGAAGTCAGACTGATCGGCGCTTGGATCGATGAGGGAGCCCGCTGGCCCGCAACGGAGGCTGATGCGCACAGCGCGAGGGTGGATCCGCCGGGGTCAGACCACTGGGCGTTCCGGCCGATCGCCAAGCCAGACCCACCCGCCGTTCGACGCGTGTCGTGGGTGCGGAGCCCCATCGACAGTTTCGTTCTGGCCAGGCTGGAACGGGAGGGCGTCGAGCCTGCCGCGCCGGCGAGCCGCGCTACGTTGATCCGGCGGGTCAGCCTCGACTTGACCGGGCTGCCGCCTTCCCGCCGCGATGTTGACGCCTATCTGGGCGATCCCAGCCCCGCGGCGTACGAGCGTTTCGTGGATAAGCTCCTGGAATCGCCCCACTACGGCGAGCGCTGGGCGGCCCAGTGGCTGGACCTCGCCCGGTACGCCGACTCGGATGGATATGAGAAGGACAGCGAGAGGCCGTATGCGTGGCGCTGGCGTCAATGGGTGATCGAGGCCCTCAACGACGACATGCCTTTTGACCGGTTTACGATCGAGCAAATCGCCGGGGACGTGCTGCCGGGACCGAGGGTGGACCAGCAGGTCGCGACTGGATTCCATCGTAACGGCCTCAAGAACCGCGAGGGGGGAGTGAAGCTAGAGCAGTTTCGGTACGAGGAGACCGTGGACCGGACGAACACGGTCGGCACGGTTTGGCTCGGACTGACGGTCGGCTGCGCCCAGTGCCACGACCACAAGTACGATCCCATCTCGCAAGAAGAGTACTATCGCTTCTTCGCCTTCTTCAACTCGATCGAAGAAGCGGAGATCGCCGCTCCGATGCCGGGGGAAATCGGCCCTTACCTAAAGGCGCTTCCGGAGTACCTGAAGCGCCGTCGCGAGCTCCTCGAAGCGAACCGCGTCTACGAGCTGCTGCCGGCTTGGGAGGCCAAGATGGTCGAGGCCGCTGATAACCCGGGCAAGTGGACCGATTGGGACCACGCGCTGGACGCCGTGCAAAAGTACCTGGACAACGGAGAAGGCATCGTCAGGAAGCAGCGGTCGGAGCGCACCGACCGAGAACAGCTCAAGCTCGAGGACCATTTCATCAAGAACTACCACCGGGTCATCTCGAAGGAGCTGTGGAAGGAGCTGGACTGGGTGGGATTGCGCGAGCAGCTCTCGCGCATGCGCGCCGAAACGCCCGATCTTACCTATGCCCGCGCGATCGCAGACACGAGTCCCGCCCGTCGCACGCATATCCACCTGCGCGGCGGCTGGAACGCTCTCGGCGTGCCGGTCGAACCCGGCACTCCCGGCGTTCTTCCGCCGCTTGCGCAGCAGGGCAAGCACCCGCGGCTGGCGCTCGCCGAATGGCTGGTCTCGCGTGATAACCCGCTCACCGCCCGGGTCATCGCCAACCGCGTGTGGCAAGAGTATTTCGGGCGCGGGATCGTGCCGACCGCCGATGACTTCGGAACCCGCAGCCCCGGACCCACGCATCCCGCCCTGCTGGACTGGCTGGCGTCGGAGTTCATCGGCTCGGGCTGGAGCCTGAAAGGACTGCACAAGGCCATCGTGATGTCCGCCACCTATCGGCAATCATCGGATGGCCGACCGGACCTCGAGGAAATGGATCCCGAGAATGAACTGCTCGCCCGGCAGCGCCGCCTGCGCCTTCCCGCCGAACTGGTGCGCGACGTGGCCCTGGCGGCCAGCGGGCTGCTGGACACCAGGATCGGCGGCCCCAGCGTGCGCCCCGCGCAGCCGCCGGGAGTCGCGGACTTGGCCTACGCGGGATCCGTCAAGTGGGAAGCTAGCCGCGGCGCGGATGGCTACAGGCGGGGACTGTACACGTTCCTGCAGCGCACGGCCCCCTATCCGCAGCTCGTCAACTTCGACATGCCGGACAGAACTGCCGCCCGCTGCGCTCGCGAGAGGTCCAACACTCCGCTCCAAGCATTGAACCTGCTCAACGATTCTACCTTCGTCGAAGCTGCGCGGGCCCTTGCGATGCAGAGCCTGGCGACGGGTCGTAGCGTCTTCGACGACTCCATCCGAGCGGCCTTCCGGTCATGTCTCTCCCGCGCGCCGACCGCCGCCGAGTTGCGGCATCTGAAGCAGTACTACTCGGAACAGCAGGCCATTTTCGATTCGGAACCCGAGCAGGCGGCCGAATTCATGCCGCTCGACATGCCCGGACTGGACGCAGCCGAGGCAGCGGCATGGACGGGCGTTGCAAGCGTCTTGCTGAATCTGGACGAATTCATCACTCGCGAGTAGCCGCGACCGAGGGGGCAACCATGGATCTGTCCGAGTATCGCGACATTTCGACACGACGACACTTCTTCCGCTACTGCGCAGGTGGTATCGATGCGGCCGCTTTGGCGGTCTTGTCGGCGGGCCACTCCAATGCGATCGCTGCGCCCGGCCCTGCCAGTCCGCTCGCACCGCGAGCTGCGCACTTCGAGGCGAGCGCCAAGAACGTGATTTTCCTGCTCATGGCGGGCGCGCCCAGCCAGATCGACCTGTACGATCCCAAGCCCGCCTTGCAGCGCTGGCATGGCCAGCCGCTGCCCGAGTCGATGACGAAGGATCTCAGCTTGGCGTTCGTCAAGCCTAGCGCGAAGGTGCTTGCCAGCCCGCGGGTGTTCCGGCGCCATGGCGAGAGCGGAACCGAGTTCTCGGACTACATTCCGCACATCGCTTCGCGCGCCGACGATATCTGCCTGGTGCGCTCGATGCACACCGAGGCGTTCAACCACCATCCGGGCCAGTCGCTGCTGATGAGCGGAAGCACCCAGCTCGGGCGCCCGACCGTCGGCTCGTGGGTTTCCTACGGCTTGGGAAGCGAGTCCGAGAGCCTGCCCGCGTTCGTCGTGCTCAGCTCCGGGCGCGGATCGAGCGGGGGTTCCAGCAACTGGTCCAACGGATTCCTCGACTCAACCTACCAAGGGGTGGTCTTTCGCAACAGCGGAGAGCCGATCCTGTTCCTAGAGAACCCTCCCGGCGTCAGCGAGCGGACGCAACGGGCACGTCTCGACGCCATTCGCAAGCTGAATCAAGAGCGCCATGCGCAGACCGCCGACTCCGAGATCGCTTCGCGCATCCAGTCGTATGAACTCGCGTTCCGCATGCAAGCGGCAGCCCCGGACTTGCTCGACTTCAGCGAGGAGTCCCAATCGACGCTGGACATGTACGGCGTCGGCAAAGAGCCGACCCACCCATACGCCACAAACTGCCTGCTGGCCAGAAGAATGGTCGAGAAGGGCGTCCGCTTTGTGATGCTCGTGCATGCCAGCTGGGACGATCACCAAGAGATCGACAGAAAACTCGGCAACAACTGCGCGATCACCGACCAGCCGGCGGGAGCCTTGCTGAAGGACCTGAGGGAACGCGGCTTGCTGGACTCGACGCTCGTCGTCTGGGGTGGCGAGTTCGGCCGTACGCCCATGGGCCAGTTGGAACGGGTCGACGAAGCGGCGGGAAGGGATCACCATGCCAAGTGTTTCAGCGTGTGGATGGCCGGCGGAGGGATTCGCGGCGGTCAGGTCATAGGCAAGACCGACGAGCTCGGTCTGGGCATCGAGGAGCATCCCGTGCATGTGCACGACCTGCAAGCGACCATCTTGCACGCGCTGGGGCTCGACCATGAACGCCTCACTTATCGGCACATGGGCCGGGATTTCCGGCTGACCGACGTCGGCGGGACGGTTATCTCCCAGGCCTTGGCTTAGCCGCTCGAGCTGGCGCGGAGCCGAGGCGACAGGCAGACAGCCTTGCTCGCCAACTAGGTCGCGTGCTCGAGCCCAGCATCGCCATGCGCGGGCGTGGGGCGCGTTCGGGATTGAATCTCCCGGTCGAGTCCGGACCTGCCGCGAGAGGACCGGCCGCTCGGGCGGCGGGACCGCGGAAGCCACACGGAACATAGCAGCTTGCCGCACGCCGTGCCGTTGCGGCCCGATAAGAGACCTGCGCGAAGTGGTCGGGGCCCTTGCGACGCGATCGGCGCGTTTGAGTCGTGCGACCTGCCGGTTTGGCGCAGCGCCCCCGGCTCCGGCTATTGAGCCCGCCCCTCGATGGCCAGCTGGCATCGCTGTCAAGGGCCGTCCGGGGCAGTGGGCACAGCAACGGGCGGCTAGTTCCGTCTCCGCGATGCACTCGCCGCGTGGCGAAGGCAAGCGCTGCGTCCCTAGTCGTTAGACCGGGTCCGGGATCTCCCAAGGGCTCCTATAGCTCTTGGTCAGGAGCTTGTCCGCTTCCGGGTCATCGACGAACGATTCCCGATTGGGATCGAAGTGAAGCACGCGACCGGCCCGGTAGGCGATCTCCCCGAGGTGCACCAGCCCGCACGACAGGTGAGCGACCTCGGCATTGGCCACCGGCTGCTCCCGACTCTTCACGCAGTCCAGGAAGTTGTAGAAGTGCTCCGGATGGCCAGTTGGCCCGTCGGACATGCCCGGGCCCTTGATCTCGTCCTTGCCGAGATACACCTGGAAATAGCCGCGGCGCGAGAAGATCATGTACCCGTCAGTGCCGTAGAATGCGTTCCCGCTGTCAAACCCGTGGAGTCCGTACGGGGTCCAGCCTCGGTCCTCGTACATCAGCACCTTGCCCTCGGCGTAGTGGTATGCAACCAGCATGTTGTCCGGGAACTCGCGAATGCCCTCTAGGTCGACCCGGCTGCCGTGAGCTGTGATGCGGACGGGATGCGTCTCGACCCCGAGGCCCCAGCGGGCGAGATCGATGTCGTGGGGCCCGTCGCCGCCTATGTCGCCGTTGCCGAACGCCCGGTACCAGTTCCAGTTGCGGTTGTACCGATTTGGATTGAACGTGCCGTCGAAGGGAGCGGGCCCCACCCACAGGTCATAGTTCACCCCTGGCGGGACGGACGCGTCGGCAACCGGCTGGCGGTGGGTGTGGCGCTGGCAGTTCCAAGCCTTGGACATCTTGACTTCGCCGATGATCCCTTGGCGAAGCAGTTCGTCAGCCCGCTTGGTGACCTCGCTCGACCGCATCTGGGTCCCATGCTGCACGATCCGGCCGTACTTCTTGGCGGCGTCCACCAGCAGCCGGCCCTCGCGGAAGACATGACTCGCGGGTTTCTCGATATAGACGTCCTTGCCCGCCTGCATCGCTCGGACTGCAATGGGCGCATGCCAGTGGTGAGGCGTCGCCACGACGACCGCGTCGACTCGCTTGTCGTCCAAGACTTGGCGGAAGTCCTCGACGAGCTCGGGCGTGTTGCCTCGATTCTTGTTGACGGTCTGCCCGGCCCGTTCGGCATTGGCTTGGTCGACGTCGCAAATCGATGCAATGCGGACATCGTTCCTGGTGAGCGCACGCTCGACGTGGCCGTGGCCCATGCCCCCCACGCCGATCACGGAAAGCACGATTTCCTCGTTCGGAGACTGGGCTCTGGACCGGATCGCGAGACCGGTCAGTGTCGCTCCGACTACCTCCCGCCGGGTCATTTCCTGCATGGTTTCCTTCCTCGTGTCGATCCCTGCCGTCCGTTGCCCGCTTGCGGCAATCGCACCAGGCAGCGCCGGAACCACCGCAAGGATACTCCTGTCGCCGCGAAGAGGCAAGCGCACGGGCGGACCGCTGCTTGACTCCCCGCTGCGTCAGGCTTGCCGTCACGGGAGCGTCTGGAGCCGGGCGCTCCGACGCTTCCTCGTCCTTGCGGATTGCCGCCGACAGCGGGTGAGGGTGCTTGCGCCTCTTGAGGCCCTAGAATTCAACGCGCGGCGCAAGCCGCTCTCGGTCTCCCCTGCCAATCGTGCCGCGCACGCGCTCCTTCTCTGGATTCGGCCATCCGGCACGGAGACGGTGCCCTGCTCGCCCGCAAGTGGGTTGCTCACCGACCTCCGCGCGCGGATCCACGCACTGCGATCAGGAGTTGTTCAAACTGGCCTCGATATCCCGAAGGTACCGGCTGGAAGTCCTCGCAATCTCCTCGCCGCTCGGTTCGAACCGAAACACCTCGAGCGAGAGCCATCCGTCGTAGCCGATGTCCTTGAGGGCCTGCAGGGGGACAGAGAAGTCGTACGTCCCTGTGCCCGGATGACGGCCGTCCATTTCGTTGATGTGGACGTGCCGGATCAAGTCCGCGTAATCCTCGATCAGTCGGTCGTGCGGCGTCGTCTCGGCCACCGCGTTGTGAGTGTCGAACATCGTCTGAACCGCGGGATGATTGATCTCCCGAACAAGCTGCACCGTCTCGTGCAGGGACGTGAGAACGTCGCACAAATGCGGCGCAAGAGTCTCGGGCAGGATCGTGACTCCCCGATCAGCCGCATGCCCGGCCACCGATGCAAGGCCGTCCCGCAGTCGTTTGGTCGCATCCTCGACGGAGGAGCCCTCGACCGTGCGACGCTGCCTGCCGGATCCGAGGATCATCATCCCGGCATCGCCCAGATCCGCGCACAGGTCAATCAGCCTGCGGAAGTACTCCCAACTGCGATTTCGGATTGCGCTGTTCGGGGTGGTGATGTGCAGTTCCCCGGCGGGGACGGTCAACAGGCTGTGCAACCCAACGTAGCCGAGCCCCTCCGAGACGAGAACGTCCCGACACTCTCGCCGCACGTCCGCGGCAATCGATGCCGGGTCGTCAGAAAGCGTGAACGGCGCGATCTCGATGCCGGTGTAGCCGGTCTCGATCGCCCCCCGGCAGCCGGCCGCAAAGTCCCAGCCTTGAAACGTCTCATTGCAGATCGCCAGCTGGAATCTGCTGGAAGGCTCGGCATGTGAATCCCCCGGCATCAGTGCATCCCGGGTCCCGCAGGCGTACCCAGATGCCGCAAGCAGGGCTAGGAACTCGCGACGATCCGGCCTCATAGCTTGAACAGTCTCTTGGCGTTCCCCCCGAAGATCCTAAGCTGGTCCTCGTCAGGCAGATCAAGGCTGCGCACGCAGTCCGCAATCACATTGGGGTCTACCCACGGATGATCGCTCAAATAGAGCATCCGTTCAGCACCAACATAATCGATTCCGTACTGAATGGCCATAGGAATCGGAGACACCGCGTCCAAGTATATGTTGCGGAGGTACTCGCTCGGGGGCTTCGTGATGTTCTCGGTGCCTCGCTTGAGGACCTGCGTTTGGTGGTCCAGCCGGCCGATCAGGTACGGCAGCGTTCCGCCGACATGCGGGCAGACGAGCTTCAGGTCGGGGTGTTCGTCGAGTATCCCCGAAAGGATGAGGCGCGCCAGGGCGATGGTTGTGTCAAACATCAGCCCCAGCCCGGCGACGAGGTTTCGCCCGACGGTTACGTCATATGTGACGGGATAGGCTGGGTGCAACAGGACCGGGATGTCAAGACGCTGGACGTGCTCGAACAGGGGCCGGTAGCGGTCGCCGTCGGGGAACGATCCGTCGAGACTTGAGTACAGGAGCACGCCCTTCATCCCTTTGTCAGTTACGCATCGATCAAGTTCCTTCAGAGATGCGTCACCGTCTTGAAGCGGCAGGACGATCAACCCGAAGAGCCGATCCGGGTGCTTTGTCGCGAGTTCGCTGATGTAGTCGTTCACGATCCTCGCAACGTGCGGGCCATTGGCTCCGAACAGCTCCGGACCCGGGTCGTTGATGCTGAGGGCCGTCAGCGAGTTCCCGGCTTCGTCCATGTCTGCCAGCTTGGCTTGGACGTCGCTGTGCCGCTCCCTGAGGCGCGTGTGCCACTCGCCGACGACCACGTAGGTTCCGCCGTCCCGCCTGTAGGAATAGGGCGGCTCCTTGCGCTTCTCCATGTAGGCGATTCGTTCCGGCACGAAAATGTGGCTCTGGCAGTCCACCGTGAAATGCTCGGGCTTGACGTAAGCCCCCGACTCCACGGCCGGCGCGAGGGCGGCCCCTTGGGATTGCATGAACTGTCGTCGCCTAAGAATGCTCATCGCTACAGCCGGCGCTTGCTCAGCCTCCACAACCCTTGCCGGTCTCGCTGCGCGGCTGGCGGGTGCCGGGGGAACCCGCTGCGGATGCCAGCGCCACGGCTGCTGCCAGCCGAGAGCGGCTATTGGGTGCGATTCGCAATCACTGGCAAAACGCGCCTTTCCGCGCAGCACTGCAGATTTCCGGCCAGCAAACTGCCCGCCGGATACAATGATCGGGCACGCTATCAGAGCGAGACCCGCCGCCACGATGGAGCGCCGTGAGCTAGGAGTGACATGCCCGGGGTTGCTCGTGCTCTGCCTAGCGGCTGCGCAGGCGGCCTTCGGCGCGGACGGGCTTCCACCTCCCGTCTCCCGCAGCGTCGATTTCTCGTCTGAGATCCAACCGTTGTTCCGCGAACGCTGCACCATGTGCCACGGCGGCGAGCTGGAATCAAGCGGACTCCGGCTCGACCGCAAGGCGGACGCGCTGCAAGGCGGCTATTCCGGGCCTGTCATCGTTCCAGGCGTCAGCGCTGGGAGCAAGTTGATCCGCCTCGTGGCGGGTGTCGACGGAGACTTGCGCATGCCCCCGGTTGGAGACCGCCTGACGCCGCAGCAGATCGGCCTGTTGCGCGCTTGGATCGACCAGGGAGCGGTGTGGCCCGATGCGGACAGCGGCGCCTCAGGCAAAGTGGAAGCGCAATCGCGGTCGACGCATTGGGCTCTTCAGCCCTTGGCGCGTCCAGTTCCCCCCGCGACACTGGATCGGGAGTGGCCGCGCAACGAGATCGACTCTTTCGTGCTCGCCCGACTCGAACAAGAAGGGGTCAAGCCTTCTCCTGAAGCAGACAGTGTGACGCTGATCCGGCGGCTCTCGCTGGATCTGCTGGGACTTCCTCCCACGCCCGCCGAAGTGGATGCGTTCATCGAAGATCGGCGGCCGGGAGCGTACGAAGAGATCGTCGGGCGGCTTCTCGACTCAAAGCACTTCGGGGAGCGCTGGGCTCGCTATTGGCTGGACTTGGCCCACTACGCCGATAGCGACGGCTACCGCGGGGACTCGTTCCGCCCGAACGCATGGCGCTACCGGCACTGGGTGATCGACGCCATCAACCGGGACATGCCCTTCGACCAATTCACGATTCAGCAGTTGGCGGGCGACTTGCTGCCCGGCGCAACTGTCGAGCAAATCGTCGCCACGGGCTTCCTTCGCAACACGCTGACGAACCGCGAGGGGGGAACCGACCCCGAGGAGTTCCGCGTGGAGCAGGTGGTGGAGCGGACCAGCACCGTGGGAATTGTGTGGCTCGGCCTCACCGTTGGTTGCGCGCGGTGCCACGACCACAAGTACGACCCTGTGTCGCAGGAGGAGTTCTATCAGCTCTATTCCTTCTTCAACAACGCGGACGAGGTCGACATCGACGCACCCTTGCCGGGAGAAATGGGACCGTACCTTCAAGAGCGCGCGAAGTACCTGAGAGCTAGGCGCCGGCTGCTCGATGAACACCAAGTTCCCGAATTCAAACGGGGCTGGGAGGCCCGCCTGCTGGAAGCCGCGGCTCGTCCCGGCGAATGGCCCGACTGGGACATTTCGTTCGACGATCTGCGAACGTTCCTAGACCACGGTGAGAGGATCCTGCGCACCAATCCCTCAGACCGCACGTGGAAGGAGGAGAAACGCTTTACGGACTATTTCGTCCGGAACTACGACCGCGTATTGACCAAAGAACGCGCAGAAGAACTGAAGCTCGAAGAACTGAGCCAGAAACTGAAGGACCTTGACGGCACGTTTCCCGCGCTCTCGGAAGCTCCCGTCATGGAGACTAGCCGAGCGAATCGAGAGACCCGCATCCATGTGCGCGGCCAATACAAGCTCCATGGGATTCCCGTCGAAGCTGGAACACCCGCGGTTCTTCCCCCGCTAGGCATCGCTGACCCAAGCCGACTCGACTTGGCGCGCTGGCTGGTATCCGGAGATAACCCGCTGCCTCCCCGTGTGATGGTCAATCGAATCTGGCAGGAACTCTTCGGAACGGGCCTTGTCGGAACATCAGAGAACTTTGGCATGCAAGGAGAACGGCCCTCCCATCCCGAGTTGCTGGACTGGCTCGCCGGCGAATTCGTGCGCAATGGGTGGAGTCTGAAGAGGCTCATCAAGAGCATTGTGCTGACAGCGACCTACCGGCAGTCGTCGACGGTGCGGAGCGACCTGCACGAGATCGACCCCGGCAATCGCTTGTTGGCGCGCCAGTCCAGGTTGCGGCTGACAGCGGAGCAGATTCGGGACTCGACGTTGCACGTCAGCGGGCTGTTGTATCCGAAGGTAGGAGGGAAGAGCATCCGGCCGCCTCAACCGGAAGGGGCGCAGCGTATGGGCGGATCGGCATGGACGCCCAGCGAGGGCAGGGATCGATACCGCCGCGGCTTGTACGTCGTTTTCCAACGCATGTCGCCCTACCCTCTGATGACAAATTTCGACATGCCAAGTGCGTACGGCCCCGCCTGCCGACGGAACCGGTCCAATACTCCGCTGCAGGCTCTGAACCTGCTGAATGACCCAGTCTTCCTGCAAGCCGCACAGGCGCTCGCGGTGCGTGTCCTGACGGAGAGTCGAACCTTCGACGATGGAGGAAGGTTGGACTATGCCTACCGGCTGTGCCTGGGGCGGAAGCCCGATCGGGAGGAGCGCGACTACCTGCTGAACTCGTTGGATGGCCAGAAATCCGTGATCGACGGTGCGCCGCAGGCCACGCGGAACCTCGCGGTGCTGGAGATTCCGGGCGTCAGCCGGGTCGACCAAGCTGCCTGGGTGACACTCAGCAGCGTCTTGCTCAACACGGACGAATTCATCACTCGCGAGTGACGCAACAGCCACTGATGACGATTCTTGGAACGCAGTCTGACCAAGCTGCGCAGGCCCATGGCCGGCGGCAATTCCTGGAGCGCTCTACATGGGGCCTAGGCGCGGCCGCTCTAGGCCACCTCTTCGGCTTGGAGGGCCGGACCGCGCCGCAGGCGCTGGCGCGCGTCGACCCACTCACGCCAAGACCGCCCCACTTTCCCGGTTCAGCGACCAACATCATCTTCCTGCTGATGTCTGGAGGCCCTAGTCAGCTCGACCTGTTCTCCCCCAAGCCCGAACTCCAGAAGTGGGATGGCTCCCCGCTTCCCCTGTCGAGGACCAGGGACCTCAAGCTGGCGTTCGTCAAGCCAACCTCTGCCGTGATGGCCAGTCCCCGCACGTTCAGGCCCTACGGCGAGTCCGGGATCCAGTTCTCTGACCTGCTTCCGCACACCGCATCCTGCGCCGACGACATCTGCATGGTCCACTCGATGCACACGGACGCCTTCAACCATGACCCGGGCGAGCTATTGCTGTTGACCGGCGCTACGTTGTTGGGTCGTCCTTCCATGGGGTCATGGGTCGTGTACGGGCTGGGCAGTGAGTCGCAGGATCTGCCGGGTTTCATCGTCCTGGGGTCCGGCAAGGGGCCCAGCTCGGGCTCCAACGCTTGGTCAAGTGGATTCCTGCCCTCCTCATTGCAGGGGACTCGGTTTCGCAGCGACGGCGATCCAGTCCTCTATCTGTCGCCTCCCGAAGGCACGCTGAATCGCGATTTGCAAAGGGCGCGGCTCGACGCGATACGGTGGATCAACCAGAAGCGCCGCCACGCTACCGGTGATGACGAGATCGAATCTCGTATCGCTTCCTACGAGCTGGCATTCCGCTTGCAGAGCGCGGCACCCGATTTGCTCGATTTTTCTGGCGAACCCAAGCACATCCTCGACGCATACGGCGTCAATCAGGAGCCCACCCACCCGTACGCCGTCAATTGCCTTCTCGCCCGTCGAATGGTTGAGCGGGGCGTGCGGTGCATCATGCTGACGCACGGCGATTGGGACGACCACGTGAAGCTCGACAAGCAGCTGGCCGAGAATTGCCAGATCACGGATCAGCCCGTGGCGGCGCTGATCAAGGATCTGAAGCAGAGGGGTCTACTCGACACGACCCTCGTGGTTTGGGGAGGGGAATTCGGGCGGACTCCGATGGGGCAGATCAATCGCCTGGATGAGGCGGCCGGCCGTGACCACCACCCCAACGCGTTCAGCATGTGGATGGCCGGCGGCGGCATCCGAGGGGGACAGAGCGTCGGAGCAACCGACGAGTTCGGGCTTGAGATCGTGAAAGACCCCATCCACGTCAACGACTTGCAGGCCACGATCCTCCACTGCCTTGGGTTTGATCACGAGCGCCTCACATACGAGCATGCCGGGCGGAAGTTCCGGCTCACTGACGTACAGGGCCATGTGGTCCGGAAGCTGCTTCGCGCCTAGAGGGACGGGCGCGAGTCTCGTATTTGGTCGCCCTCATCAAGTTCGCCGGGAATCGATTCACGAATGAGGAGAGCAGTCATGCCGAAGGCCTTACTCTATTCGACCGCTTGTCTTGTGGCATCGATGGCCTGTTCCACAGAGCCAGCGATGAACGACGCGGCTGAAAACGCTGCGGACCCGCTTGCAGCCGTTTCCTTCAGCCAAGAGACGGACCGGATCGACGTGCATCTCGACGGGAAGCCTCTCACGTCGTTTCACTATGCCGCCAGATGGGACAAGCCGTTCTTTCATCCCCTTAGAACGTCGTCCGGACTGGTGATTTCTCGGGGCTATCCAGTCGACCCGCAGCCCGGCGAAGAGCGAGATCACGAGTGGCACCGGGGAATCTGGTACGGACACGGCGATGTCAACGGGCATGACTTTTGGCGCGAACTGGGTCGCGACAAGACCGGCATGATCATCCCCGTGTCGGAGCCCACTTTCCGAACAGAAGGGGGCCAAGGCACCCTCTCAACGGAGCTCGGCCTGCAATCCGAGATGGGGCAAAGAATCGGAACACTGCGGCAAGACTACCGGTTTTCCACCTCGGACGGCGCCATCGTGCTTGACGCCACGATTGCCATCCGGGCTGATCAAGGGCAATCCCTGCGGTTTGGAGACACCGATGACGGAGGATTCGCCGTGCGATTGGCTGATGCGTTTCGCCAGGATCACGGAGCCGTTCTGCAGAATTCCGAAGGTCAAAAGGACACGGAGAATATCTGGGGCCAGGCCGCTCGGTGGGTCGACTATTCCACGACCATGGACAGCAAGCGCGTTGGCGTCACGATGTTCGACCATCCTTCCAACTTGCGCCACCCCACACCGTGGCATGCACGAGGGTACAGCTTGTATTCCGCGAATCCGTTTGGGACAGGGAGTTTCACAGGCGACAAGAGCAACGCCGGAAGCCATACAGTGCCCGCAGGCGAGACGATCACGTTTCAGTACCGCATGATCCTGTACGAGGGACACAAGGCCCCCGAACAGATCGAGCGAATGTATGGTCAGTACGCCAACGGCGGCTCCGAACAGGGAGTTAGCGGAAGGACTCGATGATCGCGCTGTTGTCCGCTGCGCCGAAGCCTAGACTCTCGGCTTGTTCAAGCAACTGGCGATGCAGGATCGACAGCGGCAGTTGGGCGCCACAGCCTTCGCCAGCCGCTAGAATCAGACCCACGTCCTTGAGGTGTTGGCTCAACCGTGCCTCTGGCGCGAAATCGCGCGCGATCATCTTGCGCCCCTTGGCGTCCATCGCTCGCGAATACGATGGGCCCGCCTCGAGGATTTCCAGCGCTTGGAGGCCAGACAGGCCGTAGCGCGAGGCGAACGCGAGTCCTTCCGCCAAGACGGCTCGGTTCAGGCCGAGAACCAGGTTGAACACGAGCTTCATGCGGATGCCCGCGCCTGCTGGCCCGACGTGGAACACGCGTTCTCCGAGGGCGCGCAGAATCCTCGACGAGCGTTGGAAGGCGTCCACGTCTCCGCCGACCATCAGGATGGCCTGGCCGGACTCAAGCAGCTTGCTCGAGCCTCCCACGCTCGCATCCAAGAAGTCGTGGCCGCGTTCCGCCAAGCGCTTGCTGCATCTCACGGTGTCATCCGGATCCCCAGTGGTGGTGTCAATGAAGAGCCTTGTATCGCTTAGTCCTGCTTCAAGCTCTCCCAGGACGGATCCGACAACCCCCGAGTCGGGCAAGCTCAGGATGATGGAGCGGCAAGCACCCGCGACCTCCGGGGCTGAGCCGACTGCCATGCCTCCCGCAGCATCCAAGCGAGCCCGGCAACCCGCATCAGTATCGAAGCCGCAGACTGGGAATCCGGCGGCGAGAAGCCGTTTGGCAATGGCGGAACCGAGCAGGCCGAGGCCGATCACACCAATCCTTCTTGCCGACGAGGGGCGCACCTTGCTAGTCAGGAAGGCTTATCGTAGCCGAAGTGCGCGGGGCCGGCCACACGGGGGCCTCCGGGCTGGGTGGCGCTGGGGTGCGGAGGCTCGCCCTGGTTCATTCCAGCTAGCGAATACGGTGTACAGCGGCCGCAGCCTTCTCGGCAGGCCCGAGGCTACGCCGCCTGGGCCCGAGCTGGCAATGGTCGCTGGCAATGGTCCGCCTGCAGTTCGGATTCGAGCGAGACGCGGGACCGCCAGAGCGGTCGGGATCTTACCGCCACCTACCGGCGGTGGGCATTCCTTGCGCACGGATAGCCCGCAAGCGACCTCGCTGGCTGAGCAAGATAAGGAGCCGATTGAACTGGGCGCGGCATGGTATAGTGGCGGCTGATTTCGGAGACCGCTTCGAAATCCGGAGCCCCGCAAGGCCCTAAGGCGCCTCCGCCGAATGCGGTTTGCGGGAGACGACGTGCGGCGAATCTTTGGGCTGGCTCCGCGCTTGTGATTCTTGCGAAGAGCGGCATCCTTCGCGCTAGAAGGAGGATTCAGATTCTGGGGGCTACTGCCAAATGACGGAGCGTGTCGAGTACTTTCGCGGGATCCTGCCCGCGATGCAGGTTCCCTTCAACGACGACTATTCGGTCGATGAAGCAGAACTCCGCCGTTTTTCCGGTTGGCTGGCGAGTCACGAGGGCATTGGCGGACTCGTGACCAATGGCCATACGGGCGAGGTCTTCTCCCTCAGTGCGGAGGAGCGGGCGCAGGTGACGCGCATCGTCGCGGATGAGGTTGGAAGGCGCGTGCCGGTCGTGTCGGGAATTTGCTGCGAATCGATCACGGAGGCAGTCGAGCACGCCTTGGCCGCGGAGGAAGCGGGCGCGAGCGGATTGCTGATCATGCCTCCCCACTATTGGCTGCGTTTTGGGATGCGGCCGCAGAATGTGATCGACCACTTCGCGGCGGTTTCGGAGGCGGCCAAGATCAGCCTGATCGTTCACATTTATCCGGCCTGGACCAAAGCCAGCTACTCGTCGGAGTTGTTGGCCGAGTTGGCGCGGCTGCCGAGAGTGACTTCATTCAAGGTAGGCACAAGGGAAATGTCCAAGTATGACCGCGATATTCGGGCCATTCGAGAGGCCAATCCACGCTGCACGGTCCTGACGTGCCACGACGAGTATGTCCTGGCTTCGATGGTGCAGGGAGTGGACGGCGCCCTCGTGGGTTTCGCTTCTTTCATTCCGGAACTCTTGGTCGAGCTCTACGAAGCGGTTTGCGCCGGCGATCTCAACTGGGCGCGGGGTGTCCAAGCAAAGATCAACACCCTCAAAGAGGCGGTGTACGCGAACGATGAACCGTCTAGTGACGCGCACGCTCGAATGAAGTCCGCTATGGTCTTGGCGGGACGCTTGAAGTCTGATTTGACCCGTCCGCCGACTCGGCGGCCCAGTCCGGAGCAACTACAGAGAATCGAAAGAGCATTGGAAGAGGCGGGCTTGTCGGGCGTCGCATCGTCACCGCTCGAGGCCGCTTCGATCGCTGCGAGTTAGGCAGCCCGGCTCCGGGACCGAATCAACGATGTCGTGGCGAAGACGGATCGCGGTTGGAGCCCTCGCTGCGGCCGTTTCGCTTGGGGTTTTCGGCTGCAGCCGGGACGAGTCCTCCACCATCTCGATCGGCGCCATGCCACCCGGGACATCGTGGTACGTTTTCGCGGCCACCTTGGCCAGTCTGCTGCAGGAATCCGTCCCCGACGGCACGCGGGTCGAAGTCATCGCGCGCGGCGGCGGCATTGGCAATCCAATCCTGGTGGACCGCGGCGAGGAAACGATCGCCATCGCCCAAGCCGCGACCGCGGCCTGGGCATATAGCGGCCACCCTGTCGCCTACGAGGGGCGGAAACACGAGAATATCCGCGCCCTGGCTGGGGGGCTGAATCGAGTCTGGATGGCGGCGATGTTCACCCAGGACTACATCGAACGCACGGGCCACGAGACCCTGGAAAGAGCATTGTTGTCCGACGAGCCCTTGCGGGTTGTCATGAAGCCGCAAGGCAGCACCGTGCCCGTAGTGGCCGAAATGCTGTTCGAAGCCTTCGGGACCAGCCGTGCCAAGATTCTTGCCCGCGGCGGGGACATCATCCAGGTCAGCGCCAGTCAGATTCCGACGATTCTCCGTGACGGGCGGGCCGATCTCTACTTGGAGACGGCGATTCGGGGCCATCCGACCTTGACCGAGGTCTCGACGACAGCCGCTGTTCGGTTCCTGGACTATCCGGAGGCGGTCATCCAGAAGCTCATGGCCCCTGGCATCACGCGGACCCCGATGCCGCAATGGTTCAAAGGACAACTTGGGAGCATCGATTCAGTTGACATGGGCACGGTGCTGATCACGCACAAGAACCTATCTCCGGACCTGGCCTACCTCATCACGAAGACCATTTGCGAGAACAGTGACGCGATGGCGGCGGCGCATCGCGCTTGGGAGGATTTCGAACCCGAGAAAAGCGGCCTGCTGGAAAAGACAGGAGTTCCTCTGCATCCGGGCGCAGAGCGGTACTTCAAGGAAAGAGGATGGCTCTAGCGGACGGCACGGAGTCCTCCGCAAGCGCCCCAGATCTGACCGAGCACGCTGCGCTGGACGCCCCGCGACTCGCCAGTTCCCTGCGCCTGGGATTGAGTTTCCTCTGGATCGCATTCCAGGTCTACATCATTTTTCGCCCCCAGGCGCCTCTGGTAGAGCGTCCGTTCCACTTGGCGCTGGCGGCCGCCCTGCTCTTTCTTTGGTTTCCGCTCGATGCGAAGCGCCTGGGCCGATTCTCCCGCTTGCTCGATGTCGCGATCATCGCCGCCACCCTGAGCGCGGGAGCTTATTACCTGCTGTCGGCTCGGCGCTTGACGGAGCGCATAGAAGGCGTCGATCCCGTCCTTCCCGTGGACATGTTCTTCGGCGCGCTTGTGGTGCTCTTGCTGTTGGAGGGTGTTCGCCGGGTCGTCGGATGGTCGCTCTTGGGGGTGCTGATCGCATTCCTGGTCTACGGCATGGTCGGGGAATGGACCCCCGGCTGGCTGCGATTCTCTGGATTCGGGCTGAAAGAGGCCGTCGAGATCTTGTCAATGTCTCTGAACGGGATACTCGGGATCACGACTGACACGTCTGTGCGGTTCGTCTTCTACTTCATCCTCTTCGGGGCGGTATACGCCGCGATCGGTGGCGGGCAGTTGTTTATCGACGTCGGGCTCAGAGTCGCCGGGGCGCGCGCCGGAGGTTCCGCCAAGGCTGCCGTGGTCTCGAGCAGTTTGATGGGAAGCATTACCGGCAGCGCCGTCGCGAACGTCGCAGGAACGGGAGTGTTCACGATTCCGCTGATGCGCCGAGCGGGCTACTCGCGCGACATGGCGGGCGCGATTGAAGCTGTGGCGTCTACCGGCGGGCAGTTGATGCCCCCTGTCATGGGCGTGGCCGCCTTCGTGATGGCCGAAATGCTGCAGGTCGGGTACGGGCGCATCGCACTGGCGGGACTGATTCCTGCGACCGCATTCTATGTGGCGATTTTTCTGTCGGTCGATTTGCGAGCGCGCAGGGCAGGTGCGGGCGCTTTGCCCAATCAAGATCTCAAGCCGCAACAGCCGATAGGCCCGCGTCTCTATCTGCTGACCCCGCCTGCGGTTCTGGTCAGCATGCTCGTCGCAGGTTACTCAGCGACCTACGCGGCTATGATCGCCAGCTTGAGTTGCCTCGTCGTCTGCAATTTCCGCCGAGCAAGCAGGTTGAATTGGCGGGCTCTCGTCGGCCTCGTAGCAGATTCCACGCGGCAAGCCAGTCAAGTGGCCGTGCCCATAGCGGCGATTGGAATCATCATCGCTGTGGCGATTCAGTCCAACCTGGCCTTGAAGTTCAGCTCGCAACTGATGGCCAGCACCGGTGGCACCCTAGTGGGCGCGATGGCCCTGATTGTCGTGGGATGTCTGGTGATGGGGATGGGGCTGCCCACGGTCGCTGCGTACATCATCGGAGCGATCCTATTTGCGCCGGCGCTCTTGAAGCTAGGAATCCCGGAGATGTCCGCCCATTTTTTCGTAATGTATTACTGCGTGCTATCGATGGTGACGCCGCCGGTTGCTTTGGCCTCATACGCTGCGGCCGGGATCGCGGGGGGCGGCGCCATGCGCACCAGTGTCTACGCGTTCCGCCTCAGCTTCGTCTCTTTCCTGATCCCGGTCGCCCTCGCCCTTGACCCCAGGCTGCTGGGCGAAGGGGATCTGATCTGGGTGGCCGCCGCGTTCCTCTCGCTTGTCGTCGGCACGATGGCGTGGGCGGTTGCAGTCGTTGGCTGGTGCAAGCGTTCGTTGCGGGTCGTCGAACGGATTTGGTGCGGAGCGGCCGCCGCAGGGGCGATTTGCTCGCCGACTGGAACGGCAGAGTGGCTGTGGTCTCTTGGCGCCTTGGCTCTCGTCGGGCTTTGGCTGCTCATTGCAAGGGACGGGAGATTCCCCTCTCGGCCTCAAGCCTCAGCGGCGGGGCCTGCCTCGGACTCCAGGAGGATCCACAGATGATTTCCCACGCGATCGCTGCGGACGGACTGGTTTCACCGCAAGAAGTGCGCTTGGCGTGCCGCGAGGGTCGTCACAGCGGCACCACGCGCGGCTTGGCCTTCGGTTACGTCCAATGCAACCTCGTCGTGATTCGCGAAAGGTATGCGTACGAATTCCTTCTCTACTGCCAGAGGAACCAGCGCGCCTGCCCCGTGCTCGAAGTCACCGACACGGGCGACCCGGAGCCGAAGCGCCTGGCTCCGGGCGCTGACCTCCGGACGGACCTTCCACGCTATGCCGTGTACCGCGACGGCAGCCGCTTGCCAGACGTTACGTCGATCAAAGAGCTTTGGCGCGACGATTTCGTGTCGTTCTTGATCGGTTCTGGAATCTCATTTGATCAGGCGTTGGAGAAAGCTGGCGTGCAAACAACCCAGGACAGGTGGGTGCTTCGAACATCGCTGCAGACGGTCCCGGCGGGACGTTTCCAGGGCCCCCTGGTAGTCACGATGCGGTGGCTTTCGCCAGCCCAAGCCATTACTGCGACGCAGGTGACGGCGCGATTTCCGTTCAATCACGGGGCGCCGCTGCACATCGGCGACCCGACCGTGATCGGTGCCGACCTCACGGAGCCGTACTTTGGCCCGCCAGTCGAGGCGATCCCGACCTCGATCGTTCCCGTATTTTGGGCCTGCGGAGTTACACCCCAGGAAGCTGCGCTTTCAGCCAAGATCGACGTGATGATTACCCACTCTCCGGGGCATGGATTCGTCACCGATCTGGAGGCGGGAAAGCTTGCGCTGCCCTAATGGGCGGCGAAAGCGAGATGAGTCTTCGCCGAAGGCCCCGTGCGGCCGAGGAACAACGGGCGCGCGGGCCAATGCGTGAGTGTCTCGCCCGCCACCATCGGGGATTCGCAGCAGCGTCGGAGGCCCGCTCCGTCTTGCAGTGTCTGGCGCAGGGGAGATGAAGCCCACGACACCAAAATCCTCTCACGCTGCGGATGGCCGATCCAGGACGTTCTGCGTGGATTGCCAGAGCCATATCTACATTCCTGAGTTTCTCGCCTTCCTAGAGAAACGCAACACCCTGCCAAGGGCGTATCGCCAAAGCGGCGAACGCTACGTTCAGGTGGGAGATTGGGCTCTCAAGCTTCGCCCAGGCCACACTAGCGTGGAAGCCAAGCTGGCGATGATGGACACGCATGGAATCGATGTCACGCTGTTGAGCACGAACTTCCCGGGGCCCGAATTGTTCGGGGCTGAGGGACCGGCCATCGCCCGAATGATGAACGACTATGTTGCGGAGATCGCTCGACGCCACCCGCAGCGGTTCGCTGGCCTGGCGGTCCTGCCCACTCAGAACCTTGAGGAATCGTTGAAGGAACTGGACCGAGCCGTGTGCGAACTGGGCATGCAGGGCCTGCTTCTGTTCTCGAACCAGAACGGGCGCTTCAGCGACGAACCTGAATTCCGCCCGTTGATCCGCCGCGTCGAGGAATTGGGCGTTCCCCTCGTACTGCACCCGGCGCACCCGGTGTGCTTCGAGGCCACGCGAGGCTACCAGATGACGGGGGGGCTGGGTTGGATGTTCGACTCCACGATAGCGTTGGCGAGGCTGATCATGGCGGGGATTCTGGAAGAGTGTCCGGCCCTGAAGCTGGTGTGCCCGCACTTGGGCGGGACCCTTCCGTACCTGATCGGTCGATTGGATCACCAGGTGACGGTCCTTGGCCAGGGAGGGGGAGCCATCACGAAGTTGCCGAGCGAGTATTTGCGCACGGTGTATTTGGATACCGCTTCGGTACTCTCCCTGACGATTCGCTACGGCTACGATTTCGCTGGAGCGGACCGGCTGCTGTTCGCGAGTGACCACCCTTGGGTCGACCCGCAACTAACTCGGGAAGCTCTCCGGGACCTCGAACTGCCGGAGGCAGATGAACGGAAAATCCTTGGGGAGAATGCCCAGCGGTTATTCGGGATCGCCAGCCAGGGCAGCGGAGGCTCAATCGCGGGGCCGCGTCAGGAGTGAAGCCTAGCCGGGTCTTGCTGGCTTCCCGCAGCATTGATGTCCTGTACCGCGGAGCCAGAGACGGACCGACTGAGACCGCCACGGACGAGCCGGCGACCGTTCCCGGCAGGCAGGAAGCGGATCGGATTGGCGTGCATCTCGACGGGAGCCCCTCATGTCGCTTGATTACGGCGCCAAGTGGGACAAGCCGTTCTTCCATCCCCCTGGAACATCGTCCGGACTGGCGATTTCTTGGGTTGTCCAGTCGACCCGGATCCCGGCGGAGAGCAGGATCACGAGTGGGCCAGGGAATCGGCCACGGACACGGCGATGTGAGCGGGCACGATTCTTGGCTCGAATTGGGTCGCGACAAGACCGGCGGGATCATCCCAGTGTCGGAGCCGACTCTCCGAACGGAAAGGGGGCCAAGGCGTCCTGCCTGCGGAGCCCGGCCCCCAACGGTGCCTCCCCCAACATCAAGACAAACGCGCCAGCCTACATCAGCGTTGGATCCGCAAGCCGGAGATCCGGCTGCGAGCAACCGTCCTGCGATCGCGGAACCGTGTAGTCCAAGGCCGATGACGCCAGCCATTCTTGCCGAAGAGCGGAATGCATTGTGGGGCAGCGAAGGTCCGTTGTGGCCGATGTGGGCCGGGCTGTCCCGCCACCTGCGGCCCAGTGGCTGTTGGCTGGGCTGGGCATCCCGCTCGCGGCGACCGCCTAGCCCGCTACGGACTGGTCCGCGCAATTCGCCCGGTTTGCTCGGTCCGGGCCGGTCCTCTTCAGGCCCATTCCGGAGAGAATTGGAGCCTAGTCTGTGTTACCGTGATGTGCGCCGCCCAGCGCAGACCAAGCGTTCTCGTGACCGGCGCTCGCAGACGATAACCGCGTAGGGGGAATCCATGCACCGAAGGAGTTTTCTTGGGGCCGCTGCGGCGGGCCTGGCGGCCACGCGGGCGCAAGTGGCAGCTGCGGACAAGGTGAACGTGGGGATGATCGGCGTCGGCGGCCGCGGGCGGGGTCTGCTCGGGGTGTATGCAAGTCTACCCGACGTCAATGTGACCCATCTGTGCGACGCGGACCAAGCATCCTTGGAACGCGCTGATCAGGTCATCGTGAAAGCAGGGGGGCGAAAGCCGCAGACCACGAACGACATGCGGTATCTGTTCGACGACAAGGCGGTGGATGCGGTTGTCGTCGCGACGCCCGATCACTGGCATGCGCCCGCAACGATTCTGGCCTGCGATGCCGGAAAGGATGTCTACGTTGAGAAACCGGCTTCGCACAACGTTCGCGAGGGCCGGCTCATGGTCGACGCAGCGCGGCGGAACAAGCGCATCGTTCAGGTTGGAACGCAGTCCCGCAGCCGGCCGTCAACGCTTGAGGCGATGGAGATCGTCAAGTCCGGCCAAATCGGCAACGTGATCATGGCCAAGGCGTGGGACGTGCAACTGCGCGACGACATCGGCCACAAGGAGAATTCCCCTGTTCCTGACGGGGTCGACTACGACACGTGGCTGGGACCGGCCCCTTGGATTCCGTTCAACGAGAATCGCTTCCACTACAAGTGGCACTGGCACTGGCACTTCGGAACCGGCGATGCGGGCAACGACGGTGCACACCAAATCGACATTGCTAGGTGGGCGCTCGGCGTGGACTATCCCAAGTCAGCCAAGGGAATGGGCGGGAAAATCTTCTTTGACGATGACCAGCAGACTCCTGACACGATGAACGTCACGTTCGACTATGGCGGGAAAGCCCTGATATGGGAAATGCGAATTTGGAACCCCTACGGGATGGACGGCCAGGAGAACGGGGTCGCTGTGTACGGTAGCGAAGCCACCATACAGATCGGCCGCTGGAACCGCAGGTGGGGCTATAAGCTATTTGATCGCTCGGGAAAGCTCGTCGAACACAACGACGCCAATGACGAGGCGGACGACCACATGCGCAACTTCATCGACTGCATCCGCACACGGAAGCTGCCCAATGCCGACATTTCCATCGGACATCTGTCGGCGCTACATTGCCACCTAGCCAACATCGTGGCGCGGACTGGCCGCAATGTGGACTTTGACCAAGAGTCTGAGCAGGCCATCAACGACGAAGAAGCCAATCTTCACGTGAGTCGGCGGTATCGCACGCACTGGAGTACGCCCAAGGGAGTCTGACAACCTGTGGCACGAGCCTCGGAAGGGCAGACCGGCTCGAGTCCACGCGATTTCGAGGAGAAACGGGTGTTCGGATCCTGTAATCCTGTGATCGGCCGGTTTGACACCTACCAGAGCCTCTAGGCCGGCAACCAACGGCTTCTACGACTGGACCCTGTCACGACCGTCGAGTTCTGCCACAGGCTGCTAAGGGTCGATCGCCGAAGATCCCTTTCGACGCCCCGGGACGGAATGAAGCCGGATCAGCGAACCGGGAAGAAGATGTCAGTGCGCCACTTGGACTGGTCCGCTTCGGCGCCAGGATCGGTGACGTAAACTTCCCAAGGTGCCCCGGCAGCTTCGAGGCGCTGCGACCGAATCCACTCCGTCAGTGCCGCCCAAGTGTTCGGCAAGCCTTCGTACGGACCCATGTGCGTGACGGTGGCCATCGTCCCGCAGGGAAGCTCACCAGGTTGGACGCGCGCCGTTCCGTCCATCTGCGACGCGACAGGCATCCCGCACTCGAGTTCGACGGCGCCACCCTCCATCGAGTGGTAGATCGAGAACGGCATTCCGACCGGCTTCTGCCCGCACTGCTGGATGTGGGCGTAGACCTCCCCGAACAGCGGCCCCATGATCGCGCCAAGCTTGTCTATCGTTGTCTTGGCTCGAATCCCTAGGTAGGGCTGCGCTTGCAGCTGGATCGTTCTGAATTCAAGGTTCATTCGCTCTACGTCCCCGATCACGCAACCGGTCCGGCCCTTTGAGAGACTCGCCGGCATGTCTTGACTTCCATCATGGCATTTCACGCTCCGGAAGCTGACTGGAGACCGGGAACGACTCTTCGGGACCGCTCAAATGAGTCAGGCCGGAATTCAGGCCGGAGCTTGTTCGAACCAGGGCCTCACGACCCAATCGGGGTGCGTCCCATGTGATCGCCCAGAGGGGCTTTACAATCAGAAAATACAAGACCAGACGGGTGATTTTCTAGCAATGGCATTCCATCCTGACGGTGTGAAATTCGTTCTCACGGCTCCGGATACCGAGAGCACGGAGCAGGCGTTTAGCCCGTGGAAGCAGATGATGTACGCGTCTGTACCGGCGCAGTTCCTTCCGCGATTCTTCCACAAGAACAAATTCGAGCAGCCCCGGAACGCGGAAGGCAGCGCCAAGGTGATGACCTACGGTTAGAGTTCCTGCATCGGTTGAAGCACAACAAGGTCCTGTACGTGCCGTCGATTTTCGCGCCGCTCGAGGACACACGCATGGCCTCCGGGCATGCGATGAAGGCCCGGGAACTCACCGAGCTTCAATGGGAATTCATCATGACCGCGTGGAAGCAGAGCCGCGACTTCGGCGAAATGCGCGAGCGGTCGAGAAAGTACTTTAGGATCGGCACCAAGGTGTTCTACCACCTTCGCGGAAAACACGTTCACGGGCCGTCATTCAAGTGGCCGGCGATGCGCTTCGCGGGCGAACCCGAAGAGAAGCTGTCGCGACATCTGCATCTGAACTGGGACTTGGAGCCGAACGCCAAGGCGGAGCCCCCTCGCCTGATCCCCAAGCATCGCAAGCAGACGCTCGAGGAAGTGGCTCGAATGAACGATGCGCAGCCGTTCCACATCTATGGGACGTCCCGCGTTCGCGACGAGGATGCGCTGCCGCCGAACCCGCTCCAGGTCATTGTCAACGAGGGCACTGGCTCAATGGCACAGGAGAGTCCCGTGCGTTCCGGCGGCCAGCCGGAACGCGCCGAGACACCTGAGACTGCGGCTCCAGTGTCCCTTGCACCCTAAGGACTCTAGCCAAAACAAAGTAGTCATATTTTGTTTCTAGTCTGTTACGCTAAGGGCATGCGTGCCCTTAGCGAGAGCATCAAGGCGAGGTTCGAAGCGTTGCAGCCCGTACTGGATGAGAGGACGCGTCGTCTCTGGGCGGGGGCCGAAGCCCGGGCGATCGGCCGAGGTGGGATTGCACGGGTTTCGGAATCCACGGGAATGTCGCGCGACACGGTGCGCGCTGGCCTGCAGGAGGTGCAGGCCGGCGCAGCTGCCGAGGGGGGCGCTGGCAGAGGGCGGTTGCGACGACCGGGAGGAGGGCGCAAGGGGCTGGCGGAGCGTGACCCGGAACTGCTGGCCGCCTTGGAGGGCAAGCTGGACCCGGTCACGCGCGGCGATCCGATGAGCCCGCTGCGCTGGACCTGCCTGAGTGCTGCGCGGCTGGCGGAGGCATTGCGGGCGGACGGGCACCAAGTGAGCGGGCGCAGCGTGAACCGCTTGCTGCACGCGCTGGGCTACAGCCTGCAGGCAAACCGCAAGACGCTGGAAGGGCGGCAGCACCCGGACCGGGACGCTCAGTTCGAGTACATCTACCAGCAGGTGCAGGCATTCCAGAGCGCGGGGCAGCCCGTAATCTCTGTGGATACAAAGAAGAAAGAGTTGCTGGGACGGTATCGCAACGGAGGGCGGGAATGGCGTCCGCAAGGGCAGCCGGAAGAGGTTCAGGTGCACGATTTCCCCGATCAGGAACTCGGCAAGGCGATTCCTTACGGGGTGTACGACGTGACGGCGAACGCCGGGTGGGTGAGTGTCGGCATCGATCACGACACCTCCGAGTTTGCCGTGGAGACGCTGCGACGCTGGTGGCGCAAGATGGGCCGGCAGGCCTATCCGGGGGCCGAGCGATTGCTGATCACGTGCGACGGGGGCGGCTCCAACAGCAGTCGCAGCCGACTGTGGAAGCTGGAGTTACAAGGCTTGGCCGACGAGCTGGGGTTGCGGGTCTCGGTCTGCCACTTCCCGCCAGGCACGAGCAAGTGGAACAAGATCGAACATAGGATGTTCTGCCACATCACGCAGAACTGGCGCGGCCGGCCGCTGGTGTGTCGCGAGGTGGTCGTGAATTTGATAGGAGCGGTGACGACCAAGGAAGGCTTGAGGATTCAATCGGAACTGGACGAGAACCGCTACGAGACCGGACGCAAGGTCAGCGACGAGGAACTGCAGACGCTTTCCATTGATTGCGCGACGTTTCACGGTGAGTGGAATTACACCTTGGCACCGCGATCACAAAACGACTAGTTTATTCAGGCCAAATCCCTAAGCGGTGTCTCGCCCGCGCAGCTGAGAGCGCGCTTGATGACCAGCCGTGCGACCGGGACCCAAGCAAGCGTTCGACATGGCGGAGTCAGTCCTTGTAGCTGCCGGCCCGATTCTCGAGGCGGTATGTTGAGGGAAGCGTAGATCCAGATCAAGCCTCGCTGGCCCGCTATCCAGCCGGAGGAACCAGATCTGCTCTAGCCGGTCGACACCGTCTCCACGGAGTCTGGCATGAATCTCGAAACTGCGACCGCACTCGCCGGGTTGGCCGTCTCCATGACCTGGACTCCCGGCCCGAACAACGCCATGCTCAGCGCCTCCGGGGCCAATTATGGGTGGCGCCGGTCAGTGCCGCATGCGATGGGGGTCGCTATCGGCTTTCCGATCATGCTGACGCTGGTGGCTCTCGGCCTCGGGCCGGCGATCGAGCCATACCCGGTCATTGTCAAGATCCTCAAGTGGCTCGGGTGCGCCATGCTCGCTTGGTTCGCGTGGCGTGTCGCAACCGCCCATGCAACCGAGGGAAACGGCCGAAGCAGACCGCTCACGTTTCTCGAGGCGATCCTGTTCCAGTGGGTGAACCCCGCGGCATGGGCCCTCGCAATCTCCTTGACAGCGGCCTACGCGACTGGCGAGGTCGCGGTTCCCAACGCCCTGCTGGCTGCCAGCGCCTTTCTCGTCTCCGGCCTGGCCTCGTCTTACACGTGGACCGTGTTTGGCGTAGGGATCGGCAAGGCGCTCAAGCAAGGCTGGCGCTTGCGATCTTTCAACTGTGCGATGGGCCTCGTGCTAGTGTCCTGCGCTGTCTGGCTCCTGCTGCACTATTGAGGTCGTAGGACGGCTATTCCATTCCTTGCGGGACCGGCACGGCCTCGCGCGGCGTTTCCGATCAGCCGCCGCAAACTCCGGCGCCCAACGAAACCGGGGGACTTCCCGGATCCCTCTGAGCAAACCTCAGCTGGCGTGCTAAGTAAGCGAGGGGTCAAAGCTAAACGCCGCCTGCCAGATCATGGTTGAGTGTCACGGGGCAGTCATTCACTGCCTCCCAGGCGTGGTCGAGACCTCCGAGCGGCCATCGCCCCACGGTCTTGCCACTTCGGCTCATTTCAGCTATATTATTATTAGTTGTCATTAAGTGGTGACGATTTATTTGGAGCCTGCAATGAAAGCGCGTGCCGAAGCGATCTTTCGAGAACACGGCGGGCAGCTTCGCATGGGCGAGGCTGTCGCTCACGGAATCACGCCCTACATGCTCTATGCGCTGAGGAATCGGGGTGTCGTCGAGCCAGTCAGCCGGGGCATCTATCGACTGGCCGCGCTGCCGCCGCTCAGCGAGCCTGACCTAGTCACGGCAAGCCTGCGGTTCCCAAGAGCTGTCATCTGTCTCGTCTCTGCCCTGGCCTATCACGGCATCACAACCCAGGTCCCACACCATGTTGCTCTGGCAGTGCCACGAGACTCGCGCTTGCCGTCGCTCGACTTTCCGCCGGTCCAAGCCCACCGATTCTCGAAGGCAAGCTACGGAACCGGAATCGAAAACCACCAGATCGATGGGGCGACCGTCAGAGTCTACAGCCCCGAGAAGACCTTGGCGGATTGCTTCAAGTTCCGCAACCGGATCGGCATGGACGTGGTGCTGGAGGCACTGCGGCTCCACCGCCGACGAAACGGCTTTGACGTCAGCGCCCTGCTCCACTGCGCCAAGGCTTGTCGGGTGGAGAAGTTGATGCGCCCATATCTGGAGGCCACCCTCTGACGACCCTCCGGAACGTACCTGCGTCCGTCCGGCAGCGTCTCCTCAACCGGGCTAGGAGCAAGAAACGACCGTTCGGCGAACTGCTGCAGTACTTTGCCATGGAGCGGTTCCTCTTCCGCCTGTCCCAGTCCGAACATGCCGACCGCTTCATCCTCAAAGGCGCGCTCATGCTATCGGTGTGGCACGCACGGGACTTGCGTACGACCGGAGATATCGACCTGCTTGGCAAGACGCGCTACGAGGATGCGGTCATCATCGCGCAGATCCGGGACATTCTCCGCGTGGACGTGCAACCAGACGGCTTGGCTTTCGATCCGACCACCGTCCGGACCGAACCCATCACCGGCAGTACCGAGCACGAGGGTCTGAGAATTCGGTTCCTAGGGGCGCTCGGCACGGCGCGAATCCACATGCAGATCGACGTGGGCTTCGGCGACGCGGTGTATCCCGAGCCGGAACCCGCGGATTTCCCCACGATGCTGGAATTCCCTGCCCCGCGATTGCTCTGCTACAGCCGCGAGAGCACCATCGCGGAAAAGCTCGAGGCCATCGTCAGGCTGGGCCAGCTGAACAGCCGCATGAAGGACTTCTACGACATCTGGCTGCTTTCTCGACAGTTCGAGTTCAGTGGTCCCGAACTGACCGAGGCCATCAGGCTCACATTCGAGCGCCGGAGAACCGCAATTCCGGTGGTCATCGAGGAGTTGAGCTTGCCGTTTGTCGATCTCAAGCAGACTCAGTGGGCAGCGTTCCGAAACGGCCTCCAGCAAGATCACGTGCCAGCTTCGCTGGCAGACATCGCGGTTTCGATGAGCGAGTTCCTGTCTCCCATCGTCGCAGCTGCCGCCACGGGAGCGCCCGGCCCTGCGCGTTGGACACTGCCCGCTTCTTGGACCTGAGGCTGTTTCGTTGCGTCTCCGAATCGCAGCTCCAGCCGACCGGCGGTCGTCAGCAATCAGTGACAGACTGCTCAGACGAGGGGCTAGTCCGAGATTCTCACGAGTTGTAGTCTCCGAGGCGTTGGATCCGCTTGCAGTGACTGGAGGTCGTCGGAAAACGGGGCTCGCAGAGCCGGCGGCACGCTTCGTCAGAGCCGTCGGGTCCGAGGCCGTCGCCGCTTGTCTGGCGGGGCCACCCGCTCGCCAGGCACAGGAATCCCGGCGAGTTCCTGCGGAACTCGCCACGATCATCTCGCTGGTAGCAGCAAGCAGCGCAATGCAAGCCTCTGGAAGCGAACCGGCACCTGCAGGAACAGACCCGCGTCCGGGAATCCCGCATCGAACGAAAGCCGCGCGGTCCGCGCACTGATCCCAAGCAGCTGCAGACCCATCGTGCAAAACCCACCGTGACCTCGCCCGCCGCCCGCATGCGAGCCTCCCCGCAGCAGGGTCCGCAGCACCACGTAGGCGAACGAGGCGAAGTACGGGCGCAACTCTTGGCCCGCAGCGCCTGTGCCGAGGTGAGGTCCGCGAACAGCGCCAGACGGGCATTTGACGATTCTCGAAAAATCCGGGGAGCAAGTGTGACGTAAGACCCCAGCGCTTGGGGGGATGCGTCGTCAATAGGGGGCTGGTGCACCGGGAAGAGCTGGTCCCGAAAAAGAACCTTTCTCGACCAGCCCGGGGCGGCTTGGCACGATCTACGGTTCGCCAAACCATTTCGGATTGGCCGGTGCTGTCGTTCCCAGAGAGGCTCAGCGCTGCGCGTATGGCCGCTTCGTGCGGATCTCCGGTCTCGGCTCGTCTCTCGGCGGGCTAGCCATCCGCTGGCAGGAATGCGCCCGCGTTCGACGTCATGCCTGCACTTCCTTGTGGCCGAGTTCCTCCAGCCGCTCTGCCGTGTCGAGGAGCCGGTCCTTCCACGCGATCCGCTCCAGCCAGTCCGTCGGAATGCCGGACAGTCCATAGATAGCACCGGCCAATTGGCCCGTCACTGCCGCTACCGTATCGGCGTCGTCAGCCAAGTTGGCCGCTAGCAGGACGGCGTTGCGAAAGTCGCCAGTGCGCGCGACCGACCACATGGCGGCCTCGAGCGTGTGGACGACGTAGCCGCTGGACCGGATTTTCTCCCTTGCGCATCCGCGCCAGCTGCCCTTCGCGATCTTGGCAATGGCTGGAGCGCCGCCGAAGGCTCGCGGAGCGAGGACATCCCGGCGCGGCTTGCCAGAGATCGCATCTGCAAGCAGGTCGGCGAACACGCGGCAGCCATCCACCGCTTCTTCAGCCGCATGTGTGGTCCGGGACTGTTGCGCAGCAGCATGGTCTAGCCCGTCGCGGTCGTTCCAGAAGCGCAGGGCCACCGGCGCGAGCCGCATCAGCGAGCCGTTTCCCGCAGTCCTTGGATCGGTCGAACCGGCGAGGGGGTCGCCAGTCCGGAGGTAGCGCTGAAGCGCATTCCGAGTCGTGATCCCGATGTCGAAGCAGTTCCCGGTGGGCGAGTATTCTCCATTCCGCCACCATGCCAAGAATCGGTCCATCAGATCGCGGCAGTCGAGGCTCTCCGACGCCAGCAAGCTGTCCGCGAGAGCCAGCGCCATTGCCGTGTCGTCGGTCCAGCAACCAGGCCGAAGCTGGAAGGGCCCGCCGCCTGTAATGTCAACGATCCTAGGCCCTTCGTCGCGGGACCGGAATTCCAGCGTCGTTCCGAGAGCATCGCCCACCGCGAGTCCGAGCAAGGCCCCAATCGCTCGGTCTTGAATGTCCGCTTGAGCCCTCGATGGAACGCTCGGAATCGAAGGCTTGCAGCGCTCTATGTGGCGCTCCTGCGCCGCGGTCTCGATGGTGCCCGGTCGCGCCGTTCGCACCGTGTGGATCGCGTAGTCGGGGCTCTCTCCCAATTCGACGAGCAGGCGGGCTGTGACGGTGCCGGCGCGGCCCAAGCCGCCCTTGCAGTGGACGAGCACGTCAAATCCCATGCGCAATCGGTCGCGGATGGCCTCGCCAGCGACCTTCCAACCGCTCTCGAACTCGGGTCCGGGAGGCTGCACGTCAGGGATCGGCAGGTGCCACCACTCCATGTGCCGTTCCTCAACGGAGTCGCGCAGCCCGCACACCTGCAAGCAGTCCATCTCCTCTTCTGCGATCAAGCTGATAACTGCCGTCGCCCCCCAGCGCTGAATCTCATCAAGGTCCAGCCCTAGGTCGCGATTCCAAGCCCCGCTCTGGGCGCGAGGCTGTTTCTTGCCGGGACACAGGGTGATGCCGATTCGGCCGAAGCCATCACCGGAGCTGACGTCCGCTATCTGAAGCGGGTGGCTCTCGCTGGTCCAGACGTTCGACATAGCTTGGGCGGATTGGGCTCGAGCTCGCCTCGGGAGAATACGAGTATCCGCGCCTACTAGGGCCAAGGCGCGAAGGATCATGCTACCACTCCCCTCTTGAGATCCTTCGTGTGGTGCAACTAGGCAAGAGCGCCCGCCAGTGTCCCGTCATTCAGATTCATTGCGGCTAGAATCGACGCATGCGAACGTGGATCCTATCCTGCCTTGTGCTCGTCCTCGCGGGTTGCGGCGGCCCAAGGGCAGACGTGTCGGGCGAGCTCCAGATCTGGCACACGGTCAGGCTTGCCTTCGACGGGCCTGAGACCTCCGAAACAAGCGATCCGAATCCCTTTACCGACTATCGCTTGGATGTGACGTTCACCGGACCTGCCGGCGAGCTAGTCGTTCCGGGTTTTTTCGCAGCCGACGGTCAGGCCGCGGAGACATCCGCTGAGTCGGGCTCGAAGTGGCTTGTACGGTTCACTCCTAACGCCGAGGGAAGGTGGAGCTACCGCGCATCGTTTCGGACGGGCCAAGGGGTCGCGCTCTCCGACGACCACACAGCCGGCCAGCCGACGGCATTCGACGGAGCGACGGGGGAGTTCATGGTCGCCGCGTCCGACAAGCAGCCTCCTGACTTCCGCTCCCGCGGACGACTCGAATACGCCGGAGAGCGCTACCCGAGGTTCGCGGGAGACGGCGGCTACTTTCTCAAGGGCGGCGCGGACAGCCCGGAAAACCTGCTGGCCTATGCAGACTTCGACGGGACTCGCGACCGCGATGCCGAGACAGGCCGGCGAGAGGCGTTCCTGCACCGCTACGAGCCGCACCTCCGCGACTGGCGCGAAGGCGATCCCACTTGGCGGGACGGCAAGGGCAAGGGGCTGATCGGGGCGCTCAACTACCTAGCCTCGGAGGGCGTGAATTCGATCTACTTCCTGCCGCAGAATGTCGGCGGAGACGGTGACGACGCTTGGCCGTGGATCGACCCCGCCACTTTCGATCGATTCGACGTGAGCAAGCTCGAGCAGTGGGAGATTGTCTTTTCGCACGCCGACCGCTTGGGAATCCTGCTGCACGTTGTCACGGCGGAGACGGAGAACGACCACCTGCTGGACGATGGCGATCTCGGACCCGATCGCAAGCTCTACTACCGGGAACTCGTCGCCCGTTTCGCCCACCATCCCGCTCTGATCTGGAACCTCGGGGAGGAAAACACGAATTCCACCGAGCAGCGCAAGGCCCATGCGTCCGCTCTGCGCCAGCTGGATCCGTACGACCATCCTGTTGTCATGCACACACATGCGACGGTCGAACACCACGAAAGGCACTACGCGCCCTTGCTCGGGTTCGAGGATTTCGAAGGCGCGTCCATGCAGATCCGCGAAGACCCGGTCGTGCACACGGCGCTCATCGAATGGATGCGCAGATCCCGCGAGGCCGGCCGGCCATGGCTGGTGTCCTTCGACGAACAGCGCACGGGACGGGACGGCGTCGCGCCCGACTCGGAGGACGAATCCCGGCACGACGAGCGTCGCGACCATCTCTGGGCGACTCTTATGGCAGGGAGCTGGGGGATCGAATGGTACTTCGGGTACATGTATCCCCACAACGACCTCAACCTCGAGGACTTTCGGTCCCGCGCTCAGATCTGGTCGATGACCCGCCATGCGCTCGACTTCTTCCACGAGCACCTGCCGTTTCACGAGATGCTCCCTTCCGATCAGCTCGCGCCGAGCAGTGGGGCCTACGTGCTGGCGAAGCCCGGCGAGATCTATGCCGTCTACATTCCGTCAGGCGGAAGCGCAAGCCTAGACCTGGAACGCAACAAGGGTGAGTTCGAAGTATCTTGGTTCGATCCGTCCGACGGCGGGCCGTTGGCCGATGGCGTCGCTGTGTCGGGGCCGGGAGTGGTCCAGCTCAGGCCGGCACCGGGCGATGCCGCCAAGGACTGGGTTGCGCTCTTGCGTCGTGCAGGAGACTGACCGGACGCTTCGCGTCTTGGTAGTGAGAGGGTGCTTGTCCCGGCCGCGTATACTGCCTGAAGTCGATGCGATCATCGCCGGGCAAACCCCGCTACCGGTTCTCAGGCCACATCTTGTCCCCCGCCCGCCGGACGCTAGTCCGCGATGGCCGAGAGCTGCGGCTGATCCCGCGTTGCTTCGACCTGCTGGTGCTGCTCGTCGAGCGGCGCGACGAGGCGGTCTCGCGGAACGACATCCTCGACTCGGTCTGGAGCGATGTGGTGGTCAGCGATGGCGCTTTGAGCCAAGCGGTCCGGACCCTCCGACGCGCTCTCGGTGACGACCCGCGCGAGCCGACCTTTATTCGCACGGTGCCGCGGCACGGCTACCGCTTCGTCTGCGAAGACGTCGTCGAAGAGCCGGATGTGGGACCTCTGGAGCCTGCACGGGCCACACCTGAGGAACCCGACGCGAACGCTTCCTTCGACAAGGCATTGGAAGCATTGCTCGATCCAAAGCCCGACAACGGAGAAGCTGGGGACGACCGAAGGCGACAGGCCGCCGAGGCCCTGCATGAGCTCGGCACAGCGAAGGCTCTGGACAAGCTAGACGGCGGAAAGGGCCACGCCGCGGCCCTGGCGTACTTGCGCGAGACCCGTTGGGACGTGCCAGGGGCGGGGCCAGTTCCGTTGCTAGGGAGGCGAGGGTGGCTTACGGCTGCGGCGACCCTATTCCTGCTTCGTGTCCGACGCGCGGCCGGGCTGGCCCGTCGTCGGTGGATGGCCGCGGCGACCGGTGGAGCAGCGGCTGGTGCGATCGCCGGTTTCATCGGCAGCTTTGTCCTTCGCTTCGGGCCTGGGTCGACAGCGGACAACGGGGTGCTAGCCATCCTCCCGCTACTCGGAGCGCTAGTCGGCGGTGTCGCAGCCGCAGGAGTCGGGGCCGGACTAGCCGCCGCGGAAGCCGCATTTCGCGCGCAGCGCCGGCTGGCGCTCGCAGTAGCGGGCGCCTCCAGCGGCCTGGCGGTCGGCGCGGCCGCCCATCTCGTGGGACGGCTCGTGCTCGAGGGGCTGTTCGGTCGCGATCTTTCGCCGCTGGCCGGTGCCGTGGAAGGCTTGGTCCTCGGCGGAGCGGTCGGGCTTGGGTACGGGCTCGCCACGCCAACCGCAGAAGGTGGCATGGCCACGCCGCACGGGCTCGACCGGGCCCGGGTTGCTCTCCTGACCGGTCTCGTCTGCGCATTTGGGGCCGGGATACTGGGCTGGAGCGACCGCGCCCTTGGGGCAATGAGCCTCGATTTCATGGCGCAGAGTTTCCCCGGGTCCCAAGTCGGCCTCGGCCCATTGGCCCGCTTGCTCGGGGAGCAGGAGCCAGGGACAGTGACCAGGGTCGCCATTAGCGCCTTCGAAGGCCTCATGTTCGGCTCAGGCCTGTCTGCCGGGCTGACCAAGCGGCCCCGCTGAACCCGTTTCAACGGGTTTCAGCGAATTATCACGAAACCCTCACATTTTGCTCAGGTATTGGCGCAGCACGCTGCCGATACTGACCTCGAGCGGCTCCCTCCGCGGCCCAGCCACGCAATGAGCGAGAACGATGGCACTGCGACCGCTACCGCTGGGGCTCGATCCTGCGCGGGCCGCCGGGCAACATGAGTACGCACAAGATGGCCAGATCGCCTAGCGAAGGGCTGCACGTCGGCCTGATCATGGACGGCAACGGCCGCTGGGCCCAAGCGCGCGGGCTCCCGCGCACGGAGGGACACGGACGCGGGGCCGACGCCGTGCGACGCGCTGTAGAAGCCGCCCCAGAGCTTGGGATCACTACGCTGACGCTCTACGCATTCTCCGCCGACAACTGGCGGCGGCCAGCCAACGAGGTGTCGGTGCTGATGGGGTTGCTCGAGTCGTTCCTCCTCCGCGAGCGAGCAAACTGTCGTCGGCGCGGGGTGCGGCTCGGGCTGATCGGCCGACGAGACCGTTTCTCGCCCGCGCTAGTCCGCGCAATCGAGGTGGCCGAGCTCGCGACACGAGACGGAAGGCGGCTGTACCTGCGCTTGGCCGTCGACTATTCAGGACGCTCGGCCATTCTCGGCGCGGCCACCGGGCTCATGCCGGACGAGCGCTGCGATGAGCGCGGCTTCCTGAGGCAAGTCAACCGCGCCTGCCACTCCGATCCCGAGACGCCGCCGGTCGACCTAATCATCCGCACGAGCGGCGAACAGCGCCTGAGCGATTTCCTGCTGTTTGAATCGGCCTACGCGGAACTGATGTTCATCGACACGCTGTGGCCGGACTTTGGCGGCGAAGACTTGCGCCGGGCGGTTGAAGCCTTTCGTGGCCGCGAGCGGCGCTACGGCGGACTGTTCCCAAGCGACGGCAACCCCAGCGTTGAATCGGCCACTGCTGGATCCCCGCCCGGCCAGCGCGTGTAATGCCGATCTGCGGGCGGAGGGACTCTGCCGACCCATCGAGACCGGACATCTGCCTCGATGTTGGGAGCACGCCACCGGCATGGGGGCGGAGCCCCGCCGCCGAGAACCCCGAATCGGGCATCTCGGCGGCTTCGCTACGGCCGAAACGAGCCTAGACCGAAGTTCCGGGCGATTTTGTCGCTTGATCTCGCGCTAACTCGTTGATTCCAAAGGGCCTAGACTGCCTTCCAAGTGCTTTCTGAGTGTCTTTTGTTCCCATGTAATGGACTTTTGATGTGCTTGTTTGTTGCTTTTATCACTTGACTTGATGCCGCTTGTCATTCTATAGTATTCCCATGTACGTGGAAGTCGTCCCCAACCGCTCCTCGCCCCCCGCCATCCTGCTCCGCGAAGGCTGGCGCGAGGGCTCCAAGGTCCGCAAGCGCACCCTCGCCAACCTCTCCAGCTGGCCCCCGGCCAAGATCGACGCCCTTCGTAAGCTGCTCAAGAACCAACCCCTTGTCAGCCCCGACCAAGCCTTCGCCATCGTCAGCTCCCGCCCCCACGGCCACGTCGAACTCGTGCTGGAGGCGTTCCGCCGCCTCGCCCTGCCCAAGTTGCTCGACCGCGCTGCCTCCCCCCAGCGCTCGGCCGTGCTGGCCATGATTGCCCAGCGCCTGCTCCACCCGGCCTCCAAGCTCGCCACCACCCGCCTCTGGCACGCCACCACCCTGGCCGCCGAACTCGACTTGCAGGACGCCGACGAAGACGCCCTCTACCAGGCCATGGACTGGCTGCTTGAGCGCCAGGACCGCATCGAGCAACGCCTCGCCAAGCGCCACCTGCAAGACGATGCCCAGGTGCTGTACGACGTCTCCAGCAGCTACTACGAAGGCCACAGCTGCCCCTTGATGCGCTACGGCTACAGCCGCGACGGCAAGCGCGGCCGACCGATCGTGGTCTACGGCGTGCTGGCCGACCGGCAGGGCCGCCCGCTGGCCGTGCGGGCCTATCCCGGCAACACCGCCGATCCGACCACGGTGCCGGACCAGGTGCAGACCCTGCGCCAGCACTTCGGCCTCCAGCGGCTGGTGCTGGTGGGCGACCGCGGCATGCTCACAGACACCCAGATCCAGACCCTGCGCGACTATCCCGGCCTAGGCTGGATCTCGGCCCTGCGCCACCACGACATCCGCCGCCTGGCCGAGGAGGGCAGCGTCCAGATGTCGCTCTTCGACGAGCGCAACTTGGCCGAGATCCACTCCCCGCTGTACCCCGACGAGCGCCTCATCGTGTGCTGCAATCCGGCCTTGGCCGAGCGCCGCCGGCACAAGCGCGAAGCGCTGCTGGAGGCCGCCGAGCAAGACTTGGCGCGCATCCAGCGCGAAGTGGCGCGGCGCACCAAGAAGCCGCTGCTGGAGGCCGCGATCGCCGAGAAGGTGGGGCGCGCCAAGCAGCGTTCCAAGGTTGCCAAGCACTTTCAGACCCAGATCGCAGACGGCAGCTTGCAATTCTGCCGGGACGCCGCCTCGATCGAGCGCGAGGCGGCCTTGGACGGCCTGTACGTGATCCGTGCCAGCCAGAGCGATCTGTCGGCCGCAGATGTGGTGCGCAGCTACAAGCAGCTTACGCGCGTCGAGAACGCTTTCCGCTGCCTCAAGACCGTGGACTTGCAGGTGCGCCCGATCCGCCACCGCAGTGAGCAGCGCGTGCGGGCTCACCTGCTGCTGTGCCTGCTGGCGTACTACGTGGAGTGGCACCTGCGGCAAGCCTTGGCCGAGCTGCTGTTCGAAGACGAGGACTTGGCGGGCTGGCAGGCGCGCCGGGATCCGGTGGCGGCCGCCCAGCCGCGCAAGGAAGTGCAAGCGAAAAAGAACCGGCGCCGGACGGCGGAGGGCTTGGAACTGCACAGCTTCTCGACGTTGCTGCAGGTGCTGGGCACGCGCTGTCGCCATCAATGCCGCCTGCAGGGCGACGCCAACGGGCCCACCGTGGAGCGGCTCACGGAGCCGAGCGCTTTGCAGAAGCGTGCGCTTGAACTGGTCCGAACGTTCCCAGTGTAAGACAGCTCCAAATCCAGATAAGGCTATGCATTACAGGGACTTCTCTTCGCTTTTGGCCCGGAACTTCGGCCTAGAAGAGGATCTTGAGCCCCATCTGATACTCCCGTGGCGGCACTTGGGCGCTTGTAACGAGTCCGAACCGGATACTTGCGAGATTGGCATCCGGATTGCTGAACATCGTGGAGTTAAACGCATTGAACGCCTCGGCACGGATCTGAATGCGCAAGCCCTCGGTCACCGCTATCTCCTTGAACAGCGACAGATCAAACCGATAGACATTGTCCGGGCGCAGGGTGTTGCGGCCGAGATTCCCGAACGTGAACTGCGGGGGAGCCTCGAACGCGTCGGTGTTGATCCAGCGTTCCGGCGTCGGGTTGCTCAGCCGGTGATCGCCCACGAGGTTGGCCCGGATGTACGGCCAGGGATTGCCGACGTTCGCGATATCGCCCGGCACGATGACGTGGTATGGCAGCCCTCCCCGGAAGTTCACTAGGGTGTTGAACTGCCAGCCCCCGATGATGTGATCGGCAGCGGTCGAAATGCCGGATCCGAACTTGCGCCCGCGACCGAACGGAACGTCGTAAACCAAGCTCCCGACAAAGTAGTGCGGAATGTCGTTTGCCCCTACGCTTCGCTGGCCGTTCAGGTCGTACTCGTTCTGGATCGAGCAGCCTTCGGTCCCGAAGAACCCCGAGCAGCCGATGTCGATCGACTTCGCCCAGGTATAGGCAGCCGTGGCCGCCAGACCATTGGTGAAGCTGCGCTTCATCGACAATTGCAAGCTGTTGTAGTTGCTGCGTCCGATTGATTTCTCGAAGTACGTCGGACGCATGTAGGGGAAGCGCATCCGATCCCTCGGATCCCCGGGCCCCGGTGTCACCGCGGTGTTGCGACGGCCGCCTAGCGACAGGTCCCGGTTTCCCGACCCGACGTAGTTCGCCTCGACAACGGTGTTGCGCATCAGTTGATGCTGAATCCCGAAGTTCCATTGCAGCGAGTAGGCCTGCTCGAACTCCGGATCGACAAACCACCATTGCGTGTTGAACGGCGTCGGCGGCGGTACGTCGGATTGGCCGAGGATCGGATCCTGGGCGGTGACCTGTGGGCGCGGATTGCTAGGCGTCGGTCTTGAGAGGATCCCGAAGCGCTGTGTCGAAACGTCCGGCCAGTTGCCACCGACCCCGCGGGCGCTCTGGTAGATGCCGGCGAAGTTGTCATACACCACCCCCGCTGAGAAGCGCAGTGTGGTCGTGTCGGAAACCCGGTAGGCCATTCCGACCCGAGGCCCGAACATTGCCCCCCGCCCCGGAAAGAGCACGGAGTCCTCGCCAACCGAGACCACGTTCTCCGGCAGCCTGCCGTCGGGCGTCGGGATGCAAGGAGCGCCGCCAAGCTCGGCGCAGGGCCCGGGCACCTTGATCACCATGTACTTGCCGGTGTCGGTGTTCGCGTTTCCCGTGTAGATGTTGCCATCCGCGACGGTTCCGTATTGCGGCACCCAGGCATAGTCGAAGCGCAACCCGAGGTTGACCGTGAGCTTTGGCGTCGCCTTCCACGAATCTTGGAAATACACCCCCTGATTCCCGCCGAAACGCAGGGACTCGATGATGTTGCGCCGGGTGGACGACTCCGCGTAGTTCAGAATCATCGACGCGATAGAGTCACCGGTCGTTGCCGAGTTTGCGAGGTCGCCGGTAGCCAACTCGGTGAACGTTACACCGTGCGACGCCTGCGTCCGGGACATGGTGGCGAACATGAAGTCGCCCCCGAAGCGGATCGTGTGCTTGCCCTTGACCACACTGATGTCGCCCTTGATCTGGTAGTTGTTCGCCGGCCGGTTGGTCGTGATGATCGGCGTTCCGCCGAAGTAGTTTGCGGCGGAGATTCCCGATAGGACGGGGCCATCCCGGTACTCGTAAATCCCGGACGGAAATCCGGCCTGCTGCGCGATCGCCGCCGCGTCCACGCCGTCGAACTCACGGAACGTGGGGATGTCGCTGATCGAGCGGCCGAACTGGAACTGGCCGGTCATGGACGGGCTGAAGATGTGCACGTAGCTTCCGGAGAAGTTCAGCGCGTCCATTTCGTTGCTGTTCACCAGCCCGGCGCGACCGCCGCTGCTCTGGCCCGCTTGGTCGAGCTTGCTGAACCGGAACCAAGCGGTGTCGCGAGCGCTGAAGTGGTGGTCAACCTTGACCTGCCATTCTTCTTGGTCGACGGTTCGGCTGCGATTGTCGATCGCGTTGAACTGAGGGCGCTCGGTTTGCGTCGGCCTCGGAAGCCCGGTCGCCTGGAGATAGCCGAGAATGCTCTGGTCAAGGCGGCTTTGCGGGATTTGGTTGTTCGGAAACTGCGGCCGGATGAAGGCGCCCGGGTTCGCCGGATCCTCCATGGTCTGGCCGGGATCGAAGATATCGCGGCCGGACTGGCTGAAGTCCCCGCCAAGTTGCGCGCCCGTTGGTACGTTGTAGAACGCGGCGCCGGGCGTGCTGAACCGGAAGATCTGCGCGGCCGCAAAGAAGAACGTCTTGTTGCGCACCACGGGCCCCCCGACCGTGCCTCCGAATTGGTTTTGCCGGAACGGATCGATAGTCTCCCGGTTGAACTGGCGGGCGTTCAGCGCATCATTCTTCAGGAACCAAAAAGCGACGCCGTGGTATTCGTTCGTGCCGGACTTGGTGACGACGTTGACGATGCCGCCAGAACCCATTCCGAACTCGGCCGAGTCGTTGTGCGACTGCACCTTGAACTCCGCGATCGCGTCAAGGATCGGGGGCACCGCGTAGGCGTTGCCGAACGTCTCGAAGTTGGCCACGCCGTCGAGCATGTACACATTGGCTCGGTTGTTCTGGCCATTGACCGAGGGGTTCGCAGCCTCGCCAACCTGGCGCGTGTAGCTCAATGACTGGCTCCCCGGCGGCCGCACCATGACCACTCCAGGCTGCAACATCAGCATCTGGGTGAAATTGCGACCGTTCAATGGCAGCGCCTTGACAGTGCTTTCCTCCACTGCTTGGCCGAGTTCAGCCGACGAACTCTGCAACTGCACGGCGGCGGCGGTGACTTCGACGGTTTCGGTCACGGCCCCGATCTGCATCGGGAAATCGAGTGTCGTCGTCTGGTTGACGGTCAAGGTGAAGGGCTCGAGCTTCTGTGTCGTGAAGCCCGCAGACGACGCTTCCAGCGTGTACTGCCCGATCTGCACGTTCTGGAATCTGTAGACGCCGGCCTCGTTGGTCTCGGTGCCAAGGGAAACCCCTGTCTCGGTGTTGGTCAGCGTCAGGCTGGCTCCAGGAATCACCGCCCCCTGCTCATCGGTCACCGTGCCATTCACAGTGGCCGTGGACACTTGGCCCAAGCACAGGGCAGGAACAAGCAGGATCGCAAGCACTCCCACGCTGCTGGCCCGCAGGGCACGCAAGCGACTGAAATTTGTCATCGCACCGGTCCTCCTTCTGAACCGCCGCCTCAATGCAACGGGACCAAGGCGCGGTTTGTCCCGGCTAGCGACTCTAGCACGGATCAGGCCGGGCCGGGGAGCCACAAGGGACGAGATTTGCCCGTTGCCCGAACCTAGGCGTCAAGGCTGTCCTAATGCTGCGGCGCGTTCGACCACACCCAGCGCGTACTCGATATCGGGGTGATCGTCGAGCGAGCGGGCTGCGCGGAGTTCCGCAAGCGCGGCCGGAAACTCTCCAGAATCCGCCAGAACCAGCCCTAGGTTCTTGCGCAGGACGGCTTGTATGGGACAGTCCCCGCAAACTTCGACCGCCTCTCGCAGCTGCCCGACGGCCGACTCCCATTCCTCCCGGCCCGCAGCCGCCAAGGCAAAATTCGAGAGCACCTTGGCACGCGCCGACGCGCTCTCCTGTCGCTTGAGGTCACGAAGGCGGTCGCTGTACTGCGCAGTCTCGTCGGATCCCTCGCGATAGAGCGCCTTGATCAGGTTGACGGTCGCTACGGAGTCTCTCGGATCGAGTTCCAAGGCGCGCTTGAGGGCGTCGACAGCTTCTCCCGTCCGTCCCGTCTGGAGCAATGCGAGACCCAGTTCGCTGTGGCTGGCGTGGTTGTCAGGCCGTTTCAGGATCGCCTGCTGCAGGGGTGCGACAGCTTCTTCGTAGCGAGCCGAGCGGTTCAGCGCTTGCCCGATGTAGCGCAGGATCTCTGGCGTCTCGCCGAGCGCTCCGCGGGCCAGGGCCAAGGCTTCCAGGGCATCCCCGTAGCGTCGCATCTCGTACAGTGCGCGCCCGCGCTGGAACCCGGCCTGGCCTGAATCGGGCTCGAGATCCAACGCCGCCTCGAATTGGTCCAATGCTCCCTCCCACTGCGACCGGTCACCGAGGACGACGCCCAGATTGAGATGCGCGCCGGCGGAGCCGGGCGAGAGCCGGACCACTTCTTGCAAGGTCTCGGAAGCTTCCTGCAAGCGTTGCTGCCTGGCGAGCGTCATGCCGAGGGCCGTCAGGATCGCAGTGTCCCCGGGACGCAGCGCGACAGCTTCCCTCAACACGGATTCCGCCTCGGAGTGGCGGTTCTGAGATGTTAGGACGATTCCGAGATTGTGGCGCGCTTCCACCTGTCCGGGATCCAAAGAGGCCGCTTGTCGGAAAGCCTGCTCCGACGCATCTAGCCGCCCGAGCCGGTGACGAGCGGTGCCCAGCGCGAGCCATGCATGCGCCAGGTCCGGCTGAATGTCGACAGCGCGACTCAGATGCTCCACGGCGACACTGGCCCGATCCAGGCTGAGAAGCGTGAGTCCCAAGTTGAAATGAATCAGCGCGTTGTTGGGAGAGGCTCTCAGGGCCTCGCGAAAGGCGGACTCCGCAGTGACGAAATCACCGCTCTGAAACGCCCGTGCCGCCCTGGATGCCGGAGACACGCTGGGCCGCTGGAGCGATTCCAGCATGGCCTTGCCGCCTTCCGAGTCGGGCTCCACTCGCAAGAGCTCTTCCAGCGTAGCGATGGCGGCAGCCCTCTTGCCGAGCTGGCGCTGGGCCTTGGCGAGTTCGGCCAGCGCGGGCACGGCTGGCGCATCCCTTTCGAGAGCAGTCCTGAGCGCCACCTCCGCTTCGGCCGGCTGCCCGGATTCGAGAAGAACGGTTCCCAGCACTAACCACACTTGAGCGTTCTCAGGGTCGAGCCGGCTGGCCGCTCGCAACTCCTCGGTAGCGCCCTCGTAGTTCCCGCTCTCGACCAGGGCCACCCCGAGGTTGTAGCGTGTGTCGAAGGATTCAGGGTTCCGACGAAGCGAGCGCTGGAAGGCGGCGATAGCGCAGTCGGTCTGACCTTCCTCCGCGAACCAATACCCCAGTGCGGCCTCCGCATCGGCATCGCCCCGTGCAGCGGCTGCCGTGAGTTCCGGAGGTCCTTCGCACGGTTCCGCTCCCGCTTGCGCGCAGGCAAGCGCTCCTGCGAACAGCAGGACGGAGCAGCGCATGACCACAATGTACCAACGTCCGGAACGGGTCGAAGGTAGTCCGGGCCCGCGCGGACCTGTTCAAGCGCTGATGCGTTCTGACGGAGAGCCTGCGGCATCGCGCCGCCTTGGATTGCGGAATTCCGCTTGAGCCGCCTCGGCAACCGGCACCATGAGCTACCCTGTCAGGCAACCGGCTGCTGAACCAGACGGCCGGCCGAGAGAGGAATGTTCGGATGAACAGAAGAGACCTAGTGAGACTGGGCGCGGGCGCCGCCCTTGCCAGCGCCCTGCCAGCTTCCGATCAGCGCTTCGGGCCGGTGCTCGCGTTTGCCAAGCACCTGCAGTGGCTCTCCTTCGATGAGGTCGCCGTCTTCCTCGAAGAAAACGACCTCGACGGCATCGAAGCGACCGTCCGCAAAGGCGGACAGGTCGAGCCGGAGCACGTCGAACGCGATCTGCCACTGCTGGTCCAAGCTCTCGAGAAGCGCAACCGAAGCGTCACAATGATCACCACCGACATCAAGGATGCCGACGATCCGCTCTCGCAGCGAGTGATCAAGACCGCAGACAGCCTCGGCATCAAGTGGTTCCGCATGGCCTACTACCGCTACGATTTCAAGCGCCCTATCCTCGCCCAGCTCGACGAGCATCGCCAGACTGTGCTGCGTCTCGCCGACTACCTGAGCGGGTTTCGGCTCGCGGGACTTTACCAAAACCACGCCGGCAGGAGCATCGTCGGCGGAACTGTTTGGGACACTCACCGTCTGTTGGAGGGAGTTCCCGAGCAGCAGGTATCGGCAATCTTCGATCTTCGCCACGCCACCGCCGAAGCTGGCCTGTCGTGGCCGGTGCTGTGGCAAGTGATCCGCAGTCGCGTCCGCGTGGTCTATATGAAGGATTTCAGCTGGCAAGGCCGCAAGGCCGTCAACGTGCCCCTGGGAACCGGGCAAGTCGACCCGGAGTTGTTCGCAATGGTGAGCTCCGAGGTCAGCGCGGGAACGCCCGTGTCGCTGCACATGGAATACATCGACCATCGCGACCCGGCGAAGCAGCGAGAGTGCATGGATGCGATCGTTCGGGACCGAAACGCTCTGCGCGACCTGACAGGCGCCTGAACGCTCTCATCGAGGGCGTCCTCGGCCATGCCCGCAGACCCGGCGCTCTGGGATGCAGCCTCAGCAAATCTGGGCACGACAATCCCCGAGATTCCGGTGCACCCTGAGCAGCCGAAAGATCCGCTCTTGCAGCCGCCTCCCGCTTGCAAGCATCACTGCCGGATCGCCCGCAGCAGTTCCTCAAGTTCCGCGACGACCTCGGGCCGGGAGCCATACAGGTTCTCAGTCTCCTGCGGATCGGCCGCCAAGTCGTAGAGCTGGCCGCCGGATCCGTCGATCTCGCGAGGAACGGTGAACCCGCCAGAGCCGCGGCCGGCAACCAGCTTCCAGTCACCCTTGCGGATGGCGAACATTCCTCGCGAAGAGTGGTGAACGGCCGAAGTCCGCCCCGAGCCGCCGCTCCCTTGCAACACGGGTACCAGCGAATGGCTGTCCTGGCCCGAAGCACCCTGTGCCTCCGTGCCGACGATCTCCGCAACGGTGGCGTATAGGTCGGTCAGCACGACCAGCGCGTCGCTGGTGGTACCCGCCGCTGCCTGGCCCGGCCAGCGGACGACGAACGGCACCCTGTGGCCACCCTCGAAGATGTCCGCCTTTGTGCCGCGCAAAGCCGCGTTGCTCTGGTGTCCGTAGCCGCGGACATAATCCCCTCGCGCCGTGCGCGGGGAGGCTCCGCCGTCATCGGCGGCGCGAAAGTCCCACCAGTGCCACAAACCGCCGTTGTCGCTGGTGAAGAGCACGAGCGTGCCGTCGCTCAGCCCGTTTCGATCCAACGCTTCCAAGACCCTACCGAGCGCCCGGTCCGTCTCGAAGACAAAGTCACCGTAGAGACCGGCGCGGCTGCTACCGGGGCTAACCGGCGCGACCGGCAGGTGCGGCGACGCCAGCGGCATGTACAGGAAGAAGGGCTCGTCGCGACCTGCCTGCTGGTCGATCAGAAGCTCGGCTTCCTCGGCCAGCAGCGGCAGCACGTCCTCCACTCGAAAGCCTCGCGAGCGCACGCCAGCCGCCAAGCCCGAAAAAATGTCCGCCCTGCTAGCAGGCACGGGTATGTCTGGGATCATCTCCACGGAGCGATTCCGCAGGAAGCAGTACGGGCTCATGTCAAGCGAGGCGGAAATCCCGAAGAACGTGTCGAATCCAACGTCCAAGGGCCCTCCCCGCAGTTCAGCCGTGTAATCCACATCGTCGCCGGGGCGGAACCCGCCTGTCCGGCGCGGCATCGGATCGCCGCGCTTGTCGAACCAGCGGATGCCGAGATGCCACTTGCCCACGGCCGCGGTACGGTAGCCGGAACGCTTCAGCAGCAGCCCGACAGTGTCGTCCTGCTGCGGGTCGATCAGCGGCGGGCCGAACCCGTCCAAGACCCCGCTGGTGAGCGACGTCCGCCACGCATAGCGCCCGGTCAGCAGGCCGTAACGCGTCGGGGTGCAGACCGCCGACGGGCTGTGGGCATCGGTGAAGCGCATGCCCTCGCGCGCCAGCCTGTCGATGTTGGGCGTGGGAATCTTGGACGCGGGCTGGTACGACTGCGGGTCGCCCCAGCCCATGTCATCCGCCAACACGACCACGATGTTCGGCAGCTGTGCACTGGCGACTGCCGCGAAGAGAGTTAGCAGGACCAAGATCGCTTGCCACCGGCGCATGGCCAGCAGTCTAGCAAGGCTCCCTCCAGCGTTTGCCGGCCCGCTCTCGGGGCGGCAAGATCAGAAACCGCTTCGACGTGGATGTTCGGCCGACGCAGGCGTACCCGCTCGTTCCCTTGACTGGACCGCCCGCTCCTCCCCGCGAGCCGTCCACGCGGGGCTGAACTTCCCGAGCATCGAGGGGAGTCCCCCGAGTCGGATTGCCCGCCGCGAGACGCCATGATCTGGCTGTGGTCAACGGACGGACGGAGGCAGGCCTAGCGGCGTCTGCCGCGATTCGCGCGGCCACGGCAGAGCCCAAGCCGTCGCCCGCTCCGCAGCCTCGCGATTCGCTCGGCTTGGCGAAGAACCGGCCATGTTCCCGTGTTTTCTGCTGAATACGTCCGGTTTTATGCCCAAACGCGGTTGAACTCTGCCGGAACCCGCACTAGGCTATTGGCGCATTCATTGGCCATGTCTTGAGTTCTGACAAACCGAAGGAGGCTTTCGTCATGTCGCTGAACACTCTCTCACGGCTCCTAGTCGCAACCGCCGCAGTGGTTGCCCTGGCCGGCCCGGCACCTTCGCAGACGCTGGGCACGATCTTGGGCACCGCAACCGACAACACCGGAGCGGTCATCCCGGGAGTCCAAGTGGAAATCACCAACGAGGATCAGGGGACCTCGAACATGGTGGAAACGCAAGGGGACGGGACGTACTACCTGCCCGGCGTCTTGCCAGGGTCGTATTCGATCCGCATGGAGTCGGACGGGTTCCGGCCTCACCAGGTCAGCAACCTGCGCGTTGAAGTCGGCAGCGCCCTGACATATGACGCCGTGCTAGAGCTCGGCGCGATCACCGAAACGGTTACGGTGGAAGCGGCGAGCCCGCTCGTCGAGACATCTCGCGGCTCCCTCGCCGCCGTGGTTGAGAACAAGCGCGTTCTCGAGCTGCCCTTGGTCAATCGAGAGGTCTTCGACCTGATCGACCTGACCCCCGGCGCGCAGCGGATGCGCAACAGCAATCGCGCCGGAGGCGGCGACGTCACGATCGCCGGAGGGCGCACCAGATCTGCCGGCGTCTTCATCGACGGAGTGGTGAATAGCCGGACGGGCATCGGCGCGACGATCACCGAGCTGAGCCCGCCGGTCGACGCGATCTCCGAAGTCCGAGTGGAAGCGAACGCGCCGACCGCCGAGTATGGACGCTCGGCCGCGGGATTCATGAATGCCACCACCAAGTCCGGCACCAACGAGTTTCACGGCTCGGGCTATTGGTTCATGCGCAACGACGCGTTTAGCGCGCGCGGATGGGATGCGAAGAGCAGGACGAAGCTGCGTCGCAATGTGCCCGGCGGAACGATCGGAGGCCCGATCGTCAAGAACAAGGCGTTCTTCTTCTACAACTACGACATCACGATCCAGAACCTCGAGGATCTGCGAGTTCGCAGCGTAGGCCTGCCCGAATGGAAGACCGGCGACCTGTCGACCATGCTGCAGTCGAACGGCGTGCTCCGCAGGGTATACGATCCGCTCACGTCGACCGGGCGCGGAGGGGAGATGCAGTTCGCGAACAACGTGATTCCCAGCAGCCGGCTGGATCCGGTCGCCCAGGCGGCGATCGCGTTCGTGCCCACAGCGAACCGCACGGAGGTTGATGTTTCGAATGAGGGGAACTGGGTCGCCAACCTGCCACGCGAGCTCCGCCGCACCAGCCACACCATGCGGGTAGATTACGAAATTGATCCCAACGACAAGCTGACGTTCCGATACAACCTGTTCATGCCGGTGACGGACGGCAGGGTTGCGTCGCCAGACTGGGGTCCAGCCGACCCGAACGCCGTAAGCCTTCCTCAACGGCAACAGAACATACTGCTCTCGTATACGAAGCTGTTCACGCCGACCTTCTTCATGACCGCAACCGGCGGCTTCTTCCGGTACCGCAACGACGTCCAAGGCGTCAACCTGAACGAGGACCTGGCGTCCCAGATCGGCCTGACTGGCGTGGGGCCGGACGCCTTCCCGCGATTCAACATCGGGGGCAATCCAAGCATTACAAGCATTGGGGCGGGGTTGTCCCGGCGGCTGTTCGCGTTCACGAACTTCGAGTACACGGCCCACTTCACGAAGGTGGCTGGCAATCAAACGTTCAAGTTCGGCATCGACTACCGGAAATACCAGGGCAGCGAACTGGGCCGGCAGACGGCCTCGGGCGTCTTTGACTTCGCCAACACCGACACGCGCGGCCTCAATCCGGACGGCAGCGTGATCTCGGGGACCGGCGCGGACTTGGCCTCGTTCCTGATCGGCCAGGCCGACCGGGCGCGTGTCCAAGCCAACCCGTCGTTCGGGCGCCGGTCGGCCTATGTCGCGGGTTTCTTCCAAGACGATTGGCGCGTCAACGGCCAGCTGACGCTGAATCTGGGATTGCGGTATGAATACGAAGGGCCGTTCACCGAAGTGGCGGACCGGGTCGCAGGCTGGGACCCAGAGCTGCCGCTGCCCGCCGCCGGCACGAACGGCATCAGCCCCGACCAGAAAGGCGCGTTCTTCTTCGCAGGCCGCGATGGCTTCCCGAGAAACCCGGTGAATGCCGACAGGAATAACTTCGGCCCCCGGTTCGGATTCGCTGTCAAGCCCGGCGGGGCGAGCAACACGGTGGTGCGCGGCGGCTTCGCCGTCATGTTCGGTGGCAACTACGACGGCAACGTCCTGCAAACCGGCAGCCAGGGGTTTGGCGGCGCCGGCAACATCGGCGGCGGGCAGGTCCCGCTGCTCAAGGACGGGATGCCCTCCACTTTTCTCCAGATTCCCGATGCCTCGGAGCTGAACCACAACTTCGGAACGCGCGGCACGAACTTCGTGCAAGGCCGCGTCGACTTCGTGGACCGCTACCACCGGACTCCGTATGCGTTCGACTGGAACCTGACATTCCAGCACCAGGCCGGCGAGCAGCTCTTCGAGGTGCGCTACTACGCGAAGTTTGCCAAGAAGGTGAACCTGCGCCGGATGAACATCAACCAGATCCACCCGCTCAACCTGCCTAGGGTCGGTCTCAACGAGTTTGGCAACCAAACCCAGCGTCTGCTCAAGCCGTTCACCCAGTACGGCGGTACGGGACAGATCCGAATGAACAATCCGAACTTCTTCAGTTCGGATTATCAAGGAATCACGTTCAAGACCGAGCGACGATTCAACCAGGGAGTCGGCTACATCTTCCTCTACACGTTCTCAAGGTGGTACGACAACGCACCCTTCGTGGGAGAGAACGCCGCCTCTCTCGGCGATCACGACTGGTTTCAGAACATCTATGACCGTGCTTCCGAGTGGTCGCTCTCGGGCAACCACGCGCCTCACCGGATCGTGTTCAGCCCGGTCTACGAACTGCCGTTCGGGCGAGGCAAGTTTGTCAACCTGAGCGGTCCTGTGAACGTGATTCTCGGCGGCTGGCAGGTCTCCGGTATCTATACCTTCCAGAGCGGCTCTCCGTTCGGAGTCACGGTCCTGAACGGAGCTCGAGACCTCAAGGGCGACAACGCGGCCGATGCGACGCTCTACGCCAATCTCATCGGTGACCCCAATCATCCGAACCGCGGCGATCCGGCTCTCGGCGGCCGCCGGGGCGTGCTCTGGACGAACGAAGCAGGGTTCGAAGCGCCCGCACCGTTCACGCTGGGCAACGCCGGGCGCAAGGTGCGCGGCACGCTGGGCCCGGGTACTCCGCACATCTTCAACATTGCCCTGTCGAAGAACACCCAGATCACTGAGCGCCTCCGCATGCAGTTCCGCTTGGAGACGTTCAACAGCTTCAACACCCCGGAATTCAACAACCCGAGGGATCAAGTCGGCCAGTCTGGCTTCGGCGTCGTCAATGCAGGCAACTCGCACCGCGAAATGCAGCTGGGCCTGAAATTCTACTTCTAGGCGGACCCTCGCCCTGCGGGTGGTGCCGCGGCCGTTCCGTCTCGGCGGCAGGCCGCCCGCAGGGCTCGGATGAGTAGCGCGCCGCGGCACAGCACCGCCCAGCGTCGCGCGGGACGACCCAACCCTTGAAGGCTCTTCGGATTCGTCCGGGAAGAGATCGACACGGCGCTACGCGATCCCGAATCTGGCATCACCCGTCGCCCGAGAGACGGCGCTGAGACCTCCCTGAAATCCCAACAACAGTCCGATTCCGACGTGCCAAAGCATCTGATCAAGCGTCCAACCTAAAGTAGGGGGCAAGGCCATCCACGGGGCAACAGACCCGCTTGGACGCGCCTCGCTTCGCCCCCACGGCCATGGCGTCCGATCTTCGCATAGCGCTCAGGTCACTGCTGAGGAAACCCGCTTACCTTGCAGTAGCGTCCCTGACGCTTGCCTTGGGGGTTGGCGCCAACACTGCGATATTCAGCCTGTTCGAGGCCTTGTTTCTGCGCCTGCTGCCTGTGGAGCGTCCGCAGGAGCTGGCAATTCTCGGGCCAGGCGCTGTCGGAGTCTTCAGCCGCAGCGACGTGCCTCAGTCCGAGGTGTTTTCCTACCACCAATACCAAGCGTTACGCCAAGACAGCCCGAGTGCGCTGGACGCCGTGGCGGCAGCGGCGACCTTCTTGCAGACTGTCTACCTGGGCGACCGGATCGTCGCCGGGAGCGAACTGGAGAGGGCCTCTTGCCAATTGGTTTCCGGCTCGTACTTCCCGCTGCTTGGCGTCCGGCCGTTCTTGGGCAGGATGCTCGGCCCGGAGGATGACACCGCGCCGGGCGGGAATCCGGTGGCGGTCGTGAGCTACCCGTTCTGGGCCGGGCGCCTTGATTCTGACCCCGACGTTGTCGGGTCGGCCATTCGGATGCAGGACCGGCAGTACGTCATCCTTGGCATCGCACCACCCTCGTTCCGCGGTCACGTGGTCGGAGCCAGCCCCGACATCTGGGTGCCCCTGTCGATGCAAGAAGACGTTACGGGGGGACCTTCCAGGCTGGAACCCGGTTTCCCGGTTGAGACATTTTGGCTCAATATCTTGCTGCGAGTTCGCCCTAGCGCGTCGCTCGGCGAAGCTGGCGCGGCGGTCAACCTGCGACTGCGGCAAGTGTTCCTGGAGCGAGCGGGGGATGGGATCTCGGACGAGCGTCGGGAACGGCTTGACCAGGTCCGGATCGCCGTGACCCCGTTGGATCGTGGCCTGTCGAGGCTGCGTGACTCGGCCCAGCGGCCGCTCGGGCTGCTGTGGGCAGCGACCGGGCTGGTGCTTCTCGTGGCGTGCGCTAACCTCGGCAACCTGCTGCTGGTCCGTGCCTCCGAACGGGCTGACGAGGTGGGCGTGAGGAGAGCGCTCGGGGCGAGCCGCGGCGACATCCTGCGCACGCTGTTGGCCGAGAGCATCGTGCTAGCCGCAACCGGGACGTTGCTCGGCGGGGCATTGGCGATCCAGATCATCCCGGTGTTGGTGCGCTGGCTGGGAGCGATCCGAGGGGTGGACACACTCGATGCAAGCCTGACTTGGCCGGTGCTCGCCTTCGCCGCGGGGATTGGAGTCCTGACGCTGCTGCTAGTCGGGCTGGTGCCGGCCGCACGACTGGCGCGTCGGACCCTGGCGCAACACATTCGGGCAGGTCAATCGGTCGGATCCTCCGGAATTACCGAGACTCGGGCACAGGCGCTCCTCGTCGCGGCGCAATGCGCCATGGCGTTCGTCCTTCTGACCGCGGCCGGCTTGGTATTGAAGACGTTGGCCGAACTGCGGGCCGCCGACTTCGGCTTGGACGCGGAAAACGTGGTCGGGATCCTCGTCGACCCAAGGGGCGGCGGCCTTCCCGCCTCGGGCCAGCCTTCCATGCGACAGCGGATCCTGGATCGCGTCCGGTCCCTTCCCGGCGTCGAGACCGCCTCGTTCACCGGCTCGCTGCCCTTGCGCGGCAACTACGGAATGAGAACGATCTCGGTCTCGGGCTACACTCCCGCCGAAGGCGAGGACATGGGCGTGATACACGTTTGGTCTTCTCCGGGCTATTTCGAGACTCTCGGCATCAGGGTCTTGCAGGGCAGCACGCCCGGACTGGGCGAGCGAGACGTGGTGGTCGTGAACCAAGCGTTCGCGGACAAATTCTTCGCCGGTGCCTCAGCATTGGGAGCTGTGATCGACGGGAGCAAGCGAATCAAGGGGGTCGTGGCAGACGTGCGCCACGTCAACCCGCGCGATGATCCCCCCGCCCTCGTCTACCAATCCAGCGTGGGCTACGAGGGATTCTTGCGAACCCTGGCTGTGCGCTCATCCATGCCATCGGCCGCGTTGGCTGCCGCCGTGCGCCAAGCCATTGAGGAGGAAGTTCCGGGGTTGCCGATCGCGCCGGGATACGACACGGTCGCCCTGCACCTCGAGGAGGCGATCGCGCTAGAGCGCATGATCGGCAAGCTCGTGAGTGCTTTCGCGTGCGTCACGCTGTTGCTGTCCGGTCTGGGCCTGTTTGGAGTCTGCAGCTACATGGTTCGAATCAGGGCGGCGGAAATCGGAGTCCAAGCGGCACTCGGCGCGTCCCAGCACAGGCTTCGATGGATGGTCTTCCGCCGGGCGGCGGTGCTGACGGCGTGCGGCATCGCGGTCGGGCTGGGGGCATCTGTGGCGGCGGGCAGGCTCGCAGCGGGGTTCTTCTACGAGGTCGGCCCCTTCGAATGGCAAATCATCGCGCTGGCAGCCCTCGCCGTGTCGGTATGCGCGCTCATAGCGACCGCTGTTCCCGCCTTGCGGGCGGGCCGCGTCAGTCCGTCCCAAGCGCTGCGGCTGAGCTAGCGGGCCCGTGGTCAGCGCCGGGGAACCGACCAGTCCGTGGCTTGCGCGGGGCTGCGGCTTCGGCGGCTGCCTAGGCCAGCTTGCGGCACAACTCGAAGCCGGACACGGGCCATTTCGGCGAAAACCGGCTTGCCCGCCCCTTCCGCCAAGATCGCACGTGCGCCGGTGAGCAGCTTCGCCCTGCACGTGTCACGGTTCACTCCGACGCTCGTGCAAGCCCGGCCTTTCTCGGCACCTCCAAGTGCCGAAACGGCATGCCTGTTCCCACACTGCTAGCATTTTCGATATGAATGCCGGCAAGGCGCTCAGCGCTGGATTGAACGCCCTGCGCGGCACGGTGCCCCGTTTCATCTCGCTCGCGCGCGAACTCGCGCTGGAAGTGGTGGGATTCATGTTCCTGGCCTTTGCCGCCTTCTTCGTGTTCGGGCCGTTCGGATTGATCCAGGCGTATCGCAAGCTGCCCGAGAGCATGGACCGGCTGCTGGTGGCGGCCGTCGTGTCGGTGGTATTCGTCTGGTTCGGCCTCGATTCCTTCCGCCGGGCCAAGCGGCTGGCGCGCAAGCGTTGAGCGAAAGCGCAGTGTTGTGAAGCCGCTCTACGAAGACTGTCCGGAGCCGCCGCCGGAGGCGGGCGAATTCCCCTTCACCCGCGGCATCCATCCCGGCATGTACCGGGACCGGCTCTGGACGATGCGCCAGTATGCGGGCTTCGGCAACGCCCGCCAGTCCAACGAGCGCTTCCGCTATCTGATCGAACGCGGCACCACCGGCCTCTCGGTCGCGTTCGACCTGCCAACGCAGATGGGCTACGACTCGGACCACTCGCTGGCCTTAGGGGAAGTGGGCCGGGCCGGGGTCGCGATCTCGAGCCTGGCGGACATGCAGACCCTGCTCGACGGCATCCCGCTGCAGCGCGTGTCGACCTCGATGACGATCAACTCGACGGCAGCGATCCTGCTAGCCCTCTACTCTGTCGTCGCCGAGCGTGCCGGAGTGCCGAACAGCGCGCTGAGCGGCACCGTCCAGAACGACATCCTCAAAGAGTACATTGCGCGCGGGACCTACATCTACCCGCCTGCGGCATCCATGCGCATTGTGACCGACGTGCTGGCATGGACGGCCGAGCATGCTCCGCGCTGGAACTCGATCTCGATCAGCGGCTACCACATGCGCGAGGCCGGCGCCACGGCAGCCCAGGAACTTGCCTTCACGCTGTCCAACGCCGTCGCGTATATCGAAGCAGCGCGCCGGGCCGGGCTGGAAGTGGACGCGTTCGCGCCGCGGCTGTCCTTCTTCTTCAGCTCTGATCGCGACTTCCTCGAGGAGATCGCCAAATTCCGCGCGGCCCGGCGACTCTACGCCAAGCTCATGCGGGAGCGCTTCGCGGCGCAGAACCCGCGCGCGCTGCAATTGCGCTTCCACACGCAAACAGCGGGCTCGAGCTTGACGGCGCAACAGCCCCATGTCAACGTGGTGCGCACCGCCTTCCAAGCTCTGGCGGCCGTGCTGGGAGGCACCCAGTCCCTGCACACCAACGCGCTGGACGAAGCCCTGGCGCTGCCGAGCGAGCAGGCCGCCACTCTCGCGCTGCGCACCCAGCAGGTGATCGCCTTGGAGTCCGGCGTTACGCAAGCGGTCGACCCTCTGGGAGGGTCCTACTGCATCGAGAGCCTCACCGACCGGCTGGAAGAGGAGGCCCTGGCCTACATCGCGCGCATCGACGACCTGGGCGGCATGGTGGCGGCAATCGAGAACGGCTACGTGCAGCGCGAGATCCACGACAGCGCCTACGCGCTCCAGCAGCGAATCGAGAGCGGCGAGCAAACGGTGGTAGGCGTGAACTCCTTCCGCTTGGACGAGCCCGCCGGGGTGCCGCTGCTGCAGATCGACCACGGCCAGGAAACGCAGCGCCGCGAGGAACTGGCGAAGTATCGATCCGGCCGGGACTCGGTCGCGGCGGCAGCTGCGCTGGGCCGCCTGCGCGACGTGGCTGCGGGCGGCGGCAACCTAGTGCCCGCGATCCGGGCCGCGGTCGCGGCAGGCGCGACACTCGGGGAGATTTCCGACGCCCTCCGCGAAGTCTTCGGCACGCACGGGTAACGCTGGCCCCGTTGCGCCGGGCTAGATGCGGTGGAACGCCTTGAGGATGTCGCGCGTGCTATAGCGCAGGGCGATAGGACGTCCGTGAGGACAGGACATGGGGCAGTCGGACTTGGCCAGCTCGACCAACAGCCAGCGCATTTTCTCCTCGGTGAGCGGCATGTTCATCTTGACCGACGCATGGCAGGCGATCGAGGCGGCCATGCGCCGGCGCAGATCTCCCAAGCTCATGGATGCGGCGCCGTCGCCAGAGTCGTCCAGCAACTCCCGCAGCAGCGTCTCCACCTCCTTCGCCGATAGCTCGGCGGGCGCGGACTTGACAGCCACGGAGCGCCCGTCAAAGCGTTCGATCTCGAAGCCGCTGCCTTCCAGCTCGTCGGCCAGATCTTGGTACACGGCCGACTGGCTGGGAGTCAGGGTGATGACGATGGGCGTGAGCAGCCGCTGCACGTCGGGGCGCCCGTGCAAGCGGGCCGCGAGGACCTGCTCGAACAGGATGCGCTCGTGGGCGACGTGCTGGTCGATGATCCACACGCCATCCTCGCCGGCGGCCACGATGAAACTGTCGAAAAGCTGGCCCAGCACCCGCAGGTCCGCAAGCTTGCCCAAGTTGCTCGGCGACAGGTCGGCCAGCGCTTCGCCGCCGTGCAGCGAGGCGGGTTCGGGCACCGGACCGGCGGCGGACGGCTGGGGCGACGCAGACGGCTCAAACGCCGGTCTCGGCCCGAAGCTGCGCCGCTGCGGCCGAGACGGGAATTCCAACGTATCGGCGGCCGTGCCGCGCGTCCCGGCAGAGGCGCGCGGAAACGCTGGGATGCCGGGCATGGGGGGAGGAGCGGCCGGCAGGCCGGAGAGGGAATGGTCGATCGCGGCGGAGGGCGGCAGTTCGGCAGACGGTTTGGCGGCGATCAGCCGGGAGCGGACCGCGTCGCGCACGAAGTCGAACACCCTTGACGGGGAACGGAACCGAACCTCGGTCTTGGCCGGGTGGACGTTGACGTCCACCTCTTCCGGAGCGATCTCCAGGAACAGCAGCGCGAACGGGTATACGCCGCTCGGCATCAAGTTCTCGTAAGCCTTGGCGATCGCCCTCTGGATCAGGCTGTCGCGGACGAGGCGCCCGTTGACAAAGATGTAAAAGGAGTTCCGGTTGGAGCGATGCAGCTGGGGCTCGGAGACGAACCCGTTGAGGCGCAGCGGCGGGCCGAGAGACTCCCCCGACGCTTGCTCCCCGGAATCCGGCCGCAAGCCGAGCTCCCCCTCTGCGACGGGATCTATGCGGACGAGCTGCTCCAGCAGCTCGCCGCCGAAGATCTGGTAGACGCGCTCGCGGTGCGTGGAGACGGGAGTGACGTGCAGCTGCGAGCCGTGCTCGGTGAGCAGATCGAAAGCCTTGTCGAGATTGGCGAGGCTGTAGTGCGTCACAGCGCGCAGCGCGTGGGACAGCTCCGTGCGCTCGGTGCGGAGGAACTTGCGCCTGGCCGGCACGTTGAAGAACAGGTTCTGCACGGCGATCGTGGTGCCGGGCGGGCGGGCTTCGTCGCGCACGTTGCGCAGCGTGCCGCCGCTGATTTCGACGACAGTCCCCGCGTCGCCGTCCTCGGCGCGCGTCGAAAGGGTGACGCGGGCAACGCTGGCAATCGAGGGCAGGGCCTCGCCGCGGAAACCTAGAGTGCCGATGGAGAGCAGGTCCTCGGCGGTACGCAGCTTGCTGGTGGCGTGCCGCTCGAAGGCGAGCAGGGCATCGTCGCGGTGCATGCCGCAGCCATTGTCGCCGACCTTGATCAGGCCGCGACCGCCCCCGCGCAGCTCGACGCGGATCTGGGTCGCCCCCGCGTCAAGGGCGTTCTCGATCAATTCCTTGCACACCGACGCCGGCCGCTCGACTACCTCGCCCGCAGCGATCTGGTTGGCGACCTTGTCTGTCAGTACGCGGATGCGGCCCATGACCCGTTCACCTCAGCATAGCGCGCTTTGACCAAGCTTCGACTTGCTTTCGCCTTGCCCTTGAGGTTGCCCGCCAACTGCCCGTATACTCAAGGCGATGCGCTGTTGCGGCCCTCCGGTGCTCACGCGCCGGGCGCTGATGTTCTGCGCCGCTGGAGCCCCCCTCTTGCAAGCCTTCCAGCCCGACTCGGTCAAGGCTCTGGCGTTCGACGTCTTCGGAACGGTGGTCGACTGGCGCTCGACCGTGATTCGCGAAGGCCGGGCGCTGGGCCGGGCCAAGGGGCTGGAGGTGGACTGGGCCGCGTTCGCCGACGCTTGGCGCGACGGCTACGGACCGGCGATGAACCGCGTGCGGACCGGCGAGCTGCAGTGGAAGACGATCGACGAGTTGCACCGCCTGATCTTGGACGGGCTGCTGGAACGATTCGCGATCACGGGCTTGGACGAGGCCGAGAAGGACGATCTCAACCGCGTCTGGCACCGACTCGACCCCTGGCCCGACGCGGTCCAGGGCCTCACTAGGCTCAAGTCCCGCTTCATCATCGCTTCCCTGTCGAACGGCAACGTGGCCCTGCTGGTCAACATGTCCAAGCACGGCGGCCTGCCGTGGGACGCTGTGCTATCCGCAGAGCTGGCCGGCCGCTACAAGCCCGATCGCGAGGTGTACCTCAAGGCGGCCGACCTGCTCGGGCTCGAACCCGCTGCCGTGATGATGGTTGCCGCCCACAAGGGCGACCTGCGAGCCGCGGCCAAGGCGGGCCTGCGCACGGCCTTCGTGCCGCGCCCGCGCGAGCGTCCGAATCGCCAGATTGACCTGTCCGTCGACGGCGAGTTCGACGTCAGCGCCGAGGATTTCGTCGATCTGGCGCGCAAGCTCGGGACATGACCGTTCCGCAAGCAGCGCCGCACCGGTAACCAAACGGCGCGGAGCGTGCCCAAGAGTAAGCAAGGGCTGTCGTGTTCGAGCAAAGCTTCACCGCAGGCCAACCCGTCCGCCAAGGCTGGAGCTTCGCCGGCTCGGTGGTCTTGCAGCTCGCCTGCCTAGGCGGCATGATCCTGCTGCCGCTGCTCAACACTTACGAAATCGATCTTGGGGCATGGGGCTTGCGGGCGATCTATCTCACGCCCCCGCCGCCCCCCGCACCGCCGCCGCCCCGGGCAGCGCCCGCGCCGCGAGCGGCCCCGCAACGCTACGAGACGGAATTCCGGGCGCCATCGGTCATTCCGGACCAAGTGGCGATCTTGAACGACATCGGCAGCCCGGTCTCGCCGCTGGCGGCCATGCCCGCTCCCAGCGGACCGCTGGGCGGCACGGGCGATTCCAGCGCCGCAGGCGTCTTCGGGATGTTTCCGACGCCGGGGCAGCACCTGGCCCTGCCTCCTCCGATCCGCATCGGGGGCAACATCCAAGACGCGCGGATCCTGCACAAGCCGCCGCCGGTCTACCCGCCCGAGGCTGTCGAGCAGTACGTCTCCGGGAAGGTCCAGCTCGAGGCGATTATCGGCATCGACGGCCGCGTGCGCGATCTGAAACTGATCAGCGGGCACCCGCTGCTCGCCCCGGCGGCCATGGACGCCGTCTTGCAGTGGCGCTACCGCCCGACCCGCTTGAACGGGACCGTGGTCGAGGTCGTGACCATCATCGCGGTGAACTTCAACCTCGAGATCATCGACGAGAAGGAGCTGAAGAGACGCCGCCGCCAGGCGCGCCGGGAGCGCAATGCCCAGTAGGGATCCGGCCGGGGCGAAACGAGCTAGGCGAAGATCTCGCTGATCAGGTTGCCGTGCACATCGGTCAGGCGCATGTCCCGGCCATTGTGGTGGTAGGTCAGCCGCTCGTGATCCAGCCCCATCAGGTGCATGAGCGTGGCGTGCAAGTCGTAGACCGACTTGGGGCTCTCCACGGCCCTGTAGCCGAACTGATCCGTCGCTCCAACCACCGTGCCGCCCTTGACGCCGCCGCCGGCCAGCCAGACCGTGAAGCCGTAGGGATTGTGGTCGCGGCCGTCCAGCCGCTGGCTGATCGGCATCCGGCCAAACTCGCCGTGCCAGACGACCAGCGTGTCATCGAGCAGGCCGCGCTGCTTGAGATCGGTCAGCAAGCCCGCGATCGGGCCGTCCGTCTCTCCGGCATGCATGGTGTGGAAGTGCTTCAACGACCAGTGTTGGTCCCATGTCGGCTCGTGATTGCCGCCGCCGGAATACAGCTGCACCACGCGCACGCCGCGCTCCACCAAGCGCCGCGCCATCAGCGCCTGCCGCCCGAAGAAGCGGGTGCGCTCCTCGTCCAGCCCGTACAGCTTGCGGGTGCCCTCGCTCTCCTTGGCGATATCGATCGCCTCGGTCGCATGCACCTGCATGTTGTAGGCCAGCTCGTAGGACTGGATGCGCGCCGAGAGTTCGTTGTCCTCCGGGTTCTGGGCCAAGTGCTCGCGGTTGAGATCCTGCAGCAGGTCAAGCCACTTGCGCTGGCGCTCGCGGCTGATCTCCTTCGGCGGGCGCAAGTCGACGATCGGATCACCGGTCGAGCGGAACTGCGTCCCTTGGAAGGCGGCCGGCATGAAGCCTGCGCCCCAGTTGGGCTGGCCGTTGATGGGGCCGCCGCGATGATCCGTGAAGACGACGTAGCCGGGAAGGTTCTGATTCTCCGAGCCTAGGCCGTAGGTCAGCCAACTGCCCACGCTGGGATGGCCGGCCAGCACGGTGCCGGTGTTCATCTGGTACAGGGCCGGGCCGTGGTCGTTGGACAGGGTGTGCATCGAGCGGATCACCGCGATATCGTCCACATGCTGGGCGACCTGCGGGAACAGCTCGGAAACCTCGAGGCCGCTCTGGCCGTACTTCTTGAACTTCCACGGGGAGGGCATCAGCCCTCCGGGATTGCCCTGCGAGACGACCACTTCGCCGACGCCGGTCATGACCTCGCCGGCGTACCTGTCCAACTCCGGCTTGGGGTCGAAGGTATCGACGTGGCTGGGCCCGCCGTAGCAGAAGATCGAGATGACGCTCTTCGCCTTGGGCGCGAAGTGGGGCGCGGGCACGCCGCTGCCGCCCGAGGCCCCCAGCGCGCCGTCGCGGGCCAACACCGAGGCCAGCCCGACGTTGGCGAGACCACCGCCCAACACCTTCATGAGCTCGCGTCGGTTCAGGGCAACAGTGGGTGTCATCGTGACAGCGTTCCTCGCTTGGCTCCTAGCTTACCCCATCACCGCTGCGGCCGGAACTCGTACGTGTCCAGCGATTCGGGCCGCATCTCAATGCTGTAGCCCGGCGCTTGCGGGGGCAAGTAATTCCCGTCCCGCATGCGAACCGGATCGACAAAGTGCTCGTGCAGATGATCCACGTATTCGATCACGCGCTGATCGAGCGTGGCCGACACGCAGATGTAGTCGATCAGGGACAGGTGCTGCACGTACTCGCACAGCCCGACGCCGCCGGCATGCGGGCACACCGGCTTGCCGAACTTGGCCGCCAGCAGCAGCACGGCCAAGACCTCGTTCACTCCGCCGAGGCGCGTCGCATCGATCTGCACGAAATCAATGGCGTCCGCTTGCAAGAACTGCTTGAACAGCACCCTGTTCTGGCACATCTCCCCGGTCGCCACGGCGATCCCGTGCGGCAGCAGCGCCTGCTTGATGGCCCGGTGCCCGAGCACGTCGTCGGGACTTGTCGGCTCCTCGATCCACAACGGGCGGTACGGCGCCAGCTCGGTCATGCGCTCCACCGCCTGGGGCACGTCCCAGACTTGGTTGGCATCCGTCATCAAGATGCCGTCCTCGCCAATCTGCTCGCGGATGATCGCGCAGCGGCGCCGGTCGTCGGCCGGGTCGCGCCCGACCTTGATCTTGAACCGCTTCCAGCCCTGCGCCAATCCCTGGCTGCAGAGAGCGCGGATCTTGTCGTCGGAATAGCCCAGCCAGCCGGCCGAGGTGGTGTAGGCGGGGTAGCCTTCGGCCTCCATCCTGGCGATCCGCTCGGCCTTGCCGCCAGCCCGCGCCTCGAGCATTTCCAAGGCTTGTGCGGGCGTCAGCGCGTCAGTGAGATAGCGGAAGTCGATCAAGCGCACGAACTCCGCGGGAGTCATCTCGGCCACCAAGCGCCAAACAGGCTTGCGAGCGCTCTTGGCCCACAAGTCCCAGACAGCGTTCACGACGGCTGCGGCCGCCAGATGGACCGCGCCCTTGTCCGGCCCGATCCAGCGCAGCTGCGAGTCCCCCGTCACCCGGCGCCAGAACCTGCCCATATCCGCGGTGAACTCTTCCAAGCTGTGGCCGCACACCAGCGGGCGCATGGCCTCGACAGCGGCCACCACGATCTCGGTGCCCCGCCCAAGCGTGAATGTCAGTCCGTGGCCGGACAGGCCGGCGTCTGTCTCCAGCACGACATAGGCGGCAGAGTAGTCCGGATCAGGATTCATCGCGTCCGATCCGTCCAATTCCTGGGAGGTAGGGAAGCGGATGTCGCGGACGAACAGGCGATTGATGGTCATGGGCGGCAGGGTTTGCAGGGCAAGCCGGCGATCGCGTCACTCCGCGATCTGGAGTTCCTCGCGCTCCGCGCGCGTCTGCTCGAAATCCGGCAGCCAGCTGTTGGAGTGATCGTATTCGCCACTCTTCACCGACAGCACGACGAACGAGTACCACGGACAGGAGTGCTTCAAGTCGGTGTCGGAAAAATAAGCGTCGGCATCCGGATGCGAGTGATAGATGCCAAGCATGTCCATGCCCATCTGGCGCGCGGCCATGTCGGCGGCCAGCAAGCTGTCGTTGGAGAGCTGGTAGAAGGCGTGCTGGGAGCCCTCGGCGGAATTCTCCAGCGGCATGGCCAACCCGACAGTCTTGCCGTCCGGTCCCGTCTTGCCCAGCATGGCGCCGACGCACTCATTGGGGTAGGCCGCCTCGGCGTGCGCCCGCATCACGGCGAACGGAATCCTGAGAATGCGCAGCATAGCAGGCTCAATCCTCCCAGAAGCGCTCGCTGAGGTACTTGTCCGCACCGTCGCAGAGCACCGTCACGATGACGCCGCGCCGGACCTGCCGGGCAAGCCGCAAGGCCGCCACGACGTTGGCTCCGGAGGAGATGCCTACCATCAGGCCAGCCTCGCAGGCCAGCTTCCGCACCATTTCGTAGGCGTCCTCGGTGTCCACGAACAACTCGCGGTCCGCCAGGGACGGATCGTAGATGGCGGGCTGCATGGCGGTCTCCATGTGCTTGAGGCCCTCCAAGCCGTGGAACCCGGTGGAGGGCTGCATGGAAACGACCTGCACGTCTGGATTGCGCTCGCGCAAGTAGCGCCCCGTGCCCATCAACGTCCCGCTCGTGCCCAGACCCGTGACGAAGTGCGTGATCGCGCCGCCGGTCTGCTCCCAGATCTCTGGCCCGGTCGTCTGGTAGTGTGCCCTCCAGTTCGCGGGATTGCCGTATTGGTCGGGATAGAAGCACGTCTCGCGATCCTGCTCGTAGGCCGCTCGGCACGCCTGGATGGCGCCATCGGTCTGTAGCGCCGGGTCCGTCAGCACCAGCTCCGCGCCGTAGGCGGCAAGGATGCGCTTGCGCTCCGGCGAGGCGTTGCTCGGCAGGTACAGCTTGACCGGGTAGCCGCGCACGGCGCCGACCATCGCGTAGGCGATGCCGGTGTTGCCGCTGGTGGCGTCCATGATCGTTTGGCCGGGACGCAGCTTTCCCTCGCGCTCCGCCGTGCGGATCATGTTCGCGGCCGGTCGGTCCTTGACAGAGCCGCCGGGGTTCAGATATTCCGCCTTGCCGTACAGGCGCACGTCAGGCAGGTCGCCAGTCAGGCTGTCCAAGCGGATCAGGGGTGTGTCGCCGATCAGGTCCAACAGCCCGACCCCGTTCGGAGCGTTCCGGCTTGTCGCGCCAAGCGCAGGCATGGGATTCGTGTGCAATCGCGGGAGCCGGGCGGCGACCGACCCCTGCAGGCTGCAAACTATCTATTTTAGGAAGTCGGCGCCGGACGCATTGGCCGACGCGGCTTGGACCGGAATTGTCAAGGTTCGCCTCGGCCTTCCGATCTCCTTCCCCGGCACGGTCGAATCACAACCAGGCACACTTTTCGCAGCAGTCCCAGCCCGATCCGAGCCGCAGTGCTGCACGTCAGCCTGACAACGCCGCCCGGAATTCTCGAGATGACGCGGTCCCAGCAGCAGGGCGTTGACGCAAACTGCAACTGGAGGCCGGGCCGGCCCCTGACCAACGCTCGTGTATCCTACCTGACGAGCGAGAGCTTACTAGAAACTCCTGCCCGCACCGGGCGCAGCTGCCCGATGAAGGGAGGTGAACGAGATGTCACCGCGACCCATCCTAGCCGTCGTTGCCGTGTTCTTGACATGGTCGATACTCGATGTCGTTACTCACGGCATGCTGCTAGACCCCATGTATCAGGCCACAGCCGACCTGTGGCGACCCATGGAAGAGATGAATATGGCGCTCATGTACTCCATTGCGCTAGCGACTGCGGCCTGTTTCGTGATGATCTACACATGCTTGGTCACGCGCAAGTCCCTCGCTGCCGGCCTAAAGCTCGGCGCCTTGTTCGGCCTCGCCGCCGGCATCTCGATGGGCTGGGGCTTCTACGGCTTCATGCCGATCCCGCTGTCTCTGGCCTGGGGCTGGTTCCTCGGCATCTTGATCAATTACGTGCTGGCGGGTGCGCTCGTAGGGGCTATCGTGAAATCACGAGAAGAAACCTCCTGATACCGCCGGGCAGATGCCGGCCAGTAACAGAGCCTCGACTTCGGTCAGGCCGGGCACGCCGAACTGGACAGCGCCAGCAGCCAGCATCGATACGCCCCGCGACATAGAAGGAGCAGCTGCCGGAGTGCGCCGCTCAAACGACCAAGGGTTGCGGGAGATCGAGTCGCGAGCCGCCTCTCCTCAGGAGCGCGGGAATGCTAGCGCGAAAGCACAGACCGATAGAACGCTTCGTACTGCCCAACGAGCCCGTCCTGGCGAAAGTCCTCTGCCCGCGTGCGCGCGCCGGCCCGGAGGCGGGCATGCTCGGCTCGGTCGGCAAGGATGTCCGCAGCCTTCTCACCCATGGCCGTCACAGCCCCCAAAGGAAACAAGTGGCCGGCCCCGCCTTCCGTCACAAGTTCCGGCAGGCCGCCGACATTCGATGCGATCACGGGCACGCCGCAGGCCATGGCTTCCAAGGCCGCCAGTCCAAAGCTCTCCTGCTCGCTGGGCAACAAGAACAGGTCCAGTTCCGGCAGCAGCGCCGCCGCATCCTGCTCGGACCCCAAGAACTTGATCCGGTCGAGCACTCCCAACTCGTCCGCCACCAGTTTCACGGCCGGAAGGTCGGGACCATCGCCGATCATCACCAAGCACGCCGGAACACGCAGCACGATGCGCTGAAACACCCTCACGACGTCTGGGACGCGCTTCACCCAGCGGAAGTTCGACAGGTGGCCGACCAAGGCCTCGTCACCGCAAGCGAAGCGGGACCGCACGGCGCCGTCGCGGTTGGAGGGCGAGAATCGCTCGAGATCAATGAAGTTGTAGATCGTCGTGACGTCGCTCTCCAGCTTGAAGCGCTGCCTGACCTGGCGGGCCAAGTAGTTGGACACGGCCGTCACACCGTCGCTTTCGAGCAGGCTGAAGCGTGTGATCTCGTAGAACGAGTCGTCGAGCCCGACCAACGTGATGTCCGTCCCGTGAAGCGTTGTCACGATCTTCGGCGCGTCGCTGCCAAGCATCTGGCGGCAGAGGTACGCGCTGATGGCGTGCGGGATCGCATAGTGCGCGTGGAGCACGTCGATCCGCTCTTGGCGGCACAAGGCGGCGAGCTTGGTAGCCAAGGCCAATGTGTAGGGAGGGTAGGTGAACAGCGGGTAGCGGGTGACCGGCACTTCGTGGAAGCGGACGCGGGGATGGGGCGAGGCGATACGGACCGGGCGCCGGTGGCTCACGATATGGACTGTGTGGCCGCGCTCGGCCAGCGCCGTGCCAAGGTCTGTGGCCACCACGCCGCTGCCGCCCAGAGTCGGGTGGCAGATGATGGCAATCGTCAGCGGTCTTTCCACGGCTCGTTGCTGAACAGGCCGACAAGATCCCTGACCGGCAGGGGAACGTCGCTCGTGAACGGCTCGCCGTAGGCCACGCCGATCAGCGAACCGTAGTATGCCAAGGTCGCCTCGATGGACTTGAGGAACCTTGCCGAAGCCAAGCGCACCGGGAAGTCCTCCGGCTGGTCGACTCCGAATTGCGATTCATACGCCCGCACAGCCTTCATGCGCTGCTCGAAAACATCCGAAATATCGACGACGAGCTGCGGTGCAACGCAGCGGCTGCCGAAGTGCTTCAAGAGGGCCTTGGGCCTCCAAGGCGGGCTGCCCGGCGCGTACTTTCTCACCCCGCACAGGAACAAGCTCCGCTGCAAGAGCTCGGCGGTCGCCATGTGGTCGGGGTGGTGGTCCTCGTGCGGCGGGCCCACCAATACCTGCGGCTTCAGTTCGCGGACGGTCTCCACGATGAGCGTGCGGTTGGCATCGGTGTCGCGCACCCGCCCGTCCGGCAGCCCCAGATTGCGCCTGACCGACAAGCCGAGGACATCACTTGCGCGGCGCGCCTCGCTGAGTCGGGTCTCAGGCGTCCCGAGGGTGGCTGCTTCGCCCCGTGTCAGGTCTACGACGCCCGTCTTCCATCCGTTGGCACGAGCCACAAGCAGGAGGCCGCCGCAGCACAGTTCGGCATCGTCGGGATGAGCCGAGAAGACGAGCAGGTCGCAACCCTGATCAGACTTCGCCATATCCAACTAGCCTAGCGACCGCGACGCTGCAGCGGATCGGACATGCAACGCCGCGTCGATCCGGCCCCAGAGCACGGCCCTTCCATCGGATCCTACCGAGCGTGCTCGCGATGGCGCCCCATGTCGGGCGCATGATGCAACACACGCTGGCGCCAAGCAGGAGAGGCCGTAGACTGAGCCGTCAGGATCAGGCGAGGTCGAAACGGTCCAGACTCATGACCTTGTCCCATGCAGCGACGAAGTCCCGGACGAACTTCGCCTCGGCGTCGCTGCAACCGTACACTTCGGCGATGGCCCGGAGCTCCGAGTTCGAGCCGAAGACGAGGTCGACGCGGCTCGCTGTCCACTTGAGCTCGCCGGTCGCGCGGTCGCGACCCTCGAATTCGCCGCCGGCGTCTCCGACCGGCGTCCACTCCGTCGCCATGTCGAGCAGGTTGACGAAGAAGTCGTTCGTCAGCGTTCCGGGACGGTGGGTGAAGACCCCGCAGGCGGACTGCCCGGCGTTCGCGGCGAGCGCGCGCATGCCGCCGACCAGCGCCGTCATCTCCGGAGCGGACAGCTTGAGCATGAACGCCTTTTCCACGAGCAGGTGGTCCGCGGCGGCCGCGTGGCCGTTCTGCAGGTAGTTGCGGAACCCGTCGGCGGTCGGCTCCAGCACGGCGAACGAGTCAGCGTCGGTCGTCTCGTCCGTCGCGTCCGCGCGCCCCGGCGCGAAGGGGACCTCCACATCGTGCCCGGCCTTGGCTGCGGCCGCCTCGATGGCGGCGCAGCCGCCCAACACGATCAGATCGGCGAGCGAGACCATCTTGCCGTTCGCCTGCGCATCGTTGAACGCCTGTCGGATTCCCTCCAGGGTCTGCAACACGATCGAAACGCCGGACTTGACGTTGACGTCCCAGCCTGCCTGCGGGGCGAGGCGGATTCGCGCCCCGTTCGCGCCGCCGCGCTTGTCGCTGTTGCGGTAGGTCGAGGCTGACGCCCAGGCGGCCGATACCAACTGAGAGACGGACAAGCCGGAATCGAGGATCTTGGCCTTGAGCGCGGCGATGTCCGCTTCGTCGATGAGCGCGTGCGTGACCGCCGGCAGCGGATCCTGGAACGGCAGCTGCTCCTTGGGAACCCACGGGCCGAGATAGCGTGCCGGCGGACCCATGTCGCGATGCAGCAGCTTGAACCAAGCCTTGGCGAAGGCGTCGGCCAACTCGTCCGGGTTCTCGTAGAAGCGCTTCGAGATCTCCCTGTAGTCCGGATCGGCGAGCAGCGCGAGATCGGTGGTCAGCATCATCGGAGCAACCCGCCTCGACGGGTCGTGCGCGTCCGGCACGGTCTCTTGCGCCTCCAGATTCTTTGGAGTCCACTGGTTCGCACCGGCGGGGCTCTTCGTCAGTTCCCACTCGTACTCGAACAGGTTCTCGAAGTAACCGTTATCCCAGCCGATCGGGTTCTTGGTCCAAGCGCCCTCCAGCCCGCTTCCGATCTGGTCGCCGGCCTTTCCGCTGCCATGGCTGCTCCGCCATCCGAGCCCCTGCTGCTCGATGTCTGCGCCCTCGGGTTCGGGACCCTTGTAGCGCTCCTCGGCGGCACCGTGAGCCTTGCCGAACGTGTGCCCGCCGGCGATGAGCGCGACGGTTTCCACGTCGTTCATGGCCATCCGGCGGAACGTCTCGCGGATGTCCCGGGCCGCCGCGACCGGATCCGGCTTGCCGTTCGGCCCTTCCGGGTTGACATAGATCAGGCCCATCTGGACGGCACCGAGCGGAACGGCCAGGTCCCGGTCGCCGGAGTAGCGCTCGTCGCCGAGCCAGGTCTGCTCCGGCCCCCAGTAGATGTCCTCGTCGGCAGCCCAGATGTCCTCCCGGCCGCCGCCGAAGCCGAATGTCTTCAAGCCCATGGTCTCTAGGGCGCGGTTCCCGGCGAAGATCAGCAGGTCGGCCCACGAAATGCTGCGGCCGTACTTCTGCTTGATCGGCCACAGCAGGCGGCGCGCCTTGTCGAGGTTCACATTGTCGGGCCAGCTGTTGAGGGGCGCGAAGCGCTGGTCGCCGCTCCCGCCGCCGCCGCGACCGTCGTGGATGCGGTAGGTGCCGGCGGCGTGCCAGGTCATGCGGATGAAGAGCGGCCCGTAGTGGCCGTAGTCGGCCGGCCACCACTCCTGCGAGTCGGTCATCAACGCATCGACATCCTTCTCCAAGGCTTCGAAATCAAGGCTGTTGAAGGCCTCGGCGTAGTTAAAGTCCAGGCCGTTCGGATCAGCCTGTGGATGGTTTTGGCGGAGAGCCCTAAGGTTCAGCCTGTCGGGCCACCAATTCTGGTTGGCGGTCTCGCCAATCGCCTCGTGGGCGGCGGCGCCCATCACCGGGCACTTGCTCGCGTTGTCCATGTTTCCTCCCATTGCGCTCGGGGCGTGCTGGTGCGTACGAGCGTCTCCCGGGGATCCCGCTGCAGTTCGCAGTTGCAGGTAGCTCGCACCGCTCGCCCCATTATTATCCCGAGGGCAATCCAACCACGATACCGCAATTGGTGCGGCATCCCAGGCAAGTGGCATAGAGCGTCCCGGCCGTTGTTCGCGGCGTTGTTGCGAGCCGCGGAAAGGCCTGGCTTGACCGGTGGGCTCAGAGCGGACGCGCAGGCCTAGCGCACAGGCCTAACGCGCGCGGCACCGGGAATCCCTCGTCGGCGGAATGCATGGCGGAAAAGCAACCCTGTCATAGGCGGGATCGCGGTCCATCGAATCCTGCTCGACGAAATCAGCCGTGGTACATTCTGGTAGGTTCTGGCCCACTCAGGCACTCGGAGGATTCCAAACATGGCGAGAGATTTCTCAAGGCGCGACGCGATCCGCTGGGCGGGCGGCGCGGCAATGGCGACCACGTTCCTGCCGTTCGGCGGCAAGTTCGCAGCTTGGTCACACCCGGCCGAAAAACCGCTCGCCACCCGCTTGCTGGGGCGTACCGGGCGGGAGGTGACCACCTTCGGCCTCGCCGGCGGCAACAAGATCCAGTGGGACTTGCCCGGAGACGAGGCCGTGCAGATCGTGGTCAAGGCCGTGCGGGCGGGCATGACCTACATCGAGACCGCCAACAACTACTTCCTCAGCCAGGAGAAGATGGGCACGGCATTCGGCATCCTGAACCTCAAGCCCGGGCTGCCCGGCTACGACCACAGCTTGCGCGGACGCCTGTTCATCGCCACCAAGACGGCGCTGCGGCACGCCATCGTGCGCGACGGCTCCGAGCCGATGGGAAGATCGTCCGGAGGCGGCAAGCTGGTGCTGGAGGACATCGAGCGCTCCTTGACGCAGTTCTTCGGGGACGGCAAGGGCCACATCCCGGAAGGCGCGTACCTCGATCTGATGCAAGTGCACCACATCGGCAGCAAGGAAGAGGTCGATGCCGCCTACGAGGGCCTCGAGAATCCCGGGGACAAGTCGTTGCCGCGGGTGGGCGCGATCGCCTGCCTGCTCGACTACCGCGACGGCACCAACCAGACCGGGCTAAACCCCAAGCATCGCAAGTGGATCCGCCACATCGGCATCACCGGGCACGAGAACCCGGCTGTGCATATGTACGCCATACAGCGCGACACGCGCAACATCCTCGACACGCTGCTGGTAGCCGTCAATCCCAACGACCCGCGCTATTTCTGCCACCAGACGAACTCCATCCCGGTGGCCCACGCCAAGGGCATGGGAATTATCGGCATGAAGGTCTTCGCCGACGGCGTGATGTACGGGCTGGAGCAAGAGTACGCCCATCGGCCGGGCCAGAGCGTGCCAACTGTTGGCCAGCCGGACAAGCTGCCCTATCAGGACTTCATCCGCTATTCGCTCAACCCCGCGGGCATGGCGACCCTGATCACGGGCATCGGCCTGATCGACAAGGACAACGACCCCGAGCGCGACCAGCTGGTAGCCAACCTTGCCGCCGCGCAGGTCTCCGCGCCGCTGTCACGGCAAGAAAAGAGGGACATCGAGCAGACGGTGGCGGATCTGCACGGCACGCGAACCAACTTCTTCCAGCAGCCCTCGGTCGGCTTCCAGCCCGCCCATGGGTTCACCGCCGAGCGCGCGTCTGGCAGCAAGGTCAAGCTGCAGTGGCACACAGCGTTCGCCGCCGGGGACCCGATCGTGCGCTATGAGGTGTACCGGCGTCACGAGCGCATCGCCACGGTGCCGTTCCGGCCGCAGACCAGCTTGGCTCCGTTCGAATTCGTCGACAGCTCCGCGCCCTCAGGGCACAGCGGCGGCCTGTACTACAAGGTGCGGGCGGTGGACGAGGCCGGGCGGCACGCCGACACCAACTCGGCGAAAGCGTAAGCGGAGAAGCCGGCGCCTACTCGTCCGAGCCGTCCTGGGCCCATCCCAGGCTCTCGTCGAAGATCTGTACCGTCGTGGGATGGTATCCCGGCCTGGCTTCCGCATAGATTGCAAGGGCTTTGGCCTTGCCGTTCTCGGTCTTCGCCAGCTCCGCGTATAGCGGCCTGAGGAACTTGCGCCGCCCGACGTCCGTCAGGAACTGCTTCAGGGCCGCGTCTGCGGCAGCGTAGCCGCTCCGGATCGCCACCACCAGCCACTCGCAGAGAATCTCCGCATTCGTCGCTGCGGTCAGGTTGAACGCTTGGTCCAGCTCGGCCAAGCGCTCTCCGCCCGCGTCTTCCGGGATCGCTCGCACGAACCGGATCCAGTGCTGGGTGGTCCAATCAGCGGTATCCAGGCCGCGGGCCGGGGTGCTGCCGGCGAACCACTCCGCAGCGGCGGCGTCAGCAACCTCCAAGGCGCTTGAGACGTGCTCGTGACGATGGTCCGGCAGGCCGGGCTCTTCCAGCCACTGGCGGACGGGAATGGCCTGCTCTGCCCTTGGGTGCTTGGACAGCAAATGAGCGTCCAAGTAGTCCGCGAACTGCCGGGTGGTGACGCTGCGGAAGGCGAACTCGTCGAAGTAGCCCCGCAGGAAATCGTCGAACGCGTCCCGCCCGACCTCGCGCTCGATGGTGCGCAGGAACATCGCTCCCTTGACGTACGGCACGCCTGTGAAGCCATCGTCGGGGTCGCGCCCGGCCAGATCTACATGCAGGACCTGATCGCGCGGATCCAAGCGTTGCAACTCCTCCTTGAAGGCCTGGACTTCGAGGGACGAGTCCATCGCGGCGCGCTCCGCGCCGTACACCGCTTCTTGGATCCGCTCTTCGATGTAGACGGTGAAGCCCTCATTGAGCCAGAAATCGCGCCATGTTCCGTTCGTGGCCAAGTTGCCGGACCAAGAATGCGCCAGTTCGTGCGCGATGATGCTGACCAAGCTCTTGTCTCCCGCGATAGTGGTCGGAGAGACGAACGTCAGCCGCGGGTTTTCCATGCCGCCGTACGGGAATGCCGGCGGCAGGACCAAGATGTCGTAGCGCCCCCAGCGGTACGGCCCGTACAGGGATTCCGACGTCTGGATCATCGCCTCCGTGTCCTCGAACTCCTTGGCGGCAACCTTGACCACGCTGGGCTCGGCATAGACCCCGGTACGCTCGCCGGTCGGCTCGAAGGCCAGATCCCCGACCGCCAGGGCGATCAAGTACGAGGGGATCGCCAAAGGCATGTTGAAGGTGTACTCGCCATTGGCTGGATCCGCCGACGCCGCCTCCGCGCTCATGACCGCCAAGAGCTGGCGCGGAACGCGAACCCGGGCAGAATACGTTACCCGCGCACCCGGAGTGTCTTGCAGCGGGATCCAGCTGCGGGCGTGGATCGCTTGGGACTGGCTGTAGAGGAAGGGCTGCTCGCGACCGGCGGTCTGGCGCGGTTCCAGCCACTGTAGCCCGCTGGCATCCGCGGCTGTCGAGTACGTGATGCGCACTTTGGAGGCTGCGCCTCGCTCGATGCGCAGCGGCGTGCCCAGGAAGGCATGTTCCGGCCCGACCTCGAAGGGAGCCTCGCGGTAGGACTCGCCGTCGGCTGAGACTTCAACGCGGTCGATGGCCAGTTCGCGCGTGTCGAGGACCAGGTCGCCTTGCTCGCCTTCCACGTCCAGCGTGCAGGTGCCCCGCAGCTGCCGGGAGCCGAAGTCCACATCGAGGTCCAAGTCCACGTGCGTCATCCGCACGGCAGACACGTTCCCGTAGGAATGCAGATCCGTCGCGGGGTCGGGCGGGTTATCCACCGAAACTGGCGTGCAGGAAATCAGCATGAAAGGGATCACCAAGCTTGCGACACGCACGGCTCCAGCGTATCGCAGGCACGGCTCATGCTCATTCGCGCGTGATGAACTCGTCCAGGCTGAGCATTGCCCGGCTCAGCTCGCGCCAGGCGGCCCGCTCCGCGCCAGCGCCGCGGGCTTCGTAACGTTCCAGCTGCGCGGCATGGAATCGCTTGGCGTGAATCGTCTCGGCAGCGATCGGGGAGCGGTTCAGACACCACTGGGTCAGGCGTTCGAACCGAGCCTCGAATTCGGACTGGCCGCCCTGCATGAGACGGTAAGCCAAGGCGTCGGCCGCCTCGAGGAAGACCGGGTCGTTCAGCAAGTTGAGAGCCTGCAGAGAAGTATTGGACCGCTCCCTGCGGGAGACGCTCGTCAGCGTGTCCGGGGCGTCAAAGTTGACCAGCATCGGATAGGGCGATGTCCGGCGTAGGAAGACGTACAAGCCGCGGCGGTAGCGATCGGGCCCGGTGTCCTCGTCCCAGTCCTTCTTGGAGTAGCTCAATTCCGAAATGCCGCCGGGCTGCGGCGGGAAGACGCTCTGGCCGCCGATCGCCGGGTTCAACAGGCCGCTCACCGCAAGGGCGTTGTCGCGGATCAACTCCGCGGGCAGCCGCAGCCGGTTCTGGCGGGCGATCCGCGCATTGCCGGGGTCGCGCTCGCGAGCATCGGCTCGGTCGTCAGAGGCTTGGCGGTAAGTCGCCGAAGTGACGATCATCCGCACGATCGCCTTGCGGCTCCAGCCCGATGCCACGAACTCGCTGGCCAGCCAGTCGAGCAGTTCCGGATGTGACGGCGATTCGCCTTGTGTGCCGAAGTTTTCCGAGGTCTCGACCAAGCCCCGTCCGAAGAGCTCCTGCCAGATCCGGTTGACCTCGACGCGGGCGGTCAGCGGGTTGTCCTCGGACGCGATCCACTCGGCGAGCAACAGGCGCACGGGCCTCGTAGAGGCCGGCAGGTCAGGCAGCACCGCCGGCACGCCGGGAGACACCTCGCTGCCCAGCGCGCGGTAGTCGCCGCGCAGGGCGAGCTGCGCCGCCAGCGGCTCGGTCCGCTCCACCATTGCGTAGGCGCGGGAGACCGGATACCGGCCCTCCGCTGATTCGGCGATCTCCTTGCGGGCCTCTGCGATGCGGCCCTTGGCGTCCTCGTCCTTGGCGAAGTCTGGGCCGCCGCCACGCAGGAACCAAGCCTCGACCTTCTCGCGCTCGAGTTCGGATAGCTGCTCTCGCGGGGCTCTCAGCAGCCAGTCGGCGCGATCATTCGCAGCGCGCCACTCAGTCACGGAATGATCCCAGTCGGTGCGCACGCCCGGGTGGTCCATGGCAGACAGCATGCGCTCGTGCCACTCGGCCTGCAGCGCGGGAATGCCGTGGCGCTCGCGAATCTCCTCCACCGATCGCTTGTAAGTCGGCTCTGTGCGCAGGTGCGGCCCGAGCTCCCCTGGCAGCGGAGCTTCGAGATCGCGCTCGACAGCGTTGTGGAAGAACGCGAACATCCCGTAAAACTCGCGCTGAGAGATGGGGTCGTACTTGTGGTCGTGGCACTGGGCGCAACCGACTGTCAGGCCCAGCCAGGTGTTGGCCACCGTGTTGACGCGGTCAACTGTTTCCTCGAAGCGCTTCTGGGCATTCTTGGTGCCGGCTTCGCGGTTCTTGATGCCGTTGCGCAAGAATCCGGTAGCGACGCGCTGCTCGGTAGTGGCTCGCCGCAGCAGGTCGCCCGCGATCTGCTCGATCGTGAACCTGTCGAACGGCATGTCTTGATTGATCGCGTTGATGACCCAGTGCCGCCATCGCCACGCGTGGGGGCGCAAAGGGTCGCGCTCATAGCCTTCGCTGTCGGCATACCGCGCCAGATCCAGCCATTGCAGAGCCCAGCGTTCGCCGAAATGCTGCGACCGCAGCAGCCCGTCCACGACCTCTTCGTAGGCGGAGGACCGGTATTCGCCGGAAGGTTCGGCGAGACTGCCGGGCGGCAATCCGACCAGATCCAAGTGGATTCGGCGCAGGAGGGTTTCCGGGGCCGCTTCGGGCGACGGGGCCAGGCCCTCCGCCTCGAGCTTGGCAAGCACGAATCTGTCGATCGGATTGCGCACCCAGTCGGTCGCGTTGACGTCGGGTGGGTCTGGACGCCGGACCGGCTGGAACGCCCAGTGCGAATCGGCGGCGGACTCCCGCTGGCGGGCACGGGCCTCGGGGCCGGAATGGCTGTCGGGCCACACCGCGCCGCCAGCGATCCAAGCGCTGATCAGAGATGTCTCGGACGCGCCCAGCGGCTCTCCGCCGGGCGGCATGCGAAAGCCATCGCTACTGCTGCTGATGCGCGCGACGAGCTTGCTCGCAGCCGGATCACCGGGAATGATGACAGCGCCGGTAGCTCCGCCCTTGAGCGCGGCTTCGCGGCTATCGAGCCGGAGGCCGGACATTTGCTGCTGCGCCCCGTGGCAGAGATAGCAGCGCTCGTGCAGGATCGGTTCGATGTCGCGGGCGTAGTCGACGGCGGCCGCGGCTGACGCCAACGGGAGCAGCCAGGCGGAAAGCCGGAACGCGAAAGCACGAGCGCGCGTCACGCTCGCCATTATATGGCGGGGCGGCATCCTTCGATCGGCACGAGACGCTAGTCCAACAACGCAAACGTGCTGAGCACCTCGGCCACCTGCTTGCTCTCGCAGTGGACTTCTCCGCGGGCCACAACCAGCCTGCGGCCCGCCCGCACCAGATGCGACCGGGCCGTGAGCACCCCTCCGGTAACCGGCCTGAGGTAGTTGATCTTGATCTCGACGGTCGTACAGCGACTGCCGATAGACCGCGCGATCCCGTAGCTCACGGCCGCGTCAGCCAGGGTCAGCATGACGCCGCCGTGAACCACGCCCGCACCGTTCTGGTGGCGCTCGTCGAGCGCAAGTTGCAACGTTACGCCGCCATCATCGTGGTACTCGCCGAATTCGATTCCCAGCAGCCGGTTGAACGGGGCCTTCATGTAGCTGCGATGCAGTTGGTCGAGCGCCTCGCCAGATAGCGCGGTAGAGGACTTCACAATGTCCATGTTAGTGACCGGCTCGCCCCTGCCCGAGTCCCTGCGGCCTGCCACGCCTCATCCGAGAATCGCGAACGTGGAGAGCACTTCGGCGACGGCCTCTTCGCCGCGGCAGACCTTGGCCCGGGCCACGACCAGCCTGCGGCCCGCGCGCAAGATATAGGAACGAGCCGTCAGCACGCCGGAAGAAACCGGCTTGAGGTAGTTGATTTTCATTTCGGCGGTTGTGCAGGGCTTGCCGACGACCTTGTAGATGCCGTAGCCCAAAGCGGAATCGGCCAGCGTGAACGTCACACCGCCGTGGACCACGCCCGCGCCGTTGAGATGCCCCTCGCCGACTTCAAGGCGCATCGTCGCCCCGTCTTCGTGGAGTTCGACGAATTCGATGCCGACAGCCTTGTGAAACCGATTGCCCTGCAGCGCCAACTCTTAGTCCGAAGTTCCGGGCCAGAAGCGAAGGGAACTCCTTGTAATGCATTGCCTTATCGGGATTTGGAGTTGTCCTGCACTGGGAACGTTCGGACCAGTTCAAGCGCACGCTTCTGCAAAGCGCTCGGTTCCGTCAGCCGCTCCACGGTGGGCCCGTTGGCGTCGTCCTGCAGGCGGCATTGATGGCGACAGCGCGTGCCCAGCACCTGCAATAACGTCGAGAAGCTGTGCAGTTCCAAGCCCTGCGCCGTCTTGCGACGGTTCTTTTTCGCTTGCACTTCCTGGCGCGGCTTCGCCGCCGCGACCGGATCCCGCCGCGCCTGCCAGCCCGCCAAGTCCTCGTCTTCGAACAGCAGCTCGGCCAAGGCTTGCCGCAGGTGCCACTCCACGTAGTACGCCAGCAGGCACAGCAGCAGGTGGGCCCGCACGCGCTGCTCGCTGCGATGGCGGATCGGGCGCACCTGCAAGTCCACGGTCTTGAGGCAGCGGAAGGCGCTCTCGACGCGCGTTAGCTGCTTGTAGCTGCGCACCACATCTTCCGCTGCCAGATCGCTCTGGCTGGCACGGATCACGTACAGGCCGTCCAAGGCCGCCTCGCGCTCGATCGAGTGCGCGTCCCGGCAGAACTGCAAGCTGCCGTCTGCGATCTGGGTCTGGAAGTGCTTGGCGACCTTGGAACGCTGCTTGGCGCGCCCCACCTTCTCGGCGATGGCGGCCTCCAGCAGCGGCTTCTTGGTGCGCCGCGCCACTTCGCGCTGGATGCGCGCCAGGTCTTGCTCGGCGGCCTCCAGCAGCGCTTCGCGCTTGTGCCGGCGGCGCTCGGCCAAGGCCGGGTTGCAGCACACGATGAGGCGCTCGTCGGGGTACAGCGGGGAGTGGATCTCGGCTAGGTTGCGCTCGTCGAAGAGCGACATCTGGACGCTGCCTTGCTCGGCCAGGCGGCGGATGTCGTGGTGGCGCAGGGCCGAGATCCAGCCCAGGCCGGGGTAGTCGCGCAGGGTCTGGATCTGGGTGTCGGTGAGCATGCCGCGGTCGCCCACCAGCACCAGCCGCTGGAGGCCGAAATGCTGGCGCAGGGCCTGGACCTGGTCCGGCACCGTGGCCGGATCGGCGGTGTTGCCGGGATAGGCCCGCACGGCCAGCGGGCGACCCTGCCGGTCGGCCAGCACGCCGTAGACCACGATCGGTCGGCCGCGCTTGCCGTCGCGGCTGTAGCCGTAGCGCATCAAGGGGCAGCTGTGGCCTTCGTAGTAGCTGCTGGAGACGTCGTACAGCACCTGGGCATCGTCTTGCAGGTGGCGCTTGGCGAGGCGTTGCTCGATGCGGTCCTGGCGCTGCAGCAGCCAATCCATGGCCTGGTAGAGGGCGTCTTCGTCGGCGTCCTGCAAGTCGAGTTCCTCGGCCAGAGTGGTGGCGTGCCAGAGGCGGGTGGTGGCGAGCTTGGAGGCCGGGTGGAGCAGGCGCTGGGCAATCATGGCCAGCACGGCGGAGCGCTGGGGGGAGGAAGCACGATCGAGCAATTTGGGCAGGCCGAGGCGGCGGCAGGCCTCCAGCACGAGTTCGACATGGCCGTGGGGGCGGGAGCTGACGATGGTGAAGGCTTGGTCGAGGCTGACGAGGGGCTGGTTCTTGAGCAGCTTGCGGAGGGCGTTGATCTTGGCGGGGGGCCAGCTGGAGAGATTGGCAAGGGTGCGCTTACGGACCTTAGAGCCTTCGCGCCAGCCTTCGCGGAGGAGGATGGCTGGGGGTGAGGAGCGGTTGGGGACGACTTCCACATACATGGGAATACTATATCACAGATTACGGCATAAAATCAAGCAATAAAAACATCAAACAATCACCACAAAAGTCCATTACATGGGAACAATAGACACTCCGCAAGCGCTTGGAAAGCAATCTAGGCCCTTTGGAATCAACGAGTTAGCGCGAGATCAAGCGACAAAATCGCCCGGAACTTCGGCTTAGTGTGGCGCAACCTGTCGAAGGCGTTCAAACGCAACGGTCCGGGACGCGCCGGGTTGCTTTGCGCGGACCGAACCTCCGGCCGGGCAGGCCAAGCGGCCGGTCCGGGCAGATCTGGCAGGTGCAGACCGGCAGAAGCGGCCTATCGGTTGCAGGGCGCGCTACATACCTCGCACATAGGGTCCGCCAACGCTGTCGCGGAGCTCGTCACACCGAGCGCGCAACGCTCGCAATGTAGGGCCATGCTCTGGATCGCCCGCGAGATTGGTGATCTCGTGGGGATCGGCCGCTAGGTCGAAGAGTTGCTCGTACACGGGATTGCGCTCGAAATAGCGCACATACTTGAACCGCTCCGTGCGCACGCCCTCGCTCTTGGGGATGGTCTCGCGCTCGTACAGGTGCTCGTAGAAGAAATCCTCGCGCCAGTCCGGAGCTTCGCCCCGCATCAAGGGCACCAAGCTGCGGCCGCGCATCGGATCGGGGATCGGCACTCCGGCCAGATCCAGCATCGTCACCGGACAGTCGAAGCTGAGCGTCATCTGTTCAGCGGTCACTCCGTGGCGGGATTCGTTCAACCGCGGGTCGGCGATGATCAGGGGCTTGCGGATGGATCCTTCGTACATCAGCCAGATCCCGGTCAGGCCTTGCTCGCCGATCATGATCCCGTTGTCGCCGGTGAAGATGACGACGGTGTTGTCGTCAAATCCCTGCCGCTCGAGCTCGGCCACGATGCGGCCGACCTGGCGGTCGACCCCTGTGATGAGCCGGTACATTCCCTTCATCATTCGCTGGTACTTCTCGGGCGTGTCGAACCGACGGAACCAGCGCTGCCGGCTCATCGAGACTTGGATGAATCCCGGCAGCCGGTGAAAGTGCTCGTGTTCTTGGATAGGCGGAGGCGGAATGACATCTCGCTCGTAGAGAGCGCGCAGCTCCTTGTCAAAGATGTACTGGTCGATGTGGTCGTCTTCCGGATGCGGCGCGCTGAAGCTGACGGACAGGCAGAACGGCTGGTCCTGCGAGCTTGTTCGAATGAACTCGACGGCATCGTCCCCGTTGATGGTGGTGACGTGCTTGACTCTTCCGTCGCCTGCTTCGCGGTAGTACGGGTTGCGGGTTGAGCTGGCAATGCGACGGCGGTAGAAGTCGAACATGCGCTCCGGGGCGCGCGGGTCCACCTCGACTCCGAGCTTGCCCACGAAGCCCGTGCGATAGCCGGACTGCCTGAGCAGGGCCGGATAGCTGCGATCCATGCGCTGCACGCTCATGGCGGGCATCGTGAACGTGTAGCCGTGCTCGCGGCGGAACTCGCCGGTCAGGATGCTGGCCCGCGTCGCCGCGCAGATCGACGTGGTGCAGAACGAGTTGGTGAAGCGAGTCCCGCGCTCGGCGAGCCGGTCGATGTTCGGCGTCTGGATGATTTCGTTCCCCGCACAGCCGAGCAGGTCCCAGCGGTGGTTGTCAGTCATCAAGAAGACGATGTTGGGCGGCCGTGACGCAGACTGGCCGCGCATCGACGCGGCGGCAGGAAGCAGGGCCGAAGCAGCCCCGAAAAACTGCCGGCGGCCAAGCCTTCGAAGCGACATAACGGAATCCATAAGGTTGCCGCTGCAACGATACCGCAACCGATCGAATGAGCGCGACCGCGCGCCGACAGAACCGCACGCGGATCGCCTGCGCCTTGTGTTCGTACAATCGAAGCTCGGGTCCGATGCGTCCGCACAACTATGTCCTGGTAATCTTCGACAGCTGCCGGTTCGACTCGTTCGCTGCCGCTGCGCCGAAGACTATCTCCAAGCTCGGCGCCGTCGAGCAGCGCTGGTCCTACGCCTCTTGGACGGCCCCTTCGCACTACAACCTGCTCATGGGCCTGCTGCCCCACAGCAGTCCGGCGCACGTGTACGCATCGGAGTACTACAAGAAGGACTTCTTCAAGTTCAACGAGCGGCTGGGCGTGGAGAACGTGGGCTTCAAGTCCTTGGTGCCGCAGCTTTACTTCCCGACCTTCTTGCAAAAACAGTTCAGCTACCGCACGCACGCGATGGTCTCCCTGCCGGTCCTGAACCCGAGGACCATCCTCAACACGGGCTTCGACACGTATCGGCTCATGCCCAAGCACAACGACATGCGAGCCATGCTCAGGGAGATGCGCTTTCCGGAAGACCGGCCGTCGTTCTACATCCTCAACGTGGGCGAGACCCACTATCCTTACGCGCTGCCCGACGAGCCTCCCGAGAAGTGGCCGAGGGTCAGCGGAGTTCACGGCGTGTTCCGCCACCTGGACGACCACATCGTGGGTGGAAAGCTGACCGAAGGCACCGAGGAATTCTTCGACCAAGGCAAGCTCGACACGCTGCGCGACAGGCAGATCAAGGCTGTCGAGTATCTCGATCGCGTCGTGGAGGAACTCTTCGATCTCGTGCCGGAGAACACCTACATCACGATCACGGCGGATCACGGCGAGCTGTTTGGCGAGGACGGGTACTTCGGGCACGGCCCGATCCAGCATGACAAGGTGTTCGAGGTGCCGTTTGTGGAAGGCTTGCTCCGCTAAGGAACAGTGGTTCCTGACAACAGGCAGCGCCCTGCCTTGGCTGGTCAGTTCACGCGAAGACGATGTGAGGCTCCGTGGCCGAGCCTCCCGAGGCACAGGTGGCTGAGCGATGGCATAATCGCGGGCTGCGACGTAGACTGAAGATCGAGAAATGGATAGAGCATTAGAATCTATCCAAGACGTGCAGCTCTTGGATGCACTGGCTGTCGACGCGCAACTTGACGATCTTGGCACTCTGCGGGACGGCTGGCTCGATGGCGACGGAACAGCTCTGGATAGGGCGGGATTGAAGTGGTTCTCAGCGATGTTCGGCGAGCTGTACCCAACTGACCTGCCACTGCCCCATCTCTACCCCACACCCGTCGGCGGTTTGCAGGCCGAGTGGTCCCTCCGTGGCTGCGAGATTGATCTCGAGATCGACCTTAAGACGCACGATGGCACCTGGGACGAGTCTGGTCCGGGGGATGATGCCTACGAGTTGGAGCTAAACCTAGACGACGGAAACGATTGGATGCGATTCGGCAAGCGACTGCGGGCCAGGCTGGATCCGATCAGTGAGTGACGCCACCAAGCTATATCTCCAAGTGGACCCAGCGTGGATTCGGAACGATCGCGTCACGTCACAGGCCTCTTGCCCAACAGCAGAGGACCAGCAGCGACTGTCCGTCGACGATGGAGACCAAATTTCTCCGGAAGAGCAGACACAAGCGCGACAGACGAGCGCAGCGCTGCCTGACACTGGGCTTGCCTCGCAGAATCCGTCTAGCGGACGGCGAGGCAGACGTCACCCATGCCAGGCATGGGAGGGAATCCGGACTCTGTCGTGATCCAGCCGGTCAGAGCGGCAAGATCTCCTCGCGGTCCGGGTCGAACTTCAGCCGCCGCTTCTGCAGGTACGCGATGTTGCCCAAGTGGGAAGCCTGCGCGGACCGGTGGCCGACCCACACGTCCCCGTTCGGCCGCTCGCGGCTCTTGACGCAGTCGATGAAGTTGTCGACGTGATCCTGCGTCATGTTGCCGATCGCCTCTTGGACCTCGGCCGGCTCGTCCTGGCGAGGCAAGTACCACTCGTAGCGGCCCCGCGTGATCCATAGCCGCCCCTCGGTTCCGATCACCTCCACTCCTGCACCGCGCAGGCCCGGTGCGAGCGTGCCCTCGAACGTGGCTGTCCACTCTTTGCGGTAGTCCAGCAGGCAGTTGATCGTGTCGGGGGCGGTGCGCCCGTCCTTGTAGTGGTAGATGCCGCCCGAAGCCACGGCCGCGACCGGGTCGTCCTGGCCCATGAACAGATGGACAGCGTCGATCCAATGCGTAAAGAGATCGGTGATCTGCCCGCCGCCGTACTCTAGGTAGGCTCGGAAGTTGAAGTACTGCTTCGGATCGTACTCGCGCCACGACACCGGGCCGAGAAACCGTCCCCAGTCCAGATTCGAAGGCTGCTCTGTGTACTGCTCGGGAAACGGACGCAGGTGGGCGCCGTTGCCGTGCCACCAGGTCCGCGCCAGCGTGACCTTGCCGATCTTGCCCGAATCGAAGAACTTCTCCTTGGCCATCAGGTAGTGCTTGGCCGAGCGCTGCTGCATGCCCACTTGGCACACGCGCTCGTTGAGGCGCACGGCCTTTACGATTTGCGGGCCTTCCTCGATCCGCAATGTGAGTGGCTTCTCACAGTAGATGTCCTTGCCAGCATTGGCGGCGTCAACGCAGGTGCCGGCATGCCAGTGGTCGGGAGTGGCGATCAGAACCGCGTCAACGTCGTTGGCTGCAAGCAGATCCTCATGCGCCTTGTAGCCCTTGGCGTTGGGTGCTACCTGGGCCGCCTCGTCGATGCGCGCGCTGAAGACGTCGCACAGCGCAGTGGCGTTGACATTCGGATTCGCTATGAAGCTTCGCAGCACTCCCCGGCCACGGCCGCCACAGCCGATCAGGCCCATGTTGACCTTCTCGTTGGCCCCGAGGATGCGGCTGTACGAAGCAGCGGTGAACGCTGCCGCTGCGCTGAAGAACGTGCGCCGTTGAATCAAGTTGGACATCAGCAAAAGGTTAGCACGGAGACCGCCTCGAGCGTGCTGGTTCGGATGCGGTTGAAATTGGCCGCTGCGGCCCCCCGACCGGTGCTCGCAACAGCGACCTCGCGGTCCACGTACGTGATCAAAAGGCGAAGCTCGACGTACCGCGAGCCCGGCACAACCGCTGCCTGCATACCCGGACAGCCCCCGCGTGGGCAATGCACTGTGGCATCCATTCGACGTATGCCGTTCGCGTCATCTTGCGCCGCCCCGCCTCCATGTCAATGGACTCGGCGACTCCCTCATCCAACGAGAGGTTGGTGCGAGCGCTTCAACCGGCAAGCGTAACTAGCGGGACCGAGATGAGCGTATGGCCGTGCGGAACCTCTACGTTCTCGATGGCAGCCGGCGGCTCTAGAGCGGAACCGTCCTTGCCAGCCTCGATTGCGTAGTCGCGCAGAGCCTCCTCAGCATGTGCGACTGCTTCCTCGATCGTCAAGCCCATCGCGACAATCCCGGGCAGATCGGGAAACGTGACGCCGTACGCCCCCTTCTCGCCGTCAATCAGTGCGGGATATCGGTTCACGATTACAGTCCTCCGATCAGGACCAGCCGACTCTCTTGGCGATCGACGAGGCAACATCTGCCGAGACGCTCTGGTCGCGCAACACAGTGATTATCCCCCGGATACCCCCTCAACGCGGCCGAGCCGGCGTACTCGGGCTCAGAGTTAGGGAACCGCAGACTGCACCTCGAACGGCGACAGGATCGCCCCCCCATCTGTCAGACTGGAAAGGGGCCGGCCGTCCCGCGACCGCGATCTGCCTAAGCTGTGACGCAAGACTGCCCCTCGCAATCCCCCGGGCGGCTAGCTCAGTTGGTTAGAGCGCCTGCCTTACAAGCAGGAGGCCACTGGTTCGAGTCCAGTGCCGCCCACCAAGCGACGGCTATTGGACTCGGTCTCGAGTAAGTCCTGTGCAGACACCCGCACTCGCAACAACGAAGGTCGCAGGCCGAGCGCTGCTATCCGTCGCATTGCTGCTCGCGGCGGCGAACTCCGTCCGGGGCCAAGCGACGGACGGCCACCTCCTCGGCACCGTGCTGGATCAAACCGGCGCGTCGATTCCGCGCTCCACCGTCACCGTCGTGAACGTCAACACCGGGGCGAGCTGGAACCGGCGGACCGACGAACTGGGCGCATACCGTTTCAACAACCTTCCCGTCGGCGACTACACGCTGTCGGCGGAGGCGGCAGGCTTCGCGCCCGCGATGCTGTCCGGCATCGCCATTGCGCTCAACCGCACAAGCACCGTGAATCTGACCCTTGAAGTCGGCGAGGTGCAGACGGAGGTCGAGGTCACCGCTGCCTCGGCCCAGATCGACACGACCACTTCGACGGTCGGCGGCTCGTTCGATTCGCGCCAAGCGCTCTACAGCCCGAGTTCGGACCTCGCCCTCGGAGTGCTGAACCTCTCGCTACAGGGCGCGGGCGTCGCCTCCAGCGGTGGCACGGGCCTGGGCGAGGGCCCCTCGATTGGCGGCCAGCGGCCGCGCAACAACAACTTCATGATCGAGGGCGTCGACAACAACCACAAGGGCGTCACGGGGCGTGTCGTGGACGTGCCGAACGAGGCGGTGGCGGAGTTCTCGTTGCTGCAGAACCAGTACGGCGCGGAATTCGGGCGCTCCACCGGCGGCCAGTTCAACACGGTGGTCCGCAGCGGGAGCAACGATGTCCACGGCTCGCTTTACGAGTACTTCGCGAACCGCACGCTGAACGCGCTGGACCAGTCCAACAAACGGCGGGGCATCACAGAGAAGCCGCGACTCGACGACAACCGCTTCGGGGCCACCATCGGAGGGCCAGCCATCAGGAACCGGCTGTTTTATTTCGGGACATACCAGCGGAATCCGGTCGGCCAAGCCTCGACTCCGGGAAGGCCGTTCTCCTCGCCGACAGCCGAGGGTTACGCGATCCTGGACCGCATCCAGGGCCTGTCGAGCACGAACCGCGACGTGTTGAAGCAATACGTCCCGCCGGCTCCCGCCGCCACCGGCACTGCAACGGTGCTGGGCGAAGAAGTCCCGATCGGCGTGCTGCCGATCAACGTGCCGACGTACCAAAACAACCACACCTGGCTGGCTAGCGTCGACTACAACCGCAAGGGGGGCGACCAACTGCGGTTCCGCACGATCCGCAACGCGAGCGACGCTCTCGACCCCGGGACCGCGCCGGACCTGCCAACATTCATCAGCAAGAGCACCGGAAGCCGGCAGCTGGCAACGCTCTCGTACTTCCGAGCCTTTTCTCCGCGGTGGTTCAACGAGACGCGACTGGGATTCAGCCGCTCTGCCTCGGACATTCCGGCGGGGGACTTCGAGTTTCCAGGGCTCGACTCGTTCCCGAACATCACGATCGAGCAGGACCTCGACATTCAGATCGGCCCCTACGAGGTCGCGCCCCAAAGCGATGCGCAGAACACCTACCAGCTCGTGAACAACACCACGTTCATCGAAGGGCGCCACACCCTCAGATTCGGTGTCGATGCCAGGCGGAACATCTCCTCGGACCTGTTCGTGCAACGCCAGCGCGGCGATTACAACTACTCCACCCTGGAGCGCTTCCTGCTCGACTTGAGCCCGGACATCCAAGCGGAGCGCAACACCGGAGGAGGCATCTACCACGGCAACAACACCGAGCTGTACTGGTATGTGAGCAGCGAGACCAAGATCCTGCGGAACCTCACGCTCACGCTCGGCTTGCGACACGAGTACAAGGGCGTGCCGTACGGGGACAAGCAGCAACGCCTCAACGCCCTGTCGAGCGTGCCGGGAGTGCTGACCTTCGGCGAGCCGAGGGCGCAGAAGCTTAACTTCGCGCCCAGAGCGGGACTGGCCTATTCCCCCGGCTCGGAGGGCAATACTGTCGTCCGAGCCGGGTTCGGGATCGCCTACGACTCGTACTTCACCAACCTCGGGCAGCTATCCAAGCCGCCCCAAGTGGAGAACACGTTCCGGGGCGACCCTACCGTCGATACCCCGAATTACCTTGCGAACGGCGGCATCCGGCCCGATCAGAGACCGGACGAACTTGACGAAGCAGCGGCCCGCTCGCTGACTTCCACCTATATACAGCACCAGCATCTCCCCTATTCCATGCAGTGGAACTTCGGGATCGAACAGGTGTTGGCGCGCGACTACACCGTTTCGGCCCGCTATCTCGGCACTCGCGGAGTCCGCCTGTTCACGCAGAGCATCCTCCCCCTCGTTGCCAGGGCGACTCCCCAGCGTTCGCTGCCCACGTTCTACGAGCGGCCGGGCCAGTCGGAGCTGGACGCGCTCAGCTTGACCCTCGCAGACATCGATGCGGAACCGATCTCCCTGCCGGTATTTTCCGAGGCGGGCTTCAGCCCGTTCATCTTCTCGTTCCCGAACCGCGGCAACTCGGTGTACCACGGGCTCGCGCTGGAGGCGAAGCGAAGGTTCTCCAACGGCCTGCAGTTTGTCGGCGCCTACACCTGGAGCAAGAACATCGACGACAGCACCGCCGACCTGTTCTCCACGCTGCTTTCCCCGCGACGGCCGCAGGACTTCCAAGACATGCGCGCCGAGCGAGCGCGCTCGTTCCTGGACCGCACGCACCGTTTCACCGTGGCCTGGGTCTACGAGGTGCCGTGGTTCGGGAATTCCACGCGCTGGTTCCGGAAGAACCTGCTGGGCGATTGGGTGCTTTCCGGCATGTACACGGCCGAGTCGCCCCAGTACGCTACGGTCCAAAGCGGGCTCGACTCCAACCGGAACCTAGACGGTGCCACCGACAGGGTCGTGGTGAATCCGCGCGGCGCAGACCGCACCGGAAGCGACGTGACGGCGCTCATGAACAGTGACGGCGACGTAGTCGGATACCTCGCGGACAACCCGAACGCTCGCTATGTCAAGGCCGGGCCCGGCGTGCATCCCGATGGCGGGCGCAACACGCTGCCCCTGAGAGGGATCAACAACTTCGACGTGAGTGTCAGCAAGCGATTCTCGGTGGGCGAGTCCAAGGCTATCGAGTTTCGGGCCGCTTTCTACAACGCGCTCAACCATCCGCAGTACACGCCCGGCTCGTTGAACAGCACGCGGGCCGTGGCGTCTCGAGACACGCGCAACAATCTGATCCCCGGCCACCGGCTGTTCGATCGACCGGATCAGGTCTACGACAGTCACGCGAGAGAGATCCATCTCGTCCTCCGGTTCACGTTCTAGCACTCTGGCTTCGGAGCCGGCTCCGGCGCACGCAATCCGCGACAACCGGAGACGGGCTACTTGGCCGGCAAGCGTCGAGACGCGCAGGCCGGCCCCAGCCTCTGACGGGTCATCCGGCCGAAGTCGCGGGCGCGGGCCTGGGCCGCTTACGGCTCGGCCGAGAACGCGATGATCGGCGGGCTCCGCATGAAGTCGTCCCAGAAGGAGTCTCCCTCCCGTGCAGGGTCGAGCGACACGGGGGTCCACCGAAAGTCCCGGAATCCGGCGTCGCGGAACGCAGCTTGGTAGGTTGCCGGGGAATGGTAGTAGTTCGCGAATTCAATGGAACTCCCATCTTCCGCCGGGAACATGTAGCGGATCGGGTCTCCCTCCCGTGCCGGGAAGCGGTCGCACCGTCGCTCAAACCCGTACTTGAGGTAGCTTACCGATCCGTCGGGAGGAAGGCGCGGATTGTCGTTCAAGCCCACGAACCGTCCGCCGGGCCGCAGCGAGTCCCGGCACACGCGGCAGAGGCGGACGAGTTCTTCCCCGGTCCTTGCGTAGTTGAGCAGGTACGCGGCCACCACAAGATCGACCGGCTCGGAAGGCCTGAAATCGGCAGCCTCGGATCGGACATACGAGCATCCGAGCGGACTCCGGCGCTCGCTCTCCTCCGCCAAGCGGATCATCTCGGCCGAGACGTCCACTCCGGTTACGGAGGACGCGCCCGCTTGCTTGAGCAGCCGGGTGTAGAAGCCGTCTCCGCACGCAAGGTCCAACACGCGGGTACCCCCAACGTCGCCGAGCGTCCGGAAGAGCGTGTGCCGTTCGACGTGGTCTCGGAAGGCCAGCTGCTTGGAGTCACTGTACCCGGAGGCGATCGAGTCGTATTCGGCCATGGCTGAGTATAGCCGAGCCGGCGGACTACGGCTCTCGTAGACGCCCGACGGTTGCCACCTTCCCGCTCCTTCTCCGGATTCCCAAAATCCGGTCTGGAAAGGGTGTTACCGAGTGATCGGCGGAGGACCGTCTGTCGCTGCGCCCCACACGATGCGAGCAGGCCGCTCGTTGCTCTGGAGCGGTTTCTGATGGGACACTAGGATTTCGCTTGGTTGGAACTGCTCCGCGCCGGCTCGCCTGTTTGCCAGTCCACGCCGGCGTCGCGAGCCGAACAAGTGCGTTCATGATTCCCGTTCGCCCAGTGCTGTTGCTGGTGATCTGCATCGGCTCGCTCTCCGCCCAGACCAACGCCCACAAGGGCCGGATCATCGGTGTTGTTCTCGATCCGGCTGGTGCCTCGGTCGCGGAGGCACAGGTCACGCTTGTCAACAACACCACGGGAGTGGTGCGCGCACTGCGCTCCAACAGGGCCGGCGAATACCAGACTTCCAGCGTCGATCCAGGCTCGTACACGATTCGGGCCGAAACCGATGGTTTTGCGCGCTCCTCGATCGAAGGCATCTTGGTCAGCGTGGGAACCACCGTGCGGGCGGACATCACGCTGCGAATCGAGGAGACAAGAACGGAAATCGAGGTGGCGGCGTCATTGATCGACCCGTCCCAATCGACCTCGGACAACATCGTCAACGGCACTGCGATTCGAGACCTGCCGATTAACGGCCGCCGCTTCCAAGACTTCGCGCTGCTCACGCCGACGGTACAGGTGGACCGCCAGCGCGGCCAGCTGTCGTTCGTCGGCCAGCGCGGCATCAATTCGAACGTGATGGTGGACGGAACGGACTACAACCAACCGTTCTTCGGAGGAATCCGGGGCGGAGAGCGGTCCAACTACGTGATCACCGTGCCTCAGAGCGCAATTCGAGAGTTCCAAGCCGTCTCCGCGGGCTACACCGCCGAGTACGGGCGCTCGTCCGGGGGCATCCTGAACGTGATAACCAAGGGCGGGACCAACAAGCTGCGAGGCGACGCTTTCCACCAGGTCCGCGGCCGAAACATGGGAGCCGAGGATCCGTTCGGGGAGAAGGTGCTCGAGACCCTCCGACAGTCCGGCGGCTCCGTGGGAGGCCCGCTCGTCCGGAATCAGGCGTTCTTCTTCGTCGCCCTAGAGCGTCAGTCTGCCAACACTCCCCGGCAAGTGGAGTTCCCGCGCCTCGCGAGGGCATCCCGGGCGGCGGGGCCGGAGGCGTTCGATCTCTACACGAGCCTAGAGGAGCCCTTCGAGTCCACGAACGACGCTTGGGCGTTCACGCCGAAAACGGACTTGCACCTCCGCGGCACGCAGACCCTGACATTCCGGTACAACACCTCCAGCGCCACCGCGCTCAATACTTCGACGACCGGCAATCCCCGGCAGTCGCGCACGAACCGGGCCGTGAGCAACAACGGAACCGAGAAGGACCGCATCCACTACTTCACCGGGCAGCTCACAAGCCTCTGGACACCGGCTTGGACCAACGAGCTGCGGGTCACGGCGAGCGGCGAGGAGCGTCCTCGCCTCAACAACGCCTCGGTCCCGCTGATCCAGTCCACGATCGGACGCTTCGGCGCCCGCAGCTTCCTACCCACGACCCAGCAGGACACCAGGGTCCAGATCAACGATGCCGTCTCGCTGACGAGCGGGTCCCACACTGTCAAGCTCGGCGTAGATTACAGCCGGCTGACGGCCAGCCAGGACTTTGGATTCCACCAGTTCGGCCGGTTCATCCTCTTCGGCTCCGACGCCGACCAGCACTTGGACTGCCTGTCTGCCGGGGGGCAAATCGCCAATCGGTTCGACTGCGCCGGTCTCTACTTGCGTCAGGTCGGGAACCTCCACACCGCTATGCAACAAGGCCAGCTCGCGCTTTTTGCGCTCGACAGCTGGCGCATCTCTCCGCGGATCACGCTCAATTACGGCCTCCGATGGGAAGCGCAGGACAACCCCGACCCGCAAGCCACCAATACAGACTTGGTCGCGCGCGTGCGAGACGCAGATCTACCGTTCGGGCGCACGGACCCTGCCGTGATCCCGGACGCGATCGACCAGATCATGCCGCGCTTCGGATTTGCCTACCGTCCTTTCTCCAAGTCGGACCGGACCGTCTTGCGGGGCAGCTTCGGGATTTACTATGCGGCGACTCCGCTGCTGCTGCTGTCGGATCCGGTCAACAACTTCCGCTCGACGCCCGGCAACCTGTCCCTTGCGCTTCCGACAACCGAAAGCACGATCTACCAGCAGTTCCGCGCGGCCGGCATTGACCTCAACCAGACCCCGCTAGGCGAAATGCCTGTCTTCACGGTGGAGCAAGTGCAGCAAGTCGCGGGCGGCGGAACGGATCCATTCGCCGGCGCCCAGCCGATCACGTTCGCAGACGACTACAGGAATCCCCGGTCGGTCTCGCTCACCGCTGGAATCGACCACGAAGTCACTCCGGACTTCGTCGTTGGCGCGGTCTTCCAGAACGTCAACACCGCCCACTTGCAACGGAACAAGGACTTCAACCTGCCGCTACCCGCGGTGCGGGCTGCAGACCCGGCGATGATCCCGTTCATCAACGGGCGCGCCCGTCCGATCTCCTCGCTCGGATCGGTCACCGTCCGCGAATCGTCCGCCCGGTCGCTCTACCGGGGCGTGACGATGTCGGCGAAGTACCGGCCGGGAAGCACCCTGCAGTGGGAAGGCTTCTATACGTGGTCCCGAACGTTTTCCGACGATGACAACGAGCGCAGCGCGACCGGCTTCGGCTATAACGACCCGTTCGCGCTCGGCAGCGATTACGGGCCGGCCAATCAGGACATCCGGCACCAGTTCACGTCCAACGCCGTGCTGAGGCTGCCGCTCGGGATTTCTTGGTCCGGGATCGCCCGCATCACTTCGGGGCCGCCCATCAACCCCGTCGCAGGCAGGGACTTGAACGGCGACCGTTCCAGCCGAGGCGATCGCGGCATGAGCGCCCCCGGCGTGTTCCTGGGCCGCAACAGCTTCCGCAACCGGGGCTTGCGGAACTTCGACATGCGGGTGATGAAGAGCATTTCGCTCACCGAGCGGGCGTTCGTCCAGCTCTCGGCAGAGCTCTTCAATGCGTTCAACCTGCCCAATGTCGAGCTCGCGGGATTCAACACAACATTCGGGCCAGGCTTGGACCTGAGCACGGGCGAGGCGGTCGGCGCCCAGCCAAACTTCATGCGCCTCAAAGACGAGGACGGCGCGTACAACCGTAACAACCGCCAGATACCGGGCGTGAGCCCCTTCCAGCTTCAGCTCGGCGCACGGTTCTTCTTTTAGCCACCGCTGGCATGTTGGGAACGGTCGAGTTCGCCCGCGGCGACTAGCAGAACAGGCCAGCGGATCCGAATGAGCCGCACGACTCTGGCGGCGAACTACTCACCGCTCTTCGAGTTAACATTCTGCGTTGGGAACCCGCGCGGGACCGGTCCAGCGAAGAAGATCGCGAAGCACATCTTGGAACACATCTGATCATGTCGTCCGCGTCGCAGATCGAATGGACCGAGACCACTTGGAATCCCGTCACGGGATGCTCAAAGATCAGTCCGGGCTGCAAGCACTGCTACGCCGAACGGATGGCAAAGCGGCTGCAGGCGATGGGCGCTGCGAAGTATCGGAACGGCTTCGAGGTCGCTATCCACCCAGCGACACTCGACGAGCCTCTCAGGTGGTCCAAGCCGCGCCTTGTCTTCGTCAACTCGATGTCGGACCTGTTTCACGATGCGGTTCCGACAGACTTCATACAGTCTGTCTTCGCGGTGATGAACCGCGCCTCTAGGCACACCTTCCAAGTCCTGACCAAGCGGCCCCAGCGGGCCGTCGCGATGAGTGGCTCTCTCGATTGGTCGCCCAACATTTGGCTAGGAGTCAGCGTCGAGAGCGCGGCTTGGCTAGAACGAATCGATCGCCTGCGGGCAACCGGGGCCGCGACCAAGTTTCTGTCGCTTGAACCGCTGCTCGGGCCGCTTTCGTCCCTCGACCTGACCGATATGCACTGGGTGATCGCCGGCGGCGAGTCTGGCCCGGGCGCCCGGCCGATGGAGGCTGACTGGGTGCGGGAAATCCGCGACAGATGCCTGTGCCAGCGAGTGCCGTTCTTCTTCAAACAATGGGGCGGCGTGTTCAAGAAGCGCACTGGACGGGTGTTGGACGGCCGGACGTGGGACGAAATACCAATCGGCACACGCAGCACAGGCATCCGCTTCAAGAACTGACGGCCGTGTCGGGCATGGCGGGCCTCCGGCCTGTCTGACCGGTTCTGCCGGGCCGCATACAGCCGCAAGGGGTCCTGCGAATGGCACAACTGAGCCGAGACAACGGTCGCGACTTGCTGTGCTACGCTTGGTTTTTTGCCGGCAGCAGGCTCCGGCAGTGTCATGCTTCTGGAGCTTTCGTCGATCCGCAAGAGCTTCGGCGGTGTTCATGCACTACTTGACGGCACCCTAGGTGTCGATCCCGGCCAGGTGCACGCCCTAGTCGGAGAGAACGGCGCGGGCAAGTCGACCTTGATGAAGATCGTGGCCGGCATGCAGCGCCGCGATGGCGGCGACATGCGCTGGAAGGGGGAAAGCGTCGATTTCGCCGAGCCCGCCGCCGCGCATCGCGTGGGCATCCACATGGTCCACCAAGAGTCGCTGCTAGCGCCCCACTTGACGGTCGCTCAGAACATCTTCCTCGGCCGCGAGCGCATGAGCGGCATTCGCTTGGACCGGCGGGGCATGATCGAGGCCGCGGACGAGATCCTCCAAGCCCATCACTTCCCCGTCAAAGGAGACTGGAGAGTCGAGACGCTGAGCCCCGCCCAAAAGCAAATCGTCGAGATCTGCCGCGCCTTGCATGGCAAGTCATCTCTTCTGATATTTGACGAGCCGACTTCGTCGCTCTCAGATGCGGAGGCTTCCGAGGTCTTTCGGACCGTACACGCCCTGCGCGAGAAGGGCATTGGAATCATTTACATCACCCACCGCCTAGTCGAACTCGAGGAAATCGCTGACCGCGTGACGATCCTGCGTGATGGCAGGACGATCCATAGCGGCCCTGCAGCCGAAATTACCACGGGCGAAATCGTGCATCACATGGTTGGGCGCGACATCTCCGCGTCCATGCAACGCGGCAAGGTAACTCCAGGCGAGACGCGATTGAAGGTGAACTTGCCGGGTGCAGAGTTCGAGTTGCGGGCCGGCGAGATCGTCGGCGTTGCCGGGCTGATCGGGGCAGGCCGAACCGAGATGTGCGAAACGATCTTCGGCATCACACCCGCGGAATCCGGCGCCATCATCGTCAACGGTCAGCCAGTGGATGTCCAGTCCCCGAACGATGCGGTAGCGGCCGGGATCGCGCTTGTGACAGAGGATCGCCAGCGCACGGGCCTAGCCATCGACCTCTCGATTCGCACCAACATCACGCTGGCGAACTTGGACGCACTGTGCACGGCTGAGGTGGTACAAGTCTCCAAAGAGAGAAACGTTGCCGAGCGCTTGCGCGCAAAGCTCCAGATGCAGGCCGACTCCGTGGAGCAGAAGGCCACGGAGTTGAGCGGCGGGAACCAGCAGAAGATCGTGATCGCAAAGTGGATGTTCCGAGATACGGACATCGTGTTGTTCGACGAGCCGACCCGCGGCATCGACGTGGGCGCGAAGGCCGAGGTATTCGCCTTGATGGACGAGCTGGTAAGACAAGGCAAGGCGATCTTGATGGTCAGTTCGGAGCTGCCGGAACTGCTGCAGGTCGCCGACCGGATCTTGGTCATGCGAGGGGGCGAGCTAGTGGCGGAACTGCCGCGCGAGACGACGCAGCAGGAAATCATGCATCACGCGGTCACACAGTAGCGAGAGCGAGTAGCGATGCCGAGAGAGAATTCAGTCGTCCAGCGATTCTTGCCGTTTATCAGCCTGGCCGCGCTGTTCGTGATCTTGTCGATCGTCTCGCCGTACTTCCTGACGACAACGAACATCTCCAGCGTGATTCGCCAGACCGCCGTGATCAACATCATGGCGCTGGGCATGACCCTGGTTATCGTTTCCGGCGGGATTGATCTGTCGGTAGGGTCGATCCTCGCTTTTTCGGGCGTGGTCGGGACGATGACGATGGTCTCGACCGACTCAGTCATGCTCGGGATGGTCGCTGGTGTCCTGGCCGGCACGCTTTGGGGCTGTGTGAATGGATTGATGATCGCGCGCCTGCGCATCCCGCCGTTCATCGTGACCCTGGGCACTTTGGGAATCGTGCGCGGTCTCACGCTGGTGATTTCCGGCGGATTGCCGGTGGTAGGGCTGCCGAAGGAGCACGGCTTTCTTGGCGAGGGCACGATCGGCCCGGCGCCGTTCGTGCTGGTAGTGCTGGTCGCCTGCGTGTTCGTGGCGCACTTCGTCCTGCACTCGACCAAGCTGGGGCGCTACACGTACGCGATTGGCAGCAACGAAGCGGCGGCGATCTATGCCGGGATTCCCGTGGGGCGCTTCAAGGTGGCGATCTACGCCATCTGCGGATTGCTGACCGGCTTGGCCGGGATGATCGAGACGTCCCGCCTGATGACCGGCCAGCCTACGGCGGGCGTCACATACGAGCTGCAAGTGATTGCGGCGGTAGTGATCGGCGGCGGCAGCCTCACCGGGGGCGAGGGCACGGTGATCGGAACGTTGATCGGAGCCTTCATCATGGGCCTGCTTTCCAACGGCAGCGACTTGCTGGGGATCAATCCGTACTGGCAACAGGTGATCATCGGAGCGGTCATCATCTTGGCCGTGGCTCTAGACGTGGCGCGCAAGCGACGCTTCGCTTCGTGATCCCGCCTTACCAGACTTCGGGACATCAACCGAGCACAAGAATCCTTCTCTGAGCACCCAACTGGCAACTCGAGGCGGCCTTCTGCTGGTTCAAAGACTAACAACCCCGTAGGGCGCTACGTCGATTTGTAGACAAACGCATCAACGAGGGCGGCGCGGTATCTCCAAATTCGCTTCAATTCTTCGTCGTTCTCGTCGGTTGGCGGGCTGCGGTACCAAGGTTGGCCATAGAGCCACAGAAGCATCTCGCGATAGTTCTCGGGCTTCACGGCCGTCGTAGGATTCATCGCGCACAGCGCTTCAAGGCCTTCCTTTGACCCGCGGTTGAGCGACAACAGACGATCGGGTCGCGATAGCGTAAGCAATAGCGTCGCAGTCGCGGGACCTACGTACTCGATAGTGCGCAGTTCCTGCATCGCATCAATTGCGATGTCTGGGAACTCGGAATCGTCGGCCTTCACAACCATGTCTAGAGTAGCTCTGATCTCGGTCTGGTGATCACGCACGGTCGGCCAATTGAGAACCAAGCGTCCCACGAGCCCCCACCAGTTCAGACTTGAGTTATACCTGCCTCCCTTTAGGCGTTCTCGGCTTTCGCCCTTAAGCTTCTTCCAGTCCACCCCATCGCCCAACAGCAACTCAGAACGGCAGCGGATCACTCTCATGTAACTCTTCCCTCGGGGGTCGAGAATCCCCCATTCTGCTTGTTCGTCTCTCAAGATCTCCTCGCACCGCTTCAGAGTTTGCCGGTACTCCTCGATAGTCGAGGGGCGATGTGCGTCGTCGAGAAGATCTTTCCGTGCAGACACCGATCCCGAGACGATCTGCTGGAGATCTCGACTTGGCGGTCTCCGCTTCCAGTCTTCTGTGTACTGCCGGATCACTTCTGAGACAGGGGTGTCCGTACGAAAGTAATCCCAGCGGTCTTGGAACCAATCAGCGAGTTCATCGGCCTTCTCCCCCGGGCCCACTTCCAACATAATCTCCTCATTTGCGTTGGAGTGACCGCCGAATCCCATGTTCGTAAAGTTGGCGCTTCCAATCCATGCTTGATGCGTCACGATGCCGTTTCCGAACAGATATACCTTTGGGTGGAAGAGGCGACCTCCCTCCGAGATGATCCGGAGTTCCCCATTGGTGATTTTCCTCAATGCTTCCAAAGCATCCGGACGTGTCGCGTTCCCCGTTGTCCCGACGATCGCGCGAACGTTCAGAGGTCTGCGACTTGCGGCGTCGGCTAACGCCCGCAAGTGCTGTCCGCCCGTGGCCCAAGCTGTGGCAATGTCCACATGCGTGTAAGTATCAAGGAGCTCCTTGAAGCGATCAGGTAGTTCGTCACCACAAATTATTGCTTCTCTCATCAGAGGTCGTAGCGTCGCCGTAAACTTCCAAAGAACGGTCGATTTTCATTATCTCAAGAGCTCTTCGACTACACCGCATGACATGTGATCTGCGTCGATTCACCGACTGCGACTGACCGAAGCTTGCGGGAATCTGTAGAATTGAACCGTCATGGATTGTCGAAGCCGAGGTGTCGGTACCTGCCTTGCCGTCGTGGCGGCAGCGGCGGCGCTCTCCGCGGGCCTGCCCCTCGCAGCTCAAGACGATGCCGCGCCGAGGGCCTATGACGGGCATCCCGACCTAAACGGCGTGTGGCAGGCCATCGGCACGGCCCACTGGAACCTCGAGGACCACCCCTCGGGCCCCGGGCATCCCGATCTCGGCGCCATCGGGGCGGTCCCGCCCGGCCAGGGCGTGGTGGTCGGCGGCGACATCCCGTACTTGGAAACCGCCTTGCAGCAACGGCGGAAGAATTTCGAGAATCGCATGACCGAAGATCCCGAAGCGAAGTGCTTCCTGCCGGGCGTGCCGCGGGCCACGTACCTGCCCTACCCGTTGCAGATCATTCAAGGCGACCGCAAGATCATGATCCTGTACGGCTTCGCCGAGGCCAATCGCACCATCCACATGGACAAAGAGACGCCAGAGCCGCCGCCGCTGGACAGCTGGATGGGGCGTTCGCACGGGCGCTGGGAAGGCGACACGCTGGTAGTGGAAGCCGAGGGCTTCAACGGCCAGGCATGGCTTGACCGGGCGGGCAACTTCTCCAGTTCCTCATTGCGAGTGGAGGAACGCTACACGCCGCTCGGCCGGCACGCCATCATGTACGAGGCCACTCTGACCGACCCCGAGGTCTTCTCTCGCCCTTGGACGATTCGTCTCCCGCTCTACCGGCGCTTGGAAGAGGATGCCCGCGTGCTGGAGTTCAAGTGCGTCGAGTATGCCGAGGATCTGATGTACGGCCACCTCCGCAGGGAGCCCACCCGTTGAGGACTGACGAGGTTCTTTCACCATGACCTGCCTGCGCGCAATCGCTTTCGCCGCCTTGGCCGGAGCCGTCTCGGCACCGGCGACATTCGCCGCGGAATTGCATCACATCCAAATCACCGCCGCCAGCCCTTCGGAAGCCGTGCGCTGGTATAGCAGGCACTTTGACTGCACGGCTGTGGCCAGCCAGCCAGACACCGCCGACTGCGACGGCGTGCAGCTGATCTTCGCCGTCCAGCCCACGATGGGCAGCTCGCAAGGGACAGGCATAAATCACATTGGGTTTTCCTACGCCGACGTCGTGTCCAAGATGGCCGAGCTGGAAGCGGTGGGGGTGAGAGGTTCGGGCGTGCGACTGCAGCGCTTCGACGACGGGGCGACGCTGCGCGAGCTTCCGGGCATGTTCCTGCACGGGTTCGTGTTCGACCCTTGGGGCACGCGCATCGAAGTGTTGCAAGACCCGCAAAACGAGGGTTTCCACCAAGTGCATCTGAGCGCAACCGATCCGGCCGAGACACTGGACTGGTACCGCAAGGCGCTGGGCGGCAGGCCGGCCAAATTCAAGGGCCGCGAGAACGCGCTGCGCTTTGGCGACGTGTGGCTGTTCGCTGCCCAGCATCCCGACGGCAAGCCTGCCCCGACGCGTTCCCGCGCCGTGGCCCACATCGCGTTCGACGTGCCCGACCTCGGGCGGGCCGAACCGGAGATGCGCCGCAGCGGAGCGGATTTCGAGTCCGAGCCGGAGACGCCTGACAACGCCCGCAGCCCGGCCAAGCGGGCGTTCCTGCGCGGTCCGGACAACGTGAGAGTCGCCGTCGTGGAGTCCGGCTATGCCGGTATCGCGAGCAAGTTCGAAGCAGCGGCGGCACAGGAGGCGGCCGAACCCTACGTGGTGCCCCGCACGCCATGGGGCGAGCCCGACATGCAGGGCGTGTGGACGGGGAATTCCGCTCACGGCATTCCGCTGGAGCGGCCGCAGGATCTGGAGGATGTCGAGACGCTGACGCCCGAGCAGGCGGCCGCGCGCCGCGAGCGGGGCACGCTGGGCAGCATCTGGGGCTACGAGCGCGAGTGGCGCGACACCACCCTGGGGTACGACAAGATGACGCCGTCCACGCAAGTGGCGATGATCGTGGACCCGCCGAACGGCAGGTTGCCCGAACTGACTGCCGACGGCAAGCGCAGGGCCGCTGAGGCCCAGGCCGAGCGGGCAAGGAACGCGGCCAAGACGCCCGATGGCCCCGAAGACCTGAGCATGTATCACCGCTGCATCACGCGCGGCCTGCCCGGCCTGATGATGCCGGGGATCTACAACAACGGCCTGCAGATCGTGCAAGGGCCGGGATTCGTGGCCATCCAAAAGGAGATGATTCACGAAACGCGCGCGATCCCGACGAAGCCGCGCAAGCCCGTGGGCGAAAAGCTCACTTCTTGGCTGGGCGATCCTCAGGGCCGCTGGGAGGGCGACACGCTCGTGGTGGAGACCGGCCGTCTCAATGGTCGCGGCGGGTATCGCGGCGCGACCGCGGCGGCCCGCCTGACGGAAAGGTTCACGCGCATCGGCCCGACCAAGTTGCGCTACGAATTCACCATCGACGACCCGACCGTCTGGGTGCAGCCGTGGACGGCGACGTTCGCGTTCGACCTAGACGACGCGCAGTACGAACTGGTGGAGTACGCCTGCCACGAGGGCAATTACGGCATGTTCAACGCCCTCAGCGGGGCGCGCGCCCGCGACAAGCGGGCGGCGGAATCCGGCGAATGACGGGGAGACAAGGAATGACACGCAAGACAGCCGTTGCTCTGGCCGGAATCGGGCTGGCCGCGTTGCTGGCAATCGGCCCGCTCGCGGCGCACCACGCCTTCTCCTCGGAGTTCGACGCCGAACAGCCCGTCCGCCTGCGCGGCAAAATCACCAAGATGGAGTGGATCAACCCTCACGCCTGGATGCACATCGAGGTGGCGACGGACGAAGGCGCGACCGAGAATTGGATGATCGAGGCCGGCCCGCCCGGAGCATTGGTGCGCAGGGGCTGGCGCAAGGATTCGGTAAAGCCCGGAGTGGAGGTGCTGGTGGAGGGCTACCGCGCGATTGACGGCACCAACAAGGCGAACGGCCGCGACGTTACGCTGCCGGACGGGACGCGGTTGTTTGCGGGATCGTCAGGCACAGGCGCACCGTACGACGACCGGCGGTAACCCGACAATGCGGTCGAAGAACCAGCAGCTGGGAGGCCTTGGCTCGCGTGGCCGCTTGCGGCTGAGACTAAAGGCATCGGAAGGAGACTCAAAATGACCAATCGAACATTCGCCCTGCCAGCTCTCATCGCAGCGATTTGCCTGCTTGCACCGATTGCCTCGGCAGAGGACAGCGGCTGGACGCTTCCGCGCACGCCCTGGGGGCATCCCGACTTGCAAGGGATGTGGACAAACGAAACGATCACTCCGTTCGAGCGCCCACTCGAGCAAGAAGGCAAGACAGTCCTCAGCGAAGAAGAAGCCACGTCGATCGAGGACAGTGTCGCCAAGCGGCGAGCCGCCTCCGACGGAACCTCCCCGCCGGGCAGCGTGGGCGGCTACAACCAAGTCTGGCTGGATTCGGGTGACAGGTTCCTGTCGAGCCGACAGACTTCTCTGGTGGTTGACCCTGCCGACGGCCGCGTGCCCACGCGCCCGTCCGCGGTGGCGAGACGAGACTACAATCGCGCTCACGAAGGCGACTCGTACGTGCACATGAGCGTGTGGGACCGCTGCATCTCGCGAGGCGTGCCCGGCTCGATGTTTCCCGCCGGCTATAACAACGCCTACCGGATCCTGCAGACCCCGGACCACGTGGCGATCCTGTACGAGATGATCCACGACGCCCGGATTATCCCGCTAGACACCGACTCCCACGTGAGCGATGAGATCCGTCTGTGGATGGGGGACTCGCGGGGCCGCTGGGAAGGCGACACTCTCGTCGTCGAGGTCAGCAACTATACAGACAAGGGCTGGATCGCGTCAAATTCCGCGTCGCGGCGGATCAAGGGCATCCCGCAGTCGGAAAAGCTCAAGGTCGTCGAACGATTCACGCGCGTGAGCGAGGACACGATCCAATACGAGGTCACCATCGAGGATCCGGAGATCTACACAGCCCCGTGGAAGATCGCCATGCCGCTGACCAACGACCCCGGGTACGTGATGTACGAATACGCCTGCCACGAGGGCAACATGGCCGTAGAGCTGATCCTCGGCGGGGCGCGGGCGATGGAGAAAACGGGCAACTGAGTCCGGCGCAGCCCCGCATTCCGGACTCGGACACTCTGTGTCAGCGAGGCAACACGGCGCATAGCTCCGCTCTGCTCGCCTGGCGCGTCCTTCGGTCTGACGCGCCCTTGGTATTCTCGTAGCACCGCCATGACCGCTCGTTTCGCCCGCATCCTGTCGATTTCACTGGCCTTCGCCACAGCATTGTGGTCCCAATCGTCTACGCAGACGACCCTCCGCGATCCGCCAGTCGACGCCGACCATGCGCTCTTGGTGACCTTTGGCATCGGCGACAAATCGGAGACCGGCTGGGACGGCGACCTGCAGGTGAGCAACGGGGAGTTGGTCGAATTGATCGGTTACGAGATGGGGCTCGGCGACGTGATCCACCCACCGCGGAGATGGGAGATGGCGACGCGGCCGGCGTTTCCGTTCGACCGCCGGAACCACGACGAGGACATCCTCGTGGACCTGCCAGCGGATACATATCTCACGCCGAGGTTTTACGTGTACCTGCGCGGCTCGTCTGCCACAGAAGTGGAATTCAGCACAGAGCAGGGCGACTTCAGCGTGAGGGTCGGAGACCTGCCGACTTCTAGCCCGGTGAGCTTTTTGAGCGGGAGAGCATCAGTATCGCGGGTTCCCATCGGGATCTTGCTCGGTCGTGGCAACCGGGGCCCGGCGGACCAGCGCTTGACCGATAACGATTTTTCATCGCTCGAGGTCACTTCGGATGATTCGGTATGGGTCGCCTACAGCGGATTTGCAAACGGCGCGGACCGCGTGTTCGCTGACCGGATCCTGCCCGGCCAAGTGACCGGGTCTGCCGGCGGGCCGCACGCTGTCAGCCCTGCGAACGGGGATGTCTATCGCACCGCGGTAGCGGAGGACGCCGAGGGCAAGGTCTGGGTCGTGTGGTCCGAGCAGGTCGAAGGCAACTGGGATCTCTACGCCCGGGCTTTCGACGGCGAGGGTTGGGGCTCGATCGAGCGCTTGACGACCGCCGCCCAGCCAGATATCCACCACCAAGCGGTGCGGGACCCGGACGGCACGATCCATCTGGTCTGGCAAGGTGCCCGCAGCGACCGCTTTGGCATCTTCCACCGCAGCTACGACACATCCAGCGGGTGGAGCGCTGCCTCGCGCGTCAGCTCCTCCTCGTCTGGAAATTGCTGGGAACCATCGATCGCCACCGACAGCAACGGCACCGTCTACGTGGCCTGGGACCAGTACAGCGAGTCCACCGGATATGACGTCTACCTTGCGCGCAAGGCGGAGGACGAATGGGACGCGCCGCGCCCGGTGGCTCGGACGGGGCGCTTCGAGGCATACGTCACGCTGGCGGCCGACCGGCAGGATCGGATCTGGATGGCCTGGCACGAGTCAGGCATCAACTGGGGCAAGGACTGGGGCTACCCGTTCGATATCCAAGCCAACGCTACCGGGCTGTACAACTCCCGCAACATTCGCATGGCGGTCTACGACCGGGGCCAGCTTCTGGCACCCGTGACGAGCCTAGAGTCCTCACTGCCAGATCCGGGGCCGGGGAACAACTTCTACGAGTACCCGCAAGTGGCCGTTGACGGCTCCAACCGCGTTTGGGTCTTCTTCCGCCACCGGCGCCCCATGCAGCACAACGTCTACTGGCGCACGCCATCGCACCACGCGCTGTGGGAAGTCTACGCCTCCTACTACGACGGCGACAAATGGTCCCGGATGATGCTGCTGCCATATTCCACCGGGCGCACGGACATGCGCCTCGAAGTCGAAGCAGACTCACGGGGCCGCCTGATCGCTGCCTATCCCACTGACCGACGCAGTTTCCGTGATTTCGTCAACGTGATGCTCGACGTGTTCGCCACGCGGCTTCCATTCCTGCCGGGCGTGGCGCGGTCCCATCGCCTGACAAGCCTGAGCCTGCCTCCCGTACAGGCGGCGAGGCAGCCGCCCAACCGGCCGCGCCGCGAAATGGCCGCCAGCGAACCCGTACACCCCAACGATGAGCAGGACGTGGCGCGCATCCGCAGCTATGTCTACGATGTCGGCGGCAAGCGCTACAAGATCTACCGCGGCGACATGCACCGCCACACGGAGATCTCTTGGGACGGCTACAACGACGGATCGACCGAGGACACTTACCGCTACGCGATCGATCCGGCCGCGCTGGATTTCCTCGCCATCACCGAGCACAACTTCGGCGTGGCCGACGAATACGACTGGTTCCGCAGCCAGAAGTACGTCGACATCTTCCGCGTCGGCTCGGCCTTCGTTCCGCTGTACGCGTACGAGCGCTCGATCAAGTATCCCAACGGTCACCGCAACGTGGTCTTCCCGTACCGGGGCGCTCCGATTCTCGATTACCAGCACTACGAGTGGTCGTTACCGACCAACTATGCCCGCCAAGGACCCGAGCGCTTCTTCGCATACCTGCGCAAGTACAAGGGAATCGCCATGGCGCACACGTCCGGCACGGACATGGGCACCGACTGGGCCGACTACGACCCCGAGGTCGAGCCGATCGTCGAGATCTACCAGAGCGACCGCAACAGCTACGAATGCGAGGGTTGCTGGCGCTCCGCCCCGACTGACGAGAAGAAGAAGCAGTTCGGCGGCTACCGCCCCGACGGCATGGTATCGGTGGCTTGGGCCAAGGGCTACCGGCTGGGAGTGCAGGCCAGCTCCGACCACCTAGCCGTGCATACGTCGTATTCGATGCTGCTGGCCGAGGAGAACTCGCGTACCGGCTTGGTCGACGCCATCCGGGCCAGGCACACATACGGCGCGACCGACAACATCATCGTGGATTTCCGGCTTGCGGAGGGTGGTCGAGACTACCTGATGGGCGAAGAGGTCGCAATCGCCGGCACGCCCACGTTCCGCGTGCATGTCGAGGGAACCGACAAGCTCGCGGAAATCGAGATCGTGAAGAACAACCAGCGCGTCTACCGGCAGACCCCGGGCACCAAGACGGCCGATTTCGAATACCAAGACAAGGGCAAGCCGGGCGAGGAAGCGGACTTCTACTACGTGCGGGTCAGGCAGTCGGACCGAGACCGCCAAGTCGCGTGGAGTTCGCCGATCTGGGTCACTGCCGAGTGAGCGGACCAACACGGACTCGGCATTGGCGTGCGCAGGGCCTCGCGGCGGGAGCCTGATGGGTCGGCCACGCCCTCAGGGCGAGGTGACGGGCGCGTCGTATTCCGCAGTTTCAGGGTAAGGAAGCGGATCCGGCTCGTACCCGGGCTTGCGGCTTGGACGTCCGGGCAGGACGTTCCTCTCCTTGGCCCAGTCCGTATACATCTCGATCATCCGCCGACCGGTCTCCGGGTGGGACGCCATGACGTCCTCGGTCTCGGTCCGATCTGCGTCCATGTCGTAGAGTTCCCACGGTCCGCGGTTCTCCGCGACGAGCTTCCACTTGCCGAGTCGGACTGCGCGATTGCCCTCGTGCTCCCAGTACAGCGCCTCCCGGTCGAGCGGCATACCCGCGAAGGCAGGGACCATGGAGACGCCCTCGAGCGGCGCGATCCGGTTCCCGGCGAATTCAGTCGGGTACTCCGCCTTCGCCACATCCAAGGCCGTTGCCATCAGGTCGATCAGGTGCGTTGGCTCTTCCCGCAATTCGCCCTTCGCGAACACCCCCGCGGGCCAGTGCACCACTAGGGGCGACGCGATGCCCCCTTCGTGCACCCAGTGCTTGTACGTGCGGAAGGGCGTGTTGGAGGCGTTAGCCCAGGCCTGCCCGTAGGACTGGCTGTAGCCTTCCTTGGTGGTCAGGATCTCGAGCGGGCCGCGGCCGAGCATGCCCCCCTCGGCGCAGCCGCCGTTGTCCGACAGGAAGAACACCAGCGTGTCATCCAGCTCGCCGAAATCCTCCAAGGCCTCGAGTAGCTTGCCGATGTTCTGATCCATCCGATCAACCTGGGCGGCGTAGATCGCCATTCGCAGGTCCATTTCGTCCTTCTTGCCGCGAGTCAGGGTTTCCCACGCCACGGCATCCCGGACAGTCATCTTCCAGCCGTCGTCGATGATCCCCATCAACCGCATGCGCTGGAGCCTGGCCTCGCGGACCCTGTCCCAGCCGATCATGTACTTGCCGCGGTACTTCTGGACATCTTCCGGCCATGCGTGCAGCGGCCAGTGCGGTGCCGTGTAGGAGAGGTACAGGAAGAAGGGCTGGTCGTCGTTCCGCTCCGCCTCCCGAACGAACTGTATGGAGTGCTCGGTGAATGCGTCGGTCGTGTAGTAGTCCTCGCCCGGGATCACGCGTTCCCGGTTGCGGACCAACAGCTTCCGCGGAGCCGGCCGGAAGAAGTTCGAGGCCCCCCGGATGAGTCCGTAGAAGTCGTCGAAGCCGCGGTCCACAGGCCACATCCCCTCGAACGTGCCTACGTGCCACTTGCCGGACATCAGCGTCTTGTAGCCGGCCGGCTTCAGTGCCTCGGCGATTGTCACGCAGCTTCTGTTGAGGTACCCGCGGTATCCCGGATAGCCGAGGTCGAAGCGCAGTAGCTCGTTCTCGCTCGTCATGTGACCGATCCCGGTCTGGTGCGCGTACAGCCCGGTGAGGAGCGATGCGCGCGTCGGGCAGCAGCGTGCAGCGTTGTAGAACTGCGTGAAGCGGAGTCCGTTCTCCGCTAGGCGGTCCACGTTTGGCGTGCGGATCTCCCCGCCGTAGCAGCCGATGTCCGAGAAGCCCATGTCGTCGGCCATGATGATCACGATGTTGGGCTTGCCGCGAGCCTCCGGCACGCCGGCCATACACGCGATGGCGCAGGAGAGGGTGGCGAGTCTTTGAACGCGTCGCATCAAGACGTTGATGGTACTGAGGCCGGGCCCGATTGTCGAGGAGCCGCCTGCTACGGGCGGGATTCCGAGTTTCCGCTTGGCCTGCGGCGCTTCCCGGGCACCTGCGGCGGACCCGGTCGAAGCGGCTCCCGGGACGCCGGCGAGAGTCGCTACTGCTTGCACGCGTCCGGGTCCGACGCCACGAGGCGGCTTACGGCGAGGATTCGTACCCGCGGGAGAGAGTGCCCAGAGGCCAGCTGGCCGGGGAGTCGTTCCACGAGAGCGGGACGTACAGGGGAGAGCAGAACACGTGTTTTGCCCGCTACCGATCCCGCAGTGCGGGAATGCGAGAACCGTTGACGATGCACCTGCGCCACTGTATCGTGGTTCCCGTGAGGACGACTGTGACCTTGGATGACGACATCTATGGGGAGGCACTGCGCCAATCGAGGGCGACGGGCAAGAGCCTTGGTGCCGTACTTTCCGAGATGGCCCGCCATGCGCTTCGATTCGATACGCTACGGATGTGCGACGCGGGGAAGGAATCTCGTTTCCCCTCGTTCGACGTACCACCAGGCACACCGCTGATACCTGCCTCACGGGTCCAGAAGGCTCTCGACGAGAACGGCATCGCGTGAGGGCTCCGACCGTCAGTGGGCACCTGACACGAATGCGCTGGCAGCGCTGCCACTGCGAGGTCGCCGGGGAGTGGGACTAGACTGCGAACCCGTGCTGCTTGCGAGGGCTGGGTCCATCGAAGTCCTGCGTGGACTTGAACCGTTCGTACCTGCCGTCCCCGGCCAAATCGGCAACCTTGGACAGCAGGACAGCCTTCTGGTCATCGGCCATGGGCTTGAAGCCGCGGCCGATCTTGATGTCGGCCATCAGCTCGTCCATGGAGCGAATCCCGACCACTAGGGTGGATACCGGCAAGCTCAGGGCGTACCGCCGACACTCCTCGTGGGTGGCCGCTGACTTGGCGGGGATATCGCCGCCGCCAAAGCTCTTCATTCCGATCACGCCGACATCCCGGGCCAAGCAGACCGGCACGGCCTCCTTCTGGAAGCTGCGGTAGTGCGCGTCCATCACGTTGATGGGCATCTGCGCCGTGGCCCAGTCATAGGGCTTGTTGAGCATCTTGACGTGGATGCTCGGGTCCTTGTGCCCGGTGAAGCCGATGTAGCGCACCTTACCGGCTTTCTGCGCCTCGAGCGCAATCTTGAGGCCACCGCGATCGAGCACCCAGTCCGGATCATTGTCGTAGTTCATCTCATGGAACTGCCACAAGTCGATGTAGTCAGTCTTCAAGCGCTTGAGGCTGTCGTCTAAGCACTGTTGGGCGAACTTCTCGTCGCGACCAGAGCTCTTGGTCATCAGAAAGACCTTGTCGCGCTTGCCCGGGCGAGCCAGCGCGCGGCCCATAATCTCCTCGGAGCCGCCATCGTGGTACTCCCATGCGTTGTCGAAGAAGGTCATGCCCTCGTCGATCGCGGCATCCATGATTCGGATGGCCTCGCCCTTGTCTTCGACAGCACCGATATGCCAGCCGCCGAGACACATGATCGAAACCTGCTCGTCGGTCCGGCCGAGACGGCGGGTGGGCAGGCCGTTCGGGCTGTCCTGCTGCGCTAGCGCTTGCTGCGCCATGGCGACAGCGGCGGCACTGCCGAACATGCCTTGGAAAAACGAGCGGCGCGTGGCATCAAGCGACATTGCAAACTCCTAGCCGGGCTGGCGATGCCCTATGATAGCCGATCGCGGCCGCTCGGCGGCTGGGTAAGCCCCGCCAAGTCATCGCGCTAGGCGGTGCGGACGAGACCCTGTGTCGCGCCGCCTAGGCTTCGACTGCGTGTCGAGTAGGAGGGGGCGTTACCGCGCCCCTCCCCTCAGAGACCCGAGCGTGCGCGTCTAACGCACTCGGTTCCTCACATGGCAGGTTCGCTCAAGGGGAAGAGCGGAGCAGTGGCAGCGGCCGGATGCGGGGCTGCGGCAGAGGGTGCCTCTGTAGGAGTTCCCGCATTTTGTCCCAGTTCAGGCGCGCTTTATGGCTGCGGCGTGATAACCACTTCCGCCATATGTGCGTGACTTGGTAGCGAAAACTCGACAGCCGCACGCTGTTGCCCTTGAGACCGTAGTAGTTCCCGTGCCCCCGCAGCACGCTCGCCAGATGCGCCCATTGCTTGGGCACCGCATCGTGCCGGTGTCTGCGACACCAGTCGTTGACGGCTCGCAGCGCGCGTGCGAACCGGCTCTTGGCCGTGGTCTGGCGGACGACGGGGCTTCCCTTCCGCGTCCGCGCCCAGTAGTGGGTGAAGCCGAGGGAGTCGAATGCCGCGCCCGTGCCGCGCCCGTGGGGCCGGTTCGGTCGGAAGTCCAGATACCGCGTCTTGTCCGGGTGAAGCCGCAGCCCGTGCCGTGCAAGTCGCTTGCCCAGTACAGCCAGCACTCGCTGGCCGTCCCGGTCGTTCTCGAAGAGCATCACGGCGTCGTCGGCGTATCGCACCAGCAGGCTGCTGCCCCGCAGGCGTGGTTGCACCGTTTCGACGAACCACTGGTCCAGCACGTGGTGCAGGAACGTGTTCGCGATGAGAGGTGAGACCACACCGCCTTGCGGAGTGCCCTTCCCGGTCCGTTGCAGGACGCCCTCTTCGAGCACCCCAGCCTTGAGCCATTTGTCCAGCATCTTGCGGACTACTCCGTCCTTGATCCGCAGGTCGAGGAACTCCCGCAAGTGCTTGTGCGAAATCGTGTCGAAATATTTCGAGATGTCCGCGTCAATCACCCACCGCTTCCCTTCCATCACGCCCGCCCGCACTGCGTGCAGGGCGTCGTGGGCGGAGCGGCCCGGGCGGAACCCATGCGAGCAAGGCAGGAAGTCCGCCTCGTACACCGGTTCCAATAGCATCACGATCGCTCTCTGCGCCACCTTGTCCTCGAACGTTGGAATGCCAAGGGGCCGCATCGTGCCGTCTGCCTTCGGGATGTTGTGCCGCCGGACCGGCGGCGCGAGATAGCGTCCGGACTTGATCCGGCCCAGCAGGTCCAACAGGTTGGCCTCCAAGTCCTTCGCATAGTCCGTCGCCGTCACGCCGTCGATGCCTGCCGCGCCATCCTTGCGCGTCAGTCGATACGCCTCCTGCATCCATTCAAGGTCGATGAAGCGGTGCAGCGTCGTGAACACCCAATCGGGGTGCTTCCTCGCCTGTTCGGCTATCCACTGTCGTTTCGTGTTCGTGTTTGCGAAGCTCATAGTCTTCTCCAGCGTTTCCCTCCAGTGGTTCTGTCCATGTGGCACCCCCCTTCCCTCGGACGGGTCCCGGCGGTCCCGGTTCCCCGCCGTCACCAGTACTATGAGGGCGCTACGACTCCCCGCACTGCCTCCCTTCGGCTTATTGATTCACCAGCCGGTACCACGCTGTGCCTGCTTGTTCGCTCCCGATCCCCCGCAGGCAGGGGCGGGCCAGGACCCTTTGTTGCGGCCAGTGGTCCTCGTTCCGGCCTTCATGCGTGGACAGTACGGGGCCTCCCAGGTTCCCCGGCGAGCCATCCCGTGGCTATGCAAACGTTCTCTGACCCCGGACGACCCGTTGCGCCTCACCTGTCGCGGCGCTTCCGGTGCAGTCCCCGCAATTACAAGAACGAAGGCGTCGACGTTGAGGATTTCGAGGCTCAATAGCGTCGCTTCACCACCTGCTGTGTAACGCTTCACGACGGGCGTCGCCGCACGCCATGCAACACTCGCTTCCGGCTGGCGGGCTGCGCCTCTGCCGGGCAGGAGTTGAACCCGCTGGCTCGCGGTGCAAGGTTTCAGCTCATTCGCATCCTCCCTGCCAGGGCTTTCCCTGGCGCACTGCAATCCCCTTTTATGCTGCGAGGATTCCGGAGCACAACGTCGACGCTAAATGCTCTAATCAAATGCATGAATCGCTGCTGTCATCGCGCACGATCTAGCCGTCAGAGGAGGGGCGTCAGGTGAAGGTATCGCGTGCCATAGCCAAGATGCTCGGGCGGGAAGGCGTCGATCGCCTCATCGCCTACCCGGTCAACCCCGTCGTAGAGGCCTGTGCGGAAGAGGACATCCGCACCGTGATCGTGCGCCAAGAGCGCACCGGCCTGCACATGGCGGACGCCGCGGGCCGGCTGAGCTCGGCCGGCAAGGTGGGCGTATTCGCGATGCAGCACGGCCCGGGCGTCGAGAACTCCTTCGGAGGGGTGGCCCAGGCCTACAGCGAGTCCGTCCCGATGGTCGTGATCCCGGCAGGCTACCCGCGCGCAAGGACGAATGTCCAACCCAACTTTAGCTCGCTGGTGAACTTCCAGAACGTCACCAAGTCCGTCGAGCAGGTCACGCTCGCGCAAGAGGTTCCGAACGCCATCCGCCGAGCGTTCACCCAAGCCAAGAACGGGCGGCCCGGTCCGTGCATGGTCGAAGTGCCGTGGGACCTGTTCAACGAGGAATTCCCCGGAGAACTCAACTACCGCCCGTCGATCCGAACGCTAAGCGCTCCAGACCCGGCGGCCGTGCGCGAGGCCGCGAAGATCCTCGTCGAAGCCGAACTGCCCGTCATCTATGCGGGTCAGGGCGTGCATTACGGCAAAGCGTGGCCCGAGCTGCGCGAGCTCGCCGAACTGCTCGAGGCCCCCGTTACGACCAGCATCGAGGGCAAGAGCGCCTTCCCCGAGACGCATCCGCTTTCGCTCCAATCCGGGGGCAGGGCCTATTCCGCCGAGCTCGACGCCTTCTTGTCCAAGGCGGATGTCATTTTCGGCATCGGAGCAAGCTTCACCCAGACTGGCTTCGGCGTCCCATGGCCGAAGTACCTGGGCCAGGCAAGCGTGATCCAAGCCACCATCGACACAGCCGACCTGCACAAGGACGTGCCGATCGACCTCGGCTTGGTCGGCGACTCGCGGCTCACGCTGGCAGCGTTGTTGAAGGAGGTCCGCGAACGGCTTGCCCAGCCGCGGGGCCGTGCCGCTGCGCTGAGTGCCGAGATCGCCGCCCAGCATGCCGCGTGGCGGTCCCGCTGGAGCGCGAAGCTCGACTGCCCCGATGCCCCGATCAACCCCTACAGGGTGATCCGGGATCTCGGGGCGACTGTCGATATCAACAACACGATCATCACCCACGACGCGGGCAGCCCGCGGGACCAGCTGACTCCGTTCTGGCAGAGCGTCGAGCCGCTGAGCTATATCGGCTGGGGCAAGACGACGCAGCTGGGCTACGGTCTCGGGCTTGCGATGGGTGCGAAGCTGGAGCACCCCGACAAGCTCTGCATCAACTGGTGGGGCGACGCGGCCATTGGATTCACCGGAATGGACTTCGAGACGGCGGTCCGGGAGCGCATCCCGATCCTCTCTGTGCTGTCCAACAACTTCAGCATGGCCATCGAAATTCCCGTCATGCGAGTCGCGACCGAGAAGTTTCGCGGCACTGACATTTCAGGAAACTACGCGGAGTTCGCCAACGCGCTCGGCGGCTACGGCGAGCGCGTCACGGATCCCGCCGAGATCGTGCCCGCTATCAGGCGCGGCATTGCCAAGACCGAGCAGGGCGTGCCCACCCTGCTCGAATTCATCACTTCGAAGGAGCTTGAGATCTCCAAATTCTGAGCGAATGGCGGCCCAGCGCGCGTCACCGGTTGCAGATCTTGACGCGGAAGTACGGCTTGTCCTTCTCGTCCGCATCCATGACAAAGGCCTGATGGGTCATCAGCGGATCATAGTCGCGCCATAGCCAGGTCATCGCGGCGGGCAGTTCCGCATCGCCGTAGGTGGTGCTGTGCTGGGCGTTGCCGAAGCTGAACTTGAAGTCGTACTCCTTCATCTTCAGCGAGTTCGCCAGCTGGATGTTCTGCAGCGGCCAGCTGCCGTGGGCATTTTCCAAGTCGTAGGTGCCGTCCTCGAGCCAGATGCGGATGTTCTTGCGATCACGCTTGCGAATCAGGAACGGCCAGATGTTGCCGCCGTCCAGGGGCTCGCACGGATCGCGGTCACCGAAGCGTCCCAGCGGATACTCGCCGAACGGATTTTCCTGCCCCCAGCGCCACTGGATGCTGGCATAGCTGCCGATTCGGGACAGCACCCGGCTGAAGGCGTGTGGCCTGAACCAGGCCGAGTTCAGCGAGCAGATGCCCCCGGAAGACTGCCCGCCGATGGCGCGGCTGTAGCCGTCGTCCCGCAGGCGATAGGTCTTGTGCACCTCGGGAAAGATCTCGTCGACCACCATCTTGTTGTAGTCGTCGTTGAACGTGTCGTAGAGCAGGCTGCGCATGTGCCCGATTTCGCGCGGCGCGTAGGAGGACGAATTATCGTGGCTGCCGATGTAGCCCGGCGCGATCAAGACCAAGACCATGGGCGGGATCTTCTTCTTGTGAACAAGGTTCTCCACCACGACGGCGATCCGCGAGCGCTGGTCGCGCTGCAAGAAGCGGTGGCCGTCCTGCCACACCATGACGGCCGACGGCTTGGCCGGATCCACGCCGGGCGAGGCGTAGAGCCAGTAGGAGACCTTCCAGCCGCGATAGGTCGGGCTCTCGTGGAACAGCTCGTCGGAGTACTCTCCCTGCGGCACCCCATCCTGCGCGTACGAGTCCTCGCCGTAGGCGGCGGTGTCGAACCGCCGGCCGCCCAGCACCGACGTATCGACGCGGTAGTAGTGGGCGTGCGAGGTGCCGGTGCGGACACGACGGCTGTGCACCCACAGGTTTTCCGGCAGCCGGTCCATGGGCGGTGCCGGCTCGTCGTCCACGTAGAGATGCGGACGGCTGTCGGACCGGACTGCCCAGATGAACTCTCCGCCATAGGCGGACACAGCCGCTCCGCGGGCTAGGTCGTCGGCTTCGAAGTGGGAGGTCAGGGCCGTGGCGACGGCGGTTGGGTCCGAGTCGGAGTTGACTAGTTGAAACAGTTCGTGGCGTTGTGCGTCGGTCATGCGGGAAGCGCGGGTCTGGCCCGATCTCAAGCAGGATACCAGCTTGGCCGGCCCGGCCTCGCTGTCGAGCACCCGCACCCGCGACCGCTCGGATCCGCTCTCCAGTGCCCGCAGAACCTGTCGGCTGCACTCCGCGGCGGACGCTACCGCTGTACCGTCGGGGGGCATCGGGTCTGGCTATACTGGCTTCCAAGATGCAACTACGAATCGCGTGCCTCCTCATGGCAGCTGTCTTTGCGTCAGCGGCCGCCGCGCAAACCAGCGAGGACTGGATACAGCTCTTCAACGGCAAGAACCTAGACGGTTGGACGCCCAAGATCCGCGGACACGAGCTCGGCGAGAACTTCGGCAACACGTTCCGCGTCGCCAACGGGGCGATGCAGACCGGCTACGAGGCCTACGGGCCGTTCAACGAGCGTTTCGGGCACATCTTCTACAAGGACCCCTTTTCCTACTACCGCCTGGCAGTGGAGTACCGCTTCGTAGGAGAGCAGTCCGAGGGAGGCCCGGGGTGGGCCGTGCGCAACAGTGGCCTGATGCTGCACTCGCCCGCCCCCGAGACCATGGGCAAGGACCAGACATTCCCCATCTCGATCGAAGTCCAGCTGTTAGGGGGGCTGGCGGAGGGCGAACGCACCACCGCGAATCTCTGCACGCCCGGCACGAATGTCGTGCGCGACGGCACACTGCTAACGCGCCACTGCACGAACTCGACATCCAAGACCTACCGCGGCGAGCAGTGGGTGCGGACAGAGATCTTGGTCTTGGGAAGTTCCTCGTTCCGGCACTACGTCGAAGGAGACCTCGTCCTGGAGTACGAAATGCCCCAATACGGCGGGGGCAACGTGGAGGGGCACGACCCCAAGATCAAGCGGGACGGCGAATTGCTCGGAGGGGGCTACATCTCGCTGCAAAGCGAGAGCCATCCGGTCGAATTCAGGAAGGTCGAGCTGCTCAACCTAGCTGGCTGCATGGATGCGAAGGCCAAGAACTATAGGGACTACTTCGTCAAGTCCGAACCGGCGACCTGCCAGTACTAGCAAGTCCCGCCCGTTTGCCTGACTCGATTCCGAGAAAAGGGACATCCGGGGCTGCCGCAACGATGAGGGCGCCTTTCCGGCGAGCGCATCATCGAACTTCCCTCTTCCGGCGGGGACTCAAGGCGTCAGCGTCCCGGCACGCTACGGCCTTGCCTGCGAAAATCTTCCATCATCGCCGTGAGCCGCTCGACCTCCAGCGGATGCTCGTCCCACAGGTCGGTCGTCTCGCGCAGATCCGTTTCCAAGTCAAACAGGTATCCGGCACCCTCCATCGGCTGGACGACCCGCTCGCCGTGGCCGAACACGATCTTCCATCGTCCGTCGCGAAGCCCGAACGCGCCGCCCCCTGAATGATGCACGATTGCCGGCCGGGGCGCCGCGCCGCCGTCCGATCCTTCGAGCGCTGCCAGCATGTCGAAGCTGTCTTCTCCCGCGTCGTCCGGCAACCTCTCCCCCACAGCTGCGGCGAAGGTCGCAAACAGGTCGACCAATGATCGCGGCTCCTCTCTGACGGTGCCCGCTTGGATCCTCTGGGGCCAGCGGGCGATGAACGGGACGCGGTGGCCGCCTTCGTAGATCCGACCCTTGAATCCGCGCAGCGGACCTGCGGACCGGTGCCCGTTGGAGACAGTCGCCGTGCTCTCGCGGGCTCCCGGCTCGAGGGAACCCCGCAAGGGCCCGTTGTCGCTGGTCACGATCAGCAGGGTGCTTTCCGCGACTCCAAGTCGCTCCAGAGTGTCCATGATCTGGCCGACCGCCCAGTCGACCAGCCAGACCATGTCGCCGCGGACTCCTGCCTCGCTCCTGCCGGCAGCGAACTCCGGAACCAGATGCGGCGAGTGCGGTGCCGACAACGCCAGATAGACGAAGAACGGTGCTTCGGAACCGCTCTCATGGGTCCGTGCAATGAAGTCGGCGGCCTCTTCCGTGAACCGCACGTCGACGGTCTCGTTCACCCAGTTCTCGGCCGCCATTCCCGATCGCCAGCTCCCTGTTGGATGCCGGTAGCTGGCGTTCTCCATCCCGAGAAACGCTCCATTCCGGATGAAGCAGAACGGTTCCTGGTCGGTCGAGCAGCCGGCCGTGTAGAACGCCTCGTCGAATCCCAGGTCGGTCGGCCCGCCCGAGGCGGGCGTAGAGAAATCGATGCTCGCGCCCACTTCCGGATCTGGATCCGGCCCGGCGTACCAAGGCAGCGGCCGCTCGAAGTCAACGTGCTTGCCCTCCTTGACGGCGAAGTCGAGCCCCAGGTGCCACTTGCCAAACATGCCCGTGCGGTAGCCCTTGCGCTTCAGCAGTGATGCAAGCGTCAAGCGATCGGGTTCGATCAGAGGAGGTTCGTAGTTGAACAGCACTGTGCGTTGCAGCCGGGTGCGCCAGCAGTAGCGTCCCGTCAGCAATCCGTACCGAGACGGCGTGCAGACCGCATCCGGCGAGTGCATGTCGGTGAAGCGGACCCCCTCGGCGGCCAGCCGATCCATGTTGGGCGTCGGGATGCGCGACTCGGGGTTGTAGGACCCCACGTCTCCGTAGCCCATGTCGTCGGCGAGAACCAGCACGATGTTGGGTAGCGCGCCGTCCGCCTGGCCGTTCCCGCCGCAACCCGCAGAGGCGAGCGTCGCGCCCAGGGCGGCGAGGGCCAGTCGCGGGCCGAGCCATCGAGCCATCGGGCATCTCCCAGCCATAGTCTCTGGCGTCAGCCAGTGCTTGGGCGATGGCAGGGAGGGGCGACTACCGCGGCGCATCGGTCTCGGTTTGGCCGGCAGCATCTTGGGCGTTCTTGAACCGGTCACCGCCCGTTCCGAACGGAACGATGCTGTAGGATTCGTCGGCCTTGCGGATCCCCATGTACAAGTCCAGACGCGCTTGGAGCCGTTCCCGCGCGTCCGCGTGGCTTGACTTGCCGGCCAAGGAATCCATGCTGTAGCGCGTTTCGTCGGCGGACACCGGGATGTCATAAAGGCGCCCGTCCTCGTGAAGCCGAAAGCGTTTGTCTCGAACGAAATACACATCCCCCTCGAACGCCATCGAGAAATACTCGCGGTCCTTGCCAGGCCTGCCCAAGAGGGAATGGGACAGGTCCATGCCGTCGACGGGATGCCCCATGGGGATGCGCGCCACCGCGCTCAACGTGGGCATCACGTCCAGCAGTGAGAAGAACGCATCGCGGGTTCCAGCGGGTATCGTTCCCGGCCAGCGGGCGATTAACGGGACCCGCGTTCCGGCCTCGTTCATGGTCCGCTTGCCGCCCATCAGCTTGAACGGGCCGAGGCGGCTCTCCAAGTTGCCAGCAGTGCCGTTGTCTCCTGTGAATACGACCAAGGTGTCTTCGTCTAGACCGAGTTCCTCGATCTTGTCCAGAAACTTACCGACGATTGCGTCCATGTACGTAGTCATGTGTCCCGCTCGCCGCTCGTTCGGCCCGAGGTCGTCGGGGTACTTGGTCTCGGCAAGAGCCTTAAGCCCCGGCGGCGCGACGAGGGGGCCGTGAATCAGATTCATTGGATAGTAGGCCAGGAACGGGCGGTCTTGATTGCGCTCGATGAAGTCGAGGAGGAAGTCGCTGTAATAGTCTGGCCCGAACGTCTCTTCGCCATGAACCCGATACGATCCGTTTTCCCAGTTGTGGGGGCCGTAGTATCGGCTGCGTCGCTCGCCGTCCCAGTACTGCACCCATAAGCAGTGCTCGTCAAAGCCGTGCGACGCCGGCTGGTCGGGATGGGCCTGAAAGTCCCCCAGATGCCATTTCCCCGCGATCGCAGTGACGTATCCCGCGGCCCGAAACACGCTCGCGAAGGTCGGCAGGTGCGTGGGGAGTCGGTTCGTCCTCTCGGTGTCGAGAGGACTGTCGAGGCGCTCCAAGACACCAGTCCTATTGGGATGCAGGCCGGTCAGGATCATCGCCCGGGTGGGGCTGCAGACGGGAGTGGCAAACGCGTTCTCGAAACGCGCGCCCTCGCTTGCCATCTGGTCCAGGCGCGGGGTGGAGTGAACCGTGTTCCCATAGCAGCCGAGCGTTTCCGCTCCCAGGTCGTCCGCCATGATGAGGACGATATTGGGCTTCCTTCCGGACGTGCGGTCGGCACCGGTCTCGCCGGGACCGCAAGCGAGCGCTCCGCAAGCCAAGGCCGCAACCATGGCATGGATCTGGCGCATGGGCTGGATTCTCGTTCGACGCGATGCTTGGCCGCCGTACGCCGGTCGAGTCGGTACTACGGTACACCAGCCAGCCCGGGCAGCCAGTTCCGATCCGAGGCCCGGCCTCCGGCCCACCGAGATAAGAGGAATTAGTTCCCGCCGGGCACACTGGCGGGCTCGTAAGAGCCCAGCACGGCCAAGAACTCCGTGACCTCGGCTAGGTGCGCCATGGCGTTGGCGCAATTCTCTTCCTGCGGCGAGGCCAGGATGTCGACATAGAAGCAGTATTCGAACGGGCGGCCCTTCAGCGGGCGCGACTCGATCTTGGTCAGGTTGATGTCCCGCAGCGCGAAGGCGCTCATGCACTTGAACAGAGCCCCGGAGACATTCTTGGTGATGAACACCAGCGAAGTCTTGCACGCGCCGGCGGGCTCGGCCGGCGAGGGCTCGCGACCGAGCAGGAAGAACCGCGTGTAATTTTCCGGATCATCCTCGATCGAGGTCTCGATGATGTTCGCGCCGTAGTACTCCGCAGCGGCGGCCGAAGCCACCGCACCCAAGCTCGGGTCGTCTCCGTCCATGACCGTCTTCACGCTCCCGCCGGTGTCGTAGTGTGTCTCGGCGCTGATGCCGGGGTTGCGGCGGAAGAAGTCCAAGCACTGTGCCAGCGCCACCGGATGGGAGATCGCCCGGTTGATCTGGGAGCGAGAGGCCTCAGGCCGCCCAATCAGGTTGTGGACAATCCGCACATGGGTCTCGGCCAAGATTTCGGGACGGTAGTTCAGCAGGTGGTCATAGTTCTCGTGCACGGAACCGTGCAGGGTGTTCTCGACCGGGATGACGGCGTAGTCGACGGCGGCGTCGCGCAAGAGTTCGAAGGCCTCGAAGAACTTCTCGCACGGCTCGAACGACAGTTCCCTGCCCGCCAGGATCTGCTTGCTAGCCTGCTCGCTGAACGCCCCGCGCGCCCCTTGGAACGCCACTCGTGTTCGACTCATGCGCTTCTCGGGATCGCGGGCAGGGAGCGTCGCGCGGCGCCGCGTCGCACACGATTATAAGGGGCAGCCCAGACAGGCGCGGAAGGCGGCCTTGCGGGTGCGGAGAGGCCTCACGCCACGATTGCTTCCCTGTCCTGCGCTCCCATCCCCTGCGGCATTTCCGCGATCCTGCTCCCGGCCATGCGCACCGAGACGAGCTTCGAAACGCCGGCCTCGCCCATCGTGACGCCATAGAGCGCCTCGGCCGCCTCCATCATGGTCTTGGAGTGAGTGATCACGATGAACTGGGTCTCGGGAGCCATTTCTTGGATCAGGCCCCGCAGCCGTATGGTGTTGGCTTCGTCCAGCTGCGAGTCCACCTCGTCCAAGACGCAGAACGGGCTGGGCTGGTAGCGGAATGTCGCCAACAGCAGCGCCATGACGGTGAGCGACTTCTCGCCGCCCGAGAGCAGGGCTATGTTCTGCAAGCGCTTGCCGGGCGGCTGCGCGACGATCTCGATCCCGGAGCCATCGGCATCGGCCGGGTCGGACAGCCTCAACTCGCCAATGCCGCCGCCGAACAGTGTTGCGAACACGCGCCGGAAATTGTGATTGATCGCCTCGAAGGCATCCTCGAAGCGCTCGCGGCTGGCAGTGTCGATTTCCCGAATTGCCTCGCGGGTGTTGCGGATCGAGTCCAGCAGGTCCTGCTGCTGTGTCTCGAGGAATAGCTTGCGCTCGGACACCTCCTCGTATTCCCGCCGGGCGAGGACGTTGACCGGGCCAAGGCGATCGATCTTGTCGCGGATCGATCGGTGACGCTCCTCGGCCTGCCGGAGTTCCTCTTCCGAAAGGGTCTCCGGCGCTCTGTGGGCAATCTCGGCGATCGGCTGGTCCAGCTCGGCATTGCACTGGCTCTCCAAGTGCTCGATGTCCGACTGCAGCCGCGCCAAGGCGACTTCTTTGCCCGAACACAGCTCGCGCGCAGCCTCGACATCGGCGCGCTGATCGCGGATCGCTTCCATCAGAGCGCCCGTGCGGGCCCGCGACTGCTTGAGGTTGTCGGACGTTTCGCTGATCTGCGCTTGCAACGCCTCGCGGCGCTTGCCCGCGCCTACGACCTGCTCTTCCAGTGTCCGGTTGCTCTCGGTCAATTCCTGGCTCTCGTCGGTCCAGCGCTGGATCTGCTCCTGCAAGTCCTTGGCTCGCTGGCGCTGCTCGGCCAATGCCGCCTCCGCCCGTCGCACCGAGTTGATGCCGGACCGGAGCCGCTCGTCCATCGCGGCTGCCTCGGTCCGCAGCGTCGTCCGCTCCTCTTGCAGGCTCGCCAGTACTGCCTGACTGGCCTGGGCGTGTTCGGCGAGGTCGGCTGAACGGGCCCTGGCGTCGGCGTATTCGCCCTCGAGCCTGGTGCGGTCGTCCATTGCCTGCTGGCGGTCGCTCTCGGCGCTTGAGCGCTCGACCTCGAGGCGTTCGATGTCTGCGGCTGCTTGCTGCGCCTGTTGCTGCAAATCCGCGACGACACTCTCGGACCGACTGACCTCGTGCTGGACTGCGAGCGCTTCCTTTTCCGTGTCCTGCAGGCTGGCCATCACGGTCTCGAGCTCGCCGCGGTCGCGCCTTACCGCGTCCTCGGCAGCTTCGATGTCCTGCTCTGCCTGCGCCAATGCCTGTTCGGCGCGCTGCAGCGCGGGCGCCAGTTCCCGCAGTTGCTGCTTGAGGACGAGCGGGCCGCTGGAAGACTTGCGGCCGGCCTGAACGACCGGTCCGCGGTACCACGTTCCGTCTGCCAGCACGAAGTACAGATCGGGGTGCAGGCCAGCCAGGCGTTCTGCTATCGCCGGATCCTCTACCAGGAACGCATCTCTCAGCTTGGGCAACAGGGCGGGTACCGCCGCGCCGCCGCGCGCGACCAGCCGCACGTGATCCGTCAGCCGGACCGCCGATTCCAGCCCCTGCCGTGCCTGGGGCTCTCCATCCGCCTCGCGCTGGACCAGCAGGAAGGCTGCCCGACCGCCGAACTCATCGCGGACCAACTGCGCACCACGCGCAGCCTCGGCCCAGCTGCCCACCACTACGTGCTCGAGTTCTTCCGCGAGGAATTGCTCCGCCACCCGCTCATAGCCTGCCTCTACCTCTAAGAAGTCAGCCAGCACGCCCAGCGGGGCGAAGCCCTCGGCGGGCTCGCGTTCGAGAGCGTCGAAGATGTCCTTGACGGCTTCTGCGCCGTAGGCGCGATGCTGCAGCATCTCGTGTACAGAATCGCGCCTTGCCGCCAGGGCAGAGCGCTCTGCGCACTGGCCCTCGGCAGCCTTGCGCAGTGAACCCAGGCTCGATGTGCCCTGCTCCACCGCCTCGCGCAACGCATCGCGTCGAGCGCGCAGCCCGCCGACCGCGTCTGTCATCTTCGCGGCTTGGGCCAGCAGCGCCTCGCGGCGCGTGGTGGCCGAAGCGATGCCGCTCTCGGCTGCTGCGCTGCTGGATCGAGCGCGCTCGAGGCGCGTGTCGCAACCGGACAGGGTCTCGTCGAGCTTGCCCAGGCGTCCCTTCGTGTCCGAGAGCGCGTTGAGCGAGTCCAACATCCTCACCCGGCAGGCTTCCTGCTCAGCATGCGTGTCGGCCAAGCTGCTCTGCTGGGCGCTGCACTCGACCTCCTTGCCTTCAAGCTTGTGCCGCAGCGCGCTCGCGGCGCCCTCTAGCTCGGAGACTTCGTGCCGCTCCCTGTGCACGCCAGCTTCCAGCGCGTCGACACGGCTAGAGGCCGTCTCCAAATCCTCCACTGCCCGCTGCTGGCGGCCGGCGTTGTCGCTGATGGTGCGCGTCTGCTGTTGGATGCGCTCGCGCATCCGTTCCTCGTCGATGCGCAGGTCCGACAGTTCGGCCCTCTCGACCTCCAACTGCGCCTCCCATTCCTGCTCGCGCTCGCGCTTGCCGGAGAACTCAGACTCCAGTTCGCGCGTCTCGTCTGAGACCGCGGCCAAGCGCTGCTTGGCGAGGGCAGTCTCGGATTCCAGCGTCGCGCGGCTGGACTCCAAGCGGCGGAATTGACCGGCGAACGCTAGGCTGAGGGCCTCCCGCAGCTGTTCGCGGTACGTCTCGTAGCGCTCGGCCCGTTCCGCCTGGCGCTTGAGAGAATTCGCCTGGCGAGCGACTTCCTGAAGGATGTCGTGGACCCGCTCGAGATTCAGTTCGGTGTTGGCGAGCTTTAGCTCGGCGAGCTTACGGCGGGACTTGAAGCGCGTCACGCCGGCAGCTTCCTCGACGAAAGCCCTGCGGTCCAGCGAGCGGGCCGTCAAGAGCTGTCCGATGCGGCCCTGCTCGATGATGGCGTAATGGTTCGGGCCGAGACCGGTGCCGAGGAACAGGTCCTGCACGTCGCGCAGGCGGACGCTCTTGCCGTTGAGGATGTACTGGCTCGTGCCGTTGCTGAACAGCTTGCGGGTGACCGCGACCTCGCCCGGCGTGGGGCTCGCCGGAACCTTGGGCGCGCCAGAGCGGCCATTGCTGGAGAACAGCCGCTTTATCGTGTCGTCTGGGTCATGCAGCGTCAGGGTGACCTTGGCCATGCCTGCGGGCTTGCGGTGGCGCGTTCCGGCGAAGATGACGTCGTGCATGCGCCCGCCCCGCAGGGACTTGGCCGACTGCTCGCCGAGCACCCAGTTCACGGCATCGCAGATGTTGGACTTGCCGCAGCCGTTGGGGCCGACCACGGCGGCCAGGCCGTTTCCGGCGAACTTCAAGTGTTCCCGGGTGCAGAACGACTTGAAGCCGACCAGATCGATCTGCTTGAGCCTCAGCATGTGCCGTTTGCCTCCAAAGATCCGCGCCCGCAGCGCCCGGCCCGCTGGCAGCGAAGAAAGCGGCCAGCGAATGGCAGAGCGCGTGTGACAGCGGTCACTGCACGCTTAGCCTAGCGGAACGATGGGCAACTTCGCAACTACAGACAGTATATCCTGCGGTTGCGAATACAACCTATTCTGCTTCTGTGGAACAAGATCGGGCTCGGGACCGGAATGGCGTCCCGACTGCGGCACCGCAGCCGACGTGCTGCCAGATAGCAGCCCGCCTGCGTTCGCGCGCCTTGCATCGCGGCGCTTGAGGGCCGGGCTCCCGCCCTCGCAGGCGCGCCGATTCCGCGCTAGCGCAGCGCGGCCGTCGAGTACTGGTTCTTCGGACTCCACAGCAGGAATCCGCGGTAGTCCGCGCCCATGGCGTCGGAGACGGCTCGAATCTGGGCCCTGACCATGTCGGCGTCGTATTCCGCTCCGATGTTGAAGTCCTGCAGCCAAGGGATAAGCTCGGCTCTTAGGGGAGCAGTCGCCGCATGTGCCCGGAGCCGCTCGCTTGCCAGCCGCATCGAATAGTTGACGACCTCGTAGGGGTGCTCAGCGGGGTTTTCGAAACCGTAGAAACCTTCCGCATAGTGCGAGGGATAGACCATGGGGCACAAGGCATCGAAGTATGGCAGGGCGTCTTCGATCACCTGGCCGATGCCAAGGTCGTCGCGAGAGACGGTGACGAGCCCGAACAGGTCCGCCGACAGGCGCGCGTCGGGGAGCTGTTCGCGGAGATGCCCGAAGAAACGGACGATCACGTCGCGCTTGGGTTCGTCTTCTGCAGTGACAGGCAGGTGCATGTCATCCAGGCTGCCGCCCGAAGGAAAGCGGATGTAGTCGAAGTTCACCTCGTCTACGCCGCGCGAAAGCACGTCCTTGGCGATCGCGATGTTATAGTCCCAAGCTTCGCGCGACCCCGGATCGACCCACAGCAGGCCGCGCTCGTCTTGCCAGAACGTCTCGGCAGACAACTGCGGCCCTTTCTCGTCCAGCAGAACCTTGCTGTGCACGGCCAAATCTGGTCGGGCGCGGGCTAGCATCGGGTCATTGAACGTCACCATGCGGGCGACCACGTGCAGTCCGCCCGCATGGAGTTTGCGAACCAAGGCGCTCAAGTCCGAAATGATCCGTTCCCGCGACCGGTATTCGACGACCTGCGGCACGCTGGAATCGAAGCCCACGCGCCCCATGGCATCCTTGACATCGATCACAACGGTGTTGATCAGCCCGTCCTGGGCGAGCTGGATCGCGTTGTCAACCCGGCTCGGCATGCTCGCCGACCAGAAGGAGAGGTAGATTCCCTTGAAAACCTCGGGAGCATTCGCCCGGCGTTGCGGACTTGGTGGGGCAAGGGCCTGACGCACGGCCTCGACACCCGAGCCAGGGACAGTCGACTGCAGCTGTTGTGCAACTGCCGGGCGAAGCACCGCTGCCGCCAAGGCCAAGACCAGAGCCGCAACGCGGAGATAGGGGAAGCGAATTCGCATCAATAAGAAGAGCTCTTTGTCAGTTCATTGATATCTTAGCGTGAGTTCTTTGTTAATGAGTACACAGGCCCCGGCGACCAGCCATGCCTTGCAGCGCGCACGGTCAACTTGACGCTCACTGGCACTGCGCCCCTGCGATCTGAATCGCTGATCCAGGCAAATCCGCTGCCGGCCATTCGCGAGTGCAGGTTGGGGCGGAACTATCCCTACCATCAGCCACAGAATAAGCCCTGCGGAACTGCAGGGTACCAACTCGACGATGACGGGAATCGCATGAGGACTGCCTCCCACCGAGCTGATCGTGCGAAACCCCTTCGATGTGCGCCTCGAGACCACCACCGTTCCAAGCATCTTTCCGCTGGTCCCGGCCAACCGCTCGCAAGAAGGCTCGTGGTTCGGACCGATTCAAGAATCGAGACTTGACTCAGCCGTCGTCCCCTCGACGAGACAAACGAGTCCTACGTAACGGGATGCGCCGCCGCTCAGCCTGGCCGTTCGATACCTAGCTCCTGCCAGATCCAACCCGTGTCGTAGGGCGAATGTCCCTCTGTCGCGGCACGGTGGTGCTCCATGTTCTCCAGCTGCTTGAGCCAGTCGATGGCCTCTTGGCGGCCGTTCTTGGTCGCCGCTGCCTTCCGCAATGTCTTGCCGCCCAGCATTGGGAGCGGCTCGTCGAGCGTTTGCCTGTAATGGTCGTCGAGGTGCAAATGGATAGCCTTCACCTCTTCCTCGGTCGGAATCCGGACCTCCTCCTGTCGCTGCTTAGCGCGGTACTCCTGCAGCGCTTGACTCGGCTCTTGGCTCGATGTCAGCGCCGACCCTACGAGATCTCCCAGATGAGAGGACAACAACTTGTGTCCCCGCTCGGCCCGCTCCATCGAGTTCACCCTCAACTTCAACAGGCCAGCCCCGATTTCGGCGAATCCGAGAGCCGTCGTGGACGTTGCGCCCCCTGATGCTGCAACCGAATCTCTTCCGCGAGCTCTCGCCCGACGTTGCGTCGGCGACCCGGGAGCGCACCACCTCCAGTGCCCTGCACCCTCGCTGTCCCGTTCGAATCCCTCGATTCCGTCCAACAGGGCCGAGACCTTCGCCTCGTCTCCGACGATTGGGAAACGCACTTCGCAGAGGAGCATCACCTCGTCGTCGGTGTTTCGCAACTCCGGCAACGGGGCCATGACCTGTGCCAGTAAGTCCGTCACCCAGAAATGCGTGAGTATCCGGGCGTGCGGCAGATGGTGGATGAGTTCCTCTCGCTCTCGAAGTGTCGCCGCTGACCTCCCACGCCGCCTTCTGTGCTTGCTGGACTTGCGGCGTGCCCGGATCGCCTTCTTGAGCAATTCGTCGAATGCCCACAGCACTTGCTTCGCGGCGTCGTAGCGAAAAAGAAGAACGGCACCGGTAAAGACGCTCTCCCCATCCAACGGCACGACGCGCGCGCCAATGCGGTCCCACAGTGAAGCTGCCTGCGAAGCTCGGTGCTCCCGTACGGTCACCTTCTCGCGCGGCACGAGCAGATCGCGCACAGTCATGCTCTGCCCGGAGTCGACGCCGACGACTTCGTACAGCGAGGCAGTGGAGTCCCGCAGCGCTTCAAGATACTTTCTTGCCGGTTCCGACGCCCTCGAGCCGTGCCCCCTGAGATACTCGTCGATTATGTTCAGTTCGCCGTGCTCGCCGAACCGGGCAGTGAAAAAGTCCTCGGCGATGAACGCGGTCAGCGTAGCGGCAGCCTCACCGAGCGTCTCCAACAGTTCATCCCCCTCAAGATCGAAGATGTCGAACACCGCTTCGAGGTGCTCCATGTGAACCTCCATCAACTGCGGCGTCCACTCGTCTGTGGCTGCCAAGTCCAGGAGATCATTCGTGACTGCGTCGATATCGGTCATTCACATCGGCAAGATATCCGCTGGCCAACTAATGCCGTCGTTCGGCCCGGTCCCATCTTCGCTTCACTGTACCGCCATCTGATTGCCCAATGGCTCAAGACGTTGCGCGAGAGTGGGATCGAGGTGTTTCGGCAGGCTCTTGCGGGAGGTCGCTATGCCAGACCGCACCTGGGTATGGCGATCGCGGGACCTCAAGGCGAGCCGCTGAGCGACGGCCGCGCGCTCCGCCGGGGGATCAGTTCAGCCTGCCTGGTTCGCAGACGCCGAAACGCCACTACTAGAATGGTCCGAAAGGGAGTCACATGCGCATTCACTGGTCAGCGTGCTTGGCACTCGCGCTCTGCGCGGCCTGTGCCGGGCCCCAGCAAACCCCGTCCGAGGACGCTTCAGCCGAATCGGGTCCGCTGCTGTCGAACATCCGCCAGCTCACGTTCGGCGGCCAGAACGCCGAGGCATATTGGTCGCCGGACGGAAGCAAGCTGGTCTTTCAGGCCACGCGTGGCGACGCTTCATGCGACCAGATCTACGTCATGAATGCGGACGGCTCCGACCAGCGCATGGTGTCCACGGGCAAGGGGGTCACCACTTGCGGCTACTTCCTGCCCGATGGCGAGAGCATCGTATATGCATCGACCCACCTGGCAGGCGACAGCTGCCCGCCGCGCCCAGATCGCAGCAAGGGCTATGTGTGGCCCGTGCACGCCGGATATGACATCTTTCGCGTCGACTTGGACGGTTCCGAGCCCGTGCGGCTCACCGACGCAGACGGCTACGACGCCGAGGCAACTGTCAACTGGAAACAGGAGAAGATCGTCTACACCTCGATGGATTCCGGCGACTTGGATCTGTGGTCCATGGATCTGGACGGTTCGAACAAGACCCGCTTGACGACCGCGTTCGGATACGACGGCGGGGCGTTCTATTCGGCCGATGGCGAGATGCTGGTGCTGCGGGCGAACCATCCAGCGGAGGGATCGGCGTCCGACACGTACGCGGAGCTGCTCGCACAGAACCTGACGGCACCGATGAAGATGGAGATCTTCGCCGGCAACGCCGACGGCAGCGGCATGCAGCAACTCACCGAGTTCGGCTGCGCCAGCTTCGCCCCGCAATTCACTCCAGACGGCAAGCACATCATCTTCTCGTCGAACCGGAACAACTGCGACAGCCGCGAATTCGACCTGTTCTTGATGCGCACTGACGGCTCGGGCCTGCGCCAAGTGACCGAGTTCGGCGGCTTCACGTCGTTTGCCGAGTTCTCGCCGGACGGTTCGCAGCTGGTGTTCGCGTCCGACCGCAACGCCAGCTCGCGCTACGAGTTCAACATCTTCGTAGCGGACTGGAGCGGGCCAGGCGCCAAGCCCTGATCAGCGCTCGACATCGCGCTCGAGCGCCTCGATGTCCTCGGCTAGCCGAATGGCCTGCCTGCGCAACTCCGCCAGGCGGCGGGCGACCGTAAGGATCGGCGGCTCCGCAGCGTCGGCGACGGGCTGTCCCGCCTCGGCCGCGGCCGAGGCAAGCAGAGCCGCAGCGTCTTCGGCCTCTAAGTCTCCCAGCGCGGCCAGCGCATCCTCGAAGGTGTCCTCGTACACCAGCCTCTCGCCCATCGCGAGCACAACCTTGCGCAGCTGCGGCATGCGAGCCGCCTCGGCCTGGATGTAAATCGACTCGACGTAGAGGAAGTTATCCCCGACGGGCATGGCGATCATCTCGCCGCGCAGCACGCGGGAGCCTTGCTGGTTCCAGAGCGTCAGATCGCGGGCGATCTGCTGCTCTTGGTTGATCTGCGCTTCGATCTGGTTCGGCCCGTAGACAAGCTGCTGCTTGGAAAGCTGATAGAAGATCAGTTCCCCCAGCCGGTCCCCGTCGCAGCGGGCCGCCATCCAACCGTTGAGATTGTCCTTGTTGCGCGGCGTGAACGGCAGCATCAGCAGGAATTCCGGGTCGGTCTCGCCCGGCAGCGTCGCCACGATGTAGGTCGGTTTCATGCGCTCGGCGGCGCCGGTGTCGCCGGCGAGGCTCCTGCCCACGTCCCAAATGTCCTCCCGGTTGTAGAACACGGTCGGGTCACGCATGTGGAACGTCCTGTAGAGCTCGGCCTGGATGTCGAAGATCAACTCCGGATAGCGAGCATGCTCGCGGGTCGAGGCTGGCATCGCCTCCATCGGCTGGAACAGGTTAGGGAACACCCTGGCGTAGGACTGGATAATCGGATCGGTCGTGTCGAACATGAAGATCGTCGTGGTCCCGTCATAAGCATCCACAGTTGCCTTGACGGCGTTGCGGATGTAGTTGACCTGGGAGCCGAAGCTGCCCACCCGGATCGCCTGAGAATACGGGTGGGCGTCCGAAGTGGTGTAGCCGTCCAGTATCCACACCAAGCGGCCGTCGTCGGTAATCGTCAGGTACGGGTCGGGATCCCATTCGATGAAATCGGCGAGATGCTCGAGGCGCTCGCTGACATTGCGATAAATCATCATGCGGCTCGACGGATTCGTCAGCCCGGTGAAGAGGATGTTGTAGTCGCCCTGCAAGATCGCAGTCAAGAGTCGGGTTGCGATGGAATGGATCGGAATCCCGCCGGTGCCCTCATAGTGGGACATCACGTTCTGGTCTTCCTTGGGGTAATCGAACTCTTCCTGCTCCGTGCTGACAAACACTGGGTGGTTGGTCAGCTCGCCGTAGTAGATTTCCGGACGCGCGATCGTGATGTCCTGGATCTCGACCTCGGGGGGCGCATCCTTGATCAGCAGCACGGGCAGGCCGTCCGGCGTCGTGCGGTTCACTTCTGAAGTGACCACGCCGTAGCCGTGCGTGTACACCCAGTGACGGTTGATCCAGTTGTCGGCAGCGGCATCGAGGGAGCTGACATCGATCTCGCGGGGAGAGAGGAGCAACTGCTTCACCTTGTTGTTGATCTGGTAGCGATCAATGTCCATGTCGGCAAAGCGGTAGTACAACCGCAGGGCCTGGATCTGGGTGATGGTGTCGGTATAGGCCTTTTCGTCCCAAAGGCGGATGTTGTCGACTAGCGTCGCGTTCGCCTCGACATCGAGCGACGGGACCTCGCTGAGCGAGAGGAACTCTTCCCGGCCGTCGTTGAGGGCATAGGCCTGGCGCGTGGCCTGGATGTGGCGCTCGATGTATTCCTGCTCCAGCTTCAGTTCGTTGGGGCTGACATAGAGCGCCTGGACGGCGAGCGGCACCGCCGCGTGCAGAGCGATGGCCCCGCCGGCGATATAAGCCATCGCCTTGAAGCGCGACGTGGCGATCAACGGGATCGAAAGCACCAGCGCGATCACGACCACCCAGCGCAAGGGCAGCCTCCAGACCTCGTCCAGGTAGTCCATGCCGACCATGAAGTCGTGGTTCGACAACAGCAGCCCGTACTGGCCTAGGTAAAACCACGCTGCCGCTCCAGCCAGCGCGATGCAGGCGATGACCTTGGCGAAGCTGGTCTTGGTCGCGCCTTCCAGCAGCAGGGGCTGCGGGCCGAGGTCGAATTCCTCCAGGTCGCCGCCGCCGGCGCGGAAGCTGGTGAATTTCTGGAACACCTGCCAACCTCGGCCAGTGGCCCAGAAAACGGCCGCGCCGGTGAGGGCGAGGGCGAACAGGTACTGCACGAGCAGTTGCAGCAGCGGCAGGTCGAACAGGTAGAAGGACAACTGCTTGCCAAAGATCGGATCGGCCCAAGATTCGATATTTGCGCCCAGTCCGCGCGAGCCGGAATACTTCATGACGGTCTCGGGATCGACGCGGGAGCCGATGAACACGGTTGCGACGACGAGCAGCACGAGCGGCACGGCCCTGCGATACAGCGAATAGCGGGAGGTGTCCGCGCCGGCAAAGGCGGCCCCGCGACGGTGCGCCCACAGCAACGCCAGCCAAGCGATCAGAGCCGCGGCCACCGTCGGAAGGATCTTGTAGGCCAGTTTCGTCAGCCAGGTCGAGAGCTGGCCGACTTCAGTCCACCACAGGTATTCGATCGCGAAGTCCGCCAACCCCCGGGCCGTGCCAAGGATGAGAACGAAGGCGAGAGCAGCGAGCAGCAGCCGCAGCTGTCGAGGTTGCATAGTCCTTCTAGCATAGCCGCCAGCCTTCGGAGCGTTCCGGTCGGCAGCGCGCACGGGCTGCTAGAATGCGGCTCGACTCCGGCCGGCTCGGGAGGGCGGCAAGACGATGGCAACAACTCGACGGAAATTCGTGACCAAGACGGCGCTGGGAGCTGGGCTTGCGGCTGCATCCGCCCAGTCCGGCGGCGCGCAAGCGGCCCCGAGCGACACGATTAACATTGCTGTCATCGGCATCCGCGGCCGAGGCCGCAGTCATTACCGGGAGTTCGCCGCAATTCCGGGCGTGCGCGTCACGCACGTGTGCGATATCGACGAGCGCCTGTTTGCCGACGCGCTCGCGGAAATCGAGGGGGCGGCCGGCTACCGGCCGGAGACGGAGACCGATTTCCGCCGCCTGCTGGAGCGCGACGACATTGACGCGATCTCGGTGGCAACGCCGGACCACTGGCACGCCCTGATGACCGTGTGGGGGTGCCAGGCGGGCAAGGACGTCTACTGCGAGAAGCCGTGCTCCTACACCCTGCGGGAAGGCCGCAAGATGGTAGAGGCGGCTCGCAAGTACGGGCGCATGGTCCAAGTGGGGCTCCAGCGGCGCAGCTCGCAGCGCGTGCAATCGGTGACGAGCTACGTGCGGAGCGGCGGGTTCGGCAAGGCCTACCGCGGCAAGGCGGTCATCTACCGGGGCAGGATCAACATCGGCAAGGTACAGGAGTCATCGATTCCAGAAGGCGTCAATTGGGACCTCTACCTCGGTCCGGCGCCGTACCGCGCCTTCGACCTGAACCGTTTCCACTACGGCTGGCACTTCTTTTGGGACACGTCAACGTCCGAAGTCGGCAACAACGGAGTACACCACCTCGACGTCCTGCGCTGGGGCTTGGACAAGCAGGTCCACCCAGTCCGAATCCACTGCGCCGGCGGCCAGTTCGTAGAGGACTCGGACTCGGAGGTACCCAACGTACAGGTGGGCACGTTCGAGTACGCCGACGGCACGCTGCTCGAGATCGAGACGACCACGCTCTACAGCCCGTCCTTCGGAGGCGTGCGCGTGGGAGGCTTCTTCTTCACCGATCAGGGGTATATCGGCTCCCACGACAACTGGAAGGCTACGCGGGGGCAATTCCTGCCGCGCGACCGCCCGGACTCGGCAACAGGTGTGTCCTACCGGACCAACAATCTCAGCTTTCCGGATATTTCCTACCCACCCGGACCTGAGATCCCGGATCTCGACCTGCCCGAGGTTAGCCACTTCCAGAACTTCATCGAGTGCGTGCGCTCGCGCAAGCGCGAAGACCTGAATTGCGAGGTTGAGCAGGGCCACCTGTCAACTTCGCTGTGCCATCTGGCCAACATCGCCTACCGCGTCGGCCGCAAGCTGGAGTTCGATCCGCAAAGCGAAACGTTCGCCGACGACGAGGCGGCGAACGCGCTGCTCACTCGGAAATACCGCGAGCCTTACGTGATGCCGGACCAAGTGTAGGCGGAGCGCCCCAGAGCCTCCAAGAGTCTGAGCCTATCGCTATGGAAGGGGCGGCCATTCCAGAGTGAACGGACAAACGCTGCCAGACCGACTGGATGGGAAGAAATTCACCTATGAATGATGGCCCGATAGGGATCTGACAGTCTGAGAAATTACCCGCTCGGGTTTCGGACACACGGCGGAATCGCCTCCGCCCGGAGGGCTTCGAGCGGCGGCACGTGAAACCCTCGGAATGGCGGATACCGGGTGACAGCACTCCATGGACCGAAGCTACAACGACCCCGATTCTGGAGCGGCTACGATGGCATCGCTCTCAGCGCACCCGTCCGCGGCTGTGTCCCCCACTTCGGGCACCTCTTGCTGAATCCGCGCGGATTTCCGATGCGCCTCGCGCCTGTGGAGCACGCGCAGGACACGGACGAGAGCGGGTGCCATCTCCAGAATTACTCGCCAGCTTCCTACCCTGAGGCGGCTCCGAGGCGGATCGAATCCTTTCAAGACTAGGAAGTTTCCGCGGCCTATCCTCGCGAATTCTCCAACAGCGGCCTGGATGCGATCAACTTCTTGGCTGGAGAGCTTCGCGAGATTAGCACGGGCCTGCTTGGTCCACTCGACATCCCGACCTCGACCCGCCCTATTTGAGGCCGTGCTCACGCATCACATCATCGTGGGGTATACCTCTCCCGCCGTTCTGCTCGAGCCATTCCAATGCTGCGTCCATGGCCGCGATATCCTCCTCGGTTACCGGCTCGTCGTCGTAGGGGGCTCTTCGTACTGCCGCGCCAACCAAGTCTGGATACGTGGACAAGAACTCCTTCAGCCCGGCTAGGTCCGCCTTGGCCATTCGATCAATCTCTTCATGTAGCTCAGCGCGTAGATCAGACATCTCCTTACCTCCCCCTGACTCTTGGACCACCATGACATTCCGCAGTATAGCCACGACCTGAGCAGGCACACTGGGGTCATTTGTCTCCCGACTTATTCGCTCCCTCGGCAGCAATCGACCGGGTCCGAGCTGGTGGTGAGCAGGCATACCGGCTGTGGCACCATTGGCTCTTGGCACCAGCCGTCCGATTTGGCTTGTACGTTGGCGATGCTTCTCTGCTTCCACGGACCGGGCAGCGACGACCCGGCATAACGAATTCCCTCTGACCTCAGTATCCCCAGATGGAAGCAAGCATCTCTTTGCTGGCGGAGGTCGGCCCCCAACCAAGTCATATCCAAACGATGCGCCTGTGGGGCCGGATTCCCCACGAGGAATCCAAGGTCATCAAGGTTTCTGCTACCGAAGAGCCGCAAGACTGAAAGATGTCACGCTCGAAGGGGCTGGCTGTGCCCACAGCAGCTAGGCGCTCCGGATCTCCGGCCCGTCCGAGTCCGCGATTTCGTCGAAGTAATCCGTGTCCGGAACGTCTTGACGAGCCAAGGCGGACTTTCTGTATGCCTCGCGACGGTGGAGCACTCGAGTGACTGAGATGCCTTCTTCTTCCGTGCCTACCTCTTCGTAGCGATACCGCACTCGCCAATCGCCTACCCTGAGTCTGTAAAGTGGCGAACGAGAGCCCTTCAGCCGCTCTACGTCTCCCTGCCCTGAGACGGCCAGTCGCTCTACCGCACGCCGGACGCGACCAGCGTCTTGCTTCGAGAGTCTCTTAATGTCGGATCGTGCCTGTCTGGTCCAATCGATCTTGCGAGCCATGGCCGGCTCACTCTAGGCCGAGTTCTCGCATGACCTCCTCATGAGGTATGCCCCTGCCACCGTTTAGCTTGAGCCACTCTTCGGCCTCCGCGACCAACCGCGCCTCTTCGTCGGTTTCCGGCTCGTCCGATTCCGGGGCATTGCGGCAGGCGACAGCGAGAGGAGTAGGGTAAGCGGCTAGGAATTTCTTCAAGCACTCGACTTGCATGTCGGTCATCCGATCAATCTCTTCGTGAACTTTCTCGTGACTATCAGTCATCTCTCCTTACCCCCAGTCCCTCGGCTGTAGCTCCGCGTTGGGTGGCAGCCCAATCACGACCTCGGACCGAGTGTTCCATCGAGCCGCTTGGTCCCCAAGGCAGTTGCATCAAATGAGCGAGCCCCCGGACCGCCAGTCAGCCGATCCATCCGGTTCTTGGCAGCAGGTAGCGACCGCCGACTGCTTCGCGCCCGTCGAGTTTCCGTGAGAGGCGACAGCCGCCGATGCTTTCCAAACCCCATGGAACGGCAACAGCGACGCAGTCTTTACGCAGTATAGAGGAGCAAGTCGCCGTGACCGAGTTCGCGAGACTCGCGATAAATCGGTGAAGCTCGCCCACCTCTCGCAGTCTCCCCGTCTCCCGACTCGTCGAAGCCATCCCCCCCCCGCACCTCTCGACAAGCCAAGCTGGACATCCTGTAGGCTTCGCGACGGTGGAGCTGGCACGACCGCGACACCTAACTTGTCCATCCCAATGTCTTCGTAGCAAACCCGCACTCGCCAATCGCCCACCTTGGGGCCGTAGTGCGGCGGATCGAAACCTCTCAGGTACTCGACGATTTCCTGTCACGAGACGGCCAGTCGCTCTATTGCCCGCTCGATCCTATCGGACTCTCGCATTGAGCGTCTAGATCGGCTCGTGCCGCCCCCGTCCAGTCGATGCTCCGAGCCTTGTCCGGCACACTCTAGGCCAAGTGCTTGCATGGCTTCCTGATGAGGGCTCCCCTAGCCGGCGTTCTTCCTAAGCCATTCCATGGCCTCGGCGACCAAACGCGCTTCGCCGGCTGGTTCTGGCTCATCAGATTCAGCAGCAGTGCGAAGCGCAGTCGCAAGAGGACTTGAGTCAGCAGCAAGAAGCTTGCTCAACCCTACGGCTTGCCGGTCGGTCATCCGATCAACCTCTTCGTGAACTGCCTTGCGAATCTCGGTCATCTCTACTTCTTCACTTGTCCCATCGTTCGAACCTCAAATTGGTTGTTCGACTGAACACTGGCCCGAGCCGGCTCTTGCATCGAGCTGTTCGGTCGACCAGACAGTTGCATGATATCAGCGAACACTTCCGAACCGATTCTTGCCTGATCCATCGTATGTTGGGATGCCCGCAATGGGAACGTTGACATAGACGAATTCAGCCGCGACCAAGGCGACAGCGACAGCTGCTTCACCCAAGGCTGGCGTAACGCCCTATCGGAGCCCAAGTAGGCGGGATATTACGTTATACCGAGCGCTTCGCCCTCAATCTCTTGCAGCTGCGCTGGGTATCTCCATCGACGCTGCAGGCATCGGAACCTCACAAGCCATGAGGAAGCTCACCCAAACCCGGAGAACCCTCGTGGCGCGAAGGAGCGATTCGAACTGCGGATGCGCCCCGGCACGAGTTACATCGAGACCGCTGACCAATCGGCGTTCAGCGCAACGCTCTCGCTGCCAGTTGCCTATTGTCGATCACGGTCGTTCCGCAAGCTTGCTAGCTCGTTTGGGAATCTAGTGCGATCCATGGGGCATGACATCGATGCGTGGCCGCCGCCAGCGTGGAAAGTGGGCGTCTGACACAAGCCTGTATCCGAAGACGAGCCCGCGCAACGGACCCACTTGTTACGGCGTGAAACGAAGGCCGAGCGAGGAACAAGCCACTCGATCCGAGATCTCCAGCTGCACCGCAGCGTCTGTCCCTACTCCACCCAGATCGGCGAACTCCACGCCACTTGGCCGTCGTTCTGCACCACGCGGATGTAGTAGTAGTTCGATCCGGCCTCGAAGTTCCGGTCCGTGTACTCGAACGCGTACTCCTCGTGGTTGGGGTGGCTGGTGTAGACGATCTCTTGGTTCTTCACGATCACGAACTGCTTGATCCGATCTGTCCCCAAAGCCCTGATCAGCAAGCGTGGCGCCTGCTGCGAATTTACGATATCGCCCATGATGTGGTGCTGCCCGCTTGCGTCAACGGCTTGGAAGTCCAGCACGATGTTGTCCGTAGCGCCGTAGGCGTGGCGCGCCTTCAGCGCCGCGAACATCGACTCGCGGGTGAACTCCTCCGCGACGATCATGGCGTAAGAAATGTGGGTCGACCAATGGTCGGACGAGGCTTGCACGCCAATCTTGTAGCCCTTGCGCAGCGCATCCCACCAGTACCCGATCGGATTGAAGCCGGAGCGCTGCTCGCGGAGCTTCTGCGGAGATGCGGCCAGCGGCGCGCCCATGTACTCGTAGCTGGCCCGGTAGCCCTGGAAGATCTCCAGCAGCGGCTCGACCTCGGGATCGTTGTTGAACCAATCCGTGCCCTGTGCGGTGCCGGAACTGTGCGGCATGGAGATGCCGTCGTTTTCGTGCAGGTAGGCATACAGCTTCTCGGCGCGCTCTTCGCCGCGCCGCTCGGCGTCCGGGATCGGCAGCGTCCGCGTGCCGCGCTTGCCGAAGATGATGTTGCGGTGTCCGTTCGGGTAGTTGAGCGAGCGCTCGTAGCCGAACATGGGCACGAACGTCCCCGGCACGTGGAACAGGTCCGTGAGCTTTTCGTCCTGCCACCAAGTGAACTCCTGGTCGTAGCCAAGCTGGTGGTCGGTCGGCACGATGTAGTCAAAGCCGACCGCGTCTAGGGCGTATCGATACACCTCGATCAGCGAGCCGTCGTACTTGAAGTCCTGCGACACATCTGTGTGGCGATGCATGTCGCCGCGATAGATCTTGAACTGCTTTTCCCCCGCATCGACGACATATCCGCGAATCGCCTCGATGTTTCGCTCCTCGAAGGGATGGACCGGCACGGCCTCGGCAAATGGCTCGGAGTATTGCCCGAAGTTCCCCGCGGAATAGTCGGGCTGGCCTGCGGCCTCGCCTAGGCTTGCCGCATAGATCTCCGCGTTCTGCGGCACGGCATTCGCGAAAGTGCGGTTGTCGGTCATCCAAACCGCGACCAACTCCCCGCCCACAAGCGCCATGGCGGGACGCTTCTCAATCGATCCCTGGCTATGCGCCAGAGGGACAGGATGCGACCATTCGGTGCCATCGAAGCGCGTCAGAAACGTCTCCCACATCATGCGCGCCCCGATGCTGTGCGCCCGCTGGCGCGTCCAGTGCCGGAACAGCATCGTCAACGTCCCGCTGCCATCGAACGCCAGTTGTGGGTTCTCGAAGTTCGGGAACAAGCGGTAGACATAGAACGGCTCCAGCTCCTCCTTGGGCTCCACCCACGATCCGCCCGAGCGCTTCACGATCTGGATCGAGCGCTCTTGGTGCAACGGCACAGCCAGCGGCGGCGTGACCAGGTACCCTTGGTCCTTGCCCCAGTTCGTGCCCGATTCGTTCCACGCGAGCCATGGCGTGCCGTCCGGAGCGACGGCCACGTTGGCATGCGCCTGGAAGCGCGCGCTGCTGGTGACCTGTTCAATATCGCCCAGCTTCCCGCCGGCGTACGAGCGGTAGAACACGTCGTAGTTGCCTTCGTGGTAGCCGTCCCACACGACATGCGCCTGGCCATCCGGTCCGCCGGCCACCTGTGGCTCCCAGTCATTGGCTGGCGAATCGCTGACTTGCAGCGACTCTCCCCAAGACCCGTCCCACACGCGCATCCAGATATCCGTCTGCGCGCCGCCAGCCGCGCCTTGCGCGCTCTGCCACGCCACGACGACCTTGCCGTCAGCGGTCGCAGCCGCCCGGTGAAACGTATTCGAGCCCGCGGTGCTGATCTTCTGCGGCTCTCGCCAGTCCGCGCCGTCCAGAAGCCTGCCCCAAAGGTCCCAGCGGTCGTCGTCCCGCTGGCTCCAAAACACCCATAGCCGCCCATTGCCATCGGCGGCCGCTGACGCGCGCCAGACATCGGCCGGCGCGGGAGTGACTTCCTGGGCGCTCTCCCACGATCCGTCGCGGCGCAGTCGCACCAGCACCCTGTCGGCCCGATCCTTGTAGGCCACCCACGCCGCCGCCACGACGCCGTCGGAGACGCGCGCGATCGCAGCCTCGTCGTCCTCGTACTCAGACCCTGACAGCTTCTCGACCGTGGGCGTCAGGCTGGCCCTCACGCGTCCGTCGAGATATGACCTCGCCCCTCCTGCCAGATCCCCGATGCGGAACGCAACGTTGCCTTGCTTGGTACGGATTCGCAGTCTGGTCGATTCATCCCCGTCGACTACCGCGAACAGGCCCACAGGCGAATACTGGGTTGGCGGCAACTCCGCCGGGCTCATCTCGTTGTAGTTCACGCGCGGGAATCCGCGAATCTGCTCTTGGCGGGTCGTAGCTCGCCATGCGTTCTCGCCGGTAAGCTCGTCCTCGGTCATGAAGTGGCGCTCCTCCAATAGGAGCAGTTCACCTCCGGACACGCGAATCGAGCCGTCCCAAGCCTCCACGGACTCGGCCTTTTCGCCCAAGCTGATGTAGATCGTCTTCGGCGCCGACTCCGCGGCTAGCTGCGCCGCACACAGGAGGAACAAGACCAAGGAACTTCGCATGCTGCGGCGATTATATCCGAGCAACCCATCCTCCGGGTCGGCTTTGCGTGCGGCAAAATGACCGCAACGGCGCAAAGACTGGGCAAGCCCGTGATGTGATCGGCGTCCCCAGCAGTCGTGCCGTCGCGGCCCGGCAACGTCGGCAGTCTTCGGTCTGCCACAATCACTTTGAGCTAGCTTGCCCCCTGCGGCCTAGAAAGGACCGCGGCTCACCAGCTGGCGAGCCCCCTGCCCCACACTCTGATGCAACTGCCCGACCCACGCAACGCCGACATCCTGGTTCACGTCAACGGCCAGCTCTTGCCCCGCCGCGACGCCAAGGTTTCCGTGTTCGACAGTTCGGTTCAAGGCGGCGATGCCGTGTGGGAGGGGCTGCGGGTGTACCGAGGCCGAATCGCGGACTTCGGCCCCCACCTAGACCGCCTGTTCGCCTCCGCCCACGCGATGCGCTTCGCCGGCGTCCCGTCCAGGTCGGATGTTCGCGGCGCGGTGTTCGAGACGCTGCGAGCCAATGGGATGTCTGACGAGGCCCACGTCCGGCTGACACTGACGCGCGGCGAGAAGGTCACGTCCGGCATGAGCCCGCATTGGAACCAGTCCGGCTGCACGCTGATCGTGCTGGCCGAGTGGAAGTCACTGGTGTACGACCAAGCCGGCATCCGGTTGATCACCGCCTCGGTACGACGTAACAGCCCCCAGTGCGTCGATTCGAAGATCCATCACAACAACCTAATCAACAACATCTTGGCGAAGATCGAGGCAAACCTGGCCGGAGTTGACGACGCGCTCATGCTGGACCTGCACGGCTTTGTGTCAGAAACCAATGCCACGAACGTCTTCGTGGTCAAGAGCGGCACGTTGTTCACGCCCCACGCGGACAGCTGCCTGCCCGGAATCACGCGTGCCGCCGTGCTCGCAGCGGCCCGCGACGAAGGCTTGGGCCCGATCGAGAAAAACCTCTCCCTCACGGAGGTCTACACCGCCGACGAAGTCTTCACGACCGGCACCATGGGGGGGCTGGCCCCAGTCCTAGAGGTCGATGGCCGCGTGGTCGGCAACGGCTCGAGGGGACCCCTCACGCTGCGCTTGCAGCAAGCGCACGCCGATCGAGCGTTCGCCAAGGGCGAGCTCATTCCCTGAGCAGCGAGACCTGCAGGCGCTATCCCTGCGCAAGTTTATCTGTGAAATATTCCCTATATTATCTCTTGCATCACAGTCATTTTTATTAGAACTCCTATTAGTGCTATATGCTAAAGGCTAGTTCCTAATCGGTGAGTCGACGACGGGGATTGACCCCCTGCGGCAGCACGTGGACTGATCGACCAGGCCGCTTACGACGCATGGACGACGAGTCGCAGAAGCGCGCGCTGCAGTACCTGCTGGTGCCGGACTCCAGCGCCGGTCGACGGTTGCGGCGCATACTCGCCACCACCCGGGCGCGATCTGGGATCGCCATCGGTACTTGGCACGATCTGCTGAAACGGGCGCGGGAAGCGTACTTCATCCCGGCCCCGGAAGACGCTGAGACACAGTTCGAGCAAGGCTTGGCGAGAGTTGACGGGGCGTTCTGGCAAGAGAGCCTCGCCTCCGCCCCGACCGAGACCGTCCGCGCGCTGCGCCGGGAGTTCGTTGAGGCAGTCTCGGCCTCGGACCCCGAGACGGCGCTGGCCGAGCTAGAACTCGCAGGATTGGCCGACCGACCGCGACGAATGATGGGCGATTTCAAGCGGCTCTACCACCAGCTCGAAGCGGGCCTGCCCGCCGATCTGGAGGTCGTCAGGCACCTGCTGCGGGTCGGTTCCGAAGAGGTCCGCCAGCCGCTCTGCGTACATCGGGTCAAGGAATTGCCGCGCACCTCTCGCTGGCAGGACGCACTGATCGGAAAGCTCAACCGTGATGCCGAAATGGCGGGCGTCACGCCGGAGCGGGAGCTTTCCCGAGCACTTCAGGCATGCCTTGAGGAGCGTCCCAGCGCCGATCCGGCTTCGGCACTCGGCATCCTACAACGCCGGCTGTTTGAACGCGGCGCTGCAGGATCCCCCGTGGACGAGACCGCGCAATGGCTGCGAGTGCGCGACTTCTACCAAGAAGCTGAGACCGTGGCGGGAATGACGCAGCAACTGCTGGCCCATGACCCATCGCTCCAGCCTCGGTCGATCGGCCTGCTCGTGCCGGACAGCTTCGAGTACAGCGTCGCGCTCGAAGACGCCTTTCGGCTGGGAGGCCTGGCTCTGTCTGGATTGGCCAGCGAGCGCTGGCAGCGCGACCTTGGCAGCGAGGCCGTGTTCCACTTCCTGTTCTGCCGCCAACGGCCCGCTCCCGCAATGGCGCTGGCGGTCTGCTTCTCCTCTCGGCTCATGCCGTGGCCCGCCGAAGACGGCGCACAAATGGCCCAAGCTGTCATGGACGGCGACTACAGCCCGCGCCTGCCAAACCGGCGTGGCGAGAGGGCCAAGCGAATGCGGGACCTGCTGCTCGGTGGAGACGTCGAGCCAGCCACGCTCTCGCAAGCCCTGGCCGACTTTGCCTCCCTGCTCAACGGCGGCGATCGTTTCACCGCGCACGCGCACCGAGGGCGGGAAGCGGCGGAACGCATACGCAGACGACTGGCCGGAGCGCAAACGATCGAGTGGGCCTCGCTGCGCCGGTCGGTCAATCCCGAACTCATCTCCGGTGGGGCCAGCCCGAACCACAATCTCGAAGGCGTCACGGTCTGGCGGGAAGGCGAGGAGCCTTGGTGGCCCGTGCAGCACCTATTCGTGTTGGGCTTCACTCACGGCCACTATCCCGTTCGCCCAGGCACTTCGGCCGTATTCTCCGAGCCGGATCGACTCGCGATCAGGAACGAGATCGGCCTTCGACTCGAACTGAGGGCGGAGCGCCAAGCCCGCCAGCGCAGGCTATTCCGCAAGCAACTGGGAGCCGTATCCGGCACAGTCACATTCTTGGTGCCACACCGCAACCCAGACGGCACGCCGGCTGCTCCATCAGACAGCTTGCCCTTTATCGAGCGGCTGCTCCCGGCACCGGCGACAGCGCCCGGCTTGATTGCCACGTTGGACTCGGCGGCTGACCGCGGGCGGATTCGGCATGTAGCCCTAGCCAAGAGTTGCGCACCGAGTCCGGCAAGAGAGCTCTACAGCTCCTCGCTCCGGCTTGGTCGGGACCTGATCGCCCTGCGAACCGACAAAGCCGGAAACCCCCGCCCGGAATCCCCAAGCAGTCTCGAGACCCTGCTCACGTCACCGCTGGCGTGGCTGCTTCGGAGGGTCCAAGCAGAGCCGCTGCAGTGGTCTCCCGAAGCGGCCAATCCGGCCGTCCTAGGCAACCTAGCCCACGGAGTCTTCGAGGACCTATTTCCTCCCGGACGCAAGCTGGTGGCAGATGAGGAGATCGAGGGAGGCGTCGAGGCCGCCCTGGAGGGCCGCATCCAGCAGCACGCCCCGTTCTTCCGCAGCCCGCACTGGCGCGTCGAGCGGCGCGAACTGGCCGCAGGGGCAGCTCGGGCAGCGAAGGCGTGGCGGAGGGTACTGGACGATCTCGGGGCAAGCGTCCTCGCCAGCGAGCAGTGGCTTCGCGGCAGGGCCCTGGGCATCTCGATTGTCGGCAAAGCCGATCTGATCCTGGGCGTAGGCGACGACTACGCGTTGATCGTGGACTACAAGTGGTCCAAGTCTTACGACCGACGCATCCGAATGGAGCGGGGCTATGAGAGCCAGGCAAGCCTATACCGCGAGATGGCACTGACCGGGGACATCCAAGCCCGCCGTGCGGCAGGGCCGGACCAGACGGGCGACGCGCCCCTCGCCAAGCGTCCGGTATCCGCCAAGAGCGTCGGGATTGTCTATTTCACCATGCGTGACGAGGTCTGCCTCTCCGATTCCGAGCCCCCGGGCCCGAATCAGGTCATCGGCTGGCATGCCGTCGAAGGCGACGTGGCCGGGGAGGCCATCAGCAAGATTCGCGACCGCCTGGAGCAGGCGCGTAATGGCGAGATTGAGATGAACCACCAAGGCGACCGGGAAGCATTCAAGAAGGAGTGGGGCGTCACTGCGTTCGCATTGGATCTCAGTCCGCTCGTCGAACTGTTCGCCGCAGAGGCGGCTCTTCGGGATTCATGACACCGCTGCAACCGCTAAGCATCGTTCCTGCCGGGGCCGGCTCCGGCAAGACGTTCGCGATCCAGCAGAGGCTGGGGGAGTGGGTCGCGGCAGGCAAGGTCGCTCCCGAGAGGATCATGGCTGTCACGTATACCGAGGCAGCCGCCACCGAGCTGCGCGAGAGGATCAGCGCGAAGCTGCTGGAATTGGGACGCGTCGATGACGCCTTGCGCCTGTCGGAGGCCTACATCACCACGATCCATGGCTTTGGGTTGCGAGTGCTCGCGGAATTCGCGTTCGATGCCGGCGCTTCGCCACAGCCACGCCTACTGAACGACTACGAACAGAGCACGCTGATACGCCGGGCGCTAGCACGCACTGACAGGGCCGACACAATTTCCGAGCGGCTCGAAGCCTTCGGTTACTCCTACGACTTCTCCAACAATCGCGCCGCGGTTGACATCTTTCGCGACGACATTTTGGCTGCGATTGGGCTCCTCCGCTCGGTTGGCGCCGTTTCAGATGGCGAGACTGGTCCGCTGATCGCGAGAACTGCGGAGAGCATCGTCGAGCGCTACGGCAAAGCGGCGAGCGAACAAGCGATTCGCGAGACTGTGCGGGGCGCTGCCGCTGCGCTGCTGCGGGAGTTTCCCGACTCCATGGAGCACGCATATGGTGCGAGCAAGGCAGCCCGCGAGGACTTTATCCGTGACTTCCGCAACCTCACCCGGGCCGCGGGTACCGACGCACTGCGGCATGACTGGAAACTGTGGCAAGCGCTCAGGACGCTGCGCACGTCAAACACGCGCCTAAAGTTGCCGGAGCGGTACGACGAGCTAGCCTACCGTGTGATAGGCGCGGCTGCCCGCTTGCGGGCGCATCCGGGACCGCTGGAGCACTCTATCGAGCATGTCACTGCGTTGCTGAGAGCAGCCGACGAAGCGTTCCTGCACTACGACGACGCCAAGCGGGAGGCCGGCTTGGTCGACTACGACGACATGATCTCGATGGCGGGCCGCCTGCTGCGCACACACCCGACTGTGCTGGACACACTGGCCGGGCGCATCGACTGCATGGTCGTGGACGAGTTTCAAGACACTAACCCACTCCAGTTCGAGCTGCTGTGGAAGCTGCGCGATGCGGGCGTCCCCACACTGATCGTCGGCGATCTCAAGCAAGCCATCATGGGCTTCCAGGGTGCTGACCCGCGCCTGTTCGAAGCATTGATCGACAACCACCCGGACGAAGCCAGTCCGCTGACCCAGAACTGGCGCTCGCAGCCCCGACTGATGCGCGCCGTCAACGCCTTCGGTCGGGCCCTATTCCCATCCAAACCTGAATACACCCCGCTCAAGGCCCAAGCGCCTGCCAGCCCAATGGAGCCGCTGGAAATCGTGTGGTTCAGGAAGAACACCAGATCCGGGGGGCGCCGGGCCAGAGCCTACACGATTGGCGAGCGAATCCAGCAGTTGCTCGCGGATCCGAGCCAACGTGTGATCGACCCGGAAACGAAGCACCCGCGCAGATTGCGCGGCGGGGACATCGCCGTCCTCTGCCGGACCCACGCTGCGCTGGCGACGTACGCAAGCACCATGCGCGCGGCGGGCTTGCGAGTGAACTGTACCGAGGACGGCTGGCTGCAGTCCCGGGCGGTGCAACTCGCCTGGTACGCACTGTCGTACCTCGCCAATTCCGCCGATCGGCACGCGGCGCTTTATCTCGCCGTCACAGAGCTCGGCTCTCTGACCCTGGAGGAAGGCCTGCGCCAGCTCATGGAACAGGGCCGGGTTGAGGATCCCTTGTTGCGCGAGTTGGATGGCCTGGCCGAAGGCGTCGCGGACCGGACCATCTATGCGCTGGTCGCGGATACGCTGGCGGCCATCAAGCTGTTCGACCGAGTCTCGCTCTGGCCGGACGGCGAACAGGCCCGGGCCAACCTCGTCCACCTGATGGGCTTGGCCGCGGAGTTCATGAACTCCAACCGCGAGGCACTCGCCCACGGGGGCTATCACGGCTCCGGCATCCAGACGTTCCTCGCCTGGCTGAGGGCGAAGGCCGAGCAGGACGACCGTCAGCCCGAAAAGAAGGTGTTGGACGAGGACGCCATCGTGCTGCGCACGTGGCATAGCTCCAAGGGGCTCGAATGGCCGGTTGTCGCAGTCTGCCAGCTGGATCACAAGTTCGGGGCACGCCTTCCAGAGCTAGCGCTTGAATACGGTTCTTTCGGCGACCTCTCCTGCCTCCGAGAGCAAGTAGGCATCGTCTACTGGCCGAACTATGCATGTCCGGAGCAAAACGTGGCGTCGCGAATCGCGCTCCGCGCAGCCGCCGAGACCGAGGCTCGCCGCCTGCTCTATGTGGCACTCACCCGTGCTCGCGACCGCTTGATCCTAGAATGGCCCGAGTTCCTCGAGAAGCAATGGGAAGAGGAGGCCGGCGCCCTCGAGCGGATCGTTGCACCGCTGGCCTCGGGCCAGGAGGGAGAGTCAGCAAAGAGAACCGTCGCAGCCGACATCGGGATGCAGCTAGCGCAAGAGATCCCGGCCAACAGCAGTGTCTGGTCACTGCTGCGCAACCACTGCTGGCTTGAGCGCGGAACCAGCGGAAGCGCTGGCGACCGAAGCGCCGCGCTCGTAATCGATGGCGAGCGGATCCCATGCCTAGCGTCCGAAGGCCACATCGAGCTGCCCGAAGGAATCCGCGACGCCGACCCTAAAGAGCCACGAGAGCTGCCCGTCATAGGACGGCGGGCGATTCGACCCGCAAGTGTGCCGAGCCAACTGACACCGGACTCGCGCAAGCCGTCAGAGATAGACGAGGGAGGCGCCGCCACCTTCAAGGTGCGCCAACAGCGCTATAGCGACGGCCTGATCTTGAACCTCGACCTGGGCGGCGCCGAATTGGGCACGTTCCTGCACCGCTGCTTCGAGGTGCTCGGAAGCCGCCCCGACCTAGCGCCGCGACTACCGGCACTAACGGGAGTGGAGGCGACTCCGGCCGCGATTGGGGCGATCGGCACTGCCGTCGAACGATTCGAGTCCTGGCTTGCCCGTGACATGGGCAGCCAAGAGGTGCTCAGAGAGTGGCCCCTGCTCATGCTGGACGGGAACGGTTCCGTGATTTCGGGAACAGCCGACCTGATCGCCCGCACGGCAAGCGGCGTCTGGGTCATCGATCACAAGTCTGACAACATCGACGATCCGGCCGAAGCCTTCCAGAAGTACCGCGGCCAACTCGACGCCTATGCGACGGCGCTGACGGCTCAGGACATACGCGTGCTCGGCGTGGGAATCAACTGGGTCCGGCTCGGCGTGGTGACGCTACGCGATGTCGCGCCCGCAGTTCGCAAGGGGAGTTGAGGCCCTACAGGACAGGCTCGTAGCGGGCCATGAGCGACTCCAACTCTTTCACCTCTTCCGGCCGCACCTCCGGCAAGGGAGGCCGCACCGGGCCCGCCGGCTTGCCCAAGATTTCCATCGCTTTCTTCATGATGCTGACCTCATAGCCCTTCCGCCGGGCACGCATGGCGTACAAGGGCAGCACGTAATTGCGCATGAGCCGTCCCAAGCTGGGGTAATCAAGCATCGAAGCACGCTCGTGCAGTTGCAGCGAGAGCCGAGGGGCAATCGTGGCAATGCTCGAGGTGTAGGTGCGCACGCCGATGGAGTAGTAGCCCGGGACCATGTCGTCGCCGATCCCGCCGATCCAGTGCAGCTTGTCACCGCAGCGCTCCATGACGCGCTGGTAGTTGCGTATGTCCCCCTGCCCTTCCTTGAGGGCGATCAGATTCGGGATTTCGGATGCCAGCCGGAAGACCTGCGAAGGACTCAGGTTGACGGTGTCCCGCGAATACAAGAATAAGCCTAGGTCTACCGCCTCGCCAATCGCCTTGTAGTAGCGGGCCAGTCCCTCGAAATCTGCATTCGGGTAATAGGGCGGAAACATCAGGATGCCGTCGGCGCCAGCCTCCTGAGCTTTCCGCGCGAGCTCGACCGACAACCCGCCACCGAAACCGACCCCCGCCAGCACCGCGGTCTTACCGCCGGCTTCGGCCACCGTGGCTTCCACCAGTTGCAAGTGCTCTTCCGGCGTCACCGAGTACAGCTCTCCCGTGCCGCCAGCGGCGACCACCGCGCAGAGGGGAAATTTCACCATCTCGGCGACGTTCGTCCGGTAGGCATCGATGTCCAGCGAATAGTCGGACTTGAAGTTGGTGACCGGAAACGCGATCACGCCCTCCAGCCGCGAGCGCAGTTCAGACGGCGTCATGGGTCCCATTGTCGCACCCGCGGTTCGGGAGCTTCGGCGCGGCGGGGACCGCCGCCGGCCGCTCACGCACCGACGATTTCGGAGATGTCGATCAGGTGCAACTGCCGGCCCTCGCCACTATGGGGCGAGTCGATCACCACCTTGGTGCCGTCGGGACTGAACCTCGGGTGGGCGTCACATCGCCACTCGCCGCTGTATTCGGGCGGGGAATAGAAGTGCCCCAGAGGGACGCGCCTGCCGCTGCTGACCTCGTACAGGTACGGATGCTGCAGGCGATCCTCGTCCGGGTAGGTGTCGTTGAGGATCCACGCGTTGCCCGGCAGGTAGGTGCAGTGGCCGTTCAGCGGCATCACCTCGGGGCCGATGACCTCCGTCTCTTCCGTGCGATCCCGAAACAGGTAGAACTTGTCCTCGTGCGTTGGGTGCCATGCCCACGCCAGCACGGTTTCGGGGTCGCGCCAGATGAAGTGCGAGGTCTTGCCGTAGGGATCCAGCACGTAGGGATCAGAGCCATCGCTACCGACGGTGAACATGCGCGTGCCGAACCGGCCCCGCCCGTCGGCTGCCCGCCAGCGATGCAAGAAGATCAGGCGCGAACCGTCGGGAGAGACCAGCAGGTGGTTGAAGTAGTGCTTCATGCCGGCCGTCTCAGAATGCGGATTCGGGATCGCTGCGGCCTCGGCTACCGAGATCAGCAGCTCTCTCTCGCCAGTGGCGAGATCCACCTTCCATATGCCGACATCATCCGGAGCTAGCACGCCGGAGTTTGGATCCGGGATGCCGACGTAGCCGTAGCCGGGTCGCGTGTCGTTGAGCCTGCGGAAATCAGTCGAGACGGCCCAAGCGCCGTCGGGAGAGAGCGCGTATACGGCGGACGGGATCGTGCGCATCGTGCCGCTCTTCACGTCTAGGATGCGGCTGACGTAGGCATCGCCTTCGCGGTCGTTCCAGATGATCTCGCTGGACGAGCCGGGAATCCACTGCAGCATACAGCCCTGCTGCCATCCCCAAGCCGTGCTGCTGCCCAAGTCGGTCCAACGGTCGCCATCCTCGAGATCGACCATGCCGATACGGATCTCATCGTCGGCCTGCGGAGAGCGGTGTTCGAAATCGACTTCCATACCCAGCACCAAGCGGTTCGCGGGATCGAACTCGAGCTTGTCGTAGTAGCCGAACCAATGATGCTTCGGCCCATGTGTCAGAGTTCTAACTGGCGGCAGCTTTACAGTCGCTTTCGTCCCACAAGCGGTCGCTACGCTCGCCGAACAGGCGGCGATAAATTCGCGGCGCGTGTGTCCCAGCATTCGCGACTACAGTAGCACCGCGAGTCGGAATAGGGTGATTGTCGGACGGATTTAGAAACGAGCTACTTGAGGTGAGGGAAGGAGGGGGTAGCAGGGGGACGTAGCCCCCCTTGTTAGAGGTTAGAGAAGTGGGTCGAACTCCATCACCGGGCGCGCCCCGCGGTGGAACAGGAAGATATTTCCCTCCGCCGTAGTGGCGACCGCTGCGACCTCGCTCTAGTGCCACGGTGCGGGCGTGCCGGCCGCCATCGTGGCGGGAAGCGGCCATTCGACTTCTCTGAGCCCCTGCTGGGAAGTCGCCAAGCAAGCGGCCGCGACAGCGAGAAGGCATCAGCGGACCGAGCGCATCGTAAGTCCAGTCAGGCCCTCAAGTACGGCTTGAGAGCCGCGAAGTTGTGCTCGATTTCCGCCACCGCCTCCCGCGAGTAGACGTAGTCGCCGCGTCGGGACGCCGTGGTCTTGAAGACGCCGCGGCGCTTCATCATGTACGACCGCAGCCCGGGAATGGCCTGCTCGAGGTTGGTCATTAGCAACAGCTTGCTGTACACCTCGCGAACCTCGTCGCGCTTGCCCGCCAGGTGCAGCTCCCAGAGCTGCGCGTAAACGTCGCCGTACATCGGACCGCCAGTCAGCGTGCCGTCCATTCCCAAGCGCATCTCGTAGCTCCATCCACGGGCGCGGAAAGCGCCGAGGATGATCTTGATCGCCCCGGGGCGATGCTTCGCCATCGCCTTCATGCGCTCGATAGCCGTCGCTACGCTTTGGTATTCCTCCTTCAGGTAGCCGAAGTTGTCGAATTTGCCGCCCATTTCCACAATGAACTCGACGGTCGGCTCCACCTTCGGCGATCCGCCGGCTGTCTGGATGAACACCGGGCGCCGAGCGACCTTGCAGAGTTCGCTGTAGTACTCGCGGTAGTCGTCGAGTGATTGCGCCCGTGTTGGCGGGATGGCGATGACAGCGTCCGGCTCCAGATCCTCAGCGCGCCGGGCGAACTCAAGCATAGACGGAGTGTCTTCCGCCTGCACGCCGAGGACGAGGGCCGGCTTGCGCCCCTTGGCGGCCTTGGCAATGACTTCCATGCCGCGCATCCGCTCGCGTTTTGAGAGATAGCCCAGGTCGCTGGCGTTTTGGGGCCAGACCATGCCTTGGACGCCGCAACGGTCCAGGAACTCGACTTCGGCCTCGAGGTCGCTGTAGTCGATCGCCTTGCTCGCCGTGTACGGCGTTGCCAGAATCATGAACGCCCCGCGCAGGGACTTCTCTGCCAATGCGGCCGCGGTCCGTCCCGGCGATGCCAGCGCAGCGGAGGCGAGGAGCCCGAAGCTGTCGCGACGAGTGAACCGGGCAGGGCGGGCCATGGCGGGCTCCGGGGTGATTGTAGCGCCGTACGATCCCTTCGGTCTCGTGCCGCTCCCCGAATGCCACTACGGGCAACCCTCGGTGCCGGTCACCCCGGCGCCCGCCGGATCGAGTTGTCGCCGACCGGGCGTCGCGTCTTACAGGGTCTGCCGCGTCTACCCGGAAACGCTCCACGTGGCCTGGCGCAGGACAGCGTAGGGCGAGCCCGCCATTCTTTCGTACCAAATCGTGACGAGCGAACCATCGTCCAGTTCGACCGTGGAGGGGTAGCCTAGGTCTCCGCCTTCCCCATCGTCGGAGAGCGTCATTGGCCCGGACCAAGAAGCTCCGCTGTCTTCGCTCAACCGGGCTTGATTGCCAAACGGCTGGCGCCTGTGTCCATAGCTCATCAACAGTCGCCCGTCGCGCAACCGCAACAGGTGCGAAGGCAGGCCCCAAACACCGGTCGCATGCGGGGTGGACCATGTGAGCCCGCCATCATCGGACTCCGTCTGGAGGATCTCGCGCTCGTTGGACTTGTTGTGGTTGCGGATTTGGGCGACCAACCGCCCGTCGGTCGCCTCGACAATGTGAAGCTCGTGGTATTCGGCGAAGTCGTCCCTGCCCCGCGTCGGGATCTCGGCAAGCCAGCGCCAGGTCATGCCGTCGTCGCGGGAATCCGCAACGCCGATCCGCCGCTCCTCGTGCCAGAGACGCTTCCCGGCATAAATGATTCGTCCGTCGGAAAGCGCGATCGGACCGTGCGGGCTGTTCACGGGCACGCGGTAGGGAGCGGACCACGTCACGCCTGCATCGGTCGAGCGCAGCATCCAGGTACCCAGCATCTGCTCGCGCTCGGCGGCCGGCATGCGCGCGTGCGCGGATTGCCAAGCGGAGATCCTCTCCGCGGTCCAATCCGTGAAGCGGTCACTCGTGCCTGCCTCGGCTTGGTTGAGGTACTCGACGTAGGCCAGCGACGTGAACGTCGTGACGAGCAATGACCCTTCCGCCGTCTCGCACACTCCGGCGTCCCGGTCGTCAATGGCCGAGTCCGTCAGGATTCTCGGCCAGCTCCAGGATTCGCCTCCGTCCCTGGACCGCATCATTTCCACCCAGCCGAACGGGCACACATGCCCTTGCCTGCCCCCCGAGCAAACGACAATGAGCTCGCCGTTCGAACGTCTCGCTACGGTGGGCCAGCCGTGGTAGAGATCCGGGCGCTTGCTGATTGTCCGGACTCGGATCACCCTTGCTGCGGGACTGGCGGCAGACGCGGCACAGCTCGCGATGCAGCCGGCACCCGTGGCGAGGGTTCGGATTAGCTCCCGACGCGTGCTCGGAGGCTTGAACACGACAAAGAGCTTATCGGATTCGGAACTCCGATTGCCCGACCCGCTCTCGCTGCCGTAGCCGCAGCCACGGAAGTACCGGCGGGGCGGGGCGTGCCGCTCCGGATGCCGGCAACGCGGAATGCGGGCCCGCATTCCTGGGTGCTACGATTGGCTCGGCCCCGGCGCCTGGACCGTGCCAGACCGAGTTCCGAACATTCTCTTCCTGCACGTCGATCAGATGCACGCGGACGCTGTCTCTGCATTCGGCTCGCGATATTGCGCCACACCGGCAATCGACCGCTTGGTTGCGGATGGCGTCTCGTTTCGCCGTGCGTACGCGGCCCAGCCGGTCTGCTGCCCCGCGCGGGCAAGCTGGTTCACTGGACGGACCCCGCTCGAACATGGGGTGCTGACCAACGCCGTTCCGATCAATCCCGAATTGCCCGACCTGGGCCAATGGTTGCGCGAGCACGGCGACCACGAAACGGTCTACGCCGGGAAATGGCACATTCCTGGACGTAACGTAGCGGACAGCTTCGACTACCTGCACCCCGGAACGGGCATGGGAGAGATCGGCGACGGCGATGTCGGACGTGCCGGTGCGGCATTCCTGCGCAACCGGACATCGGAGCGGCCGTTTTTCCTTTCGATCGGCTTCCTCAACCCGCACGACTGTTGCTACACCTGCGGCGCGGGCGGCGGCGTAGGAAAGTTCAGCTACGCCTCATCGATCGAGGGCGAGTTGCCCCCGCTTCCCGAAAACTTCGATCCGGATCTGCCCTGGCTGTCGGGCGAGCAGCGCAGCCGCGTCGGCCATTGGAGTGAACTGGACTGGCGCTATTACATCTACTCCTGCTACCGGCAGACCGAAATGGCCGACGCGCACGTCGGCTTGGTCTACGACGCGCTTCGCCGTTCGCGCTTCGCCGATAACACGCTCGTGCTGTTCGCGGCCGACCATGGCGAGGGGATGGGGCATCACGGCCGCATCCTCAAGAACTTCTTGGAGGAGGAGTCCTGGCACGTTCCCACCATCATGGTCCCCCCGGGTCCGGTCCGCGAGCGCTCGGAAGAGGACCGGCTCGTTTCCAGCCTCGATATCCCGGCTACGATTTGCGACTACGCCGGGGTCCCGCCGCTCCCCGACGCCGACGTGGGCCGCAGCTTGCGGTCGCTAGCCGGGGGCGACCCATCCGGCTGGCGGACTTACGTGTTTGGCGAAACCGAGCATTCGGCGGCGGTGCAAGACGGCCGCTGGAAGGCGATCTTCTATCCGCGATCGCCAACTCGGATGTTCGATCTGGCGGATGACCCCCTCGAGACTCGCAACCTCGCGGCGTCACCCGCTCACAAAGCGGAGCTCGGCCGGTTGGCGGAGACCCTGCGGGGCTACGTCCGCGGCCGAGCGGTCTACTCCAGGCTCGGCGAGGACGCGCCGGGTGTCGACCGCAGCGGACAGACCCGCAAGGAGCGGTTGCGCAAGGCTCGGATTTGGTACGAGAGCATTGCCGCGGGGTCCGGGTTGACGGGATGAGCGGGTCGACAAGGCGAGACGCGCTGGGACTGGCCGGGGCAGTCGCCTCGCTCGCGGCCGCTGGTCGCCTACCTTTGCTAGGCGCTCCCGCTGGCCTGCCGGTCGGGCTATCGCCCGTCCAGGGCTTTCTGCAACGACATGCGCCGTCCGGCCAAGCGTCCCGGGGCCCTTCCCAACAGTACGCGGTCCTGCGGTGGCGAACGACAGACCCGCGCACCGGCGAGACTACCAATCAGGAAATCGGCAGGCTGGAACTGCATGTTGAGCGCCAAGCGGACCAAGTGGTTGTGAAAGTGATGCAAACCACTCGCTACTCCAAGCCCCGGAACCGCCTCGAGGCGGAAATCGTCTGCAGTCCCGATCCGCTTCTGCCGCTTAGGAGCTGGAAGCTCGACAGCACGGTCGACGAACGCGACGACCTTCGGTACGCGATATCGGGTCGGCGCGACGGGGACACGGTCCGCATCAAGGATGGCATGTCGGAGCGGGTCTTCGATGTCGCGGGGCCGCTGGTTTCTCAATGGACGCTGGCGCTCGCGACCGGTGCCGGTCCTCCGCCGCGGACGCGCTGCGGATTGCTCGAGGATCTGCTCTTGTACAAGCCGGACCAACGCCTGGTCGCGGAAGCGACGGTCGAAGTGCCGTTCTTGGACGGTGCGCACCAACTCCGGTGCTGCTCGCAACGCGGCCCGGCGGTGCTGCCCATCCACTACTTCGCGGACGCGCGCGGACGGACGCAGCTTGTCACGCAGGGGGCTTTGGCGTGGGCCCTGGCTGAATCATCGTAACCTCCCGCCAACGGCCTCAGAGATTGGAGAGGAAGTCCCTCAGAGCTGCGAGGAGCGCTGCCTTCTCCTCCCTTCGAACGTTGTGTCCGGCACCGTCGATATGCACGATCCTGCCGCTCTTCAACACCGCGGCGACCGCGTCGTTCTTCTTTCGGGTTTCGTCGTCGGCGTCCGCCTTGAGGATCAACGTCGGAACCCCGATCTTCGCGAACAGCTCGGTCATCGGCGGCCTCTCCGCAAACGTGCGGTATCGATAGGCGTTGCTTGGATGGTGCAGCCGCTTCGAGGGCGCCCAGATGCGGCACTCCTCAAGTCCCCACTTGGGTGACGACTCGACGCATCCTTTGACGAGATCGTCGTAGCTTGTTTGGTTGCGTGCCAATATGCGTGCGTACACTCCCTCCACGTTCATCGTGCCGCGTCCAGTGCGAGGCGGGCGAGGCAGCAACCCGGGGTCCTCGAGCACGATCGCCCGCGCCATGTCGGGGTATTTCGCCGCGAACCAAGCGGCCGAAGAGGCGCCCATCGAATGGCCCATCACGATCGGCCTGTCGAGCTTGAGTTCGCGAATCAGCGCCGCGACATCTTCGGCTTGCGCATCGGCTGGGTCCGATGCCTTTGCGGGATCGGACCAGCCGTGCCCGCGCGCGTCCGGAAGAACTATGTCGTAATCAGAGGTCAGCTCCTTGGCGAGGCTCGTCCAGCATAATCCGTCGTCCGAGGATCCATGCAACATGACGAGCACCGGCTTCTCGCCCCCGGTTCGCCAGTAGTGGATTCGGATTCCGTTGGCCATCACGAAACTGTCCGTCCAGCCCTCCGGAGGCACGGGAGGCTGCCCCTCGAGCGCGGCCATGCTGGCGGCCATTGCCACCAGCGGCAGGACAAGCGTTCGTCTCGCTATGTTTCGCATGGCAGTTCGCCTGGATCGCATCGTAGTCTAGCACTCGATGGCAGGGGGCGTTCGGTCAAGAGGGGAGGGAGTTCACATACTCAGTTAGCATTGGTTTCGCGGCAATCATAGGCAGTGACGGCGACGAATCGTGGCTGGGGAATCCGCGGGCGTCTTTGCCAACTTGGAGCGGTGGCCCGCACTCTGTCAATTTCCGCAACAGCACTAGCCCTGCTACTGATTTCGGCTTGCAGCCCCTCTGGAGACACAGGGCCTGAGGGATCAGCACCTGCGGCGTCGCCGCGCCAATCGTTCCAAGACGATAGCGGCCACACGGCGGCCGTGCTGTCTGACAGCACGCTCTACCTCGGCGCGATCTCGCCGACCGATCCGAATTCCCCTATAGCCGACCAGACACACTCGGCAATGCGACGGCTCGGCGAAATCCTCGGGCTGGCGGGCCTTGACTACCCACAAGTCGTCAGCTGCCATGTCGAACTCTCAGACATGGAGAACTATGCCGCGATGAACGAGGTGTACGGCAGCTACTTTCCGGAGGGCGGCTACCCCGCGAGGAGAACTTTGGAATTTCCCTGCTTGCCGGGGGAAACTGGTGTGTTGCTGACCTCGTACAGGTACGGATGCTGCAGGTCTCAACTCACAGAACCCGTAAGCTGTCCCGCATCATGGGCAACCTTGATCAATGACTCCGCTGGAATGCCGAGTCCGCGGTGCAAACGCCTAATCATCTTGAGACTCAGCGGCCGCCGGCGATTCAGTACCTCATATACCCGGTTCCGACTACCGAAATACTCGACCAGATCTTTCGGCGCAAGCCCGTTCTGCTCCATGTGGTAGCGAATGGCGGCCACCGGATCGGGCAGATCAACCGGGTAGTTGCGCGCTTCCCATGCCTCGACCAATGCCACCAAGACGTCCAAGCGGTCGCCTTCTGGCGTACCGTGCTTTGCGGTCATCAGGCCGTCGATTTCCTTGAGCGTGCGACGGTAGTCTTGTTTGGTCTTGATCGGTACGATTTCCATGGCTCAGACGTCGGATCGATTGCGCATCAACGGTGTCGTCCATGCGGTGCCTCCCGATAAAGCAAATATAGACAACCCGGCGGGAGGAGTTGATCCATATCTTGATCAGACACTTGTTCCCCGCGACGTTGAACACCGCTCTTCCGTCCTTCAGGATGCTGACGCCTCGAACATCCCGTTCGACATCCTTGCTAACTTGAAGCGGTGACCCGTGTTCTGGCAATTCTCGCAACGGCACTAGCCCTGTTATTGATTTCGGGCTGCAGCCCCTCTGACGACGCAGGACCCGAAGGGTCAGCACCTGCGGCGTCGCCACGCCAATCGTTCCAAGACGATAGCGGCCAGACAGTTGCCGTGCTGTCCGACAGCACTCTCTACCTCGGCGCGGTCTCGCCGCCCGATCCGACCGCCCCTATCGCCGACCAGACACACTCGGCAATGCGACGGCTCGGCGACATCCTCGGGATGGCGGACCTTGACTACTCACAAGTCGTCAGCTGCCATGTCCAACTCTCCGACATGGAGAACTACGCCGCGATGAACGAGGTATACGGCAGCTATTTTCCTGCGGGCGGCTATCCCGCGAGGACGACCTTGGAATTTCCCGGCCTGCCGGGCGGAGCGGGTGTGTTGCTGACCTGCATCGCTTACGCGGAAGCTTCCGAAATCGAGGTGGTACGCCCTCCCGAGGACAAGATCCCAGCAGCGATGGGGCCGTACTCTCCCGCAGTGCGTGCCGGGCGCACCGTCTATCTATCCGGCCAGGGCGGAAGGAACCCGGCCACGGGCGAGCTGGGCGAGACAGCGGACGAGCAAGCCCGTCAAACCTTGCAGAACATCGGAACCATTCTCGAGGCGGCGGGCCTCTCCTATGACAACACCGTTCTGGCAAGTTCCTACCTGCCCCAGGCATCGGACCTAGCCGTCAACGACACCGCCTTCGAGTCGATCTTCAGTGTCGGCGGCGCGCCCAGCCGCGCCAATGTCGTGCTATCGGCACTGCCGGGCGGCATCGCAGTGGAAATCACGTTCATCGCCGTCGATGACAACTATGTCACGCGCTTGTTCATGCACGATCAGGCTCCCACAGCACTGTCAAGCCCGATCTCGCAAAGCGGCAATACCGCATACACATCGGCCATGCCGGGATCCGGCGCCAACTTCAGGGAGCAGTTCCTCCACGCCTTGGATACCAGTACCGCCGCACTCCAACTGGGCTCCTTGGGACTGGCCAACGTGGTTCGAGTCAACGCCTACCTGAGCGACTTGGCGAACCTGGAAGAGATGAGAGCGTTGATCGCCGAGGCGTTCCCGGAGCACGGCCCGGCAGTATCCGCTGTGCAGGCCCATCTTGCCGAGCCAGCCCTGGTCAGCCTCGAGATGATCGCTGTCCAGTAACGGCCCGCAGTGTTGTCCCGGCCTGCCCTGCTAGCATGGGCCGTTTGATGCATTCCCGACCGAGCAAGGAAGAGCTGCTTTCCTCGCCGACCAAACCGTTCGCCGTCAACGGTGCCAACTCGGCATCCTCTCTGCTGGAGAAGATGGCCGACACCGCGTTTCAAGGACGCCAGCTCGGACAGGCCTTCGCTGCTTGGAAAGCAATGCTGGCCGATCCCGAATGCACCATCTTGATGGGCTTGTCCGGTGCCATGGTGCCGGCAGGCATGCGTCGGCTGGTGAGGTTCATGATCGAGAACCGCCTGATCGACATCCTGACCTCGACGGGAGCGAACTTCTTTCACGACATCCACGAAACCAAGGGCTTCCACCACTACCAAGGATCGGCCGACATGGACGACGAAGCGCTTGGCGAAGTCATGGTGGATCGCATGTACGACGTGCTGGCGGACGAGGTCCGATTCCGCGAGCACGATCTGTGGATCGGCAGCTTCGCCGCACGTTTAGACCAATCGCGCCCGTACACGACGCGCGAGTTTCTCTACCTATTGGGAAAGGAAGTCGGGCGCGACTGCCCGGAGGACGGCATCGTGACCGCGGCGGCCAAGCACAACGTGCCGCTCTTCTGCCCCGCGATCGGCGATAGCTCGATCGGCATCGGCGTCGCCGAGAGCAGGCATCGCGGAGAGAACCGGCTGATGTTCGACATGATGGCGGACGTGCTGGAGATCACCAACGCCGTCGCCGACTCCAAGGCGACCGGGGTGATCTACTTCGGTGGCGGAACGCCCAAGAACTACACGCAACAGTCCGAAGTTGTCGCCATCCTGATGGACCGCGGCAAGGAGGGGCACCGCTACGGCATTCAGATCGTGACCGATGCACCTCACTGGGGTGGCCTGTCGGGTTGCACGCTGGCGGAATCGCAGAGCTGGGGCAAGATTGCCAAAGGCGCGACGATGGTCGACTGCCACTGCGACTCGACCATCGCCATGCCGCTGCTGGTGTCAGCCTTGGCAGAGCAGACCGAATTGATCAAAAACCGCCAGCCGCCATCGTTCGACATGGGGCGAGTCCTCAAGATCCGCCTGCCGTAGTCGACACCGCGCCGACGCTAACGCAACTGGCTTAGGAATTCCACCAAGTCAACCAGATCGTCAACGCTCATTTGCTCCTGCAGGTCGTCCGGCATCGCGGAAACCGTTGATACCCTGCGCTCCAAGATCTCCTCCTGCGCGAAATCGGCCACGATTCCTCCCTCCATGCGCAGCGTTACGGATTGCTCGGTCTCGCTGACCACGAAACCCGAGACCTCGTCTTGGCGCGCCAGCGACAGATGCACAAGGTCATAGGTTGGCGAGACGCTGGCGCTTGGATCGAGGACTGCCTCGTAGATTCCGGCCTTGGGCAGCTTGTCGCCGATCTTCGATAGCTCTGGCCCGAAGTCCGTGCCCGCACCGTTGATGATGTGGCAATCGCTGCAGGTGGCTGACTCGAAGACAGACGCACCGTTATCTGGATCTCCGACCAAGACGAGCAAGTCGGTCATCTGCGGCAGCGGCTCGCTGTCCCGCAGCGGCGGGACCGGGAACAGTTCGGCTGCCTGCTCGCGCAGCCGCACGTTCATGGAACGCGTGATTGCAGCCCCGGCGATCTCGGCCAGTTCAGCCGGGAACTGCCCGTCTCGTGCCAAGTTCACTAAAGCCTCGGCCCCTTGGCTGGTACCGGCCAGAGACCGGACCGCCCGGTCGCGGACGGGTGGAGCCAGGCTCTGGTCAAGCAGCATCCTCGCCAACAGCGGCACGCTCTCTGAAGATCGTGTGTTGCCGACCGCTTCTACGGCCGCCGCCGCTAACTCGGGCTGGCTAACGACGAATTCCCGAATCGTGTCTTGCGCTCCCGCCTCCAGCAGAGTCAGGGCAGAAGCGATGCCGACCGGGTTGTCCCTGTTGCGGGCGGCGACCTCAACCAGCGACGGGTAGTGGCTGGAGAGGCCGTACCGCTGCACAAGCCGCGCGAACTGAGCTGTCCCCTGACCCCGGCGGAGCAGCTCGTCGATCGCCTCGCGGGAATTGTAATCCGCGGCAAGGTCAAGTTCGGGCATGCGCAGCAGGGCCTCAGCCGCTACGAAGAATGGCCGCGGCTTGCCATCGGTTGCACGGCCAAACGCCAGCTGGCGCAAAGTCCGCGCCTTCGCGGCACTCTCCGGCTGGAAGTCGAACGCCCTCAGATAGCGTGCCGCGTCGGCGCTCTCAATATCCGACGTGCCCACGATCTTCGCCAGATAGCTAGGGGTAACGGATGCCCGAGAGCGCCACAAGATGTCACGGCCGGCCGGGGTGTTCCAATTGGTGCCAACCAGTGCCAGCCAAGCGCCCAGATGTGAATCCCAATTCCCCGCCGCACCAATCCCAAGTGCCTCCAAATACCAGCGGTCGCCCGCCAAGTGCTGATTCGCCAAGCTTGCCCACAGCGCAGCCGCTTCACTAGACGCGTTTCCCCTGAGCGCAATCGCGCACTCTCGCCGCACGTGGGAGGACGGATCGGCTGCGAGCCGTTCCAAGTGGGGAAACAGGTCGGCTCCTGATTGTCGGGCGGCGCGCAGTCCGACGATTCGGATGTCTTCCTCGGGATCCGCAAGCGCTTGGTCGAGATAGTCCTGGCCGCGACCCTCGATACGGGCCAGCAGCCACAACGCCCTGGCGCGTTGGCGCACTTCGGTTCCCTCGCGCCATAGCCGGGCCAACGCATCCTCGGCCTCTTGCCCGCCCTGATCGAGGGCGTGCCAAGCCAGATATCTCGCGTCGAAATTCGGACTCTGCAAGGCCTCGATCGCGCCTGCAATAGACGCGACATCGTGGGTCGGCGGCTGGTATGCATGGCCTTGCGGCGCGATGCGGAAGATTCGCCCGTGCGTGGAGTCCTGCTGGCGGTTCCAACCGATCACGGGGTCATACCAGTCACTCACGAACAGGGAGCCGTCGGGAGCTACCGCGACATCGACCGGGCGCACCCACTTGTCACGGGCTCCCTTGAGCAGGTCCACCATTTGTGCCTCGTAGCCAGCCCCGCTCTTGGTCGCTACGATGCCACGCAGCACGCCGGGGCCGGCATCGGTCGCCAACACTTGGTCCCAGAACTCGCTCGGCAATAGGCGACCTTCGTAAGAGGCCACTCCGGTAGGTGAACCGGCGCCCGTAATCAGCAGGTTTGGCACCACGCCGGGATCGTTCTGGTGCCAGTGCCGCTCGGGGACCTCTTCGTGGCGGCCGGTGCGCTCGGCTTGGTTCCCCGCGCCCGTTAGCTCGTCACGATAGCCATAGTTGCCGCACTCGAGGATGTAGTTGATCCGGCAAGCGTAGCTGCCGTCGTTGTCGTTGTCCGACTGCCACAGCCCGCCTAGCGAGTCCACCGCAACCTCGTAGTTGTTGCGGAAGTTGTGGCCCAGCACCTCAGTGCCGCCACCGTCAAGGTCGGAGCGAAACACCATGCCGCCCTGATACGGGCTCGCAACCCCGACCAAGGCATCCGCGAAGTCAGGCCGCGGCATCTCCGGCCTTCCGCGCAAGCTGCGCTCGTAGTTGCGATCCAGCACCGGATTGCCGGCCTTGTCAATGACCAGTCGCCCATCCCTGTCGTGGATGTGCCGACCTCCGTTGCCCATGTTCCAGTAGAATTTCCCGTCCGGCCCGAACGACAGCGAGTGCGTCGAGTGGTCGTTCTGGGGAGCGCCGGAGTTGGTGAAGAGGTACTCCTTCTTGTCGGGAACGTCGTCGCCATCCTCATCGGTGAAGACCACCACGTTGGGAGCGGCAGTCACGATCACCTGATTGCCGAGCACGGCGATTCCCAGCGCGGCATCCACGTCCCGGCCTTGGTAGTAGACCTTGGAGCTGTCGGCAACCCCGTCGCCATCCGTGTCTTCAAGGATCAGGATGCGATCCCCCTCGGGGCGCATGTCGTTCCTGCCGTGCTCGCGGTAATTGACAACGTCGCAAGCCCAGACCCGGCCGCGATGATCGACATCGATGTTGGTCGGGCTCGACAGGATCGGCTCGGAAGCGAACAGCGTTGCCTCAAGGCCGGGATAGAGATCGAGGCTTGCGACCGCCTCCCCGGCGCTGCGGCGATCCGCGCCGCCCGAGCCGCAGCCCGTCCAAGCGAGCGCGAAGAGCACCATCGAGAACAAGATCTGACGGCAATGACTTCGGCTCATGGTCGATTTGCCCGACACGCCGCGATTTCGATCGCTGCCTCGCGGCGGCTCACGAAGAATACCAAAGTCACCGGCCGGCCCGGACGTGTCGGCGAGCCTGCGGTCTCGCCCAGCGCGCTGACCTCACCGGAGCCAAGCGTCGAGGTGTTCGGCCACGAAGTCGTCGTCGACGAGATGCGGATATGCGGCACAGACCCGGTCAATCTCGGCACTCTGGCCCGGCGACAGCCGCTCCACCTCGTTCAGGCACCAATTTCCGGCCAGCAGGCCCTGTCTCCGCAACACCTCATGTATGCCGGCTATGCAGCCGGCGAACCGGTTGCGCGTGTCGAACAGCGCGGAGTTTGCGTCGGTGACCTCCGCGTTGAGGCGCAGCAACGCTTCAGGGACGTTCGCAGAGTCCGCTGCCACTGACACCCGGCATTGCCGCCAGTAGTCACAGGCCGTGTTCGTCCACACAGCCCAGTGGCCGAGCAGACCGCCGACGAAGGAGGCGGACGCGCCTCCGCTCGCATAGCGGGTCAGCAGATCGCCGACGATATTGTCGTCATTGCCCGTATAGAGCGCGATTTCGCCGGCACGCCCTGAATCGCAGACGGCTCGCAGCACTTCCAACGTGCAATACCGATCGAACGGGGCCACCTTGATGGCCACCAAGCCCTCGATCTCGCACATGTCGCGCCAGAACTCGTACGGGAGCGGAATGCCGCCGACGGCGGGCTGGAGGTAGAAGCCCATGATCGGAATCACGTCAGCCACGGCACGGGCGTGGGACAGCAGCTCGGCGTGGCTGGCTGCGCGAAGACCCGCGAAGCCAAGCAAGCCAACGTGGTAGCCGAGGTCGACAGCAAGGCCCGCTTCGCGCACCGCCTGCGGGGTCGGGCCGAGGATTCCGGCAATGCGGATCACGCCGCCGTTGTCGTGCCCGGCAGACTCTCGCGTTGCATCAGCGGCGAGCTCGAGCACCGGCCGATACAACCCCACCTCCGGCTCGTGGATCGCGAACTGGGTAGTGTGGACGCCCACCGCCACTCCTCCCGCCCCGGCTGCCAGGTAATAGCGCGTCAGGGCCGTCTGGCGGCGCTCATCCAAGCGGCGCCGGGAATCCAAGGCCAGTGGATGTGCAGGAATAACTGCGCCGGCGCGCAGCCGAGAGACGACCTCATCCTCCAAATCGAGGAGAGCGGACATGTCTTGATCGAAGACCGCCCGGGGATCAAGCCGCCTGCGATTCTGTCTCGATCGCGCCCGTCAGGCGTTCGACGATTGTGTCGAGCACCGCAGTCGCGCGCTCCTCGATCTCTTCGGGCAGCTGGTCTTGGATCGGGTGCGGCACGTAGACCGCGTCCAAGTCCGCCCGACCCAGGGCCGAGGCTTGCGCCCGTGCCGCCGACCGGAAGACGTCGGTGGCTATCGGCACGGTGGGGATACCGGAGTTTTCGAGTCGAACCGAGTCGTGCAAACTGCACGTCGTGCAAGACCCTCAATCGGCTAGGGCCTCGATCACCGCGTGCGGCTGCGCCTTGCGGATATCCGTAAGCACTGCCTCGGGGGCTGGTTTCGCAAACGTCGGCTTGCGAAAGCGCAGCACTTCCGACACCCCGTAGCGCTCCCTGAGCAGGGCATCGACGCGATCAAGGAAGACCTCTCCGCCGCCCTTGCTGATGTCCAGGAGCGCGATCCGCGCACCTCCGACGGATGCGAGCCTCGGAGGCGCCGAGCCTTCCGGCAAGGGCCGTTCATCAAGGGGATTCACGACTGTGAGCGACATGCTGTTGTGCCTCCGGCGCAGAACGCCTCAAACAGAGTAGCAGCCCCCAAGCCCGCGGCAATGGAACTGAGCCTGGCCAATGCTGGTTTATTCGAACTGGTAGCTGACCATCTGGCTACCGCGAGGTCCGGTGGCCCACGACCCCAGCACGGCCGAGAACTTCCCGGCGGGCCCGCCGGCCACCATCACCCGAATCGACTCGGGCCGCCGGAACTTCCGGTAGCACCGCACGCCCCGGATCACGCACTCGTCGTAATAGCCGGCCTCATGCGTGCCCTCTCCGCCGTCTCCGTCGTACTCGCTCACCGGCACGCCGGTGTTCTCGAACAGAAACTCCACCACATCGCGCTTCGTGAAACCGCCGCGGTCCAAGGTCGCCGCGTGCTCGGGGCCGATCACCACGACCGCCTCTGACCGCTTGCAGACGCGATATGACCACAGGTTCGCGAGCACTGGGCAGATGGCGCGCAGCAGCACGCTGGGCTCGCGCGCCTTGTGCTCGCTCACCGGGCGTGGAGGCTCGGCGCAGAAGAACGTGACCGCATTGCAACCGGCAGCGATTCCGAAGTCTTCGGCCAGCGGGCCCCAAGGGCTCACCTCCTCGTTCTCGCCGATCACGAAGCTGAACCGTCCCGGGTTCCCCATCGTCGACATGTCGATCCGGCCCGGAGCCGCGCCCCCTAGGTTGCGCAGGATCAGCTGCAATGCCCGACCGATCGTGGAGTTGGCGCGCGCCGCGTTCGAGAAGACGTTGCTGCCGCAAGCGAATCCCAGCTCTAGGCGGACGGGACCGTTCACGATGGCCAGGGGAGCGGCGAAGTGAGTCGTGCCCTGCACTCCGTGGATGTCGAGGCGCTCGTCGCACAGAGCGCGGACCGCAGGCACAAGCACCCGCATGTACTCGGGCCGGCAGCCCGCCATGACTGCGTTTGCCGCGATCTTCTCCGCACTAGCCGCGCCAAAGTTCGGCGGCACGTGCGCAACCACTTCGTCCGCGTTCAAGCCGCTGTCCGCCAGCATGCGCTCAACTCGCCCCACCGTCGGCGGCACCACAGGCAGGGGGTCGGCATAGCCGCTCTCGTAGCACCATTCCTCGGCATCGGCGTCGCTGGGCAGGTCGATTCTCGAAGCCCGGCCTGCGCGGCGGGAATACAGATCGGGGATTTCAGCAGCGTCTGCATCCGACTCTGGTTCAAGGTGGCGTGAGACGCATCCCGGCTGGAAATCCGGATTGCCGTCGCCGGGCCGCGCGAGCTCGGGAGCGGGCACCTCCAGCAGCTTGGCGAGCTCCTCGCCGAGGCGATTCAGGTCTGCCTTGTCAAAGCCCTGCGAGCTGGCCAGGACCCGGCCCGACTGGTCCAGCAGGAACAGTGCCGGAACCGCCTCTAAGCCGAATCCGGCGCTAGCCGCCAGATTGTGATCGAAGCGCAGCGACAGATCCGCTCCCAGCGAGCGCATCAGCTTGTCGGTCGACGCGCGCTCGTCCTGAGAGACGGCCACCACGCGGTCGCCCGACCCAATGCTGCGGGAAAGGCTGTCCAAGTAGCGAAGAGCCAAGTGGCACGCCGGGCAGTCAGTCTTGAAGAAGGCGAGCAGGGAGGGGCCGGACAATAGCAAGCCCGGGACTGGGGGCGCAGTGACGCCGTTGGGGAGCATAGGCATGGTCCTGGGCGCGGCGAATCGCGCGCCCTTGCGGGCCCCATCCTACAAGAAGTGCGCCTAGGCGTCTAAACTCGGCGCCCTAGCGCACGTCCAGGCAGCTCCCAGAACGGCGCTGGGAGATCAGCGCGCCGGAATATCCTGCCGCGGGTACACGGCCCTCCCGATTGCTACACTAGCTATGTAAGCGAGGCGTTGCTCTCCCGCCCGCAATGAAGTTCGGCGTCATCATTTTTCCGGGCTCGAACTGTGATCACGACGCGCTTTACGCGCTTACGCACAACCTCGGCCAGCAAGCCACCGAAATCTGGCACGAGTCCGAAGATCTGGGCGACGCGGATGCCATCTTCGTGCCCGGCGGATTCTCCTACGGCGATTACCTGCGTTGCGGCGCAATCGCCCGGTTTTCGCCGGTCATCCGCTCGTTGCGGCGCTTTGCAGACTCCGGCGGGCTGGTAATCGGGGTGTGCAACGGCTTTCAGATCCTGTGCGAGGCCGGACTGCTGGACGGTGCCCTGATCCGCAATCAAGACCTGCGTTTCGTGTGCCGGACCGTCGACCTAGTCCCGGGGACGCTGGACTCGGCCTTCACTTCGGCTTGCGAGCCCGAGAGGCCGCTCAGAATCCCGGTCGCCCACGGCGAGGGCTGCTTCTTCGCCGATGAGGCCACCTTGGACCGCATTGAAGCGGAAGATCGCGTCGCCTTCCGCTACTCCGGGGACAATCCCAACGGATCGAGCCGGAACATCGCCGGCGTGCTGAGCGAAGGACGCAACGTGCTCGGCATGATGCCGCATCCCGAACGCGCCTGCGACGGCGCCGTGGGCTCCACCGACGGAATCGCCGTCTTTCGATCCATGATTTCCGCCGCCGGGAACGGCCTCCGCCATGCGGGCTGAAGTCGACGAGCGGACAGCGGCCGAACACGGCCTCACAGCTGAGGAGTACCAACGGATCACCGACCGTATCGGGCGCGTTCCGACACTGACCGAACTCGGGATTCTCAGCGTCATGTGGAGCGAGCACTGCTCGTACAAGAGCTCGCGCCTGCACCTGAAGAAGCTCCCCACCTCAGGCGAGCGGATCTTGGTCGGGCCGGGCGAGAACGCCGGCATCGTCGACATCGGCGGCGGCTGGGCGGCCGCCTTCAAGATCGAGTCGCACAACCACCCCAGCTACATCGAGCCCTTCCAAGGGGCGGCGACCGGGGTCGGCGGCATCTTGCGCGACATCTTCACCATGGGCGCCCGCCCGGTAGCGGTGCTCGACGCCCTGCGGTTCGGCCCTCCCGACGACCCGCAGGACGGCCCGGCCAACCGGCGGATCATCCGCGGGGTGGTCGAGGGCATCGCCCACTACGGCAATTGCATCGGGGTGCCCACGATCGGAGGGGAGTGCTCCTTTGACCCCTGCTTCAGCGCGAATCCGCTGGTCAACGTCTTCGCCCTCGGCGTGTTCCGGCAGGACTCGATCTTCCTCGGCTCCGCCAAGGGGCTCGGCAACCCCGTCATCTATGTGGGGGCCAAGACTGGCAGGGACGGAATCCAGGGGGCGTCGATGGCCTCTGCCGAGTTCGACGAGGACTCCGAGGCCAAGCGCCCCAACGTCCAGGTAGGCGATCCGTTCTTGGAGAAACTCTTACTCGAGGCCTGCCTCGAGGCCATGCGCACCGGCGCGATTCTCGGCATCCAAGACATGGGCGCGGCCGGGCTGACCTGTTCGACCGCAGAGATGGGCGGACGCGGCGGGGTCGGGATCGAGATCGAGCTCGACCGCGTGCCGCAACGCGAGAGCGGGATGACACCCTACGAAATCATGCTCTCGGAATCGCAGGAGCGCATGCTGCTGGTAGCGGAGCGCGGTCGAGAGGGCGAGATTCTGGCGGTCTTCCGAAAATGGGGGCTCGACGCCGTGGAGATCGGCACGGTCACGGCGGATCGGCTCTTGCGGGTCAAGCACGGCGGAAGCGTGGTGGCCGAGCTGGACACGGGATTTCTCAGCGACGACGCACCGCTCTACGACCGTCCTCACACCGCCCCCCGCCGCACCGCGCCGCTGGACGGACCGGTCCTGAACGAGCCGCCGGCCGCAGGCTTGCTGGCCGGCATCGAAACCCTGCTGGCTTCGCCCGATCTGAATTCCAAGCGCTGGATCTGGGAGCAGTACGACCATCAGGTCCGGACGAATACAACGTCGGGCCCAGGCGCCGACGCCGCCGTGATCCGCATCAAGGAGGCCAACGTCTCCCTTGCCATGTCACTGGACGGCAATTCGCGCTACTGCGCGCTCGACCCGCGCCTCGGCACGCAATTGATCGTCGCCGAATGCTGCCGCAACCTCGCCACCGTCGGCGCGACCCCGATCGCCGCGACCAACAACCTCAACTTCGGCAATCCCGAGAAGCCGGAGATCATGGCCCAGCTCGTGGAATCGATCGAAGGCATGGCCCAAGCGTGCCGCCATTTCGGCACGCCGATCACCGGCGGCAACGTCAGCCTGTACAACGAGACCCTGGGCGAGGGCATTGACCCGGCCCCCGTGCTGGGCATCGTGGGAATACTGGATCACATGGCAGCCCCGATCGGGTCTTGCTTCACGCAAGCAGGAGACCTGGTCGTCCTGCTCGGCGGGTTGCTGCCCGACTGCCAGGGCGAGGAATTGCCCCGGAGATTCGGATCGTCGCAATACGCCAAGACCGTGCTGGCCCAAACATGGGGCCTGCCGCCCTCCTTGGACTTGGAGCATGAGGCGAACGTGCACGAGGCCACGCGCAGCATCGTCCGCCAAGACCTCGCCCACTCGGCGCACGACGTCGGCAGCGGGGGCCTGGCCGTGGCGCTGGCCGAGTGCTGCTTCGGCCCGGAACCGATCGGGGCGACCGTCGAGTTCGAAACCAACCACCCCCTGCTCTACGCAATGTTCCACGAGTGCCCTTCCCGCGTGCTTCTGTCGCTGCCGCGTGCGAACATAGAGGAAGTGGTCGCGATCGCAGCGTCGCTAGACGTCCCGCTGGTCGAACTTGGCCACACCGGCGGTTCGACCCTGACGTTCGGCCTGAATGCAGCCACCAGCGTGGAAGCGCCGGTGGCGCGCCTGCGCGGAATCTGGGAGTCTTCGTTTGAAGCCTCCCTGGAGACTCAATGAGCGAACAGGCAGCGCCCGTCCCGAGCCGGGCCGTCGAGGTGGACGCCGGGGACGGCTTCCGCGAGGAGTGCGGCATCTGCGCGATCTTCGGCCATCCCGAGGCCGCCAACCTGGCGTACCTGGGCCTGTACGCCCTGCAGCACCGGGGTCAAGAGAGCGCGGGAATCTGCTCCAGCGACGGCCAGACCGTCCATACGCGCAAGGGCATGGGCCTCGTCAGCGAGATCTTCGGCGAGCATGAGCTCCAACAGCTGACCGGGCACATGGCGATCGGCCACACGCGCTACTCGACCGCGGGTGACATCGGCTCGCGCAATGCTCAGCCGTTCTACGTCGAGTGCAACAAGGGCGCATTGGCGGTCGCCCACAACGGCAACCTGACCAACGGCCACGCCTTGCGGGGGGCGATCGAGAAGAGCGGATCCATCTTCCAGGCCACTAGCGACACCGAGGTCATCCCTCACCTGATGGCCCGTTCCACGGAACAGACGCTGGATTCGGCACTGCGCGAGTCGCTTCTGGAACTGGAAGGCGCCTATTCGCTGGTCTTGCTGGGCACCAACCAGATCATCGTCGCCCGCGACCAGCGCGGGTTCCGGCCGCTCGCCTACGGCACCATGCAGCACGAGGGGCGCAACGTCCACGTGTTCGCCTCCGAAACCTGCGCCTTCGATCTCATCGGTGCGAAGTACCAAGGAGAGGTGGAGCCGGGCGAGATGGTCATCGTCACCGACAGCGGCGTGACGAGGCAGCGCTTCGCGCCCGCTCTCAAACCTTCCCAGTGCGCCTTCGAGCACGTCTATTTCTCGCGTCCGGACTCGATCGTGTTCGGGCGCTCGGTGCACAAGTCGCGCGAGGCCTTGGGCCGCATCCTCGCGCGCGAGAGCCCGGTCGAAGCCGATTGCGTCGTGCCCGTGCCGGATTCGGGCAACGCGGCGGCGCTCGGCTTCTCGACGGAGTCGGGAATTCCCTTCAGCATCGGACTCATCCGCAATCACTACGTGGGCCGAACATTCATCGAACCCAAGCAATCGATCCGCAATTTCGGGGTCAAGCTCAAGCTCAATCCGGTGAACCACCTAGTCGCCGGCAAGCGCGTGGTGCTGGTGGACGATTCGCTGGTGCGCGGCACCACGAGCCGCAAGATCGTGGGGATCATGCGCGACGCAGGCGCCACAGAGGTCCACTTGCGCATCTCCTGCCCTCCCACCATTGCGTCGTGCTACTACGGGGTGGACACGCCCGACAAGGACGAGCTGATCGCCAACCGGATGACCGTTGAAGAGATCCGCCAGCACACCGGCGCCGACTCGCTCGCCTACCTGTCTCTGCGAGGACTCAAGCAGGCGGTCGGAGACAACAACGGCGGCAGGTACTGCTATTCGTGCTACACCGGCTCGTATCCGACGGAGCTCGTTGACGTCGATCAATTCGTCCAAGACCATCGCCAGAAGGACAACGCCGAGAACACGATCGCGTGGCGATCTAGGCCGCGCGCGTAGTCGGCTCCAAGCCGCAGCCATCTTTTCGGGCAGCAGGCGAGCGCTGTTGCGTACGCGCAAATGTCCCCTGCCGGGCTCATCTGTCCCGCAGACGATGTATACTGTTGCCGTTCGGCGACTGGAAGTCGCAGCGATTTCGAGGGAGTCCACGTGCAACGCAAGAATCTGTCCCGCCTTCTCTTGGTGCCGCTGGCACTGGCCTGTGCCATGCCGGCGCTAGCCGAAGAGACGCGGATCTTCAACACCGTCAAGCAGAAGCTCGCGGAGGGCAAGCAGGTCGTCGGCGGCACGATCAATACCTCCGACCCGAACGTGTACTGCGCCATGGCGAATTCCGGGTTCGACTTCCTCTGGATCGAGATGCAGCACAGCCCGCTGAACTACGACCAAGTCGCGAAGATGATCTGGGCTTGCAAGGACGCGCCGGCGATCCCCTTCATCCGGGTCCCGACACCCACGGAAGGCGACATCCAGAAGGCCACCGACATCGGCGCGCTCGGAATAGTCGTCCCCATGGTGGACAGCGTCCAAGAGGCCGAGGACGGCGTGACCTACGCCAAGTTCCCGCCGCGGGGCAAGCGCAGCCGGGGCGGCGGCCAGTACGGCCGTCTCTGGGGATCCGACTACCGGGCCGTGGCCAATGACAACATCATGGTCATCGTCATGATCGAATCGCCCGCCGGCGTCGACATTGTCGACAAGGTGGCGGCGATCGACGGCGTGGACGTGGTCTTCGCCGCCAGCGGCGACATCGGCAGCTTTACCGGCTGGGAGCGTGACGATCCGCGCTATATGGCCCTGATCGAGAAGATCAAGGTCGAAACGCTCAAGGCCGGCAAGATCCTGGCCGGGCCGTTGGCCTGGCGCGACCGGGACGGCTTCATGTTCTTCCAAGGGCCTTCGGAAGGCAGCTTGATCCGGGACGGCGCAAGGGCGGCCCTGGAGCGCCCGGCGGAGAAGATGGAGGATGTCGCCACCGGCGACGAGAGCAACTGACGCGCCGCCGCGCCGAGCTAACGGCGCAGGCAGAGCCTCGGACGGCCCGTCAGGGCTTGGCGACCAGCAGGAACAGGTACAACACCGGCAGGTAAAGTACCGACGCCCGCAGCAAGTCTCTCGCGTCCCCGGCTGTGCCGCTCTTGGCCAGCCGAACGCCCGCTGCGAGGTAGGCGCAGCCGAGCAGGAACGCGGGCACCACGTACCACGAAGCTGCCATGCCCAGCCACGCCGGGGCCATCGAGAGCGGCACGAGCAGAGCAGAGCTGACAATGATCTGGCGGTACGTCGATGTGCCCGACGGCTCGACCACGGGCAGCATCCTTATCCCGGCCCGAGCGTAGTCCTCGCGGTACATCCACGCGATCGCGTAGAAGTGCGGGAACTGCCACAGGAACAGGATCCCGAACAGGGTCCAGGCCTCGACACCCAAGCTGCCGCGCAGGGCGGCCCAGCCCATCAGGGGCGGCACGGCTCCGGGGAACGCGCCCAGCGTGGTCGACCACCACGTGCGCGTCTTCAGCGGCGTATAGACGAGGTTATAGCTCACTACCGTGCACACGCCGAGCCAGAAGCTGAGCGCATTGACACCGACAAACAGATAGGCCAGGCCCGCGACGGTCAGGCCGGACGCATAGATCAGTGCCGAACGTGAGGGAACCCGGCCCGCAGGCAGCGGACGGGTCGCCGTCCGGCGCATGCGGGCATCCACGTCCCGCTCCCACCACTGGTTCAAGGCACCGGTCCCGGCGGCCAGCAGCGCCGTCGCGCACAGGGCGTGCAGCATCTGCGCGGCCGGCAGGGCGCCGTCGGCCGCCAAGTAGCAGCCCATCGCCGTGGACATCAGGATGAGCCAGACGATCGACGGCTTGACCAGTTCGTAGTAGTCGGCCAGCGCGGCCGACGCACCGGTGTCGCCGGCAGCCCGCACGGTTGTCGACAGGTTAGTGTTCATTGCCTAGGCGCGCCGGCGGCGCTCGGACATCAGCCGGTATAGGCGAAGGTGACTTCCGTGCTCTCGCTGGGGCCGACGGTGATCTCCACTTCCTGCTCTCCCAGCTGCTCGTGCACCGCCTGCAGCGTGTAGCTGCCGGGGGGAAGGTTGCCGATCTCGAACGATCCGTCGGCGGCGCTGACCGCGAAGTACGGGTGCTCCATCACGTGGATGTAAGCCTGCATCCAAGGGTGGATGTTGCACTTCACCGCGATCTTCATCTCCGCGCGCGGGAAGGCGTAGTCGATCGCCGGAGCTCCGGAGGTCTGCGACTTGTTCCACTCGCGGTTCTCGCGCGGCAGCGGGTGCACGTTGTGGGTCGTGGGGTCCGAGTTGGTGATGTTCAGCGGCTGGCCCATCTGCACGGCGACGACGTGCGGCTTGTAAATGCAGCCGTCTTGATCCAAGTTGACCATGTCGGTGCGCACCGGGAAGCGCTTGCCTTCCAGTCCCTTCGAGACCCACACCATGACGTGCTGCAGCTTGCCGTCGTTGACGACCACGCGGTCGGAGGGCACGCGCCCGCCGTGCAGCTGCATGCAGTCGGGCTCGGCGCTCATGTTGACCGGGGGAAAGCGCGGCACATCGCCCGAGAACGTGATCATGCCGGTCACCGTCGCGGCCGTGGCGGGGTCGACCGTCACCATCTCGCCGACGGGCGCGGCGTCGCCGCCGGACTGGCCGCCGGACTGGCCCCGCGTCCTCGCGTCGTACTCGTCGAAGTAGTCGTCTCCGCCACAGGCAAAGGCCATGGCCAGCAGGAATGCGGGCACGAAGGCCGCCGCCAGAACTCTACGATTGCTCACGCTTGGTTACCTCCGAAAAGCGTTCGAATTCTCATTGTAGGGCTTGCAGGCGACGCAGTTCCGCGCCGTCCATTTGGAACATGTAGCGCGTCAGCAGGTCGGCGTGGTCGCCCTCGTAATTGCGCGCCTGGGCCGGGATCTGGCCCGAGAACACCCAGCGGTCGCCGTCGCGCTCGAACAGCTCGGACGGCATCGCCGTGCCGGGCGCGATCGCGGCCGGCTCTAGCATCCAGCGGTAGGTCCAGTTCGGCTTCAGACGCTCGGACGCGATCAGGAAGTTGGGGGCCGTGGCGTCGACGTCCTGCGACGGGACGCCGGTCATGTGGCACTGCAGGCACGGCGCGGCATCGCTGGTGAACAGCTGCCGCCCGATCGCCCGCTCCGCGTTCGTGAGCGGCTCCATCGCTTCGGGCATGTGCGGCACCGGCTGCGAGTCGCGCGCCATGAAGAACTTCGTGAGCTTCGCCAGCTGGCGATCGGAGAAGTAGAACGTCGGCATGCGCGCGTGCAGGTACTCGCGCACGCCGTTGCGGTTGATGTCGCTCTCGCTGAGAGCCGGATTGGCGAGGAAGCCCGTCAGCCAGTCGGGCTGCACGCGCGCGCCCTCTGTGTACAGCTGCGGCGGCAGCTGCTCGGCCCAGTCGGGATCGTCGGCGTAGCGCGGAATCGTCATGAACGACGAAACGTTGCCCGGGCGGATCTGGTGGCAGCCCGTGCAATTGTGCCGCGTGATGATCCACCAGCCCTCCTGGACGTCAGCCCGCTCGTCTTCCGGCTCGAAGCGGTACTGCTCGGGGAAGGTCGACTCGACCGCGCCCAGCAAGAACGTGGTCAGAGCGTTGATCTCCTCGGCGCTGAGGTTGAAGTTGGGCATCCGCAGGCGCTCGAGGTGCTCGCGCTCCTTGCCCTCGTCGAACACCGCCGGGTTCTCGAGCTTGCGCTCGAAGAAGCCCTTGTGCGAGTACCAGCCCTCCAGCTCGGCTTCGTGCGTCTTGAGGGCGAAATCGAGCCGCTCCAGCGGCTTGCTGCCCTCGAGCGTGAGATCCGTGCCGATCCGGCCCTCTTCCTCGAGGCCCGCGATCTCGTGACAGCCGGCGCAGCCGTAGTGCCGGATGGCGGCCAGGCCCGCCGCGGCCATGTCCGGATCGTCCATGTACGGCGCTGGCGGATACTCCTGGTCCGTTCGCTGCTCGCTGAGGTAGGTGGCGATGTCCCGCGACTCCTGATCGGTCAGGCGCAGGCTCGGCATCACCGGGCGCGGCCGCATCGCATCGGGCACGTCGGGATCCGGGGTCACTTCCGAGGGATCGTGAATCCAGCGCACCATGTAGTCGTAGTTCATCTTCTCGCCGACCCGGCTGAGGTTGGCGGCAAAGTCCCCGCCCATGCGGCTGTCGCCCTCTCCGATCGAGTGGCAGCCCATGCAGCCCCGGGTCTCGAACAGTTCCTGGCCGCGCTCGGCATTTCCGCGCGGGTGCCGGACCAGCTCGCCGTCCAGCGCGTTCTGCCACAGATAGGCCGAGATCTGCTGGACCTCCTCGTCCAACAGCCGGAACACCGGCATCTTCGAACCGGGCCGGAACTCGTGGGGATCCTTGATCCAGGCAGGGATCCACTCCTTGACGTCCTTGAGCTTGATCTCCTTCAGGCTGGGGCCGAACTTCTTGACCTCCTGGGCCAGGTTGGTCTCTTCCATCTGCAAGTTGTGGATCTCGGCATCGACGCGCGTGTTGGTCAGCCGCAGTTCCTCGGCCCGGGCGTAGTAGCGCTGGGCGGCGCCGCCGTCCGAGGCCGTGTCGCCCAAGTCGAGGTTGACGCGCATCTCCTTGGCATTGGCCGTGTAAGTCGCGTTCAGATTGCGCAGCTCCTGGCGCACGGCGGTGAACTCTTCGGCTTCGGCGTCGTAGCCCTCGAAGCGGTGGCAGCCCCAGCAGCCCTTGTTCATGTACAGCTCGCGGCCCATGTTGAGCGTCTCGCCGCCGGGAGTGACGACCTCCTTGGCGTGGCACTGCTGGCAGCCCGCCTCGACATTCTCCGGGTAGTACATCGGCCACAGCCAGAACTTGTGTCGCCCGTGACCCTTGGTCACGCTACGCGTGGCCCGGCCATTGCCGTTGTGACAGGACGAGCAGCCGAACGCCTCGGGATCATGGATCTGGAGCAGTTCCGGCCGCGGGTGGCTCTTGAACACGGGGTAGATCAGATCCGTGGCTCCGATCTCGACCGGCTCGCGAATGCCGAGGTGGCAGGATTCGCAGCGGTCCACCAAGTCGATGTCCAGCAGGTGGATCTGCTTGATGCCGACGTCGAAGTTGCGCATGTTCGAGATCAGCCCGTCGATCTGCGTCGCGCCCAGGCCGACGAGGCGGTCGGACATCAGCGCGTCGCGCTCGGCGCGCAGCCGGTTCGCCTCGGCAAGCGCCTCCAGGCGCTCGGCCTGCAGCGCGGTGCGCCGCTCCTGCATGCCGAGGAATTCCGCCTCGAGCTGCTCGTACTGCCACTCCAGCTCCTCGGTTTCGCCGGAGCCGTCGGCGAGCGGCAACTCGACTTCGACCACGCGGGAGCGGATCTCCTCGATGTCCTCCCGGAGGGACTCCTTCTCGCCTTCGTCGTGAGAGACCTCGATCAGGTAGCGCTGGGCGTCGATCTCGCTGCGCAGGATCTGGAAGGCGCCGCGGGCCGCGGTCATGCGCGGCACCACTCCCCGGCCGACCTCGCGGTCGATCTCCGCGATGCGCGCGCGAACCGCCTGTTCGGCCGTGCTGAGCTCGCCGTCCAGCTCTTGGTATTCCGGCGACTGGCGGATCTCATCCTCCTTGGCCGCCTGCTGCGGCTGCAGTTCCATCAAGAAGCCCGTGTAGTAGGCGCTGAAACGGGCTTGGTACTCCTTGTAGGGCCGCATGATCTCGACTTCGTCGTAGATCGCCCACACCAGCGAGGCCAGCAGCAGCAGCATCGACACGAGTAGGTGGACGCTGTACGACTTGCTGGTTATCGGATCCGGCTGAACCTGGGTTTCTTCTGCCATGAAATTCGCTATGCCTTCCCTTGCGTGGCTTGTTTCGGCTGCAACTCTAGACGTTGAACCACGGCGTGACCCACACGTACTTGATGCGGAACAGCAAGCGCGCCGCCATCTTGACCGGCAGTGCCAGCATCACGATGAGCAGCGCCTGCATGATCGCGTACTGCAGCAGCGACATGCGGTTCAGTATCTTGCGGCTGAACTCGGTCGCCGCGATGATCCGGTGGCAGGCGTAGCCCGCCGCCACCGCGAAGCCGCCCACCACCAAGCCGCCGAAGATTCCGATCCACGGCTGGGAGGTGATGCCCACGATCTCGTGCAAGTCGCGGTTGATCTCGAAGATCAGGCGATTGTGGTCCCAGGTCATGCCCGGCCAGAACCACATCCAGCCCGGGCCGCGGATCAGGGTGCCGATCACGATCATCGAGCACCACAGGATGATGAAGCCGAATATGAATGTCCAGATCGCGAACCGCCGCTGCTTGTACGTGTAGTAGCCGTTGCCCAGCGGGTTCTCGTCGATGTAGGGGATCACGATCAGGCCGATGATGATCATCGTCGGCATCACGACGCCGGCGATCCACGGGTCGAAGTAGACCAGCATCTCCTGCAGGCCGAGGAAGTACCACGGCGCCTTGGACGGGTTCATCGTCAGGGACGGATTGGCCGGCTCCTCCAGCGGCGCGTCGAGCGTGATCGACCACACCATCAGGATGATGGTGACGATGATCGCCGCCAAGAACTCCATGCGCAGCAGGTAGGGCCACACGGCCACCTCCCGCACCCAGCCTTTCTGGAAGGGCTGCACCTTGCGGTGGTGCGTCTTGGCCAGGTCCGGGTCGTTCTCCAGCCGCTCGGCCAGGCGGTCGTTGGCGCGCGCCTGCCGCAGGGCGTACCAGGTGAAGAACGGGATGATGAACAGCATCCCCACGATCGGGATGTTGTCCGGGAGGGAGACGATGGTCCAGAGTTGGTGCCAATCCATTGTGCTGATTCCTGCTCTCTTCGCTAGCGCCTACCTGCGGACGGGCTTGATTTCCTTCTCGAGCATGATCGGGGCAGGCCCGGAAATGCCGCCGTCCTTGCGGACCCTCCAGAAGTGCACGATCATGAAGATCGCCGCAAAGCCCGGGATCGCGATGCAGTGCCAGATGTAGGCGCGCAGCAGCGCGTTGGCATCCACGATCGAGCCGCCCAGCAGGGCGAAGCGCACGTCGTTGAAGGGCGTCATGCCAAGCTCCGGCCCGAAGGGGCCCTCGTGCCCCAGCATCGGGGTCGCGCGGGCCATGTTGGTGCCCACGGTGACTGCCCAGAATCCGAGCTGGTCGTCGGGCAGCAGATAGCCCGTGAACGACAGCAGCAGCGTCAGGACCAGCAGGATCACCCCGACCGACCAGTTGAACTGGCGCGGCTTCTTGTACGAGCCCGTCAGGAACACCCGGAACATGTGCAGCTGCACGGTCAGCACCATGGCGTGCGCGGCCCAGCGGTGCATGTTGCGCAGCAGCTTGCCGAAAGGCACGTCGTGCTCGAGGTAGAGAATGTCGCGGAAGGCCTGCACCTTGGTCGGGTGGTAGTAGAACATCAGCAGCACGCCGGTCCAAGTCAGCACCCAGAACAGGTAGAAGCTGATGCCGCCCATGCCCCAGGTGAAGTTGTAGCGGACCGCGTCGCGGTTGACCTTGGCCGGGTGCAAGTGCAGGAACACGTTGCTCAGCACGCCCAGCGTGCGGCTGCGGGCGGTCTGGTCATGCTTGACGCGGAAGATCGACTTGTAGACCTCGGTCTTGGTCGGCTGCTTGAGCGCGTCGAGGTCGATCTGGGCCTTCTTCTTGATCTCGTCAGGATCGATGGTCACGCCCAGCAGGGTGCGGGCACCGTCGCCGTTGCTCCCGGCCGGCGCGGCGGACTTGTCCTTGACTTCGGTTGGGTTGTTCTCAGCCATGCTCTTGGTCTCCTGCCGCCATCACACCTGGATGAAGCTGCCCTCGGTGTCGAACTGCGTGGGCTGGCCCTTTTCCTCGCGGTAGAGCACGCTCGTGTCCACGACGATGCGCCCCTGCGGATCCAGTGACACGTACGCCCGGTCCATCGGCCGCGGGGCCGGGCCCTCGTAGTTGCGGCCCTCCGGGTCGTAGCCGCTGCCGTGGCAAGGGCACTTGAACTTCGCCTCGCTGAGCTTCCAATCCGGCGTGCAGCCCAGATGCGTGCAACTGGCGTAGATCACAAACAGCCGGTCGGTCGTGCGCACGACCCAAATCCGATTGCTCTTCTGGAAGCGCGTATCGACGCCGATGCCGTAGTCGGTCGGCAAGCCGATGCGAAACTGCGTCCGCGGCTCGAAAATCGTGCGCGGAAAGAAGAACCGCAGGAACATCAGCAGGTTCGTCGTCAGGAAGCCGCCCGTGAGCAGCCCGATCAGCCTGCGCCGCGAGCGGATCTTGGCCTCTTGGTCCCTGCCCTCGGCTTGGATACTCGCCTTGATGCGGCCAATCAGCGAGGCGCTAGACGCACCCCCGGCCTGTTCTTCCGACATCCAGTTGTCCCTCCACAAAAGCACGTTCCAATGAATTGGAACTGCCTTCCCTGTCCCTATTGTAGAAAAGCCGCGCCCCCTGCTTCAACGGCCGTCTAGCGCGTCCTGGGCAGGGGCCGCAGGGATCTGCTCCAGCATCTTCCGCGCCCGGCGCAGGTCGTCCGGCGTGTCCACGCTGACGCCGACGTGGTCGTCGGTTGGGACGACCGCGATGCGATGGCCGTGCTCCAAGGCCCGCAGCTGCTCCAGCCCTTCCGCCAGCTCCAGTTGCGTCGGCCGCATGCGGCTGAAAGCCAGCAGGAAGTCCCTGCGGTAGGCGTAGATTCCGATGTGCTCCCACGCGGCCGCGCCCACGCCGCGATCCGGGTAGGGGACCGGACTGCGCGAGAAATACAGTGCCGTGCCGTCCGAGGCGGTGACAACCTTGACCACGTTAGGATCTTCCAGCACCGCTCGCTCCGTGATCCGCTTGCACAGCGTCGCCATCGGCGGCGCCGTGGGCTCCAGCAGCGGACGCACCACCTGCTCCAGCACCCGAGCGTTGACAAACGGCTCGTCGCCCTGGATGTTGACGACGATCGCGGCGCTCTCGGCGGCGGCCACTTCCGCCACGCGGTCCGTTCCGGAGACGTGATCGGGAGAGGTCATCGTCACCGCGCCGCCGAAGCGTTCCACCGCGGCGTGGATCCGCGCATCGTCCGTGGCGACGACTACGCGCTCAAAGACCGGGCACGCGACGGAGCGCTCATATACGTGCTGGACCAGGGGCTTGCCCCCCAAGTCCGCCAGGGGCTTGCCTTCGAAGCGGCGCGACGCGAAGCGGGCGGGAATGACGCCGAGAACGGTCTCAGGCAAGACAGTATTTTGTCAGATTTCCGGAATGGGATCGGTCGGAGCTACGTCCTCGCCCTCCCAGTTCACGTTGCCGTCGTCGTAGATCAGCACCCGGGCGCGGCTGCCAGGCGCGTGCGGCTGTTCGCTCTCGGGCAGGAAGCGCCGGTGCTCGGCCATCACCTCGGCATACTGGCTGTCCCCGGCGAGGTTTTCGAACTCCTGCGGGTCATTGCGCATGTCGTAAAGCTCTTCGGAGCCGTCGGCGTGGCGGATGTAGCGCCAGTTCTCGGAGCGGACGCCGTGGTTGCCCGGATTGTGCGTCGTGATGGCGGGCCATTCCCGCGGGGCCGAGGCGTCCTGCAGCTGCGGCGCCAAGCTGTGGCCGTCCAGCCCCGGCTGGGCGGGCAGGCCTGCAAGCTCGACCAGCGTGGGGTAGATGTCGAGCAGTTCCGCCGGGCTGGTCACGCGAGCGCCGCCGGCGACGCCCGGGCCCGCGAAGATCAGGGGCACCCTGGCCGAGCGGTCCCAGAGCGTGTTCTTGCCAGTGATCAGCTTCTCGCCGAGATGCCAGCCGTGATCGGACCAGAGCACGACAACCGTGTTGTCGGCATGGCCGCTCGCTTGCAGCGCATCGAGCACGCGCCCGACCTGGCTATCGACGAAGCTGACCGACGCCAGGTAGGACGCCACGAGATTGCGCCACTCTCCTGCATCCTCGAGAAACTTCAGCCGCGGCTCGGGCAGCTTCCAGTGCAGATACCAGCTGAAGCGGGGCGTGTCGTCACGGTCGTCGCGGCGGATCTCGGGCAGGACGACCGAGTCGAGCGGGTACATGTCGTACCACTTCTGCGTCACGTAGCAGGGCACGTGGGGCAGGAAGAACCCGGTGGCCAGGAAGAAGGGCTGCTCTTGCGGCCCGGCCAGCGGTCCTTGCAGCTGTTCGACGGCCCAGCTGGCGACCTGCCAGTCGCCCTTGTCCTCGTCCTTGTGAGGGAAGGTCCCCCAATCCATCAGGGGGTGGTCCTGCGGCGTCTGCACCAGCTTTTCCTCGGGGCGGGCTCCCACTCCAGCAGGCGGTCCCAAGTGCTGGAACTCGGTATCCGTTTCGGCCCGTCCGAACCGCCCGTGGTAGATCTTGCCGGTGGCGTAGGTGGCGTAGCCGTTGCGCTCGAAGTACTGCGGCAGCGACTCGATGTCCTGCAGCGATTCAACCTCGCGGAACCACGGAGCGAGACCGTAGACGCCGGTGCTGGTGGGCCGGCGGCCGGTCAGCAGGCTGGTGCGAGACGGATTGCACAATGGCGCCTGTGTCTGGGCGTTGAGAAAGGTCGTGCCGCGCGCTGCCAGCCGGTCCATGTAGGGCGTCTTCACCTGCGGGTGGCCCCCCAGCGGCCCCACCCAATCGTTGAGGTCGTCAATCGCGATGAACAGGATGTTGGGCTTGGGCGGGGGCGCTTGCTCGGCAGAGCAGGCCGCCAACAGGGCGGCAATCGCAACGCCAGTGCAGGCTACGCGGATGCTGTGGGTCATGGGAATTCCGGTCGATACCCTAGCACAGGCCGGAACCCTGGACAGCCTCGTCTTTGCTGCTCTACTGCTCGTCCGACGGGAACCGAAGGGCCAACGCGATCCGAACGCGCCCATCGCATCCCGTGGCCGGACTTCCGCCATCGGCAGGGTTGGGTCAAGAGTGTGATCTCGGGCCGTTGGCCCCACTAGGTTCGGACAAGCCGCGCGCAACCGGACGAATATGGTCCGCCCACGCCCGGTAAACCGCCGTCCGTGCGATGACCACCGTGATCTCGGACGCAGTCGTGTAGACAGTCCGGGCGGCGACGGCCTACAGCCCGTCAGCGGTCAGCGCCGCCGGACCTGCAGGAACCGACTGGTCGTCGCGTCAACCCTTACCGTGCCGCTGACCGGCCCGATCCAGCTCGGCTAGCGCTTGGGCGGTGTTCTTCTTGACCTCTGCCTGAATTCTCGGCGGCAGTCGCTCGAACAGCTCTTGCCAGGGCCGATGTTTCATCCGTTCCATTCTCTCACTGACTTCAGCAACCCCTCGCGCCGGAGTCAGCGACCGCCCTCTGCCTTCAACCGTCCGGTGTGTGCGCTGACCTGCGGTCGACATGCTGGCGAAGGCCTCCGTCTTACCATGGGAGTTCGCACATGTCGCGGGCGACAGAACAGTTCGGGGAGTTGCTGGCGATCATGCGCCGCCTGCGATCGCCGGAGGGCTGCCCGTGGGATCGCGAGCAAACGCTGGAGTCGCTGCGCCGCTACCTCATCGAAGAGACGTACGAGGTGATCGACGCGATCGACCGGCGCGACTGGAACGGGCTGGCAGAGGAACTCGGGGACCTGCAACTGCAGGTCGTCTTCCAAGCAGAGATCGCTCGGAGCGAAGGATGGTTTGACATCCAAGCCGTCTTGGAGACCATCAACTCCAAGCTGGTGCGACGCCACCCGCACGTGTTCGAGTCGGAGTCGCTGAAGACGGCCGACGACGTGACCCAACGCTGGGAGCAGATCAAGCGGGAGGAGAAGCCGCGACCGCAGGGCGAGGGGTTGCTAGACAAGGTCCCCAGGCACCAACCGGCCATGCTGGAGGCGCACCAGGCGGGCAAGCTCGCGGCCGAGTCCGGCTTCGACTGGCAGGAATTCGAGGACATGGGCGACAAGCTCGCCGAGGAATTCCGCGAGGTGTGCGAGGCACTCCAGGCGAGCGATCCGGACCGTGTTGAAGACGAGATCGGCGACTTGATCTTCATGGCCGTCAACGTTGCCCGATTCTCCGGGGTGGACCCGGAACTGGCGCTCAAGCGCGCCAATTCCAAGTTCCGGCAGCGCTTTCGCTCGATGGAGCGAGCGCTGGCAGCGGACGGCCGGGAGATGGCAGCCTGCACGCCTGCGGAGCTGGAACAGCTATGGCAACGCGCCAAGCAGGACTAGGCGCGGTCGAGATCCGACCGCTGCGAACGCTGGAAGAGTTCCAGTCGACGTTGCGGCTCCAGTCGGAGATCTGGGGATTCGACGAAGCCGATCTGGTCGCGCCTAGGTTGTTCGGCGTTTTCGACCGCATCGGGGGTTCGTGCCTGGGGGCCTACCTCGACGGCGAGATCATCGGTTTCTCGCTGGCCTTCGCCGCGTTCAAGCCGGCCGGCCAACGCTACTGGCACAGCCACATGGTGGGGATCGAGTCGCGCCTGCACGGGCAAGGCGTTGGATACCAGATCAAGCTGCGCCAGCGCGAAGAGGCCCTCGCCGCCGGCTTGGACCTCATCGAGTGGACGTTTGACCCGCTCCAGTCGCGCAACGCCTACTTCAATATCGAGAAGCTCGGCGTCGACGTGCAGGCCTACTTGCCGGACTTCTACGGCATCACGTCAAGCGACTTGCACGGCGCGCTGCCCACCGACCGCCTGGTCGCCGCATGGAACCTGCGCAGCCCGCGCGCTGTCGCCTGCCTCGAAGACCGCCCGCGCCCCAGAGCCGAGAGCGCCGAGCGCATCGAGATTCCGGCCCGGATCTCAGACGTGCCGCGCGAGCGAGCGGCAGAAATCCAGGCACGGGTGCGCGGATCCTTCCAAGCAGCCTTCGCAAGCGGCTACGAGGTTTCACGCTTCCAACGGACTGCAACCGGCGGTGCCTACCATTTGCGGGCATAGAGGTAGCAGGCCGCACCGACTTGCTGGGACCGTTCAATATCGGCAGCGATGGCTAGACCGAAGTTCCGGGCCAAAAGCGAAGAGAAGTCCCTGTAATGCATAGCCTTATCTGGATTTGGAGCTGTCTTACACTGGGAACGTTCGGACCAGTTCAAGCGCACGCTTCTGCAAAGCGCTCGGCTCCGTGAGCCGCTCCACGGTGGGCCCGTTGGCGTCGCCCTGCAGGCGGCATTGATGGCGACAGCGCGTGCCCAGCACCTGCAGCAACGTCGAGAAGCTGTGCAGTTCCAAGCCCTCCGCCGTCCGGCGCCGGTTCTTTTTCGCTTGCACTTCCTTGCGCGGCTGGGCGGCCGCCACCGGATCCCGGCGCGCCTGCCAGCCCGCCAAGTCCTCGTCTTCGAACAGCAGCTCGGCCAAGGCTTGCCGCAGGTGCCACTCCACGTAGTACGCCAGCAGGCACAGCAGCAGGTGAGCCCGCACGCGCTGCTCACTGCGGTGGCGGATCGGGCGCACCTGCAAGTCCACGGTCTTGAGGCAGCGGAAAGCGTTCTCGACGCGCGTAAGCTGCTTGTAGCTGCGCACCACATCTGCGGCCGACAGATCGCTCTGGCTGGCACGGATCACGTACAGGCCGTCCAAGGCCGCCTCGCGCTCGATCGAGGCGGCGTCCCGGCAGAATTGCAAGCTGCCGTCTGCGATCTGGGTCTGAAAGTGCTTGGCAACCTTGGAACGCTGCTTGGCGCGCCCCACCTTCTCGGCGATCGCGGCCTCCAGCAGCGGCTTCTTGGTGCGCCGCGCCACTTCGCGCTGGATGCGCGCCAAGTCTTGCTCGGCGGCCTCCAGCAGCGCTTCGCGCTTGTGCCGGCGGCGCTCGGCCAAGGCCGGATTGCAGCACACGATGAGGCGCTCGTCGGGGTACAGCGGGGAGTGGATCTCGGCCAAGTTGCGCTCGTCGAAGAGCGACATCTGGACGCTGCCCTCCTCGGCCAGGCGGCGGATGTCGTGGTGGCGCAGGGCCGAGATCCAGCCTAGGCCGGGATAGTCGCGCAGGGTCTGGATCTGGGTGTCTGTGAGCATGCCGCGGTCGCCCACCAGCACCAGCCGCTGGAGGCCGAAGTGCTGGCGCAGGGTCTGCACCTGGTCCGGCACCGTGGTCGGATCGGCGGTGTTGCCGGGATAGGCCCGCACGGCCAGCGGGCGGCCCTGCCGGTCGGCCAGCACGCCGTAGACCACGATCGGTCGGCCGCGCTTGCCGTCGCGGCTGTAGCCGTAGCGCATCAAGGGGCAGCTGTGGCCTTCGTAGTAGCTGCTGGAGACGTCGTACAGCACCTGGGCATCGTCTTGCAGGTGGCGCTTGGCGAGGCGTTGCTCGATGCGGTCCTGGCGCTCAAGCAGCCAGTCCATGGCCTGGTAGAGGGCGTCTTCGTCGGCGTCCTGCAAGTCGAGTTCGGCGGCCAGGGTGGTGGCGTGCCAGAGGCGGGTGGTGGCGAGCTTGGAGGCCGGGTGGAGCAGGCGCTGGGCAATCATGGCCAGCACGGCCGAGCGCTGGGGGGAGGCAGCGCGGTCGAGCAACTTGGGCAGGGCGAGGCGGCGGAACGCCTCCAGCACGAGTTCGACGTGGCCGTGGGGGCGGGAGCTGACGATGGCGAAGGCTTGGTCGGGGCTGACAAGGGGTTGGTTCTTGAGCAGCTTACGAAGGGCGTCGATCTTGGCCGGGGGCCAGCTGGAGAGGTTGGCGAGGGTGCGCTTGCGGACCTTGGAGCCCTCGCGCCAGCCTTCGCGGAGCAGGATGGCGGGGGGCGAGGAGCGGTTGGGGACGACTTCCACGTACATGGGAATACTATAGAATGACAAGCGGCATCAAGTCAAGTGATAAAAGCAACAAACAAGCACATCAAAAGTCCATTACATGGGAACAAAAGACACTCAGAAAGCACTTGGAAGGCAGTCTAGGCCCTTTGGAATCAACGAGTTAGCGCGAGATCAAGCGACAAAATCGCCCGGAACTTCGGGCTAGATGACAAGGAAGTACGGCAAGCGGCGGAGCAAACTGGCCCGGCGTATCCGATAGCGCAGGCGGCGCGGAACCACGCCGGCCCGCTCCGCAAGATGCAGGCCCGGCGGGTTAGGCCTGAATTGGAGAGCATGTCTGCGTCGCGCAGGCTGCGGAGCGAGGCCCACTGTTATGCTGATTCGTGCCGGCACGCCCTCCGCCGGCTGCACATGGCGGATCGCAAGACCATCGAGCAACATGCCGCGGTCGCGGCAGTCGAGCGCACTCCGCCTGCGGTCGCTGAGAGCGTGCACTACCCCGATTCGGACGGTCACTTCTTGCCCGACAACCCCCTCCAAGCCCACGCCGTGATGAACGTGCGCTTCGCGCTTCAGCACCACTTCTACAAAGTCGACAACGTCGTGCTGGAAGGCGACATGTTCATGTACTACGAAGAAGGTAATCCGGCGGCGAGCATCGCGCCGGACGTGTACGTGGTACTGGATCATGACCTAGGCGGGCGGGGCGTGTACAAGTTCTGGGAGGAGGGCAAGCCACCAGACTTCGCGCTGGAGGTGATCTCGCCATCGAGCAAGATCCGCAACGCGGTAGAGAAACGAGCGCTGTACGCGCGGCTGGGGATCAGGGAGTACTTCCTGTTCCAGCCGGACCCGCAGAAGCGGGGGCCGCGGCTGGTGGGGTACCGGTTGTGGGGCCAGTCCTATGAGGAGATGCCAGCGGAGCCAGACGGGGCCGTGCATAGCACCGCGCTGGGAGTGTCATTGCGAGTCGAGGGCGCGAACCTGCGGTTGCGCAGCTTGGCCTCCGGGCGGGACTATGCATGGATTGAGGAGAATCCCCGGAATCTCGAGGCCGCAGAGGCAATGGTTGAGGCTGCAGAGGCGCGGGCAGAGGCTGAGGCCGAGGCCGCCCAAACCGCTCAAGCTAGGGCTGACGCAGAAGCCGAGGCGCGGCGGCGAGCCGAGGCGCGCATCGCGGAGTTGGAGGCACTGGGGCGGCGGCGCGGTTAGCGTGTGTCATTGGCGCTGCCTGCGTAATGCCAAGGCCCAGGAGCCCGCTACCGAACCCGCGGTCAAAGGGCCCCTCACTAGCTAGGGATTCGCCCCAAGCCGAATCACGGCTGAACAACTCTTGGGGTTCGCGCGGGACAATCAGGCGCGCTGCGCCACCCCCGCAGGACTCATCGATCCTCTGAGCAAGGATCTAATGGACGGGGCCGCCCATAGCTGCACTAGCGAGGCATTTCCCCAATCAGGGCAGTTCGGCTCTCGCCGCTCGCGCCGGTCCGAAAGCAGGCATCTACGATGGAGAACTATGGCAGCCTTCCCGATCGCGGTCATCACCGACGAGTTCTCTCAGGACTTCGAGCGCGTGTGCGCGACCGCTGTGGAACTGGACATCGCAGGGCTCGAGATCCGCACTGCCTGGGACAAGAACGTGCTGGCCATGTCGGATGGCGAGATCGATCAGCTGAAGCAGATTGCCGCCGGGCATGGAAGACGGTTCGTCGCGGTCGCCTCGCCCGTCTACAAGTGCGTCCTGCCCGAAGGCGGGGAAATCGACCAGCGGTTCCGGCAGGACGCGTTCCGGGCCGCCTACGACTTCGCCGACCAGCCGCGCATCTTGGCCAGGGCCCTGGAGATCGCCCGCCGACTCGAGGCACCCGTCGTGAGGGTCTTCAGCTTCTGGCGTACCGTGAGGCCGGAGCGCAACTTTCGACGCATCACCGAGATTCTGGCCGAGGGCGGTGAAATCGCCCGCCAATCCGGCGTTCTGCTGGGCCTCGAGAACGAACCCGCCTGCCACTTTGCGACCGGAGAAGAAGTCGCCGGCGCTATCGACGAACTCGACCCCGATCCCTACGGCGTGGTGTGGGATCCGGGCAACGCCTTCGTGGCCGGCGAGGCGGCAGTGCCGCACGGTTACCGCGAGATTCCGGCGGGGCGGATCTGCCATGTCCACGTCAAGGACTGCACGCGCGATCCAAGCGGCGGCCAGCCGCAATGGTGCGACATCGGCGCCGGATGGGTCGGATGGCAGGAGCAGCTTTCGGCTTTCGAAGCCGACGGCTACGCCGGCGCGGTGAGCCTGGAAACCCACTGGACGGGCCCCGGCGGCGACAAGTATCTCGGGACGACGATCTGCGCCAAGAGCTTGGCCAGGCTCTTGGCGCAAGCGTGAGAGACGTTATTCGTCGTCTTCTCCGTCGCCGCCGGTCCGCTTGGCAGCCTGCACGATCTTCTCGGCGAGCTGTCCCGGCACGAAGTCGTAGGCATGCTGCTCCATCGAGAACGTGCCGCGGCCCTGTGTCATCGAGGTGAGGTCGTTGGCGTAGGTGAGCATTTCGGCCATCGGCACGTGCGCGTGGATCAGCTGGCTGGCACCCTTGGCCTCCATGCCCTGGATGCGGCCGCGGCGGCTGTTGAGGTCGCCCATGAGATCTCCGGAGAATTCGATCGGCGCCACGACCTCGACCTTCATGATCGGCTCTAGCAGGGCCGGCCGCGCCGCCGCCATGGCCAGCTTGAACGCCTTGCTGCCCGCGAGCTTGAACGCCAGCTCCGAGGAGTCCACGTCGTGATAGGAGCCGTCGTACAGCGTGACCTTGAAGTCAACGACGGGATAGCCGGCCAAGTAGCCCCTTCCCGCTGCCTCGCGAATTCCCTTCTCCACGGCCGGGATGTAGGTCTTGGGAATCGCGCCGCCGAAGATCTCGTCCGCGAACTCGAATTCGCCGCCGCGCTCTAGCGGCGCGACTCGGATCTTGCAATCGCCGAACTGCCCGTGGCCGCCGGTCTGCTTCTTGTGGCGCCCGTGGACGTCCGCCTGGCCGCGGATCGTTTCGCGGTACGGGATCTTGGGCGCGCGCAACTCGACATCGACGTTGTAGCGCTTGCGCAGCTTGCTGCAGACGATGTCGATGTGCTGCTGGCCGTTGCCCGCGAGCAGGAATTCCTGCGTCTGCGGATCGCGGTAGAAGTTCAGCGAGGGATCCTCTTCCAGCACTCTGGCTATGGTGCTGCCGAGACGGTCCTCGTCCTGTCGCGTCTTGGGCTGGATGGCGTACGAGATCGATGGCGGCGGCAAGTTGACCTGTGGGAACGCGACGGGCCGCTCCTTTGCGCCGAGGCTATCGCCCGTAGCGGTGTCTTTGAGCTTGGCGACCACACCGATGTCGCCGGCATGAATCGCCGAGACCGGTTCCAGCGTCTTGCCCTGCGCCACGCTGATGCGCGCGAACTTCTCGCTGGATTGCTTGCTGTGGTTGTACACCGACGCGTCGTTCTGCAGCACGCCGGAAGCGACGCGGAAGTAGCTCACCCGCCCCGCGAAGGCGTCCGAGGCCGTCTTCCACACGCGCAGCGAAAGCGGTTCGCCATCGTTAACGGCGACGGTGCCGCCCTCGGTCGCGAACTCGCCCTGATCGGCCGGCGACGGCGTCGAATCGACGAGAAAATCGAGCAGCCGGTCGATGCCCATGTTGTGCAGCGCCGAGCCGCACAGCAAGGGCACGACCTCGCCGGCCGCCACTGCCTTGCGCAGGCCGGCGACTAGCTGGTCTGTCTCGAGCGTGCCCTCCTCGAAGTACTTCTCCATCAACTCCTCGTCGGTCTCGGCGACGGCCTCGATCAGGCTGGTGCGCATCTCCTCGACTTGGTCTGCAAGATCGTCCGGAACTGCGGTCGGCGTGCCTTCGCCCGGACCGCCCATCTCGTACTCGTAGGCGTTTCCGCTGAGCAAGTCGACGACCCCGCGGAATCCGCTCTCGCGCCCGATGGGGAGTTGCACCGATACGGCGGTGACGTCGAAGACCTCCTTAGCCTGTTGCACCACCGCCTCGACCGAGGCGCGCTCCTTGTGCATCTTGTTGGCAAAGATCACCTTGGGCAGGCCGAGCTCCGAGGCGAAGCCCCAGCCCTTCTCCGTTTGGATCTCGATGCCGTTGACCGCATCAACCACCACCAAGGCGGTGTCGGCCGCGGACATCGCCGTCTTGGCCTCGTTGATGAAAATGTTGTAGCCGGGGGTATCGAGCAGATTGACCTTCGCCTCCTTCCACTGAGCGTATGCCACGCCCGTGGATATCGACACCTTGCGGGCGACCTCCTCCTCGTCGAAGTCGGTAATCGCGTTGCCTTCGTCGACGCTCGTCAGGCGGTTGGTGGCGCCCGATGTGTAGAGCATGGCGGCGGCTAGAGTGGTCTTGCCGCAGTCGCCATGGCCAACGATGCAGATGTTGCGAACGTCCTTGCCCTCGTATTCCTTCATTGCACCTGTCCCACGAATTTCAGATTAGATTGGCGGGGAGTGTGATCCAAGCCCCGGCCAGCCCCAGATTCCAACCCTGCGCCCCGATGGGATCGCAAGCGCGGCTATCGCGTCTAGTATATGCGGTCTAGGGGTTTCGGCCTTACGGGCCGTTGTGTTCCAGCCATGTCGAGTAGGCATGGCGCCGCGCGCCGGTGTACTTGTAGGTGTCGAAGACCCACGCCTGTCCCAGGGCGCGCGGGTCGCCGTCGCGTTCCAAGCGTTGCTGCAGTTCGGCCCGCAGGGACTTCTTGGCCTCGGCATGGGCCGGGTCGGCGGCCAGGTTGCGGACGCAGTCCGGATCGCTGTCAACACGATACAGCTCCTCGGCCGGACGCTTGCCGAACGACATGCGGTAGTACTCGTCGAAGCCCCTCACGAGCTGGGATTTCGTGGGGCTCGCATCGCAGTTGCGGTAGCCGGTCTCCGGATTGCCCGCGGGCCAGCGGTCCGGCTCGTAGTTGCGGACGTAGAGGTACTCTGGCGTGCGCAAGGCCCGCACCGGATATCCCCAGTCGTTAGGCCGGCCCAAGTCGTGCCGTTCCTTGCCCACCAACATGCGGTTGCGGCTGGCATCGACCCAGCCGTCCTCGTCCGAATTCAAGATCTCCACGAAGCTGCTGCCCGTTACCGAGTCAGGAACTTCTACTCCGGCGAGTTCCAGAATCGTGGGTGCGAAGTCCCTGACATTGATGAAGTCGTCCACGCTGCGCCCCTTGCGGCCGCCGCCTCCGCGCACGGCCAGCGGCAGGTGGAAGCCGTACTCGTAGATCTGGCCCTTCACTCGCGGAAACGGCATGCCGTGATCGGAGGTTGCGATGACCAGCGTGTTGTCCAACTCCCCGATCTCTTCCAGCTTGGCGAGGATCCGCCCCAAGTGCGTGTCGAACCACTCTGACTCCACGGCGTAGTCGGCCAAGTCGCGCCGGATGGTCGGGTCGTCGGGATAGAAGGCGGGCACATCGACGTCTTGGTAGCGCTTGCCGCTGAGCTCGCCCGCTCCGTCTTGGAACGCACGGTGAGGTTCGTGCGTGCCGAACCAGAAGCAGAACGGCTGGTCGGGGTCCCGGGCCTCGAGAAAGTACTCGAAATTTCTCGCGTAGTCCTTGTTCGACATGGCGCGGAACTTCGGCTCAAGCGTGTGCTTGGCATACTCCGGCCCAGCGGGATTGCGCTCAAAGCCGCCCGCCTTGTAGTCTCCCGGGCCCCAGCCCTTGCCGGTATAGCCGACGTGGTAGCCGGCCTGTTCCAGCAGATCGGGAAATACAGGCCACTTGGCGGGAAACACTCCGAAGTGACTGACGGCCTCTTCGAGCTGCCAAGTGTTGCGCCCGGTCAGGATGCTGGCGCGGCAGGGAGAGCACTTGGGATTGGATGTGAAGCAGTTCGTGAACAACACGCCTTCGCTCGCAATGCGGTCGAAAGCAGGCGTGTTGACCCAGCTGCACCCGTACGCTCCTGCGTGGGGCCAGCCCCAATCATCGGCAATGGCGAACAGGATATTGGGGCGTCTTGCCGCTCCCAAGGCTGGGAGCGCGGCGGCCGCGCCCAAAGCGGTGGACATCATCTGCCTGCGGGTCATGCCTCAAGTAGAATAGCCGACCCACTCAAGGCTGCCTTCGCTGCCCCTTGATTCAAGGGCGAGCCACGGCCGTCACTGGGATCGTTCCAGGCGGCCGAACATGCTGCCGCCATGGGTACCGCCCGACCACGTTCCGGCGTATGAGTCGCCGTAGAACAGGACACGCGCTGTGTAGGATCCGAGGCCTGGCAAACCGAGGTCGGTCACGCTAACGACCGGGGTGTCATCCGCCCAAGTCAGCTTGACCGGGACCGGTAGGGTCACGTCCTTGTCGCCGAATTGAATCCGTGCATGGAACGTCCAGATATCTGCCGTACGCTTGACTACCTTCTCGATTTCGTAGCGTTCCGAGCGCAGCCGAGCCGCGTCACCACCTTCCGTCGCGGACGAGTCGCCATCCAGTCTGACCAGCGTGAAGTGGCCATCCAGGACAGTGCCCCGCATGGACTCTTGGAATGCTTGCTCGCGAGCGAGCTGATCCGCGGGAGTGTCCGGGGCATCCGCGCAGAAAAGGAAGAGGGAGGCAAAAATCAGAACAAGCGTGGTTCGCACGCCTTCACTCTAGCTAAGCCAGGGCCCGATGGAAACCGGAACCTGCAAGAAGCGGTCGATTGAGGACTCGCTATTCGGGCTCAGGCCGAGCGCTGACCGCATCCGTGCTCGGGAATTCCGGAGGAACCGCCTGGGTGACCTCTCCGGTTACGGCCCACTCGGCGCCCCGCTTGAACGTGGTGATGAAGCCGTTGCAGCGCTGCGATATCAGCGCGTGTCCCAGCGTCGTATGGAAGATCCGGCCCTCGCCATAGCGGATCGTCATCAGGATCGGCTCGTGTTCGCCGGTCCCCTCCGATTCAACGGTCGAGAACGCTGTCGCCAAAACGTGGAGATTCTTGGCGGGCCCGCGCAACCGGTCGTAGAGCTCGTCGTTGGCATGCATCCATTGCAGGGGAATCCCCCGCGTAATGGGGTGGTCGGGATCACGGATGTCGATCCGGAACTCGTGGCGGATTCCGTGGCTGCCTCCGATGCCAGGCGCGTGGTCCAACACGAACTCGCCGTCGCGCAGTCGCACATACGGCCCGTGGCGCTCGGTGCGATCGCCCCAGCCGCCGATGCCGATCATCTCGTTGTAGGCCGTCCATTCGGGAAATGCGTTGTTGGCCGCATGCACGGATACGAAGGCTCCGCCCTCGCGGACGAACGCTTCGAAATCCGCCATCGCACCGTCGCCCCACGGCTCCCCGTTGTAATTCGAAACAACCAGGTCGTAGTCGCCAAAGGCGGGCCGGTACGTTTCCATCGGACCGCCGGGAGGCGGAGTCGTAGCGATGTCGACGGTGAACATGCCCGTTTCCTCGAGATAGCCCTTGAGGTACTGCGTCGTTGTCGGCCAAATGCGGTGGTTGCTCTGGCCGTCAACGATCAGGGCGGCGTACTTGCTCGAAAGGGCAGGGGAGGAGCAACTCAACAGGCAAGCTGCAACAAGGCCGGCGGCGAAAAGTCTGGGGCTCATGGTGACAGTTAGAAGCTACCACGAGGACACGCGTCGAGCAATAAGCGAGCGGCAAATGATGCGGTTCGCGTCCGCACGTCTCCAGCCCGTCTGGGGCTGGCCGACAATTTCGGCCCCGCTTCTCGGCAGGGGTGCATGTCAGTCTTCTGAACTGAATGTAATCAGTTCGAAAGTTCCGTGTGGTAGATTAGCGTAACTTGGCTATGCGAGAAGTAGCGCTAGGACTGATGATCTGTTTTTTCTCGATGCGGCTGACCGAAGAATGAATCCTGCCGGTGCCGGATGGACAGCGGGTATTTGGCACTTAGGCGCCAAGCCTAGGGCGTTGTCCTGTAGAGTTTGGCAGGCTATCGATCGCTGCTTCGAATTCAGCCAAGACGCACGAGGCTGCACTGGGGGGGCGTCCAATGGCCGAACGGGCGCCGCCCTCCGTTGGCGCCTCCGGGTGAGGTCGACAGCCGGATGAGTGCTGGAAAACGTGAAATGCACCATTGGGCTAAGAAGTACCCTCATTTGGGAACGGCTCCGCTATCCACGGAGCCGTATGTTTCGGAAGAGCATTTCGCGCTAGAGCGCGACCGTGTCTTTCGACGGTGTTGGCTCAATGTCGGCCGTGTCGAGGAAATTCCCGAAGAGGGTGACTACTTCGTCCGCGACATCATGATCTGTGGCGCAAGCATCCTGGTGATCCGGAGTGCCGACGGCGTTGTTCGGGGTTTTCACAATGCTTGCTCGCACCGCAGCAACAGGCTCGTGCCCGAGGGGCGGGGTGCGTGCCAGAATGCATTGCGTTGCCGGCTTCACGGCTGGGCATACAGCAGCAAGGGCGAGCTGCTCCATGTTCCGGATGAAGCGTATTTCCACGACTTCGACAAGAAGGACCGCGGATTGACGCCCGTGCAAACAGATGTCTGGGAAGGGTTCATCTTCATCCACCTCGACGCTAATCCTGCCGACAATCTTCGGGAGTATCTTGGAGGTGTCGTGGATCGGCTCAATGGCTGCCCGTTCAGTGAGATGGAGCTGTTCCAGGCCTATACAATCGAGGAACGCGCCAACTGGAAGGTAGTGCTTGACACCCAGAATGAGCTATACCACTTACCCTTCCAGCATCAGCGAATCTTGGGAACGGTATTCGGAAAAGATCCATCGTCGCAGAGCCGCTTCAGCAACTTCGCGCTCTACGGTTCCCACAACTCGTGGTCTGCAAGACTCGGGCAGTCTCAGAAGTTGACGCCACTCAAGATCGCACTGTTCATGCGCGGCGATGACACGCCGGGGTTCAGTGTCGAACAGAGAGTCGGCGATATAGATCACTTCAATCTGTTTCCGAACATGGTGTTGACTCTGTACCGAGTCGGTAACTCGACGAGCTACATCACACATTACGCCTGGCCCTTGGCTGTTGATCGGACGCTCTGGGAGATACGGTTTCATTTCAGAGTAGCGGTTTCAGCACGCGAGCGGCTCCAGCAAGAATACTTCAAGTGCTTGATCCGGGAAGCGCTACAAGAGGATACGTCAGCTCACGAGCACGTGACTGCCGGAGTATCTTCCCGCGCGAAGTCGCACATAGTTCTTCAGGATGATGAAGTGTCAATTCGCCACTTCCGCAACGTTCTGGACCATCATGTCGGATCCCAGCGGAAATCAAGGGGTGTAGTCTCGTGAGACCTCCTGAAGCAGACACAACGGCCGAACCTTTGCTTCCGGCGCGCTTCGAGGGTTTGGCGCCGTTTGCGCACTGGGCGCTTGAGCCAGAACGCGCGAGAACTGAACAGAAGGTGGCGGCGTCGATGGAGGAGATCCGCGCCTTCTATGACGCGATGATGCAGCGGATTGATGAAATACTTGATTATCTGGAACGCCATTACGGCGACAGCATGCCCGCTCCTGTGCACCGTCTCTTCCTGATGTCACTGTCCTTGGTGGAGGTTGTTGCCTTGGTCGAGTGCTACGGGCGGCGCGAGGTCATCGACGCTTGCGATCCACTGCGCTTTATCCCCCAGCGCTGAACAGCTTTTGTCCAGTGGCAGGATGAGGTCTTTATCGAGAGCCTTTTCCTGCCGCGCACGGCAGTGCGTATGGAAGCGGCGCGCACAGAGGATTGGAAGTACCTGCGCTACTTCCCCATCGACGAGCCGCAACATTGGCGCTGCGCTGCTGCCACTTCAGCGGTCGCTTCGAGGACTGCTGGGATCGCCGGCCCGAATCAAACTGACGCCCACTTCGAAATCCAGACGGGCACCCTCTCGGCGGACGGGGCGATGAACGAGTGCGCCTGCCTGTCTTACAATTCAGGACACCGGACGCTTCGGTATTGGGTATTCCGTTAACCTCTACGATTGAGTTCTTAGCAAGGTCGACCGCCTATCTGATCCGCACGGGGCACAGCCTCGCAAGGAATCGGGCTGGATGGGCGCACTGGATCGTTGAGCGTGAATCGGCTGGGAGGTGACGTAATTGCCAGATATCGCTGACGGAGCGAACGCAGTGACAGCCAACTCCGATTCCGCAAAGCAACCGAACCCGCCCGGCGAGCCGGTCGCAATCATCGGCATGGCGTGCCGGTTTCCCGGCGCGTCCGACATTTCGGCACTCTGGCGTCTGCTAGAGACTGGCCAGAACGCGGTGACGGAGGCCGCGCCCGGCTCGGGCTTCAGCAGGGTCGACGAACTCTTCTCAAACACCGCGACTCCCGGTGAGGCGTGCCGTTTTTGCGCCTACGTAGATGGGATCGAGCAGTTCGACGCGCGATTCTTTCGAATCTCGCCCGTCGAGGCTCAGATGCTGGATCCGCAGCAGCGGATGATGCTCGAGACCAGCTGGCAGGCTCTCGAGGACGCCGGAATCGATCCGGATCAGTTGAAAGGCAGCCGTACCGGAGTCTACACCGGGATCAGCAACGACGAATATCGAATGCTGGTCGTGGAGTCAAGCAAGCCGGCGGAGGCTGCTGCCTGCCTCTACGCTCTGAGCGGCACCAACCTGAACGGTACCAGCGGACGAGTCTCCTTCGTGCTGGGCCTGATGGGGCCGGCAAAGGCTGTGGACGCCGCTTGCGCCTCGTCCCTGGTGTCCGTGCACGACGCCGTGGCGGACCTTCAGCAGCGCAGGGCGGACTTGGCGATCGCAGGCGGCGTGCAAGCCATCCTGAACGGTCGCATCTTCGAACTCCGCGAGGCTTCGATGATGCTGTCGCCGGACGGGCAGTGCAAGGCGTTCGACGCCTCCGCGAACGGTTACGTGCGAGGCGAGGGCTGCGGGGTCGTGGTCCTGAAGCGGCTGAGCGAGGCCGAGGCGGACGGCGACCGGATCTGGGGGGTGATCCGCGGCTCGGCGGTGAATCACGGCGGAGCCAGCGTCGGCCTGACCGTTCCCCACACGCCCGCGTTGGAGCAAGTGATCGAGGCAGCGCTGTCAGAGGCGGGAATCGCTCCGTCGGAAGTGGACTACCTAGAGGCCCACGGGACCGGAACGGCTGTGGGCGATCCGATCGAGCTCGACGCGGTATCCGCCGTCTACGGCAGGGGACGCAGCGCCGACCGCCCGTTGCTTGTCGGTTCGGTCAAGACAAACATCGGCCACTTGGAGTCGGCCGCCGGGATCGCCGGCCTGATCAAGGCTGCGCTCGTCATGCAGCGCGGGATAGTTCCCCGGCATCTGCATTTTCACGTTCCCAATCCGGCCGTCGACTGGGATGGGATGCCCTTGCAGGTCACGTCGACCATGATGGACCTGCCGCAGCGCGACCGGCCGCGCCGGGCGGGAGTGAACTCCTTCGGAATTTCCGGCACGAACGTCCACTTGGTGGTGGAAGAATACTGCGCAGCAGACGGGGCGCCCTACGGGCCGAGCCGGGTCGCGGGTGCGGCTCGGACGGTGCCGGCCCGCCGGTCGCAGCCCCTGGCAGGATTAGCTCTGCCCGGGCAAGGCCTCGAGCCGCGAGAGACCCGCTTGCTTCCGCTCTCCGGAAAAACGGAGACCGCGCTCAGGGAACTGGCGCAGCGCTATCTGCCCTGGCTGGAAGAGCATGCGGCCGAGTCTGCCCAGGGAAGCACGGCCACCGATCCATTGCTGGCGGACATGGCGTGGACGGCGAGCGTGGGGAGGAGCCATTTCGACCGCCGCGTCGGCATCGTTTTCCGCGATGTGGGGTCGCTGCAAGACCAGCTAGGCACGCTGGCCACAAACGGTGACGGCGGCAGGTCCGGGACGCCGACGAAAGTGGCGTTCGCCTATACCGGCCAAGGAAGCCAGTGGGTCGGCATGGGAGAGGCGCTGTATCAACGCGAGCCAATCGCGCGGGCGGTGCTCGACCGTTGCGAGGAAGTGTTCCAAGCCGCGCGCGGCAGCTCGCTGCTGGACGTGATGTTCGGGCGCAGCGAATCCGACCTAGGCAGCACTGAGTGGGAACAGCCGGCGCTCTATGCGCTGGGATGCGCGCTCACGGCGCTTTGGTCGAGTGTTGGCGTGCGCCCCAGCGTAGTGGTGGGCCACAGCGTCGGGGAGTTGGCGGCTGCACAGGCCGCGGGCGTGTTCAGCCTGGAGGACGGCATGCGGTTCGCCGCCACGCGGGGCACCCTGCTGGCAGCGACCGAGCCGGGCGCCATGGCGGCGGTCTTTGCCGAGGCGGGAATGGTGGCTGCGGCGGTCGAGGCAGTGAACGCATCCTCGGACGGGGCCGGACTGAGCATTTCAGCGGACAACGGCACGCACCAAGTGGTCAGCGGGCCGGTTGCAGCAATCGAAGCCGTTTCGAAGCGCTTCGAAACGGAAGGGGTTCGCGTCAGGCGCCTGAATACAACGCGGGCGTTCCACAGCGCCCTTGTGGAGCCAGCGCTTGGCGCGCTGGAGGCCTCCTTCGAGGGAATGGAAATCAAGCCTCCCTCCATCACCGTGGTCAGCAACGTGACGGGCCACGAAGTGGCGCCTGACGAGGCGATGGACGGGAGCTACTGGCGGCAACACGCCCGGGAGGCGGTGCTGTTCGCCCGCGGGGTCAAGACGCTGGCGGCACTCGGGGTGGACGTGCTTGTGGAGATAGGCCCGCGCCCGGTGCTGACGGGAATGGCGGCCTCTGCTTGGCCAGACTCCCCGGAAATCGCGGCGCCGGCAGTGCTGTGGAGCCTGCGCCCGCCGAAAAGCGGCGCAGCGGAGTCCACAGGCAGCGTCGATTTCACACAGGCGGTCGCGGACGCGTACGCGGCCGGGCTGCCAATCCGTTTCGAGGGTCTATTCGCGGGCGAAGCGCGCCGGCGGATCTCGCTGCCGGGCTATCCGTTCCAGCGCGAACGCCACTGGCTCGAACCGGCAAGGCGACGGCGCGCCGAGGCGGGTCACCCCATGCTGGGAGTCCGCCACGAATCCGCCAGCGGCGAGGTCACATTCGAGACGGAAGTGTTCCCCTCCGATCCAGAGTGGCTGAGCGACCACAAGGTGTTCGGCCGCGTGATCGCTCCCGGCGCCCTGTACGGCGCGATGGCGGCAGCAGCTTCTGTTGCCGAGGGGGCCGCCGCAGTCGTCGTGGAAGAGCTTCAACTCCACAACGCGCTGGTCTTCCCAGAACAGGGTTCGGAGGACGGCGCCGAAGAAAAGGGCCGGACCTTGCAGGTCGTGCTCGCTGCTTCCGAGCAATCAGATTCGCGCCGCGTCCAGATCTCCAGCAAGGGCAGCGACGAGGACTGGACTGCGCACGTGGAGGGTCTCCTGTCGTCGCGAGTGCCGGTGCCGGACGCCGCTGCGAACATCGACTTCGAGAGCCTGAAAGAGATCCTGTCACCCGTTGACGTGGCGGCCTACTACCGCGCCAGGGCTGATACGGGGATCGATCTGGGCCCGAGCTTCCGGACGCTCACTCGACTTTGGGCCGGGCCGGGCGAGGCGCTGGGCGAGGTGTCTTTCCCGGAGGGCCTCGGCCGCAACCGGCTGGACGTTCACCCGCTCGTGCTGGACGGGTGCTTTCAGGTCGTCGCGGCGGCGCGCAATCCGGGCGGCGTAGAAGCCGGAACCACCTACCTGCCGTTCGGCTGGGAGAGCATGTGGCTGGCAGGCCGGCTTCCGGACAGAGTGATTTGCCACGTTCGAATGAGCGAGGCTTCCAGAGGCACCGAAGCGGCATCGGGCGAGCAGCCGGAGGTCTCGAGCGGCGAACTGCGCATCTACGATCCCAACGGGGTGCAGCTCGGCCGCTTGAGCGGGTATACGGTCAAGCGAGCGACACGCGCTGCACTGCTGTCGGCCGTCGAAGGGGTGAACGACCTGCTCTACGAGGTCGTATGGCGTGACAGGACGATCGCTCCGGGAATCAGGCCGGCGGATTTCCTCCCTTCGCCGACAGCTGTGGCGGGCCGCTCGGGGTTGCTTTCCGACTATCTGTCCCAGGAAGGGGTCACACCAAAGGAGCGCAGCGACCTGCTGGCAGACCTGGAGGGGTGGTCGCGCTCCCGCGCTCTCGTGGCGCTGGAACAGCTCGGCTGGGAGCGCAAGGCCGGCGAGGTCGTCGACGCCGACGGCCTGCGACAGCGGCTGGGAGTCGTCGCGGATCACCAGCGACTCTTCCTCCGAATGCTCGAAATGCTGGCCAAGTCCGGCGTGCTGGATGAGGTGGAAGGCGGCTTTCGCGTGAGGGTGGGGTCGGGTGATCGGTGGCCGGGCGAAATGCCGGTCGACCTGGAGGAATTCGCCGACCGGATGCTGGAGCTGTATCCCCACGGTGCGACCGAGATCGGCCTGTTTCGGCGATGTGGCAGCGCATTGGCCGACGTGCTTCGCGGGCAGGCAGACCCTCTGACGCTGCTGTTCAGCAGCGGAGAGCCTACACCGGGCGATCTCTACCTGAAGGCGCCCGTGGCGCGCGCCGCGAATCGGATCCTTCGAGAGACTGTTCAGGCCTTGGTGGCCGGATTGCCGGACGGACGGCGCCTGAGTGTGATTGAGGTCGGGGCAGGCACAGGATCGGCAACAGCCGCCATCTTGCCGGAACTGCCGCCCGGTCAGTTCGATTACACGTACACGGATATCTCGGCGGGCTTCTTCTCGGAAGCCCAGGCACGCTTCGGAGGCGACGAAGCGTCGATCGAGTACCGTCCGTTGGACATCGAGAAGGATCCCGTCGAACAGGGCTTCGCCCCGCACGGCTACGACTTGCTGATCGCCTCGAATGTGCTGCACGCCACGCGGTACCTGCAGGAGACGCTCGCCCACTGCCGGGAGCTGCTGGCGCCATCGGGCCAGCTGGTCGCGCTCGAGAACCTGATCGGCCAGGGTTGGATGGACCTGACCTTCGGGCAGCTGGACGGCTGGTGGCGTTTCGCGGACGACTACCGCCCCCACCACGCGTTGGCCAGCCCCGCGGTGTGGCGGCACGCGCTCGCTGACGCCGGATTTGCCGAAGCGGAAGTGCTGGGGCTGGACGAATCCGACCCGGCTGCACTCCCGGACAAGGGCGTGATCGTGGCGAGGGGACCCGTCGAGGTGACCGAGCGTCCAGGCGTGTGGGTGCTGGCAGCGGGCGGCGGCGGCGCTGTCGAGGAGCTGGCGGCGGATTTGGCTTCGCACAACCAGACAGTCGTGCTGGCGCAGCCATCACCCGAGCAAGGACCGGGCTCGGCAGAGGACAGCTCCGCAGCAGTCCGGAAGAGCGTGGAAGCGGAGCGGCGCGAGTCGTGGCAGTCGCTGTTCACGAGCCTGCCCGGGGACGTGCCGCTGGCCGGTGTCGTGCACCTCGTGGCATTGGACGGCCACGGCGCTGCGGCAACGACAGAAGAGATCGCGGCGGACACCAAGCGAGTGGCGGCGAGCGCATTGGCGCTAGCGCAGGGGCTGCTGGACGCCGATGCGACGCCCGAGAAGGGCGTCTGGTTCCTCACGCGCGGCGCACAGGTGCTGGAGCGGGAGCGTGGCGGTCAGCTCGCCGGCGCGACCCTGTGGGGTTTCGGAAAGGCGCTAGCTCGCGAAGTGCCCAACTTGCAGGCGAGGATGATCGACCTGGATCCCGCCGAGGCGGCGCCAAAGCCCGAGCTTGCCACCGAACTGCTCTGGCCCGACCCCGAGACTCACATCGCGTACCGCTTCGGGCGGCGCCAAGCGGCCCGCCTGGTCAGGGCGGGCGACGGGGCGGACCGGCTGACCCTGCCGGACGGGCCCGCGTGGGTCTTGGCTCCGGACCCGGGCGGCGTGTTCGAGAAGCCGTGCGTTAACCCGCTGGCGGAGCGTCCCTTGGAGCCGCAAGAGGTCCGCGTCGCAGTGGAGGCCTCCGGGCTCAACTTCTGGGACGTATTCCGCTCACTCGGCTTCATCGAAGAGGGGAATCTTGGCAGGGAGATGTGCGGCCACATCGTCGACGTGGGGTCCGAAGTGTCAACTGTCGCGGTCGGAGACCACGTCGTTGGCCTAGGCTTCGGCGCGTTCGCGGCGGAAATGATCACGCACGGGGAGCTGGTGGCGCCGGCGCCGTCGGGTGCCTCGGTGACGGACCTCGCGACGGTGCCGAGCGCGTTCGTCTCGGCCGCGCTCTCCTACGAGTTTTCCGGACTGGAGGCCGGCGAACGCGTGTTGATCCACGCCGGCGCAGGCGGAGTGGGACTCGCGGCCATCCAGCTGGCGCAAGCCGCGGGAGCAGAGGTGTTCGCGACCGCCAGCAAGCCGAAGCAGGAGTATCTCCGATCGCTGGGCGTGTCGCACATTTTCGACAGCCGCACAACCGAGTTCGGGAAAGAAATCCTCGAGGCCACGGCGGGCTCGGGGGTCCACGTAGTTCTCAACAGCTTGACCGGAGAAGGCTTTATCGACGCGAGCCTGTCCTGCCTGGCACGAGGCGGGCGCTTTGTCGAAATGGCGCGGCGGGACATTCTCAGCGAGGAAGAGATGGCCGCGGTGCGCCCGGATGTGGCCTACGCCATCTTGGAATTGGATGTCATGAAGAAGACCGAGCCGGCCTGGGTCGGACGGGTCTTGCGGGACATCATGGGGCGCGTTTCGGCGGGACAGCTGACGCCGCTGACGCACAGCAGGTGGCCACTGGCCGAAGCAGGCGCGGCCCTGAGGTTCATGCGATCGGCCCGCCATGTCGGCAAGATCGTCGTCACCACGCCGCCGCTGACCGGCGGGCGGCTGCGGCAGGACAGGACCTATCTGGTGACCGGCGGCCTGGGCGGCATCGGATGCGCGGTGGCCGAGTGGCTGGCCGACCGGGAGGCCGGGGCGATCGTGCTCAACGGACGGCGGCCGCCGGATGCGGAGGCCGAGCAAGTGATCGCGGCCCTGCGGGCGCGCGGCGTCACGGTGCGGGTGGAACTTGCAGACGTGGCAGATCCCGTCGCGGTGGATCAAATGCTGGCGAGGACGGATCGCGGCTTGCCGCCGCTGGGCGGCGTGATTCACAGCGTGGGAGCGCTCTCCGACGGTGCGCTCGGAAACCAGAGCTGGGAGCGGTTCGAGCAGGTGCTGTGGCCCAAAGTGCTGGGCGGGTGGCATCTTCACCGCGCGACAGAGGGCCGCGATCTAGATCTCTTCATCCTCTTCTCGAGCCGGGTCGGCGTGATGGGCAACCCGGGCCAGGCGAACCACGCCGCGGCCAATGCCTTCCTGGACCAGCTGGCTGCCCATCGGCGCGCGCTAGGCCTGCCGGGCCAAGCCATCGCTTGGGGCGCGTGGTCTGACATCGGGGAAGCGGCGGAACAGAAGGAGAGGATCGAGCGGCAGCGGTCGGCGCTCGGCGGCCGCTGGTTCACGCCGCAGCAGGGCCTGCGGGCGATGGAAAAGCTGGTGCGCCAGGACGTGACGAACTCCGTGGTGATGTCGATGGACTGGGCAGTGTTCCAAGAGGCGGTCGAGGAGCGTCCGGCCTTTGTCGAGGAGCTGCTCTCCGCCTCCGCCGGATCCGAGGACGATGCGCCCGCTTTGGCGGACGACCTGATGTCCCGGCTGGCGGCAACGCCTGCGTCGGAGCGAGAAGGCTTGCTGGTGTCGTTCCTGCAGCAGGAGCTGCAGGCGGTGCTGCGGCTGAAGAACCTGCCGGCACCGGAGGTAGGGTTCTTCGACCTGGGAATGGACTCGCTGATGGCCGTGGAGCTGAGGAATCGCTTGAACCGCACCTTGGCCGACGCGTACGTGGCTTCGAACACGGTGGTGTTCGACTACCCGAGCATCGCCGCGCTCGCGGGCCATCTGGCGGAGGAGCTGGCCGGGGTCGAGGTCGCGGCCGCGCCTGTCCCGCAGGCGCAGCCCGAGCCGGAACCTGCGAGCCGGCCGACGGCGCCTAGCGACAGCGATCAGATCGCGATCGTGGGCATGGCGTGCCAGTTTCCCGGCGCGCTGGATCTCGACGCCTACTGGCGCTTGCTCGCGGCAGGCGTCGACGCAGTCACGGACGGGCGCCAGGACTCCGGCCCTTGGAGCGGTGTCGCGGGAGACCCCGCTACCGAGAGAGCCGCGTTGCGAAAGGGCGGGTTCGTTGAAGGGCTCGACCAGTTCGACGCGAAGTTCTTTGGCATCAAGCCAATCGAGGCGAGGACGATGGACCCGCGCCAGCGGATGTTGCTAGAGACGAGCTGGCGGGCGCTGGAGGATGCGGGAATCGATCCCGGCCCGTTGGGAGGGTCCCGCGCCGGCGTGTACGCCGGTTTGGTCGGCGGCAGCGAATACCGCGACTTGGTTGCGTCGGGCGGCCAAGACGACAGCTATCTCGGCACGGCCGCAAGCGTCGCGCTGGGGCGGATCGCGTACACGCTCGGCCTGATGGGCCCGGCGGTGCCGGTGGACGCGACTTGCGCGTCTTCGCTGGTCGCGATCCACCAAGCGGTCGCCGCCCTGCGACAGGGCGAGGTGGAGCTGGCCTTGGCAGGAGGCGTGCACGCGGTGCTATCGCCTTCCGTCGCTAAGTTCATGATCGAAGTGGGAATGCTGTCGAAGACCGGCCAGTGCCGGACATTCGACGCCGCGGCAGACGGCTTCGTGCGCGGCGAGGGCTGCGGGATGGTGGTTCTCAAGCGGCTGCGAGACGCGGAAGAAGACGGCGACCGCATTTGGGGCGTGATCCGTGGGTCGGCAGTGAACCAGAACGGGGCGAGTGCGGCACTCACCGTGCCGAACGGCACCGCGCAGGAGCAGCTGCTCCAGGACGCGCTTTCCCGGGCCGGGCTTGGACCGGCGGACGTGGATTACGTGGAAGCGCACGGGACGGGCTCCCAATTGGGCGACCCGATCGAAGTGCGAGCGGCAGCGGCAGTGTACGGCAGGGGTCGCGATGCGGACCGTCCGCTGGTGCTCGGCACGGCGAAGACGAACATGGGGCATTTGGAGGCAGCGGCAGGGATCGCCGGCCTGATCAAGGTCATGCTGGCGATGAAGCGGGGGATCATTCCGCGGCACCTGCACTTCGAGAATCCGAATCCGCACCTGGAGTGGTCCGAGCTTCCAGTCAAGGTGGCGTCCGAAGCGATGGAGTGGCCGCTCAGCGCCGATCGGCCGCCGCGCGCGGGGGTCAGCGCATTCGCGGTGTCGGGGACAAACGCGCACCTGATCGTCGAAGGGTACGGCAAGCCGGGCAGCGAACGCGCCCCAGACGAGAGGCGGCCAGTCCCTGAAGGGGCCCCGCAGCCGGTCTCGGTCGAGCTGCCGGACTCGATCGCGGTGTCGCCATCAGCGCAGGAGTTGCGTCCGCGCCGGACGCGGCTGCTGCCGCTGTCGGGCAAGTCAGACAGCGCACTTCGAGAGTTGGCAAGGTCCTACGCTGCGTGGCTCAACGAGCGCACGGCGGATTTTCCCGCAGCCATTAGCGCCGCGGAGCCACTGCTCTCCGACATGGCGTGGACGGCGTCTGCTGGGCGGAGCCAGTTCCGCTACCGCGCGGGGCTGCTATTCGACGACTCTGAATCGCTGCGAGACGGCCTGAAGGCCGTCGCGGAGTCGAACGGCGCTTCCGGGCCGCCGAAAGCCACGAGGGCCGTGTTCGCCTACGCAGGCGAAGGCACGCCGTGGGTCGGCATGGTGGAGGAACTCTACGAGTGCGAGCCAGTCGCACGGGCGGTTCTGGACTTCTGCGACGAGGTACATCGGGCAGAGCATGGCGCCTCCCTGCTGGAAGCGATGTTCGGCAACTCTGGAGACTCGGACGATCCCGCATGGATGCGGCCGGCCGCGTTTGCACTGGAATCCGCACTGACAGCGCTTTGGGCGAGCATCGGGATTCGGCCGAGCGCAGTCTTCGGCTCAGGCGCGGGAGAGATTGCTGCGGCACATGCGGCAGGCGTGCTGACTCTCGAAGAGGGGCTGCGCTTGGCCGCGGCACGGGCCGCAGGGACGGGGGCGTCCCCGGGCGCGGACGAATCGCCAACGGCCAGCCAAGAAGCGGTGCTGGCAGACATCGCGTTCGCCCCGGCCCAAGTGACCTTCATCAGCAGCATGACGGGGCGCACGATGGGAGCGGGCGAGGTGCAAGACGCAGGCTATTGGAGCCAGTGGGCAGAGCGGCAGTTGCCTTTGGAGAAGACGGCGAGGACGCTTGAGGAACTGGGGGCCAACTTGGTGATCGAGATTGGCGCACGACCCGAGCTGGGGGAGGCGCTAGCCCGCTGCTGGCCATCCGCGGCCGCCGAAGGCGGCGGTCCGCCGCGCGTGCTTTCAAGCCTAGCTGGCGAATCCAACGGATTCTTGCAGGCCGTCGCACAGGCGTACGAGTCAGGCCTGTCGATCAATCTTGCCGGCCTGTTCGCCGGAGAGAAACGGTCCCGTGTTTCGCTGCCGAGCTATCCGTTCCAGCGCCGACGATTCTGGTTCAACGCCCGCTAGGGCACGATACGACCCGAAGAGCGAAAGTGCGCTCTCGAGTTCGACCCCGGCTTGCGGCCAAGCACCCTTCAGGATCTGAACCTATCGAATCCCCTGCTCCTTTAGGAACTCCCGCAGGATCTCAGCACACTCGGCCGGCTTCTCCAGCTGCAGGAAGTGGGTCGCATCGGGCACGAAATCATAGTCGATGGCCGCGACCTGACTCAGGTTGAAGGTAGGCAGATATGCGTAGGGGAGCGTGGGATCGGCTCCGACCACTTTCGTAGGGCAGGCGAGCATTTCTAGATCTAGCAACGGTGCGAAGCTTCGAACGTATTCGGCAATCTGGGCTTCATAGTCGCGAGGGCAGCGCAGTTCTAAATCCTGGCCGTCAGCACCCTTGCGCAGGGTTGTCCTTGCAACGAGTTCGCGTACTTCGGGGGCAACGCCCGCAAGCCCCGGCATGAAACTGAGAAGCATCACGAATTCGTCGATCGCGCGAAATCGCTCGGTCCGCCGACGGGCCATTGCAGCGGTGCGCTCCGCCGCGGCGTCGAATTCCTCCTCGCCGCCCATAGGCTTGCACAGAGGCGGATCGAAAAGAACCAGCGCCGAATAGGCGTCGGTGAGGGACATCATTGAGATGAGCGCGGAGAACGAGTGAAAGACCCCCGTGATCGGCTTGCTTCCGTACATGCGTTCGATGTGCGCGAGTATCTGATCGTGGTCGGCGATCAGCGTCGGGACATTGTGCTCCTGCTGGAGTCCGACCGCGTTCCAGCCGTGGTTGCGCAGGTCATAGATCATCAGGTCGAAATCGTCTGCAAGCAGCGACCAGAACGGGAAATATAGATCGATCGCGAGCCCGTTGCCATGTGTCAGCACGAGCCGCGGGCCCGATGGATTACCGTGCCGCCTCAATTTGGTCACCGTCCGATCGTCCAGGGGAACGTCGCACACCGAAACAGGCTCGGGGATCTCTAACACGGAATCCATCGTTATAGCAGGAGTTTGATCTGTCATCGAAGAGTTGGTCGCGGAAGACACCGGTTCAACGGCTTCGGAAAGGGAACGCGTGGTGTGCTCCGAGCTGTGTTGGCGAGCAGCTCGAGGAAGGGATCAGAGAATTCCCGCGAAAACGAGCTCGGCCGCGCGAGCGGCCAGGAACTCGGGCGACACGGTCATGCGGTCGGTGCGACCTTCAGTCTGGAAGCGCATCGACATATCGCGCCAGTCTTGGATGATCCGGCGACCCGCCAGCGGAGCAGCAAGAGCCTTGCGCGGCTACACGGATCGGTGATCAGGCGCAGGAAGGCAGGCCGCCGTTCGGGCAGCCAAGCGGACGCGCAATTGACTGGATTCCTAACTGCAGCGGGCGGCGCAATGCTGCGACGCCGCTCGATCCCGTCACTTAAACGCAAGCCGCGGGAACAATTCGGCTGTGCACGGACCCGGAAATCGAGTCGCGAGGGCCTGCTGGAAGTGCGGGCGAGCGAACCGCCACCTCCTCGTGAACTCGGGGAAGTGCGTTCTTGCGTAGTCGTGGGGCGAGCAACGGGCGTCGCGCGCCTTATGCGAGCGAGGATTGCTCAGCCGGAACGTGAGTCGATGTAGCTTAGGAGGTCGCTCAGGGTCTCGAACTGCTTGCAGTCGTCGGCCTGCAAGCCGAGGCTGAATTCGCTATTCACGAGCTTGAAGAACGCGACCGCATCGACTGACGAGATATCGAGATCGCTGAAGGATGCATCGAAGTTCGGACCCTCGTCGAGGTCGAAGTTATCAACGATCAGCTTCGATAGCCTGTCTGCGGTTGATGGCATGGGTGTGGTCTCCTTGGGTGTAAGTGGTGATACGGAAAGACGTGGCGAGACATCTCGTCTGACGCGAAGATGCGCGCTACGCAAAGCCAGAGTGTACAACATTGACTCCACGAGTGCTGGATCGCCACTTTGCTACGAGCCCAGCCGGCTTTCGAGCGTGTGACGGACCCTGGTGCTGAAACGATCCGATGCTCACTGCGCAGCTGAGGTCGCTACCCACCGCGCGAACTCGATGATTGTGGATCACGCCGGAAACTGCAGCCGCCTGGCGGATCCCGCGAAACTGTGGCTGCCGGCCGGCATGAGCGCGAAACGTGGCCACTCCGCATCCGTTCCAGCCGGACCAGCCAAGTACACATGCCTGACCGGCCGCTCGCCAAGCTAGTACCGCTGCCGGCCTCGGGAGAAGCTACCTAGCCACCCTGCGAATTCGGAGCGGCGCGTGCGCGCTCCGGGACTGCCACGGAACGCCTCGGATGTCCGATGCGTGCGAGCACGGCTCAGCCAGCGCGTGCGTCGATGAAACTCTCCAAGTCGCCCAGATTCTTGAATTGCAGGCAGTCCTGAGGTGCCAGGCCAAGACTAAACTCGTCGTTCACGAGCTTAAAAAACCTGACCGCATCCATTGAGTTAATGTCGAGATCTCTGAACGCAGTGTCGAAGCGGGGCTCATGATCGAGGTCGAAGCTATCGGCGACCAATTTTGACAGCCGCTCGGCTGTTGATGGCATGGGGGAAGTCTCCTTGGGCGTAGCAGATACCGAAGGCGCCGCGCAATAGTTATCGACGGGCGCGTGTGCTACGCACAGCGATACATCGTACCAAACACACGTCCCATGCTCCCTTCCGGTTAGAGACGAACGTTCGTCTTGCGCACTCGCCGATGCTCAGCACTGGTCTCGGGCAACTGCCAACTGCGCCGGCATTCCCGCGCGAAAGAGATGTTTCGAGCGGTGTACATGCAGGCCGTCGTGGTGGGTCCGTCCAGCCATCGCGGGATCCTCGGCGGGCGAACCATCGAGACTGCCGTGCCGAATCGGCGGCCTGCTCGCGGTGACCAATCCGCAGCTGTGACGACCAGAGCGCTGAGCGGCTGTGCTTCGCCGCCAGCCCTGCCGCCTTGCATGTAGTCTCTCAGCAGGCTGGTTACACTGGCTTAGGGCCAACGCACTTCGCGAACACCGGCGCGAGAAGGATCCGATCATGAGCAAGGGCCGTGCACTGCTGGCAGTCATTCTCGGCCTGGTCCTGAACATGTTGCTTGGATTCGCGAGCATCGCGCTCGCGTGGGCAATTTTCGGACCGGAGGGAGCATTCCACGGCGAAACCACCGTAACCAGCTTCGCGTGGTGTGCATTCGGATGCGGCGCTGGACTGGCTGTGGGCGTGATCGTTGGTCGCGTGACATCGGTCGTCGCCAGGCAAGCCCCCCGATTGCCAGTGTTCGTACTGGCTGGCCTCCTTCTGGTTATTGGCCTCGGGAGCGCTGTGTTGCAGCTGCAGGTCGAGCCGAGGCCTCTGCCCGCGGGGAAGTCGGTTGGGGACCTGACGTTCTTCGAGGCCGGCGAGGTAGCCACAAGTCCCGCGTGGTACTCGTTCGCAGCGCCTGGCATCGTAGCCTTGGGGGTGCTGATGGGAGGGCGCGCCCTGCGTGTCCGTCGCGGATAGGGCTGGACGGCAACCTGCTCCAACGATATCGTCGGGACAGTTCGACGGTTGCATTTCCTGGTTCTGGTCGTCCCGCAGGCTTGACTCCCCTTCTTGACCGACCACGGTCTCGATCACACCCTCCCGCCACGCCTAGCGCGGCTCGCAAGAACCGGTCGCGGCCCTTGGGCGGCTCGCATTCCGGCGAGCGGCCACTCCCACTCCAAGACGATTGAGGCCCCGGCAGGGGCGCCGCCAGCATGGGCTGCCCATCGGAGCCGTGGTGGATCGATGGCGGCAGCCGGGAACCGCCCGGCCCGGCATTGGCCACAGCTGCTACGGACGACAACCTGACACCGGCAGCAGATCCTCGGAGATTCTGGCTTACGTCCAACCGATGCACTGTACTATGGACTAGAATCTGTTACTGGCGCAATGTATAGTGTAGGTGCTGCTCTTGTAGTCCTGCCTACAGCAGCGTACCGCAAGCGATCGGCGCCATCCCAAGGGTCAGGCTTGACATTCGCACCACCACTCGCACTCCTGCTCCAGGCTGTCACCGAAGAGGCGGCCGAAGCGGACTTGACCGCAGCCGAAGAGGTCTCGGCCGCGGTCGAGCAGTCCACGCTCCTCAGTCTGTTGCTCGATGTCGGCCCGGTCGGCTTCACAGTGTTCGCGATCCTCGCCCTGATGTCGATCCTGTCTTGGGCGCTGGCGTACTCAAAGCACCGCGCGCTCTCGTCAAGTGCTAAGGCCAACATGTCTTTCCGCAACGCCTTCCGCCGGGTCGGCAAGCTGGCAGAAATCAACGCCGCCTCGGAGCAGTTTCGCCCGGCGCCGCTGGTGACGGTCTTCGACCACGGCTACAAGGAGGTCGCGCGGCAGGTCAACACCTACGGCCTCATCACCAATCCCGCCTCGGTCGAGCGGTCGCTGGCACTCGGTGTCAGCGAGGAAACGTCGCGGCTGCGGAAGAACCTCGGCATTCTGGCCACGACCGCTTCGGCGGCACCGTTCATCGGCCTGTTCGGGACGGTCTGGGGCGTGCTTGACGCGTTTCGCGGTCTCGGAACCTCCAGCGGCGCCACGCTGCGGGCGGTCGCGCCCGGCATCGCCGAAGCCCTGCTGGCGACGGCGCTGGGGCTGTTCGCGGCGATCCCGGCCCTGATCTTCTACAACATCTATGCCGGTCGGCTGCGCGAAATCCGCTCCGGCATGCAAGACTTTGGACTGGAGTTCTTCAACCTGGCGGAAAAGGACTACGGAGCGAGGGATGGCGCTGCAACCAAACACTCCTGATTCGGACGACGCAATCGCTGAAATCAACGTCACGCCCTTCGTCGACGTCGTGCTCGTGCTGCTGATCATTTTCATGATCACGGCTGGCGTCGTCGAGTTCGGCCTCGAGATCGACGTGCCCCGCACGCGCGAGGTGGCGACGTCGGACAAGGACTTCGCCTACGTCAACATCACCTCCAAGGGAGAGCTGTTCTTTGGCGACGAGCCGGTGAGCGTGTACGACATCGCCGAACTGGCCAAGGAGAAGAATCCTGACCAGCCCGGGATCTACTTGCGCGCCCATCGCACGACGCCCTGGGAGATCGTGGCCCCGGTGATCGCCGAATGCGGCGTCAACAAGGTCAATGTAAACGTTGTCACCAAGCCGCTCGTCAGAGATCCTAGGGTGCGACGATAAAGCTCGCGACAGTCGCATGCACCTACGGCGGCAGTATCCGGCGGGGACCGAGGGGCTGCGAAGGCCTCTGTTGCTATCGACCACCTGCCACGGCGCGCTACTCGCCGCGTCGCTGGCGTGGGGCATCCTCAACCCCACGATCCACCTCGGCTCCCCGGACGCCGCCGGAGGCGGCGGCATCGTGGCAGTCAGCAGCGTGCCGATCAACACCGCGCCAGCGAGGCTGCCCAACCCGGTGGCCAACCCCAGCCGGCACAGCGTTCCGGCGCCGGACGGCTTCCGGCGCTCTACCGAGGTGCCGCAGCCGGAACCCGAAACCGAGGAAGCGCCGCCCGCACCGGTGCCGAGTCCCGAACGCCGGGCGGCCGAGAAGCAGCAGGAGCGCTCGGTAGGGCAGCGCAGCGCCGGAGAGACAAAGGCGAACGAACTCCGGTCGTCGCTCGGCGCGGCGCTGAGCAGCGACATGTACCAAGCCGCTCCCGGCGGCGCACTCGGCTTCGGCGGGGCCAAGGGCGGACCGTTCGGCCAACGCTTCGGCTGGTACGCCCAGATCCTGCAACGGGCCATCGGGGAGCAGTGGCGCATGACGCTGGGGCAGGTCTCGGGTGGGTCGTCAAAGCCGGCCGTGATCACGTTCGTGATCGCCCGCTCCGGCCAGATCGGTCAAGTGGCCATTCAACAGTCGAGCGGGAACCGCTCGCTCGACTACTCGGCGGTGCGGGCGACCAACAACGCCAGCCCGGTGCGTCCTCTGCCGCGAGGCCTCGGCCGAAACTCGATCACGATTGAAATGCACTTCCAACTCGATTGATTGGGCGGGACAATAACTGCACATGGAGACTGACACAGCATGAGAGACCACTGGATGCGAGCGGTCGCGCTAGTCGCGGCCATCGCCTGCCCGTCGGCCGCGCAGCAACAGCCCGATGCCGTGATCGTGCTCTCGGACGAGCAGCGCGATCCGCGCATCGCCTTGCCGGAAATCCGCGGCCCCATCGGCTCCGCGAACGCGGTCGACCAGTTCAACGACGAGGTCTGGAAGGCCCTCGAGGCCTCGGGGCGCCTGGACATCGTGCCCCGTAGCTTCTATCCGCGCAGCGCCCCGCGCAAGCCGGAGGACATCCAGGTCGACACCAAGAGGATGCCTAAGGATCCGGGCGCCCGGGGCCTGTGGCTGGGCGGCTGGGCGGACACGCCGGTCGTAGCCCGCTACCTGGTGTACGGGCAGATCGACGACGTGGACGGCCGCTTGGCGCTGCAGGGATACGTCGCCGACGTCAGCCAGGAGTCAGTCGAGGCGTCGTACATCTTCGGCAAGCGCTACTACAGCGAGGCGAACGCGGCCGGCGCGCGAGGGATGGCCTTCGACTTCGCGCGCGACATTCTCAAGAACCTGGGCCTGGGCGAGGGCCTGGCCGGCACGCGCATCTATTACGTCCATCGGGACGAGGGCGACGATCGCAAGGAAATCTGGGCCATGGACTACGACGGGCGGAACAAGCAGCGCATCACGAACTACCGCAGCCTCTGCCTGACGCCGGCCATCTCGCCGGACGGCAAGCGCATCGCGTTCACGACCTTCGTCGAGGGAGTGCCCGAGATCTACGTGCACTCGCTGGAAACGGGGAGGCGGCTGCAGTTCTACAACCAAGATGCCTCCCTCAACACCACGCCGAGCTTCGCGCCCGACAACTCGGCGATCTACTTCGCGTCCTCGGCATCGGGCCGCAGCCAGATCTACCGCGCCGACCCGGACGGCGGCAACCTCCGCCGCATCTCCTACTCGCGGGCTTTGGACGTGCATCCCAGCGTCAACCCCAAGACGGGCGCGCAGATCGCGTTTGTCTCGGGCGCGTCGGGCATGCCGCAGGTCTACCTGATGGACAGCGAAGGCGCCAATCGGCGGCGCATCTCCGGCGGGGGCGGCGATGCTGTGCAGCCGGCTTGGGATCCGAGCGGCGAACGCTTGGCGTTCGCCTGGACCCGCGGCTACGAGCTCGGCAACTACAACATCTTTCTAGTGGACGTGGCCAGCCAGCGCTACACCCAGCTGACACACAGCCGGGGGCGCAACGATCATCCCTCGTTCTCGCCCAGCGGAACACACATCGTGTTCGCGTCCGACAGAATGGGGAGCACTCAGATTTGGTCGATGCGCGCTGACGGCACGCAGCTGCGGCAGCTAACGAGCAGGGGTGTCAACGAGTCGCCAGTATGGGCGACCCGCTGAGTTGACGCCGTTCGCCCCGTCTCGCGACCGGCACTGCGGGTCGCGCAAGCATTTATAAGGCGGCAAATCGCCGTCAAATGTCAGTGAGGATTGAAGTAACTGAGGGATTGCGATATCCTAGTTGCCACAATCTAAGGTTCGATGTCCCGCCTCGAGCGGCGACAGAGATGGAGGAAACCTAACACTCATGCGATCCAAACACAGCATCATCCTGATTGCGGCCGCAATCTTTTTGACGCTCTTCGCGTTCGGCTGCAAGAAGGAAGCACCACCGCCCCCGCCACCACCGCCGCCACCGCCGCCAGAGGCCCCGGCCCCGACCGTCAGCATCACAGCCGAGCCCAGTTCGATCGAGCGCGGGAAAGCCGCCAGGCTGACTTGGAGTTCAACCAACGCTGCAAGCGCGGAGATGAACCAGGGAATCGGCGCCGTGGCTACCAGTGGCAACCGCGAAGTGTTCCCAACCAGGTCCACGGAGTACACCATCACCGTCAAGAACGCCGATGGCAAGTCCGCTTCCGCGTCCGCCACGGTGACCGTCCGGGCCCCTCCGCCCCCGCCACCGCCGCCGCCGCCGAAGCCCGACCTCTCCGAGGCCTTCTCGGATGCTGGCATCGCGGATGCGCTCTTCGACTACGACAAGAGCGACCTGCGTCCGGATGCCCAGAACGTCCTGCGCGCCAACGGCACGGCCATCAAGGCGCTGCTGGAGGAGTATCCCGAGGCAGCGTTCTTGCTGGAGGGCCATTGCGACGAGCGTGGCACCACCGAGTACAACCTCGCGCTGGGCGACCGGCGCGCGACGGCTGCGGTGGAGTTCCTCGTCAATCTCGGCGTCCCCGCGAGCAAGCTCTCCAAGGTGAGTCTCGGCGAGGAGCGCCCGGTCTGCACTGACGAAGACGAGAGCTGTTACCAGCGCAACCGGCGGGCCCACCTGCGGCTCAGATAGGGCCGTACGACGCAGACGCATGCACGCCTCCTCCGTGCGCGGCAGCCTGTCGGGAGCATCCCGGCGGGTTGCCGCGCCCAAGGGTTAAAGTGAGCACAGGTGATGCGTCCCGCCACGGAACGCCGGCAGGGTTCCGGGCGTCTTCTTATATTCCAGCCGTGCGGGGCACCCGCGGGAGCGCCCGCCGATCGAGGTATCCCATGTCGTTGAAATCGATGGTCCCAGCCATACTCGTGTGTGGCACGCTGCTGGCTCCGGGCGCGGCCGCCCAAAGGAAGGAACTCCAGCAGCTGCAGCGGGACATGGTACTGCTCCAAGAGACACTGCGGCAGCAGGACCAAGCCATGTCCGAGCGCATGGCAGCGCTCGAGGCCTTGCTGCGCCAGAGCACGGAGAAGCAGGACACGCTCAACACCGCTCAAGCCGTCCTGGAGCGCAAGATCTCCGAACTGGACAACGAACTCACCGAGCCGTTGCGCGCCACGGGCGCCAAGGTGGACTCCCTCTCGAACCAGTTCTCCGACCTCCGCGGAACGGTCGAGGAGGTGAACTTGACCGTCGAGCGCATCGCCTTGGACGTGAAGGACATCAAGACCCACTTGTCCGAGCTCCCGCCGCCAATGATCGGCGAGGATGGCGAGGGCGGCAGCGAGTCCGATATCAACACCAGCGAGGCAATTTTCGAGGGCGGCATGGACGACTACATGCGCGGCAATATCGACACGGCCCGCGGGCAGTTCATGGACTACCTCGCGCTGTACCCGTCGCACGCCAAGGCTGGCGAGGCTCAATACTACCTAGCCGAGACATACTATTCCGCCGCCGACTACGAGGAAGCTGCGCGCCAATTCGAAAAGGTCTTCCGCAGCTACCCCCTGAGCCCGCTCGCCCCCGACGCCTTGTACAAGCAAGGCATGGCCTTTCTGAAGATGCGCGACCGGGACGCGGCCCAGAAGGCCTTTGAAGACGTCATCAAGCGCTTTCCCGACAAGAGCGTCGCGCAGCATGCCCGCGGCGAGCTGAACGGGTTGCTCAACGCCAAGCCCTCGCCGGCGAACTAGCGGCGGCAGCCGGCCCGGCTCGAGTCGCCATGCCTAAGCCGAAGGTCTTGTTCCTGTGCACCGGGAATTCGTGCCGGAGCCAAATGGCCGAGGGCCTGCTTCGGTCCCTTGCGGGCGACCTCTATGAAGTGCATTCAGCCGGCACCGCGCCGCATGGCGTCAATCCGGGCGCGATCTCGGCGATGCGGGAGATCGGCGTCGACATCTCGGGCCATCGGTCCGATCACGTTGACGCGTACCTGGGAACCGGCATAGACACCGTGATCACGGTCTGCGACCGGGCCGCATCGAACTGCCCCACTTTCCCCGAACGGACAGACAAGGTCCACTGGAGCTTCGACGATCCCGCCGAGGCGACCGGAAGCGAGGAAGAGCGCCGGGCCGTGTTTCGAAGGGTGCGCGACGAGATCGCAGCGGCGATTCGCGACTGGCTACCCGGCCAGGACTGAACCGGGCGACTTGGCGCTACAGCGCCTGCAACTTGGCAGGCCCGGCTATGAGCGTCTTCACGCCGTGCTGGCGGAAGTGCACTTTCAGCTTTGCCGTTTCGCCCTGGCCTTGGCACTGCTGCACGATGCCGACTCCGAAACGCCTGTGCCGCACCCTTGCGCCACGGGAGAACTGCCCCGCCTCGGGAGACGGTTTTGCGGCTCTTCCGCGACCCTGCGCGAAGCCGCCTCGAGCCACTGGAACAGCCCGGGCGGATGAGCCGGAGCAGGGGCGATCCGCGCCGCCGTCAGCGTTGCCAGCGGCCGCGCGGCGCTGGAAAAAGCTCCCGATCGCCTCGACCGAATCGTGTGTCTCGATCCCGGCGTCCCCAAGTTTCGATCGCTCTGGACGCGGATTCGGAACCGGCTGCGACTCCGCAGCGTCACCGGTCCCTTCGTAAATGCGAGACCGATCGAGGCCCGTCCAGCCCCGCGACACTTCGCGGATGAGTTCCCGCGGAATCTCGTCCAAGAATCGCGAGGGCAACATGGCGGCTTCAGGTCCGGCGCCGTACAGCCCGCGGAATTCGGCACAGCTCAAAACGAGCCGCCGCTTGGCGCGGGTCATGCCCACATAGCACAGCCGCCGCTCTTCCTCGAGCGCGTCGCTGTCGGGCGCCGCGAGACTACGGGCGTGCGGCAGCAGCTGCTCCTCCATGCCCACCAAGAACACGACCGGAAACTCCAGGCCCTTCGCGCTATGGAGGGTCATCAGCAGGACTCGCGCGGAATTCTCGATGTCGTCCGTGTCCGCCGCCAGCGATGCATGGTCGAGGAAATCCTGCGCCGTCTCGCCGCGCTCCGCTGCCTCCCGCGCGGCAACGGCCAATTCATCTAAGTTCTCCCGGCGGCTCTCTGCGTCGCCGGAAGAATCGGAGTCGAGCATGTCGCGATAGCAGCTCCGATCTATCACCGCATCTACAAGTGTCGCGATGTCGCTGCTTGCGGCCGCTCCGCGCAAGCTGACGACCAATGCACGAAATCGCTGCAGCGAGGCCGCGGCGCGTTTCGGCAGCTTGCCGCCATCGACCAGTTCTTCGATCGCCTGCCACAGCGTCAGCCCGCGCTGGTCCGCATAGCTGGTCAGCAGGCCCAGCGTGCTCTTGCCGATGCTGCGCGCCGGCACGTTGATGATCCGCGCCAAACTGACCGAGTCTTCCGGCGAGAGCGCGACCCTGACGTATGCGAGCACGTCCTTGACTTCCTTGCGCTGGTAGAAGGCCACGCTTCCCACCAAGACGTAGCCCACCCTCTCCCTCCGCAACGCATCCTCGATCAATCGCGACTGCGCGTTGGTGCGGTACAGCACCCCGACCTGCGTGCCGGAATCCATGTCCAGCAGTTCCCGCACCGAGCCCGCCACGTAGCGGGCCTCTGCGGCCCCGCTCATGGCGCGATACAGCACGATCGGATCTCCTTCCAGGCGATCGGTCCAGAGACGCTTGCCCTTCCTCTGCTCGTTGTGCGCGATGACCGCCCCGGCCGCGTCCAAGATGGGCCGCGTAGAGCGGTAGTTTTGCTCCAAGCGGATCACACTGGCGCTTGGGAAATCCCGCTCGAAGCCCAAGATGTTGCCGATGTCAGCGCCGCGCCAGGAATAGATTGATTGGTCCTCGTCTCCGACCACGCACACGTTGCAGTCTGGTCCGGCCAGCAGCAGCATGAGATCGTACTGCGGGCGATTCGTGTCCTGGTACTCGTCCACCATCAGGTAGCGGTAGCGCTCGCGAACCGCGTTGCGGACAGATTCGCTTCGCTCCAGCAGGCGGACCGCTTCCAGCAGCAGGTCATCAAAGTCCAGAACGTTGGAGGCGAGCAGGGTCCGTTCGTACTCCTTGAAGATCCGGTTTAGCTCATCCGTCGTCGGGTCGTTCTCGTCGGCCCTGCCAATCCTGGAAAACCTGCCGCTCTTGGCCCGGCTGATGGCCGATAGCGCTTCGCGCGGCTTGATGAAGTCTGGCCTTACGCCAAGCTTCTTCATGGCATCCTTCACCACAGAAAGCTGATCGCTGGCATCAAAGATCAAGAACTTCGGCGTGAAACCGGGCCGGTAGTCCGCAAGGGGCTCGCCGTACTGGCGAAGCAACCGAGCGCAGAACGCGTGGAAGGTGGACACCGTCGGGAGCCCGATGTGCAGGATGCCGTTCTCCTCCAGCAGGCGGCCGACACGCTCGCGCATTTCCCCGGCAGCCTTGTTGGTGAATGTGACGGCGAGAATCGAGCCGGGGCTGACGCCCTTCTCGGCGATCAGGTGGGCGGCGCGAGTGACGATGACCCGGGTCTTGCCGCTGCCCGCCCCGGCTAGCACCAGCAAGGGCCCGTCGGTGTGCTCTACCGCCTCGCGCTGCTGTGGATTCAGAGAGGCAAGCAGCGACATGCGGGTTCCTTCATCTTAACTTCCACGCCGGCTCCGCCAATCCAGCCCGCTCGGTCGTTACAATGTGTCTGGGCTAGCTCGATGGCGAATCACGTGCAATGGACTCGGACACGGCGCGAGTTGCTGCGCGACTCGTGTTGCGGCATGGGCTACCTAGCCCTGCAAGCCATGGCCGGCAGCCAAGCCCTGCGGGCCGCCTCGTCGCAGAACCCGCTAGCGCCGAAGCCGGCGCACGTCGCGAATCCCAAGGCCAAGTCGGTCATCTTCCTATTCATGGCCGGTGGGCCGAGCCACATCGAGACCTTCGATCCCAAGCCACTGCTCAACGAGCTCCACGGCCAGCCGCGGCCGGCCGAGTTCGGCGAAGCCAAGTACCAGTTCGTCAAGCCGGACGCCAAGCTGCTGGGCACCAAGCGCACGTTCAAGCGCTATGGCAAGGCGGGCATTTCGGTATCGGACCTGCTGCCCCACACGGCCGGCTGCATCGACGACATCGCGGTCCTACGCTCATGCCACGGCGAGATGGTCGTGCACTCGGCCGCGCAGTACGAACTGATGACAGGGCGCATCGTGCCCGGCTTCCCGTCGATGGGATCGTGGGTTGTCTACGGCCTCGGGGCGGAGGCCGAATCGCTGCCTGCGTACGTGGTCATGCCGGATCCCGATGGCGCGCTGGAAGCCGGGCAGCCGATGTACATGAACGGGTTCCTGCCTGCCGTATACCAGCCCACCACCTTCCGGCCCGGCGACCGGCCGGTGCTCAACCTGGACCTGCCGGACGGGATCGGCCGGGACGAGCGGCGCAAGACCGTGGACCTGATCCAAGCCCTCAACCGGGCATCGCCCGACCCGCCCAACGATGAGTTCGAGGCTCGCATCCGAACCTACGACCTAGCCTTCAAGATGCAGACCGAGGCCCCGGAAGTCTTCGACCTGTCCAGCGAGGGCGCCGGCACCTTGGAAATGTACGGCGTCGGCAAGGAGCCCACGCACGACTACGGGCGGCGCTGCCTGCTGGCGCGGCGGCTGGTCGAGCGCGGCGTGCGGTTCGTGACGGTCGTTTCCGGCGGCGGACCGGGCAGGCTGCAGTGGGACGCGCACAACGACATCGAGGAGAACCACCTGCGCATGGCGGCGCAGACCGATCAACCGGTCGCGGGGCTGCTGAAGGATCTCAAGCAGCGCGGGATGCTCGACGAAACGCTCGTGCTGTGGGGCGGCGAGTTCGGGCGGTCCCCCGAGGCCGAGACTCGCCAGGATGGCAGCGCCGGGCGCGACCACCACAATCTAGGCTTCACCATGTGGATGGCCGGCGGCGGCATCCGCGGGGGCCAGGTCGTAGGCGCGACAGACGCGATCGGCCTGCGCGCGGTGGAGAGGCCGTATCACTTCCGGGACATCCACACGACTATCCTGCACCAGCTCGGCTTGGATCAGTACAAGCTGACCTACCCGCATCTGGGGCGCGACGAGCGCCTGACGCTGGTCCACGGCCACGTCATCGAGGAGATCGTCTAGGCGCTCCGGGAATGGCGATACACTGGGCTCAATGCCCGCGAACTACCAAGCCGAAGTTGTCGGCGTGTTCGGCCAGCCCGTAGCGGAAAACCCGACCGGAGTCATGCAAGAGGCGGGCTTCGCCTCCGCCGGCCTGAACTGGCGCTACCTGAATTTCGAGGTGCCGCCCGAAAAGCTCGGCGCCGCGATGGATGCGGTGGACGCGCTGGGCATGCGCGGCATCAACCTCACGATTCCGCACAAGGTGGCGGTCATCGAATACCTGGACGAGCTGGCGCCGGAGGCGCGCGCGATCGGCGCAGTCAACACGGTGCGGGTAGAAGGCTCGAAGAAGATCGGCGAGAACACCGATGGGAAGGGATTCTTGCGCGGAGTTCGCAATGACGCGGGCATGGATCCGGCCGGCAAGCGGGTCGTGCTACTCGGCGCCGGCGGGGCGGCGCGGGCCATAGGGACCGAGCTGGTGCTGGCTGGCATCAGCGACTTGCTCGTCGTCAACCGTTCCCAAGGGCGCGGCAGCACCATGGTCGGCGACCTCAAGGCGGCCACGGGCGGCCCGGTCCGTTTTCAGCAGTGGTCCGGCACGTTTGCCGTGCCGGCCGACTGCGACCTGCTCGTGAACGCGACCTCGATTGGCCTGTTCCCGGATGTCAACGCAGTGCCGGACGTAGATCTCTCGTCGGCTCGCGCAGGTACGTTGGTGGCCGACGCGGTCTTCAACCCTCCCGAGACCAGGCTTCTGGCCGCAGCCCGCGAGCGCGGCCTGCCCACTTTGGACGGGCTGTCGATGTTGGTCTACCAGGGCGTGATCGCCTTCGAAATGTGGACCGGCCAGTCCCCAGACGAAGCCGCCATGAAATCCGCGCTGAGAAACGCTCTCGGCGTCGACTGACCTAGGCGGGAACACGGGGCGGGCGACCCGGACGGGCCGCCCGCTGCTGCATTGATGGAGGTTGAGTCGCTTGGGCTTCCCGCAGCAAGAGAAACCCGGACATCGTGCGCGCCTAGAAGCGGTTCCCTCCGCGACCGCCGCGACCTCGGCCGCCCGCCCCAAACGGGCGTCCGCGGCTCGACATGCCCCATCCCGGCCTTCGGCCAAGGCGCGGGGGCCGCGAGCGATCGGCGCCATAGAACCAGTCGCTGCCCAGCGACCGGAAACGTTCGAACCTGTCTTGTCGATCCTCGCGCTCCGCTTGGGACAGCGCGAGCATTGAGGAGCCCAGCAAGGCGCGCAGCTGCTGACGCGAGGCACCCGCCTCGGCCAGGTCGGATTCTTGGTCCGCAGCCAGCGGCTCGGCTGCGGGGGCTTGCCCGGCCTCCCGACCAGATTCCGGCTGTTCCGATCCCGCCGCGGCCTCGTTGGCGGCATTGATCTGAGGCGGAGTGTCCGGGCGTGGAGCCGGCGTGTCCTGAGCGTTCGCAGCGGTCGCGAGGACCAGTAGCGTCGCAATGCCGAAGATCATGCAGTGAACTCGGATCACTGCGTTTCTCCGGAACGGTTCGATAGCGATGCAGGCTACAGTCAAGTGCTTCAATCCCGCTTGCATACGAATAGACGAGTGGCATCGGGGGTTTCGTCTCACAGGCTTGTAAAAAATTCGTTAAGACAGCCGAGATGCTGGCGTCATCCCAAACCTAGAGCTCCCGGCGGGCAGAGACAGGAAGGGCGACCCCCGAAAGAGGCCGCCCTGTAGAACGGATCGGTTGATCGTGATCGAGCGCTTAGCGCGCGAACGGGCGGTTGGCTGCGCGCTCCCGCCACGATTGAGCGAACTGCGGCCCGGCATTCTCGGAGCGGCCGCCGCGCCGAGCCCTGCGACCGCCACGGTTCGACCCCGGGCGGCGATCCGGGCCGCGGCTGCGGCTGGCGCCTCGTCCCCGGCTTGGCCCGCGCCTTCCGCGACTTGCTCGAGCGCGATCGTCGCCGCGAGAACCTCGCGAGCGCGCTGAAGCGCGACCGCGGCCCCCGGCGTCGACCAAGCCCATGCGGGCAGCGATGGCGAAGTCCCGCATCTTTTCGCGCAACTCGTTCAGTTCCGCGATCTTTGTCTTCTGCTCGTCGGTCAGGACGGCCTCGACCTTGGCCTGTTGCTCGGCGCTCCAGGCCTCACGCTCCTCTCCGGACTGCCCGCGAGGCGGTCTCTCGCGACGGATGTCGCGAATCTTGTCCAATTGCTCCTCGGTGAAACCGAACGCCTCCGTAGCGGCTTCGACCGCGTCGCCACGGTCACGCCCTCGCCTGCGCTGGTCGTCCTGAGCGAGGGCGCTTGTGGACATCGCCAGCGCGGCAATGGCGGCGAGGGCAACTTGCTTGATGTGTTGTGTTGACATGCTGTTCTCCTGCCTGTTCTGGTTTCGGTGCGCCCCAGTCCGGTCCGGTTCAAGCGGTGTCCTGAAGCGCGTGTACTTAACTAGACGAGGCCACCCGGAAAGCGTGTCTCGCTGTCTGTAAAGAGCAGGTCAAACTTGTGGAACCGGTATCTTGGCTAGGCCTGCCGCTCGGCCTGCTGGATGACTTCCCTGGCGCCGTAGATCGGCCGGCCCTGGCTCTCGAAATACGTGCGCGTCAGGACCTCTCCGACCAAACCGGTGCAGAAGAGCTGCAGTCCGGTGAGGGCCAAGACGGAGGCGGCGATGAGCAACGGGCCGTGCTCGACCATGATGTGCGTTCCTTGCAGCTTCTTGAACAGCAGGAACGCCAGCGCGGCCCCGCCGGCGCCGCCGCAGACGATTCCGAGCGAGCCAAAGAAGTGCATCGGGCGCGTCAGGTAGCGGGCGAGAAACACTACCGTGAGCAGGTCGAAAAACACCCGCAGCGTGCGGCCGAGGCCGTAGTGGGAGCGACCGGCCGCGCGCTCGCGAATGCTGATGGGCACCTCGGCGATCCGGGCACCGTGCATCGCGGCCAATACCGGGACGAAGCGATGCAGATCGCCGTACAGCCGGAGATGGTCCAGCAGGTCCGCGCGGTATGCCTTGAACGTGCCGCCAAAGTCGCGCAGCTCGACGCCCGAGAGCTTGCGGATCAGCCAGTTCGCGGCCCGCGACGGCAACCGCCGCGTCAACAGGCTGTCGTTGCGGTCCTCGCGCCAGCCGTTGACCAAGTCGTAGCCTTCCTCGACCTTGGCCAGCAGCGCGGGAATGTCCTCGGGAGCATGCTGCAGATCGCCGTCCATCGCGACGACCACCTCTCCCGAGGCGGCCTCGAAGCCGGCTGCCAGGGCAGCGGTCTGGCCGGAGTTGCGCCGCAGGCAGACTGCCTTCAACCTAGGCTCGTTGGCGCATAGGTTGCGGAGCAGCCGGACGCTGCCGTCGGTGGAGGCATCGTCAACGATGACGACTTCAAAGCTCCGTCCCAGCCCGGCGAGAGTGTCGACGAGCCGGTCTACCAAGGGCAGCAGGCTGGGCTCCTCGTTATGGGCCGGGATCACCACCGAGACCGCGGGCCGAGCGCTCATGACACCTCACTCCCGCGGGCGGTCCAGGTCATCAACCGGCAGGCCCACGACATTGTCGTAGGAGCCGATCACGGCTTCCGCGAATCTGCCCGCCCCACCCTGGATGCCGTAGGCGCCCGCCTTGTCAAGCGGTTCGCCGCTCGCAACGTATTCGTCGATCTCTTCCTCGGTCAGGGCGCGGAAGACCACCCAAGTCTCGCTCAAGTGGGCCAGCCGCAGCTCGCCATCGAACACGGCCACGCCGGTCAAGACCCTGTGCGGGCGGTCCGAGAGCTTTCGCAGCATGCGCTTGGCATCGGCGCTGTCGCGCGGCTTGCCGAGCACCTCGCCCCGCACCGTCACGGCGGTGTCCGCGCCAAGGCTGCGCCGCCCCGGCTCCCACGCCGCCTGCGCCTTGGCCGCTGCCAGGCGCTGCACGTAGCATTCCACGCGCTCGTTCCCGAGCTTGGACTCGTCGACACCGACGGGACGCCGCTCGAACTCGACCCCGGCCCGGGCAAGCAGCTCCGCCCGGCGCGGCGAAGCCGAAGCCAAGATCAAGGGCGGCTGGCACCGCAACAAGCTCTCGGCCATGAATCGATGTTCGGATGGATGCGCTATCGGTTCAGATAGCTGGGGTCGTCAAGCGCCGCCCCGGATTCGCCCGAGTCGCCGCGGTCGGTGACAACAGCGGCGGGCGCCCCTTCCGCGACGGCTTCCGGCCCCTTCGGGAATCCCTCGGTCAGGCGGTGGACCCTGCCGTTGAAGGCGGACAGGAATGCCACCAAGTCGTCTTTCTCGGCCTCGCTGAGCCCGAGCGGGCGGATCTCGGGCTGCATGGATTCCGGCGCCGAGCCGCCGCGGTCGTAGTGTTCGATGACCTGGCGGATGTTCATCATGCGGCCGTTGTGCATGTACGAGTAGCGACGCAGGGCGTCACGCAAGCTCTGGGTCTTGTACTTGGTCCCGTCGTCGGCGTGCCCGTCTCGCTCGGCCACGCCCGTGTAGTGAAAGTCGTGATCGGTCAGCATGGGGCCGTTATGGCAGCGAATGCACTCGGCCTTGCCGGTGAACAGGGCCATCCCGCGCTTGGCGCTGGCGGACAGCGCAGCCTCGTCACCCAGCAGGTAGCGGTCCAGGTCGCTATCGTAGGAAACCAGCGTGCGCTCAAAACTGGCGATAGCCTTCGCCACTAGCTCGAACGTAATCTCCTCGCCGGGAAAAGCCTGCCCGAACGCACGGACGTAGAAGGGGTCGCGGCGAATTCGCTCGACCGCCTCGGCAGGATCCAAGGACATTTCCCTGTGGTTCTCGAGCGGCTTGGAGACCTGCTCTTCTAAGGTCTTCACGCGCCCGTCAAAGAACATCGTGCGCTGCCAGCCGACGTTCAGAAGGCCCGGCGTCTTGCGCGACAGCTCGCTTTCGTCGAGGCCCCAGCCGCGCGAGAGCCCGTCCATGAAATGGAGCTCGCGCTTGTGGCAAGTGCCGCAGCTGCGGCGCTGCCCACCCGAAAGGATCGAGTCGAAGAAGAGTTCCTCGCCAAGCCGGATCTTGGCCTCGGTGGGAGGGTTGTCGGCAGGGAACGGCGGCGATCCGGACAGCGGCTCAAGACGCGGCGCTTCGGCCGCTAGGCCGTTACCGGCAATACCGAGTGCAAAGAGAAGCACGAGCGGTCCAGAACGCCACATCATCACGCTGACATTCTAGCCGGTATCCGCTTCGGAGGGAAGAGGCAGATGCCAGTTCCCGGCTGAGTTGGAATCCAGACCGGCTAGACCGGCTGTTGGGTCTGGGCGACCATGACACGCTTCTGGAAGTCGGCCAGCATGGCCTCGTCCAGGCGAATTTCGGTGGGGCGCCGCTCGAGCGTCGTCATGCGGTCGATCTTGTCCTGGAGCTTGAGCAGCGCATAGAACAGATTTTCCGGGCGCGGCGGGCAGCCAGTCACGTATACGTCCACCGGCACCATCTTGTCGACGCCTTGCAGGACGCCGTAGGTGTTGAACGGTCCGCCGACCGAGGAGCACGCACCCATCGAGATGCACCACTTCGGCTCGGGCATCTGGTCCCAGATGCGCTTCAGGACCGGGGCCATCTTCAGCGATACGGTGCCGGCGACGATCATCAAGTCCGACTGCCGCGGGCTCGGCCGGAACACTTCCGCGCCGAAGCGGGCGATGTCGAAGCGCGATGTCGACGACGCGATCATTTCGATCGCGCAGCACGCCAGGCCGAAAGTCAGCGGCCAGATCGCGGACTTGCGCGCCCAATTGAACACGTAGTCCACGGAAGTCGTCATGAAGTTCCGTTCGAACTGATTCTGAAGATACGGCATGGAGTCCCGATTGACCTTCGATTATAGCGCCGCAGACTCGCAGACCCCTGGATGCGGCCTCCAGCCCTGCGACAGAGACCAAGCGGGCCGACGGGCCCGCGCCTAGACTTAGAAAGCGGCAGGAGCCGTTCGTCGGTTGCTCGACCGGAGCGTGGAGTGCGGCACAAGCGTCAGCAGAGGACATCGGCCCGCCAGCGTGCCGCGTCGGCAGCAGCGCTGGCGCTGCTTGCGGCAGGAGTCGAGTAGGAGGGGGCGTTACCGCGCCCCTCCCCTCAGAGACCCGAGCGTGCGCGTCTAACGCACTCGGTTCCTCACATGGCAGGTTCGCTCAAGGGGAAGAGTGGAGCAGTGGCAGCGGCCGGATGCGGGGCTGCGGCAGAGGGTGCCTCTGTAGGAGTTCCCGCATTTTGTCCCAGTTCAGGCGCGCTTTATGGCTGCGGCGTGATAACCACTTCCGCCATATGTGCGTGACTTGGTAGCGAAAACTCGACAGCCGCACGCTGTTGCCCTTGAGACCGTAGTAGTTCCCGTGCCCCCGCAGCACGCTCGCCAGATGCGCCCATTGCTTGGGCACCGCATCGTGCCGGTGTCTGCGACACCAGTCGTTGACGGCTCGCAGCGCGCGTGCGAACCGGCTCTTGGCCGTGGTCTGGCGGACGACGGGGCTTCCCTTCCGCGTCCGCGCCCAGTAGTGGGTGAAGCCGAGGAAGTCGAATGCCGCGCCCGTGCCGCGCCCGTGGGGCCGGTTCGGTCGGAAGTCCAGATACCGCGTCTTGTCCGGGTGAAGCCGCAGCCCGTGCCGTGCAAGTCGCTTGCCCAGTACAGCCAGCACTCGCTGGCCGTCCCGGTCGTTCTCGAAGAGCATCACGGCGTCGTCGGCGTATCGCACCAGCAGGCTGCTGCCCCGCAGGCGTGGTTGCACCGTTTCGACGAACCACTGGTCCAGCACGTGGTGCAGGAACGTGTTCGCGATGAGAGGTGAGACCACACCGCCTTGCGGAGTGCCCTTCCCGGTCCGTTGCAGGACGCCCTCTTCGAGCACCCCAGCCTTGAGCCATTTGTCCAGCATCTTGCGGACTACTCCGTCCTTGATCCGCAGGTCGAGGAACTCCCGCAAGTGCTTGTGCGAAATCGTGTCGAAGTAGTACTCCACACACTACCCATCTCGAAGAGCTTCCGGAGGCGGCTACAATCACGCGACCGTCCCATCCGCTGGCTGGCAGGACCTTGCCGGTCCTGCTTCAAGCGGTCCGGAACGATGAACTGACCCTGCTGCTGCTGTGCCCCAATGGGGACCGCCGCTTCGTGCCGGCGGCATGGACAGATGCTGTGCCGGCCGAGGATCGGGATCCCTCGTCAGGTCGCCATGCAAGCCTCGCTCGCCTCGGCGATTTGCTGCGGGCCCGCGCCATCATCGACGCTCTCTTGCAACGGCTCCAGGCCGCTCAGGAGACTCCCGATGAAAACCTTGCCCCCGCCGCCCCGGCGGCAGATGGCACTAGCCTTCCAGGACACGCCCGCCCCGACCGAGGCGATCTGGGAGACGCTCGATCCCGCCACCAAGAACGCCGCCTTGCAAGCCCTGGCCCGCATCCTGGCCCAGGCGATCCTGCCGCCTCGCGAACAGGAGCAGCGCGATGACTGAAACCAGCATCCTGCCTGCTCACCGCCAGCGCCAGGCCTTCGTCTACATCCGCCAGTCGAGCCCCTCGCAGGTCGAGCGCAACACTGAGTCCACGCGTCGCCAGTACGCCCTCGCCGCCCGTGCCGAAGCCCTGGGCTGGCACCCCGACCAGATCACCGTCGTCGACGAGGACCTCGGCCTCTCCGGCGAGTCCGCCGACAAGCGCGACGGCTTCAACAGCCTGGCCGCCGACGTCGCTCTCGGTCGCGCCGGACTCGTGCTCGGACTGGAGGTCTCCCGGCTGGCTCGCAACAACGCCGACTGGTACCGCCTGATCGACCTGTGCGCCCTGACCGACACCCTGATCGCCGACTTTGACGGCATCTACGACCCGGCTTGTTTCAATGACCGCCTGGTGCTCGGCATGAAAGGCACAATCAGCGAAGCCGAGCTGCACACGCTCAAGGTGCGCCTGCTGGAAGGCATCCGCAACAAGGCCGCCCGCGGCGAGTTCCGTTGCACCCTGCCGGTCGGCTTCGTCTGGGGCGAGCAGGACGGCGAGGTCCTCTTCCATCCCGACGAGGAAGTGGTGCGCGCGATCCGGAATGTCTTCGAGCGCTTCGCCAAGCTCGGCTCCATGCGCCGCGTCTGGCTGTGGTTCCGCGACGAGGGCCTGCAGTTCCCCGTCCGCCTGCGCAAAGGCGATGACGTGCGCTGGATCCCGCCCGCCTACAGCTCGATCGTCCAAGTGCTGCGCAATCCGGTCTACGCCGGGGCGTACGCCTTCGGCAAGTCCCGCCAGGAACGCTATCTCGACGGGCACGGCCGCATGCAAAAGCGCGTGCGCCAGTTGCCCCGGGCGGAATGGCGCGTGCTGCTGCCAGGCCATCACCGCGGCTATATAGACTGGGAGACGTTCGAGGCTAACCGGGCGCGCATCGGAGCCAACCGGCGGCCGCGCCCGCACAGTGCCGGGGGCAGCGTGAGAGAGGGACCCGCCTTGCTACAGGGACTCGCGATCTGCGGCAACTGCGGGCGAGCGCTGCGCACTTACTACCTCGGACGCAACTCCTCCCCCAACTACCACTGTCCCGGCCAGAACATCGTGGAAGGGCGTGCCACCTACTGCTTGCAGATCGGCGGGATGCAGGTCGACCAAGCCGTGGCTGTCAGCGTGCTGGAGGCTGTCCGGGCCGGCGGAGCCGCAGCCGCGCTGCGTGCGATCGAGCAGGTGCAGAGCGAACGCGACGCCGCCCTGGCGCAGCGGCGCCTGGCGGTGGAGCGGGCCGCCTACGAGGCGACCAGGGCCGAGCGCGCCTACCGCGCCGTGGATCCGGAGAACCGCCGCGTGGCCCGTGGTCTGGAGCGGGAGTGGGAACAGCGGCTGGAGGATCTGGAGCGGGAGCGGGCCGAGCTGGCGTTGCGCGAGCAGGAGCGTCCGCGGGAGCTGAGCGGGAACGAACGCGAGGCGCTGCTGGCGCTGGGCGAGGACCTGCCACGGGCCTGGGACGCCCCCACGACGACGGCACGCGACCGCAAGGAACTGCTGCGGGCGCTGCTGGAGGAGGTGGTCCTAGATGCCCCCCGCAACGAGCCTCGCGCCCGGATCCGTCTGGTGTGGCGGGGAGGACTGTCGACCGAACTCACCATCGAGCGTCCGCGCAAGCGTTCCGCACCCGTGCGTACGGACGAGGACACGATCGAGCTGCTGCGCCGACTCGCGGCGCATTACCCCGACTCGGTCATTGCCGGGATTCTCAACCAGCAAGGCCGCCGGACCGCGCATGGGCTGCGGTTCACCCAGTCCCGGGTTTCGAGCCTGCGCACGCACTGGAAAATCCCCTGCTTCAAGCCGTCAGAGTCGCCTCCGGACGGCGAGCTCGTCAACGTCCGGCAAGCCGCCAAGGCGCTGGGCGTGGCCCCATCCACGATCCACCGCATGCTGAATGACGGGTTCCTGGCCGGTGATCAGATCACGCCCGGAGCTCCCTGGCGCATCCGCCTCACCGAGGAACTGCGTCAACGCTTCGTGGCAGACGCTCCCGAGGGTTACGTAGCGATGCAAGTCGCGACAGCCCGGCTGGGAGTGTCTCGCCAGACCGTCCTAGACTGGATCAAGCGCGGCAAGCTGGATGCCGTCACGGTCCAAAGAGGACGCCGGGGCGGATTGCGGATCAAGCTCCCCGAGAACAACCATCCGAGCCTGTTCAAGGAGCCGACATGCACCGAAGAGGCGAGTTGCAGTGAGTCAAGTCGGCCGCAGCCGCAGTCGGCCGATTCCTTGAATCATTCCGCAAATAACTGAAAAGGAAGGAGTTATGCAGATATCGCGGCCCGTTCGGGCGATCCGCATCAGTGGGGTGGCAGTATGACGACAACTGCAAATATTTCGAGATGTCCGCGTCAATCACCCACCGCTTCCCTTCCATCACGCCCGCCCGCACTGCGTGCAGGGCGTCGTGGGCGGAGCGGCCCGGGCGGAACCCATGCGAGCAAGGCAGGAAGTCCGCCTCGTACACCGGTTCCAATAGCATCACGATCGCTCTCTGCGCCACCTTGTCCTCGAACGTTGGAATGCCAAGGGGCCGCATCGTGCCGTCTGCCTTCGGGATGTTGTGCCGCCGGACCGGCGGCGCGAGATAGCGTCCGGACTTGATCCGGCCCAGCAGGTCCAACAGGTTGGCCTCCAAGTCCTTCGCATAGTCCGTCGCCGTCACGCCGTCGATGCCTGCCGCGCCATCCTTGCGCGTCAGTCGATACGCCTCCTGCATCCATTCAAGGTCGATGAAGCGGTGCAGCGTCGTGAACACCCAATCGGGGTGCTTCCTCGCCTGTTCGGCTATCCACTGTCGTTTCGTGTTCGTGTTTGCGAAGCTCATAGTCTTCTCCAGCGTTTCCCTCCAGTGGTTCTGTCCATGTGGCACCCCCCTTCCCTCGGACGGGTCCCGGCGGTCCCGGTTCCCCGCCGTCACCAGTACTATGAGGGCGCTACGACTCCCCGCACTGCCTCCCTTCGGCTTATTGATTCACCAGCCGGTACCACGCTGTGCCTGCTTGTTCGCTCCCGATCCCCCGCAGGCAGGGGCGGGCCAGGACCCTTTGTTGCGGCCAGTGGTCCTCGTTCCGGCCTTCATGCGTGGACAGTACGGGGCCTCCCAGGTTCCCCGGCGAGCCATCCCGTGGCTATGCAAACGTTCTCTGACCCCGGACGACCCGTTGCGCCTCACCTGTCGCGGCGCTTCCGGTACAGCCCCCGCAATTACAAGAACGAAGGCGTCGACGTTGAGGATTTCGAGGCTCAATAGCGTCGCTTCACCACCTGCTGTGTAACGCTTCACGACGGGCGTCGCCGCACGCCATGCAACACTCGCTTCCGGCTGGCGGGCTGCGCCTCTGCCGGGCAGGAGTTGAACCCGCTGGCTCGCGGTGCAAGGTTTCAGCTCATTCGCATCCTCCCTGCCAGGGCTTTCCCTGGCGCACTGCAATTTCCCGGTGTTCACGATGGACACCGAGCCGCCGTTCTCGACATTCGGCCGCCCGATTCCAATCGCGGCGCCGGACAGCCGTGGCGGAAACGCCTCGACGGCAAACCTGCCTCGCATCATCCGCAACGACGCGGCGTGGAGACAGGTGCTGTCGCGGCGCAGCTTCCAAGTGATGCGCCGCGGTGCAACCGAGCCCGCCTTCAGCGGCAAGTACGACGACTTCTACGAGACCGGCATCTACCGCTGTGCGGCATGCGATACCGCGGTCTTTGCATCGGAGGCGAAATACGACTCGCGGACCGGCTGGCCCAGCTTCACGGCTGCCTTCGCCGAGGGCAACATCTCGGTCGACTGGGACTTCAGCTGGGGCCTGCGCCGACGGGCAGTGAGCTGCGCGCGCTGCGATTCCCACTTGGGCCATGTCTTCAACGACGGGCCCCCGCCAACCCTGCGGCGCTATTGCATCAACTCCGCAGCGTTGCGGTTCACGCCGCAAGGCGATTGACTTTCGCCCGCGCTACGGCGCCGGACCGGCGGAAACGTTCTCTTGTCAAGACAAGTGCTCCGAGCATGACCGGAGCCCGAACACCGGCGGAGCGGTCCCGCTCGGTCAAGACTGCCGGCCCGAGCAGTCGAACCTCGCGCGGCGGGTCACTGCTTGGTCGCCGGCGCGTCCTGCGCCGTGCCGAGTTCGTCCAAGCGGCCGCACCAAGCTATCGCGCCTTCGAGCACGGATTGATACTCCGCCGCTTGAAACGCCGAGCCACCATGACCGAGGGCGGACAGGAACGCGCGTCCGGCCCCGATCTCGCGAGTCCAGATGATGGGATGGTCTCCCATCGCGATGTCCTCGTCGATCCACAGGAGTTTCATCCGCGGCTCGTAGGTTGACTCGTCCAAGGAAGCCAGCACCTCGACGCCGCTTTTGTGGCGGACGCTGCGGTCGAACGAATACCACTCGTCCGCCCAGTGCCATGGCTCGGCGAGATGCCGCATCGCCGGATGGTCGCCCCGCTCAACTGTCATCGGCAGCCGCGGATGGTCCATGGTGTGGCCGATGAACGTAGTCCCGACCACTACGTCCCTGTACCACTCCCAGCCAGAGTGGGAGCCGTCAAGAGCCGCGTGAATGCCGACAAACCCGCCGCCGCCCTCGATCCACCGCTGCACGGCACTGCGCTGGGAAGCACGGAGTGGCGCGCCGCTGACGTTGTGCCAGACCAGCACGCGCACGCGATCCAGAACCGGCGTGTCGAAGACCGCTCCGTTCTCGGAATGGAACAGCGACCAGCCCCTGCGCTCGGCGATGCCGCGGAAGGCCTTTACGCCCTCTTGGATGGCCTCGGCATGGCGAAAGCCGTTGGTCTTGGAAAACACCAACACGGCGGGATCGGCCAACTCGGGCAGCGCCGGCGGCTCAGTGTCGTAGCTGGCCGAGGGGTTGAGAGCCCGATAGACATTGCGCACCATCGGGTGGAAGCTCGCCGCAACCACCAAGACGAGCATGACAGCCAAGCACCAAGCCGCAATTCGAACGAGTCGCAATCTGGCCTCCACCTCGTGGCGAGCGGCCGACCGTGTTCGGCATCGCCCTCCAACAGCCCTATGCTTGCCGACCGTGGCCGTTCACGTCAAGGTGAGCAGGTGAGCCTAACCATTGCAACTCGGTCAAGGTACGATGGATCAGGCCGCGTTCGCCGGGAAGCCGAAGGCGAGCGGGCTGGGGGCGTGAGCGTGCCCGATACGGACGAGAAAGCGGTACTGATCGGGCTGGCCAACAAGGCGATCAATCTGCCGATGGACCTGGGAGGGATGCCCAAGGACCTGCAGGTCGAGTACCTGACGGCATTCCGGGAAGAACTCGCAGCCTTCGAGAAGTCTTTTGAGGACCCCGAAATTCGCGAGGCGGTCGGCGAGATAGCGGAAATCGTGGAGGATCGCCTGCGACGAGATTTTGGAGCATGAGCTAGCGGACGAAACCGAAGCCCCGAACCTTCGAATCGGTCTAGTCGGGCTACCAGCCGACCAAGGCCGAAATCGAGGAGGAGTTCGCCGTGGACGTGCCGGGCGCTACGGTCGAGGAGCGGATGGCTTCTCTCGGCCGCGCCCTTACCGAGACGGTCCGCGTTCAATGGATCGACAAGCCCCGGACCAGGCGGCGGTAACGCGGGGTGTCAAGCGGTTAGAGCGCATTCTTCGTCACTATTCCATGTGATTCCCAAAGTGCTTGGGAAAATCAAGGGCTGGTCTCTTCCAATGCCAAAGGAGCATCCAACGCGGATGCTCGTTTCCCATTGCAAACAACCCCTCCCCTCAAGCTCGCTCGGCATTGGAAGAGAGTGCGTTTGGCACCTCCCGCAGGAAGTGGCTATCCTAGTTTTGGAGATCGGGACTCCCGCGTTGGGGCTCGGATCCGGGGTCCGAGCAGCGGACCGGCGACTATTCTCGCTGCAATACGGCGCGACTTAGAGGCGACGCTGTCTTAGCTGAGAACGGGCGCCACCTCTACCACCGGGCATCAGGGAACGCAGACATGGGCAAAGTCACCGGGTTCATGGAATTCGACCGCCAGGCGACCCCGTACCGGCAGGTCGAGGAGCGCGTGCAGGACTGGAAGGAGGTCATGCACCACCTGGAGGAGCCCCAGCTCAAGACCCAAGGTGCCCGCTGCATGGATTGCGGCATCCCCTTCTGTCACAGCGGCTGCCCGATCAACAACATCATTCCCGACTGGAACGATCTGGTCTACCGGGGACGCTGGAAAGAAGCCCTGCAGGTGCTGCACTCCACCAACAACTTCCCCGAATTCACAGGGCGGATCTGCCCTGCGCCGTGCGAGACCGCCTGCGTGCTCGGCATCAACGACGACCCGGTTTCGATCAAGTCCATCGAGAAGGCCATTGCCGACCGCGGCTGGCAAGAGGGCTGGATCAAGCCGGAGCCGCCGCCCAGCCGCACGGGCAAGAAGGTGGCAGTCGTGGGTTCGGGCCCGGCCGGGCTGGCCGCTGCGCAGCAGCTGAACCGCGCGGGTCACACCGTCACCGTATACGAGAAGAACGAAGTGCCCGGTGGACTGCTGGTGCTTGGCATCCCGGACTTCAAGATGGACAAGCAGTTGGTCGCGCGCCGCGTCCAGCAGATGGAGGCCGAAGGCATCGAGTTTCGTTGCGGAGTCCACGTGGGAGTGGGCCTCGAAGCCCAGCAGCTGTTGGCCGAGCACGACGCCATCCTGCTGTGCATCGGCTCGGAGCATCCGCGCGACCTGCCGATCCCAGGTCGAGACTTGAACGGCATCCACTACGCGATGAACTTCCTGCCCCAGCAGAACCGGCGGGTGGCGGGACGCCCGGTCGACCCCGACTTCGACCTCAGCGCGGCGGGCAAGAACGTGGTGATCATCGGCGGAGGCGATACCGGTGCGGACTGTCTCGGCACATCGCGTCGCCAAGGCGCGATCAACATCCACCAGTTCGAGCTGCTGCCGAAGCCGCCCGACAGCCGGGACGAGCCCGGCGCGATGCCTTGGCCGAACTGGCCCTTCACGTTCAAGGTCGAGAGTTCGCACGAAGAGGGCGATGTGCGCGACTACGCGATCAACACGAAAGAGTTCATCAGCGACGCCAATGGCAACGTGCGGGCCCTGAAAGCCGTTCGCCTGCAATGGCCGGAGCCGGATCCGATCACGGGCCGTCGGCCCTTCAAGTTCGAAGATGTGCCTGGGAGCGAATTCGAGGTGCCCGCGGACCTAGTGCTGCTGGCGATGGGCTTTGTGCACCCGGTCCACGAGGGCGTTGTCAGCCAGCTTGGCGTAGCCAAGGACCAGCGCGGCAACGTCGAAGCTGATTTCGGCGGATTTCAGACCAGCGTCCCCAACGTCTTTGCCGCCGGCGACGTCCGCCGCGGCCAGTCTCTGGTAGTCTGGGCCATCGCCGAGGGCCGCAAGGCGGCCCGTGCGGTAGACATCCATCTGACCGGCTCTAGCATGCTGCCCGCGCACTGAGGCGCACTCCTGCCCGCAGCGGGCCGCAAGCGGCCGTGCGTGGTTCCTCAGCGGGCCGTTTCCTGCGCTTCCAGCTTCTTGCGCAACCGGGCCGCGAAGCGGCTGACATCGACGACCACGCGGTCATGCGTGCCCCTGCCGACCACTTCGGCCCCGTCGGAAGCCTCCACCTCAAAGCTGGCACGACGCCCGTCAACGGCGGCGAGCTTGGCAGTGTACGTCACCGACTGCCCCATCGGCGTCGCGGCCAGATGCTCCACGCTGACCTTGATTCCCACGCTGTCGTTGCCTTCGCCCACATGCGGCAGGATGGCGTCGCGGCAACAGATCTCCATCCAATAGACCATTGACGGCGTTGACAGGGAGGGGCGTACATCCGCCCCGAGAAAGTTGATGCAATCGTCGCGTCGCACGACGCGGACTTGTTCCAGCGAGATGCCCGGTTCCAGCATGAGGCAATCATACCTGCCGCGCTAGGACACGCCCTATAATCGGGGCACATGCCACAAACCACGCGGCGCCAAGCACTGGTTTCGATAGCTGCGGGGCTGTCCGTTCGCTCCCTGCCCGGGCAAGAGGCCTACGAGCCCGTCACGTTCTCTGCGGAGGAGTTCGATCTGCTGGGAATCGTGGTGGACATGATCCTGCCCGCATCGGACACGCCCGGGGCGCGCGAAGTGGGGGTCCACGCGATGATCGACGAGGACCTGGCCAAGAGTTCCGATCCGCTGGAAACGCTCCGCAAGGGGCTCGCCGCCTTGCGCGCGAACGGCTTTGCGGACATGGAAATGCCGCAGCGCGTGGCCGTGCTCACCCGCTTTGAAGGGGGTTCCGGGGTGAACAAGGATTTCTTCGAGACCGTCAAGGGATTGACGATCGACGCCTACTACTCGACCGAAGTCGGCTTGGTCCAAGAGCTCGGCTACCAAGGCAACACCTATCTGGACGAATTTCCGGGCTGCACGGACGACCACGAGCTAGAGGACGCTGACTGATGGCGGGCGGCGACCACGACGTCGTGATCATTGGCAGCGGGGCCTCTGGCGGCATGGCCGCATGGAACCTGACGCGCAAGGGCGCCAAGGTGCTGATGCTGGAGGCGGGAGGACGCTTCGAGCGAGCGGACTTCTGGTCGCACGTCAAGCCGTGGGAGGAACGCGAGCGCCGGCGGCGCGGGGAGCGCAGCCCCGGATTCGAGACGCTGCCGCTGCGCGAGAGCCCGTACGAAACGCTAGCCGGCCACCACTTCCTGCTGCGCCGGGTTTGGGGCGTTGGCGGCAAGACCAACATTTGGGGGCGGGTCTCCCTGCGCTACGGCGACCTCAACTTCAACGAGCCGGCCGTTGACGGCTGGGAGATTCCCTGGCCGGTGTCGTATAGCGACATCGCGCCCTATTACGACAACGTCGAGAAGCTGATCGGGGTTTGCGGCGGTACCGACGACTCGAAGTTCCTGCCCGGGTCCCGGCACCACCTACCGCCACCTAACCTGCGCTGCGGCGAAGTGCTGCTGCGCAAGGCCGCCGAGAAGGTCGGGCACACCGTCGTGAACGGTCGCCGCGCAGTCCTGACCGAGGAGCACCGCGGCCGGGCCAAGTGCCACTACTGCGGCGCGTGCGGAAAGGGCTGCGATATCGGCGCGTTCTTCAACTCGCGGGACTACCTCTTGGAGGACGCATTCGCAACGGGCAATCTTGAGCTGCGGGAAAACGCCATCGTCTCGCACGTTCTGACCAATGAGGACGGCGCCGCGAGCGGCGTGCGCTACTTCGAGCGGTTGACCGGAGAGGAGCGCACCGTCGCTGCCAAGCGCGTGGTGGTGGCGGCATCGGCGGTCGACTCGACCAGAATCCTGCTCAATTCCAAGTCCTCCGCACATCCCAACGGCATTGGCAACGGCTCCGACGTGATCGGGCGCTACCTCTGCGAGCAGTTCCGATTTCACGTCTACGCGTTTGCGCCGCAACTCTACGGGCGCCCGGCGACCAACGACGACGGCATCTCGGGAGGGCACATCTACATCCCCCGGTTCGAAAGCCCCGAGGAGAAACGCGACTACCTGCGTGGTTTCGGCATCCAACTGTGGGGCATCGGCTGCGGCCCCAACGCCCAGTTTGCCAAGCGCATGGCCGGATTCGGCCTTGACTTCAAGCGCGACGTGCAAAAGAGCTACCCCGCGCTGGTCCAGATGCATCCCTATGGCGAGGTGCTGCCCTACAGGCACAACCGGATCGCGGTCGATGGCACGCCGCCGGACCGCTTCGGCGTGCCCACCATTCGCATCGAGTACAAGCTGGGCGAGAACGAGCGCAAGATGGTCCCACGCATGTACGACGTCGTCGAGGAGATCCTCCACGCGATGCGAGCAGAGCCGCTGCCCTACCAACGGGGAGACCTGGATGAACTGGGGGCGGCAATCCACGAGCACGGCACCTGCCGCATGGGCGAAGACCCCAAGCGGTCGGCGTTGAACGACTTCATGCAAATGCACGAAGTCCCGAACGTGTTCGTCGTGGACGGCAGCGCATTCCCGACGCCAACCGAGAAGAATCCCACGCTGAGCATCCTGGCATTCGCCTGGCGGGCAACCGACTATATGGCCGAACAGATGCGGCTGGGAAATATCTGAGGCCAGCCAGCTGCGGCGGGCGATCAACCTGCCGCCGGACAGTTAGCGCGCCGGATCTCGGGCTGCGGTCAGCGCGCCACGGGCGGGCTATGGATTCGCGGACTTCTCCAGTTCGTTATCGATGACGCTGCGGTAGTTCTCGATGGCCCTCGCGCCGGTCATCAGGATCCCGTTGACCAAGATGGCAGGCGTGCCCTCGATGCCCAGATTCCTCGCTTCCAATGCCTCGATTGCGACGGGTCGCTGATACTTGCCGGAATTCAGGCATTCCATCAGCGGCTCAGGGTCTACTTCCGTAGCCTCCGCGACCTCGGTGTAGGTCGCATCGGTGAACAGGTCCTGCTCAAACAGCTTGGCGCGGTACTCCCAGAACTTTTCCTGCTCTCCGGCGCAGCGTGCCGCCTGCGCCGCACGCACGGCTTCTGGATGGATATCGGTCAGAGGCAGGTCCTTGAACACCCAGCGGATGCGATCTTCGTATTCCTCGCGCAGTTCGGACAGGACGGGCTGGACCTTGCGGCAGAACGGGCACTGAAAGTCCGAGAACTCCACGATCGTCACAGGCGCGTCCAACGGGCCCCGCTGACGGACCTCTTCCAAGTCCACCGGCAGCCTGGGAGGGTCCAGATTGACTTCGATCTCGGCGTCGGCGCGGAGCGCCGCAACGAGATCGTTCAGGTGCGTGGTCGCCTTCTGCTGGCGCAAGAGCCTGACGATCTCGTCCCGAACTTCCTTCAGCGGCTGATTGATCTTGGTCTTCTGTTCGTTGTAGAAATCGTTGACTTCCTTGTTGGTGGGCGCTCCGATCTTCGGCTCGACCTCAACCTCGACGAACTCTTGCACGGTGACGCCCAGCCGCTCGGCCTCGTCTTCGAGGAGTTTCGACGCGATCGCGGAACCTAGCGCCTGCGAACGCAAGGCATGGACCTGCTGATCCAGCTTGCGCCACTGGGCGCTGACCTCGAGGTCGGACTCGAAGATGGGATCCCCGTTCACCGTGGCCAGGGGCTCGTCTTCCCCAAACGTCGGTATTGCGAGCAGCGCCAGCGAGAGCGCGGCGGCACCGATTGCCTGCTTCATGATTCTCATTGTAGTGGCTGAGGGCTCAGAATTTCCATCGAAACCGGGTTCTCGAAACGGTGAGACGGAAGCGCATCAACGACGTCTGCGCGATAGGTCTGGGACCCGTCACAGTCAGTCGCCCGATGGCCCAAGCTGTGATAGGGCGGACACGGCCCTAGTTCATCCTCGCAGGAGCAGAAAGTCCCCTAGATGATGACCTTGGGGTGGTGTTCCCGTACGATCTGTTTGTCGTCCCAAGCGGATCAGGCTCGTGCGAAGCGGGCTGGTGTCGCGCAGCCAAGCCGCCATCACCGTGCCTAGGGTGTTTGATATCTAATGATTGCCGCCTATATATGTCCTAAGGACATATATAGGCGGCAATCATTCTTAATTCTACTTCTTCCAGACTATCTGGCGGATGAATTGGAAGGCCCCAGCAATGGGCTGTGTCAGGAATAAGCGCAACGTAGCTGAACCACCTGCTGGTGCACGCCCGGACATGCAAGTGATACGGCAGCGACCAGTGCCGGGTGTGGCTATAGCCCCGGGAGGGAGCTATCGGAAAGCGAGAGGGGGCAGCGAACGTCCAAACGGTGGCCCATATTTTCTCCCCCATTGCTCAGAGGCAAGCGGGGACCAGACTTGCACTCACTGATAGGCCCCCGCGTCATGGGATTCGCCATGGCAGGTTTCGATAGAACTCTGCAACACGTGAAAAACAACCTTCGAAATCCGGCACCTCGCCAATCTCTAACTCCATCGCCCTCCAGTCGGCACCAGCACGCTTCTTGATTTCAGGATCTTCGATGGACGCACGTGTCGGTTTGATCTGTCGGGCCTGACATTTCTCAATCAGTGCATGAAGGATTTGCGCCTGGAGCACATTGTCAAATTTGTTGCCTGCTATCAACCGGTCTAGGTCGTAGACATCTTGTGGTCGGTGACGCTTGCGCGGAACTTGTTGAAAGATAGCGCGATATTTCTCAGCTATAAGATCGCCCAGACCGTAGGCTCGCAGTTCTCGGCCACCGGTCAGTTCCAGCACCTGGATCTGCATCAACGGCTCATTAAACGAGATATCAGCATCAATCACGACACGGGGAAGACGTTTCCTCAGTGCTTTCTCTTGTGTGGTCCCTCGCTTCGCAGAGGCGATCTTGAGTTTCAAGGCAGGGAACTTCGCATCTGCGAACTTCCCCTTTGGCTGGAGTCTCACCGAATGGACCTTGACAATAAGGTCGTCATAACCGAGCCTGGCGACTGCCAGCGGCCACGTCGAGTCCAGTAGCTTGCGGACCTTGTCAGCGACAGCGAGACCAGGTGCGAGGGCTGTCGTCAGATCGATGTCAGTCGTGTGCCGTGGGCTGTCATAGGCGAGGCTCATCAGAATTCCGCCCTTCAAGAACATCTTCGCCTTGAGGGGCGCTGCCATTGCGATGGCATTGAGGGTTACCTCCACCGTTTGGCGTTGCTGGTAGGAGATCGGGTCGGCCTCGGCTCTCTTGACCCACTCTGCGACGTCGACTTTGAGATTGTGGTCAGACATTGAGCGAGATCATCCATGTTGCTGAAAAGGTAGGCGAAAAGTCCTTGGCCGGATCAAGCTTGCGGCTACCGCCGCGCTGACCGAGCGCCTTCCAGTGCTCAATGTGGCGGTGACGCAAGCCAAGACGTTCTTCAAGAATGTACCCAGCGCGGCTCTTGACGATCCCACTTGTAGCAGTCTCGACTGCGGCAACAATCTCGGGGAGATAGGTTTCCGCGTGTTCAGCCCAGACATCGAGCACGTGGTACATGCCCCCGCAAAGATCAGGTTTTTGAAGCATATCGAGGAAGGTCTGTCCGATCGTGGATAGGCGGACACTACTGCCCCGACTCTTCAGGTACGCGCCTGCAGACCTACTCTCAAGAATGCGCACGGCCTGGCCTCGCACATGGGCGGGATGCCCGACTATAGTCGAGGGGAAGGGATTCGTTTCGTCCTCGCCCAAGGTCTCCGTTCTATAAGAGCTCAGCTCTTCGGCGGCAGCTTTCCGATCAGGTCTCGTCAGCAGCAAGGCCCTTGGGCTTCGATCCGTCAGCCCCCATCGCTGCATGGCGGAGAGATGGGAGACATAGCACGTCGGGTCGAGGAGACAGATGATGCCTTCCGCTGGAAGGTCCGAGATACTCAACACACGTATGACGCGTTTTCCGTAATCCCGGTCGGTGCCAATCACATCGGCATCCCGCAGGATCGATTTCAGACGGACATACTCAACCTGGCCCGGTGTCTTGCCCCTCAGATACAGCCCCTTGCCGGACGATTCGCGATACATCCGCCAAACAAACCGGAAGAAATCGAATTGGCTGAGAACCGGCCTGCCGTTATCTTCCAGTAAGCCAGCTAGATGGCGGCTTGCACGGGTAAGTCTTCGAGTGTGCGATCTCGCGTCTACACTAGGAGTGGTCATCTGCTATATATATCCTAAGGATATATATAGCAGATGACCACTATAAAGTCAAGCAATTACAGCGATACGGTAGCACTGATGGAATCTAGCCCGGCATCGATACAGCTGGTCCTATTTGCGCGGCACCAGCGTACTGCTCAAAGGCCGAAGCGATCGGGCGTCGAACAACAGATCGTGGAAGAGCGCTATCGGCTCGATAGCATCGAAGCCACATCCGCTGCGTTGCGCGTTCCTGCGGTCGCGTAATAGCCTGTTGAAGTCATGCGGCACCTTGCTCTTTTGCTTCTCGTTGCTCTTCCTACAATTGCGGCGGACTCTATCAATGTGCTCGTGTGGGACGAGCGGCAGCCTCGCCAAGCCCAAGCCTACGACAACTTCCTCGGCAACGAGATCGCAGCCCACCTAGAGGCGCTGCCTAGCTTACAAGTAGTTTCAGTCGGCCAAGATGACCCCAGCCATGGACTTGGCGCTCTGGATCAGCAGGACGTCTTGGTGTGGTGGGGGCACGTGCGCGAAGGCGAGATTCCTGACGAAGTTGGCCAGCGGGTCGTCGAGCTGGTGCGCTCCGGCAAGCTGGCCCTGATCGCTCTGCATTCGGCGCATTGGTCGGTGCCGTTTATGGAGGCCATGTACGCGCGCACGCGAGATGACGCCAAGCGGCGCTTCCCCGACCCCGACACCAAGATCGAATTCGTGCCCCCGCCGGGCCGCATCCCGCCTGCCTACGACTCGCTCGTCACGCCTGCCTACTATGCCTTCGTGCGACGCGGCAAGGTCTCGCAAGTCCGGGTCGACCTGCCCAACTGCGTCTTCCCGGGCTTCGATGCGCACGGCAAGCCCAGCATGGTGACCGTAACGATGCCCGAGCACCCGATCATGGCTGGCTTGCCGCGTCAGTTCGAAATCCCTCGGAGCGAAATGTACGACGAGCCATTCCATGTCCCGGAACCGGATCAGGTCCTGTTCCGAGAGGACTGGCGCAGCGGCGGTTGGTTCCGCGGCGGGATGCTTTGGAACTTGGGCGAGGGCAGGGTGTTCTACTTCCGTCCGGGACACGAGACGTTCCCGGTTTTTAAGGATGCCAACATGTTGCGCATCCTAGAAAATGCTGTCCGGTGGCTGGGGCAGGAAGTGCAGCGCTAAGTTGGATGGCAACCTCTTTCTGGAACCGCTAGGCCACCCGAGTCGACCAAAGCAGAGTTCATCGGACGGCATACGTGGGCTGGGGAAGACTCTCAGTCCTGCGCGGCATGTACGGCCAAGCGGATTCATAGACACGGCATACACCAGCGAGCTTTCCCGAGTGATCGCTGCGACTAGGATGCGGTCTGTCCAGTCAGAACGGCAGCGCGAGCACTGGTCGCTCATCTAGACGCGAGATGGCTTCCAGGCCGGCAGCCGGCACATCCCGGAGCCATGCCGGGCTGTCGTGCATTCGCAGGGCAGGTCAAGCCATGAGTGTTGGGCACAGTTCCGCATCGACTTGAAGAGGGGTCAAGGGCTCCCCCGCCTGACGAATACTCCAGCGCCGCCAGCGCGGTAGCGTCGCTTGGAATTGCCCCGAAACTCCCCGCGGTCATCGGTTCAGTTGCTAGCTGCGAGGGCAAATTCCGGCTGCTATCCTGCGCCTATGGCCGATGCCCCCAGCCTGGCGCCTCCCGAAAGCGAAACCCGGGAAGCCCCCGCGCAGACCGAAGAGTACCCCTACTCGGATGGCCGCGTTCTGATGGAGGGCGACGCCCATGCAAACTCGATCGTGGCCATGCGCAACCAGTTGCAGGCGCATTTCTACCGTCACCCGGACATCTACGTGGCAGGGAGCATGGCCGTGTACTACCGCCAGGGCGACCGAGAAGCCGTGGTGGAGCCCGACGTGTTCGTGGCGCTAGGCGCGGAAAGGAAGGATCGCCGGTCATACAGGATCTGGGAGGAAGCAGGAGTGGTCCCTGCGTTCGTGGTCGAGGTGGTCCCGCCTTCGACGGCACTCCGGGATGCAACCAGCAAGCAGAGCACGTACGAGCAGATTGGGGTCCGGGAGTACTGGCAGTTCGACCCGGACCGGACCCAGATTCCGCACGGGCTGGTGGGCTGGCGGCTGAAGGGCGGGCGGTACGAGCGAGTGCGTGCGATGAGGCAGGCGGGCGGCACTAGAGCGTATCGGAGTCTGGTGCTGGACTTGGGGCTGCGGTCGGAGGGTCGGCTGCTGCGTTTCTGGGACCCGCGGTCGGGACAGGACCTAAAGACGCACTTGGAGATGGACAGTGCGCTGGACACTTCCGAGCGCAGGGCGAATGCTGAGGCGGCCGCACGACGCGATGCCGAGCGTAGGGCGGGCGATGCCGAACGCAGGGCGGACGATGCCGAACGCGAACGCGACGAAGCGAAACGACGAATCCTCGAACTGGAGGCAAGACTGCGGGCCTCCGGGAAAGCCGACTAGCGGCCAGGCGTTGGAAGCACTCTCTGATCGACCGTGGAGATTGTCAGTCTCCCTGCAAGATCTGCTTTTGCTCTATTGGGGACGCGCTCGAACCGATTCTTTCCGGCCAATGGCTCGATCATCAACCTAAGGCCGGGACTGGGAATCGAGCGAGATGCACCGGGAAGCCCAGAGCCGCGCTCGCAGTAGGTCGAACGCAGGCTTTCCCGTCAGAACGGCAACGCCCGCACCATGTATTGAACCTCGACGTATCCGTGGTCCCGAGTGCCGACAGGCCGGAAGCCGAGCCGCTCGTGAAACCCGAGTGAGGCGTCATTCCTAGGCCTCAGATTCACCTCGCATGCGATCCTGAGAAACCGTTCCGCTACCGCTGCCGCCGCATCGAAGTACAGCGCCTTGGCAATGCCCCGCCCTTGGAACCCCGAGTCTACGGCCACCCGGTCGATATAGAGAAAATCGTCGTAGCGTTCGCTCAACCACCGGAAGTTCGGGCTGTCGTAGTCGGCTTCCGGAGCGAGACACAGCAGGAAGCCCGCGATCTGCGAAGAGCACTCAGCTACCCGGAAATACTCGGCCTCGCGCGCGAGCCGCTTCAGCCTCTCCCGCGAGAGGCTGTTGACTGCCGGCACGGCCCGCTCGTTGATGTGCCAGATGGCGTCTAGGTCCCCTGTAGCAACATCCCGGAGCCTCATCGCGCCTGCTGTCGATTCGCTATGCACCTCGGCCATCGGATTCGGGAAACCTCCTGCGTTAACGCGACGAGCTATCAGGCACTGGTCCGCCCGACCATTATTCCAGTGCCGCTGGCGCCTTTGCATGGCTCAGGCCCAGCGCCGCCAAGACCGCTAACCTGAATAGATGCAGGCTAAGCCCTACAGCCCGCGCGAAATCGAGCCGAAGTGGCAGCGGTTCTGGAACGAGAACGCCGTTTATCGGACTTCGGACGACCCTGACAAGCCCAAGTATTACGTCTTGGAGATGCTGCCCTACCCTTCAGGGGTGCTGCACATGGGCCACGTGCGCAACTACGCGATCGGCGACGCGCTAGCTCGCTACAAGCGCATGCAGGGATTCCGCGTCCTGCATCCCATGGGCTGGGACTCGTTCGGCCTGCCAGCCGAGAATGCCGCCATCAAGAACAAGCGCGACCCGCGCTCTTGGACCCGCGCGAACATCGCGGCCATGAAGCGGCAGCTGAGCGCGTTCGGCTTCAGCTACGACTGGGATTGCGAGATGTCCAGTTGCGAGCCGGAGTACTATCGCTGGAACCAGTGGTTCTTCCTGCGCATGTGGGAGAAGGGCCTCGCCTATCGTAAGAAGGCCACCGTGAACTGGTGCCCCGCGTGCGCCACCGTGCTGGCCAACGAACAGGTCGTGGACGGCTGCTGCTGGCGCCACGAAGACACACCGGTCGAGCTGCAAGAGCGCGACCAGTGGTTCTTCCGCACGACCGCCTATTCGGACGAACTGCTCCAATCGTTGGAAGACCTGGCCGGCGGGTGGCCCGAGCGCGTGCTGACGATGCAGCGCAACTGGATCGGTCGCTCCGCGGGTACGGAGGTGGACTTCACCGTCAAGGACACCGGTCAGCCGATTCGCGTGTTCACGACGCGGGTCGACACGATCTTCGGCGCAACCTGCGTGATCCTGGCGCCGCTCCACCCGCTGGTGGCCGAATTCGGCTTGGGGGACGAAGGCCAGAAGCTGGCGACGGAAGCTGCGACGCAGAGCCCGGACGACCTCGAGAAGGCCGGCTTTTTCACGGGACGCTACGCGGTGAACCCGTATGGCGGGCCGGACGTGCCGATTTGGGTGGGCAACTTCGTCGTCATGAGCTATGGCACTGGCGCGATCATGGCCGTGCCGGCTCACGACCAGAGGGACTTTGAGTTCTGCCGCAAGCACGGCATCGCGGTTGTTCCCGTGATACGCCCTGCCGGCGGCGAGCTCGCTTCGGAGAGCGACATGACCGAAGCGTTCGCAGGCTACGGCGTCGTGGAGAACTCGGGCCAATTCAGCGGCCTGGCCAGCGAAGCGGCGATCGAGCGGATGAGCGAACATGCGGAAGCCGAGGGATTCGGCAAGGCCTCCGTGACGTTCCGCCTGCGCGACTGGGGGGTGTCCCGGCAGCGCTACTGGGGCACGCCGATTCCGATGATCTTGTGTCCAACATGCGGCTTGGTGCCCGTGCCCGACGAGGATCTTCCCGTGCTGCTGCCCGACAACGTGAACCTCACCGGCACAGGCGAATCGCCGCTCCGCACGGTCCCCGAATTCCTCATCGTCGACTGTCCCAAGTGCGGAGGCAAGGGCGAGCGCGAGTCAGACACGATGGATACCTTCGTAGACTCGAGTTGGTATTTCTACCGCTATACGGACGCCCGCAACAGCTCCGCGCCGTTCAGCCCGGAAAGGGCCCGGTCGTGGTTTCCAATCGATCAGTACATCGGCGGCGTCGAACATGCCGTGCTGCACCTGATCTACTGCCGCTTCTTCACTAAAGTGATGCGCGATTTGGACCTGATCGACTGGGACGAGCCGGTCAGCCGCCTGTTTACGCAGGGCATGGTCATCCGCGATGGCCGCAAGATGTCAAAGAACCTCGGCAACGTGGTCAGCCCCGAGGAACTGGTTGAGAAGTACGGCTCGGACACGGCCCGCGTGTTCTCCTTGTTCGCCGCGCCGCCGGATCGGGATCTGGACTGGCAGGACGAGGGCGTGGAAGGCATGTGGCGCTTTCTCTCCCGCGTCTATCGCATCGTCACCCGGAACGCGAACGGGGAGATCGCGGCCAGCAGCGAACCCGCGAACGAGGCCGATCGCGCGACGCTGCGCAAGCTCCACCAGACGATCGGACGGGTCACGCGCGATTTCGAGACGCGCTGGCACTTCAACACCTCCATCGCCTCGATCATGGAGCTGACCAACGAGCTGTACGACCACGAATCGCAGCTCTCGGCAGCAGTCATGCAGGAGGTGCTGCAAGGCCTGACGCGGCTGCTGAGCCCTTTCTCGCCACATCTCGCCGAAGAGCTGTGGAAGACACTTGGGCAAGCGGCTCCGGTGCTCGACGCCCGCTGGCCATCGGTGGATGAGGCCCTTGCGGCGGAGGACAACGTCCAGGTCGTCGTGCAGGTGAACGGAAAGCTTCGGGACCGGCTCAGCGTGCCAAAGGGCCTGCCCAAGGAGCAACTCTCGGAGCGGGCACGCGAGCTGGAGCGCATTCGCTCGCTGCTGCAGGGCAAGACGGTCCGCAAAGTGATCGAAGTCCCTGACAGGCTAGTGAACTTCGTGGTGGGTTGATCGCGGGCCAGTGATTTGGGCTCAAGCGGAGCGCTGCGAGGCTGGAAGGGGGAGCCCGGTCAGCCCCGTGATTGCGCTCGTGCCGCCGGGCACGGGCCATCGAGCGCCTTTTGCGCAGCCCTCGACGATCACGAATCGAATCGCCGGACTCAGCGGCGTTTCGTGCTGAGGTGTCCTTCCGCTCAGAAAGCTCGCATTGCTCATGGTCGGAGGTGCACAACTGGGGCGCCTACCGAGATCTTTGGAGGGCGTATAGTGACTACTGGGCGCGGCAAGAAATGACTGGGAGATTAAGATGTCTAAGGAACTGACCGCGATCATCACGAGCGAAGGAGATGGTTATGTAGCACTCTGCCCTGAGGTTGACGTGGCCAGCCAAGGGGACACGGTGGCCGAGGCGCGCGCCAACCTTCGAGAGGCGCTCGCATTGTTTTTCGAGGGCGCTTCCGAAACTGAGATTGAGCAGCGCTTCTGTTCAGAAGTCTACGTAACTAGGGTCGAGGTAGCGGTTGGCTAAGGTTCGCGTTCATTCGGCGTCGAGTGTCCGCCGCATTCTCGAGGCGCACGGTTTCATCGAAGTGCGAAGGCGCGGTAGCCACATATTGATGCAGAAGGTCGTCGGTTCAAGCACTCGAACGGTGCCCGTCCCGAGTCATCGAACACTGCGCGGGAACCCTGCAGTCGATCATCCGTCAGTCCGGTATTCCGCGAGAAGAGTTTGAATGATCCCGACTTATCATGAACGGTGACTTTGCGGACGCATGGCCTGCCGTCGCTGCGGCGTCCGCTCCAAGCCAACAACATCAAGCGGATCAATGGGGAGGCGCGGGCGGCTCTGCGTGACGCCTAGCGGCGAAACGGAGTACGGCATCGCACTGCCACTGATCGGCCTAGGCGCGAGACTGCTCTACCAAGGCAGTCCTTTCCAGCGGCGTTGCTCTTCCCGAAGGCGCGCGTGCGCGAGCCTCAGTGAATGACGAAGCGCTGCCCGCCATAGAGCTCACCGATCTCGTCGCTTGCCAAGCGCACCTCCACGGCGTGGGCTTGGAGCTCTGTGTCCACTGCCTTCGGGTAGTAGCCTATGACATACTCTGTCTCGGCTAGCGTCGAGAGAGAGCCGAGGATTTCGCGAATGACCTTGTTGTTGAGCACGGGCAGGTCATAGCTGCGTCCGCCCGTCTTGGGGCCAAGGTCGGCAAACACTTGTTGCAGCACCTCCTGACTTCGTGCGTTCGATTGCCGATTCATATTCGGTATCGGATTGGCCCTCGGGCCGAACTGAGGCTCTCCCGGCCGGGCGCCTTGCTGGTTGCCGCCTCCTAGACCTGCCGGGTTGGGCTGGCGGTGCTCTGTCGTTCCCGCTCTGATACCCAAGCCGGGGCCGCCGACGAGCCCTTGCGAGCGCTTTCTAATGCGCTCATGCCCGAGGACTACAGGATAGATGGGAATCCCAAAAGCGTTCGCAGAGCGCGCCACCAATTCCGGATCGAGGTTCGTCGTGCTGAGTCCGTCGGAGAAGACGACCATCATCCGCGACACGTTCCCGCCTCGGTTCGCCGCATGGCGGGCTGTCTGCATCATTGCTTCGTAGACGCGGCTTCCTCCGGCCTCCGAGGCGAAGGACTGGTCCAACGCCTTCTGGAGCTTGGCGAGATCGCGGGTAGGGCCGGTGAAGATCTTCAGGTTGTTCGCGAAGCCGTAGACGGATATCTGAACGTCCTTCCTGAGGCCTTCCAGCATGGTGCTGCGAATAGTGTTGAAGTCCAGCAGCCCCGGTGTCATGACGCTGTAGCTGAAATCGATCAGGAAGATGATCTCCGTGGGCACCGACCTCTCCACCACAGACTCGCCTTCCGCCGGCGGCCCCTCGACGAACGCAATGTCTTGCGGCACGCCGTCCTCGAAGAGCTGAAATGCCTCGCGTCCGAGGCCATTGACCGAAGATTTCTTCTCGTAGACATGCAGGGGAACCACCACGAGCTTCGTCTCCGCCCTGATGATCAGCCCCGGATTGTCGTCCTCGGCCGCAGGCGCCTGCGCGGCCGCATACGGTGCGATCGCAAGCATTCCGAGCAGGATTGGCATGTGCTTGAGCATTGATGTCACCTCACAGCCTGCACCCCGGGCTCGGCTTCCCTGCCCTGATGGGCGGTTGGCGCATGAAGTATAGCAGAGGAACTCTTGCATTTCACGAGGCATTTGTTCTGCCCTCTAGCCGCTGATCCCCTGGCAGGGATCGCTGAGCTCATCGGCCAACCACCTGGACTTCGCGGCGGTTTCGAGAGCGATTTGTCGCGTAACGTATCGCGCTGGTTAGGCTTTGGCAATCCCGGCAGGATTCTCAACCTGTCACGGTTATAGGAACAGCCCGACTCGGGTCGACTCCCAACGACTCGGAGGCTTCGCGCTGATGTTGATCGGGCCGGGTGCTGATTATGCACGAGGTTCGGCGGCCACGCCGCGAGGTGGAAGCGCGAACCCGCCGATTCGCGCTTCGATCCTAGGGGTTGTAACCGGAACCGATGAGCAGCGGGACTCCCTGTGCCCGCACGAGCTTGTAGAACACCGCCTTGGGCTGGACCTCGCCCGTCGCCGGATTGTTGAACTTGATGTACCAGAACGACTCCCCGAACAGCGCGGCGGCTTGGTAGGCGTCTCTCCCGTCGAACAGCAGCTGCGGACCCTGTCCCGACACTGCGAAGCTGGCCGGGTTGCCGCTGAATTCGATCGCGCCCGTCTCGGTGTTGATGCCGAAGATGTAGCTCGGGCCGTGCTTCCAGCGCGGGTCGCTGGACAGCACCGGACCCGCGAAATACCCCGAATGCTCCACTTCCATCGCCGCGCAGCGCACGAATTCCTGCAGCCGCTGGTCGCCCGGGTGGGCCGCCAGGTCCGCCGCGTTGACCTCGCTCGGGTCGCAGTTGCCCGGAAAGTCCCGCGCGTAGATCCCGGCCCCGATCGCCGCCCGCTCCCCATTCCACTCGATCTCCATCACGTACGAGCTCTTCGGCTGGCTGCGCCCGATCGCCGGGTTGTTGAACGCGTAGTAGATCCAGCCCGCGTCCACCAGTGACAGGATCCGGTGCAGCTCGTAGTAGTAGTCGCTGCCGAAGGTGTCGATCGACGTCCCCCACACCGAGCCCTCCCGGGCCGGCTCCGGCGGGAACACGTGCGTCAGGGCGGTCTCCCCGGACGGCTGCACGCCGTCCACGAACACGTACGTCGGGCCCGACTTCCAGCGTTCGTCTTCGTTGAACGCCCGCCGCGCCTCCTCCTCGCCGTGCTCGTGCACGTACTCTGCCGCGCAGCGCACGAACGCCGGGATGTCCGCCTGCGTGCGCACCGCCGCCGCCGTCACGTAGTTCTCCGCGCAGCTGGGCCCGGCGTGCAGCTCGTCGTGGTGCCCGACATGGTGCCCGGCCCCCACCAGCAGCGGCACCCCCTGCGCCACCACCCGCTTGAGGAAGCCCAGCTTCGGCTCGGTGGTCCCGCTCCGCGGGTCGTACGCCTGGTAGTACACGTAGCTCTCGCCGAACGTGTCGCCCATCGCGGCCATGTCGCGCCCGCCAAACTGGTCCCCGCGCGGGCCGGAACGCCCCCACTCGTGCGGCGCCCGGCCGTTGATCCGCAGCGGCTGGCCCGACATGACCTGGTTGCCCAGCGTGTCCAGCACGTAGACGTAGTGCTGCCCGTCCGTCCAGCGCGGATCCCGCTCGATCTCCCGCTTGGCGAAGTAGCCGTCCGCTTCGACTGCCTGCGCCGCGCAGCGCACGAACTCCCGCAGGGTCTCCGGGCTCGGAGCTTGATGCAGAACCTCGGCGCTGACCTCGTCCGGGTAGCAGGTGCCGGGCCAGTCGCGCGAGTAGATGCCGGCCCCGATCACGGCCGGCTCGCCGTCCCAGTCGGTCTCGATGACGTAGGAGGCCTTGGCCGACCGCCTGCCCGTCGCCGGATTGGGAAACGAGTAGTAGGTCCAGCCGGCATCGACCAATTCCGTCATGCGGTAAATCTCGTAGAAGAGGTCGTTGCCGAAGTCGTCGATCGCCTCGCCCCAGACGCCGCCCTCGCGCGAGGGGTCGGGCGGGTAGACGAAGGTCTTGGCATCGGTGCCGGACTCGGCGATGCCGTCGACGAACACGTAGGTGGGGCCGTGCTTCCAGCGCTCGTCCTCGTTGAAGGCGCGGCGGGCCTCGGCCGTGCCGTGCTCGGCGAGGTACTCGGCCGCGCACTCCACGAACGACCGGACATCGCTCTGCGTGCGCACCGCGCTGGCGGCGATGTTGCGGTCGGAGCAGCCCCTGGTGATCATCGGCCCGCCGGGTGCCTGCGTGTAAAAGCCTGATCCGATGACCAGGGTGTACGGGGCCCTGGTGCCGTCAGGCCTCAGGAGCGAGCCCGAGTACTCGCGTGCGTAGCCCACCTTGGGGATGTCGGCGCTGTCTGTGTCGTCAGAAGGATCGTCCCAGTAGTACTCAAGGAAGCCGCCTTCCGGGCTGCTGGTCGCCGCTTCGAGGACCTGCGGCAGAACGAGCTCGCCGGTGACCACGTCTCGGACCGTTGGCACGAGAGGCCGGATCTCGAAACGGTCCGGAAACGCCCCGTGGAACAGGATGATGTTGCTGGTACGGTGCAGGATGTAGAGGTACACGTTGCCGTGCCGCCAAGGCCCGTTTGGATCCCGCAAGGCGATCCTAGCTTGCGAGGCGGCGACGACAGCTCCGCCTTGGCCGTCATCGTGGCTCTGCAGCAGTTCCTGGATGTAATCCACAGCTTCGGTGACGAAGCCCTTCAAGGTTTCCCGATCCTTCACGTCCTTGGCGGTGATGGCCGGGTTGCCGTAATCGATGACCTCGTCAACCACGTGGGACTCATCGACATCGAATCCGGCGAGGAGCACGGTCGGGATCCGGGTGTGTGCCGACAGATACACGGCGGCATGGCCAGAGGCGCCCGGTATGCCTGGCCGGAGGCCCGGAATGGGGGCGGTCGCATCGAACCGGCCATCCGGTTCTTGCGCCAACGTCGCGAAGACGGCGGCGAAAGCTTGGGCAGCGGTTGCGGGATCAGGAGAAGCCAGACTGGCTAGGACGGTCGGGGGCACCCCCAGCGCGGAAAAGATCTCGCCAATGATCAAGGGATTGAGGAGCCTGCCCGACAGTGCCATGGCCTTCGAGTGAACGTATACCCTGCCGTCAGGCGTGAGTGTCACCAGATAGGTGGAGCCGGAACGGTAGGCGCTGTCGTCTTCCCTGATGAGACATCCGAAATACGCCGCTCCTTCCACGCTCGTTAGTTCGTCGACCCTAGCCTGCTCTCGCGCGGCCAAGACGAAGTCCTTGAGGCTAGCGGTGCCATTCTCCACCTGTTGCGCCGTCACGCTCGGCAGTGGCGGAGGGGTCAAGCCGGGCGGGACTGGACAAACATCCTGGGCCAAGGCGCGGTTCGCATCGGCAAGGACGACGGCCAGCGCGAGCAGGCCGGCGACGCGAATCATCGATCCCGGAGCCAGCAATCCTTGAGTCTTCATCCTGAAAGGTCTCCTTTTCGTCTATCAACAAAAGCGACGGTATAAACAAAGCGAGTATATCCGAAAGCGCGGTCGCTTCGTTGCGGCTGAGACTGGGGCGCGCGGCGGCGAGCGACATCGCGCGACATCGCACATTGCATTCAGCAAGACTCGGGAGCCGGTCTGCTGCGCGCGATGACGGGACTCTGCGGTCAGCGCCGAGCCAGTTTAGGACCAGTAGTTGCCAGCCCAAGCGGGCTAGAAGTCAAAGCGCAGCCCGAACTGCACCCGGCGCGGCTGGTTGCACTGCGAAAATGCCTGTCCGAAGGAGGCGGCGCTCCAGTTGCGATTTGGATCGCAGAACACTGTCCGGTTGAACAAGTTGGCGAGCTGAGTCTCGAACCTGACCTTGAACTTCTGGTTGATCCACGTGTCCTTGAACAAGCTCAGATTCTCGGCAACCTGGCTGAAGCCCCGCACGAAGTTCATCGTGCGCGAGGCGCTCCCGAACCGCAAAGGCCCCGGATCGGCGAATGCGGACCGGTCGAATACGCTGTCTGAGGCCGCATCGAACGAACGGCCGTGGTCGATTCGCACGCGGCTGCTGACAATGTCGGGGCGCTTCTGCCCGTTGAACAGGAACGGTTCCAGGTCATTGGCCATGACGACATTGACAGGAGTGCCGGAAACGAAGTTCACGCTGCCGGACACGGCCCAACCGCCGAGCACCCTGGCCTCGAGTCCGGTCCTCTTCTGCTGAAAGAACGGCACGCGGTGTGTAAACGCCGCCAGGATCCTGTGCGGCACGTCCTGAGCGCTCAAGCCGCGCTCCAGCGCCTGGGTGTCGGTCGGATTCTGCGGACCCCGGCCCAAGCCGTCCCCCGCGTGGATGCGACCCGCTCCCATGCCGGTAAGCTTGGACCACGTGTAGCTCGCCCTCAGAATCGCTCCGTCCGTGAAACGCTTCTCGAGTCTGGCGTGCATCGCGTGATAGAAGCTGTTGCCCGCCGGCACGTTCAGGTATCCGATGTTGAGCATGTGCGGAAACGGACGCAATGACTGCACCGCCGTGCGGCTGAATCCCGAGTAAGGCATGGCCAGGCCGGTCTCGGCGGCCATCAAGGTGTTCAGCGACGATCCAAGCACTCCCGGGCCGTGTCTGAGAATCTCCGGAGAGTTCGCGTTGGCGGCCGGGCCGAGCACCCGGCGGTCAGCGATCAGGCGGCTGCCGCGATTTCCCGTATACGACCAGTCCAGTGTCACGCCGCGACTCGCCCGGCGCTGAATCGTCAGGGACCATTCCTGGATCCGCGGCATCGTGGCGCGATCCCTGGTAACCGCAACCGGCGAAGTATCGTTGCCAACGGCGGGGTCGATGGCTGGCGGCAACACGACGTTCGCCTGCGGAAAGCCCGCGTCCAGGTGAAACGCCGCCTCGCGTCCGTTGCTCAAATCGATCGCCGTGGGATGAAATCGGAATCCTAGGGTGTTCACCGCGTCGAACTGCCCGTGCGGCACGCCCGAGTAATAAATGCCGTAGCCACCGCGGACAACGGTGCGCAGGCCGATGCGCCGCGCGATTCCGATGCGCGGCCCGAATGCGTCGCGCGGCGGTGATTCCAGCGTCCGCGTGCCGGTCCGGCCCGGCCCGTTGCCTGCGAAGATCATCGCTCCGAGCCGACCTCCCGCGCCCGGATTGGGCACAGCCGGGTCAAAGGTCGACATGTTGTCGTCGCGTTCCCGAATCGCGGACTGGTAGTCGAACCGCAACCCGATCGTGATCGTCAGGTCCGCGCTGACCCTGTACTCGTCCACGATGCTCCAAGAGAAGAAGTTCTCCGTGATGGTCGGAAAGTCCGGGATCTGGAAACGCGCCGAACTGACCTGGCCCAGCAGGAACGAAGCGAATGGATCGCCGGTCGCCACAAGGTTGTTGCCGCTCTCGTCGAAGCCTCCGGTATGCAGCCTGGAGAAGTTGAAGTGGCCGGCCTCGTTGTTGGCCCAGCCCCGGAAAGGGTAGTTGTGGTGCCGGAAGTCGCCGCCGATCTTGACTGTGTGGCGCGCCGTGATCCAAGTGGTGTTGTGACCGATCCCGTACTGGTGATTCGCGTGGAAGCCAGAGCGCCCCCATTCGCGGCCCAGCGGGGAATATCGGGTGTTGCCTGTGAACGTCAGCGCCGGCGGTCCGGCGTCCGTGGCAACCAGTCCGTTGCCGGCCGGCCCCCAAAGTCGTCCCTGCCAATCTGCGCCAGCGGCCAGCGAGTGGCCGCGAACATGGAACTCGTCGTAGACCAAGTGGGTCTGGTTGAGCACCGCGGCTGACTTCACCCAGTCGATCTGGTGCCTTACATGGTGGGTCGTGGTGTCCTCGTAGACGCCAGTGCCATAGTAGTCGCCGTTCAAGTGCGGACTGTGCACCGGGTCGCTCCGCGCCCGGCAGCCATCGACTCCGCCGCAGTCGCGCAGCGCCGGATGTGACGTGCGGCTGAATAGCACAGCGGCACGCACGCGGCCATTGAAGGAATGGTTGACCCTGAAGTGATGGCTGGGCGCATCGAGCCGCCAAACCTGCGGGCCGAGCGGATTTCCCTGGACATTGAACTCTGCGCCCTCGCGGTCCGGGCCGACCATGAGCGGGACCACGCCGCCCGCCACGCGGCTGCGCAGCGGGTGCGCAGCCGGAATCCGGTTGTTGGGAAACGGGTCGCGGACGGGCACGCTGCGTGCCAGCGCTGTTGAAGCGGGATCAAAGATCTGGCCCTGCCGAACGGGTCGTCCTAAGGCATCGACGGCAATCACCGTAGGGGCCGCCAAACGGCCGAAGTCGCCCAGCCGGACCGGATCGGTGGGGGTGGAATTGCCATAGCCCGACTGTGCCCCGGAACGCAGCGCGATCCGGTCGTAGTGGTAGTTGAAGAACGTCTTGTTCTTCACAAACGGTCCTCCGACATACGCGCCGAAATTACTCTCTCGGTGCCTTGCCTTGGTGCCGAAAAACCCGCGAGCATTCAAAGAATCGTTGCCGACCAGCGAGTACAGCGCCCCGTGGAACTCGCTCGAGCCGCGCTTGCTGGTGCTGGAGAGATAGCCGGTCCGACGCTCGACTCTGACGGCCTCGTTGGCGGGAACCGGCCTCACTTCGCGAACTCTGCTCACCGTTGCAGCCGCATTCAGTGAGGTCGGAACAGGCCGGCCAGAACTCGCGACAGCAGACACCAAGATCGCGTCTTGACGATAAGTCTGCCCCGCGCCCAGCTCTAGACCGGTACGAACAAAGGCTTCGTACCCGGTTGAATCAACCCGGATCGAATAGCGGCCGCTAGGCAGCCCGGCAGCCTCGTACGCCCCCGCTTCGTCGGTTCGCAACGAGATCTTGGCCCCGCTCGGCGAATGCGACAGCGTGACGGTTGCGGCGGGCGCCGGATCGCCAGACCCGTGGCGCACCACGCCGCCGATCAGGCCGTTCGCTTGCGACTGCCCGAAGGCCAGAGGCCCGGCCGCTGCCCACAAGAATGACAGAGCGAGCAAATTCCGCAAGTGGCTACTCACAGCGCGATACGAAGTGGCGCGAAGCCTGGCCGGACCCGTCCCAGCCGTCCTCTCGTCCCTAGTGTCCATCACCCGAGTCGCGCGTGCAATGTCGCGACGCGATTGTAGACCATCGCGCCGATAACCTGATTCAGCGCCCGACAACACTGCGCAGACTCCGCCAACGAGACTTGGGTCATCATGAAAGGGCCGCCGGGCATGCCTGAATCGAAACCTCAGCCATCGGCGAGGCCGCGCTCCCCGTGGCAGCGCTATTGGCTCTACCAGCTGCCGGGCATCGTCGTCGTCGCAGCCCTAGCGGCGGTCGCAGCTCAATGGCTGTCGCTACCGCCGTGGACCTGCGTCGTTGCCACGTTGCTGTGGGTTGCCAAGGACGCCGCCCTGTATCCGGTAGTCAAGGCGTCGTATCAAGCTGGCGGCCCGACGGGCCCGGCATCCCTGATCGGATCGCTCGGGACCGTGCGCGACGCACTCGATCCGATCGGAATGATCAAGATCGGCCCGGAGCTATGGAAGGCGAAGTCCTCCGCGCCCGCAGCTGCCGGAGACGTCGTGCGGGTCGTGGGCTGCTCCGGGATGACGCTCTTGGTTGAAGCCCGCCCGCCGGAGGGGGATGGCTGAGCCCTGCCTGCCTGCTTACTTCTCACGCCGAATTGACACGCGACCGGAGCCGCGACATCCGTGTGGCCTCTATCACGAGCCTTTTCCAGCGCCAACCGGGCGTGTTGCTGGGCGTGAGTTGGGTTGGCCAATGCTCGACCACCTCAAGACCACCATGAGAGGGTAGTATCTTGGCGCGGGTAGACTGATTGGAGCGCAAACGGAAGTAACGTCATCAGCCGACGATGCCTCATCCGAAAGAGATTTATCTCGACGCTAATGCGACCGTCCGCCCGCTGGACGACGTGATCGTTGCCGTTCGTGCGGCGATGCTGGATTCTTGGGGCAACCCTTCGAGCGAGCATGCTAGGGGAGTGCCGAGTAGACGACTGCTGGCCCGAGCTCGGGACGCAGCCAGCGCACTTTTCCCAGGAATCGATCCCGAAGACGTGGTGCTAACGTCGGGCGGCACGGAAGGGAGCAACGCCGTGCTTGCTGGCGCCGCCGACAGAAGCACCGTCATCGTCACTGAGGTTGAGCATTCAGCAACATTGGAACCCGCCCGTAGGGCGGTAGACCGTGGAGCTGAGCTGATCGTCATCCCTGTTGGAGCCGATGGGCGGGCGGATCCCGACGCATTCCGCCAGGCACTCCATAGGGCGTCCTCTGATGTCGTGGTATCCGTGCAATGGGCGAATGGCGAGACGGGCGTTGTGCAACCGATCGCCGCTATCGCTGAGGCCGTGATGTCAAGCCGTTCGGATGCATTCTTGCACATCGATGCCGCGCAAGCTGCAGGTCGTATCGCTACGCCAGTCGTTGAGGGCGTCTCGGCCCTGACGTTCTCCGGGCACAAACTGCACGGCCCTCAAGGCACAGGGGTACTGGCATACGCGGCAGGGTCTGTGAGTCGATACGCACCATTGCTCGCCGGAGGCGGTCAGGAGACGAACCGTCGTTCCGGAACACAGAATGTCGCCGGAGCAGCTGGCATGGCCGTGGCTCTTGAGGCAAGGTCCAGAAGCTTCGAGAGTGATGTCGAGAAGATGCGGGTGATTCGGAACCAGTTCGAATCCGAGATTCGGGATCTTGTTCCCGATGCACAGATCAACGGCCTGACATCCGAGCGCGTACCGAACACCACCAACATACAGTTCCCAAACGTCGACGGTTCAGTTCTTGTGGCGCGACTCGACCAACACGCTATACTATGCTCCCAAGGGTCCGCCTGTTCGTCTGGTCGTCCCGAGCCTTCTCACGTGCTCCGTGCGATGGGCCGCTCCGAAGAGGACGCACACTCAAGCGTGCGGTTCTCCTTTTCCGTGCTGAACACCTGTCAAGAGGCGCAAACTGCAGCGCAGGTCATTTCGAAACTAGTGGAGACCATTCGTTAACCATGGTGTCGAGAGCCCTCTCGCGATTCGAGTATGGGCGACACGAGACCTTTCCCGTCCGTTATGGATGGCTGGGGAAGGGCCTGTGGTGCTTGCGGACAGACGGCTATTTCCGGGCCGACACCGAGGTTGCGGACCGTCTTGGACTAGGCAGCAAAATGGCTAAGTCGCTGCAGTTCTGGCTCGAAGCTACTGGCATTGCTCATGCAGCCTATGTCCGCCCTCCCAGTGCCCCGAGTGGCTCGCGCAGAAGGAAGGTCTGGCGCATCACGGAGTTTGGTACCGTGCTGAAGGAACTGGACCCGCATCTTGAGTATCCGGCCAGTTGGTGGTTCTTGCATATGGCCTTGGCACGACGCACCCGAAGCGTCTGGGGATGGTTCTTCAACGACTTTCATGAACGTCACTTCGACAGATCCACCTGTGTCAATGCCTTTCGAAGGCATGCGCTGGAACATGCTTCGAACCCGCCAAGCATCAAGATGGCACAGCGAGACATAGCCTGCTTGCTCCAAGCGTACGGATCGACTCAAGGATCAATATCTGACCCTGAAGACGCAACGACGTGCCCATTTCGGGATCTCGGCCTCGTCACGGCGCATCGAGACTCACAGCGCTTCGAGAAGACGCGGCCACTGGATGAGATTCCGGTCGAGGTGTTCTTGGCATGGGCTTCCGGTCTCGTAGAAGGGGACCGAGTGCAATTCTCGGCACTCATAGGTCAGCGCACCGGTGCTGCGCGGATGTTTGGTCTTAGCAGGGGACAGATTGAGAAGCTAGCCGAGACCGCAAGCGAACTGTACCGTCCCAACGTACAGATCGACCTGCTTGGCTCGGAGCGCACCTTTGTCGTACCACGCCATCGGCCCGAGTGGTGGCTCACGCGACACTTCGACCGAATTCGCTCGGCGGCTGCAGCCGCGTAACACCTGGGATGCTACTGCGGTCCGTTAACCTCCGATACGACTTGGGTGTGCCAGGGCGCCTGTCCCACTATCGCCCCACCAGTCGGTCCCTAGCGGTAGTTCGCGCAGTCATGCAAGGCGACGCGACGATGGCAATCGCCGCGTATGGCAGCGGCAAATCACTCGCGGCTGGCGTGGGCACCTTATTCGTGAGAAATGATCCGGCAGCAAAAGCAGCTCTCCAGCCCGTGATCGAACGACTGAGGAGGGTCGACGCCGACTTGTACGATGAGGTGGTCGCACGTGGGCGATCAGAACTTCTGGGCCAAGCCGTCGTTCTGTCAGGCTACGAACGTGATCTAGCGGGCGCATTACTTCGAGACCCGCAAAGCCTCGCGAGTAAGAACGGACTGGCTCGCCAGCGCTCTAATTCCGACACCGAGCTCTTGGATGCGCTGAGTGTGCTTTCGGACAGCCACGCCGACCATGTCGCAATCGTTTGGGACGAATTCGGCAGACATCTCGAGGGCCTGATCGGGGAAGGACAGACGCACGCCCTCCAAGCTGTCCAGACCATTGCCGAGTGGACCTCGCGGGCGACACAACCGACCGCGAGCCTAGTGCTGCTAATGCATCAGAGCCTGCTGGCTTACGCGGGTGGCTTGAATCAGACAACACGGGGCGAGTGGCGCAAGGTGGAAGGTCGCTTTCGGCATGTGCAGTTCCTCGAGGACAGTCGCGAACTGTACGGGCTAATCGCCGAGGTCGTTAAGGACAGGCGCCCATCGGCGTTCCCGTCCACTCCTGCTGAGGAACTCAGCCAGATCGCCGAGCGGGCCGTCGAGGTTTGCTGGTTCGACAGTGAACAAGACCCCCACCAGGTTCACCGGATTCTGCGCGGGGCCGATCCAGTCACGGCCGCGGCGCTACAGACTTTGCCGCGGGTCGTAGCAAGGGTCGGACAAAACGAGCGGAGTCTGTTCTCTTTTGTAGAGGAGGCTCGGCTCGACACAACCATAGGAACGGTCGAGGTCTACCACGCGTTCGCAGACACGATGCGTGGTGATGTCGGAATCGGCGGAACGCACCGTCGCTGGGTCGAGACCGAGAACGCTCTAAGCCGTGCAGATGGATCATTTGCGCACGAGGCACTCACAGCGGCCTGCCTATTCCAACTGGGGACGGATGGCGAGCGCAGGCGACTCAGTCGCGAGGCGCTCGAACTTGCACTAGCCAGTAGGCGCGGGTGTGACTTCGACCAGGCGGCCAATACGGTCCAAGAATTGATCGATCGCAAGCTGCTGATCCACCGGGCCACCCACGGCGATGTCTCCATCTGGTGCGGCGCTGATGTGGATCTTGCGACCAAAATCCGGGACTACCGTGCGGAACACCGCGATGGCTTCCAAGTCATCTCTTTCTTGGAACAGCACCGCTCCGCACCTTCGGTCCGTCCGGCGCGGCACAACGAGGAATTCGGAACGGCGCGATACTTGGCGGGCAGCTATGTCACTGCAGCCGCCGTCCTAGATGCGGTCTCGCCGCAGGACCTTTGCTACGCTTCTGCCCCTTGGGGACAGGTCCTATACGTAGTGGCCGAGTCTACGGACGTGCTCTCGCAGGTACGGGCACGTTTAGGGAAGAATGACTGGGCCGACCCGAATGCGCGAATCGTATTCGTGGTCCCAAATTGTCCGATACCGATCACCGATGCAGCTCTTGAGGTCGCAGCCCTGCTTGCGCTACGCAAAGACGACGTGATCCTTGGAGAGGACCCGCTTGTGAGCCAAGAGATCGACGACCTCTTGGCCATTGCCCGGGGGCAGTTGGACACGGTGCTGCATCGGCTCATCAGTGATCGCTCGCCCGACACGGCTTGGTTCGCCGCCGGAACTAGGTTGCCCGTCACGTTGGACACCCCTGCCGGACTGGCGGTCTCGCGCCTCATGGACAGCTGGTATCCATCAACACCGACGATCACAAATGACCAACTGATGCGAAACCAGCTGTCTCGGCAGATGCGGACAGCCAGAGTACGGCTGATCCTGCGCATCATGGAGAGGGCCGATCAAGCACGGCTCGGGTATCCCGTGAGCGAAAACTCAGCGGAAGCATCGGTCTATCGGACCGTGCTGGAAAGGCCCCAACTTCACCTCTCCAATGGCACTACAGGTAGGTTTGCGAAACCAGAAGAGATCGAATGCAGGGGTCTGGCCCATTGTTGGGAGATTATCCAAGAATTCTTCCAAACTCCCTCTGTTGAGCCGAAGTCCCTTTCCGAACTAGTGGCAGAACTGAGATCCCCGCCGCTCGGGATGCCGATGGGAGTCATGCCAGTGGTTGTGATGGCAGGTTATCGCGCGTTCGCACGCTCGGTCAGCGTACGGACAGACGGCACATACATCAAGGACCTGCTCGGCTTCAATGCCTGCAACATGTTTGAGGAGCCAGATCGCCACACGGTCAGAGTATACGAAGCCGATGAAGAGCTGGATTCGTACTTGGTTGACCTTGCCTATCTGTTCGCGCATGCCCATCCGCGCAGCTCGCAAGACACGGAACTTGTTCGGTTTGCCTCAGACGCTCTCAACGTCTGGAAGTCGACAGTCCCGACCGGCGCATGGCGCTCCAAGCTTCTGCCCGAGGAAACTCGCATTTTCCTTCAACTACTAGCTCGTGCCTCAGACCCGGGCGACTTCTTTCTGGTGGACTTGCCTGCGGCATTCGGCGGCTCGGGACGCAACAGTCGCTTGCGTCGAACCACCGCGGCTATCGAGCGAGTCCGTAACGAGGTCGACGGCCTGATCGAAGGCTACACGGACCTTGCGATTCGAGCTATCGCCGAAACGTTATCAATCGACGCCAGTGGGGACGCACTTGCTCGCGTGGGCAGTTGGATTCGATGCCTCGAAGTAGACGAACTACTTGCGCGCGGTGACCTGAGGATGACGGACAAGGCAGTGTTGCGCACTGCGCTGGACACCTTGAACGGCAGGTATACACCCCAAAGCCTGGCTCGGAGGCTAAGCTCGATTCTGCTTCAACTGGGCCTTGACCGTTGGCAGGACTCGACCGCGGACCAATTCGAGATGCTACTGCGAGAATGCAAGTACCGCATTGAGGACGTGGCGCTCTCATCAGCAACACATCGGCGCTCAATTGCCCCACTCGTACAAGCCCGGATCCGGCAACTTGAGGAGATCTTGCGCCAGGCCTGAGGCCGTGGCGAATACGTGCCAGAACTGCGAGGGGGACGAGTCCTAATGATCAAGCCTATCGACGTAGATACTGCCCTGCGCGACAGCAGTGCGCGCCATATCGTGCCACTGTCCGGCGGAAAGGACAGCACCGCGCTCGCAGTGCATCTGTCCCAAGAACATCCAAGAGTTCCGTTCGAGTACGTGTTTTCGGATACTGGCGCTGAACTCCCTGAGACCTACGCTTACTTTGACCGTCTCGAGCATGTTCTAGATGCACCCGTGAAGCGCGTCTCCGCGCTCGAGTTGCTGGGTATTCCGGAAAAGCCTGGTCGCACGGCTTTCGATGTCGTCTTGTTCGAGCATTTCGCCGGCTTCCTGCCCAGCCCACGCAGCCGGTGGTGCACGCGGATGCTCAAGATCCATCCGTTTGAGCAGTATGTCGGATCTGATCGGGCGTATTCGTACATCGCCATCCGCGCCGACGAGCAGCGAAAGGGCTATACGGGATCATCCGGTAAGCCAGTCGTGCTCTCGGAGAAGCCGAACATCACGCCAGTCTATCCCCTTAAGGATCTTGGATTCCAGTTGGCCGATGTCCAACGTATCCTTGATGAGAGTGGCCTTGGACTGCCCGAATACTATGCTTGGCGCTCCCGTTCCGGTTGCTACTTCTGCTTTTACCAGCAGATCGCGGAATGGCAAGGGCTCAAAGACCAACATCCGGAGCTATTTGAGAGGGCGAAGGACTACGAAAAGCAGGAGGACGGTCGCGGCTACACATGGGTGGACGGACGGTCGCTTGACGAAGTAGCTGAGATGCCGAGGCGTTCCGTGAAGGCGAAGGCCGACGATGGCTGCGCCATCTGCCACCTCTGACGGAAGGATAGTCGTGACTTACAACCCGCTAGTCCAACTCCTGCGCACCTACGGGCCGAGTGCCGCTTCGGACTCTCAGTACGACGAGCACGTCCGGAGAGTGGCGGCGCAGTTTGGTGTCGAGGAAATCCGAATCACGGCACCGCTGGTGGAAACGATTGGGAGCATCCTCACTGGTGAGATCCCGACCAATGTAATCCTTACAGGTACTGCGGGCGACGGAAAGACCTTTCACATTCGCCAGGCTTATATCAAGCACCTCGGCGGAGACCTCAGCGATTGGCCTGGTGAAGATCTCGTATTGTCGATACCCATCCAAGGCGACCGGCAGCTTCGAGTAATCCGTGACCTCAGCGAGTTTCCCGACGAAAAGAAGGACGCCGAGATCAGCAAGATCACGCAGTGCCTAATGGGAGGAGATGAAAGCACCGTTTACCTAATCGCGGCGAATGACGGCCAACTCCTAGATCTTTGGCGAGTGGCCATGGAGAACAGTGACGATGAGTCCGACCACGGCTTCGTGTATCGGAGGTTGTCGCTGATGCTCCACGAGGAACGCGAAGAGGACGAGAAACTTGATCTCAGACTATTCAACCTAAGCCAACGGAAGGGCCACGCCGAGACATCCGTTGTTGACGATGTGATTACAGCCTTGCTGGAGCACCCTCAGTGGGAGTCTGGCTGCGAAGGCTGCTCCCTCGCCGACAACTTGGACCAATGCCCGATTCGTATCAATCGAAGACTCCTGCTGGGGGATGAGCGCGAAGATAGCAAGACATTTCGCCGCCGCTTGCAAGACGTTGTGGAGATCGCTACTGCCAATGATCAGCACATTCCCTTGCGGCAGATCATCGCGCTGATCGTGAACATTGTCCTCGGTGATCACAAGGATCACGATGCGCCATTGCTTTCGTGCGAGACCGCTCGCGAAAGAGCGAAAGACGGCGCTTACCGCAGCACAAACCCATACGACAGTGCGATCGGACAGAATCTCGTTCCAGAAACTCGAAGCCGCTATGTGGTCTTCTCTGCCATGCAAGCTCTCGCCGTTGGAGCCGAAACGACGAACTATTTTGATCAGCTGGTGCTTCGCGATCAACCCGCATCAATGTCTGAACGCATGGATAGAATTGACGACACCTACGGGCGAACGATCTTTGTCGATATCCGAGCTCGCTACCTCAAGTCCCCTAGGTCTCGGTCCAAGCAGAAGGAGTTTCTGCCAGCGATGGCTTCACAGCGTAGGAGATTGTTCTTCCAATTGCCAGAGAAGATGGCCGGGGCTGATTCCAACTGGCTACTGACTGTATTCCACCATGGAGCCAGTTACCTTGCTTTCAAGCATGCACTCGCCGTGCGGAGTGATCTGCGGAGCATGGACCAGAGAAACGCAATAGACCGTTCGATGTTCGGCATCGTTCGAGGGTTCAACCGCGCCCTGACCGGTTTGATGACCAGCGACACCAGCAAGCTCTGGCTGGCTACCACCATCGGGAAGTCGGACGACCCAAGCGGCACCGTCGCGACCACGCCAGGCATCCCACGTGGGAGCGGCATGAATCTCTTCTATCTGCGTGAGAGATTTGAGCCGGATCGCATGGTCCCTTGCATAGAGGTCGCTTCTGATCAATTGGGTGACTTCAGGCCTCCCAAGCTGAACATCTCGCCCTTCCTGTTTGAGTATCTTCTGCGAGTGTCGGAAGGGTGTCTCCCAACGAGCTTTTCGAGCCTGTGCCAGCAGGAAGTCAAACATTTCGCAATGGTAGCGCTCGAGGCGATAGGCCGAAGCATGGGCCCGAGATCCTCGTCGATAAACGAACTCAAAATCCTTTCGCTAGACAGTGAAGCAGCGATCAACGAAAACGCAATCAAGGTAATGCAAGCATGATCCAGCAATGCAAACGATCCAAGCTAGCGATTCCGCACGGCGCATTGGAGTTTCCGACGAAACTACAGACGGGCACCATCAGGAACTGGACTGATTTTGGCATCTGGGGGCTCGTCTTCTACGACGACCAGCCACCGTGGTTCGCCCTGATCGAATGCATGCACATCCTCTTTCACCTTTATAGCCAGGACCATTCGGCTGATCTGTTCCATCCGCCCCGACCTGAAAGAGCTTCCGTAGTGACTGACAGCCCGGAAGGCAGCGCTGAGCACGAGGTGGTGGAGTACTCGGTGACTCGCAACACGATTCTGCGACATCTGCTGTTCCGCGACACGGAGATCACAGATCCGAGTGTCAGCGACCAATGGTCGTCGATCCTGAAGCGGACGGAGGCGCGGTACCCAAACTGGCCTCACAGTCTCGGCCACTTACCGAAGGTATTTCCCGATGTGCCGTCATTACGCCGAGCAATCTCTCTGCTGCGGACGGCTGAGGTAGAAGCGGACTCCTCAAGGCGATGGACGTCGCGGCATCTGCTGCCGCTCGGGCCCAACTTGCTATTCGCTGACATCGGAGTCGCGGAAGGAGGGGGGAACGCAGACCGGCGCTTCTTGCGTCGGAGCGGCGAGATGCTGTACCTCATGCTTGGTCGGGCAAGCCGTGATCTGCGCCAGCGCCTGACGGCGTTGCTCAAGGAGCGGCTGCTAAGAAATGAGGCTCTTTGGAACCAGCTGGCACGGCTCATTGGGAGTTCGGGGGACCCAGGTGCGACTGATGACAAGGTCAGACTTCGCACTGGATACTTGCCGTTTGCACACCTCAGTGTTTATGACCGAATTGCCGAAGATTGGATCGCGCTACTCTCGCTGCGTCGAATGGGAGTTGCCAATTTGCTCGACCCGTTGATGCGCATTAGCGCCCTGCATTTGATCGTCTACTTGCTTCGGAGAGCCCGTGCGGTGGAGATGCAGGACCCCCACAGTTTTGCTCTGGAGAGTTTTCCGCCGTTCATCTTTGATCTTTCGGCGTCGGCATCCAACAATCCCGTGCAACGGATGGCCTCTGCGCAGTACGACAGCCACCTCAAGCTTCCTCGAATGGCAATCGATGCGTACCTCGACTCGTTCGCTGCCTCCGCATTCTGGGCCTCAGAGTCGGCGGATCAGACGAAGGCTCTAATGGCAAAGAAGACCATGGAGGCGATGTTCCGCTGGACCTCCGGAAGAACTCGTCCAGCAGAGATGCTTGAGGAGCTTCGATCTGATTCTCTCGGTTCGAACCATTCGATTTGGTCCACGATCACGATGCTTTCTAGAAGAGCTGGCATGGCGATTGCACGACCAGGAGTAGGGTCTTGGTATGCGCCAGATGGAGCGTTTCTGGAAGCCCTAGTGTTAGCCAATGTCACAGGCCCAATCGAGATGGGCCAGTTCCTCGAGCGTCTCTACTCGCGGTACCGGATTGTCGTCGGCCAGCGACAGGCACTGCATAGTTTTGGCGAAGAAGATGCATTTCTAGAACCACTCAAGGTCAATGAGCGGCACATGGAAGAGCGCCTGAAGACCCTGGGATTCATTGACAGAAAGTCCGATGCTTGCGCCTTTGTTGTCAATCCCTTCTACGAGGAGTAGCGATGAACGCCGTACAAGGATCAGACAACACGAACCCTGCGGCGACGGTCGTCGGTGAAATCGTCGCAAAACGCCTCTCCTCGGTCATTGAGGCGGCTCGCGGATCTCGCGTCGTCTACGCGATGGTTGATCTCGGAAAGGAGGTGACTTGCGCGATCGGCCAGAATGTGTCGCGGCTCCAAGAAACCATCAGTGGTCGGATTGAAGTAGCGATTCACCCAGATCTGGCAACGGAACAGCTGCCCCGGAAGCTAGTCTCGACAGACGCCGCTACGTGGTTCAGGAATCACGGAACGGAAGGGACCCTCGCGACAGTTTTCTCCGTACCAGGGCAGCAAATGGAGAAAGTGCTGCAGAGCCTCGGAAGCGTGGAGCGCATCAATCACTCCTGGATTCTGGATCCAACCAAGGCTGAAGTCTGGGCGGATCGGGTGCTTCCCACCTACATCGGGACTGATATCCACCGAGAACTCACAAGAGTCCTCGAAGGACTAATGGAATCCGGGATCCTAGCATCCTCAAAGATGCTAGGCGAATTCGGTGTGAGCGTCCGAGAGTCCATGACGGGAGACAGAGGGCTGACACTGCCGAATGCGGTCAGACACGCGCTCCCATGTCTGCGACTCCCTAGAAATTGCATCACGCACAACGAGGCCACAGCGCTGATCTCCAACCCGACTCCCTTGATTCGACGGTTCCACCACGAATTCCAGCGATACCTCTATCTCCGGAATAAGCGGGGCGAACTTCGGCTCAGGACAGACATGCTGACGTACATCGACAAGTTGGTGGCGGAAGGTGATCTTTCGGATGGGGATGCGAACGTGCTTCGGATCTTGGTGAACGATAAGGGAGTCACGACCGGGGTGTGGCGACCAAGCCAGCACGACGTGGCACAGCTTCCATGGCCAAGGATCCATCGGTTCTTCGTGGACGCTAGGCCGCAGCGTATCCCTCTAGGCGAGAAGACGATCCAGTTTCTCGACGAGGAGCATCCGGGCACGCTAAAGGAAGACGAACAAGCAATCCTAAGCCAGCTCAAGGACGCAAACACTAAGTCAACCCCACAACTCGAGGCGATCTATTTCCATCACCGAGAACGGCTGCGCGAGCGACCTCAGCTTTACAAGCAGTGGCACTGGCTGATCTTCGACAAACCGATCGAAGAGGATGACGATCTCTTGCCAGGCCTAGTTGCATTGGTTGAGCGGGCTCTTCGCACGGGCGACGACGTGGACACACCAAACATCGTCATCGAATTGAGGGGCGGCAGCAAGAAGTCCTTTTGGACCAAGAACAAGAATGCAGATCTCTGCGGGTTCTTGCGTGATCGTTATCGGGGTATCGATTCAATCCTAGGCTCGAGAGTCGAGCTTCGCTTCGGGTTGTGCTGGAGCGGAACTTGGGAAAACGAAATCGCTCAAACGTCCAAGAATAGGAAGGCCGGCAAGAGTAGGGAGTTCGAGTTCGAGGCCTATCTCGTTCCGCAATCGTGCGTGTCATCTTCCGATGGTCCTAACTCAGATTCATTGGGCCGACCGGCGGCGCAACTCGTGTGGAAGCCTGAGCCGGGCGGCTTCGCCACAGCCTTGTCCACGGACCTCCGAAGCGTCCTGCCCGCGGGAGAAGACTCTGCGCACCTGCTGAGATGTCGAGTCACAGCCGCGCAAGGGTCGTCTGGCTCCAAGCTGGATCGACCCACATTGGGAAAGGTCGCCAGCGTCATCGATAGCTATGGGCAGAGCGAGGGGCATCTGGCAAATCCCGGTGAAGACGATGCGACTTCGAAATGGAACCGCATCAGCGAATGGTGGCCTAGTGCCTTACGCGTGCACTCCTCGGGAGTCCTAGACGAGTCTCAGCAGAATGAGGCGTTGCGCCTGTTCCAGCGATTCCGTTCCTCATACTCCAATGCCATCGCGGCGCTTACGACCACCGGTGGTACTGGACTCGCCTCCCAATCCCTCGTCGAACAAGCCGTAGACTTCGGCAAACTGCTCGAGTGGTTGCGCAAGCATGCGATTTCGGATGTGCTGGTCAGGCAGGTCTGGGGGCCGCTGCTCTCGATCGGCACGGCGATCGTTGAGGGCGACGCTCCGGTGGTGATTGTTGCTCCGTGGCACCCACTTCGGCTCCTTGAACTTGCTGCCAAAGCGCATCAGGCTACGAGCGTCATCAAGCGACTTGTCGAGACTTCACCGGATGAGGCTGCGAGTATCGAGGACTATGTCAACGACCGCCTTAGGAGTCTGCGAGACACGTACTACGGAAATACGGCGCTTGCTGGCTCCCGATTGCTCGTGGAGACCGAGCAAGATGGTGGGTACAGCATCCTACAGCCTGCTGACTCTGGTCCTGGGACCAGCGCGAATCTGACCGAGAAGCCCGTCAAGCAAGCGGTGAGCAAGTTCGGCGAGATCGCGCGCCACTACTTGGACCTAAATCCGCACGATCGGGCCAATTTCTCCGTGGTGCTATACGATTCCGAGTCCGAGGACCTTCCGGTAATGTTGGCGAAGCACCTGGCCCAGCAGATCCAGCAGCAACCCGACCTGCGATGCGACCTCACGGTCTCGCACACCGATTCCGGCAAGCTTCGCACGATCTACGAGCACCAAAACCGTCGGCTTGGACGAGAACTCGAGTCTTCTCTGACTAGTGAGGCTGCCCGCACTTTCGTGTCACGCCTTCGAATCGGTATCACTGCACAGCCGCTGCCAGATCAGCTGAACGGTCATCACGAACACGACATTCTGTTACTCCATGACGTCTTGGCTCCTCACGCAGACGTGGACTGGCAAGCGACGCCTATGCCTGTGTCCTGCGACAGTCCGTTGGAGCACAGACCGAATGACATGTCGCGGCGCAAGAGCTTGAGCAAGGGGACCCTCTCGACTTCGGTTTACCTCACCGCACCGTTCCAACTTGCCTGTACGCAGCCCTACTTGGATGTGCTGCATGACTCGATGTTGGGTACGCCGTCAGAGTATTCAAAGCACTTCATTCCCGCCCAAAAACTCGAGATCGCTTCAGGTGCCGTGCGGGATCGACTTAATGATGCCCACCGGATCGCACGCTGGGTCGTGACGCACGACCGCATAGCGGACCGCCGTGTGATCGGGCGCGAAGACGACTGCCTACGCGTGCTGCGGTATTTCTCCGCCCCTCGGTCTAGGTTCAACACTATCGTTTCTACCGAGGAGATCACGCGAACTGATCTACGCAGTCGGCTTGAAGAGGATTTGCGACAGCTGCTCCCATCCTGTGGGCACAAAGAACTAGAGTCGATTCTCGATGCTATCCACAAGCGTGCTATCGAACTGTCGGGCGGAATCCTAATGAGGGGCTCGCTTTGGGACAACTATGCGCGCGAGCTCGTTGGGGTAATCGTCGCGCAACGAGAAATCGAGATTCTACTTGAGCGCGAAGTCAGGAACCGTCGGACGGCGATGTTCTTCCTTGATGAAATCCGCGACTGGTTGGATATCAAGGGCGAGATCGCAGACATCCTAGCCATCGACTTGCAGGAACTCGGCGACAGCGAGCGGAAGCTGCACTTGGTTATCGCAGAGGCTAAGTGTATCGGCAAGAGTGACGTCTCAAGCAGCCAATCAAAATCGTGGGACCAACTGGACGAGACCTACACCGCGATTGTCAGCCGGTTCTGTGACAGCGCTGGATCGATCGATCAAACAATTTGGTACAAGCGCCTTGCCGACCTATTGGTCGAGCACATGACGCCTTGGGCTAGTCTTGATCGGCTCGGGGGGTGGTCTTTCGACGATTGGCTCGAAGGAATTCGTCGATGCGAGGTGGCTGTCGAAGTTTCCGCTCACTCTGTCATTGCAGTGCACAACGAACCGACATCTGCAGAGGGGCTTGGACTGAGAATCGCCGATCCCCGGCCTAATTCGACGAAGCGCCCGCGGATTGCCCAGTGGACTCTTGGGGCAGATTCGATGGCGAAGTCCATTCGCGGGATCGTTCAGCACGAGTCAAGCGGACTGCTACATGTACCTGCCGAGTGGCATCAGGACATGCCCAATCAAGGAGCATTCGAGCCACATCCGCCACAACGTCACGGCGGCCAAGAGCAGCCGCAGGAGCCACCAGAAGACCGGGACGGGCACTCACCACCGCGCGGGGTATCAGGCCAAACGGATGGTGAGCCTAGAGTCGAACCCCTAGAAGCGGGAGCGGCGACTCCCACGCATTCGGAACCAGAAGACCCATCCTCAGTGCCTGAGGGATGGAAGCGTGAGGTCTTTGGTGCGATCTCTTCACTAAGTCGAGGCGACGGGGCTCAGGACCACCAGAACTGGTTGGAAAAACAGACGCAAGACCTCCGACGTGCGTTGCAATCTGAGGGATTCGATGCCCCAGTCAAGGCCATGAGGCTGACTCCGAACGCGGGATTGGTCTGGGTGGATGGTAAGGCCGTGGACATCAATTGGCTAGTCAAGCATCAGGTCGACCGTCTCCTCGTCCGCCACAGTCTGAAGATCGTTCGAATCACCCCGAAGCCAGGTCACATCGTGGTTGCCATCGAACGACCGAAGAGGACGGTTCTTCACCTAGCCGACGCTTGGCTGCGGCGCGAGCTCGGACCAGGTGAGCCAATGCCCAACTTAGCGCCAGTCGTAGGTGAAAAGGAGGATGACGGCGAACTATTCTATCTGCCGCTCGCTGGAAGCATCGCGAATCAGCCTCCCGCAGTGGCCCACACGCTCGTGTCCGGAACGACTGGGAGCGGCAAGGGCATTCTCGCCGCAAACTTGATTTTGGATGTCTGCGCCTTCAACCACCCGAACAGCGTGGAAATCTATCTGATTGACCCTAAGCTAGGCGCGGACTATCTCTGGGCACTCAATCTGCCCCACTTGCGGAGTGGGATCGTATCAGATCGTGATGCTGCAACAGATCTTCTAGACGAATTGGTCGATAAGATGGAAGAGCGATACAAAGAAATTTCGAAGGCTCGCTGTCCGAATATCGCGGAGTTTAATCGTAAGTGCGACCCTTCGAAGCGGTTGCCGTACATCATCATTCTGTTCGATGAGGTCGCGAACTGGATGCAGGACGAATCCTTCAAGAAGAAGGTCGATGGCATCCTCAATAGGATCGCGACGAAGTCACGGGCTGCAGGTCTCCACTTGATCATGATCTACCAGCGTGCGGACAACTACGTGATGACAATGCAGCTGAGGACAAATCTAGGCAACAAGCTCATCTTGAAGCTTGGAGACCAAGGCTCGTCGAAGATCGCGCTGGGCGAAAAAGGTGCCGAGAACCTCTTGGGGGCGGGGCATATCATCGCAGACATCGGAACCGGGGACAAGATTTATGGTCAAGTGCCGTTCATCGCGCCCGGTGAGGCCCGTACTCTAGCCGAAGCAATTAGGAGGGCGTGGTCCGGGGATCCAGAGTGAAGTCCAGGTCTTCAGTGATTCATCCTCCCGGGAAGCGAGTCGGAGACGCCGTCTATCTACACATATCCGCAGTCAGTGGTCTGGACTCTCAAGCGACGGAGGCGATCAACGCCGCTGTGCGCAGCACGGGAATCGAGCGCCAAGCGTTCAACGTCGTAAAGCTGAGCGGCAAGGGTCCCAAGCGCATTTCGCTTCTGGCGTATCAGCGCTTTAACGCGAGCCCGTTTCCCGCGCTGCTCGATAGCTGGACAGTCGACACGGAGACTGGAGCCTGGAGCCATCGCTCGTATCGCAGTTCAAGGAACCCACCCATTCTCCACCGGAAGGAACTGCTGCTGCCCTCCGACGATCCGCGCCGGCCGACGTTCGCACGGTTAACGGAGACATTGGAGAATCGGGGATTATTCGCGGATCCAAAGTCAATTGGTTTCAAGAGGCAGTGGGACACGCGGCTCCGCAAGGCAGGCATCGCGATCGTAAACCACGAAGTGGTAGATGCTACAGCTTGCGGTCCTGGACCAGCCGGGTCAGGCGAACACATTTCACGATTTCGTACGGCGATTTCACGCCCGAGTCTCTCAGCTCCGGTGCAGGCCCTTGATCGCCATGGGTTTCTGGACGGGGCCCGTACCGTATTCGACTACGGCTGTGGCCGTGGCGACGACCTTGCCGCTCTAACCGCAGCGGGCATTACTGCGTCTGGGTGGGATCCACACTTCGCTCCAGAAGGGGTTCGGAAGAAGTCGGACCTCGTCAATCTGGGATTCGTTCTCAATGTAATCGAAGATCCACGGGAGCGCACAGAGGTATTGCAAGCGGCATTCGCGTTGGCTCGCCAAGTCCTGTCTATTGCAGTCATGACGACTGGCCGGGAGGACACCTCACGGTACCAGCCCCATGGTGACGGCTACTTGTCGTCCCGCGGAACGTTTCAGAAGTACTACTCGCAACAGGAGTTGCGAGAGTTCGCTAAAGATGCCATCGACGAAGAGGCGATCCCTGTCGCGCCCGGGGTCTTTTTCGTCTTCCGGGACAAAGTCTTGGAACAACGCTTCCTCGAGCGCCGAAGTCGCCGGGATGCCGCTACCATCTCCCTGCCACCGGCACGGCGGCCGGCGGAAGAGAGGCCCCCGAGAGGAACGGAAGCGCTCCTCGAGGAAAATCGAGAACTCATCGAAGCGCTATGGCAAAGAGCGCTAGAGCTCGGGCGGATGCCCGATGCCGACGAGTTGCAGGCGGACATCGCGATAGAGATCCAAGCGAGGATTGGTTCGATAGGCAAGGCCTCCCGTGTCGCACTTGCCGCCTTTGAAAACAAAGCTCTAGAGCACGCAGCCTCTGCTCGTAGAGACGACTTGACGCTCTACTTCGCCATGAACCTCTTCGGCAAACGCAGGCGATATCGTGAGCTGGCCCCGGAACTGCGACGCGATGTGCGGGTGTTCTTTGGCTCATATTCCGGTGCGAATGTCAGCGCTCAGAGGCTTCTTTTTTCGCTTTCAGACCCCGCCGTGCTGCAAGGGGCCTCGGCCCGAGCCCAAGCCGACGGAGTCGGATATTTCGACGGGATCTGCTCAATCCAAATGGACGTGCGCGCGCTGCGTCGCCTTCCGACCGAACTGCGCGCATTTGTCGGATGCGCGGAGCTGCTCTACGGTGACATTACTGGAGCGGATCTCGTCAAGATCGACTTCGTCTCCGGCACGCTAACGCTGTTGATGTACCAGAACTACAATGTCTCGCCCCTGCCACTTCTTCGCGAACGCGCGAAGATAGATCTCCGCAGACAAGACATCCGGTTCTATGCCCACGGTGACCGCGAGCCGCGCTGGCTGCTGTATTCGAAATCCCGATACATGGCCAAAGACCTGCCTGGGTACAAGCGGCAACAGGCATTCGACAAGAAGTTGGCATCTCTCGGGCTACTCTCTCCCGAAGCCCCAGAACCGCCAGCTTCGGAGTTAGCTCGTCTCATGCGGGCCAAGCGCCTAAAGCTTCGGGGTTTCGACATCGTGCCGGTCTCGACTCCAATCGCTCCAAGCACCTCAAAGATGTAGTGGTTCTCCGCGACATCTAACGACACGAGAACGACACGCACGCCAAAGCAATTGTTGCCGCCCACGATCATGCAGATCGAGCCCGTAGCTTCGGATTCCCGCGAAGGATCACGATGTTGCAGGTCGAAGAGAATCAGATCAGCGAATGCCGACGCCAACTGTCAGCCCGACATCAGACGGGGAACGCCCCCTCCTCTGCTTGTGTCAGAGACCAAAGTCACTCGCGACCCGGGCGGCGAGCTCGCCGTGACCGCCGGCGCGGGCCTTTTCCAAGGCCAGCCGAGCATACTGCCGGGCGCGGTCTGGATCAGCCAACTCCCGATAGACCACAGCGAGCAGGTAGGCTTGCAGCGGCGCCCCTGGATTGTCTCGCTCAAGCGCCTTGTGCAGCAGCGGCAGCGCGTCGCGGTAGCGCCCTCTTTCGGCCAGCCGCCGGCCGAGGTGGTAGTTTGCCTGGGGGTGTGACGGGTCATGCTCGATAGCAAGCCGGTAGTGCTTCGCAGCTTCGGCGTCTTGCCGGCCGTTCTCGAGGGCGTTGGCTAGGTTGTTGTGCGCGTTAGCGTCCTGGGGATTGATGGCAAGAGCCTTCCGGAACGCTGCAGCTGCCCCGCTGTAGTCGGCAGCCAAGTGTAGCGACACGCCGTAGTTGTAATGCGCTTCCGCGATGGAGGGATTCAGACTCACGGCCCGCTCGTAGTGTCTCGCCACTTCGTCATGTCGATCGAGTTGCCCATAGACCACGATGAGATTCACGTGAGCCTGGGCGTAGTTGGGATCGATCTCAAGCGCGCTGACATAGAGCGCCAAGGCACCTTCCAAGTCGCCGCCGTCTTGCAATGCCCGCGCGTCGTTGAAGACCTGCTGGGCGCTCGCGGACCGGACCGAATCCATGGCATCGATCAGGGGATCCTCGTAGTGGCGCCTAAGCGCCGCCCGGGAGGATTCGTAGCGTTCTAGTTGCTCCTCCGCCTCGGCCTCGCGGCCGACAAGTCTCAATTCCTGGGCCAGTGCGTAGATCGCCTCCCGGTAGTCCGGCTCGACCGCAAGGGCCGCTTCGAAATGTTGGATTGCCCCGCCATCAGCCTGGCCGGAAGCAAGCCGGCCCAGACGGTAATGCACCGCGGCGCTATCGGGCGCAAGCTGCAGCGCATGCCGCAGAGCATCTGCCGCGGCTGAGCGCTCTCCCGACAGCTCTAGCAAGTCCGCGCGCCGAACGGCCGCGGGAAGGTCGTTCGGGCGCATGGCTGCAGCAGCTTCGAACGCAACCAGTGCCGCATCTGTCTGCCCCAGGTCCGAGCGGGTCACGGCCAGCAGGTACGTCCACTCGAACTGCTGCGGCTCCAAGCGCCGGCATCTTTCGAAGCAGGCTGCGGCGGCTTGGTTCTGGCCGTACGCGTAGAGCACCTTTCCAAGCGCCCCTACGGCCCCGGCGCTGTCCGGTTCCGCCCGCGCTCGCTCGGTGGCCGAGCGGATCTGCTCGCGCACCGTCTGCGCGAACCCATCCAAGACCGGATCCGGCAGGGGCGGCAGCGAGGCGTCGGAACAAGCCCATTGCAGGATTGCCGCGGCGGCGATGCAAGCGACGACCGCCAGCCTCGGTCCGCGTCGGCAATCAGTCTGCAAATGCATCCCCAATCCTGCCAGCAGCATATACGGACCCTAGGCGCGCCTTGGCAAGCTCGTATTCGGCCGCCATCAAGCCGCCCCACGCGGCCGACTCCTCGATCCGCCCGCGCTGTAATTCCTCAAGCGCGACCCGGCCCTCTTCGAACTGCGCTAGCAGCACGTCCAGGCTCTCGCGGGCGTAGGCGAGCTCCCGGCCTGCGAGTGCGCGGCCGCGCTGCGCCTCCTCGAGCGCGGCCTCGGCCCGCTGCGTCGCCAAGGCCAGCGCCTCGCGCTTGGCAGCCTTGCGCAGCGACAGCTCGCGTTCGTCCAGCCGCGCCCTGGCCACCCTCTCCGCAACGCCGCGGCCGCTAAAGATCGGAACCTCGACCGCGATTCCGGCCTGCCAATTGTGCCGCTGGAAGCGTCGGAAGTAGTCGTCGTAGTTGTTGAACCTCGCCAGGAGCGAATACTGACCCACGATGTCCAGCCGCGGGTTTCGCGCGGACTTGGCGCTGCTTGCGCGGTGTCTGGCCGCACGCAAGCTGGCATCCAGAGCGGCGATCTCGGGGTGCTCGCCGATCGGCCGTCCAGCAATCCCATGGGCAGCATCCAAGACCGCGGCGCTATCCGCCGCCGAGCCGTCCGCGACCAGCCTGACGCCGGGCCCCAGACCGAGCATCCGCCTCAATTCTGCCTCGAGCAGATCCGCGCGAGACCGCGACGCGGCCACGCGGTCGCGGGCGCGCGCCGTGTCAAGGCGGGCTCGGCTCAACGCCAGCGGAATCTCGAAGCCTTCCTCGACGCGCGCTGCGGCGGAGGACTCGATCCGCTGGAAGTGCTCAAGCTCGCTCTTCCTGCGCCGGTGCTCCGCAAGCGCAAGCTCGAAATCCAAGTAGGAGATTCCTGCCAGGTACGCGGCTCGCTCGGCGACCGCCGCGGCTTCGTGCTCTCCAGAGCGGATTTCCTCGCGAGCACCCCTGGCACGCCCCGGACGCTCGGTGTTCAGCAGCGGCTGCCGCAGCGTGACCTGAGCAATCGAGGGATTCGCGCCCAGAACGCTCTGCGGAATGCCGGCGGTGGCGCCCAAGCCGGATCCCCCGTACAACTGCGTGGCACGCTCGGCACGGACGAGCGCCAGCGCGTTGGCCGAGCGTTCCACCGCTAGCTGTGCCAAGCGCACATCGGGGTCCGCCACCAGCGCGATCTGAATGACTTGCCTCAGATTGATAGAACGCGTCTCGGGCTGCTCGGCCTGAACGCCTGCACTTGCTGCCACGAACAGCAGAAACGTCGCAATCCTAGTCATGTCGAAGGGCCTCCGCCGGATCGAGGTTAGCCGCACGGGCCGCCGGAAGCAGACCGAACACACCGCCGCAGGCCGCCGAGCCGAGGAGAGCAAGAGCGACCCAGTGCCCCGGAACGTGCGGCGCCAGTCCCGGCCAAGCCAGCCCTGCCGCCCACGGGATTCCGACGCCCGCCAACGCGCCGCCGACGCCGCCGACCGCCGCAAGCAGCATGGCTTCAAACACGAACTGCGCGCGAATTTCTCGCCGCGAGGCTCCCACCGCCCGGCGAATGCCAATCTCGACCGTGCGCTCCGAGACTGCGATCAACATCATGTTCATGATGAACACCCCACTAACCGCAAGGGTAATGGAAGCGACCAGAATCATGGCGACGCTAAGCGCCGCCAAGACCCTCCTGGCTGTAGCCAGGATCCCCGCCAGCGTCTCGACGCGGTACAGCGAACCGGGGCGGTGGCGCGACTCGAGCGTCTCTCGCACCATCCCGGCGACCTCCTCGACGCGCTGCTGCGACCGGACCGAAACATAAAGCGGATCGACCCGCTCGGTTTCCTGGAAGTAGCGCAGCACGGTGTACGGCACCAGCATGGAGCGCTCGGACACCTCAGACTGCCCGTACGTCTCGACACGCTCGGAAAACACGCCGACGACCTTGAAGTCGATTCCGTGCGCTGTCACGCTCCGGCCGACGGCGGCCGCGCCAGAGCCGAACAGATCCTGCCCGAGGCGGCGCGTGACCAAGCAGACCCGGGCCCTGGCTTCCAAATCGGCCCGCTCCAAGAAGCGACCGTGATGGACCACTGGGTTTCGCACGCGAAGGTAGGATTCGCTGGAGCCCAAGATGCGGATCTGGGTCGGGCGGCCCTGGATCATGATGGAATCCCACGTGCTGCTCACGCCGGCAACCGCCGCGGCCAGCCCGCCCAATCGAAGGCGCACGGCTTCGACGTCCGCGAGGTCGATGTAATCCGCTTCCGAATCCGAGACGTTCCCCCCGGCCTCGTAGTAGGCATACACCAAGTTCGAGCCAACCCCCTGAATCTGAGCCAGGACAAACTCGCTTCCGGTCGCCGCGACTGTGGCGACCAGCACCACGGCGGCCACGGCAGCTGCCATGCTGGCGGCTGTGAGTGCCGAGCGCAGCCTCTGGGCCCGCAGAGCGCGCAGGCCGGCGCGGGCGATCTCGCGGTATGCCAGAGGTACCTTCGGCCCCATCCTCTCTAGCCTAAGCACTCTTCGCAGTCCGCCGGCTCCGGCAGCGCGAATCCGTAAGATCGCACGGTTGCGCTTACCCGCCCTGCCAGCAGCGCGCGTCGACCCAGACCGCTTCCGAGTCCCTGTCGCCGCCCCAGCCAGGCGGAGCCTCTCGTGTCGATCGCGACCTACCTCGCGACTCTCTTCAAGAGCGCTCTCACTTCGAACGACTGCATCCCATTCGGATCGCGATCAGGGCTGGCAAGATAGCGCTCGGCAAGCTGCCTGGCGCGCGGATACAGCGAATCGCGCCTAGCCCCGATCCAAGCCTCGGCAGCCGCCAGCCATACGGCCGGATTCTCCGGATCGCGCGCAAGGGCGGCTTCGAACAGTTCGTCGCTCTCGGCGTGCGACCCGCGCCTTGCCAAGAAGGCCGCGTGCGCCACGAGATAGCTCGAGTTGTCAGGGGCTCGCTCGCGGGCCAGTTCGAACTGCTTGCCCGCCTGTTCGATCTCGCCAACGTCCTCGTGCCAGATTCCCAATGCATACGCGCCGTGCGCGGAACTGACTGCCTGGATTCGCTCGGCAACGCCGCGCGCGTCGCGCTTGCTGCCGCCGGCGATTCCCGGGGCATCCAGCAGGAATCCCATCAGGGCGTCCAGCGCGTCTATGTTGGAGCCGTCAAGCTCGACCGCCTTTTCGAACTGCCGCTTGACCCGCGCTACCAGCGGCATGGCTCCGAGTCGTCGAAACGCGGACATGGTTTGCACGCGGCGTCCAATCGCGAGCCCGACCCAGAGGTTGAGCTCGGAATTTTCCGGATCTTCGAGCAGGGCCCGTTCGAATGCCCGCTGCGCGCGCTCGTACTCCTCGGCGGCGTAGTGCTGGAAAGCCTGCTCCCTGTGCTGCTCCGCCAACGCTGCACCGACAAACAGCGGCAGGAAGACAAGGAACCGGCTAATCATTGGCTGCCCTCGGCCGCCTAATCCAAGCGCAACCGCTGTCCTTCGACGAGGGTGCGCTCCCGCGGCAACGCGATAGAGTCAGACTCTACCAAGCCGCTGACGACTTCCGCATACACGGGCCCGACCACTCCCAGAGCCACGGCGCGCTTCGTCGCCCGACCGCCTTCGACCACCCACACAAAAGGCTCTTCGCTGCCCCCAACTATGGCTGCGCGCGGTACGCTGAGCGCGCCCTCGGCGCGCTGGGTCACGATCCGCACCCTCACGGCCAGCCCCGGCAGGAGCAGGTTATCCGGGTTGTCCGCCTGGCACAAGACCTCGCCCACGCGTCGCGGGCCGACTTCGATCACCTCCGTAGCCAGCGTTCCTACCCGGCATTCCCACTCCCGATCAGGGTGTGCGTCGGCGCTGATGCGAGCGACCGAGCCTTGCGTGATCCTGCCAAGTTCAGGCTCGTCGACGAATACGCGCGCCGTCACGCTTTCAGTGCTTCCTATGCGAGCAACCAAGCTTCCGTGTTCCAGAAAATCGCCCTCTTGGACTGCCAGCGAGAAAAGCGTGCCGCCGGCCGGGGCCCGCAACACAAGAGCCTCTACGGCCCGCTCCGCTTCCTGCAGCTCGGCCTCCGCTTCCAGAATCGCAGCTCCAAGTTCCGAGCGGCGCCCGTCCAGCGGCGGCGCCTGCAATTGATAGCTGAGAGCTTCGATCTCGTCCGCGAGGTCTTGCAAGGCACGCGATTGGGCGTCGACTTCGGACCGTGCAACCGCGTTCCGAGCCAATAGCCGCCGGAGTCTCTCTAGATCCTCGGACGCACGGGACCTGGCTGCCTCCAGCTTTGTCAACTCGCCACGAAGCTGGGATCTGCGAAGCGGGTCTAGGCCGGCCTCCAGCTGCACCATGCGCGCCTTGGCGGCCGCCAAGCGGGCGCCGGATCGATCGCGCGCTGCCCCTTGACCAGCGTCGACCAGCCGCAGCACTGGCTCGTCCCGCTCGACCTTGGCCCCGCGCCGGGCGTAGATCTGGCCGACCCGACCCGACGTACTAGAGTGCACAGCGACAGTGCGTTCTGCCTCGATCCGGCCGTTCGTGGTCAAGGCGCTCTCGATGTCCCGGCGGGCCGGCCTGACACCCTCTATGTCCTCGGCGGGGCCGCCACAGGACAAGGCTGCGCCTAGGCAGCAGGCGCGGAAGATCAGGGCAGCGTTCGACATTCCGCCCCGCTAGCGAGCATCGGCCTGTCCACCCGGCCGGTGGCTGAAAGCCCACACGCGCAAGTCCGACTCCCCCGGAGTGAAGTCCACGATCGCGTACTCGCCCGCCGCAAGCGGCTCGACCGGCCATACCTTGTAGACCAGCGGAGCCAACTGCTGCCGGAATATCTCGACCTCATCCTGCGCCTCGAACTGCTCGTCTGACCTCGGAACCGTGTATATCTGCTGCACAATGCGCCTGTCCTTCTTGCGCTCCGGCTCGATCCGCGAGATGCCAAAGCGCGAAAAGCTGTCCAAGCGGATATAGAAGGCCGGCTTCTCGTCGGTGGTGACCGTGCTCGCAGACAGCCCCTCGATGGACAGCGTGCGCTTGCCGGCGATAACCGGCATCGGTGCGATTACATTCAGGAAGGATCGTCCGGTGCTGCGGTCGATCTCATAGAAGACCTGTTCGACCGGCACCGGTTCCCGGCCGCGCAGATAGTAGACGCCGTCGTCCAAGGGCACGGAGTGCAGCTCTGTCCGCGCTCGCCGTTCGGCCAACCGTTCTCGGCGCTCCTCCGCCTGCCGCTGCTCGAACTCCGCCGTCCGAGTCCTGTTGTAGACGTTGGTGCGCTCGAGATCGACAATCGCGACCGGGACCTCCTCCCACTGGCCGCGCTCGGAGCTGAAGTAGCGCACGCGCTCGTCCACCACCTCGTACTCGCGAACATCTAGGCGTGTGCCGTCCGTGAGGAAGACTGCGCGGCTCTGCGCCTGTACGGCGAACGCGAAGGCAAGCAGCGCGAGCACGCCGCGAACGAATTGACCCCTCATGGCTGGTGGACCGGCAACACTCTCAATGTTATGCCCCGGCGCTGCGCTTTGGTCGGCTCGGGGATCTAGAATCGCACGCGCAGCTGCACGGTTGCCTGGCGGCCCGGCGCAAGGGCCGTGCCCGAGAAGAGCCCGCTGAAATTGATGACATTAAGCCGGTTCGTGGCGTTGCGCAGGTCGAACTGGAGTGTCGCGGACTTGCTTCCCCGCTCCCATACGCGGGATCCGACAGAGAAGTCGAGGCTGAGATTGGGGAGCACTCGAGAGCGCGCGAAGTTCACTTTCCTGAGGATGGCTTCCGGAATCGGCTGAGCTTCGTCGCCGTCGTCATCGTCGTCCCCGTCATCGTCGCCGTCGTCATCGTCGTCCCCGTCGTCGTCATCGTCATCGTCGTCGTCATCCTCCAGTTCCACAGGCAACCCGCTTCCGTACCGGATGCCGAACGAAGCCCAGACTCTGGGATGAATCTGGAATCGGACGGTCGTCGCGACGGTGTTCCGCTGGTCTTGACTGATCGGGAACTCCTCGGCCACGTCCCGGAGCTCCTCAGCCTCCCCGCCCTCCACGAAGAGTCCGCCCGTAACCGGAGATCTCGCCCTTCCCAGCAAGTTGGAGTAGCTGGCGAATGCCGAGATGCCCTTCCATCGGGGGGCTTCGATGCGGACCTCGGTCCCTTCGATCGCCGCCGAATCGAACGTGATCGGGAAAGACAGGCCGGTATTGAGAAAGACGTCGTCATCGATGTAGTTCTGGAACCGGCGCCAGTAGTGCTTGGCGTCGATCCGCATTGCACCACCGATCGGTTTGCGCATGCCGATTTCGATGAAATGCCCCGTGTTGGCCGGAACCGCCAGAACCTCTTCGACAGCGTCCAGCCCCAAGCCGGTCGCGGCGCTGCTCAGGAGCAAGTTCTCGGTCGGGGGCGGCTGGAAGATCCGGTCGTAGGAGGCATACAGCTGGAGTCCCGCCGGGGGAACGAAGTAGCTGGCCGCGAGGCGCGGGCTGAGCGCGCGATCCGAAATCAGCAGGCGGTACTCATCGAAACGGAAGCCGATGCTGGCTGCGAAGTTGCCGGCCCGCAGCTGGTCGTAAGCGTAGAAGCTGGCCTCGGCGCTGCGCTGCCTGTCGCGGAAGTCCAGATCGAAGTCCGGCAGTTCGTCAGGCTCCGCCATCAGGAAGCGTTCCCGGAGCCCGCTGGATCGAATGTCCCCGCCGATCTTGAGTGTGTGGCGCTCTCCCTCGAACGTCACGTCGGCCATCACCACGCCTTGGCTGAACCCGCGATCCTGCAGAACGTAGACGGGCGTCGACAGTTCGTTGCTCCAAAGTTCGCTGGTCAGATCCCGCAACATCCCGCGGACCGATATCAGCGTCCGGCGTGACAACGTGCCCTGATAGTGCACCTGCCCTGCTGTCTCGCTCGACCGGCGGTCCTGCCGCTGCCCTGCCTCCTGCTGGAGAAGGTCATTCGGCACCAGGAAGTTCGTGCGGTTGGTGCGCGCGTACCCAGTCAGCCGATGGCGGCTGCTGAGATCGCGGGCGAACCGCGCGTTGCCGCCACCGGAACTGCCGCGATTCGTGAAGTTCTCCAGCGAGGGCGGATCGAGGTACCGGTCGGTGGCGCCCCCCTGAATACCGATCGTCAGTTCAGTGCCACCACTCGCGTATTGGTGCGAGAACGCGCCGATGCGCGTCGCATAGCTCCCGCCCTGCACATCGAGCGAGGTCCGGTGTCCGGTGATGGCGCTCCGTCGCGTGTCAAGTGCGATCACGCCTCCCAGCCTCCGGCCGTATTCGGCCGGGATGCCCGCAGTAAGGACTGTGACTGCCTCGAACTCGGAGTTCTCGAACGCCGGGGCGAAGGCTATCGAGCGGTTGTCGTACAGGGGCATGCCGTCGATTACGTACTGCGTGTCGTACTCGGACCCCCGTGGGTGGAGCACGGCATTGGCTTCCAGCAACCATCCGGGCATCGCCGTGACAATGTCGACGGTACTCCGGCCCAGAGCGGTTCCCAGGGCCAGCTCGAGGTCCTCGCGTCCGGACCGCGTGCCCTGCGACGGCCGGTACGGCTCGAACAAGGGCGCGGGGGCGCGAACGGTGACTTCCTCCCGGACCGTGGCCACGGAAAGCGCGAGCTCGACGACCCGCGGAACTGCCGACTGCAACGCGATTCGGCGTTCCGCAATCTCGAATCCCTCGTGGCGCGCTGTGAGCAAGTAGGTGCCTGGAGGAATGCGATGCAGGGTCGCTCGTCCTTCGGCGTCGGCGACCGCGCCCGCGACGAATTGGGGACTGCGCGAGACGAGCTCGAGCGCGGCAGGTACGCCTTGGCCGCTAGGGTCGATGACGCGAACCTCCAGCCGGCCGTCCATCACTTGGGGCCGGGCGGACGGGGCGAGAAAGATGCAGAACGACAACAGCGCCGCAGCAAGACGAAGGCGGGCAAAGGGCGCGCGAGACATAAGCTACACTCATACATTCCACTTCGCCCGGTTTCGTTCAGGGTTTTTCTTATCACGCCCGAAACGGGCGGTGCAAAGCTGGGCCACGTCTGGGCATGGCCGTCGGGCACACATGGTCCGTTCCCGCTTCCTCTGTCGGAGGGGCAGTGGCAACCCTGCCGATTCCGGGAGTTTCCGGCAAGGCAGTTCCCGCAACCCGTCGCGTCGAGATCCACGCCGAAGTGACCGCCCTGTTCGATGACCTTCGGGAGCCGATCCTCCGCTACCTGCTTTCGATGGGCCTGAGCGTTGCCGACGGCGAGGACGTCGTCCAGGAGACATTCCTGGCGCTGTTCAGACACCTGCGCCGAGGCCGGCCTCGGACGAACTTGAGAGGCTGGATCTTCCGGACTGCGCACAATCTCGGCTTAAGAAGTCGCAGGCTCGACGGACGGGCTCGCAGGACGATTCGAACGCCGTCATTTGCCGATCCCGTAGCTGACAGAGCGCCGAACCCGGAGCAGCGGCTACACATGTGCCAGCGTTATGAGCGAATGTGTGCTGTGCTGAACGCGCTCCCCGCGCGCGATCGCTACTGCTTGAGTCTGCGGGCCGAGGGCTTGCGATATCGTGAAATCGCCCGCGTGCTGGGAGTTTCCCTGGGAACGGTTTCGAATTGCATCAGGCGGGCCGCCTCGCGGCTCCAGAGCGTGCAAGCGTGAGGACGACGATGTGGGGTAGAGAAAGACACCTGTCCGACGCGGACCTAGTCTTCCTTCTGCAGGGCAGATCCCAGACACGACGTGCTCGGCGCGGCCGGAAGCATATTGACGAATGCGAGGAGTGCCGGGCTCGGCTGACTGGGATGCGAGCGCCGCTGCAAGAGTTCTTCGCGGCCCGCCGACGGATTCTGGATGAGGCCCTGCCCCCGCCGGAAACGGCGCGGCATCGGCTCCGTGACGCCCTTGCCCGGGCCGTCGCGGAGGGCTCGGATCAACGATCGCGGCCGGCCTGGGGGCTCACCGCCACCTTAGCCACCGTGGCCTTGGCCATCGCCTGTGGCGCGGGCGGGATCTTGTGGTATTCCGGCAGTGCCCCTAGCGACGGACCGAACATGGCGGCCCTCCGAGCGGTACCCGACTCGCGGCTGACACCTGGCAGGATAGGCCTCGCGAGTTCGCTCGAGCTATGTGCGTCCGACAGGCCGGCTGTCCCCGTGACGGTCGACCGCCAGGTTGCGCTGGAGGTCTTCCGGGCCCATGGTATCGAGACACCGCAGCCGCTGGCGTACGAACTCGATCATTTGGTGCCGCCCGAGCTCGGAGGGGTCACGGCCCGGGAGAACCTGTGGCCGCAACCCTACGAGGGGTCGGTCTGGGATGCGAACGCGAAAGACGCGCTCGAGGATAGGCTCGTGCGGAAGACTTGCAGCGGGGAAATCTCGCTACGGGCCGCCCAGGCAGACATTGCCCGGGACTGGGTCGCCGCCTACCGGAAACACTTCCGGACGGAGGAGCCCTTGGTGGAACACGCGGCGTTCCTGAAAGACCAGCCTTGGGAGTGACGGTTCCGGTCACGGATCCGCGATTCCGGGCCGGAATGGTTTCGCCGGCCAAGTTGGGAGAAGTGAAGGAGGGGCGGACGATGCGTTCAATGAAACGGGCATTGCCTAGGTCCCCCCAACCTTAGGAGTTGAGGGTGAGGCACGATGGGTTTCCGACGGATCTGAAGGCTCTCAATCTGAGCCTAGATACGATGGGCAGAGACACGACTATCCGGTCTGGAGCGGCGCTCCTGTGGTACTTTCAATCGAAACGCCATGGCCAATCCTTGCAACCGACAGCCTCGTCCGCTTGACATACCCGCACCGCTAGCGCTCGCCCTGGCAGCCATGCTACTAGCTGCGGGCTGCGCGACCGCACCGGTCGACAGCCGGCCGAACATCATCCTCGTGATGACCGACGACCAAGGCTACGGCGAGGTCGGCGCGCACGGAAATCCGATGATCCGAACGCCGAATCTGGATGCCTTGCACGCTGAGAGCGTGCGGCTGACGAACTTCCATGTCGACCCCACTTGCTCGCCGACCAGATCCGCTCTGATCACTGGAAGATACTCGTCGCGGACCGGCGTCTGGCACACGATCATGGGGCGTTCGATCGTCCACCGCGAGGAGACCTCGTTCGCCGACGTGCTCTCGGAGGCCGGCTACGCGACGGGCTTCTTCGGCAAGTGGCACCTAGGCGACAACTCGCCCTACCGTCCGATCGACCGAGGCTTCCAAGAGGCCGTCTACCACGGCGGTGGCGGCGTCGGCCAGACTCCGGACTACTGGGGCAACGACTATTTCGACGACACCTATTGGCACAACGGCGAGCCCACCGCCTACGACGGCTACTGCACCGACGTTTTCTTCGACAACGCCCTGCGATTCATCGAGCAACAGCAGGCCGAGGATCCGAGCCCGTTCTTCGTCTACCTAGCGACGAACGCCCCGCACGGGCCGTTCCTGGTCGACGAGTCCTACTCGACGCCGTATGCCGACGAGGGCGTTCCCAGCCCGATGGACAAGTTCTACGGCATGATCGAGAACATCGACGACAACATGGGGCGCCTGACCGCGAAACTGGACGAGCTTGGCATCGCGAACAACACCCTGCTGATCTTCATGACCGACAACGGCTCTGCGGCCGGCGTGACCAACACGCACCCGACCCAGAGGGTGGGCTCGACCAACGCGGAGCTGCTCGCCCGGGCGGCCAAGGAAGAATCCGAAGGCGCGTGGCAGGGCTTCAACGCCGGGATGCGCGGAAGGAAGGGGTCCGAGTATGACGGCGGCCATCGGGTGCCGTTCTTCCTGCGTTGGCCCGACGGGAACTTGGGAGCTCCCCGGGATGTCGCGAATCTTGCCGCGCACATCGACGTCCTGCCGACCTTCGCGGACGCAGCCGGCGCGCCGCCGCGGGAAGACCTGGACTGGGACGGCACGAGCTTGCTGCCGCTGCTGCGGGGCGGGGACTGGGCGGACCGGACGCTGGTCGTGCATTCCCAGCGCATCCGGTTCCCGGAACGCTGGCGCAAGAGTTCCGTCATGACGGAACAGCACCGCCTCGTGAACGGACAGGAGCTCTATGACATCCAAGCCGATCCGGGCCAGCTGACAGACATATCCACCGAGAATCCCGAAACGGTCGCGGCTCTACGCGCTGAGTACGATGCGTGGTGGGAGCATATCGGCGATCGCTTCGAGCAGCATGTCTATCTTGATATCGGCTCGGATGCCGAGAATCCGGCGCGGATCACGGCCCACGACTGGCTTCCGCCAGACGATTCAGTGCAGGTGCCATGGAACCAAGGCCATGTGTCCCGCGCCCCGGCTGTGAACGGAACTTGGAATATCCAAGTCACGCAAGCTGGCACTTATGAGTTCGAGCTATACCAGCGCGACGAGCCCGCAAACTTCCCGATCGAGGCGAACACGGCGACACTCCGCATCGGCGAGCTGGAAGAGACCGTGCCGGTAGAGTCCGGTGCAGCTAGCGCGACCATCAAGATGGAACTGCCCGCGGGCAAGACGACCATGAACAGCCGCTTCCTTGCCGAGGACGGGACCGAGCGGGGGGCATTCTACATCTACGCGAAGCGCTTGTGAGGGCGTTGGACGGCTCGCACCGTAGTGGTGGCGAGCACCGGGATACCGGGGTTCCGATCGCCGTTCGTGCTGCTACATCCATCTCTAGGCATGCGTTAGTGAAGACCAAATCCGTAGTTCGCGCTCGGATTGAACCATCGTAGCGAGCGCCCGAGTCACAATCCTCATAGCTGCGGGTGTAATCCGTAGGACGCTTGGGATCAGGGCGTACTTGACCAATAGGCAGACCTTCGACATGAACGCGCGGCAAGACTCGCAGATCGATGACAGACTGGCGGACATCGGCGGATTGCGCACGTTAATCATCGACGCCATCCAGACTGTTCCTGCCGCAGACTGAGCGGCACAATCTATCTTCGGCGCTAGTCCTGGTCCCCTGTGTCGGACACATGAACGAGCGGCTTCCCCATAGCTGCCTCGACGAGTCGGCTCAATCGCGTCCGACGGTCGTCCATGAACTCGTCAAACGCGTCTCGCCGCAGCAGGTCTGGCGCAAGCAGGTGACTGGCCAACAGGTCGTTCATGTCGCTGTCGTTCAACGCGACGTGCTTTTCAGCTTGAAGCCTCGGCAGGTAACGGGACGGTGCTTCGCCACCAATCTTCCGGTTTGCCTTGTAGGAGATGGGGGTCTTGTTGAGTATGCTGTCGTACCGATCCTTCCTGATAGCCTGACTTTCGCACCAATGGCGCGGGAATATGTGGTGGATGTCTAGGGCTATTTCGTCGGCATCCAACTCCTGGATCGTAGCTTTCCAGTACCAGTCCTTCGAGCCCTCGCGGAGTACAAGCACATTGATGCCCTTGTAAGCAGCACTGAGCCGAGAACGCAGAGTGTCGAAGCGGTCCGGCTGGAAGTTGGCCTCCCGTACTGTCCGAGGAAGTGCGTCGTCGTCCTCAAACCAGTTAAGAAGCTCCTCATAGTCGTTGGCCATGCGCGTCTCCACCGCGCCTCCGTAGAGTTCGCCGAGAACACCGGACCAATACCAACGAGTCAGCTTGTCGAATATTTTGGGCTCGAGCCAACGGTCACCTAACCTAGTGAGCACTGCTGCCAACGGTACAAGCTGCGTCCGATAGGGCAGCTCGCGCCGGTTGTAGAAGGACTGCCTCCGCAGAAAGTGTGCTGCGCTGCGAAAACCAGTTTCCAGCTTGTCTGCCCACTGCTTCCAAGCGCTAAGGACTCTCGCCTAAATAACTTCTTCGTTTGATGGCCGTGGTGCCAAGGTGTAGTTCCACTCTCCGTGGAACTCGGCGCGTTCAATCGAAAGCCGCTTCAGCTCCGCGTCCGTGACTTTCCGTCCCAGCTCATAGCGGTTCTCGTCCAGCTCGGATTCGATTCTCAGCCCCTCCTTGGTGCTCACCGCCCCGATCAGATTCACGATCACTTCGCGACAGACCAACGGCCTGCCGCGCCAATTCTGCGTGATGTGGCAGAACATCCTATGTTCGATCTTGTTCCACTTGCTCGTTCCTGGCGGGAAATGACACACCGAGATCCGCAGCCCGCTCTCGTCCGCCAGCCCTTGCAGTTCCAACTTCCACAACCTCCCGCGGCTGCTGTTGGAGCCGCCCCCGTCGCAGGTGATCAACAGCCGCTCGGCGCACGGATAGGCCGGCGCCCCCATCTGCCGCCACCAGCGCCGCAGCGTCTCCACCGCGAACTCCGACGTGTCATGGTCCACGCCCACGCTCACCCAGCCGCTGTTGGCCGCTAGGTCGTACACCCCGTACGGCAGCGCCTTGCCCAATTCCGCGTCCGGGAAATCATGCACCTGCACCTCTTCCGGCTGCCCCTCAGGACGCCACTCGCGCCCCCCGTTGCGGTAACGCCCCACTAACTCTTTCTTCTTCGAGTCCACCGAAACTACCGGCTGTCCCGCACCTTGGAACTCCTGCACCCGGCGCTCGATGTACTGGAACTGCGCGTCCCGGTCGGGGTGTTGCCGTCCCTCCAGCGTCTTGCGATTCGCCTGCAAGCTGTAGCCCAGCTCGTGCAGCAGCCGGTTCACGCTGCGCTCGCTGACCGCGTGCCCCTCGGCCCGCAACGCCTGCGCCAGCCGCTCCGCGCTCAGGCACGTCCAGCGCAGCGGCCCCATCGGATCGCCGCGCGTGACCGGGTCGAGCTTGCGCTCCAGCGCCGCCCGCAGTTGCGGGTCGCGCGCGGTCAGCTTCTTGCGCCCCCCGCCCGGACGCCGCTGCCGCTCGCTGCCAGCGGCCGCGACGCCGACCTCGCCGACCTGCACTTGGCGCAGGCCTTGGCGCACCGTCTCGCGCGCGATCCCGGTCGCTTCCGCCACCCGTGCGATGCCGCCGCGCCCGATCGCCCGAGCCTCGGCCCCGGCCCAGACTCGACGGCTTCTCTCGTCGAGCACAGGCCGCAAGGCTTCGTACCGGGCCCGGATGCTTTGCACCACATCACCCATGCCTCCCTAGGATACCAAAATACAAACACAAAACAATGAACTTGTTTTGGCGAGAGTCCTAAGTGGGAGCTGCAGGATATCGGAGCGCTTGGCGCTGACGGGGCGCACCTGCTTGCCGACCTTGCCGTCCGCAATATCTGCCTGTCTCGTCTCATGGGTACGAAGAAGACTAACCGCTTGGAGAAACTCGGTGGCCTCGATTCCCTTCAGGAGTGCCTGCTGCTCTACGCGCTCCTTGCGGGACTCGAGGTCGCGCACAGTTGAGCCGAACCAATCGTCACGCAGGTTGTAGCCGTCCGCCGCGTAAGTGGCTGTGATCAACTCAAATACTGAAAGCTGTACACCACCAGTGTTTACCTTCTCGAAAACCAAGCAGACAGCCTCTTTGGACGTCTCCTTCTTCAGCTCTATAACGGGGACTTGGTACGTGCTAAACGAATCGACCACGAGTTCGCGAAATTCCATGTAGGCAGCGAACTGGTCTGGCGCGATCCTTATCAGAGCGGCCTCCCACTTGTCCTTGTCCAACATCCGGTTGCACGGAAAGTGCAAGTGTTGGCATTCCAACTCGGTTGTGGACAGATCGAGATCCACCTTCCGGCCAAAATCGCTTCGTAGCTGTCGATTCTCATCTACCACCACAAGAGCGTCATCCAGCGAATTGGGTTCTCGCAGCACCTTCTGGATGTTGAAGTAGTAATAGCGCCTAATCTTCTTGCGTTTTGCAGTCTGAGTGCGTACCGGCTTGTCGAGCGAAAGCGCTTGGGTTAGCGTGGTGAGGCGTTGCTGGCCGTCGAGAATCAGCATCTCGGGCACCTGATCTCTTGGGACCTTCTCCTCCAAGCCCTCCACTGGTCGTGTCTGGAAGCGTACGTCGCCTCCGGCTTCGAGGAGCATCACCGCACCGATTGGGAAGGATCGAGCTATGCTCACAAGTAGACTTTGGATGTGGTCGTCGTCCCAGATCCAGCCGCGCTGGAAGTCGGGCAACTGGATCTTGCCGTCCGCGATGTCGCGAAGGACATCCCTCAATGAAGCTTTCTTACTGTCGAACGTGCTCACGCTGATTCCTCATTATTTTCGGTCTCTAAACGCCATTTAGCTCCGGTCGTGCCGCGGCAATTGTTGGGGTTGTCCAGACGGGAGGCTTCAGCCGGGACACGAATAGGCTGTTAACTTCACGGATTGTCCATTCATGAAGTCGCGAGTCCATAAGATCGCACACGCAAAGTCGACACGAGGAGCGGATTCTTGCACCAATCGAAAGATGCACTACTCCGAACCGCCCGCCGGACTCGTCTCTGCCAGTGACGAGGGTACAGAACCCTGAAGATTCTGGCACAAACCTCAACCGTGACCAACTTCGCCATCGCGGTGATCGACTTCGGCGAGGATCAGCATCGGCCTCTCATGTAATGTTCCCTACCTCCCTTGAACTACGAGCCGCCCATGCTCATCAAGGGCAATGCCTCCGGCCCGCCGCAGCGGCTCGCTTCCGAGCCGAAACCCAGCACTCTGGAGAAATCGGATTCGGGCTTGCGATGGATTTTGTCACACTAGCCGGGCACTGGCAGTCAAAGGGGTCCGTTCTCTATCGGCATTTCGCCCGCGGCTCGAATCCTGACGATTCTTGAACTCGCGAGGGCCATTGAGCTGCCCCCAAGGCATTGATTCGCAGCACTGGTGATCCGAGTACCCGTCATCGCCTGAAATCTGGCACCATACCCTTGCATCGAAGCCGAAGGCGCTAAGGGCCATGCGAGTTACCGACGGATCAGGCCGCTATCTGGTGAGCTTGCTGGCCGTGGCCATCCATCTCTGCCTGAGCCCGTACGCCAGCACCCAAACCCAACCCAAGAATCGCGACGACCACATGTCGCCCCAAGCTCGCGCGAGTGTCGAAGCGCTCAAAGCCAGCTCGGCGCTGCACCGGACCGACGGATCGAACCTGGCCGGGCGCGCGCCGGTGCTGTGGCGCTGGATAAACGACTACGCTCTCGCCGGCGGCCCCGTGCCCGACCGCGCTACGGGGATTCTGCAATCCGCCTTCCGGGAGTTGCTCGATGCCAAGCGGGCGGGACGCGAGCCTATGTTGTCCCTCGCTCAGCGACCGGACGGCCGCGCCTTCTATGCCGATGCGCGGATCGATCAGGTGATCGAAGAGCTCCGCTTCAAGGATGAGCGTCCCGGAGCCCTGGGCCGGTTCCAACTCGGCTCGCGCGGTCCCTTCGCAGCCGATACGTGGATTACCGTGGAACTGACCTATACCGTCGGCGAACTTGCCCTGCAGCAAGGAGGCAAGGTTGTGGTCGGGCGAAACTCGCAGTGGGATCGCGGCGACCTGCAGAACGACGGTCCGGGCGATGGCTTCGTCACGATCAGGGCCTCCAAGCCGGACGGACGTCCGGTTCGCGAAGGTCGAGATCCTGAGGGGGCCGGAGCGGTACAGCGCGGTCGGCGCGAGGCCCGCGTTCCTGCTCGAACGCGGAACGCTTTCCCAAGGTGACTCCTTCACGCTGGTCTACGGTGATCGCACCGGCGGAGGGCGCGGATGGCACATCCACACCTCCGAGAACGACTTGACGGTGCTGCCCGTGTATGTGGAGCACTCCGGCGATGGCACGTACCCGACACACAATTGGCGGGCGTTTAAAGTGGTGGGCGCGTCCGCCGCAAGGGTCAAGGGGTTCGCTCCATCCGTGGTCGAACCGGGCGAGGCCTTCGATCTGGCTGTTCGCAGCGAGGACGTCAACTTCAATCGGGCGAGAAGCGATGTACCGGCTTACCGAGTCAGCTTGAACGGGGAGCCTTTCCGAGACATCCCGGCCGGCGCACCCGCTCTCAACGTGCTCGAGGACATCCGCTTGGACGAGCCGGGCGTTTACCGCTTCGGCATCGAGTCCGCCGATGGCAGGATCACCGGCTCGAGCAACCCGGTGTGGGTGCGCAGCGACCCGCCGCACCGCATCTACTGGGGCGAGACTCACTCCCACGTGGGGCTGGCGGAGGGGCAGGGCTCGATCGACGGAGCCTATCGGTATGCCCGGGACGACGCCCGGCTGGACTTCTACGGCATGTCCGACCACGACACCGCAATGGACGACCTCGAGTGGAAGAACGTCCGCGAGGCCGTGATCCGCTAGAGCGAGCCCGGCGAATTCATCGCCTTCCTAGGCTACGAATGGACCGTGCAAAGAAGGTACCGCGGACATCAAGACGTCTTCTATCGCCGTCCCTTCGACGAGCGCGTCGGCGCGCAGCTCGCGCCCAACCTCGCCGCCCTGTACCAAGGGCTGCGCGAGCGCTACCACACGAACGACGTCCTCATCATTCCGCACGCCCACCAGCCCGGGGACTGGCGAAACAGCGACACCGACATGGGATCCCTCGTCGAGATCATGTCGATGCACGGCACGTTCGAGTGGTTCGGCAACTACTACCTCCCCAACGGTCATCAAGTCGGATTCGTTGCAGCCTCGGATGACCATCGCACGCATCCCGGCTACACCGGCACGCGCCCCCGGGGCATGTCACAGTTCGGCGGGCTGGCCGCCGCGCTGGCGAGCGAGAAGACCGCCGACGCCATCTTCGACGCCCTCAAGCAGCGCCGGGTGTATGCCGCGACAACTGCCGAGCGGATCATCGTCGACCTCGAACTGAACGGCGAGCAGATGGGCCGGCGGATCGGCTACAGCGACGACCGCCGCCTGCGAGCGCGCGTGATGGGAACGGCCCCGATCACTGAAGTGGCGGTAGTCAAGAACGGCGACGAGGTCTATCGGATGCGGCCCCTGAAGGCGAGCCTTGCCAACCGAGTGACGGCACAGATTTCTTTCGAATCGTCCTCGGAACCGTTCATCCGCGACAGCCCGCGCGGGGTCCGCAGGTAGAGCGGAACGATCGACGTTCGCGGCGCCACGATCGCCGGACATCGAGTTCCGCGGCTCGAGAACCGTCACCACGAGCTCTGGGAGCGAGAGGTGGACCGGCTTCGCTTTCGGACTGGGACGCGCGGCCGCGCAGACTCCGTGCTGCTCGAACTGGAGGGTGCCACGCCATCGACCCAGGTTGTCGTGAACCTAGACGAAGGCTCGGAGTTCGGCAAGGCGCCGCTCCACGTCCGGCCCTACCGCACGCATCCGGCGCGAGCGCTCGAGTTCCGACTCTCTGACCTGCGAGACGGGCTGCCAGAAAAGGACCTGCCAGCGGATCCTGATTCGGACCGGGTGGTGCTGCAACTAGTCAGCGATGACCAACCGCTCGACTGCGACTTCGAGTTCGGCGACCATGGAGCCGTCGGGCATGGCGACTATTACTATGTCCGCGTCAAGCAGCTACATGGTGCAATGGCGTGGTCATCGCCCGTTTGGGTCGGGGGCGAAGAACCCAGGTAGGGCGGGATCGGCACGTCGCCGGCGCACGCGCGGCGAGAGTCTGGCCGGGACCTCCGCGGTCCGCCCCGCCGGGCTGGCGCGCGGCAGGCGGGCAGCCCAGGGGCGTGATAGCATGATGTGGCGGCGCACCGGAGACCCGGTCGGGCCCAGCGAATATCAGTGAGCGAGATAGGGATCTCCAGGCGCGACTGGATGCGCCATTGTGCACACACCGGAACCGGGGCGGCGCTGGCCAGCGCGGTGCCGGCCGCTGCGAGCGCGGCGGCGCAGGCGGCGTCGGCCGCACCGTACAAGAACTATTTCGGCGACCTGCACAACCACAACCAGGTCGGGTACGCCCAAGGCACCTTAGAGCGCAGCTTCGAGGTCGCCCGCAACCACCTCGACTTCTACGCCTTCACGCCGCATTCGTACTGGCCGGACGTGGGCGAATACGACGGCAAGATCGAGTACAAGTGGAAGAACGGCTTCGCGGTGGCGAAGTCGCGCTGGCCCGATGTCGTGCGGCTGGCGCGCGAGTTCGACGACCCGGGCACCTTCACCACGATCCTCGGCTACGAGCGCCACGGCACGATGGAAGGCGACTACCACATCCTCTTCCCGGACCTGAACGGCGACTACGAATTGATCGAAAGGCTGGACGAGCTCAAGGCGTTCGCGAAGCGCCGGGGCTGCATCCTGGTTCCCCACCATCCCGCCAACCGCCTCGGGCATCGCGGCATCGCTTCGTCCAGCATCGACACCTCGGTGTCGCCGGTGCTGGAGATCCACTCCGAATGGGGCTGCGCCGAGCACGACCGCGCACCGCACCCCTACAAGCGACACACCGAAGGCGGCCGCTGGACGCGTCACACGCTGCAGCACTATCTCAGCGAGGGGCATCGCTTGGGAGTCGTGGCGAGCACGGACGACCATCTCGGCTACCCCGGCGGATATCGTGAAGGCCTGGCAGTCATCAAGGCTCGCGAGCTGTCCCGCGAGGCGATCTTCGACGCGCTCTGGAATCGGCGCACCTACGCCGTGACCGGCGACCGGATCGAACTCGACTTTTCCGTCAACGGCGCGATGATGGGCGAAGAGATTCCCTTCGCCCGCAGGCGCGAGATCCAAGCCAGCGTGCGCGGCTGGGACCTGGTGGACCGGATCGAGGTCGTCAAGAACGGCCGGGTGATCCATCGCGAATTCCCGGTGGACCGCCAGCCCGGAGCGAACCGCTGGGACGAGCCCGTGATCGTGCGCTTCGAGTACGGCTGGGGGCCCTGGCCTGCGCTGGGGTGGGGCGGCACCGCCGACTGGGACTTCAGCCTTGAAGTGCAGGGCGGCCGCATCGAGGGCTTCCATCCCTGCTTCACCTCGGGGCCGCTGGATGAGTTTCGCCGGGACAAGATCGTCAGCAGCGACGACACCTCGGTCAGGGTCCAGTCCTACACGGCCCTCAAGCAGCAGCTGGACGACTATTCGCAAAAGGCCTTGGTATTGCGGGTGCGAGGCGACGGGAACACCCGCGTGAGCGTGAACTGCACGAAACCTACCAAGTGCTCGGTGACTCAGACCCTCGCCGAGCTCACCGAATCGAACGAGATGCTGTTCACCCGGCCGTTTCCGTGGGAGTCGGCGATGCTACACCGCGTCGTGTTCCATGACAACTGGGAGAGTTCGTTCTCCACCGAGGACGAGGGCGACGGATCGAGCGCGGACTGGTACTACCTGCGCGTGTTCGAGTCCAACGGCGAGCTCGCGTGGTCCAGCCCGGTCTGGGTAGAGGCTGCTTGAGCGCTCAGTCGCCGACGTAGCGGGCGTACAGGCTGCGCGCCACGCCGAGATCTTGCGTGCCCTTGACGATCGCGCGCCCGTCTGGAAACACTGTCAGCGCATGCGGCGGGCAGGAGAACCGGACAGCCAGCTCGCTAGCGCGAACCTCGCCTAGCGGCGCCAGGCTATGCGCCAGCGCAGGGAGGTCGACCGGCCGGTCGCGAGCGGGCACCTGCACGGCATCGCGGCCACAGATCCGCGCCGAGGCGGCGGACCGAGCTTCCAAGCGAGCGAACCGCCGCAGGCCGCAAGTCGGGCAGCCAGGTCGCGGCGTGTCGGCCTGCAACACCGCGCGTTCGCCGCTCCAGACGTCAATCGTGACCAACTTGCGCTCCAGGGCCTGCAGGCGCCCCGCGAGGATCTTGAGCGCCTCGACGACCTGAAGCGACGCAATCAGCGAGGTAACCGCATTGAGCACGCCGGCGGTGTCGCAGGTCGGCTGGCGGGACCGCGGCACATCGTCGAACAGGCACTCCAAGCAGGCGGTCTGGCCGGGGAGAACCGGCATGACCGAGCCGTGCGTTCCCACGGCCGCGCCATAGATCCAGGCGATGGAACGCTTGACCGCAACCTCGTTGATCAGGAAGCGCGTTTCGTAGTTGTCAGTTCCGTCGAGAATCACGTCGGCCGGCTCCAGCACCCGTTCCGCGTTTGCAGCGACGAGATCCTTGACCACCGGCACCACGGTCACCGCTGAATTGGCCCGCCGCAAGGCTAGCGCCGCCGCCTCGGCCTTGGGCACGCCGCGCTCGGCATCGCGTTCGTCGAACAAGACCTGCCGCTGCAGGTTGCTTTCCTCGACATAGTCGCGGTCGACCAGCAGCGTTGTGCCAACTCCTGCCCGCACGAGCAGGGCCGCCTGCATCGTCCCAAGCGCCCCGCAGCCGACGACGGCCGCGCAGCTGTCCGCCAGCCGTTGCTGCCCCTCGCCGCCAATCTCGGCCAGCAGCCTCTGCCGGGAATAGCGGTCACTAGCGTTGGTCGTCATGGGGCGATAGAGGACGCGGCCCGCTGTTCGATGCTAGCAGCGCATCCTGCCTCAGGTGTTCAGCAGGGACTTAACCTTATAATTTTCATAGAATTGCATCGAGCGCAGCTGACTCTTCTAGCTCTTCACGTCCTACTGGCGGCTCCCATCGCCGCAGGGGATCAATTCGGCGCTCCGATTTCGGGGATCGCCTTCGATCCTCCGCTCGCCGCCGAGACGCGCGCCGCGACCGAGAAACTGCTCAGCGTGCGTGTCGGCCAGCCGCTGGAACGAGCGGCGCTGCGCGACTCGATCCAGGCCCTTTTCAGGACCGGTCGATACAGCGACATCCTCGCAGACGCAACACTTGGCGAAGACGGCGCGCGGCTGACATTCTTGACCGCGCCCGCATGGTTCGTGGGCAATGTCCGCGTCGACGGCGTCGAGCGGCCCCCGTCCTCCGGCCAGCTGATCAACGCCACCGGGCTGCGGCTCGGCACGATCTTCACCGAAGACAAGCTCGGCGAGGCGATCAGCTCGCTGCGCGAAGTGCTCGCCGACTACGGCTTCCGGGAGGCGGCAATCGATCACGCCCTGGTGCGCGACCGAGAGACCCAGCAGGTTCATATCAACCTTGCGGTAACCAGCGGACGGCGGGCCCGCATCGGCGCACTGCTGTTGGCCGGCGAGGGAGCCTCGCTGAGCGCGGAGGAGATCCGCACGATCACGGGCTGGAGGAGGGATTCGATTTTTCGGCGCGACCGCATCCAACGCGGGATCGGGCGCTTGCGGGAGCACTTTCAGGCGCAGGGCTACTGGCAGTCCGAAATCCGAGCCCAAGCGGCCGAGTACCGCGCGGCCGAGAATCAGATCACGTTGGTGGCGCGAGTGCACCGCGGCCCGAAGACTTCTGTCCGCGTCGAAGGAGCGCGCATGAGCCAGAAGAGGCTGCGCCGAATTCTGGCGCTCTACTCCAGGGGCTCCGTCGATGACGAACTCCTCCGCGCCGGCAGCGCCAGCCTGGCGGAGTACTTCCAAGGCCAAGGCTATTTCGACGCGGCCGTGAGCTTCGAAGTCGAGCGGTCTGCCGCAGACGAGATCGCAATCGTCTACCGCGTCGACCGCGGCCAGAGGCGGCAGCTGCGAGACATCGAGATCGCGGGCAACCGCTACTTCGATGACGGCACGATCCGGGAGCGCCTGCAGTTGAGCACCGGGAAATCGGCCTCCAGTCCCGGATCCTTTAGCCCGGCGCTGCTGTCACAAGACCTGCAGTCCCTGCGCCAGCTGTACGCCTCGAACGGATTCCGCGAGGCCCGCGTGGGCGGGCAGGTCCGCCCGGGACTCGACGGCAAGCCGAATCACTTGGCCGTGGCGATCTCCATCGAGGAAGGGCGGCAGACATTCGTTTCCGAACTGGTCACGAGCGGGATGTCAGGGTTTCCGGCCGATGAATCGACGTTCGAATTCGCCTCGGCCCCGGGCCAGCCGTTCAGCGAGTCCAGCATCGCCTCCGACCGCCAGCGCGTCCTACGGGAATACTTCAGCGCGGGCCATCAGGATGTCACATTCGACTGGCGCTCGGAACCGGGCGACTCGCCCGGCCAAGCGGTCGTGTATTACGAGATCCGACACGGCGAACCGAGGCAGACCGGTCGCACGATTTTGTCCGGCGCCGAGAAGACCCGGGACGAAGTCTTGGCGCGGCAGATCGAGCTGGCCTCCGGAGAGCCGCTCTCGCAAGCCGGCATGTTCGCAACGCAGCGCAACCTCTACGACCTCGGCGTGTTCTCCAAGGTCGAAGTGGCGCTGCAGAACCCGGGCGGGATCGAAGAGTCGAAGGACGTGCTGATCCAGGTCGAGGAGGCCCGGCGCTGGGCGCTTGGGTTCGGCGGCGGCGCGGAGTTCGGAAGGTTCGGCCGGAACACGGCGGAACTGACCAATCCGGTCGGCGACGCGGGCTTCAGCCCGCGCATGACCGTCGAGGTGACCCGGCTGAACGTGATGGGCAAGGCCCACACGCTGAGTTTCAACACGCGCCTGTCATTGCTGCAGCAGCGCGGTCTGTTCACCTACGAGGCGCCGCGCTGGTTCAATTCGGACAGCTGGCGGCTGACCGTGACCGGCCTGTACGACACGTTCCGCAATGTCAACACGTTCACCGGCCGCAGGGTGGAAGGGGCGTTGCAGCTGTCACAGGCGGTCAGCCCTCGAGAGACCGTGCTGTACCGATATGCCTATCGCAGAACGTCTATCGACGGGGAGACCCTGAACATCGAGCCGCTGCTCGTTCCGCTGATTTCCCAGCCAGTGCGCGTCGGGCTGATGTCGTCTACGTACATTTCGGACCGCCGGGACGATCCGACGGACACGACTTCGGGCATGTACAACACCGTGGATGTAGCGTTGGCATCGAAGGTCTGGGGCGCCCAGCCCAATTTCGCGCGCATGTTCGCTCAGAACAGCACCTATCACCAGGTCCGGCGGCGCGTCGTGTTCGCCCGGACGCTTCAGATCGGCATCAATGTCCCGTGGGCCGGATTCGGGAGCGAGGGCGTGGACCGCGAGGGCTTCGCCGGCCGGCCTGATCCTCGGGTGCCGCTGTCGGAACGCTATTTCGGCGGCGGATCGGCCACCCACCGCGGCTTCGCCTACAACCAAGCGGGCCCTCGGGACTCGGCCACCGGCTTTCCGCTGGGTGGCGGCGCTCAACTCTTCAACAGCGTGGAGCTGCGCTTCCCGCTGTCCGGCCCCGACTTCTCGGCGGTGGTGTTCCACGACGCGGGCAACGTCTACTCGCGCCCAGGGCGCATCAGCCTGAACTCCAGCCAGCAGGTGCGCGCCAACCCCGGGGGAGGAAGGGAGTTCGATTTCGACTACCTCGTCCATGCGATGGGCCTCGGGATCCGCTACCGCACGCCCATCGGCCCGCTGCGGTTCGACCTCGCGTACAGCCCCAACCCTCCGCGCTTCGTGGGATTCGACGGCACGCGCGAACAACTGCTGTTGGGAACCGGGACTTTCCGCGAGCAGCGCGCCAGCGCCGTGCAGTTCCACTTCTCACTCGGCCAGACGTTCTGATGCCCAAGCCAAGGTCAAGCACCGTCCCGTTTGCCGCCTTGCTGGCAGGCGTCGCTCTGGCTGCTCCCATCCCAAGGGCTGAGATTGTCGACCGGGTGGCGGCGATCGTCGGCGACGAGGCGATCACACTCTCCCAAGTGCGCACCCAACTGAACGTGGTCGCGCTGCTCAACCAATCCGAGCCGGTCGGCCTCGAGAGCGGGGGCAGGGCCGCACTGGAGACACTGATCGACCGGCGCCTGGCCATGCAGGACCTCGCCTTGACACCGTTCCTGCTGGCCCCGGAAGAAGAGGTCGAGGGCCCGCTCCAAACCCTGAGGGGCCAAACCTTCGCGGGCGGCCGGGACTTCCCGGCCGCACTCGCACACTACGGGCTCACCGAAGACGACTGCCGGGCCTTCTTCAGGGAACAGGCCAGTTTCGACCGCTACGTCTCGTTCCGCTTCAAGACCGGGCAAGACGTGAGTCCCGAGTCGATCGAAGCGTTCTACCGCGACGAGTACAGCGCGCGACAGGCGGCGCGCGGCGCTCCAGTCGAGCCCGTGGAAGCGGTGCGGTCGCGCATTGAGGAAGCCTTGGCAGAGCGCCAGGCGAACAGGCTGCTCGAGCAGCGCATCATGGAGCTGCGGGCCTTGACCCGCATCGAGATCCTGGCGTTCGCGCCTGCGGGGGGCGAGCAATGATCCAAGCAGCGCTCGCATCGATCCTGCGGCACAAGATCGCTCTTGCCTCGATCGCGTGCTTAGGGCTGGGCTGGGGCGGCTTTGAAGCCACGATCCGCAGCGATTGGTTCCTCGACGCCGTGCGCCACAACGCTATCGCGAGGCTAGAGCAGTCGTTGGGCGGGACGGCATCGATCGATGAGGTCCGCCTGGGCGACTCGCGCCTCGGGTTCGAGATCTTGGGGCTCGAGCTCCGCGCCGGCGATGATCCGGCCGCTGATCCGCTGCTGTCGGTGCCGCGTGCCGCGGCCACGCTCGGCTGGCAATCACTGCTAGGCGGCGTCACGGTGCTCGAATCGCTGAGCCTGCACGATCCTGTCCTCGACGTGACGATCACCGAAGACGGCCCGGCGTTTCTCAGCTTGGCTTCGGAGCGGTCTCCGATCTCGGGCGTTGCGGTCCGCCGGTTCGAACTCCACGGCGGCCAGCTCGTTTGGAACGGCCAGCCGTACGACCTGGAGTTCCGCGGGACGGGGCTGCGGGTCGAGACAAGATTCGATCCTAGATCGCAGCGGCATTCTATCGATGCTGAACTCCGCGATCCGCAGGTCGGCAGCGCTGGCTCGTTCGTGCTGACCGGATCGACCGTGTCGGTGTCGGCCGTGGCCGACACGACAGGCCTGGAAATCACGAGCGCCGAACTTCACGGCCAAGACCTGTCGGCCCAGCTGCGCGGCACGATTCGGGGTCGGGAACAGCCATCGGCTCGATGCGTCTTTTCTCTCAGCTCGGCAATCGGACCCTTGGCCGGCCTGGTCGGCTACGCAGATCTTGGGTTGCTTGGCTCGCTAGCAGCTAGCGGCGAGCTGGAATGGGACGGATCGAACGGCGCGGTCTTGTACTCGGGAGGATTCGCCGCCTCTTCTGTCGGCTCGTCGGCGCTCGAGCTGGATCTGTCCGTCACAGGGAGGTACTCCGGGAATGAAACTTCCGTCGAACTGGCAGATCTGTCGGGCACTGCGCTCGGCGGCGGCCTGCAGGCGCAGGCGACGATCAATGCCCCGTGGTCCGAGCCTCGGCTCGCGTCCAACGGCAGTGTCAGCGGCATCGCGCTCGCAAGTGTCGCAAACGCGACGGGGTCGCCCGCGCCACCCTGGAGCGGTTCCGTCGACGCCGAATTCGACCTGTCCGGAACAGCGATGCGCGACCTGCTGGCGAACCTGCGCCTGCAGGTCGTGCCGACCGAGCAGCCATCCACGCTGCCAGTCGGCGGGGATGCGTCATTGCGCTTCAGCAGCGCGACCGGACGTGTCGCGGTGGATGGTTTCTCGCTCGCGACGCCCAACATCCGGGCCAGCGGCGATGGCGGTTTCGCGGTTGCTGGCGGAGGAAGCCTGCTGGTTGACGTCGAGATCGACTCCAAGCAGGCGCTCGAGCGAATCCTGGCCGCGCTGCGAATCGTCTCGCCTCTACCGCCGACCGCTCCGGACGGTCGGTACTCGTACCAGGGCAGCCTGGACTGGGGGCCCGAGCAGATTGCGAGCGCGACCCTGAGCGGAGACTTCTCGATCGAAGAATTCACGCTGGGCGGCCAGCGCTGGGACCATCTCGCCCTGCAAGGCGTGCTGTCCGCGGATCGCATTGACGTGATCAAGGGCCGCATAGTCGACGGATCCGGCGACCTGAGTTTCAGCGGGAACCTGCCCCTGCACGAGCACGGGGCGCTCGACGTGGCGATGTCCGCCACCGGGATCGACGCTCGCAAGCTGGCGCTGGCGAGCGGTTTTGCCCTTCCGATCGAGGGCCTGCTCGCCATGGAAGCCTCCCTGGCCGGCACGCAGTCCGAGCCAGTTGCGAAGGGAAATATTGTCGTCGACACCCCGATCTTCTTCGGAGAGCGTTTCGATGGCCTGGAAGCGGAGGTTTACTACGACCCAAGCGGATTCGAACTCCGCAACGCGTCGCTTGAGCGCGGCCAGTCCCGGCTCGCCGTCAACGCGTCCACGTCCGGGCGGACCGGCGAGGCGCGGTTCAGCATGGAAAGCAACAGCTGGCCATTGGAGGAATTCACCTGGGCTCGCGCGCTCGCACCCGGTGTTACCGGAGCGTTGCGCTTCGATCTGCGGGCCGCGGGCCCGCCAACGCTGACGGACCCGCTGCGATCGCTCGAGCTTGCAGGCACGTGGGAGGTGTCCGACCTTCAACGGAAGGGCCTGGAACTCGGCAACTGGAGCGGCAGCGTAAGCTCCGCCCTCGATGCCGAGAATCTCCAACTCGACTGGAGGGCCGACGTCTTTGACGGCACATTCCGCGGCGATGCGACGCTGCAGCGGCAGGTCGGCCCTTCCAGCTACAACGGCGGCATTCAATTCGACAGCCTGAGCATGCAGCGGCTGGCGGAGTATCTCGACCTGCCGAGCGCCACCCCGCAGGGCGCGCTGACGGGCCGTGCGGGCTTTGGCGGCGTTGTGGGCTCGGCCGGCACGTTCGAAATGAACGGAACCATCGAACGGGCCGAGATCAGCCTGCCGAGCCCGGACGGCGAACCGCACGTGATCTCGAACGTGTTCCCTCTGCGCTGGGGCGTCAGGGACGGCGACTTGCGTTTCGATTCCATGGTGCTGACCGGGCCGGATACAGACTTCCGTGTCGACGGGTCGGTCGGCCTAGCGGGAGACCGGTCATTGGACGTGAGAATCGGCGGAGACGTCGACCTGCGCCTGCTGGACGGCTTCGCAGATGGCGTCGATACGGTCGGGACCTCGAGGATCGGCGTGCGCATTCGGGGCACGTTGGACGATCCCTCGCTCGAAGGATCCGTGGAGCTGGTCGACGCGTCGATCGGCTCGCCCGGCCTGCCGATCCAGCTCGGCAACCTGAACGGAGCGATCACGTTTCAAGGCGGCCAAGGCAGGATAAGCCGGCTGACGGCGACCTCGGGCGGGGGGACGGTCCAGTTCAGCGGCGTGACATCGTACCGGAACTCTGAATTCGAATACCGCCTGCAAGCCTCCGCCAGGGATGTCCGCTTGAACTATCCGCCCAGCGTCGCCAGCGTGATCGACGGGGAGTTCGCCTGGGCCGGGGCGGGCCGGCGCAGCATCCTCAACGGCAACATCGTGATCACGCGCATGTCGACCGCCAGCGACCTGTCGTTCGCCGATCTGTTCTCAAGCCTGCAGGTAAGCGGGGTCAGCCTCGACCCGGGTCCTCTGCTGGAGGGCCTGCAACTCAACGTGCATGTCGGGGCCGTCCAGCAACTGCCGATAGAAACCACGCTTGTGCGCGACGTGCAGGCGGATTTCGACCTCGACTTCGTGGGCACGCTGGCCAACCCGTCGCTGGTGGGCGAGATCCAGATCGTGCAGGGCGAGCTGCGGATGCTCGGCACGCACTACCAGATCAATCGGGGGGAGATCCGCTTCATCGACGCGCTGCAGGCAGAGCCCGTCCTCAATGTCGAGCTAGAGACGCGCATCCGAGACGTTGATCTTGCCTTGGTGCTATCGGGGCCGGGCCGAAATCTGGATCTGAGCTACCGCTCCGATCCGCCGCTACCTTTCCACGATCTGGTCGACTTGGTTGCCGTCGGCAAGGAGCCGACAATCGATCCGAGCATCGCGTCGCGGCGGCGAATCGAACAGCAATCGCTGGTGCAGACCGGCGCCGACAACATCCTCAGCCAAGCCATCGCCCGCCCGGTTTCAAAGCGCCTGCAGCGCTTCTTCGGCGTCAGCCGACTCAAGGTGGATCCGCAAGTCGGCGGCTTGGAGTCCAACCCGACCGCCCGCCTGTCGACCGAGCAGCAGATCGCCGACGATATCACGCTGATCTACAGCTACGATCTCTCGTCGGCCCAGCAGCAGGCTATCCGCTTGGAGTGGAATCCCGACCGCAACTGGTCGTTCATCGTGACGCGGGACCAGAACGGCTTGCTGGGCTCGGACGTGCTGTACAAGCTGCGGCTGAGATAGCGGCCGGCCGCTGCGCTGCAGCACTACGCCAGCTGAAGCGCGGGCTGGGGGGCAAGGCCGAACCCGTCGAACTGCTTGCGCCTCAGGCGGGGGTAGGCCGCGGCGGCAATCATGGCGGCATTGTCGGTCGCGAGGGCGAGCGTCGGGAAATGGCACGGCAGGTGCAGCGATTCGAACGACGCGCGCAAGCCCGAATTGGCCGCGACGCCGCCGGCCACGATGATCGACTCGACCTGCTCCTCTTCCGAGGCTCGCACCGCTCGCCTGAGCAACTCAGAGACTACGCGGCGCTGAAATGAAGCGATCAGATCGAGACAGCCTTGGCTAGCCGAGTCCAGCAGGGCCTGGAACGTCGGGCGCCCGTTGTTCCAGAGGGCGCGCCGGGACTCGATCTCCTCGGCGAGTTCGGCACCTTGAACATGGTGGCGGATTGCCGTCTTCAGCCCGCTGAAGCTCAGGTCGAGTGGATTGCCCTTCATGTGCACGACAGGCAGGCGGACCCCGCCGGGGTTCCCGTGCGGCGCCAGCCGGTCAAGAATCGGCCCGCCCGGGTAGCCGAATCCGAGCAGCTTCGCCACCTTGTCGTAAGCTTCTCCGGCCGCATCGTCGCGCGTGCGCCCTAGGAGCCGGTACGCGTAGGCGTCCCGGTCGTGCCTATGGACGATGAACATGTGGCTGTGGCCGCCGCTCACCACCAAAGCCAGCGCAGGAAACTCAACCTCTCCTCCGGCCGCTCGACGCTCGAGCACGACGGAATGGATATGGCCCTCGATGTGGTTTACGCCGATCAACGGCACACCGAGGGACGCCGCGAGCCCTTTGGCGTAGGTGACGCCGACCAGCAGCGCTCCGATCAGCCCCGGCCCGTAAGTCACGCCGATGGCATCGACATCTCGATATCCGATTTCGGCGCGCGCCAGCGCCTCCCGAACAACCGGAACGATGGCGCGCAGGTGCTCGCGGGAGGCCAGTTCCGGCACCACGCCGCCATACGCGGCGTGGACATCGAACTGCGAGGAAATCACATTGGACAGCAGGCGATCCCCATCTGCAACCACGGCAGCTGCGGTCTCGTCACAGGAGGTCTCGATCCCAAGCAGGTTCATCGCAATAGGAATGCCCCCGCGAACGCTCACGCCCGCGAGGGCAAGGTCGGCGCTGTCGCGCCGGTGTTGTTTGCACTGGCAGTACCCTTGGCGCGGCGAGTTGCCGGTCCACGGTCACTACGGCCCCGTACTGGCAAGAACGGGGCATCGGAACGTCCGAGCAGTCGCGCTAACTCTCGGCCACCTCTCCGTCCAGATGAATACTACCAGCAGTACTGTCGTTCATGTCTCTGAATCACCTCCTTTGGCCAGTTTGGTAGCCCCATGCTAGCGCACGGCGAAATCCCAGTCAATCCCCCGAATGGGCCGCGTCTGGAGTTCGCGCAGCCATCCAGCAGCCCGGCCCACAGCTGAGGCCCCGCGGCGTGCCGGCCTACGTTTGGCGCCTCCAGCCCGGAAGGCCGTCAGGGCCCGTGTCGATAGAATGAAATCTGCCGCCATCGCGCGGACGACACCCATGTACAAAGTGATTGTGATCGGCTCCGGCTGCGCCGGGAGCACCGCCGCCATCTATGCGGCCCGTGCAAGCTTGGAACCCCTGGTGATCGAGGGCCTGGAAGCGGGCGGACAGCTGACGCTGACCACTGACGTGGAAAACTATCCCGGGTTTCCGGAAGGCATCATGGGGCCGGACCTGGTCGATCGCATGAAGCAGCAAGCCCAGCGTTTCGGGGCCACCTACAGGCACGGCGCGGTAACACGCGCGGATCTGTCGTCCCGCCCGTTCAAGCTCTGGATCGGCGACGAGCAGCTCGAGACGCAGACCCTCATCATCGCTTCCGGGGCGTCCGCCCGCTGGCTGGGGCTGCCATCGGAACAGGCCCTCGTCGGCCACGGCGTCAGCTCGTGCGCGACGTGCGACGGGTTCTTCTTCCGCGGACAGCCGGTGACGGTGATTGGCGGCGGCGACAGTGCCATGGAAGAAGCGTTGTTCCTGACTAAGTTCGCCACCGAGGTGACCATCGTGCACCGCCGCGAGGAATTCCGGGCCTCGAAGATCATGCTGGACCGCGCGCGCGCCAACGAAAAGATCAGCTGGATCACCAACGCGACCGTCACGGAGGTCGCCGATCCCGCGGCCAAGGCCGTGACCGGCCTGCGACTGCGCAGCACCGTCAACGGCAAGGAATGGGACCACAAGACCAGTGCGCTGTTCCTAGCCATCGGGCACGTGCCCAACACGGATGTCTTCAAGGGCCAGCTCGATCTGGACAAGCAGGGCTACATCGTGTCCCAAGGCGGGGCGCGGACGAACATCCCGGGCGTCTTCCACGCCGGCGACGTCGAGGACAGAGTCTACCGGCAGGCCATCACGGCTGCCGGCGCGGGCTGCAAGGCTGCCATCGAGGCAGAACGACTGCTGGAAGCCGAGGGCTAGCCCGGCCGCGCCGCCGCCGGGGTCAGGCGGGCGGGGCGAACAGATCCAGTTGCCCGGTCGCCGTCTTGCGCGGCTTGGGCCGGCGGGGGAAGGCGGCCGGCTTGCCGATGACCCCCATCACGGCACATTCCTTCACTGCGGCTTGCGGCACGAACACGCGCCAAGAGAGCCCCCTGGAGTCGGGCGGCGTTAACGTGACGCCCGAGGCGCCGAGCACGCGCAGGTCGTTGGGGATCACGCCCTCTAGCTCCCCGCCGTCCACGAAACGCAGGCGAATCCAAAGCCCGCCGAGCTTCGGCCGGGAGACGAACTCCTTGCGCTGGTCGCGCTCGGGATCCTTGTCGAACTCCCGGACGAAGTACACCGCCCGCACCTGGTCGTACGGGATGACGGCCTGCTCGGCCGTGCGCGTCATCAGCTCGATCCCGGCACCGCTCAGGTACTGCTGGGGGTCCACCCAGCCCTCGACCTTGTCGAGCCCGAAGCGTCGCACGTAGACCTTCTTGGCCGTAGAATTCAACAATTGCCCCCGAAATGTTTGGCCATTCGCCATGCTAGTACGCACATACAGGGGTGTCAAGCTGGGCTCCCACAAGCAGTCCGGTATGATTGGCTTGTGGGGCGGGCAGACTCCTCACTGCAGGAATTCCTAGCCTACGCCAGTGTCGAAAAGGGCCTGTCTGCGAACAGCATCGCCGCGTATCGGCGCGATCTGACCCGCCTCTCGGACTTCCTGGCCGAGCGCGACGGACGCATCTCGGGGGCCAGCAACGCCGACCTGAGGGGTTTTCTCGACGCGCTCTACGAGGCTGGCCTGAGCGCCCGGTCGGTCGCTCGGTATCTCAGCAGCATTCGCAGCCTGTATCGCTATCTGGTAGATCAAGGCCAGGTCGTCGCGGATCCCTCGGCCAACCTCGCTTCTCCGGGCAAGTGGAAGACGCTGCCGAAGTTCCTCACCTATGACGAGGTTGACCAGCTGCTCGCCGCGCCGCCGCCCGAGACGCCCCTGGGCAGCCGCGATCTCGCGATGCTGCAACTGCTGTACGCAACCGGACTGCGGGTCTCGGAGCTGGTCGCGGTGCGGCTGTCCGACCTCGACTCCAAGACGGGGATCGTGCGCACGGTTGGCAAGGGCAACAAGACGCGCCTGGTCCCGGTCGGCCGGACGGCCCTTGAGGCGATCGAGAGCTACGTCGAACAGCACCGGCGGGCGATCCTCAAGAACGCCTCCTCGGAATTCCTGTTCGTCACCGCCCTCGGCAGATCGATGTCGCGGCAGGCGTTTTGGAAGCTGTTGCGCAAGTACGGCCTTGTCGCCGGCATCGACAAGCGGATCACGCCCCACGTGCTGCGGCACAGCTTCGCGACACACCTGCTGGAGCGCGGGGCAGACCTGCGCAGCCTCCAGCTGATGCTCGGGCACGCGGACATCTCCACGACGCAGATCTACACGCATGTGCTGCGGTCCCGGATGCGCAAGATCTACGACAGCTACCACCCGCGCGGCTAGCCGGGCCGAAGTTCAGGCGGGCGGTCTCCCGCGTCGGCTCTCTGCTACGCTGCCAGCATGAATCCGGACGAGATGCTGTCGCGGGACGCGCGCGTGATGCGCTCGTCGCTGATCCGCCAGCTCACCGGCTTGGTCAACCAGCCGCACGTGATCTCGTTCGCCGCCGGCTCGCCCAACGCGCAGACCTTTCCGCACGAGAAGTTGCGCCAGATTCTCCACGACTTGGTCGAGCGCGAGCGCGGCCATGTATTCCAGTACTCCGTGACCCGCGGCAACGCGGAGCTCATCAAAGCGGTCTGCGAGCGCGACCGCTCGCTCAAGGGCATCGAGTCCACCCCGGCCGAAACCCTGCTCGCCAGCGGCTCCCAGCAGGGGCTGGATTTCATCGCCAGGGTGCTGCTCGATCCGGGCGACGCGGTCTTCGTGGAGACGCCGAGCTTTATCGGCGCGATGTCGTCCTTCGAGAATTTTCGCGCCAAGCTGTTTGCAGTCGAGTGCGACGAGGACGGCATGGACTTGGATCACCTCGCTCGGCGCATCGCCGAGGCGCGCTCCCAAGGCCGCCGGCGCAAGCTCATCTACGTGGTTCCGAACTTTCAAAACCCGGCCGGGACGGTGTGGTCGCAACCCCGGAGGCGTGCGCTTTGCGACCTTTCGCGCCAAGAAGGAATCGTGGTCGTGGAAGACGACGCGTACGGCGAGCTCTACTTCGACGGGGTCGATCCCCAGGCCCTGGCGCCGATCAAGTCTTGCGCCGACAGCGACCACGTGATCTACGTCTCGACGTTCTCCAAGATCCTCGCTCCCGGACTGCGCGTGGCGTGGATGCACGGCCCGGCCGAGATCATCCAGCGGATCGAGTACTGCAAGGAGACCGGCGACCTGTGCACGCCGACGCTGAGCCAACGGCTCGTGCTGGAATTCCTCGAGCGGGGGTGGATGCCGGCCCAGGCGGCCCTGGCCCGCGACTTCTACACGGCCAAGGCCCAGACGATGCAAACCGCCCTGCGAGAGCACTTTTCCGGCCTGGCGCACTGGCGCGCGGCACGGGGCGGTTTGTTCCAGTGGCTGGACCTGCCCGAGGGCATCGACGCTCTCGCCTTGCTCCACGACAGCCTCGAACAGGACCAAGTCGCCTTCATTCCGGGAGGGCCCTTCTTCGCCGAAACGGGACGGTCCAATGCCCTGCGACTATCTTTTTCGAACGTAAGAGACGAAAATATTGATATCGGCCTGTCCCGCCTGAGTCGGCGGATCCGGCAAGCGCTCGCCTAAAGCCGCAGCGTGCGGATCTCGGACGCGAGACACGCGTCCTGCCGGTCGCGAGCCTGACCTATGTCCGCATACCCGAGCGACCTCGCTGCACAGATCAGCCGCCGGATCGAAGGCGAGGTGCGCTTCGACCGCTACTCGCGCGTCTTTTACTCCACCGACGCCTCGGTCTGGCAGATCGAGCCGATCGGAGCGGTCATCCCCAGACACCACGGAGACGTCAGGTCGCTACTCCAGCTCTGCTCGAAGCACCGGGTGCCTGTCCTGCCGCGCGGCGGGGCCACGAGCCTCTCCGGCCAGACCGTGGGCGAGGCCGTCCATATCGATTTCGCCAAGTACATGAACGGCATCCTCGAGACCAACCTCGAGGAGGGCTGGGTGCGTATCCAGCCGGGCGTCGTCCAAGACCAGCTGGGCAGGCACCTGAGGCCGCTGGGCTATCAGTTCGGCCCCAACACGTCGTCCGCGAGCCGCGGCACCATCGGCGGCATGATCGGCAACAACTCGGCCGGTTCGCACTCGATCCTGTACGGCAAGACGATCGATCACGTGCTGGAACTCCGCTGCGTGTTCGCCGACGGCTCCGAAGCGTGGCTGAAGCCAGTCGCGAACGGCGATTTGGAAGCGCTCGGCAGGGGGGACGATTTCGTGGCCTCCCTGTACCGCCAGCTGCCCCAGATCGGAGCGCAGTACCGCGACGAGGTCTTGACCAGGTTCCCGCAGATCCTGCGGCGCGTCAGCGGCTACAACCTGGACGAACTCGTGCAAGATGGCAACGCCTTCGGCGCGGGCTATTCCAGCCGCCCAGGCCCGCTCAACCTCAGCAGGGTCGTTGTCGGCTGCGAGGGGACCCTGGCCGTGGTCACCGAGGCAAAGCTGCGCATTGTCAGCTCGCCCGCCTGCAAAGGCATCCTCGTGGTGCATTTCGACTCCGTCTTCGCCGCGGTCGACGCCGCCGAGATGATCGTTTCGACCCATCCGTCCGCGGCGGAGCTGATCGACGAGTTCATCCTCAACAACGCCCGCGCCAACCCGTCGTTCGCGGGCAAGCTCGACTGGGTCGACCAACACGCCCAAGCCCTGATGGTCGTGGAGTACCACGGAGAGACCGCGGGCGATGTCGACGCCAAGCTCGGCGCCCTGCGCAACCTGCTGGAGCGCAACCGCACCGGTTTCGGCTACTTGCCGATCAGCGACCCGGCCAAGCAAGCACAGGTCTGGGGCGTGCGCAAGGAAGCCCTCGGCATCCTGATGTCGGTGAAGGGCGATCACAAGCCGATCGCATTCGTGGAGGATCCGGCAGTGCCCATCCAGCAGATGGGCAGCTTCCTGAGGGACTTTCGCAACATTCTCGAGAAATACGAAGCCCACGGCGGCTACTACGGCCACGCCTCGGTGGGCTGCCTGCACGTCCGCCCCATGGTCAATCTCAAGGATCCGGCGGAGGTCCGCAAGATGGCCGCGATCGCCGACGAAGTCTTCGGCATCGTGATGAATTACGGCGGCTCGATGTCCGGCGAGCACGGGGACGGCATCGCCCGCAGCAAGTACAACCAGTGGCTCTTCGGCGACAAGATCTACCAAGGCTTCCTGGACTTGAAGCGAGCCATGGACCCGCACAACATCCTCAATCCGGGCAAGGTGGTCAACGCTCCCGAACTCACCGATGACCTGCGCTGGGGCGCGGACTACAAGATGCGCCAAGTGAAGACGACGCTGGACTTTTCCGGCGAGGGAGGGTTTGACCGGGCGATCGAGCTGTGCAACGGCGCGGGCGTCTGCCGCAAGCGCATGACGGGCACGATGTGCCCCTCGTACCACGCCACGATGGACGAAGAACACTCCACGCGCGGCCGCGCCAACGCCTTGCGCGCGGCCCTATCGGGGACGCTTCCGCCCGAGGAGTTCACGTCGCGCCGCATGCACGACGTGCTCGATCTGTGCCTGGCCTGCAAGGCGTGCAAGACCGAGTGCCCGTCCAACGTGGACATGGCCAAGATCAAGTACGAGTGGCTGTCCCACTACTACAACGAGCACGGCGTGCCGCTGAAGGCCAAGGCCTTCGGGCACATCGAGCGCATCTACCGCCTGGCCGGCAAGGTGCCGCGCCTGTTCAATTTCGTAGGCGCCCTGCCGCCCGTGCGATGGCTGAACGAGGCCGTCCTGCAGCTCGACCGCAGGCGGACACCGCCCAAGATGGCCACGCAAACCTTCCGCGAGTGGTTCGCTCGCCGTCCCGCCGAGGCACGCACCGCTACGCGGGGAGAGGTCGTTCTGCTGGACGACTGCTTCATGAACTTCAACTACCCGGAGGTCGGCAGGGCGGCGGTCGCGCTGCTCGAGTCTGCAGGCTATGAAGTCCGGCTAGCCGACCACCGCTGCTGCGGCCGGCCGATGCTCTCGCACGGCCTGCTGGAAGACACCCGCGAGGCGGCCGTCCACAACGTGCGCGAACTCGACGGACTCGCCGGCGGCGACACCCACATCGTCGGCTGCGAGCCCAGTTGCCTGCTCACGCTGCGAGAAGAATACCCGGAGCTGGTGCCGGGCCCGGAGGCCGAGCGCGTCGCCGCCAAGGCCGTGATGCTGGAAGAGCTCTTGCAGCAACTGGCCGACCGAAGCGAGCTCGACATCGACTGGCAGCCCCTGAAGCGCGACGTCCTGTACCACGGGCATTGCCACCAAAAGGCCCAAATCGGCACGCGCGCGACCCTGCGAGCCCTGGAGCTCGTGCCCGGGCAGCGCGTGGAAGAGATCAATTCCGGCTGCTGCGGAATGGCCGGGTCCTTCGGCTTCGAGAAGGGCCACTACGAGATCTCCGAAAAGATCGGAGCCGAGCGGCTCTTCCCGGCAGTGAATTCCGCCGGTTCCGACACGGAGATCGCTGTCAGCGGGGTGTCCTGCCGCCAGCAGATCGACCACTTCACGAATCGAACGGCCCGGCACGTGGCCGAAATCCTCTGCGACAGCCTTAAGGACTCGGGATGAGTCCTGCCCCGCCCCGGCTCGCTGCCACGCGCCCCCTCACATGGAAGGTCGGGCTGTTCGCGCTGCTCATCAGTTTCTTCTGGAGCGGCAACATCGTCTCGATCAAGTTCGGGCTGGCCACCATCCCGCCGTTCTGGAGCGCTTTCTGGCGCATGGCGATCGGGGCGCTGGCGGTTTCGGCGTGGGCCTGGCTGCTGCGCAAGCCGTTCTGGCTCGAGCGCGGCCAGCTGCGCGACTTCCTGCTTCTGGGGGCGATGTTCACGGCCCAGATCGCGATCTTCAACCTAGCGGTGTTCTATACGTCGCCAGCCTACGCCGTGATCCTGCTCAACACCAACCCTGTGATGGTCAACCTGCTCAGCCACCACTTCGTGAAAGCCGACCGGCTCAGCGCGAGCAGGCTGCTCGGGCTGGCCATCGCATTCGGGGGCATTTCGTACGTGATGTTCGGCCACCCGGACGCGAGCCTTGCCCCGAATCCGATGCTTGGCAACCCGCTGATGCTCGTCTCGTCTTTCCTGCTCGCGCTGCGCATTGTGTACACGCAGCGCATGGTGCGCCGCGTGGGCGCGTACCGGCCCGTGATCTGGCAGATGGTGCTGTCGCTGCCCGGGTTTCTCGTGCTGGCATTCGCCTTCGAAGAGCCGCTACTCCAGCCGCTGTCGTATGAGCCGGTGCTGGCGATTCTCTACCAAGCCATCGTCGTGGCTGGCTTCTGCTTCGTCTCGTGGACGAGCCTGCTCAGGATCTACAGCGCCGGAAATCTCGCGATGTACACCTTCAGCGTGCCGATCTTCGGCATTTTTCTCGCAGCGGCGCTGTTCGACGAGCAGATTACCGGACGCCTGCTGGTAGGCGCCGTGGCGGTGGCCGCGGGCATTGCGATCATCACGAAGGTGCGGGTCCGGGAGGCTTCGCGTGCACGCTAGGGCCCCTCGGAAGCCGGGCGCGGCCGCGATGGCCACGGCACTGCTGCTGTCGGCGATGTGGGGCCTGAACATCGTCGGCATCAAGGTCGCCCTCGCTACGTTCCCGCCTGCCTGGAACGCGTTCTGGCGCGCGCTGCTCGGATGGCCGGTGCTATGGGCCTGGGCTCGCCACGGCAGGGTCCGTCTCAAGCTCCTGCCGGGCGAGACCCGCCCCCTGGTCCTGCTAGGGGTGTTCTTCGCGATCCAGATCACCATGCTGAACCTCAGCATCGACTGGACAACGGCCGGGTTCGCGTCGGTCCTGCTCAATGCCGCGCCAGTCTTCATCAACACGTTCGCTCACTTCTACGTGCCGGGAGACCATCTTTCCGGCCAGCGGCTGGCGGGCCTGGCCATGGCCTTCGGCGGCGTGGCCATAGTGTTCCTGGGGCAGCCGGACCCGACCCTGGCTCCGCGCCCGATCCTGGGCAACGTCCTGGCCTTCGTCACTGCCGGGGTCATCGGCGGTCGCATGGTCTACACGCAACGGCTGGTGCAGCACATGCATCCTCTGCGGGTGATCTTCTGGCAGGTCGGGTTTTCCCTGCCGGTCTTCCTGCTCTTTGCGGCCATCTTCGAACCGCTGATGGTTGGCCCGCTGACGCTGTGGCCGTTCGTGTCTTGGATGTACTGCTCGTTCGGCGTGGTGGGCATCGCGTTCGTGCTGTGGATCCGCCTTCTGGAGAAGAACTCGCCCGCGCTGCTGTCCGTGTTCGTGTTCCCCACTCCGATCTTCGGAGTCGCGTTCAGCGCATGGATCTACTCCGAAGCGATGCCAGCGGAGCTGATTATCGGGGTGCTGTGCGTAGCCTTCGGAATCCTGATCATCATGCTTGAAAAGCGCCGCCAAGCGATCGAGCCCTTTCCCGAGCGGACCGCCGCAACGCCGCGTGCGGAACGCCCACAGTCAGTGCGCGAACAGCGGTACCGGGACGAACCGGAGACTGTGGGGGCCTCGCGTGCGGGCGACTAGGCGCATCGCCGCGGGGGCTGAACACCGCATACATCCACTTGAAAACAAACACCTTACCCGGACTCTTGGACCATTCTGCCCGGGCCGTGGGATATAATCGCAGTTTCGCGCAAGGCGGGCCCGCCGCGCTCCGGGGCTCCAGCGATGTTGAATATCGAAGAAATCCAGAAGATCCTGCCGCACCGCTACCCGATGCTGCTCGTGGACAGGATTGTCGAGATGTCGGACAAGCGGATCATCGGCATCAAGAACGTCACCTTCAACGAGCCGTTCTTCCAGGGCCACTTTCCGGGCAACCCGATCATGCCCGGCGTGTTGATCGTGGAGGCCATGGCCCAGTGCGGCGGAGTGCTGGCGCTGGGAGCGATCGCGGACCGTGAGCGCAAGGTGGTGCTGTTCACTTCGATTGACGATTGCCGCTTCCGCGTCCAGGTGACTCCAGGCGACCAACTGCGCTTGGAGCTGGACATCTTGCGGCAGCGCGGCAGCGTAATCAAGATGCAGGGCCAGGCCTATGTGGGCGACCGGCTCGTGGCTCAAGCGGTGCTCATGTGCAGCATCGCCGAAAAGCCCGCGGCATACGCGTGATGGCGATTCACCGCACGGCAATCGTAGACGCCGGTGCGAGCGTCGACCCAAGCGCGGAGATCGGGCCGTACTGCATCGTCGGGCCGGGCGCTCGGATCGGTGCCGGCACGCGCTTGATGGCCCATGTCTACGTCGATGGCGACACGGAAATCGGGCGTGACAACTGTTTCTATCCGTATTCGACCGTGGGCGTAGCCCCGCAAGATCTGAAGTACCGGGGCGAGCCTTCGAAGACTACGATCGGCGATCGCAACCAGGTCCGCGAATTCTGCACCATCCACCGCGGCACCGCGGGCGGCGGCAGCCTGACCTCGATCGGTGACGACAACTTGCTGCAGGCCTACGCGCACGTCGCGCATGACTGCTGCGTCGGCTCGCACTGCGTCTTGTGCCACTCGGCAACGCTGGGCGGGCACGTCTCGGTGCAAGACTACGCTTGGGTGGGCGCCCACAGCGGCGTCCATCAGTACTGTCGCATCGGCGCCCACAGCTTCGTGGGCGGCTTCAGCGTCGTCACGCAGGACGTGCTGCCGTTCGCGACCGTCGTGAGCGAGCGCGAGACCAAGACGCATAACGTCAACGCCACCGGGCTGAAGAGGCGGGGGTTCTCGGTCGAGGAGATCCAGTCCCTCAGGCGGGCCTTCAAGATCTTGGTTCAATCCGAGCTCAACAACGACCAGGCCTTGGCCAAGATCGCCGCGGAACTGCCCGCGTCGCCGCACCTCGATCAGCTGCGCGACTTCGTCCGCAGCTCAAATCGGGGGTTCGTCCCGTGAAGTACGGCCTCATCGCCGGAGGCGGCAGCTTTCCCATCCTCACGCTGAAGGCCGCGCGGGCGGCGGGCCACCAGATCGCCGTGGTTGCTGTCAAGGAAGAGGCCGCGCCGGAAGTCGAGGATCTGGCCGATTCCTGCCAGTGGGTGTCGCTCGGCCAGCTTTCCAAGCTCATCGATACGTTCCACGCCGAAGGAATCAGCCAAGCGGTAATGAGCGGGCGCATTCAACACAAGCAGATCTTCTCCGCAATCCGCCCTGACTTGCGCCTGCTCAAGCTGCTCAACAGCCTGAGGCGCAAGAACACCAATTCCCTGCTCGGCGCGTTGGCGCAGGTCTTGGAGGACGAAGGGATCTCGCTCCTCGATTCGACGCACTTCCTCTCCTCCAGCCTTGCGCGCGCAGGGCCCAACGGCAGGCGAAAGCCTTCGAAGGGCGAATTGAGCGATATCGCCTACGGCCGGGAGGTCGCCCAGGCGCTAGCGGGATTCGACATCGGTCAGAGCGTCGTCGTCTGCGAGCAGGCGTGCGTGGCGGTCGAAGCCATGGAGGGCACAGACTTGCTGCTGGAGCGCGCGAAGAGCCTGTCCAACGGGCGGCGGCTTACGCTGGTGAAAGTGGCCAAGCCCAGCCAAGACATGCGCTTCGACGTGCCGGTGATCGGTCCGCGGACGATTCGGAAGATGCAGGCCGCGAACGCGACCGCCGTCGCGGTCGACGCAACGAAGACTCTGCTGCTTGAGAAGGAACAGTTGGTAGCGGACGCGGATCGGGCGGGCATCGCGGTATACGGGCTGACCGCTGCCGCGTGAGGTGAGCAGGCTGCCCGCGCCAAGCGCGCAACTCAGTTGGTCGCGAGAATCTCGGCGATCTCCAGCGCGGCGGAACGAGCCTCGCTGAACTGCTCCGGACTGAAGCTGATGGCTCCTACGCGAGGATGTCCGCCGCCGCCGTAGCGCTCGCACAGTTCGGCGAGGTTGTGCGACGGCTCGACCGCCGCCCACGGGTTGGAACCGACCGAGACCTTGGCGCGGAACCCGCCGTCGAGTAGCGAAACCGTATAGGCGCTCTGGGGATAGAGGTAGTAGGGGATGAACTTGTTGTAGCCCCTGAGCCCGGTACCTACCAAGTCGAAGAAGACCACGCCGCCGCGATAAACCGCTCTCTCGCTGATCGTATCCATCGTCTGCATGTGCCCCTCGAAGAGCTTGCCGAACTCTCGCTTGTACTCGGGCCTCGCGACAATGGCATCCAATGGCTCTGTCTCGAGCAGTGGTATGAGGCTGGGCGTCATGTTGGTCTCGGCGGACTCGACGATGAGGTTGAGCTTGAGCGCGGGCTCCTTCATCTCCACCGCAACCTTGGCGCTCGGATGCTGGGCCCCGTCAAGGATATCCGCCCAGTGAACGAGGTTTGCCAGATGTCCGGAGTCAAAGCCGAACTTAGCGGCGAGCGTATTGGCGATGAACTTGGTACAGGACTTGTAGCCGGGGTCGAAGAACTTCCTGCCGGAGCGGTCTCGGCGGAAGTGCTCGGCATCGGCATCCGACAGGAATGCGCTCTGGTGGTGATCGAACCACCACGTCACCCTCTCGGACGGCGAGTACTTGAAGTCCACGATGACGTTGATGTCAGCATCGAAGTCGCTCTCGTCGAATAGCTGATCCGCCCGGTGATAGAGCCCGGCGTAGGACAATTCGGCGCCGGGGGCCAGCGAGCGCCTGACGAAGCTGGAGAACAACGCCGCAGAGCACGCCCCGTCGAAGCAGCGGTCATGGTGGAGAATCTTGACGCGCATGGAGCGAGTGAAGCCCCCAATCATATCGCGCCGACCGCTTGGTGTCGGGGTCAGTCGGCGATGTCTCGTGCAGCGCGGAACGTTCGCGCGACTCCCTTCGCAGGCAATCCGAACAAACGGCAGCGCTGTCGGCGCGGTGCCAGGAGCTTTGGCTGGAGGCAGTTCGCCTGGACGGCGGTGCTCTGCTGGGAGCGCTCAGCTTTGAAACCACCGAATGGTTTCGGTCACAGCGCGATTCGGTGGAAGTAAGATAATGAGTGCGGCAGCTAGCCGGACAGGAGTCGAGGGCAACAACATGATGAGATCAGAATGGGTAACCAAGCGCCTCGGAGATCCCGTGCGGACACAGATGCACTACGCCCGCCGCGGGATCGTGACCGAGGAGATGGAGTACGTAGCGAAGCGCGAGCAGCTCCCGGCCGAGACCGTCAGGGATGAAGTGGCTCGCGGCCGGATGATCATTCCGGCCAACATACGCCACGAAAACCTCGAGCCGATGTGTATCGGAGTCGCATCGCGCTGCAAGGTCAATTCCAACATCGGCAATTCGGCCACCACCTCCGAAATCGAGGCGGAAGTCGAGAAGCTGCGCTACTCCATCAACTACGGTGCCGACACCGTGATGGACCTTTCCACCGGCGGAGACATTCCGCGAATCCGCAAGACGATCATTCGCGAGTCACCGGTTCCGATCGGCACTGTGCCGATCTACGAGGCCCTCACCCGCGTCAACGGCAGGATCGAAGACCTCACATGGCCGATCATGCGCGACGTGATCGAGGAGCAGGCCGAACAGGGCGTGGACTACATGACGATTCACGCCGGCGTGCTCATTCAGTACGTTCCCATGGCGGTACAGCGCGTGACCGGCATCGTCAGCCGCGGCGGCTCGCTGCTCGCCGAATGGATGGTCGGGCATCACCAGCAGAACATGCTCTACGAGAACTTCGAGGAGATCTGCAAGATCTTCCAGAAGTATGACGTGAGCTTCTCGCTCGGCGACGGACTGCGGCCCGGCTCCATCGCAGATGCTTCCGACGAAGCCCAGTTCGCCGAGCTCGAGACGCTGGGCGAACTCACCAAGAAAGCCTGGGAGTACGACGTGCAGGTGATGATCGAAGGGCCCGGGCACATCCCGATGGACGAGATCAAGCTGCAAGTCGACAAGGAGCGGGAAATCTGCCACGAAGCGCCGTTCTACACGCTCGGCCCGCTGGTGACAGATATCGCCCCGGGCTACGACCACATCACCTCGGCGATCGGGGCAGCGATGATCGGCTGGCACGGCGCATCGATGCTCTGCTATGTCACGCCCAAGGAACACCTCGGCCTGCCCAACAAGGAAGACGTGAAGCAGGGCATGATCGCCTACAAGATCGCGGCGCACGCCGCGGACGTTGCGCGTCACAGGCCGGGCGCCCGCGCTTGGGACGACTCCCTGTCGAAGGCGCGCTTCGAGTTCGACTGGAATCGCCAGTTCGACCTGGCGCTGGATCCGGAGACCGCGCGCAGCATGCACGACGAGACCCTGCCGGAGGAAGGCTACAAGTCCGCCCGCTTCTGCTCGATGTGCGGGCCGAGCTTCTGCTCGATGAACGTGTCCTCGCGGGTGGCGGACTTCACCGCGGAAGACGCCCAGAACGTCTTGATGCAGATCCAGCCGACAGCGGAGCGGCCAGCCGCCGCGGCAGCGGCGGGCGACTGACGTCTATTCGGGCAAGGCCCGTTGCGCTGTCGAGTACACCTCGCGGCCGCCCAGCACCGTCGCCAGGACCCGCGTGTCCCGCAGCTCGTCCTCGGAACAGGTCAGGATGTCACGGTCGACGATGACGAAGTCGGCGTACTTGCCGGGCTCCAGCGATCCCTTGACATCTTCCTCGAACGTCAGATAGGCCGCGTTGAGCGTCCACATCCGCAACGCCTCTTCGCGGGTGATGCGCTGCTCGGGGTTGTGCACTGAACCGTCAGCGGTGTTGCGCGTGACGGCGATCCACATGCCAAGGAACGGATCGAACGGATTGACGGATTCCCGGGCGTCGAACTTGATCATGTGATCCGAACCGCCGGCAACAACGACGCCCGCGTCGATGATCGAGCGATAGGGCTGCAAGGTGGCCATGCGATCCGGCCCGAGCACGCCGGCCAGGGCCGGGCCGTCGAAGTGGTACCACGCCGGCTGCATGTCGGCCACGACGCCCAGCGCGGCTGCCCGGCGAATTGCGTCCCCGCTGAGAAAGTTGGCGTGAGTGAGGGTGAATCGCCGATCCGTGATCGGCGCCTTGCGATTGACCGCTTCATACGCATCCAGCAGAGCGTCGGTCGATCCGCCGCCGGTCGTGTGGGCGGTCATTTGCCAGCCGAGACGAGCGGCCAGCGTCACGATCCGCTCGAGATCGCGGGGACTGACGCGCAATTCGCCGCGGTACTCGGGATCCTCGAATCCATAGACCTGTGTGTTCTGGCCGTAGGGCGCCCTCATGAAGGCCGTCCCGAGCAAGATGCCGCCATCCAGCACGACCTTCAGCGAGCCCACGCGGAACACTTCGTCGCCGTGGCCGGTGACGGCTGCGATCCCCTCGATCTCCCGCAGGACCTGCTCGACCGGCCGTTCCGCGTTGACAACGCGAGTGACCGATGTCCGCACTTGCAACTTGCCCTTGTGCCACAGGTCTTGGTAGGCGCGAAACCCAGCAGCGGTCTGGCTGCGATCAATGACGCTCGTCAGCCCGGCCATGCTGTACGCGCTCTGCATGGCGGCCAAGGCAGCGACCATCTCGGCGTGGCTATAGGTGCGCGCCTCCAGCAGCGGCGCCACGAGCTGCCGCGCTCCGACGATCAGCCCGGTGGGTTCGCCGGCGTCGTTCCGCACCAGCTTTCCGTTAGCCGGATCCGGGGTGTCGGCCGAAACGCCCGCCAGTTCCAGGGCCGCCGAGTTCAGCACTGCGGCATACCCGTTGTCGAGCATGACGGGACGGTCGCTGGCATACTCGTCGATCTCCCAGCGATCCGGATAGCGACGCTCTCGGAGGCGGGTGGAATACACCTTCGGGACGAAGATCAAGCCCTCGCCGGCAGGCTGCGCTTCGACGTGTCGACGCACGGCCTCGAAACTCCGCAAGACGGGAATCTCGCCGTCTGCTTCAGCCAGGGCCGCCTTGATGGGGTGGACATGGCTGTCGATCAAGCCGGGCAGCACCGTTCTGCCGTGCAGGTTCACCTGGCGCGTCCGAGGCCCGGTCTTGCGACCCACGATCTGGGTCGTGCCGACGTCCAAGACGCGCCCCGAGGAAACGGTCATCGATTCGACCACGGGTTGCTCGTCCCACATGGTAATGATCGTGCCGTTGTAGTAGAGCGTGTCGGCCGGCCCGGCCGGAAGCTCGCGCTCGGGCGGCCATTGCTGCGGCATCGCCGCCGCGCCGAGCAGCAGGAGCAGTGTGACCAGGCGCATCGCCGCAATCACTCGCCGCCTCCGCGAGAGGCGAACTCCTAGGACTCGAGCCAGCACCAGCCGGCACTCCGCGAATTCGAGAGCCGGCGCTACCAAGTTGGATCGCCCGGCCGGCCAACCACCGGCTGACCTTCAACGTATCCGAGAGACGCCAAGAAACGGTCCATGTGCCAGACCGTGCTGGTGTACGCGGCACGGCTGCGGCTGTAGTTGAAGAAGCCGTGCGGCCGGCCCTCGTAGCCGACCAGCTCGCAGCGGTTGCCCGCCTTCGTCATCGCATCGCAAAAGGCCTCGGCGGTCTCGAACGCAACTGTTGTGTCAGCCTTGCCGTGGAAGACGATCGTCGGCGGATCACCCGCGTCTACATGGTGTAACGGCGAGCCCGCCTCTGGATCCTCGCCCCAGCGCCCGATTCTTCCGGAGAGGTCCGTGACCGGATTGAACAAGAGCAGCGCGTCGGGCTTGGAGCTAACGGACGCGTCCTCGCCCTTGTCTTCAAGCCCGTCAATCACCCCGGTGGTGGCCGCTACGTGGCCTCCGGCGGATCCGCCGCCCGCCGCAATCCGGTTGGGATCGACACCCACTTCCGCAGCATGCTTGCGAACCCAGCGCACCGCTGACTTGCCATCCGCGACACACTGTTGGGGCATCGTGCCATGGCTGCCGCGCGTGCGGTACTGGGCACTGATGGCGACCATGCCGCGCGAAGCCAGATAGCGGCTGTGCGGGAAGAACTGGGTTGGCGTGCCGCCAACCCAGCCTCCGCCGAAGAAGAAGACCGCAGCCGCGCGCTTGTCGCTGGACTTCCAGCCTTCGGGAAGGAAGACGTGCAACTCCAGCGGATCCTTTTCGAACTGCTTGAAGACGATCTCCTTGTCGGGCTTGAATTCGCGCTGCTGTGCGAAAGCGGCGACGCCGGTCAAGGCGAGCAGGCAGGCGAGTACGCGCAGTTTCATCGCATTGAGTCTAGCACCGGGATCATCGCGGGTCGCGACCGTCGGCATAGGCGAAGCGAGGCGGCCGAGCACTGATCGAGCGGTCACGCCCAAGGCGGGGAAACAGCCTGCACCGTCCCAGATGAGGGCCAAGCGCAATGGTCGCCGCTCGTGCCGCACTCCGATTGCCCGGCGTCTCGAAATCACGTTCGGACAGTGCTTCCGGTGCTATGCGCGGCTCGTGCGATCGGCTGCGGCGCAGGCCCGGTCCCGCGTCCATCGAGAGGCATTCGATTCCGCGCGGGGAGTCTGGGGCGGTCGGATAGCCGTTCGAGCATTGTCACATCTTCGGCCCGTTCTCGAGCTGTTGCCGGAGCCTCTCAACGCGTCGCCGGTTGACTCCAAAATCCCAGAATGGTGCTATCCGTGACGCAGCGCGCACGTGGATCACGCGCTCGGCTCGAAACAGACGAAACTCCATGTCGTCGGGATATCCGAACCGGGTCCGGCGCACGACATGGAAATAGTCGTTCGTTTCTGTGACGACCTCCGTACGTGGCATGCAGAGCACGAGGTCCTTCAGCCGACCGAAATAGGCGGCGGCGTCTCCCGACACGGCGAACGGCTCGACGCGGGTGAGGCGCGAAGCGTCGTCTCGGCTGCCTACGCACTTGGGCCACCACGGGCAAGGAGACAGTTGTCGGGACGCGATATCGACTTGCCTGTTCTCCGTCATGCCATTTGTGGACATAGCCCGAAACGAACCCTAGCGAAGATTCGCCGGATGCTCCACGGGCACGCCCTGTTGGCGCACGCCAATGCCCGTGCGCTGCTGATGGACGGCGACAAGCACTATTCGTACTTGGCTACGAACGGTGTGCCCGGCTCATCGACGAGCGCATGAATCGAGTGGCTGATCTCGGTGTCGATGCGATCTCCGGAAGCCGTGCGGATGCTGATGCCGGTCATCATCTGCATGACCGGCTTGAGATCGTCCACAACGATCCGGACGGTCTTGCGATCGGGCAGCAGCGTGGCGGATCGCACCGTCATCACCTCGACTCCTTGGTCACCGTTCAGCTTCCAGCGATCAGAGCCGTAGCGGCTGAGCCACTTGTAGTTCCAGCGTTTCGCGCTGTAGTTGGCGGGATCTTCGGCGCTCGCCGGGTCTAGCTCGTGCAGGAAGGACACGTCAATGCCCTTCTTGCTGACATGCAGCTCGCTCGGGACCAGCACTTTGCCGCCTGTGAATCGCGCGCGATAAAAGCCGCCCACGGCCTTCCGCTTAGTGCCCCAGCCATACAGGCCCACCAAGTAAAGGTTGCCATCGCTCTGGCGGAAGTCTGGACGCATTAGGCCGGAATCGAAATCAACTGGCAGTTCTACGGCGCCGCCCTGCACTCCCTCGCCGATGTTCTCCATCAGCACCAAGAAAATCTTGCCCCGCCCGAACGACGAGTGCACCAAGTGTCCCTTGAACGGCCCCCACTTATCGCTGCCGATCCACGCTTGGCCGGCGCCGGAGTTGTCTACGGAGATCGGAAGCCACGTGATCGGATTGTCATACGTTGTCCGATCGCCGATGCTGCCGCCCCACATGTAGCCGTGAAAGCTGCCCGGCGAGCATAGGTTCACGCGAGTGGAGGGAATCCAGTGGCCTTCTTGGTCGGAGGTCGTGATCTCTCCATTCGGTCCGACGGCGACTCCGTTGGGCACGCGGAAGCCCGTGCAGACGACCTCAAGGTTCTTGCCGTCAGGGTCCATCTTGAAGATGACGCCATGGTGCTTCACCTTGGCGGGCAAGGCGTGACGCGCGGCCTTGGCGAAGTAAAAGTTGCCGGCGCTGTCGCGGTCGAGATCGAAGGTGAATTCGTGGAAATGGTGGGTGACGTGGAACTCGTTGTTGAAGTTCTCGTAGTAGTCCGCTTGGCCGTCCCGGTTCAGGTCGTGCAGGATCGTGATCTGGTCGCGATCCAACACATACACCTTGCCGTCCACAACTTCCAAGCCCTGGGGCATGTGGAAGCCGACCGCGTAGCGACTCCATGTCAGCTTGTCCAAGTCCTCGTCCACGCCGTCGACGATCCAGATGTCGCCTGACCAAGTTGCGACGGCCGCTCGATCATCGTCGAAGAAGGCGAAGTCAGTCGGCCGGAACCAAGATTCCCAAGGGTTGTCGAAGGGCAGAGTGATCTCGTCCACGGTCCACGCGCCGCCGCCACCGCCAAGCCGGCCCTGCGTTTCGACCGTCTTGCGGTAGGTTCGCGGCCCGCCCCGGGTGTAGGGCTCGAGCCGCTCGGGCCGCGGGGCTTGCCGCAACGCGCCGGCAAACGCCCCTAGACGCTGGGAGCGCACGTCGGCGTAGTAGAGAGTAAAGCGCTGTTCCTCGCCAGACCGAGGAATGCTCAAGCGCACCTCGCCCGCCGCCGACAGGTCCCATCTGGCCCTCTTGCCCAGGCCGGCGACACCGACAGCCGTGCCTTCATCGCCGCCGAGATACACAAGGTGTTCAATCGCCGGCCCGTTTCCTTGGTTGAGGTTCTTGAGCGAAAGCTGACGGACCTGCCCACCCTGCACGGCGGCCACCTCTAGCAAGAGCGGCTCGCGCGAAGGGCCGACTTCGATGGTGCGAGTCAGTGCCTCAACTCCCCAATCGGTCTCTAAGCCCGGCATTTCAAGCACGTTGGCATCGCCTACGCTGTACTCGAGCACCACCCTGTCGCCGAACATGTAGCGCCCCTTGTACCTGGCCCAATCCGCTGGCAGCGGACCAAATCTCTCGGGGCGGGGATCGGCGAAGCTGCCGTCACGAGCCCAGCCCGGGGCGACCGGGGTCTCGAACACGGGCTTGCCATCCAAGTGCGGGTGCGGCCCATGCCTCCAGTCATAGACCGTGCCCGTCAAAACGTATTGCGGACCGTTCCATCCTGCCGACATCCGCAACAGCTCGGTATCAAAGATGACCCCGGCGCGGCGTTCGGCCCCGAGCATGACGGCGTGCGACTTGTAGCTGACGTTGTCGCCCGGCTGCTTGTCCGCCCGGGGATCTTCCGGCTCCTTCACCGTTACGCTGGCCGAGATCACCGGGCCGTAGTCCATGTGAACCCAAGGCTGTTCCTCGCGCTTGGTGCTGTCGTCGAAGCGCGTGCTGGCGAACGGCGCGCCTTGGTCGATCCAAGCGCGCAGGATGCCGATCTGTTCGTCAGTCAGAGGGCCGCCGGCTGGCGGCATAATCAGATTCTCTTCCAGTCCGGCCACTAAGTGGATCAAGCGGCTGTTCGCGCTATCTCCCCTGACAAATCCGGGCTTGCCAGAGTAGCCGCCGCGCTCAGCGGACTTTCTCCGCCACAGACTGTAGCCGTTCATCGCGGCATCGTCGCCGTGGCAGGCGTAGCAGTGCTGGACGAAGATCGGATCGACGTCGCGCATGAAGTCGATCTGGCGTTCGGCGGGTGGCGGCAGCTCGGCGGCACACAAGAACTGGCATGCACCGGCCAGAGCGAACAGCATGCCGGCGGTCATGGGCAAGCGGGGTATTAGGGGCATGTTGAATCGCCACTATTGTAGGTGGGCGCTGGGGTGTGCGCTGCGGACGCAGGCTGGCTCGTGGCGGCACGCAAGTGTATGCAGCGCATCTGCAGCAAGGTTGACGCGTAGTCCGCGAATGGATTGGCCTAACGCGACTGGAGAGCTCCGCACTGGAGGCCGCCGCTCGCTTGAGAGGAGCCATCACGTTTGGCACGGCCGTTGCCAAATCAGTGATTTCCGCCAAGGCGGCCGGGCGCCGGACCGCCCACTGTCTTCGAGGACACTCTGTATAGGCACAGGGTGCCGGAACTTGCGCAACCGCGCGGTGTGACCCGCGCAGTGGAAAGTGTAGCTTGACGCTATTCACTTGCCGGAATACCATCGAGGGCGAAGATCAGGAACGTGGTTCACAGGGGTTGCGCCGGTTCATCCAAGGCGTTGATGCCGCTGGCGTACAGCCCGCCATCGCACCGAAGCTGCGGCGCATTGTCTCCTTTCCTCAGGACATGGAACGGGAGGAAGAACTGCGCAGCGTGCCGATCTGGCGGGCGCACAGGCTGACCGGTGATCGCCGGGGCAGTTGGAGCTTGTCTGTTACCGCGAACTGGCGGCTCACGTTCCGGATCGACCGTGAGGAGATGGAGATTGTCGATCTCAACTATGAGGATTACCACTGAGGAGTAGACATGAACTCGGCACAAGGCATCCGTATGAAGAAACCCGCCCATCCCGGCGAGTTCGTAAGGCACGAAATCATCGAGGCTCTCGATCTCTCGGTGACGGCGGCAGCCCGCGTGCTGGGCGTCACGCGGGCCGCGCTCTCGGCGGTTCTGAATGAGCGCGCACGCCTCTCACCGGAAATGGCTTTGCGGATCGAGAAAGCGTTCGGCGTATCGATGGACACGCTCATGAGGATGCAGAACAGTTACGACATCGCCCGAACGCGGACGCGGGCCGCAGAGATCAAGGTTGCTCTGTTCGAGAAAAGAACACCGGGCAGCAAGCCTCAGCCAGCTCACTCTGCCGAGAACTGAGCTTCGGGCCGACTCGAATGCGCGTACGGGGCCGCTACACTGCGGCAACTTACGTAGCAGCTTGCAGAGAAATTCGTCTCGGCCCCAGTGGCCTTGATCGATAACCAGATCTGCATCCCTCTGGCTCCTTTCAATGACATGGTTCCTGCCAGAGCACTCGAGAACCTCGACCACGTCCTAGCAATCAGCTTCGGCGGAATGCGAAATCCCGGCAACTTGGGCCGCAGACATTGGGGATCTCTGGCCGCCGAATCCGATGACCGATCAGACGTCGTTCTGTCCTTGGTCAGAAACCGCGGCATCGCTGACAGGACATGCCAGCCCTCAAAGGAATGGAGGGCCTATTCCTAGCGGCTCAGCCGCGGACACGCGGCCAAGGTACGTTGATCGTTGTTCTCGCAGACGACGCTTCGCCCTACACAATCGCAGCGACACCGGCACCCGTCGCATATGCGACGACCGCTACCAAGACGCCCAGTCCCAGCATCTCAAGACCGCTGACCCACCACCGGCTGGCCGTGACTAGGGACCGCAGAGCGCCGACCGCGAATTGCGCGACGAGTGCCAGCGCTGACGCCAGCAGGAAGCGGTGCCCCAATCCAGGAACGACATAAGGCACGAGGGGAATTGCGCCAGCCACAACAAACGCCAAGAACGTAGCCAATCCGTGTCGGGCCGGGTACGCCTCCTCCTCGGGCAGGTTCTGCCTCTCTCTAGCGCTCTCCCGAGCGCGAATGCTCAGGAAATTGCCAACACCCATCGATAGGCCGTCCGCGAACAGGTTGGCGATTCCGACGATGAGCACAGCGGTAGATGACAGGGCCCCTCCGGAAACCCCGGCAACGATCGCGTAGCTGGTGAGGAGGCCGTCATTCGTGCCATAGATCAGATCACCGATGTAGTGTTGAGCTGTTTCGTACGCTCCGTGCGGAGTACGGTGCAGGGACGGTCGGTTTGAAAGGCGTCGCATTGCCGCATGGTAGCGAGACTTCGGCTGCCTGAGAAGACCGCGAACCGATCGGCGCTCCCCCGCCTTGTCGATGCCTGTGGGAGGTCCGCGCGTGATTCATGGCAGTGGCCGGCCCGGCATGATCTCGCGGAGCAACACTTCCGCTGGTAGGCACAGGATTCCATCGATCTCTAGCCGCTCATCCCCTCCGTACGCGAGACGTAGACGGGCCTGCGGGTAGTCTTCGCGAAACCGCTTCAGATGACGGACGTCGGCCGGCCGCACCCGGCGAGAGCTTTTGACCTCCAGCGCCCAGAATTCGTCCTTTCCGTAGACCACGAAGTCCACCTCGCTGCCGGCGCGAGTCCTCCAGTAGTAGAGGCTGGCGGACGATCGAGAGTAGCTCAGCCAAGCCCTCAGATGTTGTGCCACGAGCCCCTCGAGAGCCGCTCCGCGAGCCTCTTCGGGTCGGTCTAGCGGGCCGGCGGGCCGCAGCGACCGGTATACGCCTGCGTCGGCAAAGAAGAATCTGGGATGAACAGCCATGTGCCGTTTCGCACGCTTCGTGAAGACAGGCACACGGAACGCAAGAAACAAGTCTTCTAGGATCTCCACGTATCCCTCGACTGTCTTGCGGCTAACCGCGCATTCGCGGGCGACCTCGCTTACGTTGAGAGTCGCCCCGTGGGCAAAGCTGATCGCTTCGAGAAAGCGATAGAACGCCCCGGTGTTCCGGACAAGGCCGTGCGCCTGCACCTCTTGCTGCACAGACAGCCCAACATATGAGCTCAGGGTGTCCGCAGCGTCTCGCGCGGCCCAGACGATGGGCAGCAGCCCAACCTCAAGAGCCGCGTCCAGACTGAATCTCGGCCCGAGTTCTGCGGCGATGAATGGATGCATGAGGCGGAGCGCCGCACGACCTGCCAACAGATCGACGCCGGCTCGCTTGAGCTTCCTAGAACTGGAGCCTGTCAGCACGAAGCGCGGGCACTCAGGCTGCTCGATCAACTGATGCACGACCGTCAACAGCTCTGGCACCCGTTGCACTTCATCAATCACAACGTCGTCCGGACCAGGGTTGGCCGCGACCAGTTCCCGCAAGCGCTCCGGACGGGTGGCATAGAGGCGCTGCTGAGCCGCGGAGAGTAAGTCGATCCAGAGAGCATTCGGGAGGGCTCTGTGTAGCCATGTGCTCTTTCCCGTCCCCCGCAGTCCGAACAGGAAGCAATGCCCCGCAGAAAGGCGCAAGAACTTTCTCTCAATCGCCATTATTCGACTCATTATGGCGGGTTATGTTGCAATTTACAGGACAACTCGTCCTAACTGCGATCAAATCGCGGATTCGGCCAGTTCAAACTTCCCTACATCCAAGGACTTGATCGAGCAACGGGGTCGGTGGTGACTGGGATGCTCTATCCTGTGTCCGATGCGACTCGCACTAGGTCTTGCCGTCCTGCTGGGATCGGCGGCTCCAGCACTCTCGAATCCCAATGTCGTCGTGATATTGGCCGACGATCTCGGCTACGGGGACGTAGGAGCGTATAACCCGGAGTCCAAAATACCGACCCCGAACCTCGACGGGCTCGCCGCCGAGGGCATGCGCTTCACGGACGCTCACACTCCGGACGGCGTCTGCACTCCAACACGCTATGGACTTCTGACTGGCCGCTACGCGTGGCGCACGTGGTTGAAGCGCGGAGTGTTGAACGGATCGTCTCCTCCTCTGATCGAGCCTGACCGACTGACCCTAGCCGACATGCTTCGCCGACAGGGCTACGAGACCGGCATGGTCGGCAAGTGGCACCTCGGGCGTCGCTGGCACTTGCTCGATGAATCGCGAGACCAGATCGTGAAGAACATCGACTGGTCGAAGCCCGTGATCAATGGCCCGGCCCAGCACGGCTTCACGTACTCGTTCGGGCTTGCCAAGCCCGCTTGGGGGTTTGTTGAGAACGGCAAAGTGCTGGCACGACCAACGCTGGCGTTCGACCTGACGCACCTACCCGCCTATCTCATGGGAGGCAACAACAACCGCGGAACGAAGTCGCCCGGCTTCGAATTCGAGCGCATGCTGCCTCGCTTCACGGAGGAAGCGGTGGGCTTCATCGCGAGGGCGGCCGAGAAGGCGCAGCCATGGTTCCTCTACTTCGCGCCGCTGGCCCCGCACCGCCCCGTCGTGCCCAACAAGGACTTCAAGGATCAGAGCGCGGCCGGCCTCTACGGGGATTTCGTCGCGGAAGTGGACTGGTCGGTCGGCGAGGTGCTGGCGGCAATCGAAAGAAGCGGTCAGGCCGACAACACGCTGGTCATCGTGACCAGCGACAATGGCCCGGAGGTTGACGCGTACCGGCGGATCTTGGAGTACCGCCACGCCAGCATGGCCACGCTGCGGGGCCTGAAGCGGGACCTTTGGGAGGGCGGTCATCGCGTGCCGTTTCTGGCGCGCTGGCCAAGCAAGATCCCGGCAGGCAGCGTGCAGGACGAGGTGCTGTGCCTGACCGACGTGATGGCAACGGTGGCGGCAATCGTCGGTTTCCAGCTGCCGACCGACGCGGCGGAGGACAGCTACGACATGAGCGAGGCGCTCTTCGGTGCCGACGGCGACTCGCCCGTGCGCGAGGCCACGGTCCATCACGGCTCTAGGGGCTGGTTCGGAATCCGCCAGGGAGATTGGGTGCTCATAGACCACCCGACCGGCGACAACAACGGCGGAGCGAACCGCGAGCCCGAGTGGTTCCGGCAACAGCGCCTTGCAAGAGCCCATGACCAAGATGTTGAGCTGTTCAATCTGCGGGAGGATCCTGGGCAGACCACCAATCTCGCGGCGGAAGCGCCGGAGCGGGTGATCAGCATGCGACGATTGCTGGATCGCTACAAGCGAGACGGCCGGAGCGTGAGCCGGTGAACCAATGACGAGGGCCCTTCGGCCTTCAGGCGACTTCGCGCGCGCCCCGAATCACCGCCGCGATGTCCCGGATCCCAACGCCCGGGCCGGTCGGCACGGCCAGCTTGCCGTCTCGGATAGAAAGCGCCGGATCAAACCAGTCCGCGTACCGCTCGATATTCCGCTTGTACTCCTGGTACCGTCCGATGTCCTTCGTCCGAGACGCAAAGTGCAGCATATAGACGAAGCCGAAGCCTCCGGAAATATGGACCGTCGTCGGCATGTGGGCCAGCTCGGCCATGTTGGCCACCCGGGCCGAACGAATCATGCCCCCGTAGTAATGCAGGTCGGGCTGCACAATGTCCACTCCCCGATTGGCAATCATCCAGCGGAACCTGCGCTCGCTGTACTCTTGTTCGCCTCCGGAAACCGGCAGGGACAGCGAGTCTGCCACGACCTTGGTGTCCTCGAGATGGTCGAACGGGCAGGGCTCTTCGAAGTAGACGGCTCCAACCTCCTCGAGAAGGCGCCCGATCGGCAACGCGTGCTCGGGGTCGTACGAACTATTCGCGTCGCCGTGTAAGTCGATCGCGTCTCCCAGCGCCTTGCGAGCTAGCGGAATCAGGGACTCCGACCGCCTCGGGGAAGCATCGAGGTTGCGACTCATGCGCCCGCCCAGCCGGAACTTCACCGCTTTCGCACCGGTCTCGTCGACCAAGGACTGCAGGTACTCGACTTCCTCCTCCGGAGTCGAGTCCCGGCGGCCGCTTGCCACGTAGAAGTCGATCTCGTCGCGAAGCGTCCCGCCCAGCAGGTCACCGATCGACTTGCCGCAGGCGCGGCCCAGCATGTCGAGCAATGCGAATTCCACCCATGCCTGCGCCGACCACAGCGCGAGGCCCTGGAGCTTGTAGTTGCTGCGATGCCGATACAGCTCGAAGAGCAGGTCGGACTCTAACGTGCGGGCGTCCTTGCCGAGAAAGAAGGGGATCACAAGTTCTTGAAGAATCGGCCTGAGATAGCGGCGACCGTTGGTCAGCGATACCCCTTCGGCCCCGTCTTTCGAACGCACATGGACGAACTGCTCGCCGTCCCTCTCCAACAGGCGGATGGAGTCGATGATCAGAGGGGTGTCCAGCTGCGACACATCGAGCACCGGACGCGCCGCGGCGGCATCGAAGTCTGCGGTCGTAGGCCCGGACGGATCTTCAGGCACAGCGTCAGCGCACGCCGCCAAAGGCAAGCCGGCTGCCGATGCGGCGATGAATTCCCGCCGTGTCGGTGGGCATTGCAGACTCCCCTGAACCGTTCTGATCCTTCGTGCCATCCTGTCTCTCTGCGCCGAACCGCACGAGCGGCATCGGCGGCTAGGACTAGACCGTAGCATGAGCGGCGGTCCCCGGAGTCGCTGGGAGCCTATCCGCTTGCCATTTTCAACAAGTTCACGACAGTTCTCCAGTTGCGGAAGGTGGCTGGCATCGCAAGCACTCGTTCCAAGTAGCTGACAGTCAGGCGAGTTCGTGACACGCCGTTCGGCAGGCGCAGATAGATCTCTCTTCCGCGCACAACGAACTCGTCCGGCGGAGACCGCTCCGGATCGAGGCTCGAGACTCGCTCCGGCACTGGCCGGCCGGACAGGAAGCCTACGTGCAGCGCGCGGGGATCCTGCGATCCGCCAACAAACGGGTTCTCGCCGACCACCCGGGCCAACTCGCCGACAGACCGCAGAACGATCGGGATGTCAGTGCCCATCCGGGCGGAAACTGTCGCCGCGACGGATTCCCGAGCGCTCAGCGCGATCGACGGTGCCGCCGCGAACACGACGTTCCCGCTTTGGATATAGGTTCTTACTGAAACGCACCCGGCACGCTCGAACAAGCGAGCAAGCTCGTCCATCGGCAGGCGGTTCCGTCCGCCGACATTGATTCCGCGCAGCAGCGCGACACAGCTGTCGCGGCTGGTCCCGGGACTCTCCACGTCGATTCCGCTCGGCTAGAAGCACTCGGCATTGCGCTGCCAAACGCGGACCAAGCCCAGAGCGCTGAGTCCGGCCACTACCGCGGCCGCCAACGCATGGGCGACCTCTCCGTACAACAGGTATCCGGTCGAGAACATCAGAGCGTAGATCGCAATCGAACCGAGCAGAGAGGCAACCAAAGGCGGTGTCAGGCTGACGGCTCTGTCCGGGGAGACCTCCGTGCTGGCCTGGCGGGCGACATGTTTCCAGCCGGGGCCGGTTGGACGAACCTTGCGATAGAAGCTGACCAGAATCACCTCGTCAGTCGGAGCGCCTAGGTAGGCGAACGGCAGCCAGCAAGCTGTGGTCAGCGCCACGCCGATCAGAAGCTGCTGCCATGCATCCAATCCCGGGCCTATCACCGGCATCGCCAAGGCAATCGAGAACGATGCGACCATCGCGGCCAGCTCGGTAGCAGCGTTGATGCGCCACCAGAACCAGCGCAGCAGGAACAGCAATCCCGTCCCTGCCCCGATCTGCAAGAGGATCTGGAACACGCCCAGAGCGCTCTCAATGGTCAGCGAGACGCCGCATGCAAGCACCATCAACAGGACAGTGAACCACCGCCCTGCCCAGACCAGCTGCGCTTCGCTGGCAGCGGGACGCAGGAAGCGGCGGTAGACATCTCCGACCAAGATCGAGGATCCCCAGTTCAAAGAAGTCGACATCGTGGACATGTAGGCGGCGGCGAGCGAGGTGACCACCAAGCCCAGCAGGCCTGGCGGCAGGAACGTCAGCATGGCCGGATACGCCAGGTCATTCCGCACCACATCGGCCGCCACATGGGGAAAGCGCTCCTGAATCGTGCCGAGATCCGGAAATACGATCAGCGAAGCCAAGGCCACAACGATCCACGGCCACGGTCGCAAGCCGTAATGCAGCAGGTTGAACAGCAGCGTCGCGCCCAGCGCGTGCGACTCGTTCTTGGCTGAGAGCATGCGTTGGACGAGGTAGCCGCCTCCCCCCGGCTCGGACCCCGGGTAGTACGCAGCCCACCACTGCACCATCAGCGGGATCAGGAACACCGGGGCCAGATCAATCCAGGACATCGTTTCGAACGAGGGCCAGAACGCCGTCCGCTGCCGCACGGCCTCGTGCGCCAGCATGCCGCTCAGCCCGCCGACCTCGGGCAGCCGGACGATGTAGACGGTCGCGGCCACCGATCCGACCATCGCCATGCTGAACTGGGCCAGATCCGTCAGCAGCACGCCCTGCAGCCCGCCCAGGGCGCTGTAGGCCAATGTCACGCTGGCGGCAACGACGAGCGTCTGAACGGGGCTCCAGCCGAACATCACCGAGCCGATCTTGACCGCCGCGAGAGAGACCGCGGCCATGATCAAGACGTTGAACACCAAACCCAGGTAGACGCCCCGGAAGACCCGCAGGAACGCCGCCGTCTTACCCGAGTAGCGCAGCTCGTAGAACTCGACGTCCGTCGCGACGCCGGAGCGACGCCACAGCTTGGCGTACAGGAACACCGTCAGCATCCCGGAGAGCAAGAAGGACCACCAGGTCCAATTGCCCAGCACGCCGTCCCGGCGGACGATGTCAGCGACCAGGTTGGGCGTGTCGGTCGAAAACGTCGTGGCGACCATCGAAATGCCCAGCAGCCACCAGGGCTGTCTGCGGCCAGCCAAGAAGAACGACGAGAAGTCGCCTCCGGCGCTCTTGGCAACCCGTAATCCGACCAACAGCGAAAAAGCGAGGAAGCACGCCAGAATCGCCCAATCGACGGCGGTCAGTTGCATGCGTCACCCATGCGCGAGCGCGGCCGCGGATTCGCCGGTGCGAATTGTGCTGGGAGCCCCGGCGCGCAATCGCGTCACTTGGCTTCCGAGGCGACCATCGCAGCCGTGCTAGACACGCTTGACCGCGGCCTGCAGCCCCTTCAGGGAATGCTCGCTGGCAGCCGCCTTGCTGCCCTGAATCGTGTAGTGGGTTTCCAGCGAAACCACGCCGTCGTAACCATCGTTTAGCAGCGCCCTGAACTGGCCCACATGATCGAATTCGCCATCGCCGACCCCGCACCATTCGAAGTCACCCTCAGTGGTGCGTCGGTAGTCGCGGACGTGCACGTGGAAAATCCGGGAACTGTCGAGGGATTCGTAGCCGGCGGGAAACGGCTCGTCGTCCCCGGCGCGGGCGGAGTTGTTCGGATCCCACGTCAGGCCCAAGGCTGGCAACCGCACCTGCGCCAGCATCTCCGCTGCATGCGCCGCCGTCTCCACGTAGCTGCCTGCAACGTTCTCGACGGCAAGGCGGAAGCCCGCCCGCTGGGCGCGCTCGGCGGACTCGCCAACCAGCTCGAAGACCCTGGGGTAGGCTGCGGGATCCGGCTGGCCGCCGCGGGGGTAGGTGAACGCGAAGGTTCGAATCAGACGCGTGTCCAGCAGTTCGGCCCGCTCGAACGCCCGGTCGAGCAAGTCCCACTGCTTCTTCAGCGCCTTGGCGCCATCGGCGGAATCGCTGTCCGGCAACGGTACTTTGAAGAATCCTGTGTCGAGAATCGCAAGGCGAATGCCGGCGTCGTCCAGCAGGGTCTTCGCGTGCCGGATCTTCTCGATCGGCAACGAAGTGTTGTACTTGCCCCACAGATGGCGGATTTCGCAATAGTCCAAGCCATGCCGGCCGAGAAAATCGAGCGCGAATTGAAGATCGTCGTCGATCTCGTCGGTAGTGACGGCCAACCGGATGCGCGACGAGGAGTCTTTGGCCAACGCTCTGGCTAGGCCGGCAGAGACTGCCAGCCCGCTGCCAACGAATTCCCTTCTTGATGTCCGTGCCATGGTTTCAGAGATTATAACGGGTGGGCACGATGAACCGAGCGTTTGAGCTGGCCGCGAATCGCGCGGCCGACTTCGTAACGGGCATGGCCGGCTGCCTGCTCGGGGCGTGGCTCGTCAACGCGCTGCCCACCGCATGCACGTGGATCTTGCGGGCATTCGGTGACGCCGAATTGATCGAGGGTCGCTTCGGAACTCAGGCGGCGCTACCGCACAGCGCGCCTTGGACCTTGCACGCCCTGCAAGCGTTTGGTCCGCTGCTGCTCACTTTGGCCGCCTTCGGGGCGGCGGCGTGGCTGGCCTGCCGCACCAAGCTGGCAACGTCGCTCGCAGCTGCATGCGTGGCCTTTTGGCTCGGCGCCTCGATCTGCATCGAGCTCCTGCGCTATGGATGGTCCAGCCGCGGGCCGTTGGAACTGTTGTTGCAGTCCTTGAGCGCACCGCAGGGCGGGGATCTCGCGCAGCAAGTGCTGGCAGTCTTGCTCGGGATCGGAATCGGGCTGCTTCTGCGCTCCGGGCTGAGGCGATCCGAGCTAATGCCGCTAAGCGCATTCGCCGCGCCGGCTTGCCTGCTGTACTTTCTGCTCGGGGAGTCTCAAGTCGACTCGCGGCTGCTGGCCCGCCTCGGTGCGAGCTACGTGCCCGCGGCCCTGGCGGTTGCAGCCGCGGCGGCAGCATCGCTTCCTTGGCGCAGCTGGCGGAGGCCCTCCTTGCGAAGCGCGGCAATACTGTCCGTGGCGGCCGGGTTGGCGGTAGCTTTGCCGCTTCCGCCTCCGTCAGGCGACAAGCCGGCCGCCTGGGCCGAATCGGCATCCGACCATTGGAGCATCCGATTCGACCGGGCTCGATTCACGCCAGAGGCCCGTCGCCTCTGGCTGGAGCGCGCGGATGAGCGATTGTCGCTCTACCGAGAACGGCTGGGACTGCCTGCGGCGAGCGGGCCGATCTCGGTTCACGTGACCGACTCGGAGAGGGCGATGCGCAGTCTGGGCGCCGGGCGCAACGCCGCCAACAGCTTCACTCTCGACGCCTCCAACGGCCCCGTGCTGATGGCCACGCCCGACCTCTTGCCGGAAGATCCGCGCTCGGAGCCGCTGCTGGCCATGCGCGAAGCCTGGGGCGAGCCGGGATCTGGAGCCATGGCGCTGGCGCTGGCTCGCTACGCCATTGGCCAATACGGAGGTTTGGGCCTGCGGGAGGCGGCCTCGCGAATCGCCTGCCAGGAAGACCGCTACACCGCGGCGGCAGCGTTCGGGATGGAGCGCCGCCGGATTTCTCCGCTTGCTCGCGACGCCATCGGCGGCGCGTGGGTCGAAAGTGTCGCGGCACGGCACGGTGTTTCGGTGGCCGAGACGCTATACCGCGAGCCGATGGAGGCATCGCTGCGGCTTTGTGCGGACTGCATCCCACCTTGCGAGACAACCATGCCGCCGGCAGACCCTCCCGTGCGCCCGCCAGCCTATCTCAAGGGCATATCGTTCTCGCATGAAGGCAGGGGCGATGGCGGCTACGGCAGCTTGGCGGCTGGCCAGGAGTTGGCCCGCATCCGCGATCTGGGCGCAAACTCCGTGGCGCTGGTCCCTTATGCCTTCACGGCAGCGCCCGACGAGGCGACTATTCGATTCCGTACCCTCGAATCGGATGCAAGGCTGTCTAGGTCAGTCGCGCAAGCCCGGCGAGCCGGGCTCGCCGTCATGCTTAAGCCGCACCTCTGGGCAGGGCGCCGATTTCACGGCGACATTTCGTTTCGGGACGAGGATCGATTCGATGCCTGGTTCGAGGACTACCGAGATTGGATGCTCCACTACGCACGGTTCGCACAGGCCCACGGTGTCGAGATCCTGTCCATCGGCAACGAACTAGCCGGACTGACGATGCGCGAGGACGCATGGCGGGGCTTGATTGCGCAAGTCCGGCGGATCTACCTCGGGCCGGTGACCTACGCAGCGCACTGGGAGCGAGAACTCGAGCGGATCGCGTTTTGGGATGCCTTGGACTATATCGGTGTCAACTTCTATTTCCCAATCGCTCGGGAGGGCGCGCCCCCGCAGCCTGATTCCCCCGAGATCCTCGCTGCCATGCGCCGCATCAGCCAGCTGCAATCCGACTTCCACAGACCGGTCCTGTTCACGGAGGTCGGCTTCCCCGCCCTCGCGACAGCGGCCAGCCGCCCGTGGGAGGAGAACAGCAGCGCCCTGGACGCCGCGCTGCAATCCCGCTGTTATGAGATCTGGCTGGATAGGTTCGCCCAAGCCCCGGACGTGACGGGGATGTTTTGGTGGAAATGGCCCAGCCACGGCCGCAGCAGTCCGTTCGATCCATCCCACCGACCGCTCGCAAAGCCTGCCCTGCACGTCCTCGGCGAGTGGTTCAAGCGCCTCTGAGGGCAGCGGCGCCCTATCGGTGCGAGGCGCGTATGCGGAGATTGGCCAGAGCCAGCTATGGTATCCTGTGGCGAGGCGGGGCAACCAGCGTACTTTGTACGTTGTCCCTTGGACCCATCTAGGGTGCCAGACTCTAAATCAAACAGGAAGCATTCGGCCCATATGGGACACAACATCTTTTTCGGCAACCTGCCGACCTGGGTCACGGCGGACGATATCAAGTCGTGGCTCGAGAGCAGTGACTTGGTCTGCGACGCTGTCCGCGTCATCCGAGACTTTGAGACGCAAGAATCCAAGGGCTACGCTTTTGTCGAGGCTCCCAACGACGAAGAGATGCACGCCATCATCCGTCGCTTCAACCGTGCTCCGATCGACGGCAAGCTCTTGCGGGCCAAGGCCGCCCACCCCAAGGGCGAGCGCGACCGCAATCAAGGCAGCCGCAACGCGAAGGGCCAGCGAGGCGGGCGCCGGGCGCCGGAACGGCAGGCCAAGCCGCGCAGGGAAAAGGAAGCTCCGGACAACAAGATGGGCTCGCTGGGCGAGGCCCTGCGCAGGGCCCAGCAAGCCGAGTAGCGCAGCACCCGCGCTCGCCTTCCGCGGCCGTCAGGCGGCCGGGCGTTTCTGGTAGGCCGGCGGAGCGTCCGGATCGTTGCTTCCGCTCCCTTCGTAGCCGGGATGCCTCGCTGGGACATCCGCCAAGATCCGCTCGCTCTCCGGATCGAAGCCCATCATGCGGCCGGCCCGGTAGGACTCCACGCCCAAGCTGATCGCAACCATCACTTGGTAGCCGAACCACGCGTCGAAGATCGGCTTCTGGCGGGTTCGCACGCACTGCAGGAAGTTGCGCATATGCGCGGTTCGCGCCGTCTGCTGATCTCGATTGTCAACTTCAATCTCGACTAGGTCCGCACCGGCCTGTCGTCGGAACTCCTCGGCATAGATGCGTTCGGGCGTCGCCCGGACCATGCCCGGAAGAATCGAGATCGCGGCACGCTGGCCGAAGACCGCAGGGCCGTGGAGGGTGTTCGAAGCTTGGGAGCCGCACGAGCCGACCAAGTTCACGACCAAGTCATCGTACTCGACAGTAGTCGAGTACGTGTCCGGCACCTGGCGGTTTCGGAACAGGTAGATCCCGCCGTGCGCGCTCACCCTGCGCGGAAAGCGCGGCCCCAGCGCATACAGCAGCGGGCTGAGCCGGTGGTACAGGAAGTCGGTGCCGATCCCGCCTGAGAAATCCCAGTACTTGCGCCAGCGGAAAAACCGCTCGCCGCTGAACGGCTGCTCCGGGGCACCGCCCAAGAAGCGCTGCCAATCCACCGTCGACGGGCTGGCCTCCTCGTCCACGTAGTACTGCCAGACACCGGACGCGTGGTTCGACGAGTAGCTCGACTGGGCCATGACGACCGGCCCGACCAGGCCGCTCCGCACCATCTCCCGGGCGCGAGCATACGCCGGGTCAGACACCCACTGGCTGCCTATCTGCAAGACCCGGCCCGTCTCCCGCGCCGTCTCGGCGATGGCCTTGGCCTCTGGGATCGTGCGCGACATGGGCTTTTCGAGATAGACATCCTTGCCCGCGCGCATGGCGTCGATCGCCATCCTGGCGTGCAGGTGGTCGGGCGTGCAAATCACGACGGCATCGACATCATCGCGGGCCAGCAGGTCCTGGTAGGCATGGTGCACATCGCGGTCGGCCAAGCCGATGAGTTCCTTGGCACGGAACTTGGCACGGTCGTAGATGTCACTGGCCGCGGTCACGTCGATGGTTCCGTCACGGCGCATCATGGGCAGCAGACGCCGCTGCAGGTGCCGCGTGCCGATATTGCCGACGCCGATGATTCCGACCCGGATACGGTCGTTGGCGCCGGCGACGCGGGCGGCTTGCGCAGCGACGGCACTGCCGATGAAGGTTCGACGCGCCAGATGGGATCGGCTCATGGCGAATTCATTCTGTCACAGCGGAGCGGTGCCGCGAACCCCGGCAGTCGACGGGGCGAGCCTACAAGGACTGCAGGATCCGCTTGGCCCGATCTAGGCCGGGAAAGCACCGCTCATCGGCCAGAAACTCCGGCGTGTGCACACGGCGCGAAGTTTCGCGCAGTTGCACGGGATGCTTGACGTGCAACATTTCGTGATAGAGCACGTACTCCAGGGCCAGTTGCGGCACCGCCTTGCGATCGAGGATTCGGCTGATGACGATCGCGTCATGAGCGGCATCGTAGTAGCCGAGCCGCCTCCGCGAGGGCCGGGAACTCCAGCCCAACTCCGGCTTGTGCAACTCGGACGCGAAGTGCCTCGCGTTCAACTGATCGAATAGCGTGTCGAGGTCATAGGCTTCCCCGGCCGCCGACAACGCCCGCTTTCGGCCCCGATCCTTGCGGATTTCCAACATCCCCCGCTGAGTCTCCGGCGTGTGCACCCAGCGTTCGTACTGATCGCGCACTGCAGTCGAAACGCGCTTGCGGTACAGCTTGCACAGCAGGATCGTGGCCAGCGCTTCGACGACTTCGGGCGGAGCTTGCTGCACTAGGTCGGAGACGTCTGCCCGAATGGTCTCAGTTGCGGCATCGAAGCGGATGCTGGACTTCAGCCTCGCGTAGGCGCGGAAGCGCACCTCGAATTCCGGCGGCTCCGTCCGCGGCTTCAATCGCCGGAACGCCCGCCGGAAAATCCCTGCGGGCTCTTCGATGTCCAACAGCAGTTGCGGCGGCCGGATGCCGCTGGCACGCTGGGCCGGGCGGGACATCGCTCACCCGCTGCCAAGCATGCTCCTAGCGCTTGGCAGCGCTCGTGCGCTGCGCGACATAGTCCTCGTAGCTCCGGTGAACCAATACATGGAACGTAGGCTGCCTGAACTCTTCGATCGCGTATAGGTACTTCTTCGAGCGCAGCTGGTACAGGACATTGCGCACCCACGCCTGCTGGCTGCGGGTCATGCCCTTCTTCGAGATATCTAGGCAGGCGCCGGTGAGATGCGCGGACGCCTTCGGGCCGGTGGCAGCGGCGGCGTTGCCGTTGCGACGCGCCAGCTGCCTCTGATAGCTGACTGTCCGCACCAAGCTTGTGACGCGCAACGGTTGGCCGAACCGCGCGCGATACTGGCTGGCTAGCCGCTCCAACAGCAGGCGCGCCCACGGCCGCAGGTAGCGGTAGTCGGAGGGCACGGCGTGCAAGTAGTAGTCCCTCGTCTTCTCCTTGACCGGAACCAGCAATTCCAAGCGGGCCCAGCGCTGGACCATCGCCTTGTCCTGCATGCGCGACAGGTGGTCGTCGTCGGCGAGTCGGTTCTGCTCGGCCTGCGAGCCCGAGGTAGCTCGCAAGCTCGGTGCGGCGCGGGCCACCGTGGAAGCAGCCAAAACAATTCCAACGAGTATTGGAATCAAACTCCGCATGCTATAGAAATACCACAGCACGGGACTTTCCGCTGGCCGAATTGCTCCCTCCAAGGGTTTCCTGTCGAACTCCAGCACGCACCGGAACGCCATCGCGGCCTCCAGCTCTTGACGTTCTCGGACCTTCGGTTGCAACCTGGAACGCCGCCGTTCAGCCGTCCGTGCCGAAATCGACCGTCGGGGGAGCTTCGCGGTTCGACTCGTCGGTCTCGAAGTAGGCATCCTCCCGCGCGAAACCCGTCATCGAGGCGACGACGTTGGCCGGAAACTTCGCGATCGTGGCGTTGTAGGCCTGGACCGCCGTGTTGTACTTGCGCCGCTCGACGGCAATCCGGTTCTCCGTCCCGGCCAATTCGTCCTGCAGCCTGATGAAGTTCTGACTGGACTTGAGATCCGGATAGTTCTCCACGACGACCAGCAGCCGCGACAGCGCCCCGCCCAGCATGTCGTTGGCGGCGATGCGTTCGGACGGTGTCCGAGCGCCGCCCAAGGCGGCGCGAGCCTCGGTGACCTGGCCGATCACCTCCTGCTCCTGGGCCGCGAAACCCTTGACCGTGTTGACCAGATTGGGGATCAGATCGGCGCGCCGCTGGATGACGTTGTCGACCTGTGCCCAGGAACCGCGGATGTTCTCCCGGAGGTCGACCATGGAGTTGTAGTGGCCGGTGAACCAGCCACCCATGAGCAGCGCGACCAAGAGCAGCGAGCCGATCGCGATGAGCGCGTATTTCATGAGAGTCTCCTACCTCCCTCTTAAGAGCCGCAAGCGCGGCATTGGAATGCCCCTTGATACCACAGTCACCCCGCTGCTGCCGTCGCTGCCTTGTCGATGCGATCGACATGACCGGCCATCTTGGTGATCTCTGTCAGGTAAGCGAGAAACAGAGGCCGGAGCTCGGCATTGGCAACGCGCTGCGTTCCCTGTCGAAGCGCCAGGACAGTCTCGAAGGGTTCCGGGGAGATCCCGAACGCTTCGGCCGCCTGCTGGAATACCTCGTGCTTCTTCACGGCGGTCTTGCGGCCATCCAGGATCACCGCATGCCGGAAGAGCGTGCTGAAGCTCGGCAACGAATCCGTCAGCAGGGCCCGCAGCGCCTTGGTGTCCTTTTGCATGCCGAGGTACCTTTCCCGGAGCCGCAGCAGCAGCGAGCGGAGCTCGTGCTCGACCTGATGGCGGTGGTGGGCGCTCTCGATTTCGATCGATCCCACCAGATCCTCCCCGTGCAGGATGCGGTAAGCCGCGCGAATGTCGAGGAACTCGATCGCAAACGCATCGCTGGCGTTCTCGATTTCCTCGACGGAAAGAACAATGGGCGCGGGCTGCTTTCGGTTCAGCCACCAGTTGACCGGCCCGTAGGCCTGCTCGAGCTGCCTCTCGCCAATCTCCGCCAGCACGGCGAGGACGTTGAGGTCCGAGACACGCTCCTGGAAGTCGTCGGCGGCAGCTGAGCCATACAGCACCACGCTGACCAAGTCATCTCCCAGGGCGTCGGAAAGGCGCCGAACGAGTTCGTCGAGCAATCGTTGCGTGTCCAGCATCGCGCGGCCTACCAACCCCCGGAGGCGCCGCCGCCCCCGAAGCCTCCGCCTCCGAAGCCTCCGAAGCCTCCGCCCCCGAGACTTCTTCCAGCATATCCGCCCCCCATCCCCGCAGACATCCCGGCTAGCATCCAAGCCGTAGTCATCGGCCCCCCGCGCCATGCGCCCCCGACTCGTCTCCGACGCGTGAGCAGCAGCGGCGCGAGGATTAGCAGGGGCAACCAGCTGCCGGGGCCGCGGCCGCGCTGTCGTCGCGAAGAAGAGCGCGCGGGCTGGCCAGAAAGCGTAACGCCCGAATCCCGCGCGACGATGGTGGCAATCGCACTCACGCCAACCGCGACGGCGCCGTTGTAGTCGCCTTGCTGCAGGTAGGGGGTCATGCCATCACGGATCTGGCCCGCAAGACCATCGGGGATGACGCCCTCCAGGCCGTATCCGACTTCAATCCTCAAGCGGCGTTCTTCGATGGCCAGCAGCAGCAAGACGCCCCGGTCGGCTTGATCTCCAACACCCCAGTGCTCAGCGACGCGGTTCGCGTAGTCCTCCAGCGATTCACCGCCCAGCGATTCGAGAACGGCCACCGCGACTTCAGCGCCCGTCTTGGCCTGCAACTCTTGGGCGAGCGCCTCGAGGCCGGCTCGCACTCGCTCGTCGAGCACGCCCGCGTAGTCGTTGACGAACCCGCTGGGCTGCGGCAGCGCCTGCTGCCCGAGGAGCGAAGCGATGAGCAGGGCGGAGAGGACCGCGCCGAGGGCGAGCCCGGACCACTTGGGGATGCGCCGTTTCGAACCGAGGAGGGGCAAGGCGCTCATCAGGGGCTGCCTTCAGTGTACTCCGGCGCCGAGCGCTTCGGTCAGCGCGCATTCTCGGGATTCGCCGCGCCTGTGTCGCCCTGGGCACCCCTCCGATGCTCCCAACTTTGGCGGAACTGCCCCATAATCAGGTACGAAGATGCGCCTGCCTCGCAGTAGCAGATCCGGTCTCGGCGTTGCTGCGTCGCTGCGGATCGCTGCCGCTCTCGCCTTCGCGCACAGTCTGTCCGCCCAGCCCGGATGGGTGGCAGAAACCCCGCACTTCCGTGTGCTTGCGCTCGAAGCCCCGGGCATCGATGCGACTACCGCCAGCTCGGCGGCGACCGCCTTGGAGCAGATTCGCCAACAGTACCGCCTCTTCAGGGCGGGCCCGCCCGAGCGGGCCGACGGTCCGCTGGAAGTGCTTCTCGTGCCCAACAAGTTCGAGTTGCACGAGTTGCTCCGCGAGCCGCCCGATTCCAGGACGCGCGGCATCACGGTGGGCGGGCTCGACCGAGACTACGTGGTGGTGCCGTGGCACGAGGCCCCCGGCCCGCAGATTACCCTCGCGCACGAATACGCGCACCAACTCGACCGCCCGCGCTGGCCGCTCTGGTTTCGCGAGGGCAGGGCCGTGTACCTTGCCCGCCGCACAGCCTCGCTGTCCGGACAGGACACGCGCGCGCTGTTGGTCGCGATGCTGGAGCGCTCCGATTGGCTGGACTGGCATGCCTTGCTGCGGGCCGAGCGTGACGGCGCCGTTGCCAACGACGAGCTGTTCCAGGCGCAATCGTGGCTGCTCGTCCAGTGGCTGGCGACGCAGCGCGTTCCGCTGACGCGCCTGACGCCCGGCCACGGCAGCAGGGCGCTATCGGAACTGGGCCCGGACCGACTCACGAGCTCGCTGCGAGAGCATCTTTCAAACCTGCGCGAGGGATCGAGCGAAGACCTCTCCACCCTGCCCCAGATCGACCTCGAAGCCAGCACGAGGGCGGCGGCTGAATGGGAAGTGCCCCTTCTCCGGGCCGAGATCGAGCGGGAGCTGCGATTCCACGACGCCGCGGAGCAAGAGTTGCGCTCCATCGCCCAGCGCTTCCCAAGCGCCGCCCGGGCCCAGGCCGCCTATGCCAGCATGCTGCTCATCCGAGGAAATCTTGATTCGGCCGAGAGATATTTCCGCGCGGCAATCGAACTGGGCGACCGTCGGTCGCGGACATCCTATCGCTATGCGCTGCTGCTGATGCGTCCCGGCGATATGCCTCGCACCCGGGCCGAAGCGGCTCTGCGCGCCGCCACTCGAGCCCTCGCAGCGGACCCGTCCGAACCCCTCCACCAGCTAGCCGTCGCTCACGCGCGAATGCTGCTTCGAGACTGGAACGGCGCGTTCGCCGCTTTGCGCAAGCTGTCGCGGTTCGACGGCTGGGCGGGCCGGGCCGCCAAAGAAGCTGCCGAGGTCGTTCGCCGCAAGGTGCAATCGATCCGCTCGGCGCCGTCGCCTGACCTTGCCGCAAGACCGGGGCCAGTCCCTGACCTGCTCGCCCGCACGGCGGTCGTGGAGGGAAGGCCGGATCCGTGGAAGCCTCCCAGCGCGACGACGAGTCCTTTGCCGCAGCCGCACGCCTGGGCACCGCACGGGGCGTGGATTGCGCACGGCAGAGTCGCGTGGGTGGACTGCTCGAATGATGCCAGAACCGTGATCTTGCACTCGCCTTACAAACGCTACGTGCTGCGCGAGGACCCGGACCGGCCGCCCGTGCTGATCAACCGGCCGTTCCGGGCCAAGGCCGTGCCGTGCAACACGCGGGGCTATTTGGTCAGGATCTCCTACCGCAAGCTCTCCGAAGAGGACGGCCCGGACGGCGAGATCTTCGGGATCCACTTCTGAGCGCGGCCGCTACATCACACCGTACTTCGCAAACGCCTCTTGGCTCGGCATCCCTGCTTCGATCTCGCGCTGGACGACCTTTTCGGCACGCACCTTTTCCAGCGCCTGGACGAAGATCGCTTCTTCGTGGCGGCGGGGAGCGACGCACACCCCGTCGCGGTCGCCGATCACGATATCGCCGGGCTCTATCAGCACCTGCCCGATCTGGATCGGCATGCGGAAATCGACCACATGGCCGCGTAGCCGCTGGTCCTGGGCGTAGGCGCCATAGCCGAACGTCGGAAATCCCAGCGCGGCGATCCCGTCCGTGTCCCGATAGTACCCGTCCAGCACTGCTCCACCCGCACCCAGCACCTGCGCCCGGGTCGTCATCAGCTCGCCCCACAACGCATACTCGGGAGACCCGCCGCCGCATACGTAGACCTCGCCTGCGCGCAAGTCGTCGAGCGCTTCCAGCATCCTCCCGAACGGCGACACGGAGTCGCTCCCGCGGGCGTCATCGTCCAGGTCAGCCACCAGTACGGGCATCGCCCGGCCGATCAGGCGCATGCTCGGATCCAGGGGACGGATTTCAGGAGGGAGGAACTGATGGACCAGCCCGATCTGGTCCATCACGTCTCCGACAACCGCGGAGAACAGCTCCTTCGAAGCAAGTTCGAACAGCTCGCCATCGGTGCGCCAGGGAGGTGCCACGGCCTCAGTCCTCCTCGGGCGGGTTCGACGGCCGCGCGGCGGACATTACCAGCTCCGGCGCGTATTGCGCGATGCGATCCAATACCAGCCGGGCCCGCCGCACGCGCTCCTTCGAGAGCGCGACAGCCGTGTGTTCGATGTGGGTGCCGCTGGGGTAGATATCGGGCGCGTTGCGCAGCCCCAGCTTCACATAAAGCGGCGCGCCGACGCGGATGAAGTCGGGCACTTCGTAGTGGCGCACGAAGCCTCCGATATTGTCCGGCGCTTCGACATAGAGATCGATCGGGGCATCAATGGCGGCGCGCACCGCAGCTAGCTGTGCCAGCGTGAGATCGGACGGCACGTTGATGGTGGTCGCCCCGAGATCTTCCAAGACGCGCGCCGATGCCGGATTGGCGGGAGCCATCATCACCGACGTCTTAAGGATGAGATCGGGCGGCAAGTCCCCCGAGCGCTTCAGCCGTCCCAAGATCTGCAACAGGCCGATGTCCGAGACCAAGACGCTGCCGATGCCGAGCCGCACCGCCCGGCGCACGTCCTCCACCGCGTACACTAGCTGGTCGCTGCCGCGTAGGCTCAGGCCCAGCGCCTTGCCCGCCGCTGCGTAGGCCTGCGCCCCGATGTCGAACGTGGCGCGCGGCCCCACGAAGAGATTGACCTCGATGCCCCGGCGCTCGCCCATCGAGACCATTGCGCGGATCTCGTCGTCGGTCAGCAGCATGATCCCGCTGCCCTGGCTCACACGATGCAGCGGCACGCTGCGCGCATCCGCTTCGGAAATCACCGCCGCCAGCGCGGCTGGGCCCTCGGTGCTGGGAATCTCGATCCGGTATTGAGCTCCGTCTTCGAAGCGCTTTGCCGAGTCAGGCGGCGGCATCGGGTCATTCGCGGGCAGGCCTAGGCTGGCGAGCGACTCCCTCGTTTTCGTCATCACTGCTGCGAAACATTCTTCACTACCAGCCCGGTGCGGTCAAGGTGCGGGAACATGACCTCGCTCTGGCAGCCCGCTTTCTCGAATTCCCGGGCGACGGCGTGGACGGCGTCTTCGCGGCCGGTCTCGTACAGCACCAGCACGGCCGGACCGGCCCCGCTCAATGCGCAGCCCAGCAGCCCGGGCACCCGCAGCTTGAGGATCGCATCCAAGCCCGGCACGTGCGGCGACCGGTAGGGCTGGTGCAAGCGATCCTCGAATGCGACCGGGAAGGCTTCGCGATTTCCCTTCAGCAGCGCCGCCACCAGCAGGGTGGCGCGCTGGATGTTGAACACGGCGTCGTCGCGGGAGCAGCGGTCCGGCAGCGCGGCCCGCATCTTGAGCGTGGACAGCTCATAGTCCGGGCAGACCACGGCCACCGAAAACGCCCTGGGCACCTCCAGCCGAACTGCCCGCGTGACCCCGTCCGCGCCGATCGCCGCTGTGGTCACCGACCCTAGGACGGCGGCGGACACGTTGTCGGGATGGCCCTCGATGCGAGCCGCCTCGTCCAGCAAGCGGTGCTCGTCCCAACCCATGCCTAGCACGCGATCCGCCAGCACGACCCCAACCACGAGCGCGGCGGCGCTGGAGCCCAGTCCCTTCCCGACCGGGATTTCGTTCTCGATCTCCAGATAGACCGGAGGCAGCGCATGGCCCTGCGCTTCGGCCACGTCGCGCGCGGTCTTGAGGATGAGGTTCTCCGATTCGGGCGGGATGCTCGCGCTATCCCGGCCGCTGACCCGCACTGTGTCCTCCGATGCGATGCGAAACCGACAGTGCAGATAGACGCCCAGGGCCAGCCCCAACGTGTCGAAGCCGGGACCCAGATTCGCGCTTGAGGCCGGCACGCGAACCTCGGTCAGCGCGCTCATAAGCCGCGATTATAGCCCAGCGATCCAAGGCGGCCGCGCGTGCCGTCAAACCGCCGAATTCCGGCTCTGACCGATAAGTGCAAGCGGGTCAGCGAAATGCGACAAAGAAGACCGCGGCCGCGGCGCTGATCAACAGCAAGGTGGTCCGTTCGGGGCGCCAGCGCCTTGATTCCGGCTGCGCCGCCCCGGATTCCTTCGCGACCGCCGCGCGGGACCTTTCGAGCCAGCCGTCGCCAGCACCGCCGTAGCGCTCGCCGCGCCGGCAACTGGCGAGGGTTAGCCCGCGCAGCGCTGCCGCGTCCGCCGGGCCGAGCAGCGCCGAGCAGGCGGCCATCGCGCCACCGGTCACGGCCACCGCCCACCAGTAGCTCCACCACACGCTGGTCAGCTGCTCGGGCAACGGCCATGCCATGCGGTCCCCGAGCATGGAGACGAGTCCGCAGCAAACCCCGGCAAGCAGGCCGACGATCCCTGAGCGAGGGTGCGCCCGAGTCCACGCGCCGACCGCGAACACGGTGGCCAGGGGCACAACAGCAACGCTGGACAGCCGCAGGTAGAACGCCACCATGCCCTGGCCAAGGAACGGAACGTACAAGAACGACAGCGCCACGCAAGCCACCGCGGCGATTCGCGTAACGGCCAGACTGCTGCGCTCCTGCGCATTCGGGGCCAGGAAACGGCAGTACACGTCCCGCGTGAAAACGGCGCCGAGAGCCGAACCGATCGAGTCGTAGGTCGAAATGCAGGCGGCCAGCACGCCAGCGAGCACCAAGCCTGCAAGCGGGCCGTCCAGAAAGTCGACGAAGACCCGCGGGAACGCGGCGTCGACCTGATCGAGATCCGGATAGAGCGCGCGGCTCATGATGCCTAGCGAGACGTTGCACCACATGACCGCGATCAGCCCGGCCGAGGCGATCACGACAGCCGCCCGCATGTCCCATTCGCTCCGCGCGCCCAGCAGGCGCATCGACTGGGAGTGGTTGACGATGCAGTAGGCGGCATGCACCGCGACCCAGCCGAACAGCACCAGCGCAAGCGGCGTCCCTGGCCCGGACAGCCCGTCATAGGACAGCACTTGCGCCGGCAGTTCCGGATCGACCTCGGCCAGGCGGCCGCGGAGTTCCGCCCAACCGCCGATCGCACGCCATACCACGACCCACAGCGCGCCCGAAGCGATCACGATCATGACGGTTTGCAGCGAGTCGGTCGCTACCACCGTTCGCAAGCCGCCGCTTGCGGTGTAAACCGCCGCCAGCGCCGCCAAGCCGACCACGAGCCACCACGCGCTGCCGCCCCAGCCCGTGATCGCGCCCAGCAACAGGAACAGGGAAAAGGCCATGTTGCCCATCACGTTGGTGCGCTGCTGGATCTGGACCAGCGCTCCGAACAAGCGCATGGCCGGCCCGAAGCGCGCCTCGAGATACTCGGCATTGGTGAAGAAGCCCGCCCGGTAGACCGGCACCAGCACGACGCCCGTCGCCAGCAGCCAGCCGATAGGGATACCCAGCCACCACGTGGACAGGTAGGCGATGCCGTACTGATAGGCGCCGCCAACCACCGCGACGAAATCCCCGCTGTCCACCGCGGTCGCGAGGAGGGACAAGCCGATGGCCGGCCAGGCCAGGCTGCGAGAGGCGAGCTGCCAGTCCGCGACGCTGCTCGGGCGCCGCGAGCGCAGCCAGCCGGCCGCGACCATGGCGGCGTTGATGCCCAGCGCCAGGATCCAGCCGGCCAGTGTCATGCGAGCGGCGGCTAACGCTGTTCCTAGTCGGAGGTCAACGCCGCGACGAACTTGGCCGCCTCTTCCCGATGCGCCAGCACGGCGCTCTCCATGGACGGATACTCCGGCGGGTCATTGCGCAGGTCCCAGTGGCCGAAGCGGTCGCGGCCTCGGACCAGGGCCGCCGATTGCCCTGGCAGCAGCGGCTTGGCGGCGGGCGTGACGTAGCGGGCCGCGAATCCGATCCGCGGCATGTCGGAACCGTTCGCATGCGAGCCGTGGATCGCCCGCACGTGGTGCAGAGACAGCTGGCCTGCTCGCAGCTCGAGATCGACCACGTCGCTCTCGTCGTATTCGACCTGGATCTCTTGTCCCCGCGTGAGCAGGTTGTCCTCGGCATACGTGTCGGTGTGCGGCTGGATCTCCAGCAGGTGCGAGCCTGGCAGCACGCGCATGCAGCCGTTCGCCCGCGTGCTGTCGGTGAGAGCTATCCAAGCGGTGGTGACCGCTCCGCCGTCCAACCCCCAGTAAGTGCCGTCTTGGTGCATGCTGACATAGCCGCTATCGCGCGCTGGTTTCGGGAAAACCGATGCGGACCAGAGCAAGATGTCCGCGCCGAGCACGCTCTCGACCACAGCGAGCACCGTGGGGTGTGTCGCCAGTTCCCAGGCCCAGCCGTAGAAGCGGTGGATCTGGCTCATCTGCACCGCTTTCGGGGCGCCGCCGAAGGCAGCGGCCACCCCGAAGTACGCCCTGCGGAAGCGTTCTGCCTCGCGCCGCTCCAAGGCGTCGACGGGGCACAGGAAACCCGTCTTGTGGTAGCGGTCACGCTGGGAAGGTGTGAGCGGGAGTTGCACAGGCGCCCCGGCCGAACCATCATACGCCCGGGCGCTCCCAGCGCGACGTGCAGCAGCCAGTTACAATCGTTCGGTTGGCGAACGAGGCACCCAGTCTCGACATCGGCTGTGGCCAGAACAAACGGCAGGGCGCAATAGGTGTCGACCGCATCGCCAACACGGCCGCGGACGTGCTGGCCGACATTGATCAGGGCTGGCCCTTCCTGGAGGCAACCATCAGCAGCGTCAGCCTCGTCCACGTCATCGAGCACGTCGGCGATGTCGTGCATGCCGTGGAAGAAGCGCACCGCGTGCTCCGGCCCGGCGGGCGCCTCCATATCGAGACGCCGCACTATACGGACGCGAGCTCATTCACCGACCCCACGCACCGCTGGCACCTCAACTCCTTCTCATTCCGGTACTTCACAGAGGCCGGCGGCTTCGCCTACTACTCCCAGTGCCGCTTCCGGGAAGTGCGGACGGAGATCAAGCTGTTGCGATTCTGGAGGCTGCTGGGCTTCGAGTTCGCGGTCAATCAATGGCGGTTCTTCCGCAAGTTCTGGGAGTACTACCTGTGCTTCCTGGTGCGCGGAAAGGTGTTGGTCTTCGAACTCGAAGCCTTGAAATAGCCCTGTGGTATTCTCCGAAAAGTGGAACTGACGGAGGTCTACGAGGCGTTCGGAAGCGACCGCACCAGCAGGCTGGTCCGGTCCGTGTCACTCGGCGCGCTGCGGACCTACGGCGTGTACGAAGCGATCAAGGTCAGCTCCAGGCTGCGAACCCTGAACCGCCAGAAGCTGCGCGCCGCCGCGCCGCGAATGTGGGAGCAGATCAAGGACGGCGACGCCGAACTCGCCCGGGATCTCTCGCAAGCCGTGCTGGTCTCCAACATTCCGCTGATCGTCGAGGTGCTGGACCTGCTGGAGATCGAGCACGATGACAATGGGTTCTTCGACAAGGACAGCGACTACTCGAGCCAGCTCTCCGATGGCTGGGAGCAACGTGTCTTCGAGCACTGCAAGGACCGCTTCGACCCGGATCTAGTGCTGCATTACATCAACCATCTCGGATGGGAGCTGGAAGCGCTGGCCGAGCCGTACCTAGAGCCGAACGAAGTTCCCGCGGCCTCCGGCTAGAAGCCGCGCAGGACCGAACTCGCCGCCGAGCGGCCACACCCGAGCGAGACTCTGACATGACTGGAAAACGCATTGGCATCTTGACCGGCGGCGGTGACGTGCCGGGCCTCAACGCAGCGATCAGGGCTGCGGTCTACGACGCCCGCGACCGCGGCATCGAGGTCGTCGGGATCCGGCGGGGCTGGAAAGGCCTCACTCACGTCAACCCCGTGGATGGGGTCGACCCCGAGTACCTGCTGCCGCTAAACCGCGCCAACACTCGCACGGTCGACCGCATGGGCGGCACCTTCCTGCACTCGACCCGCACGCTACCGTCGCGCATGAAGGTTGGCGACAGCCCTGAACATCTCCAAGGCCGGCTGGGCTCGCTGGCCGAAGTCAGCCCCGGCATCGTGGACTTCACGCCAGTCGTGCTGGAGAACCTCGAGACGCTCAAGCTGGACTCGCTCATCGCGATCGGCGGCGACGACACCCTCAGCTATGCCCGCCGCCTGCACGAGGAGGGATTCCCCGTCGTCTGCCTGCCGAAGACGATGGACAACGACGTGCCGAACACCGAGTACTGCATCGGCTTCTCGACGGCGATCACGCGCGCGGTCGATAACATCAGCCGCCAGCGCACGACGGTTGGCTCGCACGAGCGCGTCGGGATCTTTCGCGTCTTCGGTCGCGACGCAGGCTTCACGGCCCTGTACACGGCCTATGTCACCGGCATCCGCTGCTGCATTCCGGAACATGTCTTCGACTTGGACCGGCTGCTGGCGCTACTGATGCAGGACAAGCGCGAGAATCCGAGCAATTACACCCTGGTCGTGCTGTCCGAAGGGGCCACTTGGGAAGGCCGCACGGTGCAGGAATACGGAGACGCCGATGCCTACGGGCACCGCAAGAAGATGAGCGTCGGCGAGGCGCTGAGCCAAGAGGTCAAGAAACGGCTTAAGGAAGAGACCGTGGTCAGCGACCTGACCTACGACCTGCGCGGCGGGCCTCCCGATTTTATCGACCGGCTCGTGGCGACGACCTTCGCGGCCATGGCCGTGGAGCGCATCGCCGACGGCAGTTCGGGCCGCATGATGGCGCTCCAGAAGGGGTGCTACGTGGACGCCGAGATCCCCGGTCCGGGCGGCAAGTCCCGCAGCGTCGACATAAGCACGATGTACGACACCGCGAATTTCTTGCCGAAGCGTGACAACAAGGCGGGCGCTCCGATCTTCCTCAACACGCTGTAGGCAGCGGGACGGCGTAGCACCAGCGGAGCGGTCCCGCCCGCCGGCAAGCAAGCCCTCTTGCGCGGGCGGTCAGGCCCACTTCAGCGCGCGCTGGCGGAACAGCCAGATATAGCCGGCGATCAGGATGGCCAAGAAGACGAGCATCTCGATGAGGCCGAACAGGCCGAGCACGTCATACTGGATCGCCCACGGCAACAGGAAGATCGTCTCGACATCGAAGATCACGAACAGGATCGCCACGAGGTAGAAGCGGATCGAGTAGCGGCCGCGCGTATCGTCCTCGGGCGCTATTCCACATTCGTAAGGCTCGAGCTTGGTCTTCTCCGGGACGCTGGGGCGGATCAATTTGGCGGCAATCAGCGTCACGATCGGAAACGCCATGGCGATTCCGATGAAGATCAGGATGGGAATGTACCCTCTGGGCATGAACCTTGATTATAGGGAATTATGTACGGGAGTGGCGAAACACCATCGCACACGGTTCTGGCACAACGCACGGCGCAACCGCCCACGTTAGCGTGCCGCCGGGAACGGCCTTCACCGCATTTCCCGCCCGGCATTCACCGTTTGGCTTCATGACTACAGGATAACATCCCTAGCGCCACTTTCGTACATAATTCCCCAATTATTCGCACGCGGGCCGGCCGGCCGCTCGGCCTCAGTAGCTGGCCGGGGCCGTTTCGTCCGGCTGAATCCGGTCGCTGGGCGGGCCGACGTGGATGTGCGGCCCTGTCGACTGGCCGGGCACGGCGCTGCGGAACGCGATATAGGGAATCCCCAGGCTCTCCAGCATGTAGATCAGAAACATCCCCTCGTCCGAGTCCGGGTGCAACGCAACGTCGATCCGGCCGGTGTGGTCCAAGCCCATCGAGCGGTGCAGGTCCGTGTCGCCATCGGCGCTGACTGGGGGGCTGCTTCCGAATGTGTAGCGGTACATGTCGCCCACTTCTTCGAGCATCGCGAGCTCGTAGTCGTCAAAGCCCTCGAAGCGATACGCCAAGTCCTCGTCCTCAAGCTCTTCCAAGTAGGTCTCGGCAGCAACCATGCGCTCCATCTGCCGGATCAGGTCGGCCCGCGTGTTGGCCAGCTCGGCTTGCCGCTCGGCGCCAGCTAGCTCGTCCTTGGCCTCTTGGAGGCGCCGCGCCGGGATCACGCCGGCCTCGACCCGCGCCATGGCGAGATCAAGGTTTTCGCGGGCGATCCGAACCAAGCCGTCTGCGGCGTCGAGCATCAGCCTGAGCTCGCTCTTCTCGAGGGTTTCGCTGAGCAGCGTGCGGTTCAGGGTCTCTCGATAGCCGCGCTTGAGCCGCTCTGTCTGCGCTTCGACAAGGGCACGCCTAGGAAGGGCACCGGCCCGGACCAGATTCTCCACCCGCTCTAGTTCAGGATCAGCCTGGGCGTTCGCCGCGGGCAGGGATGCCAAGCAGATCGCGGCACCGACAATCCAAGCACACGCCCGCATATGCAGTTCATTCTAAGTGCCGAGAGCTCCCGCTTTGCCGCGCGAGCTATCCCGCAGACGGCGCCGAGCCCCGGCCAAGCTGCCGGCTGCAACAGGGCGGAGGCAGATACGCGAAACGCCGCCTCTCGCCCGCGACAGAAAATCTAGTCATAATAGGTAGCCGCTTGGTCGCATTCGGGCCGACGGACCTTTATGGAAGATTGGGAAGTTGCCGTACAAGCCGCTCAAGAGCGCAAAGCCTTGGACACAATAGTGCTAAATATCGGCCAAGTCAGCACCTTCACCGAACAGTTTGTCATCTGCCACGGCACGAACTCGCGACAGGTCCAGGCGATCGCGGACTCGGTTGAGAGGAGCGTCAAGGCCCAAGGCCGCAGGCCGCTGCGCATCGAGGGCTACCAGAACGCAGAATGGATCCTGCTCGACTACGGAGACTTCGTGGTGCACGTGTTCTCGCGTGACAAGCGCTACTACTACGACTTGGAACGGCTGTGGAGGGCGGCTCCGAAGCTGCCGCTTCCGGTGGCGGCCTGAGGCGCTGGCGCGCTAGCGGTCCGCGATCCGGCCCTGCAAGCTCTGGCCGCGCTGGAAGTGCTCTTCGGCCGCACCGTCGTTGAGCGCGTCTCGCAAGCCCTCCAATTCCTGGACGACCGCGGCGAGCGCCTCGTCAATCGGCCCAGGGTTCGTCTTCAGGATTCCGGACCAGACGGCATGCGGGCTGGCGGCCAGCCTGGTCATGTCGCGCAGGCCATCGCCGGCGATCTCCAAGTCGCGCCCGTCGTGCAGCTGCGTGCCGATCGCAGCCGCGAGCGCGGTGGAAACCAACTGCGGAAGGTGCGATGTCCAAGCGACGACCTTGTCATGCTGGCTGGCCGGCATCACCCGCCGCCGACATCCCATGGCGTCCAGCCATCCGCAGAACTCCTCCACCACCGGCGCCTCGGGAAGCGCCTCGCCGGTCGGCACCAGCGCGTATAGGGCGCCCGCGAACAATTCCGGCTCGGCGAGTCGCACTCCCCGGCCCTCCTTGCCCGCCATCGGGTGCCCGCCCACGAAGTGCGGCCCGTCCTTGAACAGCACCCGCGCCCGCTCGATGATCGAACGCTTGGTGCTGCCGGCATCGGTGACCAAGGCATGCTCCGGAACGAGCTCCCGCACCTGCCCGAGCTGGTCGATGATCCGCTCGACAGGCTGCGCCATGTAGACCAAGTCCGACTGCGGCAGGGCCGTCTCGAGCGGGCAGCCATCGTCGATCACGCCGAGCTTCGCGGCGACTTCCAGGGTCTGGGGCGAGCTCACGCCCAGAATGCGCCCGCGGTAGCCGATGCGGCGCAATGCCATCGCAAACGAGCCGCCGATCAGGCCGACGCCGGCGACGGTAACCGTTGCGATCGAGGACACGGGCCTAGCTGCCCCGCTCCCGCTGCATTTCCCGCATCTCCTTGATCACAGCCTCGAAGATGCGTTCCAGCGAATCGTTCTTCAACGGGCCGACGTTTGACGCCAAGATATTGCCGAGCACCAGTTGCTCGCGCATTGGCTCGTGGACCGGCCGGCCTTGCTGCCGCTTCAGCGGCGCCAGGGCCAGCACGCACTCCGCTCGGCGGTTGAGAAGCCGGACCGCCTCCCGGTCCAAGCTGTCGATCTCGTCTCGCAACTCGCTCAAGCTCTTCATCGCTACACCGCTGCCATCCTTGTCGGCCCGTCGGGCAGTTTCAGGCCCTGCTTAAAGTCCCTGGCGAGAGCCTCCAGCTTCCCCTCCAATCCCGGACCGGCCGCATGCTCGGCGATCAGGCGCACAAAGGCGCTGCCGACGACGGCGGCGTCGGCATGCGGCGCGATCTGCTGCATCTGCTCGCGCGTTGACAGGCCGAATCCGAGAGCCAGGGGCAGGTCGGTCCTCTCGCGCGTCCGCTCCAGCAGGGGTACGGCCTCGCTGGAAACGCTGGCGCTCACGCCCGTCACGCCGGCGCGCGCAACGAGATACACGAATCCGCTGCATCGCTTGACGATCTCCGCGATGCGGGCGCTAGGAGTGGTCTGAGTGACCAAGAATACACAGCAAAGGCCTCGCTGGCGCATGGCTTCCACATAGCCGTCTGCCTCCTCGATGGTCATGTCAGTCAGCAATGCGCCGTCCACACCCGCTGCGGCGGCCTCGTCGGCAAAGCGCTCGAAGCCGTAGCGCAGGATGGGATTGAGGTAGCTAAACACGACCAGGGGCAGTTCTGACTCCCGGCGCAGCTGGCGGACCAGCGCCAGCACCGTCGCCACGCTGGTGCCCGCCGCAAGCGCGCGCTCGCTGGCTCGCTGGATGACCGGACCGTCGGCGATCGGATCGGAGAACGGCACGCCCAGCTCCAAGATATCCACGCCGCCTCGCTCGAGCGCCTTGACCAAGCCGACGGTCCTGTCCGGCGACGGATCCCCGGCGGTGAGATAGGCGATCAGCGCACGCGAGCCGGAGGCGTGCAGAGCCGCGAAGGCGCGCTCGATGCGCCCGGACGTCTGGCGGGCCAGCGGTGCCAGCTTGACTTCCGCAGCGCTCACAACGAAGCCCCATTGTACAAGCAGCCCCTGAAGCGATTGCGCTCTGGCCGCGGCCGAGCAGCGCTGCGCGCCTTCACTGCCGCAGCGAGGTTGCTCCACCCGTCGCGTTGAAGATCGCGCGGGCTGGATTGCGGGGAGGCTTCAATAGCAAGGGATCTGGTTCATGGGCTGAAAGACGTATTCCGAATGACCGTGGCATATTCCGCACAATTGTTATATTCTCTTTACAACCGCCATGAGACTCGATCAATTGGAAATCGCCCGCTACTCGGTGCCGTTGCCGCACGTGCTCAGCGATGCCACTCACGGCGAGATTCGCGAGTTCGGACTTGTCACGGTTCGGGTTCGGATCCGCAAGGGCCTGGAGGGGCTTGGCTACACGTACACGGTCGGCAACGTCGGGGCTGCCGCCATCGAGTCGCTGATCAAGGACGACCTGGCGCCGCTGCTGTCGGGCAGAGACCTGCGCTGCACCGAGGCTGTCTGGGCCGACATGTGGCAAGCGACGCACTATGTCGGCAGGGGCGGTCCCGCCAGCTTCGCCATCTCGGCCGTGGACACGGCCTTGTGGGACGCGAAGGCCAAGGGATGTTCCGAGCCGCTCTGGAGGCTGCTCGGCGGCAGTTCTCCGACGGTCCGTGCCTACGCGGGGGGAATCGACCTGGGATTCTCGCTGGACCAACTGGTGGACCAAGCCAGATCGAACCTGAGACGGGGGTTCGGCGCCCTGAAGGTGAAGGTCGGAGGCGACCGCCTGAGGAACGACCTCGAACGGGTCGCAGCTCTGCGGGATATCCTCGGCCCGGACGGCCCGCTCATGGTGGACGCGAATATGAAATGGGGCGTGTCCGAAGCGATCCGGGCATCGCGGGCGCTGGCAGACTTTGACGTCTACTGGCTCGAAGAACCTACCGATCCGGCCGACGTGGACGGCCATGTGCGCATCCAGCGCGAAGGCGCGCTGCCGGTCGCCGCGGGCGAGAACCTGCACACCCTGGCCGAATTCGAAGCCATGATCTCGGCAGGAGCGGTAGCATTCCCAGAACCGGATCTGACGAACTGCGGAGGCGTCACGGCCTGGATGAAGATCGCCCACCTGGCCGAGGCTCACAACCTGCCCGTCACCTCGCACGGAGTCCATGACCTGCACGTGAGCCTGTTGGCCGCCGTGCCGAACGCATCGTTCCTGGAAGTCCACGGTTTCGGGCTCGACCCGTTTCTCGAGAATCCGCTGGAAGTGTCCCGGGGCTATGCAACGGCGTCGGAGCGTCCGGGACACGGAGTCGAACTGCGCTGGGACCTGCTTCAAGCGCACCGGCAAGACTGACAGCCCGCAAGCCGGGGCTGCCTCGAAGGCCTCGGCAGGCTAACATCAGCAGGTGCGGCGCGCATGTCGCAGACCGGCCACCAGCGGGGACTTCGGCGGGACCGCTGCGAGCGGCGCGCAATCCGGGCAGCGCTGGCTAAGCGCTTGCTGCCTGGCGGCCGCGGCGCTGCTTGCGTACGGCCCGAGCCTGCACGCGGAAGGCGCCACCCTCATCCGGGACGCGCTGCTGATCGACGGCACGGGCCGCGCGCCTCAGCCTCACAGCGACATCCTGATCCGGGACGGTCGCATCGCCAGCGTCACCCAGACCGGCTCGGCCGCAGCACCCGCAGGCGCGCTGGTGGTTGACGCGTCCGGCAAGACCGTGATCCCCGGAATCATCAACATTCGCGGGCTTGCCGGCTTGGTGCGCAGCCCGGAACTGCCCCAAGACCATTTCAGCCGAGGCTCGATCCTGCGCCACCTTGCCAGCTATGTGTCGTACGGCGTGACGACAACAGCGACCCTAGCGCCACAGCCGGCCCAGCTGCGGGCCGCGCAATCTGCGGCCAAGACCGCGCGGGTCGTAACGCCGGTTCGCACGATCTGTGCTGCTATCCCTGCAGCGTTCCGCGGCAGCGCTCTCGAATCGGCGTTCGAGACAGTTCGCACCCCCAAAGCGGCGAGGCGGGCGGTGGACAACCTGGTAAAAGCCGGGGCGGAATTCATCGAATTCCGCGACACGGACACTCTCGGCCCGGACGACGGGAACAGGCGACTGGCCGTCGCAACGATCGAGCGCGCCAAGCGACGGAGAGTCCCGTCGGCGATCGTCACCCATCGGGCGGGGCTTGCCCGCGCGGCCGTTCGCGCCGGCGCGAGGGTAATCTCCGCAAGCGTCAACGACCTGGAGGTCGGGACGGAACTCATCAGCGAATTCGTGGCACTGGGCGTCAGCTACGCACCCGCCCTGTTCGCCGAGTCCACCGGCTTCGCATACGAAGACCGTCCGGCGTGGATTGACGACCGCTATCTGAGACGCTCGCTCCCCCCGGGGATTTCCGGCCAGCTGCGCGGGCCGGTTCAGGTAACGCAGGCCCTCGACCCGGACCGGGCGCTCAAGTCTCGCCGGTTTGATGTCGCCCGCCGCAATCTGCGCAAGCTGGCCGAGGCCGGAGTGACCATCGCACTAGCCAGCGGATCCGGCTTTCCGCTGAGCTTCGAGGGTTACGCGGAGTATCGCGAGGCCGTCTTGATGACCGAGGCGGGCCTTTCGCCGATGGAAGTGATCCAAGCCTTCTCCGGCGGGAGCGCGGCGGCGCTGGGGATCGACCGTGAATCGGGCGCAATCCTGCCGGGCCGAGTGGCCGACGTGGTAATTCTCAACGCGAATCCGCTCGACAACATCCACCACTTGCGCGACATGCACGCCGTGTTTGTCGCAGGCACCCTGATGCCGCTTTAGGGCGCAGCCAACTCGACTGGGGCGACTACAATCGGTGGCGAGCTTGCTCGGCCAGGATTCCCGGCATGTGCGCGGACATTCTCCCCATCTCACCCACCCAGACCGCCATGGCCGCGCGGGGAGTGCTGGGAGCCAATGACCGCATTGGCATCGCATTGATAGGCTGCGGGGCACGCGGTCGCGGCCTGGCAGCCCATCTGGGTCAAATCGAAGGCGCCGAACTGCGCGCGGTGTCGGATGCGTACGGACTCCGCATGCAGCAAGCCCTCCCTCCCGGCGATGCCCGGGTGCAGGCGTACGCGGACTACCGTCGCGCCTTGGACAGCCGGGAGGTGGACGCCGTCATAGTCGCCACGCCAGATCACTGGCACGTGCCGATGACGCTGCAAGCGCTGCAAGCGGGCAAAGACATCTATGTCGAAAAGCCCGTCACGCACAGCCTGAACGAGGGCGAAGTGCTGCTTGAAGCGGTTGGCTCGTCCCAGCGGGTCGTCGCGACGGGAACCCAGCAGCGGAGTTGGGGCCATTTCCTCGAGGCCAAGGAACTCGTCGCCCAAGGGGCGTTGGGCAAGATCACGTTCGTCCGCTGCCACTGGTCACAGAACTACGCTGGGTTCCGGGCTCGGGCAGCCGAAAAGGTTGATCTGAACCAACTGGACTGGGACGGCTGGCTCGGGCCGGCCCCGCAGCAGCCCTTCGACGCGACGCGCTTCCATTTCTGGCGGTTCTTCTGGGACTTCGGCGGCGGAAGCGTCACCGACCTGATGACACATTGGATCGATGTCATCCAGTGGTACATGGGAAGCGCGCAGGTCAGCGAAGTCCGCGCTTTCGGCACAACGTACACCAACCACTGGCTGGAAGCGCCCGACACCGTTGTCGCCACAATGGCCTTCCCCGAGGGTTACACCGCCGTCTTCGAAGGCAACATGACTTTCGGGCTGCTCGGATGCGGAATCGAGTTTCGCGGGGACAAGGCCATGATGGTCCTGAACCGCGACGGCTACGCAATATACGACGAGGGCACGATGCCGCTTGAAGCGGTAAACCTGCCCGAGCCGACCTACGAGTATCGGCGATCCGACAGCGCCTCGTGGAGCGAGCGAGTCGACGGAACCGGCACTCTCGACAATCTGCGAGATTGGCTGGCGTGCGTCCGGAGCAGGGCCCTCCCGAACGCACACATCCAGGCCGGCGTCGAATCCGCGGCAACCTCGCACTGGGTGAACCGGGCGATTCGCGAAGGGAACGCGATTACAGTCCCGTTGGGCTGATCTCGAAATCCTTCAATCCTTGTCACCGTCCGTTCATCTCGATGATGATCCTTCAAACATCACTCAATCGCCGCTAGCTCGGGGGAAGCGTGCTCCGTGCCGCTCTCAACGTTACGGTTCCTCAGCCGACGAAACGCTTCTGAAGCCATCCAATTCGTCACGACACTCTGGAATGCCGTGTCGTTCATGAACCGGACGAAAATCTCTTCGTTCTGATCCATGCGCTCCACGAAGAGATTCTCCAACAGATTCTTAAATACGAGTTCGAACTTATCGCCCGGGTTGACCGCGGCTGCCTGCACTAGGTTGCCATCGGTCATAGCCGCTTCGACAATCTGGTCAAAGAACAGTTGGTCTGCTTGGTTAAACTCCGTACCGAAGCGGGCATTCACGATCTCGATGAGTTGAGAGAGCGCAACGGTTTCTTGGTGTGCCAATCCGCTCCCGACCTCTGTTGGCCCATCGAGCGGTTGCGCTTCGCCTTCGCTGAGTGAGATGGAACCCTCGCTGATCTTCTGCAGCCGGTAGTACTCAAGTTGTACGTCCTCGTCAAAGCGGTACGCGGGTCCGCTCTTGGGCCGAGGCAGCTTGGCCACAAGATGGCGGAGAAAGACGTATAACCGCTCTAGATCCGAGTCTTGGTACGGTATCACCTGGCTCAGGAACCCGTAGAGGTTCAGGAATGCCCGAACCTTTCCGCGCCAGTCTTCTGCGTCTTCTTCGTCTTTGTCACGGCGGAGCGTAAAGCGCGATACCGCTGGGTCCAGCGCGGCGTTGATGACTTGGTGATCCCCTGCGCTCTGCAGTCGCTTCGGCTTGAAATAGACCTTGCAGAACTTCTCGACCTCTTCGTCGAGATAGATGCCCGATGCATTCAGCTCGCTCCTGATCACGTACATTCGGGCAGGGTCTACCTCCTCGCCCATCTGCGCCCCTTCGTAATATGTCTTGAAGGCTTCCTGGATCTCTTCGCGCGTATTCACGAAGTCGAGAACGAACGTATCTTCCTTGCGGGGATGCACGCGGTTTAGCCGGGACAGCGTTTGTACGGCCTGAATCCCTGCGAGTCGTTTGTCCACATACATCGTGTGCAGGAGCGGCTGATCAAACCCGGTCTGATACTTCTCGGCGACGAGCAATACCTGAAATTCCTGCATCGCAAACTTCTCGGGCAGTTCCTTTTCGGTGATCCCGTTGTTCATGCCCGGCTCGGTATACGTTACGCCTGCGATCTTGTCGTCCTCCACCGTGCCGGAGAAGGCGACCAGTGACTTGATGGCATAGCCCTTTCCTTGGATGTAGCGATCGAAGCTCTGCTTGTAGCGAACCGCTTCGAGGCGCGAACCCGTCACGACCATCGCCTTGGCTCGACCGCCGATCCTGTGGCGGGTGACGGCCTGGAAGTGTTCGACCATCACTTCGGTCTTTTGGGCGATGTTGTGAGGATGCAACTTCATGAACCGCGCCAGCGCCCGCGCCGCTTGCTTGCGCTCCACGTTGGGGTCGTCCTCACAGGCCTTGAGCAAACGGTAGTACGTCTCGTAGGCGGTGTAGTGCTTAAGCACATCAAGGATGAATCGTTCTTCGATGGCCTGGCGCATGGTGTAACGATGCATGGGCTTACCGCCTCGACCGAACACCGCGAGAGTCTTGTGTTTCGGAGTGGCGGTGAAGGCGAAGAAGCTCAGGTTTGCCTGTCGGCCCCGCTTGGCCATGCTGCGAAAGAGTTCCTCCATGTCTTCCCGGCCTTCCTCGGCTGCACGCTTTCTGGCTTCTTCCCGGAGTCGTTCGCCTCCCAGCACTTCCTTGAGATCTGTGGCAGTCTCGCCGCTCTGAGAACTGTGCGCCTCATCCACAATGACGGCGCAACGGCGAGTGGGAAGCGTCCCCGATCCATTAGCGCCGCGCTCTTCTGCCATCTTGAGCAAATGGCGCGACACGAAAGGAAACTTCTGCAGAGTCGTAATGATGACCGGCACTGCATTCTCAAGGGCTTCGGCGAGTTGGCGTGAACTCTCGTCGATACGCTGGACGACGCCGCGCTTGTGCTCGAACTGGTAGATCGTGTCTTGGAGTTGTTGGTCGAGCACGATGCGGTCTGTGACCACGATCACGCTGTCGAATACGCGTTCACTAGAGGAATCGTGTAGTGACGCCAGCCGATGCGCAAGCCAGCCGATTGTGTTGCTCTTGCCACTCCCGGCGGAGTGCTCGACCAAGTAGTTGTGTCCGACGCCTTCTCTGCCTGCGGCGTCCACAAGCATCCGCACCGCCTCCAACTGGTGGTAGCGGGGAAAAATGATGGTCTCCGCCTTGACCCTGTTGCCCCTATCGTCTCGCTTCTCGTCGACCTGCAAGTGGACGAAGCGGGCGAGGATGTCGAGCAGGCTTTCACGTTGCAGCACCTCTTCCCACAGATAAGCGGTACGGTAGTTTCTCCCCGCTGGATCGGGCGGGTTTCCGGCTGCGCTATCGAATCCCTTGTCGAAAGGCAGGAAGTGCGTTGCTTTGCCGGCCAGCCGAGTGGTCATGAGCACGGATTCGGTGTCTACGGCGAAATGGACCAGTGCGCGTCGCTTGAACTCGAAGATTGGGTCGCGCGGGTCGCGATCGCGCTGGTACTGGCGCAGCGCGTCCTCGACGGTCGGACCAGTAAGGGGATTCTTCAGCTCCAGCGTCGCAACCGGAATGCCATTCAGGCTTAACGTGACATCGAGTGACTTCTCTGAGCGCGGCGAGAAGTGGAGTTGGCGAGTGAGCCCTAAACGGTTTGCGGCATAGCGGGCTTCAAGTTCGGGATTCAGTTCGTGCGCTGGCTTGAAGTAGGCTGCGTGCAGGGTCCGACCGTAGCACTTGAACCCATGTCGGAGTGTCGCGAGCGCACCGTGAGCATCCATCCACTTGCACAGGTCGCCGAGCACTTGCGCGGCGGTCCTGTCACCGAGCAACTTTTCTAACTTGGCCCACTCCTTCGGCTGGGTTTCACGGACGAACGTTAGGACTGTCTCGGGAAAAATCGCACGTTCTCGGTCGAAGCCTTCGCCCGCAATCCTCTCATAGCCATTTCCTAGTAGATGGGACTCGATGACCTTCTCAAAGGCCGCTTCGTTAGTCGGCTTCATGATGTTCACTAGAACTCGGAACGCGACGCGATGGACTGGCAGATGATCGACATCAGAGGTGGTCCGGGGATTTTAGACCATACGCTAAGGTGGACTCCGCCTGGGTTGAAAGGAGTCAACGATGCCAAAAAGACGGACGTTCACGGCAGCGTTCAAGTCGCGGGTGGCGATGGAAGCCTTGCGTGGGGACCGCACCGTGCAGCAGATCGCGGCGCGGCACCAACTGCATCCGAACCAAGTGAGCCAGTGGAAGCGCACCGCCAGCGAGCGGCTGGCGGAACTGTTCGAGCGGGGTGCTGGGCCCGGCCAGGATGAGCGGGAGGCGGAGATCCGCAAGCTGCACGAGAAGATCGGGCAGCTGGTGGTCGAGCGGGATTTTTTGAAGTCCGCGTGGGAACGCTGAGCCGGACCACGCGGAAGAACTTGGTGCAGCGCGACCACCCGCAGGCCAGCCTGCGCCTGCAATGCCGCTTGCTGGGGGTGTGTCGTTCCGGGCTGTACTACCAGCCGCGGGAGGCAGATCCGGAGCAGCTGGCGCTGATGCGGCGGATCGACGAGTTGTCGCTGGCGCACCCGTTTTACGGCAGTCGGCAGATGAGCCGGCATCTGCAGCGAGAAAACTACCCGGTCGGCCGGGACAAGGTGCGGCGGTTGATGCGCACGATGGGCTTGGAGGCGGTCTACTGCAAGCCGCGCACGAGTCGGCCGGAGCCGGGGCACCGGGTGTATCCGTACCTGCTGCGGGACGTGCTGATCGAGCGGCCGCACCAGGCGTGGTGCGCGGACATCACCTACATCCCGCTACAGCGGGGCTTCTTGTACCTGGTAGTCGTGATGGACTGGTTGAGCCGCGCGGTGCTGAGCTGGGAGCTGTCGAACACGCTGGACACGGAGTTCTGCCTGCTGGCGCTGGAGGCGGCGCTGGAGCAGTTCGGTGCACCGGGCATCTTCAACACCGACCAAGGCAGCCAGTTCACCTCGCAGGCCTTCACGGGCTGTCTGCAGCAGGCCGGCGTGCGGGTTTCGATGGACGGCCGGGGCCGCTGGCTGGACAACGTGTTCATCGAGCGGCTGTGGCGCTCTCTGAAGTACGAAGCGGTGTATTTGCAGGAGCTTGTGGACGGATTCGCGGCGCGGGAGGTGATCTCGGAATGGCTGGCGTTCTATAACCACCTGCGGCCGCACTCGGCGCTGGGGGGGCGGACGCCGTGGCAGGCACTGCAGCAGCAAGGAGGTGCAAGATGAAGCCGAGAGTACGACTGAAGCGCGGCCAGCGCGGTTGGTTCGCGGCCGGTGCGGGCTTCGAGCGAGCGCTGGACGAGCTCAGTGACACGGCCTTCAAGGTGTTCGCACACGTATGCCTGAGGGCCAGGCGGGCCGACGGCTGTCTGGAGTTCGAGCGGGACGGGCTGGCCCGGCAGCTGGGCAAGAGCCGCTCGACGCTGGGACGCTGCCTGCGCGAATTGGAGGCCAAGGGGATCTGCGCGCTGCAAGCTGCGCCCAACCAGCATCGCCGCTCGCGGCTGAAGGTGTGCCCGCAGTACTGGCCGTATGAAGTGGCGAGGCAGCCGGAAGCCGAGCCGTCCGAGCAGACGGTCGCAGACGTCGGCACGTATGTCACGGAGGTGCGCCGGATATTCTGTCAGCCGGCCTGCGTGCAGGGTCGGTTCGGACCGGCCGACGAACGCTTGGCGGCAGACTGGCACCGCGCGGGGGTGTCGCTGGAAACGGTGCGACGGGCGATTCTGCTGGGCAGCGTGCGCAAGTCGATGAGCCTGCTCGATCGGCCGCGCGGCGAGCCGGTCCGCAGCCTGCGCTACTTCGCCAGCTTGGTGGAGGAGGTGCGGACGGAGTCGTTCCCGGACTCGTACTGGCCGCATTTGGAGTTCAGCCTGCGCCGTTGCGAGCGGATCCAGCAGGGCCGCCAGGCCGAGGAGCCTGCCCGTCCAAATTTGGCACAGGCAGACCCGTTCGGAGAGGTCCAGAGTCCTGCACCTGCAACCGCGGAGGCAGGAAAGGAGACGGGATGATGATGACCGTGTCTTGAGGTACAATCACTGCGGTCGGTAGTCCAGAGTAGTAGCGGAGTCCACCTTAAATTCACCGACCAGTGGTCTAAACACATCGGACCACCTCAATCGACTCATCGACGCGCGGCTCGCCGTGAGCACTGCAAAATAACTGCGCCCCATTGTTGGCCTTCTTCGTTACGCCGTGGCTAGAGCGGGGTCTCACCTTCATGAAACCATGCTTGGAGAGGCTTCCGCCGATTCTGCAACTCGAGAGTATGCGCGACCTCGCCAATAGGGCATCGGCCATGTAGACTTCGCTCAGTAGGAGTCTGTCGGGCTCTGCTCTGGAGGTGGCCCGGAAGAACGTGACTAGCGCTTTGGTGAGGCCGTCATACGCATCAAGCATGAGTGCCGCCCGTTTCCGCGAACACAGCGGCGTGGTGTTCGCCCACGCTTTCGACGATCGCGGCGATATGTCTGGCCACGGCAAGTCTCATGCTCTTGAACATTTGGTTCATAGCGTTGCTTGAGGATAGCCCGCAGGGGAGATGCCGATCCGTTTCGATGCTGACCGCGATCAGCGTCTCTCTATGGTCCTTGCGGCTCATTAAGCCTTTTGGGCGAGCTTTTGTTTCAGCAACCAAATCGCAACCTGGCAATGAGGAGTAAGTTGGCCATCGATTTGGGTGTACTCCTCGATCTTTTGCTCGATCCGACGTCTAGGCACAGGGCGGTGGCGTCTCCACCATGCGAGAACGGAATCGAGCACTCCCTTTCGATTGTTCTTAAGAATCTCGAGATTGAGATTCAACACGGCTTCGAGTTGGTCATCAAAACTCTCGTCGTACGCATGGATCGATCCATCCAGCGCATACCACACGCGGGTCTCGATGCGATGCGCCGAATCAGCGGGATTCCACATAAGCTCACGACTTCCTTTCCGTGTGTCGCAGTGCTGGTGACGAAGCGGTTGCCCAGGCCCACCTAGACACGCGCCAAGCAAGTTACGGTAGGTGAGCTGTTCGCCGGGGTAGTGCGTCTGGGACTTCCAGTGCTCGATCGTCATGGTCGTTGGCCCTTCGCCTATGCGACTCATGCAGTAGCAACAAAGCCCGTGCTGCTCGGTAATGAGCGCGTGCCGGAGATCGTCCTTCTCCGCGTAGTTGTCGTAATCGGAATGGGGCCTCTGCCGGTGTCTGGTCAAGCTTGGCGGTTCTGGTCCCTTGGAAATCGCTCTCATGCATCCCCTTCCATGAAGTCGAGCAGGGTCTGGATGCGTGTCACCTCAGGATCCTTCTCTCCCAGGCGGCTTGACAGATCGCTAAGCAATCCACGCGCATCTTCGTACCGGTTATCTCCAACGGCTTTGGATATCTTCGTGATCAACGCCGCTATATCCTTGGTTCTCTGGCGGGCATCCATGATCTCTTCAAGCACCCGGCTCGAGTCCACCCCAAATGAATGGGTCGGAGCATAGACCTCGCCATTAGCCATGATCTGGATTCGGTCGTGCTCCACTTCACCAATGATTTGCGGCGAATGGGTCGTAGCAATGAACTGGCACTTAGGGAAGGTCTCGGTGAGATTCCTGACGATCCGCCGCTGCCATGTGGGATGAAGGTGGAGCTCGATCTCGTCGATCAACACCACCGCCTCGGCCTCTGCGGCGGGGTCTTTCATTGTGGGGTTGGCTTGCGCCAACCGGCGGGTCAGATCTAGCACCATCGACAGAATTCCCCGCTCGCCATCTGAGAGCTGCGCTATCGGAAGTGGCACGGCATTGCGGTTGATCGAGAGTTGTGGCGATTTCTCATTGTCGACTCGAAGGTTGGAGTACTCCGGAAGAAACCTCGACATAGCCGCTCCGAACGCTGCAAGGACATGTTTGGCTGATGGTTGTTCCACCGCTAACGCCTCCTGCATTCGCATCCATGCTGCGAATTCGCCGAGCCGGAGGTTCCGATTGGCGAACGCATCGGCGCAGGCCGCCACAATCCCCCCGGCTGCGGCCATGTTTGATGGCGCACGCGCCGAGATTAGTGCGCGACGCGTCGAAAAGAGCATTGCGAGCGGTCGACTTTCCTTGGAGGCTGTCAAGGGGGACGGTATGTTGCCTATGAACTCTGTCCTCGCGGGTGCGTCATAGGCCTGCTCTCGCGGTTGTCGAACTCTTCTCCTTTGCGCAACACTGGCTTCGCGCGGCTTGTGGGCAACATACGTATACTCACTTCCGTCAAGCCGCACCTTGGATTGGACTGTCAACGCTTCGGCCCCGACACGCACATCTGTTGGAGAGAATGTTCGTACCTTGTAGCGCAACCCGTTGGCGTACTTGACGATGCCCGACAAGCACACACCTAAAGCATCGAGCACGCTAGTCTTTCCGACTCCGTTCACGCCGGCAATGAGATTGAACCCCGGCTGGAAGCGGAACTCTGCCACCTCTATGACGCGTAGGTTCACTAGCTCAAAACGTGTAACAATCACGTCTCGCTCCCTACATCGATCTGCCCGGTCACAGCTGCGGCGATGAGGGCTGTGCGGCGTTCCTTGAGAAGAACAATGGTGCGTTCGGTCGCCTCACTCAGTTCATCGAGTCTCTTTGTCTCGAAAGCAATTCGCTCGACGATCTCGACCTGCTCTTGCACGGGAGGCAAGGGAACCTCGATGTCGCGAAAGCCTGCCCAATAAAGCCGTAGCCGATCCCATACGATGCCGTGGGAGTGCCGTGCACACTCCGCACTGAAAGCAGCGGTTTGAAAGAGCATGTTTGCGTACGCAGACGTCAGAGGCCCGACAGGTTCGGCAACCACATAGTCCGGACTCACTAGACCGTCCTCAGGGGCTACTCCGACGGCCCCTTGCCACATGCGCATCTTGTTGAAGACCACATCACCCCGACGTGCGACCTTGTAGGTGTTGAAGTCCGCAGCGGTGGACTCGATTCGTTGATCGGAAAACTCGCGTGCAACGACCCCGGTCTTGAGCGACACTTCCAGCAGTCGAAGATTGGGCTCCCCTCGGTGATCCCGCTGCTGAAAGAGCCATGCGATCTTTCGCACCTCCCAATGCGCCGGAATCTCGCCGAGCCATGCGACCCCGGATTCGCGATACGGGTTGCTTGGGCCGAGGCCTCGGTTCACAGCCCGTGTGATGAGCGCCTGACGCTTCTCGGCCAACAGATCAAGCACTTGCTCCTTTACCCGAATCAGCGCATCCAGTCGCGCTGTCTCGCAGTCAAGATACTCGGCGATCGCACGCTGCTCATCTGGACCGGTTGTCTTAACAAGCAAGTTCCCGACATCTTCTGTCGAAACAGCGTCGTAGGTACTGCCCGTGGATACAGAGCTTAGCTGGTGGCAAGCTTCATGGAGTGCCCACCAAGCGAATCTGGTATCCCAATGGTGTTGAGGTCGAATCGCGCACAGTCCGCGACCGATCCCCAATTCCTGATCTGCCAAGTTCAGCTTCCCTACCGGAGCGCGAACCGAGAACAGGATATCTCCGGCGCGGGCAACTTTTGTCGGCGACCCGCAGTATACGCGAGGCATTGGGCTTGCTGAACCAAAATCGGCGGTACCTTGCAGGAACGGAAGCCCATCTTCTGAAGAAGTCGAATACTTGGTAGATGGAGGTGACTGCCCCATCTCAATGCATGCGCGGTACTTCAGCCGAATGTTATTTCGAGTGACAAGAGGAGTCACTGCGTCACCTCACGCAATAAGCGGATAATCTCTTTCTCCGCCCGCTTCAGTTCCGCGTCGATCTCTTCAAGAGGCCGCGGCGGCGTGTACTGGTAGAAATAGCGGTTGAAGTTGATCTCGTAGCCGACCTTGTCCTTGCTGCGGTCCATCCAAGCGTCCGGCACGTGGGGGCGCACCTCGCGTTCGAAATAAGCGTCGATGTTGTCTTTGAGCGGCACGTTCTCGAAGTCGCGCAGCGAGGTGTCCGGCTCGCAATCTCGGTGCCCACCTCTAATCACCGGCGCCCCACTGGGATCTTTCTGCGTGAAGACGTGGCGAAAGAGGCTTTTTTCCATCGCCTTCCAATGCGCTTGGCGTAAACGAAGCAGGTCTTCGATATGCCTCCAGACCGCATTCCAGTCCAGCATCGGCTCTCGTCCCAGCTTTTTGTCGATAGCCTGCACATCGTCGAGAAGATGGGGGCAGACATCTAGGAATCGGGCCTTGTCCTCGATGTTCATTCGGTAGCGCAAGCGCAGGGGTCGCTCGATGGTGACGCGGGTGTAGCCGAAGTCTTCGTTGTCGAAGATCTTCGAATGGTCGTTCTCCTCTAACCGGCCGTAGAGGACCACCGTCTCGTCGATCTGTCTCGTAGAAAGGTGGCGGCGCTTGTCGCCGAGGCTGCGCTTGTTCTCTTCGCTCCCGCCCGCGGTCCACATGTCGCGCACATCCAAGAGCTGTATCTTGCCCTTGCGTCGCTGCTCCTTGCGATTGGTTACGATCCAGACGTACGTGCCGATGCCAGTGTTGTAGAACATCTGCTCGGGCAGGGCAATTATGGCCTCAAGCCAATCGTTCTCTATGAACCACCTGCGGATTTCACTCTCGCCCGAACCCGCGCCGCCGGTGAAGAGGGGCGAGCCGCTGAAGACGATGGCGAGCCGCGAGCCGTGCTTGTGCTCCTTGGGGCGAACGGGTTCGCGCTTGCCCCACATGTGCTGCAGAAAGAGCAGCGACCCATCATTTACGCGTGGCAGCCCGGCCCCAAAACGACCGTCAAAGCTGGCCTGGTCAGCCTCCTGCCTGATTTCCCTCCGCTGCTTTTTCCAGTCCACTCCGAACGGCGGATTGGTAAGGAGGTAGTCGAACGTCTCTCCCGTGAATTGGTCATCGGTCAGGCTATCGCCGAAGCGAATATTGTCGCCGGAGCCGTTATGGTCCACGTGCTTCATCAACATGTCAGATGCAGCAGTGGCAAAGGCTCGCTTGTTGTAATCTTGGCCGTAGACGAATAACTTTGCCGAGCCGTGGTGCTCGCGTAAATAGTTTTGAGCCTCGGCCAACATGCCCCCAGTGCCACAGGCCGGGTCTAGCAGCTTGCGAACGGCGCCAGGTGTTGCGAGCAGCTGGTCATCCTCGATGAACAGGATGCTCACCATCAAGCGGATCACTTCGCGGGGAGTGAAGTGGTCACCTGCAGTCTCGTTGGCCAACTCGTTGAAGCGGCGGATGAGGTTCTCAAAGATAAGCCCCATCTGATCATTGGGAACTGTCTTGGGATGCAAGTCGACATCTGCGAATCTGGAAACCACGAGATAGAGGATGTTAGCCTCCCGCATCCGTTCGATCTCGTTCTGGAATTCAAAAAATTCGAATATGTCCCTTACATTCTGAGAAAACCCATTGATGTAGCTGCTTAGATGCTCGTCAATGTTGTCTGGATCGCCCTTCAGCTTCCGAAAGTTGAGAGAAGAGCGGTTGTGAAAGCGTTGGCCAGCTGCCCTGTTTAGCCGCTGGTCCAAGGCTTCGCCCTTGACTTTGCCTCCCTTACGCCTCGCGTATTCGGCCAAGACATCAGCTTTGGTGGGGGCGAGTACGCACTCGAACCGTCGGAGCACCGTCATGGGCAGCATGACCCTCTCATACTGTGGCGGCCGGTAGGGACCGCGTAGAAGGTCAGCGATCTGCCAAATCAGATTCGCGAAGTAGTTGTGGTCAGCCATTCCTGCAGGTCATGCTCGCGGCCGAGCCCTTTGCCAAAGCTTCTGTCAACTTTATCATTCAGGGTAGGGAAGCCTAGCTGGTGAGCCCACCAGTACAGGTCTGTTGCAGGTCATCGCCAAGCTGTGTTCGCGATCGTTCTCGCAATACCTCCTTGGACTATCACCCAGATCACGGATACGTTTGAGCCGATGTATCAGACCTACCAGCCAATGTGGGCCGAAGGAAGAGTCGGACGCGGTCACGGCTCGGATGAGGTGCGGTTGCCTTGGCTCACGTCGACATTTGCAGGACCCTGCACCTCTGTGATGACTCCACATCTGAAGGCTATCTGTGGTCTTTCTAACCGCTTGAAGGCGATTTCTCGCTCAAGGCCGTCTAGCTTAGTCGCAAGCACTCAAGACTCTTCTTGCTGCCTCCCAAGAGGCACAGCCCGAGTCAACGGTCGTGAGGGATTTCGATCCAGGGGAGAGCTTCTAAGGAAGCCTCGCCAATGAACAGTGGCCCGCTCGGGCCCAAACTAGCCTTGGGTCATGCGCCCGAATGACCGAACGGGGCGTGGCTGCCGCGACTTGCAGTTTATGTCACGGAGCCTCACCGGCGCGCTGTTTCAGCCTCGAATCGTCCTCAGCAGAAGACGCGGGGGCGATACTAGCCTGCAAGTGGCAGTACTGGATCAAGGAAAGATCAACGTCAGAATTCTGCCGGCAAAGTTCAGACATGATCACGTAACCTTGACCTCAGCCGTCGGGGCCTGATAGCGTGATACGGTGAAAATCAGGCGTCTAGCAAAGATCTTATGGGCAGTGGCCAAGCCGATGTGGATGACTGCCTCGATCTTGGCGGTTGCAGTCACTCTAACGAAACCGGACTCTCTAAGGCAGGCATCCGCATGGATGGAGAACCTACAGGAGTTAGGACTTGGCTGGTTCTCGCCAATCATTGATTCGAAGATATTCTATGTATTTAGTGGTTTGTTCTTCGGAGCAGGTTTGTTATTACTGGCTCAAAGCATTGTCAAAATATGGAGGAATCCTAGCCTTATTTCGAGCCAGACATCCCAAGCTAGATTCCATTTAGCGAAGATATATTTCATCCATTATCGGAGCCAAATTGGATCAATATTTCTAGGAGTTCCGATTCGATATTGGTTCACTGCAAAAGAGAAAAGCGGTAATAACATCCGTACAGACGATCAACGAATTCGTGTTCGATCCGGTCATTCAAGATACATTCCAACCAACACAACTTTGCAACCAGAACTTGAGGACTACGAGGAATGCACTGATTGGGAAATACACATCGCCGCACGCTGTGCGAGCTATGCATTGGAAATATCCCTCGATGGCAGACCAATCGAAGTCCGAAAGATTGACGATACCGGAGAATATTGGGGGGAATCTCCATCACATTACGACCTGTTCTTGTCATACTACATGGTTCAGTTATCTCACCCGTCAGCCTATTATGATGGGGTCAAAGTTACTCCACACTATTGCTCGCCATGAAGAAGATTGCGACCATGTGGGCATCCGTAGATTCCGACTGGAGATGGTCATGAGTGCCCGTCTACCAGTCCGCGCTGGCAGCGACCACATTCTCTCGGGTTGGGGATTCCACCGCATGTTCGGATTAGAGCTAGGATTCTGAATGAGCCGCTGCGAAACCTTGCCCCCGAGACGTGTACGAGCAGGTAGCAGACGATATACGTCTTGCCCATCTCCACGCTCCTTTCGGACCGTCGGTGGAAGGAGCCCGTACAATCCTAACCATCGCCTTCAAGCTAAACTTGATCGAGTCGACTAGGTTTGCTGAATTCCTTCTCAGGGCGGCGGCGCAACCAAATGCGAAAGTGAAGCTCGGACCATGTATATGGCGAGCAATCACCAGCCAATCCGCCATCGAAGGAGGGCACTCGGCCGACAACACTCCAATTTGTCTGCCGTGGCCCGCCCGCAGTGGAGACCGTCTCGCACGCGGCGTTTTGGATCGACGCGTCTTTCCCACGCTGGGGCAAACGTGCTAGCGAGTGGGGTTGCCGGCGACCCTTGAAGCATCCAGCGAAAGGAGTCGCCAATCTCTTCTCGATTCGAGGCTCGCTCAAGTCACTGCGCCAAAGCAGTCGCGGTAGTTCTCCTTAGCAATGACTACGGCCATCTCGCTGCAATGCTTATCCATGAGACATCAGGACCAAGTCAACGAAAGCACGGTGTGCCCCGCGGCCGACCTAGTCCGGCGTCTGCAGGGTTTCACTCCCTACTCCCAAATCACTGTAGTCTCGGATTCACAGTTTTGAAGCTCTATGCCAAAAAGCGTTCCACTTTCCCTGTCAATCTTAGGCTCAGCATGAGTGCAGGTTACGGTGAGATGCTCATCAACCTGTATGCTGTCCAAGTCGGATGCATCGTTAAAATGAGCGTACACTCCTCTATTCCATCCCGTCCATTTCCAAACACCATTTACTAAGTCCTTATCACCGTGACCATCGTGGAAGTAGACATCAAATCCATCAAATCCTCCATTCAACACATCTGGGGATTTGCTCTTTTCGAACACTATACCTGTGGTGCGAATGCCTCCCGGTCGTTTCCATCCAGAGAAGACGAAAGATGCAGGATCGTTGTAACGGTCTCGTTCATCGATCCACTTACCCCATATCTCGTATAGTGGCACGTATTCTGGCTCTGCTGCCTGTTCGGTCTCGGCTTCCGCTTGCGCCGCAACTTGTGTGGCTTCCGTTTCCGCTGCAAGTCGGGCGTCTCTTTCTTCCGCGCTCTCCCCGCACATGGCTAACACTCCCATTACGATTGCGAGCGCAACGCCTGCCAATATGAGCAAACCGAGCGTTGCTTCCTTGTCCCATTTGATGCCCGTTTCGTTGTCGCTCATGGCATGACTTTAGCACAATCCAATTTCCCTCAGAAACATCTCGTTGAGAACGAGGGACTTATGCCTAAAATTCCGTCAGAACTTCAGTTTGGCGTAAACTGCCACCACAATTGATTTTGATTCGGACACCGTTCTGCCGCGCTGCTGGCCAACAAACGCTCTTCGCTATGTGGCGTACCGTGGATGTGCTTACGTCATTCCTTACCCATACCTAAACGGGAATCCAATCGTGCGTTCGCATCGGAAGGTTTTGGCCCCCGGCGACGGGTTCCGGTTGATCACAGCCGTAGGGGGAGGCGGGTGCGCCTCATACCGCCTCGCCCGTCTCCGCTGATCCTCCCGTAGTGCGGGCGTGTACCGACGCTCCTTCCAGTGGTGCTACGTCCATGGCGAATGCGTTAAGCGCCCGAACGGATGCCTGTTGGCCCCATGAACCGCCAGCCCAAGGCGGAGAGTCGTTGAGGCGACCCCGTAGGAGTTCATTCCGAAGTGGCAAGCGTCGGAATTGAAGGAGCGCTCCGCGGCGCAGGAGTACTTCATCGATCGACGCCGGCTGCTTGGAGAGCCGACCAGTGCGGAGGCGGACCCCAAAGGGGGAGCACTGCTGCTTCGAGAGTCAAACGGGATGGACGGGCCTGAGTAGGCCTAATACACTGGCGGGAAGGAGAGCACGTTGGACTACCTCCAGTTCTACGACCTCGAGCAGCACCTTTTTTCGCGGGTCCACCGAAGCTTCCACGCGGTGGGGTGCCTCAACGCCTTCGATTTCTTCCTGATCGTTAGGTGGAAGTCAAGTAGGCGAAAGGATCTGATCATTGCGCGCCTCTGTGAGTGCGGGGACAGGGACCTTGACAAAGGCGCACTCTGGTTGACTCGTCAAGTCCACCAAGCCTCCAATCACGAGGAGCGGCTCGGCATCCTCATGGGTCCGGGAATCGGTCTCGCCATGGCCACCGCGATTCTGACCGTGCTGTATCCAGAGGACTTTACGGTCTACGACCAGCGGGCCTGCGATGCCTTGAGTCACTTGAATGACTTCTCGAAGATCGGGAACCGCGCGACCCCGGCGAGAATCTGGGAAGGGTACAAGGAATTTCGAGAGGCCGTTCGGGAGAACACTCCGGACCACCTCAGCTTGCGCGACAAAGACCGATGGCTGTGGGCGAAGGACTGGGTCGAGAAACTGGAGCATGAGATAGACGACCTACGTGCTGAACTGACAGCCTGAGACAATTGCCGCCAGCGTTACTACGTTGCCGATCGGATCTTGGCCAACGCCTTTTGCGACCGACAGCAGCTTCTGCCTGGGGGTCTTAAGGTCATAGTGCTTCACGTCCTCGCGAGCACACTCGGCTCGGGAGTGCTTGGTCTAGGAGGAGATCGGCGGCACCAAGACGAACATCCAAGAACTCTGGGCCCAGACCGACATCGTCGAGCAAGTCGGCCGACCGTGGAATTCGTCTAGCCCGGCCGTGGGGATACGGTCAGCCACCTTCGCCTGCGGTCTCGGCTGGCTCGGCTGGCTCAGATCGTCCGCCCGGAAGCGGGCGCAGCTTCGACGATAAGGACTGTTCCTGAATGCTAGATACTCTCACATGGGATATCTTGGACTAGCCGAATGAGCAGGATCGGCAGCGAGCGGAGCGGCCCATGCTTCCCTGTTCCTGGTCGAGCGACGGCACAGATGGCGAAGAAATTCGGACGGAGGCATGTGAAGCGGGCACGAGAGCAGTTCCGTGTAGCGGGGAAACGCCACGCGCGCGGCGAGGACTCTTCCAAGTTACCCCTGCAGGCGGCAGCGGGGACGAGCCAAGACGACACGGAGAGGCGCGTCGGACGGGGAGGGTCTTCGTGAAGGGGCCGATCGCATGGTTTGTCCGCAACGGTGTCGTTGCGAACCTACTGCTCCTCGTGATCGTCGCGAGCGGGGTCTACGCTCTGGCGAATCTCAAGCGGGAAGTCTATGCAGAATTCGCGCTCGATGTGATTACGGTCGCCGTTGAATACCGCGGCGCCGGCCCAGAAGACGTGGAAGAGGCGATTTGCGTCCGGCTCGAAGAGGCCGTGCAAGGGATCGAAGGGATCAAGCGGATCACGTCGACAGCCACCGAGGGGCGCGGCTCGATGGCGCTCGAGGTCGAGTCCGGATACGACGTGCGCACGCTTATGGAGGACGTGAAAACTAAGGTCGATGCGATCGATACCTTCCCCGAGGAGGTGGACAAGCCGATTATCCGAGAGATGCTGCGGCGGTTTCAGGCGATCAATGTCTCGATCGCCGGGGAGACCGATCTCGCGACGCTGAAACGACTGGGCGAGCGCGTCAGGGACGAACTCACCGCCTTGCCCGACATCTCCCAAGCGGATCTGCGGAACGCCCCGCCTTACGAGATCTCGATCGAGGTTTCCGAGGACGCCTTACGCCGGTGGCGCCTGACGTTCGACGATGTCGCGGCCGCGGTCCGAAACTTCTCGGTCGATCTGCCGGGGGGCTCCATTAAGACCGATGTCGGGGAAGTCCTCTTGCGGACAGAGGGACAAGCGTATTCGGGTGAGCAGTACGAGAGTCTCCCCTTGCTGGTCCGTCCCGATGGCACCAAGATCTACCTGAGCGACGTCGCAACGGTCGTTGACGGATTCGAAGAAATCGCAATTTCCGCGATGCTTGACGGCAAGCCCGCGGTGGTGGTCCAGGTATACCGGATCGGCGACCAGAGCGCGGATGAGGTAGCTGAGGTGGTGCACAGCTATGTCGCCGCCACGGCACCCACCCTGCCCGACGGAATCGAGATGGTGACTTGGCGGGACAACGCCCGCCTGCTCCGGAGTCGCCTTGACCTGCTCGGCGAGAACGCGCTGACGGGACTGCTGCTCGTCTTCGTCGTGCTGGCGCTGTTCCTGCGGCTGCGGCTGGCATTTTGGGTCACGGTCGGCATTCCGGTTGCCTTCCTAGGCTCGATCGCTGTGATGCCCCTGCACGGTACGTCGATCAACATGGTCTCGCTGTACTCGTTCATCCTCGTGCTCGGGGTTGTGGTCGACGATGCGATCGTGGTCGGCGAGAACATTCACGCCACGCAAGTGCGGACCGGCAAGGGGCCCAGCGGAGCGATCAAGGGGACACGCGAAGTTCTGGTGCCGGTGACGTTCGGCGTGCTGACCACGATGGCCGCGTTCGCCCCGATGCTCTTCGTGCCAGGTTCGCTGGGCAAGATGATTATCGGGTTTCCCCTCATCATCATCCCGACGCTGTTGTTCTCTCTTGTCGAATCGAACCTTATCCTTCCCTACCACCTGTCTCACTACAAGAAGCCCGCGGAGCACAGCTCCCCGAACGCCTTCGCCCGCACCACGAATGCCTTCTTCGATGCGTTCTCGAACGTGGTGGCCTGGTTTATTCGGCAAGTCTACAGACCCGTTCTACGGACCGCTTTGGAATGGCGATACGCCACTCTGGCGCTCGGCGCGGTCAGCGTCTTGGTTACGGCCGGCATGGTCGGGGCCGGCCACGTCCGCTTGATCCTGTTTCCCACCGTCGATTCCGAGGATGTGGTGGCGCTGCTGACGATGCCGCAAGAATCCCCGGCCCAGGTGACAGCTGCGAGCGTGGCGCGAATCGAGCAAAGCGCCGTGGAATTGCGCCGCGAGCTGACCGCCGAGCTAGGCCAAGACCCGTTTCGACGCATGCTGAGTTCGGTGGGAGAACATCCGTTCCGCGAGCTGCAGAGCCGCGGCCTGCCCATGCCCCACATCTCCACACTTGACAACGCTACGGTCGTTGTGGCATGTCTGAAACATGCTCGACCAGCATTGCATTGCCAAGACTCTCTCCACCGCACAGGCCGTGGCGACCCTGCAGGTGCTGCTGGCACAGATCGGCGGCGCCAGCCGGAGCGCATTCGCCCGCCACGTCTGCCGCGAATTCGGCTTCCTCGACAGTCTCGGCCAGCCGCAGGCGGCCAGTTGCCACAAAGCCTTGCGCCACCTGCATCGGCAGGGTCGCATCGAGTTGCCGCCGCCGCGCCATGGCGGCCGCGGCGGCCACTGCCGCCCGCGCCGGCTGCACCAGCCGCTGCCCGCCCCGCAGGCCGTCCCCGCTAGCGCCGGGGACTTGGCCGGACTCCAGCTGACCCTGGTCACCACGCCCGCACAGCGCCAAGTTTGGAATGAGCTGGTCGCCAGCGAGCACCCGCAGGGTGCCGTCATTCACGTCGGCCCGCAGTTGCGCTACCTGATTGAGTCCGAGCACGGCCTGCTCGGGGCGCTCGGCTTCGCCGCCTCGGCCCTGGCGGTCGCGGCCCGCGACGAGTGGGTCGGCTGGTCGGCCGCGCTGCGCCGCAAGCGCCTGCACCGCGTGCTGGCCCTGAGCCGTTTCCTGATCCGGCCCTCGGTGCGTTGCCACTTGCTGGCCTCCAAGGTGCTGGGCCAAGTCCTGCGGCGGCTGCCGCAAGACTTCTGCCAGCGCTACGGCTACCGCCCCGCCTTGCTGGAAACCTTCTGCGACCCGCAACAGCACGCCGGCACCTGCTTCCGCGCCGCCAATTGGATCTGCGTGGGCCACACCGCCGGGCGCGGTCGTTTCGCCGGGCGCGCCCAGCGCGTGCCGGTCAAAACCATCTTTGTGTACCCGCTGCAGGCGGACTTCCGGGACGTGCTCGGGGCCGCCCAGCCACCCGCCTGCGAGCCGCTGGCAGCGGCCGCGGGCCTCGCCTTGGACACGTTCGCCGAGCACGAACTGGGACGCGCCCCGCTGGGTGATTTACGCTTGTCCAAGCGGCTGGTGCAGACCGCCCGCATGCAAGCCGGAGCTCCCATGGCATCGATTCCAGCCGCCGCGCAGGGCCTGCGCTCGGCCGTCAAGGGCCACTACCGCCTGATCGACCAGCCGGACGAGTCGGCGGTGACCCCGGAGAACATCCTGGCCCCGCACCGCCAGCGCACGCTGCAGCGCATGCAGGCCGAGCGCACGGTGCTGTGCGTGCAGGACGGCACGGACCTGAACTTCGCCGAGCATCCGGGCTGCGCGGGGCTGGGCTTGATCGGCAAGAACCGCGGCTCGCAGGGCACGCTGGGGCTGCACCTGCACTCGACGCTGGCGCTGAGCCCGGAAGGCATCCCGCTGGGATTGCTCAAGCTGCAGTACGAAGCGCCGGACGGGCAGGCGCAGCGCGGGCGACCGCTGGAGGAGCGCAAGAGCTTCCGCTGGATCCGCGGGTTGCGGGACTGCGCGGAGGCGGCGGGCCGCTTGACGGACACGCGTGTGGTGGCGGTGATGGACCGCGAGGCCGACGTGCTGGCGTTGTTCAGCGAGCAGCGGCGGCTGGCGGGCGTGGAACTGCTGGTGCGGGCCAAGCACAACCGTGCGCTGGGGGCGGGTCAGCCGAAGCTGTTCGAGCAGATCCGGGAGCAGGCGGCGCAAGGCCGGTTGCAGATCGAAGTGGAGCGCAGTTCGGCGCGGCGGGGCAGCGCTCGCCAGAAGGCCAAGCCGTTGCGCGCGGCGCGCACGGCGCAGGCGGAATTGCGCTGGCAGACGGTGGAGTTGGCGGCCGGGACACAGCGGGCGGGGCCGCTGCGGCTGCAGTTGGTGCACGTGTGGGAGCGGACGGCGCCGGAGGGGGTGGAAGCGTTGGAGTGGTTTCTGCTCACGACGCTGCCGGTGCAGTCGCAGGCGCAGGCGGAGCAGGTGCTGCAGTGGTACCGGCTGAGGTGGCGCATCGAGGACTGGCACCGGATTCTCAAGTCGGGCTGCAAGGTGGAGTACCTGGGGCACCGGAGCGGGGAGCGGATCGAGCGGGCGGTGACGATCAAGGCGGTGATTGCGTGGCGGCTGGCAGCGCTGACGCTGCTGGGGCGGGAGACGCCGGAATTGCCGGCCACGGTGTTTTTCACGCAGATCCAGTTGCGGGTGCTGCGGCACTTCACGAGCAAGCGCAGGTTGTCCGAGCCGGACAACCTGGGCTCGGCGGTGCTGGCGATGGCGATTCTGGGTGGCTACCTGAAGAACCCGAAAGCGCCGCCGGGACACCAGAAGATCTGGGAAGGCTGGACCCGCTTGACCATCATGAGCGAGGCGTATGAGCTGCGCGACTACTTCGAGCCGCCTGCCAGCGCCTCTCAGGAGAAGCCGGGTTCATGACTTGTGGGGTAACGGCAGGCCGCGGCACGGCGCTGGAAGGCGAATTCCAAGGCGAGCACCTTGGGGAAGTCAATATCGAACTGATTCCATCTGAGGACAGAGCCATCAGTTCGGACGAGATCGCTGGCCGCTGGCGCGAGAAGGTAGGCCAGATTCCCGGAGCAGTGGAGCTGACGATCACCCACAATCTGATCGGGGGCGGCAAGGCGATCGACCTGCAATTCACCGCGTTGGACATTGCCACCGTCCTGGAAGCGGCGGAGATGACGAAAGCCCGCCTGTCGCAGTATCCCGGCGTCATCGAGGTCACGGATTCCTACCGGGGAGGCAAGCCGGAGGTTGAGCTGGCACTGACCTCCGAGGGCAGAGCCTACGGACTGACACTGGAGAATCTCGGGCGTCAGGTCCGACAGGGCTTCTTCGGCGAGGAGGCCCAGCGCATTCAGCGCGGACGCGATGACCTCAGGGTGATGGTCCGCTATCCCCGCCAGGACCGGCGCTCTCTCGGAGACATGGAGCGCATGCGGGTCCGGACCCCTGCGGGCGACGAAGTGCCGTTCTCGACCGTGGCTGTCGCGTCGATCGGACGCGGTCCGGCTTCGATCACTCGCGTGGACCGCAGCCGGACCATCAACGTTCAGGCCGATGTCGACGAGACGATCACAACCAGCGGCGAGATCATAGGCGCCTTGCAGTCGGACTTCCTGCCGCAACTGCTGGAACGGTATCCGGGCTTGAGCTACTCGCTCGAGGGGGACGAGGCAGACTTCGCCGAGTCGATGGGAGGGCTTGCCCAAGGCTTCCTCGTCGCGGTTTTCGTGATGTACGCGATGCTGGCGATTCCCATGAAGAGCTACATCCTGCCAGCAATCATTCTGAGTTCGATTCCCCTTGGAATGGTCGGGGCAATCTGGGGGCATTGGATTCGCGGCGTAGAACTCAGCTTCGTCTCCGTGTGCGGAATTGCGGCGCTGGCCGGAATCGTGGTCAACGACGGCTTGGTGCTGGTCACATTCATCCGCAATTATTCCCGAAAGCAGAACTCTCTCAAGAAAGCGGTGCAGCTCGCGGGAGAGGCCCGCTTTCGCGCGATCCTGCTCACTTCCCTCACGACGGCGGCGGGTTTGACGCCGCTGCTGCTCGAGACAAGCCTCCAAGCACAGTTCTTGATTCCGATGGCGCTGGCACTAGCTTCAGGCGTGCTCTTCTCCACGATTGTGACCTTGGTCATGGTGCCGGCCCAGTACCTGATTCTCGACGACATCCGGGGGGTGCTGCGGAGGCTGGTCCGGAGCAACAGGCGCGGCGGCCTGCAAGCGATTCCGCCCGCGCAGGGTGACTCGCCTTCGGCGGGGGACTAGGGAACTCGGCAGCCGCGACCGGGACGCTCGGCTCGAGAGTGCGCGCGGGGTCGCGGAACTGGTGTCGCCCGGGGAACTGGCGCCCGGACTGGGAGCGCAGCCTCGCACTAGGCCGGGGTTCCGGCTGGACAGGATCGCCGAGAGGCCCGGGATCGGCCCAACGGTGTCGCCAAGCCGGCTAGGGCGACCGGGTCGCGGGACCGACCCAGAACGGACTGGACCACGCCACCGCTCCGTCGATCTGCCGCACGCGCAGATAGTAATAGTCCGAGGCTGCTGGCGAATCTTTGTCGGTGTATGTGAAGTGTCGGTCCAGGGCCCCGTTTGACGGCACCAGTTGGACAGACAAGGCATCTGTATGCTCGAGCACCTGATACTCCCGGCGCTCAACCTCTCCGCCGAGGTCGCCGAGCCGGAACGTCTCGCTCCTTGCGGGCAAGCGTTGCGGCGTTCGCTGGTACCCGCCCGAGCCCAGACGCTCCCGCGTCGTCTCCATGTCTACGATGACTTTCGTGTTGGCGCTCGCGTTCTGCAAGCGCAGCACGAGGGCGGTGCTGCGTCCGCGCGTGTGCATCTCGAAATGGAGTTGCCCGCCGTCCATCCGGCTCTTGAAAGTGCTTGGATGCCGGAACCAAGGTTCCGCATAACCCACCAGCTCCGCCCCTTCGACACGGATCACGCCATTCCAAGGCCGATCCCCCCGCGGAACGCTCCGCTCGCCCGGCACGTCCGTCGAGGCTTCGAAGCTCACCTGCACCTGGGTCTCGGAGCCGACCTCTGATTGGAGATAGCGCTGCGTGTACACCACTGTCCCGTTCTTGATCACGTCAATCGAGTCGATGGCGGCGGTCCCGTTGACCGTGCAACTGATCGTCCTCTCGTCCGCACGGGAAAGTTCCTGCCCGATCCCCGCGCCGTTCAAGGTGGCATCCAATATGATCCGCTCGCCAGTCGTCGCATACGTCGCGCGGTTGCGCAGTCCGTCGAAGATCGCGTCGGGCGTGTTCTCGGGCGCCAGCACGGCGGCCAGCCCGCCGAGCTGGCGGTTGGTCATGCCGCTGAACCCGGGATGGCCGGTGTGGTTGTCCGATGCCCCCACGAACCCGACTCGGTAGCCGTTCTGCAAGTACTTGTCTCCGAACCAATCGAACGTGCCGTGCCCGGACTGAATCTCCACCAGTCGCTCCACCGAGCTATCGCTGTTGGTCCAGTCTCCAGGCTGGTGGGCATGGGGTATGACCAGCACGTCGTCCGTGTCGTTGCCCCGCTTCAACCCCTCGTACAGTTCGTCCAGCAACGCAGCCTTCTGGTTCGGCACGCGCGAACGTCCCGGGGTATTGCGGAAAAACACGTTGTGGTGGCCGCCGTATAGCAGGCGCGCGGTCCACTCGAAGCCGAGGATCGCCGTGAACTGTCCTGGCACGTGATACTTGTGGACCATCTCTTGAAGCGTCTTCCATTCGAAATCATCCATCCAAATGTCATGCTCGGACAGGCTCAAGAAGTCCAAGCGGGCGACATCCCGGCCGAACTTGAAATAGCCGTCCGGAGACCCCTGGCCCTCAGCGAAGCCGGTGTGTCCGTGGGTCTCGCCCCAGAAGATCCTCGTGTCCGGCGACGCTTCCACTCGCACTGGATTGCTCGTCCCCCGAATGGTCCCGTCCTCGGATCGCACTTCGAAGCGGTACACGCCCGGCGTATCGAGTGCGATCCCGTCCAGTTCCTGCAACGCCGCAACGCCGGCCGGAATCTCCCGCTGCACGCTGCCATTGAGCAGCACATCGTAGGCCGGAGTGCCCCCGGAAGCCAGGTTCCGGAATCGATCCTCCGATCTCACCGCTAGCACGAACTCCTCTCCCGGCTCCACCACGGACGGTGCGACGGCGTTGACGAACTGCACGCGGTCTTCGCCAATCACCTCGATCGAAGGCCAGCGCGGGCTCAGCAGCCAGCCCTTGCCCTCCAGATCCACGAAAGTCTTGAACACGACTTGGTCGTTTGACCAGTTCTGGAGCTTCAAGCCGGGACCGCCTCCGCTGCGATCGCCGAACGTGAGCGTCACGGTGTCGCCCTTGCGCAGCTCCGCGCCGCTGAGGCGAAACGCGATCGTAGAGCGAGTCTCGAAGGTGACCCAACGACCCCAAGGCTCGGCGGCTGCCAGTACGGCATCCGGGTTCGAGGTCGTCGCGGTGACATAGCCTGCAGCGGCGGGATCGTCGGTCTGCAATCCGCCACCTCGGCCCTGCCCTACCGCGATTCCGCCACCGACCGCCATGGGCATGTCCCCGACCGTGTAGGTCTCGCGAATGGTAATGAACTCGCCCGCGCGATGGGGTCCTTGCGAGGAAAGTTCGAGCGGGCCCAGCGCAGTGGGGGTCTCGTCCTTGATCTGGAACTCGCGCGTAAATTGTTCGACGAAGCCCGAGATGGCGGCCACCGGGAGCTGGGCGCCACCGTCCGGCAGCCTCCGCAGCGCCCGGTTAGCGTTCGCCGTGAGTTGAGGGAAGCCACCCGGCACGGGCCCGCCGGTCAGCGAGTACGCGTTGGCCCACTCCCAGAGCGTGTCCAGCCTTTGTGCGAGCACGCTGACATCGGACGAGTGCTGTGGGGCGTCAAGCTTGAGCGCTTCGACGCGGTCGCGGAGTTCCGGCGTCAGGTAGTCTGCACGGCCCGTCCCGGTATCCTGGGCCGCCAGGCCCCAAATCAGAAGCCCAAGCAGGCCTAGAGCAAGAACAGTTCTGGATCGCGCAGCGACCATGTCAATCGGACCTCCCGCCGCTGTCCAGAATATCCTGTTGGCCGCCCTTGTTCGATACGATTTCAGCGCCATACTGCAAACAAGACGACCGCAACTGCCGAACGGCGGTGCGCGCCAGTGGAAGGCTGTCGCCTACCGGAAGTGGAACCACAGCATCAGCACGGCCAGGCCGACGAGCACGGTCATCACTTGGAGCAGCCTTTCGTTGCCGGCAGCCGCGCCCTCGCTCGAGCGTCGCTGCCAATCAAACGTCAGTCCGGCGATCCGCGCCGCGACGGGCTTCTCGTCGAGCTTGCTCACAGCCCAGAACAGCGCCAAGCAGGCAGTAAATACACCGACGCTGTAGTTCAGGAATGGGATCTGCACCAACGGCTCGAGCGGCCCGAGGCTGAAGCCGTAGGCCTTGTACAAGATGTCCAAGGCAAAGCGTGCGCCCCCGGCCAGTCCGCCAAAGATCAGCGTTGAGATCGCTGCCCGCGACGTGCCGCCCTTCCACAGAATCCCGAGCAGGAAGGTCGCGGTGATCGGCGCGCCGATGTATGCCTGCACGCTCTGTAGGTACTGGTAAACTTCCCCGCTCAGATAGCGGATCATCGGAATCCACAAGATGCTCACGAGCACGACCACGCCAGTGACCAGCCGCCCGACGTAGACGAGGCGCCTCTCACTGGCCTCGGGATGAAGCTTCTTGTAGATGTCCATCGTGACGAGCGTGGAGCAGGAGTTGAGCACGCTGCTCAGCGATGACATCAGCGCAGCCAGCAGGGCCGCAATCATCAGGCCCGAGACGCCGGGCGGGAGCAGCCGGTCGACCAGCAGAGGGAACGCTGTATCGCCGGTGGCCTCGGCGGGCCAGAGCGCCCTCGCGATCAGGCCGGGGAGCACCAAGATGAAGACCGGAGTGATCTTCAGCGCCGAGGCGAAGATCGCGCCGCCGCGAGCGTGCGGCAGGCTGCGAGCGCTCAGGGTCTTCTGGACGATGACCTGATCTGTGCACCAATACCAGGTGCCTAGGATCATCGTGCCCAGCGTGGTCCCCAGCCAAGGGTACTCCGGATGGTTTATGTCTTTGACGATGTGGAAGAAATCGTCGGGCAGCGCTTCCCGCAGCGCCCCGAATCCGCCGGCTTCGCTCAGGCCCAGCCAGGTCAGGTAGCCCGAGCCGCCGACCATGATGAAAGCCTGCAGCAGGTCCGTGTAGATCACTGCCGACAGCCCGCCCGTAATGGTGTAGATCCCGGTCGCAATCACCAGCAGCACGGCGGTTGTCATGTAGTCCCAGCCGAAGATCTCCCGTGCCAGGATTCCCGCCGCGAATAGCGCCACGGAGATCTTTGTCAGCACATACGCCAGCAGCGACACGGTCGTGAGGTACCAGCGACAGCCTGGGCTGAAGCGCTTCTCGAGGAACTCGGGCATCGTGAAGATGCGGCTGCGCAGGTATTGCGGGATGAAGATCCAAGCCAGCAGCAGCAAGCAAAAACTGGCCGACCACTCGTAGGTGCCGACCGCCAGGCCGCTCGAGGCGCCAGAACCCGCGAGACCGATCACGTGCTCGCTGCCGATGTTCGTGGAGAACAGCGTCGCGCCAACCGCAAACCAGCCGATGTGCTTGCCAGCGAGAAAATACTCGGTCGTGGTGTTCTTGTTCCGCGAGTGGTAGAAGCCCACTCCGAAGACCGCCGCGAAGTAGAGCGTGATAATGAGGGCATCCATCGGAACCGAGAGTATACCTTGAGCCTGCCCAGCACTATCGGGCTGATCGTGTTCGCCCACGGCTCCCGAGTTGCCGCCGCCAACGAGGCCGTGGAGGCAGTGGCCGTGGAGGCCGCGCGGCGCGCCCAGATCGCGGTTTTCCGGGCTGCGTTCCTAGAACTCGCCCACCCGAGCCTTGGCGAGGCAGTCGAGCAACTCGCGCAAGAGGGCGCGCGGCGAATCCTGATCACGCCCTACTTCCTGACCATGGGCCGCCACCTGACCGAGGACCTGCCGCGGCTGATCGACCAGATCCGCCCGCAGCACCCCGATTTGACGCTGCAAGCGTCACCGCCGCTCGACGGCCATCCCGAACTTGCCGCAATACTGGCCGAGCGCGCCCGGGCCTTGCTGGCTGATGGCGAGCAACCCTAGCCGGAAGACTGGCTTGCCGGCTGGGACAATGGACCCTTGATGCCCGCCCTAGAACTGCTCGAGCACTCCTTGATGACGCCTCGGGTCAGCCGGTTCGTCTTCCAAGCCCCCTTCCAGCACGAAGCCGGCCAATATCTCGCCCTCAGCGCACTAATCGGCGGCACCCAGCAGACGCGCTACTATTCCATCGCCTCGCCACCCGATCCGAGCGGACGGATCGAGTTGTGCGTGCAACACGAGGGCGCGTTCGGGAGCCATCTGCGAAGCTTGCGGCGAGGCGATCGAACGGAATGTAGCGAGCCCGGCGGAAAGATGCGCCTATTGGATGCGGCAAGGCCAGCCATTTACTTCGCCGCCGGCACGGGCGTGTCCCCGATGCGCGCCATCCTGCTGGAGCAACTCCGGGCTAACCCTGCGGCTGAAGCAGTCCTGCTGCTCGGTGCCAGGCACTCTTCCGAATTGCTGTTTCGGGACGAACTCGAGGCACTGGCAGCTCGGCACGCCGGCTTCCGCTTCGTACCGACCGTCAGCGGTGACGACCCCGGCTGGGACGGCAGGCGCGGGCGCGTGGCGGCCCACATCGACGAGGCCATAGCAGACCTGACCAGCCCGGATGCCTATTTCTGCGGCCAGCGCGAATTAGTCGCGCAACTCCAAGAACTCCTGACTGCGGCAGGCATCGCCGACGAGCGCCAAGTGTACGAACGATACTGAGCCAACTGCGGGCGAGCCACCTAGCGGATCGACCGGGCCGGAAACGGCGCTGCGTGCGGTCTCGAGCTGCCAGGCCAAGATCAGTCCCGGTAACGACCGTGCCAACTGGAAGTCAATCGCCACTGCGCAGCGTGCGGCAGCTCGCACTGCCAGCAGGATCGCATCGCGGCAAACCGTTCTACAATGAGTACTTTGCACACCTAGCGCGGCCACCAGCCGCGTTTCCGAACCCATGTCGAACATCGCAGTCACCCTGCCCGACGGCAATCAAATGCAGGTCGAGGCGGGCACCACCGCTTTAGCGGTAGCCGAACAGATCAGCCCGGGACTGGCGCGCGCCGCGCTGGTCGCCAAGATCGATGGCGAACTGGCAGACCTGGGCACTGCGCTGGAGCAAGATTCCGCGGTTCGCTTTCTGACTGACCGCGACGAGGAGGCGCTGGAAGTGTACCGCCATTCGGCGGCGCATTTGCTGGCCGCGGCGACCTTGGAGCTCTACCCGGAAACCAAGCTCGGCGTTGGCCCTCCAACCGACCAAGGCTTCTTCTACGACATGTACCGGGAGACGCCATTCACTCCCGATGACCTCGAAAAGATCGAAGCTCGCATGGGCGAGATCGTCAAGCGGAACCCCAAGAACGAACGCGTCTGGATTCCACGCGACGAAGCGCTCGCCGAGTACGAGAGGCAAGGCGAGTTCATGAAATGCGAGCTGATCGAGGAAAAGACCGACGATCCCCGCGTTTCCGTTTACAGGACCGGAAACCTGTTCTCTGACTTCTGCCGCGGGCCCCACATCCCGTCCATGGGCCGGATCAAGGCGTTCAAGCTGCTATCGGTGGCCGGGGCCTACTGGAAGGGCGACGAGAAACGCGAGCGCCTGCAGCGCGTCTACGGCACGGCATTCTTTTCCAAGAAGGCGCTCTCAGCCCACCTGAACCGGCTTGAGGAAGCCAAGCGGCGGGACCACCGAAAGCTGGGCAAGGAGCTGGACCTGTTCAGCATCCAAGATCTCGCCGGGCCGGGCCTGATCTTCTGGCATCCCAAGGGGGGCACGGTCCGGCGGGTGATGGAAGACTGGCTGCGCGACCAGCTCGTCTCTCGCGGATACGGGCTCGTATCGACGCCACACGTGGCGCGCCACGGCTTGTGGGAGACGTCGGGGCACTCCGAGTTCTATCAGGACGACATGTTCAAGCCCATGGAGTTGGACGACTCTCTGTACCAGCTCAAGCCGATGAACTGTCCGTTCCACATCCTGATCTACAAGAACGCGCTGCGCAGCTACCGAGACCTGCCAGTGAGGCTGGCCGAGCTGGGGACCGTCTACCGCTACGAGCGCTCAGGCGTGATGCACGGCCTGCTGCGCGTGCGCGGATTCACCCAAGACGATGCGCACATCTTCTGCACGCCGGACCAAGTCGAATCCGAGGTGATCGGCTGTGTCGACCTAGCCATGGAAGTATTGCGGGTGTTCGGTTTTTCCGACTTCACTGTCGAACTGTCAACTTGGGACGGCGGGACCAGCTCGAAGTACGCGGGCACTCCCGAAGAATGGAAACTGGCAGAAGACAGCCTCTTCGAAGCGCTGCGCAAGCGGGACATCGAGGCGAAAGTAATGCCGGACGAGGCAGCCTTCTATGGTCCTAAGATCGACATCAAGATGGTGGATGCAATCGGGCGCTCGTGGCAGCTGTCGACCATCCAGTTCGACTTCAACCTGCCGCGCCGCTTCGAATTGGAATACGTCGGCTCGGACGGCCAGACCCACCAGCCCGTGATGGTGCATCGCGCGCTGTGGGGCTCCGTGGAGCGTTTCTTCGGCGTGTTGATCGAACACTACGCCGGCGCGTTCCCGTTATGGCTGGCGCCGGTGCAAGCCACCGTCCTGCCAATCACGGACAGCCAGATCGAGTATGCCGACTCTGTAGCCAACGAATTGCGCACGGCGGGCCTGCGCGTTGAAGTGGACCGTCGCAGCGAAAAGATTGGCTTCAAGATTCGCGAGGCGCAGTTGCAGAAGGTCCCTTACATGCTGGTCGTTGGCCAGCGCGAGGCCGACAGCGGGCTAGTGGCGGTGCGCCACCGTCGCAAGGGCGACACCGGCGCTCGCACCCCGGCCGAATTCCTCGCCGACATCCGCCCGCTAATCGAATCGCGAGCGGCTAACGCTTGACCGCATGCGGCGGCAAGCCAAGGGGCCCGGCATGGCCAGCGGGATCCCCCGACAAGGGGCTGAAGCGGAGCAGGTGCGACCGCTTCGCTGCGGACATTGACGCCTGAAGGCTGTGCCATACTCAGGATTCGAGCCGTTTCCGGTTGCACTATGCGAGGCCTGTCGTTGCTGCCGCTTTGCTTGGCTGCCCTGCTGCCGACCGCCCTTCGCGCCCAAGGTGTCGCTAGTTCCAATGCCCAGCCCGTAAAGGCAGTCCAAGCCTCCGGGCTGCCGTGGCACGCGGGCTTCAGCGACGCGGCCGGGGAGCTGGGCCTCGATCTGGAGTTCACCTACGGCGGCACGGAGGCGAAGCGCTACATCATCGAATCCAACGGCTCGGGGCTGGCATTCGTCGACTACGACGGCGACTCTAGGCTGGACGCCTTCTTGGTCAACGGCTCGCGCTTGGAGGGGTTCCCCGATACGGACGCCCCCTCGAACCGTCTCTATCGCAATGTCGGAGAAGACGGTTTCGAAGATGTGACCGCCTCTAGCGGACTGCGGCGCTCGGGCTGGGGTAGCGCGGTGTGTGCCGGCGATTTTGACAACAGCGGGACGACCGATCTGTTCGTGGCCTATTGGGGTCCCGACGCCCTGTACCGCAACAACGGCGACGGCACCTTCTCGGAAATCGCAACCGAAGCGGGCGTAGCGGGATCGCAGCAGCAGTGGAGCTCGGGCTGCACCTTCGTGGACTACGACCGCGACGGCCTGCTCGACTTGCTGGTCACGCAGTACCAGCAATTCGACCCGAAGACCGCTCCCCCGCCGGGCAAGACTTCGAACTGCGAGTGGAAGGGAATGCCGGTTTACTGTGGTCCGCGCGGCCTGCCGTTCGGCAATGTCACTCTCTACCGCAATCTCGGCGACGGCCGCTTCGAGGACGCCAGCGAGTCGTCCGGGGTGCGCGACGTACGGGACTATTACGCCTTCACGGCGGCGGCGGCGGACTTTGACGGGGACGGCTGGCAGGACATCTACATCGCCTGCGATTCCACGCCCAGCATCCTGTTCCTCAACAACGGCGATGGCACCTTCACCGATTACGCCACCGAGACCGGCGTGGCCTTCAACGAGCACGGGTTCGAGCAGGGCGGCATGGGCGTGGGCGTCGGTGATTTCGACGGGGACGGCTGGCTCGACCTGGTGAAGACGAATTTCGCCGACGACTACCCCAATCTCTACCGCAACAACGAGGGCCTGTACTTCGAGGACATCTGCGTCCGCGCCGGGCTTGCCTCCAATCCGCAGTACGTCGGATGGGGCGTGGAGTTCGTCGATCTGGACAACGACGGCTGGCAGGACATCTTCCAGGTCAACGGCCACGTCTACCCCGAGCTTGACCACCAGACCAAGATCTCCGAGACGTTCGTACAGTCGAATCTGGTATACCGCAATCTTGACGGGGAGCGCTTCGAGGACGTGACGGCCCTCGCCGGCCCGGGGCTAGCCCAGATCCGGTCCAGCCGAGGCGCCGCCTTCGGCGATTTCGACAATGACGGCGATCTCGACGTGCTCGTGATGAACATGTCTGCGCCGGTCTCGTTGCTGCGCAACGAGCTGAGCGCCGAGCGCCACTGGGTGCGCTTCAGGCTCCAAGGCACTCGTTCCAATCGTTCGGCGATTGGCGCGCTGATCACGATCAAGGCGGGGGAGAGCAGCCAGAGCCGTGCGGTGATGAGCCAGTCGAGCTATGTCTCGCACAACGATCTGCGCGCCCACTTCGGGCTTGGACAAGCAGCCGCGGTCGAGTCGATTCTCGTCCGCTGGCCCAGCGGCGATGAAGAGGCGTTTCCGGGAGTACAGGCCGATGCCGACTGGCTGCTCGTCGAAGGCTCCGGCGCGGCCAAGGCTCAGCCATGACAGCCAGCGGGCCCGGAATCGCGCCCTGCCGCGCGGTCGCGGCGCTAGCGGGGATTCTCGCAGCGGCCGTTCCAATCGCGGCCCTGGCGCAAGCGGGCGACGCGGCCGCACTGACCGACCGCGGGCTCGCTCTCGCTCAAGGCGGTCAGCCGCAAGAGGCGGCCAAGCTCTGGCGGCAAGCGCTCGAGGCGTCCCCGGACTACTTCCCCGCGTTGTTCAATCTCGCCTACATGCACTTCTCGGCAGGCCAGTTCGAACAGGCCGCGCCAGTGCTGGCGCGCGCGACGGCGTCCAACCCGGGCGACTTCAACGCCCACTACCTGCGCGGCGTGGTCGCGCAGAAGCTTGGACGCGGCGACGAAGCCCTGCAGGCTTGGCGGAACGCGCTCGGGCTAAGACCCGACCACTTCAAGCTCATGCAGATCATGGCGGTGGAGTACGGCAAGGGGCGCTATCACCGTGAGGCGGCCGAAGTCGCCGTGCGGGCGCTGCGGCTACAGCCCGGGATCGAAGACTTGCACTATATGGCGATCCACGCTCTGCGGGAAGCCGGCAGCCTCAGCGACGGACTCGGCCTGGCATCCCAAGCCGCCAAGCGCTTCCCGGACTCGGCGCGCGCCAATTTCGAGCTTGCGTGGCACCTGCAAAAGGATGGTCGATTTGACGAGGCGCTGCCGCTGCTCCGCCGAGCTATGGAACTCGACCCGGGCTACGAGGAACCGCACTTCTTCTACGGAGATTGGCTCGTCAAGCAGGCGCGGTACGCGGATGCCCTGGCACCACTGCAACGGGCTACCGAACTCCAGTCCGACTACATGCCTGCCCGGATTGCCCTGGCCCGCGCACACATCGGCCTGAAGGACTGGGAAGCAGCCCTCGACGCCCTAGATGCCGCGGTGGAGCTGGAGCCGCGCCATCCGCAGCCGCACCTGCTGCTCTCACAAGTCCATTTCCGGCTGCGCGATCGGGCCAAGGCGCGCGAGGAGAAGGAACTGTCGCTGAAGCTGCGGCGCCAGAACCCGACCTTTCTAGAGGCCGTGCAGTCGCGACCCTTTCCCGACTAGCCCGGCCGCTTAAGCTTCGCCGTACTTCGCGGCCAAGTCCCGCAGTCGGGCAAGGTGGCGCGGCACAGCGGTGAACGGATCCTCGGCCGCCTCATACTCCAAGGCCATGTAGCCGCGGTATCCCGCGTCGGCAAACATCCGGACGATGCGATCCCAGTCCGAGGGCGTGTGGTTGCCCTGTTCGTCCCGCATTTCGACCTTGAACTGCGAATTCACGGCGTAGGGCAGGCACATCTCAATCTGCGGGTACGGATCGCTGCGGAAATTCCCGGTGTCGAGATTGATGCCGACGTTGGGATGGTCGACGGCGCGCACGATCTGGATGATGCGCTCGGCCCGCGCGGTGATGCCTCCATGGTTCTCCAATCCGAGCACGACTCCCTTGCCTGCCGCGTAATCTCCGGCCCGCTTGAGGATCTCCGCCACCCACTTCGCGGCCTCGTCCTCCGAGCTTCCCTGCGGCACGTTGCCGCCAAACACGCGGATGTGGCTCGAGCCAAGTTCGTACGAGACATCCACCCAGTGCCGCAGCCACGCCACTTCCCTGTCCTTGGCGCGCGCATCCGGGCGGCAGAGGTCGGTACGTATCGCAATGCTCGGCAGTTCTACCGCCGCGAGGTAGGCTTTGCGGCGGAAAGCAGCGAGAAACCCGCCCAAGTTCTCGCGAGGAAACCAATACACGGTCGAATCAATGCCATCGATGCGGTGCTCGACAGCCATGTCCACCAAGTCCAGATAGCTCAGCGATCCGTCCCCAAGCGCCTTGCGGAAGGAATAGGCACAGATCGCAGTCTTGAGCCTCGGATCCTGGCCGGCTGCTTGCGGAGTGCCGGCTAAAGCCATGGACGGCAACAATGCCAGCGGGCGAAGCGCTTCACGCCTCGACAACATGTTTCGAATCTGCTCTTGCATCTGTACCCAGCGTAATCGAAGTTCTAGGTCGCGGGCGCGAACTTCCTACCGGGTCTTCTCGCCAATCGTGCGCACCCGCCCAAGAATAGCGGTGACACCGGGCGTGGGAAGCAGCTACGCTAGTCGGGACTGGCTCCCGCCAGCCACGGCCAGATGCAAGTTCGGACGCGTTTGCTCGCCACCGGCGCGGCTTGGACGCTAGCCCTCCTTGCCACAGTCCCAGGCGCCCGTGGCGCACCTGTAGACAGCACTAGCTCGCTTGCGCAACTTGCCGAGCGCTTTCGAACGGAGATCTATCCCGTATTCGCACGCAGCGACGCTGGCTGCAAGCTATGCCACAGCGCTCAGGCGTCGCAGACATTTCAGGTTCTCGAATCGCCCAGCGCCACCTTCAGCCTGCTGCTGGAACAGGGATTGCTCGACCCCTCGGATCCGATGGCGATCCCTAGCCGAATAGGAAGCCAGGATCCTGATCTACGCATGCCGAAGTCCGGCGCTCTGGACAACTCCGAGATTGCCAACATCGCCGGGTTTGCCAGAGACCTAGCTGTACGGCTGGATCGCGACAGCCCAGGTGTCGTCGATCAACTTGACGAACGGTTCCCTAGCAGCCTCCTGCTCCCGTTCGACGGAGAGGAACAGTCGGACCGGGCACAGCGGCGCCTGAGCTATTTCCAGATCAGGCGGTCCGTTGAGACCCTCTTCGGACCCGAATGGCTCGCCACCTCCGGGGACGACCTGTTCAGCAACAAAGCTCAAGCATTGGGCGGAGCGGACTTCCGCAGCAGTTTCGACCAGACCCGCACGATGACCGCGAGCTATGTCTCCGGCCTGCAAGAAATCGCGCGCGAGCTGGCACGGCGCTTCGTTTCGGCACCGCGCGAGGTCCTCTTCGAAGGATTCGATCCGGACATCTTCGTTGACCGTGCAAGACGGGCCGCCGTCCGCAACGTGCGGACGCTCTATCAGCGGATTCTCTTTTCCGAGCCATCCGAGGCTGAGATCGACCAGGCCTTGCACTTAGTGAGAGACCTGCAGGGCCGGGCCGAGGACCGCAGAATCGTGCGCTTCACCCTCAACGTCGAGGATCCCGATGGACGCCGGGATCGCCGCCAAGTCGACGTTGCCCTCGACTCTGCCAAGGCTTCCGTGTCGCGTTACTTGATTGACCAGACTTCGGAGCCGGACAACAGTCCGTGGGTTCGCGTGGGGAGCCGTCCCTTCGCATTCGAGTCTTCCAATCCTGATCATCTCGTTCGCCTGGTGGCCCGCCCCGGAAACCACATTACGGTCTTTGACGCCGTGCGATTCGTACGGGTCCTCAACGGCATCGAATCGGACCAGGCGGTCGTCCTCGACAATCTCGACCCCGAATGTACGTTTTCCGGCGAGTGGGAGCCGGTCGCAAAGGACGGGGAGCGCAGCCGGGCGGGCGAGCCAAAGAAGAAGTACGACATGGATCTCGATGTGGTGGGAAGCAACCACCTAGAGCGGCGCACCGTGGATAACCGCTTGGCATCTGCCACTGTCGCGCTGCGAATACCCGAAGACGGCGAGTACAACGTCTACCTGAGCTGGCCGAGGGTCCCCCGGGCAGCAACCTCGGCTCTGGTGGAAATCCATTCAGCGGGCGCGGCTGCCAGCTCCGGCATACAAGACAGGCGGCGGGCGCCGGGCTTTGCAACGACGTTTCTGGACCAGTCCGAGAGCACGCTTGACGAGAAGGGTGAGACGCAGTGGGAACTGATCCTCGCAAAGGTCCTGCTCGAAGGGCCGGACGACTTCGTCGAAGTCAGCAACCGAGGGGTGGATTCCGCGTCCAAGGTCATCGTGGCCGACGCAGTGAAGTTTGTCCCGCTTGGCGGTGGGCAGGAAATAGTGGTGGACAACTCCTCGGAACACGCCTTCGAGGCTTCCAGCGGCTGGGCTGCCGACAAGCTCGTGCGCAACCTGCCAGGCCGGGGCCGGATGTACGGCGAGGATATCTTGCACTACCCTCCCGCCAAGAGCGGGGAACCCATCAAGGATCAGACTGTCGATCCCTCCAAGCGAGTCTGGGCCCGCTACCGGCCCGTGCAAGGCGGGGAGTACCGCCCTGGATGGTACAGCGTGCACGTGTGGACGCCCGGAGGGCACACCCATGCCGATTGGGTCCCGTTCGACGTTCATGGAAGTTCGTTCGCTCCCGTGGCGTTCGTGGAGGCGCCGCCGACTTTCAATGTTGGCGAGACCGCGCTCCTCAATGCCACGGGGACCTACCATCCCGGGGGCGAACAGCTGTCGTTCCGCTGGACCCATGACGCCAGCGATCTCGGCCTCCGCATCGAGGGCGCTGCCACGCCGACACCCCGCTTTGCCGTGCCCTCGCTGCAATCTCCTCGCCCAGGCTGGGCGGGGCTGATTGAAGCTCTGCTTCAGCATCCCGAGTTCGTGATGCCGACCGACAACCAAGACGCGGCGCCTGCACGGAAGCTCGTCCGGATCGCGCTCGACCTAGTGGGGAGAATTCCGACCGACGACGAGCTGCGGCGCTTCTTGAGGGGTGGACAGATCGAGCCCTTGATCGACGCCTATCTGTCGTCCGAGGAATTTCGGGAGTTCTTTTTCCATCGAGCCCGCGGAGTTTTCCGGTCGCGCGGCACGCCGGCGAGCGACGAACCGGCGCGGCTCTGGACCTACGTCGCGACGAACGACGTGTCCTACCGAGAGCTGTTTACCGCCGACTACACGGTCAGCCCGGATTGGCAAAAGATCGAGCGCCGACCCGTCCACGGCCCCACCGGATTCCTGACGATGGAGGGCTATTTGGAAGGCAAGCCGGGCCTTCCGAAGTTCACGTATCCCGCCCAAGTGCTGACATTCGCCTTGGGCGTGCAATTCGAGGTATCCGACGCGGTCGAAGATGCCCGCGACGAAGTCGTCAGCACGACGGATCCCAGCAGCATTTGCTACTCCTGCCACAAGTTGCTAACGCCTCTGGCCTACCAGAGAGAGCGGTGGGATGTCCACGGGCACTACCGCACCGTGGATGACGAGCACCAGCCGATTGACGACAGCGACCGGGGCGTCGTTCCAGACTATCCGTTCAAAGGAGATGGCCTCAGTGCGTTCGCCTCCCAGGTGGTTCGCAAGGAGCGGTTCGTGCGCGCATTCATCAACCATCATCACGACATGCTTTTCCATCGCCCGCTGCGGGTTTACCAAGACCAAAGGGATGAGTACAAGGCGCTCTACGATTTCGCCGTCGCCAATGACTTGCGAATCCGTCCGCTCGTCAAGAGGATGGTAGTGATGCGATTCGGAGGCCAGTCGCGCAGCCCGTGACCCCGTCGCTGGCGACCGTTGCCTCCCGCGATCGGCTGCGCATCCAAGCTCGAACGCTCAGAACGGCATCAGGCAACGGTCAACTCCCCGTGCATGCAGTCAATCCTCCCGGATGTGCTTGAGCGCGCGGGGCGCCCAGCCTATAATCGAACCGACGCCCTGCGGGGTTGAGGTTTGGACAAGCGATGAATCGGAGAAAGTTCCTGTCCAGAGGCGCCCGCGCGGCCGGTGCCCTCGCAGCCACCGACTTCCTCAGCTACTGGCTTAGCGGGGGCCTCGACTCTGTCAGCCCCGCGTTGGCAGGTGCGGTCAAAGATCATGCTGAAGAGGCGTCGCAGCCTCGCTTCCTCGTCTACTGGTTCATGGAAGGGGCCTGGATGAGCTATGACATGTTCGGCCCGGTCGTTCCTGCCCGCAACGATGCCAACTTCTCAGACCTTCCCAGGAATCCAGACGATTGGGGCGTGCTTTCGGAACACATTTACCGCACAAAGGATCTGTCCGCCGAGCAGTTCAGCCGTTACGGCGAGATCTTTCACGGCCCGCTGGCGGAAGACGGCCGGGAGCTGTTCGGGGAGATGGCGATCCTCTCCAGCGCCCTGACGGGAAGCGGGCACACCCGGGACCGTTTCAAGGCGCACTACGGCCAGTACACCGTGGATATGAAGGCTAGGCGGGAACCGGACGAGCGAACTGTCCTCCAGGCCTTCTGCGAAGAGGCGGGCCGACCGTACCTGCTGCCCAACCTGAACTGGCACAGGTGGCTGTCCGATGGCGAGCTCGACATCGCAGCCTATCCGGAGGGCACGGGGATTTATCATGCGCTCGGGCCCCCTTGGGCGCACATGATCTACCCGCAGACACCGAAGTTCACCCGGCGAATGATCCAACACGCGGTCTCGATGCGCACTGACGAGCGCAACCACTCCGTCCAGAGTTTCCTAGAGCAGTCTCGCAGTGCCCTGCTCGCCGATCAAAACAGCCCGGAACTCCAGAGCTTCGCGTCGGCCTTGGACATCTACAAGCGGCTCAGCGAGAGCGGCGACCGAAGCATCGACACGCGGTCAATGTTCCTCGACCCAGGACTGCGAGAGGAATTCCGAGTCGACCCCAGCGACGAGGAAATCCACTTCGAACTCATCAACCAGACCCTGCCGCGCAGCAAGTACACCCCCAACATCAACGTGCAGGCCATGATGATGTTCGAGATGATGACCAAGGGCCTGAGCTGCGCAGGGTGGCTCGAGAACCGCCTGGTCCGAGGATTCGACCATCACTGGTCGCGCGAGAGGATCCTCTCCGGCTACCCGTTCGACCAACGGGAAATGATGCGCAACGAGCTCTGGACTCCGCTCAAGACGTTCGTGCGAAAACTCAAGGAGACCGAGTACAGAGACACGGGGAAGTCCTATTACGACTTCACGACCATCGTGCTGGCCAGCGAGTTCGGAAGGACCGTGGGAGGCAGCATCAAGAGTATCCTCGCGAATTCAGACTTGGACGAGGCCGAGAAAAGAACACAGATCCTCTCCCAAGACATTAGCGCCCACAACCCGGTCAATTCTTGCGCGTTCCTCGGCCCGCGCGTCCGCCGTGGCACACAGTTCGGATGGGTCGGGCAGAAGACGTTCCAGCCGATCCCCATCCACCCGCTGACCGGGGATTTGGATCCGCGCTACGACCGCGACGGGCATTTCCGGAACGGTTATAGCGAGCCGTCGAACGGGTTCATCATGCCGAATCACGGCCATATCTATTCCACGGCGCTCAAGCTGGCCGGAGTGGACCCAAAGGGTGCCGGCAGGAACGAATCGTCCCACTTGCCCTTTATGCTCGCGAACGGCGTGTAGGGGGCCGGCTCGCTGCGTGGCTGCACATGGCAGGTCGTCGGAACGTGAGCGGCTGGAGCTGCGTGCGCGCGCGCGAAGGGCGCTGGCAGCAGTCCGATTCAGATGCATTCGGCTGGCCTTCCGGGGCGCGTTGTTGTCCGGCCTTGTGGCAGCCTGCGGAGCCGGACAGACAATGCAGCTGAGCGATCCGGTGCGATTCTGGCAACACGAGTCCGAGTACAGCGGTTCTCAGGCCTGCAAGGCTTGCCACCAGGACATCTATTCCAGCCAGAGCCTGAGCAACCACGCTCGCTCCCTTCGGCGGGCTGGCTTGGTGCCGGAACTTGCGAGCTCCCTGCCGTTCAGTCGATTTGACCGCGTTTCGGGCTTCACGCTGACACTCTCCGACAACTCTCGGGGCGCGATCCGGCTCGAAGCGGCCGATGCCGAGGAATCGAGCGGGGCCGTGCTCGAGTGGGCCTTCGGCAGCGGAACGAAGGGGATCACGCCCATTGGCCGCACCAACGCCAGCGGCTGGGTGGAGAGCCGGTTGACCTGGTATGAGAGTCTCGGTGCGATAGACTTCACCACCGGGGCGTCGAAGTACGACCCGCAGAATGCTGTCGAGGGCCTCGGGCGGGGACTGACCACCGAGGAGGTGGTTGAATGCTTCGGCTGCCACACAACCGGATACGACGGACACTCCCCGGCTCCCTCGGCGGACGAAATGGGGATTCGCTGCGAGCGCTGCCACGGGCCGGGCCGGACACACGTCGAAGCCGCGATGAATGGTGAGTCCGTGGACGGATCGATCTTCAACCCCATCGCGCTGTCAGGATTCCAGCAAGCACAAATGTGCGGGGCATGCCACGGAAACCCGCCGCGGGACAATGATTTTGACGCTTTGGCCCTGCTGGAACAGACGCCGCACAGCGTCCGCTTCCCCAGCCAGCGCATCGTCTTGAGCCGTTGTTTCAACGAGACTTTCGGAGAGCTCGCATGCACGAGGTGCCACGACCCGCATCACGACGTTGCAGACGAGGCGGCCTCCTTCGACGAGTCGTGCCTGTCGTGTCACGACACAGGCGTGCGCGAAAATGGCACAGTATGCCCTGAGGCATCGGCGAATTGCGCAAGTTGCCACATGCCGACAGAACGCGTGATGCGGCACTCCCTGTTCAGCGACCACTGGATCCGAGTCGTGAGGTAGCAGCCACCATGGCGCGCGCACTCGACATCCGGCTGAGTCCCGCCAAGGCGGCAAGGCCATCAGCAGGATCCCGCAGCCTCACGATTGCCTTGCTAGTTGCGACGGTGGTGGCAGGCGCCCAGCAAGCTCGCCTCGCGCCGGCAGACTACGAACTCATCGGGACTCATTTCCGCGCAGCCAAGAATCTCGAACAGCAGGGGGAGCTTGCCGGTGCTGCATCGGAGTACCGCGCGATCCTGCGTCGATACCCGACGGCAGTGCCCAGGGTTTATCACAACCTGGGGTTGGTCTACTACTACCAGCGCGACTACGTGAATGCAATCGCGGCTTTCGAGTCGGGTATCGAGATCGACAGGGCGATGATCGGCAGCCGGCTGTACTTGGGTGTCTCGTACCTCAATGTCGAGCGCCCGGAAGAGGCCCTCCCGCATCTGGAGACCGCGCACGGGCTGCAGCAAACCTTCGAGACCGCACTGCACCTTGGGCAGGCGTACGCTGCCAATCTCCGCTACGGAGAGGCCATCCAAGCTTTCGGGCAGGCGCTACCGATGGCCGGGGACGAAGCTCCTAACGTGCTGTATTCCATCGGACAGGCCTACCTCGATCTTGCCGAGAGGATCGCGAACGAGCAGGCGGTGTCGCACCCGGAATCGAAGGAGACTCACCTCGCAGCCGCCCGGGTGTTCGAGAGCCAGCAGGTCTTTCAAGTAGCGGCGATCAAGTATCTCGAAGCAGCGGAACTGGACCCGTTCAACGCGTCTATATTCTTCCCCCTAGCCCGCATGCTCGCAATCTTGGGACTGGACGTTCCTTCGAGGCTCGCGCTGGAACGCTATTGGAGCCTGCTCCCTGCCGTACCCAAGATGCCGATCGACAAGAGCATGCTGCCAAAGGAGCAGGTCGCCGAGATCGGGACGAAGGTGGAGTTCGAGGGCATCCTGCGGTCGTTGCCTGCTGTCGATCCTGAACGCTTGCCCCCCATGCCAATGGTGGGTCGCGAGATCAACGCAACGCTGCTCGCGCGTCTCGAAGGCCCTGCGTCAGGCGACTGGGCGCAAGTCACCCAAGCGGTCATCGAGGGGCGCTTCGAAGATGCCCTCGCGGTGCTTGAGCGACTAAGGGACACGGGAGACGAATGGCTACGCGAATACCTGAAGATGACCGTTCACGTCTGGCTCGACGACTACAAGTCAGCGGCTCTCGTGGCCGACGATCAGTCTCTCTCGGCTAGTCCCTTGCAGGCCGTCCAGACATTTAGGGCCGAGGTGTTCCGGCAAGTCGCGCTTGAGTACTTTGACTCGCTGGTGCGCAAGCACCCCAGCTCGTGCCGGGCGCGTCTGGTCAGGGCGATGAACTTCGCGGCACAGGAAAAGGCCGAGGCTGAAGCTGAGTTCCTCGCGGCAATCGAGGCCTGCCCGCTCGACACCCAGACCCGCATCGAACTCGCGGACTATTACCTCTGGAACTCGCAGTATGACCAAGCGCGGCAAGCGTGCTTGGACGAGCTCAAGATTCACCCGCATTCGGGAGCGGCCAAGAAGCGGCTGGGGAGAATCCACGTCCAATTGCGCGAGGGCGAAATGGCCTTGCCGTACTTGACGGCCGCAGCTGCGGCCGACCCTGAAGACGCGGACGTTCGGTCGGACCTGGGCAGGGCTTACGAACTGCTCGAGCGATGGGAGGACGCCGTGCAGGCGTATCTGCTGGCAGCGGAGCTGGATCCTGCTCTGAACCGCGTGCGCTACGTGCTGGCGCGGCTGTACCGTCAACTCGGGCAGAACGACTTGGCGCAGCAGCAGTTTGAGCTGTTTAAGCGAAACGAAGACGAGGCAAGGCGAACGCGCAATGCCAGGATCCAGCGGCTTCGAAAGAAGGAGGCGCCCGGATCTGCGCCCGGCGAGCGCTAGGACTCCCGTGCCCGTGCCGCGTGCGACCATCGCTCTCGTCCTGGTGGCCTCAGCGTGGGCTGAGCCCGCCGAAAGCGGGCAGGCCGCATTCGTTGATGTCGCAGCGGACGTCGGCCTGAACGATGTCTTCCACAGTGGTAGAGACGACCGCAAGGACTTCATCCTAGAGGCGATCGGATCCGGATTGGCACTTCTGGACTACGACCGCGACGGAGCTCTCGACGCGTTCTTTGTCTCTGCCACTACATTCGAGGGCTTCCCTGCCGGCGAGGCTCCCAGCAACCGCCTGTACCGCAACAACGGAGACGGCACCTTTGCCGACGTCACAGACCTGACTGGATTGCGAAGCGCCGGATGGGGGCAGGGCGTATGTGTCGGCGACGTTGACAACGACGGCTTCAATGACCTGTTTGTCACGTACTTCGGCGAGAACCGACTATTCCGCAACACTCGTCGAGGGCGGTTTACAGACGTCACCCACGAATCAGGCCTTGGCGGGGAAATGCGCTGGTCAACCGGGTGCGCGTTCCTAGATTACGATCTTGACGGCCGGCTCGACCTGTTCGTCGCAAACTACTTGGTATTCGACAAGGACCGCGTCCCATCAAAGGGCAGCGCGCCTACCTGCCGATGGAAGGGGCAGGCGGTGCTGTGCGGTCCTCGAGGCTTGCCGGGAGAGACCAACCAGTTGTACCGCAACCTCGGTGGCAGCCGGTTTGAAGAAGTCTCGCAGGCATCCGGCGTAGCCGATGGCCAGGGACGTTACTCGCTGTCAGTTACGCCGCTGGACTACAATCTCGACGGCTGGCCGGATGTGTTCGTCGCGGTAGATTCGCAACCCAGCATGCTGCTTGAGAACGACGGAAACGGCTCCTTCGCGGATGTGGGGGTCTTCGCCGGAGTGGCGCTCGACGAGCACGGCCACGTGCAGGCCGGCATGGGATCGGCAGCGGCGGATATCGATGGCGACGGCCTTCTCGACATCGTCAAGACCAATTTCATCGAAGAGACCTCGAACATCTACCTCAACTCGGCGGCTGCGGCATTCGAGGACAGGGTGCATTCCATGGGCGCGGGCATCAGCGCCGACTATATGGGCTGGGGGGTCGCAGCCCTTGATTTCGACCGCGATTCTTGGCCCGATATCTTCGTTGCAAACGGACACACCTACCCGGAACTCGAAGGGCTCGTTCCCAGCAATCCCTATCGCCAGACTCGGCTTCTGTACAGGAATCTCGGCGGACAAGGCCTCGAGCCCATCCAGCCCCCTGCCGGATCGGCCTTGCTGGCCAGGCATTCAAGCCGCGGGGTCGCCGTCGGGGACTATGACAACGACGGCGACACGGACATATTCGTGAACAACATGAACGAACGCCCGAGTCTCCTGCGCAACGACTCCACTCCTGCCGGCGGGTTCCTTTCGCTGCGGCTGGTCGGAACCAAGTCCAACCGTAGCGCGATCGGCGCTCGCGTGACGGTGCGCGCGGATGCCAGGGTTCTGGTCCAAGAAGTCCGGTCGGGTTCCAGTTACCTGTCGAGCAACGATCTGAGGCTGCATTTCGGGCTGGGAGACAGCGCCAAGGCGCAGACGGTCGTCATAGACTGGCCATCGCACTCATCCCGCGACACGCTCACAGACCTGTCCGCCAACCAATTCTTGGAAATCACCGAAGGCGAGGGCATCACGTCGCGCTCGCCAAGCGTCCCGGCGGAGTGATCGTGATCCTGTCCCGACGGCGACTGCTGAAGCTGGGCACTGCCGCAGGCACGGCAGAGTGGGCGTCCGTCGCCAGCGGCGGCCTGCTCGGCGCAACTTCGGAATCCGTGCCGGACAATCCGTATGGCGTGCAGTTCACAGACATTGCCAAGGACGCTGGCCTGACGGATACGGTCTACTACGGCAGCAGCGAGCGGGTGCGGTACATCGTCGAAGCAAATGGCTGCGGCGTGGCGTTCTACGACTACGACAGTGACGGATGGCTGGACATCTTCGTCTTGAACGGAACTCGGCTTGACGGCCTTCCAGCAGGAGCGACGCCAACCAACCGCCTCTACAAGAACAACCGCGACGGCACGTTCTCCGACGTCACCGAAGAAGCCGGACTGGTCCGAACCGGCTGGGCTAACAGCGTCTGTATCGGGGACTTTGACAACGACGGCAACGACGATCTATTCGTCACCTACTGGGGCCAGAACGTCCTGTACCGCAACAACGGCGACGGCACTTTCACAGATGTCACCGAAGAGGCCGGGCTAAGCGGCTTCCCGGATCGCTGGAACGCGGGAGCGACCTTTATCGATTACGACCGTGACGGGCACTTGGACCTATTCGTTTCGAACTACGTGGACATCGACCTTGAGAGGGTTCCGCTGCCGGGCCAGGGCAACAACTGCGAATGGAAGGGTGTTCCGGTGTTTTGCGGTCCGCGCGGGATGCCGGGCACGAAGAACTACCTGTATCGCAACAATGGCGACGGCACGTTCTCCGACGTGAGCGAGCAGGCCGGGATGCACAACCCGCACGGGTACTACGGCATGACCGCGCTCGTGACGGATGTCAACGAGGACGGCTGGCCGGACATCTATGTGGCCTGCGATTCCACTCCGAGCATCCTGTACCGGAACAACCGCGACGGCACGTTCACAGACATCGCGGTCGAGTGCGGAGTTGCCTATAGCGAGGATGGGCGGGAACAGGCCGGGATGGGCCTGGCGACCGGCGACTATGACGGGGACGGAAAGCTTGACATTGTCAAGACCCTGTTCGCGGACGAGATGCCCGCGCTGTACAGGAATTTCGGCAACGGGACCTTCGCCGACATGTCGGTAGCGGCAGGCCTGCATGTCGTGACGCAGCACATCCAGTGGGGCACCGGACTGGTGGACTTCAACAACGACAGCTGGCCGGACCTGTTCTATTCCGTTGGGAACCTCTTCCCGAGGGTGGAGCGATTCAATCCCCGCTATCCCTATCGAGGGCCGAGGTTCTTGTTCCGCAACATGCGAGACGGCTCGTTCGCCAACGTCACCGACCAGTGCGGCAGCGGCCTGACGACGCCGCACTCGAGCAGGGGCTGCGCCTTCGGCGACTTCGATAACGACGGAGACTTGGACATCGTGGTCATGAACATGAACGAACCGCCATCCCTGATCCGGGCGGATGTCTCCACAGGCAACCACTGGCTCAAGGTCAAGCTGTTCGGCGTCGAGTCAAACCGGACGGCGATCGGCGCCCGGATTGACTTGCAGGCGGGGGGACGGCGGCAGGTCCAGGAGGTGCAGAGCCAATCCAGCTATTACTCGGTCAACGACCTACGGCTTCATTTCGGCCTCGGCTCGAATTCTAAGGTCGACGAGCTAAGTGTCCGCTGGCCGAACGGGCTGCGCGAACAATTCCGAGGGCTGCCTGCGGATCGCCTTCTCCACATCGAGGAGGGCAGCGGAATCGTTCGTTCGGTAACGCTGTGAGCGGTCCGGCTGCGAACGCCAGCCCACGCCGGCCAGCCGCTCAGCGCCCGTCCGAGAGCAGGCTCACTGTCCTGCGATACCCTTTCGCCTCCGCAAGCGAGATCGCGGTCTCCCCGGCAGCTGTCCGCGCATGCGGGTCGGCGCCTCGTGCGAGAAGATACTCCACGACGAGCGTCTGCCCGCGGGAGGCGGCGATGAGCAAGGCGGTGAAGCCCCGCGAATCCGCAGCAGCAAGGTCAGCACCTGCTTCGGCGAGATGCCGTACGCCCACAAGCGTGCCTGTGGATGAGGCCAACATGAGCGGGGCGACACCATCGGCCCGCCTAACGTTCGGATCAGCCCCGCCGGCCAGCAGTACCTCGATCGTTTCCGCGTGCCCCTCGGCCGCGGCAAACATGAGCGCCGTGCCCCCCGACGTATCCGCGAGGTCAGGGCTTGCACCATGATCCAACAGGGTCTGAGCCGTTGTCGAGAAGCCTTCGAAGCACGCCATCATCAATGCTGTTCGGCCCTCCGGCGTGCGGGCATCCGGCCGGGCTCCGCTCTCCAACAGGGCCTCCACCGCTTCCCTCCGGTTCTGGCCCGCCGCCAGCATGAGAACCGTTCCTCCATCCGGCATTTCGGCGTTCACGTCCGCCCCTCGCGCCACGAGCTCGGCAACTACGGATGCGTGGCCGGCAGCTGCGGCGAGCATCAGCGGAGTGTTCCGCTCGGCGTCACGGCCATTGACTTGGGCTCCCGCGCTCACTAATCCCGCTACTCTGTCAGCCCGCCCGGTGGCAGCGACGATCCGCAGCAATTCATCTAGATCCTCGCCCGCCCCGGCGCTCTCGAGCAGCAATGCCGCTTGGTCATGGCCGGCTAAGGCGGCATGCACCAAGGCGGTTCTGCCGCGCTCGTCAGACTTGCCCGCTTCCGCACCATGGTCCAGAAGGAATCGAATCGCGTCAGTCTGTCCGCTGGCTGCGGCGAGCATGAGCGCCGTCCTGCCGTCGTGCATCGTGGCGCTCACCTCGGCACCGGCCGTCGTGAGCATTTCGAGGACAGCTACATCCCCCCTGCTGGCCGCGAGCAGCAATGCGGTGCGTCCGTCGATCGACGGCAGGTTCACGTCAGCGTCGCCGGCCAGCAGGGTCCGGAGCATCGCGAGGTCCCCCGATGAAACAGCAACCATGATCGCCGTGCTGCCATCGTCAGCTTGGGCGTCGATTTCGGCTCCGGCTTCGAGCAGGATCCGGACCATCGTCGGCAGTCCCTTGGAGACGGCAAGGATTAGCGGCGTCCGGCCGCCTTCGCCGCGGGCGTTGAGATCCGCTCCTGCTGCCAGAAGACTTTCCACAGCGGCTGTCTGGCCTTCCCATGCGGCCATCAGCAGGGCTGTCCATCCGGCCGGGTTGTCCAAGGCAATGTCGGCACCCGCTGCCAGCAGCGCTTCTGCGATGCCCAAATGGCCTTCTGCTGAAGCGAGCATAAGGGCGGAGACCCCGCCTTCCTCCAACGTTCCGCTCTGGACCGCGACGGGTACTCCTGGCATGCTCTGGCGGTTGATGTCAGCGTCGCTCGCAAGCAGCGAGCGAACCACTCCTAGGTGGCCGTGCAGGGATGCGATCATCAGCGCTGTCACGCCTCGGCTATCGCTGGTATCGGGGTGAGCGCCGCCTGACAGTGCGGCCTCGGCTTCTTCGGCCCCCCCGACTCGCGCAGCGAAGAGAAGGTCTTCGCTCGGCGTGGAAGCCGCTCCCCGGCGCTTGAGCTCCTGCACGACGTCGATGTGCCCCAGCAGAGCCGCTTGGACAAGAGCCGACTCCTTGAGATCATCAATAGCGTCAATCTCAGAACCGTGCTCCAGCAGTAACCGCACGATCTCCGCGTTCCCGCTCGACGCAGCGAACATAAGGGCGGTACGGCCATCGATCGATCTCGCTGCCGTCGTCGCACCTGCCCTCAGCAACGCAGTCACGACCGGAGTCGCGCCCCTGGCTGCCGCGAGCATCAGGGCGGTCACGTGCCCCACTGGGATATCCATGTCGGCGGCGGAGACGCTCGCGCCTTCTGCGCCGCGGGCGTCGAGGTTCGCGCCTGCCCCTATCAGCGCTTCGACCACGCTGGAATGCCCCCGGAACGCCGCTGCCATCAGGGGCGTTTGCCCGGAGTCGTCAGCGTGGCCCAGATTGGCGCCGGCTTCGATCAGCGCCTCGGTCACCCGCTCGTGGCCAGTAGCGGCCGCGATCAGCAGGGCGGTCTGCCCTGCGTCGTTCCGGATGTCAATATCTGCGGATTCCGAGAGTGCCCGGACTGCGCCGAGCCGGACTTCCGCGACAGCCAGCATGAGAGCTGTTCGGCCTTGGTCATCCTGCGTGTCTGCATTCGCACCCGCATGCAGCAGGTCCCGGACAATCTCCGCGTGTCCCTCCGAGGCGGCGGCCATCAAGGCCGTCATGCCGCGGTCGTCCGTACTCCGAACGTCCGCGCCTGCGGAGATGAGAATCCTCACGACCGGCCGATGACCCTCCAGCGCGGCAACCGTCAGAGGCGTGGTGCCGTGATCGTTGCGGGCATCAATCTCGGCACCCTGCTCAAGCAACTGGCGGACGCTCGGAGCGTCTGCGGACTCGGAAGCCCTCAAGAGGGCAGCGTCCACGAGGCGCCGTTGCGAATAAGCCGGCGCAAGGTGGCCTAGCACCAGCACGGCGGCCACCATCCCCAAACCGGCCCTTGAGATCAGACTGCTCGTTTGACGCTCCGGTAAGATAAGCCAAGATTCTCGCTCGGGGGCATGTCCGTTTGCAAGGCCCTCGCGGGGCTTTCTACCAACCGTGACAAGGCGACGCCTCCTCAAAATGTGTCCCTGGGGCGTTGCGGCGCTCCCCTCCGCCCTGGGCCAGCGCAACGAGGACGAGGCCAATGCCGGGCGCCAGTTCACAAGGGGCGGCGGCACGAGCGGGTACCGGGCTCGCTTTGTCGACGTGGCACTGGAGGCCGGCCTCACTCGCACAATCTACTACGGCGAGGCCGACACTTCGGACTATATCTCGGAGGCGAATGGCTGCGGAGTAGCATTCTACGACTACGACAACGACGGCTGGCTCGACATCCTGCTGCTCAGCGGCTCGCGTCGCAGCGGCATTCCAGATCACGCCATCGCCACGAATCGCCTATACCGTAACAACCGAAACGGGACCTTCACGGATGTCACTCGCGAAGCAGGCCTGACCAAGACCGGCTGGGCCAATGGCGTCTGCATCGGAGACTACAACAACGACGGATTTGATGACTTGTTCATCACCTACCGAGGAAAGAACGTCCTGTACCGCAATAACGGAGACGGGACCTTCTCAGACGTGACCGATGAAGCGGGCGTTGGGGGAGAGCAGCGGAGTTGGAGCACCGGCTGCACGTTCATCGACTATGACAGGGACGGGCACTTGGATCTCTTCGTCGCAAACTACATCGGGGCCGAGAGCCTGGAGAATATGCCCCCCAAGGGTCGGACCACTTGGAAAGGCGTGCCGATAGCCTACGGGCCACAAGGCTTGGTCAAGGGATCGCACATCCTATACCGCAATAACGGAGACGGCACGTTCACCGACGTTTCGGAAGATGCGCAGATCGGCGACCTGCAGGGCTACGGCCTGACAGCGATGAACACGGACTACAACGATGATGGCTGGCATGACATCTACCTCGCCTGCGACTCCAGCCCAAGCATCCTGCTGCGAAACAACAGGGACGGCACGTTCAGCGACATCGCGGCCGAACGCGGACTGGCCTACAGCCCCGATGGCGTGGCCCAGGCAGGCATGGGACTGGCAATCGGGGACTATTCATCCGATGGCAAGCTTGACATTGTCAAGACCCACTTCGCAGATGACATCCCGGGCCTGTACCGCAACGACGGCGACGGGTACTTCTCAGACGAGTCGGCGAGGGCGGGGCTGCAAGCCAGCGTCAGGCACTTGGAGTGGGGAGCGGGGCTGGTCGACTTTGACAACGACGGCCGGGCCGACCTCTTCTATGTTGCCGGCAGCATCTATCCGGAGGTTGAAGCGGTCAATCCCGACTACCCGTATCGCGGCCCGCGGTTCCTGTTTCGGAACCTCGGCAACGGGCTATTCGCCAACGTCACAGAGCAGTGCGGGCCGGGGCTCACGGCGGCGCATTCGAGCCGCGGCTGCGCCTTCGGCGATTTCGACAACGATGGCGACATGGACGTCTTGGTGATGAACATGAACGAGCCGCCTTCGTTGATCCGGTGCGATGTCGGCTCAGCCAACCACTGGCTCAAGGTAAAGCTCGTTGGCACGGCGTCAAACCGTACGGCGATCGGCGCGCGCGTCTACGTTCGTTCCGGGCGGCTGATGCAGGTGCAGGAGGTCCATAGCCAAGACAGCTATCTGTCCGTGAATGATCTTCGACTGCATTTCGGCCTTGGTCCGGCGACCCAAGTGGACTCGCTCCGGGTGGAATGGCCCAACACAGGGTCAGAGACACTGTCGGGCGTCGGCTCTGACCAACTGATCTACGTCAAGGAGGGCGAGGGGATCGTGCGGACCGAGAGATTCGACGAGAGCGGCCCATGAGCCGCGCCGCAGGGGCGGCACTCGTCGAATCAGAGAACGAGCGGGCCGTGCGACCTAGGAAAGCAAGGCCCGCTGCGTTCTATGCCTTGGCCAGCCCCCCAGTCACCACTCGACGCGCATGCGCAGCTGAATCGTCCGCGGGCCCTTGGGCTGTTGCGGGACGATTCTTCCGAATGTCGAACTGTTGATGTTGTTGCCGAAGCGGCCGGCGATCCAACGATGCCGATTCAGACAGTTGAAGCAATCCGCCCCGATTTGAAGCCTTACTTTCTCGGTTGCGAGGGGAATCCGCTTGACTACGGAGAAATCCTCATTGAAGTTCGGACACTGCCGGGTCTCTTGGTCAACCTCTGGCGCGTTCCCCTGAACGAAATCTCCGGGCGGGAGCCACGCCTGAGGCCTGCTAGGAGTGACCTGGCTAGGATTCCCGGCGTTGAGGATGTAGTTCCGGTTAGGATCCCCGAAAACCATGTCACCGCAGGCAATCGAACTTCTCCAAGGCACGCCCGGGGCACGGTCCGCCAAGTTCCGGACCCCGCCCGGGATGCCCACCGATAATCCCCCGCTAGTTGAGATCGGAAATCCGTTGACATACTCCTGGACGCCCGAGATCGTCCACCCGCTTAGCACGTAGTTGCTGAAGGCGCTGGTGCCGCCCCACCTCTGGCCCGGGCCGAACGGGAGGTCATACGAGTAGTTGAAGACCGCCCGGTGAGTCGTGTCGTAGCGATTCACGCGCTTGTCCAGCTTTCTGTTGTACGAGTTCCGGGTGTTGCTCCCGAAAGCGCCAGGCGCCCAGTCGACATCCCCCAATTGCTTCGCTACCGTCCAGTGCCCGAGGAACGAGAGGCCGTTCGAATAGCGCTTGGTCGCCTTCAGCATGAACGCGTTGTAGTTCATTCCCGTATTGATCCCGGCATCGTTGGAGACGTTGCCGTACTGGGGAAAGCGCCGCAGGGCGCGGTGCAGCGGCAGGTTGTCGGGAAACTCGGGATACGGCTTGCCGAAACCGGCGGCAGCCACCGCCGGATCGCTGATTTCCAGGTTGAGCAGCGGTCCTAGGTGCCAGTAGTCCGGGTGCAAGTCGTTGATGCGCTCGTGGTCCGCGTTGTTGCGGCCCATGTTCGAATAGAACGTGGTCTCAAGCACCCAATCGCCGAATTGGCGCTGGAAGCCGCCCGTGATCATGTAGAGCGAGGGCGGCGTCCCGATGGTTTGCGGGTTCATCCAATTCGTAAAGGACTGGTTGTTCAGGAAGGCTGGATCGATGAAGGGGGGCGTGCCCAGTTGCGACGCCGGGAATCCGTTATCCCACTCGTAGTACGTAGCGAAAGGGCTGGTCCGCTGGGGCGGATTTCCGCGCGCCTCGTGCCCAACCCGGTTCACGGATCTCACGTTCGTGTTCTGAATGGCCATGTACTGTATTCCGGCACCCGCTCGAAAGACTAGCTTGTCGGTGATTTGGTACGCCAAGCCAAGCCGCGGCCCGAAGTTGCCGTAGGTGGCCGGTCCGACCCGAAGCTTGCCGTTCGCTCCCTCGGTCATCCCGTAGAATTCGACCGCTCCGCGGTAGTTGCCGCTGATGCCCGGGTTCACAAGCGTAGGGTCGAAGCCGGAGAATTGGCCGCCGTTCTCCTTGAACGGCATCTGCACGTCCCAGCGGATGCCCAGGTTCAAGGTGAGTCTAGGCAGAAGCTTCCAGTCATCTTGCAGGTACAAGGCGTGGTAGGCCTCCCGCTCTTCCAGCGCGAGGCCGGCCGCGGTTCCGACGAAGTTCGGCAGTCCAAGGTAGAAATCGGCCAAGTGAAAGCCGCCCGAGCCGTCCGTGTTCTTGGTCTCGCTGCCGAGATTACCTTCCGAAACCCCAAACAGGTAGGTGCCGGCCGAGCCGACAGTCAAGCCCCCGGCAAAGCCTCCTTGATCATGTCGATTGATGCGCCAGTACTGCCCTTGGTAGCCGAACTTGATCGTGTGCCGGCCCTTGTTCCAGAGAGTGCTGTAGGCCCAGTTCGGAATCAGCTTCGACTCTCGATTCGAGGGGGCATTCGCGCAGATCGAGACCCCGAAGCTCGACGCCCTCGCCAGTTGAATCCAAGGGCACTCGTTGCTCGGCATACCGGAGAGTCCGAACTGGCCGGACAGCCCTTGGCCGAAGTTGTTCTGCTCTCTTCCGTTCTCCTGGAAGTTGAATCCGAATAAGATCTGGTGAACGACCCTCGGGCTCTGCACCCAGGAATAGTCGGCGCGTATGCGCTGGAACGAGTTGAACGCCGTTCTTCCGAAGCTTGCGTCCAGAATCCCTCCCGGGTCAGTCTCGATCCGCGGTGCCGTGCCGTACATATAAAACGCCGACAGTCGGTGGCTCGAGTTGAACTGGTGGTCAATCTTGGTCGTCATGTCCCATGGGTTGAACGTGCTTGAGACAGCGCCAATGTGGTTCAGCTCGGGAGTGTCTCGCGCTGTGGGAATCGGCAGAAGCTGCATGACGTTCGCGCTTACCCGGCTCTGCCGGCTCATGGGGATCTGATTGTTGGCGAACTGCCGGAACCAAACCTGATTGTTGGCGTCTGTGTACTGGTCCTTCCTGTCGTAGAGCGGGTTCAGGGCGGCATGGGAAAAGTCCCCGCTACGCATCGCTGCCGTCGGCAGGGTCAGGAAGTTGGTCGGACGGCCCGTGGCGCTCTGCCGGTAATAGGCAAGAGTCGACCAGAAGAAGGTCTTGTTTCGTCCGTCGTATACCTTCGGAATGAAAACGGGGCCGCCGCCGGCAATACCGAATTCGTTGTTGCGGCTGTTCTCGCGCTCAGCCGCCTGCCAAGGGCGGGCGTTGAGGAACGAATTGTTGTGAAAGTTCCAGACGGACCCGTGCAGGTCATTGGTTCCGGATTTGGTCGCGTAAGTGATCAACCCGCCGCTGCTACGCCCGTACTCGGCGTTCATGTTGCTCAACAGGAGCTTATATTCGCCGATAGCTTCCACGCTGGGCTCGGTGCCAGTCGCCTGCTCACCAACTCCGTTGTTCGTGGTTTCGGTCGAGAGGCCATCGAGCATGATGACGGTATTGAGCGTGCGTGACCCAGCAACGTTGCCGCGTCCATTCGTGTTGTTCACGCCGGGGGACAGGGAAATGTATTGGTACGGTCGACGCTTCTGCCCCTGCACGGCAATGGGGGCATGGCGCATCAGATTCTCCTCGATCGCCGCACCGATGGTCGTGTCGCTGGTCTCCAGCTGGGCCACGGCCGCAGAGACGCTGACCTGCTCCGCCACGGTCTCGACATCGAGCTCGACGTCGACTGTGGTTTCCGAAGCGGTCGTGACGAGGACTCCCGTGGTGACCTTCGTACCGAAGCCGAGAGACGACACCCGCACATCGTAGGTGCCGAAGGGCAGGTAGATGACGTACTGCCCCACCTCGTTAGCGCTGATCTTCTGGGCAACCCCGGTCGAGGGATTCACGACCTCGATTTCAGCGCCGGGAATCATGGCACCGGAGGTGTCTGTGACACGCCCGTTGATCTGACCTTGCGTGGTCTGCGCCCAGCTGCTTGGTGTGATGATGGCTGTCGCCACTAGGAACGTCACGGCGATTGCGGCTTTGGTCATCAGATGCCCTCCTTGCCCTCGACGGTTCGATTCACCGAATGCGCGCGGATTGTAGCACAGGACCAAACAGCCGTCTCCAAATTGGAGAAAACTGCCACTCTCAGCCTACGCTGAAGCCGATCCGAGAATTCACTCACTCAAGGCCCAGGCTCGTCCAATACGCCAGTGACGGGCAGGGATTCATCAACGCTACTGGGCGCACTGCATGCGGCGAGCAGGCCGGACGCCGCTGAAGCGGGAACACCCACTAGGAGTGCCCCCGAGAACAGCCGCCCGTGCCCGGGCGTGCCTGCAATCGTGACCGAGCGCCCCTGGACAGGCCTGGACCATTAGGTGACGGTCTTCGCGGTCCTTGCCGTGCACGCGGCAAGCGAGCACGCGGCGTCAGTGTCGTTCAGGTGCAGGCAGAATTCTCCCGAAATCGCAGGTCTGACGCGTGGCAAGCTGCTTGGATGGCGAGTCACGCCGCCCTGAGTGGCATGGGAACGCGCAAGTGGCAGATGGGATTCGGCCTCGGGCTGGATTTCGACCGGCTGTCGAACCCTGACACGGAGATTGGCGGACACACACGTATCATGAAGGCAGAGTGGAACTCCCCGGCCATCGGAGGCTGTCGGTCATCTTCTGGATCGCCCTAGGCGCGTGCTTGGTCGCCTTGGCAGTGGCGCTGAATATTGGCTGGTTGGTCGCGAACTGGCCAGGCGGCGTGCTGGTCGTGCTAGGCGTCCTGGCAGGACTGACCCTGGTTGCCGGGCTCGTCCTCAACACGGTGTTCCTAGTACGGGAGATCCGGCGCAACGAGAAGCACGACGCGTTTATCAACGCAGTCACCCACGAGCTCAAGACTCCCGTCGCCTCCCTGCGGCTATACCTGCAAACCCTGCAATCTAGGGAACTTGACGCAGACCAGCAGCAAGAGTTCTACGAGACGATGCTCTCGGACATGGATCGCCTGCAGAGCACGATCGAGCAGGTGCTGTTGGCCGGGTCCACCCGCAGCAAGCGCAAGCGACAGCGCATACCGGTCGACCTTGGAGCGGTGGTCCAAGACTGCATTGGCCGGCTCCAGCACAGCCACAGCCTGCGCGACGGGGCGCTGCGCTTCCGCAGCGAGTTCGAAGAGGGCGACACTCCCATCGTGCTTGGCAACAGGGACGAGTTGGCGGCGGCGATCTCCAACCTGATCGACAACTCGATCAAGTATTCCGACGAGCGCGCCAAAGTGGAGATCGAGATGTCCAAGCTCGGCTCGCGGGTGGCAGTCCGCATCCGCGACAACGGCATCGGCATCGACAGCGACGAGCTCAGGCGCGTATTCCGACGCTTCTATCGCGTCCAGGGCACCTTCCGGCCGAAGGGTACCGGGCTGGGCCTGTACATCGTGCAGTCCGTTGCCAAGCGGCATGGCGGACGGGTCTTCGGGGAGAGTCCGGGCAAGGGTCGCGGCAGCACGTTCACGATCGAACTGCCCCTGACAGCTAGGGCATGAAACGGATCCTCATCGTCGAAGACGAGACGAATCTCGCCAAGGGGCTGCAGTTCAACCTCGAGGCCGAAGGCTTCGCCACGCACATCGCCCCCACGGGCGAAGCCGGCCTAGACGCCATCAAGGAGAGGCCGGCCTTCGACGCGCTGCTCGTAGACGTGATGCTACCCGGCATCGACGGCTTCCACCTGGTCCGCGAGCTGAGGTCGCGCGGCTGCTTCGTCCCGGTGATGATGCTCACGGCGCGCCGCCGTCCGCAGGACATCGTCGAAGGGCTGGCGGCCGGAGCGGACGACTATCTGCCCAAGCCGTTCGAACTGGCAGTGCTGCTGGCACGCATCCGCGGCCTGCTGCGCAGGCACCGCTGGAGCGCCGGCGAGCAGATGCAGGCCGTGCCGGACAGGTACGAATTCAACGGCAGGACCGTGGATTTCGCCAACCAGCGCATCGAAGTAGAGGGCGAGTCACGCAGCTTGACTCTGACAGAGGTTAAGTTGCTGCACTATCTGATCGCTCACGAGGGCCGCAGCGTCTCGCGCAAGAACCTGCTCGAAGACGTCTGGGGCGTGCGGGAGGACACGGACACGCGAGCGATCGACAATTTCATTGTCCGGCTGCGGCGATCGATCGAGCCGGATCCGGCCAAGCCGCGCCACTTGGTCACCGTGCGCGGCCTAGGCTATCGCTTTGTGGCCGAGCCCGGTCCAGGTCTCAGTCGTCGTCTGTCGGGAGCGGCAGCGAAGCACTTTCGCCGTTCGTGATCCCAACCGCCCAGCGGAAGCCCTCCAACCACATCTTCTGGATGCCGGGGTTGTCCCAGACTTCGGGGCGGTGCCCCAGCAGGCTGGTGAAGACCCGCCCCTTGCCGAATTCCCGCACCCACACAAGGGCGAAGTCGCCATCGGTTCGTTCCACGCCCTTCTTGGTCAGGTCGACGCTCGCAGTGTCCACGCTCATCAGCACGCGAACTTTCGACCGATCGTAGCGGTCGACCTGGTAGATCTCATCGGTGATCTCGAACTCGGCCGGGAAGTGACGGCTGATCGGATGCGTGCGATCCTCCACCCGGACGCGGATCTTCTGGTGCCAAGGGTGTTTGTTGAACGCCCCGCCTACCATGTCGATGTACTCCGGCCAAGTCTCTCGAAAAGAATCGGTGCCGCTGTGCGCCACTAGGATCGCCTTACCGTCCTCCTTCACGAAGCGCATCAGGTCAGCCTTCTGCTCCTCGCTGACCTTCAGGTCGCCCTGCGTGTAAAACATCACGGCGTCGAAATAGTCGAGGTTCTTGCGGTTGCCTTTCAGCTTCTGCTTGGTCACGAGTTCCATGTCCGTGCGGAAGCGCACGTCGAACAGGCCTGTGCGCTCGCCGATCTTGGCCATGGTGAACATCGCGTGCGACACCGAGTCGTGCGCGAAGAAGTCGGAACCGCCAAGCACCAGCAGGTGCATCTTTTCGTCGGGGTCTTGGGCGACGGCAGGTACGGCCGCCGCGACCAGCAGCGCGGCAAGCGCTGTGGCTGTGAACAAGCTCCAGAGTTTCATGACCGCTAGTTTCGCACAGGCGAAGTCAGAGGCGGTTAATCAAGGTGGCGACATAGGCAGCGCCGAAGCCGTTGTCGATGTTGACGACGGACACGTTGCTGGAGCATGAGTTCAGCATGCCAAGCAGCGCCGAGAGCCCGTTGAAGCTGGCCCCGTAACCCACGCTGGTCGGCACGGCGATCACTGGAATCGAGACCAGGCCGCCCAGCGCACTGGGCAACGCTCCCTCCATGCCCGCGCAGCAGATCACCACGCGAGCGGCCTGAATGCGGTCGATCCTTGACAGCAGCCGGTGGATTCCGGCGACGCCGACATCGTAAATCGTGTCGACCTCGTTGCCCATCACCTCGGCCGTCACGGTGGCCTCCTCTGCGACCGGAATGTCGCTGGTGCCGGCGCAAACGACGGCGATCTTGGCCTTCCCGAGATTGCTCCGCTCGCCCCATACGCGCACCGCGCCCGAGCGCGGGAAGTGCTCGGCTTGGTCGCTGAGCTCCCGCACGGCCTCGAACATCGCCTCCGACGCCCGCGTGACCAGCAAGTTGGGCGAGCGCTCGAGCAGTTTCTCGGAAATCGCGCGGACCTCGTCGGGAGTCTTGCCCTGGCCCAGGATCACCTCGGGCATCCCGTGGCGCAACTCCCGGTGGTGGTCGACCTTGGCAAAGCCGAGGTCTTCGTACGGCATGTGGCGCAACTCGCCGACCGCGCTTTCGACATCGCGGCGCCCGTCGCGCACGTCCTCCAGAAAGGCCCGCAGTCGCTGGTCGTTCATGGCCTCGCTCTCGACGGCCGGTAGGTGCCGATTTCGACGACGGGATCTGGCCCCATCCCGAGCGGCGTGTCGATCACCTGCACCACCTTGCGGTCGCGTACCGACACGATCCAGATCTGATCTTCGTCCTGCACGCCGGCGAACGCGTGGCGGTCGTCCTTGGACAGCGAGATCGACAGCGGCGCGCCGCCCAAGGGGATCTGCGCAAGTTCCGTCATCGTGTGCGGATCGGCGATTCCGACCGCCTCGCCTGCCTGCAGGGAGTACACCAGCAAGCCCTCGTCGTCCGTGGCGACGATGCGATTCACGCCCGGCCCCGTGGGAATCGAGCCAATCACGGATTTGGAGGCCGTATCGATCACATCGATGCGACTCTCGTCTAGGCAGGTCACCCACAGTTTCGTGCCATCGCGGGACAACAGGCTGCCCTGGGGGCCCTTCCCCACCTCGATCAGCCGCAGCTCGCCGGTCGCGGCATGCACGGCTCCCACTGTGCCGCTGGCCGTGTTGGAGACGTAGCCCCAGCCGTCCGGGCCGAACGTGACCATGTGGGGGTCCACGCCGCCGTTGTCGAAGTCCTTGATGACAGCCCGCGCGTCGAGGTCGACCAGCACGATCCGGTCCGGATTCTCCGACGTCACGAACGCGCGGCTTGAGCGCGGATCAACACTGATGCCGTGCGGTCGGTGAAACTTGCCTAACGGCAGGGTGCCGACGCGCCTGCGCAACTCAAGATCGATGATGGAGATCGTATTGCCGCCGGGGCCTTCGTAGTCCATCCACAGCACGCCGTTGTCGGACACGTAGGCGAAGCGTCCGTCATGGGACAGCGCCACCTCGTGCGGGGTCTCGCCGACCAGTACTTCTCCCACACGCTGGCCCGCCGAAGTGTAGAAGCCAACGGAATTGTTCTTCTTCTCGACGACGAGCAGATCCGGCTGCGCGGCGGTCGCACTGGCAGCTGCGCTAAGGGCTGACAGGATGGCTGGAGCAGTGGATTTCATCGGCACCTCCGGACGCGAGTCGGTTGTAATCTGCGAGCCATTGATTGTACCGTGGAGACCATGGCCTCCAGTCTGAACAAAGTCATGCTCATCGGCAATCTCGGCAAGGACGCCGAGACCAGGCAGACCGCTAGCGGCACGTCCGTGACAAGCTTCACTCTCGCTACGACGGCTCGCATCAAGGACGCAGCGACCGGCGATTGGAAGGAAAAGACCGATTGGCACGATGTCGTACTGTGGCGAGGTGAGCGCGTCGCTCAGTACCTAACGAAGGGCAAAAAGGTCTTTGTCGAGGGCCGCTTGCAAAAGCGTTCTTGGGAAGACCGCAATGGCGAAAAGCGCTATAGCACGGAAGTGGTGTGCGACTCGTTCGGCTTGATGCTGCTAGGCGGCCGCGGTGGTCCGGGCGAGGAAGGCGGCGGCTATCGGCCCGGCGGCCAGAGTGGCGGCTACGGCCAAGGCAGCTCGGGCGCTGCCCCGGGAGGAGGCGGCGGACAGCCGGCGCCGTCACGCGAGCCGGCTAGCTCGCCCCCACCGTCGCAGGACGACGACGACATCCCGTTCTAGGCCCGCGCCTAGGCCGGAGAGGGTTGGCCTTCGTCTAGGCCAGGCAGGGCGGCCGGGCCGCTGTCTGCGGCTTGCGGCTCCGGTTGCGTCGGCCCGTCGTTGCTGTCAGCCGGCGGTTCGGAAATCGCCAGCGGCTCCAACTCCCGCCCCTCGAGCAGTGCGGTGACCTCGCCGCCGTCCAGCACCTCGCGCTCGAGCAAGGCTTCGGCAATGCGAGTAAGGCCGTCGGAGTTGTCCTCGATGAGCTTGCGCGCCCGGTCGTAACTCTCCTTCACGATCGCGCCGACCTGAGCATCGATCTGCATTGCAGTGGCCTCCGAGTAAGTGCGCTGCTGCGCGATCTCGCGCCCCAGAAAGACCTCCTCGTCAGGCTTGCCGAACGTCAGCGGGCCCATGTCGCTCATGCCCCACTCACAGACCATCTGGTGAGCCAGCGCGGTAGCACGCTCGATGTCGTTGCCTGCGCCGGTCGTCATGTGGTCCATGAACAGTTCCTCGGCGATCCGGCCGCCCATCAGGATTGCCAACTGGTCGCACAGGTACGCCCGCGTGTGGGTGTGCTTGTCGTCCAGGGGCAGCTGCATCGTGATGCCAAGGGCTTGGCCGCGCGGGATGATCGTGACCTTGTGCAGCGGGTCGGCCTGCTCCAGCAGTGCAGCCACCACCGCATGGCCGGCCTCGTGGTAGGCGGTGTTCTTCTTCTCCTCGTCGCCAAGGATCATCGAACGCCGCTCGGCGCCCATCATGACCTTGTCCTTGGCGATCTCGAAGTCCGCCATCGTGACGACCTTGCGGTTCTGCCGCGCCGCGAACAGGGCCGCTTCGTTGCCCAGATTGGCCAAGTCGGCTCCCGAGAAGCCCGGCGTGCCGCGCGCGAGGACCATCAGGTCCACGTCATTGGCCAAGGGCACCTTGGCGGTATGCACCTGCAGGATTCCCTGGCGCCCGCGCACGTCGGGCCGTGACACGACCACGCGGCGGTCGAAACGGCCCGGCCGCAGCAGGGCGGGGTCGAGCACGTCGGGGCGATTGGTGGCCGCCATGAGAATGACGCCTTCGTTGGAGTCGAAGCCATCCATCTCTACCAAGAGCTGGTTGAGCGTCTGCTCGCGCTCGTCGTGGCCGCCGCCCAATCCCGCGCCGCGATGCCGCCCGACGGCATCGATCTCGTCGATGAAGACGATGCAGGGCGCGCTCTTCTTGCCTTGCTCAAACAGGTCGCGGACGCGGCTCGCGCCCACGCCCACAAACATTTCGACGAAGTCGGAGCCGGAAATCGAGAAGAACGGAACGTTGGCCTCGCCGGCCACGGCGCGCGCCAGCAGCGTCTTGCCGGTGCCGGGAGGGCCGATCAACAGGACGCCCTTGGGAATCCGCCCGCCAAGCTTTTGAAACTTCTGCGGCTCGCGCAGGAATTCGATGATCTCCTGCAGCTCTTCCTTGGCCTCGTCGACGCCCGCCACGTCCTTGAACGTGACCTTCTTCTGCTGGGACGTGAGCAGCCTGGCCCGGCTCTTGCCGAAGCTGAGGGCGCGGTTGCCGCCGGCCTGCAGCTGGCGCATCATGAAGATCCAGAAAAATACGATCAGCACCAGCGGCGCAATGCGCCAGAACATCGACCAGAATCCCAGGGAAGCTTGGTCCTTCACCGTCACCGCGACACCCTGCGCGGTCAGCAGGTCGAAGACCTTGGGATAGTCTTGGGGAATGGTGGTCTGAAACTTGCCTGAACTCGCCTGACCCTCGATCTGCTGGCCCGTCGCGGTAATCTCCTCGATGTTGCCTTCTTCAACCTCGTCCATGAATTGGGTGAAGCTGATGGTCTCGATTTTCTCGCCGCTCTTTGCGTTGACAGCCTTCCACAGCAGGACGGCGGTGCAGAGCATCACGATCCAGAAGACTGCGGTCTTGAATGTCGAGTTCACTTTGTTGAATCCTTGCCAGCTGCGTCGCCGCTCATTACGTTAGACGCATCGAACAGGGGTTTCGGCTACCAGCCCGCCTCGTCAGCGCCAAGCTCTTCCACGACCAGCGCCCGCCGGCTCGTCGGCCGTACCGCGAATTCGTCCGCGGGGCCGAAAGCCCGCGCCCAGACGATACGACCCCCGCCTGCGTCGTCCGACGCGACGACCGGCCAGCCGGCCCGGTTCCACGCGCTGATCCGGCTCTGCTGAAACAGATCCTTGATCTTTTTCGGCGAGTCCAAACCGGACGGTCTGTAACGGTCTCCGTCACGCCAGCTTCGGAGCCGTAGCGACTTCGGGACACGATCCCAGTCAAGCAATACGATTGCATTTCTATCGTACAGCATTGCTGACGAAGTAGTTTCGAGAACGCGGGTGCTAATGACGCATCGCTCTACGCCGGGCAGCGCCACTTGGCCGGGCACGGGTAGCGGTAGATCATAAGCCGCGCGTTCGGTGGCGCCTTGGCGGCGCAGCCGAACGTGGCCGAAAGATCGCTCGGCGCACACGCCGGGCAGTTCAACGACGCCGTTGCCGCAGCGGGCGAGCGCCAGGGCGCGCAGGGACTCGACATGCTCGAACCCCAAGTTGCTGCAGCCGAGTGCAGGGTCTCTCAGCACCGCCAGCAGCACGCGACGCTGCTCAGCCACGCAAAGCGCTCGCAGCTCTTGGACATCCAAGATGATCTCCGCCGAGCCGTGCTCGGCACAGCGCTCGCTCAGCGCCGCAATCCGGCCGTTCCAAAAGCGCTCTTCTTCCACCGCCCAATCCGCGGTGTGCGCCAAGGCGGAATCGAGGTTTGCATTCCATTCTCGGCGCAGTTGGGGCAACAGTTCGTGGCGCAGCCGGTTGCGGGCGAAAGACAGGTCGGAGTTGGAATCGTCCTCCCGCCAATCCAGACCGCTGTGCTCGAGATATTCCAGCACTTCGCCGCGCGTCACATCCAGCATCGGCCTGAAAATACGCCCGCCATAAACGGGCCAAACGCCGCTCAGTCCGCTGCCACAAGCGCCGCGCAAGAGTCGGAAAAGCACAGTCTCGGCTTGGTCGGATTGCGTGTGACCCGTCGCGATTTCCGAACAGGTACCGTCCGCGAGGAGCTCCTCGAAGAAACGATAGCGGGCACGCCGGCCGGCCCGCTCGAGGTTGCCGCCAGCCAAGGCCACGTCCTCTCGGCGCACGAAGTGCTTGCAACCGAGCTTGACCGCGAGCTTCCGCACGAACTCTTCGTCGGCATCCGAGTCGGTGCCGCGCAGGCAGTGATTCAGATGCAATGCCGCAATCTCACGATCAGGAAATAGCGTCCGCAGCGCGTGGAGCAACGCGACGGAGTCGGCACCTCCCGAAACAGCGGCACCAATCGTCCCCTCGGCGGCAAACATCTGCTCCCGGTCGATACGCTGGCGCAGCTTAGCGAGCACACACTCACTGTAGACGACCGCCAATCTGGAACAGAGACACGGCCCCTAGCGGCCCGGCAAGAAGAATGCGGGAGCAGAAGAGGCAGCGAGCGCTGATTCGCTACGCCGGCTCAGCGCTCAAAGCCTCGACAGATTCAGTGCCGGCGTGCGGCACTGAACTCAAACGCACCAGCCACTCACGGAGTGATTCCCTGTTTGGGTCCCACTTCCCTTTCGCTGAGAAGCGAGCAATGCTGGGTGCATGTACGAGTATGGCAGGCAGGAGCCAATGGAAGATTATTTCTTGCGGGGAGGACTCGAAGTTCGCAACGCATCGCGTGTAAGTCCAGCGCCTCATTACGCGAGCCCGGGCCTGCCTGAATCAAGCACGGACAGGAGAAGGGGTTCCGACGAGTGGGCTCTGGCCGGTATATCCTCTCAATAGAGATGGTTGCCATTGTTGCCCTAGCACTTGCGGCGGCTGCGGCAGTGCCGGCCCAGAACATCGACGCGTGCGAGTCCGTTCCGGTCTACGATCCGTGCGAGATCGTTGTCGAGCTCGGCGCAAGCGATGCCGCCGAACACTCCTCGCCGTTCACCGATGTCGAACTGCGTGCCGAATACCGCTCGCCGAAGGGCGGACGAACCAAGGTCATGCCGGCCTTTTGGGACGGCGGAGGCAGGTTCGTGCTGCGCTTCTCGCCCGACTTCGAGGGTCGCTGGGACTATCGCCTCATTTCCAACATCGGGAGTCTAGACAGACACACCGGCAGCTTCGAGGCCCTGCCAGCGGAGACACCGGGATTCATCGAGGTGTTCAACACCCGCTACTTCAAGTACCCCCTGACGAACACGCCCCATTTCTGGCTCGGCGACAGCCTGCTGGGGCTGGCGGAAATGCCCTGGGCGGAATTCGAGGCCACCGCCGAAAGACGTTCCGAGCAGGGCTTCACGCACGTCCGGGCGCTGGCCGTCCCCCCGCTCGGCGCGAGCCGCAAGGTATTCAGCGAGGCCGGCGAACCAGACATAGAGCACTTTCGCACACTCGATCGCCGCGTCGAGCACTTGCACAAGCTCGGAATCGTCACCGATCTCGTGCTAGGCAGCTCCGGCGACGAACTGGACGAACTGTTCCCGCGCCTGCGAGAAAAGGACCGTTACCTCCGCTACCTATGCGCCCGCTACGCGGCCTATAGCGTTACCTGGCAGATATTGCTGGAGTGGGAAAGCCACGAGGCGGCGGGCAAGCTGCTCAAGCAGCTCGCCAGCTCGCTCCGCAAGCACGACCCCTACGCCCATCCGATGTCTACCGGGGCGACCGTTACCTCGGCACCGCTGGCCGAGGACGGCTGGCAGGACTACTTCGTCCAGAATCGGGTCGATCCCGCCCTGGCCGCGATCGAGTACGAGCTCAACCGCGCTCCATTTGTCAACACTGGAGTCGGTCTGGGCGCCAGCCCCCCGGCCGCCCGCCGCCAGGCCTGGAACGCCGCGGTGCGCGGCCACTACGTCACCCTCAATGCCGAAGACACGTCAGCCGCATCTCCCTTCGCCGAACAGATGGTGCCGCTGAAACAGTTCTTCTCGCAGTCGCGCTACTACGACCTCCAGCCCCACTACCGGATCGTGGGCGGCGCCGCGCTGGCCTTGCACCGGGTACCGCGGTATTCGGAGCGGACCGTGGGGATCGAACACGTCGTCTACGCCGAAACGCCTGGATTGATCGAGCTGGTCATGCCCAAGCAGGAGTATTCTGTCAGCTGGTACAACCCGGCAAACGGGGCGTGGTTCGACCAGAAGAAGAAATTCAAGGGCGACCGCTACCGTTCGCGCACGCCCGACGACACCCACGATTGGGTGCTCTACGTTCGGCGCGAAGGCAAGAAACAGGACTACAACAAATCCTTCATCCTCGAATCGAAGCTGCCGCGATTCCGCGAGGTGGAGCACTCACCCTCGGAATTGCCGTTCGAGATCCAATTGCCCGAAGGCAACGAGTTGCAGGCGGGCCGGGCGCACGACTTCAACGCGACACTGCTCAAGAACACCATCGCGGCCAGGCGCACGGTGTGGCTGTGGATGGCCGAGGCGGCAGGCTCGGCCCGCGGCGCGCGGGTGCTGGGCACGATGCAGTCGGGCAGCTTCAACATTCCCGCCGAACTCGCCCAGTCCTACCCAACGACCCTGTCGGTCAGGGCGATCGGACTGGATGGAGCGGGGCGGCTGTTCGAAGCATTCCGAACCTACTCCCTGCTAGCCCCGGAGTGATGAAGTGAACTCGGACAGTACAACTGCGGCACGCAGTTCGGCGGGAATCTCGCCGCGGCGACGGGACCTCCTGTTGCTCGCCGCAGGCGCGGCCCTGCAGGGCTGTGCCAACGGTCGCCGGCGGCCAGCGGCGCAGCCGAGCGCCGAATTCGAACCAATGCGGACTTCGGTCGCGGATCTGCGCGCTGGACTCGCTTCCGGTCAATGGACCACCCGCTCGATTTGCGAGGCATTGCTGGATCGAATCGAGGCCATCGACGCGAGCGGGCCGAGCCTCAATTCGGTCATCGAGGTCAACCCTGCGGCCCTCAGCGAAGCCGACCGGCTCGACGCCGAGCGACGGGCCGGGGAATCGCGCGGGCCGTTGCACGGCATCCCGGTCATGCTGAAGGACAACATCGACACAGCGGACCGCATGCAGACCACCGCCGGTTCGCTGGCCTTGATCGATTCAGGCGTCGCGCGGGACTCGGCAGTGGCCTCCAAGTTGCGCGCCGCCGGCGCGCTGCTCATTGCGAAGACCAACCTCAGCGAATGGGCCAACTTTCGCTCGAGGCGGTCCACTAGCGGCTGGAGCGCGCGGGGCGGGCTGACGCGCAACCCGCACTTCCTAGACCGCAATCCCTGCGGATCGAGCTCGGGCTCGGGGGTGGCCGTTTCCGCCGGCCTTGCGCCGCTCGCGATCGGAACCGAGACCAACGGTTCGATCGTCTGCCCTTCCTCTGTCAACGGCATCGTGGGGATCAAGCCGACGGTAGGCTTGGTCAGCCGGACCGGGATCGTCCCGATCTCGCACACCCAGGACACGGCGGGGCCGATGGCTCGCAGCGTGGCCGACTCGGCCGAACTGCTTGGTGCGCTGGCCGGCCCGGACCCGCTGGATCCGGCCACGCAGTCCAGCGCCGAGCGAGCGCCGGGCAGCTATGCCGAATTCCTCGACGCAGGTGCGCTGCGCGGCGCTCGCATCGGATTGTTGCGAGAGTACTGGGGCCGTCGCAGCGCCATCGACCAGATCCTAGACGAGGCCGCGACCGCCATGCGAGACAGCGGGGCGGAGTTGATCGACATCGGCGAATTGCCCGCTATCGACGAGACGAACCGTCCCGGCTTCGAGCTGATGCTGTATGAATTCAAAGCCGGTCTCAACGCCTACCTGTCCCAGCTCTCGGCTGGTGCAAGGGTGCGCACGCTGGCGGATGTGATTCGCTTCAACGAGCAGCACAGTGCCGACGAGATGCCCTACTTCGGCCAAGAAGTCCTCGAGATGGCCCAGGAAAAAGGGCCGCTTACAGAACAGGCCTATCTCGATACCGTCAAAGCGAGTCGCGACCGCTGCAGGGCTGCTATCGACACCACGATGGGCGAGTTCGAACTCGACGCGCTCTTCGCGCCCACAACGGGGCCGGCCTGGGTCACCGACCTTGTGCATGGCGACCGGTCTTCGTTCCCCAGCTGCTCTTCGGCCGCCGCGCGGGCCGGATATCCGCATATCACCGTTCCCGGCGGGCTCGTACACGGCCTGCCCGTGGGCGTGTCGTTCTTCGGCGCGGCTTGGTCCGAGCCGAAACTGATCGGCTTCGCGCACTCGTTCGAGCAGTCCACGCGGCACCGTCAAGTGCCGCGCATGCAGCCGGGAACCGGGCCGGGCTAGTTCGTCGTCACCCAGATCGGAGAGGACCACGCGACATTGCCGTCGTTCTGCTCGACCCTGACGTAGTAGTAGTCCTCGCCCGGTGTCTTGCCCGCGTCCTCGTAGCTGAACTCCAGATCCTGCGGGAGCTTCTGGCGAGTGTACAGGAACTCTTGGTTCTTGATGATGTCAATCTGGCGGATCGGCGAAGTGCCTAGGACGTTGACTGTCAGGCGGAATTCTCCGTCGACATTGACGATGTCGCCTTGGAGGTATTCGCCCCCGTTGGCCTCCATCCGGTAGTCCAGCACGATGTTGTCGGTAGCGCCGTAGCTGTGACGCTGCTTCATTGCGTCGATCAGCCCCTCGCGCGTGAAGTCCTCCGCGATGGTGCAGGCATAGGAGTAGTGCGTTGACAAATGGTCCGAAGCGGCTTGTACGCCGAGCTTGTAGCCCTTGGCCCAAGCGTTCCAGACGTATCCCGCGGGCTCGAACCCGCCCGCCTGCGTAGTCGGGCGATCGCCGTCCGCCGCTAGCGGGGCACCTTCGTATTCGGCCGACACACGGTCTCCCTGGAAAATCTCAACCAAGGGTTCTACCTCCGGATCGTTGTCCCGCCAATCCGTTCCCATGCCCGTCGCCGAGGTGTGGGAGATCGCGATGCCGCCATTGCCGCGCAGGTACTCGTACAGCCGGCCCGCCCCGCTGGCGTGGCTGGACTCTTCGGGAAGAATGGGCAGGGTCGGGGTGCCGCGCGTGGGCAGCAGGATGTTGCGATGGCCGTCCGGGTACCGGACTGAGCGCTCGTATCCGTAGAACGGCTGGAAGGTGCCGCCGACGGAGAAGAGATCGGCGGCCTGCTGCATTACCCAGTTGATGTAGGGGTTGTCCGGCCCCCCTTGGAAGTTGTGCTCGCTGACGAGCAGGTAGTCGAGGCTGGCAGCGTCGAGCGCGTAGCGATACGTCTGGAAGAGGGAGCCATCGTTGTTGCCGTCCATCGAGAACTCCGTGTGCCGGTGGGTATCGCCTCGGTAGATCTTGTAGGTCTTGCCCCCGGAACTGATCTCGTAGCCGCGCACCCGCTTGAGGTCCTCCACCTCAGTGGGGACCACGTTATGAAATCGCACTACCCGTTCGGGCCTGACGCGCAAATCCGGCGCAGCGGCAGCACGTCCCAGCGAAGGCAGCTTGGCCGCGAAGACATCTGTGTGCTGGTAGAGAAAGTCGTAGTAGTCGCGGCCATCGGACTGCCACGCGGCGACCAAGTTGCCGGCTCCGTCCGGCGCGACACCCCAGCGCACATCCTGCCGCCCGCCACTGGACGGAAACTCGTACGGAGTGGTCCATTCATCGCCGTCCAGTGTGCTGCCCCAGATTTCCCACACCGCACGGTGCAGGGGCGTGTCGTCCGGCATGTCGCGCTGGCGGATCGTGCGATTGCGGCTGAATAGCCAGATTCGGCCGTCATCATCGGCGACCAGCTTCGGGAAGTCGTTGTGCCGACTGTCCATGTGACTAGGCAGCGAAGCATTGATATCCTCCGCCGGGACCTGCCATTCGATGCCATCGAGAACCGCCACCCGCGTCTGGCGGTACTCGTAGAGAAGCGTGCCTTCAACCGGCAGCAGGAAGCCCGTGTCCTTGCCCCAGTTCAGGCCGCTCTCGTTCCAAGCCGCCCAGATGCGGTTCTGGGCATCGACGGCTAGCGAGACGTGCGCCTCGTACAGCGGCGTGTTAGCGACCGGCGAGGGGCCGGCAGCCCAGCGCTCGCCATCCCAAGTGCGCATCAGCACGTCGTAATTGCCAGATCCGTAGCTGTCCCAAGCTATGTGGATCTCGTTGTCCCGCCCCGCAGCGACGACCGGCTCCCAGTCATTGGCCATGGAGGTTGACACTCGCTGGGCGGGCACCCACTGCCCGCCGACGTAGCGCCTGGCGAAGATGTCGGACTGGCCGTCGCGGAAGCCCTGCCAAACCAACCAGATGTCGCCACCGGTCGTGGTCGCCATGTGCGGCAGGACGTCGGGCTGGGGAGCCTCGGTCAGACGCACTGTGGACCCCCACGAGCCCTCGTTGAGGGACCTGCCGTACAGATCGAAATTGCCATCGCGTTGTTCGGCCCAAACAAACCACACCGTCCCGTCGCCCGCGCGACCGAGCTGGACCATGTGGATGTCCCCGGGAGCCTCGGTGACGGTTTCGACCGGACCCCACGCGTCACCCTGAAAGTTTCGCGTCAACACGACATCGGCTCCGTCGCGAAACGCAACCCACGCCGTGCGGGCTGAACCGTCCGTGCCGCCGAGCACCGCCGGATAATCGTCCTCGGCTTCAGGGCCGGTCAACTTCTCCACGGTGGGAACCGTGTCGACCACTGCAGAGCCGTCCAAGAATTCCAGCGGTTCGCCCAAGCGCACATCGCCGAGCGGAAATCCGAAGTCGCCTTGAGGCGTGGTGATGCGCACTTCGGCGCCGGAAGTGCCCTTGATGTCCAAGACTACGCCTGGCGTCCAGTAATACGTCTGGACGGACCGATCCGGGATGTTCTCGTAGGCGCGCCAGTTGTAGTTCACGCCCTTGTGCGTCGAGAACCGCCAGCTGCCCGCCGGATCGACTGAGTTCTCCGGCCGCGGGTGCCAGTCAGAGGTCTTGAGCAATTCACCGCCTGAAACCGAGGCCGAGCCGTCCCACTTGGTTTCGACAACATCTGAGATGCCGAAACGCACGCGCACTGAGACAGTGTCCTGACCCGCCAACGGCGCAGCGGAGACGAACACTGCGAGGAGCAGCGAAAGATTGAGAATGCGGAGATTTGAAGCGGACATGACGGTGTTGATCCTCACGGATGGGCGTCAGCATTCTACCAAGACCCCTCTTCCGCCCATCCAGCCCGGCGCGTTGATCAGGGCATGCCCCGACGCCGTCAGGACCGCCCAAAGCGACCCCCAGTTGGACAGCTGTATGGTTTTCATGTGAAGGTAACGCTGGACATTGCCGACTCCCTCGTGCAGCGACTCCGAGAAGAGGCTGCCAAGAGAGGAACCACGATGTCTCTGCTTGTGGAGGCCGGCCTGAGGCGTGTCCTCGCTGAGCCTGCACCTTCCGGTTCGCCAACAACGGACCTACCCCCGCTACCGACATGGAACGGCGGCAGAGAATTGGTCGACATCTCGAATCGCGACCTGCTCTACAAGGTGATGGAAGAGGAGTAGTGTGCTGCTGTTCGATACGAACGCGCCCACTACAGCCATGTCTGCGCCACGCTCTCAGCGACGTGTCGCGCCATGCGACGCATTGATGAGTCCGTAGATTCCCTCGGGAGGTGGCCATTGACCAAAGTCAACTGAGTTCGGCCTCTTTCGTAGATCTCGCGCTGGAATCACCTTCGGGCACCCACTGTGCGCCAAGTCCCGCGATTCCTGAAATGGAATCAGCGGGGCTGCCATGTTCACCGGCCCTTGCTCACCATAAGATGCCGAATCGTTCCTTCATCGCCGGCTCTCTTGCCCAAGGCTTCCCAGGCAGTCGATCGACGAGGTTAACGTAGACTCGGCGAAATGAGTCCGCTACTGATCCTTCTGTCAGGGCTTGCGCTTCGGCGGCCGGCAGCAAGGGGCGCACGTCGAGCGAAGTACGCGGGCGGGCCAACTTGGAGAACATGCGCTCCTGGGCTTGTGCCCGCGAGATGGTCTGGCCGGAGAGGCCCAGATAGCGCCCGAAGATCTCGATGACGCGGTCGACACTTAAGTCCTCGAAGACTTCGAGCGCAAGTGCAAGATCGTAGAGGTCGCGCCCCTTGTCGCGTTGCAACAAAGCGCGCAGCTTGGTCGCCAGCATCTCCTCGCGGGTGAATGTCGGAATGGCCGCCATGCCCGAGAACCACGGATTCAAGACCTCAAGTGGCAACGCTAGCGGTGGATCGAAGGCCTTGGTCTCGCGCGTGTTGATCTCGATCTTCAGCCGGATCGGCGGGCCGCTGCCATCCTCGGCGTCGGCACGGAAACGAAACTTTGGTGCGACAGGGCTCTGATCGAACTGCGCCCGTCCCAACCACGGCTCAAGGATCACACGCAGCCGGTCGAGGGTTGGACCGATCGGACCGGACGAAGTGCGGGCTAGGTCGATATCCTCGGAGTAGCGCAAAGGTGTCGGGAAGTGCAGCTTGTTGAGCGCCGTTCCGCCACGAAAGCGCAGCGCCTCACGCAGCACATCGTCCGAGAAGACTTCCACCGGTGCGCGACTGATGACAAGATCCTGCTCCACTTGTCGCTGGTCTGCCCAAGGGACAACGTTTCTCCAAGCCAAGATACTCTGCGAAGGGATCATTCATCGACCTCCGGCACCCGCCGCACGACCACGAGCCAGCGAGGATCGTACTCGCACGGCTCAGGTGTGAAGTCCGGGTCTCGCGCCTCCTCCCGGTCGAGTTCAGTCCAGAGCGGCGATCCCCGTCTCTGAAGCGCCTCCAGCATCGGTCCCGTCCTCGAACCGTGGCCGAGATGCTCCAGCAGATAGCCTAGGCGCTGCACCACGGTCCGCTCCACCAGTTCAGAAAGGGCGGCGAGTTCCTGGGGGTCGATCTTCTGTCCGAGGTCCAAGAGCACCGTGGCGACATGGTCAGTGCCGCCCGACGCGTGGGGATAGCGCAGCAGATCTAGGGCTGTCAACGCGGCCGAAGAGACTTGCATCATCCCGGTATCGGTCTTGCGCGCCTCGATCCCGAGCTTCAATCGATCTATGTCCTTGCGGAAATAAGTGACGATCAAACTGCGCCCGGCAAGGATCTTGGGGAGGCGCTTTGGCGAAACAACTTGGAACTCCATGACAGCCTGATGTGTCGCTCCGTGTAACTCCGCGGCCTTGAGTAGCCCCACGTAGTAGGGTTGGCCCTCATGGCGCATGAGGTCGTCGATGTACCAGGCCGGCGGCGGTGCCCCCCACGACGCGAATTGCGGGGGGACTACGATGTAGAATCCCTGTCGCGGGCTCAGGAGCGCTTCCCGTCGTTGAAGCCGCTCAGCAGCGTCCAGAAACGCGCCGTGCCCGACGCCGAGCGCCTGCTCGGCTTCCTCAGCGGTGAAGACTGTCCGGCCCTCGTTAAGCAGGCCGCTGGCATAGCTAGACAGAGCAGACCGTTGATCATGAAGCATGATTAATTATCCGCTGTAAGTGCGGATTTGTCAACATGATTGGTGTGTTCTACGGGCGGCAGCCGATTAGACCACTGCTAGCGAATGCATCGCGGCCACTGCGGCAATCGTAGAATGAGAACCACACGTCTCGCCCAGAGCTAGGTGGCGAAGAGGGCGACGTAACTACTACGCATGCGACGCGGACCTCGCCAGAAGATGGACGGTGATGCGCACGACTGGACTTCGCGGTGGCGCTTCCTGCTGATTTACACGCGGCGGCCGGGAGTTGGCAAGCGGGTCAAGCGCCGCCTCAACCGCGCACTGAGACGCCAGAAGATCGAGAGCGACGAAGAATAGCTCCCGCAAGCATTTGCCGCGGATTCCGTCGTTGAGCGGGCGCCCAAGACTGCTCTTGTCTGCGAGACCCTCTTTGCTGGGCTTGCTTGGCCCGCGCTCGTCTCCATTGAATGATTTGGCGCATTGTCCTTACCTCCCGCTTCTTGGGCACAGCCCGCTTGCTGTTGGCAGGTAGCGTCTCCGCCAGGCGTGGTCGTCAGCCATAACACATGACCGACGGGGACGGCTTGACACGGTAGATTCATACAGCCAAAATCCGATGCAATGAAGACATCAGGCGTGCGCGGGCTCAAGAACCGCCTGAGCGCCTATCTCCGCATGGTGGAGCAGGGCGAGCGCGTGGCGATCACCCGTCACGGGCGGGTCGTGGCCGAATTGGGTCCCCCTGCGCAAGCCCCCGAAGAAGAAGCCAACGCCGCGCTGCGGCGTCGAGCCCTTGCCGGGTCGGTCCGCCTAGGTGCGGCGAACCGCCCGGACGCCTACCCCAGGCCCACCGGCCGGTTGCCTTCTGCGGTTGTACAGGACCTGCTCGACGAGACTAGGGGAGAGCGTTGACGCCATCGGTGGAGACGAGCGCCATCGGTGCATGGCTGCTCGACAAAGAGGGGCTGGGCGCGCCGCCCTCGCTTGGTCGCAACTTGTCGCCGCCGATGCTGTCCACCCCTCGGACCTGACGCTCGTCGAGTGCGATCAGGTGCTCGGATGGGCCGTCGCTATCGGGCGAATCAGTGCCCGTGAATCATTGCAGCTTCACGCAATCGTCGACAGGGCGTCAGGCTCTTTGACCCTCCACGGCATGGACGCGGAAGTTGTCGAGCGGTCCCGCCGGTCGTTTCCTTGCGAGCCGATCAGGTCGCTGGATGCCCTTCATCTGGCAACGGCACTGGCCGTTTGGAATCTGTCGCCGGAGGTGCAGGTCCTGCCGTTCGATGATCGGATTCGCGACAACGCGACCGCCCTCGGGCTCGACGTGGCACTAGGTACGGGCACGCAGCCGCTACGTCCCCGCTGACGATCGGCCGCGTTGGCATGCAGCCGCGCAACGATGCATCTCGAGTACTCTGCGAGACCGTTGGCAGGGCGTTCCGCCACAGCCTTTCCCTGAACTCTCTGATGCACCAAGTTGGTCAAGCCCGCGATCAGACAGGTCCCTGCGCGAGCCTGGACCGCATGGATTCCAGCGCATCAGCGTGCTGGGGGTCGGCCACAAGATTCGTGAACTCGCGCGGATCCGCTTGGTGGTCGTAGAGTTCTTCGCCGCCCCCGTCCCCTTCCCAGCGGATGTAGCGATACCGGTCTGTCCGCACGGTGCGGCCATAGATACGGTCTTCCCACTGCACCTGCGAGAACGCGGCATCTTTCACCGAGGCGGACGGATCGTCCAGCAAAGGCGCCAAGCTCACGCCCTCCAGTCCAGCAGGTGCCGTCAGACCGCATAGGTCGGCCAATGTGGGATAGAAGTCCACGAACTCGACCATGGCCTTCGAAGCGCGGCCGTTGCCCCGCATGCCCGGCGCGGAGATGATCAGCGGCGCCTTGACGGACTCCTCCATCAGGCTCATCTTCTGCCAGTGCGTGTGCTCCCCGAGGTGCCAGCCGTGGTCCCCGAAGAACACCACGATCGTCCGGTCCGCCTGGCCTAGCCGCTCCAGCGCGTCAAGCACGCGTCCAAGCTGGTCGTCCATGAACGACACCGAGGCGTAATAGCCCCGCAAGGAAATGCGCTGGTTCTCCTCACTCATGCCCATCTGATTCCAAAGAAACGGCCGCAGGTTTTTTGCGGGCGGTGGAATGTCGTCGAGGTCGTCCGGCGGGTTCGAGATGAGCTCGATGTCCTCCAACGGGTACATGTCAAAGAATTCGGTAGGGGCGACGAAGGGAACGTGCGGCCGTACGAACCCCAGCCCCAGGAAGAACGGCTGGCCTTCCGTGGACTCGAGCAAGTCGATCGCCGTATCGGCAGCAGCAGCATCCGCCTGGCCGGATGCGTCGGCGGTTTGGACCCACTGCATCTTCAATCCGTTGCGCAGGTCAGGATTCGGATCGCCACCCGGCCCGACGCTCTCGTCCTCGTCTCCCGGCGGGCTGATCGAGACGTCCCACGAAGGCGGATCCTGGTGCCTCATCGACCCGACTCCGCCAGGGACGCCCATGTGAAACATCTTCCCGACCCGCATCGAGCGCCAGCCGCTGTTCTTGAACAGCTGTGGGAGGGTGACGGCGTCGGGGTGCTTCTCCCGGAAGTTCACCATGGCATTGGTGACGACCCCGCTCGTGTCGGGGCGCATTCCCGTCATCAGCGAGGCGCGGCTGGGCCCGCAGAACGGGAACTGGCAGTACGCGTTGTCGAATCGAACTCCGCGCGCGGCTAGGCGATCGATGTTCGGGGACTTGACGACCGGGTGGCCGTAACAGCCCAGAGTGGAAGTGAGATCGTCCGAGGCGACGAACAGCACGTTGAGCGGGGGCTCGGTGCGTTTACACGCAGCGGCGCCAGCGGCCAGCATCGCCGCGAATTCCCGTCGCGAGGGCAAGCTTGTCATAGCGGTCCCATTATTCCTGAGTCGCGAGCAGAATGCCGCCACTGGTCCGAGTTGCGAGCGGACATTGGCAGAGCTGGACGCATGCCGGCGAGGTGCCGCTGAAACGCTTCGGGATCATCCGCGTGCCAGCACGCGACGGTGCCACGTCGCCGGTCGAGGCCTCAATCAGTCGCTGCACCACGACAGTGCATCTGCTCAGGCAAGCTTCAGCAGGCGGGCTGCGTTGCCGCCCAAGATCTTGCGAAGCGCCGCATCGTCGGGGGCCAGACGCCGCAGCGCAGCGAGGCCATTGGCACCGATACAGTCTTGCCCTTCTCCGATGGTGTCGTTGCAGTCGCTGGCCCATAGCAGGCGATCTTGGTGCCGCTCCAAGAACCCGCGGGCATGCCCCTCGTCGCGCAACATCGAATTCAGCCCGGAACCGGCCGAGAGGTCGCCGTACATGTTCGGATAGTCGGATAGCAGGCGGTCAGTGATGCCGCCAGGCGTGACCGGTGTCTTGGGGTACATCACCGATTGGTCGTGCTTGGCGTCAATATTGCCCCACCACGTCTGCGCATGCCCGATGAAGTCGACCGTCGGGAACTTCTCGAGCATGGCCTGAAATCTCTCGATGCCGGTGTTATAGGCCTCGTGCTGAAAGTGCATCAGGACGGGAACCTCGTAGTCACGAGCGATCGAGTAAACGAGTTGCATGGCCTCCGAATCGCACGCAACCGGGAACTTCTGCTCGCCAATGCCCTTGGCACCCAGTCCCAGATAGCGCTCAAGCACCGGTCGCGTTTGCTCGATATCTGGGAGTTCGTTGGCGAACCACACGAACTCTTTCGGGAACCGCTCTGCCAGCGCCACGACCGAATCGTTTCCGTACGCCTCGGCGGCCAGCCCGTACCTAGATCCGGCAGGCAGCAATACGGTCAGGTCTGCCCCCATCTTGCGTTGGTGGGCCACCAACTCGTCATCGCTGCGGCCTTTGTAATTCGTGTGCTGGTGAAAATCGACCGTGAAGCGGGCAGCCTGCCCTGTCTGCTCCGGCGGGCCGGGCTCCGACCCGCAGCAAACGCCGGCAGCCGCGCCAGCGACGGATGTGATGAACTCCCGACGCCGCATGCGGACCTAGCATCGCACGAAACCCCTGGCGTGCCAGCCGGCATTTTCCGCCCTTCATCTCATTGCTACGATGGCGAGCATGGAGCGCGCCTTGCCCGCCAATATCCACAAGACCTCGCTCCCCAACGGCTTGCGGGTTGTCACCGAATCGATGCCCGCGGTCCGCTCTGTTTCCTTGGGGGTCTGGCTCAACGCCGGTTCTCGGCACGAGTCCGATCCTGAGAGCGGGATCACCCACTTCATCGAGCACATGGTGTTCAAGGGCACCGACCGCTTTTCAGCGCGCGAGCTGGCGTGCGAGATCGACGGACTGGGCGGGAATCTCGACGCGTTCACGTCGAAGGAGACCACGGCATTCACCGCAAAGGTGCTGGACGAGCACTGGCCGCGCGCCTTGGACATCCTCGCCGACATGGTGCAGAACCCAACCCTCGCCGAAGACGAGATCGAGCGCGAAAAGGGAGTCATCCTCGAGGAGCTCAAGATGGAGGAGGACAACCCGGACTACCTGCTGGGCACCATCTTCGCCGGCAGTTTCTGGCGCGGCCACGGCATGGGACGCCCCATCATCGGCACGCAGCAGTCCATCCGAGGATTCGGCCGGAGCCGCTTGCGGCAGTTCTTCGCGGACACGTTTCGCGCCTCCAATCTAATGCTCGCGGCCGCGGGCAATATCGACCACGACGAATTCGTGCGCGCGGCCGAGCGGCACTTCGGCGGTCTCGAAGGCGCCGGCACGATCCGGCCCGAGCAACCGCCGCAAGGCCAAGCGGAAATCGTGCTCCGCGACAAGCCTTCCTTGGAGCAGGTCCATGTGCTGCTCGGAGTGGAGACCTTCTCCGCGCTCGACCCCAGACGATTCGCAGGATTGGTGCTCAGCACGTTGCTCGGCGGCGGCTTCAGCTCCCGGCTGTTCCAGAAGATCCGCGAGGAAGCCGGACTGGCCTACAGCGTCTATTCCGACCTGGGCCTGTATTCCGACGCCGGGTGCCTCTCTGTAGGGGCGGGCACATCGCTCGATGCCCTGCGCACAGTGCTGCAGTATGCGCTGCGGGAGTTCCGGGAACTCAAGGACCGGCTGGCACCGGAATCTGAGCTCCGCAGAGCCAAGGAGCATCTCAAGGGCAGCCTCATGCTGGGCTTGGAATCTACCGGCAGCCGCATGGCGAACTTGGCGCGCCAAGAAGCGATCCACGGCCACGTCCGCTCGCTCGATGAGATCAATGACCAGATCGAGTCCGTGAAGGCTCCTGACGTCCAGGCGCTGGCCAACGAGTGGTTCCAGCAAGATCGCCTGGCGTTGACCGTGCTTGGCAACTTGGACGGCTGGCGGCTCGAGCGCGCGGACCTGGCTTGCTGAACCGCATCCAGGCCATTTCCCACAACCCGATTCATAAAGGCCATTGCGTTGGCCGACGCCGGACTGTCTCGATATACAATCGTGCCTGCCCGCGAGGTTCTTATGTCCACAACAATTCGCGACCATCTGGTCGCCTTGACCACCATCGCCCTGCTCTGCTGCGCCGTCGCAGGCGCTCAGCCGGCGACTCCGGAACGACCCAACATCCTCTTCCTCTACACCGACGACCACTCCCACCGCACGGTGGGAGCCTATCCCGAGTCGTATCCATGGGTGCAGACCCCGAACCTCGACCGTCTGGCCAGTCGGGGAGTCCGCTTCGAGTACGCCTACATCGGCACCTGGTGCATGCCGTCTCGCGCGACCCTGCTGACCGGGCACCACCAGTTCGGAGTCGAATCGATGCGCATGGAAGGCCCGTACCCCGGCAGCACGTATGACCCCGAAAAGGCCCCGTTCTGGCCGAGCGTGTTCCGGGAGCACGGCTACTTCACCGCGCAGATCGGCAAGTGGCACACCGGCACTGACACGGGCTACGGCCGCGACTGGGATTTCCAGATCGTCTGGAACCGCCCCAAGTACACGGAGACGAACCAGAACTACTACTACGACCAGCCCATCACCTACCAAGGCGGCAAGACCGAAGTGCTCGAGCGCTACTCCACCGACCAGTACACCGACTGGGCGGTGGACCTGATTCAGGGCAACGGCCGCGACGAGTCCAAGCCGTGGTACCTGTGGCTGTGCTACGGCGCGGTCCATAGTCCGTTCACGCCGGCGGATCGCCACATGGAAGCCTATCCGGGGATTGATTTCGACACCCCGGCGGATATCTTCCCCCCGCGGCCCGGCAAGCCCGACTGGGCGCAGAAGATCAACTTCTGGCAGAGGGGGCCCAATGGCACGCCTACCTACGGGGGGCACTCGCTGGTGTCTTTGGTGAGGCAGTACCACCAAGGCGTGCTTGCCCTCGACGAAGGCATCAGCCGCGTCCTGAAGGCGCTCGACGAGTCAGGCCAGCGCGAAAACACCCTGGTGATCTGGACTTCCGACCAAGGCTTCGCGTGGGGCCAGCACGGCTTCCGGCAGAAGGTCGCCCCGTACGACGCCACCATCCGCTCGCCGCTGGTAATCTCGATGCCCGGGCGCATTCCCGAAGGGGCGGTCACCCCAAACCCTGTGGCGGGCGTGGACTTGGTGCCGACCATATTCAGCTTCGCAGGCATCGACTTGCCGTGGGAGATGCACGGAGAGGATCTCACGCCCCTGCTCGAGGATCCGCAGCGAGCCTGGCCGCATCCCGCCCTGCTCACAGCGACGGGCCAAAAGTACGGCTCGGACACGGACACGATCCCCACAGGCGAAGATGTCATGCACAGCAACGTCCCGTGGTACGTCATGCTGGTCGAAGGCCGCTTCAAGTACATCCGCCCGCTGATCAACGATCTGGAAGAGCTCTACGACCTGCGCGCCGACCCGGAGGAGCTGGACAACCTCGCGATCAAGCCCGAACATCGAGAGCGCCTCTTGCACATGCGGGAACTGGCTGTCGCGGAATTGCGGGAGGACGGCGCAGGCTTCGTGGACGGCATGCCAGCGGTGCGAGAAGTCCAATAGGACGCTCCGGGAAAGATGCAGGCTGACCCCATCCTCGACGCGTTCTGGCGCCGAGGCCTGATCCTGCTCGGCGATCGAGTGCGCCAAGAGTACGGGCTCAACACGCCTATCTTCATTGACCTGCGGCACGGGCTCTACGACGACCTCGACCTGCTGCAGGCGCTGGGGGCCGCCCTGCACCGGGAAATCTTCGCCTTGGCGGGCGATTCGAGGCGGCCACAGCAAGTCGTGGGGATTCCGGACACGGCCACGCCGCTAGCGCTGGCCGCGGCGCTGGCCTCGCGCGGCACGGATCAACCGCTGGCATACGGCCAGCTGCGCAAGCAGCGGGCGGCCTACCCGGGCGGCCAGTACGGCAGCAGCGCCTACATGGGGACGTGCAACACCGAGCGCGAGATCACTCTGATCGACGACGTCATCGCCTCTGGCGCAACCAAAGTCTGGTCCACCGCTTACTTGCGCGAGGCAGGCCTGGAAGTCGCGCGGATCTTGGTGGTCGTGGATCGCGAGCAGGGTGGCGACCGCGGCCTTCGTGAAAAAGGCTATCCGGTTCACAGCCTTTATCGCATCAGCGATGTGATCTCTTACTACTTAGAGCGGGATATGGTCGACGAGGAATCGGCCCAGGCTGCGCTCGGACACGTCAGGCGCAAGAGCCCGGATGCGGCGGAAACCGCCTAGCAGCGGGCTTGCACGCTGCGAATCGCCGACAAGCCGCACGTCGTATTGCCGCGATGTGGATTCGCCAGCGTTTGTTCCATCGGGCACCTGTGTTTCGCTTGCGGCAAGCGGGTCCCAGGCTGGCCAGCCCGCCGACTAGCGCTCCGGAGGCGAACGAGGCAGGCATCATCCTCTGAAATGTCAGGCCAAGAATCTCGAGAGACCGTCCGCCTACAAGAGAAGCGGTCTACGATGTCCCCGGCCACGAGTGACCGCAGTGGCGTTTCAATCAACGACGGAGACGGGGAACACGCCTGCATGGACGCATTCGCAGGCGGCACCGGAAAACGCTGCGACATCGGCAGGTAACAAAAGGACATGAAAACACCAGCACTTCCGACACTCGCGCTGGCCTGCGCAGCCGCGCTGGCGCAGCTCCAAGCCGACACAACCGAACACCTGCTCAACCGCAGGGATCTCAGCGGCGGAACCAGAGTTACCGCCAGCACGGCGCCGTTCTTGGTGTTCCTCGAAACCAACTACGGGCGCTACTACGGCGGATGCCTAGGAACCCTGATCTCGAACAGCTGGATCGTGACCGCCGCGCACTGCATCGACGCAACCGGCGGCCGCCAGATCGTCGTGCGGCACATCAGCGGCTACGAAGAGCGAAGATTCGCCCGCCCGCCGGGCCGCGCCGACGAGAGGCGGCACATCACGATCTACGTGCACCCGGACTATGAACCAGCGCCCCCACAGAGCTGGGAGGACGCCGGAACCGACATCGCGCTGCTAAGGCTTCCAAGGCCGTTCCAAGGCTCGAGAATCGCCCCCGCACGCTTGCCGACAGCAGCCGAGGCGCTCACGATCCAGCCCGGCCTGACCGTCCGAACAATCGGCAAGACCGGACGGCGCGGCGCAGCCAGCGCCGACTGGCCGATCTGGGCCAAGCCGCACGCCTCAGTGATGACCATACGCACCGATCCGGGATCGCGGTTCCTCGAGCTCGGCGACAGCGGGGGCCAACGCTAATGCAAGTCGGCAGCGAATGGGTGCTCATCGGCCTAAACAGAGGTGCAGATACCGAAGAGCAGACACGTTACGACGCAGTCAACCTCAGCTATCACCATCAATGGATGGCCGCCTTGGGCGTAGACGGGATCGACCCGCCAGACCCGCAACCGCCAACACCGCCCAGCACGCCCGAGCCGCGACCGCGCGGCAAGATCACGCTCACGCTCGAAACCGAGAGCCTGACCGGGCTGACCTGCACCATCGAGACCAGCGGCGGTGCTAGGACCCGTGTCAGCGGCGGCAATAGCCGAAGCAGCATCAGCTGGAACCTCACCGGCCCGTTTCGTCGGAGCATAACCGTCGAATGCGAATGAGCCCGAGCGCCGACGCAACCATCAAGGGCCAGCGCGCCCGCGCGGCACATGGCCGCTACAGCAAAGCGCCGGCTGGTTCGTCGCAATGATCTTCGTCAAGATTCGTACGGCACCCCTTGAGGAAACCGGCAGCGCGCCTGTCATGCTCCGAAGAATCCAGACAGGGCCACGAAGCACATGTAGAACGAGAACAGCACTGTGACGCCCAGGCCCACATTAAGGGCGAGCGAGGGCGGATTGGGTCCGCAAACCTCTTTCTTGTTCAGCAGCAGCAAAACGAACAGCGCCAGCAGCGGCATCGCCACCGGGCTAACGGCCTGGGAGGCGATCATGATCTGCACGGGCCTGCCACCCAGCACCGGCACGACCAGTCCGAACAGCGCCGCTCCGACCACCATCGCCCGGAAGGCGGCACCGCCCATCTTGCGGGGCAAGCCGAGGAAGTCGGAAGCCATCCACGGGCCCAGCAGGTAGTTCGGGAACAGCGACGAGAGGCCGGCCGCGATGATGCCGATCACGAAGCCGCCCGTTGCCAGGCCGCCGGCGAGGGGTTCCAAGGTCTTGACCATATCGATCGCCGCGTCGATCTCCATGCCCTGGCGGTGCAGAGTCCCCGCGGCGCAGGCCATGATGGCGGCGTTGATGAAGAACAGCATCGTCATCGAGAACCCGGAGTCCCGGTTCACCACCGGCAGGTCGCTCGCGCTCCAGCCCTCTTCCTTCACCAGCACGCTGCGGGTGAACAGCACGACCGACGCCATGGTCGTGCCCACCATCCCCGCGATCAGCAAGCGTGGATTGCCGGACGTGGGAATGCTGGGCACCAAGCCGGAGGCCAGTTCTTCGGCTCCGGGCAAGACCAGCGCGGCGGTGAAAAAGAACGCCAAGCCCATCACGCCCACCAGCGCAGCCAAGACCTTGAGGAAAAAGCCGTGGCGACCGACCCAGTACAGGCCGAGCAGGAACGCAGTGAACAGGATGGCCGCCAGCAAGGGGTCGGCGGCGATGCCCAGGGCCGAGGTGCACCACTCGCTGAAGACATCGACCACGATGGCCATCACGCCGATGATGGACGTGAGCTGCGTGGCCACGAGCGAGAGAATCATCAACACGGTCACGGGCGTGCCGAAGTGGTGCCGGAACAGATACAGCAGGGTCTGGCCGGACAGGATCGTGAGCCGGCTGATGCCGACGATCATCAGGTGCGTGAACACCGAGGCCAGCGCCAGCGTCCACGTCAGCGACATGCCATAGCTGGCCCCGGCCGAGCTCATCGTCGTGACGCTGCCCGTACCCACGACGTAGCCGATAATGAAGATGCCCGGCGCCAAGCTGGCAACCGCGCGCTTGACGCGTTTCCAGTCCATTCCGGGCAAGCATATCACCCCCCGTAGCGAATTCCTGGGGGCGGCGATACGCCGCAGCAGGCGCTTACGTCATACTCAACAGAAGGCTATGCAGAATCTGGGTTTGCGATTCCTCGCGCTGCTGTTTGCGCTGACTGCCCCGCTGGCAGCGCAGCGCGTCGAAGTCGAGGAATTCACCCTCGACAACGGCTTGACGTTCCTGTTGTTGCCGCGGGAGGGCGACCCGAACGTGGCCGCCGGCTGGATCTCGAAGTTCGGATCGGTGAACGAGAGGCCCGGGGTAACGGGCGTAGCGCACTTGTTCGAGCACATGATGTTCAAGGGCAGCCATGCCATCGGCACAAAAAATCTCGAGCGCGACCTGGAAATCATGGACGAACTCGACGGGCTGTACGCCCAGATGGAGGCCGAACGGGCCAAATTGCTCGAGAAACAGCGGCGGGGGCTCATCGCGGACGCTGAAGACCCGGCCGCCCGCAGTCCGAAGCACAGCGAGCTCTTGGAACGCTTCGGCCAGCTCATCGCCGAACAGCAGGAATTGGTCGTCAAGGACGAGTTCTCCCAAATCTACACCGTCAACGGCGGTTCGGGAATGAACGCGGGCACCAGCAACGACTACACGATCTACTTCATCAACGTGCCGTCCAACAAGCTCGAGCTCTGGTTTTGGATGGAGTCCGACCGGCTGGCCAAGCCTGTCTTCCGTCAGTTCTATGCCGAGCGCGACGTGGTCAAGGAAGAACGGCGGCTGCGGGTTGACTCCACGCCGACCGGCAAGCTCAACGAGCAACTCGAGTCCATGTTCTGGCAGGCCTCGCCGTACAGCTGGCCGGTGATCGGCTGGCCCTCGGACCTGAATTCCATCACCCGCGACGAGGCCATGGAGTACTTCGACACCTACTATGCGCCGAACAACTTGGTAGCGGCGCTGGTTGGCGACTTCGAAGTCGAACAGGTCAAAGCCCTGGCCAAGAAGTATTTCGGGCGGCTGCAGCGCAACGAGCGCGAGCCCGGGGCAGTGCGCACGCGCGAGGTCGAGCAACAGGCCGAGCAACGGCTCGGCGGACAGGCCGAGACGCGCCCGCAGGCCAGCATCCGCTTCCACACGGTTCCCGACGCCCACGTCGACGAGCCCGCATTGATCGTGCTGTCGTCGCTGCTCAACGGCCGCACGGGACGGCTCTACAAGTCCCTTGTCCTGGAGAAGCAGGTGGCCGTGCAAGCCGGGGCGGGAGTCGACGGGCGCAAGTACGACGGTTCGTTCCAGATCTCGGGAGTCGCCGCTCCCGGCTCGACGCCTGAAGACGTGGAAAAGGCGCTGCTGGAAGAGCTGGACCGCATCGCCGCCGAACCCGTGGGCGAGCGCGAACTGCAGAAAGTCAAGAACCAGCAGCTTGCCGGAGACTTCCGCAAGCTGCAATCGAAGTTCGGATTGATGATGCAACTGCTGGTCTACGAAGCATTGGGCGAGTGGGAGAACATCAACGTCTTCTCGGACCGCATACAAGCCGTGACTCCGGAGGATATCCAGCGCGTCGCCAAGAAATACTTCACCGAGACGAACCGCACGGTAGCCCTGTACTACACCAAGGAGGGCGCAGGCCCGCCCGGAGGCAGACGTGGCGGGCGCGGGCGCGGCCCGCAAGGAGGTCGGCCATGAAGCGCCGGGACTGGTTCAAGACGGCCGCGGGCGGCGCCCTGGCGACGCTGGCGCAGGCCCAAGACGGCCTGCCCGGGCATCCCAGGGACCTGGTCTTCCCCAAGCTCTCGTACGACCCGCCCGACCCGTCCGAGTACCGCCACGAGCTGGACTCGGGGGCGGTCGCTTACTTAGTGGAGGACCACCAGCTGCCGCTGGTGTCAGTCGGGCTCACGCTGCGCGCGGGTGCCTACCAAGTGCCGGCCGCGAGCGCCGGCTTGGCCGGATTCACCGGCAGCCAGATGCGCTCAGGCGGCACCACCAACCTCAGCGCTCAGGACTTCGACGAGGAAGCGGCCTTCCTCGCTACGCGCATCGGGGCGAGCATCGGGGCGACGTCCGGCGGCGGTTCGGTCAATTGCTTGACGCAGAACCTCGACCGCTCGCTGGAACTGTTCTTCGACATGCTCAAGCGCCCCGGCTTCGAGGCGGAACGGCTTGAGATCGCCCGCGCTCAGAGCCTGCAGGGCCTGGCCCGCCGCAATGACCGGTTGGACCGGATCCAGTCGCGCGAGTTTCGCCGGCTCACCTATGGGGACCATTTCAGCACCATCCAATCAACGCAGGCGTCCATCGAGTCGATCACGCGCGAATCCATGCAGGAATTCCACGCCCGCATTTTCGATCCGCGGCGGATGTTCTTCTCGGTGTCTGGGGACTTCGACACCCAAGACATGATCCGGCGGCTCAACGCGGCCCTAGCGGACGGCTGGCCGGCGGGTCCGGCCGAACCGGCCGAGATCCCGTCCCCTTCGCACGAGCCGCAGCCAGGCGTCTATATGGTCGACAAGACCAGCCGGGACGTTAACCAGTCCCACGTGGTCCTTGGGCATCTGGGGATACACCGCTTCGACCCCGATGCCTTCAAGGTGCGCATCATGAATTCCGTCTTGGGCGGGGGCGGCTTCACTTCCCGCATCATGGTGCGCGTCCGTTCGGACGAGGGCTTGGCGTACAGCGCCTACTCGCGCTTCCAACCGGGCACGTACTACCCGGGCACATTCTCGGCCGGCTTCCAGTCGCGCAATGCCACGTGTGCGCAGGCGGCGGCGATCGTGGTCGAAGAAATCGAGCGCATGCAGAACGACAAGATCACGGCCAAGGAACTGGACACGGCCAAGAACTACCAAATCGAGATCTTTCCGCGCTTCTTCGCCACCGCCGGCCAGGTCGCCGGGACTTTCGCAAACGACGAGTTCACCGGGCAGAAGAAGGACTATTGGAAGACGTATCGCGAGCGCGTCGGCGACGTTAGTGTCAGCGACGTGCTGGAAGCTGCCCAACAGCACCTGCATCCGAACAAGCTGGTGGTGCTGGCCGTTGGCGACCGCGAGGCCATGCTGCAGGGCAATCCGGACAAGCCGGAGTTCAGCTTTGAGAAGCTCGGCGGCGATGCGGGCATCCGGGCGATTCCGCTGCCCGACCCGCTCACAATGCAGTACCCCGAAGCGTAGGCGGCGCGAGCGGGCGCTCAGCGACCTAGCTGGCCGCGGATCCGGCGGTAGATGGCTTGGGTGGCCGTGGAGTGGTTCAGGGTGTAGAAGTGCAGACCGGCGACGCCCTCGGCCAGCAAGTGGCTGCACTGGGCGGTGGCGTGGTCGATGCCAACCTCTCGGACTTGAGCAGGTTTCGCCTGTACCGCTTCGAGTCGGGCCAGCAACTCGGCCGGTATGCGCGCACCGCACATCGTGGCAAAGCGCTGGGTCTGGCTGAGGCTCCGGACCGGCATGATGCCGGCCAGCACGGGCACTGAGATTCCGGCCCCGACGGCCCGGTCGCGAAACCTGAGGAAGTCGTCGTTGTCGAAAAAGAGCTGGGTGATCAGGAAGTCGGCCCCGGCATCGACCTTGCGCTTGAGATTTGCAAGATCATCTTCGGGGCTGGCAGCCTCCGGATGGGTCTCCGGGTAGCATGCGGCACCGAGGCAGAAGCTGTAGCGCTGGCGGATGAAGCTGACCAGTTCGTTGGCGTAGCGAAATCCGCCCGGAACCGGCTCGAAGCCATCGCAGCCTCTGGGCGGATCACCCCGCAGTGGCAGGACGTTCTCGATCCCGTCGGCTTCGAGCGAGTCGAGCACGCTAGCGATGTGCTCGCGCGTCGCCCCCACGCAGGTAATGTGGGCCATCGCTTCGATGCCCGCGTCACGCTTGATGCGCTTGACCAGCTCGACCGTCTTGTGGCGGGTGGTGCCACCGGCACCGTATGTCACCGAGACATAGCTGGGGCTTAGCGGGCGGAGGGCGTCAATCGTCCCGAAGAGCCGGGTGAATCCGTGATCTTCCTTCGGCGGAAAGAACTCGAAGGAAACCGTCGGCGATCCGGTCGCGAGCATGTGGCGGATCTTCATCGCCGAGAAACCTCAGGCTATCACGGGGGATTCAAAACGGCTGCGGAGCGGCACTGGGCCTGCCTGGCGCGAGCCGGAGCCCTGGCGGCTTGGTCCGGCAACCCACGCTCGGACGTTCCTGGCGGTAGCGGCCCGATCGTCGCACCGCGATTTGCCTCTGCTGAACCGGGCTGTTGTTACGCTGTAGCAATGCGCGCTCCGGCGACACTGCTCAGCGCAGAGGCGCTGGAGCGGCTCGAGCGGCTCACGATCCGCTGGACGCAGTCGTTTCAGGGGCGCATCGGCGGGGACATCGTCTCCCGCTACGCTGGCGTCGGACACGAGTTTCTGGACCACCGCAATTTCCAGCGGGGCGACGACCTGCGGGCCGTCAACTGGCGAGCCTACATGCGTCTCGACCGCATGTTCCTGAAGCTCTTCCGGTCCGAGCCGCGGATCCCCGTGCGCATACTGATCGACACAAGCGAGTCCATGGCGGTCGGCGGAGAGGATGCCTCGGATTCCAAGTTCGCCTATGCCTGCCGCCTGGCTGCCTCGCTGTGCTATGTCGGCTTGGTCCGCCTCGAGACCATCGTGCTGCAGCCCTTCTCAGACTCGCTCTCGGATTCGTTTCGAGCGCACGGCGGAAGGCTCCGCTACGGCCAGGCGGCGGAATACATCTCCGGCCTCGAAACCGGCGGCGGCACGGCCTTCCAGCGCCCGGTGCGGGACTACCTGATGAAGTTTCCCGTCCCAGGGATCACCTTCGTCCTGAGTGACTTCTTGAACAGCGCGGGCGACAATCTGCCGCTGGAGCACTTGGTCAACGAAGGCCACGAGGTTCACTTGCTGCAGATCGCATCGCCCGGCGATCGCGAGCCTCCTTGGCGCGGCGAGCTGGAACTCTTCGACGCCGAGACGGATTCGGTGCTGCAAGTCAGCCTTGACGATAGCTCGGCTCGCGAGTATCGCGACTCGTACGACGAGTTTTGCCGCTCCCTCGAGCGGCATGCCAAGCGATCCGGCGCGCAATACTTGCACCTCTCCACTGCCGAGCCGATCGAGAGCGTGCTATTCCAGGAACTGCCGGCCACTCGCCAAGCGATGGGACCGCAATAGGCCATGGGACTGCTCAACCTCGCCCTGGCGCAACTGCTCGGGATCTTCGCGCCAATCGCCGGCCTGCTCGTCGCTCTGTACTTCTACGACCGGTCGCGCCGCAGGATTCTTGTGTCAACCCTGCGCTTCTGGCCGAAGCGGCCCGCTCCGGCGATACGGCAACGCCACAAGCGCATCCAGCATCCGCTATCCCTGCTGCTGCAGCTGATCGCGCTTGGGTTGCTTCTGCTCGCTATCGCGGATCCCCGGCCCGGCGTCTCCGATGCCGGGGCACAACGCCGCGTGATTGTCCTGGACACTTCGGCCTCGATGGCGCTTGCGGACAGCAATGGCGTCAACCTGATGGACCAGGCCAAGGCTCTGGCCCTGGCATATATCGGCTCGCTGCCCGCCGGCGATCAAGTGATGCTGATCGAAGCGGACGGCTCGCCCATGGTCCGGGTCCCGTTCACGCGAGACCGCCAGCTGCTGCGCGACAGCGTCTCCGCAGCCCAGCCCAGCTTGACTCCGCTCGACATCGGCGCCGCATTCGACCTATCCGACGGCACGCTCCGGCTCGCGCTGAATTCGGGTGGCGAGCCGCTGCCGGACCATCCAGGAGCGGGAGAGACGGTCTACGTGGGTCCGGGGCGATTCGACGGCCAGCCGGTTCGCGCGGGAGCGCTGCCGCAGGTCCGCTACCTGCAGACAGAGGCTCCTAGCGACTCGCTGGGAATCCTCTCGCTGGAGGCCTCCGCCGACCTCGCGGAGCGAGGCAAGTGGGACGTCACGCTCGAGGCACGGAATTACGGCTTGGAAACCGCTACGGCGCGCGTCGACTTCTTCTTTAGCGACAGGCCCTTGGGCCATCGCAGCCTTTCCATCCCGGCAGGCGGGGACGCGAGCCTCCAGTTCACTCTCAGAAGCCAGCATCCCGGCAGGCTGCGGGCGCAACTCGCCGACGACGACTCCTACCCGCAGAACAACGTCGCGACAGTGGCGATTCCCGCCCCGGACCGCACTCGCGTCCAGATCCACGGAGCGTCGGAACGGGAGTTCGGGCCGCTGCTCGCGGCCGGCGCCCGCATCGAGGCCGACTATGCGCAATCCCCGGAGGATCTGACCCCTGAAGCCATCCATGTGTGGGCCAGCGGCGGCGGAAGCGGATCGTCACGCCGCGCAATCTACCTCGCCCCCCCGGGCACGCCCTCGCCGATCGCCGAGGCGGCGTCTGTGCGCAGAAGTCCGGTTTCGGAGTGGTCGGCCTCGCATCAGCTTGCCACGGGAATCCGCGACCCCGACCTGATTCCAGACCGCGTTCGCGTATTTACGCCCCGCCCAGGCGACGACGTCATTGCCAGCACAGCTGACGGGCCCGTCATCGTCGCCCGGTCCGACGACGACGAGAGACTCGTAGCCATCGGCTTCGACCTGACGGACACTTCCGTCCGCGACCGCTTGTCCGCGCCGATGCTCTTCGCCAATGCGGTCTCGTGGCTGGACTCGGCAGCATTCCGCGCGGAGGCCGTTGCCGCCCGCGGTCCCGGCGCGGTCACCATTGAAGCGCCGAACTCCTCCCCGCACCAGATTTCCGTCCGCACGGCTAGCGGAGCCAACGTCCCGTGGGTGCTCTCCGACGGGACGGTTCGCTTCTACGCCGACCAGCGGGACACCTATCGCGTGACGACCGCCGATCACGACCTGACCCTCGTCTTGCAGCAGCCGCAGATCCCGAGCAGCAGTTGGGACCCTCCCGAGTCGGTCTTGCGGGGAGTGCCGTCGGGACTGGCCGGGATGGGCGAATCGTGGGTGCTTTGGCCATGGCTCGCGGTCCTCGCGGCAGTGATCCTGCTGTATGACTGGATCCGCTTCGGACGGGGTCGGCGCCTGACCGCTGAGACGGTTCAGGCCGCTTCGCAAGAGGCACCGGAGGGCGGGCTGTGACGCTGGAAACCTCCTGGCCGCTGCTGCTGCTGATTCCGCTGCTGGCGTGGGCCGCCCGCGAGTGGGCGCACTCTCCGAGGCGGCTAGGCCTGCTGCTGAAAGCGCTGGCGCTGGCCGCGGTGTGCGTGGCGCTCTGCAGGCCTCAGTGGCGCATAGCGGAGACCTATGCCGCGGTCGCGATCCTGAGCGACGCTTCAGCCAGCATCCCCGAAGAGCAGCGCGGACAGCAAGAGGCGTTTCTGCAGCGAGCGCGGGCGGCCGGCGGGGGGCACACTCTGCGAGAGCTGGAATTCGGCAAGCTGCCCGTGCGGCAGCTGCGCGACAGCGAGGCCAGCCGCTCGACCAATCTAGAGGCTGCGCTGCGCAATGCGCTGGGCGCGCTGCCGGCCGACCGCGTGCCACGGCTGGTGCTGGTCAGCGACGGCCACGCCAGCGAGGGAGCGGTGGAGCGCGCGGTGTACCAAGCCTGGAGTCGCAACGTGCCGGTTGACACCTACGCGTTGGCAGGGCGGGCAGAACCGAGGCTGCGCATTGCGGGCATGCGCATGCCCTCGCAAGCGTATGTCGGCGAGAGCTTCCCGATTGAGTTCGAGATCGAGAGTCCCGAGTCCGTGCGCGCCAGCCTCGAACTGCGCGCGGACGGACAACTGATCGGAAGCGAGCGAGTGGCGCTTCAAGCCGGTACGAGCGCGATCGTGGCAAGGGCCAGGCTCGAAAGCCCGGGAGCGACCTTGGTGGAGGGCAAGCTCACGACCGCTGCCGAGGAACAACTGCAATTCGCCGGCGCGGTATCCATCCACGAGCCGCGCGCTCTTCTGATTTCCTCCGACTCCGACCAGCAGAACGCTCCCCTGGCTGGCGTCTTGGTGGGATCGGGATTTCAAATCGAGCGCGCGCCAGCGCCGGCCATACGCGATCCGGAGAGCCTTGACTACGACTTGGTGATCTGCTCGAACGAAGATTTCGAAGCATGGCCGGAAGCTGTCAAGGAGCGGCTTGCCGAGTTTGTGCGCAACGGCGGCGGCTTCCTCCTCATCGCGGGCGAGAAGAACCTCTATCGCGAGCGAACCGACGAGGAACCGGACGAATTGCAATCGATGCTGCCGGCAATCCTAGCCCCGCCGCGCACGCCCGAAGGAACGGCCGTGGTCTTGGTCGTGGACAAGTCCTCGTCGATGGAGGGCAAGAAGATGCAGCTCGCGCGGCAGTCGGCCCTGGGCGTGGTCGAGAACCTGCGAGCCATCGACAGCGTGGGAGTGCTGGCATTCGACAATTCGTTCGAATGGGCCGCGCCCCTGCAACGGAACGAAACGCCAGCCGAAACCCAGCGCATGATCAGCGGAATCGTGGCGGACGGCGGCACCCAGATTGCACCGGCCCTTGGCGAGGCGTACAGGATCATCCAGCCGCAGGAGGCCGTGTACAAGCACATCCTGCTCCTGACGGACGGAATTTCCGAGGAAGGTGACAGCATCGCCCTTGCGCGCGAAGCCGCCGCCAACGAAGTAACGATCTCGACGATCGGCTTGGGCCAGGACGTCAATCGCTCATATCTAGAGCGCGTAGCCCGCAGCGCCGAGGGGCAATCCTATTTCCTGATCGATATCTCGGCGCTGGAGCAGATCGTGCTCAAAGACGTGATGGAGCACACCGGCACATCCGTCACGGAGCGAGAATTCGTGCCGTTCGCCGAGCGTGACTTCGAGATCCTCGAGGGCTTGGACCTGGCCGAGCCCGGGCCGCTGCTGGGCTGGGTCAAGTTCGAGGTCAAGCCAGCGGCAGATACGATCCTGCACGCCGCTGACGATGACCCCTTGTTCACACGCTGGCAGTTCGGCCTCGGACGTTCGGCCGTATTCACGTCCGACGCCAAGGATCGCTGGTCGACCAACTGGGTAGCTTGGAAAGGGTTCGACACGTTTTGGTCGAACTCGCTGCGGGATCTGCTGCCAAGGGCGGCGCGCACCGCCGTGCGAACGGAGTACGACGCCAGCACCGATGAGATCGTGGTGCGCTTCAGCCCGTCCTCGGATGACAGCCCGGACGATCTGCCCGATCTCTACGCGCTGGGCCCGGATGGCTACAGACATGTCGCGACACCGAAACCGACCGGCGGCGGATTCGAGGCGCGCTTCCCGTCCGAAGGACTCTACGGATTGTTCCGCATCCGGCCAGCCGAGAGGTCCCGCGCGTTTCCAGAAGCCGCATACTATCGCGAGAATTCCGAATTGAGCCGGTACGGCTCGGACTCTCACTTGCTCCAGACCATTGCTTCAGCGACGGGCGGTCGCACGAATCCCGCCCCGGAAGACCTCTTCGCGACCGGAGGTCGGGCCATAGAGCGCTGGATGGATCTCTGGCCGGCCCTGCTGGTTTTGGCGATCCTGCTGAACTTCGTCGAACTGCTCGCCCGCAAGGGATGGCTCCCCGTGCTGGGACGCTGGGCCTAAGGCCCGCGAAGCCGATGCTATTCTTGGACTTGTATGGCGATCCGCATGTACTCGACTCAGTGGTGCTCGGACTGCTGGCGGGCCAAGAAATTCCTCCGCGAGCAAGGCATCGAGTTCACGGAGATCGACATCGAGAACGACGATCGTGCCGCAGAACTCGTCATGCACCACAATCACGGCAAGCGCCGCGTGCCCACGTTTGACGTTGACGGCGAGTTCTACGGCAATCCGAACATCCCGGAACTGGCACGCATCCTCGGTGTCGCGATCTGAGGGATTCGCGCTGCCAGCCTCGCTTGATGCAGCCCGCCGCGACAGACACCTGCGCCTCCGGCACAGATCCTGAGCAGTCGACTCCGCGGTCTCGGAGCGGCTTTCTCGACTTCGTCCATTCGCACTGCTTGCGCCACACCGAAAGGACGGCGGAGCGACTGGCAGGGGCGCGCGCCGATCCAACCGCCCGCTCCGTGCACGATCTTCGAGTGGCGGCGCGGCGCCTAGTCTACACGCTGGACTGCTTTTCCACTTTGCTAAACGCGGATCGAGCGGCCGGCTTCCGCAAGCGGGTCAAATCGATCCTCTCCGCTGCCCGGCTGGTACGCGAACTAGATGTCGCACTCGAGCTCATCCCTGAATTGGATTCGGGCCTGGGGTGCTTGGTCGCGGACGATCTGCGACGCAGGCGCGGCGCGGCGGCGCGGATCATGAGCAAGCGGCTCGAGCGCAAGGCGTTGCAGAACCTCACACAGAAGTGGCTCAACGCTGCGAGCAGCCCTGCGCCCGAACCCGCCCAAGACAGATCGGCGGCTTCCGCAGCGGGCGGAAGGCCGTTTACGCAGTTGTCTTGGATGCCTGAGCGGTCCTGCGCGGCGAACGCCAGCGCAGTCCTGCCTGCCCTAGCGGCGCAGTACTTCCGCCAAGGACGCGCGGCCTGCGTAGAGGGCGCTGTGCCGGAGGAACTGCACGCATTCCGACTTGCGAGCAAGCGACTGCGCTACTGCTTGGAACTGTTCTCCGAGCAGTACGGCCCATCGTTGTCCGAGCGGCTCGGGGCCTTGCGAGACCTCCAACAGCGACTTGGGGCGCTGAGCGACTGCGACTCCACCATTCGCTTGCTTCATTCGGCTGAAACGCCCAACGGCGCAGCCCCCCAGTTGCTGCTGAATACCTTGTCTGACCGCCGCCGAGATGCGACCGAGTCTTTCCTCGCCTATTGGAAAGGGCATTTCGGCATGCCTAAGGTCGAAGGCGACTGGTGCGACTACTTGACGCTGGGTGAAGAACGAGTCTCCTCGCTTCAGGGGTAGACTCCTCGACGCGGCGCGAGGTTGATGATCGGGTCAGAATTGACCCCCCGGGCAGCGCTTGTCGTCGCAGCCTTGCCGGCAGTCGGGATGGCATTGCGTCGGGCGGGGCATCTGGCGCGGAGACGCGGCCGGGCTGCGCCACCATTTCAGGGGCCGCGACGACATGCTGGTGGCGATATAGCCAGCAGGCTCTCGGGATCACCGCGGCGCGGGGCTCGGAGGCATGCGATGACCGGCCCCGGGGCGGTCTCGGCTAGATCCGGATGACGAGGCTGGTGTACAGGTAGGTCTGCGATTCCCCGCCCGGCACGTGACGCTCGACGAAGGGGCCGGCGAAGAACCGGAAGACGCCGACAACGAGCTGGACCCGCTCCGTCGGGCGGTACCGCAGGACCGCATCCAGCTCCGAGCCGACCGATCCCGTGCCGCTGCCACCTTCCGGAGCCCGGGCCTGCAGCGCCCCGCTTGCAGCGTACAGGCCGTCGTTCCGGCTGGCCAGGCGATGCGAAATGAACTCCACCTCGATCTCCAGCCCTTCTCGCGGGTGCATCCGCACGCCGCCGTTGAGGTACTGCAGGTTCCTGAGAGCCACGAGATCCTGCTCGCCGTAGTGCCGGTGCCGGGATATGAAGAACGGCTCGAAGGTGGAGTTCGTGCCGTCAAGCGGGTCCGCGTCCCCGCTGCCGTGGCTCCACTCGAAACCAACCCTCGGCCGAGACGGCAGCCGCTCAAAGGTCTTGCCCAGCCCGGCCGTGCCCGACCAGGCCCGCTTGTCGAGGCCACCGACGTCTCCGCCCTGCCCCATTAGGATGAACTCGTAGTCCCACGCCCCGTCCAGGACCCCCGAGAAGCGCGAGCCCGCCGTGTGGAGCCGGCCGCCGACGTTCGAGCTGGCATTGACGGGCTGCCGCGTCAGCAGTACGAAAGGCTCGATCCTCAGTCCCTCCACCCACGAACGGATGGAGCCGACCGCTCCGGCCACGGCCGTCTCCGTGTTCAGAAAATCGGGGCCCTCCCGGACCTTGACATGCGCGACGGCGAACACGTCGACGCTGTCCTCGCCCCGCCGCAGGGTCAGCTTGCCGCCGTCCCAAACAGGCGTGGTGTTGCTCCAGTTGCGCGCGCCGATCAAGCGGCCCTCGAAGTAATCGAGCTCCTGCCGCCCAGCGCGCAGGGTCACCGGGCCGGACTCGTGCCCGAGGGCCACGTACGCTTGGCGAAAGCCCAGATTATGGAAGCGCAGGTGGTTGCCGCCGGGATCAAGGCCCCCGACTCGCGCGTCCTGCGCCTGGACGAACACACCTACGTGCTTGGCCGGCCGCAGGCCGAGGTTGAGCCTCAGCCTCGACAGGGCGAAGCTGTCCACGCCCTTGGGATTGACGCCGCTGCCACTGCGGGTCTCTCCGCGGAACCTGACCTCGGCATCGACCTCGACGCGCGGCTCGGGCGCGCCCCCGTCCTGGCCGGCCATGCCGCCGGCGAAAGCGAGGCAGGCGCACCAGAGGAGCGCGCGCGCCGGCAGCCCGCAGGCTACCGGGCGGGCAGGGCGCGACCGGATGGGTGCCAAGAAAGCCATTTCCGCAGTCCGGCGACCCAACCGAGCACTGTAGGGGAATTATATGCGAGAGTGGCGAACCATCCCCGCATACGGTTCTGAGCCAACGCACGAGCCATCGCTCCACGTTAGCGACTCGCCGGGAAGCCGTCTCCGGCCATTTCCCGCCCGGCATCCGCCTCGCGGCCTCATGACTTCACGATAGCAGCTTTCTCACTACCTTCGTACGTCGTAAGCCCCCAATATAGGCACGGCCGGCTTGGCGTGACGTTGGTGCCAGCAGTACGTTTTTCGGTGGCTCAACGTCTGCCCTGATCGCTCTGCAGCCGGGACTCGTTTGACATCAAGGGGTATCGAATTGACGCGCTCGAAACAATCGAGCAGGTACCGCAACAGTCGCTATCCGCTGCAAACCACGTCCAGAAAGAGATCTATGAACCGGTCCGCATCGACCTCTGTGGCGACCGCTGCGGGCACCATCGCCGCAGAACTAGCGTCCCTGCCGACCAGCATCATGCCCCGCGTCAAACCCGGAGTGTCAATCACGTCACAAGGCAGGCGCTCCGTGTTGACAAGAGTCGCGTCAATCGCCACCCCGACGGCCAAGGGGTCATGCATCACGCAGGCGTGGCTGCCGCTTTCCTTGCGCCCGAACTCGAAGTACGGGTGGCTGACATCCTCGAGGAAGGAGCGCAGCCGCGCAGGCTCGGCTGCCGCCAGCCGCTGGTGGAACAGGTCCTTGTACAGCAGCGTTCTGCGTGTCACGTTCAGGCCTACCAGCGTCGTCGGAAGTCCCGCCCGGACCACGGCCTTGGCCGCCGCAGCGTCGGAATAGAAATTGAACTCGGCCGTAGGCGTGATGTTGCCCTTGCCGTCATCAGTTCCGCCCATCACAACCAGCCGGCCTATGCCCGACATCGCGCTGCGGTCTCGTTCAATCGCCTTGGCGACATTCGTGAGAGGCCCCAGCGCAACGATGGTCAGAGCCTCGCCATGCTGGCGGGCCAGTTCAACCATGGCTTGGGTGGCATGGCCACCGGTCACGGCAAGTTCCCGCACGGGATACTTCGGAGTGATCCCTCCCAGGCCGTCATCTCCATGCACGTCGCCAGCGCGAGCGACCCTGCCGCTCAGCGGGCGCGCGTGCCCTTCATGCACGGGTGGAACGGAAGTCGGGCCGACAGCCTCCACGATCCGCAGGGTGTTGCCAGTGCAGGCGGACAGCGACACATTGCCGGCAACCACGGTGATCGCCCTCACGTCCAGCGCTGGCGAGCGCAAGGCTAGGACTAGGGCGAGAGCGTCGTCAAGGCCCGGATCTGTGTCAATGATGATCGGTTTTCGCGACTGCTCGCCATTTTGGCCGCTTGCCGACATGGTGGTCTCCGAAGTACCGGCCAGACCAGCACCCGTGTGTGGGTGCCTTGCTCCTATTCTCGCAGGCGGCCGGAAAGCGGGACCCAGACGGCCCGAAGGCCGCGTCGCTACCGATCACCCGGGCTCTGGCTGGACCGGCGTGTGCTGGAACTCGAAGACGGGCGCGCAGACCGGCTCGAAGAGGAGCGCGAGGCCCCGGAGGACGGCGAGCGGCCACCACCGAATGTCGACCTAGCGCGCGAAGACGAAGAGGATGACGGCCCGGTTCGGCTGCTACGGCTCGAGGATGTCGCGCCCACAGTCGGGCGGCGATAGCTTGGCGTGGCACGCTGGCTTCTCGAACCACCGGATCCGCTAGGGGAGCTTCTCCGGCTAGCGGACCTGCCGCTCCCTGTGCCAAACGACCCTCCGCTGCTCGAAGACCTAGGGTTCACGCGGCTCGACGTTCGCGATGACGAACGCGAGCTCGCCCCGGAAGGGGAACTCCGCCTAGTACTCGACGATGTGCCGGGTCCGATCCGGCTACTGCGACTGGACGACGTGGAGCCGACGGTCGGTCGGCGATAGCTTGGCGCGGAGCGCTGACTGCGCGAAGTGCCGGAGCTGCCGCCTCTGCTCGAAGATCCCGGGCTAATCCGGCTCCGCGTTCGAGCCGGAAACGAGGAGCCCGTCGACGACCCGGAGCCTTGCCGCACGCCTCGATTCGCGCTCGCTGGGCCAGCGACCGAGCGGCTCCTCTGTCCCGGCGACGCGGCGCCGCCAGTGGCTGAAGAACGTGATTCCGTGACCGGCGGTCGAGATGACGGCCGCACTCGGCTCGGGCTGGAAGACCTCGTGCCGAGCGACGACGTACGAGCTGAAGTGCTGCCAGCTGGCCGCGAAGCTCCATCCGTGCCGCTCGATCTTGTCCCGCTGTCTTGGCGGGATGTCCGCAGGGGCGTTCCAGCGTTGCCTCCGACACCGACTCTAGACCCGCTCCTAGGCGCGAATACCGGGCCGCGGGCTGGCGACGATGCGGTCGCGGACGCAGAACTCGATGCCGAGGATGGCAGACGAGTTTGCGACGAAACGCGGGGGGATACAGGAACCGTGCGAGCACGGACCTGCGGTGTCCGCGCCGTGGTGACAGCCGCGCGGGGCCGCGGACTTGATCCAACTGCAGGGTCGCGGGTGGAAGTTCGGGCGCCAGCGCCGATTTCGCCGCGTACAGCAGACCCAGCAGTGGGCGTTCGGGACGACGCACGGCTCGATGGACGAAGCGTCCCGCTTCTGGTTGCGGCCGCCGTGGACGGGCTTGCGGGCGCGGCTCCGACACCGCGACGCTGGGATTGAAGCGGCGAAGTTGACGGATTCCCGGCTTGCTCCCGCCTTGTCGTCGCGCCTGCCGTCCCTACCGGGCGCGAGGTAGTGGCCCGAACTGCACTTGCACGCGTGCTGGTGCTGGACGCCACTGCGGCGGGTCGCGAGTCGTGCCGGCGATGAAAGTTATCCACTGACGAACGCAAGAACTTGCGCTGATCATCAAACGACACTCTCGCCGTGCCATCACGCAGCTGTGACACAGATGCGCGGCTCCAAGCTCTCGGCGACGATACGCGAACGCTGCTCGAAGACGCGGGCAGTACCCGGCCCTGGCTGGCCCGGCTAGGCACGACTGGCAGCGGGCCTCGAATCGCGACCCCGCGCGCAGACTGCGCCAGACGCATTCCGCGCGGCGTGTTGGCTCCGGCAGCGCCAAACTGATCGGTTTCGAGGTAAGAGACGGCGGACACGCCCGAGCCGCCGCGTGCGTAGCGGTAGTTGGTGATGATGTTGACGCTGTTATCGACGACGATAGTGTTTGCCGCCCCCAATCGACCCCGGCCGAATCCGTAGATTGACCGACCGTACCAAGGCCAGTACAGCTCTCCCGGCGCCAGGGGCACCCAGCCGATGTGGCCGAAGGTCGCGCCGCGAATCGCCGCGCCGATAAACGATACGAGAGCGGGTCGCCAGATATGACGCAGCCGAGGAGCGCCGGGATACCAGCCCCAGCCGTAGATCGGGTCATAGTGCCAGCGCCCCCAGTGCGAGGTGGCCCAGCCCCACGGTGCGTAGGGCACCCAGTTCCAGCCGTAGTAGTCGATCCAGGTCCAGCGGCCGTGGCGGTAGGGCACCCATGTCGCCGGGACTCGCGGGAACCAGCAGTGGCCCACCGAGGAGACGTATCGCCACGAGCCGTGGTCGTCAAACGTATCCACGCCGTAGATGTCCCGGCTGACATAGCGGTAGGCGCTCGAACGTCGCAGCTCCCGATCCCGGATCGAGGCCCAACGATCGAATCCGTCCATGTTGCTGGCACGGCCCACCTCGAACTCCACCCCGGAGGATCCCTGCCGCAGCGTCATGGCCTGACCTGCGGTCAAGCTGCTCGTGCTGTGCTCCATGGCGATCTCCGTCCTGCCCTCGCGAACCTCGATGACCGTTGAATCGGCCCCAACGTGGATTCGATAGCGGCCCTTTTCCTGGGGCCGGACAGCCGCGAAAGGAGTCTCAACGTCGATGTCAGCTGAGGAATCCGGCAGTTCGCTGTATAACGCCGTGCCGTGGATCACGCGTACGCGAAACACCTTTTCGCCGAGTTCGACGAACTGGGCCTCGCTGTCGCCTACGATGCGGACGAAGTTGCCTGGAGACAACTGGACCTCGGCTCTTGACGCTCCTGCTGTGCGCACCGAGTCCCCCTCGACGATCGGCGAGTTCACCGCGCTAGCGATCCAATCGCCGGAATCGCCGCGCCGCGTAGCCACGTCACCCTTGACGACGCTCACGCGGGCAACGCCCAGGTCAGTCCGGGCTGCTTGCGGGCCAGCCGCTGCCGACACCGGGCACAGAGCCACGCCAGCCCACAGCGAAACGATCAACGCTCTTGCTTGCATTGCACCGAACCTCCTTGATGGGGATGTATGCGCGCTTAGATGCACCTCGCTTCGATTCGGTTCCCGTTTCGACTTGACAAATTCTTGACATCCCCAAACACCGGCCGGGATGCCGGCAAGACAATCCGCGAGCTGGCTGGGGGCCGCGCCTGGCAACGTTCGCAGACAACGATCAGTGCCATAATCTTCGCCAGTGAAACGAGCAATAGCGCTAGCGGTCGCCTGGGCCGCAACCTTGGCCGGCCAAGGGGGCTACGACCTTGTAGTCCGCGACGGGCGGGTTATCGACCCCGAATCGGGACTCGACGCCGTGCGGAACGTAGGGATCATCGCGGGCCGAGTGGTCGCGGTCAGCGAATCGCCCCTAGAAGGAGCGCGCAGCCTGGATGCCGCCGGGCTCGTCGTGGCGCCGGGATTCATCGACCTGCACCAGCACGGGCAGAGTCTCGAGAACTACGCCGCCCAAGTCCGAGACGGGATCACGACGGCTCTGGAGCTCGAGATCGGCGTAGAGGACATCGAGGCCTGGTATCAGGACCGCCAAGGCAAGGCGTTGCTGAACTACGGCGCCAGTATCTCGCACCCCTACTCGCGGCAGCTTGCCATGCTTGGCCATAACCCCGGACTGTCCGGCGAGTCGCTCGCCGCGCCTCTGACCGCCCAGCAAATGGCGGCGCTCGCCAGACGCATCGAGCGCGGGCTTGACCAAGGTGCCCTGGCGGTCGGTTTCGGACTGGCCTACACGCCGGGAGCGACCAAGGACGAGATCGTAGAGATGTTTCGCATCGCAACCCGCTACGGGGCCAGCTGCCACGTGCATATGCGGACAGACCTAACGACATTCGCGAATCTGGAAGAGGTGATTTCCGCCGCGCGGGAAACCGGCGCGCAGGCCCACGTGGTGCACCTCAACAGCAGCGCCAGGGACCGTGTAACGGAGTACCTCGCTCTCATCGAAAGGGCCCAAGCGCGAGGCGTCGACGTCACGACCGAGGCCTATCCATACAATCGCGGCTCGACACTAATCCAATCGCACTTGTTCAATCGGTGGCAGGACTACACCGACGAGGAATTGGCGCAGTTCATCTGGGTTCGGACTGGCGAGACGCTGACACGCGACACGTTCCCGGAAAGGCGCCGCACCGGAGGCACGATCATCATGCCGCCCCTGTACAGCGAAGACAGCGTGCGAACGGCCATTGCCAATCCGCTCGTCATGATCGCGAGCGACGGGATGTGGCTTAGCGGCGGCAGGGCCCATCCCCGCTCGTTCGGAACGTTCTCGCGCGTGCTGGGGCGGTTCGTGCGGGAGCAGCAGGCACTGACCCTGACGGAGGCCTTGCGCAAGATGACGGTTATGCCGGCCATGCGCCTGGAGCAGCGCCTGCCGGCGATGCGCAACAAGGGGCGCATCCGGCCGGGCGCGGACGCGGACATCGTGGTGTTTGACCCGGACACCGTGATCGACCGCGGCACCTACGCGGATCCGGCGCGTAGCCCGGACGGCATCAGGCACGTGATCGTGAACGGCACGCCGGTCTTGGTCGAGGGCCGACTGGTCGACGACGCCAGGCCCGGCCGAGCCGTGCGCGCAAGGCGCTCGTACCCGTTCGCACCCGGCACTACATGGAGCCGGCCCGGCCAATAGCAGAGGGGCGAGACAGAGCGCTCACAACAGCTCGACGCCTCGTCTGACGCCGACGGGTCACGGGCTGGCCGGCCAACCACAGCCGCGGAGTTCGTTCATCTGACGGCATGCGCGGCTGATCCAGCCGGACTCGTCGTTCAACGCCGTTGGCCGCCTCTTGTTTCGAGCCACCAGCGCAGCACTCAGCGCTCGGACCTCCGCCGAAAACCGATTTCAGCCGTCGAGTTCGAGCCTATCTTGTGAGTGCGGAGATAGGCCATCCATAAGTCACTGGACTGGATGAATAAGGGGACTATATACGAAAGTAGCGAAGCCACTACATCTAGCGCTTGCGCTTCGGCGGCTAGTCCCACAGCTCGCCACACAGCGCCTCGTAGGCCCTGCGTTCGTCACGAAGCTGAAAGACATGGACCTAGGAGCATGACGGACCGAGAACCGCGCCAACAGCGTGTCCCGCCTCGCGAGATCGAGCTACCGCGCCACAGCTATCAGCCGAGCAAGGCCGAACTCGAAGAAGAGATCCGCACGGACAAGACCTTTGACGAGATCGTGTCGGCCCGCCTGCAATCGGTCAAGGTCACCCACGCCGAGCCGCCGAAGCGCAAGCGCTAGATGTAGTGGCTTCGCTATTATCGTCAATAATCCCCACAAACAAGATCGGAGGATCCTCAAGATGAAAGCTCATACATTCCTAAAATCGATTGTTCATGCTGTCGCAGTGCTCGTGCTGGCCAGCGTCCTTTCCAACGCGCGCCACGCCTCGGCACAGGAAGCTTGCCTGCTTCCTCCCGGCGTTGCCCCTCCTCCAGACCCGGCCGTGACGGCACAACAGGTAGAAGATGGCAGTGCCAGCCTGACAGACTTCGCACTGGCTGCGAGAGACGAATTCAGGAAAGGCAGCCAAGGAGTAACGAGCTTTGAACAAGTAGCGTACTTCGGATGTCTCATCAGGCAGGAAGGAGGGCCTTGGCGTTCCGGCTCCACTTACATTGTGACGCTGACGCCCGATGGCAGGGTGTTCGTTCACTCAAAACGGATGTCACTGTCGGGCGGGCAGCTCAACCCCCTGATCTATCTGGAAATCCTTTCTGCGCTCGGCATCTCCGGCGCGGAGCTGACCGACTTCACAGCTGTCTATGCGAAATTGCTGCAGGAACCGCATGGCCCGTTCGATGCTACCGTCCCTGTGCGCGGTCTGCGCCCGGGCATTCCGGGTGCCTCCGGTTACGCCAGCGTCTATATCTCGGGCGGTTTTCGGCTCCCGATCATCGTGCTCACCGGATTCGATCTCCAGCCGTTTCACTTGGCTCGGGAAGAGATCGACTATGGCGACCCGGCGGTGACGGCCGGCGACGTGGTGGACCGCGAGACCTTGAAGGCTTTCGTCAACCAAGCGGGAGAGTACTTTATCGAACTCCAGGCGAGCGGCGATTTCGCCGCTTCGTCGAAAGCCAGAATCGCCGTGCGGGATCCCGGCGGACCTTGGAGGCACGGTTCGGTGTACCTCTACGTCTTGGATCTCACTACGAACGTAATCCTAGTTCACGGGGCGTTTCCGGACAGATTCGAGCTTCGGCCTCTGGTACCGACCGTGAAGGACGTCGTGACCGGACAGCTCGTTCTGCCGCAGGTTCTCGAAGCGGCGGCCAGCAGCCCGGAAGGAGGCTTCATCGAGTACTACTGGGACGATCCTGCTGACGGCAGCGACAGCGCCGATATCCCCAAGGTGGGCTACGCCCGCGAGTTCGCCGGCACGGTCCACAGGCCCGACGGAAGCACGGTTCCGTTTAACTTCATCGTTGGGTCGGGCTTCTACGGGAGATCGCCTGCGGGCGGCCCGGCAATGACGAGCGGCTGCTCCGACCGCAACATCGCCGCGAGCGCGGTGCGCACGCAGAGCGACGTCCGGGCGTTCGTGACTTGCGCGGCCGAGTACCTCGCCGAGCACGGCACGGCCGAAGCCCGCCGCGCCTTCAACGAGGACGAGCGCTGGAAGCACGGCCCCACCTACGTGTTCGTCGACGGCATCGCCAAGTCCGGCACGGATGCCAGGACCTTCGTCTACCCGCCCGACCCTTCCCGCGAGGGCGGGGTCTGGGGCGAGGCGATCGACGACTTTGGCAACGACCTCTTCTACGAGGCCTACCGCATGACGCAGGCGGTCGACTCCGGCTGGCTCTACTACTCGTTTCCCAATCCGGCGACCGGCAAGCGGTCGGCCAAGGCCTCCTACGTCATCGAGATCGACTGGGACGGCGAGCCGGCCGTGATCGGGGCCGGCATCTACTCGCGCGACTGGCCCGGCACCTGCTACCCGGACGAGGTCAGCGCCGAGGTTCTGCATCAAGCTCCGAGCCCGGAGACCCTGCGGGAGTTCGTGCGCTGCGCGGCGCTGGCAGTCGAGGCGGGCGGCTACTTCGCCAAGCGGGAGATCGAGCGGGATCCGCGCTGGACGGACGGGCAGCACTACGTCTACGTGCTGGACACGCTGGGCAACCAGGTCATGTCGGGCCAGCCGCTGCGGATCAACGGCCGGGCGCCGCACGAGTGGGGGCGTTCCGGCCCGCGCGGGGACCAGTTCGGCGGGCGCGACATGGCCGCGATGGGCGACACGTTCGGCGAAAGCTACGTGTACTACCAGGCGTACGACCCGCGGAGCGGGACCACCGAGCCAAAGCTGGGCTTCCTCAAGCGGGTGGTGGCGCAGGGGGTGCCGCTGCTGGTGGGGGCCGGGCACCATGTCGGGCACCACGACGAGCTGCACGCCGGGCCCAGCTGCGCGGAGAACTACGTGACGGCGGCGGCGGTGCGCACGCAGGCGGACATCCCGGCGTTCGTGCGCTGCGCCGCGGAGTACGTGCACGAGCACGGCGAGGAGGAGGCGCGGCGGGCGTTCAACGAAGACGCGCGCTGGAAGTCGGGCCCGACGTACGTGTTCGTGGACGGCGTGCAGCCGTCCGGGGAGACCGCCCTGACGCACGTGTTCCCGCCGGAGCCGGCCCGGGAGGGCTCGGTGTGGGGGACGTCGATCGACACCTTCGGCAGCGACTACTACTACGAGCTGCACCGGATCCTGTCACTGGTGGACGCGGGCTGGATCTACTACGCGTTCAACAACCCGGCGATCGGGCGCAGCCAGCCGAAGAGCTCGTACGTGATGGAGATCGAGTGGAACGGGGAGCGGGCGGCGATCGGGGCCGGGATCTACGCGCGGGACTTTCCGGGCAACTGCGACCCGAGCGAGGTCAACGCGGCGGACCTGGCGGCCCACCCGGGCGACCAGCGGCTGCAGGAATTCGTGCGCTGCGCGGCGATGGAAGTGGAGCATTCGGGGTATTTCGCCGGCCCGGTGCTGTCCGGCGACCCGCGTTGGAAGCACGGCCCGATCTACGTAGCCGGCATCAACGCAGAAACGGGCATGCACGAATTCAGCGGCAGCAGGAGCGCCTTCGCGGTTTCGGGGCGGATCCCGGAGCTGCTGTTCGACGGCAGGGACGTGATCGAAGCCGCCGCGCTGTTCGGGGAGTCGTTCTGGTACTACAACTTCAACAATCCCGCGACGGGCGAAGTCGAGCCCAAGGTGGGATTCTTCAAGCTCGTGCGGGCACAGGGAGTTCCGCTGATCGTCGGTTCCGGCTACAATCCCTAGCCCGACTTACCGCGTTTTCGCAGCGCCAGCACGAGCTTGGGGCCGGGCACGTATTGCACCTCAAGGTCTGTTTCAGCTCCGTGCGTGCTGGCCTCGCCGGGTACGCTTGAAGGCCGACTCGGCCGGATCTAGGTTGTCGCCATGTTCGAGGGCGAGGCGCACAGGGCCGTTAGCCTCTAACTTCGCAGCAAGCTGTGACCAAGCGTTGCGGCGGCGCTTGAGGGCGCGGTTCGCCAACTGGTCGCAGACGGAAGAGCCAGACTCCAGATCCACGCAAGCGCGCTACGGCTCGGGAAATGCCGTCTGCTGCTCGAACAGGTCGACTGGCTTCCACTGCCTTTCGTCCTTGTACTCCCGGTATCGCGCCGCGTCGGCCTCCGGATTCTTGGTCGGCATTTGGGCTTGAACGGAGTCACGCCAGGAATGGAGTCTTGCCAGAAGCTCGCTGGTCTTGGCCGGCATCGCGTCGGACAAGTCGCTCGTCTCGCCGATATCCTCGCGCAGGTCGTAGAGCTCAGTGTGCCCATCCTCATAGAACTCGACCAGCTTGAACGGCCCCTCCCGGACGGCACCGTAGGGAGTGCACGTGATGATCGGCGTGTGCGCGTTGTAGTGCGGGTAGTGCCAGAAGATCGGTCCGCGACGAAACTCCTTGTCCCCTTTGAGTAGCGGTGTCAGGCTCTTGCCGTCAACTTCCGCCTCCGCGTCGACCCCGGCCATGTCAAGGATCGTCGGGTAGAGATCCACGCTGATCACGGGCTCTTCGACGACCAAGCCTTCGGGCTGCCCGGGCCATCTGACGATCAACGGGACGCGCACGCCGCCTTCCCAGGCCGTGCTCTTCTCTCCCCGCAGCGGCAGGTTCGACGTGATGCGCCCATCCTTGGACAGGCCGCCGTTGTCGGAGAAGAAGATGAAGACAGTTCGCTCCGCTACGCCCATCCGCTCGAGTTTCGCGACAACGGCACCGACGCTCTGGTCCAACCCTTCGACCATCGCCGCGTATTCCGGATTCTTCTGCGAACCGGCCGGCCGCTTCTTGCGGTATTTTTCCACAAGCTCTGGCTTGCCCTCGATCCGCGTGTGGACCGCATAGTGGGAGAGGTAGAGAAAGAAAGGCTGATCCCCGTGGCGGTCGAGGAAGCCTTCGGCCTCGCGCGTGATGCGATCCGTGAGGTACTCGCCCGGCCGTTCGTCGGGGAAAGGGCGCCAGCCGAGCCGTTGAATCTTGGCGGCCGGCCAGTACGGCGGAAACATGTTCGAGTGCGAACCCGCATGACTGCCGCCGACGCTGAACTGGAAGCCGTGATCTTCCGCCCACCAGCCCTTCTGTCCCAAGTGCCACTTGCCGATCGCGGCAGTGACATAGCCGGCCTCGTAAAGCACCTCGGCAAGCGTTGTCTCCTCGTGCCGCAGGTAATTGGTCCACTGCGGAATGTCGAGCTTTGCACCCGGAGGCGTCCTGCCGGGGATCCAGTCGGTCACGTGGGTCGACGCCGGGTACCTGCCGGTGAGGATGCTTGCGCGCGTCGGCGAGCAGGAGTTCCCCGCCGCGTAAGCGTCGCTGAAGCGCACGCCCTCGGCGGCAAGGCGGTCGAGGTGTGGCGTCTCGTAGTAGGTGCTCCCATAACTGCCCAGATCCCGCCAGCCCAGATCGTCCGCCAGGACGAATACGAAGTTCGGCCTCTCCGCGGCGAGAAGGCCAACTGCCGCTGAGGCAACCGTGGCGAGCCGGAGGATGGCGACCCGGAGCCGGTTACTGGTCATGGTTCGGTCCTTTCAGCCCAAGCATTGGTCGTTGGATCCGCAGCAAGAGCTAGCGTGCACGATCAGTGTGCATGACCAGCGAATCGTCAATCGAGTCGGACTCGGCACCCGGGTTGCACAACTTGTTCAGATCGCTCTCATGATGGTACAGTTCTTCGGATCCCCCAGAATGGCACGTCCCAACTGACTCGGCAATTGCATGCATTACGATCCGGGTCATATGGACCTGAAGCAAACCACACCGCAGGCCATCGACAACCCGTTCGGAGCGACGTTACCCTGCTGGGAGAGTTGGTTGGGCATGCGGTTTCGGCGTTTGCCGTGCCGATCTACGACCCGGATGCCGCAGGCGAAGCCTTCCGAGCGGGCGTCGGGAGCCCGCTCGATGTCGAGATCGGAAGAAGGGTCGACAGTTTGCATGGCGACCCGCTACGGATACGATCGCGGGTGAAGCTGCTCAACGACGGAAAGTACACTCAGATCGCTGCCCGGCCCGATGGGATTCGCTATCTCGACCAAGGGCCGAGCCCAGTTGTCGCGACCGGGGATCCCGCCCGGCGAGGCCAGAGCTTCGCGCCGATCAATAGCAAACGCCACCCTCCCTTCGGACTGGGACAGCCGACCAGCTCAGGGATCTAGCCGGACCAATCGCGCGTTGTCGTGGCCAAGGCGGGGGGCGCGGTCCTGCGCACCAGATTCGTCCGGCCCGCAACGGTGCGCAGTGACGATGCTGAGGCTACTGGCCGGGCTGCCGACTCGCGCCGAATGAGCCAACCACATCGGCGCGCTCGAAGACACCCAAGGCTCCTGCATGGTTGTCTCCCACAAAGCGGCCTTGGATGTAGTCGCTGCTGCCAACCGGCTTTTCGCCGAATTCGCCACCGGTGACGGGAATGTCTTCCCAAGCTGCAATGCTCCTTGTCGCCAGCAGCGCACCTGTCTCCAAGTCTCGGAAATTGCTGAACTCTATGTCGACAACTGGATTGGCGAAGTTGTCAATGTTCAGAGTCGCATCGCCCTGGAGGAACTGCCCGCGGGTCACTTCGTCGCTCACATCCACCCCGAGCATCATCCCTGTCCAACGGCCCGACATTCCCTCCACCGTCGCTGGTGCCGTAGCGTTCGCCACTCCGACAGCGCTGGCATCGAATACGGTGCCGAGACCGATCGGCTGACCACGGGCGTCTCTGACCGTCAACGTGGCCCGGTTGACGAAGAAAGCACCGTCGTCGAGCCAGCCGCCGTAGAACTTCGCACTGAAGGCCCTTTCGCCGGCTCGGAGCCCGAAACCCTCCACGAGGGAGACCCTCCCGGGTTCATCATGGGGCTTGAGGTCCAGTGAATCTTCCAGGCGCGCGCCGAAATGGCTAGTTCCGAAGTCAAACCGAGGATCGCTCCGGGCTCGCGCCAGAGCGCCGTCGAGTCCATCTGGTGTCGCGCTCACGGCACAGATCGTACCCTCGCACGCGGAGAATGTGCGGGACAATTCGCCATCGAAACGGAATACGTGCTGATCGCTTGCAAGCGCTACAGTGGCAGCCTCCACGCGCTCGGCGGTGCCGAGCTTGACCTCTTCGGATGTAAGGGGCCCTTCGGTCGCCGGTGCCGGCACGTCCATCATCATGCCGCTCTCCATGGCACGAGGCGCAAAGCTGCATCCGACCAAAACGCTCACTAGGATGGCGATGCCATTCAGGACTACGCAATGTTTCAATTTGCCCATTCAATTACCCTCCTCTCCGTCTACGGGCTCTCTATCAGATTCGAGATAGGATCTGATTTGAGGTCGGGAACTCTCGATTCCTTGGCGTCGAGCGATTGTTCGCCTCAGGGGCACATCCAAACGAAGTCGTCAAAGCAGGAAGTCCTTGATCGCTTCGCGGGAGGCGTCGTCACCGGTAGTCCGCTTGTATAGGCCAAGGCTGGTCTCGACGATCCGCTAAACCTTCCCGGCGGACATCTGGTCGAATGCCAGCCGTAGGCTCGCTCACTGGTCCATTCTACGCTAGACTGCTGCGATGCCCTTCCCCTTGAAGGCTAGCGATTGCACACAATTGACACAGAGACGTTATGCGCTGTCCTACCCTCGGGACACAGTTAACACAGGGCAAGGGTTCTATGGAGAAGGAGGGCGGGCGAATTGGGCGCCGCATCTTGAAGCCGGAGACGGTGAAGGGCTTGGCGTTCGAGGCCGTCACGGCGTGGCGGGTGTTTAGCTTGGACCGCTACGTCCGGGACGAGCCCGAAACGCTCGCGGCGGAAGCACTGACCAGAGGACGAGCGCTAGGTGATCGGCATCGTCGTGGGAGGCGAGCGGTTGGTGCAGGCGGCCGAGCGCAGCCGGCCATTCCCGCCGGACATCCGGAACTGGGAGCTCCTGCTGGCGCGCAGCGCGGGCTGGCAACCCTCGATTCGGCGTCCCCTGCCGGGCAACGAGGTCTTGTGGCGGGCTTATGTGCAGCTGCAGACGGTGGTTCGCGTGACGCGAGCAGCCAGAGCACACCAGCCATACCCTGACCTGCGCCTGTGTCAATTGTGACCAAGCGCTAGCATTTTGAAGGTGTGGTGAGGCGGCCGGGACTCGAACCCGGGACCCACGGCTTAAAAGGCCGTTGCTCTACCAACTGAGCTACCACCCCATCATCCCGACAGGGCACGCTCGTCCGCACCAGAGAATGCGGTGGCGCCGATCCCTCTCAGGGTAGCAACTGCACTACCGAGGAGGGTCCCGTCGACCGATCCAACCGGGTCGAGCAACCTAGACCAGACGCGTTTCGAGCGAAGTGCTACCCTGCCCTAGGCGCCAAGAGCCGTTTCCGACATGGCACAGATGCATCGCAGGCTGGGGCTGCTGAATGCGACCACGATCAACATGTCCAACATGGTCGGGATCGGGCCGTTCATCGCGATCGCCCTGATCCTGAAGACCCTGGCAGGCCCGCAGGCGTACCTCGCTTGGGTGGTCGGGACCGTCATCGCGCTGGCCGACGGCATGGTCGTGGCTGAGCTCGGCGCGGCGAAACCCGCCGCCGGCGGCACCTACGTGTTCCTGCGAGAGGGCTTCGGCCCGCGCACGTGGGGGCGGATGCTGGCCTTCCTCTTCGTCTGGCAGATCCTTTTCGCCGGGCCGCTCGAGATCGCCAGCGGCAACATCGGCCTTGTCCAATACCTGCGAGTATTCCTGCCCAATCTGTCCGAACTCGACGGCAAGCTGCTGGCAGCAGGCATCTGCGCCCTGCTGGTCGTCGCGCTGTACCGGCGCATCGATGACATCGCCAAGCTCATGTTCGGGCTTTGGTCGGTGATGCTGCTCACCACCGGCTGGGTCATCGTCACGGGCATCCTGCACTTCGACCCCGCCCTGGCGTTCGACCTGCCCGAGAACGCGTTTCGCTTCGACCTCGGATTCCTCGCCAGCCTCGGCGAGGGCTCGGCCGAGGTGCTCTACCTGTTTCTCGGCTACTACCAGGTCTGTTACCTCGGCGGAGAGATCCGCGATCCGGGGCGGACCATCCCGCGGGCGGTGCTCTACTCGATCCTGGCCGTAGCCGCCATCGACATCGCCATCTCGTTCAGCTTCATCGGCGTCGTGCCGTGGCGCGAGGCCATGGAGTCCCAGTTCCTCGGCGCCCTGTTCGTGGAGCGCGTGTACGGGCCGTGGGCCGCGCAAGTGCTGGCGGGCATGATCGTGGTCACCGCCTTTGGGTCGATCTTCGCGCTGTTGCTGGGGTATTCCCGAGTGCCCTATGCTGCCGCCCGCGACGGCGTGTTCTTCCGCCAGCTCGCCGTGCTGCACCCGACCAAGGAATTCCCGCACCGTTCGCTGTTGCTGATCGGCGCGGGCGCGATCTGTGCCAGCTTCTTCAGCCTCGACAACGTCATCAAGGCCCTGATGGCCGCCCGCATCCTCATCCAGTTCCTCGGGCACACCTTCGCTCTCTTCCTGATTCGCTCGCGGCGTCCCGACATCGCGCGGCCGTTCAGCATGTGGGGCTATCCGCTGCCAGCGATCGTGTCGATCGTGGGTTATATTTATGTATTCCTGTCGCTTGGCACGACGTTCGTTCTGTTCGGGACCGGCACGCTCCTGCTCGGGGTGATCGTCTACCTAGCGATGGCGAGGCACCAGCGCGAATGGCCCTTCGCTAGCAGTTCAGCGCAGCAGTAAACGTAGAGACAACCCCATGCGCAGCGCCTGCCTGACCCTGCTTCTCTCCATGACGCTCACCGCCACTCCAGCCCTCGGCGAAGCGATCCGCGTGATCGCCATCGGCGCCCACCCAGATGACTGCGACATCAAGGCCGGCGGCATTGCGGCCAAGTACGCCGCCCTGGGCCACAAGGTGCGCTTCGTGTCCGTCACCAATGGCGATGCGGGCCACCAAGCCGAGGGCGGCGGCATGCTGGCCGCCCGGAGGCGGGCGGAGGCCCAGGAGTCAGGCCGCCGTCTCGGCATCGAATACATCGTGCTGGACAACCACGACGGGGAGTTGGTACCCAGCCTCGACGTCCGCCTGCAGATCATCCGCCAGATCCGCGAATGGGACGCCGACATCGTGATCGCGCCGCGCCCCAACGACTACCATCCGGACCATCGCTACACGGGCATTCTGGTCCAAGACGCTTCGTACATGGTCACCGTGCCGAACATCGCCAGCGACACCCCCGCGATCAAGAAGAATCCGCTGTTCCTGTACTTCTCGGACCGATTCTCGCGGCCGCAGCCTTTCCGTCCCGACATCGTCGTTTCCATCGACGACGTGTTGGAGAAGAAATACTCAGCCCTAGACGCTCACGTGTCGCAGTTCTACGAGTGGCTTGCGTGGCATGCGGGCGTGCTGGACGAGGTGCCCGCAGATCCAGACGCTCGCTTGGCGTGGCTGAAGTCCGCGAGGAACTTTAGGATTCGCGACGAGTGGCGCGAAGCCGCGAGGGCGCGCTACGGGGCCGACGCGGACGCCATCCGCAATGCGGAGGCCTTCGAGATTACCGAGTACGGCATGCAGCCCAGCGAGGACCAGATCCGGGCGCTCATGCCGTTCTTCCCGCAATAGCGCAGACCGCTGCGGTCTGCCGGTCGGTACAATTGTTGTGCCGTGTCCCGACACCGCATACCCATGGGCGTCGCATTTGCGATCGCGGGCGCACTACTCCCCGCGGCCGCTAGTGGGGTGGATTTTCGCAGGGACGTGCGACCGATCCTGTCCGACCGCTGCTATGCATGTCACGGCCCCGACGCCGCCACGCGCATGTCCCCGCTGCGGTTGGACACCGAGCAGGGGGCCTTCGCAGAGTTGCCGGGCGGCAGGTTCGCCATCGTGCCGGGCAAGCCGGACCAGAGCGAGCTGATCGCCCGGCTCGAAGCGCCCGATCCCGCCCGGCGGATGCCGCCTCAAGCCCTGGGCCACGCACCGCTGAGCGAGCAGCAGACCGCCCTTCTACGGCAGTGGGTCCAAGAGGGCGCCAAGTGGTCGGGGCATTGGGCCTTCGAACCCTTGGTCAAGCCAGCAGCCAACGCGCCGGCGGAGGGCGAGTGGGGCCGAAACCCAATCGACGGCTTCGTGCTGGCCCGGCTGGAGGAAGCGGGCTTGCAGCCTTCGCCGGAGGCGGACCGATCCAAGCTGTTGCGGCGGGTGACGCTCGATCTGACCGGCCTGCCGCCAACCGCCGAAGAAGTGCGGGAGTTCTTGGCGGACGACTCTCCAAAGGCCTACGCAGCGGCGGTGGAACGCTTGCTGGCCTCGCCTCGCTTCGGCGAGCGCATGGCGTTCCGCTGGCTGGAAGCGGCCCGCTACGCAGACACCAACGGCTACCAGAACGACCGCCCGCGCGATATGTGGCGCTGGCGCGACTGGGTGATCGACGCCTTCAACGACAACATGTCCTTCGACCAATTCACGGTCGAGCAACTCGCGGGAGACCTGTTGCCGGACGCGACCTTGTCGCAGCGCATCGCGACGGGCTTCAACCGTAACCATCGAGGCAACGCCGAGAACGGCACCGACCCGGACGAGTATCAGGTCGAATACGCCGTGGACAGGCTCGAGACCACCGCCACGGTCTGGCTGGGGCTGACGGTCGGCTGCGCACGCTGCCACGACCACAAGTACGACCCGATCTCGCAGCGGGAGTTCTACCAGTTCTACGCCTACTTCAACAACGTCTCCGACCGCGGGCGCTACTACAAGTACGGCAACACCCCGCCGATCGTGCACGCTCCGACGCGCGACCAGCGGGAGCAGCTCGAGGCGATGGACAGTCGCATCAGGCAGCTCGAGTCCCGGCTTGAACGCCACGCCGCACAAGTGGAGTCCTCCTTGGCCAATGCCGATCTGGACGGCGCAGAGGCATGGGCCTACTCGGAGCGGCTGGCGGCAAGGCGCACGTTTGACTCGGCCCCGGCGGGACGACACGGTCTGTTCGGAGGCGCGGCGCAGCTGGACGGGCGACGCTACTTCGACTTGGGCGATATCGCGGACTACGACTTCTACGACCCGTTCACGCTCTCGGCTTGGATTCGCCCGGATCGCAACAACGGAGGAGTGGTCGGCCGATACCTCACGAGCGGCCCGAAGGGCTACGGCCTGTTCTTGGTCGACGGCAAGCTCCAGTTGCGTATCGACACTGGCAGCATCTCCGACCGCATGCGGGTCGAATCCATCGAGAGTATCCCGCTGGATCGATGGACTCACATCGCAGGCGTATACGACGGCACCCGCAATACCGACGGCATGCGGCTCTACATTAACGGCCGGCCCGCTGGATTGACGGTGCTAGTGGACGAATCGCTCAACTCCACGCGGGTCAAGACCAGCTTGCGTATCGGCCACGGTCCTGGCGAGCAGGACCGATTCGCAGGTCATGTCGACGATGTCCGCGTGTACTCGCGGGCCCTGAACGCATCAGAGGCGGCAGTCCTCGCGGTCCCCGAAACGCCTGCGGAAATCGCGGCCCTGGCGGCCGATCAACGCGCGCCTGCCCAGCGTCTCAAGCTGCGTTGGGCCTATCTGGAACACGCCGCACCCAAGCAAATCTCGGCGGCGTGGAAGGATCTGAGGGATTTGCGCCTGGAACGCGAGGAATTCATCGCCACGCTTCCCACCGTGATGGTCATGGACGAGCGCGAGGACGCCCGCCCCACGCACATCTTGTTCCGCGGAGCCTTCGACGCCCCCCGCGAGCGCGTCGAGCCCGGCCTGCCGGCTGCCCTGCCGCCGATGCCGCAAGGCCTGCCCAACAACCGGCTCGGGTTGGCGAAGTGGCTGACCAGCCGGCAGAATCCGCTGACAGCCCGCGTCACTGCCAACCGCTTCTGGCAAATGCTATTCGGGCGCGGAATCGTTTCCACTGTCGAGGACTTCGGCGCGCAGGGCGCGGCACCGACGCATCCCGAGCTGCTGGATTGGCTGGCGGCCGACTTCGTCGACAGCGGCTGGGACGTCAAGGACCTGGTCCGGACAATCGTCAGCAGCGCCACCTATCGGCAGTCGTCGAAGGTCTTGCCGGAACTCTTGGAGCGGGATCCAGACAACCTGCTGCTGGCGCGGGCACCGCGCCTGCGGCTGCCGGCCGAGTCGATCCGCGATCAAGCGCTGGCAATAGCGGACCTGCTGTCAGGCGATCCGGGCGGCCCGTCGGTGAAGCCATACCAGCCCAGCGGTCTGTGGAAGGAGCTCTCCAACTGGGGCGCATACTCCAATGACCACGGGGACAAGCTCTACCGCAGGAGCCTGTACACCTTCTGGAAGAGAACCTTGGGGCCTCCGGCGATGCTCGCCTTCGACGCAGCTGCGCGCGAGACCTGCGTAGTGCGGCAGGAGCGCACCAACACGCCGGTCCAAGCTCTCAACCTGATGAACGACCCCACCTACAACGAGGCAGCCCGCCTCTTCGCCGAGCGCATGCTCAACGAAGGCGGTTCGCGCGACAGCGAGCGGCTGGCCTACGGCTTCGTGCTCGCAACTGCCCGGCAGCCCGCCGAGGAAGAGGCCGAGATCCTGGGTTCCAGCCTCAATCGCTACCGCGACCGCTTCCAGACGCGGCCGGAAGACGCCGAGCGCTACCTAGCAAGCGGGGAGCACCGGCGGGACGAGTTGATCGACCCGCCCGAACTGGCAGCCTTCACCGCCGTGGCCAGCATGCTGCTAAACCTGGACGAGACCATTACGAGGGAGTAGACCATGCCATTCGATGCCGACCTGGCCATGACGCGCCGCCAGCTCTTCTCGACGTCGGCCGGCGGCTTGGGCGTCGCGGCCCTGTCCCACTTGCTGGCGAGCGACCTCGGCGCCGCTTCCGCCCAAGCGGGCCTGGCCGGACTGCCGCACTTCGCGCCGCGCGCCAAGCGGGTGATCTACCTGTTCCAATCCGGCGGGCCGTCGCAGATGGATCTGTTCGACCCCAAGCCGGGGCTGGCTCGCTTGCAAGGGTCCGAGCTGCCCGACTCGGTTCGCGGCGGGCAGCGGTTGACCGGGATGACGGCGGCCCAGACCAGCTTTCCGGTGGCGGCATCGAAGTTCCAATTCGCCCGCCACGGCGCGTCGGGCCACCAGTTCAGCGAGTTGCTGCCTCACATCTCCTCGATCGCAGACAAGATCGCAGTGATCCGCTCGATGACCACCGAGCAGATCAACCATGATCCCGCGATCACATACCTGCAGACAGGCCACCAACTGGCAGGCAGGCCGAGTCTGGGGTCTTGGCTCTCCTACGGTCTCGGGAGCGAGACCAGCAGCCTTCCGGCGTACGTGGTGATGGTCTCGCAGGGCAGCGGCGGCCAGCCCCTGTATTCGCGCCTATGGGGCAGCGGCTTCCTGCCCACGCGCTACCAAGCCGTGAAGTTCCGCGCCGGACGGGAACCGGTCTTGTACCTCAATGACCCGGACGGATTCTCCCGCGAGGACCGGCGCTCCTATCTGGACGACTTGGGCGCGCTGAACCGAGTCCGCTTCGAGAAGCTCGGCGATCCGGAAATCGAGAACCGCATCGCGCAGTACGAAATGGCCTACCGCATGCAGGCCTCGGTACCGGAACTGACCGACCTGTCGGCCGAACCGGAGAGCGTGATGGAGATGTACGGGGAGGACTCTCGCAAGCCGGGCACATATGCCAGCAACTGCCTGCTGGCCCGCCGGCTGGTCGAGCGCGGAGTGCGCTGCGTGCAGCTGTTCCACCGCGGCTGGGACCACCACAACGCACTGCCCCGGCGCTTGGAGGAGAAGTGCCTCCAAACCGACCAAGCTTCCGCGGCCCTAGTGAAGGATCTCGAGCAGCGCGGCCTGCTCGACGAGACATTGGTGGTCTGGGGCGGCGAATTCGGCCGGACCGTGTACTGCCAGGGCGAGCTCTCCGCAGAGGTGTACGGCCGGGACCACCACCCGAGATGTTTCTCGATCTGGCTTGCGGGCGGCGGCATCCGGGGAGGGGTCAGCTACGGCTCAACCGACGACTTCTCGTACAACGTGACCGAGAACCCGGTCAGCGTGCACGACCTGCACGCCACGATGCTGCACCTGATGGGAGTGGACCACAAGAAGCTGACCTTCAAGTTTCAAGGGCGGCATTTCCGCCTCACCGACGTGCATGGCGAAGTCGTCAAGCCGCTGCTTGCCTGATGCCTCGCAACGTCCGCGCAACTTACGCGAAAGGGAATAGTTCGTAGTGCCCGACAGCGACAGCGTTGCGCTGGTCACCGGTGCCAGCCGGGGCATCGGACGGGCGGTCGCCAGCGAGCTCGCCCGCACGCATCGCGTCATCGGCACCTACCGGGGCAATCTTGCGGCAGCCGAGAGCCTGCGCGATAGCTGCGGCGCCGCAATCTTCCAGATGGACGTCGCATCGCCGGCCGACCGAGCTGCGCTGATGGAGTTCGTTCGGAGTGAGTACGGCCGCCTGGATTTACTCGTCAACAACGCCGGCATCGCCCCGCGCGTGCGCAACGACCTGTTGGAAGCAAGCGAAGAGAGCTTTGAGGAAGTGCTGGGCACGAACCTGCAAGGACCGTACTTCCTGACGCGGGACGCGGCCAAGCTGATGCTGGAGCGCGGTTCCGGACGGATCGTTTTCGTGACGTCGATCTCGTCCTATACGGCGTCGACAAACCGTGGCGAGTACTGCGTTTCGAAGGCAGGGCTCAGCATGGCGGCGCAGCTCTATGCCAGCAGGTTGGCCCCGGAAGGCATCGGCGTGTTCGAGGTGCGACCGGGCATCATTGAGACCGACATGGTCGCGCCGGTGCTCGACAAGTACAAACGGCTGGCGGAGGAGGGCCTGCTCCCGCAGGGTCGGCTGGGTCGGCCCGAAGACGTCGCGCTAGCTGTGCGAGCCGTCGCGGACGGCAATCTCGACTACTCCGCCGGCCAAGTCATCGACGTAGACGGCGGATTTCACCTGCGCAGCCTATAGCACAGGCTGCCGCACCGGCACGCGTCGCGGAACTGATCTAATCCGTTCCGCGCCAATTTCGGGCCTGATCATGGCCGACGTTACCAACGCAGGCTGACATTCCGGGCGCTGTTGGCGTTGGCAGCCTGAACGCTCCCGCCGCTTTCTCCGCGCTCGCGTTCCTCCTCGTCAGGGCGAGGTTGTGCAGATTCATGCCAACTCGCCCCCAGAGAGCCATGCAGGACGCCTGCCGGGTAGCGCTGATCTCACTCAGAGCCGCTGTCGTCCCTGTCCTCACGACCATCCAACGCCGCCAAACGGTGAGCTCGATCGCCCGGACCGCTCGCCCCTTTGGCTGGTTCGAACATCCCCGCGTGATACACTGGCCGCCAACACGAGGAAAGCAAGCTTGATGAAGCAACGTACATCTCACCTGGGCCGGAGATTCCCCAGACTCGCCGCCGGGTGCCTTTCCGTCCTTGGCACCACCGCATTCGCCGCGAGTCTCACCGTCACCGTTGAAAACCTCGAGGAGAACAGAGGCAGGATGCATGTCGTGATCTACGATGACGCCAACTGGATGGCGCCTGACCCTGCCAAGTTCGCCGGGGGGAAGTCCGTCGACCTCTCCGAACGCAAGGACGACGGTCCGCTGGTGACGGAGATCGAAGTTGAACCCGGCGAATACGCCGTCTTCGCCTACCACGACCTCAACTCCAATAACAAGTTCGACAGGAACTTCATGCGGATTCCGGAAGAGCCCTTCGCGTTCAGCGGGCCGTTCAAGAGACTTCAGAAGCCCCAGTTCAAAGACTTCATGTTCGTCGTCGGCCAAGACGGGGCGGCGATCTCACTCGTATTGCTGAAGTGATGCGCTCAGCCCAGTGAGCCAGTACGCGAAGCAGATGGCTCAGCGCCTAGGGCGGCTATCGGCCCTACGTGCATGGAGGGCAGTCCGGTGGCTCGCGCCCGCGAATCGCCGAGTACCGACGCAGCGGATTGTGCGCTCACCTTAGTCCGGGGAATGCCCAAGCAGCCGTTCTGCCCTCAACCTCGCTACTCCGCCCTGTCGATCAGCTACGGCGGAGCAATCTCGCGGCATTCCCACTGGGCATCGTCCGCGCGGCGGATTCGCTCCGAGCGAGCCTGCGGGCAGTCGGTCGGCCGTTCGACCCAGTGGGACTCGCACCGCGGCCGTCATAGGAGGCTTGATTCCCCCCTCAGGTGGAGGTTGTTGAGGAACTTGACATCCTCCCAAGCCCTTGGGCCGCCAAACGTGAGCGCTACCGTCTCGAGCGCTCCTTGAGGCGCGCCGCCTTACCTTTGAGCTTGCGCAAGTAATAGAGCTTCGCCCGGCGCACTCTGTGCCGCTTGACGATCTCGATCTTCTCGACGACCGGCGCGTGCAACGGGAAGATGCGCTCGACGCCCTGGCCGAAACTCACCTTCCGCACGGTGATGGTCTCGCGGATCCCGGGGTTGTTGCGAGCCAGCAGGATTCCCTCGAAAATCTGGATCCGCTCCTTCTCGCCTTCCTTGATCTTGACGTGAACCTTGATCTGGTCACCCGGCTCCAGCGCCGGAAGTGACTCCTTGCGGTGAGCCTTTTCGATTTTTTCGATGATCGCGTTCTGCATTTTCCATTCTCCGGTTTCGTGTTTTGGCTCCCCGCCTCAGCGAGACTTGCCTGGACGATCCAGCGCCCCTGGATCCTGCGCTTCTCCGTCCGCCGCTTCTAGCGAGCGTAACAAGTCGGGGCGATTGGCCCGTGTCTTCTTTGTCGCAGCCTCTTGGCGCCACCGGGCTACGTCGCCGTGGTGACCGCTGAGCAGCACCTCCGGCACCTCCCAAGGCTGTCCCGCCGACCTAGGCGACGAATACCTGGCCGGACGCGTGTACTGCGGGCAGTCAAGCATCCCGACGCCTCCGCTTTCCAGCGGGCTGAACGATTCCCGGCGGGTCGAATCCGCGTTGCCGACGACTCCGGGACGTAGCCGCGCCACCGAGTCAACGATCACGCCTGCACCCCACTCGCCGCCGCTGAGCACGTAGCTGCCGACTGACAGCTCCTCGTCGACCAGATGCTCAGCCACGCGCTCGTCCACGCCCTCGTAGCGGCCGCACACGAGAACCACGTCGTCGATGCCAGCCAGCCGCTGCGCGGCCGACTGGTCGAACATCCTTCCCTGCGCCGAGAGCAGGACCTTCCACGCGGCACCGCCCGGGCACTGCGACGAGATGTCTGCCAGCGCGGCATCGATCGGTTCGATCTTCATGACCATGCCTTCATCTCCCCCGAACGGCCTGTCGTCCACCGTGCGGTGCACATCCGATGTCCATTCCCGGAGATCGTAGAGTTGGATCTCCACCAGCCCGGCGTCCTTGGCGCGGCCGACCACGCCGCACGAGAACGGACCCCGGAAGAAGTCCGGAAATATGGTGACAATGTGAAACCGCACTTCAAGCCTTCAACTCATCCATCCCCTCAGGCAGCCGCGCCACGATGCGCTTCGCCGCAATGTCAACGTCCCGGCAGATCTCGCTCACGAAGGGCACGAGCATCTCCTTGCGCTCCTCGTCGATGACCGAAAAAAGCAAGGTGCCGCCGGGCGGCTCGTACACGTCTGCGACCGAGCCCAGCACGCGTCCCGTGGCTTCGTCCACCAGACTGCACCCCACCAAGTCGTCGAAGTAGTAGTCACCCTCCGGCAGCGCGGGCAGATCGGCTTTGGCCATCCGCACTTCTGCGAGCCGCATCCGCTCTGCGTCGCTGATCGTATCGATGCCTTCGAACTTGAGGATCAGCCTCCCCTTGTGCTCCCAAGCGCGTTCCACTCGCAAGACCTGCTGCGTGCGATCCGCCAGGACCACATCCAGCTCGCGGCCCTCTGCAAAGCAGTCCAGGCCACCGACCAGATTCTCGGCTGCAACCTCACCCTTGTTTCCGCGCGGCCGGGCGATTCTCGCCACCGCCAGATAGTCGTCTTCCTCCTTCATACATGAAACGATCCCAGCGCTCTCCGGCCTCAGTCGTCTTCGAGGATCTCCAAGGTGTAGCGATGGTTGTACTTCATGCTCACCGCGCCCAGGAGCGTCCGAACGGACTTCGCCGTGCGCCCCTTCTTGCCGATGACCTTGCCCAGATCGGACGGATCGACCGACAGTTCGATGACGCAGCTCTGCGTTCCGTCGACCGCATCCACTTCGACCTCGTCCGGACTGTCGACGAGCGACTTGGCGATCACTTCGACCAATTCAACAACGGATTCCGTCTCCTTTGTCATGGCTCGTCCCTCCGTGCGGCTCGCCGGCGAACCGCGCTCCCCGCAATCCTGCTGCTAGGCAGATGCCGATTCCTCGTCGGACTTCGCGTCCTCGGCGGGCTCGGCAGCACTGGCGGGCTCCGCAGCCTCCGGTGCCTCCGCCTCCTGCGCTCCCACCTCTTCCGGCTCGGCCTCCGCTGTCTCCGTGTCCTCCGTCACCACCTCTTCTGTCTCGGCCTCCGCGGGAGCGGCCTCGGCGGCGGGAGCGGCCTCCGCGCTCACGTCCTCGGCAGGTTCCGGCTCTTCCACCGGCTCGGGGCTGGAGGCGGGCTGGCCCGCTGACTCCTCCTCCGCAAGCGCCGCTTCGATTTCCTCGTCCAACGCTTCATCGGACTCGTCCGCGGCATCCGCTTCCACCGGAGCTCCGGGCTGGGCCGGCATGTCGGCTTCGGGTGCTGGTGCTTCCGCTGGCACGGCTTCGGCGGGCTCGGGCGCGATCTCGTCCTCGGCCGGCGCGAGCGGAACGACCCTCTCGTCGAAGTACCTGACGAGGCGCTGCACGGTCGACGAAGCTTGGGCGCCGACGCTAAGCCAGTAGTCGATGCGGTCGCGCTGGAGCACCAGCTCGATCGGGTCGGGACGCGGGTTGTAATGCCCGACGATCTCGATGTTCCGGCTGTCGCGGGCGCGACGCTTGTCCATCACCACCACGCGGTAGCTGGGCTTTTTCTTGGCTCCTGTCCTAGACAGGCGTATTGCAACCATGTGTTTCCTCCGAAGCGCCGGCCGGGCGCTACTAGCGGCCCAGCAATTTGCCGAGATCCATGCCCCCGGGACCCATCTGCCCCGGTCCCATCCCGAGCGGCCGGGACCCTCGCTTGCGCTTGCCCCTCTTGCCTTTCCTTCGCCTGCGCGTGCCGGGAGCCCCGGCAGCCATCCCCTTCATCATGTCCCGGGCCTGGCGGTACTGCTTGAGCAGCTGGTTAACCTGTTGCACCGTGGTGCCGCTGCCCGCAGCCACCCGGCGCCTGCGGCTGCCGTTCAAGACATCCGCGTTGGTCCGTTCCTTGGCCGTCATCGAGTTGATGATGGCCTCGGTGCGCGCCATTTCCTTGGGGTCGATCTCAGCCTGCTGGAGTTGCTGGAACGGGCCGGCATTCGGGAGCATGTCGATGATCGACTGAAGCGAGCCCAGCTTGCGCACCTGGCGGAGCTGGCTGCGGAAATCCTCCAGCGTGAAGCCGTCCGCCAGCATTCGCTCCTGCATCTCGACCGCTTCCTTCTGGTCGATCTCCTCCTCGACCTTCTCGATCAGCGTGAGCATGTCGCCAAGGCCTAGCAGGCGCGAAACGATGCGCTCCGGATGGAACACCTCGAAAGCGCTGGGCTTCTCGCCGGTGCCCAAGAACTTGATCGGGCAGCCGGTGACTTGTCGGATCGACAGCGCGGCACCGCCGCGGGCGTCGCCGTCCATCTTGGTCAGCACTACGCCGGTCACGGCCAGGCGGTCGTGAAACTCCGCGGCCGACTTGACCGCGTCTTGGCCAGTCATGGCGTCGGCCACGAAGAGAATCTCCGGCGGCGCGAGCTTGTCCTTGAGCTGTTCTAGCTCCGTCATCAGTTCGTCGTCGAGATGCAACCGGCCGGCGGTGTCGACCAGCACGATGTCGCGGCCGGTCTGGGCGGCCTCGCGCCTCGCTCCGAGGGCGAGCTGCAGAGGACTGGTTTCGCTCGCAGCACCGCGGTAGATGGGCTGGTTGATCTGGCCGGCGACGATGGCCAGCTGCTCGCGTGCGGCCGGCCGGTGGACATCCACCGACACCAGCAGCGGGTTTTGCCCCTGCTTTGACAGCCAGAGCGCCAGCTTGCCGGTCGAGGTGGTCTTGCCCGAGCCTTGCAAGCCCACCATCAGGTACACAGACGGCGGCGTCTTGGCGTAGCGGACCCTCTCGCGGTCGTTGCCGAGAATTCCTGTCAGCTCGTCACGGACGATCTTGAGCAATTGCTCGCTGGGAGCCAGGGCGGTAAGCACCTCTTGGCCCAGCGCCTTCTCCTTGACGCTGGAGACGAATTGCTTGACGACCTTGAAGTTGACGTCCGCTTCCAGCAACGCCAGCCGGATCTGCGCCAAGCCCTCCTGGATGTTCTCCTCGGACAGCTTGCCCTGGCCGCGGAGATTCTTGAAGGCCCGCTGCAGCTTTTCTGAGAGGCTGTCGAACATCGGAATCAGGCCAAACGGAGGCTACGCGGGGCACAATTCACCCCGTGCGCAGCCGCGCGGATAAGGAGGTAGCAGGGGGAAACCACGAAACGAACCGACGCCCCCCTAGGCGATCACTACGACCATTGTAAGCCGAGACCGCGGCGGCGGTCAATGGCAGCGGGCATCGCTCGCTGGCCCGACATCCGGTTTGCGTGACGGGCAGGCGCTCGGCGGCAGGATCCGGCCCATGCCCGCCAAGCCCTTAAGCCCGAACCGATTCTGCCAAGCAGCTCAGTTTGCCATTTGGTAGAATCTTCAGCGTACGCGGCTGGCCGCGGACTCATACAAGGAAGGCAACACAATGAGCGTACTCTCAAGACGCGCGGTTCTCCTCAGCGGAGCAGCCGTGGCCGTCTCCGGGCGAGCGGTCGCGGCTCTGGCCGTCGGCGACGCAGCGCCGGACTTCACCCTGCCTGGAACGGACGGCTCGAATGCGACGCTGTCCTCTTTCAAGGGCAAGAAGAACGTCGTGCTGGCGTTCTTCCCCAAAGCGTTCACCGGCGGTTGAACGCGCGAGATGAATGGGTATCAGGCTGATATCCAAACCTTCACCGACTCCGGTGCGGTCGTCTTCGGCGTCAGCACCGACCCGCTCGACACCAACAAGAAATTCGCCGAATCGCTAAGCTTGGAGTTTGCGATTCTGAGCGACGAGGGCGGTGCCGTGTCGAAAAAGTTCGGCGTTCTGAACGAGCGGAACATGTCCAACCGGACGACCTTTGTCATCAACAAGGAAGGTAAGATCGCCCACGTCGAATCTGGCGGCGCGGCTATCGATCCGGCAGGCGCGGCCGCAGCCTGCTCCAAGCTCTAACCGCTGGCCACAGGCCGCGCACGGCAGCCGGCTGCGGCGCACGCATGATGCGCCGCAGCCGAACTACTTGCCGTGCGCCTACCAAGCTCCTTCGAAGAGCCCGGCCGCGCCCTGCCCGCCGCCGACGCACATCGTCACGACACCTAGCGGTGCCTTGCGCCGCTTCATCTCGTTCGCGATCGTGCCCACCAAGCGCGAGCCGGTCATCCCGAAGGGATGCCCCACCGCGATGGAGCCGCCGTTGACGTTGAGCCGCTCGTTCGGGATGCCCAGCCGGTCACGGCAGTAGACCACCTGCACGGCGAAGGCCTCGTTGAGTTCCCACACGTCGATGTCGTCGATGCTCTTGCCCTGGTTCTTGAGCAGCTTCGGCACGGCGAAGACCGGTCCGATGCCCATTTCATCGGGCTCGCAGCCCGACGTCGTGAAGCCGCGGAAGATCAGCTTGTAGTTGATGCCGAGCTGGTCGGCACGCTCCTTGGACATCACCAGCGTCACCGATGCCCCGTCGGAAAGCTGCGAAGAGTTGCCGGCGGTCACCGAACCCTGGCCCGAATGTGGGTCGAAGTACGGCGGAAGGCCGGCCAGGCCGTCGATGGTCGTGTCGGGCCGGTTGCACTCGTCGCCGCTGAGCACGTGCTCCTGCTTGTCGACGACCTGCTTGGTCTTCTTGTCGACGATCCCCCGGGTGACCGGCATCGGAGCTAATTCCTCATTGATGAAACCGTCCCTCTGCGCAGCCGCGGTGCGCTGCTGGCTCTGCAGGGCGTATTCGTCCTGAGCATCGCGGCTCACTCCGTAGCGCTTCGCCACGACCTCGGCAGTGACGCCCATGACCATGTAAACGCCGGGCGTGGTCTGCTTCAGCGTCGGATGGGGAGACTTGTCAGGGACCATCATCGTGATGGACTCGACACCGCCAGCCAACATCACGTCCTCGCCCTCTGCCATGACTTGGTGGGCCGCCATGGCGATCGACTGCAGGCCGGAGGAACAGAAGCGGTTGACGGTGGTGCCGCCCACTGAGCTAGGCAGGCCGGCCACTAGGGCCGAGATGCGGGCGATATTGTGGCCGGACGCGCCGTGGGGCTGGCCGCAGCCCAGAATGACGTCGCCGATCTCGTTCGGGTCGATCTGCGGGTATTTCTCCAGCAGGGCCCGGATGCAATGGGCGACTTGGTCGTCCGGCCGCGTCAGGTTCAGGGAGCCGCGGAACGACTTGGCAAGCGGGGTTCTGAGGGAGTCAACGATGACTGCTTCACGCATAACCCAAATAGTGTCGCGCAACTGCGCACGCCGTGCAAAACCGGTGGGGGGTCTCGGTGCTCCGAACCTATCTGCCGTTCGGCGAGAGCGCGCGCTGGTGACGAGATCCGAGTCCCGGCAGCGCATGCCGCGAGCTGTCGATGGGCCTCGCCACAACGTTCACGGGTTGGAATCATCGTGGCTGTTGTTGAGGCAGGAGATCATCCCCGGCGACTGGCCTTCGAACTCCGGCAGCCCTCAGCCATGCACGCCTGCGGTATTCCCGCCGCTATCCGGCCAGCGCCACTCGCATGTGGGCACCGCGCTCGACAGTCGGCCCGACTTGACAAGCTCAAGCAGAGTCTCCGCGGCGGGAGTTGCGTCACCGGAGTAGATCCAAGCGATCGCTATCAATGCGTTGAGAACGAACCCCCGAGGCTACCGGCGCCCCTCCTCGATCATGGACTTCACCTCTCCGCAATCAAGCACATCCCCGGGACCCCAACGCTCGGCGATCTCGCTTCGGAGGGCTCGAAGTGAGTCTACCGCTTGGCGCACATCCCTCAGGTCACGACCGCCTGCAGGAATGATGCGTGCGACTGGCTTGCCGTGCCTAGTAACGACAATCTCCTCCCCGTTGGCCACGCGCTGGAGAAGCATCCCGAATCGGGTCCTTGCTTCACGGGCGGTGACTCTCGCGCTCATAATGCCGACTCGACCGACTGGTTGGTCATTGATTAGGATCGCACTCGGCACCGATAGCGTCCTGCCACTCCGGCGATCAGGCGCGGCAGACCATGCGCAACGCTGCCATTCCGGAATCGGAACGGATCCTGTTCAAACACCCCATGTGCTATAAAGAAAATCCAAGTACGCGCTCGTAGCTCAGCTGGATAGAGCGTCTGGCTACGGACCAGAAGGCCGGGGGTTCGAATCCTCCCGAGCGCGCCACTTTATTAAAGCCATACCCACCGGCAAGAGGAGCGATTCCCGTTCGCGCGCAGCTATGGGGCAGTCATCGAGCGGTGTGCCGACACGGGGTACTACGTCGGATATTTTCCCGGATTCCCGGGGGCGCACAGCCAAAGTGAAGATCTGGCCGCCCTCGGCGAGAACCTCAGGGAAGTCATCTCGATGTTGCTCGAAGATGGAGAACCGGAGATGCAAGCGGAGTTCATAGCCACCATGTCCGCTACTCGACGATTGCCGTCAAGCTAGCTGATCTACCGCACCGAGCACAAGCACACCCACGCGGAATGGCTGCGCTTCCTGAAGCAGCTGCAGCGCGAGGTGCCGCGGGGTCTGCAGGTCCAGGTGATTGCGGACAACTACGCCACGCACAAGCATGCCAACGTCAGGGCTTGGCTCCACAAGCACAAGCGCCTCCACATCCACTTCACGCCGACCTCCAGCTCCTGGATGAACCGGGTGGAGCGTTTCTTCGCCGACCTGACCCAGGACTGCGTGCGAGAAGGCAGTTTCGCCAGCGTCAAGGAGCTCAAGGACTCGATCGTGGCGTACTTGGAGGAGCGTAACCGGGCTGCGAAGCCATACCGCTGGAAGGCCAGCGGAGCGGAGATTCTCGCCAAGATCCAACGGGCGAGGCAAGCCTTGCAGCAGAGCGAGAGTTAATTGCCATCATTTGAGGTACGGGACACTGGCACAGGCCCCACCACCATGTCTCGCTGCTGGCTGGGAATCGTTTCGAAACCCCGGCGTCGCGCAATCTCGGCGGGATAGCGGACTCCCTAGGGCGCCTGCAGCCGCTCAACCCATATCGGGCTGCCCCAAGCGATCTCCCCGTTGTCCTGAACGACGCGAACGTAGTAGTACGCCCGGCCCAGAGGCGGATCGTTGTCGGTGTAGACGACGCTGACGTCTTGCTGGTTGGGACGAGTCGCGTAGACTGCCCGTTCGTTGCGGATCACCTCGACTCGCGCGATGGTGCCGGTTCCCTGCACATGGATCTGCAGAGGCGGGATGGATTCGGTGGGGAACGCCTCCCCCATGAAGTGCTCGCCCAGCCGGTAATCCAAGATGATGTTGTCGGTGGCGCCATAGGTCCGACGCTGTTTGATCGCATCGAAAATAGCGGCTCGAGTCGGAGCCTCGGTGTAGACCATGGCGTATGAGATATGCGTGGACCAGTGATCGGAGCTGGCAATTGTTCCCAGCCGGTATCCCTTGCGATAGGCGTTCCAGAGGAATCCGTCCTCCCGATAGCCCCCGATCGGGTTGTCGTCGGCGGACCGGGGTGCGCGCGGCGCCCCCGGGTGTTCGTACGAGACGCGGTCGCCCTGGAAGATCTCAACCACCGGCTCTACTTCGGGGTCGTTGTCTCTCCAGTCCGTTCCCATACTCGATCCGGTCGTGTGGGGCACGGAGATCCCGCCCGAACGTCGCAACGATTCGTAGAGCAGTCTCGTATCGTTCTCAAGCACCGCGCCGCGGCCGGCCGCGACCGTCGGACGGGGACGATCGAAGCCAGCCGTGGTATGGAAGGACACGACCGGCACGCCGCGTCGGGTGTGAAAGATGTTGCGATGCCCGTTCGGGTAGGCGACACTGCGCTCGTATCCGTAGAGCGTCGTGAATGCCGCCCGGACATTGAAGAGATCGCAGGTCTTCTCAATGAGCCACCACCAATACTCGCTGTCGCCGCCGGAGTTGTGATCGGTCACCGCTCCGAAATCCATCGACGCGGCATCGAGCATGTAGCGATAGAAGTCAAACACGGACCCGTCCACCATTCCCCCGCTCGAGTCCCATGAAAACTCGCTGTGGCGATGGAGGTCGCCGCGCACAATCCGGTGCTCCGTGCCGCGAACGGAAGTTCGGTACGCGCGGACCGCGGCGACTTCCTCGCTCTCGCGGGGGTGAACCGGCGGAACCGTGACGGGATCGATCGGATCGCTGAGCACAAGTTCCAGCGAAACCGGACCATCCGCAGGATCCAGACGCGCCGCCAGAATGTTCGCCCGCACAGTTCGAACGGGACGCTGTTCGAGTCGGCCGTCTGTCGGCCAGACGACCCTCAGACTCCCGTCCGGGCCGAATGCACCGTCGGCTCGCGCCGAGATCCGACCCCAGCTCTCGGGCAGCGTGCGGACTCCGGACCAGCGGTCCCCTTCAAGAAAGACGACAGCGTGTTCCCAATACGTCGGCCGGAAGCCGAGACTATCCGTCCAGCGGACATGATTCCAGCGATGGAACAGGAGCGCAACCCGGCCACTCGCCGGATCGACATGCAGTTGAGGGAAGTCATGATCAGGGATTCCGGCGGCAGCAAGCGCGTCGGCAAGATCGGACCGCGGCACCATCCGGCGGGCGCCTTCGAAAACGGCCAGGTTGATCTTGCGAGACTCATACAGGCGCGCCCCCGGAGACGAGGGCTGGTTGATCCATGTGGTCCACAGTTCCCGGCCTCTCCCGATCCAGCGCGAATCGGTCGTTGGCCCGGAATCCTTCCCCCAGTTCGCCGCGCCCTCGTCCCAGGCCACCCAGACTCGTCCGTCCAGATCGACCGCGACGGAGGCGTGGGCCTCGAACTTCTCTGTGGCCGCGACGGCCACGAGCGGACCGAGCTCCCCGCCGGCGAACCGTCTGAGGAAAACATCGTAGTTGCCATTGCGGTAGCTATCCCACACCACGGCGGCCGATCCCTGCCGGTCGACCGCAATCCGGGGCTCCCAATCGTTCGCCCGGTGCTCGCTGACCTGAATCTCACGTGACCAGCTTGAGCCGTCATGGAATCGCAGGAAAATGTCCGAATCGCCGTCGCGGAACCCTTGCCACACCACCCACAGCCAGCCGCGCGAATCCCCGACGACGTGGTGCTCGATGTCCGGGTTCGGTTGCGAGCTCAACCGGACCAGGTCACCCCAGCGGCTCCTCGCTTCGTCCATCTCGCGGGCGTACAAGTCGAAGTTGCCGTCCCTCTGCTGAGACCATACGACCCACGGGCGCCCGTCGGCGGGAACCGCGACCTGCGGGCGCCAAACGTCGCCTGTCACTCCCGGGACGGGACTGAAGGTGCGCCAGGACCCGTCGAACTTGCGCAGGCGAATCTCGTCTCGCCCGCCGCTGTAGGACTGCCAGACCAGCCAAGAATCGCCGTTCGCGGCGACGGCTACCGACGGATAGTCGTCGAAGCGGGAGTCGTCTGTGAGCTTCTCGGCAGTGACCAGCCCGGAAACACGAACCAAGCCGTCAAGGAATACAAGCTCGCCGCCAGCCGGGAGCTCGTCCAGCCGGAACGAAAAATCGCCGTGATCGGTCGAGACCTCGAGACGCGCGCCCGGATCCGCCGAGCCACGCACAATCAGGCCTTTTCGAATGGGCTCCGGCCGTGTGGGATGCTTGGTGACAAGCTCGAACGAATCTAGCTCGATACGGTCCTGGCCGGCGAAGAGCCAGCCGCCGAGTACGTCGATTCTGGCGGCGTCAGCACCGATCGAGCCCACCCAGCGGTCGGGAGGGGCGTCGCCATAGCCGAATGTCACACGAACCGAGAATGGGTCCGCGTGAACCACTGCGACGACGAGCAGAGCCGTGACAACCAGCGCACAAGCGCGGCGCGGGCGCAAGAGCGAGCAACCCGCGCAGCATACCCGACACATTTTGAGACAACCCCGTGCGACTGGCCGCCAGTGTAGCGCGCCGCAGAGCGTGGCGAAGCTCCGTGTCGTGGTGATCACACTGAAGCGAACGGGCCGATCCTGCCGGGGACCGCACGGCGCTGCACAGCTTCCGGACGTTGCGGGAGGATCTGCCAACCGTCACACGCGACGCCTGCCGCGCGCGGTGCTCAGACCACTGCTCCATGAGTCTCCTACGCCTCTCGAAGAGATCGGTTCGCACATGAACTGGCTCAACGCGATCTAAGTTGCCGTGCGCGCGAGCCAGCTCGCAGATTTCTCGCGGCGCATCCGAGCACTCGGCGCACCAGATCCTAAAGCTTGACCGGAATCCGTGCGGAACGGTCTTGATACCTTTCTCGCGAACGAGCTTGCTGATCGTCGAATCGGTAAGTGGCCGGCCTCTCACTGAGGGGAAGACCAGACCCGCGCCGTCCCAGAGCTCATGGGCCTCTCCCAGGACGCCCAGCGCCCGGGCCGATAACGGCACACGGTGCTCTCGTTTAATCTTCATCCGCTCGGCCGGAATCGTCCAAGCGGCCGTCTTCATGTCAATCTCTCGCCATCTAGCGAGACGAACCTCGCCTGAGCGTGCCATGAGTACCAGAAACTCGAATGCAAGCACAGTGGCACGGTAGGGCGTCTGTTCCCTGAATTGTGGCTATCGCGGCCGCTACTTCAGAACGCGGCAGGGCCATTCGGTGCTGCTTTACGCTGCTCGTCTTTGGCAGCGCACCACCAATTACAGCGCCAGCAGGATTGTCGGGGAGATGCCACACGTCCCTGCGTGAGTTTGGATTGCCTCGCCGACCGGAGCCGTTCCAGTCGAGGGCTACGCGACCAACTCGCGGACTAGCTCGCCTCCGGTTTGGCTCAGTTGCTTGTCGCGGCCTAGAGCGAAGTACGTCAGGCTCGCGTCATCGAGCCCCAACAAGTGCAGCAATGTAACGTGAAAATCCTTGATCGGGTGGACGACCTCAACGGCCGAGTCGCCCACCTCGTCGGTGGCGCCGACAATCCGTCCGCGAGGCGCGTCGCCGCCCGCGATCCACAGCGGCATCGCCTTGGCGTTGTGATCGCGGCCCCAGGCCTTGCCTCCCCCTCGGAGTCCGTTGTCCGGGGAGCGACCGAATTCCCCCGCCCAAACCACCAGAGTCTCTTCGAGCAGGCCCGTGCGTTTGAGATCCTTCATCAGGCCAGCCATCGGCTTGTCGATTGCCGTGATGCGGGTTCCGTGGGCGTTCTCGATGTAGTCGTGGGAATCCCAACCGCCAACGATCACCTGCACGAAACGGACGCCAGCCTCAACCATTCGTCGCGCCAGCAGGCAGCGCTTCGCGATCGCGTCGACCTCGGGGTTGGGGTCACCCACGCCATAGAGCTCGAGCGTCGAAACGGGCTCCTTCGAGAGGTCGACCACGCCGGGCATCTCGGATTGCATCCGAAACGCCAGTTCGTAGCTCTGGATGCGTGCGTCGAGCTCGTCGTGGTCCGGGTGGCGCTGTTTGTGAATTGCGTTCAAACTGCCCAGCAGGTCGAGGTTCTTGCGCTGCTGCTCGGGAGTGACGCCAGCGGGGGGATTCATATCCAACACCGGAGCCCCCTCTGCCCGTAGTGCCGTTCCCTGGTAGTGCGCGGGCAGAAAGCCGTTGGACCAGTTCGCGGCACCGCCCTGCGGGTAGGCAACGTCGGGCAAGACCACAAAAGCCGGCAGGTTCTCGTTCTCAGTCCCCAGCCCGTAGGACACCCACGAACCTACTGCTGGATCTCCGCCGAAGCGGTTCCCAGTGTTGAGGTGATAAAGCGCCGTGGGATGGTTGACGCTTTCGGCCTGCAGGCCGCGATAGAAGCAGATGTCGTCAACGACGTTCGCGAAATGCGGGAAGCGCGTATTGATGTCGATACCGAGCTCGCCGACGCGCTGGAACTCGAACGGACTCTTGACGTAGTGGCGCTTGCCCGTATTCATCGCCGCGGCGAACTTCGTCCGTTCCTTGGCGAACTCCGTCATGTGCAGCTCGTTCAGCTTCGGTTTCGGATCGAACGTGTCGATGTGGGAAGGGCCGCCCTCCATCAGCAGGAAGATACAGCTCTTGGCTTTGGCCCTGTGGTGGGGCTTCCGTGGGGAGAGCGGTCCTGCCCTGCCCAGCAAGGCCGACAGCGCGATGGAGCCGAGCCCCAGCCCGGAGCGATACAGGACCTCGCGCCGTGTCCGATGGAGTGTTGACTCAGTAGACATAGGCAAACTCGTTCGAGTTGAACAGCACCAGCGCCAAATCCGCCAGCGCCCGCGTCTCGGGTCCCACCTGGCTTGCGTGCAGGTTTTCCTCGTACTCCCACGGAGGCAGGTCTTCGGTGAAGTGAAACGTCGCCCCCGATAGCTGGCTCGGCAGCGCCCGTACCAACGCCTCGCGCTCCCTGCGTGGCGCCGGCGCGTGCTCGTGATGGTAGGCGGTCATCTCCTTGACGTGTCGCTCGGCGAGCGCGCGCTCCTCTTCGCTCGGCGAGCGGCCGTAGGCAAGCTCGAACGCCCGCTCGACAACCCGGTCCGTCTCGTTTTGGAGCCGCTTCGCGAAAGCCAGCGCCAAGTCATAGCTCAACTCCCCGTTGAACAAGGCAAACGCCTGCGTGGGGACCGTCGTCGCGTCCCGCCGCTCACAGGATAAGTCGACCGACGCCCCGTTGAGAACCTCGATCATCGGATCGATCAGGCTGCGCTGCTGGAAGCTGTAGACCGAGCGCCGGTTTCGGTCCTTTCTGCGGCCTTCTTCGTAGTAGGGCGGCCTCAGTCCTCCCTGCGTGAACCTGGGCTGCTCGGCGGCGTCGCGACTGATCTGGGGGTTTGTGCCCGGTCCGCCCATCGACTGGCTCAGCTCGCCCGCGACCGCCAGCAGGCTGTCGCGCAGGACTTCGGCCTCGACGCGCCGGGGCGTGAAATGCGAGAGCAGGCTGTTTCCCGGATCGCGCTCGGCCGCCCCTTCGGGGACATCACTGGCACGTTGGTAGGCGTCCGAGGCCATGATGATCCGGTGCAGCGCCTTGACGCTCCAACCCTCCTCGACAAAGCGGCTCGCCAGCCAGTCGAGCAACGCCGGGTGCGTCGGCCTCGAGCCCATCTTCCCGAAGTTGTTGGCGTTCCCGGCCAAGCCTCGACCGAAGTGGTGCTGCCAGATCCGGTTCGCCATCACTCGCGCCGTGAGCGGATTGCGTGAATCGGCGATCCACTTTGCCAGCGCCGAACGGCGTCCGGAGGTCGTTTCGGGGAGCTTCGGAGCTCGCAATCCGCTGTACCGCTCGATCGCGCTCAGCACTCCGGGGGTGACACGCTCGCCCGGGGATTCGAGGCTGCCACCCACGAGCACGTGCATCTTGACGTTCTCGTAGTCGGGCTTCTTCATGTAGCTACCTGCGCCCCCCGGTCCGACGTCGTTCCAGCCCTCGACGAGCCCGCTCGTGACGGAATACGCCAAGGGCTCGTATCGCTTGATCGACTCAGCATGGTGGCTCAGGTGCTTGTTGACGATCCGCCGCGCCCACATCTGCTCGTCAGTCAGCCCGGCGTCCAGCTTGCGACTCACTTCCGGCACGTCTTCGAATCGGCTGACGCGGAATTTCTGCACCAGGTGGCGCCGGCTGATCCCGGCAAAGCGGTCGCGCTTCTCCTCGAGCTGCGCGATCAGCCCTTCGATGCGCTTCCTGCCGGCAGCGAAACCGCTCGAGTCCTCCTCCGGCAAGAACGGCAGAGGACGCTTCGCGAATGCGGTGGTCGCGAACGCCGCCTGCACGCGGTAGTAGTCACTCGTCGGGATGGGGTCGAACTTGTGGTCGTGGCACTTGGCGCATCCCAGCGTGAGCCCCATGAAGGCCGTCGCCGTCGAATGCGTCACGTCGTCGAGCCACTGTTGCCGCGTAACGGCCGTTACCGACATGCCGGTGTGCTCCCACGGGCCCATCCTCAGGAAGCCCGTCGCCAAGACGGCCTCCGGGTCACCGGGGAACAACTCATCGCCAGCAACCTGCTCGAGCACGAAGCGGTCGTAGGGCTTGTCATTGTTGAACGAGCGGATGACGTAATCGCGATAGCGCCAGGCATTGGGCCGCTCGTAGTCGTTCGAGAAGCCGGCCGTGTCTGCGTAGCGCGTCACGTCCAGCCAGTGGCGACCCCAACGCTCGCCGTAGCGCGGCGAAGCCAAGAGGCGATCCACGACTTTCCCGAACGCAGCCTTCTCGCCAGCGGGATCCGTGACGAACGCCTCGACCTGCTCGGGAGCGGGCGGCAGGCCGGTCAGGTCGATCGTCGCGCGACGGATCAGCGTCCGACGGTCCGCGCGCGGCGCCGGAGTCAGTCCGGCTTCGGCCAGCTTGATGCGGAGAAACGAATCCACGTCGCCAGGCGCGTCGATCTTGCTGACCGGGCGAAACGCCCACAAGTCCTCTTCCTCGAACTCGCCCCAGTCGAGGTCCGCCACAGTCGAGCCTTCGGCAAAGGGTGCCCCCCCGTTGATCCACTCGCCGATTGCCGCGACCGCTTCATCGGGGAGCCTTCCTGCGGGCGGCATCCGGAGTTCACCCGAATGATCGAGCACGCGGTACAGCAGGCTTGCGCCTGCATCTCCCGGAACGATCGCTGGCCCTCGCGACCCGCCCCCCACCAGTCCGTCACGGTTCCGCAGGTCAAGCTGGCCGAAGAGTTCACCTTCACCGTGACAACCCAGGCAGTGCTGCTTGAAGATCGGCTGGACCGTGTCCCGGAACACGGCCTCGGCGGGCTCGGTCGCTTCCATGACGGACGCGCAACACCAAACGGCCAGAGCAAGCCTGATTCGCCAGCCGGACACCCGATCTAGATTCTACCGGTTACTCCTGGGGGTACTGTCAAGGTAAGACGAGGAATCCCAATGCCAACCAAGGATGTGGTCAAGCAATCCAGTCTTTCCCGGCCGTAGCGCCCGAAAGTGGCCAAGCTGCTGAGCTGGATCCTGTCAACTGCGTTTTCAGTGACGCCATCATCAAAATTGTCGCTCGTTAACTCGACAGTACCTCCCGGACTCCCCGACACGCGACCTGCCCTGCAACGGTGGCGGCCCGAACACATCGAGGTTCCATCACGGGCACGGTCGACGTTGCTGCAGGATAATCGGTCGGAGGGGCTGCAACCGGCTTCGATCAGTAGTGCGGTTGTCGGCGGAACTCTCCGCACCTAAGGGTCGCAGGCAACGTATGAGGTGTTCGGGAAACCCGGTACGATTCGGATCCCGCATGGCCACCAACGCCACCCAGAGCGATTACGAGATCGGCCAAGACAACGTCCGAATCTTCGGGCTCGATATTCATAACCCGGTATTTGTCGTCGCCAGCCTTACGATCATCGGCTTCGTGGCGGGCGCGCTAGCGTTCCGGGACGCTGCCGCTGACGTTTTTGAAGGGCTGTACGTTTGGCTCACTTCGACGTTCGCATGGGTATTCATGGGCGCGGCCAATGTCTTCGTCCTGTTCTGTCTTCTGCTGGCGGTGACGCCGCTCGGTCGCGTCCGCCTCGGCGGTCCGGACGCCAAGCCGGAATACTCCGTCTGGTCGTGGTTCGCCATGCTGTTCGCTGCCGGGATCGGCATTGGCCTGATGTTCTTTGGGGTGGCCGAGCCGATCGACCATTTCCGGAATCCCCCGCTGGGAGTTGATGCTGCGGACACCGCTGCCGCGCACAGGTTGGCCATCGCCTCTGCGATCTTTCACTGGGGCGTGCACCCGTGGGCGATGTTCGCTGTTGTTGCGCTCGCATTGGCCTTTGCTGCCTACAATCTCGGCTTGCCGCTCACGCTGCGGTCGGCGTTCTACCCCGTTCTGGGAGAAGCCGTCTGGGGCCGCTTCGGTCACGCAATCGACATCCTCGCGGTATTCGCCGCGCTGTTTGGGCTGGCCACGTCGCTCGGCCTCGGTGCCGAGCAGATCGCAGCGGGCCTGGCCCACCTGTCCGGCATAGCGGCTACCGACACGACCAAGGTGCTGATAATCGCCGCCATAACGTCCGTCGCGGCTGCGTCGGTGGTCGCCGGCATGGACAGGGGCGTCAAGCGGCTGAGCCAGGCCAACTTGCTCTTGGCCCTGATGCTGCTGGCGTTCGTGCTGACGGTGGGGCCAACACTCGACCTCTTCTCCGCGTTTGCTGCCAGCATCGGCCACTATCTGGCTGCGATCGGGCCTCTGAGCAACTGGGTGGGTCGTGACGACTTCGAGTTCATGCACGGATGGACCACGTTCTTCTGGGCCTGGTGGCTCTCGTGGTCCCCTTTCGTGGGCATGTTCATCGCCCGGATTTCTCGAGGCCGCACGGTGCGCGGACTCGTCGGCTGCATGTTGGTCGTCCCGGTGCTAGTGTCCGCGCTCTGGATGAACGCTTTCGGGGGGACCGCACTCGCGCACTATTTCAACGGAGGCGAGACCGCCGCGTTCGCGGCGGTGGAGGCCCAACAACCAGAGCTGGCTCTGTTCAGGATGCTCGAGGCGCTGCCGCTCGCCGGCCTGACCTCTTGCATTGCCATCGTTCTGGTGATCGTCTTTTTCGTTACCTCGTCCGATTCAGGTTCCCTCGTCGTGGACACCATCACTTCCGGGGGCAAGCTCGACCCGCCGGTCGTTCAGCGGGTCTATTGGTGCGCATTCGAAGGGATCGTAGCCATCACGCTACTGGTCAGCGGAGGACTTGTGGCGCTGCAGACTGCCGCTCTCATGACCGGCTTTCCGTTCGCGCTAGTGCTGGTTGCGATGTGCTACAGCACCTGGAAGGGCCTGTCCGCCTCACCCGCCCGGACTAAGGCTTGAAGGAGGGGGAGGGGCGGCGTCAGACGCCCGTGTAGCATCGTAGCGCTGGCGGCGCCAGGGTCGAAACGACGGACCCTTGAGCGGCATATCTCTACGGGGAACGCTGTAAGCATTTCCGTTCCACCAGTCATGCTCACAATCCTCAGTTCTTGATGGTGCGGCCGCTCGCGTCGCGCTCGGAAAGAACGCTCGCCGTGAGCGTGCAACACTCCACTCGATGCCAGACGTGCTTGGTCCGAGAAGGAGAAATACCGGCTCGCGACCCTCGGCGTTCCCTTGGCCGGCGATCTGCTCCGGCTGACGGAAGGGAGCATGGAGTTCCCGGTTCATTCGAGTTGCGCAGTTTCGCGTGGCGCAGACCAATGTCCAGGATGCCGAGTGCGATACAATTCGCCACGCTACGATCTGGGGAAGGTCCGTGCCCAGTCGGCGTGGCCGTGTATATGGTCCGGTGAGCCCTTGTGTCCGAGCAATGTCGAACTCGCGACATTACGGACGACAAGCTTGAATCCCCGCGATGTGACTCGACCGAAGATCGACCCGCCAACAACCGGCTGGGAGCCTTTGAAGCATGAAGTTTCAGCTGGCCATCAACATGGAGCGCCTGAGGCCGGATGTCGATATGACGGATGTCGCGCCCCATACGCTGGAGATGGTACAGATGGCCGACGAGGGAGGGTTTGCTATTGCCTGGGCGGCCGAGCACCATGCGCTGGAGATGACCATTGCGCCGAATCCGTTCCAGATCCTGACTTGGTGGGCGGCTCACACGTCACGCATTCGGCTAGGCTCGGCCGTGGTGGTGGCTGCGTACTGGCACCCCATCAAACTCGCAGGCGAGGCGGCGCTGCTGGATCTCTACAGTGGCGGGCGGCTCGAGTTCGGCATCGGCTCCGGCGCCTACCAGCGCGAGTTCGACCGCATGCAGCCCGGCCTGAATCGTGCGGAAGGGCACCGCTACGTGCGCGAGATGCTGCCAGCGGTGAAGGCCCTGTGGCAGGGCGACTACGAGCACAATGGCGAGTACTGGTCCTTCCCGGCGGCGACTTCGGTGCCGAAGCCGCTTCAGAAGCCCCACCCGCCGATCTGGATCGCGGCGCGCTCGCCGGAAACGTACGCCTTTGCAGTCAAGCACCAGTGCAACATCCTTTCCTGGCCCCTGGCCCGTCCTATGTCGGAAGTGGAACGCTACCGGGAACGATTGGGGAGAGCCCTGGCCGACAATCCCGGCCAGCCTCGGCCGATCTTCGCCGCCATGCGCCACACGGTGGTGTACGAGCGCAAGCAGGATTGGGAAGTGCCGGTCAAGGCCGCGATGCGCCAGTTCGGGCAGTTTGAGAACCTGTTCAAGAACCTCGGTGACGTAGCCAACGGCTTTCCTCGGACGATTGAACTCTCGGATCTGGAGAACCGAGACGAGTACGAGCCACAGATGCTCCATCGCAACCTGATGTTTGGGACCCCGGACGAGGTCATCGCAAAGCTCCGGAGCTACGAAGAGCTGGGCGTTGACCACTTCACCTACTACGCGAGCCTCGGCCTCGGCATGAAGGAGCAGAAGCGGTCCATGGCGCTGTTCGTCAAGGAAGTGATGCCGGCGTTCGCCTGACCAAGGGCAAGGCGGGGCATGACACAACGAAAGGACAGCACCTTACACGACTTGGGGAAATCACTTAGGACAGCGCGGTCATCAAGGTTGGGCAGAGCGAACCCTATTTCAACGCCACCGACCTCCCGCCGAGCTTGGAGAATGATCCAGTCCTGAAGCCGCGTGCTACCCGCCGAACACCCGCCCGCGGTGCTGTCCGACCAGCAGTTGGAACAGCCGGTGCGCCATCAGCTCGTGTAGCGTGAGCAATTCCCGGTTGGCTTCCACGACATCGTCGACTCCGCCGGTGGCACCGCCGCCAGCCTTGAGGGCCTCGGTGGCTTCGCGCATGACCGGGTCTTCCAAGACCTCCCCTGCAATGTTCCACAGGGTGATGAAGCGGTCCACTGCGCCCGGGAAACTGACCTTCCAGACGCCGTAGTTCGAAGTGGTCCTGGGGGGCTTGAAGTCGAGGTTGAAGGGGCCTTCGTAGCCGTGCGACCGCAGCAGCACCAGCACGTTTAGCCAATCCAGCGGATTGACGACGCCGATGCCCAGATCCACGTCATGCTTGAGCGGGTAACCGTCGTTGATGTCGAAGTGGAACAGCTTGTTGCACAGCAGGGCGCGCGCCAGCACCGCCCGCGTCGCGCCGCCCCACATCAGCTCGTGCAAGTATTCCGGGTTCAGGCCGACCATCTCGGGATGGTCCAGCAGTCCGCTGGAGATGAATGCCAGCATGGCGTCGCTACTGGGCAGGATGATCTGCGCCTGCGGCTCGAAGGGCTTCGCCTCCAAGCAATGCTTGAGGGCCGGACGGCCCTTGTCGGCGGCCACCTGCAGGTCGCGGGCGCAGGCGGCATTCAGCCCGTCCGCAAACCAGCGCAGGGTCTGGGTTTCGTCGATCGCGCCCTGGACCATATAGCCGAGCGTGCCCGGCCAGTAAACGGCGAAGCTGGCCCCCAGTTCGTGGCCGATCTCGACGGTGTTCTCGAGGCGTCGCGCCGCATAGCTCCGCACTTCCGGCGCTTCGGCTGCGGCGCTGGCGGCAAAGACCGGATGGAAGAAGGTCTCGCAGGTGACCATCGAGCACCGCACGCCGTGCTCGTCGAGGGCCTTGTTGATGCCGGCAACCGTCTCCGCTTGGCGGTCCGTGAACAGGTCGTTGGTGTCGATGACGTCCGTGTCGTGGGTCGTCCAGCAAGGGATGCCGATCTCGCCCAGGTGGCGAATCACCTCCTCAAAGCTCACTGGCTCCCGGGTCGGGGCGTGGAAGAGGGCCTGGCCCTCGTACGCGCCGGCCCACTGCGGTCCGCTGATGTAGTACTTGCGGCGCTGTTCGGGGGTGTAGCTTCCGCCTGCGAGTTGCATCAGGCGGTCGGTCAAAGAGCGCTGTTCGGCTTGGGGTATTGGAGGCATTGAAACCAGTAGAACGCCCACCGGCCAGGCAAGTCAAGCTCAAGCGCGCGACGATGTTGGCGCTCTACGGCCTACCCGGTCGCGACCCGCGTCACTCAAATTGACGCACTAGCCCGAGCGCCAGCTCGTCAGGGTTTCGTGCGAGACGAGTCCGCCCCGAACGCCGCTCCTCGGAGCAGGCGCATCGGCTTCTTCAGCAATATGTCGAACAGGTGCGGCCACACTTGGAAAATGTCGGCAAGAAACGGTCTTGCCCCGTCGCCCACGACCAGCACGTCGCGCCTGTGCAACAGGTAATTCAGCCCGGTCGTGGCGATGGAGAACGCCACGGACACGGCCACGCTCGCGGACAGCTTCTCCGTCCCGCGGAACCAGTGGACCGTGAATTCGATGCCATGGCCCATGGCCGGCAGGACCGCCATCACGACCACGCTGGCCACCCAAGCGGGCTGGACCCGGCGGAAGGACTGCGACATGGCCGCCAAAGTGCCGACCATCGGAGCTCGGTAGAACAGCTCGGTGACGGCGGCGGACACCGCGCTGTTCCAGCTGGCGGTCAGGTTCACCGTGAAGAAGATCGTCGTGCGCAGGCACGCGCTGATCAGTGCGGCCTTCCAGTTCCAGTGGCGGATCAGCCGATCCACCGGATGCCGGAAGATATCCGCGACGGCTCCGCCCAGAGTTGTCGCCAGGGGCGGGGAGCCGTCGGCAGGGCTCGGCTTGTCTGAATCCATGCGCGGGACGCGGCTCGGAGAGTCCCGGCCGGGCCGCGCGCAGGGCGACGCCGCGCCAAGAGTCTGCCTACCCCATCATTGCAGCAGAGAGATCGGGCGGGCGGACCGGAGCTACTGGCCTAAGTCGTGACACAAGAAGCATTCGTTAGAAACCTGGCGCAGCGCGTGGCAGTTCATGCAGGCCACCATGTTGGTCGACACTTCCTGCATCAGCACCCGCCTCTCCTGCACCGGACCGTGGCAATCGGCGCAAGCCAGGCTTCCCTTGGCGTGCTCGGCATGGCTGAAAAAGACGAAATCCGGCACCTGATAGGCCCGCCGCCACTCGATCTTGCTACCCGTTGGCAGGGCGGCGAGCTGTCGCACGGCGGGCTTGTCGGCGGCGATCGCTTGGTGGCACTGCATGCATTGATCGCGATCCGGCAAGCCGGCTCGGGGAGCCGCCCTCGAGCCGGGATGGCAATCGGCACACGCCATCCGGTTCTGCATGTGCAGCCGATGGTCGAAGGGAATCGGCTGGGGCCCGACCTCCCTAGGCAAGTCCTCCGGCGGGGACTCATAGGGCGGCGCCTGGCCTAGGCCGGGCCACGGCACCAGCGCCGCCAGCGCGACCGCCAGGCCCCGCGCCCTCCGCTCCCAGCGCATGCAGGGCTAGCCAGCCCGCAGCGCGAGCTGATTGCGGGTGTATGGCGAGCCCAAACCCGCGATCTCGACGTTGACCAAGAACGGCTTTTCGCTGCGGAACGCGCGGTCAAACGCGTCCGCCAGCTGATCCCGCGACGTCACGTGGGCACCGTCGCCGCCGAACCCCTTCATCACCAAGTCGTAGCGGGTGTTCCTCAGCTCGCAGGCGACCGTGGGCGAGCCGGGGTAGAAGCCCTCCTGCAGTTCGCGCTCGACCCCCCAGCCGGCGTCGTTCCCGACGATGATGACGAGCGGCAATCCAAAGCGCACGGCCGTATCGAGCTCGCCGATGTAGAACCCTAAAGAGCCATCGCCGGTAATCACCACGGATTTCGAATCGGGCCGCAGGATCTGGGCGCTGAGACCGATCGGAAGGCCGACGCCCAGGCCGGCCAACGAACCGAGCCGCATCCAGCGGCCCGGCTGGCGGGCAGAAAGCATATAGCGGCCCCAATTGACGAAATCTCCCCCGTCCCAGCAGATCGTCGCATCGGACGGCAGTTTCTCCCGCAAGACCTCATAGACGTGAAGCGAGTGCATGGGCGCGCGCGGCTCGGCCATCTCGGCCGCGACCTTGGCCGCGTACTCGTCGCAGCCACGCCCCACTTCGGCCAGCCAGTCGGAGCGATCCGGCGCGACTCGCTCCGCCAGCGCCTCGTTGAAGGCAGCCAGAGTGGTCTTGGCATCGGCCAGAATTCCAACTTCCAACCTCCGGTTCAGGCCCAGCTCGGTGTCACAGAGATCGATCTGGACAGTCTTGGCTCCCTCCCCGAACAACTGCGAGCCGCCCATGCGGAGGCCATAGTCCATGCGCTTGCCGACGACGAAGACCAAGTCGGCCTTGCGCAGGGCGTTGGTGACGCCTGGGTTGATGGTGGAATCGGCGTAGCCGAAGCACAGAGGGTGTTCGTCCGAGACCATCCCGCGGGCCAGGGTGGTGGTAAACAAGGGCGCGTTGACCGCTTCAACGAATTTCCGGAGCTCCTCCTCGGCCCCGGACCAATAAGCCCCCGAGCCGGCCACCACGGCCGGGCGCTCGCAGGCGGCCAGCAGGTCCATGACACGGGCGAGGTCCGCACTGGAGGGCCCGCTGCGCAGGATCTCGATGCGCTCGCCAGGTATCGGAGCGTGCGTCTCGTTCCGCTCGGTGAACAGATCGACCGGAACGCTCAGGTGGGCCACGCCGGGGCGGCCATGCAGCATCTCCAGAAACGCGCGCTGGACATGAAAGGGTATCTGGCCGGAGCGGGCCGGCACGGCGGCGTACTTGGCAATGCCCTGCACCAGCTTGAGTTGATCCATGTCCTGGAACGCGTAGCGGTCGCGCGCGCCGGAATCGCTCATTCCGCTGACGGCAAGCATGGGCACGGCGGTGGCGTTGGCGGTGGCTATGCCAGTGATGGAGTTCGTGTGCCCGGGAGCGCCGGTCACCATCGAGACGCCCGGCGTGCGCGTGAGGCGGCTCCAGCCGTCCGCCATGTGCACCGCCGCGGACTCGTGGCGCGTATCATATACCGACATGCCGTCGCGCGCGGCGGTCTTGAGCACGTCGTTGAGGTGGTCCCCCACGAGCGTGAAGATGTTCTCCACGCCTTGGCTGCGCAGACTGCGGACGAATAGCTCCGATCCGGTGGGCATGACCTAGCAGCATACTACTTCGCGGCATGTTTTCTGAGCCGTGGTCGGGCGGACACAGCTGTGTCCGCGCCGCAGCGCCGACGCCTTCGCAGCCTGTCCGCTTGAAGCTTGCGGCAAGCATCGTTAGGATTAGATCAGTACCCGCGTTCGATGCGCGACACGCGGGAGACAGGCGGCAGCATGTTCCTCACGGACGAATTTCGGCTCAAGGTCGGCTTGGCAGAGCAGCTCAAGGGCGGCGTGATCATGGACGTCACCGATGCGAGCCAAGCCCGCATCGCCCAGGAAGCGGGCGCCGTGGCCGTGATGGCGCTGGAGCGCGTGCCGGCCGACATCCGCAAGGAAGGCGGAGTGGCGCGCATGGCCAACATCGAAAAGATGCGCGAGATCATGGAGGCCGTCTCGATTCCCGTGATGGCCAAGGCGCGGATCGGGCACTTTGCAGAGGCCATGGTGCTGCAGGCGCTCAAGGTCGACTACATCGACGAGAGCGAAGTCCTCACGCCTGCCGACGAAGAGCACCACATTGACAAGCACGGCTTCAAGGCCCCGTTCGTCTGCGGAGCGCGCAACCTAGGCGAAGCGCTGCGGCGCATTGCCGAGGGCGCGGCCATGATCCGCACCAAGGGCGAAGCGGGCTCGGGCAACGTGGTCGAGGCGGTGCGCCACATGCGCGCCATCCGCCAGCAGATGAAGCATCTGACCGTGACGGGCCGCGACGAGCTGGCGCGCATGGCCAAGGACCTGCAGGCCCCGATGGAACTGGTGGAGTGGGTCTCCCGCGAAGGCCGGCTCCCGGTCCCCAACTTTTCCGCCGGAGGCATCGCCACTCCGGCCGACGCCGCCTTGGTGATGAGCCTTGGCGCAGAAGCCGTGTTCGTCGGCTCGGGCGTGTTCAAGTCCCAAGATCCGGAGCGCCGGGCGGCCTCAATCGTCAAGGCGACTACCTTCTTCAGCGACCCCGAAAAACTCCTGGAGTCCTGCGCGGACCTCGGGGAGCCGATGCCCGGCCTCGATGTGGCAAGCCTTGACGAAGGCGAGCTGCTGCAGACGCGTGGCTGGTAGCAAGTACCGCAGCGCTAGCCGAGGGCCCGTCAGCGGTCGCCCCAGCCGGGCGCGAGCACCGCGATGAAGATAGGGGTACTAGCCCTGCAGGGTGACTTCGAGGCTCACTCGCAACGCTTGGCCGAACTCGCTGTCGAGCCCGTCGAGATGCGCTACGCGAGCCAGCTGCGCGAAGTCCAGGGCCTGGTCCTGCCAGGCGGCGAGAGCTCGACCAACATCATCTTGCTCGAGCGGGAGGGGCTCTGGGACGGATTGCTCGAATTCGCCCGCGAGAAGCCGATCCTAGGCACTTGTGCCGGAGCGATCCTGCTGGCCAGCCGTGTCTCGAACCCGCCGCAGCGGTCGCTGGCCGCAGTGGACATGTCGATCGAGCGGAACGCTTACGGCCGCCAGGTGGACAGTTCAATCCGAACTATCGAGCCGGAACCCGAATTCGCCGAGCGCACCGCGAGCGGCTCGCTGGAAGCTGTCTTCATCCGCGCTCCGATCATCCGTTCGATCGGACCGCAGGTCCGGCCCCTGCTGCGCGACGGGGACGAGCCGATCCTGGTCGAGCAGGGCCTGCACCTCGCGGCCACGTTCCATCCGGAACTGACGGCCGACCCGCGCCTGCACAAGCTGTTCCTCGACAAGGTGCGCTCGGCCTGACGCAGCCTCGCGGCCGGGGCCAAGCTGGTACGATACCTGCGCATGCCACTGTTGAAGAACCTGATCGGCACGGCGGTGCGCAAGGTGGCGTCCGACCCCCGCGTGCGCCAGGCGGCCAAGGACGTCTTCGAGGAGAAGATCAAGCCCACGGCCCAAGCTACCTGGGAGAAGGCCAAGCCGGAAATCGAAGAAAAGTGGGAGCAGACGAAGCCGAAGATGGAAGAGGCCTGGGCCAAGACCAAGCCGGTCGTCGCCGAGGCCACCAAGAAAGCAGCATCCGAGGCGGGCAAGCTAGCAAATCAAGTGAAGCGCGAGGTCCACGAGAGGTCGGCCAAGAAGGCCAAGCACGACTGACCAAGCGCGCGTGGAGGAGCAAGACCGTGGCGCTGCCCGGCATCTATGTCTCGATACCTTTCTGCGCGCAGAAGTGTACGTACTGCAACTTCCGCTCGGACGTGTACTCTCGGGCCCTGCGCGCCGAATACCTCCGCTGCCTCGCAAGCGAGGTTTGCGAGGCAGCGCTTCCGCGTGCCGAGACCCTCTACCTAGGAGGGGGCAGCCCGAGCCTGCTCGAGCCTGACGAATTCGAGACGCTGGCGCGGGCACTGCCCTCGCATGCTTGGCGCGAGGCAACGATCGAGGTCGCGCCAGGCGAGGCCACGCCTCAACGAATCGCAGCATGGTCCAGAGCCGGCATCAACCGCGTCAGCTTCGGGGTGCAGTCCTTCGTCCCGGAGGTCGCCAAGGCTGCCGGCCGCAAGCACGATGCCGAGACGGTCCGCACGGAGCTCGAATGGCTCGACGCCGCCGGGATCTCCAATATTTCCGTGGACCTGATCGCCGGTCTCGCGCGGCAGACTTGGGCCTCCTGGCAGCAGTCCCTGGCGTGGCTCGAGCAGCTCGGTCCCAACCATGTGTCCATCTACATGCTGGAGTCTGACGACGACAGCCGCCTGGGTCGGGAGCTGCGCTCCGGGGGCACGCGCTACGGCGCTAGCGAGGTGCCTGCTGAAGATCTGATCTTGGATCTGTACCTGCACGCCCTAGAGCGCTTGAAAGACCTCGGATACGAGCGCTACGAGGTCTCGAACTTCGCCCGCCCGGGGGCGGAGAGCGCCCATAACCTCAAGTACTGGCGCATGGAGCCGTATTTCGGGTTCGGCAGCGATGCGCATTCGTTCGATGGCGAGCGCCGCTGGTCGAATGCGGCCAGCGCCCCCGAATACGTCGACCGCTTGAACCGCGGGGACCCCGCTCGCGTCTCCACGGAGCGGCTGGACTCCGAGCGCCTGCTCGAAGACCGCATCCTGACCGGCCTGCGCACCAGGGAGGGCGTGCGGTGCAGCGCGAGCGAGTGGGAGGGGCTGCGTGCCAATGCAGCGGCTCTGACCGAGCGCGGGTGGCTGGTTGCGGAACGGCGGCAGCTCAGGCTCACGGACAGCGGCCTGCTGTTCGCCGACCAAGCGATCGCCGAGCTGCTCGGCTGACTTGCAGCCTCACCGGCCGAAGAATCTCGCCACCTCGTCCAAGTCCGCGGTCTGGGCGTAGTCGGGCAGGCTGTTCAAGAAGATCCTCCCGTAGGCCTTCGTTTGGATGCGGTTGTCCAACAGCACCAACACGCCGCGATCCGAGGCGGTGCGGATCAACCGCCCGAAGCCCTGCTTGAGCGCCAGCGTTGCCCGCGGAACGTGATACTCCCGGAACGCGTTTCCGCCCTCGGCGTTGATCCGTTCCGTGCGAGCGTGCACGATTGGGTCCGACGGGACTGCGAAAGGCAGCTTGTCAATGATCACGCAACTGAGTTGCTCGCCGGGCACGTCCACGCCTTGCCAGAAGCTGGCCGTGGCGAACAGGACGCAGTTCCGCGTCTGGCGGAAGCGGTCGAGCAGCTCCGCATTCGACCCCTGCCCTTGGAGCAGGCAGGGAAACTCCAATGTCCTCGATACGATCCGATGCACCTCGCGCATCTGCCGGTAGCTAGTGAAGAGCACGAACGCGCGCCCGCGGGTGATCTCGAGGACGCTTTGAATCTCGCTCGCGGCTCTCTCCGGGAATTCGCGCGCCTTCGGTTCGGGCATTTCCGCCGGGAGGTAGAGCAGGGCTTGCTGCCGAAAGTCGAAGTGGCCCGGGATCACGCTCTCGTAGGCAGAGTGAAGGCCCAGCCTGCCACGGATGTATTCGAAGCTCTCCTCGACAGCCAAGGTCGCCGAAGCGAGCACCGCGCTGGCGTGTTGGCGGAACAGGCGCTCGTCGAGGACCGGTCCCAGGTCGATCGGGGTGGCATGCAGGTAGACGCCGTTGCCGCGCTTGTCGACCCAATAGACGAAATTCCCGGTCTGGTCATCAGCCACCGAAGCCAGCGCCGAGCTGCCTTCCGCTTCTACCCGCGCGACATCGCCGGCATCGCCCAGCAACACGCGGAGCAGCGCCCTAATCTCGCTGGCTCGCGCGCGAAGAAGTTGCGTCTCCTCGCTGTGCTCCCGAACCAAGCTGAGGGTGGAGTTGAGGCCCTTCAAGCCGGCATCCAAGCCAGCGTACTGCGTCGCGTGGTCGGAGCGGAACGTCGCGCGCTCGCTGAACACTTGCCGGGGCTGGAAGTCCTCGAACAAGGCAAAGAATGCCTTGGCGCTGGCCCGCAAGGACTTCACCGCCGCATCCAGATCGCTTGAAGCGAAACCGCCCTGCTTGGCAACGGCCAGGGTGTGCCGGGCAAGATCCTCGACCTGGTGGCTGCTCAACACCTGCCCGAAGAACTGACTGGCCACGCTCTCCATCTCGTGAGCCTCGTCGAACACAACGGTGTCGTGCGGCGGAATGATCGGCCCGAAGTCGTCCTCGTCCGCCCGCATGGCGAGGTCGGCGAAGAACAGGTGGTGGTTGACCACCACCAGATCCGCCTCGCGGGCGCGCTGGTGCATCTTGGTCACGAAGCACTCTGAGAATTGCTTGCACTTCCGGCCCGGGCACGCTTCGCGACGCGCGTCGAGCCGCGGCCAGAGCTTGCTATCCGCGGGAAGTCTCGCCAACTCCGCACGGTCTCCTGTCTCGGTCCTTTTCTTTTTGACCCAGTCGCGGATCAATGCGAACTCGCTGGTCTCCTCGATGCCGCTCAGCGAAGGCCTGCGTTCCTGCTCGGCCAGCTTCTCGATGCAGAGGAAGTTATTCCGGCCCTTCATCACAGCCACCCGCAAGGGCTGTCCGAGGACACTCTCGAGAAAGGGCACGTCCTTGCGGACCAGCTGTTCCTGCAGGTTCTTCGTACCGGTAGAGATCACCGCCCTCCGGCCGGCTAGCGCTAACGGGACCAAATAGGCGAGGGTCTTGCCGGTCCCGGTGCCCGCTTCGACGATCAGGTTGCGCTTTTCCGCGATTGCCCGCTCGATCTCCTGGGCCATCTCGAGCTGGCCCGTGCGGTCCTCCCAGCCGGGCATGCTCGCCGCCAAGACGCCGCCGCGGCCGAAATAGTCGTCGACCGATGGGGCCGGGGCGGTGTGTTCTTCGGGACTCGGCACTCGATCTCCGGACCTATCTGACCTATCTAATGTAGTGCCCCGGCGGATCGCCAAGGCTCACTCTCGCGCTACAAGGGACTCCAGCAAACGTTCGTAGCGGTCCGCGACCGCCTCCCAGCTGTAGCGTTCGGCCGCCTCGCTTGCGGCCCTGAGGCGCAGGGCCTGCATCCGCTCGCTGCTGGCCCCCTCCAGTTCGTCAATCCGGGCGCTGAGCTCGCCCGGGCGATCGCCATAGAGCAGTCCTGCTCGGTCCGCCACTTCGCGGTTCTCGGGAGTATCGAGGTACAGCACAGCGCAGCCCCGGCCCATCGCTTCGACCAAGGCCGGGTGCGTGCCCCCGACCTCGGTCGCGTGCACGTAGGCGTGGCAGTGCGACTGGAGCTGGGCGTGGGCTTCGCCGTACACCGCCCCGGTAAACACGATGCGCGGGTCTCGGGTGGACCTCACTTGGCGGATGTACTCTTCCGCGTAGGGAGCGTCGCCCACCATGACCAAGCGGCGCTTGGCCGAGCTGCGCTCGAATTCCCGCACAACCAGCAGGGCGTTGTTCTCGGGCTCGAAGCGGCCGACATAGAGGTAGTACCCGCCGCGCTCCAAGCCCAGCTCGGCCAGCTTGGCGGCGGACTCCGACGGCCCGGCGGGCGCGCCGTAGGCGATGCAGTCGGTGTCCAGCCCGAACCGCTCGCGATAGTACGACCGGATGACCAGCGCGTCCGTGACCACGCGGTCGGGGCACAGCGTCGACCAGCGCTCGGAAGCGGCATACCACCCGCGGCCGGCGACTCCCCACTTGCGGCGCTTGCGCTCGAGGCCGTCGACATTGAGCACCGTCGGGATGCCCAGCAGCCGCGGCCAATACGAGAACACAGCGTTCGCGCCGTTGCAAAAGATCGCGGCGTCCGCGCCGCGCCGCATCAAGTGGAGGGTGGATAACAGGGTGTGGACAGGCGTGTCGGTATGTTTGCCGCGAATTGTGGGCAACACCACCAAGCGCGCCCCCCGGCATTCCCGCTGGCCGCTGGCATAGTGCGCGCGGCAGTAGACGGTAACTTGATGCCCGCGTTCGACGAGGCGGGCGGAGAGCTCTTCAGCGAATGTCTCGAAGCCGCCGTAATTGGCGGGAATGCCGCGGGTGCCCAGCAGGGCAATTTTCATGTGGCCCGATAGCGCACCGGCTCCGCAGCCAGCTCCGCTCTCCGGGTCGCTTCGGCCACTTCGCCCTGCAGCGGCGCGCTGACCGGGCGGTAGCGGAACCAGCTAGCCATGTACGACTCGTCCACGCGCCGCCGCGCCTGGATCCAGCGGCGCTTGCGCAGGGCGCCGCGGTAATTCCGGGCCAGGTAGAAGAACGCCCGCAGCGAGGACCGCTCGAGCAGCATGCAATACGCCACGATACCGAGATCCCGGAACGTGATCGGCAAGAAGTTCCGCGCGTAGAGGCCGGGCGTGATGTTCTTGATGCGCATCAGGAAGCGATTCTTGACCGAGTGCATGTTGATCTCGGCCGGAAGCTGGTTGCGCATGCCGGGGCGCAAGCTGCGCACGTGATACGCCGCCGCGCGCGGGTCGAAGATGCACTTCCACCCCAGCAGCTGGGCGCGCCAGGCGACATCGGCATCCTCGCGGTAGGTGAAGAACTCGGCGTCGAAGAACTCCCCGTTCACGGACACGTCGGCGATCATCTCGCGCCGGTAGCAGGCCGCCGCGGCGGTGGCGCCGAACACGTACTCGTACCGGCGGTAGTGTCCGTTGTTGGTCTCCATGCAGCCGCGATCCTTGTGGCGCAGCATGGGCGTGAAGAACATGCCGGTGGAGTCGAGCCGCTGGACCCCCTCGATATCGAAGCTGGCGTCGGCCAGCAGGAGCTTGCCGCAGACCGTGCCGGCCATCGGGTCCATCTTCGCGGTCATCATCAGGCTGTCGACGAAGTCCGCCAGCAGCAGCACGTCCGGGTTGAGCGTGAGCACCCAATCTCCGCGGGAGAGCGCGATCGCTTGGTTCTGCGCGGCGGCGAATCCGACGTTCTGCTCGTTGTAGACCACGACGCAGCGATCCTCGAAGCGCTCTAGAATGTCGCAAGTGCCGTCGGTGGAGGCATTGTCGATGACGATCACCTCCAGCGGCCGGTGAGTCTGCTCCAGCGCCGATTCCAAGCAGCGGCGGATGAACCGGCCGCTGTTGTACGTGACCACCGTTACCGAGACCAGAGGCTTGGCTGACATGAGGATCGATTCCGTTCCGAAAGTTCCGGCAGGGCGATTACGCCATCACGACAGGCTGGGAAATCCAGACCTCACAAGGCGAGCCGAGTTCCAATAGGCGCGCGCAGCCTGGGCCCAGCGAGCCCGCGCCAAAAAATAGAGGGTCCGCGATACCAACCCCACCAGTACCGCACAGCGAACGCAACGAAACCAGCCGCCCGAAAAGTGTTTCTCGGCGTATCGCAATAGTCCACCATACCAAGCCAAGAGCCTCGCTTGCAGGGGCATAGTCGCAACGGCATGCCCGCCCGCGTGCCGGGCCACCGCAGCGGGAGTGTAGCGAAGCCTGAAGCCGGCGTCTCGCAGACGCTTGCAAAGATCCACGTCCTCGAACCAGGCCGGGTGGAACCGCTCGTCCAGTCCGCCGACCGCGGCGAGCGCGTCCCGGCACAGCAACAGCATGGCGCCCGCCGGCTGCTGGACATCGCAAGCCGCATCAAGGCGCATATCCAAGAGTCGGTAGCGCCGGTTCACCGGGTTACGCCTCCATGCTCGATTCAGGCCCAGCACCTCGAAAATCAGGGTGGTCGGTGTAGGGAGCGAGCGGGCGAAGAAGCCCACCTGCGCCGAGCCATCGGAACCCTCCAGCAAGCCGCCCGCGCCGGCCACGCCGGCAGCGTCACACTCGGCGACTAGCTCGGCGAGGCCGCTATGCAGCACGCAGTCGGGGTTGAGCAGGAGGATGTTAGGCGCGCTGGTCGCGGAGACTCCTTGGTTGGCGGCCGCGGCAAAGCCGCGATTGGAGTCGTTGTTGATCCAATCGACCCAGGGGAAGCGATGCTGCAGCTCGGGATCAGGCAACTCGCCGGGCGTGTTCTCGATTACAACGGCCTGTTCGACCTTGCCGTCCAGCGCCGCGAGGCAGCCGGGCAAGTACGAACCCGATCGGTACGCCACGATGACCGCCGCCACGGGTTGGGTCAAGGCACCCTCCGCGGCGGCTGCCCGACCAGCCGGAAATACCATCTCCAGTACGAGTCCCAGCCCCCGGCTAGCTGCAGGGCGGCGATCTCCCCCTCCCCGGCCCTCAGCGCGGCGGCCAAGCCTTCCTCCCCTAGGCGCGAGCGGGGACGCCAGTGTGCCCGGCAATCCCGCAGCCCCAGGAAGATGCCCGCCAGCCACGCCCGGAATCGCCCTCGCGACAGGGCCAGCGCCGCCCAGAGCAGCTGGGCCGCCAAGACGGGAAGCGCGAATCGCAGCAGCAGCGCTTCCGAATAGTGCTTGGCGATCAGGAGCAGCTGATGCCGCGTGATCCAAGCCACGCTCCGGCTGCTCCAGCGGCCGGAAGTCGCGCTGCCGCGATGCCACGCCTGCGCATCCGGCACGTACACGCCCGCCAGCCCTAGCGCAGCGGCGCGCATGCCAAGGTCCACGTCTTCCAGATAGGCGAAGAAGGACTCGTCGAACAGTCCGGCGAGGTCGAAGAACTCGCGCCGGAATAGCGCCGCCGTGGCCGAGGGGAAGTATGTCGAACGCGGGCGCGAGTACTCTGGTCCGTCGAGCTTGCCGTGCCCGAGGCGCCAGGCCGTGCCGCCCCGGCAGACTGCGTCACCGGTTCCGTCCAGCACGCCCGCGCCGCCGGTTTCGTAGACCTTGCCTGTGACGAACCATGCATCGGCGCTCTGGGCAGCCTCGAGCATGACGGCCAGCCAGTCGGGAGCGAGGTCCACATCATTGTTGAGCACCGCTATCCAAGTGCCGTCAGCCGCCTCGATGCCTCGGTTGAGTGCCTTGCTGACTCCTTGGTTGGAGCCCAGCAGGACGCTGCGCGCGCCGTGGGCAGCGGCCACGTCCGCCGAGCCGTCGCTAGAACCGTTGTCGACTACAATGACCTCCAAGCTTGTCTGGCCGGGCAGGCGCTGGTTCGAGAGGCAACTCAGGACTCGCTCGAGCAGGTCGGCTCGGTCTCGGTGTGGAATGACCACGGAGACGGTCATCTGAGCGGAGCGGTCACGCCCATACCTAAGATTTACACTATCGGAGTGTTGACCTGACCCGGCAGTGGGGTAGGGCGCTGTTAGCGGAGCATGTCGCGAACGTTCGACACAAGTTGGATTCGATCCCAATACCCGATTTTCGATCCCCGAACGGGCCGACCCCCGGAAGTCTATTTTGATGGCCCCGGCGGCACCCAGGTGCCGCGCCAAGTAGTCGAGGCCGTCTCCGGCTACCTAGTGGGCTGCAACGCCAACCTGCACGGGGCCTTCCACTCAAGCCGCGAAAGCGACGCCATCGTCGCGGAGGCCCACCGCGCTGCGGCCGACCTTCTGGGATGCTCCGCGCGCGAGGTCATCTTCGGCCCCAACATGACCACGCTGACGTTCTGGCTCAGCCGGGCGCTGGAATCGGAATTCGGACCAGGCGACGAAATCGTGGTGACGCGGCTCGACCATGACGCCAACTACGCGCCTTGGAAGAGCCTCGAGCCGACAGGCGTTACCGTTCGCGAGGTTCGCTTCAAGCCCAAGGACTGCACGCTAGACCTGTCCGCGCTGCGCTCCGCCATCAACCGGCGGACGAAGTTCGTCGCGGTGGGCTATGCCTCGAACGCGGTTGGCACCATCAACGACGTCAAGACCGTCATCCGCCTCGCGCATGCGGTCGGCGCGCGCGTGTTCATAGACGCGGTGCATTTCGCGCCGCACGCCCCCATTGACGTCAAGTCCCTCGACTGCGACTTCCTAGCCTGCTCGGCCTACAAGTTCTTCGGCCCGCACCAAGGCCTGCTGTATGGCAAGCAGGAGCACTTGGAAGGCCTGCGGGCATACCAGGTGCGGCCTGCGGACGACAATCTCCCCGGACGTCTCGAGACAGGCACGCAGAATCACGAGGGCATGGCCGGAACTGCGGCCGCGATCCAGTACATCGCGGGGATCGGGCGTCGCTTCGGCGGGGTCGACCCGAACTGCAGCCGCCGGGAGGCAGTGGTGGCCGGAATGACGGCTATCCGGAACTACGAACGCGGGCTGGCGCAGCGCCTGATCCGCGGCTTGCTCGAAGTCCACGACCTAGAGTTCTACGGCATCCGCGACGAGGCGCGCTTCGACTGGCGCGTGCCCACCGCGGCCTTCCGCCTGCGCGGAATCCACCCGCGGGCGATCTCCGAGGCGCTCGCAAGACGCCGCATCTGTGTCTGGGACGGAAACTTCTACGCCCTCAATGTCACCGAGGACCTGGGCCTGGAGGATTCCGGAGGGCTCGTGCGCGTCGGCCTCACGCACTACAACACTTCCGAGGAAGTGGACCAGCTGCTCGATGCGCTGCAGAACCTGCGCCACTAAGGTGCACCCGAACGCTGTCGGCACGACACGAACGCGTATGGCTCACATGCGCTGGACGCCATCAGCAGGTGCACGGAGGAACTGATTTCGTGGCCTCAAGCCGCTAATCGTAGACGAAACCAGTTCGCGACCTCCTCTTCGGAGACCTGTCCCGCCGACGCAGCTTCCATGATCCGGATCGCGTCGAACGGATCGAATTCCAGGCTCCGGCCATTCGCGAGCAGGAACAGGCGCGCCGCGACCCACGCGACACGCTTGTTGCCATCCACGAAACCGTGGTTCGAGACCAGGCCGTGCGCATAAGCCGCTGCCAGCGAGGCGGCATCAGGATCGCCGTATGACACCAAGTTGACAGGACGCGCCAATGCCGATTCGATAAGCCCGAGGTCACGGATGCCATCGACTCCGCCATGCTCGGCAATCTGGCGGCCATGAATAGCAAGGACGACCTCTAACGAAACCCACCACCAAGGGGTAGGCTCTCTAGACGTCACTTCGCCAGTGCTCGCAGGACCTCGCGGTCGTCATGCATGATTTCCTCGGCGTGCGCCATCTGGCGGGCGAAGTCAGGATCGTGAGGAGTCACCCGGTACCCGCCGCCCGGAGCCTCGGTCAAATACAGGATGTCGCCCTTTTGCACCCTGAGGCGGGCCATCGCCTCCTTGGTGAGGATAATCCCGGATGACGAACCGACACTGGTGATCTTGAATGAGAGCATTTCCACCCCTGCTATATAACATTGATTATATAGCTTGCGCTTGGCCGACCTCGGCAAGCCTGAGGCGCGGTCCGCTCGCTAGAACTCTGGCAAGTTGCGCATCATCGAGCCGGTGTCGCCGCCTCGCGAGAACTGAGCCGAGTCCAAGACTTGCCGGCTCGGATCGTAGCCGCGCTGCATTGCGTCCCGCACGCCTCAATCGACGTCAAGGCCCTCAGCTGCGACTTCCTCGCCTGCTCGGCCTACAAGTTCTTCGGCCCGCACCAAGGCGTTCTGTACGGCAAACAGGAGCACTTGGAGGGGTTGCGGGTGTACAGAGTGCGGCCTGCGGACGACGATCTCCCCGGACCTCTCGAGACAGGGACGCAGAACCACGAAGGCATGGCTGGAACTGCGGCCGCGATCCAGTACATCGCCGGGACCGGGCGTCGCTTCGGCGGGGTAGAACCCAACTGCACCCGCCGGGAAGCCGTGGTGGCCGGAATGACGGCCATCCGCAACTACGAGCGCGGTCTGGCGCAGCGGCTGATCCGCGGCCTGCTCGAAGTCAACGACCTAGAGTGCTACGGAATCCGCGACGAGGCGCGCTTCGACTGGCGCGTGCCCACCCAACACTTCCGAGGAAGGGGACCAGTTGCTCGATGCGCTGCAGAGCCTGCGCCACTGAACGGCCGTTGCACCTTCCAGATATCAACCTGACGGATCCGGCATTCGAAACCTCGATGCGTATGTTGGTGCATTAGCTATGGAGGTTGCTTACGGACAGATAGCGGGCTCACTACGATAATATTCAAACTGTAAGAAAGCTCCTGCCTTCCACAAATCCGCGAACACGGCCCTCCTGCATGACGAAGTTCATTCGGGAGGGAGCGAAGGTTGTGACCTGTTCGACGCGCTGCTCCGTGCGGTTTCGCGGCGGAAGTCGACATTGGAATCGGGGCGATACCGTGAACAAGATCCGTTTGGAGAACTTCCGCTGCTTTAGGGCGAAGCAGTCGGTGCGCTTGGCCCCTCTGACACTGCTCGTTGGCGAGAACAGCACCGGCAAGACCTCGTTCTTGGCGCTGGTCAGGGCGCTTTGGGACACCGCATACTCTGGAACGACTCCTGATTTCAAGGAAGCGCCGTACGATCTCGGCAGCTTCGACGAAATCGCCCATTACCGGGGCGGACGTGCTGGTCGCGCATCAGAGTTCAAAGCAGGATTCGATGGATTCGCGAGGAATGCTAGGCGGCACAGAAAGGCCGTCGGATCCGATAGTGGGTCGCATCGTTTCGAGGTCAGTTTCGGTCGTCTAGGGACCGCACCAATCCCGGTAAGGATGCTATTCGAGCGCAATGATGTCACGCTCACTGGACACTTCGCCGACGACATGTCGCAAGCAATCCGTTTCCGGACCCGCAACGGCGAGTGGGTGAAGACGGTAGAAGCCCAGTCCTACGCAATGCAAGAGGCCCGACCATACTGGATGGCGCGGCACTTGTTTCCAAGATGGTTTCACCTCGAGGATGCGAAGCCGATCGCCGATTCCCCGCCCTTTAGCCAAAACGATGAAGAACGATATCTTCGGCTCCTGGGGGAGTTCCTTGCCCCTTCTTTAGCCGGAAGGCCGTTCGCCAGTGCGCCCGTGCGCTCGAAGCCGCGTAGAACCTACGATCCTTCTCGCCCTAGTCGCGATCCAGAGGGCGAGACGATTCCGATGTACCTTTCCACAGCCTTTTTCGAAGACGCCAAGTCGTGGGGAGCATTGCGAGAAGCGCTGGAGCAGTTCGGGCGAGAAGCAGGGCTGTTCGATGAAATCTCAGTCAAGCCGCTAGGAAAACGGGGCGGCGAGCCGTTCCAGATGCAAGTCCGCAAGTTCGGACGCCGGGCCAAGGGCCCGCTGCGCAACTTGGTCGACGTCGGCTACGGCGTCAGTCAGGCACTGCCGGTCATCACCGAGCTGTTCCGGGACAACAAGACGCCGATGTTCCTGCTGCAACAACCGGAAGTGCATCTCCATCCGAGCGCCCAGGCCGCACTCGGCAGTTTGTTTTGCCAGATCAGCGACTGGAGTCGCCAACTGGTTGTCGAGACTCACAGCGACCACTTAGTCGACCGGGTGCGCATGGATGTGCGCGACAAGATTGGCAAGCTAAGGCCCGACGACGTATCGATCCTGTTCTTTGAGCGCGAAGACCTAGACGTGCGGATCCACTCGCTGCGGCTGGACGCAGAAGGGAATATTCTGGGCGCTCCGTCGGGCTATCGCCGCTTCTTCATGGAAGAATCACGGCGGTCACTGAGACTGTAGAATGTGTGCGATTCTCGATGCCAACGTGGTCGGACAGGTGTTCGGCTCAAATCGCCCCTCGGCGGGACAGGCGTTCTTTGACTGGCTCCACTCGGATCGCGGACGCCTGGTGGTCGGCGGCCAGTTGCGACGAGAACTTGATCGCAACACTGCCTTCCTGCATTGGCGCGCACAAGCGGTTCTGGCGGGGCGTGTCACGCTCTTGAATGATGATGAGACTGACTCTCTGGCGCAGCGGCTGGAGAAGGAAAGCAGCTGCCGCTCGGACGATGAGCACATTGTCGCGGTCGCCCAACTTAGTGGAGCGCGCTTGCTATATACCAACGACAAAGACCTGCAACGTGACTTTGGGAATAAGGCGCTGATTGACCAGCCCCGGGGCAAGGTGTACTCAACACGAGTTCAAGATGACCTCACGCCGACACATCAACGCCTGCTGGCAGACCGAAAGCTGTGCAGGCGCGACAGCCAATGATCGTCCGCACGTTTGAGATCTGATCCAACGTGCGATCCTACAGCGTCAGGACGCAACTTAGCTTCAACCATGCCAGAACGATGCGCGCTACGGCGAACCACCGATCAAGCAAGTGGGGGGTCGTTCGTGAGGCTCTAATGAGATCCGTTCCCTAGAACTCGGGCAGGTTGCGCATCATCGAGCCGGTATCGCCGCCTCGCGAGAACTGAGCCGAGTCCAAGACCTGCCGGCTCGGATCGTGGAGGGTGCCTAGGTAGCGCATGTCGCCGCGGGTGCTGCCCATCAGGACAACGATGTAGCGCCGCGCCGGGTAGAACAGCGCTTGGAACTGGATCTCATCCTCCTCGGCACTGATCCACTCTTCCGAGCTCGGCCTGTCCAGCTTCGCCACAACCTGGAAGTAGCTATCGGTCGTGCCAAGCCCGATATAGCGTTGGTCCGCCGTGGAGGTATCCGGCTTGAGCCAGCGGTCCAGCGGGTTGTGCAAACGCCCCATCACCCCCAAGAAGCCGATCACAGAGACCACTAGGCCGACGCCGATGGCGATAGCGAGCAAACGCACCAGGCGCGCGTCCGAGCCCGACAGCAGTCGCTGCTTGGGTTCGGGCACCGGAGCGGCGGGCGGCTGCCGGCTCGCGGGCGTCGAGGGCATCTCGGTGACTGTCCGCCGGTACGGGTAGACCCCCCCGGCCTTGAATTCGAGCTCGCGCTGCAAGCCCAGGATGAGCACCGGGGAGTCGGAACTGCTAACGCCCCCGAGATGGCGCTTGGGGATCCAGAACTCTTGGCCGGTCATGCCGTTCCGAACTTGCACTTCGGACCAAGTCGAGTCGTGCATCGTCCACTCGTTGTGTTCGATGCCGCGGATTGCGGGATAGAACGAGAAGCGGCGCCCTTGGAGCTCTTCGAGGGATCCCTGTGGAGCGTTCGGCACCATGGCAGTCAGACCAGACTATCCAGAGTATAGGGTCAACGCTTGCGCAGCACGAGCACCCGAAACGTCTCGCCAAGGCCGAATATCAGCGTCTTGAGCTGCATCCTGAGCAGTGTGGCGGCGCGCTCGGATTCGGCCTCGAGCGCGCGGGCAAAGCTGTCCGGCTCCCCCAAGCCGAGCAAGTAGGCCTGCTGCGATGTCACCGGCGTGACCTCCAGCCCCGCTTCCCGGGCGGCGTCTTCCAGGGCGCTGAAGTTGACGTGCGCCGTGATGTCCCGGCGTCCCGGTTCCAGCAACACGTCGGGGTCGGCGCGATGCCGCGAATAGCCCATCAAGGAACCGTCGGGAAAGCGCCCGGCCCGCTCGATCTCCGTCCGCGCGTAGCCATAGTCGATCACAAGGATCCAGCCGCGCCGCAGGGTGTCGCCAATGCGTCGCAACGCAGTGACCTGGCTATCGCAGCTCTCGATGCGCCGACCCGGCTGCACCTCCGGCCACGCGTCGTCGGCCCGCACCGGGCCGAGCGTCTGCCAGCAAAAGCGGTCGCCCCGCAGCTCTACGCCGCGCAGCAGCCACCCGTCGCTGGTCCGCTCAATCGAGTCCACGGGAAGCGCGTCGAAGAACTCGTTGCACAAGACCACGCCCGTGAGGGCCCGCTCGGGCCACGGGTCGCCGTAGTCCACGCCGGTCCAGGCGATCTCCGGGATGGATTTCCGCACCTGCGTTTCGATCTCGCCGCGCCCCGGGCCCACTTCCAGCACCGAGAAGTCCTCGGGGCAGCCCAGCTCCTGCCGCCAGAGATCGACTTGCTGGGCGAGGAGGCGGCCGAAGACGGGCTGAAGCTGGGCGTTGGTGTAGAAGTCACCGCCCGTGCCGAAGGGGTCCCGCTGGCTCACGTAGTAGCCGAGCCGGGGGTGGTACAGGGCCAGTTCCATGAAGCGCCGGAACGGCATCGGACCGCCCGCGCGGATCTCGTCGGCGATGATCTGCGCCAAGTCCAAGCTCGCCTCAACGCTGCAGTTCGTAGGGCGCTGCCGGGTTGTCCAAGCTCTGCGGCGTGTACTCGAACATCTCCACGAAGTAGTCGTGAAGCCCCTCGAAGATCATTCGCTGCAGGATCCAGCGGAACTGTGGGTGGGCCAGATCTCGCGGATGGACCTCTAAGTAATATGTATGGATGTTGGCTGGCTTGTCCTTTAGGTCGATGACCAACTCGACCCGCCCCCCGTCGGTTTCGCGCACGTCGAACAGCAGCAACGGGTGGGAGTACTTGCCCAGTTCCTTGCGCACGGCGGCGATCGCTTCGGCATTCCCGCCCATACAGGGCAAGCATAGCAACGCCCCGGCGGGGCCCCCGACACATGATCGAGTGAACTGCCAATGAGCGGCTGGCTCGACTCGGACAGCGCGGCCGGGGAAGCCTCAGCGGGCTGGCCCCGCTCAGCCGTGCGGATCCTGACGGCCTGCATGCTGCTGCTCGGGGCGGCGGCGGGGTGGCTCGTGCTGACCCGTCCGGTGCATCGCATCGAAGGGGACTTCCTCCAGCGCGAGGATCGCTCCGTGGCGGACGCTTGGCTGCTGGAGCAGCTCCAGCAGCCCGTCGCCGAAACGCGCGCACGCGCATACCTGGCGCTGGGCCGGATTCAAGGACGTTCCGCCGCAGGCCTGCTCGTTCGAGGCATGGCCGACCCGGCGGCGTCCGTGCGCGCGGCCGCGGCCTTCGCAGCGGGAAACGTCTTCGATGCGCGCCTTGGAGGGGGGCCGCCGGAGGAAGCCGTCACAGAGGCTCTGACGGCCCTGCTGGACGACGACGAGCGCCTGGCGGTGACCCGGGCTGTCGGCGCTCTGGGCAAGATGCGAGGCCTGGCGGCCGCTCCTGGCATCATGCGCAGCGCTGCGCCCATCGCGACCTCGATGACGGCGCTGATGCGCATGCAGGCCCGAGATGCGAAGGGCTTCGTGCTGGAATACCTGGACTCCGATGACCAGGACAGCCGCTGGGCCGCGGCCTTGGCCGCGAGCTACCTGCGCCTCGCAGACGACCCGCCGATCCGGGCGAGGTTGCTTCCACTGCTCAGCGATGAGAACGAGTTCGTGAGGGCGGCGGCCCTGCGGGCCTCGGCGCGCACCGGCCCGGACGAGCAATTGGTCGAACTGATTCGCGCCAACCTCGAGCACCCCGATGCCAAGGTGCGCTTCGAAGCTGCCAACAGCTTGGGGCAGCTGGCGGGCGAGGCCGCCGGCAGCGAGCCGCCCGCAGCGGAGCCGGCGCTGAAACAGGCCGCGCTGGAGACAGTTCGCGGCCCACTGCTCGAGGGCGCGGACTACCAGCGTGTAGCCAAGACCATCGGGGTGCGGCTGCGCATGAGCACGTCATTGGGCGACTTCGACATCGAACTGGACTACGACCAAGCCCCGCTGACCTCAGAGCATTTCCGGCGCCTCGCGCAACAGGGTGCTTTCGACGGCGCGCGCTTCTTCGCGGTCCGCCCGAACGGCTACGCGGCGGCCGGGGCAGGCATGCAGCTGATTCGGTCGGAATTGAATCCGAAGCCCTTCCTGCGCGGGAGTCTCGGCCTGCTGCGCCAAGGCGGCACATCCGGGGGAGGCTTCTTTCTCTGCACAACGGCCTTGCCGCTAGCAGACGGGCGCTATGTCAACTTCGGGCGGCTCGTCTCGGGCGACCGGCGCTTGGACAGCATTGCCGCCGGGGCCGCCGTGCATTCGATCCGCGAATCGCCCTGAAGAACGGCACCAAAAAAGGTTGACAAGAAACCTTGCTTGCCGTGGTGCGCCCTTTGCTATAGTCTCTATGCACAGCAGCGAGCGTGCCTGGCTGGGCACGCATCGCGTTTCGCCTGCACAATTCTGGACTAAGGAGGCAGCCAGGTGAGTTCTAAGAACCCCACAGACGGGCCCGCGTGCGGGCTCGATCAGGAACCGCGCAAGGGATTTTCCCGCCGCACCTTTATTGAGGGCGTCGGGATTGGGGCCGGCGCGGTCGGGGCAATCGGGACGGCCGAGCCGGCACGTGCGGACACCCACGAGCCCGTCGGACCCGATCCGGTAGCCATCACCCTGAGCATTAACGGCGAGAGCCACGAACTGAAGGTCGAGCCGCGCGTGACACTGATCGACGCGCTCCGCAACAGACTGGACCTTACAGGAGCAAAGAAAGTCTGCGACCGCGCGACCTGCGGCGCTTGCACCGTGATGGTGGACGGCGACCCTGTCTACTCTTGCACGATGCTGGCGATCGAGGCCCAGGGGCGCAGGATCGAGACGATCGAGGGAATCTCCACCGAGGACTCCATGCATCCGGTGCAGGCCCAGTTCGTCGAGCATGACGCCCAGCAGTGCGGTTTCTGCACGCCGGGCCTAGTCATGGCCGGCAAGGCGATCGTGGACAGCAATCCGCAGCCCACGATGGCGGACGTCGAGAGCGGCCTGAGCGGCAACATCTGCCGCTGCGGCACCTATGTTGGCGTGCGCAAGGCCGTTTACGACGCGGCACGCGCCTAGGGAGGACAGTACGCAATGGCAACCAAGTACGATTGGCCGGCCGCGGACGACCGCAGCCTGATCGGCAAGCGGCACAACCGCGTAGACGGCCCGGCAAAGGCCCGCGGCGCAGCGAAGTACTCCTACGACCGCAACCTCGACGGAATGCTCTATGCCAAGCTGGTGACCTCCACGGTTCCCCACGGGCGCATTGTCGGCATCGACACATCGCGCGCAGAAAAGGCCCCTGGCTACAAGGGCCATGTGAACATCCTCAACGTTGGCGACGAGGTGCAATGGGCCGGCACAGAGATCCTAGCGATCTGCGCCGATACCGAAGAGCACGTCCGCGACGTAGCCGCGGCAGTGACCGTGCTGTACGAGTCCATGCCCCATTGGGTCAAGGACGAGGACGTTGAGAAAGCGGGCGAGGCGAACCGCGTCAAGCCCGCCAAGGATGACACCAAGGGGCCGGACCTGGAAGAGGCCTGGAAGAGCGCCGACGCTACGGTGGAAGGCTACTACGGTCTGGCGGTCATCACCCACTGCTGCCTCGAGCCGCACGGCCAGGTGGTGGACTGGACCGGCGACGACATCACCGTTTACGCATCCACGCAAGCGGTCGCGCGGATCCCGGGCGACTTGGCCAAGGGCCTGTCGCGGGACGAGAAGATCGGCACCGTGGCAGCGGACTCCATCCACGTCATCACCCCCTACATGGGCGGCGGCTTCGGATCGAAGTTCAACATCGACACTTGGGGCATCGCCTGCGCCAAGCTGTCGAAGATGGCCGGCAAGCCCGTCAAGCTGATGCTGGACCGCGACGAGGAGCTGATGGTGGCGGGCGGACGCCCCTCCGACTTCGGCAACATCAAGGTCGGGGCCAAGAAGGACGGGACACTGGTCGCGTACGAGTCCGAGACCTGGTCGACGGGCGGCATCGCCGGCCGCGGCAGCCCCCCGGTGCCGTACGTCTACAACAACGAGGAGCGGCTGGCCCAGAAGGCCCGCCACCTCAACGTCTCGACGAACATAGGCCCGGCCCGCGCTTGGCGCGCGCCGAACCACCCTCAGGCCGCCGTGCTGACGATGTGCCCGATGGAGGACCTGGCCGCCAAGCTGGACATAAACCCGGTGGACTTCTTCAAGAAGAACGCCGACCTGACCGCCCGGCCGGAAGTCTATCGCTACGAGATCGACAAGTGCGCCGAGATGATCGGGTGGGCGGACAAGTGGCACAAGCGCGGCGATTCCGGCTCCGGACCGGTCAAGCGCGGCCTCGGAATGTCCCTGCACACCTGGGGCGGCCGGCCGCACGACTCGACCTGCGAAGTGCGCATTCAGCCCGATGGCGGGGTCTCGGTCAACACGGCCAGCCAAGACTTGGGCGTGGGCACCTACACGACGCTGTCGGTGGTCGCGGCCGAGACGCTGGGCCTTCAGATCCCAGACATCAAGGTCAACATCGGCAGCTCGAAGCTGCCGATCTCCGGCGCGTCCGGCGGCTCCACGACCGTGGGCGGCACCTCCGCCTCCACGCGGCGGGCCACCGTCAACGCGCTCGAGGAGCTGAAGGCAGTCGTGGCGGAAGCGCTCGAAACCGAGGCTGACGACCTAGTGGCCAAGGACGGCAAGGTCTTCTCCAAGAGCGACTCCTCGAAGTCGCTCACTTGGGCGGAAGCCTGCCGCAAGCTCGGCAACCGCACCATCACCGGACAGGGCAAGCAGCCCGACAGGAACGGCGGGAAGCTGAACGACTCCGGCGTGGGCGGCGTGCAGATGGCCGACGTATCGGTCGATGTGGAGACGGGCGTGGTCTCGATCAACAAGATCGCGGCCGTGCAGGACGTCGGCTTGGTGATCTGCTTGGAGCAGTGCGAGAGCCAAGTCTACGGCTCGCTGATCCAGGGCGTGGCATGGGCTCTGTACGAGGAGTCGATCTACGACCAGACGACCGGCAAGATGCTCAACCCCGACATGGAGTTCTACAAGCTCCCCGGCGCGGGCGACATCGGAGAGCTGGAAGTCCACATGGTCCAGAACAAGTACGACGACAGGGGCGTGATCGGCATCGGCGAACCGCCGGCCATCTCGCCGGGAGCGGCGATCTCGAACGCCGTGGCCAACGCCATCGGCGTGCGCGTGCCGACGCTGCCGCTGACGCCGGACAAAGTGCTGGCAGCGCTCGCCAACGCCTAGGAGGTCAGGAATCATGCAGAACTTCGAATACATCGCACCGGAAAGCGCGATTGCCGCCGCCCAGGCGCTGAGCCCCAAGCCGGGGCTGACAGCGGTGCTGGCGGGAGGCACGGACCTGCTCAGCCTGATGAAGGAGCGCGTCGAAACGCCGACCCGCGTGGTGAGCCTGCGCAATGTCGCCGGGCTTCGGGGCGTCTCCAAACAAGGCGGCGGGCTGCGGATCGGCGCCATGGCGACCGTCCAGGACCTGCTCGACTCCAAGGCCGCTGCCGGGTACGCTTCGCTCCTGCAAGCCGCCCGCGGCATCACCGCGCCGCAGGTGCGGGCGATGGGCACCGTAGCAGGCGACCTGCTGCAGCGCCCGCGCTGCTGGTACTACCGCAACGGCTACGGCCTGCTGGCCATGCACGACGGCAAGGCGCTGGTGCCTTCGGGCGAGAACCGCTACCACGCCATCCTTGGCAACAAGGGACCGGCGTACTTCGTGAGCGCCTCGAGCCTCGCGCCGGCGCTAATCTCGCTGGGAGCGCGCGTCACCGTGGCCGGCCCGGAGGGCGAGCGCTCGATGGCGGTGGCGGATCTGTTCCAGATCCCCTCGTCGGCGTCGGAGCGCGAGAACACGCTGGAGCCGAACGAGATCGTGACCGAGATCACGGTTCCCAGCGCCTCAGGCTGGAAGACCGGGACCTACGAAGTGCGCCAGCGGCAATTGCTGGACTGGCCGCTGGTCACGGCGTCCGTGGCGCTGCGGATGCGCGGCAACAAGGTTTCGGACGCCCGGGTGGTGCTGGGCCACGTGGCACCGATCCCGTGGCGCTCGTCCGAGGCAGAGACAGCCTTGAACGGCCAAGCTGCGAACGAGAGTTCCGGCGAGGCGGCGGGCAAGGCCGCGGTTGCGGCCGCGACTCCGCTGAGCCAGAACAAGGCAAAGGTGCAACTGGCGACCATCGCGGTCAAACGCGCGGTCGCGATGGCGGGCTAGTCCCGCCCCGGACCAAGGGCCGTCGGAGTTCGCGCTCCGACGGCCCGATTTCTTAGCTACCTGCGAGGAACGGCATGTCGCGCAACCGAGGGGCTGGCCTGAAGATCCTTACGAACCGCTGCGGAGACCTCCGCTGGAAGGGCATGTATATCGACGCGGACGACGATCCGACCGTGCCCCTGTCCAACACTCGCATCTACTGGTGCGACCAGACCCAGAAGCCTGTGGGGCCGGACGGTGACGTCGTAGACGAAGACACCTGCACGGCGTCGCGCAAGTGCTACGAAATGCTCTGACCCGGCGAGATCGCCGGAATTCGCACGCCTAGGGGCGGAGAATGCGCCCGTAGGGCTCCTCAAAGTATTTTTCGAATATCCATTCCGGCTGCCAGCGATCCCGGCTCTGCTCGCGCCCGGTGAGATCGATCTCCTTGGGCTTGGGATTGTCGACGACCAGCGGGTGATCGTCGCCGACCCTTTCCTGCCACTGGCGCATGGCCTCGGTCAGCTCCGCGATTCGCGCTGCGTGGGCAGGATCTTCGGCCAGGTTGCGCGTTTCGTGGGCGTCGGACTCTAGATCGAACAGCTGCACGTGGTCGATCTGGGGGTAGCGGATCAGCTTCCAGCGGTCCCCTCGAACCGCTTTCATCAGGTCGCGGAACGACGTGAAGATGGAGTCGCGCACGGAGTCGACTTCGCCTTTCCAAACTGCCGAGAGGTCGACGCCATCGATTCCGTCCGGCATCTCAACGCCCAGCATCGAGCACAGCGTGGGAAAGATGTCCAGCAGGTAGCAGAACGTGTCGGACGATCCTCCGGCGGGAATTCCGGGCCCGGAAAAGATCAGCGGAGCGCCCATGGAGTGCTCGTAGACGTTCTGCTTGCCCAACAGGCCGTGGCTGCCAACTGCGAGTCCGTGGTCGGCGGTGTAGATGACGATGGTGTCTTCGGCGTGCGGGCCGGAGTTGAGCTCGCGCAGGATGCGCCCGACCTGCTTGTCCAAGTGCGTGATCAGGCCGTAGTACTCCGAGAGCTGGCCTTGGACAAGGAGCCGCGTGCGCGGCCAAGGCCCGAGATTTTCGTCACGTCCGGACATGTGTCCGTTGTTAAAGGGGTGCTGCGGCGCGAAATTGGGGGGCAGCGGCGGCGGGTTGCGGTAGTACATGCGCCGATACTTCGGCGGGGGATTGCGCGGGTCGTGCGGCGCGGTGAAGGCGACGTACGCGAAGAACGGCTCGTCTGACTTGTGATTGCGCAGGAAGTCGATGGCGGCGTCGGCGAACAGCGTGCTGGAAAAACGGGTGCCTTCGCGCTCTCGGTACAGCTTGCCGTCGGGTCCGAGGTCCATCAGCGGGACCTTGATGTGGTTCGACATGCCGCCGAACATGATGTTGCGGCCCTGCTGGAAGCTCTTGAGCCACGACGGCTTGCCGTTGTGCCACTTGCCCGTGGCGAATGTCGCGAAGCCGCTGCGGCCGAGCAACTGCCCCAGAGTCGTGTGCCCTTGCATGTCCATGGGAATGCGGAAGAAGCTCTTGCCTGTGTTGAGCATGGCTCGGCTGGGGACGCAGACGGCCCCGCCCTGGGCGCCGAGACAGTAGGCCCTCCTGAAGCTGAATCCCTCCGCTGCGAGGCGGTCCATATTCGGGGTTTGGATATAGGGATTGCCGTGGGCGCTGATCGTGTCCGGCCGCTGATCGTCCGCGAACAGGAGCAGCACGTTGGGCGGCTTGGCTTGCAGAGAACCTGCCAACAGAAGAAGTAGAATTGCCCTTGTCGTGGTCATGGAATGTGCGGACAGTATAGCCATCACTGGCGTGATCGCCAGTTTCCTCACGGCGAAGCGGTCCACAGCCTACGCAACCCCGGCGGCCTGCGATAGGATCGCCTCGCGAGTGGCTGACGGCTTACTGCAGAAAGCACCCTGTTCTCAAGCTCGGCCCTTGTAGTGGGCTCTGGTAGCAAGGGCGCAATGTCCGGAAGTCCGCCCAAGAAAGCGATTGTGGCTGCGATGATGCTACTGAATAGGCGAGATGAAAAGCGACGCGATCGTAACAGCGAGGATCGACAGCGAGACCAAGGAGCGAGCTACCGAGGCGCTACGGGCCTTGGGCTTGTCGGTTTCCGACGCGATCCGCTTGTTGCTGGTACGAGTGGCCAACGAAAAGAGATTGCCCTTCTCCGTACGAGTCCCCAACTCGGCGACGATCGACGCCATGGAGGAGCTGGAGGAGGGCAAAGGACGCCGCTTCGGCCCCATGGAAGAACTCTTCCGGGACCTGAAGATCTGACATTGTTATTCCCTGTTTGATCGTTGCGTTCTGAGGCCAATTCGAGGCGCGGTCTTCGACCAAATGGGCCTGTCACGACTATCTAGCCCGATTGCGCTGGCCCACCGTATTCGCCGCGATCACGCTACGCCATATTGAGAGTGGGCGCTCTTCCTTTCGAAACCATCTGGTCTGTGTGACCTATCGTCATCCGACATCGGTGTCGGCAGGCACGATGTTTCAAGACGGGCGGTAGCTTCTGAGTCTGTGGTTCCGAATGAATTGGTAACTCACGGCACATAGGAGCGGTGCCAGTGCGGTGGGGTTACCGTGGACATTGGGCCGGGTGCGTACAAGGCGGTACGGCGTGGCCACACGAACGGCTGTGCGCCATGCTGGGTGCGGGCCCCAGGGACTACGTATCGACCGCGCTTCGACTGCAACCCGGGACTTTGCAAGAAGGTCTGTCAAGACAGGTGAGTGGCGCGGACACAGACGTAGGGATGGCGCGCAGTACATGCCCCATTTACTTGTGGGACCAAGAGACGTTGCGCTAGAATGCGCCGTTGTTCCGGCGAGCTTCGGCAAGCCGTAATGAAATCGGCCCGATAGGAAACCTAGTGCCCGACAGTCCCGATAGCGATCAATCCTTGCGACTCCTTCGGATTGACAGGGCGTTTGGTCTTGCCACGCAAATCGTCAAGTGGGCAGGGATCATCGGGGTGGTCTATCTTATAAGCACGATGGTTTCCGCATTGGCTGGCAAGACTACGCTGGCTGACATCGCTATCCAGTTCTTGACGGCTAGTCAAGCAAGGGAATGGACATCGTACGGGATCACGGGTGCAGCGATTGTCTGGGCGATCCTGGAACGGCGGTTGAGGAAGTCCACCGTTCGGCACTTGAGTCAGCGCCTAGTGGTGATCGAGAATCGCTTGGATCCAGATCGTAGTTCGAGTAACTTGACGGAAACGGGCGAAACAAGACCGGAAGATCGATGACAGTCGCGGAAGGAATCGCTAGTATCTTGCTCTGGTCCGTCAACCTCGGGTTGGTGTGTGTCCTGATCTCTTGGTGCCGTCGAAAGTACCGTGTCGATCTGTTGCGATACCGCCTATTCGTTCGCAGAGACGAATTGTTCGATCTGGCCCTAGATGGGTCTTTGGGGTTTGGAGACCAAGCATATGTGCTGTTGCGGCGCAAGATCAACAACATGCTCCGCTTCTCCCACAAGATTAGCTTTGTGTGGGTGGTGCTGGTCAGCTACTTGTGCCGAGGCCCGGCATTCGACAAAGTGCTTGTGGCCCGCGACCGGGAATGGAAGCATGCGGTTTCCGCGATTCGCAGCGAGGAGGCTCGGAACCGCGTTCTGAGTCTCCACGATAATGTCTCGATTGAAGTCACCAAACACACAGTTGGGTGGTTCGCCTGGATTTGCATAGTGACGTGGTCGCGCCTTTTGATGACCCAGAGGCAAAAGAACGAGAAAGTCGCTACATCGGCCCTTGAAGAGGAATTGCTCCGGAGCATGACAGTCAAGCGAATCCCAAAGCTGGTCGAGATGAATCCGAATCCAGAGAGCCAATGGGCTCGCAAGGCTAACGTGGAGCCAGTCGAGCTGGTCTAGTGGAGTATCCCAGCCCCTAGGCCGCACAAGAAGCTCGTGCTTGGACTGTGCGGTTCGACGCCATACTGGCACCCGAGGAAATCGGCGGCGCCCTTGAGTGAATTCATGGCTGCCGCATGAGCGAATTGCACCTTGCCCTGGGAGCGATCATCGCCGAATGGCAACAAATGCACGAAATCGCTGTCCAGCACGGAACGATTATCAGCTTGCAAGCCGATCCAAGGGCTTCTGCGTTTAGTCTGTCGGGCCGCCAAATGTGTCGCACGATCATTCCACCACACTCGTGACGGGCTCCCACCAGTTGCACATACGGCGGCCTGCGCCAACAAGCGTTGAAGCGTTGATGGCCAATTCGTCCAGCGGTTCGTTGGACCATATACTCGTAGCCGCAATGCGAATATGCGTTACCACACTACTCTTGGGGCTCTTCGCCACGGCGTATTCAACAGCCCAGCAGCCCAACATTCTCTTCCTGATGTCAGACGATCACGCCGCACAGGCGTTGGGTGCCTACGGCGGACGGCTGGCATCTTTGGACCCCACCCCCGAACTGGACAAGCTGGCCGGCTCGGGGATGCTGTTCGAGAATGCGTTCTGCACCAATTCGATCTGCACGCCCAGCCGCGCAACGCTCCTTACCGGACAGTACAGCCACGTGAATCGCGTCACCACGCTGAACGGACACCTTGAAGGCGACCGCCAATACGTGGCCAACTTGATCCGCGACGCCGGCTACCAGACCGCGATGGTCGGCAAGTGGCACCTGAAGCGCGAACCATCTTTTGATTACTACTGCGTCTTGCCAGGCCAAGGGTCGTACTTCAACCCCGTAATGCGCGAATCGGGCCAACCATGGCCGGACAACTTGCGCCGATTCTCCGCCTATGACTCGACTCACTCGACGGACGCCATCGTCAAGGCATCCATCGATTGGCTCAAGCAACGTGACAACAACCGGCCCTTCTTCTTGATGCACCACTTCAAGGCGCCCCACGACAACTTCGAGAACGCGGAACGGTACGACTTCCTCTACGAAGACATCGAAATCCCAGAGCCGCCCAGCCTGTGGCGCATACCTAACCACGGCTCTGCGGCAACACGCGGAGCCGGAACCTCCATCGGCAAGCGCAACACTCGCCGCAACATGGGCCACCACATGTTCGTGAACCAGGATCTCGGCGAAGAGGACTACAAGCGGACCTCGTACCAGCGCTATCTGAAGAAATATCTGCGCACTGTCAAGGGCGTCGATGACGGAGTCGGGAGGCTGCTTGCCTACCTCGAAGAAGAGGGTGTCCTAGAGAACACGGTCATTCTCTACACCTCCGATCAGGGCTTCATGCTTGGAGAGCACGACTACATCGACAAGCGCTGGATGTACGACGAGTCCCTGCAGATACCGCTGCTCGTGCGCTATCCCGGCACGGTCGAACCCGGTTCGCGCAGCGATGCCTTGGTCAACAACACCGACCTTGCGCCGACCTTGCTGGAATTGGCTGGCGTGAAGCCGCCGGAATTCATGCAGGGCCACAGCCTGCTGCCAATTCTGAGAGGCGAGCAGCCAGACGACTGGCGGGGGTCGACCTACTACCGCTATTGGATGAACTACACCCATCACGACGTGCCAGCGCACTATGGAGTGCGGACAAAGGACTACAAGCTGATTTTCTTCTACGGGTTGCCGCTGGATGCTCCCGGCGCCAAAACAGCCGACACCCAGCCCGGCTGGGAGCTGTATGACTTGCGCAAGGATCCGCAGGAGCTGGAAAACGTTTACGGGAATGCGGACTATGCGGAAATCGCAGAGCGGCTGAAGGAAGAGCTGCTGCGCCTCAAGTCTGATCTTGGAGACACCGACGAGAAGTACCCGGAATTGATGGCGATTCGGGAGCAGTACTGGTAGAGCGAGATTAGCGGCCTGCCGTAATCTTGGTCGGAGGCCTGCTCGATAGATATACTGCCTAAGCGAACAGCATGCACGTACTGGCCGCAGTCGTGATCGTGCTAAGCCTGAGCGCCTCGGCTCGGGCGAATCCGGAGTTCCTGCCCGAAGCTATCGCCTTCGGCGCCAAGGATTGCCTCTTCTGCCACACCGACCCCGGCGGTGGGCGCACATGGAACGACCGCGGGCACTGGCTCATGGCCCGCAAGCAGGAGAGCGGTCAAGAGACCGTCGCCGTCAGCTGGCTGGAAGACTATGTCGGGCCGTCAGCCACTGAACTAAGCCGCGTGGCGGAGTCAGAACGGACCAGCACGGGTCCGCGCAATGTCCCAGAGACCTATCACCAAGGCCCGTTCTTCGAGCCTGTCAGGAACGAGGCCGCGCTGCAGCGCTGGATCGACTCTCGCGGCAAGTACACCACCGCCGGCGGCGAATGGCCGCAGTACTCCGGCGATGTCGCATCGTCGAAGTACTCCCCTCTCGACCAGATCCATGGAGAGAATGTCACGGACCTAGAAGTCGCATGGACCTGGGACGCCTTCGACAACTCGAACTACATCAAGCCAGGGGTCCCGACGAACCGCCAGCCCACCGAGGCCGAGCAGGCGATGGTTCCAGATGGTTTCAAGGCCACGCCGCTCATGGTCGGCGGCAAGCTCTTCATCCGCACGAATTTCAGCGGAGTGGCAGCCATCGATCCTGCGACAGGTGCCACTCTATGGACGCACGATCCGGGAACCACTGCCTGGGGCCGTCCCGCCATTTTCGGATTCGCCACTCGCGGACTCGGCTACTGGAGCGATGGCGACCAAGCGCGCATCCTACTCTGCACGGGCGATAGCTATCTGGTGGCTCTAGACCCGGCGAGCGGAGAGCCCGTCCAGAGCTTTGGGGACAACGGCCGCACAGACCTGACTGTCGGCTCGCGGCGGCCGCTGATTCGCTCGCTGATCAATTGCAGCGCTCCGCCGACCATCATTGGCGACGTGGCCGTGGTCGGAAATCAGATCCAAGACGGCCCGCCCGGAAAGGACGCGCGCAGGGGCGGCCCGAACTGGAAAGAGAACTGGCCAGTCGGCGACGTCCGCGGCTACGACATCCGCACGGGCAAGCGCCTGTGGACGTTCCACACCATCCCGCAAGAAGGGGAGTTCGGCAACGACACCTGGGAGGGGGACTCGTGGAAATGGATGGGTAACACCAACGTCTGGTCCATGATGAGCGCGGACGAGAAGCGGGGCCTTGTCTATCTCCCGGTAACCGGCCCCACATTCAATTTCGCGGGAGACTTCCGGCCCGGCGACAACCTGTTCTCGAACAGCGTCGTCTGCCTCAACGCCAAGACCGGAGAGCGGGTCTGGCACTTCCAGACGATCCGTCACGATATCTGGGACTGGGACCTGCCGGCGGCTCCCAGCCTCATCGACATCACCGTGGACGGCAAGTCCATCCCTGCACTGGCACAAGTCACCAAGGCTGGCTTCCTCTTCGTGTTCGACCGGCGCACCGGGGAACCCGTCTGGCCGATCGAAGAGCGGCCCGTGCCGCCGAGCGAGATCGAGACGGCGGCCAAGACGCAGCCGTTCCCAGTCAAGCCGCCGCCATTCGAGATGCAAGGCGTCAGCGAAGACGACTTGATCGACTTCACACCGAAGATCAAGGCGCTGGCCCTTGAAGCGGCCAAGCCTTATCGCCTCGGACCGCTGTATGAGCCACCTTCCCGGCAAGGCACGATCCAAGTACCAGGCTGGCTCGGTGGCGCGAATTGGGGCGGTAGCGGATTCGACCCTGAGACCGGTTATCTCTACTTGTCCTCGCGTCGGGAGTACATCGTGGTCGGGATGCAGCCTGTCGACGATCCCGAGGTTCGTGGTTACGACAACGAATACAAGTTCTACCAGGTGGCGGTGGATGGCTTGCAAATCGTAAAGCCGCCATACGGAACCTTGACGGCGTACGACATGAATCGGGGAGAGATCGCATGGCAGACGCCGCACGGCAACGGTCCGCGCCAGCATCCGCTGCTCAAGGACCTTGATCTCCCTCCGCTGGGCAACCCGAACGCCGCGGGTACTTTGGTGACCCGCACTCTGCTTTTTGTCGGCGACGGCGGCCATGCGGACGAGTCGGCCTATCTGCGGGCGTACGACAAGGCTTCCGGAGAGACGCTCTGGGAGCACGAACTACCGGGGCGTCATCACAACGCCGCACCGATTACTTACATGGCCGATGGCAGGCAGTACATTGTCATCGGCGTCGGAGGAGCAGCCGAGCCCGCGCGGCTCGTCGCATTTCGGCTTCCAAGAGCTTAGGAATCAGGGCAGCATCTCCGCCAAGGGGGGATTGCGCGGAAAGCACGCAGACGCTCTTGGACAACAGCCTGTCACACGCCCTACAAGTACTAGGCTCATTCGCAGCTGCTGCTTGCGACGCCGGTTGAGTACTCAGCAAGAAGTGTCATCCCTGCACATACCACCGGGTCCAAGTAAGACCATTAGTGTCTCCTCACGGGTGAGAGACAAACGGCATTGTTTCTTGATCAGCCCCCACTGATTGGTCCGGTCGCAATGTTAGTGTATTTGCGGCGCATCGGTCAATCTGGGCGGTCGGCGGAGCGTAGCGGAGCCGGACGGCCAGATTGATGGGATGATCACTTTCGGGGCCAGTGGTCGGTAGCCCAGACTGCCATGGGGCCGGACTGCGTCGTAGTGGCGTCTCCAAGCTTCGATCAGGACCTGGGCCTCTCTCAGCGTGTAGAAGATTTCCCCATTGAGGAGCTCGTCGCGCAGCCGCGCGTTGAAGCTCTCGATGTAGCCGTTCTCCCAAGGCGAACCGGGTTCGATGAAGGCCGTGCGGGCCCCGACGCTGGCGATCCATTGCCGCACGGCTGCGGATACGAACTCCGGGCCGTTGTCCGACCGGATGTAGGCCGGGATGCCGCGCAGCAGGAACAGGTCGGTCAGGACCGCAATGACATCGGTCGAGCAAAGCCGCCGCCGCACCCGGATCGCTAAGCTCTCGCGGGTGAATTCGTCCCGCACATTCAGCGTGCGAAAGGCTCGGCCGTCGTACGTCCGGTGACGCACGAAGTCATACGACCAGACATGGTCGGCCCCCTCGGCGCGTAGCCGGACACAGGAGCCGTCGTGGAGCCACATACGGGCCCTCTTCGGTTGCCGCACCGGCACCTTCAGTCCCTCACGCCGCCACAGTCGCTCGACCCGCTTGGCGTTGAGCTTCCAGCCCGCCTGGCGTAACAGGGCTGCAATCCGCCGGTAGCCGTAACGGCCATACCGACACGCCAGGTCGGTCATCTCCGCCACCAGGCGGTCGTCGTCCTCACGGCCGCGAGGGATATGGCGCTGCGTGCAGCGGTGCTGCCCCAGCACCCGGCAGGCTCGCCGCTCCGAGATCCCCAGCCCGCTACGGAAATGCTCGATGCACTGGCGCCGCCGGGAGGGGCTCAGAAGTTTCCCCGGGCCGCCTCCGCCAGGATCTGCTTGTCCAGCGTCAGGTCGGCCACCGCGCGCCGCAGCCGCTCGATCTCCTTCTCGAGCTGCTTGAGCCGGCTGAGCTGATGCCCGCTCATCCCGCCGTACTCGTTGCGCCACCGGTAGAACGTGACCTCGCTGATCCCGAGTTGCCGGATCGCCTCCGCCATCGCCATGCCCTGGCCATGCAAAACCTCCGCCTGCCGCAGCTTGGCGACGATCTCCTCGGGCTTGTAACGCTTCCTCGCCATTGATAGTCCTCCTTAACTTCAACATGGACCAATTCACGGGGGGGAGGATCAGAGCAGAGCAAATGCCAAGAAAGAAGTCCGATTGTAGAATCATTTCTCCGTTGCTTCGCCCTCTTCCCGATTGACAGCGCACTCGGTTACCGCCAGCGCACTCTTAGACAACAACCCAGCGAGCACAGCGTTACGCTGCACGCTATGGAAGACCTTGTGGGTATACTGCCTGAGCGAGCACCATGTGCCCCCTAGTCGGAGTCTTGATTCTGCTCATCCTGACCCCCTCGGCTCAGGCAATGCCGGAATTCTTCGCCGAAGCTATCGCCTTCGGTGCCAAGGACTGCCTCTTCTGCCACACGGAGGCCGGCGGCGGGCGCACGTGGAACGAGCGCGGGCACTGGCTCATGGCCCGCAAGCAGGAGAGCGGTCAAGAGGCCATCTCTGTCAGCTGGCTAGAGGACTATGTCGCGCCGTCAGCTACTGAAATCAGTCCAGTGGCGGAGTCGGAAGGAGCCGGCACGGATCCGCGCAATGTCCCCGAAACCTACCACCAAGGCCCGTTTTTCGAGCCGGTCAGAAACGAAGCGGCGTTGCAGCGCTGGATCGACTCGCGCGGCAAGTACACCACCGCTGACGGCGAATGGCCGCAGTACTCGGGCGACGTCGCATCGTCGAAATACTCCCCTCTCGATCAGATCCAAGGAGAGAATGTCACAGATCTGGAAGTCGCATGGACCTGGGACGCCTTCGACAACTCGAACTACATCAAGCCAGGGACCCCGACGAACCGCGAGCCCACCCGGGCCGAGCGGGCGAGATTTCCAGATGGTTTCAAGGCCACGCCGCTCATGGTCGGCGGCAAGCTCTTCATCCGCACAAATTTCAGCGGGGTCGCAGCCATCGATCCTGCAACAGGTGCGACCCTATGGACGCACGATCCGGGAACCTCTGCCTGGGGCCGTCCAGGGATTTTCGGATTCGCCACTCGCGGACTCGGCTACTGGAGCGACGGAGACGAAGCGCGCATACTGCTCTGCACCGGCGACAGCTACCTGGTCGCGCTAGACCCGGCGACCGGAGAACCCATCCAGAGCTTCGGCGACAACGGTCGCACCGACCTGACTGTCGGCTCGCGGCGTCCTCTGATCCGCTCGCTGATCAATTGCAGTGCTCCGCCGACCATCATTGGCGACGTGGCTGTGGTCGGAAATCAGATCGCAGACGGCCCGCCCGGAAAGAGCGCGCGCAGCGGCGGCCCGAACTGGAAAGAGAATTGGCCGGTCGGTGATGTCCGCGGCTACGACATCCGCACGGGCAAGCGCTTGTGGACATTCCACACCATCCCGCAAGAAGGGGAGTTCGGCAACGACACCTGGGAGGGAGACTCGTGGAAATGGATGGGTAACACCAACGTCTGGTCCATGATGAGCGCGGACGAGGAGCGGGGCCTCGTCTATCTCCCGGTAACCGGCCCTACATTCAATTTCGCGGGAGAGTTCCGGCCCGGCGACAACCTGTTCTCGAACAGCATCGTCTGCCTCAACGCCAAGACCGGCGAGCGGGTTTGGCACTTCCAGACGATCCGTCACGACATCTGGGACTGGGATCTGCCGGCGGCTCCCAGCCTCATCGACATCACTGTGGGCGGCAAGTCCATCCCTGCACTCGCACAAGTCACCAAGACAGGCTTCGTGTTCGTGTTCGACCGGCGCACCGGAGAGCCGGTCTGGCCCATCGAAGAGCGGCCCGTGCCCCCGAGCGAGATCGAGACGGCGGCGAAGACGCAGCCGTTCCCAGTCAAGCCGCCGCCATTTGAGATGCAGGGCGTCAGCGAGGACGACTTGATCGACTTCACACCGAAGATCAAGGCGCTGGCCCTTGAGGCGGCCAAGCCTTATCGCCTCGGGCCACTGTACGAGCCACCTTCCCGGCAAGGCACGATTCAAGTACCCGGCTGGGGCGGCGGCGCGAACTGGGGTGGCAGCGGCTTCGATCCGGAAACCGGCTATCTCTACCTGTCCTCGCGCAGGCAGTACATTGTCGTCGGGATGCAGCCGGTCGACGACCCCGAAGTTCGCGGTTACGACAACGAGCACAAGTTCTACAGGGCGGCGGTGGATGGTCTACAGATCGTCAAGCCGCCATACGGAACCTTGACGGCTTACGACATGAATCGGGGAGAGATCGCTTGGCAGACTCCGCACGGCAACGGTCCGCGCCAGCATCCGCTGCTCAAGGACCTTGATCTCCCTCCCCTGGGCAACCCGAACGCCGCAGGCACGTTGGTAACTCGCACGCTGCTGTTCGTCGGCGACCGGGGCCATGCGGACGAGCCGGCCTATCTGCGGGCGTACGACAAGGCTTCGGGTGAGACCCTCTGGGAGCACGAGCTTCCCGGCCGGCATCACAACGCCGCGCCGATAACCTACATGGCCGGCGGTCGGCAGTACATTGTCATTGGTGTCGGAGGAGCAGCCGAACCGGCGCGGCTCGTAGCGTTCCGGCTTCCCCAACAATAGGCCTCGATTCAGTTCCTGTGCCAACGACGACATCGCAGCGCAGGCCGCTACCGATCTTGCATTGCAGCCCGCTGAGGGCTCGCCGGGCGCCACGGCCACTGATTTCCGGGTGGTCGCATTGAGGCAAGATCAGATTCCGCATTGGTGGAGATTTTTGAGCACTCGAAACCAAGAGCTCGGGAAGCGCGTCAAAAAAGCCTCATTGGTTCAAGCGTTCGTCCTCTGCTACGTACGAAGGGCAGCAGGTTCTCTCAGCGAAATACGATTCGCGATGCCATGTACAAGACGTCGGCCAGCCAGTTTGGTTGGCGCCAAGGCAGCGACCGAGTCCGGCGTCAGGCCTCGGCGCTGGCTCGGTGTGGCAGCATTCTTGCTGTCGGTAGCGGGCCTATCCGCCCAGCGGGCATCGTACGACTCGAACTGGAATCCTGAGTGGGACCAGGTCTCGCCGAGCAGTTCGTCGAGTTACGGCGGCTCGAACGCCACATCCAGCAGCTCCAGCAGCTCGTATTCCAGCCCAAGCTATTCTTCCAGCCCAGGCTATTGGACCTCGGGAGGCTCGACCTACAGTATGCGTGCCGGTTTTCGTACCAGCAGTCCCGACGAAACCGCAAGCCTGCGAACCGCACCAGCGTCCCCCCACAGCAACAGTTCGAACCAGCCGAACTCCACTGACGACAGCGTCTACGAGCAGCGAGTGTACGGCGGATCCGAAACGAGATGCACCGGACCGTCCCGGACCTGCCCGCCGAGGAACCTGGGTCTGCCGGTCTACTTGTCCGGACGCGTTGCGCTAGAAAACGGAGACACCCCGCATGATCCGGTCAGGATCGTTCTCAGTTGCGGCGGGCGGGCAATTCCGCAGGCATACACGGACTCCGGGGGACAGTTCAACTTTCAGCCGAAGTGTCGGTCACTCCTGGCTCTCGCGGACGCCAGCATAAGCCGCCCTTGGCTATACCCGGGACTCGCCCAGGGCCTTACAACTAGGACCGGCACCGCGAATCTGATGGGTTGCGACCTGTATGCCGAGCTTCCAGGCCATCAGTCCGCCCGGGTGAGGCTGGGCCGGGTTAGAGCGCCCCGGCGCAATGACGTTGGCCTGATGATCCTAAAGCCGCTCCGCGGCTCTACTGGGCACTCTGTGAGCGCAGCAACGCTGGCAGCCCCGCCCAAAGCGAAGAGAGCCTACCGAAACGGGATCAAGGCGCTACGCAAGGGACAATCCTACGGGAAGGCTGCCGAATCCTTCGAGAGGGCCGTGAAAATCCACCCGGAGCACGCCCAGGCTTGGGCAGGGCTCGGGGAAGCGCTAGCGGCTCTGAAGGATTTTGACGGAGCCCAGGAAGCGTTTGAGCGCTCGATCGAGGTCGATCCCAATCTATTGCAGCCCTATGACGCGATGATGCCGCTCGCGTACGATCAACGCGACTGGGAGCGGCTCGACACCTTGGCCGCGAAGTATCTCGAGCTCGCGCCGGGCTCGTCACGGGTCCGCTTCTATCGGTCTATAGCGGCGCTGAACTTGGACGACCTGCCGCGGACTGAGTTCATTATCAAGCAAATGGAGGAGCTTGGAGAAACTGACGAATGGCCCATGAGTCACGTCATCATGGCGATGGTGTATGAGCGACGGACCGACTTCGAGACCGCAGCTGACTACTACGAGAAGTACATCGAAATTTCCGTCGACGCGGAGATATCTCAGATGGCGCGAAGGGCGATCTACGACTGGGGCGAATTGCAGGTTATCGAGCCCCGGCAAGTCACACTCGCGCATGCCGGCGGGCGCGACTAAGAGTCGTCATAAGCATCAGCTTGGCCCTTGATCTGGCAGAGGCTGACCCCCTCGCGGTATGTGGCTATGACCGTAACGGTTTGAGACACGTGCCTGAATAGGCGGGGGGCGACTCCCGGCGTCAGTCGCCAGCGAGCGTCCGAAACCAAGATTCCGATTGCACTGCGTTTCTGAGGGGGGTATGGACCGAGTATGGTGCTTTGACGATGTACTGCACAGGACTTTCCCGGCCCTTCCGATCAAGAGACTGAAGATGACGCTTCGCGGCTTGGACCGAGTACGGTTCGGATTTCTTCGACTGAAAGTTGCTTTTTAGTGCAGTCCAAACAACAACATCGATTCTATTGGCGCGTGCCCACTCTTCTATGTTGGCCTTGGAGTCGTTTAGGGCATTCTGCCAGCGGTTCTCTTCCGGCTCCGTTGGCAGATAGCACCCGATATGCTCTAGAATCGTTCCTTCTCGAGTCCGCAGGTCGCAAGCGGCGTCTCTCCAGCACCTCCGTTTGCTGAATGCGTAGCGCACTTGGCACGGCCTGCCGTTCGTATAGTCCAAGACCAATGTCAATGCGCCGTCCCGAGACTTGGAGATTCTAGAAAACTCTAGGCTCAAGCACGGGCCGTCGCGGTGCCATTTCTTGTCTTTGAGGTGTCTGTTGAATTCCCTGCCTCGATCTGATTCGTCATCCCAAAGCAGAGAACCCCACCCGAGAATCGCTATTCGCATGCAGTCCCCCTCGTCAATGCGCTCCAAACTTCTGCTCAGTCAATGGCAAGCAGTCATGCTTCGATGATTTCCAAGAGTTCCGAGAACGCAAGAATGGCTGGGCGGCTGCCACTTGCCTTCAAAATGTTCTGCAAGATGCGGTGTTCTTGCAAAGCCACCAAGACACGGTGAGCGGATGGTACCGGAATGCCCGTTCCGGCCGCGAAATTCGTAGTCGAGAAGACCGGCTGTTGGAAGATCCAATCCAGAGTGCGAATCGCATGGCGGGACCTTGTAGCGGCGTCTATCCGATGCTTCATCTTCTCGTGGAGCTCAAGAATGCACTGGGTCTTTGTCAAGTTGTCGTCGGCTTGGTTCTGTACCGCCTTGAGGAAGAACATGCACCAGCCGGTCCAGTCATTGTCGCGGGAGACAGCGAGCAGCCTCTCGTAGTAGGCATATCGGTTGGCCTCGAAGTAGGCGGCGATATAGAACATTGGGCGATCGATGCAGCCTCGTTGCCACAGGAACAGCGGTATCAGCATGCGCCCTACGCGACCGTTTCCGTCTAGGAACGGATGCAGGGCTTCGAATTCGGCATGTAGGTTCGCGGCCTGCACGAGCAAGTCAGGTTTGTCTTGGTGGATATAGCGTTCCCATCTACTCATGGCGTCATCAAGCCCTTCCGGTCTGATGGGAACGTACTTGGCTTCCTCGATCGTGCATCCCGGAGGGCCAATCCAGTTCGGGATACGCCGGTACTGACCTGGACCTTCGTTGTCTCCCCCGATTCCCGAGAGCAGTGTCTCGTGCGCCGCACGAATGACTCGACCCGAAAGAGGGAGATCCTCCAACATCTCCTGTGCAAGTCGTACAGCTCTGCGACAGTTGATGATCTCGTGGATGTCGCTGAGACGCTGCGGGGAAGCGGCACGGTCTCCTGCCTCAAAGCCCAGTACCTCGCTCAGGGTCGCTTGGATCCCCTCAATACGCGACGAGAGCACTGCTTCACGGGTGCTCAGCGGTGCCAACAGCACACTTCGGTTCGGCATGGACGCGAGCATGCCGTCGTATCGAGCCAGCGCGCTCGTCGCCGGTCCGATAAGTGGAAGCAGTCTTTGCCAGTCGAGCTGATCTTCAGGCGGGAACCGCCCTTGATGGTATTGGACAGGCTTCATGTTCTATCCGCTTTCGTGTTGAGGTCCGAACTTGCCTTGCCTCGCCAGCATCCTAATCCAGAGCCACCATGCTGTTGGCCCGGTAGGTGAAGCCCTCCTGCTATGTGAAGGCCCGGAGCTAGACCTGATGAACAGTTGCGCTGTGGCTCCTTCGGCCTTACCGCTTCTGTCAAGGTATCCCGCCGGTGACGCCACCGCATTGTTGTATTGGTTGTTCCATTGCTGCAGATGATCGTCAAGCGGTTGCGCGCCTTCATCTAAATAGTGCCTCATATCGGCTGATTAGTGATAAACCAAGGGATTTGCTTCTCACGGCTGAGAAACTAACGACGCTGTATCTCATTTAGACGCTCGCGTGAGAGACTGCAGGGATTGTGCCCTAAGTGTGAGAGACAACCCAGATTGCGTTTCATATCATCTGAATTATGAGAGATAAATAGATTTGCTTCTCACGGGTGAAGGACAAACGGCGTTACATCTCATTTTGTCTCATTTGTGAAAGGAGACTTGATTTGCTTCCCTCCGTTCCCCCCGCCAGAGTGAACGCCGAGCCAGAAGAGTGGCCTTGGAGGCACTCGGTACCGTCCGCTATTTCCACCCTCCGCCAAAGTCGATTCGACGGCGGCTCGCAAACCGCGATATAATTAGGCTTCAGGAGTCAACTAGGAGGGCATCCGCGATGATCCAGATGACCGAAACTGCCATTTCGAAGGTGAACGAGATCCTTGGACAGCAGCAACCCCCGCCAAAGGGACTACGGCTATCCGTGGTCGGGGGGGGCTGTTCCGGCTTCCAGTACTCAATGGCGTTCGAGAACAACCAGCTGCCGCTGGACAAGGTCTTCAACTATGACGGCCTGCAGGTCTATGTGGACCAAGCCAGCCTGCTCTACCTCGACAATTGCAGGGTCGACTACGTCGAAACGATGGAGGGAGCGGGCTTCAAGTTCGACAACCCCAACGTCACCTCGACCTGCGGCTGCGGTAGCTCCTTCAACGCCTAGGCTTCGCTCCTCTCCGAGGAGGCGACATTCGGCCGCTTCCTGTCCACTCCATGGCATCCCGGTTCGATTGGGAGGCTAGGCACAAAACCGCCCGAGGCGTGATTCCGGACCCCGATCCATTCCTGGGCGAGGCGCTGGAGCACGTCCGGCTGTCCGCGCCAGCTGCGGCCGACGCTGTTGACATCGCGTGCGGAAGAGGACAAAACAGCCTCGCTCTGGCAGCCTATGGCCTGAAGACCTTGGCGGTGGACTACTCGTCGGAGGCCTTGCGGCTCTGTGCCGAGCTGGCCGCAGAGAAAGCACTCGCGGTCGAGACTCGTTGCTTTGACTTGGAAAGCACTGATGCGGACTGGGGCGATTCCCGCTTCGACGTGGTCGCCGTTTTCCGGTACCTGCACCGGCCGCTGGTACCGTTGTTGAAGCGCATCGCCAGACCAGGCGGGATCATCATCTATAAGACCTTCACCCGCAAGCAGCTGCAGTTCGGCACGGGCCCTCGCAAGCCCGACTACCTGCTGGAGGGGAAAGAACTCCCCGAGCTCTTTGCCGACTTTCGGCACTTGCTCTATCGCGAGACATGCGACTTCGAAGCCACAGCCGCCTTGGTTGCGCAGAAGCCCTGATCGCCGCCAGCCTGGCTGCGGCTGGAGCGTTCACCGGCCTAGCTCCTGCGCAGATCCAGGTCGGTCGCCAGCCTGACTCCAGCGTCATCTTGCCGACCGGGCAGCGAATCACGCCGGCTGGCACGCAAGTCGTGGTCAACAGCATGCCCATCGCGGCAGCAGCGTCGCGTGACGGGCGGCACCTGCTTGTACTGCAGTCGGGCTACGAGACGCCCTCGATCAGCGTGCTCGACACGCAGGCGAAGAGTCCGCGTGGCCGCGTCGAACTGGCCGACGCTTGGCTCGGCCTGGCATTGAGCGAGGCGGGGGATCGAGTCTACGTGAGCGGCGGGGCGCGCGCGAGCGTCTGGGAGCTGTCGTTCCGCTCCGGCGAACTGCGACTCGAGCGAGAGTTTCCCCTTCCGGGAGAGTGCGTCGGCAACTGCTCGTCACTGATCGGAGACGTGATCTTGGACAGGGATGATCGGACCCTCTACGTGCTGGATGTACTGCGCGATCGGGTAATCGTCGTCAACTCGCAGTCCGGACTCGTGCTGGGCGAGTTCAAGACGGGAATTGCGCCCTATCGCGCCAGACAAACACCCGACGGCAAACACTTGTTGGTCAGCCACTGGGGAGAAGCCTCGGTCGGCCTGTACCGACTGGCGGACCAGCGCCTAGTGGAAAGGATCCCCGTGGGCGAGCACCCCACGGACCTGCAAGTGGTGGGCGGCGAAGTCGAAGTTCCCGGCGCGGACGAGGACGAGGTGCTCACCTACCCTGCCCGGCTGTTCGTGGCGTGCGCGCATTCCGACAACCTCTGGACCTACGGCATCACATCCAACAATCGCTTCGAATTGCTGGACGCTCGTAGCGTCGCGCCACGCCCTGACTCCCCCATTGGCTCCCTGCCGTCGGCCCTAGGTGTGAGCAAGGACAAGCGCACGCTCTACATCGCCAACGCCGGGAACAACATCATCCTGGCGGTGAACATCGAAGAGGCACTTCCCGAGCCCGCAGGTGCCCTGCCCACGGGCTGGTTTCCGACCGCCGTGGTCGGGCTTGACGATGGAGAACTGGCGTACCTCAGCGGCAAGGGGGACTTTGAAAACCCGGGGCTGGTTGGACTGTTGCCATCTCTGTCTAGCGAGCAGTTGGAGTTTCTGACCGCGGCAGCTGTGGAGAATCTGCCCGGTCCAGAGACCGCGAGCTCCGAGCCGCCAGAGGCCGTCCGGCACGTCGTGCTAGTGCTGACCGATGTTCCGGCGTCGGCTTGGCAGGAACTGCTGGAGGACCCAGCCTACTTCAAAGGCTATGTCGCGCCGACACGCGAGCGGCTGGGCCAAGTCGCGTGGCTCACAGGAGGGATAGCGACCGACTTCTTTGCCAAGCTCGGCCCGGCCGTCCATGCCGGACGGCTCTCAGCACAAGACCTGGCACGTGCGGGCAGGGCCGCAGCCCCGGCTGCCGGCACGCTCTGGACCAACGCAATACAGGCATCGATCTCCACGGAGACCTACGGGATCGGAGGCGGGCGCCCACCGAGCGCTTTAGTTGCAAACCTTGAGGCTGAAGGAAACCCTCCAAGGCTAGCCGTAGTGCGCCTCAGCGGCTCTGGCGAACGGCAAGAGGAAGATCTGGAACGCCTACTCGCAGCTCTGCTGGACCACCAGGCATACGCTGCCACAGCGATCTTCGTAGTATCCACAGGCGAGCAAGCCGGAGCCGCCGCGTCCGGCGGTGCGGTGCGGGCGGAATTCATCCATGAGGGCATTACCACGGCACCTGCCGTGCTGCGCACGATCGAGTGGCTGCTCGGCTTGCGTCCGTTGACGCAGGCTGACAGCGCAGCGCCTCCCCTCACTGAGCTGTTCGAGCGGTCTCGCTGACTCCGCGCAAGTTGGTCGTTTCTTGAGATGGGTCTCCCTTTCCTGCCAATCCGAGCGCGCGGCAGCGGTGCGAGACACTAAAAAATACTGCAGGCCCAAGCCACCATGAGCAAGCCCCGATTCCAGCGCGCCAAGCCGATTGTCGATTTCGCTGCAAGTGAACGCGAGATCAGCAAGTTCTGGGACGAGCAGCAGATCTTCGACAAGAGCCTGCAGCTCCGCGAGGGTGCCGAGCGCTTCATTTTCAACGAGGGGCCCCCCACTGCAAACGGGCTGCCTCACAACGGCCACGTGCTCACGCGCGTGTTCAAGGACGTCTTCCTGCGCTACCGGACCATGGCGGGCCGCTACGTTCCGCGCAAGGCAGGATGGGACACGCACGGCCTACCGGTAGAGGTAGAAGTCGAAAAGGAACTCGGCATCCACGGCAAGGAAGCTATTGAGGACTACGGCGTCGAGGGCTTCATCCGCAAGTGCATGGACTCGGTGTTCCGGTACACCGAGGAGTGGGAGAAGATGACCCGTCGGGTGGGCTTCTGGGTTGACCTCTCCGACGCCTACGTGACGTACCACAAGTCCTATGTCGAGAGCGTGTGGTGGGCGCTGAGCCGGCTCTATCAACAGGGTCTGCTGTACCGCGGCCACAAGATCGTCTGGTGGTGGCCCCAAGGCGGCACGGCACTGTCCGCCGGCGAGGTGGGCCTCGGGTACAAGACGGTCGAGGATCCGTCAGTGTACGTGGCGCTTCCGCTCGCAGACGATCCTTCCACGTCGCTGTTGGTCTGGACGACGACGCCGTGGACACTGCCCGCCAACCAGTACGTCGCGGTGCGGCCGGACTACGACTACGTGAAAGTGCGGGCGGGCGACAGGACGCTGATCCTAGCCGCGGCTCTGCGCGAGACTCTCGAGAAAAAGCTGGGCCACTCGCTGCCGGTAGAGAAATCTCTGAGCGGCGACGCTCTGCTGGGCTTGCGCTATCACCCACCCTTCGAACATTTCAAACAGGCTTTCTGGGACAAGGACGGCGCACTGAGCGGTGGAGGACAGGAAGCCTACCTGTGGAAGGTGCTCTCGGGCGACTTCGTCACGCTCGACAGCGGCACCGGCCTCGTCCACCAAGCGCCCGCCTTCGGCGAGGTGGACTACGACGTGCACAAGGAGACCGCCAATCGCTATTCGGATCCGTCCGAGGTGCCATTGCTCTGCCCCGTCCGGCCGGACGGCACGTTCGATCATGACGTCACGGAAGTCGCGGGCCAGTGGGTGAAGCTGGCCGACCGGACGCTGATCCGCATGCTTCGGGACAGCGGCCATCTCGTCCACCGCGAGAACTACCGCCACGACTATCCGTTCTGCTGGCGCGCAGACGAGGATCCTCTGATCCAGTACGCGCGCCCGGCGTGGTTCGTCAAGACCACTGCCCGCAACCAGCAGGTCCTAGCGAACAACGACAAGATCAATTGGCTTCCCGAGCACATCGGGACCGGCCGGTTCGGAGACTTCCTGCGCAACAACGTCGATTGGGCGCTGTCACGGGAGCGCTACTGGGGAACCCCCCTCAACGTCTGGATTAACGATGTCACCGGCGCGATGGCAGTTCCCGCGTCTTCCGCCGAGATCCTCGCCAAGAACCCAGCGGCCTTCGACCACTTTCACCGTGCCAAGGCCGCCGATCCGTCCTTGTCCGACCATCTGATGGTCCACAAGCCCTGGATCGACGAAGTCACGTGGAGCGAGGCGGGAGAGGACGGTGTCTACCGGCGCGTGCCGGAAGTCATTGACTGCTGGTTCGATTCCGGGTGCATGCCCTTCGCGCAGTTCGGCTATCCGCACGCGGGGCAGCAGGAATTCGAGTCCCGCTTCCCTGCGGACTACATCACCGAGGCCATCGACCAGACGCGCGGCTGGTTCTACTCGCAATTGATGGTATCTACTCTGGTCTTTGACGAGCAGTGCAGCAAAGATCTGGGCATCGAGCCGGCGGCTTACCCGCATCCGTTCCGCAATTGCATCGTGCTCGGCCACGTGGCCGACGCCACTGGCAAGAAGGAGTCCAAGTCCCTGGGCAACTACACGCCCCCGGATGTGATTTTCGATGCCGTGGCCCAGGATTTTGCGGTGATGTCCGCATCGGATGTCCCGAAGCAGCCAGCGGATGGGGAAATCCTGATCTCGAGGCAAGACCTCGACGCACTTGATCTGAAGGCGGGTGATAAGGTCACGCTGGCGGGGTGCGACTCCGACACAAGGCGCACGCATGTGACGGTGCAGCCTGCGAAGTTCGTGCCGCGACGGTTGCTGCTGGCGTCAGCCCGCGACTTGGAATCGATCGGCGCAGGGGTCGCCCGGGCGGGCAAGATCGCGCCGAACGATGTTCCCCGCCTGCCCGCAAGCGAGCGCGTGACTCTGACAGCGCCCACGCCCGCGCCCGGCGCGGATGCATTCCGCTGGTTCTTCTTGGCCGGCAACCCGCCATGGTCGCCGACGCGCCACTCGCTGGCGAACGTTCGCATGATCCAAAAGGAGTTTCCGCTCAAACTCAGGAACGTCTACTCCTTTTTCACCATCTATGCCGAGATCGACGGCTTCGACCCCAGCACGATGCCGGGCCGCCCAGCCGCGGAACGCGCCCTTCTGGACCGCTGGATCCTGTCCGAGCTCGACATCCTAGCGGGCCGTGTGCAGGAGAACATGGATGCCTTCCTCGCGTACGAAGCCGCGGCGGAACTCGGCAAGTTCGTCGACGCGCTTTCGAACTGGTACGTGCGCCGCAGCCGCCAGCGGTTCTGGAAGGGCGAGTTTGACGCTGACAAATCGGATGCGTACGCGACCCTCTATGAGTGCTTGGTAAGCGTCGCCAAGCTCAGCGCCGCCTTCACGCCATTCATGGCGGAAGAGATCTACCAGAACATCGTGCGAGGAGCGGGCGTCGCAGGACGAGAGAGCGTTCACCTGTGCGACCTGCCCGTCAGCTTGGGTCGCGTCGATCAGAGCCTCTCCGAAGAAATGGCCGCGGTGCGCGGGATCGTCTCGCTGGGCCTGAGGGTGCGGACGGACCACCAGCTGAAGGTGCGCCAGCCGCTGCGAAGGGCGGAGGTCGTGATCGCGGATCCGGACCTGCGCGAGCGCGTCAAGCCGTACGCCGCCTTGGTGGAAGATGAGCTGAATGTCCACGAGGCCGCCTTTGTGGACGGCGGCCAAGCGCATGTCAAGTACGTGGTCAAGCCAAACTTCCGGCGGCTCGGCCCGAGGCTGGGACCGAAGATGAAGCAGGCCAAGCGGATCTTCGCGGAGCTTGACGCCGCCAAGCTCAGGGCGAGCCTGCTTGCCAACGGGACAACCAGCATCGACTTTGATGGCGAGGATCTAGTCCTAGACGGCGAGGATGTCCAAGTGAGCGTCGAGGCCGAGGAGAGCTTCGCCGCCGCGGGGGACTCGACGATGGTTGCGGTGCTGAGCACCGAGCTCGACGAAGACCTGCTCGACGAAGGCTTCTATCGCGAACTGCTGCACCGCGTACAGAACCTGCGCAAGACTGCGGACATCGAGTACACGCGGCGCATCGGACTCTTCGTGGAGGGATCGGACCGAACGGCCCGGATCGTGGCCCAACACCGGGAGCACCTGATGGCGGAGACTCTTTGCACAAAGCTGGCCGAATCGCCTATCAGCGATGCGAACGCCATCGGTGAGGCCTTTCAGATCGATGGCGAGCAGATCCGATTGGAGATGCTGCCGCTGTAATGGCAGGTGCGCGAATCCTAGCAGGCGCGATGAATCGTGGAAGCACCGGTGAATACACCTTTGGTCGGGCAGGACCTTGACGAACTCAGCGAGCTGATTCGATCGGTCGGTGAAGCCCCGTACCGGGCCCGTCAGATCTACCAAGGCCTGTACCGGGATCAGGTCGGAACCGTTCCTGCGATTTCGACGCTGCCGTTGAGCTTGCGGGAAGCTCTGGAGCGGGATCACGGTATCGGACAACCCACGGTCCATTCCCGCTTTTCGTCGGCCGACGGCACCGTGCGCTACCTTCTCCGCCTGGCGGACGAACGTACCGTCGAGGCGGTCTTCATTCCCGAATCCGCCCGCGACACGCTCTGCATTTCCAGCCAGGTCGGCTGCGCAGTGGACTGCAAGTTCTGCCTCACGGCACTGATGGGACTGGAACGCAACCTGACCGCCGGAGAGATCGTCGGGCAAGTGCTGGCCATATCGATGGACCAAGGGCTCGACGCTCGGAAACGGCCGATCAACATCGTGATGATGGGCATGGGCGAGCCTTTGCTCAACCTCGGCTCGGTGATGAAGGCCACGCGTCTGCTGGCGGATCCCGATGGCGTGGGCATTCCGCAGCGCAGGATCACAGTCTCGACCGCGGGCATTGTGCCGAAGATTGCAGAGTTTGGAAGCCACCCGGTGCGAGGGAAGCTCGCGATCTCATTGAACGCTTCCAATCAGCAGCAGCGCTCGGAGATCATGCCGCTGACTACCAAGTACCGATTGGAGGACCTGCTGCAAGCGTGCCACGAATACCCGCTGCGCCCGTGGGAGAAGCTCACTTTCGAGTACGTGCTGTTGCGGGACGTGAATGATTCCGACGACGATGCGCGGCGCGTGCTGAGTTTGGTGGCAGGACTGAAGTGCTCGGTCAACCTGATTGCGCTCAATCCCGGCGAGGGCATCCCTTACAAGACTCCCGAGGATCGGCGTGTCCGGGCCTTTCGGGCAATCTTGCACCCGCGTATTCCCTGCTTCGTGCGCAGACCGCGAGGACGCGACATCTTTGCCGCTTGCGGGCAGCTGCGCCGGACCAGCGAAGCGGCGTCGGACCAGGCCCCAACAACGTAGGCAGCGCGCAGTGGGTGGCACGCCACAGGTGTCACGTACCGAGCGAGGCCTGCGCACCAGCGAATTCCGTACGCGTCCGCGTCCAAGGCGCGTTCGTATAATCGCGATATGGCAATTGAGACCACCGTCGTGGGCAGCTACCCGATCCCGCTATGGCTGTACGGCGACAGCTCGAAGGGTACGCTGCGTGACGCGGTGTCAGTAGTCCTGCACACGCAAGAGCGCATCGGCATTGACGTGGTAGCCGATGGCGAATTGAACCGTTTCGATCCCTCGCATCCCGAAACGAACGGGATGATCGACTACTTCGTGAGCCAGTTCTCCGGCGTTCGCACAGAGTACTCGATCAGCGATCTGGATCTGTTCCAGGCTGAGGTCGGCATGGCCTTTAGGACGGCCCCTGCGGGGGTCGTCACCGAGCAGATCGGAGAAGGCACGCTCAACCTGCCGGCTGACTATGAGTTTGTGCGGGATCTTGCGACCAAGCCGTTAAAGTTCACCTGCACGGGGCCGCACATGCTCACTAAGACGCTGACCGATCGCCACTACGGAAGTCGCGAGGAACTCTGCATGGCGGTCGCCGGCGTCCTGCGCTCGCAGCTTGAGCGAATTCCGGCCGAGGTCATCCAACTCGACGAAGCGAACATCACCGGCCACCCGGAAGAGTCGGAATGGGCTGCTGCGGCCCTCAATCATGTGCTCGACGGAGTCTGCGGGCGCAAGGGAGTGCATCTGTGCTTCGGCAACTACGGCGGGCAGCAGATCCAAGCCGGCATTTGGAATGACTTGCTGCCCTACCTCAATGCCCTGCACTGTGACTTCTTCCTGCTGGAGTTCGCCAGGCGTGGATACGAAGAACTTCACGCCCTCAAGGATCTCAATCCGTCAGCAGGGCTCGGACTCAGCGTCGTTGACATCAAGGACAACGAGGTCGAGGCTGCGGATCTGATCGCGTCCCGCATCGAACAGGCCGCCAAGATTCTGGGCGAGGAACGCATCCATTTCGTCAATCCGGACTGTGGGTTCTGGATGCTCTCCCGCAGTGTTGCGGACCGCAAGATGCAGGCTCTGGTGGCCGGCCGGGACTTGTATCAGGGCTCGTGCTGAGCGCAGTTGAATGATCGCTGCTTGGACATTCCTAACGAGGTACTCCTCGCTGACACGTCAAGACTGTTTACACGCCAGGCTTGTCGTAGTAAGAAATCCGCTGAATCTTGACAGGTCGCTGCTGACGTGTCAAGACGGTTGACACGTCGGACTCGTCATGGAAAGAAATCGCCAAAAGCTTGATACGACCTCGCTGCCACGTCAAGACCGTTTACACATCAAGCCTGTCGTAGTAAGAAATCCGCTGAATCTTGACAGGTCACTGCTGACGTGTCAAGACGGTTGACATGTCGGGCTCGTCATGGAAAGAAATCGCCGAAAGCTTGACACGTCAGAGACGATATGGCAACCGGTACCAACACCATTCAACAGAGCGCGGAGATGCTCCCATCAACCTACGAAGTTCCGTTGCTGCCACTGCCGAACTCAATCGAGACCCCCGCGGTCCTTAGGGCGTCTGCTCGAGCCCATAGACATCTAGCTGAACTGAAGGGCCGAGCGGTCTCCGTTCCCAACCCAACGATACTATTGGACACACTAACACTACTGGAGGCCCGCGCAAGCTGTGAGGTCGAGAACATCGTCACTACCCAAGACTGGCTGTACCGAGCCGACTTATTCCCCGACTCGGCAGTAGATCCGGCAGCCAGAGAGGTCGCTCGTTATCGAACCGCGGTCATGCGAGGTTTCGATTGGCTTCGGTCAGAGAACAGCCGATTGACGAACGACCTCTTGATTGAGCTCTACCAGCTGGCGACCTCTCGCTCCGATGGCTTCCGCACCGAACCTGGGACGGTCATCGGGAACGCCTACACCGGCGAGATCGTCTACGTGCCACCCCAAGACCCAACCGAGGTTGCCGCAAGGATGACGGAGCTGGAGCGATTCACTAACGACAACGAGCTGTCTTCGTTGGATCCGTTAGTCAAGGTGGCCGTGATACACCACCAATTCGAGAGCATCCATCCGTTCACAGACGGAAACGGCAGGGTTGGGCGGATCCTTAACGTCTTGTACCTAGTGCGTAGCGGTCTGCTGGAATCTCCGATCCTTTGCCTGAGCGGATTCATCTCGCGAAATAGAGCTGACTACTACCGTGCCCTTCAAGGGGTTCGCGATGAGGGGGATTGGGAAGGTTGGCTGCTGTACATGTTGCAAGCTGTCTCGGAGACAGCTCGCCGCACACTAGTCATCGTGGAACAAATTCGCGAACTGATGGCGGAATACAAGCATGCGATCCGCTCGAAGCTCCCGAGGATCTACTCACACGAGTTGGTGAACAATATCTTCCGTAACCCCTATACCAAGATCGACTTCGTTCGGCGCGAAGTGCGGGTATCCCGACCCACAGCCGCTCGCTACCTCGAAGCCCTGACCGAGGAGGGCCTCCTCAGCAAGAGATCTGCGGGCAGGGGGAACTACTACGTCAATACTCGGTTGGTGGACCTCTTCTCCGAGGCCGACAGGAACACCGACTGGCGATAGGCATGGGGCCGGTCATTGCAGAGCAGTTCTTGCCGCTTGCGTCACCTGGGAACCGCACAGGTCCCTGTTGGCGGTCAAACAAATCGAGGCACTCCACGGCCAAGCGCCGTCCTTGCTCCACGATTGCGGCTACTGTCGCTCTGAGGACCCGCTCAGACTCGGCAGGTAGCGTTGCGTTTCTACGAGTGCCGGCGGAACTCGTTCGCGCTCTGCCGGCAACTCCGATCACAGCCAGTTCACCGTCTCTGGCTCCAAGATGCTCGGCCTAATCGGCACTCCCTCATTCGCTACGATTAGGGGTCTAGGCGCGCTCGAATTCCGGCGGCCTTTCGCGGATAGCTTGATGAAGGCGGTAGTTCTCGCAGCGGGCCGGGGCACGCGCATGAAGGCCCTGACCGCCGACTGCCCCAAGCCAATGCTGCCGCTAGCCGGCCGGCCCATGCTGGCCCATCAGCTGGAGCGGTTCGCAACTGCCGGCGTCGGCGAAGCCTGTATCGTGATCGGCTACAAGGGCGAGATGATCCGCGAGTACTTCGCGGATAACCCGCCCGCTGGTATCAAGCTGAGCTATGTCGTTCAGCACGAGCCGAACGGCACCGGAAGTGCAGCGCTGCTCGCGAAGGACTTTGTCGGCGAGGGTCCATTCTTGCTCACATTTGGAGACATCATCGTTGATCCGCAGGTCTACAGCGAGTTGATCGAACGCGGTCCTGGCGCGGAGATGGTCCTGGCGCTGACCTATGTCGACGATCCCTACAGGGGAGGGGCAGTATACGTGGAAGCGGACCGAGTCGTGAAGATCGTGGAGAAGCCCCCGAAGGGCACATCGACGACCAATTTCTTGTGCGCCGGGGTCTACCTGTTCCGTGATCGCTTCTTCGAGTCCTTGGCCGGATTGGGCCTTTCTGCTCGCGGCGAATATGACCTGACAGACGCGATTTCGGAGGTCGTGAGCTCGGGAAAGACCGTGCGTTTCTTCGAGGTTCCCGGTTTCTGGCGCGACGTGGGCCGCCCCGAAGATCTCGAGCCAGCCAGCCGCCACGTGAGTCAACCATGAGTACAGCCCTTGACAACCTCCTCGCCCGAGCCAGGCAGGGCGTGGAGTCGATCAACCTGCCTGAGGAGATCAAGGACTCGGCGCTGGCAAATTTCGAGGACTGGCTCGGAACGGACAAGCTCGCTGGATTAGTGCCGCGCAGCGACTACGGCGCGATCATGCGCTGGATGGTTGAGGAAGAGAAGTTCGACCTCTTGATCGACAGCTTCTACCAAGTGATCCCCTTCGGAACTGGCGGGCGGCGCGGACCCGTCGGAGTGGGTCCGAATCGCATCAATCCCTACACGATCGCCTCGTCGGTGCAAGGCCACGTCGAATACCTCCGCCAGCGCTTCGGCGAGGCGGAGAGGCTGAGAGTCGTCATCGCGAACGACGTGCGCGCCTTCCATGACCTCCGCGGGACTTATCCAAGCGACTTGGAAAACCCATTGCTGGGGTTGAGTTCCAGGGACTTTGCACGCATTGCCGCTACGGTGTACTCCTCGGCCGGGGTCGAGGTCTATGCCCTGCCCTCGAGTGACGGGGGCTACATTTCTACGCCAGAGCTGTCCTTCCTAATCCGCTGGGTCGGCGCCCAAGGTGGGATTAATGTCAGCGCTTCGCACAACCATCCCGACGACAACGGCAGCAAGTTCTACAACGCCGAGGGAGGCCAGGAGATCCCGCCTGACGATGAGAGACTGGCCGCCATCGTCGAGCGCGTCAAGGAGATCAACATCCCCGCAGAGGCCGCAGCCCGCAACTCCCATCTGATTCACACGATTCCTCCCGAGGCGAGGCAGGCATTCATCGACATGAACCTTAGGTTGCGCTTGCGGAGGCCTGGGGGCGCAGGAAAGTTTGTCTTTACCAGCCTGCACGGCACTGGGGTCGACACGGTTGGGCGCTGCTTGGAGGAAATGGGCTACGCCAAAGGGCGTCAGCTCTTCTACGTCGATCGCCAGTGCGAGATCCGCAGCGACTTCAAGCACGTCACGTTCCGGAGCCCTAACCCGGAAGTGCCCGAGTCCCTGCAGATGGGCATCGAGCTGGCCAGCAAGGTCGGTGGCGACTTGCTCTTGGCGACCGATCCCGACGCAGATCGCTTGGGCGGAGCGACCCGCCACGGAGACGGCTACGCCTTTCTGACCGGCAACGAGTTCGCAGCGATTCTAGCCCGGTACAGGCTGGACGCGCTGGAAGCTACAGGACGTCTTCCGGAGCGGCCCTTGGGTATCAAGACCGAGGTCACCACCGACCTGATACGGCGGCTCATTGAATCGCGTAACGGTGTGGTGATCGGTGATTTGCTGGTGGGATTCAAGTACGTCGCCGCAGTGCTGGGATCGCTTGAACGTACCGGCAGGTACCGCGACATTCGAGCGTCGCTTGACGACTTCGTGCTCGCCGCCGAAGAGAGCCACGGTTTCATGCTCACGCCCGAAGTCCGCGACAAGGACGCCGCCGGCGCGGCGGTGGTGCTGGCCGAGCTGACTTCGGAACTGGCGGAGCGAGGGGAGACGGTGTACGACTACTTGGTCGACACCTACAAGCGTTACGGATACCACGCCAACACCGTGCGGTCGACCGTGATGCAGGGGGCCAAGGGCTCGGCCGACATCCGCAAGATCCAGCAACTGCTGCGGAGCGATCCTCCGAAGGTAATTGGAGGGCGCGCGGTCTTGAGCGTCAACGACTACTGGGATGAGGTCAAGTACGGACCGTTCCTTTCGGAAACCGACAAGAGTTCGCGCAACCTGATCAGCTACACCGTGGAAGGGGGGATCAAGGCGACGATCCGCCCGTCGGGCACTGAGCCGAAGAACAAGCTCTATCTCGAGCTGGCGGCCACTCCGCTGGGTCCAGACGCCTCACTGGAGGAGTTCAACGAACATCGCCAGGCGGTGGATCGGGAGGTCAAGGAGTTTTCAAACAAGTTCCTTGCCCAGATGCTCGCCCTGATCGGCGTGTCGGTGCCGGAGTACGCATTCGAGATCTCCGATCTCGTACCGCTGCAATACAAGGTGGACTTCTGCGCCCGGTTCCTGCCGGAGTTTCGGACGCGGGCCGAAGCAGTCGCGGAGAACTCCACTTCGGAACGGGATCTCAGCACGTGGGTCGACGAAACCTTGCGGCCGTACGGGCCAGATGCCCGCATCTTGGTGCGACGAGCCTTCCATGCGTATGCCGCGACATGTGCCGAGTCCGAAATTCTCGCGGTGCAGCAACGAGTGTTCGCCGATGCGTAGTAGGTCGCGACCGCGGCCACACAGTGCATCGCTGTGGCCCCAGAGAGATCGTTACAATGAGTAAGCGGGCGAAAGATTTCGCCCGGCCTTGGCTGCGGAGAGGTGGCCGAGCGGCTTAAGGCGCACGCTTGGAAAGCGTGTTTAGGGGTAACTCTAACGAGGGTTCGAATCCCTCCCTCTCCGCCACAGAAATCTGGGTCCGATCAAGAAATGTCAGCTTTGAAGGCGTGATAGGAACGGTGATACGGTCCAAGTGACGGGAAGACACAATTCGCCGCGGTCTAGATTGAGCAACTTGGTTATTGAGGACGGTTGGGCGTGCTTACCCGTCTGACGGCGACGCAGGTCATCCGCGAGGTGACTGCTGGTCGCACGAAGCCACTGATTTTGTCTTGCAACGACGAATATGGGCGGCCCATCGAACTGTTTTGTAAGCTTTCGGAAGGCTGTGAGGAAGGCGTTGTTGGATTGGCAATGGAGGTCGTCGCTGCTTGCATAGCAATCCGCCTCCAACTTCCAGTTCCGAACCCATTCTTGGTAGATCTGCCGCCAAGGCTCTCGGAGGTTGGTCAGGATGAACGTATCAGACGCCGATTCGGGGTCAGTTCCAGTGTGGCGTTCGGTTCGATGTACCTCCCAAAGCACTTCGCCGCTTGGCACAGGGGAAGCAGGGTCAGCAACGAAACGATTCATGTCGCCCTGGGGGCATTCGTGTTCGATGCGGTGATCGACAACGTGGACCGAAGACCGAGCAATCCCAATTGCTTGCATTCGGGTCAAGAAATTAGGCTAATTGATCACGAATTGGCCTTTCCGCAGAATTTGGTTGGCAACCAGCCCCCACCTTGGAAAGAGGGTGGGCTTCGATGGCTCCACGGACAGGACCGACACATTTTCCGGCAAGACCTGAGAAGGCACACCCGAAGACTCGATTTCGGCCACATTTCTGGCCTTTGGGAGACTCTATCCGACGAATTCTTGGATGGGATTCGCCGTGCAGTCCCTGCGGAGTGGGACGAAGCATGCCCAGCTGTTGATAAGGCACTGGACCGCATCCGCCAAGCGAGGGCTAACATGAGTGGTGTCCACTACTGTCCGGTTTGAAGTTCAATAGAATCAATGACTTGTGGGATAGTCAAAGGCTGGTTATGTAGTCGGGCTGTGGAAATGACTGATTCTAAAGGCTTTCGTCTGGAACTGGAGCGGGCGAATTCTGTAGCAGATGTGTAACTTGTAGGGGGTTTCCCCCGAGACCGCGTGGGTAGGATATGCGCTGGATCGGGGCTGCAGGAGCTGCGACAGCGCGAGCGGTGGCTGCACTTGGGCCATCCGGCAGCCTGCCGTCGGATGCTTGGCTGCGGCCGTAGTCGAGCAGCCAAGCACGGCTTGGAAGCTGGAGCGGAACTGGTGTTACGGAGCGAACAATGGCAACTGGAGCGCGCTGTGCTCCGGCCCCACATCCGGCTCTTGCGCTGTCAGTGCATCGTATAGCCGGACTTGCTCGAACGGCATGATCGACAGGATCTGCAGCAGCGTGTGCAGTGGGGTCTCGATGGCGAGACGCTTGCGCAGGATGGCGACCAGCACGTAGACCGAGATCGCGATCCACAATTGGGTCTTGACGGCGTTTTCCGACGTGCCGAGGAAGCGTTTCACGCGCAGGTTGCCCTTGCACCACTTGAAGAATAATTCGACCTCCCAGCGGCTCCTGTACAGGGTGCACACCGTGAGCGCGTCGAGGCCGGTGCGGTTGGTCAGGAACACGAGGTTCTTGCCGGACTCGGGGTCCTTGTAGCGGATGCGCCGCAGGTGGCGGGGATAGTAGCTTGCGGTGTGCACGCCGTCCAAGACGATGGTCTGGTCGGCGATGACGCCGAGGGCACGGTCGGTGGGGGCGGAATACAGGCGCCGGAAGCGGAAGTTCTTCTTGGCGCGGGTGACGAAAAAGGCACCGGCCTGATCGAGTTTGTACAGGCGGCGAAAGTCCACGTAGGCACGGTCCATGACATAGGTTGCGCCCGCTTCCGGGACCAGCAGGTCGAGTGCGTTGACGTCATGGAGCTTGCCGTCGGAGATGTGAATGAAGCTTGGAATGGAACCGCGTAAGTCGAGCAAAGTGTGCATCTTGACCGCAGCCTTGGTCTTGCGGAAGGTGGCCCAAGGGAACATTGACAGGCACAGATCGATGGTGGTCGAGTCGAGGGCATAGGTGGTTTCGTCGAGTTCGCTGGCCAATGGCTCGTCGGCGTACAGGCGGCGTGCCTGGGCGATCAGCCGCTGGCTGAAATCGGCATAGATGCGCCAATCGCGCCGTTCGTTGGCGTCGGCGAGGGTCGAACGGCGAACCGGTGCGCGGAAGCCGGAGTGGTAGAGCTTGGAGGGTCGCGCAGCGAGACAGGCCTCGAGGTCGCGCAGGCTCTCGCGGCCGGTGATCTGGGCGAACGCCATGGCGCGATACTGTTCGCTACAGTGCAGGGAGCGGACGGAGCGATCCCCGTCATAGCGAGCGACGATCCGAGCGAACGTGGTCCAAGGCAGAAAACCCATCACCTGAGCGAACACAGTCTTGCCGGCATGCATGCGCCGAAGGTAGCCCAGCGTCTTCGTCGCCCGTGGCCGCAATCTGCGACAGAAGAGCATCGCAAGATCTTTCAGTTCAAATCGCCACCACCCAAATTCTCGTCTAACCCAATGGAAAACAGCTACTTACACGTGATAATGTGTTGGCGAACCGGACACTAGTGAGTGGTGTCATAGATGAGGTGCGGAGGGTTTTGAAATGACAGAGAAGGTGCCGTACAGCTTCACGATTCTGCGGTACGTTCACGATGTAGTTGCAGGAGAGTCACTCAATGTTGGTGTCGTGATGTACAACTCGGCTGAAGGGGGCTTGCTTGCGAAGGTCCAGAGGTCGACGAGAAGACTGAGGCAGACCTTTCCGGACATTGACCCCCAAGTGTTTCGAGACATGATGGCGTCCATTGAGAGAGGGTTCGAGAGCTTGGCTCAGGAATTAGCGGACACCCCGCTCTTCGTCGATAGGGACATTGATGCGCTGAAGTGCGCTCGAAGGGTGATGCCCGACGACGATAGTGCATTGCAGTGGTCTGCGGCAGGGTGGGGTCTAACAGCGGATGTGACCGGGACAATGGATCAACTCTTCGAGCGGTACGTCACGCGACACGACCAGACAGCAGCTCCACAAGAGCGACGGCGGACGGATGACGACATCCGGCGAGAATTCAAGAGCAAGCTGAACGAGTTGGGGGCGGAGATTCCGTTCGAGCAGAAGCGCATCCGAGGGAGTCAGGACGAGATTACGTTTGAAACTGCATGGAAGAACGGTAGTTGGCACGCGTACGAGCCAGTCTCTCTAGACCTTGCGGACGAGAAGAGGATCAAGGATAAGGCGCGAAGATGGAGAGGCCATCTTTCCGCAGTCGAGGCGGGTTCCGCGGACGACGTGAGGGTGCATTTCTTGGTCGGCGGCCCTCGGGACGAGTCGCTGCACACGGCATTTGAGAGCGCAAAGGTGATCTTGTCGGGATCTCCCTTCGCATCGGCGTTAGTCGAGGAAGATGACACTGACCACCTCCTAGAGCAGATCAAGGCAGAATATTTGTCATCGATCCAAGGTAAAGGGGATGGTCCAGTGCCCTAGCCTGAATTCCCAACAGAGGCCCGAACTGTGACGACCCCGGGAGAGGCCTATGGGTTCTAAACCATACAGTTCGCGAGTAATTGCGACAGACGGGCTGCAAGAGTGTCAGGCTCATCGTGAATACATGAACGTATAATCGTATTTCTACTATCATCCGCCTGGAGGCACGCCGCCCGCCCCCGAGCAAGTCCGATCCGCCTCGCTCCCGGCCTGATTTCCACGAAACTCCCGCGAGTTCTGCCATTTGCGGCCTGTTTTCGCCGAAAAACGACCTGGGTTTGGCCAAATCCCCCTCCCCGCCGTGATTTCCCGCTTGACACAAACATTCTATTATGATATTGTTCTATTGTGTTCATGGGTTCATGACGAAAATGACTGATCTGGCCGACCGCTTCCTCCAGCCCGCCTCCCCCCGCCAACGCCGCTACGAGGCCCTCCGCGCCCGCTTCGTCGACGGCTGCTCCACGGCCGAGGCCGCCGAACTCTTTGGCTACGCGCCCGGCAGCTTCCGCAATCTCTGCTCCCAGTTCCTGCACAGCGAGGATCCGGATTTCCTGTTCCCTGCCGAGCGGCCCGCTGCCGCTGCCGCCAGCCCCGCCTCCGACGACGCCCCCGCCAGAGCCCGCCTGCGGATCCTGGCACTGCGCCAAGAGCAGCTCTCTGTCCACGACATCGCGGCCCGCCTGCTGCAAGAAGGCCTGCCCCACAGTGTCGGCTTTGTCCACAAGGTCCTCAGCGCACAGGGCCTGCCCAAGCTCGCCCGCCGCGCCCGCGAGCAGCAGCCCGCCGTGCTCAACGCCCCGCTGGCCGACTGCCGCTCCCTCGATCTGGCCCCGCGCCGCTTGCGCACCGACTTCGGCGGCCTGTTCCTGTTCGCCCCGGACCTAGCCCGGCTCGGCCTGGGCCGCCTCGCAGACGGCCTGCCCGGCTCGCAAATGATCCCGGCCGAGAACGCCCTGCTGGCCCTGCTGGCCCTCAAGCTGTGGGGCATCGGCCGGCCCGCCCGCATCATGCCCTCCGTGCTCGACGACGGCATCGCGCTGTTCGCCGGCCTCAACGCCATCCCCAAGCGCTCCACCCTCACCGAGTACTCCTGCCGCTTCGACCCACGCCTGCTCGAGCCCTTCACCCAGCGCTGGCACCACGCCCTGCAGCAGTTCGACGAGGGCCTCGGCGCGGGCCGCTCTTTCGACCTCGACTTCCATGCCATCCCCTACCACGGCGACGACGCGCTGGTGGAGAAAAACTACGTCTCAAAGCGCTCCCGCAGCCAGCAGGCGATCCTCTGCTTCCTGGCCCGCGACGCCGACCAGCGCACCTTCGCCTGGGCCAGCGCCCGCCCCAGCAAGGCCACCCAGAATGACCAGGTGCTGCGCTTCGTCGAGGTCTGGCAGCAGCGCACCGGCAGCCAGCCCGCCGAACTCGTCTTCGACTCCCGCCTGACCACTTACGCCAACCTAGCCGAGCTCGAGCACCGCGGCATCGCCTTCCTGACGCTGCGCCGCCGCAGCGCCAAGCTGGTCGAGCAATTGCTCGCTCTGCCGCGCCAGCGCTGGCGCACCATCCGGCTCAGCAATGTCGGCCGCCGCTACCGCAACCCGCGCATCGTCGACCAGACCGTGCGCCTGCGGCACTACCCCCAGCAGATTCGCCAGATCGCGATCCGCGACCTGGGCCACGACCAGCCCACCCTGCTGCTGACCAACCAACTCAAAGCCCCCGCGGCGGAGCTGATCGACCGCTATGCCCGCCGCATGCTGATCGAGAACACGATCGCCGATGCCGTCCAATTCTTCCACCTCGACGCGCTTTCAGCCGCCGTGCCGCTGCGCATCGATTTCGACGTGCAACTCACCCTGATGGCCTCCGCACTGTACCGCCTGCTGGCCAACCGGCTCGGCCAACGCTTCCGCAACTGCGAACCCGACAGCCTGTTCCACAAGTGCGTGCAGGCCAGCGCCACGATCGACATCCAGCCGCACCAGATTGAGGTCAAGTTCGGTCGGCGGGCCTACAACCCGCACCTGATCGAGGCCGGCTATGCCGACTCCACGACCGCCATCCCCTGGCTCCACGATCGCGCCCTGAAAATCACCTTCGCCTGACCTCCAAATGTCACATGCTCCTGCTCTGTTGGGAATTCAGGCTAGAGTTCCTCCCCTGTGTCAGTGAACTCCACACTTTTCCACTGACCCGATGGCCGGGCATGCTCTCTCGGCAGAAGCTCCATTGTGTTGGCGTCAATCGTAATTTGCACAACCTCGAATCGAACACTATTTGCCGGGCGAATCATCGTTGACCGAAGAGGCGGTGGAGGAATGAGCGGGCTGCTCGAGGTTGTTGAGGACAAATATGAATTGCTCTGCTAGCCGCTGGTCTACCGATGTGGACTCGTCAAAATGCCAAGCAGGCTCGTCGAAGTTGCCGTGACAGCACTTTCGGACCCATTCCGCCATGGTATTGAGGTCGATCAAGAAGTCGATATTCTTGAGATCGCCTTCTCGCAAGCCGTCAATGCTTGGCGGCCCCCCTTCCCAGCCCCACGCCGTCGCAGCGTGGCACTGCAGGAAGCGCGAAACTTGCTTCGGATCATGTTCAAACACGCCGACAAGGTGTGCTTGTACGGGCTCCCGACCCTCAGCTTGCCTCCAGGCGACGAGCAGATTCCTTTCCTGACACACGTTCACATCGAAGAGCGGCATGCCCTTGGACGCGCGCGACTTGATGCGATCTACCACTACTTGGTGCACCTCTTCTATCTCCTGCTTCGTAAGGGTGTTCGTGGTTTGCTCCTCGGGCTCGTCGGTTACGTAGGACCAGCGAAGGCATTCCAGCCCAAACCACAGCGGATCGGCGGCCGCCAACACCTTCTTCATGACGGCGACCCTTTCGGCGCGGTCGACAATCCGTTGAAGAAGTTGGGAAATCAAGATTGCAGCTTGAGATGGTGGCTCCGCAGCCTCATAAAGAGATAACGGGTTTGGAAGGAGGCTGGCATGCATTGCGATTGCGACGACGAGAATCTCGCAGGCTCGGTGGTCGACCGAAGTCGTGGCGGCACGCAACTTCTCGATCGCGGTATTAGCCTTCCGCCCGGAAAAATATGAGCCTACGCGAGACCCTACCGCATCAGCATCGCCCTTGCTGGCCATCTCTATCAGCGCAGTGATTTCCGCATCTGCCAAGTCATCGTTGGGAATAGAGTGAGTAAAGTAGCGTGGACAATATTCAGGCGCTCGAACCCTTCGCTCGTGCGCCCATCCGGGAAGCGATTCCGCGTCATGGTCGCTATTTCCGAAAGTCCCGGCCAGCCTCGGAAACAGATCGATGAGGAGTGCCTTAACCGCACTGGCCTCCTCGCTTGGCATTTTCTTCAACACTGGATCGAGCAGTTCAACGTAACGTGGTTCCCGATCTGTTTGTTGGGGCCAGTCGTCATCAACGCCGGAAAAATCTGAGTGGTTGTGTCGCACGATGTCGTACACCTGCGGATAAAACGCCCTAAGAGCCTCGACCAGTAAGAGGTCTACCGGATGAGTCTCACCCAACAGCGGAGGCACTGCGAACATCAATCCATTCGTGAATCGCTTGACGGCCCGTGGAGTGTTGAGCCTAATCTCAGCGCCACGACTAAAGCTCAGAACGAACTCTCGAGTCTGGCTGTCTGTGAGACTCATCCCAGTCACGTCAAGCACTTGATCTACGCGCTCGAAGCACAACTTGCGCAGATCTTCCTTAGCCGCTGGAGGCAGCCTCAGCGGCAGTTGGATGATCTTCTCAAGGAACGCGTGACCGGAAGTCTCATCCCCGCCGCCGTACCGCTCACCGATAGCTCTGGCGACCGCAGTATCGTCAAACGCAAGTACGTAGCAAACATTGGGAAAGTCCGCACATGCCTTGACGAGCCGAAACAACACGCATGTTTCGTGCTTGTCTAAACGGTCGATGTCGTCAATCAGGAGAACGATACGCTTGTCAGACCGCTCGAGGTGATGGACGACTCGAGCCCTCAACTCGTCGAGTCCTACCGAGTCGCCCTTCGCGGCAAGGGCTCCGAACTGATCCAGTAGCTCGTCGACTGTCTCAGCAGGTTTCCAGAGCTTCCCGGCGATCTTTGTAATTCTCCGCACGCATCGGGTCCAGCTTCCAGCCTTCTGGGCGAAGTGTTCGACATTGGTGGAAAGCGACTTACTGATCGCGTCGGCAAGCATCGAGAAGAACCCGCGCAGGATTTCGTTTTCATCCGTGAAACGCCATGGGTTGAAATCACGAAGCACGATTGCATCGTTCTCGACAAGGTTTACCCGGATCAAATTGAGAACGGTTGTCTTTCCTTCGCCCCAAGGCCCATAGATTCCAATGACCAGTCTGTCGCCATGCCGCAGGTCGCCGAGTATTTCCGCGATTCGATCAGCAAACACAGCGCGGTTGAGGCCATCCTGCCTTCTGTCTGAGAGAGGCCGATCTCCAGAGAGCCTAGGCGTTGAATTCGTTCTCAATCCGGGTTCTCCCTTGGCGTTCGTGCCCGACAAACCCGAAATCGGTCTAGCGACCGGGGGGGCGAGCTTGCAGCCGAGAGTGTCGGCAAGTCCCGGGCGATACATTCAGATCCTCGCTCTGGTGATACCTTTGTGTTCGACATATTCTGTTACCTCTCCTCGCAGCGCCTCCTTTCAGATCCAGGAACTAGAGGAATCGCATCACTCCGGACAGCAAACCTAAATTCAAGGTTGCCTTGCGAGTAGAAGAACACGTACTGCACTACGCTGTCGGGGCCGTCGAGGCATGCCGGGAGAACCTGATCAAGTCTTTGGAGCCCATCTTTGAGGAAGGAATCAATATCCTCAGCAGAAGGGTCCGTAAGGATCACCTCCGCGCGCCGCGGTACACCCTCGTATTCAAACTCGAATTCGAACCTCAAGAGCTGAACGTGATCTAGTGTCCGGCGATCTGAAAAGAGTTCCTTTAACTTCCGGGCGACCAAATCGGCTGCGTTTTCCCCGAGGCGTGAAAAAAAAGACTTGAAGAAGCTCCCAACAGTCAGCGCACTGGCGCTGATGATTAAGACAGCAATGGGATCGAGCGCCTTCTTTCCTTCGAATTGAACCGGAGTCCCGAATTCGTGTGCAATCGCGTCCAAGGTGCCTTGAAACTCGGGGCGATTAAAGGAGCGATCAATCGTAAGGACCAGAGAATCTCTAGGAAGCTCTCTGAAATACATTGACCGATCCGCTCGCAAGGGTGGTAACGGATCGCTTTCGAAGACCTCGATTTCTGCCTCCAAGGCATGCTGGCCGTCAGGCAGGTCAGTGATTTCAGCATCGACGACGCGACCGATTGGTGCATACCGTGGATCGTGATTGACAATGAATGGCAAGAACGATGTACGGATGCGCTCTCGCATGGACTCCAATGCCGCTATGGTCAGGCGCTCGTTGTGGCGATCCAGATGTGTGGTTGCCACGATTCCTCGAGTTCTTCGCATCCTTGCAGTCCTCCGGCGTTGAATTACCTTCGAGCCTCAATCACACGGCCGACAGGCTCCCGGTACGCACTCCGCAGCAGGGATTACCGGCAAGCAACACTCGGTTCCGGCTGATGGCTAACCTTGGCCGGTCAGGATTCGCACGTGGGCCAGTGCAACGGCCCTTTGCGCACCGCAGCCGAGAGGCAGTAGTCGGGCAGGCCATGGACGGCGTGCGGTCCACGGCTGCAGCCCTACCATAGGACAGCGTGAAATACCGCCTAGTGCCACTTCCAAAATGACAGTCTCGTCTTTCAGGACTTGTGTACAAGTTGCGCCCTACTGGAGACGCTCGACATCCTTCAGAGTAGTCAATTTAGAGATCCCTACCTATGAATCATGAATCACCAAGCCACATTGTAGTTCTTGTCGAGCCTATCCTTGTATCTGGCTGCTCTTTTCGACCCCCTGACCTCGGGGTACCCGACCCCGCACGTGAAGTCTCCATTCGATCGCACAACCGCTGACGTGTACACCTCAGCGCCCGCCCCACCTTCGCGGCTCGGCTCATCATCGGCCTTCGTCAAGACTCTCGGAGCTCGAACCGTTCACAATGGGCTGCTTGCGATGCGGTCTACACGGCTACGCTCAACCGCCCCAATTCGGGGAAAGTAATTCGCCGTCGGTGCCGAAGCAGCCTACGAATCCGAAGAAAGCTCGCCCACGAAACCTTCCGACTGGAGTCGGCGGAGCGTTTCGATGGCCCGCACTGACTGCTTGTCCGTCGGTGTCTTCCCGCGGCGATTCGCCGCCACTCGAAGGACTCCCTCATCGGTCGACGTGAGCATACGCCGCTCCGATCCCCATATGAGCACCTCCTCCCAGAATTCAGGTCCGGCCTGAACTACCGCAATCTGGGCTTCGATGCCGTTGAGTTCTCGTTGGTCACGGCGGGCTCGTCGCTTCGAATCTTGTCGCTCCTCAATCGAATTGAGGTCACACAAGAAATCGGAGGGCCACTCGACGTCAACAGAGCTGACTCGGCTCCAGCACCCCTGCTTCTTTGCCCACTCCGTCACATTGCTGATTCCCGCTGGCGGACGCACCAGAACCTCGTGCGCTACCGCTGCGGCTGTTGCGAGCGCCTCCTCCATCGCAGAGCCCGGAGACTGCCGACGCCAGATTCTCTGAAAGTCCACCGCACTACCGCGGTCCTTCACGTCGTGCGCAATCTTCGCGATTGCGTACGCTACGATGTTCGCGCGATAGCCACCTTGGTACCAAGGCTGGAGCGAGACCAACCGCTCCGTAGCCTTGAACACAATAGCCTTCGCGACCGCCTCGCGGTACCAAGCCTCATTGAAGTTGTCCGGCGTCTTTTTCCACTCTTGCCCAATGCGGCTAGCGAATGCCGCGAAGTTCTTCTGTGCGCCGAGACTAACCTCGTGAGGGCGGCCTTCCCAGACATTGACGTACTTCGCGAGGTCTGTCTTACTGAATAGCTGTCGCCGGGGGTTCTCCAAGTCGAATTTCTTGCGCCCGGCCTGGGTAAGCTCTGCGCGGGCGTCTGCGTACTGGCCCCTCGCACGCTCGTAAAACCATTTGGACTCGCGGAACGTACCATCCGGCGCCGGTGCATGGAGTCGGCGCGAGAACTCCTCCATCCGGACGTGGAAAGGGTGATTCGAAAAGAAGTCAGCGGCGCTGACCCGGTTCTGGGTGTTGGCGTACTCGGAGATTTTCGGCACCAGACTCACCGCCCTGTCCGGGTCGACAACGGAGAGCTTCATTTGAACGAAAGTCTGGGACACGTCAATCTTCCTACGCTTCGCAACATGGACCGAGGCGGTGGTTTGGCCTCCGTTGACGATCTGGAAATTCTTTAGGCGCCGAAGCAGGAGCCCGCTTCCGTTGTCTGCGATGTCAACCTCCTCCGCAGTAGCAGTGATGCCGTTGTTGTACGCAAAGAACATCGAGGGCTCCTTCTCGATGGTCACTCTGATTCCCTTGTTCACCTTGCCCCGGGCCTGAAGGAAGACACGCACGTTCTGCTCGAGAAGGCGCGCCCCCCACCGGTCATAGATGTCGGCGAGGACACTGCCAGGAATGATCGCAAGATAGGATTCGTGATGGGCCTCTGCCTGCTGCGCCGAGAGGACGGGGAGGGGGCCCCCAAATTCGTTCACTAGATCGATGTCAATGTCTTCCCGGCCATGACCTACCGTCGCCTGCCGGTAGAGGCGTTGGACGTCCCAGACGCTGTACGTGATCACCCTTCCGTCGAATTCGTCAGCCGCTCGACCGTCGACACGTTCGCTTAATTCACGGTTCGTCAAGAGAATGAGGCGCACCCGGCTGATTCGCGACCACCTCTGGGCAATCAAATCCGCAAGCCCGAACGCCGGACTCGTCTCCTCAAGGGCATTGCGCCATCTGCTGTTGAGTGCGTGCTTAAGAAAACTAGTCAATCTCCGGAAGATCGCGTCCATGTCGCTTCGAACAATGCGCCCAATCTCCGGCGACTGGTGAAAGTCCACGACGAGCAGTGTCAGAGTGTCCGAGTCGTCATCCGCTGGATCACCAGCGTAGCCGTCTACGCGGATTCCGCTCCCAGGTGGACCGATATACGGTGCCCGATCGTCGGAGTCTATCTCGCCCGCCTCCATCAGGTGTTCGCAGAACCGCTGGAAGAACACGTCCTCCCTGAATTTTCCGTCGGCGTCAGATTCGGTGATTACATCTTGGAAGAACTCGCGTGCAAAATCTCTAAGTGGCATCGGCAGCCTCCGCAATCGTATTTCCCAACGTCGCAACCTCGACCCGAAACGGTTCGCACTCCGCAAGCGAGAGCGCGTAACGGACGTTCCCTACCCCCGTGGCGAACATCGCTGGGATGATTCGGGGAAACCCCTCGCGCACCTCGTAAAGCGACTCCGCAGAGACGAACCAGAGCTTGTCCGAGTAATCATGCGTCCAGTCGAACCCAACAGCGGCGAGTCCCTCTTCGAAGACTTCCGCCGCCAGCAGGTCACTACCGGAAATGGTGGAATGCGCCCGCTTAGCAATGTCCGTTAGGGTACGCGCACCGGGAGAGCCTTCCGTCGCGATAGCCACTTCCGTCACATGGAGGAAGAGGGTGTCGGCGTCGCTAGAGTCAAGCTGGAACTCCGACGAGATCGTAACGCGCGGCACCGCGGGACCGCGTGCTTTGGCCTCGACATGGATCCGCGAAACCTCGAAGTCGCGCGGGGAATCGAGCGGACCCGTCCAGCACCTAACGGCGTCCCCTGCGCCGAGGACAGGAACGAGGTGACGCTCCAATACGAGGAGTTCCCCGATTAGTCCTTTCTGGGCTTCGTCCCCGAGACGGTTGTCGTGACCGCCCTGAAGAAGCCGGTGCCACCGCCAAGTTCGGGCGAGGAACCGCTCCACTGCTTGGTTCTCTGTAGTGGCGAGATTGGTCGAGTCGACGATGTCGCGGCAGAAGCGCAAGAATATGTCGCGCTGTTCCCGTTCGACGAGCCGAATAAGGACCCTCTCGCGCGTACCGGCTTCGGCCTGCAGCTGATCGACGTGAAGCCCGCGGAGCTTAGGAAGTCGCCTCGGACGCACCAAGCCCTTGGCGTGCTCCAGCATGAGAAGCGGGTTCCGCTCGGAATCAATAGCCCAGAAGAGATCCCAACGCGTCGGCGGATCGACCCGTCGTGCGTTGACAAGGGAATCCTTGGGCGGGGGAGGGATGCCGTGCCACGGATCACTCGTCATCGCCTGCGTCCTCGTCGTTATCCTCTCCTTGGTAGTGTTCCTTGTACCAAGTGGTGTTCACCACGTATTCGACTAGCTTCTCCTGCCGTCGGCTCGACGGAAAGCTGATGCTCCAAGCCATGACCGGCCTCTGGTGTCTCAGATCGTCACCGGCTTTACCGATCGCGAGGAGGTGAACCACGAGAAGCGGCTTCTTGCGATCTTTCCGGTAAATCCAATCCGGATAGTTCGCGCGACGGCCTGACGGCGAGGGATTGTCTGCGTCGTAGCCGTTCTCCGCTTTGCGGGCTTCCTCGGCGGTCAGCCCTGTTCGTTCGATACCCCTAGAACTAACGCGCTGCTTGTCGGTGATCATCAGCACCCCGTCGTTACTTCGCTCACCAGCGATCCGTCGCTGGCAGACCAAGGGAAACCCAAGACTGGAATCCTTTAGCGACTCGGGAGGTGCCCGTTGCGGCCTGACGCCGGCAAACAGGACATCCCATTCGGAGAGTTCGTCGGTCTGCCGGGCCCGGATGTAGTTGCGGACGGGCTCGGTCTCGGTCATCGGAGACCCCTCGCAATTTCGGAAGGCCATGAGGAAGGCGTCCACAACCGATACAGGGACGCCACGCACCAACCGGCCGCCATTTATTGATTCCCCGTCTTCTGGCGGAATCCCGTTACGCCGCAGACTTTCCGCTAGGGAGACCGCTGCCTGAAGGTTCGCTTCGAGAGAGGCTGGGTCGCGACGCAGGATCGCGGTCTCCACAAAGCTGTTCGCCAAGCCGATCAGGACCCTAAGGGGTTTTCCCGATCCCATCTTGTTCCGGGCCGTTACGACAAGCCTGTCAGGGTGGCTCCGGACTTTCAGGCCGAAGTCTTTCGGTGTCGCATTCGCGCTTTGCATGCGTGCGACCTCGTCGCGGAGTTCCTCGATGGAGTCGGCAATGTGTGCATACCAGCCTTGCGCCTCTTCCGGCATCCAGACCCGGCAGAGATCGTCGTAGCCCTGGCGGTAGCCGAACCAGCGCCCCATCTGCAGGAGGGTGTCGTACATCATCGAGTTGCGGAGAAAGTAGCTGACGACGAGTCCTTCCAACGTGAGCCCGCGGGAGAGTGAAAGTCCACCCACAGCGATCACATTGAGGCCATGCTGCTCGTGCTTGAGGTAGTCAAGCGACCCAGGGGACCGGCCGTTCACCTCCACAACCGTGATCGCACTTACGCTCTTGTGCAGATAGGCCTGTACTTCCTTCCATGGTTCGCGGCAGGTGTCCTCATAGTGGTCCCGAAAGGTCTGTCTCAGCGCCGCGATCTCAGGATCCGCCATCGCCAGATGCGGAGGAAGCCCCGCGTTCACGCGGACGCTGGCGCGAATCCTGTCGATTAGCGAATGAATCTCGTTGCTGATCTGACCGTGCACGTTCAAGAAGCGCGAAACGTTGACGAGCATGGAGTTGTGTGTGCGGGCCTGTCCCCGTGAAAGTCGGATCGCGCGCGCCAAGATGAAGACTCGCACCGCGGTCTCGAGCGTCTTGGGAGACGCCGTAACGCGATGGTCGATTCGATGCTTGAGGGGAAGCAAGTCGGCATTATCATCGATTGGCTGCACAATACGCTCTGGCTCATCGGCGAACACCCTTGTGGCACCGAAGTAGTTGTCGGGAGGGTCGAGGCTTACGATGAAGTCGCGCGGGAACAGATCGTCGCTCAGCATCTCGTCCTCGCTGTCTGGATCGATGAAGATATTCGCAAACGGAGTCGCGGTATATGCGACGTAGCATATTCGGTCAAACAGCGCCAGAAGCTTGCGGATCTGCCCATTAATCGTTGAGATCTCGTCTTGCCCGTGCTTGATATTGATCGACGCGTTGTCAGCTTCGTCATCTATTAGGAGCATCGGCTCGCTAACCGTCGCGGTACCGTGCTGCGCATTCTGTGCCGCAAGCCATTCGATGAGGTTCCGAAGGGTCCTCGAGTTCTTCTTGATCACGAAGACGACCGGCTCGACGAGGTTTTGGAGTGGAATGCTGATGCTGTCCGCAATCGCCTTCTTGAAGTCGCGCTGGGAAGTGGTGAACGAATTCGGCCGCCGCCGTGAGTCGAAGCGACCTACACCTAACAACGTCTGCGCAGGCACCTTCCCTCCTAGCCGTCCCGTGCTGTCGAGACCGATGAACCCTTCATCAACTCGCCGCTGGGTCTGGTTCCGCAGGTTGTTGTGGATGCCGGCAATGATGACGATGACTTTGTACCCAGCGTCGGCGGCCTTGCAGACTAGACCCGTGTAGTTGGCCGTCTTCCCGGATTGCACATGACCGATGACCATACCGCGACGATCCCACTTTCCCTCCTTAGTGGGATTCTCGAGGAGGCCAAGGATCCGATCTGTCACGCTGTCAAGCGTGGCGAGAACCTGTCCTGAAAAGTCCCGGCTCACTAGCAGCTGGCGGTACCGATTCCAGTAGTAGGGCTCGATCTCGGAGCGCACATCGTCGAGCCACGGTTCGAAACCACGCTCTTGAATAATGGGACCGACCGTCATCGCGACACCGTGAACCGTTTCGAACCAGAGGGCGATTTCCTCTGCCTGCTCGTCGGTCACGCTGGGACAGAGGGATCGGGCTTCGCGAATGTGCGCCCGGACGGCCTCGCGGGTTGGAAGCTCGGCACCGAGCAGTGCGCCTGCGATCGTCTTCAGCTTCTCGTAGTCCGTCACGCTCCCACGCTACCTTCCTCTTCGAGCCCTTCGATCACGCGCGCTGCCTCTTCCCACCTCGTCTGGAAGGGATCAGCCGAACGCATTCGGGATTCGGTCTCGGACATCGACAGTCCTCCCTTGCGAAGGATGCGCCAAGTCCCCTCCACGATGCCTTCAAAGTCGTCCGAATCAAGCTCCTGAGGCGCGACGGATTCGGCGTTCGCGCTCACGTCCACATAGAGCGCCTCGACAGGAAGTGTCGAAGCGACAAGCCCGAGGACCCTCCGGAACTCGCCCGCAGCCTCCTCATTCAGACGGGCTGCGAACGCTGAGAACATCGGATGGTCGACATTGACGCCGTACGATATTCGGTTCTTGTCCTGGGATCTAGTCCACACCGGAAGACGGCTGTCATCGGTCAGTCTTGAGCCTCGTCCCTTGTAAGTGCGTTTCGATGGGGCAGCGAGCCGTTCGACGATCCGGCGAAGCCTCTCTCTTACTGGCGGCGGTGGCTGGGCCGATGCCTTCTTGACGTCGATCTTCCAGTCCGAGTCAAGGCTATTTGGCATGTCGATTAGAACGCGTGAGAGTTTCGTGAGCTCAGATTGCCGCGCAAGCCGGAACCAAGTTCCGTGAATGATGAGTCGGCGGTTCCGATAGAGATAGAAACCTTGGTTCTTTACGTACCCCTCAGGGCCAGCGTACCGTTTCCATTCCTCCTCTGAGACCTTGTCGTGATGAGGCAGGGTTACCGGCTTGATCCGGATCTCATTGCCGTCTAGTCGGAAGACCTCTTCAGGGTGGTGCTGGGTGGCCGGGTGGCTCGAATGAAATGGGTCGAACGGCTCGAGATCGCTTCCATTAAGCGAGATCCGCACCCGTCCATTCGGATCCTCCCTGCCGGAGAGGAACCGGTGGAAGACGAACTCTAGGTGCGCAGCTGTCTCGGCGAGCTGGCGGACGAGGTCTTGGCGGTGCCCGGCACTGTCGGGACCGACGAGGCGGTCGAGCTTCTCCCAGACGACTAGTGTGCCGTCGCCATCCAGCCTGTCGGACCAAGGAATATGCTCGAAGTTCTCTAGAAACTCGACAACCCACCTGTCACGCGCGACGACCGTGTCCAAGTCCCATGTCGCGGCTGATACGATACCGTTCCTACACGTAAGGACAGTCAGCCGCCGACACTGCGAGAACGATGCAGTCTTGAGCCCGAGACCGAACCGTCCGAGATCAGAATCCGAACGAACCTCAAGCGGACTCCTGCTTCCAGGGCGCATCGCCTCGACCAACTCGGATCGAGTCATACCCGAGCCATCATCGAGAATCGCGATCGAAGGGGCTTCCGAATGCGTGTCTGCCCACAGCTCGATCTTCCGGGCTCCAGCTGTGAGAGAGTTGTCGATAACGTCGGCGACCGCAGTCTGGAGGGAATATCCTATGTCGCGAAGGCTCTCTACTAGAACCGACGGTCGAGGCGCGACCTCCTCCTCGAGTACCGAAGCCATAGTGGTGCTCATGGCGACCCCATGGCGACAAGGGGTAGTTCCGTTTCGTCGTTGAGCGATTCCCGAACAGGAAGGGCCGACTCCGGTTGAACTCTCTGCGCTTCCCGGTCGTAGTGGTCCAGCACTGTTTGGAGCTGCCCCGCAATCTGCCAGGCCAAGAACGGAGGGACCGCGTTTCCAACTTGCACGTACTGCTGTGTGCGGTTTCCACGGAAGAAGTAGTTGTCCGGGAACGTCTGAAGTCGCGCTGCCTCCCTGACCGTGAGACTGCGGACTTGGCCGGAGTCCGGATGGATGAAGTAGTGGCCGTCCTTCGAAAGGTGGCTCGTGACCGTGGTGGAAGGATGATCGCCAAGCTGCACACGGAAGCGATCACTAAACTTGCCTGTGTTCCAGCTTGCGTGGGAAGCTGCGAGAGATTCGGGAAAGTCGAAGGTCTTGGGAGACCTCCCAAACGCGTCTGCGAACGCTGCGGCGAACAGGTAGCGGGCGAGGTCCCCGGAATCGTGAGCTTTGGTCTCGTTGTTCGGAAGCCTCTCGAGACAAACGTCCTCAAGCCACTTGCGCAGGTCGTCGGGGCACGCTTTCGGGAGCGCGGTAGAGCCGGCTGGATCGGCGAACGGCAGGTCCGCCCCGTCCGCGGTCGCACGAGCTCGTTCCAAGGATTGACAGAACCGTTGCTCCTCCTCGTGGGACATAGCTGGACGGCTCACCTGGACTCGCTCGATCGCCTGCCGGACCGCTGCCTTCCAAGAGGCGGCTGAGTCACCACGACTGAGGCGGCTCCGTAGCTTTGGCATCGTTCCGATAATGTCGCGGACCGAGACGGTGTCGGACCGAGTCGCGAGTCGCAGCGCCCAGCCCTCGGGCAGCAGCCTAGCGATGTCGCGACGGACGCACACGACGAAGACTCGATGGCGTGTCTGAGGAACACCGTACTCGTCAGCGTGCACCACAAAGTCCCTTGGTTCCGCGCCTTCATCCCACGACTGGGTGCCAGACTCGGATGCAAGCGCGAAGAGGCGGTACCCTTCCGATCCGCTCCCATGCTCAAGCTTGCTCATCACTCTGGGAAAAATCGGCCCACCACCATGTCGTGCGGAGAGCATGCCCTTCACGTTCTCCATAACGGCGATGGCCGGCTGGAGATGCCCAAGCACATCGACGAATTCCTGGTAAAGAGACTGCCGAGCGTCCGTGTCGGGGTTGTACGACTCGTTGCCGACGTTTCGCGATCTGCCTACCAACGAATACGACTGGCAGGGGGGGCCCCCGAGAAGGACCGTTCGCCCATCATGTTCGTCACGGAGGCGGTCGATCCGATTCCGGAGAAACTCGCCGGCGTCTGGCTTGCCCAGTTCTAGGCACCTCGTTTCGTCGCAGGCTTCGCTCCATTCCTGGGGGTAGAGCGCGGACCAGTCCGGTTCCCCATCGGTGTGCCCGTTTAGGAACTCGTAATATTGCGGAGGGACTTCGGTCCCGAACTTGCGGAGGAACGCACGCAGTAGCAGCGTGCGATGGGCCGCAGGATCCTTCTCGATCGACACCACTACGCGGTACCCGGCCCGTCCGTCCGGTCTACGATAAGCTGAGAATCCCTCAGCGAGACCCCCAGGACCAGAAAAGAGATCCACAATCGGGACAGGCTTCGTCATGAATCGGTCAAATGAGGCGGAAGCAGAGCGACAAGCCGACGGCGGGCCGCAGGAGACTAGGAACGATGCACACTCGCTTCGTGGCCTGCACGTCTACACAGAGCGAGCGTTAACTGCCATGGGATACCCCCTAAGCTATTATCGTTCAATCCATTTGCCAAACCTCCGGGGCACAGCGATTGATCGGAATTGGAGCGAGAGGGGGCTATTGAGTTGGCTGATTTGATTTACGCAAACGGAAAAGTCTGGATGGCTTTGGAGATTCTAGCCACGCACCCAGGGGCGATTAGGGAACGCCTAATAGCGGCTTGCCATGAAGGCTTGGCTCTCGTGCCGTCGAATGTCTTGCCGCACGAACTGAAGTCGCTCTACGACGAAGTTATGGATCTCGTAACCGACCCTGAATCTCCCCCCGCTGAAGGCGCATTTGCGCCCGCGATTGGAAACCTCACGGAAGAAGAGGCTCAGGTTGTGGCCAATCGCATTCTCGAATTGGCATTGCGTGTCAAAGAAGCCATGAGTTTGTAGCCAACGAATCAGAGCCGCTTTCGGGTGCAAGACCCAATGGCACCAATGAGTCTGCGCCTGATCGGAAGCCGTTGATAGTCTAGGGCGCTCAAGCGTCGGCTCTTGACACAGCAGGAGCAGGCGTGAGTGGCGACTGCCCGGATGTATTCCATGTCGTCCACCGTTTGTTTCGTAGAAGTTCCGCCTAGAAGGCGGCGAAACGATCGAGCATTTTCTGGATCAGGTTCCATCGGTTTCGAAGGAACAGTCTCTCGCCGCGCTGGAGTTGGCCCGAGACTCCATTCTGGCCCGTGCAGTTTCTGCGTGACGAGAATTTGCCACGTGCCCTCGCTACGTAGTTGACGGGACAGCGAGTTAGTACTGTGTGAGCCGAGTGTTGGTCAGGTACGAAGAATGTCGAGCTGTTATAGAGCCCTTTGCGTCAGCCCGCGAACAGAAGCAAGGACGATGGTCATCGTATGCGACCGCTGCGATGGTTACGCGACGCATAGGTGATCCGACAGGCCGTAGGATCGCCCGACTACAGCGCTTCTCACGCACCAAACACCGATCTTGCGCGCTCACAAACCAGGGCAGAGTGAAGAGCCGCCTCCCCTACCGCTTGCAGTCGACCATCGGGTCGCTAGCGTCAGCCCGGATAATCGAGTTCCCCTGCCTCGATTCGGACCTGCAGCTGGTTCTCCGGCGGCGGCAGCGGGCAAGTCGTGTAGGGGTTGAAGGCGCAAGGCGGATTGTAGGCCTGGTTAAAGTCGACTGTAGTCCTTCCGTCGAGGTCGGGCATGTCAGCATAAAGAAACCTCGCAGCGGGATAGGTCTCGCTTCCGCTGGTCAGGTCATTGAAGACGAACCAGAGGCGGCCGTCGTAGTCAATTGCGGTCAGGTGGAACGCCTCGCCCTTGACAGTCAGCGCAACTGATCCGCTCGTGCGCAGGGTCAGGACGTCGCCGAGATTGTTGGCCAGTTCCATGGTGCGCGGTTTGTCGTGTGGGACGTAGCGTCCGTGAATCCGGAACGACTCGTCTAGTGGGTACCAGCGCAGCTTCGTGAATTCGCGCCTGATCTCACTCTCCGAATCTCTCAAACGCATTGCCAAGCGGTCGCCGCTCTCATGACAGAACAGCGATAGGGGACCAAGGGTGATGGTCGGTTTATCGGACCCTTCGGAGGGCCAGAGTTGTGCCGCCTCGACCCTGCGCCCATCGACTAACAGGGTCTGTCCTTGGACTGCTCGTACGCCGACCTTACCGTCCCGCAGCGTGATGATCCCGGCATGCTCGGGCCCGGTCCGCAATGCGATGTCGTTCTGCGGCGACGAGCCGAAGCTATTGTCGCCCTCGTTGAGAAAGTAGAGTCCGGTCAGCGTGAGCCAGCCGTCGTCAGCCTTGAGCCGCGCCTCGCGTTCGGTGCGCCATGCTTCGATTTCTGCCGCGTAATCGTTGGGGGACGGTGTCCCGCATGCCACAAGCATCACAACAAACGAGATAGCCCCTGCAGACAGTCTGGCCGTCATTGGCAGTCACTGCTTCCTTTGGGTTGCCTTTTGACCCGAAGTCCGAACTGGCCTCCAGCGGCAACCCGAGGGCACCTCCGTTCACTAGATTCTAGTTGAACGGTGACGTGCCGGACTGTAGACGCCACACTTCTCCGCGCTCGTGGCGGCTGCTGCAGCCATGACCGTTCGGGTGCGTACGTCTCCGGCGCGTGGAGCCTGGCGAAGCCTAGCGCCTGAGCTTGACAGGATGACACTACTCCCCTGGGACGTTGGTCGGTATCTCAACCCCACCTACGGCTGGAGGCGTTGTAGTAGTCTCGCCAAGATTCGATGACGAACTCAGCGGTTCTGAGCGTGGATAAGATCCCACCATCGCAGAGCCCCTCACCCTACCGAGTGCGCCGGGATTCCGCGCATGGTCACTCAAGAGCCTCGAGAGCTTCGATAGCCCTGTGGGGCCGCCGGCTGACGACCAACAAATTCACCCGGCCTTCGGCGCGACGGCTCCGATCGTCACCGGGAGGGAGCGCGAAACACCCACGTCATTGCGTTTGCGACTCGTCCGCCCACTCTAATCTCGGATTGCCTCCGTTGAATCACCCGCCCCGGCATCGGATGGTCCTTCGAGAATGTCAGCCCTGATACCGCGACTGTTCCATCGGAACCCACGTCGAGGCCTTCCAGGATGTCCCTTTCTGATCCGCCGCTATACGTGCCAAACCGAAGATCCGTAAGTCCGCGGGAGAAGGCTGCAACAAAGCCATCTGTCCCGCCGCCGTAGCTCTGCTGCAGTGCGTTGAAAACGGGCAGGTCAGCGGACGATGTGAGACCCACCAGCCAGACTCTACCGCTCGCATCCACCTTGATGTTCTCTCCATCGAAACCACTCGAGTCATCCTTCGAACCGCCGTAGTATGTCAGCCGAACCGTCCTAAATGCAGGGCCGTCAAGCCTTGCGACGAACGCATCCAACCCGCCCTGGGCCGTCGGCTGAAAGGCGTCGTCGCTGGCCGGCAGGTCCTGGGAATCGGTGATTCCGGCTACGACTGGAGCACCGCGTTCGTCGACTGCCACCCCCCAGCCTGAATCGTCACCCGAGCCGCCAAGGTACGTCGAGAACGAAATCGCGAGACTAGGCACTTGCAGACGGGTCAGGAACAGGTCGCTGACACCGCGCAGATTTGGCTGGACAGGGTCGTGGGTCGGGAAATCGTCTGAGTTCGTGTAGCCAACGGCAAAAACTCCTCCCTTTCCATCGAGTGCGATTCCTGTCAGCTTCTCTTCTGACGAGCCCCCGAACACGACTGAATGGTGTGAGGCCGTATCCGAGAGTCGCCATGAGGAGATGAAGGCATCGCCGTTCCTTCTGCCGGAACGGCTCTGGCCCGGAAAGTCGGCCGAAGTTGTGGTACCGCCCACTAGCACTCTCCCGTTGCCATCCAGTTCCAGAGCATTTCCAACGTCGGCTCCCTCACCCCCGAGGAACGTACCGTACAAGACCCGGCCGTCAGGAGCTATAGAGACTAGAAAGGCGTCACTCTCGCCTCCGCCAAATCGCGGCTGCACGGCATCGTCCGTCACCGGCAGGCCGGTGCCCTTCGTCAGGCCAGTCACGAAAGCACGGCCCTTCTCGTCAGTCTTGATTCGAAGTGCCGCTGTCAGGGCGTCCGCCCCAACCCGCGTGGCATACACGAGCTTCCCTCGGTTCAAATCCAGGCGGAGCACGTACGCGGCCATCATGCCCTGCCGCCCATGCGATTCCGTTGCGTGAACAGGAAGGCTACTCTCCGGCGAATGGCATGCGAGGAACAAGTCTCCCTGCGATAGGGCTAAGTCATCGCAGTCCGCTACCCCGAGATAGGTGCTCCAAGACACTAATGGCTTGATCGGGGAGGCTGCCGCGGTCATCGCGACGCAGCACAACAGGATTGTCCAGCGCGGCACTTACGATTCGTCCTACTTCATTCTCGGCTTCCGCCTGTTGAGGATTGCGGCGTAGCGTTGCGGGATACTCCAGTCTTGTCCCATTGAGCGTGATACTCCCGTCGCGGTGTTCCGCGCGAGGGTGTCCGGAAGCCAGAGCCAGTCATTGGCCGGCGCTTGCGGCGTGTCACGAATTGTTGCGCTTAAGCTGTTCTTCAAGGTCCTTCAAGTCTCCCAACACCCAGAGATCTGATACCTTCTCATCCCGGAACGTGAACAAGGCACAGCCCGTCCAATGCACGCGCTTGCCGCTGGGCTTGTAGCCCATGAATAGGCCTCTGTGAACACCGCCGAAGCCCATCTTCGCGAAGACGTTATCCCGTTCCTCGACAAGCACTTCGATCGTGCAACGATAGTCGCCTAGCGCAACGTGAACGTTGTTTACGTACTCGGCAAGCCCCTTGTGGCCCCGCTTCTCGTCGCCCAAGGATCCGCGAAAGGTGAAATCGTCATGCAGTACGGACGGAATAGCGTCCAGATCGTGGGCGTTCCAGAGGACTTCGTAGAACTTGCGGACCTGTGCTTTGCGGGCGGTTGTCCCGTTGACATCAGCATCCTGCATAGTTGAGCGGCATTGTAGGCCAACGCATAGGGAAGCGCCCGGCAGCTGGTGTGCCGCAGCGAACATAGGCTGAACGCTGGAATGCCCGACAAGACCTTCAGTGCACGCTCGGAAAGCCCGACCAGCGCCGAGTAGGTGGTTGGCCGGTCGGCAACCTCGTGCTAAAGGGGCTCGCCGACGCAGACTCCGCGGGAAATGCCCTAGACCCGGGCAGTCGTGAAACACGGCGGCTGAGAATCCGACGGACTTCAGTAGCAAGCTGCAATGCTCTCCGCAGCATTCTGACATCTAACTGTACTATTATGCCTAGTACACCTATGCTGCCATTCACCGTCGAGTTGCGAACGGGCGCGCCGGTCTACGAGCAGTTGGTCTACGCGGTGCAGCGAGCAATCGTTTCGAACCAACTGGCACCAGGCGATCGGTTCCCTTCCATCAGAACTCTGAGCCAGGAATTGCGCATCAATCCCAACACCGCGCAAAAAGTGGTGACACGGCTCGTGGATCAGGGACTGCTGGTTGTCCAGCCAGGCGTTGGAACTCTTGTCGCGCGACTTCCGGAATCCTCCCGGAAGGAACGATCCGAACTCTTGCTCCGTGAAGTTGAGCAGCTCGTGGTCGAAGCGAGGAGGCTGTCTCTGACCTTGGACCAAGTAGTCGAGGCGATTCAGAGCCATTGGATTCGTCTCTCCGAGGTGCAGTCAACGCATGAGCGGGAGCAGGTGGCAGTTAAGGAGACCGTTAGCGAATGAACGCGATCATCCAGACCACAGAACTCTCGCGGCGCTTTGGCCGAACCGAAGCCGTCAGGAGCCTGTCCCTAGCCCGACTTTACCGGATTCGGGATGCTGAAGCGTTGACGGCGCTAGAATCTGGCCCGAGTCAGCATCTCGTAAGTGGCTGACGATATGTGATTTAGCCAACCTGCCTTGGCGCGTGGCCACAGTCGGCCTGACCTCATTTTTTGTATGACCTAATACTCAGTTTCGTCGTCGTCCAGCGATTCCCCCGGCCGCATCGCTGTAACATGCTAGTTTTACATGTGTTTAGCAGAAAATTTCTTCCCCTTCATGCTTGACATGCGCTCCCCGCGCCTGCTATTGTATGACCTAACAGCATGGCCAGCCTCGTCAAGAAGATCATCCGCGGCCACCCCTATTACTACCTCCGCGTCTGCGAACGCGTCGACGGCAAGCCCAAAATCGTCTCCCAAACCTACCTCGGCCGCGCCGACTCCATCCTCCAGCGCCTCCAAGCCGCTCCCGTCCCCCAGCCCCTCCATGCCCGCGTCCGCGAGTTCGGCGCCTCCGCCGCCCTGCTCGCCCTCGCCCGCCGACTCGGCCTGCCTGAGATCATCGACCGCTACGCCCCCAAGCGCGGCTCCGCTCCCTCCGTCGGCTCCTGCCTGCTCGCCGCCATCCTCAACCGCTGCCTCGCGCCCTGCTCCAAGGCCGCCCTCGCCAACTGGTACCGCTCCACCGCCCTGCCCCGCCTGCTCCCCCTGCCTGCTTCCCAGCTCTCCTCCCAGCGCTTCTGGGAACACCTCCAGCGCATCCCCGCCGACTCCATCCCCCTCATCGAACGCGACTTTGTCGCCCGCCTCACCCGCGAGTTCGACGTCGACCTGGGCCAGGTCCTGTTCGACGCCACCAACTTCTTCACCTACATCGACTCCTTCAACACCCGCTCCAGCCTCGCCCAGCGCGGCCATTCCAAGGAAGGCCGCAAGTCCCTGCGCATTGTCGGCCTAGCCCTGCTCGTCAGCGCCGACGGCCGCCTGCCCCTGCTGCACCGCACCTACCCCGGCAACCGCCCCGACGCACCCACCTTCTCCAGCCTTGCCGAGGAACTGGCCCGGCGCTGCCGCGAACTCACCGACGCGGCCCAGCAGCTCACGCTCGTCTTCGACAAGGGCAACAACTCCCAGGACAATCTCGAGCTCGTCGCGCAGGGCCCCTTCCATTTCATCGGCTCGCTGGTGCCGACCCAGCATCCGGACCTGCTGGCCGTGCCGGCCGAGCGGCTCGTCCCGCTGGCTCACGAGGGCCTGCCCGGCGTCCGTGCCTGGCGCACCCGCAAGACGGTCTTCGGGGTCGAGCGCACGGTGCTGGTGACTTTCAACCAAGCGCTGTTCGACGCCCAGAAGCAGACTCTGGAACGTGAGATCGGCCAGCGCCGCGAGCACTTCCGGGACCTGCAGGGGCGCTTGCGGCGCTGGCGCACAGGCACGCTCAAGGGCGGGCGCAAGCCGACCCTGGCAGGCACCCGCAAACGGATCGACCGCTGGCTGGCGGCCCGCCATATGCGCGACCTATTCGCGGTCACGCTCGCGCAGCGGGACGGCTTGCCGGAGCTGCGCTACCGCTTCCGGCAGTCGGCCTGGCAGCAACTGCAACGCGAGCTGCTGGGCAAGACGCTGTTGTTTACCGACAACGACGACTGGAGCGACGCCGAACTGGTGCGCGGCTACCGCGCCCAGCACCATGTGGAGAGCGCCTTCCGGCAACTCAAGGACACCGATTGCATCGCGATTCGGCCGCAGTACCACTGGACCGACCACTCGATCCGCGTGCATGTGCTGTGTTGCGTGCTGGCGCTGACGCTGTGCTGCCTGCTGCAGCGAGAACTGGCCCGGCTGGGCGTGGACGCTTCGATCCCCACGCTGCTGCGGGATCTGGCGGGGATCTGCGAGGTGGACGTGGTCTATGCGGCCGCCAAGACAGGCGCGGAGCCGGTGGTGCAGACGACCCTGACGGAAATGAGTGCCGCGCAGGAATCGCTGTACGGCCTGCTGCAACTCGCTCAGTTCAGGGCTTGATCCGCCGCCCCAATCCCCCGATTAGGTCATACGCCGAGGATCGCTGTATCTCCCGGCAAATCCAGCACATATCCTTGCTTCCGGGGCCAAACACGGTAAAGTCGGGCTAGAGGTTCCGAGAGGGAGCATCTTCGCTCTGATGGGGCCGAACGGCGCCGGCAAGACCACCACGATCAAGATGCTCTTGAACATGGTTCGACCGACGCGCGGTCGGGCCACTGTCTTGGGAACCGAATCGACCCGACTAGGCCCCTCGGAATTCACCCGCATCGGCTACGTTTCCGAGAATCAGGAATTGCCCGATTGGATGAGCGTTCAAGAACTGATCGAATTCTGCCGGCCAATGTACCCCTCTTGGGATCAGGACCTGTGCCGCCAGTTGACCCAGCAGTTCGACCTGCCGCTCTCACAGAAGATCAAGAGCTTCTCGCGCGGCATGCGCATCAAGGCGGCCTTGCTGGTTTCGCTCGCGTACCGGCCGGAGCTCGTTGTCTTGGATGAGCCGTTCAGCGGATTAGACGCCCTTGTACGGGACGAGTTCATGCGAGGCCTGCTAGAACTCAGCGATCAGACAGAGTGGACCGTCCTAGTGTCATCTCATGACATCGACGAAGTGGAGCGGCTAGTGGACTGGGTAGGCGTGATCGACAGAGGGTCGCTGCGCGTCTCGGAGTGCACGGCGTCACTCGAGGCACGATTCCGCTCTTGTCAGTTAACTCTGGAATCGGGCGGGCGGCTGCCGGATGTGCTGCCGGACTCGTGGCTGCTACCGGAGACGGTGGGTCGAACTTTCCGGTTCGTGGAGAGCGCGTACAAGGAGGGGACAGGCGACGACGTGATTCGGAGTGTCATGCCGGAAACGAGAGAGGTCACCGTAAGCCGCATGTCCCTCAAGGAAATCTTCATGGCACTCGCTCGGACATACCGGTCCCAGAGGAGGGAACAAGAATGAGTCTGACTCTTCACTTGGTCCGAAGAGACTTTCGTCGCGTACGTTGGATCCTCGCGATTTGGTACCCGATCCTGATCGCTTCTGTCGTCTTGGACGCTAGGATCGAGCTGTTCCTCGACGGGCGTGGGCCAGCTCAGGAAGTTGGCACCCCGAGCAACGCAGAGCTCGATTTCGCTGTCGTCGTGCTAATCGGTCTGCTGGTCGTCTTCTTCGACCTTCTCATGCGAGCCGCTATTGTCTCGAAGCTCGTGCATGATGACGCCACGGTGGGAAGTACGGCGTTCTGGCTGAGTCGGCCCATTACGGGCGGGACGCTTCTGGCCAGCAAGGCGCTTCTCTTGGCCCTAGCGATGATTCCCGCGGACATCGCTGTGCAGATGGCAGCCACAAACCACCTATCCGGCTCGCCATCGACCTCACCGGAAGTATTCCTTATGCCCGTCGTTGCGACCGCCGTTTTCATGATGTTGGCGGTCTTGACATCGAGCCTGACAGGAATGGCAGTCCTGGGGGGAATCATGGCGGGCGTCACTTGGGGAGCGTTCCTCGTCTTAAGCTGGCTGGCAATGCCCTTGGTCGGAGGAGAGGGCATGGTAGAAGTTGCGACGCGTGCGGTGACGAGGGACTCGCCTTGGCTGCTGCTTCTCGGGGTTTGTGTCGCGGTGATCTCCCACCAGTACCTGACTCGCCGAACCAAGCGAAGCCTTGTCATCGCATTCTCCGGAATCCCGGCCTTCCTTCTTGTGCTGGCCGTGGGATGGTTCTAGCTGCCCTGATGAATTTCCGAGCCGGCTCGAGTTGTTCCCAGCCAGTCGTCGCGCCAGAACGCGGGTCCATGGGGCGAGGTCGGATAACAGCCCTGAGGCGGCACCGATGCAGTTGATCTCGTGGCGTCGTCCGTTGACGACTGGCAGGGGCACAACACTCTCCCTGATACTGACCGCGAGCCTTCTATCTGCCGCGCCTGATCCGGTCAAGCCGTCAACGCTCGATGAGCTTCGCGCGGCAATCCAATGGGAACTAGATGAAGTTGGCCAAGGATCTATAGGAGTGGCTCTCGTATCGAAGGACGAGACGATCTGGGCAGCCGGCATTGGGATGGCCGATCCCAACACCCGCCGCGAAGCCGACGAGCACACCTATTGGCGTCTTGGCTCCATCACCAAGAGCTTTGTTGGCCTCGCCGCGCTCATCCTTCAAGAGCGCGGAATGCTGGAGTTGACAGACACGGTCGCTGAACTCGCGCCGGAGATTGAAATTCGTAACGGGTGGGACAGCGAGGCCCCGGTGCGTCTAGTCCACTTGCTGGAGCACACGGCCGGGTTCGATGACCTGAGGTACAAGGACTATGCAAGCGACGACCCGACGCCCCTCCCCCTACGGCAGGGGATCGATCACATTCGAGGGTCCCTGTATTGCCGATGGCCACCGGGTCTCCATTTCTCGTATTCGAACGCCGGCCCGGCGGCCGCGGCGTACGTCATGCAGGAGCTCGACGGACGCCCGTTTGAAGAGTTCCTCAAACACGAAATCCTCGAGCCGCTGGAGATGACCGGAGCCGGACTACTGCTGACGGACGACCTCCAAGCACGGCTGGCAACGGGGTACAACGCTCAAGGGATACGGGTTCCTTATCAGCACATCGTCGTACGCCCCTCGGGCGCATTGAGCGCAACACCGCGGCAGATGGCGAACTTCGTCAGGATGCTCCTCAACCGAGGCCGTTTCGCCGGCCGCCAGTTGGTCTCACCCAGTTCAATTGAACGCATGGAAAGATCGGAGACAACGCTGTCAGCCCATCTGCAGCCCGGCTACGGCCTGGGGAACTTTCCGAGTTCCGAGCATGGCTTCATCTTCCGAGGACACAATGGCGGCATGCCGGGGTACCACGCGCGGTACGCTTACTCGTCAGACCAAGGTCTCGGATATTGCCTGATGGTCGCGGTGTCCAACAACAGGCTCAGCAGCCGTGTTGATGACCTCGTCAGCGAGTATCTCGTCCGCAACATTGACAAGCCCAGTGCGGCGGTCTTCACGGAAGTCGCTTCTGACATTGACGAATGGACCGGCTACTACCGGCCGGTTACGTCCCGAAACCAGTCGATGCGCTTCGTAGAGAGGTTGACTGGTATCGCACGTGTTTCGCGAGCGGAGAACGTCCTGACTGTCAGCATGCATGGGCAGGCCATCGAGTTCCATCCCATCAGCAAGCGGGTGTTTAGGCACAAGCTGCGGCCAGCAACGACGCTGGCCCTAATAGAGGGCCCCGACGGGACGAAGTACGTGCAGGGCGAAATCGGGAGTTTGCGCATGGTGCCCGGAACGGTTGTTTGGTTCGAGCGGCTTGTGGTTGGAATCGCAGCACTGCTGATGGTCAGCAGCCCGTTGTGGGCCGTCGCGTGGGTTCCTTTGAAACTGCGCGGGAAGCTCAAGGATCGTCTCATTGCGGCCAGGGTCTGGCCATTGCTCGCAGTGATGGCCCTTTCGATGGCGCTCGTCGTATGGATCGGGAGCACCGGAGGGGGGGACTTCGCGAGGGTAGTCGATCAACTCGGACGACCGACACTGGCCGCCATAAGCTTTGTCGTCCTGTCATGGATGTTCGTGCTCCTAGCACTGCAAGGGCTGATTAGCTCGTTGAGAAGCAGTCCCGAGCAGACAGGCCGCGTTGCCCGGATACACTCGATTGCGGTATCGGCAGCATGCTTGGTAGCGGCAGCGTACCTACTGACCTTCCGGGCGATCGGGTTTCCAACCTGGTGGTAGGGTCGCGACGAACGAGCCTGCGGAGCGGATGGGCCGGCTTCGATGATCTGAGTCGGAGCTTCCAACGAGTCCTGCTACATCAGGTGCTTGGGGAGACAAACGCGGGCAAGGTGCGTCATCGCGAGCCACCAGGCCGAGCTTGCTGATGTGCAATGGTTCGCCGCATTACCCTTGCCCTTCGACAGGAATGCCCTTAGGATAGACCTGTCGAAGTGGAGGGGGTCTTGGCACGTATCGACCTTCCGCAGGGCACGCTGGATCTGCTGATACTCAAGACCGTGGCGCTCGAACCGCAGCACGGCTGGGAATATCGGAACGCATCCGACAGGCCACCAGAGACGTTCTGCAGATTCACCAAGGGTCGCTCTATCCATCGCTTCACCGATTGGAGCGTCGGGGGTGGATTCGCGCGAAATGGGGTGTCTCTGACAACAATCGCCGCGCAAAGTACTTCGAGATCACTCCGGCAGGGCAGCGCTAATTGGAGAACGAGTCCACTTCGTGGCGCGCGTTGTCGACTGCGATCGAGAGCATCCTCGACATGGCTTAGACGGTAGTTGAACGGATGCTAGAGGGCATTCTCTATCGCGCGCAGGTCCTGCTCCGGCGCAAGCGTGCGGAACGGGAGCTTGATGCGGAACTGCAGTTTCACCTCGACAAGCTGACAGAAAAGCACGTTGACGACGGGATAGCCTCTACTGAAGCTGCCCGGTTAGCGCGTGTGCGCCTTGGCCACCTGTCCGGAGTCAAGGAAGAGTGTCGCGAGTCTTGGGGATTCAGCCGGATCGAAGCCCTGCTCGGAGACATCACCTACGGACTGCGCAAGCTGGGCAAGAGCCCCGTTTTCGCTGCGACGGCCATCTGTGTCCTGGCGCTCAGCATTGGCGGCGCCACTTTGTTCTTCGCGCTGCTACGCTCCGTTGTCCTTGCACCGCTGCCATACCGCAGCCCGGAGGAACTGGTGGTCTTGTCGCTTGACAACCCGGCCGCTAGCACGTTTGACCAACGCTTCACGATGCGGAGGGTTGAGCACACGCGAGACCACGCGGAGTCGTTCAGCGCGGTCGGAGCGTTTCTCAAGTGGCCGGAAGTCATGACCCTCTCCTCGGCCGGTGACCCCGAAGCGCTTGTGGCAGCGCGGGTCTCTTCGAACTTTCTCGAGGTAGTGGGAACTCAGCCGATCGTAGGACGCGGCTTCGTCCCGGAAGAAGATCATCCCTTGGGTCGGTCCGCAGTCATCCTCAGCGAGGGCCTGTGGAAGCGCCGTTTCGGTGCGGGCCCACAGGTGACCGGACGGGTCCTGTTGCTGGATTCGCAGCCATACACAGTCGTGGGAGTTCTGCCCGACGGGTTCGACTTCCCGTTTCCCGAAATCGACATGTGGGTCACACGCCCGTCTCACACCTCCCAGATGCCTTCCAGGTTTTGGCAATTCGTGATGACACAGGACGTCATCGCTCGCCTCAAGCCTGGAACGACGCTAGCCCAAGCTCAGAGCGAGATGGACTCGTTGAACCAGGGCTACGTGTCGCAGTACCCCAAGAACATGGACGCCAAGCCCGGAGTCACGGTGCGAGTCCAACCACTCAAGACGCGGGTCGTTGCCGACGTACGCCCGGTGCTGTGGATACTCTTCGGGGCCGTTTGCGTCTTGCTCTTGATCGCTTGCACGAATGTATCCGGACTTGTCTTGACCAGAGCTTCGGCGCGATCTCACGAGTTTGCCACGCTCGCCGCCCTAGGGGCCGGCACCTCCAGGCTGGTGTCCCGGCTCTTTGTCGAGAGCGCCACGGTCGTGGTGTTGGGCAGCGGCCTGGCAATCATCCTGGCAGCCGGTGTGATTCGAATTCTGCCGCGTTTGCACATACCTCACCTGCCCCGTTCTGACCAAGTCCAGTTGGATGGTGGTGTGTTGGTGTTCACCGTGGGTGTGGCAGCCCTGACCAGTCTGGTGGTCGGTTTGTTCCCTGCCCTTGAAGTCGCCAGGAGTCGTATCGCGAGCCTCTTGACCGGTCACGCCAGTTCGGCGAATCGGATATCCGCAGCGTGGGGCAAGCGTTTGGCTGGAATCACACGGCAGGAGCAATTGGTCGTCGGCCAAGTCACCCTCTCGTTCGTCCTCATGTTCGGAGCTGGCCTGCTGGTCCAGAGCTTCGCCAGATTGCAGGCTGTCGATCTGGGATTCAAACCTGAGCGGCTGCTCACGCTGAAAGTTCCGCTGCCAACAACAAGTTACGACACGCGCGAAAAGAGATCGGCATTCTTCCGAGAACTGGACAGGCGATTGTCTGCGGCTCCAGGAATAGACAACTCGGCGCTCATGCGGTCCATTCCCACCGCTCCGGCGCTCTTCACGAACATCCATGTCGTGGGCCGCGACGAAGTTCCGGAGCGGGAAGAGCCGCGGGCGATCCTGCAGAGCATCACCACCGGATACTTCGCGACGATGGGCATCGCAGTCCGTCGAGGCAGAGCGTTCTCAGATCGGGATAACCGGTCCCAAGCACCGCCAACCGTTGTGATCATCGAGAGCTTCGCCCGGCATTTCTGGCCCGCCTATCCAGCGGGCCCCGACCCGGTTGGGCAACACCTGCGGCTAGCATTCGACAGGATCGACTCCGCCGAGATCATCGGCATTGTCGAAGACGTGCGAGAGTCGGGACCGGCCGAACCAGCGGATCCGGGCTTCTACCTGCCGATCGCGTTCAGCCCTCCCGAGAAGTGCTTCGTTGCTCTGCGAACCGGTCTTTCAACGCAGACCGCCGTGGGACTTGTCACTGAGGCGTTACGCGGGGTCGACCCGAACCTAGCCATCTCCGAGATCAAGATGATGACGGAAGCACTCGGCGATGTCCTGATCCGGCGACGCTTGGCGACAGCGCTGCTCGTTGCGTTCGCAAGTCTCGCGCTGCTCTTGAGCGTGGTTGGTCTTTATGGGGTCATCGCTCAGCTGGTCCAAGAGCGTACACCCGAGATCGGTGTCCGAAGTGCTTTGGGTGCGACTCGCGCGCATATCGTCGGAATGTTCGTCGGACGAGCCGTAGCCCTGGCTAGCGTGGGAATCGTCGCGGGAGTCGTCGCAACGCTCACGCTCAGCCAACTAGCGCAAGGCTTCGTGTTCGGAATCGCTACCAACAATCCTGTGGCGTTCGGGCCTGTGATCTCATTCACTCTGCTAGCCGCGATGGCTGCGGCCGCGGTCCCCGCTTGGAGGGCGGTCAACGTCGCACCGGCAACCGCGATTCAACGGACGTGATCATCCTCCATGAGCCCATATTCTTCCTCGGAGGGCCTGTCCTGCGCCACCCGGCGAAGCTGAGCCTTTAGGGGCCTGAGCGTTAGGTAGTGCCCGTGCCAAAAAGCAGGATTTCGGGAGCGGAAGATCACCATCTGTCTATTTACTGGTCGGTTCGGGACGCGAGCGAGGCTGGATTTTGCCCGGATTCGTGCTGCAATCGATGTTCGTCTGGCACCTCCGTCCGCGTTCGCCTCGATCGCGGGTGACGGTCACGTACCGCGCCCTACCGGGGCGCTGCCCGATCATTCCGCTGGAGCTGAGCGGCCGACTAGGCCGCCCGCGTCAGCGAACGGTGCCGCGAGCGAGCCGCCGCGGCTTTCAGACGCGCCCGCTCCCGCCGTTGCAGCACCAGCCCGATCCGATGCACGTTCGCCGCCAGCACCCCCAGCCCCACCATCCGCTCGAACCCGTCCGCCCCCCGCGATAGCACGCGGTCCAAGCCGCGCTGCTCGAGGTTGTTGATGGCCGACTCCACCGCCGGGTGCGCCCGCCGCGCCGCCCGGAATTCCGCCGCCTCCTCGCGCGCTTGGTCCGCCTGTGTCAGGCGCCCCTTCTTCGGCAACGCGCTGACCTCCAGCAACTGCTCCAAGCCCGCCCGGTTGGCCACGCTGTGGAAGCCTTTGTCGAAACTGCACACCTGCAACTGCGGATACTGCGCCTGCGTCGCCCGCACCAGCGGGCAGGCCACCTCCACATCCTGCTCGCTCCACAGCACTTGCCAGTTCAACACGAACTGCTGCTCGCTCTCCACCACCGCCACCGGCACCCCCAACTCCACCATCCGGCCCGGCTTGCCCTTGGCGCACCAGCGCGTGTGCTCCTCGAAAATCGAGAACACCTTCTCTGAGTGCGGGATCGTTTCCCGCTTCAGCACCCGCCGCTCGATCTGCTCCAGCTGCCGCCGCGCATGTCCTAGCAAGCGCTCGATTTCCGCCAGCACCGCGGCCTCCGCCCCGCACGCCGCCAACTCCCGCTGCGACTGCTCCGCGCGCTGTACCAGCTGCCGCGCCGTGCGCAAGTACAAACGCACTTGGCGCCGCCCCTTGCGCCCCTGGCGGCGATTCGCAGTGCGCACCCGCTGGAACTGCTTGTGGGCCTTGCGCTGCCAATGCTCGCTCTGCCGCCAGCCCGCCAGCCCGGACGCGGCGCAGGCCGCTACCACCACCCGCAGCAGGCAGCGCAGGGCATCCCACAGCAAGCTCACGTCGGTCGGGTAATGCACGTTCGTCTCCACCACGAACGAGTCCACGCGCGCCTTCAGTGGTTGCGCCTCCTGCACGCCGACCAAGCGCAAGCCCTGCTGCACCACCAAGTGGTTCAGATCCTGTAGCAGCGCCGGTGTGAGCAGGCTGACATTGCGCACCACGCTGCGGTGCGAGAAGTAGCGCTCGCTGTCGAGCGCGGACAGGCCGAGCAGGCAGCGCACGTCGCTGTGTTTGTTGGCCAGTTCGGTGAGGCGATCAAAATCGCACTTCAGGCCTTGCTTGAGCAGGGCCAGTACCAGCACCGTCCACAATTCCATGCCAGGGCGGCCGCGCCCCGGATCGGGCTGGGCGGACGGCTGCGCGGGTTGCTCGGCGGCGGCGGCGTTGCCCAGCACGTGCCGGTCGAGCAAGGCGAAGATCTGCTGGCGCAGCGGGAGGTTGCCGTACAGTTGCTGGATGCCCTTGAGCACGGCCGGGATATCGTCGCGGCTGCGGGCGTCGAGCAGCAGTTCCTCAATCGGCACTTGGCCGAGGACGAGTTGCGGGTTGTGGACGATGCGCATGGGGTATTTAGAACGAAGATCGTACTAAAATCGGGGAACTTACGCTTAGAAGACCAATAAACATCGCAGATTGGGCCGTGCATAACGAACTTAACCCTCCTTGTTTCAATCAGTTATGCCTTTTGGCACGGGCACTAGGTAATCGGCTACTCCCCTTGTAGCTGTCGCAGGGCCTCCAATAACCCCGCGATGTCGGGACAGTCCCGCACTCGCCCCTCTTGTTGAATTCGGTATGGCTCCGCGCCGTTCGCGCCGCGAGCGATGCGGACGTCGACGTCCGCAGTCCAATCCACGTCTCGGTAGCCGAGGCGCTCAAGCGCCCGCCGGATCCACTTGGCCGTCAGATCGTCGCCCTGGACGGCGGCTCTCGGACCGCTGGGACGGTCGACGCGGAACGTCCCCTGGGCCGCATCGAAGCGCAGTGCTTCGCTCGCGAAGGCGCGTCCAAAGTCACCCCGCAGAACGAGCTCCTCCGGCGCGCCCTGGTGAAAGTCGCCGCCGCTTGACGCCAGCCAGACTTCGTCCGCCAGTCGGAGCGCCAAGTCCAGATCATGCGTCGAGACCAGGACGCTGATCCCGCGGCGACGCGCAAGGTCGCGCAACAAACGCATCACATGGAGCCGGTGCGGCAGGTCGAGAAACGCCGTGATCTCGTCGAGGATGAGCAAGCGCGGCTCCTGCGCCAGAGCGCGCGCGAGCATCACGCGCTGGCGCTCGCCGTCGCTCAGCTCGGCGATGTTGCGCCCAGCGAGATCGTCGACCCCAGCCGCGGAGATCGCGTCGTCAACGACGCGCGAATCGGTCGCTGACAGCCTGCCCCGCCAATCGGTGTGCGGCTGGCGCCCGAGCGAGACGAGCGTACGCACGTCAAGCATGCCGACGGTCACCCGGTCGGTTAGCACGACGGCCAGCAGCTGCGCGCGGCGGCGGGGCGATAGCTCGCTCAAGTCAGTTCCGTCGATCGCGACCCGCCCGCCGCGGGCCGGCAGCACTCCCGAAAGCGTCCTGAGCAAGGTCGTTTTTCCCGTCCCGTTCGGGCCGAGCAAGCAGGTCAGCCGGCCCGCCTTCAGGCTCAAGTCGAGCGGTCCCAGCACCGACGGCCGCAACGGGTAACCGACGTGCAATTCGCTCGAAATCAGCGCTGCTGCCGTCATCCCTACAGCTCCAGGCTCCGCGCATGGCGGCGGTCGAGAAGCGCCCACAACACGACCGGCGCGCCGATCAGCCCGTTCACCGCATTCATGTGCAAGAAGTGCCGGGACCACGGAAGATGCGTGATCAAGTCCGCCAAGAGCGCGAACAGCGCGCCCATCAGCATCACGGCCGGCATCAGCACGGCATGGTCCGCCGTTCGAAACAGGAGCCGACAAAGGTGCGCCGTAACGATGCCGATAAAGGCCACCGGACCGCAGAACGCGGTCACCGTTCCCACAAGCACGGCAAGAACGAGGAACGTCAGCTGCCGTGTTCGCTCGACGCTCAGGCCTAGCGACTGCGCGTAGCTCTCGCCCAGCAGCAACGAGTTCAGCGGCTTCACCTGCAGCCAAGCCAATACGAGCCCGACCGCCACCAGGGGAACGAGGATCTGAAGCTGCTGGAAGGTCGCCCCGGCGAAGCTGCCGTCGCTCCACGAGGTGAACGCCCGCGCCTGGCTCTCGTCCACGAAGTGCATCACGACGCTGATCAGGCCGGTGAACAGATACCCCAGCATCAGCCCGGCCACCAATAGCGTCACCGTGCTCACCCTCCGCGAGAGCGCAAGCAGCAACCCGAGCACCAACACCGTGCCGAGCGCCGACGCCAGCGCCATGGCGAAGTCGCCGAGCAGTCCGTACTTGAACAACAGCGCATTCCCCGCCGTGCCCGTGATCACCACCAGCAGGGCCACCCCGAACCGGGCGCCGAACACGACCCCCAAGATGTAGGGGTCTGCGAGCGGGTTGCGGAAGACCGTCTGCAAGATGAGCCCGCACGCACCTAGGCCCGCACCGGAAACCAACGCATTCAGCGCGCGCGGAAGCCGGAAATTCAGCACGATCGGACGCACGACTTCAGTCGAAGCCTCTCCTCCCGTCAGCGCCGCCAACACGTCGCGCCAGCCGATACTGACCGCGCCTAGCGTCAGTTCCAGGAAAAACACAGCGGCGATCGCCGCTGCGAGCCCCGCATAAGCCAGCCATGACGGCCGGCGAGGCGCGGCGCGAGAGAGCGCTAGCTCAGCGCTTGCCGATACGGCTTGCGGCATTGTTCGAGTCTTTCCGCGGCTCTCAGTCGAGCGATCGGATGAAGTACTCCTCGTCCTCGACAGCGATCTCCGGATGGATCACGCGCACCAGGTCCGCAAGGGCGCGCTCGGGCTTGTCGAGGCTCTGGTCGGTCCATCGCGAGGTCCCAGCGCCCGCTCCGCTGCGGTCTAAGGCGTAAACACGTTCCATCTGCACGGGCCGCAGCCAGGCGAAGCGGCCGTCGCTGGCCACCAGCTGATCGACCGATTCGACGCCGCCCAACCCCGTGATCCCCACCCACAGGAGCGTGTGCGCCGACCGGTAGAGCGCATCCTCATAGGCAGCGTGTTCCCAACTGCTCGCTCCCCCGCGCTCCCAGAAATACTCGCCGCCGGCGTCCCGCACAAGCTGCGCAAAGTAGTTGCGGTCCCCGCGGACTTGCCAGAAGTCGCGTGAATCGGGCGTGCCGTAGAGCACGTGGGGGCGATGAGAGACGTCGGCGGTCAACGCGCGCAGGGCCTCGTAGTCCCGCTCCGCCTGATCGAACCAATCGTTGGCGCGCGCTTCGCGATTCGTGAGCAAGGCGAGCAGCTTCACCCATTCAGAGCGGCCAAGCGGAGTCATTTCCATGTGGTCGGCCATCGGAAACGCCGTCACGCCTACCTCCCACAACTTGGGATGAAGGTTGAACTCCGGGTAGGCCGAATAGAACGTGAAGTGCACGTCCGGGTCCACCGCCATCGCCAGTTCGATATTGGAGTGCGTCCCGCCGCTGACCTCCGGGATTTCGCGCTCCATCGCAAGCTTGCGGATCGTCGGCTCGGTGATCCTGAAGCGATTGGGGACGCCGGCCAGCCGGTCTTCGATTTCGAGCAAGGTTACGGCGGAGAAGATGCTCGAGCTGCCTGTCGTGAAGCGCCGAATCGGAACCTGGATCACTCGCGCGGGCGGGAAGCCCGGAGGCGCCGGCGCGCCGCATTGAGCGAGCGCGTAGCGGAGCACCTCCTTGTTGTCGACCGCCGGCGTGAACAAGACCTCCTTGTAGAAGCCGTGGTAGCGAACCTCCAACTGCGCCGAGCGGCGAAACTCGGTCTTGTGCGGAAAATAGTCGATCTCCGGATCGAACTCCGCGATACAGCCCGACTCGAGGTTCACCGCGCCGAGGAGCGCTGGATCAGCCGCCGGCCACTCGGAGGCTGGCTGCAACTCAGTCTGATGGCAGGCCGCACAGGCAAGCGCCGCGACGAGCGGCAGCGCGCGCATGCTCATTCGCTCCTCAGCGTGTGCGCCGGGTCCAGACGCGACGCCCGAATCGCTGGCAAAAGCGACGCCGCCAAGCCCGCCACGACCAAAACCGCCAAAACGGCCGCGTAGGTCGACCAATCGTACGTAGCCACGTCGACCAGCAGATGTGCGATCAGCCTTGACCCGCCCACCGACAGCAGGAGCCCCAGCGCCAAGCCCGCGCCCACGAGTAGCATGCCTTGGCGAACGACCATCGCCCGCACACCCGATGGGGCGGCGCCGAGCGCGAGCAGAACCCCGATGTCTCGCCGCCTCTGGGAGACGCGGTAACTCAGCAAGCCGTAAAGGCCCACCGCGGCCAGCAGCATTGCCAGACAGGCGAAGCCCATAAAGAGCACGCCCCAAAGCCGCCGCTGCCAAAGCGCCCCATTGATGCGCTCGCTCATGGTCTCGATCGACGCAATAACTCCGGTGGGATCGCTTTCGCGCACCACAGCGCGGATCGACTCCGCTACCGCCGCCCGATCGAGGCCCGTACGCAGGACGTAGTACCCTTCGTGCACCGGCCACTGGGTGTGGGGGTAGTACAGCTCGATCGCGTCCCGCTCCACGCCGCTTTGCCTCACGTCCGCGACCACGCCGACGACTCGGCAGTAGGGATTGCTGGGGCCGACCGTGTCGCCCCACTGGACCATCCGACCGATCGGGTTCTCGCCGTCAAACAGCGCCTTGGACCCGACCTCGTTCACGATCACAACCGGCGCCCCGTCGCTGCTATCCGTCGGCTCGAAGAAACGGCCTGCGAGCAGCGGGATGCCCATTGTCTGGAAGTAGTCCCACGAAACGTCTGCACCGGCCACGGGCAGGAGAAACTGCGTCTCCTGTTCCGCTCGCCCCTGTACGCGCAGCCGCCCGTTGCGCGGGGCGCGCCCCGCATACGGCAGGGAGTTGGTCACAGCCGCGCTGCGCACTCCAGGGATCGACTGTAATCGGTCGAGGATGGGCTGGTGATAGCTTGCCATCAGCGCAGCTCGCTCAGCTCTGTCCGCCCTCGAAAACGAGTTGTTGCGCACGTTGGCGACGAGCAGGTTGTCCGCCTCGAAGCCGTGGTCGGCCTGCTGCATCTGCAAGAACGTCTTCATCAGCAAGCCGGCCCCCAGGAGCAAGAGCAGCGATACGGCAACCTCGGCGACCACTAGCGCCGAGCGTCCCCGCGATCCCGCTGAGCTTCCGCGAGCACCTTCCTTCAGCGCATCGGCCAGGTTGACCCGCGAGCCGATGGTCGCCGGGGCGAATCCGAGCACGATCCCGGTCGTCAGCGCGGCCGCGAAGCAGAACGCGAGCACGTAAGGGTCGACCTCGATGTGCATCCAAGCGGGAAGCGAATCCGGCAAGAGCGTCTGGAAGCCGCTCACCGAAACCCACGCAATCAGCGCTCCGGCGGCGCCTCCGGCTAGGGCCAGCAGAAGGCTCTCGGCCAGCAGCCCTTTCGCCAACTCGAAGCGTCCGGCGCCCAAGGCCGCCTGGATTACGTACTGCTTCTCCCGAGCCAGCACTCGCACCAGCAGCAGGTTGGCCACGTTGAAGATACAGATCAACAAGAGGAGACCGACGCCTCCCACAAGGAGATAAAGATAGGGCTCCACAGCGCCGACTTCGGCGTCCCGCAGACGCACCAAGCGCACGTCCACGCCGGCGTTCGTCGCGGGGAACTCTTCGGCCAACTGGCGAGCGACGGCCGACATCTCCTGTTGGGCCTGCTCAAGCGTCACATCAGGCGCCAATCGGGCCACCGTCGCATACCATCGCTGGTCGCGCTGCTTGGTCCGGTACCGCTCTAAACCCAGCGCATACCAGCTCTCCATCGTCACCCACACGGTGACGCGGTCGGGATAGCCGTAGCCGGCGGGTATGACGCCGATGATCTCGTGCCCACCCGAAGGCAGGTGAATCATGCGGCCCAGCACCTCCCGCGATCCGCCATAGCGAGCCTGCCAAAGGCCGTGGCTCACCAGCGCCTTGTTGACCGGACCGCCCTTGCGGTCCTCGTCCGCCGTGAACAAGCGTCCCAGCTCCGGCCTCACGCCGACGGCGCGGAGCGCCTCTTGGTTCAGCCGCGCAACAACCACCGGCTCGGCTCCGCCATCGCCAGTGATCTGCGAATCGAAGACAATGTACGCTCCCACGTTCTCGACCGTGCGCGAGCGGCGGTTGTATTCCTCGATATCCAGCAGCGAGCAGTTGCGCTCGGCGCCCTGCTCTTTCTCCGCTACCGTGAACACGCGCACTATTCGGTCTGCGTCCGGGTACGGAAAGGGCCTCAGCAGCACCGCATAAACCAAGCTGAAGACGGCGGTCGCCGCGCCGATCCCGAGCGCGATCGTCAGTGCCGACGGGACCGCGAACGCCGGCGCTTTCGCCAACGACCGCCAGGCGCAAGCGAAATGTTCGGCCCACCCTCGCGCCGATGGCGCCACGGATTGGTTTGCCCGCCGCGAAACTGTCATCACCTCCCCCAATGGCGCAGTCGCACGATCTAGGCCTAATCGCCTCGCTGCGAGGCCCTATCGTGGTCGTCGCGCAGATCGCTCCACAGGCCCTCGTAGGTCCGAGCGAGCTGCAACAGCTCGACGCTGCAAGCCGACTCACCTAGATGCGGGAATGCCAGCAGAACCACCCGTTCAAACTCTCCGAGTTGCTCTCGCTGGGCGACAGGGCCACAAGCACGACAAATCGGAAGATTGAGTTGGCCTCAGGCTATCAGCGCCTCGTGGCCGTCCGAGTGACGATCTCGTAGGCGGGGCTTCAACTCCTTCGAACGGACTCTCTCGGCCCATGAACGGTCGCGCAGAGGCCCGCTTCAGGCTTGTCCATTGTGGAAATGCTCCCGCGCACATAGTCGCAGAGGAAGACCGGATCCGATCGGGATCTAGATTCGACGGGAACTCGGATCGGGCTGGAGACTGGCCGGCGATTACTCTGGTGGCTCAGGGGGCATGACGTTGGTCACACGCTAGGCGGCGTCTGCCCTGCTTCCAATATGGGATCGCCAGCGTGGCACCAAACGCGGGAGGCCGCGTGACAGCCGTCCCGTAGGTGATGTCTGTTTGGTATCCGGATGCCAAATACTAACGTCTTAGGTTTCCGTCTAGATTCTCGCGGAGGTGCGCAAGTGAGTCCGAAGTATTTTCCAGCCTCAGCAAATCCCATGTTGAAGGCTTCGCGCGCAATAGCTGTCTTTCTGTGTGCCAGCCTATCGCCCTTGGCTGGTGCTGAGAGCCCGTCTTTCGGCGACTTGGTGTCAGGGATCAGCGGGCAGTCGGCCGATCTTGTGGCATCCATCAAGCGTATGCGCCTCAGGGATGACATAGATGCGTCTGGCCAATCTATCGGCCAATCGTTGCGGCAAGCTGGAATTCCGGTGGATTTCGACGGGCGCTCAGCCCCACAAGATGGTGCTCCGCCAACGATTCGGGTGGGAGTCAAGCATCTCGTCTTGGACGGGATAGAGTGGGCTCACCACTTCTCGGACTCCGAAGAGACGAAATGGGTTGACGTTGTCCGGTTCTCAGATGTCGATTCAGCCCGCGCCGTCTTCCAGCTCAGTCGACAGTGGCACTCGGGAATCTTCACCCAGGATCACTTCGCATTCTTCACAACGAGCACGGAGGAGCCAAACGGCATCAGCATTCTCATACTGAAAGACGAGTACTTGGTAAATATCGGACGGGACCTCCCCTTTGTCTTGAGCTATGAGAAAGAAAACCCCCCTGAGCAAGCTCAAGAAGCTAGCGAGGCGATTGATGAGGTTCTGACGGCGACAGAGGCCTTGGCTAGGTCGATTGTTGCGCCGGATTTTGTTGGCTACATTCCCAATGCTCATCCGACAGACACCGACATCCGGGACCTGCGCGTGACAGGATTCGCGAAGATGTGGAGCGCCGTCAAGCACAACTTTGTTTTCTTGGATCAGCGACCGAACGTTGACTGGGAAGGTATTCTGCCCTCGTACTTGCCCCGGGTTGCTCGGGCTGAATCGAATGCGGAGTACTTGGGCTTGCTGGAAGAGGCGCTTGCGCTGCTCGAGGACGGCCATACCAGACTCTCGGGAACCATCAGACTGAATGACATTCCGGTTCTGCGAATCGAATCGGTGGAAGGGCGACCGGTAGTAACCGAGGTGGGTGACACCTCGGAATCAGTAGAGGCCGGAATCGCGGTCGGAGCCGAAATCCTTGAAGTGGACGGAGTCCCCGTCGAGGATCTGCTCGAGCAGCGCTTGCGCCGAATCTCTGGGTCTACGCCGCACGACCGCCGGGACCGTGCCTATCGCAGCCTACTGCAGGGACCGGTGGGGGGTACCGTTACGTTCACGTTGCGAGAGCCGAACCGCGAGCCTCGGACAATCACGCTGCAATGCGATCTGCGAGAGAGCCGGTCAGCGGCCCCTTGGCTCTCCAGGCCTCGCATCGAATACCGAGAACTTGAGGATGGGATCTCCTACGTGGCCCTAAATTCGTTCGGTAGCGATCGCATTGTGGAAGAGTTTGACGAGCACTTCGATCGAATCGCAGCGTCGAGGGCATTGATCCTTGACATTCGAGAAAACGGCGGCGGCTCGACCGGAAACGGATTTGCCATAATCGCTCGACTAATCGAGGATCAGATTGCAGAAACCTCGATCTGGCGAACTCGGCTCTACCGACCAACGTTTGAAGCATGGGGCCGGCCGAGTGGATGGCACGAAGGCGATTCCGACGTGATCGAACCCAGGGGGAGTTCGGCCTTCACTGGTCCTGTCGCTGTGCTGATTGGACCGAGGACCTTTAGTGCCGCCGAAGACTTCCTCGTACCTCTAAAGGCAACGAAACGAGCGGTCCTCGTAGGTTCTGTCACGGCAGGCTCGACCGGACAGCCGATAATCGTTCCCATCTACCAAGCCCACGTATTGATTTGCACCAAATGGGACCGATTTCCCGACGAGACGGAATTCGTTGGCGTGGGGATTCACCCCGATATCCCGGTGGAGCGCACCATCGAGGACGTCGCGGGGGGGATTGACCCGGTCTTGCAGGCAGCCATCGTCGCAATGCACGATCGTCTGCAGCGCTAGGCTCACTTGGAATCCTCGCCTATGTATGCTCCGCAAAGGTGAGTCCGGAATTGGGACACGGCGGGATGCGGGTCTCCAGCCCACCGACTACTCGATCATCGCGGGGTGAAGAAGCCCGGGGGCGAGTGACTTCCTAGCTTGGAAGCGCAACCACGTTTGTCTTGCCGATTTCTCAACCTGAGAAACAAGGCGCGCTGGGCAATGCTACTCGTCGCGCAGTACGCTGATCGGATCGAGCTTGGACGCACTCCAGGCGGGCACGAATCCGGCCATCGTCGCGACGCCGAGAAGCACTAGCCCATGTTTAACATTTTCGGATCGCAAGGGCGGCCCAACTGCGTTCTATGCCCGGCAAGCTGAGACTCGATTTGGTGTGGTCTAGGGCGGGCACTCGCCCGATAACCGACGTAGGTTTGGTGCGGCCCGGACAACTGAACCTGCTTGGCGCTTGCGGTCCGACCGCGATCAGACCGCGGACTGGTTCCTGTTGTCGGCGGAAGCAACAGGTCTGGCACCCACCGCCATTGGACGCGCTTCCGGGAATCTTCGCGCCCGCCGCGTCGATCACCGAACATGGAGCGTAACCAACTGTCAAACAGTAGTTTACGGCGCAAGAACGCACGCCTTGACGGGGCCTTCCCGCCCCGCTGCCGAGGCTGCGGACGGCCCCCGGGGGAGCCATTGCCACGCCGCTGCGGCGGCTTGGCCGCGATTCGCCCCGGCGCGGCCCGCACTCCCAGCCCAGCCCGCTCGCACCCATCCCGGCACAGCCGCAAGCGGCTGTGAAACCCCGCTGCAGGACCGCTCGGCGGCTCTCTGGGCCGCAGCATCTCAGGCCTGCTGGATCTCGATGATTTCCGCTTTCGAGGCTGGTTTCCAAATCTGTAGTGCCAGAAGGTGTAGGGCCAGAAAATGAGTTATCGGGGCCGGATTTGCTGGACTTCCCGCGCCCAGCCCTGCTAGCCTGCGCCTAGTGTTCATTCGCCGCTCCCCCTACCGCCGCGCTCCCAATGGCACCAGCTATGCCAACCACCGCCTCGTCCGCTCCGTGCGCGTCGCTGGCCGCCCCCGCCAGAAAACCCTGCTCAATCTCGGCGCCGGCTTCGACGTCCCCGCCGAGCACTGGCCGCTGCTCTGCCAGCTCATCGAAGCCATCGCCACCGGACGACCTCTCCCGCCCCGGGCGGCTGCCGCTGACCTGCTCGCGCGCGCCCGACAACTCGCCCGCCAACTTATCGATTTCCACGGCTCCCTCGGCGACGACAGCCCCTCCGAGCTGCTCTACGTCGAGGCCGATTCCCTGCGCTGCGAGCGCCCCCGCTCGGTCGGCGTCGAGCACGCCGCCCTGTGGGCCCTGCAGCAACTCGGGCTGCCCGCTTTGCTGCGCTCGCTCGGGTTGTCCCGCCAACTGCTCGCTTGTGCCCTGGGCTCGGTCATCGGCCGCCTCGCCGGCGTCGGTTCCGAACGCGCCGCCAACCGCTGGCTGCGCAGCGAGTCCGCCCTCGGCGAACTGCTCGACCAGCCCTTCGAGCCGATCTCCCACATGCAGCTCTACCGCGCCTCCGACGCCCTCGTAAAGGACCGTCAGACGATCGAGCAGCAGGTCTTCCAAACCAGTCTGTCGCTGTTCGATTTGCAGCCCAGCATCACCCTGTTTGACCTCACCAACACCTACTTTGAGGGCGAGGCCCTGCGCCAGCCGCTGGCCCAGCGCGGCCATTCCAAGGAGCGGCGCTCGGACTGCCCCTTGCTCACGCTCGCCTTGGTGCTCGACGGCAGCGGCTTCGTGCGCCGTTCGCAGGTGTTCGCCGGCAATGTGCAGGAGGCATCGACCCTGCAGGACATGCTGGAGCGGCTGGGCGCGGGGCGCGGCGCGCTGGTGGTGATGGACCGCGGCATCGCGACCGAGCAAACGCTGGCCTGGCTGGACGAGCAGGGCTACCGCTACCTGGCGGTCAGCCGGGAGGGCCAGCGGCGCTTCGAGCAAGCCCGGGCGGAGTCTGTGCAGACCGCCTCGGGGGGGCAGGTGCAGGTCGAGCGGGTGCTGGGCGAAGACGGTCGGCAGGTGCGGCTGTACTGCTATTCGCAGGCCCGGGAGAAGAAGGAGCGAGCGATCGAGGATCGGCGGGCGCAGCGCTTCGAGGAAAGCTTGGAGCAGTTGCACGCGGGGCTGTCGCGGCCGAAAGCGCGGCGCAAGCTGGCTGCGATCCAGCAGCGCCTGGGGCGGCTGCAGGAGCGCAGCAAGGGCGCTTCACAACATTACAAGGTCACGCTGGAAACGGACCAGAGCGAGCAGAAGGTGACGGCGGTGCGCTGGCAGCGGCAGCCGCTAGAGGGCTCGCGGGCGACGCACCCGGGGGTGTACAGCCTGCGCAGCAACGACACGAGTTGGGAGGCGGAGGCGATGTGGCGGGCCTACGTGGGCCTGACGGACGTGGAAGCGGTGTTCCGCAGCCTGAAATCGGAACTGGGCCTGCGGCCGGTGTACCACCACAAGCCGGAGCGCTCGGAAGGGCACCTGTTCATCACCGTGCTGGCCTACCAGGCGGTGCAGGTGATCCGGCGCAAACTGCGCCAGCACGGCGAGCACTCCAGCTGGGCGAGCTTGCGGCAGGTGTTTGCCACGCAACGGCGCGTGACGACCACTCTGCAGTGCGCTAACGGGCAGACGCTGCACGTGCGCCAGACGACGCAGCCGGAGGCGGAGTTGCAGCAGTTGTACGAGGCTCTGGGGATCGACGAACTCCCCGGCCAGACCTGCAAGATCCTGCTCTGAATCCGGCCCCAATTTCATTAGCGCGCACTTTGTAGTGCAAGTCGCGCTTTCTGGAGCGGTCTAACTCCCTGTTAATCAATCACATCCTAAAATCCAATGTTAAACATGGGCTAGCGCCATGGCCACAAAGGCGCCGAATTGATCTCCGTCGACCAAATAGATTTGTGCCTCCATCACTGGGACCAGGGCAAACACTGCCACGCCTCCGCAGATGATGCCGTAACCGGTCAGCCGCCAGCTCGACTGCAGCACCGACAGCATCAAGCGCCGCGGCACTTCCCCCAAGGCAAGCCTTACGCCGAACTCTCGCTTCCGCTGACTGACGGAATAGGCGACTACACCGTATAGGCCGATGGCAGTAAGCAGGACCGCAAGCAGCGATAGCCCTCCGAGCAGGCCCGCCATCATCTGAGCTGGGCGCAGCAAGCTGGCGAACTCGCTCTCCAATGTCGCCAGTTTGGCAACCGGCAAGTCCCCCAACTCCTCAGCAATCACCCGCTTTGCCTCCCCGAAGACCGATGCCGGATCCCCCGCGGTGCGTATCAGGTAAGACAGAGTCAATCGTTGGGTACGCAAATTGCCCGGAGTTTCTTCCGGCTGCCCAGCGTACGGCAGATAAAACTGAGGCGCCGCGCCTTCAATGTGCCAAGGCGAAAGCAGGGAATCCGCAACAACGCCAACGATGACCGCCGAATTCTTGAGGTCGGGCTTCCATCCATGCACGACCAATGTCTGTCCGACCGGGTTCGCCTGCCCGAACCGTTCCGAGGCGAACGAGCGGTTGACGATCGCCACGTTCTGGCCGTCCGCCGGATGAAACGCCCTTCCTTGGACGATCGGGATTCCAAGGGCCTCGAAATAGGTCGGAGAGATGGTCTGATATCGCGGGTATCGGTAAGCTGTAGCGTCTTCGCCTCCACCCAAGACCTCGACAGTGGCACCGCGACAACAGTACGGCGGTGCAAGTGACGAGAGTCCGACTTCCCTTACGCCAGGAATCGCGGCCAGTCTTTCGCGAAGGCCGAGGCCGACGGTCTCGACCGAAGGCAGGATCGCCCAGATCCGCCGCCCCGTTTCCATTCGTCCGCTGACGGCGTATTGGGTGCGCGGCAATTCAACCTGCAAGACAGCAACCTCATCGGCAGCAACGCCCAGTTCACTGCCTTGCGCTCGCAGGAATGCGCTGAGGCTCACGCCCACGCCGACCAACAGGGTTATCGAGAGCGCAGTTTGCGCCACTACAAGCAGGTTTCGGACAAGCGACCGACTGCCCTTGGCACGATCTCCGGAAGCCATGCGCGTAGCGACTCTGGATTGCGACTGCAGGAGGGCCGGCAGGCAGCCGAAGAGCAGTCCCGTGACGCAAGTGATCGCTAGAGTGAACCCCAGTGCAGATGCGTCGATGGAGACCTCTTGCAAATACGGCGGGATACCGCTCCACAGTGTGCGCGAAATGATGCGCACGAGGGGGCCGAGTTGAAGCGCGGCGAGGCAGAACCCGGCCACGCCGCCAAGGGCGGCAAGCACGAGCGATTCGGTAAGGAACTGACGGACAAGGCGGCCGCGTCCTGCGCCTATCGCGGCGCGTACGGCAACCTCCTGACCGCGGGCCGCCAGGCGGCCCAGCATCAGGTTGGCGACGTTGACACAGGCGATCAAGAGTACGAGCCCGGCTGCGATCCAGATCAGATACAGGCTCTCCTTGCTTTCTGCTGCAAGCGCGTCGCGCAACGGCTCGACGAAGACCCCTCTGTTCTGGTTCGTCTCGGGATACTGCTCCCGATTGGAAGCGGAGATGATCTCGAGGGCTGCCGACGCTTGCCCGACCGAGATTTCCGGCTTCAAGCGGCCGATCACGTTCAGCCAGGAAACCTGCCGGCCGAATGACTCGACGGCGCCCTCTTGCGAGAACGGCACCCACAGCTTGGGGGCCGGACTCTCGATGTGAAACTCTTCGGGCAGCACGCCGACGATCTCGTACGGAACCTGATCTAGCCGGACGCTCTTGCCGAGGATGTCTGGGTCACCTCCGAACTGCTGGCTCCAGAAGCCGTGCGTGAGCATCGCGACCGTTCGCGCACCCTCGACATCCTCTTCCGGAAGGAAACCCCGGCCCAGCACGGGACTGACGCGCAGCATGGGGAGTAGCGAGGCGGACATCCTTCCGCCCAGGACCTGCTGGGGCTCCAGATCGGAGCCGCCCATGTTGTAGGTTCGGCGCGCGAAGAAGTACCCGTACTCCTCAAAGACCTCGGAGTGATCGCGCCAATCCAGCAGGTCGGGGCACGACGAGGGCGCTCGCAGATTGGAGGAGCCGATCCAGTGGGTCCACACCGCTACCAGCCTTTCGGCGTCGCCGTACGGCGCGGAACGGAGCACCGTAGCAACGACAAGCGAATAGATGGCTGTGTTTGCCCCAATGCCGAGAGCGAGCGTAGCCACCACAACGGCGGTTTAGACCGGAGCCCGCGCTAGCATTCGAAGCGCGTACCTTAGGTCGTGCAGAACACTCATGTCTTGGGGGCGGCTGGCAGTTCCCGGACGCTGCAACCGTTTCGTTGCGGGTCGGTGCGAATCATAACAGTTCTGTTCAACCTAGGGACAACGGATCGGACAACCACCCCGGCACGCGAACGTCGACCTCCCGATGCCTCAGTAGAGTCAAGAGTCGCGACATGAAATGCTCAGGGAACGCTCAGATCATTTCGGCGCCTTGGCATTCCCCGAGGCGGGACTCGCACGATCGCTCCGGGTCCGCTCTCGGCTAGTCCACCGCTTTCGGTCTCTAGTTTCCCGAAAACGCCGGTTCGGAGCCCCGTTGCACGGACCAGTCCTGCAGGATCCCCGGTAGGCTCTCCAGCTGGTCGAGCAAGTAATTGAAGCCTACCTCCCTGCACCGGGCATTATGCCCGTACCCGTAGGCCGCCCAGCAAGAACTCAAGCCTGCATTGCGTGCAAACCGAAGGTCGGCTTCCGTGTCCCCTACCACGAGAGACCGGTCGCGCAGAACACCGGGAACCCTCTGTTGGACTTCATCGAAAAGCCTTGCGTCTGGCTTCCATGGGCTGTGCGGGCGTTCAGCCAACACCGCGCTCACGTACTGTCCCAGCGCAAGACGATCTATAGCCGCTTCGATGGCCTTCAGGCCCTTGTTGCTTAGGACTATGATCTTTGCACGTCTCGCACATTCTTCCAGCGTTGCCTCTGCCCCGGAGAATAGGACTTCGTATTGACAGCCTTCGCTGGAATACACTTCACGATATCGACGCTCCAGTTCGAGAATTTCCTCGCGGGAGATATTTGAGCCTGGGTGAAGGAATCGGATCGTCTCTCGCAGAGTAAGACCGGATCCAATCGAGGTCTCGATTCGACGGGGATCCCGTAGATCGACGCACAGTTCGGAAAACGCTGTCTCCAAACTGAATCGAATAGCAGCTGCTGTCGCGCAAATCGTTCCATCGAAATCAAGCAGAAGCGTGTCCGTATCCGATCTGGCGGTTCTCAAGCTGCCTTCTCGCATTGGGCAGGATGCCGTGAGCCGGACAGCCCAGACATCTCATCGAGGGTAGCGCACGCGGCCGTGCTCTGTGAAATAACTCGCCTTCTGCCAATTACTTAGAACTAAGGCAGATGGGATCGTCGCGATTGCAGGGTGTAAAGCGTCGACTGCCAGACCGATCTTGTGGACATGGCACGCGAGGCGCGGCAAACGATGAGCGATCATGTCCGATTCAAACTCAGCCTTGTAGGACGGGCTTACGACCAGCGAGCGTGAATGGGCCTGGCGGCCTGTCCGGCTGCTGACCATCTCCTTCCGCGTTACTGGGAAACGTCGTCGTGGAGGAGGCGTGCCTCTCCCCCACCCCGCGGTCCTGAAGTTCCGCGGTCAGCCGTTACATGCCCACCAGCCGGCGGATCAGCAGCCCGTCACTGTAGTCCCGATCTGTGTCCGTAGCAATACCGCGCCACCGCCGGAGGTGGCCAAGAATGGGATCGGAGTCAGGCGGCCGCCGGCTGCTGGCCGCCACGGACGAGCTTCGACGGAGCGTGTATGCTACGAGGAACCCTGTTGGCCCGCTATGTCGTTCACTCCCACCACGGAAGCGGATGCCCCCGCCCTAACCTCGCCAGCTGCGGCCGCGGCGGCACCGGAACCCGACGATGTCGAGTACCCGGAAGGGCAGTGGGTCGCGCAGAGCCTCTGGCACGGGGATGCCGTGCGGCAGGCGGCAACGGCTTTGGACCACCACTTCCGGCAGCGCCAGGACACGCTCGTGGCCATGGAAGTGAGGGTGTACTACGTGAGGGGCAACGACAAGGTTTGGTTGCAGCCGGATGTGCAGGTCGTGTTCGGGGTCAAGCGCGGCAACCGCAGTTCCTACAAGATCTGGGAGGAAGACAAGGCACCGGACTTCGTGCTGGAAGTGGCGTCACCTTCGACTGCGGAGAATGATGCGGAGCACAAGGCCCGGGAATACGCCAGCATCGGCGTTCGCGAATACTGGCGGCTCGATCCGACGGGGAGTTTGATGAGCAGCCCGCTGGAGGGCTACGTCGCGTGCGCGGGCAGCTTTGACGAGGTGGAGCCTGTGGCTCGGGGCCAGTGGCTGCGGAGCGAGGTGCTGGGATTGGAAGTGCGCAGCGCAAGGCAGGCGGGGGCGACGGTGGTCGTGTTCCGCGACCCGGAGACGGGCGAGGAGTTCGACGGCTCGCTGGCAGTGCTCGAGCGGCGGCGGCGTGCCGCTGAAGATCGCGCCAGTGCCGAGGCGGAGCGCAGACGGGCCGCAGAAGATCGCGCGAGTGCTGAGGCGAAGCGCGCCAGTGCTGAGGCGAAGCGTGCCAGTGCCGAGGCGAAGCGTGCCGGTGCAGCGGAGGAGAGAGTGCGGGCATTGGAGAAGCAACTCCGCAGCCGCGCTGCCCATAGCCCTCCTCCGGAAGACGAGTCCTAACTGGCTGCGGCAGAAGTCCTGCGTGGCGGGCAGAGCTGTTCCCAGCCACGCCACGCTCAGCCGCGAACGGCTCTTCGGACCTCAGCAGATTGATTGGGCTGAACCGAAGGCCTCCCGGCGGTCACTTGGGGCCTTCCGCATGCGAAGACCGCACGACCATCGACTTCTGCCCCAGCCGGCTAGGGGCGAGTCCATCTCGAACTCAGTCTTGCAGGACGGGCTGGCGGCCAGCGAGCGTGAATGGATCTGGCGGCTGGTCCGGCTGTTGGCCATCTCCTTCCGCATCAGAGACATGCTGAAGTGTCGGGAGGTCAAGCTGCATCTCGCCAGCAGGGCCAGAACAATCGCAAATCCCCTCGCCGGCCGAAACATACAATGAAAAACGGCGTCACGCGAAGGCGTTTGCGTGGCCGACCCGAGTTCGGGACCGTGACCCAGTTTCAGGCGGCTGTCCGGGACATCAGCACGGCTCTTCGATACTTTCGCCGCAACCTTGGGTTCTTCGCCGTCTCCGTCGTCAACCTGGCGCTCGGGATCGGAGCAACCACAGCTGTGTTCAGCGTGGCCGAGGCATTGCTGCTGCGCCCGCCCCCTTATCCCGATAGTGATCGGCTGGTCACGCTGCGAAGCGTCGAGACCGTGAGTGGCCATCCGGTCACACGCGTGGCACCGGGACTCCTCGCCGACTGGCAGGACAAGGCGAAGTCGTTCGAGGCGGTTGCCGGGTACCGATGGGAAACCGTCGATTTGATCGACGGGGCGCAAAGTGACCGCTTGGGAGGACTCCTTACGACACCGGAATTCTTCGACGTATTTCGCGCGCCGCTGCTTGGAAGGACCTTCCAAGACGGAGACCGGGGAGCCCAGCGCCCGCACGAAACGACCGCTACGGGGCAGACGTTGGTGGTCGGCGACGGGGTCTCGCGCCGACACTTCAACTCGGATAGCTCGCTCATAGGTGATGCTATCGATCTCTATATCCTCAACACCTCTCGCCCTGGTCCCACCAAGTACACGGTCGTCGGCGTCGCGACGGCACCGGTTCGGTTTCCTCCGCTCGAGGCTGACTTCCAACTCGGGGGCTCCACAGTGGTCGACACGATTGACTTCTGGATACCGCAGTTCGTCTCGGCAACCCAACTGGCCGAGCCGGGCCCGGAAGACTACTGGTTCGACGTGGTTGCGAGATTGCGGCCGGGTGTGACTCTCGCGCAGGCGCAAGCCGAAATGGATGTCATCGCCCGCCTCCATGCCGAGCGCTTCCCTGACTTCTACCGCAACCGAATCGTCCGGGTCGTGCCATTGCAGGAGCACATGGCAGGAGGTTCGCGCAACGGGATACTGCTCCTGCTGCTGGGCACTGCCATTCTCCTGGTCATCGCCTGTTCAAACGTGGCGGCGCTGCTTCTCGCTCGCGGTCTCGCACGGCGCAGCGAGATCGCGACACACTTGGCGCTGGGGGCGCCGCCGTGGGTTTTGGTGCGCCTGTTGCTCATAGAGGCATTGGTCCTTGCGACATGTGCCGGAGCGCTGGGCGTAGTGCTCGCGGCGTGGGTCATCAGCTTGGCGAAGCCGTGGATGCCGCCAAGCCTTCCGCTGCTCCAAGGAATGGGCATCAACGTGACTGTCTTGGCGTTCGCGCTCGCCAGCGTAATCGCCACTGCGTGTATCGCCGGCCTCGCACCGGCCCTGCGATCCATCCGAGCCGCCGGGAGCTTGGCGACTGGTCTGGACGGACGCAGTGTGACGTTGGGGAGATTGCAATCCCGCCTAGTCGGTGTACTTGTCTCGATCGAAGTCGCGCTAGCAATCGTCCTGCTGGTCGGGGCAGGGCTGCTGGTCCGGAGCACGCTTCAGGCCGGCCAGGTCGAAACCGGGTTCAACCAAGACGACCTGCTGACAATGACCGTCTCGTTGCCGCCCAACAAGTTCGACTGGGCTCATAACGCGGTTTTCGCGCGCGACGTGCTGGAAGAGGTTCGGGCGCTCCCGGCAGTCAGCGACGCGGCAGCGGTGCACGGCATACCAATGGGATCCGGAAGCTACTTCTCGAGCGGGGAAGGGATCATCGAAGGGTACGTACCCGGGAACGAGTCCGAGAAACCAAGCTATGGAATTCGCATCGTGAGCCCGGGCTATTTCGCCACCATGCAGATCCCCATAGTGGCCGGCCGGCCCTTCGAGGCACGCGACGAGGAAGGACAGATCGGAGGCAGTCGCACCGTCCTCGTCAGTGACTCCTTCGCGAAGCGCTACTGGAGGGGCCTTGATCCCCTAGGCAGGCGCATCAGCTTTGGCGGGAGCTATTCGGACTGGAAGATGACCGTGGTCGGCGTCGCGGGAGACGTACGGTATGCGGGGCTGGAGAGCGATCCAGCTGTCGACATCTATATCCCTCTCGGCCTGTTCCCGCAAACGGCAGTCACGCTGATCGCGCGAACAAGAACTGATCCGCTCAACGTGGTGCCGTCAGTCCGGGAGCGCATTCGCGGCGTCGACCAGCATGCTTTCGTGACAAACATACGGTCCATGGATCAACTGGTCGCCGAATCGCAATCCCAGCGCCATGCCGGCACTCTCTTCGTGTCGGTCTTCGGGGTTCTGGCCCTCGTGCTGGTCGTGGCAGGTGTCTACAGCGTCATTGCCCAGGCAGTTATCGAACGACGGCGCGATCTCGCTATCCGCTCGGCCCTCGGCGCTGTGCCGTCTAGAGTCGTCGCCGCGGCAATGAAGACGGCGTTGCAGCCCGCAATTGCCGGCATGTTGCTTGGCGGGTTGGCGGCGCTTGGGACGACTCGCGTTCTGGCCTCGGTACTCTTCGAGGTAAGCGCCTTCGACATCGTGACGTGGGCAGCGGCATTCGCGACTCTTCTCGGAGCCTGCGTCGCAGCTGGGTTTGTTTCCGGGCGACGAGCTGCCCGGATCGATCCAGTCGCTGCGCTACGGAGCGAGTAGTGGCGATACCTAGGCGTCCATCATTGCCGCTGCTCGTCGTCAAGCAGCGCCGGCAGGCTCTAACTCGTCGACGCTGTGATCGACTATCCTTCCGTCGAATAGTCGCACTATTCGCTCGGCGTAGGCCTCGAATCGCGGGTCGTGCGTCACCATGCAGATGGTCGCTCCGCTGTCATGGACATCTCGCAGCAACTCCATGACGGCCTCGCCATTCTTCGAGTCGAGATTCCCGGTCGGCTCGTCGGCGAGCAGCACCGAGGGCTCGCCACCGAGCGCCCGGGCCACTGCCACCCTCTGTTGCTGACCACCCGATAGCTGCGACGGATAGTGCTTCATCCGGTGTGCCATCCCGACCCGCTCCAAGGCTTCCTCCACTCGCTTCTTGCGTTCGCTGGCCGGCATCCCTCGATACGTCAGTGGCAGGTCGACATTCTCGAAGACCGTGAGGTCGCCGATCAGGTTGAACGCTTGGAAGATGAAGCCGATCTGCCGGTTCCGGATGCGGGCCCGCTGCTTCGCCTTCAGGTTCTCGACAGACTCGCCGTTCAGCCGGTACAACCCCTCGGTCGGGGTATCGAGCAACCCCAGGATCGATAGCAGGGTTGATTTGCCGCAGCCCGATGGGCCCGAGATCGCCACGTACTCGCCATCGCGAATCTCGAGATCTATGCCCGCAAGCGCGTGCGTCTCGACCTCATCAGTGAAGAACACCTTGGACACGGCTTCCAAGCGGATGAGTGGCGCACTGCCGTTAGTTGAATCTGCCATTGCCTAGCTTGCTCCCTCCTTGTGTCGCAGAACTGACCGCCTATTCGAGCCGGATCCTGTCGTAGGCGTCCCACGCCGACATGTCGGATAAGACCACCTTGTCGCCTTCACTCAGGCCGGAACGAATTTCGATAGTGCTGACCGAAACCTTGCCCACCTGCGCTTGGATGCGCGAGGCGTGCGTTTGGTCGCCCTCCAGCTTGAAGAGTCCCATGAGGCTCTCCTCCCTGGCATGGATGGGGCGCCCCACGTGCAGCACATTCTCAAGCCGCTCGAGTTCAATTGTCCCGTCGACGCTGAGGTCGGGCCGAGCGCCCCGGGGCATTTCGCCGAGCAGCCGGATGTCCACGAGCACGGTTCCCTCGATCGCAGCCGGATCGATGCGTGAAACCTCACCCTCGATCACCCCGTTCCGGGTGTCGACCTCCGCGCGCTGCCCGACCGCTACGTCGTTTACCAATGTCTCTGGAATCTTGAGCTCCGCCTTCAGGTGTGTCGGGTCGGAAACCCGGGCTAACTCGTCACCCGGGGCAACCAGCTGCCCGACCTCGACATCCATGAGCTGGAGGATTCCCTGCAGGCCAGCCCGAACCTTGAGCCGATCTACCTTGTCTTGGCGCAGCGCGAGGAGGGCTTCCATCTGCTCAATCCGAGCCCGCTGCGCCGCCAGCTGCGCATCCACGGATGGCTTGCGGGCATCCCCGCGAGCCCGTTCCAGCTCAAACCGCTTCTGCAGCTGTTCCATGGCCACGCGTGACTTCATGAGGGTGACTTTGTCTGTAAGCCCGGACTTGGACAGCTCGAGATCGGCATCGTGCTGCGCCTTGGCTTGCAGGTACTGTCCCTCGAAGTCAGCCGTTAGGGACTCCTGGGTAAGTCGCTGGTCCTCAAGCTGGGCCTGGAGATTCGCCAACTCGGCCTGGCCCTCTCTCAGCTGGGCCGCGGCGTCTAGGTATTCCTGCTCGACTTGCGGGCTGCTGAGTTCCAGCAGGACGGTGCCCGGCTCGACAGGCTGGCCGGGCTGGACGAAGCGTCGCTCGATGCGGCCCGCGTCACTCGCCGCGATCACGACCACGGTCTCGGGCACCAAGGTGCCGATACCGCGAACCTGCCGCAACATCTCGCCGCGCTTGACCGTGTCCGTGAAGACGACCGCGGCATCCACGCCCGGTGCCGCTGGCTCGATGCGGGACACGGCCCAAGCCACAGCCAGGAACGCGACAGCCGCAATGGACCAAGCGGCAATCTGCCGCGTGCGCTTCCGCTGGGCGTATCCGATGCGCGGCTTGTCCATGTGAACGTCTGCCTAGGTAGACCGCAATGCCCCAGTTATTCTAGCTTCCGATGCGCCGCTCAGTGGCGCGTCGCGAAGCTAGCAGTGCCGCTAGGACCACGGCAGCGATGGCTGCTTGATAGATGCGAAGGCGCTAGCCCTCCACGGCTATTTGCGGCCTGCTGAGTATCGGGAGAGGAACTTTCACTTTATGGACCCGCCAGTGTCTGCGGGCAGTGGCAATATCGCCGGGAGGCCCTTGGACTAAAGCGGACAGTCCGCGTCCTGCCCGTGGATCGAGACGTCCCGAACTGCCTGTTTGAGTCCGAGAGGGGGTACTGGAGGCAATCCGAAAGCAGACGGACCGCTTATGCGCTGCTGACGACGGAGTCAGGGAGAGATGACGCGCAAGTCCCGGTCTAGCTCCACGACCGCGGCTCCGAGTCCACTGCCGACGCGCCTTGCAAAGCGGACGTCGGAGATCGATACCCGATAGCCATTCTCTGTCTTCTGAACTCGATAGGCCGGTAACCGTTTCCAGTTGTTCAGACCCCTGACCTGCGGTGCGGCAAGCGCAGCCCGTGTGACGGGGCTCTCGCGACCACGGTCGATGGACGGATAGGTAAATCGGATCGATTCAGTCGACAGCCAGTTGACCTCTAGGAAGTGATAGTGCTCGGCGTCGGCGACGACAATGTCTCGGCGAAAGGGATTGCCAGGTGCGGGCCCCGGCATGATCTCCAGCGGGACGCTGTCGCGCTCTGCTAGCCACGCAACGACCTGCCGCGCGGCCAGCCGTGACGTGGTCACCATGAACCCGATATACAGCAGGGTGGCAACCAAGGAGAAATTAGCAATTCGTCGAATCCGGCCCTGAGATCGCCCGTCAAGGCGCAAGAAGATGATCGCGACCACACCCATGCACCACAGGAGCCGGACCAGCAGGGCTGCGCCATCAAAGCTAGTAATGAGCATCGTCGTCGCGGCACCGAGTGCCAGCCACGCCGAGACGCCGATCTTCGATGCGCTGTGCGCAACCACAACGGAACTGCCGAGCAGCAGCCAGAGCCATGGATCGATGATGAACAGGGCATCGCCGTAGAACCACTTGCCGTCAAAAGGCATCAGGAGGCGGACGCCATAGATGTTCAACCAGTCAAGCAAGGGGTGCGAGACGACAGCCAAGGTGCTCAGTCCAAGCAGCGGGCCTGCCCGCGCCGCCGGCTCTCTCCCTCGCAAGCGCGCGATGACTCGATCGACAAGCAACAGAAGCAAGGTCAGAACGATGGGCAGGACGACCATCGCAAGCACTCCGTGCGTCCACCCCCGCCTAAACCAGAGAGACAGGTCGCGGTCCATGAACATCGTGACCGCGTCAATGTCAGGAGCGTTGGCACCGAGAATCAGGGCCGGAGCCGAATAAGGGGTCAATTCCTTGAGGCGCGTCTCCGCCAGCGTGGCACCGGCAAGAGTGTGGGCGAGGGGGTCCATAGGACAAGGGAAAGCCGGCACTTGGACGGCTTCAGAGACAAGGCCGACTGGGACTTTCCAGAATACTTAAGACCCACCGTGTACCCACCGCCGATGCGGCAGGCGACAAGCCAGTCTCTCTGCTAGGCTCACGACAGCATCACTGCGGAGAGAACGAGACGGCGGTTTCTGACTGGCATCGCAGCGGCCTTGGCCCCGCAGCAGCGGGGCGCGGCAGGTGCCGAAAACGGAGAGCCGTATCGGGAACATATCCGAAGGAGATTTCCGCTCCGGGGAGATCGCGTACCCATGAATGGCGCGAACTTGTACCCGTCTCCGACAAGTGTCACCGCAACCGTGGCAGAGCTGACTGGGTCGATCGATGAGGACTGCTCCTTCCGGAGCCGGGAGCGCTACGCTCTGGATAGGGAGACCGTGCAGGCCCAAATTGCGAGCCAGCCTTGAGCGGAAAGTGTGATCAGACGATGGCATTGACGCGAGAATTCAACGTGACAGTGCGGGACCGGCTCCAGCGCGACCCATCCCCTCGTGAGGCGCTTCTGGAGGAGGCGGTCGGTTGCCTGCTGGCTAGCGACTTGGAGACGGGCAAATCTCTGCTGCGCGATTACGTCAATGCCACCATTGGATTTGGCGAACTCGGGGCGATGATGGACAGGTCACCCAAGGGCCTGATGTGCATGCTCAGTCAGAAGGGCAATCCGCAGGCGCGCAACCTGTTCGAGATCATCGGTTGTCTGCAGCGGCGCGAGGGTGTGCAACTCAAGGTCCAAGGGGTCAAGGTGACGGGCAGCGTCGCGTGAACGTTGTGTCCTGCACGCTCGCTGAGCCGTCCAAGGCGCCCGTGTTCCTCGAAGTGCTTCAGTGTTCCGAGTCCCGGAATATTCCGAACCGATCGCTTTAGCTGGGCGGGCCTCGTGCTCGGTCCGGCATGCGCGTCCTGCAAGCGATCATCCGGCGCCTCTGTTAGGCTCATCACAGCATGACTACAGAAAGCACAAGAAGGCTGTTTCTGAACGGCATCGTGGCTGTTTCGGCATTGGCCACCCGCCCTAGCGTGGCAGCGGGGGCCGAAGACGGAGAGGCGTATTGGGAACAGATTCGGAAGAAGTTTCCGTTTCGGCAAGATCGCGTGCCCATGAACGCCGCGAACCTGTGCCCGTCACCGACAAGCGTCGCCTCGACCGTAACGGAGCTGACCAGGTCGATCGACGAGGACTGCTCCTTCCAGAACCGGGAGCGCTACGCTCCGGACAGGGAGACCGCGCGGACCCGGGTTGCCGACCAGATCGGAGCCGAAGCGGACGAAGTCGCTCTAGTTCGCAATACCAGCGAAGCCAACAACATCATCAACAACGGGCTCGACCTCAAGACCGGCGACGAGGTCGTGATCTGGCGCCAGAACCATCCGACCAACAACGTCGCTTGGAAGGTTCGGGCGCAACGGAGAGGATTCTCGCTGCGCGAGGTTGAGGTTCCGCCGAACCCTTCTGACCCTGATGAGTTGATTCGTCCGTTCAGGGAGGCACTGACTCCGCGGACGCGCGTGCTGGCCCTCACCCATGCGTCCAACGTAAGCGGGGTCTTGCTACCAGTGCGGGAGCTCTGCGAATTCGCTCGGCGCTCTGGAATCTACGTCCATGTGGATGGAGCCCAGACCTGGGGCGCGCTCGAGCTGGATCTCCATGAGCTTGGCTGCGATTCATTCGCAGCCAGCGCGCACAAGTGGTACTGCGGCCCCAAGGAAGTCGGGCTCCTCTATGTCCGCCGCGAAAGGATCCCAGAGATCTGGCCCAGCACCGTGGCTCCCGGATGGGGCGGGGAGGCGGAAACCGAACTCGCTGGAGCCCGGAAGTTCGAGTCGATGGGTCAACGCGATGACGCTGCCATCAGTGCGATGAGAGAGGCTGCGGGACTTCACTCCTCCATCGGGACAGATCGTGTAGAACGGCGAGTCCGTGAACTCTCTTTGCTGCTGAAGCAGTCGCTGGCTTCGATCGGAGCCACGCTCGTTACGCCCCTCGACGACAAGCTCAGCGCCGGTGTATGCATCATGCAGGTGGCACCCGAGAAGCGGCAAGCAGTCTTCGACGCTATGTATGACAGATTCGGCATCGCCGGATCGACGTCTGGCGGCTTTCGCCTGTGTCCGCACGTCTACAACACTCGTGAGCATATCGAGAGGGCCGCACGGGGCATTGCGTCGATTCGAGCCCTTTGGGCGTGAGTTCAGTTCCCCAAGAGCTCGTCAAGAGTTTCAGACGCGGCAGATTCGCCCTGAGCATTTCGTAGCCTCCGGGCGACCGCTGGAGCCCCACTCACCCAAGCCCAAGGCCGAGAGCGTCACCTATCGAACGAAGTAGCCAGCCACGCGCCAGTGCCCGTCCCTGTCCAGCATGGGTGTGATCGTCTCCACGGCATCCGCCTTGTTCTCAAAGGACGCTTGATACCGAATGACGACGTATTTGCCGTCGGGCATGCCGGGGAGTTCGGTTTCGTATACCGCGTCGAGGAATGACCTCGACTGCATCGCGCCGAGCGGTCGCCGAGCGGATCGAAGTGCGCTTTCCCAATTGATGCGCGAGACATTGACCTTGAACAACAATGCAGCTTCGTTCCAGCTCTTGGAATATTGCTCGGACTGGGCTGGGTATTTGACTCCACACACCACTATATGTTGTGGTTGAGCATGGGTACTTTACTCCACAGCAGTTTTCCCCGTGGTCTGTCGGACTGGTTGGCCTCCAAGCATGGCCTTGCGCGGGACTGGTGCGGTAGCTACCGCCTGCTGGAGCAGTCTGTAGAACAACAGGCCGCGGGAGCGTGAGCTCCGGCGGTTGAAGCGGAAAGTGAATTCGTCCAAGTAGTAGTCCAAGTGTTGGTGCTCCACCGCGCCTTGGTGCGTCCCCAGCAGCCAGCGCTTGAGCAGGGCCGCGACACGATGCACTCTGGGAAACACCCGCTCGACCAGTTCCCGGTCCCCGCCCAAGACCGCTTGGTCGTGGCGGTAACCCAACTTCTGCAGCCGAGAGTAGCTGCTCCAACCGTCGGTACGGATCGTGCTGCCGGGCTCGACGGCCTCCTCCAGGAAATCCTCCAAACTCGCTGCCGCTGCATTGGGCACCCGCTTGAGCCGGACCCGCCCCATGCCGGCCCCGCGCTGCTCGACAGCGACTGCCACCACGGCCTTCTTGCCAAGCGATCGCCCGCGGGCTCCCACCTCCTTGCCGCCGACGTAGATTTCGTCCGCCTCTACCGTGCCCGTGAGCCGCTCGCGTCCCGGCTGCACCATCGCCCGCCGCAACTTGTGCATCCACGTCCAAGCTGTCCGGTATTGCCCCAACCCCAACACCCGCTGTAGCCCCAGAGCGCTGGCCCCGTGCTTCTGGGTTGTGACGTACCACATCGCTCGGAACCATAGCAGCAAGGGCTTGCGCGTCCCCTCGAAGATCGTCCCGACGGTCACCGATGCCTGATAGCGGCAGGAACGACAGATCAAGCGCTGTCGCGTGGCGCTGCGGGCCGATTTGGCTTGGCACCGCGGACAGACGAATCCGTCGGGCCAGCGCAACTGAGCGATGTACCCGCGACAAGCCTCCTCGGTTGCGAATCGCTGCTCAAACTCGACTTGTGTCTTCGGGTAATCTCGCTTCATGACCTAACCACAACATATAGTGGCGTGTGGAGTCAAGTACCTAGCCCAGTGCTCGGAATCAACGAGAGCCAGCCATTCAAGTGAGGCCTTCCTAGCGGAGGCCGTCGCGTCCGGGTCACCTGTGAGCGGGGTGCTGAAAATGATCAAACAGGCCAACAGCGTCCACTTCGCAGAACACTTATTGAGCATCTTCGCCAGCCTAGCATGACGCATCTGCTTGGGCTTCCCGCCACCGCCCGAAGTCTCAGCAGTCGCGCCGTCTTCAATCACGCGGTTGGACCAGACCAGTCCGAGCACTCAATCTTCTCAGACATCTGGGTGGGCGGGAGAATATTACGGACGAGACATCTCGTCTATGGCCTGTGGGGCTTAGCTCAGACCCCGCCCCCGTGGACGCATGTGGACCGGACCGGTTTGCTGGCTCCAGCGCACCTGCCGTTGTGATCGTGGTCGGCGCTCGGTAACAAGAGTCGCGTTTCACTAGGCGTAGCAGATAGGAACTGCCTCAGGAGGCGCTTGTGGTCGCTGCACCGGCAGCCGCCGACGTCATGTGCAGTCAGCAGACGCGAACGCTCCAAGAAGGGTTGCTGAGCATCGGTGCCTGCTCGGAATCAAGCGATGCACTAGTCTCGTCCGAGGCTGTGCAGACGAGCCAAGTAACATGGCTCCCAGCAAATCAGATTTCGCATTAAATTCTTGCAAATGGAATTATGCAAGGAAAATCATGCTAGTCTGGGGATTGATGGATACGTACCTGATAGGAGTGCGACTCAAGGCACTACGCGCAGAGCAGGGGCTCTCCCAGAACGATCTCGCTGAGCTATTCGGGTTCAAGGACCGCCAGACCGTTTCGGCAATCGAGACCGGCATGCGCCGCATGACGGCGACGGAACTGATGCTAGCAGTCGAGAAGCTGGGCGCACCGCTCGAATACTTCACCGATCCGTTTCGGCTCGTCGGCGAAGGCCGCTTCTCATGGCGGCAGACAGGTGTCGGAGTAGACCAGCTTGGAGAGTACGAGCGCGACGCGGGTCCGTGGATCTCGGCGTACCGTGCGCTGGCACCGAAAGTTGGGCGCGATTTGCCGCTCATGCGGCGGACCCTTGGACTGACCCGTAACTCGCGTTTCGAGGATGCCATGGTGGCCGGGGAGCGCTTCGCCACCGAATTCGACCTTGGAGAGGCCCCTGCAACAGGCTTGATCGAAGTCATGGAGCGCGAACTGGGCATTCTGGTTCTGATGGTTGACGCCCAGCAAGGGATCTCTGGCGCCGCTTGCCGGTTGCCAGAACTGGACACAGTCATCATCCAACGGCGCGAGGTTGAGGGCCGGCGCAACTTCGGTCTCGCGCACGAGTTATTCCACATCCTGACATGGGATGCCATGCCGCCAGAACGTTCCGAGGAAGTCTGGGAAACCGGCGGTAACCGAGTTGAACAACTCGCCAACAATTTCGCGGCGGCGGTCCTGATGCCAGCCTCGTCACTGAAACAGGAAGGCGATTGGTCTCGTCTGGCCGAGGAGGACTTGATCGCACAGCTGAACGCGGTGGCAGACAAGCTTCGGGTGACCTCCTCCGCCCTGCGCTGGCGGCTCGTTTCGCTCGGGGAACTGAAACCTGCCGTGGCGCATTCGCTGCCCGAGGCGGCGCTGCTCTACAACGGGCGCAAGGTAGTTCATGAGGTAACACCTGCCTTGTTCTCAAGACGATTTGTCGAGGTCCTCGCTTTGGCCATCGAAGCGGGCTATGTCTCCGCCCGCCGCCTAGCCGACGTGCTCAGCCTTTCCGTTGAAGATTTGGCGGATCTGTTCGCGGCGCACCGCGTCGCTCATCCAGTCGATCTGTGAGGTACGATGGCGCGACATCATGGTCCCGTGCTCTTAGACACGAACGTGATCTTGGAATCTCACCGCACAGGTTCGTGGCGCGCCCTCGCAGGCGGCTACCACGTTGAGACTGTCGAGGATTGCATAGCGGAAACGCAACCGGGCAACCAGCGGCGGCGGGCCGAACAGCGGATTGATCGGCACGAGTTGCGTAAGTCATTCGCAGCGGTGCATCGTGTCACAGACCGCGAGCGAGCCGAGTTGGCCGTGCGAGTACCCGATATCGCCCTAGACAGGGGCGAGGCTTCGCTTTGGGCTCACGCAGTTCATCGCGACGATTCCTGGATACTGTGCGGTCCCGACACGGCCAGTCTACGTTTCGGGATTCGACTCGGATTCCGCGACCGGCTGGTCTCATTGGAACGACTGCTCGACAATGCAGGCCATCGCCCAACCCCATCGCTACGAGACGCATACACAAGGAGATGGCACGACAGAACGCTTGGACTCTTGGTTCTAGCTGAGCATAGCCAGCCATAAGGTGTCCGCCCGAATGCCCCCGCTAGTCCATGCGGCGCGGCAGGAGGGCGACGAGTGGGACGCATTGGTCTTGGCCCGCCAGCCACATGCTGCGATTCTCTCGCGGAATCCCGGCCCCTGGATCGACCGGGCCTGGGAACCGCAGCCGATTGGCTATTCGCAGAGTGTGCAGATTTCCGGTGTGCTCATCGTGTTTCGGGCGGTGCCCTGCGGTGGGGGTCCCGTTTGCGCGAAAATCGCTTGCGAGACGGCTGGTTTCTGGAGCGACCACGAGCAAGGCCAACACGGAAGCCGTATTCAGCCAACAGCGAACCTCCGGTTGCAGCGCCATGAAGGATCCTGTCGCTTGGTACGACAAGCACGCGAGCACGGTCTCCTCGCAATACGAATCCGTGAATCCGGAATCCCTATACGGCTGGCTGACCGACCTGCTGCCCGAACCGCCGGCCCTCGTCCTCGATGTTGGCGCCGGATCCGGTCGCGACGCTGCTTGGCTCGCCGCCAAGGGATACGAGGTATTCGCCGTCGAGCCATCCAAGGCGATGCGGCGGGTCGCGACGAAGCTGCATCCCGCACCCTCGGTACGGTGGGTCCACGACTCGCTTCCAAAGCTGGACCACACGGTGCGGTCGGGGCTCTCGTTCGACGTGATCCTGCTCAGCGGAGTATGGATGCACGTCCCTCCGGGGCAGCGGCCGCGAGCCTTTCGCAAGCTCGTCAACCTTCTCAGGCCGGGAGGCATCATCGCTATCTCTCTGCGGATCGGTCCCGAGGAGCCGGAGCGCGGAATGTACGGCGCGGACAGTGCGGAAATCGAGTCGTTAGCGAAGAAGCACGGGACGATTGTCCAGCGAGCACTGGAGCGCGAGGACCTGCTGGGCCGCGACGGGGTGCGGTGGAAGAACTACGTTCTCAGGTTTCCCGACGACGGAACGGGCGCGCTGCCGCTGCTCCGGCACGTGATCCTGAACGACGACAAAAGCTCGACCTACAAGCTCGGCCTGCTGCGCTCAATTTGCCGCATCGCAGATGGCTCTGCCGGGCTTATCCGGCTCACTGACGACGACAACGTCTCCATACCGCTCGGATTGGTCGCGCTGACTTGGCTGAGGCTCTACAAGCCGCTGCTCGCGGCTGATTTCCCGCAGAATCCGAAGAACGTCGGCGATGGGATTCACCTCGGATTCGTCCGAGAAGGTTTTCGCAGGCTCGCGGGATTCTCTCACCTGGACATGAGAGTGGGAATCCGCCTCGGGGCGACCGACGCAGCGGCACTTCATCGGGCTCTCCGCGATGCAGCCGAAACGATCCGGCGCATGCCCGCCCACTACATGACATTTCCGGACGGGACTCCCATCCTCCCCGTGAACCACACGGCAAGGCTCCCTCGGAGCCTGACGCCCGAGGTCATCGACGAACCGTACCTCCGCAGTTTCGGCGAGATGCTCGTTCCGTGGAGAATCTGGCAGGCTGTGCAACGGTTTGCCGTTTGGATCGAGCCGGCGCTGGTCGAGGAGTGGATCCGGCTCATGCAACGGTACGCGGAGACGCAGGGCCGACACTTGCCAAGGGATCGCGCAGCGGCAGCGATGACATGGTCCGACCCCACGCGAGACGTTAGGATCGCCAAGCGGCAGGCACTAGATCTGCTGGAGTCCAGCAAGCTCTACTGTGTGTGGAGCGGAAAGAGGCTCGCGGCGAAGTCACTCGACCTCGACCACTGCTTTCCATGGTCGGCCTGGCCGTGCTCGGACCTCTGGAATCTCATGCCCGCCAACCGGTCGGTAAACCAGAACGAGAAGCGAGCCAACCTGCCGAGCGCGAGGCTGATGTTGGCAGCTCGCGATCGCATCATCTCCTGGTGGGCGTCAGCGTACGACTCGTCAAGTCCCGTGATTCGAGAGAGGTTTGCGCTCGAGGCTGCGTCCAGCTTGCCGGGCGTCCTGCCATCGGTTCCGGATCTCGACTCATGCTTTGAAGGAGCATTCGCACAACGCACCAAGCTGCGCTACGACCAGCAGGTGCCGGAATGGTCGGGGGATAGATACCTCGGGTAGGGGCCCCGTACATTGCGGCGAGACCCTGCTCTTCGCTTTCGGCGCACGTGGTTCATCGCGACAATTGCAGCGACAGGTCGGTCATCGCCCTCATTTTCTCGGCGGCGACGAGTCCCATTCGGAAGCAGAACAGGAACTTCGTTAGGGGCTTGGCACGACCTCCGCTCCGGTCAAACTGAGATCGTAGTCGGTCGACCATGCAGTTCGGATTTCGTGACGGGCCATCAACGCTAGGCTAGACGCATCGACATACGTGAGCCGAGCACCTCGCAGGCGATCCAACATCTGCAGGGTCTCGTCGTGAAGCGAAAGGTCAGCGCTCAAGATCTCGAGTCCTTCGAGACTCGATGCCAACGTCCTGAACATACGAGCCGCGTTCTCTCCCTGCCGGTGAAGAAACCAAGAGTGTGCCTCGGACCAAACAAGGATCGAGGTGTACCAGTCCGGCTTAGGACCGCCAAAGAGAGCCACCGCTTGGGGGTGGTGCCGATCTCGCTTGTTCAGTAGCGCGATATAGATCCCCGTATCGAGGAATACCTTTCCGTGCTTCATGGCATGTCGCGACCGTAAACGACATCGTCTACGGTTTCGCTGTCGTCTGGCTCTCCGTCAAGGATTCCCGCATAGGCCATCCACGGCTTGTCTGCCGGTTCCCGGGAAACCGTTTCCCGCAAGCTCCTGCGACACAACTCAGCCAGCGAAATCCCCTGTCGTCTCGCCATCGACTTGGCCCGACTGTAAAGCTCTTGATCTACGGAGATCTGTGTCCTGATCATGTTATCAATCCTAGGACCTATGATAACAATTTCTCGCTTTCGCGCTACTCCAGCGTTACTCCCCGCTGGCTGATTCCGGGACAAAAGATGCCTCGGTCTCGCCGAATCTCCCCTTCGCCCCGTGCGGTCTGGCAGGCGGACAGCAGAGAACCAGATCATTCGACGATCGCGCCAGACCAAAGCTGTTCAAGGAAACGCTCCCACGGCAAAATCCAAATCCCGTCGCTCGTCCGCCGAGCGTCGCGCTCGTTGCAAACTACGATCGCCTGCCGCGGGCTATGCTCGTCGACATATGCGCGGATGCTCCTCAAGTCAGACGGACGCAGGCGTGTGCTCCCTTTGACCTCGATCACAACGTCGCCTTCGCGCCCGAGAACGAAATCGCATTCCAGGCCCGACTTGGTGCGCCAGAATCGTAGCGGAAGTTCGAGTTCTCGATAGCTCCGGTAGGCGAGCAGTTCCATGAGCACTAGGTGCTCGAGGGCCCGCCCGAACTCCGGCCCTGCAGGCCGTTCGACCCGGCGGCCCATCAAGTGGCCCGCAACGCCGACATCGAACAGGTAGAACTTGGGCGCACGCGTGATGACCTCTCGCGAGCGTCTCCGACTAAACGGCTCGAGCAGAGAGCCGACGAGCGTGTCCACGAGAATCTGGAAGTACTCGCGAACCGTCTTGGAGTCCACCCCGCAATCCCTGGCGACGTTGCTGAAATTGACGAGCTCGCCGTGGCTGAACGATAGCGCGTCAAAGAACCGCGAGAACGCGGGAGTGTTCCTGACCAATCCCTCGTCGAAGACCTCTTGCTTCAGGTAGTCGTCGACATATCCGGCGAGTGCGCGTCGGTACTGCTTCGTGTCGTAGTGCTGGGGAATCAACCCGTGGTTCAGCGCCCGCAGCAGATCGAAATCGGGAATCTCCGCATGAGTCAGTGGATGCAGGCCGAAGCGCCAAGCCCGCCCCCCGAGCAGGTTGCCGTGCCCCCGCTTGAGCTTACGCGCACTGGACCCGCAGAGTACGAAGCCGAGACCTTTGTCCTCGATCAGTCGGTGGACTTCGTCTAGGACGGCCGGCACCTTCTGCACTTCGTCGATGATGACGGGGCTGGTGAGAGTGGGGCCGTCCAACGCAGCCAATCGCTCGGCAAGCGCCCAGGGACTTCGGGTGAGCTCCAGCAGCAGCCTGGTGTCCAGCAGGTCAAAGCGCACCGCATCTGGAAATCGTTCGCGAAGCAGCGTCGACTTTCCTGTCTTGCGCGGCCCCCAGAGAAAGGCCGACTGCCCCTTGGGAAGTTCTAGGCTGAGGATTCTCTCGTAGCTCACAAGCGGGAGTGTATTCCGAATTAGGTCAACTAATTTGGAGTATACTCCGATTTATCAGGATCTGTCAAGGCCGCCCGACGATGGTCCCAACCTCCCCTTACGGGTCATTTATCAGGTGTCAGGCGTACGGCTAAGGTTCGCTCGGGCCAGCCATGCGGCGTAGCGCTGCAGGTCACAGCGATGGCAGCCCGCTCACCTCAACCGTGAACGGCAGCGTGCTGACCTTTCCCTTGCGCCGTACCTGCACCCACACTCGGTACATGCCAGGTTCCGGGAAGATCACGTTCATCTGGATCTGCTTGCCTCCATCGGCAATGCTGGGGTGTCCGTGCATCATCGTGATCAGATCGTCCTTGACCGCGAGCATGTGTGCCCATGCGCCGAGGTACTTCTGCAGCCCCCGGGCCGTGTTGAGCTCGAAAAACAGCAGTGTCAGAAGACCTGCCACCGGGTCGGGCGGATCGGTCCGCAACGAAACCTTGACGTTGCGGCCCCGCTTGGGCTCTCTGTCAGCGGTCAGGCTAGGAGCGAGCGTCTCCAACGGCTCCTCGAATCCGGCCGTGGTCAATGTCATCGGGATCATCTGCGGAGTCCCGCCGGCCGGGTAGAAGTCGCCCATCAGCCGGTACACGCCCGGCTGGTCCAACGCCGCTTCGATACGAAAGATTCCGTCATCGCCAAGCGTGGGATGCTCGTGCCGGAACACCTCTAGGTCGTGGCTCACCCAGAACAGGTGGAAGAGCTTCTCGTGGACGGTCTCGAATTCGGTTTGGCGCTCTCCGCTGTCAGGCTGCAAGACCTCGAGGCTCAACTCCACGGGCTCACCGACTCGAACCGCTGCCGGAGTCGTCGTCAAGCGGACCTGGTACTCGGCTGGCACAGGCAGGCCGAAGACGAGTTGCATCCCGCAGCGGGAACAGACTCCTGCAGTCTCGGACCTGATATCAGGGTCCATCGGGCAGACAAACGGAAGCGGGCCAAGGGGCACGGGGTCCAGTTCCAGTTCCAAGCCCTCGACAACGCTCTGTCCAAACAGCGGAGTCAAGGCCAGCAAGGCCAAGGCGCACAGCAACCGCATGGCTCGCTGCCATGCGCGACGACGCCCCGAAGCGACGCGGGGAAGTGCCGGCCCAAGCGACATCAGCCGTTCCCGCCTGGGCAACCGGTCACCGCTTCACCCATTTCTGGAGCAGGGGCGGGCTCGCGCGGGGCTGTCGCGTCAGCCCGGCAAAGACGTTTCCGAGATCGTCCGCTCCCAATCCCTCCGGATCGGTCCCGCTGATGAAGACCAGCACCGCGCCGTCACCAGCTCTGCCGATTCGGACTCCGTTCTCGCCGCCGGGATTGCGCACAGCGCCGGCGATCGTCTTGCCGGACTCGGAATCGGAAACGAACAGGAAGTCGCCGGATATGATCGCGATTCCGCTGGGACGGCCGAACTGTCGCCAATCATCCACGAAGTTCATGTCCTGATCGAAGATCTGGACACGGTCGTTGGAGCGGTCGGCCACGAACAGCCGGCCTTGCGAATCGAACGCCAGCGCGTGCGGGCCGTCGAATTCCCCGGGGCCAGAGCCCTTCTTGCCCCACTCGTCGACATACTCGCCATCGCTTGTGAAGCGCATGAGCCGGTCGCCGTCCTGCTGGCTGGTCGAAGGGCGCGGGAAATGGCCATCGGCAATGATTATGTCGCCGTTCGGTGCCACAGCGCAGGCGGTCGGCGCGATAAACGTGTCCTTGCCCGCCTTCGACACGCCGGCCTTGCCCAGCGTCAGGAGCAGTTCGCCGTCCTGACTGAACTTGAAGAACTGGTAGCCCCGCCCGGCCTTGGTCGGGTCGTCCCCGAAGGGGCCGCTATCGCCCGCCCAGAGGTTGCCATCCTGGTCCATGCAGAAGCCATGGGCCTGCACGAACATGCCCTCGCCGAATGCCTTGACCGCCTTGCCGGATGAGTCCAGCTTGATGATCGGCGGGTCCGAGCGATGGTGCAGCCACAGCCCTCCCGTGCCGTCAGGAAGGATCCCGATGGACGAGCCCCACAGCACTCCTTCGGGCAGTTCGCCCCAACCCTCCACCATGCGATAGGGGTTCGGCAAGGCCTCGGTGTCGCCCTGAGCCGACAGGCCGGCCGCCATGGCGAGGGTCGAAGCGCAAGCAGATAGGAGCCTCGCGCAGGCTGTTGCGGGCATGAATCCTCCAAGGCTACTTGCGGCAGGAACCTATCCCGGGGGCAGCGTGCTTCTGGCTCAGCGATGTGCGCTCAGAGCGTGCGTGCTGCCGTCTGTCCACAGGACCAGTTGTGCCGTCAAAGTGGCCAATTCAGTCTACTGGATTCCTGCTTGCGGCAATTCAATTTCGAGTTCGAGCAATCATCTCCGGCCTCGTTTCCGCATGATCTGGCAGCGGTGTGCTGCGTGCCGTCCGTGGCTTCGATGCGTAAGTGCCAGATGGGCCTCTCGAGCGCTTAGAGGCTGCCATCAGAAGAAGGAGATTCGCTCGCGAATGAGACTGCCCAGTAGGGGCCGGGCCCGGTCAGTCGAGCTCAGTTTCTCCTCTCCTCGCATCATCGAGACCTTGACCGGGCTTCTGCTTGGGCTCGACCGCGAATTGATGCAGCCAAGCAATCAGATCCGGCGAGCGCGCCTCTGAAAGGATGATGATCCGAGCCACCTCGTAGACGGAGAAATGCCCCCTGCTGAGCAGCTGTGCACACTGGCCCGGAGGGATGTTCTCGAAGATGTTGTAGAGGGCACCTGTTCCGGGAGGCACAGGCGCGGGACACTCGATCCAAGCAGCGAGCTCGGTTGCCGTCGGCGGATTCGGGAAACCCGCCAGATGGCAGTGAATCACTTCCTCTAGAAGTTCGACCCGCTCGCGCAAGGTGGCCTTGGCGTCGTCGCAGCCATGCCAGGCGCGTCGCGCTTGCGGATAGTCGAACCACTCCAGCGGCACAGGCTCGAGTCGCAGCAACCGCTCCACGGGACGGCCGATGACCGTGAGCGGCTTGCCGGGTCCGCCGATCAGCGAGCCGTGCTCGCCGATCGCACCGGTTGTAGGATCGACTCCCAGGTCCTTACTGACCTGCAGGCAGATTCGCTGATGCTCGGCCAGCATTTCTTCTCTTGTTGGCAGATGGTCGGGCGGACTCGCCAGCGGCGGACCGTAGAATGCCTTGCGGACGGCGCTGTAATCGATCGGCACGGGATCTACTGCCTCCACGGGATGCTTGTTCGGGGAAACCGTGAACGAACGTCATCGAGCATGTCCTGCACCGCGCTGTCCCGCAGCTCAGGATAGTGCGGGTTGGCCACGGGCTCTTCGTGCCGTTCCATCCAGCCCGGGCTGAAGCTACTCAGCGCGGCGACGAGAACGGCGGGATCCCGGACCGGTCCCGCAGACCAAGCTTCCTCCAGGGCCTCGGGTTCCAGACGTCTCGCAACAGCCATGTCGTATAAGTCGCGGGGAACGATCCGGCCATGACTGAGCATCCTGCGGTGCAGTTTCTTGGCGAGGATTTCCACGTTGGTTTCCAATGCGATCATCGCGTCGCGCGTAGAATCCTGCGAACGGCTGTGTCGAGTTTGGGGCGAGCAAGCAACGATTTCGACTCTGCCGTGTTCGCAGTACACCGTGCAGCCCTCAAGGCCAAGCGTCACGATTCGACTGCGCGGCAGTTCTTCGAGGCGCGCCTCGAACCGAGAGCATTGATCGTAAATGGCTTCCGTGTAAGTCGATGGGGCGGTAAACAAATCGATGTCGAAGCTGTCCCGATGTCGCCACCGAGCCGCAAGGGCTGTCTCACCGCCGAGCAGCAGGCGTTCAGGCGGAACGAATTCCAGGATCAGCGGAACGACTTCATCGAAGATGCGTTGCGATCCCTGTGGCAAGGCTAGTCCCTTGCGATCCGCTGCCATCCCGCACCACCCGATCGGGCTGTCCCTTGGCTTCTCGAGTCGGACATTGCGGTTACACGACAAGAACCAGAGGGTCCGACCAGTCCCCCTTTCAGAATAGATGTCAACTTCGAGTTCGGGAAGACTCAATCTGCGGCACGGCCGGCCCGGGGGCGCTACAGCGAGTGATCGGGTCCCGGCCCGACGTGTGTCCGGTCACCTTTGCCGGGACAGGAATGATCTCACTCCCGCTAGGCGCTCGCGCTGCAGCTGCTTCAGCTAGTACAGGTCGCCCTGCCGCTACTGGACCTCTTCGAAGAACGAGCCCATGCTGCGGAACTTCTCGTAGCGGCCTTCGACTAGCTCGTCCGCCGATTGCGCTGCGAGTGCTTCGAGGTTACGCTCCAGGGCATCGCCGAGCAGAATCGCAGCTTGGTCAACGTCCTCGTGCGCGCCATCCTGCGGCTCGGAAATGATCTCGTCCACCAAGCCCAGGTCCTTCAGGTCCATGGCCGTCATCTTCAAGGCGCTGGCCGCCAGCTCGGCCTTGCCAGAGTCCCGCCACACGATGGCCGCGCAACTCTCCGGCGAGATCACGCTATAGACGGCGTTCTCCATCATCAGAACGCGGTTCCCCACGCCCAGCGCGAGGGCACCGCCACTTCCGCCCTCGCCAATGCACGCTGTGATCAACGGCACCTTCAAGCTGGCCATCTCGTAGAGGTTTCGAGCGATAGCCTCCGCCTGGCCCCGTTCCTCGGCATCCTTGCCGGGATAGGCCCCCGGAGTGTCCAACAGCGTCACGATGGGCCGGCCGAATTTCTCGGCAAGCTTCATCACGCGCAATGCCTTGCGGTATCCCTCCGGGCGCGGCATGCCGAAGTTGCGATGAACGCGCTCTTCCGTCTTGCGCCCCTTCTGCTGGCCGATGGCCATGACCTGCTTGCCACGAAGGGATCCGAACCCGCACACGATCGCGGGATCGTCCCCAAAGGCGCGGTCGCCGTGAATCTCGGCGAAGCCATCGATCAGGCGCGTGATGTAGTCCAGCGAATGTGGCCGCTGCGGATGTCTGGCCAACAGCACGTGCTCCCATGCGGAGCGCTCCGTAGCCGCTGCGGGATCGCCCTCGGCGGCGGACACCGGGTTTTCACTGGGTTCTTGGACGCGCTTAGCCATTCGCCGGCCTGTCCCTGGCACGCCTTCCATTGTATGGCGGGTGTGATCCTTCGGAGGCGCTGTCACGGCTGCGTGGCAGCCTTGTTCGGTCTCCTTGCCTACACTGAAGGCGTGGTCTTTCGGGCGTTTTGCATAGTCGTGGCCGCGGCCAGCCTGGCCGCGCCGCTACCCGCTCAAGCGGACGAGCAGCTTGTCAACGACATTCGCATGTTCACCGTCATGGCCGCGATCAACGCGGCCGGCTATGACGATGGCCTCTCGTCAGAGGCGGACCACCCGGCCCGCAAAGCCCTCCGCCAAGAACTCGAATCCGTCGATTCGAGCATGCGCAACCGGCTGCGCACCTACTACGAGCAGCACAAGCTGGACGACCCCGAACTCGACCTGTCACAGTACATTTCGTTCGCCCTGATGTGCGGCGAGCCTCCGTTCTTCGACCTCAAGGCCGAGGTCCCCACGGATCTTCCGCTCGACGTGCGGCCGATCCGCGGCCTGTCCGCCCTGCTGCGCGAGTTCTACGAGATCGGCGACATCGAGCAGCTCTGGCACCGCTATCAGCCTGCCTACGAAGACGCCATGCTGCGCTACCAAGATCCGCTGATCGAGTCGGTCTTCGAAATCAACGGCTACCTGCGCGTGCCGTCGAATAGCCGCGAGGCAAGAGGCTTCAAGGTCTACTTCGATCTGCTGGCCGCACCGGGCAGCATCAACATGCGCGCTTACGGCGGAGACGTGAAGATCGTTGTCCACTCGTCGTCGGAAGTGCGCACCGAGGAAATCCGCGCTGCCTACCTGCTGCACCTGCTCGACCGGCTGTCCATTCGCTACGCGGAAGTGGTCGCCAAGAAGGAGTCGCTCGCGCGCATGGCGCTGTACGCACCGGCCCTGGACGATGCTTACAAGTCCAACTTCCAGCTGCTGCTGACCAAGTCGCTTGCCCACGCTGTGCAAACCCGCATGCGCTACGAGCCGGAAGAAAAGAAGCTGGCGCGCATCATGGACCACACTCGCAACGGCTTCATCCTGGCGCCTTACTTCTACGAGAAGCTGGCCGAGTACGAGAAGCAGCCCCAATCCTTCCGTCGCTACTACGAGACCTTGATTGACGACATCAGGGTGCGCCAAGAGGCCGACCGCATCCAGCAGGTGAAGTTCGCCGAACGCCCCGCGCGCAAGGCGCCCGCGCCGCGGCGTGTGGCCCGCCCGAGGGTTTCCGAAGAGGACCAGTTGCTCTCTCAGGCCGAGGGGCTGTTGCAACTCAACGAGCTCGACCAGGCGCGCAAGCTCTATGAACGCGTGTTGCAGGGGGACGGCAGGGGCCGCGGCCAAGCCAACTACGGTCTCGGTCGGATTGCCTTGGACGAGGCCGATCCGGATCTGGCCCTGGAACACTTCGCCGTAGCTGCGGAGAGCGACAGCGATACGCGGATCCGCGCGATGTCCCACATCTACATGGGACGAATCCACGACATCTTTGGCAATCGCGACCTCGCCGTGAGCCACTACCAGAGCGCCTTGGATACAGGCGACACCTCGCCCATCATCCGGAAGTTCGGCGAGCAGGGCTTGGCCGAACCGTTCACGGGCATGGAAGAGGAGAACGAAGACGAACCATAGCCGGCGCTAGAGCCGTCATCAAGTCAATCGCCGGTAGCGACGTGGCTGAGCTACCGACCGAGAAGATCGCGGAACCGTTCAGCTAGGCGTTCCGGCGAGTCCTGCTGGGGGCGAGGCGGTCGATGCGGCCAACGATGTCCCAGGCAGTGATGGACGCCCGGCCGAGGCCGTCAAGGGCAATCGGGCCGAGCAAGGCACCATTGCAGGGCTCGGGCCGCAGTTGCATCATCGCGGAGACTACGTTTGTATCGATCTGCCAAGTGAGCGGGACGGTCACTCGCTGTCTGTGCCGCTGAGGTCGAGCGGCCTGTAGCTGACACGTGCTGGGGGAGGCAGATCGACACCATGCTCCGCTCCGAAATGCCGTGCAAAGGCTTCGGACGGCTTCTCACGGCTCTCGGTCTTCGGGCGCTTATCGCGGACGGTGGTATTAGAACTCATCTGGGCGCCTCCTGCTCAGCCGCCCCATGATGTATGGGCCGCTCCGCAATCTCAATATGTCATCAGGTCACGTTGGGTAGACCCGGATCGATTGGCACGGCGACTCCGGAGATCCCGACGACATCGGGCGTGGCGCGTGCGGTCAGACTCTACTTCCCGAAAATCATGCACCGAGTCCGCTTGGGCCTGGGTCGACGTGGGGTTGAAGTCTTACGCGGCAAAGCAGCGGAGCCCACGCGTGCAAAGCACTCGTACCGGCTCGACAACACTCCTGGCACTCTCGCAAGGAGACGCCACTGCCTGTATTACGATGAAATTTGGCGACTAGCAGTCTGCCGAGGCATGCCGGAACAAGAGGGAATCGACCAAGAGACTGAGGGCACTCCTAGCGAGGCCGCCCGCCAGGCGGACCTGCCCGAGAGCATGAACGGCGATGGCAGCGCCCCTGCGGAACAAGCCGAACCCGAGGTCAACGTCGAGCAGTTGCAGGAGCAACTCTCAGCAGCGGTTCAAGATCGTGACGAGATGCTGGCCAAGCTGCAGCGCTCGCAAGCCGAATTCGAGAACATTCGCAAGCGGCTGCAAAAGGAGAAGGACGGCGTCGTGCGCTACGCCGCCTCGGACACGATCCAGTCGCTGCTGCCGATCATTGATGATTTCGAGCGCGCCATCAACGCCGACGGCGTCCCGGCCGAGATCAAGAAGGGCTTGGAGTTGATTCACAGGCGCATTTTCGAGGTCTTCTCCCGGGCAGGCCTGGCCGAAGTGGAGCAGCACGAGACCTTTGACCCCAACCTGCATTTCGCCGTCGACCGGGCGCCGGCCGCCGAAGACCAGTCGGACCAGCAGATTCTCGAGGTCTACCAGAAGGGCTACCGCTTCAAGGACCGCCTCATGCGAGCCTCGATGGTGAAGGTCGCGGTCAAGGAATAGCGTCCGGAAGGTCCGGGACCGAGGGCCGGCAAGGTGCAGAAGCGCGATTACTACGACGTGCTCGGCGTCCCGCGCGGGGCGGACGAGGCCCAGTGCAAGCGGGCCTACCGCAAGCTCGCCATGAAGCACCACCCGGACCGCAACCCGGGCTCCAGCGAAGCCGAGGAGAAATTCAAGGAGGCTTCCGAGGCCTACGGCGTCCTAAGCGACCCGGAGAAACGCCAGCTGTACGACCAGTACGGCCACGACGGCCTTGCCAGCTCCGGCATGGGCGGCTTCAACGCCAACGACTTTCCCGATATCTTCGGTGACATTTTCGGAGAGTTCTTCGGCACCGGAACGCGCCGGGGCCGCTCGCGCGCCCAGAGCGGCGACGATCTGCTGTACGAGCTGGAGATTGATTTCGAGGATGCGGCCTTCGGATGCTCCAAGGAGATCCAAATCCCGCGCAACGAAACGTGCGAGCGCTGTGACGGTTCCGGCGCCGAGCCCGGCACCCGGCCGGTCCGTTGCGAGCGCTGCGGCGGCCGCGGACAAGTGCATACCCAGCAGGGCTTCTTCATGATGAGCCGCACCTGCTCGAGCTGCCGCGGCACGGGACAAGTCATCCAGCATCCGTGCTCGACCTGCAGGGGCCGCGGCGTGCAGCAGGTCCAGCGCAAGCGCAAGGTGGACATTCCCGCCGGGGTAGACGACGGGATGCGCCTGCGCCTGTCGGGCGAGGGTGGAGTCGGCAGTCATGGCGGCGCGCGCGGCGACCTCTACGTCTTGATCCATGTGCGCGAGCACGAGATCTTCAGGCGCGAAGACGCCGACATCCACTGCGACGTCCAGATCAATGTCGCCCAGGCCGCACTTGGCGCGAAGGTCTCGATACCGACCCTCGAGGGAGAAGAGACCCACACCATCAAGCCCGGCACTCAATCGGGGGCTAGGCTGGTCTTGCGCGGCAAGGGCATCCAGCGCGTGCGCACCAGTCGGCGCGGCGACCTCTACGCGCACGTGGACGTGCGGATTCCGAAGAAGCTCAGCGGCGAGCAGCGAGAGTTGTTCGAGCAGCTCGGAGCCGCGCTCGCAGGCGGCCGAGAGGCAGAAGAAGAGAGTTTCTTCGACAAGCTGCGCGATGGCTTCCGCTGAGTCCCAGAGCCGCTCGCGATGGGCTAAGATCAATCCGTGTCCGCTCGGGCCGTCGCCGCGAGCCTTGCGCTGCTGCTCTTGGCCGGGTCTTTAGCGACCCCGGCGCAGGATCAGACCGCACGCTTGGTCGACCAGATCACGCAGCTCATCTCCTCCCAGCGCGGAATCAGAATCTACGACTGGGTCAATTTCATCATCAAAGACCGCCAGGTCACCCTGACAGGGACGGTGACAACTCGAGCGCTCAAGCGCGGGATCGCACGAGCAATCCGCAAGCTTGAAGCGGTCGATTCGGTCGTGGACGAGCTGGCACTGTTCTCATCGTCCGGCGACGACATCGGAATCCGGATCAATGCGTACTGGCGCATCTACGGGCATCCCGAGATCCGGCGCCTGGCATCGCCGCAGTCAGAGTTCAGGCAGCGCCTCCGACGCGCGCCCACGGACACCCAACGAGTGTTGCTCCAACCGATCCACATCGTGGTCGAAGACGGTCACTTGACGCTCGAGGGCGAGTTGGAGCAGCAGCGCGAGAAGTGGGTGGCGGAAGAGCAGGCCTATGCCGTGCTGGGCGTGCGCTCGGTGACAAACAACATCGTCGTTACCGGCACGGACACCGAGGAGCTGCAACCGATCGACTTCGAGAACGATCCATGGTGGCGCGATTCCGCATCCATCGACGAACCGGTCGTGCGGATCGAGAACCCGGCCGGCGCGGTTCGCGTGAAGGTGGTCAACACCGAGCGCGTGCGCCTGCGCAGAACCAGCCGCTCGCGGCCAGTGCAGGCGGGAGACACGACGACGACGCGCCTGGGACGCAAGACGAGGATCAGCGCCAGTCCCGCTGACGGAGCGCAGGTCGACTTGGAGATCGACCTGCCCTACGGACAACGCTTGGAAGTCGAAACCGTGGACGGCCCGATCTCGGTCACCGGACTAATCCGGCGAGCGGACCTCAAGACCAGCTTCGGACGGGTCGAGCTGGCCGTGCCGTGGAAGTCGGTTCGGTTCGCCGCGGCCCTAGGCCGCAGGCCCGCGCATGTCGACATCCCGCCGCAGTTGCGGGCCTCGTTGAGCTCTCCCGGGCAGCCTCCCGTGGAAACCGCTTGGCAGATTGAGGACCTCCGCGACGAGCGCCAGAGCTTGTATGGCAGGATCCGTCTCGAAGGTGTGCGGCCCGATGCGCTGGTCCTGCGCGACAGCGCAATCCCCGAGGACTCTCCGATCAGGATGCACTGGCAGGCCAGCGAGACGCTCGGCACCATGTTGAAGCGACCCTATCGCATGCGCATGAGCCGTCGCGACGGCGACGAGCCGCTGACGGGCGACGCCCCTGCCGAAGCGCTGGACGAGACGGTTCGATTCAACTCCGACGTCCGGCTGGTGCAGCTCTCGGCCTCCGTGGTCGATGAACAGAACAGGCCGGTTCCGGGATTGGGGCGAGAGGACTTCGAAGTGCTCGAGGACGGCGTGGCGCAGGAGATCGGGATCGTGCAGGACATCGACTCCGAGTTCAACCTGATCCTGCTGCTGGACTGCAGCACCAGCACCTTAGGGGACCGCAATGCCGTGCTCGAGTCTGCCAAGCAGTTCGTGCTGGCCGCCCGGCCAACCGACCAAGTCGGGATCTACGTGCTTTCGGACGCATACTTGCAGGTGGTCAGCCCCCTCACGGCGGATCGAGAGGCGCTGCTGCGCATGATCGAGCAGATCCCGCGGCTGTCGGGCGGCACGCCGCTCTACGACGCGATCACCCTCTCGTACGCGCAAGAGCTTGCGCGACGGCGGTGGGAGCGCAACGCGCTGGTGGTCATCAGCGACGGCATGGACAATGACCTGCTGCCGAGAAACAGCCGCTCGGTTCCGTCGGTGGTCGCCTTCGAGGATCTGTTGCGGGCGGCGGCCGAGATCAACAGCGCGATCTATCCGATCTTCCTCGAGCCCGAAGAATTCGGCGTCAGGGTCGAGCGAAGCTGGCGCGAGCGCCAGCGCCAGTCGACGGACCGGGCCCGGAACCGCATGCAGCAGCTGGCCGAGCACACGGGGGGGAGGATCTTCCGGGCGAAATCGATCCGCGACCTTGACGCCGTCTACGAGCAAGTCGCGGAGGAGTTGCGCAGCATCTACACGCTGGGCTACTACCCGTCCAACCAAGAATTCGACGGAGAATGGCGGCGGATCCGGGTCCATGTCAACGGGCACGCCGCCCACGTCCGCACGCGACCCGGGTACTACGGCTGGTGATCGCGAGCTCTGTGGCCACAGGCACTTAGGCGCCGGCTGCAACCGCGATCGGAGCACTCGCCGGCCCCTGCGCCGCGCGGTGTGCAGCGTCACCGAATTTCAATGTATACTGATATGTATAGATTAGGTGCCACCCACCAGTGGTGCTAGTCACGAGCCGACCCATGAGCAGCGCAGTCGAACAGCTTGAGGGGCTGACCGCCCAAGAGTACAAGTACGGGTTTGTCACCGACATCGATCAAGAGACCCTGCCGCCGGGCCTGACCGAGGACACCGTGCGCTTCATTTCCGCCAAGAAGGAGGAGCCCGAGTGGCTTCTTGACTGGCGCTTGAAGGCGTTCCGCCACTGGCAGGGCATGACAGAGCCCACGTGGCCCAATGTCAGCTATCCCAAGATCGACTATCAGTCCATCTCTTACTACGCCGCCCCCAAGGGCGCCGATGACAAGCCCAAGAGCCTGGACGAGGTGGATCCCGAGCTGCTCGCCACCTACGAAAAGCTCGGCATTCCGCTCGAGGAGCGCGCCGTCTTGGCGGGCGTAGCGGTGGATGCCGTCTTCGACAGCGTGTCCGTGGCCACGACCTTCCGCGAGAAGCTGGCCGACGCCGGGGTCATCTTCATGCCAATCTCGGAAGCGGTGCGGGAGCACCCCGAGCTCGTGCGCAAGTACCTCGGGTCGGTCGTGCCGCCGTCGGACAACTTCTTCGCGGCGCTCAATTCGGCGGTGTTCTCCGACGGGTCGTTCGTGTTCATCCCCAAGGGCGTGACCTGCCCCATGGAACTGTCGACCTACTTCCGCATCAACGCCATGAACACGGGCCAGTTCGAGCGCACCCTGATCGTGGCCGAGGACGACAGCTACGTCAGCTACCTGGAGGGCTGCACCGCGCCGATGCGGGACGAGAACCAGCTGCACGCCGCGGTAGTCGAACTGGTCGCGCTGGAGAACGCGCGCATCAAGTACTCCACGGTCCAGAACTGGTACCCGGGCGACAAGGACGGCAACGGCGGCATCTACAACTTCGTGACCAAGCGCGGAGCGTGCCGCGGCAAGCGCTCGAAGATTTCGTGGACCCAGGTGGAGACCGGCTCGGCCATCACCTGGAAGTATCCGAGCTGCATCCTGATCGGCGACGGCTCGGTGGGCGAATTCTACTCGGTCGCGGTCACCAACAACCACCAGCAAGCCGACACCGGCACCAAGATGATCCACATCGGCCGGGACACGACCTCGACCATCGTGTCCAAGGGCATCTCCGCCGGCGTGTCGAACAACTCCTACCGCGGGCTGGTCAAGATCATGCCCAAGGCGGAAGGTGCCAGGAACTTCTCGCAATGCGACTCGATGCTGATGGGTGACCGCTGCGGCGCGCACACGTTCCCCTATCTGGAAGTGCGCAACAAGACTGCCCAGGTCGAGCACGAGGCAACGACATCCAAAATCGGCGAGGACCAGATCTTCTATCTCAACCAGCGCGGAATCGAGACAGAGGATGCGGTGTCGATGATCGTCAACGGATTCTGCAAGGAGGTCTTCCGCGAGCTGCCGATGGAGTTCGCGGTGGAGGCGCAGAAGCTGCTGGGCGTGAGCTTGGAGGGGAGCGTCGGCTAGGCGGCCGGCTGAGGGGAGAACAAGCGAGCAAATGCTGCAAGTACGGAATCTGCACGTCAGCATCGACGGCCAGGAGATCCTGCGCGGGATCGACCTCGATGTCCAGCCCGGCACGGTCCATGCCGTGATGGGGCCCAATGGATCGGGCAAGAGCACGCTGGCGTCGGTGCTGGCGGGCCGCGACGGCTACGAAATCGAAGAGGGCTCGGTAACGTTCGAGGGCCAAGACCTGCTGGACATGGACCCCGAGATCCGCGCCCGCGAAGGCGTGTTTCTGGCCTTCCAATATCCGGTCGAAGTGCCGGGCGTGACCACCATGTACTTCATGCGCGAGGCCATCAACGCGGTGCGCAAGCATCGCGGCCAGGCGGAGCTCAGCGCCGGCGAGTTCCTCAAGCTGGCCCGCGAAAAGATCAATCCACTGGGCATGGAGGCCGACATGCTCAAGCGCGCCATCAACGAGGGCTTTTCGGGCGGCGAGAAGAAGCGCAGCGAAATCTTCCAGATGGCGATGCTGGAACCGAAGCTGGCAGTGCTCGACGAGACCGATTCGGGCCTGGACATCGACGCGCTCAAGATCGTCTCCGACGGCGTGAACTCCTTGCGCAGCGCCGATCGGTCGTTCGTGGTCATCACCCACTATCAGCGCCTGCTCAACTACATCGTCCCGGACTACGTGCACGTGCTGTCGGACGGGAGGATCGAGCTGTCAGGCGACAAGAACCTAGCTCTGGAACTAGAGTCGCGCGGCTACGGCTGGATTAACGACGAAGTCGTTCCGCAGGCGGCTGCGGGAGTCTGACGTGCCAGCGATTGCTGACAGGACCGACGTCTACCTGGAGCGCTTCAACGACGCGCTCGCCCGTTCTGCGGACGAGCCGACATGGTTGCTGGAGCGCCGCAAGCGCGCCATGGAGCGCTTCTTGCAGCTCGGCGTCCCCTCTCTCAAGCACGAGGAATACAAGTACACCGATCTGTCGGCGCTCGCCGATGGCCAGCTGCTGTTTGCAGCGCGGCCCGGCGGCGCCGGAACCGCACTCCCCAGCTACGCGGCGGGCGGCGCGTCCGACCGAGCGACCGGCGCCGGACCGCAGGTGCTAGGCCACGTCCCGCAGGGTGCCCGCGTGCAATCGCTGGCAGAGGCGCTGCTCTCCGAGCCGGACTTGGTGCAGCGGTACCTAGCCACGATTGCCGACTACGAGGATCACGCGCTCTGCGCCGTCAACACAGCGTTCTTCTCCCACGCGCTCGTTATCCAAGCCGAACGGGGCGCGGTGCTGGACGAGCCGATTCAGCTCGTGTTCGGAGACGGACCGCGGGACAGCTTGCCGCGCGTGCTAATCGTGGCGGGGCGAAACTCCTCAGTCCAAGTCGTGGAAACATACGCCGGTTCTGGCGCCTATTGGCGCAACGCCGTCACAGAGATCTATGCCGAGGAGAACGCCCGCGTCGACCACTACCGGGCTCAAGTCGAATCGCTAGACGCCTACCACACGGGCCGGCTGCAAGCGTCTCAAGAGCGCGACAGCTATGTCAGCTCGTTTTCCATCAGCTTCGGGGCCGCCGTTGCGAGGAACGACATCGGCACCCGGCTGAACGGTTCGGGCTGCGAGTGCTCGCTGGACGGGCTCTACGCAGTGCGCGGCGATCAATTGGTCGACCACCACACAGGCATCGACCATGCCATGCCGCACTGCAACTCGCACCAGCTCTACAAGGGCGTGCTGGACGACAGAGCCAAGGGCGTGTTCAACGGCAAGATCTTCGTGCGGCCCGACGCGCAGAAGACCGATGCGGTGCAGAGCAACAAGAACCTGCTGCTCTCCGACGAATCCGAGGTCAACACCAAGCCGCAGCTTGAAATCGATGCCAACGACGTGCGCTGCACGCACGGAGCAACTATCGGCCAGCTGGATTCGGAGGCTGCCTTCTACCTGCAGTCGCGTGGCATCGGAGCGGACCGGGCGCGCAACTTGCTCACGTACGCATTCGCCGCCGATGCCTTGGAGCGCATCAAGCTCGCTCCGCTGAAGGAGCACTTCGAAGCCCTGCTGCTGAATCGCTTTGCATCGCAGGAGTCGTAATGGCGCGGCCGAAGGGAGCTCGATCGTGACGACGGCAACGGCGGCACAGGTTCGCCTCGACACCAAGGCGCTGCGGGCGGAATTCCCCGCCCTGCAGCAGCTGGTGCACGGCCGACCGCTGGTCTATCTCGACAACGCCGCCTCGTCGCAGACCCCGCGCCCGGTGATCGAGGCGCTGCTCGAGTACTACGAGAAGGATCGGTCGAACGTCCATCGCGGGGTGCACGAGCTCAGCCAGCGGGCCACTGACAAGTACGAATCGGCGCGCCTGCGCGTACAGCAGTTTCTCAACGCGGCCGAACCGGAAGAGGTCGTCTGGACGCGCGGCGCCACCGAGAGCATCAACCTTGTTGCCTCGAGCTGGGGAAGGACGCACGTAGGTTCCGGCGATGACGTGATTATCTCGGCCATGGAGCACCACTCCAACATCGTGCCGTGGCAGATCCTGTGCCAAGAGAAGGGCGCCAACCTGCGCGTCATCCCGATGAACGTCGCCGGCGAGCTGCTGATGTCCGAATACGACAGCCTGCTGTCGCCCCGCACCAAGATCGTGGCGGTGACCCAAGTGTCGAACGCGCTTGGGACAGTCAACCCGGTGCGGGAGATCGCTGCCAAGGCGCGCTCCGCCGGAGCCGTGTGTCTCGTCGACGGCGCCCAAGCCGCGCCGCACATGCCGGTAGACGTCCAAGAGCTGGGTTGCGACTTCTTCGCGCTCTCGGGCCACAAGATGTGCGGTCCGACGGGCATCGGGGCGCTTTACGCCCGCCGCGCCCTGCTGGAAGAGATGCCGCCTTACCAGAGCGGCGGGGACATGATCTCGTCGGTAAGTTTCGAAAAGACCGTATACAACGACCTGCCCTATCGCTTCGAAGCGGGCACGCCAATGATCGCGGGGGCGATCGGGATGGGCGCGGCGGTGGACTACTTGAATCGCGTCGGCATGGATCAGATCGCCGCCTACGAAGCCGAGCTGCTGGCCTACGGCGCCGACAAGCTCGGAGCGATCCAAGGCCTGCGCCCGATCGGAACCGCGCAAGACAAGGCCGGCGTGCTGTCGTTCGAGGTGGAAGGCATCCATCCCGCTGACCTGGGCACGATCTTGGACCGTCAAGGAATCGCGCTGCGCGTGGGCCACCACTGCGCCGAGCCGGTCATGCACTTCTACGGCGTGGCCGCGACCACCCGGGCATCGATCGCGTTCTACAACGACCGCGGGGATTTCGACGCGCTGGCAGATGCGATCGAGACTGCCAAGGAGATATTCGCCTGATGTCCATGCTGAAGCTAGGCCTGCACCAGCCGTCGTCCGACTCAGCGGAAAAGCAGCGGAGCGGAGCGGGCGACCAGCCCGCGAGCAGCGGCCTCAACACGGGGGCCCTGGCCGCCGCTCCCAAGTATGGCGACTTCGTCCCGAGCATGCACTCGAACATGACGATGACTTCGCCCCTTCCCCCGAAGGAGCCGGAGTACGCGCCAGACGCATCCTTGGAGGAAAAGGTCGTCGCCGTGCTGAAGACCTGCTACGACCCGGAGATCCCGATCGACATTTACCAGCTCGGGCTGATCTACAAGGTGATCGCGCCGCGGTCTCCCGATCAGCCGGACAAGGTGAAGGTCTTGATGACCCTCACCGCCCCCAACTGTCCAGCCGCCCAGACGCTTCCAGCGGAGGCCAAGTACAAGATCGAGCGGCTGCCAGACGTTGCGGACGCAGAGATCGAAATCACCTTCGATCCGCCGTGGACGCCCGAGAAGATGAGCGAGGAAGCCAAGCTCGTCCTGAACCTTGTCTGAGGTCTAATCATGCAACTGAGCGCCCAAGAAGAATACGGCCTGCGCTGCCTGTTGCGACTGGCCCAAGCCGGGCCGGACGCCATGATGAGCATTCACGAGATCTCGAGCGCGGAAGGGATCTCGATGCCGCACGCGGCGAAACTGTTGCGCGTCCTGCGCGAAGGAGGCCTGGTAGCGAGCGAGCGCGGCCAGGCCGGCGGATACCAGCTGGCGCGGCCGCCGGAAGAAATCACCGCGAAACAAGCCATCCACGTGCTGGGCGGGGAGTTGTATGGCGGAGAGTTCTGCGGGCGGTTCTCCGGGCACGAGGACCATTGCACGAATTCGATCGACTGCTCGATCCGGTCTCTGTGGAGGGCCGTGCAATCGGTCGTCGACCAGCTGCTGACTCGCACGAGCATCCGCGACTTGATGTGCGCGGAACAAGAAATGGACCGATTCGTAGGAGACCTTGTCGTGCTATCCGGACGCACGGCCCCGGCAGCGGCAAGGGCGAACCATGGCTGACCAGAAGCAATTCGAGGACGCACTGAGCGGCGTCGTGCACCCGGACTACGGCAAGAATATCGTCGAACTGGGCCTGATCACGGACTTTGCCGCGGCAAACGGTTCGGTGGGGTTCAAGCTGCAAAACACCGTGGCCGACGGCGAACGGACACAGGCGCTGCTTCAGGCGGCCATCGCCGCCGTACAGGCGGTGGACCCGCACGCGCAGGTGGATGCCTCGGTCACAAATCGAGCCAGGGCAAACCCCGCGGGCAGCGACGGGAAGGGGTCCATTCCGGGAGTGCGCAACGTCATTCCGGTCGCATCGGGCAAGGGAGGCGTCGGAAAGTCGACGGTGTCCGCCAACATCGCGCTGGCGCTGGCGGCGACCGGTGCCAAGGTTGGCCTGATGGACGCAGATGTCTACGGCCCGAGCATTCCGCTCATCATGGGGGCCACCAGCGGACCGCAGCAGGGCGGCCGGGGCATCATCCCGGTGGAGGCGCAAGGCATTCCGATCATCTCCACGGGCTTCTTCATCCGCAAGGATCAGGCCGTTGTTTGGCGCGGACCGATGCTCGCCAAGATGGTGGAGCAACTCACGAACCAAGTGGAATGGGGCGAGTTGGACTACTTGGTGATCGACCTGCCGCCAGGCACGGGCGACGTGCAGCTCAGCCTCTGCCAGCGGCTGGCGCTGACCGGCGCTCTGGTCGTCACGACGCCGCAACCGATGGCGGTCAACGTCGCGGAAAAGGCGATCATCATGTTCCAACAGCTCAAGACGCCTCTGCTGGGCGTCGTGGAGAACATGAGCTACTTCGAGTCGCGCTCTACGGGCGAGCGAGAGTACATCTTCGGTTCGGGCGGGGCCGAGATGATCGCCGAGCGCTGGAGCATCCCGGTTCTGGGCAAGGTGCCGCTGGCCACGACCGTACGCGAGACCTCGGATGCCGGCAAGCCGATCGTGCTGGCCGATCCCGACGCACCCGCGGCACAGGCGTTCGTGAGCGTGGCACAGCAGCTCGCGGCCCAGGTGGCGATGCGCAACCTGAAGGCAGCGAGCGAGGAGATGGTTCAGATCAACTTCTGACCGGATCGAGCGGGAAGCCCGCTACAGGTGGTTGGCACCCGTCTTGGCGACAAGCTGCGAAGCGCGCAGCAGCCCGTCCACGGTGCCGGCATCGGTCCACCAGCCCTCCAGTTCTCCCCACTGCATCGAGCCATCGGCGATGTAGCTGTTATTGACGTCGGTGATCTCCAGTTCGCCACGCGCTGATCGCTCGAGCTTGGCGATCCGGTCAAAGACCGTCCCGTCAAACAGGTAGATGCCCGTTACGGCATAGTTCGAGGGGGGCCGCTCGGGCTTCTCCTCGATCGCGACGATGCGACCGGACTCGAAGCGCGGCACGCCATAGCGGCCAGCGTCAGGAACTTCCTTGAGCAGGATCCGGGCGCCCCGCTGCTGCTCGCGGAAGGCGTTGACGGCAGCGACCACATTGCGCTCGATGATGTTGTCGCCAAGCATCACGCAAAGCTGCTCGCCTTCCGAAAAGTGGCGGACCAGATCCAACGCCTCGGCGATCCCTCCCTCGCCCTCTTGGTAGGTGTAGTCGAGGTGCTTGAGACCGAACTCGCGTCCGTTGCCGAGCAGGCGCAAGAAGTCCCCGGCGTTGCGGCCGCCGGTAACGATCATGATGTCTTCGATCCCTGCGTTGACAAGCGCCTGGATCGGGTAGTAAATCATCGGCCTGTCATAGACGGGCAGCAGGTGTTTGTTGATGGTCCGAGTGATCGGGTCGAGGCGGCTTCCCAAGCCACCGGCCAAGACTACGCCTCGCACAAGCTCTTGATTGTAGTTGGAACCGGCCCGCGGCCAGCGAAGGGATACACCCGGCGTTCACGTCACCACTCGGGTCCGGCGGCGTAGAGCCAAGCCGCTCACCGCCGCGGCCTTGAGTCCGCAGCGGCATGTCGATCCGTCAGTCACTTAGGCGCAGTGCCACCCGCCGTTCGGCTCAAGCGAGAACGCCTCCCGAGAACCGGCCATGCGACGGTGGAAGCGACGCGAATTCGTGCACTCCGGCGGCGGCCTGCAGTGCTCTCAACGCACTGCAGGAACTCGCGGACTGCAGGTCTCGACTCTACCTGGCTTGAGCGGGCCAGCCAATCTGCCGGCCTAGGGGATTCTGCCCTAGGCGCTGGCCCGCTACTGGCTCCTTGCCACCAGCTGCTGTGTCACTGGTCGACCTAGGTTCGCGCTGCAGCTTCCGAAGCACCGTTGCCCCCGCACTCGGCAGGGTGCTGCCACTGAAGCCGAGGGCTGGCAGGTTGCCGGTCGCGACAATCGCGCACGAAGCGCACCGCAAGCGCTGATCCCAGAGGGGAAGCGATACGTTCGCGTCCGAAACCGACTACCGAGTCAGCTCTGAGGCGCAAAGCTGCCCCAGCGCTTCACGGGAGCCGGGCGCGAAGACCCGCTATGTCGACCAGATTGGTGTCAGCCTTTGAGGCGGTTGACGATCCTCACTGCAAGGACCGTGGCGACGCCACCGTTCAGCGACGTACCGATGGCACCCATCGCACCATCCAACTGCGCGCCGATCGCGGGGATGCTGCTGAGCGCATCCGCACCGGCTGCCGCCCCGACCGCAATGGTGACGATCAAGTAAGCGTTCGAGTCCTCGGCATCGACGGCAATCGCAGCGTAAACGATGCCTCCGAGAACCAGTATGAGCATAGCGATGTTCGCCGGGATCACGTCGGGCGCGAAGCCCACCACGAGCGCAATGACCGCGCCGAGACCGATGAGAATTCTGTTTAGCATTTCGTCCTCCGGTATTTAGACTTGATTCCCTGGGCGCGCCATCTTCCGATGACGAGTTGCCACAGGAACTGCGCGCCCCGGCGAACGGTAGCACGGTTTGAAGTATGGGAGTTGGAATTTTCTCTATGAATTTTGGAAATCGGGTGGAAATTCGTTCCGTGGCGCAAGTTACTGCGGGTTCTACAGTTCTCTCGGAATCTGCGTCCGTCTTCGCATCGCTCGATTCAGCGGTCCGAATCGAGTCCGTCCGCCACAAGGAATCAACGGTCGAGCACCAAGGCCGCCGTTGTCGCTGCCTGCCAGGCCGCCGGCGGCGTGCGGGTGCCGCTATCCGTGCGCCGCGAAGAACTCGCGCATCCTCTGTCGCAGAAGTCCTATCGACCCCAGCACTGCGATCAGGTTGGGCACAGCCATCAGGGCATTGAGCGTGTCGGAAATCTTCCAGATCACCTCAAGTCCTCCGACCGCTCCGACATAGACTGCCGCCACCCAAGCCCAGCGGTACGGCAGCTTCGTCCGCTCGCCGAACAAGAAGGCGAAGCCCGTCTCGCCGTAGAAGGCCCAGCCGATGGTCGTTGAGAAGCCGAACGGAGCAAGCGCGAGCGTGATGAACTGGCCGCCCCAGTCCCCGGGCAGCCCCAGGCTGAACGCTTGGCTCGTCATCTCCACGCCAGTCAGCCCTGACGACCACACGCCCGTGGACAACACCGTGGCGGCCGTCAGCGTGCAGACAAGCAGCGTGTCCACGAACACGCCGAAGATCCCGTAGGTGGCCTGCCTGACCGGATGATCGGTGACGGCAGTGGCATGCACCATGGGAGCGCTTCCCAGGCCGGCCTCGTTGGAAAACAGGCCCCTGGCAATCCCCGACTGCATGGCGCTGCGGACCGTTGCCCCCGCAAACCCTCCCAAGGCGGCCTGCCCGGTAAATGCAGAGCTGACAATGAGTTCGAAGACTCCTGGCAGCGCACTCCAATTCGAAAGCAGGACAAACGAGGCAGCCGCCACGTAGAGAACGCACATGACCGGCACGAGCACGGAGGCGACTTCGGCGATGCGCCGGATTCCGCCCAAGACCACCAGTCCCGTCAATGCCGCCAACACCAGTCCAGTGATCCAGTCGGGGATGCCATAGGTCGCTCGCATGGCCGTGGCAATCGTGTTGGCCTGGGTCATGTTGCCAATGCCGAACGAAGCCATAGCGCAGAAGGCTGCGAATAGCACCCCAAGCCACGCCAGGTTGAAGCGCTTCTTCAGCACGTACATCGCGCCGCCGCGCATGACGCCCGCCGTGTCCTTTTCCCGGTACTCGAGCGCAACGGCGATTTCGGCGAACTTGGTGGCCATGCCAACCAGTCCGCTGAAGAACATCCAGAAGACAGCGCCCGGGCCGCCGCTGGCGATGGCGATCGAGACACCCGCGATATTGCCGACCCCCACGGTGGCCGACAGCGATGTCGCCAAGGCCTGAAAGGGCCGCACGGTGCCCTCCCCGGCAGCTTGCCCGTGGCGGCCCAGCACCTGCCTGGCCGCGAAACCGAACCGGCGGAACTGAACCCCTCTTGTGGCAAACGTGAAGATGATGCCCGTCCCGATCAGGGCGATCATCATGGGCGGTCCCCAGACGATGGAGTTCACGCTACTATTGAGATCTAGAAGCCAGTCCATGAATCGGCGGTTCAATCGATTATAGGAGAGTTGTAAAAGAACCTTCGCCAGGCACGCTTCGCTCGGCAAGGCCCTGGAGCACACGCAATGCAAGTAAGACTGGCGCTCGACCGCGAAGGAACTACCGTCAATATCCCCGACGGGCTTGACGCGCAGGTGCTCCGGCCGCGCTTCGCAACCGGCCTGGCGGACGAGGACGCGGCACTGGCCGCGGCCATAGCGAGCCCGATCGGCTGCCCGAGCCTCGAAGAGCTCGCACGCGGCAAGAAGAGCGCCGCCATTGCGGTTTGCGACATCACCCGGCCGGCACCGAACAAGACGGTGCTGCCGCACGTCATTCGCGCCCTGCAGGCCGGCGGCATCTCTGCAAGCGAGATCACTATCGTGATCGCAACCGGCCTACATCGCGAGGCGACGGCCGAGGAGCTGGAGGAGATCGTCGGGGAAGCGATCCTGAAACACCACCCCGTGCATTCTCACCGGGCGCGCGAGATCGAGGAGCAAGTGTTCCTAGGAGAGACTGCTGGCGGGACCCAGGCATTTGTTGACGAGCGTTTCTTCGAAGCCGACTTGCACATCACGCTCGGGTTCATCGAGCCCCACCTGATGGCGGGATTCTCGGGCGGGCGCAAGTTGATCGGTATAGGACTGGCGGGCGAGAGGACGATCAAGCGCCTGCACAGCCCGCTCTACATGCGAGATCCGAAGGCAACGGAGGGGTCGTTCCCCGACAATCCGCTGCACCGCGAGCTGCTCGAGATCGCAGCCATGGCCGGCCACCACTTCATGGTCGACGTGGCGTTGACCGACTCGCGGGCGATCGCGGCCGTGTTCGCGGGAGAGCCGGTTGCTGCCCACGCGCAAGGGGTGGACTTCGTGCGGCAGTCAACCTTGGCCACGATTGATCGGCCGGCCGATGCCGTAATCACAACATCGGGAGGGTATCCGCTTGACCTGACCTTCTACCAGGCCGTCAAAGGCCTGACCGCCGCGGCGCACATCGTGCGAGAGGGCGGCGAGATCCTTCTCGCGGCCGCCTGCAATGAGGGCTTGGGCGGGCCTGAGTTCAGTCAGCTGGTGCGCGAATCCGATGACTTCTCGGAACTGCTTGACCTGCTCTCCGAGCGGGCAGTGCGCGTCGACCAATGGCAAGCAGAAAAGCTCGCCATGGTCGCGCAGCGCGCGCAGCTCTCTTTCTGCGTGCCGGGACTCTCAGAGGCGGACCGGTCCAAACTGTGGGGTCCCAGCCACACGGATGCGCAGGCAGCGGTGGACGGTCTTACAGGGCGGCTAGGAGACGGTGCGCGAGTGGTAGTGATCCCCGAAGGCCCGTATGTGTTTTCGCAGCTGCAGAATTAGCCAGAGCCCCCGGCGCGACGGCCGCTATCCCGCCACACATCCGAAATCGTGAACCAGCGCCAAGTCCGTGAAGCGCCCGCCGAAGAACCGCCGGCCACGGCAAAACGGGCTTGTTGCTGGCGATCTGGAACACCCCGCAGGCGACCGCTCGCCAAGTGATTCCGCGTTGAAGGAGCGAACTTAGCGAGCTGCGGGCAAGAAGGAGAGGAGAGGTGATTAGGACATTCACGGATTCCAGCGAAGCTCGGTCTGAGCAGGTGCCGTGGGGCACGTTAGCTTGGTTCAGCAGTCCAGACTCTACCGGCACAAAGAACCTAGTGGTAGTTGAAGTGAGATTCGATCCAGACAGCGGCCACAACTTCCACAGGCATCCCAATCAAGAGGAAGTCATCTATGTGGTGGAGGGAGAGATCGAGCAGTGGGTTGGCACAGAAAAGCGCACGCTCGGAGCAGGCGACTCAGCATTCATCGGGAAGAACGAAGTGCATGCCTCGTTCAATGTGAGTGACCGGGTTGCCAGAATCTTGGCCATGTTGGGTCCTTCGATTGGGCAGGACGGCTACGAGCTTGTCGACGTAGCAGAGGAGGAGCCCTGGGTATCTATGCGCTAGCGCCCTGCGGCCATCGCGAACCGGGGAGAATGAAGTTCCAGCGCCGGGTCACTGCAGTGATTCGATCTCTTTGAAGGCCCTTACCTGCGCGGTAATTGCCTGTTCGGTCGGGAGGCGCTCGACGCTGCTGGCACCGAAAAAGCCCACGATCCCCTCCGTATTCTCCAAGACGTAACGCACGTCGGCCGGCTCGCTGACCGGCCCGCCGTGGCAGATCACCAAGATCTCGCCGCGTTCCTTCTTGGCCGCATCGTGGATAGCCTGGATTTCCGCGACGGCTTCGTCGAGCGTCTTCGCCGTTCGCGCACCGATGAATCCCTTCGTGGTGAGTCCCATGTGAGCGACCAAGACGTCGGCGCCCGCCGCCGCCATCTCGACAGCTTCCTCCGGGCTGAAGACATAAGGGGTCGTGAGCAGGTCCAGTTCGCGGGCGATGCCGATCATTTCCACTTCCTTCGAGAAGCTCATCCCCGTCTCCTCCAGGTTTTGCCGGAACAGCCCGTCGATCAGCCCTACGGTAGGAAAGTTCTGCACGCCGCTGAATCCAATCGCCTTGATCTCCTGCAGGAACACATGCATCAAGCGGAACGGATCAGTGCCGCAGACGCCGGCAAGGACCGGCACATCTCGAGCAACAGGAAGGACTTCACAGGCCATCTCGACGACAATCCGGTTGGCATCGCCGTACGGCATGAGTCCGGACAAGGATCCGTGTCCGGCCATGCGGAAGCGGCCGGAGTTGTAGATCACGATCAGGTCGGCCCCGCCCGACTGGGCACATTTGGCAGAGATCCCAGTCCCCGCCCCTGCGCCGATGATCGGGACTCCGCGAGCCGCTTGATCCCTGAGCCGCGAGAGAGCGACTTCTCTCGGAATTCCAAGCGCCTGCGAACTGTGACTCATGTTCTTCCCCTCGATGGCCATTGAATCCTACCGCGCGCCGCCGGTGCTATCCGGCTGCCCGATGAGTTGAAGGAGGCCCCTTGCCACCGCGTCGGCGAACTGCTGGTCGTTGATGTTGGCGTCCAGCTCGAATACCGGGATCCCCGGACGGAGGGCCCCCTTGATTGCCTGGAACAGCGCTTGGTCCGCTTCGGGCCAGTAGAAGGGCTGTCCTGGCGCGGAGATCACTGAGATCCCCCGAAGCGGCAGATAGACCGCCACCGGCCCTGTGGAGGCATTCAGTTTTTCTGCCAGTCGGCTTCCGAGTTCCCGGTTTTCCTCGGGCGTCGTTCGCATCAGTGTCACATTGGGATTGTGACGGTAGAACCGGCGTTCTCGATACCGCTCGGGGACCGACTCGGGAGCCCAGAAGTTCACCATGTCCAAGCAGCCTGGTGCCACCACCGCAGGCAGTCCGGCTCGGGCAGCGGCTTGCAGACGGTTCGGACCGGCACTCAGCACTCCCCCGGCCAGGTCATCGGCCAGTTCCGTCGTCGTCACGTCCAGCACCGCCGTGAAAAAGCCGGACGAGACGAGGCTCTCCATCGTGCGGCCTCCGGTGCCGCTTGCGTGGAAGACCAATACCTCGTACCCGGACGACTGGAGGATCGCCTTGGCCGCTTCGACACATTGCGTCGTGTTGCCGAACATGGATGCCGCGATCAGTGGCCCGTCCTCGTTCGCCGGGACGTCCGCCTGGGCCATGGCGACCACTGCCGCGGCCGCTTGGACGATCACTTGCCGGCTTATCCGGTTCAATCCGCTGATGTCCACAATGGACGGGATCATGGCTATGTCCTTCGAGCCGACGAACGCCGCGACGTCCCCTCCGGCGAGCGTGGAGATCATCACCTTGGGCACGCCCATGGGTAAGGCCCTCATCGCGGCAGTCCCGATCGTCGTTCCGGCGCTACCGCCGATGCCGATCGCGGCGTGTATGCGACGTTGCTCGTAGAGGTCGGGAACGATCCTCTCGACTCCCCGGGTCATTGCCGCCACTGCTTGGCCGCGATCTCCCGCTTCAGCTAGCGCCTCGGTGCGCTCGCCGGCTACACCAGCCACCTTATGGCGCGCGATATCAGGTTCGATTGCTGGCGGCTCGAATACGCCTGCGTCGATCACGAGGGTGTCGCATCCACGAGCGCGGATCTGCTCGGCGAGGAATGCGACTTCCGCACCCTTGGTGTCGAGAGTTCCGATGACAGCGACCGTCCGCACAGCGACCTTGAGTCTAGGAAATCGCGGGAGTGAGTGCGCGATCGGTATCTCGGCACCCGTAGCGAGCCCTTTAGGCCCAGCTAGTTGATCGCCGCGATGGCCGCCCCAAACGCGGCCCTCAACACGCACGGTCTCACGCTTGACGGGCCGCACTTGAAGGCTCTAGAGTCGAACTTGGAAGGACCGCCGGAAGGCGCAAGAGCCTGAAGTGGTCGGATGAAGCCGAGGAGCGCCGCCGATTCCGCGGGGCGCCGCCGACAAGGAGGAGCGATGCACAGCCGAATCGGGGTTTGGATCGCTGCGCTGGCTGCAGCCGGTTTGGCATGGTCCTGCGGGGCACAGACCGAAGAGGAGCTTCGAGGGCCCTTCAAGCGATGGCTTGACGAGGATGTCCGCTACATCATCGCGAGCGAAGAGCGCGAGGCGTTCGTCCAGTTGACAACGGACGAGGAGCGCGAGCACTTCGTCAAGTCGTTCTGGTCGCGGCGCGACCCCACGCCGGACTCGACCGCGAACGAATACAAGCAAGAGCACTACCGGCGCATCGCCTACTCCAACGACCGGTTCGCCTGGCAGATTCCCGGCTGGCAGACAGACCGTGGCCGGACGTATATCACCCAGGGGCCACCGGACGAGATCGAATCCCACCCCTCGGGCGGACAGTATCGGCCACTGTCCAGCGAAGACGGCGGGTTCACTGCCAACCACCCGTTCGAGATCTGGTGGTACCTTTGGCCCGACGGAGGCGGAGGCGAGGGCATTCTAGTGTTCGAGGATCCTGCCAAGACCGGCGAGTACCGACTCAGAAGGGCTCCCGCGGCGCAGTGAGGCCTGCTACGGGGCATAACGGCTCGAGCGGGATTGGCGAAGCGGCAATCGCAAACACGGTGAGCCTGCCCTCGCCGGGAAGATAGAACCTGCCCTTCAACGATTCGTACATCAATGTCAGGTGCCAAGAAGTGCGGTTGCGGATCCCTATCAGCGAAATCGTGCAGCGCATTGCCGCCATCGCCAAGATTGCCATTCTCGAGAGCGGCAGGCGGGCGGCAATGCGCGATGGCGAACTCGTATACATCGTCAACTCCGATTCTTAGGTCCCGACAGGTGAAGCTGCCCAGATCTGGGCCCTAGGCCCGAGGCACTTGCCTCAGGCGGCCGACCGCATTCTAAGGTTGACGCGGCGAAAGCGAAGATAGAAGCGGGATTGGCGGCACCGTAAGGAACAGGTGGTCGCCCTGCCGGTCTTCCTAGCCGCCTAGCCTGCTGCTCGAATCAGTCGGTATCGGTCCATAACATGCCGAAACCTTGACAGGCTATGATTGGGACCCGTCAGGATTCGCGATGACAGGAAGACCGAAGCTGATCCTGGCAACGCTGGCGCTCGCACTCGCCGCGGGGTGCCTCAGCATCCAAGCTCCCTTGCCAACTCCGGCCCCGGTCCCAGCGCCCCGGCTTCCGCCCACACAATCCGGCTTTCATGACGCAGGGAACGCGGTTCCGTCAGACTTGGGCGCAGAGGATGCCTTGAGTGTCTGGGACATGGAAAAGGCCTAGCAGACAGGACGTCCGCGCTGTTCCGAATCCCCTTCTTTTCTGTCTACACCAGCGTTATCAGGCGATGGTGCCATGCAATCTTCACACGACAGTCGGCCCGTCCAACGTCTCGACGGAATAGCCCAAGCTGCCATAGCCGCGGATCCGCTTCTCACTCATGCGCCTGAGTGTCGGCACAGCATCATCGACGTAGTCATAGACCAACACTTCGCGCTTCGCTGGGTGCAGCCGGTGCAGACGGCCCACGTACTGCGCGAGTATGCCCTTCCAAGAGACCGGCATGGCCAAGAATAGTGTGTCAAGGCGGGTATCGTCGAAGCCCTCACCGATATATCGGCCAGTTGCGATCAGAATGCGTTCTTCAGTGTCGGAAACATCCCTGAGACGCTGCATAACCTCGCTGCGCTGCTTGGCCCCCATCCCTCCCCGGAGGAGTAGGACGTTTCGGGCGAAGCGGTCGAGTCTGTCCGCAAAATACTCTGCATGGCGCTTGCGCTCCGTTAGGAGGATCGGCGAACGTCCCACCTCGAGCGCTTGCAACATGTCGTTGAAGATCATGTCGTTGCGATCCTCGTCCGCAGCTAAGGCGGCGTAGACATGATGGATCGGTGGGCGCTCCGCGTCGATCCCTTCTGGCATCTTGAACGCTGTGGCACGCAAGATCGCCCGATGGCTGAACGGGCGCTGTCGGGCCTGCGCTTTCGCGCTTGCCCGGAATCGAACCGGACCACATTGCATGAAGACGATCGGATGGTGGCCGTCCTTGCGCGTGACGGTCGCAGATAGTCCGAGCACGAACTTCGCCTTGGCGCGAGACGCAACCGCCTCGAAGCTCACGGCCGAGAGGTGATGACACTCATCGACGACGAGGTGCCCATAGTTAGAGACTACGTCGTCCACTTCGCTATTTCGCACAAGGCCTTGGATGACTGCGACATCGACGATACCTGTAGGCTCGCGTTTGCCCCCGCCGATTTGGCCAATAGCGGACGACGGAAGATCGAGGAATACGCCGAGACGCGCAATCCATTGGTCCATGAGCTGTCGACGATGAACTAGGACTAGCGTATTGGCCCCCCGGGCGGCGATGACGGACGCGGCGACGACCGTCTTGCCGAACGCGGTTGTAGCCGCCAGCACACCAGTCTCGTGCGCCAGAACAGCATCAGCAGCCGCCTGCTGGTCCGGCGTCAGGTCCCCGAGGAAGGCTGTCTCGACAGGACAGCCGATACAACGCTCATCGCTCAGATGCACGGCAATGCCCACGTCTTCGAACAGTTGCTCCATCGCATCACGACATCCCCGGGGCAACGCGATGTGATGCGAGAGCAATCCGGCACATGCCACGACGCGGGGAATGCCGAACGTTGAACGCCGCATCGCCTGCGCGGTATAGAAGGCAGGATTCTGGAAGGCGGCGAGTCGAACGAGCCGGTTGACGAGGGTCGGCGGCAAACCGGCGCGTGGAATGAAGATTCGGTCGCCCAGAACCGCTTCGACGCGCTCCGGGAGCGGTGGGACGACCTTAGGCAAGGTACGGCGGCCCGATGGCGGCGCTGTCCAAGGTGCTTCGTCCTCGTCGTCAATCGGTAGGCGCAGGCCGACAACCCGTCCTTGCCGGGTGGCTTTATCGACGATCTCTGACGTCACCGCAAGGGATAAGGGGCGAAGCGAAGAGAGAAACGCCCATTGGTCCGGCCAAGGCTCGAAGTGCTCGTCGAGAAACAAGCTGTTGCCGCGTTCCCGGGGACCGCGTTCGAGGGGCAGCGCGATGAGATTGCCGAAGCCTCCGGACGGCAGGGTGTCTTGACTCGGGAAGAATCTGTCATAGGACTCGAACCCGATGTCGGGATTGCGCTCCATGGCTTCAGTCAGCAAATGGGTGCCCAGACGGCGCGCAAGGGCAGCGGGCACGGGTTCCGAAAAGAAGACCCAGACGTGACCGCCATTACCTGAGCGTGATCGTTCCAGTGCGGCCGGGACCTTTCTTGACCGGCACACTGCCATAAACGCATCGGCGTCCTGCCGCCACGTGTCCCGGTCAAAGTCAGCGGCGAGAAAATGGCAGGTATCGTCGGGAAGTATCGGATAGACGCCGACCGTGCAGTGGCCCCTCAGATGTCCATCGATCACTCGATCGGTGACCGACCGAAATGCCTGATTCGGGCAGGCGGTGCACTTGATTCGAGGTTTGTCGCACAGGCCCGGCACCCATTCGTTGCCGCACGCCGGAGCGTAGCCTGATCGGCCTGTCCTAGAATTCTCCCAGCGTTGTGGGAAAACATCTTCGCGCCCGCGAAAGAGCGATCGAAATAGCGCAACCTTCTCGCTTGCCGCTGAGCGGCTCGTCACCGGCCCCGTGGGCCGGGACCCCTGCGGTTTCTCCGAAGCCGCAACCGTGAGCTGGACGAGCCGGGCCTCTAGTGCGGCCTTCTCGTCCGCGAGCCGCGCAAGCTGCTGGTGAATGAGCGCGACCTCCTCGCGATCAGATGATCGATCGGCTTGCCGATCTGTGCCAGACGCGCCCACTCCGCCGATCGATTCTTGCATGTAGTCACCGCCGGTGAATTCACGGCTACCGTCCAGAGTGTCTCCGGTCGCCTCGGGGCGCTCATGTGGCCCAGTCAACCGATAGAGCCTCGGCTTGCTCCTATACGGTCCGGGTCTGCAACTCCTACTTGCCTAGAGGATAACCGTGCTTCCACAACACGCGCTTCACAAGAATTCGAAGTCTGGCACGTACGTTCTCACGCTGCGTCCAGTCAATGGCCACGTTGTCGCGTCGGTAGAACGTTCACCGACATAACACCAGATTGCCTACTATCCCCTGCGGGTCTCAGGCTCTGATGTCACGGGGACCGGCTCCGGAGCGTAGCGGGCTCTGGAATCGTGACGGCCCGCCCCATTCACCGCATGGCATCGTCGATGAAGCCCGAAGTCAACAAGCTTCACGAATCGTCCGCCACACTACCCTCATTCGTCGGGAGCGTGTTCCTGAGCTCGCGTGCATCCCGCAAATCGCCGAAACTCAATTACGGCTCGGGCAAACGATACTCGACTAGCGCCGAGCGGCAAACGACATCGAGAACGCGGACTAGACACTCCGCGCCATCCGAATCGGTGAGCAGCAGCTCTTCGCCAGGTGCAAAGTGGACAGGCTGCTGCTTGCCCCGTTCGATGGCGATGTTGGAGGCGTAAAGGTAGGTTCGTTCTAACGTGTCTCGTATCGGGTTCAGGCGACCCTTGAGACCAGGGAGGAAGCCCGAAGCCTCGGAGAAAATCACGCTTCCGCCCTGCGGCGTGACGCGCAACTCCAGCGCCAGCGCGCCGCTGGACGGAAGCCATTCCCGCACAAGGCATCCCGCGTGACCTGGCGCAGCGCCGAATACGGTCATCGGTAGCTCGGTCGTGTAGAGTTCGATGGCGGCCTCGCCGTTCTCGTCTGCAACCGCCTGCTTCCAAGTCTTGTTCGGGAAGAGGACTAGCACCTCCGCCCCCGGCAGCGGTCGCCCCTCGGCCCATACAGCCACCACCGCCCGGGTGGGGGTCGCGTCCTGCGGAGCGGCCGGGATGACGAGCATGACCTCCGCACCGTCTCCGAGGCGGTACTCCGGCGGCCTACCGGACAGTTCCCGGGTCTCACGCTGTATGATCGGCACGCCGTCCCCGCGGCGCTCCATGAAGTAACGCCGGTCGGCGGAGCCGCGGATGTCCCCGACCCCCATCCGGCCCATCAGAGAGGCAATAGCTTGGTTCCGCGTTGCCTGCCGCAATGCCATGCTCTCAAGCGTCAGAGTGCCGGGTAACGCGCCCGGCGATTGGATCTCCAAACGGTCGGCAAACATCGAAAGGCGGACACAGCTACCGTGAATGCCATAGTCGCGGTGCACCACGGCGTTCACAACGGCCTCGAAGATGGCTTTGTCGCTGTACTGCGGCATGTCTATCCGCGCCGGCACCTTGCGGGCCGCGACCCGCATGTTTCGCATGGCGAATGCGACTGCGTCTGCGATCTGTCGCTGTAAGGGACCCGTGATCTCCTGGGCGTCGACTTGGCCCGAGCTGCGGTCTGCGCCCCGATACCGGGTCGCCATGATGGACGCTCCCGGCAGCCACCGCTCCGGGTGCCGCGAGCACACCAGGAGGCCAGCGACTGTCGCTCGTTGGATGCCTGACTCGTCTAGCGCCAGCAGCGCGAGCCTGGCCAGTGCCAGTTCAGGTTCAGCGGCGCCCTGCGCACTCAACAACGGCCTCCAAAGCGCCTCATCCAAAGTGTCAAACCCGGTCCCAAGAACTGTCTGCTCGTCAAGCCACACGTACCGACTCTGCGCTCGCTGTTGCGACAGCCGCAAGCGTTCGTCAGCGGTCATCTGACGCTTGGCCGAGCCGACTCGGATGAGGCTTCGACCCTTGTGCTCATGCAGAGAAGTCCCTTTGTCCACGCCGACCAGCAAAAAGGCGCTGCCTTCGACCTCCCTGCGCTGGATGTCGATGCAGACCGAGGGCTCAATGCTGTCGGTGCTCACGGCGACCAGAAGATGGTCCAGCGCCGCCATCTGCTCGCGAGACATCCCCTGAATCTGTCCGTCGTCCGTGACCCCGCAGAGCAAGGTACCGCCGCTTGCGTTCGCGAACGCAATGATTTCATCGGCTAGATCGCCCCGATCGGGACTAATCGGACGGTTTCCGGAAAACTCAATCTGCTTGAACTCCCAGCGGATGTCTTCGCCCAGCCTCAATCGCAGCCGGATGTCCTCGTCGCGCGGTGTCACTCGCCGCCCCGCAGAACGCCAGCGCCGTCAAGCATTCGGCAATTCCGGAGGCGAGCTGCAACTCTCGGCCAGCCGAGCTTGCGAATCCGGCAGCAGGCACCGCATTTGTGCCTCGAAAGGCTCGCCGTGCTTCGGCATCGGCTTTGCCTCGACGTAGCAGCCGAGAGCCAAGGATGAAAGTGGTGGACGATATGGCCGCCGATACGGAAGATGTCTAGAATTCTAAAGGGCTCACTAGGTGTACTTAACCTACTGATACAAAGACACTTGTTGATTCTTTTGGTATACTAAGGTTTTCGGCGTTCTCTCCATGAAAGTAGTAACTGAAGGCATAACCTCAGAGGAAACACGAACCTCGAAACGGCTCTCCGCGACGTTTGTCAAGACGGTGACGCGGCCCGGACGTTACGGCGACGGACGAGGCAGCCACGGGCTCTCGCTGCTTGTGAAGCCGATGAAGCTTGGAGGGCATTCGAGAACCTGGAGCCAACGGCTTCGGATCAACGGCAAGCCTACCAGCATCGGTCTAGGATCGTACCCGATAGTCACGCTGGCGGAGGCTCGCAATGCCGCTCTGGAGAATCGCCGCGCCGTTGCGAGGGGACATGACCCACGCAACTCCATCCCGACGCTCGCGGAGGCGAGCGAGAGGGTGCTGGCGATCCACTCCGCCAACTGGAAAGACAGCGGCCGCTCGGAGAAAATCTGGCGAGCCCGCATGCGCGACTACGTGCTTCCGCAATTGGGGCGCAAGCGTGTCGACGCGATCACTTCGTCCGATGTGCTAAGCGTGCTGCTGCCGCATTGGGCAATCAAGCGCGAGACAATGCGCCGAACCAAGCAGCGTCTCAGCCGGATCTTCCGGTGGGCCATCGCCGAGAACTACCGGACAGACGATCCCGCCGGAGCCACGCTCGATGCGGCTCTACCGCGGAACGGAAGTTCGACTCGGCACTTCGCCGCATTACCGCACGGCGAGGTCGCGGCCGCGGTCGCAACGGTGCGGAACAGCGAGGCTTGGCCGGGGACCAAAGCCGCCTTCGAGTTCCTAGTCCTGACGGCGTGCAGGTCCGGCGAGGTCCGGCTGTCCGAGTGGCGGGAAGTCGACCTAGGGTCCGGTATCTGGACAATCCCGGCGGGCCGAACCAAGACACGGCGCGAACACAAGGTGCCGTTGGCTCCACGAGCGCTCGCCGTGCTGGACGAGGCGCGGCAACTCTCGGACGGCGAGGGCCTGACCTTTCCCTCGCCCACCGGCGGGCCGCTGTCGGACGCGACACTCTCGAAGCTGGTCCGGGAGCAAGGCATCCAAGCGGTCCCACACGGATTCCGGTCGTCATTCCGCGATTGGTGCGGGGAGACGGGCCAACCGCGCGAAGTCGCCGAGGCGTGTTTGGCGCATGCCGTTAAGAGCAAGGTCGAGGCGGCCTATGCGCGATCAGACCTGCTCAATCGACGTCGGATCCTGATGCAGGCTTGGGCAGACTATCTTTCCCAGACGGCCCAGCAGTGAATACCCTCTGAGATTGACACTCCGATCCCCGGAATACGAATTGGCAGCACTCAGAAGCATCGCTGCAGCCAAACGACGCTAGTCCCGAGCGCACCCAATGGGTATACCCACTTCTTGCGGCGAAGTGGGCGATTGGCCCCTGGATAGATCTCGATGCGTTCTTCGGAGGGATGTCCTCCCCGGTCCACAGTTGGCAAGCACCGTGACCGAGCCGATTGGGTATCCGATTGAGTCGCCTTGGTCCTTGCCGTCAGCGAATTGAGGGCAATCAGGCCGATGGCTCCCTGTACCTTCCGGCGGTTTACTGGCATCATGCGGATTCGCAGTTGCGAGAGAGGTTGCAAATGGAAGCCAGAATCCTCCGCCGCCGACAAGTCGAGCGGCTCACTCAATTGAGCAAGGCGAGCATCTACCGCCAAGTGAAGATGGGAACGTTCCCAGCGCCGCTCAAGCTCGGGCCAAGGGCTGTCGCTTGGCTCGCAGACGAGGTCTATGAGTGGATCGCCAGTCGCCCCCGTGTAACACACGACTGCCCGCGCGCTGGACACTCGCAATGACTGTCGTACTCCGAATCTTGACATCGCGCGACTGACCGCGGAACTCGCAGCTGGCGATTCGGGTGGGGCGGTAACCCCACAGTGGGATTCTCCCCCTTGAGTTGGCTGGATTCTGGGGCAGCAAACTCGAAGACTGAGTCCAATACGTAGAATTCGGCGATTTCGGATGGTTTTCGATAGCTTATGGCCGCAGTTCGGCTGAATCGGTCTCACCTGGAAGGAACGATCACAGGGGGGTTCGATTGGCTCCGCTGCCGCGCGTGTGGCGAAAACGGTGCGTGACAGCGAGACTAGCCTTGCTGGGAGTGTGTAGCCGGACCACTTTCGGGGGTGCCGGCTGTCCGCGTGGCACAGTTGGGTCCGTCGCACGCGGGGCTGCCGGATTCCCGCGGACTTCAGCAACCAACCGGCCCATGTGATCAGGACCGCGCCCGAGGAATGGCGCGCACGAGCGCGCGGATACTTACTGTCACGAGATCTGCCTCCGCCGTCGGTCGAGAGCCGGATGCACTACGACGATGCGATCAGGGGCAAGCGGAAAACAGTTTGCGCCGATTTGGTCGCGCTTTCTTGCAGACGGGTCTCGATCGATTCGCCGCGCCTGGCTGCACTGATCCAATCGCGCATCACGCCGTTTCGTTCACGTAAGACGGTCGCCGAGCTATCTGACGAGCGGAGGGTCAAATCAAGAGCCGCTCGAGCAAAGACGGGGAGGCTACGCTACGAACTATTCCTCCCAGAAGAAGCAACGGCGGTGTCACGGGCGGCAACGGTAGGTCGCTCGACATCGGACTCGCCGCCCGTCGGATGTGAACTCCGCTGCCCCTGACGGCTGAAGGACCTGCCGGCCGTCTGCGACGCCGCGAGCAGCTTCAGTTGACGGATTTGCTAGGCTCTCGCACAAGAGGCGAGAGCGGGCAGGGTAGCTGACAACCGAGGTGATCTGATGCGCGACCGACGGATCCTTGCACTGCTCGCGGGGATCTTCGCTGTCGGGGTCATGTATCGGGGTTTCGCGGCGATAACTCTCCAGCGAGTCCGATACGAAGATATGCCGCTAACGCGAATTGCGGAACTGGCGATTCCTGACGGAGTACATTTTCCGTCCTTGTTCTTGTTCGCCGGGGGGTGTTCGGTGGCACGCTTCATGCGTTACGAATGGGCGCGCAACCGTGCGAGGGACTGCTTCTCCGGATGCTGTCTCATCGCAATACAGCTAGCCACTGGATCCGATGAATCCGGGCTTCTGAGAAGCGTCCGATCTGGCTCAATTGACTCTGTGCTGAAGCCTTTTGCAAAACTGGCCTGGCTCTTGGATGCGGGACCCGACTGTTCGGTCGGGCTGGCGAGCTAGGCGACCCCACGGTGCCGTGCGATGCGAACGGCGAATCGTACGTGTCGCCGCGAGGTGCGCGCGACGCTGCAGATCGACGACGATTGCATGAGCGAATTTCCGTGCACAAACCAGCGCGCACTGAATGTGGATGGGGCACGGCCTGGGTCAGCCGTTCTAAACAAGAGGTGGACGCACAGTGAGGTTCGAGCTGTGGGCGAGGGTTATCTCGGGGCGCACCTGATCGCTCGAGTTTCGAAGGCGCGCTTGAGAATCGGGGCGGCCGTGGCTGCGGATTGCCCTCTCCAAGCACACGAAGCCTCCGATCCCGGGCGCACCAGTCTCGAGGGCTGAGTTCCGTATCGTGGCAAAACGAGGAGGCCTGGCGTCGGTCCTGTTCGCGATCGCTCGTCCTGGAGACGCCATGGGCGCGACGGTGACCGCGACCGCCTTGTGGGTCAGGTCTGCGTTCCGGACCAGGGAGATACCGCTCGGCGACATCGTGAAAGCCGAGTTGAAGACGGGGTGGCGGTGGGGCGCCGTGCGCGTCCGTCACGCTTCCGGGAAGGCAGTCGTATCCGGGCTGTCGCGGGCTGACGCGACGGGGCTTGCGACGGCGCTGGAAGCCGCGCGGGCCGATTGGTGGCGCAAAGCGGTCGCGGGGCGAATCGAGACGCTGCGTTCGGTCCACGAGCGCGTGGCCCAGCTCGCCGAACCGCGACGGTACGTTGCTCGCAGCGCCCTTCGCGACCTCGAGCGCGATGCGCGGGATGTCGCCGGCACGATGGCATCCCGATGGCCGGATTCGCTGTCCGCCGTTTCGGAGATCCGGATGCTGAAGGCGATACGGGACTTTGTCACGGACCCGGAACCGTTCCGGGCCAGAGCCAACGAGGCCTTCGTGCGGGGAGAACTCAGCCGATCGCGGGAATTCCTGGACCGGGTGGAGGCACAGCCCCTCACTGACGAGCAACGCAGGGCGGTGGTGGTCGACGAGGCCCGCAACCTGGTGGTCGCCGCGGCTGGCAGCGGCAAGACGTCGGTGATCGTCGCAAAGGCCGGCTGGCTCGCGAGAAGAGGTTACCGGCACCCTTCGGAGCTGCTGCTACTGGCCTTCGCCAAGGACGCCCGGAACGAACTCGCGGAGCGGATTCGCGGGCGCCTCGGCGATGAGGTAGCGGACGGCGTCACGGTGCGGACGTTCCACGGTCTCGGCTTGGCGATCATCGGCGAAGCGGAAGGCAGGCGCCCCTCCCTGGCGAGAGAGGCCGACGACAACGCGGCGCTGCTCGACCTGCTGAAAGGAATCGTCGCCGACATGCTCGCCGATCGGAATCTGGCGGCGATCCTGCTCAAGTGGTTCCAGGGCCAGTTCGCTCCGTACAAGAGCGAGCAGGAGTTCCGGAGCTGGGGGGAGTACTGGGACTACATTCGCCAGCACGACATCAGGTCGCTCCAGGGCGAGAGGGTCAAGAGCTACGAGGAATGCGAGATCGCAAACTTCCTCTATCTCAACGGCGTGCCCTACGAGTACGAGGCGGACTACGAGCACGACACCGCGACCACGGAGAAGCGGCAGTACCGGCCCGACTTCCATCTGCCGGAGGCAGGGATCTATATCGAGCACTTCGGGGTTGACTCCCACGGCCGGACGGCGCCGTTCGTCGAACAAGCAAAGTACTTAGCCGAGATGGAGTGGAAGCGCCAGCTGCACAAGGATAAGGGCACGGTCCTGATCGAGACTTTCAGCCATGAGCACGCGTCCGGCACCCTGATCGACAAGCTCGCCAAGAAACTGTCTGCGCACGGCGTGTCCCTTTCGCCGATACCTCGCGAGGAAGTCTTCGCCGTCCTCGAGCGGCAGGGCCGGGTCGATCCGTTCCTGCGGCTGGTGGCGACTTTCCTGCACCACTTCAAGGGTGCCCAGCTGTCCATTCAAGAAATCGCCCGGCGGGCCAAGGGCTTGGGCAGCCGCCAGAGGGCCATGGCATTCCTCGCAGTGTTCGGGCCGATCCTCGAGCGCTACCAGCAAACGCTCTCTGACCGGGGGGAGATCGACTTCCACGACATGATCGGCAAAGCGACCGAGCATGTGGAGGCGGGACGCTACCGCAGCCCGTTCGGCTATGTCCTGGTGGACGAATTTCAGGACATCTCCCCCGCAAGGGCGAGGCTGCTGAAGGCGCTGCTGGACCAGTCCCCGGCCGCCCAGCTGTTCGCGGTCGGCGACGACTGGCAGGCGATTTACCGCTTCAGCGGTGCGGACATTTCGGTCATGCGCGAATTCGCGGAGCGCTTCGGCGACACCGAGCGGATCGACTTGGAGACGACCTTCAGGTGTTCCAAGCCCATCGCCGACGTCGCGACCCAGTTCGTGCTGGAGAACCCCGCGCAGATCCGCAAGAACGTGCGTTCGAGGCGGCAGATGCAGGGCCCTTGCGTGCATGTCGGCCTTCCGGGAGCCCAAGGCCTGTCGCTGCTGGAAGAGGCGCTCGGCAGGATCGCGGCCCACGCCGCCGGGTATGAAGGTCCGTCGAGCGTGCTGGTGTTGGGCCGGTACAGGCACACGCGGCCGCAGAACCTGGCCGCTCTCGCCAGGCAGCATTCCCGCCTTCGGCTCGACTACATGACCGTGCACGGCTCGAAGGGGCTTCAAGCCGACTACGTCGTGCTGCTCGGCCTGTGCACAGGTCGACACGGGTTTCCGACGGAAATCGCTGACGACCCGCTCCTCGACCTAGTCCTCGCAGCGCCCGGCAAGCATCCCAATGCCGAGGAGCGGCGTCTGTTCTATGTCGCCCTGACCCGGGCGAGGCGCCATGTTTTCGTCCTGGCGGACGGCGGCCCGCCGTCGCCCTTCGTGCTGGAACTGATCGGGGGGAGCTACGATGTCGCCGTCTTCGGGCGGTTGCCGGAGAAGGACGTGCCATGTCCGAAATGCGTCAGGGGGCATCTGGTGCGCCGCGAGAACGCCCGCAGCAAGGCCACCTTCTACGGCTGCTCGAACTGGCCCTACTGCGAGCACACGCAGCCGCCGTGCCCTGTCTGCCGCAGAGGATTGCTGGTCAACGGGAAGGGCGGGTTCCGATGCCGTGACTGCGGCCAGCTGATCGAGGGGTGTCCCTCCTGCGGTGGCTGGCTGAAACCCCGGATGGGCAAGCTCGGCCGCTTTCTCGGCTGCTCGAACTACCCCACGTGCAACTACACCCGGGACATTGAGCAACGTCAGCTGAGGCGGGGGAGATTCGCTAGCACTGCGCCTCGGCGATGACATATCCGACGGCCGCACATCGCGACTGGGAGGACTGGGATCGTCTCCGGAAGCTGCACGGCTTCCCGAGACGGAAGGGCGAGGCTCCCGCTGGCCGAACGCATCGCATACGCTGCGTGAATGGCCAACGGAATCGACTACCGGGACTGCTCCGCATCCTGCCCAATGGTCAGCACAGCGAGGGCGGTGCTGGCGCAGCAGAGGGTGAGCTTGAGCGGCAGTGCCGCATAGGGGCTGGAGAGGGAACGCCACGGCGTGCCAGTCTCGGTAGTAGTACTCCGTCCAGCGCTGGGATGCACGCAAGGGGACGGGCGAGCGACGGGCCAGTCAATCTTAGGGACAGGCCGCAGCCTCGCTCACTCCACGGATTTGGACTTCTCGGCCTGCCAGGCCGCATAGGTTTTGGCGGTACCCTTGATCTTCCATTCGGTTCGACCGTTCGCATTCCGATCGAGAACCACCGCGGCCGCGGCGGACGGGCTCGAAAAGACTGTGTGCTCGGTAAAGCGATAGAAGCTCCCTTCCTGGACCAATCGACCGTTTTCGATCAGGCTCCGCTTCAGCCCCGAATACGAACGGCTCCGTGCCCCTGTGTCCTTCATGGCAGTCGAGCCTTTCTTGACGAGGTACTCGTCTTGCGCCTCGACCATTATTGCGTCGACGCCGACGGAGTTCTGAATGACAAATTCAGGCGGAGCCAATGCATCAGGGCCTTCAGGGATAGTTGCTTTCGGCCGGAAAAGGTCAAGGCCAACGACAGGCAACACCAGACTGACGTTGGCTAGGAATGCATTCATGTTGGCTCGGTCCGCCTCAGGCAAATAGCGCTTGTTGACCTCCGGCTTGTGGATGTTGCTCAGCGAGACGCGCTCTGCGGCCAACACTGCTTGGATCAAGTGGGCCTCCAAGTAGCGCACATGGCCTTTCGTAAGGCTCTCGTCGCTGGTCGTGATGACCGCCGCAAGCTCCCAAAAGCTGTGTTTCTTGGCACTGTTGGGCAGGCGCTCGTCAATCGCATCGGCTTCCCCGATGTACGCTTGGGCCTCGAGCTCGTCATTGGGATCCGGGCCGTAGAGCACATACACTCCTGCGCGCTTGGCCTCGTCGCGCTTGAGCAGCTCGGGCAACGTTTGGTTGTGTGCAACCATGACCGACCCAGTCCATCCGTGGAGCGTCGCGATAGTCAGTCCTGACGGCGTACCTTCGGTGAGGAAGAGTTGAACCTAAATTCCTCAGTTGAGGGTGTATTCTGGCACGGTTCGCGAGGCGGAAAGTCCTGATGTATAAGGGATTATGGCAGACGCATTGGTGGTTCCCCGCGCTCACCCGCCGGGTGAGCGTTCAGCGGGCGATCTGGAGGCGGTTCCAGACCAGCTGACAGTCGACAGTTTCGCGGGCAAGATCTCCGTGCAATGGGCTCCGCAGGAGGCGGTGACGCCGCTGGGGCAACTGCCGTTCTTCATCGATTTCCTGAAGCAGTCGGGGCTGTTCGAGCAGCTGGTGCGGGAGGCGCCGCTGAGCTACAGCAGCCCGAATGCGCCGAGGCCGCGGGACGTGCTGGGGACGCTGGTGCTGAGCATGGTGGCGGGCGGCCGGCGCTACGCACACGTGAACGCGCTGCGCTACGACGGGGTGAACCCGGAGTTGCTGGGGATGAAGCGTGTCTGTAGCGACGACTCGGTGCGGCGGGCGGTGGCGCGGCTGGACGCGGAGGAGGCGGAGCAGTGGCTGTGCCGGCAGCTGGAGTATGTGTGGCGGCCGCTGTTGCAGCAGGATTGGATCCTCGACGTGGACACGACGGTGAAGCCGCTGTACGGGCGGCAGGAGGGGGCGCAAGTGGGGTACAACCCGCACAAGCGGGGGCGGCCGGCGCAGGTGATCCATGTGTACGAGATGGGGACGACGCGGCTGGTGCTGGAAGCGGAGGTGGTGGCGGGCAAGCAGCATCACAGCCAGTACGGGTTGCCGGGGCTGGAGCGCTTGCTGGACAGGCTGGCAGAGGCGGAGCGGCCGGCTCTGGTGCGGGGGGACTGCGGCTACGGGACCGAGCGAGTGATGGAGGCGTTGGAGCAGCGGGGCCAAGACTACCTGTTCAAGTTGCCGATGCGGCCGCGGGTGAAGGAGTTAGTGCAGCGGCTGGCGGGGCAAGGCGGCTGGGAGGCAGATGGGCAGGGCTGGGAGATGGCCGAGGCGGAGTTGCAGTTGCTGGGCTGGACGCGGGCCAGGCGGGTGCTGGTGGTGCGGCGCAAGCTGGGCAGGAAGCGGCCGCGCAAAGCACTGGCGAGGCAGCAGCCGCTGCTGCCGTTCGCGGAAGTGATCGTGCAGGAGCGGCAGCGCTACGAGTACGGGGTGCTGGTGACCTCGCGCCACGAGGAGGGGCAGGCGCTGGCGCAGTTGTACCGGGAGCGGGGGGACGCCGAGAACGCCTTGGACGAGTTGAAGAACCAGTGGGGCTGGGGCGGGTTCGTGACGCAGGACCTGCAGCGGACGGCGATCATGGCGCGCCTGAATGCGCTGGTGTACAACTGGTGGTCCTTGTACGTGCGTATGATCGACCCGGAGGCGCGGCGGGAGGCGCAGACGAGCCGGCCGCAGATGATGGACGGGGTGGCGCGGGTGACGCAACACGGCCGACAGAAGCGGCTGATCCTGACGATTGCGCACAGTGCGGCGGGAGGCTTGCGGGCTGCGTTCGTGGCGATGACGAGATTCCTGCGGGAAGTGCAAAATGCGCCTCAGTTGACGCCGCTCGAGCGCTGGTGCCGGATCCTGGGGTACGCGCTGAGGAAATACTTTCGGGGGAAGGTGCCGGATCCGCCGCCCGGGCTGCTGCCGGCCTGAGCCAGAGCCGGCCAAGCGCGGTCGAGCGACCACTTCAAGCCATTCGGACGGGCTGTCAAGCGAGCCCAACTGCGGAATTTAGGTTGAATGGTACGGCCCTTCTCATGCTGGTAGGTCATTCGACGGGTTCCTGGTGTGGCGAACGGTTCCTAGATCCGCTTGGCGCATACTTCGCTCAACGTGCAAGGCCCGCATTGCGGTCCGCTTGCATGGCACCAGAGCTGGCCAATTCGCCAGGCGGGCCGGTCCAATGCTCCCGGGAACTCCGGGCTCAGGCGCCTCGCCACAGTTTTCGCCTCCTTCGCCGATTCCTCTTCGATGAGTCCCGCCCGCCGAAACACCCGCAGCAGGAGGCCGTCCGGCTTCACGTCGATTTGCCTCTCCTGCTCCTTGAAGCAGTCGAATTCGTCGTGCAAGATGCGAGTGGTCATTGCCGCGATCCCGGCACCGAGCCCGTGGATCTCCTGCAGGGTCTTCTCCACTTCGGCAGGCGACGAGTTTCTCCAGATGCCACCGGCGTCACCATCGAATTGCGCGCAAACGAGACGAGCCGCATCCGATAAGGTCCGGGCACCTTGTGTCGCACCCCACCTGGGGCGTATTGGCAAGCTGTGCAGCAGCCCGACCAGTTCGGATACCGACATGGAGGCCAGTCGCTCGGGGGCCAGGCAGCCCTTCCGGTCCAATTCCGTCGGAATCTGCCAAGCCTTCTGCCATGGCATTCCCCGATCGAATGCCACGGCGACCAGAAACGCGAACGGATTCTTCCGAATGAGGCCTTCAGTCTCCGGATCCAGCCCGGGCCAGCTCACCGTGCATTCCGGATCCTGGCTAAATTCCTTCAGCCGCTCAGCGATCTTCCGTGCAGCTGTCGTCACGCGGCCGTCTCTTGGCATCGGGAACCTCAAAGAAAGGATACCGCCGGGGGCGCTGGTCCTGAAGGGCAGCCGTGGCAGTACACGGGATGCTGCGTCACTGCCTAAGTGCACGGACACCCCGCGACTGGATGCGCCGCCTGCCGCGAGCAGTGCAGATCACTGGTGTCGGCGGAAGGCGGTACTTGCGATCGCCATGCCCCGTGGCGAGCCCAGTCGCCCGCGACCGGCTGCAAGCTCACTGCAGGGATTGACGTCCTCGCCAGAAGCGCCATTCGTGCCGCTTGTCCCCGCATGCACGTGTCACTGCGACGGTTCGGAACCTCGCTATACCGCACTCGCACTGCCGGTCGGGAGCGACAATTCAATCGGACAGTCGCGACGCTGGACCGATTCCACTCTCCGCCGACCGACACCTAGACCGGACCGATCGCTGCGGCCCGTATGTCGGGTCACTGCCAGGCATCGGCAAAGTTGACTTTCTATTCTTGCGAGCCTAGAGCGAGCCAAGTCCAACAGCAGAAGAATGTCCGTCTTTCGGAACGGCTGTTCGGCCCGGTGCGATTGTTTGCGCGGCGCGCCGTGCTTTCAAGGATAAGCGGATGGGATGTACGGGCTGCTCAGCGCTCATCGATGCGGTGGTTTGTGCGATTGGCGTCCTCGTTACGGTGGCCTTCGTTGCGGAGGCCCAGCACGCTGGTATGGCAGGCTTCACTACCTTCGCGGGACTAGCCTACGCTGGCGGGGTCGCCTAATGTTACTGGGCTCTCGCCAGGAAACGTCGACTGAAGTGGTGCCCGAGAATTTAGGCATTTCGAGAGGCCGACCACGGGTGGGGCGGTGGGACGCGCAGCCAAGAAATACCCCCATCGTTAGCAGGAGGCGTTCCGGCCTCGAAGAACTGAGATGTGGGGTTCGGGTGCTTTCCGCTGTCGCGGCCCTACGGCGCTTTCGACGGTGTCTTGGGCGGGAGGGCCCATAGGCCGGCCTGTTCTGCACCAGGGATTTCGTTGGCTATGCTCGTTGGGAAACGCAGGTCACGCTGGAGCGACCCATGGGCAGACTGTTCCCCGCACTCGATCCCGATGACATCAAGAACCCGGGCGAGCGGGCGGTGGCCCGGGTGCTGGTCGATCAACTGCCGCGCCGCGTCGGGGTCTTCCATAGCTTCAACTGGATCGCGCGCGATCGACACGGCACGATCCAGGAAGGCGAGTGCGACTTCGTTCTGCTCGACCGAAAGCGGGGAGTGCTGTTCGTCGAGGTCAAGGGCGGCTCGCTGGTGTTTGACGGCCGGGAATGGGTCCGCCAAGTCCGGGGCGAGATCCGCTCCCTGAACAAGGACCCGTTCGCACAGGCAACCCGGTGCATGCACGGCATCATCGATCTTGTCAGGCGCCGATTCCAAGCGCCCGGTGGCGAACTGCCGTTCACGTACGGAGCGGCGGTGGCGTTTCCGGACTGCCGGGCGTCCGGGACGCTGCCGCCGAGCATCCAGCCCGAGCTGGTGCTGGATGCCGGAAGGCTGCGGGACGGGGAGCGCGCGGTCCGGCGGGTGTTCGAGAGCTTCCGGCGGGCGCACCACCGAGAGCTCCGCGACCGGGAGGTGGAGTCGGTTCGGGAAGCGCTGTACCCCAGATACGAGCTGGTGCCTGTCGTCTGGCGCAAGATCGAGGACCAGGAAGAGCGACTCCGCCGGCTGACCGAACAGCAGCAGCGCCTACTGGACTACCTAGCTCACCAGCCCAGGGCGGCGATCTGCAGAGTGGCCGGGTCCGGGAAGACGATGCTGGCCCTAGCCAAGGCGCCACGGGAAGAAGGGGCTTGACTCCCGCTGGTACCGTCGATAGGCTTCGCCCCGGCTAGCCAGCGCCTGCGCTTCGGTCGGCGGGATTCCGGTGACCTTGAAGGTGAGCGGCAACATCGCAGCCGGCGCCGCGAGCGTCAGCCACCCATGCTGAGCCTGCCATCCGACGCAGACGCAGTTCCACCAGTGGATCCATTCGAAAAAGTACTTCGGGTGTCTCGAGTAGTTCCACAGTCCGACTCCCCGGCAGGGCTGCCGCATCACGCAACGGCACCTCCTCCCGCTCGACACGACTCAGCACCTCATGGCGCCTGCGTGCTCGACTCGGGGGGTTGGTGTCTGAGCAGCCATCACGAATCAGCCGAGTGGACGTTTCCCTCACTGCGAGGCGGGTTCCAGAACGCGCAGGCGCCGGGCCTCGGGGTCGCTCAACCAAACCCTCCCGTCGCCGTCCACCGCCAGCCCGCCGACGCTGATCCCGTACTCGCCCAAGTCGGCGACCGTCGAGACCGAGCCGTCTGGCCGGATCTCATGGATCGCCGTCGCATCCGCGAAATAGACCCTGCCGTTGCTTCCTGCCGCAACCGCGCCAAGGTCCCCGCCGCGACCCTGAAATCGCTCGACGATGCGACCGGCCGGCAGGGGGACGGTCCACAGACGGCTCGGTCCGGCAGGCTCGGCCAACGCAAGGTGCAGCGCCGTTGTGCCTCGGTCGGAAGTGCCCACTGCCAGGTCGAGGGCTCCGACAAGCGGCACGCGCAAGGCGTCGCTTCCAGCGAATAAACCCGCCAGGCGGGGACTCTCCTGCTCACCGTTACCTGCCACGGTCCAGATGCCACTGGCCGGTGAAGTTACCGACAGCACGCGGCGGTTCCCGGCATCCAGCACGTAGACGGTCCCGTTCGCACCGACGGCTACCCTTTCCGGGCGGTTCAAGGCTGCGTTGGCCGCTTGGACGAGAGGCCCGGAAAAGCCGGCCTGGCCGGTTCCTGCGAACGTGGCAATTGTCCCCGCCGGATCGATGCCGAGAACTCGGTGGTTCCCGGTGTCGGCGACATAGACAGTGCCCGCGGTGTCAGCTGCGACCCCGATCGGAGTGTCCAGCCGCGCCTCGGCGGCCGGCCCGCCGTCCTCGCCGAATCCGGGCTCGCCGGTCCCGGCCAGCGTCGAGACGGTCTCCGCCGCGTCGATGCGGCGCACTGTGTGGTCGTACGGGTCGGCGACGTAAACATTCCCTGAGAGATCGACTGCCACGGCTGCAATCTCTCGCGAGAACCGGGCCTCGGACGCATGACCGCCATCTCCCCTGTCAAACGGCTGCCCTGTCCCCGCCACGGTCGAGATCGTCCCGGAGGCATCGATCCGCCGGATGCGGTGGTTTGACCGCTCGGCAACATACACGTTGCCGGCCGCGTCTACTGCCACGTCCGCGGGGCCGTCCAGCAGCGCCGCGCCCGCGGCGCCGCCGTCTCCCCCGTAGCCTGCCACGCCGGTCCCGGCCAGCGTCGAAATCACACCCGCGGGGTCGATCCGCCGGATCCGTTCGCCTAGGTAGTCCGCGACGTACACGTTGCCCGCCGCGTCTACTGCAACGCCTGCAGGGCCGTCCCGCAGGGCCGCGTCCGCGGCGGCGCCGTCGGAACCCGCTTCAGCGGTGTCGCCAACGGTCGAAATCATCCCGGCGGCGTCGATCCGGCGGACCCGCCCGCCCAGGTAATCGGCGACATATACGTTTCCCGCCGCGTCCACGGCCACGCCGCCGGGACCGTCGATCCGGGCCTCGGTCGCCGGGCCGGAGTCCCCCCAGTCCGCGGAGTCGCCCGGCCCAGCATGCGTCTCGATGGTGCCGGCAAGGTCGATCCGGCGCACCCGGCGGTTTCCGAAGTCCGCGACGTAGACACGACCGGTCGCGTCCGCAGCCAAGGCGACGGGCGTGTCGAGCAGGGCGCTCGTCGCAGGACTGCCGTCGCCGGCATATCCCTGGACGCCTGTCCCCGCATAGGTCTCGATGGTTCCGTTTACGTCGATCCGGCGGACCCGGTGATTTCCGGTGTCGGCCACGTAGACGTTGCCGGAACCGTCCACCGTCACCCCGGAGGGATCGCTCAGGAACGCCTCGCTCGCCGGCCCGCCATCTCCGCGGTAGCCCTTATCGCCTGTGCCCGCGAAAGTCGTGATCGTGCCGGTGCGGTCAATGCGGCGGATGCGGTTGTTCGCCTGGTCGGCAACGTAGGCGTTCCCTTGCGAGTCGAGCGCGACCGAAGCGGGCGCATACAGCCTGGCAGAAATCGCCGGGATTCCGTCCTGGACGCCAGCGTGCCCGGCAACCGTCCGCAGCGTGTGGCTCGCCAGCCGCCAGCGGCCGCCCGCGATGTCGAGAACGAATTCGCGGCCGCCCCGCGCGTGGCGGTGGCCGGAGGCGACGGTCTCGCCGCCAATCCGCCATGAGCCCGACTCGTCGCGCGCCAGGGTGACCGGCCGGAGGCCCTCCAGCCCGACCGCCTGCCGCTCGGCCACGTATCGCGCCAGGATCGCTCCGTCGGCCGCGTCGTGCAGCTCGTAGACATCGCCGTTGCAGGCCGCGACTCTCGTGCCGTCGAAGACTGTCCTGCCGCTCAACGTGACGACACCTTGGGAGGATACCGACAGCCATTTCGTCTCGCCGCTGGCTCCCAGCTGCACGGGCAGCTCGTAAGGAGCCCCGCTGATGACCCGGACGCGGCGGTTGACCGAGCTCGCCACATAGACGTTGCCTTCCGGGTCCACCGCCACGCCGACGGGAATGTGGAGCCGGGCCGCCGTCGCCGGGCCCCCGTCCCCCGCGTACCCTTCCGCCCCGCTGCCCGCCAAGGTGGTGATCACGCCCGCGGGATCGACCCGCCTGACGCGGTTATTCAAGGTGTCGGCGACATACAGGTTGCCGGCAGCGTCCACCGCCACCGCGTGCGGCCAATGGAGCCACGCCGCGGTTGCGGGACCGCCATCCCCTGAGTGCCCTGGCGGCCCGGACCCGGCCACCGTGGTGATGATGCCTCCGGGATCGATCCGCCTGACGCGGTTGTTGTCGATGTCCGCCACGTAAACGTTGCCGGCCGCGTCCACCGTCACGTCCCCCGGAAAATAGAGCCGGGCCGCCGTGGCCGGGCCGCCGTCCCCCGAGTACCCCTGTTCTCCCGTCCCGGCAATCGTGCTCACTACCCCTGCCGGATCGATCCGCCTGACGCGGTGGTTCTCGACGTCCGCCACGTAAACGTTGCCGGCCGCGTCCACCGCCACCCCGGTGGGGGCGTGGAGCCGGGCCGCCGTCGCCGGGCCCCCGTCCCCCGAGTGGCCCCGCTCTCCCGTCCCGGCGATCGTGCTGATGACCCCTGAGGGATCGATCTGCCGCACCCGGTTGTTGCGGGTGTCCGCCACGTAAACGTTGCCGGCCGCGTCCACCGCCACCGCCGTCGGTAAGTGAAGCCGGGCCGCCGTCGCCGGGCCGCCGTCCCCCGAGTGCCCGGGCTCGCCAGTTCCCGCCACGCTGCTCACATGACCCGCGCGATCGATTCTCCAAACCCGGTCGTTGCCGCCGTCCGCCACGTAAACGTTGCCGGCCGCGTCCACCGCCACCGCGGTGGGGACGGCAGGAATGGACGCCGACGCCTCGCCGATTCCGGCAAGCGTGTCGATTCGGCGCGTTCCCGGCCGGGACATGCCGGCCGAAACGCGCAGCGGAGCCACTGCTCCGACACCGACGGCAATGATCTTGCCGTCCGGTCGCTGGGAGAGCCTGTAGCGACTCCCGTCCCGAGCCACCAGCGCTTGCCCCGAGAAGACCGGACTCCCCTCTGAGGTGACGAGTCCAGACCCTCCTCCTTCGAGATCGAGGCGAGCGGGTTCCGCCGTGCTCCCGAGCGGGACCACGGCCTCCCAGCTGGGACGCATTACCCTGAGCGTGCTCTGACTGACGACGTAGACGTTGCCGGCCGCGTCCACCGCCACCCCCTGCGGAGATCGGAGGCGGGCCGCCGTGGCCGGGCCGCCGTCGCCCGAGTAGCTCCATTCCCCGGTCCCGGCAATCGTGCTGATGACACCCGCGGGATCGATCCGTCTGACCCGGTTGTTGAACGTGTCGGCCACGTACAGGTTGCCGGCCGCGTCCACCGCGATCCCCCGCGGCGAGTTGAGCCGGGCCGCCTTGGCTGGGCCGCCGTCGCCCGAGTAGCCCGCTTCGCCGGTCCCGGCAATCGTGCTGATGACGCCCGCGGGATCGATCCGCCTCACCCGGTCGTTGAAGGTGTCGGCCACGTACAGGTTGCCGGCCGCGTCCACCGCCACCGCGCGTGGCACGTTGAGCCGGGCCGCCTTGGCTGGGCCGCCGTCGCCCGAGTAGCCCGCTTCGCCGGTCCCGGCAATCGTGCTGATGACGCCCGCAGGATCGATCCGTCTGACCCGGTTGTTGAAGGTGTCGGCCACGTACAAGTTGCCGGCCGCGTCCACCGCCACCGCGCGTGGCGTGTTGAACCGAGCCGCCGTCGCGGGGCCGCCGTCCCCCGAGAACCCGCCGTGATAGCCGCCGGCCACGGTGGCCATACCGCCCGCGGGATCGATCCGCCTCACCCGGCGGTTAGTGCTGTCCGCGACGTACACCTCCCCGGCCGGGCCGACTGCCACCCCGATCGGGCGATTGAGCTGGGCCGCCGTGGCCGGGCCGCCGTCCCCCGAGTCCCCCGCTTCGCCGGTCCCGGCAATCGTGCTGATGCTGCCCTCCGGTGCGATTCGCCGCACCCGGTGGTTGAGAAAGTCCGCCACGTAGAGGTTGCCGGCCGCGTCCACCGCCACCCCCTGCGGCGCGTTGAGCCGGGCCGCCGCGGCCGGGCCGCCGTCCCCCGAGAACCCCGCCTCTCCGCTTCCTGCGAAGGTCGTGATGATGCCATTCGGACCAATCCGCCGCACACGGTGGTTGTCCCTGTCCGCCACGTAGACGTTACCCGTCGAGTCCAGAGCCAACGCGTAGGGAAGGTTGAGCCGGGCCGCGGTGGCGGGGCCGCCGTCGCCTGCGAATCCGCTCTGCCCAGTCCCGGCGATCGTGCTGATGCTGCCGTCCGGGGCGATTCGCCGCACCCGGTGGTTGAAAAAGTCCGCCACGTAGAGGTTGCCGGCCGCGTCCGCTGCCACCCCGGTTGGGGCGGCGAAGCGGGCCGCCGTGGCCGGGCCGCCGTCCCCCGAGAACCCCGCTTCCCCGGTCCCGGCAATCGTCGTGATCATGCCTGCCGGATCGATCCGCCTCACCCGGTGGTTGAAGGTGTCCGCCACGTAGAGGTTGCCAGCCGCGTCCGCCGCCATCCCGGTTGGGTAGCTGAGGCGGGCCGCGGTGGCCGGGCCGCCGTCCCCCGAGAACCCCGCTTCGCCGCTTCCTGCGAAGGTCGTGATGATGCCTTCCGGATCGATTCTCCTTACCCTGTCGAGATCGGATTCCGCCACGTAGAGGTTGCCGGCCGCGTCCACCGCCATCCCGTACGTTTTTTCGAGCCTGGCTGCCGTGGCCGGGCCGCCGTCCCCCGATGGGATCTCCGCTCCGGCAACGCCGACGATCAGGCCGTCAGGGGCGACGCGCCGCACACGGTGGTTTTCGGTGTCCGCCACGTAGAGGTTGCCGGTCGCGTCCACCGCCACCCCCTGCGGAGATCGGAGGTGGGCCGCGGTGGCCGGGCCGCCGTCCCCCGAGTCCCCCGCTAGGGCGGACCCGGCAACTGTCTCGATTCGATATCGGGCCTCGAACTGCGCCAGCGATCCGGCCGTCCCCGGGGAGACCCACATCGCAGCGCCGTCCCCCTGGCCGCGCCGCCCAGCGAGCGCTGCTGCTGCCTCACAGGCGGCAGGCTCGCGCTCGGACAGCTCGCGGCGTTGCCACGGAAAGGGGGTCTCCGACGCCGCACCCGGAAGCGAGAGGGACAAGCTGCCTGTGCCGAGCAGCCATCCGATCGCCTCGGAGTCACTCACTGCGCCAGGCTCGCACCCGTCCCCTTCGCCGGACGAGTCGACGAAGGCTTCCAGGCCCGCCCTGTACTTGTAGAAATAGTACGCCTCGGCCGCCTCCCGTCGAGAATCACCCGCGCCGCTGGAGCGCACGAGAACCCTGAAGCGCGTCCTGAAGTCGGCAGGGGGATCCCACCCCTGTTCCGGATCGCGGTGGAAGCAGGCGCAGGCCGCGTAGAGCCCGCCGCCGTAGCTCGCTCCCCGCACGAGAATGAAGTCGTTCAGGAAGCACGCCCCCTCGGAGGCTCCCCAGAAGACGATTCGGCTGGGGTCGAACCCGAACTGGGCTGGCAGCCCTGCCTGCAGGAATTCGTGCACGACGGGGATGTCGGAGGAGTGCCATTCCCGCGTGCCGGTTGCGCCGAGCGTCCCGTGCACAAGCCCGGGTGATGCCAGAGTCACCCGGACGAGCCCGTGCTCCTCGGCAAACTCGTGGGCCGGGCGGTGAAACCGGTCCAAGACTTCTTCCTGGGTGCCGGGGCTTCGCCCGTGAAAGTACAGCAGCAGCCCTGGCGTGCCGGCCGCCCTCGCAAGGTCCCCGCGGTCGTATCGGTACAGAAGCGTCCTTTCCTGGTGCGTGAAGGATTCAGTGACCACCTGCGAGAATGCGGGACTGCCGAGCCCGGCGGCCAGGACCGCCAGCGCTACGCGGCTTCGCAGAAGTAGCAGACGCGGCAACCCTGCCAATGGGGCAGGCGAGATCGAGTGTGAAGTTCCAGTTGACATGCTCAAGAAAGTCGGCCCCGTCGGAATCGGCACATCCGCCGCAGGCCTGCCGCCCGGACTTCGAATGCCGTTGGATGCCGAGATAGCGCCAGTGGTTATTGACGGTTGGGAAGCCGGATCCGAACGGTCGCCGCAAAAAAATCCGATGCGACAGCCTTGCGCGTCAGCCAGCAGGCAGCGGCTGAGCCCGGCGCGGCCCCAGGTTGCATGCTGCTATCAGCAGTAGCCCGCGGATGCGGATCGGGCGCATGGAAGCGGCTGCGTCTTCGTGCACAGCCGGGATGGCGTGAGAGGCAGCAGTTGCTTGCTCGAGAGGGCTGGGGCAAGGAGGCCCCGAACAATGAGCAAGCACGCCTCTGTGTCGCGAGAAGAGGTGTTCCCGCAGGGGTTTCTCGAACCATTCCGGCGGCAGGAGCAGGCGTTCTCCCGGCTGCCTTGCGATCTCCGGCAGGTGGGAGGCGGTCGGTTTGCCAAGGGTCTTGGAAGCAGTGTCGCGGGGGTGCGTTGTGCACCTCCAACCGTAGTCGCAGCTACAGCGTGCAGATTGCGGTAGGCGCGAAGCAAGGGCTGGTTGCCGAGGAGCGTGCCCACAGCCGGGTTCCCGACTCGGGCCTGCTTGCCGAAACGGCAGTTGCGGCACGCGTGGCCGGCCGGCGGTCGGATCGATGCAGTGGCCGACTAGGGGTATTGCAAGGTCGAGGACATCAGCGAGGCGAGGCAGTCAAGGACACGCGACGAGGACGCGGCCGTTCCGGACGGCATGGCAGAACGCTTGGCGAGCCGGCTCGCGGCCCGCCGCCGCGAGTCCGCCATGCACCCGCTCGGCTTCCCCTGGTGCCCCGCAGGAGACCGTCATTGAAGCCGCTCGGGGAGTGCCCGCCATCCCCGTCCAGGGTCAGCATGCCGGCCCGGCCCTGGCTGACCTGCGGGGTCAGCCGCTGGGAACCCTCGCGAGTCGAACTCCCGCGTCGGAACGTCCCGGGCCGGAGTCGACCACTTCGAGCCGCTCGCGCGGCCAGCCGAGGGCGCCACTCCGCTCGCGCATGCGGTACTGGCGCCGCGTGCTCTATGACGTAACGCATATGGCGGGCGCCCCCAGTTTGATCGGGCGGATAGGTAACCCTGCAGCCGCGCCAGCTGCTGCGTTGGGATCGGGCTTGGAAGCCGAGCCGGACGAAGGGTTTGGAGGCGGCAGTGGGCCGCAGAGAAGGGAGCGGAGCGACCGCAGCCGGGGCTCCCTTGTGGAACGAGTCGAGGCAGACCCGGCAACGCTCCTGCGCTTTGCTCGGACCTGATCTCCACCAGCCAGAGCGCCCTAGCCAAACCCGGACCTGCGCCTGCGTCAAATGTGACCAAGCGCTAGGATGGACTCTGAACCTAGACATTGCGCGGCGCTCAAGCATCAGGCGACAATCCGGGGGCGGTCTTTCTTCGCAAGCGCTTCGGTAGCGCGCTTCCTGAGTGCTGCAGCCGCAATCAAGCATGCCCGATCTGCCAATGGAGTCCAGCGCACGCGCAGTTGTTGCAAGCGACTCCGAGCAGCGTATGTTCGAGCGCGTCCGTCAGGGCAGTCGATCGGCCCTCGGCGCCCTGCTCGTGCGCCACTCGACGTGGCTCCGGCGCTGGGCCCGGGGGCGACTCCCCGCGTGGGCTCGCGACGGGACTGACACGAGCGACTTGGTTCAGGATGCCTTGCACCGGACACTTGCCCGGATTGCGACGTTCCGGTCCGCGCACTCGGCGGCGTTGCGCGTCTACCTGAAGCGTACGATCCAAAACCGTATCAGCGACCATCTGCGGCGTTCGACAGTCAGGCTGGCAGCAAGAGCGCCGGACGAGCGAGTACGGTTCGCCGAGGAAGGGGCCCCTCAGTTTCGGGAACTCCTCGACATGGAGACTTGGGAACGCTACGTGGTCGGCCTGGACCAGCTGACGCCGCTCCAGCGACGGCTGGTCGTCGGGCGCATGGAGTTGGGGTACTCCTACCGGCAACTGGCGTTGGTCGAGCGCCTGTCAACTCCGGACGCGGCACGAATGGCATTCCGACGTGCGCTGGTGCAATTGAGCCGCGTCATGTAGGAGGGGTCAGGTGTCTCGGGCGCCCAACTGACCAAGTGGCCGAGGCAGGGTTGCCAAAGTGGATCACGCCGACAAACCGTTGTGCTCTCAACCTCCGCTGGAACTGAATGCGGGGTCGTGTCGTCGGAGGGGACGCCCCGCTCGCTTTCTGCTGTCGAATCGCCTGTTGCGAGCGAGTGATTCCAGCGCGCAACGTAACGGAATCAGAATGCCCGGCGCACTATTCCTATTCGGGATGACGGGCTGTTTCCAGCCCTGTTCGGGAGTCGCCGATCATATCGAGTCGGCGACGGCCCGGTGGGACGGAATCTGACCGTGGCACGCACGTCAACTCGGTGAGTGGTGATGCGGCGGGCAGGGGGCATGGGGAACGACCGGACTTCCAGCGAAGGTTCCGAGCATGTCGTCGACGATGTCGCAGATGCCTTGACTCGGCACCAAGAAGTTGAGTGGGACAGGTGCGCGGATCTGGCGGCGCCCGGCGATCACCGGACGCTGGCTAACCTCCGCGCCCTCGCCCGAGCCGTTTCCGGCCGCGATGCCGCGGCGGAGGAACCGACGGCGACCGGTCTCGCGTCGTTCTCGAGCGCATTCGTGCGTCGCGCCGCAGCAGCCCTCCTGATCATCGCCGCACTGGAGGTTTCCGCGGCGATGCTGCTGCTGCCGTGGGGATGGGACGATTACCACCGCGAGCACGGAGACTTCGCAGTCTACCAGACGACCAAGCTCCTGGGGTACGGCGTCAGCGCCTGCCTGTTGCTGTTCGCCGGCCGGCGCGAGCAGAGGTCGTGGCTGCTGGGGTTCTTCTGTCTGCTAAGGGCCACGCAGGCTTCGGGGATCATGATTCCGGCGTTTCTGGTGGAGCTGCCCCCGCCTGAGATGTACGAGGTGTATCTGCGGGAGATGCCCACGTCGGCAATGCTTTTCTTCTACGCCCTCGTTCCCTCTTACCTGTTCGCACCGGCGGTGCTGTGGGGCTTCGCTCGCGAGTGTCCGCGAGTCCATCGCCGTACCCGGCTGGATGACCTTGCGCTTCTCATGGTCCGTGTCAGCGTGGCGGTCGGCGTCACGATCTGGATTGTGGTCGCGGCCGTAGCCGAGTTCGCGCGGGCAGGCCACGCGGGGTCACTCTTCAGCTTGACGCACGATATATCCGCATTCATCCAGGAATTGCTGGCGCTCGCAGCGGTGGGGGTGGTGGCGATGCGAGCACACGCAGCGCATCCCGATGAGGTGCGGCGCATCCTCGTGTTCACCACCGGGATGCTCGCGCTATTGGGCGCCTCGACCGTCAGCACCACCGTCGAGCTGTTCTCGCCCGGGGCGTGGGGGTCCAACTACCGGTGGTCATCTGCCATCGCGGTAACAGAGGTGATCCGATTCCCCGGAATTGTGCTGCTGTGGTATTCGGTGCTCGCGGTGCGGGTGCCGCACCCGCGCGAGGTCGTGCGGGCAGTCTGCCGGCTCCTGCTGACGCGATCCCGCGTGCTCGGTTTGGCGGCCATTGCAGTGGCGGTCGCCCTAGCCATGCAGGTGGCGGGCAATCCCGAACGGCGGGTCGGAGCGGTGATCTCGGATCCTCTGGCCCAGACGTTGTTCGCTATGGTCGCGACCCTTGTGCTGGCGCTGCTGTGCCGCGAGCCGATCCTCAGAGTTCGTTACATCGGTGGGTGGAGACGGGAGTTCGTGCCGGGCGTAACTGACTGTCGCACATTGGGTTCGAGCCAGTCCCCACCTAGACTTCGGATCCGACTCTCCGGGATTTCTTCCCATTAAACTTGTCACATATTTCCTTGGATCGGAGAGCTGCATCGTTCCAACAATCCATCCTTTCAGGAACTGACAGCGCGCCTCTTGCTGGACTCGTTGCGATCAGTGACATCTCTAATCAAACGGTGTGCCGAAGTCTGATCCTGAGGCGGATCGACGCGTGGGCATACCCGGAAAGCAGCGCACAGCAGCGCGTGCTTGCCGCTGCCACCGCAGAACTGGTCCGGGCTCGAACCCCTCGGAGCGTGAACCGGACGGTGGCGCGAGCGGTCAAGCGGGGCTGCGGATCAGCTGCCGTTCTCGCGGCCGTACGCGGTCCCGGGCCGCGCCCGTTCACGTTACACGTGGCAGACGCCAAGATCGAGCCCCTGCCGCGGACGTCGGCGATCGTCCAAGTGTTGGAGGGGGCTGGCGGGACGCTGCGTGTCCACCCGCAGGACGAATCTTCGCTGTTCGCGCTGTTGCCGCAGGGCGAGGCGGCTTGGGTTGCCGATGCGGATGCCGACGCCATCGTGCCGGTTCCCGGTCCGGGCGGGGAGCTTATCGGGGCTCTGGTCGTCGGCCGCCGCTTTGACAACCGACCCGTGCGGCAGGCCGAACTCCCCTTCCTCGAATCGCTGGCGGCGACCGCGGGGCTGGCGATCGGACGCCTGTCGGGGATGCAACCGTCGGAAAGCGGGCTAACGGAGGCGCTGCCCGCCCGGGAGTGCCCGGAGTGTTTGGCGCTGTCCACGGCCGGGGGCCCGCCCGAATGCGAATGCGGCTCCGCTTACGTCGAGGCGCGGGTGCCCGCAGTCTTGGCCGGGAAGTTCCAACTGATCCGGAGGCTGGGGGCCGGAGGGATGGGCACCGTCTATCTGGCGCGCGACGCCGGTCTGGCGCGCAACGTCGCGGTCAAGGCTCTTGCGAGCAGCTTGGCACCAGGTCCGACGGGACTGAATCCGGAAGCGTTGGCAATGGCCGAGGTGACGCATCCCGCGGTGGCGCAGATCTACGGGATCGAGTCGTGGCGTCGCCGCACGTTCCTTGTCGTCGAATACCTGGCCGGCGGCACGCTTGATGACCGCCTCCGGCGCGGGCCCGTGCCGGTGCCCGACGCCGTCTCCATGTCGCTGGCACTGGCCGGTGCGCTCGAGGCACTACACGAGAGCGGGTACCTGCACGGGGACGTCAAGCCGAGCAACATCGGCCTAACGGCGGATGGGTCGCCGAAGCTGCTCGATTTCGGTCTGGCGCGCCTGGTCAATGACAGCGTCGTGGTGGGCGGTACGCTGCGCTACGCTTCGCCAGAGGTCGTCTCGGGAAAGCTGGCCCGGGAGGCCGACGACGTTTGGTCGCTGTGCGTGGTGCTGTACGAGATGGCCGCGGGCGAGCATCCCTTCGCTGGCGGCGACGTCAAGGAGCTGGCTCGGCGGATCCGGCGGAGGCGCATCGTCCCCCTCGCCCGGCCGGCCGGATGCGCAGAGCCGTCGGAATCGGTCATCGAGTTCGTGGCATCGGTCCTATCGGCCCGCCGACGGGATCGGCCGGCCACGGCGGGCGCGTTCACGGAGGCGCTGCGCAAGGCCGCCGGCTCAGCGGCGAAGACTGGCGCCAGGTGAGAGAGAGCCTGATGCCGAAGCGGCGTGGCGGGATCGGAAATGGCTCTCCGCCACCGAAATCGCTCGTCGGAGTCATTACCGGAACGGCAGCGATCACCAGGGCGAGGCGTCCGTGTGCCTTGAGGGCCGGAGGGAGCCGATGGGCTGATCCTCGCATTCGGGCGGGGAGGCTCATGCTGCCCTCGGGGATCACGCCGTCGGTCTCCCGTAGGGGCTGGCGGGAGTGATACTCTAGCTCCAGAGCAGCCCGTGCCCGGCCTGTAGCGACGCCACCCGCTCCATCTCCTGGCGCGCCGTCCCGACGCCACAATCCCGCACCGCTTGTTTCGCGCTACGCAGGTTCAGGTCTGCTTGGATCTCCGGAGGCGCACGCAAGGGATGCCTACGCGATTGAGATTCTTGGTGTCCCTAGCCACCACCAACCTCCAGTAATTAATTGATATATAAGGGTTTATGTGGTTCTAGGATATCGCGTTACTACTTAGATTATTACTATGCGGTTTGGCGGAATGGGACGTATCGCGGGCGCCGTCGCCTTGGTCACCACTGCTTGCCTCCGGTTGGGATCACGCTCGGTCACCCGCCGAACGGCCCTGCCTGCTGGATACGGACTGATTTGGGGCGCGTCAAGCAAGACGGACGAATGCTGCGTCGGCTGGCTCGCAGGCGGTCACCAGTTCTCGTCAATCACGATCCTGATCTGCTCCACGGCATCAACCGTCGCGCAAAGCAATTGACGGCCTTGGACGACGAACGGCGAGGTGCGATCCACCCCAGTTAGCTTCATCGGTTCGTCGAGGTCCGAGGACTTTAGGTGTGCATCTGCCGACCGAAGCTTGTTCACACCCACCAGTGGTCCCAGCAGAGATCGCGCTTTTTTCGGACCGATCTTGATTGCGAGGACAGTCTCCAATGACTTTAACGAGCCCAAATCTTGGTCTTTCGCAGAATCTACTAGCGTCTTGAGTTGCTTAGCGTCCATATCTTCGGCAGTAACGCGCATCAGATCCTTTGCCAATTCGAACAAGCTAGCCTCGCTTGTGGCACGGAATCGATGGAGCCGGGGCATCAGCGTGGCGACTTCAGTATGTTGGCGAAAGAGCTTGATCTTCAATTTCGCTGCGGCAAGCTCCTGCAGGTCGGTGAGTTCTTTGGCCAAACGCGCCTCTGGCGCAACGGTCGGCACGCACCAGGAGCCGTCAATTTGAGCCGCTTGCAGCTCTTCCGACAGCTTGCCGTCGGGCAGAACATTGTGCGCAGCCCATTCACGTTGCTGCCAATCCGGCAGCAGAGCGATGGCTTTGGCGTAAGTGTTTACCAAACCGAGCTCGTTGACTCCGAAATCCACACTGTGACCTGACGAGAATTCCAGCCACCCCATATCGCGAGTGTGCCACTGGAGCGAACCGTGGCAATTGCCGATCAGCGCGCGGACGACTGTAGGCCGGAACCAAAGCCATCGGCCTGAATCAATCAGTTCAGGGCTAGGCACCTGATTTCCTACCGGGTCGACGATGAATGATACCGACGAAGGTCGATCGTCGCCCCGGACGATTGGGCTCTGCGATGCCGGGTCAAGCCACTCCGTGAGCCACAGCTCACCCGACACTCGGTAGAGCTTTCTCCCTTCGAATTGCTTCGTCCACGACTTCGCCTGAAGGTTTGCATCAGCTGGCGGTCCCAAGACTGGGACGTCGTCTTCGGGGTTCATGTCAGTCCGTCGCGCGTGGATGACATGCGCCGACTGGCCGTACGGCGTGCCGCCTTCATGAATGGCTGTTTTGAGACCCACCCATCGATAGTGCTCATCCGTTTCCTCAATTTGGTCCTCTGCCCAAGAGATGTGGGCACAATCCTCAGTCACGCTGGAGCGTCTCCAAAATGAACTCAAGACCAGACCCATGCCCCGGGCACACAAGTAGTCCCGAAGGTGTTGAGGACGGACTTCCAATCGAGCGGGCGAGCCATCGGAATTGCGGGTCAATCGGGCAACTTCGACCGAGTCCTCCTCTGGCCTGACCCACCTATCTGCCTCGCGCTTCAGCCGAAGCGTCAGGACGAAGTCCTGATGTAGGTGCCATATGGACTGTTCTTTGCCTACGACATTTTGTCTCAGCACCAGATGAACTCCGTCAAATCTCCCCTTGGCGTCCTCGAAGCGGTCTGCTGGGACGTACTGCCCGCTGTCGACGCAACCCGCGTGGTCGTGGGCGATACCGATTTCATTCCAGTCGAGAGCGAGCGCGACTGCACGATTGTCCGTAGGCACAGCCAACGACACCACTTTGAGCCGGTCTTCTAGGAAGCCTGCTGAGCCGGGCCGACCGACTTGCTCAATCTCGTGAGCACATCGCAAGGGAATCCACTGCTTCGCTTCCAGATTCCTGCGACGAATGTTCTTCATCTCGAACCATTCTTGGTCCAAGGCGATACCTCCAGCATTTGCGGGCGGAGCACTCACGTAAGAAATCTCACACTAGCAGGGTCGCCGGACGACCGAGAAGTCTCCGCTAGCGCTGCCATGTAGTCGAGAAGCGTACTGAACAATGCAAGGGGCCTTGCGGTAGACCAGGTGCAATCAGGACACAATCCCAGATCCAGAACACCCTCCGTGAGGATCTGTCCCTAGAGCGAGTCGCCGCGATTCTGGCCAATGAGCAGTTCGACAGCCACCGTGCGCTCGGACGGGCACCCTGGGCAATACTTCAAAGGGGCTCAGCTGTCGGGTCTCACCGCCCGCCAGCACAGATTAGGATGCCGGAATCAAGAATGTACATCGCCTTGCCACCGTGACGGGAGGACCTTACATGTGACCACCACTCATATCAGGCGAATCTCTTCCCTGAGTTCTGACTGGACCCGTTCGGATACGTGATACAGGGTCTTGCCGTGATCCCGAACTTGGTCAACGACAATTCGCCCAGGATGACGGTATCGAGACCGGTGCGCGGCTGACACGACACAAACGTCGAGGTCTGGAGAATTGAGCAATTCAGGGTGGAAACTGCGCTCCGAGCCATGGTGCGGTAACAAGATAGTCGAGACATGCTTGCGGAGTTGGCCGTACGTATTGAGCCACGCTTGGCGTACGTTGTTGAGCCGAAGCGCAGCGTCGCCGGTACCGATCCAGCCAACCGCCTCCTCGTTGCAGGACCAATGCGGCTCGGGGTGGAAGTCCCAGAACCAGTGCGGCCAGAACGCTGCGAACGGACCAGTCCTGCACAGGCGGAATGGACGACACTCGCTAGGTTCAGGGCCGGAATATAGTGACATGGAGACACGGTTGTGATTTCTGCGAGACCCGCCCGATACAATCTCCTCGTAGCACTCCCTTAGCTTCTTGCGTTCGACAGTATTCCGCAGGCAACCGGCAAGTACTCTCGCGTTGATCCGCTGTCGCGACCGTAAACCAAGAACAGTCCGTACCTTCTTGATGAACTGCCTGCGTCTCTCGGCCGGTGCGGGATCGACATGGGGGACCAGGAGCCACTTGAGGCCTCGACCGTTGCCCAACGTCTCCACCGCGACACCGGACCGAATTTCGCGCTCCTCAGCGCGCCGACCTGATCGGCCAGCAGACTCCGTCCCACCATCCCAAGACGCCTTCGTGGGTTCCAAGGGAGGTCGGCCTCCTCCATCATCGTCTTCGGTGTTCCGATTAACATCGCGCTGCATGTCATCGCTAGGCGGTAGAAGCCGCACTACTGTGGAAACGCCTCGGCTCCCGAACCACGATCCCGGGGCGATCTTAGCTTCGATCAGCGAGGCCGAAACTGCACCCTCCAGATCGGCTTCGACGAGATCCAGAATGGATACGGCTTGATCGACATAGGGGATGTAGACGGTGTCGACACTCACCACGCCGAGCAGGCGGTCGAGGCCATTCACGTGGTCAGCGTCAAGGTGAGAAACGAACAGAGCATTGACCGTGGAGCCTTTCATCCGATATGTGTCCACCACGCCTGCCAAGGCCCGCAGATTAGTCGAGCCACAATCATAGATGTAGCGAAAATCGGTAGCTACACCGGATTCGTCAGCCGCCGACTGGATGTGCCCGGCATGAAAGCACCCTTGACCTGCTGGGTACTGGATCCGTTCGACCCGCATGACTCCATCGTAATTGCGGAGGTCTGCGTCGTTGCACTAACGGCTCTCAGGGATCAGGTGGTGCCGCACGAGGGCGCGCTTCGCGATACTTCGTTGAGGCTGGCCATATCAGGATGCGACGGTCCTGCATAGCCTGGATCTGCAGCTTCTGTCCTATTCGTCTTGGAAGGAGATCATCGGCTACTTCGTGCCAGTCGACCGATCCATGGAGCCTCAAGACGCGAGCCGACGAACCTGGACGGCCGAACGCCTCCGGGTTCTACCAACCCGTTACGCCTCCGTCGAAACCATCGGAGAACGCGATTCGCCCGATAGCCAATGCCTCCTCAACGACGGTGTCGTAATTGAGCACCAGGCAATCGACAACCGATCCCGGGCTAGCCTTTCCGGGAGGTGCACTGCGCGAACGAATGCTCGATGGGTCTCCATCTCGACTCGTTTCTCGATGGCCTTCGAAACGCTCCGTTAGATTCGCTCGGTGGCCACTTGCAGTTGGGTGTTCGAGTAAGGAATCCGCCTATTCCCACTTGCCCGGGTGAGGCACCGAGATTGGCCTTGCGTTCCGCAATCGCAAGAAGGTCTACCAACTCGGGGGTCGCACCTTGAGACCGGAACATTGCTGCCCGGGCCCAGCCGATGCGGGGGTGGGGGGCCGCCGCGTCGCCGCCGGCGTGCTTGCTGAACAGATGCGGCAGCCTGTCGGGCGGAGCGGCGATCTCGGTGCGGGGCCTGTACGCCCGCCGCGCGCCCCCCGTTTACTTGCGTGTGTCCGCGGGGAACTCCCAATCGCAGGGGGGACCCTCACGCAGCAACTGGAACAGCGACCTCCGGGCGAGGTCGAAACCCGTGACAAAGGCCGCGCTGTGCCCCAGCGGAGACGCATCGCCCGACCCACCGTGAACGATATCGGAACGGACTTCATAAAATGTCCTGATACTTTCCTTGATTCGTTGCTGATCGTTCGTGTCTGTTCCGATATAGCTGGCAACCGTTTCCCTCAACGCGAGAGATTTCCCCCGTCTTGGCAGGCCATACATGCCTTCAAGCGCGATTGCCACATCCACGATCTTGTCGCGCAGGGCAAACCGACCAGTTCGTCCAAGCGCCTCAGCCAGTCGACTTACGTAAGTCTCCATCCGCTGGAAACGCGCACTCTCGCGATTGGAGAAGACCTCGCGTACCTCGCGAAGTGCCTCTGGCCTCAGCGCCGGGCAGTCGACGAACCCGCGGAAGCCATGCGCTGGCCACTTTTCGTCCATCTCCGGATAGAATCTCTGCTGGCCCAGCAGGCGCGTGGCCGACCGGTCGATGCAATCGGATTTTGCTGCGAGCGGCACCACCGGTTCTGCGTGGCTCACGGCAAGGAGGTCGAAGAACTTCCGCGTTTCGGGGAGAAACGGTTCCCTCGGAACTCCCATTGGTTCGTTGAGGCTGCCCTCCCGACGGAACAGCGGCCGCCACCGGAACGTCCTGACCACTGCTCCGACAGGAAGCGATCCACGAAACCGGGCGCCCGACGGGGCCAGCTCGTCCACCAGCTCGCGCTCCACGAAGCGCTGGACTTCCGCGAACGGAAGAATGGCCATGTTCTCCTCGAGATCGATCCTCTCGGTTACGGTCAGGCCCCAGAACAGCAACGCATCGCAACCCTCGTTGAGATTCCCCAGCACACCAGCCGCCTCTCCATTTCCGAGCGGCGAGAGAAAAGCATTCAGTTCGCTAGCCGCCGCGCGGAAGCCGTTACCGGGCAGCTCTGCCGCCCGTGCCATCAGCCCCGCGATCAGGTCTCCGGCGGAGATCGGCATGCCGGAATCAAGGATTCCCATCCAGAAATCGTTCTCGCCGACGGGTCGACCTACTACAGCCACCCGCGCGAGCTTGGGGTGGGACAACAAGGCGTGTCGCGAGGGAGCGAGCTGATCGCTAAGGGGCGCGTACTGAGCCGTTCCAGGAACGAGCATCCCGCTGTGGCGCGCCATGGCATAGACCATCCGCAGGTCGTCCAGCGGATAAGGCGTCACGTCCCTCCCATCGACGATCAAATGCTCGCGCGGATTATGCCGCCAGTACTCCTGCAGGTAGGGCTCCTGCGCTTTCGCAAGCGCCCAAAGAGCCCCAGCGAGCCGTTCGATCCAACTGTTGTGGTCAAAAGCCTTCGAGGTCATCCGCGCGTACCGTAAATCCCCGGTTCACCGGCATCGATCACCAACGCTCCGCCCTCCTGTTGATGCCACACCCCGCACTGTCACGCGCCGGTGGCGGTCCTCTCTCCCGTCAACCTCGTCGCACTTGCGCGGCTCACCCCGGGGTCCGGCCTCTACGCCTGCTTTAGCGGAAGAAGCGTCTCGCCCCTTGGCGTGCCCCCTTGCTCTCCAGACTCGCGATACAGTGAATTCTCGCGCGATCCATCCTTCCAGTCCGCCCGTTCCGTGGATCCTCACGAAGCAAAGCAGACTTCAAGGCGTCGGGGCGACCCTTGGTTCGAATCTTGATCTTAGGCCCTTGGCCTTTCCTCGCGTTCCGAATCGATCTCTGAGAACGCCTCGACGAAATCGGGGTAGGTTGGTGGTGTAGCGTGTGAGCGCTCGCGACGGCAGTCGTCGCAAGAGAGGAGTGCGAGACGACGATGAGAAGCGACGACCAGGTGCGCTTTCTGTGTTTGCATGACGAGCTGGTGACATCGAGGGAGATCCTCGAGTCGGGATTCGGGCACCTGCAGGAAATCGACATGGGAAACGCGCTCTATCACCTGCCGCATCAACTGCTGGCGAGCGGTTTCGAACGCTTGATGAAGTGCTACATCGCCGTTGTCCGCAAGGGCCGTGACCGGGCCTATCCCGACATGGCGGCGATGAAATCGCTCGGGCACGACCTAGAGAGTCTGCTAGAGACGATCTGCACGGAGCACTACGGCGGAATGCAACGAGCCATAGTGAAACAGGATCTCGCGTTCATCAAGACCGATCCAGTGCTGAAGGAGTGCGTGCGAATTCTATCCCTGTTCGGGAAAATGGGCCGCTACTACAACCTCGACGTTGTAGCGGGTGCGGGGCACGCGCCAATGGACCCCAGCGCCGAGTGGGAGGCGCTGGAGCGCCGTGTGGAGGATCCGATTCCGTATCTTGGCGATCCGCAGCGGATGTACAGCGAATACTTTCCGCGAGTGAACAGCGGGTTGATTGCCAGGATGGAGCGGCTGGTCCGGGCAATCGCCATGCAGTTCACGCTTGGGGGGCATGCCGACCCTGGAGGCGAAATCAGACAGCTCTCAGTCGTGTACGACGAGTTCAGAAACCTCCGGGACGACCAATTCGGCACCGTCGACTATCGCCGATCGGTGAAGATCCTCAGGGCCGACGCCGACCAGTGGGTCAAGCGCTCCGACCAGGAGATCGAGGCATCAGGCTGGCCGTCAGTTGCTGTCAGCAAGGCAGAGTTCGGTGGCGAGTGGCCGTTTCGGGAGGACCGGGTGACCGTCGAGTGCCGGGATCGTGTGTTCTACGTCGTCAACATCGGCGGTTACGACTTCGCGCTCAACGGTGCGGCACAGAGCCGGCTCGGGTTGCCATTTGCGCACGCCGCAGGCATGGCAGTGCTGGGGAAGTCGGTGAGGCCGTTCATTGAGATGGCGCAGGGACTGTCGGCGTGACCGATGTTGAGTCGGCCCGAGGCAGGCTATAGGAATAGTTCGCCCAATTACGGTGCAGGCCGGATTTCCGGCCACTGACAGCGCCTCGTGCCATCCGCGACCGACCCTGGTCGGTCCCGACTGGCCAGGTGAAGCTGTTCCGACCAACCGCACGCGATCACGACACCTCACCCTTCGCTTCGAAGAAACCCCAAGAGGTGGGGCGCTGCTGATGGCGGCGAGCCCGGCGGCCACGTCTCGGCCCCTGTACCTCTCGTCGCGGGCGTCTCGCCTCTCCCCGATCATCTTGCGATGATCCGGGTTGCTCGCAATTCTAGGGCGGCAGGGGCGGCATGGTGGCGCGGCGCAGGTCTCCATACCGTCACCGCCGTCCTTGGTCGGAACAATGTGGTGAACATCGACCGGAATGTCGCCGCAGATGCAGGAACGTCCATTGGCTCTGTCCATGCCCTCTCTTGGTGAATCAGGGAATCCCGGTCCGGCGGGATCGCTTGGACTGCCGCCCTCGGAACTAGCGGTGTCGGCACTAGAACAGGCTTCCCATCGATCCTCGGGAACACTCGATGCTGTTGGTGGCGCTCCGAGCACGCGGTGGCCACAACCAACAGGGCTCAATCATCTGGGGCTGGCCGGAAGATTGGTCGGATCTTTCGGGTCCCCGCCGTGGACAGATCGACAATCGATCTGGAATAGAACCAGCCGCCCCGGCGTCTTCGAGCAGTGATGTGCCGATGAACCCTAGGTGGGAATCCGGCGGCCTTGGGCTCTCCCCGGAGCCGATCTCAGCGCCACAATCGCTTCGGCGGGGAACTAACCCAACGCACAGTCAGCAACGACTGCAAAGCAATAATGAGCAAGGCCAGGGGCAGCAGGATCGAGTCCAGGTGTGGCATGTGGAGCAACACCAAGAGATACGTGACCCCGAAAAGCAACCCCATGGCGACGCCGAAACCGAATCCAAGGCCAACTGCAACCGTGGAAAACGGCGACCGATCTTTATGGCGGATCCCGAGCGCGCCACCTTTCCCATCTAACTACTTGAAAACAAAGGATTTATCGAACACCACTAGGTTGTCGTCCCACGATCTGTCCCACAGCAAAGTCAGGATGCGGGTGGCGAGGACGCTCTTCGTCTGATTGATCGAATCGCGAGGCGACGAAGCCGAGGCCAGCGTTTCTACCCGCTCACCAGCGTCGGAGTTGCGAGCTTGATTGCGATTCTCGGCCGGGGGGCAAGGTCGGCACTCCGACCTGCCGCTGACAAGATGAAGGGTTCGAATTGGCTGGAAACACTGTCTGGGCCCGGCCTCCGTCGGGCTGCTGAGGATCGGGGAGTAGCTCTGGGCCCCATTGCCGCTTCACCCTCTGCGAAGCGAATCGCATGAGTGCGAACGCAAGCATGCAGCCAACTTGTGCGACAGCCTTGGGATTGGTCGAGGCACGGGCGGGCGGCCCCATTGATGTCCGATAATTGCATCTGTCGCACGTTATGCCCCCAGGATATGGGGACAGCCCGGGGCCGCTGGCTCTCGAGCGCGCATCGTGGTGGAGGTTCGCTGAAATGAAAACGGCGCTATTAGGTGTTCTGGCGCTGGTTCCGCTGGCGGTCGCTCCGGCGGCCGCCGAAACCCTGTACGAGCAGGACGGCGTAATCCTTGAGGGCAGCGTGCGGCTTGCCGCCCGTGCGGCCGCGACATGCGTGGCGGCTGCGGAAGCCGACGAGGCGACCAAGGCCAATGCGGGCCAGCCGCTGCACGTGTGGCGGCTCGACTACGGGGTGTACAACGGGTCCGGTCGCGAGCTGTCGGACCTGACCGCGCACGTGCGCATCGAGTCGGAGTGGCCGCCCTGCAGTAGCTGGGAGGGCCCGGAAGGCCGCTTCGGGGGCCCGCTGGAATGGGCGGGCAGCTACAAGGTGCTGCAGCGCACGGGCGGGCTGGCCGTGGCCGGGGAGGCGCGGGAGACGGTCTACGTGCTGGCGTTCCACGAACGTCAGCCACGCTTCGCCAACTGGCAGCTGGATTTCGCCTTCGGCGAGGCGACGACAGAGCTGGGAACCCGGCAGCAATCGAGTACACCGCGACCACCGCCGGAGCCCGAGCCGCCGCCGGAACCGAAGCGGTTGTGCGACTTTGGCAGTGACGAGTGGGATAAGGTCACGAACTGCTGGTACGAACTGGCGAGCCCGCCGGACTGTCTTGTGTGGAAAGGACTCGACGAGTGGATCGAGGATCCGAAATGGACCGGAGAGTGCGTGGACAGTCTCGCTGCCGGGACGGGATCATTGATCGTCCTCAGGGACCGCTCGAAAGAAGAATTGACTGGCGCCTTCCGGAACGGGAAGAAGCACGGTCGCTGGGTCGAACGCGTTCACATCGACGGCAGGCTGCACTCGACAGAAGAAGGGCCGTATGTGGATGGCTATCGACAGGGGCACTGGGTCCGCCGCTCAGAACGGGTCCCAGGCGCTGTCCACGGGTACGTCCAGCAGGGGCCGTACGTGGACGGCGAGCGGCATGGCCAGTGGACCACCCGATCTACTTCCGGACGAGTCAGCACGGTACGCTGGGTCCGCGGCACAGTCCCGCGCTAGGCGAGGAGGCATATTCCTGCGTCAGGCGGCGCACTAATCCCGCTGCTGGGCATAGGGCTCAATCCCTAGGGGTGTCTCCCGCAAATTATCGCCAGTTCCACCCTCGAGGCATGGAAGAAGGCACCGTACTTCTTGAGCCGTGCACACTCGCTCGTGCGCATTGGTGCCATCGGCCATTTCGTGAACACGGCCGACGATGTGCAGGGCCAACGGCTTTACTCAATTCCCCAAGGACTCATGGACTCAATCCCCTGTCTAGGGAGTCTCGCTCGGCGGCAAATCGGTCTCATGGTGTTCTACCGGAAGCCGTTGTTCCAGCAGTTCGATTACAACCTGCGTCATGTCCCGGCCCTCGAGGGCGCACCTGGACTTCACGCGCGCATTGAGCGATGCGGGTATTTCAGCGTTGAGCCGCTTGGTCCTGTCCTTGTTGCTGTCACGCACGAAAGCGTCGAAAACTGCGGCCCTTCCGTTGGAGCTTCTTGCGGGACGCGTTCCCCACTTAGCGGCCGGCATGGCTCAACTCTTGCGTGATTCCTTGGATCTCGTCCGCAAGAGCGCGGAAGTCCTTCGCGGCCGCGCTCGCCGGCACCGTCTCGATCGCGGTCCTGCCCTCCCGCACTGCCTTGGCGCACTCCGTCCGATTACGGATCGCGGTGCGTGGCGCGGCAACCGGCAACTCGGCCAGCACGCCACGCACCTCGGTCCCCAGCCGCGTGCAGACGAACAGTCGGTTCACGACAAAGCGCGCCACAAGATCGGGACGGACGACGAAACACTCTTCCAAAATGTCCAAGATGTCCCGTGCAGCCCAAAGATCGAATGGCGACGGTTGGACGGGAATTAGGACGAGATCGCTTGCGGCAACGGCAGACCTAGCCAGAGCGCTTGCCCGCAGCGGTCCGTCGACGAGGACCCAATCGCAGTTCTCGGCTAGCGCTGCGATTTCGAGGTGCAGCGTAGGCTTTGGCAAGCCCACCACCGGGAATCCGCTGCCGGCCGCGCGCTGCGCCTTCGAAGCGGCAGATCGGGCGCACGGACCGTGGTCGCAGCTCCCGCACCAGGGAGTACAAGGCAGTCTTGCCGCCGCCGTAGCCGGCCAAGCGCGCGCGGCGCAGGATCTCGAGGGTCTTCAGCCCAGGCTGCGCCGCCAAGATGGAAGCCACCAGTTCCCGGTAGTCCGCCGTCTTCGAGGGCCGGCCTGGCCCGCCGTCCGGCGGACGGCGCGGCACCTCCGTGCCGGCCTCTGTGTCTGTCCCCTCCGTCTCGGCGGAGCGCGCCTCGACATCGGCCCGGACCCGGTGAACGGTCCGCAGCGAGACCTCGGCGATTTCCGCCACCCGGGCCTTGGGGAGACCCGCCTTGAGGAGGGTCTCGATCTCGAATCGCTTGGTTGCATCGTGCACCGCGGCACTCTCCGTCTGCGAGGGGCCTTCGGACGGCCCCCCATCTGACGGGGTACCTAGGGGAAGCTCGAATCTCAAGGGGTCAGAGTGTGCGAGAATTTTCGGAATTTTGTGTGCCAGAGTTTCCGGAACCCGCAAGGAGGTGGTATGATCCGCATCTAGGCAGAGATGGGCTTATTTGCGCATGGAGGAAACACCGAGAGCGTTAGGTGCCGTTTCCGGGCAACGGACGCCCGAAACCTAGACAGTCGTTGGTAGAGGAAGGAGCAGTGCCCGATGAATGACCGACCAAATGGTGACCTTGGGAACCCTGTGGCAACTTCGGAACTGGCTAGATTATTGGGGGCACCGATAGTTCTCCAAGCGAATACGAAGTGGATGCTGACTAGTGGAGTCCTATTCCTATTGACCGCGTTGTTTGCCTGGTTGATCAACTCGCCGAAGGATACTCATCTATATATCGTCATCTTTTTCAGCGTTCTTGTGGGACTTGTGTTGGGATATAGAGCCAGGCAACTGAAGCTAATGCTAGATGGTGCTCAACCATTGCGTACGGCAATTGGTGTTGGCTGGCGAATCGGGGCGTTGTGGATCATGGTTTCTGCGGTGGGCGAATATTTGGCAGAAGGCAGTACATCGTCGACGATGGACGATTTCCCGGGAATGTTTGGTGTGTCAATACTTGGCGTTAGCAGTTCGTTTCTCGCAGCGTATGGCGCTAGAGCAGCTTTGACTAGAATCCGAAATAGAAGCGACAGCTCCCTCGGATGGCTGCAGGTATTGAACCTATTGATCGGCATAGGTGGTTTGATGGTTGGAGTTTTTGGGTTGTTTAATGACGCGGGAACTGGTCTTGACGAGAAGACAAGAGCAGGAATGGCTATCACTTCGGCAGAAATCGTAGAGTCAAACGAAGATCTCTGTCCGCCCGATCTAGTCGCCAACACGGACATCAGCTGCGCATTGATGTCAACCGACGGAACGCTTCCGGACGGTTCTCACTACCGTTCATTTGGGTACAGCGGAACTAAAGATGAACAGATAACGATCTCGATGATTGCAGAAGAGTTCGACGCCTATCTCATGCTAGGGCTTGGGGATGTTTCTGATGGTTCCTTTGAATTGCTTGACGGCAACGATGACGGAGGAATAGGTCTTGGTACGGACTCTCGACTAAGCTACACCCTCGCGGAAGATCGCATCTACACCGTGGTAGCCAATTCGTTCAGTATGGGCGAAACGGGAACCTTCAAGCTCCGAATCGATAGCGAGAGGTAAGGTGTTGTTTCGTTGGAATGATCGAAACACGTTGCGCCTTTACGAGTTCAGAGAAGCTACGTGAATCGGCATCCTCGATGCAGCAACTGAATCTGTTCAACGCTTGATTCCTCCGCAGCTGATGGGAGGGGTGTGGCTCGCAATCGTTCCAGTCTAATGCTCGCACGCGTCGGAGTGAGTGGGATCGAGCGGTGCGTGACCGACTCCTACTTGGTCACCTAGCTTGTGTCGGCGGGCAACGCGCCGGGAGCACAAGAAACTGTAAGAATATCTGTGATCCGGCGGAAGAATTCTGGGAAATCCGTTTCCCGCCGTGCCGAACTGATTCTCAAGTAGAGTTTGCGGGCTCGGGCCTACTACCGGTTGATACGGGTTGCTCCCTCCCCTCGTGTCCCACCCTACGTTGATCACACAGGACGCCCCGCGCATCAACCCCAGATTTTCTCCTGCGCCGCTTCCACACGCCTCTTCGATCAGGCGCTAATCCGTCGGCACAATCACATCGGCGACGCCGTCATCGTTCAATGCCCGACGATGATCTTTCACCCCAATGCCCGGTCGCTCTGACACGACCATTCGGCTTCCTTCTACGGTTCCAGAGTGAGCCGTTACATCCGCTCACTCGGTAGCCCGTCGCGAACGCAGTCCCACGACCTTTGCCTCGACATCCACTCCCTCGTCCAACAGTTCCATTTCCGCGTTGAGGCTCTGCAAACCTCGCAGGCCATCGCCATCGGTCACCCCCAACGTTGAGCCCTCCGCTTCAAACAACGCCTCGACTGCCCTAGCCAAGCGCGTGCCGCGGACTAGTTCGTTCTCCCGAATCCACTCCGGCAGACTGCCCATAGGCACCGTCGCCCTCAGCCGGTCACCGACAAGGATCGCCGTCTCCGCCCCGCCGCGTGCTAGATCCTCTGCGAACGCCACGAACCACTTGGTGTGAAGTACACGCATCATCGAGCCCGACGTGTCGATGACCACCAATCCCGGCAGCCCGTTCCCCGCAGCAGAGTTCGGAGTGGAGCATCTGAATGAGTGAGGGTATGAGAACTAACGTGTACTGGCACTCGGTCCGCCCTTTCAACGGCGAATGCGAGAAGAGGTTTGAGGGGCTCTGCTCACAGGTGGCGCGACCCCCCAGTGGGCCAGTGGCCAGCAATCAACCACGCTGAGGTTTGGGCGATATTGCGGTGAATTCTTGCCGGTGACTGCTATCCAGTCCCGATCGAGACCCTCATCTGCCGGTCTTGATTCGCACTGCCTACGTTCCGACCTCGCCGGGGCGCTCTGGTACCTGGGTGATCTGGATGGTCCCCAATCAAGTCTCGATATGGAGCTGGCACCGGTGCGATTTCCTCTGGCGGAGGTACGGGGTGCCTCTTGACTGGCATTAGCTTCAAGGGACCTTGTTTGTGGTCAATGCCGAAGAATTGTCGCCGAATCTCTCTCGCGAGCACCTCTCCAATCAAAGATGGCACGGCATTGCCAAGCAGCTTTTGCACGTCTTGACGCCCGCAATCGAAGTCCAAGCCGTCGGGAAAGGTCTGCAGCCTACACATCTCACGTGCCGTCAGCTTGCGATTGGACCAATGGAATGGGCCTATCGCGGAACCGGGCTGTGCTTGGATGGTCCAAGACGGCTGGTCCTTCGCCAGCTTGAGCAAGAAACTCCAATAGCGAGTGCGCCAGCCGAATAGTCGCATACCCCCACCGCAATTGGTGTGCCAGAGATAGTTCTGCCCTTCAGGAATGGAAGGTAGGAGGGCTCCCCACTTACCGCCGACCTTAAGTGAAGGCTCTTCCGGATGGGCCGGCAGGTTTCCTATCGCATCCCATGCTGTGCGGTACCGCTCAAGACTTCCAAACAGATCGAGTTCCGCGTCTCGACAATGGGTTGGACGTGGGAACTCAAAGTTGGCACCATCTCGGCTTCCGACCAAGAATACCCGTTCTCGGACTTGAGGTACACCGAAATGGGCGGCGTTCAAGAGCTTCCAGCTCACCTGATAGCTCGTGCCTATCTCCCGATTGATGTGAGCGATGCCGTCGAGAAGGTGTCTCAGACCCTCGTCTTTTCCCTTGTAGACTAGGCCGTACACGTTCTCTAGGAGGAAAGCCTTGGGACGAGCGTCGCGAAGGACTCGCAGAAAGGCGCCGAGCGTGTCAGATCGAGGATCGTCCATTCGAAGGGCGTCGCCGTTCACCCAATACGACGATTTGGAGAATGGCTGGCAGGTGAGCGGGAACTCAGCAGGTTATGCCTGGACAGCCTCCTTGAGTTGCAGCCAGTCAGTGATGGTCAGATGCTCGGTGCAAACCAAGTCAACGATATCACTCCACTTAACCCATCGCTTCGGCGGAAAGACGACCAGATTCTGTCCGTGCGGCACGACTGTGCTGGGATAAACCATCCCCTCGATTCCGTTCTCGTTGGCCCGCAAAGAGAAGACCTGTGCGAAGAACTCTGAAACGACCTGAGAAGGGACGAACTCAATGTGCTCCTGCCCATCTTTCTCGACTGGCGCGGAGATGCTTCGAACGAACTCATCCAAGAACAGGATCGATTGACGCCGGGCGTAGTTGTCAACGTCGAACACCGACGGTGGCTGGGGTACTTCAGTCAGGTCGAGGACGAGAATATCTTGCTTGAGTTGGAACGTGCCGACAGCAATCCGACAGGGCGGGCGCGACGCTACTTCTCCCACGGCGGTGGCCCGCTCCTTTGCCAGGTATAGATAACTGATACCAGCCGGATTCATCCGGCCGGCTGATGCGATTCCCTGAGGAGGAGGACCCAGCTCGTCGAAGGTCTCGAAAACCTCGTCCTTCTTGGCATGTCGTGCTCGGTAGACCGGATGTTCAGAATCGAGCGCGTAAACTAGCCCTAGATCTTCCGCGGCTTGACCGACAGCGCCTAGAAGGGAAACCGGGCCTGGGTAGGTGATCCACGGGGCGTCACTCGTCGGCAGGTTGTCGTCAAGACCAAAGAAGTACCTCGTCCTGTGTTTGGCCACTTCCTCGAAGTACTCCCACGCCTGCGTCAAATGGTCGCCGTCATGTTTCGTCGGCCGATATCGGTTGCGCGCTACCCATTCAGTGTTGTGGATTGCGGTCTCCACATCTTGAAACAGATCATCGTTACAAAACAGTGGAAGGGACATTAATGCTTCGCCCGTGCGCATTGGAGTTTCAACCCACTCGTCTTCGTCGAGCGGAACGCCCACAACAGCGGGCTCTCCAAAGTACTGATGCAACGCTTCCCCTATCGGTTCAAGAATGGCGCTGACCGGGGCCGCAGTATCAGCATCACAGTAGTCGCACGCGCGTCGATCGTGGTCACTTGAAGCGACCGCATCACGCAAGTAGTCGTCTTCAACGCAGTCCATGCACACAAACTTCCCCGGATCATCCCATCCGCGCTCCATGGACGCTTCCCACGCTCGTTTTGTCTTGCTCATTAATTGGCTCGGTGGCCCCTTAGCTAGCAGTTGGGGCGCGAGGCTAGTCTCTTCGTCCTATTCTGGCTCACGAGAGTCCTACCCCAGCGCTGAGATCGACCGAGCTGTTACCACCTTGAAGCGTGGTTGGAAGGACCGGCACGCCTGCTTGTTTCGGCCGAGTCAATTGATCAACTCGCTTCGATAGGTTGGTGTCATGATGAGCAACCAACTGTTGACAATGCCCTCGCAATGGATGCAACTCGGCTCGCGAGGGTATCCGATGACAAGAACGAAGGACGTGCGGTCCACGCTGCCCTAGATGCGCCCCAGCAAAACTACGGGAGTACACTCGGCGTAACGAAGGGAGCTTGAGGTGTTGACGGAGGAAGCGAGCCGAGCAGGTCGGTCAAAGAGTGAACCGGCATGGCGGGTCTACGAACGGGTTGTGGCGTGTTTCGAGGTGGAAACGGCGGGAATGGATGCGTCAGTGACCCCAAACGCATCCTTGGTCGGCTCGATCAGCGCAGTGCCTCGCCAGATCGATGTCCTAGTGGATGCGAGATGGGAGCGAGGCACGGCGCGGCGCATCGTCTTCGACGCAAAGTGGCGCGGGCGGAAACTCACAGTCCAAGACGTTGACGCCTTCGTCGGGCTAATGTTGGACGTCAGGGCCGCAAGAGGGGTTCTTGTATGCACGAATGGCTGGACGGAGGCTGCCGAGAACCGGGCTGCCGAGGTGATAGAACTCAGGCTGATGACAGTTGAGGACGCGGAGGAGGCCGATCACTCGGAGATGGAACCTTGCCCGCACTGCCACTCACTGCCGCGGAAGAGGAAGGGGGTGGTTTTCTGGGACGGACAGTTCCCGCTCCCACTTGGGGGTTGGGCGATCGTCTTCACCGGAAAGTGCGACGAGTGCCGGAGCTTCGCGTTCTGGTGTTGGGAGTGCGGCGAAAGGACGGTGGTGCCGGAAGGAATCCACCACGAGTGCGGCTGCAAGCGGCTTTGGTATGTGGAGAACGACGAGAACGAAGCGGTGTTCTGGGTCAGGACTGACGAGGGCGATGTCCCGCTTGACAGGCGTCCGCTCGGGTAGGTGGCGGCAATCAAGGGGGCACGTTGGCCATGGGAGAGGGTAAGCGTTCGGGAGGACTCGAACCCAATCAGGCAGGGGCTCGGCCCGCCGACGAGGCACTCGGGTGCTCGGACATTTCGCTGGGTATGTTGGAGTCGGAAGAAGGTCAGCTAAATGCGGTCTTTGCTTGCTATGGGTCAGCTGCTCAACACGGGCAGCTCTTCGAGGAGTCGATCACAAGGTTGATTCTGCTTCTCAATGAACTGTCGGGTATCGAGCCCAACGCCGAGATGATGGAGAAGTGGACGATCGGCCGACTCTTGGCACATTGGCAGAAGACCTTCGTCCATAAAATCGACGAGTGGGTGCCGCAATTCCTCGATGAAGGGAGACGACTTCGTACCTTCCTGATGCACGACTACTTCCTAAGCCGCAAGGACCACCTGGCAACGGAGGATGGACGGATGGCAATGCTCGTGGAGTTGTCGGGGATAGAACAGCACTTTCGCCGGGCGGCGGGTTTGATCAACGGCTTGCGCGTGGCGATCAGTCGGCAGCTAGACGAGCGAAAGACGCCGGGAGATAGGGACGGCGCCGACGTCGTGTTTTCTGCGGAACTGCATGTCGAGAAGCCCGAGAGGTGAAGAATTGGGCGCCCATCGGGCACAGCGCCGATGGTGAGGTCGGGCAATGGTCACGAGCCCATCAGGAGTCGCTGACCCGTGCATTGGCGGACTTGCTTGAGTCGGGGCCATTGCCAGCCAGTCGGCCGCACTGGCCCAAGTGCGCTAGGGTTTGTCAGGGAATGTTTGTGAGCCGCCGGGGTGCCATTGGTTTCAACTAGCGTTGGCGGGATGTCGAATGGCCGGCCTCGTGAAGCGCCCACGAATAGGTAGCGCCCTCTCCGGTCGCCCCGGGGCTAGGGGCCGAGGCCGACCAAGGCGCCTATGACGCGCACCTCATCCTCTGCCTCGATCACCTCGAGGTACTCGTCCCGACTCCCGAACTGATCATTGAGCAGGGTTCCCGGCCCGTGAATGTGGAGATTCCCCGTGACGCGACTCGGATCCTCTTGGATACGCTCCCATCAGCTTGTCCCGAACCGGATCTCCTCGGCTGCATACCGCACTTCAGGCATTGGATCTTGTGCGGACTCCCGGATCCACGCGCTTACGATCTCTTCACCCGGATCCACGTGTTCGATTGCGGACGCTACCGCCGCGCATCGCCATCGAACTTGCGGAACGTCCAGATCGGTCGTCATGTCCTCTCGCCCGTAATCCAAGTCCTGCAAGAGGTAGCCAAGCCCTTCTACCACCAAGTCCTTCACCGCCGCCCGCATGTCAGCATCGCCTCTGATGAATAGCCACTCGACAAGAGATAGGGCATCCACCAGCGCTGCCTTCCGTCGCGTCGCCACAATCACCCCGACTTCTCGAATCAGATCATTCGGAGGCGCATCCCAATCGTTGCTCGTCGCATTGCGCAACCAGAAGAAGAGAGCCCTCGCAGCGTCGCTTGCGCGCGGCCCATCCGACGCAAGCGCGTTGCGCATTATGGAGAGGATCTCTTGACGGCTGTCCGGCAAGCCTGCAGTCAGGGCGGGCACGAGAAACAGAGCTGGCATTTGAGCCTCATCAAGCGCCTTGAACTTTTCGAAGAGGGCCTCCATCACGATCGGGGACACCGGCACTAGCGTCAGGAGTTCCGCGCAGGCAACCGTCGCCCGATGTGTCCTGACCCTCGGCGGGTCCAGAATCGGTATGGGCGCGGGTACGGGTACGGGTGTACTGCTCCATCGGCCAATCAAGTCTCCAATGTAGGCCGACTCGTCGTCCAATAAGTCCAGGGCAAACTTGAACTGTCGCTTGCCACGTAACGCATCCCCTATCTCCCAAAGTGCCGCATCGACATCCTGGTCCGAGAGTGACGCCACCTCTCGAGGAGCCATCCACTTGCGTCGGAATGCTTCCCGCGCTACACCGACCTCTGGTTCCGGCAACAGCAGGAATGCCCAGTCCAACAGCTCGGTCCCAGCCGGCAGTCCGTCGCAGACATCATCCTCAACCGTCCACAACGCCTTAGCGACATCGCCAAGTTCAGCTTTGCTGAGTAGGCCCCAGATTGCGACATGTGCCAGCCTCGTCGCTGCACATGCGCGGGCCTTATTCTGCGCCGCAAGCGCCCTCACCAAGAAGCGCACGACACGCTCCCACTCCACTTCGTTATTAGCATCGCGACGAGGTCGGTCCGTTACCGTTTGGTCCAAAACCATCCCAGGGTCAGGGAAATTCCCCTCACCAACGGGGAAACCGTCTTGCCCTTGGATTGGACACCCGAGAACCTCCAGTGCGAGTTCTCCCCGCTCCGTTGGTCGTAGTGCTTCCCAGGCCCTCGTCAGTGCATTCCTCAGGGGGCCCGCCATCCAGGCATGCCCGCCAATACTCCGATCGGAATACAGTTCCAACGCTTGGCGAAACGCTTGTGTCGCCTGCTCGTCTCTGAGCCTCACCGACACCCTGGAGCGGACCTCTACGGCCACCCTCAGTCTTTCAATCGGGGCTGAACCGCCGAGCGTCGGAACCGACACGAACGGGGGTAGCGCCTGCTCGACCATCTTGTTGCAAATGGCCAAGGCCGACCGGACGGTTACGTCCGGGAGACGTGCCACCCTCGTTCGGGACAGCAACTTCTCCAGAAGCTTTTCGCGATCGTAACGGACCGTCCGCAACATCAACCTTAGGGCCAAATCGGGCCTCGCTTCGAACAACTCCTCGGATGCCCGCGCAATCATGTCCCGCGTCACGACCCAATGGCCGATGATCGGTGACAGTCCCATCACGTCACCGAGGCGAATCGCCTGAAACGATGCCACCATTCGACCTGTCAGGCGCCCTGGTCTGCCGCGGCCGGGACGTGGCAACGTCACCGTCCTCGGCGGGTCGCCTCCAAGGTCGAAGGTCCCTTTCTCCTCGTCTTTTGGAACTGGGTCCAAAACCTGTCGGTAGATCCGTATCTCGTACCAAACGTCACAGTTATCGCGAGCGTAGGCGGCTAGTTCCTCCCCTCGCCTTTCCAGATGGTGTTCTTGGACCTTGCCCTCTAGGTGGTCCATGAAGAGCGATGCCCATGCGTCTCGCGAGACGTTCGCTATATCCCGTCCTGCCGGTCCGCGGGTCCGAAACTCGACAATCGCTTGCATCACCAACGCCCGAACGCCAGCGTCGTTCCCAGACTCCAGCAGGAGCGCGGCCTTGCGGACCTTCCAGAACGGGTCGCCGAGGTCGGTTGACCACTGTTCCAGCGATCGCCGGAGAGAATCGAAATCCATCGAGAGTAGAGTCCAGAGACACCGTTCGTGCTGTACTACATGGCCCAACTCTGCGTCGTGGATCGCGAGTGCTTTGGCGATTCCCTCGACGCGGTCAAAGTACTTCTCGTCCAGGTCCAGACGCGCATCCGCCAATAACTCGGCCACAATGCAATGAATTGCCCTCCTGTCGATGCCTGCGTCAAGGCCATCTTCGAGAGCATCTTCCAAGGCTTCCCGGGCCGCCTGAGCCACTTCCGGACTCAGTTTCTCAAGCAGGGCCCTCCGCCGCCAAAGGATTTCGTGGATTCCTTGGACCCGCTTTTCCACGGGGGCTTCTTCAATACTCTGGAGAGTGACGCTTTCCCATTCTGTCGTGCGCCGGCTGAATTTTGCATGCAGGCTTCTGGGGACAGCGAGCCACCCTGGATACAGCTTCCTGTTGTGCTTCCAAATGGCCAGGAGGTCCTCTGCGCCAACCGGATTGTCCTCGTCCGGCGAAGGCTCGTGCTTCGGTGCTGGCGAATCTACCCGTTTAACGGGTTGCAAATGGTCCGGCGGCGGCTCATCCGGCGGCGGCGGCGGTGACGGCCAATGGTGCCGCGGATACGGTCGTCCCAACTCCAACGTGTGAAGTATCCACTCCGTCGCGTAGCGGTGCTCCTGTCCAGCCGCTTTCCACTCGCCACCCATAGGGTGTTGCGCGAGGTCGATGGGCACGACATTACGGTTCTCCAGAACCCGTCTCTCGTGAGGGTGGAGGTCAAGCCAGCCGGCAAGATAGATTTTCGGGGCGGACGAACCAAGTTGGTCCCTGACCCAGCCAGACCACTGCAGGAAATTGGGGTCTCTTCCTGAGAATCCGACGAGAAGCAGGGTCGTCTCCATCATCGCTTGCTGGACCGTGTTGACAAACGGCGCAAAGCAGGTCGGATACTTCCGGTAGTCTTCCTCCGTCACGATCAAGGGGAACTGTGCGGGCAACGAACCGTGCAGCTTGATGATTCGCGAGCCAGAAGCAATCGCCATCTCGGCTGAGTTCTGAAGGACACCTAACGACCGGCCGGGCAGGTCTTCGCTCGCCCGTTCCAGGAGCGTGTCCCAGTTGGTCGTGAAGACATCTCTCCATGGCAACGTCAACAACCTCTTGTGGGCGTTACCCGGCCACATCGCCTCGTCGTTTATCTGCTCCTTTAGAAAGCGGTGCAGATCGTCTCGTCCGAATGCGATCTTGTACTCTTGAGCCAATGCCATCGATCGATCCGCCGAGATCTCACGCCTGCGTCCACAGCACTCATCGTTTTCGCCGTAAAGCTTATCTTGCATCGCTAACGCGATCTCGGACCAAGCGGGTGCCGTCACGGCTTGGCCTAACTCGTTTACCGCGTTCCTACTGAAGCCCGCTCCGACCATGACAGAGGCCCTTCCGCCCACCGGGAGCCAAAGCGCCTCCGCAACCCGATCTATGTGGCTCTGGTCGCTGAAGTCCATAGGATTCTCTAATCGGCTGATAGTAAGACGGACCCCTTCACTAACTCATGCCTCGCACCGTGCCGGACTTGATCGCATCGCTGGTATCGGCGCCGGCGACCACCAGATCGGGATGACCTTAGTCCTGGCGCGGCATAAACGATCGACGTGGCGTGGCGCCGGCTGCCTAGACCGCATTGCCCACACTAGCTCATTTGGTCCGACCGATGCGTTGCGGAGGGAGTCAGGGGAAGACTCCTGGGTGCCCGGACCCGTCGCGGGGGGACCTGAGCGGTGCTACGGGAGCGCGGAGGTGTAGGATCGAATCTCAAGATGCCGAACGGTGACACAGCTTTCTGGCTCGCGCTCTTGCGCCAGCCGTGCGATCAAGAGCAAAAGGCCCGGCTTTGGAACGGCTATATCGGATGGAAGATGCCGCCTACACTGCGGGGAGAGAAGCCGAGTTCTAGTTGGCCGCCAGGTGAGGTCCTTGCGCCTCCGGGTGGCTGGCCCGAACTCACGGTAGGCGAGAAATCGGAATTGGGGACTCTGGCGATGGAACACGGCGGTTTCCCGACTTGGCGTGACCAACCGTACATGGACTTCTCGGGTAGCAGCTTCGAGTCTGACGTCAATCTGTCCGACCTGACACTAGTCGGTGCTGACTTCAGCAATGTTCAGTTTTGCGCCACGGTGAGGCTTGAAGGGGCACGATTCTTCAGGCAGGCATGGTTCAGGGATGCGACTTTCGGAGCGGGCGCTTACTTTCACAAGGCGTTCTTCGAAGCTGATGTCCACTTCGATCGTGTCCAGTTCACTGGCTTTGCGGAATTTGTGGGCGTCGAATTCAACGGCGGTGCCACCTTCGAGGGAGCGAGTTTCAAGTCGCAGGCGCAATTCAACTACTCCAAGTTCGTTGAAACCCATTTCTCGAGTGGGATCTCGGTTGTGGAGCTTGCAAGTTTCAGGGGTGCCGATTTTCGGGGCAGAGCCTCATTCCGCAACGTGGTGTTCGGAGAAGACCCTACGCAAACTGTGGGCCGCCTTTGGCCACGACGATCGGCGGACTTTAGTGACGCGCACTTCCATGCTGCGACGGCGTTTCGAGGAGCAGTGTTCAATGGCGCGCCCGCCTTCTTCAACTGTTCCCTTCATGAGGACACGGACCTAAGCCTCGTTCAGTGGCCGAAGGCGATGCCGAAGTCCGGCCAGATCGAGTACGCGATCAGGGCCTGGGAGCGCCTGGAACTGATGATGAGTCAACTGGAGAAGCCACTGGACCGGCATCGCTTTTTTCGCTTGAAAATGCGAACTAGGCGGCTTCGTGACGGTAAGTTTCTGCGAGTTGTCAACTACCTCTTCGATGTCACGAGCGACTATGGGTGGAGCGTTACGCGCGCTTCAGTGAGTTGGGTTGCCCATTGGCTGGTCGCCGGTCTCGCGCTTTTCCTGAACGCGGGACAGGAAGCGGCTAGAGGCGAGACGCTGAAGCTGTTCACCGCCGCCCTCGGCACAGCGTTTGCGAACGCGCACGCGTTTCTCTCACTGGCGGGGGAGGGCGGGTACCTTGAGGGTTGTCGCGAGCTAATCGGCCAACATGACCACGGCGGGCTCTTGGCCGCTGTTGGGGTCACTCAGGCAATTCTTGGCCCAGTGCTGCTGTTCCTGCTCCTACTCACCTTGCGAAACCGATTCCGCCTAGCGTAGGTGCTTGTCGTCAAGGGGTCACGTCCACGTTCGTGGGCCGGGGATCCAGAGCCTTCGACAGGCCCCGCTACCTGCTGGAATTTGACAGGGCGCCGGGGGAACTCGAGTCGATCCTCCGCGAATTCCGCGAATTCTTGGACGGCCTGAGCCATGTTGCGCCCATCCGGTCGGAAGAGGATGTCCAGACAATCTCGACGTTGGTCGGGCTGAACCGCCAGGCTTCCCTCGGGAGAGAGCTGGAGCCGGGCGACAACCCCCAAGACAACCTGCTGAATCCTCCAGAGGTCGAAGGATCGGATCTGGTTGAGGACTAGAATCCAATCTTGTATGCGTCGAACGGTCAGAGGTCCGATCGATCGCTCTGACCCATTCGATTCACGCTCAATCTCTTGAGTCGACCGGGCGCGGCGGGTTGGGGAAGTACCCGGGAATTCGCACGCTCATCGAGGCACGCCCGCATCAATTCTCGTTCGCCCCTTTCGAGCAAGCCCTTGCGTAGCCCGGTGTTGGGCCTCATGCCCGCAAGCATGGCGATCGCTGGGTCGATCGGGTACAGAGCAAGGACGATGCCAGTCCCCGAACATCTCTCTCGGCCACTGCGATCTTCCCAAATGAACAGTTCCCGGAGCGAGAGTCGTGCTCGTAGTGGCACAAGTCCCGGCGATCATCACTCAGCATCAAGTGAGCGTGCTTCCGGGCCTTCGTGCGACGGTCGGCCGGAAGATCATAAAGTAGGAAGTCCAAGGCTCGGATAGTCAAAACGTCGTGAACTAGCGAGAGGACGTTCATGCCCACCACCGAACATCACGAATCTGCACCTTCAGTCGAGGAATATTTTGAGTTTCTGTGTGACCACGCAGGAGTTGGCCTCGAGATGGTCTCCGATCGAGACATCGGCGAGGCGGTCCTAGAGCCGGACTTCGAGTCTCAGCTGATCGCGATTCGCAGCGTGCTGGCACGCAACCAGGAGGTCGAAGAGAGCGCATCAGCAGAGATAGAACAGCTTGAGGCCGAGATCCGGAATCGCGGCGGTGGACCGTGGATGGATGATTGGCACCTTAACAGCCTGCAAAGCTCCACATTCCTGGATGCCGCGCACAGCATGGCTGCCGTTGGCTTGATAGCGCCGCTCGTCGAATCCTTGTTTGATCGGGCTTTCCGCTACCTCAAGAAAGCTACGGGAGATTCGTACTCGCCGGAGAGCGACCACGAGAGATGGCAGCTCGATGACCGATGGGACCATCGCTTCGTGTGGAAGAACGGTCGTCGTGATCATGGAATCGTCAAGGGAATATTGCAGCTTGCCGAAGCGATCGACCTGAAGAAGCACCTTCCTGACGATCTGGAGAGAACCCTGTCGGTTCTATTCGCCTACCGAAACAAGATGTTCCATTGCGGTCTCGAATGGCCGGACGACGAATTGACGGATTTTGCCAACGAAATTGCCTCAAAGGGCTGGAAGGATTGCTTCACCAAGGCCGAATCAGGTGGCAAACCCTGGATCTTCTACTTGTCGCGAGAGTTCACCGACCACTGCCTGGAAACAGTGGATCGGACCATAGAGGGGATCGGTGCACACGTACGCCCGGTACTCTGGGCAGGCGAACCTACAGATCAGCGATAGGCACAGGTTGGGAATACCTTACCGCCCCTTCCGCAGCGGTGCCGAAACGTCCATTGCGCAACCCGAGGTGAGGGTTTTCTCACGCTCCGAGAGGATCTGCTCAGGTTTCACTCTTACGGCCTCAGCCATGTCCGGACCAGGCGCGGGACCCGGTAGACCTAGATCACGCCGTTGTAAGGGTCCGCCATGATGCCATCGGCGATTTCTATGCAGCCTTGGCCAAGTTATTCCCGTGGCATTTGAATTGCCCTGAGCCGAACCGGGGCAAGTCCGCGACAGTCAGTGCGTTGGCCTCGGAGCGCTGACTAAGGCCCGCGCCCCCCCGTGGAGCATCGGCGTCCTCGGGAAGGTCTTGGCGATCACCCCGGCGGCGGAATACCCAATGTATGGGCTGCGAGGGAGCGTGTGGGGGGTCGACTTGCCGGGTTGGTATCTCAGCAACTACCAAAGAACCGGCTAGGTTAACAGTACCTCGACGGTGAGATCTTCGACACGCCGAGAGAATCGTGGGTGCTTATCGAGGCTTGGCGACGTCGCCTGAATGCAGTGCGGCCACATGGCAGCTTGGGCTAGCGACCACCGGCGTCGAAAGCGACCGTCCCGTCCAGTTGGCCGCCTGGCTCCGCTCTTGGGCCTGCCAGCTTGACCGCCGTGCGGTCAATTCACTAACATACCGACCGGACCAATCAGTAGGGCCGGTCAGTGTTCCTACGAGTTTTCTGGGGCCGGCCATCGTGCAAGTCCGCTACAAGATCGCACTCGTCGCTTACCTAGATATTCTCGGCTTTAGGAACCTCATCGCTACGAAGGAGGCCTGTGAGATCTCGCGCATCCTGCGCGCTGTCAACGAAGCCGTTGAACCCCCTGCGCACCAGAAGCGGTTGAAAATGCGCGCCGTTGGCATCGTCGAGGATGAGTACGTGCACTTTTCCGACCTCAGCCTGATAGTCAGACCGTTCGAAGGCGGTGAGGTCAATCCGCCCGGCTCGCAGCTGTTTGCTCTACTTCTTCACATCGTTCATGCGCAGGTGCGTCTGGTTATCGATGAAGGTATTCTGATCCGAGGCGCTGTCACAGTCGGGAAAGCCGTCAAGAGCTCGGGGCAGGTTTTTGGCCCGGCTGTTGTGCGCGCTTACGAACTGGAGCGGACCGTCGCGAAGTACCCGCGCATCATCATCGACGAAAGGGTATTTGAAGCGCTCAGGGACTCGCCGGAGCCCTGGTTTAACGACGAGAGCACGGACACGCATTACCTACGGCTCCTCATGCGACGAGACACTGATCGAACGCGTTTCGTCGACTATCTGCGTGCGGTCCAGGGTGAACTTGAGGATCCCGCCGATTATTCCGACTGTCTTGCGCAACACGATGAAGTCATCCAGGCAGGGATTCAGCGTTACAGTCGGGATTCCGACATCGCGCCGAAGTATGAGTGGCTGAAGTGCTACCACCAAGCGACAATCCGCCGTTTGAAACGAGGCAGGCCCACTCCTACATGAAGCGTTCCTTCGCTATGAAGAGGCGTTTCGCCAGTCCTTCGACAAGCCTGTGCGGATCGCCCCAGCGTCGGGGCGAAGGCGATCAGCCCCCAGATCCAAGTTGACACTGCAATCGAATCAGAGTCGCCGACCGCCAAGCTGAAACCGCGCAGCAGGGCCTGGTCTACGACCGCTACCAGAAAGGCGCCGAAATGCTTGGAAACAGGGTTCTCGCTGTCCGCCTAGGCGGCATCTACGCATTGCAGCGATTGGCCAGCGAACACCCGGCGGCATTCCTTCCCCAAGTTGTGAGGCAGTACTGCGCGTTCGTCCGGCATCCACCCGAGAGCGGGGACGGAGAAGCCCGCAGTGGGGAAGACCCATCAGGGACAGGTTCAACGACGTTGCGCGAAGACGTCCGTGCGGTCATGAACGCGATGGACGGATTCTCGAGTCGATCCGAGACCATAGATGTAATGGCAGGGCTATGGCTGGACCTTTCCGGCGCGGACCTCTCCGGCATGCACCTGGGCCCTTCGGACCTCTTCGGCGCGAACCTCTCCGGTGCGAACCTATCGCACGCGCACCTGCGCCAAGCGAACCTAGCCAATGCATGCCTCCGAAACGCCGATGTTTCAGGTACTTACTTCTCCCTGGGAGAGACTCTTCGATGTCGAGTGCGGGGACTCGCGCAAGATCAACTCGACGAAGCTTGTGCCGATTCGCAAGACCCGCCACGGTTGGAGGGTGTCGTCGATCAGCACGGTACTCCTCTACGGTGGCGCGGAAAGCCTTGTAGGGATCGCCGGTCGGAGTGAGCGCGACATCCATCTCAATAATCGAACGCGCACCCGTTCGTCCCGAGGCTCGCCGGAGGCTGAGTGCTGGTCGCCCCAGGGCGCAACTACGCGCAACAGCAGATGGTGTCTCGAGACCAATTCGAGCAACGCGGGATCGGAGTGCATGCATGGCGCCGAGCAATGCTCCGCGGCTCGGTCTATACGGGATACGGCAGTCTCGGCTTACGATGCAGTGTCTAGGAGATCCGGATCATGTGAGTCCTTCGGTCAGCTCGTGGATTCGTCCGGCGGCGGGAATTCCGTGGGCTGCATGGTCATGGTTTCTTCTACCGATGCAAGAGCATCGCCACTCTGAACGGCCTTCCCTCGCAGCGCTTCAGTCAGGATTTTCTCCGCTTGGCTTTTTGGGAGGTTTATATTCTGTAGCTTCGCCTGGAGTAGCAGGTTCATCACCGTGACCGTTCTGTCTTCAGTCCCCACCATCACGTATGTGTCGTATCCCCACTCTGTGTCTCCTGTGGTAAGGCTCCTCTCCTGCCTTCTGTTCGCTTTGGCGATGATCCACTGCTTGCTCAAGCACACGACCATGTCGGGCAAGTGCTGTTCCCCACCAATCCTTCGCCGGTCCAGTTCCCGGACGATTCTGTGGCCCTCTATCGCATCCACTGCAACAATCCCGGTGACGTAGTGGTGTCGCGGTCTGGTATCACCTTCTAGCCCGGCGCCTATCTCGAATCCCGCTGTTGGCGTGAACTGGTACGCAGTTGTCCGTTCCCTTGCGATCCCGGCAAGGGATTGTCCCTTCCTGATTCCGTCGCCCAGTTCCGCCATATCCAGCTTTGTCTTGACTTCGATTGTGCCGAACACTGATTCCGCCGGACACAGTAGCTTTCCGCCGATGGTCTTGAACACAACCGCGTACAGGGCGTCGAATATCACGATGTCTAGTGCTTGACTCCGACTACCGTCAGACCCGACGACCTCTCCGCTCCCTAGCCCGTACCGCTCAGGGAGCCACGGTCGAAGTGCGGACGCGACGACTGCTTCACGGCACTCCCCGCGGCTAAGGCGAAGCTTAAACACCTCCGCCTCTTCCAACTGCGCCATCGTCTGTCTCGCCTTTCGATCCATTGCAGTGATCAGCCCGGGCCATTTCATTCGACTCGTCCTCCCACCCACTTTATGTCCTTCGCCAATAGTTCGTCCCCCTCGACTGCTGTGAGCTCTGACGACGGTGCAGACTGCGCGAACGGCGCTTCACTTGCGAACGCTCGTTCCATGAGCTAACCCGCGAGTGACGGGAGGCAGAATGCTGTCCTGACTCAGGGTCGGAATACGCCGCGAATGAACAGCCTAGGGCTGCACCCAGAATCGCGGAGACAATCAGGGTGACAGGCCCCCATTCTCGTTCAGGAAGCACCTCGTCATCGGTGAGGTCAAGCCCGTCGTAGAGGCGGGTACTTGTCGGCAGGATCCGCCCAGATGGTCATGCATCGGCCCGGCGGTGGCCTAGCGGCGGTCGGACCCGTCCCCGCCTCTCCAGCGGTTGATGGAAGGGTGGGCGAACTTCGCTACAGCGGATGTCCTGAAGTGTCCCTGGCACGACAATGGAGCCCTCGATTTGACAGTCTGCACACCATCGCGAGCCCTACTCGGTTTGCAGTACCGCCTCACACATTTGATCCCATGGGATCGCAGCCTCGCCTCCAGTGACTCGCAGACCAGTGCGTTCCAAGCACCTTTCGTCACCTCTGTCCACCCTGACCGCGAACTCCGAATCGACATGTACGTCGAAGGTCAAACCCGCCACAACGCACTCGTCCACGATCACACGCGCCGCCTTGGCCAATTCCTGAACCCGCTCAGCGTTTACGAGCGCCAAAATTGCTATTTCGTTGACCGACTCTTCAAAGTAGCGCCACTTCCCAAATGCATGCCGGTGGCGCTCCAGCACCGATGCGATTTCTGGAAAGTCCGCTTCAAGCCTCTCCCGGCTATCCAGTGGGAGAGCGCTGTACAGATCGAATAGGTCGTGGGTCTTCTTCGCTTCGTCTACTCGCGTCATGAGAAGCGCCTTTATCCCGACCTCACACGCTAACGACCCCGCCATCCCCGCAACCATAGCGGTTCCCATCCGCGCCATCAGTAGACGCTCTGACGGCACCCGATGTAATCCTGCTACCGTCGCGGCACGCCGAACCGACTCTCCGCCTGAATCGACAATCTTTGGCTCTCCAAAGTCGAAATCCGAAAGCGCAATTGCGGAAATCTCACGGGGCAAATTCTCCAGTCCAGACAATAAGAAACGAGCTTGACCGTACAGATATCCTGCAGTTCCCTTGGGGAAAGCTTGTCGACCCAGCCAACCCCGCTTGGGTTCCTCCGCCTCCCTAGCTGCGACGCGCTGGTCGAACTGCACCTTGTCCCTGTCCATGTCTGGCAGAATCTTCAGTACGAATTTCGCATCCTCGCGGTACTTCGAGCTCTTCCCAACCCTGGCGAAAGGCAAGTTGCGCTCCGCCTCCTCGCGCATTCCTTCGGCCTCGTGTTCCGCGTCCTCTCCGTTTAGCGCCCGCCCGCAAATACAACACTGGATGCGGGTCCACCGGTCGTGCCCATCCTTAGCTCCCACCGTCCGGCCCCAGCACCCCCTGCAGCGCCCCTTGATCTCCACCTTGCGCGCTGGTCCCGCAGCGCGATCACCCGCCGGGCGATCGTCGAACCGCAGCCACTCTTCGAAATCCACCTCTTCCTGCATCGTCTCGTTCATGAATCAGTTCTCAGTCTCACAGATGCTTGGTCGCGAACTGCGTCGATTTCGAACCGCACTCTCCCGATCGTTGCTGATGGCCGACCAGAAGAAACTGCTCTTGAATCAAGTCGGGGCCGACAGCCGGGATCCGTTCTCGCATACCGAACCTCACATTGGGCTAGATCTTGCTCGGACTCGCGGCGATGAACAGCCATGCCGATTGGCGAATGGTCTGCATCCGTTCAGGTAGGATATCGACTGCGGGAGACGCGAAGGGTGCCTCCGGGATGGGCGATATGGCTGCGAGCCTCGTGCCGAATCCCGCACTCTTGATCGAGCAGGGCCGGAGGGGCGTAGATGAAGGCAGGTTCAGAACATGAGTTGATTGCCGTGCGGTTATTGGTCGCGGCCGCCCTTGTGCTTGTCCTCGGGCCCTTGGGCTGCGCGGGTGAGGAGCACACGGAGGCGCAAACTGTACCGGCGGGCGGCATTACAGATGCTGACGAGGCAGAGGACGACGCCGAAGACGGCGGCGTGATTGGGTCACGCGTCGGCGATCCGGCCGAGCAAGAAGGCAGCTGGTGCGATTCCAGTGCGACTGCGGTCACTAGCTTCCGTACTCGGAACAGCGGGAAGACGGTTTCGCTCTGCATGGAAGGCGACCTCCTCACTTACGTGTTCGGGCAGCTTGGCGACGAGCCGGAGCTGGTGTACTCAGGGCCGGTCTTGGGAGATGCTTCCGGAACCGCCGTCTTGTGGGGTGAGGGCGTGTCAAGTCTTGCCGATCTTGCCGCCGATCTGGAGAGCCCGGACAGTGTGTGGGGCGCGGATCCGGTGGTCAGCCAATTGGCGGAGTCGAGTGACACCAAGGGTTTCTTCCGGATCGGAGCAATGACGGGGCTGCTCGATCAGTCCGTCTACGTCTTCCGACGAGGGGGCTGGGAGTACACGATCGTCTCAGAGTGGGGCCGGGGCATGAACCTGCCCGAGATGGCGGGGCACGAATCGCACTCGATCACGGTCCGCTCCCCGGCCGGCAAGACGTACCACCCGGATTGACCGTCTGAACAACGGCGAAACCTCGTTAGAATGCGATGGGCACCCACCGTTTCGGCCCCCTGTCAGTCTCAGCATTGCGCTTCTCGTGCGCCGTACTGCTGCTCGCCTTTATCGGTTGCGGCGGCTGGTCACGGGAAGGCGGCAGATTTGGCGATGACGATGGAGGATCTGGGCCGGCGTCGCCCGAACGTGTCGGCTTCGTCCTCTCATGCGGGATCTGCGGAGCAGACCCCGCCGACTTAGACCTTTGGCGGTCGGATTTCTCAAGCGGATTCCTAGGCGAGAACGAGACCTGCGCCCACGCACCCTCCATGTTGGTAGATGCGAATCCTGAAACAGGCTGGGCCGAAGGGGCCGAGGGGGTGGGCATCGGAGCCCGAGTGATAATTCCGAAGCGCCTCGACTTGCATCAACCGATCAGGATCTGGGCCGGATACGGAAAGTCCCCCGAACTATTCGAGGCGAACGGGCGGCCAAAGAGTATGCGTGTGACGGTATTGCGTCTGCGAGCGGACGAACCGGATGCACATGACGCGACCGGCTGCAGCCAGGATGCCTTTGTCGAACCGGTGGCGGTTGCGGAACACGAGGTCACTCTCCGCGACTTCAACGGCTACCAAGCACTACCGCTTCCCGAATTCCAGATCGAACAATACATGGAATATCCCAGGGAGTGGTTGCTGATGGACGGAAGCGAACGTGAACATCACGAGCAGTTGGTGGCAGCGGGTCGAGCGGAGCCTTTCCGGCGCATCTCGACGGATTTCGCTTACTTCATCGAGTTGACGCTGCTCGAAGTCTACCCTGGGACCCGGTACGAAGACACCGTAATCTCCGAAGTGGGGAACGAACCGCCTCCGTGAGCCATCGCCTCTGGTGTGCCGCGAAGCTACTCTACGGAGAGTGGGTCGCGCTGACCTGCCCCTGAACACGTGCTTACGCCGAGCACGGCAGATTGAAGCGCTGTTGCGAGGCTGCTAATTTGCTATGCTTCCGCGCTGAGACGGGGCGCGAGCACTCTCGTAACTGGTTCTAGGTAATGGCACCTGAAGTGCTCCGCCGCATTTCCATCTGAGCAGCAAGCCAATGACGCAAGACGAAGCGGAACGAGGGATCAGGTCGTTCGCCGGCGATTGGTGCGGGTTTCGCGCCAAGGAGTCTTACACCAGCGACGATGTCGAGGATTGCCGGGCGGAACTTTCGGCTCAACGCCCGGAGCTGCTCGAATTCCAGGCTGTGGGCAGGGAAGAACTCACGCGAGCGTGGATCACGGAATCGCTGGAACGAGAGGGGCGGTACATCGCGTTCAAGAGGAAGACGCGCGGGAGGGGAACATAACTCCCTGCGCCAGTAACAACAGCTATAGGACTGCGCGCCCTCCTGCGCCAGATCAGGGAACGATGAAGGTGCTAAGGACGAGACAGCCCTTTTCTGACATGCAGTGGAAGTAGTTGTCAGGTCAACCATATTATCCCCATTCGAATCTGGCGCAGGTCGCCGAACAGGCCGACTACATGCCGTGCTTGAAACCTCCGTCTTTCTTGTGGGACGACGGGTTCGTGCGGAATCTCTCCCACGCAGCATCCACGGCGGCGGCCCCATCCAACGTCAGCCAACTGGGCCAGTCGACCGTCGGGACGCAACTCCTAGTCCAGAATGCGGGCTCAGCCCGGGTTGTGCGCCCGAAGGCGTGCGGAGAGTGGGGGGGAATCCCGTGACGACGGAGAGCGTCCGAGGCCCACTGGCGACCTGCGGCTGGAGGCATTCCGCGCCTTCGAGCAGGGAGATGAGTTCGGCGGTGGACACCAACACCTGCATCATGTACTCGAACAAGCTTCTAGGCGGGGCCATGGCTACTGACTTCCCTACGCGGATTTAGGTTCTCGTTTCTCGCTCCAACTCCGGTTCATCCGGCTTTGTCTCGATGCATGACATGCCCCGCTGGCTCGGCGAGGGCGCATGCCTCCCCTGGTCCGTACATGCCGCGCCAACTGCGGGCGGGTTCGGTGTCCCGCTGCCGGCTCGCCTCGTGACCGCCGTAGGGCTTGGAGCCGTCAAGGCCGTCGGCCTCCTCGATGCGGCCGGCCGGGCCATTACAGGTCGCCAGGTCCGGCCATGCGGTAGCCGACCCCGCGCTCGTTGAAGATGTAAGCGGGGCTCGCCGCGTCGTCGCCGAGCTTGCGGCGGAGGTCTCTGACGAAAACGCGCACCGTGTTCGGCGAGGCGTCCTGGCTCCCGGCCCAGACCCGGCGCAGCAGCGTGTCGAAGGGCACCACCCGTCCCGCGTGGAGCGAGAGCACGCGCAGGAGCTCGTACTCGGTGGCGGTGAGGTCGACGGCCTCCCCGTCCACGGTCACCCGGCGCCGCTCGTGGTCGATGGCGAGTCCGCCGAGCACGAATGCTCGGGGCTGCTCGTGCCTGCGCAGCGCCGCCCGGACCCGTGCCACCAGCTCGGTGGGCGAGAAGGGCTTGACGATGTAGTCGGCCGCGCCCGCCTCGAGCGCCTTGGCGACCGTCTCGTCGCGGCCGTAGACGGAGATGAAGATAACGGGCAGGTCAGACAGCTCGGGGATGCGCGCCATCAGCTCGAGGCCGTCGGCGTCGGGCAGCATCAGGTCGAGCAGCACCAGCCGCGGCCGCTCGGTCCGGAGGATCTGCGGCAGGTCCTTGGGCTCGCCCGTCGCGAGCGGGGCGTAGCCTGCCGCCGAGAGCGCGTCGCGGACGAAGCGCAGCGTCTGCGGGTCGTCGTCCACGGTCAGGATGCGCGCCGGCTCGCCCCGCTGCGAGGACGCCGGCGGGCCTGCGGCGGTACCGTCCAACGGCGCGCCGGCCTCCGCGGCCGCGGGCAATGTGAAGGTGACCGTCGTGCCGCGGCCGGTGCCCGCGCTCTCCGCCTGGATGCGGCCGCCGTGGGCTTCCACCAGCCCCTTGCAGATCGCCAGGCCCAAGCCGTGACCGGCCGTGGCGCCGGATCCGCGGCCGGCGTGCTTGCGGAACAGCTGCGGCAGCAGCTCCGGCGCCACCCCCTTCCCCTCGTCGGAGACCGAGATCGCGACGGCCGCGTCCTCGTGCACCGCCGCCACCCGGATCGGCGACGACTCTGGGGCGTGTCTGGCGGCGTTGGAGAAGAGGTTGTTGAGCACCTGCACGACGCGCCGCCGGTCGGCCATCACTCCGGGCAGCCCGGCCGGCAGGTCGACGAGCACAGCGTGCCGTCCGCCGCCGCCCACGAACGTGGTCCGCGCCCGCTCCACCAGCCCGGCCAGCTCCGACGGCTCCGGCGCGACCGAGAGCGCGCCCGCGTCGATGCGCCCCGCGTCCAGCAGGTCGCCGATCAGGCCGCGCATCTGCCCGGCCTGCTCCTCGATGATGCGGAAGAACTCGCGCATCTCGACCGGCTCCAGATTCTCGCCGTCCTGCAGCAGCGTGTGCGCCGAGCCCCGGATGGAGGTCAGCGGCGCGCGCAGCTCGTGGCTCACCAGGCCCAGGAAGTCGGCCCGCAGGCGCTCGATCTCGTCCAGCGGCGCCAGGTCCTGCATGGTCACCACCACCGAGCGGACCTCGCCCCCCTCGGCCAGGATCGGCGTGGCGTTGACCAGCGTCCGCACGCTGCGCCCGTCCGGCACTGACAGCACCACCTCCTCGGCGCGCACAGTCTCGCCGGCGCGGAGCTCCTGCGCGATGGGGATCTCGGCCAGCGACACCTCGCGGCCGTCGGCGCGGCGGCAGCAGATCACCTCCAGCAGCTGCTCGAGAGCGCGTCCGGGAGCGCGCAGGCCCTCCACGATGCGCCTTGCCTCGCGGTTGAACGAGACCGGCCGGCCGCTGCCGGCGTCGAACACCACCACCCCGACCGGGGAGGTCTCGACCAGGGTCTCGAGGTCGGCCCGCGCGCGCTGCTCGCTGCGATGCGCGCGGGCGTTGGCGACCGCGGCCGCGGCCTGCGACGCGAACAGCGCCAGCACCTCCTCGTCTTCGTCGGTGAAGGCCCCCCCGCCCGCCTTCTCGGCGAGGAAGAATCGGCCCAGGTGCATGTCGCGGTGGCGCAGGGGGGCGGCTTGGAAGGCCCGCGAGAACAGCGGGGTGGGCTCGAGGCCGAGCGAGCGCATGTAGCCCGACAGGTCGGCGACCCGCAGCGGCCCCGGCAGGTCGCGCAGGTGCTCGAACAGGCGGACCTTTTCGGGCAGGGCCGCCATTTCCCGGCGCTGCTCGGCGCTGAAGCCGGAGTAGACCGAGCCGCGGTGCGCGCCGGTCTCGTCGATGGTGGTGATGATGCCGAATCGCGCGCCGGTCAGCGAGCGGGCGCTCTCGACCGCCGCGGTGAGCACGGTGTCTAGGTCGAGGCTGGCGTTGATCTTCAGGATGGCCGCGTTGAGGGCGGCGCTGCGCTCGCGCAGCGCCCGGATCTGTCGGCGCAGGTCATCGGATTCGGTCACGGCCCCTCCCTCGCGGCGGCGGAGCGCAGCGCGGTCGCGCAAGCCCCTAAACGGCGTTGCGTGGGGGCAGGATAGCCGCCACGGCACTCACTGCATGGATCCCGCACTGACATAGTCAATATCTACATACTAACTTAACGCCAGATTCTCTATAGTCTGATCGAGGGTAGTGTTTCACAAAGTTTCAGATAGGAGGAATGATCATCATGCACGCGAAGACGAGTACCGTGTCGGCAGCCAGCCGCGGAGTAGCGGCCATCCAGTCTGATGCGCGCGGCGCGGCCGGGGGCCTTGCGGGGCGTGCTAGCGTGAAGAGGGCGACCCGACCCGACCCGACCCGACCCGACCCGACCCGACCCGACCCGACCCGACCCGACCCGACCCGACCCGACCCGACCCGACTATATATAGGTCAGCCCCAAGGTCCGGGCAGGCATAGGCCTGCCCCGTTCCTGTCGCGATTCCGGTCCCGCCTTCCCGCTCCCGCGCTCGCCTGTGCCCTAGCCCTGCTGCTCTCCGCCGGGGCCGCCAACGCGCAGATCAAGCTCGTCAGCAACACCGGGCAGACCGACACTAACTGGCACAACAGGTCCGATCGCGCCCAGGCGTTCACCACTGGCGGCGCCACGGGCGGCTACAAGCTTACCGCCGTGGATATTCGGTTCGAGCAAGCCAGCGCGGAGGACGATCAATTCGACTTGGCGAACCTCGCCGTGAGCGTCCACTCGGATTCGAGCAGCGCTCCGGGCGCCAGCCTAGGCACCCTGGCCAAGCCCGCAAGTCTTCCTAGTTCCGGCACCGCCGAGAACCTCCGATTCACAGCGTCCAGCGGCGGCATCGATCTGAGCGCCAACACGACCTATTGGGTGCAATGGGAAATAAGTGCCACACCGGGATATAACAACGATGCAAGGGTATATGTGGACACTTCGGGCGCCGAGAATGCGGACTCGGTGGCGGGCTGGAGCATAGCCGACGGCATGGTCGCGCGGTCATGGGCCAGTACCGTTTGGATACCCGTCACGGACGGTGCTCTGCAGATCGCCGTCCACGGCTCTGAGATGTTCGTCGGCAACACCGGGCAGACCGCAGCTAGCGGCAGCCTAACAGTAGGCGGAAGCAGTCAATGGCTCAACGCGCTAACCTTCACGACCGGCAGCAACGCGGCCGGCTACACGCTTTCCGAGGTCGATGTCGAGCTGGCCTCCGGAACGCCCTCCGCCAATACCCGGGTGAGCATCTACACCACGACCTCCGGCGTCCCCAACTCCAGCCTGCACGTGCTGAACAACCCGGCAGCCCTCACCGCCAGCGCGACCAACACGTTCACCGCGGACACGGGCGCGACACTGGCTGCGAACACGACCTACGCCGTGGTCATCAGTCTCAGCACCGGAACGGACACAACCAACCTTGCCAAGACCACTAGCAATGACGAGGATTCGGGCGCGGCCAGCGGATGGAGCCTTGCTGACAAGAGACACTTCCTGCAGTTCAATCCTCCTGGCAGCTGGACCGAGGCAAGCGATGCCGAGAAGCCGATGATCGCGCTCAGGGGACTTACAGCGGCAACGCCGGTGGTGAGCATCGCGGGCGGCGCGGCGGTGACCGAGGGCGGCAGCGCCAGCTTCACGCTGACGGCCGCGCCGGCCCCGGCCGCGGACCTGACGGTCAACCTGAACGTCTCGCAGACGGGCGACTTCGTGGCGACGGGCGACCTAGGCTCGAAGACGGTGACGGTGGGAACGTCCGGCCCGGCGACCTACACGGTGGACACGGTGGACGACGGCACCGACGAGGCGAACGGCGCGGTGGCGGTGACACTGAACGCGGGCACGGGCTACAGCGTGCACAGCACGCAAGGTGCCGCCAGCGTGACCGTGAACGACAACGACGAGGGAGTGATCCCGCCGCCGCCACCGCCGCCGCCGGTCGACGATCCCCCCACCGAGGCCGCGCCGTTCACCCTCAGGCCCGAGCCGCTGCAGCTGGCGCTGTGGACCGACAAGCCCGGCTACCGCGCCGGCGAGACCGTCCGCCTCTACCTCAGCCTCGACCCCCACGACGACCAAGGTCGCTACCGCACCTTCGTCTACCTCGAGCGGGCCGGCGGCGAGCGCCGCTGGCTCGCCCCGCTCTCCGCACGGGGCCAGCTGCACCCCGAGGCCGTCGACCGGCGCGGCCTGCCCGTCCGCGTCGCGCTCCCCCAACTCCTCTCCGCGGCCGACCGCGAGCTAGTCTTCGAGGGCGCGGCCCCCGGGCCCGGCCTGTGGCAGTTCGTCCTGGAGCTGCGGCCCGGCGAGCCCAGCGAGCAGGACCAGGAGTACCTCAAGGAGGAGCTGGCCGAGTCCCTGCACACCCGCCGCGCCTGGGCCAAGTTCGTCGTCGCCGAACGCTCCGTGCTGCTCAACCGCGCCGGCTTCGACCGCGAGATCCGCTCCGACATGACCCTGCACGCCGACACCCTCTACTACCTCGGCTACCAGCTGTTCGTGCACGCCGGCGCCACCCTCACCATCGAGCCCGGCACCCTGCTGCAAGCCCACGGGCCCCACGCCGCGATCATCGTCGAGCCCGGCGGCCGCATCGTGGCCGAGGGCACTCGCGAGGCTCCCGTGGTACTGACCTGCTCCTCGTTCACGGGCTACCGCCAGCCCGGCTGCTGGGGCGGGCTGCGCATCCTCGGCAACGCCCCGGTGACGCGCCTGGAGGGCGTGGCGCCGGGCGTGCTGCCCCCCGAGCGGCCGGTCTACGGCGGCACCGACGAGGGGGAGTCCAGCGGCGTGCTGCGCTACGTGTGCGTGGAGTTCGCCGGGGCCTCCGGCGACCCCGAGGCGGTCGCTCCCGCGATCGGGCTGTACGGGGCCGGCAGCGGCACGGTGCTGGACCACATCCAGGCCCGCGCCAGCCTCGGGGACGGCTTCTCCTTCCACGGCGGCACTGCCGTCTGCGAGCACTGCGTCGCCAGCGGCTCGGGCAATGCCGGCCTGTCCTGGGAGCGCGGCTGGCGCGGCGGCGCCTCGCACCTCTATGTCCACCACGGAGACTGGGGCGTCGACGGCCTCGTCGGCGGCAACGACCCGGAGGGCCACGACCTGGCGCCCCGCTCGCTGCCCACGCTGTCCAACGTCACCCTGCTGCATAGATTTCCCTACACCCGTCGCCAGCGCAAGGGGGTCGCAGTGCGCTTGCGGACCGGCAGCGGGCTGATAGCCCGGGACCTGCTGGCGACCCGCTTCTTCGGCGGCGCCATCGAGGCCCGGGGCCGGTCCGCCCTGCTCTTCGGGGAAGGCGAGAGCTCGGTCACTTCCGCGCTGCTGTACCTCAACGGAGTCCACCAGTTGAGAGGCGGCATCCAGCAGGCGGTGGAGTTCATCTCCCGCCCCCCGAGGCTGCGCGACGTGCGCTGGTTCGCCAACCCCGACCCGCGGCCCAAGGCCGACTCGCAGGCCCTGCCGGAGGAGGGGGAGGGCTACATCGGGGCCTTCGCCGAAGAGGAGAACTGGCTCGAGGAGTGGACCGTGTTCGGGCCCGAGTCCCTGTACGACCTGCGGGAGCGGAGCGACGATGAGGAATAGCCCCGTGCGCCGTTGGGGGCACGCGTTCCGGACCGCCGCTTTCGCCGCCGTTCTAGCGGCTGGCACAGGTGCCCGGGCGGAACCCGCAGAGGCGGGCGCGACAGCCCGCGGGGACGGTCGCCCCGCCGGTTCCGGCAGCGCGGCCGTCGTCGACCTGCAGCGCCAGGTCAACGATCTCCGCAGCGACTTGCTGGACGAGCGCGAGCGGCGGATCGAGCGCTGGCAGGAAGCCAACGGGTTCGTGCTGGTGTTCCTCGGCATTGCGATCGGCATCGGCGGGCTCTGGGCCTATGCGAAGTTCCGGTCCATCGCGGACGCGGCGAGCATCGGAGCGGCGGCGGCTCGGCGCTACGTTCCCATGTCACGAGACCTGCTCTCCGGGGCCGCGGTCTCTCCGGAACGGTTCGCTGACGGTCTCGGGCCGGTTCCCTATCTGGTTGCTGCGGAGCCAGAATCCACTCCTGCCTCTACGTTGAGGGCTGCCGCGAATGGCACTGCGGGATCTGGCTCCGTGTCCGGCGGCAATGCGGTCGCTCCGGACGGACGGCCCGGCCCTGGCTTGGACCCGGAAGAGTTGCGAAGGAACGAGGAAGCGATCGCCGACTGCAGCGAGGCGATTCGCCTCGACCCGCGCAACCCGGCACTCTATCTCGAGCGGGCGGAAGCCCGCAGCGCCGTGGGCCGGTTCGAGGAAGCCATTGCCGACTACGACCGGGCCATCCGCCTCAATCCGAACGATGCGCGTGCCTACCTCTGCCGCTGCCACGCCAAGTCCGAGTTGGGTCGCCACGAAGAGGCCGTCGAGGACTACGACCATGCGGTCGGCCTCGACCCTGATTCGGTCGCGGCCTGAACCCCGCCGGCCGGAGACGCCCCGGCTAGCGGCTCGGAACTGCGGCTTCCCGCTGGAACAGCCTCTGCTGTTCGGGCCGTTCCTCTGGCTGGCGAAACGGATTCCTTGGCACGCGCTCAGGCCGTTCCGCAGGCTCGGACTCTCGTTCTGTGACCTTCTCCCGGGGGCGGTCCAGCAAGTAGTCGCTCATCACCTGCGCGTCCTGAGCGGCCCGGTATATCTCCCGCGGGTCGTCCTTGAGCGTCTGGATCCAGTGACTCACGTAGGCTGCGTGCCGCGATGAGTCGTGACCCAGCTGCAGCCGGTCCCCCGTAATCATCGAGCTGATCTCTGCCCGCAACTCCTCCCGGGCGTACTGCGGCGAGCGGGCACCCTCGCGGATCCCCTCGACCAGAGTCTGCCGGTTGAGCCGGTCCGGGTGGCCCGTCCAGTGCCCCAGCTCGTGCAGGGCGGACTGGTAGTAGGTCGGAGCGCTCGGGAACTGCTCTCTGTCCGGCATGACGATGAGGTCGCGGCCCAGATCGTAGTAGACCCGATTCTGGCGGATGTTCTCGATCGCCGCCCCGGACTCCTTCAGAACCCGTTCCGCCGCCTCGATCGAGTCCCAGGCGAGCGCTCCCTTTGGCGGCTCGCGGCGTGGCAGCCCGGTGCACTGCTCGGCATTGAAGACCGTATAGGGATAGGACCGGGGCCTGTCCAGCGGCGTGGTCTCGTACACTGGCTTGCCCTCCTCGTCCAGAACCGGCCGGCCGCGCCCGTCGCGCGCCAGTTTCCTCGTCTCGAACTGCCAGAACAGGATGGAGGCGCCCTTTTGGCCGCGGCGCACCTGGCCTCCCAATGTCTCCACCTGCTTGTAGGTCCCCCAGCGCTCGTCCTTGTAGCCGCGCATCTGGCCGACGCTGGCCAGCCAGACCGAATTGCCGCCGCGATAGGCCTTGCCGGTGGACACGTTGCGCGGCAGGGCCTTCTCGCCCGGCTGCCAGGCCTGCGTCCAACTCGCCGTGCCGCTCTCGATCTGATCGATCAAGAGGTCCGCCACCTTGCGGTAGTGCGCGTCGGTCTTTTCTGCCGCGCTGGCTGCATAGCGATCCCGAAGCATCCGGCCGCTCATCGGGAGTCCGCCTCCCCGTCGCCGAGCGGGTGCAGGAACGCCTCCAGAACGTCTTCGAGGGTGTCCACGACATCGGCTTCGCCGCGTGCAGGAGCCCCGCACTGGGCGGCCACTTCCGGCGTCGTCTCGATTGCAAAGCCGAGGCCAAGGGCCCGGTCCACCTCGTCGGCCGTCGCGCACTCGACAAGGAATTCAGGTGTGTCTGTCATGGCCCCAACGTATGCGTGATTCCGCGTTTTGTGAACCCCGCCGCGGCCCCGGTTCTGTGCCCCGGCAGCCTATGCGGAAGTCGCCCGGCAAGAGCCTGGAGATTCGGATTCAAATGCCGGGAGTCGACACTCCGAGGTCTAATGCCAAGGCTCCGCAGTCCAACCGGGAGGGACGGTACGACCGAAACGCCGATGCGTCTCTCGCCCTAGCGCAGCGGCAGCCTCCGCGCGAACCCTTGCCGGGTCTCGCTGGCACGTGTTCGCGCGCCGGGCAGTCGACTCGGCGGGACTACGAGGCCGTCATTCGCGCCGCAAGCGCGTGGATCCCGGCCGCATCTGTCAGCCCGCTGATCGCGCTGGCGGCCGGGAATTGGGGCGACACCGCTCCAACAGCGTCAGGGAATCGCCGTTTCGGGCAATCGCAGCGCGGATCCTCGCTGACTCCCGCCTGCCTACCCTTGTGCCGGGCGCGACCCGGGGCGGTTCCCTTGCCGCCTCCGCTGCATCCGATCCCGGTTCCGCTCCCGCACGGCGTCGCCGCCTCGCTCCCGGTAGCGCCTGTTCTGGCACGCCTTGCACACGGACCTGCGCGGCCCGCGGTGGGCCCACTCCAAACTCCGCGTGTCGCAATCCTCGCAGCTCCATTCGTACGAACCGTCCCTGAAGGTTCGTATGACCACGATTGGCCGCCGACCGCCCTATACCGCACTCGCACAGCCGCGCCCACGACGGATCGCGCCGGGCGTCCGCCAGTTGCAGGGATTGGATTCCCCGTCGCGGGCCACCACTGCGCTGGCTACCGCAGCGACCGGTCCAAGTCGGCCCGGGGCAGGCCGTCGGAGTAGATCGCCCTGTCGTCGTCCAGACCGGACTTCCGGCAGCGGAACAGCAGGTTTCCGGAACCGGACAGCGCCTCGTGCCACCCGCGGCCCTGCTCGATCCCGATGGGCCACGCCGAGCAGTCCGCGAAGACTGACCGCAACGTGCGCTCAGCTCGCGTCCGGAATAGCGCGGCGTCCGGCCAGGTCAGGTGGTTCACGTACAGCGACCCGCCGTCCGAGAGCCTCGACCTCGCGAGCCTGTAAAACTCGGCCGTAAGCAGGTGCTGGGGGATCGTGCGGCGGTTCGAGTACGTGTCGACGACGATCGCCTCCCAGCCCCCTGCGTCGCCGCGCAAGAACGCACGGGCGTCGGCCGCCACGAAGCGGCCCGCATTGCCCGGCGGCACCCCGAGGAAGTGCGCCGCGATTCGCTCTTGGGCGGGATCGATATCGACGAACGTGGTGTCCAGTCCGCAGGGAGCGCCCCTTCCCAGGGTCATCCCCGCCGCGCCCAAGATCAGTACGCGCCTCTCGTCTGCCTCGCAGAGAGTTCGCTCTACCCGCTCGGCGTAGTCCCAGCCCCGGGCCTCCGCGTCGTGCCGGGAGGCTCCCTGGCCGGACACGCCCAACATCCGGCCGCCATCGCCCAGTTCGACGATCCGGTAGTCGGCGTAGGCATTCCTCTCCACGTACTGCGTTGCTTCGATCCACAGGTCCAGTGCGGGGAATGCGGCCATTGCGACCGCAGCGGCAACGGGAATGCTGCGCAGGCTCGCAATCGCGGCGGCGAGAAGCAAGCCGCCGACCAGGACGATGGCCGCAGCGGCGGTACCGAGGAATCGCAGCAGCACGAACGTCGTCAGCAGCGCTCCCAACACGTTGCCCGCGGTGGAAAGCGCGAAGACCCCGCCAGCCTTCTCGGAGGGCTCGTGGGACGGGGCGCAGGCGTGGGCCAGCAGCACGCTCTCCGCCAGCAGCCATGCCACAGGCGCGATCCCCACGACCGAATAGGCCGCAACCTGCGCAAGAGGGGGCAGCGGGAGGCCGAACGCCGCGAGGGTGCCGACGTCGCTCAGCCAGAATGCCGCCAGGGCTCCGGCGCCCGCTAGCCGCGCGGCCAGCCGGGGCTTGGGATCGCCACGGCGTGCCAGCATGCCGCCACGTCGGTACCCTCCGGCAAGGGCTGCCAGATAGACTGCCAGGAGCACGGCCGTGACCGACACCGCGCTCCCGGCCCAGGGCACGATCCGCCGCAAAGCCAGGATCTCGGTTGCCAGCGAGGCATATCCCTCCGCTAGCAGAATCGCTCCTAGGGCGGCAGGCGAGAGCGCGGGCCGCCCGTGGAGTACATCGGACATCCGCCTTGCCACCCCGTTCCGCCGAGTCGGACCCAGGGCAGGTTTCGGTCTTGCCTCGGGGCCCCGCCCCACCTCAAGCAGACCGCTCACCCGGCCCTCCTTCCGGCGCGCTCCCTGTCGGCGGGCCGTCCTGGCCAGGCAGCCATGCGACGATCACGTCGGTGGCGTTGCACATGACCTCCGTCTTGTACCGCCGCTCGCCATCCTTGTCCCAGGATCGCGACCGCAGCCGTCCGGTCAGATGCACGCGGGCGCCCTTCTTCAGCACCGCGGCCGCGGCCGCGGCACCCCAGATCACAACCGAGTGCCACTCGGTGCGCTCCCTCCAGGTGCCGTTGCTGTCCTGAACGCTGTAGTCAGTTGCCACCGACACATCTCCTACCGAGGTGCCGTCGGGGAATTCCTTGATCTTGGCGTCGCCTCCCAGATAGCCCAGCAGGTCGACGCGATTCAGACTCTTTGCCATGAGCCGATCTTCCCCCCGATCCCGGGAACTGGCAAGCCTCGGAAGGCGGCGTCCGGGCCTGCCGCTGCCCCCCGGCAACTCCCGATTCCTAGCGGGTTCCACACGCTTCCTCCACTCGCGGCAGCAGCGCTGCCAGCCCGTCCAGTCCAAACCGCACCGTCCGCGTCCCGCCTTCCGGAACCGCCCGGTAGCGGAACAGCACGTGTTCCGGATCCTCCTCCGCCAGGACCCTGGCCAGGATCAGCGAGCCCGAGTGCTGTGTCAGGTAGGCGTCCCGATATCGTGGCGGCGACGATGCCCAGGCCCCCTCCACAGGAGCGTCAGCGCCGATGCGGTAGGTGATCAGGGTTTCGGCCGGCTTGGCGCTGTCACCTGCGGCCAAGGCCTCAAAGGCCTCCAGGCTCAGCAGCACATCTCGGCCCCGGTAACAGGTAATCGTCAGACTCGGCGGTGCGGGCACCCCGTCGACATCCCGGTGCGGCATCTCCGCGCGCCTGCGAAGCACCACGCTCGTCTCGTCGGTGATCGGATCCGTCTCGTTTCCGACCCTCCAGCCCGGCGTCTCCTCCTCCCCGCTACCGCTCCTAGTCAAGGCACCCTCCGCGGCGTAGCAGGCGATTCGCTCGGTTACGTCCTCGAATGCTAGGCACGGGTCCTGCGCAGCCGCCGCAGCGGCCGGCAGCGCCAGCGCGATTCGCCAGATTCGCAGGAGCGAGCGTGGCACCTGGGCACCCTCACCGCGAGCGCCCGAATTCAGCGGCCAGCGATCGCTCTGCGTTGTTGACCGTGCGGCTGGCGTACTGGTCGGGGTTGGACTTGTCCGGCCTCCTGGCCGCCAGTTCCGTCTTTACCTCCGCGGCAGTTCGCCCCTTGCGCAACTGGTCGCGCGTCCAGGCCCAGTCCTGCCCCGACTTCGACGTGTCGCCTCCGGCACCTTCGGGTCGCACCTGGCCGGGCCGCAGCGATTGCCGCTCCCTCACGCCCCATGAGGCATCCGGAAGCGGCGGGCCCTGGGGAAAGTCCTCCAATCTCGACGGGGGTCCGTGGCGGTAGCGCAGCAGCCGGACGGGCGCGTCGCGCTTGCGCGACCGGAAGCCCGGGAGCCTGAGCACCCGCGCGCAGTCGGTCGCGGCCCGGTCCGTCCCGTAGTGATGCGCCAGCCAGCGCAGCATGTCCTCGGCCCGCGCTGTTTCCGTGCCTTGGATGCGCCAAAGCACCTGATAGCGGCAGGGACTCGTGTTCACGACCGCCGTCGGTTGCGGGACCTCCCCGATCTCGGCGTCGGCATCGATCCGCTTCAGCGTCGCTTCACCGTTCCGGTCGGCGTCCAGGTACAGCCAGCGCGCCTCTAGGACGTCCTCCTTGTGGCGTCCGCGCGCACCCGGCTTGAGCGGGTTCGCACTTGCGTAGACGTCCCACCCGTGCGCGTTCCTATAGCGCAGCCATGCTTGGGTCTTCGCCGCGGCAGCCATCGAAGCCGACCAGAATTTCTGCATGACCCGGCCCTTCTCGTCGCCCTCCTGCTGGATCAGGACGACTGCCAGACGGTCCTCGGGCTGGAAGTTGGCTCGGATATAGGCCGATGCGTCGCGCCTCATCGCTCCTTCTCCGTTCCCGCGGGGAGAGGCCATGCCGGCTCCGTCTCCCAAGCCTGCCGGCCGTGGTCGTAGCGCCTCACCCGCAGTACCTCGCCCACCATGCGCACGCCCTGCCATCGCGCGACGTGGATCACTAGGTCCGTCACTGCCCCGATGATCGAGGCCAGCGCCGCCCATGGCACCGACCCGGATCCCTCTTGCATCAGGGCGCAGGTCGCCAGCCGCATGAGCGCGTCCTCCGCCGTGTTCGCGTGGATCGTGCTGATGGCCCCTCCGTGCCCCGTGTTGAGCGCTTGGATCAGATCCCATGCCTCCCCGCCTCGCACCTCTCCCACGACCAGCCGGTCGGGCCTGTGGCGCAGGGCCGCCTTCACGAGGTCACGGATAGTCACCGCCGGCCGCCCGGGCGCCGCCTTGCGTGCCGTGAGCCGCAGGGTGTGGGGCTGCTCGAGCTGGATCTCGGCTGTGTCCTCGATCACCAGGTATCGCTCACCTGGCTCGAGGTCATTCAGCAGCGCGCTGAGCAGCGTCGTCTTGCCCGAGCTGGTCGAGCCCGCCACTAGGATGTTGCCCCTGGCCGCGAGCACGTGGCGGGCCGTCTCGAGCACTTCGGGCGGCAGCGTGCCCGACTCCACTAGCTGGTCGACGGTAAACGCCTTCGCGGGGTGCTTGCGGATGGTCAACACCGGGGTCTCCGAGATCGTAGGAAGAACGGCCGCCACGCGCGAGCCGTCGGGCAGCCGGGCATCGAGTAGCGGCTCTGCCGGCCCGATGTCGGAGTCCAGGCTGCGAGCGATCTGCACGATCGCCCGTTCCAGCTCTCGCTGGGTCCAGCCAGGCGCAGGGCAGCTTTCCAGCAGCCCGTGGCGCTCGCAAAAGACCACGTCGGCGGAGTTGACCATGATTTCGGTCACGCTCTCGTCCAGCAGCAGGTCCTCGATCGGGTTCAGGAACGGTAGGATCGGCGCCAAGGCCTCGTCACGCGCGACCGTGGTCACAGCTCGCCCCTCTCTCGCTGGCGGAAGTAGGACCGCTCGCGGGGCAGGTAGTGGGGCTTCAGGTAGCAGCGCGTCGACGGGAGCGCCCGCACGCCGTCGTACGGCACGACGATGGCCTGCGCGTTGTCCAGCTCGGCAAAGTCCCGCTGCTTGAACTTCGCCTCCAGCCGCGGCGAGTAGCTCCGGGAGGCGCTCAGGCTCCCGCGCGAGCCGCCTGCCTTCGCAGTCAGCAGCGACACGCCGGCTCGCGAGGCCGACTCCGAGAATGAATAATTCGGCTTGAGCACCTCGGCCTGCCCGCACATCTTTGAGGCCTGCTCGGCGCTGAAGTCATCGGAGAGACTCAGAAACACCTTGGTCCGCAGCGTCTGCAACAGCGTCCGCCAGGCGTCCGTGCCATGGGTGGCCGAGCGCAGCGAGGAGAGCGACTGCGTGGCCACCACCGGCACGCAGCGCGACTGGCGCGAGAGCGCGAAGGCCCTCTCGTCCCCTCCCGGGTCGTCGCCCCCTGTCGTCGCGAACGAGTGGTACTCGTCGCAGATGAAGATTGCCGGGCGCCAGAAATGGCCGGAGTTCTTCGGGTCCGCCATCGCCCGCGGCCTCCGCAGCAGGGCCTGTAGCCAGCTTTGCTTGAGCATGACGCCGATCACTCGGGCCAGGGCGGGGTTCGCTCCGGCGGGCATGTTCAGCGCCAACACTGCGCCGGACTCGATCAGCTCTTCCATTGGCGGCAGCAGGCGCCGGCCGCCGGGCCGTTCCGATCCCGGCTTTGGCGGGCAGAACACGTCCGCGACGCCCGGCTCGTCGAACAGCGACAGGAACGAGCTGATCCCCTCGACAATCGAGGTCCGCAGCTTCTGGTCGAGCTGGGCCCAGTCATCCAAGAACCAGCGCTGCACGGCCTCGAAGCGCAGCCGTCGCTCGCGGCGCTCCTCCCGGCTCGGACCGCTCGTGCCCAGCACCAGCTCCGCCGGCACGATCCTTCGCGGGGGATGCCCAAGGATCCGCTCCAGCTCCTCGAAATCGGACTCCTTGGCAGCTGCCTCGTAACACCCGTCGGATGCGTGGGCCCACTCCCAGCGCACGAGCTCGGCGAGCTTGGATGCGAGGTCTTCGGCCTCGATCCGGGCGCGCTCGACGGGCACGACCTCCGTGTCCGCGCCTGCCGCCCACTCCGCCGGGATGCGCTGGCCCGCCTCCTCGATGCGGGCCAAGAACCGGTCTCCGGCAATCGCCAGCCGGTAGATGTCCTGCAGGGTAAACCAAGGCTTCTCCTCGAGCCGGTGCAGCTCGATCGTGAAGCGCACGAGGTTCGTGTAGGCCTGCTGCCAGAACGGCTCCTTGCCCTTGCCGAAGAGCTGGTTCAGCAGGGAGCCCACCGAGTAGGCGAGCGAGTAGGAGTCGATCTCCGGCTCGTTGAGGGGGTTCCACGCCCACTCCCCTTCGAGGGACAGCTCGCGGTAGTCCTCCTCCCGGTTCGACTCCTCGAGCATGCCGCGCACTGCGAAGCAGAAGTCCCCCTTAACCTCGAGCACCAAGGCCGCTGCTCGCCGCTCCCGATCATCCGCGCGCCAGCCGAGCAGCTGCTCGGCGAACGGGTGCATGCAGGCCGAGGTCTTGCCCGACCCCACCGCGCCGACTATGCAGATCCCGGTGAACAAGCCCCGGGCGGGGATCGACAGCCACGACGGCGACGGGGACTCGGCGGGCTCGGTCGGGTGGTGCAGCTCGCCGACGGTGAGCGAGATCTCCTCGCTCGATGGGTCGAAAGGATCCGCGGGCAGCGATCCGTGAGCGGCGGTTCTCCTCCGCACCACCGGCCCCCAGACGGTCCAAGCCGACATCAGGGCCGCGGCGAGAGTTGCTCCGGTCGCCAGCGGAGCCAGAAACCACCATGCCCGGAAGAGCAAGTACGCGCCAGGATTGCGCAGCTCGATCATATCGAGGATCGGCACCGTCCCCGACGCCGGCCAGGGTGAGTGCTGTGGGTGCAGGTACCAGGCCGCCGTTCCCGCCATCACCGCAGCCACCGTTCGCGCCGTCATCGAGGCTTCTCCCGCAGCGTGGGGACCGTGGTCCCGCCGGCGAAACACTTTTTGTCCGATGTTTCGGGGAAATCGTCGCTCCGAAACACGCTTTGTCCGAAACCGAAACACGACAGGCACCCTCCGCGAAACAGTCGCGTCCACGCCAAAGTCTTGTCTGGCAGGGGGTTAGCGATCCGGTCGGGACGACCGGGGCGACGGCGCCGGACGGCCGGCGGGACGGGAGCGACCCCCCCGAAAACGGCCCTCGCATGCACGCGCGGGCCTTTCGGAGAGGTCGCTCCCGGGATTTTTCCTTGCAGGAAGGCGGGGCGGCACCGGGGGGCCGCGGAGGCGTCTGCCGAAGGCGTCCGCGCTCTCATGCGTCGCTCTCCGAGCCCGCGATTCGAGTCGAGGTCCAGGCTTGCGCCGTCACCCGCATCGGTTTCGCGGAGCCCTCTTTCTCTCGCCGCGCTTGGATCTTGCGCGAGGTTTCGAGGGCCTGCGAGAGGCCGCCGACCGGCTCGAGAGATTCCTTCGTGCCGACCCGGATGGCCTGGCGAATCCGCTCCAGCCTCGCTTCATCCGCAGTCCCGGATCCGAGCTTCCGCGCCGCCGACTGCAGGTCCTTGAGGGCGGGTTCCTCCAGTTCCGGCTGGGACGATACGTGCACCATCGTCAGCGCGAAATCCGCCCGGCCGAGGGCTTCAAACAACGGGCTGTAGGCTTCGAGCCAGGTCCCGAGCCGCGCGGTCGTCGAGCCCGGGCTCACGCACGCGACCACCGCGCTGCGGCTCTCGGGATCCACGGCCAGCGGGAACTTCTCTACGAAGTACCTCGTTGTCTCGCTCTCCCCGTCCTTGGCCGGATACACCTTCCGGGGCCAGGTGTCGCTATCGATCCCCGCTTCCTCGCAGGCCTGCCGCCTGCCGCCCTCGGTTGGCAACCATGCCTCGTCCGGATGATCGAGCACGTAGTCCAGGCAGAGCAGCCGCTCGATCGCCTTCTCCCGCTTTGGCCGGCGCCGGTTGCGGTTGTCCGCCTCGCCCATGGCGCGGTAGATCTTCTTGGCGCGAATGTGCACGTACTGGCCAATGCCGGCCAGCTCCTCCTCGGTGACGAGGTCGTGAGATCGCAGGCTGCCGATGATCCGCGAGGCCTCGGACCGTGCCGCGTCAGGCGACGAACTCCCCAGCCAGGCGCGCAGCTGCAGGCGGGTGAAGATGCCCGCATGCAGGGCGACGAGCGCCGTCCATTCCGCCGCCCGCCGCCCGAGCCCGGTCGCGTCCGCGACGGCCTCCGTCACGAGGTCCGTGTCGAAGATCCTGCTCGCCGTCATCAGAACTCCAGTTCGGCGTCAGGGCCGCGGCCGCCGCCGCGGCCCTCGGTCTCGCCGAAGTCGATGCGGTCCCCGCCCAGCGCGGCTTGCATCTTGCACAGCGCCGCCGAGCCGCTTGCCGCAAGGTGGAACCCCATGGCCGCCTTCGCCTTGATCGCCGCGTCCTTGTACGAAGCGGTGACCACCTCGACGTTCGCCCGGCCGGGCTCCGCGGCCGAAGAGTCGTCCGGGCGCTCGAACTCGATCTGCACGTCCGGGACGTGCACCTTTCCATCGGAGACGGGCAGGCCCAGTTCCCGGGCCACGCGGTGCTGCGCTGCCCGGGCCGCATGCGGCCCGCCCTCGGCGCGCGCGCTTTCGGCGGCCTTGGCCAGCTCGCTCTTTAGCTCCGCGTCGATCCGGATCCGGACAACCTTGCAGCCGTCCCCCTCCAGTTCTGCGATCTTCTCGCGGGCCGCCCTGTAGACGGCCGTGTCGTGGTGCGCCTCGCTGGGCTTCACCAGCCCGTGCCAGCGTCGCTGGTCTTCCGGCCCGCGCCGGGCGGCGGCGCGGACTCCGGAGGCGGTCGTCGCCAGAATCAGGAACGGCTTGCCCCGCGGGCCCCAGCCCTTCCCGCGGACCACGAGACCTGCTTCGCCCAGTTGCGAGAGGCCCCGCCGGGCGGCGAAGTCGTTCCCGCCGAAACGGGCATCCGACAGGTCCCGGAAGCTGACCGCCCGGTAGATCGAGAGGTCGTCCAGCGCCAGCCGCTTGCGCTCCTCGAACGGCACCCGGCGCTCGTGCGGGTCCCGTTCGCGATCCCGGCGCGTCCTCGGCCCGCGTGGCTTGTCAGGCCGCGGAGCGTCCCGCCGCCCGTTGCGACTCCTGGAGGGGTTCGGATCCGGATTCGCCTGGGCTGCCCGGCCGTGCGGCTGCTGCGGATTCCCCCGGGACCATCGCGACATCTCACAGCCCCTCGCCCGAACGCTGCCGCGCTAGTGCCCGCGCCAGCGCCTCGTCGTGCGGCGAGTCGGATCTCAGGCCGACCTCGAGCACGTTCATCTTGCGTCCGAGGTCCCCGATCCCGAGCCAGCGCGCGGTCCGGTAAAGGCCCGCGTACAGGCAGATCGCGGCGGCCGCCAGGTACGCGCCGATCCGGTCCCCGTACTCGGCGAGCACGAGCGTCATGTGCGGGCGCATCCATTCCATGTGCTTCATGAAGACCCCCGCCAGCACGCCCCAGGCGACTATCGAAAGCCCCAGCGCGACCTGATTCGCCGTCACCGCGTCTCCCGCAGGTCGAGCGCCTGCGCTGTCTCCAGGCTCACCACAAACAGCCCCAGCGGGTTCGTCGCGATCAGTTCCTGGGGAACCGGCGCGAACGTGAACATCAGGTGCGCCGTCCACTGCTCGCGGCCGCGCTCCTCGCCCCGCACGTAGTGGGCGATCTCGTAGTCCGCGCTCGCCCGGTAGGGCGGCTCCGGGCCAGGCTCGATGCGCAACAGCACGTTCTCCACCTGGGAGCTTTCGGTCACCGCGCTGCGGGACACGAGCGCGATCTCGGGTGTCGTCCGTTCGATGATCGGGTAGGCCGCGTCGGGCGAGAGAAACGTCAGGCTCCGCGTCCAGCGCTCCTGGACCGTCGCGGGGTTGCGCGAGTAGTGGTCGGCGATGAACGAGTGCAGGAAGTACTGCACCGTCGGATCCGTCGCCGCGGGGTTCGCCTCCACGGCCTCGTAGCGCACCGCCTCGGCCCGGCCGATCTCGTCGACCCGGATCACGATCGGCTTGAGCGTACGGCCGGCCGAGGTGCACCAGCCCGCCGCAAGGACGAGGCACAGCGCAGCCAGCGCGGCAGTCCCGATGCGCAAGTGCCGCGCGGCGACCATCGCCTCGCCCCAGATCTCGGCGAACTGCTGGGCGGGCTCGGCGCGTTCCTTCTTGCGGGGCCCGGCCTTCCGCGGCGGCCCGTTTTCGGTCTCGCTCTTCTTTCGGAAGGGGTTCTTCATGCTCATCCTCCGTCGCGCCTGGGCTTTGTCAGGGGCAGCTGGCGCCCCGCCATCCCAGAAACCACTTGGCCGGCACTGCCGACAAACGCACCCGCGGCATGCACCGCGGCGGATGCCACGCGGCTGCCGCCGACGCCGAGAGAGCCGCCGCTGAACGGCGACGCCTGGGGTCCCCCGAATCCTGCTGCCGCAGCCCCGGCCCCGCTGAGCGCGGGTCCCGCCGTGGCTGCCGCCGAACCCGCCGCGCCCTGGGTTACGGCCTCGGCGATCCCGCTGCCTGCAGCTCCCGAGCCGCTCACCAGCCCGTTCGCCAGGGACGGCACCTTGATCATTCCCATTAGCGAGGTGATCGCCAGCAGGAACGCCGTCACCGCCGACGCCATCAGCTGGGCCCCGCCGCTGCCCCAGTCGGCCGTGTTCACCACGGCCTCCACCTGCACGAGCATCGCGTCCATGAACGTACGGATCACCGCTACCGCGACGGCCCCGTACAGGCTGTAGGTGATGACTGTCTTGAGCCATCCCCAGAACAGGAACTCGGCCGGCTTCCACAGCAGCCAGGGCACCAGGATCGGCCCGAGCAGGATGCAGATGCTGATCGCGACGCCGGCCCAGACGACCTGGGCCAGCCCGGCTGCGAGCGTGCCGATGGCGAGCACCACCAGCGTGGCCGTGACCGCCGGGCCCAGGATCGTGTAGAGCAGGACCGCGGACCCGCCCGTGAACAGCGCCCCGAGCGTGGTCCATACCGCGCCGCTGACGGTTCCGCTGGTGAAGGCCGTCCAGATTCCCTCGAGACGGCCCAGCATGTCGCTGAGGGCGGACGACAGCAGCGTGTCGATCAGCCACGCCCCCTGGCCGGCGATTAGCTGGGGGATGCTCTGTCCCGCTCCGGGAAGCTCGTTGTTCCAGAACTGCAGCAGGCCTAGCACGAAGGCGACCTGCAGCAGGTAGCGCATCAGCCCGGAGGTGTCGACGTGCCCTCCGAGCGCGTACCCCGCCCCGCGCTGCACCGTCCCGATCAGGGCCAGGCCCCCGGCGATGAACTGCCCCGCCTCCAGCACGGGCGGAGAGGCCGCCGCGAAGAATCCAGAGGCAGCCTGGTCGAACACCCCGACGATGTCGCCGGGGTTGTCGCGCAGGTAGTTCGCGACCGTGGCCGGGTCATGCGGGACCGCGTCGGCCACCTAGCTGCCCCGGGTCATCCAAGCGAGGGAGTACAGGCCCTCCACCCCCGACTCGGCGGCTCCCGGCTCCTGCAGCGCTCGGATGCGTGCCCGCTCCGCCTCGAGCGCGGCCTTGGACGCGGCCAGGTCCGCCGCCGCGGCGTTGCGCGACCTCGACCGCTCCTCGACATCCAAGGTCCCGGCCGCGGCCGAGATTCCCTGGACTTGGGTGATCGATGCCAGCAGTTCGTTCTGGGTCAGTTGCGCGGCGAGGATCTTCTGCAGCAGGGCCGCCTGCGAGGCGTTCTGCAACTGCGCGGGCTCGCGGTGCTTCTCGTTCGCGGCCTTCGCCGATCTCGCCGTCTCGCTTGCCGAGCGGACCGCCTGGCGCACCGCCGTTCCCAGTGTCTCGGTGCGCTGCAGCGCTCCCAGCGACGCCTGGAGCGCCAGTGCCACCGAACTCCCGGGCTCCGCGCCGAGCGTTCCGGCTAGGTCCGTGACGCTCACCGGGTTCCCGGTGTAGGCTCGCCATTCCGCCGCCGGAGAGGAAGAGCCCGCCGTGCTCGTCAGCGTGTCGAACAGGTCCCCGTGGGCATCTCGAAGGTCCGAGGGCAGCGACATGGCCTCCTGCAGTAGCGCATTCGAGTCGGCGTAGAGATCCCGCCAGCCCGGCCCCAGCTGCGTCGCGATGCTGCCCACCGAGGCGATCTCGCCCTCGATCCGGTCCTTCATGCCGCGGATGTCGCTGATCGTGTCCGTCAGCTGGTCGAAGCGCTTCCGCGCTTCGACCAGCAGGCTCGCGGTGTGCGAAACGAGCGTGCCCATCTGGGCGATCTGCAGGATCGACCCGATAATTGCCCTTCCCGGACGCGCCGCTGCCAGCAGCAATGCCGCGCACGCTGCGGCGGCTAGGACCCTCTTTCCCGTGAGTACTCGCATGACTGCCTCCCTTCGCTACTTCTCCGTCACATCTCTCGGCACCAGGACATCCGAGGTGAAATACACGCGCACCCGGTGTCCGGCCCGGATCGTCACCGTCGGGAGCCGGTTCAGGAACCGCTCCGTGATCGCCATGCCCTGCTGGGCAAGGCCCTCTCCGGCCCCGGCGCGGACCCGCTCGCCCGCCGGCCCGTAGACGCTGGTGTTCTGCACCGTCAGCCCTGACAGCAGGCCCACGGCCGCCGCGGCCCCGAACACCGACATGTAGTGGTTGTTGACCAGGTCCTTGAACCCGGTCTCGCCGACCTGGTTGAGCCCCGTGAACTGGTCCAGCGAGACATACCGCCCGTCCGGAAGAATCAGCCGGTGGAACGCCACGCCCAGTCGCGCCTGGCCCCATTGCGAAACAGCCGACGCCGTCCCCAAGGCCCGACTGCCGCGCGGGATCACGACCCTCTGCCGGTCGCGCGACCACATGTCGACCGCCACCATCGCGTTCGCCGGGCCCGGGAAATCCCCGCGCAGCTGCGTCACCAGCACGCACTCCAGGAACTCGCCCTCGTAGATGCGCTCCCAGCCTTCCGGATCCCTCGGCTCGCGCAGCATCGCCGGCACGTCTGCCCCGGTCCCTGCCGGCCCTCGCACCGGCGTGGATTCTGCGGGTGGCGAGCCGGCGCTGTCGCCCTCCAGCAACGTCCCGTACTGCCCGGGATCCTCGAGTGCCCGGGCCAGTCCCTCGTAGACCCTCTCTGCCGGGGACGGGCGATCGTCGGTCGGAGCATCTTCCGTGATTCCCCCGTGCGGCACAGCGGGGGTCTCGGGCTCGCGTCGCTCGGCGGCCATCACGATCTGGGGCGCTCGCAGCGACTCGTAGCGCCGGCGCGCCTCCTGCTGGCGAATCTCCTCCGCCACCACGTCCAGTTCCTCGTACTCGCCCTCCGGCAGCAGCTGCGACGGAGGGAGCGTCCCGGCGGGGTCTCGCATGTGGTCGCCCACCGCCTGCTGCAGCGCCCGCTGCCGCTTCTGGTCCTGCAGCCGCCGGTCCGCCTCGCGCAGGGCTAGCAGCCGCTCCTGCTCGTCGAGTTCCCGCAGCGAGGCGCTCACAAACCTGTCCGCCTGGTTCATGACCTCCGGTGCCGGCGGCGGCTGCGCCTCGGCCGGGTTCGGCGGGGCGGGCGGGGCGGCCGCTTCCTGCTGCCAGGTCGACCAGCCCACGGCCAGGATCAAAGCGCCGCCCCCGCCCCAGACCAAGAGCTTCCTGGCGCTCGCCGGGATAGCTCCGGCGGGCTCCCGGATCCGGCTCACCCAGCGGGTCACGGCAGGCCCCTCGGCGGGTCGTAGCGCCACTTCAGCCGGCGCTTGCCGACTTGCAGCCAGCCGCTACCGACCACGTGCCGGGCCACGTACAGGCCGTCTTCGTAGTCGAACGCCACCATCGCCGGGCGGCCTTCCTTCTCTTCGTACAGGGCGGGCGCTTCCGGTGCGTCCGAGAGCAAGTACGTGAATCGCTGGTCGTTCCACATCGCCCGCACGCGCCAAGGATCGCCGGAGGCCTCGGCGGGCAGCCGGTAGTCGAACCGCAGCGTCCCCGGGTAGTCCCGGCGGAAGTCCTCGATGCCCTGCTCGAGCAGTTCCTGCGCCGCCCGCTTCGCCTCCCGGGCCTGGTCCCGCGCCAGCGCGGCCTGGCGCTCGTAGTCGGCCAGCGCGCTCGCCGCGACGAACCGCGGCGCCTCCAGCGGCGTCCCGACGAGGTCCTGCCCGTCCCCTTCCGGGGTCGCCCGGTGGAGGTAGATCTTCAGGTCCGGCTGGCCGCCCTCGGCCGCGGTCAGCGTGTAGATTCGGCCCATGTCGGTGATCAGCGCGACGTTCGTCCGGATGCCCTCCTTCATGGGCTTGAGCAGAGCCACGTTCGCCTTGCCTTCCAGCCCCCAGTACTCGCTGTCGCCGCAAACGAAGGTCAGGATCGCCTCGTCCTCCGGCACCACGATCACCGTCGTGTAGCGCACCCTTGCGGAGACCTCGACGACCGTGTCGTCGGTCACCTCCACGTGCCGCGCGCCGGGAGCCGCCACGGGAGCCGCCACGGCCGTCCCGGCCCACAGGACGGCGGCAGTCACAGCCGCCGAAAGGGTTTTCGTTCCCGAGCCTCTCATTGCCTCTCTCCTCTCGCGAGTGCCTCCAGCGCTCTCTCCAGCCCCAGCTCCGCGATCGCCCGCTCGCGCTTCGCCGCGTCGGACGGGGAGGACGTGAAGAGCCAGTAGCTCCTCGGGTCCACCCGCAGCTGCAGCGTCTCGGCCTCCTCCGGCCGGCGCAGGTACAGCTCCCGCTTCGGCTGCAGCTTGCGGATCAGGTCCGTCTCCGAGGGTGCCAGCGCGAATACGCCCTGGTAGCGCTCGGCATCCATCGACGGATTCGGCAGGAAGATTTTCGTCGGCATGCTTTCCAGCAGCGCCTGCGCATTCGACCCCTCCGAGACGTCGACCGCCGATTGCGTCGCCAAGATCAGCGCCGCGTTGCGCTTGCGCCAGGTCTTGCAGGCCTCGAGCAAGTAGCCCGCGATCTCCGGGTCCCGCAAAAATTTCCAAGCCTCGTCGACCACTAGGATTTTGAGCCGGTCGCGCTCGGCCTCGTCCTCGATCTGTGCGCTCAGCCGCTCGAGCACGTACTGCATCGAGGCGGTCGCCAAGTCGTCGTACTGCGCCGCTCCGGCCAGGTCCACCACCTGCCAGTCCGCCACCTGCAGGCTGTCCTCCGCCGTGTCGAAGATCGGCGCCCACGGCCCTGTCCCGTGCCACCGGTCCAGCGCCGGCCGCATCCGGACCGGAAGGCTCGCCGCCAGAATCCCCATTCGACGGTCGCGCGGCGCGCGCCGGAACAGGTCCTCGACGCAGGCCCGGATCTCGGACGAATCGGCGCCGTCCGGACGGTAGCCCCCGATCCGGAGCAGGTGCGCGATCCATCCGGCGAGGAAGCGGTACGACCGCTCTCCCGGCTCGAGCCCGAACGGGTTCAGGGCCGTGCCCGAGTCCTCCGGCGAGAGCGCCAGATAGCTCCCGCGCGCCAGCTTGGTCAGCCAGCGGTAGCTCCCGCCCAAGTCCAGCACCGCGATCCGCGGGTTGTAGCGCAACGCATTGACGAGCAAGAAGTTCAGCAGGAAGCTCTTGCCGCTCCCGGTGCTGCCCAGGACCAGCGTGTGACCCACGTCGGAGCCGCCGAACAAGTCGAAGTGGTAGGCGGTCCGCGCCCGCGTCTCCAGCACGGCCATCGACGGCGCTGCGAGGTGCCGGCTCTTTGGATGGCCTTTCGACGGGCCGAACAGCGGCGCCAGCGCGCCGGCCGCGCCGGCCGACACGAACACCTTGCGCAGCTGACGCGGCCGGGGCTGGCCGGGCAGCCGGGCGAAGTAGGCGCCAAGCTGGTTGTAGCGCTCGCGAATCAGCTTTGCGTCGACCTGCCCGAAGATCCGGTGCAGTTCGCCTAGGGAGCGCTCTGTCTCCTCCTCGTCGGTGCCGTGCAGCGCCAGGCACAGCGAGAGGGCGCCGTAGGCGACGCCGTCGTTCTCGAGTTCCGATCCGGCCGCCGCGATGCGGTCTGCCTCGGTCGCCGCTGCGGCGTCCACCATTCCGCCCCCGCCCGTCATCTGCGAAACCGCCGAGTAGCGCTTCTGCCAGAAATGCCGCTGGGCCCGGCGCAGCCGCTGCTTCGCTCGGTCGCCCGAGTACGGAGCCCACTCCCAGCTCAGCTCCAGGGTCCGCGCCGGCAGCTGCAGGATGTCCTCCAGCTGGTTCGCCCGTGCCTCGCTGGGCGGGGACAGCAGCGAGTGCAGCGAGACGGCCGAGCCGTCCACGCGCAAGTGCGAGCGTTCCGCCTCGATCTCCGACAGCGACAGCGCCCACGACAGCGGCGGCCCCCCGCCGAAGCGCTGGCCCCGCGAGCGCCCCGGCGCGTTCACCAGCTCGCTGAGAACGTGCGAGCCCCGTTCCGGCCCCAGGACCTCCAGGGGCGTCAGGTCCCCGACGAGGCCGGCCGCGGCGTCCACCGCGTCGGCCATCTCGCGAGCCTCGCGGTCGATCTCCGCGAGCGCCCACGACGAGACCGCGGGAGAGGGGCCGAAGAGCCGCCTGGCTCGCTCCAGGGCCGACGCCTTCTCGCGACGCTGCCTCAGCCGCGCATCCCGCGACCACGCCACCACGACGTCGAGGGTCTGCAGCTCGGGCTCCAGAAATCGCCGACGCCCTTCGAGGGCGACTCGCGCGAGGTCCGCCCGCGGCCCTTGCGAGGCAACGGCGGACGGGAAACCGATCGTCGGCCTGCGCAGCAGGTACAGGTACACCCGCGTCCGGGGGCCTGCCGAGGAGAGCAGGCGCACCCAGCGCTCCAGCACGTAGTCGAGGTACTCGCCGGGCCGGCCGCTCGACTCGTACGTCTCCATCGCGGCCAGCGTCACCAACTCCCCGCCGACGGTCAGGCAGGTCCTGCGGTCTCGTAGCCAGCCCCAGTAGGGAATCTCCTCGTGCAGGGGAGCGGCGTCCTCGTGGCGGCGACGCGCCGCCGCTAGGTCCTTGGGCATCAGACCGCGACCTCGACCGTCCGCGGCCGCGCGGCGGCCTTGGCCGGGTCGTAGCGGGCCCGGAAGCGGCTGGAGTTGGCCACGATGCGGAGCATCTCCGGGTCGCGGTAGTGCGCCAGCAGGCCAAGGGCGTACAGCAGGCCGAACATCAGTGCGGGGCCGAAGAACGCCTTGAAGAGGTTGAGCATCACCGCCGAGGCCGTCAGCGAGAGGATGAACCAGCGGCGCTCCACGCCGAGGATCGTCAGCGGGGCTGACAGCGCGGCGATCGCCGTCCAGCGATGGGTCCCCATCGCCATCGCTACAGCGTTGTCCCGAACACCCAGTTGAGGAAGTTTGCGGCCAGCAGCATCAAGCCCGTCCCGAACAGCAGCGCGCCGAGCTTCTTCTTCGAGCCCCCGCCGTCATCCAGTGCGTACATCGCGCCGCCCAGGACGACCGCGATCAGGCTGATCCCCTGGGCGAAGATGCCGGTGAAGAACGTCCGCATCACCGTGACCCCCCGGGACCAGGGGTCCGTCGGCGTGACGGTGCCCGCCAGAAGCGGAGCCGCCGACAGCGCCAGGACGGACATGGGGCGCGCCGCGAGCGCCGTCCTCTGCGTGATTCGCGCCCAGCGCGTTGATTGCATCGATTCCTCCTGGCGCGCACCGCGGCGCGCCGTTCCAGATTCGCGCCGGACCCCCGGTCTGTCCACGCCTCTTGGGGCGGAGCTCCCGGGACGGCGGTCCCGCCTGGAAGCCGGCAGACAAGCCGGAACATCGGCTCGGATCGGATGAAGCAATTCATCCGACTCTGCAGGGTGGCCGCCGGATCTCCGGGAGGGTGCCGGCCGTCCGGCAATCGCGGCGATCCAGGGCGGAGAAGGGCACGGCTTGCGTGAAGAGCCGCGCCGACACCTTGCGAGACCGGGAACCCCCTCGGTCGGAGCCGGGCCTGCCGCGCCAGCCGCTGGAACGCGACTTCGCCATGCACCCGTGTTCGAGCGGCGGTAGCGTGCGACTGCGGCCGTGAAGCCGCCCAACCGGCGACGTCCGCTTCTCGCTGCTGCGCCAGCAGCGGCGCCTGTGGTCCTCGTCGGCGGGGAGTGAGATGTCGGCCCTCGCGCGCAACCTACAGGCAGACTACAGGCTAACTACAGGGCCTACCGGCCCAATATATTGAGTGGCCGCGACCAAACCGGCGCAGATTCGCGACCAAACCGGCGCAAGGGGCGCGACCGAACCGGCGGAACAGCGCGACCAGACCGGCGCAGGACCGCGACCAAACCGGCGCAATCGGGCGGCGCGAGTCCGCGGAAAATCTGCCCGGAAATTGGCGCGACCAAACCGGCGCAAACTGCTGCTCTGGACCGAGAGACGCTGGCTGGCGAAATAGGCGCGACGAAACCGGCGCAAACCGCCGGCCGCTAGCTTTGCTTCGCGTTTTGGCGTTCCATCCAGCTGGCGACCGACGGTGGCCCCGGATCCAGCACGACGCGCCGGTCGCACGCCTCGACCTGCAGCTGCCCCGGCCATGCCTGGATCACGCGCGCCAGCTGCTTTCGGAACTTCGCGCGGAAATCACGCGGCCGCTTGTACTCGGAGCCAAACTGCGCCTCCAGCGCCGGCCAGCTGACGGAGGCGGTCTTGTTGAGCGTCGCCATTCGGTAAGTCAGCCAGGCGTACAGGTCCAGAGCCAGCGGCGAGCGACGCAGCGTGCGCACGACCGCGGGATCGAGCGGCACCGCCGACTTCGTGGCCTGCTCGAAGAACCGCTCGCCCAGAATCACCTCGCGGCCCTTCGGACCCTTTTCCATCCAGCGGTCCGCGATCACCAGATTCTCCCCTTGGTTCCCGAGCGGCGTTGTCGTCGTGAACGTGGTGGCGCAGAGGCGGTCCAGCTGGTTCCGGGCGCGCGTCGACTGCCCCTCCCGGCCGCCGCCGTTCGTGATCAACATTCGGGAGAGAAGTTCGTTGATCGAGCGACCGACGGAGAAGCGGCGGCTGCGGGTGCGCACGGCAGCGGTGGCGAGTTGAATCATGATCAGGCGGGCGTGCACGCCGAACGGCAGGCCGATCCTCTTCGGAGCGTGCAGGGTGGTCCGGATCTTGCCGTTCACGCGCGTGAACTCCGAAGCATTGGGGTCGGAATGGGGCAGCGTCGTGGCTACTAAGAACCCGGGAAGGTATACCGGGCTCCGTTCCCACGGAGGGCGCTCGGTGCGGGGTCCTGTGGGCTGCGCCCCGGCTATGACGAGGCCGGTCGCGGCGTTCCTGGAGAGCGTGACCCCGAACGAAAGGCCTTCGGCGAGGCCCTCCTCTCGCACCTTGTGATCGAGGCGCACCATCGCCTCGGTGGATCTCGCCAGCCGAGCCTCCACGGCGGAGGGATAGGCGAGCAGCACGCGGTCGTAAACGTCGATCGCGACCGGGCGCTGCCGGCGCAACCAGGCGATCTGGCCCGGCTGCACGGCGGGGTCTTGGGCCAGCGCCTCGACGGCCTTCCCGAAGGCGATCTGGGCCTCGGCCCACGATGGGTGGCGGTCGGTGTTGGACATTTCTGGCAAGGCAGCCTCCGGGCTGCCCGGCGTCTAGCGTCCAGACTCATGGCTTGTGTTGCCTCCGATGCGCACAACCAGATATAGGGGTGCCGTTGACCACAACATGTAGTGGCTACTACCGATAGGGCTCAACAGCTAGTGGTATATCGCAAGAAATTGCCAGAATTCCGCAGTATCGACAGGGAGCAGGTCTTCATGCCTCCTGCCAGACCTCCGGCCGCTGTACTCACTTCCTCAAATGCTCATTTACTCAAGTTGCCGACTACGGAGATCAGCCCGGCGGCAACCGGGTCTCCTGCGGTTGCGCGGGAAACCTCTGCTCGAGGAGTTCAATCACAACCTGCGTCATGTCCCGACCTTCGAGGGCACACGCGGACTTCACGCGAGCATGCAGCGCGGCGGGTATTTCGGCGTTAAGCCGCTTGGTCCTGCCCTCGTCCCTTGTGCGCACAAAGGCGTCCAACGCACCAGCATCATTCTTGGCACCTCGTGGGGGCCGTGATCCCCACTTAGGCGGAGGCATTTCGCGACTCGTTCATGACAGTCTGGATTTCGTCTGCGAGAGCGCGGATGTCGCTTGCAGCCGGGCTCGTCGGCACGGTTTCTATCGCTGTACTGCCCTCCCGAACAGCCTTGGCGTACTCCGTACGGTTGCGAATCGCCGTGTGTAGCGCAGCAACCGGCATCGCCGCCAGCGCGTCACGCACTTCGGCTCCCAGCCGGGTGCGAGCGAACAGGCGGTTCACGACGAAGCGCGCTTGGAGGCCCGGACGGACGACCGAACACTCCTCCAACATGTCCAGAATGTCCCGGGACGCCCACAAGTCGAACGGCGAAGGCTGGACGGGAATCAGCACAAGATCGCTTGCGGCGACGGCGGATCTGGCCAGCGCGGTCACTCGCGGGGGTCCGTCGACCAGAACCCAGTCGCAGTTCTCGGCGAGCGCCTCGATATCGCGATGCAACGTTGGCTTCGGCACGCCCACTACCGGGAACCCGCAGTCGGCTGTGCGCTGGGCTCTCCAGTCAAGGGCGGACCCTTGGGGGTCGGCATCGACCAACAAAACCCTGTTGCGTTCAGCCAGGACCGTGGCGACATGTATTGCAAGCGTGGTCTTGCCGACCCCGCCCTTCTGGTTCAAGAACGATACGATAGCCACGGAATTCAAGGCCGAACGCGCCGGCCAGCACCATTCGAGTAAATGAGTATCCGCGCGAATGGGATTTCACTCAAGGTCGCGAGCGCATCCTCGAGCGCTCCTCAGAATCGAGTCGAATAGCAGCCGCGCACGACAAGGCGCAACCCGGCTGGCCGCAACGGGTGCCGAGCGCCACATTCCAGCACTCATCGCCCCGACCAGTCGGGCACCACGAATCGCGGGCGGCGGAGTAGGACGGTTCTGCAACGTCACGCATGGAAACGCTACATTGAGAACATTGTCGTCAGAAAGTGTCACGAAAGCGATCCTGAAACCCTTCTGGCCGAATTGTTGGGGGGATGGGAGGATCAAGACATGACTGTCGGCTACGCAAGGCTCTCGGCGGCAGCCCGGGATCCTGCCCGCCAAGTCCAGACGCTCCGCGAGCGGGGCTGCGAGAGAATCTTCACCGACCGCTGCTCTGGCCGTAGGCAGGGCAGCCCCCAGTTGGATGCGGCGCTCGGCGCGCTGAGCCCGAACGACACCTTCGTGATCTGGAGGTTTGACCGGCTGGCCCACTCGCTCCGGCATCTGGTTGCCCTCGCAGGGGAGCTGGAACGCCGCCAGTGCCGCCTCGTGTCGCTGACCGAATCCATCGACACCGGCGCGCCGGACGGCGGGACCGTGTTCCCGCTCTTCGCCGCGATGGCCCGCATGGAAGCCAACCTCGGTCGCGAGCGGACGGCATACGCCCATCGCGTGGCGCTTGCAACCGGTCGGCGCCTCGGGCGCCCCTCGGGCTTTCACGACAGTGCGAACGTGCGGAGGGCCCAAGCATTGCTGGCGGACCCGAACATCCCCACAGCCGAAGTCGCCCGGCGATTAGGGATCAGCCGAAACACTCTGTACCGCTGGTTTCCCGGAGGCGCGCCCGACGCCTTTACCGGGACGCTCCCGGAGGGCCCTGCGTGAAGCTCTCCGACGCGTGCAATGCGTTCCTCGAGGATGCGCGGTCCCGGAACCTGCGACCCTCCAGCCTCGGCAACTACAAGGGAATGCTCGGCCAACTTCGCGATTTCGCGAAAGTTCAGGGCGTGAGCGAAGTCTCCGAGATCGACTCCGCAGCGATGCGGGCATGGCGCTCATCGTGGAACATCAGCCCCGCGACGCACCAATTGCGCCTGGCGCTGCTGAAGCGCTTCTTCAAATTCGCGGTCGACGCGAGCTGGATCGCGGAGTCGCCGGCCGCGAACCTCAAGGCGCCGAAGAACGACGCGCAGCCGACGATGCCGTTGGCGCGCGAGGAAATCCGCGCAATGTTCGCGGCCGCCGGCGGGGCAACGCGGGAAAGGGCACTGTTGATGCTGATGCGGTATTCGGGCCTGGCCATCAGGGACGCCACTACTCTGCGGCGCGATGCAATAGACGGACCGCTCTTGACGATGCGGCGGGCCAAGAGCAGACTTCGTTACATGGGGCGAGCTAGCGTGATGTGGGTTTGCGCTGTAACTGCTCTACGGGTTAGGGCTTAGGGGTGCTTCCGCTCAGATTGGCGGGCTTGACAAGCCCTTGTATCTTGCGATATAATTTGTCTAGTGTCTGTCGCCGAAGCCACTCCTCAGGACTCCCCCCTTGCACCCGCCCTCGCCCTGCTGCCGGGCCAGTCCTTGCCTCTGGGCAACTCCTTGAGCCTGTTCCGCGATGACCACGACTTCGTCTACTTCGTGTTCACCCTGCCGTTCGCCTCGCATGCCGCCGACGACAAGCTCGGGCGCAATCTGTGCCTGGCTCGCTGCGCCCTGTTTGGCCTCGCCACGCACACCGTGCTAGCTCAGGCCTTCGCGCTCAACCCGCGCACGGTGGCGCGTGCCAAAGCACGCCTGCGGAAGCGTGGCGAAGGCAACTTCGTGCCGCCGCGCAAAGCCCGTCGGCGGCACGGCATCGAGGATCCCGGAGTGCTGGCCAAAGCCGCCGAACTGTTACAGGCCGGGCACAGCCTGTACCGTGTGGCCAAGCAACTGCAGGTGAGCTCCTCGACGCTGTGGAGCTACACCCAAGCAGGCGTTCTGCCCGCCAGCCAGTGCCCGCCGCGGCGCTCGGCAGAGGCCGCCGCAGAGGCCTCGCCGAGCCCGGCCGGGGGACTTTGCGAAGCGGTATCGGAGCCCGCGCCAGCAGCGGAGCCAGAACCAGCAGCGGAGCCGGAACCAGCGCCGCAGCCGGAACCAGCAGACGCGTGTGAGGCCCGTGGGGAGGTCGTGCTGGCCGGCAAGGAAGAGCGCAACCGGCGCGACGCCCAGGCCGTGCTGGGGCGGGCCGCCCACGACAGCGAGGGACGGGTGGCGGCCAGCCTGGGAGTGCTCGACGGGCGCGCCCCGGAGTTCGCTGCGGCCGAGGCCGTCAGCGGGGCCGGCGTGCTGACCGCCCTGCCGGCCCTGTTAAGCCAAGGCCTGTTGCGCCACGTCGGCTTGCTGGCGCTGCCGAAGGGCTTCTACTCGCTGCCCTCGCTGCTGCTGCTGTGGGCCTTGCTGCTGCTGGGCCGGGTGCGCAACGCCGAAGGGCTGCGCTACCAGCAGCCCGGCGAGTGGGGCGCGCTGCTGGGCTTGGACCGCTGCCCCTGCCCGCGCACGCTGCGCCGCCGCACGCGCCAGTTGGCGGAGTGCGCGGGGCTGGGGGACTGGATCGGGGCGCTGGCGCGCGATTGGAGCGCGGCCGAGCCGGAGGCCATGGCCACGCTGTTCGTCGATGGCCATGTGCAGGTCTACAGCGGTCAGGGACGGCTGGCGAAACATTTCGTGACGCGCCAGCGGCTGGCCTTGCCGGCTGCGGTCAGCTACTGGGTGCAGGCCTTGGGCGGGGCACCGCTGCTGTGCCTGCACCGCCAGGTAGACGATGGCATGGTGCGCGAGATCTGGAGTGGCATCGTGCCGCAGTTGCGCCAGTTGGGGCTACTGCCAGAGCGGGCCGCAGCGGACAGCGAGCCCCGCCTGACCTTGGTGTTCGACCGCGAAGGCTGGAGCCCGCAGTTGTTCCGGGAGTTGCGCAAGGTGGGCATCGCGGTGGTCACTTGGCGCAAGGGGGCGCAGGCCCAGCGCTGGCCGCAGAGCGAGTTCGGGGCGGCCGCGATCCCGCTGCGCACGCCGCTGGGCGAGGCCGTGGCAGAGGGCCGGCTGGCCGAGCGGGCGGTCGAGTTGGGGGCAGGCTGCCAAGCGCGCGAGATCCGCTTCTGGATCGAGCGCCGCCTGCGCGGCACGGGCAAGGGCGGCCAAGCGCGCCAGCCGCGCCAGTTGGCCGGCGCGCCCAGCGACACGCAGCGCCAGCCGGCGCTGGTGACCACCCATCCCAGCCTGGCGGCCGAGCAGGTGGCGGGCCTGTTGCGTTCACGCTGGACGCAAGAGAACTATTTCAAGTACATGCGCGCCGAGTTCGGCCTCGACAGCCTGTGCGAGCACGCGCTGGTGGCGGTGCAGGACGACACCTGGGTGGTCAACCCGGCCTGGCGTGCGATCAACAAGGCGCTCAAGCAGGCTCGTGACAAAGTCGGACAGCTGCGCCGCAAGCGGGCCTCGGAGCCCAGCGCCAAGACCGACCGAGCACGCCAGCTGGATGAGCAGATCGAGGCTTGCGACGAGCTGGTGCAGGGCTTTGAGCTGGCGCGCCAAGCGACCGACGAGCACATGCTGGCGGGCGAATTGTCGGAGCCGGAGAAGCTGCAAGCCCTGCCGGCGCCAATGCGCCAGCTGATGCAGACGCTGCGCATGCTGGCCTACCGCGCCGAGACCTGCATGGCGGCGGTGCTGGCCCCGGAGCTGGACAATCCCGAGACCGCTCGCAGCCTGCTCAAGGCGCTCTTCCAGAGCGACGCCAGCTTGCTGCCGGACCCGGCGGCCGGCACGCTGACAGTGCGCCTGCTACACCAAGCCAGCCGCGCCCAAGACGCGGCGCTGGCCCCGTTGCTGGCCGAGTTGAACCAAACGCGCACCGTGTTTCCCGGAACCCAGTTGCGCTTGGTCTACGAATTCCCGTCTAGCGATGACAGCCAGCGGCTGGCCTCGCAGCCCCTCCCATCCGCAGCCTCAGCCCAAACTCCTGACAACTCTAATCGAACGATGTAACGAAGTCTGAAGAGCGGCGAGCTGGTGATCTGCGAGCTGCCGCGGCCGGTCGCGGGCGAGCTAGTGCACTGGGGGCAGGACCAGCGCCATTTCTTTTGGACAGGCCGCTCCAATCCCGGCACGGTGTCGAACTACTGGCGGCAGCGGCTGTCAAAGATCGCGGAGAAGGCGGGCGTGCAGGACTTCCGCACGCACCGGCTCAGGGACACGTTTGCAGTCGAGCTGCTGCTCGCCGACGTGTCGATCGAGGACGTCAGCGTGCTGCTGGGCCACAGCAGCGTGCAAACCACGGAGCGCTACTACGCCCCGTGGGACCGGTCCCGGCGCGACCGCCTGACGCGGATCGTCCGGGACGCCCACAAGCGGGACCCGCTGCTTGCAGAGCTGTACGAGGATCCCGTGCAAGAATCGGGCGGGAGCTGCAACGGCAGCCCCGACCCACCGCCCGGCCCGGGCGACCAGATTCGGTCCGAATGCGCAAGTCTATGATTTCAGGGGATATACAGCCTTTCGGTAGTAGCCTGCCTATAGTTTCCGCAGGGTGGATGCCCATGCGGTTTCGTGATTGCCAGGGAGGTTGCACATGGAAGTCAAGATCCTTCGCCGCCGAGAGGTCGAGCGGCTCACCCGATTGAGCAAGGCGAGCATCTATCGCAAGATGCGGACCGGGACGTTCCCGTTGCCGCTCAAGCTTGGCGAGAGGGCGGTCGCTTGGCGTGCCGAAGAAATCCACGACTGGATCGCGAGTCGTCCCCGCTCGCTGGGCTGGGCGGGCGAGCGGTGACCTGAGCGTCTTTGCCATTGCCGCCAATGGACGGCAGCCGGGACTTGAAGGGCGGCTAACTGGGTGGGTCCCGGGCCAATCCCGAGGCCTCAAGCACCGGCCCCATACCCGGCAGCCGCGTCGCCCTCGTTTACGAATCGCCTGCGACAGCTTGAGTGGCGACCCGTGGGCCTGATCGCCCAAGCGCTGCTCCAGCTAACGCCGCCTCATGATCACGACGCGCATCGACCGCCTCGGCGCAACATATGTCCATTTGAAGTGGTTCGCGCCGGTTTGGTCGCGCTTTCTGGCCATCAAGTCATCGCCCGTTTTCGGCCCCGGTTTTCCGCGGGTATACCTCGATGCTTGGCCGGCTTTAGCCGTGTCGCACAAGACAGGAGGCTCCACATCGCGGATCCGTGCCAACGCCTGGACCGGAGCGTCCCGAACGGCGGCTATGTTCGCCGACAGTAGACTTGCCCGAACATCGAACGCTCGTCCGGAGCGATACCGCCGTGCGGGGCTGCAGGTGTGCCGGATTATCCGGCACCGGATGCCGCTGCCGAGGACGGGTCGAGGCGGACCGCATGGTCGTAGTCCTCGAGCGCCTCTTCGTGCCTTCCGAGTTCGGACTTGGCATGGCAGCGGCCGAGATAGGCCGCGGAATCATCCGGGTCAAGGCCGATCGCCCGGTTGTAGTCGGCGACGGCTTCCTCGTAGCGATCAAGCCTGGAAAGGGCCCCGGCCCGCTCGAGATAGAGCCGGGGCGTGTCCGGGTGGAGGCGGATCGCCTCGGTGCAATCGGCGATCGTTTCCTCGAGCCGATGCAGTTCGGCGTGATCAAGACCGGAGCCGGCCCGGACTGCCGGGCTGCCGCGGTCGTCGGACGACAGGGGGTAGCGGAAGACTTGCAACCGTGGCGGAGTCGGGGAGGTTCCTCTGAAACTCCCGTTGGCGCTTGCCGCCGTGCCGGAGTCGGATTCCAGCCCTGCGGAGACGAGAAGGGGAATCGGCTGGGCAGCTTCGCTGGTCGGCTCTCGAATCCTAGCGGATCCGGGGAGCAGGCCAGGAGGAGCGAGGACGTAGCGGCGAACTGCCGCCGCTCCGATGCTCGCTTCGGTCGCGATGGCGCGGAACCGAGCGTAGAACCAAAGCCCGCCGGCCGCGATCACGATGCCCAGAACTACAAGGACCGCTCCGTTGGCTTCCAGCTGCCGGCCGATCCGCTGCTCGCGCTCGTCCAGCAAGTCGCTGCGGAGCTCGTTGATCTGCCGCTGCAGCTCGACGTAGCGGGCGTCGGCAGGGCGAGACTCCCGGCCTTCCCCAGGGGTTGTGTCCTCTTCCACCTGCGGTGCTGCCCTAGCGCTCGTGAGAAAGGCCGGAACGCTCGCCGCCAGAGCCACCGCTGCCAAGGCGGCCAGGGTCGCGCAATTGCCACGGCTGGTCATCGTCTCTCGTTTCGCTCCCCCTAAGCACCGGCCCGGAAGGCGAGCACGAGTAGCTCGAGGTCGGTGTCCTCGCGGTCCGTCTATTCCTGGGGAACGCACCCTTTCAGGGCGGGTTTCTGCCTAGTCCCTTTGTTGCGCCGGTCGCGGTCTTTGTCAAGCAGGGCGCGGGACCCGACCCGGGGGCCGGTCCAGGTCAGGTACATCTCGCTAGCAAATGCGGCAGAAGATGGGCCCCGACATGCAGGCTTGAATCGATTCCGTCGCCGATGCCAGAGGGTCGTACCCGGGATCTGGCTCGTCCGAGAGGCCGCCAATTCCGGCCGAGTGGCCAGCCTCACCAAGATTCCTCGCAACGGCTAGCGCTAGTAATTGAGGGAGTACAATCCAAGGATGCGAGTCAAGATGCTCCTAGCTTGCCTGAACGGAGGGTGACTCTCTGACGCGAAGAACGAAGAAACGTTGCGGCAACGCACCCCAGTGCCAAGCTCACAAGACGTTCGTCCGATCCTTGGCGATATGATTGGAGTCGTCGATGGCCTCTCCCCAGATTATCCCGAGGAAGGTGACGGATCTGGAACTGGATCCGCAAAACCCGCGACTTCCAGAGTTCTTTCGAGGAAAGTCCCAGAGCGAAATCCTACACCATCTTTTTGAGCATGACGTGCTCGAAGAGATCGCCCAGTCCTACGTCGACAATGGCTTCTTCCCCCATGAGCCCCTAATCGTATTACCGAAACCATCCCCCTCCAGCCGCTTCATTGTCTTGGAAGGGAATCGGCGACTGGCAGCATTGATGATCGTTCTAGAACTGCCAGCGGCCGACGGCCACTCGTTTCCCGGCATTGAACTCCCTGGATCTCGAGTTGAAACACTGAGCGAAGTACCGTGCTTCGCAATTGCCTCGCGCGCCGAAGTTCACGCATTCCTTGGCTTCCGTCACATCGGTGGGACCAAGACATGGGAGGCTGAAGCGAAGGCTCGGTACTTGTTGCTGGAAGTCGATCGGGCCGTTTCCGAAGGCACAGGGGATCCGTTCCGGGAAGTCGGACGGCGAGTTGGCAGCAACGCACTTGGAGTACGAAACCCCTATATTGCGATTCGCATCCTCCAGTCCGCCAGGGAAGACTTCGGGCTAGACTCGACATTCGTACAACAACAACGTTTTGGCGTCTGGCTACGCGCCATGAACTCACCAGAGATTAGAGGGTTCATCGGTCTAGGCAATCCACGTACACACGAGGAAATCCGTGAAGCAATAACTCGGCTCGATCAAGCGGGGCTCAAAGAAGTCTTAGGCGACTTTCGGCCAAAGCCTGGTCGCATAAAGGCTTTGCTTGCAGACTCACGCGACGTGACGCTGTACGGTCGTGTCCTCGCGAACGATGCTGCACGCGCCATCCTTCGTCGTGTCGGAGACCTCTCAGTGGCCGGTCAAGTTCTCGTACAAACACACCTCGCCGACCGCATCGGTCGAATCGCAGCAAGCTGTAGAGTTCTTTTTGACGAACTTCACGGCATTGAATTGGACCCCGAGTCTGTCGAAGCCATCGATGAGTTGGCGGGAATAGTAAGGTCGATGGAAGCTCTGGCCCAGGCATCCAAGTGAGCGGGCAGATCTCAGTAAACGTCGATATATATGGCACCTTTGCGCGTTTCTCCGCACTCGCGGACTTTCTTGAGGTCTGTGCAGTCAAGCAAGTTCGCCTCAACAGCGGGCGACTTGCGGACCTGATTGCCGACAATCGTTGGTCGCTTCGAGAGCTCTTCATCGGGCCTGATGACGACTCTGAGCCGGAGCCCGATCGACTCTCAGATCGTCTAGACCGTGCCCGAGAAGCCAGCAACAGCGTCATGTCGGTGCTTCAGGAGCGAGCGGACGCACTACAAGACAGGTATCCGTTTCAATTCAGCGAGAGTCACATAGAATTGAAGCCTGATATCGAGCCTCGCAATCACCCGTATCTGAAACTGCTGGCCATCACAGTGACCCACGCCTATCGACTCTGCGGTAATCCAGATCCGACGCGAGTATTCGAGAGCGTTGTGGCGGACTCGCTCAGTGGCCTAGTTAGCAAATCTGTCGACTTCGCCGCAGTACGGCGCAGCATGGCGTCATTCGAAGCTGCGCTGGTCAAGGCAGCTTCAAGGATCGGCTTGGCTGCCACGCCGCAGGCGGCGTGGCGATCTCAGCGGGCACAGGACATCGGAGTAGACACGATCGGCCATCTTTCTTGGGGAGACACTCGAGGTGGCGCATGGATAGCCCTTGGTCAGGCCACATGCGCACGGAGCGATGATTGGCAGGGGAAGCTTGACGAACCGAAGCCAGCTTTGTGGAGCCGATTCCTCAACGTTCGCCCTCATCCTATGGTGTTTCTTGCAGTACCGCACCATGTGGAAGCATCCCACCTCAATCTCTTGCTCCAAGGCGAACGTGGAATAGTACTGGATCGACTTAGACTGTCTCGATTTAGAAGCGAGATCGTAACTGGCGAAGCAGCTCTCGTTCAGGCTCTACTCGATGCTGAACTCGACTCAATGTAACGCGGTTACTCCCATTACCTCGTCCGCGCACGTCACTTGGGCTCTCACGAACCGGACACACACGTCGTACGGATCTTGCGCGGCCATGAGCCGTTACTTTGGTCTCGGAGGCCATGACATTGGACTTCAGTGCGCGGGACTCGCCGTTCGGCTAGTCGTAGTATGCGATTCCGTCGCGGTCCTAGGGGGTCCACACCATTCCTGCCAACAATCTGTCTCCGGTAACCCAAGGTGACGGTGCTGCAGCCGGTATCGAGGAGCTTTTCGTCTAGTGAGATCTTGCACGGCGCGGAACGCAAGGCCTTCTTCCGGGAAATTGCAGTGGCTGAATCGTCGTCTGTCCCCTCGCGAACTCGAACGCCTGCAAACGAATCCCGCTGGCATCGACCTTTCGTCCAGCACGAAGGGCGCACAGCGACTACTCGGGAAATGCAGTTCGTTCAGTGAGGGGGGACGTCTTGAGAGATTCGTAGGCAGGTCTTGCGTCGTGAGACGGTTTGACGCTGTTGCCACGAAGGACATCTCGATCAATTCCGCCACTGAGAACGAAGAGTGTTCCTCGGAAGTACTGGCACCTACGGGAAATGCACATGCCAGATCCAAGAGTTGGACTTGGTCAAGATGTCGTTAGGCCAAAGCGCACCAAGAAAGCCCGCTACAGCCGCGACCGAGAATGGCTCGAGTTCCTCGCTCTAGCGGGAGTTTACTGCGGGCGTTCGTGAGGGTCGGCGACAGCCGACGCTAACTCACTGTCGTTATTGAGGTTATCCATCCGGCTTGCGCTTGGTTCTTGTATTACCCTATATCTGTAGGGCCTATGCCTGCATTATCTGCCAATTTATTGTTGATCTTCATGCCATTTCCCTGCTATGCTCAATTACCCTATATGCCGTCCGTGATCCGCAAGAAGAAGGGCAACCAGACCTACTACTACGTCGCCACCTCTGGCCGCGTCGATGGCAACTCCCGCATTGTCAAGCAAACCTATCTCGGCACCGCCGAACGCCTCGAGAAACTCGTCCAGGACAAGGCCGCCCCGATCCCCCTCGAGGCCTCCGCCCTCGAACTCGGCCTGCCCGGCGCCCTCTGGCAGGCCGCGCGCCGCTGCGGCGCCTTCGACGCCTTGCTCGCGCTCTGGCCCAAGCCCCGCTCCGGGCCAGCCCCGGCCCACTACTTGCTGCTCGCCGCCATCCACCGCATCTGTGCCCCCGGTCCCAAAACCACCGTCGCCGACTGGTATCAGCACTCCATCCTGCGCTCGCTGTGGGGCTTCTCCCCCCAGCGCTTCCGCTCGCAAGACTTCTGGGACTGCTTCGACCGCCTCGACGTCTCCACCAGCCTGACCGAGGCCGCCGCCGACGACCTCGAGCGCGCCCAGTCCGCCCTGCTGGACGCCTTCCGCGCCAAGGACCTGCTCAGCCAGCGCGTGCTGGCCTACGACACCACCAATTTCCACACTTGGATCGCCTCCACTAACGAGCGCTGCGAGTTGCCCCAGCGTGGCCGCAACAAGCAGAAACGCCACGACTTGCGCCAAGTCGGGCTCAGCTACGCCTTGGACGGCGAGCACGGCCTGGCGCTGTGCCACCACCTGTATCCGGGCCAGCTCAGCGACAGCGCCGCCCTGCCACAGGCGCTGGCCCGCATCGGGCGCATGCTGGACCGGGCCCAGATCCCGCGCGAGACGGTCACGCTGGTGTTCGACAAGGGCTCGGCGGCGCTGGCCAACACGCTGGAGTTGCAGGCCCACGGCTTGGGCTGGGTGTCGGCTCTGCCGTGGCATCAAGCCCCGCCGGAGTTGCGCGAGCTGCCCGACGGCGAACTGGCCGAGGTGGGGCCGCAGCAGCCCGGCGTGCGCGCCGCGGCCCGCACGGCCAGCGTGCATGGCGCGGAATACCTGTGCGTGCTGCAGCACTCCAGCGCCTTCGCCGCCGAGCAACTGCACTCCACCGCGGCGGCGCTGACGAAAGCGACCCAGCAACTGCGCCGCTTGGCGCGCGAGGTAGCCAAGCCGCAGGCGCGCTACACCGAGCGCGGCTTGCAGCGGCGGCTGCAGCGCTATCTGGCCGCGGATTTCGTGGCCCAGCTGCTGAGCTGCGAACTGGCCGCGGAGGCGAGCGGCTGGCGGATCCGCTTCCAGTTAGACCCAGACGGGCTACAACGCTTGCTGGCCGAACGCTTCGGCCGCACGGTGCTGGTGACCAACCGGCGCGACTGGACGGCGGCGCAAGTGGCGCAGGCCTACAGCGGCCAGCAGCATGTCGAACGCGTGTTCCGGGGCCTGAAGGGTGGCAACTGGCTGGGCTGGGGGCCGATGCACCATTGGACCGACGACAAGATCCGCGTGCATGCCTTCAGCTGCCTGCTGGGCGTGTCGCTGCTGCAGCATGTGCGGCAGCGCGCCGCCCAAGCCTGGCCCGGCCTGAGCATGGAGGAGCTCAAGCAGCAACTGGGCGGGATCCAGCAGGTCGAGCTGCTGTATCCCCGCCAAGGGCTGAAGGGGCCGCCGCGGGTGGTGAGCATCGCATCGAAACAGACCCTGGTGCAGCAAGCCTTGGTGAAAGCGCTAGATTTGGAGGAGTTGATCGGCAGCCTCAGCAAGCCGCGTGGGTAATACGTGACGCCGCAGCATAACTGCTGTGCAATCAATGCAATACCAGCATGTCGCCTTCGTTCTCAGTAAACTCCCGCTAGGAGTCTCCTTGGTCGGCTTCGGTGACCTATTCTCCCGGGACCAAGAAGCGGTGGTGGCCAGTACGAGAGTGGGCGAAGGCACACCGTGTGAGCACTCGCATCGTGGCGGTCAGGAGCTACTGTTTGTTCCGGTTGTCATAGCTCAGCGGTGCGTTGCTGCAACGTCCGTACGCCATGTAGGCATTCGCGGTCAGTGTCGGCGTAAGTTGATGTTCCCCCGTTGCGCCCAAGCAGGCTGGCGCACTCAGATACGGCAGCACACCGCCGTGGTCGAGCGGCGCGAAGCAGTCGACTTCCGCATGGTTCTGCAACCGCCCTTTGAGTTCGACCAAGTGGCACGCGATCCCCATCGCGGTTCAGCTTCGAAGCTCGCGAAGGTATTCCTCGAAGAAGCCAAGCTCCGGTCGCGCCGGGGTCCCAACTAGCAGGGCTCGATCAAGGAAGGCATTGAACTCTTCGCAGGACGTTTCGGCGGCGAGGAGACAGGCATGGCACGCCGATCCATTCGCTGGCTCCGAGCGTCCATGTACACCCTCGATGCAAAGTGGATCGGAGGAGCACCAAGCCATAGACGAGAGCGCATCCTGGAAGACCCGTATGAACTCTGGGCCCTCGCCCATTCGCGCGAGTCCTCCCAACGTTCCATCAGCGTCCGGTGACGAGGTGAATACCAACAACCCAGCCATCTCCCACGTCGGGCCCACGTCAACGTAGAGACGCTCGCGGAGCGACGCGCTGGTGTACCCGCAGCTAAGCGATAACTGACGAATGAGAGCGTGTGCAAGGCTGTGAATCAGAAGCAGCCTTGGTGTGACCAGCTTCGGAGGCTCACCAAGCCGTTCCCGAATCTGCCACGCCTCCTCGTACGCATTCCGGATTGCCGCCACGCGATCTATGACAACTTGCTTGTTCTCCCAGGTCCGAAGTTGGTCGAGTCGGAGCTGGAGAAAGATGCCCTCGCCGCGGTTCTCCACGGCGGGCAGCCAGGGCGGCTGGTTTACCGAGATCTTGGCGATTCGGGTATCGTCGCCGGTCGCCGGAGGGAACACACGGGTGAAACCGCGCAGGACTCGGACCTCCCTTAAACGCGTCGCACGAGTGACGGACTCAAGCCAGCCTGCGAGTTCGGGCGGAGCGGCTGAGGGACGGATCTCGAATTCGGTGTTCTCGCCGAAGGGTTGCTTGTGCTGTACGATCTGCTGGTACTCCTCCCAACGAAGGTTTCGGTCTGGTGAGCGAAGGCGTGCAATGCGATCTTCGATGGCTTCCACGAGATCGTCTTCGGACTTTCCAGTGATGTCAGCAAGCCGCATTGCCCGAATGAGGAGCCTGCGCGCGTTCTTGTCGGCAGCTTGCTCAAGCATGGCCCAGCGCATTCCAATCTTCTTCTGGAGTTCGTCGGACCACGGAGGGATGTCAAGCGCCGACTCGATCACGGAGAAGTAAATGTTGGACGCTCCACGCTGGACAACGCGAGGTCGCGCGTCGCAGGATTCGTCCGCATCGTTACCGAGCCACGGCCGCCTTCCCTGACACTGTCCAGGGATGGCATCAGGCCCAAAGCAGCCTTCCATTGAACGCGAGGAACCGCATCCCAGACACGTAAGGATCAAGCCTGCTAGGCCTGCGGTCGCGCTACCAGTGAGCCTTAGTTCTCTCCGGCGACCAGGAAGGGGGCACTTCTCATCGTGCTTGACCCACCAGTCCCAAGGGAACTCGTCGAGGTGGCCATGGTCGCAGATGACAATGAACCGTACCGGCACGGCATGGACACGGTTGCGCCCGCCCGCCTCTTCGGAACAGGCCGCGCAATATAGCGCGGGATCGCCCGGATCCTCCGTCCAATAGCGCGACTGGCGAATGATGTGGCATTGCGGGCACTGAAGCCAGCGCGGGAAGCGAACACCGACAAGCTTACCGGCGTTCTTGTGATATACCCCCGGCGCCACCTGAGGGGCTACGGGAGGCATCCGGAATCCATCGACCCCAAGCTGCTTCTGGAGTCGCGGCTCAAAGACAGTCTGTGGGTGCCCCAACCCACGAGGCGGGGCCCAGCGGTCCCACTCCTCGAGGCCGGCGGCCACAGCCGAGATTCCGGCTCCGCCGTAGCCACCCGCACGAAAATCGATGATCGAGCCCGGCCCGTGAGTCGTGATGATTTGGCTCCGGCGGACGTCCCCCAGCTCGTTACGCACTTTCGTTCCCTTCCGTCCTTAACACGTGGCGCAACACGAATGGTGCCCCGGGCTCGACCTCTCGCATTGAGTTCGGTGTCGGCCACAGCGCCCGCCGCGCCCCTTCAGCATCTAGGTCGGGATCGACATCCGCCTTGGCGGCGAACTGCTCCGCCGACATGAGCAGACTCGTTCGCTGGTTATAGTCGTCCCAATAGGTCTGCAAGTCACGCCGGCTTGCCCACTGGTCGATCAGCCGTTGCAGCTTTTGCGAAACGATGCTGCGCTCCGCTGGATCGACTTTCGCGACCCTTGCCTCGATGGTCGCCGCGATCTGCTCGGCTTGTGCTCGACGGAAATCGTTGAGAATGGGCCGGCGGTTCATTCCTGGAACGAGATGGCGCACCAATGCCACGAGAACAGCGTGGAGGGCCTTGTCCTGCGCTCGCGAGGCAAAGGGAGTGACACTGGTTGCCTCGACATCGCGGTACAGGCAGCGATGCCATGTCCCGAAAGTCTCGAAGTGCGAGCGATCGCGAGCGCGCATGCTGTTGTACATAGTGATGATCATCCCGGGAGTATTGCCGCGGCCCACGCGGCTGGTAGCCTGGATGTACTCCGAAAGAGTCTTCGGCTGCGCATTTACGACCATGAGCCCAAGTCGGGGTATATCCATGCCGACAGAGATCATGTTCGAGGCGACGAGAAGGTCAACGGCCTCTTGGGTGCTGGCGGGTTTATTCAGCCGCTCCAACATATCGCGGATCTCGTAGGACCGGACGCGACTCGTGAGTTCGGCAGGAGCCTCGATCCGACGGGCACGTTCTCCGTGTCGTGCGGCGAACTGCCGTATGGACACCGGCACGTCATCTTGCATCAGGACGAGCGCTCGCCCTAGTTCCTTTAGCGAGTTGAAGTAGGCAACGAGCGTCCAGTAGTGATCCCGTTCCTGAGGCGAAGCGCCCGGTGTGGTAGCGGATTGTAGAAGCGAGGCGACGAGCGCCTGCAGCATGTATGTCGCGGACCGGCCCGCTGTTGTAACGCCCACAAAAAGGCGCCCGGGGCTGTCGCAATCAGTTACCGCGAACCCGGAATTGCCGGCATCCAGGCCAGGAGCTGGGAATTGGTATGTGTCACGATCAAAGAGCGCACCAATCTGTTCCTCAGCTCGGCGGATCGTGGCAGTCGAGCCGATCACCTTCGGTCGAGCTGAATCCGCTCGACACAACTCGTCAATGGCCACCTCGTATAACGCAGCCATCGAGCCGAGGGGGCCGGAGATTAAGTGCAGCTCATCCTGGATGATGAGATCGGGTGGCGTGTGCGTTGAGCCTCGTCCGAAGATCACGGCCGTATCGAGTTTCCGGACAATCTGCGCGAATTTGTCGACGGTGCCTATGAGAAGCGACGGCACGTTACGATAGATCTCTTCATCGATTGTCCACACTGGCAACCGTCGTCCGGATTCCGCTAACTCGCACCTGCTCGCGTCCGCTGTGCACTCGACAATGGACTCGCGAGGTGAAAGCTTCCAGTTGAGCATGGCGCCGCAGCACGGGCAATTCGTGATCTGTTCGGGTGTGCTCGGATCACCCGGCGGTCGATTGAGTGCCTCCTGCAAGGTGAGCGGTGTCGCGGCGGCACCAACCCACAGGCCAATACCGACCGGTACGGCGCCCAGATCGAGAACCTCCGTACCCTGGTCAGCGTTACGCCTCCGAATGAGTTCGCAAGCAAAGATCATTGCGGCAGCCCGCTGGAATTGCTGCACCGTGAGGAGACGAAGCGTATACCGCATCAGCACTGCGACGCCGGACCCGTCATTCTTGTTGTTGGCGCGCAGTCTTCTCAGCATGATGATGAACGCGGTTAGCGCAAGATAGGCCTCGGTCTTGCCTCCGCCCGTAGGGAACCACAAGAGGTCCATGATCTCGCGATCGCGGTGAGATCGCTCCGCAAGGGACGGGATCACGAGTAGTTGAAAGGCAAGCTGGAAGGGTCGCCACGTGAGCGCTTTGCCCCTTTGAGACCAGCCGAACTGGGTCGCCATTGCGGATTGAGCCAGACGAAACGCTGAATGCACGTACTTGTCCTCGCCAATCGACGCGATCCCGTCCGAGATCCGTTGCGCTCCGAGCCGACAACGAACGATATGCCTCTGCGCTTGGCCACGAAACTTAGCGGGCAAGCTCGGGACTCGGGCTTCTTCGTGCGAAATCCATACCTCGTATGCAGCCACGAGCCTGCCAAGGCCCGAAATGAGTTCCTCCACCGACGCTTCGGCGAGCCACTTGGCTTCCAGAGGTCGCTGATCATCGGTTGGCTGATGGACGGCGTCGAAGACCGGGTCGCCGCGGTCTGATACTCGTGGCACGACAACCGCCGGCACCCATTCGATCTTGAGTTTGGTAACTACTTCGCCATCCACGATCGCACTTGCAGAGCATGTATGTCCCACAACATATTCCTCCACTTCGCGATAAATGATCGCGGCCGTTCGACTGTCTTCGTCAGTCTGCGCGCGATGGGACGGGCGCGGCGCGAATCGGCCGTTGACACCCGTTCCCACGTCAAGGGCGACTTGGAAGAAATGCTGCTCCTCGTCGAAAGCCGACGAATCCCCGCGAGAGCGCTTGCTGGCTAGGGCAACCGTGACAGTTAAGACGCCAGAATGCGGTGTCACGATAGTGTAGAGTTCCAAACCTTCTATTCCATGTTCCGAAAGGTCGACCCTGGACTGACCACTGTGGAGGTCCATATCGATGATCGCGCCAAGAGGAGCACGTCTCCACCGTTCATGCTGTCGATCTGGCGGTGCGCCTTCAACCTCGTTGCCAGCATCGTCGACGGCGAACCGCTTGTAGACAGCACAAGCGACCTCGATGCGGATTACTGGCGGCGGGTCGGTCCCACAAGCCTCAAGAGCGAAGGAGAGGCCTACGGCAGCAGGCTTTAGCACGGCATGAAGTGAAACGCCGGCCTCCTCGGGCTCAGATGCAGCATCCTCGTTGACGTTAGCCGCTAGGCCGCCGTCCTCATCTTCGTGCGGCTCGATTCTTGCGCCGCGTGGATACAGGATTCCAGTGCTATAGCGCTGTGTCGGTCGATCGGATAGTATCTCGTTGACGTCCATCGGTCCAACGAGATCTTGGACCAAGCGAGCCAGAATCCGATCTCGAAACAGCTGAGTACTCATCGCGTAGACCGCCTCCTTCTCCGGGAAACGAACCGAATCATTGAAAAGCCCTTGATCACGGGCGCCAGGGCGAGTGCGCTTTGGCTGAAGGGAGGCCTGAGGGCGCCCCGCTCGTGCTCCGCAAGCCCAACTGTGCCCACCGCCGCAAGGTACAGGTGCGGAATTTCCTCCGCAGGCCTCAGCGTATCTTCTGAGTCGATCTTGCTCCAGAGCTTTCCGATGTCTGCCTTGAACGAGCGGCTGAGTTGTCCGATCTCGGTCGGCCTGGCCGAGCCGGCTCCGGCCTCTTGCTGGAGTATGACCCGAAGTGCATAGTCGTCCTCGGCCACCGCCCGGGCTACAACCGGAACTGTCCGACCCGCTTGGGCCGCCAGGGTGCGCTGCGCCTTTGCGGAATTGGACCAAGCGAGGTGAGCGAGCCTGTCTACGTCATTCTCTCGACCGACCTCCAGCTGCGCCCTGGTATTGCCGTGAAGCCGATAGATTCGCCCCGAGTCTAGGAAACTCACACGGGCTGCTGAATTTCCAGCAATCGACAGAATGCTTCGGGCGCGGGTGGCACCTACGTAATAGACACGACCCTCTTCAAAGATCTCCGCGTTGTCAATACCATTTGGTGCTTCGCCGCGATGGTCCCGGTGCGGTGGCATCACGAGGACAACCGCATCGGCTTCGCGCCCCTTGGAAGCGTGGATAGTTCCGAGAATCGGCCCGGTTGAGCCGAGTTCCGGGTAACACAGTTCGACGGGCGGGCGAGCGCGAGCAACAATATTGCGTAGATGCACAAGATCCAACGTCCGCGGTCGCGGGCCTGCCGCTAGACGATGCAGTATTGTCCAGCAGACATCGCGCTGCTCTCCGGCAAACGGAGCAGCGCATAACGACGCACGCGACTCCCACAGCCTGTCAAAATGCTCTCGATCAATGATCGCCTGGACCGTCTCGACCAGCAACCAGCCGAGCCAAGGCCGGACGACGATGGGCAAGCCGGACATGCGTAGCCGATGCTCAAGTCCAGAATTGGAGCAATACGACGATGCGAAGAGAACGTCCGCGCGCCATCTAAACAAGACGAGCATTGATTTGTTGTGGGTGCGATTCAGGAAGTCCGCCAGTTTCTCGAATGAAGTAACCCCAACGTCGTTTCCACAGGTCTCTCGAATGGTCTGCTGAACCCGCGCTATGTGACCTTGTGCGTTCTGGGCGAGTTCGATTTCCTTTCTTGTACGGAGAAACAGATTGTCTAGCGTGCCATTCTTAACTCGATGAAGGTTGTTGAGCGTCCGACGTGAGAAAGGTCGCGGGCACTCGACCGGTAGCCGCTTCAGGAGTGACTGTTCTGACGTGTTGGCGGCCCTGTCGTCCGTCGTGAACCCATATATCGCTTGGGCAGGATCTGCAAGGATGGTTACTCCACATGTCGGGGAAAGGCTCTTCAGCATTTCGATCACCAAATCCGCACGAGGACCTACGACATCCTGCGCCTCGTCGACGAGAAGGTGCTCAAGGCTGGCCATAAAGTCGCTCAGGTCCGGTTCTTGGCTCTTGAATAGTGCAACGGTCTGCTGGATGCTCAAATCGTAAGAACCATCGCCAAGTGACTTCGGAAGGGGCTCATCGTCGAAACCCACACGGAGGCTCCAAGCATGGGAGTCGATCGTAGAGATGCGAACGCTGCGGGCAGCAGCGCCAGCTTCGGCGTAGGTGATGATCCGATCTCGAAGCTCCGCAACGGCCGTTCTGGTAAAACTCACCAAGAGAATCCGTGACGCCGGAATCGCTTCGTCGACGAGATAGGCGACACGCTGACAGGCGACTGCGGATTTCCCAGCGCCCGGCCCAGCGATCACGAGTCGCCAGCCCGCGGGATCCTCAAGAATCACCTCGAGTTGCTCAAGGTCCCAGTCTGGGACGCTCGCGCTGTTGGAACTCACAGGGTTTATCTCCGGAAGCTTGTACTCGCGCTAGCAGTTAGCGAACGAGCTAGAGCATTAAGGTGTGGTGCGCCAGAACAACCTATGTCACTACTCCGGGTTCTGCTCGCGCCGCCGAGCACCAGGGCCGAGGCCCATGCCTGGATGGTCACGATGGCGACCTCGCAGGTGGAGGTACTGCTTCGGCACACGAGATGGACGGCGGGGTGGGGGACAGTCCGTGCGTGAAGGGGGAATAAGCTGCAGAGAACGCCGAACCCTTTCCCCAAGTAACTGTCGACGGATTTCGAGCCCCAAGAGCTCGGCCATCGCGCTTGGCACAGCGTTACCAACCTGACGGTGCGCCGACCGCCTCGTGCCCACAATCTCATATCCCTCTGGAAACGTCTGAAGCCTACATAGCTCTTTGATCGAGAGGAGCCGACTGCGCCAGTGGAATGGACCAGTAGCTGGGCCGGGCTCAGCTTGGATCGTCCACGCGGGCTTGTCTTTCGCCAGCTTCAACAAGAACGACCAGTACCGTGTTCTCCACCCAAACAGCGGCTCGCTGCCTTTCTGTTCGTTGCGCGGGGTGTGCCAAAGGTAGTTGTGGCCCTCAGGAATGCTGGGCAACAGAGCGGCCCAACTTCCAGTCGGATTGAGTTCGGGCGGCCATTCCTCGTGATCCAAGTCGCCGATCGCATCCCAAGCTGTTCGACATCGCGTTAGGCCATCTCCCTCACCATGAGTCGGTGGTGGAAGCTCGAATCTACGTCCATCGATGGTGGCAACTAGGAAGAGTCGCTCACGCATCTGCGGAACCCCGTACGACGCCGTGGTTAGGTGAATCTCCTGAAGGGAGTAACTGGTTCCGTGGCGCTGATTGATTGCTGCCAACTCGTGCCGCAGCAGCTTGATGCCCTCGTCCTTGTCCTTGTATGCGAGCCCCTTGACGTTTTCCAAGAGCAGTACTTCGGGAAGCGTGGCTTCGACGACACGAACATATGCTCGAAGAGTGTATGCGCGCGGGTCGTGGAGGCGGCGACCATTGCCGTTCGACCAATAGGCCGACTTCGAGAATGGTTGGCATGGCGGTCCGCCTGCGAGGAGTCGAAGTTCTCGGGACTTGAGCCCTGCCTGCCGCAGAATCTCATCGGGATCCAACACGCGAATGTCGCCCGGATCAGCCAGCCGCCATCCGGGCCTGTTCTGCTTTAGGGTGGCGCGTGAGTCTCCATCGACCTCCACGCACAGAACGGGCTCGAATCCCGCCGCTTCGAGGCCCAGGTCCAAGCCGCCCGCACCCGTGAACAACGACAAGACAGTCAATTTGTGCGAGAAGGTACTCACATGTGTCCTCGCTTGGTCGGTGAAGTGCCGCTGCGAGTCTCGTCTCCAGCACCACCGCATTCAACCCAGTCATCGACCTCTTTCATTTTGAACTTCCAAAGCTTTCCTACGCGGTGGCCAGGCATCCCCTTGCTATCGATCCAACGGTAGACCGATTGCTTGCCCACGCCGAGGTGTACCGCAATCTCATCGACGGATAGCCAGCGGTTCTCGGTCATGAACTACTACTCCCTCGCAATCTCTTGGCACCCAGTAGAAGTCAAGTAAGCTAGAGAATATCAAAGATTTCAAAAGTTGTCTCTTGGTGGTTTCGGAACGTTCACCCAAGAACGCCCAACCTCTTCAACACCGCTCGGTTCTTCCATGGTTGTCAGCCCTACTCCAGTCAGGCTTGGCACGATCCGGGGGGATTCGCGCCGTCCCAGAGGATTGCGGTCGGGGAATCTGAAGCCCCCACAACTGCCCTATCGCTAGGCCTGGCTCTGCGGGCCCGACTCAACCGATGGCTGCGCTGGCTCGCACGCTTCCAGAGAGACGTTGTCGGAGTACTATGAAGCGCTTAAGTGTAATTCCGCAGCGGGCGTGACAAGACCAGAGGACCAGTGTGACGAAACCAAGCGCGGAATCCGAGGCCAGAGCATCTTTGGCACCTACTGCTCGAATTTGTGCCTGCGACTCGCGTCATCTCGCTGATTTCTCTCGCAACAGCGGATCCAACTGAGGGACTCGGCGTTCTCCAGCGGGGTCAAGGCATCGGCCGCATAGCGGAACCTTGTGGTCGTCCGAGCCTCAATCGATTGTGTAGCATTTTGGGGGGACAACATCTCAAGTATTTCTTATAAGTACTTTAGATTCATTGAATTAAAGAAGAACTATGGCGGAGGAAGAGGGAGTCGTACTTATCGAACAGCTTCATTGAGCGCAAATCCTCTTGGACCCCTGGGCGGAATGGTTCGCGTCGGGCCGGGGGCGAGCGTGCTGCCCGCAACACAACTGAGTGGCCGACGACTTCAGTGGGTCTTCGCCACCAAGTCCGCCGAAATCGAGCGACGTTAGCGTAGTCTACTCCGCAAAAACTGGTATTTGATCGAATCTCAAAGTGGTATCTCTAGCAGTAACGATTTCCCTGATTCCTGTCTAAGTATATTAAACTCAATAACTTACAAGAGAGAAGTGGTGGACGATATGGGACTTGAACCCACAACCTCCGCATTGCGAACGCGGCGCTCTCCCAATTGAGCTAATCGCCCAAGCTTATATCTATTGTACCAATAGGTGCTCGCTCGGCCCGTGTTTACCGACGCCTGCAAAGCGCGCTTCGCCATTCCGAACCCTGTCGGTTAACCTACCGCACCTCACTGGAATCCGTCCTCGTCCGACTCGAACCAAGCGTCCGAGCCAGAACGGCCGCATTGCCGAGGCAAGTATCCATCGAGCCGATTGCGGCAGGACTGCGGGTATGGCGCGCTCAGAGCATTGAAGGGGCCTGCTGTGATACCGTGACCGTGGGCCGAATGATGACCGCCCCAGCGAGCGACGATCACTCCGCTCCCCAGGCTGAAGAGGCACCCAGTCCCATCAGCCGGCGCTCCTTCATGGGAGCCGGCGCGGCCTCCGCGATCGCCGCCGGTACGTCCGCCGCAGCCGCGCCGAGCGACCGGGTCAAGCTCGGCATGATCGGAGTGGGCGGACGCGGCCGGAGCCTGCTGCGCGGGCTCGTCACCTTGCCGGACGTGGACGTCTCCTACATCTGTGATGCGGATCAAGCATCTTTGGAGCGCGCTCGCCAGATCCTAACCGAGGCGGACAAACCGCAGCCACGAACCACCTACGACATGCGTCACCTATTCGACGACGCCGAGGTCGATGCCGTCGTCGTGGCGACGCCGGACCACTGGCACGCTCCGGCCACAATCCTTGCCTGTGACGCGGGCAAGGATGTCTACGTCGAGAAGCCCCCCTCGCACAACATCCGCGAGGGCCGGCTGATGCTCGACGCGGCCCGGCGCAACGCGCGCATCGTGCAAGTTGGCACGCAGTCGCGCAGCCGTCCGTCCACTCGCAAGGGAATCGAGATCGCGCACTCGGGAGCGCTGGGCGACGTTCTGATGGCGAAGGCATGGAACGTCCAACTCCGCAAGAACATCGGCCACAAGCCGAACTCACCCGTGCCCAAAGGGGTCGACTACGACACATGGCTGGGCCCCGCTCCTTGGATCCCCTTCAACGAGAACCGCTTCCACTACAACTGGCACTGGCATTGGCACTTCGGCACGGGCGACGCCGGCAACGACGGCGCGCACCAGATCGATATCGCCCGCTGGGCCCTGGGCGTGGACTTCCCCAAGAGCGCCAGCGGAATGGGCGCGAAGATCTTCTTCGACGACGATCAGCAGACTCCCGACACGATGAACGTGACTTTCCAGTACGGCGGCAAGGCCCTGATCTGGGAAATGCGCATCTGGAATCCGTACGGAATGGAGGAGCAGGACAACGGCGTTGCCGTTTATGGCACGGATGCGTCGATCCAGATCGGCAGATGGAATCGGCGCTGGGGCTACAAGCTGTACGACAATAAGGGCAAGCTGGTCGAGCACAACGACGCGGATGACGAGTCGGACGATCACATGCGGGACTTTGTCGAGTGCGTCCGCACTCGCGAGCTGCCTGCGGCCGACATCGCGACAGGGCACCTTTCTGCGATCCACTGCCACCTAGCGAACATCGTGTCTCGCACAGGCCGCACTCTGGCTTTCGACCAAGAGACCGAGACCATCGTGGGCGATCCCCACGCAAACCTTTACGTGAAGCGTGCCTACCGCACGCACTGGAGCACCCCCAAAGGAGCCTAGCGGAGACATCCGCGCGACACATGCAGCCCGAATCGGACCCCGATCATCAACCTCCGCGAAGCAAGCCCATTCGTCCCGGGCCCGGCCGGAATGGCGGCCGGCCGCCGTACCGCGATCCCCGAACCAGCCCGACAGAGAGAGTCCGCGAGCAGCGCTCGGGATCCGGCGGAAGCCGCGCGAGCTAGGCCGCGATGACCTACCTAATCATCTGCGGCGGCCTGACGGTCCTGATCTCGGCGATCTGCTCGCTGCTGGAAGCCACGCTCTACTCCACGCGCATGAGCGCTCTGGAAGCGGAAAGGGCCGACGGCGAGCGAGCGGACAAGGCCGAACGGTTCATCGCGATGAAAGCTGACATCGCCAGGCCCACATCCGCCATCTTGGTGCTGAACACAGTCGCCAACACCGCCGGCGCAGCGATCTGCGGCATGCTGGCCGCGCGGCTGCTGGGGGCCCAGTGGGTCCCCGCCTTCTCTGTCGGGCTCGTCTTGGCCATCCTGTTCATCGGCGAGATCCTGCCAAAGACCTATGGCGCGACGCACTGGAACTCGATCTGGCACAGGATCGTATGGCCGCTGGCCGTGCTGCAAAAGGCCCTCTACCCGGCCGTCAAAATCACCCAGAAATTCTCGGACCTCTTCTCGGGAGCGCGCGGCACTCCCGCCATTACCGAAGACGAGATCCAAGCGAGTATCGAGCTAGGCGGGCAGTCCGGAGAGCTGACGCCCTCCGAGCTCCAGCTCCTCAGCGCCGTGTTCCGCTTCGACGACATGCTCACCCGACAGGTCATGGTGCCCCGTCGCGACGTGGTGTTCTTGGACGCCCAGAAACCAGCTTCGGAATGCTTCGAGCTCGCCCGCAATTCTCGCCACACTCGCTTTCCCCTGTGCGAGGGATCCCTGGACGAAGTCGTCGGGCTCGTGCACATCAAGGACCTTCTCGGCTTGCCGGCCGACGAGGATCTGGACCTGAGGTCGGTCTCGAGGGAGCTCTGCCATGTCCCGGAGACCATGCCGATCAGCCAGTTGATGCGCGAGATGCAAAACTCCCACCAGCACATGGCGCTCGTCGACGACGAGTACGGCTCGATAGTTGGCATCGTCACCATGGAAAACGTGGTCGAGCAGATTGTCGGGGCAGTACAGGACGAATTCGATTCGGAAGCGCCGGAAGTGGAGCAAGAGAGCCCGGGCGTGTACCTGGTGAACGGCTCGGTGCCCTTGGAACGCCTCAATCGCGAGGTGCGGCTCAGCCTCGAGTCGCCTGACGTGGACACGCTCTCGGGCCTTCTGGTCAGCCGCATCGGACGCCTGCTGGAGGCTGGCGACACGGTGGAGCTGGAAGGCGCCTCCGCCGAGGTCATGGAGGAACAGGGCGGGCGCGCGGTCCGGGTCAAGCTGACGGTCCGGTCCGGCGACGAGGGCACAGATTCGTAGGGCCTGAGGGCTAGAAGACGACTCCAAGACCTGTGACGACGCCGTAGTCGTTGCGCGCGACCATAGCGGCCGGCCGCGTGTCGTAGCGGTCAAACAGGCGCAACGAGTAAGTGAAACGCCCTGCGATCGGCACACGGAAGGTCCCGTCGTACTCAACGCGGACATCGGAGCCATCCAGCAGGCTGGGATGGATCGTCAGCTGCGTATCGACGCTGACGACACCCAGCAGCAAGGTGGACCACTCCAGCCCGCCGAAGGACTCGAAGGTCGATTGGTTGGCTTGATCGCGCAGCCGCTCGTGAACGTAGGCTGTGCCGCCAAGCAGCGACAGCTCAGTATTGCGGGTACTCCGCACTCGCCAACCGATGCCGCCGCCAAGCCGGCTGCGCAGGTCTAGCAGGCGGCGCTCGTTGCGTTCCAGGCCGGTCAGCGCATAGGCGAAGGTCCGGTCGTTGAGGAAGCGGTCAAGGCGAGCATTGAGAGCATGCCGGCTTTGGGAACGCGCCCCGTCCTGCCGGGCAAACAGCGAGCTGATCCGACCAGAGAACTGGTATTGCGCGGAGGTATAGCCCGCCCTGATTCCGGTTGAGGACTGCATCTGGTTCTGGTTGCCCCGGGCAACGCTGTAGCCGATGTCCGCCGAACCGTCCAGCGCCGAGAGCACTCTTCGCGCGCCCCGCTGCCGCTCGCCGCGTACTACCCGAGTGACCTCCCTCGAGGGGATGGTTACCGGCTCGCGGGACTGCTGCGCGATCACAACACGGGGGCCTTCGAGGGTCAGCCGGCCGTCGAGACGCTGTCCGTGCGCCGTGAGCACCGAAAAGTCCGCGTCGCTCTGGATCTCCCGAACGTCGCTCCAGGCAATCTGCACCGTGCCGGCAAGGTTCGATTGCAGCGTCAGCTTGCCTTCCGAGACCCGGCGCACGGTGCCGGTCAGTCGATCCCCGTTGGTCAGCGTCACGATATCCGCCGGCAAGACCGCCGGGCTCGCGAGTGCAAGGAGAAGGCCGAGTAAGGTGCGAAAGGAATGCATGGCAGAGGGAGTTAGGCGCCCGCAGCCCGAGAGGCGGACAACGAGCCTGTTCTCTCACTCTATAGCCCCGGAGGCAGCGGGAGCGGACGCGCCTGCTGCAGTCGGAAGCTAGTGGCTGGGGCGCCCGTCCGAGGTGGTCGGATCGCCCGGCTGGGGCAGCCGCGGGGGAGGCGGGATAAGCCCTTCCGGATCAAACAGCCTTCCGGGCAGGAAGTCCGAGACGCGCGGGCCTTGCAGGGCGCGCACCTTGATGTTGCGGTACCAAACCGGGTGGTTGTGGTGCGTCAGCGCGATGTGACCGGGACCCTTGAACCCGAACCCCGGAACGCGCTTGAACTTGGTCTGCTCGACGCGCGCGAACATGTCCGGGGAGTTGAATTCGTACTCTAGGATCTTCGCGCCGTTCAGCCAGTGTTCGCCGTGCGTTCCGCGGACGACGATGCGCGAGGTGTTCCATTCGCCCGCAGGGCGGACCGGCTTGTCAGCGACCGGCTCGTAGAGCAGGTACAGCGAGCCGCAGCTGGAGTACTCCCAACCGGGCTTGCGACGGTTCAGATTGTCATCGTCCAGGAGCTGATACTCCGGGCCGGTAGCCCGCAGCAGCGAGCGCCGCTTGGCGTCCGGACTCAGGTGGGGCCGGTAGCCAGGCCCGGCCCAGGCCTTCTGAACCAGGTACTTGACACCGCTGTTTCCGCCCTTGACAAGCTTCCAATCGAAGGTCAGCTCGAAATTCTCGAACTGGCTCACGCTGACGATGTCGCCGCCGCTGTTGTCGGACAAGGTCCGGATCGTGCCGTCCTCGATCGCCCAGGAACTTGTGGGAAACGGGGTGTCTTGAAAACCCTCCCAGCCCGTGGAGGTCGAGCCGTCAAAGAGCAGTTGCCAGCCCCCCAGCTTTTCCGCATCGGTCAAGCTGTTGTGTGACGATTCCGCGAGTCCGAGGCTGGCCGCGAGGGCCGCTAGCAGGATGGTGCGCAGCATGGTTGATCCCGAGGTTCAAGCATAGCCGATCGAGCGCTTGCGGGCTCAGCGCACGAACAAGAATTCCGCTGCGTTGAAGACGGCATGAGCGAGATCGGCCCAGATATCCGGGTCGTCGAGTCCCGGCGAGCCCCGCAAGCGGGCCTGGCTGGCCAGGAAACCTTCGATCTCTGAGAATTCTGACTCCTCCGGCGGTCTGCCGTAGGCCCGCAGATACATGTCTGCGATGCGCTCCTGCGTGCCCTCGTGCGCCCGCAGCGTGCGCTCGGCCCAAAGCCGGGCTTGCCCGTTGACGAACTCGTTGTTGAGCATCAGCAGCGCTTGGGAAGCCACGGCCGAGACACCCCTGCGGCCCTCGGTCGAGATCGGCAAGGGGTAGTCGAAGGCCAGGAAGAGCGGCGGCAGGAAGTTGCGCCGCACCTGCAAGTAGATGCTGCGCCGGCCGAGGCCGTCGAGCGGCCCCGACGCTGGCTTGCCGCGGCCATCTTGATACTCGCTGATGTGCGGCGGCACCCCGGGTCCGCCCACGGACAGGTCCAACGCCCCGGACACCGCCAGCAGCGAATCGCGGATTGCTTCGGCCTCAAGGCGCCGGACTGGAAAGTACGACAGCAGGCGGTTCGACGGGTCTGTCGCCTCGGCTCTCTCCGATGGCTCGCTGGACGCCCGGTAGGTGCTCGAGTGAACGATCTCGCGGTGGAGGTCCTTGACCGACCAGCCCGAGTCCATGAACTTTCGCGCCAGGAAATCCAGCAGGGCGGGGTGCGAGGGCTGCTCGCCCATGCGGCCGAAATTGTCCGGGCTCGCGACGATGCCGCGGCCGAAGTGATGGTGCCATACGCGATTGGCCATCACGCGGGCGGTGAGCGGGTTCTTCTCGCTGGCCACCCACTGCGCCAGTTCCATGCGCCCCGAGCCGTTGCGGTACGGCTCTTGCTCGCTGCCGGCGATCGCCTGCAAGAACTGGCGCGGAGCGATCTCGCCCGCATTCTTGTGGTTGCCGCGGATGTGGATCGGCGAGTCGGCGGGCTGCCAGTCCCGGCTCGACATCGCGAACATCGAAGCGGGCAGGGCGTGGTCGAGCCGGTCGCGGCGGGACACGAGTCCGGAATAGCGCCGAAGTTCGTCCCCGGCGAGGAATTCCGCCGCTTGATCGCGCCGGATATGGCCGAGAATTCCCGACAGCAGCGCGTCGTCCGCCGGGCCGCTCGCCGCCGCGGACAATCTTCGGGCGAGAGCCTCGTAGGCCAGCGCGAAGTCCGGCAAGGAACGAATGGTCTCATCAGCGAGCAGGTCCAAGATCCGGGCATTGACGGGTCCGGCAATCGGCGGGGGCGCGGGCGCGGACGAGAATACGACTTGGTCCACCGCGATCGAGCCCGCCCGGTCTCGGTCAACGATCTCGATCGAGCAAGTGCGCCCGCGCTCCTTGGTCATCGCGATGGTGTGCCAGCGCAGGCGGCCGCTGCCATCGGGCATGGCATGCCCGGACTTGTGCTCGTCCGCGATCACGGTGAAGCGCGCCGGTGCATCTTCCTTGAGGCGGCGGTCGTATTGCGGACCCGCCAGCCGCACGTGGACATACCTGGCGGGCATGCGGAACTTCTCCGTGGTGAGCGTTCCCACCAATGCGTCGGCGCCGTTTCCCGAAGATGCTGCAACCGCCTGGCCCCAATGGCCGCCCAGCCGCTGGGCAGGCGGGACGGTCCGAACCGGGCCGGATCCGAAACCGGCGCCGTTCACGGTCCACTTGCCAAAGCCACCCTCGAAGTCTTCGAAGATCTCGTCCCCTCGCTCGCTCCAATGCTGGTGGCTGGGATCTGCCTTCGCCGCCCATTCGGACATTTCCTGCCGCATGCCAGCAAGAAGCGCCCCGAACCCCGGAGCGTCTTCCACCGCCTGCGATTCCGCAATCTTGGCGAACGGGTACAGAGGGTGCGAAGGCTCCTCGGCCGCATAAGCCAGTTCCTCCGCCAGCCCATCAGAATCCTCCGAACCCGCTTCCTTCGACGCGGCTACGAGCCGTTCAGCCAACCCCTCGGCAGCGCGGCCCCGGGCCGCCTGCAGCATGCCGGCGATCTGCCCGTTGATCCCGCCAATCTCCCTGTCCGCCGCCCGAATCGCGCTCGCCCTTTCCGGGGAGTCGATGCAGGTCTCGTCCATATGCGTGGACGCTAGGATTCCGAACAGGGAGTAGTAGTCGGCCGTGGGGATCGGATCGAACTTGTGGTCATGACAGCGGGCGCAGGCGACCGTCAAGCCTTGGGTGGCCTTCGTCAACACGTCGATCTGGTTGTCGATCTGGTCAGCCCGCGCCTTGACCGAGTCGGTCGGAGAATTGAGAACCTCCCACAGCCAGTACATGCCGGAAGCGATCGGGTTGACATAGTGCGTGCCGTCCGCCGACAGTCTCGGCGGCATGAGGTCGCCTGCAATCTGCTCCTGCAGGAAGCGGTTGTAGGGCAGGTCCGCGTTGAACGACTCGATGACGTAGTCGCGGAACCTCCAGGCATCGAGCTTGTTGTTGTCGAATTCGTGACCGTTCGTCTCGGCCCAGCGCACCAAGTCCAGCCAGTGTCGCCCCCAGCGCTCCCCGTAGTGCGGCGAGCCGAGCAGCCTCTCGACGACGCGCGAGTACGCCCCCGGGGCCCGGTCGGACAGAAACCCCTCCAGCTCGGCTGGCGTCGGCGGCAAGCCTGTCAGATCGAAGGTGACCCGTCGCAGCAGCGTCCGCCGGTCGGCCCCGGCGGGCGCGTCCAATCCCTCGGCTTCCAGCCGAGCGAGGATGAACCGATCCATGTCTGTGCGCGCCCAGGTCGTATTGCGCACCTCAGGCCACGCCGGCTGGCCTACCGGCTGGAAGCTCCAGAACTGCCGACCCTCCTCTAGATCGATGCCGGCTTGTTCGACCTCGGGAGCCGCGGCGGAGCGAGGGTCCGGCGCGCCCATCCGGATCCACGCCTCGAGGTTGGCCACCTCCTCGTCCGACAGCCTGCCCGACGGCGGCATTTTCAAGTCGATCGAGGCGTACGAAACCGCTTTCAGCAGCAGGCTGGAAGAAGGATCCCCCGGCGCGATCGCAGGCCCTCGGCTGCCGCCTCGCAGGAGCGATTCCTTGGAATCGAGCCTCAGCTGCCCCATGGCCATGGTGTCGCCGCTGTGGCAGGCGTAGCACTTCTCGGCCAGCAGCGGCCGAATGTGGCGCTCGAAATGCTCAAGGCCGGCCGGCTCTTGGGCGGACAGGGCTGGGAGCAGCAGCAGCGCACCCGAATACAGGAATAGCTGTCTCAACATCTGGAGCTTCAAGTAAATCATACGTCCTTGCGCGTCGACCTGCCTGTGACGCGGCGACGTTGGGCTGGCTCACGGGTGTGGCGGAAGTCGATCGCGCGCCAGAGCCGATACTGGCTTCCGCCAATGAGAGCAGTCGACCGAGGCTCTATAGTGGTTCAGTGCAGCTGTACCATGTCCCCTCCCTCGCAATCGCTCTGGCAGGAGCGGCGCTCGCGCAGCAGGAGGGCATGATCCCCCGCTGGCAGGTCGAGGAACTGTCCCAGGGTGTTGTGCAGAACATGGAAACCGCAAGAAAGGTCGTGGCACAGCTACGGCCGCAGGAATGGATCCAAGACGGAGCGCCGGGGGCCTACATCGACCAGCACCAGGCCCTGCTGCAGGAAATGGAGCAAGTCACCCTAGCGGCGCAGGCGTTGGGCCGCGATCCCGAGCGCCTCACGTATGCGATGGACACGTTCCTCTGGCTGGACCGCACAGATTCGCTCATGGGCTCGATAGCGGCCGGCACGCGCCAGTATTACAACGCCGCCGTGGCCGAGCTGCTAGATTCGGCCCGCAACCGCAATGCGGACGGTATCGCGACCGTCAAGCAATACCTGCGCCAGCTGGCCGAGCACCTAGAGAGTTCGATGAGCGTGGCGCACCGAGAGGCCCAGCGCTGTCGGGCGGAAATCGTCTCCGAACCGCCGGCCGGGCAATAGTCGGCCGGGCGCGCCGCAACCGCCGCGGTCACAAGTGCAGGCTGGCACGGGCCTAGCCCGGCTCGCCACGAACGCGGTTCGCAGAACGATCAGAACGAGCCGCTCCGCTCCTCGAAGTGCGTAGGCTTGCCCAAGCCGGGGCCGCCCGCGAGAATCCATCCAGCGATGCGATCGACCATCTCGTCCAATCCAGTCGGCGGCGGGCCGAACAGCGCTCTGCACCGGCGAGCGTCGCTGAGCAAGGCTGTAGGTTCCTCGGATCCAGAGAAGACCGGTTCCACCCCCAAGATGCGACCGAAGCGCTCGGCAATCGCGCGCACGCTCAGCGCCTCTGTCCCGGTCACGTTCACAGTCAACGGCGGCACCGAGCAGTGCTCCAGCAGGCGTAGGGCGATCGAATTGGCGTCCCGCTGCCAGATGACATTGACATAGCCCATCGCCAGATCGATCGGGCTGCCGTTCCGTACCCGATCCGCTATGTCTCGCAGCACACCGTAGCGCGGCTCGACGGCATAGTTGAGGCGCAGGATTGCAGCTGGCGTGCCGTGCAGTTCGCCGAAGTACTCAAACAAGCGCTCGCGGCCCAGCACTGACTGGGCGTACTCCCCCACGGGCTCGGTCGGATGGCGCTCGGAGGGACCGGGTCCCGGAGCAGCGGTGAAAGGATAGACGTTTCCGCTGGAGAATACGACGGTCCGCGCTGTGGGAAACGTCTCGGCCACCAAGGTCGGAAGATACGCATTGGCCGCCCAGGTCCGGGCGGGGTTGCCGGCGGTGCCAAACTTGTGGCCTGCCATGAAGATCACGTTGGGCGCGCGCGGCAATGCCGCGACGTCCCGTCGCGACAGCAGGTCGGCTCGGATGGTCTCGACACCCCAGCCCTCAAGACGCGGCTGCACGCGGGGGTCGCTGAAGCGAGCCACGCCTATGACACGCCTGGGCCTTGCGGCACTGTCAGAGGCCCTTCGCGCCAGACGCGCCAGCGTCGGGCCCATCTTGCCGCCGACTCCTAGCACCAGAATGTCGCCGTCGAGACGGCGCATCAGCGCCGTGTCGGCGTCGCTCGGAAGGGACAGATCGGCATCCAATCTGTCGGGGTCTGCCGCGCTGACAGGCACTTAGCCGATTGTCGCCAGTTCGTCCGGGAACAGGGCCACGCCCTTGGGAGGGGGCAGGAAGTCCTTCAGCAGATGGAGCCTGAGCCGAATGTACCTGCTCGCGAGCTGTTTCGGGCCGTTGTCAAGGTCGATGTCGCAGCACAGACCGTGCAGATACAGCGCCAGCGTGTCGGCAAGTGCGGCAGCGCGGTAAGCTTCAAGGCAGCGCTGCCTCTCTTCCGCGTCCGCCGCCAGTGCGAGCAGGTCCTTCTTGCAGAGCCATGCGAATTCGTTGACCTCGCCGCGCGCGTTCTTCTTCAGCTCCGTGTCCAGCAACAGGTTGAACATCTCGGTAAGCTGGCCGTCAGCATGCTCGATGATGCGCGAGGCAAGTGCTTGATAGAACAGGACATGGGAGTCGAAGTAATCGTCGCTGCGAATGGCTACGAAGATGTAGTGCTCCGTCTCGGTCCTTTGGTAGTCGGAAAACCAGCGCTTGTCCGCGGGCGGTTCGGTGAAGCTAATCCGAACGGTGCCGCCATCCTTCTCCGGGCTTGCTTCGGTGGCCAGGAATGGCACCAGCACCAAGCGCATGTTGGGAACCAAGCTCAAGACCTTCGGCGGTAGCGCGCTGATCGGGTCGAAGACGAGGCGCTGGCGTTCCTTTTCGTCCAGCGGCTCTACGGAAAAGTACGAAACCTGTTCGTTGATCGGTATCAAGACATCGTGGCAGCTGGCGACGAACTCGTTGGTGGGAATCCCCCGTGCGTCGTTAAGCTCGGCTGGAGACAAGGCCTGTGCGTTCGACACGTTCCCTTGATGTTATCAGAGGGATTGGCGATTTTGCGGCTCCGCGCCGGCTCCGAACCGAGCGTGGCAGCCGGTAGCGGCAAGGACGCCCCGCCCGGGGTTTGGAGCGTGCGGCCGGGCCGCTCCTGAAGGTGGTTCAAACGCTCGGATCGTGCGCTGCGGATGCGATCCGGTGCGATGAGCGCAGGCCAGAAAGTATTATTGTCTTTCAACATGACCGAGAATCCGATCATCGAAGAGGCACCCCCGACCTCAGGCGAGCAAGTCTACACGCCCCAGCCCGGAGAGCGCCAGATGACCGTGCGGGCCATTGTGGCGGGCTGCCTGTTGGGAGGCTTCATCTCGTGCATGAACATCTACATGGGCTTGAAGATCGGCTGGTCGTTCGGAGGGTCGCTCATCGCCGCGATTCTCGGGTTCGCGCTGTTCATGGTCATGGGGCGGTCCCTGTCCGTGCTGGAGTGCAACATCACACAGACATCGGGTTCTGCCGCCGGCACAATGGCGTCGGCCGCTGGGCTGCTAGCGCCCATTCCCGCGATGGGCATGCTGGGATACGACATCCCCATGACCGGCCTGTTCCTGTGGGGCCTGTCCATAGCCTATCTGGGAGTGTTCTTCGCCGTTCCCCTGCGCCGGCAGATGATCGATGTCGACAAGCTGCGCTTCCCCACCGGAACCGCGACGGCGGAGACAATCCTGGCGATGTTCGCCAAGGCCCAAGAAGCGGTCGACAAGGCTCGGGCGCTGCTTTGGGCGGGGGCCGCAGCCGGCGGCTTCACGCTTGCGACCTACTTCGTGCCGGCCCTGGAAATGCCGCCAGCGGATCTTTTCGGGATCGGCGCCCTGGCGGTCGCAGCAGCATGGGGATTTCGGTTCTACCTGGGTCCCATGCTGTTCGGGGCGGGCATCCTGATCGGGCCTCGGGTCGGCGCCAGCCTGGCCCTGGGCGCGATCGTGGCCTGGGGGATCCTGGGGCCTTGGGTGCAAGCCAACGGCTGGGCGCCGGGCGACGTGATGAGCTACACGGACGGCCCGAGAGGCTGGCTGCTGTGGCCCGGCGTGGCCATCATGGTCTCAGAGGCCCTGATGTCTCTGGCGCTGAGCTGGCGCACCTTCCTGCGAACGTTCCGCAGCGGGCCCTTGATCGGATCGAGCGAGGTCGGGGAGGACCGGATTCCGACGGTGTGGTGGCGCAATGGCCTAGCGGTCGCGGCGGTCGGTACGGTCATCGCCGCTTGGTACTTGTTCGAGATTCCACCGTACCTCACGGTGGTGGCCCTAGTTCTGTCGTTCGCCTTGGCAGCGGTGGCGGTTCGCTCCACCGGCGAGACAGACATCAACCCGGTTGGAGGCATGGGCAAGGTCACCCAACTGGTCTACGGCGGGATCGCTCCGGGCAGCACGTCTACCAACTTGATGGCAGCGGCCATCACAGGAGCGGGCGCGTCGCAAGCAGCAGACATGATGCAAGACCTCAAGACCGGCAAGCTGCTGGGCGCGTCGCCGCGACGCCAGTTTGTCGCTCAGCTATGGGGCTTGGCGGCGGGCGTGGTGTTCTGCATACCGGCCTACCTGCTGGTTACCAGCGCCTACCCTCTCGGAGGGGATCAACTTCCCGCTCCCGCGGCCTTCGCTTGGAAGGCCATGGCCGAGCTCCTGACTCAAGGGCTTGACGCCCTGCCGCCCCACGCCGTGCCAGCGGTGACGATCGCCGCCATTTTCGGCGTGTTGCTGGCCTGCCTGCGGAAGGTGCCGAAGCTGGCCCCGTACCTGCCCAGCGGGCTAGCGGTCGGCATCGCCTTCATCGTGCAAGCGTTCTTTTCGCTGGTGATCTTCTTCGGCTCGGTCGTCCTGGTGATCTGGCAACGCGTCAACCCGGGCCAAGCCAAGAAGCTCAGCTTCGCGGTCGCATCGGGCCTGGTGGCGGGCGAGGGACTGTTCGGCATTTTCAAGGCCGCGATGACCCTGCTGGAAGTGCCGACACTGTAGTGCTGGCGGGACTCCGCCTGCGCGCGGAGCGCGGGCGCCGCCAACCGAATCGCTGCTCTCAAAGCTAGACCGTCCACGCGGCCGATGCCCGCGCTACACTGCGGGCGAGCGACTGAGACTGGAGATTCCTCTATGACGTGCCGACTATCCATCGCCCTTTTCGCCTGTGCCGGCTTGTCGGCTCAGTCCGGCCTGGAGATCACATCCATCGATCGCAAGATCAGCCCCTATGTGCTGGAACGGCTCACAGCAGCTGACCGCGTTCTGTTCGACAAGCTGGCCCGGGCCCCGCTGGAATCCGTCTGGTCCCAGCTGGAAAGCAGGGGCTACGAGCATTGCTTCATCCATGAACTTGACGCCTTGCACGCCGATCGTCGGCTTGTCGGCAGGGCGCGCACGATGCGGTACTTGCCGACGCGCCCCGACCTGCGAGAGGAGATCTACGCCAAGCGCAAGCAGCTCAACTACGTTTCCGCCGAGGAAGCGCAGCCGGGAGACGTGCTGGTGTTCGACTCAGGCGGCGACACCCGCTCGGCGGTCTCGGGCGAGATTACCACCGTACGATTCCTCGCCCGCGGCGGCACGGGGCTGATCGTGGACGGGGCATTGCGGGACGTGCCCGAGATCGCGGGCATGCCGCTGCAGGTGTACCAGAGGCGCGGCCAAGCTTCGTCCGTACGACCCAACCTGATGAGCGTGGACTACCAAGTGCCAGTACGCATTGGCAACGTCACTGTCCGCCCGGGAGACCTGCTGCTCGGCGAGCGGCACGGGGTCTTGGTCATTCCGGCGGCGCTGGCGGAGGAAGTCTTGGATGCTGCGCTATCCAAGCAAGACCTGGAGAGCTTCCAGCGCAAGCTGCTGCTGGAAGGGCGCTCGATCTATGGCGTCTACCCTCCAGACGAGAAGACCTTGCAAGAGTACGAGCAGTCTCGCACGGGTGCCGAAAGCCAATGACGGCGGACGCGCGCTACGGCGCATTCCAATCCGCCCGAGGGCACCCGACCCTGTAAGGGGTGGTACCGACGGATGGATTCGAACCATCGACCTCCTGATCCACAATCAGGCGCTCTAACCGGCTGAGCTACGTCGGCATCGGCGTGGCCCCGCAGTCGCCGCAGCGTGGTCGCGGGCGGGCCGTTCCCCCGTGCCTCCAGAATACACGATCCCTCGGTTCGCCTTGCCCGGCTGAGGCGCGCGGCGATGCCCGTCCGTTCTTGGGCGGCGCGGATCCCTGGCGCGGCCCGCAGGCCGGGGAAGTTGGCCATCGTACCGTCCAACCCGCGGATGCTGCACAATGGTCTCGTGATCGGCCGACGGCGCTTTCTCGCAGCATCCGCGGCGCTTCCCTTTGCCGCCCGCAGCATTGCGCGAGCCGAGACCTCGGCCCGGGGACTTCGACTCACATACAAGGTTGCGTCCCCTCCCAAGCTGCCGCCCCCGCTGGAGCTCGGGCCGGAAGCGAGGCTCGAAATCGAATTCGAAGGCAGTGGGGCCGCCGCCCGATGCAGTCTGGGCCTGCAGGTCCTGCTGGACGGCGAGCCGCACCTGCTGCCGCTAGCGATCTGGACGGAGGATCCGCAGGCGTATTGGCGCATGCGCGAAGCGCTCCACGTGCCGGCCTTGCGAGGGGTGGTCCGCAGGGCGGAGGGCGCCTGGACGCTCGCCGTCTCGGGACAGGACGAGTTTTCGGCCAGAATCGTGCCCTCGGCCGCCGAAGCGGATTCGTCCGCGGAGGATCTCACTTGGCTGTCGTACCGGCACCAGCTGTCGCCCGGTTGGGCAGACGGTCCGCTTGGCGACCGGCCCGTCGAACTGTGGCGCTTGCCCGCGGCGAGCGCGGCAGCCGCAACGCGAACCAGTCCGGCCGAGACCTCCGGCAAGCTCGGCGGCTGGCTGGCCCGGCTTGGGGCATCCGGGCCGATCTCCTCGCACGTCGTGCCAAGCCGCCCGGAACGCGGGCAAGAGTTCGTGCGGCATGTCGCCGCATCGGACTTCGAGCCCTTCGCGTTGCGCAACTACTCCAGCGGCACGCTCGGCCTGCCGGAGATCCACACGCAATTTCCCGGCGAGGCCGACTTGGAGGCATACCGCGGCCAAAGCCGCGTCCGGCTGGCAGGGTTGCTCATCGTGTCCGTGGACTGCGTGGCGAATCCGCACGCTGTCGAACGCCTGATCCCAGCGCCGTGCATCGCAGACCCCAACGCCTTGGTAAGGGTGATGACAATCCGCGGCCTGAGCGACCCCGCCCTCGACGAGGCTTGGCTGCTCGCGCGTTGTGGCATCGACGGGCAGCGGGCCTGGTACGCGATCTCTCACTTGAAGAGCTCCCTGGCAGGCAGCGAATTCGGCCGCGAGGCGTGGGGCTACCCGACCCAAGACGGCACGGCCCACGCACTGCTCGGGGCGAATCGCTTCACGTCTTCGGTGATGCGCGGCAACCAGAGCCTGTACCGGGCCGACGGATCCTACGGCGGATTCTCGACCGGCACGTCGCTGAACCAGATGCTGGTGGTGACGCTGCGGCCAAAGATCGGCACCGGATCAGAGCCGCGACGCGGAGAGCTCCTGCTGCAGCCGTGGTACTACCAGGGCTTGCGCAAGCCGCTCAACCGCCAGAGCCTGTACGCGGCGTTCTCCGCACCGGCGGACGACGGCGCCGTCAACCCGTGGAACCGGATGGGACCGGTCGATGCGTACTGGGCAGACATCTACGACGACGCAGACTTGCAGCGGCTTCCGGCAGCGCGGGCGGGCGAGGTGGCTGACATCGCGCCCTACTACCGCGATCGTTGCGACGGACAGCTGCCATGGCAGACTCCGCCCGCCGGGGCTCAGGAACGCGCGTCCGACTAGGTGACTTCGGCGCGCGCCTTGCTCAGGCGCTCGTCGAGCGGCAGGAATTCCTGCTCGTCGGGCCCGGCATAGATCTGGCGCGGGCGGGCGATGCGCTTTTCGGGATCCGACATCAGTTCTTCCCAGTGGGCCAGCCATCCGGCCACCCGCCCGAGCGCGAACAGCACCGTGAACATCTCGATCGGGAAGCCCATCGCCTGATAGATGATGCCCGAGTAAAAGTCGACGTTCGGGTAGAGCCGCCGCTTGACGAAGTAGTCGTCCTCGAGCGCGATCCGCTCGAGTTCTGTCGCAAGATCGATCTTGGGATTCTTGCCGGTGATCTCGAACACTTCCGCGGCAATGCTCTGCAGGATGCGGGCACGCGGGTCATAGTTCTTGTAGACGCGGTGGCCGAATCCCATCAGGCGCCGCTCGCCGGCCTTGACCTGGCGCATGAATTCCGGGATCGCAGAGGCGCTGCCGATCTCGTCGAGCATCGCCAGCACGGCCTCATTGGCACCGCCGTGCAGCGGGCCGTAGAGCGCCGAAGCGGCCGCCGCCACGCCCACGAAGGGGTCCGCGTCGGCACTGGCCACCTGACGCATCGTCGAGGTGGAACAGTTCTGCTCGTGCTCGGCGTGCAGGATGAACAAGGTATCCAGGGCCCGCGCCAGAACCTTCAGGTTGCGCTCGTTGGTCTGGCGGCGCGTGCCGGTCCACAGCATGTGGATAAAGTTCTCGGTATAGCTCAGCCCCAAGTCGGGATCCGGATAGGCATAGCCCTGGCTCTTGCGGTAGACATAAGCGGCCACCGTTGGCATCTTGGCCACCAAGCGCAGCTGCTGGCGGTACCGGTTGCTCCGGCTTTCGATCTGCTTGGCGTCCGGATAGAACGTTGACAGCGCTGCCACGGTGCTGACCAAGACTCCCATGGGATGGGCGTCGTACAGGAATCCGTCCATGAACTTCTTGACGTTCTCATGGACGCGGGAATGCTCCATCAGCTCCGTGTCCCACGCATCCAACTCGTGGCGCGTGGGCAGCTCTCCGTTGAGCAGGAGGTAGGCCACCTCGGTGTAGGTGCAGTTCTCGGCCAGCTTTTCGATCGGGTAGCCGCGATACCTCAGGATTCCCTTGGCGCCGTCAATGTAGGCGATGCGACTGGTGCAGGCGGCGGTATTGGTGAACCCGGGATCGTAGCTCAGCATGCCGAACTCGCCAGGGTCCTGGCGGATCTGGCGCAGTTCGATCGCCCTGACGGACGCGTCGGAGATAGGGAGCTCGTACTCGCTTCCTGTGCGAGAGTCCGTAATGCTGAGCTTGCCCTCGTCCAAAGCCCTCTCCCAAGCCGTCCCGTGGGGACGCAACGGTTCCCAGAATAACAAACCCGAACTGGCAGCCCGCGGGCCCCGCCGGGGCAGTGCCCCGCGGGGCATCGCCACCCGCCCTTGCGACGCTCCGCGGAGGTCATGCCAGCGCGACGCGCGAGACGGAGCGGGACTATACTCTGGGTGCTACCGACTCATGCCAGAATACTCGCTTACTCGGCGCGGCCTGATCCGCACCGCCGCGGTCGTGCCACTGTCCGCGGCCTCCACCAGCGCGGCGAACTCCGCGGTCTCGGTCGGGATCATCGGACTCGGCGGCAGGGGCAGCAGCCATGCCCGCCACATCGCGGGCCTGCCGCAGGCCCGGCTGGTCTCGGCCGCCGAGATCTCCGACGCCTCCGTCGAGCGAGCGAAGGAACGGGTGTCTCTGGACGGCGTGCGCCTGCACAAGGATCTCAACGAGGTGCTCGCCAGCGACGTCGACGCTGTCATCATCGCGACCCCGGTGTACATGCATCCGGACCACTTCGAGGCCGCGATCGAAGCGGGCAAGCACATCTACATCGAGAAGCCCGCTGCGGCGGACGTCGAAGGCGCCAAGCGGGTGATGCGCCTGGCCGATGCGGCCCCGCGCCACCTCAACATCACATTCGGCTTCCAGCAGCGCCACGGCGACGTGTACCACGCGGCGAAGAAGCTGATCGATTCGGGCCAGATCGGCAAGATCAACCTAGTGCACTCGCATTTCCTCAAGAGCGGCATGACCGGCAAGGAACCGGTCCGCCCCGAGCCGACCGACCCGGCGGACAGGCTGGCCCAGTGGAAGCGCTGGCGCGAGACCTTCGGCGAGATCATCACCGAGACGTTCTGCCACAACATCGACGCGATGAACTGGTTCGTCGGCACACGCCCCGTCAAGGCCATCGGCACGGGGGGACGCGCCGTGATGAAGTATGGCGACCTGCTCGACCACCTCAACGTCACGTTCGACTATCCCGGCAACATCCAAGCCAACCTGGCTGGCGCATACATGTGCCCTCCGTTCTACCGGGAGGTCTACGAGCGTTACTTCTGCCAGGATGGCGTGGTAGAAACCGCCCGCGGCTACTGGCGGTTTCACAGGGGGCGCAACGACGTGGTCGAAGAGAAGTCCCCGCACGACATCACCATCGACGCCTTGGAGGAGTTCTTCGGGCGCATCCTCGAAGACAAGCCCGCGAACACGGGCGTGAGGGGCGCGGAGAGCACGCTGACAGCCCTTTTGGGCGAGATGGCGATCGCGCACCGGGCCGAGGTCACGTGGGACCAGATGATGAACGCGTAGCTCGCTGCCGCGCGGGGCGCGTCGTATAATCCCAGGCGTGGCCAGACCGGGCCCTGGAGGAAAGCAATGATCCGACAAGGTGTCGTGCGCGCCGTGCTCGTGGCGCTGTTTGCGCTGTGCGTCTTGACTGGCTACGAGTCGGCAAGGACCGAGGCGCTGATGGCCGAGGCGGCCAATCGCTTTCTTGAGTCCCTCGACCGCATGCAGCGCATGGGGACGGTGTTTGCCATGGACTCCGAGGAGCGCACCAACTGGCACTACTTCCCCGAAACCGGCTTCGCCGACGAGTACGGCTACGTGCGCAACGGGATCACGTTCAAGGACATGGACCCGAAGCAGCGCCATCTCGCCTACGGCCTGCTCAGCACCGGGCTGGGCCGCGCGGGATTCGTCAAGACCATGAACGTGATGGCGCTGGAGGAGATCGTCCGCGTGATCGAGGACGACCACACCGGCTACCGTGACACCGAGCGCTTCCATTTCACGTTCTTCGGCGAGCCGGGCATGAAGGGCGACTGGGGCTGGCGAGTGGAGGGCCACCACGTCTCGCTGCACTACTTCATCCGGGACGGCAAGCTGGTGGCGTCGAGCCCCACATTCCTCGGGGCCAACCCTCACGAGGTTCCGCAGGGACTGCACAAGGGCATGCGAGCCCTCGAGCGCGAAGAAGACATGGCACGGGCGCTGCTGGTATCGCTGGATGCGGCTCAGCGCAAGCGCGCGATCTTCGACAAGCAGGCTCCCTACGACATCGTGACGATGGCTGACAAGCGCGCCAAGCTGGACGGGGAGCCGCGGGGCGTTGCCGCGTCGGACCTAAGCGAGAGCCAGTATCAAGAGCTGCTCGCCCTGATCGAGGAGTATGCCGCCACGATGCCGCCGGAGGTCGCGGCCCGGCGCATGAAGGCAGCGGCGCAGACGCCCAAGGGAGAGCTCTTCTTCGGCTGGGCGGGGGACATCGACCGGCCGGCCGCCAAGCCGATCGAGATCGGCAGCAGGACCACCGAGAACCGGCATCTGGCCGGCAACTACTACCGGATCCAGTCGCCAACCTTCCTGATTGAATTCGCCAACACCCAGAACCAAAGCAATCACAGTCACGCGGTCTGGCGCGAGTTCGAAGGGGACTTTGGATACGACGTGCTAGCCGCGCACTACAGGGGCGATGGCCACGCCGTTGAGGCAGTGGCTGCGGACTGAGCCAACGGGCTGCGGCGGCTGCGCGATCACGTACGGCGGATGCCGCAGCGCACGCGCGACCGGCATTCTGGATCGAACGACGATCAGGGGTCGAGGCACGGCGGGGCGCCGACAATCTCGTCCAGGGAATCGGCGGCTCGGGCCGACCGTGCTACCGCTCACTCGGCAGCAAGGCTGCCGACATCAGTGCTTCCCCAGGCTCGATGCATGTCCGTTGTCGTCAGATCCAAGAAGCCCTTTACGATCCACTCTCTTCCCAGGTCAAAGAAGTCGAAGGCCCCATTGATCCCCTTGTCTAGGGGGGAGCCACGCACGGTTAGGGTCAGAATGAGAATCGGCGATCGATCTTCCTCCTTCCACGCTGGCGCTAAGGACACATGGAGTCTTCCCAACGGGCTATTGGACTCATTCCGGATCACGAACCTCTGCTGGATGCTCGCATCTTCTGATTCGGGCAAGAAAGAGCGTCGTTGCGGGGTCCAGGTTCGAAGGACCCCTTCAATCTGTCCGTGCCCGTGCCATGCTTCACATGGCTCGATGTGGTTGATGTAGGTGATCTCGCATTGGTTGATCGCAAGCTTGCCAAGCTTCTCGTCGGTCAGAAACTCTTGGAACTCCCAGACCTCATGCCGAAAGTTCGTGCGGATGCGCTCATAGCGGGGATAGGGTGTCGAGATCTTCCCTGTCTTGCGCCAATTGTGAATGAATCTCCCCGCCTGAATTTGAATGAGTTCCGTTCTCGAGTCGTTCAAGAAGCATACCCGCGGCAACGGCGGCTCTGCTTTGTTCATCGCCTCCTCGTGCCGCGGCGACGGCACATCGAAGCTCTCCCGCACAGCGTTTAGCGGTGCGCGCTCTTCGACCAGCGGGAACGTGTGGCGGTACTTATCCCACAGCAGACCGACATGAGCCAGGCTGAACTTGCTTAGCGGTTGAAACTGAAGCGAAAGGACCGTCTCCACCAAGGGTGGATCTCGAAAGTCTGGCAGGCCCTCCGGCCTGAACAGGCGAGTCGTCATTGGATCGTCTTCGGCCAGGTTCGTTCCGGCATATTGCGACTGCGTCCGGTTCAGAAACAAATCAAGTGTAAGCGATATCGCTGGGCCCCTCTCAAGGGCTGCGGCAGTCTCGCGAATGCCGGCGGTTGCCCGGACCGCCGACTCAGCCCGCGGTGCGCCGGTAGACCCACGGTTCGAGACGCACGGCTGATTCGTTTTCTGAGGTTGTACCCTTTGGGGCAAGAAGTTAGCGCGGGGGGTGGCTTTTTTGGCCGGAATCGTGTATGCAGGGAGTATGGCGGTGCAAACGTCGGCAGAGTCTGCGGAGCCGGTTCCGGTGGTCAGCGAAGTGGTGGTGCGGCTGGCGCGGCCGGAGGAGCGGCTGCGCTGGGACACGTTGATGGACACCCACCACGAGTTGGGATTCAAGCAGTTCGCGGGGCGCGGACTGCGCTACGTCGCCGAATGGCGGGGCAAGTGGCTGGCCTTGGTGGGCTGGCAGACGGGGGTGTTCCAGTGCCGCCCGCGCGACCGCTGGCTGGGCTGGCACAAGGCGGTGCAGTTCCGGCGCTTGCACCTGTGCGCCAACAACACGCGCTTCTTGGTGTTAGCGGAGGGGCAGGGGCTGAAGAATCTGGCCTCGCGCGTGTTGGGGCAGAACCTGCGGCGGCTGAGCGCGGACTGGCAGGCGCACTGGGGGCATGCGTTGGAACTGGCGGAAACGTTCGTGGACCCGCGCAAGTATCGGGGCACGTCGTATCTGGCGGCGAACTGGATCAAACTGGGATTGAGCAAGGGGTATGCGCGTTCGAACGGGCAGTACACGGCCAAGCACGGGCAAAAGAAGGTGATGCTGGTGTATGAGTTGCGGCGGGCTGCGCGGCAACGGCTGGCGGATCCGCAGGACCAGCCGGAGTGGCGCTGCGGGCCGGTCGATGTGCGCTACGGGGCGCAGGATCTGCGCTCGTTGCGAGCGCAGTTGGACGCGGTGGAGGACGGCCGGGGGCGCCACGGCAAGCGGCATGCGCTGGGGCTGGTGCTGGCGCTGCTGGTGCTGGCACGGCTGGCCGGCAAGATGGGCGGACGGGCGGCGGAAGCCTACTCGAAGACGTTGAAGCCAGACGAGTTACGCGCCTTGGGGTGTCGCCGGGGGCCAGCCACGGGAGAGTACGAGATACCTTCGGACACGACCTTCCAGCGGGTCATGGAGCGGACCGATCCGGCCTCGCTGGAGCGCATCATCCAGCAGTGGACGCAGCCGCGCTTGGCGCAGTCGCAGGCCTTGGCGGGGGACGGCAAGCGCATTCGCGGAGCGAACCGCTTCACGCCGCCGGGGCAGCACTGGGAGACGGTCACGCTGGTGGAGCACGCCACGGGGATGCCGGTGGCGAGTCGCAGCTATCGCGAGGAAGGCGGCGAGCAGGCCGCGTTGCGGGCCTTGCTGGAGGAGGTGGATCTGCGCGGGCGAGTGGTGACCCTGGACGCCGGGCATGCGGGCAAGGAAACCGAGCGGGCGATCGTGGAGCAGCACGGCGGGCACATCTTGGTGCGCATCAAGGGGAATTGTCCGCAGACCTACCAGACGCTGGAGGAGTTGAACTGGAAGTTGGGCTGCGAGCGCAGTTGGAGCGAGCGGCGCTGGCAGCGCACCCACCGCAGCAGTTGGGAGCGGCGCTCGATCGAGGTGTTCACGCCGCATCCGAAATTGCTGCCCTTCGCGCATGCCCGACAGGCCTATCGGATCACCCACGAGAGCTGCCAGAGCCTCGGCGGAGCGGTCAAGCGCAGCTACAGCTACGGCCTCAGCTCGCTGCCGGCGAGCCAGGCCACGCCCCAACAGTTGCTGGACTTGCAGCGTGGTCACTGGCAGGTCGAGAGTGCCAACCACTATCGCCGGGACAAGACCTTCGCCGAGGACAGCAGCCGCGTGCGCACGGGCCACGGCCCGGCCAACGCCGCGGCGCTGAACAACTTGGCGCTGGCGCTGCTGCTGTCGCAGCGGCCGTTCGAGACGGTGCCGGAGGCCCAAATCTACTACGCCGGAAACCGCGACGAAGCGCTGCAACTGCTGCTAGACCCCGCCTAGGCGGGGTCTCCTGCGCCCTCGCTCGGCTTAGCGCGGCCTAGTGGCGGCCGCATTGCGTCCGGGCCGTGGATCGGCACCGCCCAGCACTGTGTTCGGCGGCGTCAAACCTCCATCCATGCTGGGCCTGACGCCCTATCTTGCTCAGCATCTCGCTCTGGAAACCACCTTTTGGCCCCCAGTGTGCGTCAAAGCCCCCAATCCTGAAAAGGAATCAGCGGTGGTTCGAGACGCCGGGCGCGAAACCCTGCGAGGGGATTTGTGCGAAACTCTCAATGTGCGTCGCCTCCGTCGGAGTGGCGTACCGCTTCTCAATGGACCCGCTTCGCTTCGAGGAGGCCCGTGCGATCGTCTCCGAGCGCACGCGGGAAACCGTTGGCCAGCTCACGGCCGAGGCCGTGCCGCTGGATGCGGCCGCCGGCAGGATCCTGGCGCGCGATATCTGCGCTGACCGCGACTATCCGCCGTTCAACCGCTCGGCAAGGGACGGGTACGCCGTCATCGCGTCCGACATTGCCAAGGTGCCGACAACGCTTGCACTGATCGGCGAGACCCGTGCCGGCGAGCCCTCGCACTTCGCGCTGGAGCCGGGCCAGACCGTCGAGATCATGACCGGGGCCCCCGGGCCCGAGAACGCCGACGCCGTGGTCATGGTGGAGTACTCCCGGCGGGATGGCTCGTCGGTGACACTTGCGGACTCGGTCCCGGCAGGGCGCAATCTGATCCCGGCCGGCTCGGAGGCCAAGCGAGGCCAGCGCGTGCTGCGGACAGGCACCAAGATCGGGTATCCAAGCGTGGCACAGCTCGGGACAGTTGGTTGCGCGGATGTGCCGGTGTACCGCCAGCCCAGCGTGGCAATCCTGTCTACGGGCGATGAAGTGCTGCCGATCGGCTCTCGCCCGCAGAGCTACCAGATCCGCAATTCCAACGCCCACTCGCTGGCGGCCCAAGTGCGTCGCAGGGGAGGCGTGCCGCGCATCCTGCCAATCGCGAAGGACACTCTCGAGGACACCCGCCAGCGCATCGAGGAGGGCCTAGCCAGCGACGTCCTCTTGCTGTCGGGCGGCGTGTCGATGGGCAAGCACGACTTGGTGGAGGAGGTGCTCGCCGACCTCGACACAGAGCTGTTCTTTACCTCGGTGAGGATCCAGCCGGGCAAGCCCCTTGTGTTCGGGCGCTGCAGGGACACGCTCGTGTTCGGCCTGCCCGGAAATCCGCTCTCGACCATGGTCACTTTCGAGGTGTTCGCTTCGATCGCGGTCGATCTGGCCGGCGGAGCCCCGAGCTCGCCCCTGCGGTTCCAGCAGGTGCCGCTAGCGGAGGCCTTCCGGCACAAGCCCGTCCTGACCCGCTTCCTGGGAGCGCGACTTGAGGGAGAGTTCGGAGAGACTCGCGTGCGCGCCGACCGCGGCCAAGGATCCGGCGACGTCACAGCATTCGCCCGTGCGGACTGCCTCATGGTCGCCTCCGATCATCGCGCGGAGTGGGCAGCAGGCGATCTGATCAGCGTGATGCCCCTATGAGCAGGCTGTCTCACTTCGATGACGCGGGTTCGGCCTCGATGGTCGACGTGGGCTCCAAGCCAGCGACGCAGCGCTCCGCCAAGGCTCGCGCGTTTGTCCGCCTGGCGCCGGAGGTACTGGAGGAATTGCCCCGCAACCCCAAGGGCGACCCCTTGGAAATCGCCCGCATTGCCGGAATCCAAGCGGCGAAGAAGACAGCTGACCTGATCCCGCTATGCCACCCCCTGCCATTGACACATGCCGATGTCGCGGTCGAGATACAGGAGGGCGGCGTCGCGATCACTGCCACCGCGGCAACCTTCGCTCGCACCGGAGTCGAGATGGAAGCGATGTCGGCGGCGACGGTGGCCGCCTTGACCGTGTATGACATGTGCAAGGCGCTCGACAAAGGCATCGAGATTCGCGACATCCAATTGCTCGAGAAAACCGGCGGCAAGAGCGGCACCTACCGCCGCGACAGTGACTCGGGGCGCGACAGCGCCGACGTTTGATGGGCGAAGCTTAAGAATGGAGGCCTTGTCGCAGCGAACCATGCACCGCGCTCTGTCCAGACCATGCATTCTCGCCGCGGCAGCCGCGCTGGCCGCCGGGGCGCTCGCCGCCCAGGACGGCGCAGACCTGTTCGATCCCGAGACCCTGTTCGAGTCGGACCAGCCCGCGATCTTCCTGGAAGAAATCGACGAAGTGACTGTTCCCGTCACCGTCCGCAGCCCGAAGGGCGAGTACATCCACGACATGATCAAGGAGGACTTCAACGTCTTCGACAACGACGTCGAGCAAGAAGTGGTGGGCTTCGACGTGAGCTTCCTGCCGATCTCGATGGTGATCTGCGTGCAGACGAGCGACCGTGTCGAGGGCATCTTGGGCGATATCCGCAAGACCGCCTACCTGTTCACCGAGCTCGTGCTTGGCGAACACGGCGAAGCAGCACTGATGACGTTCGACAGCCGCATCAAGCTGCTGGTGGACTTCACCAACGACACCAAGAAGCTCGACGCCGGACTGAAGGGGATGCGCATCGGCACGTCTGCGGTCGCGCTCGCTGACGCCATGTACAGCGCGATCCGCATGCTGCTCAAGCGCCCGGAAAGCCATCACAAGATCATCGTGGTGATCTCGGAGTCCCAGAACAACGGCAGCCGGATCGGCTTGGGCGAGAGCCTGCGCACCGCGCAGCTGTACAACATCGCGATATACCCCGTGCGCCTATCGACGCTGTCGGCGCGCCTGCGCCGCAAGCCCGAAGTCCGGGCGCCGACTATACCCGCCGGAATCGTCGTGCGGCCCACCATGCCCGGCACTCCGAACACGCCGACCGCGCAGCAACAAGCCACGTATTCCGTGACCCCGAACATGATCCCGATCATCATCGACCTGGTCCGGGGCGTGAAGAACCTGATATTCGACAATCCACTGGAGGTGCTGTCGAAGGGAACCGGCGGCCGCGCCTACAGCCCGCGCACCACCAGCGGCGTCCAAGAATCCATCATCAAGATCGGCGAGGATATCCGCAGCCAGTACCGGCTGAGCTACCGGCCCAACAACCTCAACGAGCGCGGAATCTATCACCGCATCGAAGTCACCGTTCCCTACGAGAAGCTGCGCCTGCGGCACCGCGTGGGCTATTTTCACGGGCCTACGGCCATGCCCGACGGAGAGCCCGTCGAGAGCAGCGACGACGCAGCGGAGTGACGGCAGCGAAGCTGCCAGGCGGCCGGGACCGGACCGACATTGCTATCATCAGGGCAGGGCAACCATGGGCATTCCGAACGCGAGAAAGTACTCGATCTACAAGCCGGATTCCGGCGAGCGGGCGACCGTCGTCGCGGTGCTGCCCAAGGGCGCTGATGTCAAGGCGTACCTCGCAGACGCCGCCAAGCGCTTCGACTGGAAGGCGTGGGAGGAACAGCGAGCCTCCCTCAGCAAGGTTCGCGTCGGTCAGCAGAAGCAGCGGAAGCGCTAGCCCGGCCCCGAGGGGCACTGGCGGCGGCCCTGCAACCCCGCCCGCCTCGCTGACGCCATTGCAATTATGGCGTTCCGTTCCCTGCAACACCTCACCCGCCTCTCGGCGTGCCTAGCGGCGACCGCGCTGGCGCTTTCCGCACAGCCCAGCGAGGCGACCAAGCGCCTGCAAGAGCGCAACAAGATGTTCAAGCCGACGGTGATCCAAGTCGCCGAGAATGTCTACACCGCGATCGGCTACCAGGTCTCCGCGAATTCGATGATCGTCGGCGACGATGGCGTGATCATCGTCGATCCCGGGCAGATGCCCTCGGCTGCCCAAGACGTTCGGGCGGCGTTCGAAGAGATCAGCTCGCTGCCTGTGCGCGCCATCATTTATACCCACGGGCACGGGGACCACACGAACGGAGCGCCTGCATTCTTCGAGCCCGGCAAGGGAATCGAAGTCTGGGCGCGGGACAACTACGGCTCCGAGCCAGCCCTCGTGCAAAGCAAGGGCCTCGGCCCCGGCCTGCGGGCCTCGAACAGCCAGGGTTTCGATCTGCCGCTGGAGCAGCGCATGGGCATCGGCATCGCAATCCCGCCCGCCCGCCGACCGCAGGGCAACATGATGCAGGACGGGCTGCGCCGGCCCGGAGCACCCATCGCCGCCCCCCGCAGGGCTCAGGTGCGTCCCACGCACAAGTTCTCCGAAGAGCGCAAGTCGCTGGAAATCGCCGGCGTCCGGCTGGAGCTGGTGGCGGCTCCGGGCGAGACCCAGGACCAGCTCTACGTCTGGCTGCCGGAGCAGCGAGTGGTCTTCGCCGGAGACAACTTCTACCAGTCCTGGCCCAACGTCTATCCGCTGCGCGGCACCGCCCGCCGGTCGTTCCGCGACTGGATCGCCAGCATCGACAAGATGGTCCGGCAAGACCCGCTGCACGTCGTCGGCGGCCACACGGCACCGATGCTCGACGACGCCAAGGCCGTCCTCACCAACTATCGCGACGCGATGCAGTGGGTGCTGGATCGCACGCTCGACGGCCTTTCCAAGCAGATGACCCCGGACGAGTTGGTCGAATACGGCCGCCTCCCCGAGCGCTTCGCCGAGCTGGACTACCTCGGGGACTACTACGGCACGGTCGAGGGCACGATTCGAGACCTGTACGCCCAGGATCTGGGATGGTTCGACGGAGACGCGCTGTCCCTGCACCGCGAGAGCCCGCGCAAGCAGTCCGAGCGAATGGCCGACCTCGCCGGCGGAGTGGACGCGCTCGTGGCCAAGGCTCGCGAACTGATGGCTTCAGACGACCCTCTCGGCGCGGCGCAACTGCTGCGTCACGTCATCCGCCTCCGCCCCGAGGACGGCGAGGCCAAGCTGCTGATGGCGGACGCGCTGGCAATCGTCGGCGAGCGCACCTTCAACGGCCCGGTGCGAAACTACACGCTCTCGACATCCAATCGCTACCGCAACCAAGCGCAGCAGCAGTAGCCGACCCGGTCACAGTCGGGCGCGTAACACGCGCAGAGCCTCCACGGCGGAGGAGGAGACTTCGGGAACGGCATCCCGCGTCAGGTTCTCCAGATGCGGCACGCTATCCCGCGTGCCGCTCTGGGACAGCACGAAGGCCAGGTGGCGCCGCTGCGGCACGGAGCCGGTGGTGAGCGGAATGTACAGCTTCGACAGGACTTCGGGATCGCGCGCCAGTTCAACCAAGAACGGACGAGCCTCGAGCCGACGCGCCGTGGAGTTGAGACCTTCGATCAAGTAGGCGAGGCGCAGGGGGTTGCCGAGCAGCACCCCTGCGAACGCCAGGGAAAGCCTCACGCCCTCCGCCTTCTCGATCGAGAACTGATGATCGACCACCCGCTTGTCGGCGGGATTCCCGATGCGGCCCAGGCCCTCGGCCGCCGCAGCCCGCAGGAGCTTGTCCTTGTGGCTGAGAAAGCTCGTGAACAGGCGGCGCTGCCCGTTGTCCGGGATCTTGGCCAGGGCTGTCAGCGCGTGCGCTCGAATGCGGCCCTTCTTGCTCGCCTGGCAGATCTGCACCAACTGCGGCACCGCCTCGGGAGTCCGCAGCTGGCCCGCTGTCAAGATGGCGGCCTCTTGGACTTGCAGCGCCGGATCGCGCAACAGGAAGACGATGTCGGGACCGGCGCTGATGGCTTGAATCTTCTTGATCGCCAGCACGCTCTCGATAATCGTGGCTGAATCGCGGGACCGCGCGCCCTCTAGCAGCGCGTCCACGTGCTCGTTGCCGCGCAGCACCCCCAGCGCCCGCGCCGCGTTCGCCTTGGCCTCGTTGCTGCTGCCGCGCACGAGAACATTCGCAATGGCCTCAAGCGCCGCGGGATTGACCTCGACGTAAGCCGAGACCACGAGCGGGCTCGGCTTCGAGAACCGCGCCTTGAACGAAGAGGCGAACGACTTCAGCACCGACAGCCTGCCGAGCTTCACGTAATCGGGCACGTACAGCGATACCAAGCCGTCCACCGCCAGCGCCTGCACGTTCGGCGAGGCGTCCGCGGCAGCCTCGATCAGCAGCGGCTGCGCCTCGAGGGACCGCATCTTCATCAGCGCGATCACTGCCGCGGCCCGGACTTCCTCGGAATCGTCGCCCAGCAAGGGAGCGAGCTTGTCCAAGTGCCGGAAGCCGTCGGGCGATCTGGCCATTGCCCGGACCGCCTTGACGCGCTCGTCTTCGTCGACTGACTCCAAGCCCGCGAGCCAATCCTGCGCGGACAGAGCGAACACCGCGAGCACTCCCCACAGGAAGATCCTCCAGATGGAAGCTATGGCCCGCATATTGCCCTCGGTCGGCTCGCCGAACTGAACATACTAACTACACATACTCTAAACGAACCTGGTGCGGAATCAAGCCGGCCGAGAATCCCTTGTCAAGCAGCAGTTGCCCCGACTTGAGCACCTCTGGGTCCATGTCTGTGGTGTGGCCGTTGACGTACATGCCCACGAAGCTGTCCGCCAGATCCATTTCCAAGCCGCGCGAGAACTGCAGCGCGTACTCCAGCGCTTCCGCCCGATGGTCCAGCGAGTACTGGATCGTCGCGGCCAGCTTGCGACGGGCCTCCTGCTGGATCTCCGAAGGCAGATCGCGCAAGATGCAGTTGCAGCCGAGGGGCAGCGGCAGTCCCTCGGAGCGCTTCCACCACTCGCCAAGATCGACCACGCCGTGCAAGCCCGAGTCGGCAAACGTCAGCTGGCCCTCGTGGATCACCACGCCCGCGTCAACGGCCCCGCTCTCCACGGCGCCGATAATCTTGTCGAACTCGCAGACGACCGGCTCGATGGCCGGCTCGTAGAGCTTCAGCGCCAGATACGCCGTCGTCAACAGGCCCGGAACGGCCACCTGCTTGCCCGCCAGATCGCCAGGCTCCAACTCTTCCGAAGAGACGACGATCGGACCGTAGCCATCGCCGACACTGGACCCGGCCGCGGTCAGCACGTAGCGGTCGGCCACGTACGGGTACGCATGGTAGGAGATCGCCGTCATGTCGTAGCGTCCCGCGTGCGCATCTTGGTTGAGCGATTGGATGTCCTTCAGGACGTGTTTGAATTCGAGCAGGTCAGACTCTATCTTGTGAGTGGCCAGGGCGTAGAACATGAACGCGTCGTCGGCGTCGGGGCTATGCGCGATCGTGAATTCGCGTTTGTCGGGCATGTGGATTGCTAGACTCAGGTTACCAGATGGCCTCAGGTTCGATTCCCGCGAAAAATACGGCTGGCAAACGAGTTTTGGCCGCGATTCCCGACCTGTTCTTCGGCTCGAAGGTCTCTGGAACGGCCAGGCCGCTCGGCATTTCCGTCCGGTTCGCGGGCACTCGCCAAGCGCTCGTCGAGGCGGCGCATTCCCGGCCGGACTTGATCATTGTCGACCTAGACGCAACCGCGGTTGATCCGCTCGGCGTAGTTGGCGAGCTGCGCTCGCTCGCACCGTCTGGCGCCCCGCGCCTGATCGCATTCGCCAGCCACGTACGCGAGACAGTCCTGCAACAGGCCCGCGATGCCGGCTACGACGACGTATACACGCGGGGAGCCCTAGCCGCCAGCCTGCCCCGCCTGCTGGCAACCCTGGGATAGGGAACGGCCGCCGGTTCGGTCAGATCGCGGCCGGACTGACCGGAATCGCGGTGCGGGATCCTTCCACCAGCACGATGCCGCTCTCCGAGATGCCGTAGTTCTTGATGTCGGACTCGCGGTCGAAGCCAATCTTGGCGCCGGCCGGGATTCTGGCGTTCTTGTCAATGATGGCCCTGCGGATCTGCGCGCCCGCGCCAACGTGGCAGCGCGCCATCACGATCGAGTCCTCGACGCACACGCCGGACTCCATGTGGACATTGCGCCCCAAGATGGACTGGCGCACCGCGGAGCCGTACAGCACGCAGCCCTCGGAGATCACCGAGTCGACGACATCGCAGCGCCGCCCCTCGGCGTCCGTGCAATAGCGCGACGGCCCGGTCGGGTATTCGGCAGTGCGCAGCGGCCATTCCGGGTTGTACAGGCTCAAATTTGGGCTGATGGATCGCAGGTCCATGTTCGCGTCGTAGAACGATTCGATCGTGCCCACGTCACGCCAGTAGCCGTGATTCTCGGGCCTTTCACCGGGCACCTCGTTGCTGAGGAAGTCGTATGCGTAGATCGGCACGGTGTCGACCATCTCCGGCAAGATGTTGTGGCCGAAGTCGTGAGAGCTGTCCGGGCGAGCGGCGTCCCGCCGCAACGCGCTCACCAGCGTCGTCGGGTCGAAAAGGTAGTTTCCCATCGACGCCAGGCACCAGCCCGGACGGCCGGGAATCTCGGGCGGCTTGGCGACCTTCTCGAAAAAGCGCAAGATGCGCCATTCCTCGTCAACCTCCATCGTGCCGAAGCGCTCCGATTGCGAGACCGGAACCGGCAGGGCCGCAACCGTGCCTATCGCACCCTTGTCCCGGTGGTATTCGATCATCTGGCGGATGTCCATGAAATAAATGTGGTCCGCGCCGAAGACGGCCACCATTTCGGGCTGTGACAGTTCGATCAGGTGGATGTTCTGGTGGATCGCGTCAGACGTGCCGCGATACCACTGCGGGCCCTTGCGCATCTGCGCGGGCACCGGCAGGATGTACTGCCTGGTGAGCAAATCCGAGAACTGCCAGGCGTTGCGCATGTGCTGCAACAGTGACTGGCTCTTGAACTGCGTCAGCACGTATATCGAGTAGATCCCGGAGTTGACGAAGTTGCTCAGGACGAAGTCGATGATGCGGTACTTGCCCCCGAACGGCACGGCGGGCTTGCTCCGCTCCTTGGTCAGAGGATACAGGCGGGTACCCTTGCCTCCCGCCAGGATCAGTCCCAGCACCTTTACGTTTTCCATGCGATTGGGCCTCCCAAGACGGCCGGCTGCCCGAACGGTCTGATCATTGCCGCTGCAAGCGGCCATCCAGTAATTCGGCGCGGGCGGGAAAGCGGGCGGCCAAGCCCGCGCTATGCGTGACTGCAATGAGCAAGATGTTCTGCTCGCGCTGCAATTCCAGCAGCAAGCTGCCGACCGTTTCCGCGCTGACACGGTCGAGGTTCCCCGTGGGCTCGTCCGCCAGCACGACGGGCGGCGCGTTGATCAAGGCCCGGGCGATGGCCACGCGCTGCCGTTCTCCGCCAGATAGTTCGGAGGGCAGCCGGTCCATGCGCTCGGCCAGCCCCACGCGCTCGAGCAGCTGTTTGCCGCGGGCCACCAGTGCAGGCGTGGCGCCTCCGGCGGGCAGCGTAGGCAGCAATACGTTTTCGAGGCTGGTGCACTGCGGTAGCAGGTGGTGATCCTGCAGGACGAACCCGACGGTCTTGTTGCGGAACGCGGCCACCCCAGCCTGATCGAGTGCGAACGGATTCTGGCCACACACCTCGACCGTGCCGCCGCTGGGCGTCTCCAAAGACCCCAAGATGTAGAGCAGAGTGCTCTTTCCCGAACCGGAAGGACCCATGATGGCCAAGGCGTCGCCCAGCGACATCTCCAACGAAAGATCGTTCAACACCTGCAGCGCACCCGCCGGATGCGGATACACCTTGCGCAAGGAGCGAACGGAGAGATCGGGGGGCATTGTGCGGGGATCGCCGAAGCGATCGCGCGCCTCCAATCCCATTGTTCCACAAAGGGCAAGTGGTGGTAGAATCTTGCGACCGGCGTAGCGCCGGGCGGGCCGGCCGACGATCCGGGCCGCTCGGCATCAGACCACGGCAGCTGGCAGCGTTCACGGCCCTGCCGAGCGAAGGAACAGACAGCCCGTGCTACTGATCGGACCTCCCGGCAGCGGCAAGACAGCGCACATCCTACGGGCCCTCGAGACTGCGATCCGTGCCGGCCGCAGCGACGAAGTTCAGCTCCTGGTTCCGACCGCCAGCATGCGGAACCACCTGCTCAACCAGCTGGCCCGGAGGGGCCTGATGGTGCCCGCAAGGGTGATTTCGACAATGCCGGAGTATGTCCGGAGCTTGACCCCGGATGTTCGCGAGGCCGGCGGAGTCGTCGAGGATCGCCTCCTGAGGCAAGCCGTCGAAGCCTCGGGCCAGCCGGGCCTGGAGTCCCGTTCCGGCTCGGCCCGGCTGCGCAGCCGCATCGACGACCTGATGCGCGAGTTCTGGGCGGCCGGCGCAGACAGCTACCAAGTCGAGCCCGCAGCGCGGACACGCCAGCAGCGCGCCCTCGTAGGGGTCTTCCGCGAATTCGAGAGCAGCCTGGCGCGCGAGGGTTTCGCCCACACCAACCAGCGGATCGCGCTGGCGGCCGCGCGGATCCGCGAGCAGGGCTTGAGCGCGGTCCGGACAGTCTACGTCGACGGCTTCGACATCTTCACCAAGCAGCAGGAAGAGCTGCTCCGCGCCTTGGACGAGCAGTCCGAAGAGTTCGTCGCGGCGATGCCGGAGGGCCTGCCGCATTACCCGCCGGGCAAGCCCGAATCCCTGCCGCCGCCCCCCCGCGATGCCGCCTTGAAGCGGGAACTGGTAGAAGCGTCGTCTCCCCGGGCGGAGGTCATGGAGATCGCCAGGCGGATTCTCGCCAGCGATCGGCCGCTACACGAGCACGCCATCATCGTGCGCTCGCTCGAGCACTATGCCGGGCTCATCCGCGAGGTGTTCGAGGCCTTGCGCATTCCTCACAGGTTCTGGAGCAGGGACTCCCTCGCCGACCACGGCGTAACCCGCCACTTCCTGCAGTGGCTGCGCATCATCGAGTCGCGCTTCTCCGCGGAGAGAGCGATCGAAGCGATATGCTCCCCGCTCTCTCCGGTCGCTGCAGATCCCGGGATCGACAAGTTTGACTTCGCCGTGCGGGATGCGCTGCCGGGCGAGGGATTGGAATTCCTAGTAAATTCGGCGGGAGAGTTTCCGCCGATCAGGCGGTTCTTGCAAGGGCTCGCACCGTGCCAGGACTGGCACCGGCGGCGCGTCGGCGCGAAGCGCTGGCAGGCCGACTGCCTCGACCTTGTGAAGAGGGTCCAGCATTTGCGGCCTCCAGTCGGTACGGAGTCGTTCCTGCGGACAGGCGACTGGCGAGTCGCGATCCGGGCGCGGCGAGCTTTGGCACGCGCGCTCGAGGAAACGGGCGACCTGCCCGAGTTCGCGGGCAGGAAGCGACCGGCCCTGCAGACCTTCGCCGACGCCTTCGAAGACGTCCTGCGCAACACGACCCTAGCCGTGCCGGACCAGCGCTTCGACGTCGTGCATGTTCTGCCGATCGCAGAATCCCGGCAATGGTCGATTCCGGTCGCGTTCGTCTGCGGGTTAGCGGAAGGCTGGTTCCCGCGCAGGTTTGCGCAAGACATCTTCTTCGACGACGAGGATCGCATCCAGCTGCGCGGCCGGGGAATCGACCTGCGCACGTCGGCCGACCGGGCGCAAGCCGAGCGCTGGCTCTTCGAGGTCGCCTCCTCGAGGGCAACCCAACACTTGATCCTGAGCTATCCCTTGCGCGCGAGCGATGGCCAGCCCCTGGCGAGATCGAGCCTGGTCGAAGACTGCGCGGCCGAGGTTTGCCGCGGCCCGAGGCTGCGCATGGGGTCTCCCGCCCCGCCATCGCCGACCGAGCCCGCTGCCAACCTGCCGCGCACACTGCTCGGGGCCGTGGCAGAACGGAATCCGCAATTCAGCGTCTCAGGCATCGGCGCCTTCCGGCAATGCCCCTATCGCTTCTTCTCGGCCACCACCCTCCGGCTGCGGGGCAGGCCGACACTCCCGGGCCAGAGGCTTGACGCGCAGGCGCTCGGCACGATCGTGCATGCCGCGGTCGACAGCTGGAATCGCGATGGCGGGCAGATTGGCGAGATCTTGGATCGAGCCTTCAGCGCGAAGCTGGGCGAGCTTCGCCTTGAAGAGACGTTTCGCACCGAGCGCTATCGCCTGGCTCTCCGCGCCGACCTGCAGCGCTTCGCCGACAGCCACCAGACCATCCAGATGGCACTGCCGGAGGGCATGCGGTCGCGGTTCGAGGAAGCCGCGGAATTTCGTATCCGCAGCCTCGGCTCCGAGCCCGTCGTGAAATGCCGCATTGACCGATACGACGTCGATCCGAGCCAACGCTGCCTGGTCACCGACTACAAGTACGCACGGCCGAGTCGTGTCAAGGAACTTCTCAAGCAGCATCTGGAGGGCGAAGAACTCCAGATGCTGCTCTATCTGGCCGCGCTCGAGCAGCAGCTCAGCTTCGAGCCGACCGGCATGGTGCTGTGCGGCCTGCGCGGGGAGACCAGCTTCGCAGGCGCTGCGATCGACGGCGAGTGCGGACTCCAGCCGATCACGCAGGACGCCATGCGCACGCTGCTGGACACGGCCCGCGCCGAGGCGGCGGAGGCGGTCGAAGAGGTGCTCGACGGAGGCATCGCGGTCCGCCCCCGAGACCGCGAGTTCTGCGGCAGGTTCTGCGAATTCGGCAGCGTCTGCCGCGTCGAATGGCTGCCGCCAAGTGGCCGCGGAGAGTCCACGGACGGCCCGGCCTGATGCAATTGACGACGGAACAGCAGCGCGCAGTGCAGAGCTGGCAGCGAGGAGACATTTGCGTTGTCGCAGGTCCGGGCTCGGGCAAGACCCGCGTCTTGGTCGAGCGGCTGCGCTGGCTGATTGTCGAGCGGCAGGTACGGCCCGAGCGTATCTTGGCCATCACCTTCACCGAGAAGGCAGCGCTCGAGATGCACTCGCGCCTGGTCGGAGAGAGCCGCCCGACCAGCGAGCAACGAAGCCTCTTCGAGTCCGCCCAGATTTCCACCATCGACGCCTTTTGCAGCCGCCTGCTCCGCGAGCGCGCGCTCGAGGCCGGCGTAGATCCGGGGTTCGAGATGCTGGATGCGGGCGAGGCCGACGAACTGCTGTCCGAGGCCATCGAGCAAGCTCTCGACGACGCCTTCGGCAAGAGCGGTCCGGGGCTGGAGGCGTTTCTCGCGAACTATGGCCCCAGCGCGGCACGATCAGCCGGCGAGGACTCCTCATCCATCCATAGAGACTTGGCGGACTTGGTCTACCGGATCCGCAGCTACGGCTGCAAGCCGTTTACAACGAGCCCCCGGCCGCCCCTCGGGGCGCTGGCAGACGCTTTACGCAGCCTCTCCGGGGTCCAGCAGTCAGAGGGGGTCGCACGCGCGGCCGACGAGGCCAGACTGGCCTGCGCCGAGGCTGATGCCAGCCCCGCCGCGCTGGAGTCGATCGCGGCCCTGCTGCAGCCCGTGCAGAGGCGCGGCGCAGCGAAGAAACTGGTGGGCGAGATCAAGGACGTTTTGTTGCCGGCCTGTCGCTCGGCTGCCGTTTGTGCGGCAAACGAGTCGGCCCGCAAGTGGCTGCGCGGGTTGGCGCGACGCACGCTGGCCAGCTTCGGCGCAGCCAAGCGCGCGTCGGGACGGCTCGACTTTGACGATGCCCTGGCCCTGGCAGCGGACCTGCTGGCGTCTCCCGATTGTCCGGCCTTGGCGTTCGAGCACATCTTGATCGATGAGTTTCAAGACACGAATCCGCTCCAGGTCCGATTGGTCGACCGGTTGCTGGACGCGCACGGGGACCGGCGGCCCGTTCGGTTCGTCGTCGGAGACATCAACCAATCGATCTACGGCTTTCGACATGCAGATCAGAACGTGTTCCGCCGGTACCGGGAGCGCGTGGAGCAGCGCGGCGGCGACGTCATCCGCCTGCTGGACAACTTTCGCAGCCGGCCAGAGGTGCTGGCCGCCGTGCATCGCCTGCTGCCCGGAGGCGATTCCAGCGGGGTGGAGCGCCACCGCCTCAATGCCGCGTACCAGTTTCCCGCAAGAGAATCGGCCTGCCTCGAAGTGCAGCTCGTGTGCGACGCCGGATCGGAGTCGCGAACGCAGGAAGCGCTTCGGCTGGCGCACCGGCTGCGCGCCTTGAAGTCGGAGCTGCGCGTTGTCGACCGCGAGGCAGGCGGCGGCACGCGCGGCCTGCGGTGGGGAGATGTCGCCATCCTCGTGCGCACGCACGCCGGCGGCGCCGTCATCGCGGGAGCGCTCCGGCGGCAGGGCATTCCTTGCCTGACCAGTACCGACCGCGGATTGTTCCATGCCCCCGAGACGGCAGAACTCGCAGCCTTTCTGCGGGTGGTGCGCAACCCGAGGGACGAGATCAGTCTCGCAGCCGTGCTGAAGTCACCGTTTTGCGGCATCACGGATGCGGCCCTGCTGCGAATCAGACTCCTCTTCGAGAACCTCTCCGAAGCCCTGGCGGCAGACTCTCCGAACGCGGCCGGCCTGGACCCCGATGGAGCGAGGCGGTTGGAACGCTTCCGCCAACTTCTCGCTCGCTGCCGTGCCGATCGGGCCGCTGTCCCGCCGCGCTTCCTGCTGGCGCGCTCTGTCTCGGAGTGCGGATATCGGTCATTTCTGGCCCGGCAGGACGACAGCGATCTGTCGCTGGCTCGGGTCGACCAACTGCTCGAATGGATCGCCAGAAAGGAGCGGCAAGGCCTCGTTTCGCTGGATGCGATCTCCGCCGCCCTGGATCGGGCGCTGGAGGCACAGCGCCCCGAAGAAGCCGCTCCCGAGGGCGCCGAGAGCGCGGCGTCGGTCCAAGTGCTGACCATGCACGCGGCCAAGGGCCTGGAGTTTCCCGTAGTGGTGCTGGCCGCGCTGCAGAGCCGCCCTACAGCGCGCCAAGCCGGGCTGTTGTTCTCGGAGGACCATGGCATCGGAGCCCGCTGGCGCCATCCGTTCGAAGGCGACCCTGTGCCCGACACCGCGTTTGCGAGGACCAGCGCCGACATCGCCGAGCGTGAACGCACGGAGGCGGAACGGCTGCTGTACGTGGCCATGACACGAGCCGAAGAGCACTTAATCCTCAGCGCTTCGTATGCAGGTGCCGCACAAAGGAGCGGCTGGGCCAAGACGGTCTTCGACAGGCTGGGCATCAACCCAAAGGAGGCTCCGACCGACGGCCTCGAGGAACGAACGATCGGAGACGTCGAGTTTCTCTACAGCAAGACAGTCGGGGAAGCGCCTGACAGCCGGGCGCGGGCCGCTGAAGCGTCGGCCGCCCCGGAGGTGCTCGAGCCGTTGGCCCCTGCAGCCCAGGCCGACTACTCAGCTGCTGTCACGTCGGTGTCGCTGTTTGGGGAGTGTCCCCGAAAGTACTTCCTCTCGCGCTATCTCGGCCTTGAGAGCGACGATCTGGGATCGGGGCAGCCCGACGAACGTCGCGATGACCGCGGCCAGCGGCGACGTCGCGACGATATCGACCCCTCCTTGTTCGGACAACAGGTTCATGAGCACCTCGCCGGGCAGCTTCAAGACCCGAGCCCGGCGGTTCGAGCCCTGGCCGAGAGATTTGCGGACCACGATCTGGGGTTGCGCAGCCAGCGGGCCGGTCGGATCGACCGCGAGATGGCGTTCGTGTTCACGGTCGGCGACTACCTGCTGCGAGGCACGGTCGACCTCCTGTTCGAAGAGGGGGGAGAGCGCATCCTTGTCGATTACAAGACCGATAATCGACCCGCCGCAGAACTGGAGGTTTCAGCAAAACAGTACGCTGCCCAACTCCAGCTGTACGCTGCCGGGCTGGCCAAGGCACAAACAGCCGTGGATCGGGCCGTCGTGTTCTACCTTCGCCACGGCGCGCCGGTTGACATCGATGTCAGCGACGGCGCGCTCGAAGGCGCCAAACGTCTGGTCGAAGAGTTCTTCGCAGCCCAGCGCTCGCAAGCGTATCCGCTTCGCGAGGGCGAGCGCTGCCGACATTGCCCGCACTTCAAGCGCGCCTGTCCGGCGCAACCGGACTTGCGGCAGGTACTCGTGAGCTAGGCCCCGGGCCAGAAACGGCCATAGCGGCACTGCAAGGGCCGCTGGCGGCCTATCCCGGAGCGTCGGACATGGGATTTTCTGCCGGTGGGCTCCAGAACGCGACCAACGTCGATTCTGGTAGCCGGCACAAGAACAGGCCCCGAGAAGCCGCTCACGGCCTCCGCGAGGGACGGGCAGGGCCCGGTCAGGCCGCGGCTGCGCGCCTCTTGCGCGCCTGGGCCAAGTCGTAGCTGGCCTGCCGCCAGGTCCACGACATCGCGTCGCCCCAGCCGACCGCCTCCAGCCTCAAGGCCAACTCCGGCGAGATGCCCGCCTGTGCGTTGAGCACGCGCGAGAGCGCGACGCGCGACACGCCCAGCCGCTCCGCCGCGTCTTTGACGGTCAGCGCGCCCCCGCAGCCGGCCGCCTCGCTGCCGATGCAGCTGCGCCGGATCGATGGTCCCGGATGGGACGGGTCGACCCGTAGGGCGGCATGCTCCGAGGGTGCCGCGAATTCATGCTCCTCGCCCATGGCAAGCCTCCTAGTGGTAGTCCGTCAGGTCTACATCGTAAACGTCTTCGCCGCGCAGGCGGAAGACGCTGCGCAGCCTGCCGGAGACCTTCGCGCTCCAGAGCCCCTTGCGGTCGCCCTTGAGCGGCGGCACGCAATCCCAGCCCGCGCGGTCGTGGCGAGGGTGCGAACCTCTACCAAGCACAGCCAGCGATCCGTCCGGACGCGGCCGCTCCCTGTCGAGCAGGCGTGGCTACCAATCTAGGATCGGTCGTCCTGCGCCGCAGTCAAAGGTACGCCAGAGCTGTGCGCGTGTTGCGCTCAAGAATGTGCGCGCTTCTTCTTGACCGTCGCTCGCACCGACTGCTACGTTGAGGCACAAGCGGTCGGCACCGAATCGGAGGGTCCGGATTCACACCGAACACCCTACGCGGGCAATCCTTGGAGGATCAAACCCATGCCTGGCACCTACAACTACCCCGCCGACGTCGAACGAGACTCCGACGGCCGCTATGTCGTCGCATTTCCCGATTTCGGATGGGGCGCGACCGACGGCGCAACCCGCGACGAGGCTCTGGCCGAAGCCAAGGACTTGCTTCGGGAATTGATCGCCGCGACGATGCGGGAGGGCGGAGATTTGCCCGAGCCTTCTCGCGCGAGCAAGCGGCGGCCCCTGATCGTTCCTCCGCTACCGATCGCCCTGAAAGCAGCTCTGTATGACGCTTGGCGTCAAGCGGGAATCTCACAACGTCGTCTCGCCCGCGATCTCGATGTTGCCGAAAGCGAGGTGCGTCGCATGCTGAACCCGGACCACGCCACCAAAGCCGCCACGATCGACCGTGCCTTGCGTTGGCTGGGGAAGCGGGTCACCGTAACCATCAGCAAGGCTGCCTGATCCGCACAAGGACGTCGGCAATGCCACAGGAATGTCGCGCCGACGAAAGTTCTCTTTGGAGGGCCGGCCGTCGTTCGCGACGACTGGCAAGAGAGGTTCGAGACCAGAAGGGCCATTACATGAATCGATCCCAGCGAGTTGACCCCTGTGGCTTAGTGCACCCCTCCTTTCGAAGACCGGGATGTGGCAGGCACGGGGTTGCTGCGAGGGGTGCCCGTGGCTACGCAAGCATGTCCCGGGCCGCAGCGGCAATGTGGCGCGCCGAGATCCCGAACCGGTCTAGCAGCTCGTCAGGCTTGCCGCTCCGCGCGATGCCCCTGACCGCGAGCTGACGCACCCGCGCATCCTGCTCGGCAAGCGCGGCCAAGACCGCCGAGCCGATGCCCCCGTGGGCATAGTGGTCTTCCACCGTGATGATCTTGCCGCCGCACTCAAGCGCCGCCTTTGCCAAGGTTTCGCGGTCAATCGGCTGTACGCTGAACAGGTCGATCACGCGCGCCCGGATTCCCTCCGCCGCCAGCTCATCCGCCGCCTTCAACGCCTCGTATAGGGTCACTCCTGCCCCGATGATTGCGACGCTGTCGTGAGCGCTCGACCTGATCACCTTGGACCCGCCAACCTCGAACGTCTCGCCCGGTCCATACAGGATCTCGGTCTTGGGACGGCTCGTGCGGACGTACACCGGCCCGTCGATTCCGGCCGCCAGCTCGATCGCCCGCCAGGCGCTGGTCGCGTCGCTGGGATAGAACACCGTGTAATTCGGCTCGGCGCAGGCCATCGCCAAGTCTTCCAATCCCATCTGCGAGGCGCCGTCCTCGCCGATCGAGACCCCGGCGTGCGTCCCCACCAGCTTGATGTTGGTCGAGCTGATGGCCGCCAGGCGCATGAAGTCGTACCCTCGCGCCAGGAAGCAGGCGAAGCTCGAGGCGAACGGGATCTTGCCGCGACAGGCCAGTCCCATCGCCACCCCGACCAAGTTCTGCTCGGCGATATAGCACTGCAGCAGCCGACTCGGATCCACCTTGTCGATATCCGTGGTGAACGTAGAGTTGCCGACATCCCCGTCGACGCCCACGACGCGCGAATCGGCGCGGGCCAGCGCCTCCAAGGCCGCTCCGTAGGCCTGGCGCGTCGCAACTACCGGGCCGCCAACCCGATAAGGCGGCGGCTCGACTCGGGCCGGCTCCGCACGCTGCCCGTTGCGCCGCGGCGGCAGGTTCGGCGTCCAGTCGAAACGCGCACCGGTGAGCTGGGCCCGAAGCGACTCCAGCGTTTCGTCGGCAAGCGCGCCCTTGGGGATCGGCTTGCCATGCCAGCCGTCCTTGTCCTCGGCGCAGGGGATGCCCCGTCCCTTATAGGTCTTGGCCAAGATGACGGTCGGCCGGCTGAAAGACTCGCACGCCCTGGCATAGGCCTCGATCAGCGCCTGGATGTCGTGGCCGTCCACGACCAGAGTTTCCCAGCCGAACGCTTCCCAGCGGGTCCGGTAGGCTTCCATGTCGTGCTGCAGCATGGTCGGCGCGCTCTGCCCCAGCCGGTTCACGTCCACGGTGGCGATCAGATTGCCGAGTCCGTCATTGGCAGCCATCGACGCCGCCTCCCAGACCGACCCTTCGGCGACCTCGCCGTCTCCGAGCAGAACCCAGATGCGCCGGTCGTTGCCATCCAAGCGGCACGCGTGGGCCATGCCCACCCCTACGCTGAGGCCTTGGCCGAGGGACCCGGTGGCCACGTCGACGAATGGCAGCGTTGTCGGCGGATGGCCCTCGAGGTCGGAATCAATGCGGCGCAGATTGAGCAGCTCATCTTCCGCGATGTATCCGACTTCTGACCACGCCGCGTAGAGCACGGGAGCGGCATGGCCCTTGGAGAGGATGAATACGTCGTTCTCCTCGCTGGCCGGATCGCGCGGGTCATAGCGCATCGCGTCGAAGAACAGCGCGGTCATGATCTCGGCCGCCGAGGCACAGGTGGTCGGATGCCCGCTGCCAGCCTCCGTGGTCGACCGCACCGAGTGGATCCTCATCCTCGTGGCCTTGTCTTTCAGGCCGTCTAGCACGTTGGCTGCAAGTGCGATGGACATGGGATTGGCTGAAACCTCTCGAAAGGGACGCGCGGCGCCTGCGGCAACCGCCCGCACTGCCGGGCGGAAGACGCCCGGCCGGTCGAAAACTGGCGCGGCCTAACCGCGACCGGGCGGCCCCGGCGACCGTGCTTCCATGATAGCTTGCAGGGCACGCATGCCGCCCGCAATACTGCGAGCCAACCGGCGTGCCGGCTAAGCGGCCAGATCGCTTGGCGCAAAATAGTGGATAGGCGAAACGGGATGAGAGCTTCCAGCCAGATAGCCGAATTCGGCTCCATCGAACTCGATTGCGGCCAGACCCTGGCGCCTGTTTCCGTCGCCTACGAGACGTATGGCGAGCTGAACGAGCGCCGCTCGAACGCGATCCTGATCCTGCATGCCTTCTCCGGGGACGCCCACGCCGCGGGCAGCGGCGCCGATGGCAAGCAGAGCGGCTGGTGGGACAACCTGATCGGGCCCGACAAGGCCTTCGACACGAATCGATACTTCGTCGTGTCCTCGAACGTCCTGGGCGGATGCGCGGGCACGACGGGGCCGAGTTCGACCAACCCCGGCACCGGCAAGCCTTACGGCTCGCAGTTCCCCCACGTGTCCATCGCGGACATGGTGCGGTTGCAGAAGCAGCTGACCGACTCGCTGGGAATTCGCAAGCTCCTGTGCGTCTCGGGAGGCTCGATGGGCGGCATGCAGGCGCTGCAGTGGGCCGCATCCTACCCGGACGCGGTAGCGTCGGTGATCCCGATCGCCAGCACGCACCGCCACTCCGCCCAGCAGATCGCCTTCAACGAGGTGGGCCGCCAAGCCATCCTGGCCGATCCCGACTTCAGGCACGGCGACTACTACGGAGGCGCCTATCCGGAACGGGGCCTGGCCGTGGCGCGCATGGTCGGGCACATCACCTACATGAGCGACGACTCCATGCGCGAGAAATTCGGGCGGCGCCGGAGATCGGCCGCGGACGAAAGCGATCTGTTCGAGGTGGAAAGCTACCTGCGCTACCGTGGCGGCCAGTTCGTCAGCCGCTTCGATGCCAATTCGTACATCGTCATAACGAGGGCGATGGACACCTTTGACCTCACTGCCGAGCGCAACTCGCTGGAAGACTGCTTCGCGCAGGGAGACACGCGCTTCCTAGTGCTGAGCTTCACCTCCGACTGGCTCTATCCGAGCTACCAATCCCAGGAGATCGCCCGGGCGCTGCGCTCCCGCAACCGAGACGTGGCGTACGTCGAGCTCCAGTCCGACTACGGCCATGACGCCTTCCTGCTGGAGGCCGACGGACAGACCCCGCTGATCAAGGGGTTCCTTGAGAACACCCTTCAGCGCCTGACGGACTGAGGCTGGCGCGGCAGCCGTGCGTTGGGCCGCCGGATGTAGTTCGCCTCGACCTGCTCTGGCCTGCAGGCCCGGCCGGCGGCGACCTCCCCTGCGGCCACTCGAGCCACCGCGGCAGCGAGCGGGCCGGGAACGGCCTGCCGCACTGCGTCGCTCGCCGGCGCCAACGCGCCACCGGCCTCGAACAGGCCCTTCTCGTTGCTGACCAGCGTGGCCCCCAGCGACTCCAGCTCGGGCTCCAGCTCGGTCCACCGGCAGTACGCATCGGGTCGGATTGCCTCGCAATCTGCCGCGTAGAATCCCGCGAACAGCCCTCCCCGACGGGCGTCCAGCACGGGCACTCGAACGGCGCCGCCGCGCGCCAAGGATGCCAGCGCCCGCAAGTTGGAAACGCCGACGAGCGGCTTGCGATTCGTCTCAGCCAGCGCCTTGGCCGCCACCAGGCCGACGCGGATGCCGGTGAAGGATCCCGGACCGGTCGCGGCGGCGTAGAAATCGATGTCGCGCAGCGCCAAAGACCGCTCGGCTAGCAGGCGCTCGATGGCCTGGAACAGCGTTTCGCCGAATCCCGGCCCCTTGCCCAGCGAAGTCTCGGAGACTACGCCGCCATCGCACAGCAGCGCAATGCTGCCCTCATGCCGAGCCGTGTCGATGGCCAGCAGATTCATGCGGCGGTCACGGCCGCTTGGCACGGGCGCGCCGCTTAGGCCCCCCGCCTTCCGCGATGCGGGCCGCCCGCGCCCGCAGAAGTTCGACGGCCTGATCGACTGTCACGCTTGCGGGGTCGGCGCCTTTCGGCAGTGAAGCGTTGACCTCGCCATCGGTCACGTAGGGCCCGTAACGCCCCGCCATCACCTTCAGCTCTGTATCCGCCTCGGGGTGCTTTCCGAGCGCCATCAGGAGCTCGGCGCGAGCGGTGCGCCGCCTCGCGGGCTTCTGCTGGCTGAGCAGATCGAGAGCTTGCTCCAAGCTGATTTCTAGCGGGCTGATTTCCGCCGGTATCGAGCGGACCTCCTGATCGCAGCGCACGAAGGGACCGTAGCGGCCATTCGCAGCCACGACTGCGTGGCCGTTCTCCGGGTGGATGCCCAGCTCTCGCGGCAAAGCTAGCAGTTTCAGGGCCGTTTCGATATCGACGGACTCCGGTGCCATGCCGCGCAGCAGCGAAGCCCGCTTGGAACCGTTCTCGCCCTCCCCTTCCCCGAGCTGCACAAAGGGGCCGTAGCGGCCCTGCTTGAGGTATACCGGCAGGTTTGACTGCGGATCGACACCGAGTGCTGCCGGCCCCTTGCCTGCAAGCTCGAGCAGTTCCGTGGCCTTGGACAGGTCCAACTCGTCTGGCGAGAGCTCTTCGGGCACGCTGCAGCGGGCGGTTCCGTCGGAGAGGAACGGGCCGTAGCGGCCGATCCGGACTTCCACGGACGTCCCGTCTTCGCGCTTGCCGACCGGCAAAGTGCACACCGTGCGGGGATCGATTTCGGCCTCGCCGTCGTCGATCAGCGTCCTGAGGCCCTTGAACCCGTTGCCGAAGTAGAAGATCTTCAGGTACTCCAAGCGCCCCAGCTCGCCCCTCGCGATCGCGTCGAGCTGGTCTTCGAGCTCCGCCGTGAACTCGTAGTCGGTGAGGCGCGTGAAATGCTTCTCGAGCAAGTCCACCACCGCCATGGCGGTAAACGTCGGCACCAGCGCGGTGCCGCGCCTGGACGCGTAAGCGCGCGACTGCACCAAGTCCACGATCGTCGCCCAAGTGCTCGGACGCCCGATTCCCAACCGCTCCAATTCGCGGATCAGGCTCCCCTCCGTGAAGCGCTGCGGCGGCTGCGTGTGGCGTTCGGATCCCTCGACGGACTCCAGCGTCAGGCCGTCGCCCGGAGAAAGCTTCGGCAGCAGGCGCTCCTTCGCATCGACAGGAGAGTCCCCGGGCACGGCCTCGGCCGAATAGGCCTTGAGGAACCCGGCAAACTCGATCGTCTTGCCCACTGCTCGAAACCGCGCTTCGCCCGCATCCACCAGCACTATCGAGTTCGTGCCGCGAGCGTCGGGCATCTGGCTCGCCAGCGTACGGCGCCAGATCATTTCGTAGAGCTTGGCAGCCTCGGCGCCAAGCCGCTTCCGCACTTCGTCGATGGCCCGAAACTGGCCGCCGGCCGGGCGAATCGCTTCGTGGGCCTCTTGGACGTTCTTGACCTTGTTGCGGTAGTAGCGCACGTCTTCCGAAAGGAACTCCCGGCCGAACCGCTCCACGATCAGGCTGCGGGCGGCTGTCTTGGCCTCGTCGGAGAGCACGGTCGAATCCGTGCGCATGTAGGTGATGAATCCGTTCTCGTACAGTTGCTGCGCGAGCCGCATCGTGTGCCGCGCTTGGAAGCGAAGCTTGCTGTTGGCCTCCTGCTGGAGCGTGCTGGTGACGTAAGGCGCCTGGGGCGAAGCCGAGAACGCCTTCTCCTCGACCGACGCGACCGCGGGAGACGATGCCCGCAGGGCGTCTTCGGCCTCTCGGGCGCGCTCGCGGCCAAGTTGCACAAGCCGACGTGAAGAACGTTCCCCGCTCGCCTTGAGCGAACCCGTGTCCGGATCGAAGTCCTTGCCGGTCGCCACGCGCTCGCCCGCCAACTCCACGAGCTCGGCCTCGAACGCCCGGCCGTCCTTGGCGAAGCGGGCCTTCAGCCCCCAGAAACTGGCCTTGGTGAAGCGCTGGCGGGCGCGTTCGCGCTCCACCATGAGCCGCACGGCTACGCTCTGCACGCGCCCGGCGCTGAGCTTCGGGATCATCTTCTTCCACAGCAGCGGGCTGACGCCGTAGCCGAACAGCCGGTCCACGATCCGGCGCGTTTCCTGGGCTCGCACCAAGTCTTGGTTAATTTCCCTCGGCGACGCTAGCGCCTTGCGTATGGCGGTCTTGGTGATCTCGTGAAATACCAGCCGCTGGTACGGAACCGCAGGCCCGAGCACGTCATGCAGATGCCAGCTGATGGACTCGCCCTCGCGATCTTCGTCAGTGGCGAAATAGATGAGGTCGGCCTTCCTGACAGCCGCCTTCATCTCTTTGACCAGGTCCTTCTTTCCTTTAGGAATGACGTAGACCGGCTCGAACTCTCCCTCGACGTTGACGCCAAGGCGGCCCCACGGCTTTTTCTTGTACTTGGCCGGAACCTCGGTCGCGCTGTTCGGCAGGTCGCGGACGTGCCCGACGGACGCCTTCACCACGAAGCCCTTGGGCAGGAACTTCGCGATCGTGCGCGCCTTGGTGGGCGACTCGACGATCACGAGGACGCGCGATTCGCCCGTCTTTGAAGAATCGGCCATATTGCTCCTATTCTCTATAGCACCAATGCGGGTGTTGAGCGGAACGCAACAGGTTGCGAGGTGAGCGAGCTACCTACCGATCACTGGTGGCTGCCCACTCGGTAGACATAGATCGGATGGGCTGCGCCGCTAACCGGCACGGTAACGGTCTTGGAAGGATTCCAACCGGGAATCTCCCACATGTAGCAGGCGACCCGCGTGCCGGGACGCAACTCCTTGAGAAGCTTGGGACGCAGCTGCCGCTGGGCCGATGTGATCAGGAACAGCGTCACGACGGTCGCCGGGCTCAAGTCGGCCTCGAAGAAGTCGCCCTCGCGCACCTCGACCCGGTCCTGGACACCGGCCGCGCTGATCGCGGAGCGCGCCTCTTCGACCAAGGCAGGATCGATCTCGTAGCCAACGCCTCGGGCCCCGCGGCTCTTGGCGGCGCGCAGCAGGATCCTGCCGTCGCCGGATCCGAGGTCGTAGACTACATCGTCCTCGGAGACTTCGACCACTTCCATGATGCGGTCCACGACATGCCAAGGCATGGGCACGTACGGCGCGACGCTGCGCTGGTCCACGAGCGGCACTCGAGCGCGGGGCTGCGCGCCAAGGCTGGCGCAGAATGACAGCGCGATGCCAGCCACGGCCATTGGCGCGACGGCGGAGAGCGCTGCTCGTCGTGCAAAACCCATCGCGGAACCAGCGGGCGTTGCTGCTTGCAACAGCGCCTCTCAGTTACTATAGCGCCGGCCCGGCCCGGCCGAACCCGATTGCACCCTCCATCGCACCGTAATTTGGCCGAACCGCGACGTCACAGCAAGAAAATTTCCGCCGGGTGAATCCGAATGACGCTGTCCTACGTCCAATGCACCGCATGCCCGAAGAGCACACTGCGGGGCTACCAACGCAACGGGCGGCCCGGGCGCTAGAAAAGCCACGCGCTTCGTCCCCGGAAGGGCATGGAATTGCGGGTTGTGGCCCAGTCCTTTCCAATTCACAGATGAGCCTGAAGGAGGCCGGGCAGAGGAAGTCGGAGTGAGCACATCATACACCCAGCGGGGAAGGGGGACTGGGGGTAGCAGGGGGAGGGGCGGCAGCCCCACCCCCCTCTCCAAGAGCTACAGCGGGAGGAGGCGCAGGAGGCCCGGGAGGGTGCTGGGGGGCGAGCCCCCCAGCACATTTTCGCGTGTTTTGTTTTGGCTGGGCTTCGGCTTCGCTAGCCCTCCCCGGGGCCGCTTGGGTCCGGAAACTGGTCGCACTGGTTTCCAATGCCAAATGAGCCTGAACGTCCCGTCTTTCAGGGCGTGCCCGCCTGCTCTGCGCGGATCTTCGCGAACAGCTCGTCGCGCGCCTCGTTCAGCCGCCGCGCCGCCTCGTTGTCGCTGATCTGGTACGCCTGCGCATCCAACTGCGCGAAGTCGAGTCCCTCTTTCAGGCAGGCCGCCGCGCCCGGCAGCGACTTCAGCTTCTCGTATGGTGTGTGCAGGTCCTGCCGCCGGTAACGCTTGCGGACCTTGCCTTGCGCATCCACCTGCTCGCTGGGGAAGTAGCACGGGCGATGGTAGTTCAGATACGGCGAGAGCACCTCGCGGTTGAACGCGTGCAGCTGCTCGGCGTGCCGCCCCGGGATGTGCCCGTAGCCGAGATGCTTGCGCACCACCGTGCCGTTCTTCGACTCCACCAGGGCATTGTCGTTGCTGCGCCGCGGCCGCGATTTGGTGAATTCCTCCACCCGCAGCTTCTCCAGCATCGCCGCCACCTGGTGGTTGACATACTCGGACCCGTTGTCGGAATGAAACCCGCGGATGCGGAACGGGAACGCTGCCAGCAGGTCCTCCAGCACCGGCAGCAGGAAGCTCTCCGCGATCCTCTCCACGCTGCCTACGAACTGGAACTGCGTCACCTCGTCCACCATGTTGATGTGATAGACACCCTTGACTTGATCGAGGTCTCCTTGGTGTACCGAATCGACCCGCAGATAGCCCGGCAGGCCCTGCGGGCGTGGGCGCCTGCGCTCCGCGATCGTCACCGGCGCCGGGCGCGTGGGGTCCTTGCGGCCCATCCGCCGCACGTAGCCCGGGCTGCGCCGCAGGTTGTACAGGTGCCCGTTCGACAGCCCCGCCAAGCGCCGGAAGCGCTCGTCGCCGAAGACCTCCCAGGCGCGCTGGAAGATGGCCAGCGTGGCCGGGCCGGACAGCGTCCCGTGCAACTCGTCGGTCTCGGCCAGCAGCGCGATGTCCTCCGGGCGGTACTTGCGCCGGAAGCGCTGGCCGACTCCGCGGCGCCTGTCCCCCAGCTCCCCCGCGGCCAGATAGCGCCTCACCAGCCGTGTCACCTGCGCCCGCGACAGGCCCGTCGTGCGCTGTAGGTAGCGCAGCAACAATCCCTTGTCCGGCTTGCTCAGCCGCCAATACGAGAACCGTCGCAGCACCCGCCCGATGTGCTCGTAGGCCTGCTTGCGGTCCGGGATCAGCACGCTTCCCGGCGCGGTGCCCTCGAGGAATCCCAGAATGTCCTGCCGGGTCTTGTGAGCGTCCAGATCGAGATGCAAAACCATCCTCCGATGGTTCCCACATCCCCTGTAGAGCCCTCTTCAGGCTCATTTCCCGTAACTGCTCAGGCCCTTTTTTGACTATGTGTCTTGTGGCCTGAGATCACGCGCAGCAAGGCTTGCGCTGGTTGGGGTCGGGTAGGTTTCCAACGGTTGCTGGTGGCGGGATCCTGTCTCTGAGCGGGCACCTTTCTGACCGGCAGCGGCTCGCTTCCGGACCCAGCCGCTGGCGCGCTTGACAATATGGCTGTGGCCGCCTATGCTGCTGGTTAAGGGAGCCTTCGGCAGCGCGCGGCGATGGGAGCTTGGTACGGATCGAAGGCGACCTCGGGTCTGTGCCAGCCGCTGATCGCGGCCATGCCGCCGCATGCCACCTATATCGAGACCCATCTCGGCGGCGGCGCGCTCATGCAGCGCAAGCCGCCGGCGCTGCGCAACATCGGCATTGATCGCAACGCCCGCTCGCTCCGCACGTTCCGCTGCGACTACGAGGTGGAACTGGTGCACGGCTGCTGCCACCGCTTCCTGGCCCAGTTCCCGTTTGCGGGCGACGAGCTGGTCTACTCCGACCCGCCCTATCTGCACAGCACCCGCAAATCGCAGCGCCGCTACCGCTATGACTACACGCCGGCCGATCACGAGCAACTGCTGGCGTTGCTCAAGCGCCTGCCCTGCCAGGTGATGATCTCCGGCTACCCTTCCGAGTTATACGAGCGAGCGCTGGAAGGCTGGCACAGCCTGTCGCTGCAGGTGATGAACCAAGCCGGGGTGGTGACCGAGAAGCTGTGGTGCAACTTCGCCCCGGGGCGCCCGCACTGGCACACGTACGCGGGCCAGAACTTCACACAGCGGCAGTGCATCAAGCGCAAGGCCGCCAACTGGGGCAGGCGCTACGCAGCCATGCCGCCGGGCGAGCGGCTGGCGGTGCTGGCCGCCCTGATGGCGGTCGAGGCCGAGTGATGCCGACGCTCCACGACAAGTCCCTGCGCGCCGAACTGGAAGCCGCCAAGCAGCAGGTCGAGGCGCTGCGCAGCAGCGGCAAGCTGTCGCCCGAAGCCGACGCCGTGTTCCAGATGCTGCTGCCCTTGCTCACACTGCTGCTGACGGTCTTGCTGGAAAAGACCACCCGCAAAACCAGCCGCAACTCCTCCATCCCGCCCTCGCAGATGCAGGCCGAGGACGAAACCGCGCGGCGCGCCAAGTCGGGCCGCAAGCCAAATCCGGCCGAAGACCGCAGCGGCTCCACCCTGCAGCGAGTCACCACCGAGGAAACGCTCACCGTGGCGGCCTGTGACAGCTGTGGCGCCGATCTGTCGGATGTCACTCCGAGCGAGCGCGAACGCCGCGTGCTGTACGACATCGTCTTTCAGGTGGTCGAGCAGCGCGTCACCGCCGAGGTCAAGCAATGCCCCGACTGCCAGGCCCGCTGCAAGCCAGCCTTCCCCGCCAGCATGCCCGGCCCGCGCCAGTATGGCAGCGGCCTGCAGGCGTTCATCATCAACCTGCTCGTGGCCCACATGCTCTCCCTGCGGCGCGTCGTGGAGCTGGTCCGGGCGATCTCCGGCCTGCGCTTGTCCGAGGCCACCTGCCTGGGCTACATGCGCCGCCTGCAGCAGGCCTTGCAAGCTTGGGAAGAGGCCGCCAGCGCCCACCTGCTGGCAGCTCCGGCCTTGCATGCCGACGAGACCGGCCTGCGGGTCGACCGCAAGAACCATTGGCTGCATATCCTCACCGATGGCTCGCTGACGCTGAAGTTCCTGCATCCCAAGCGCGGCAAGGCAGCCATCGAGGCGATCGGTCTGATCCCAAACTATCGCGGCACGCTGGTGCATGACTGCTGGGCCTCCTACCTCAGCTACGCCGACTGCCGGCACCAGCTCTGCGGCGCGCACTTAATCCGTGAACTGACCTTCATTGTCGAGTCCAACGGCTACCGCTGGGCGCGGCTGATGAAAGCCCTGCTGCAACAGGCCTGCCACAGGGTCAATGCCAGCCAGGGCAAGGCCCTCAGCGCAGCCGCCTGCAAGGCCCTGCGCAAGCGCTACCGCACCATCCTGACCCAGGGCCGCAAGGAATTGCCCGCGCTGCCGCCCCGCAAACAGGGCCAACGCGGACCGCTCGCCAAATCCGATGCCCACAACCTGCACGAGCGGCTCGCCCAGCACGAAGAGTCCGTGCTGCGCTTCCTGCACGATGCCGATGTGCCCTTCACCAACAACGCCGGCGAGCGCGGACTGCGCATGTCCAAGGTCAAGATGAAAGTCTCGGGCTGCTTTCGCACGCTAGCCTTCGGCGAGGCCTATGCCCGCATCTCCAGCTACCTGCAGTCCATGCAAGCACTCGGCTACAATCCTCTGGTCGCCATTCAAATTGCGCTCGCCGGCAACGCTGTCGCCACGCTCGAACAACACTATGGCCCGACACCAACTCACGTCTCGACACCAACCGAGGCGTGAGTAGTTACCATTTCCCGTTGGAAACAACCCCTCCCTTCAGGCTCACTTCCCATTGGAAGAGGCTGGCCCATCACTTCGCGTCGCGATGTGTTAGGATTTGCAAGGGTACGTGAATGATGTGGGGTAGGTTCCGTCCCAGCGTGCTAGGGCGCTGTCCGGGGCTGCTGCTGGCAGCCTTGCTCACTGCGGGAATCGGCGTCGCGGAAGTCGCAGGAGAAGATCTCGATTGGCAGGCGCCGGACGGCAGCTTCCCGGACCACGGGGGCTGCACTTATTTCGGCCCTGAGGCCGGCCTCGCACCGGTCGGCACGGCAGCCAGTGACTTCGCGGCCATGATGCTGCGCACGCGCAACACGCAGAGCGTGCTGGCGATGATCCCGCAGCGCCGCAACGGCGGGATCATTCCGCGTAGCGCCGCGACGGCGGACACCATTGCGGACGGCGGCGCCTGCGCCGGCATAGACGACTGCATACAGAAGACCGCGGCGGCCGCCGGGCTCCCGCTCACGCACCTCACCACCGACGCGGAGTTCCTGCGCCGCGCGCGGCTCGACTTGACCGGGCGCATTCCGACCAAGGACGAGGTGCTCGAGTTTCTGGCCGACACGTCGCCGACCAAGCGCGAGCAACTGGTCGACCGGCTCCTGCAGACGCCGGAGTGGGCCGATCGCTGGACCATGTTCTTCGGCGACCTGTTCCGCAATACCCAACTGACAGCGCAGGTCAACCGCTACCAGTGGACCCGCGATGCGCTGCATCTGTACCTGCTGGAGTCGATGCAGCAGAACAAGCCGTATGACCAAATGGCGCGCGAGATGCTGGCCGCAGAAGGCGTCAGCGACGGGCGCACCTACCCGGAGCGCTACACCAGCTTCCAGCACTGGCAGGAGACCTACAACAATCTCGCCAAAAACCCGGTCCAGCCCTCGCCGGTTGGCTACGTGATCGGCGGCCGCACGATCGGCGGCCCGATTCAGGACACTTACGACACGCTCGCGTTCTTCACCGCGAGAGACTTCCTCGGAATCTCAGTCATGGATTGCGTGCTGTGCCACGACGGCGCTGGGCACCTAGAGCCGCTCACTGTGTGGGGCGCGGCGGCCAAGCGCGCCGAAGGCTGGGGGCTGGCCGCATTCTTCTCCGACGTGCCGCGCTATCAGAGATGGCGGTATCGCTACCAGCGCGAACTGCCGAACAACCCCCGCAACAACCGCCGAGTCCCGGTCAACTACTACATGCTCAACGATCTGGCGCAGGGACAGCAGCAGCGGGCCGGGAACGGCGACACGGCCGGCGAGTACCTGGGCCAGACCTCGGGCGGCAATCGCCCCGACCGCTATTCGGCCGAGCGATTCGTCACGCCCGCCTATCCGTTCGAGAGCCGGGCGGTGGTGGATCCGAGCATGCGGCTGCGCGAGCAGGTGGGCTTGCACCTGACCTCGGACCCGCAGTTCTCCCGGGCGGCGGTCAACTACATCTGGCGGGAGTTCTTCTCGCGCGGCATCGTCGAGCCGCCGGACCAGTTCGACCTGGCGCGGCTCGATCCCGCAGCGCCGCCGCCGACCGGCTGGAACATCCAGCCCTCGCATCCGCGCTTGCTCGAATGGCTGGCGAGCGGCTTCGCAGACAGCGGCTTCGACCTGAAGTGGCTGATGCGGGAGATCACCACCTCAGAGGCCTACCAGCTCTCCTCGCGCTACGACGGCGTATTTAATCCGCTCGACGAGAAGTACTTTATCCGGCACCAGGTCAAGCGCCTGACGGCGGAGCAGGTCGTTGACGCGCTGATGGTGGCGAGCAACCAGTTCACGATGTTCCGGGCGTCGGGCGCCTTGCGCAACGTCAACTTCGCGATGCAACTCCCCGATGTGTCCAACGTGCCGCTGGGCAACGGAGCGTTCGTCCGCAGTGTCCGCAGCATGTTGCAAGCTTTCACGCCCGGCGACCGCGAAGAAACCAAGCGGAGCGGAGAGGGAAGCCCGCTGCAGGCCCTGAGCCTGATGAACAACCGGTTCGTGCTGAGCCGGCTGAACCGCAACAATCAGGCTTCGACGCTAGGGCAGTCTCTGGAGCTGGCTGACGACGCCTTGGTGGCGAACATGTACCTGAGCGTGCTCAGCCGCCCGCCGACCGAAGAGGAGACCGCATTCGCAGTCCAGTACCTGCAGGACGGAGATCGGGGGGACCGCGCCACTAGCCTGATGTGGGCGCTGTTCAACAAGACGGACTTCTACTTCAACTACTAGGCCGAGGCGAGGATTGCCATGAACGAGCGCGAACGATTCGACAAGATCGTGCAGCGGCGCCAGCCGACGCACCACAGCTTCTTCGAGCGCCCGCACAGCACGCGGCGGCATTTCTTCCGCGACACGCTGACCGGCGTGGGGGGCTTCTTCCTGGCCGACCGGCTGGCCCGGGGCGAGACCGAGACCCTCGGCTCGGTGCAGCCCAAGAACACCGCCACTAGCGTGATCTTCATATTCATGCGCGGTGCCCCCAGCCATGTAGACACCTTCGACTTCAAGAACCTGCCGGGAGTGACTCCGAGCAATTTCGAGCCTGAGAGCTTCATGGGCGGCGCGGTCACGCTACCGATGACCTTGCTGGGCAACACCTCCCGTGTCTTGGACAAGATCGCCATCATCCGCTCCGGGCTGGCTTGGGCGCGGGCGCATCCGTTGGCCCAGACGTGGATGCAGATCGGGCGCAATCCGACCTCTCCGACCGGCCGCATCGCCCCGCATATCGGCAGCGTCGTGGCGATCGAGAAAGAGCCGGAACGGCGGCCTGACCAGGCGTTCCCGACCTTCATCTCGTTGCAGGCGCGGAATATCTCCGGCGCGGGCTACTTCCCGGTGGAGTTCGGTCCCTTCCAAGCCCATCCCAACGCAGCCGGCCTGGCCAGTGCCAGCCACCCAACAGGCGAGGCGGCCTTCCAGGATCGCTGGAATCTCCTGCACGAGATCGACAGCGAGCTGCGCGGCGAAGGCTCTCCCTTCGGCCCGAAGGCGTCTGGCATGGGAAATCTGTACCACGGCGCACGGCGCCTGATGTTCAACCCCCAAGTCGATGCCGCCTTCAGGTTCACGAACGAAGAGCGCGTTCGCTACGGCAGCACGGGCTTCGGCGATTCCGTGTTGACGGCCCGCAAGATCGTGGAAGCGGACCAGGGAACACGCTTCATACAGATCGATTCGCCCGGGTGGGATCACCACGGCGACATCTACAACCTTGAGAACAATCCGAACCCGAACCACATCTACGGCAGGATGGCACAGTTCGACCCTGCCTTCGCGGCCCTGATCGAAGACCTTGAAAGTTCGGGCAAGCTCGACGAGACCCTGATCTTGGCCTGCGGCGAGTTCGGGCGGACGCCGGGCCCTCTGTCGGCCGCCCGCAACGGGCGCGACCACTACCTGCAGATGTTCTTCGTCTTGGCAGGCGGGGGCGTCCAGGGCGGCACGGTCATCGGAGCGACCAGCGACCAAGGCGGCCGCGGCCCCGGGGCCTTCACGACCGAGTACGGCTGGTCGCGGCAGAGGGACATCCGCCCCGAGGACATCGAGGCGACGATTTACTCCGCCCTCGGCATCGACTGGACGACTGTCCGCTATGACGACCCGCTCGATCGCGGCTTCTACTATGTGCCGGTGGCCGACGACGATGTCTACGCCCCCGTCGACGAACTGTGGGCCTGAGCGGCGCGCTAGCTGGGACGCACGATAGCCCAGTGGCCGGCAGCGTCCTCCAGCGCGCGCCGGTACGGTGTCTCTGGCAGTCCTGACAGGCTTTCCAGCGCTACCTCGCAGAACCGCACGGCCCGGCGGCGAACCTCCGCGATGGCACCGTGCCGATCGAGGATCTCTAGCATCCTGACAGCTGGCACGGACGTGTAGCCGCGTTCGCCCACGACCGTCTCGACCTGGGCCCGTTCGGCGCGGGTGCAGGACTGCAGCGCCAGAATCATCGGCAGCGTCACCTTGCCTTCCTTCAGGTCATTGCCGACCGGCTTGCCCAAGACGGACTCGCTGGCCTCGAAATCGAGCACGTCGTCGATGAGCTGGAAGGCCATGCCGACGTTCCAGCCGTAGGTCCTGAGCCGCTCCTCGGTCTCTTCGGACGCATCGGCCATCAACGCTCCCACCAGGCTGCAGGCCGACAGCAGACAGGCGGTCTTGCGGTGGATGAGCTCGTGATTCTGCTGTTCCGTGACGTCGATCCGGCCGATCAGCTCGGCCTGCAGCAACTCGCCCTCGACCATCATCTTGGTCAGGTCGGTAAGAATGTCGAGGATGCGGAAACTGCGCTCGCGCAACGCAATGGAAAAGGCTTGCATGTAGAGCCAGTCGCCCGCTAGCACGCTGACTTGGTTGCCCCATACCTGATTGGTCGAAGGACTGCCGCGGCGCACCTCGGCGTTGTCGATGACGTCGTCGTGCACTAGCGTGGCGGCATGGATGGTCTCCATCACCGCGGCCATGCGGATCGGCCCGTCGCCAAGCTCGCCGCAGGCGCGGGCGGACAACAGCAGCAGCGTCGGCCGGAGCCGCTTCCCGCCGCTAGCGTTCAAGTGCCGGCTGATTGCGGTGACCACGTCTTGGCAGCAAACCGTGTCCAAGGCGATCACCTCGTCGACCCGCTTCAGGTCGGAGGCCACCAGCGAGAACAATGCCAGCTTGGACATTGGCGCTTGCTTCAATTGAGTCATTCGCGCAGCCGCTCTAGCATCCACAGTCTATCCGATCCCGCACCGGGTCTCCGGGGGCAGCGGCCACCGCGGATGACTAGGCCGCTTCCGCGACGGGCGAGCCGCCGGCGACCTGGCCCGTCGAATCGAAAGCGATCTCGGCCGCCGGCCCGACGGCCTCGATCAGAGGATTTTCGCGCAGCGCTTCGAACAGGTCCTCGCTGATGCGCATCCTGCCGAGTTCCATGGTGTTACGGATCCACACAACGCTGCAGTCCGCGATGTCCGCGCGCCCGCAAGTCGCCAGGATGCGCTCGATGCACTCGCGGTCTGTCGGGAAGTGCGGCGGGCACATGCAGCCGATGGTGCTCGAAGCGGTGAAGGAGTTGATCCAAGTCTTGTCGAAGTCGACCGCGCGGAACAAGCGGTCATGGATCACGTCGCACATGCCGATGCCGATCGCGTTGCCGCCGCCGTGCGGCGTGAGGCTGCGCGCGTAGATGCGCTCGATGCGCGGCAGGCCCGGCCAGCAGTTCCGCCCCATCCACGAGCGATTGATGACCTTTGTGTCCATCCCCGATCCGGAGATGTTCTTGCCGATCTCGTCCACGATCAAAAGGTCGAAAGCCTCGGCCGGCAGATCGGCCTTCCACTGCTTCACCCTCGCCAGCAGCGCTTCCTCGTCAGCGACCATGTTTCCGGCGCCCAGCGCGTGAACCTCCGCGGTCTGGTGATTGGCATCCTCTAGAATCGCCATGCCTCCGAGCATGCGGCCGGTGGCGAGCATCACGCTGCCGACCTCGCGGATGACCTCCTCCAGGCCCATGCGCACGGCCCACATGTGGTAGCGCTTGGCACCCTCCCACTTGCCGAGCCCGATGGCCATCATCTTGTGAACGCCGCTCTCGATCCTTCCGTCGAAGCCCGTGTGCCACTTGACGCGGCTGCACAGCATGACTCCGTCCGCTTCCCACGCTTCCCGGTCCATCGAAACGGCGATGCCCTGAGGCGTCTCCCCGATCTGCGCGACCTCCAGCGAGCTGACGACTGGCACCCCCATGGAATCCTGGGTTATGCCATAGTGGGCCAGTACATCGCGCTGCCCGTCCGCCGTTCCGCCGCCGTGGCTGCCCATGACGGGAATGATGAAAGGCTTGACCCCATGATCGAGCCAAGCGTCCACGACGGCCTTGACGATCGTGTCGATGTTGACGATCCCGCGGCTTCCGACTCCCACGGCGATACGGCTGCCCGCCGGCACGGCGGACACCCACGGCGCGGCATCCATCGCAGCTCGGACGGCGCGATAGACATCGGGAAGCGCGCGATCTGGGAAGCGCTGGCGGATGGGTATCAGGCGCGGCAGGGCCATGGCACAGGATTATAGCGAGACTGCCCGGCGATAATGATGTGCGCATGCAGAGGATCGTCAGAATTGGCCTCTCCCGGCGCCGCGCGCTGTGGCTGGGCGCCTCGATGGCGATCGGCCCGCTGGCAGCGCTACGGGCAAGCGATGTGAACTCCACCTTGACAGCGGTCCCCGGCATACGAGTCGGGCATTGGACGCACCCGTCAGGCTCCACCGGCTGCACCGTGGTCTTGGCCGACGCGGGTGCGGTGGCGGGCGTGGATGTCCGGGGCGGAGCCCCCGGCACGCGCGAAACCGACCTGCTGCGGCCCGAAATGAGCGTCGATACCGTCCATGCCGTGGTGCTCTCCGGCGGGAGCGCCTATGGGCTGGCCGCGGCTGACGGAGTGATGGAGCACCTAGAGAGCGAGGGAGTGGGCTTCCGCGTGGGCGAGTCCGTCGTCCCGATCGTGCCGGCAGCCATATTGTTCGACCTCGGCGTCGGCGATCCGCAGGTCAGGCCGACGGCAAAGTCCGGACTCCAAGCCGCCAGAGACGCCTCGCGGCGGCCAGTGCAGATGGGAAGCGCCGGCGCCGGCGCCGGCGCTACAGTGGGCAAGCTGTTCGGCCGTGGCCGGGCGATGCGCGGAGGGCTGGGCTCGGCGGCCGTCACGCGCCCCGATGGCCTCGTGGTTGGCGCCATCGCGGCTGTCAATGCCCTCGGTGACGTCGTTGACCCCGGCACTGGCCAGATCGTCGCCGGCGCGAGAACCAGCGACGGTGCCGCGTTTGCCGACAGCATGGCGCAACTGCGTTCCGGACGAAGCGGAGAGCGGCCGGGCGCGGCTCAGAATACGACCATAGCGGTCGTCGCGGCCAACGTAACGTGGACCAAGACGCAAGCGGCCAAGGCCGCTCAAATGGCCCACGACGGACTGGCGATGGCGATCCGCCCCGCCCACATGCCGTTTGACGGAGACACTGTGTTCGCATTGGGCACCGGCGGTGGCGCCGTCGATGCGCGCCTGCTGGGAGAAATCGGGGCACTCGCGGCCGACGTGCTGGCACAAGCGGTCGTGTCCGCCGTCCAAGCTGCGGAGAGCGGTTTCGGATTGCCAGCGGCGAAAGACCTGTAAGCGACAGCCGCGGGCGTCCAAGCCGTTTCATTGCAACGCTCTGGCTAGCCCCTAGAAGGCCGAAGAAAGCGTTCGCTTTGATACAATTCTTGCGGTACAAGAGATGTCAGCCACAACACCTGTCAATCGTCGGCGCTTTCTGCAAGGCGCTACGGCGGCGGTCGCCGCAGCCGCGCCCGCCAGACCGCAAGACGCAGCCTCGGCGCGCCGCGTGATCGGCGCGAACGACCGTATCAATGTCGCCCAGATCGGCGTCGGCGGACGCGGCAGCAGCCTCCAGCGGCTGATGCTGCGCATGATCGAAGGCGGCCAGAACTTCAAGATCACCGCTGTTTGCGACGTCTACGAGAAGCGGCGGCGACTAGCCCAAGAGAATTCCAAGGCGGAGTTCTCCACGCTCGACTACCGCGAGGTGCTGGCACGGCCCGACGTGGACGCCGTCGTGATCGCCACGCCCGATCACTGGCACGGCACCATGGCCCTGGCGGCCATTGACGCGGGCCTGGACGTGTATCTCGAGAAGCCGATGACGCACACCATCGAGGAGGCCAAGGCGGTGGCGCACAGGGTCCGGGAGACAGGCGCCGTGCTGCAGGTGGGCTCGCAGACGACCTCCGCCGATCAGTGGTGGAAGGCCCGCAAGGCGCTGCAAGACGGGATGATCGGCAAGCTGATTTCCAGTCAAGGCTCGTACCACCGCAACTCCTTGCGCGGCGAGTGGAACTGGACTCCAGAGCGCGGCCGGGGCTGGGTGATCGAACCCGACGCGGGCCCGCATGGCCAGGGCGTGAACTACGTCGACTGGAACATGTGGCTCGGCCCGGCCCAGAAGCGCGAATGGGACCCCCACCGCTTCTTCCGCTTCCGCAAGTACTGGGACTACTCCGGCGGCATCGCCACCGACCTCTTCTATCACGTGGTCGCGCCGCTGAACATCTGCTGGGGGGAGGCGCAATTCCCCTACCGGGTCACGGCATCTGGCGGCAAGTACATCTTCAACGCCCCCGGCGACCGCGAGGTGCCCGACACCATGAACCTGTTGGCCGACTTCGCCAAGGGCCATTCCCTGGTGCTGAGCGCCTCCATGGCGAATTCACGGCACATCCCGGGCCTGATTCGCGGCCATGAAGGCACCATCCTGATGGTCGAGCACGGCCGTTTCGAAGGCAAGACGGACTACATCACCGTGGAGTCGGAGAGGATCTACCGAGACGCCTTCGTCAAGAAGTACGGCACCGAGACGGTGCAGATCAAGGTCGAGGATCGCGGGCAGGACGCGCACATGAAGAACTTCTTGGAGTGCATGCGCACCCGCGCCAAGCCGAACTTGGACGCCGACACGGCCTACCGCGCCCAAACGACGATTTCGATGGGCGTGATGGCGCTGCGCCAAGGCAAGGTCCTGTACTTCGACCCCGATGTCGAAGAGGTCACCGAGACACCGCCCAAGGTCGGCTGAGCATGCTGGCTCCTAGCGCTGGGGCGCGGGCCGGGGCCTTGGCGCTGGGCCTGGCTGCGCTGGCCTTTGGCTGGGGCTGCGCCGACGACGGCGGGGCCGGCCGGCCGCCCAACATCCTGCTGGTCCTGGCGGACGACCTCGGATACGGCGACGTAAGCGCTTACAACGACCAAGCGAAGGTCGAAACCAAGCACCTCGACAACCTTGCCCAGCAAGGCCTGCGCTTCACAGACGCGCACAGCCCGTCGACAGTCTGCACGCCGACCCGGTACGGCATTCTGACGGGCCGCATGCCGTTCCGCAACGGCATGCGCGGAGTGTTCACCGGTGTCGACGGCCCGTGCTTGATCGAGCCGGGCCGGCTCACGCTCGCGCAAATGCTCCGCGAGTCCGGCTATGCCACCGCCATGGTCGGCAAGTGGCATCTGGGCATGACCTTCTTCGATGCGCAGGGACAGCCGGTGCATGCGATCGACCTGCCGGCGGAGACCCGAGAAGAGCGTATCGCCGCCGGTGTCGAACGGGTCCGGCGCGTGGACTTCAGCCGCGCGATACCGGACGGGCCGCTGAGTCGGGGATTCGACCGGTTCTTCGGCACGGTCGCCTGTCCCACGACCGACTGGCTTTACGCCTGGATCGAAGGAGATCGCGTCCCAGTTCCGCCCGACGCGCTATTGGATCGCACGCCGCTTCCGAAGCACCCCTATGCCAACGACAACCGGCGGGGGCTGATCGCGCCCAATTACGATCTCGAACGGGTCGACTTGGTGTTTCTAGAGCGCAGCGTCCGATTCCTCGAAGAACACGCCGCGCGCGAGCCAGACCGGCCGTTCTTCCTGTTTCACTCCATGCAGGCGGTTCACCTGCCGTCGTTCGCGGCGCCGGAATTCCAAGGCAGGACCGAAGCCGGGCCCCACGGTGACTTCCTGCTCGAAATGGACTTCATCGTCGGCGAGCTCATGGCCGCGCTGGACCGCCTGGGGCTGGCGGAAGAGACACTGGTGCTGTTCACGAGCGACAACGGGCCCGAGGTGACCACGGCCTATCACATGCGCCGTGACCACGACCATGACGGCGCGCGGCCATGGCGGGGCGTCAAGCGCGACCAGTGGGAGGGCGGGCACCGTGTCCCCACGATCGCCCGCTGGCCCGGCAAGATCCAGCCCGGCTCTGCCAGCGACCAACTGTTCAACCTGACGGACATCATGGCGACGGCAGCGGCTCTCACGGGCTACACGCTGCCCAACGACGCGGCCGAGGACAGCTTCGATTTCTCGGCCCTGCTGGCCGGGAACCATGACGGCTCGCCCATCCGGAAGTTCGCGCTGCACCAGACTATGTCGCTCGAGTTGGCGTTGCGCCAAGGCTCTTGGAAGTATCTGGACCACGCCGGATCGGGCGGAAACGACTACACCCGCCCGTTCCTCGCCGATTTCGCGCTCGACGATGGCGCACCCGACGCCCCCGCCCAGCTGTTCGACCTTGCCAGCGACCCCGGCGAGACCCGCAACCTGTACTACGAACAAACCGAGACCGCGAACCGCATGAAGGAAGCGCTCGAAGAGTTCAGGGCGGCCGGGCGAAGCGCGCCGGCGCGCTAGGGCGGCCTAACCGAACAAGAACGCGGCCGCTGCAGGCAATCCGTAGAACAGCACCAACAAGTACGCTATGGCGAGCAACTTCGAGCGTGTCGCCAGATCGGCGAAGCGAGTGACGACGCTCAGGATGGATCCGCGCACCGGCGGCCACGGATAGATCAGCAGGGTCGCGGCGAGATTGAAGCCCAAGTGAGTCAGCGCGATCTCGATCCCGGCCTGTGCATTCGGTCCCGACACTGCCAGCGATGCCATCAGGGCCGTGATCGTCGTCCCTAGGTTCGCCCCGATGGTGACCGGGAAAGCTTGACGCAGCGTGATCAGGCCCACGCCAGCCATCGGCACGAGCAGCGAAGTGGTGATGGAACTCGACTGCACCATCGCGGTGACGATGCAGCCGATTAAGATCGCCAACACGCCCGCAGTGCCCAGCGCCACTTCGATCATGCGTTCGGCCCTCGACAACAAAGTGGCGCGCAGCGTCCGCACGATCAGCATCAGCGACGCGAAGATCAGCGCGCCGCTGCAGGCGACCAGCAGAACCCCCTGCGCCTGCGGTGCAGCGAAGAGCGATTCCGCCAGCGATTGCATCGGGGCGACGGCGGCTTTGAGGACCGCCGCGATCGGGCTGTCGAAGTCGCCCCCGCCCATGGATGGCAGGCGATCCGCCAGCGTGGCCGCGGACTTGGAGAGGAACCCGGTCGCGATCTCTAGCGGAAGCAGCACCAGCACTGCCAAGAAATTGAATGCGTCATGACAGGTCGCGACCGCGAAGGCGCGCCGGAACTCGTCGGGACGCCCCATGTGCGCGATCGACACAATCGTGTTGGTGGCGGTGGTGCCGATGTTGGCGCCCATGATCATCGGCACGGCGTTCGCCAGCGGCAGCGGGTTCTCGGGAGCGGCGACCAGGCCCACCACCATCGAGGTCGTGACGGAGGAACTCTGCACGAGGGTCGTCGTCAGGATGCCGACCATCAACGCGATGAACGGATTCGACGTCGCGCTGAAGAAGGCGTCCAATAGGTCGCCACCGAGCAGCTTGAACCCATCCCCCAAGCCGCGAATCCCGACCAAGAACGCGAACAGCAGCGCCACGACCGCGATCCCTGCGAGCGCGGCGGCGCGGTTCGAACGGTTTTCGGCTGGAGTCGCCGGTCCGGTGCTCATCGCCTATCGATCACCAAGCTAGAATCGCTGAACTGGGCCTAGACGCACAGTCGTGTGAACCGGTTCCGCAATGGGCAAGCTGCTTGAACTCGGTTGGCTCTCAGCGCTCACCATGCGTAGTCCACGTCCTGGCACGAAGCAGAATCGATGGCTACAGCGGCGCGCGCGAGCCTCTCCGGCGAGAGCAACATTGTAGCGTCATTCTCGGGCGCGCCCGTTGCGGGCGGGCCGCCCAAGAAGCGCTTGTCGAGAAGGCGCTCGGTGTCGATCCGACCCATGGCAGCCAGCAAGTTCTCCAGCACATGGGGATTGTCCTGGCGCAGGTCGGCCAAGAAGGCTCGCAGCTTCTCGCGGACGGTGCCGGTCTTGTAAGAGCATACGCAGGGCGTGATCGGGATTCCAGACTCCTCAGCGTAGGACCGGGTCACGTCTTCGGCGACGTATACCAGCGGCCGGATCAGGCGGAAGTCTCCCGAGCGCGAGCTTGTCACTGGCGGCAAGGCGCTCAAGCGACCGGTGAAGAGCGCGTTGCGAAGCAGTGCCTCGCAGAGGTCGTCAGCGGTGTGGCCGAGCGCTACAACGTTGCAGTCGAGCTTGGCGGCGACAGCGTAGACTGCCCGGCGACGGAAGCGGCTGCATGTGTCACAGCCGTGCCCTGGCTGGTCTTCGAGCAGCTTCAAGGACGGCTCGTCGACGTAGTAGGTCCACTCGACCCCGCGCTCGGAAAGAAAGTCACCGACCGGCTCCACAGGCCGGACGAACTTGCCCTGCTCGATCGTGAAGGCCCGCAGGGAGAATCGCACCGGGGAACGCCGCCGGAGCAGCAGCAGGGCGTCGATCAGTGCGAGCGAATCCTTGCCGCCGGACACTCCGACCGCGATGCGGTCGCCATCGCGGATCATGTCGAAGTCGGCAATCGCCTTGCCCGTCTTGCGGAGCAGTGTCTTGCGAATGTCCACGGCGAGCCACGCGACGGCTAGTCCATTATATTGCGGCCGCTACTGTCGTATTCCTGGGCGCAGCGGCGGATAGAACGGGCGCGGCCCGTTCGCTCGTCGACGTCCACTATGACCGCGTTGAGCCGGACCGTGCCAGAGGCCGGCTCGAAGCGTGTCGGCAGGGCCGTCAGGAACCGCCTCAGCGACTCGTCCGGCTTCATGCCGATCACCGATGCGAGCGGCCCCGTCATCCCGACATCGGTGATGTACGCTGTGCCGCCCGGCAGCACGCGCTCGTCTGCGGTCGGGACATGCGTGTGGGTTCCGACCACCGCGCTGACACGGCCGTCCAGATACCGGCCAAAGGCGTTCTTTTCGCTGGTGACCTCCGCATGGAAGTCGACGAAACATACTCGTACGTCCAAGGGCAGCTCGGCCAAGAGCTGGTCGGCTTGGCGGAACGGGCAGTCGATCAGCGGCAGGTACACCCGGCCCTGCAGGTTCATAACGGCGTACGGCACGCCTGTGTCGGTGTGCCCTACGTACAGCCCGCTGCCGGGGGCGTCGGGATAATTGTGCGGGCGCAGCAGCCTAGGCTCGCCTTCCAGATAGGCAAGCACCTCGCGCTTGTCCCAGATGTGGTTTCCGGACGTGAGCACGTGCAAGCCTGCGTCGAGCAATTGATCGGCGATCTTGCCCGTCACGCCGAAACCGGCTGCTGCGTTCTCGCAATTGGCGATCGCGAGATCGATCTCTTCGTCCACCAGCAGGCGCTTCAAGCTAGAAAACACCGCCCGGCGGCCGGGACGGCCGACGATGTCGCCGATGAACAAGATCTTCATGGCTGGGAACCGTACAGTTTATCGCGGGCGCTGTCCGAGCCCGCCAACCTCCGCGAACGCTATTCGGAGAGAGCCAGCTCGTCGCCGACGACGAGTTGCTTGCCCGCCTGGAGCGGCTCGATCCGGGTATTGACCGCTAGCCGATAGCAACCAGGATAGAGAGCGAGGCTGGTGCCGGCCCGACTGCGGCGCTCGCGCAGCGCGCTGAACTCCTTGGTGGAAAGCGCAGCGACCGAGCTGTCCCCGCGGGAATCGAGGGTCGGGACCACGCAACGGCGGCACGGGTTCACCCCGAGGAAGCTCACCTCGCCGATACGGAAGGCCTTGGGCTGGCCGGGCGGACCGAACAGCGTGTCCTCTTCAAACGGCCCGAGACCCGCGATCTCCAAGTTGGCGCGAAAGCGCCGGCGCACCTCTTCGGCGGCTAGTCCGAACCACCCCGCCACGGCATCGATTGACGCCGACCCGATCACGGTCGGTCCGGACGCGTCTTCGTCGTCCGGAAATCCCGCCGTTGAGTCCTGCCGCAATGACACTGATTGGCCCAACACCCTGCCGAACCAAGATTCGATAGCGGAGCGGTCGCCGGGCAGCTCGAACCGCCCGGAATCCGAGCCGAGCGCCAGCTCGACCGCGCGAGCCTGGTCGGAGAAAGCAGCTCGAATGGCGAGAATCTTCGGGCCGAGGCGCTTGGCGTTGAGGAATCGGCCCCGGGCGTCGAAGAGCGCATAGTCCCTGTCCGCATCCAGGTGCACCCCTGAAGCCAGGCCCACTCGTTCGAGCTCTAGCGCGTCCAGCGACTTGATCGGAAAGACGCGGATCCTGGCGAGGTGCGGTTTCATGCCGAACATACCGATCCTGCATCCCCACGGTCTCACATCTGGGGTGGCGTCGCCAGACCGCATGAAGATGGCACCTCACCCGGTATAGGCTAGAAGGATTCGATGGGCAGCAACAGCCAGCAGCGCGGAGACATCGAAGCGGCAGTCCTCGAGACGGTGAGGGCGCTGCTCAGGGAACTGGGTTCGTCCGAAGCCGCCCAACGCGCGACGCCGAGGTCGTCCCTAGACCGCGACCTCGGGCTCGGGAGCCTCGAGCGAGTGGAATTGCTGGTGCGCCTCGAGAGCGCACTCGGCCTGCGACTGCCTGAAACTGGCGCACAAACGGCTGAGAGTCCCGCAGACTGGGTCCGCATCGCCTTGGAGGCCAACGGAAGCGGCTCCTCGGGCGGCCGCTGGCCGATCATTCAACCGGGCCGGGAAGCGCACCCCGCACCGGCCGGCGCTGCGACCGTTGCCGAAGTGCTGCGCGCCCGAACAGAGCGGGACCCGGCCAGGGTCCATGTCCATCTGCTGGATCAAGACCGCGGCCAAGATATCTCTCACGGGCAGCTCTACGCGAGCGCATCTAGAATCGCAGCGGGTCTGGCAGCGTCAGGGCTTCGCCGCGGCGAGACCGTGGCAATCATGCTGCCCACCTGCGAAGACTTCTTCTCCAGCTTCCTCGGCGTCATGCTGGCCGGCGGGATCGCAGTCCCGGTCTACCCCCCCGCCCGGCCGAACCAGCTGGAGGCCTATATCCAGCGCCAGAGCCGCATCTTGAAGAACGCTCAGGTGCGCTTCTTGATATCGTTCGACAGGGTGCACGCTGTCGCGAGCGTCTTGGGCGGGCAATTGCCGTCGCTTCAGGAGACCTTCAGCGCCGCTGCCCTTGCAGATCGCGGCCGGAACGCCCGGGCTCCTGAAGTCGAACCAGCCGAGATCTGCTTCATCCAATACACCTCCGGCAGCACGGGGGATCCGAAGGGCGTTACGCTGACCCATTCCAACGTGCTCGCGAATATTCGCGGGATTGGCTTCGCAGTAGAGGTGCGGCCCACCGATGCGGTGGTGAGCTGGCTGCCGCTGTACCACGACATGGGGCTGATCGGATCGTGGCTGTTCAGCCTCTACTACGGCCTGCCGATCACAGTCCTGTCGCCGCTCGACTTCCTGGTGCGGCCGGAACGCTGGCTATGGGCGCTGAGCGACTCCGCGGGAAGCCTCTGCCCCGCACCGAACTTCGCCTTCGAACTGTGCGTCCGCAAGGTAATCGACCAAGCCATGGAAGGGGTTGACCTGTCGCCGTGGAGAGTGGCGATCAATGCCGGCGAGCCGGTGCTGCCGGCAACGCTGAGACGGTTCACCGAGCGCTTTCGGCCGTGGGGATTCGACGAGCGCAGCTTGATGCCGTTCTACGGTCTGGCCGAGTCTTCGGTAGCCTTGACCTACCCTCCCTTCTGGCGAGGTCCGGTGGTAGACACGATCGACAGGACCGCGTACGAGACCGAGGGCCGCGCCGTGCCGACATCCGCGAGCGGGTCAAGCTCGGCGTTGGAATTCGTAGCAAATGGCAAGCCGCTGCCCGGGCACGAGGTCAAGGTCGTGGCCGAGGACGGCACCACCTTGCCGGATCGCACGCGGGGCCGTGTCCTCTTTCGCGGCCCGTCAAGGACCAACGGCTATTTCCGCAACCCGGAAGCGACGGCGGCAGTGCTGGACGATGACGGCTGGATCGACTCCGGAGACCTGGGCTATGTGGTGGAAAACGAGCTCTATGTGACGGGTCGCCTCAAAGACTGCATTATCAAGGGCGGTCGCAACATCATCCCCCAAGACGTGGAGATGGCATCCTGGGAGGCGGACGGCGTGCGCAAGGGCTGCGTGGCTGCCTTCGGCTGCATCGATCCACGCAGCGGTACCGAGAAGCTCGTGGTAGTGGCCGAGACGCGCGCCAGCGACCCTGCCGCTCGGAGGCGGATCCAGACATCTGTCACAGAAGCCGTGGCCGGCAGCGTGGGAGTTCCGCCCGATGACGTCGTTCTCGTCTCCGCGGGCACCGTGCCGAAGACTTCCAGCGGCAAGATCCAGCGCTCAGCGATCCGAGACACCTATGAATCAGGCAGCCTAGCGTCCCACTCGGCGAAGCCGACTTGGGTGCAGTTGGCGAAAGTCGGCATTCGAGCAGCCGGTCGGTCGGCGGCTGAGGCCGCCGGTCGCGGCATCGCCGGGATACTCGGGACCGTTCGACGCCTGTTCGGCTGGTCCGTGGCGGCGCTCTTCGGCATGCTGGCGCGGCTAGCCCCCTCGCCCGGCTTGGCCCGTCGAGCGATCGCGCCCGGCGCTGCAATCCTGAGCGCCCTGCGGGGAGCCCGGTGCCGCGAGCGCATCGGAGCTCCCGGGGCCACCGGCTTAATGCTGGTGAACCGATTGGACGGCTGCGACCCGCTCGTGGTGGCTGCGGCGCTCCGCGACAGCTTCGTCTACGCGGACCGAACAGCGTTCAGCGGTCTGTCCTCTGCCGAAGCATTCTTGCTCGACCCGCTCGTCGCGCCACCCGTCGCTGGCGTCTCGGCGCCGCGCGCGGCCGATCTGCAGCTGCGGATGCAGGCCGCGATCGCCGACGGGCAGTCTGTCGTGACCTTCGCCGATAGCGCTGCCGGCGCGTCAGCTGAGCGAACTCGCTTCCGGGCCGAAGGATTCGCGGCCGCAGCCGCCACCGGCGCGCCGTTGATCCCCGTGCATCTAGGCAGAGCCGAAGCCCGGGCCGTGGCGGCAGTCCAAGGCGAGCCGATCCAGATCAGCGCGTCCGATGACGAGCTTGCCAGTGTGCGAGCGCGGGTGCGGGAAGTCCTCGCCCGAGCTTCCCGGCCGACTCGCGGCTAGAATGATAACGATGCCGATCTACGAATACCAGTGCGAGGACTGTGACTCCCGCTTCGAGGCGCTCGTCATGGGCTCGGCCCCCGAGCCCGACAGCTGCGAGTGCGGCAGCCAATCGATCGAGCGAGTCTATTCGACCTTCTCGGCCAGTTCAGGGAACAGCCCGGCGGAAGCCTGCCCGACACCCGCCGAACAGCGCTGCGGCGGCCCGGCCTGCATGGGCGGAATGTGCGGGATGAACTGACCCACGTCGCGCAGAAGCAGCCCGGCCCGGCTGGCCGCGGCGCTGCAGAAGGACCGCGCCGCGCAGTGGGGCCCGGGCGGATGCACCTCCTGACGCCCAGCTGCGCCGCTATTGCCGCGCCGCGCCCGCCAGCGGCGTTGCCGGCGCCTCGGGAGGGGTCTCCCGCGAGTGGGCCCTAAGCGCTGAGATCGGACGCAGCGCAGGGTGCTTATGGCCAAGCGATTGAAGATTGCTGCGGGTGCTGGCGCACTCCTAGGCATTCTAGCCGGCTGCAATCTATCTAGCCCGGTGTCGGCACCCCTACCGCCCCCGCCGGGCGGGATAGCTTCCCTGCCGGACGCGACCGATGACTCAGGAGATAGCGCCGGGGCGCATCCCGGCCGCGAACACGCGGACTGCTTGGCTCGCGTGGCAACGGTCATGAGCAAGTACATGGATGAATGCACCAGCGCAGGTGAGACAGAGCACAAGTGCTCGATCGCGGCGAGTGAACGCTACCGGTCCGACAGGATTGCGTGCGACTCCCTGCTGCCCCGCCGCGGGTCTCGATGATTCCGGGCGGATCCCCGAAAAAACGGCGATTCTGGGAAGCGGGGAGGCCTTGGGGCACCCCCCGATAGCCGGAGAGCGCTACCGGCGTTCCGGCCGGCCGCGGCCGGCCCAGGCCTGTTTGTGTCCGGAGATACGAACAGGCCCCTCGTACGCTCCGATCAGCAATCGCTCTGACGCACGAGTCCCCCGTCAGAGTGCTGCCTCGAGATCCCCGCCACGAGCCAATCGGCGAACCCGGCGGGCGTCGCCACCCGCCCAGCCGGGGATTCGAACGCCCGGCCTCACTCCAGACGGAAACCGAAGCCCGGGGCGATCCAGTTCCAGCCACTCGAATTCGCTCCCTTGCCCGCGCGTCAAGATCCAGCTCCGCCCCGTGCACTGGTCCAGCAGCATCGTCACCGGCGCCCGCTGGGCCTCGACCGGGCTCGGGTCATGGCCGCTGACCGACGCCAGCTCCCAGCGGCACCACCCGCTGGGCTTGTACGGGATGAACTGACCCGCCTCGCGCGCAATCAGCCCGGCGGTGCCCGCCACGGCTAGTACGGAATCCCACGTTTAGTTGGGGCCGACCACTCCAATGGCGATCAGATCGCCGCCGCGATTGTAGACTCCGTACGCGAAAGAGGCGCTCTTGGACTGCCAAGCCCAAATATACGGGCGCGCCGCGCCGCCGCCACCGCCGCCGCCACCACGGCCGCCGCCGCCACCGCCGCCTACCTGCCGCACGACGGCAAAGCCGTCCTCAGGTAGCGGCATCTCCGTGGCGGCGCCCGTCGAAACGTCCCATGTGAGGATGGCGGTCCCGCCGGGATTGCCCGGCCCGCCGTTGGGCTTCTGGGAATAGGCGAACGCGCGACCGATCAACGGGAACATGCCGAACGTGCGGAGGCCTCGCTGGTTGATCAATTGGTTCGACAGCGCGACGACCCGCGCGAATCCCTCGGGAAGCGCCAAGTGGGTCGCCGTGGAATTGGGCAAGTCCACGACCAGCAGACCGCGGTTACCGGCCAGGGGAGGCTGGGTGTTTCCGCGCGGATTGGTGCGCGTCGGCCCTCCCGTTGCCAAGGCGACGACCTGGCCTTGCTCGGCAAGCCGGTGCATCAAATTGAAGTTGTTGGACAAGATGCCGACGTCTTCTTCGAATTCCACCGTGCTGAACGTCTCGCTCACACCGTCAAAGATGTGGATCTTCTGCGAAGTCTGCAGAGCAACCTCGCGAGCGCCATCCCCGAAGTAGAGATAGCTGCCCGCTACTCCCTTGGCGGAGTTGTCCAGCAGCTCCGGCGCTGGCACGGCCTTGGTACTGGCAGCCACTGTGTCGAACAGCACGAGTTGGTCCCCGGCGCAGATCTGGTTGAACTGCGGAAGCGCGAATTCGTCCAGCATCTGGGAGGTTGCGACGACCGCCAACTCACGGGTCAGAGCAATCCGCTGAAAGCGCACCTGAGTGTGGCAGGTTGCGGCATACGAGCCGGCCGGGAATGCGGCCGCGGAAGTCTCGATGGCAACGCTCTCGGGCGCCGGCCCTTCGCGATCCTCCGGCAGCGCCGCGTGGAAGGCGACCACGCCATCGCCGCTGCCGTCGGACGCCCGCGCCAGCACGTAGGCTGTCGGATCGCCGCGGAATCCGTTCTGGACCGCGGCGAGGGAATTACCGATCTGGACACCTTGGTTGTTGGTGCGGCGCGGTGGCGCGATCGGATCCCAGCCGTCAGGGAACGCAGCCTTGCCGATCACGTTGGAGTCGCGGTCGAACAGCACCGCGATGGGCTGCCCGTCCGCGGCCTCGGGGTCCGGACCAAGGAAGCGCATGCGGTACCCGAATCCGAAACGGGCGTCCTGGGCGACTTCCACGGTCATGCCATCCACTTCAAGCGGGTTCGGCAGGGCAGACACGCCGGGCAATTCGCCGACCGCCTCACCTTCGGCATCGATTAGCGAATAGATGGTGTCGTCGCCGGGCCGCAGCAGGCGCAGATTGCGGCTCTCCCCAACCGCTGACTGCAAGCGGTCCGCAGGCTGCGGCAGCTGCACGAACTGGGGGGTGCTGCCCTCGGCCGTGTCGATCACGAGCAGCTGGTCTGTCAAGCCCTCGCTGATCTCCCCGGACGGTTCGGCGAGCGCGGCCAGCATTGGGCTGTTGATCGATCGCTCGAACGGCCTGTAAGCGTTCTGGCTGGGCGCGTTCGGATAGGAAGGCAGCACGCAGTGCTCCAATGTCGTCGTCGAGTCGCGGCGGAAGTCGAGCAGTTGCACGTTGCGATAGCAGAAGTCAAGCTCGTCGACCGCGCCGCTGACCGCCACGAAGTACGGATTCAGGTCGGACAAGTCGATGCGCTGGGGCGATTCCAGGTCGGCGCTCAGCGCCATGTAGCGCGGCGTCGGAGAACCGCCCGCGCCCCACACGGCGGCGCTACCAATGTCGCCGGAATACCAGCGGAAGACTTCGCCCTGACCGGCCAGCTCCGGCACTTCGAACTCGAGCTTGTACACTCCCACCATGTCGGCCGACAGAGCCGCCGACGTGACCGCGACGGGCAGGCCGCCCAAATAGGCCCGCTGCTCCGCCACAGGGGTCGCGCCAGCTCCAAGCGCTCCGCTGGCGACCGGTGGATCAGTCTGGCCCAGGCCGGCCGCGAAAATTGCGACGGTTTGCCCTTGCTCCTCGCTGTTGGCGGGTCCGATGCTGCCGGCCGGGGCCGGGCCATCAACCCCTAGCGGTGGCGCGTCTGGGTTGTCGCCGCCCGTCTGGGTGATTAATGCACTCGAGCCCTCGTAGGTGAACAGATTCGGGTTGGCCTCGGAGACCAGGACAGGCATCGGCGCGCTCTCCAAGCCGCCCCGGCGCACTACCACGTCGGCCCAGCCCGGCTCGATCTCCCACGGAACCAAGACGTTAACCTGGGCCGGCGACACGAAGAAGATCGGCGCCGCCACGCCGTTGATCAAGACTTCCACCGCTGGATCTTCCAATGCCACGGGCAGCGGCGCTGCCTCGGACTTGGTGTGGGCGGCAGCCAACTGCTCGCCAAAGACGGCCAAGATGCCGCCTTGGGCGACGACGGAGGGCGCAGACTGCAGGGAAACTGCATTGACCGCCCCGCGAGGTGTGGTCAGGGGCTGCTCTGCAACAGCCGTACACAGCCCGATTGCGAAAGCTAGGGAGATTCGTGCAAAGCGCATAGCTAACCTCTCTGCCAGACTCTGAATCCTCAATCAGCGTTGCGGCTGTGCCTTCAGAACCTATAGGTCATTGATGCCTGCAGGATGCGCGGCTGCCTGGCTTGGGTGATCAAGCCGCCTTGCAGCGCGTCGAACTGCGCGCGTGGCCGACCCAGCCGGGTCATGTTCAGCGCGTTGAACGCATCCATGCGCACCTGCAGGTTGCGCCGCCCCTCGAAGCGGAAGTTCTTCTGCAGGCTGAGGTTCATGTTCACAGCCCCCGGCGTGTCCAAGATGTTCCGTCCCGAGTTTCCAACCTGAAATGGCTGGAAGCCGTGTTCGCTCTCGAAGCACTCAATCCCATTACGATTCTCAGTGCCGATGCAGGGAACCCGCTCAAACGCCGACAGATCATACCAAGGGAAATCCACGCCTTTCAGCCCCGGGAACGCGTCCGGCTGTTGGTAGCCGTGCGCGACACGGTTCGGCCGCGGCGACTCGCCCGCATTCAGATCCACATTGGCCGTCGTCACGGTGAAGGGCTGGCCCGAATACGCCGTGGTGGTTGCAGAGAGCTGCCAGCCTCCGAGGACAGCCTGAGCGGGGCCGCGCATATTGCGCAGGAACCGGCGGCCTTGGCCAACCGGCAACTCGTAGCGCCCCGCCATGGTGAATGCGTGCCGCTGATCGAAGTTCGAGCGGCCGCGGTCGAGGCGCAGGTTGGTCGTGTCGATCGCCCCGGCCCCACCCCCGCCACTGCGGTCGTTGGCAGCGGAGGAGTCATCAATAGATTTGCTGAACGTGTAGTTGAAGCGATAGAAGAGCCCGCTGCGGCTGCGCCGACGAAGCGAAGCCTGCAGGGCCTGATATGTCGAGTTCGCCCCGAACGAGGTGTAGTTGAGGCGGTTGATGCCATCGATCGGCCGCGGGAACGTCAAGTTGCCGTTGGCGCCTTCGACCGCGAGCGCCAAGTCGCGGATCGGTTGGTTGTAGTCGTAGCGGCGCTGCAGGTGACTGCCCTTGGAGGCGACATAGCCGATTTCCAACGCCTGCCCGCCGCCAAGGTCCCGCTCGATCGTGAGATTCCACGATTGCAGGTAGGCCGTGGGCGGGTCTGGATCAAAACCGTTGACGGCCTGGATGCCTGCCCCCCCGATCCGCTCTCGCCCCTCCGGATAGGGATTCTGGAGCGTCGGCGCGGGGATGTTCTGGTTGCCCGCCGAGTTGTAGGTCTCGTTGAAAGTGAACGGAAAAACGCCTGCCAGCTGGCCCCGCACCGGACCCAGCAAGTAGCCTTGGTAGAAGATCCCGTAGCCGCCCCGCACCACGCTGCGGTTGTTGCCGAACGGTCTCCACGCAAACCCAAGCCGCGGTGCGAAATTGTTGAAATCGGGATCAATCAGCCGACGCGTCATGCCGACATCTTGCGCGAGGACGGTGCGGTCCGAAAGCCCTTGGTCAGCCAAGATCTGGTCCAAGTCGGGCAGCGCCTGATCGCCCGCCAGCACTACTTTGTTTAGGCCGGGGTGGTAGCTCGACAGGCGGTCGTTCGTGTCGTAGGGGGGCATCTCGACCTCGTACCGGAGTCCGAGGTTCAGCGTGACATCGCGGTTCACCTTCCAGTCGTCGTTGATGAACAGCCCGAAGCCGTGACTGCGCAGTTCGTTGAACGTCGTCTGGACGCGCCGGTTGACACTCTGCAAGCGTCCGAGGAGCAAGTCGCCGACCGTGTGGCGCGTAAAGCGGCGCCCGAAGCGGTACGAGCCGCGCACGTTGTTGAACTGCGGCTGGTCGTACAGCACTCGCGAGGTGTCAAAGCCCATCCTTATCGTGTGGGTCTGGCGGATCCATGACAGCCGGCCGGAGGCCTGCCAGTCCCAGACCTGCTGTTCGCGGGGCGTGCCTGCGTTCTGCCCCAAGGGCCAGTAGCCTTGTAGAGTGACCCGCGGCAGCCCCTGCAGCTCCGGAGCGAGATCGTCCGGTACCGGCAGACCGATGGTGGCCGGATCTTCGTTCGCGGCGAGCGAATAAGCGTAGTTGTCGCGGTGGCTGAACCCCCCCGAAAGCTCTAGCACCAATGTCGGCGAGAAGGTGTGCGTGTGGCGCAGCGAGATCAGGTCGCGGCGGTCACGCGTCTCGTCGCCCCAGATGGCTAGGGCACTGCCGCCGAAGGGGTTCTCCAAGTTGTTGAAGCGCTTCTGGTAGCTGACCGAGAAGTTGTCCTTGGGCGAGAAGTTCTGATCGACCTTGAAGACCACCTGGTACCAGTCGTCGTCGTCCACCGCGGTCGAAATGTTGTTCAGTCGCAGGTTGTCGCGGTTGGGCAGTGGGTAGAAATCGATCAAGCCCAGCGCGATCGGGTCAACGCTCGTGGCTGGGATCTGGTTGTTGGGAAAGCAGCCGCGCTTCACGCGCCGGTTGCACGCTCCGCTGCGATCCGGGTCGTTGAGATAAACCGGTTCGAGATCCCCGCCGGCCGTGCCTCTGGCGATGTCCAGAGTTTGGGAAAAATCGCCCGCCCGCTCTAGCGCGGTCGGCACGTTGCCCAGGCGCGTCCTGCCGATCGACTGTATGCGCCCCTCGAGGCTGACGAGGAAGAAACTCTTGTTGCGCACGATCGGGCCACCCAATGTGCCGCCAAACTGGTTGCGGCGAAGCCGCAGGCGCTCCTCGTCGAAGAACCCACGCGCGTCTAGCACTTCGTTGCGCAGGTACTCGAAGGCAGAGCCGTGGAATTGATTCGTCCCAGAGCGCATCGTGATGCCGATGATGCCGCCGGAAAAACCGCCGTATTCGGCGGAGAAGCCGGAAGTGACGACGCGGAACTCCTCGACCGCGTCCAGTGGCGGCCGCACCTGCGCCCCGCCACCCACCGGATTGCGGTTGCTGACGCCATCGACGAAGAAGTTGGTCTGGTCTCCACGGGCGCCGTTCACGGACGCGAACGAGCCCTGCCCGCGCCCGCGCGGCATCACGCCAGGAACCAAGAACGCGAGGTTCGTGAAATCGCGACCCTGCAGCGGCAGGTCTTGGATCTCCTCGTGGACGATCACGTCGCCCTTGACCGCGCCGCGCTCGAGATTGATCGAAGGAGCGGCCGAGCTAACGGTCACGGACTCGGTGACAGCGCCGATCTCCAGCGCTACGTCGAGGCGCAGCTGCTGGCCCGTTTCCAGCTCAAGATTGGTGCGGACGAAGCGGGCGAATCCATCGGATTGGACCGCGAGTTCGTACGAACCGGGGACCAGGCTGACCAACGTGTAGTAGCCGGCCTCGTTGGCTTCGGCCTCTGTCTCGATCCCGGTCTCGATGTTCGTGATAACAACGCTAGCGCCAGGTATCACGGCGCTAGCGGCGTCGGTGACGACGCCGGTCACGCCAGCTAGGCTGACCTGGGCCTGCACAGGCACCGCTACGGCCAGTGCTAGCAGGCCAAGCCAAAGCACTCCGCGGAGATTTCGAACCATGATTTCACCCCACCTGCAATCCTACGCATCGGGCAGCGGCCCCAACCAAGCGCAGCCTACCGAATGCCCACAACTAGTCCTACGCGAAACATAGCATGCGGCGGTGCAACTTACATCGCCGGGAAGTTATGGATTTGTAAAAAGGGTCAGGCCCTTGGTCCGCGATCGCAAAAGGTCCGGTCGCACGTGCCACATTGGCGGACGCTGGTCGCCCTAACGCAGCGTGCCAGAGCGCTGCCCCAACGAACCGAGCAGCATGGCGAGAGCAGCCGCCGGAACAATCACCGCGACCGGCATCAGACCCGTGCCCGCGATGCTGTACGCCCCCTCGACCGACAGCGAATCCCAGAAGAGGCCGGCCCACAGCACGACCACGGTCACGATCGACGCAGCCGCGCCGCGGGCAGTCGCCCGCGGCCAGAACAATGTCGCGGCCAGCATGGGCAGTAGGCCGGCGAACCCGGTCAGCGCCCAAGTCCCCAGCGCGAAGATGGACTGCGACGCCACCAGAGAGCAGAGGAACGCGAGGCCGAGGAACGCCAGCACGAAGACCCTCCCGAACCAGACTTGGCGCTCTTCGCGCAGCTTGCCATCGAAACCGTAGTGGCGCACGATATCTTGCGTGAACATCGCGCCCAAGGCGAGAATCTGCGAGTCCAGCGAGGACATGATCGCGGCGAACACTCCCGCGGCCAGGCAGCCGGCCAGTATCTCGCCGGTGTTCGCCACGATCAGCTTGACCAATATCGGGCCGTCCAGCGGCGGCGCGAACTGCAGGCGGCCGATCGCGCCCAACGTCACGCTCGGGAACCAGATCGCGGCGACCAGAACGGGATAGGCCACGATCGCAAGCCGGAAGGAGCGGGCGCTTCGCGCCGAGAGCCAATGGCTGTACAGGTGGGGGAACGCCCCCGTGCAGAGCGGCAGCAGCAGGAACGAGCCCATTTGCAGGTAGGCGAAGCGGTCGGTGCCGAAACTCGCCATTTCGGCATATTCGGCGCGCAGCCGGCCCATCGCGGCGCCGATCCCCCCAAACTGCGAGACCACGGCTGCATAGGCGGCTATTCCGAATAGCAGGAACACGGTGGTCTGCAGCGCGTTGACCCAGGCCGTGCTGCGCATGCCGCCGTAACTGACATAGACATACGTCACCGCGCAGACAGCCAAGCTGCCGACCCAGGGCGGCAGGCCTGCGCCCGGACCGCCCGTCAAGACATTGAGCGCATCGCCCCCTCCCTTGACGCCGATCAGCAGATACGGCAGCATCAGGGCCACGGCGACGACGAACAGCAGGGCGCCCAAGCCGTCCGAGCCGAACCGATCCCGCACCAGCTGCACCTGGGTGACGTAGCCGTGCCGCTTTCCGAGCTTCCACGAGCGGATTCCGAGGTAGTAGAACAGGAACGGCACGATGATGGCGGTGCTCGATCCCATCAGCGCGAAAACGATCACGCCCCGCCGGTAGGCCTCGCCGGAGGCGCCAAGCAGGGTGAAGGCCGTCATGTTTGTCCCCAACAGAGTCATCAGCAGGACGACGGGACCGATCGATCGGCTCGCCAAGAAGTAGTCCTCGCCAGTGCCCCGGAAGAGCCGGTGGCCAAACAGGCCAACCCCCAGCACGACCAGCAGGTACGCAGACAGAACCAGCAGGACCATGGCGCGCCTAGTCGTCCGCGTCGTCGGGCCAGCCCCAGCGCACGACGGCAGCAAGCAGGGCGGCGCCGGCGACGCACAGGCCGACGTGGTAGGCAAGGTTCACGGGTATGCCGAATAGCAACCAGTCCTCGCCCCAAAGCCAGAAGTTCTCAAAGCCGGCTGCGAGCAGTAGCAAGAGCAACAGGGGCCAGCGCGGGTGCGAGCCGGGCATCGATTCAGTCCTCAGATCCGTAGCGGCAGTTCCGAAAACCCGCGGAAGTTCGGCGTCGTCACGCGACGCGCCCGATCGAGGTCAACGTCCCACGCGCGGCTGGCCCCAACCAGGGCGCGGAACAGTGCGTTCGCCATCTCCCGGGCCAGCGGCGCCCCGACACAGAAGTGGATTCCCTTGCCCAACCCGAGGTGGCGATTGTTAGGCCTCGCGATGTCGAACTCGTCCGGCCTCTCGAAGGCGCGTTCGTCGCGATTGGCGGAACCGATGTGCAACAGGACCTGCGCGCCTTCGGGTATCAGCTTGCCGTGCAGTGCCACATCTCTGGTAGGACTGCGCACGAAGCCCTGCGCTGCGGCGTCCCAGCGCATGCCCTCCTCGACAAAGCTGCGCACCAATTCCGGGCGCGTCCGGAGCCGGCGATATACCGCCGGATGCGTTGCGAGGGCATACGCAAGATTGGTGAACAGGTTGTTGGTGGACTCGAAACCAGCCGTCAGGAACGTCATGGTCGTAACCACGACCTGTTCGCGGCTGAGCCGACGGCCGTCCTGCTCGGCCTGCAGCATCGCGCTCATCAGGTCGTCGGAAGGCCGGACGACACGCTCGCTCGCCAATCGGTCCAGATACTTGCTCAACTCGCGCATCGCGACCACCTGCCGAGACTCGTGGCCGGGGATCGGCTCTTCGCGCAGGAAGAAATCGTCGAGCCACCGGCGGAGGGCCAGGAAATCAGCGTCCGGCACGCCGAACATCGCGCCTAGGATCGCCGCGTTGAGCGGCGCCGACACCGCCCCGACCATGTCGACCTCGCCACGCTCCAGTGCGGCGCGAGCCAGTGCGCTCGCATGCGCGGAGATGCGCGGCGCGAGCCGCTCAACCGTACGGCGCGTGAACGCCTTCTCCACCAGACCCCGAGCGAAGCGGTGGTCCGGGGGATCGGTCGTGCCTAGTGTCCGGCCGATTCGCTCCGGCATGTCGTTGACTAAGTTGCCGCGACGGGTCGAGGACCACGTCTTCCAGTCACGGAAGGCGTTCGATACGTCCTCGAAGCGGGTCAGCACCCACAGTTGCTCTTCCGCCGAGAAGTGCGCCGGGTCGTCGTCCCGCAGTTCCCGGTAGTACGGGTATGGATTCTCGGCAGAGACGATGTCGAGGCGGTATGGCGTGATCGCCGCGACCATCCGAATCACCCGCCTTCCATCGCTTCCACCACCCGGTCCAGCGCATCGAAGATCGCACGCTCCTCTTCCGCATTGCGCGGCACCGCCCACAGGTCGCGGTGAAAGCTGCCGTCAGCGGCCGTCCACAATTCCCGCTGCAGCTGTCGACCGGCGTCGGTCAGGTGTACCTGGCGGGCCCTGCCATCGCGCGGATCGGTTTCGCGCCGCACCCAGCCGCGCCCCTCCATGCGACGCACTAGCGCGCCGATGGTGCTGGGATCGGAATAGCAGCGGCGGCAGATCTCCCGCTGGCTCACGCCGTCGCGCTCTGCCAGCAGGCTGAGCACGACGAATTGGTCGGCCGTCACGCCGAACCGCTGGCGCAACTCGGCATTGGCGCGCCTGTGGAGCGATTGGTACGCCCGCCGCAAGCGAATGCCGAACGATTCTGCGAATTTCGAGGTCATCGAGCGCGGACTTGACTAGTGTTGCGTAGACGCAATATCCTGTCAACGCTTCAGTTCGCAAGGATGGCGTTCGCAGAATCAGCGGACCTGACGATGTACTATCGCGCGGCAGGCCCCCCAGATGCCCCTCGCGTGGTCTTCCTGAATTCACTAGGCACTGACTGTCGTATCTGGGATGATCTCATACTCGAGCTCGGCGGAAGAATCCGCTCCCTGCGCTACGACGAGCGCGGCCAAGGGCTGACGCAGAGCCCAGACGGGCCGTACACCATCATGGACCACGCCGATGATCTCGCCGGCCTGCTCGACAGCCTGCTCTGGGGACCCTCGATCCTGTGCGGCCTGTCAATCGGCGGGATGATCGCCATGGCTGCCGCCGTGCGCAGGCCGGACTTGGTGCAGGGCTTGGTCCTGGCCGACACAGCGGATCTGATCGGCCCGCGGGAGTTCTGGGACACGCGTATCGGCCAGGTTCGCGCTGATGGCCTGGAGCCCCTCGCGGCGACGGTCATGGAACGCTGGTTTGGCACGTCGTACCGGCGCGAACAGCCAGTTGCCGTGCGCGGGTGGACTGCCCTTCTCGCACGGGCGCCAGTCAACGGCTATCTGGGATCCTGCGCTGCGCTGCGCGACGCGGACCTAGGCGGCCTGCTGGGCAGTATCAGGGTCCCGGCAGCCTGCATCTGCGGCTCGGAAGACCAGTCGACGCCAACCTCTGCGGTCAGGAGCTTGGCAGAGCGCTTGCCGGATGCTACGTACCGCGAGATTGGCGGCGCGGGCCACCTCGCCCCGGTCGAGCGCCCGGACGAGTTTGCCTCGATCCTATTGCGATTCTTGGAATCTGATCGTGTCTAGACCCGCAACTCCGGCATACATCGACGTCCTGCTAGGTGGCAGCGGCCGGGTTGTTTACGTAGCGTCCGGGAGTCCGGCCCAGACAGGAAGTGCCGGAAGATGCCACCTGATTGGCTGACAGGAACGCAGCAGCAGCGCCAATGTACCCCTCTGGACAGGGGCAAAGAGTCGAGCGTCGACGAATTCGCAAGCCGGCCGCGTCCGATGCCGGCCGACATGGGAGTGCCGTAATATACGGTCAGGATATGGACCAGCAGGCGCATCCTGAGATTTGGCGGCCGCTCGCGGGTATGCCGGACGGGGCACGCGAGTGGGGCTTTCCCGGGTATGCGGACTTTGCATCCAAATGGACCGATATTCAGGTAGCGCTAAAGGACCGGGAAACGCCCCGGCACTTCCTTGACGGTTGGCTGGCCGAACGAGGCCGCGAGTTTGCGATCGAGACCGGACAGATCGAAGGCCTGTACACGCTAAGGAGCGGCATCACTGAACAGCTAATCGCCGAGGGCTTCACCGGTGTTGTCGGTTCGCACACGCTAGAGGGCGTGGAGGACCGGACGATCAAAGGACTGTTGGAGGATCAGGAGGCGGCCTATCGCATGCTATTTAGCGACTTGGCTGGAGGTGCGGGGCTGACGCAGCACAAGATCAAGACTTGGCACCAGTTGCTGACTCGCCACCAAGAAACAGTGACCGGACTGACGCTGGACGGGCGGCGTGTGCAGGTCGAGTTCAAGGAGAAAGGGCAATGGAAGCAGTGGTCGAATGACCCACGACGCCCTGACGGTGTCATTCACCAGTATTGCCCGCCTGAGCATGTTCAGGCCGAAATGGATCGCTTCATTGACATTCATGCCCAAATCGAGGCTGAGCAGTATCCCGTCGAGGTCGAAGCTGCTTGGATGCACCACCGGTTCGTCCGTACGCATCCATTTCGGGATGGCAACGGCAGGGTGTCGCGAATGCTCATGGCGTACGCCTACATTCGGCGAGGATTACCGCCACCAGTCATTACCACCAAACGAAGGGATCAGTACATCCGTGCGCTGGAAGCTGCTGATGGCGGAAACTTACAGAGATTCAGCGACCTGCTAGGCGGGTACGCACTTCCCACTTTGGTGGCTGGCCTAGCCATTGGACAGGATGCGCTCGAAGGAAATCTGAGCCGCCCTAACGGCAATGGGGGACGCACCGTCGGCGATCACTACTACCCGCCGCTCGCGTCCGATCAGAATCCCGGCGTGCCCGATGAGGATGACCGGCCTCTCCCGGGCAGCGGAGTCCGTTGAAAAAGGACCCGCTCAGAGTCCATCAGCATTGGTCCGACGCACGGGTAGGCTTCTTCTCTTGAATCGCCAACGATTTGCTCAGAGGGATTCGTGAGATGGCCTCGATTGACCCCGTTGCCCGCTTCGAGTCCAAGCTGGACGCGATGCGCTCCGAGCTGACGATGCAGCGTTGGCTGATGGGCATCGGCTTCGCGGCCTTGGTGGCCGCCGCCATCGCCCAGCTGTTCCGCGGGTAGCGCCAGTCTCCAGAGATAACCCAGACCGTCCCGGCCCACGTCAGCCCATTGCAAAACGCACGGCGAAGTGCGATGGTGCGCGACGGCCTTGTCGGGACGATCCATGATGGTACACTGTGGTGGCGTGAGGCGTAGCTTCAAGGGACTCTTAAGTATTTGTTTCTAAAGGGTTTACTGTGATCTGACGCTCCAAGTCCACGCCACCGGCAAGATGTGCGGCCAAGTGCAGAGCCAGATCTTGGAGAGCCGTTGTGAACGCTGACGATCTCCACGCGCTCGGAATGCGCATCCGGAGGCAGGTCTTGGGAGACGCCCATGTTGAGGGGGCGGAAGCGCGCAAGACGGAATTCGACGAGGCCTTCCAGCGCTTCATCACCGAATCCGCATGGGGCACGGTCTGGTCGCGCCCCCAGCTGGACCAACGGACCCGCTCCCTCGTGACCATCGCACTGCTGGGAGCTCTAGGGCACTATGCGGAGTTGGAAATGCACGTCAAAGCCGCCCGCCGCACTGGCGCGCGGAGCAGCGAGATCGCCGAGGCCTTGCTGCACGTAGCGGTGTACGCGGGTGTCCCGGCGGCGAATCGGGCATTCGCGGCAGCCCGCAGGGCGCTGGCAGAAATCGACGGGCAGGCAGGCGCGGAATGACCTCCAACCGGATCCTCAGCCCCCGAGACTGGTCCTCGCACCCGCGCCAAGCACACCCTGATTACAAGTCGACGCTGCTTCGCTCGCAGCGGCACCCCTTGGTTCCGCTGCCACAATCGCTTTCCGAGCTGACAGGCCCGGCCTTCGGGCACAGCGGCGTGACCGGCCGAGACTCCGACCTGACCCGCAATGCAGCCCGGGATGGCGAGGCCGTCGGGGAGCGCATCATTGTGGCAGGGCGACTGCTCGATGAGTCCGGAAGAGCGGTTCCGAACGCCCTGATCGAAGTTTGGCAGGCGAACGCGGCCGGCCGCTACGTGCATTCTCAAGACCAGCACGACGCCCCGCTCGACCCCAACTTCCTCGGCACCGGAAGGGCGTTGACGGACAATGCCGGACGCTACCGCTTCACCACTATCCGCCCGGGGGCGTATCCGTGGCGCAACCACCCGAATGCGTGGCGACCGGCACATATCCATTTCTCGGTCTTCGGCAAGGCATTCATCCAACGGCTTGTCACGCAGATGTACTTTCCGGGCGATCCGTTGCTGGCCCTCGATCCGATCTTCAACGCCACCGCCGACGCGGCCGCACGCCAGCGGCTCGTAGCGGCGTTCTCGACGGAGCTGACAGAGCCTGAATGGGCCTTGGGCTTCGAATTCGATATCGTTCTGCGCGGGCCGCAGGCGACCCCGCTGGAGTCCTGAGGCCATGTCATCCCAGACGCCATCGCAGACTGTCGGCCCGTTCTTTTCACATGCCCTGACCCCCGGCGGGAACGGCCACGCTCCGATTGCCGGCAGGCAGCTGGCCGATGAACGCACGCCCGGGACGTTGATTCGCATCGAGGGCCGCGTCCTCGATGGCGCGGGCCGCGCCGTGACGGACGCCTTGGTCGAAGTCTGGCAGGCTCGCCATGACGGCGCCTACCCCGACGAGTCTGATGCGTTTCGCGGCTTCGGAAGAGCGAGCACCGATGCCGACGGGCGATTCTGGTTTCAAACCGTCAAGCCGGGCGCACTGCCCGAGAACGGCGCACCGCACGTCAACGCCGCCGTGTTTGCGCGTGGCATGCTCAACCATGCCTTCACTCGTATCTACTTCTCTGACGAGCAGGAAGAGAACTCGCGAGACCCAGTTCTGGCCAGCGTCGATCCCGTGCGGCGGAAGAGCCTGGTCGCATCGCTGCGAGACCCGGCAGGCCCGCCGGTCTACGATTTCGAGATCTGCCTGCAAGGCGCCCATGAAACCGTTTTCTTCGACGCCTGAGCCCCGCCGCTCGAATTCGCTTGAGCGGAGAGGATTACGTTGACCGCCTCGCCGTTTGATTCGTCCCTGCTGGGCAAACTCGTGTCGGATCCGGAGACCGCGGAATCCTTCTCCGACGAGGCAGCCGTGCGGGCAATGCTCGAGTTCGAGGCCTTGCTAGCCGCCGTGCAGGAGCGCCTGGAGGTGATTCCTGCAGGATCTGCCGCGCGTATCTGCCGCGCGGCCGAAGCACTCGAACCGGACTGGGCGAGGCTCGGCACGAGCATGCCAGCGTCCGGGCACCCCGTGACGGAGCTTGTTCGCGAGCTGCGTGAAGCGGCCGGGCCAGCCGGACAGTATGTCCACTTCGGCGCAACGGCGCAGGACGTCATGGACACAGCCCTGGTCATGCGCCTGTCCCACGTGCTCGCGGCGTTTGATCGCCGGCTACAGGATCTAGTCGACATTCTTGCCGACCACGCTGACCTTCACCGCAACACAGTCATGGCCGGTCGCACCAGAACCCAGCAGGCCGTGCCCGTCACGTTCGGGCTCAAGGCGGCCGGCTGGCTGCTGCCGCTGGCGCGTCACCGCATTCGACTCGCCGAACTCTGGCCCCGAACAATGACGGTGCAGTTCGGCGGCGCAGCCGGCACTCTAGGGACGCTGGGCACGAAGGGTCTGGCCGTGATGCAAGAGCTGGCCCCCGAATTGGAACTCCGCGCCCCAGCCGCTCCGTGGCATGCGCAGCGAGACGGCTTCGCGGAACTGGCCGGCTGGTTGTCACTCCTCACCGGATCGCTCGGCAAGATCGGCCAGGATCTCGCCCTGATGGCCCAGACGGAAGTCGCCGAAGCCAGCGATGGCAGCGTGGGCTCGTCCAGTGCGATGCCGCACAAGGCCAACCCGGTCAACTCTGAAGTGTTGGTGGCGATCGGGCGCGCCAACGCCACCCTGTTGTCCTCCATGCACCATGCCGCGATCCATGAGCACGAGCGCGGAGGCAGCGCCTGGACCTTGGAATGGATCACTCTGCCACAGATGGCGACGCTGGCTGGAGCCGCGCTGCGAACGGCCCGCGATGCCCTGAGCGGCCTCAGCGTCGACCCTGATCGAATGGCCCGCAACCTGTCGGCATCATCAGGCGGCGTCCTCGCCGAATCGGCCAAGGTCTTGCTTGCGGAAACGATGCCGGTGGACGAAGCGGCGCGGCGCGTCCGGGAAGCCAGCGAGCAAGCGCGCCGGACCGGGAGCGATCTCATTGAGATCCTGCGCCGCGATGCGCCTGCGGATGTCGATTGGGCCGCGCTGAGTGATCCGGCCAACTGGGTGGGCTCGGCCAATGCCTTTATTGACCGCGCAATCGATACAGCACGAGCGGGGCCAGCCCCGCTGCGGCTCGGGTCAGATCCGGAACGAGCGGACGCTTGACCGCACCGGTTGGCGGACCCGCGACGGGCGTCAGCGTCGACCGAGAACCGCGCACTTGTAGCAATCGAAGGCTGCGCACATCCGGAACAGATCCGCTGCGGGTCTTGCAGATCCACCCAGCGGTACGGAGACATCATGCCTCGAGCTCCAGTCGCTCGCTGCGTCGCTTGCGTCCTGTCGATTCCTCGCTGCAAAGCTCGGGCCGGCGCCCGTCCGGCGAGTGCAGCCGGTCGGTCCGAGCCAAGGGGCTTGCGCTGAGGACTTCCGTTCCCAAATGAAATCCTGATTACCATTTGGCCGTCTGATTGGTAACCGCGACTGCAAGTCGACGGGAGCCATGACCAGAACCGATCTATCTAGCGCGGACAGACTGCACGGTCGCGTGGCTTTCCGGAGCCCAGCGGGCAGGCAAGGCCACCCTCGCCCGCACGCTGCCCGCTGCCTACGAGAACTGCGACCTGCTCCGCAATCCGACCCGGCGAGCGTCCCGCTGCCCCGCTTTCGCGGTGGGACTACAATATGCCCAGCAGCGATCCCTGCGCGGCAAGGCCGCGAGAGGCGAATATGACGATGGCCAAGATTCTCGGCAGTCGGCGCTATGTCGAAATCCCGGGCAACGCGTCATTCGAGCTGCCGCCTCTGGTGCTGCACTCGGGTCCGGAGTCGAAGCAGTTGGACGCATTGGTCGACAGTGCCGGAGACATCATCGATTCGGAATCGTTGATCCCCGGTGCCACCCAAGACGCACTGAATGCGGAAAACACGCTCGAATCGGTCCGCTTCGGGCTGGCAGCGAATTTGGTTCACGAATACCGCACGTTCGTGAGGCACTGGACATGGGGCGAGTCCGTGCTGGAGTGGATCCGCCAGTGCGAGACCAGCTTCGAAGTGCAACCCAACCTGCGCCGGTTGCTGCGCCCGGATGTCTGGCCGCACGCTGGGCGGGCCAGCTTCGTCACCCTACTCGAGGACAAGGGCGCTGCAGACGAGAACATCGTGCTCCGGAACGCCATGGGCTACAGGCTAACCTTCCGCCAGCCCCCTCCCATCGAGTTCTTCTCCGAGAAGTTCCTGTTCCTCCTCAATTCCTCGCTCGGCAGGACGGCCTATGCGAACTGGGCAGACAGCGACAGCCGCGACGTCGCATCGCTGCCTCCGGAGCGGTTCCAGTTCTTTGTGATGACAGACCAAATCCGCGAGGTCTGAGAGAAGAATCTGGAAGAGGGTCCCTCTGGCGCAGTTGATGAGCCGAGATGAAACGGTCCAACAGGTGGAACGGCTGTCGGCGGAAGCAGGTCAGATACTGGAAAAATAAGAGCTGCGCAATCCCGACGCGGGTCTTGGGTGTAGGCTGACGCGACGAGATCATAGATGCATCGACTGCTTCGCGAGAATCCTCGTAAAGTACTGCTGCGTCGGGACCTAAATCGCTCTCGAATCTAAAGCAGTGTCAAACTCGGCACCTGCCCGGCTGGCATGGGGCTGAACAACGTGGGGGAGAGTCGCAAGTTGGGCTTGAGCGATGGAACTCCGGTGACAGTACTCATGACGGCTGTCGGAACCTCAGCCCACGCCGAGTGGTCCGACGAGGTTCACGAGTTGATCAGCGGGCCAGTGGGTGCTGGATGGCACCGCTGGGCGATGTCGCCGTTCAGATTCGGCACCTGAGGCGAGTCTCGGTCGTATCGGTCGTCATTGAGATGACGTATCCGAGCTGGAGTCGATCCAGCCCTTCCCCCTCAACACGTCTGCCGCCAGCACGATCTGCTGAGGCGAGAATCGCCTCTTGCGGTCGTTCCACGCGTAGGTCAATGCGACGAGATCGTCCCGAGACTCGGGCGTGTCGTGTTCAACAACCCAGTGCACTGTCGAGAGCAGCTCAAGGCCAAATCCCGACTCGAAGCCATCGACGAGGTTCACCACCCTGTCGAAGCGCTCTTTGGTCCTCGGCGATCGTCGGAGAACTCTAGCGGCATCCCCGACGGCACTAGGGACGAGCTCGAGCCTCTTGTCGGGTGCGTCGCCACCGTCGCTGTATCCCGATATGAAGTGCCCCTCCACGGCGTTGAGGACATGCCGCAGGTTCTCGGCATATGGACCGTACGGCCCCTTGGTGTACCTAAGCCTCAGCTGTTGGCCCGAAACTTGCATGAAGTACATCAGCTTGTGGACTTCGAGTAGGGTGACAAACGGATCGAGCAGTCCGTCCAAGTACCGCTCCATCAGCCCGACGAGCGCCGCCCGGCCCGGAGTCATCGTTGGGGGTTGATGGGGCTGCACCGGTCTTTCTGTACCTAGTTCCCCCGTCGGCTCGAAGACGACGACATCCAAGTCGTTCAAATCGCGGAGTGCCTTCTCGATGCACGGGCGCACGTCACCCCAATCAAGGCCACCGAGGCCACTACCCAATGGCGGCAAGGCGATCGAGTGGATTCGGCGCTCGCGGATCACCGTTGTGAGATCCTTCAGCCCCGCTTGGATATCCTCGATCCGGCTGTTGCCGCGCCAGTGCTGCTTGGTTGGAAAGTTGATGATGTAGCGAGGATTCGAGAGTCGCCCCGTCTCGAAGACGAACATGCGGCCAAGCTGGACCTCGCCCCGTTCACAGGCCGCAGCATAGACCCGGAAGTTCTCAGGGAACGCCTTCTTGAACTGAAGCGCGATGCCGCGCCCCATGACACCGACACAATTAACGGTGTTCACCAAGGCCTCGGACTCCTCGGCAAGGATGTCGCCGGTCTTGGAGCGAATCATCGGCGCCCCCTCCGCGTAATCAATAGTACCAGTCATGCTGAACCTTGACAGCGGGCTTGTGATCAGCTTTCCGAATGGCGTCGTTCACTCGTTTCCGCACTTCACCCGAGGACACACCGACACGGCGGATCAGCCTCCAAGGGAATGATCGCTCAACCAAGAACTCCGCTTGCTTCTCCTCCTTGCATTGCTGCCACATCGTCGCGTTTACTGCTTTCCAATCAATCTCGTCGAGTTGAGCGACGTCGCAACAGTCCTTGAAATAGTTGGATGCCGCGTTAGACAGAGTAAACGCCCATCGACGCCCCTTCCTGTCGGCCCACTCCACCACCTCGCGCAGGTCGGCTTCTAGATGCACGATGGGGCCTTGGGCCCCCACGATAGCCGAGCTTCCGGTGATTGGCCTTGTAGATCAAGTAGAGCATGACCGAGCGCGGACAAAAGTAGAAAGGTACGCAGTTGCCGACACAGAGGCCAGGGTGACTCCCGAGCCGCTTGGTCCGACGGCGCTGCTTGACTTCGGACATTCCAATGGTCGTTCCAGGACAGGTGCGACGCTGCACCTCCGCATCGCACCAGAGACGGCCGTCCGAGACGATCGACGCCAGTCGATCCACATGGATGATGTGGTAGATCTTGGGTTCTCTGGGCGGCGGCATACTCAACCTACGACCTCGAATTGCATTCGCTCGTAGCCAAGCCTGGGAGCGTCCTCGGTATCGGGAGGTTGGTCCAGTTCATCTTTGAACGCGAGAGGAACGAACTTCGACAGCGCAGCTGTGATTTCGCGCACATCGAGTTTACCGGCGACGAAATCGGCGATCATGCAGGCGCGACGGAGCAGATCGATTAGTCTTGCCTCCGTACGCCGGCAGCCGTATAGGGTCGTCGCCGTTATCCCGTGTAGCTGTCTCGGTGCAGTTCGGCGGTGATGTCCGCGCAGTTGCGGTCGGTTGAGATCTGAGTGACGAGTTCGGGCTAGACCCAGTGGATCTGTGCGACCGCGCAAGACAGCGGGACTTCGACTTCCCGAGTGACCCTGCCGTGTTTGGAACGACAGACCTGACCCGAGAGGCCTGAGTGAGTCCGCGGATGCGGCCAAGCACGCTCCCCTGCCGCCCGGGGGCCAAGACAGCTACAATAGCAATCCGTAGGCCTCGAGGTAGCAGCTGCATCCCGCAACGCATGCGAGGCTCGAAGGGGGAGCATCCAATGATAGAACCGACTGCCGCTGTGCCGCATACCAAGGAGAGCGTCACGCGCCGCAACTTCATGCAGGGATCCGCCGGCACGGCGGCTGCAACGGCGGCGGGCTTGCAAGTCGTGCGGCCGCAAGCCTTGCGCGGCGATGACGGCGAAAAGCTGTCGATCGGGATCGTGGGTTGCGGCGGTCGCGGCACGAGGGGTGTTGCGGAGGCCATTCGCGGAAATCCCAACTACGAGCTTCACGTGATGGGAGACCTGTTCGAAGACCAGCTCGAACGGTCCCTGCGACGCTTGCGCGACTCGGACGAATTCCCGGCCGAGGTCAAGCAGCAAATCAAGGTCGCGCCGGAGAACCGCTACTTGGGCTACGACGCCTACAAGAAAGTTGTCGACTCCGGGGTGGACGTGGTCTTCCTGCACACTCCCCCGGGCTGGCGGCCGCTGCACCTCGAGTACGCCATCAACGCCAACAAGCACGTGTTCGCCGAGAAGCCGCTGGCCACGGACATGATGGGCGCCCAGAAGGTGATCCGCCTGGCGAAGGAGTCCGAGCAGAAGAAGCTGACGGTCATGATCGGCGCGCAGCGTCGTTCCCAGAAGGAGTACGTCGAGTCGGTGCAACGCATCCAAGACGGCGAGATCGGGGACGTGGTGGCCACCTATGCCAACTGGATCTCCGGCCCGGTCATCAAGGGTGCGGACTTCCAAGAGAGGCTCGACCAAGACTCGCTGGCGTGGCAGCAGCGCGCTTGGTACTCGCACGTGTGGATCTGCGGCGACCAGATTGTCGAGCAGCACCTGCACAATATCGATGTCATCAACTGGGTGCTGGGCGACACCCACCCGGTCAGCGTGGTGGCGTCGGGCGGCGCGGTCTGGCGTCCGCGCGAGAAGCTCTATGGCAACATCTACGACCACGTCTACGCCGATTTCGAATACGCCAACGGCGTGCGCATGTCGAGCCACTGCCGCCAGTACCCCGAACGCAAGGTGCGCCGCGTGAACGAGCTGGTGGTCGGCACCCGCGGGCGGTCGACCGTGAGGGACCTAGGCACGCCGTCGCAGACCAGTCCCTACGTGCAAGAGCACATCGACATGATCAAGTCGATCAACGGTAGCGGTCCGTACAAGAACCAAGCCCTGGCGGTCGCCTACTCGACCATGACGGCGATCATGGGCCGCGAGTCAGCCTATGCCGGCATCGAGGTCACGTGGGACATGGCGATGAATTCCAAGCAGAACCTGATCCCGGACAACCCGTCGCTCGACGGCAAGCACGACGTGCCCGAACTGCCGCGCCCCGGCGAGTACGAGTTCATCTAGCCACTCGGCGGGCGTGTATTTGTCGCGGCCGCGGCCGCGGCAAGGGAGACCCACCATGGACCGACGCAGATTCTTGCAAGTCGGCGCCGCCGCGCCACTGCTGAGCTGGGCTTGCTCGAAGCCGGCCCCCGACACGCAGGCAGCCAGTGCGCCGCGCCTGATGGCGCAGGACAGACAGCAGGTCGCCGTCGTCAACTCGGACGGGTCGGTCGACTGGTCTTGGCCGAACGGCACGACCGCCCACGACCTGCACCTGCTCCCCAACGGCAACGTCCTCGCGCCCACGTCGCACGACGCCCTCGCCGAGGTATCGCCGGAAAAGGAAACGGTCTGGGAATGGAAATCTGCGCCGACATCAGCTGAAGTGGACAAGATCGAAATCCACGGCTTCGAGCGGCTCGACAGCGGCCTGACTATGATCGCCGAGACCGGCAACAGGCGCATCATCGAAGTGGACCGGGACGGCAACGTGCAACACGAGATCAAGCTGCAGGTCGACAATCCAGACTCGCACCGGGACACCCGGCTGGTGCGCTCCACGCCGGACGGAACCTATCTGGTAGCGCACGAGAAGGACGGCGCGGTTCGGGAATACGCGGCCGATGGGAAAGTGGTGTGGGAGTACAAGCTCGAGCTGAACGGCGACCCCACCCCGACCCACCGCGGCCATGGCACGTCCGTCTACTCGGCCTATCGTCTGCCGAGCGGCAATACGCTCATCGGCGGCGGCAACAACAACCGCGTGCTGGAGGTCAATCCCGGCGGCGAGATCGTGTGGAGCCTCGAGAGCAACCAGATCCCCGGAATCCAGCTCTTCTGGATCACGCAGCTGCACGCGCTTGCCAACGGCAACGTCGTGGTGACCAACACCCACGCAGAGGGCGAGACGCCCCAGATCTTCGAGGTCACTCGCGACAAAGAGCTGGTCTGGGGCTTTCTGGATTGGGAGATTTTCGGTAACGACCTGTGCGCGAATATCCTGCTAGACAGCCAGGAAGAATTCGTCCGCTAGGCGCGCTTTGCACCCGCCAGCGGCAGGTTGTCGGCCACCATTGCGGAGTTCTTCAGCTCGGAGTTCACCGCCGCGATGCGCGAATCCCGCAAGACCCACAGGTAGCATTTCTGCGGAACTGACAGCTTGCCTGGCACGGCCCGCTCGATCATTTCCACGCGGCGCGGGTCGTCGGGCAGGCCGTTGTCCCGGCCGTGGTGGCAGGGGCGCGCCACCTTCATCGCGATCACGCCCACGTCAGCGGCCCGCGCCCGGTCAAGCGCGGCATCGACATAGCTGTGGTTGACGATGTTGTAGGCCACCATGGCTGCCGAGTACTGTCCCGACTCCACAACCCCGTCCAGGACTCCGCCCGGATCGCTGTGCGCGGATACGCCGAAGTGCCTGACCTTTCCGGCCTTGCGCAGCGTCTCGAAGGCTTCGAAGATCTCGGGGAACGCGGTCACTTCGTATGCGCTGTTGGCGCCGTGCGGCACCATCAACAGATCGAGGTAATCGGTGCCCATCGCTCGGAGGCTGCTGTCAACAGAAGCTAGCAGCCGCTCGCGATACTCGGACGGCCGATCCACCTTCTCGCCGTACTTCCGCTCCATTGCGTTGGACAGCAGCGACGCTCGCAGGGCGCCTTCCTGGCCGCCGAAGTAGTGGCAGATGTGATCCGGATCCAGCGCCCGTCGCCGCTCCAGCTCCTCACTGACCTTGGCGTGGACTTTCGCCTGCTCGGAGCCCGCCAAGCTGTCGTAGATGGCCTTGAAGATCGCGTTCCGGTTGCTGCTCCAAATGCTGACCTTGGTGTTCAGGAACACTCGCTCGCGCTTGGGGCCGGCAATCACCTTGGCGTAGCCCGATTCGCTGAGGCCGCGCCCGTAGGCCGGCGCCGTGTCGAGGTAGTTCAAGCCGCGCTCTATCGCTTCCTCCACGTGCCTGAAATTGTCCGGAGCGATCGTGTTTCCGCCGCAGACAACCTCCGAAACCATGTAGTTGGTGCGGCCCAGGCGCCGATACGCCATGTCGGGATTGCGGTTGCGCCATTCAGCGGCATCCCCGGAGTCGCTCGGGGCGGCCTTCGCTTCCAGGGCGATTGCCAGCGCCGCGGCGCTTCCACCGCGAACGAACTCCCGTCGATTGACAGCTTGACGCGTTGACATGCCTACATGATACGGAAAGTCCCGAGAGCCAGGTCGTGCTGCAGCGTGAAGCCTTCTCCCCAGATGAATGTTGCCCCGTCTGCGGTCGGCGCTCAATCACGTTAAACTCACCCCTGAGCCGAGCGGCCAAGATGCGCATCGCTCGGATCCGGCCAAGCCCTCGAGCCAGAACGGGCGCGACCGTGCTGTCGGCTACACGGTGCAGAGTTCGACAGCTTCGCGCAGGGATGTCATAGGATCCCGCTGCGGGATGAACTCATGGGCGAAATAGCCCTCGAAGTTCAGGTCCGCAATGGCCTTCGAGATCGCCTTGTAGTTGAGCTCCTGGGTGTCGTCGATCTCGTGGCGGCCGGGATTCCCGCCCGTGTGGAAGTGGGCGATGTGGTCGATGTTGTCACGAATCATGCGAATGACATCGCCCTCCATGATCTGCATGTGATAGATGTCGTACAGCAGCTTGATCCGCGGCGACTCCACCCGCTTCATCAGCTCAACGCCCCACGGAGTCGTGTCGCAGTGGTAGTCGGCGTGGTTGACCTTGGAGTTGAGCAGCTCCATCATCACGGTCACGCCGTCGTCCTCGGCCTGCGCCTTGATGCGGTTGAGTATCTTGGCTGAGTTGTCCCAAGCCTCCTCGTCCGACATGCCGCGGCGGTTGCCGGAAAAGAGGATCAGGTTCGGCACGCCAGCCCGCTTGGCAGCAGAGATGAGATCGCGGGCGTTCTTCTCGATGCTGGCGTGGTTCTCGGTCCGGTTGGTCCCATCCGGGATCCTGCAGATGCCATTGCCGACCGCACACGTGAGCCCGTACTTCTCGAGCGTCGGCCACTGTTCCTTGGTCAGCAGCTCAACCGAGACAATCCCCATCTTGGCCGCGTGCTCGCACAGCTCTTCCAAGCTCATGTCCCGGTAGCACCACTTGCATACGGACTGGTTGAGACGCCCGTCGGCACGTTTGTTCTCGGCGGCCAAGCCGATCTTGGTGGCACTGGAGAGAATGCCGAACGACGCCGCCGACTTGATGGCTGTGCGCCTAGTGGTGGAGCTGCCGAGGTTTGTCATCGCAATGGATTCTAACACCCCTGGGTCCGCTCGGCGCGCGGCTCCGCCCCGGAATAGGGGAGCCATCGTCCTAGAGCGACTTGCCGGTGATCGTCTCGTACGCCTCCACGTACTTCAGGGACGTGTTCTTGACGACATCGTCCGGCAGCGCTGGCCCCGGCGGCTGTTTGTTGAATTTCACTTCTTCTAGGTAATCGCGCACGTACTGCTTGTCAAACGACTCCTGGCCCCGGCCCGGCCGGTACAGGTCCAGCGGCCAATACCGCGACGAGTCGGGCGTGAGGACTTCGTCGCCGAGCACGATCTCGCCGTCAAGCATGCCGAACTCGAGCTTCGTGTCGGCCAGGATCAAGCCCCGTCCCAGCCCGTGCTGGGAGGCGCGCTCGTAGATGTTGATCGTCAGGTCACGCAGTCGGGCCGCCATCTCGCTTCCTACGAGCTCGGCAGCCTGGTCGAAGCCGATGTTCTCGTCGTGACCCTCGACCGCCTTGGTGGCGGGAGTGAAGATCGCGTCGGGCAGCTTGGCACACTCCTGCAGGCCCACGGGCAGCGCGATGCCGCAGACCGCTCCCGTGCGCTGGTAGTCCTTCCAGCCCGAGCCCACGATGTATCCGCGCGTGACGCACTCGATGGGGAACATTTCCAGCCGTTTCACCAACATCGAGCGGCCTTCGAGCTGGTCCCTGTAGTCGGACAACTCCGACGGGTACTCCGAAACATCCGCGGTGATGAAGTGCGTGTCGATGACATCCTTGAGGAAGTCGAACCAGAAGATGGAGAGCTTGGTCAGCACCTCTCCCTTGCGCGGAATCGGCGTCGGAAGGACGACGTCGAACGCAGAGATCCGATCGGTGGCCACCATCAGCAGTTGGTCGTCGCCGACGGCGTACAGGTCGCGAACCTTGCCGCGAGACAGCAGCGGAAGGCTCGGAATATTCGATTCCATCAAGACATTGGACATGTGTGAACAGTTCTCCTCTCAACGCGCCACTTGGCGTCTCGGAACACTCCGGCTCTCGGCGTGGCGCAAACTGCAGCCTAGCTTTCGGCCACCTCCGCCCAGACTGCCGGCGGGCTCATCGGAAGCCGCTGCATGCGCGCTCCCACTGCCTGGTGGATGGCATTGGCGATCGCCGCCGGCGGCGGCACGATATTGGCTTCGCCCACGCCCCTGACGCCGAACGGGTGGCCGGGATTGGCGACCTCGACGATACAGGTGTCGATCATCGGCAGGTCCAGCGCCGTCGGCATCCGGTAGTCCAGCAAGCTGCTGTTCTTCATCGTGCCGTCGGCCCCCATGAAGTACTCCTCGTTGAGAGCCCAGCCGATTCCCTGGACGGATCCGCCCTGCATCTGGCCCTCGACATAGCTCGGATGCACGGCCTTGCCGACGTCCTGCACCGCGGTGAACCGCAAGATCTCCACCTTGCCGGTCTCCGGATCCACTTCCACGTCGACGATGTTCGCGGAGAACGAGCCGCCTACGCCTCGCGGCTTGACCGTGGCGGTGGCGCTGACCGGGCCGCCCGTCTTGCTGGACATGGCAGCCAGATCGCGGAAAGCGATGCTGTTGCCGTTCGACGTATACACGCCCTTGGCATGTTGCACCTGGTCGCCCTCCACGGACCACAGCTTGGCCGCCCGGGCCCTCATCTCGTCGACGATCTTCTGGGCGGCGTCGTGCGCGGCCCAGCCGGTCGCGAACGTGGTGCGACTGCCGCCGGTGACCGACGTGAATCCGACCGAATCCGTGTCGACCACTTCCGGCAGGATCTCCTCCGCCGCGATGCCCAGCACCTCGGCCGCCTGCATCGCGATCGAGGTGCGCGTGCCGCCGATGTCGGTGGAGCCCTCCACGAGATGGACGGTGCCGTCCGTGTTCACGTTCAAGGTGCAGCTGGACTCCAAGCCGACGTTGAACCAGAAGCCCACGGCGACCCCGCGGCCTTGGTTCGGACCCGCGAGCGGCGCCGCGTAGTGCGGGTGGTCCCGGACGGCCTGCAGCACTTCCTCGCAGCCGATGCGCCGGTACTTCGGGCCGTCGGCGCGGCGCGTGCCCTCCTTGGCGGCATTGCGCAGCCTGAAATCCACGGGATCCAAGCCAAGCTTGGACGCGACCTCGTCGATCACCTGTTCGGCGGCGAACGCAGCCTGCGTCGCGCCGGGAGCTCGGTATGCCGCCGAGCTGGGCTTGTTGACGACTACGTCGTAGCAATCGACCGAGAGGTTGGCGCAGTCGTAGGCGGCGAAGACGCACATGCCGCCCGGCGCCACGAACGAGCCAGGGTAGGCGCCGGCCTCGTACGCCAGCGTGGCCTCCAGCGCTTGGATCTTGCCGTCCGCCGTGGCTCCCACCTTGACCCGGACATGCGATCCGGGTGTCGGTCCTGTCCCGGTGAAGACATCCTCGCGCGACATGACGAGCTTGACCGGACGGCCGGTCTTGCGCGACAGCAGGGCCGCGACGGGTTCCATGTAGACCGGGATCTTGCCGCCAAAGCCGCCGCCGATCTCCATCGGCGTGACCTTGATGTTCGACACCGGAACCTCCAAGATCTTCGAGGTCACGTCGCGCACGACGAAGGCACCCTGCGTGGAGCACCAGATGTGCAGGCGGCCGTCGTGGTTCCAAAGCGCTGTCACGTTGTGCGGCTCGATATAGCCCTGGTGGACCGTGGCCGTGTCGAACGTCCGCTCGACCACCACGTCCGAGCCCGCGAACCCCTCGGCAACGTCGCCCGCCGTCCAGTGGAAATGCTCGGCGACATTGGAGGGCTTGTCCGTCTGCTCTCCGAACTCCTTCATGCGAAGGTCGGAATGCAGCAGTACCGCGTCCGGGGCCATCGCTTCCGGAGCGGTCATGTAGCTCGGCAGCGGCTCGTAGTCCACCACGATGGCATTGGCCGCCTCCAAGGCGACATGCTGATTGCGCGCCGCGACCGCGGCCACGGCATGGCCTTGGTACAGCACCTTGCCCCTGGCGAGGACGTTCCCGTGGACATAGGACAACCGCGTGTCGCCTTCTCCCACGTCGACTAGCTTGTCTTCTGCCTCGGGCAGGTCGTCGGCGGTGACGACCGCGTGCACGCCGTCCATCTGCTCCGCCTTGGACGTGTCGATGGAGCGGATTCGCGCGTGCGCGTGCGGGCTGCGCAAGATCGCCCCGTGCAGCGTGCCGGCGAGAGTGAGATCGGCGCCGTAGAGCGCCCGGCCGGTCACCTTGTCCGCGCCATCGTGGCGCACCGGCCGGGTGCCGACCACGTCGAATGTCTGAGTGGCTAGCACCATGTTGGGCTCGTAGCCGGCGCGGCGCGACGCTCCATTGCCGGACTTGCGGGCCGGAGCGGCCGATGTGCTCTTGGGTTCCTGTGTGGACGTGCTCATGACGCGGCCTCCTGCTGCATCTTCTCGGCAGCCGCCTGCACCGAGCGCACGATTTTGTCGTAGCCGGTGCAGCGGCAAAGATTGTTCGCCAGCCAGAAACGGATCTCTTCCTCGCTCGGGTCGGGGTTGCTGTCCAGAAGCGCCTTGGAGGCGACGATGAAGCCCGGCGTGCAAACGCCGCACTGCAGGGCCGCGCCCTCGAGGAAGGCATTCTGGAGCTCGTTCAATGCGCTGCCTTCAGCGATCCCCTCGATCGTGAGGATGTCCGCGCCCTCGGCCTCCGCGCCCAGCACGAGACAGGCGGGCACGATGCGACCGTCCATTTCCACCGTGCAGGCGCCGCAATTACCGTCGTTACAGCCCTCTTTGGTACCGGTGAGGCGCAGCACGTCGCGCAGCACCTCAAGCAGCGACTGGCGCGGCTCGCACAGGAACTCGGCCGCCTGGCCGTTGATCTTGGTCCGTACGTGAATCGATTCCATGTCGATGTTCCCCCGCCTAGCCGACCGTGCCGCCGGCCCGTTCCACCGCCGTCTCCAATGCCCGCCGGGTCAGGACTTCGCACAAGTTGCTGCGGTACTCGGCCGTGCCCCGCATGTCGCTGATGGGCCGCGCTGACGCCTTGGCCGCGGCGGCGGCCGCTGCGATCGCAGCGCGACCGACCGGCTGGCCGCTCAACGCGGCACCCGCCTCGGGGACGAGCAACGGCGTGGCGGCGACAGCAGCCAGCGCGACGCGCCCGGAGTCAAAGCAGCCATTTGCCAGCCTGACGGACACGCCGGCGCCCGCCACGGCAATGTCCATCTCGTTGCGCGGGATGAAGCGCAGATAGCAGGCTCCGGAACCGGGAGACGGCGCAGGCAAGTTGAGGGATACCAAGACTTCGCGCTCGCCCAGCACGTTCTTCCCGGGCGCGGTGCAAAAGTCTTCGACCGGGATCTCGCGCTCGCCCGCGCCCGAAGCCACGCGGCAGGTGGCGCCGAGGGCGATCAGCGGGGGCACCGCATCGGCACTGGGCGAGGCGTTGCAGAGGTTGCCGCCCACCGAGGCCCGGCCTTGGATCTGCGTGCCGCCGATCATCGAGACGCTGTCGATCAACGCCGGATACTGGCGCCGCACCGTCGGGTCGCCATAGATGCGATAGCAGGGCACCGCCGCGCCCAGCGTCAAGCCATTGGCGGGATCGTAGCTGATCTCGTTGAGTTCGGGAACAGCCTTGACGTCGACAACGACATTGTTGGCCAAGCGCCCGGCGCGCATCTGTACCAGCAGGTCCGTGCCGCCAGCCAGCGCCCGAGCGCTCGCGCCATGCTCGGCGAACGCCTCCAAGCAAGCCTCCAGCGTGTTAGGGCGATAGTAGTCAATCCAGTGCAAGAGCGGCAGCCTCCCAGGGCTCGCGCTGCACCGTCATTTCAAGGCGGTGCCGGGCGTCGAACCGGTTATCCATTATAGGAATGCTCCGTGACGCTTGAATTACGGCTGCCCGAGCCGGGCGGACGGGCCAACGCTTGACATTGCGGCGCTCGGAGTCGAAAATCGAGTTGCAGCCTCGATTGCCACAAGAAGGGCCCGCTCAATCGTCTTGGAAATGCTGGGCTAGTCGGTGGTGATCGGAGCAAGCGAGGTTCTCTGTGCCTGCATTCGGTCAGCCCGACGCGACCACGCAGGCCGCATGGGAAACGGAGAGGCTCTTCGAAGAGCACTTCTCAAACCTAGTGCGCTACCTGCGCACTGGCGTCAGCAACACCAACGACATCGAGGACATAGCGCAAGAGACCTTTATCCGCTTCTTTCACGCACGCAGCAACGGCGAAGAGATCGCCAATCCCAAGGGTTGGATCTATCGCGTCGGCCGGCACTTGATGCTCGACAGCCTCAAGAAGTCGCGGCCCCTGCTGCTGGACGAAGACCAGTGGAAGGATCTCGAGGCAGCACACGCCCACTCTCCCGGATGGGAAGAACAGGACCGCTCATTGCGCTTTTCGAAGCTCCCATGGAACACGCTGACGGCGATGGAAAAGGAATGCCTGCTGCTGCGGGCGCAAGGGTTGGCTTTCCGCGAGGTCGCGGAAGTCTTGGACGTTTCGATCTCGACAGTGGCGAGCTATGTCGCCCGAGGGGTCAAGAAGCTCCGCAAGTCGGTTGCAAAGCCTAGTGAGACACCTAAGTCCAGAAGAGCTGCTCCTCTACGCTAACGGCGAATTGGAGGACCGCGGGTTTCGCCGGCACGTGGCGGAGTGCGTCGACTGCAAGTCACGCTTGGTCGACATGCAGGAGAGCTTTGTCCTGACTGCAGCCGCCATCCACGAGGCACTGCCCCCGCCAGCCCCGCGGCCAGAGCAATTCGCCGCGCTGCGCAAGCGCTTGGCGGCCGAGGCCCAGCTGCTCTCGCTCCACCTGTCTACCGAGGACCTGCTGCTTTCGATCGAGAACAGCCTGAGCCCGGAGCTCGAGGCGCACTTGGCGACGTGCGCCGACTGCCAACGGCGGGCGGCAGACCTGCACGTGCAGCTGGCCTCGATCGAGTACGAGCTGAGCCGGGAGTCGGCTTTCGAGCTGCCCTTGGATCACAAGGCTGCGGCCTTGGCGACGCTTCGCGGCCGCCTCGAGCAAGAGGTCGAATCCCAGCGGCGCGCCGACACGAAAATCTGGCAGTGGATGCCTCAGATTCGGCCACACCAGATCCCGGCGCTAACGCCCTATGCCGCCGCCTTTGCGGGCGTCTGCCTGGCAGCCTGGCTGGGGTGGAACGTGATCGGCACGCCGGAACCGCCCGCGCCTATTACCACGGCCCAGCTGACGGAAGCAGCTTCGCCGCCTTCGGCCTTGACTGCGGGAGCGCCGCAGGCCGTCGCGCTGGAAGTCGCGGCTCAAGCAACGCCTCGGGAGCGCTTCCAGTGGATCGCAACCGAGCCACGCCAGGCCGCTCCCGCGAGCATGCTGGCATTGGCTGCCGGTACCGCCCCGGAAGTGAGCGCCGGAACGGCGCCGAGCCACCTCGCGTTAGTCGCACTTCCGCGCTTGGATGAGCTGCCGAAGCCGCTAGCACCCTCGCCGCCGTTGCTCGCAGAGGCTGTGCCGGCGGCCGGGAGCACCACTCCCCCGACGGTCCGAACCGACCCCGAGGTCTTGGCCGAGGGCAGCTGGATGCTGATCAAGGCGGGCCTGTGGAAGGCAAGCCTCGAGCCGCGCGGGACGGCCGAGTCGATTCGATTCGCCGGCACGGTGGCGAGCGAGCGCGAACGCGTCCGTGCCGAGAAGGCCCTGCTCGCAGTCGCCGGCGGCCGCCCGATTGAGTTCGACATAGCGGTGCGCGGCGCGCGCGTCCCGGCCGAGGCCCTGCCGGATGCCGTTCGCGCCAGCCGAACTCGGAGCCTAGGCACCACGGTCCGCACCGCGTTGCTGCAACATTACAGGGATGCGGCCCGGCGCTCGTTCCAGCCCTTGGATCGGAGCATGCTGGAAAACGAGCTGGACCTGTACGTCAGCGACGTGATGCGCTATGACGCGGACCTGCTGGCACATGTCCACGCGCTGCACAACCTGGTCAGCCGCTCACACATCGCCCGAGTCCGGGATGCCGACAGTTTCCGCCGCGCGGCACGCTACCATTTAGACGGCATCGCGCGGCACGAGGCGAATATTCACGGCCAGCTTTCCGAAGCCCTGCCGAGGCGCTACTGGGCGTATCGCGGGCCCCGTGTCACGGACCGCAACGATTCTGACCTGCAAGCGACCAGCAAGGCCCTGTTGCAAGACGCCCTAGCCCTCGACCAAGCGCTCAGCTCGCTGTTCTTCGGCGGCAGCGACGTGCTCGACATTAGCGAGGGAAGCCCCTCCAGCGCGAGCCTGCTAGCCCGGCTCCGCCAGCGCACCCGACAGCTACGCTCTGCCATCCGCTAGCCTAAAGCTAGGGTGCCACGCCGCTTCAAGCGCGGTTGTCTGCTTGCCATCACGCTGGCGCTGCCCGTCTGCGGGCAGTCTGGCGCGGGACTGGTTTCGGGTCACGTCCTGGCGGGGGACCAAGGGCCGCTGGCCGGAGTCGAGGCCCAGCTCATCAACCTGAGCAGCGCCCAGGTGCTGCGCCGCGAGACCGGCTCCGACGGGGCGTTCGAGTTCGCCAATCTGATCTCGGGCCGTTACTCGCTGGCACTTGTGCGCGACCGCTACCAAGCCTGGCGCAGCGGGCCGTTTGAAGTGCTCCCGGGCATGCCCGTGGCCTTCCCGCCGATCATCATGCGGCGGCTGTCGGCATCGTCGACGCGGCCGCGCTCGGGTCTCGAGGAAATGGCCCTGGAACACGGCCTCGCGCGCGAACAGGTGGAGGCGCTGCCGATCGTGGTCGGCGCCGAAGGGCGCACGACCGTGGACAAGCTGTTGCACTTGGTGCCCGGCATCACTCCGGCCAACGCTCTCGACATCGATCCCTTCACCGGGCGCGCGGCCGCGGTCTCGGCGAACGGCTCGCGCAGCTCGTTCATCAACTACAAGCTCGACGGCGCCTCCAACAACGCCCAGAACCGCATCACCGGAGCCCAGGCCGCCACGCTAGGCCCGACTCCGGAGGCGCTGGAGTCCCTGCGCGTCATCACCCACACCTATTCCGCCAGCGACGGGCGCAATGCCGGTGCCGTCGTGGACCCGCTGTTCCGCTCCGGCGGCGATCAATGGCACGGCCAACTGCGCGGCTTCGGCAGGCCCCCTTGGAACGAGTCGTTCGGATCGTTCGACGGCGCCCACGACCGGGTCAGCGGATGGGCCGGCGGGGCGCAGGCGGGCGGCCCGATCTGGCAGCGGCACGGGCTCTACGGCTTCTTTGACGGCGAAGCCTGGCTCACCGACCGGCGACATAACGCGCTGCGGCGCGGGCTGAGCGACAACGAGCGGAGCGGAAACTTCTTCGGCTTCGAGAACCAACCGATCGATCCGCAAAGCGGCTTGCCGTTCCCGAACGGCAAGATCCCCGCCTACCGCCTCGATCCGCTCATGCAGCACTATCTCGCCACGTTCGTTCCGCCTGCGAACTTGGAAGGCGGCTGGATGCAGTTCACCGAGAATCTGCCGAGCCGGGGCCAAGTCGCGGTGGCCCGCATCGACCAGCGCTCGAAGACACTGTCCCACTACTTCAGCCACTACCTTTACTCGAACCGCGTCAGGGAGCCTCCGCAGGAAGCGTTCACCGTCTCGCCGGGCACGGTCGCGGACCGACGCCAGCTGTCCAACCACACCCAGTACGCCCTCACGCACACCGTGGCTCCGAACTTCGCGCAGACCCTGCGCCTGGCCATGCAGCGCCTATCCAGCGAGGAGCACAGCGGAAACCCGCGCTACCGCGAGACCCCGGCGGAGGACCTGGGCTTCGACTACGCCGACCTCAATCCCGGATCCATCCCCAACGTGCGCCTGTGGAACGACTTCGGGCAGCTTCAACTGCATGTAGCGCCCTTTATCGACGCCGAGGACTCGGTGCAAACCACCCTGCAGCTCTCGCACGCCATGGAGTACCGCTACCGGCGCCAAGCAGTTCGGGCCGGATTGCTGATGCAGCGCGGATCCTGGCCGTTCACGAATCGGGAGAACTCCGCGGGCAGCTTCAGCTTCCCGGTCCCTCCCGACCCGCCGGTTCGCTTCCGCGGCCAAGGCCTGCGAGACCTGCTGCTCGGCCGCCCGGGCGAATTCCGCCTGCAGACCCGGCGCAGCCTCGACCTGCAGTGGCACGAATTCGCAGCCTTCGTCGAAGGCGAGATCCGGCCTTGGCGCGACCTGAAGATCACCGTCGGACTGCGCTTCGAACAGCAGCCTCCCGGAATCGACAAGCAAGACCGGCTGATGACGTTCCGCGAAGGAACACAGAGCGCCCGCTTCCCCGACTCCCCCCCGAACTTGCTGTTTCCCGGAGACACCGCTCCGGACGGCGAAGTGCTTCCGAGGTCCACCATCGAGACCCTCGGGCGCAACTTCTCGCCGCGCGTCGGCCTCGCCTTCTCGCCCTCGTGGCAAGGGAGGGCGGCGCGCTGGGTGCTGGGAGAATCGGGCCGCTCGGTGTTCCGCGGCGCGTACGGGGTCTTTTTCGACCACGGCACGTTTGCGGGCTCGAGCGCGGCTGCGCTGTTCCAGGCCACTTATCCGCCGTTCAGCCAGGACAACCGCTACACCCTGCGCGAGCCGACGGGCATGTTCCAAACGCCGGGCAGGGTCATCGGAGACTCTGGCTTGACCACCATCCGCTCGCCGCTGGTGCGCTATCCGATCCTGGTCTTCGATCCGCGCTTCCAGAACGCCCGGGCCGAGCACTGGAATCTGAGCTGGCAGCGCCTGCTGCCCTGGCGCGTCTTCTTGAGCGGAACCTATCTGGGCACCCGGTCCTCGCGCCTGCAGCAACAGCGCGAGCTGAATGGGTTCGTGCGCAATCCTCTGCACGGCTTCGGATTCGTGCGCTACATGCGACGCTTTTCGCGCTTCGCCAACATCCGCTCGTTCGAGAGCTCAGGGACCGCGCGCTACCGCGCTGTCCAACTGCGCGCAAACCGCTACCTGCACCGCGGCCTTGCGCTGGACGTCGGATACACCTGGAGCCAGTCGTTCGACGATGGCAGCACGGTGTTCGGCGACGAGCTGGTCGGGGAGGCTTGGACATATTCCGACTTCGACAGGCGGCACTCGCTAACGGCGATCTGGCTCTACGAGCTGCGCTTGCCGCGGCGCTGGACCGACCGCGTTCGCTGGGCTGGCGGGTGGACCGTCAGCGGCATCTGGCGCTGGCGCTCGGGGCTGCCGCTGGACATTCGCCAGACCGAGGACCCCAGCTATACCTTCGAGCAAGTGGGCAGGCCCGACCGCGTGGGCGCTTTCGCTCAGTTCGACGCAAACGAGATCCGAAGCTACGCTCTGGTCGGGGACCGCAGGGTCACAGGGCACTTCGCGTTCGACCCGACGGTGTTCCGAGCGGTCCGCCCGACAAGCTTCGAAGAGGTGCGGCAGGGCAGCTCGCGGCGCAACGAATACCGCATGGCGGGCTTCCAGCAGTGGGACCTGCGCATCTCGCGGCTGTTCCAAGCTGCCGAACAGGTTTCCGTGGAGCTCGGCTTCGACCTGCTCAATGCCTTCGGCAATCGCAACTGGGCCGAGCCGTTCGGAAACATCGACCACGTATACTTCGGGGTCGCCCGCATGTCCGGCTTGGGCCGCACGACCCAAGCGGCCCTGCGGCTACGCTTCTAGGTCCGCGAACTGGTGCACGGCTACGTGCAGGTCCACGCTTGCCAGCACCCGCTCCACGTGCTGGCAACTCGCCGGCGACGGGCGGGTCATCGGCAGCCGGTAGCGCGCTTCATCCAACACGCCCATCAGTTCCAAGGCCACCTTGACGGGCCCGGGACTGGTCTCGCAGAAGTTGGCATCCATCAGCGGCAGGTAGCGCCGGTGGATGGCGAGGGATTCCGCGAAGTCTCCGTTGAGCGCGCTGTCGCACAGCGCCGCCATCTGGCCGGGAATCTCGTTCGATACCACCGAGATCACGCCGGAGCCGCCCAGGGACATCAGCGGCAGCGTCACCGAGTCGTCGCCGGACAGGACGGAGAACTCGCCGGGCACCTGCTGGCAGACCTGCGCCATCTGCCCGATATCTCCCGAGGCCTCCTTGACGGCGACGATCGTGTCGATCGCCGCCAAGCGGCACAGCAGGTCGGGCTTGATATTGCAGCACGTCCGGCCGGGCACGTTGTAGACAATGATCGGCAGGCCGCTGGCCGCGGCCAGCGCGGAATAGTGCTGGAACAGGCCGTCCGGGGTCGGCTTGTTGTAGTACGGCGTGACCGAGAGCAGGCCTTGCACCCCGAGGGCATCCAAGTCCTTGGCGAGGGCACAGATCGCTGCGGTGTTGTAGCCGCCGCAGCCGGCTACGACGGGAACATCCCCCGCCTCTTCCAACGTGATCTCGACGAGCCTGAGGTGCTCGGCCTTCGTCAGGGTCGGACTCTCCCCGGTCGTCCCGCCCGGCACCAAGAAATGCACTCCCGCGGCGACTTGGCGGCGCACCAGCGTGCGGAGCACGGGCTCGTCGAGCGAGCCGTCCGCCGCGAACGGAGTGATCAGAGCGGTACCGCAACCCTTGAACATCGTGCCCTCCCAGCCGATCAGCTTCATTATTCTTGCACGCTGGCGGCGCTTGGTAGGATGCACGCATGCGTTTGTCCGCTGCCACTCTACTGTTGGTGTTCGCAGGCACGGCTGCGAGCGCAACGGCCCAGATCGACGGGGATTACCAGTATCGCGGCCGGGACGCGATCGCCCTTACAAGTTCTGAGATCGAACTGGTCGTGCTAAAGCGGGGCGGGGCGTTCGCTTCGCTGACTCTGGCCTCCGACGCAGAACGCTTGAACCCAATGTGGGACTCCCTGCAGGCAGACCAAGAGCAAGGGCGGCAAGAGCGGAGCACGGGCGCGGTCGGGCACTTCGTCTGTGTCGACGGGTTCGGCCAGCCGTCCGATCAGGAACGGGCGGCCGGAATGGAGGGCCACGGAGAGGCTCACCGCTTGGAATGGGAAACAGATTTCGCTGGGATGGAGGGTGGCGCGATGGTGCTCAGGCAGTCTGTCAGCCTGCCGCGGGTGCGCGAAGTGCTGCGCCGCGAGCTGCGCCTGCCGCGGGACGAAAACATCGTGTACGTGCACTCGGACTTGGAGAGCCTGCTGGACTTCGACCGCCCCGTGAACTGGGCCGAGCACGCGACGATCGGCTCGCCCTTCTTGGAGCGCGGCGTGACGGTCGTGGACATCTCCACGAATCGCGCCATTACGCGGCCCCGAGAAGGTGCCACCCGGGCGGGCCTGACCCACCGCTTGGCCAGCAACTCCGAATTTGCGTGGCCGATGGCGCCAACCAGGGCCGGCGGACTGGTCGATCTCCGCGCGGCGCCACTCGAATCCCACTCGCTGGACCACACGGCCCATCGGATGGACCCCGGCACGGAATGGGCTTTCGTGACCGCGCTGCACCCGGTCAAACGGCTGCTGCTGGGCTATCTGTTCCGCCCCAGCGAGTTCGCGTGGCTCCAGACCTGGGAGTCCTACCCGCGAGATCGCATGCTGGCGCGCGGCTTGGAGTTTGCCACTCAAGCCTTCGACCTGCCCCGCCGTGAAGTGGTGTCCCAGGGTCAGATCTTTGGCACGAGCCTGTACCGCTGGCTGCCAGCCCGGACCACCATCTCAGCCGGATACCTGATCGTCCTAACGCGCACGCCAGAGGGGTTCCTGGGTGTTGACGGTATTGACTGGGTTGACGGAGTGCTGCGCATCCGGGACGGCCGGTCCGGCCAGGTGATCGAACTACAAGCCGGCGGAGAACTGGCCGAGTGACCCGGGAAGGCGGCTCTCGCAGCTGAGTATCGTATCTGGGACTAAGGATTCTTCCGGCGCCGTGTCGGATCTGCAAGGGCATTCTATACTTTCAGCAGGACCATCGAATAATGGGCGAAAGTCGGCACAATCTGACAGTGCCCGAATCCGTTTCGAACGAGGATCTGAAGAAAGTCGCGTGGGAGTTTGCCCGCAACAAAGGAAATCTTGTCAAGCTCCCAAAGATCCTGGGCCTTTCCGACGATCGCTGGCAGGAGTTTCTCGAGTGGCTCAAGGACCGAAGTGCGCCTAGGCAGCCCGACCCGCGCTACCCGATCCTGATCCCCGAAACAAGCCCGACTTCTTACATCTCTTTCGAGCGTGCCCTCAACCTCCGACTTCAGGACGAATGGACGGGCGACTGGCACTTTCGGGTGAGCTTTTTCGGTTACCCAGAACGCTCATACGCTCCGCTGGCAGGCCCGAACGGCTTGGTGGACACGACGCCCACTCTCGGCTCGCGCGGGGTACGAGATATGGGCCGTATGATCGCAGGATGCGGTATCAAGCCGTATGACGGCCCGGTTTGGGTGGCCAATCACTACCGGGCGATTGCTGACATGGCAATGGACAGGCTTTGCAACTCGCACTGGGAGGCTGCGACGTTCCCGGCTCACCAGATCGCCGAATGGCTGTGGTCGGAAGAGGACTTCGACATTCTGGTCGACGACTATCTGAAGCCAATGCGCGGACAGACCCGGGGACGTCTCAGGGAGGCATACGACGAATGGCTGCCAACAGTCGTGTACGGCGCGGATTACGAGTGAACCCGCAGCAAGAGCTTCACGAGCGTTTCATGTGGGACGCCTTAGAATGAGTCCGTGACAATCATGAATCTGACACCGTTGGGAGTTGCCCTCCTGGTGCTAGCGCTAATGATGCCGGCCACTCCGGCGGTCGCGCAGAATCCAGAAGAGATCAAGCGATCACGAACTGTGATCAGCGTAGGCACACGTACCGTTCGAACCTCCTTAGATGCCAAAGCCTTGGAGTCGATTCGCGAGGCCGCCGAGAACGGTGACGCGAGGGCCCAACGAAGCCTGGGCATCGCTTACCAGGAAGGCCGGATCCTGCCGAAGGATTACGCCCAAGCCGCTCTCTGGTACCGCAAGGCCGCCGAACAAGGTGACCCGCTAGGACAACGGCTGCTCGGTGCCGCATACGACCGAGGCTTGGGTGTGCCCGAAGACCATGTGGAAGCAGCGCGATGGTATCTCAGGGCCGCTGATCAGGGCCAAGCATGGGCCCAATTGATCATTGGGTCGATGTACCAGCGGGGCCGTGGCGTCCCTCAGAGTGATGCACAGGCCGCGGAGTGGTTTCGCAAATCTGCCATTCAGGGGAACCGTGGAGGCCAAAACGCTCTTGGCGCGATGTACGAGAGTGGTCGGGGTGTGGCGGAGGACCACGTTCGCGCCTTCGCTTGGTATGACCTTGCCTCCAAGCAGGACAGCGCGGCGGCCGCTAGGTTCAAAGACAAGCTCCGGGCGCTCATGACCGCCGAGCAGATTGCCGAGGCGCACGAGCTCAGCGCCGAGCTAGAGGAGCGGGTCAGTCAGGGCAAGTGAACGCCGCAAGGTCCCGAGGGCTCAGGAGGACAGATTCAAAGAGGGATTCGACCTTCATTCGCAGAAGAGGTTTCCGACAGTTCGCGGGGCCGTGATCGACTCGCTTCTGGTTTGAGACGCCGAAAACGACGGCTGCTCTGCTCCTCCAGCACGCAGTGCCCGTCCGACGCAACCCTCGCGAACCCGCTCCAGCCTAGCCATGGGGGTACCACCGCCGATGCTTGAATACCGCTGCCGAGCGTGCGGGGCGCAGCTCTTGGTTCGGGTTCCGTTCAAAGGCCGCCTTGTCTGGACGATCTCCGAAAGCGACCCCGACTTCAGCGTCACGTTCCCCGAGCCACAGGGGGAGTACGGCCAGGCCAAGGTGGTGTGCTCGGCCGACCCATTGCACGACACTGGCTTCCACCTCGTCGATGGCAGCGTGGAGCGGAACCTGGCCTCCAAGGCTTGGGACTGAAACTGCCCCGTCAGTCGCCGGCGGCCATGCCCCCGATGGTGGCCGAGTCCCTGCGGAAGCGCAGGACGGCCTCGACCAGCAACCACACGCTCAGCACGAAGATCGAGGCAGCCACGCCCCACAGCAGCAGCTGCTGGTTGGCCCAGTACTTGCGAATGTCGATCACCATGGCAATGATGGTCACCGTCAGCATGAACGCCATCGGAGCGAGCGTGTAAACGTAATTGCGCCCCTTCTGGCGCAAGTAGATCGTCACCGCCAGCAGGGTCAGCGCCCCCAGCACCTGGTTGGTGCTGCCGAACAAGCTCCAAAGCGCCAGCCCGACAGGCTGCCCCTCCACTTCGTAAAAGGCAAAGAATCCGATCAAGACCACCGCGAGAGTAGACGCGACAAAGCGCTGGCCCAACGCGGGCACCTTGATCGACTGCGAGATCTCCTCGATGTTGTAGCGCAGCAGGCGCGTGCCGGAATCGAGCGAGGTCAGCGCGAACGAGACCGCCACCAAGGCGATGAAGGCTTGGGCGAGCTCGACCGGAATCCCGAGCGAGCTCAAAAACATGGCCGTGCCGTCGATGAACGCCTTCATCTTCTCGGCCAATCCGCTGGCCGTGCTCCAGCTCGAGTAGTGCTCGGCCCAGCTCTCCGGGGAGCGGAAGCCGGCCGTGCAGGCGAGCACGGCCAGCAGCCCGAGCAGCGATTCACCGACCATGCCGCCGTAGCCGATCGGCAGGGCATCGGTTTCCTTGTCAATCTGCTTGGACGTTGTCCCTGAGGACACCAAGCCATGGAAGCCGGAAATGGCGCCGCAAGCGATCACGATGAACACGAACGGAAAGATGGGGGGAGCGTCGTTCGGCTGCGTGTCCAGGACAGGCGCCGCGAATTCAGGCCGCAGCACGAACAGCCCGACATACGACGCGGCCAGGCCGAGGTACAGCAGCCACGAGTTGAGGTAGTCGCGCGGCTGCAGCAGCGACCACACGGGCAGAATGGATGCCGCGAACGCGTACACGAGCAGGATCAGGATCCAAATCTCGCTACTGAGATCCGGCCGGCCGATGGCCAGGCCCACACCGATCGACACCAACATCAGCAGGAAGCCAACCACCGTCAGGCGCACGACCGACACCCCGCGCTTGTACACCAGCCAGCCGATCACCATGGCGATGCCGATCAGGGTGAAGGTCGGGAACACGGACTCGGGATAGAACTCCGCTGTGAACAGGCCCGACACCGTGCGGACGAACACGCCCATGACCAAGCAGATCAAGAACAGAATGATCAGCAAGAAGATCCCCTTGGCGCGGCGTCCGATCAGGTCCTCGGCCACCTTGCCGATACTCATTCCCCGGTGGCGCATCGAAACGACCAACGCCCCGAAGTCATGGACGGCGCCGATGAAGAGCGTGCCCAAGACAACCCAGAGCATGCCGGGCAGCCAGCCCCAGATCACGGCGATGGCCGGGCCGAGCATGGGCGCTAGGCCGGCGATCGAGGCATAGTGGTGGCCGAACAGCACCATGCGGCGACAGGGCACGTAGTCGACGCCGTCCTTCATCGAGTGCGCCGGCGTGGCGACGCTGGGATCGAGCTGGAAGATGCGCGAGCCCAAGTGGCGAGCGTAGAAGCGGTAAACCACCGCGTAGACAATAAAGCAGCAGATGGCCGCAAGTGCAGGTTGCATGGAATCCCCTGTTGCCTGAGGAGGCTCAGAGTATGATACCGCCACAGGGCAAGCAGCGCGGGAGCGGGATCGCAATGGCGCTATGGCTAGCGGACGGCAGGACGGCCGCGACTGAACGGGATGGCGTCCGGGTGCGTCTGATAGATAGAGATGGCCCGGCAAGACCCTAGAATGGAGGCAGGAGTGCGAGGCATGGACCGGAAGCGCCGAAATCGTGGATTTTCTCTGATCGAACTCCTCATCGTGATCGCGATCATCCTGATCATCAGCGCCATCGCGATCCCGCGCATCACCAGCACCAAGCGCATGGCGAATGAACTTGCGGCGATCCGGTCGTGCCAGGCCATCAATACAGCCCAGATCCAGTTCTTTGCTCAGTACGGCCGCTATGCCGCAACGCTAATCGAACTCGGCCCCGTGCCGGGAGGTGGGCAGCCGTCGCCGGACGCGGCGAACCTGATGGACGAGAACCTCGTCGACGGCCTCCATCTCGGGTACGCCTTCTCGATGATCGGAACGCCCGCCGGCTACTCGCTCAATGCCGATCCGCAGTCGCCGGATTCGGGCAGCCGCACCTTCTATACCGATCACAGCACGACCGTCCGCTATCGCTTCGGCACCGAGCCGGCGACCGAGAACGATCCCCCGATCGAGTGACCGCGTGCTGCGGCGCGGATCGCCTAGAGTGCACCGAGATCGAGCCAAACGGCGGCAGCCCTGAAGCGCACGGCGATGGCAAGCAGACTTGAGGCCCGGCTGGCTGAGGGCAGCGCCCGAGCGGGCGTTGTGGGGCTGGGCTATGCCGGCCTGCCGCTCGCGGTCGAGCTGGCCCGCGCCGGTTTCTCGGTCGTGGGCGTAGACACCGCTTCCGACATTGTCAGCGAGATCAATTCGGGCCGCTGCAGCGTGCCGGATGTCGACGCGCCCTTGCTCGCGGAACTGGTGCGATCGGGCCGCCTGCGAGCCAGTTCGGAGTATTCGGAACTCGCCCCCTGCGATGCCGTCTCGATCTGCGTGCCGACCCCGCTGCGCAAGACCAAGGATCCGGACCTTACCCACGTCTTGGAAGCTTCCAACGCTCTAGCGAAGCACCTGCGACCCGGCATGCTCGTAGTCTTGGAATCGACGACTTACCCCGGGACGACGGAGGAGGCAGTGCTTCCGATCTTGGCGGAGCGCGGCCTGCGCGTGGGAGCGGATTTCTTCCTGTGCTACTCCCCCGAGCGCGTGGATCCCGCCAATCCCGAGTACCGCACGAAAGACATCCCCAAGATCATCGGAGGCGTCACGCCCGAGTGCCTGCGGATGGGGCGCGCCTTCTACGGCAGGGTCATGGACACGGTCGTGCCGGTGTCATCCACCTTGGCCGCCGAGACCGCCAAGCTGCTCGAAAACACGTTTCGCATGGTGAACATCGGCCTAGCCAACGAGACGGCCGTCCTGTGCAGCCGCATGGGCATCGACGTGTGGGAGGTTATCGAAGCGGCTGCGACGAAGCCGTTCGGGTTCATGCCCTTCTATCCCGGCCCGGGCCTGGGCGGACACTGCGTCCCGGTCGACCCGCACTTGCTGTCTTGGAAATCCAGGCAGGCAGGATACGAACCGCGGCTGATCCGGCTGGCATCGGAAATCAACGGCGAGATGCCGCGCCATGTCGTGGACCGGGTCCAATCGGCGCTCAACGACGCAGGCAAGCCGGTCAGGGGGAGTCGGATCCACTTGGTCGGAGTGGCCTACAAGCGCAACGTCGGCGACACCCGCGAGTCCCCCGCCCTCGACATCGCGGCGTTGCTGTCGAGCATGGGCGCCGACATCACATTCAGCGACCCCCATGTCGCCGAGTTGCGCGTTGGCTCGCTGGCTCTCGGCCGCAGCGACTTGATCCGCTCCGCCAGCGAAGCTGATATCACGGTCATCCTGGCGGATCACGATGGCGTGGACTACCATCGCCTGCTGAAGGTAGCGCCGCTGATCCTGGATACTCGCAATGCTCTCGGCGGCACTTCGGCCCCACACCTGCTGCGCCTCTGAAGGCAGGGGATCAGCGCATGCCGACATACCTTGTTACCGGCGCGGCGGGCTTCATCGGCCATTGGCTCGCGGCGCGGCTGCTCGACGCTGGCGCACAGGTCGTCGGGCTGGACAACCTAAACGACGCCTACGACCCCGTCATCAAGCACTGGCGGCTCGCTCAGCTCGAGCGTCGTGCCGGATTCCGCTTCGCTCGCGCGGACATCACTGATCGGAGTTGCCTGGACGCTGAGTTCAAGCGTGCCCGCTTCGCCGCCGTCTTCCATTTGGCCGCGCGCGCCGGGGCGCCCCAAAGCGTCGCGCGGCCAGGCAGCTACATCAACGCAAACGCCATCGGCACGCAGCACGTGTTGGACGCATGCAGCGCACACCGGGTGGGAAAGCTCGTGGTGGCATCGACTTCGAGCGTCTACGGAGCCAGCGAGCATCTCCCGCTCCACGAACGCGGCGACACCGGGCGGCCCCGCTCGCCGTATGCGGCTTCAAAGCTGGCAGCCGAAGCGCTGGCCCACGCCCACCACCACCTGCACGGCCTCGACGTTACTGTGCTGCGCTACTTCACCGTGTACGGCCCGGCCGGGCGGCCTGACATGAGCCTGTTCCGCTTCGTTCGCTGGATTCGCGAGGGCCAGCCGATCACCCTGCATGGCGATGGCAGTCAGTCCCGCGATTTCACGTATGTCGCCGATATCGCGCGCGGCACCGCGGCGGCCGAGGCGGTGACAGGCTTCGAGGTGATCAATCTCGGCTCGGACGTTCCCGTGGCGCTGAGCGACGCATTGCGCCTGATCGAAGAGTGCTTGGGGCGCAAGGCCCTCATTCGACGGGTGGCGGTGCCGCGCGTAGACGTGCCGGCCACGTGGGCCGACATTGGCAAGGCCCGGCAGTTGCTTGGCTGGTCGCCCGAAACCTCGCTGCAAGCTGGCATCGAAGAGATGGTTCGCTGGTACGAGGACAATCGCGATTGGGCCCGCCGGCTGGCGCTGCCCTGAGCCGCGCTCGGTCGCGGCCGTGGGGGTCGGGAACCGGGCCGCGAGCGGTGCCAAGTCGCGGCTCGAAGACCGCTTCTGGCGCACTGGGAATCCCGGGGTGCTGATAAACTGGGAATTCAGGGTGTCGCGGGAACGGTGGCTTGATCTGCACCGTGACCGCAGTGAATAGTGAATTCCAACGGTGGGACGCAATTTCCTCACGGTAGTGGTTGCGGCCTCGGTGGCGTTGTGTGCCGGTTCGGGACGGGCGCAGGACGGGTCTTGGGACGAGTCCATCCGCTCGGCCCGCGAGGCCGTCGCAACCAAGGAGTTTGACCAAGCGGCCCGCCTGCTGAGGCGGGCCCGCGAGGAAGCACGCGGCTTCTCACAGGACGACCCTCGAAGGGTTGTCCCGTTGATGGAGCTGGCCAAGCTGCACTTGAGCAGGGGCGACTACGCCGTGCCGGAACAGCTCTACCGCGAGGCGGACGAGATCGGGCGGCTGGCGTGGGGTTCGGAGAGCCTAGAGTACGCGTCTTTGCTCAACGACATCGGGCGCTACTACCACCTGCGCGTCAAGTACACGGAGGCGGAGAACTTCTACAAGCTGGCGTTCGCTACCCGAACACGCTTGCTCGGCCGGGATCACGCGGACGTGGCGGCGGTCGTGAACAATCTCGCAGTGCTGTACGAGAACCAGGTCCTCTACGCAAAGGCCGAGTCGTACTACCGCACGGCGCTCGAGATCCGGGAGAAGAGCCTCGGCGAAGACCATCCGGACACGATCATGACGCTGGACCACTTGGCGCGGCTGCTGCACAAGCTGTCGCGACCGACCGACGCGGCGGAATTCGAGGAGCGCGCCCTCGAGCTCCGCCGGGAGCGGTCAACTCCGGCGAGCCCGGCGGACCTGGGGACGCTGGCGGCGGGTGCCGCTGTCCAGCCGGCGGTCTTGATCGAGCGCACCGAACCCGACTACACAGACGAAGCGCGGATCGCGAATCACGAAGGCAGCGTGCTGCTTCAGGTCGATGTGGACGCGGACGGAGTGCCTGCCAATATCCTTGTCCTGCGCTACCTGGGTCTTGGCCTCGATGACAAGGCTGTTGAAGCCGTGCGCCAGTGGCGCTTCCGCCCGGCTCGCAGCGGAGGGCGCAAGGTTCCCTCCCGACTGCGGCTGGAAATCGCTTTCCGCCTGATCTAGCCGGGCGGACTCAATCCGGACCGAGCCCGCGCCTCACAAGCCGCCCGCCGTCGGCGCGGGTACAAGCACCGCATGAACGTCCGCCGGAGCGTGGGACGGCGCGCCTTGAGCGGCAAGATCCTGTGACTCAGGACTGCAATCCCCGCCGGCCGCTCTCTGCCGCCGGCCGAAGCTGGCCTAGCGCGCCCCGCGCCGCGGGGCTCAGGGCGGGCGGCGCGGGAATCGATCAGGAACATCGAAGGGAAGCCCAGGGGTCGGGCGGCGTGCGCGCCTAGGCGGCCCGGCGCGGATGGCACTCTTGCCCGCTGCGATCCCGCGCCCAAGCAGTGCTCCAGCACCTAAGGAGCCCTTCCTCCTGCTGGAAGAAGGGCTTGAGGAGAAGAAGCCGCCGGCTGAAGCAAATCAGCCGACGGCCTCAATGGCCCGACCTACTCGGTGGTGCTGTAGTCGATTTCGCTGCCGAAGAAGGTCCACTCTTCGAGCCAGTTCTCGTCGCCGAAGGCACCGACAAACTGCGCAGCGGTGTCGAGCGAACCATCGCTGGGAGGGGTGGCGGGACCCCCAATCCTCAGGGCGGAAGAACCGAGCATCGGACGCGGATCGGGGTTAGCCTCGTAGCGCACGTTCACCAGCATCGGAGCGACATCGGCGTACTGCACGGATGCCGCTACGCCGCCCACGATCTGGCCGTCGCCGACCTGGCCGCCGTTGCTGTGGATGATCGCATTGGTAATGCTGCTCGTGCCGGTTGTGAAGAGCGACGGCGAGTTGTCGCGCACGTCGAGGGCATCGCCGCCAAAGCCGGTCAGCACCACGTTGCGCGCCGTAATCGCAGTGCCGACGCGAATCCGCATGCCGTCGCCGGAACTCGAGCCTGGATCCGAGAGCAAGCCGCCCACGAGGGTCACGTTGTAGAGGTGCGGGTGGGAGCGCGGCGTGCGGTCAAAGCCCTGGCTGTCGTTGTCGGCCTCGATGCCGTTGTCGCCCTGCGGATCCTGCTGAATGAAGACGTACTGCGCTGTGCCCGTCCAGCCGAACGCCCAGTCGAGCGAGTCGTCCTTGGAGCCGCTGGAGACGCAGTGGGTGCAATTGGCGGTGCCGCCGAAGAACTCGATGCCGTCGTCCTCGCCCTCGTGCGCCTGGATGTGGTCGATCACCGTGCCAGCGCCCAGGCCGTGGAAGCCGAAGGCGTTGGGCTGGGTCTCGGGGTTGAAGTCAACACCGGCGAACTCGACGCGAACGTACCTTAGCACGCCGCTGGAGTCCATCGGATCGTCGCCGCCGTAGGTCGGCCGCGTCTCAGGGATCACGCCCTCGGCGAGGCCCGTGCCCCGAGTCATGGGGGCATTGCCCAAGACGATCAGCCCCGCCCAGCAGCCCGATTCACGCTGGCCGACTGCTGCATCGCAGGTCATGACAATGGGGGCCTCGCGACGGCCCTCGGCCATGATCTTGCCGCCCTTTTCCACTACGATGACGGCATTCTGGCCTCTCGCTAGGATCAGCGTGCCGGCCTCGATGGTCAACGTCGCTCCAGAGTTGACAAAGACTTGGTGCTGGATCCGGTAGATCCTGTCGTTGGTCCACGTGGTGTCAGTAGAGATCTCGGTGTCGGTGCCGTCTGTGCCGAGCTCCACGGGCGACTCCGCCGAGACGACGAACTTGGCGTAGACCTTCTTCACGACCTGGGTGGCGTCCGCACCGCGCAGTTCGCCGACCCAATGCCACAGGCCAGCCGCCGGCGCGGGTCCGCTCCAGATGTGACGCTGCGTGACAGCGGGCACTTGAATGGGGGAGAAAAAGCCCGCCTCCAATCCCACGTAGTCAACAACATCCTCTGTCAGATTCCCCCGTAGCGGCAGATACATGCGCTCGCCGGTCTCGATATTCTCGCGATAGAGGAACCAAGTGTAATCGTTCATGTCCCCCATCGGATCGAGCGTCAGGTACACCTCCATCTGCTCGTCCGTCGAATAGCCGAGCTTGTCGGTCCAGATCATCGCCTTCATCGCCGTCGGCGATAGCGGTCCGCTCATTGCGGCATCGTCTGCGGTTTGGGCCGCCGCGACGAACGGCATGGTACAGAGTGAGATCGCCAGCAGGCGCCCAATCCAGTTGCGTGTCATTCAGTGTTCTCCTTAAGGTGTGTTTGATTCAGCTCGCCGGCCCCAGCTGCGTTCGCAGCGGTACCGCCAAGCTATCGAAAGACTGCGGCGCACTCCTCCTCCGATATCCAAGAAATCGCGAGCCGCAACGCAAGGCCTTACGGCGGTTCCCCAGCCGCTCAACCTAGAATCCAAGGCTAGCCACGCCGTGTTACCCGCATGCAACAAGTCCATTAAAAGTTCGTGAAGGCAGGCGGCCGCGCCTCCAACCGGCCGGTCGACCGGACTGCGTGACAATAGGGGTTTGGACACTTGCATGCTCTCACCCCGCGACCTGCTAGAACGCAACGACCCCGATATTTTTGCGGCGCTGAACGGCGAGGAGACGCGCCAGGCTTGCGGCGTCGAAATGATCCCGTCCGAGAACTACACCTACCCGGAAGTGCTGACCACCCTCGGCTCCGTGTTCACGAACAAGTACTCCGAGGGCTACCCCGGACGCCGCTACTACGGCGGACAGGAGTTCACCGACTCCATCGAGCGGCTGGCGCGCGAGCGTGCCAAGCAACTGTTCCGCTGCGACCATGTCAACGTCCAGCCCCTCTCCGGCGCCCCCATGAACGCCGCCGCGTACCTGGCGCTGCTGCAGCCGGGCACCACCGTGATGGGCATGGACCTGTCTCACGGCGGCCACCTCACCCACGGCGCCCCGGTTTCTCACATGGGGCGCCTGTTCGACTGGATCCGCTACAAGACCGACCCCGAAGCGGAAGGCCGCATCGATTTCGACGAATTGCGCCGGGTCGCGCTGGAACGCCGGCCCAAGATGATCGTCTGCGGCTACTCCTCGTACCCGAGAGACTACGACTACAAGCCGTTCAAGGACATCGCCGACGAAGTTGGCGCGCTGACCCTCGCCGACGTGTCCCATATCGGCGGGCTGATCGCCGGAGAGGCGCTGGCCAACCCGTTCGACGCCGGCTTCGACCTCGTCACCACCACCACCCACAAGTCGATGCGCGGGCCGCGCGGGGGCATGATCATGTGCCGCGGAGAGTTCCGCAAGGCCATCGACCAGTCCGTCTTTCCCGGACTGCAGGGGGGGCCGCACATGAATCAGGTGGCGGCGACCGCGGTCGCTCTTGGCAAGGCTCAGCAACCCGAGTTCAAGCAATATTGCCAGCAGGTGCTCGCGAACGCCCGCGCGCTCGCCCGGGCCTTGCTTGACGGGGGGGCGGAGCTTGTCACCGGCGGCACGGCCAACCACATGATGGTCGTGGACTGCGTGAGCAGCTTCGGCATCAACGGCCGGGTGGCCGAGAACGCCCTGGACGAGATCGCGATCACCTGCAACAAGCAGGTCATTCCCGACGACCCCAACCCGCCGCTGCGCCCAAGCGGAATCCGGCTCGGCACGCCTGCCGCCACAACCCGGGGAATGGCCGAATCCGAGATGGAGGCATTGGGCGGCTTCATGCTGGAGGCCTTGCGGAAGCCCGATGACGAGGCCAGCCTTGGAAAGCTGAAGGGCGAGGTGCAGGCGCTGTGCGCGGCCTTTCCCGTTCCCGGCATCCCAAGCTAGGGGGATCTTGATCCGTTACGCTTGAAACGCCGCCCGCCACGATTTGGCAGAGCGGCGCTGGCCACTCCCGGCGGCAGTGCGATGGATTCCGAGCAAGCAAGCACTCCAAGCGTTTCGCGCTGGACCTGGATCGTGCCGATCGCCACGGTCTTCGTGTCGAGCCTGTGCATCATGGTGCTCGAACTCGTGGCGGGCCGGCTCATCGCCCGCCACGTCGGAAGCTCGCTCTACACCTGGACCTCGGTCATCGGCATCGTCCTGTCTGGCATTGCCGCCGGCAACTACATCGGCGGACGGCTCGCGGACCGCTTCCCTCCCAAGGAAACGCTCAGCCTGATCTTCTTGGTCGCCTCGGCCAACTGCCTGCTGATCCCGGTCCTCAACAACCGCATCGGCGGCATGGAGTCCCTGCGCGAGCTCGAATGGCCTGTGCGGATCGCGCTGCACGTCTTCTTGGTGTTCTTCGCCCCGTCGTGCCTGCTGGGGATGATCAGCCCGTCGGCCGCCAAGATGGCCATCGTGCTGGGGCAGCAGCTCGGCCGCACGATCGGCAATGTCTACTCGTGGGGCGCCATCGGCAGCATTCTCGGCACGTTCCTGACCGGCTACGTGCTCATTGCCGAGATGGGCACGACGGCGGTGTTGCTGTCCGTCGCCGGCGTGCTGCTGCTGATCGCGCTCTTGTACGGCGGGGCCAGCCTGCTGCCCTACCTGTGGACGGGCGTTCTGATCGCGGTCATGTTCGCCGCCTGGGCGCCGTTTCAGTGGGCGCGAGTGATCGGCGAGAGGCTCGGCTACCGGGAGCCGCGCATGGAGGCGGTGCTATTCCACGACGAGTCGCAGTATTCGGTGATCCGCGTGGAAGAGGTCATCGAGACCGCGGGCCTGCGCTCGATGACGCTGGATCACTTGGTCCATGCCTACGTAGATCTGAACGATCCCGATAATCTGCACTACGACTACGAGCGCATCTATGCGGGGATCACCAACGAGGCGGTGCAGGCCTATCATCCCGACCAAGGCGTGCGCGCGCTATTCCTCGGAGGCGGGGGCTATGTCTTCCCCCGCTGGTTTCTGCGCCACTTCCCGCGGGGCTTCGGGGAGGTCGTCGAAATCGACCCCCAGGTGACGCGAGCCGCCTTCGACACGTTCGACCTCGAACCTGACACGCCGCTCCGGATCGTGCACCTCGACGCTCGCAACCGGGTCGACGAACTCTTCTCGCAAGCCCGGCGCGGCGAGCTCGAAGGCAAGTTCGACCTTGTCTACAACGACGCGTTCAACCACTATTCGCCGCCATTCCACCTGACGACGCTGGAATACGTTCGCAAGCTCCGCGCCGTGATGAGCGACGACTCCGTGTTCATGGCCAACACGATCGATGTATTCCGCTCGGGCCGCTTCTTGGGCGCCATGATCAACACCGTGGAGCAGGTGTTCCCCTACGTGTATACCTTCGGCACTTCTCCGGGGGGGCCTACCGACGAAGACGAGCGGGACACGTTCGTGGTGGTGGGATCGACGCGCCTGCTGCCGGTCCAAGACCTCGACTATGTCAAGTACGCGGCGGACCTGCTCTCGCCACAGCACACCGCACTGTTGCGCGAACGCTCGCGCGGGCTAGTGCTGACCGATGACTACGCACCGGTGGACAACCTGCTCGCCCCCGTGATCCGCTTGGTCGAGCGCCAGTGACGGCGCAGGGGCGCACGTCACTGGCTCCGGCCAACCTCGCGAACCCGCGTCTCGCTGAGCAAGTCATAGGTGCGGCCGCGCCAGCGGATACGCCGTGTCAGCCCGGACCGCAGGAAAGCGTAGAGCCACACCCATGTCGCCAGCGGAGTAAGCCAGAAATAGGCCCAGCCGTAGCGCTCGAGCCAGGCCTCGCGATCGGGGAACACCAGCGAGCACACGTAGGCCCGGGTGCCGCCCTTGGCCATGCCCGGCAGCAGGATCAGCGCCAGCGGAAACAATGCGATCAGGTCGCCTTGGACTAGTTTGAGCACGCAGAGCGCTTGCGCCGCGCAGTAGGCGATGTGGCTCAAGCAGCCGCCCAGCCATGTCTTGAACCGATAGACCCGCGTGATGGTGGCCTGCCGCACGGCCCATGCCAGGAAATCCAAGCCCCCGCACTGGCCGGTTGTCGCCACCATCGCTTCGGGCAGGAAGCGGACACCCATGCCTGCATCGCGCAATGCCTGCGTGAGCCGCAGGTCGTCACTGACGGCACCCTGCCAATACTCGAGCACGCGGGCGTCTCGAAACGCATCGCGCGACACCGCAGTGCCCCCTCCCCAAGCGAAACTGCGGTCCTGGCTGTCCATGATGGTCGGGATGACGGAATCCCAGACGCTGCGCAGCAGCGGCCAGAAGCCGCCGTCTTCCGGGAAGTGCCAGCGGAAAGCCGTCGTGGCCCCGATGCCCTCGTCGGCCAGCGGCGCCACGAGCCTGCGGATCCAATCGGCTCGAACCTGGCCGTCTGAATCGGCGAAGACCAGTACCTCACGACCTGCGGCAACAGCCTCGACAGCGGCCCGCAAGTTGTGGATCTTCTCCCCGATGTCCGACGGAGGCTCGCCGGCGGCCACGAAGCGACACTCCGGCCCCAGGGTAGCCCTGGCTATGGTGACGGCCGGATCGCCTTCATCGGCGTAGCACACCGTCAGTTCCAGGTCGGGGTAGTCCTGCCGCCCCAGCGAGCGCAGGTTCTCGGCCAAGCCGGGCTCGGCCCCTTTGACGGGCACGATCAGGGCGACCGCTGGCCAGCCCCCGGCAGGCTCGGACAAGGGCTGCTTGGAACGCCATTCGGCATACTCCAAGAACCGCCTGCCGCCCTTGACAGACGCGAGCGTCGCCAGCACGGCGGCGACGGCGAAAAGCCAGAAGAGGATATCGACCAAGTGGGAGCATATCACGGGCTCGCGCAGGCCCCTGACAGCCGTCGTGATAACTTGTGGAAACTCATGGATCTCGCCAAAAGACGCGCCGAACTCGAGCGGCGCAACGCGGAGGCGCTCGCGGGCGGCGGCCCGGAACGGGTCAAGAAGCACAAGGAGGCGGGCAAGCTGGCAGCCCGCGAGCGGCTCGAACTGTTGCTAGACGAGGGCACGTTCCAAGAACTGGACCGCTTGGTGACGCACGACTGCATCGACTTCGGAATGTCCGAGCAACAGATACCGGGCGATGGCTTCGTGACCGGCTACGGCAAGATCGATGGCCGGCCAGCCTATGCGTTCGCGCACGACTTCACGGTTTTCGGCGGGTCGTTATCGCTCCAGAATGCCAAGAAAGTCTGCAAGATCATGGATTTGGCCATGAAGACCGGCGCACCCGTGATCGGGCTTAACGATTCCGGCGGGGCACGCATTCACGAGGGCGTCGCCTCGCTAGCCGGCTATGCCGACATCTTCCTGCGCAACACCCTGGCAAGCGGCGTCGTGCCGCAAATTTCGGCAGTGATGGGACCTTGTGCCGGCGGGGCGGTGTATTCTCCCGCTATCACGGATTTCGTGCTCATGGTGGACCAAACCAGCCACATGTTTGTCACCGGGCCGGACGTGATCCGCGCCGTGACGCACGAGCAGGTGGGCAAGGAGGCGCTTGGCGGCGCCCGCACCCACAACGAAACCAGCGGGGTGGCGCATTTCTTGGCCGCCGACGACACGCACTGCCTGCAGCTGGTCCGGGAGCTGCTGTCGTTCCTGCCGTCGAACAACCTGGACGACCCGCCCTGGCGGGCCACAGCGGACAAGGCCGACCGGGCCGACGCCGACCTCGACGAGGTCGTCCCGGCAGAACCGAACATTCCCTACGATATCCGCGACATCATCCACCGAGTGGTCGATGACTCCTATTTCTTCGAGGTGCAGGCGCACTTCGCCCAGAACATCGTGGTCGGCTTCGCCCGCCTCGCCGGACGGCCCGTGGGCATTGTCGCCAACCAGCCGGCCGTGCTGGCTGGGTGCCTAGACATCAACGCATCGCTGAAGGGCGCCCGCTTCGTTCGCTTCTGCGACGCGTTCAACATTCCCATCGTTACGTTCGAGGACGTGCCGGGATTCCTGCCCGGCGCCGACCAGGAATACGGCGGCATCATCAAGCACGGAGCGAAGCTGCTGTACGCCTACTGCGAAGCGACCGTGCCCAAGATCACGGTCATCACGCGCAAGGCGTACGGCGGCGCATATTGCGTGATGGGCTCGAAGCACATTCGCACGGACATGAACTTCGCCTACCCGACCGCCGAGATCGCGGTCATGGGCCCGGAGGCTGCCGTGAACATCCTCTATCGCCGCGAGCTCGCCGAGGCGGACGACCCGGAGCGCTTCCGCAGCGATCGGATCGAGGAGTTCACGGCCAGTTTCGCCAACCCCTACCGCGCCGCGGAGAAGGGCTGGATCGATGAAGTGATCGCGCCCAGCCAGACGCGCGCCAAGCTCTGTCGCGCGTTAGAGATGCTTGACAACAAAACCGAGCGATCGCCGCGCAAGAAGCACGGCAACATACCGCTGTGAGAGTGCTGGCGACGACGGGCTAGCCCTGTTCGAGACCGCTGAAGAAGAAGGCCCGCTCGACAGCCGCCGTCTCTGGCGCGTCCGAGCCGTGGACTCCGTTTCGCTCGATGTTGGTGCCGTACAACTTGCGCACCGTGCCTTCCCCGGCTTGCTCGGGATTGGTAGCGCCCATGACTTCGCGCAGGCCGGCGATGGCGTTGTCGCGCTCCAAGACCATCGGAACGATCGGGCCGGACGTCATGAAGCCGACCAGGCTGTCGAAGAAGGGCCGCTGGCTGTGCACGGCATAGAATGCCTGCGCCTGCGCCCGCGTCAGCGTGATCTTTTTCATCGCGACGATCTCGAATCCCTCTCGCTCGAGGTGCGCGATGATGTGCCCGGAATTGCCGGCTGCGACGGCGTCGGGCTTGATGATGGTCAGCGTGCGTTCCAGTGCCACGGGTTCAGTTCCTCCACGATGCGGTCGGCAAGGCCATTCGGAAAGCGGCAGCCGGGCTTCAAATCAGCGCGGCCAAGGTCGAGCCGAGGTCGGCCGGGGTGGGCGCCACTGCGATGCCGGCGGCTTCCATCGCCGCCTGCTTTTCGGCCGCCGTGCCCTTCCCGCCGGAGATAATCGCCCCGGCATGACCCATGCGGCGGCCCGGCGGCGCCGTGGCCCCTGCGATGAATCCCACGATCGGCTTGTTGATGCGGCCCTTGACGAATTCGGCGGCCTGCTCCTCGGCCGTGCCGCCGATCTCTCCGATCATGATGATGCCAGTGGTGTCGGAATCCTCGTTGAACATCTCCAGCACGTCGATGAAATTGGTTCCGATGACCGGATCGCCCCCGATCCCGATACAGGTCGACTGGCCGATGCCGAGGCTCGAGAGCTGCCCGACGGCCTCGTACGTCAGCGTGCCCGAGCGCGAGACGACTCCGACCGATCCCGGCTTGTGGATGTGGCCGGGCATGATGCCCAGCTTGCACTTCCCTGGCGAGATCACCCCCGGGCAGTTCGGCCCGATCAAGCGCGTGGAGCTACAGCGCAAGGCGTCCGCCACGCGGACCATGTCCCGGGCAGGAATCCCCTCCGTGATGCAGGCCACCAGGGCCAGCTCCGCTTCGATGGCTTCCAGCACCGCGTCCGCCGCGCCGGCGGCCGGGACGAAGGCCAGCGAGGCGTCAGGCCGCCCTTCGGCGACCGCCTCGCGCATCGTGTCGAAGACCGGGAAGCCCAGCGCCTCGCTGCCCCCCCGGCCAGGATGCACTCCGGCCACTATGTTGGCGCCGAACCGGATGCATTGCTCGGCGTGGAAGAGGCCCGCGCGCCCGAGGCCCTGCACCACCACGCGGGTCGTCTCGTCTACCAGGATGCTCATACGCGATATCCCCTAGCCGGCTCGGGCGACGGCCTGCTGGGCGGCCTCCTTCATGTCGGAGGCAACGATGAAGTCCAAGCCCGAATCAGCGAGGATCTCGCGCCCCTTTTCCACGTTCGTACCCTCCAGGCGGAGTACCATCGGCACGCCGATCTTGAGTTCCTGCGCGGCTGCGACGATCCCCTCCGCGAGGACATCGACCTTGAGGATTCCGCCGAAGATGTTGATCATGATCGCCTTGACGTTGGGGTCCGACAGGATGATCCGGAAGCCGTTCTTGATCTGGTCCTTGCTCGCGCCGCCGCCCACGTCCAAGAAGTTCGCAGGCATCCCGCCCGCGTACTGGATGATGTCCATGGTGGCCATGGCCAGCCCTGCCCCGTTGACCATGCAACCGACGTTTCCGTCGAGCTTGATGTAGTTCAAGCCGTGATCGATCGCATCGGTCTCGAGGGGCTCTTCCTCGGCGAGGTCCCTCAATTCCGCGAGAGCGGGATGGCGGAACAAGGCGTTGTCGTCGATGTCCATCTTCGCGTCCAGCGCGACCGCGCGACCGTCCGTGGTCAGCACGAATGGATTGATCTCCACTAGCGAGGCGTCGGACTCGTCATACGCCTTGGCCAGCGCCTGCATTGCTTGCACGGCGGACGCTCGGGCCTCCGGCGCGATGCCGAGAGCGAAGGCGAGGCGGCGCGCTTGGTAGCCGCGCAGATGGGCGCCGTGGATCACTTCGCGGAGAATGGCGGAGGGGTCCCTAGCGGCAATCTCCTCGATCTCCACCCCGCCCTGAGCCGATGCCATGAAGACCGGCTTGCTCAGGGCCCTGTCCAAGGTGATGCCGAGGTAGATCTCGCGCTCGATAGGCAGCTGTTCCTCGACCAGCAACCGCTGCACCAGCCGTCCCTGCGGGCCGGTTTGATGGGTCACCAAGGTCATGCCCAAAATGGCAGCGGCGTGGCGTTCGGCTTCGTCGACACTGTGCGCCAGCTTCACACCTCCGCCCTTGCCGCGTCCGCCAGCGTGGATTTGCGCCTTGACGACCACCTTGCCGCCCAGATCCGCGGCGGCCGCCCGCGCCTCGGCGACCGTCTTGGCCATGGAGCCCCGAGGCGTGGGCACTCCGTACGCGCGCAGAACTTCCTTGGCCTGATACTCGTGGAGCTTCATGGGAACGCGGCCGTGGGGTACGATCAGGAAATCGCTCAGGCCGCCCGAACCTTCAATATATCCGGGATGGCAGACGTGGCGCAATTCCATGCCAGCAGTCCAAGAAGCGTTGCGTCTAGCCGCCGCGCGCCAAGACCTATCCGAGCAGCAGTCCGCCGCTGCCTTGCAGGAAATCCTCGATGGCCGGTCGTCGCCGCCGCTGATCGCTGCCCTGCTTGTCGCCCTGCGCATGAAGGGGGAGACCGCCGACGAGGTCACGGGCTTTGCGCGCGCCATGAGGGCGAGCGCCGCTGGCGTTCGCACCGTGCGCACGCCTCGCGAGGAACTCGTCGACACCTGCGGCACTGGGGGAGACGGCGGATCGACATTCAATGTCTCCACGGCAGCCGCGCTAGTGGCCGCCGGAGCGGGCGTGTCGATAGCCAAGCACGGCAACCGCGCGGTTTCCAGCAAGTGTGGTTCGGCGGACGTGCTGGAAGCGCTCGGCGTCAATGTCAAGCTCAACGCGGACCAGGCGGCCCGCTGCATCGACGAGGTGGGTATTGGCTTCCTATTCGCGCAAGTAATGCACCCGGCGATGCGCCACGCCGGACCAGTCCGCCGCGAGTTGGGCATGCGCACCGTGTTCAACATGCTCGGCCCGCTGACCAACCCTGCCGGGGCCGCGGTACAGGTCATGGGCGTGTACGACGACCAGATCGTGCCGCTCGCGGCAGCCGCGCTAGCGCGCTTGGGCGCTCTCCGCGCGCTGGTGGTACACGGCAGCGACGGATTGGATGAAATCACGACCACCGGTCCGACCCGCTTCAGCGAGGTGGACCGCGGCAAGGTCTCGAGGCAGGGATCGCTCGAACCTGAGGAGTTTGGCGTGCCGCGAGCCAGCGCGGCGGCGCTCTCCGGCGGCGATATCGCCCGCAACGCCTCGATCATCCGGTCCGTGCTGGCAGGCGAGCTAGGGCCGGCGCGCGATATCGTGGTCGTGAACGCTGCGGCAGCGATCCACATGTCGGAAGCCGCAACCAGCTGGAGCGCTTCTGCCGCGCTTGCCCAAGAGGCGATCGACTCGGGCGCGGCAGCCGAAAAGCTCGCGAAGCTCGCCGAGCTGTCATCGCGCCTGGCCGGGGCGGGATAGCCCCGGCAGCTCAATTCGGCGGGGGCTCCAACTGCGGCCGCGCGTACGCGAACCCGTTCAATGGCACCCCTCTCAAGCCGCCCGCGCTCGAAGCGGCAGCGAGCGTATCCTCTGCCCCGTCGCGTCGAAGAGTGCGTTGGCCAGTGCCGGCGCCACGGCGATGATCGGAGTCTCGCCCGCCCCTGCGGGCTGGACCTCCGGCCGATTCAGCAAGACTGTCTCCATGGGCGGCGTGCCTCGCATGCGCGGCAGGGGATATTGTGCGAACGAGCCATTGAGCAGCTTTCCACCAGCGAAGCGAATCTCTTCGCTGAGCGCCGCACCCAGACCCTGGATGACGCAACCTTCGATCTGGGCCTGCAAGTTGCCGGGATTGAGGATCGCTCCGCAATCGAACGCCGAGACCAATCGCTCTACCTCGACGCTTCCTCCCTCGACTCGAACCTGCGCACAGATAGCGATGTACGAGCCCTTCTCGAAGCCAGCGGCGATCCCCGATCCGCGATTCCGTCCCAGCGACTTGCTCGTCGACCAAGCGAATCGGTCCGCTGCCGCCCGCAGGACAGCTGACAGCCGCTCGTCGTCGAGGTTCGCCAGCCGAAACTGGAGCGGGTCCAAGCCAGCGGCGCCGGCAAGTTCGTCCATGAAGATCTCGCGGGCGAAGTTGTTCCCGGTCGCCCCAATGCCCCTGTAGGAACCCTCGCGCAAGGGCGAGTCGCACGGAAAGTACTGCGTGCGAACATTCGGCACGGCGTAGGGCGTCTCGATTGCCGCCGTACCTGGGTTGTACGCCGTGAAGTCCCAAGCGACGATCTTCTCTCCGCGGATGCCCGCCCGCGCCTCGAACGCCGCCGCGGGCCGAAAGTAGGCCCAGGCGAACTCTTCCTCGCGAGTCCAGCGGAGCGAAACCGGCTTGCCGGCCTCTCTGGCCAACCGCGCAGCCTCGATGGCAACTTCGCCCGTGTGCTTGCCTCCGAATCCCCCGCCGGTGTCGGGAACGACCACGCGCGCTTGGTCGGCACTGAGGCGGAACGCCTCGGCCAGCTGCTCGCGAACGCCGAACGGCCGCTGCGTGCCGGTCCAGACCGTCAGCCGGTCATCGTCCCACTCGGCGACCGCCGCGCGCGGCTCCAACGGCGCGTGTTGGACATAGCAGCCTGTGGCAAAAGTCGACTGAAATCCCAACAAATCCCGATCAGACTTCGATAAAATCGTAGTCATGGCGATGGGTACCCGCAAACCCGGACAGATCCCGATGTTCCTCGCACCGGACCAACTGCCCCAAGCCCCCACCACTCCCTTCTTCGACAAGCTCAACCAACTGCTCGCTGAGATGGGCTTCGACGCCTACGTCGAGAACCTGTGCCGACCCTTCTATGCCAAACGCCTGGGACGGCCCTCGCTCGCTCCCGGCGTCTACTTCCGACTGCTGCTGCTGGGCTACCTGCTGGGCATCGATTCCGAGCGCGGCATCGCCCTGACCGTCTCCGACTCGCTCGGCTTGCGGGCCTTCCTCGGCTACGAGTTGCAGGACAGCCCGCCGGACCACTCGACGATCTCGCGCAGCCGGCGGCGGATTAGCCTGGAGACGCATGAGCAGGTGTTCGCCTGGGTGCTGCAGCAGCTGCGGCAAGCGGGTCTGGCCGACGGGCAGACGGTGGCGGTGGACGCCACGATGCTGTTCGCCAACGCGGCCTTGCGGACCTTGCGGCGCAAGGACAGCCAGCAGGGCTACCGAGAATTCGTGGAGGGGCTGGCGGAGGCAGCCGGGGTGCCGACGCCGAGCTTGGCGGAATTGGCGGCCTTCGACCGCCAGCGCAAGCCCAAGACGTTGTCGAACAAGGAGTGGGAGTCGCCGACGGACCCGGACGCGCGGGTAGCGAAGATGAAGGACGGCACGACGCACCTAGCGCACAAGGCCGAGCACGCGGTGGACTTGGAGAGCGGGGCGTTGCTAGGAGTGACGCTGCAAGCGGCGGACCAAGGGGACACCACAACACTGGGGGAGACCTTGGAGGCGGTGCAGGCGGCGCAAGGGCAGGGGCCGGAGACGGTCGTCGCCGACAAGGGCTACCACAGCGACGCGGTGCTGCTGGGACTGAACGAGGCGGGCCAGGAAGCGCACATCCCGGAGCCGCAGCGGGCGGAGCGGGATTTTGCGGGCAAGCCGGAAGCGCAACGGGTGGTGCAGGAGAACCGGGAGCGCGTGGCGAGCTCGGCCGGCAAGCGCCTGCAAAAGCTGCGGACGGAGAAGGTGGAGCGGTCGATGGCCCACATGTACGGCACGGGCGGGATGCGCCGGCTGTACTTGCGGGGGCGGGCGAACATTCGCAAGCGGCTGCTGGTGCATGCCTGTGCATTCAACCTGGGGGTGCTGATGAGGTCGCTCACCGGGGTCGGCACGCCGCGCACACTGCAGGGGCAGGGCTGCCAGCCAACGGCCAGCCTTGGTTTCGCCGTTTGTTTGCCGTTCCGGGATGCTTGGAGCGGCCTGCTGGGCCTGCTCAGGGGCCTCTTGGGCCTCAGACGGGGAGAGAGCCCGGAATTCGCCGAAAAACTCGCATAGGCCGTCGAAGGACCACCAAGCAAGGCCACCGACCGACATGGTCGGCAAAGCTATTAAAACCACAGGCTGTTAGGGCATCTCGTACGAAGCCTCGAGGGTCTGAGCAGCTGCCAGCGCACCGTCGACGTCGCCGCTCTCGCGGCGTCGCGCTCCGCGACGCCCCCCGGCACTCGACTGCGCATGTCGCTTCAAATAGGCGCCCAGGCCCTCGCTAGACGGATGGGCCGTGGTCCGCCATCTTGCCGTCTCGCTGATCGCCTTCAACGCCTTCCGCGCCTCGTAAGACGTCCTCGCGGCGCAGCCGACGAATCCCCCGTCGCGCACCGCCACCGCGCCCAGTTCCCGGCCGGGAGTGAGATCGACACTCTCGAGCTGCGCTCCGTACGACGGCGGGCGCAAGACCGCGCCGTACAGCATGTCGGGACGCACGATGTCGGAGGGATAGCGGTGAGCGCCGGTGACGATCTCGCGCGCTCCGACCTTGGACTGGGTCTGGCCCAGCACCGTCCAGTCACGGACCTCCCTCAGCGGAACTCCCCTGGGGACGTTGTCGTCAAGGGTTGTTTCCAGCCGCTTCGTGCGCGCCAAGTCGGCATACGAAAACCGATTGCCCGCGCGGACTACGGCTCCGGCTTCCACGAGCAGTTCGGAAGCGTCGAGATTCCATGCTTCCGCCGCCGTCCGCACGAGCAGCTCGCGCGCGGAGGCGCTCGCCCGCCGAACCACCGGTATCGTCGACGGCGTCGTCCGACTGCCCGCGGTCGAGCCATCGTTCGGTGTCTCGGCCGTGTCCGCCAGCACCACCTGCAACGCGTCGGGGGAAACGCGGAGTTCTTCGGCCGCCGCTTGGAGGATTTCGGTTCGGGAGCCCTGGCCGAACTCCACCTTGCCTGTGAGCACGGTGATCGATCCGTCCTCGCCCAGATGCAGCCGGTGCGATGACCGGACTTGAGCAGAGGCGCCTCCGGGGCTGAGGACTACCTTCCCCGCGGCCGTGACGAGCAGGCCGGCGCCGATCGAGGAGATCCACTCCCGGCGATCCAGTTCGAAGCGGTAGGTGGGGCCCTCGGCGAGCTCCTTGCGATCGGGCTCGCACAGGTCCTCGCGGAATCGTTCAGGCATCGCCCGCCTCCGAGCGCCGGGCAGCGAGCTCCACCGACGCCAAGATGTTGCGATAGCCGCAACAGCGGCACAGGTGCGGGTTCATCGCGTCGACGATTTCCGTCTTGCTGGGCTTCGGATTCCGCTTCAGCAGCGCCGTAGCTTCAACGATCATTCCGGCGGTGCAATACCCGCACTGCGCACCTTCCATGTCGATAAAGGCCTGCTGCAGCGCTGTGAGCTGATCGCCCGAGGCAAGGCCCTCGATCGTCGTCACGCTCATGCCGTCCACGCTCGAGATTGTCGTGAGACAAGAAGCCGTAGGTTGATCGTCGATCAAGACCGTGCAGGCTCGGCACTGGCCTTCGCCGCAGCCATACTTTGTGCCGGTGAGACCGAAGTCCTCGCGCAACACGTCCAGCAGGGGTCGGTCCGGCGGGGACTCGGTTGAGAGCTCATTCCGGTTTACGCGGATTGTGAATCGCGCCATCGCTCACCTTCAATCCCGGGGGGACGGTGAATATCTTAGCTGGGCGAACGGGGCACGTGACGGCCGAGCAGCCTCAGCGCGGGGACTGGCAGCGCCACGGCAACCGCGGACGGAGCGCGAGGCGCCGAGACCGCGAGGGCCGCGCTCGGGCCAAGCGACGAACCGGACGCGCTTGCGGCGGGTCCATACGCAGGCCTGAGCGTTCGTCCGAGGTTATCTGGCCGTTCGCCGCCTCTTGTCGGAGAGCGCTCGCTCTAGCGCCTCGATGCGGCGACCCAAGGCGGCTGCCATCCGCTCTGACATGCGGTCGAAGCGATTCTCGCCGGCCTTCTGCTTGCGGCTGACCTCTTCGAACAGCTCCAGCGCCAATGCCTTCTCGCGCGCCGACTCGTACAGGTCGGCCGCCTCCAAAGGGAACATATAGGCTCGCGGGAAGTCCTCGGCCAATCCGGCGAACGCCTCCGCCGCCTCTTCCGGAGGGCGTTCCCAGCGGTGGATCACTGCGAGCAAGATGCGCGCCTCGTGCCGATTCTCGACGCCTTCTTGCGCAACTCGCTCGACCAGTTCGATTCCCTTCTTCTTGCTGCCTCCAAATCCGCGCATGGCGATCATCACCCGCAGGGCCCAGGGTAATCTGCCCACTATGTACTCTTGGAAGCCTGCCACCAAGAGCCCGTCCGGGAAGTCCGGATAGAGCTCGCCGATGCGGTAGCTCAGCTCCCGCGCCTGCCGACCGCTCGCCAACGCCTTGAAATACGCCTTGGCTACAAAGTAATCGTAGGTAGCCCGCACGAGGTGGAGCTGCGCGAGCGAGTGCAGGGCTTGCCTGTCATCACCGGACTCGGCCAAGACTCGCTCGCAGGCCTGCCGCCCCTTTTCTAGCGCGTCCAGGATTCGCCGGTTGATCCGAGCGTCCGGCTTGGGCTTTTCTGCCGAGCGATACTTCCGGTCTCCGCGGAAGGCCCTGGTGCCGACAAAGCCGAGCCGGTCGAGTTCTTGGTAGAGCAGCGCCTTGGCCAGCAGCAAGTGCGCCTCGGGGCTGTCCTGCTCGTTCGCCAAGTGACGTTCGAACGCCGCGACCGCGAGCCCGAACTCTCGATTGAGGTAGTGATCGAGGCCTGCGGCCCGGTCTCCGGCGGCCAACGCCAGCCCGGGCCCGAACGAAGCCAGACCCAGGATGCAGCAGCACCGCCACTTCCGCAAGCCAAGCACGAAAGCTCAACTCAGCACGAGCACTTCAAGCAGCGAGTCCCGCTTGAGGAAGAAATGAACGGAGCGGAATTGTGGGAATTCGAATTCCAAGTCGCGGGGCGTGAAGACCTGGCGCGGCCGACGGCGCCCGACTTCGCGCAGCTTCAGCGAAGTGTGGGAGCTAACCGCGCCATCAAGAATCGAGATCGTGCCATCTTCGCCGGGTTCCTGAAAGATGCAAAACATCACGGCGTTCGGCAAGACGATCCTGCCCAGATGAGCGATCGTGCTCTGCATTGCCGAGCGGTCAAGTTGCTGCAACACGTCCCATGCGAGCACGGCGTGAAAGCTGCGGGGAGCGAAGTCGAGATACTGCCGGATAAAGCGATCCGCCGCGCGCCGCGATACCTCGCCGTCCTGACCCGCCAGCGTGGGCCGCGCCTCGTCATAGCCCGTCATCAAGCTAGTGAAGTGCAGGTGGTGCCCCAACTCCCCGAGTTGCGCGGTCGTCTCCTGCGACAGCATGCCGAGGTCTAGAATGTTCAAATTCTGGGCATCGCGCAGGTGCTGAAAGAAGAACTCGACACCGTGGCTGCTGCGCCAACCCGAGTCGCCCTCATCGCGATCTGCGGGCGTCGCGCTGGGCGCCACCGACAGGGCGTCAGCTGCCGAGCGGTTCGCTTTGCGACGGGACCACAAAGACACGCTCGATACAAGCCTCCGGTCTCGGCCGGGCAACCCCCTCTCAAGGTTTTGTCAGCGGTCGCTGCGGGATTGTCGGCGAAGGAACTGTATTGGGCGGCGCCGGCTTGACCGCGGGGGCGGGGCGGGCCTGCGGGACAGGCCGCTTCAGTTCCGCCTGCGCTCGCTTGTCCGGCTCAGAGGCCGCCCGCGGGGGAGGCGCAGGCGCGGCGGGCGGTTTCAGTTCCGCCTTCTTTTCAGGCGGCGGGGCCTGCGCAGGCGCGGCGGGCTTGGCCTGATGCACCGCGCTGCTACCAACAAAGACCGCACCGTCTTGGATCTCAAGGCGGCGTGTGATCAAGTCGCCCTTGAAGCGTCCGGTCTTGGCAATCTCCACCTTCTCGCTGGCATTGATCTTGCCTTCCACCTGGCCGCGAATCAAGACCGTATGGGCCTCGATCGTGGCATGCACCTTGCTCTCCGGGCCAATCACGACAGCGTGCTTCGGAACGGAAATGGAGCCGTCGACCGCACCATCCACCGAAAAGTCCTCTTCGCTGTGGATCTCGCCCTTGAAGTCGATCGATTGCCCAATGCGCGATGCGCCTCCAACAGGCGGCGGGGGGCCGGGAGCAGCGGGCCCGGGCGGCGCTGCCGCCGGTCGTGGAGGGGCCGCGCTCGGCTTAGCGCTGGCCTGGCTCGCGGAGGCAAGCGTCTCCGCGCCGTTGGATTGGTCTTCTTTGCGGCCCCACATTGTGTCTCTCGCGATTGTCCGGTCTCCGCTCAGCAAGTTGCGGAGACTCTAGTATAGCCATATGTGACAGAGACTTGTCATCGGCCGCGGCGCACGCCCGCGTTCGCGCCGGCTGCCGGGCCGGGCGTGCCGCAGCGGCGATCCGGCGGGCGGTCCCGCGCGGGTCGGCGATCGCCCCGGGGAGTAGTATGGGATACGTTCGCAAGTCCGGCGGCGATAGAGTCCTCATGGATGCATTCAAGCTCACCCGCTCCCTGATCGATATAGATTCCGTGACTCCCAACGAAGGCGAGATCGGGAGTTTCCTGTTCAACTACCTAGAACCATTGGCCCGGAGTTTCGGAGGCTCGATCGAAAAGCAGGAGGTCGAGCCCGGCCGATACAACGTGTGGGCTTGGTGGGGCGAGCCGGAGGTGGTGTTTTCCACACACATGGACACGGTGCCCCCGTTCATCCCATCGGGCGAGGACGACGAGTTCATCTGGGGGCGCGGGGCCTGCGACACGCACGGGATCGCCGCGGCAATGATCAAGGCCGTCGAGCGCCTGCTCGAGGAAGGCGAGCGCGGCTTGGGAGTCCTTTTGGTCGTCGGGGAGGAGGTCGACGGGGCAGGGGCCCGCCATGCCAACCGCAACCCGCCGGCCGTGAAGTTCCTGATCAACGGCGAGCCGACCGAGAACCTGCTCGCGCTGGCATCGAAGGGCACGCTGGGCTTCAAGATCAAGGCCGCCGGGCGCGCCTGCCACTCGGCCTACCCGGAACTGGGAGAATCGGCCACCGAGCTGCTGCTGGACCGGCTGAACCGGCTGCGCGAGCTCGAGTGGCCTTCCGATCCGTTGCTCGGCGAGACCACCGTCAACATCGGCACGCTGGACGCGGGTCCGGCGGCCAACATCATCGCGGACTACGCATCAGCCTCCGTCGTGGTGCGCATCGTGGCAGACTTGGCGGAGACCGAGAAGCTGGCCATGTCCGTTCTGGACGGTGTAGAAGTGGAGGTGTTCTCCTACACGCCCGCCCTTCGCCTGCACGAGATCGAGGGCTTCGAAACCTCGATCGTCAAGTACACGACCGACATCCCCAAGCTGTCGGACTGGGGCCGGCCCCTGCTGATCGGCCCGGGATCGATTCACTACGCCCACACGGCGGAAGAGCGCATACCGAAGCGGCAGATCGAAGAGGCGATCGACATCTACGCTCGGCTGGCCCGTTCGCTGAAGGCTTCCGGCGGGCCGGCATGACCCTGCGAGGCGTCTAGGCTGGAATCATGCGGGGCCGATTCCAAGTCTTCGACACGCACGCCCATCTCGGGCGGGCGCTGCATTCCGGCCGGGTCGCGACCAAGGACGCCATGCTGCGCTCCATGGACTCCGCAGGGATCGACCGGACCCTGCTCATCCCCTTCCCGGTGGTGGAAGATTTCCGTCGCGAGCACGACGAAGTCGGGGACGCGCTGCGCTCGCACCCCGAGAGGTTCGCAGGAGCTGCTTGCCTCAATCCGTACATCCCAGAGGACGAGTTCCGCACCGAAGTGCGGCGCTGCCGGGAGGAGTACGGATTTCGAGCCCTGAAGTTCCAGCCCCAGTACCAAGGCCTGAATCCGTTGTCCGAGCGCAGCGCGCTCTTGTTCGAGACGGCGCTCGAGAACGGCTTGGTGCTGGTCTGCCACACGGGTGCGGGAGCACCATTCGCCCTGCCGTCGCTGTACATCCACGCCGCCCGGCGCTACCCGAACCTCAAGATCGTCATCGGACACGCGGGAGGGGGCATCTACGCGCTGGAATCTGTTGTCGCGGCGCAGGTCTGCCCCAACATCTTCATCGAGCTTTCCACGCTCATGCCACACATGGTCCTAGAGGTGCTCCAACATGTCGGGTCGGACCGGCTGATGGCGGGCTCGGACCTGCCGGAGAGCCTGGAAACCGAGATCAGCAAGATCGAGGGCTTGCCGATATCCGATGCCGACAAGCGCAGGATCCTCTGGCAGACCCCTGTGAGGGTATTCGGTTACTGACCGCCCGCTGCGGGCCAGCGCCGGCGTGCTGGGTTTGATCCAAGCGGTGGCCTTTGCGATACTAGGGACGGTCGCTTCGGCACGAAACGATCAGGAACTGCATGGCTAAGGAAGAGGGCATCGAGGTCACCGGCACGATCATCGAGCGTCACCCCGGCGGCATCTTCAGCGTCGAACTCGACGACAAGCACAAAGTGCTCGCCCAAATCGCAGGCAAGTTGCGCAAGCACCGCATACGCATCCTCACCGGAGACCGGGTCAATGTCGAACTGTCGCCTTATGACCTGACCCGCGGCAGGATCGTGTACCGCTACCGCAGCTGAGCGGGCGCGCGCCGGCGCGCGCTTGACGGATCGATCCGCGCTAGGCTGTAGCCGATGATCCTGTACGTGCTGCGCCACGCAATCGCCGAAGAGCCCAGGCCGGGCCAGGCGGATTCCACCCGCCAGCTCACCGAGACCGGCCGCAACAGGTGCCGACGCGTCCTCGCCCACGCCAAGCGCGTGAAGGTGCAGCCACAGTACATCGTGACGAGTCCGTACGACCGCGCCGCGCAAACCGCCGAAATCGCCAAGGTCGAACTGGGCTTCGATCGCGAGCTCATCACATCGAACGCGCTGGTCCCGTTCGTGAGCGTGCAGGACCTGTGGAACGCAATCCGAGACTATGCCATCGGCGGTGACGTGATGGTCGTGGGGCACAATCCGCAATTGAGCATGCTGGTCGCTTGGTTGCTCGGCGCGAGGGCAGACGCATTGTGGCTGAAGAAGTCCGGCCTCGTATCCCTCGACATCGGCAGTGCCGGACCGCACCCGCGAGCCGAACTCTCATGGCTGCTGACTCCGGGTTCGGTGGGGCGCTGACCGGGGTCCGGCGTACCTTTTCCTGCGGGGCTGTCTTCCATGGCGTCTAGCTTTGCGGACATCCACCGCCCGCTGGCACGGTTCTTCCGCAGCCGACGGCTGCGCCGCTTTGCCCAAAGCTTCGAGCTGGGCCCGCAGGCCAGCGTGCTAGACCTTGGGGGGGCCGAATACTACTGGCCTTGGCTGAACGTGCGGCCTCGCGTGATCGTGGCGAATTTCGAACAGCGCGATCTTGAAAAGGTGGACCTTGACTGGGTCCGGGCGGACGGCCGCGAACTGCCCTTCAAGGACGGCGCGTTCGATGTCGTGTATTGCAACTCCGTGATCGAGCACCTGCCCGACGAGGCCAGCCGCAAGGCCCTGGCGCGAGAGGTGGCGCGCGTCGGCCGCGGCTATAGCGTCCAGACGCCGAACCGCTGGTTCCCGGTCGATGCTCACACCCTGACGCCCGCGTTCCACTTCCTCCCCAAGCGGTGGCAGTCGCGGCTCGCGCGCAATTTCACCCTGTGGGGCAGGCTGCAGCGACCCACGCCGGCCGAGGCGCGGGGCTTTGTCGAGAACATCCGCCTGCTCACGGCGCGAGATCTGCAACGGCTCTTTCCCGATGCCGTGATCGAGCGGGAACGCGTTCTCGGGTTGACCAAGTCAGTGATCGCCGTTCGCCAGCAGCGCCGGTAGATCGCGGGCGGAGTCGAGCACCCAGTCGGGGGGCTCGTCGCCGTCCAGATCGCTGGGCCGGAACTTCCCGGTTCGCACCAAGGCCGAGCGCAGGCCGGCGCCCTGGGCTCCCAGCACGTCCACGCGGAGGTCATCGCCGATCATCAACAGATCCCCCGGGGGGAGCCCAAGGCGCGAGGCCGCTTGCAAGAAGAACTCCTTGCTGGGCTTGCCCATCACGGTGGCCTCGCAGCCGGTCGCGCATTCCAGAGCGGCCACGAACGGAGCGACATCCAAGTTGGCCCCGTCGGACGATTGCCAGAAGCGGGTCAACCCCAGCGCCACCAAGCGGCGCTCGGGACGGCCGTGCAGCAGGCGAAAAGCCTTGTTGAGCCGCTGGTAGTCCCAAGCCGCGCCGAGGTCTCCGATCACCACGTAGCCCACCGCGTCGTCATCAGCCGCCTCCAAGCCGGCGAACTCGGCGCGAGTGCCGTCGGGAACGAAGAGCGCCGCCGCGCCGCCCCCCCTGCTGCGCATCCAAGCGGCCGCGGCGACCGGGGGCGTGAGGATGTCTCCGGGCGCTGCCCTGATGCCGAACTTGGCCAGCTTCGCGACCAAGGCGCCGCGAGTTCGCGACGTAGTGTTGGTCACGAACAGCGTGGCAACGCCGCTTTGCCGCACCTTCTCGACGGCGGCGGCGGCGCCCGGAATAGGATCGTCGCCGTTGTAGAGCACGCCATCGAGATCGAACAGCACGCCGCGAATCATCGGCTACAGGCTAGCGCACGGGCCGGAGTCGCAACGAGCCGAGCGGCTTCAGGGCCGTTGCTAAACTGATCGTTTCTCACTCCGACGAGCCAATCCATGTCGAATCCACTCAAACACGCAAGCGCAACCATCACCGACGGGCGGGACCGGGCGCCGGCTCGCTCGATGTTCAAGGCGATCGGCTTCGGCGACGAAGATCTGGCCAAGCCGATCATCGGCATCGCCAACACCTGGATCGAGACGATGCCATGCAACTTCAACCTGCGGGACTTGGCCGTGAAGGTCAAGGAGGGCGTCCGGGCCGCGGGGGGCACGCCGATGGAGTTCAACACCATCGCCGTGAGCGACGGCATCACCATGGGCACCGAGGGGATGAAGGGATCGCTGGTCAGCCGCGAGATTGTCGCGGACTCCATCGAACTGGCGGGCCGCAGCTACATGTTCGACGGCATCATCGCGCTGGTGGCCTGCGACAAGACCATCCCGGGCGGCGCGATGGGGCTCGCCCGCGTCAACGTGCCTTCGGTGCTCCTCTACGGCGGCTCCATTCTGCCGGGCCAGGTCAACGGCGTCGATATCACCATCCAGGACGTGTTCGAGGCGGTCGGGGCGCACGCGGCGGGCAAGATCAGCGACGAAGAGCTGCTGGCCATCGAGGATCATGCCTGCCCCGGAGCCGGCGCATGCGGCGGGCAGTACACGGCCAACACGATGGCCACGGCCATGGAGATCATCGGCATCTCGCCCATGGGCAGCGCGAGCATTCCAGCCGTCGACCCGCGCAAGGATCACTCGGGCTACCAAGCGGGCCTTGTCCTGATGGAAGCGCTCAAGGCAAACCGCCGGCCGCGCGACATCATGAACCGCAAGGCGTTCGAAAACGCCATCGCCAGCGTAGCCGCAACTGGCGGTTCTACCAATGCCGTGCTGCACCTGCTAGCCCTGGCCAAGGACTGCGAGGTCGACCTCACCATCGACGATTTCGACGCCATCAGCAAGCGAACGCCCCTGCTGGTAGACCTCAAGCCCGGCGGCAGGTACGTGGCCGCGGACGTAGACAAGGCCGGCGGAATCCAGCTCATTGCACAGAGGCTCGTCGAGGGCGGCTACGCCGATGGAACGCAGACCACGGTCACGGGCAAGTCGCTCGCGGATGCCAGCGCGACAGCGACCGAGACCCCGGGCCAGGACGTCATCCGGGCGGTCGGCGATCCGATCAAGCCGACCGGCGGCTTGGTGATCCTGAAGGGCAATCTCGCGCCCGAGGGCGGAGTCGTGAAGGTTGCGGGCAGCGATCACCTCACGCATCGCGGCCCGGCCAGGGTGTTCGAGAACGAAGAGTCGGCCATGGAGGCCGTTACGAGCGGGTCCATCAAGGATGGCGACGTGCTGGTCATCCGCTACGAGGGTCCGGCCGGCGGACCCGGGATGCGCGAGATGCTGGGCGTGACCGCCGCAATTGTCGGCGCAGGGCTGGGCGAGACTGTGGCGCTGCTCACCGATGGCAGATTCAGCGGGGCCACCCGCGGGCTCATGGTGGGCCACGTCGCGCCAGAAGCGGCCCGCAACGGACCGATCGCAGCGGTCAGGGACGGCGATATCGTGGTGATCGACTGCGCACAGCGCGGCTTGAACGTCGAAGTGTCCGACGAGGAGCTGGCGGCTAGGCTCGCAGCGCTGGAAACACGGCCGGTTCGCTACGCTTCCGGCGTCTTCGCCAAGTATGCGAAGCTCGTTTCGTCATCGTCCCAAGGGGCGGTCACGCACCCGCTGTAAGCGACGCCGGGACGGCACCGGCCTCCGCGGCCCAATCACAAGGCCGGCGAATCACTGATCTCCCGACCGCTGCAGCAGCTCCTTGATCTCTGCCCGATCGTTCGGCACCGTCACGGGCGCGTTCCCAAGAGTCGACTGGATCGGCTCGCCCGAAGGAGTCTTCAACTGCCCCGAGTGGTAGTGGTACACGTAGTCTGGATCTTTCAGCAGGTGTCCGGTCAGGATGGCTGTCACGTCTGCGTCCGGCTCGATGGTGCCGGCTCGCACCAGCTTTCGGGTCCCGGCGAGAGTTGCCGCCGAGGCCGGCTCGGAGCCAATCCCGCAGCGGCCGATCACAGCCTTGGCGTCGGCAATGTCCTGTTCCGAGACAGACTCCACGACGCCCGAAAGCGCCCTGACTTCAGATTCCGCCTTGCGCCACGAGACCGGGTCGCCGATGCGAATCGCGGTTGCCAGCGTTTCGGGCTCGCGCACGGCCCGGAGCACGCCGCCTTCGCGAAACAATCGCTCGAACGGGGCCGAGCCGGCGGCTTGCACCACCGCAACGTGCGGAAGGGCATCGATCAAGCCTGCGGCGTACAGCTCGCGCAAGCCCTTTCCCAGGGCGCTGATATTGCCCAAGTTGCCGCCGGGCAGCACGATCCAGTCCGGCACCCGCCAGCCGCGCTGCTCGAGCATCTCGATGACGATCGACTTCTGGCCCTCGATCCGGAACGGGTTCACCGAATTGAGCAGATAGATGCCGAGCTCGGCCGCAAGCTCCCGGACCAAGCCGAGAATCTGGTCGAAGTTGGCCTCCACCTGGATGGTGAGAGCGCCGTACTCCAATGCCTGTGCCAGCTTGCCGTACGCGATGTTGCCCGCGGGCAGGAAGATCACCGCCTGCATGCCGCTGGCTGCCGCATAGGCGGCGAGCGAGGCCGAAGTGTTGCCGGTCGAGACGCAGGCCACGCGCCGCATGCCCAAGATCGCGGCCTGCGTCACCCCCGCGGTCATGCCGTTGTCCTTGAAGGACGCGGTCGGGTTGTAGCCCTGGTGCTTGAACTGCAAGCCTGCAAGCCCGCCGTACTCCGCGGCTCGCGGGGCGTCGAACAGCGGCGTGTTGCCTTCCGGCAGGGTGACGATCCGGGCCCGGTCGGTCACGAACGGCAGCATCTCCCGAAAACGCCAGACCCCGCTCACGTCCACCGGGTCAAGGCTGGTCCTGCGCCGCTGCCAGAGTGATTTCAGCTGCCGGGCATCCGCGTCCTCAAATGAGTTGACGACCTCCAGCAGGCTCCCGCAATCCCCGCAGGAATATACGATCTCGCTCAACCCGTACCGCCTGGCGCAAGTCGGGGAGAAGCACGATAAGTACGGGGCCAGGGCAGGCAAGTCTCATCGTATCAGCGCCTGATCGGAACGTTTGGCGTTAGGCCCCCGTCCCAACTCCGACCTGCGGCGGCGTGTTCCGCGCTGGGCAGGGGCCGGCCAAGACGAGCGCTGACGGGATCGACGTTGCCACGGACCGCGCTCGTGCGCCAGAATCGTAGCCGATGCCATTCCGCCTCGTAATCCCGGCCATCTTCATCCTGGCGTGGGCTCCGCAAGTGCGCGCCCAGCCGAATATCGTCCTGATCCTCGCTGACGACATGAGCTGGGTGGGCACATCGGTGCTGATGGACCCGGCCAGGCCGGACTCAAAGTCCGACTACCACAGCACGCCCGCGCTCGAACGGCTCGCCAGTGAAGGCATGCGCTTCACGGACGCTTACGCGCCCCACCCGAACTGCTCTCCAACGCGCCTGGCGATCCAAACGGGCAAGACACCGACCCAGCTCGGCATGACCGACATCATCAACCGCAACAGCGGGCCGTTCTACGAAGGCCTACCGATGGTCCCGCCGCAGCACATCAACCACATACCCCACGCCGAGGTCACGATCGCCGAGCTCATCAAGCGGCACCGTCCGGGCTATATCACCGCGCACTTCGGCAAATGGCACTTGGGAGGCGGCGGCCCGGGCCAGCACGGCTACGACGAGCACAGCGGCACGACGTCCAATCGCGAAGGCGGCTCCCCCGCCCCGGACCCCAAGCGCACCGTCAGCGTCACCACCCGCGCCGTGGACTTCCTAGGTCACCGCAGCCGCACCGAGGAGCCGTTCTTCCTGCAGGTGTCCTACTACGCCGTGCATCTGGGCATCTTCGCCTTCGACGAGACAGTCGCGGAATTCGAGGCCAAGCCCAAGGGCCAGCGGCACGACCATGCCGGTCACGCAGCGATGACCCACGAGCTAGACACCGGCGTCGGGCGGATTCTTGACGCGCTGGACAGACTCGAGCTTGCGGACAACACCTACGTGATCTTCACCTCCGACAACGGCTCGTATCACGAAGCGGGCCAGACAACGGTATCCAGCAACGCTCCACTGCGCGGCCAGAAGGCATCCACCTGGGAAGGGGGAATCCGCGTGCCGCTACTGGTCAGAGGGCCGGGGGTAGCGGCCGGCAGCGTGAGTCGGGCGACGGTGACCGGCACCGACCTGTTCCCTACGATCGCCGACATGCTGCAGGTCCAAGCCGAACTGTCGCCACGCATCGAGGGGGCCAGCCTGCAAAGCCTGCTGTCAAACGAAGGCAACGGGTCGCTCGCGCGCCGCTTCGACAGCCTGGTCTGGCACTTCCCGCACTACCAAGTGCAGAAGGGCACGACGCCAATGTCGTCGATTCGCGCGGGCAACTGGAAGCTCGTCAGGTTGTACGAGACCGGCAAGACGTTCCTGTACGACCTCAGCGCCGATATTGGCGAAACCAAGGACCGCAGCGCTGACAAGCCGGAGATTGCGCGGGAACTTGCGGCACAGCTGGACCACTACTTGGCGGAGGTAGACGCGCCGATGGCGCGGCACAGCAAGTGACGGATCGATCTACCAAGCCGGGGACGAAACGGCGCTCGCTGTATCTGCATCGGTTCGCTGTGCTGGCGGCCGTGTCGTGGCTCCTCGGCGGCGCGGCACTCCCCGCTTGCGGGCAAGATCTCGACCTGGTCCTGTACGCGGGAGATCCCGCCAAGCCGGCCATGATCGACAAGATCGAAGACGCCGAAGAGCGCGATGCGTTCGTGGCATTGAAGGCAGTCGAAGATCCGGGCCGCAAGCGAGAGCTGGCCGAGGAATTCTTGCGGACGTATCCGGAATCGTGGCTGACGAGCTTCGCGCACGCAATGGTGGCCAAGGCGTGCGTGGCCTTGGACGACCTGCAGGCCGGACTGGAACACGGCAAGCGGTCCCTCGAAATCCTGCCCGAGAACGGCTCGCTGCTTGTCACCCTGGCCAACGTCCAAGTGCACGGGGGGCTGCTCGACGAGGCGGAAGTCAGCGCGACCGACGCCTTGGAGCACCTGCGCCGCTTCCAGCATCCTTCCATCTACTCGAAGGCCGAGTGGGCGCGCATCCGGCAGGAATTGCAGGGATCGGCGCATTACGTGCTCGGCCGCGTGGCGGCGACCCGGGGCTTGCGCTCGAGCGGGCGGCGCCGGGCCGAGCAACTCTCTGTCGCGCAACGCTCGCTGCGTTCCGCGATCGCCTTGAATCGCTCCGACGGCATCGCCTTGCTGCTGCTGGGCATTGTCGATGACGAACTCGGCAATCGGGACGCCGCCCTTGCGAGCCTCGCGAAGGCTGCGCAAGCCCCGGGACCGGCCCAGTCCGGAGCGCTGGCCAAGTTGCGAGAGATACATCAATCCGACAGTCCTCCGACCGAGTCGTTCGGTGAGTTTCGGGGTGGCATCCGCCCGTTGCGGATCGATCCGCGCTGGAACCAAGAAACGCCCGGCGAGATCCGAGACGAGTCCGGAACATATGCGGGCAGCGAGTCCTGCGCCGCGTGCCACCAAGAGGTGGCGGAGGCCTGGTCCGGCACCGGAATGGCCAAGATGTTCCGCTCGTATGCTCCCGAGAACGTCATCGGGGACTTTTCCGAAAACAACGAATTCCGCGACGCCAGTGGCGAGCTGCTCGGGCGCATGCTGATCGAGGACGGCCGCCACTACATCGAACTGCCCGCTGGCGCCCACCAGAAGCGCTTCCGCGTCGACTACACGATCGGCTCGAAATGGCAGCAGGCGTACGCAACTCGGCTTCCGAACGGCCGCATTCACGTCGTGCCGATCCAGTACAACCGCCTGCACGACAAGTGGGTGAATTTCTGGGAGATCTTGGACGACGGATCCTCAGAACGCTCCAAGGTGCGGAACTTTCACCAGATGAAGGTCGCGACCAGCTACCAAGTCCACTGCTCGGCGTGTCACACCAGCCAGGTGCAGGCGGAGGGATCGGTGATCGCTCCCGAGCGCATGACCTTCCGGGAGACCGGCGTGAACTGCGAGATGTGCCACGGCCCGTCCCAAATGCACGTCGACGCGATGCAACAGGGACGCGAGGTCTCGGCCGCTGCCAACGAGCCGCCCCTGCGGTTCCGGGATCTGGACCACCGTACCTACGTCGCGGCGTGCGCGCAGTGCCACATGCAGTCTGGGGTGATCGAGCCCGGCGCCCGCGGCGAGCTCAACTACTCGGGCCGGCAGGTGGCGTTCATGAACGAGAGCTTGCAGCGCCCCTACGAGGAGTACTCGCGCAGCGCGTTCTACAAGGACGGCCGATTTCGCGAAACCACGTTCATCGTGGAGGCCTTCATGCGCACCCAATGCTTCCGCCAAGGCCAGGCGCACTGCGGCCACTGCCACGACCCTCATCCCGCCGACAGCGAGACCAACCCCACCTCGCTGAAATTCCGCGCCGACCAGGACCAGATGTGCCTGCAGTGCCACCAGACTCTGGCTGCCAACGTCGAGTCCCATACCCGCCACGCAGCGGGTTCGGAAGCCAGCCGCTGCGCGGCCTGCCACATGCCGGCGATCATGAACAGCATGATGTTCATGGCGGGCACGCACCGCATCGACGATATCCCCAATGCCGCTATGACGGAGAAATTCGGCCGCTCGCACAGCCCGAACGCCTGCCTCGCGTGCCACGCGGAGGAATCGAACGCCTGGCTGGCAAGCGAGCTCGCGAACTGGTAACGGCCGGCGCGCCTAGCGGCCGCGAAATCGCGGCGGGCGCTTCTCCAAGAATGCCCGCGTGCCTTCCTTGACGTCCTCGGTGGCGCAGCTCAGCGCATACTGGGCGACTTCCCATTCCAACGCCTCGGCCAGCGGCATTTCCATGCCCCGGTTCACCGCTTGCAGCGTCAGGCTGACCGCCAGCGGTCCGTTGCGCAGGATTCTCGCGGCAAGACGCTTAGCCTCCGGCATCAGGCACTCAGGCTCTGTGACGCGATTGACCAAGCCGATTTCCAGCGCGCGCCGGGCGTCGACAGGGTCTCCGGTCAGTAGCAGCTCCAGCGCGAGCCCCTTGCCGACGATCCTGGGAAGCCTCTGCGTGCCGCCGAAGCCGGGCACGATTCCCAGCTTTAGCTCCGGCTGGCCGAGGCGCGCGTTGGACGATGCCAGGCGGACGTGGCAAGCCATCGCCAATTCCAGCCCGCCGCCCAGGGCAAAGCCGTTGATGGCGGCAATGACCGGTTTCTCCAGCGATTCGATCTGGTGCAGCAGCGCCTGCCCGCGAAGCCCCCACTGCCGTCCCTCGAGCGGGGTAAAGCCTGAAACCTCTTCGATGTCCGCTCCGGCGATGAAGCTCTTCTCTCCCGCGCCCGTGACGATCACTGCCGAGACATCGCCCGACGTCCCAGCATCGCCGAAGAACTCGGCGAGGGCATCAAGCGTCTCGCCATTGAGCGCATTGAGCTTGTCGGGGCGATTGACGGTGAGGACCGCCAGGCCGTCGGCGCAGTCTACCAAGAGGTTGGCGTAAGGGCCCATCGGCTCCCGCACACGTCTGGTTTCAAGGGCCGGTCCGGCTGCGGTTCGAGACTGGCAGCCGAATAGTCCCGCGCTACTTGGAAATCTCCTCGATCTCCTGCGGGATCGCAGGCACGAACAACACCCGCGAGCGATCGCCCACTTCGATGACTTTCAGCGGCGACGACGTGTCCTCGGTCAGCAAGAAGGTGTTCCCCCCGGCCAGTGGAGCCAGGGCCCTCGGTGCGCAAGCGCAGGGAGTAAACTGCGCGACGCCCCCGCCCAGCGGGACTGACGCAACTCCGCCAGAAACAGCTGCGGCGACGAAGCGCCCATCGGCCGTCACCTGGATCGAGAAAGGATTTTCGATGAAATCGTCGACTGTCGCCACTGACGAGGCGTGCCACCAGCCGGAGTTCGAGCGCAGCAGCAACACTTCGTTCGCACCCGCATCGGCGACCACGGCATCATCGCTGCCAGAGAAGAATGCCAAGCCGCCCAAGCTCTCGATGCCGACTACGCGCTGCGGCAGCTGATCCGGCTTCAGCATGTACAGCGCCCCGCCGGCTTCGCGCATCGAAGCGGCCAGCACGGTGCCGGAATCGCTAAGCGCGAATCCCTTCCAGCCTCCGATGCTCTCGAGGCTGTCGACCTCGTCCCCCAACTGCGGCCTGCCATCCACGACTTCGAGCAGCTGAAGGCGTCCGGTGGCGCTCGAATACAGAGCGGCGCGCCGGCCGCTTGGACTAAACATGGCCCCATCCGCGGCCATGGCATCTTCCAGAGCGCTGGCTGCAGGCGGCGTCACAGCGAGGTTGACCCACAGCATGCGACCTTCGCCGTCTTGGACGATCACCGACTTCTGGTCCGCTGCCAGAACAGCCTGCATGATCGGGAAGCCGAGATCAATGGGAGCGCTCAAGCTGGAAGCGCCAGGGAACCCGTCCATGCGGCGAAGCTCGCCGGTGTCCGGATCGAACACGTAGCCCAGCACGGGCGCGTCGAGCGAGAAAGTGCTCGCTGCGGACAATGTTGGAACAAGTAGGATTAGGGCCCCCAGCACAAGGCGGCCGAAACTCGATTTCATGGCAGAACTAACCTTACTTACAATGGCGAAAGCAACCCTTGTAGGTTACCTGAGTGCGCACGGCAGTGCTTGACGGCCCCGTTGAGGGCCGGACCATAGGCCTATCGCTTCTCTCAACCGGCCCCTATGCCAGCTACGCCACGAGTCTGCGCAGTAAGCTATCTCAACACTGCGCCATTGGTCTGGGGCCTAGCCCACGGCCCACAGCGGCGCCTCGTTGAACTGGAATTTGCGACGCCCGCCGACTGCGCCGAGAAGTTACGCTCGGGCGAAGTCGACGCTGGGCTGGTCCCGACGATTGAATTGGCGCGGCAACCCGACCTAGAGGTCGCGCCGCGAGGATGCATCGCCTGCCGCGGATCCGTCCGGAGCATCCTGCTGGTCTGCAAGAAGCCGTTCGCCGAAATTGAATCGATTGCGATCGATAGGGGGTCTCGCAGCTCGGTGGTCTTGGCGCAGGTCTTGGCTCTCGAACTCTACGGCACGAGGCCCGCCGTCCATCCTCATCCTCCGCAGCTCGACAAGATGCTGCAGGCCGCCGATGCCGCCCTGATCATCGGAGATCCAGCCCTGAGGCTCGACCCCGAAATGTCCGACTGGCGGGGCCAGCCGGTTCATGTTTACGATCTCGGGGCAGAATGGCAGGCCCTGACCGGCCTTCCCATGGTGTTCGCTGTCTGGGCCGCAAAGCCCATTGAGGACCCCGGCGCGCTGGTGGCCGCGCTGACGGGGTCCGCTACCTACGGCCTCGGGCGGATCGAGGAGATCGTGGCAGCCGAGAGCAGCCGGCTGGGATTCGAAGCAGGTCTCGTCCGGAAATATCTCACGCGCCACATTCGCTATGAGCTCACCCCAGCCGCACGTGAAGCGATGGATACGTACTTGCGATTGGCAGCGACGCAAGGCTTGATACCGGCACCAAGGGCTATCCGCTACCTGTCCGAGTCCGCGCCAGCCCGCGAGTTCGGCGCTGGGGCTGACGTGACGTCACCTCCGGGGCGCACAGCGCCCAGCGGCAAAGTATGATGGACATCTCCGGAACGGCGCATGGCCAGTGCTGCTCGAACCTTCTGCGGCACGGCAGCGCCCTAGGCGGGCCGCGAGCAGAGACGATGATGACCAAGGACCAAGCCCGCGAGTCTTTCAGGAGCGACGATCTGATCGGGCTCGGGATGGAGGCAGATGCCTTCCGCGAAAAGCTGCACCCGCACGGCATCGCCAGCTACATCATCGACCGCAACATCAATCACACCAACGAATGCACCGAATACTGCAGCTTCTGCGCGTTTTACCGGCCGATGGGCCATTCCGAAGGCTACGTACTGCCCTTCGAGACGATCGCGGACAAAATCCAAGAGACGGTGGATTGCGGGGGAACCGGCGTGCTCATGCAGGGCGGCGTGAATCCAAACCTCGCGATCGACTACTTCGAGGACCTGTTCAGCCGCCTCAAGCAGCGGTTCCCGGAGGTCCAGCTGCACTGCCTCTCGGCACCCGAAATCCTCTGCATCGCCGAAGTGAGCGGCCTCACCATCAGGGACACGCTGATGCGCCTGCAAGACTCCGGCATGGACTCCATGCCCGGAGCCGGCGCGGAAATCCTCGACGATGAGGTGCGGCGTCGCATTGCCCGGCTCAAGTGCACCACCGAAGACTGGATCACAGTCCACCGCACGGCGCACCAGATCGGCATGAACACGACCGCAACCATGATGTTCGGCTGCGGCGAAACCATCGAGCACCGAGTCGCTCACCTGGAGACCTTGAGGCAGCTGCAGGACGAGACGGGCGGCTTCACGGCATTCATCCCGTGGCCCTTCCAGCCGGACAACACTGCCTTGGGCAAGAAGGTTCCCGAAGAGGCGACCGCGTGCGAGTTCCTGCAGACGCTGGCGATTTCGCGGCTATACCTGCACAACATCCTCAACGTACAGACCTCGTGGGTCACCCAGGGGCTGAAGGTGTGCCAGCTCGGCTTGCGCTTCGGCGGCAACGACGTGGGCAGCGTGATGCTGGAGGAGAACGTCGTCCGCCAAGCGGGCGCGAGCCATTCGGCCACAGAAGAGGACTTGCGGCGGATGATCCGCGAGGCAGGGTTTATCCCCAAGCAGCGCGACACCCTGTACCGGACCTACTTCTTGAATTGATCGGCAGCAGCCGGCCGTCGCTCTCCACGACGACGCCAAGTTCTAGTTCGGTAGTCGTGAGCCAGAACAGAACCGTCGGCGCTGGAGTCCGGCCGTAGCCCGCGGGGTCCGGGTGTCACGGCCAAGCTCCGTCTGGCTAACGACGGTTCCGCGACCCAAGCACGCTGCGCGCATGAGCCGCCGGAGGTCGACAAGGTTGCCAATCGATGCCATGGCCTGAAGGCCACGCTCAATCAAGACCCGAGGCGATCCTCGGGAGGTATTGCGGATCGCCCATGCGATGGGCAATTTCCGCCCACCGCATGGGCGATTCTCAAGAATTGGTGCAATCGTGACCCGAGCGCGTGCGCAGGGGGCGCTTCGACAGCTCCAAGGCTTGTGATCCGGAGAGCGGCAAGGGATGATGCAAGCCTACAATGGCAATGCTCTGCGACCGAAACTAGACCCAAGTCACCAGCCTTGTACCGAGACAAGGAGTCGAGAGGCGGAGTTGGGCCGTCCGGAACGACACCGGTGACATTCAGGACAAAGAGCGCGCAAGCGTCAAGCTCAAACGGTACTTCTACCAGATGACGGTCAGGCGTCTGGAACAATGCAATGTCCCGAGCAAGAATCCGTCACCTGAGCCACCGCCGCCCCAACACAAGACTTGGGGCGCGGCGGGGTCAGCGGGCTCGCCTAGCCGTAAACCGCACTTCGGATTCGTCGTCAAGATTAACTCGAGTGCCTCTGATCGCGTTCTTGCCTGCCTTGGCGGTCCATTCGAACTCAACCCCCCCTTCGACTGTCGTGAACTCCAATTCGTCGTCAAAAATCAGGCCGTATTCGATTTCGACCGGCTCTGCACCTGCGGGCGTCACTGTGCCGGAGACGTCGCCTTGGTCCTCCACGATCACGAAGTGATAGGACCGTCCGCCCACTGTGGCATCCCATTTCCCGTTTACCGGGTTTTTTTTCTGGCCGCCCTGAGCGAAGCCCAAACTGGCCAATAAGATCGTGATCAATATCGGTCGCACGGCGGCAAACATGCTTCTGACTCCCCTTGCCCTCAATCATAAGACCTGTCAGCGGCTGGCTCGGTTTCGCCAGCCGATTGATTGGGACGCGAAGTTGCTGGCTCGACTCCCTGCGGATCCCCGGTTGCGGCCATTTGCGGAAACCGGCAAGCTGAGAGAGGTTACCCGGTCGCCCTCGGTCGGCTATTTCTCCATGCGCGGCAAGATCGATGCCCGCGCCGAACACTGCCCACTATGGTCACGCTCAACCCCATTCCCCGCGCTCTCGTTCCGGTGGATTCCCCTGCGGCCCAGCGGCTGTGCAGTCCTAACTACGACGAATTCCAGAGCGACCTCGAGATCTTCGAATTGCTTCAACGCCAACCGGACAGCGTGCTGCGGATCACCATGCCCCACGCATGCGCAGATTCGCCGGACGCGATGCTTTCCGAGGGATCGCCGGAGGCGTTGCAGGCAGCGAGTTCCCGAATGGCCGAACTTCGTGCCAACTCGCTGACTCGCGAGGTTCGCGAAGCGTTGTTCCTATACGAGATCGCAGACCCATCCCGGCCTGCCATCCGTCAGATTGGGCTCGTGGGGCTCGCACCGACCAGCGATATCCTGACCGAACAGACACCGCAAGGGACGATAGTCCGCAATGAGGGCGTTCGTCCAAAGAAAGCTCGCGGTCGCGCCGACCTGATCGAAGCCACCCGTTCCATCATCGGCGGGGTCAACAACGCCGTTGAGGACACCGATGACCGCTTGTCGAAACTCCTTGCAGCCGCCGCCGATAGCCGATTAGCGGACTACGAGGCGCTCGCCGAGGACGGTTGCACACATAGGATCTGGATTCTGGAGGCTAGCCGCCAGCGCACAACCTTGCTCGAGGCGCTCGCAGCCGAGCCGTTCGCATACGTCGCCGACGGAAACCACCGCAGCGCCGCAGCAGCAATGCTAGGTCTCGATGGGTTCTTGGCGATTGCGTTCCCTGCAAGCAGCATGGGCCTGGCGCCATATAACCGCTTGGTCAAAGCGAATCAGGAGTCCGCAGCTTCGTGGCGGCAAGCCTTGTCCCGGCACTTTCGCGTGGACCAAGCTCCGGTCGACACCGACTACCAACCCACCGCGCCGCATAGCATCGGACTCTACACCGGGCAAGAATGGCTGAGACTCACGCCCCGCAGCGAGGCCTACGATGCGGACAATGCCGCCGAGTGCATTGACGCCGCCATCGTGCAGAAGCGCGTGTTCGACGAGCTTTGCGGGATTTCAGATCCGCGGGACGAGCGGCTGACGTTCGTCGGCGGCAACCGTGACGCGACATACCTGCGCCAGCGGGTTGACACGGGCGAGTACGCGTTCGCGGTGACCCTGCCGCCAGTGACAATGGGGCAGTTTGTCGAGGTATGCCGGCAGCGGCGCATGATGCCGCCCAAGTCGACCTGGTTCTCGCCGAAGATCCGCAGCGGATTGGTTATGGCGCTGCTCGATTGAACCGCAGGAAAGGGCAGATCTCGCACTACGCCTCGCTCTATTTTCGAGAACGAGCGCCCGGCGGCGGACCTAGTAGTTCTAGCGGCAAGTGCAGGTATTAGAACCTCTTGCACGCGCGACCCATTGCTATACCGGACCTTCCCTTGCCGCACCGATCGCCGAAGCTAGGGTGTCTTACCCGTTGGACTCGATCGCCTCAACGAGACGGTGCATGCCCGACGATGGATTGTCGTGCGGAAACTCGGTTACGTCTCCTGCGTGCTTGGCCGCCAACGCACGCGCACGTTTCGCTGCCACAGTCCGCAGGGGCATGTACTCCGAGCCCTCCAATCCCTTGCCTGAACTCTTGTCGTGTTGACAGCGTAGCTTGCCCGCAGTGTCACCGTTGAGCCAGGCTGTGCATTCTTCAAAATGAAGCACCAGCCACAACTCGAAGCAGGGATTCGAAACGGCAAGATTGACATTCCTCGCCTTAGCCTTCTCTTTTGCTTCACGAAGATTGGGATGGTTGTGGGGCCATTCGACGTCGAAGACACACCACACCTCATCGATCTCGCCTTCCTCTTGGGAATAGCGATCTCGGGCCTCGGCCGCTTTGTGAACCAGAGTCAACGGCACGGCTCCACTTGCCGTCCGGTCTATTCGGATCTCGACTGAGGCCGAGTCCCGAACCGCTGGCTCTTTTCTCAGCGCCTCGATGTAATCAGTCTCTGTCCTGATGCCCTCGCAGAACACGAGGAAGGTCCGTTTGGGCGCTCGTAATGCGGTTCTGCGTCGGAGTGAACCGTCCTTGCGTGGCCTCCGTCCAGTCGACTTAGCCATCGTCGGGCATTGAAACGAGCCCTAGAGCTCTGCGGACTGCCGCTTGGTCGACCTCTGGCACGGCACCAAACCGGCCCTGCAGGTAGGCTCTCTCTAGATTTAGAGACTTCCTCACGCGTTCACCCCGGAATTCGGCCAAGCCGACGAGGCGAGTGGTCGCATTAGGGGCTCTCTCGGTGAGCCAGACCTCGTCGCGGTTCAAGCTGTTCAGCAGGGAGGTGTCGTGGGAAGTGAAGACGAGTTGAGCTCCGCGGGAATTTGTCTGAGGATCTTGGAAGATCTCAATCAGTCGGGCCGAGAGACGGGGATGCAGACTCGCGTCGATCTCATCGAGCAGCAGGACCCGACCGAGTCTAAGCGTTGCGAACGCCGGACCGATCAGACGGAACCAAGCCTGGGTTCCGTCTGATTCATCCTCGAGACCGAAGGTGACCGGCTCACCTTCGCCTCGATGAATGAGACCAAGTTTATGGCGGAGTCCTCCGAGGCGGTCCGACTCCTCTTCAGTCATCACAAAATCGTCGATTCCCGAATCCGCGAAGCGAAGTAGTTCCATCGCAGAGCTAGGATCTGTGACCGCTGATCGATCTTGCCCGGTGTCAAACAGTCGTGGCCGGTCGGCCCCGGCGTCGGCAAGCAAGTCGATCGTACTATCGAACCGAATAACGCCGCCGGCCCAAGGAATCCGTCTATTCCCGGGCGTAAGGATGCGCATGCTCGAGATCGCTTGCGCCACGCTTGGGAAGTCGGAAGCGCCCACTCGCCTGCCAGCGGAGAGCGCCAATGTCGTCGGCGTCAGCAAGGCCTGTATTCCGCGGGTTCCGACAACGCCCCGGCGAAAGCCGATTTCACCGTTGCGGCGTGTGAACAGGTTTCGCCGTCGTCCTTCCGGATAACTGTCCAAGCTCTCGAACAACACAGCCGAGTCGTCCAATTCGAGCCGATACGTGTATCGGACGCCGTCTACTTCCAAGTCCAGATCGAATTCCGTTGGGGACGCGGGCCCCTTTCCGAACCTGTGAGCATCGCGCGGAATGTAGTCCGCCCAGCCTCGAAGCGACCCAGCAACGGCCATCGACAGCCAAGCCATGGCGTCCAGCACATTGGACTTGCCCGACGCGTTGGGCCCGTAGATTCCGGCCACGGTCAGCACCTGCTCAGAAAGGCCGTCGAACCGTCGCGTCGCCGCCCTGTCCTTGTCCACAGCGATCATCGAAAGCTCCACCGGCTCGAGTATCGAGCGGTGATTGGAAACTTGGAGTCGCAGCAGCATGAACTCAGTTTAGTGAATAGTCGGCATTTTCACTGCCGTTTTCGAATGAAATTCGCGTATTCCGGTATATGATTGCAAGATAGTTCCTCTAGACGCTTGGGGAACAGAATCACCTATTCCTCCGCTTTCGTGGCGTTGGTAAGTGGAGAGGAGGGGCTTGTCTGACTGGAAGCAAGAATGTGCGCTCGGTGCGCGTACGCCCCACCCACGGGACGCCGGAGCAGCGCAGATGGGGGACGTTCGATGGCAACCTGTCACTATCAGTCGTTCCACGGCCTGTCCGGCAAGGGCGTGCGCTATGTCGCCCCGCTAGGGGAGACTTGGATCGCGCTGCTATGTTGACTGGGTAGGGTGGCTGTCTTGGGGCATCACGAGCTCCGTACACCATGGTGGCTCTATGAGAACGACATTGACGCTAGACGAGGATGTAGCAGACTTTCTGAAGATGCAAAGTCGACTGCAAGGCAGGCCGTTCGAGAAAGTGGTGAACGATGTCTTGCGGCGAGGTATGGCACGCCGTTCAGATCAGCCGGAACTGCCTACGTTCCGGATTGTTGCCAATCGCAGCGGGCTTGTGCCGGGCGTCGACCCGCTGAGGCTCAACCAACTCAATGATGCGTTGGAGGTAGAAGACTTTGCCGCAGAGGGCGGGCAGTGATCATGCCGCATAGCGCGGATGGATGAAGGCGGGTCAATCCCCGCGGGTCGCCCGACGGCACTGGCTGTTGAGTACGTGCACGACCCGGTCCAGTGCTGGACTTGTGCCGTGGATGTCTTCAAAGCGCTCCCTGATTTCGGTTGCGTGCCCAATCAGATGTTCGGAGATTTCTTCGACCAACGAGAGTACGGCTCGCGGCCGGAGATCGCACTCGACGGCGAGTGACTCCCAATGACGGCGGCCTACATTGGCGGGCTCTCGCACGCCGCCGACGTTGAATGCTAAGCGTGGATCGAGATTCGCTATCGCTCGGGTCGGTACCAAGTCATAAAAGGGCGCCAGACATGCCGTCCCGTCCCTGCCATATAGGAGCGAGAGGTTCTTGGCGTGGCCGTCCGAGTTGCCGGCGAGCAGGTTGAAGATCTGCCAGCGAAGCAACTGCTCGAGGTCGTCCAGCGGTGCATCACAGACATCGCGCACCAATCGATAGCAGCGAGCGAAAGACGCACCGCCATCGCTCTCGTACTTCTTCCGACTGCTATAGCCCAGCGCTTGGCAAAAGTCCTCTTGGTGCAACCTCAGTGTCTGACCATCATCGCCGCGGACTCGATCGTACCGCTTGATCAGCGCGAAGAAGTCTCGTCCCAGCGTCCGCAGTTCAAATTCGACCACAGGCAGTCCTGCCGACCCAGCCAACATCGTCGCGAAGCACTCGTACACGAGCACGTTGCGGTATTCGAGGGAGTCGAACTTGAGAATATGCGTTGACGGAGTAGTGCCCTTGGGCAGCCAGATCAGCCCGTCGAATAGGGCAACCGTCGTCTTATCCTGAGCGCCCGCCAAAGACCGCCTTGGACGGCGAACGTTCTCAGAGGGCCCGAAGTTCCAACCGTGATCGAACAAGAGATCGGCCAGCCTGGCATCATCGAATCGTTCGTAGTCATGTGCGCTCGATGAATCGGGCTCTTCGCCTGCGGGCAGAATCAGCAGTGCGCCGGCGCACTCGCTTCCCAATGCCCGCAGCAACTCGAAATCATCGTTTGGAAGGCGATATCGACCTACGATCAAGTCGCGGGCTCCCCCCTCGGGAACGAGGTTCGCGAAGAAGTTGTGAGCCCGCTCGGCGCTAGCCGATAATTCCCCCCGATCCAAGGGCATCGACTGAGAGATCGGGAAACCATCCCCACGAACCCACCCAGGTTCGTACTGAAAGTCCATGGTTCCGGTCGGACCACGCTGCAGCTCGCCTACGCGGCGGCTTCCGTACCAAACCGTGAGCAAGTCGTCGCTCATTCGCCTCGCCCCTTGTCCACCTTGGCTCCGCGCCGAAGCGATGCCGGTATCTCGTGCCGGGGAACGATGACAGCTTCCAGCCCGAGAAGTTGCAGCACATGCACAGCCTTGCCGATCTCGGCGGTCTCCTTGCCCCTTTCGAATTCGGACAGAAAGCGCATGCTGACATTGGCAAACCGGGAAAGCTTTTCCAAGGTCCATCCCCGGCTCTTCCGGTGCAACCGCACGAGCTGACCGAGCTCTCGGGGCGACCGGACGGGACCGTAGTGAGGCACCTTTTCTCCCATTGCCGCGGACATTTCCTTTATCGTGCGGGAAAATTAATACTGAAAGAGGCGTCTTGAGGTCAATATTGTATCGTACGGGACAATTACTAACGCAGGGTTGGCCCCGAAGGCAGGATTTTACCGTACGGGATAGAGCCACATGTGATGCGGGCCGATTCCTGACGCGCGCCAGCGACACGGATTGAGAGTTCCGCGACAGTTCAAGCCAGCGGCGCAACGCGATCCTGCGATGCCCCCTCCGAGGTCTGTCTGTGGAGGCTCAGGCCAGCCCATTGGAGGTAGCCACCGAGGCGTCTCCGGGATCATTCCTGATACTGACATTCGGCATGGCTCTGTGGAGGCAAAGCACTGGCGGAGCATCCGCGAATGATCTACCGACAGCCCTCCCGAAAACTGCCTGCGCCTCGTGGATTGAGCCTCGGTGCAGTCGGTCCGCCCTTGGCTCGGCGACTCGTGATCCACGTATACGCGTGTGGCACAATACCTGCACTCCGCGATGAACCGCTTGGCCATTACCTGTCTCTTTCTGCTCGCAACAGTTGTCGCCCCGTGCGCCAACAAGCCAGAGCGCGTCGAGTGGTTTCGGGATCTCGGGCTCGGCCTGTTCATCCACTGGAGCCTTGACAGCCAGCTCACCTCCGTCATCAGCCACGCCATGGTGGGCGCAGACGAGCAGTTCTTGGAGCGCTACGTAACGGAACTGCCGCGCAGTTTCAATCCCAAGGAATTCGACCCGCGCGAATGGGCGCGGGTCGCCAGGCTTGCGGGTTTCAAGTATGTCGTCTTCACGGCCAAGCATCACTCGGGCTTCTGCATGTTCGACACCGCCACCACGGACTTCAACATCGTCAACACTCCGTTTGGGCGCGACACGGCGAAAGAGATCGCAGATGCATTCCGGGCCGAGGGGATCGCTGTCGGCTGGTATTTCTCGCCCGACGACTTCCACTTCCTGTACCGCCAAGGCACGCTCATCAGCCGACTCCGGGCCGAGGTGCTCCCTCCGAACAATCCCGGCCTGCTGGAGCTCAATCTGGCCCAAGAGCGAGAACTGATGACCAACTATGGTCCGATCGACGTGGTGTTCTTCGATCCGCCGACCGGTTCGCCTGTGCCGCGAGACGAGATCGTCGAGGAAATGAAGCAACTGATCTGGGAGATTTCTCCGGACACCGTAGTGACACGCGGAGAAATCGAGACACCCGAGCAATACACCCCAGGGGTTCCCTTGGAGGGCGCTTGGGAAGGCAACATGACGATGGGCACGCAGTGGCAGTACCGCGGCACCAACGAGCACTACAAGTCGGGCGGTGTGCTGATCGGGGCTTGGATCGAGACCCGCGCCAAGGGCGGCAACTTCCTGCTCAACATCGGCCCGATGCCGAACGGCGCGCTGCCGGTCGAGCAAGAGGCGCGGATGCGCGAAATGGCGCTGTGGAACATCGTCAACGCGGAGGCCGTCGGCAAGGTCCGGCCTTGGGTGATCACCAACGAGGGCGATGTGTGGTTCACCAAGGCCAAGGACGCAGACACCGTATACGCCTTCGTGCCGGGCACCGATTGGGCTTGGGGCGCGCGCAAGACCGTGACGCTGCAATCAGTCAAGGTTTCCGAGGACACGACGGTGCGCGTGCTGGGCCAAAACGAGAGAGTCTTGGAATACCAACCTGAAGTGACTCCTCAAACCCAGTGGGAGCAGACCTCCGCGGGCCTCCGCATCACGGCTTACCGAGCCCAGCGGCTATACAACGACCGGCGCTGGCCCAACCCCGTCGTGCTCAAGATCACCGACGTCGTGCCAGGCCTCCAGCCGCCGGAAGTGCAGACGCATAGCGACGCGTCATGGGAGGGTGGCGGAGCCCTCCTGCGGGCCGATCTGAAGGATCTGGGGGACGCACGGACCGTGCGTGTCGGGTTCGAATACAGGCGCAGGAAGAGCACCGCCGAGATGTACGAAGAGGACGACCCGTGGAAGGTGGTCGGCAAGAAGCTGACGCCGATGTCCGCGCCGGGCGAATTCTCGGCCAAGCTGGCTCGTGTCGATAGCCAGCGCTCGTGGGAATACCGCGCGGTCGTCGAACACCCCAAGGTCCGGCTCTATGGACAGACGGCAACGCTGGCGGCAAACTGAGATGCTTGGCCCGGAACAGGATCGTACCGTTGGCAGGAAGCGCTGCGGGATGCTGCCTGCCTTCGTCGGCGCGCTGTGCCTAGCCCTGCCATCGCCGGCGGCAGCAGAGTTTTTCCATACGTCGATCGGAGTGTCCGCAGCCGGCAGCCCGATCCGCGCCGGAATTGGTTGGAGTCCACCCGACTACGAGACGCCGGCACCGCGGATCTTGCTTGTTGCGGGGCTTGACGGAGGCCAGGAATCCGTTGATTTGGCGGCTGCGCTGCTGCGACACAGCGGGGACGGCCCGTTCGCCCTGTCGATCGTATTGAACGCTTTTCCCGATCGGGAACCCGTCGAACGCTTCCCGCCCGCCGGCCCGGCCTATCTGGGAGACGCGGTCGAGGCCCAGTACCTGTGGCGATTCATCGGCATGCTGGCGCCGGATTTGGTCGTTGACCTGCGCTTCGACGAGCGGCCGAGTGCGCTGGCAGAGGCATTGCAGCGGGGTCTGTCGCCCGCAGATGTCGGGCGTGTGCCAGCTACCACACTCCGCCTCAACGCCGACGGTAAGACTCTGGACGAGCTGCGACACGAAGCAACCGAAATACTGGTAGCACTCGCGGAATCGCAGCCGCCTTCCGGGGCGCGCAGAGAGCTGCAAGAAAGGGTCTCCCGCTCCCCGGTCGAAGTTGCCGGCCAGCTCGCCCCGGCCTACGGCCATGCGCTTGACACCGCCACATACATACCCGCTCTGGCACTGATCGGGCGAATGCGATTGGGCGATATCGCCGGCGAGAGCCCCCTGGCAGACGTAGAGCGGATCGCAAGGCCGTTTCTCGAGGGCAAGCCATCCTTGGGGGACCGCCCGAGCGGAAGCACCATCTCGGGTCACCTAGTTTTCGCGGACCTATACGAGCGGACCGACAATCCGGCTTATTTGGCATTGGCGCGGTCAGCTGCCGATCTGGGATTCGAGCCGGATGGGGCGCTGAAGTGTTCGATGCCGTCTCACAACGAGATGAGCGACTCGGTGTTCATGGGCTGCGCGATCCTCGCACGTGTCGGGCGCCTGACCGGGGAGAACCGTTACTTCGACATGGCGCTGCGCCACCTGCACTTCATGCAGGATCTCGACTTGCGATCCGACGGGCTCTACCGCCATTCGCCCCTGGACCAAGCGGCCTGGGGCCGGGGTAACGGATTCCCGGCGCTAGGACTGGCGCTCGCATTGTCGGACTGGCCGAAGGAACATCCGGGCAACGCCGAGGCACTGGCGTCATACCAAGCGCACATGCGCGCCATGGCACGGCATCAGGATCTTACCGGCATGTGGCACCAAGTGGTGGATCGTCCCGAGAGCTACCGCGAGTTCACATCCACAGCCATGACTGGCTTCGCCCTTACCCGAGGCCTGCGAAGAGGCTGGCTCGATCGTGCGGAATTCGAGCCCGTGGCGGATCGCGCCTGGAAGGCCGTCCTGGCTAGGATCAAGTCCGACGCGACACTGGTGGATGTTTGCCGCAGCACGGGCAGGCAGACTTCGCTGCGGGCCTACTTCGCCCGCGAGGCGATCCTGGGCCGTGACGACCGCGGTGGCGCGATGGCCCTACTGTTCTCGACCGAGCGGGCTCACTGGGAAAACGAGCGCTAGGATCGCACCGATCAAGACAGAACCACCCTAGCGCCCCCGCTGGCGCGCGAGCGCCCCATCGCCAGGGCCATGGCGACGGACTCCGCTGATTCTTCGGGCAGACAGTCCGTTGGCGGAGTGCCCTCTTGGCAACTATCGACGAAGCTCTGGAGTTCGCCAACGAAACCATCCTTCTCGGGCAGGTCGACCTCGATCATCCTCCCGTCGGAGCCATACAAGGGCAGTCCCGGCTTGTCAGAGCTGTAATCGAGCGTCCCGCGGTCACACACAATTGTGAACTCCATGGAGAACGGGAAGCTCTCGGGGTGATGCCACCCTCCGGTGACAATTACCGGCACGCCGTCGCCATAATCCAAGCGCGCCTCGACCACGTCGATGCCCAGCTCAAGATCCTCCGGGCCGCTCGCGCTAACTGCTTCAGGCTTGCCGAATAGGTGCCGGCAGTAGTCGAAGTCGTGGATCAAGAGGTCGAAGACGCCTCCCCCGCTCCGTGCGGGATCCTTCAGCCACGCGCCCCAAGCCGGCGCAGCGCAACGGCGGCGGAACGAAGCGGCACGGACTCTGCCAAGTTCCCCCGAGAGGATCTTCGCCCTGGCGGCCACGTAGGCGGGGAAGAACCGCAGGACCTGGGCCACCATCAACACCCGGCCGGCCGCAGTGGCGGCCTCGATCATCTCGGCGCAATCAGCCTCGGTCAGCGCCATGGGCTTCTCCACCAGCACGTGCTTGCCTGCGGCGAGCGCCCTCAGGGCCAGTGGCTTGTGCAGATCCGTGGGCGTGCAAATGTCCACCGCTTCCACGCGGACATCGTCAATAAGATCCTCGGCTTGCTTGTAGCGGGCGGCCGAGCCGAAATCGACCTGCCCGCCTCCGCGGTCCAGATTGCCGCCGACATCGCCGAGGTCGCCGGAGAGCTTCCGGTCGCTCGAGCTCGAGACGGCCGCCAGCTCGAAGTCGTACACTTCGCGGTAGGCCTCCAAATGCGTGCTGCCCATGAACCCCAGGCCAATCACACCGATTCTCACGATCAATCCCCCCGTTCTCTCATCAACGCCAAGCCCAGCTGGGCACCCGATCAAGCACGATTCCAGACAAACGCGGGAAAGGACGCCAAGGTCCTGAACCCGGTGCGCTCGTAGAGCTGGACGGCACGCTTGTTAGACGCCGTCACGGTCAGACTTACAGCATTACATCCGGCCCGCCGGAAGCCGTCCACGGCCCGCCGCAGCAGTTCGGAACCGATGCCAAAGCCGTGCCACGCGGGAGCCACGCAAAGCTGGGTGATGTGCCCAACGCGGGCGCCCACCATGCTTCCCAAGCAGACGCCCCGCAGCGTTGGCGACGACGCTTGTCGGGCGACGAAGCCGGCCGACGTCAAGAACCGCCCGCTACTGCCCCTGTTGATCGTCTGCTCCAGGAATCGCTTGGCGCCGGACACACTGCGATACTGCTCGGTGATGTTGGCGTCGACGTGCCCGACATAGGCTTCGGCAATCAGTTCTGAAGCGGGCTCCAACTGCGAGTCCGTCCAAGGTAGGAACCGCATGCCCGGATCGACCGAGCCCTGCTCGGGCAACGCCTCGCATGGCTCCCTGATCATCAGCTGACGCGGATAGACCTGCAGCTCACCCGGGACCACGATCTGTACATCTGGAAACGCAGCCAAGCTTGCCAACTGGCCTTCGACGCGTTTCACCCCGGAATCCCGCGAGGCCATGATCACGGTCATTTCTAGCAGCATCCGCTCAAGGTAAGGCGCCCGCTCAGCCGGCAGCAGAAACACTTCCCCGACGACTGCCTTGCTGCCTTGCAGCATGAAATAGCTGTAGCCGACCGGGCAGCCGCCGACCAGCACCGCCAAGCCGGCCAGGCACCGCTGATTGAGCAGGCGGCGAATCGCGTCGGTAGCGTCCCGATTGTCCCAAGCCAGCCGCTCGCGCCAATGCGCCCGCTGGGCCTCCAGCACCGGTTCTAGGTCCGGGCCGCGAAGCTGACCGAGGTCGACCAGTCTGGCGGCCGGCTGTCTCATCGCTGGACCCCTGTCAATGCGCGCCTTCGCCCTGGGCTGAGAACCGCCTGCCGAACCCTCCGGTGGGCTCCGCCGTCAGTTGGCCCCGACTACCGAAACGAAGCTGACACAGCGTCCCGGAGCGCCGCCCAGATTGTGCGTCAATCCAAGCTTTGGCGCATCGACCTGCCTAGGGCCGGCCTCGCCGCGAAACTGCAGCCACATTTCGTACATCATGCGGAGCCCGCTGGCGCCGATCGGATGCCCGAAGCTCTTCAGGCCGCCATCAGGATTGACCGGCTGGGCGCCGCCGATCTCGAACCGGCCGTCCAGGGTGTCCCGCCAAGCCGTGCCCCTCGTGGAGAACCCTAGGTCCTCCATCAGCACTAGCTCGGTCGGAGTGAAGCAGTCATGGACCTCGGCCAGCGAGATTTCGTCGCGGGCGTTGCGAACACCGGCTTGCGCGTAAGCGTCTGCCGCGCTGGCCACGACTTCGGGGAACGTTGTGTAGTCGTAGTCTTGGCGCTTGGCGCCATCGGCCGGACCGGCGATGAACGACAGCGCCTTGATCAGCAGCGGGTTGTCGGTGTACTTGTGGGCATCCTCGCTGCGGCACAGTATCGCGGCCGATGCTCCGTCGCTCACGCCCGAGCAATCGAACACGCCGAGCATGCCCGCTACTTTCGGCGCGTTCTCGATGGTCGCCTCAGGCACTTCCCGCTGGTACTGCGCCTTGGGATTGCGAGCCCCGTTCGCGTGATTCTTGTAGGCGATCCTGGTGAGTACCCGGCGCAGGGTATCCGGATCCAATCCGTACTTCTTCGCATAGGCGGGCGCCAAGAGCGAGAAGGTGGCCGGCGCGGTCATCGAGGACTGCGTGCCATCCGTTGGCGTGCCCCCCGCCGAGGCGAGGCCTGAATAGCCTGAGTCCTTCAGCTTTTCAACGCCGATCGCCATGACCAAGTCGTAGGCACCGCAAGCTACGGCGTAGGCGGCGTTGCGGATCGCCTCGCTGCCGGTGGCGCAGAAGTTCTCCACGCGCGTGATCGGCCTGTAGCCGGTCTTGAGCGGCTCTGAGAGCAGCAGGCCGGAGCGCCCGCTGGTCAGCGTTCCCATCCAATAGGCGTCAACGTCTTCACGCTCGATCTTCGCGGAGCGGCAGGCCTCGAGCGCCGCCTCCACGAGCAGCTCGTTCGCTCCGCGGTCCCAATGCTCCCCAAAGCGCGTGCATCCCATTCCCACGATGGCAACACGATCCCGGATTCCGTTGCTAGGCATGCGTGTCAGACCTCCTTCGGACTTGATTCTAACGCCGCGGGCGAGCCTTCCAGAAATAGTTCCGGACGCCATCGGCAGTGTAGAGGCGGCGGAACGTCATCTCCAACTCCTGCCCAATCTCCACTTTCTTGGGATCGACATCGGCAAGTTCGCAGGCGAACCGACCGCCCTGGTCGTAATCGATCACCGCCGCCACCACCGGCGGCTGTAGCGAGTATGCCAGATGATCGACCGTGTAGGTGGCGATCCGAGCAGTCGCATCGGCGTACGGTACTTCGTCCATCGAGTCGACCGCGCCACACTGGACGCAAACGACTTGGGGCGGCAGGTTGACGGCTCCGCAGGTGCGGCAGCGCGAACCGACGAAGGCGTATTTCCAGCGTTCCGAACGCCGCATTGGCGGCGCGGCAGGCCGGGGCGGATCGGGACGCCTAGGCGGCTCGAAAGGCAGGATTTCCCGCCACTTGAGATAGGTCTCGTAGGCGACGTCGGCGCGCTTGGACTGGATCCAATCGGCGACCGAGTGAACCGGGCGATGGTCGCCGATATGTTCGGTCACTTGCACGATCAGCGCGCTTGCTCCGTCGGAGGCACTAAGCACCGCCAGGTTGTCTCCCGGCTCGGCCGAGTCCAGCAGGCCGGCCAGCAGGAGCCCGGCATGAGCGGCTCCCGCCCGTCCCACGCTGCCAGACAAGTCGTCGGCGAGTTGATCGGGCCGGAGGCCCGCCGCTCGCGCGAACAGGCTTCCGACCTTGCGATGCCCGGAGTCCACCGCGACGCGCTTGAGATCGGAAGACGCAAGGCCGGACTCTGCCAAGCAGCGCTCGAACGCGCTCGCCAGCGCCGGCACCAAGCGTTGCTGCGCGAAGCGCTCTTCCCACTGCCGCGCGAACTGCTGCTCGGGGCCGCGCCAGACATCCAGCAGCTCCTCGGCATGGGAACCGCTGCCGAGAATCCGCGCCACCGCCCCTTCGCCGTCACCAACCAAGAAGGCGCAGGCCGCATCGCCACCCATCGCTTCGCGGGCGCCCATCGGCGCGCCGACGACCATGTCGGCGCAGCAAACCAAGGACGGTCGCCCGGTGCCGATCTCGGACGCAAGCCCCAGCGCGGCCACGCCCGCCCCGCTCGAAGACGAGAGATCGACCAGCCGGGTCTCTGGCGGCAAGTCGAGCGCCGCATGCACCCCGGCCGCGTTGAGCTTCTCCGCGTAAGCGTGGGAGGTTGAGGCGAACAACAGCGTGGCCGGTGCGCGTGCGCTTCCGCGCATCGCCTCGCGCCCCGCTTCAACCGCTAGCGAGGTCGCATCCTCATCGAAATTGGCGATCGCTCGCTCGCCCTGTCCACCGCCCTCGAGCCGGACCCGTTGCAGGCGGCAGTACGGAACATAGGAACCGTACCGCAGGATTCCGGCCATGATCCGGTAATTGTCGCACGGACCGCGGTGGCAGTCGGTGCAATCGACTCCTTACACTTCAAGCAAGCTCAACCATGCGCAACCGAAGCTCCGCCCTTTCATGGGCTGCACTTGCCATTGCAGCCGTCTGCCCGCCATTGGGCGGCGAACCCATATTCAAGACACAGCCGACAATTCGGCCGAATCCGAATCCCGCAGTTCCGCTGGCGGCGATCGTATCGTTCGAGACCGCTCAACCGGTCCAGACGACCCTTACCGTTTCCGATGGCCAGCGCCAGTGGGCCCTTGAATACCCAGCGGACCGGAACCCTGCGGGGGGCCTGCCTGTCGTGGGCATGAAGTACGGCAAGTCACACCGGATCGGCGTCAAAATCACCAGTTCGCAGGGCGAGACCGCAGAATCACCCAAGCAGCTGGAGTTCACGACGCCGGCAAAGCCCGACGACAAGACGCGCATCCCTCCGGTACGGGTCATGGTCAGCAAGCCGGCAAGGATGGAGCCGGGCTACACGCTGCTGAGTCTCAGGCGGGTGCTGCCCCGCCTGCAAGGCGAGCGCAGACGCCGCATGGGAGCCACCTTCGGACTGCTGGCGGCGATCGATCACAACGGCGAGATCGTCTGGAGCTATCAGTCAGATGCAAGGATCAGCGATGTCGAGCCCCTCAGGAATGGCAACTTCGCGTTCGTGACCACTGACAACCGGGCGACCGAAATCGACGTTCTCGGCAATCGCGTCGGACACTGGTACGCCGCCGATCGACCGCAGGGAGAGGCGGACGGAATTCCGATTCCGACGCTGACGATGCATCACGAAATCGACGAGCTCTCAAACGGAAACCTCATCGTGATGGGAACGGAGATCCGCGAATACGACAACTGGTACAGCAGCGAGACTGATCCTGATGCCCCACGGAAGCGCCAGCGGGTAATGGGCGACGTGATCGTCGAGTTCACACGGGACGGCGAGGTCGCCTGGGTCTGGAAGGCGCTCGATCATCTCGATCCCTATCGGATCGGGTACGAGACCTTTACCAACTACTGGATCAACCGAGGCTTCCCGGGAGCCTGGGACTGGTCCCACGGCAATGGATTCTTCCACGATGAGAGGGACGATTCGCTCCTGATCTCTTTCCGAATGCAGGATGCGGTCGTCAAGGTGGACCGCAAGACCGGCGAGATCGTCTGGATCCTGGGCGACCACAGTGGCTGGCCGCTTCACTTGCAGCCGAAGCTGCTCACTCCAGACGGGGAGATGGGGTGGTTCTATCACCAGCACATGCCGCAGCTCACTTCGAAAGGGACGTTGCTGCTCTTTGACAATCGCACCTTCTCCGCCCGGCCGTTCGCACCTCCGCTCCGTCCGGCCCAGACATGGACCCGAGCGGTGGAGTATGCCATTGACGAAGCAACCCGCTCGGTAAAGCAGCTTTGGGCTTCGCAAGGGCCAGCGATTGACCGGCTGATGACATTCGCTATGGGAGAGGCCGATGCTATGCCGACGACCGGAAACGTCCTGCTCTTCTACGGCAGCGCAGCGGTCGTGACAGACATGTCCTTAGACTGGGAGGACGTTCTCGCACCGGGCGGCGGCCAGGACCGAGGCACTCGCATCAGAGAATTTACTGGAACGGACCCATCCGAAGTTGTCTGGGACATCGATATCTACGATTCCAGCGAGAACCAGGTCCGCTGGGGGATCTACGGCGGGGCGAGGATCGCGCAGTTCGGAGTTCATCCCGAGAACTGAGGATCCCGTCTCGCGGCGTCTCGGAAAGACCACGACATCGGCAGCTCTTGCGATGATCGGTACAAGGAGTTATTGAAGGTGCTGCAAGCGATCTGCAAACTAACGCCCTCGCAATCAACCGGGTGCTGATCGGTGTAGCCCTCTAGGGTCACGGGCTTCGCCATTAGAAGCCGATCTTTTCATCGCGCAGGTGCCCCGCCAGTTCCTTGGCACGGCCCTCACCCGATAAGAGGTCAAGGTAGACTTGGACGGGACTCGCCAGCCAAATCTCGTCGACGAACTCGCGAAACAGCAATGTGCCAGGCGACTTAACATCGATGACCGTAAGGTTCGCGCCTTGGTCGACGATGTGAGCGTCGAGTGCGTCAAGGACTCCATCTGCTGATGCGCCAACCACTAGTCGACAACGTAGCTGGGAGACGGTCGACAGGCGGGGCGCGTACCGTTGTCCTGCCGCCTCGTGGGTGATCGCATATTCGGCCTGATTGGCAGCGCAAACTTCTGCAAACCTCTTAACGAGCCTGTCGGCGGGCACCGAGGGCACAAAGTAACGCCGCATTGCAAGGGGCCGAATGACCGCTAGTTGCTTGGCCCACGCATCGAGCAACGCGCCAGGCTCTCGCAATTGGCGTTCCTTAGCTGGCCCCTTTCCGCGAGACACCACCCAATCGAATCTCTCCAGTTCAGACAGCACCTGCGAGGCGGTCGCCGGCGAGACTCGCGCCTGCTCGGCGGTCTCCTTGACCCCGAACCACTCGCGATGCCGCATCAGAAGTGCGTGCAGCACTTGCGCGCGACGACCCGAATACAGGGATCGAATGGATTTCGACAGGGCCTTCGGTGCCGGCTTGTCTACGTACACGTAGATGTTCTCGGCGGGGAGAAATAGGCTGCCACCGCTGTCGTAGTAACCGACCCTCTCGTGCCTCAGAAGATCTCTCGCTCCAGGCGAAATCGAATGGGCAACCAAGAAGGACACCGTTTGCCGTCCTTCCAACGATTGCGGCCATCTGCTTTCGAGTTCCCGAAACTCCCAAAGAGCCTGTCGCGCGTCACGGGGAAAGAGGGTCTTCTTCACCCCTATCAGCAGGCTGGCAGCCTTTCCACCGACCCAACAGTCGACCCGGGCGTCATACCGCTGGTCTGGACCAGCGGATCGAAGACGAATACGCAACTTCGCTTGCGCGTCGGGCAGTGCATTCAGGGCTTCGAGAAACTGCTCGAGCAGCTGCTGGTCCACAATATCCGAGTTGAGCATCAGTATTTCAATTATTTACTGTACAGCAAATAAATCAATTTCTCCCTATGTTTAGAACAATCAAGTTATTCACTGATTGATGACACAAGCTTGGTTTTCTCACGGGCTAGCGAGCGGGCTCCTGACGCGAAACCTCATCGGAGCACCGTGCAGCCCAATTCGGGCGCAAGCACCTAGCCACTAGAGTCCGAGAGAGCCAAGGTATGCGTTACCGACTCTAGTAACGGAACGCTGTACACCCCACCGTATCCACGTGTTCCTCGCCCTACCGACGTAACATCGGAACTGTCGGTGCCCGATGATATGCACATGCCGAAATGTGCGAGACAGTCGCAGAGACGCGATTCCGAGAATCCCAAATCTGCCCGCCAAGTACGCCTCTTTCGGAACGGGCGAGACCAAGTTCTGCCGATCCCCCGAGAGTTCGAATTCGACGACGACGAGGTCATCGTCTACAGGTCGGATGATCGCCTCGTCGTTGAAGCAGTCAGGCGTGCTCCTTCTTTAGCAGAGGTGCTACCGACGTTGGCGGATCTTCAAGAGGATTTTCCGAAGATTCACGATCCTCCTTCCGAGCCCAAAGACATCCTCTGATGTGCCCGCACTTCGCGATATGCCGAGCACGAGCGATGCGTTGCGAAACCTGTACGTGCGCCGCAAGTGTCGCGACTCCTCGCAGAAGCTGTCGGAGAGGGGGTGATCGTGCCAGACGATACGACAGCGGCCTGCAAGCAGATGCGGTTCGTTCCGTGGTGGACGAAGCAAGGAGATAGGGCACTTTTATTTGATCAGGAACTGCAGTTTCAGCGGTTACACAGCCTATGCTGACTGCAAGGCACGTATTTTCAATGACTTGTAATGATTCGGCTTATTTGACGGTCATTTGACGATTTCGAGATTGGGATTCCATCTATCCGACACGCGATACGTTCTTGAGTACGCGCCGACCTCGCAGGAGCGGAACGGGGTGCCGCTTCTCCTCCAAGAGGGCTGGATCGAGGTGTGCCTAGGGCGCAAGCCGTTGCAGGGTGCTTTCGATGCGCAGTACGTGCCGGAAACCGTGAAGGTGAGCTACGAGATCAGCTTCGCGCTCTACCTCTGCAAGCCGACGCGTTTCCGGTCGCTGGATAGGACTCGCGCTGATAGCTTGGAGCCGTAGCCCGAGACGGACGCCTTACTGACTGACCTAATGCACCAGTGAGCGAAATCGACAAGAACGCGAGAATGACAAAGCAATCGGAAGCCGACGGCCCCTCCGGCATGCGGAGGAATGCGGTTCACGCTGGAAGCGAGGGCATCTGATGGCACGCTGGAACAGGTGCCCGGCCGTTGAGCGAGACCCAGACAAGGTCAGCGGAGCGTGGGTGTTTCGTGGCACTCGGGCACCTGTGGCCGCGCTATTCGAAAACCTCGAAGACGGCGCGACCGTGGAGCAGTTCCTAGATTGGTTTCCGGGCGTTGAGCGCTGGCAGGCAGAATGCGTTATCGACCCCGAGCGCCGAGAGCTGTAGGTGTCAGGCGCTTGAGGGTCCTGCTCGACCAGGGTGCGTCCGCACCCCTCCACAGGCACGTGGGACAGCACGAAATCGACACGGCCTTCAAACGAGGCTAGCCGCGATCCTGCCGAGGATAGCCCTCGATCATGTAACTCTATTTCCAATCGATCCAGACAGGACTCGCCCATGCGTATTGGTCGTCGCCTTGCCGTACCCGCAAGTAGCAATAACTAGCCTTGCCGTCCGATCGAGGGCCCGAGCGGTCCAAGAACTCGAACTCCACGGAACCGCCAGTTCCCGCGGACGCGTGGATGACCTTGTGGTCCTTCACGATCTCGACTAGTTCAGCGGGGCGCTCGCCATCGACCCGCACATGGATGCGCAACGGCTCCGCCCGGTTTACCTCGACCGACTCGCCCATGAATGCTCCGTTGACCTGGAAGTCGATTAGAAACCGGCCGCCAGTCGATGCAAACACCCGCCGGGCGCGGATCGCTTCGAAGACGCCGTCGCGGGTGAGTTCCTTGACGTAGGCGCCAGTGATGCCGTTGTCTTCGCCGGTCCCCATCCAATGAGAGTCCCCGGAGCCGACGAAGCCGATACGGTAGCCCCGGTCCAGCGCTTCCCAGACGGCCGACACCGGCCCTTGCTCCTTGAACTCTGTGGCTTCTTCACGCGCCTGCTGCCACGCGGACGTGATCTCGAACACGGGTTGCAAGTCCGCATCGTAGCCTGTCCAGTCGTTGTGATGCGGCTGCAGAATGACGTCCCACGGACGGATCAGAGAGAACAGCTTGTAGACCGTGTTCGACGTCACCGTCGTCGATCGGAAAATCGGGGCATCGTCGGTTCGGAAGTACATCGCACGATGCCCGCCTCGCTCGTCCTGGCTCTCGGTCGTCCACTCCCAGCCGCTGAAAGCAACGCGTTCGGCCGCATCTTCGTAGACGCCGGCCAAGGCCTGCACTTCCGCCCACTCCGACTGCGTCAGGAAGTCGGGAGTGAAGTCGTGGTTCGTCGATGCGACGAAGTCCATCCCCGTCACGAAGAGCCCGTGTGCGTAGTACATGTCGAACGTTCCGATGCCGTCGTTCTCGGTGTGCCCGTGGAGATCGCCCCAGACGAGCCGGTAGCGCTCGTCGCCAACCTCGAGGCTTTGCCGGTCATCGCGGCGATAGGTGCGAGGCTCTAGTGCCGGGATGGGCTCTTGGTCGTCGACAACCTCTTGAAACCTCGACCGGCGCTCGGCGAGATCGATCCGGTGGGAGTAGATATCTGCACCGTAGCCTCCAGGCCGCTGAGTCATGTCGAACGCCCAGAGGCGGTCGGCGATATGCCGTCGCCTTGGAACTTCGTAGGCCATCCAGAGCCATCCGTCCTCGTCGTCCAGCGCAGTCACGAGTTGGTTCGCCAACGGGACTTGGTACGGGCCCCTGCCGCTCGAAGCCAGGTCAACGCCGCGACGAACCGACGGCAGCTGGAAGGCCGTGTAGGGGTTCGGATCGTGAAACAGGAGTTTCGGGTCGGACCACTTCCCGTCACGCAGCACCCGGCCGGAGAACGACACGCTCGACATGCGCCCCCCGCCTAGCCAAAAGAGCCACATGTCGCCGTTCTCGCGGAGCAGCAGCTGCGGGTATCGCTCCTCGCTCATCGCGTGCGCTGCCCAATAGGGCGAATGCCTAGTGAGCCGTCCGGGGTCCTCGGAGTTCTCGAACGGCGACGCTGCCCAAGTCCACCCGGAATCGCCCGAAACCTTCGCGAAGATGCTCCGTCCCCTGTAAGCGAACCGTCCCCCGACCGTTTCGCGGCGTTCCCAAGCGACCCAGGCGCGGCCTTCCGCGTCAACGGCTTGGGACGGTGCTGTATCCCAAAGGGCCGATGTCGTCAGACGCTCGACCGGGCCTCCGGCCTGTGAGGTGTAGACGTCGTAGTTCCCGTCCCGCTCCTCGTCCCAAGCCACGCGCCAAGTGCCGCCCGGCAGGGCAAGGATGTTCGGGCGGAAGCAGCGGCCCGCGCCCTCATCCACGCGCACGGGCGCGCCCCACGCATCCCCCTCCAGCACGAGCGCCTGCAATTCGATGCGAGGAGGCTGCAGCTTGCGGATGACGGCTACCGCACCCCCGCCGTCCAGACTCGCAGAGCGAATCTCCAGCGCGCCCTCGCTTCTTGGGATCATGCGCTCGCGCGACCAAGAACGCCCGTCGTACACCCTCTCATAAGCTGCCCAGTGGCCGCCCCGCCTGGAGGTCCAAAGGACCCTTACTTCACTTCCCTGGGCTATCACGGCCGGCCGGTGGTTCACGCCGGGAACTTCGCTGACAGTCTGCTCGTCGCCCCAGTTCTGGCCGTCGAATTGCCGAATGAAGATGGAGTCCTGCCCGTCATCCGGCCAGTTCCACGCATCGATGCGGGGATCGTCAATCGGCCAAGAATCCGTCTGTGGCCGGCACGACGACCAAGCGATCCAAATGGTGCCGCTGGCGTCCCGGGCGATTGCAGGCCGCTCGGCATTCTCGAGCCGATCAGCAGTGATCTTGCTCGGAAACGTCATCGGGATCGGCAGCCAGCCGCGCGGAGGCTCTGACGACGGTTGGTAGAACTGTCCGCAAAGCAGGGACCCGAGCCCGAGCGACAGGAGCAACAGCCGAGCGCACGTCATCGCTCGCCGATTGTAGCCGCTATCCTCGTCGCTCGGGCGTCCCGGGTATCGTCGTCCCCCTACCCGCGCTTCTCGTACGCGCATCTTGCGCCGCCGCGTGCGTTCGGGGGCGCTTTGAGCCTCCCTTTCTGCGGAAGCTCAGATCGACATTGCCAAGTTGACACGGCGCTCGGGTTGCGACAAACTTCTAGACCGTGCAACGCCGCTCTTTCTTACGCCACGGCGGGCTGGCCGCAGCAACAGCCGCGGCCCCGTTCCAAGCTCCTGCGCAGGTCGGAAACCAGCCCTCCATGAAGATCACCGAGATCAAGACCTTCTTGGTAGGCAGTACCCGCGGAGAGCAAGGAGGCACGGGCAACATCAGCGGCCGGAACTGGGTCTACGTGAAGATTCTGACGGACCAAGGGATTCACGGGATCGGCGAGGCCTATTCGTGCGGCCCGGATGAGGCGACAGTAAAGGTCATCGAGGACTACGCTCGATGGCTCGTGGGCCAGGACCCGCGCAACATCCAGCACCTGTGGGACTACATGTACAACACGACCCGTTTCCCAGGAGGGTCCGTCGTCAACTCGGCGATCAGCGGCATCGAGCACGCGCTGTGGGACATCGCCGGCAAGGCGGCCGGCCTGCCCGTCTGGGCCCTGCTAGGCGGGCGCGTGCGCAACAACGTCCGGCTCTACCAGTCGATCGGCGGCTCCAGCCCACAGGAAGCGGCAGAGAATGCCGTCGCGCTTCGCGAGCGCTTCGGCTACAACGCCTGCAAGATGTCGCCGCACAATCCCGGCGACAACGAGATGCCCTACAACGAAGTCACGCGCACCGCCGGAGAGCGGGTCGGAGCGGTTCGCGAGGCGGTTGGCGCTGATCACGACATTGCCGTAGACATCCACGCGCGCTACTTCGAGGTCCAGCGCGCGATCCGGGTCGCCAAGGAGATCGAACCCTACTATCCGTTCTGGCTTGAGGAGCCGATCCGGCCCGAGAACCCGGACGCGATGAAGAAGCTGGCGGACCATGCGAACATCCCGCTGGCATCCGGCGAATGCAACTACACGAAGTTCGAGTTCCGCGACCTGATCAACATCCAGGCGCTCGATATCGTCCAGCCCGATGTCTGCGTCTGCGGCGGGATCATGGAGATGAAGAAGATCGCGGCGATGGCCGAGGCCCAGTACATGATGGTCGCTCCCCACAACCCGATGAGCCCCCTCGCGACCATGGTCAACATCCACTTCGCCGCGTCCACGCCGAATTTCCTGATCCTCGAGTACAGGGCCCCCGTGGACGACGCGCGCCGCGACGTGCTCGACGAGCCGCCGATGGTAAAGGACGGCTATGCCGACATCCCGAACAAGCCCGGCTGGGGGGTCGAGCTGAACGAAGAGGCCTTCCAGCACTATCCGCCAAGGCCTTGGAAACGAACGACCGGATTCCGGGCTGACGGCTCCGTGGCGTTCATATAGCGTTTGGGACCTCCCGCGGCCCGTGCACTCGCAGGGCCTAGGAAGCTTGATCGATGGGGGAAATCCGACTCCCGCCGGGCGCTGTCCCGGCGCTAGCGCGACAGGAACTCGAAAGTCTCGCCGCCGAGCTGGGCGACGATCTTGCCCTGGCCCGGGTTCCGTCCCGGGACCGGAAAGAAGATCGCGCCATCGGTGGAGTCTCCGGGATGGACCTTGCCGCTGACGAAGGTGATCGCCGCGGCCGCGGCGGAAGCCTTCAAGCCCTTGGGTCCGATCGCCAGCGCCGACAGCCGGCGCTTCTCGTAGCTGTTGTTCGGGCGAATGTACTGGTTGGTGTAAACCGCAGCCTCGTAGGCAGCCTGCAGCTTGACCAACTCCGAGCGCCGCGCGGTTCGGAAGAACTCGTCGATCACCCTCTGCTCGGATACGGCCCGCACCCGCTCGCCGCTGTCGTACTCGATCTCAAAGCTGGCGGTGTCCACCTGCCACGTCTCCTCGCTGCCGTTGCTCACGGCCACGTGCACCAGCGAGTACCGAGCGGTCTTGAGGGGCATTTCGGCGCACATCACGGTGAACCCGCCGCGGGTCAGGACTTGGTAATCCATGCCGCTCGAGCGGAACTCGATGACCTGCCCGAGGCCCGGCGCGGCCGACGCCAGCAACGCCACCGCGCACGCCTGCCATAACCGACACGCGCACAACCCCATGGTTGACTTATGATACAGAAAGCAATACAGGGTTCTTGATCAACTAATGAAACCACTCACTGGGCTACCCGTAGATTCCCTCGTGCGGGTCTCCGAGGAAGTCGGCATCCCCCTTAAGGATCTGCTGGAGTTGGTGCAGCAGGTCGAAAACGGCGCGTCAGCCGCGTTTCTCGCGCGCTACCGGGCCGATTTGTGCGCGGGTATCGACGAACGCGGCATCCAGCGCGTCTTGCAGAAGCTCGCGGATGTCCGGGACCTGATCGACCGCCGCATTTCGATGATGGCTTCGCTGAGGCAGCGCGGCGTCATGTCGGACGAGTTGCGCAAGCACCTCGAGCAGGCCACCAATCGGCGCGATCTCAACGATCTGTTCATGCCGTACCGCGAGCGCAAGCCGGGGCCGGCAGAGGACGCCGTCGCAAAGGGTCTTGACCCCCTTGCGCGGCTGCTGTGGGCCCAGCAAGATGGCGCCGATATCGATACGGAAGTTGCCAAGCATGTCGCTGCGGACAACGGCTTGGATAGCGATGGCGACGTGCTGGAAGGCGCTTACGCAATCGCGGCCCAGTGGCTGAGCGACAAGCCCGAAATCCTGCAAGCTCTGCGCAAGATCTACCTGCGGGATTCCGAGATCGTGCTGACTGCGCGGCCCGAAGCGGCCAAGGCTCCCCGCGTGCAAGAACTCGACGGGTTTCGCGCCAAGCTAGCCTCGATCGACTGGAAGAAGCGCCTTTCCATCCGGCGCGCCCTGCGCAGCGGATTGCTCGAGATGGAGTTCGTGCCGCCGACCAGTGCCACGGCGACATTCCTCGAACGGCGCCTGATTCAAGACGTGGAGTCGTCCTACGCGCCGCACTTGAGGCGGGTGGTCGAGGTCGCTCTGGGCAACGGACTCGCGGACCGCATCAAGCACAACGTTCAGACGTTTCTCGACGAGCGAACCGACGAGCAGGGGATCGAAGCCTACCGCAGGGCTCTGCGGGCCGCCCTGCTCGCGCCGCCGGCGTCCAATCTCAATATCCTCGGCATCGAAATCACGCGCTCGGGCGAGTGGCACGCCGCGCTCATTGACACGGAGGGCCGCTTGGCCGAATGCGCGGTCGTGCGCGGCAACGGAAAGCCCCCTCGGCACGAGCGTGAGGCAGCTGCCACGACCGAGGCGCCGCCCGCAGCGTCAGCAGCCAACGGAGCCCCACCGACCGAAACCTCATCGGAAGCCCCATCCGAAGCCCAGCCAGAGGCTGAAGCGACGGCAGATGCCGGCGTCGCCGAAGTCCTGACCGAGGCGCAGGAGGGGGGGAATAAGACCGATGGCGCGGGTGTCGGCGCAGCAGCCGATGACACGGCCGCCGCGGAAGCAGCCGAGCCGAGCGCGCCAGAACCTGCCAAGCCGACCGAGCCGACGCCCAAGGAAAGCCGCAAGAGGCGCACTCAACACGTCGAATTGAGCGAGTTCTTGGCGAGTCATCAAGTGGACTTGATCGTCTACGGTTCTGGCCCCAAGCCGCACATCATCGACGAGTACCTGCGTTCCCAAATCCGCAAGTCGGGCAGAATGCACATCCCGTCGCGCGCGGTGCGCGATTCCGGTGCGCGGATGTATGCGCAGACGCCGATGGCGAAGAAGGAATACCGGCGCCTTCCCTGGACGTTCGCGACCGCCGCAAGCCTGGCCCGGCGCGTTCAGGACCCCCTGGCGGAGCTGGCCAAGGCGGACTTCAGATCGACCGGGGTCGGACAGAACTATCTCGAGCTCAACTCCGACCTGCTGCGCGATGCGTTCCGGCGCGAGCTGGAGTGCGCCGCCCACGATGTCGGCATCGACGCCAACCAAGCCTCGGTGTCATTACTGTCGCTAGTGCCCGGGTTCACCGAGAGGCTCGCGAAACGCGTGGTCGACGATCGCAAGCAGCGCGGTCCATTCGAATCGCGCGATGCCGTGCGCCGCGTCGACGGCCTGAACGACCGAGTCTTTGCCCAGGCGGTCGGCTTCTTGCGGGTGAATGGCGGCGACCTGCTGGACAACACGGGCGCGCACCCGCAATACAGGGAATTGCACGAGCGAATCGCCGAAGCAGCTGGCTGCGACCTGCTCACGTTGCTCAACGAACCGGACCGCCTAGACGCCATCGACCCGGAGCAGTTCGCCGGTCCGGATCGGTCCGTGCTCTTGGTCAAGTCCGCCATAAGCGAACTCAGGCCCGAGCGCCGACAGGTCCGGGGAGCGTTCAAGCTCCCGGAGCGGGCCGTGGCGCTGCGCACCGATGACGAGTTGCAGGCCGGCGCTCAAGTCGCCGGCGTGGTCTCGAACACAGCAGACTTCGGCGCATTTGTCGATATCGGAGCGGACCAAGACGGGTTCTTGCACATTTCGCAGATCCAGCGCGAGCTCCTCGTCGATTCCAAGCCGGCCTTCCACCCTGGCGATCCGGTCGATGTCTTTATCCGTCCCCAGCTGCCAGGCAACCGACGCATCGGACTCTCGATGTACCCCCCGCGTTCCGCCCCGGCGCGCGACGCGGCCGATACGCGCCGGCGCGGCCCGGACCGGCGGACCGACGGCCGGCGGCGCCAGGGCCCGCGCAACTCGGGCCGCCACGAGCGCGACAAGCCGTTCCGCCAGGTCTTCGGCCCGGCAAGTGACCGCCGCGGCAAGCGAGAGCGCATCGATCCGAGTCTGAGCCTTGACGAAAAGCTCAGCATGCTGACGGACAAATACCGCACCAAGGTCTAGCATGGCCGTTGCCAGCCGGGACCGGACCGGCCCGGACTGGACCCTTGAAGCCGCCGCCGCAGACGCGGGGCTCCAGTGCGTCGCCGGCGTCGACGAGGCAGGCCGCGGCTGCCTGTTCGGGCCGGTGTTCGCCGCCGCGGTGGTGCTTCCACCCGGGGCCGCCCTCCTGGGCCTTGACGACAGCAAGCGACTCAGCCCGGCCCGCAGATCGGAACTGGACCGCCGCATCCGGCAGATCGCCGTGACGTTCGCGGTGCGAGCGGTGGACGCCGCCACGATCGACCTGCTCAATATCCTGCAGGCGTCGCGGCTGGCCATGAAGCTGGCCGTGGCAGGCCTCGATCCGACCCCCGACTTCTTGCTTGTCGATGCGGCGGAGATCGATCTGCCGATCCAGCAGAGAGGGATTGTCAAGGGCGACAGCAAGAGCAGCTCCATCGCGGCAGCGTCGATCCTTGCGAAGGTCGCCCGAGACCACTGCATGCTGGAGTGGGATGCGGTCTATCCCGACTATGGGCTGAGAGACCACAAGGGCTATCCGTCGCCGCGGCACCTCGCCGCGCTCCGCGAGCATGGCTGCACGCCCCAGCACCGCTTCAGCTACGGGCCGGTGCGCGAGCTGGCGAAGTTCGAATGCAGCGCAGAGCCTAGCGGCTAAACTGGGACTTCGTGAGCATCAGTCCGAGGATGCCCTCCCTACAGGAGGCCAAGCGGGTCTCGCACGGCCGGCCGCACATCCTGCTCCGACAGGTCTTCCTGGTATTGGTCTGCATGGAAGTCGGCGTGGTCCTGCTGTTGCTGCCCTGGACCCTGCTCTGGGACAACAACTACTTCTTCAGCCTGCAACCCCAGCACAGCGCCTTTTGGCTGGGCAACCACCTGCGGGGCGCCATTTCCGGGATAGGGCTGGTCAATCTGTGGCTGTTTGCATCGGAAGTCTCGGCGCTCTTTGACAAGCGCAGGCGCTGAGCCGGGCGTCAATGTGTCATCGCGTAGATGATGTAGTTGATCGCTAGGCGGTAGGACATCGCGGTGAATCGCTCCGGGTATTCGGGCCAGTCGGCGTGCTCCCAGGCGTCGCCTAGGTCCATGTTGTGGTTGATCAAGACCATCAAGCGGCCGTCTGTGTCACGGATGCCGCGCCAGTGCGGGACGACTCCGTCGCGTTCGTAGGGCCGCTGGCTGTAGAGCATCTGCGCCCCGGGGATCTGCTCGCGGTGCTCCATGTCGAACAGCACGTGGAAGACCTCGTTGTCGGCATCGAGGTCCTCTACGGGCAGATCGGGGAAGATCTGGCGGATGCCGTTCATGAAGTGCTCCCATTCCTCGCTGCCGTGGAAGTCGTCGAACATGATGAAGCCACCGCGCAGGAGATACTCCCGGATACGCTCGACTTCCGATGCGGTCAAGTCCCAGTGGCCGGCCTCGACCACGTATAGGAAGGGATAGTCAAACACCTCCGGATCGTTGGGATGGACGTAGGTCTCGTTCGGCCGCGCGTCAATCACCGAGAGGCGCTGCAAACCTTGCAAGAAATGTCGCTCGGCAGCCGGCGTGTCGATCTGCCACGGCCGCATGTCGAGCAGTTGGTCGGCGTAGCGGTCTGTGTATGCCATGCGGGCGAGCACGAATTCGGACGGCCGTCCGCTGCCGGGCGGCTCGTGAACGCTCCATGGCGATTCCGGCGGCAGCAGGATATCGCGATAGCCGCGCTGCGCCGCGAGCCAGCCTGCGCATGAGAGCAGGATGCCCGCGGTTGCGCCGCGCACTACCGCTCGCCGCACCCCCGCTCGGGACATCGCTCGCCCGCCTCCGCGCAATCAGTACCGATAGTGGTCAGACTTGTAGGGGCCGTCCGCGGAGATGCCGAGATACTCGGCCTGCTCCTGGGAAAGCTTGGTGAGATCGGCGCCCAGCGCGGGCAGGTGCAGGCGAGCGACCTGCTCGTCGAGCGCTTTCGGCAGCGTGGCAACGGTGCGGCCGTAAGACTCTGCGTTGCGGTGCAACTCGATCTGCGCCAGGACCTGGTTGGTGAAGCTGCAGGACATCACGAAGCTGGGATGGCCGGTGGCATTGCCGAGGTTGAGCAGGCGACCTTCCGAGAGCACGATCACCGAATGCCCGTCGGGGAACCGGTGCTCGTCCACTTGGGGCTTGATATTCTTGCGCGTGACGCCCTCTGCCTTGGCCAAGCCCGCCACGTCGATCTCGTTGTCGAAATGGCCGATGTTGCCGACGACGGCTTGATGCTTCATGCGAGCCATGTGCTGGGCGGTGACGATGTGCTTGTTGCCAGTGGCGGTGACGAAGATGTCGCCGACTTCTAGCACATCCTCCAACCGGCGCACCTCGAAGCCCTCCATGGCCGCCTGCAGGGCGCAAATCGGGTCGATCTCGGTGACGATCACCCGCGCCCCCTGGCCGCGCACGGACTGGGCGCAGCCCTTGCCGACATCACCGTAGCCGCACACGACAACCACCTTGCCACTGATCATCAAGTCCAGGCCGCGGTTGATTCCGTCCAGCAGCGAGTGGCGGCACCCGTAGAGGTTGTCGAACTTTGACTTGGTCACCGAGTCGTTGACATTGATGGCCGGGAACAGCAGCGACCCCTCCTGCTGGCGCTGGTAGAGCCGATGCACGCCCGTGGTGGTCTCTTCGGACACGCCGCGAATCCCAGAGGCGATCTCTGCCCAGAACGGACCGCGCTCGCGACGCAACGTCTCGAGACGAGCCAGGATCACGGCCTCTTCGTCCGAAGCGGCCGTGGAAGGATCCGGCACGGCGCCCGCGCGCTCGTACTCCAATCCCAAGTGCACTAACAGCGTGGCGTCGCCGCCATCGTCGAGGATCAGATTCGGGCCCGCGCCGTCCGGCCAGAGCAGTGCCCGGGCCGTGGCCCACCAATACTCCTCGAGCGTCTCGCCCTTCCACGCGAACACCGGGACACCGGCGGGAGCCCCCACAGATCCTCCCGGCCCGACCGCAACCGCGGCGGCGGCATGATCCTGAGTGGAGAAAATGTTGCACGAAGCCCAGCGGAGCGACGCGCCGAGCTGGCGGAGCGTCTCGATCAGCACCGCCGTCTGCACTGTCATGTGCAGCGAGCCTGTAATGCGTGCCCCGGCCAATGGCAGCTCTCCGGCGAACTGCTCGCGCAGCGCCATCAAGCCGGGCATTTCATGCTCGGCCAGACGGATTTCGTCGCGGCCGAATTCGGCAAGGCCAAGGTCCTTGACCCTGAAATCATCGCCGGGCGCGGACTCGGTCTCGCGCGTTTCCGGCAGGGTTTCAGCTAGCGCCATCGCAAGCCTCCTTAGCTCACTTTAAGCCCGCGGGCCGACCGCGCGGCCAGCCATGCCTCTCAAACCTGTTGCTTCAGGGCGTCCACACGGGTCGGCTGTTCCCACGTGAAGGTGTCCCCGCTCCGGCCGAAATGCCCATAGGCTGCGGTGGGCTTGTAAATCGGCCGCCGCAGATCAAGGTACTCGATCAGGCCGGCGGGCGTGAGCGGGAACAGTTCCTTGGCGACCTCCGCAAGGCGCTCGTCGCCGAGCTGTCCCGTCCCATACGTGTCCACCCTGACAGACACCGGATCAGCAACCCCGATGGCATACGCCAACTGGACCTCGCAGCGGTCTGCCAAGCCCGCCCAGACGATGTTCTTCGCGATGTGCCGCGCCATGTAGCACGCCGATCGGTCCACCTTCGTGGGGTCCTTGCCCGAGAACGCTCCTCCGCCATGACGGCCCATGCCGCCGTAGGTGTCGACAATGATCTTGCGCCCGGTCAGGCCGCAATCTCCGTGCGGGCCCCCGATCTCGAACTGCCCGGTGGGATTGATGTGGTACTTGGTGTGGTCGTCCACCAAGTCCGGCGGCACGACATGGTCGATCACGGCCTCCCTGACCTGCTCGCGCAGCTGGGCTTGGCTCGCCAGCGTGGGTCCGTCCACCGGATCATGCTGGGTCGAAACTACCACAGCATCGATGCGGACCGGCTTGCTGCCTTCGTACTGCACGGTGACCTGGGACTTGCCGTCAGGGCGCAGGAACTTCAACAGGCCCGCCTTGCGGACCTCGGTGAGCCGCTGCACCAGCTCGTGGGCAAGCATGATCGGCAGCGGCATCAAAGCATCGGTTTCGCGACAGGCGAAGCCGAACATCAGCCCTTGGTCGCCGGCCCCGCCCGTGTCGACGCCCATGGCAATGTCAGTCGACTGTTGGTGGAGGTGCGTCTTGACCGCGCAAGTGCCGGCGTCAAACCCGTAGGCCGGGTCGTTGTAGCCGATCTCGCGGATCGTATCCCTCGCGATCTGCTCAAAGTCCAATGCCGCACGGGTCCGGATTTCGCCAGCGATCACGCAGAGGTCAGTGGTTACGAGCGTCTCGCATGCAACCCTGCCGAGCGGGTCTTTGGCTAGAACTCCGTCGAGGACCGCATCGGAAATCTTGTCGGACAGCTTGTCAGGATGCCCTTCGCTGACTGACTCTGATGTGAACAACTGCGTAGCGCTATGCGGCAAAGTAATCCTCCGATGGGGGAGCCACCAACGCTTTCAGGCCGCAGCTACAGCTCGAGGGGCGGCAGATTCCTTGGTGGCGACCGGCCTAACGGACCTAGGTGCGTGTCACCTGCAAGCTTCCATTCTTCAGGTTCGAGCACGCACTTGTCAATGCGGTCCCACACCCTGGGTGTACGACATGGTCGTGATTTCCCGCTGAACTGAGACGAAGTCTCATATTGGGCATAGGGTTGCATTTCGGATTCCTCCAGTACTATATACTGGAGGATAGGAGGCCCTTGTGCTCACTCTCTCCCTCTCCGCTCTCCAAGACCGCAAGCTGTGCATCTTGCGGCTGCTCGCCGAACTCGGCGACATGCGCCCCGGCTCCCTCTCGTCTCGCTCCCGCCCCTGTGGCAAGCCCGGCTGCCAATGCCGCTCGCCCGGAGGCAAGCTGCACGGCCCCTACTGGTCGCTCACCTTCAAGACCGACGGCAAGACCGTCACCCGCTCGCTGCGCCCCGACCAAGTCGACACCGCCCGCCAGCAGATTGCCAACTACCGCCGCTTCCAGGCCCTGTCCGCGGAACTGGTCCAGATCAGCGAGCAAATCTGCCGGGCCCGCATGGCCCAAACTGCTGAGGCCGCCGAACAGGCGAAAAAAAAACGCTGAGCCAGAGCTTCGCACCCGACATCCGCGCCGAGATCGACCGCTTCGTCGGCACCCGCCCGGACGATCCCATCGACTTCGAGGCCGTCGAGACCGCTGTCCGCCGCAGCGCCCTGCAACTCGCCGCGCGCGCCGTCGAGCAGCGCCTCGACGCCGACCGCTCCGACCACTGCGGCCCGCTGCGAGACTGCCCCGACTGTGGTCGGCCGGCCCGCTACGCCGGCCGCCGCCCCAAGACCTTCGAGAGCGTGCTGGGCCCGCTCACCCTCCAGCGCGCCTATTACCATTGCCCGGCCTGCGGCCACGGCTGCTGCCCGCGCGACCACAGCCTGGGCTTGCACGGCTGCTCGCTCTCGCCCGGCGTGCTGCGCATGACCGGCGCGAGCGCCGCTCTGGTCAGCTTCGCCGAGTCCTCCGAGCTGCTCGCCGAACTGGCCGGCGTGCGCGTGGAAGCCAAGCAGGTCGAGCGCTGCGCCGAGGCGCTCGGCAGCGAGATCGCCGCCGCCGAGCAAGCCGGGGCTTTCCCTGCCGAGGGCCCGTCTGCCCCGACCATGTATCTCGGCTTGGACGGCACCGGCTTGCCGATGCGCTCCAGCGAGACGGCCGGGCGCGCCGGCAAGCAGCCCGACGGCTCGGCCAAGACCCGCGAGGCCAAGCTGTCGGTAGTCTGGACGGCCCAGTCGCGCCACCCCAAGACCGGCCGCCCGATGCGCGACCCCGGCTCGGCCAGCTACTCGGCCGCGATCGAGAGCGCGGCCAGCCGCGACACCGACCCACAGCCCTCCCCGTTCGCCCAGCGCGTGCGGCGCGAGGCCGAGCGGCGCGGCTTCCCGCAAGCCCAGCGCCGCGTGATCCTCGGTGACGGAGCTGCCTGGATTTGGAAGATCGCCGGGGAAGACTACCCCGGTGCGATCCAGATTGTGGATCTGTTCCACGCCAAAGAGCACTTGCACGCGGTCTCGAAAGCGCTCTTCCCCGACCAGCCCGAGCACGCCCGGCTGTGGGCCGACGTGCGCTGCGACGAACTCGACGACGGCTGCCTCGACGACGTGCTGGCCATCCTGCGCTCCCACGCCGACTGCTGCGCGGCCACCCAGTGCGCCAACTACATCGAAAACAACCGCGCGCGCATGCAATACGCCGACTTCCGCGCCCGCGGGCTGTGCGTTTCTTCGGGCATCGTAGAGTCTGCCTGCAAGGCTGTGCTCGGCACGCGCCTGAAGCGTTCCGGGATGCACTGGACCAAAGCAGGCGCCAATGCGATCGCCGCCTTGCGCTGCTGCAAGCTCAGTGGACTCTACGAGGACTTCTGGGCCTACCGCACTACCCGCCCCTGATGCCTGCCCCGCTGGCTCGGGCCTTCAACCGCCCGGAACCCCTGCTATATCACTTTGAAGTCGTACACCCCCACACCCTCACTCTGCATTCCTCTCCGCCAGCGCACCCAAAGGGCCCCTGCACTGAACACCCCAGCGGGACGCAGCAAACGTCTGCGCAGGCACCGGCCAGAAGAGCGTGCGACTCGACCGCTTCGGCGACTGTGACTGACGCCTCGAAGAATTCTGAGACGCGCGCTCGTAGGTGAGGGCGTAACTCCTCCAGACGCTTACGCGCGACCCGCGGGCCATCGGCGGCCGTGTTGGTCGAGCGGCGCAAGGACACGCTCGCAAGGCATCTGTGCGAGCGCTACCTTGTGGTTGCAGACAGGCTAAGATGGGCACGCCGTGACTCAGCAGTCCATCACTCGTCGCGGCTTTCTAGGAGCGGCGTCCCTGGTCGCCGCCTGTTCTGAGCCCGCGCATGGCCGGAAACCCAACATCGTCCTGGTGATCACCGACGACCAAGGCTACGGCGACCTCGGCTGCCACGGCAATGCTGTCATCGACACGCCGAACATGGACCGACTCCATGCCAACGCGGTGCGGTTCACCGACTTCCACGTTGACCCGCTGTGCGCGCCCACCCGCGCCGGGCTGCTGACCGGGCGCCACGCCTTCCGCTGCGGCGTCACGGCGGCGTTCGCCGGCCGCTCGATCATGCGACTCGAGGAGACGACGCTGGCGGAGATCCTCAAGCACAACGGCTATGCGACAGGCCTGTTCGGCAAGTGGCACTTGGGTGACAATTTCCCCTTCCGGCCAAACGAACGCGGCTTCGACGAGACGGTCGTCTGCTGGAGCGGCGGCGCCACGCAAGCGGCCGATGCCTGGGGCAACGACTACTTCGACGATCGGTACTCGCACAACAACGTCGTCGAGCAGTACGAAGGCTATTGCACCGACGTTTTCTTCCGCGAAGGCCTCAAGTGGGTCGAGAAGAACCGCGACAGGCCGTTCTTCGCCTACTTCCCGCTGAACGCTCCGCACGCGCCGTTGTTTGTCAACGAGAGTTACAGCAAGCCCTACGAAGCGAAGGGCGCGCCCCCAGCGATGGCGAAGTTCTACGGCATGATCGAGAACATCGACGAGAACCTCGGCGCCTTCCGGACGAGGCTCGACGAGCTCGGCCTCTCCGACAACACGATCTTCATCTTCATGACCGACAACGGAACTGGGGCCGGGCTGTCGAACGAGGGCGAATGGAAGGGCCACTCCGCCGGCATGCGCGCGCGCAAGGGCTCGGTCTATGACGGCGGCCACCGCGTGCCGTTCTTCGTGCGCTGGCCGGCGGCCGGCATCGGCGGCGGGAGGGACGTCGATCGCCTAGCGGCCGGCATCGATGTCGTCCCGACACTGGTCGAGCTTGCCGGCCTGGGGCTGCCCAAGCCGATCGAGTTTGACGGACGCAGCCTGGGCCCGCTGCTGCGGGAGGAGCCGGGGTGGGCCGACGGCCGCGTTCACGTCACGCAGCATTCGCAGTTCTACGTCGAAGGCAAGCGCCAGATGCACAATCCGCAGCCGTATCTCAACAGCGCCGTGCTGGACGAGCGATGGCGGTTGGTCGAGGGCAAGGAGCTGTACGACGTCAAGGCCGATCCGGCGCAGGCCAGCGACATAGCTGCCGAGCACCCGGAGGAGGTCGCGCGGCTGAGAGCCGCCTACGACGAATGGTGGGCGGAAGTCTCCGGACCGGCGCACGAGTACGTCGAGATACCGATCGGAGCCGAGGGCGGGAACCCGACCCGCCTGACCAGCTTCGACTGGCGTCCCGACGGCGGACCGCCGAACCAAGCCGTAATGCAGGATCCGGAACGGGTTCGCGCGTACGACGGTGACTCCTTCTGGGCCGTTCGTGTCGCCGAGTCCGGAAGGTACGCATTCACCCTGATGGAGCGGCCGCCCGAGGCGGCCTACCCGATCGAGGGCGTCACGGCCCGCATCAAGGTCGGCGCATTCGAGGCCGAACGATCTATCCCGTCCAGCGCGCGCTCGGTGCGCTTCGAAACCGAGCTAGAAGCGGGCTCGTCCGAACTGAGAACTTGGCTCGATCGTGCCGACGGCACTACCCGCGGGGCGTACTTCGTAGACGTGGAGAGACTGCACCCCGTACGGGACTCGGCCTGAGGTTTCCGAGATCCGAGGCGGAACCAGCGGAGCCCGAACCCAGCCATGAAGATTACGGACATCACGCTCGCACCGCTCAAGATGGGCAAGAACCTACTGCGCGTCCAGACTGACGCCGGCGTCGAAGGATGGGCCGAAGCGCCGGGCCCCAATCCGATCATTCCGGGACGGGAAGCTGTCTTCAGCGCCTATCTCGAACAAGTCGTCAAGCCCACGCTCGTCGGCGAAGACCCGCTCGCGATCGACCGCCACTGGAATGCGCTCGCACTCGGACGCGGCGAGGTCTTTCACCGCTTGCCCGGCTGGGCAGTCGGCATTGTCGACGTCGCCCTGTGGGACCTGATGGGCAAAGAGACCGGCCTGCCGGTCTTCAGGCTGCTCGGCGGTGCGGCGCGCACCGCCATTCCGCTCTATTGGAGCACCGGCTCGGGCTGGCGGATGGAGCCGGACGAGATGCTTGGTCAGGTCAAGGCCGGCTGGGATATGGGGTTTCGCGCCTTCAAGATCCGGATGGACTGGCGCGGCTGGCGTCAAGACATCAACCCGGACAAGGACTTCGCGACGTTCCGGCGCGTGCGAGATTTCCTTGCTCCCGAGATCTACCTCGCATTCGATGCCAACAACGGGTATTCGGTCTCGACGGCCATCCAGCAGGGGCGGCGCTTCGAGGCGCTCGGCATCAATCACTTCGAAGAGCCGCTTCCCCACTACGACCTGCCGGGCCTCAAGCAAGTCGCCGACGCCCTCGACGTGGCCGTCTCCGCAGGCGAGCAGGACGCCTACCGCTGGTGGTTTCACCACTTGGTCCTGCTCGGCGACCCCGATATCCTGCAGCCGGACATTCTCAACGCTGGAGGTGTCTCGGAAGTGAAGCGCATCTACGACATGGCGACAACGCTGGACAAGCCGGTGATGCCCCACAGCCCTCACGCCGGGATCAACTCGATGGCCTCGCTGCATGTCTACGCGACGGTCGAGACCGCCACCCGGCCGCACGAGTTCTCGGCGGAGTTTTCTGGTCCGCTGGACGAGGTGGCCGAGCTTTACGGCGAGCACGTGCTGCCCAGGAACGGAATCATGGAACTGACCGAGAAGCCGGGCCTCGGGATCGAGTTGAACGAGGCCGCGGTGTGTCGGGCGTGATCCCGACTCGGATGGTGGACTGTCTGGTCCGAAAGGTCGCGTCGCCGACCTTGCTCTCGTCGCGGGACCGGCCTCGCCGTCCGTCTCGCCCGGCCGTTGTACAACGTCTTGGAAGTGCCTGACGCACAAATCGCCCGAAGCAAGCAGGTTCGATGGCGACGGGCGCGATTCTGAATTATCCTCGCACCAAGGAGGTTTCGATATGGTGCGCCACCGCCGGGCTCTACGGTTTCGGCTGGTTTCCCTCGTAGTCTTCGCAGGTTGTTCAGCTATCTGGCTGGAACTGGTCGGTGACGCGCAAGTCGAAAGCGACCGCGCGTGGAGCCCAATTCTCGCACTCAACGTCGTTGAGGAAACCACGGGCGAATGGAGCGCCGCACGCTTTTCGATATCCGTTGACGGCAAGCCGCACGAGCCGCGGTGGATCGGGCCCCACGGGTTGCGATTCGTTTCCGTGCACGTGTCCAAGCGCCAAACGAAAGTCGTCACGTACGCTCGGGGTACCGGCCCGGTCTGGGTGCCCCTCACGCCCGGCGCGAAGCGGGTGAAGGTCGACGTCGTGAAGGGACTCGACTATTTGCCGGTGTCCTTGGAAGCGGCCGTCGGCGAGGATCCAGTTGGGATCACGGCTGGCCTCCGGCGTTGGAATCGCCTTCGCGAGGAGGGCTGGCGCGCAGCCGACGCCCACCTCCACTACGACCGGACCGAGCCGGACGGGGATCGTGACTGGTTCGCAATGATGTCTGGCGACGACATCGCGCACAGCCAGTTCATGACTCTGAGGGGCGGCATGGTGCCCGGCACCTGGGCACGGCAGTTCGCCTTCGGAGAGCGGGGGGAAGCCGCCGATGGCACGAGAACGATCGTGGCGGGCGAAGAGTATCGGGACAGATTGCAGGGCCATATTCTCCTGTTCGGCCTCGGCGATCTGATTGCGCCCATCATGGCTGGCGTGCCCGAGGCGCCGTACAACTTCCCGACACTCGCAAGCGTGATGAGGCAGGCCCGCGCCACTGGAGCGCTGGCCGGAATCGCCCACGGTGGCAACTTGGGAAACAGTCCCACCGCTCTCGCGGATGCAGTGGGAGGAGCCGCGGAATTCCTTGAAATCGGAAACTGGAGCTGGGAGCTGTGGCCGCTCGACAACTGGTACCGTCTCTTAAATTGCGGCTACGTTTTGCCCGCGACTGCCGGCACGGACTTGCCGAACAATCCGCGCCGGGAGCCTTGGCAGCCGTTCCTCGGGGCGATGCGGATGTACGCAAAGACCGGGAACTCGACCGGTTCCCCGGCTTGGAATGAAGCCGTTAGGCGGGGCGAGACGTTTGTCAGCAGCGGCCCGCTGATCGAGTTCGCCGCGAACGGTGTGGGACCCGGCGGAACGCTCTGCCTGCCCGCCGAGGGCGGCAGTGTCCGCGTGAGCGCGGTGATGCGGAGTCCGCGAGACCTGCAACGGCTCGAGCTCGTCCGAAACGGCGGTGTCATAGCGACGGCATCCGAGCAGGTTCGCGAAGGGGAAGTGCGTGCAATGCGGCTTGAGACTGAAGCGCAGTTCGATCGCAGCGGATGGATCGCGGCGCGCGGGGAAGGCGCGCCCTCCTTGCTCCGCGGAGGTAACGAAGTCGCGCACACGAGTGCGGTGCGAGTTCTTGTCGCCGGAGAGCCTATCTGGTCGGCGGAAGACGGCGAAGCCCTCGTCTCGACCCTACGACAGCAACGGGATCATTACGAGCGCAGCGGGCGCTATGCTACCGCCCGCGACCGCGAGGAAGCGCTTGCCGTGTTCGACCAAGCGCTCGATGAGCTGCGCGCCAAGGCCGACGGAGCAGTGCAACGTGAACTCCGGCCGTGTCCCGGAGGCTGAAGCAAGGGGAACTGCAGTCCGCGGAGATGGTGCGGGGCGCGGAGAACAGCACCCCTAGCAGAGGACAGGCTGGCTGATCCTATGGGTCGCTTCGGCTGTATCAAGCCAAAGACGAACAAGAGGTCCGGCGACGAAACCGGCTGGACGCCCGTTTCGCTCCGCCGTCGCTCAGCGGGTTGACGGTGCCTCCTGAGCGTATAACGACCATGGTGCAGGTGGCCAGGTTCCCGCGAACCCAAGAGGGTACGACCGCCCGCGAGAGACCGGCTGGGTTCGGTTGGGCACGGACTTCGGTCCGCTTCCTCTTTGGGCGCTATCCGGTGAACCGGTACGAGTACAGGTCGCAGTCCTTGAGCACGAATCGAATGCGGACGCGCTCCCCGGCGAGCGACGACACGTCCGTGCCGCGTTTCCAGCCGTACGTCTCCTCGACTGCGTCGCCATAGCGGCCCGGCGCGTCTTGAAGCGTGAAGCCCGGCAACGGCTCCCCGGACTCGCTTTGCAGCTCGACGCGAACCGAGCCGCCCGCTCCGGTCGCATAGTTCAGGACCAGCTGCCGCCCTTGGAAACGGATCGGTGTCGTTATTAGCTGACCGCCCGCATAACCCGCGTTCGCCGAGGCAAATCCGTCAAGGCGCAGCGTCGCGCGGACCAAGTGCGCGCTGTCGAACCGGTAGTGCTGGCTGATGTAGACCGACAGCTCGTCCTTGGCCGTCCTCAGCAACCCCCATGCGGGCATTGAACTGCGGTCTCCCCAGTTGCGCTGGTCGCGGCCCGGACGCACCCACGCCTGCATGAACGTCCGGTCGAAACGGACGCCGTCGCGACTGCTGAGGAATACCGCTTCCGACACGCCGTCATTGCCGTGCTCGGGCAGGCGACGCCGATCGGGACGGAATCGACTCGGGAACGCAAAGCGGTATCGCGGATTGCGGAAGTAGGGGATCGTGGCGTTGGTGTAGAAGTGCTCGGGATGCGGTGGGTCCAGGGTGATCATCTGCGGCCCCTCCCACTCCCTGAAATCGTCCGACTCCACTAGGCCGACGCCGCGCACGCCCCGGTGCGGCGTGCGGAAATAGCAACGGTACCTAGCGCGCACGGGATCCCAGAATGCAAGGTTTTGCGAATCGAACCTGCCCTCCGTGAAGACCGGTTCGGGCGAGACGAGGCTCCAGCGAATGCCGTCGGGCGAGGCAAACGCATGCAGTGCTCTCTTGGGATCGATACCGCGACCGACAGCCTTGTAGCGCTCGTGATCGGGCACACCCGGACGAGGGTCCTTGAACGGCGTGAAGTTGTGCGTGCCCAGACCGCGCAACACGATGTTGTTTCGTCGCGACCCACCCCAGTCGTGGAGGCCGAGATCCGGTTTTCTCCACTGGATGCCGTCGTCGCTCTCGGCATAGCAGGTTTGTTCCGAATGGCTTCCCCCGGGCGAGCCCCGGTAGTACATCCGATACCGTCCCTGGTCTTCGAAGACGGTCACATAGGCCGATGTCGGCCCCTCCCACGGGCGGCCGAAGTGAATCGCCGGGCCCGCCATCCTCGGCGGATGCAGGCGCAACTCCACCCCGTCCATCGAATCGATCCGGTGGCGATCGACGAAGAGCTCGGCCTGCGAACCGATCGATTCGTCGATCACCGGGCCGTGAGCACCGTGGGCGCCGGCGTCGCGACCCGGTGGATTCGAGCGACGATCAGGGTCCTGTTGGCGCTGGGCGGGAACTTGTCCGCCAACGAGTCCGCCCGCCCCAGCGAGCAGGGCTCCGCTTGCAATGAACGACCGTCGCGTTGGCATTCCCCGTCTAAGCCGTGCAACCCGCGCCATGATGGACGCGAGCAGCACCGAACTATCGACGATCACTCTGGCAGGCCTCGCTCGTCATAAAGCAAGCTTCCATGCTCCACGGCAGACGGGCCCGGCCCCATGAGCTTTGCACACTGCTCAGCGCTGGTGCGCAATTTTCTAGAGCGCGCCTGAACACTGCGCCTGCGCCGTTCACGTGCCAGACGCTCGCGCAACGCGATAGCGATCGCATCCGACATGGTCTCGCCTGTCAGCCGCGCCAGTTCACGCGCAAGCCGACAGGTTTCGTCATTCTTGATATTGAGGCTCATCGTGTCTTGGGTAGAACGATTCTAGTAGTTCTACCCTGCGTGGTTCGTTAATCGGGATCAATCATCGGAGCGCTTCCCCGCCCGCCCCAGCAAGCTGGCTCTTGCGGATACGCATTCGGAGCGGGAGCAGGCGGACCGGCAGAGGTGGTGGACCGTCCGTTCCAAAGGCCGTGACGGCACTCGCGGCTTGGCACCGTAGGCGCTCGCAGCAGTGCCGACTACACGGAATGTCGGCAAGAACATTGCAGCATATGCTCCGCCTCAATCAGGCGGCGCGCTGTTGGCGCGCGTACTCTCGCGCTAGATCGTAATAGGCTTGGAGACGGACCCAGAACAGGGCGGTTGACCAGCCTGCCGCAGCCATCTTAATGGCCAGAGCGGGCGAGATTCCGCGCTTTCCGTCCACAAGTCGCTGCAACTCGGTCCGGCTCACGTCCAAGCGTTTGGCGGCGGATTCGATGCTCATGCCGTCCATCCACAAGTCGCGGACGACGGTGCCTGGGTGCGGCGGGTCACTCATGAGTTCGGAATCCACGGCTACCAAATGATAGTCGACTAGGTCGACCTCCCAAACATCACCGTCTTGGAATCGGAATTTGATTCGCCACTTGGCCGAGACCCAAAGGGACCAAGACCCAACTCGATCCCCGTGCAAGGGATGCAGGCCAGCCACGCCGTTGAGGTCTCCCGGAACGGAGGCGTTCTCGAGTGCAAGCAAGATTGACCTGATCTTGCTTGCATGCGTGGAAAGCACTCGACTGGCATCGTTGCGATCGCGAAGCCGCTTCAGCCCGCTGTGGCGAAAAGACCGGATCAAGACGCCCTCCTACCGAACGTGGTGTCATCTCGAGGGGCCCGCTGGCGTGGCGATTGATCCTGTGTGGATCGGTTCAAGATGCCTAACCCACGGATTGGGCTTCGCGGTCTCGACGCCGAGCGAAGAACGACTGCAGCAGGTCCAAGCACTCGACCGCTAAGACCCCTTCCTCTATCTCCAGCCTGTGATTCAGCAACTCCGAGTCTGCCAGCCTGAACTTGCTGCGCACCGCGCCAAACCGCAGATCCCGCGATCCGAAAACGAGTCTGGCAATCCTAGCAGTCACCAAGGCACCGGCGCACATAGCGCAGGGCTCCAGCGTCGTGTACACCGTCGCGTCGCGCAGGCGATGGTCACCGACCTCGCGCGCCGCTTGGCGCAGGGCGACGATCTCGGCATGGGCCGTGGGATCCGCATCGCGGATCTGCCGGTTCGCGCCGCGTCCGACGACCCTTCCGTCATGCACGACGACGGCACCGACCGGAACCTCGTCGGCCTCGTCGGCCTCGCGCGCGAGCGCAAGGGCCTCGCGCATGAACCGCTCGCTTTCGCCCGGCAAGTCAGTGCCCGCTGGCGACCTCTCCGAGCCAGTACTCAAGGTCGGGCAACACCACTGCTTGCATCTCGGGTGTATCGACGTTGCTCGGCTCCAGCAGGTACGCTCCGGAATCGATGTGGGCCTCGGTCGGCTGCCCGTTCAGATGCAGGGACATCTGCCGCGTGCTCTCGTAGCCCATCTTGAAGGGATCCTGGACCACGATCGAGTCGATCACGCCTGCCCGCATGTCGTCGATCAATGTTTCAGAGGCATCGAAGCCTACGATCTTGACCTTGCCCGAGAGACCGCGCTGCTTGACGGCCTGCACCGTGCCGTCGACGCTCGATTCGTTGTCTGCGAAGAACCCGGCTAGGTCGGGGTGGGCCGTCATCAGGTTCTCGGCTTCCGCCAGGGCCTTGGCGCGATCGGCCATGTTGAACCTGACGCCGACGACTTCGATTTCCGGGTACTTCTCCTCCACCGTCTCGACGAACCCCGCCTCGCGCTTCATCGTGGAAGCGCTGCCGGGCATGAAGCCGATCACGCCGACCTTGCCCCGTCCGTCAAGAATCTGGGCCATGCGATCAGCCGCCATGACCCCGCCGAGGTAGTTGTCGGTCACTACGAACGTGATGATCTTGTCCGTGTTGATGGCCGAATCGAAGATCGCGACCGGTATGCCGCGATCCGCCGCGCGCTCAACGACCGTGACCAGCGCCTCGGAATCCACCGGCGCCAGCACGATGCCGTCGGCCTGGCGGGTGATGAAGTTCTCGACGATGGCGATCTGACGCGCCGCATCGATCTCCATCTGGGGCGCGTTCCACTCGATGTCGAGCTCGAACTCGCGGCCCGCCTTGATCGCGCCGGCATGGACAGATTGCCAGAACGTGTGGTTCGTGCCCTTGGGGACAACGCCGATGACGGGCATTCCCGCCCTGTCCGCACAACCGCTGACGGCGCCCAGGCCGGCACTGGCTGCCAATAGTTCCCTGCGCGTGAGCATGCTGCCATTATGGCGCAGCGCCCCCCGCGCGGGGCGGATCCTCGTTCGCGGTTCCGGGAGCGGCAGGGATCGACCCTACCCGTCCGAACTGTGTGTCACAAGGTGGCGTTGGGCTGCCATTGCACCTCCGCGTCGCCCATGCATTGGCAAACCCATCGGCTCCACACGAAGAGTGCATCAGAGAGCCGGTTCAGGTATCGCGCCGGTAGCTGCAAGTCCTGCTCAGAGCTCATCAGGGTCACGACCCTGCGCTCTGCTCTGCGGCAGACGGTCCGGCAGACGTGTAGTTCGGCATTCACGGCAGAGCCGCCGGGCAAAACAAACGATTCCAGCGGCTGTAGTTCGGCATTCATGGAATCGATTTCGGCTTCCAAACGCTCCACCTGCGACTTCAGGACTCTTGGCTGGCGCTCGCGCACGGCACCGGGATCCGTGGCGACCTCGGACCCGAGATTGAACAGTTCGTGCTGCACGCGCAGCAGGATCCCGTCCAAGCGCCCGAGTCCCGCGTCGACGGCGGTTGCGGCGCGCAGGCACTCCCGTGCCCGGCCGATGCAGGCATTCAGCTCGTCGACCGTTCCGTAAGCCTCCACGCGAGGATCGTCCTTGCTCACCCGGCGGCCGTTGACCAGCATGGTGGTGCCGGCATCGCCGCTGCGCGTGTAGATGCGCGTCAGCGGGATGCTCGGCTCGCGGAATTCGTTCTCAGCCATTGCAGTGGATCATACGCCAGCGGGATGCCAAAGAGGACGAGTCAGGGTCTAAGGAAGCGCTACGTGGCACCGCTCCACGCCCGCCTCGGCCATCAGGTTCTGGGCTGTGTCGTTCAGCGGGTAGTCAAGGTTGTAGACCACGCGCGAGATACCGGCGTTGATGATCATCTTAGTGCAGATCAGGCAAGGCGAGCAGGTGGAGTAGATGGTCGCCCCCTTAACGCTGATGCCGTGGTAGGCAGCCTGCACGATCGAGTTCTCCTCAGCGTGACTGCACAGACACTCGCTGAGCGCCGTGCCGCTGTCCGCGAGCGAATTGCACCGAGGGCAACCCCCCTCGTTGCAGTTCTTCGTCCCTCGCGGGGTTCCGTTGTAACCCGTCGAGATGATCCGGCGGTCACGCACGATCACGGCGGCGACCTTGCGCTTCATGCAATTGGAGCGCAAGGCCACGATGCGGGCGATCTGCATGAAGTACTCGTCCCATCCCGGCCGATCCGATCCCATCATCCAGCGCTTGACGACTTCGGTGACTGCGGCCTTGAATCCGTCCAACGTGCCGCTGTTGTCCAGCGTCTCGTCGGCTTCGGCCCAAGTGTCGCGCAGCCGCTGGTGCGCCGGGTCTGCGCCATTGATCTCGCGATCTTCAAGTTCAGCGAACTCTTCGAAGGAAGCTGGTACGCGCGCGCCTCCACGGTGCACCACGCGCTCGTAGCGCAGCTTGCGCGGCGCGTCTAGGTGCAGCAGGCGGAACTCGCCCCACTCCCGCAGGGCCCGCACCTCGAGCGGGTTGCGGATCGAGTCGATCACGTAGTTCTGGTCGGGGCGCAGCTTGCGCCCCACGCGGTGCGCAAGAATGGCCGAACCAAGCTCGGTGCGCAGCCGGTTGCCCTCGGCGATCAGGTTCTGGCGATTGGCGGCGAGACCCTTCTCTGCCAGCTCTTCGCGGATGACGTCGGAGAGCGAGTAGGTCTGAAACCCCTTGCGCTGCAGCAACTCGCAGGCAACCGTCTTGCCCGAGCCGTTGGTGCCGGTCAACCCGATGATCATCGATACCAGAAGACCATCGTAATGCAACCGCCCGGCCAGTTGGTCCGGCGAAGCGGCGCGAGCATCAGCACAGGGCCCCGTGAAACGTAGTGCTTGGTTCGCCAACCGGCCGAGATTGGGCGTCGAGAACTGTTCTGGTCCTCGGATGCTCAAGCCATGATTGCTGGGTGAGTCGGGCAGGACTAAGGGCTAGGCTTGAATCGCCATCCAACACTGCCGCTGGAACGATCGAACCCATTGCCACGAGCTCGGCATTCTGAGCGCACTCGCATATGACAGAATTTATTATGTAAGATATTCGAAAGTAAGAATTCAGAAATGCGAGTCACGTCTAAGGGTCAAGTCACGATTCCAGCGAAACTCCGGAACCGCCTCGGGCTGCTCCCCAACACCGAGGTCGTGTTCGAGGAAGTTCAAGGCGGGGCACTGATCCGGCCTGCCGTGAGCCTCAAGGACCTCATGGAGCAGCGGCTTCGCGACGCGTGCGGCGTGGCCGCCAAGGGTCTGTCGACCGACGAGATCCTGCAACTGACTCGCGGGGAGGACTGAGGGCTTGGTGCTCGTTGACTCAAGCGTCCTTCTGGACATTTTCACCGGCGACCCCATGTGGAAGCACTGGTCAGTGACCGCGCTGCGAGACGCGCGGGTGGCGGGCTTCGCTGGGATCAACCCGTTGATCTATGCGGAAGTCTCGCTCGCTTTCGACAGCGTCTCAGAGTTGGAACGTGAGTTGGACGCGCTGCTGCTTGAGCGACTGGAACTCCCGTTCGATGCAGGGTTCGCTGCGGGAAGGGCCTTCCTGAAGTACCGCCGGGCCGGAAGGGCGCGCTCGTCACCGATGCCTGACTTCTACATCGGAGCGCATGCCGCGTTCGAAGGGCTGACACTCCTGACGAGGGACGCTAGGCGCTATCGCACCTATTTCCCCTCAGTCACGCTGATATCACCGCAAGTGCACCACGCAACTCATCCTTAGATGTGTGCTGCACCACGTAGGTGCGATGGCGGCTAGCTGGCGTGCCGCGTGTGCTCCACCAGAGACGCCGAAAAGGGTCGAAGTGGAAAACGCGCCGCCAATGCCGCGGAGATTGCACCGACCAGACCACGCATGCTCGGACCGTCGTTCTATGGCTAGGGATCGGAGACATGGGCGGGGTCGAGAACCTCCGGGATCGCCTTACCGACCGAAAGCTGCCGTCATGGCCTGCTGGTTCGCTAGTGAACACTTGCGGTGATCCGCCGGGCGATACGGGTCTCGTCATGGTCGAAGGCGGGCCGGTAGAGTTCGACTTCCTCGACCGTCATGCCCTCTGCAAGAAGGCTCGGCTGCCATTGCTCGTCGATGATCGAGGTGATCCGCGAAAGCTCCGCAGCCGCTGCCTCCCGTGGGATCCCAAAGACGGGACTCGCTTCAAGAGCGGCCTCGATGGAGGCCGTGTTGCCGCTGACCTCGCTGATGCCCGTCTCCAATTGCCGCCGTCGGAATGGCTGTGGATTGATATCGAAAGCTGGGGAGAGAGTCCAGCGGCCCCCGCCAGCGTGAAGCAGTCCGTGGTTCTTCAGGTGGTCATCTGTATTCGAGACAAGGATCGTGAACAGGATTCTGCGATAGAGTTCGGCCATCTGTCCCCGAGGATCGAGAGCATGCGCCCGCAAGCTCTCCGAAATGTCCGTGTAGAATGCGCCGGTGGCAGTCTTGGTCCCTAGGAATGCCTGGGCGGAGAGATAGCTGAAGCGTTCCCCCAGGCCGCGATCGAATCGCTTGATCAGAGCGACCGGGCGATTCGTCTCGGCAAGCTCGAGCCGTGCCGAGGCGGCACGAATGCCTGCCGCCCGAGCGAGTTTCAGCGTCGCGACCTCGGCTCGTTCGATTGGCATGGGGTCCTCGTCGGTCGTGAACTTGGCGATGTGCAAGTGGCCGCTCTCGTCGCGGACACTCGCCTTAGGACGAGTCCCCCCGAGAGAGCCCGCGCTGCCCAAGAGTTGATCCATGTCCGCCGGGGCCATCGCCGCAGCTTTGCCGGCGGCGCTCGCCAAACTCATGAGCCGCGCGAGTTCATTCAGGCGGGGAACGGGGGGGTACGAACGAGACAGCGGTATCCCGTCTTCACCGAGGTACCGAAGCGAACCCTGCCGGGTCAGGTCGTCCACGGCCAGCAGATAGTCAAGTTCCGTCAAGGCACCGCTCCGTGCTCTGCGGATCAGGCCGCGCCCCCAGGAATCTGGCGAGCCGTCGCTGACCGGCCCCGGCAGGGAGTCCCGCGGATTCACGCGCGAGGCGGACGCGTAGAAAGGGGACTCTCCGAGGGGCATCGAAGGCGCAATGGGAAATCGCTGGGGATTCTCGAGCCAGTCGACGGCGTAGCGGAACATGCTTGTTTGACGCCTGCCATCCGTCTCGAAGACGATCTCGCCGACCAGCTGGAGCCGTTCGCCAAGCGCGACTCGCACGCGCTTCGTTTGCTTGCTCATTCGTTTCCTTCGGTGGCGCCGTCGCGCGCCAGGACCAAGGCCTTCGGCCGGCGTATCCGTTGCGGCAGGCTCCCGACATCAAGCATCAAGCCGGTGTCGTCAGTGGATACGTCGATGATCGTCCCCAGGCGATGTAACTCGCCAAGGGCCAGCAGGGCCATCGCCACGGCGCCAATGGCAACGCCGGGATCCCCTTTCTCGAGACGAAGAAGGGTCCCTTGGGACACTCCCATGCGCACGGCGAAATCCGCCACTGGCATGCGTCGTTTCTTGCGCGCGATCCGAATGTCTTGACCGAGTTCTCGCAATGCGCGCCGGACGGATGGCGTATAGAGACGCTGCCCCATAAGTATCAATATACAGATTCTTAAAATGTTTTGTACGTAGTATTTAATAACTTATCAACAGAAATACACTCTTGCCAGTCCTGATCTGCCAGATCTTTCGACAAACTCGTTGCCGCAACAACGGAAGCCTAAGTCGCGCGCTTGCACGTCTCAGGCGGTCCCTAGCCCGCCCACCAGCCGAGCAGTTGCTGCGCTTCGCAATGCCCCTGCTCAGCTGCACGCTCCAACCACTCTTCCGCTTCGGCGGCGTTTCGCAGTTCAGTCGGCCCGTCCCTGTAGATCCTGCCGACTTGGAATTGAGCGTCGCTGTGACCTTGCCCAGCTGCCTTCAGTAACCACTCCAGGGCGGCCGCGGGATCGGCGGTGACACCTCGGCCGTCGAGATTCATCATTCCAACCCTGTACTGGGCACCTGGGTCCCCTAGCTCGGCCGCTTGCCGCCACCAGCGCTCCGCCTCGCTGTCGTTCGCGTCGACGCCGAGGCCCTTCCGAAAAAGGTCTCCCAACTCGCGCGCTGCGTCCCGGCTGCCCTGTTCCGCTGAACGGAGCAGCCACTCGGCTGCCTTGACGCTGTCTCGAACGGCAGGCGGGCCGCGCATTAGCAGCTGCCCCAGCCGGAACTGCGCCTCCTCGTGGCCCTGCAGGGCGGCCAAGCCCAGCCAGCGCGCCGCCGCAGACTCGTCCTTGGGGACGCCTCGGCCCTCCAAGTAAGTCAGGGCCAGTTCCCACTGCACCTGCAGGTCGCCTGCCTCGCCGCTCCTACGCTTGAGCTGCAGCTTGGCCTCGCCATCGCCTTGGGCAGCTGCCTGCCGCCACCAGTGATCGGCCTCGAGATCGTCGCGGTCCACGCCGCGGCCTGCTAGGTACATATTGCCCAGGTTGAGCTGCGCCTCGGCATCGCCGGCTTCGGCGAACGAGCGCTCGTACTCGAACCACCAGCGAGCGATCGCGTCGTCTTCAATCTCGAAGCCAAAACCGCTCCGCAGCAGGTGGCCAAGCCGGGTGCGTGCTTGGACGTGACCCTGCTGGGAGGCTGCCAGCCACCACACGGCAGCCTGGTCATAATCCTGATCGACCAGCCTGCCCTCGTAGCAGAAGCGCCCGTAGTTGAACTGCGCCTCGGCACTGCCTTCCTCGGCCCGTTTCCGGACAAGCTCTGCCTGCGCATTGCCGGCATGGCGGATCGTACCTGCCACTGGCGTTCCCTACCGCTGAGAAGACTGCACTTTAGCGCACCCCGTCCGATCGGCCGGGCGCGAATGAACCTCCGAACTCGACGCCCCCGCGTGCTAGCCTAAAGAGCAAGCCGAGCGCTAGGGGCGGCCCGCGCGGGAAGCCGTGTCGGGGCTAGCCTGTTCCTCGCAACATGAAGGCTCGCGGAACCCGCCCTGCGCTGACCCAGACCTATCGCCCTGCGGCTGCTGAGCACAGTCCCTCGCGGCAGGCAGGAAGCGCACCTGCACTCGATTCAGCACTGCCATGGATAACTATCTAGCGCCTTCCCTCGCACTCGGGGCCGTCGGGTTGTTGGCCTCATTCCTGACCTTCGTTTCGCTCAGCAAGCGTTCGGCCGGCACGGACGAGATGCGTCGAGTCGCGGGCCTGATCCGCGTCGGGGCGATGGCGTTCCTATACCGCGAGTACCGCATCTTGGCGATCTTCGTGGTCGTCGTCGCCGGCCTGATCGGCTGGCAATTGGGCGCGCCCATGGCCCTGAGCTTTGTGGTCGGCGCTGCCTGCTCGGTAATCGCCGGCCTGATCGGCATGCAAGCGGCGACGCTGGCGAATTCGCGCACCAGCGAGGCCGCCCGCTCGGGCAGTCTGGCCGCGGCGCTGACGGTTGCCTTCAGCGGCGGCACGGTCATGGGCCTGGCGGTGGCCGGGCTGGGCCTGCTGGGCGTGGGCCTGTTGGCGGTCAATTTTCAAGGCGCCGAGAACGCGGTCTACCTGAACGGCTTCGCCATGGGGGCCAGCTCGATCGCGCTGTTCGCCCGTGTCGGCGGCGGCATCTATACCAAGGCGGCGGACGTCGGAGCCGACTTGGTGGGCAAGGTGGAAGCAGGCATCCCGGAAGACGACCCGCGGAATCCGGGTGTGATCGCCGACAACGTCGGTGACAACGTGGGCGACGTCGCGGGCATGGGGGCCGATATCTTCGAGTCGTTCGCAGGCTCGATGATCGCGACCATCGCGATCGCCGCAACCCTCCCGGCCGCGTTTCTAGGACAACTCGCGGCGGGAGGCGAAGAAGCCGCCAGATCGGCGCTGATGGCTCTTCCGCTGGTGCTCTCCGCGGTCGGCTTGGCCGCTTCGCTGATCGGCATTGGAGCGATCCGTGCGCTGAAGTCCTTGGGGCCGGCTGCCGCGCTGCGCTACGCGGCCTGGCTGAGCGCTCTGCTGTTCTTGGTCGGTGGATACTTCACCGGTCAATCGATGGGAGTCGGATCCGGGGTCTTCGGCGCGGTCGTCGCCGGATGCCTCGCGGGCGTGGCAATCGGATACATCACCGAGTACTACACGTCCATGAAGCCTGTCATGGAGATCGCCGAGGCTTCGCGGATGGGGACCGCAACCAACATCATCGAGGGCTTGGCGGTGGGGTTCCGCAGCTGCGCCACGCCCGTGCTCGTGATTTGCGCGGCGATCTTCGTGGCGCACGAATCGGCCGGCCTGTACGGCATCGGCATCGCCGCCGTGGGGATGTTGGCGACCGTGGGCATCACCATGAGCGTGGACGCCTATGGCCCGATCGCGGACAACGCCGGCGGAATCTCGGAAATGTGCGGGCTGCCAGGGGAAGTGCGCGCGATTACCGACAAGCTCGACTCGATCGGCAACACCACCGCCGCGATGGGCAAGGGGTTCGCCATCGGCTCGGCCGCCCTGGCCGCCCTGGCCCTCTTCTCTGCCTACACCCAGGCACTCGACAGCACCCGCGCCGCGGCCGGCTTGGGGCCCATCTCGATCCCGCTCAACTCCGCGACCGTGGTCATCGGCCTGCTTCTGGGCGGCATCCTGCCGTTCCTGATCGCGGCCCTGACGATCAAGGCGGTCGGCCGCGCCGCCGGCAAGATCATCGACGAGATTCGAAGGCAGTTCCGCGAGATCAAGGGGCTGCTGGACGGCGCGCCAGGCGTCCAGCCGGATGCGAGGCGGTGCGTCGACATCGCCACATCGGCAGCACTGCGGGAGATGGTGGTGCCGGGCGTGATCGCGGTCTTGGCCCCTGTCCTAGTGGGCTTCACGCTCGGCCCGGAAGCGCTGGGCGGCACCCTCGCTGGCGCAACCGTGACCGGCGTGCTGCTGGCCCTCTTCATGGCGAACTCCGGCGGAGCATGGGACAACGCCAAGAAGGAGATCGAGCAAGGCAGCGTCCCCGGCGAAGGCAAGGGCTCGGAAGGGCACAAGGCCTCAGTGGTCGGCGACACCATCGGCGACCCCTTCAAGGACACGTCCGGCCCGTCGATGAACATCCTGATCAAGCTGATGTCGATCGTGGCGCTGGTCATCGCGCCCTTGATCGCCCTGTAGTCAGGCCCGGTCGCGCGACGCGACGGAAAGCGCTGTCTCCCGCCCTCGAGGGGCGGTTGCGCGTCGTGCGCGCTCGTGGGCCCACCACTGCGGAGATGTTCTGCCGGAAATCGCCAAGCCGCGGTTCTGGGTCCGTTCGATGGGTATTCAAGGCCCGGTTCGGGCGCTTCAGACCGCCCCCGGTGCGGGAGCGGAGCCCTCAGTCGTAGTACTCCAAACCCAGGTGAGTGATCATCTGCTCGCCTGCCATCCAGCGCAGTGTGTTCTTTAGCTTCATCAGCTGGATGAAGATGTCGTGCTCGGGATACAGTTCCGGGGCCACCATGGGGGACTTGAAGTAGAAGGAGAGCCACTCTTGGATGCCGCTGAGTCCGGCGCGCTGGGCAAGATCGAGGAACAGCGCTAGGTCAAGCACGAGCGGAGCTGCCAGAATCGAGTCGCGACAGAGGAAATTGACCTTCAGCTGCATCGGATAGCCCAGCCAGCCCGTTAGGTCGATGTTGTCCCAGCCCTCCTTGTTGTCCCCGCGCGGCGGGTAGTAGTTGATCCGGACCATGTGGGAGAAGTCGCTGTAGAGGTCGGGATACTGGTCAGGCTGGAGGATCACTTCCAGCGCTCCCAGCTTGCTCTCTTCCTTGGTCCGGAAGGACTCGGGCTCCTCCAGCACGACGCCGTCTCGGTTTCCGAGGATGTTCGTCGAGAACCAGCCCTCGACACCGAGCAAGCGCGTCTTGAGCCCGGGAGCGACGAGGGTCTTCATAAAGGTCTGGCCGGTCTTGAAGTCCTTCCCGCAGATCGGGACTGAGCGCTGCTTCGCAAGCTCCTGAAGGGCCGGCGTGTCGACCGTCAGGTTGGGGGCTCCGTTGGCAAACGGAACCCCGGAGCGGACCGCAGCATAGGCGTAGATCTGGGAGGGAGCGATCTCCGGGTCGTTGTTGAGCAACCCGGTCTCGAATGCCTCCAAGGATGCGTGAACGTTTCCGGGCCGCTGGTGCGTTTCGGTCGATCCGCACCACACCATCACGACCCGATCCAGTCCGTTGGCGCGCTTGAAGTCCTCGATGTCCTGGATCAGCGCCTCCGCGAGCGCCATCTTGTTCGTGCCGGGCTTGACGTGCGAGCCCTCCAAACGGGGCACGAAGCAATGCTCGAATACCCCTGACATGGGTCGGACGGCGCGAAGGTCCGCCTCGACCTCCGCGAGCAGTGATGGCTCGATCACGCCGGCACGGCTGGCGGAGTCGAAGCAATCGATGTCACGGATATCCCACCCCCCGAATACCAGGCTTCCGATGTCCTGAAGCTCCAGCATTTCCCGAATCAGCGGATTGCGCCTGTCAGTACGCCTGCTCAGGCGGATCCGTCCCATCTGAGCCAGCGAGCCGATCGGCTTGCCGAGGCCCTTGTTGATCAGGGCGACGCCACCGATCACGGTGGTGGCGACAGCCCCCAGTCCCGGCAGCAGAACGCCCAGCCGCCCTTCTGGAGGCACGATCGGCGGCGGGGCCTTGCGAGAAACGAAGCGCTCCTCGAACCCCGCCTCCCCTCCGGGGATCTTCCGGCGGTTCCCCTCCAGCAAGCCGTCCTGACGGCTGTCCGCGACGAATCTCCCCTGCTCCACGCAACGGCGGAGTTCCTCCAGCGAAAGGCCGAGCGCATCCGAAATCTCAGCAGCATCGCGGAACTTCAGTTCCCGCTTTCGCTGGACTAGCCCCAAGTAAAGCTGCTGATAGCCTATTCGCGTCCGCTCGGCCAGCATCTTCAGATTGACGGAATACACTCCTTGATGGTTCATATGACAATGATATGAGAAATTGATATACTATGTGATAATTTCTTTACAGAACTGGTGGCGTTCGCGCTGTATTCTTGCCTGTTTGAGAACAGACAGGGACGTCATGCGGATCTTGGCAGCGGCGGCTGCCGCCGTCCGAACCGGGCAAGCCCTCCGGGAAGGACATCCGCAGCCGAGTGCTGTTGCTGGCTCGCATGGTGAGCAGCCGAGCAAGCGGGAGCCATTTCCTGGCGCTGAGCTGGCGGGCGCAGGTGCGCCCTCAGGCGATGGCGCTCGGCCCGTGAGCGCTACGCGGTCCCCGACCGAGAGCGCGCTGGGTGCGATAGGCCGGGCCGGTCAGCGCTTGGCACCTGCGCTAGCGCGACGGGTCGCTGGGCCGCGCGGGCCGAGCGCCCGCACGCTCTGATAGAGTGGAAATTCGATGGCTGGAAGACCTCCACATGCCGGCGGCGGCCCCCCCAGTGCGGCAGCGAGACCCCCCGGAATCCCGCCTCATCCGCAGACGCTGGATGGCGCAGCGGTGTTGCACCAGATGTTTCGGTTTGACCGGGCGGCCTGGCGCAGGCTGGACAGCGGCGAGCGTGACGAGATCGCGAGCGAGGCCTCCTCGGTCTTGCACGGCATGGAAGACAACGCCACCAACGGCTCGGCTGTGTTTTCGCTGCTGGGCCACAAAGGCGACCTGCTCCTAGTGCATTTCCGACCCGACCTCGAGCAGGTCCATCGGGCTGAACTCGATGTTGAGAACCTCCGCCTAGCGGAGTTTCTGGAGCCGACCACATCGTATGTCTCGATAGTCGAGCTCGGCCTGTACGACTCGTCCTTCAAGCTCTATCAGGAACTGGCCGAGCAAGAGATTTCCCCGGACAGCGACGAGTGGGCCCAGCGCGTGCGCGCCCGCATGGATGAGCAGGCTGCTGCCATGGCGCCCCGCCTCGATCCGTCCGTGCCCACGCACAAATACTTGTGCTTCTATCCGATGGACAAGAAGCGCGGCGAACAGATCAATTGGTACACCCGTCCGATTCGGGAACGCTTGCACATGATGCGCGAGCACGGCATGATCGGCCGGCGCTACGCCGGCAGGGTCAAGCAGATCATCTCGGGCTCGATCGGGTTCGACGACTGGGAGTGGGGCGTGGACTTGTTCGCCGACGATCCGCTGGTGTTCAAGGAGCTGATCTACGAGATGCGCTTCGACGAAGCCAGCGCCGTCTATGCGGACTTCGGCCCGTTTTATATCTCCATCCGCCTGCCGGTGGCGGAACTTGCCAAATGGCTGAACGCCGGCAACCCGCGATTCGGGACGATCGCCCCCTGAGGGCCATAATGTGCGCCTGACGAAAGGCGTGGCTCGACCGGACTGCTATAGAATCGATCTAAGCTTGCGGGCACGCTCAGCGCGTCTGCACGCTGTCACCTCATGCGGAGTTATCTCTACACGATCACGGCTGCTACGGTCCTGATCGCAGCGGCACCTGCAGCTGAATTCGAACTGGCTTACATCGGCTCGGCTGACAGCTCATCGCTGCGCGGCCTGAAACTGGGCATTGACGAGTCCAACCTTCAAGGCGAGTTCCTCGATGTCAAGCTCGCCTTGACCGAACTTACGGGCAAGACGGTGCCAGAAGGCGCCCTCGCCGTGTTCGCGGACCGACCCGGATCGATCGCAGACATCGCGGCCGACGCGGGCGGCAGGGCCGTATTCAACCTCAGTGACGACTCCGACGAGCTGCGCTCGGCCTGCCTGGCCAACGCTCTGCACATCATTCCCAGCGCCAAGATGAAGGCCGACGCAGTGGCGCAGTGGGAAGCCGGCAATCCCGGCAGCAAGGTCTCTGCTGCCGCCTGGCACAGCTCGGCGGTCAAGTTTGCCGCGCGCGACCTCAACCGGCGTTACTTGGATCTTTACGGCAGCCCGATGGACGAGCTTGCCTGGGCCGGCTGGTTCGCCGCCCGCGCCGTGGGCGACACCTTGATGCGCGATCCAGGCTCCGACGCCGCAGCGCTGCTGGAAGCCCTCAAACAAGCTGACGGCTTGGATGGTCAGAAGGGCGATCCTCACAGCTTTCGGGCCAGCGGCCAGCTGCGGCAACCGTTGGTCCTTGTTGGAGCTGCGGGCGAATTGCTCGGCGAGGCCCCCGTGCGCGGTGCGCAGGGCGGGCTGGACAGCCTGGGAAGCTCACCCTGCCAATAACACCATGCTCAGAATTCTCACAGCCCTCGTACTCTTGCCGCTGGCGCAAGCGCTGGCGGAGCCCACGCACAGGCTTTTTGTCACGAACGAAGCCGGCGACTCGGTAACCGTGATCGACACCCGTAGCGGCGCGGTCGAGGCGACGGTGCCGGTCGGGGGGCGTCCGCGCGGGATCGGTTTCAGCCCCGACCGCAAGCTGGTCTACGTGGCCCTTGGCGACGACAACGCCATTGGCGTGATCAACACCGCCAGCCTCGAGCTGGAGCGCACGATCCCGGCCGGTTCCGATCCGGAAGCGTTCGCAGTCCATCCCGACGGAACGATTTACCTGTCGAACGAAGACGACGGCCTGGCCACTGCCCTGAATCCGGTTTCGGGCGAGATCCTCGCCGAGATCAAAGTCGGGATTGAGCCCGAGGGCGTGGGCGTCAGCCCTGACGGCAAGCAAGTGCTCGTGACGAGCGAATCCTCGAACATGGTGCACGTCATCTCGGTGGCCGACAAGCGCCTCGTTGCCAACATCCTGGTAGGCGCCCGCCCCCGCGAGGTCGCGTTCAGCCCCGACGGCAAGTACTTCTGGGTCACGTCCGAGGTTGCCGGTCACGTCTCCAAGGTCGACCGCGCGACCAACCGAATCGCGGTCGCCAACAGGCAGCTGCGCCGGCAGATCAGCCCGCGCGTCAAGCCGAAAGGCGTACTGCTGAGCCCCGATGGCTCACGGCTGTACGTGTCCATGGGCCGGGGCAACGCCGTGGCGGCGCTGGACCCGGAGACTCTCGAGGTGCTCGACACCGTCGAGACCGGGGTCCGGACCTGGGGCATCGCGCTGTCGAGAGATGGCAAGCGACTCTACGCGGCCAATGGTCCGGATGCCACGATTTCGGTGGTCGACACAACCACGATGTCCGAGGTCAAGACGATCCCGACCGGCGAGATGCCGTGGGGCGTTGCGCTGGATGACTAGCTGCCGTCGGACACTGGCCGCCCTGGCATTGGCCGCTTTGGCGCTGCCAGCGCTGTCCGCCGGTCGCGAGGTCAGCGCGCTGGAGGCAATCGGCTGGAAGCTCTTCTTCGACCCGCTGCTGTCGAAGCCTCGCAATACTTCCTGCGCGAGCTGCCACATTCCCGAGAATGGTTTCGAATCCGGGGTCGCTCTCGGCGAGGGCGCCTATGGCGACACGCTGCCGCGCAACGCTCCGACCGTGGTCAACCTGGCCGACGCCGAGTTCTTCTTCTGGGACGGCCGAGCCGGGTCTTTGGAAGAACAAGCCAGGGGTCCGATCGAGAACCCGATCGAGATGGACCTCGCTCTCGACGAAGCTGCCCGGCGCGTGCGCGACGAAGCCGCCTATGCCAAGGCCTTCGGGCAGGCTGGGATCAACGACATCACGATCGACGCGATCGCTCAGGCGATTGCCGCGTTCGAGCGCGGGCTCGCAACCGGTCCGGCACTGTTCGACAAGTGGCTCGCGGGAGACCGCTCGGTTTTCAACGAAGCGCAGGAACGAGGGCGCATGATCTTCTTCACGCGGGGCCAGTGCGCTACCTGCCATTTCGGCCCGAACTTCACGGACGGAGCGTTCCACAATATCGGCACGGGCACGGCGGACGACCCCGGTCGTTCGAAGATCAGCGAGGACGACTACGATATCGGCGCGTTCAAGACCCCGGCGCTGCGCAACTGGAAAGGCCGCGAGCCGTTCATGCACGATGGCCGATTCGAGACGCTTGACGACGTGCTCGCGTTCTACAACGAGCCCAAGACGGACGCCTTGGGCCATACCGAACTCGACCCGCTGGATCTGAGCAAGCAGGACCATTCCGACATCAAGGCGTTCCTCGAGACTCTCAACGGCGCATGGCCCGATCTGGCGCCTTACGAAGCGGCTTGGCAAGCCCTGCAATAGCCGCCTCCGGCTCGCAGCGGGATTCGTGAGGCCGTGATGCTTGACGAGCGCAAGTGGCGGGAGTGGACGGCTTGGTCCGCCCTCGGTGCCACTGCTGCGAACTTCGCCTCGATCGCCGCGGCCCATAGCATTCTGGGCGCGGGGCTGGGACTGTTGCTGCTGCGGCCGCGGGCAGTGCGGCTGCCGCGTATCGCCTGGCCGCTGATTGCTCTGCTGGCGTGGACCCTCGTGTCCGCCGCTGCCTCGGCTGACCCGGGGGCGGCCCTGCCCCAGATCAAGAAGCTCTACGTGTTCGCGATTCTGCCCCTGGCGTACACGGCGCTGCGCACGGCCGACATGTGCAGAAGGGCAACGGAAGCTTGGTTTGTCGTGCTCGTAGCCGCCTGCGCGCTGGCCATTGCCGAATTCGGCGCATCGGCCGCCAGCGAGTTGGGGCGTGGCGGAGATTTCCACGGCCTGCTGATCGCCGACCGCATCCGAGGCTTCTACAGCCACTGGATGACGTTCAGCCAAGTCGCGACGCTGGGCGCTCTCACCCTGGCATGCTACCTGCTGTACGGGCGCCGGCGCCCCGGATCGGGAATCTGGTGCGCGTGCGGCGTCGTGATGGCAGTCGCGCTCGTGCTCAGCTTCACGCGCAGCGCCTGGCTGGCCCTGCTGGTCGGCGGGCTGTACCTGTTGGCCAACGCCAAGCCAAGAGCTCTCGCGCTCGTGCCGATTGCCGCCATTGCGCTGTACTTCTGCGCGCCGGCCGGCCTGAAGGAACGCATCCGGTCCATCCGTCCCGAGGCGAATCAATCACGCATCGTGATGTGGCGCGCCGGCCTGAATATGGTCGCGGCCCACCCCTTGCTGGGAGTCGGACCCGAACGCGTGGGGCCGCGGTTCGCGGAATTCCAGCCGGAAGATGTCGAAGAGCTCCCGCCAGGATTCTACGGGCACCTGCACAACCTATACATCCACTACGCGGCCGAGCGCGGCGTTCCGGCGGCGCTGATAGTCCTGTGGCTGTTCGGGCAGATCCTGTTCGACATGCGGCGCGGCTTGAAAAGGCTGCCGGCAGCATACGACGACCGCCACTTCCTGCTTCAGGCCGGCGCGGCCGGGACGCTGGTCATGGCCGTCCTGAGCTGTTTCGACGTCACCCTGGGAGACAGCGAGGTGCTTGCAGCATTCCTGGCGCTGGCGGCCGTCGCCTACCGCGGCTTGGCCGAAACCCCCTCCGGCTCGAGCGCGGAGTGACCCCTCGCCGGGATAGCTTCTCGCCTATGCCATGATTGACGAAAGACCCATGCAATTCACCCTTACCGATACGGCCTTGCAAGAGATTGAAGCGGATGCCGCGATTGGATTCGTCTACGACAGCGGCGACGACTGCACTGCTGCCACCGACTGGAACGAGCTCACCGCAGGCCTGGCCCGCGAACTGGCGGAGAGCGGCGAATTCCGTGCCAAGCACCAGTCCACATCGCTCGTGCACCGCCCGGCGGGCATGCGTGCCGGACGCCTGCTGCTGGTCGGCTGCGGCACCCACGCCAAGGCCAGCACTGTGCGCTTGCGCGAAGCGGCCAGTGCGGGGTGGCGGCGCTTGCGCACGGCCGGAGTGCGCAGCCTAGCCGCCGCGCTGCCAGACGGGATGGCCCGCGACGCCGCACTCATGGCCGTTGTCGAGGGCATCGCGGCAGCCGACTATGAACCGGATGTCCACAAGACCGAGGACAAGCAGGCTTCCGCGCTGGAACGCGTCGTCATCGCCTGCCCTGGTGACGCGCAAGCCGCGCTAGACCGCGCGACCGCAGTGGCTCAAGGCCAGCTCCGCGCGCGCGAGCTGGTCAACGAGCCCGGCAACTTGCTGCCGCCGCAGGAGTTGGCCGCCCGCACCGCGGCACTAGCCGCCGAGGCGGGCTTGGAGTGCCAAGTGCTCGACAAGTCTCGACTCGAGGAGTTTCGGATGGGCGCCCTGCTAGGTGTCGCCCGCGCCAGCGTCCAACCGCCGGTGATGATCGTGCTGCGATACAGGCCCGAGGCCGGCACTTCCGACCCTGGGGCGCACCTTGGGTTGGTCGGCAAGGCGGTCACGTTCGACACGGGCGGAATCTCGCTCAAGCCACCGGCCGACATGCACCTGATGAAGCATGACATGGCGGGCGGCGCGGCCATGATCGGCACGATGCTGGCCCTGGCCTCCATTCGGCCCGGCCTGCCCGTCACCGCCGTGATCCCATCCGTGGAGAACATGCCCGGGGGGGCCGCCCAGCGGCCTGGGGACGTCGTGACCTCGCGCAGCGGCAAGACCATCGAAGTGCTCAACACGGATGCGGAGGGCCGCCTGATCCTGGCAGATGCGTTGACGTACGCCAAGGAGCAGGGCTGCACCCACCTCGTGGATGCCGCCACCCTGACGGGAGCCATTGTCGTAGCGCTGGGCACCGACCACACGGGCGTGTTCAGCAACGACGACTCGTGGCGCGAGCAAGTGCTCTCCGCGGCCGGCAAGGCGGGCGAGCGAATGTGGCCCATGCCGCTCGGCGAAGAATACACCAAGCTGCTGGAGAGCCCGATCGCCGACATGGCCAATATCGGGCCGCGCTGGGGCGGGGCCTGCACCGCGGCCGCCTTTCTCGAGAACTTCGCCGGGGACACGCCTTGGGCGCACCTCGACATCGCCGGCACGGCGTGGTACGAGAAGAAGCTGCCGCACGCACCCGTCGGACCCAGCGGCGCCGGAGTCCCGACGCTGGTGCAGCTGGCCCTGGCCATGAGCCAGTGAATCCCCCGGCCGCGCGAGCGACTCAGTGGATGGTGGACGCGCCCTCCATGCCAAGCGGGCCGGTGGTGACATTGCGGTTGACGTGCCGGTCCAAGTTGATGATGTAGGTTTCCGGGGAGTTCAGCAGGTGCGCCGAGTGCGTCGCCGCGACGATGCGGAAATTCTTCGTGTCCACAAGTTCCTTGAGCATCTTCAGGATGCGCAGCTGGTTCGACTGCGATAGCGCCATTTCGGGTTCGTCCAGCAGTAGCACCGAGCCGTTCGGCAATTGCGGGAACAGGTCCTTGAACAGCGAGAGCATGACCTGCCCGTGGCTGGCGGTAAGCAGGAACTCCTTCATGGCCGGCTGGTCGTCATACAGCGACGGCGTATTGCGCGGGTTGTGCTGCTCGGCATCGAAGAGCAGCACTTTCGGAATTTCCGTGCCTCCCTTGTCCAAGCGGTAGGCGTAGTTATCCACTTCCTCCCCCTGCAAGGCGTAGTAGATCGAATGCAGGAGAGTGGACTTGCCGGAGCCGTTCTCGCCCTCCAGCATGATCAGAGGATGGGACAGGTCCACCACCATCGGCATGTGGAAGTTCAGATTCATGAAGACTGGGTGGCTGAGGATCTTGAGATACATGCGCTCTCAACAGCATAGCTTGGGCCTGTTGCCCTCTTTGCAAGCTACCGATTGAGATTCGTGAGCGTTCGACTGGACCGGGATCGACAACGGGGAGTCTGGCGATTGAAGATTCCATTCGGGTCGGGCAAGGGAGGTTCCGCAGAGAAATGCTTGACAGGCCGGTTGTACTAGCGGTGCGTACCGAGCCTGTCGCGTCGCTTAGTCTGGCCAACATGGATCTTGAGTCCGGCAACCCTCTCAAGTGCACAACATGCACACGAGGGAGCTTGGCAACCTTGGGAGATGGATCCTTAGGGCGGCAGATGTCCGGCAGTCGCATCACCGCAGGTGCCAAGTTTCATTTGCTTGCATTGGCGTAGCAGATTCTCGATCATGAGGTCGCTTGAAGGTTGTCATAGACTCTAACTGCCGGTGGATCGGAAAGAACGGCTTGCCGACTCGGAGAGTGGGATGACCGCTGCCATTCAGGCTCGGAGAGGTGGTTTAATGGATGCTGAGGATCATCGACAACCAGCCGCAACGACGTCTATCTGACAGTCCAAGCAGTGTGGGACTGAATGATCGGGACAATGGATGAGAGCCCTTTCCCAGCGCATAGTGCAGGACAAGGACAGAATGGGCTTCAATCGCCGCTTATGTGAGTCGGCGCCGAGGCGTGTATCCCGGGTTGGCATTCTGACGCTTGAGCGCAAGACGGAGGGACTACTCGTCACATACTACGTAATGTCCAGGCGGCAAACCTCGAACCCCAGTAGGCGTTGTGGGCAATAGCCATGGCACGAGCGGACCTAATCCTGAAACTGGTGAAGGCAAGCAGGTTAGGTGACGAACGGCAAGTCAGGACCACCGTCGAAGCCCTAGCGGCCGACGAGCGCGCCAAGAACCACAACATCCTAGCGGACCGCCTGCTCGCGCAATTGCAGGGAACGAATGGACGCGACCGCCAGCCGCCGAGTAGAGGGGGTCGTTACCGAGCCCCCTCCCTCACAGATCCAAGCGTGCGGGTTGCCGCACTTGGTTCCTCTGATGGCAGCTTCGCTCAGGATGCGTAGATCGTGCGCACGACCTTGGCGGGTGGCAGGGGATACCGTCGGAGCACTTCCGTCATGCGTTCCCAGTTGACGCGACTCTTGCGGCTGCGCCGCGAGAGCCACTTCTGCCAGAGACGCACCACTTGATAGCGGAATTGCCCTAGGCGCTTGCTGTTGCCCGTCAGACCGTAATAATTGCAGTGACCACGGATCACGCTGGCAAGTCGCTTCTGTTGCTCCGCTAGTGGCGCGTGGCGGTGCTTCTTGCACCACTCGTTGACCGCTTGCAGCCCGCGCGCTAAGCGCTGCTTGGCCGTGAGCTGGCGCACTACCCAGTAGCCCCTCCTTGAGCGGCCCCACACATGGGTGAAGCCGAGGAAGTCGAAGCTGGCGTGCGGCTCGTGGCCGCCTGCGTTCTGCGGCGGTCGGAAGTCCACATAGCGGGTCTTGGTCGCGTGGAGCGTTAGCCCGAAGCGGCCCAGACGCTTGCCCAGCACGGCCAGCACGCGCTGGCCGTCTCCGCCGTCGGCAAAGGTCAGCACGAAGTCGTCAGCAAAACGCACTAGCTGGCTGGCTCCTCGCAGCCGTGGTTGCACCGTCTCGGCAAACCAGCGGTCCAGCACGTGGTGCAGGAACAGGTTCGCGATCAACGGTGAAATCACACCGCCCTGAGGGGTGCCAGTTTCCGACTTATGGAGAGTGCCGGCTTCCAGCACCCCCGCCTTTAACCACCGGTCGATCATGCGCCTCACGACGCCATCCTTGATTCGCAGGTCGAGGACTGCCCGGATTTCGGAATGGGGGATGCTATCGAAGTAGTACTCCACACACTACCCATCTCGAAGAGCTTCCGGAGGCGGCTACAATCACGCGACCGTCCCATCCGCTGGCTGGCAGGACCTTGCCGGTCCTGCTTCAAGCGGTCCGGAACGATGAACTGACCCTGCTGCTGCTGTGCCCCAATGGGGACCGCCGCTTCGTGCCGGCGGCATGGACAGATGCTGTGCCGGCCGAGGATCGGGATCCCTCGTCAGGTCGCCATGCAAGCCTCGCTCGCCTCGGCGATTTGCTGCGGGCCCGCGCCATCATCGACGCTCTCTTGCAACGGCTCCAGGCCGCTCAGGAGACTCCCGATGAAAACCTTGCCCCCGCCGCCCCGGCGGCAGATGGCACTAGCCTTCCAGGACACGCCCGCCCCGACCGAGGCGATCTGGGAGACGCTCGATCCCGCCACCAAGAACGCCGCCTTGCAAGCCCTGGCCCGCATCCTGGCCCAGGCGATCCTGCCGCCTCGCGAACAGGAGCAGCGCGATGACTGAAACCAGCATCCTGCCTGCTCACCGCCAGCGCCAGGCCTTCGTCTACATCCGCCAGTCGAGCCCCTCGCAGGTCGAGCGCAACACTGAGTCCACGCGTCGCCAGTACGCCCTCGCCGCCCGTGCCGAAGCCCTGGGCTGGCACCCCGACCAGATCACCGTCGTCGACGAGGACCTCGGCCTCTCCGGCGAGTCCGCCGACAAGCGCGACGGCTTCAACAGCCTGGCCGCCGACGTCGCTCTCGGTCGCGCCGGACTCGTGCTCGGACTGGAGGTCTCCCGGCTGGCTCGCAACAACGCCGACTGGTACCGCCTGATCGACCTGTGCGCCCTGACCGACACCCTGATCGCCGACTTTGACGGCATCTACGACCCGGCTTGTTTCAATGACCGCCTGGTGCTCGGCATGAAAGGCACAATCAGCGAAGCCGAGCTGCACACGCTCAAGGTGCGCCTGCTGGAAGGCATCCGCAACAAGGCCGCCCGCGGCGAGTTCCGTTGCACCCTGCCGGTCGGCTTCGTCTGGGGCGAGCAGGACGGCGAGGTCCTCTTCCATCCCGACGAGGAAGTGGTGCGCGCGATCCGGAATGTCTTCGAGCGCTTCGCCAAGCTCGGCTCCATGCGCCGCGTCTGGCTGTGGTTCCGCGACGAGGGCCTGCAGTTCCCCGTCCGCCTGCGCAAAGGCGATGACGTGCGCTGGATCCCGCCCGCCTACAGCTCGATCGTCCAAGTGCTGCGCAATCCGGTCTACGCCGGGGCGTACGCCTTCGGCAAGTCCCGCCAGGAACGCTATCTCGACGGGCACGGCCGCATGCAAAAGCGCGTGCGCCAGTTGCCCCGGGCGGAATGGCGCGTGCTGCTGCCAGGCCATCACCGCGGCTATATAGACTGGGAGACGTTCGAGGCTAACCGGGCGCGCATCGGAGCCAACCGGCGGCCGCGCCCGCACAGTGCCGGGGGCAGCGTGAGAGAGGGACCCGCCTTGCTACAGGGACTCGCGATCTGCGGCAACTGCGGGCGAGCGCTGCGCACTTACTACCTCGGACGCAACTCCTCCCCCAACTACCACTGTCCCGGCCAGAACATCGTGGAAGGGCGTGCCACCTACTGCTTGCAGATCGGCGGGATGCAGGTCGACCAAGCCGTGGCTGTCAGCGTGCTGGAGGCTGTCCGGGCCGGCGGAGCCGCAGCCGCGCTGCGTGCGATCGAGCAGGTGCAGAGCGAACGCGACGCCGCCCTGGCGCAGCGGCGCCTGGCGGTGGAGCGGGCCGCCTACGAGGCGACCAGGGCCGAGCGCGCCTACCGCGCCGTGGATCCGGAGAACCGCCGCGTGGCCCGTGGTCTGGAGCGGGAGTGGGAACAGCGGCTGGAGGATCTGGAGCGGGAGCGGGCCGAGCTGGCGTTGCGCGAGCAGGAGCGTCCGCGGGAGCTGAGCGGGAACGAACGCGAGGCGCTGCTGGCGCTGGGCGAGGACCTGCCACGGGCCTGGGACGCCCCCACGACGACGGCACGCGACCGCAAGGAACTGCTGCGGGCGCTGCTGGAGGAGGTGGTCCTAGATGCCCCCCGCAACGAGCCTCGCGCCCGGATCCGTCTGGTGTGGCGGGGAGGACTGTCGACCGAACTCACCATCGAGCGTCCGCGCAAGCGTTCCGCACCCGTGCGTACGGACGAGGACACGATCGAGCTGCTGCGCCGACTCGCGGCGCATTACCCCGACTCGGTCATTGCCGGGATTCTCAACCAGCAAGGCCGCCGGACCGCGCATGGGCTGCGGTTCACCCAGTCCCGGGTTTCGAGCCTGCGCACGCACTGGAAAATCCCCTGCTTCAAGCCGTCAGAGTCGCCTCCGGACGGCGAGCTCGTCAACGTCCGGCAAGCCGCCAAGGCGCTGGGCGTGGCCCCATCCACGATCCACCGCATGCTGAATGACGGGTTCCTGGCCGGTGATCAGATCACGCCCGGAGCTCCCTGGCGCATCCGCCTCACCGAGGAACTGCGTCAACGCTTCGTGGCAGACGCTCCCGAGGGTTACGTAGCGATGCAAGTCGCGACAGCCCGGCTGGGAGTGTCTCGCCAGACCGTCCTAGACTGGATCAAGCGCGGCAAGCTGGATGCCGTCACGGTCCAAAGAGGACGCCGGGGCGGATTGCGGATCAAGCTCCCCGAGAACAACCATCCGAGCCTGTTCAAGGAGCCGACATGCACCGAAGAGGCGAGTTGCAGTGAGTCAAGTCGGCCGCAGCCGCAGTCGGCCGATTCCTTGAATCATTCCGCAAATAACTGAAAAGGAAGGAGTTATGCAGATATCGCGGCCCGTTCGGGCGATCCGCATCAGTGGGGTGGCAGTATGACGACAACTGCAAGTAGCCCGCCACGTCGGCGTCGATCACCCATGTCTGCCCTTGCCTTCCGATGCTCTCGTACACTGTGTCGAGCGCATCGTGGGCCGACCGTCCGGGCCGGAACCCATACGAGCACGACAGGAAGTCGCTTTCGTAGATCGGTTCCAGCAGCATCACGATCGCCCGCTGCGCCACCTTGTCCTCCAAGGTCGGGATGCCCAGTGGCCGCAGCCTGCCGTCCGCTTTCGGGATGTACTGTCGGCGCACCGGCGGCGCGTGATAGCGGCCCGCCTTGATGCGTTCCAGCAGGCTCTTTAAGTTGGCCTCCAGATCGCGCTCATAGTCGGCTGCCTTCACGCCGTCGATCCCTGACGCTCCATCCTTGCGCGTGCGGCGGTACGCCTCCCGCATCCAGTCCTCGTCGATCAGGTGGTGCAGCGAGTTGAACACCCGTTCCGGGTGCGCCCTCGCCTGCTCGGCTATCCATGCTCGTTTCGTGGACGTGTTTGTGTAGCTCTGTGTCTGCTCCATCGTTTCCCTCGCATGGTTCTGCTCTTCAGATGCCTCGCTTCCCTCGGGCGGGTCCCGCTGAACACGGTTCCCCGCCGTCTGACGGTACTATCAAGGCACTACGACTCCCTGCCCTGCGTCCCTTCGGCTTATTGTTTCGCCAGCCGGTACCGCATGCCTTGCCTGTCGATTCGTGTCCGCCGCAGCGCTCCCCCGTGGCGCAGGCCAGCCGCGGGGGCCGGGGCCTTGTGGTAGTCGGGCATCCCATTGCGACTTCTGCACGTGGACAGGACAGGGCCTCCCAGGTTCCCTGACGAGCCATCCTGCGGCTTTGCCTTCGGTCTTAGACCCCGGCCGGTCCGTGACGCCTCGCCGCTGGCGGCGCTTCCGGTGCTGCCCCCAGGGTCTGAACGCTGAAGGCACCGACATTGACGATCTCGGGGCTCGATAACGACGCTTCACCGCCCGCTGTGTACGCTTCAAGTCGTGCGTTGCCGCACGCCCTGCAACACTCGCTCCCGGCTGGTGGGCTGCACCTCTGCCGGGCGGGGGTTGAACCCGCTGGCTCGTTATGAAAGGTTTCAGCTCATGGCTTCCTCCTCTCCAGGGCTTGCCCTGGCGCAAGCCGAGTAGAGGGGGTCGTTACCGAGCCCCCTCCCTCACAGATCCAAGCGTGCGGGTTGCCGCACTTGGTTCCTCTGATGGCAGCTTCGCTCAGGATGCGTAGATCGTGCGCACGACCTTGGCGGGTGGCAGGGGATACCGTCGGAGCACTTCCGTCATGCGTTCCCAGTTGACGCGACTCTTGCGGCTGCGCCGCGAGAGCCACTTCTGCCAGAGACGCACCACTTGATAGCGGAATTGCCCTAGGCGCTTGCTGTTGCCCGTCAGACCGTAATAATTGCAGTGACCACGGATCACGCTGGCAAGTCGCTTCTGTTGCTCCGCTAGTGGCGCGTGGCGGTGCTTCTTGCACCACTCGTTGACCGCTTGCAGTCCGCGCGCTAAGCGCTGCTTGGCCGTGAGCTGGCGCACTACCCAGTAGCCCCTCCTTGAGCGGCCCCACACATGGGTGAAGCCGAGGAAGTCGAAGCTGGCGTGCGGCTCGTGGCCGCCTGCGTTCTGCGGCGGTCGGAAGTCCACATAGCGGGTCTTGGTCGCGTGGAGCGTTAGCCCGAAGCGGCCCAGACGCTTGCCCAGCACGGCCAGCACGCGCTGGCCGTCTCCGCCGTCGGCAAAGGTCAGCACGAAGTCGTCAGCAAAACGCACTAGCTGGCTGGCTCCTCGCAGCCGTGGTTGCACCGTCTCGGCAAACCAGCGGTCCAGCACGTGGTGCAGGAACAGGTTCGCGATCAACGGTGAAATCACACCGCCCTGAGGGGTGCCAGTTTCCGACTTATGGAGAGTGCCGGCTTCCAGCACCCCCGCCTTTAACCACCGGTCGATCATGCGCCTCACGACGCCATCCTTGATTCGCAGGTCGAGGACTGCCCGGATTTCGGAATGGGGGATGCTATCGAAGTAGCCCGCCACGTCGGCGTCGATCACCCATGTCTGCCCTTGCCTTCCGATGCTCTCGTACACTGTGTCGAGCGCATCGTGGGCCGACCGTCCGGGCCGGAACCCATACGAGCACGACAGGAAGTCGCTTTCGTAGATCGGTTCCAGCAGCATCACGATCGCCCGCTGCGCCACCTTGTCCTCCAAGGTCGGGATGCCCAGTGGCCGCAGCCTGCCGTCCGCTTTCGGGATGTACTGTCGGCGCACCGGCGGCGCGTGATAGCGGCCCGCCTTGATGCGTTCCAGCAGGCTCTTTAAGTTGGCCTCCAGATCGCGCTCATAGTCGGCTGCCTTCACGCCGTCGATCCCTGACGCTCCATCCTTGCGCGTGCGGCGGTACGCCTCCCGCATCCAGTCCTCGTCGATCAGGTGGTGCAGCGAGTTGAACACCCGTTCCGGGTGCGCCCTCGCCTGCTCGGCTATCCATGCTCGTTTCGTGGACGTGTTTGTGTAGCTCTGTGTCTGCTCCATCGTTTCCCTCGCATGGTTCTGCTCTTCAGATGCCTCGCTTCCCTCGGGCGGGTCCCGCTGAACACGGTTCCCCGCCGTCTGACGGTACTATCAAGGCACTACGACTCCCTGCCCTGCGTCCCTTCGGCTTATTGTTTCGCCAGCCGGTACCGCATGCCTTGCCTGTCGATTCGTGTCCGCCGCAGCGCTCCCCCGTGGCGCAGGCCAGCCGCGGGGGCCGGGGCCTTGTGGTAGTCGGGCATCCCATTGCGACTTCTGCACGTGGACAGGACAGGGCCTCCCAGGTTCCCTGACGAGCCATCCTGCGGCTTTGCCTTCGGTCTTAGACCCCGGCCGGTCCGTGACGCCTCGCCGCTGGCGGCGCTTCCGGTGCTGCCCCCAGGGTCTGAACGCTGAAGGCACCGACATTGACGATCTCGGGGCTCGATAACGACGCTTCACCGCCCGCTGTGTACGCTTCAAGTCGTGCGTTGCCGCACGCCCTGCAACACTCGCTCCCGGCTGGTGGGCTGCACCTCTGCCGGGCGGGGGTTGAACCCGCTGGCTCGTTATGAAAGGTTTCAGCTCATGGCTTCCTCCTCTCCAGGGCTTGCCCTGGCGCAAGCCGAGTAGAGGGGGTCGTTACCGAGCCCCCTCCCTCACAGATCCAAGCGTGCGGGTTGCCGCACTTGGTTCCTCTGATGGCAGCTTCGCTCAGGATGCGTAGATCGTGCGCACGACCTTGGCGGGTGGCAGGGGATACCGTCGGAGCACTTCCGTCATGCGTTCCCAGTTGACGCGACTCTTGCGGCTGCGCCGCGAGAGCCACTTCTGCCAGAGACGCACCACTTGATAGCGGAATTGCCCTAGGCGCTTGCTGTTGCCCGTCAGACCGTAATAATTGCAGTGACCACGGATCACGCTGGCAAGTCGCTTCTGTTGCTCCGCTAGTGGCGCGTGGCGGTGCTTCTTGCACCACTCGTTGACCGCTTGCAGTCCGCGCGCTAAGCGCTGCTTGGCCGTGAGCTGGCGCACTACCCAGTAGCCCCTCCTTGAGCGGCCCCACACATGGGTGAAGCCGAGGAAGTCGAAGCTGGCGTGCGGCTCGTGGCCGCCTGCGTTCTGCGGCGGTCGGAAGTCCACATAGCGGGTCTTGGTCGCGTGGAGCGTTAGCCCGAAGCGGCCCAGACGCTTGCCCAGCACGGCCAGCACGCGCTGGCCGTCTCCGCCGTCGGCAAAGGTCAGCACGAAGTCGTCAGCAAAACGCACTAGCTGGCTGGCTCCTCGCAGCCGTGGTTGCACCGTCTCGGCAAACCAGCGGTCCAGCACGTGGTGCAGGAACAGGTTCGCGATCAACGGTGAAATCACACCGCCCTGAGGGGTGCCAGTTTCCGACTTATGGAGAGTGCCGGCTTCCAGCACCCCCGCCTTTAACCACCGGTCGATCATGCGCCTCACGACGCCATCCTTGATTCGCAGGTCGAGGACTGCCCGGATTTCGGAATGGGGGATGCTATCGAAGTAGCCCGCCACGTCGGCGTCGATCACCCATGTCTGCCCTTGCCTTCCGATGCTCTCGTACACTGTGTCGAGCGCATCGTGGGCCGACCGTCCGGGCCGGAACCCATACGAGCACGACAGGAAGTCGCTTTCGTAGATCGGTTCCAGCAGCATCACGATCGCCCGCTGCGCCACCTTGTCCTCCAAGGTCGGGATGCCCAGTGGCCGCAGCCTGCCGTCCGCTTTCGGGATGTACTGTCGGCGCACCGGCGGCGCGTGATAGCGGCCCGCCTTGATGCGTTCCAGCAGGCTCTTTAAGTTGGCCTCCAGATCGCGCTCATAGTCGGCTGCCTTCACGCCGTCGATCCCTGACGCTCCATCCTTGCGCGTGCGGCGGTACGCCTCCCGCATCCAGTCCTCGTCGATCAGGTGGTGCAGCGAGTTGAACACCCGTTCCGGGTGCGCCCTCGCCTGCTCGGCTATCCATGCTCGTTTCGTGGACGTGTTTGTGTAGCTCTGTGTCTGCTCCATCGTTTCCCTCGCATGGTTCTGCTCTTCAGATGCCTCGCTTCCCTCGGGCGGGTCCCGCTGAACACGGTTCCCCGCCGTCTGACGGTACTATCAAGGCACTACGACTCCCTGCCCTGCGTCCCTTCGGCTTATTGTTTCGCCAGCCGGTACCGCATGCCTTGCCTGTCGATTCGTGTCCGCCGCAGCGCTCCCCCGTGGCGCAGGCCAGCCGCGGGGGCCGGGGCCTTGTGGTAGTCGGGCATCCCATTGCGACTTCTGCACGTGGACAGGACAGGGCCTCCCAGGTTCCCTGACGAGCCATCCTGCGGCTTTGCCTTCGGTCTTAGACCCCGGCCGGTCCGTGACGCCTCGCCGCTGGCGGCGCTTCCGGTGCTGCCCCCAGGGTCTGAACGCTGAAGGCACCGACATTGACGATCTCGGGGCTCGATAACGACGCTTCACCGCCCGCTGTGTACGCTTCAAGTCGTGCGTTGCCGCACGCCCTGCAACACTCGCTCCCGGCTGGTGGGCTGCACCTCTGCCGGGCGGGGGTTGAACCCGCTGGCTCGTTATGAAAGGTTTCAGCTCATGGCTTCCTCCTCTCCAGGGCTTGCCCTGGCGCAAGCCGAGTAGAGGGGGTCGTTACCGAGCCCCCTCCCTCACAGATCCAAGCGTGCGGGTTGCCGCACTTGGTTCCTCTGATGGCAGCTTCGCTCAGGATGCGTAGATCGTGCGCACGACCTTGGCGGGTGGCAGGGGATACCGTCGGAGCACTTCCGTCATGCGTTCCCAGTTGACGCGACTCTTGCGGCTGCGCCGCGAGAGCCACTTCTGCCAGAGACGCACCACTTGATAGCGGAATTGCCCTAGGCGCTTGCTGTTGCCCGTCAGACCGTAATAATTGCAGTGACCACGGATCACGCTGGCAAGTCGCTTCTGTTGCTCCGCTAGTGGCGCGTGGCGGTGCTTCTTGCACCACTCGTTGACCGCTTGCAGTCCGCGCGCTAAGCGCTGCTTGGCCGTGAGCTGGCGCACTACCCAGTAGCCCCTCCTTGAGCGGCCCCACACATGGGTGAAGCCGAGGAAGTCGAAGCTGGCGTGCGGCTCGTGGCCGCCTGCGTTCTGCGGCGGTCGGAAGTCCACATAGCGGGTCTTGGTCGCGTGGAGCGTTAGCCCGAAGCGGCCCAGACGCTTGCCCAGCACGGCCAGCACGCGCTGGCCGTCTCCGCCGTCGGCAAAGGTCAGCACGAAGTCGTCAGCAAAACGCACTAGCTGGCTGGCTCCTCGCAGCCGTGGTTGCACCGTCTCGGCAAACCAGCGGTCCAGCACGTGGTGCAGGAACAGGTTCGCGATCAACGGTGAAATCACACCGCCCTGAGGGGTGCCAGTTTCCGACTTATGGAGAGTGCCGGCTTCCAGCACCCCCGCCTTTAACCACCGGTCGATCATGCGCCTCACGACGCCATCCTTGATTCGCAGGTCGAGGACTGCCCGGATTTCGGAATGGGGGATGCTATCGAAGTAGCCCGCCACGTCGGCGTCGATCACCCATGTCTGCCCTTGCCTTCCGATGCTCTCGTACACTGTGTCGAGCGCATCGTGGGCCGACCGTCCGGGCCGGAACCCATACGAGCACGACAGGAAGTCGCTTTCGTAGATCGGTTCCAGCAGCATCACGATCGCCCGCTGCGCCACCTTGTCCTCCAAGGTCGGGATGCCCAGTGGCCGCAGCCTGCCGTCCGCTTTCGGGATGTACTGTCGGCGCACCGGCGGCGCGTGATAGCGGCCCGCCTTGATGCGTTCCAGCAGGCTCTTTAAGTTGGCCTCCAGATCGCGCTCATAGTCGGCTGCCTTCACGCCGTCGATCCCTGACGCTCCATCCTTGCGCGTGCGGCGGTACGCCTCCCGCATCCAGTCCTCGTCGATCAGGTGGTGCAGCGAGTTGAACACCCGTTCCGGGTGCGCCCTCGCCTGCTCGGCTATCCATGCTCGTTTCGTGGACGTGTTTGTGTAGCTCTGTGTCTGCTCCATCGTTTCCCTCGCATGGTTCTGCTCTTCAGATGCCTCGCTTCCCTCGGGCGGGTCCCGCTGAACACGGTTCCCCGCCGTCTGACGGTACTATCAAGGCACTACGACTCCCTGCCCTGCGTCCCTTCGGCTTATTGTTTCGCCAGCCGGTACCGCATGCCTTGCCTGTCGATTCGTGTCCGCCGCAGCGCTCCCCCGTGGCGCAGGCCAGCCGCGGGGGCCGGGGCCTTGTGGTAGTCGGGCATCCCATTGCGACTTCTGCACGTGGACAGGACAGGGCCTCCCAGGTTCCCTGACGAGCCATCCTGCGGCTTTGCCTTCGGTCTTAGACCCCGGCCGGTCCGTGACGCCTCGCCGCTGGCGGCGCTTCCGGTGCTGCCCCCAGGGTCTGAACGCTGAAGGCACCGACATTGACGATCTCGGGGCTCGATAACGACGCTTCACCGCCCGCTGTGTACGCTTCAAGTCGTGCGTTGCCGCACGCCCTGCAACACTCGCTCCCGGCTGGTGGGCTGCACCTCTGCCGGGCGGGGGTTGAACCCGCTGGCTCGTTATGAAAGGTTTCAGCTCATGGCTTCCTCCTCTCCAGGGCTTGCCCTGGCGCAATCAGACTTCGTTACATCGTTCGATTAGAGTTGTCAGGAGTTTGGGCTGAGGCTGCGGATGGGAGGGGCTGCGAGGCCAGCCGCTGGCTGTCATCGCTAGACGGGAATTCGTAGACCAAGCGCAACTGGGTTCCGGGAAACACGGTGCGCGTTTGGTTCAACTCGGCCAGCAACGGGGCCAGCGCCGCGTCTTGGGCGCGGCTGGCTTGGTGTAGCAGGCGCACTGTCAGCGTGCCGGCCGCCGGGTCCGGCAGCAAGCTGGCGTCGCTCTGGAAGAGCGCCTTGAGCAGGCTGCGAGCGGTCTCGGGATTGTCCAGCTCCGGGGCCAGCACCGCCGCCATGCAGGTCTCGGCGCGGTAGGCCAGCATGCGCAGCGTCTGCATTAGCTGGCGCATTGGCGCCGGCAGGGCTTGCAGCTTCTCCGGCTCCGACAATTCGCCCGCCAGCATGTGCTCGTCGGTCGCTTGGCGCGCCAGCTCAAAGCCCTGCACCAGCTCGTCGCAAGCCTCGATCTGCTCATCCAGCTGGCGTGCTCGGTCGGTCTTGGCGCTGGGCTCCGAGGCCCGCTTGCGGCGCAGCTGTCCGACTTTGTCACGAGCCTGCTTGAGCGCCTTGTTGATCGCACGCCAGGCCGGGTTGACCACCCAGGTGTCGTCCTGCACCGCCACCAGCGCGTGCTCGCACAGGCTGTCGAGGCCGAACTCGGCGCGCATGTACTTGAAATAGTTCTCTTGCGTCCAGCGTGAACGCAACAGGCCCGCCACCTGCTCGGCCGCCAGGCTGGGATGGGTGGTCACCAGCGCCGGCTGGCGCTGCGTGTCGCTGGGCGCGCCGGCCAACTGGCGCGGCTGGCGCGCTTGGCCGCCCTTGCCCGTGCCGCGCAGGCGGCGCTCGATCCAGAAGCGGATCTCGCGCGCTTGGCAGCCTGCCCCCAACTCGACCGCCCGCTCGGCCAGCCGGCCCTCTGCCACGGCCTCGCCCAGCGGCGTGCGCAGCGGGATCGCGGCCGCCCCGAACTCGCTCTGCGGCCAGCGCTGGGCCTGCGCCCCCTTGCGCCAAGTGACCACCGCGATGCCCACCTTGCGCAACTCCCGGAACAACTGCGGGCTCCAGCCTTCGCGGTCGAACACCAAGGTCAGGCGGGGCTCGCTGTCCGCTGCGGCCCGCTCTGGCAGTAGCCCCAACTGGCGCAACTGCGGCACGATGCCACTCCAGATCTCGCGCACCATGCCATCGTCTACCTGGCGGTGCAGGCACAGCAGCGGTGCCCCGCCCAAGGCCTGCACCCAGTAGCTGACCGCAGCCGGCAAGGCCAGCCGCTGGCGCGTCACGAAATGTTTCGCCAGCCGTCCCTGACCGCTGTAGACCTGCACATGGCCATCGACGAACAGCGTGGCCATGGCCTCCGGCTCGGCCGCGCTCCAATCGCGCGCCAGCGCCCCGATCCAGTCCCCCAGCCCCGCGCACTCCGCCAACTGGCGCGTGCGGCGGCGCAGCGTGCGCGGGCAGGGGCAGCGGTCCAAGCCCAGCAGCGCGCCCCACTCGCCGGGCTGCTGGTAGCGCAGCCCTTCGGCGTTGCGCACCCGGCCCAGCAGCAGCAAGGCCCACAGCAGCAGCAGCGAGGGCAGCGAGTAGAAGCCCTTCGGCAGCGCCAGCAAGCCGACGTGGCGCAACAGGCCTTGGCTTAACAGGGCCGGCAGGGCGGTCAGCACGCCGGCCCCGCTGACGGCCTCGGCCGCAGCGAACTCCGGGGCGCGCCCGTCGAGCACTCCCAGGCTGGCCGCCACCCGTCCCTCGCTGTCGTGGGCGGCCCGCCCCAGCACGGCCTGGGCGTCGCGCCGGTTGCGCTCTTCCTTGCCGGCCAGCACGACCTCCCCACGGGCCTCACACGCGTCTGCTGGTTCCGGCTGCGGCGCTGGTTCCGGCTCCGCTGCTGGTTCTGGCTCCGCTGCTGGCGCGGGCTCCGATACCGCTTCGCAAAGTCCCCCGGCCGGGCTCGGCGAGGCCTCTGCGGCGGCCTCTGCCGAGCGCCGCGGCGGGCACTGGCTGGCGGGCAGAACGCCTGCTTGGGTGTAGCTCCACAGCGTCGAGGAGCTCACCTGCAGTTGCTTGGCCACACGGTACAGGCTGTGCCCGGCCTGTAACAGTTCGGCGGCTTTGGCCAGCACTCCGGGATCCTCGATGCCGTGCCGCCGACGGGCTTTGCGCGGCGGCACGAAGTTGCCTTCGCCACGCTTCCGCAGGCGTGCTTTGGCACGCGCCACCGTGCGCGGGTTGAGCGCGAAGGCCTGAGCTAGCACGGTGTGCGTGGCGAGGCCAAACAGGGCGCAGCGAGCCAGGCACAGATTGCGCCCGAGCTTGTCGTCGGCGGCATGCGAGGCGAACGGCAGGGTGAACACGAAGTAGACGAAGTCGTGGTCATCGCGGAACAGGCTCAAGGAGTTGCCCAGAGGCAAGGACTGGCCCGGTAGCAGGGCGAGGGCGGGTGCAAGGGGGGAGTCCTGAGGAGTGGCTTCGGCGACGGACACTAGACAAATTATATCGCAAGATACAAGGGCTTGTCAAGCCCGCCAATCTGAGCGGAAGCACCCCTAAGCCCTAACCCGTAGAGCAGTTACAGCGCAAACCCACATCACGCTAGCTCGCCCCATGTAACGAAGTCTGAGCCTATGCCTGTTTCTCTACGCTCGGAGGAATCCTCACTCCTAGCGGAAGCGGTGCCTCAACGTCGCTTAGATGATTTGATTCTCTCCCGCAACGCCGAAGAGATTGTTGGCGAACTGATAGCCGAACAGCATCGCGCCGACCTGTTGCGATCCTATAATCTCGAGCCACGCCACCGTGTCTTGCTCGCCGGCCCCCCCGGAAACGGAAAGACCAGTCTAGCGGAGGCAATTGCGGATGCGTTAAGCGTCCCTTTTCTCGTCGTTCGTTACGAGGCCGTAATCGGGAGTTTTCTGGGCGAGACCGCACAACGGATTGGCCAGGTTTTCGAACTCGCCCGGTCGCGCCACTGCGTCCTGTTCTTCGACGAGTTCGACTCCGTGGGAAAGGAGCGTGGCGACCCCCACGAAACAGGAGAGATCAAGCGCGTCGTCAGTTCGCTGCTGCTACAGATCGACGCGCTTCCGAGTTACGTCATTGTCGTTACGGCAAGCAACCACCCGGAATTATTGGACCGTGCCGTGTGGCGACGGTTTCAAATTCGTCTGGAACTCCCGCCACCGACGCTAGCGCAGATCGAAGAGTGGCTCATCCGGTTCGGGAAGCGCCACAACTTACGTTCGGGCAAGGCAGACCTCCCCCTTGGTCTGTCGCCTCGGACACTCGCTCAAGACCTGAAGGGTCTGAGTTTCGGGGAAGTGGAAGACTTCGGGACCGATGTGCTTCGAACAGTGGCGCTGGATGAGCCTGGGGCGAATGTGAGGAAGATCGTCGAACGGCGGCTAGGCCACTGGAAGAATCGGTACAGTCCCGAATAACTCGGCGACACTCGGGCGAACATCTCTCTTATGGCAGGAACCGACTATCCGCTGCTCGTCTTCCCCAAACCCGCGAGAGCTGCACGTGTCAGGCGATTCGGCGGTGGCAGCGGCGTCAAGGTCCCCTCCGCCGCCCGTCAGGTGGAGCGCTTGGCACCGCACTTCCAGCGCCTGCAGGACGCGATGGAAAAACAGCGTCTTGCGCTCCAAGACAATCCGCTCGGCATACAGCCTGAACAGGTACTTGTGTTGGAGACCATTGGCTCGATTCAGAACTTCATCAAGGCGGTAAAGAGGATTCCTGGTTTGGAGTGGCTCGGTGAACACGAGCTTAGTGACTTGCCTGCTGAGCACGGGTTTGAAGATGAGAACGACGCTGACAAACGACTGAAGGGCCAGCTCTTTCTCGTCATGACGGACCAAGCAGCGTTGGGCCAAGTCCGGAGCCTGTTCAAAGCTTGGGAGAAGAATAGCGCCGCCCCATTTCCGAGGGGCTTGGCACCATTGAAGCATGCGTTTGAGCACCTGCGCTCGATTCGTCCGTGGGGAGTAGAGGACCGAATTCGGGAAACGGGTGTATTGGAGGATTGGCAGGAACGTTTGAAATATCAAGAGGATCACGTTCCATTCCAAGCGGAGTTGTGGTACCGACAGAGCCAGGCGCGACGTGAACAGGCCTACGCTCGCTTGCGCGACATCATTGAGGGAGCAGGGGGCCAAGTGATTCAGCAGTGTACGATCCCTGACATCGCCTATCACGCGCTATTGGGACGTCTTCCGCGCGCACAAGTCCAAGCAGTTAGTGAAGACGCCGACTCGTATCGTGACATCCGGTTGCTGCAGTGCGAAGATCTCATGAGAGCTCATCCCACGGGTCAGTGTGCATTCCCGGTATCGGAGGACGACGAGGAGGACCCCCTTGCTGACGAGGAACTTACCCAACTAGTTCCCCAACCGCAGCTGCGTAAAGACAGCCCTGTTATCGCTCTCTTGGACGGCATTCCACTGACTGGCCACCAAGTGCTTGCGAACCGCTTGATAGTAGACGACCCTGACGGCTACGAGGCTGCATACCAAGCGAGAGAACGAGTCCACGGAACTGGCATGGCGTCGCTCATCTGCCATGCAGATCTCAACCGGCCTGATTCGGCACTCGATAGGCCGGTGTATGTCAGACCGATCCTCCAACCCCGGCGCGGCTTCGGCAGCCAGTCCGCCGAAAGCATACCTGACGGCGTGCTACCAGTCGATCTCATCCACCGCTCGGTACGCCGACTATTCGAGAGACAGAATGGCGAGGGACCGGTGGCACCCGAGGTTCGGATTATCAACCTGTCCGTCTGCGATCCTGCTCGACCGTTCCTGAGCGAAATGAGTGCATGGGCACGGCTCCTAGATTGGCTCGCGTGGAAGTACCAAGTTGTATTCATCGTTAGCGCCGGAAACCACCTTGACGATCTCGAACTAGAGCTTCCACGGGCCGACTTATCGACGATTTCACCCAAGGACCTAGAGCAAGCGGTCCTTAGCAGCCTGTGGCAAAAGTCGACTGAAATCCCAACAAATCCCGATCAGACTTCGATAAAATCGTAGTCATGGCGATGGGTACCCGCAAACCCGGACAGATCCCGATGTTCCTCGCACCGGACCAACTGCCCCAAGCCCCCACCACTCCCTTCTTCGACAAGCTCAACCAACTGCTCGCTGAGATGGGCTTCGACGCCTACGTCGAGAACCTGTGCCGACCCTTCTATGCCAAACGCCTGGGACGGCCCTCGCTCGCTCCCGGCGTCTACTTCCGACTGCTGCTGCTGGGCTACCTGCTGGGCATCGATTCCGAGCGCGGCATCGCCCTGACCGTCTCCGACTCGCTCGGCTTGCGGGCCTTCCTCGGCTACGAGTTGCAGGACAGCCCGCCGGACCACTCGACGATCTCGCGCAGCCGGCGGCGGATTAGCCTGGAGACGCATGAGCAGGTGTTCGCCTGGGTGCTGCAGCAGCTGCGGCAAGCGGGTCTGGCCGACGGGCAGACGGTGGCGGTGGACGCCACGATGCTGTTCGCCAACGCGGCCTTGCGGACCTTGCGGCGCAAGGACAGCCAGCAGGGCTACCGAGAATTCGTGGAGGGGCTGGCGGAGGCAGCCGGGGTGCCGACGCCGAGCTTGGCGGAATTGGCGGCCTTCGACCGCCAGCGCAAGCCCAAGACGTTGTCGAACAAGGAGTGGGAGTCGCCGACGGACCCGGACGCGCGGGTAGCGAAGATGAAGGACGGCACGACGCACCTAGCGCACAAGGCCGAGCACGCGGTGGACTTGGAGAGCGGGGCGTTGCTAGGAGTGACGCTGCAAGCGGCGGACCAAGGGGACACCACAACACTGGGGGAGACCTTGGAGGCGGTGCAGGCGGCGCAAGGGCAGGGGCCGGAGACGGTCGTCGCCGACAAGGGCTACCACAGCGACGCGGTGCTGCTGGGACTGAACGAGGCGGGCCAGGAAGCGCACATCCCGGAGCCGCAGCGGGCGGAGCGGGATTTTGCGGGCAAGCCGGAAGCGCAACGGGTGGTGCAGGAGAACCGGGAGCGCGTGGCGAGCTCGGCCGGCAAGCGCCTGCAAAAGCTGCGGACGGAGAAGGTGGAGCGGTCGATGGCCCACATGTACGGCACGGGCGGGATGCGCCGGCTGTACTTGCGGGGGCGGGCGAACATTCGCAAGCGGCTGCTGGTGCATGCCTGTGCATTCAACCTGGGGGTGCTGATGAGGTCGCTCACCGGGGTCGGCACGCCGCGCACACTGCAGGGGCAGGGCTGCCAGCCAACGGCCAGCCTTGGTTTCGCCGTTTGTTTGCCGTTCCGGGATGCTTGGAGCGGCCTGCTGGGCCTGCTCAGGGGCCTCTTGGGCCTCAGACGGGGAGAGAGCCCGGAATTCGCCGAAAAACTCGCATAGGCCGTCGAAGGACCACCAAGCAAGGCCACCGACCGACATGGTCGGCAAAGCTATTAAAACCACAGGCTGTTAGGGCTCTTGCGAAGAATACGCTCAATCGACGCCTCTTGTCCCCCGCCGAGACACTAAACGGCTTGACGGCCGGCGCGATTCACGAGGACAACGGCCCTTCTCCACCCGGGACTCACAGGCCGATCGACCCCTTCGTGGCACCCGGGCTTCCCATCGTGGTCAGTGCCCACGGGCAAGGATATCGGCGCGCCATCAAGCCGGACGTTCTCATGCCCGGTGGCAGACAGTTCCTACTTGAAAAAATGGGAACCGCTCATGCGAACGCCACTCTTCGGCTGCACCACACAGGTTCCTTACCGGGCCAACGGGTAGCGACACCGGGACCTACCGGACAACTGGGACGAACTCGCTATACTCGCGGTACGAGTAACGCGGCGGCGCTGGCATCACACTGGGCAAGCGCCGTGCTCCGATTGCTCGAAGAGTTCCGTCAACAGCCCGGCCGTATTGTACCGGCGGAATACGATGCGGTACTCACGAAGGCACTGTTGTCGCACGGTGCAAGCTGGGATGGCGCTTTCCAACGCTTAGCTGTACTAAGAAGTCAGACGAACAGCAAGACGTTCAAGGAATACTTGAGCAGGTTCCTAGGATACGGATCAGCGAACGTCGCTAAGGTCTTGAAATGCACGGAACAACGAGTAACCGTACTGGGATTCGGCCGGTTGGAGAATGACGAAGGCGACGAGTTCACGTTTCCACTTCCGCCGAGCCTTTCCGCGGTGAACGAGCGTCGGCGCCTGACGGTCACGCTTGCTTGGCTATCACCGGTGACCAGCGCTCGCCAGAGCTATCGCATCGCCCACCTTTGGTTCGACCCTAGGAATGAAATCGCCCCTAATCGCCAGTTTGCCGACCATCGTGCCGTGCAAAGAGGAACGCTGCAACATGAGGTGCTAGAGGGCGATAGCGCAACCGCGTTTCAGGATGGCGATTACATCGTCCTTAAGGTCAATTGCCGCGCCGACGCTTCCGACATACTAGAGCCTATACGGTACGGGCTGGCGGTAACGTTGGAGGTTGCGGAAGGCATCAACATTCCTATCTATCAGGAAGTGCATGCGCGACTGCGTGTTGCCGTACCGGTGACGGGCCGGTCAACATGACCAACGAATCGCGATGCTACCCCAAGTTGAAAGTTCTAAGGGGCCAAGATGGACGGCGTCCGGTTAGTCGATAAGGCCAAGTGCCGATCGACACGAGCTGGAGACGAGGTCGGCCTCCAGCAGCACGGTCAGCAAGCACTGATCATTGTGGGCCAGTTCCCTCGGGAGCACCCGCAATGCCCACCGTACCGGCGGGGGACTACTGCGATGCGTTGCAATTCCGAGCCAATAGTCGGCATCTTCGCGCTTGATCGCATCGATCCCTTCAATCCCTGCACGCATGTTGTCGCGACCGCGCATCGGTGCGAGCGTCCGGAACAGCAATCCCGCCGTGAAAGCCGAATCCTCTCCCAGCACACGGCTGTGCAAGCCTAGACCGGCCCGGCTCCTGCGCTAGATGAGAGATGCAGCACGCCCTGCTCGACCAGGAGAACGTTTGTCCTCCAAATCCCTCGACACGGACGTCGATGGTTACATGAAGCGTAGCCGGGGTGGGCAGGAATCAGATCTCGTGCTCACCGTCGCTAGGATCCCTGTCCTAGACATCGAACGGTCCGCTCAGTGTTGTTCCTCGTGCTAGGTGATCTTGTACAGATTGCCTCGGCAAGAAGCCTCATCAGAGCCGGAGGCCAATCGGCCCGCCTCGCCCCAGCGCCAGCGGCTCAGGATTTCCGCTCGCTAAGATTGGAAGTGCAATGCGGCCGACGCGACGTAGGCGCCCGCCGGTCACCCCCGAGCCCGAATTCGCGGGCTGCGAAATCGAGGTGCTCGGCTCAGGGACGAGCGTGGGAGTGCCCACGATCGGCTGCTACTGCAGGGTCTGCACGTCGGACGACCCCCGGGACCGCCGCCTCCGCCCCTCTGTCTTGGTTCGATTCTACGACGAAGAAATCCAGCGCGCGGTGGTCATCGACACATCGCCCGACTTTCGTCAGCAAGCGCTGCGCGCCAAGCTCGAGCGCGTCGACGCAGTGATCTACACCCACGATCACGCAGATCACATCATGGGACTGGACGACATCCGGCCCTTCAACTACGGCAGGCCGGATCGGATTCCGGTGTACGCTTCTCCCAGCACGCTGCGATCCCTGCGCCGCGTGTTTCCCTACGGGTTCGCGGGCGAGGGCACCCACCCCGGCGGCGTGCCCCGACTGGAAGCGAAGCCGGTCGGCACCGACCCGATCAATCTGTTCGGAACGGTGTTCCAGCCGGTGCAGGTCGACCACGGACCGAAGAAGATCCTCGGCTATCGCTTTGGTCGCGCCGCCTACGTCACCGACCAAACTGGATTCCCGCCGGAGTCTCTGGCGCAGCTCCGGGACCTCGACGTGCTCTTCCTCGGCGCCCTGCGCCACCTTCCGCATCCCATGCACTCGACAGTGGAGGAGGCGCTGGAGTTGGTGGAGATGCTGCGGCCCAATCGGGCGTTCTTCACCCATGTGTGCCATGAGCTCTCTCACAAGGAGACCATCCGCCAGCTCCCCAGCGGCGTCTCGCTCGCCTATGACGGGCTCCGCATCGAGGTCGAGGGCTAGCGCGTGGACAGCCGGTGGGAAGGTCTTGACGACCTAGGCGACAGCTTCGGCCCGTCATCGGTAACCATCGGGAATTTCGACGGAGTACATCGAGGGCACTGCAAGATCTTGCGCACGGTTGCGGAACTGGCCCGCAAGGACGGGCTGACGTCCGTGGCGCTCACATTCGACCCCCACCCCCTGGCAGTCGTCGCCCCCGCAAAGGCCCCGAAGAGCCTGACCAGCATCCTGCAAAAAGCCGCGCTGATCCGGGAACAGGGCATCGACAAGGTGGTGGTGATGCGCTTCACCCCGGAAATCGCGAGTCTGTCGCCGCGAGGCTTCGTCGAGAGAGTCCTGGTCCGAAGCCTGCGGGCGGCGCGCGTAACGGTCGGCGCCAACTTTCGGTTCGGCCAAGGGCAGTCTGGCACCACGGACACGCTCCGGGCCCTCGGATCGGAATTCGGTTTCGCAGTGGGCGATGCCGGCATCGTAAGGGTCGGCGGAGCGCCGGTCAGCAGCACTCGCGTGCGCGAATTGGTCGGCTGCGGAGAGATGCGCCGGGCTCGGCGCTTGCTGGGACGGGTTTTCTGCCTGAGCGGCCCGATCGTGAAGGGAGCCGGCATTGGGTCCAAGCAGACGGTGCCGACGCTCAACCTCGCTCCGGACAGCGAGGTCCTGCCTGCCGACGGTGTCTACGTGACGCTCACGCGCATCGCGGGCGAGGCGCGCTGGCGCGACTCGATCACCAACATCGGCATGCGGCCCACCTTTGCCGGGCAGAATCGCACGATCGAGACCTACGTCCTTGACGAACTGGGAGCGGCTGCCCCGATCGCGCTAGAATTGGGGTTCGTCCGGAAGCTACGGGACGAGCGCCCGTTCCCGTCCGCCGAGTCGCTGCGGGATCAGATTGGCATGGATATCGAGGCGGCCCGGCGCTTCTTTCGCAAGCTGCGGTCATTGCCAAGCAGAGCTCGGACGAACTCCTGAACAGACTCGGAGCACACGCGCTCCTAAAGAGACGAGAAGACCCATGAGCATCAAACTCACCGCCGCCAAGCGCGCGCACCTGCAGGCTCTGGCCACCGAGCGAGGAATCATCGGCGCAGCCGCGATGGACCAGCGAGGATCGCTGAAGAAGGCGATTGCAAAAGGCAAGGGCATCGAGCCCAGCGACGTCACCGACGAGATGATGAGCGAGTTCAAGCTCAGCGTTTCGAGGGCGCTGACCCCGCATGCAAGCGCCATTCTGCTCGATCCCATCTGGGGCATGCCGGGCGCGAAGGCGCGGTCCTCGAACGCCGGCCTGCTGCTGTCGTACGAAGAGAGCGGCTACGACAACACCCAGCCTGGACGGCTGGCCACGCTGGTGAACGACCTGTCAGTGCGGCGCATCAGCAGGCTTGGCGCCAACGCCGTCAAGATCCTGCTGTACTACACGCCGTTCGAAGATAGCCCCATCAATGACGTCAAGCACGCATTCATCGAGCGCATCGGCGACGAGTGTGCCGCGAACGACATCCCGTTCTTTCTCGAGTTCGTGGGGTATGACCCGGCAGGCGGCGACGAGAAGGGTTTCGAGTTCGCCCGGCGCAAGCCCGACGTAGTCCGCGAGAGCATGCGCGAGTTCTCCAAGGACAAGTACGGAGTCGACGTGCTCAAGGTCGAGATCCCGGTCAACATGAAGTTCGCAGAGGGCTCGCGCGCCTGCAGCGGTCCCAGCGCCTATTCCAAGTCCGAGGTGATGGAGCACTTCCGCGCCGCGGCCGAAGCAGCTTCGCGCCCGTTCATCTACCTCAGCGCGGGCGTGAGCAATGAGGTGTTCACCGAGTCGCTGGAATGGGCCGCCGAATCGGGCACGAAGTTCTCCGGCGTATTGTGCGGCCGGGCCACATGGCAGGAGGCGATCCCGATCTACTGCCAGCAGGGCGTCGCCGCGCTGGACGACTGGCTGGGCACTCAGGGCGTCGAGAACATCGGGCACATCAACGACCGCTTGGAAGCGGCCGCGCCTTGGTACTCCTTCTACGGCGCGGAGAGCCCGGACGCTCTGGTCGCCTAGGCCGCCACGCCAAGGCCGGGCGAAGTGGCGCGCCGCTTCGCGAATTCCAGCAAGGCCCCCGCCGCCGAGCGCCCGGCCGACCCGTCCGCTCGAAGCGGCAGGCGGATCAGCAGTCGTGCGCCCCGCTCGGCGGCCGCGCGCTGGCCATCGAGCAAAGCGCGGACGCCGGACGCGCTGTCACCGGCAAGCCGGCAGGTCAATTCGAGCGGCTTGTCCCGGTTGCGCACCCAAGCTTGCGCGGCTAGTCCGGCCTCAGGTCTTGGCAGCTCCAGCCCCTGCGCCGCGACAAAGTCCTCGTCTCCGTTCACACCCGAGCCGAAAGCGATGAGCAGCCCGGGCTGGGCCTCCCTGACGATCGAGTACGTCTGACCGACCGGGAACAGATCCGGGCGGGCCAGATAGCCCTCTTGGGGTTCCAAACGGATCCCTGCAAGCGGGATGTAGCGGTAGGCGATTTCTTGCAGCTGGTTGTGAACGTGCCGAACGTACAGCAAGAAATCCTCGTCTTTCTCGAAGCGGTACTCGGCCGGAGTTGATTCGTAGCCAGGGCGCGCGCCCGTCCAAGCCGTCTGCGCGGTCTCGGCCGGATAGAAGTATGCATGCCTCCAGTCCGCCGCGTAGGAGAACGAGATGACGAGGCCAAGGCCCCGCTTGCTGCATGCCTGGCACAGCTCGTCCAAGAGATCGCGTCCGCTGGCTTCCAAACAATTGAAATCGGTCTGGACCGTCCGAAAAAGGCAGAAGCCGTCAGCGCCGCGGGCGGTGAGCCCGATGTAGCCCATCCCGCACGCGACCGCCAAGTCTGCCAGGCGCTCGGCGTCAAAGCCGCTGGGATCGAACGCCGTTCGGAGCTGGGTGTACTGCGCGATTGGAATTCGCTCGTCGAACTGCACCGATGGCCCGCGCCCCAGCTGGCTGAACACGCCGTACTCAAGACTCAGGCCGAGGTCGCAGGATCGGAACCACTCCGCGGCGGCGCGCCCCGGACTGCCTGCGTAGAGCGCCTGCCAATCCTCCAAGTAGCGCGGTGCTGAGGACTCTCGGCGCGGCGGCGTGGAACAGCCGGCGAGGCCGCTGGCCGCCGCGATGAATGTACGTCGCCGCATCCGTCGAATTGTATCGCCGCGGCGCGTCGAAGCGCGCTGATAGACTTGCAACGTGCGAAACGCCCTGCCTGCTCTTTCGATTGCGTTCATGCTGACAGCCTGCACAGCCGGTCCCGCGCCGGAGGAGCCGGCGCCGGTGGCCGCGTCGGTTCAGATCTTCGAGGCCGAGAAGGGCGGCTACGCCCATTACCGCGTGCCCGCCATCGTAGTCTCCCCGGCTGGAACAGTCATGGTCGTGACCGAAGCCCGCGCCAGCGAGCGAGGCGACTGGGGGCTGCAAGACATCCTGATGGTCCGCAGCAGGGATGGCGGGCGCAGTTGGGACGAGCCGCGCAAGATCGTGGCTCTGGAGGGCGAACCGGAACAGAACGAAGCGGCCCTGGCACAGGGCCTGGCCGAGCCGGGCGTCACCACGTACAACAACATCGTGCCGATCGTCGATGCGGAGGAGAACCTGGTCCACTTCCTGTTCTGCAGCGCGTACAAGCGCGCCTACTACATGCGCAGCGCGGACGATGGCGAGACATTCTCGGAGCCGGTGGACATCACGGAGACTTTCGAGCGCTTCCGCGACGAGTACGACTGGAAGGTCATCGCGACCGGGCCGGGCCACGGCATCCGCCACAGCAACGGGCGGCTGATCGTGCCGGTCTGGCTCTCCGACGGCACGGCCGGGCATGCGCACCGACCATCGATCGTCTCGACGATCTACAGCGACGACAGCGGCGCCACCTGGGAGCGCGGCGACGTGGTCGTGCGGCACCCCGACCTCAAGAACCCTTCCGAGACATTGGCCGTAGAGCTCTCCGGCGGCGGCGTCATGCTGAACATCCGACACGAGTCTCCGAATCACCGGCGCGCCGTGACGGTGAGCCCGGATGGCGCGGCGGGATGGTCTGAGCTGCGGTTCGACGAGGCCCTCTTCGAGCCAATCTGCATGGCGAGCCTGCTGCGCGTCGGCGACGCGCTCGTGTTTGCGAATCCAGACAGCAAAGAGCCGCGCGATCCGGAGAATCCCGAGGGCAACTGGAAGCGGCACAACTTGACCGTGCGACTCAGCCAGGACGAGGGTGCCACTTGGCCGTACGAGCGGGTCATCGAGCCCGGCGTGAGCGGTTACAGCGACCTGGCTGCCGGCCCCGACGGAACGATCTACCTGGTGTACGAAGACGGCACTCCGACCGATCGCGGAACGCACGTGAAGTACTTGACCGTGGCGAGTTTCGACTCGGACTGGATCCGCGGACAGTGACTCGCCGCGCCGCTTCTTGCGTGGCCGCGATGCCCGCCTGACGCCGCCTTCAGCGGCGGCAAGAAGCGCGGCCCCGGGGTCCGGAATCTCTGTCCGTGCTTCGTCGATGGCAGTGACCTTGGCGCTGGCCGGATTGCGGAGGGAAGCACCGCGGGTCCGTGCTGTCGGCGACTTCTAGGCACCACGACAGGTCGATGCGGCACTTCACGCAATTCCGAGAGGATGCGGCGGCAGGGACTGCTGGGAAGGCGTCGCAATGACTTGATAGACATTGCAAATTGAATAGTTTGTGTTAAATTTACATAGATGATCTCCCGAATTCTGCAATCGGAGCTGTTGTCGCTGTTGCGGCACAACCCAGCCATCGTCCTCATGGGCCCTCGTCAGGTGGGCAAGACAACCTTGGCCTTGGAGATCGCGAGCGAGCGAAAGAGCGTCTACTTGGATCTCGAGCGGCCGAGCGACCTAGCAAAGATTGCCGACATCGAGTCATTCTGCGACCTGAACGAAACCAACCTGTTGATCTTTGACGAAGTGCAGCTTGCCCCGAACCTGTTCGCTCCCCTTCGCGGAGTCATCGACGCTCGCATGCGCGCGGGAGATCGCTCGGCACAGTTCCTTTTCCTCGGGTCCGCGAGCATCGAACTGCTGCGCCAATCGAGCGAGACGCTCGCCGGTCGTGTCGCGTATTGCGAACTGAGGCCGTTCGATATAAGAGAGGTCGGGCCTGGAGCCCTGCACGAGCTATGGCATCGCGGGGGCTTCCCGGAGAGCTTCGTTGCGGACAGCGACGCAAGGAGTCTTGACTGGAGGCTCGACTTCATCCGCACCTATCTGGAACGCCACATGCCGCAACTCGGTCCCCGCGTCCCCGCTGAGACGTTGCGGCGCTTCTGGACGATGCTCGCCCACAACCAAGGGCAGGTCTTCAACGCTTCGGCGCTCGGACGAGGGCTGGGCCTGAGGAGCGTGACGATCAGCCGCTATCTCGACTTCATGGTCGACCTCTTGCTCGTCCGCCGACTCCAGCCGTGGACTAGCAATCTGGGCAAGCGTCTCGTGCGTGCTCCCAAGACCTACTTGCGGGACAGCGGGATTTGCCACGCATTACTGGGGATCAGGTCACTCAACGACTTGCTGGGGCATCCCGTGGTCGGTGGCAGCTGGGAAGGGTTCGTCATCGAGACCATAACCGGCGTGTTGCCCAAGCACGCTCGCTTCGGCTACTACCGCACGTCCGGCGGGGCGGAGGTTGATCTCGTGGTGGAGGTCGGCGCGGGCATGCTCGTGGCGATCGAAATCAAACGCAGTCGGGCTCCGTCGGTTTCGAGGGGCTTCTTCAGCGCTTGCGAGGACCTCAAGCCAACGCTGCGACTTGTCGTGCATGCTGGTGGCGAGAGTTTTCCGCTATCGAAGCAAGTCGAGGCCGTTTCCCTAGAAGGGGCCCTCTCGCGAATCCAAGACTTCCAGCCGGCCGCTCGAAGCGCGACGACGTGAGGCGGCCGGATGCATCGGATCGGGTGGCGGCAGGCACCGACCCGGCGGGCGGTTGTCTCACGCAGGCCGACCCGTCGATTCAGCGATCTTGGTCAACTCCTTCACGATGCCCGCATTGCCGGAATCGTCGATCACGTTGCGAAACTCCCCCGGATCGTTCTCGAGATCGAATAGTTCGCTGCGCTCCCAGCTGAGGTGATTCAGCTTCCAGCGGTCGGTGCGGACCATGACGATCGGCGGCTTGCCCACGAAGCGGTCATCCGCTGTGAACACCCTGCGGCAGAAGTAGTATTCCGAATAGGCGAACTCGCGCCCCGCGTGCCGCTCGCCGCGAACCGATGCCGCGAACGAGCGCCCGTCAATTCCCTCGGGGGCGTCCAAGCCGCACAATTCCGCCACGGTCGGCAGCAGGTCAACCTGTTCGACGATGTGCTCCCTCGCTGACCCGGCACCCAAGCGGTCGGGCGTGCGAACGATCAGCGGCACTCGTACCGACTGTTCGTACATGTTGTGCTTGGTCCACATGCGGTGAGCGCCGGCCATCTCGCCGTGATCCGAGGTGTAGACCACCACCGTGTTCTTGTCCAGGCCAAGTTCGCGCAGCGTGTCAAAGACCCGTCCCACGTTGGCATCCATCTGCGAGACGTTGCCGTAGTAGCCGCGGATCGCATCGCGCAACTCCTCGTCTGTCTGCTGGTACCAGCCCCGCTCCCTGGCCCGCACCAAGTGCCCGTGGAAGCCTGTCTCCAGCGCGTTCGGCGCCCGCTCGGGCAGCTCGATGTCAGTGTCCTCGTAACGGTCCCAGTACTTGCGGTGGGGCACGAGCGGCGTGTGCGGCATGAAGAACGAAGCCCACAGGCAGAAGGGCCGGTCCTTGTGCTCCCGCAGGAAGCGCACCGCCTCCTCCGCATAGAAGGTGTCGCGGAAGAGCCGTTCGGGCATTGCCGACGGCCGTCCGCTCGTCGCTCCCCCTTCGCCCTGGTCCGCGCGGAACGCCTGGGCTTCCCGCTTGGTCAGGCGCGCCTGATGCGAAGCCGCGTTGACCCTGTGCGCGAACCCGTGCTTGCGGCTCTCGTCGACAAAGTGCATCTTGCCGACGGCCGCCGTGGAGTATCCGTGGTCTCCGAAGAGGTGGGCCGCGGTGCGCGCGTCTGAAGCAAGCGCGTCCTGCAAGATCTTGGCGCCGTGCCGGCTGGCGTAGTTCCCGGTGATGATGGAGCCGCGCGACGGCACGCAGACCGGAGACTGGCAATAGGCCCGCTCGAAGCGGACGCCGTCCGCCGCAATCTCATCGATATGCGGCGTCTGGGCCTGCTCGTGCCCGTAGCAGCCGGAGGCAGCCGCCTGATGCTGGTCCGAGCACAAGAACAGCAGGTTCGCGCGCCGCGTCTGGGGAAACGCGAAGAATGGCCCGGTCGAGGCCGCGGCTAGGGTGCGGATGACAGCTCGCCTCTTCACGGCAGCCCACTATAGCAGCGGGCCGGCGTACCGTCGCCCTAACCGGCTCGCTTGAAGCAGTACACCTCGCCGCTGCGCGACCCGATCACCAGGCGTCCGTCGGCGATCGCCGGAGAGGCGACGATCCGACCTCCGATCGCGAACTTCCACAGCAGCTTCCCGTCCTGGTGGCCAAGCGCATACAGGTGGCCGTCCATCGAGCCCACCCAGATGACGTCGCCGGCGAGCAAAGGCGAGGAGTCCACACGCGAGCGGGTCTCGAAATCCCAGCGCAACTCGCCGGTTTCCTCGTCGATCGCATGGACGCGCTTGTCCCGGCCGCCGATCACTACCAGGCCGTCGCGGACCACCGGCGACGCGAAGAACTCGTAATCGGTGTCGGGGTGGTCGTAGCGCCACGCGATCCGCCCTCCGCTCCAGTCGATCTTCAGCACCTGATAGCCGAACGTGCCGACATAGGCCGATCCTCCCACAACCGCGGGCGAGGCCGCGACGTAGTCTTGCATGTCGACCCATGCGTCCTCTTCGCCGGTCTGGATATCGATGATGCGGAACTTGCCGTCGCAACCGGTGATGAAGGTCTTGCCGTCCACCACGGCCGGGCTCGAATTGACCCGATCCTCCGTCTGGTACTTCCAGAGCAACTCGCCGGTCTGCGGTTCGAACGCATACAGGTGCGTGTCATAGGAGGCCACCAGCACGGCCTCGTCGCTGCAGTGCGGAGAGGACAGGATCTCGGCGAAGGTCTGGTAGACCCAGACCGATTCCCCGGTCTCCACGCTAACCGCGTGGAAATAGCCTTCCTCGTCCCCGAAGAAGACCATGCCCTGTGCGACGCAACCAGAAGCGGGCACCCCGAGCTTCGCCTGGTAGACCCAGTTGGCTTTTCCGCTCTCTAGGTCCACCGAATGGAAGCGCCCGTCCATCTCGCCGAAGTAGACGGTGCCGTCAACGATGATGGCTGTGGAGTCGACGCCGCCCGGGGCATCGTAGACCCACGCCGCTTCAAGCGGCGGATCGTAGGCCGACTCCGCGATCGCGTTGCGCGCGCTATTGCCGAGAAACAGCGGCCAGTCGGACGCAAGCGAGAGCGGCGCTGCGAGAGCGGCGGCCGCAAGCCAAGCTGCCCAAGACCTGCCGGGGGCGGACAGAAATCGCTTCAGCACTCTCTTAGCTTATGCAATGCCAGCTTCGTCGCCGCGCGATCGGCGGGGCAGCGTTCAGAAGGTCGCGATTGGATTGAAGGGACTGCCCGTGCCGCCTCCCACAGCGATCGGCGCGGCGGTCACGAGGAACTCCCAACGGTCCTGCCGAGCCGCCTCCGCGGCGACGGCCTCGAGATCGAGGTTGTCGAAGATCGGCATGCCCAAGGCGATGATGACCAGCTGATGGATCGGTTGGTTGACGCCGTCGACTAGCGACGGCGACACGTCGCTGGCGGCATCGCTGCCGAGAATCGCGGCGTCCCGGTCCTTGAGCCACTTCGCGCTCGAAGCATGCAGGCCGGCCGATTTCTTCGAAACGTCCCACGGCCCTTCGGCATCCCGCTTGGCCCACCGGCCGGTCCGAATCAGCACGATGTCCCCGCTCTGCACCTTCGCTCCGATCCGCTCCTCCCACGCATCCAGATCCGCCGGATAGATCGGCGTGCCGGGCTCGAGCCAGTCCACGCCCTTCAGGCGTGGAATGTCCATCAGCACGGCCCGCGCGAAGATGCCCTCCTTGAAGTTCGTCACGGCCAGCTTCGGGGCGCCCTCGGCTACGACCTCCGCCTGCGGGAAGCCGTTGTACATCTTGCCGTTAAAGGCCATGTGGCAGAGCGAGTCCATGTGCGTGTGCGCATAGCCGTGATAGCTGACTTGGTAATTGTCGGAGACGAACTGGCCCGGATTGTTCAGGCCGACGTTCAGCATCTTGTGCAAGAAGGGTCGCGGGTTGTCGACCGCGCTGTCCTTTTCGACGTCGCGCGCCAGCGACACCGATATGCCTTGCGTCACCAGCTTGGCGGCGGCCAGGCGCGTCTCGGGCGTGATCAGGTTGACGGTCCCGCGCTGGTCATCGTCACCCCAGCGCCCCCAGTTGGAAAGCGATTCCATCCAGCCGTCCACGTCCGCCTTGGTCGCGGTCGGCTGGCCGTAGGCGCAGGCGAGCGAGAGCACGACAGCTGTCAAAAGAATCTTCTTCGTCACGCCAACAGCTTACCAGCCCGAGCCTGATTTCAGGCGGGAGGGCGTGGCCAGCGCGCTGGAGCGAAATCCCTCACCACTGCTCGCGCCCAACGATTCCGGTTCCCTCCTCGATACGCACCAACGCGTTGGCCTTCACGCCCGGGTAGGCCTCGGTCTTGCCGGTCGGCCAGCGCACCTCGAGATCGGCGGACGCGGCCTCTCCCAGCCCGAAATGCAGGCGGCTGTCGTTCGCCGAGTGAAAGCTGGACTGGCTCAGCACTGCCTGAGCCTGGCGACGGCCGCCGTAGCTGGCGATCACGGTCGCGCCGATCGCGCTGCGATTGGACTCGACCCCGGCCAGCTTGACCTTCAGCCAATTGGCGCGGCCCGCGAGATCGTTGCGCAGCAGGCTGGGGGGCTGGTTGAGGTTGACGATCAGGATGTCCACATCGCCATCGTTGTCGAAGTCGCCGAACGCGCAGCCGCGGCTGGAGCGCGCCTCGGCGAGGGCGCTGCCCGCCTCTTCGAAGAGCTGCTCGAAGCGGCCGTCGCCGAGATTGCGGAACAGCACCCGCGGCGTCGCCGCCGGATACCGCTCGTGCTCGCGTGCGACTTGCGGGTAGACGCTGCCGGTCACGAAGAAGATGTCCGGCAGGCCGCTGTTGTCCAGATCCGCCAGGCCCGCCCCCCAGCCCACATAGCGCGTCTCGACCCCGATCCCCGAGCGCAGGGTCATGTCGTCGAAGTACCCTTCCCCGTCGTTGCGGTACAGCACGTGAGTGTCGTCGGAGAAGTGGGTCTTGAACAAGTCCAGGCTGCCGCTGCAGTCGTAGTCGCCGACCGCCACGCCCATGCCGGCCTGCTCGGCCCCGTCCTCGCTGACGGCGCAGCCGCGCTCTAGCGCCTCTTCGCTAAAGGTGCCGTCGCCATTATTGCGGTAAAACAGGCTCGGGCTGGAATCGCCCGCGACGAAGATGTCCTGCCAGCCGTCGTTGTCGAAATCGGCGGCCACGGCGCTGAGCGCGTAGCTCTCGGTGGCGGACGCGATCCCGGAAGCGACGCTGACGTCGGTGAAGGTGCCGTCGCCGTTGTTGCGGTAGAGCAGGTTGTGCCCGCGCCGCAAGCCGCGGGGGCCGCAGACGACGGGCACGCCCTTCCAGACGCAGACCGACGACTCGCCGGGCAGAGGCACCGTTTCGAAGTCGAACTCCAAGTAGTTGGCGACGAACAGGTCCAAGTCCCCGCTGCGGTTGTAGTCGAGAAACGTGCAGCCCGAGCCCCAGCGAACATCCGGGCTGGACAGGCCGGCTTCCTCGGTCACGTCCGTGAAGGTGCCGTCGGCATTGTTGCGATACAGGACGTTCTGCCCCCAGTAGGTGACGAACAGGTCGTCGTACCCGCTGTTGTTGTAGTCGCCCACGCAAACGCCGCAGGCCCACCCGTGCCTGACCAGCCCGGCCTCTTCGGTGACGTCGGTGAAGGTGCCGTCGCGGTTGTTGCGGTACAGCCGGTTGGTCGCGCCCTCAGGGACCGCGTCCAGAGTCCGTCCGTTCAAGACGAAGATGTCGAGCCAGCCATCGTTGTCAAAGTCAATGAAGGCAGCGCCGCAGCCTATCGTCTCGAGGATGTAGCGGGGGTTGTCGGGCGAACCGTAGACGGTCGGCCGGGTCAAGCCCGCGTCCTTGGCCACGTCGCTGAAGCGGGCGTGGAACGGCAGGCCCGAAGCCTTGGCGCGCTGCTGGGCTCGCACGCCCCTGGACGCGACCCCTTGCGCCCGCAACGACTGAGTCGCAAGCGGCGCTAGCGCCAGCAATTGCCGCCGCGACAAGCTGCCCGCCATGCCCACAATGTAACAATGGCATGCGGGCAGAGCTTGAAGGCGGCTGTGGCACGCGAGCTTTCCGGACCGGGTCGCACCGACGCCGTCTGCGCGGTGCCGGGGGTTGATCGCGCGGTATGTCCCCAACCCGGCTCCGGACTAGCTCGGAGCCGCCGAGCGGCTCCGCCGTCGCCTGCCGCTTGGACGTCCCTGCCGTGATCGCCTGGCTACGCCGCTTCGCGCCTGTGTTGTTCGCAGCCGCCATGTGCGGCAGCTCTGCGGCCCAAACCGCCGACGAAGCACTCGCGAACGGTGTCCGACTGCAGCAGCAGGGTGACTTGGAGCGAGCAATTGCAGAGTTTCGGCGGGCTGTGGAACTGGCGCCCGATCGCATCGACGCGCTGTCCAACCTGTCGGTTGCCTACTTGCAAAGCGGACGGCCCGCGCAAGCGCTGCCCGGCTTGCAGCGCGCGCGAACGGCTCTGCCCGAGCATGCGGGCATCGCCTACTTCCTAGGCCTGGCGTACTTTCAGACCGAGAGTTACGCAGAGGCGCGAGACGTGCTGGCATGGGTATTGGACGGGCAGCCGGGCAACGGACAGGCCTTGCACTTGTACGGTCTGGCACTGCTCAAACTGGGCGATCTCAAGGCCGGGATCCGAGCGCTCGAGCGCGTCGTGGCGGCCGATCCCGGCAACCGCCAGGCGGCCTACACCTTGGGATCGGCCTATATCAAGGCCGGGCAAGCCGAGCTTGCCGAAACGCTCATCAGCGAGCGCTTGCTCGACGACCAGACACCCGAAGCCCTGCTGATCAAGGGATCGTTGCAACTCGCCAAGAAGCAGTCCCGGGAGGCGCTTGCGCTCCTGCAGCGGGCACGCTCGGGCAACAGCGACCTTCCGATGCTGCGCTCACAGATCGGAGTCGCCCTGCTGTACGCAGGGCGCCGGGAGGGGGCAGCGGCGGAGTTCCGCGCCGAACTCGCCGCCAATCCCAGCGATTTCAACGCGAACGCCTTTCTCGGGTGGCTGCTCCAGCAGGACGGCGAGCAAGCGCGAGCGCTGGAATTGTTGGAACAGGCCTACGCCCTGAACGAGTCCGACGCCGGGGTGCAGTACCTGCTTGCCCAAGCGCATAGCGCCCAGGGGGCCTGGAGCGAGGCCGAAGCCTTGCTGCGCCGCGTCGTGGAAGCACAGCCGGATTTCACGCCGGCGCACGTGATGCTGGCCAGGGCCTACGCGAAGCTGAAGCGCAGGGACGAGTTCCGCCGCCATCAGGAGATCGTCAAGCGACTCAACGCGCGCCAGCAGGAGCGCGACTTGCGGGGCGTCGACCAGCTCTACGACGGCACCGTGCTCTCAATGCCCCGGCGGGGCGCGCCAGATTCCGCCAGCCAGCCAGCGCCATGAACTGGAATCGACTCATGGGTCGGATCGCGGCCGCTGCGGCGCTGACGGCTTGGGCCTCGCTGGCGGGCGTGCCCGCGGCGGCGCAGGCCGGGCATGCGGACGCCGGCACGGCCATCCGGTTCGAATCCGTTCCGCCGGCCAGCAGCGGGATCCAATGGTCTCATGTCAACGGGATGTCAGACGCCCGCCACCTGCCCGAGACCGTCGGCGCGGGAAGCGCCTTCTTCGACTTTGACGGGGACGGCTGGATGGACATCTACCTGGTCAATAGCGGGCCGTCCGACTTTTACGAGCCGGACCGCGAACTGTCGAACGCGCTGTACCGCAACAACGGCGACGGCACGTTCAGCGATGTGACGGAGTCCGCCGGCGTTCGGGGCGGGCGGTTCGGCATGGGCGTGGCGGCCGCGGATTTCGATGCCGACGGTGATACCGACTTGTACCTGACCGCCTACGGCCGCAACCAGCTGTTCCGGAACCTGGGCGATGGCAGTTTCGAAGAGGTCGGCGAAGAGGCCGGCGTCGCCGCGAGCGGGTGGTTCACCGACGCGGTCTGGTTCGACTACGACAACGACTCGCACCTCGACTTGTTCGTCTCCGGATTCGTTTCCTACAGCCTGGACGAAGCCAAGTACTGCGGCGACAACGAAGCCGGCCGGCGCCACTACTGCATCCCGCGCTCGTTCCGGCCGACCCAGTGCCTGCTGTACCGCAACAACGGGGACGGCACCTTTGCCGAAGTGAGCGTGGACGCGGGCATCGCGGGCGTCGGCAGCAAGTCATTCGGCGCCGTGGCGACGGACATCAACCGCGACGGCGCGCTGGACCTGTTCGTCGCCAACGACACGATTCAGAACTTTCTCTTTGTCAACCAAGGCGACGGAACCTTCTACGAAGAGGGCCTGCTGCTGGGAGTGGCCTACAGCGACGCCGGCACGGCGCGATCCGGCATGGGGGTCGACGCGGCGGACTACGACGGCGACGGCTGGCAGGACCTGTTCGTGGCGAACATCGACCAAGAGATGTTCAGCCTGTACAAGAACCTCGAGGGCGACGATTTCGTCGACGCCTCGCTCGAAGTGCGCAGGGAGACCCGGCTGTACAGCGGCTGGGGCCTGCGCTTCTTTGACTTTGACAACGACGGCGATCCGGACTTGATCCTTGCGAACGGCCACCCCGACGACATGATCGGCCTGTTCAAGCCGCAGGTGAGCTACAGGCAGGAACTGCTGCTATTTGAGAATCACGGCACGGACTTTGAGAACGTCAGCGACACCGCCGGGAGCGTCTTCAGGGAAGAGTATGCGGCGCGCGGGCTGGCCGTGGGCGATTACGACAACGACGGAGACGGAGACGTGCTGGTGTCGAACAACGGCGCAGCCCCGCTGCTGCTGCGCAACGACACCGAGCGGGCCAACCAGTGGATCGGCCTGCGTCTGATCGCGACCGAAAGCAACCCGGAGGGGGTCGGGGCCGTGGTTGCGTGGAAGGCGGGAGGTGTCGAGCGCAGCCGTTTCCGCACCAGCGGCGGCAGCTACCTGTCCTCGCACGACCGGCGCGAGATCCTCGGCCTAGGGAGCGCCGCTTCCGCTGACTGGATCGAGATCCGCTGGCCCGGCGGCACGGTCGACCGCCTTGAGGACGTCTCGGCTGGCGCATATCACGCGGTCCGCGAGGGGGCGGGGGTCGTGCCCTAGCCGGCCGCGCCGTCCCAAGTGGCGCCCGCCCCGCTGGTGTACTCTGGGACTCGGCAATGTTCGTCAGCAGTGAACGCAAGCGCCTGGAGCGAGAGCGCCGCAGCGAGGGCAGGCTACCTCCGGGCCAGTCTCTGACACTCAAGTGGCCCGTGCTGCACGCGGGCACTGTCCCGAAATTCGATCCCGACACTTGGAAGTTCGCGGTCTTCGGCTTGGTCGACCGCCCGTTCGAACTGACGTGGCAGGAATTCCAGTCGCTGCCGCGCAAGCGCGTGCAGGCGGACTTTCACTGCGTGACAACTTGGAGCAAGTTCGACAACGTCTGGGAAGGCGTCGCCATGAGCACCATCGCCGAGCGCGCGATGCCAACGCCCGAGGCGCGCTTCGTCATCCAGCACTGCGAAGGCGGCTACACCACCAACACGCCCCTCGCGGACCTGTTGCGCGAGGACGTGCTGCTCGCCGACACCCACAGCCCCGAGCCGCTGACCCCGGAGCACGGCGCGCCTCTGCGAATGATCGTTCCGCACTTGTACGCCTGGAAGAGCTCGAAATGGATTCGCGGCCTAGAGTTCACGGCGGAAGACCGGGCCGGGTACTGGGAGCAGCGCGGCTACCACATGTATGGCGATCCCGTCCGCGAGCAGCGCTTTCGCTAGCGGCCCGCGATGCTAGCCAAGCTCCTCGAGCGACTGCGGAGCGGCCGTCGGCAACCCGCGCCGGAGTTGCTCGGCCGGCCGCCGATCCGGCGCGAAAAGGCGTACGCCGCCGATAGCGGCTATGTCTACCAGTACACCTACGAAGGCTACCGGGCCGCCGCGCGCGCGGACTCCCCCGGCAGCGAGTTCGTGTTCGAGTGCACGTCCGACAGGGCCGCGCGCTTTCGCCTCGCCGTGTTCGCTCCCGACGAGAGCTTCGCAGCATGGGAGCGCAGCACGGGCCGCGACTTGAACGCGGTCGAGCGCTACGCGATCGTCAAGATGCAGCTCTTTGCGATCCTTGACGAGTCCGAGCATATCCGGCGCGACGGCGAATGGCTGTTGACCGCGGGACAGGTCGAGCGCCACGTCGCCGAGCTCGATCTGTGACGGCGGGCCGAACGTACAATGAGCGCATGAAGGCGCCCTCCAGCTGGCTCGTCCCGGCCGTTGCCTTGACGCTGTCTTGCTCGGGGACGCCGCCCCAGGACGATCGGTTCGTGGCCCTGGCGGGGAGCTACATCGAGGAGTTTCTCGAGCGCTATCCCGAATACGCCACGGCCTTGGGCGACCATCGCTACGACGGCAGGCTCAACGATTACACGGCTGCCGGCGTGGCCGCGGGCCTGGATTGGAACAAGCGCTACCTGGAGGAACTGGCAGCGATCGACCCGGTGCGCCTGGGCGCCGCCAACGCCATCGACTACGAGATCCTGCGCAACCACGTCGAATTCAGCGTCTGGTCCTCCGAAGTACTGCGGGAGCACGAATGGAATCCGATGCGCTACGGCGTGGGCGATGCGCTTTACTCGCTGCTGGCACGGGAGTTCGCGCCGCTCGAAGAGCGCCTGCAAAGCCTGCACCAGCGGCTCAAGGCAATCCCCGCTGTGCTGTCCGCAGCCCGCGAGAACCTGACCGACCCTCCGAAAATCCACACCGAGACGGCGATTCGCCAAAACGACGGCGCAATCTCCCTTGTGTCGAAGAGCCTCGACGAATTCCTCGCGCTGGCCCCGGGCAAGGAAGAGGAGCTCGCCCAGGCTAGGGAAGCGGCGCTCCAGGCGCTGCAAGAACACGGCAGCTGGATGCGCGAAGAACTGCTGCCTCGCTCGACCCGCTCGTTCCGCATCGGCGAGGAGAAATACCGCGCCAAGCTCTCCTACACGCTGCATTCCGATCTGTCGATGGAGGAGATCCTCGAACGCGCGCTGCAGAGGCTGGCCGAGCTGCAGGAAGAACTCTACAGGACGGCCCAGCCGCTGTACCGAGAACACCGTCCCGACGCCTCAGAGGACGCGCTTGCGGACCGCCCCGCCGTGATTCGGGCGGTCCTCGACATGCTGGCAGATTCCCATTCCACGGACTCGTCCATCGTTGAAGATGCCAAGCAGGACCTGGCGGAAGTCACCGAGTTCACCCGGGAGAGCAAGATTGTCTCGGTCCCGGACGAGCCACTGCAGATCATTGTGATGCCGGAATTCCGCCGGGGCGTCTCCACCGCCTATTGCGATTCTCCCGGTCCTCTGGAAGAGAACGGAGAGACCTTTTACGCCATCTCGCCGACCCCGCAAGACTGGACGCCCGAGCGCAAGCTGTCGTTCTACCGCGAATACAACGATTTCATGCTGCAAGATCTGACCGTCCACGAGGCGATCCCGGGGCACTACTTGCAGCTCGCCCATTCCAACCGCTTGCAGGCACCGACCATGGTCCGCTCGATCTTTTCCTCGGGCACCTTCATCGAAGGCTGGGCGGTGTATGCGGAGCAGGTCATGGTCGAGCGCGGCTTCGGTGGTGCGCGCTTCAAGATGCAGCAGCTCAAGATGCTGACCCGAGCCGTGATCAATGCCGTCCTCGACCAGAAGATCCACGCGGGCTCGATGACCGAACAGGAAGCGATGGACATGATGATGGGCCAGGGCTTCCAAGAAGAGGGCGAGGCGGCGGGCAAGTGGATCCGGGCACAACTCACGAGCGCCCAGCTCTCCACCTACTTCGTCGGCATCACCGAGCACAACGACATGCGGGCTGCCTGGATCGAGCGCAACGGCCCGATCCAAGATTGGCAGGCGTACCACGACAAGCTGCTCTCGTTCGGCTCGCCGCCGGTACGGTTCGTGCGCGGGCTGCTGGAGCTGTAAGCGCATGGGCCCGAATCCGCCACGCACAACAGATGGCGACGCGTCGAGGACGCGGGCAAGGCCCGGGCGGGCGCGCGGCTTGAGCGTGGCCCTGGCTGCCTGCCTTTGCCTGGCCTCCGCTTGCTCGGTGAAGAAGTTCGCGGTCCGCCAGGTCGGTGACGCGCTGGCGTCGGGGCCGTCCACGTTCGAGACCGATCCGGACGTCGATCTGGTGGGCGACGCCCTGCCGTTCAGCCTCAAGTTCGTCGAGAGCCTGCTTGAGATCACGCCTCGCCACCGGGGGCTGCTTGTCACGGCCGCCAAGGGGTTCGCGCTGTACGCACTGGCCTATGTCGACACGCCGGGCGAGATGCTTGCCGACGACGACTACCTCGAGGGCAAGCGGCTGCGCGAGCGCGCCAAGAGGCTCTACCTGCGCTCCCTGGCGTTCAGCATGCGGGGGCTCGAGGCGGCATATCCGGGAATTTCCGGGGAGTTTCGCACCAGCCCCGGCTCGGCCGCCGGGCGCGTGGCAAGGAAACACATCGACTTGCTGTACTGGGCCGGGGCTGCGCTCGGCCTGTCGATCTCGGCCGATCCGACCGACGCGGCCATGGTCGTGCGCCTGCGCGAGGTCGACGCGATGCTGGACCGGGCGCTGGAGCTGGACGAAACGTGGGATCGCGGGGCCTTCCACGAATTCCGGCTGAGCTTGGAGTCGTCCAAGCCGGGGGGCGGTGCCGACAGCGTCATGGAAGCAAGCTACCGGCGCGCGCTGGAGCTATCCGCCGGGGAGCGCGCGGGGCTGTTCGTCACCTATGCGGAGGCGCGCGCGATACCGACGCAAGACCGCGCGCTGTTCGACGAAATGCTGGACAAGGCACTCGCCGTGGATCCGGACGCGCACGAGCAATACCGGCTGCTGAACCACCTCGCGCAGCGCCGGGCGCTCTGGCTGCGTTCTAGGGTCGATGACCTGTTCTTCTGATCCAAGGCCGGCCATCGAGGCCGGCAAAGAGCCCCACTTATACTAAGAATGTCCTTGTCCCGGGCTTGCGGTTGAGGTGCCTGGGCCGGTTCAAACGGCGCTATGAGAAGACTTGGCTTCTTGCTGGCAATAGCCGTCCTAACCAGCATGGTGCCGACCGCGGGCCTGGAATCATTGCTAGGCCAGAGACGTCGCGCCAGCAAGCTACGGCTCGGGACGGTCGCCCCCAAGAACAGCGTCTTTCACGAGATGCTGCTCAAGATGCGGCAGGAGTGGCGCGAGATCACCAACGGTTCGGTCGATCTGGCGATCTACCCCGGCGGCGTGGCCGGCGACGAGATCACGATGCTGCGCAAGATGCGCGCCGGGCAGATGCAAGCGGCCCTGCTGTCGGGAAGCGGCATGGGATTCCTCGACGAGGGCGTCAGCGCTCTGCAGGTGCCGCTGATGTTCGAGTCCCTCGAGGAATTCGACTACGTGCTCGACAAGATGGCGCCGACTTTGGAGAAGCGCCTGCGCGACAAGGGCTTCACGGCCCTGGGCTGGGGCGACGCCGGCTGGGCACGCTTCTTCGCCGTCAAGGAGTTCAGGACACCGGCGGAACTGCGCGAGATGAAGCTCTACACCTCCAAGGGCGACGATGACATGGTCCGGCTGTTCGGCGAGTTCGGCTTCCGGGCAGTCCCGCTGGACCTGCCCGAGCTCCAGACCAACCTCGAGACCGGATTGGTGGATGTCTTCGCGGTGCCGCCGCTGATCGCGGCCGGCTACCAGTGGTTTGGCTCCGCGCCGAACATGCTCGACATGCGCTTCGTCGCGATCCTGGGCTCGCTGCTGATCAACAACGACGTCTGGGACGCCATCCCGGCCGACCAGCAGCAGCGGATGAGGGAAGTCGCCACCGAGCTGACAGCTGAGATCGAAAAGGCGGCGCGCGCGCAGGAAGCGTCCGCAATCCGCTCGATGCAAGAGTACGGACTGCGCGTGATCAAGCTCGACGAGGCCACGCAAGCCGAATGGAAGCGCGAGATGGAGGCAGTGTATCCGCGCCTGCGCGATCGCTACGCTCCAAGCGAGCTGCTCGACGCGGCAGTGCGCTGGAGAGACGAATACCGCGCCGAGAAGTCCGGCCCACAAGCCTCGCAGTGAGGGAACGCCCATGCCCGCCTTGACCCGCCGCGAACTGCTCGCTGCCTCCGCCGCGACCGCCGCGGCAGCCGGCAGCGCGGCCGAGAACAAGCCGACCCTTTGCCTGTTCACCAAGCACCTGCCGCATCTCGGCTACAAGGAACTCGCCGCTACGCTGCGCTCGCTGGGCTTTGCGGGAGCCGACCTGACGACACGCCCGCGGGGCCACGTGCTGCCAGAAAACGTAGAGCGCGACCTGCCGCGGGCATTCGAAGCGCTGGCAGCCGAAGGGATCGCGCTGCCGATGATCTCCACCGGGCTGCTGTCGAGCAGGGACGCCGCGGCGCGTCCCACGCTGTACGCCGCGGCCAAGCTGGGCATCCCGTTCTTCAAGCTCGGCTACTACCGCTATGAATACGCCGACTTCGAGGGCCACCTCGCCAGCATCAAGAAAGACGTGGAGAGCCTGGCAGCGATCGCCGGCCATGCCGGCATCACCGGCGGCTTCCACAATCACTCGGGCACGTATGTTGGAAGCGCGCTGTGGGACCACTGGTGGCTGTTGCGCGACACGGACCCCGGGCAGATCGGCTTTTACTTCGATCCGTGCCACGCGACGATCGAAGGCGGCTCAGCGGGCTGGGAAATCGGCTTCCACCGGCTGCAGGATCGGCTCAAGATGGTCGCCTGCAAGGACTTCTACTGGGAGAAGAGCGGCGGCAAGTGGCGTTCCCGCATGTGCCCGCTGGGCCAGGGAATGGTCGATTACCCGAAGTTCTTCAAGCTGTTGGCGGCCAGCGGATTCAGCGGGCCGATCTCGCTGCACGTCGAGTACAGGATCGAGGCCCCCACGGAGGCGCGACGCATCGAGAAGGAGATGCACGCCATCGAAGCCGAGTAGAGGGGGTCGTTACCGAGCCCCCTCCCTCACAGATCCAAGCGTGCGGGTTGCCGCACTTGGTTCCTCTGATGGCAGCTTCGCTCAGGATGCGTAGATCGTGCGCACGACCTTGGCGGGTGGCAGGGGATACCGTCGGAGCACTTCCGTCATGCGTTCCCAGTTGACGCGACTCTTGCGGCTGCGCCGCGAGAGCCACTTCTGCCAGAGACGCACCACTTGATAGCGGAATTGCCCTAGGCGCTTGCTGTTGCCCGTCAGACCGTAATAATTGCAGTGACCACGGATCACGCTGGCAAGTCGCTTCTGTTGCTCCGCTAGTGGCGCGTGGCGGTGCTTCTTGCACCACTCGTTGACCGCTTGCAGTCCGCGCGCTAAGCGCTGCTTGGCCGTGAGCTGGCGCACTACCCAGTAGCCCCTCCTTGAGCGGCCCCACACATGGGTGAAGCCGAGGAAGTCGAAGCTGGCGTGCGGCTCGTGGCCGCCTGCGTTCTGCGGCGGTCGGAAGTCCACATAGCGGGTCTTGGTCGCGTGGAGCGTTAGCCCGAAGCGGCCCAGACGCTTGCCCAGCACGGCCAGCACGCGCTGGCCGTCTCCGCCGTCGGCAAAGGTCAGCACGAAGTCGTCAGCAAAACGCACTAGCTGGCTGGCTCCTCGCAGCCGTGGTTGCACCGTCTCGGCAAACCAGCGGTCCAGCACGTGGTGCAGGAACAGGTTCGCGATCAACGGTGAAATCACACCGCCCTGAGGGGTGCCAGTTTCCGACTTATGGAGAGTGCCGGCTTCCAGCACCCCCGCCTTTAACCACCGGTCGATCATGCGCCTCACGACGCCATCCTTGATTCGCAGGTCGAGGACTGCCCGGATTTCGGAATGGGGGATGCTATCGAAGTAGCCCGCCACGTCGGCGTCGATCACCCATGTCTGCCCTTGCCTTCCGATGCTCTCGTACACTGTGTCGAGCGCATCGTGGGCCGACCGTCCGGGCCGGAACCCATACGAGCACGACAGGAAGTCGCTTTCGTAGATCGGTTCCAGCAGCATCACGATCGCCCGCTGCGCCACCTTGTCCTCCAAGGTCGGGATGCCCAGTGGCCGCAGCCTGCCGTCCGCTTTCGGGATGTACTGTCGGCGCACCGGCGGCGCGTGATAGCGGCCCGCCTTGATGCGTTCCAGCAGGCTCTTTAAGTTGGCCTCCAGATCGCGCTCATAGTCGGCTGCCTTCACGCCGTCGATCCCTGACGCTCCATCCTTGCGCGTGCGGCGGTACGCCTCCCGCATCCAGTCCTCGTCGATCAGGTGGTGCAGCGAGTTGAACACCCGTTCCGGGTGCGCCCTCGCCTGCTCGGCTATCCATGCTCGTTTCGTGGACGTGTTTGTGTAGCTCTGTGTCTGCTCCATCGTTTCCCTCGCATGGTTCTGCTCTTCAGATGCCTCGCTTCCCTCGGGCGGGTCCCGCTGAACACGGTTCCCCGCCGTCTGACGGTACTATCAAGGCACTACGACTCCCTGCCCTGCGTCCCTTCGGCTTATTGTTTCGCCAGCCGGTACCGCATGCCTTGCCTGTCGATTCGTGTCCGCCGCAGCGCTCCCCCGTGGCGCAGGCCAGCCGCGGGGGCCGGGGCCTTGTGGTAGTCGGGCATCCCATTGCGACTTCTGCACGTGGACAGGACAGGGCCTCCCAGGTTCCCTGACGAGCCATCCTGCGGCTTTGCCTTCGGTCTTAGACCCCGGCCGGTCCGTGACGCCTCGCCGCTGGCGGCGCTTCCGGTGCTGCCCCCAGGGTCTGAACGCTGAAGGCACCGACATTGACGATCTCGGGGCTCGATAACGACGCTTCACCGCCCGCTGTGTACGCTTCAAGTCGTGCGTTGCCGCACGCCCTGCAACACTCGCTCCCGGCTGGTGGGCTGCACCTCTGCCGGGCGGGGGTTGAACCCGCTGGCTCGTTATGAAAGGTTTCAGCTCATGGCTTCCTCCTCTCCAGGGCTTGCCCTGGCGCAAGCCGAGTAGAGGGGGTCGTTACCGAGCCCCCTCCCTCACAGATCCAAGCGTGCGGGTTGCCGCACTTGGTTCCTCTGATGGCAGCTTCGCTCAGGATGCGTAGATCGTGCGCACGACCTTGGCGGGTGGCAGGGGATACCGTCGGAGCACTTCCGTCATGCGTTCCCAGTTGACGCGACTCTTGCGGCTGCGCCGCGAGAGCCACTTCTGCCAGAGACGCACCACTTGATAGCGGAATTGCCCTAGGCGCTTGCTGTTGCCCGTCAGACCGTAATAATTGCAGTGACCACGGATCACGCTGGCAAGTCGCTTCTGTTGCTCCGCTAGTGGCGCGTGGCGGTGCTTCTTGCACCACTCGTTGACCGCTTGCAGTCCGCGCGCTAAGCGCTGCTTGGCCGTGAGCTGGCGCACTACCCAGTAGCCCCTCCTTGAGCGGCCCCACACATGGGTGAAGCCGAGGAAGTCGAAGCTGGCGTGCGGCTCGTGGCCGCCTGCGTTCTGCGGCGGTCGGAAGTCCACATAGCGGGTCTTGGTCGCGTGGAGCGTTAGCCCGAAGCGGCCCAGACGCTTGCCCAGCACGGCCAGCACGCGCTGGCCGTCTCCGCCGTCGGCAAAGGTCAGCACGAAGTCGTCAGCAAAACGCACTAGCTGGCTGGCTCCTCGCAGCCGTGGTTGCACCGTCTCGGCAAACCAGCGGTCCAGCACGTGGTGCAGGAACAGGTTCGCGATCAACGGTGAAATCACACCGCCCTGAGGGGTGCCAGTTTCCGACTTATGGAGAGTGCCGGCTTCCAGCACCCCCGCCTTTAACCACCGGTCGATCATGCGCCTCACGACGCCATCCTTGATTCGCAGGTCGAGGACTGCCCGGATTTCGGAATGGGGGATGCTATCGAAGTAGCCCGCCACGTCGGCGTCGATCACCCATGTCTGCCCTTGCCTTCCGATGCTCTCGTACACTGTGTCGAGCGCATCGTGGGCCGACCGTCCGGGCCGGAACCCATACGAGCACGACAGGAAGTCGCTTTCGTAGATCGGTTCCAGCAGCATCACGATCGCCCGCTGCGCCACCTTGTCCTCCAAGGTCGGGATGCCCAGTGGCCGCAGCCTGCCGTCCGCTTTCGGGATGTACTGTCGGCGCACCGGCGGCGCGTGATAGCGGCCCGCCTTGATGCGTTCCAGCAGGCTCTTTAAGTTGGCCTCCAGATCGCGCTCATAGTCGGCTGCCTTCACGCCGTCGATCCCTGACGCTCCATCCTTGCGCGTGCGGCGGTACGCCTCCCGCATCCAGTCCTCGTCGATCAGGTGGTGCAGCGAGTTGAACACCCGTTCCGGGTGCGCCCTCGCCTGCTCGGCTATCCATGCTCGTTTCGTGGACGTGTTTGTGTAGCTCTGTGTCTGCTCCATCGTTTCCCTCGCATGGTTCTGCTCTTCAGATGCCTCGCTTCCCTCGGGCGGGTCCCGCTGAACACGGTTCCCCGCCGTCTGACGGTACTATCAAGGCACTACGACTCCCTGCCCTGCGTCCCTTCGGCTTATTGTTTCGCCAGCCGGTACCGCATGCCTTGCCTGTCGATTCGTGTCCGCCGCAGCGCTCCCCCGTGGCGCAGGCCAGCCGCGGGGGCCGGGGCCTTGTGGTAGTCGGGCATCCCATTGCGACTTCTGCACGTGGACAGGACAGGGCCTCCCAGGTTCCCTGACGAGCCATCCTGCGGCTTTGCCTTCGGTCTTAGACCCCGGCCGGTCCGTGACGCCTCGCCGCTGGCGGCGCTTCCGGTGCTGCCCCCAGGGTCTGAACGCTGAAGGCACCGACATTGACGATCTCGGGGCTCGATAACGACGCTTCACCGCCCGCTGTGTACGCTTCAAGTCGTGCGTTGCCGCACGCCCTGCAACACTCGCTCCCGGCTGGTGGGCTGCACCTCTGCCGGGCGGGGGTTGAACCCGCTGGCTCGTTATGAAAGGTTTCAGCTCATGGCTTCCTCCTCTCCAGGGCTTGCCCTGGCGCAAGCCGAGTAGAGGGGGTCGTTACCGAGCCCCCTCCCTCACAGATCCAAGCGTGCGGGTTGCCGCACTTGGTTCCTCTGATGGCAGCTTCGCTCAGGATGCGTAGATCGTGCGCACGACCTTGGCGGGTGGCAGGGGATACCGTCGGAGCACTTCCGTCATGCGTTCCCAGTTGACGCGACTCTTGCGGCTGCGCCGCGAGAGCCACTTCTGCCAGAGACGCACCACTTGATAGCGGAATTGCCCTAGGCGCTTGCTGTTGCCCGTCAGACCGTAATAATTGCAGTGACCACGGATCACGCTGGCAAGTCGCTTCTGTTGCTCCGCTAGTGGCGCGTGGCGGTGCTTCTTGCACCACTCGTTGACCGCTTGCAGTCCGCGCGCTAAGCGCTGCTTGGCCGTGAGCTGGCGCACTACCCAGTAGCCCCTCCTTGAGCGGCCCCACACATGGGTGAAGCCGAGGAAGTCGAAGCTGGCGTGCGGCTCGTGGCCGCCTGCGTTCTGCGGCGGTCGGAAGTCCACATAGCGGGTCTTGGTCGCGTGGAGCGTTAGCCCGAAGCGGCCCAGACGCTTGCCCAGCACGGCCAGCACGCGCTGGCCGTCTCCGCCGTCGGCAAAGGTCAGCACGAAGTCGTCAGCAAAACGCACTAGCTGGCTGGCTCCTCGCAGCCGTGGTTGCACCGTCTCGGCAAACCAGCGGTCCAGCACGTGGTGCAGGAACAGGTTCGCGATCAACGGTGAAATCACACCGCCCTGAGGGGTGCCAGTTTCCGACTTATGGAGAGTGCCGGCTTCCAGCACCCCCGCCTTTAACCACCGGTCGATCATGCGCCTCACGACGCCATCCTTGATTCGCAGGTCGAGGACTGCCCGGATTTCGGAATGGGGGATGCTATCGAAGTAGCCCGCCACGTCGGCGTCGATCACCCATGTCTGCCCTTGCCTTCCGATGCTCTCGTACACTGTGTCGAGCGCATCGTGGGCCGACCGTCCGGGCCGGAACCCATACGAGCACGACAGGAAGTCGCTTTCGTAGATCGGTTCCAGCAGCATCACGATCGCCCGCTGCGCCACCTTGTCCTCCAAGGTCGGGATGCCCAGTGGCCGCAGCCTGCCGTCCGCTTTCGGGATGTACTGTCGGCGCACCGGCGGCGCGTGATAGCGGCCCGCCTTGATGCGTTCCAGCAGGCTCTTTAAGTTGGCCTCCAGATCGCGCTCATAGTCGGCTGCCTTCACGCCGTCGATCCCTGACGCTCCATCCTTGCGCGTGCGGCGGTACGCCTCCCGCATCCAGTCCTCGTCGATCAGGTGGTGCAGCGAGTTGAACACCCGTTCCGGGTGCGCCCTCGCCTGCTCGGCTATCCATGCTCGTTTCGTGGACGTGTTTGTGTAGCTCTGTGTCTGCTCCATCGTTTCCCTCGCATGGTTCTGCTCTTCAGATGCCTCGCTTCCCTCGGGCGGGTCCCGCTGAACACGGTTCCCCGCCGTCTGACGGTACTATCAAGGCACTACGACTCCCTGCCCTGCGTCCCTTCGGCTTATTGTTTCGCCAGCCGGTACCGCATGCCTTGCCTGTCGATTCGTGTCCGCCGCAGCGCTCCCCCGTGGCGCAGGCCAGCCGCGGGGGCCGGGGCCTTGTGGTAGTCGGGCATCCCATTGCGACTTCTGCACGTGGACAGGACAGGGCCTCCCAGGTTCCCTGACGAGCCATCCTGCGGCTTTGCCTTCGGTCTTAGACCCCGGCCGGTCCGTGACGCCTCGCCGCTGGCGGCGCTTCCGGTGCTGCCCCCAGGGTCTGAACGCTGAAGGCACCGACATTGACGATCTCGGGGCTCGATAACGACGCTTCACCGCCCGCTGTGTACGCTTCAAGTCGTGCGTTGCCGCACGCCCTGCAACACTCGCTCCCGGCTGGTGGGCTGCACCTCTGCCGGGCGGGGGTTGAACCCGCTGGCTCGTTATGAAAGGTTTCAGCTCATGGCTTCCTCCTCTCCAGGGCTTGCCCTGGCGCAATCAGACTTCGCCTACCTGAAGTCCGCCTACGACTCTGCCTTCGGGTCTGCCTGATCTGGGCTCCCCGCCTGCGCTGGCAATGCTGTCAGCGATGCACCGGCACCCGGCGCTCTCTCGGTAGCGCCCTGACATCCGCCGAACCATCGAAGCGCCCGCAGGTTCCTAGGCCGGACCTGGCGTCAACGGCACGGGCACTGAGTGTCGACGGAAAATTGTCCCCACCCCCCCCCTTGACAGCCTTGGGCCGCGGGTATAAGTTTGTGGCGGAGCATCCTGCGGACAAAATGTTCGCGAGGAGCTTGCGCTGGCGGATCGAACTTCGGCACATTTCGATGGCGGATGCCAACCGAGGGGCGGTTGCCACGGTTGATCGGGTTCAGCCCTGCCGCATAGCTTGCGGCAGGCCTGGGCGAGCCATCGGTTCCATGCCATCGGCAGGGCGACCTGCCGGGAGGAGATCATGAACTATCGCAATGCGGTCCTCGCGCTGCTCTGCCTGGCGATAGGCGCCAGCGTCGGCTGGGCCCAGGTGTCAGGCCGGCTATCGGGCACCGTCACAGATCCGACGGGCCAGGTCATCGTGGCCGCCGAGGTCACCATCACCAATGCCGGCACGTCCGAGCAACGGATGGTCCAGTCCAACGAAGCGGGCAATTTCGTCTTCGCGGCGCTGCCTCCCGGCACGTATGCGCTGACCGTGCAGTCCGAAGGCTTCCAGTCCTACGAACAGACCGGGATCATCATCAGCGCTGACCAAGCCCTGGCCGTCGGCAACGTTCCGCTCTCGATCGGCGCCGTGACCGAAACGGTCACGGTCCAAGCCGAGGGCGCGGCCGTCGAAACCGACACCGCGGGCGTCAATGCTCTGCTCACCAGCAATCAGATGGACGGGCTGATGCAGCGCGGCAGGGACATCGTGGCCCTGCTCACGGTGCTGCCCGGCGTTGCGCAGGTTGCCAACAGCGATGCGCTGGGAGGTAACTGGGGCTCGCGCACGCCGAACTTCTCGGGCGCCAAGAACGGCTGGAACAACTTCATGTTGGACGGCATGCCGGGCAACGACATCGACGACACCACGACGTTCCACGTCTCAGTGAGCATGGACGCTATCCAAGAGGTGAGCGTCAAGTCGACCGCCTATCAAGCCGAGTACGGGCGCGTGCCCGGCGCGCAGGTCAACATCATTTCCAAGTCGGGCACGAACGAGTTCCACGGCTCGGGCTACTGGTTCAAGCGCAACGAAGTGCTCAACGCCAACTCGTTCGACAACAACCGCTTCGGCTCGGCCAAGCCGCCGTATCGCTTTGACACGGTCGGCGGCGTCCTCGGCGGCCCCGTCAAGAAGGACAAGATGTTCTTCTTCGTCAGCCGCGAGGACTGGCGGATCAAGAAGCCGAGCCGCCGGCACCGCGCCACGGTGCCCACGGCGATGGAGCGGGTCGGAGATTTTTCCAACAGCGTCGAGCAGGACGGGGCATTGATTCCGGTCATGGACCACATGACCGGCGAGATGTTCCCGGGCAACGTCGTCCCCTCCCACAGGATCCATCCGGCCGGGCAGGGCATCTTGAACTTCATGCCCAATCCGACGGACCAGGGCCTGTTCGCTTCGCAGGGGATCAACTACACCGAGCTGTCGCCGTCGGCGCATCCGAAGGGACAGTGGCAGTTCAAGGTTGACTGGGTGCCGACGCCAGACGACCGCATCACGTTCCGCCCGCGCTTCTGGAACGCGGACATCCAAGCCCAGCGAGAGTCTGTCGCGTTCAACGCCTTCAACGACAGCATCTTCAAGCAGGCGCACCACTACGAGTACATCAACAAGAACCTGCAGGGCATCTACAACAAGACCCTCTCGCCGACACTGGTCAACGAGTTCCGCCTCGGGCTGGGCCTGAGCCGGGAGTCCGGCGCCCTCAACGACGACTTCCAGCTCGAGAACCTGCGCAAGGACGCCTACCCGGGCCTCGCCGACCTCGGGCAGCTCTTCCCGTCGGCGAATCCGCTGAACCTGGTCCCGAGGATGACTTTTGGGGGCGTGCCCAACGGACCGCGCGTGGACTACGACCGGCGGACGCCCATCGCGGCGCATGACGAGCGGATCGTCTTGTCGAACAACATGAGCTGGTTCAAAGGGGACCATACGATCAAGGCCGGCTTCTACTGGGAATTGAACCACGCCAGCGAGGGGCCGCGGTCGAGCAATCCGGGCCACATGGGAACGTACGACTTCCGCCGCAGCAACCTGAATCCGCTCGATTCGAACCACCCCTTCGCCACCGCTCTGATGGGTGACTTCTACTCGTACTCGGAGTCGAGCGGCCAGACCGAAGGCCTTGCCGCCTCGTACACCGTCGAGTGGTTCGTGCAGGACACGTGGAAGATCACGCCCAAGCTGACCCTCGACATCGGCGTCCGGTTCTCGAGCTTCACGCCTTGGCGCCTGCGCCAGAACGAGGGATCGGCGTTCGCAATCAGCCGCTACGACGCTCCGACGGCGCCGCACCTGTACGCTCCCTTCCGCTTGCTGGATGGCAGGCGGGTCGCCGTCGACCCCTTCTCGCAAACCATGTTCCCGGCGCCGTACATCGGGGCGACGATCCCCGGCCAGGGCGAACGCCTCAACGGGCTGATCGTCGGGGATGGCTCCACGGACTACCTGCACGGCTACCGCGAGCGACCGGCGATCCAGCCGCAGCCGCGCCTGGGCTTCGCCTACGATCCGTTCGGCAAGGGCAAGACCGCGATCCGCGGCTCGTTCGCCGTGCAGACCCAATCCATCATGGGCGCCCAAGGATCCATGTGGACGGTGACCACCTCGCCGCCGATCCTGGAATCGCCCACGATCTACTTCGGCAACATGAACGAGTTCCTCAACGCCGGACAGGCTCTTTTCCCGCCGAGCGTGAAGTCGTTCCAGCCGGAGTTCAATCCGCCCCGGATCTTCCAGTACAGCCTCGGCGTCCAGCAAGACATCGGCGGCGGCACCGTGCTCGATGTCAGCTATGTCGGCAACAGCGGCAATCGGCTGTATGCGACCAGGGAGATCAACACGCTGCCGCCGGGAGCGCGCTTCCTCGATTCCAGCCTGGACGCGTCCACGGGCCGCCCGCTGCCGGATGTCTTCTTGCGGCCGTACCGCGGCTACCAAGGCATCAACTATCAGGAGAACACCAGCTATTCCAACTACAACGCCCTGCAGGTCAGCCTGAATCGCCGCTACACGAGCAACTTCCAGTACGGCATCGCTTATACGTGGTCGAAGGCGATGGGCCTCGGCGATCATGATCGCGACAGCCTGCCCCAGTATCGCGAGGCGAGGGCGTATCATTACGGCAAGCTGGAATTCGACCAGACCCACATGTTCGTGGCCAACTATCTGTGGAGCCTGCCCAACGCCGCGATGTTCGCCGACAACCCGGCGGCCGAGGCGGTCTTCCACAACTGGGAGATCGCGGGCATCATCACGGCTGCCAGCGGATTCCCGCGCGGAATCGGGATGAGCTACGCCGACGGTGTCGACCGCTGGGGCGGGGGCGACAGCCCGAGGGCGAACATGGTGGCGAACCCGATCATCTCCAACAGGAGCTTCGATCGCTGGTTCAACACCGAGTCCGTCGCGGGTCCCGGATTCGGCGACTTCGGCAACGCCCCGCGCGACGTATTCCGGGGACCCGGCCTGCATAGCTGGGACATCACGGTTTACAAGTACTTCCCGATCAAGGAGACCGTGCGCATTCGTTTCGCGATGGAAGCGTACAACATGTTCAACCACACGCAGTTCGACGGGGTGGATTCGGGGGCGCGCTTCGACGCTTCGGGCACGCAGATCAATGGCAACTTCGGACGCGTGACTTCCGGGCGCGGTCCGCGCGTGATGCAGGCTTCGCTGCGATTCGAGTTTTGACCTGCGGCAGTCGGTTCGCGTATCGGCACAATCGCCCCGGGCTCTCTCAGGGAGCCCGGGGCTTATTCATACTCGCCGCGGCCTGCGCGGCCTTCGGGCAGGCGGTGCTGGACGAATCGCAACTACGGCGGTTCCAAGCAGCCGAGAGGGACTTCGCCGCACAGCGCTACGATGCCGCCGCCACAGCCTATGAGGAGCTTGCGCGAGCCGTGCCCGAGGCGGCCGAGCTGCATGCCAAGCTCGGCCTGAGCCAATTCTTCAACCGGCGCTGCGACCGCTCGGCGCCGGCATTCCAGAAGGCCTTGGAGCTGCACCCTGACCTGCCGGCGGCAAGAGTGCTGCTGGCCATCTGCCTGTCCGAGCTGGGCCGTTACGAAGAGGCGCTGCCGGGATTGGAGCAGGGCTACGCGAACCCTCCCGGCTATCCGGGCGTCAAGCGCCTGGCGGGACTGGAACTCGTGCGCAGCTATCTAGGCCTGCGCCGACCCGCGCAAGCCGCCAAAGTGACAGCGGAATTGCAGATCGCCTATCCCGACGATCCCGAGATTCTGTTTCATGCCAACCGGACCTACCGGGAGGTGGCCGTGCAAGCCTCCTTCGAGATCGCCCGGGTGGCGCCCGAATCGGTGTGGGCGCACCAGGCCATGGGCGAGGCGTACGAGAGCCGACAGTTCTACGACTTGGCCATCATGGAATATCGCAAGGCGCTGGAGCGAGAGCCGGGACGTCCCGGCCTGCGCTTCCGTCTGGGCGAGGCGATGCTGGCGCAGGCAGGCGACGCCAGCCAAGCGGACGAGGCGCTCGAACAGTTCGAGCTAGAGCTCGCGGCCAATCCCAGCCACGCAGCCTCGGCCTTGCGCGCCGGCAAGATCCACCAGGCCAAGTCGGAGCTAGACAAAGCGCTGAGCTACTACCAGCGGGCGATCCAGCTGCGGCCGGAATTCGCCGAAGCGCGCGTCGCGCTGGGTACGCTGCTGCTTGACACGGACCGCACTGCCGAGGCGGTTCGCGAGCTGGAACGGGCGGTCGAGCTGAATCCAACGGACGCCAGCTCGCGCTACCAGCTGGCGCGCGCGTACCGCAAGGCGGGGGACATATCCGCTCAAAAGGCCCAGCTGGCCGAGTACCGACGACTGCAGACGGAGCGCCGCCAGCTCGACCAGCGAATCCTGCTCGGCTCGCCGAGGCCGAATGACCCGAGCGAGGGCGAACCCCCGGGTGATTCACAATAGGAGCATCAATCATGAGACACCGCCAAACTCTACTGATCGCACTGCTGGCCGCGGCCGCTCCCGGCTGGGCCGGGGATTGGCTCACGTTCGGATACGATGCCCGGCGCAGCGGCTGGGCGCGCTCCGAGGTCACGCTCAACCGCGACAACGTCGGCGACATGGTCCTGAAGTGGAAGACTCCTGTCGAGAACGAGGAGAAGTCGCTGGCGGCGCTCACCGCGCCCATCGTGGTTACGGACGTGCGTGTCGGGGAGGGGCGGCGCGCCCGCAAGGACCTTGTCTACATCGGCGGCACCGGCGATGTCTTCTACGCGATCGACGCTCTCAACGGCGAGATCGTCTGGGAGAAGAAGTTCCGGACGGACGTGGTGAACAAGGTTCCCGGCATGTGGCTCTGCCCGAAGGGGCTGAATGCCACGCCCACGGTCGACCGCTCCAAGAACACGATCTACGCGATCTCGACAGACGGCCGCCTGTACGCCCTGGACCTCGCCACGGGGAAGGAGAAGTACCGGTCGCAGCAGTGGGTGCCGGCGTTTGCCAAGGCGTGGAGCCTCAACCGCATCGGCGACGTGCTGTACACGCCCATCTCCCAGAACTGCGGCGACGCCGTGTCGGGCGTGACTTCGATCGACGTGTCGGATCCGGAGAATATCGTGATCCGCGTCTGGCGCTCCACGCCCGAGTACGGCGCGGGCGTGTGGGGCCGGGCCGGCGTCACCATCGGCAAGGACGGCGGGATCTATGCCGGGACCGGGGACGCGCCGTACAACCCGGGCTTGCGCATCTTCGGCAACACGATGTTCCGCCTGGACCCCGATACGCTCAAGCTGGTGGACTACTACACGCCGACCAACTGGGAGTACGTCTGGAAGCGGGACTTCGACATCACGGCCTCGGCCTTGGTGCTCGACTACGAGGGCCGGGAACTGGTCGTGATCGGCGGCAAGGAGGGCGTGCTCTACCTCATGGACGCCGAGGACATGGGCGGCTTGACCCACCACGACAACCTCTACACGACGCCGCTGCTGTCCAACGATGACGAGTGGTTCGAAGCGAAGGGGCTGTGGGGCGGCTTCTCAAGCTATGTGGACGCCCAGGGGCGCGTGTGGGTCTACGCCCCCACGTGGGGCCCAGTCTCGGTGCAGGCGCCCAACTTCCCGATCACGAACGGGCCGAACCCAAACGGTTCGGTGATGGCGTTCACCGTGGCCGACCATCCCGACTCTGGCGATCCGTACCTCAAGCCCGAATGGGTCAGCGGCGACTCGGCCGTGCCCGAGCCGGTGGCGATTGCCAACGACGTCGTGTTCGTGCTGTCCAACGGCGAGAACGCTCGGCAATCGATCAACGCGGGCATCATGCCATTCGGGGAGTTCAATTCCGAGGAGCTATTGAAGGATACCCAGCGGATCGAGCACGAAGATAACGCCCGCCTGCAGGCCCTAGACGCCCAGACCGGCAAGGTCTTGTTCGACTCCGGCCCCGATGCGATCGACACCTGGAGCCACTTCACCGGAATCGCCGTCGCAGACGGGCAAGTATACGCGGTGGACTACTCATCGACGCTGTACTGCTTCGGCCTCGAGGACGCAGAGTAGCCCGGCCATCGCAACGGCAAGGCAGGGTTCCCGGCATCCGGCCCGCGCCTAGCGCCGACCGCAGCGCGGGCTCGAACCGAGCCCGGCCTCAAAAGGTCTCCGACTCCGAACGCTGCCTGAGTTCGCGAAACCTCTGCAGCGCCTCTTCCGCTCGCGCGTTGTCGCCAAGCCGCCGGTGAATCCGGGCCAGTGCGTAGTGCGGGCGATGGTCGCTGGGAGCCAATGCTGCCGCGCGGTCCAGGGCGCGAATCGCTGCCGGGAGTTCCGACTCCCGCTCGAAGAGCAGTCCGAGCCAGTAGTGGGGCAGCGCTTGCGAGTCATCGTATTCGACTGCTTGGCTGAGATACCGCTTGGCCTCGCCAAGGCTGCCCTGGCGAAACAGCAGAGTCCCCAGTAGCAGAGGCGGGTCCGCAGATGGCGGCGAGCGCCGCTGATTCAGCTCGCCCGCGATCAGGTAGTGCTTGCGGGCGAGATCGATCTGGCCCAGCGCTTCGTAGCTCCTGCCCAGATAGCTATGGTTCTCCGCCGCTGCGGGGCGCAAGCGAACCGTTTCGCCAAAGGCCTCCCTCGCCTCCTCGAATCGCTTGGTCGTGTAGGCGTTCAATCCGAGATAGTAGTGGGCCATGGCATCGTCCGGCGCGAGTCTGACCGCGATCTGGAAGAAGGTGTCGGCCAGATCCTCGCGGCCCAGCCTGACCAGGCACATGCCGAGGGCCTTGCTGGTATCGGGATCCTGCTCGTCGAGGGCGAAGCTCTGCTTCAGATCGGGCAAGGCCGCCTCGTACCGGCCGTTCCTGTAGGCGATGAGCCCGCGCAGCAGCAGGTTGCGGGCTGTCAGGCCGGTGCCGGCAATATGCGCCTCCAGAGCCGCGGCCGCCTCGGAGAGGCTGCCGCTGTCGATCAGTCTCTCGATCGCGGGAGAACCCCCAGCCCCAGCCCGACCCGCGGCTTGCGCCGCAAGCGGCGCCGGCGCTGCCAGACCCGCAAGTCCCCACGCAGCCAGCCCGGCCGCTACACGCACTGCGTTGGAAACGCGGGCGCCGCGCGCCGTCGGGGAGGCTGCCCAGCGGGCGCCAGCGGCCTGCCGCCGCGCGCCGACACTTTGTGATCCGTCCCGGTCCGGCACCGCCCGCGCCCTCGCGCTGCCACTCAGTATGGCTGACAGCGCCCCTGCGCGGCGCGGGCATGCCTTGGCTACGTCGGATCTGCGCAAGCCCGCAGCTGGGGCGGGCTTGCGCCGGAAACTGCGCGGCTAGCGCAGGCTGAAGTTCTCCGGATGCATCGAGGCATCGCCGCGCACTGTCACGGTGCCCCCGACAACGGTTTGCAGGTTGTCCAAGTGGCTGCCATTTTTCTTGAGGGACTTCGCAACCTCCGGATGGACCCGCAATGTCAGGCCCTTGTCCGCGGCGGCACCGTCGGAATCGCCGTTCTTCGCTTGCCGGCTAGCGGCCGAGAAGATCTCCGACAGCACAGTTTCCGAAGACTTGACCGTCCCGGCCCCGGCACAGGCGGGACAAGGCATGCACAGGGACCGCTCCAAAGACTGCCGCACCGACTTGCGCGTGATGACCACCAGTCCGAAATCGTTAAACGGCAGCACGCGAGTCGGCGAGCGCATCTTGCGCAAGGCCTCCTGGATCATTTGGTGGACCTGCTGCCGGCTCTTGCGGTCCTCCATGTCGATGAAGTCGACCACGATAATCCCCCCGAGGTCGCGCAGGCGCAGCTGCCGGGCGATTTCTTCCGCGGCTTCCAGATTTGTCTTCAGCACCGTGTCCTCGAGCCGATCCGACTGTCCGACATAGCGCCCCGTGTTGACGTCGATCGCCACCAAGGCTTCCGTCTGGTTGATCACCAAGTAGCCGCCGGACTTGAGCCAGACTTTCGGCCGGAGGGCTTTCTTCAGATCCTTGGTGATGCCAAAGGCATCGTGGATGGGCTGCTTCTTGGTGTAGAGCTTGACGCGCTCCGCCAAGTTCGGCTGGAAGCGTTCCACGAACTTCGCAATCCGCTTGTGGTCTTCCTTCGAGTCCACCCACACGGCCTTGAAGTCCTCGCTGAGGCGCTCTCGCAGCACCCGCTCGGCAATGTCCAGGTCGCTGTGGAGCTGAGCGGGCGCCTTGGCCTTGCCCGCCTTGTCGCAAATCTCGCCCCACAGGCCGTGCAGCTGTTCCATGTCGGCTACGAGCTCCTCGTCGCCGACGCTGCCGCAGGAGGTTCGCACGACAAAGCCGCCGGCCTTGCCCTCGGAGTGCTTGTCCACCAGCTTGCGGAGGCGGCGGCGCTCCGACTCCGACTGGATCTGCTTGGTCACGCCATTGTGCTCGCCACTGGTCATGTAGACCATGTAGTGGCCCGGCAGCGAAACGTGGCAGGTGATCCGGGCGCCCTTCGCCCCCACCGGCTCCTTGCTCACCTGAACGATCACTTCCTGCCCGGACTCGAGCAGGTCCGCGATGTTGGGCGGCGGCTGGGGCGGCTGGGACGGCTTGGCTTCCCGCGCCCTGGGACGGTCGGCCCGTGCGCCCTGCCTGGCTTGGGAACGCTGCGGCCGCCTGGCGTCTGACTGGCGGCGCCCGGACCGCCGACGCTGCGGCTCGGCTGCCGAGGCAGCGGCCTTCTGCCCGGCCTCGCCCCTGCGCGCACCGGCGGCACGGCGGTCGCCAGCGGCCCTGGCAGGCCTCCGACGCCTCGACCGCGAGGGCCGACCATCTCCGCGGGACTCGCCAGGGGTCGCCTTGGGCGCATCACCGGAACCCTTCTTTAACCACTTCAGCGGATTCCAAAACTGCGCAAGGATCGAGGGCGGATCCAGCTTGGCGCTGTTCTCCGGAGGTTCCAGCGCTCCATCGTCGGCATGCTTGCCGGTACCGTCATCGACCGCTTCGGCGGGGGCTGCTTCCCCATCGTCGGCAGCGCTTGCAGGCGGCTCGCCTCCGGCCGGGCCCTCCGCGCCGGAAGCGGACTCGATCACGGACTCGGAGGCTGTCGAGTCGGCGTCGGCTCCCTCAGGAGCCTCGGGCCCGGAGTCGCCCTCGTACTTGGCCAGCGATTCGCCGGGCAAGAGCGTCATTCTGCGCCGCGGACGGTCCGCAGAAGGATCCGGCTCCGCGGTCTCGGCCGCCGGGTCTTCGGGGCTGGGCTCGTCCGCGGACCCTGTCGGCTTGTCAGCCTGGGCCCGCCGGCTTCGACGGCGGCCACGGCGCGAGCGCCCGCCCGAACCGTCCGAGGCTTGCTCGTCGGATGCTTGCTCCGCAGCCGACGAGGACGGCTCGGGATCGGCGTCGCCCGCTTCGTCCACCGGCATTCCCGGTTCGGGCGGAGCGGTCGGGGATGGATCGTCCTCGGCCGTGTCGATCTCAGGCGCGGCCGACGGGGCCACGTCCGTGACATACAGGAACGCGTCGCGCTCCAAGCCTATGTCGACGAAAGCCGATTGCATGCCCGGCAGCACCCGGGTCACTCGTCCCTTGTAGATGTTGCCGACTATCGCCTTGTTCCCTTGGCGCTCGACATGGATTTCGGCTAGGCGATCATTCTCGCGGATCGCGACTGTCGTCTCAATCGGGTTCGATGAGATGACCAAATCTTGAGACATGGAAAAATCCTCCGGGAAGGGATGGCTCCGTGGCTACAAGCCTTCGCGGTAACTGTCAGAACTCTGGGGCTCATACACCTACCTCTTCATCGGAACTCGGCCCTCGGGCCGCGCTGCGGCGGGCTGTGACCAGCCGAGGCCGGCCAGGACGTTCGCGGCAAGCGGAGCGCCACGCGCGAGCGGGGCTCTTACGCTTTGTCCGGCCAAGTCCGGCCAGCGCTTCTCCCGCAGCTTGATTCCTTCCCTGTTACCCTTCTTCCGCTGCCGGCACCGCTGCCCGGGCCGGCGAGCGAGATTCAATTCACGAATCGGCGGATCCGCACGCTGTTGACGATGCCTAGCATGATCGCAACCGTCAACAGGTTGGACCCTCCGTAACTCATCAAAGGCAACGGCAGGCCGGTGACCGGCAGCTTGTTGACCACCATCCCGCCATTCACCATGATGTGGAAGAGCAGCACGCTCGCGACACCCATCGCAAGCAGTGTCCCTTCCGGATCCCGCGCCGATCTGGCCGTGTCAACGATCCGCAACAGCAGCACGTAATACAGCCCCAGCACGATCGCAATGCCCGCAAAGCCCCTCTCCTCGGCGAATGCGGCCAAGATAAAGTCGGTGTGGGGTGTCGGCAGGAAGCGCAGTTGGGTTTGCGACCCCTGGACGAATCCCTGCCCCCACATGCCGCCCGTGCCCACGGCGATCTTTGACTGCCGAATCTGGTAGCCGATGCCCAGCGGAGCCTCGTCTGGACTCAGGAAGCCGACGATCCTGCCCCGCTGGTAGGGCTTCAGCGATGCCCACAGCAGAGGCACCAGCAGGACTAGCGCAAGCGCCCCCAGCAGCCAGTGCTTCTTGGCGATTTTCGACAGGAACAGCACGGTGGCGGCAATCGGCAACATGCTCAACGAGGTGCTGAGGTCTGGTTGCAGCACAACCAGCAGGAACACCGCGAAGAATGGCAGGGCGGCACGCAGGAAGTCCTGGAGGCGCAACGCCTTGGTTGCTGACCCGGCGCAGTACTTCGCTACTACCAAGAGTAGCACCACCTTCATGAACTCGGACACCTGGATGCTAAAGCCGAAGGGCAAAGGCAGCCAGCGCCGAGAGCCGTTCACCGGGTCGGTCAGCAGCAGGATGGCCACAAGCAGCAGCACGCCAAGCCCCCACATCACCGGCGAGAGCGACACCAGGTGGCGATAGTTGATGTGCGAGACGGCCGCGAAGACGACGACCGCGAGCAGCAGCCAGACGACGTGCTGCGCGAAAGCCGATTGAAACTTCGTGTTGAACGTCGCGCTGTAGACCTGGAACAATCCCAGGACGCCGACCAACAGCGCGGCGCCTGCCATCAGCCAGTCAAAATCCCGGCGCCAGCGGGTGCCGCCGAGCGTGGACGCGGCGTTCATGGCCGCCCCGCAAACGACTGGGCCAGGGTCTTGCTGCTGTCGGTCAAAGACGCGGGAGGCCGGTTGAGCAGCCAGACCTGCAGCAAGTCGCGCACTACCGCCGCCGCATAGTAGCTGTGCGCGCCGTTCTCCAGCAGCGCCGCCACGACGATCTCAGGACTCGAGCACGGCGCGAATCCGACGAACCACGCGTCGTCCTCAAAGTCCGCCCGGCCCGATCTCAGCCGCAGTTCGTTCGAAACCCGCTGCGCAGTGCCGGTCTTGCCGCACACCTCGACGCCGGAGAGGCGCGCCTGGCGGCCGGTGCCGTAGCCATTGACGACCTGCCACATGGCATCGCGCAAGGTCGCCAGATGCTCTCGGTCGATCGCCGCCACGCGCGGTCGCGGCGGTTCGTAGTCGGGATCGATCAGGCGCATCTGATCGTCTGCCACGATCCGGGGTTGGTGCCATACGCCACCCACGGCTAAGCCTCCGATGGCGTGGGCGGCTTGGATCGGCGTCACGGACATCGCGCCCTGACCGATGGAAACCACGACGGTTTCGCCCGGGCGCCATGGCTGCAAGGACCGGCGCACCTTCCAGCGCACGGACGGGACAAGCCCGGGGACCTCGTCCGGCAGGTCTACGTCAGTTCGCTCCCCGAAGCCGGCCAAGCGTGCGTAGCGCCCCAGCACATCGATCCCCAGCCTGACGCCCAGTTGGTAGAAATAGACGTCGCACGATTGCGCGATCGCCTCGACCAGCCCCACCGTGCCGTGGCCGTCGCGCTTGTGACACCGGAAGTAGTGCCCCCCGTAGTTCAAGCCCCCCGCGCAGTGAGCCTTGAAATCCGGCCCGGCCACGCCAGACTGCAAGCCCGCCAAGCCGATGATCGGCTTGATCACCGACCCGATCGCCCACGTTCCCTGGATGGCGCGGTTTAGCAGCGGGGTGGTCGGATCAGAGTTCAGCGCGCGCCAGTCAGCGTCCCGGAATCCGGCCACGAATTGATTCGGGTCGAAGCTGGGCCCGCTCGCCATGGCCAGGATCTCGCCATTGCGGGGATCCAACGCGACGACCGCGCCCTTGCGCCCTGCCAGGCCGAGTTCGGAAACGGCCTGCAGGTCTAGATCGATCGTCAGGCGGAGGTTGTTGCCCGGAACCGAATCTACCTCGCCCACAGTCTCGATGGATCGCCCGACGCTGTCGACCAGGAACTGCAGGCTGCCGTCCGTGCCGGTCAGCCAGCGGTTGTACTGCCGCTCGATGCCGCTCTTGCCGATATCCGAGCCGAAGTCGAGGAGCAGGAACTCACGCATCGCGAGTTCCTGCCGGCTGGCCTTGCCGATGTAGCCGGTGGCATGCACGGCGACCTGCTGGGCCGGGTATCTGCGGCGCATGCCCTCGACGAGATCCACCTCGCGAAAGCTGTGGCGGCGGGCCTGCAGGAAGGCGAGGTCGCGCTGCGAGAGATCCTCCTTGAGCACGATGTGCTCGAACCGGCCGTAGTCGGAGGCATCCTGCAGGGTCCGCCAGACCCGGTCGACGTCCAGATCGAGCCCGGACGCGATCCGCTCCAAGTTCGCCGAGGAAGTGTTGGCAGCATCGATCATCGCCGTCAGGGCGATCTCGCTGTCTGCAATGGAGCGGCCATGGCGGTCCAGGATGTTGCCGCGGGCCGCTGCGATGGGGAGCGTCTTGATGCGGTTCTGGCGCGCCTGTTCCCGATAGCGCTCGTGATCGACTACTTGGATCTGCCAGAAAGAGCCCAGCAAGCCGACGAATACGGCGGTCGCGAACACCTGAAACAGGCGCAGGCGTCGATGCGACGCCCGAAATCTTGACGCACCGAAGGCGGTCATTGCTTCCAACCTGCCTTGCTAAGCATAGTGAAAACAAACAGGCCGGCGCCAGCGTGGAGCGCCGTCAAGACGAGGCCGAGGGCCAGATCCGTCTCCCCGCCTGCGCTTACCAGAAAGCTGCGGGTCACTCCGAACACGAATTCGTGGGTCGCGTACGCCGCGGCGAAGAACAAGCCGAGCTCAAGCGCGTGATCGCGCCGCACGTATGGCCCCAACCGCGCGACCAAGTAGCCGCAGATCGTGTACACGATCCCGTGCAAGCCCACCGGGCCGTGGGTCAGGCCGTCATGCAGGCAGCCGATCAGCATGCCCAGCAGCATGGCCGACACTGCGGAACGGCACCACAGCATCAGATTGAGCGTCGCGAGGAACGGCAGGTTGAGCAGGGCCAGACCGGGCACAAGCGTGGGCAGCAGCGTTTGCAGGCCCAGTGCCGCGGTCGGCAGGCCCACGAACCAAGGCCAGGGAACACTCGGGCGACGTTTGGATTCGAATGCCGGGACCGTTCTAGACCAAGCGCTCACTCAGCCTCTCCCGGGGCGCCCGAGATCTCTCCGCGTGCGGCGCGCAGCGAGTCGGCGGCAGCGCTGAAGTTGGGCGGGCGCCCGCTGAGGAGGCCGATTGTCTTCCGCTGCGCCTCGAGCGCGCTTTCGTAGGTCCGCTTGACGCGATCCGCCGGGCCGTCGAGAGATCCGGCGGTGCGCAATTCACCTTCGACGTCGGTATCGGGAGGCCCCGGCAGCCGAGCCAGGATCTGCCGCACTGATTCCGGAAGCGCTTCATGCTCGGTCTGCAAGACGACTGCTACCTCCCGCACGCGATCCAAGTCCACGTGAAAGCTGACCGCGATCGTGTGCATTTCAGGTGTCGTCTCGACGCTAACGACCTCCCCGACAGGCATTCCGGCCGGGAAGACGCCGTCCAAGCCCGAGGTGTAGACCTGTTCGCCCACGGCAACCCCCACGTGGGGCGGCACGTAGTCGAGGCGAGAGAGAACAGCATTCGTCCCGCGCAGGACGCCCGGGGCGCCGCTCCTTCCAAGCACGACTCCGGCGCCGGCCTCCGCATCGCTGAGCAAAACCACCATGCTGGAGGCGCCATATGCCGCTTCGACCTTGCCTACGATGCCGGCAGGCACGACCACCGCCATGCCGGGCTGGATGCCGTGCTCGCGGCCCCGGTCGAGGAAGACCTCTCGCGCGTTGCGGCTCGGCCCGCGAGCGATCACCTTGGCCGGGAGCGTGCGGGACGCGAGGCTCGCGCGGAACTCATCCAGCCCGGCGCGGGCGCTCACATGGACAACCTGCTGCTGCAAGTAATGGTTCTCTAGCCGCAGGCGCGAGACTTCCGCGTCAAGCTGCCGGTTCTCAGCAGCGGTGCCGACGAGCCAGACATAGCCGGACCAGACGCCCGACAGGCCGCTGAGTCCCCATTGGCCCGCGCGCTGAAGCGGCATGAACAGAGCGCTGCTCCAATACCTCAGGCGAGCGTCGATGGGACGATCCTGAATCTGCTGGCCGACCATCAGCACCTGCAGGAAGACCAGCACCCCCAGCAGGATGCCGTTCCTTCGCCGGGCCAGCAACTCTTGCACGTGTGCCCTCCGTTCGCTCCGTCCCCGCCGCGCTACTGGATCGAGACCCGATTGAGCAAGTCAATGTCCTCCAAGACCATCCCGGTCCCGACGACCACGCTGTGGAGGGGGTTCTCGGCCACCGAGACCGGCACGCCCACCTCGTCGCGGATGCGCTGGTCAAGGTTCCTGAGGTATGCGCCTCCGCCCGTGAGCACGATGCCGCGGTCGCAAATATCGCTGCTGATCTCGGGCGGGGCGTGCTCCAAGGCCTCCCGCACGCAGAACATGATCTTCTCGACGCACTCTGCGATCGCCCCGTGAATCTCGCTGTCGGTCACTTCCCGAGCCGCCGGCACGCCCCTGGTGAGATTGCGCCCCTTGATTTCCATCGTGGCGGGCGTTTCGAGCGGCTTCGCCGCACCCAGTTCGACCTTCACTCGCTCGGCCGTGCGCTCGCCGATCAGGAAGTTGTGCTTGCGCCTGAGATAGTGGATGATCGCATCGTCGAACGCGTTGCCGGCCACGCTAACCGACTTCGAGTAGACGACACCGGACATCGAGATCACCGCAACGTCCGTGGTGCCTCCGCCGATGTCCACGACCATGCTGCCCGCCGGCTCCGACACAGGCAGGCCGGCTCCAATGGCCGCCATCATCGCCTGCTCGACCAGGTGCACTTCGCTGGCGCGGGCCCGCATGGCAGAGTCGACGACGGCGCGGCGCTCGACGTGGGTGATGCTGCCGGGCACGCCGATCACGATGCGGGGGTGGACGAACAGGTTGCGGTTGTGCGCCTTGTTGATGAAGTAGGTGAGCATGCGCTCGGCGATCTTGAAGTCGGCAATCACCCCGTCGCGCATCGGGCGGACGGCCGTGATCGTGCCCGGCGTGCGGCCGAGCATCCGCTTGGCCTCGATGCCGACAGCCTCGACCTCGCCGGTGGAGTTGTTCACACCCACCATCGAAGGCTCATCCACCACGACGCCGGAATCGGCAATGTATATCAAGGTGTTGGCCGTGCCGAGGTCGATCGCGAGGTCGTGGGAGAAGAGCGACAGGAGTGAGCGCAACCTCATACAATCGCCTCCGAGAAAGCCGACCCGCGAGGGGCGCCAGCGCAGCTTGGGCGCGGACAGAGTGCCGCACTGTGACCGCGGCGCTCACTGCCCGGAGGCATTGCACCAGCCTCCTTGCATACGCCAGACATTTGCAAGCCCCGGTCTGCAAACAGAATAGCACTTCTTTGCGTTACTGGCAGGAAAAAGACCGCTCTGGCCTACCCGGGTGGCGAAAAGCTGAGAGCTCGCGCGGCGGGCCTCCGCTCCCGAGCCGAGCGACATCCCGAACATCAGCGCCCGCGAATCCGATAGGCTGCCCGGTTGGCGAGGCCTGAAGCGAGGGTCGACCTAACCCTTCCTAGTCGTGCGGCGTCACGGAATCTCGAGGATGGCCACGGCGGGCATCCAGGGCGAGAGGGCCAGGCGAGGGACCGAAGCCGGGCGCGATCGCCGGATGTCGGCCCGGCAGGCGCAGCGGGACGCTTGAATTCGGTCTCGCCGGACGCCTACACTCGTTTACTGGCCGATGGGATACCATCGCGCCCAAGCTTCAGCGGAGGTCTTGACAGTTATGAAGAAGTTGCAGGTGGCGGTGATCGGAACCGGATTCGTGGGCCGCGTCCACGTCGAGAACATCCGGCGGCAGACCGAGGCCGAAGTCGTCGCGATAGCGGACCAGACCGCCGACCTCGCAGCCCAGTTCGGGCAAGTGCTGGGAATCGCCCGCACGTCGGGCGACTACCGCGAGCTGCTGGACGATCCGGCTATCGACGCGGTGCATATCTGCACGCCGAACCACACGCATTTCGCGATCGCCCGCGATGCGATCACCGCCGGCAAGCACGTGATCTGCGAGAAGCCCCTGGCGATGACGGCCGAGGAAGCGCAGGGCTTGGTCGAACTGGCACGCTCGCGGGACATCGTGCACGCCACCAGCTATAACCTGCGCTTTTATCCGAACGTGGCGCAAATGCGGCGCATGGTGGCCACCGGGCAGGTGGGCGACGTGTTGGCGGTGCAAGGCACCTACTCACAGGACTGGCTGTTCTTCGACACGGACTACAACTGGCGGCTCGAGCCAGAAGTGGGCGGCAATTCGCGCGCCATGGCCGACATCGGCTCCCACTGGTGCGATCTGCTCGAACACGTCACCGGCAAGCAAATCCAGGCGGTCTGCGCAGAGCTGGCTACGTTTCATCCGGTGCGCAAGAAGCCCAAGAAGCCGATCGAAACCTACGCGGGCAAGATGCTGGAACCGGAGGACTACGAGGACCGCCCGATCACGACCGAGGATTTCGGCGCGATTCTGCTGCGCTTCGGCGACCGGGCGAGGGGAGCGCTAACGATCAACCAGGTCGCCGCAGGCCGCAAGAACCGGCTGCTGGTGGACATCTACGGCACCAAGTGCGGCCTTTCGTGGGATGGGGAGCGGCCGAACGAGCTGTGGATCGGGCGGCGCGACGGAAACAACGAGCTGCTTGTCAAGGATCCGTCGTTGCTGGAAGAGCAGGCGCGCTCCTTTGCCGACCTTCCCGGGGGCCATGCGGAGGGCTACGCCGATACCTTCAAGCAATTCTTCCGCCGCTTCTACGCAGCCTGCCGAGACAAGTCGAAGGCCCGGGAGATGCCGGGATTCGATGCCGGACTGCGGCAGTTGCGGCTGGTCGAGGCTGTGCTGCGCAGCCACCGCGAAGGCGGATGGGTAGAGGTCGACGCCACGGCCCGGCCCGGCTAGAGGCGACCGCGCTGCTGTAGACTACCGGAGGCGACTGACATGGAACCACTGCAGGTCGGCTTGATGTTCTGGACCGGCGGCGTGCTCGGAGTCGACGCTGCCCCTGACGAGATCGTCGAGTCCGTAGCTGCGTTCGGCGTGAGCTGCGGACAGTTGGGCGTGCATGGCGCGGCGGACCTGGCTCCCGGCGCAGCCGAGCGTTGGCGGGCCGCGCTGGACCGTTCCGAGCTTGAGATCGTCACAGCTTTCCAGAGCTTCGAGGGCGAGAGCTACGCGAGTATCCCGATTTGCGCGCAGACGGTGGGCTACGTGCCCGCCGCGACGCGCCGCGAGCGCGAGCAGCGGACCTATGCGGTGTCGGATTTCGCTCGCTCGCTCGGCATTCCCGGCGTGGCGGCGCACATCGGCTGCCTGCCCGAAGATCCGAGCGATGCCGAGCACCGGGCCGTCCTCGAACTTGTGCGCCGCGTCTGCGACCACTGCGCCCGCAACGGCCAGACCTTCGCGCTGGAAACCGGACAGGAGCCGGCGGCGGCGCTGCTGGAGTTCCTGCACGCGGTGGACCGACCGAACCTGGGGGTCAATTTCGATCCCGCGAATATGATCCTGTACGGGTCCGGCGAGCCGATGGAGGCCCTGCGCACGCTCCGAGAGCACGTCTTGACGGTGCATTGCAAGGACGGAACGTGGCCGGAGACGCCGGGCGAGTGGGGGCGGGAGACGCCACTTGGAGATGGAGACGTGGGCATGGAGCGCTATGTCCGCACGCTGCGCGAGATCGGCTATGCCGGCCCCTTGGTCATCGAGCGCGAGATCGTCGGCGAAGAGCAGCGCGCCGACATTGGCAGGGCCATTGCCCTTCTGAACCGCATCCGGGCCTGAATTCCCGTCCAGTACCTGCACGCCGCAGCCTCGGCAGCGGTTCACGCTGCTAAACTTCGATTCAGGCGTGTACAGAGGACTTGGATTCGGCTTGGCTCTGTGCGTGGCGGCGCTGCTCGGAGCCGATGCCCTGCGCGAAGCGGCGCAGGCGCTGGAGAGCAACGATTTTGCCGGCGCTATCCCGCACCTAGAAGCCGCGCTCGAGGACGACCCCGCCAACGTTAACGCCCGCTTCAACCTCGCCTACGCCCGCCAGGCAACCGGCGACGCGGCGAGCGCGATCCAACACTACCAAGTCATTGCCGGGCAACAGCCGGACCTGATGCCGGCGCGACAGAATCTGGCGACCCTGCTCATGCAGGCCGGCAGGTTCGCAGACGCCGCGCAGCACTACGAAGCCATTGCACAGGCGCAGCCAGAGAACCGGCAGGCCCTGCAGTTGGCCGCCTCGGCCCACAGCCAAGCCGGGCAGGCCGAGCCGGCCCGCGCCGCCTTCCAGCGCCTCTTGGACATTGACGGCACGTCGCTTGAGGCGACCTTGGGCTTGGCGAGTTCGCTGGCAGAACTCGGCCAGCTGCACGAAGCCGTACCGCACTACTTGCGCGCCGTCCAGATGGACCCGAGTGCCGAAGACGCCCTGCTGGAGATCGCCAAGCGGCTGGAAGAATCAGGCTTCAAGCAGGATGCGCTCGAACTGTACAGGCGGTACGCGCGGGATCGGCCCGACAACGCCGCCGTGCAAGAGGAGATCGGAGTTCTGCTGCTCGAGAGCGGCAACCTGCGAGCCGCCACGCAGGCCCTAGAGCGAGCTGTGCGACTCGAACCGCGATCCCGTCGGCACGCCGCTCTGGGCGAAGCCTATCGCCAGGCAGGCAAGGTGGAAGCCGCCCGGGAACAACTCAGCCTGGCGGCCAAGGCTGCGCCGGGCGATGCGAAGGCCCGCTTGCGCTACGCGAACGCACTCTTGCAACAGCAGGAGTACGAGCTCGCCTCGCGCGAGTACGTGGCCTCGCTCGAGGTCGATCCGGGCGCTTCGGACGCTTGGAACGGGCTGGCCTTCGCCATGTACCGGCTTGGTAACTTCCCGGCGGCTCTGCGCGCCTTGAAGGAAGCGGAGAAGCTCGGCCCGCCGCTGGCAGCAAGCGTGTATCTGCGGGCGCTTTGCCAGGACAGCTTGCAGCTCTACGAGGAGGCGCAGGACTCGTATCGCGCCTTCTTGGCTCTGAGTACGGACATGCAGGAAGAGACCTGGAAAGCGACCCAGCGCCTCAAGACGATCGCCAAGGTGTTGGAGAAGCGGTGAGGTTCGGCGTCCGCCTTGCGCTGCTGGCGTGCATGGCAGTGCTGTGCTGCTTCGGGGCGCCGCGCGGCAGCCTGGCGGAGGTCGAGGCTATCGCGGATCGGGAGACCCGCTCGCGCCGGGCGCTGGCGTTTGCGTGGGATCAGCTGGACATCGCCAGCAAGGCCTACCAAGACGACAAACTGGCAGCCGGACGCGAGGCGCTCGAGAACATCGGAGAAGCGGTCGACTTGGCCGTCACCTCGCTTGAGGCGACGGGCAAGTACGCCCGGCGGCACCCGCGACACTTCAAGCACGCCGAAATCCGGACGCGCAAGCTGCTAGTGCAGCTCCAGCAGCTACAGCGCAAGCTGTACCTGGGCGACCAAGCTGACTTCGACGGGCTCATCGAGCGGATCGAGACAGCGAACGCTCGGCTGCTGCGCGGCCTGATGGGGCCGAAGGAGTAAGCCCCCGCCCGTCCCGCGATCCGCGATCAACCGGGCAGCTGGCTGAGCCCCTGCCAGGCATGTGCCCGGCAACGGGAGTTGGCATCGGCGGGCCAAACCATTAGAGTTAGGGGAGCGCGATGCCGGCCCGACTCATCCTTGCGATCCTCTGCGCTCTCGTCCCAGCCTTCGGGCAGGAGCTGCCCCGCAACCGAGAGTTCTTGACCGACTACGAGATCGAAGTCCTGCGCGACAGCCAGGAGCTGGACAAGCGCATGAGCGCGTACACAAAGTTCGCGGCTCTGCGCCTCGAGCTGATCGAACAGGCCCTTGCAGAGGAAGAGGCCGGGCGCGGCGCCAAGATCCACCGCTCCCTGACGGAGTACTCGTCAATCATTCAAGCCGTCGATGACGTTATCGACGACGCCCTGCTGCGCAACAAGAAGCTCGACGGGGCGCTGGAGGTGCTATTCAAGGCCGAGCAGGTGTTCGCTGCGCGCTTGGCCGCGATCGCCGGGGCCGAAGCCGAGGACGCGTGGCGCTACGAATTCGTGCTGGAAGACGCCATCGGCATCACCGATGACAGCTTGGATCTGCTCGCCGAAGACCTCGGCGCGAGGAAGCGCACGGTGGTCCTGCAAGAGGAGTCCGAAAAGCGGCGCCAGAAGGAGCGCATGGCGCCGGAACGGCGCAAGGAGGTCGAGCGGGCCAGCGAACAAGAAGCCACTGAACAGGCTGAGAGAAAGCGCAAGCGCCCGTCCCTGCTGCGGCCAGGCGAGAAGCTGGGCGGGAACAGGTGATCGGGCCGGGCGGTCACTGCACCGCCAGGGACACGGTGTTGCTGTTCGCGCCGTGCATCGACACGGCCAAGTCCGCGCTGCCGCTGGGCAGGCCGGCCGGCAGCACGAATTCAATCTGAGACATGCCTGCCACGCCTGGAAGGGAGCCCGAGTAGGTCACCGATGCTCGAACTCCTCCGACCGTAACTTCCGGAGCGTGGACGGTCTCGGACCGGTCGGCCGCGGCAGTGCCGGACTGCAACTGTTGCCCGTAGGGACCGGCCCCGGTCAGGTAGATGGCCACCTGATCGCCCGCGGCGGCGGGAGCGTCGGGGGTGACCGGCCGGCCGTCAAGGTGAAAGGCAGCCGACGGGCTCCCGCCCTCGGTGGCATAGACATAGACCCCGGGCGCTACGTCGGCCAGATTGACCACGAAGGGATCGGCGGCCAGCTCCAGATTGTCGCGCGTGCGGACACGGACCTTGGCGTAGGCGAAATTGAGGCCCGCCAGCTCCCAAGGGACTTGGATACTCAAGCGATCCGCGCCGGTCAGGAAGACCCGCGCCGGCACGCTTACGCGCAATTCTGGATAATCGAAGCTGACGCTCACCGATTTGAGGGCAACCGGGAGAGGGGAGTACAGCGCCTCGCCCGCGAATTCGGCAAGCGCGCTTCCGAAGATCGTGGCCAGCGAGCCGGGTGCCACCGGCTGGCCCGCCGCGTGGCTGGCGTCGTTGACAATCTCGTCGATGCGCGGTCGCACCAAGTCCGCAGTGAACTCGAACCGAACCCTCTCGCCCCCAACGTAGGCCTCCACCGCCTGCGGTGTCGCAGAATGACCGAACTCGACTTCGGCAACCGCTAAGCCGTACGTGTCGGTCACGGATTGCGCGGAGAGAATCTGAGCGTCGCCCTCCACAACTGCGAACTCGACCGGTTGACCGGCTACGGGAGCGCCGCTGCGATCCACGAACTTGCCGACCAGGTGCTCTGTCCTGCTCTCGCCGGCGAATCCCCTCCGCTCAACCGGAGCGACCGCGTAGGCACCTTGCGGCACGTTGTCGCCCACCACGTACAGGAAGGGCACGCGAAGCGCGTCGGGCCGGCCGTCGCGCGTGATCAGCAGGTGTCCCTCGTACGATCCGGGCGCCGGCATGAGGCCTTCCAGCGACGCCCTCACCGCAGCGTACTGGTCTGGCAGGAGGCGAAACTCGATATCGCTGAATCCGTCGAGATTGACTGCGGCCCGCGCGTCGTAGTCTCGGGCCGCGACCGCCACTCGGTATGTCTGGGCCTGGCGTGAGCGGTTGGTAATGAAGATCTCTTGCCAAACCGGCAGCGACGTAGCGCCAAACCTCCCGAAACCGATCGTCGGAGGCTCGACCGTTGCGATCGGGTCGAGAGCCGCTTCAAGGTCCACCAAGCCGGCGCCGACGGAGCCCACGCGTGCTGTCGTGCCGTCCTCGATCACAGACCTAGCCGCGGTGTTGATGAGGGCGGACGCCACTTCGCGAGCGGTCCAGGTCGGATTTCCCTGCCAGACCAAGGCAGCCCCGCCAGCGATCACCGGCGCGGCCAAGCTGGTTCCCTGCACCTGGCGGTACCCGCTGGGATTGAAGCCGTTCGGCCTGGCATCGTGCCAAGTGTCTGCCGTGTAGACGCTGACTCCCGGTGCCGCCACGTCAGGCTTGAGATTCAGACCCGGAGTGGGTCCGCGAGAGCTGAAGCCGGCTACCTGTGTCGCATCCGCCAAGCGCGCCGTCGGCGTGGGATCGAGCGTCAATCGCGCCTCCGTCCCGACCGGCACCCCGCCCACGCGCCGAACAAGCGCGTCACCGTCCGAGGCCGAGACGAAGTAAGCAGGAATGTCCGTGTCCTGCAATGCCCCCATCTCGATCAGAGCATCGGATGGCCCGTTGTCGAGGACGACCACGCCGACCGCGCCAGCGCTTGCGGCGTGCTCGACCTTGTCGACAAACCAGCAGTCGCCACCGCGTTCTGCAACCACGATGCTCCCGCTGAGAGCGCCGGCAGCGAACGGCTGGCAGGCGTCCGGGTTCTCGAACCTCTCCGCGAGCGCTGCCGGGGCCGTCAGCGACTCAGCCAATATGGGACCAGTGCCCGCCAATGCGGCGTAGGAAAAACCTCCGAACTGCACGCTCTGCTCCAGACGCCTCGCGTTGCCAGTGGCAGCGACGGCAATCACATCAGGCGCGACGGCAGGCGAGGAGATCGTGTTGCGCGACGGCTCGTCTCGCCCGCCGATCTGGCCCGAGTTGCCGGCGGCAGCGACCACGACGCGGCCGAAATCAAACACGGCGCTCTGGGCAGCGACCGCCAACGGATCGCAGTTATTCCCGAGCAGGTCGCCGCAGTCCGAGCCGTGCGAGTTCCAAGGATGCGTCGCGACCTGGCCGATGCTCAAATTGAGAATGTCCATGCCGTCAACGACGGCGTCGTCGATCGCCGCAATCAGCGCTTGGGAACTCGCCGAGGACTTGATCCCGGGCGTGCCGGTCACCTTGTATACGCCGAGATAGGCCCTTGGAGCGATCCCTTCAAGGGGGCCGGCCGGAGACTCGACGCGCCTGCCCGCGGCCACCATCGCGACAGCCGTGCCGTGTCCGCTGAAGTCTACAGGCGAATTGTCATCCGGCGTCGAGGTCGCGGGATCCCCCGAATTCTGCAGCTGCATGTAGCTACGGATCGCCACGATCTTGCGGTTGGCGAGCGCCAAGTCCTCCGGCCGGCCCTTGGGATAGCCGGTCAGCTCCGGCAGGGAGTCGTCTTGAAACGCCGGATGGAGGAAATCCAAGCCGGAATCGATGATTGCGATCTTGACGCCCTCGCCGGTGGCGGCGAGGCCCGACGGCCGCAGCCTTACAGCTTTCAAGCCGGTTACATCGGCCACGCTATCGAGCTTGACTTCGAAGTCGCGACTCGGGATCACGCTCTTCACGCCGGCAATGGACTCAAATGCCTCGGCTTGCTCCGCCGTGGCGCGGACAAAAACCGCATTGAGCACGTTCTGGACGCTGCCGAGGATCGTGGCGCCGCCCGCCTCCAGCGTCGCTGCGACCGGTTCTTGCGTGGCTGCCACGGCCCGGGCCATGACCGCGAAACTGGCCGCCGAGACCCGGCCCGGCCCGCGGCGGTCCGCTTTCGCGCGGGCCATGGACAAGCGCTTCCCGGTCGCGGGCGCGTCCAAGACCACGGTGTAGCGAGCGACGCGGCCGTCCTCCGCCGCCACCGAATTCCAACCGGCAAGCAGGCAGACTGTCAGTGCAACCGCCGTCCGAATCGTGGAGCCTGCTTGCCGCATCATGACTCTCCCTAGCTGCACTCGTAGGACGAGTCTCCGCGCCAAGCCGTTTCTGAACTGGGTCTCGTCCAATGGCCGCATCCGTACAATGAGGACGCGATGCGCGCGTTACATGCCGCAACGCTCGGGTGTGTGCTGCTGTGCCTCGGCGACACGGCGTTCGGGCAGGCTGAATTCCGGGTGTACGAGGATCACCCGCGGCTGTTCCTAGAGCGGAACCGCCTGCAGCGGTTGCGCAATGATGTCGGCCGCCAGTCGCTGCGCTGGCGATCGCTAAGCGATCTCGTCGCAACCGAGACCGCATTTGCAGAGCGGCCCTTAGTCGACGCGCTCCGCTTCCAAGTCGAGGGCGCCGAGACAGCGGGGCGGTCCGCTGTCGCATGGAGCAAGCGGTTGGCCGAGAATGGCATCGGCAATGCCGGCGACTTGCGCCAAGCCGCGCTCGTCTACGACTGGTGCTACGACCTGCTCGACGCATCCGAGCGGGCCGAGCTGCGTGACGCCATGGCAGCGGCCGTCTCAACGTTGCTGCCCCGGGCGGCCATCGGCGTCGGACTGATACGCGCCGCGATCCTGGCGTCGATCGCGTCGGCCGGCGACTGGGATGAATCCGAAGCCGCTCTTGCGACCCTCCTCGGCGCGCACTGGAAGGCCGAAGTGGTGCCGAGCCTGAGGGACGGCTCGATCGCTGACGACGGCCAAGACTTGATCGCCGCGCTCGAGACTGGGCTGGTGGTGCGACACAATCTGGACTCGGATCCGCTGCAGCCCGGAATCGAAGCGTTGCGGTCGCTGGCGCGCTGCCGGCTGCTGAGCTATTACCCGCTGGACATCGAGACTGACAGCGGCAGATTGCGCTGGCCGTCGCGCTTCGGCGCAAACGAGCAACTGGCGCAGGTGCAGGCGCCCCTCGACCGGATCGCGGAGATGCTGCTGGTCGCCTATGAGTCCAACCTGCCAGAGTTCCAGTTCTTGCAGGGCTGGATCCGCGATGAGCGCTACCTGCAGACATCGCAACTGGTCGCGCCCTATGAATTCCTCTGGGTGAATCCCTACCTGCCGGGGCTGACCGCCCAATCGTCTCCTCTTCTCGCCCTCGATCCAATCCGCGGCCGGATTTTCGGCCGTTCGGGCTGGGATCCGGCCGCGACCTGGCTGCGGTACACCGACGGACGGTTGGAAGTGCTTGCAAACGGTGAGATCTCGACCACGTCCAGCTTCGGCGGACTGGCCCCGATCTATTTCCCGATAGCGGTCGTGGTGCCGATCGCACCCCCTGCCAAGATCTCGCTGTCGTGGGAGCCGTCGCGCGCGCAGGCGCCGGAAAACGCCTACATCTACCTGATCGGACTCCAAGCCGGAGAGACCTACGGCCTCAAGATTGGCGGGCGCGAGGCCCGTCTGGTCCAAGCGAGCGAGGGGGGCATCATCGTCTTGCAGAGCGATCCCAACGCGGACAAACGCAACCGCATCGATCTGAGACGAAGGGTGCGGCTCGAGCTCCGCCCCACGCTGAAGCCTACCGATCCGCGACGCGCACCACCGACGTTGCGGCAATGAGCCAAGCCTAGACCTCGGCGGACGGGCAAAGCCTTGCCAGCGTGCAGGCTTGGCAGCGGGGCTGGCGCGCCTTGCACACCGCACGGCCGTGATGGATGATCTGGTGCGAGTACATGACCCACTTTGACCTAGGCAACAGGTCCATCAGTACTCTCTCGATCTTCTTCGGATCCTTGCCCGCGCTCAGGCCCAAGCGTTCCGAGATGCGCTGGACATGCGTGTCAACGACCACGCCCGTGGCCTTGCCGAACCAGGTGCCGGTCACGACATTGGCTGTCTTGCGGGCAACGCCGGGCAGGGTCAGCAACTGCTCCATGCGCGACGGCACCTCGCCGCCATACTCGCTGACAATGCGCTCTGCCGCGCCCTTGAGGGACTTGGACTTGTTGCGAAAGAAACCGGTGGTGCGGACCAGATCCTCGATGCTCTCCAGTGGCGCGAGCGCCATGTCCTGGACAGTGGGGTAGGCCGCGAACAAGTCCGGGGTGACCTTGTTGACTCTCGCGTCGGTGCACTGCGCCGAGAGAATCGTGGCGACCAGAAGTTCCCAAGCGCTCCTGTGGCGGAGGGCGCATTCGGCGGCCGGGTATTCGCGATCCAAGCGCCGAAGAATCTTGCGGGATCGCCGCTTGCGCTCCTCAGGGGTCTCCTCGGCTGTGCTCGCGTCACGCATCTCCGCCATCGTAACCGACCGGCACGCTTGGGCAAGGGCCTCTGCCGCGCGGTCCGTTCCCGGTGCCATCACCGCGACCGCCCGGCTGGGCGCCGCACCTCCCACCGGGCCGGGGGGCCGGGCTATTCCCTCAAGAGGGTTTGGGCAAGCTCGGTATCGTACTCGTCCAGAGCCCTGTCGCGCTCTGCCCGATCCCATCCAAGCCTTCCGGCGGCCACGTCAGCGGCTGCCTCGGCCCATGAGCGCTCGTAGTGCTGGTCGAAGGCCGCGCCGGTGCGCCGCAACATCACGTCTGCCAACGTCTTGGCGCCCTCGTGCTCTATTGCATGGAGCACCTGGCCGCGCTTGGTCGAACAGCCGTCGGCCAGGGGGCGCATCATGCTTGGATCCGCTGCGATGGCATCCAGCACGTCGCGCCAACGCGGGCCGTAGAGTGCCGCAAACTCCGGCGGTGCTCCGGTCAGCGCACTGGGCCGGGACCGTTCGACCGCAGCCGTGCTGATACCCGAAATACGAGCGACGCGGCGCAGCACGGCCTTGGCGAACGACGGTGCCGTGGTCAGCTTGCCCCCGGCCATCGTGAGCAGGCCCGATACGCCGTCTGTCTTCTCGTGCTCTACGATCGCGTGGTCGCGCGACGCCCGGTTGAGGTCAGCCTGAGGGGCTCTCAGGATTGGGCGCGAACCGGAATAGGCATACAGGACGTCCTGGCGAGCAAGGCCCGCGGCCGGAAACAGCGCATTGGCCTCCCGGAGCAAGTAGTGAATCTCAGATTCCTCCGGCAGCGCGAGGGAGGGATCTCCGCGGAACAAGGTCTCCGTGGTGCCGATCAATCGCAAGCCCCGCCACGGAATGATGAAGAACGGGCGCCGGTCAGCCCGGGCCTCGCGATAGACCGCATGCCGGGGAGCGCCGGGCAGCTCGCGCACCACGATGTGTGCGCCGTTCACCAATGACAGCAGCGGCTCGGAGGCGTTCTTCGTGGCAAGCTTCATCAGTTGGTCCGCCCATGCGCCAGTGGCGTTTACGACTACGCGGCTGCGAAGCTCCCCCGAGCCCCCCCGCCCTTCGAACCGGACGCCATCGACCCGGGAATCGCGCAACAGCAGGCCGGTGACGCGCGCATGATTGCGGATGTCAGCGCCAGCTGACTGTGCCTGCAGGGCCATCTCGAGCGCAAGCCTCTCCGGAAAAACGGCTTGGCAATCGAAATACTCGAAGCCGCCGACTAGCCCATCGGGGTCGAGGCCGGGAAGCAGCGCCAGCAGCTCGCGGGCACTGATCCGCCTGGGCGCCGGCAGGCTGCCGCCTGCGGAAAGCAGGCGATACAGGGCCAACCCGCAGGCGATGTACCACCGTGCGCGAGAATCGCTGCGATACACGGGCAGGAGAAACGGCTGGGGCTGGACAATGCCGGGAAACTCGCGCAACAGCGTCGCGCGATCCCTCAATGACTCGCGCACGAGCGGGAATCGAAAGCTCTCCAAGTAACGGAGCCCGCCGTGGATCAGGCGGGTCGAGCGGCTGGTGACGCCGGCCCCGAAGTCGCGCGCTTCCAGCAAGGCCACGCGCAAGCCCGCCTGAGCCGCCTCGCGGGCCAAGGCGCAACCGTTGATTCCGCCACCGACTACGACCAAGTCATAATGGCTGCTGGTGCCCAATGATCAATCTACCAGCATTCGGCGCGGCACCCGCAGAGCCGGCTTGGACAGTGAGAGCGCCGACAACGGAGTGAGCTGACTCGTGGCTGATCTGCGCACCACGCTCTGCGGTGTCGAACTGAAGAACCCGGTCATCGCCGCGAGCGGTACGTTCGGCTACGGCGGCGAGTTCGCCAGCCAAGCGGCGCTCGACCGCATCGGCGCGATCGTGGTCAAGGGCTTGTCCCGGGAACCGATCCGGGGCAACGCCTCGCCTCGCGTGACCGAGACCGCTGCGGGCATGCTCAACGCGATCGGCCTGCAGAACGTCGGCGTGAAGGCGTTCGTTGCCGAGAAGCTCCCGCTCCTCGGGCAGTTCGGTGTGCCGGTCTTCGCCAACGTCTTCGGCTATGGCCTCGCCGACTACGTCGAAGTCCTGAGCGTCCTTGAGGACGCCGAGGGCGTGGCGGCCTATGAACTGAACGTCTCCTGCCCCAATACCAAGCGGGGGGGGCTGGAATTCGGCGCGCACGCCGGCGAGTTGTCGCGAGCTGTCGAGGCGGCGCGCGCCGTTGCCAAGCGGCGCCCCCTGTTGGTGAAGCTCTCGCCGAACGTTACCGACATCGGCGAGATGGCGAGGGCAGCCGTCGAAGGCGGCGCCGACGGCTTGAGTCTGATCAACACCCTGCGGGGCCTGGCAGTCGACGCGCACAGGCGCGCACCGGTGCTCAGCACCGGCTCGGGAGGCTTGTCCGGGCCGGCCATCAAGCCTGTCGCCCTGCACATGGTGCATCAGGTCTCGCAGTCAGTGGACGTACCGATCATCGGTATCGGCGGGATCGCCACGGCCGAAGATATCGTCGAGTTCCTCTTGTGCGGCGCTACGGCGGTACAAGTGGGAACCGCGAGTTTCTGGGACCCGGCGCGGGTGGCGGACCTGCCCGCGGAGCTTGATTCCTACCTCGATGCGGAGGGCACTGCCAAGGCGGCCGAACTCACGGGCGGGCTGCGGCCGCCAGCGGGAGCGGGCTAAGCGGCCGCCTCGGCGTCGAAGGCGAACGCGTAAGCGCCGCTCGCCAGCCCGTCAATCTCGCCCGTCGTGAACCCAAGGCTTCGCAGCCCGGCCAGCTCCTCGGCCAGCGAGATGCCGAAGAACGTCGGATCGTCGGTGTTGATCGACATCGGTACGCCAGCCTCGTACAATTCCCGCACCGGGTGCGCTTCCAGCGAGGGGTATACGCCTGTCAGGACGTTGCTTGTCGGGCAAATCTCGAGAGGGATCTTGCGCTCGGCAAGGTGGCTGACCAGCATGGGATCTTCGATCGCGCGGACGCCGTGCCCGATCCGCTCGACCCGGAGCGCGGCCAAAGCATCCCAGACGCTCTCGGGACCCGAGGCCTCACCGGCGTGGACCGTAGTCCTGAGCCCGCCCTCGCGGGCAAGCGCGTAGACGCGCTCGAACTGCCGGGGCGGATACAGGCGCTCGGCTCCGCCGAGCGTCAGCCCGACCACGGTAGGCGGCAGCAGCGGCAGCAGCCTCTCAAGCAGCGTCTCCGCCGCGTCCGGCCCATAGTTCCGCACCAGATCCACGATCCAGCGCACCTTGGGACGGGCTGGCGGATCCTCTCCCAAGGCGTCCAGAATTCCATCCAAGGGCAATCCCTGCTGCAGGTACTCGGGGATCGAGACCGTGACCTCGGCATAGGCGATGTTCTGGGCGCGCAGATGCTCTCGCACGCCCATGACCAGGCCGCGGAAATCGTCGATTTCGCGCACGAAGAAGACTGTGAAGAAGTAGGCCGCCAAGAATTGATCGAGGCTGTCAAAGCGAAACAGCCCGTCCAGCTCCTCGGCTGGATCGCTGGCGGCCAGGATGCGTGCAATGGCAGGCTGTCGGCGGAGCCTCGCGAGTTGGTCCGGCGGTGCCGACTCAAGGGCCCGGGCAGGAGGGCACTTGCGAACCCGATCTCTCAGATACTCGCGAGGGATGGCACCTCGCAGGTGCAGGTGCAATTCCGCCTTGGGCCGCGCCTCAAGCTCCGCAAGCCAGCCCGCCCGCCGGTGTGGGCCGGATTCAGGCATGGAACATCAGGCCGTGACGACAGGCACGGAAGGCGGTCACCTCCCGCGGCGGGTCTCAGCCGCGCTCTCCGTAGTGGTCCCTCAGGCGCGCGAGCTCCGACTGCAGCTCCTGGACCAAATCGGCATGTCCGGGCTCGGCGTAAAGGTTGCGCAGCTCGTCAGGATCCTCCTGCAGGTCGAAGAGTTCCCAATAGTCCCCTTCCCCGTAGTATTCGATCAACTTGTAGCGGTCGGTGCGGACTCCGCGATGCGGGCTCACCCGGTGCGGAGTCCAGTACTGGAAGCTGGGGTCCGTCATTTGCTCGCGGGCCATTTCGCGAAACGCCCACGAGTTCTCGTAGTAGCTGTACAAGATCGAGTCCCGCCAGTCATCTGGCGGGCTGCCTTCCAGCAGCGGCCGCAAGCTGCGGCCCTGCATCTGGTCGGGCACGTCGACGCCGGCGAAATCGAGCAGCGTCGGCGCGATGTCGATGTTCACGGCCGGACGGCCTTCCACCTGCGCGGCCGCCACCAGGCGCGGGTAGCGCACGAGCAACGGGATGCGCAGCGCCGGCTCGTACATGAAGCGCTTGTCGTACCAGCCGTGCTCGCCGATGAAATAGCCGTTGTCTGTCGTATAGAGCACGAGAGTGTCCTCGGCCAAGCCGGACGTGTCCAGGTAGTCGAGAACGCGGCCGAGTCCTTCGTCAACGCCGTAGACTGCCCGATGGTGGTCCTTGGCAAAGCGCTGGTAGATCCATTCGCGCTTCTGGGCCGGGCTCAAGCCGGGCGGCAGGTCAGCGTAGTCGCCCTCCAAGCTGATCTCGAAACGCATGTCGCGCGCCTCGGCCGCCACTCGTCGCGTGGCGTAGTCGTCGTCGTAGCTCGATGGCTTGGGCCAGTCGATGTCGGCGAACATATCCGCGTGCCGGGGAGCGGGCGTGAACGGTCGATGCGGGGCCTTGTGCTGGTACAGCAGGCAGAACGGCTCCGCGCCGCCGCGGCGCAGGAAGTCGAGGGCGAAGTCGGTCGTGATGTCAGTGGCATAGCCGGACTCCTTGCTCGGCTGCCCGTTCACGACGAAGTCGGGATCGAAGTAGACGCCCTGTCCGGGCAGCACCTTCCATTCGTCGAAGCCGCGGGGCTGCTGGCGCAGGTGCCACTTGCCGACCAAGCCGGTGCGATAGCCGGCCTGCTGGAGCAATTGCGGGAACGTCGGCAGGCTCGGGTCCAGCTCTTCCACGGCATCGGCTTTCTCGGAATTGCCGCGGATTCCGTGGACATGGGAATAGCAGCCGGTCAAGACGGTGGCCCGGCCCGGAGCGCACAGGGAGTTCGTGCAGTAGGCGTTCGCGAAGCGCGCCCCTTCGCTGGCCAGGCGGTCCATGCTGGGCGTCTGCAGCAGCGGATGGCCCGCGCAGCTCATCTGCGAGTGCTGCTGGTCGTCCGTCATCACCAGCAAGATGTTGGGGCGCGGCGCGGACGAGCCCCCGCAGCGCGTTAGAAACGCTGCCGCGCCGCCCGCAAACGACTGCAACGCCCGCCTGCGGGTGAGAGCTGATCCTGAGATTAGGTCTTGCATGTCTCCGTTCCTCCGCCCTTGGCGGCCAGCCAGGGCGCGCGCCCCTTGTCCAAGAAGGCGCGCACCCCGGCACGCCCCTCGTCCGTGGACCTCCGCGCTGCCAGGACCTGCGCGGTCCGGTCGCGGATCTCTTCGTCCAGCGGATTGTCTGCAATCTCGCGGACAAGCTCCTTGCAGGTAGCCAATGCGCCCGGAGCGCCCCTGAGCATGCGCTCGGTCATCTTCTGGGTCGCTGCATCCAAGGCCGTCGCCGGAACCACCTCGTCAACGAGTCCCCACGCTTGCGCGCGGAGCGCATCGACCCGCTCGGCAGTCAGCATCAGGCGCCGCGCCACCTTGGTGCCAAGCACTTCAACCAGATACGGACCCACCATCGCCGGCACGAGTCCGAGCTGTACCTCGCTCAGGCGGAAGAAGGCATCCTCGGAAGCGACCGCGACATCGCAGCAAGCGACCAAGCCGACGCCGCCGCCCACCGCTGCGCCCTGAACGCGGGCTACGGTCGGCTTGGGCATCGCATGCAGCAGCCGAAGCATCTCGACGAAGCGGCGGGTGTCGGCCAGGTTCTGGGCCGGGTCGGCGGTGCCCATGCGGCGCATGGCACGCAAATCGGCGCCGGCGCTGAAGCAGCTTCCGGCACCGGCCAGCTGGACCACCCGCACGCCGGAATCCGCCGCCAGCGACCGCAGCTTGTCGGAAAGCTCCTCGACCGTGTCATTGTCGAGCGCATTGCGGACTTCCGGGCGGTCAAGCACCAGGGTGGCCACGCACGCGCTCCGCTCAACGCGCACTCGAGGGGTCGGCATCGCCAAGAATGATAGCGGAATCCCGTCGGCTCAGCGACGAACCGCAACCGTGACGGGCAGTGTCTTGGGCGGCAGGCAGGCTTTGTCGTTACACGCCTGGAAGCGGAACGAGCCTCGCAGCTCGCCCATATCCGCGGGCACGGACTCCACATGGAAGGTTGTCACGATCTCGACGCGCGACGAGTACACCGATAGCGGCTTGTCCGAGAAGTCGTACTTAACCTCCTCGGCGGGCGGGTAGGAGACAGACTCGACGCGCAGCGGAAGAACGTCGGGCCAGGACAGTTGGGTCGGGATTAGGTATGGATCATTCGGCTTGTCGGAATTGATGTGGTAACCGCGGCGGATGCGAACCGTGACCGGGACTCGCAGCGGTCCTGGGCCGGTGATCCGAACGCCCGGGCTGGGCTCGATCGCGGCGGCCGAGAACCCCAGCTGCTGGGCCGACAGCTGAGCGCCAAGCAGCGCGAAGAGCGCGGCAACAGCCTTGAGCGGGGTTGCGCTAGAGCGATGCCGTGGCATTCATGTCCAGCAGAACCTCGATCTCTTCCTCGTACGTTGCCTTGGCCACCAGGCCTTGGTGGGTGAAAACGATCTTGCCCGCCTGGTTCACGATCAGGGTGGTGGGCAGCACCATGATGCCGCCAAAGGCGTCCGAGACAGCGTCATCGCCCAGCAACACCGGAAAGTTGAATTCCATCTTCTCGGCGAACTCGCGCACCGGGTCCCAGCCATCCTCGTCGAGAGAGACCGCCAAGACGGTAAAGCCGCGATCCTTGTACTTGCGCTGGAAGTCGACGAACCACGGCATCTCGATCTTGCAGGGGCCGCACCAGGTGGCCCAGAAGTTGAGCAGGACGACCTTGCCCTCGATGTCGGCGTTGGTGTGCGTCTTGCCGTCCAAATCCCGCAGGCTGAACTCGGGGATTGATGGGTTGGCGGAGTCTGCCGCGGCCGCGGCGGGATCGCCGTCCTCGTCTGGCATGGGGCCGATGCCGCACGCAAGGGCGAAGGCCATCGCGACGATGGCCAGAAACAGCGCGGTTCGTTGCATTGCGAGTAGAGCGCCCCGACGCCCTACGCAGATTATACAGGTTGAGTGCCGGGCTTAGAATGTGTCTGCCGGAGAATCGCAAGTCATGACATTCCTCAGGCTGGTGCCGTTGACCCTGCTGCTCGCTACTGCACTACAGGCGGAACGGGTGCAGTACTGCATCTTGTTCGGAGTTGGCGACGAAGAGCCGACGCGCTGGGACGGTTCGCTGGAAGCGTCGGGCGCTCGGATTGTGGACCTGTCCGGCTGGCGGCTCGGCCGGGAGGACTCGGTGTCCGGATCCAGCTGGCGACTCGCGACCCGCCGCATTGCCCTGACGCACGGAATGAGCGATCTCGACCTCTATCCCGCACTTGAAGCAGGCATCTATGCGCTGGCAGAGACGATCGGAGCTGACCCGGTGTTCCGAATTCGCACCTCGCAGGGCACTGCGACCTTCCGTGCTTCAGAGGTCGGGTTCGGAAATCCCGCGCTTCTGCTGGACGGCCGAGTGTCTGTCGAGCGAATACCGGTCACTACGGTCCTCACCGACTCGGTCGAAGAGCAGGACCTGCCGGCCATCGCAAGGTTCGGCGACACCGTGTACATGGCATATGTCGAGTTCACGCACGGTGCTCGCGAACTGAGGTGGCGCCGCCAATTGCAAACCGAGCCCGATTCCTTCGATCCCTTGTCGAGACCGGCGGGGGGCGACCGCATCTGGCTGCGCGAATACTCGGTCCCGAGCGGGCAATGGGGCGAGCCTCAAGCGGTCGGAGCCGGCGGCCAAGATATCTACTCCGCCGCAGTGGCCGCGGACGGACAGGGGCGCGTGTGGGTCATACGCTCCAAGCAGGTGGACGGAAACTTCGACATCTATGCCAGCTATCGTCAGCAGGGCCGCTGGTCGGACGAACTGCAGGTCACCAGCCATTCCGGCCCTGACATCAGCCCGGCAGCCGCGACGGACGCGGCCGGCGCTGTGTGGATCACGTGGCAGGGGTATCGAGACAGCCTCGACGTGCTCGTCGCGCGCCAAGACGGGGACGGATTCTCAGCGGAACGAACGGTGTCGAGTTCCGAGGAAAGCGATTGGGCCCCGCAGATCGCGGCGGCGCGGAGCAATGGCATAGCCATCTCTTGGGACACCTACGACAGCGGCAACTACGACGTCTACGTGCGCCGGCTGTCATACGGGCAAGGAATCGAGATGGAAGCGCCGGTAGCTGTTGCGACCAGCCCGCGTTTCGAGGCTCGCTCTAGCGTCGCGTTCGACAGCCAAGACAGGCTCTGGGTCGCCTACGAAGACTCGTTCCCGGGCTGGGGCAAGGACTTCGGGGCGTACGAGACGACCGGCGCGGGACTCTACCAAGATACGAAGGTGCAGGTAAAGGTGGTGCGGGGCGAGCGCCTGTACCGGCCGGCCGCGCCCGGAGCAGCGGTATTCGAGGCTCTGCCCCCGTCCAGCCCGAACAACCGCAGGCGCCGCGGTCGAGAGATACTGCATCGTCCGCAACCGGACCCCAGCCTGGCGGCCGACCGCCCTGCGAACGCCACGCCGTACCCGCGGAGCAAGATCGCTCGCGAAGGGTATCCGCGAGTGGCGGCCGACGACTCCGGGAATGTCTTTCTGGCATTTCGGACCTCAGGCGGCGATATTTGGGGACCGCTAGGGACGACCTGGTTCGGGCACGTGGCGCGATTCGACGGCAGGGTTTGGGTGGGTCCGACGTATCTCGGACGCTCGGACGGGCTGCTCGACCAGCGGCCGGCCTTGGCGGCGATCGGTCCGGGAAAATTGCTGGTTGTCGGCACCTCGGACCATCGCTTCAGCGAGGCCGACCTGCGGAACGCGAACCGCAATGACTTCGACTATGACTTGGTCGCTCACACGTACGAGAGCGAGCCCGGCACCGAAGAGCACGCCTTGGAGGCCGCGGAAGAACAAATTCCGCAAGCTCGAACCGGCGAGATCGAAGCCGAGCTCATGCAAGTCGCCCGGATGCGCGACTACCGGGCGCGGATCGGGGGTGAGTCGCTCCGCCTGATGCGGGGAGAGTTCCATCGCCACACCGAGATCAGCGGCGACGGAGCTCGCGACGGCGGCTTGATCGACGCCTGGCGCTACTTCATCGACGCGTCCTACATGGACTGGGCGGGTTGCTGCGACCATGACAACGGCTATCGCGAATACCCGTGGTGGCGCACCCAGAAACTCTCCGACGCCTTCCACCTGACCGGCAAGTTCATCACGCTGTTCAGCTACGAGCGCAGCGTGCGATACCCCGAGGGGCATCGCAACCTCCTGTTCGCGCAGCGGGGCGTGCGTCCCTTGCCGAGGCTGCCCAAGATGGCGGAAGACTCTCCCGCCGAACCCGCGCCCGATACCCAGATGCTGTACCGGTACCTGCGCCGCTATAAGGGACTTGCCGCGGTTCATACATCCGGCACGCGCATGGGCACGGACTGGCGCGACAACGATCCGGAGCTCGAGCCGTGGGTGGAGATCTATCAGGGCGATCGGCAGAACTACGAGATCCCGGACGGGCCGCGCACCAACACCGCAGACGACTCCATAGGTGGCTGGCGCGCTCTCGGATTCGTCTCCTACGCGCTGGCGAAGGGCTATCGGCTGGGCTTCCAAGCTTCCAGCGACCACCTCTCCACGCATATGTCATACGCCAACGTCTGGGTGACCGAGCCGACCCGCGAAGCGATGCTCGACGGGATACGGAAGCGCAGGGTCTACGGGGCAACGGACAACATCCTCGCGGACGTTCGCAGCCACGGGCATTTCATGGGCGAGGAGTTCGAGACCAGCGAGGCGCCGAGAATCGAAATCTCCCTCCACGGCACTGCCGACTTCGAGCGGGTCGCGATCATCAAGGACGGGCGGTATGTCCATTCGGCGAACCCGGGGTCGCGGCAGGTCAAGCTGACCTGGACCGACACCACCGCGCGCAGCGGCGAGACCTCGTTCTACTACGTGCGCGGCGAGCAGGTCGACGGGGAGATCGTCTGGGTGAGCCCGATGTGGATCACGCGCCGCTAGACCGAGCGCCGAGCGAGCCGCCCGCCCGCCCACGCCAGGCTGTACACTCGACGTGTGAAGCATTGGGCGCTGTGTCTGTTGGCCGCCGTGGCGGTCGCTCTATCCGCCTGCGGCAGCGAATCCTCCCGGCCCGCCAGTCCGTTCGCAGGCTACAGGCTCGTCGACCTGACTCATGCGTTTGACCAAGACACCGTGTTCTGGCCGACCGGCCAGCCGTTTCGTCACAGCCAAACCGCCGGGGGGCAGCAGCCGGACGGCTATTTCTACAGCGCCTTCGACTTCGCCATGAGCGAACACTGCGGCACGCACCTGGACGCCCCGATCCACTTTGCCGAGGGTGGCAAGCCGGTCGGCGAGATTTCTCTCGACGACCTCGCCGGGCCGGTCGCGGTCGTCGATATCGAGCAACAATGCCTCGCCAATCCCGACTACGCTGCAGCGGCTGCTGACCTGGCAGCCTTTGAAGCCGAGCACGGCTCGCTCGAGGAAGGCTCGATCGTGCTCTTCCGGACCGGCTGGAGCAAGCGCTGGCCCGACACCCTGAGCTACCTCGGCGACGACACGCCGGGCAAGGCGGACGCTCTGCGATTCCCCGGGATCGCAACCGATGCCGCGCAGTGGCTGGCCGGCAAGGGAGTGTCCGTCGTTGGTATCGACACTGCCAGCATCGATCCCGGCTCGTCAAAGACCTTTCCCGCCCACCAAGTCCTGGCCGGTCATTCCGTGTCGATTCTCGAAAACGTCGCCCGGCTTGAAGAACTGCCGGAAACAGGAGCGTTCCTGCTGGCGTTCCCCATGAAGATCGGGCGCGGGTCCGGCGCACCGTGCCGAATCGCCGCGCTCGTGCCGCAAACCTAATTCAGCCTGGCCTCCGCTGGGAGCGCTTCCGCGAGTTCACGCCAATAGGATCCGCCATCCGGATCGCATTCGCTTTACGATTATTGACAGTTTGCGCAGGTATCGATTAGACTGTCGTTACTATGCGTCTCCTAATTCAGTTTCTGATTGTCCTGTCGTCGTTAGTGATATCGTCTGCCACGGCTCACTCCACACCGCGATGTCACGACGCGAGGGTCAGCGCCAGTCAAGTCACCTCAGAGCGTGACGTCAAGCTGTTCGTGGAGTGCGCGGCGGAGTTCCTCGCTGAAGTCGGCCCGGCCGAGGCCCGGCGCGCATTCAACGAGGATGTCCGCTGGAAGCACGGCGCGACCTACGTGTTCGTTGTCGAGATCGCCCCGTCTGGCGTATCGGGTCGGAGGTTTGTCTTCCCTCCCATTCCTTCCGAGGAAGGCAAGCAGCGAGGGGCGCCTCTGATTGATTTCGGAACGGACTTGTACGCCGAAATCTATCGCGCGATGGACGTGGTCGGCGAAGGGTGGTTCTATTACTCGACGCCTAATCCCCAGACTGGAAACAGCGAGTTCAAGCTGTCGTATGTGATTGAAATCGACTGGAATGGGAATCGTGCCGTCATAGGTGCCGGTCTCTACGCTCGCGACTTGCCCGGCACCTGCCACGCCTCGGACGTCAGTGCCTCGATCGTGAGCGCCGGCATGGATGACCAGCGCCTCCAAGAGTTCGTGCGCTGTGCCGCGATGATGGTGGAGAGCCGAGGCTATTTTGCGAAGCAGGAACTGGAAACCAACCCGAGGTGGTCCAGCGCGGGAACTAACGTTTTCGTTCTGGACTTGATGGGCAACCAAGTCATGTCCAGCAACCGCCTGAGGATCAACGGCATCGCCCCCCATGAATGGGGGCTGCAAGCCGGGGCGGTCCAGTTTGGCGAGCGCGACTTGGCCGGCGTCGGGGAGGTGTTCGGAGAAGCATTTGTCCACTACAGGTCATACCACCCTGAGACATGGGCCTATCGGCCGAAAGTCGGCTTCATGAAGCGCGTGGTAGCGCAGGGAGTCCCCCTGCTCGTCGGCGCCGGCTATTTCCCCGACAGCCAGCCGACGGAGCAGGGCGCGACTTGTTCGGACGACTACGCGACTGCCCCGGCGGTGCGCAGCCGGGACGACATTGAAGCGTTCGTGCGCTGCGCGGTGGAGTACGTGGCCGAGCATGGAGAGGAGGAAGCGCGCAGGGCATTCAACCAGGACGAGCGCTGGAGGCACGGTCCGACGTACCTGTTCGTTCATCAGAAAGTAAACTCGGGCCTCCTCGCTAACGCGTACGTGTTCCCGCCGGATCCCGCGCGGGAGGGCTCGATCTTTGGACCGATCATTGACGGCTTCGGGAACGACCTCTACTTCGAAGTAGATCGCGTATTGTCTCTCGCCAATTCCGGCTGGATCTACTACGCTTTCAACAACCCGGCGACAGGGCTGCTGGAGCCGAAGGCTTCCTACATGGTCAATATCGACTGGAACGGCACCCCAGCCTATATCGGAGCGGGCGTCTATGAGCGCAGCCTTCCCGGCACGTGCAACCCGGCCGAGGTCAACGCGGCTCGGCTTGAGTCCGATCAGACCGAAGCCGGACTCCGCGAGTTCATCAACTGCGCGGCCCATCAGGTCCAGTCGTCGGGCTACTTCGCAGGCACCGTGCTGGCTACCGATCCTCGCTGGAAGCACGGTTCGATCTATGTGTTCGTGATCGACGTGAATACCGGCGAGATCGTCTTCAGCGGCAGCCCGGCCAGTTTCGCGGTGTCCCGGCGCGTTCCAGAAGTGCTGTTTGGAGGTCGAGACATGATTGCGGCCACGGCGAAGTTTGGCGCTACCACTTGGTATTACAACTTCAACAACCCCGCTTCCGGGATGGTCGAGCCGAAACTCGCGTTCACCAAGCTGGTTATGGCACAGGGGGTGCCCTTGCTCGTCGGTTCCGGGATCAACGCGGTGTCGCGCTGAGGCGCGTCCCGACTAAGACGGCTGACACTCTGCGTGGCTTCGCGACGCTCCCCGATTAGGGTTCGGCAGATCGCGGCTTGCGGGCACAGCCGGCGCCTCCACGAGTGTTGTCCGGTCCGGCCTCGGCCCTCCGACGTGCGGAGAAGGGGCGCGGATGCTAGGGCGCTGTCCGGGGTCGGCCGAACCGTCGAGAACTTCTCGCCTACTGCATCGGAGAGCGGGATGTGGGAACGACCCGAGTGATGACGGACTGCTCGCGGTCTAGGAACTCTGGTATGCGCGGCCGCATCTGGGTGGTCCAGAATTCGCTCTCGTAGACAGCCTTGTAGAGCCGTTCGCGTTCCGCCTCGGTCTCGAAGCGGCGTATCCAGAAATAGACGGAATCGTCCGACTCTCCCCTGAAGTTGCCGGTTATCACCATTCCCTTGGAAATCTGGAAGGGGATGATCTCTTCGTCCATCATCCGGACCCATTCGTCCATCTTGTCCTGGCGCACCTTGTATTGCCTCAGTTCAAAAAAGGCCACTTGTTGTCTTGCTCCTTGTCGCGGACAGGTCAGCGCGGGCCTGTCGCGAAGCCCGGCGGTCCTTCCATACGATAGCCGCTGCCCGAAACACGTCCGGGTCGCGGCCAGCGCGGCCCGAGAGGTCGGCCGGCCCCGTGCTCGGGGCGGGCCGGCAGCAGCGATCAGACAAGCAGCTGGGGAATGAGCCCGGAGCTGTCCGCGAAGCGATCAAGCCCAAGCCCCATGGCATTGGCCTGCGAGAGCCACAGATTGGCGAGCGGGGTGCCCTCCGCGCAGTGCAGGTGCTGGCCGAGCTTGAACTTACCGGAGCCCGAGCCGGCGATGATGATCGGCAGGTCGTTGTACTGATGCGTGGCACCGTCGCCCAGGCCCGATCCATAGGTGAAGACCGTGTTGTCGAGCAGCGTCGAGCCGTCAGCCTCTTGGATGCTGTCCAGCCTCTCGAGGAGATAAGCGAACTGTGCCATGTGGAAGCGATCTATGCTCTCCAGCTCGTCCCCGTATTCCTGCTGCTGATGGGAGATCAGGTGATGGCTGATGGGCTTGTCGAAGAGCCCCTCGAACATGAAGGGTGTGTTCCAGCGCTCGGGGCCCACCATCAACGAGGCGACACGCGTCAGCCCGGTCTGGAACGCAACCACGATCAGATCGCACATGAGGCGGATGTACGCCCCCCGCGGCAAGTATGCCTCTGGCGGCTCCGGAATCGACACCTCCAGCAACTCGCCCTTGAGGCGCTCGAAGCGGTCCATCTGATTCTCGATGGTGCGGATCGACTCGAAGTACTCCGCGAACTTTTCGCGGTCGGCGTGGCCGAGTTCCCGCTGCAGCGACCGGGCGTCCTCCAGCACAAGGTCGGTTATGTTGCGAACCTGGTCCACCTCTTGCGTGCCGAACAACCTGCGGTAGGCCTTGCGCGGATCGCGGATCGACGGCGCGACATGTCCCGTCCCATACCAAGAGATGTTGTCGAAATAAATCGATTCTTGGTTGTCCTGATGGCTGTTGCAACTGAACTCCAGCGTGCTGAAGGGAGTCGTCTGCCCGATCTGGTCTGCCACTATGTGATCGAGCGTGCGCTCCAGCGGCCAAGCAGACGCGGTGACCGTGAACGGCGCGGCGCTGCTCAGGAAGCACGAGGCGCACTGGGCGTGAACATCGGTGCCGATCTGGAACTGGCGGTCCAGCCCCGTGACCAGAGCGACCTTGTGCTGGATGTTCGCCAGCGGCTCGAGCGTCGGCGTGAGCTTGATCGGGCGGGAGCCGACCTGTGTCGTGGTCTCGATGATGGCGCTGAAGTCGCCGTTGAAGGCCGGTAGGCCTGCATGGCCCTCGCCTGGGAAGAAGGCGCGGCGCACGACGCCGATCGGCACGTAGAAGAATCCCAAGCGTTGGGGCGGCTGGGACTGCTGCTTTGACCGCCGTGTCGCTGCCGGCGCGATGCTCTCCAGCCAGGGCAGCCCGAGCACCGCGCCGCCGGCGCCCCGCAGGAATGACCGTCTCGACGTGATGCGCATCAGACCGCTCGGCCTAGAGGGCCGCCCTCTCTAGCTTAGCCGGGCTGTGCTTGCGCTGAAACGGCTCGCTGAGCACGATCTGCATGATCATGTGCTGGAGCCGGAATCCCTCCGGCGCCGTTTCCCGCACGATCCGGTCAAGCGCCGGCTGGTCCGACGCATCCACCGCCCGGCCGAGGGCGAACGCCAGCATGTGCGCGGCGAAAGCGCCCGCAAAGCGGTCCTTCTCGGCCAAGATCGCATCCTTGAATTCCACGATGTTGTCGAACTCGTGGCGTCCGAAGAGCAGGCCGGCGGAGTCGACCTCGCGGCCGTTGGCATACGTGTCCCGCCATACTCCGGTCGGCCCGTAGTTCTCCAAGGCGAAGCCCAGCGGATCGAGCTTGGCATGGCAGGCCGCGCAGTCCGGGTTGGACCGGTGTTGCTCGAAGATCTCTCGCAGTGTCAGGTTCGCCGCCCGGCCGCCTGCCGCCTCCTCGGGCAGGGGCGGCACGCCGGCCGGCGTGGGATCGGGCGGGTCGTTGAAGATAACACCCGCGAGCCAAGCACCGCGCGTGATGGGCTGCGTTCGCAGCGGGTTCGACGTCATTGTCATGACCGCCGCGGTGGTGATCACGCCGCCCTGGCGGCGGTCGTTGATGGGGACCCGGCGAAACGGGACCGCTGTCGGAGGCACTTTCGCCGGACGGGTGCCGTCGCGGTACCACGAGTCGAGCAGCTCGCTGCGGTAGCTATAGTCGGAGTCGACCAGTTCCAGGATCGAGCGGTTCTCGACCAGAATGGTCTCGAACAGCAGCAGGGGCTCCAGCATCATGTGCATGCTGGCCCGGAACTTTGCGAAGTAAAAGTCCGGGTGCCGCTCGCGGTCGGGAACCGAGGCCACGATGCGTTCGAGCTGCAGCCATTGCGTGGGAAAGCTGTCGCAGAATCGCTTCAGGCGGGCGTCCTTCAGCATGCGCTCCACCTGCGCCCGCAGCACAGCGGGGTCGCCCAGGGTGCCTTGGGCGGCCAAGTCGAGCAGGGCTTGGTCCGGAACGCTGCCCCAGAGGAAAAACGACAGGCGCGACGCCAGCTCGAAATCGTCAAGTTGCCGGGCTGCCTCGCCGGTGCCGGCCCGCTCGTAAAGATAGAGGAAGCGCGGCGACGCCAAAGCGGCCGAGACAGCCGCCTTCATGCTGTCGGCGTAGGACTTTCCGGATTCCATCCGCGAAGCGACGTGGCGGGAATAGCGCTCAAGGAGAGCGTCGTCAACCGGCCGTCGAAACGCCCGCGTGAGGAAGTCGCGCAAGGTCGCTTTGGCCACAGCGCCGTTGGTTTCGGATTCCGACGGCGGCACGAATAGCCGCTCCCATGCGCCGCTGGTCAACCTGTTGAAGTCCGCGCTGTCGAGAATCGACCTGCCGAGATTGAGGAACGACTCCATCAGCAGCGGGGACAGGGTGAGATGGTCGCCGCGGTTGTCGAAGCCGTGCTCCGCGCGCAGGTCTTGCGGAAACGGGGCAACGCCGGCCAACCGCTTGTCGATCAGCTGCGACTTGCCGAGCGGACGGCTGCCGACCTTGAGCTCGTCGGGCATGCGGCCCGACTCCGGACGGAAGTGGCCATACGATCGCAGCATGCGCTCGGGCAGCGCGAAGACGTCGATGCGCAGATCGAGCAGGTCTTGGACCGCGTTGTTGTACTGAAACCGGTTCATGCGCCGCATCGGCGTGTGCGGAAGCGCGGCTCGCGGGTCCAGCGTGCCGTGCAGCAGCTTGCGCAACTCTGCCACGAGCCGCTGGCGCTGCTCCGGCGCCAGGCGGGGCTCGCTCTCCGGAGGCATGATTCCCGAGTCGAGCGCTTCGACCAAGTTCCGCAACAGCTCGGGATCCTTGGTGAGGTCAGCGGCGCTGTGAAGTCTCGACAGGTCGACGTTCCCGAAAAGATTGCCGCCTTCGCCGTGGCACTTGACGCAACTCTGGCGAAATACCGGCTGGAGAACGCTCTGCAAAACGTCGCCCTTGGCCGCCGCGAGAGATGGCACCGCGAAAATCGCTGCCGCAACGAGACAGATCCAGCGAGAACCCCCGGCAAATTGCCCATACACGACCTGTATCATGACAGCGCCTTCGAGGGCTCGCCAAATCGAACCAGCCAGGCTCGCGGGCCAAGCCCTGCCGGAGGGGCATTGGAAGATGTTCCCTCCGCTCAAGTTAGTGCGATTGTACCGAAGCCTGCCGCCAATCGGGGCATGAGGTTGCGCCGAGAGCGCGCCCCAGCCCTGGTGTCACCGGCCCGGCGGAGCGGCGCCGCGTCCGGGTTGGCCCCCCCGCGCGGTGCCCTCCGACACCTTGAGCCGATGCCCGCTCTCGATCACAAGCCCGCAGAGGTATTGACTTCGGGCGCTGGCTGAGCGGCACGGGGGACCCTTGGGGCACAGCCTTGCAGGGCCTGCCCAGCGGTCGACTCTGCGCACGCGCCGCCCGGCATCCGGGGCTCGCTTGGGGGACGTGAGCTATCCCCGGCTCTCGACCCTGAGGTTGTTGACCACCGAGAATACCCCGGCGACGGCGCTCGCCTGAGCGTTCGCGACAGTCTTGTCCATCGAAGCGCTCACTACGCCCTCCAGAGTCACGTCCCCGTTCCGCACCACGATGTGGATCGGCGGCACCGCCTGCAAGCCATAGCGGCTGAGCACGGGATTGTAGTAGATCGCCCGAAATACGTCCCAGCGAATCCGGTCGTCGTTGGATGAAAGCGGCAACACCTCGATCTTGTTGACAACTTTGTGCACACCCTCGATCCGTTCGACAACACGCTCTGCGCCAGACTTCAGGGTCGGCCTGGTCACTTGTCCCTCGAGCACGACGGTCGAACCGTCGACTTGGTACGTGAAGTTGTCGAATACGCTGTAGTACGGCAGCATGACCAGCTCGTGTCGGACCTGCCGACCCACCGAGTCGATGTCAACCGCTGCGCCGACCGCGGCGAACAGCATGAACGGAATCAAGAATTTTGCGACTGAGTATTTCATGACCTTCTCCTTGTGAACTGCAACTACTGGCTGAGACGGGAGAGTTCTGATTCCGGTTTCAGGGATAGTCCCGTGCGAACCCACGCCATCTCGGCAGGGACGGGTTCGCGACAGGCCTGACGGTCTCTGCATTGCGAGCTGCACAGCGCGGCAGCGGTGCCCCAACGAACGCTCGTCCAGTGCATCGACAACTCGCAACAGGGCAGTGTCGCGTCGAACTGGAAAGAGATTGGCGGCGAGACAGCGATGGCTGGCTCGTCCTTGGCTGAGCCGCTCCGGTGTCCGAGCAACCCCCGGCCGCGGAAACGGGTCCGTCTGAAAACGCTGGCAGTTTGCCGCGTGGGCCCCGCTTACGCCAGCGGCAGAACCACCGCGGCGATCTGCGTCACGACGTATCCGATCACGCCCATGACGGCCAGCAGCGGCGTCCACGTCTGCAGCGCCTCTGTCTCAGTCAGGCCGGACATTTGCTTGTAGACCCAGAATCCCGAGTCGTTCATCCACGAACCGACCAGCGATCCAGAGCCGATCGCGCACGCCACGTACACCGCGTGGAACCCGATCGGCGTATCGACCACCAGCGGGACCATGATGGCCGACACCGTGATCATGGCCACCGTGCCCGAGCCTTGGGCCACCTTCAGCAGGGCTCCCAGCAGAAAGCTCAGCAACAGCAGCGGCACGCCGAACTCCTGCGACATGTCGCCGATGACCTTGCCCACGTCGGCTCTCACCAGCATCTTGCCGAACGAACCGCCGGCCGCGGTGATCAGGATGATCAGGCCTCCGCTCGCCAGCGATGTCTCCACCGGACCGGCCAGCTGCGCGAGCGTGTAGCCCTTCTGCTTGGCCAGCAGCACCAACGAGATCGCGGCCGACGCCAGCAGTGCGAAGTTCGGATTCCCCAAGAACGAGGTGACATCGCTGAGCACGCCCTCCACTTCCAGCGCGCCGACCAAGGTGTTGGACGCGATCAAGACCACCGGCAGCACGATTGGCAGCATCGCCATGAAGAAGCTCGGCAGCCGCTCCTCGCTCTTCTTGGCCAGTTCCTCGAGTTCGTCCAGGGTCAGCCCCTGGGTCTCGCGCAGCGGCACTGCCAGCTGGCGGTCGCGCAAGATGCCGAACAGCCAGCCGCCCACCGACATCGGCACCGCGATGATCGCGCCGACCAGGATCATCACGCCCAGGTCGATTCCCAGCGTCGCGGCCATCGCGAGCGGGCCCGGCGTCGGCGGCACCATCGAATGGGTCACCGCCCCGCCCGCCGAGATTGCCATCAGAAACAGCAGGTAGTGCTTGCCCATGCGCACCCGCATCGCGCGCGCCAACGGCACCAGCAAGTAGAAGACCGTGTCGAAGAATACCGGCACCGACAGCACGTAGCCGCTCGACAGCAGGGACAGCGAGGCGTGCTTCTCGCCGAGCGCCCGCACGAACACCCTGACGATCTTGTCCGCAGCTCCGCTTTCCATCAGGCACTGGCCGATCAGGGCCGCCAGCGCGATCACGATCGCGATGCTGGCGCAGACCCCGCCAAATTCGCCCGCCACCGACGGCATCACATCCGCCAGCCCGACGTTGGGCGAGAGAATGCCGACGGTGGTCGCAGCCGTGATCAGCGCGATGAAGGCGTTGATCCGCAGGCGCAGGATCAGCACGAACACGACCGCGATGGCGATCGCGAGTATGACAAGGGGAGGAAGTGTCATTGCGGCCATCGAGCGTACCAAAACTCCGGCCGCGTATGCCGACTACTCCAGCGTCGCGTTGCGCACCTTCTCGGCCTGCGCGCGCCGGAAGTCCTTCAGGCCGTCCCGCAAGGTCTCGTCGCTCGTGGCAAGGATTGCGATGGCCAGCAGCGCCGCGTTCTTGGCCCCCGCCTTACCGATTGCCAGGGTTCCGACCGGAATGCCTCCCGGCATCTGCACGGTGGAGAGCAGCGAGTCCAACCCGTCCAAGACGCTGGGCATCGGCACGCCCAACACGGGCAGCACCGTGTGCGCCGCGCACACCCCGGCAAGATGCGCCGCACCGCCCGCGGCGGCGATGATCACGCGGATGCCGCGTTCTTCGGCAGAGCCGATATAGTCGGCGGTCATGTCGGGCGTGCGGTGAGCCGAGCTGACCTTGCACTCGTGCGGCACCCCGAACTGCTCGAGTGTTTCCGAGCAGGCCTTCATCGTGCCCCAGTCCGAGGTACTGCCCATGATTACGGCGACGCGTGGAGAAGATTCAGCCATACAGTTCCATGCCTAGGGCGCTATGCCGCCCGGTTGAAAGATTGACAATGGTAGCACTCCGCGTGCAATAATGCGGCTCGGAGAGGGATTCGCGCCCATGGGCATTTTGTTCCGGGTATGTGTTGCTCGGCCCCATATCCAACTAGGTTCCCCACGAGCTAGCGGGCCTCGTCGGGGTCGGCGACTTTGCCTGGTGGCAGCCTTGGCCTGCATGTTCTGCCTGGCTTCGTGCTCCCGCAAGCCGGCGGCCCTGAGAAGCCAAGCTCCGGACGCTCCGGCCAGCCCGTCCCAGGCCGGCACCTCCGCCCAAGCGGCCGCCACTCCTGCGACTTCCGCCCAGGCACCATCGACGGAGTCAGAAGCGTCTGCTGGTCCATCCGTCGAGGACAGCCTCGAGGCGGCCCAAGCGGCAGCAGAAGCCGAGGCCGCGCAAGCGCTGCTGGAGAATCCGCCCGCGCTTGATTCCGAAGAGCTGGCTGCCAGCGAGGACGAGATCGCCCTGCTCGACGAGCTGCTCGAACTCGCGCTGCCCGACGAAGTCCCCAGAAAGCTGTCCCACGAAGAGGCGCTGCTGCATACCCGGTCGGAGCTGCCGCTCGTCCTTACCGCAGACGTCAAGCGCCTGCTCAACTACTTCACCACGAGCAGGCGCGGCATCGCGACGATTCGCGCCTCCCTAGGGCGCGGCTCCGCGTATCGCCCGATGATCGAGCGCATTCTCGAGGAGGAGGGCGTTCCGCGCGAACTCTACTATCTGGCCATGGCCGAGTCAGGCTACCGCCCCAAAGCGCGCTCGAGTCAACGCGCTACGGGCATGTGGCAGTTCATATCGTCGCGGGGCAAACAGTACGGGCTGCGCCAAGACCGCTATGTCGACCTGCGTTACGACGCCGAGACCGCTACGCGGGCGGCTGCCAGGCACCTCAAGGACCTGCATATCGAGTTCAAGGACTGGTACCTCGCGATGGCTGCGTACAACTCGGGGCCGAACAGGGTCAAGAGCGCGATCCGGCGAACCGGCAGCCGTGACTACTGGACCTTGATCAAGCGCCGGGCGCTGCCCAGAGAGACCCGCAACTATGTCCCGATCATCCTGGCGATGACCTTTGTCGGCCAGAACCTCAGCCTGTTCGAGCTAGGCGAGATCGATTACGCACCGCCGCTGGAATACGACACCGTGCGCGCCGCCGGCGAGACCAGCTTCGCACTGATCGCCGACGCGACCGGCTATTCGGTGGACGCGATCAAGGACCTCAACCAAGGCCTGCTGCGCTCGGCGACGCCGCCGTACGCCTACGACCTCAGGCTGCCCAAGGGCTCGACCGCGCGATTCGAACAAGAGATCGCACTGGTGCCTTCCGACAAGCGCCTGAACTGGCGGCGCTACGAAGTGCGCCCGGGCGAGACCCTGGCCGCCGTCGCCAATCGCTACAAGGTCAAGCCCGAGACGCTGCTGGAGCTGAACTCGCTACCGCCGGAATCACCGATCCAAGGCGGGCAGAGGCTCACTGTCCCGACGACGACCAGGCTGGCCATCTATGGCTACTACGGCGGGGCGGGAGGATTGCTCGAGCCCGGCACTGGGCGCTATCGGATCGCTTCCGGCGACACTCTGGGCGGCATTGCCCGGCGCTTCAGGACCACGGTCGCGAACCTGCAGCAATGGAACGGCCTCCCCAACACGCGGATCCGCGCCGGGCGGTATCTCATCGTGGACCCCGACGCCGCCAGCGGCTCCACCACCGCGACGGCGGCATCCGGTTCGGCCCCCACGGGGCGCTACACCGTGCGACGGGGGGACTCGCTGTCCAGAATCGGATCCCGGGTAGGCGCGTCCGTAGCCCAGCTGAGGGCATGGAACGGGATCCGGGGAACCACGATCCGAGTCGGCCAGACCCTCAAGGTGCCCGGACCCGCGCCGCAGCGGGCCTCGGCTTCAGCGGGCATCTCCGAGCGCAGCACCCCGGCCCCAAGCCCCAACCACTATCGCATTCGGTCCGGCGACTCCCTATCGACCATCGCCGAGCAGTTCGGCGTGTCGCTCAGTGACCTGCGCAAGTGGAACAACTTGCGCAGCAGCCGCATCCGGGCCGGCAACTTCCTGCTGGTGCGCCCGCCGTCAGGCACAGTCGCAAGCGCGAGGCCCCAGGCTGCCACTTCCAGTTCGAGAGGGTCGAGCAGCACGACTGGCTCGGGACGCTACACCGTGCGGCGGGGCGACACCCTCGGGGGCATCGCCGAGCGGTACGGGACCAGCGCGGCCAGGCTCCGGGCTTGGAACGGCATTCGAGGCAGCACGATCCGGATCGGCCAAGAACTGATCGTCAGCCAATCTGCCACAACCAGCAGGCCGGCAGCGCCGAGCGGCGGGGCCGCCCTGAGCAGATCGGGAACCTACAGCGTCGTCAGCGGCGACTCGCTGGACAAGATCGCCAGGCGACACGGAACGACAATCGCTGATCTGCGCCGCTGGAACAACCTCAACTCCTCGCGGATCTATCCCGGACAAAAGCTGGTGGTGGGTTCGCACGCCTCGATCGCACAGACGACCTACCGCATACGGAGCGGCGATTCGCTGACGGTCATCGCCAAGCGGTTCGGCGTCAGCGTCAACGACCTGATGCGCTGGAACGGGCTGCGCTCCTCGCGCATCAAGCAGGGCGATACGCTCGTGATCCGCCAAGCCGGCTCGTGACGCTGGCCCGCAGGCCGGTGCTCAGCGCCTTAGCGAGGCGATAATCTTGCGGAACTCGGCTTCCGCCGCGGCTGCGGTCTTGGCCGGCGCCGTCAGCTTGAAGAAGATCGGCGCGTCCGGTCCCTGAACGATGGCGGCCAGCATGCGGAAACCCGGCATGGGAGTGGCCCTCGGAGCCATCGGGAACGGCTTGAACAGATAGGTGCCGGCCACGTCGAGCAGCGTGACCGCCATGCCGCCCACTTGCTGCTCCTGGCGCTTGGCATCGCCCGCAGCCATGGGGCTGCCGTCGGCCTTGACGAACTGGCCCAGCCAGCGTCGCACGTTGGCCTCCACACCGCCCCCCTGGCCGGGTCCGAAGTAGAAGACGGCCATCTCCCCGTCCTGCGGATCGCCGGCAGCGGCCGGGATCGTGTAATTCGCGGTTCGCATCGGCTTGGGAGCCGACATCCAGCCGGACGGATCATCGAACTGAACGCCACCGGCTTCCGCGCCGACAAGTACGGCCGGAACTAGCACGAAGAGTGCCAGAATGCCGATTCGAAGGCTGTGTGGACGGTGCATCATGACGGAAACGCCTCTGTGCACCCAGTCTAGCGCAGCGCCTGCCGACGCAATGGCCGGGGACCCAACCAAACACCCCGTCACAATTGGCCTTCCGGCCGGCGATCAGCCGTGTCCGAGGCGAAATCGATCGACTGTTCGAAAGTCAGGCACTACATGTTCGGGTGATCGCCGGCGCTTAGAAGCGGTCCGCGACAATGTTCAGCGAGATGCCGTGTTCGAGGTACGCCTTGGCTGCCGCGAGCACCAACGCGAAACCGCCCGTCGCATCAAGCGCTTGATGCACGATCTCGTCCCCGCTGCCGGCGAAGCCCTTGTTGGCGACACTCACATAGGTGGTGTCCTTTGATCGAGGCGTGAAGATCCATTCCACGGTGGTGGTGTCCTCGGCCTCCTGGCCCCATTCGATGAGAATTCTCCGATCCTTTTCGATCGCCCGCACCCGGACCAGAACGACAAGGTTGAACGATTCCCAGTGCCATCTCACCGTCTTGCCCTGTTCAAGCCGCCCGGTGCTTCTCTCAAACCAGAATCTCGTGATTACATCGGGAGCGGCGAATGCCTCGAACACCTCTGTGGCTGGCCTCCGAATCAGCAACTCTGCCTTTGCAACCGGCTAGTTCTTGAATTCCATGAACTCCCTCTAAGCGAGTCTATCGTCGGTGCCCTGCGAGGCTCGGTCCGTGCCTGCGACTTCGCACTCAACCATTGGCGTCCGTCGTGAAGGATCCCAAGCTCGCCGCCTTGACCGGCTGCGCCCTGGATTCGCTTAGATGCGCTGCTTCACGTGCCGCCCTCCGGGGTACGGGGCCTGAGGCGGACGGACTCATTGGTCACGCGCCGAAATACGACGAGCCGCCGGTCAAGTGCCGCCTGCAGACCTCCTCGTTCAGCTCGATGCCGAGGCCCGGCCTGTCCGAAAGCACGTAGTAGCCATCTTGGTAGAACGGAGCGTCGCGCTCGATCAGATCGTCCCAGTGCTCCAGCTCCACCGAGTCTGACTCCAGAGCGACGAACGAGCGAATCGCCGCGCAGGCATGCGCGTTGGCCACGGTCCCGACAGGCGTGCACATGTTGTGGCACGCAAACGTGATGTAGTACTGGTCCGCCCAGTCAGCGATGCGCTTGGTCTCGAGCAGGCCCCCTGCCTTCTGGGGGTCCGGCTGCAAGATATCCGCGGCCTGCTTCTCGATGAACGGTCGAAACGTATGGCGTGTGTAGAGATTCTCGCCGGTGCAAGTCGGAACGCGGCACTCACTGGTAAACCTCGCCATCGCGTCCGCGTTCTGCGGCGGGATCGGGTCCTCGATGAACCACAAGTTGAGATCTTCCACCATCCTGCTGAACGACAGCGCGTCCGCGTAGTTGTAGTTGAAGTGAAGGTCGATGCCCAAGGGGTAGTGCTCGCCCAGGCGCTCCCGCACGGCAACCAAGATGGCGCGCCACTGTTTCATCTCCAGCGACGCGATGCCACGATTCCAGATCTCGCCCCGATATTGGAACGGCTCGCCCCGGATGGCGCGGCTGCGACTCTCCCAGTCCATGTCGAACTTGGTCGCCTTAAAGCCGTATTCCAGCGACTTCTCGGCTTCGGCGACCCAAGCGCTGGGATCTGGCGTCTGCGGCGAGCCGGTGTCGTGGTAGATCAGAATCTTGTCGCGAAAGCGCCCCCCTAGCAGCACATACACCGGGACGCCGAGGATCTTGCCTGCCAGATCCCATAGGGCGGTCTCGATGCCGCTGATGGCGCTGGGGAGCGAACCGGTCCAAGTGCCGTGGCCAAGCTGCGCTTCGGCCATCTTGGTCGCAAGGTAATCGACCTGCAGCGGATCTTCTCCGCGCAATATCTCCTCGAAGGACATCACATGGCTCAGGATGCCGTCACGGTTGTACGACTCGCCGATCCCATAGAGCCCGGAGTCCGTCTCGATCCGTACCAAGTGGGCGGGATACTTGATGTGCACCGATGCCGTCTTGATAGCAGTGATCTTGACCTTGCCGAGCTGGCTCTCCGCAGCCGGCATCGCTCGCAGGACCTGCGGAATGTCGGGCAGCAGCGAAGCGGCGGCGGTCGCTAGACCCGCCTTGATGACGTGGCGTCGTCCGAGCATGCCAGCATGATACTCGAACGCGGGCCGCATTCGGCGCTATCCGAGACGACAAAGTGCCGCTTGGTTTCTCGGTCCCTCAGGCGGCGCGGTTAAGATCAGCAGGAGGACAGTGATGAACATGCGCACAGCGATCCTGATCGGCTTGCTGGCGGCCCTGCCAACAATCGGCCAGGCTCAAGCTCCCGACCGGGCTGCCGAGCCCTTCCAGCTGCCAGCAGGCGTACAGTCTGAACTCGATATCGCGTACGCCGCCGACAGCCCCGCCCAGAAGCTGGATCTCTACCTGCCGACCGGGACCGCCGCCGCACCGCGGCCAGCGATCGTGGTCGTTCACGGGGGCGGCTGGCGCGGCGGAGACAAGCAGCGGGGGCAGTGGGCCCGCATACCGGCACAGTACGCCAGCGACGGATACGTTGCGATATCTGTCAACTACCGATTGACAGGCGAAGCGCCGTGGCCGGCGCAGATCGAAGACGTCAAAGCGGCGGTCCGCTGGCTGCGGGCGCATGCCGAGAAGCACGCTGTCGATGTCGATCGGATCGGGGCCTATGGCAATTCCGCGGGCGCCCACTTAGTGTCGTTGCTCGGCTTGGTCAAGCAATCCGATGGCTTGGAAGGAAGCGGCCCGCACCAAGAGCAGTCGAGCATGGTACAAGCGGTTTGCGCCTCGGCGACGCCAACCGACTTCCTCAACTGGCGGGAGCCGGGAGCGGTGCCGGAGCGACTCGGGCGCACGTTTCTTGCCGGTCCGGGCGACACTCTGCGCGACCGCGCCCGGCAGGCCTCGCCGATCACGTACGCGCGCGGCGACGCGCCGCCGTTCCTTCTCATCCACGGAACGGCGGACCGGACCGTGCCGATCGGCCAGTCCGACCGCTTCGCCAAGGCGCTGCGCGCGGCCGGGGCCGAGCACGTGCGCTACATGATCTTCGACGACGAGACTCACGGCGTCTTCCAGCGGCAGCGGCTGCTGACCTACCCGGCCATGAAGGCGTTCTTTGCCGACGCGCTGGCACCGTAGCTCGCGGCCCAACCGAGGGCATTGCCGCCGGCTTAGAGTTCTCTCAATCGCGCCACCGCCGCGACCCCAGCATTGCCAATCCGAGGGTTCGCCCGGCCTCGGACCGGGCCCTGCGGCTCAGATTCCGCGGATCGATATCTCGTGGCCCGCGAGAGGCTTGCGTTCGGTCAGGGCTGACGCGGGTCGATTTTGACCTGCCGTCTTGCCAAGCGGGCCTTCTCGTAGGTTCCGATATGCCGGGGGCGCGGACCCTCTGTCGAAATCCCCTCGGCAGCCATGAGCTGCTGCAGTGTTGCGATCACCAGCGGCGCGGGCTTGAAGTTGCCCGGCCGGTAGCCCTCGGCGATGAACAGGGGTGTCCAGCCGTGCTTGTTGGGCTGCTTCCAAAGCGCGGGATCGGCGCCGCTCTCCACCAGCAGATGAATCACTGTCGGAAAGCTCCCGTAGGCGGCGCCGTGCATCACGGTCTCGCCGTTGCTGTCCACCGCGTTGATGTCCGCGCCGAGCGAAAGCAGCAGCTTGGTCGCCTCGTAGGACTCCTGCTCGGTTCCCGCCTCCTCCAGCGGTGCCGTCGTGCCAAGGCCCGCTGCCGCCATCAGGGGCGTCGTGCCCTCCACGTTCGGCAGCAGCGGATCGGCGCCGAGCTCCAGCAGGGTCTTCATCAACGGCACGTCCGCCTTGTCGGCCGCGAACAGGAACGGCGTCGCGCCTTGGATATTGATCTTCGGCGCTATGGGCTTGCCGTTCGCCAGCCCGCGATTGACATCCGCTCCCATGGCAACCAAGGTCCGCACGAATTGCAGGCTCGACAGGTTTCCGGAGCCTTCCGGTGCCGGGTCGCTGCCGTAGTCGCTATTCTTGGGCTTGCGCACCCAAGTGATGGTGTGCAACGGAGTATAGCCCGTACGCTCGTCATTCGGGTCCGCGCCGGCCTCCAGCAACGCCACCGCAAGCTCGAAGTGGCCGTTCTCGATCGCCAGGATCAACGGGCTCATGCCGCTGTCGGCGTGTTGGTACTGCGGCCGCGACCTGCGCTGCAGCGCCTCGTTGACGTCGTAGCCGGCCGCCAATAGCGCCCGCGCCACGTCGGCGTGCCCCTCGCGCACCGCGAAGAAGAACGGGTTAAATCCCGAGTCCAGCGTGACCTTCAGGTCTGCGCCCCCGGCAATGAGAGCCTTCACGACCCGCTCGTGGCCCTCGGCCGAGGCCCACATCAGGGCCGTCTGCGCGTTCCGCTCGGTTGCGTTTGGATCGGCCCCGCGGGCCAGCAAGGCCTCGACTGCTTCCAAGTTGCCGGTCCGCGCCGCGGTCATCAGCGCGGTCTCTGCGCCGTCGCGGACCGCGTTTGCGTCCGCGCCGGCGTCGAGCAGCAGCTTCACCAGCTCTCCGTTGCCGCTGCCGCAGGCAAGGGAAATCGGCTGGACGCGGTAAGCGTTCTGCGCGCTGGCGTCTGCTCCGGCGGCGACCAACGCCCGCGCCATGTCGAGATTCCCGAGATAGGCCGCCCAATGCAGCGCCGTCGTGCCCTCGGAATCAGACGCGTTGACGTTCGCGCCGCTGCCTAGCTGCGCCCGCACGGCCACAGCGTCGCCTGCTTCTGCAGCACTGACCAAGTCAGCGCCAGCCGCCGCCGTCCCGGCGAGCGCCAGCAGCACCGCCAAGGCTCCCATTGTTTTCCAGCGCATGTGTCAAGCCTCCAATCGCTCGGTCCGGCCCTCGGGCCTAGACCGGCGCGGCCTCGAAAAGGTCATCGATCTTCCCGCTGCTGTCGCCGAAGGCATCCATGTAGACGCCCACGCGATCCAGCAGCGTCAGGTGCAGGTTGGCCAGGGGAGTGCCCTGGTCGAACTTGACATGCCGCCCTCCGCGCACGCCGCAGGAGGAGCCCCCCGCGACCAGAATCGGCAAGTTGTCGTGATCGTGCGTGCTCGGGTTGCCCATCCCGCTGCCGTACAGCAGAACCGAGTGATCCAGCAGCGAGCCGTCCCCGTCGGGCGTGTCCCGTAGCTTTTGCAGGTGCTCGGCGAACAGCGAGACGTGAAACTTGTTGATCCGCGAGATCTTCTCGACCTTCTCGGGATCGTTGCCGTGATGGCTCAGCGGGTGGTGCGGGTCCGGCACGCCCACTTCGGGGTAGGTGCGCCCGCTCAGCTCGCGGGCCAGCTGGAATGTGATCACCCGCGTGATGTCCCCCTGCAAGGCCAGCCTCTGCAGGTCGAACATCACCCTGGCGTGATCGGCATAAGCCGCCGGTACGCCCTGCGGGCGGTCGAGGTCGGGCAGCGGGTTGTCGGCCGCCGTCGATTCGGCCCGCTGGATCTCGCGCTCCACCTCCCGGATGCTGTTGAGGTAGCCGTCCACCCTGGCCCGGTCGCCCTGCCCGAGCTTGGCCTTGAGGCGCGCCACGTCTTCGCGCACCCAGTCCAGCAGGCTCGCCCGCTCGCGCAGCGCGGCCTGGCGGTCTTCGACACTGCCGCCCGCGCCGAACAGCCGCTCGAAGACCATGCGCGGGTGAGCCTCCGAAGGCAGCGGATCGGTTGGCGACGACCAAGACAGGTTGTTCTGGTAGACACACGCATAGCCGTTGTTGCACTGCCCGACGGTTTGCAACAGGTCCATCGACAGCTCCAGCGAGGGCAGCTGGGTGTCCTTGCCCAGCTGGCGCGCGGCGTGCTGGTCGACCGTGGTGCCGAGGTAGTAGTCCGAACTCTCGGTGTGCTTGGCGAAGGCCGCGCTGAGAAACGCCGCGTTCGAAGTCGAGTGCGTGCCCGGGTACGCGTTCTTGAGGTCGAAATTGGTGAAGACGATCAGGTTGTCCCTGAGCGGCTCCAGCGGGCTGAGAATCGGCGACAGCTCCTCGAGCTTCGGCGAGTCCGGCGGCGTCCAGCGCGAGTGGTCGCAGCCCATGGGGATGAACACGAAATTCAGCCGCGGAACCGGCTTGGCCGGCGTCTTGTCCCAAGCAGTGGCGGCCGGCACCATGGCATCCAACAGAGGCAGCGCCAGCGACGCCTGCATGCCGCGCAGGAATGTGCGCCGCGGGAGGGCCTTCTTCGTAATGATCACGTCGAACTCCTCATTCCAAAAGGTACGCTCTTGACGATCCCGAGCACAAGGTCCGAGAAGCGGTAGCCTCGCGGTTTCGCATCGCGCAGGATCTGGCGCACCGCCGGGGCGTCGTAGTACTCCACCCCGCGTCCCAGAGCGAAAGTCAGCAACTTCCGCGTCAGTGTCCCGACGAACAGCTCCGGCCTGGCCAGCAGGGCCCGCTCCAGGTCGGCCACGCCGCGAGCGGACTCGCCCGCTCCCGGCAGCCCGCCCGCCGCATCCACCTCGACGCCGTCGAGGTAGTCCCGCCAGCGGCCCAGGGCGTCGAAGTTCTCCAGCGCGAAGCCGACCGGATCGATCGTCCGGTGGCAGCTCGCGCAGGCCGGGTTGTCACGATGGGCGCTCAGGCGCTCGCGCATCGGCAGCGATGCCGACACGGCGTTGTCCAATGCCGGCACGTTGGGCGGTGGCGCGGGCGGGGGGGCGCCGAAGATGTTCTCGAGCACCCAAGTGCCGCGCAGCACCGGAGAAGTCCGCGTCGGGTAGGAAGTCACGGTCAGCACGCTGCCGTGGCGCAACAAGCCTCCGCGCTTGCTCGCGGCATCCAGGGCAACGCGCCGGAAGCGCGTGCCGTACACGCCGTCGATGCCGTAGTGCTTGGCCAGCCGCTCGTTGAGGTACGTGTAATCGGCCTTGATCAGGTCCAGCACGCTGCGGTCCGCGGACACGATGCTCTCCACGAACAATTCGGTCTCCCTGCGCAGCGCTTGCCGCAGGTTGTCGTCGAAATCGGGGAACAGCCGGGCATCGGGAGAGAACGATTCCAAGCTGCGCAGGCGCAGCCACTGCCCGGCGAAGTTGGAGGCGAAGTTCGCAGCCCGCGCGTCGGCCAGCATCCTGCGCACCTGCCGCTCCAAGCCTTCGTCGCTGCCCAGCTCGCCGCTGGCCGCTGCCGCGAGCAACTCGTCGTCAGGGATGCTGCTCCAGAGGAAGAACGAAATGCGCGAGGCCAGCTCCACCGGGCTGATCCGGGCCGCGCCGGAACCGGACGCGGCAGCCGCTGCCGCCTCGGTCCGGAACAGGAATTCGGGGCTCACCAGCACTGCCGTCAGCGCTCGCTCGATGCCCGCGTCAAAGCCGCCGTTCTGCCGTCCCTTGCGGAAGAACTCCAACGGCCGGAGCAAGTCTTCGTCGCTGACCGGGCGGCGATAGGCCCGCCGGACGAGCGCGGAAACGATCTGCCTGGCGCAGTCCGTCTCGTCCGCTGGTCCGGTCGGCCTGCACGTGAACAGCCTGCGGCGGCTGGGAGTATCCGCCGGGCTGCGGCCCGAGTACGGACCGGTGACCGAGATCTGGAACACCGCCGGCGCTGTCCGCGGGTGGCGGTGCATGTTGAAGCGCGACTGCGTCGGCTTCCGCATGGTTTCCAGCAAAGAGGACTCGGTCTTGGGAAACGTCACTGCGAGCTGGTGCGGCCCGGCCGTCACGGACACGCGCTTCTTGAGGTGCTTGTCGACGTGCGAGAAGTCGAACCGGTCTCTGGGCGGGACTACGCTGAATGTTTCAATGCGCTGGCGGTCGAGCAGCAGATGAACCTCGTGCTCGCGCCGCAGGCCCTCGATTTCCTCGTTGCGGTTCCGCGAGAGCCAGATCTGGATCTCGTATTCGCCATCCTGCACGAAGGCGTGCGTCACGGTCACCCCCCCGCGCGAGCCGAGCGGCAACCCGGGTACGTGGCGCTCCTGGGTCACGTCGGGCTTTACCCGGATGATGTCGCTGTGCGGCTCGACCTGGCCGCTGCCTACCGCCAGCCGACTGATCTTCTGGGCTGCCGAGATGTAGCGGCCGAGCAGCATGGGCGACAGATCGGAGACATTGACGTTGTCGAAGCCGTGCCCGCTCTCGTCCTGCGGAAGCAGCGCCCCGGCGTCGATTTCGACAGCCAGCAGGTCCCGGACCGCGTTCTCGTACTCGGTCCGGTTCAGGCGTCGCAACGCCTCGGTGCGCCCGGGGTTGGGCGAGCGCAGCGCCGCCGCATCGAGCGACGCCTCCAGCCAGTCCAGCAAGACCTCGCGGTCCGCCACGGGCGGCTGGGGCATGTCCGGCGGGGGCATCGTGCCGGTGCGCAGCTTGTGCACCACTCGCTCCCAGATCTCGGGAGCGTCATGCACTCCCGCCAGGTCCGCGCTGTCGAGGCGCAGGTCGGCCGAGGCGCTATCGCCGCCGTGGCATCCGACGCAGAACCGATCCAGCGTGGACCGGTGGTTGGACGCCGGAGAGGCGTGGACCTGCGCCAACCCGGCGCTCAGGCACAAGGCCAGCGCGCAGCGGCCAGTCGAAGTGGCGAGGCCCCGCATTCGAGTTCGACGTGCTCCCGCAAGTTACTGTATCGAGTTTCGGGGGTTTCGGCAATAGCCTGGCTGCAATTCGGTGCCCGCGGGAAGCGTCAGTCTCGAGGCCAGTGGCTGTCCGCGAATTCGATGTAGCGCTCCCAATCATAGGCCGTGATGTCGTGCTTGCCGGCGCGGATGTGGTAGCCCACGTCGCGCATCACCGGCTCGTCCACGGCAGGGCGCTGCAGCGCCCCCAACGAACGCCGGCCGAGCAGCTCGTACACCTCGCCCGCATGCCGCGCCGCGAGGAACTCGCCTTGCGGGTCCGCCCACAGATCTTCCGCGGCGCTGGCCACGTAGAGCGGGCGGGGGGCGACCAGCGCCAGCAGCATGTGCTGGTCCACGGGAAGCTCGTCTTCCTTGCCGTTGTAGGCGGAGAAGTTGTCGGCGAACCAGTGTGGGAAGCGCGTGTTGATGCGCTCGACGGTCTCGCCGAACCGCCGGCGGCTCAAGGCCGCGCCGCCGCAGCCTGAATCGTTGGAAATCACCATCGCGAAGCGCTCGTCGCGGGCGCCTGCCCACAGCGCCGTCTTGCCCAGCCGGGAATGGCCGATGACCGCCACGCGCGCGCCCGCCACGCGCGCGTCGGTCTGCAGGTAGTCCAGCGCCCGGCTCAGGCCCCACGCCCATGCCGCGATGGTGCCCCAGTCGCCCGGATCCTCGGGCGGCGCGAGCGGATGGACGCCGTTGCGAAACCCATCGTCGAAATCTGGGTCGAGATCGCCGCAATACGCCGTCGCGACGCCGTAGCCGCGCCGGAGCAGCATCTCCACCTGCCAACGGCTGGAACGGCTGCCCCGATCCGCATCCCTGCCCTTTTCCAGGCCGTCCGCTGTGAAGCGATCCGCCAGCCGGATCGCCGGGTCTTGGTGGACGGTGTGGTTGCCGCCGAAATTCAGGCCCAAGAAGACCGGAACCGGAACCGCGGCCCGTGCCGGGGTGTAGAGCAAGATTTCCATGCTCGACACCCCCGCCGCATCGCCGAACTCGACGCGCACCTGCTTGCGATGCGCGAGCCCGCCGAGAGCCGCGGCGTCTTCTTCCAAGACGCTGAATGCCATGCCGGGCGGCGCTGCAGGGGCGGCGCCGTAAACCTGGTCTTGGAATAGCTCCAAGATCTCGGCGCGGCGGGCGGGCCAATCCGCCGCCGTCCTCACCGCGGCGCCATCTGCGCTGCGCAGGATCTGCGGGAGCTCGTAGGTGGGCACGGCCGCCTCGTCGTAGTTGAAGCCCGCGGGCTGGCCGAAAGCGACGGCGCACGCGGCGAGTCCGACGGCGATGAGCCTGGGAAGCACCGGGCGGCTGCAGCCCGGCGCTTCCGATATTCTGGCAGTTATGCCCTTTGCAGGCCTGCTGGCCATCTGCGTGGTCGTGGCGGTGGTCGCAGCGCTTGCCACGAATCGCGTCGCCGTGGAAACGGCGATGCTGGCCGGCCTGCTGGCCCAGATCCTGATCGGCGCGGTCGATCCGGGATCCGCGCTGGCCGGCTTCGCCCATCCCGCAGTGGTCGCCATCGGGGCGCTGTTCGTAGTGGCCGCGGGCCTGTTCGAGACAGGCGCCTCGACCGCCTTGGCAAACCGGCTGTTGGGCCGGCCTCGCTCGGTGCGCGGCGCCCAGTTGCGCCTGATCGTCCCCGTCACGCTGCTCTCCGCCTTCATCAACAATACTCCAGTCGTGGCAATGTACCTGCCGATCGTGCGCGATTGGGCCAAGCGAATCCGCGTCAGCCCGTCCAAGTTGCTCATGCCGCTGAGCTTCTCGTCGATCCTGGGCGGGCAGCTGACGCTCATCGGCAGCGCCTCCAACCTCATCGTGATGGGCCTGTACGTCAAGTACCTGGCCGATTCCGGCCTCGCTGCCCCCTCGTCCCAGCTGCAGTTCTGGGGGCCCGCCCTGCTGGGCCTGCCGCTGGCCGGGGTCGGCCTGGCGTATCTTGTCTGCGCCTCGCCGGGCCTGTTGCCCGAGCGTCAGCCGCTGGCGGACGAATGGGACAGCGCCCGCCGCTACACCGTGCAGATGGACGTGCTGGCCGACTCAGCCGCCGCTGGGGCGACGATCGAGTCGGCCGGGCTGCGCAGCTTGCCCGGACTGTTCCTGTTCGAGATCGAGCGCGGCGGCCTCGTCATTCCGGCCCCCGGCCCGGAAACGACGCTGAGGGCCGGGGATCGCCTGGGGTTCACGGGCGTGCTGGATTCGGTAGTGGACCTGCAGCGCATCCGAGGTCTGGCTCCCACGCAGCATCACCGGGACGAGGAGGCGGTCTCTTCGGCTGACCGCGAACTCGTGGAGGCAGTGATCCCGGCCAGTTCGCCGCTTGCGGGCAAGAGCGTGCGCCAGTCCCGCTTCCGGACAGTCTTCAACGCAGCCGTGGTCGCCGTGCATCGCAGCGGCGCGTTGATTCGCCGCAAGGTCGGAGACATCGAGTTGCAGCCCGGCGACACGCTGCTGCTGGAGACCCCGCCCGGCTTCGCCGATCACTACCGCAATTCCAGCGAATTCTGCCTGGTCTCGCCGGTTTCGAGCTTCGCCCAGCCCAGGCACGACCGCATGTGGCGGGCAGTCGCAGTGGCCGGGCTGCTGGTGGCGGGGGTGGCGTTCACGGCTTGGCCGCCGGTGGTGGTCTGCCTGTGCGCGGCCCTGCTCATGATCCTCACCGGCTGCGTGAGCGCGAACCAAGCCTTCGAGGCGATTCCCCTGCGGGTTCTGGTAGCCGTGGCCGCCGCGCTCGGGATGGGAGCGGCGCTCGCCCAGTCCGGTGCCGCGACGGCCCTGGCCGCCGCCCTGCTCGACTTCGGCCAGGCCCTCGGGCTGGGCCACCGCGCTATGCTGCTGGCGCTCGTGCTGTTCGCGGCGGCCTTCGCCCAAGTCATCTCCAAGAACGGCGCGGCCGCCCTGGTCTTTCCCGTCGCCATGGCCACCGCCCGGGAACTCGGCCTGCACCCGGAGCCATTCGCCTTCTGCCTGATCGTCGGCTGCGGCCTGAGCTTCCTTTCGCCAATCTCGTACCAGACGAACCTGATGGTGTACGGACCCGGCGGCTATCGCTTCCTGGACTTTCCGAAGGTCGGCCTTCCGCTGACGATCCTGCTGGCCGTGATTTGCGTCGTCCTGTGCCCGTGGATCTTCCCGTTCCGGCCGCTGTGACGAGCGGGTGCGCCTTGCCAGAATTGCCTGACATCGCCGCGTACATCGAGGCCCTCAAGCCTCGCATCAAGGGCCAGCGGCTGCAAGCGGTCCGGATCGCCAGCCCGCTATTGCTGCGCACGGTCGAGCCGGCGCCGGAGGCCTGCTGCGACAAGCAGGTGCGGCGGTTCCGCCGCTTGGGCAAGCGCATCGCGCTCGGCCTGGAAGACGAATACTGGCTGGTACTGCACCTGATGATCGCCGGCCGGCTCCACTGGCGCGACCAGCCCGCTGCCAAGGTACCGGGCAAGCGCGGGCTGGCAGCGTTCGACTTTCCCAACGGGACCCTGCTGCTGACCGAAGCTGGCTCCAAGCGCCGGGCGTCGCTGCACGTCGCGCGCGGGTCCGAATCCCTCGACGCTCTTCACCGCGGCGGGCTCGAAGTCCTTGAAGCCTCCCCGGCGGAATTTGGCGACGCCATGCGGCGGCGCAACCGCACGCTCAAGCGGGCGCTGACCGATCCGAGCATATGCAGCGGTATCGGCAATGCCTATTCGGACGAAATCCTGTACCGCGCGCGGCTGTCGCCCGTGGCTCTGACGAGAAACCTGGGCGAGGCGGAGATGCAGCGCTTGTTCGAGGCCACGCGGGCCGTGCTCAGCGAGTGGACAGAGCGGCTCTGCGGCGAGGCGCGCGAGCGCTTTCCGGAGAAGGTCACCGCCTTTCGGGACGGCATGGCGGTCCACGGCAGGTATCGCGAGCCCTGTCCGGACTGCGGCGCGCCGGTGCAGCGCATCCGCTACGCGGCCAACGAAACCAACTACTGCGCCCGCTGCCAGACCGACGGCAAGCTGCTCAAGGACCGCGCGCTGTCCCGATTGCTGCGCAGCGACTGGCCGCGCTCCCTCGACGAGCTGTCGGACACGTGAGGCCGCCTCGCACCGCGGCGGGATAAAATGCGAACAGTGGCTGTTCCGCAACGGCTAAGCTTCGGCACGCTCGTGATCGAGCCGGCGATCGTGCTGGCTCCGATGGCGGGCGTGACCGACACGGTGTTCCGACGCGTGATCCGGAACCTGTCAGGCTGCGGCCTGATCATGACAGAGTTCACCAGCTCGCACGGCGTCGTGGCAAACCACGCCAAGCCCAATGCCAAGCCCCGCCGCTCGCCCTTCAACTACCTGCACTTCGAACCGGACGAGCACCCGATCGTGGCCCAGCTGTTCGGCTCGGACCCCGCCGTGCTGGCCGACGCCGCCAAGGTGGTCGAGGACCTGGGCTTCGACGGGGTCGACATGAACTTCGGCTGCCCGGTCAAGAAGGTCGTCAAGTGCAACGGCGGGTCTGGGCTGCTGCGTGACCTGCCGCTGGTCGAGCGCATCCTCACGGCTGTCCGCTCTGCGGTCTCGATCCCGTTCACGTGCAAGTTCCGCACCGGCTGGGACGACGGCAGCATCGTGGTCGAGCAGATGGGCCGACTCGCCGAGGATTGCGGCCTGCAAGGCGTTTCCCTGCACGGCCGCACCCGCCAGCAGGGCTACTCCGGCGAAGCCGACTGGGACCGCATCGCCGAGCTCAAGCAGGCCGTGAGGATCCCGGTCGTCGGCAACGGAGACGTGTTCTCGCCCGAGGACTGCGTGCGGATGTTCCGGCACACCGGCTGCGACGGCGTGATGATCGGCAGGGCGGCCGCGACCAACCCGTGGATCTTCCGCCAGATCCAGCAGTACCTCGGCACCGGCTCCTACGAATTGGCCAGCGAGCGGCAACGCTACGAGCTGCTCATGCGGTACTACCGCCTGCTGCGCGAGGACGCCGGCAAGATCTCCGGCAGCCCCCTGGGCAAGATGAAGCAGTTCGCGACCTACTTCACGCGCGGCATGCGCAACGGGGCCCAGCTGCGCAAGCAGGTGCACCGGGCCGCTTCACCGGCCGAGGTCCTGGCCTGCGTGGACGCCTGCTTCGAAGAGCACCTCGAGCGGGCTGCCTGACACCGGCCGACTCAGGCCGCCGGGCCGCAAGACTCGACCCCTAGCTCGCGGAGCTTCTCTGCCACCGCGACTCCGAGCGAGACGGCGGCGCCGGCCGGCGCGGTCTCTTGCAGCTTGGCCAAGCCCCCCCGGTCCAGCGCAGCAGCCGCACGCAACGTGATTCCGCTCGCGTCGCAGGTCGCGTGCCCTCCCAGTGGGACGTCGCATCCCCCTCCCAACGCTCGCAGCAGCGACCGCTCCGCCGCCACTTCAGACGCCGTCGGCAGATCGTGGATCGCGGCCAAGGCATCCCAGACCCGCAGGTCGCCTGCCCGGACCTCGATTCCGAGCGCTCCCTGACCGATCGCCGGCACCATCTGGGTCGGCGCGAGAAGTTCGTCGGCCTCGTCCAGCAGCCCGAGTCGCTCGAGCCCGGCCGCCGCCAAGATGATCGCGTCGTATTGCCCGCTGCGCAGCTTGCGGATGCGCGTGTCGACATTTCCGCGCACGCCGGCGATTTCCACTCCCGGCACGAGCGCGCGCAGCTGTTCCGCGCGCCGCAGCGAGCCGGTGCCGACGCGGTCTCCGGGTTGCAATTCGGCGAGCCGGCGGCCCAGCAGCGCGTCCCGGGGGTCGGCTCGCGCCGGCACGCATCCCAGCGCCAATCGCTCGTCGATCTCGGTGGGCAGGTCTTTCAGGCTGTGCACCGCAAGGTCGATCTCGCCGGCGATCAGGGCGTCCTCGATTTCCTTGGTGAAGACACCCTTGAAGCCGCGCTGCGCACCCAGCGCCGCCAGCGGGACCTTGGCGTCTTGGTCGCCGGTTGTCTTGATCACTCGAATGCTGGCCGGCGTGCCGCACGCGGCTAGCTGGGACGCTACCCAGCGCGCCTGGCACAGGGCCAGCGGCGATCCCCGCGTGCCGATCGTAAGGCTGTCCACGCCGAGGCCTAGTCGAGCCCGAAAATGCGGCGGATATCTTCCACCGTGATCCGGGAGCGGGGGTCGGACGCGCTGCGTTTCGCCTCGCGGATCGGGTGGTGGGCCACCTTGCTGATGATGGACCGGGTCAGCTGCTCCACGACCGCGCGCTGCTCGGCGCTCAAGCCGCGCAACTTCGCCTGGTGACGCTCCAGCTCGCCCTGGCGGATCGCTTCCAAGCGCTCGTTCAAGGACACGATGGCCGGCGCGGCCTGGCTGGCTTTGATGCGCTGGAAGGTGCGCCCGACCTCGGCGTCGATGATCTTCTCCGCCAGTTCGGCCTCGCGGCGGCGGCTCTCCATGTTCGCCTCCGCGACCTGCTGGAGGTCGTCAATGTCGTAGACGAAGACATTCTCGACCTCGTTGATCGCAGGGTCGATATCGCGCGGAACGGCGATGTCGACCAAGAAAATGGGCTTGTTGCGCCGGGCGGCGATGACGCCCTCGGCCGCGCGCCGAGACAGGATGAACTCGGCGGACCCGGTCGAAGAGATCACGATGTCAACGCTCTGGAGAGCTTCCAGCAGGCGTTCGAACGGCACCGTCTCTCCCGCAAACTCGGAAGCCAGCCGGTCGGCACCCGAGGCGGTGCGATTTGTCACCCACAGCCGCGACGTGCCGGCGGCCTGCAAGTGGCGGGCCGCCGCCTCGGCCATTTCCCCCGCGCCGATCAGCAGGACGGCGCGCCCGTCGAGGTCGCCGAAGATCTTGCGCGCCAATTCCACGGCAACATGGCTGACCGACACGGCCATCTTGCCGATCTCGGTCTCGTTGCGCACGCGACGCGCCACGCGGAACGCATCCGACATCAGGCGCTCCAGCGGCCCGCCCAGGGCTCCGGCCTCCTTGGCTCGCTGGTAAGCCTCTCGCACCTGGCCCAAGATCTGCGGCTCTCCCACCACCATCGAGTCCAGACTCGACGCGACGCGAAAGACGTGGCGCACTGCCTGCCGCTCGGCCAGGTTGTACAGGGCGCCTTGCGGCGGCCCGGAACCGTTGACCGAGCCGCTGAAGCGACGCACGAACTCGCCGTGCAGCGCGTCAGGCTCGCCGCTCGCTATGAACTCCACGCGGTTGCAGGTGGACAGGACCATGGCCTCGTCGATCGAGTCCCCGCGCGTCAGTTCTCGCGCCAGCTCGCCCGCGCCCTCTTCCGACAGAGCGAGGCGTTCGCGCACCTCCACCGGCGCGGTCTTGTGGTTCATCCCGACAAGTTGGATATTCATTGGCCCATGAACGTGTGAGCGCCGCTGTTGACGATCCAAGTCAGCGCCGCGCAACAGAAGCCGGCGATGGCAAGATAGGCGCCCCTGCGCCCGCGCCATCCGGCCGCCATCCGACCCAGGACAATCACGAAAGCGATCCCCCACGTCAGGAACGCCAGCGCGATCGTGGGGTCGACCATCCAGTTCGCGCCCCACTTGGTGAACGCCCAGACCGACGCGGCGATGAGCCCCAGCGTGATCAGCACGAACGCAGCCGCCAGCGCCTTGTAGCCGATCTCGTCCAGCTTGCCCAGCGGGGGCAAGTGGTTGGAGAACGGCCTTTGGCGCTTGGCCTTGAGATCGCGTTCTTCGATGAGGTACATCAGGCCCGCCACGCAGGCTAGGAACAGCGCGGAATAGCCCAGCAGGAACAACGCGGCATGCGCGGATATCCACCACTGCAGCATCGGCCGCGATGCAGTCGGCGCCGCGCCGCCCAAGGCACCGGCGAGCGCCAGCACGAACACTGGCGGGAACGCAAAGACCGCCAGGCTCGTGTACTTGAACCGCGCATAGGCGGCCAGGAACGCCGCCGCCATGAAGAACGACGCCATCGAGGACATCTGCTGCAGGGTCTGCACGGCGAAACGGCCCTGCGCCCAGCTGTCCAGCGCTAGCGAGCAAAAGTGTGCGCCAGTGCCAACCAAAAAGGCGTAGAGGGCCAGCCGCGACAGCTTGTGCCGGGGCTTCGCCACCGCATACAGCGCGTCGAGCAGGCCCACCGCATACAGCGCCAAGGCCACCCTCAGCAGCGATGCACCGTCTGCGACCATCGTTGTGATTATAGGAAGCGCACCGGGTCGCTGGCCCGTCAACGCCTCCTCAAGACCGTTCGAACTCCGCCGTGGCCCGCTCCCACGTCACTTCGAGCGCCTCCGGCGGCACCCGAGTCTCCCCGATCATCGTCGCGCAGTTCGAGTCCGCCGACCGGCGCTGCAACGCATGCATGTCGATATGATCGGCTGCGCCCGCGCCAGCGGCGCGGCCGATGTTCATCCCGACATTGATCCCGTCGGGCCGGTATGGCCTGTCCAACACGCATTCGATGCGGCGCGTCAACTCGATCATTTCCGAAGCGGCGCCTTGCGACGCGGCTGCCAGCTTCGCGACGTGCTGCCACGGCACGACCAGCATGTGGCCGCTGGCGTACGGGTAGCGATCGAGGATGACGGAATTATGCTCGGCCCGAGGCTGGATCACCGACTGACGATCAGGGACGCTCGCGTCCATGATGCGGCAGAAAACGCAACCCTGCCGGGCACTGGCTTCGGAGACACCCGTGACGTAGCGGCAGTGCCACGGGCTCCAAAGAAAGTCCATCGCGCGGCCGCCGCCTCGGGCGGGCTTTAGGTCTATTCGGTCGGCGTGGAATCGCCGACGGCGTCGCGCAGCTGTTTGCTGGCTTTGAAGAACGGGATCGTCTTGGAAGGTACCTCGACCATCTCCCCGGAACGCGGATTGCGTCCCTGGCGGGCCGGGCGCTGGCGAGTGCGGAAGCTGCCGAAGCCTCTCAACTCGACCTTCTCTCCTTTTGTGAGCGAACTGACGATGCTATCCAAGACCGTGTCTACGATCACATCCGCTTCCTGGCGGGTTGTGCTCGTGGAATTCACGACCTCGGAAACAAGTTCTGCTTTTGTCATGTGGTTTGGGTTTCAACCTCCCTTTCGGGCCATTGTAGCGCAGACGGCGCTGCTGACCGAGGCCCGTCTAGTAATTGTACATAGTTGAAACGAATGGACTAGTTCTTGCCAGGCAGGCTTCCGGCCCGCGTACGCGCAGCTGCGGGAAAAGGCGGTCTGGATACGGGCGCAGCGCAGTCTTTGACCCGCAGTTCGCGCGCAGCCGCGCGCGCACTGCTCCGGCCTTTGATCGACAACAGCCCGCCCCGCGTTCACCGGGATCGGATGCCAGCCAAACTCCGGCCAGCGAATGTAAAGATATGTGAAGATGTTGTATGAACCATGTCGGGAATTTATAATTCGCGTCAACATGAAGTTTCGGGGCGGACCGCCGCTGGGCTGATCGCACGCCCAGCACGATTCCGGGGCGCGCCTCACGCCGGCCACAGCTTGCGGGCGACGCTAGGCTGGGAACGGGACAGCCCGACAGCGTTAGGAGTCAGCCGGCCTGAGCGTCGATCTTGCTCTCCCGCCTTTCCGCAGCCGCCCCCGCTGGGCTCGTTCCGTTTCCTGCGCACGGAGCGCTCGGCAGGCGGCGCAGTGCGTGCTCGTGGTCGCTCTCGCCTAGCTGCCTGCTTCCAGTTCGGCGCCCGGGCAGACTTCCAGCAAGCTGGTGAGCAACTCCGCTCAGGCGGCCGACTCCTAGTCGACATTCTTGGAGGAGTTCTTCCAGAATTTCGCCGCCGGCGACAGCGCCTTGAGGCTGACCCGCGTGGACTTGCACTTCCGTCAGCCCGGTACGACAGTGCCCCCCTAGAGCGTCGGCATCCATCATGCGAACGTCGGCATCCTCGCCGGCACGCTCCCAAAGCGGTGCTCGATATCCTCCTCCGCCGGACTCCATCAGTTCACCGCGCTCGACAGCGGCATCAACCTTGCCGCCAACACGGAGTGTTCCTTGATGGCCGACATCGGCAGCGGGGCCGCGCCCTGGGACTGGTGCGCTCGATTCCCTTGCTTCTTGCCCCGGCGCTGGCGGCTTGGCTCGCGCTGCTCGGCCCGGCACTGGCCCAAGCGCAGACGACGCTCGTCAGCAATACCGGGCAGACGCACAGCGCCGCTATCACAATAGGCCAAAACTTTGACCGCTACGTTGGTCTATCCTTTGCGACCGGCGAAAACACAGCCGGATACACACTCTCTGCGGTCGATGCGAGGCTGGGCCCCACAGTGCACGCTAATACCCAGGCGAGCATCTACACCACGTCCTCAGACGGCCGCCCCAGCAGCAGCCTGCACGTGCTGAACAACCCGTCTTCGCTCGTCGCCAGCTCGATCAACACATTCTCGGCGAACTCGCCGGCCCTGACGGACGAGGGGGAGGGCTACATCGGGGCCTTCGGCACGCAGGTACATTTTTTTGTCGATACGTGACTCGTCTGATGGGATCGGATCGTTGCTCGTGCAACTAGGGCAGCCTGTCGCTGGAGTTGCAAGGGCCTGCTCGAAGGGCGCTGGGCCGCTCTTCGCAGCGCCCGCGAGGGGGCACTGGACAGTGTCGGCGCAGCGGGGGTGTGACGCCTCGCAAGGCGTTGCCGGGCAGGCTGGCGGGACGCTCGCATGGGCTAAGGCGAGGGCGCTTGCAGCAGCAAGTCGAGAGCCTCCTGCGGGCGTGCCGCGAAATGCCGGTTGGCCTCCGGCACGTAGCGGAATTGGGGCAGGCAGCGGATGATCGAAATGGCCGTGTTGGTCAGACAGGCCAGGTTGCGCGGCAGGTCGCGCACATACACGCGGCAGCGGTCTTCGTCGTAGGTGAAGTCACGCACATAGTGCAGGCGGTTCTCGATCTGCCAGTGGTTGCGCAGCAACTCCGCGAGTTGCTCGGGGGTGGCCCGTGCGGGGCCCAGCGAGGTGAGCGCATAGCTCACTTCGGTGCTGCTCTTGCCGCTCTTGACGTGCTGCCGCCGACGTTCGACGCGGATGGCCTGCTGGCGGCCGTGCAGGGCGGCATAGTCGTCCCATTCGGCGGCGCTGATGTCCTTGACCCAGTAGCGTCGGCGCTCGATGCGGCCATGCTGCTTGTCCAGCGTCTCCACCAGCGGGCAGGCACTGAAGTCCATCTCTTGCAGGTCCCGGAACAGCGTTGGCTGGTTGTTTTTCACCGCGGTGATCAGATAGTCTGCCTGGGATTCCTCGAGCAGGCAGCGGGCCGTCTCCTGCTGGGCGTGCAGCGCGTCGCCGGTGACCACCCGCCCGGCCAGGTCGAGTTGCCTGGCTAGTTCCCGGAAGGCCGGGATCTCGTTGGTCTTGGAGTCGATCTCCAACTGTCCCAGCACCACGCCGCTGCCCTGCTCCACCGCGGCCAGCAGCATGCGCCGACCGTGTGCGCTCTGCTTGGAGGCCCCGCGCACGTCCTTGCCGTCCAGGCTCACGCCCGGCAGCACTGCCGGGCCCTCGCTGGGTGCCTCGCTGGCGGCCTTGGACGAATCCGTAGCGTCTTGCTGTGACTGCACTTGCGCGCTTTGCTGGAGGGCCCACCCGCGCACCGCCTCCTCCAGCGTCTGCGGCTCTAGGGTCGCCAGAATGTTGTGGAACGTGGTGATCGACGGACTCGTGTAGCAGCCTTTGCTGGGGCTGTAGAAACACTCCACCGCCAGTCGCTGCGACTGGCTCAGCAGGGCCGCGAACTGGGCGAAGGCGGTCACCCCGCGGTAGCCGCACAGGCGCGCCGCCACCGCCAAGGCCAGCACGCTGCGCAAGCCGTAGCGCTTGCCGCGCGCATGGCGGTACTCGGGCAACTCGCCGAGGAACTCGAACAGACTGCGCAGCGTCTGCGCGTCGGGGGGCGCGCTGCGGGCCGGCCCGTCCCAGGCCGGATCATCCTCCGGCTGGGCCAGCTTGAGGGCCGCGCCGGGCTGCAATTCGTACACGAAAATCTCCTTCCGCTGGCCGTGCCGACGCCAGCGCGGCGTGGCACCCGGCAGCCGTGCGTAGCCGCCGCTGAAGCCCAGCGAGCGCCAGTTGGCGGCCCGGTAACAGGTGCCGGCGAAGCGTTCAGGGTCCACGAACGACTCCGCTAACAGGCTCGGAATGCCGTGCTCGGCCAACATGTCGTCCGAAAGCCGTCGCAAGCTCAGCCCGAGCACCCGCGAGGCCAGATTGGGCGCCCCCTGCCAAGCCGGCAGAATCACGAAGCGCGAGTTCTGCGTGAGCAGATGCAGGCGCCGCCGCTGCTGCTGCGGGCTCCAGCCGATCCAGCGGTCACGGGCCGCCAGCTTGAGCGCGGCGGCCTGCCAGCCCACCAGTGCGATCCAGTCCTGCCCCAGCGTCGCCACATGCCGCAGGGCCTTGCCGAACAACCCCTCGAACGCTAGGTAGTGGTGGCTGGCCACCAAGCGGTCCCAGCGCCGGTGCTCCTGCGCACCGTGCGTGGGGCGCACCTGCACGGAGCGCAAATCCAGATCCCGCAAGCCGCTTGGCGCTGCCACTAGAGCCTAGCCTGACAGACTGACAACAAAATGTCCAGTCCTCGCAGCAGACAGCGCTACCATGCCGAGCTCGCAAACTCTAGCAGGCAGCCACTGCCCCTCCGGCTACTGTCGTGCACTGCCTCGGACTCGGACAAAAAAATGGCCCTGCTTCGGCACGAAGGAAAGCTGGCTCGAGGAATGGACCGTGTTCGGACCCGAGTCGGTCTACGACCTGCGCCAGCGAGACAACGGGGACAACTAGCGGAGAGGCGCCGGCCCCGCCAGCAGCGGGGCCACGCCCGTTGCAGTCAGCGCTCAGCCCACGTGGCCCCGCGCGCACAGCCTGTGCCGACTGTGGCCTGTCGCGAGGCGGCCCGCTCAAAGATAGCGCAGCCCGATGCGCCGCGTGCGCTCGTTGAGCTCGAGAATCTCGAACTCATGCTGCTGCCCGGGCTTGATCGCGCTGCGATCCTTCGGGAGCTGGGAACTGTGGCACAAGCCCTCCACGCCGGTCAACAGTTCGACGAACGCGCCGAACTTCGCGATCCGTCGCACCGTGCCCGGCAAGACGTCGCCGACCGAGTTCTCGATCAGGAAGGCGTCCCACGCGTCCGGCTGCAGCTGCTTGACGCCCAGTGAAAGCTTGCGGTTCTCCAAGTCCGTCTGAAGGATCACCGTGGAAATCTCCTGTCCCTTCTGCGCCACTTCCCTGGGCTGGGTCGGGCGCGAATCCCAGGACAGGTCTGAAACGTGCACCAAGCCCTCGATTCCCGGCGCGATCTCGACGAACAGCCCGTAGTTTTCGATCTTGCGCACGACGCCCTTGACTACTTGGCCAACTTCCAAGCTGGCAGCGTGCGTGTCCCACGGGTCTGGCGTGAGGCGCTTGGCGCTCAGAGAGATGCGGCGCTGGTCGGGGTCGATCGCCAGCACTACCGCGTCCGTGTCGGTGTTAGGGGTGAATGTCTTGGTGGGATGCTTGGCGCGGCGCGACCAGTCAATCTCCGAGAAATGGACCAGTCCCTCGACGCCCGGCTCGAGTTCGACGAAAGCGCCATAGTCCTTCACGCTGGTGACCCGTCCGCGGACTCGTTGCCCGACGGTGAAACGCTCCCCGATCGTAAGCCACGGATCGGGCTGCATGGCCTTCAGGCTCAGGACGATCTTCTCCCTTGCTTCGTCGATGCGCATGACCCTGGCGGTGAGCTGCTGGCCCGCCTGGACGTGGTCCTCCGCCTTGCGGACGCGGCCATAGGACAGGTCTGCGTACTTGATCATGCCCTCGATGCCCCCGAGGTCAACGAATACTCCGAACGAGGTAATGGTCGTGACCTCTCCTGTGGCGGGCTCGCCCACGGCGAGTTTGCCGAGGGTCTCGGCCCGCAGCTCGCGCTGTCGCGCTCTGAGCAGGCTGCTGCGGGAGACGACAACGTTCCCGCGTCGGCGGTCGCACTCGATGACCGCAACCTCGACCTCGCTGCCGACCCACGAATCCATCTTGCGGACGGGCCGAATGTCGACCTGTGAGCCGGGCATGAAGGCCGGCACGCCTATGTCCACGCGCAAGCCGCCCTTGACGGGCCCGACCACCGTGCCCTTTATCGACAGGTTGTGCGCGTGCGCCTGTTGGATCCGGGCCCACACTTCCAGTTCGCGGACGCGCTTGAACGAAAGGGCGGCATACTCGCCGGGAGCCCCCATGCGCTCGACCAAGACTTCGATCTCTTGGCCGGGCTCTACGGCGACCGTGCCGTCGGCCTGTTGGAACTCGGCCAGGGGCACGCTGCCCTCGACCTTGGTCCCGAACGCGACGATTACGCCGGAGTCGCGGACGGCGACAACCGTGCCCTTGCAACGGGCGCCGGAGCGGACGACCGGCCCTGCGTCCGCCGGGATGTCCGGCAGCATCTCGGGGTCCTCGAAGTCCGGGATGTCGTCGAGCAGGTCATCCTCGGGGCCGGCCAAGTCGGGCAAGCCCGGGATGGCGCTCGGCCCGCCGGGCGATGGCGGGGCCGCAGGCGCTGGTGGCGGCGCGGCGGCGACCGCGGGAGCCGGTGCGGCGGCGGCGAGCTCGGCCTCAGGCCCGGATTGCCCGCCAGCTGGCGCTGGATCGTCCGATCCCCGTTCGGCAGGGCTGGCGTCTGCCAGCTGCGGAGCCTCCTGTGGCGTCGGCGAGACAGAAGCCACCGGGCCGGCGGGCTCGTCCATGGCTTCCGACTGCCGGGCGCCCGGCGGATCCGCCGGGGCCGCCGCCGCATCGGAGGGCACTTCGCTGGAGGACGGGCCGGGGCCGACTTCGGCGGCTGCCGGTTCCGCTGCCGCAACCGAGTCTTCCTCCGCTGTGCGTGCGGCGTCGACTAGTTCTGGAGGCGGAAGATTCGGGGCGGGAGGCAGCTCGCCGACGGCCTGCTCGGCCGCATCGGCGACGCCGGAACCGTTCTCATCTGCGACCGGCTTGGTTTCTTCTGATTGCGCCTGCATGAATGCGACGGCCTCGCAAGATTGGCCCCTTCCAGCAGCGCGGGCCGCAACCATGCCTACCCGAGCGCTCGCCGACCCCACAGCGAGCTGAGCGCACGAGTTTCCGCACGGCAGTTACGCCTGCGGCGGCGTCCGCTGGCGAGCGCCGGAGTTCGTTAACTATAGCCGAGACGGGGGTGGATGTCAACGCTGGCGCGGCTCGTGCCTGGCGCTGCGAGCATGCGTCGGGCAGCGGCTCGGCGGCGGCGGTCGACTATGCTGGAGGGGAGGCTGCGAACCCGAGAATGCCTGTGAGCGCCGAGCTGCTGAAGATCTTGTGCTGTCCGATCACCAAGGTGCCGGTGCTGGAGCTGACCGAGCCGCAGCTTGCCGCGCTGAACGAGGCCATCGCGGGCGGAACCGTCAAGCACGTTGACGGCACGTCGGTGGAGGGGCCGCTGGCGGAAGGCCTCGTGACGAGCGACGGGGCCACCGTGTACGGGGTGGAAGAAGGCATCCCGGTGATGCTGCCGGGGCTTGGCATCGCCACGGCGCAGCTGCGGGGCTGGTCTGCGGGCTAGGCGGGCGCCTGTGGGGGCGCCCGCGAAAGGGTTCCGGGCGGCGTCCTACTCTCCCACGCCGTTGCCGGCGCAGTACCATCGGGGCTGGGGAGCTTAACTGCCGTGTTCGGGACGGGAACGGGTGTGGCCTCCCCGCTGGGGCCACCCGGGAGCTGGCCGGGCGCGCGGGCCCGGCATCCGGGGGGTGCGGCGAAGGCGCGGCGGCAACCGCGCGCCGCCGGGCCGCCGCTGGCGGCGGCCCGGGGCAAGCCTTGCGGGCAAGCCTGGGGGGCGATTAGTAACGGTCAGCTGAGCGCGTCGCCGCGCTTGCACACCCGTCCTATCCAACTCGTCGTCTGCGAGTGCCCTCGCGGGGAAACCTGGTCTCGGGCGGGGCTTCGCGCTTAGATGCTTTCAGCGCTTCTCCCCTCCGGACTTCGCTACCCAGCGGTGCCACTGGCGTGACAGCTGGCTCACAAGCGGTCCGGCCGCCTCGGTCCTCTCGTACTGGAGGCAGCTTCCCTCAAGTTTCCTGCGCCCGCCAAGGATAAGGACCGAACTGTCTCGCGACGTTCTGAACCCAGCTCGCGTACCGCTTTAATGGGCGAACAGCCCAACCCTTGGGAGCGGCTCCACCCCCAGGATGCGATGAGCCGACATCGAGGTGCCAAACCCGGGCGTCGATGTGAACTCTTGGCCCGGATCAGCCTGTTATCCCCGGCGTACCTTTTATCCGTTGAGCGACGGCCCTTCCATGCGGAACCGCCGGATCACTATGGCCTGCTTTCGCACCTGCCCGACCTGTCGGTCTCGCAGTCAGCCCGGCTTGTACCATTGCGCTCCGCGGCTGGTTTCCGATCAGCCTGAGCCGAGCTTCGCGCGCCTCCGTTGCTTTCTGGGAGGCGACCGCCCCAGTCAAACTACCCGCCAGGCAGTGTCCCCGGGCCGGCTTCACGGCCCCGGGTTAGATGCACGTCGTCGCGAGGGTGGTATCTCAACGGCGGCTCCGCCGCCCCCGGAGGGGCGGCTTCCAAGCCTCCCACCTATGCTGCGCGCGCCACGCCATGCATCGCTGCCAAGCTGTAGTCAAGGTGCACGGGGTCTTTCCGTCCTTTGGCGGGTAACCGGCGTCTTCACCGGTACCACAACTTCGCCGGGCTGGTTGTCGAGACAGCGCTCAGATCGTTACGCCATTCGTGCAGGTCGGAACTTACCCGACAAGGAATTTCGCTACCTTAGGACCGTTATAGTTACGGCCGCCGTTCACCGGGGCTTCGATTCGCGGCTTTGCCGAAGCGGACCGCTCCTGTTAACCTTCCGGCACCGGGCAGGCGTCAGCCCCTATACGTCGTGTTCGACTTTGCAGAGACCTGTGTTTTTGCTAAACAGTCGCCTGAGCCGTTTCCCTGCGGCCCCCTCGCGGGGGCGCCCCTTCTCCCGAAGTTACGGGGCCAGTTTGCCGAGTTCCTGGACAACCAATCACCCGAGCGCCTGAGAATGCTCTTCCCGTCTACGTGTGTCCGTTTGCGGTACGGGCGCCCTGCCCCCTCCTTAGAGGTTTTTCCCGGCAGTGTAGCTACGCAGCTTTGCGGCCTTGCGGCCTCGCGTCCGCGCTCGGCCTCGCGCCGGGCGGATTTGCCTGCCCGGCGGCCTCGCGGCGGCCAAAGGGGGCTTCCATCGCCCCTCCTGCTTCGCTTCCTGCGTCACCCCGTCGTGATAACGGCGGCAGGGCGGTCGCGGAATATTAACCGCGCGTCCATCGGCTACGCCTCGCGGCCTCGCCTTAGGACCCGACTGACCCCGGGCGGAACGACCTTGCCCGGGAACCCTTAGACTTGCGGCGGCCGGGGTTCTCGCCCGGCTTCTCGCTACTAATGCTGGCAGAGTCGCTTCGCGCCCCTCCAGCGGCCCTCCCGGGCCGCCTTCGGCGGCGGCGCGAACGCTCTCCTACCGCCCCGGCGCCCCCCGTGGGGGGGCCGGAACCCGCGGCTTCGGCGCTGCGCTTGAGCCCCGTTACATTTTCGGCGCCGGGTCGCTCGACCAGTGAGCTGTTACGCTTTCTTGAAAGGGTGGCTGCTTCTAAGCCAACCTCCTGGCTGTCATCGCGACCTGACTTCCTTACCCACTCAGCGCTGCTTGGGGGCCTTAGCCGGCGGTCTGGACTGTTTTCCTCTCGACCGCGGAGCTTAGCCCCCGCGGTCTGACTCCCGCGCCCTGCGTCGGCGGCATTCGCGCTTTGGTTGGATGCGGCAGGCTGCGAAGCCCCCTAGTCCAGCCAGTGGCCTACCGCCGCCGCGCGTCGCGCGAGGCTAGCCCTAAAGCTATTTCGGAGAGAACGAGCTATCACGGAATTTGATTGGCCTTTCACCCCTGCCCTCGGCTCATCCGAGCCGTTTTCAACCGACACCGGTTCGGGCCTCCACCTGCTGTCACACAGGCTTCGCCCTGGCCAAGGGCAGCTCATCCCGCTTCGCGTCCGGCCCCGGCGACTGCGCGCCCCCTTCGGACTCGCTTTCGCTGCGGCTCGGTCTTCCTTAACCTCGCCGCCGGGGCCGACTAGCCAGCTCATTATGCAAAAGGCACGCGGTCAGGCCGCCCCGAAGGGCAGCCCTCCCGCTGCTTGTAGGCGCGCGGTTTCAGGCACTGTTTCACTCCCCTAGCAGGGGTGCTTTTCACCTTTCCCTCGCGGTACTGGTCCACTATCGGTCAGGAGCGAGTGTTCAGCCTTGCCGGATGGTCCCGGCAGCTTCCCGCTGGGTTTCCCGTGCCCCGCGGTACTCAGGGTTCCCCCCCGGGCCGCGCGCCGCCTTTCGCCTACGAGGCTGTCACTCCCTCCGGCCGGCCTTTCCAGGCCCTTCGGCTAGGCGCCGCGCCGCCCCCCTGGGGGGGCCCTACAACCCCGGGCCCCCCCGAGGGGGCGGCCCGGTTTGGGCTCCTCCGCGTTCGCTCGCCGCTACTGGCGGAATCACTGTTGTTTTCTCTTCCTCCGGGTACTGAGATGGTTCACTTCCCCGGGTTCGCCCCGCCGGCCCCCAGGCCGGCGGCGGCGGGAGTCGCGCTCCCGCCGGGTTCCCCCATTCGGACACCCCCGGCTCCAAGCTTGCTTGCAGCTCCCCGAGGATTTTCGCAGCTGGCCGCGTCCTTCGTCGCCTGCTCCTGCCAAGGCATCCCCCGCGCGCCCTTAGTAGCTTGCCCGTAAGACTTGCCCCGGGCCGCCCCCGCTCGGGGGCCCCCGGGACGACGCTACTCGGACGGCGCCGCGCCTCCCGGCGCCGCGCCTCCGGCGATTGCCTATGACCTTCGCCTATTCCCCTCTCATCGATCCCTCGTTCCCGCGCGCCGCGGTGGGCGCGGCTGGACTCGAACCAGCGGCCTCATCCTTATCAGGGATGCGCTCTGACCGCCTGAGCTACGCGCCCCCCGCGTGGAGCCGGCCGGGCTCGAACCGGCGGCCTCCCGGTTGCAAACCGGACGCTCTCCCAGCTGAGCTACGGCCCCGCGAGGCCGGGCCGGACGCGCAGGCGGACCCCGCCTGCCCCCGGGCCGGGGCCGGCCGGCGCGCCTGGCGCGCCGCCGCGGCCCCTTCCCGTTTGAAAGGAGGTGATCCAGCCGCAGGTTCTCCTACGGCTACCTTGTTACGACTTCACCCCAATCATGCGCCATACCGTCGGCCGCCGCCCCCCCGAGGGGTTGGCTGGCGGACTTCTAGTACAGCCCACTTTCGTGATGTGACGGGCGGTGTGTACAAGGCCCGGGAACGTATTCACGGCGCCGTTCTGATGCGCCATTACTAGCGATTCCGGCTTCATGCAGGCGAGTTGCAGCCTGCAATCCGAACTGGGGGCGGCTTTGCGGGATTGGCTCCGCCTCGCGGCCTCGCGACCCGTTGTACCGCCCATTGTAGCACGTGTGTAGCCCTGGACATAAAGGCCATGATGACTTGACGTCGTCCCCGCCTTCCTCCAGCTTGTCGCTGGCGGTCTCCCGCGAGTCCCATTGATGGCAACGCGGGACGAGGGTTGCGCTCGTTGCGGGACTTAACCCAACATCTCACGACACGAGCTGACGACAGCCATGCAGCACCTCCGCGGCAGCCCCCGAAGGGGAAGCCCCGTCTCCGGGACCGCCCGCCGCGCTTCCAGCCCAGGTAAGGTTCCGCGCGTTGCGTCGAATTAAACCACATGCTCCACCGCTTGTGCGGGCCCCCGTCAATTCCTTTGAGTTTCAGCCTTGCGACCGTACTCCCCAGGCGGCATACTTAACGCGTTCGCTCCGGCACGGACCCACTGAAGGGCCCACACCAAGTATGCATCGTTTAGGGCGTGGACTACCAGGGTATCTAATCCTGTTCGCTCCCCACGCTTTCGAGCCTCAGCGTCAGTGGCGGCCCGGAAGGCCGTCTTCACCTCCGGCATTCCTCCTGATCTCTACGCATTCCACCGCTACACCAGGAATTCTGCCTTCCCCTGCCGCACTCTAGCCCGCCAGTCCCGGCCGCCCCCTCCCGGTTGAGCCGGGAGATTTCACGACCGGCACGGCGCGCCGCCTGCGCTCGCTTTACGCCCAGTGATTCCGAACAACGCTTGGAGCCTACGTATTACCGCGGCTGCTGGCACGTAGTTAGCCGCTCCTGCTTCTGCGGGTACCTTCACCATAGTCCCCGCTGAAAGACCTTTACGACCCGAGGGCCTTCCTCGGTCACGCGGCGTCGCTGGATCAGGGTTGCCCCCATTGTCCAAGATTCCCCACTGCTGCCTCCCGCAGGAGTCTGGCCCGTGTCTCAGTGCCAGTGTGGCCGCGCGCCCTCTCAGGCCGGCTACCGATCGTCGCCTTGGCGGGCCTTTACCCCGCCAACCAGCTAATCGGCCGCGGACCCCTCCCCGGGCGCATGCGCTTTCCCGACTGCCCCTACGGCCGCCGGCGTATGCGGTATTAGCCCCGGTTTCCCGGGGTTGTCCCCCTCCCGGGGGCAGGTCATCCACGTGTTACTCACCCGTCCGCCACTCTACTCGGGCCCCGAAGGGCCCTTTCGCGTTCGACTTGCATGTGTTAGGCGCGCCGCCAGCGTTGATTCTGAGCCGGGATCAAACTCTCGACTGAAGTCTCCCGGCCTGCCCGCCAGACCCCCGAGGGGCCCCGCCGGCGCCGGGAACGCTTCGGCCCGGAATCAGACGAAGTCGTTCTGCACGTCCAACCGATCTGTGAAAGATCCGCGCCGCCCCGGATCGCCCCGCCCGGACAAGCCCCCCAAGGAGCCCCCCCGGCCGGTCCCCGCGGCGGGCCAGCCTCGCTCGCGCCTCGCGGCGCGCGCAAAACAGCGGCCCAAGGGCACCAACGCCCCAGCAGGCCGCCGTCTAACAACTACCCTAGCACCCGCACCCGCACCCGCGCAACTCTGTGCGGAAATTATTTCGCCGGGCCTGCCGCGCGGCCGCTGCTACACTCGATGGCGTCATGCCCCGCATACTACCGGCCCTTCTGACCTGCAGCCTAGCGCTCGCGCTCGCCGGCCCCGCGTCCGCGCAACTGTTGGCGGCCCGCGAGAACCCGTTCGCGGTCGGGCGCCACCACCTCAACGTCACCGATGTCGAGGCGCACAAGCGATTCTGGGCAGAGCTGCTCGGCGGACGGATGGCCAAGTTCGGCAAGACGCAGGTGGTCACGCTCCCCAACACGCTGCTGTTCCTGCGGGAGCAGGCTCCGACCGGAGAGAGCAACGGAAGCACCGTCAACCACCTCGGCTTCAAGGTGCCGGACCTGCACGGCCTGGTCCCGAGGCTCAAGGCCGCGGGCATCGAGATTGTCACCACCGAGGTCGTGGCCGGCGCTACTTCGGACGTCCATCACAACACCGGCCAGAACGTGTACATGGCGTTTGCCAAGGGACCGGACGGCGTTCGCGTAGAGCTGATGGAGAACAAGGAGCTGGACGGCATCGACAGCCACCACATCCACATCTTCACTGCCGACGACGAAGCCACACAAGCGTGGTACGTCAAGCACTTCGGAGGCAAGCCCGGCACGCGCGGACCGTTCCGCAAGGCCGACGTGCCGGGGATCGAGCTGACCTTCGCCAAGGCCGACGGACCGGTCGAACCGACCAAGGGCCGGGCGGTGGACCACATCGGCTTCGAAGTGGACGATCTGGAGAGCTTCTGCGAGAAGCTCGAGGCCGAAGGCGTGAAGTTTGACGTGCCGTTCCGCAAGAGCGAGAGCACCGGCCTGTCGGTGGCGTTCCTGACCGATCCGTGGGGCACCTACATCGAGCTCACCGAAGGGCTGGACAAGTTCTGAGCCGCGCGGGCCCGTCCCCGCCGCCGGCTGCGATATCGCAGAACCCGCTCAGGCGTCGAGCCCCGGGCAAGGTCCGGCCTCGCCCGGAGCGCGGGCAAGTTGCAGGGCGGGAAACCGAAGCGCTGCTGCGGTGCCTGCTAACATAGGTCTCTTCTTTCCCGTCACCTCAAGGAGCATCCAAGCATGGCTTTCTCGGTCCCCGACCTACCTTACGATTTCGGCGCGCTCGAGCCGCACATCGACGCGCGCACGATGGAAATCCACCACGACAAGCACCACGCCGCCTATGTGGCCAAGCTCAACGCCGCGGTGGCCGGCACGCCGCTGGCCGAGATGGACATCAATGACCTGGTCGCCAATGCCAACGCCGTGTCCAACCCCGCGATTCGCAACAATGGCGGCGGCCACGCGAACCACTCGCTGTTCTGGACCGTCATGAGCGGCGCGGGCGGCGGGGAGCCCTCGGGAGACCTCGGCGCGGCCATCGACGCCGCTTTCGGCAGCTTCGCGGGATTCCAGGAGAAATTCTCGGCCGCGGCGGCCAACCGGTTCGGAAGCGGCTGGGCCTGGCTGAGCGTGGATGGCGGCGGATTGGTCGTCGAATCGACGCCCAATCAGGACACGCCCCTGATGGATGGCCGCACGCCCATCCTCGGCATCGATGTGTGGGAGCACGCCTACTACCTGAACTACCAGAACCGCAGGCCCGACTACATCGCGGCGTTCTACAACGTCATCGATTGGAACGCCGTGGCAGCGCGGTTCGCTGCCGCAGGCTAGACCGGCTGCGCACTGCGCGACCGCTATCGCCTCACGACGGCGGCTGGGAAACGATCCGACCGAAATGCCCAAGCCCACTCCGGGCTGGCGCCTTCCAATACTTGGTCCGCGAGCAGCTCTCCGCTGAGCGGCGCCAGCAGAACGCCCTTGCGGAAGTGGCCCGCCGAGACGAACATGTCCGCTTGGCCGGGCACGGGGCCTACGGCAGGGTGCATGTCAGCGCAGTGCGGCCGAAAACCAGTCCAGGCGCTGGTGAACTTCACCTCGCGCAGAGAGGGAAACAATCCGCCCCACTCCTGCCGGATCGCGCCGACAACCGCATCGTCCAGGCCCTCGCGGAACCCCACGTCCTCCTCGGAGCCACCCCCTGCCAGAGGCCCGCTGGCGAGTTGCCAATAGTAGAAATGTCGCCCAATGACTACGTTTCGGAGGGTTTCAGCGGGCTGCCCGTCCGTTGCGATGAGGGTTCCTCGCAATGGTCGGATCGGCGGGCTCCAGCCTAGCATCCGTGTCAGCAGAGGCGTCCAGGCCCCGGCTGCGAACACAACCTTGCCGACGCTGATCCGGCCCGCGCCGGTCGTGATGACGGGACCGTCCGACGACACGTCTCGCACTTCCTGTCCCAGGCACATGCAGGCGCCGCGCCGACGCAACCACGCAGCGATCCCGGAGGCGAGCTTCAGGGGGTGTATCGAACCGTCGCCGGGGAAGTGCAGCGCCGGACCGCGATGACGCAGCCTCGGCTCTCGCTCCGCGAGCTCGGCGTCGGCCAGCAGCTCGGCCTCGAACCCTGCCGCAAGAGTGCGGTCCGCCCTTTCCGCAGCCCGGGCCGCGTCTTCGTCGGCCAGCAGCTCCAGCAATCCGCTGGACACGTAATCGCACGGAAACTGCTCGCGCAGCCCGGCATGCTGGGCCGCCGCTCTCCGGACGATCTCGGGGCTGGCAAAGCTGAGGCACTCGTGCGCCGGCCACAGCCCGCCGGCACTAGAACCCGTCGATTCACCGCACACGCAGGTGCGGTCGATTATCACGAGGCGGCTGACACCCCGGCGACTGAGCGACAGCGCGGTGCAGAGGCCGACAAGGCCGGCGCCTATGATGGCGATATCGGCCGTCGCGGGGAGCGGGTCCGACGACAGCAACGCAACGCGGGACTTCGCCGGAAGGGTCCGGTTCCAGATCGAATCCCGCAACCCGCCATGGTATCAGCGAACAGGCGCTCGCCGTCCCTAGCATCAGGAAGCCAGGGCTTCCAAGGCAGGAACCAAGGCAAAGCGCATCGAGTCACCGTCTCGCTCCACGCTCACGGTGTCCCCCTCGCCGAAGCGCCCCTCGAGCACCGCCAAGGCCAGGGGATCCTGGATGAGCCTCTGGATGGCCCGCTTCATCGGCCTGGCGCCGAACTGCTGGTCATAGCCCTGGCTGACGAGCAACTGCTTGGCGTCCGGGCTGACCTCGAGAGTCAAGCGCTTGTCAGCCAGCAACGCCTTCACCCTCGCTAGCTGCAATTCGACGATCGCGTTGAGATCCCCCTTCCGCAGGTTGTTGAAAACGATGATGTCGTCGACCCGGTTGAGGAACTCGGGACGAAACTTCCGCCCCAGTTCGTCGAGGAGGCTGCGGCGCATGCCGTCGTGATCCCCACGGCCCCGGTCGCTCAGCGAAAAGCCTATCGATCCGCTGCCGAGGATGTCTTGGGAGCCGACATTGGAAGTCATGACGATGACCGTGTTCGCGAAGCTCACGGTGCGGCCCTTGCCGTCGGTGAGCCGGCCGTCCTCCAACACCTGCAGCAAGACGTTGAACACGTCCGGGTGCGCCTTCTCGATCTCATCGAGCAGGACGACCGAGTACGGCGAGCGGCGCACGTGCTCGGTCAGCTGGCCCCCCTCGTCGTGGCCCACGTAGCCCGGCGGGGCGCCGATCATGCGGGCAACGGAGTGCTTCTCCATGTACTCCGACATGTCCACGCGGACCATTGCCTTGCGTGAATCGAACAGGAACTCCGCGAGCGCCCGCGCCAGCTCGGTCTTGCCCACGCCGGTCGGGCCCAGGAAGATGAAGGTTCCGATCGGGCGATCCGGGTCGCTCAACCCGGCGCGGCTGCGGCGCACGGCGTTCGACACCAAGCCGACAGCCCTGTCTTGCCCGATGACCTTGGCGCGCAGCGCATCGTCCATGTGAACGAGCTTTTCCACCTCCCCCTGCAGCATCTTGGCCACGGGAATGCCCGTCCACTTGGCTACGATGCGGGCGATATCCTCCTCGACCACCTCTCCCCGGGAAAGAGCGCTGTCGCCGCGCTGCGACTCGAGCTCGGCAGTCGCCCTCTCCAGCTCCTGTTCCGCCTTGACCAGCTGGCCGTAACGGATCTCGGATGCGGCGGCGAGGTCGCCTTCGCGGGACGCGGCCTCCTGCGCGTTGCGCAGCCGCTCGATCTCCTCCTTGAGCCGCTTGACCTCGCTAATCCGCTCTTTCTCGTGCTGCCATTGCTGGCGCAGCAGCGACGACTCGGCGCGCAGCCCTTCCAGCTGGCTCTCGACGGCCGCGAGGCGCTCAGCCGAAGCCTGGTCGCCCTCCTTCTGGAGCGCCTGGCGCTCGATCTCGAGCTGGATCACCTTGCGCTCCATGCGGTCGACCTCGACCGGCACGGAGTCGACCTGCATCCGGAGCGTCGCACCGGCCTCGTCGACCAAGTCGATTGCCTTGTCCGGCAGGAAGCGGTCGCTGATATACCGATCCGAGAGCGTCGCGGCGGCCACCAGGGCAGCGTCTCGGTACCGCACCGAGTGATGGATCTCGTAGGTTTCCTTCAAGCCCCGCAATATGGCGATGGTGTCCTCGACCGACGGCTGGTCGACCAAGACGGTCTGGAAACGGCGCTCGAGGGCGGCGTCCTTCTCGACGTGCTTGCGGTACTCGTTCAGGGTGGTCGCCCCGACGCAGCGCAGCTGCCCGCGGGCCAGCGCGGGCTTGAGCATGTTGGCGGCATCCATCGAGCCCTCGACGGCGCCCGCGCCGACAAGGGTGTGCAATTCGTCGATAAAGCACACAACGGCGCCGTCGGCGTCTTCAATCTCCCGCAACACGGCCTTGAGGCGCTCCTCGAACTCGCCCCGGAACTTCGTGCCGGCCACCATCGAAGGCAGGTCCAGTGCCACCAGGCGCTTGTCCTTGAGCGATTCGGGAACGTCGCCATTGACGATCCTCTGGGCGAGGCCTTCCGCGATGGCGGTCTTGCCCACGCCGGGCTCGCCAATGAGGACGGGATTGTTCTTGGTGCGGCGCGAGAGCACTTGGATCACCCTGCGGATCTCCTCGTCGCGCCCGATCACGGGGTCGAGCTTGCCTTGCCGGGCTTGCTCGGTAAGGTCGAGGGCGTAGCGCTCGAGAGCCTGGTACTTGTCCTCGGGGTTCTGGTCGCTGACCCGCTGGGTCCCGCGGATGGAGGCCAGCGCCTGGAGGATGGCCTCGTGCGTCGCCCCCAGTTCCTCCAGCAGCTTGCCTGCGGGGTCGCGCTTCTGAACGCTCACGGCCAGCAGCAGATGCTCGGTGGAGACGTAGTCGTCCTTGAACTGGCGCGCCTCTCTCTCCGCCCGTGCGAAGACCGCCTGCAGCGCCTGGTCCAGGTGCGTCCCGCCGGCGACGCCGCGCACGGAGGGTATCGCATCCAGGACGGGTCGCAGCTTGGCGGCGGTGTCGTCGGCGGAGATGCCGAGCTTGGCCAAGACGGCTTGAACGATGCCGTTCTCTTCCGCTGCGAGCGCCGCAAGCAGGTGCGCGGGCTGCAAGCTCTGGTGATTGGCCTCTGCGGCAAGCAGCTGTGTCTGCCGGACGGCTTCCTGGGCTTTCTGGGTGAACCGCTCGAATGGAATCATGGCTTGTACCCTCTATCGGACCTGCCTCGACGCTCTTGGCTCGTGCCGCGGGGCAGGCCGGGGATCGCACCCGCGCCCGCCCCGCCTTGTGGCTGCGGATCAGTTGATCGGGATCAGGCGGCTGGAGTCCGCAGGCTCGCGCTTGGGCAAGGTCAGCTCGAGCACGCCGTTGGTGAAGGACGCCTTGACGCCGTCGGCGTCAATGCTGTCCGCCAAGCGGAACGTGCGCTCGAACCTGCCGAATGCGCGCTCGCTGCGCGCGACGCCCTCGGCCTTCTCGGCGCGCTTGCGCTCGCCGCGCACGGTCAAGACGTCGTCCTCGATGCGCACCTCGATGTCCTCTTGAGGGATACCGGGGAGGTCGCCGCGCAGAACGACTGCGCCGTCGGTCTCGGCGATGTCGAACGCCGGCAGCCAGCTGGACGGACTCGCGGCCCCGCCCAACAGACGGAAGGCGGGCCTCCAAGGGTTGAACGGTGTGTGTTGAAGCATGTGCATGTTGTCTCCTTTCTCAGTGAAAGCATCGCTTTCATGCTCAGTATACACGCCCTAGAGAGCATGTCAAGCGTTTTGCTAAAAAAATCTGAGTGTATTCATATCAAGTTATCTGCATCGGTTTGGGAGATATAGGCGAATTCGACTGAGCTGAGCGCTTCTCGGGTTGCGCGAGGTGCCAGATCCAAGTGCCTGTAGTGTCCGCTCCGGCTCAAGGCCGGGGAACGCGAAGCTGCCGGCGGCACAGCGCGGACACGCGCGGCTGGTCTGCCTTTCAATGCCATCGGTCAAGCCTGCGCCTGGCTGCGCAGCGGGCCGGGGCGGTTCTCGCGGGCCCGCGAAAGCGATTCAATCGGATCCGGCCGACCGATATCCGGAAACCGGCCCTGCCTCCGGGCGAAGCCGCTTGCCTAGGAGAGGATGTCGCTCACGACCCTGCCGTGGACATCGGTGAGCCGGAAGTTCCGCCCTTGGAAGCGGTACGTGAGCTTGGTGTGGTCTATGCCGAACAGATGCAGCATCGTGGCGTGCAGGTCATGCACGTGCACCACGTTCTCCACCGCGTTGTAGCCCAACTCATCCGTGGCGCCGTAGCTGTGGCCGCCCTTGATGCCGCCGCCCGCCATCCACATCGAGAAGCCCTTGATGTGGTGGTCGCGCCCGATCAGGTCGGGATTCGCCCCCTGCGACATCGGCGTGCGGCCGAACTCGCCGCACCACACGATCAGGGTGTCGTCGAACATGCCCCGCTGCTTCAAGTCCTTCACCAACGCGGCCGTGCCCTGGTCGACATAGCCGCAGCTCTTGGGCAACAGCGTCTTGATCTCGTTGTGGTGGTCCCAGCCCCGGTGGTACAGGTGGATGAAGCGCACCCCGCGCTCGGCCATGCGCCGCGCCAGCAGGCAGTTCGCGTTGAACGTGCCGTCCCCGCCCTGCGTTCCGTACATGTCCAGAATGTGCTGGGGCTCGTTCGAGAAATCGACCAGGTCGGGCACGCTCATCTGCATGCGGAAGGCCAGCTCGTACTGCGCGATCCGCGTCGCGATCTCAGGATCCCTTGTCCAACCCTGCTGCACCGCGTTCAACTCGCTCACCGCTTCGATCAGGCCGCCCTGCATCTCGCGGCTGACGCCGGACGGATTGCGCACGTAGTTGACCGGGTCGCCGGTCGAGTTGAACTTCACCCCCTGGTAGATGCTCGGCAGGAATCCGCTATTCCACTGCCGGGCCGCGATCGGCTGGCTCTGCGATCCGCCCTCCGAGGTCAGCACGACAAAGCCGGGCAGGTCCTCCGACTCGCTGCCGAGCCCGTACAGCAGCCACGACCCCATGCTCGGCCGGCCGGGCAGCCGGAAGCCGGTGTTCATGAAGGTGTGCGCGGTGTCGTGGTTGATCTGCTCGGTCTGCATCGAGCGCACGATGCAGATGTCATCGGCGATGCTGCCGATGTGGGGCAGCAGCGAAGTCATGTGCTGGCCGCTGCGGCCGTAGTGCTTGAAGGGATGCTGCGGGCCGAGCATGCGCAGCTCCTTGCCCTGCAGCTGGGCGATCTGCTGGCCCTTCGTGAACGACTCCGGCATCGGCTCGCCGCTGCGCTTGGCCAGTTCCGGCTTGTAGTCGAGCAGTTCCAGATGCGCGGGCCCTCCGGCCATGCACAGGAAGATCACGCGCTTGACCTTGGCCGGGCCGTTGGGGAACCCGCTCAGGCCCGGCTGGATCCCGAGCAGGTCGGGCTTGAGCAGGGACGCGAGGGCGACCGAGCCGAGGCCCATCGAGGCGCGGCCGAGAAACGCCCGGCGCGTCTGCTGCAAGTCGAAGGCTGGTTTGAACGTGGTCATCACTCAGTACCGCATCAGGAACTCGTGCTTGTTGTACAGCGCCCGCGCCACACTCGTCCACGCCGCCAGTTCCGGCACCGAGACTCCGGCGGGAAGTCGCGAAATGCCGGTCGCGAGCAGCTGCTCGGCGCTATCGGGATCCGCCCGGAACTGCTTGCGATGCCGCTCCAGCAGGCCGAGCAGGACGGCGCGCTCGGCGGCCAGAGGCGGCCGTGAAAAGGCCTCGCGAAAGGCGAAATCGATCCGCTTGGCGACGCTCCTGCCGCCATCGCGCACGATCCTGGACGCGAACGCCCGGGCGGCTTCGACGTAGCTGGGGTCGTTCAGCAGCACCAGCGACTGCAGCGGCGTGTTGGACACGCCGCGCTCGGCGGCGCACTCCTCGCGCGCCGGCGCGTCAAAGGCCATCAGCGCGGGATGCAGGTATTGCCGCTGCCAGTGGGTGTAGAGGCCGCGCCGGAACTGGTTGGTGTTGAAGTCCGCTTCGTACACGCGCTTGGGAAAGTTGAGCTCCTTGTAATACCCCTCCGGCTGGTACGGCTTGACACTCGGGCCGCCCATGGCGCGGCTGAGCAGGCCGCTCACGGCGAGGGCGTTGTCCCGCACGAACTCGGCATCCAGCCGCGACATGGTCTGGCGCCCGTGCAGGCGGTTGTACGGGTCCTCGGCGAGAAGCTCGTCGGAGGGCTCGCTCGAACGCCGATAGGCGTCGGAGAGCAGCATCGTCTTGACGATGTGGCGCACGTCCCAGCCGCTCTCCACGAACTCGACGGCCAGCCAGTCGAGCAGCTCTTGGTTCGCCGGCGGCTCGCCCTGCGACCCGAGGTCGTCCAGAACCTTCGACAGGCCCGTGCCGAAGAACATCTTCCACAGGCGGTTGACGAACACGCGGGCGGTGAGCGGATTGTCAGGATCCGTCACCCAGCGAGCCAGGTCCAAGCGGTTCAACCGGCGGCCATCCGAGGCAAGCGGGCCCAGGAACTGCGGCACCTGCGGCCGGACCTCCTCGCCGGAGTCGTCCATCCAGTTCCCGCGCGGAAGGATCCGCAGCGGGCGCGGCTCGTCGACGGCCTTGGCCACGAGCGACTCGCCCGCGCCGTCCAGCAGCACCTTCTTGCTGCGCTCCAAGGCGCGGATCTCCCGCCAGCCCGGCCGAAACGCGCCGAAGCTGTTGTAGGCCTCCAGCAGGGCCGCCCGCTGCGGGTCGCTGAGCTCCCCGTCGGCCAGCACGGCCGAGCGCAAGGTCCCGGTCGCGGGCTGTTCGGGAAACGCCGCGTCCGTCCCCAGCAGGCGGAACCGCGACGGCAGGCCCAGCCCGCCCTGTTGGTATCCGATCAGCGTGACTTGCAAGCGCTCGCCGGCCCGCGTCTGCAGCGGCGCTTCGAACACGAACAGGGCGGTCCGGGAAGAGTCGTCCGCCCACTTGCCGCTCCAGCCGGTGTGGTAGTTGTCGTCCAGCGTGTCGCGCAGCATCGAGCCCGGCTCTTCGCGATCCGGGAGCAAGCCGGCAAGCGAGACCCTCACGGGCCAGCGCTCGCGCCCGAGCAGCCGTACTTCGAATTCGCTCAAGTGGAAGGAGCTGTAGTCTCCGGTCGGGTACAGCTCCAAGGCCACCGCGGTCAACGTCCCCGGCGAGAGGGCAATCTCGGCGCGGTGGATGGACTTGCTGGGCTTCTTGTCTCCGGAGAGCGTGACGCGCACGACCCCGTCCGCCTCTTCCTCTAGCGCGAAGCGCCCGCACTGGTCGAAGTCGGGGTGCGCGCAGTCTGCCCAGACACGCTCAGGATCGAGCACCTTCCAGCGCAAGAGATCCTCGCGGAGGTAGGCGGCGAACTCTCCCAAGGCTCGCTCCGAGACCTCAGGCGGAGGGCCGGCGTCCGGCTTCAGCTCCGCCAGCCGCTGTTCGACCCGGTCCATCTCGCGGCGGGCGTCGGGCCCCAGCACGCGGACGCTCGCCCCCCAGTTGCCGTTGCCCGAGAACACGCCCTCTTCCTCGATGTCGGCGAAGAAGGCGGCCATCGAGTAGAAATCCTTGGCCAAGAACGGGTCGAACTTATGGTCGTGGCACTCGGCACAGCCCAGCGTCGACCCCAGCCAGACGGTAGAGATGTTGCGGACCCTGTCGGATGCGTACTTGGCCAAGTACTCCTTGGCCTGCGAGCCCCCCTCGTTGGTCATGCGGCTCAGGCGGTTGTACCCGCTGGCCACGAGCTGCCAGGGCGTGGGCTCTTCCAGCAGATCACCCGCAAGCTGCTCCAGCGTCATCTCATCGAACGGCTTGTTCTCGTTGAACGAGCGCACGATGTAGTCGCGGAACGGATACACGTTCACGGCCGTGTCCCCGTGATAGCCAACCGTGTCCGCGTAGCGCACCAAGTCCAGCCAATGGACTGCCATCCGCTCGCCGTAATGCGGGGAATCGAGCAAAGTGTCCAGCAGCCGCTCGTACGCATCGGGAGCCGCGTCGTCCACGAAGGTGTCCACCCAGGACGGGTCAGGCGGCAGGCCGGTGAGGTCGAAGCTGAGCCGCCTGGCCAGCGTCCGCCGCCCGGCCTCGGCGACGGGCCGCAGGCCGCGCTCCTCAAGCCGGAGGTTGACGAGGTGATCGATTCCCGGCGGCCCCGGCGGGGCGGAGGCACGCTGCGGCTTCAGGTACGCCCAATGTTCCTGATATTCCGCTCCTTGCGCGATCCACTCTGAAAGGATTTCCTTTTGCTCGCCAGTGAGCTTCTTGTCTGTCGCCACCGGGGGCATCACCAACGCCAGATTCTCTTGGTGGATTCGCTGAACCAGCCGACTGGCCGAAGCGTCGCCCGGCTGGAGCACCCCTCGCGCCATGGCGTCCTCGCGCCGGTCCAGGCGCAGATCGGCCTGCCTGGCATTGCCGTCGGGGCCGTGGCACGCGAAACAGTTCTCCGAGAGAATCGGCCGCACATCGCGATTGAACTCGACGCGCTCAGCCGCGGGACCGACGGCACAGGCAAGTAGAAGTGCTGCTACCGAGCGCATTGTCATTTCCGACTGCTCCCCAACAGAGATGGCATCGGGCGCACCGGTCCGTCACGTCCGGGACCAAGCTCAACGCCGCGGCGCGCCCGCACCCGAAAGTGTACCGCCTCCGACAGTTCTCATGCAGTGTCATCGGGCCGGCACGGATGGTAAACACCGTCTGCGTCGCCGATCGGCGTCTCGGTCAGCCCGCTCAGGTCCAGCAAGCGGTGCCGGTGGGTGTTGTTGCGCGCCAGACTCTAGACTTCCAGGCCCAGCGCCACCCTCAGAAAACCGACCTAGACCCGCTGGCGAGAGGCCCAGCCACACCGAGCAGTCCCATGACCGTGGCTTTCGATTCCGACTTGACAATCCGGGCCCAATTTGCCAATAATTGAATTGGCAATTAAAATATTGGCAGCAAGAAGATTGGCAAACAAGCCCGAGGGAGGTCGCAATGTTGAAAAAGACTGTTGGGAATTGGGTCGACGGGGACCGCTTCTTTGACCGCCACGACGACTTGCTGGTCTTGCGCGACGCGGTGCTAGATGGCACGAACATCTTGCTTAGCGGGCAGCGCAGGATGGGGAAGACGAGCCTGGTGCGCGAGTCGCTGCGGAGATTGATGGCCGAGGATGGCATTTCGACACTCTTTGTTGATCTGGAAGATGCTAGCGGACCGGCCGACGCCGTCGTGAAGATTGTTTCTGAAGCGAGGAGGTCTGCGAGTCTTTGGCAGAGGGTCGCGGGGTGGCTCGGAGATAGCTTGGAACAAATTGAGGCAGAGGCGAGCTACGAAGACATCAGGTTTGCTCTTCGGGCTCAAATCCACAGCGGCAATTGGAAGGACAAAGGCGATGCGGTCTTGGAGGCGATCGCGAGTAAGAGCGGCGGTCAAGTTGTAATCGCTATCGATGAATTGTCGCTCCTGATCAATCATGTCCTCAAAGACGATGACTACCAGATGTCCAGAGAACGTGTCGAGCAGGCCCGTGAGTTTATGGCTTGGCTCCGCCGAAACTGTCAAACGCACAGAGATCGAATCACCGTAATCGTGCTTGGCAGCGTGGGGCTGCAGCCGATCCTAAAGCAGGCCGGCCTGTCGGCGACCATGAATGTCTTCTCGGCGTACGAGTTGCGTCCGTGGCCCCCGAAGACGGCATCTGACTGCCTCGCTGAGCTCGCGGCCTCCTACGGTCTGGATCTCTCCTCTGAAGTCCGGCGTGCAATGTGCCAGCGGCTCCGGTCGTGTATTCCTCACCACGTTCAACAGTACTTCGACGCCGTGCAACGGCAGCTGCGGCTTGCGGACCGGACTAAAGCTTCGCTCAAGGATGCTGAGGATGCGTACCACACCGACATGCTCGGCACGAGAGGGCGGATCGAAATGGATCACTACGAAGACCGCATGAAGCTGATCCTCGGGCCAGTCGGGTATCCGGTAGCACTGGAGGTTCTGGCCCGTACGGCGAGGTCGGGTATTTGGACTTCCGGAGATCGGCTGGACTACGAACACGAGCTTCGAACCTTTGGAGAGGGTGGCGAAACCACCATGCCGCTTGTTCTGGAAGTGTTGGAGCATGACGGATACTTGGCAAGGAGCGAAGGCGGGTACCGCTTCGAATCCGGTCTCTTGGAGGATTGGCAGCGAGCGTCGCTCGGCCTCGCTCCCACGCCGCTACCGGAGAGCGGGCTCTAGGGAGGTGGTTGCGATGGCTGGGCCCGCGATGAGATTCAACCCCGGTTTCTTGACCGACCAAGAGCTTGTGGACTCGTTCTGCGTTCGAGTTCCCGAATTCGAAATGCTGGTCGATTCGATACGCGAGAGCACGGGCAGTTCGAATCCGCACCAACTCGTTGTCGGCCCCCGCGGCACTGGCAAGACGACCTTGCTCTTGCGGGTCGCCGTGGAGGTCAGGCGAGACCCCGAACTCAGAGCTGCCTGGATTCCCATCATCTTTCCGGAAGAGAGCTACGAGATCGCAACCTGCGGTGAATTCTGGATGCAGTGCCTAGCGCACCTCGCGAACCAAGCACCGCAAGTAGATGAGGGCATCGACCTCGCCCGGGCACTCGCAGAGGTTCGGACTGAACAAGACGACCATAGGCTGGCAGTCCGGTGCCTCGGAGCGGTTCTCGACTTCGCCCGGCGGGAAGACAAGCGCCTGTTGTTGATCGTCGAAAACCTCAACATGCTGTTTGACGACATCAACGATCCTGAGGTCGGCTGGCAACTCCGCCACACGCTCCAAAACGAGAAGCAGATATTCCTTCTAGCGAGCGCCACAAGCAGGTTCGAGGAGATCGACCGCTACGGCAGGGCGATGTATGACCTCTTCAACGTGCAGGAACTGAAGCGTCTGGATACTGACGCGTGCGCGGTTCTATGGAAGGCCGTGTCCGACAGGGACCCAGAGCGCAATGTCGTGCGGTCCTTGGAAATCCTTACCGGCGGCAATCCTAGGCTGCTCGCGATCATTGCACGATTCGGATCCGCGCTTTCATTCGGAGCGCTCATGGACAACTTGCTCCGGCTGGTCGATGAGCACACGGAGTACTTCAAGGGCCATCTCGACGCGCTTGGCGTCCAAGACCGCAGGGTGTACTTGGCGCTTGCCCGCCTATGGAAGCCCGCGACAGCTAGGGAGGTTTCGGAGCTTGCCCGTTTGCCGACCAGCAACTGCAGCGCCGTGCTGGGCCGGCTCGTTGGTCGTGGAGCGGTCCTGATAGCAGGCGGACAGCCGCGGCGCAAGGAGTACTACGTCGCCGAGCGGATGTACAACATCTACTACCTGTTGCGCACAGGCAGAGGATCAGACCGGCTGGTCGAAGCACTTGTTCGCTTCATGCGATCGTTCTATTCCAGAACCGAGCTTCTGGATTACCTGGGGCGGCTAAGGGGGGATCTAGACCCTGCCGGCAGCAGGACCTTCTTCCAGTTCCGGCAGGCGCTAGAACAAGCCGAGAGTGTTGCCCTGCACATAGATTCCGGCCAGAGGGAGTTCTTGGAACTTGAGGAGTTGGCGGCCAACGTCGATACGCTGTCGGAATCTAATGATTGGAGCCAAGTCGTCGGAGTCTGCGAGAAGATCGAATCCTTGGTCTCTCACCAGGCTTCCCTAACGGAATTGCATTACCTGGCCCACTCCCGCAACGTGCGAGCTGGGGCTTTAGTTAGGCTTGGCCGCTTGACGGAAGCTTTAGACCTGTGTTCCGGGACTTGGGTCCACTTTAGTGCCATCGATTCTCCTCCGCTGCTCAAGGAGGCAGCGTTCGCTGGCAGGAACCGAATTTCGCTGCTGGTTCAGTCAGGGCACAGCAATCAGACGATTCTCGAAGCCTGCGACGCTTTCCTGGATCGATTCGGTCCGGATGGTTCCTCAGATATGGCCGAGCTGCAGGTTACAGCTCTCTACGACAAGTCCATCGCACTCCATAGGCAAGGTCGAACTGAGGACGCTCTTGCTGTGTTCGATGAACTGGTTGCGCGTTTCGAGGGCGATGACTCGCCAGAGGTCAAGACCTGCGTAGTCTCGGCGTTGCACACAAGCGGCATGGTGTTGGACCAGAGTGGCCGATTTGGCCAAGCGCGCGAGGTGTATGACTCGGTGATCCGTCGTTTTGGGGACAGCGAGTCACCCGTCATCCTCAGAGAAGCTGCTATGACCCTTGTGAGCAAGGGCGTCTCTCTCGCTATGTCGAATCGGCTTACGGCTGCTGCGCTGTGCTTTGACGAAGCGATTGATCGATTTGAAGACCACAGATCGGGCGAGGTTGCTGCGGGTTTGGCAATGGCTCGCTTTAACAGGGCACTGACGCTAGAACGCCTCGGCGAGTCTCAGCGCGCCATGGAAGAGTACGACCAACTAGCCAAGACGTCGGAGTCATGCGACTCGCCTCGTGTGATTGATGTGGCTGTGAGCGCATTCAAGCGCAAAGCCGTCATTCTTTCCACATTGGATCGATTCGACGAAGCATTCGCGATTCTCGACTCACTCGTGGTTCGATTCGGCGATGAGCAATCCCCTGCAGGTGTCCGGAGGATTTCTAGTGTGCTGCTCGAAAGAGCACGCCTAGAGATTCGAGCCGGTCAGTTCGAAGCAGCTCTGGGCACGATCAACGACGCACTCCGCAACCCGGAGGCTTTCGATGACGAGGATCGATTGTCAGTACCTGTACTACGAGCCGAAATCCACCTCTTGAGTGGTCGCAGGGACGCATGCGAGCGCGAACTTGCGGCGGCTTTGGAGTTACTCCCCACGCTGTCGGGGTTGGTGCTCCGTACTGCCATTGAGGTGTTGTTCGCATTTACGGCTCGTCTCGGGCCCAAGCCCATGCTCGACTTGATCGAAGGTTCACCATCCGCAGATCGATTGCACCCCTTCGCCGTTGCCCTTCGGCAAGAGCTAGGCATCGCAAGTTCGGTCGCGAGCGAAGTTGCGGAGGTCGCAAGAGACATTCGGACGAAACTCAACGACCGCAAGCATCTGGCGGTTCTCCCCTCAATGTTCGGCACGAGCCGTCCGAAGGACGGCAGTGTGGTGCGCAACTGATTTACGCAGGCGTCATTGCTGGCTGCAGGCCGCGCAAGATTGTCCTAGTCGCGATCATGCGCCGAATGGCCGGCCTGCTCGACACCCTCCTGCGCAGCCCGTCGGCAGCTCGTCGATTCGGCCGCACGTTTCATTCCAATCACCGAATCCGACTGCGGACGCGGGCGGCGTGCGCTACCATGGCTCAGCCGTGCTCAAGGAACGCAACGCCGAAACGACCGCGGTTGTCGCGGCAGCGCTGGCGGTGGCGATCTCGGCGTGGGGCTGCGCGCCCCCCGAAGCTGCTGCACCGGAGCGACCTCCCAACATCGTGGTGTTGTTCGCCGATGACCTCGGCTACGGCAGCGTTTCGTGGTATGGCGGCGACATCCCGACTCCGAACATCGACTCCATCGCAGCCAACGGCGTCGGCTTCACATCGGGCTATGTCACGGCGCCGGTTTGCAACCCCTCGCGGCCCGCTCTGCTTAGCGGGCGCTACCAGCAGCGCTGGGGCAAGGAACTCAACTCCCAGACCGTGCCGCCCGTCAACGCCCCCCGCAAGTCTCTGCCCAAGAGCGAGACGTCGCTGGCAACAGCTCTGAAGCAGGCCGGCTACGCCACCGGGGCGGTAGGCAAGTGGCAGCTCGGCATGTCCGACGGGTATCACCCGCTGGACCGCGGCTTCGACTACTTCCTCGGCATGCCGTCCGGCTCGCGCTTCGTCGATTCGGACTGGCCGGACGCCAGGATCGCGCCCGGCCACGACGACGATGGCGCGCCAGATGGATCCGGGCGGGCGCGCTCATTGTTCCTAGGAAGGGATCCTCTCCCCTTCGAGGAGTACTTGACGGATCGGCTGGGACGCGCCGGAGTCGAGTTCGTCGAGGCTCACAAAGACGAGCCGTTCTTCCTCTACCTTGCGTTCCACGCTCCGCACGGCCCGATCCAGACGATCGACAAATACTACCGTCGCTTTCCCGAGATCGAAAACGAGACGGCGCGGATCTATGCGGCGATGATCAGCGCGCTCGACGACTGGGTCGGGGCCGTGCTGGCCAAGTTGCGCGAGCACGGCCTGGAGGAGAGCACCCTCGTAGTCTTCATCAGCGACAACGGCGCGGCCGAGCAAAGCGATGTGGACGGCAGGCGCAACCACCCTCTGATCGGGCACAAGCGCAATTTGTACGAAGGCGGCATCCGCGTGCCGTACGTCTTGCAATGGCCCCGGCGGCTCGGCGCCGGAGTCCGATTCGAGCATCCGGTCAGCTCGCTGGACATCGTCCCCACGGCGTTGGCGGCCGCCGGCACCTCCGCCCCGCCGGCGCTCGACGGCGTGGATCTGCTGCCATTCCTCGAGGGGGCGGCAGCCGGCGCGCCTCACGAGCACCTGGTATGGCGGTCGGGCCCGAACGCCGCCGTGCGGCGCGGACCCTGGAAGCTGCTGATGGCCGGAGGCCTGACGCGCCTGTACGACGTGGTCAAAGACCCTGCGGAATCGAAGGATCTTTCGTCTGACCACCCAGCGGTCGCCGAGGAGCTGGAAGAAGCCTTCCAAGACTGGGCGCGGGACAAGGCCGAGCCGCGCGAAGGCGCCCGCAAGGTGCGCACCCGGTTCAACCGCGATCGCATCGAGTGGCACATCTAGCGGGAGTTTACTGCGGGCGTTCGTGAGGGTCGGCGACAGCCGACGCTAACTCACTGTCGTTATTGAGGTTATCCATCCGGCTTGCGCTTGGTTCTTGTATTACCCTATATCTGTAGGGCCTATGCCTGCATTATCTGCCAATTTATTGTTGATCTTCATGCCATTTCCCTGCTATGCTCAATTACCCTATATGCCGTCCGTGATCCGCAAGAAGAAGGGCAACCAGACCTACTACTACGTCGCCACCTCTGGCCGCGTCGATGGCAACTCCCGCATTGTCAAGCAAACCTATCTCGGCACCGCCGAACGCCTCGAGAAACTCGTCCAGGACAAGGCCGCCCCGATCCCCCTCGAGGCCTCCGCCCTCGAACTCGGCCTGCCCGGCGCCCTCTGGCAGGCCGCGCGCCGCTGCGGCGCCTTCGACGCCTTGCTCGCGCTCTGGCCCAAGCCCCGCTCCGGGCCAGCCCCGGCCCACTACTTGCTGCTCGCCGCCATCCACCGCATCTGTGCCCCCGGTCCCAAAACCACCGTCGCCGACTGGTATCAGCACTCCATCCTGCGCTCGCTGTGGGGCTTCTCCCCCCAGCGCTTCCGCTCGCAAGACTTCTGGGACTGCTTCGACCGCCTCGACGTCTCCACCAGCCTGACCGAGGCCGCCGCCGACGACCTCGAGCGCGCCCAGTCCGCCCTGCTGGACGCCTTCCGCGCCAAGGACCTGCTCAGCCAGCGCGTGCTGGCCTACGACACCACCAATTTCCACACTTGGATCGCCTCCACTAACGAGCGCTGCGAGTTGCCCCAGCGTGGCCGCAACAAGCAGAAACGCCACGACTTGCGCCAAGTCGGGCTCAGCTACGCCTTGGACGGCGAGCACGGCCTGGCGCTGTGCCACCACCTGTATCCGGGCCAGCTCAGCGACAGCGCCGCCCTGCCACAGGCGCTGGCCCGCATCGGGCGCATGCTGGACCGGGCCCAGATCCCGCGCGAGACGGTCACGCTGGTGTTCGACAAGGGCTCGGCGGCGCTGGCCAACACGCTGGAGTTGCAGGCCCACGGCTTGGGCTGGGTGTCGGCTCTGCCGTGGCATCAAGCCCCGCCGGAGTTGCGCGAGCTGCCCGACGGCGAACTGGCCGAGGTGGGGCCGCAGCAGCCCGGCGTGCGCGCCGCGGCCCGCACGGCCAGCGTGCATGGCGCGGAATACCTGTGCGTGCTGCAGCACTCCAGCGCCTTCGCCGCCGAGCAACTGCACTCCACCGCGGCGGCGCTGACGAAAGCGACCCAGCAACTGCGCCGCTTGGCGCGCGAGGTAGCCAAGCCGCAGGCGCGCTACACCGAGCGCGGCTTGCAGCGGCGGCTGCAGCGCTATCTGGCCGCGGATTTCGTGGCCCAGCTGCTGAGCTGCGAACTGGCCGCGGAGGCGAGCGGCTGGCGGATCCGCTTCCAGTTAGACCCAGACGGGCTACAACGCTTGCTGGCCGAACGCTTCGGCCGCACGGTGCTGGTGACCAACCGGCGCGACTGGACGGCGGCGCAAGTGGCGCAGGCCTACAGCGGCCAGCAGCATGTCGAACGCGTGTTCCGGGGTGTTGTTTTTCACAATATTTCAGTGAAACAACGCGAGGATTTGTCGCATTAATTCGATTCCGGATTGCTGAAGAATCGGATTAATCCGGAGCGGCAGAGGGTTTGCTGAAGCGCTGTGTGGCCGCCGTGCGGGTGCGACAGGGGACCGGGCCGTTCGCGGCGCGGTTGCATGCGCGGAGGCGGCCCGGTTCAATAGGGTGGCCCGCGCGATCTCAGCTCGCCGGGCCGTGGACGGCGCTTTCCAAGTTCGCTACAACACAGACCTCACCGTCGAGGAATACATTAGCCGCAAGGCGTGGCGCGATGCAAGCGTGCCGGCCTGCCCCTTCCACCAGCAGGGCGGTTGCCAGCTGCGGCCCCACGGCAGCTACGCCCGCAAGATCCCCGAGGGCGTGCGGGTGCGGCGGTTCCGATGCCCGCAGAGCGGGCAGACGGTGAGCCTGTTGCCAGACTGTCTGGCAGCGCACCTGCCCGGGACATTGGCCGAGGTCGAGCAGGTGGTCCGAGCGGCCGTCCAGCCCGGCTTTCCGCGCGGCGGGTGGAAGCGACTGCACTCGTCGCGTTACGTGGGGATGGCCGGGGCGCGGCGCTGGGTCGCCCGGCGCGTCGAGCGCGTGCGGCTGTGCCTGGCGCTGCTGACGACCCTGTTGCCGGAGAGTTGCGGGCGTGTGGAGCCGACCGTGGAGGCGTTCGGGAGCGCTCTGGGCACGGCTGCGGTGCTGGTCACGCTGCGGTCCGTCGCGGCCACAGAACTGGCGGTGCTGCCGGTCCCGGTCGGGTTTTCGCGACGGATTCCAGCGGTCAAACCGGCGTCTCAGCCCGTGCAACACGCGACGGGCCGCTCGCCGCCCGGCCGGCCTGCCTAGAGTCGGGAGAGCGGGCCGCCCGCACGGCTCGCCAGGACCCGCCAGCATGCCAGACAAGCTCCCAGACCTCCGGCGCGAGATCGCCCTGTTCCGCTACAGCGTGATTGCGGAGATCCTGTGCCTGCCGCCAGGATCGGCCCAGCGCTGGGCCCTGATCCGCGACAAGGCCGGGCGCGCGCACGCCATTCCCGGCAGCCGTCGCACGCGCGTCGCCATCACCACCATCCGCGACTGGCTGGGCTTGTACGAAGACGGCGGCTTCGACGCGCTGTACCCCAAGCGGCGCCAGGATCGCGGCCAGCCGCGCGGCCTGCCGCCAGCGGTCTGCGAGTTGCTGGTGCGCCTCAAGGAGGCCAACCGCCGGCTGTCGGTGCGCGCGCTGATCCGCCAGGCGCGGGCCAGCGGCAGCGTGCCCGCGACGACCGCCCTGGCCCCGGCCACGGTCTACCGCCTGCTGCGCCAAGAGGGCCTGACGGGGCCGGCCAAGGACCGTCCCGACGGCCGCGACCGGCGCCGCTTCAGCTACCCCGACGCGGGCGCGCTGTGGATGGCCGATTGCATGCATGGCCCCAAGGTCGGCAGCGATCCCGACGACCGGCGGCGGCGGCGCAAGGCCTACCTGCTGGCCGTCATTGACGATGCCACGCGCGTCATCCCGCACGCCGCCTTCGCCTTCTCCGAAAGCGCCGAGGCGTTCCTGCCCGTCTTGCGCCAGGCCCTGCTCAAACGCGGCGTCCCGCAGAGACTGTACTGCGACAACGGTGCCTCCTACCGCTCCCGCCACCTGTCCGTGATCTGCGCCAGCCTTGGCATCCATTTGATCCATGCGAGACCTTACGCGCCGCAGGGAAAGGGGAAAATCGAGCGTTTTTTCAGGACCTGCAGAGCCCAGTTCCTGCCGACCCTGGACGAGACCGCGAGCGCCAGCCTCGACGCCCTCAACCGCCGTCTCGGGGCCTGGATCGAAGGCGAGTACCACCGCACTCCCCACCGCGGCCTCGACCACCAGCGCACCCCGCTCGACCAATGGGCGCTGGCCGCCAGCCGCCTGCGCCCGGCCCCGCCCGACGACGAGCTCGACACGATCTTCCGCTTCCAGCACCGCCGCCGCGTCGCCAAGGACCGCACCGTCAGCTTCCAGGGCCGCCTCTACGAGGTGGGCGCCGAACTGGTCGGGCAGCGGATCGTCCTGCTGGTCGATCCCGCCGCACCGCCCGGACGGCCCGTCCCGGTCCTGCACCAGGGCCGCGCGGCCGGCTGCGCGACCTTGCTCGACGCACACGCCAACGCCCTCATCCGACGCACCCCCGACCCGCGCTCCGAGGATGCCGCTGACGCTGCCGACGACCGCAGCGCGGACGCCAGCGCCCCGGCCCCGCCGCTGCGCCTGAGCGCGCTCGAGCGCCCGGACACCTCCCAGGAGCCTCCCCGGCAATGACCTACCTACAGCATTTCGCCCTCACCCGCTACCCCTTCCAGACCCCCGCCGAAACCGACGAGCTGTTCCCCGCCCAGGCCGGCATCGAGACCCAGACCCGCCTGCAGCACCTGCTCGAACTGCGCGGCATCGGCCTGCTCACCGGCGAGGTCGGCTGCGGCAAGACCACCGCCTGCCGCCAGTTCGCCGCCAGCCTGCACCCCGGCCTCTTCCGCGTCGCCTACGTCGCGCTCACGACCGGCTCGGTGCTGGACATGTACCAGACCCTGGCCTGGGAACTCGGCCTGCAGCCGGAGCGCTCCCGCGCTCCCGCCTTCCGCGCCCTGCGCGAGGAAATCGCCCGCCTCGCCCGCGAGGCCCACCAGCTGCCCGTGCTGATCATCGACGAGGCCCACAACCTGCGCAACGACGTGCTCGAGGAGCTCCGCCTGCTCACCAACTTCCAGATGGATGCCGAGCGCTGCCTGTGCCTGCTGCTGTCCGGCCTGTCCTCCTTGCGCAAGCGCCTCGCCATGGCCGTGCACGAATCGCTCGGCCAGCGCATCGCCGTGCAGCACCAGCTCGCCGGCCTCGCCCGCGACGAACTCGAACCCTACCTCGCCCACCGCCTGCGCCTGGCCGGCTGCGACCTGCCGCTGTTCGAGCCCAATGCCCTCGAGGCCCTCTTCCAGGCCTCGCGCGGCCTGCCCCGCCAGGTCGACCGCATCGCCCACTTCGCCCTCGCCGCCGCAGCCTGCGCCCAGGCTCGCCAGGTCTCCGCCGAGCAACTCGAACAGGCCTGTGCCGAGGTGCGCCTGTGACCCCCTTCAACGACCCTTGGCGCGAACGCGCCGCGCAGGTGCGCGACGGCTCGCTCGAACCGCTCGCCGTCCAACTCGGCTACCGCAAGGATCCCGCCAACCCGGCCCGCTGGAAGCGGCCCGGCTCCGTGCTGAGCATCCGCGGCGCGCAGTTCTTCGACCACCGCCAGGGGCGCGGCGGCGGTGGTGCCATCGATCTCGTCATGCACGTGCGCGGCTGCCGCTTCCGCGCCGCCGTCGAGTTCCTCGAACGCCACGGCGGCCTCCCCCAGCCTGCGCCTGCCACCCCGCCCGCTCGCCGCCACGGCTTGCGCCTGCCACCCCCCGCAGACCGCCTCTGGGACCCCGTGCGTGACTTCCTGGCCACCGCCCGCGGGCTCGACCCCGCCCTGCTCGAGCGTTGCCGCCAAGAGGGCATCCTCTACGCCGATTCCCGCCGCAACGCCGTCTTCGTCTGTCGCGACCGCCACCAACATCCCGTCGGCGCCGAGCTCGTCGGCACCCGCCCGGCTCCCGACGGCCGCACCTTCAAGGGCATGGCGCCCGGCTCCCGCAAGGCCCGTGGCGGCTTCTGGCTGCCGGCCAACATCGACGATCTCGATGCCATCCTGCTCGTCGAGAGTGCCCTCGACGCCCTCGCCGCGCTCCGCCTGCTGGCTCCCACTTTGCCACCCGATACCCTGCTCGCCTCCACCGCCGGCATCGCGACCTCTCTCCCGCCCTGGCTGCAAGCCTTCCGCGCACCGCGCATCCTGTGTGCCTACGACGCCGACCGCGCCGGCGACCAAGCCGCCGACTCCCTCCGCCGCCACACCCCCCATTGCAGCCGCCTCCGGCCGGTCGGCGCCAAGGACTGGAACGATCTGCTGCGCCGCTCCCAGCCACGCTAGCTGTCCCTATTCACCCCCATCGACTGCCCGATCGCACCCCCGCGACCCGGCTACAACACGCCGCCTATCTCTACTTCCGGAAAACCTCCGCCGTCGACTCCCTTCCCCGACCGCACCGCCGCTGATTGCCCTTAACTCCCTCCTGCAGTAGCGAATCTACTTGAAAAATTTCTCCACTACAGCAGGAAATAATCTGAAAAAGTCCGCACGAATCTATCTGAAATTCAACACGGGGCCTGAAGGGTGGCAACTGGCTGGGCTGGGGGCCGATGCACCATTGGACCGACGACAAGATCCGCGTGCATGCCTTCAGCTGCCTGCTGGGCGTGTCGCTGCTGCAGCATGTGCGGCAGCGCGCCGCCCAAGCCTGGCCCGGCCTGAGCATGGAGGAGCTCAAGCAGCAACTGGGCGGGATCCAGCAGGTCGAGCTGCTGTATCCCCGCCAAGGGCTGAAGGGGCCGCCGCGGGTGGTGAGCATCGCATCGAAACAGACCCTGGTGCAGCAAGCCTTGGTGAAAGCGCTAGATTTGGAGGAGTTGATCGGCAGCCTCAGCAAGCCGCGTGGGTAATACGTGACGCCGCAGCATAACTGCTGTGCAATCAATGCAATACCAGCATGTCGCCTTCGTTCTCAGTAAACTCCCGCTAGGCGGATCTCCCGTTCGCTTCTGGGCCAGCCTCGCGGGTGCCGACCAGCCTGCATTGCTGCAATCGAGCCCGCGGCCCTTCGACCGTCCGGGAGACTGAGAGAGTTCACATTCGGCTATAGAATCCCCTATTCTGGGGGTACTTCATTGGGAGTGTTCCGCTTGGACCGGACGCTATTAACGAAATGCTGCTGTCCTGCCGGGTTCTCACGACTGCCCGGGAATCGGCCCACGGAAAGCCCGGTGGCTCTCCTAAACTTAAGAAGGGCCACACCGCCACACCGCCACACCGCCACACCGCATTACGAGTGTCTTGGGAGCAGGCGGGGTCCGCTTTACCGCGGAGACTTCTTGGCTTGGTGGGCCCGGCAACTCGAACCGGGACTGCAACCTGCATTACTCTCCGCCGAGGGCGAAGCGGCGCAGTCCAGCGCCTTCGGTGAAACCTGGACGGGGGACTCGGCCGCTCGATGGCCCCGCGGTCGTAGTCAAGACGATCCCGCGCCTCCGATGGCCCGGATGGGTGATTGCGGCCCTGATCTGGATAGCGTTCCCAAGCGCGGCGTTGGCGCAGCTACCCGAGGTGTCGCTGGTCCTGACGCCTAGCGAAACCGTGCGTCCCGGACGGTTAATTCCAACGATTACGGAGTCCCGCGCCACCCTCACCGTGACCGCCACGATGGACAAGGCCGCGTCGGACACGGTCACCGTGACGCTTGCGGTCGCACCCGCCAACTACAACCTCCGTGAGTTCGCGACCGACGACGATTATGTGGTGAGCGACAACAAGGTGCTGACCTTTGCCTCGGGATCGCTCGCAAGCACCGGAGTCGTCACGATCAAGGGGGTGGACGACGGCGGGGTCACGAGACTGCTGAGGCGGATACGGATTACCGCCACCGCTTCGAGCAATGCCCGTATGGAGTTCACGTTCGTCGAGTTCTTTATCGAAGACGAAGACCCCCATCCGACGAAGTCGGCGGTGCTGACTCCCGCCGCGATATCCGAGAAGGGGGGCGTGGCGACGGTAACGGCGGAGCTCAGCCATCCGACACTGTTGGGCGACGTGCTGTTCGATGTGCAAACGGGCCTGTATCCGGAGGGTACGCCGGGGCGCGCGGATGCGTCGGACTTCGAACTGAGCGACAACGTCCGCCTGGTGGTCTCGAAGGGCCAGACACTGAGCACGGGGACCGTGACGGTCACGGCGGTGGACAACGACGTGGTCGGGCCTGCGCAGAAACGCATGGGGGTCAGGCTGCACAACGTTGACAGGCAGAACGGCCCGACCGAGCCCGGTCGCTTCTCCCCGTGGACCCTCCTGACAATCAATGAAGACGACAAAGCCCCGGTGAGCCTGTCGGTCTCGCCGAACCCGGTGGCCGAGGGCCAATCCACGACGGTGACGGCGGAGGTGTCGGCCGCCCTTCCGGGCGACGTGACGATCCCGCTGGTGCTGACTGCGGGCACGGCCGAGCCGGACGACTACGGGACGCTCGCGAGCATCACGATCACCGGCGGGCAGACCACGGGGACGGGCACGATCACTACGGCCGATGATGACGACGGGGATGACGAGACGTTCACGGTGGCGCTGGGTGCGCTGCCTTCAGAGGTGACGGCGGGGAGCCCGTCGTCGGTCGAGGTGACGGTGACTGACAACGACCGATCCGACGGTAGCGACCGGCGTGTTGCACTGCCCTCGGTCGCAATCTGGACCGACCGGCTGGAACTGCCGCTCGACGAGCAAGTGCGGCTGTTCTGGGACATCGACCCCCGCGGCGACGAGCGGGAGTACACGGTCTTCCTGTGTCTGGAGAGCATTGACACGGGAGTGCGGCGCTATCTTGTTCGGAATTCCCGGGAACTGCGGGAAGAGGTGGTCGACCAGTACGGCGCTGGCGCGGAAGTTCGGAGGGCTCGGAGCCTGGAGCGGGTCGAGCGAGAGCTCGCGTGGGAAGGGAGGGTGCCCCATGCGGGCCTTTGGCACTTCGTGCTGGAAGTGCGCAGCCCGGGCACTGCTCAAGTGCTGAGACGAGCGTACGCGAAATTCGTGGTCCCGCGGCGCGGCTTCCGTCTTCTCAACAGAACCGGAACCGTGCGGACCCTCGCCGAGGACACTCGCTGGAGCAGCGATTGGGTGTACGGCCTGCAGGACCGGCTGGTGGTGCGGAGCGGCGTGACGCTGACGATCGAGGCTGGCACACTGATCAAGGCTTGGGGGCCGATCGCCGCGATCATTGTCGAGCCGGGCGGTCGGATCGTGGTGCGCGGCCGACGCGAGGCCCCGGTGGTGATGACGTGCTCCCTGCCCGTCGGGGAGAGGTTCCCCGGGTGCTGGGGCGGTCTGGTAATCCACGGCGACGGGGCTCGGCAGGGAGTGCCCGCCCACGAGCGGGGTGGGCTCCTCCAGGTAGGAGCTGCGACCGAGAACGGCAACGGGCAGCGCCCGGCCAGCGAACTCAGGTTCTTGCGCGTGGAGTTCGCCGGGTCCCGGCTGTCCCCGGGGAGCGCGTCCGCAGCGATTGCGTTCGTTGGCGTGGGCTCGCGGGCAGTCATTGACTGTGTTCAGGCACACGCATCGGCGGGTGACGGGATCGCATTCCGGGGGGGAGAAGTGCATTGCCGCCATTGCGTTTCGAGCGAGGCGAAGCAGGCTTCGGTGAGCTGGTCGCAGGGCTGGAAGGGTTCGGCGCAATACCTCTACGTGCAGCAGGGCTCGCACGGGGCCTCGGGGATCCGGGGCAGCGCGGAGGGGGCGGACAGCCCCGTCGCGCCGACGCTGTACAACGCGACCCTGGTCGGCGGGTACAACATCAGCGTGCCGGGCGGAGCGCCTGGAAACAGCAGGACGATCGGGCCGGGCATCCTGCTGGAGGGCGGGGCGGCGATCACGGCGCGAAACCTGCTGGTCACTGGATTCGCCAGATTCGCCATCGAAGCGCCTGCGGGCGGCTTCGAGGCTGGTACCAACAGCCTGGCTGGCACGGTCCTGTATTCGAATCGATTCTGGCGCCGTGGGAGGGGGCAGATCCCGGCCTGGCTCAAGCCTTGGTTGGATTATGTCTCGCAGGACCCGGACCTGCTGAATATCCGCTACGAGGCCAATCCGGACCCCCGGCCGCGGAGCGGCTCGCCGACGCTTCGGCTCGGCAACGGGAAGATGCCGCCATTCGATCGCCGGTTTTCGCGTGACGGGCTCTTCGTCGGCGCGTTTGGGAGAACGAACTGGCTTGAGGAGTGGACGTTTTTTGGACCGGAAGAGGATTACGAGGTGCCCGTTGACTGAGCTACGGCAGGTGCGACGCCGCACTACGGGCGAAGCGCGTGCGGAGTGACGGCAGGAAGGGATCGACTGATGGCAGGGAACCGAATCGAGGCCGGTCTGCTGCTAGCCGCACTCTTATGCGGCTCGCTAGCGGCACAAGGCCAGGGCGAGCGGCCGGACATCCTCAGCATGGACGAGACCGCGCTGGCCCGGCGTACCCCGGCAAGCTTGGCGGTCTGGACCGACAGGCTAGGTTACCTGGGGCCCCGGAATTGGATCAATGTTTACCTCGCTGCGAACCCGAACGGGGACCGGCAGCCCTGCCGAGAGTTCCTGTTTCTTGAGAATATCGAGACCGGGCGGCGCATGTACCTGTCGGGCCGCGGCACCTCCCGATGGCTGAGCGAGGAAATCGTCGACTCGGCAGGCCTGGGCCCGCAGTTTTCGGACGCGACACGGATCGCGCTCACTCCGCCAACAAGGATCTGGTCCGGACGCATAGTCGAGCCAGGCCTGTGGCAGTTCGTCGCGGAACTCCGCAGCCCCGACACGACAGAGATCATCAAGAGGGCCCATGCGAAGTTCGTCGTCTCACCGAGAGTGCCTGCCCAGATCGGATCCGAAGCACAAGTCACTCAGATCGCGCATGACACGATATGGACGAACGACACGATCTACTCCATCCGGGGGCGGGTGTCCGTCAATCCGGGCGCCACTCTGACCATCGAGCCCGGCACGCTCGTGCTGGCGCGCGGGCCACAGGCTGTGATCGTGGTGGAGCAAGGGGGCAGGATCATGGCGGAAGGGCGTCCGGACGCACCGATCGTGATGACCTGCGACGAGGCCGTCGGCGAGCGCTTCGAAGGCTGCTGGGGAGGGCTCGTGATCTTGGGCCGGGCACCAACGACATCGGGCACCGCCCTGGCGGGCAGTGCAGTGCCAGTGGCGAGGACTGTCTTCGGGGGCGAGGACCCTCTTGATTCGAGCGGGACCTTGCGGTACGTGCGAGTCGAGTTCGCGGGGGCAGGTTCCGGTCCCGGGACGGAGCAAGCCGGCATCGGGTTCTACGGTGTCGGTTCGGGCACGTCAATTGACCATGTCCAGTCCCATGCGAGCGCAGGCGACGGCATTCGGTTCGTCGGCGGGACAGCCAACTGCAAGCACTGCGTGTCGAGCGGCGCGTCCGACGACGGCTTCGAGTGGGCCCGTGGCTGGCAGGGCAGCGCGCAACACCTGTTTCTTCAGCAAGGCCCCGACGGTGGTGACTGTGGCATCGAGGGGCAAGACGCCGGGCTCGGTCCCGGCACGGTGCCGCGTTCGGGGCCGAGGCTCTACAACCTCACCGTTATCGGCAGCGCAGCTCCCGGTCTGTCCAGTGGCACGGGTGGCTGTGGCATCCGGATCCACGCAGGTGCGTCCATGAAGGCGAGGAACGTGATCGTGACGGGACTCGTCCCTTTCGCAAACGAGAGTCGGGACGGCTCCGCGCCCGCGTTCCGGGACGGCGACAGCAGCATCACCCATGCGATCATGCATGCCAGCGGAAGGCGGGAAGGCGGCCTGCTGATCGAAGGCGGCATCGAGGCTGGGCCGGGATACCTCGACGAGGATCCGAAGTTGGTCAACGTGCGCTACGCCGCCAACCCCGACCCACGGCCGAAGCTGTCCTCGCCCGCACTGAAGGTGGGCGCGGGAGTGGTTCCCCCCTCTGACGGATTCCTCGACACCGACGCGCATCAGATCGGGGCATTCAGTGACTCGAACTGGCTCGAGGAGTGGACGTTCTTCGGTCCGGAATCGGATTACCGCGCCGCAACTCCGGACACAACGGAATGAGGTGAAACACCTCAACGGCTTGTTGGGCCTTTTGCCTGGTTCCCCGACCGGATCAACACGAGCACGCTCCGCAGCCGGGTCCTGAGCTACAACGGGCTGTTGACTTCCGGAACGCAGATGGACGCCTCGAACGCGGCGCAGAGGGCGCTCGTCGAAGGGAGCTTCCCGAACCGGATCGCGACGTCGCTGCTGCCGGGAGGCGCCAGCGTCGGCGGGACGCCCGATGCGCCTTCGCCGCGGATGAACACGCCCTACACCCAGCAGTCCCACGCGGGCTTCCAGTTCGGGATCAAGCGGGACCTGGCCGCTTCGGTCGACTTCGTGCACATACTGGGCCTGAACTACGACTGGGGATCGGGCCTGTCAACCCCGTGGGAGCCGAACGCGCCGCTGCAAGGGGCCACATCGGCGTCGGAGCGGGTGTGCCCGTTCGCCCGCCAGATCGTTGCCCAGTTGGGGCTGCCGGCAACGGCGGCCAACCTGAGTTCCAACAGCGCGGGCTGCCTGCGGATCCAGGTCGCCGACTTCACCAACCGGCTGCACATCAACAGCTTGAGTTTCCGGCTCGAGAAGCGGCTCGCGCAGGACTTCGGCTTCCTGGCCGGCTACACGCTCGGCTCGGCGAGAGACTTCGACTGGACCTCGCCGCACATCCAGCACGGCGAGGCCAATTTCGGCCCGACCGAGAACGACGTCCGGCACCGATTCACGGACAACTTCATCTACCGGCTGCCCCGCAACGTACAGCTGTCGTCGATCCTCACAGCCAACAGCGCGCCGCCCTACGACATCACGACCGGCAACGACGACAACTTCGACTTCCTGCGCAACGACCGTCCGGCGGGGGTCGGCGCCTGGGCAGGCCGCGGCGGGAACTTCTTCCGGTGGGACCTGCGGCTGACCAAGGAGTTCGTTATCAGCGAGGACATCCGGGCGGACGTGATGTGGCAGATGCACAACGTTGGCAACCTGGCCAACCTCGTGAACTTCAACGGCAACCAGCGCTCCTCCAGAGCCAACCAAGCGCAGGGCGTCATCCCCAGCGGTCAGTTCCAGGGCCAGCTCGGCCTGCGGCTCGTCTTCTGATCCCGGGACGGAGCCCGACGCATATGATCGCGCTGATGCCCGGCGGCTAGAAGGCCGGCGGCGGGCGCGGTACCAGGTTCTTCACCGGCAGCGTGATCACGTTGCTGATGAACAACTGCTGGGCGATCCACAGCGGCGTCGCCGGATTGTCAGCCAGGTCCGTGTTGGTGAGCAGGTTGACCTGATAGACGCCGACCGTGCCCTCCATCAAGCCGACGAACTCCACCTGGGCCGTGCGTCCGCCGAACTGCGAGGAGACGAAATCGTCCGCCACCAGCGGCACCTTCGCCAAGGTCCCGGCTGGGGTCGGCTGGCCGGTCGTGATCGCGTCCTGGTTGTCGGTCAGGCCGAGGCCGGTGGCGAAGACGATGATCTCCTCGCCCGGCACCAGCGGGTTGTCCTCCGTGATCAGGGACATCGGCTCGTTGCCGCAGCACAGGTGCGAGCCTCGCGCCGAGAGCGTCAAGAAGACCTCGGCCTCGGTGCGCTCGTTGGTGTCCGGGGTGTTCGGATCGTCGTCCGGCACCTCCGTGCCCTGCGCGGCGTAGGTGATCGCGTTGCCCTGCTTGCCCGGCTCCCTGGCCTTGACGACAACCACCGGAGGCGTGTTGCCATCTTCCAAGAAGCCGTTCTCGCGGTTCGTGCTGACCTCGATGCCGCCATCGGAGACGACCTCGTAGCTGTACGGAATCTCGTTGCCATCGACGCCGAGCGAGCGCGCCACGATCTGCAACTTCACCGAGCCCACTTCCTGCAGCACGCGGGCCGTCACTTCAGGATCCCCGACTCCGGAATTGATCGAGCGCACCAAGATGTTGCGCATGATCACGCGCGCTATCTCCGGATCTTCTACGTCCTGCTCGGTGAGCGTATAGCTGTAGGTGCGGTCCCGCACGGTGACCGACACCGTGTCGCCCGCGTTGGGCTCGCCCTCGAACTGCAAATCGGCGCGGGCCGAGAAGAAGCTTCTCGTGCCCGCTTCGGCGATCACGTCCGGATCGCCGTCGCCTGCATTGATCAGCTCGATGAACTTGTCCCGGACGGTCTCCGGGCTCTCGTCCCCGGGCGAGCGGTAGTAGTACTCGCGGCCATTGATCACGATCCGGCCCTCCGCGCCCTCCTGGGTCAGCTGGCGGTTCTCGGTGGCGTCGTTGTTCGGATCGTCGTCGCGGGGCCGGTCGGGCACCGTCACTGCGATCGAGCCCTCCGCAACGCCAGTTGCGTGGACGGCGATGCCGTGGCGCGGCTCCGGGCCCTCAATCGCGAACAAGCCCGGCCCGGCACGCACGGACTGCGTGGCCTTGGCGGCCGAGACGCGCACGCTGCCGTCGGGCATGGCGCGCCGCACGTAGAAGCTGTGGCCCGTGCCCTCGAGTTCCCACGGAATCTGGAAATTGATCTGCGTCGGCGAGACCATCAGCAGCGGCGCCAGGCGGCCGTTGGCGAGTACCTGCACGCCTGCGAGATCGGTCGGAAGGCCCTCTTCGGGCCGGGCTGGCAGCGAGGTGCGCTCCCAGACGCTGGCGGTCTCGCTCGCCAAGTCTCTTCCGAAGATCGACGCAATCGTCCCGGGCGGCATGTCCCGGGCGTCCGATCCGCCGGTCAGCCGGGACCCCGAGGTGCTGGTCTGCAGCTCGCTGCCGGCGTTGCGCACCTCCACGCTGATCCAGTTGCCGGTCGGACCCTCGCGCTTGGCGCGCAGGCTTGCACGATAGCTGACCGTGCCGCGAGAAAGCGTGGGACCGGTCACCTCGGCCGTCGTGGGCGAGCCGGGAGTGATGCTGATCGAGAACGGCAGGCTGTTGCCGATCGGGCCCACCTCCCGATGGACGATCTCGAGCGTCTCGATCTGGTCGATCCGACGCTCGACGATCACCTCGGGGTCGTCCGCGTTATCCACCAAGAAATTCAGCCGGTCGACGAATCGCTCCGGGATGTCGCCCTCGGGCACGACGTAGGAGTACTTGCGACCGTTGATGTCCAGCGTCACCTCGTCGCCAGCGCGCGCCTCGCCCCCGAAGCGGATCTCGCCCGTGGCATGGCGTCCGACGCCCAGCCCGGGCGCTGCCGTCACCGCCAGGTTCGGGTCGGCGTTGATCATGCTCACGACCTTGTCGCGGACATTCTCGGCCGTCTCGCCTTCGACAGTCGTATAGAAAAGCTCCGAGCCGTCCAAGGTGATCTTGATCTCCTCGCCGCCTGGCAGCACGGGCGCCTGCCGGGATTCGTCCTCGGGCGTGTCGGAAATGTCCACCGGCAGGTTCTGGTCGAACTCCAGGTGCCCGCGGCTGCGGATGCTGACGGCCGCGGAGTTGCGAACACCGTTGAGATCGATCATGTCCCCGCCCGGCGTGAAGACCAAGACGCGGCGCGTGAAGGGATCGGCGACGAAAAGATTCTGGCCGTCATAGGCCATGGCCGCCGGCGAGCGGATGCTCCCCGGCCCCTCGGACTCGGTGAGCTGCACGAAGTTCGGCTGGCCGATCACCAAGTCGGCCTTGGCGCCGTGCGCAGTCGGGATCTGGTTGTAGACCAAGATGCGGTCGTTGCCCGCGTCGGCCACGAACAGACGCTCGTCCACGACCAGCGCGAAGCGCGGGAAGTTCAGCGTCCCGGCGCACCGGCGCGGGTAGCGCACCTCGTCGGGATCCAGCTCCGGGCGCTGGGGAGGCAGCGGGATCACCAGCGGTACGTTGGTCGGGGGGGTCTCGTTCTCGCTGCGACTTCCGTCGTCGTCGAGCGGCCCGATCGGATCGCAGAGCGCAGCGGCGTTGTTGGGCTCGCTGGAGGCGAAGTCGGGCTGCCCGATCACCACGTCCGCGCTGGCAAAGCTCTGCGTCGGCACCGCGTGATAGATCATGATCCGGTTGAAGCCCAGATCGGCGACGAACAGGCGCCCCTGCGAGACTGTCACGCTGACCGGGTCGAGCAGGTGCTTGTCGTCCGGATCGTAGACGCCCTGGGTCAGGTCCGCCTCGTGCCGCGTGTCCAGGTCGGGCTGGCCCAGGACCAGGTCCGGCGCCTGGCCGTTCGAGGTCGGGATCGTGTTCCAGATCAGGATCCGGCTGTTTTGGGTGTCGGCCACGAACAGGCGGCCGCCATCGAGCCAAACGCCCTGCGGCCCGCGCATGCCGGTGGCCGAGGTCTCTGGAGAGAAACCGCTGAAATCGGACTGGCCGAGCACGACGTCCGGAGGCGCGCCATTGACAACCGGGATCGGGTTCCACAGCAGGACGCGGTTGTTGTTGGTGTCGGCGACCGCCAAGACAACTCCGTCGCTGTGCACGGCGGATGGATTGTTGAGGCCGGCCACGTCGGGCAAGTCCGAAGACGCGGTGGTGTCGAAGTCGGGCTGCCCCAGCACGATGTCCGGGAGCCCGACGCAAGCCGGGCAGAGCGAGTCTTGGGGCAGCAGCAGGTCGGGCTCCGGCACGAAGCCGTCGACGTTGTTGTAGATCAGGATGCGGTTGTTGACCGGGCGCGCGCCGAGCCGGTTGCCATCGGCCACGAAGAGCCGGTTGCCCACGTACGCGACGCCTTGCGCCGCCCCGAGCACCTCGCGGCTGGAGATCGGATCCTGGCGGGTGAAGCTCTTCTGGCCGATGATCAGCCGCGCGCCGTGGTTGTTCACCCACTGCGGCCCGCTGGCGCTGATCTGGACCGGAACCTGACCCGGCGCCAAAGCCAGTGCCAGCGCCAAGGCACCCGCCAACGCAGCCAAGACCCGCACCTTGAATCGCTCCACGCTCATCCCGCCACGCCTCAGACCGCCTTCACCAGGCCGCCATCGATCATCAGGGACGAACCCGTGACGTAGCTCGCCCGCTCGGAGCACAGGAACGCCACCGCGGCGGCGAACTCTTCCGGCTGGCCGACCCGGCGCAGCGCCGTCTGGCTGGCGAGCCGCTCGATCATCTCGTCCCGGCCGATCCCGGCGGCGTCAGCCCGCCGCTGCGCGATGCTGAGCAGGCGGTCGGTCGCGATCAATCCGGGACCCGCGTTGTTGAAGAGGATGTTCTCGGGCCCGTATTCAGCGGCAAGGGTCTTGAGCATGCCGACCACGCTGGCGCGCACTCCGTTGGACAGGATCAAGCCCTCGATCGGCTGCCGCACCGACGTCGAGGTCAGCGAGACCACGCGTCCCCAGCGCTGGGCCCGCATGTCGGGCAGGACGGACTCGATCAGGGCCCAGGTGCTCAGGAAATTGAGGCGGAAAGCGGCCTGCCAGTCCTCGGCGCCGAAATTCTCGAAGCGGCCGCCGGGCGGCCCGCCGGCATTGGCGACGGCAATGCTGACCGGCCCCAAGGCTGCCCGCGCCTCTGCCACGAAGGCCCGCAGGGCATCGATGTCGCTCACGTCTACGGCCTTGTGGAAGACCTCCGTCCCGTGCCCGCCGCGAATCTCCTCGGCGGCTGCGGCGATGGCGCTCGAATCGCGCGAGCAGATGGCCAACTTGCAGCCCTCGGCCGCCAGCGCTTCCGCGATCGCCTTGCCCATGCCGCGGCTGGCGGCGGTGACGACCGCCACCCGATCCTGAATTCCCAAGTCCATAGCTTCGTTGTTGCAATCGCCGCGCGATCTATGCGGCCGCGACTGAGGCGGCAGGGGCGCTGAGTTTCCGCAGTCCTTACTGAATTACGCGATCAGGAACCTGAGGGATTCCTGAGGTAGCCATCGTCGCCTTGGATCCAGTCCTGCCGCACGGGCTGGAAGACATCCATCGCCAGCGAGTCCTCGAGGGCCTCCACGCGGTGAGGCTCGTGAGAAGCGATCTCCACCAAGTCTCCGGCCCTGGCCGTGATCTCGCGATCATCGAATTGGAACAGCACCGATCCCTCGAGGACATGGCTGATCTGCTCGTTCTCGTGGCTGTGACGCGGCACCACGGCACCTTTCTTCAAACGGATCCGCGCGGTGGTCATGCGCTCGCTGTGGATAACGCGCCGCGCGACCGTCGCGCTGAGATCCTCCGACGCAACCTGACTCCAAGAATGCAGTTTCATGGCGAAGGGCCAAGCAAAACCGATGGTTTCGCCCGGCTGGCCCTTTCATTATACGGAAGTCGCCCGGCGCGCAGAATCCGCTCCGCGCCCCGCGGCCTTCGAGGCGGCGCGGCAAAGGCTGCGATAGAGTGCGGAATCATGTACGAAAGTGGCGCTAGGGATGTTATCCTGTAGTCATGAAGTCAAACGGTGAATGTCGGGCGGGAAATGCGGTGAAGACCGTTCCCGGCGGCACGCTAACGCGGGCGGTTGCGCCGTGCGTTGTGCCAGAACCGTGTGCGATGGTGTTTCGCCACTTTCGTACATAATTCCCATAGAATGGCCTAGCAGGCGCGGATGGAGCAGGCCAAGAGCATCCTTCCCCGATTGTTCCAAGGCACGCCCGACACCGTCCGCTGGCAGCTGGACTTGATCAGGGCCTACTGGCCCGAGGCGGTCGGCCCGCTGCTGGCGAGCCACTCCGAGCCGGTCCGAGTGCGGCCCCCCACCCTGTTCGTGCAGGTCTCGGACGCGGCCTGGCTGGAAGAGTTCGGACCGATGCAGCGGCAGATCGTTTCGCTGCTCCAGCAGGAAACGGGATCCAGGGCAGTGACCCGGATCGAGTTCCAGCTGGAGGCGCCCGAAGAGCCCGCGCGCCCGCGCAAGCCAATCTCCCGGCGTCCGCCGAAGGGCACAGCGGGGCGCCGACGCAAGTCATGAAGATCACACCGGAAGAAGTCCAACACATCGCCGCGCTGGCCAACCTGCGCCTCAGCGGGGCCGACATCGAGCGCTACACCCGGGACCTCGAAGAGATCCTCTCGTACGTCGACCAGCTCAACGAGCTGGACACCAGCGGAGTCGAGCCGATGGCCCAAGTCCTGCACGAGGGCAACGCCGCGCAACTGCGGACGGACGAGCAAGGCCGGAGCTTTGACCAACAGACCGCCCTGCGGTGCGCGCCCCTGCCGGGCGAGGGCCACTTCAAGGTGCCGCGCGTGATCGAGCGCTGAGGGACGAGATGGACGACTTCAAGCAACTGACCGTCGACTCGATCGGGGCCGGGCTGCGGGCCAAGCGCTTCAGCGCGCGCGAGCTGGCGCGAGAGGCCCTGCGCGTGGCCGAAGCCGAGAACCGGGCCTCGGGCGTGTACCTCAGCTTCACCCCGGAGCGTGCCCTGGCAGCCGCTGACAGGGTCGACGCCGAGCTTTCCGCCGGAGCGGAGATCGGTCCCCTGGCCGGCGTGCCGCTTGCGGTCAAGGACGTGATCATGACCCGGGGCGAGAAGACCACCTGTGCGTCGCGCGCGCTGGAGCGATTTGTGGCGCCCTACGACGCCACGGCCATCGAACGGGTCGAGCGAGCCGGGGCCGTGATCGTCGGCAAGACAAACTGCGACGAATTCGCAATGGGCTCGTCGAATGAGAACTCGGCATTCTTCCCCGTGCGCAATCCGGCTGCGCCGGATCGGGTTCCGGGCGGTTCGAGCGGCGGGTCGGCGGCCGCTGTCGCGGGCGGCTACGCGCCGATCTCGCTCGGCTCCGACACCGGCGGCTCGATCCGCCAGCCGGCATCGTTCTGCGGAGCCGTGGGCATCATGCCCACCTACGGCCGCGTGTCGCGCTATGGCTTGGTGGCGTTCGCAAGCTCGCTGGACCACATCGGTCCGTTTTCCCGGACCGTCAAGGACTCGGCCCTGTTGCTGGGGACCATCGCCGGCCCGGACCCCTTGGATTCGACGGCAGCCAGCGCGCCGGTGCCTGATTACGCGGGCGAACTGAACACGCAGGTGCGAGGGCTGAAGATCGGCATTCCGAAGGAGTACTACGGCGAAGGCCTAGAGCATGCGGTGGGGACCAAGGTGCAGGCCGGCCTGGACCTGCTGCGAGGCCTGGGCTGCGAGCCCGTAGAGATCAGCCTGCCCCACACTCGGTACGCGGTCGCGAGCTATTACCTGATTTGCACGGCCGAGGCGAGTTCCAACCTGGCGCGCTACGACGGCGTGCGGTACTCGCGCCGTTCGGAGGGCTCCGGCACGCTGCGCGAGATGTACCGCAACTCCCGGGCCGAGGGCTTTGGCCCGGAGGTGACGCGCCGGATCATCCTCGGCACGTACGTGCTCAGTTCCGGCTACTACGACGCCTACTACCGCAAGGCGCAGGAAGTTCGCGCGCTGATCGCGCGGGATTTTGCGGAAGCGTTCGAGACAGTCGACGCGATCATCACGCCCGTCTCACCGTTTCCCGCGTTCAAGCTCGGCGAGAAGGCCAGCGACCCGCTGCAAATGTACCTGTCGGACATCTATACCATCACGGGCAGCTTGGCAGGCATCGCCGGCATGAGCGTGCCTTGCGGCACGACTGCGGAAGGGCTGCCGGTCGGCATGCAGATCCTGACCAACCACTTCCAAGAGCAGACGATGCTGAACCTCGGCCACGCATTCGAGCAGGCCGGGGGATTCGAAGGGTAGGCCCGGGACGGGGCCGATCCGGCATGGTCGGCCGGTGCAGCCGCGCAGCGGGAACGCCCCCCGGACTTGCCGGCAGCGCCCACAGTCACCGCGGCCGCCCGCCATATATGTAGAGGTCAAAGGCCTCGACCAAGCGTATGATTGGGCCAAGCGCGTCGAGGAGCCCCACATGCACAATCAGATTCTGATCCGAGTCTTCTCGGCTGCGGTAGCCGCCTCTCTCGCAGCGAGCGCCTCGCTAGCGAGCGCGCAGGCACCGCAGGACGCGGGCGCGGCGGCTTGGATCGACAATTACGAGCCTCACGCTGACGAGGAGATGCCGTACCGCCTCATGCGGCCATTCACGGTGGATGACGGCAAGCTCTATCCGGTCATCGTGTCGTTGCACGGCGGCGCCGGCAGGGGCACGGACAACCGCAGACAGCTGCGGGCCTGGACCAGGCTCCTAGCCGACGAGGCAAGGCGGAAGCAATACCCGAGCTATGTGCTTGCACCGCAGTCAACGCGAATCTGGGATGCCGCGCACTTGGAGAAGATCAAGGCGATCATCGCCTCGCTGCCTGCAGCCGATCTAGACAGGATCTACCTGCTGGGGCATTCGATGGGCGGGCACGGATCGTTTATCCTGCTGCAGCTCGACCCCGCCTACTTCGCCGCGGCGGCACCTTCGGCGGGGACAGGCCGCGGTGAGCACGACGAATTCATTGACGCGTCCCTGATCAAGGACGTGCCGATCTGGGCGTTTCACGGGGACGGTGACACCGTTGCCCCGTACGAACGCGCGGAGAAGCTGTTCGCCACGATGACGCAGCTCGGCGGCAACTTCAAGCTGACAACCTGGTTCGGGGATGCCCATAGCGTGGGAGGAAAGATGGTCTCCGGCGGCGACAACGGCAGCACCAAGTGCAGCAGCGACCGCTGCGACGCAGAGCCCGAGATGCTGCAGTGGCTCTTCTCCCACTCGCTGTCCGCACGGCCGTGAGCAATCTTGACGCAGGGCAGAGCGGGGGAGCCGCCGCAGCGGGCGCGATCTACTTGGTCGCCACGCCGCTCGGCAACCTAGAAGACATCACCTTGCGCGCGCTGCGGATCCTGGGCGAAGTCAGCCTCGTCGCCTGCGAGGACACGCGCCGCACCGGCCGCCTGTTGCAGCACTTCCAGATCAGCAAGCCGCTGGTCAGCTGCCACGATCACAACGAGGCCCGGCGCGCGACCGAATTGGCCGAACGCGCCGCGGCCGGAGAATCCATCGCGCTGGTCAGCGACGCGGGCACGCCCCTGATCGCGGATCCGGGTTTTCGGGTAGTCCGGGCCGCCATCGAGCGCGGGGTCCGGGTCGTGCCCGTTCCAGGTCCCAGCGCCGCCGTGGCGGCGCTCTCCGTCTCGGGGCTGCCCTCTCACGACTTCGCGTTCAAGGGCTTTCTGCCATCGAAGAGCGCGAAGCGCAGAGCGGCGATCCGATCGCTGGAGCGATCCGACAGCTCGACCGTCTTCTACGAAGCACCCCACCGCATCCTCGCGGCGGTGGCCGACACCTGCGAGCTGCTGGGGGGCTCGCGCAGGATCGCCATAGCCCGGGAGCTGACCAAGCTGCACGAGGAAGTCCTGCGCGGGCCGGCTGCCTCCGTTCTCGAGGCGCTGTCGGCCCGGCCGTCACAAAAGGGCGAATTCGTGCTGGTCATCGGGCCCGCGGACGATAGGGCAGCGTCCGGCAGTCGCAGTACCACGGCAGCCCCTCCCGCGGCTCCGGCCGCGTAGCATCGCTGGGACAGCCGATCGGCTGCCGTCATTCCGACATCAAGCCAGTGGCCCGGCGCGGACAGTTCGATCTTGCTGGGTTGCTCTCAAGCCCTTGCAAACTCGCCTCCGCTGGTGCGAAACTCTGGATGCAATCTGGCAGGATCTCATGCATAGCCTTCCCTCTGCCGCACACCGCGCCTTCTTGCTGCCCGTCTTGGCGACTTGGCTGGCGGCCGCGCCTCTAGGCGCTCAATCCGCCGCGGCCGAGCCGGCGCCCGCAGCCGGAGATGAGGCAAGCCGCGAGGCATGGGAGCTGCCGCGCACTGCGTGGGGCGACCCAGACCTGCGAGGCACGTGGTCCTACGCCTCGCTCACGCCGCTCCAGCGGCCGGCCCAGTTTCGCGACAAGGAGTTCTTTACCGCGGAACAGGCCGTCGCCCGCAACGAGGCGGCCCATGCGGAGCGCCCGCATGTTCCCGGGGTGATCGGCTCCTACAACGCGCACTGGTTCGACAAGGGGCGCGTGGACCCGAGTTCGCGGACCTCGCTGATCGTCGATCCGCCAAACGGACGCCTGCCCGCACTAACACCGGAAGGGAAGGCGCGAGCCGCCGGCAGGTCGCGGCGCTATAGCGGGCGGCCCGACTCGTGGCTCAACTTCACCCCCTGGATGCGTTGCATCACGTACCACGGCGTACCGCCTGTGTCCACCGGATACAACAACACCTATCTGATCGTCCAGACGCCAGACTACGTGGCGATCTTGGTCGAGAACATCCACGACGTACGCATCATCCCGCTCGACGGGCGGCCGCGCCTGGACGAACACATCCGCCAGTGGAACGGGGATTCGCGCGGTCGCTGGGAGGGTGACACGCTGGTTGTGGAGACCGGCAATTTCAGCGACAAGACGCACCACCGGTTCCCGTCGTCCAAGGACTTGCGAGCGGTGGAACGCTTCACGCGGGTCGCTGAAGACACGATCCTCAACGAATTCTCCATCGATGATCCTGCAACCTATACGCAGCCTTGGAGCGCCGTGCGGTCCATGCCGCGCCTGACCGACTACCAGATCTACGAGTACGCATGTCACGAGGGGAACTACGCGATGGTGAACGCTCTCAGCGGCGCCCGGGCTGAGGACAGGGCGGATGCGCGCGCGGAGTGATGCCCCGCCCCAGCGCTACGCACGAGTAGCCTGAGGGCTGGCGAATCAATCAATGGGCTAGCGAGAGTGCTAGCCAACTTGCCATTAGATGCCCTTCTCGCAACGGGTATTCGCAGTCGTCAGTGTCAATTGGGCCTGTTGGCGCAAGGAGGCGGTGCTGCCAGTTGCGTGCTAGAGTCAATGCGCCGTGAGCATCAAGGCGGAATACCGGGATGGGGTCTACGCGCCCCTGCAAGAGGTCGAAGAAACCACTTCCGGTGAGGTCTATCAAGTCTTCTCCGAGAGCGAGTTGAAACGGCTAGCGGCCAACCTTCCCTGGTTGAAGGCTTCGGAGCGCAGCTTGGAGTTCTGGGAGAACGAGGAGGATGCCGTCTACGATAGCCTGTAGGCGGGGCGACATCTTCTCGTCTTCTTTCCGTTCACCGATCCCACCTCATCCAAGCGACGCCCCGCGCCGGTCATTTCCCCGGATTCCTTCAACGCCGCCGGAGAGGATCTCGTGTTGGCAGCCATTACCTCACACATCACGGATGACCCGTACGCGGTGCTTCTCCTGCGAGGCGACTTTGCAGAAGGCTGGCTTCCGAAGACATCACAGGTGAAGACGACCGAACTCTTTATGATGCACTCGTCGCTCGTCGCCAAGCGAATCTGCGCTCTCAGGATCCAGAAGATGGAGGAGGTCTTGCGGTCATTGCGCGGGTCCTTCTCCTGAGCCGGATGCGCTGGCCGGACGGGCCGGGCGTCGCCCGGCCCCACCTCAGTTCTCGTCCAAGAACAGCCGGGGTCCACGGATGCCCATCGCCATGACTACAATCTTGGCGTCTCAAGATCGAGAATCGATCGTTATTCAATCGAGCGATCACGCTATCCCGACACCTTCCAACTGGTCCTGCTCGCCGATTGCGATGGCAGCAACTCCTGCCGCATTTGCGCTTCGAAATACGCCCTCCAGCACCGCTTCTGCAATTCCCGCCGGCTCCCCATCATCGTGGCCCCCTATCCTGCTGGATGCTCAAACGCGACTTGGTCGAACATCGTCTCTTCAGCGAGATCAGCCGCGACTGGTCAGGTTGCCCGCTTGAGTCCTTCGATCTGATCCTCAACTATCTCGCCTCCACGCTCACCGGCACCGCCTTGGCGGTCGGACGGTGGCAGGCAACCGCGCGCACAGGTCCTGGAATTGAGCGCTCGCCAGAGTCGGCAGGCCCGTGCGTCTTTCAGGCTCGTACCGTACCGAGCCCCTGCCGATCACGAGCCGACTCGCCTCCCGGAAGCAATTGGCATGGCACCCCGGAGCGAGTAGCCAGGACATCTGTATCGCTGGCTACCACGTAGTTCGCGGCGGCGAGTGCAGTTCTGCACGGCATTACCCTCGGTCGCGGTCGGGCTGCATACCCGGAATCTGACTGCTAGAAATCGGCTCCGCCGGCGTCGTCTGGGGAAGTCGCCGGCGTTGCCGGTGAGGGGCTCCCTTCGGTCCAGATCTGGGTCCACGTAGGGCTGTCCGGATCCGGGCCCTTGAAGACCCAGCGACCATGTTTCTTGCCCTCCAGATACGGACCCTCGTGGACAGCCCCACCCACGTAGCGCTCGACCCAGTGTCCATGCCTCTTGCCCTCGAGGTACAGTCCTTCCCAGACCGTTCCGCGCGAGAAGCGCTCGATCCAGCGGCCCTCCATCCTGCCGCTCCGCAGCAGCCCCTTGCCCTCGACCTCGACAACTCGAAACGGCGTCCCTTTCCACGCCCACTTCAGCACTCCACGCCCGTCCGCTCGACCGCCAGTGCAGCTGCCGGTCCAAGTCACGGACTCATCCTGCTTCAGGCTTCGCCTCCACACATAACACTCAGGGCGGCTGTCGAGTTCGATCCAGCACGCTCCACCGACCGGCTGCCCCGCACAGTTCGGTTCCGGATTCTGACGAAGCGGCTGCCCTTGCGCCGCCGCGATCAGCAAGGTGCCGACGGCCACCCATGCCTGGCCCCAATCCGCCTGCATCGACGATTCCGTCCGAGTTGGCCGGCATCGTACCAAAGCTCTCGACGCGCCGAGAATTGCCCGCTGTCACCGAGCCGAAGCTTGTGGGCCTGGGAATCCGAGAACTTGCCTCGAGAGTGTTGCCCTCGGTGGGCGCGTTACTCGATAACGACCAGTCGTTTAGGGCCGTCTGATCTCGTGGTCTGCCGGACCGCGTTGGCCAGGCGTGGCCTTGTCTTCGGACCTAGCCACCGTGGCGTGTGGTCTGATTCTTGTCCATTCGAAAGCACTGCGACAGCGAGGCTGAGCCTCAGCCCCATGAGGGCTCGCAAGGGGCGAACGAGCGGGGTTCGAAGCGTCACTGGATTGCCGACCGCACCGGGCGAGAGGCGGTTTCGTGAGTGGCAACCTCTGTCGCCACAGACCGAACCGCTGCCGCAAGGTGTCGGTTGAAACGTCGCCGCCTGAGTCGGAAGCGTCTCCGTAGTTTGGGGTGGCAAGTCCTGCGCGGTGCTGCGTTAACGGTTGGTCGGAGACCGCTCCGAACCCTGCAATCCTAGGCTGACTTGTCGGACGACCGCAGTTTCGCTTCCAATTCGCGGATCCGTTGATTAGCTTCGTCCCGCGCGCGCACCGCCTCGTCGCGCTCACGCACCGCCTCGTCGCGCTGGCTCGCGGTTTCTTGCAGGGCCTCGCTGGTTTCCGCGTGCGTCAGCATGTCTTGCCCTAGCCGTGGATCATGGAAGCGCAGCAGCCACCGCTCCGCCCGCAACTCCAGCCCCAGCGCCTCGCTCCGGTGCCAGCCACCCGCTCGCACAGCCCGCACGCGCCCGTAGCGGCCATCCACCAGCCGCCAGCCCTCCAGCCGCCCCGCGATCAACTCGCCCAGCGGGTCGAAGCGCCAGTATTCGCACACGCCCATCCGCTCGTAAATCGCACGCTTGCTCGTCGCGTCGCGTCGGCTCGTGGACGGCGACGCCACCTCCACCACGAAGCTCGGCACCACGCCGCCCTCCTCCCAGAGCAGATACGACTTGCGCGCCTGCTTGTGCGCAGCGCCCAGCACCACGAACACGTCCGGCACCACCACGGCCGTAGGGTCACCTTGGCGGTAGTACACCGCCATGCTGCCGGCCACATAGGCGTCTTGCCGGGCCTTGAAATACGTATCCAGCTGGTCGCGCATATCAATGATCGACCGCGCATGCGGGTCCGTCTCCATCAGGACCTTGCCGTCGGAGTAGGGGTACTCCACCGGTTGTCCTGCAGCCGGGTCGGTGCGGGCGTCCAAGAGAGTGCCGGGAGCGGCCATAGCTGGATGATAGCAGGCCGGATCGCAGCCGGGTCGCACACGGTTCGGGCGTGCTGATCAGGTTCCGCCGGCCTAGCACAGGCGGCCGAGGCCGAGCGCCAAACCGGCGGGGAATCGCTCCCCATTCCTCACGTCTTGAACGTGCGGAGCGCTTGTGGCAATTGTGAGCGCCCTGAAACCGAGCGAACATCAATCAGGAAAACCCCGAAAGCGACCCGCGAAACCCCAAATTGAGAATCGCTGCGGAGCAACAAGAGTTGCCGGGAACGTGCGAAGAGCCCGCGCATGAACCGAGAGCGGTCCATGCGACGATGGAAGCGACCATGAAGCTCGACACTTATCTCAGGTTCGACGGCAACTGTCGCGAGGCCTTCGAGTTCTATCGCTCGGCCCTCGGGGGCGACTTCCGGATAGTCCAGACGTTCCGGGACGGTCCGCCGGAAATGGGCGTGCCCGAGGAATACCTAGACCGAATCATGCACGTTTCGCTGCCTGTCGGCTCCAGCGTCCTGATGGGCAGCGATACTGCCCCGACCTTCGGGCCGCCCGCCGTGATGGGCAACAATTTTTCCATCACCCTCCACGCGGGCAGCCGGGAAGAGGCCGACAGCACGTTCGCGGGGCTGTCGGACGGCGGATCGGTGACGATGCCCCTGCAGGACACTTTCTGGGGCTCCTATTTCGGATCTCTCACCGACAGGTTCGGCGTGAACTGGCAAATCCACCACGATCTATCCGGAAGCTGAGGCGGTCCGCTGCACCGCCGGTGATCCCTCCTCCAACCGTTTGGTGGTGCTGGCACCGAATCAGCGGGTATGGGGTCCTCACTGCCCGCCGCTGTTGAGTGCGAGTAATTCGCGGAGGGCCTCCTCGTTGGAGATATCCGGTCGCCATCCGTAGGCGGACGCAACGGCCGCATCAAGCGCCGCGTGCGCGTCGTCCAGCCACTGTGGCCTGGCGTTGTAGAGATTCGTCAGCGTGCGCTTCTTCAACGCCTTCGCGGCCGCTTCATCGCGAGGAACGGGCCGCTTCGGATAGCCCAGAACTGGCTCGTCCGTCCACTCGACCCACTCGGGGGGACTTAGCCACCGGTCACGTAGCTCAACCAGACCTCGGGCTGCTGAGGCTACCGCCTTTGCACGCGGGTCTCCAGCGTAGTCGGAAGCGGGAATGTCTGGTGTCAGGCCAGGCGGGAACGGGAATGTCTCGAAGGTGGTCGTAGGGGTGTAGCGCGGCCGATCTTCCAGGCTCGTCCCGAGGCGAAGCGACCAAATCTCGTGAAACCGGCTGTGCAGGATGCCGAAAGTCGTATCGTCGTCGCGGGCTATGACAATCAGCTGCGAGTCAGGGCAGACCTGAACGTCAAACCAGCCGAAGAGCCGATACTTGGCAACGCGGGCTGTCGCGATGTAGCGGGGCCGTCCGGTGAGCACGCCCCACATCCCGTGCCTTGGCTCGACATGCCGCCACCAGTACTCGCGATACGCTTCGCGACGGTTCCGCTGGCGCATCGGGTAGACCCGCTCTTGCACCCATCGGAACGGGTCTTCATACAGCGCTGCGTCGCTGACTGACATCTGGGACCCAAAATCGACGATCCACTTGCCCGCCGGGCGCCGGGTGAGGTCCATGCCGTTCACCCACGGCTTGAGGACGTCGGCGTTGGTCCGACCGTTTGGGTTCGCCGGCAGTCGGAGCCACTCGCGCGCTTGATCTCCCGCAACGTCGAAGGGGCCGCCCTTCGTGTCACCCATGAACGCAACTCCGGCGTTCTCTGGGAGGAGCCGGACAGAAGTTAGATCGACGCCGACACTGCCGCGCCGCGCCGTAAGGTCCACGTAGATCTCATCGACGGACTCGCCGTCGAGCCGAGCCCCGATTACGGAGTTCTCGTCGGCACGTGCGAAGCAGATCAGCGACACCCGCACGGCCGCTCCATCGATGACCCACGGCTCGTCGCTCCACGCTTCGAAGATGCACCGCTTGTGTGTCGCCGCCTGTAACGCACGGCGGTTTGCTCCGCCCCGGATGGAATTGGTCGCGACCAGCCCAGCCCGTTTCGCCTTCCCGGATGCGATCTGCCGTCCTGCCTTCTCGAACCAGTAGCAGACGAGATCGGCTTCCGCAGGCACCCTGCCGACGTAGGCCCTTAACATTCGCGACACGTAGGCCTCGCCCAGATGTGTAATCAGGAGCTTGCCTCCCAGAAACGGCGGGTTCCCGATCACAACGTCGGCTTCCGGCCATTCCGGCTCGGTACTGTCGAGCTCTAGGATCGCGTCGCGGCATTGAATGGTGTCGAGCGGCTTCAGGATCGGGTCGCGCGCCTCCGAGAAACCGTTACGCCGCATCCACTGGATCTCCCCGATCCAGACCGAGACCCGGGCCAACTCGGCCGCGTAGGGGTTGATCTCGATACCCTTGACATTGGCCGGGCCGACCTCCGGGAACTTGCGCTGAAAGCCCAACGCCTCTGCCTCGACTTGGACTCGGTGCTCCAGGTCCTTGAGTGCCTGGAGAGCGAGATAGAGAAAGTTACCCGAGCCGCACGCAGGATCGAGCACTGTGAACTCCCGCAGCCGGTTGAGGAACGCCCGGTACCGCCGTTCGGCCTCGTTCCGACGTTTCGTGCGAGTAGCCCGTGACTTGGCCGCATCTGCACGTTCCAGTTCGGCTGTGATCCCCGCCTTCTCCTCCTTCCACTCGGAGAGCCACGGACGGATTACTACCGGTTCGACGATCAGCATGATCTTGTCCCGATCGGTGTAGTGCGCGCCAAGCTGAGCGCGCTTGCTGGGGTCGAGCCCGCGCTCGAACAGCGTGCCGAGTATAGAGGGGTCGACGTCTGACCAGTCGAGGTTCGACGCCATCAACACTGTGTCGATCTCAGCCTTCTCCAGCGGTAATGCTGTCGCATCGTCGAACAGACCGCCATTGAACCAGTCGACCGTCTCGAAGCCGATTCGGCCGCCGGACGCCATCACCCGGAACAGGTCGCCGGCCAAGTCGACGAAGTTCGCCGGCGTGCGCTGTGCCTGTTGAAGCATCCGTGTGAACATGTGGCCGGGTAGCAAGCCGACATCGTCGGCGAACATGCAGAAGACGAGCCGGTTCACGAAGCGGGCGACGTCCTGCGGATCGTGCCCGCGCGACCGCAACCCCTGAGCGACCATCGCGAAGGACTCTGCCACCTGCTCAGTAAGCGCCTGCCTCGTCTGGCCCGGCCGCAGCCGTTCGGGATCCGAGAACGCCCACTTGAGCTTGTCGCGGCTCGCCGCGTCCGCCAGATCGTCCAATTCGACCGCGTAGGTCGCGCTGACGCTGTTCGTCCAGTTGGTGCGGATGCGGAACCGCAGCATGTCAGAGACGATCAGCAGCGGCGGATTCTCCAACGCCAGCGCGTAGAGTCGGAGCTGGCCGAACGCATCGTCCAAGTTGGCGTGCTTGCCCTTGTACTCCCAGGCGAAGTGATGGCGCTTCCAGACATCGGCCCAGCCATCGCCGCCCGTGTCCTTGCGCGCGCCCCGCTCGAAGCAATACGCCTCGCCGGACGGGTCGGATTCAGCCGGCGTAGGTTCGCCGAGCAACCGGCACAGGTCGATGAAGTGTTCCTGCGAAGCCGAGCGCTCCTTCAGTTCAGAGGCTCGCCACTTGGTGATGAACTCGTAGGGCGTCATGGAACGCGTTCGGCGTAGCCCTGTACCTATAGCATCAATGGCTATTCGCCAGCCCCCTGCGATCTCATGCGGTCGCTGGCGATCTTGGGCCACCGGTTAGGAATTGCTGCAGATCCTTGCAACTTCTCGCCGCCCCACCAGCGTAACGCTATTCGCTCGTGGACCTCTCAGGGGCAGAAGCTTTTCGCGCCCATCACTTACACACCGACATCGGCGTCCTACGTTCCTTGGCAGCGAGTGCTAGATTTGGGCTGCACCCGGCGGGAGCGAAGGTGAGCAACCCAAGGTCCGTCAATCCGTCCCCGGTTCTCTTCCCTCTACATGCGCGCCCATGCCCAGAGATGTCGAGCAAGGCCGACGCGATCGCCACGGCTTCTCGGAATCAGCAGTTCCGGCGTGTCTCGCTAGAGCTGGAGCAGTTTGTGGAGGCCAAGCCCACAGCGCTTGGCGCCCGAAAGGAAGGGCGCTCGCCGCAGCTCGTCAAGCGACGCGGCATCGCGGCGGCCTAGTCGTAGGGTGTCGCGCTCCAAAGCGTCAGGCCGCACTGACAGGTCTCCTATTCGTCTCGCAGCCCGAGCAGGCGGAGCATGAAGTCCCAGGTATTGAACGCCAGATCCAAAGCCGCCATCGCGATGCCCGCGAGCACGGTGACGACGAGCAAGCTGATTAGGTACACGCCGATGAAGCTGAAAGCCTGGGAGACGATCCCCTCATCGGGATACGCGTCCGCAAAGAACCAAGTCAACCACGCTGCCGGAACGAAGGCAAGTCCGAAGATCCACCGTAACTACTCACCCCTCGGTTGGTGTCGAGGCGTGAGTTGGTGTCGGGCCATAGTCTTGTTCGAGCGTGGCGACAGCGTTGCCGGCGAGCGCGATTTGAATGGCGACCAGAGGATTGTAGCCGTGCGCTTCCATGGACTGCAGGTAGCCGGAGATGCGGGCATAGGCCTCGCCGTAGGCTAGCGTGCGAAAGCAGCCCGAGACTTTCATCTTGACTTTGGACATGCGCAGTCCGCGCTCGCCGGCGTTGTTCGTAAAGCTGACGTCGGGGTCGCTCAGGAAGCGCAGCACGGACTCTTCGTGCTGGGCGAGCCGCTCGTGCAGGTTGTGGGCATCGGATTTGGCGATTGGTCCGCGTTGGCCCTGTTTGCGGGGCGGCAGCGCGGGCAATTCCTTGCGGCCCTGGGTCAGGATGGTGCGGTAGCGCTTGCGCAGGGCCTTGCAGGCGGCTGCGCTGAGGGCCTTGCTCGGGCTGGCATTGACCAGGTGACAGGCCTGTTGCAGCAGGGCTTTCATCAGCCGCGCCCAGCGGTAGCCGTTGGACTCGACAATGAAGGTCAGTTCACGGATTAAGTGCGCCCCGCAGAGCTGGTGCCGGCAGTCGGCGTAGCTGAGGTAGGAGGCCCAGCAGTCGTGCACCAGCGTGCCGTGATAGCTGGGGATCAGGCCGATCGCCTCAATGGCGGCCTTGCCGCGCTTGGGATGCAGGAACTTCAGCGTCAGCGAGCCATCGGTGAGGATGTGCAGCCAATGGTTCTTGCGGTCCACGCGCAGGCCGGTTTCGTCGGCATGCAAGGCCGGAGCTGCCAGCAGGTGGGCGCTGGCGGCCTCTTCCCAAGCTTGCAAGGCCTGCTGCAGGCGGCGGATGTAGCCCAGGCAGGTGGCCTCGGACAAGCGCAGGCCGGAGATCGCCCGGACCAGTTCCACGACGCGCCGCAGGGAGAGCATATGGGCCACCAGCAGGTTGATGATGAACGCCTGCAGGCCGCTGCCATACTGGCGCGGGCCGGGCATGCTGGCGGGGAAGGCTGGCTTGCAGCGGGCCTGGCAGTCGGGGCATTGCTTGACCTCGGCGGTGACGCGCTGCTCGACCACCTGAAACACGATGTCGTACAGCACGCGGCGTTCGCGCTCGGTCGGAGCGACATCCGACAGATCGGCGCCACAGCTGTCACAGGCCGCCACGGTGAGCGTTTCCTCGGTGGTGACTCGCTGCAGGGTGGAGCAGCTGCGGTCTTCGGCCGGATTTGGCTTGCGGCCCGACTTGGCGCGCCGCGCGGTTTCGTCCTCGGCCTCCATCTGCGAGGGCGGGATGGAGGAGTTGCGGCTGGTTTTGCGGGTGGTCTTTTCCAGCAAGACCGTCAGCAGCAGTGTCAGCAAGGGCATCAGCGCCTGTAGCAGGGTGTCCAGCTCTGGCGGCACTTTGCCAGCCTTGCGGAGGGCCTCGAGCTTGTCTTGGAAGGCCTGCAGTTCGGCGCGCAGGGACTTGTCGTGGACCGTCGGCATCACTCGGCCTCGACCGCCATCAGGGCGGCCAGCACCGCCAGCCGCTCGCCCGGCTCCATGGCTGCGTAGCGCCTGCCCCAGTTGGCGGCCTTGCGCTTGATGCACTGCCGCTGCGTGCAGTTCTGGCCCGCGTAGGTGTGCCAGTGCGGGCGCCCCGGGGCGAAGTTGCACCACAGCTTCTCGGTCACCACCCCGGCCTGGTTCATCACCTGCAGCGACAGGCTGTGCCAGCCTTGCAGCGCTCGCTCGTACAGTGGCGAGGGATAGCCGGAGATCATCACCTGGCAGGGCAGGCCCTTGAGCAACGCCAGCAGTTGCTCGTGATCGGCCGGCGTGTAGTCATAGCGGTAGCGGCGCTGCGACTTGCGGGTGCTGTGCAGATAGGGCGGGTCGCAGTAGACCAGCTCGTCGCCCGCAAACGGGAACTGGGCCAGGAAGCGGTGGCAGCAGCCGTGCACCAGTTCCACTTCGTACGCACAGCGGAACGCACGGAGCGAGCGGGCGTTGCGATCAATGCCGATGTTGCGCAGCGCCGGCGGCTTGCGCTGCATGAGCGCGCCGCCGCCGAGATGGGTCTCGATATAGGTGGCATGCGGCGGCATGGCCGCGATCAGCGGCTGGCACAGACCCGAGGTCGCCTTCGATCCGTACCAAGCTCCCATCGCCGCGTGCGCTGCCGAAGGCTCCCTTAACCAGCAACATAGGCGGCCACAACCAGATTGTCAAGCGCGCCAGCGGCTGGGCCCGCAAGCGAGCCGCTGGCCGCTCACAACGGTTCCCGCTCAGAGCCAGCACCCCGCCACGAGCAACCGTTCGAAACCGACCCGGCCCCAACCAGCGCAAGCATTGCTGCGCGTGAGCTCAGGCGACAAGACACATAGTCAAAAAAGGGCCTGAGTAGTTACGATCCACCTCCATAAGACGATTTCTCGCACGGAGCGAGAATAGCATGCCAGCCTACAACGACTGGCTTTGCGGAGGCGATCAACGAGTCGCGTTTGCTAGCATCGAGGTGCGCCCGCCGGGAGCGAAGCTAACCGCGAAATCCCGGCACTTTCCCCTTTTCCAGCGCGAGCCTCGCGCCTATTCCGGCGCAGATGTCTAGATTGGCGAAGGCCGGGCTAACCGCGACCTCCGGGGCGGCTTCGGCCCGATCACCCACTTGCAGTTCTTCCATGGGATGGGTCCGGTCGCCTCTGGCGGCGGACATGGACGGCATGCAGCCCCAACACTCCAGCTCGCGGGAAACGACCACTAGATGGGCTCGCGCCGTCGCACGGGGAGGGGCCGGTTAAGCTGAATGAAGGTCCAGCTGACAGGGGATGGATCCCAGCATCTGTCCAGGCTGGTTCACGCACCATGGCAGCCAGCGCGCTAAACTTCGATTGCGCCCGCCGGGAGCGAGAGCGAACGCCAAGATCCCGGTACTTGCGCGAGCCCGCCTGCGCGGCTTCTTGGACGGCCAGCCCGATCTGCGCCGCCCGCCAGGATCGCTGATCGAAGGCCTCTTCGGCGGCGAAGCGCGGCATCGTACACCTCGCCGATCCTTCGCGAGACGCTTTACATCTCGGCGGCCGCTCGGCGCTGCGCTCTCGCCATGTCCTCGGTATCGACACCTGCTGCCCTGAGTTCGTCGCGCAGGCCGTCCCTATGGCGCAGATGCTCGCGGCGCATGGCGGTGCTTGTCCTGCGCACGGACTCGAACGCCCGCACGAAATTCCTCGCCGGCGACGGCTGTAGGTACCCTGCCGAAGCCGTTGGCACCAAAGTGCAGGCGCGGATCGTCAGGCGGCCGCTCGGATCCCCCAGCCGGTACCGGCTCGCGCTCAGCGTCAACGGAGCCGACCTGCCGGACACCCGGCACGAGCGGCTGCGGTGGGCGCAGGAAGGGGCCGCCGAATATTGCGGCGAGCTGGCGGGACGTTAGGGGGCTGTTGTCAGCTGACCCGGATGCGAGTGCCGGGATTCGCAGGTGGCTGGGCTCCCGGCGGGCCAATCGGAGTATAGCGCGAGCCCGCCTACCAAAGATCAGATCCTGCACGAGCACCAGCGGGTGAGAGTGGCCGGGATTTGGGCGGTTGGCCTTCGCTCCCGGCGCGCGCAACATCCAGCATATCGCGAGCCCGCCTGCCCAATCGGGCGAGCATCCAAGGACAGGCTGCTACGGTCGGCGCATGCGACACGCAATCTACGAAGATCGGGTGCCTGGGGTGCCCTGATCGAGCAGTTGAAGGACCTGTCGTTGATCAGCCAGCGCGTCGAGTCTGCCGACAAGCTGAACGGGCAGCGCACGAAGGAGGTTCGCGAGTGCACATCGCTAGAGGTTGCCGGGGAAATCGCCAGGATGGCGCCCGCGACATCACGCTCCGGTGGGCACAGAACAAGGGCAGGATCGGGTAATTCTCGATGGCGGGCTTTCGGGTGGTTAGGGATCTCGCAAAGAACCGCGACCTCGAGCATGCTGTGGATTCCATGATCAGGCCCGGAAAGGAACGGGAGTTCTGGGGCGCAGTGAACACTCGAGCAAGTCTCTTGAAGCATGCAGACCGCGACTGACAGGAAATCGTGACGTCTTCCTCGGAACACGCGAACGATCCGCTCCTGATGATTGCATCTGGCTACTACGAGCTTCTTGGCAATCCGCTGACTATGGCAATGAGGGTGCTCTGGGTGTGGTATGGCTCGATCCATCCGGATGTGCTCTCGGAGGGTGCGAGTCCAGCGATGCTCGCCGTCTTCCGATCGGTCAGTGATATCCAACATCTGCCTTGCGAAGAGCAACTGGCAACGGGCTCCCTGTTCTTAGAAAAGGCACTGGCACAGCCCCACCTTGCCCAGATGCTGACCACTGCTTGGGAATGCACTCGCTCAGAAAGCGGGTGATCCCTTACACGCCCAGAGGCCCTTCGAGGCGCCGATCCGGCGGAGACCATACTCCCAGATCTTGTGGTGTCGCTGGCTCAGTTCGTTTGACGCCTTGCAGCCAGGGAACAGACTATGAAGCACCGCTTCTGGGCTAGTTGCGTTCCGCGCCGTGAAGAGGTGCTAGCATGAAACGGGCGGCCCGCCGGGATCCGCGCCCCAACGGGACATTCCCGGCATCAGCTTGGACTCTCTCCACGATGCTCGGTAAATTCCTGCTTTACTTGGGGTTAGCTCTTGTATTTGCCGTTGTCGGAGCCGTGGCGCTCCTAGTGATCGCTGTTGGCTACCTGTTTTCCTTCTTGGGGCGTGTGGCCCTTGTGGCGCTCGGAATCTATGCACTCGATTCGCTGATCGACTCCGGGGATTCGTAAGCGAACGGACGCACGCGACAGGGCGTGCTGCGCTCGCCGCAGGCCCGCAGGGAGCCTCAAGGCTTAGGCTCAATCCCGGCATCTCTCGCCCCCTAGCACGTCGGCGGCGATCACGGAGTTGCTGAGCCTATACGCCCGGTCACGCAAGGCTGCTCTTCACCGGTCATGCTCATCCTCGCGCAGGCCGGCCAGCCTGAGCGCGAAGTCCCAGGCATCCTCCGCGGCGGCGAAGGCCCACAGAGCCAGCCCGGCGAGAACCGCGGCGAACGGCAGGCACACCCCGTAGAGATCCAGCGCACGCTGCCAGAATCCCCCGTGCCCGTCCGCGAGGGCCGCCATGCACGCCGCCATGACGGCAGCGAGGGCAAGGACGGCGCGCCAGAAAGCGATCACGAAGCGATCACGGCGGCAGGATAGCATGGCCGCGCAGCTGCTGAAGGCGGGCGTAGCCTCGCGTGTCGAGCGCACGCAGTGCGTCCAAGGAGACCTCGGCGACTAGCGAGAGCGAGCGCAGCGTGCGAGCCAGACACGTCTTCTCCGCGTCCGCGATGCCGAAGTCACGGACCATCGGCTCGCGGACCTACGGGACCGTTCAAGCGTCGTGGCTCCAGAGTTGACGGTCGGTGTCGTGATCCACGCACAAGCCGGATTCTTGCAGACTAGATGCTACGCCAGTCTTGGCCCGGCGGGAGCCGTGCCAAATGCGAAATCCCGCCATCCAGACCCGACGTCAACGGCCGTTCAAGGAGTGTTTCAGGAGTCTTCAAGCCCCAGCCGGGCTCACAGATACACGCGAAACGCTTGCTCGCTCGCGGCGGCTGCTAAGATGTCGATGACGCCCGCCGGGAGCGTCTGCCGTATGGCGAAAATCCCGGCATTTCAGCGAAGACCGACACCACAACATGTAGTAGGGCCCCTGGCTCATTTCGTTTGACGCCTTACAGCCTTAACTCAACCGCGAGCTTGACAGCGGCAGTGGCCTAGGGGTAGGATTAATTCAAACGTTTGATTGAATCCATGCCGAACGCCAAGGAGACCAAGGAACTGATCCTTGACACTGCCGAGAGGCTCTTCAGCGAGAAGGGCGTCGATGGCGTGTCCCTGCGTTCGCTAACCGCGGAGGCGGGCGTGAACATCGCCGCGGCGCACTACCATTTCGGCTCCAAGGAGGAGGTCACCAAGGCGGTCTTCGCTCGGCGCATCCGGCCTGTCAACCGGGAGCGCATCCAGCTTCTAGACACGTACCAAGAACGCGGGCAGCCATCCGTGGAAGAGCTGCTCACGGCCTTGTTCGCGCCCGCCCTGCGGCTGGCGCGAGAGCCCCAGCGCGGCTACGATTTCATGCGCCTCTGCGCCCGGTTCTACTCCGAGCCGGCGGAATATCTGGAGTCGGCGTTCCGCGAGGAGTTCTCGCAAGTCCTGTCCCGCTTCCACGAGGCCTTCCAGCGGGCCTTGCCCGAACTCGGCGAGGAGGAGGTGGGCCTGCGGCTGCACTTCGCGATCGGCGTGATGGTGCATACCTTGCTCAATCCGACGAGAACCTGCTTGCCCAGACTTGGTCCTCAGGCCAGCGACAGCGACAAGGCTACGCTGGATGCCATGGTGCGATTTGTGGCAGCCGGAATGCGAAGCGCGCCCGCAGCGCAGTTCCCCGCGGGTGCGATCGCGGGACTTCCCGCTCATGCGGAGGTCGCCCAATGACGCGCGCTCCGCACCTATTCGTGGCCGTCGGGCTGGCGCTGGGCGCATGCTCCAAGCCAGTGCCGATCCCCGTGCACGACCTGCGGGTGCCGGTGCCGGACCAGTGGCACGCGGCCGAGACGACCGCCCCGGCCGCCTCCGCGAAATGGTGGGCGTACTTCGGCGACCCGGGACTGGACGCAGCCATCGAGCGGGCCTTGGCGTGCAGCGAGGACCTGCGAGCAGCGTCGGCGCGGATCCGGGTGGCGTCCCAGGAGCGAGTCATCGCCGGCGCCGCTGACAGGCCTGAACTGAGCCTTGGGATCAACCGCATCCGCCAGCGACAGAATTTTGTCGGCCTGCCATTTCCAGGCCTCAGGGACCGCGTGCTGAGCAACACGTTCAGCAATGCCGGGCTATCGTTCAACGTCGCTTGGGAGGCTGACATTTGGAACCGCGTCGCGGCGGACAAGCTCGCCGCCGAGGCCAACGCCCGCATGCGAGAAGCGGAATTGCTCGGTGCCCGCCTGTCGCTGAGCGCGCAGGTGGCGAAGGCTTGGTTCGCGGCGGTCGAGGCCCAGCGCCAGATCGTCCTCGCCGAGCAGGTGCTCGCGAATCTGGAGACTATCGCGGAGCGGCGGCAGGCCCGCTTCCAAGCCGGCAGCGGCTCGCTCACGGACGTCCGGCTGGCCGAGGCCGACGTCGCCCGGGCTAGCTCGGCGCTGCGGCAGCGCCGGCAGGCGCGCGACGCCTTCGTGCGCCAGACCGAGACACTGACCTGCCAATATCCGGCCGGCGAGCTCTCGGTGACCGCCGAACTGGCAGCCTTGCCGGAACAGGTGCCCGCCGGATTGCCGTCCGAACTCGTCCACCGCCGCCCGGACCTGATCGCCGCCGAACAGGCCTTGCTGGCGGCCGACGCCCGGATCGTGCAGGCCCGGGCAACCTTGCGCCCGAGCTTCGCGCTGACGTCGGGCCTAGGCACCTCGAGCAACACCTTGGCCGACCTGGTCAATCCCAACCTGCAAGTCTGGAACTACGCGCTCGGCCTGGCCCAGCCGATCTTCAACCGCGGCCGGCTCAAGGCCAACGTGAGGATCACCGAAGAGCGGGCGATCGAGCAGGAAGCGCTCTACCAAGCGCGCGTCTGGACCGCCTACAGGGAGATCGAGACCGCCTTGGCCGCGGAAGCGGCGCTGCGCGACCAAGAGACCTCCCTGCGCGCGTCCCACGCCAAGACGCGCACGGCGGTCAAGGTCGCCGAACGGCGCTACCGAGCAGCCTTGGGAGAGGTCTTCTCGGTGCTCAATCTGCGCAGGGCGACCTTGGAGAACGAGAGCGTGATGCTCGGGCTGCAGCGCGCGCAGATCGACAACCGCGTGGACCTCCACCTCGCGCTGGGGGGCGGCTTCGACGGCGACCCCGGCACGACCGGCCCGGCGTACGTGCAACCAACTCCCTGACGGACAAGCTGATGATCAATCCAAGAACAGCTCTGATGGGCATCCTGCCTGTCGCCATCCTCGCGCTTGGAGGCCTAATTGCCAAGGCCCTGATCGATTCGTACGAGGAACCCACGCCCCAGCCGTTGGTCGTCGAGCCGCCGCTCGTGGACGTGATCCCGGCGGAGCCGGAGTCACTGACGCTGATCGTCTCCACCGAGGGCACGGTCGCGCCGCGTTCGGAGGCACAGCTGATTCCCGAGGTCTCCGGGAAGGTTGTCGAGATATCGACCGCGCTAGTCCCAGGGGGATTCTTCGCCAAGGACGAGGTGCTGCTGCGGGTAGACCCGCGCGACTACGAACTGGCGATCACGCAAGCCCTGGCAGCCGTAGAGCAAGGCAAGTTGAGACTGGCGCTGGAGCAACAGCAAGCCGAAGTCGCCAAGAGCGAGTGGGAAGAGGCTGGCGATGGAGAGCCTTCCCCGCTACTGTTTCGCGAGCCGCAGATCGCCGAAGCGAAGGCCAGCCTCGTCGCGGCCGAAGCGGTGCTCGAGCAGGCCCGGGACAACCTGGAGCGCACGGCCCTGCGGGCACCGTTCGCCGGCCGCGTGAGGTCCAAGCAGGTCGATCTGGGCCAGTTCGTGCAGCGCGGCATGAATCTGGGGCAGGTCTACCCGGTGGACGTGGCCGAAGTGCGGCTGCCGATCCCGAACGCGGAGTTGCAGTATTGCAACCTGCCTCTGGGCTTCCGGGACGCGGACTCCGCCCCGGCCGGGCCGCGAGTGCGCCTAACGGCGCGTTTCGGGGGCGCGGACTACGCGTGGGACGGACGCATCGTGCGGACCGAAGGCGAGATCGACGCACGCACCCGCATGATCAATGCCATCGCGCAGGTAAAGGATCCGTACGGGCGGGAGCGGAGTTCCGCGCAGCCGCCGCTGGCGGTGGGCATGTTCGTCCGCGCGGAGATCCAAGGCAAGCGCGTGCGCGACATGGTGCGCCTGCCGCGCTCCGTGCTGCGCGGCGAGGACACCGTGTACGTCGTTGAAGGCGACGGCACGCTGCGCTTCCGGACGATCGACGTATTCCGGAGCGAGCGCGAGACCGTATTGATCCGCGACGGGCTTGAGTCCGGCGAGCGGGTCTGCACCTCCCCGCTCGAGGCCGCGGTCGACGGCATGAGAGTCCGCATCACGGACGAGGACCCGGCGAGCGGCGCATGAAGGGCGTCATCTATTGGTTCGCGCGCAACGGCGTTGTCGCGAACCTGCTGCTGGTCGTCATCGCGGCGGCCGGCCTGCTCACGGTGGGAAATCTCAAGCAAGAGGTCTTTCCCGAATTCTCGCTCGACATCGTCTCGGTGACCGCCGACTATCGCGGTGCAGCGCCCCAGGAAGTGGAAGAGGCGATCTGCGTCCGGGTGGAAGAGGCAGTCCAAGACCTCGAAGGCATCAAGGAGATCAGTTCCCGGGCCATGGAAGGTCGCGGGTCCGTCACGATCGAAGTCCACGCCGGCTACGACGTGCGCGAAGTCCTCACGGACGTGAAGACCAAGGTCGATGCGATAGACACGTTTCCAGAGGATGTCGAGAAGCCGGTCATCAGCGAACTCACGTCACGCTTCCAAGTCATCAACGTGGCCATAGCGGGCGACGCGGAGCTCGCCATGCTGAAGAGGCTCGGCGAGAGGGTCAGGGACGAACTCATCGCGCTGCCTGAGATCTCGCAGGCCGAGCTGTTCAACGCGCCGCCGTACGAGATCTCGATCGAGGTGTCCGAAGAGGCATTGCGACGCTGGGGCCTGACTTTCGACGACATCGCCAACGCGGTGCGCCGGCACTCGGTCGACCTTCCCGGCGGATCTGTCAAGACCGAGATTGGGGAGGTGCTGCTGCGCACCGAGGGGCAAGCCTACTCCGGCGACGAGTACGCGCGGCTGCCCCTGCTGACGCGCCCCGACGGTACCAGCATCCTGCTCAGCGACGTGGCAACGGTCGTAGATGGGTTTGAAGACGTAACCGTCGCGGGAAAGCTCGACGGCCTGCCCAAGGTCGAGGTGCAGGTCTATCGCATCGGCGACCAAAGCGCGATCTCCGTTTCGAAAGCGGTCCAGGACTACGTGGCGCGAGCGGCGCAGACGATGCCCGACGGAATCACGATGGACACGTGGCAGGACAGCGCGGCGCTGCTTGAGAGCCGCATCAACCTGCTGGTCAAGAACGGTTTTTCCGGGCTGGTGCTGGTCTTCGTCGTGCTGGCCCTGTTCCTGCGCCTGCGCCTGGCGTTCTGGGTCACGCTCGGCATTCCGGTTTCGTTCCTGGGCGCGATTGCCTGCATGGGGCTGTTCGACCAGTCGATCAACATGATCTCGCTGTTTTCATTCATCTTGGTGCTGGGCATCGTGGTGGATGACGCCATCGTGGTGGGCGAGAACATCCACACCACGCAGGTGCGCACGGGCAAGCGGACCAGCGCCGCCGTGCGCGGAACGCTTCAGGTGCTGGTGCCGGTCACGTTCGGCGTGTTGACGACCATGGCTGCGTTCGCGCCGATGCTGTTCGTGCCCGGCGTCATGGGCAAAATTACGGTCGGTTTCCCGATGATCATCCTGCCGACCCTGTTCTTCTCGCTCGTGGAGTCCAATCTCATCCTTCCGCGACATCTTTCGCACTCCAAGCCCGCGCCGCCGCGAGCAGCCAAGAATGCCTTCCAACGCTCCGTCGATGCCTTCTTCGGGGCCTTCTCCGGATCGATGGAGTGGTTCATCCGGGCGATCTACCGGCCCGTGATCCGCAGGGCCGTGCAATGGCGCTACGCAACTGCGTCGATCGGGCTGTTCGCGGTGCTGCTGACCGCGGGCATGGCCGGCGCGGGAAAGATCCGCATGGTCCTCTTTCCCGATGTTGACGCGGACAACGTGGTGGCCTATCTGACCATGCCGCAAGATTCGCCGGCGGAGGTCACGGCCAACGCCTTGGATCGCATCTTGGAGGGCGCAGTGGCCGTGCGGAGCGAGGTAGCGGCCGAGCTGGGCCAGGATCAGATCAGACACATCGTCAGCTCGATCGGAGAGCAGCCCTTCCGGAGGATGCAATCGGGCCCGATGTCTGATGTTCGGAACGCCCGGGACGAACACCTGGGCGAGATCAACCTGGAACTGGTGAAGTCGGAGGATCGGCTGATCTCCGCCGCGGAAGTGGCGAACCGCTGGCGGGAAGAGATCGGCCAGATCCCGGGTGCGGTGGAAGTGACGATCACCCACGACCTGCTCGGCGGCGGCAAGGCGATCGACCTGCAGTACAGCTATCCCGACACCGACACGCTGGTGGAAATCGTCGAACTGACGAGCGCCCAGCTGGCGGGCTACCCGGGAGTGGTTGGCGTCACCGACACCCATCGCGGCGGCAAGCCCGAGATCCAGCTCGCCCTGACCGAGGAGGGGGCCAATCTGGGCTTTACCCTGCAAGCCCTGGGCAGGCAAGTGCGCCAAGCCTTTTTCGGCGAGGAATCGCAGCGGATCCAGCGAGGCCGGGACGATGTCCGCGTGATGGTGCGCTACCCGTCGCAAGATCGGCGCTCTCTCGCAAGCCTCGAGCAAATGCGCGTGCGCACGCCGGCCGGGGACGAAGTTCCCTTCTCGACGGTTGCGGTTGCCACCATGGGCCGCGGCGCGGCCACGATCAGGCGGGTCGACCGCCGGCGTGCGATCAATGTCCAAGCCGACATCGACGAGAGCGTCACCACCAGCGACACTCTGGTCGATGCACTGCAGGCCGACTTCTTGCCCGCGCTCGTCGAGCGCTATCCCGGCCTCACGTACTCGTTTGAAGGCGAAGAGGTCCAGTTCGCGGAATCCATGGACGGCCTGTTCCAAGGCTTTGGAGCGGCGCTGTTCGTCATGTACGCGATGCTGGCGATTCCGCTCAAGAGCTACGTGCGTCCGTTCATCATCCTCAGTTCCGTGCCGTTCGGCATGGTGGGCGCGATCTGGGGCCACTGGCTGCTGGGGCTTCCAGTCAGCTTCCTGTCCATGTGCGGGATGGTCGCGCTGGCGGGGGTCGTGGTCAACGACGGGCTGGTGCTGGCGTCATTCATCAGCTCGTACGGCCGCAAGACCGGAAGCCTCGCCCAGGCCGTGCAACTGGCCGGCGAGGCTCGCTTCCGCCCGATTATCCTGACTTCGCTGACCACCGCGGCCGGGGTCACGCCGCTCATGCTCGAATCGAGCCTGCAGGCGCAGTTCCTGATTCCCATGGCGGTAGCGCTGGCCGCCGGCGTGCTCTTCGCAACAGGCGTGACGTTGGTGCTGATGCCGTCGCTGTACATGATCGTGGAGGATCTCCGGCACGGCTTCCGCTGGCTCTTGCGCCGGGAACGCATTCCTACGGCCCCCGCCAGCCTTGCGACGGGCGACTAGAGCGGCCAGGCGGCACGAGTCTGTCTACAAGCCATGAAGGGCTCCTGCAGGCATCCGGCCGGAGGAAGCAGCCCCGCCTGGCCGAGGCGGGGCGCTTGCGGTCCAGTCTTCGCCGCCGACCACGATCAGCGGCCGGGCGCACATCAGCGAGCGCTCCGCCCGGACGATCTCGGAGCAGACGTTCGGAAGCTTCGCGGAATTTCTCGCCGAACCGGGAGCAAGACCCGGCGGCCACACTGAGGGCATTCCGCCCATAAGCGCTGCCAGAGTCTGCCATGCTACTTACTATCTCGGTGCTATACTGCGACTGCGACCATGAGCGCAGAACTGATCGGCATCTTGGCTGTGGGCGCGACGCTGCTGGTTGCCCTAGGCAGCTTGGTGCTTGTCTTGCAAGCCCGGACTGACAAGCGGCTCGACTTGCTCGAAGCCGAGTTGCGGCGGCTCGGGGAGCGGGTGGCGCGGCTGGAGGGCCTGATCGAGGGCTCGGGCCTGTTCCGCCCGGCGGACGCGACCGCTTCCGGAGACGGACGGCGACAGTGAACCGACGAAGCAGAATTGGCATCCGATAGCTGCTTTCGATCTTCGCAATGATTGCTTCCTGTCCCACAGCGGCAGGATCGCGGCATCGACCACGGCTATTCATAGGCACTGAGTTTCGTCCGTGGTGCCTGTGCTTCGTACACGCGCTATCGGCGGCATCAGGAGTTTACCGGCGTACCTCAAATTGGCGGCGTCGCGTATCACTCTGACTGTGGCCGCTAGCGGCTCTGGAGTGCGAATCGTGCGCCGCGGAATCCCATTCCCGCTTCCGGCACCATCTAGCGGCAGGGTACAGCCGCGGCCCGCCATGGAAAGTTGGCCCTTCAGCTGCCGAAAGTTCGTCGTCCGTTCGCATTCGGCCCCGAAATCAGCCTGCCTTTGCCGATCCGCAAATTAAGCGGGGACTCAGAAGCTAGCGCTTATGGAAGGCTGCCCCGGGGGCCACACGGAACGCCCGAGCCTAGAACTCGTACCGCAATCCGAATTGCAGGACCCTGGGCGGAATCAGCACCCTGGAGTAGTTTCCGAAGCTCCCGGTGAAGGTATAGGACAGCGTCTCCCAAGCGTCCGCGTTGAAGCGCACGCTGTTCGTCAGATTGAACGCCTCGGCCCGGAATTGCAGGCTGTGCCCTTCCATGGGCAGCTGGAAGCGCTTGCCGACAGCCATGTCAATCGAGAAGATCCCGTGGCCGCGCAGGTTGTTCCGCTGCCCGATTCCGCCGACCACGACCTGCCGGAACGACGACAGAGCGGCGGCCGGGTTGCTGAACACGTTCGGTCCCGTGCCGCCTCCGATCAGCGCCGCGCTGGCCGTGTTGGTCTGTGCAGGTATCGGCCCGATCGGTTCGGCGAAATGCTGGTAGCAGTAGCAAGTCGGCCAAGCTAGGCCGTTCAGGATGCTGAGCGGCATGCCCGACGTGTAGCGCCCCAAGCCGCTGACCTGCCAGCCGCCAAGCACTGCCTGTCCGGCCGGACCCATGTCGGCCAGGTACGGCTTGCCCCTTCCGAACGGCAGTTCCACGACCCAGTTCGCATTGAACTGGTGGCGCATGTCGAAATCCGAGAATGCCCGCTGCGCCTCTCTGTCCCAAGAGTTGATGACACCGAACGCGGACCAGTAGGTGTCGCCCGGGATCTGGCCGAACCGCTCTCCCTGGCTGCGTCGCGTGCCAACCGAGGTCAAGTCCGTGGATTCGGACAGGGTGTAGTTCAGGTCAAACTGGTACCCTTTGCTGAATCCCTTGCGCAGCGAAACCTGCATCGAGTGGTAGGTCGCCGTCCCGTAGGATCGCAACGCGTCGAAGCCCCAGAACTGCGGATTCATCGAAAGGCCCGGACCCGCGTCACTGCAGACAGGGGCGCAGGCGTAGTCTAGGTAGTACATCGCGGTACCGGTGTCGGGGCTGTTCGATCTGATGACGTCGTACACTCGCTGGGTCGCGGTAAAGTCCCGCGTCGCAGAAGCGGAAAACTGGTTTTCGAAGAACGCGACCGTCGGCACGGACCGGGTCGACCAGCCGCCGCGCGCCATCAGCTCGAGCTCTTGGAGGGCGTCAAGCAGGTACTGGCCGGATGCCGGATCCTTGAAGTTGGTGTACTGGGCAACGGCAGTGTCGTTGATCAGCTGCCTGCGGCTGAGCCTTCCGATATAGCCAACCTCCATCATGAAGCCGCCTCCGAGCTCGCGGGAAACGGTCACGGTGGGGTTGATGCTGTACGGCGGCAGCACGCTCGAATCGACGCCCTGGCTCCAAGCCAGTCCCTTGGGGTTGGGCGTGCCGGGGCCGCCTGGCGGCGGCGGCGCGATCCCGCGGGAGGGAATATTCGTCTGCCCTTCGAAGCGGGGCGAATTCGCGACTGTGAAGTCCTGGGTGGTAACCCTGCTCGTCAGGCCGAACGCGTTGCGGTCGAGCATCTGGATCATGCCCATGCCGAAAATGTCGTAGAACAGCCCCGCGCCCGCCCGGATCGATGTCTTGCCGGGACCGCCGAAAAGCTTGCCCAGAAAACCGTCGCGAGCCTGCGGCGAGAACGCGACGGCGAGCCGCGGCGAGAAGTTCCTCGAGTGCGTCGCCCACAGCGGTCCGCCGTTGGGGTCGTCGATCCCCACGAAACCGATGGGCCCCGCTTCATGGGTAGGCCGGCCGCTCTCGGCCAGGTCCACGCGGGTCGCGATGTAGTTGTCCAGCCTCGGGGTGATGCGGACCTGCACCCCGTTGACCTCTCTCACGGGCGGCATGAACGACCAGCGCAGTCCCGCCGTGATTGTCAGGCCCGGCTTGGCGCGCCAAGTGTCCTGGAAGTACAGCTCCAGCTCTTCCATGCCGAATGTGCGGCTGACCGGGTCTCCCGCCGCGAGCGGATTGCCCTGGATGTCGTAGTTGTAGTTCGCGTCGTAGAAGTTGACTATGCCCAGCACCGTCGCCATGGTCTCGCGGTAGGTTCCCGGGTTCGCGGGGGCGACGGCGAGTGGCGTGTCGAACAAGGCCGGGCCGTCCGTCAATGCCCATGCGGCCTGCTTTGCGAAGTGAAAGCTGTTGCTGGAGTTCATGCGGCGGTTGCGGATGGATCGGAAGACTCCGCCGAATTGCCAAGAGTGCTGGCCGCGCACAATCGAGATATCTTCGGCCACGGTGTGGACCGGCAGGTAGTTCGACTCCGGCGTGGTGCTGCCGAAGGAATCATCGAAGAGGCTGTCCCCCAATCTCACCCGGGACTCGTTCTGGACTCCGGACAGCTTCACATCTTGGCCCGTGAAACCGTAGCGGAAGTTGCTGACGATGCCGGGCCCGATCAACCCGGTGTACCCAACTGCCAAGCCGCGGCTCCGGTCATCGGTCTCCCTGTTCGGATCCTGGCCAGGAAGCTGGGGCAAGCCCCCGATGTGATCGTGTTGGAAATTGCCGCGCACGAATATGCGGTGGGCGCCGTTCTCGTCGGCGTTCCAATCCACCTTCGAAATGACTGTGTTCCAGACCAGCGGGGTCGATGCGGTGAACCTGTAGCCGGCAGTGTTCAGCCCGTCGCCGACAGTGGAGTCGTTCGGGGCCGGGAAGGAGCTGAAGTACTGGAGCGCGGCCGGGCTGGGACCCATTTTCAGAGGATCGATCTGGGACTGGATAAATGCCGGGTCGAGTTCCTGCACCGCTCCCCCGACTCCCCGGTACCTGACGAAGCCTTGGCGCAGGGAGTCGCTGGGCACCGTGCGCACCACGCCGCCCTCGCTAGCGTCCCTGCGTCCTTCGTAGTTGGCGAAGTAGAACAGGCGGCTTTGCTTGATCGGCCCGCCAACGGAGGCCCCGAAAACGTTGCGGATCAGCTTCGCGCGGTCGACGCCTGCGCTGTTGTTGAAGAAGTCGTTAGCCGCGGTTGCGGTGTTGCGGTGGAATTCGTACAACGAGCCGTGGATCTCATTGGTCCCGCTTCGGGTTACCAATGCGACCTGCGCGCCCGCTGACCGACCTTGATCTGCGTTCGCGGTGGTTGTGACGACCCGGAATTCCTGGATCGAGTCCAAGGTGTTGCGCAGCACGCTTGTGAAGGGCAGGCGCCCGTTCTGGTCGTTCACATCGACGCCATCAAGCGTTACGTTCGACTGGTCGCTGCGAGCGCCGTTCACGGTGCCGTTTCGGATGTCGCCCACCTTCTTAGAATCCAGCGGATCGGCGCTCAGGAAGGTGACGCCTGCCTGGAGCGAGAGCAATCCCGCCGGGTTGCGGGCGTTCAGCGGGAGCTGCACGATCGGCTTTGTGCCGAAGGCGTTCCCGACCGAAGCATCAGTCGTGTTCAGCTGCGCCGCAGAGGCGGAAACCGTGACCGCTTCCTCAACCGCCTCGACGGTGCCGAAGACGACCGGGAGCGTCACGTTGGTGTTGACCAGCAGCGAAACACCCTCGATGATCACCGGCGCGAAACCCTCTTGGACCGCCGATAGGGTATACGACCCGGGCGGCAACTGGGCGAACGTGTAGTTCCCCTCTTCGTTGGACTCTACTGAACGCTGGAAGCCATTGGCTTCATTCATGATGTCGATTTCTGCGCCAGGGATGACGCCACCAGTTTCATCAGTGACCACTCCGCTCAGACCGCTCGATTGCCCGAACAAGACCGGCGCAAGAAAGAGTGTTGAAAGAAACAGTATTCCAGCACGATTCCAAACTACGCACTTAGGTGGCTTATTGAAGACGCTCATCATGTTCGGGATTTTACCACTGATCTTCTGACTGCGGAGGAAAGTTCGCTCTGTGCTTGCCAGCAAGTTGTCTCTTGGCGCGCCTCGAATGCCATAATCTCGGGCACCATGGGTTCCACCATCACCAGAAGGGGCTTTCTGGGTGCCAGCGGGGCCGCCTTGGCCAGCCCCAAGGCCCGTTCCGCAGACAGTCGCCCCAACATCCTTTGGATATGCACCGACCAACAGCGCTGGGACACGATCCGCTCTCTAGGAAACGGGCACGTCCGCACGCCGCACATCGACGGCTTGGTCGCGAGCGGCGTCGCGTTCGAGAACGCATATTGCCAATCTCCGATCTGCACGCCCAGTCGGGCAAGCTTCCTGACCGGCATGTATCCATCTGCTGTGCACGGCTGCATGAACGGGAACGAGACTTGGGACGACGCAGCGCCCTTGGTCACCAAGTCGCTCGCTGACGCCGGATACGACTGCGGCCTGGCCGGCAAGTTTCACCTCTCCGGCGCACAGGGCCGGATCGAGCCGCGCGTTGATGACGGTTACCGCGTGTTTGATTGGAGCCATCATCCCAGCGACGACTGGCCCGAGGGGCACGCCTACATCGAGTGGCTGCGCTCGCTGGGCAAGGACTACGATTCGATTTACAGGCGGCTCGGCTACATTCCCAGCGAGTTTCATCAAACTACTTGGTGCGCCGACCGGGCCATCGACTTCATGCGCGAAGAGCGCTCCGGGCCCTGGCTGTTCAGCCTGAACTGCTTCGACCCGCACTCGCCGTTCGACCCGCCGGAGGAGTGGCTGGAGCACTACCCTGAAGCGGACATGCCCGGCCCGCTGTTCCGCGAGTCGGATCTGGAGGCCCAGCAACGGCTGGAGGCTGTCAACTTCCAGACACCAGCGCGGCGGCCGGAAGACTTCAACGCAAGGTCCTACCAAGCGAAGTACTTCGCCATGATCGAACTGATCGATCACAACGTTGGCAGAATGCTGGACGCCTTGCAGGACAGCGGCCAACTGGCCAACACGATCGTCATCTTCACCAGCGACCACGGCGAGACGCTCGGAGATCACGGCCTCTTGCTGAAGGGCTGCCGCTTCTACGAGAGCTTGGTGCACGTCCCGCTCGTGATTTCGTGGCCGGAGCGTTTCCGGCAAGGGCTGCGCAGCCAAGCGCTGGTAGAACTGACGGATCTCGCCCCGACGCTGCTGGAGACAGCCGGGCTCAGCGTGCCGAGCACGATGCACGGCAAGTCGCTGGCTTCCTTGCTGGAAGGCAAGTCAGCGCCCGGACATCACCGAGAGTTCGTGCGCAGCGAGTACTACCGCGCCCTGGCGGGAGTGCAGAGCTTCGGCACGATGGTGCGCAGCGAGCGCTTCAAGCAGGTTACCTATCACGGTCACGGCTTGGGCGAGCTCTTCGACCTAGAAGCCGATCCGGGCGAGTTTGACAATCTCTGGGACGACCCGCGCCTAGCGCAGGTGCGCCACGATCACATGGTTATGAATTTCGACGCGCTGGCCACGGCGACGGATGTCGGGCCCAACCGCGTCTCGCGGTACTAGCGCGCGGCCCGGGCGACCGGAAACCCGGCTTCGCTCCACCGAAGCTGCAGGCGCACTAGATTCCTTGTCTAGACTCCTTGTCTAGGCGTAGCGTTTACAAGCTAGTCAAGTTTACGGTGGGATTGGCTCGCCTTCTCAGGGGCGTTCGATCTCCCGATCAAAGTGCTGCATCGCCCGCCGCAACGGGCCTCGCTGTGCTCGAATCGGATCGCTAGGGGCGGGCTCAGCGCGTCGGCGTAGGGGGAATGCAGGCAAAACTGCGGGCGGAGGCCCGCGGCCAACCCCCGCAACACCCTCCCTTGGCCGGCATGTCGACTTCCGCTCCCGACCCGATGCCCGGAGAGCCGCCCAAGTTGGCCTGCAGGGGCCGCCGTCTGGCTCCCCCAAGCACCGCCGTTCGCTCAGTGGAGCCGCGCGCACAAACCAGCGCAAGCACGCTTGCTTGCACATGCCTCCAGAGCGCAGATCCACTCGCGCCGTGTGTGGTTGCAGGCTGAGCTAGGCGCACAGCGGGCGCTCCGGCGAGACCTCAGTCGAGAGCTGAGCACCGCGTCGCTCTAGGCGCAAGCAGCGCGGGCAATCAATCTCGCGTCACCACAGCGACGGGTCGGGGGACAAGCTCTTGCGCGGTGCTAGGATCAACTCAAGGCGGCGCGTTTGAACGCCGCTCGTTGCGGCATGCCCTTCACGACGGCTACAGAAACCGAACTTGCCGGGCGGGCCACCGCCATTGCCGAGGCGTCTGCGAAGCCGGGCGAAGTCGATTACCCGGAACGCAATTGGATCGCGCAGAGCATCGCGCACGGCGACGCTGTGTTGCAAGCTGCGGCGGCCTTGCGGAACCACTTCCGGGATCGCACGGACGTGCTGGTGGCCATGGAACTGGCGGTGTACTACCGGCGTAACGACAACAATCTCTGGCTGCAGCCGGACGTGCAGGTGGTGTTCGGGGTGAGCCCTGAGAATCGCAGTTCGTACCGGATCTGGGAGGAAGGCAAGGCCCCGGATTTCGTACTGGAGGTGGCGTCGCCGTCGACGGCGGAGAATGACGCCGAGCACAAGGCGGGGGAGTACGCCCGGATAGGCGTTCGGGAGTATTGGAGGCTGGACCCGGACGGGACCTTGATGGGGTCAGCGCTAGCGAGGCTGAGCCTCAGACCGACGAGACTCGGTTCGAAGCTGCGTGGTCATACTCGCGATGGAGTGCGGGCTCCGGACGCTGCTCCGCTCTGCGGCCGGGGCCGCCGTATGGTCGCCTAGGCGACAGTGTCCGTATCATGACGGTTGTGTGGGGAGCCCATCGCCCCGAACCCGCGCCATGACTGTAGCACGCAACGTCGCCGAAGCCATCTCCGAGCATGTCACCCTGGAGGTCGAGTGCGTCGACCGGCTCTACCTCAATCTCTACCAGCCGCTGCTGCAGACCCCGGGCGGGGCGGCCTGGTTCTTCCGCCAAGTGCGCGGCTGCCCGGTGCCCTCCCCGGCCCTGATGGCCCCGATGACGCGCAGCTTCGTGGCCGCCATCGAGGCCTTCGCCCGCGAGGGCAACATCGACTTGATCCGCTTCGAGAGAGGCGAGCGCAAGGACGAGCGCACCCAGGCCTACCTGCGGCAGTGGCGCGGCGGCGAGGGCGTGCTGTACATCGGCAAGGCGCAGGAGAAGGCGCGCGTGCTGCGCACCCAGGCCGAGACCGATCCCGCCACCGGCCGCCGCTCGCCCGAGCTGGCCTTCTCCACAGCCCTGCCCAACGCCTACTATTTCTACGCCGTCGATGACGACTTCGGCCCCTTCTTCCTCAAATTCTGCTCGTATTTCCCGTACGGCGCCAAGGTTTGCATTAACGGTCACGAGTACGTCAAGCGCCAGCTGGCCAAGCAGGGCATTGCCTTCGAAGCGCTCGACAACGGCATCCTGAGTTGCGAGGATCCCGAGCGGCTGGCACAGATCTGCCGCCAGCTCAGCGCCGCCAAGATCGACGCCTTGGCGCGCAAGTGGCTGGCGCGGCTGCCGCATCCGTTCACGGCCGCAGACCGCGCCGCGGGGCTGCGCTACCAACTCTCCATCCTGCAGGCGGAGTTTTCGCTCACGCAGGTCTTCGACCGCCCGCAGCAGGGGCGCATGTTCTTCGAGGAGGTCATCCGCGAGAACCTCGACATCGGCCGGCCCGACCACGTCCAGCTGGTGTTCCAGCGCCGGGTTAGCAAGCGCACGCCGTCACGCTTCCGCACGCGCGTGATCACCGCCGGGGTGGACCCCTCGCTGCATTTCGACTACAAGAGCACCCGCATCAAGCAATATTTCAAAGAAGGGCGCGCGCTGCGCACCGAGACCACGATCAACGACAGCTACGACTTCGGAGTCGGGCGTCGGCTGGGCAACCTCGAGCATCTGAAAAAGATCGGCTTCCAAGCCAACCGACGCCTGCTGTGCGTCGAACGCCTCAGCCACGACTGCACGCTGGGAGCCGAGCGCTTCGAGCGACTCCAAGCGGCGGCCCAGATCGAGGGGCAGCGGGCAGCGTCGCTACGCTTCGGGGACCGCCGCGTGCAGGCCCTGCTGGCGTCCCTAGCGAGCTTCCGGCTGCTGCCGCACGGTTTCACCCACCGGCAGTTGCGCGAGCGGGTCGCGCCCCTGCTGGGCAGTAGCGCGGAGGCGTGGGGCGCAGGCCGCATGACCTACGACCTGCGGCGACTGCGCTTGCGGGGCCTGATCGAGCGCATCCCGCGCACGCGCCGCTACCGTGTGACCGAGCAGGGCCTGCGCACGGCGCTGTGCTTCCAGCGCACCTACGCCCGCGTGCTGCGCCCGTCTCTGTCGGTGGTCTTCGATGCCGGCGGTTCCGACCCCACGCCCCTGCAGAAGGCCGTACAGCGCTTCGATCGCGAGATCGACCGACTCTGGGAGGGCCAGCCGATCGCCGCGTAAACTTGACTCATCTGTAAACGCTACGCCTAGACAAGGAGTCTAGAGGGCTACGAGGCCAGCAGTGGGAAGTATGACCCAGTGCAGCCAGTGGCGAGCAGCGACCGGGAGCGGCGGTACCGGAGCCAGGTGCTGGGGCTGGAACTGCGCAGCCAAAGGCAGGCCCGGGCGACGGTGCTGGTGCTCCGGGATCCGCGCACCGGGGAGGAGACCGACGGCGCGCTGGAAGAAGCCGAGCGGCGGAGGCGGATCGCGGAGCGTGATTCGCGGGCAGCCAAGCAGCGGGCGAGCGCCGCAGAGGAGCGGGCGAGCGCCGCAGAGCAGGAAACAAGCGCGGCGAAGCAGGAAGCGATTGCGGCGAAGCAGGAGGCAAGCGCAGCGGACGAGCGAGTGCGGGCACTGGAGGAGCAACTCCGCGCCCTCACGGCCGATACCGCTCCAGCCGAGCGCGACCGCTAACTGCCAGTCCGAGACACCCGGCGATTCCACCCGCCCGCCACGAGGCTGGGGATTGGCGCTGGATTGCGCGTCGGCTCATTCCCTTGAACCCCTTAACAGACCCGCAATCGCCGGTCTCGCTATAGATGCTGCGTAGGCGCTTGAGTCAGGATTCGGGACCTCGACACCTTTGTTGGTCTGCGCCTCGCTAGCCCATCGCCTTCATGCGCTCGCTCAGCTTGAAGCCCTCGTGCCAAGTCGAGTCCGCCCCTGGTCCGATCCGGCGGATCATGGCCTCCACCATATAGGGCTCGCCGGCCCCGCACACCTCCATGCCGCGCTTGAGTGCCGCTGCCAGCTCGGCAGGTGTCGTCGCCCGCTCGCCCTTGACTCCTTGGCTCGCCGCAAGCTGCACGAAGTCAATGTCTGGATCGCCCAAATACATGCCGGTGTATTTTCCGGTCGCAGCCATCGTGCCGCCGTAGCGGTGAAATCCCCCTCGCACCGTCTGGTAGTTGAGGTTGTTCCAAACCACGGTCAGCACGGGCACTCCGTAGCGCGCCTGCGACCAGAAAGCGCTGGACTGGTACATGACCGCCCCGTCGCCGATCGAGCACACGACTTGCCGGTCTGGAAGGGCCAGCTTGGCGCCCGTGGCCGCGCCGAGACCCCAGCCGAGCGAGTTGCCCGTGTAGCCGATCCAGATCTGCTCGTCGTCGCCGTAGCCCCAGTGGAAGTTGTTGTGCTGGTTGTAGCCGGAATGCACCTCGCCCACGACCACGGCGTTGCGGTCCACCGTCTTGGCCATGACGTATGTCATCTCATCCGGATGCATGGGGCTCAGGCCGAAGTTACCGCGCACTCGGCTGTCGAAGTCGTCCCACATCTTCGCCGCCAGGCCGCGCGCTTGATCCCCCCGGTCTCGCCCGAAGGCGCTGAGGCGCTGCAGTGGGATCCGGCCTTCCAGCGCGGCATCGAGATCCGCCAAAGACGCCTTCACGTCCGCGAGCAGCGCGAGATCGGTCGGGTAGTTGCGGCCCATGTTCCCCGCGTTCAGGCCGATCCGCACGATGCGGGCGTCCATCGGGGCTTCCGGGCCGGTCGGCAAGCGCCAGATGCCGAAGTCGCGGGCACCGACCATCAGGGCAAGATCGACGCCGCCCTGCGCATAGTCCGAGCGCATGCTGAAGCGGCCGAGGTGGAGCGGGTGGCGGGCCGGGAAGTTGAAATAGCCCCCTGTGCCGGATGTAACGGGGACGTTGTACTTGTCCGCAAAGCTGACCAAATCCGCCTGGGCACCGGACTTCCAGACCTCGTCGCCGACTACGATCAGCGGCCGCTTTGCCTGTAACAGCCAGTCGGCGGTCTTCTCGACCGCTGCGGCTTCGGGGCGCGGCCGCGCGGACATCAGGAAGCGCTCCGCCGGTACGATCTCCGATGTGACGTCCTTCGTTTCCAGCGCGCCGTTGGTCATGGCCAGATACACCGGCCCGCCCGGCGGAGTCGTGGCGACTTTGTAGGCCCGTCGCAGCATCATCGTCAGGCTCTGCGCATTGCGGGCCTCCCAGCAGAACTTGGTGAACTGTCTGGGGACATCCTTTTGGTCATAGCCTGGACGGGGCGCGAGGATGCCCTCGTCACTCCACAGCTCGTTGTCAAGCATGCCCGCCGTGACCACCAGCGCAGCCCCGTCCCTGCTGGCGTTGTAGAGCTGTCCGCCCATCTGGGCGGTGCCTGCGATCACATGGACATTGACGAAGCCCGGCTTGAGGCTGGCGCGGTGGTAGCCGTCCGCCATGGCGACGACAATGCCCTCGTGCAAGCCCATGATCAGCGGTACGCCAGAATTGATCTGGGCGTCGAACAGACCGACCTCGAAAGATCCGGGATTCGTAAACAGGTATTCCGATCCTGCGGCTTTAGCCTGCTCCATGACCAACTTCCCGCCGCTTCCCGTCGATCGCTTGGACGGAGGCAAGGCGAGGCTGGCGCTCTCGGTGGCATCGAGACTCTCGATGAGCGATTGCGCGGCGGCGGCCGAGAGCCCGAGTCCGGCCAGCTTTCGAGAAAGACCTCGCCGCGTAAGCTCCTTGTTGAGGAATCGCTGGATCAACTGCTGCACTGGCACACCCTCCCTGCCCGCAAGGCAACGCCATCATAACGCCTGAGCCGGACGCAAGCCGGTGCGATTCGTGGTGTGCTCGACCAAAAGTGCCGGTTGCCGCCAAGATTTGGGCTCATGCGGGTATGCACTTGAGTCAGGCAGCTACTACATGTAGTGTTTGAGGCGGTGGAGGATTACCCGCGAAATCAGCTGGAATTCGAGACCCGGTTCGCCAGCGAGCAAGCCTGCCGAAAATACTTGGCGCAGCAACGCTGACCGGAGGGTTTCCGCTGCCCGCAACAGGCTGGTTCAGCAGGCGGCGGCCATTGAAACGACCCCTTACCGTTCGATCGTGGGAGGCAAGCCGGAGAAACCGGACTCGTAGGGCTTCGTTCGCAGTGCGCTGCGGACGGTAGGCGAGCCGAGAATCACGACTCTAGCAACCACAATACAGCGCGCGGGCCAGCTTCTCAGGCGTAGCGCCCTTGAGGTCCCTGTCGGGGTCTAGCATCGGTCGCACCTTCAGTCGTCCCTTTCCAAGTGGCCTTCGAACAGGCCCTCCAGCCGGGCCATACGCTCGCGGAGGTCCGTGATATTGGTGCGGACCTCGGCGAAGTCCCGATTGACCTGAGAGCGCAAGTTCTCGATCGCCCTGTTGGTCGTGCGCTGTCCGTTCAGAATCAGGCCGCTCAGGGCGATACCTACGCTGATAATCGTGATTATCGTTCCCTTGCCGTTCATCGCTTTCGCCTTCCCTTTGCGCTGTCCGGCATCTTTCTTCACGCCTTCGGACGCCCGAAATTTCCCCATCCATAGGATGGGGAACGTCGGTCGATTCGGTGTTTCGCCCGTTGCGCCCAGTCCAGTCTGATCATACACGATCAAGTGTGCTGCTGTGAGTCTGTGCTTGCGGACACGCCAGCGAGTGCCCGTGTCGGGTCGCTTGCTGAATACAAGAGCCGCGTTCGGCAACGGAGTAGCTACCGGGGCCGCGGCGAACAGGCAGGACATCACACAGAGAAACTCGCGTGGCGTATCCACGGCCCGGCTCCACGGGGCCGGTACCGTGACGCACGGAGGCACTCATGCGACAAGTTCTGATCCTGCTGGCGGCGGTCCTGTACGCCAGTGCGCATACGCAGGCGGCGGAGGTCGTTTTGTGGCCTCGCCAGATGATAGGGGGCGAGCGCTGGTTCTGCACGGAAGGCGGGGCACGGGCGGCGGGCTGGCCGGTAGGCGGCACGGCGGGGAGAGCCGGGTTGGCTCGGCTTGCGGAAATCCCGCAAAGACAGACGCGCTCAACCGGCAGGGCCGCTGCGGGGTTTGTCCATCGTCGGAGATAGCTCGCGCGACAGCAAGAATTGAGGCACGACCACCTCCCAAGTCTCGGAGCGTAGAGTCCCTTTGCGTTCTTCGTCTTCCCCGTCGTCGGCCCAGCGGGTGAAGATTCCCTGCACCGATGCGCGGGCAATGGCCATGCCGTGCGGAAGGGTCCAACTCTTCGCCATGCGGCCGACTTGGCGTCCCTCGCGGTCGAGGATCTTCCACTGGCCCTGCTCATGCGACATGGACAACGGGTCCCCTGGCGCAAGTGCGGCGATGGCGCGGTGCGTCCTGCTATGCGCCGCCCTCCAACCAGCGAAAGACAGTACGACGTCCTTCATGGTGCATTCGGCGATCCGGATGTCCAACCGTGCGTCGGAGATGTCCGGACGCGGAACCTCGCGCTCCAGCACCGAGGGGTCGTTCCCGAGCGGCTGAAGCAGTGACGAGGCGCGTTCCTGCGGCTTTGCCCGAAGCGGCGTGTCCCGGACATCCGGGCGCCCGGCATCGTCGAGCCGCACCAGTGCCAGGGTCTCGCGGGCGCGGGTCATCGACACGTAGTACAGACGGCGTGCGGTATCGGGGTCGTCCGAATCGCTCGTAGCGTTCCATCGTCCGTCGAGGATGACGACGTGATCGAACTCAAGGCCCTTTGCCCGGTGGGCGCTGGTCAGGAGCAGCCCCTGCTGCCTGCGCCGTATCTCCTTGCTCCACTCGCCAAGCCAGTTCCGCACGAATGCGATCGGCAGCACCGCCGCCTCGCCTTCCTCGAGGAGCAGCTCGTCGAGCGCCTGAGCGAGCAGGTCGGCCCACGGACCTTCGCCGACATCCGCGCGATGGCGCCGGAGCTCCTGTGTTTCGATGGCCGTCGAATCGCGCGAGTCGAGAGTGCGTAGAAGCCGCTGCGTCTCACGAGCGCGCCAGAACGAGGAAAGCTCCTCGCGCGCGCTCTGCACCGGTATACCGTGGACCATGCAGGCGCTTCTTGCCGGATCGAGGTCGGCCCAGTTCCTGGCTACGATGGCGCACCGCCGCCACTGCCAGTCCGGGTCGAGTGCGGCGAGACGTTTGAGTTCCTCGACCGCGGCCACGGCCTGCGAGAGTTGGCCGCCCTCGAGGCGCAGAATCTGGACCTTGCCCCGTGCGACCTCGTCGCGGGCGGTCCAGGCCCCGCCCGGCGGTTCGGCGTGCCGGTGCTCGTCGATTCGCAGCCTGTGGTCCCGCTTGAGACGCTCCGCCGCGCCGTCGATGCACTGGCTCGCCGCGGCGATAATGCAGCGGCTCGAGCGGTAATTCTCGACGAGATACTCCTCCTTCGCGTGGTATTCCCGGGCGAAGCGGCGGATGAAGCGCACTGACGCGCCCTTCCACGCGTAGATGTTCTGGTCGTCGTCTCCCACCGCGAACAGGTTCAGCCTCGCGTCGTCCTCGGCGAGGGTCTTCCCGGCGAGCGCGGCGATCAGCTCGTACTCGGGCTCGCCGATGTCCTGATACTCGTCGACCAGAATCCAGTTGAGGCGCCCGAGCATCTGCTCCCGGGTGACGAAGGCGTTCGCCTCGTCGCTCTTCTTCAGGAGCCGGGCGGCGTCGCGAAGAATGAGGTTGAACGTTTCGTCGCTGGGATTCGCGGCGGCCTGCGCGAAAGAGATCCCGAGGATCCGCATCGCGAGCGCATGGCAGGTCATCACGTTGACGCCGCGCGCGTCCTTCCCGATCAACTCGTCGAGACGCCGCCGCGCCTCGACCGCCGCGTGACGGTTGTAGGTGAGCGCCAGGATGCTTCCCGGCTTCTCGCGCTGCACGCGTATTAGGTAGGCGATGCGGTGCACCAGCACCCGTGTCTTGCCTGAGCCCGGGCCCGCGAGCACCAGCACGTTGGTGCGCTCCCGGTCGTCGGCGACGATTCGCTCCTGGGTCCGGTTGCCAAGCTTCCTGACAATCGCCTCATAGTGCTCGGAGAGGGTGTCGCGCCCGAGCGTCGTCTCCTTGCCCTTGAACCACTTGTGGACGAACTCTTGGCTTTCGAGCTTGCAGTAGTCCGCCGCGAGGCGCAGCGCCAGCTGGATGTCGTCCACGCCAAGCTTCGCGTACTCGGCGACGACGTGGATCTGTGCGGTCTGCTCGGCGTAGTGCTCTTTCAGTGGCTTGAAGTCCGCGACCGTGAAGGTCTTTCCGTCTCGCGTGACCTTTAACGTCATCGCCGGACGAAACACGGTGAGGCCGCGGTTGAGAGTGACGACCTCCTGCTCGTGCATCCAGAGCAGCGCGCGGTCGACGAGCGGCTGGGTCGCCTGGTCCTTCAACTCCGACTTCAGTACCAGGTCGTCCTTGATGGCCCGCTCCAGCGCCCCGTAGGTCGTTTCCACCAGCAAATCGACCCCGCGGACACCGTCAGGCACCTTGCCGAGGAGATGTTCGAGCAGCCGGGCCGCGCCGTCGCGGCGCAGCCGCGCGATGCGATCGATGGAGGCCCAGTTCCGGCGCAGCCGCACTCCGATGGTCTCCATGTCGCGGGCGCGGATCTCGATGCTGCGCTTGGCATCGGGCTCGTCGCGGCCGTCCCCGGAAATGCTGCGAAGGAGCCGTACTAGCCGTTCGGGCAGCGGGTTCTCTATGTCCTTCTCGCGAAGGCGCTGGGCGAGAGGGCGAAGCGCAAGGCGCGTCCAGGTGTCGATGTCCTGGTCGGGAGCCTCCTCGCGAAGCTCTGCGATGAGGGCCTGCTCCAGCTCCCGGGCCAACGTCAGGCGCCGGGACGAGGCGTTCTCGACACCGGCGTGGACATAGACTGTGATGCGCATGTCGTTCGACGCGACCCCGAGCTCCTCTAGCGTGCTGAACACGTTTCGGAGCTGTCCCATCGAGCAACCGCACCCGTTCATCAGCTCGTCGGTGGAGACACCGATGTCCGGTTCCGCATGCGTCAGGGTTTGCACGACGCGCAGCATCTGAGTGCGTGTCGCGCTTCGAATGTTCCGCCTGCGGCCCTCCCTCTCGATGCGTTCTCGTGCGGCGGCCAAATTCGGGACGCGCAGCGACGAGGGGAAGACGGACGTGTGGTTTTCGTCGCGCCGCGCGAGCTTCGATTCCTCCAGCCACGCGATCGCGGTGCGCACCCGGTCGTCGTCGGTCGCGCTGTCGCGCGCGAACTCACCGTCATCGTCTTCGAGAAGAATCTCTCCCGCGGTCGCGATGACGGAATCCCCGCTGTCGGCGTGGTGGCGCCGGCGGCGCGAGTCGAGGCGGCGAATCGCACGCAGCACCGCTTGGATGTCGCGCCGCTCAAGGCGCGAACGCGCGGTGAGCGAGAATTGCTGCTCGGCGTCTCCGGGCTCGAACAGCAGCAGGCAATGCGCGGGGGCTCCGTCTCTCCCCGCCCGCCCGGCTTCCTGAAGATAGCTCTCCAGAGAGCCCGGAATCTCGGCATGCACGACCCCGCGAACGTCGGACTTGTCGATGCCCATCCCGAACGCGTTCGTGGCGACCACAACGTCAATCTCGCCGTCGTGGAAGCCACGCTGTATCTCGCGTTTACGCTCCGGCGACAGGCCGGAGTGAAAGTGCTGGGCGGAGAGCCCCCGGTCGGCGAGCGCCTGGGCGGTCTCCTCGGTGCTTCGCTTGGTCGTGCAGTAGACGATGGCCCCGCCCGAGCCCGCGCGCCCGAGCGCGTCCTCGACCGCGCCATGGATGTGCTCGATCCGCTGCGATGCCGAAGTCGGCATGACGACGAACTCCAGGTTCCGGCGTTCCGCCCCGCCGTCGATGACCTCGAGCCGCGCCTGAAGGGTCTGCTCGAAGTGCTGGCGGATGTCTTCGATGACATCGTGCTTTGCGGTCGCGGTGAGGCACAGGATCGGCGCGGGGTCCGCCCCGTGATGCTCGGCGATGTAGCGCGCGACGTAGCGGTAGTCGGGACGGAAGTCGTGGCCCCACTTCGAAAGGCAGTGCGCCTCGTCCACGACCCAGGCGCCGATCCGGCGTCCCGCGATCGCCCTTCGGAACGAACGGTTGCGGAGCTGCTCGGGAGCGACCAGCACGATCCCTGCGTCGCCGAGTCGGATGTGGGCAAGCGCTTCGGCCCGTTCCGGCATCGAGATGAGGCCCTTGATGGTGGTGGCGCACGTGATGCGCTGGCGCCGCATGGCCGCGACCTGATCGGCCATCAGCGCAACCAACGGCGAAATGACGACGGTGATCGCCCCTGTCGCCTCGTAGCGCATCAACGCCGGGAGCTGATAGCACAGGGACTTGCCGGTCCCGGTGGGAAGGATCCCGAGGACGTGCTCGCGGGCAAGGTGTTTCTCGACGATTGAGCGCTGAAGGCTCTCGCCGTCCTGGCTCGGGGGCTGCTCCCGGAAGCCGGAGAAACCGAACCAGCGCTTGAGTGCCGTTTCAGCGTCGAGATGCTCCGAGCACCATGAGCAGTTGCGGTTGCCGCAATGGGCGTCGCGGAGCTTCGTTGCGAGCGCGCCGGGTGCGAACCGGTGCTCGACGTAGGGAGGGATGATGGAATTGCCGCCGGCCGCCGGCAGCCACGCCAGCAAATAGGTGAGCGCGAGGGGATGAGAGAGCGCGTCGCGGGCGAGGCGGGCCGCCTGGTACGGACACCCGCGCGCCCCGAGGCGCTTCATGATCGCGGGAATCGAGTCCTCGACAAGCGGCGTCCCTTCGGCACCCCGGATCGTGCGGAAGAGATGGTCGAAGGCGTGTCCCTTGACGCCCGTGGCGAGAAGTGCGTGCCAAGCCAGCAGCAGGTCCGCGTCCTTTGATCGCAGTGCATCGGCGACATCGGCGAGGAGCTCGAGCGTCAGCTCCGAGTCCAGCAGAGGATCGTTGACCTGCACTCTCGCGAGCGCCGGTTCCTGATACTGCTTGACGAGGCGATGGTAGGGGTTTTCCGGAAACGCCAGCGGGCTCAGGTACAGCGTGTCGATGGCGGGCAGGTCGAGCAGCTTCAGATTCGGCGCGTGGCGGGCGAGGAGTTCGAGGTCATGCTCGATGATGTTGTGGCCGACCAGATACGAGGCGCCTGCGGCGAATTCATCGAGGGCTGCGAGGGCCGTGCGCGATCCGCCGTTGCGGCCGCGCCAAGTGAAGACGGTCGAGCGGTCCGTGCGTATCGCTCCGACCGCGCCGATGTTCTCTGTGCCCTCGACGTCAATTGACAGAAGGCCGGGAAGGCCATGCGCCGCCAGACGCTTCCCTACACCCTCCCCATCACGCCAGCGCTGGATTGCCATCGATGATCTTGATCTGTCCGCCAGAAACCACGACCGGATTGGGCCGCAGCGACCGAGCCCATTATCGCGAGCGCCGAGGGCAAGCGCGAAATACGCCCGCGTATGTGCCCACGGAGATTTCGGCTTAGCGCGGTCTGGACCGAGTTGCGAGTGCGCACCGTCGCGCCCGCCTCACCAACTGCCGATGGCACGGAGGGGTGTGCCTCCTTGTTGCCCGCGCAGACCCCCCGCGAACGCCGCTGCCGGCGCCGCGGGCGTGGTTGCGCCGGCGAGGGCTCGGGGGCGGCTCGACGCGCCTGCCGCCTGTCACTTCCCGACCGGCGGTCTGGCGCAATTGCCGCGAAACGGGAAGTGACAGGCGACCGAAGCAGCCTCCGGCTTAGGCGGCGGTTCACCCGTCTGACTGCCGAGGAACAACGAGTGTTCTTCGGGAGGAAGCGGCCAGCGAGAGCATACCGAATCGCGGGCCGAGGAAACAGGCGGTTGCCGTGGTTTTGACAAGCTTTCTGGATAACCCCAAACCAATCAACCGTGGCTTGATGCCCGGTGGTCCGGCGGCCGATCGGGAACGCTGACTACCGCTCAGTTGTCTTCGGAACGCGTTCGGCCCGAGACATCGACTCGAATGCTGCGACCGGCATCAATGCCGCCGGGAGTGTTTTCGGTGGGAACCGCGGATCGGCTCGCGTCCCGAAGCGCCTGGACGTCGGGCGTCATGATCTCCACGCCGGCGTCATGCAGCGCATCAAGCGTGTTGCGGCGCAGCGCGGCGTAGGTGCCGCCCATCTGCTCGGCACGATCAGTGTACGCGTGGAGTTCATACGTCACCGCGAAATCCCCGAGGGCGTTTGGCCAGACGAAGGGTTCGGGATCGGAGAGGATTCCGGGAGTCTTCGCTGCAGCCGCCTTGAGCAATTCCTCGACTTGGCGCCAATGGACACCGTAGCCAATGCCTACCTCGGTCGTGAGGACGAGTTCGCTTCGTTTCGCAGCATTGCTGTAGTTGACCACCATTCCGCCCAGAACCAAGCCGTTCGGAACGGTGATTTCCTCGTTCTTGATGGTTCGCAGCCGGGTCACGAAGAGCGACTTCGCCAAGACGTCACCTTCGGCGTCCCCGATGCGCACCCGGTCCCCGATGCGAAAGGCCCGCGTATAGGTGAGAATCACCCCGGAAACCATGTTTCCGATTGCAGCCGTGGAGCCGAGTGTGACGAGAGCGCCGACAAACAGCGAGAATCCCTTGAAGAACTCGGATTCCGCACCCGGAAGGTAGGGGTATCCGATCATCAGGGTGAACACTACCATCAGGATCCGGATCAGCTTGTAGGTTGGATCGGCCCATTCCTGGTCGAAGCCGCCGACCACTAGATCGCCCCTGCCGACTGCGTTCAGCAGGAACCGCAACGCTTTGAGGGAATACCGTGCGACAAGCACCAATACAACGAGGTAGAACAGCTTGGGCAGGTAGCCGATTGCGGCCCTAGCGATTTCGGTGGCCGGCCGCAAGACGTAGTGCAACAGTTGGTCGCCGAATGGCGCCGTGACGGGGAAAAAACTCAAGACGAGCGGCACGTAGATGTAGAGCAGCAAGAGCGCCAAGAGGACTCTCGCTGCTCGGGCGACTAGCAAGACCGAGTCGCGGATGCGGTCACGGCTGATCAAGTCCAGCCCGCGAAAGCGGATGGGTTGGCCCCCGTGGGCCCAGCTCTTCGCGCGCTCGACGAAGACTTCCAGCAGCTTGCGAAGAAATCGCAGCAGCAGGACCAAGGCAGCGGTGGCGACAATCGCATAGAAGAGACCGTTAATGTGGGCCTGAATGCGCTCGATCTCGTCGGGGGTTTGATCGCCGAACAGCCCTGCCATCTGGCGAATGCTGGCTAGCCAAACGCTGCTGAAGAGCGCTGCGCCCAGCATGACCGCCACATAGATCGACACGGTGCGCAAGCGGGCCCTGCGCTCCGCTGCCTTGACCTTCAAAAAGAGGATCGCGAGGACGGCGCTACCGATCGCCCATACGAGAAAGACAGCAAGGAAGGGAAAAAGGAGCACATCCTGGATCACAGGCCCGAGCCCCAAGCTGGATTGCAGCCACTCCCGAAACGCGTCCATTATTCCCCCGACTTGACGATGACCACTATAGCCAGCCGACACTAGCGACTGGTTCGAGCCGCTGCCCCCTCGCAACCAGGACGGTCTGAAACGACGAGAATCCAGAACGAATGCCCGGGTGGATCGGGCGCACCTGCAAGTCGACAGTCGTGAGGTAGCGGAAGGTGCTCTCGACCCGGGTCAGCTGCGTGTAGCTGCGCACGACATCTTCCGCCGACAGATCACCTTGGCTGGTGCGGATCACATACAGGCCGTCCAAGGCCGTCTGCGCGGGGCGCGCGGTCGCCTTGATCGCGGCCAGCTCGGCCAGGCCGAGGGCCCGGGCCTGCCGCTGCGGCGCGGCGCTTTCCCGGATCAGACCAGCCAGGGCCCGCTTCACGAGCTCGCTCGCCGCAGGGTCGCCGAGGCCTGCGGCGCGATGGGCGGCGCCGTCGTCCTGTGGCGTCTGCTGTCGCTCGACTACGTACTCGAACACCCGCACGGCGCGTGGCTCCCGACCGAAGACGAGAAGGTGAACGCGCTGACGGCGGCGGGGATCTCGAAGCAGGTGTTGCCGCACCGGCTCTACCAAGGCGCGGTCGGGGCGCAGTACCGCTACTTCCCGCACAAGCTGCCCGCGGCCCTCGACGGCGGGCGGGCGACGTTCCTGTACGTGCAGACCGACGAGGACGAGACGGTGAGCACGGTCCGCACGTGGGGCTCGCAGCACTCGGCACCGAGGGCGGCGCTGGCCGCAGCCGGCCGCGCCGTCGAGGTGGTCGTCGTCGGCCGCGACCCGGTACGCTTGGCGGCCGAGCGGGTGCTCGACCAGTGGGCGGCGACGCCGCCCGAGTCCGTGACGCTGTCGCAGCAGGAGGCGGAGACCGAGTTGGCGGCCATCAAGAAGGCGATCGCGGCGGGCGACTGGGCCGCGCTGGAGGTCTACGGCGGCCTGAACCTCACGATTAAGCATACGTGCGTCCTCGACGCCGCCTGCGCCGGCAGCCGGAGGTCGAAGGCGGCGATCACGACCGGCCGGACGTGGCGCTCGACGCGGGTGCCGGAGTGGATCCCTGCCGGCCGCGGAGTCGGCGAGGCGGCCTGAGGAGAGAGACCACGCAGGCGTCCGGCCCTTGAACGGACCGAAGCCCCACCACCACGACCACGTCCTCGAACCCGCCGCCGACCACGCCAACCCGGAGCCGAGGCGCGACGCCTGACGGAGATCGGGCGCGGGATGGGATTCGAGGTCACGGAGCAGGACGAGGGCCGGGGCGACCCTTGGGCGTGCGATCCGCCCTGCCGCCCGATCACAGCGAGACCGGTGCCGAGCTTACACCCCATGACGCCGCAGGAGAGGTGTAAGCAGACCCGGAGCCTCAAGTTACGCCCCGAGTCACACCCCCTGCACCCGCTAAGTCCTTCCACATCAACCAGCTCCCGACCCGACACACCACCCCCACGCGCCGCAGATTGGGACACGGGGGAGGTTGGGGAGCGACCCTATCGACAACCTGCGGTTCTCAGACCCGGCCGTCGGAGAGAGCCCGCCGAGGAGCACCCGCACACAGCCAGCGTCGCAGGCATTGCCGTCGGGATCCTCACCCTCGAAGTCAGCGGCCTCCTCTTGTGCCTCGACACATCGTCCGGGCGCAGGACATCGGCGTTGAGGCGGGCCGGTAGCTGGTTGTACCCTATCTGGTGGCGGGGCCGGTTCGGCCCGCCGGTCTGGATTCGCGGGCGGGAGTCACGAGCATGGCGCGAAGACGGTCGGGGAAACCGACACGTGGCGAGGGTGCAACCCCGCACGGCGGGGCCACCATCGGCCACGAGGCCGAGTTGTGGGCGATGGCCGACGCGCTGCGCGGTTCGATGGACGCCGCCGAGTACAAGCACATCGTCCTCGGCCTGATCTTCTTGAAGTACATCTCCGACGCCTTCGAGGAGCGCCACGCGGCCGTGCTCGGACAGTGGGGCGAGGACGCGGCGGAGGATCGCGACGAGTACATCGCCGAGAACGTCTTCTGGGTGCCGGCCGAGGCCCGCTGGGCGCATCTGCGGGCACAGGCGCGGCAGGCCAACGTTGGCCTGACTGTCGATCAGGCGATGGCCTCCATCGAGCGCGACAACCCGACGCTCAAGGACGTGCTGCCGCGAGACTATGCCCGGCCGGCCCTCGACAAGAGGCGGCTCGGCCAGTTGATTGACCTCGTCACCAACATCCGGGTCGGCGACGAGGACGCGCGTTCCCGCGACGTGCTCGGCCGCGTCTACGAGTACTTCCTGTCGCAGTTCGCGAGCGCCGAAGGCAAGAGGGGCGGCGAATTCTACACGCCGCGCTGCGTCGTCAGCATGCTGGTCGAGATGCTGTCACCGTACCGGGGCCGGGTCTACGACCCGTGCTGCGGTTCGTCGGGGATGTTCGTGCAGTCGATCAAGTTCGTCCGCGCCCACGCCAGCGGCAACGGGAACGGCGGGAGGGCCAAGGCGGACATCAGCGTCTACGGCCAGGAGTCCAACTACACGACGTGGCGGCTCGCGAAGATGAACCTTGCGATCCGGGGCATCGAGGGCCAGATCGCCCACGGCGACAGCTTCCACGCCGATCGTCACCCGGACCTGAAGGCCGACTACATCCTCGCCAACCCGCCGTTCAACGTCTCGGACTGGGGCGGCGAGCGGCTGGCCGACGACAAGCGGTGGCGCTACGGCGTGCCGCCGAAGGGCAACGCCAACTTCGCGTGGGTGCAGCACATGGTGCACCATCTGGCCCCGGCCGGCGTGGCCGGGTTCGTGCTCGCCAACGGGTCGATGTCGTCGAGCCAGTCGGGCGAGGGCGAGATCCGGAAGAGCGTGATCGAGGCAGATCTGGTGGACTGCATGGTGGCGCTGCCCGGCCAGCTCTTCTACTCGACGCAGATCCCTGCGTGTCTGTGGTTCTTGGCGCGACGCCGACCGCGGACCGGCGAGATTCTGTTCATCGATGCCCGCAAGCTGGGCCGGATGGTCGACCGCACGCACCGTGAACTGACGGACGACGACATTGCCCGCATCGCCGGCGCCTACCACGCTTGGCGTGATGGGGCGACAGCCTACGAAGACCTTCCGGGCTTCTGCAAGAGCGCCCCAATCGAAGAGGTGCGCCGGCACGGACACGTGCTGACGCCGGGCCGCTACGTCGGGGCAGAACCGCAGCCGGACGACGGCGAACCGTTCGAGGCCAAGATGCATCGGCTGGTCGGGGAACTGCAAGCGCAGCAAGCCGAGGGTGCGCGGCTCGATGCCGCCATCGCCGAGAATCTGAAGGCGCTGGGCTTCGGGAGCAAGGTGCGTTGAGCAACTCCGACGAGCGACGCTGGCAACAGCGGCTCGACAACTTCGGGACGGCTCTCGCGCAACTGACGAGCGCCTGCGAGCGCGACCGGTACGACGACCTGGAACGGGCCGGCCTGATCAAGACGTTCGAGTTCTGCTTCGAGCTGTCGTGGAACGTCCTCAAGGACCTGCTCTACTACGAAGGGCACGAAGTGAAGGTGCCGCGCGCCGCGATCCGCAAGAGCTTCGAGGTCGACTACATCGACGAGGACGACTGCGAGGCCCTGCTCGACGCGCTGGAAAAGCGCAACCTGTTGAGTCACACGTACTGGAGCGACGTGGCTCGGGAGGCCGAGGTCCTGATCAAGGAACGCTACTACCCGGTCCTGCTGCGACTGTACCGGGCTCTGGACGCCAAGCGGACGCCATGACGGACGGTCTCAAGGACGCTCATCGGGAGGCGATCATCGCCGTGATCGCGGCCAACGACCGCGTGGAACGGGCCGTGTTGTTCGGGTCTCGGGCAACGGGCACCAACACCGTGTCCTCGGACGTGGACATCGCCTTGGTAGGCGACCGGTTGACGTTGAGTGATCAAGCCCGTCTCTCGGCGGCGCTTGACGAGCTTCCGATGGCGCAGTCGGTCGATCTGCTGCTGTACGCCTCGATCAAGAACCGGACACTTCTCACCCACATCGGACGCGACGGGATCGAGTTGTACCGGCGCCCGAACCGATTGCACGACCGGTGCCCCCAGGGGATCGACGACTGCCAGAGCGAGGAATGGACCGAGCGAGCGTTCGATGAGGTAATCGATTTCCGTGAGGGTCCGGGAATCCTAGCCAGAGATTTCAGAGAAGAAGGTGTTCCGCTCGTACGCTTGGCCGGGCTGGGATCGGGAGCTTCCATCCTGCAAGGGTGCGACTATCTGAGCCCCGAAGCGGTTGAACGCCGATGGACTCAATTCCGACTCGCCCAGGGAGATGTGCTGTTGAGCAGCTCCGCGGCTCTGGGTCGCATCGCTATTGTCGGCCGGGAGGGGATTGGCGCGATCCCCTACACCGGGATCATCCGGATGCGACCGAGGGACGGCAGCCTCTACGCGCCGTTCATCCGTTACCTCCTGGAAGGTCCTGACTTCCAGAGGCAGGCTGACATGGTCGGGGTCGGTAGCGTCATACGCCACTTCGGGCCGACGCATTTGCGGCAGATGACGATTCCGGTTCCTCCAATTTCAGATCAGCGCGCCATCGCCCACATCCTCGGGATGCTCGACGACAAGATCGAGCTGAACCGGCGGATGAACGCGACGCTGGAGGCGATGGCGCGGGCGCTGTTCCGGTCCTGGTTCGTCGATTTCGACCCGGTGCGGGCCAAGATGGAGGGCCGCGACACGGGGCTACCGCAGGACATCGCCGACCTGTTCCCCGACCGGCTGGTGGACTCCGAGCTGGGCGAGATTCCGGAGGGGTGGCAACTAGAATCGCTCGATGCCGTGGCTCGCTTCCAGAACGGGCTCGCACTTCAGAAGTGCCGGCCCTCGCAGAACGAAGCCCGCTTGCCCGTCGTCAAGATCGCTCAACTTCGAGCTGGCGAGGCGAACAGCGGCGAGTGGGCAAGCGCCAGCATCAAGCCGGAATGCATCATCGAGGACGGTGACGTTGTGTTCTCTTGGTCAGGGAGCCTGTTGGTTCGTACGTGGTGCGGGGGGCGGGCCGCCTTGAACCAGCATCTCTTCAGGGTGACTTCCGAGAAATACCCCAAATGGTTCTACTTGCACTGTATCTTGTCGCACTTCCCCGAGTTTCGGCGGATTGCCGCGGACAAGGCAACGACGATGGGTCACATCAAGCGGCATCACTTGACGGATGCCGTGTGCGTGGTGCCCCCTAACCGGCTGCTCATCCGGGTTTCCGGCTTGCTCGGGGGATTGTTGGATCGGGGAGTAGCGAACGAGGTGGCAAGTCGCACGCTGGTTTCCCTGCGCGACGCACTGCTCCCGGAGCTGGTCTCTGGTGAGTTGCGGGTGACCGGGCTGGAACCTGCGAACGTACACGTTGACCGCCCCGCATCGGTCGGGACGCATGAAGCCTGACGGAGCCACGACCGTGGCCGCTACGTCCGTATCGGAATCGACCGTCGAAGCTGTCGCCCTCGACTGGCTGGCGGCGCTCGACTGGACTGTAACCCACGGCCCGGACATCGCCCCGGACATGCCCAATGGCATTAACTTTGCAACACAAGCGCATTAACTTACAGGGCGTAGGCCGAATGGGCCGAGCAGGGCCGAAACGGGCAGGCTTCAGGCTTGGCTTGTGGTCGGAACGGGTTTGCGATTCCTCCATGTCTTGCCGGGCTGGCGCGAGCGGCGCTCGTAGGAGCGTCCGGGCCGCCGTCGTTGGCGGCAGGCGGCGACACCCTCCAGGATGCGCTGCACGGTCGCGCCCAGCAGGCTGGCTTGCTGCAGGAAGAGTCCCTCCAGTTGCCGGGCCACGGTCTGCAAGCTGTGCTTGAAGTTCGCCAGCAGCGCCGGGCGGCCATGCCCGTCGGGCGCGGCCCGGAAGCCCTGCTCGGCCTGGTCGGCGAACACCCGGGTGAGGGCGATCAGGGTGAAGTGAGCGTACAGCTCCTGCTTGACCAGGCACTCGCTCTGGCCGCGGAACTGCTCCACTTGCAGCATGTCCTTGCTGACCTTGTAGAGTTCTTCGATGCTCCAGCGGCCGTGGTAGAGGGCGGCCAAGTCTTGGCGCCGGTAGCGGGGCTCGAGCAGGGTGGTCGCCAGGCAGAAGCTGGTCGGGCCGGCGGTGTACTTGACGAGGCGCACGCGGCAGGGGCGCAACTCGGGCTGGTCGCGCAAGGCCTGCGCGCTGGGCGCGAGGGTGAGGATCTCGTCGTGACGCTCGGAGGAGGCGCTGAAGGCGGCGAAGACGGCATTGGCATCGGACTTGAGGCGGAAGACGGCGTGCAGGCCTAGCCGGCAGTGGTCCGCCAGCAGGGAGAAGCAGTAGTAGCCGCGGTCGTAGACGACGACATCGCCGGGGCGCAGGGCGGCGAGGTGCTGGCGGCAGGCGCGGCGCTCGTCGCGGTGGGCATGCAGCTCGAAGTCGACCGGCAACTGGGCGTACAACTGGAACAGGCAGCTGAGCAGGCCCTGCGGGTAGTGCGCCCCCGGCCCGGGCGGGACGTAGCCGGCCTTGAGCAGCGGGCGCGGCAGGTTCAGCTTCGAGCCGTCCACGGCGAAGGCGCGGTGGCCCTGCCACAAGGTGCCGGACCCATCCCGCGGCAGGTGCTGGAGCAACTCCCGGTGCAACTGGCGGAAGACCCCGGCGTCGACCTTGGAGCGCGCCTTGCAGATGGCCGCGGCCGAGACCGGCCGCGGCTGCGGCAGCGCAACCCCCAGCTGGCTGGCGGCAGTTCTCCCACAAATGGCCCAGCACGGTGGCGTAGCCGCGCCGCTCGGGCTCGAACTGCAAGCGGAACACGAACAGGATCACCAGCAGCGTGTTCAGCGCGCGCTGGCGCTGGACCCACTGCGCATCGTGCTCGCGCGCCACGCGCACGGCCGTGGCGATCAGCTCCTGCCACAGCTGCACGAAACCGTCCCCGGCCAGCGGCGGCGGCACGGCACGCCCGCGGCGTGCCTGCGCCGGCGAGCCCTGGCACAGCAGCGCCTGCCAGTCCGCCTGCAGCGGCCGCACCTGTTGAATTTCAGATAGATTCGTGCGGACTTTTTCAGATTATTTCCTGCTGTAGTGGAGAAATTTTTCAAGTAGATTCGCTACTGCAGGAGGGAGTTAAGGGCAATCAGCGGCGGTGCGGTCGGGGAAGGGAGTCGACGGCGGAGGTTTTCCGGAAGTAGAGATAGGCGGCGTGTTGTAGCCGGGTCGCGGGGGTGCGATCGGGCAGTCGATGGGGGTGAATAGGGACAGCTAGCGTGGCTGGGAGCGGCGCAGCAGATCGTTCCAGTCCTTGGCGCCGACCGGCCGGAGGCGGCTGCAATGGGGGGTGTGGCGGCGGAGGGAGTCGGCGGCTTGGTCGCCGGCGCGGTCGGCGTCGTAGGCACACAGGATGCGCGGTGCGCGGAAGGCTTGCAGCCAGGGCGGGAGAGAGGTCGCGATGCCGGCGGTGGAGGCGAGCAGGGTATCGGGTGGCAAAGTGGGAGCCAGCAGGCGGAGCGCGGCGAGGGCGTCGAGGGCACTCTCGACGAGCAGGATGGCATCGAGATCGTCGATGTTGGCCGGCAGCCAGAAGCCGCCACGGGCCTTGCGGGAGCCGGGCGCCATGCCCTTGAAGGTGCGGCCGTCGGGAGCCGGGCGGGTGCCGACGAGCTCGGCGCCGACGGGATGTTGGTGGCGGTCGCGACAGACGAAGACGGCGTTGCGGCGGGAATCGGCGTAGAGGATGCCCTCTTGGCGGCAACGCTCGAGCAGGGCGGGGTCGAGCCCGCGGGCGGTGGCCAGGAAGTCACGCACGGGGTCCCAGAGGCGGTCTGCGGGGGGTGGCAGGCGCAAGCCGTGGCGGCGAGCGGGCGGGGTGGCAGGCGCAGGCTGGGGGAGGCCGCCGTGGCGTTCGAGGAACTCGACGGCGGCGCGGAAGCGGCAGCCGCGCACGTGCATGACGAGATCGATGGCACCACCGCCGCCGCGCCCCTGGCGGTGGTCGAAGAACTGCGCGCCGCGGATGCTCAGCACGGAGCCGGGCCGCTTCCAGCGGGCCGGGTTGGCGGGATCCTTGCGGTAGCCGAGTTGGACGGCGAGCGGTTCGAGCGAGCCGTCGCGCACCTGCGCGGCGCGTTCGCGCCAAGGGTCGTTGAAGGGGGTCACAGGCGCACCTCGGCACAGGCCTGTTCGAGTTGCTCGGCGGAGACCTGGCGAGCCTGGGCGCAGGCTGCGGCGGCGAGGGCGAAGTGGGCGATGCGGTCGACCTGGCGGGGCAGGCCGCGCGAGGCCTGGAAGAGGGCCTCGAGGGCATTGGGCTCGAACAGCGGCAGGTCGCAGCCGGCCAGGCGCAGGCGGTGGGCGAGGTAGGGTTCGAGTTCGTCGCGGGCGAGGCCGGCGAGCTGGTGCTGCACGGCGATGCGCTGGCCGAGCGATTCGTGCACGGCCATGGCGAGGCGCTTGCGCAAGGAGGACAGGCCGGACAGCAGCAGGCACAGGCAGCGCTCGGCATCCATCTGGAAGTTGGTGAGCAGGCGGAGCTCCTCGAGCACGTCGTTGCGCAGGTTGTGGGCCTCGTCGATGATCAGCACGGGCAGCTGGTGGGCCTCGCGGGCGAGGCGGGCGATTTCCTCGCGCAGGGCGCGGAAGGCGGGAGCGCGGGAGCGCTCCGGCTGCAGGCCGAGTTCCCAGGCCAGGGTCTGGTACATGTCCAGCACCGAGCCGGTCGTGAGCGCGACGTAGGCGACGCGGAAGAGGCCGGGGTGCAGGCTGGCGGCGAACTGGCGGCAGGCGGTGGTCTTGCCGCAGCCGACCTCGCCGGTGAGCAGGCCGATGCCGCGCAGTTCGAGCAGGTGCTGCAGGCGGGTCTGGGTCTCGATGCCGGCCTGGGCGGGGAACAGCTCGTCGGTTTCGGCGGGGGTCTGGAAGGGGTAGCGGGTGAGGGCGAAATGCTGTAGGTAGGTCATTGCCGGGGAGGCTCCTGGGAGGTGTCCGGGCGCTCGAGCGCGCTCAGGCGCAGCGGCGGGGCCGGGGCGCTGGCGTCCGCGCTGCGGTCGTCGGCAGCGTCAGCGGCATCCTCGGAGCGCGGGTCGGGGGTGCGTCGGATGAGGGCGTTGGCGTGTGCGTCGAGCAAGGTCGCGCAGCCGGCCGCGCGGCCCTGGTGCAGGACCGGGACGGGCCGTCCGGGCGGTGCGGCGGGATCGACCAGCAGGACGATCCGCTGCCCGACCAGTTCGGCGCCCACCTCGTAGAGGCGGCCCTGGAAGCTGACGGTGCGGTCCTTGGCGACGCGGCGGCGGTGCTGGAAGCGGAAGATCGTGTCGAGCTCGTCGTCGGGCGGGGCCGGGCGCAGGCGGCTGGCGGCCAGCGCCCATTGGTCGAGCGGGGTGCGCTGGTGGTCGAGGCCGCGGTGGGGAGTGCGGTGGTACTCGCCTTCGATCCAGGCCCCGAGACGGCGGTTGAGGGCGTCGAGGCTGGCGCTCGCGGTCTCGTCCAGGGTCGGCAGGAACTGGGCTCTGCAGGTCCTGAAAAAACGCTCGATTTTCCCCTTTCCCTGCGGCGCGTAAGGTCTCGCATGGATCAAATGGATGCCAAGGCTGGCGCAGATCACGGACAGGTGGCGGGAGCGGTAGGAGGCACCGTTGTCGCAGTACAGTCTCTGCGGGACGCCGCGTTTGAGCAGGGCCTGGCGCAAGACGGGCAGGAACGCCTCGGCGCTTTCGGAGAAGGCGAAGGCGGCGTGCGGGATGACGCGCGTGGCATCGTCAATGACGGCCAGCAGGTAGGCCTTGCGCCGCCGCCGCCGGTCGTCGGGATCGCTGCCGACCTTGGGGCCATGCATGCAATCGGCCATCCACAGCGCGCCCGCGTCGGGGTAGCTGAAGCGGCGCCGGTCGCGGCCGTCGGGACGGTCCTTGGCCGGCCCCGTCAGGCCCTCTTGGCGCAGCAGGCGGTAGACCGTGGCCGGGGCCAGGGCGGTCGTCGCGGGCACGCTGCCGCTGGCCCGCGCCTGGCGGATCAGCGCGCGCACCGACAGCCGGCGGTTGGCCTCCTTGAGGCGCACCAGCAACTCGCAGACCGCTGGCGGCAGGCCGCGCGGCTGGCCGCGATCCTGGCGCCGCTTGGGGTACAGCGCGTCGAAGCCGCCGTCTTCGTACAAGCCCAGCCAGTCGCGGATGGTGGTGATGGCGACGCGCGTGCGACGGCTGCCGGGAATGGCGTGCGCGCGCCCGGCCTTGTCGCGGATCAGGGCCCAGCGCTGGGCCGATCCTGGCGGCAGGCACAGGATCTCCGCAATCACGCTGTAGCGGAACAGGGCGATCTCGCGCCGGAGGTCTGGGAGCTTGTCTGGCATGCTGGCGGGTCCTGGCGAGCCGTGCGGGCGGCCCGCTCTCCCGACTCTAGGCAGGCCGGCCGGGCGGCGAGCGGCCCGTCGCGTGTTGCACGGGCTGAGACGCCGGTTTGACCGCTGGAATCCGTCGCGAAAACCCGACCGGGACCGGCAGCACCGCCAGTTCTGTGGCCGCGACGGACCGCAGCGTGACCAGCACCGCAGCCGTGCCCAGAGCGCTCCCGAACGCCTCCACGGTCGGCTCCACACGCCCGCAACTCTCCGGCAACAGGGTCGTCAGCAGCGCCAGGCACAGCCGCACGCGCTCGACGCGCCGGGCGACCCAGCGCCGCGCCCCGGCCATCCCCACGTAACGCGACGAGTGCAGTCGCTTCCACCCGCCGCGCGGAAAGCCGGGCTGGACGGCCGCTCGGACCACCTGCTCGACCTCGGCCAATGTCCCGGGCAGGTGCGCTGCCAGACAGTCTGGCAACAGGCTCACCGTCTGCCCGCTCTGCGGGCATCGGAACCGCCGCACCCGCACGCCCTCGGGGATCTTGCGGGCGTAGCTGCCGTGGGGCCGCAGCTGGCAACCGCCCTGCTGGTGGAAGGGGCAGGCCGGCACGCTTGCATCGCGCCACGCCTTGCGGCTAATGTATTCCTCGACGGTGAGGTCTGTGTTGTAGCGAACTTGGAAAGCGCCGTCCACGGCCCGGCGAGCTGAGATCGCGCGGGCCACCCTATTGAACCGGGCCGCCTCCGCGCATGCAACCGCGCCGCGAACGGCCCGGTCCCCTGTCGCACCCGCACGGCGGCCACACAGCGCTTCAGCAAACCCTCTGCCGCTCCGGATTAATCCGATTCTTCAGCAATCCGGAATCGAATTAATGCGACAAATCCTCGCGTTGTTTCACTGAAATATTGTGAAAAACAACAGCACCCACACCTGCTTGGGGCCGCTGCCCGGCCCGCGCCCCTGCGTGCTGCCCAGCTGCTGCCAGCCGGCCGCCCGGTAACACGTCCCGCGGTGTCGCTCAGGATCGGTGTACGACTCCAGCAAGACCGGCCGGTAGCCGTGCCGCTGCTGCCAGTCCCCCGCCAGCTGCCGGGCCGCCAGCCCCAGCGCGTGCGAGGCCAGATGCTCGACCTGCACCCACGGAAACAGCAGATAGCGGCCGTTGCGCACCACCAGCTGGATCCGCTTCTGGCGCGCCTGCTCCGACCAGCCGATCCAGGCGTCGCGGCAGGCCAGCCGCGAGGCCGCGAAGTCGAACCCCAAACAGCCCAGCTTGCGCCCCGCCCGGTCGAGCAGGAAGTAGCGCAGATGCGCGCCCACCGGCTGGCGATAGCCCAGCGGATGGTAGCGCTCGACCCATTCGTTCCATTCGGCCGCCTCCGCGGGCCCGCCTGCCAGCCGCAACTGCACCGGGCGCAGCCCGGCCAGCGGCCCTTGCAGCGTTGGCTGGGGCGCCGTGCGGGCGCTCAACTCGATCGGCTGCTGCGGTCCCCGGCCGGTCCCCTGGCGCTCCGGCAGGGTCAGGATCCCGACCCGCTCGAGCTCCTCGAGCAGGCGCTGGGCGAACTGCACGCGGTTGCTGCCCTTGGGCGTCTGCCAGCCGCACTGCACGCACAGCGTGTGCGCGAGTTCGGTCCGGCTCAGTTTGGGGAACAGCTCCACCGTCTCCTGCACGCGGACAATCTGGCGGCGGGTCAGGCGCTGGCCGAAGAAGGTGGTCGACTTCAGATCGCGGATCAGCGGGTCCAAGGGTTCACTCCAACCCTACGATGGCAAACCCAGAGTCTCTTCCAATGAGAGATGAGCATGAACGGAGGGCTTGTTTCCAACGTGAAATGAGCATGAAGGGGGCCCTAGAAGGGGTGTGGGGATCATCGGAGGGTGATCTTGCAGCTCGATTTGGAAACTCACAAGAGCTTGGACGATGTGCGCCAGTTCCTCGCCAGCACCCCGCCGGGGGCCACCCTGGCACTGGAGCGCAAGCAGGCCTACGAGCATCTCTCACGGGTGCTGCGGCGCTTCGCGTACTGGAAGCTGGGTAAGGCGGACAGGGGCCTGCTACGCAGCTATCTGGAGCGCACCACGGGGCTGTCGCAGTCGCAGCTGACGCGCCTGATCCGGCGCTACCTGGCCGAGGGCCAACTGGCGGACCGGCGCCGAGGCGCGGCCAAGCCGTTCCGACGCAAGTACACGGCGGCGGACGTCGAGCTGCTGGCCGAGACCGACGAGTTGCACGGGAGGCTGTCCGGACCCGCCACGCTGGCGCTGTTCAAGCGTGCTTGGGAGCTGTTCGGCGACGCGCGCTTCGAGCGCTTGGCGGGGCTGTCGAACGGGCACCTGTACAACCTGCGGCACAGCCGCAGGTATGTGCAAAGGCTGGGCGCGCAGCAGCCCACGCGGCCCACGCAGGTGGCCATCGGCGAGCGCCGGCGGCCGCGGCCGGAGGGGCGGCCGGGCTACCTGCGGATTGATTCGGTGCACCAAGGCGACCTGGACAAAGTCAAGGGGGTCTATCACATCAATGCGGTGGACGAAGTGACGCAGTTCGAAGGCGTGGGCAGCACCGAGCGGATCGCGGAGAGCTACTTGCTGCCGCTGCTGGAGAGCATGCTGGAGGCCTTCCCGTTCGAGATTCTGGGCGTGCATGCCGATAACGGCTCCGAGTACATCAACCACCAAGTGGCGCGCCTGCTGGAGAAGCTGCGCGTGGAGGAGTTCACCAAGTCGCGCCCGCGGCACTGCAACGACAACGCGCTGGCGGAGTCGAAGAACGGCACCGTGATCCGCAAGCAACTCGGCTACGGGCACATCGCCGGGCGGTACGCCGAGCGGCTCAACGCGTTCAACCGGGACGTGCTCACGCCGTACCTGAACTACCACCGCCCGTGCTACTTCCCCTGCGAGCAGGTGGATGCCAAGGGCAAGCTGCGCAAGCGCTACCGCCGGCAGGACATCATGACGCCGTACGAGAAACTGAAATCGCTGCCGGACGCGGAGCGCTTCCTGCGCGACGGGATCGACTTCGCCCAGTTGGACAAGCAGGCCTACCAGTACAGCGACAACGAGGCGGCCCGGCGGCTCAACGAGGCCCGCGACGAGCTCTTCCGAGTGATCCGGGGGGAGGCCGCTAGCGCGGCCTGAGGGCCAGGCCGTTCATGCTCATTTCGGATTGGAAACCGGGAATTCCAGGGGGCTAACTGTATGGGCACAGAAACTGGCCGGTGGGCTAGCCCACCGGCCCCCCTCCGCCACCCGCGGCCCTGCCAACCCTGTGCCCCTAGCACGGGGGAAGGGGTTCCCCTTCCCCTGCGACCCCTTCCCCCCTGCCGCTATAATCGCCTTCTCCCCAGCTCCTCTCCTCCGCCCCTCCTCATGCTCATCTGTGGATTGGAAAGGACTCCCAGCGCAAAAAGTCAAGCGCCGGGAGAAAAAATTCTTTCTCGTCGGCAACTCCCGATTTTTCAAATACTTACGATCTCGCCGCCAGTGGCGACCTCAAGTTAATGCCATTGCGGACATGCCGGGCGCCGAGCGGACCGACTACGGTGAGGTTGTGCTGACGGAGAGGCTGCGGTCCGCGCTCGCCCGCCTCAATCCAGACCTGCCCGACGACGCGCTCGACGACGCCTGGCACCGACTGACGCGCGCGGCCGGCGCGACACTGGAGGCCCGCAACCGCGACTTCCATCGGATGCTCGTGGCCGGTGTGACGGTGGAGCATGCTGGCTCGAACGGCCGGATTCGCGGCGCTCAGGTGTGCGTGATCGACTTCGACGAGCCGAACCGAAACGACTGGCTCGCAGTCAACCAGTTCACCGTCGTCGAGAACCGGCGCAAGCGGCGACCCGACATCGTGCTGTTCGTCAACGGACTGCCGCTCGCCGTCATCGAGCTGAAGAACCCGGCCGACGAGAACGCCACGATCCACACTGCCTTCCGGCAGCTTCAGACCTACAAGGCGGAGATCCCGTCGCTGTTCGCGTTCAACGCCGCGCTCATCGTGTCGGACGGACTGGAGGCGCGGATCGGTACGCTGACCGCCGGGGAGGAGTGGTTCAAGCCGTGGCGCACGATCACGGGCGAGGCACTGGCCGACCCGACCCTGTCGCAGCTCCAGGTACTGCTCGAAGGCATCTGCACGCCGTACCGGCTGCTCGCGCTCGTCCGCGACTTCATCGTCTTCGAGGACGACGGCAGCGGAGCACTGGTCAAGAAGATGGCTGGCTACCACCAGTTCCACGCCGTGCAGACCGCCGTCACCGAGACGCTACGGGCGGCCGCGTTGCAGCAGACGGCGGACCGAGCCCCGCAAGGCCACGACGAATCAGGCCGGCGGCCCGGAGGCACCCGTGGCGACCGGCGCATCGGCGTGATTTGGCACACCCAGGGATCGGGCAAGAGCCTGACGATGGCGTTCTACGCCGGTTGCGTCATGCGCGACTTGGCGATGGAGAATCCCACCGTCGTCGTGCTGACCGACCGCAACGACCTCGACGACCAGCTGTTCACCACCTTCTCGCGCTGCGCCGACCTGCTCAGGCTGCCGCCGGTCCAAGCGCGGAGCCGCGCCGACCTGCGAGCGAAACTCGCCGTCGAGTCGGGCGGCGTGGTGTTCACGACGATCCAGAAGTTCTTCCCCGAAGAGCAGGGCGACCGCCACCCGCTGCTGACGACCCGGCGCAACGTCGTGGTGATCGCGGACGAGGCGCACCGCAGCCAGTACGACTTCATCGACGGCTACGCCCGCCACATGCGCGATGCGCTGCCCAACGCCTCGTTCATCGGCTTCACCGGGACACCCGTCGAGCTGGCCGACGCGAGCACCCGCGCCGTGTTCGGCGACCACATCAGCGTCTACGACATCCAGAGAGCCGTCGGTGATGGCGCGACCGTGCCGATCTACTACGAGAGCCGCCTCGCGAAGCTAGCTCTCGACGAGACCGAGCGACCAGTGATCGATGCCGGCTTCGAGGAGGTGACCGAGGGAGAGGAGACCGCCCGCCGCGAGAAGCTGAAGACCAAGTGGGCGCAACTCGAAGCGATTGTTGGGGCGGAGAAGCGGGTCGCGCTGATCGCCCGCGACATCGTGGCGCACTTCGAGAGCCGCCGGGAGGCGATGGACGGCAAGGCGATGGTGGTCTGCATGAGCCGGCGAATCTGCATCGACCTCTACCGCGAGCTAGTCCGCCTGCGCCCGGATTGGCGCGACGACGACGATCGCCGAGGCGGGTTGAAGGTCGTGATGACCGGCACGGCGTCCGACCCGCCCGACTGGCAGGCGCACATCGGCAACAAGGCGCGACGGGAGGCGCTGGCGAAGCGGTTCCGCGACCCCGATGACCCGCTGCGCGTGGTGCTCGTACGCGACATGTGGCTGACCGGATTCGACGCCCCGAGCCTGCACACGATGTACGTGGACAAGCCGATGCGCGGCCACGGGTTGATGCAGGCCATCGCGCGGGTCAACCGGGTGTTCCGGGACAAACCGGGCGGTCTGGTCGTCGACTACCTCGGTCTCGCCCACGAGCTGAAGCGGGCGCTGGCGACGTACACGGAGAGCGGCGGGCGTGGCGAGACGAACCTGGACAAGGAGCGGGCGGTCCGGGCGATGGTGGAGAAGTACGAGGTCTGCGGCGGGCTGTTCCACGGCTTCGACCGGTCGGCATGGGCGGACGGCTCGCCGGCCGAGCGGCTGCAACTGCTGCCGGCGGCGCTGGAGCACGTTCTGGCGCAGGAGGACGGGAAGGCGCGCTGCCTGCAGGCTGTGCGCGAGCTGTCGCAAGCCTTCGCGCTGGCCGTGCCGCACCCCGAGACGGTCCGCATCCGCGACGACGTGTCGCTGTTCCAGCACGTCCGGGCGGCGCTGTCGAAGCGAACCGGCCCGGACGCGAAGTCCGACGAGGAGCTGGATCATGCGGTGCGACAGATCGTCTCGCGGGCCGTGGCCCCGGACGGCGTGCTGGACATCTTCGCCGCGGTCGGGCTGAAGAAGCCCGACGTGTCGATTCTGTCGGAGGATTTCCTGCGCGAGGTGCGCGGCATGCGCCGACCGAATCTCGCTGTCGAGTTGCTGGAGAAGCTGTTGAAGGGCGAGTTGGCGACCCGGCGCCGGAAGAATGTCGTCCAGGCGCGCTCGTTCGCCGAGATGCTGGAGCAGACGATTCGGCGCTACCAGAGCCGCGCGGTCGAGGCGGCGCAGGTGATCGAGGAGCTGATCGGACTGGCCCGCGAGATGCGCGAGGCGACTGCCCGCGGCGAGGCGCTTGGACTGTCGGACGACGAACTGGCGTTCTACGACGCGCTTGGCGTCAACGACAGCGCAGTGCAGGTGCTCGGCGACGAGACGCTGCGCGGCATCGCCCGCGAGCTGGTCGAGACGGTACGGAACAACGTGACCATCGACTGGACACAACGCGAGAACATCCGGGCCAGACTCCGCGTGCTCGTGAAGCGCGTCCTGCGGAAGCACGGGTACCCGCCGGACAAGCAGGAGTCGGCGACGCGGACGGTGCTGGAGCAGGCCGAGGTTCTATCCGCCGGATGGGCGACATGACAGATTGGCTCCACGGAGGCCACGTCGCTCCGCAGCTCTGTGGACGGTCCGCGAGGTCTTCTAAGATCCGAGTCTCTACGAGGGATATAGCGTGGGGAACGAGCGCTCCGCGATTGCATAAAGTAATTGGTGTCAATGGCTTACGTTCATGCGCCACCGGAAGCCCTGTCCGGCCCGGTAGTCCCCGAATGCGGCCCAGTGGCCCAGGTAGGCGCGCCGGGTGTTCTCGGCCAGCGAGCCGGCGAGGGCCTTGCGGACGCGCCCGGCGTCCGCGGCGGCCAGGCCGCGGGGGGCGGGCGCGGGGGGCGGGCGCGGGGATCTGTCCCATCGGGGATTATCGGACATCAACGGGTGCCTTGAAAAAATCTGTGATCGGAGGGGCCCGGCCAGCGTTAGGTCATATAGAGGGGCAGGAAACGAACAGCTCCTGCCCCTAGGAGGCAAGCATGTTCATTCAAGTCATTTCGCTCGTTGCATTGGCCTTGGGGCTGGCGATTGCGAGTCCCGCGCAGGAGTCGCCCGAAAACCCCGGGAGTTCTGCCCCGGAGTTCTATCACGGAATTCCGGCTTGCGATTTCGCGGATCGCTTCTGTGTCTGGGGACAGCTCTTCGAAGCAGTCGGGCCGAACAAGGAGCGCCTGAAACCCATGCAGAAGGGGCCGATCGATGTGTGCTACCAGTGGGACTCAACCTGTAGCGCCCCGTATCAGACAGTCTGTAAGCTGCACGGCCCGCACGGATTCCAAGGCCGGGAGGGGTCGTACTTTTTCAGCCTGCCCGTGGATCGCGGCTGGCGGATCAAGCCGCGAGTAACCTACCCCCATCTTTCATGGAAGCCGACACACAAGATCGTATCGGCGCGGAGCATTGCACCCGGTACGAGGACGGTGATGAATTTCACCTTGCTGGGGGCCGCTGCCAGCACCGGCCTCTGCGATCAGTAGCCATGGTTCTGGAGCCTTCCGGAGGGATCGTGATTGCCGTCCAAGCCTGTCGGACTCGATCCGGGTCGTCTATCGCGGGAGCCTGAACGGCGGCACCGTGTCCGAGCGGACGCAACTGGGCAGGTCGCTGGCCGTCAGCGTCTCGCAGGCGACCGTGCCCAGCCTAGCAGAGGGGTTGTTGCACATGCGGGTCGGATCCCGATTGCGCCTGTTCTGCCCGCCGCGCCGGGACTTCTCTCATCCGAAGGTCTCGATCAGATCCACGCTGGTCTACGACATCGGGTTGCAGATCCTGTCAAGAGAAGGGGAAGGAGAACGTAAATGAGCCGTAATGCCCATACTTGGGCAATGGCCTGCCTGGCTGTGCTCGCAAGCACACTGCCGCTCGTGGCCGAGGGGGCGTCCCGCAGCCAGGCAGGCCGCACTGCAGAACCGACCGGCCGGTTCCCCTTCGGCAGATCGCTGACTCTGGGCCTGGTCGCGGGCTACACCCTGACACCGGACTACCGCACGGGGTTTCTCGGCATCCACAATGAGGGCACCGTCTCGTACGACGGTTCTGTCGAGCTGGGGCTGCCCCCTCTGGTGGCACGCAACGTGCACCGAGCCTTGTACGCCAGGCCAGCTTCGTCGCGACCGATCCTCGGCGTCTTCGCAGAAACGGAACTGACCTCCCGGGTCTCGCTGCAGGCCTCCGTCCTGTTCCGGGAGCTTGCCAAGGCAACAGATAATATCTGGACCGAGCCGAGCCAGTTCCTGTACTCCGAGTCGGAACGGCGGTTCTACTACGGTGACTTCGACCGGTGGCGACACAAGACCAAAGACATCTGGGAGATCCCGGTCCTGCTGAAGTACCGCTTCGGGGTCTTGCAGGGTAAGGCGGCCAGAGTCCGCCCGTTCGTCGGGGCCGGCCCGGCCTTCTGGATCGAGAACAACCGCCGCCCCCGCGAGCGGGTCCGGGACCCGCACCACGGCGTTGTCGCCGCCATCGGGTTCGACGCGCATTGGCGGAAATGGACCCTCTCGCCGCAAGCGAGCTACACGCGCTGGGCCACTGACGCGGATCCACGCCTGACCAAGAACCAGGTCCAGATCACGATCGGATTCTCCTTCTAAACTTCACATAGGCCAATCGGCCGACAAGATCAGACACGGAGACACACCTCGACGTGCTTCTTTACTTTGCATTACACAGGCCCTACCCTGAAACGACGGTGCCCCGGCGCGCCGCGGCCATGCCCCGGGAACGGCTTCCTAGACCTCTGTCCTGCCCGCTGCTGGAAGATCCCTCGGCAGTCGGGCAATGGACCGCCTGCTGCGGGAGGTACTTCCGACCGTTGGCGGAGCGCGCGGCTGAGGATCCCGCGCTGGCCGAGGACGCGCTGCAGGAATCCTGGCGCAAGGTCTTGGCTGGCATCGCGGCCTTCCAAGGCGGCCCGACGGCCTGTCACTGGGTGCGCCGCATCGTCGCCAGCAGCGCCATTGACATCCGCCGCCGGACCCGGCGCCGCCGCGAGGTCCGGCTCGAGGAGGGGCTGGGAGAGACCGACCCCGGCGCGGACCCCGAAGTGCAAGCGAGCGACCGCGAGCTTCTGCGCGCGCTGCGCGAGACAGTGGCGCTGCTGCCGGAGCCCTACCGCCAGGTGATCGAGCTGCGTTTCGGGCGGGAGCTGTCCACGGCCGAGACGGCCGCGCGGCTGTCGGTCTCCCGCTCCAATGCAGCCACCCGGCTGGACCGGGCGCTGCGCCTGCTCAGGAAGCGATTCGCAGCCCGGACGGCGTGAGCTACGCGCCCCCGGCAACTCACTTCCCAGCATCCCGTCCGCACCGCGCGAACGGGTAGTCCTTGGGAAGGACACTCTCCAAGCGACGGCGGGCGGCGCGGTAGCGGGTCTCGCAATCCCCGGCCTCCTCTCTGGCGAGGCTCTCGATGGTAGCTTGGCGGGCCTGCGGCCAGCGCTCCGCAAGCAGCGCGTCGAGGTCCCGGTCCAGCCGCAGGTCCGGGTGCTCGTCCCGCAGCTGCTCGATCTGGCGGCGGGAGTCGGCAACGGCGCGCAGCCACAGCGAACGTAGGTCCTCGGGCATGTGGCGGGGCGGATGGCAGAACAGCCTGCCGCCGAGACTCCATTAGACCGGACCGGCCGGGCGGTAGCAGCCAGAAGGCCGGTCGCAGGAGCCGCCGGCACAAAAAACTGTGTGCTCAGGGGGTCCCGGCGAGCGTTAGGTCATGTAGAGGGGCAGAGGCCGAGCAGCCCTGCTCCGAGGAGGGAAAAACATGCTCATCCGCATGACCGCGCTGATCGCGATGGCCTTGGCGCTGGCAACGGCCAGTCCCGCGCAGGAACCGCCCGAAAGCCCGGACGGTTCGGAGCCGGTGTTCTACCACGGACCGCCAGCGTGCGACCACACGGACCGCTTCTGTGTCTGGGGACAGCTCTTCGACGGTTCCGGGCCGAACAAGTACCGCCCGACGCCCATGAAGAAGGGGCCGATCGATGTGTGCCGCCAGTGGGACTACAACTGCAGCGCCCCGTACCAGACAGTCTGCAAGCTGCATGGGACGCACGGAATTAATCCCGGGCACTGGGGACAGGAGGGTTCGTACTTCTTCGCCCTGCCGGCGAACCAGACCTGGCGGATCAAGCCGCGAGCAACCCACTCCCATCTTTCGTGGGAGCCGACGCACAAGCTCGTGTCGGCACGGTCCCTTGGACGAAAGAAGCTGCTGAAAATCGACTTCAAACTGCTGGGGTCCGCTGCCAGCACTAGCGCCTGCAGGTAGGTTTCCGTGCCGCAGATCGCCCTGTTCCCAGCGGAGAAGCGACCCATGGAGGCCCTTGCACTGCTTGGGCTTGCGTTGATCCAGCCGGTTGGGCTGCATGGCATGGCCTGCCCGGCCCTCGCCTCGCCGAGCGCCGCGAGTTCGGGAAGCGGCACGGTTTCCGGGCAGATCCTCGACAGCGAGTCAGGCGACTTGCTGGAGGGAGCGGCGGTGCGCCTGTTCCGGGTCGGGGCCGTGCCCTCCCGGCAATTCTATGCAGACGGAGCGCCTCTGTCCGCAAGGAGCGGGCAAGCCGGGGCTTTTGAGTTGGCCGGAGTTCCGCCCGGAGACTACGATCTGCATGCCACCTGTCCCGGTTACCTGGACCTCGGCGCGGTGGGCCTGCCGCAGGCCATCTCGCTGCGCCCCGGGGAGTGCAAGCGCGGTCTCGCGCTCCGGATGCTACCCGAGTCCGCCGTTCGCGGGCACGTGAGAGATCCCGGCGGCAGCGGCATGGCCGATGTGCGGGTCAGCGCGTTTGCCGCAAGCCAGGGACGGTTGCGGGAAGTCCGGTCGGCGAAGACCGGACCGGACGGCGGGTTCGCCATCGATCAGCTTCCGCCCGGGAACTACATCTTGCGAGCCTTGCCGCCAAGGCCCTTCGCGGCGCCCGTCTACTACCCCTCGTCGACCACGGTCGACGGGGCCGCGGCGGTCCCCGTTCCGAAGGCGCGGGAAGTCTCGGGAATTCGCATCGACGCCTCCCGGGAACCGGTCCACCAGGTCCGGGGACGGGTCGATGACTTCCGGGATCTGCTCGGCAACCGCGCAGCGACGGTCTATCTGGTTCCGCGCAGCACCCGTGGCCTGCCGTTACCCCACAAGTCATGAACCGGGCTTCTCCTGAGAGGCGCTGGCAGGCGGCTCGAAGTAGTCGCGCAGCTCATACGCCTCGCTCATGATGGTCAAGCGGGTCCAGCCTTCCCAGATCTTCTGGTGTCCCGGCGGCGCTTTCGGGTTCTTCAGGTAGCCACCCAGAATCGCCATCGCCAGCACCGCCGAGCCCAGGTTGTCCGGCTCGGACAACCTGCGCTTGCTCGTGAAGTGCCGCAGCACCCGCAACTGGATCTGCGTGAAAAACACCGTGGCCGGCAATTCCGGCGTCTCCCGCCCCAGCAGCGTCAGCGCTGCCAGCCGCCACGCAATCACCGCCTTGATCGTCACCGCCCGCTCGATCCGCTCCCCGCTCCGGTGCCCCAGGTACTCCACCTTGCAGCCCGACTTGAGAATCCGGTGCCAGTCCTCGATGCGCCACCTCAGCCGGTACCACTGCAGCACCTGCTCCGCCTGCGCCTGCGACTGCACCGGCAGCGTCGTGAGCAGAAACCACTCCAACGCTTCCACCCCCTCCGGCGCCGTCCGCTCCCACACGTGCACCAACTGCAGCCGCAGCGGCCCCGCCCGCTGTGTCCCGGCCGCCAACTCCACCGTCTGCCAGCGCAATTCCGCCTGCGCCGTGCGCGCCGCGCGCAACGGCTTGGCCTTCTGGCGAGCGCTGCCCCGCCGCGCCGAACTGCGCTCCACTTCGATCTGCAACCGGCCTTGCGCCGCCTGCTCCCGGATCTGCTCGAACAGCTTCGGCTGACCCGCCCCCAGCGCACGGTTGTGCTTGGCCCGCACCAGCAGTTCCACGCCCGCCAGCCGCCGCTGCTCGCTGAACAACGCCAGCACGTCGGCCTCGCGGTCCATCACCGCCACCACACGCGTGTCCGTCAAGCGGCCCGCCGCCTCCGCGCAGTCCCGCAACCCGCGGATCCAGCGGAAGCTCTTGCGCTCCTCCAGCGGTCGCCCGCGCTGCGCCTGCCCGTCCGGCGCTTCGTACTGCAGCTTGAGCAATCCCAGCGGGATGCCTTCCGGGCTCAGCGCCAGCGTCGAGTGCAGGTGCAGCCCCAGCGTGCCCTGCGAGCCGCGGTTCTTGCCGATCAAGCCCAGCCCCGCGCAGCCCGGATGCTCGGCGAAGTTCAGGTCCGTGCCGTCCTGCACGCACAGCACCGTGCGCTCGGCCTGCATGCGCTGCAGCGTGCGCTGGCGGTGCGGGGCCAGGATGTTCTCCGGGGTCACCGCCGACTCGTCCGGCTGGTCGATCAGGCGGTAGTGGCCCTTGACGGCCGAGCGCAGGCCCTGCGCGGCGGCTGGAATCGATGCCATGGGAGCTCCGGCTTGCATGCGGGCGGTCTGCACCAGCCGCTTGGACAAGCGTAAATCACCCAGCGGGGCGCGTCCCAGTTCGTGCTCGGCGAACGTGTCCAAGGCGAGGCCCGCGGCCGCTGCCAGCGGCTCGCAGGCGGGTGGCTGGGCGGCCCCGAGCACGTCCCGGAAGTCCGCCTGCAGCGGGTACACAAAGATGGTCTTGACCGGCACGCGCTGGGCGCGCCCGGCGAAACGACCGCGCCCGGCGGTGTGGCCCACGCAGATCCAATTGGCGGCGCGGAAGCAGGTGCCGGCGTGCTGTTGCGGGTCGCAGAAGGTTTCCAGCAAGGCGGGGCGGTAGCCGTAGCGCTGGCAGAAGTCTTGCGGCAGCCGCCGCAGGACTTGGCCCAGCACCTTGGAGGCCAGCAAGTGGCAACGCACCGAGGGCCGGATCAGGAAACGGCTCAGGGCCAGCACGCGGTGCAGGCGCTTGCGGCGCAGCGCGGCCGACCAGCCGACCCACTCGTCGCGGGCCGCGACCGCCAGGGCCGAGGCGGCGAAGCCGAGCGCCCCGAGCAGGCCGTGCTCGGACTCAATCAGGTAGCGCAACTGCGGGCCGACGTGAATGACGGCACCCTGCGGGTGCTCGCTGGCGACCAGCTCATTCCAAACTTGGCGCTGTGCGGGCGTGGTGACCAGGGTCAGCTGGAGTCCGGCCAAGTCCCCGGCGCTAGCGGGGACGGCCTGCGGGGCGGGCAGCGGCTGGTGCAGCCGGCGCGGGCGGCAGTGGCCGCCGCGGCCGCCATGGCGCGGCGGCGGCAACTCGATGCGACCCTGCCGATGCAGGTGGCGCAAGGCTTTGTGGCAACTGGCCGCCTGCGGCTGGCCGAGACTGTCGAGGAAGCCGAATTCGCGGCAGACGTGGCGGGCGAATGCGCTCCGGCTGGCGCTGCCGATCTGTGCCAGCAGCACCTGCAGGGTCGCCACGGCCTGTGCGGTGGAGAGAGTCTTGGCAATGCAATGCTGGTCGAGCATGTTTCAGACATGCCACAACGACCGTAGCGTTGTCAAGTGTGGAGATGTGGGGCATGGGCAGCCCGTGGCACGGACCTGTCGGCTCTGGCATGGAGCGCCTCCCTAGATTCCCGCCAGTGCTTTGTCTTCCGGGGAGTCCCGGCCGGGATGTACACGGTGCAATTGATCGGCGGCCGGCAGGGCGGCCGCATCTTGGCCGTGCAGGCCGCGGCGGTCGGAGCGTGCGGCAGCGGCGAGCTCAGGCTCTATCCGGGACCGCCGCTTGCGCTAAGCGGGCAGCTGGTGGCTCCCGGGCTGGCAGCGAGGGACCTGTCCGGCGCCCGCATCGTCTTCGATGCCGTTCCGGGAGCCTCGGGATCCGCCACATCGGTTGAAGCGCTGGCGGGGCCGGCCGGCCGCTTCACGGCAAGGGACCTCGAGCCTGCTGCGTACGTGCTGCGCGTGCAGGCCCCGCCCGGGCTGTTCGTGGAAACGGTGCAGCTTGGCAGGCGCGATATTGTCGGCCGGCAGCTGGATCTGGCCAGCGGTGTTCCGGGCAGCTTGCGCATCAAGCTGCAGGAGGGCGCTCCGCGCCTGTCCGGCTCGGTGCCGCAGGTCCGATCCGCGGACCGCCGCTCCGGTCGCGCGGGCATCGCGGTTCTCGAACCGGTCGAATCCTCCCCGGCGGCAAGTCTTCGCCGTATCGCCCCGCTAGCGGACGGCCGGTTTGCATTCGGCGGCATCGCCCCCGGAGCCTACAGGGTCTTCGTGACGGAGCGATTCGACCCCGGCCTGTTCGCGGACCCGGTGTTTCGCGGGCTGGTTTCGGGGCGGGTGCGCACCGTGGAACTGCGCAGGCACGCCCGCAGCCGCGTCGACCTGCGCCTGATCGAGGCGGAGCGCGTCGCAGCCGCGGCCCGGCGCGCGGGCTTGGCGGGGTTCTGACATGCCGGCAGGGGGATTCGCGCACAGGCTGCCAGCGGCATGCGGAGTCGCTTGCCTGGCTCTGTGCATGGCCGCAGCCCTTCCGGCGCTGCAGCCCAAAGAGCCGGAACCCGCCACCGAGCATGACAGGACGCTCTATGCACTGGGGCTTTCCTTGGCCGAGGCCGTCAGCCGGTTCTACCTCTCCGGGCCCGAACTCGAGCTGGTGTCCGAAGGTCTCGCAGACGGCGTCCTGAAACGCCCGCCGCGCGTGTCCGCCGACGCATACCGGGCGAAGATCGACGCATTGGCCGCAGCCCGCACGGAAAGCGCTTTCCAACAGCGCGAGCGCGCCGGCAGGGCGTACCGCAAGCAGGTGCTTGCCGCGCGCCAGGACGCGGTGCAGACGCCATCCGGGGCCATCGCGATTCGGGTCCGGGGAGGATCGGGAGCACGCCCCGAGCTGTCAGACTCGGTCAAGATCGCCTACCGCGGGAGCCTGGCTGACGGCACCGTGTTCGAGCGGACGCAGCCGGGCAAGCCGCTGGCCGTGAGCGTCGCGTCGGCGGCCGTGCCCTGCCTGACAGAGGGGTTGCTGCGCATGCGGACCGGATCCCGGCAGCGCCTGCTCTGCCCGCCGCAGCGGGACTTCGTCCACCCCAAGGTCCCGGTCGGGTCCACGCTCGTCTATGACATCGAGTTGCTGGAGATCCTGCCGGAGAAGGAACAGGAGAAGGGAAATGATCCGTAATTCCCATGCTTGGGCGATGGCCTGCCTGGCTGTGCTCGCGACCGCGCTGCCGCTGGCGGCCGAGGGGGCTTCGCGCAGCCAAGCGGGCCGCAGTGACGACCCGCCGGGGCGGTTCCCCTTCGGCAGCGCGCTGACGCTGGGACTGGTCGCGGGCTACACCCTGACCCCGGACTACCGCACGGGGTTTCTCGGCATCAACCATGTGGGAACCGTCACGGACGACGGCTCGGCCGTGCTGGGACTGCCGCCCCTGGTGGCCCACAACGTGAGCCGAGCCTCGTATTTGCGGCCGTTTCCCTCGCGACCGCTCCTCGGCATCTTCGCAGAAACGGAGCTGACCTACCGGGTCTCGCTGCAGGCCTCCGTCCTGCTCCGGCAGCTCGTCGAGGCAACCGATACGATCTGGACCGAGCCGAGCCAGCGCCGGTACTCCGGGTCGGGACTGCGGTTCTACTACGCTGACTTCGACCGGAGTTGGCGCCAGCCCAAAGACATCTGGGAGATCCCGGTCCTGCTGAAGTACCGCTTCGGGGCGTTGGAGGGCAAGGCGGCGAGAGTCCGGCCGTTCGTGGGGGCCGGCCCGGCCTTCTGGATCGAGACCAAGCGCTTCCCCCACAAGCGGATCCACGACCCGCACCACGGCGTTGTCGCCGCCATCGGGTTCGACGCGCATTGGCGCAAATGGACCCTCTCGCCGCAAGCAAGCTACACGCGCTGGGCCACCGACGCCGATCCACACCTGTCCAAGAACCAAGTCCAGATCACGATCGGATTCTCGTTCTAGGCCTCGCCGCGTCTGCTGATTATCGGACACCGCGAGGCGGGGCCGCTTCCTTTCCAAGAGCCGCGAGATTTGCCGCACACTGGGCGCCCGAAAGCGAGTTCCAGCCGAGATCTTGAGCAAGCCCAAGACAGGGCGTCAGGCCCAGCATCGATGCAGGCCTCGTGGTAGGGTCTCAGGCGGTCTTGCAGAGGCCGATTCGCCCGAGGAAGTCGATCGTGAGCCGCGCGCACTCCTCCGGCCTCTCGAGCTGTGCGAGATGAGTCGTGTCCGAAAGCGAATCGAAGTCAACGAGCTTGGTGCCCTCCAAGTTGCACGGGGGGAAGAAATGGTGCTGGAGATGCGGATCCGCTGCGATCACTTTCACCGGCAGCGGCAGCAAATCGGGATCCACCAAGCGCGAGAACCGCGGTACCGAATCGAGAATTCTCGCTTCGAACTCGGGCTGACACCGCAATACATAGCTGCCTTGCCCATCCGCTCGAAGCGTCGTGCGGGCCATGAGCTCGGGCACGCCGGGAAGGAGCCGCGCCATCGCCGGCTGCACCTTCATCAGATCGACGAAGTCCCGCTCGCTGCGAAACCGGTGAACACGGATCCGGGTTCTGGCCGCAGCGCGGCTGCAGCTGGATTCGAGAATCCGGTGAGCGATCCCCATCCCCGCCGGGTAGAGCGGCGGGTCGAACAGCACGAGTGCCGAATAGGAGGCGCCTAGGGAAGGTGACAGTGCGGCCGCCAGACACGACACGGAATGGAATACACCGGCCCTCGGCCTTGCACCGAAGCAGCGGTCCACCGTCTGGCCGATCATCTCCAAGTCTCTCGAGAATGCCGGTATGGTGTGCCCGGCCATCGGTCCCGGAGGATTGCGGCCGTGACCGCGCAGATCGAAGAGCAACAGGTCGAACTGCTCTAGCAGGAGTGACCAGTACGGATAGTAGAGGTCGATCGCGAGCCCGTTTCCGTGGCTCATCAGAAGGCGCGGACCTTCTGGATTTCCGTAACGCCGAACCGGCACGGACACGCCGTGCTCAAGCTTGGCACGGACGACGGATGCGGGTCGGGGAACGTCTAGGTCGGAAGACCGGTGGCCGCGCGCATCTATCGTCTGCCCCACTGCTGCGAGTTCCGTCTTCTGCTCACTGGATGCCTCGACCGAGTTCGGCGCTGGCGGTGGTCCGGCATGCTTGGAGCTCATCGTTGGGCTCGTCCCCGGATCTCGGTGGGTGCAGCGGGGCGACCGCTGGTCGTTGGTTCCAGCCTGCGCTCGACGGGCAGTGTGCCGCACAGCTGCCTGACATGCAAGCAGCGGGAGCGGCCGGCAGGGGGTCCACGCGTTCCGAATGGAGACGCCGGAATCCGGCCTGAACACCCACGGTGAGTTCGTGAAGTGACATTCTAGCGCCAGGGAGCGGGTGGAGTCGACAGGCGGAGCCCGGGCGGGGCGCAGAGGTGGCTGACGGAGGCTGCCAGCGGGCGTGGTATCCGACGACCAAACGGAGCTTGCGGGTTCCGGGCCGGGGGTGTGGGACTGCTTGCGGTCGAACCCGTCGGCGCGGAGGAGGAGATTGTGAGCTCGGTAGCCGAGCCGGATCTCGATGGTGTCCCCGCGGATGGTGACGGAGGCGGGGTGGCGCGTGCGAAGCGCTCGAATCCCCGGGGTCTTTCTTGTGCAGGCACTCCGCTCAGCTGATCCAGTGTCGTTCCCTCTGGAAGGGGTACGTTGGGATACGCAGCCGGCGTCGGCGTTCACCGGTGAAGAGGCCGGCGAACGACAGGTCGAGGCCAGCTTCGTATGCAGCCGCCACACCTGCCGTGATGGCGGCAGCTTCCTCGCCTTCCGACTCCAGGGGACTGGCGAGCAGCAGTGGTTTCCGAGCGCCGAAGGCTCGCGAGACCGCGCGCCGGGAGATCGCCGCAGGACCGGCCTCGACGAGCACATCCGCTCCGTGAGCGGCAAGGGCGGAGAGCAGCCGGCGCCCGGCCGCCCGGCGGGGAGCTGACTGGTTCCAGTATTTGGCACCCGGGATTCTCTGTTCCGCCATTTCGCCCGTCGTGGCATTCACGAGCGGCAGTTCCGGCACCTTCGCTTGGAGACCCTCAAGCGCCGCCTGCACCGGACCTGTCGCCGTCCGATCCGGGTGGCCGGCCCTGCGGGCCGCGAATCGCATCGCGTCCTCGAGTCCGAGGACTCCCGCCGCCGCAGCAGCAGCCACTGCACCCGCGCCCTTCCCTGCGACAATGTCGGGCCGCACCCCAAGGCTTTCCCACAGTGCGCAGAGGGCTCCCCCGAGCGCCACCAGCGCAGGCTCCGCCCAGCCGAGATCGTCCGGCGCGTCCGCCGCGTCGCCGAAGATCACCTCCAGCAGGGAAGCGTTCCGCTCCTCGCTGAAGACTTGCTCGCAACGATCCAGCACCGCCCGTGCAACCGGCTCAGTCGCGTAGAGATCCCTCCCCATTCCGGCAGCGGGCACCCCGCCGAACAGGAATGCAACCGTCTGACGAGGCTCGGACTGCACACCCCGCACCCCTTCCGCGACGGCCGCGAGCTGTTCTTCCAAGCCTTTCAGATCCCGCGCCACCAAGCCGGCCCGGCATGGGAAATGAGCCCGTCCCTCCCCGGCGGTCCATGCCAAGTCCGCCAGCGATTCGTCGGGCCGGCCCGCGAGCCAGGCGCGGTACCGTTCTGCCAGCTCCGCCAGCGCGGTCGGGTTCTTGCCGGACAGCGGCAGGAACCGGACAGCGCGGCCCTTGGATGCCCCGGCGTCCTGCGGGACAAGGTTCTCGAGGCTTGAAGGTGGATCCACTCGCCTGCCAGCCTGCCCGTCCAGCCCCCGGTACTGTTCGACGATGACGTGTGCGATCGTGCCGGAGAAACCGAACGCACTCACGCCGGCGCGCATGGGACGATCAGGACGCGTTGGCCACGGAACGCCTTCTGCGACGACCCTCACGGGGAGGTTCTCCCAGTCCACATCGGGATTCGGCTCCTCGAAGTGGAGCTGCTGCGGGATCCACCGGTGCCGCATGGACTCGATGACCTTGATGAGACTCGCCACCCCGCTCGCCGCAACCAAGTTGGAGACGTTGGGCTTGACCGAGCCCAGCAGGAGGGGGCGGGCGGGGTCCCGGCGCGGTCCGTAGACCGCGGCCGCCGCCGCCACCTCCACCGCGTCGCCGATCAGCGAACCGCCGGCACTGGCTTCTAGGTAGTCCACCTCGGCCGCAGCGATGCCGGCGCGCCCGAGCGCCTCCACAAGCATTCCCTGCTGCACCGATCGGCTCGGCACCGTCAGGCCCGCGGCAGTGCCGGTCTGTCGGACCGCCGACCCGCTCAGAAGGGCCAGGATTCCGTCGCCGTCGACCTCCGCATCGGCTAGGCGCTTGAGGACCAGCATTGCGCATCCCTCGCCAAGCCCGAAGCCGTCGGCCGAGGCATCGAACGCTCGGCTGCGTCCGTCGGGAGATAGGATGCCTGTCTCCCACACCGTATCAAAGCTGATTCCGAGTATCGTGTTCACCCCGCCAGCAAGCGCCAAGTCCACCTCGCCCCGCTGCAGTGCAGTCATCGCATGATGGACGGCCACCATCCCCGAGGAACAGGCTGTGTCCACTCCGAGCGCCGACCCCTCCATGCCCAAGAACTGGGAAATGCGGCCCACAGAGCCGCTCGGGCTGGTCCCAAGGTATAGATAGGGCCGAAAGACATCCTTGTTCGCGCTGGTGACGAGGGTTTGGTACTCGCTGTGAGCTACTCCCGCGTACACGCCGCCGCGGCTGCCCCTCAGCGAGCGCGGATCGATCCCCGCATCTTCCAGAGCCGTCCAGCTCACCTCGAGCAGCATCCGCTGCTGCGGGTCCATGCAGCGGGCTTCGGCGGCAGCGACTCCGAAGAATTTGGCGTCCAGCATGTCGAGATCCGGAACGTAGGCTCCAGCGTGAGGGGTGTCGCCCGTGCCGCCGAGCTTCTCGGGCCGTCCGTCGGTCACGGCGCTACGGCCCTCGCGGAGCGTGCGCCAGAATTCCGCCACGTCGGGGCCGCCGGGAAGTCGGCAGGCCATGCCGACGACTGCGACGCGGTCGTCGTCGATATCGAGTCTCGATGCACTTGGGCGGCTCGCGACTCGTTCGTCGCCTAGGTGCGCAAGGGCTACACCAGGCGTGCGCAGGTGGGAACTCGACTCATGCACGGAATCCGGTCGCTCCGAGACGGTCGGGGCGGCTGCCGACGACGGTGAATCACCGACCGGGAAAAGTTCGGAGATCAGGTGCCTCGTCAGTCGGCCGACGTCTGGATGCTCGAACAGGGCGGTGGGTGAAACCACTTCGCGCGGCAGCGCCGCATTCAAACGTTGGCGGAGGTTTACTGCCATCACAGAGTCCATGCCGAGATCCGAGAAGGCGCTGTCATGGGCCGGGAGCGCATCAAGGCCCAGCTGGGAGCGCACCTCGTTCCCCAGAAAGTCGGCCACGAGCTTCTCGCGTTGCGCGGGAGCTGCCTTCTCAAGGCGCCCGAGGGCGGCGGACTTAGCAGGCACAGCGTCCACCGGGCGCCGTCCGGATGCACGGATCTCCTCAAGCAACGGAAGGCGGGGCAGCGTCGATCCGCCCAGATCGGCGACGACGTGCGCCCCCGGGGCGTTCCGGACCACGCGGTCGAGGACCCGCAGACCCTGTTCGGGCGTGATCCAGCTGCCTCCGAGGGGGTGCAGTCCCGCTTCGATCCGGCCGCGCCGTTTATCCGCATTGCCGACCTCAGACCAAGGTCCCCAAGCGATCGCGTCCCCAGCAAGCCCAAGGGCGCGGCGATGATGCGCCAGTTGGTCTAGGAATGCGTTGGCTGCAGCGTAATTCGCTTGGCCCGGGTTGCCAAGCACCCCGGCGAGGCTCGAGAAGAGCACGAACAGCTCAAGTTCCCGATCCAGCGTCGCTCGGTGAAGATGCCACGCCCCCAGAGCCTTCGGACCTAGCACGGTTTCGAATCGTGCCCAGTCTTGGTTGATGAGCGCCGCATCGGCGAGCACGCCGGCGCAGTGGAAGATGCCGCCGAGAGGCGGCATCTCCGATTCCACCCGTGCGAGCATGGCGTCAACCGCATTCGCGTCAGTGAGGTCCGCGACCTCCGCACGGACCATCACGCCGCGCCGACGGAACTCTTCGGCCGCCGTTCCGGCCTGCGGGGTCGGCTCCCGCCGTCCGTTCAGGACGATCCCGCCGACGCCTGCATCCGCCAGCCAGCCGGCCACTTGCAGGCCGATGCCCCCGTGGCCTCCAGTCACGAGGTAACTGCGGTCGGGCCTCAGGCGCCGCGTTGGCGGCAGCGGCTCCCGGCTGGGACTCTGGGCCTGCTCTCCCGGTCCGGCGGTCCGAACCAAACGGGCCACCCGGCGCACTCCGCCTCGCCACGCAATCCGGTTCTCCCGGTCCGGGAACATCAGTTCGTCTGCCAGAGTCGCGGCCGGGACCGGCGCGTCCGGATCCAGATCCACCAAGCGAGGACGAAGGTCCGCATGCTCGACTCCGAGCACACCACCCAGGCCCCAGAGCGCGGCCCCCGCCAAGGAGCCGCTGCGCTCGGCCCCGAGGACTTGGCCGCCACGAGTTGCCAGCGTGACGCCGTTCACCGCCCGCGCTCCGGCGTCCCACATCCCTTGCACCAAGGCCAGCGCTCCAGATCCGGCGGCCTCAAGCTCCTGCCGCAGTTCTGCGGGCTCCAGTTGCTGGCCATCGCCCCTGACGCCTTCCAGGTACGCCACGCCTTGGAGCGGAGCTGACGATGGAAGCGCCTCGAAGAGTGTGCGCCAAGCCTGCCGATTCCAGCTGTCGGAGGGGCCGGGCACGACGGTCTGCCTCCGGCACGCAAGCTCGCGCACGAGTTCCTCGGTGAAGACCCCGTTCCCGGACACGACGAACACACCGCCCTGTGGTTCTGCCTCCGCCGACAACATTGGGCGCGCCCCGGGCGCGGGCGCTTCTGGATCGGCAGCGATTGCCGCTTCCCGGGGTCCCGGAAGGCTCGGGCTTCGCCGCCAAACGATTTTGTGCATCAGGTGATCCACCCGTGCACCCAGTACTGCTTCCCGGCTCGTGCGCTTGAGCGCTAATCCGGCCACGTGACCGCAGCGCGTACCCTCGGGAGTGTAGAGGGCGAGATCCGCGGTGGCCGTCTCCTCCCCCAGCTCTTCGAGCAGTGCGTGGCAGAAGATCTGGTCGGGGAGCGGTGCGGCGAGCCAAAGGCGGCTCCACCCGATTGGGAGATAGCGGAGGCTGTCGGCCCGGCTGGCCAAGAGTCCCACCACGACCTGAAAACAGGCGTCCAGCTGAACCGGATGGACCCGCAGGCGGTCTCCGGCCAGATGCGCGGGGCGCGTAACCCGCCCCCAAGCGCTCTCATCGTGCGCCCAGAAGGCAGACAGTCCCGCGAAAGCCGGTCCCAAGACGATGCCCTGCTCTGCCATCTCGTCGCGGAACTCGGCCGCGCCGGAGGCGGATAGCCGCTGCTGCACGGTCTGGAGGTCTAGGCGGTCCTCTTCAACCGTGCGCGTCCCTAGGCGCCCGTCAGCGTGGAGCCGCCAGGTCCCGCCTCGAGGTTCCCGGCTGGCCACTTCCCATCGGCCGTCCGGCCTGATGGAGACTTGGATGCCGCGCCTGTCGCCCGACTCAAGCATCAAAGGCTGATGGATCTGAACCTGTTCCAAAGCGACGGACGAGTCATTCCCGGTCTCTCCCAGCGCTTCGATCACCTGTCCCGCGAAGAGTGCTGCCGGTGCGGTCACTTCGCCCACCACAACGTGGTCCGCCAGCCAAGCGGGGTCGCCGGTGGACATCTGGATCTCGAAGGAGACCTCGCCGCTTCGCGAATCCCGGCGCACGCCCAAGAGCGGATGACTGTCTTCGATCCGGCGGCGCGGCGTTGTCAACCAGTAGCGCTTGCGCTGGAAGGGATAGGTCGGGAGTGCCACTCGGCGGCGGCGTTCTCCGGCGAACAGTCCCTCAAAGGAGAGGTTGATTCCGGCCTCAAAGATCGTGCCTGCTGCGGCAGTGAAGTCCCCACTGCCATCCCGTCGCAGGCTCCGCACCACAGTCGGCGATTCGCCCTCGGGCCACGTCATCGCCGCCATTGGCCCAAGCACGGCGTCTGGGCCGATCTCAACCAAAATCCGGGCTCCGAGTTCTGCCAGCGTTGCGGTCGAGGTGGCGAAGGCGACCGGCTCGCGCGCCTGCCGCCGCCAGTACGCTCCGTCGGGGGCGCCCTCCAGCAGGCGCCCGCTCACATCGCTCACTAACCGCACCGACAGGGCCGAGGCCCTGGGGGCCGCCGCTTCCAGATCTGCCAGCAGCGGCTCCATCAGCGCGCTGTGGAAGGCGTGACTGGTCCGCAGTCGCTCCACTCGCAGACCGTCCTCTTCAAAGCGCTTCAGCAGCGCCTCGATGTCGGCCTCCGGCCCGCTCACGACTTGGTGCGCACCGTTGTCCGCTGCCAGCGACACCGCGCCTTCCAGCGCGGATTTGACGCGGTCGCGCGAGGCAAACACCGCTGCCATCGCACCTCCATCGGGAAGCGAACCCATCAGCGCGCCCCGGCGCGTGGCGAACCGCATCCCGCTCTCGAGATCAAAGGCCCCGGCGGCTACGGCCGCCGCGATCTCTCCCACGCTGTGACCGAACACGACATCGGGCCGCACCCCCACGCTGGCCCACAAAGCCGTCAGCCCGCTCTCCAGCGCGTAGAGCGCCGGCTGCGTCCATTCGGTCCGCTCCAGCCTCTCGGAATCCTCGAAGATCACGGTCAGAAGAGATCTGCCGCGTTCTGCGCGGAACACTTCCTCGCACCGGTCCAAGACCGCCCGGAAAACCGGCTCGGCCAGATAGAGATCCCGGCCCATGCCCACCCACTGGCTGCCTTGGCCGGTGTAGAGGAAGGCGATCTTTCCAGCGGGGGGCGACGCCGCGGCACCCTGCCTTACCACCTCCAGCTGCTGCGCCAGCGAGGCCCGGTCCTGGAACACGAGGCCGGAGCGGTAGCGGAAATGGCTCCGCCCCACGCCCGCCGTCCACGCCATGTCGGCAAGCGGCGCGTCTTCCGAGAGGGCGGCTTGATAGCGGCCGGCGAGCTGACGAAGCGCGCTCTCGGACTTCGCCGAGAGTGGGAGCAGGCGGTGCTGGCGGGGAGCGTCAGCCTGCGGGACGCGGTCATTCGCACCTGACTCCGGCAGCGCGGGCAGTTCGATGCGCGGTGGTTCGCGCTCCTCGGCGTATCCCTCGATCACGACGTGGGCGTTGGTGCCCGAGTACCCGAAGGAGCTGACGGCAGCCCGCCGCGGCCGCTCCGCCTCCGGCCAAGGCGTCACCTCCGACGTCACCCGAACAGGGAGCCTCTCCCAGTCCATCCGCGGGTTGGGACGCTCGAAGTGCAGGTGGCGTGGAATGACGCCGGAACGGATCGCGAGCACCGCCTTGATCAGCCCGGCCACGCCCGCCGCCGCCTCCAAGTGGCCCACATTCGTCTTCACCGACCCGATCAGCAGCGGGTGGTCCGCGCTCCGGCTGCGGCCGTACACCGCCGCTGCCGCCTCCACCTCGACGGGATCGCCCAGTTCCGTGCCCGTGCCGTGCGCCTCCAGGTAGTCCACCGAGGCGGCCTCGACGCCCGCCCGCGCAAGCGCTTCCTCGATCACCCGCTCTTGGGCCGGGCCGTTCGGCACGGTCAGGCCGGCGCTTGCGCCGTCTTGGTTCACTGCCGACCCGAGGACAACCGCGAGGATCCGATCCCCTGCCGCCTCGGCGTCCGCGAGGCGCTTGAGAACAACCATCCCGCATCCCTCGCCCCGCACATAACCGTCGGCAGCCGCGTCGAAGGTCTTGCAGCGTCCATCCGCAGCGAGCATGCCTGCGACAGTGAAGATCCGTGTGGCGGTGGATGTCAGGATCGCGTTCACGCCTCCGACCAGAGCCAAGTCCGCCTCGCCCGCGCGGAGCGCAGACGCAGCCTGGTGGAGCGCCACCAGCGACGACGAACACGCGGTGTCCACCGTGATGGCCGGACCCTCGAGGCCGAGCGCGAAAGCGATCCGGCCGACCGCAGCCGATGGGGTAGCGCCGGTGGCCCTGTAAATCTCTGTTCCAGGATCGCCATCCGTCCCGGCCAGAAGGGTCTGGTAATCGATCATCGAGACCCCCCCGTACACCCCGGTCTGGCTGCCGCGCAGGCCGTCCGGGGCGATCCCGGCGTCCTCCAGCGCCGCCCAGCTGGTCTCGAGCAGCATCCGCTGCTGGGGATCCAGCAGCTCCGCTTCGACCGGGGCTATCCGGAAAAAGCCCGCGTCGAAGCGGTCTAGGCCCTCCACATAGGCGCCGAAGGGGCGCGCCGCCTCTGTCTCGGCATCCACGAAGATCCCATCCGGACGTCCCCTCGTCACCAAGTCGGCCCCGGCGCGAAGCTGCGCCCAGAACGCCTCGACATCCTCCGCCCCGGGGAAGCGGCAGGCCATGCCCACGATCGCGATGCGTTCGTCGCCGCGGCCCCGGACAGCGGGCAAGGCTCGCACCCGTGGCACCTCCGGCACCGCGCCCGCAAGCTTGCCGGCAAGGTGTTCGGCCAGACGGGCGATGTCGGGATGATCGAAGACCGCGGTGTTGGAGACGACGAACGCGCCACGGAAGGCCCGGTTCAGGCGGTTACGAAGCTCGACCGCCATCAGCGAGTCCATGCCCAGCTCGAAGAATCCCACCGAAGGCAGAGGGGCGGAGCGCAGTCGCAGGATCTCGACCAGCTGTCCCCCGAGGAACCGGATCAGTTCTTCCCGTCGCTGCCCGGGGGCGAGCATCCCGAGCCGCTTGATGAGATCGTTCGGCGCGGCGGAAGCGCGGTCCTCTTCGCGCCCCGCCACTTCTGCCAGCCAAGGTGTCCACACCGGAAGCGCCGACCAATCGACGAACGCCGCCACGCTGGTTCCGACATCCTCGCGCAAGAGCCGCGCCAAGGCACCGATGCCCTGCTCGGGAGCCATCCACTTCTCGACCGACTCGGCCAGTCGCGACGCGACGCGCTCGCGCTGCTCCTCGGCCTCGCCGATGTCCGACCACGCTCCCCATGCGATGGCCTGGCCGGGCAGGCCCAGCGCTCTCCGGTGCCGCGCCAGCTGGTCGAGGAAGGCGTTGGCCGCCGCATGGTTGGCCTGACCCGGACTCCCGACCACGCCCGCCAAGCTGGAGAAGAGCACGAACAGGTCGAGCTGCCGGTCGAGCATCGCCCGGTGCAGCCGCCAGGCCCCCAGCGCCTTGGGCCCCAGCACCCGCTCGAAGCGCTCCCAGTCTTGGTTCGTCAATGCCCCGTCGGCAAGAGCGCCCACGCTGTGGATCACGCCCGCCAGCGGCGGCAGCTCGGCATCGATCCGGCCGAGCATCCCCGCCACCGCCTCCTCGTCCGTCACGTCGGCGATCTCGACGCGCACTTCGGCGCTGCCCTGCCGGAGCTCCGCGATCAGCGTCTCGGTGTCCGTGTCGGGCGGGCGGCGTCCGTTCAGCACGATGGCCCCGGCTCCCGCCCCGGCCAGCCAGCGCGCCACCTCCAAGCCGAGCCCCCCGAGCCCTCCCGTGATCAGATAGCTGCGATCCCCGCGCACCCGGACCTCGCTCGGCCCGGATTCCGCCGAGTCCTCCGCCCGCCCGGCGAGGCGCGTCAGCCGGGCAACCAAGCGGGCCTCGCCCCGGCGGGCGACGCGCGTCTCGCGGTCGGGGAAGAGCAGTTCGTCGGCGACCGTGCCAGCAGATGGAGGAGATTCGGGATCCAGATCCAGCAGGCGCGGCGTCAGATCCCCGTGCTCCAGCTCCACCACGCTGGCGAAGCCCCACAGCGAGGCACCCGCGAGCGCGCCGCCGCGCTCCCGCTCGATCACCTGGCCGCCGCGGGTCACGAACCAAGTGCCGCTCACCGGCGACACGCCCGCATCCGACATCCCCTGGACTACCGCCAGCGCGCCAGCATTTACCGCCTTTAGTTCCGCTTCCAGCTCCCGGGTCGAAAGCTCGGCGCCGTCTGGCCGGAGCCCGCCCAGATACGCCACGCCGCGCAGGGGCAGCGCGCCGGGCAAGGACTCGAAGAACCCGCACCACGCCTGCCGGTCGCCCACCGCGGGGCCTTCGAGAGCCCGGCTGCCCCGGCGCTCCAGCTCCGCCGCCAGCTCGGCCCCCAGCTCGCTCTCCCCGGCCAGCACGAACAGCCCGCCTTCGGCCCCCGCCTCCGCCGGCCCCCGCGCCAGAATCAGCAGCGCCCCTGCCGGATTCTCGATCAGGGACGTTCCCGCAAATCCGGCATCCGCGAGAGCCTGCTTCCAGACTGGGGATCCAACCAGCGCGGAGTCGGAGCGATACGCGTCTTGGAAGCGCCACCAGCCGGGCAGCAGTCCGAATGTCAGGTCCAGCCACTCCTTGCGGGCGGTTTCCTCGACGGCCACCAGCACGCCGGACGGGGCCAGAAGACGCTGACACTGGGCGAGCGTCTGACCCAAGTCGCGGGTAGCGTGCAGCACGTTCGCGGCGATCACGAGGTCGTAACCGTGGGGCGCGAAGCCCTGATCCGCCGGGTCCCGTTCAATGTCCAGCGCTAGGAAGCGAAGTCCCGCGCCCCGCTCGCCAAACTCCCGCTCCGCGTCCGGGAAGAAGCTGGTCGAGATGTCGGTGAAGGTGTATTCAGTCCGATCGACCGGCAGGACCTCCAAGACGGCGGCGGTGGTCGCGCCCGTCCCTGCGCCGACCTCGATCACCCGCAGCGGCCGGTCTCTCGGCAGCCTGCCGACCGCCGTGCGCACGGCATCAGCGACCATTTGGTTCACTGCCCGCACTAGGGCCGCCTCGCGGTACAGGCTCGCCGCTCCCGGCTGGCCGCCAAAGAGCAGGTCCAGCGCATCGGCGCGGCCTCGGAGCACGTCGGCGAGCGACTCCCCGCAGCGGCGGAGCAGGTCCAGCGCGATGGAATCGGCTTGGAAGTCGGCCGGCCCCGCCTCGGGCCCTGCAGGCGCTTCCGGCACGGCTGCCACGCGCCAGCGACCAGCCGGCTCCCGGACGAGGAGCTCCATCTCCTCCAGCATCGACAGCAACCGGCTGAACAGCCGGGCGTGATCCTCGGTCACCCTCAGCCGGCGGCGCAACTCGTCCGTCTCGAAACGGTCGCCCGGCTTGGGCTCCCATCCCAGCTCATGGCACACGCGCAGTAGCTGCCGACGGGACTCACGCTCCAGCTCGCGCGCCAGGGCGGCGAGCGACGCCTCGTCGTGGCCCTCCGCCTCGAGGTATCGGTCCGGCGCTCTCAAGCCGGACTCGATCTCCTGCGGCTCAGCGAGGAACTCCGCTTCCCGCAGACCGATCGCCGCCCGCTCACGCCACGCCACCTCGTGCAGCGCCTCCTCCATGCGGTCACCCAACAGGGCCGTCCGGCTCGTGCGTCTGAGGATCAAGCCCTCGATGCGAGCCAACTCCTCGCCCGTCTCCGTGTAGAGCCAGAAATTCGCCTTGCGCGTCTCGCCGCCCTGGCCCCGATCGACTGCCCGGCAAAAGACGCGCTCCGGCAGCGCCTCGCGCAGGATGAAACGGTCCCAGCCGATCGGCAGCCATGCACCCCCGGCTCCGTCCAGTTTCGCGATGCCCCCCAGCACTTGGAAACAGGCGTCGAGCAGTGCCGGATGCGCGACCAGCCCCGGATCTTCCAGTCCCGCCGGCAGCAGCACCTCGCCCAGCGCCTCGCCCGAGCCCGACCACAGGCGGGCCAGTCCGCGGAATGCCGGACCGTAGTCGAGGCCCGCAGTACGCAGATCTAGGTATCCCTGCTCCACATCCGCCTGGGCGAGGCTGCCCTGCAGCGCCCCGAGGTCCGTTGCCTCGGACGCGGCTGCTGCCAGCGGTGCCCAGCGGCCTTCGGCGTGCGTCTCCCATCGCCCGCCCGCATCCCTGCTGACGACCTTCCAAGCGCCGTCCTCGCCGAGCACCACCTGAACCGTCCGGCTGTCCTCGCCCGATAACACCAGTGGGCGCGTGATCGCGCTCTCTTCGAGCACGACCGGGACTCCGTGGTTGGTTTCGCGAAGCGCCTCGACCATCTGTCCCGCGTAAAGTGCGCCCGGCGCTACAACCTTTCCGAACACCCGGCACTCCGCGAGCCACGCTGGATCGCGGCTACGGAGGTGCCGCTCGAACGAGTGCTCGCCATCCGGGGAATCCCGTTGCACGCCCAGAAGCGCGTGTTCGGCTTCAGGCCGCGGACGTAACGAGGAGGAAATCCAGTAGCGCTCCCGCTGGAACGGATAGGCAGGCACCGAAACCCGCCGCCGGCGCTCCCCGGCAAACAGGCCATCGAAGGCAATGTCGAGACCCGCCTCGTACGCAGCTGCCACGGCGCGGGCGAAGTCCCCATTCCCGTCGCGCCGCAGGCTCGGGATCACCGAAGGTGCCTCGCTGTGTGGCCAAGCCAGGGCCGCCATCGGGCCCAGCACGCCGTGGGGCCCGATCTCCAGCAGCAGCTCCGCGTCCAAGTCTGCCAGCGTCCGCACCGCAGCGGCGAACTGGACCGGCTCGCGCGCCTGGCGCGGCCAGTACGCTTCGTCGGGGGGCCGTTCCAGCACCTGTCCGCTCATATCGCTCACCAACCGCACCGACGGGACCGAGGCCTTGGGGGCCGTTGCTTCCAGTTCCGCCAGCACCGGCTCCATCAGCGCACTGTGGAAGGCGTGTCTGGTCCGCAGACGCTCCACGCGCAGACCGTCCTCTTCGAATCGCTTCAGCAGCGCCTCGATGTCGGCCTCCGGCCCGCTCACGACTTGGTGCGCACCGTTGTCCGCTGCCAGCGACACCGCGCCTTCCAGCGCGGCTGTGACGCGGTCGCGCGAGACGAACACTGCCGCCATCGCGCCGCCATCGGGAAGCGAACCCATCAACGCGCCCCGGCGCGTGGCGAACCGCATCCCGCTCTCGAGATCAAAGGCCCCGGCGGCCGCGGCGGCCGCGATCTCTCCCACGCTGTGCCCGAACACGACATCGGGCCGCACCCCCACGCTGGCCCACAAAGCCGTCAGCCCGCTCTCCAGCGCGTAGAGCGCCGGCTGCGTCCATTCGGTCCGCTCCAGCCGCTCGGAATCCTCGAAGATCACGCTGAGAAGAGATCTGCCGCGTTCTGCGCGGAACACATCCTCGCACCGGTCCAAGACCGCCCGGAAAACCGGCTCGGTCTCATAGAGCTCCCGGCCCATGCCCGCCCACTGGCTCCCCTGGCCGGTGTAGAGGAAGGCGATCTTTCTAGCGGGGGGCGACGCCGCGGCACCCTGCCTCACCACCTCCAGCTGCTCCGCCAGCGAGGCCCGGTCTTGGAACACGAGGCCGGAGCGGTAGCGGAAATGGCTCCGCCCCACCCCTGCCGTCCACGCCATGTCGGCAAGCGGCATGTCTTCCGAGAGGGCGGCTTGGTAGCGGCCGGCCAGCTGACGAAGCGCTCCCTCGGATTTGGCGGACAGCGGGAGCAGGCGATGCTGACGGGGAGCCTCGGTCTGCGGGACGCGGTCATCCGCACCCGACTCCGGCAGCGCGGGCAGCTCGATGCGCGGCGGTTCGCGCTCCTCGGCGTATCCCTCGATCACGACGTGGGCGTTGGTGCCCGAGTATCCGAACGAACTGACGGCGGCCCGCCGCGGCCGCTCCGCCTCCGGCCAAGGAGTCGGCTCCGACGTCACCCGGACCGGAAGGTTCTCCCAGTCCGTCCGCGGGTTGGGCCGCTCGAAGTGCAGGTGGCGCGGAATCACCCCGGAACGGATTGCGAGCACCGTCTTGATCAGCCCGGCCACGCCCGCCGCCGCCTCGAGGTGGCCCACGTTCGTCTTCACCGATCCGACCAGTAGCGGGCGGTCCGCGCTCCGGCCGCGGCCGTAGACCGCTGCCGCCGCCGCCACTTCGACGGGATCACCCAGCTCGGTGCCCGTGCCGTGCGCCTCCAGGTAGTCGACCGAGGCGGCCTCCACGCCCGTCCGCGCGAGCGCCTCTTCGATCACCCGCTCTTGGGCCGGCCCGTTCGGAACTGTGAAGCCGGCGCTCGCGCCGTCTTGGTTCACCGCCGATCCGAGCACGATCGCCAAGATTCGGTCTCCTGCCGCCTCTGCGTCCGCAAGGCGCTTGAGCACAACCATCCCGCATCCCTCGCCCCTTACGAAGCCGTCGGCCGCGGAGTCGAAGGTCTTGCAGCGTCCATCCGCGGCGAGCATGCCGGCGTCGGTCATGAGCTTGGTGGGCTCTGCTCTCAAGATCGCGTTCACGCCTCCCGCCAGCGCTAGGTCTGCTTCACCCGCGCGTAGCGCCGCTGCGGCTTGGTGCAGCGCGACCAGCGACGAGGAACACGCGGTGTCCACCGTGATGGCCGGACCCTCGAGGCCGAGCGCGAAGGCGACCCGGCCGACCGCAGCCGACGGGGTAGCGCCGGTGGCCCTGAAAATGTCCGTTCCCGGATCGCCCCGCCGTCCGGCGACGAGGGTCTGGTAGTCGATCATCGAGACCCCGCCGTACACCCCGGTCCGGCTGCCGCGCAGCCCGTCCGGGGCGATTCCGGCGTCCTCTAGCGCCGCCCAGCTGGTCTCGAGCAGCATCCGCTGCTGGGGATCCAGCAGCTCCGCCTCGACCGGGGCGATCCGGAAAAAGCCCGCATCGAAGCGGTCGAGGCCTTCCACGTAGGCGCCGAAGGGCCGCGCTGCCTCCGTCTCCGCATCCACGAAGAGCCCGTCCGGACGCCCCCTCGTGACCAGGTCGGCGCCGGAGCGAAGCTGCGCCCAGAACGCCTCGGCATCTTCCGCCCCGGGGAAGCGGCAGGCCATGCCCACGATCGCGATGCGTTCGTCGCCGCGGGTCCGGACGGCAGGCAAGGCTTGCACCCGCGGCACCTCCGGCACCGCGCCGGCTAGCTTGCCGGCAAGGTGTTCCGCCAGGCGGGCGATGTCGGGATGGTCGAACACCGCGGTGTTGGAGACGACGAACGCGCCGCGGAAGGCCCGGTTCAGGCGGTTGCGAAGCTCCACCGCCATCAGCGAGTCCATGCCCAGCTCGAAGAATCCCGCCGAGGGCAGAGGCGCAGAGCGCAGTCGCAGTACCTCGCCCAGCTGTTCCCCCAGGAACCGGATCAGTTCTTCCCGGCGCTGCCCGGGGGCGAGCCCCCCGAGCCGCTTGAGGAGATCGTCCGGCGGGGCAGAAGCGCGGTCCTCCTCGCGCTCCGCTACTTCTGCCAGCCAGGGTGCCCGCGACGGAAGCGCCGACCAGTCGACAAACGCCGCCACGCTGGTCCCGACATCCTCGCGCACGAGCCGCGCCAAGGCGCCGATGCCCTGCTCGGGAGACATCCACTCCTCGGCCGAGTCGGCCAGCCGCGGCGCGATGCGCTCGCGCTGCTCCTCGGCCTCGCCGATGCCCGACCACGCGCCCCAGGCAATCGCCTGGCCGGGCAGGCCCAGCGCCCTACGGTGCCGCGCCAGCTGGTCGAGGAAGGCGTTGGCCGCCGCGTGGTTGGCCTGCCCGCGGTTTCCGACCACGCCCGCCAGGCTGGAGAAGAGCACGAACAGGTCGAGCTGCCGGTCGAGCGTAGCCCGGTGCAGCCGCCAGGCCCCCAGCGCCTTGGGTCCCAGCACCCGCTCGAAGCGCTCCCAGTCCTGGTTCGTCAAGGCCGCGTCGGCGAGCGCTCCCACGCTGTGGATCACGCCCGCCAGCGGCGGCAGCTCGGCATCGATCCGCCCGAGCATCCCCGCCACCGCCTCCTCGTCCGTCACGTCGGCGATCTCGACCAGCACTTCGGCACCGCCCTGCCGGAGCTCCGCAATGAGCGCCTCTGTGTCCGTGTCGGGCGGGCGGCGTCCGTTCAGCACGATGGCCCCGGCGCCCGCCCCGGCCAGCCAGCGCGCCACCTCCAGCCCAAGCCCCCCGAGCCCGCCCGTGATCAGATAGCTGCGGTCCCCGCGCAGCCGCGCCACGCCCGGCCCGGATTCTGACGAGTCCTCCGCCCGCCCGGCGAGGCGCGTCAGCCGGGCCACCAAACGGTCCCCGCCCCGGCGGGCGACGCGCGTCTCGCTGTCGGGGAAGAACAGCTCGTCGGCGAGCGCACCGGCGGACGGCGGGGACTCGGGATCCAAGTCCAGCAGGCGCGGCGTCAGATCCCCGTGCTCCAGCTCCACCACGCTGGCGAAGCCCCACAGCGAGGCACCCGCGAGCGCGCCGCCGCGCTCCCGCTCGATCACCTGGCCGCCCCGGGTCACGAACCAGGTGCCGCTGACCGGCGACACGCCCGCGTCCGACATCCCCTGCACCAGCGCCAGCGCGCCAGCGTTGACCGCCTGCAGTTCCGCTTCCAACTCCCGGGTCGAAAGCTCGGCACCGTCTGGCCGGAGCCCGCCCAGATACGCCACGCCGCGCAGGGGCAGCGCGCCCGGCAAGGACTCGAAGAACCCGCGCCACGCCTGCCGGTCGGCCTCCGCGGGGCCTTCGAGCGCCCGGCTGCCGCGGCGATCCAGCTCCGCCGCCAGCTCGGCACCCAACTCGCTCTCCCCGGCCAGCACGAACAGCCCGCCTTCCGCACCCGCCTCCGCCGGCCCCCGCGCTAGGATCAGCAGCGCCCCGGACGGATCCGTGACCAAGGAGGTCCCGCCAAAGCCGGCGTCCGCGAGAGCCTGCCACCAGACGGAGGGCGCGACTAGTGCGTAGTCGGAGCGATACGCGTCTTGGAAGCGCCACCAGCCGGGCAGCAGCCCGAAGGTCAGGTCCAGCCACTCCTTGCGGGCGGTTTCCTCGACGGCCACCAGCACTCCCGACGGGGCGAGCAGGCGCCGGCAGTGGGCGAGCGTCTCACCCAGGTCGCGGGTCGCGTGCAGGACGTTCGCGGCGATCACGAGGTCATAGCCGTGTAGGGCCAAGCCCTGATCTGTCGGGTCCCGTTCGATGTCGAGCGCTAGGAATCGAAGGCCCGCGCCCCGCTCGCCGAACTCCCGCTCCGCGTCCGGGAAGAAGCCGGTCGAGATGTCGGTGAAGGTGTATTCGGTCCGGTCGGCCGACAGGACGGCTAAGAGAGCGGCGGTGGTCGCGCCGGTCCCCGCTCCGACCTCGATCACCCGCAGCGGACGACCATCCGGCAGCCCGGCGACCGCCGCCCGCACGGCGTCGGCGACCATGCGGTTCAGCGCCCGCATGGCGGGCGCATCGCGGTACAGGCTCGCCGCTCCCGGCTCGCCGCCGAAGAGCACGTCCAGCGCATCGGCGCGGCCGCGGAGCACGTCGGCGAGCGATCCCCCGCAACGGCGGAGCAGACTCAGCTCTATGGCATCGGCTTGGGAGTCGGCCAGCCCCACCTCGGCCTCCGCAGGCACTTCCGGCGTGGCCGCCACGCGCCAGCCGCAAGCGGGCTCCCGACCAAGAAGTCCCATCTCCTCCAAGACCGACAGCAATCGGCCGAACAGCCGCCCGTGATCCTCGGTCACCCTCAGCCGGCGGCGCAACTCGTCCGTCTCGAAACAGTCTCCTGGCTTGGGCTTCCATCCCAGCTCGCGGAATGCGCCGAGCAGCTGCCGGCGTGCCTCACATTCGAGCTCGCGCCCCAGTGCAGCGAGCGACTCGCCGTCACGGTCGTCCGCCTCTAGGTATCCGTCCAACGCTCTCAGGCCGGACTCGATCTCCTGCGGCTCTGCGAGGAAGTCCGCATCCCGGAGGCCCACCGCCGCCCCCTCGCGCCACGCCACTTCGTGCAGCGCCTGGTCCACCCGGAGGCCCGAAAGCGCCGTTCTGCTCGCCTGTCTGAGCGCAAAGCCCTCGATGCGCGCCAGCTCCTCGCCCGTCTCCGTGTAGAGCCAGAGATCTGCCTTGCGGGTCTGGCCACTTTCGCCGCAGTCCAGTGCCTGGCAAAAGACGCGCTCAGGCAGCGCCTCGCGCAGGACGAAGCGGTCCCAGCCAGTCGGCAGCCATGTGCCCCCAGCTCGCGCCAGTTCTGGGATCCCCCCCAGGACCCGGAAACAGGCATCGAGCAGTGCCGGATGCGCGAGCAGCCCTTGATTTTCTATTCCCGCCGGCAGCAGCACCTCGCCCAGCGCCTCGCCGGGGCCCGACCACAGCCGGGCCAGTCCGCGGAAGGCCGGACCGTAGTCGAGGCCGGCCGCACGCAGCTCTAGGTATCCTTCTTCCACGTCCGCTTGGACGAGGCTGTCCTGTAGCGCCCCGAGGTCCGTTGCCCCGGACGCGGCTGCTGCCAGCGGTGCCCAGCGGCCTTCGGCGTGCGTCTCCCATGGCCCGCCAGCAGCCCTGCTGACGACTTTCCAGCCCCCGTCCTCGCCCAGCACAACCTGAACCAGGCAGCCATCCTCGCCCGACAGCACCAGCGGGCGCGTGATCGCGCTCTCCTCGAGTAGGACCGGGACTCCGGGATGCGTTTCGCGAAGCGCCTCAACCACCTGCGCCGCGTAAAGCGCTCCCGGCGCCACAACGTTCCCGAACACCCGGTGGTCTGCCAGCCAAGCCGGATCCCGGCTGTCCAGCTGCCGCTCGAAGGAATGCTCGCCATCCGGGGAATCCCGCCGCACCCCGAGCAGCGCGTGCCCCGCCTCTGACCGCCGTCGCGCAGAGGCGGAAATCCAGTAGCGCTCCCGCTGGAACGGATAGGCCGGCAGCGAGACCCGCCACCGCCGCTCTCCGACAAACAGGCCCTCGAAGGCAATCTCCAGACCCGCCTCGTACGCGCCCGCCACCGCCTCGACGAAGTCCCCGTTCCCGCCGCGCCGCTGGCTCGGGATCACCGCAGGCACCTCGCCCTGCGGCCAGCCCAGCGCCGCCATGGGGCCCAGCACGCCATGCGGCCCGATCTCCAGCAGCAGCCCCGCCTGCAACTCCGCCAGCGTCCGCAGCGCCGTCGCGAACTGGACCGGCTCGCGCGCCTGGCGCCGCCAGTACGCTCCGTCGGGAGCCGCTTCCAGCACCTGCCCGCTCACGTCGCTTACCAGTCGCACCGACGGGGCCGAGGCCGCAGGTGCCGCCGCTTCCAGCTCCGCCAGCACCGGATCCATCAGCGCGCTGTGGAAGGCGTGGCTGGTCCGCAGGCGCTCCACGCGCAGACCGTCCTCCTCGAACCTCTTCAGCAGCGCCTCGATGTCGGCCTCCGGGCCGCTCACGACTTGGTGCGTGCCGTTATCGGCTGCCAGGCAGACCGCACCGTCAAGGCTGGCAGCGACCCGCTCCGCCGAAGCGAACACCGCCGCCATCGCACCGCCCTCGGAGAGCGAACCCATCAGCGCGCCCCGGCGCGTGGCGAACCGCATCCCGCTTTCGAGATCGAAGGCTCCCGCGGCAGCCGCTGCCGCGATCTCTCCCACGCTGTGCCCGAACACGATGTCGGGCCGCACCCCCACGCTGGCCCACAGCGCGGTCAGCCCGCTCTCCAGCGCGTACAGCGCCGGCTGCGTCCATTCGGTCCGCTCCAGCCGCCCGGCATCGTCGAAGATCACCGGGAGAAGCGCCCTGCCGCGCTCCGCGCGGAACACTTCCTCGCAGCGGTCCAGAACCGCCCGGAAGACCGGCTCGGCCTCATAGAGCTCCCGGCCCATGCCCGCCCACTGGCTCCCCTGCCCGGTGTAGAGGAACGCGACCGTTCCTTGCGTGGACGCCGCCACAACTCCCTGCCTCACCACCTCCAACTGCTCCTGCAGCGAGGCGCGATCGCTGAACACAAGGCCGGAACGGCAGTGGAAATGACTCCGGCCGGTGCTCGCCGTCCAAGCCATGTCGGCAAGCGGGGTATCGTCCGAGAGCATGGCTTGGTATCGATCGGCCAGCCGCCGGAGAGCGTCTTGGGACTTCGCCGAGAGCGGGAGTAGGCGGTGCACGCGGGGCGCGTCAGGCCGCGGGACGCGGTCATCCGCACCCGACGCCGGGAGTGCGGGCACTTCAATGGGCGGCGGTTCGCGCTCTTCCGCATATCCCTCGACCACGGCGTGGGCATTGGTTCCCGAGTATCCGAAGGAGCTGACGGCGGCCCGCCGCGGCCGCTCCGCCTCCGGCCAAGGCGTCGCTTCCGACGTCACCCGGACGGGGAGCTTCTCCCAGTCCATCCGCGGGTTAGGCCGCTCGAAGTGCAGGTGGCGCGGAATCACCCCGGAACGGATCGCGAGCACCGCCTTGATCAGCCCGGCCACGCCCGCCGCCGCCTCGAGGTGGCCGACGTTCGTCTTCACCGACCCGATCAGCAGCGGGCGGTCCGCGCTCCGGCCGCGGCCGTACACCGCAGCAGCCGCCTCCACTTCGACCGGATCGCCCAGTTCGGTGCCCGTGCCGTGTGCCTCCAGATAGTCGACCGAGGAGGCCTCGACGCCCGCCCGCGCGAGCGCCTCCTCGATCACGCGCTCTTGGGCCGGGCCGTTCGGCACGGTCAGGCCGGCGCTCGCGCCGTCCTGGTTCACGGCCGATCCGAGCACAACCGCGAGGATCCGGTCCCCTGCCGCCTCCGCGTCCGCGAGGCGCTTGAGCACAACCATCCCGCATCCCTCGCCCCGTACGTAACCATCGGCCGCCGCGTCGAAAGTCTTGCAACGCCCATCTGCAGCGAGCATGCCGGCATCGGTCAGGAGACTGGTGGGCTCTGACCGCAGGATCGCGTTCACCCCTCCCGCCAGCGCCAGGTCGGCCTCGCCCGCGCGCAGCGCCGCTGCCGCTTGGTGCAGCGCAACCAAGGACGAGGAACACGCGGTGTCAATCGTGATCGCCGGACCCTCGAGGCCTAGGGCGAAGGCTACTCGGCCCACCGCGATCGAGGGGGTGGCACCTGTAGAGCGGTAAAGGTTGGCCGAAGGGTTGTCCGCGGCCTCTGCGATAAGGGCGTGGTAATCGCTCATTGAGACCCCGCCATACACCCCGGTTCGGGTGCCCCGCAGCCCGTTCGGAGCGATGCCGGCATCTTCAAGCGCCGCCCAGCTGGTCTCGAGCAGCATCCGCTGCTGGGGGTCGAGGAGTTCTGCCTCGACCGGGGCGATCCGGAAGAAGCCCGCGTCGAAGTGGTCGAGGCCCTCCACATAGGCTCCGAAGGGGCGCGCAGCCTCCGTCTCGGAATCCACGAATAGCCCGTCCGGGCGGCCCCTCGTCACCATATCGGCCCCGGAGTGAAGCTGTGCCCAAAATTCCTCTACATCCGGTGCCCCGGGGAAGCGGCAGGCCATGCCGACGATCGCGATGCGTTCATCCGTCCGGTGCGGGACGGGGGGCAGGGCAGCACGCGCATGCGGTGCTTCCAGAGCCATTCCCGCAAGCTTGTCCGCAAGGTGTTCTGCCAGGCGGGCGATGTCGGGATAATCGAACACTGCAGTGTTCGAGATGACGAACGCGCTCCGGAAGGCCCGGTTCAGGCGGTTGCGAAGCTCGACCGCCATCAGCGAGTCCATGCCTAGCTCGAAGAATCCTGCCGAGGACGACGGGGCGGATCGCAGACGCAGAACTTGGACCACCTGTTCCTCGAGGAACCGGATCACTGCTTCGCGGCGCTCCTCGAGGGCGAGGCCCCCGAGCCGCTTGAGCAGATCGCCCGGAGCGGCGGAAGCGCGGTCCTCTTCGCGCCCCGCCACTTCTGCGAGCCAAGGTGCCCGCACCGAAAGCGCAGCCCAGTCGACGAATGCCGCCACGCTGGTTCCGATGTCCTCGCGCACGAGCCGCGCCAAGGCACGGATACCCTGTTCGGGAGCGATCCATTCCTCGCCCGAGCCGGCGGCCTGCATCCTGATAAGCTCACGCTGCTCCTCGGCCTCGCCTATGCCCGACCACGGTCCCCACGCAACGGCCTGACCCGGCAGGCCCAGCGCCCTCCGGTGCCTTGCCAGCTGATCCAGAAAGGCGTTGGCCGCTGCGTAATTGGCCTGTCCCGGGTTTCCGACCACGCCCGCCAGGCTGGAGAAGAGGACGAACAGGTCGAGCTGCCGGTCGAGCGTCGCCCGGTGCAGCCGCCAAGCCCCTAGGACCTTGGGCCCCAGCACCCGCTGGAAGCGCTCCCAGTCTTGGTTTGTCAATGCCCCGTCGGCAAGCGCGCCGACGCTGTGGATCACGCCCGCCAGCGGCGGCAGCTCGGCATCGATCCGCCCGAGCATCCCCGCCACCGCCTCCTCGTCCGTGACGTCGGCAATCTCCACGCGCACTTCGGCACCGCCCTGCCGGAGCTCCGCGATCAGCGCCTCGGTGTCCGTGTCGGGCGGGCGGCGTCCGTTCAGCACGATAGCCCCGGCTCCCGCCCCGGCCAGCCAGCGCGCCACCTCCAGCCCGAGCCCCCCGAGCCCTCCCGTGATCAGATAGCTGCGGTCCCCGCGCAGCCGCGCCTCGCCCGGCCCGGATTCCGCCGAGTCCTCCGCCCGCCCGGCGAGGCGCGTCAGCCGGGCCACCAAGCGGTCCCCGCCCCGGCGGGCGACGCGCGTCTCGCGGTCGGGGAAGAGCAGCTCGTCGGCGAGCGCGCCGGCGGACGGGGGGGACTCGGGATCCAGGTCCAGCAGGCGCGGCGTCAGATCCCCGTGCTCCAGCTCCACCACGCTGGCGAAGCCCCACAGCGAGGCACCCGCGAGCGCGCCGCCGCGCTCCCGCTCGATCACCTGGCCGCCCCGGGTCACGAACCAAGTGCCGCTCACCGGCGACACGCCCGCGTCCGACATCCCCTGGACTAGCGCCAGCGCGCCCGCATCGACTGCCTGCAGCTCCGCTTCCAGCTCCCGGGTCGAGAGCTCGGCACCGTCTGGCCGGAGCCCGCCCAGATACGCCACGCCGCGCAGCGGAAGCGCGCCCGGCAAGGACTCGAAGAACCCACGCCACGCCTGCCGGTCGGCCTCCGCGGGGCCTTCGACCGCGCGGCTGCCCCGGCGATCCAGCTCCGCTGCCAGCTCGGCCCCCAGCTCGCTCTCGCCGGCCAGCACGAACAGCCCGCCTTCGGCCCCCGCCTCCTCCGGTCCCTGGGCCAAGATCAGAAGCGCCCCCGACGGATCCTCCAGCAGGGAGGTCTCCATAAATCCGGCGTCCGCGAGGGCCTGGCGCCATACGGGGGGCCCGACCAGCGCGTGGTCGGAGCGATACGCGTCTTGGAAGCGCCACCAGCCGGGCAGCAGTCCGAAGGTCAGGTCCAGCCACTCCTTGCGGGCGGTCTCCTCGACGGCCACCAGCACGCCCGACGGGGCCAGGAGGCGCCGGCAGTGAGCGAGCGTCTCACCTAGGTCGCGGGTCGCGTGCAAGACGTTCGCGGCAATCACGAGGTCGTAGCCGTGGTGCGCGAAGCCCTGATCCGCCGGGTCGCGCTCGATGTCGAGCGCTAGGAAGCGAAGGCCCGCGCCCCGCTCGCCGAACTCCCGCTCCGCGTCCGGGAACGAGTCCGTCGAGATGTCGGTGAAGGTGTATTCGGTCCGGTCGGCCGGCAGCACGTCCAAGAGGGCGGCGGCGGTCGCGCCCGTCCCTGCGCCGATCTCGATCACCCGCAGCGGCCGGCCTTCCGGCAAGCCGGCCGCCGCTGCGCGCACGGCGTCGGCGACCATTCGGTTCAACGCCCGCACGGCGGGGGACTCGCGGTACAGGCTCGCCGCTCCCGGCTCGCCGCCGAAGAGCACGTCCAGCGCATCGGCGCGGCCGCGGAGCACGTCGGCGAGCGACTCCCCGCAGCGGCGGAGCAGGCCCAGCTCGATGGACTCGGCTTGGGAGTCAGCCGGCCCCGCCTCCGGCTCCCCAGGCGCTTCGGGCGCGGCTACCACGCGCCAGCCGCCTGCCGGTTCCCGGTCGAGAAATTCCATCTCCTCCAGTACCGACAACAACCGGCCGAACAGCCGGCCGTGATCCTCTGTCACCCTCAGCCGATGGCGCAACTCGTCCGTTCCGAAACGGTCTCCCGTCTTGGGGTCCCATCCCAACTCCCGGAATCCGCGCAGCAGCAGCCGGCGAGCCTCACGCTCCAGCTCGCTCCCGAGGGCGGAGAGCGACGCCCCGTCGCGGGACTCCGCGTCGAGGTATCCGTCCAGCCCTCCCAGGCCGGAAGCGATCGCTTCCGGACGGGCGAGGAATTCCGCCTCCCGGAGTCCCGCCTCTGCCCCCTCGCGCCACACCACCTCGTGCAGCATCTCCTCCACGCGGTCACCTGACAGCGCCGATCGGCTCGCCTGTCTGAGCGCGAAGCCCTCGATGCGCGCCAGCTCCTCGCCCGTCTCTGTATAAATCCAGAAGTCTGCTGTGCGCTTCTGCCCGTCCTCGCCGCGGTCCAGTGCCCGGCAGAAGACCCGCTCCGGCAGCGCCTCGTGCAGGACAAAGCGGTCCCAGCCGACCGGCAGCCACGTGCCCCCTGCTCGCGCCATTTCCGGAACTCCCCCGAGCACCCGGAAACATGCGTCGAGCAGTGCCGGGTGCACGAGAAGGTTCCGGTTCTCCAATCCCTCGGGCAGCAGCAGCTCGCCCAAGGCTTCGCCAGGCCCCGACCAGAGCCGGACCAGGCCGCGGAAGGCCGGACCATAGTCGAGTCCAGAGGCGCCCAACTCCAAGTGCACGCCTGCAACGTCCGCCTCGGCGAGACCCTCCTGCAGCCCGGCGGGATCCGCCGGCTCGGACGGGACTGTGGCGTGCGGTGCCCAGCGGCCGGCGGCGTGCGTCTCCCATCGCCCGCCCGCATCCTTGCTGACAACCCTCCAAGCGCCGTCCTCATCAAGCACGACCTGGACCAGCCGGCCCTCCTCGTCCGACAACACCAGCGGGCGCGTGATCACGCTCTCTTCGAGCACGGCTTGGACTCCGTGCTGCGTTTCGCGAAGCGCTTCGGCCACCTGCGCCGCGTAGAGCGCCCCCGGCGCTACAACGTTCCCGTACACCCGGTGGTCTGCCAGCCAGGCCGGATCCCTGCTGTGCAGCTGCCGCTCGAAGGAATGCTCGCCATCTGGGGAATCCCGGCGCACCCCGAGCAGCGCGTGTCCCGCCTCCGACTGCCGGCGCGGGGAAGCGGAGGTCCAGTAACGCTGCCGCTGGAACGGGTAGGCGGGCAGCGAGACCCGCCGCCGCCGTTCCCCGACAAACAGGCCCTCGAAGGCAATTTCGAGACCCGCCTCGTACGCACTCGCCACTGCGCCGGCAAAGTCCCCGGTCCCGCCGCGCCGCTGGCTCGAAATCACCGTTGGCGGCTCGCTTTGCGGCCAGCCCAGCGCCGCCATCGGGCCCAGCACGCCATGGGGCCCGATCTCCAGCAGAAGCCCCGCCTCCAAGTCTGCCAGCGTCCGCACCGCGGCGGCGAATTGGACCGGCTCGCGCGCCTGGCGTCGCCAGTACGCTCCGTCCGGGACTCCTTCGAGGACACGCCCGCTGACATCGCTCACCAGCGTTACCGCCGGGACCGAGGACCTAGGAGCCGCCGCTTCCAGTTCCTCCAGCACCGGATCCATCAGTGCGCTGTGGAAGGCGTGGCTGGTCTGGAGGGGTTGCACCCGAATCCCTTCCTTGGAGAGATCCTCGGCCAGGGCGGCGATCGCGTCCTGCGGACCGCTCACCACTTGGTGTGTGCCGTTGTTGGCGGCCAGGGACACCTCGCCCCCGAATACGGAGGCGACGCGGTCGCGGGTTGTGAACACCGCCAACATCGCGCCCCCCTCGGGAAGCGAACCCATCAGCGCGCCCCGGCGCGTGGCGAACCGCATCCCGGTCTCGAGGTCAAACGCACCGGCTGCCGCGGCTGCCGCGATCTCTCCCACGCTGTGCCCGAACACGATGTCGGGACGCACCCCCACGCTGGCCCACAGCGCGGTCAGCCCGCTCTCCAGCGCGTAAAGCGCCGGTTGCGTCCATTCGGTCCGCTCCAGCCGCTCGGCATCCTCGAAGATCACCGGAAGAAGCGCCCTGCCGCGCTCTGCGCGGAACACTTCCTCGCACCGGTCCAGAACTGCCCGGAAGACCGGCTCGGCCTCATAGAGTTCCCGGCCCATGCCCGCCCACTGGCTCCCCTGCCCGGTGTAAAGGAACGCTACCGTTCGTTGCGTGGCCGCCACGCCTCCCTGTCCGACCACCTCCAGCTGCTCCGACAGCGAGGCCCGGTCTTGGAATACGAGGCCCGAGCGGTAGCGGAAATGGCTCCGCCCCACCCCCGCCGTCCACGCCATGTCGGCGAGCGGAATGTCCTCCGAGAGGGCGGCCCGGTAGCGGCCGGCCAGCTGACGGAGCGCATCTGCGGATTTCGCCGAGATCGGTAGCAGACGGCTCCGGCGGGGCGCGTCCGCCTGCGGGGTGCGCTCATCTGCCTCCGCTTCCGGCGGTGTGCCAGCCTCTACGAGCGGTGGGGCGCGCTCCTCCGCATAGCTCTCGATCACGACATGGGCATTGGTGCCCGAGTATCCGAAGGAGCTGACGGCGGCCCGCCGCGGCCGCTCCGATTCCGGCCATGAGGTTGCCTCCGACGTCACCCGGATGGGAAGCTTCTCCCAGTCCATCCGCGGGTTGGGCCGCTCGAAGTGCAGGTGGCGCGGAATCACCCCGGAACGGATCGCGAGCACCGCCTTGATCAGCCCGGCCACGCCCGCCGCCGCCTCCAAGTGGCCCACGTTCGTCTTTACGGATCCGATCAGCAGCGGGCGATCCGGGCTCCGGCCCCGGCCGTACACCGAAGCCGCCGCTGCTACCTCGACCGGATCGCCTAGCTCGGTGCCCGTGCCGTGCGCCTCCAAGTAGTCGACCGAGGAGGCCTCGACGCCCGCCCGCGCGAGCGCCTCCTGGATCACCCGCTCTTGGGCCGGGCCGTTCGGCACGGTCAGGCCGGCGCTTGCGCCGTCTTGGTTCACCGCCGATCCGAGTACAACCGCGAGGATCCGGTCTCCGGCTGCCTCCGCGTCGGCCAGGCGCTTGAGCACAACCATCCCGCATCCCTCGCCCCGTACGTAGCCGTCGGCCGCCTCGTCGAATGTCTTGCAGCGTCCATCTGCCGCGAGCATGCCGGCGTCAGCGAAGATTCGGGTCGGCTCCGACCTCAAGATCGCGTTCACTCCTCCCGCCAGCGCTAGGTCCGCTTCCCCTGCGCGGAGCGCCGCCGACGCCTGGTGCAGCGCGACCAGCGACGAGGAACACGCCGTGTCCACCGTCATGGCCGGACCCTCGAGACCAAGCGCGAAGGCGATCCGGCCAATCGCTGTAGATCCGGAGATACCGGTGGATCTGTAGATGTTGGTCGATGGATCCTCCGCGGACCCGGCCAGGACAGCTTGGTAATCGCTCGCCATGAATCCGCCGTACACCCCGGTCAGGCTGCCGCGCAGCCCATCCGGGGCGATCCCGGCGTCCTCCAGCGCCGCCCAGCTGGTTTCGAGCAGCATCCGCTGCTGGGGATCCAGCAGCTCCGCCTCTACCGGGGCGATCCGGAAAAAGCCCGCATCAAAGCGGTCGACGCCCTCCACATAGGCGCCGAAGGGGCGCGCCGCCTGCGTCTCGGCATCCACGAAGAGGCCGTCTGGACGCCCCCTAGTTACCAGATCGGCCCCGGAACAAAGCTGCACCCAGAATTCCTCGGCATCCTCCGCCCCGGGGAAGCGGCAGGCCATGCCGACGATCGCAATACGCTCGTCGCCGCGCTGCCGGGCGGCGGGCAAGGCTCGCACCCGCGGCACATCCGGCTCCACGCCGGCTAGCATTTCTGCGAGGTGTTCCGCCAGTCGCGCGATGTCGGGATGATCGAATACCGCGGTGTTGGACACGACGAACGCGCCGCGGAAGGCCCGGTTCAAGCGGTTGCGAAGCTCGACCGCCATCAGCGAGTCCATGCCCAGCTCGAAGAATCCCGCCGAGGGCGACGGAGCGGAGCGCAGGCGCAGGATCTCGACCAGCTGTTCCCCGAGGAACCGGATCAGTTCATCCCGGCGTTCCCCGGGGGCGAGTCCCCGGAGCCGCCCGAGGAGATCGACCGGAGCAGCGGGCGAGAGGGCCTCTTCGCGCTCTATCACTTCTTCGAGCCACGCTGCCCGCAACGGAAGCACCGACCAATCGAAGGACCCCACAACGCTGGCTGCGACATCCTCGCGGATGAGCCGAGCCAAGACACGGATGCCTTGCTCGGGAGTGATCCACTCCTCGACGGACCAAGCAGCCCCCACCTCTAGGCGTTCGCGCTGCTCCTCGGCGACCCCGATGCCCGACCACGGCCCCCAAGCAATGGCCTGACCGGGCAGGCCGAGCGACCGCCGGTGCCGCGCCAGCTGGTCAAGGAAGGCGTTCGCCGCCGCGTAATTCGCCTGCCCCGGATTCCCGAGGACTCCCGACCCGCTGGAGAAGACGACGAACAGATCGAGCTCCCGCTGGAGCGTGGCCCGATGGAGTCGCCAAGCTCCCAGCACCTTGGGCCCGAGGACGCGCTCGAACCGCTTCCAGTCTTGGTTCGTCAACGCCGCGTCGGCAAGCGCTCCCACACTGTGGATCACGCCCGCCAGTGGCGGGAGCTCGGCGTCCATGCGCTGGAGCAATCCCGCCACCGCCTTCCCGTCCGTTACGTCGGCGATCTCAATGCGCACCTCGGCACCGCCCGCCCGGAGTTCCGCAACCGCCGCCTGGGCCGCCGCGTCGGGCGGGTCGTATCCGTTCAGGACAATGGGTCCCGCTCCCGCCGCGGCCATCCAGCGCGCCACTTCGAGCCCGAGGCCCCCGAGCCCCCCGGTGATCAGATAGCTCCGGTCCCCGCGCAATCGGACCTCGCCTTGGCCAGTACCCGCCGCACCGTCTTCCCCATGCGCCGATGCGAATTCGGCCCGACCGGTGAATCGCGTCAGCCGAGCGACAAAGCGGGATCCACCCCTGCGGGCGACGCGCGTCTCCCGGTCGGGAAAGAGCAGCTCGTCGGCAAGCGTGTCGGCGGACGGGGGAGACTCTGGGTCCAGGTCCAGCAGGCGCGGCGTCAGCTCCCCGTGCTCTAGGTCCACCACGCTCGCGAAGCCCCACAACGAGGCACCCACGAGCGCGCCGCGGCGCTCCCGCTCGATCACCTGGCCGCCCCGAGTCACGAACCAAGTGCCGCTGACGGGCGACACGCCCGCATCCGACATCCCTTGGACCAGCGCCAGCGCACCAGCACCCGCCACCTCTAGGTCTGCCTCGAGCTCCCGGGTCGAAAGATCCGCGCCATCTCGCCGGACCCCGCCGAGATACGCCACGCCCCGTAGCGGGAATGCGCTGGGCAATGACTCGAAGAAGCTGCGCCACGCCTGCCGGTCGCCCTCTGCGGGGCCTTCGACCGCCTGACTGCCCCGGCGATCCAGCTCCGCCGCCAGCTCGGCACCCAGCTCGCCATCCCCGGCCAGCACGAACAGCCCGTCTTCGGCCCCCGCCTCCGACGGCCCCCGTGCCAGGATCAGGACCGCCCCGGACGGATCCTCGACTAGGGAGATCCCGCCAAATCCGCCGTCCGCGAGGGCCTCGCGCCAGACGGTGGGCCCAGCTAGGGCGTGGTCGGAGCGATACGCGTCTTGGAAGCGCCACCAGCCGGGCAGCAGGCCGGAGGTCAGGTCCATCCACTCCTTGCGGGCGGTTTCCTCGGCGGCCACCAGCAAGCCCGACGGTGCTAGGAGGCGCCGACAGTGCGCGAGCGCCTCAGCCAGGTCACGGGTCGCGTGCAGGACATTCGCGGCGACCACGAGATCGTAGCCGTGGAGTGCGAACCCCTGATCCGCCGGATCCCGTTCGATGTCGAGCGCTAGGAAGCGAAGGCCCGCGCCCCGCTCGCCAAGTTCCCGCTCAGCATCCCGGAACGAGTCCGTTGAGATGTCGGTGAAGGTGAACTCGATCCGGTCGGTCGGCAGGACGTCTAGAAGGGCGGAGGTGGTTGCACCCGTCCCTGCGCCGATCTCGATCACCCGTAGCGGCCGACCTTCCGGCAGCCCGGAGGCGGCGGTGCGCACGGCGTCCGCGACTCTGCGGTTCAACGCCCGTATGGCGGGCGCTTCGCGATACAGGCTCGCCGCCCCCGGCTCTCCGCCGAATAGCACGTCCAGCGCATCGGCGCGGCCGCGGAGCACATCGGCGAGCGACTCCCCGCAGCGGCGGAGCAGGCCCAGCTCGATGGAATCGACTGAGAAGTCGGTCGGCCCTGTCTTGTGCCCCGCAGGCGCTTCCGGCGCGGTTGCCACGTGCCAGCCGCCCCCAGGTTTCCGGCCGAGGAGCCCCATCTCCTCCAGCACCGACAGCATCCGGCCGAACAGCCGTGCGTGATCCTCGGTCACCCTCAGGCGGCGGCGCAACTGGTCGGTCTCGAAACGGTCTCCGGGACTGGGCTCCCAGCCCAGCTCGTGTAATGCACGCAGCAGCAGCCCGCGGGACTCACGCTCCAACTCCCGCCCCAACTCGGCGACGGAGGCGCTGTCGCAGCCCTCCGCCTCGAGGTATCTTTCCGGCGCACCTACGCCGGACTCGATCTCCTGGGGCTCGGCGAGGAAGTCCGCCTTCCGGAGTCCCACGGCCGCTCCTTCGCGCCACGCCACTTCGTGCAGCGCATTCTCGACCCGGTCACCCGCCAGCGCCGACGGGCTCGTTTGTCGTAGCGCGAAGCCCTCTATGTGCGCCAGTTCCGAGCCTGCTTCGGTGTAGAGCCAGAGATCGACTCGGCGCGTATGGCCGCGTTCGCCGCGGTCGAGTGCCCGGCAGAAGACGCGATCCGGCAGCGCGTTGCGCAGGACGAAGCGGTCCCAGCCGATCGGCAGCCAAGTGCCCCCCGCTCCTGCCAGCTCCGGCACTCCTCCCAGCACATGGAAACAGGCGTCGAGCAGTGCCGGGTGCACTAGGAGGCTCCGGTTTTCCATGCCCGGCGGCAGCAGCACTTCGCCCAGCGCCTCGCCGGAGCCCGACCAGAGCCGGGCCAGGCCGCGGAAGGCAGGCCCGTAGTCGAGGCCGCCAGCGCCCAGCTCAAGGTATCCCCCTTCGATGTCTGCTTGTGCGAGGCCGCCCTTCAGCGCGCCGATGTCAACCGACTCGGACACGGCTCCGCCGAACGGTGCCCAGCGGCCTTCGGCGTGCGTCTCCCATCCGCCGCCCGCATCCCTGCTGACGACCCTCCAGCCGCCGTCCTTGGCGAGAACCACCTGGACCAGGCGCCCCTCATCGCCCGACAGCACGAGCGGGCGCGTGATCGTGCTCTCTTCGAGCACGACTGGAAGTTCGCGGTGCGTTTCGCGCAGCGCTTCAGCCACCTGCGCCGCGTAAAGCGCGCCGGGTGCGATGACGTTGCCGAGCACGCGGTGGTCGGCGAGCCATGCCGGATCCTGACTGCTCAGCTGTCTTTCGAAGGAGTGCTCGCCGTCGGGCGAATCCCGCTGCACACCCAGAAGCGCATGTCCCGCCGCCGTCGGCAAACGCGGGGACGGAGAAATCCAGTAGCGCTCTCGCTGGAACGGATAGGCAGGCAGCGAAACCCGCTGCCGCCGCTCTCCGGCAAACAGGCCCTCGAAGGCAATCTCCAGACCCGCCTCGTATGCAGCTGCCACCGCGCGGGCAAAGTCCCCATGCCCGTCGCGCCGCTGGCTCGGGATCACGGCAGGCACCTCGGCGTGCGGCCAGGCGAGCGCCGCCATCGGTCCCAGCACGCCATGGGGCCCGATCTCCAGCAAAAGCCCTGCCTCCAGTTCCGCCAGCGTCCGCACCGCCGTGTCGAACTGGACCGGCTCGCGCGCCTGCCGCCGCCAGTAGGCACCGTCGGGGACGCCTTCCAGCGTGCTCCCGCTCACATTGCTCACTAACCGCACCGACGGTGCCGAGGCACTGGGGGCCGTTGCTTCCAGTTCCGCCAGCACCGGCTCCATCAGATCGCTGTGGAAGGCGTGGCTGGTCCGCAGACGCTCCATTCGCAGACCGTCCTCTTCGAAGCGCTTCAGGAGCGCCTCGATGTCGGCCTCCGGCCCGCTCACGACTTGGTGCACACCGTTGTCCGCTGCCAGCGACACCGCACCTTCGAGCGCGGATGTGACGCGGTCGCGCGAGGCGAACACTGCCGCCATCGCGCCTCCAGCGGGAAGCGAGCCCATCAGCGCGCCCCGGCGCGTGGCAAACCGCATCCCGGTCTCGAGGTCGAAGGCACCGGCGGCCGAAGCCGCCGCGACTTCTCCCACGCTGTGCCCGAAAACGATGTCGGGCCGCACCCCCACGCTGGCCCACAACGCAGTCAGCCCGGTCTCCAGCGCGTAGAGCGCAGGCTGCGTCCACTCGGTGCAGTCCAGCCGCCCGGCATCCTCGAAGATCACTGTTAGAAGCGATCTGCCGCGCTCTGCTCGGAAGACCTCCTCGCACCGGTCTAGAACTGCCCGGAAGACCGGCTCGGTCTCATAGAGGTCCCGGCCCATGCCCGCCCACTGGCTACCTTGGCCGGTGTAGAGGAAGGCGATCTTGCCAGCGGGCGACGGTGCCACGGCACCCTGCCTCACCACTTCCAGCTGCTCCTCCAAGGAGGCGCGATCACTGAACACTAGGCCGGAGCGATACCGGAAGTGGCTCCGGCCCATGCCCGCCGTCCAAGCCATGTCGGCGAGCTCGATATTCCCCGTGCCCGCCGAGAGAGCGGCCTCGTACCGGCCGGCCAGCTGCCGGAGCGCGCCCTCGGACTTCCCCGAGAGCGGGAGCACGCGGTGGTGTCGAGGGGCAACGGTACGGGACACAGGGGCATTCGGAGCAAGGGACGCCGGCGTAGCGATCTCGACGTGCGACAGCGTGCGCTCTTCCGCATACCCCCCGATCACGACATGGGCGTTCGTGCCCGAAGCCCCGAAGGAGCTCACGGCGGCCCGCCGCGGCCTGTCCACCTCGGGCCAAGGGGTCTCCTCCGATGTCACCCGCACCGGAAGGTTCTCCCAGTCCATCCGCGGGTTGGGACGTTCGAAGTGCAGGTGGCGCGGAATCACCCCGGAACGGATCGCGAGCACCGTCTTAATCAGCCCGGCCACGCCCGCCGCCGCCTCCAAGTGGCCCACATTCGTCTTCACCGATCCGATCAGCAGCGGGCGGTCCGCGCTCCGGCCTCGGCCGTACACCGCTGCCGCTGCCGCCACCTCGACCGGATCGCCCAGCTCGGTGCCCGTGCCGTGCGCCTCTAGGTAGTCCACCGAGGAGGCCTCCACGCCCGTTCGCGCAAGCGCCTCTTCGATCACCCGCTCCTGGGCCGGGCCGTTCGGAACGGTGAAGCCGGCGCTCGCGCCGTCTTGGTTCACCGCCGATCCGAGCACAACCGCCAAGATTCGGTCTCCCGCCGCCTCCGCGTCCGCAAGCCGCTTGAGCACAACCATCCCGCATCCCTCGCCCCGTACGAAGCCGTCGGCCGCGGAGTCGAACGTCTTGCAGCGTCCATCCGCTGCGAGCATGCCGGCGTCGGTCATGAGCTTGGTGGGCCCCGCCCTCAAGATCGCGTTCGCGCCTCCCGCCAGCGCCAAGTCCGCCTCGCCGGCGCGGAGCGCCGCTGCCGCTTGGTGCAGCGCCACCAGCGACGAGGAACACGCCGTGTCCACCGTGATGGCCGGACCCTCGAGGCCGAGCGCGAAGGCGACCCGTCCCACCGCAGCCGACGGCGTGGCGCCAGTGGCCCTGTAAATGTCCGTCCCCGGAGCGCCATCCGTCCCGGCGAGGAGGGTCTGGTAATCGATCATCCAGACCCCCCCGTACACCCCGGTCCGGCTGCCACGCAGCCCGTCCGGGGCAATCCCGGCGTCCTCCAGCGCCGCCCAGCTGGTCTCGAGCAGCATCCGCTGCTGGGGATCCAGCAGCTCTGCCTCGACCGGGGAGATTCGGAAAAAGCCCGCGTCGAAGCGGTCGAGGCCCTCCACATAGGCGCCGAAGGGGCGCGCTGCCTCCGTTTCCACATCCACGAAGAGCCCGTCCGGGCGCCCCCTCGTCACTAGGTCGGTGCCGGAGCGAAGCTGCGCCCAGAACGCCTCAGCGTCCTCCGCCCCGGGGAAGCGGCAGGCCATGCCCACGATCGCGATGCGTTCGTCGCCCAGGCCCCGGACGGCGGGCAAGGCGCGCGCCCGCGGCACCTCCGATGACGCGCCGCCAATCTTGCTGGCAAGGTGTTCGGCTAGGCGCGCGATGTCGGGATGATCGAACACCGCGGTGTTGGAGACGACGAGCGCGCCGCGGAAGGCCTGGTTCAGGCGGTTGCGAAGCTCGACCGCCATCAGCGAGTCCATGCCCAGCTCGAAGAATCCCGCCGAGGGAGACGGAGCGGAGCGCAGGCGCAGGATCTCGACCAGCTGTTCCTTGAGGAATTGGATCAATTCATCCCGGCGTTCCTCGGAGTCGAGTTCCCGTAGCCGGCCCAGGAGTTTGTCCGCAAACTGCCCATCCAGATGCTGTTCCGGACCTGCGGAGGAAACCTCCTCCTCAATTCCCATCACCTCCGCGATCCAAGGTGCTCGCAAAGGAAGCGTCGACCAGTCGACGAACGCCGCCACGCTGGTCCCGACATCCTCGCGCACGAGCCACGCCAAAGCACGGATGCCCTGCTCGGGCGCCATCCACTCGTCGCCCGAGGTGGCCAGCCGGGACGCGATGCGCTCGCGCTGCTCCTCGGCCTCGCCGATGTCCGACCAGGCCCCCCAGGCAATGGCCTGGCCCGGCAGGCCCAGCGCCCTCCGGTGGCGCGCCAGTTGGTCGAGGAAGGCGTTGGCTGCTGCGTGGTTGGCTTGGCCGGGACTCCCGACAACGCCCTTCAGGCTGGAGAAGAGGACGAACAGGTCGAGCTGCCGGTCGAGCGTTGCCCGGTGCAGCCGCCAAGCACCCAGCACCTTGGGCCCGAGCACCCGCTCGAACTGCTCCCAGTCCTGGTTCGTCAGGGCCGCGTCGGCGAGCGTACCCACGCTGTGGATCACGCCTGCAAGCGGCGGTAGTTCGGCGTCGATGCGCCCGAGCATCCCCGCCACCGCCTCCTCGTCCGTGACGTCGGCGATCTCGACGCGCACCTCGGCGCTGCCCTGTCGGAGGTCCGCGATCAGCGCCTCGGTCTCCGTGTCGGGCGGGCGGCGTCCGTTCAGCACGATGGCCCCGGCGCCCGCCCCGGCCAGCCAGCGCGCCACCTCCAGCCCGAGCCCGCCGAGCCCGCCCGTGATCAGATAGCTGCGGTCCCCGCGCAGCCGCGCCTCGCCCGGGCCGGATTCCGCCGGACCCTTCGGCCAGTCGGCCAGTCGCGTCAGCCGGGCGACCAGTCGCGCCCCGCCTCGCAGGGCGACGCGCGTCTCGCGGTCGGGGAAGAGCAGCTCCTCCGCAAGCGTGCCGGCGGACGGCGGAGACTCGGGATCCAGATCCAGCAGGCGCGGTGTTAGATCCCCGTACTCCAAGTCCACCACGCTGGCGAAGCCCCACAGCGAGGCACCCGCGAGCGCGCCGCAGCGCTCCCGCTCGATCACCTGGCCGCCCCGGGTCACGAACCAAGTGCCGTTCATCGGCGACACGCCCGCGTCCGACATCCCTTGGACTACCGCCAGCGCGCCCGCATTCACCGCCTCCAGCTCCACTTCCAGCTCCTGGGTCGAAAGCCCGGCACCATCTGGCCGGAGCCCGCCCAGATACGCCACGCCGCGCAGGGGCAGCGCACCCGGCAATGACTCGAAGAAACGGCGCCACTGCTGCCGGTCGCCCCCCGCGGGGCCTTCGACAGCCCGGCTGCCCCGGCGATCCAGCTCCGCCGCTAGCTCGGCACCCAGCTCGCTCTCCCCGGCCAGCACGAACAGCCCGCCTTCGGCCCCCACCTCCGACGGCCCCCGCGCCAGGATCAGCAGCGCCCCGGAGGGATCCTCGACCAACGAGGGCCCGACAAATCCGGCGTCCGCGAGAGCCTGCCGCCAGACGGAGGGTCCGACCAACGCGTAGTCGGACCGATACGCGTCTTGGAAGCGCCACCAGCCGGATAGCAGTCCGAAGGTCAGGTCCAGCCACTCCTTGCGGGCAGTCTCTTCAACGGCCGCCAGCAGGCCCGACGGGGCTAGGAGGCGCCGGCAGTTAGCGAGCGTCTGACCTAGGTCGCGGGTAGCGTGCAGGACATTCGCGGCGATCACGAGGTCGTAGCCGTGGAGCGCGAAGCCCTGATCCGCCGGGTCCCGTTCGATGTCGAGAGGTAGGAAGCAAAGGTCGGCGCCCCGCTCGCCGAACTCCCGCTCCAGATCGGGGAAGAATCTGGTCGAGATGTCGGTGAAGGTGTATTCAGTCCGGTCGGCCGGCAGGACGTCCAAGAGGGCGGCGGTGGTCGCGCCGGTCCCCGCGCCGACCTCGATCACCCGCAGCGGCCGGTCTTCCGGCAGCCCGGCGACCCCTGTGCGCAGGGCATCGGCGACCATTTGGTTCACTGCCCGCGCTAGGACCGACTCGCGGTACAGGCTCGCCGCTCCCGGCTCGCCGCCGAAGAGCAGGTCCACGGCATCGGCGCGGCCGCGGAGCACATCGGCGAGCGAATCCCCGCAGCGCCGGAGCACGTCCAGCTCGGGGGATTCGGCTCGGGGGCCGGCCGGTCCCGCCTCGGGCTCCGCCAGCGCTTCCGGAGCGATTGCCACGCGCCAGCCGCCAGCCGGCTCCCGATCGAGGAGATCCATATCCTCCAGCACCGACAGCAACCGGACGAACAGCCGCTCGTGATCCCCGGTCACCCTCAGGCGTCGGCGCAACTCGTCCGTCTCGAAACGGTCTCCCGGCACGGGCTCCCATCCGAGATGCCGGAATCCGCGCAGCAGCAACCGGCGTGCCTCGCGCTCCAGCTCGTGCCCCAGCTCGGTCAGTGAGGCCCTGTCTCGGCCCTGTGCCTCTAGGTATCGGTCCGGCGCTGCCAAGCCGGATTCGATCTGCTGCGGCGCTGCCAAGAAGTCCGCCTGCCGCAGTCCCACTGAGGCCCCTTCGCGCCACACCACCTCGTGCAGCGCCTCCTCTACCCGGCCGCCCGACAGGGCCGTCCGGCTCGCGCGTCTGAGCGCAAAGCCCTCGATGTGCGCCAGCTCCTCGCCCCTATCGGTGTAGAGCCAGAAATCGGCCTTGCGCGTCTGGCTGACCTCGCCCCGGTCGACTGCCCGGCAGAAGACGCGATCCGGCAGCGCGTCGCGCAGGGCGAAACGGTGCCAGCCGATCGGCAGCCATGTGCCTCCGGCTCCGTCTAGTTCCGGAATCCCCCCCAGCACTTGGAAGCAGGCGTCGAGCAGTGCCGGATGCACGAGCAGCCCCTGCTTTTCCATTCCCGGCGGCAGCAGCACCTCGCCCAGCGCCTCGCCCGAGCCCGACCACAGCCGGGCCAGTCCGCCGAACGCCGGCCCGTATTCGATTCCGGTGGTGCCTAGGCCCAGCTCAAGATCCCCCACCTCCATGTCCGCCTGCGCACGGCCGGATTTCATAGCGCCGAGGTCTGCCGGCTCGGATGCGGCTGCTGCGAGCGGTGCCCAGCGGCCTTCGGCATGCGTCTCCCATGGCCCGCCAGCAGCCCTGCTGACGACCTTCCAGCCCCGGTCCTCGCCCAGCACCACCTGAACCAGCCGGCGCTGCTCGCCCGACAGCACCAGCGGGCGCGTGATCGCGCTCTCCTCAAGCACGACCCCGACTCCGGGGTGCGTTTCGCGAAGCGCCTCAACCACCTGCGCCGCGTACAGCGCCCCCGGCGCCACGACCTTCCCGAACACCCGGTGGTCTGCCAGCCAAGCCGGATCCCGGCTGTCCAGCTGCCGCTCGAAGGAATGCTCGCCATCCGGGGAATCCCGCCGCACCCCGAGCAGCGCGTGCCCCGCCTCTGACCGCCGTCGCGCAGAGGCGGAGATCCAGTAGCGCTCCCGCTGGAACGGATAGGCCGGCAGCGCGACCCGCCGCCGCCGCTCTCCGGCAAACAGGCCCTCGAAGTCGATCTCCAGACCCGCCTCGTACGCGCCCGCCACCGCCTCGACGAAGTCCCCGTTCCCGCCGCGCCGCTGGCTCGGGATCACCGTGGGCGCCTCGCCGTGCGGCCAGCCCAGCGCCGCCATCGGGCCCAGCACGCCATGCGGCCCGATTTCCAGCAGCAGCCCCGCCTGCAACTCTGCCAGCGTCCGCAGCGCCGTCGCGAACTGGACCGGCTCGCGCGCCTGGCGCCGCCAGTACGCTCCGTCGGGAGCCGCTTCCAGCACCTGCCCGCTCACGTCGCTCACCAGTCGCACCGACGGTGCCGAGGCCGCCGGCGCCGCCACTTCCAGCTCCGCCAGCACCGGATCCATCAGCGCGCTGTGGAAGGCCTGGCTGGTCCGCAGACGCTCCACTCGCAGGCCGTCCTCTTCGAACCTCTTCAGCAGCGCCTCGATGTCGGCCTGCGGGCCGCTCACGACTTGGTGCGTGCCGTTATCGGCTGCCAGGCAGACCGCACCGTCAAGGCTGGCAGCGACCCGCTCCGCCGAAGCGAACACCGCCGCCATCGCGCCGGCCGCCGAGAGCGAACCCATCAGCGCGCCCCGGCGCGTGGCGAACCGCATCCCGGTCTCGAGATCAAAGGCGCCGGCGGCCGCGGCGGCCGCGATCTCTCCCACGCTGTGCCCGAACACGATGTCGGGCCGCACCCCCACGCTGGCCCACAGCGCGGTCAGCCCGCTCTCCAGCGCGTACAGCGCCGGCTGGGTCCACTCGGTCCGGTCCAGCCGCCCGGCATCGTCGAAGATCACCGGGAGAAGCGCCCGGCCGCGCTCTGCGCGGAACGCTTCCTCGCACCGGTCCAAGACCGCCCGGAAGACCGGCTCGGCCTCATAGAGCTCCCGGCCCATGCCCGCCCACTGGCTCCCCTGCCCGGTGTAAAGGAACGCGACCGTTCCTGTCGTCGGCGACGCCACGACTCCTTGGCCTATTACCTCCAACTGCTCCTGCAGCGAGGCGCGATCGCTGAACACGAGACCGGAGCGAAAGCGGAAATGGCTCCGGCCCGCGCTCGCCGTCCATGCGATGTCAGCGAGCGGTGTGTCGTCCGAAAGCGTGGCCCGGTACCGGCTGGCTAGCTGCCGGAGAGCGTCCTCGGACTTCCCCGACAGCGGGAGCAGGCGGTGCAGCCGACGCGCGTTGGCCTGCGGGACGCGGTCATCCGCACCAGCCTCCGGCAGTGCGGGCAGCTCGATGCGCGGCGGCTCGCGCTCCTCCGCGTATCCCTCAATCACGACGTGAGCGTTGGTGCCCGAGATCCCGAAGGAACTGACGGCGGCCCGCCGCGGCCGCTCCGCCTCCGGCCAAGGCGTCGCCTCCAATGTCACCCGGACGGGGAGCTGCTCCCAGTCCATCCGCGGGTTCGGACGTTCGAAGTGCAGGTGGCGCGGAATCACCCCGGAACGGATCGCGAGCACCGCCTTGATCAGCCCGGCCACGCCCGCCGCCGCCTCGAGGTGGCCGACGTTCGTCTTCACCGACCCGATCAGCAGCGGGCGGTCCGCGCTCCGGCCGCGGCCGTACACCGCAGCCGCCGCCTCCACCTCGACCGGATCGCCCAGCTCGGTGCCCGTGCCGTGCGCCTCCAAGTAGTCGACCGACGAGGCCTCGACGCCCGCCCGTGCGAGCGCCTCTTCGATCACGCGCTCTTGGGCCGGGCCGTTCGGCACGGTCAGGCCGGCGCTGGCGCCGTCTTGGTTCACGGCCGATCCGAGCACAACCGCGAGGATCCGGTCCCCTGCCGCCTCCGCGTCCGCAAGGCGCTTGAGCACAACCATCCCGCATCCCTCGCCCCGTACGAATCCGTCTGCTGCCGCGTCAAAGGTCTTGCAGCGTCCATCGGCGGCGAGCATGCCTGCGTCGGTGAAGATCCGTGTGGCGGTTGAGGTCAAGATCGCGTTCACGCCTCCTGCCAGCGCTAGATCCGCCTCGCCTGCGCGCAGCGCGGCTGCCGCTTGATGCAGCGCGACCAGCGACGAGGAACATGCGGTGTCGACGCTGATGGCTGGACCCTCGAGGCCAAGCGTGAATGCGATCCGGCCGATCGCCGTCGAGGCGGCGATGCCGGTAGACCTGTAGATATCGTTCGACGGATCGTCGCCCAGATTGGCGACCAGCGTCTGGTAATCGTTCATCGATATCCCGCCGTACACCCCGGACCGGCTGCCGCGCAGTTCGTCCGGGGCGATCCCGGCGTTCTCGAGGGCCGCCCAGCTTGTCTCGAGCAGCATCCGCTGCTGGGGGTCGAGGAGTTCGGCCTCGACCGGGGCAATCCGGAAAAAGCCGGCGTCGAAGCGGTCGAGGCCTTCCACATACGCACCGAAGGGGCGCGCCGCTTCTGTCTCGGCATCCACGAAGAGCCCGTCCGGACGCCCCCTCGTCACCAGATAGGCCCCGGAGCGAAGCTGCGCCCAGAACGCCTCGGCATCCTCGGCTCCGGGGAAGCGGCAGGCCATGCCGACGATCGCGATGCGGTCGTCGTCCCAGCGCCGGACAGCGGGCAAACCTGGCACCTGCGGCACCTCTGGGGCCACGCCAACGATCTTGCCGGCAAGGTGCTCCGCCAGGCGGGCGATATCGGGATGGTCGAAGACCGCGGTGTTGGAGACGACAAATGCACCGCGGAAGGCCCGGTTCAGGCGGTTGCGAAGCTCGACCGCCATCAGCGAGTCCATGCCCAGCTCGAAGAATCCAGCCGCGGACGGCGGCGCGGAGCGCAGGCGCAGGATCTGGACCAGCTGTCCGCCGAGGAACCGGACCAGTTCTTCCCGGCGCTTCCCATGGGCGAGTCCGCGGAGGTGTCCCAAGAGTTCGCCGTCGGCCCGACCCGGCTGCCGGTCTTCTGTATCGGCGATGGCGCGATCCTCCTCTCGTTCCAGCACCTCTGCCAGCCAAGGTGCGCTGACCGGGAGCGCCGACCAGTCGACGAACGCCGCCACGCTGGTTCCGACGTCCTCGCGCACGAGCCGCGCCAAGGCACCGATGCCCTGCTCGGGAGACATCCACCGCTCGCCCGATCTGGCGAGCCGTGACGCGATGCGCTCGCGCTGCTCCTCGGCCTCGCCAATGCCCGACCACGCTCCCCATGCAATGGCCTGACCCGGCAGGCCCAGCGCCCTCCGGTGCCGCGCCAGCTGGTCTAGGAAGGCGTTGGCCGCCGCGTGGTTGGCCTGGCCCGGACTCCCGACAACGCCCGCCACGCTAGAGAAGAGAACGAACAGGTCGAGCTGCCGGTCGAGCGTCGCCCGGTGCAGCCGCCAGGCCCCCAGCGCCTTGGGCCCGAGCACCTGCTCGAAGCGCTCCCAGTCTTGGTTCGTCAAGGCCGCGTCGGCGAGCGCGCCCACGCTGTGGATCACGCCTGCCAGCGGCGGCAGCTCGGCGTCGATCCGTGCGAGCATACCCGCCAGCGCCTCCCCGTCGGTCACGTCGGCGATCTCGACGCGCACCGCGGCGCTGCCCCCCCGGAGCTCGACGATCAGCGCCTCGGCTTCCGCATCGGGTGGTCGGCGTCCGTTCAGCACGATGGCCCCGGCTCCCGCCCCGGCGAGCCAGCGCGCCACCTCCAGCCCGAGCCCCCCGAGCCCTCCCGTGATCAGATAGCTGCGGTCCCCGCGCAGCCGGGCCTCGCCCGGGCCGGGATCCGCCGAATCCCCCGCCCGCCCGGCGAGGCGTGTCAGCCGGGCCACCAAGCGGTCCCCGCCCCGGCGGGCGATGCGTGTTTCGCGGTCAGGGAAGAGCACTTCGTCGGCAACCGTGCCAGCAGATGGAGGAGATTCGGGATCCAAGTCCAGCAGGCGCGGCATCAGATCCCCGTGCTCTAGGTCCACCACGCTCGCGAAGCCCCACAACGAGGCCCCCACGAGTGCGCCGCAGCGCTCCCGCTCGATCACTTGGCCGCCCCGGGTCACGAACCAAGTGCCGCTGACCGGCGACACGCCAGCGTCCGACATCCCTTGGACTAGCGCCAGCGCGCCCGCATCCGCCGCCTCCAGATCTGCCTGCAGCTCGCTCGCGGACAGCCCCTGCCCGTCTCGTCGCACCCCGCCCAAATAAACGACTCCCCGCAGCGGAAGTACACCGGGCAATGACTCGAAGAACCCGCGCCATGCCTTGCGGCCGGCCTCTGCAGGTCCCTGGATCGCTCGGCTGCCCCGGCGATCTAGCTCCGCCGCCAGCTCGGTGCCCAGCTTGCCTTCTCCGGCCAGCACGAACAGCCCGCCTTCGGTCTCCACCTCCGACGGCCCCCGCGCCAAGATCAGGAGTGCTCCTGCTGGATCCTCGATCAGGGCCGTTTCCGCAAATCCCGCGTCCGCGAGTGCCTGCTCCCAGACGGGCGGCCCGACCAGCGTGTAGTCGGAGCGATACGCGTCTTGGAAGCGCCACCAGCCGGGCAGCAGTCCGAAGGTTAGGTCCAGCCACTCCTTGCGAGTGGTTTCCTCGACGGCCAACAGCAAGCCCGACGGGGCCAGGAGGCGCCGGCAGTGAGCGAGCGTCTCACCTAGGTCTCGGGTCGCGTGCAAGACGTTCGCGGCGATCACGAGGTCGTAGCCGTGGGGAGCGAACCCCTGATCCGCCGGATCCTGTTCGATGTCGAGCGCCCGCAATCGGATGCCCGCGCCCCGCTCGCCGAATTCCCGCTTTGCGTCCGCGAAGAAGCCGGTCGAGATGTCGGTGAAGGTGTATTCGGTCCGGTCGGTTGGTAGGACGTCCAAGAGGGCGGCGGTGGTAGCGCCCGTCCCCGCGCCGACCTCGATCACCCGTAGCGGCCGGCCTTCGGGCAGCCCGGCGACCGCCGCGCGCAAGCCGTCGGCGGCCATGCGGTTCACCGCCCGCACGGAGGCCGACTCGCGGTACAGGCTCGCCGCTCCCGGTTCTCCGCCGAAGAGCAGGTCCAGCGCATCAGCGCGGCCGCGGAGCACGTCGGCGAGCGACTCCCCGCAGCGGCGGAGCAGGCCCAGCTCGATGGAATCGGCTGCGGAGTCGGTCGGCGCCGCCTCGGGCTCTGGGGGTGCTTCCGGCACGGTTGCAACATGCCAGCCGCCAGCCGGCTCCCGGGCGAGGAGCCCCATCTCCTCCAGTACCGACAGCAAGCGGCCGAACAGCCGCCCGTGATCCTCCGTCACCCTGAGCTGGCGGCGCAGCTGGTCCGTCTCGAAACGGTCCCCCGCGCTAGGCGCCCACCCCAGCTCCCGGAATCCGCGCAGCAGCGCCCGACGGGATTCAAGCTCCAGCTCCCGCCCCAGGGCTGCGAGCGACGCCCCGTCGCGGCCCTCCGCCTCAAGGTATCCGTCCAGCGTTCCCAGGCCGGATTCGATCTCCCGTGGCCCGGCGAGGAAGTCTGCCTCCCAAAGTCCCACCGCCGCCCCTTCGCGCCACACCACCTCGTGGAGAGCCTCCTCGACCCGCCCACCCGGCAGGGTGCTCTGGCTCACGCGTTTGAGCGCGAAGCCCTCGATGCGGGCCAGTTCCTCGCCCGTGTCCGTGTAGAGCCAGAGATCGGCCCTGAGCGTCCCCGCGCCCTCGCTGCGGTCGAGTGCCCGGCAGAAGACGCGATCCGGCAGCGCACCGTGCAAGACGAAGCGGTCCCAGCCGATCGGCAGCCACGTGCCCTCTGCTTCGGCCAGCTTGGCGATGCCACCCACCCCTTGGAAACAGGCGTCGAGCAGTGCCGGATGGACAAGCAGCACCCGATTTTCCATTCCCGCCGGCAGCAGCACCTCGCCCAGTGCCTCGCCGGAGCCCGACCAGAGCCGGGCCAGACCGCGAAAGGCCGGCCCGTAGTCGAGACCGGTGCCATCCCGCTTTTGCTCGAGGTACTTGCCCTTCACATCCACTTGGGTAAGGCCGACCTGCAGCTCAGGGAGATCTGCCCGGTCGGATGCAGTTGTGGGGAGGGGTGCCCAGCGGCCTGCGGCATGTGTCTCCCATTGCCCGCCCGCATCCTTGCTGACGACCTTCCAAGCGCTGTCCTCGCCGAGCACCACTTGAACCAGCCGGCCTTCCTCGCCCGACAACACCAGCGGGCGCGTGATTGCGGTCTCCTCAAGGACGACGGGAAGTTCGTGGTGTGTCTCTCGGAGCGCTTCAACCACCTGCGCCGCGTAGAGGGCACCCGGCGCTACGACTTCGCCGAACACCCGGTGGTCGGCCAGCCAAGCCGGATCCCGACTGTCTAGCTGTCTCTCGAAGGAATGCTCGCCATCCGGGGAATCCCGCTGCACGCCGAGCAGCACGTGCCCCTCATCTGACCGGCGTCGCGCAGAGGCAGAGACCCAATAGCGCTCCCGCTGGAAGGGATAGGCCGGCAGCGAGACCCGCCGCCGCCGCTCTCCGACAAACAGGCCCTCGAAGGCAATGTCCAGACCCGCCTCGTACGCGCCCGCCACCGCCCCGACGAAGTCCCCGTTCCCGCCACGCTGCTGGCTCGGGATCACCGTGGGTGCCTCGCTGCGCGGCCAGCCCAGCGCCGCCATCGGGCCCAGCACGCCATGCGGCCCGATCTCCAGCAGCAGCCCCGCCTGCAGGTCCGCCAGCGTCCTCAGCGCTGTCGCGAACTGGACCGGCTCGCGCGCCTGGCGCCGCCAATACGCTCCGTCGGGAGCCCCTTCCAGCACCTGCCCGCTCACGTCGCTTACCAGTCGCACCGACGGTGCCGAGGCCCTGGGAGCCGCCGCTTCCAGCTCCGCCAGCACCGGATCCATCAGCGCGCTGTGGAAGGCCTGGCTGGTCCGTAGGCGCTCCACGCGCAGACCGTCCTCTTCGAATGTCTGCAGGAGCGCCTCGATATCGGCCTCCGGCCCGCTCACGACCTGGTGCGTGCCGTTATCGGCTGCTAGGCAGACCGTACCGTCAAGGCTGGCAGCGACCCGCTCCGCCGAAGCGAACACCGCCGCCATCGCGCCTGCCGCCGAGAGCGAACCCATCAGCGCGCCCCGGCGCGTTGCGAACCGCATCCCGCTTTCGAGATCGAGGGCTCCCGCCGCTGCCGCTGCCGCGATCTCTCCCACGCTGTGCCCGAACACGATGTCGGGCCGCACCCCCACGCTGGCCCACAGCGCGGTCAGCCCGCTCTCCAGCGCGTAGAGCGCTGGCTGCGTCCACTCGGTCCGGTCCAGCCGCTCGGAACCCTCGAAGATCACCGGGAGAAGCGCCTTGCCGTGCTCTGCGCGGAACACTTCCTCGCAACGGTCCAGAACTGCCCGGAACACCGGCTCGGCCTCATAGAGCTCCCGGCCCATGCCCGCCCACTGGCTCCCCTGCCCGGTGTAGAGGAAGGCGACCTTTCCTTCGGCTGGCGACGCCCCTGCGCCTTGCCTCAACCCTTCCAACTGCTCCTGCAGCGAGGCGCGATCGCCAAACACGAGAGCAGAGCGGCAGCGGAAATGGCTCCGGCCCGTGCTCGCCGTCCACGCCATGTCGGCGAGCGAGGTAACGTCCGCGAGTCCGGCCCGGTACTGGCCAGCCAGCTGCCGGAGGGCGTCATCGGACTTCGCCGAAATCGGGAGCAGGCGGTGCTGGCGGGAAGCGTCGGCCTGCGGGACACTGTCATCCAGACCCAACTCCGGCGGTGCGAGGATCTCAAAGTGCGGAGGTTCGCGATCCTCGGCGTAGCCCTCGATCACGACATGGGCGTTGGTGCCCGAGTATCCGAAGGAGCTGACGGCGGCCCGTCGCGGCCGCTCGGCCTCCGGCCACGGGGTCGCCTCCGACGTCACCCGGACGGGGAGCTTCTCCCAGTCCGTCCGCGGGTTGGGCCGCGCGAAGTGCAGGTGGCGCGGAATCACCCCGGAGCGGATCGCGAGCACCGCCTTGATCAGCCCGGCTACCCCCGCTGCCGCCTCTAGGTGGCCCACGTTCGTCTTCACCGATCCCATCAGCAGTGGGCGGTCTGGGCTCCGGCCGCGGCCGTACACCGCCGCCGCTGCCTCCACTTCGACCGGATCGCCCAGTTCGGTGCCCGTGCCGTGCGCCTCCAAGTAGTCCACCGAGGAGGCCTCGACGCCCGCCCGCGCAAGCGCCTCCTCGATCACCCGCTCTTGGGCCGGACCATTCGGAACTGTGAAGCCGGCGCTCGCGCCGTCTTGGTTCACCGCCGATCCGCGTACAAGCGCGAGAATCCGGTCTCCGGCTGCCTCCGCGTCCGCAAGGCGCTTGAGCACAACCATCCCGCATCCCTCGCCTCGTACATAGCCGTCGGCTGCCGAGTCGAAGGTCTTGCAGCGTCCGTCCGCGGCGAGCATGCCGGCGTCGGTAAAGATCTGGGTAACGGTCGACGTAAGGATTGCGTTCACTCCTCCCGCCAGCGCAAGGTCCACCTCGCCTGCGCGGAGTGCCCCCGCCGCTTGGTGCAGCGCCACCAGCGACGAGGAACACGCGGTGTCCACCGTGATGGCCGGACCCTCTAGGCCGAGCGCGAACGCTACTCGGCCGACCGCGGCCGAGGGCGTGGCCCCGGTGGCCCTGTAGAGGTTGGTCGACGGATCATCCACACTCCTAGCGGTGAGTTCTTGGTAATCGCTCGTCGCGACCCCGCCGTACACCCCGGTCCGGCTGCCGCGCAGCCCGTCCGGGGCGATCCCGGCGTCCTCTAGCGCCGCCCAGCTGGTCTCGAGCAGCATCCGCTGCTGGGGATCCAGCAGCTCCGCCTCTACCGGAGCGATCCGGAAGAAGCCTGCGTCAAAGCGGTCGAGGCCTTCCACATAGGCGCCGAAGGGCCGCGCCGCCTGCGTCTCGGCATCCACGAAGAGCCCGTCCGGACGCCCCCTCGTCACTAGGTCGGCGCCAGAGCGAAGCTGGGCCCAGAACGCCTCGGCATCCTCCGCCCCGGGGAAGCGGCAGGCCATGCCCACGATCGCGATGCGTTCGTCGCTGCGGCCGCGGACGGCGGGAAAGGCTCTCAGCCTCGGTGCCTCCGGTACAGCGTCGGCTAGCTTGCCGGCGAGGTGTTCCGCCAGGCGGGCGATGTCGGGATGGTCGAACAGCGCGGTGTTGGAGACGACGAACGCGCCGCGGAAGGCCCGGTTCAGGCGGTTGCGAAGCTCGACCGCCATCAGCGAGTCCATGCCCAGCTCGAAGAATCCGGCCGAGGGCGCCGGCGCGGAACGCAGGCGCAGGACCTCGACCAGCTGTTCCCCGAGGAGCCGGATCAGTTCTTCGCGGCGCTCTCCGGGGGCGAGCCCCCCCAGCCGCTTCAGGAGATCGTCCGGAGCGGCGAGGGCGCGGCGCTCCTCGCGCCCTGCCACATCTGCGAGCCAAGGCGCCCGCGACGGAAGCGCCGACCAGTCGACGAACGCCGCCACGCTGGTCCCGACATCCTCGCGCACGAGCCGTGCCAAGACACGGATGCCCTGCTCGGGAGTCATCCACTCCTCGGCCGAGTCGGCCAGTCGCGGCGTGATGCGCTCGCGCTGCTCCTCGGCCTCGCCGATGCCTGACCACGTCCCCCAGGCAATGGCCTGGCCCGGCAGGCCCAGCGCCCTTCGGTGCCGCGCCAGCTGGTCTAAAAAGGCGTTGGCCGCCGCGTAGTTGGCCTGCCCGCGGTTTCCGACCACGCCCGCCAGGCTGGAGAAGAGGACGAACAGGTCGAGCTGCCGGTCGAGCGTCGCCCGGTGCAGGCGCCAGGCCCCCAGCGCCTTGGGCCCCAGCACACGCTCGAAGCGCTCCCAGTCCTGGTTCGTCAATGCCCCGTCTGCAAGCGCTCCCACGCTGTGGATCACGCCCGCCAGCGGCGGCAGCTCGGCGTCGATCCGCGCGAGCATTCCCGCCACAGCCTCCTCGTCCGTCACGTCGGCGATCTCGACGCGCACCTCGGCGCTGCCCTGCCGGAGCTCCGCGATCAGCGCCTCGGCTTCCGTGTCGGGCGGGCGGCGACCGTTCAGCACGATGGCCCCGGCGCCGGCCCCGGCCAGCCAGCGCGCCACCTCCAGCCCGAGCCCCCCGAGCCCTCCCGTGATCAGATAGCTGCGATCCCCGCGCAGCCGAGACTCGCCCCGCCCGGATTCCGCCGCATCCTCCGACCGCCCGGCGAGGCGGGTCAGCCGGGCCACCAAGCGGTCCCCGCCCCGGCGGGCGACGCGCGTCTCGCGGTCGGGGAAGAGCAGCTCGTCGGCGAGCGCGCCGGCAGACGGGGGAGACTCGGGATCCAGATCCAGCAGGCGCGGCGTCAGATCCCCGTGCTCCAGCTCCACCACGCTCGCCAAGCCCCACAGCGAGGCACCTGCGAGGGCGCCGCCGCACTCGCGCTCGATCACTTGGCCGCCCCGGGTCACGAACCAAGTGCCGCTGACCGGCGACACGCCCGCGTCCGACATCCCCTGGACCAGCGCCAGCGCGCCCGCATCGACCGCCTGCAGCTCCGCTTCCAGCTCCCGGGTCGAGAGCTCGGCGCCCTCTGGCCGGAGCCCGCCCAGATAAACCACGCCCAGCAGCGGAAGCACACCGGGCGATGACTCGAAGAACCCGCGCCATGCTTGGCGGTCGGCCCCTGCAGGTCCCTCGACCGCCCGGCTGCCCCGGCGATCTAGCTCCGCCGCCAGCTCGGTGCCCAGCTCGCTCTCCCCCGCCAGCACGAACAGCCCGCCTTCGGCCCCCGCCTCCGCCGGCCCCCGCGCCAGGATCAGCAGCGCCCCGGAAGGATCCTCGACCAAGGAGGTTCCGCCAAATCCGGCATCCGCGAGGGCCTGCCGCCAGACGGTAGGCCCGACCAGCGCGTAGTCGGTGCGATACGCATCTTGGAACCGCCACCAGCCGGGCAGCAGTCCGAAGGTCAGGTCCAGCCACTCCTTGCGGGCGGTTTCCTCGACGGCCACCAGCACGCCCGATGGCGCTAGGAGGCGTCGGCAATTAGCGAGCGTCTGGCCTAGATCGCGGGTCGCGTGCAAGACATTCGCAGCAATCACGAGGTCGTAGCCGTGGAGCGCGAAGCCCTGGTCCGCCGGGTCCCGTTCGATGTCTAGAGCTAGGAAGCGAAGGCCCGCGCCCCACTCGCCGAACTCTCCCTTTGCATCCGGGAAGAAGCCGGTCGAGATGTCGGTGAAGGTGTATTCGGTCCGGTCGGCCGGCAGTACGTCCAAGAGGGCGGCGGCGGTCGCGCCCGTCCCTGCGCCTACCTCGATCACCCGTAGCGGCCGGCCTTCCGGCAGCCCGGCCGCCGCCGTCTGCACGGAGTCGGCGACCATGCGGTTCAACGCCCGCGCGGCGGCCGACTTGCGGTACAGGCTCGCCGCTCCCGGCTCGCCCCCGAAGAGCACGTCCAGTGCATCGGCACGGCCGCGGAGCACGTCAGCGAGCGACTCCCCACAGCGGCGGAGCAGGCCCAGTTCGATGGAATCGGCTGCGGAGTCGGTCGGCCCCTCCTCGGGCTCCGCAGGCGCTTCCGGCGCGGCTGCTACGCGCCAGCCACCAGCTGGCTCCCGGTCGAGGAGCCCCATTTCCTCCAACACTGACAGCAACCGGCCGAACAGCTGCCCGTAATCCTCGGTCACCCTCAATCGGCGGCGCAATTCGTCCGTCTCGAAACGGTCGCCCGGCTTGGGCTCCCACCCCAGATCCCTGAATCCGCGCAGCAGCAGCCGGTGAGCCTCACGCTCCAGTTCGCGCCCGGTCCCGTCGCCGCGCTCCGCCTCGAGGTATCCGTCCGCCGCTCCCAGACCGGACTTGATCTCCTGCGGCGCGGCTAGGAAGTCCGCGTCTCGGAGTCCCACCGCTGCCCCTTCGTGCCACGCCACCTCGTGCAGCGCCGCATCCACCCGCTGACCCAACGTTGCGGTCTCGCTTGCCTGTCGGAGCGCAAAGCCTTCGATACGCGCCAGCTCCTCCCCGGTCTCCGCGTAAAGACCGAGATCAGCCCTGTGCGTCCCCCCGCCTTCGCCGCGGTCGAATGCCCGGCAGTAGACGCGCTCCGGCAGCGCATCGCGCAAGATGAAACGGTCCCAGCCGATCGGCAGCCATGTGCCCCCGGCTCCGGCGAACTGCTGAATTCCCCCGAGCACCTGGAAACAGGCATCGAGCAGAGCCGGATGCGCGAGAAGTCTCCGCTGATCCACACCCGCTGGAAGCAGCACCTCGCCTAGCGCTTCGCCAGAGCCCGACCAGAGCCGGGTCAGACCGCGGAACGCCGGCCCGTACGCGATTCCGGTGGTGCCACGGTCCCGTTCGAAGTACCGTTCCTCCACGCCCACCTGAGCGAGGCCCCCCATCAGTGCGCCGAGATCTACCGACTCGGACGTGGCTGCGCCGAATGGTGCCCAGCGGCCTTCGGCATGTGTCTCCCAACGCCCCCCTGCATCCCTGCTGACAACCTTCCAGCCGCGATCCTCGCCGAGCACCACTTGAACCACGCGGCCCTCGTCCCCCGCCAATGCGAGTGGGCGCGTGATCGCGGTCTCCTCCAGCACGACGGGAAGTTCGTGGTGGGTTTCCCGGAGCGCTTCACTCACCTGCGTCACGTAGAGGGCACCCGGTGCGACCACTTCGCCGAACACGCGGTGGTCTGCGAGCCAGGCTGGATCCTCACTCTGAAACTCCCTCTCGAAGGAGTGCTCGCCATCCGGGGAATCCCGCTGCACCCCGAGCAACGCGTGCCCCGCCCCTAGCTGCCGACGCGAGGATCGCGAGATCCAGTAGCGCTCCCGCTGGAACGGATAGGCGGGCAGCGAGACCCGCCGCCGCCGCTCCCCGACAAACAGGCCCTCGAAGGCAATGTCGAGGCCTGCCTCGTACGCCCTAGCCACCGCATCGGCGAATTGCCCGTTCCCGTCGCGCCGCTGGCTCGGGATCACGGGAGGCACCTCGGCGTGTGGCCAGGCGAGCACCGCCATCGGTCCCAGCACGCCACGGGGCCCGATCTCCAGCAAGAGCCCTGCCTCCACGGCTGCCAGCGTCTGCACCGCCGTCGCGAACTGGACGGGCTCGCGCGCTTGGCGCCGCCAGTACGCACCGTCGGGGGCGCTTTCCAGCATGCGCCCGCTCACATCGCTTACCAGCCGCACCGAGGGTTTCGAGGCTCGCGGCGCCGCCGCTTCCAGATCCGCCAGCAGCGGCTCCATCAGCGCGCTGTGGAAGGCGTGGCTGGTCCGCAGTCGCTCCACGCGCAGGCCGTCCTCTTCGAAGCGCTTCGAGAGCGCCTCGATTTCGGCCTCCGGCCCGCTCACGACTTGGTGCGCACCGTTGTCCGCCGCCAGCGACACCGCACCTTCGAGCGCGTCTGTGACGCGGCCGCGCGAAGCGAACACTGCCGCCATCGCACCTCCGGCGGGAAGCGAACCCATCAGCGCGCCCCGGCGCATGGCGAACCGCATCCCGGTCTCGAGATCAAAGGCACCGGCTGCCGCGGCTGCCGCGATCTCACCCACGCTGTGCCCGAAGACGACATCGGGCCGCACGCCGACGCTGGCCCACAGCGCCGTCAGCCCGCTCTCCAGCGCGTAGAGCGCCGGCTGCGTCCATTCGGTCCGCTCCAGCCGCTCGGAATCCTCGAAGATCACCGTGAGAAGCGACCTGCCACGCTCTGCGCGGAACACATCCTCGCATCGGTCAAGAATCGCCCGAAAGACCGGCTCGGCCTTATAGAGATCCCGGCCCATTCCCGCCCACTGGCTCCCTTGGCCGGTGTAAAGGAAGGCGACCCTTCCCGCAGTGGGCGACGCCGCGGCACCCTGCCTCGCCACCTCCAGCTGCTCCGCCAGCGAGGCTCGGTCCTGGAACACGAGGCCGGAGCGGTAGCGGAAATGGCTCCGCCCCACCCCCGCCGTCCACGCCATGTCGGCGAGCGGCGTGTCTTCCGAGAGGGCGGCTTGATAGCGGTCGGCCAGCTGACGAAGCGCTCCCTCGGATTTCGCGGACAGCGGGAGCAGGCGATGCTGGCGGGGAGCGTCGGCCTGCGGGACGCGGTCATCCGCACCCGGCTCCGGCAGCGCGGGCACCGCGATGCGCGGCGGCTCGCGCCCCTCGGCGTATCCCTCGATCACGACATGGGCATTGGTGCCCGAGTATCCGAAGGAGCTGACCGCGGCCCGCCGCGGCCGCTCGGCCTCCGGCCAAGACATCATCTCCGACGTCACTTGGACAGGGAGCCTCTCCCAGTCCATCCGCGGGTTGGGCCGCTCGAAGTGCAGGTGGCGCGGAATCACCCCGGAGCGAATCGCGAGCACCGTCTTGATCAGTCCGGCCATGCCCGCCGCCGCCTCCAGGTGGCCCACGTTCGTCTTCACCGATCCGACCAGCAGCGGGCGGTCCGGGCTCCGACCGCGGCCGTACACCGCCGCTGCCGCCTCCACCTCGACCGGATCACCCAGTTCGGTGCCCGTGCCGTGTGCCTCCAGATAGTCCACCGAGGAGGCCTCCACGCCCGCCCGCGCAAGCGCTTCCGCGATCACCCGCTCCTGGGCCGGGCCGTTCGGCACGGTCAGGCCGGCGCTGGCGCCATCCTGGTTCACAGCCGATCCGAGCACAACCGCGAGGATCCGGTCTCCGGCTGCCTCCGCGTCCGCAAGGCGCTTGAGCACAACCATCCCGCATCCCTCGCCTCGCACATAGCCGTCGGCTGCCGAGTCGAAGGTCTTGCAGCGTCCATCCGCGGCGAGCATGCCGGCGTCGGTGAAGATCCGGGTGGCGCTCGAGGTCAGGACCGCGTTCACACCTCCCGCCAGCGCCAAGTCCGCTTCGCCCTGCCGGAGCGCCGCCGCTGCCTGGTGCAGCGCGACCAGTGACGAGGAACAGGCGGTGTCCACGGTCATGGCCGGACCCTCGAGGCCGAGTGCGAAGGCGACCCGGCCGACCGCAGCCGAGGCGGCGATGCCGGTGGACCTGTAGATATTGGTCGATGGATCGTCACCGGGACCGGCGACGAGCGTCTCGTAGTCGCCCGTCGAGATTCCGCCGTACACCGCAGTCCGGCTGCCGCGCAGCCCGTCCGGGGCGATCCCGGCGTCCTCCAGCGCCGCCCAGCTGGTCTCGAGCAGCATCCGCTGCTGGGGGTCCAGCAGCTCCGCCTCGACTGGGGCGATCCGGAAAAAGCCCGCGTCGAAGCGGTCCAGTCCTTCCACATAGGCGCCGAAGGGCCGCGCCGCCTCCGTCTCCGCATCCACGAAGAGCCCGTCCGGCCGCCCCCTAGTCACCAGGTCCGCACCGGAGCGAAGCTGCGCCCAGAACGCCTCGGCATCTTCCGCACCGGGGAAGCGGCAGGCCATGCCCACGATCGCGATGCGCTCGTCGCCGCGGCCCCGGGCGGCGGGCAAGGCTTGCACCCGCAGCACCTCCGGCACCGCGCCGACTAGCTTGCCGGCAAGGTGTTCCGCCAGGCGGGCGATGTCGGGATGATCGAACACTGCGGTGTTGGAGACGACGAACGCGCCGCGGAAGGCCCGGTTCAGGCGGTTGCGGAGCTCGACCGCCATCAGCGAGTCCATGCCCAGCTCGAAGAATCCCGCCGAGGGCAGAGGCGCAGAGCGCAGTCGCAGGACCTCGACCAGCTGCCCCCCAAGGAACCGGATCAGTTCTTCCCGCCGCTCCCCGGAGGCGAGCCCCGCGAGCCGCTTGAGGAAATCGTCCGGAGCGGCGCGAGCGCGGCCCTGTTCGCGCCCCGCCACTTCTGCGAGCCAGGGTTCCCGCGACGGAAGCGCCGCCCAGTCGACAAACGCCGCCACGCTGGTCCCGACATCCTCGCGCACGAGCCGCGCCAAGGCACCGATGCCCTGCTCGGGAGACATCCACTCCTCGGCCGAGTCGGCCAGCCGCGGCGCGATGCGCTCGCGCTGCTCCTCGGCCTCGCCGATGCCCGACCACGCTCCCCAGGCAATCGCCTGGCCCGGCAGGCCCAGTGCCCTCCTGTGCAGCGCCAGCTGGTCGAGGAAGGCGTTGGCCGCCGCGTGGTTGGCCTGCCCGCGGTTTCCGACCACGCCCGCCAGGCTGGAGAAGAGGACGAACAGGTCGAGCTGCCGGTCGAGCGTCGCCCGGTGCAGCCGCCAGGCCCCCAGCGCCTTGGGCCCGAGCACCCCCTCGAAGCGCTCCCAGTCTTGGTTCGTCAAGGCCGCGTCGGCGAGCGCTCCCGCGCTGTGGATCACGCCCGCCAGCGGCGGCAGCGCGGCGTCGATCCGCCCGAACATCCCCGCCACTGCCTCCTCGTCTGTCACATCGGCGATCTCGACGCGCACCTCGGTGCCGCCCTGCCGGAGCTCCGCGATCAGCGCCTCGGCTTCCGTGTCGGGCGGGCGACGCCCGTTCAGCACGATGGCCCCGGCGCCCGCCCCGGCCAGCCAGCGAGCCACCTCCAGCCCGAGCCCCCCGAGCCCTCCCGTGATCAGATAGCTGCCCTCCCTGCGCAGCCGCGCCTCGCCCGGGCCGGGTTCCGCCGCATCCTCCGCCGACCCGGCGAGGCGCCTCAGCCGAGCCACCAAGCGGTCCCCGGCCCGGCGGGCGACGCGCGTCTCGCGGTCGGGGAAGAGCAACTCGTCGGCGAGCGCGCCGGCGGACGGGGGTGACTCGGGATCCAGGTCCAGCAGGCGCGGCGTCAGATCCCCGTGCTCCAGCTCCACCACGCTCGCCAAGCCCCACAGCGAGGCCCCCGCGAGCGCGCCGCAGCGCTCCCGCTCGATCACCTGGCCGCCCCGGGTCACGAACCAGGTGCCGCTGACCGGCGACACGCCCGCGTCCGACATCCCCTGGACCAGCGCCAGCGCGCCCGCATCCACCGCCCGCAGCTCCGCTTCCAGCTCCCGGGTCGAGAAATCGGTGCCATCTGGCCGGAGCCCGCCCAGATACGCCACGCCGCGCAGGGGCAGCGCGCCCGGCAAGGACTCGAAGAACCCGCGCCACGCCTGCCGGTCGGCCTGCGCGGGGCCTTCGACCGCCCGGCTGCCCCGGCGCTCCAGTTCCGCTGCCAGCTCGGCGCCCAGCTCGCTCTCCCCGGCCAGCACGAACAGCCCGCCTTCGGCTTCCGCCTCCGCCGGCCCCCGGGCCAGGATCAGAAGCGCCCCGGAGGGATCCTCGACCAGGGAGGTCCCGCCAAATCCGGCGTCCGCGAGAGCCTGCCGCCAGACGGAGGGCCCGACCAGCGCGTAGTCGGAGCGATACGCGTCTTGGAAGCGCCACCAGCCGGGCAGCAGCCCGAAGGTCAAGTCCAGCCATTCCTTGGCAACGGCTTCCTCGACGGCCACCAGCACGCCCGACGGGGCCAGCAGGCGCCGACAGTGGGCGAGCGTCTGAGCTAGGTCGCGGGTAGCGTGCAGCACGTTCGCGGCGATCACGAGGTCATAGCCGTGTAGGGCCAAGCCCTGATCTGCCGGGTCTCGTTCGATGTCGAGCGCCGAGAAGCGAAGGCCGGCACCCCGCTCGCCGAACTCCCGCTCCGCGTCCGGGAAGAAGCCGGTCGAGATGTCGGTGAAGGTGTATTCAGTCCGATCGGCCGGCAGGGCCTCCAAAAGGGCGGCGGTGGTCGCGCCGGTCCCCGCGCCGACCTCGATCACCCGCAACGCCCGGTCTTCCGGCAACCCGGCGACCGCTGTGCGCACAGCGTCGGCGACCATTCGGTTCACTGCCCGCGCTAGGATCGACTCGCGGTACAGGCTCGCCGCTCCCGGCTCGCCGCCGAAGAGCAGGTCCACGGCATCGGCGCGGCCGCGGAGCACGTCAGCGAGCGACTCCCCGCAGCGGCGGAGCAGGCCCAATTCGATGGAATCGGCTGCGGAGTCGGTCGGCCCCGCCTCGGGCTCCGTCGGCGCTTCCAGCACGGCTGCCACGCGCCAGCCGCCAGCCGGCTCCCGGCCGAGGAGCCCCATCTCCTCCAGCATCGACAGGAACCGGCCGAACAGCCGCCCGTGATCCTCGGTCACCCTCAGCCGGCGGCGCAACTCGTCCGTCTCGAAACGGTCTCCCGGCTTGGGCTCCCATCCCAGCTCCCGGAATGCGCCGACCAGCTGCCGACGCGACTCACGTTCTAGGTCGCGCCCCAGCGCAGAGAGCGACGCCCCGTCGCGGCCCTCCGCCTCGAGGTATCCGTCCAGCGCTCCCAAGCCGATCTGGATCTCCTGCGGCGAGGCTAGGAAGTCCGCGTCTCGGAGGCCCACCGCCGCCCCCTCGCACCACGCCACCGCGTGCAGCGCCTCATCCACGCGGTCACCCGACAGGGCGGTCCGGCTCGTGCGTCTGAGCGTGAAGCCCTCAATCCGTGCCAGCTCCTCGCCTGTCTCCGAATACAGCCAGAGGTCTGCCTTGCGTATCTGGCCGCCCTCGCCCCGGTCGACTGCCCGGCAGAAGACGCGCTCCGGCAGCGAGTCATGCAGGACGAAGCGCTCCCATCGGCTCGGCAGCCAAGTGCCTCCGGCTCCGTCTAGCTCCGGGATCCGCCCCAGCACTTGGAAACAGGCATCGAGCAGAGCCGGATGTGCGACGAGTCTCCGCTGATCCACCCCCGCTGGAAGCAGCACCTCGCCTAGCGCTTCGCCAGAGCCCGACCAGAGCCGGGTCAGACCGCGGAACGCCGGCCCGTATGCGATTCCGGCGGTGCCACGATCCCGTTCGAAGTACCGTTCCTCCACGCCCACCTGAGCGAGGCCCTCCATCAGTGCGCCGAGATCTACCGACTCGGACGTGGCTGCGCCGAATGGTGCCCAGCGGCCTTCGGCATGTGTCTCCCAACGCCCCCCTGCATCCCTGCTGACGACCTTCCAGCCGCGATCCTCGCCCAGCACCACTTGGACCAACCGGGCCGCCTCGCCCGACAGCACGAGCGGGCGCGTGATCGAGGTCTCATGGAGGACGATGGGAGGTTCGTGGTGCGCTTCCCGGAGCGCTTCACTCACCTGCGCTGCGTAGAGTGCGCCCGGAGCAACGACCTCGCCGAACACTCGGAAGTCGGCGAGCCACGCTGGATCATGGCTAAGGATCTGCCGCTCGAATGAGTGCTCGCCATCCGGGGAATCTCGTTGCACGCCCAGAAGCGCGTGTTCGGCTTCAGGCCGCGGACGTAACGAGGAGGAAATCCAGTAGCGCTCCCGCTGGAACGGATAGGCGGGCAGCGAGACCCGCCGCCGCCGCTCCCCGACAAACAGGCCCTCGAAGGCGATGTCGAGACCCGCCTCATACGCAGCTGCCACCGCGCCGGCGAAGTCCCCGTTCCCGTCGCGCCGCTGGCTCGGGATGACGGGAGGCACCTCGGCGTGCGGCCAGGCGAGCGCCGCCATCGGTCCCAGCACGCCATGGGGCCCGATCTCCAGCAAAAGCCCTGCCTCCAGTTCCGCCAGCGTCCGCACCGCCGTCGCGAACTGGACGGGCTCGCGCGCCTGGCGCCGCCAGTACGCTTCGTCGGGGGGCCCTTCCAGCACCTGCCCGCTCATATCGCTCACCAACCGCACCGACGGGGCCGAGGCACTGGGCGCCGCCGCTTCCAGATCCGCCAGCAGCGGCTCCATCAGCGCACTGTGGAAGGCGTGGTTGGTCCGCAGACGCTCCACTCGCAGTCCGTCCTTCTCGAAGCGCTTCAGGAGCGCCTCGATGTCGGCCTCCGGCCCACTCACGACTTGGTGCGCCCCGTTGTCCGCTGCCAGCGACACCGCACCTTCCAGCGCGGCTGTGACGCGGTCGCGCGAGGCGAACACCGCCGCCATCGCACCTCCATCGGGAAGCGAACCCATCAGCGCGCCCCGGCGCGTGGCGAAGCGCATCCCGGTCTCGAGATCAAAGGCACCGGCGGCCGCGGCCGCCGCGATCTCTCCCACGCTGTGCCCGAACACGACATCGGGCCGCACCCCCACGCTGGCCCACAAAGCCGTCAGCCCGCTCTCCAGCGCGTAGAGCGCCGGCTGCGTCCATTCGGTCCGCTCCAGCCGCTCGGAATCCTCGAAGATTACGGCGAGAAGAGATCTGCCGCGTTCTGCGCGGAACACCTCCTCGCACCGGTCCAGGACCGCCCGGAAGACCGGCTCGGTCTCATAGAGCTCCCGGCCCATCCCCGCCCACTGGCTGCCCTGGCCGGTGTAAAGGAAGGCGACCCTTCCGGAGCTGGGCGACGCCGCGGCCCCCTGGCTCACCACTTCCAGCTGCTGCGCCAGCGAGGCCCGGTCTTGGAACACGAGGCCGGAGCGGTAGCGGAAATGGCTCCGCCCCACCCCCGCTGTCCACGCCATATTGGCGAGCGGGATGTCTTCCGAGAGGGCGGCCTGGTAGCGGCTGGCCAGCTGACGAAGCGCTCCCTCGGATTTGGCGGACAGCGGGAGCAGGCGGTGCTGGCGGGGAGCGTCGGCCTGCGGGACGCGGTCATCCACACCCGCCTCCGGCAGTACGGGCAGCTCGATGCGCGGCGGCTCGCGCTCCTCGGCGTATCCCTCGATCACGACATGGGAATTGGTGCCCGAGTATCCGAAGGAGCTAATGGCGGCCCGCCTTGGCCGCTCGGCCTCCGGCCAAGGGGTCGCCTCCGACGTCACCCGGACAGGGAGCTTCTCCCAGTCCATCCGCGGATTGGGCCGCTCGAAGTGCAGGTGGCGCGGAATCAGCCCGGAGCGGATCGCGAGCACCGTCTTGATCAGCCCGGCCACGCCCGCCGCCGCCTCGAGGTGTCCCACGTTTGTCTTCACCGATCCGACCAGCAGCGGGCGGTCCGCGCTGCGGCCTCGGCCGTAAACCGCCGCCGCCGCCTCCACCTCGACCGGATCGCCCAGTTCGGTGCCCGTGCCGTGCGCCTCCAAGTAGTCCACCGAGGAGGCCTCGACGCCCGCCCGCGCGAGCGCTTCCGCGATCACCCGCTCTTGGGCCGGGCCGTTCGGCACGGTCAGGCCGGCGCTGGCGCCATCCTGGTTCACAGCCGACCCGAGCACAACCGCGAGGATCCGGTTTCCGGCTGCCTCCGCGTCCGCGAGGCGCTTGAGCACAACCATCCCGCATCCCTCGCTCCTTACGTAACCATCGGCCGCCGCGTCGAAGGTCTTGCAGCGTCCATCAGGGGCGAGCATGCCGGCGTCGGTGAAGATCCGGGTGAAGTTCGAGGTCAGGACCGCATTCACACCTCCCGCCAGCACTAAGTCCGCCTCGCCCGCGCGAAGCGCCGCCGCCGCCTGGTGCAGCGCGACGAGCGACGAGGAACACGCGGTGTCCACCGTGATGGCCGGACCCTCGAATCCGAGTGCGAAGGCGACCCGGCCGACCGCCGTCGAGGCGGCGATGCCCGTGGACCTGTAGAGATTGGTTGACGGATCGTCATCGAGTGTCGCGACCAGAGCCTCATAGTCGTGGCCGCACACGCCGCCATAGACTCCGGTCCGGCTGCCGCGCAGTGCGTCCGGGGCGATGCCGGCGTCCTCCAGCGCCGCCCAGCTGGTCTCGAGCAGCATCCGCTGCTGGGGGTCCAGCAGCTCCGCCTCGACCGGGGCGATCCGGAAAAAGCCCGCGTCGAAGCGGTCGAGGCCTTCCACATAGGCACCGAAGGGGCGCGCCGCCTGCGTCTCGGCATCCACGAAGAGTCCGTCCGGACGCCCTCTCGTCACCAAGTCGGCGCCGGAGCGAAGCTGCGCCCAGAACGCCTCGGCATCCTCCGCCCCGGGGAAGCGGCAGGCCATGCCCACGATCGCGATGCGTCCGTCGCCGCGGTTCCGGACGGCGGGCAAGGCTTGCACCTGCGGCACCTCCGGCACCGCGCCGGCTAGCTTGCCGGCAAGGTGTTCCGCCAGGCGGGCGATGTCGGGATGATCGAACACCGCGGTGTTGGAGACGACGAACGCGCCGCGGAAGGCCCGGTTCAGGCGGTTGCGAAGCTCCACCGCCATCAGCGAGTCCATGCCCAGCTCGAAGAATCCCGCCGAGGGCAGAGGCGCGGAGCGCAGTCGCAGTACCTCGCCCAGCTGTTCCCCGAGGAACCGGCTCAGTTCTTCCCGGCGCTGCCCGGGGGCGAGCGTCCCGAGCCGCTTGAGGAGATCGTCCGGCGCGGCGGAAGAGCGGTCCTCCTCGCGCTCCGCCACTTCTGCCAGCCAGGGTGCCCGTGACGGAAGCGCCGACCAGTCGACGAACGCCGCCACGCTGGTCCCGAGATCCTCGCGCACGAGCCGCGCCAAGGCACCGATGCCCTGCTCGGGAGACATCCACTTCTCACCTGAGTCGGCCAGCCGCGGCGTGATGCGCTCGCGCTGCTCCTCGGCCTCGCCGATGCCCGACCACGCTCCCCAGGCAATGGCCTGGCCCGGCAGGCCCAGCGCCCTGCGGTGCCGCGCCAGCTGGTCCAAGAAGGCGTTGGCCGCCGCGTGGTTGGCCTGCCCGCGGTTTCCGACCACGCCCGCCAAGCTGGAGAAGAGGACGAACAGGTCCAGCTGCCGGTCGAGCGTCGCCCGGTGCAGCCGCCAGGCCCCCAGCGCCTTGGGCCCCAGCACCCGCTCGAAGCGCTCCCAGTCTTGGTTCGTCAAGGCCGCGTCGGCGAGCGCGCCCACGCTGTGGATCACGCCCGCCAGCGGCGGCAGCTCGGCGTCGATCCGCGCGAGCATCCCCGCCACCGCCTCCTCGTCCGTGACGTCGGCGATCTCGACGCGCACTTCGGCGCTGCCCTGCCGGAGCTCCGCGATCAGAGCCTCGGCAGCCGTGTCGGGCGGGCGGCGTCCGTTCAGCACGATGGCCCCGGCGCCCGCCCCGGCCAGCCAGCGCGCCACCTCCAGCCCGAGCCCCCCGAGCCCTCCCGTGATCAGATAGCTGCGGTCCCCGCGCAGTTGGGCCTCGCCCGGCCCGGATTCCGCCGAGCCCTCCGCCCTCCCGCCGAGGCGCGTCAGCCGGGCCACCAAGCGGGCCTCGCCCCGGCGGGCGACGCGCGTCTCGCGGTCGGGGAAGAGCAGCTCGTCGGCGAGCGCGCCGGCGGACGGGGGAGACTCCGGATCCAGGTCCAGCAGGCGCGGCGTCAGATCCCCGTGCTCCAGCTCCACCACGCTGGCGAAGCCCCACAGCGAGGCACCCGCGAGTGCGCCGGCGCGCTCCCGCTCGATCACTTGGCCGCCCCGGGTCACGAACCACGTGCCGCTCACCGGCGACACGCCCGCGTCCGACATCCCTTGGACCAGCGCCAGCGCGCCCGCATCGACTGCCTGCAGCTCCGCTTCCAGCTCCCGGGTCGAGAGCTCGGCACCGTCTGGCCGGAGCCCGCCCAGATACGCGACGCCGCGCAGGGGCAGTGCGCCCGGCAAGGACTCGAAGAACCCGCGCCACGCCTGCCGGTCGGACTCCGCGGGGCCTTTGACCGCCCGGCTGCCCCGACGCTCCAGCTCCGCCGCCAGCTCGGTGCCCAGCTCGCTCTCGCCGGCCAGCACGAACAGACCGCCTTCGGTCCCCGCCTCCGCCGGCCCCCGCGCCAGAATCAGCAGAGCCCCGGACGGATCCTCGACCAGGGAAGTCCCGCCAAATCCGGCGTCCGCGAGGGCCTGGCGCCAGACGGAGGGCCCGACCAGCGCGTAGTCGGAGCGATACGCGTCTTGGAAGCGCCACCAGCCGGGCAGCAGCCCGAAGGTCAGGTCCAGCCATTCCTTGCGGGCGGTCTCCTCGATGGCCGCCAGCACGCCTGACGGGGCCAGCAGGCACCGGCAGTGGGCGAGCGTCTGGCCTAGGTCGCGGGTCGCGTGCAGGACGTTCGCGGCGATCACGAGGTCATAGCCGTGTAGGGCCAAGCCCTGATCTGCCGGGTCCCGTTCGATGTCGAGCGCCAGGAAGCGAAGGCCGGCACCCCGCTCGCCGAACTCCCGCTCCGCGTCCGGGAAGAAGCCGGGCGAGATGTCGGTGAAGGTGTATTCGGTCCGGTCGGCCGGCAGGACGTCCAAGAGGGCGGCGGTGGTCGCGCCGGTCCCCGCGCCGACCTCGATTACCCGTAGCGGCCGGTCTTCCGGCAGCCCGGCGACCGCCGCCCGCACGGCGGCGGCGACGATTTGGTTCATTGCCCGCGCTACGGCTGACTCGCGGTACAGGCTCGCCGCTCCCAGCTCGCCGCCGAAGAGCAGGTCCAGCGCATCGGCGCGGCCACGGAGCACGTCGGCGAGAGACTCCCCGCAACGGCGGAGCACGTCCAGCTCGATGGATTCGGCTTGGGAGTCGGCTGGTCCCGCCGCGGACTCCGCAGGCATTTCCGCTGCGGTTATCACGCGCCAGCCGCCAGTCGGCTCCCGGTCGAGGAGATCCATCCCCTCCAGTACTGACAGCAACCGCCCGAACAGTCGCCCGTGATCTTCGGTCACCCTCAGCCGACGGCGCAACTCCTCCAGTTCGAAACGGTCGCCCGGCGCGGGCTCCCAGCCCAGTTCCCGGAATCCGCGCAGCAGCAGCCGGCGCGCCTCGCGCTCCAACTCGTGCCCGAGCTCGGTGAGCGAAGCCCTGTCACAGTCAGCCGCCTTTAGGTATCGGTCCGTCGCTCCTAGGCCGGACTTGATCTCCTGGGGCTCCGAGAGGAACTCCGCATCCCGGAGGCCCACGGCCGCCCCCTCGCGCCACACCATCTCATGCAGCGCTTCCTCCACCCGGCCAGCCGACAGGGCCGTCGGGCTCGCGCGTGTGAGCGCAAAGCCCTCGATGCGCGCCAGCTCCTCGCCCGTGTCGGTGTAGAGCCAGAGATCTGCCTTGCGCGTCTGGCCGCCCTCGCCGCGGTCCAGCGCCCGGCAGAAGACGCGCTCTGGCAACGCCTCGCGCAGGACGAAGCGGTCCCAGCCAGTCGGCAGCCATGTGCCCCCAGCTCCCACCAGTTCTGGGATCCCCCCCAGCACTTGGAAACAGGCGTCGAGCAGTGCTGGATGCGCGAGCAGCCCCTGCTTTTCCATTCCCGCCGACAGCAGCACTTCGCCCAGCGCCTCGCCGGAACCCGACCACAGCCGGGCCAGTCCGCGGAAGGCCGGGCCGTAGTCGAGGCCGGCAGCACGCAGCTCCAGGTAGCCCTTTTCCACGTCCGCCTGGTCGAGGCTGTCCTGCAGCGCCCCAAGGTCCGTTGCCTCGGACGCGGCTGCTGCATGCGGTGTCCACCGGCCTTCGGCGTGCGTCTCCCATGGCCCGCCAGCAGCCCTGCTGACGACCTTCCAGCCCGCGTCCTCGCCCAGCACCACCTGAACCAGCCGGCCCTCCTTGCCCGACAGCACCAGCGGGCGGGTGATCGCGCTCTCTTCGAGCACGACCGGGCCTCCTTGGTCCGTTTCGCGAAGCGCTTCAACCACCTGCGCCGCATAAAGCGCCCCCGGAGCCACAACGTTCCCGAACACCCGGTGGTCTGCCAGCCAAGCCGGATCCCGGCTGTCTAGCTGCCACTCGAAGGAATGCTCGCCATCCGGGGAATCCCGCCGCACCCCGAGCAGCGCGTGCCCCGCTTCTGACCGCCGCCGCGGAGAGGCGGAGATCCAATAGCGCTCCCGCTGGAACGGATAGGCGGGCAGCGAGACCCGTTGCCGCCGCTCCCCGGCAAACAGGCCTTCGAAAACAATTTCCAGACCCGCCTCGTACGCGCCCGCCACCGCCCTGACGAAGTCCCCGTTGCCGTCGCGCCGCTGGCTCGGGATCACCGCAGGCGCCTCGCCCTGCGGCCAGCCCAGCGCCGCCATCGGGCCCAGCACGCCATGCGGCCCGATCTCCAGCAGCAGCCCCGCCCGCAACTCCGCCAGCGTCCGCAGCGCCGTGGCGAACTGGACCGGCTCGCGCGCCTGGCGCCGCCAGTACGCTCCGTCGGGAGCCGCTTCCAGCACCTGCCCGCTCACGTCGCTCACCAGTCGCACCGACGGTGCCGAGGCCGCCGGCGTCGCCACTTCCAGCTCCGCCAGCACCGGATCCATCAGCGCGCTGTGGAAGGCCTGGCTGGTCCGCAGACGCTCCACTCGCAGGCCGTCCTCTTCGAACCTCTTCAGCAGCGCCTCGATGTCGGCCTGCGGGCCGCTCACGACTTGGTGCGTGCCGTTATCGGCTGCCAGGCAGACCGCACCGTCAAGGCTGGCAGCGACCCGCTCCGCCGAAGCGAACACCGCCGCCATCGCACCGCCCTCGGAGAGCGAACCCATCAGCGCGCCCCGGCGCGTGGCGAACCGCATCCCGCTTTCGAGATCGAAGGCTCCCGCGGCAGCCGCTGCCGCGATCTCTCCCACGCTGTGCCCGAACACGATGTCAGGCCGCACCCCCACGCTGGCCCACAGGGCCGTCAGACCGCTCTCCAGCGCGTAGAGCGCCGGCTGCGTCCACTCGGTCCGCTCCAGCCGCCCGGCATCGTCAAAGATCACCGGGAGAAGCGCCCTGCCGCGCTCTTTGCGGAACACTTCCTCGCAGCGGTCCAGAACTGCCCGGAAGACCGGCTCGGACTCATAGAGCTCCCGGCCCATGCCCGCCCACTGGCTCCCCTGCCCGGTGTAGAGGAAGGCAACCTTTCCTTCGGCCGGCGAAGCTACTGCGCCTTGCCCCACCCTTTCCAACTGCTCCTGCAGCGAGACGCGATCGCTGAACACAAGTCCGGAACGGCAGCGAAGATGGCTCCGGCCCGCGCTCGCCGTCCACGCCATATCGGCGAGCGGGGTATCGTCGGAAAGAATGGCTTGGTACCGGCCGGCCAGCTGCCGGAGAGCGTCCTCGGACTTCCCCGACAGCGGGAGCAGGCGGTGCAGCCGACGCGCGTCGGCCTGCGGGACGAGTTCATCCGCACCCGACTCCGGTAGCGCGGGCACCTCGATGCGCGGCGGCTCGCGCTCCTCGGCGTATCCCTCGATCACGACATGCGAGTTGGTGCCCGAGTATCCGAAGGAGCTGACAGCGGCCCGCCGCGGCCGCTCCGCCTCCGGCCAAGGCGTCGCCTCCGACGTCACCCGGACGGGGAGCTTCTCCCAGTCCATCCGGGGGTTGGGCCGCTCGAAGTGCAGGTGGCGCGGAATCACCCCGGAACGGATCGCGAGCACCGCCTTGATCAGCCCGGCCACGCCCGCCGCCGCCTCGAGGTGGCCCACGTTCGTCTTCACCGACCCGATCAGCAGCGGGCGGTCCGCGCTCCGGCCGCGGCCGTACACCGCAGCAGCCGCCGCCACTTCGACCGGATCGCCCAGTTCGGTGCCCGTGCCGTGTGCCTCCAAGTAGTCCACCGAGGAGGCCTGGACGCCCGCCCGCGCGAGCGCCTCTTCGATCACGCGCTCTTGGGCCGGGCCGTTCGGCACGGTCAGGCCGGCGCTCGCGCCGTCTTGGTTTACGGCCGATCCGAGCACAACCGCGAGGATCCGGTCCCCTGCCGCCTCCGCGTCCGCGAGGCGCTTGAGCACAACCATCCCGCATCCCTCGCCTCGTACGTAACCATCGGCCGCCGCGTCGAAAGTCTTGCAACGCCCATCCGCGGCGAGCATGCCGGCATCGATCGCGAGACTGGTGAGTTCTGCCCTCAAGATCGCGTTCACCCCTCCCGCCAGCGCCAGATCCGCCTCGCCTGCGCGCAGTGCCGCTGCCGCTTGGTGCAGCGCGACCAGCGACGAGGAACACGCGGTGTCCACGGTGATGGCCGGCCCCTCGAAACCGAGGGCAAAGGCGATCCGGCCGATCGCGGCCGAGAAGGCAACGCCAGTGGACCTGTAGAGGGTCGTCGACCGTTCCTCGACGGTCTCGCTGACGAGTGCCTGATAATCATTCGTCGAGATTCCGCCGAAGACCCCCGTTCGGCTTCCACGCAGCCCGTCCGGGGCGATCCCGGCGTCCTCGAGTGCCGCCCAGCTTGTCTCGAGTAGCATCCGCTGCTGGGGGTCGAGGAGTTCCGCCTCGACCGGCGCGATCCGGAACAAGTCGGCATCGAAGCGGTCTAGGCCATCCACATAGGCGCCGAAGTGGCGCGCCGCCTCCGTCTCGGCATCCACGAAGAGCCCGTCCGGACGTCCCCTTGTCACCAGATCGGCCCCGGAGTAAAGCTGTGCCGAGAAGGCCTCGGCATCCGGTGCACCGGGGAAGCGGCAGGCGATGCCGATGATCGCGATGCGTTCGTCCTCCCGCTGCCTGATCGCGGGCGGGGCGCGCTCGAAGGGGACCTCCGTTACCGCTCCGTCAAGTTTGTGAGCAAGGTGTTCCGCCAGACGGGCGATATCGGGATGATCGAAGACCGTGGTGTTCGAGACGACGAACGCTTCCCGGAATGCCCGGTTCAGGCGGTTGCGAAGCTCCACTGCCATCAGCGAGTCCATGCCCAGTTCGAAGAATCCCGCCGAGGGCGACGGGGTGGCACGGAGGCGCAGAATCTGGGCCACCTGCTCCTTGAGGAACCGGATCAGCTCGTCGCGGCGCTCTTTAGAGGCGAGCCCCCGGAGCCGCCACAGCAGTTGGTCAGCAGCCTGACCGGCGAGCTGCCCTTCCCGGGCGGCCGAAGAGTGGGCCTCTTCGCGCTCTGCCACTTCCGTGAGCCAAGGGGCCTGCACCGGAAGCGCTGACCAGTCGACGAACGCCGCCACACTGGTTCCGACACTCTCGCGCACGAGCCGTTCCAAGGCCTGGATGCCTTGTTCGGGAGTGATCCATTCCTCGCCGTATTGGGCAAGCTGCGTTGCGATGCGTTCGCGACGCTCTTCGGCTGTGCCGGTCTCCGACCATGGCCCCCACGCAATGGCCTGACCCGGCAGGCCCAGAGCCCTCCGATGTCGCGCCAGCTGGTCGAGGAAGGCATTGGCCGCCGCGTAGTTGGCCTGCCCCGGGTTTCCGACCACGCCCGCCAGGCTGGAGAAGAGGACGAACAGGTCCAGCTGCCGGTCGAGCGTCGCCCGGTGCAGCCGCCAGGCCCCCAGCGCCTTGGGCCCCATCACCCGCTCGAAGCGCTCCCAGTCTTGGTTCGTCAATGCCCCGTCGGCAAGCGCTCCCACGCTGTGGATCACGCCCGCCAGCGGCGGCAACTCGGCGTCGATCCGCACGAGCATCCCCGCCACCGCCTCCTCGTCCATCACGTCGGCGATCTCGACGCGCACTTCGGCGTTACCCTGCCGGAGCTCCGCGATCAGCGCCTCGGTGTCCGTGTCGGGCGGGCGGCGTCCGTTCAGCACGATGGCCCCGGCGCCCGCTCCGGCCAGCCAGCGCGCCACCTCCAGCCCGAGCCCCCCGAGCCCTCCCGTGATCAGATAGCTGCGGTCCCGGCGCAACCGGGCCTCGCCCGGCCCGGATTCCGCCGAGTCCTCCGCCCGCCCGGCGAGGCGCGTCAGCCGGGCCACCAAACGGTCCCCGCCCCGGCGGGCGACGCGCGTCTCGCGGTCGGGGAAGAGCAACTCGTCAGCGAGCGCGCCGGTGGACAGGGGAGACTCGGGATCCAAGTCCAGCAGGCGCGGCGTCAGATCCCCGTGCTCCAGCTCCACCACGCTGGCGAAGCCCCACAGCGAGGCACTCGCGAGCGCGCCGCCGCGCTCCCGCTCGATCACCTGGCCGCCCCGGGTCACGAACCAAGTGCCATTCACTGGCGACACGCCCGCGTCCGACATCCCTTGGACCAGCGCCAGCGCGCCCGCATTTACCGCCTGCAACTCCGCTTCCAGCTCCCGGGTCGAAAGCTCGGCACCGTTTGGCCGGAGCCCGCCCAGGTACGCCACGCCGCGCAGGGGCAGCGCGCCCGGCAATGACTCGAAGAACCCGCGCCATGCCTGGCGGTCGGCCTCCGGGGGGCCTTCGACAGCCCGGCTGCCCCGGCGCTCCAGTTCCGCCGCCAGGTTGGCGCCCAGCTCACTCTTCCCGGCCAGCACGAACAGCCCGCCTTCGGCCCCCGCCTCCGCCGGCCCCCGCGCCAGGATCAGCAGCGCCCCGGAAGGATCCTCTAGCAGGGAAGTCTCCGCAAATCCGGCGTCCGCGATGGCCTGTCGCCAGACGGGGGGCTCGACCAGCGCGTGGTCGGAGCGATACGCATCTTGGAAGCGCCACCAGCCGGGCAGCAGTCCGAAGGTCAGGTCCAGCCACTCCTTGCGTGCGGCTTCCTCGACGGCCACCAGCACGCCCGACGGGGCCAGGAGGCGCCTGCAGTGGGCGAGCGTCTCACCCAAGTCGCGGGTCGCGTGCAAGGTGTTCGCGGCGACCACGAGGTCGTAGCCGTGGAGTGCGAAGCCCTGATCCGCCGGGTCCCGTTCGATGTCGAGCGCTAGGAAGCGAAGGCCCGCGCCCCGCTCGCCGAACCGCTGCTCAGCATCAGTGACCGAGTCCGTCGAGATGTCGGTGAAGGTAAACTCGGTCTGGTCGGCCGGCAGGACGTCTAGAAGGGAGGAGGAGGTTGCGCCCGTCCCTGCGCCAAGCTCGATCACCCGCAGCGGCCGGCCTTCCGGCAGTCCGGCGACCGCCGCGCGCACAGCGTCAGCTACCATGCGGTTCAGCGCGCGCATGGCGGGTGACTCGCGGTACAGGCTCGCCGCTCCCGGTTCTCCGCCCAAGAGCAGGTCCAGCGCATCGGCGCGGCCGCGGAGCACGTCGGCGAGCGACTCCCCGCAGCGGCGGAGCAGGCCCAGCTCGATGGAATCGGCTGCGGAGTCGGTCGGTCCCGCCTCAGGCTCCGGGGGCGCTTCCGGCGTGGTTGTAACCTGCCAGCCACCCGCCGATTCCCGCTCGAGGAGTCCCATCTCCTCCAGCACCGAAAGCAAGCGGCCGAACAGCCGCCGGTGATCCTCCGTAACCCTGAGCTGGCGGCGCAGCTCGTCCGTCTCGAAGCGGTCTCCCGCACTAGGCTCCCATCCCAGTTCCCAGATTCCCCGCAGTAGCAGCCGACGGGACTCAAGCTCCAGCTTGCGCCCCAACGCTGCGAGCGAAGCCCCGTCACGGCCCTCCGCCTCGAGATATCCGTTCAGGCCTCCTAGACCGGACTCGATCTCCTTTGGTGCGGCTAGGAAGTCCGCCTGCCGGAATCCGACCGCCGCCCCTTCGCGCCACACCACCTCGTGCAGCGCCTCCTCCACCCGGTGACCCGACAGCACCGTCCGGTTCGCCTGTCTAAGCGTGAAGCCCTCGATGTGCGCAAGCTCATCGCCCGTCTCCGTGTAGAGCCAGAGGTCTGCCTTGCGTGTCTGCCCGCCCTCTCCGCGGTCGAGTGCCCGGCAGAAGATGCGCTCCGGCAGCGCGTCGCGCAGGACGAGGCGGTCCCAGCCGATCGGCAGCCATGTCCCTCCTGCTTCGGCCAGCTCCGGGACAGCGCCCAGTACCTGGAAACACGCGTCGAGCAGTGCCGGGTGCACGAGAAGATTCCTGTGATCCACGCCGGCAGGCAGCAGCACCTCGCCCAGTGCTTCACCGTGACCCGACCAGAGCTGGCCCAGACCGCGGAAGGCCGGCCCGTACTCAAGGCCAACCAGTACCGACTCGAAGTCCGGACCCAGCCGTGCGAGGCTGGACTTCAACGCACCGAGGTCTGCCGACTCGGGCGTGGCCCCGGCGAGAGATGCCCAGCGGCCTTCGGCATGTGTCTCCCATCGCCCGCCCGCATCCCTGCTGACGACTTTCCAAGCGCCCTCCTCGCCGAGCACCACTTGGACCAGACGCCCCTTGTCGCCCGACAGCACGAGCGGGCGCGTAATCGCGGTCTCCTCGAGGACGACAGGAAGTTCGTGATGCGTTTCTTGGAGGGCTTCACTCGCCTGCGCCGCGTACAGTGCGCCGGGTGCGACAACTTCGCCGAACACCCGATGATCGGCGAGCCACGCCGGATCCCGACTGCGCAGCTGTTTCTCGAAGGAGTGCTCGCCACCCGGGGAATCCCGCTGCACACCGAGGAGCACATTTCCCATCTCAGTCTGTAAACGCCGGGAACGAGAGACCCAGTAGCGCTCCCGCTGGAAGGGATAGGCGGGCAGCGAGACCCGCTGCCGCCGCTCTCCGACAAACAGGCCCTCGAAGGCAATGTCCAGACCCGCCTCGTACGCGCCCGCCACCGCCCCCACGAAGTCTCCGTTCCCGCCGCGCTGCTGGCTCGGGATCACCACAGGCGCCTCGCCGTGCGGCCAGCCCAGCGCCGCCATCGGACCCAGCACGCCATGGGGTCCAATCTCCAGAAAAAGCCCGGCCTGCAAGTCCGCCAGCGTCCGCAGCGCCGTCGCGAACTGGACCGGCTCGCGCGCCTGGCGCCGCCAGTACGCTCCGTCGGGAGCCCCTTCCAGCACCTGCCCGCTCACATCGCTCACCAGTCGCACCGCCGGTGCCGAGGCCCCGGGCGCCGCCGCTTCCAGCTCCGCCAGCACCGGATCCATCAGCGCGCTGTGGAAGCCGTGGCTGGTGCGCAGACGCTCCACTCGCAGACCGTCCTCTTCGAATGTCTGCAGGAGCGCCTCGATGTCGGATTCCGGCCCGCTCACGACCTGGTGCGTGCCGTTGTCGGCTGCTAGGCACACCGCAGCGTCAAGGCTGGCAGCGACCCGCTCCGCTGAAGCGAACACCGCCGCCATCTCTCCCCCTTCGGGCAGCGATCCCATCAGCGCGCCCCGGCGCGCGGCGAACCGCATCCCGGTCTCGAGATCAAAGGCTCCCGCGGCAGCCGCTGCCGCGATCTCTCCCACGCTGTGCCCGAACACGATGTCAGGCCGCACCCCCACGCTCGCCCACAGGGCCGTCAGACCGCTCTCCAGCGCGTAGAGCGCCGGCTGCGTCCACTCGGTCCGATCCAACTGCTGCCCGCCAAGATCCTCGAACATCACCTGCAGCAGCGACGCGTCTCGCTCTGCGCGGAATACCTCCTCGCATCGGTCCAGAACCGCCCGGAACACCGGCTCGGTCGCATAGAGCTCCCGGCCCATGCCCGCCCACTGGCTCCCCTGTCCGGTGTAAAGGAAGGCAACCTTTCCAGCGCGGGACGACGCGGCGGCACCCAGCCTCACCACCTCCAGCTGCTCCCGCAGCGAGGCGTGATCGCTGAACACGATGCCCGAGCGGTGCGGGAAGTGGCTCCGGCCCGTCCCGGCCGTCCAAGACATGTCCGCCAGCGGTGTGTCTTCCGACACGGCCGCCCGGTAGCTGTCGGCCAGCTGCCGGAGAGCGTGCTCGGACTTTGCCGAGAGCGGCAGCAGGCGGTGCTGGCGGGGAGCGTCGGCCTGCGGGACGCGGCCATCCGCACCAGACTCTGGCAGAGCGGGCACCGCGATGCGTGGCGGTTCGCGCTCCTCGGCATAGCCCTCGATCACGACATGGGCGTTGGTGCCCGAGTACCCGAAAGAGCTGACGGCGGCACGCCGCGGCCGCTCCGCTTCCGGCCAGGGAGTCGTCTCCGATGTCACCCGGACGGGAAGCTTCTCCCAGTCCATCCGCGGGTTGGGACGCTCGAAGTGCAGGTGGCGCGGAATCAGCTCGGAGCGGATCGCCAGCACCGCCTTGATCAGTCCGGCCACGCCCGCCGCCGCCTCGAGATGGCCCACGTTCGTCTTCACCGATCCGACCAGCAGCGGGCGGTCCGCGCCCCGGCCGCGGCCGTACACCGCCGCCGCCGCCTCGACCTCGATCGGATCGCCCAGCTCGGTGCCCGTGCCGTGCGCCTCCAAGTAGTCCACCGAGGATGGCTCCGCGCACGAGCGCGCAAGCGCTTCCTCGATGACGCGCTCTTGGGCCGGGCCGTTCGGCACGGTCAGGCCGGCGCTCGCGCCATCCTGGTTCACAGCCGATCCGAGCACGACCGCGAGGATTCGGTCTCCCGCCGCCTCCGCGTCCGCGAGGCGCTTGAGCACAACCATCCCGCAGCCCTCGCCGCGCACAAAGCCGTCGGCTGCCGCGTCGAAGGTCTTGCAGCGTCCATCCGCCGCGAGCATGCCCGCGTCGGTGAAGATCCGCGTGGCGGTGGAGGTCAGGATCGCGTTCACCCCTCCCGCCAGCGCCAGGTCCGCCTCGCCCGCCCGGAGCGCCGCCGCCGCTTGGTGCAGCGCGACCAGCGAAGAGGAACACGCCGTGTCCACCGTGATGGCCGGACCCTCGAGGCCGAGCGCGAAGGCGACCCGGCCGACAGCGGCCGAGGGGGCGATCCCGGTGGACCTGTAGAGATTGGCTGACGCATCGTCGCCGGGTGTTGAGACCAGGGCCGCGTAGTCGTGGCTGCATACTCCGCCATACACCCCGGTTCGGCTGCCGCGCAGCCGGTCCGGGGCGATCCCGGCGTCCTCCAGCGCCGCCCAGCTGGTCTCGAGCAGCATCCGCTGCTGGGGGTCGAGCAGTTCCGCCTCGACCGGGGCGATCCGGAAAAAGCCCGCGTCGAAGCGGTCTAGGCCTTCCACGTAGGCGCCGAAGTGGCGTGCCGCCTCCGTCTCGGCATCCACGAAGAGCCCGTCCGGGCGCCCCCTAATTACCAAGTCCGCCCCGGCGCAAAGCTGCGCCCAAAACGCCTCGGCGTCCTCCGCCCCGGGGAATCGGCAGGCCATGCCGACAATCGCGATTCGTCCATCGTCGCGGCGTCGGTCGGACGGCAGGGCGCGCGCCCGCGGCGTCTCCGGCGACACGCCCTCAAACTTGCTCGCAAGGTGTTCCGCCAAGCGGGCAATGTCGGGATGATCGAACACTGCGGTGTTGGAGACAACGAACGCGCCGCGGAAGGCCCGGTTCAGGCGGTTGCGAAGCTCGACCGCCATCAGCGAGTCCATGCCCAGCTCGAAGAATCCCGCCGAGGACGGCGGGGCGGAGCGCAGCCGCAGGACCTGGACCACCTGTTCCTCGAGGAACCTGACCAGTCCATCCCGGCGTTCCTCGGCAGCGGGTCCCCGGAGTCGGCCTAGAAGGTCGTCCGGGCCGTCGACCGAGCGGATCTCCGGGCGTCCCATCACCTCCGCCAGCCAAGGCGCCCGCACCGGAAGCGCCGGCCAGTCGACGGACGCCACCACGCTGGTCCCCACGTCCTCGCGCACGAGCCGCGCCAACGTCTGGATGCCTTGTTCGGGAGCGATCCATTCCTCGCCGTAGCGGGCTAGCTGTGTTGCGATGAGTTCGCGACGCTGTTCGGCTTTGCCGGTCTCCGACCATGGCCCCCACGCAATGGCCTGACCGGGCAGGCCGAGCGCCCGGCGGTGCCGCGCCAGCTGGTCCAGGAAGGCGTTGGCCGCCGCGTAGTTGGCCAGCCCCGGATACCCGACCACGCCCGTCAGGCTGGAGAAGAGCACGAACAGGTCCAGCTGCCGGTCGAGCGTCGCCCGGTGCAGCCGCCAGGCCCCCAGCGCCTTGGGCCCCAGCACGCGCTCGAAGCGCTCCCAGTCCTGGTTCGTCAGCGCCGCGTCCGCCAGCGCTCCCACGCTGTGGATCACCCCCGCCAGCGGCGGCAGCTCGGCGTCGATGCGTTGGAGCATGCCCGCCACCGCCTCCCCGTCCGTCACGTCCGCGATCTCGACGCGCACCTCCGCGCCGCCCGCCCGGAGTTCCGCCACTGCCGCCGCCGCTGCCGCCTCTGGCGGGCGGCGCCCGTTCAGCACGATGGCCCCGGCCCCGGCCCCAGCCAGCCAGCGCGCCGCCTCCAGCCCGACCCCTCCGAGCCCCCCCGTGATCAGATAGCTGCGGTCCTGCCGCAGCCGGCCCGCCGCCAGCGCCGACGGCACCAGCACGACCTTCCCGATATGGCGCGCCGCCTGCAGCTCCGCCAGCGCCGCGGCGGCCTCCGCCAGCGGCCAGCGGGTGAAGGGCAGGGGCGCGAGCTGCCCCGACGCGACCCGCTCCATCACCCTCCGCAGCACCGTCCCGAGCCGCTCCGGCTCCTCCCGCATGAGCCGGTCCAGCGCCAACTCCAGGTAGCGAACGTCCGGGCGCTCGGCCGCCATCTCCCCGGCGCTGCGGATGTTGCGCTTGCCGAGCTCTACGAAGGCTCCGCCCGGCGCAAGGCACGACAGGCTGGCCTCGATCAAGCCCTCCCCGGAGAGGCTGTTCAGCACCATCTCCACACCCGCGCCCGCGGTCGCTTCCAAGACCTGCTTCCCGAAGGCCGGCGAGCGGCTGTCGAACACCGCCGCGACCCCCAGCGAACGCAGGTACTCCCGCTTCGGCGCGCTCGCAGTCGCGTACACCTCCAGCCCCGCGGCCTGCGCCTGCCGGATCGCGGCGTGGCCCACGCCCCCCGCGCCGGCATGGACCAGCACCCGCGCCCCCTCTGCCAGGCCCGCGTGCTCGAAGGCCAGCGCCGCGGTCACCGACGCCACCGGCAGGGTCGCCAGCTCCGCCGCCGACAGCCCCGGCGGTGCCGGAACGACGCACTCCGCCCGCGTGACCACCTCGGGCCCGAACGCTCCCCGGGCGAATCCCGCCACCCGGTCCCCCGCCTGCAGCTCCCGCACGCCCTGGCCGGCCTCCACGACCCGCCCGCACAGCTCGATGCCGAGCGGCTGGTCGGCCTCCACGGCCTGCATCCCCACCATCACGTCGTGGAAGTTCACCCCGGCCGCCTCGAGCCGCACCCGAACCTCGCCCGGACCCGCTTCCCTCGGGGCCCGCTCCACGCGCAGCGCGTCGAGCGCCCCGGTCGGATCGGCCGCCCAGCGCCATGCGCCGTCTTCCGGGAGCTCGGCCCGCCCCGCGAACCGGGTCAGCCGGGCGACCAGGCGGGCTCCGCCGCGGAGGGCGACGCGCGTCTCCCGGTCTGCAAACAGCAGCTCGTCGGCCAGCGCGCCGGCGGCCGGGGCCGCCTCGGGGTCCAGGTCCAGCAGGCGGGGTGTCAGGTCCGCGTGCTCCAGCCCCACCACGCTCGCCAGGCCCCACAGCATCGCTCCGGGCAGGGCGCCGGAGCGCTCCCGGCCGATCACCTGCCCGCCCCGCGTCACGAACCAAGTGCCGCTCGCCGGCGACACGCCCGCGTCCGACATCCCCTGAACCAGAGCCAGCGCGCTCGCCCCGATGCGCTCCGCATCCGCGGCCAGCTCTGCGGTCGAGAGCCTCGCCGCGTCCCGCCGCACGCCTTCCAGGTGCACCACGCCCCGCAGCGGCGCCTGCCCGCCCGGCGCCTTGAAGAATGACCGCCATGAAGCCCGCCCCCCGTCCGCCGGGCCCGCCAGCACGTCCTGTCCCCGCTTGCGCAGTTCGCTTGCGAGGGCTTCGCGGAACGCTCCCGTTCCCGCCAGCACGAAACGGCCCCGGCCGGCCTGCACCTGCGACGGTCCCCGCGCCAGGATCAGCAGCGCCCCGGACGGATCCTCGAGCAGAGACATGCCGCCGAACCCGGCGTCCGCTAGGGCTCGGCGCCAGACGGAGGGGCCGACCAGCGCGTGCTCGGAGCGGTACGCGTCCCGGAAGCGCCACCAGCCGGGCAGCAGCCCGAAGGTCAGGTCCAGCCATTCCTTGGCGGCGGCTTCCTCGACGGCCAGCAGCACGCCCGACGGGGCCAGCAGGCGCCGGCAGTGGGCGAGCGTCTCGCCCAGGTCGCGCGTCGCGTGCAGCACGTTCGCCGCGATCACGAGGTCGTAGCCGTGCTGCGCGAAGCCCTGGTCGGCCGGGTCCCGCTCGATGTCCAGCGCCCGGAAGCGCAACTCCGCGCCGCGTTCGCCGAAGCGCCGCTCGGCTTCCGGGAAAAAGGCGGTCGAGATGTCGGTGAAGCTGTATTCGGTCCGGCCGGCCGGCAGCGCGTCCAACACGGCGGACGTGGTCGCGCCCGTGCCCGCGCCGATCTCGACCGCCCGCAGCGGGCGGCCTTCGGGCAGTCCCGCGACCGCCGCCCGCACGGCCTCGGCGGCCATGCGGTTCAGCGCCCGCATGGCGGCCGACTCGCGGTACAGGCTCGCCGCTCCCGGCTCGCCGCCGAACAGCAGGTCCAGCCCGTCGGCGCGGCCGCGGAGCACCTCGGCGAGCGACTCCCCGCAGCGGCGCAGCACGCCCAGCTCGATCGAGTCGGCGACGAGGCCTGGGCCGGCTTCGCGCTCGGCGGGCCATTCCGGCTCGGCTGCCACGTGCCAGCCGCCTGCCGGGTCCCGTCCCAGGACCCCCATATCCTCCAGCACCGCCAGCAAGCGGCCGAACAGCTGCCCGTGATCCTCCGTCACCTTCAGCCGGCGGCGCAACTCGTCCGTCTCGAAACGGTCTCCCGGGCTGGGCTGCCAGCCCAGCTCCCGGAACCCGCGCAGCAGCAGCCAGCGCGACTCGCGCTCCAGCGCGCGCCCCAGCACGGCCAGCGACGCAGCGTCGCCGCCCTCCGCCGCGAGGTAGCCCTCCAGCGTTCCCAGGCCGCTCTCGATCTGCTCGGGCCCGGCCAGGAAGTCCGCCTCCCGGGGTCCCACCGGCGCCCCCTCGCGCCACGCCACCTCGTGCAGCGTCTCCTCCGCCCGGTGTCCCGCCAGGGCCGCCCGGCTCGCGCGTCTGAGCGCGAAGCCCTCGATGCGCGCCAGCTCCTCGCCCGTCTCCGTGTAGAGCCACAGATCGGCCCTGCGCGCGCCCCCTTCCTCGCCGCGGTCGAGCGCGCGGCAGAAGACGCGCTCCGGCAGCGCCTCGCGCAGCACGAAGCGGTCCCAGCCGGCCGGCAGCCACGTGCCCCCCGCTTCGGCCACTTCCGCGATGCCGCCCAGCACCTGGACACAGGCGTCGAGCAGGGCCGGATGCGCGAGCAGATCGCGCCGGTCCGTTCCCGCCGGCAGCAGCGCCTCGCCCAGCGCTTCGCCGTGCCCCGACCAGAGCCGGGCCAGGCCGCGGAAGGCCGGCCCGTACTCGAACTCGCCGAGGCCCGGATCGGCCTCCCCCTCCGGCTGCGCTAGGCCGCGCTGCAGCGCGCCGAGGTCCGCCGGTTCGGAGGCGGCTCCCGCAAGCGCTGCCCAGCGGCCCTCGGCATGGGTCTCCCACTGCCCCCCGGCAGCCCTGCCGACGACCTTCCAAGAGCGGTCCTTGCCGAGCACCACCTGAACGAGCCGACCCTGGTTACTCGCCAACACCAGCGGGCGCTTGATCGCGGTCTCCTCGAGCACGACGGGAAGTTCGTGGTGCGTTTCCCGCAGCGCCTCGCCCACCTGCGCCGCGTAGAGCGCGCCCGGCGCGACCACTTCGCCGAACACCCGGTGGTCAGCGAGCCATGCCGGATCCCGGTCGTGCAGCTGCCGCTCGAAGGAGTGCTCGCCATCCGGGGAATCCCGCTGCACGCCGAGGAGCGCGTGGCCCGCCTCCGTCCCCTGATGCTGGGAAGGAGGGATCCAGTAGCGCTCCCCTTGAAAGGGATAGGTGGGCAGCGAGACCCGGCGGCGAACTTCACCGGCGAAGAGCTCTTCAAAGGCAATGTCGAGACCCGCCTCGTACGCACATGCCAGTGCGCCGACAAAGTCTCCGTTTCCGCTTCCTTTGCGCCGCTGGCTCGAGATCGCGGTCGGCTTCTCGCTGTGCGGCCAAGCGAGCGCCGCCATCGGTCCCAGCACTCCGTGCGGCCCGATCTCGAGCAAGAGACCCGCCTCCAAGGCCGCCAAGGTTCGTATCGCTGTGGCGAACTGGACCGGTTCGCGCGCGTGGCGCCGCCAATACGCTCCGTCGGGCGCGCCCTCTAGCACCCGCCCTGTCAGATTGCTAATCAGGCGCACCGAAGGTTCCGAGGCCTCGGGCGCGGCCGCTGCCAATTCCGCCAGCACTGGGTCCATCAGCGCGCTGTGGAAGGCGTGGCTGGTCCGCAGGATGTCCACCCGGATGCCGGCTTGGGACAGGTTCTCGCCTAGAGCGGCGACCGCATCCCTAGGGCCGCTCACCACTTGGTGCGCACCGTTGTCGGCAGCCAGCGAGACGCCCTCCGGGAGCGCGTCGCGCACGTGGTCCGCGGAAGCGAACACCGCCGCCATCGCCCCGACCTCGGCAAGCGAACCCATCAGTGCGCCGCGATGCGTGGCGAACCGCATCCCGGTTTCGAGGTCGAACGCACCTGCGGCGGCCGACGCCGCGATCTCTCCCACGCTGTGTCCGAATACGACATCGGGCCGGACCCCAACACTGGCCCACAGCGCGCTGAGCCCGCTCTCCAGTGCATAGAGCGCAGGCTGCGTCCATTCGGTGCGGTCCAGCCTTGCGGAGTCCTCAAAGATCACCTCGAGCAACGATGCGCCGCGCTCCGCGCGGAACACTTCCTCGCACCGGTCCATGGCCGCCCGAAACACTGGCTCGGTCTCGTAGAGCTCGCGGCCCATACCTGCCCACTGGCTCCCCTGTCCGGTATAGAGAAAGGCGACTGGACCTCGCCGTGCGGCAGCGACCGCGCCCTCCGCTTCCGCAATCCTTCGAAGTCCCGATCTGAGGGAGGCGGCATCACGAAACGCCACCGCCGCACGGCATTCGAGGTGGCTGCGCCCGGTCCCGGCCGTCCACGCCGCATCGGCTAGCCAAGACGCCACCTGTCCGCTTCCGGGCATGTGGTGCAAGTGCCTCCGGGCAAGCTCGCGTAAGGCCCCGTCGGTGGCACCAGAAAGCGGAAGCACCCGAAACGCTCGTACAGAGTCGTCCTGCTCGCCCTTTGGCGCGCTTGGAGACTCCAGGACAATGTGTGCGTTAGTCCCTGAATACCCGAACGAGCTGACCGCCGCCCGCCGCGGGCGTCCCGCTTCCGTCCATGGTGTCGCCTCGCGGACCACCGCAAGCGGGAGATTCTTCCAGTCCAGCCGAGGGTTGGGCTCGTCGAAGTGCAGGTTGCGCGGGAGCAGGCCCTCGCGCATCGAGAGCAAAACCTTGATCACCCCAGCGACCCCCGCGGCAGCCTCGAGATGACCAATGTTCGTCTTCACCGAACCCACCAGCAGCGGACGATCCGACTCCCGAGCCTCCCCGTACGCCGAAGCCGCGGCCTCGAGCTCGATCGGATCCCCGAGTGGCGTTCCCGACCCGTGCGCCTCGAGATAGTCCACCGAAGCGGGTTCGACGCCCGCCCGCTCCAGCGCTTCCCGGATCACGCGCTCCTGGGCGTGCCCGTTCGGTGCCGTCAGCCCCGCACTGGCTCCGTCCTGGTTCACCGCGCTGCCCAGAATCAGGCCCAGCACCTGCCGACCCGCGGCCCTCGCGTCGGACAGCCGCTCGAGCGCCAGAAGCCCGCACCCCTCACCCCTCACGTACCCGTCCGCTGCTGCGTCGAAGGTCTTGCACCGGCCGTCCGGCGCCAGTATCCCCGCCGCCGCGAACGCGTCCGTCAGCTGCGATGTCAGGATCGTGTTCACGCCTCCCGCCAGAGCTAGGTCGACCTCACCCCGCTCCAGGCTGGCGATGGCTTGGTGGATCGCCACCAGAGATCCCGAACACGCCGTGTCCATTGCGATCGCCGGGCCCTCCAAGCCAAGCGTGTACGCCACCCGCCCGATGGCCGCTGCAAAGCTCGAGCCCGTAGAGCGATAGAGGCCCGGCGCGGTCTCCGCCGCTAGGCTCTGGTAGTCGTTCGTGAACATCGCGGCGTACACGCCGGTCCGGCTTCCTTTGAGGCGTCCGGGCGCAATTCCCGCATGCTCGAGCGCCTCCCAGGCCACTTCCAGGAGGAGCCGCTGCTGGGGGTCCATCAGCTCCGCCTCCCGCGGCGCGATTCGGAAGAACTCGGCGTCGAAGCGGTCGAGCTCTTGCAGGTATGCCCCCCAAGCGTCCGCTTGCCGACCGCCGCCTGCCCCCGGTAGCGCTCCGCCGGGGCGGCCGCGCGTCACTAGGTCGCGACCCTCCGCCAAGCTCCGCCAAAACTCGTCCGCTCCGCCGCCGCCGGGCAAGCGACAGCCGATTCCCACGACCGCGATTGGATCCCGTCTCTCGACCCGTCTCTGAGAGCTTCTTCGGGCCCGAACCGGCTCCTTCGGCCGGGCCGGGATGCTCAACCGATCCGCCACGTGGGCTGCCAGCTGCGCCGCATTCGGCTGCGCGAACATCTCCGCCTGGGACACCGCGTAGCGACCGCCGAGTGCTCGGTTCAGGCGGTTCCGAAGCTCCACAATCTGGAGCGATTCAAGGCCCAGCTCGAAGAAGCTCGCTCTTGCCGCAGGAGGAGCATCCAATCGCGCAAGGCCCTGTGCTTCCCGGACCAGCAGCGCTTGGAGGCTGCGTCTCCGCAACGACGGCGATGCGTCCGCACCCAAGAGCCTGGAGTCGACGCGTTCCGCATCCTCAGTGCCGCCTTCCGGCCCGTCGATCTGGTACCGTCCTGCCTCGAACGGATATCCTGGCGCGGAGACCTGCCGGGGGCGATCCCTGCCGAAGCGGTCCGCCAGAGATACGGGAGCCCCCGCCTCCCAGGCCCGCGCAATCGCCGGGCATGCCCCCTCGTCCGCCCCCGACGCTCCGGAGAGCGTCGGGATCACGAGCGGGGCCGGCGCATCCATAGGCCACGCCGCGTTCGCTGAACACGAAGTCTGGCCCGGCGGTCCCAACTCCAGAAGAATGCGGATGCCTAGGTCCGAGAGCGTCCTGACCGCCGTGGCGAAGTGCATTGGGCGGGTCTGGAGACGCCAATACTGTCCGTCCAGATCCTCCGGCCCCTGTACCACCCTGCCGGTCCCGCTACTCACTAAGGGCACTGAGCCGGGCCCTGGATCCAGCGCGCTGCCTGCCTGCTCGATAGCGTCTAGAATCGGATCCGTCAGGTCATGGTGCGCTGCCTCACTCATCGGCAGCGGTGCCGTCCGTACCCCTTCCGCTTCAAGCCGCCCCAGCACCTGGGCCAAGACTTCCCGCGAACCGCGCAGCACTAGGTGCTGACCGTTGTCGGAGGCGACCGAAAGCCCCCCCCCGTCCGCCCCGCTTCCGAGCTCCGGGATCCGATCGGCTGCCTCCTCAGCGCTCAGGAAGACCGCACCAATTCCCCCCCCCGCACTCCGCGACGCCATCAGCCGGCCCCGCTCAATCGCGAACCGCATCCCCTGCTCGAGGTCGAGCATCCCCGCTGCGTGCGCGGCCGCCACCTCGCCAACACCGTGGCCGAGCACCGCCGACGGACGGATCCCTGCTTCGCGCCAGAGCGCCGCCAGCGCAGAACCCAGCGCATAGAGCGCCGGTTGCGCCCAGTTCGCCGCTGTCAGGTTCCCCGCCGCTTCACCCTCCCCGAAGATCAAGGGCAGCAGGCGCACCCCACACTCCTCCTTGAAGAGTGCGTCGCAGCGGTCCAGCACCTCCCGAACCGCCGGCTCGCTCTGGTAGAGCATCCTGCCGATTCCGACCCACGGGTCGCCCTGCCCGGGGAACACGAATGCCAGCTTCGGCGAGGGTTCCGAGCGCAGGGCGTGCTGGCCTGCCTCCACCTCCGCGAGGGCCGAACTAAGCTCCGCTGCGTCGCGAAATACCAGCCCGGACCGAACCTCGAAGTGGGTCCGTCCCACCGTCGCCGTCCATGCCAGGCCGTCGAGCCGCTCTGCCCCCTCATCCGACAGCCACGACCGGTATCGGCCCGCCATCCGGCCGAGTGCCTCAGGCGTCTTGGCAGAGAGCGGCAAGATCCGTGCGCGACCCTGCTGCTCCGCCGCATCCTTCCGCTGCGGATACCCCTCCACCAACACATGCGCATTCGTCCCGGAAAGACCGAACGAGCTCACCGCCCCGCGCATCCGGCGCCCCTTCCGCCGCGGCCAGCGCGTGGGCTCTGTGACGACCCGGACCGGCAATTCTCCCCACTCGATGCGTGGATTTGGCTCGTCGAAGTGGAGTTGGCGCGCGATCACGCCTTCCTCCAGCGCGAGCACTAGCTTGATCAGCCCCGCGATCCCCGCCGCCTCCTCCAAGTGGCCCACATTCGTCTTCACCGAACCCAGCAGCAGCGGACGCTTCGGTGACCGCCCACGCCCATACACCCCGAGCGCCGCCTCCACCTCGACGGGATCCCCGAGCGGCGTCCCGGATCCGTGACCCTCTAGATAGTCCACGTCAGACGGAGCCCAGCCCGCACGCTCCAGCGCCTCCTCGATTAATCGCGTCTGCGCCCGACCGCGGGGCGCAGTCAGACCTGCGCTTGCACCGTCTTGGTTCACCGCCGACCCGCGGATCACCCCCAAGATCCGGCGTCCCGCCGCCTCTGCCCGAGCGAGCGGCTCGAGCACCACGATTCCGCAGCCCTCGCCCCGCACGTACCCCTGCGCGGACGCTGCGAAAGAGCGGCACCGGCCGTCCCCCGCGAGCATGCCGCCGTTCGCGAACACCTCCGTGCGCGTCGGGGAGAGGATCAGATTCACCCCGCCTGCGAGCGCCAGGTCCGCTTCGCCCCGCTCGAGGGCGAGTATCGCCTGATGCACTGCCACGAGCGACGACGAACTCGCCGTATCGACCGCTAGGGCCGGGCCTTCGAGCCCCAGGGCGTAAGCGATGCGGCCGATCGCGGCATTCAGGCTGTTGCCGATTGCCGCGTACATGGTTGCCGCCTCGTCTGCGGGAAACCGCTCGCGGTAGCCGCTGTCGCCGACCCCCGCGAACACGCCCGTCCTACTGCCGGCTAGGTCACCGGGCGAAATAGCGGCATTTTCGAGTGCGTGCCAGCTCACCTCGAGAAGGAGCCGGTGCTGCGGATCCATGAGGCGCGCCTCGTTGTCGGAAATCCCGAAGAACGCCGCGTCAAATCGGTACGGATCCTCGACGAACGCCCCGAATCGGCGCGGATCCGGCAGGGGCCGAACGTCCCGGAAGAGGTCCCCGATGCGGCCTCGGCCCGAACCCGGCTCGCCCTCGGCGACTGCGTCACCGCCAGATTGCAGGAGCTCCCGGAAGCCCTCCAACCCCTCGCCTCCGGGGAACCGGCACGCTACCCCCACGATCGCGACCGGCGCACCGGGCGAGCGGACGTTATCAGGCACCATGACTGAGATAGTTTAATCGTTGAAGCCGAGCAGCGCTGACCGAGCGCTTGAGAGGGTCTGACCCATCAGGGTCAGGACTCGGAATGGCGGGAAGTGGCGCAAGGGAGACCGCGGTGCTGCAGAGACGGTGGCTGAGACGCGATCAAAGGTTCTCGGCTGCGGAGTGTCAACTCACACGTGTAGGGGCGATCGCACGGGGAAGCGCGCGAATGCAGACACATCCGGGTCCGTCATTTCCCGCTTGAAGCCTTGGAATCCCCTCGAATGTCTGTCAATGGACACTTAGGACTCTCGCCAAAACAATTTTATTGTTTTGTGTTTGTATTTTGGTATCCTAGGGAGGCATGGGTGATGTGGTGCAAAGCATCCGGGCCCGGTACGAAGCCTTGCGGCCTGTGCTTGACGAGAGAAGCCGTCGAGTCTGGGCCGGGGCCGAGGCTCGGGCGATCGGGCGCGGCGGCATCGCCCGGGTGGCGGAAGCGACCGGGATCGCGCGCGAGACGGTGCGCCAAGGCCTGCGCCAAGTGCAGGCCGGCGAGGTCGGCGTCGCGGCCGCTGGCAGCGAGCGGCAGCGGCGTCCGGGCGGGGGGCGCAAGAAGCTGACCGCGCGCGACCCGCAACTGCGGGCGGCGCTGGAGCGCAAGCTGGACCCGGTCACGCGCGGCGATCCGATGGGGCCGCTGCGCTGGACGTGCCTGAGCGCGGAGCGGCTGGCGCAGGCGTTGCGGGCCGAGGGGCACGCGGTCAGCGAGCGCAGCGTGAACCGGCTGCTGCACGAGCTGGGCTACAGCTTGCAGGCGAATCGCAAGACGCTGGAGGGACGGCAACACCCCGACCGGGACGCGCAGTTCCAGTACATCGAGCGCCGGGTGCAGGAGTTCCAAGGTGCGGGACAGCCGGTAGTTTCGGTGGATTCGAAGAAGAAAGAGTTAGTGGGGCGTTACCGCAACGGGGGGCGCGAGTGGCGTCCTGAGGGCCAGCCGGAGGAGGTGCAGGTGCATGATTTCCCGGACGCGGAATTGGGCAAGGCGCTGCCGTACGGGGTGTACGACCTAGCGGCCAACAGCGGCTGGGTGAGCGTGGGCGTGGACCATGACACGTCGGAGTTCGCGGTGGAGACGCTGCGGCGCTGGTGGCGGCAGATGGGGGCGCCGGCCTACCCGCGCGCCGAGCGGCTGTTGATCACCTGCGACGGAGGCGGCTCCAACAGCAGCCGCGGACGATTGTGGAAGTTGGAATTGCAAGGGCTGGCGGACGAGAGCGGGCTGCGGATCTCGGTGTGTCATTTCCCGCCAGGAACGAGCAAGTGGAACAAGATCGAACATAGGATGTTCTGCCACATCACGCAGAATTGGCGCGGCAGGCCGTTAGTCTGCCGCGAAGTGATCGTGAATCTGATTGGGGCGGTGAGCACCAAGGAGGGGCTGAGAATCGAATCCGAGCTGGACGAGAACCACTATGAGCTGGGACGGAAAGTCACGGACGCGGAGCTGAAGCGGCTTTCGATTGAACGCGCCGAGTTCCACGGAGAGTGGAACTACACCTTGGCACCACGGCCATCAAACGAAGAGGTTATTTAGGCGAGATTCCTTAGCGCCAACCAGCGGCTTTGGGCTGATGCCGCTGGCCCCGCCGTCGGTGGGCGATGACCGGGAGTCCCAGACTGTGCCTCGGTGCCTCTCAGATGGCACCGCATTCCTCGACGAACTCCACAAATCGGGCCGCGCATTCCTCCGGCCTCTCAAGAAAAAGCATGTGCGTGGCGTCAGGGACGAAATCGTAGGAACAGGCCATGATTTCATCCAAGCGGAAGCTGGGCAAGAAGGCGTAGGGGAGCGTGGGGTCCGCCCCAAGGACCTTCACCGGACAGCGCATCTCCTCGAAGTTAACGAGAACGGTGAAGGCGGCGAGGTACTCCACGATGCGCGCCTCGTACGTGCGGGGGCACCGAAGCACAAAACCGCGGGCGTCCGAATCCCAACGCAGGGTGGCACGGGCAGCAAGCTGGCAGGCGCCGTCTACGGTTTGCTTGTAGAACGGCGACCAGCGGAACAACTCGGCGCACTGCTTGAGACTCTCGAAGCGAACCTCGCGCCGACGGGTCCTGCGGGCGATCAGCTCGGAGGCGGCGTGGAATTGCTCGAACGTGATTCCGGGTCTGCAGATTGGCGGATCGAGTAGAAAAAGGCCTGCGTACTGCTCGCCCCGGGACGCCGAGAGGCAGGCCGCCAACGCCGAAAGGGAGTGATACAGTCCCATCATCGGCTTCGCTCCGAACCGCCGCTGCACCTCGCGAGGTATGACCTCGAAGTCTTCGATGAATCGCGGCACATTGTGCTGCGCAATGTCTCCTACGGGGTTCCAGCCGTGGTTTCGGAGGTCAAATACGATCACCTCGAACGTGTCGAGAAAGCGGCTCCATATGGGGTAATACATGTCGACCGCAAACCCGTTTCCGTGGCTCATCAGCAGCCGCGGCCCCTCGCGGTTCCCATGACGCCTGAGCAGGACGACATTCCCGTCCGGGAGCCGCACCTCCTCAACTTGGGCCGGCTTGGGCACCTCAAAGGGTGTATGGGGCGTTTCCGTCTTCAACTGATTCACGCTAAGTCACGGCCGGAGGGCGAGGAGTCCTCCAGCCCGACCAGCCTGTGGCAAGAGTCCTGAATGAGCTGATCGGTTCGAATCCACAGCATCTCGATCCCAGAATGAATGTCCAGCGGCTTGTAAGCGACCGATTTGGGATGCATCAACACCCCTGAAATGGCGCTTGACAGCTTCGACAAGCGAAGTTCTCTAGACCATCGAAACTTGCCACAGGCTACCAACTTCGGCCATCGCGTTGCGCCGCTCGCTCAGGTCCCGTCAACCACCCGGCCAACGCCGAGATTGACTAAACGGTACGACGCTGACAACCGCCCTCCAGCATGGGCATGGCGGGGCCGTCTCGCCAGGGCTAGTCCAGCAGGGCTATGAAGCCGCCCGTGCCCTTGGCGTTCATGATGCTCTCGGGCGTGAGTTCCTTGCCAAACTCCGCGTTGACGCTGTTCAGGAACGCTTGTGCCTGCAGCGACGAATACCCGAGTAGGTCCTGCACTTCCTCCCAATCCACCTCGGAATCGGGATTCTCTAGGTCGAGGAGCTCTTGGACCCTCTCCCAGTCCACGTCTTGATCGGGCTTCTTGTTGTCGAGCAGGAGCTCGAGCAGGCGGTTCTTGGTAGTCATGGTCGGTGATCTCCTTGAAGTTGAACTGAACCGATTTACGAACCCAAGCAACGAGCGGGCGTTCCAGCACACTCGGGGGTCGTTCTCTTTATGTGAGTATACACACCTGTAGCGGTGAGCACGGGCTGTGTTGCACCATGCTCGATTCCGACCGGACTGCACTCGGAGACGGACGCACGGGGCGTACCATCCTTCGCATGCTGAGGGTGCGCTTGGATCCTTGGTGGGATTCGCGGCGGACCACTTCCGCGCGAGGTTGCCGGTAGAGGCTCGGGCCGTTCGAAGTCACAGGCCCGCGGCGGGGGACCAACGGGATATCAGCATGTCGCCTTCGTTCTCGGCAACGACCGGCCAGGCCCCTCTGTAGCAGGCCAGTTACGACCCGGAAAGCACCCGCCTGTACGCCTCCCTCGGGGCCGCGTCCGGCCCAAGCAGGTCGACATGAGCCAATTCGTCCTGTGCGGGGCACCGCTGTACACTGTGGATGTAGTGGAGGACAGGCTGCCGACGCGCAACTGGGGTTTTGCAACTTGCTGCTAGGCTGTCGGGGCGAGGCCTGTCCAGACGAAGGTCCAACAGTGAACCTGACTGCACAGTTCGCTGGGGAAGAGCGCATTCGGCGGGGGCGGGCCTTCCGGGCGGAAGGCGAGACGGGCTCGCGCACGCGCACAGTTAATGCCACCGCCGAGGTTCAGGACTCCTGCGGTCAGGGGGGACTTCCGTCTTTCGCCTCTGGCGGTGGACCTGTTCTGGCAATCCGAAATCTAGGGAATCCGGGTGCGAGACGTGGTCCGCACTCCTCGCACCTCGCTCCGAGAGGGCAGCTTGGTCCACGCCTTGCGCAACCGAGGTCGGCTCCAATTGCGCGATCTGGCACTGCCGCGAGCCCAGCGGGACTCTATTCTGATCCGAGAAGGACTCGACAAAGGCTGCCTGATCTGCCTCTCGCGGCTCGGCGTGGCAGTGAACGGAATGTCGGTGCGAACTGCTGACGGCGACGGCTCGACCAGGGCTGAAGCCGGGAATGGAGACGACGCATGAAGGCGATGATCGGCTGGTTCGCACGCAACTCGGTGGCGGCGAACCTGCTGCTGGCGGTGATTCTCGCCAGCGGGGCCATCACCCTCCCCGATCTCAAGGAGGAAGTGTTTCCCGAGATTTCGCTCGACATCATCACGATCACGGCCGAGTACCGCGGCGCATCGCCGGAGGACGTGGAGGAGGCGATCTGCCTGCGCGTGGAGGACGCCGTGCAGGGCGTCGACGGGATCAAGCAGATGACTGCAACCGCCAGCGAAGGGCGCGGTTCTGTCCGGCTCAGCTTGCTCGCTGGCTACGACGTGCAGCAAGTCCTCGAAGACGTGAAGATGAGCGTGGACGCGATCGAGACCTTCCCCGAGGATGTCGAGCCGCCGACCATCCAGCAGCTCACATCCCGTTCCCAAGTCATCAACGTGGTCCTTTCGGGCCAAACGGACCTGCGTACGCTCAAGCGGCTAGGCGAGCGGGTACGGGATGACTTGACGGCCCTGCCGGAGATCTCGCAAGTCGAACTGCTCAACATCCCGCCCTACGAAATCTCGATCGAGGTTTCCGAGGAAGCGCTGCGCCGGTGGGGGCTGACATTCGACAGAGTCGCCAGGGCCGTCCGCGAATTCTCGGTCGACCTGCCGGGCGGTTCCGTCAAGACGAGAACGGGGGAAATCCTGTTCCGCACCAAGGGCCAAGCCTACTCCGGCGAGGAATACGAGAACCTGCTGCTGCTGACAAGTTCGGGCGGGAAGAGAATCCTCCTCAAGGATGTCGCGACCGTGATCGACGGCTTCGAAGACGTCACGGTCGGCGCCACGTTCGACGGCGAGCCCGCGGTGACGATCAAGGTGTTCCGCGTTGGGGAGCAAAGCGCCGTCGAGATCGCCGAAGCAGTGTATGACTATGTCGATCGGTTCTCGGAAACGGCGCCGCCAGGGATCAACATTGCCACGTGGCTCGACTCGGCCAGAATCCTCAAGAGCCGGATCGACCTGCTCGCGACCAACGCGCTAACGGGCTTGGTGCTGGTGTTCGTCGTGCTGGCGCTCTTCCTGCGCCTGCGGCTGGCGTTCTGGGTCACGCTCGGCATTCCGGTGTCCTTTCTCGGCTCTATCGCGATGATGCCGGTGTTCGGCGTCTCGATCAACATGATGTCGCTGTTCTCGTTCATCCTCGTGCTCGGCATCGTGGTCGACGACGCCATCGTCGTGGGCGAGAACATCTACAGCACGCAGACGCGAACCGGAAAGGGAACCAAGGCCGCGATACAGGGAACCTACGAAGTCATGGTGCCCGTTACCTTCGGCGTGCTAACGACGATGGCCGCCTTCACGCCGATGCTGTTTGTGCCAGGAGTGACGGGCAAGATCATGTGGGTCTTCCCCCTGATCATCCTGCCGACACTGTTCTTCTCGCTGATCGAATCCAACTTGATCCTGCCCTGCCACCTCGCTCGCTACAAGCGCCAGCCTGACACTGCCGGACGGCGCGCCGCCGCGCGCCTCTGGAACGGCTTATTCGACATCTTCTCGGCCGGGCTGGCTTGGTTCATCCGCAGCGCTTACCGGCCGCTGTTGCGCGGGGCCCTGGAATGGCGCTACCTGACTGTTTCGATCGCACTGTTTGCCGTGCTTGTCACGGTTGGGATGATCGGTGCCGGGGTCGTGAGGCCCGTCGTCTTCCCCACGGTCGAGTCCGACGCTGTCACCGCGTTCCTAACCATGCCACGGGATGCGCCCGTCGAATCGACTGTCGCTGGACTGGCCCGTATCGAACGAGCTGCGAACGAGCTGCGCCGTGAGTTCGCCGCCGAGGGCGAGGATCCAGTGCTGCACATGATGACCTCGATCGGCCAGCACCCTTACCGAGAATTGCAGGGCGGACCTGCGGCTTTCGGCGGTGCCATCGGGGGCGACTACCTTGGCGAGGTCTGCATTGAATTGATAACGGCCGAGTCCCGCGCCGCGTCGTCCGAGGAGATCGCCCACCGCTGGCGGGAGAAGGTCGGCCAAGTGCCGGGAGCCGTTGAACTGTCCATCGAGGACGACATGATCGGTGTTGGAACGGCGGTCGACCTAGAGTTCACGGGAGCAGATCTTGACGCCATTCGCGAGGTTGCCGAGGTCGTCAAGGCCAGACTGGCCGAATATCCCGGGGTGGTCGATGTCACGGACACCTACCGGGCCGGCAAGCCGGAAATTCAACTCTCTCTGACTCCCGAAGGCGAGGCACTGGGAATGACTCTCCAGAACTTGGGGCGGCAGGTCCGGCAAGGCTTCTTCGGCGAGCAGGCGCAACGGGTCCAGCGAAACCGCGATGACGTGCGCGTCATGGTGCGTTACCCCCAAGTAGACCGCCGCTCAGTCGGCGACCTCGAGCAGATGCGCGTCCGCACGCCGGACGGGGACGAAGTTCCGTTCTCGACGGTTGCCACGGGAGCGATGGGCCGCGGCTCGTCGACGATCACGCGGACCGACCGCCGCCGATCCGTCAACGTCCAGGCCAAGGTCGACGAGTCGGTGACGACGAGCGGGCAAGTGGCCTCTGCGCTGGAATCTCAGGTCCTGCCAGGGCTGATGGCGCAGTACCCGGGAATCAGCTACTCGTTCGAGGGCGAAGAGGCAGATTTCGCCGAAGGGATGGAGGGCCTCACAAAGGGATTCGCGATCATCATGTTCGTCATGTTCGGCATGCTCGCGATTCCCCTGAAGAGCTACTGGAAGCCGGTCATCATCCTCAGCGCCGTGCCCTTCGGGATGGTGGGGGCGATCTGGGGCCACGCTCTCCTCGGTCTGGAACTGAGCTTCCTGTCGATGTGCGGGATGGTCGCGCTCGCGGGGGTCGTGGTCAATGACGGCTTGGTCTTGGTTGCCTTCATCAATAGGAAGAGCCAGACCTGCGGCTCGCTGAAGCAAGCCGTGCAATTGGCCGGCGAGGCGCGCTTCCGCGCAATCGTGCTGACGTCGCTGACCACCGCTGCGGGCGTCACGCCGCTGATGCTTGAGAAGAGCCTGCAGGCGCAGTTCCTGATCCCCATGGCGGTCGCGCTCGCATCCGGGGTCCTGTTCGCGACGATGGTGACCCTCATATTGGTTCCCGCGCTGTACCTGGTCTTGGAAGATGTGCGCATGTCCTTCCGGTGGCTGCTACGGCGTGAGGGACCACCGCAGTACCGGCCGATTCCGGCCGCAGCCAGCCACCGGTCGGCGTCCGGCGACTAGCCCAACGCCGTCTCCACGCCCCGAAAGGGTGCATCGGCTTGCTCGGAATCACGACGAATTCCTTCCGCGCTGCGCACCAAGCGGACGACGGATCGCCGACCATCCCGGAGAGAATACCATGCACCTGCAGAGGACTGTGGCGATCCCTCAACAGGCGCTCGGCGCTGGCTGTCCCGGAGCCGAGCAGCTCGCCCAGCGAGAACATGCCCTCGTTGCCGTCCGCGGCACTGCCCGTGAGGATCAGGTGCGTCGGCAACTCGTTCGCCGCCGTGTCGGGGTCGTTGGCGCTCAGGGCCGGAAACGCTAGGTCCCCGGTCTTGCGGTCGGTGGTGATGTCGGGCAGGCCGTCGAAGCGGGCACCCGCCAGCATGCCGTCGTTCATCCAAACGTGATGCATGGCACCGTCCACGGTGACGTCGCCCGTGCCGCTGGCGGGCAGGGTCGCGCCGCCGACGTCGTACATGTCATCGGTCTCGCGCGTCATCGCCACCAAGCCGGTGCCCTCGATCATGATCGACTCTGGCTCGAAGCGGGCCGACCAAACGCCGTCGCCGTACCACAACGTGTACGTGTTGCCGTTGTCCGACATCACCTCGCTGCCCACTTGTAACCCCTCGGAGCCCAGCCACCAGGGCATGTCCTCGGCCTGGGGCCCCCAAGGGCGCTGGCGGGCATCTCTCGCGACGGAGCAATAGAGCCGCTGTGGTTCGAACTCGAGAAAAAAGCTGTGCTCGCTGTCGGGTTCATGCCGTTAGTTCTTGCAGGAGGAACTTGTAATGAAAAACAAGCTATCTTTTGCAGCACTGGCTGGACTCTTCGTTGTTCTGCCGCTCGGCCTGCCCGCAGAGGGCGGGACCGCAAGCTTTGAGGAACTGCTCCTTTACTGCGATGTCGAGGCCCTGGGCAAAGCCTTGGAACAGGGCGCCAGCGCGAATTGGGTGCATCCGGAGAGCGGCGAGTCGGCGCTGCATTACGCCGTGGGCTGTGAATCCGGCATGGAGGGAGCCCAGTACGGCCTGGTGCAATTGCTCGTGGGCGCTGGCGCGGTTGCGTCGGCAGCTACAGTCAGCGGGGAATCGGTTCTGGAAAGGGCCCTGCTGTTTGGTTCTGAGCCAACCATAGGGCTGTTGCTGGCATCGGGTGCCGATCCCCATGCCCTCACGACGGTGGGCGTGTACATGCCAGCGCTAGCACGCATAGTCGGCAATGCCAGCGCCGAGCGGGCGCTGGGACAGTACGGCGCGGAGCTTGCGGATGCCGACTTGGAGCTTGTTGCGAAATGGGGCTGGTTTGCCAACTTTGAGCGAGACATCGAGCCCCAGATAGACAAGATTGCTGACCTTGACGGCGCAGAGCAGGCCGAGGCCCTTGAAGGTTTCTTGCGCGCCTACTTTGCCGACCATCCTGAGATTGTCGCTGAGTTGGAGCTTGATCTGTTCGGGCGGGAGCCGCTGGCTTACCGGAAAGATGCCCTGTGCTGCGGCCCTAGCCCGCCCGCTGCTTACTCCGTGGATCGACCTAACAGCCAACAGGGCGGGGAACCCCTATCGGTGTCCTCTTGCGAGCAGAACTGTCACGACGGCTATAGAGGTTGCATAGCAGGTTGCGAGGGGGGCCTTGCGGGCATCTTTTGCAGAGCGCTGCGCGGAAGTCAGCGCAGAGGATGCCTTAACCGGTGCAAGCGGCAGCCGCAGGACCCACCAGAAAGCTGATGGCGGCGGTCGGGATCGAGCCTGTGGCGCATTGCACGAGCCTCCCGGATCCGGGCATCTCACGGCGGAGCAATAGAGCCACTGTCGTTCGAGCTCGAGAAAAGCTGTGCTCGCTTGGCGGTTTAGCCTCGCTAGTTCTTTCAGATGAAGGTGGTGGTGGTGCCCGCAATGGCCGTACTGCGCGTACAGCACGGATTGATGCAACGAACCCTGGCAGGCAGTTCGCCGTTGCTGGCGCTGGCCTTCTTGGCGGTTGTGCCGAGGGCCGGCACAGCCATGGAGGCCACATGTGCAGCCTGCTTTGACAATTGCTGCGCATGGGCCTTCGCGGCGACCTTGGCCCTCCATGGCACCTATTCCGAACGCATGCCCATCGATGACTACAGCTGGCAGCGCTGGGAGCGGCACGGGTTCCCGCCCGCTCCCTGCAGAGAGGTCTTAGACAACCGGACAGAGTACGAGCGGTGTGTGACCAAGGCCTTCTCGCGCTGTTACAAGTCGCGTTGCAAGGGGTGCGGAGTTTCTTGGTTTCCGTTGGATTGGATCTCCCGGCCCAGCTATGACGAGCGCCAGAGAAGGAGCATAGGCGGGACCAAGCCGGTCGAGCGGCATGCCGGGCAGGTGATTGTCATCGACAAAGACGTAAGGGAGACGCACGGAACTGGGGATTCCAAGAGCGGCGCCGGCCAGCGCCAGTTAGGCCGGCCCCCTCGTCGGCCGTGACGACGGGCGCGCCGCCGAGATCTGTCTCGGGCGTACAGGGTGACGCCCACCGGCTCGCGGTGCAACTCGCGCTCGATCGAGTGCGCGTCCCCGCAGAACTCGAAGCGCCGGTCCCCGATCTGGGTCTGGAGGTGCTTGCCGGCCTTGGAACGCTGCGTGGCGCGCCCCTTCCGCCGCGAGCGCAGCTCGCTCGAGCTGGCCTCCACGATTTCTTTCTACAACAGGGCTTCAGACTGCTACGCCTGAGGATTCGGGCTCGGAGAGTGTTGTTCTCAGCCGTTACAAACATCCTTACGACGGACAGCAAGTCACGGTAACCGCACGGCGTCGGCGCCGGTCCGACGGCCGGTCATACCCGCGGGTTGTGATGCCGAACGGTGAGCACTGCCAGATCCCTGCGGACCGGAAGAGCCGGACGGCGCCGCTCCGCGCTGCCGGGAGGCCGTGGCTGCGTTCTTCGCCCTTCTGGAGCAAATCGAGGTTTCGGAACGGCGTCATGGCCTCGGAGGACAGAGAACAGGCGCTGCTGGCTCGGTACTACCTCGACGATGGAGGCAAGTCTGATCCTGGGGAACAATTCCCCGGCGGTTTGGCGCTGGGCCTCAGCCGCCTGCGCCGAAGGAACGGGACCTGATCAGCAGGCCCGCACCGTGCGCGCCCGGGTCGAAATCCCGCCTGCTATCATGCAGCCATGGCCGCTCCCGGCGCACTCTTGGATGCCCGCACCGACCCGGCTGCGGGACAACCGGTGGAGTACCCCTACTCCGACGGCAAGATCCTGATGGAGACGGACCCGCATGCGCGGTCGATCATCGATATGCGCGACCAGCTGGATACGCATTTCAAGGCCCGGCAAGACGCCTATGTGGCCGGCAGCATGGCGCTGTACTACCGCCAGGGCGACCCCGCGGCCGTGGTGGTGCCGGACGTGTTCGTGGTGCTGGGCGCTGCGCACAAGCAGGCGCGCAAGTCGTATCTGCTCTGGGAGGAGGGCGGCGTGGTGCCGAGCTTCGTGGTGGAGGTGGCCTCGCCGTCCACGAGCCGTCGCGACGCGACGAGCAAGCGTGCGACATACGAGCGGATGGGAGTGTGCGAATACTGGCGCTTCGACCCGCTGGGCGAGCTGATTGCGGGGCGGCTGGAGGGCTGGCGGCTAGCGGCTGGCCGCTACGAGCGGGTGCGGGCTGTGCGAGCGGCTGGCTGGCACCGCAGCGCGGCGCTGGGGCTGGAGTTACGGGCGGAGCGCTGGCTGCTGCGCTTCCATGATCCCCGGCCGGGGCGGGACCTGCTGACGCACGCCGAAACGAGCGAGGCCCTGCAATTAGCCGCGAGCCAGCGCGACGAAGCGCAGCGAAGGGCCAAGGCCGAAGCGGCAGCGCGACTGACGGCCGTGCGGGAGCGCGAGGAGGCCGTGCGGGAGCGCGAGGAAGCGAATCAACGGATCCTCGAATTGGAAGCTCGACTGCGGTTGTCCGACAAGTCCGCCTAGGATTCCTGCGTTCGGAGCGTTCCCTGGCCAGACTACACAGCGCCAGCCAGACTCGCGGGCCCGAACCACGGATACGCTGCCGCTTCGGACGGCAGCGGTTTCAGCCGACGCGTCGTAACAGGGGATCCGTCAGTGGCGACGGAGGTCGCCACTGACGAGATCGCCTCTCGCTCCGTGCCGTCCACATACGAGTGACGCTTGGACCCCCGCTCGTTTCCCCCTTGCCTGCCTTCATGGGGCTGGGCCTGGTAGTAGTTGGTTACGATAAGCAGGCTATGCTTTGCAAGTTCTTCGCTCCCGCCCTTATTCTCTGCCTCGCCGGAGCCGCAGAAGCCCAAGACCGGCCTAGGCCGCGCTCGCTCGCGCCAGAATGGGTGTCGCTCTTCAACGGCGAGGATCTGGCTGGCTGGAGGAAGGTCGGCCAAGAACGCTGGGAGGTCGTCGATGGCGCAATCTTCGGCCAAGGCATCACCGACGCTTACGGCTACTTGGCGACCGAGCGCACGTATCGCGACTTCCACCTGTCCCTGCGCTTCAAGTGCGAGGCCGACGGCAACAGCGGCGTCTACATTCACACGGCCTTCGATGGTGACACGCCCCGCATCGTGGCGGGCCGCCAGATCGAAATCGACCGCACCCTGGGACATCACACCGGCGGTATTTACGGGGACGGAAAGGGCTGGATTGCCTGGCCCGCGCCGCAATTCGAAACCGTCATCAGGCCCTATGACTGGAATGACATGCTCATCGAAGTGGAGGGCAACCACTACGTCGTACATCTCAACGGTATTCGCGTCTTGGACTTTACCTATCCGTCACCAGGGGCCGAACAGGGGCTGATCGCTCTGCAACTGCATTCCGGCGGCGAGGGCAGGATGCGCTTCAAGGACATCTTCGTCCGCGATCTCAGCGGCGAGTAGGCGGGCTGCGCCAAACCGGTCGATCCGCCGGAGATCTGGCAATGCAGCCGATCATGGTTCCAGCCCTGCCGTCCCGTCTCCTATCACTGACCCATAACTTGTTTGGCATGAAAAGTTTATGGATCGCGCACATGCGCCGTATCTAACATGCTGTCTCTCGTCTGGGACGGGACTCCGAGGGCACCTGCAAGACGCGAGCAGACTTGAGATCAGGCCGTGGGGGGGGGCGACCATTCGCGGCGGGCATACGGCAGCAATTCTCAGAACCGGGCTCTGGCTCGGGCGGGATGGAATCGGGGAGCGTTTGTGAGCGCAGGTGGGAAGGACTTGCGGTGCAATCGGGGTGACCGGGTGCCCGAGCCGGGCGGGCTTGGTTGCATGTCATCGGCAATCCCACGGTCGCAAGCCTAGCGAGGTGCATCTGTGTCGCTGGCCTCCGGCAGGATCGGCTGGCTGGTTGCGTCAGCAGGGCGCGCCCGGCCCGTGCGATGGCGGCCACGGCGGGGTGAGAATACGTGAAAGGCAAGGCGCAAGTCGACGGCGTCGAGGCGTCGAATTGTTCTGGTCCATGGTCCAGCGAGGCCGATACGGAACGTTCCGCCTTCTCAGCTCTCAGCGTCCAGCACCCTCACCGCGCCGTGAACGATTTCGCCGGTCGTCAACGACATCCGCGATCTCGACACGATCCACCAGACGACGGTGATCGCCAGAAGCGCGGACCGGAAGCTGCTTCGCTGCGGGGATTTGGTCGCTTGAGCGACCGTGGTCGGCACTAGGCAACGACGGCGTTCGGATGCGATTCAGCACACGACGTCCGACTCGTACAAGCGCAGAACCGCCTCGCCGCCCTTACACCGGACCCTCGGTGGCGCTTGTTCCCTTGAACACACCCGGCGGAAGGGACGCTGTCGAGCCACGGGCTGCCGTTACCCCACAAGTCATGAACCGGGCTTCTCCTGAGAGGCGCTGGCAGGCGGCTCGAAGTAGTCGCGCAGCTCATACGCCTCGCTCATGATGGTCAAGCGGGTCCAGCCTTCCCAGATCTTCTGGTGTCCCGGCGGCGCTTTCGGGTTCTTCAGGTAGCCACCCAGAATCGCCATCGCCAGCACCGCCGAGCCCAGGTTGTCCGGCTCGGACAACCTGCGCTTGCTCGTGAAGTGCCGCAGCACCCGCAACTGGATCTGCGTGAAAAACACCGTGGCCGGCAATTCCGGCGTCTCCCGCCCCAGCAGCGTCAGCGCTGCCAGCCGCCACGCAATCACCGCCTTGATCGTCACCGCCCGCTCGATCCGCTCCCCGCTCCGGTGCCCCAGGTACTCCACCTTGCAGCCCGACTTGAGAATCCGGTGCCAGTCCTCGATGCGCCACCTCAGCCGGTACCACTGCAGCACCTGCTCCGCCTGCGCCTGCGACTGCACCGGCAGCGTCGTGAGCAGAAACCACTCCAACGCTTCCACCCCCTCCGGCGCCGTCCGCTCCCACACGTGCACCAACTGCAGCCGCAGCGGCCCCGCCCGCTGTGTCCCGGCCGCCAACTCCACCGTCTGCCAGCGCAATTCCGCCTGCGCCGTGCGCGCCGCGCGCAACGGCTTGGCCTTCTGGCGAGCGCTGCCCCGCCGCGCCGAACTGCGCTCCACTTCGATCTGCAACCGGCCTTGCGCCGCCTGCTCCCGGATCTGCTCGAACAGCTTCGGCTGACCCGCCCCCAGCGCACGGTTGTGCTTGGCCCGCACCAGCAGTTCCACGCCCGCCAGCCGCCGCTGCTCGCTGAACAACGCCAGCACGTCGGCCTCGCGGTCCATCACCGCCACCACACGCGTGTCCGTCAAGCGGCCCGCCGCCTCCGCGCAGTCCCGCAACCCGCGGATCCAGCGGAAGCTCTTGCGCTCCTCCAGCGGTCGCCCGCGCTGCGCCTGCCCGTCCGGCGCTTCGTACTGCAGCTTGAGCAATCCCAGCGGGATGCCTTCCGGGCTCAGCGCCAGCGTCGAGTGCAGGTGCAGCCCCAGCGTGCCCTGCGAGCCGCGGTTCTTGCCGATCAAGCCCAGCCCCGCGCAGCCCGGATGCTCGGCGAAGTTCAGGTCCGTGCCGTCCTGCACGCACAGCACCGTGCGCTCGGCCTGCATGCGCTGCAGCGTGCGCTGGCGGTGCGGGGCCAGGATGTTCTCCGGGGTCACCGCCGACTCGTCCGGCTGGTCGATCAGGCGGTAGTGGCCCTTGACGGCCGAGCGCAGGCCCTGCGCGGCGGCTGGAATCGATGCCATGGGAGCTCCGGCTTGCATGCGGGCGGTCTGCACCAGCCGCTTGGACAAGCGTAAATCACCCAGCGGGGCGCGTCCCAGTTCGTGCTCGGCGAACGTGTCCAAGGCGAGGCCCGCGGCCGCTGCCAGCGGCTCGCAGGCGGGTGGCTGGGCGGCCCCGAGCACGTCCCGGAAGTCCGCCTGCAGCGGGTACACAAAGATGGTCTTGACCGGCACGCGCTGGGCGCGCCCGGCGAAACGACCGCGCCCGGCGGTGTGGCCCACGCAGATCCAATTGGCGGCGCGGAAGCAGGTGCCGGCGTGCTGTTGCGGGTCGCAGAAGGTTTCCAGCAAGGCGGGGCGGTAGCCGTAGCGCTGGCAGAAGTCTTGCGGCAGCCGCCGCAGGACTTGGCCCAGCACCTTGGAGGCCAGCAAGTGGCAACGCACCGAGGGCCGGATCAGGAAACGGCTCAGGGCCAGCACGCGGTGCAGGCGCTTGCGGCGCAGCGCGGCCGACCAGCCGACCCACTCGTCGCGGGCCGCGACCGCCAGGGCCGAGGCGGCGAAGCCGAGCGCCCCGAGCAGGCCGTGCTCGGACTCAATCAGGTAGCGCAACTGCGGGCCGACGTGAATGACGGCACCCTGCGGGTGCTCGCTGGCGACCAGCTCATTCCAAACTTGGCGCTGTGCGGGCGTGGTGACCAGGGTCAGCTGGAGTCCGGCCAAGTCCCCGGCGCTAGCGGGGACGGCCTGCGGGGCGGGCAGCGGCTGGTGCAGCCGGCGCGGGCGGCAGTGGCCGCCGCGGCCGCCATGGCGCGGCGGCGGCAACTCGATGCGACCCTGCCGATGCAGGTGGCGCAAGGCTTTGTGGCAACTGGCCGCCTGCGGCTGGCCGAGACTGTCGAGGAAGCCGAATTCGCGGCAGACGTGGCGGGCGAATGCGCTCCGGCTGGCGCTGCCGATCTGTGCCAGCAGCACCTGCAGGGTCGCCACGGCCTGTGCGGTGGAGAGAGTCTTGGCAATGCAATGCTGGTCGAGCATGTTTCAGACATGCCACAACGACCGTAGCGTTGTCAAGTGTGGAGATGTGGGGCATGGGCAGGCCACGGGCGCGCGCAACCGCCGGGCCGCGTTCTGTCCGCAGGATCCTCTTAGCCACCTGTTCCTGATTGGACAACCGTTCCTTTGGTGACTCTACCGTTAACAACTTCACAGCCCCCGCCGCTGGCACACGTCCAGCTGAACGCGTTGTACCGGATGACCCCGGCGGAGGAGTTCCAAGAGAGTGTCACCGTTCCGCCGGAGGACAGGAAGCTGGCACCCTTGCCGGTCTCGATGAAGCTTGGAACCCAGAACCCGCTGGGCATGTCGGGAATCGTGTCGCCCACGTTGAACCGGCTGTCGCTACCGGACTCGTTCCCGCCGCTCGCTGGACTCTCTGCAGCGACGGAGACGGTGAAGTTGAGGGAGTCGCTATCGCCATCAGTGTCCGTTGCTGTATAGGTCATCGCGTAGCTGCCGACACCCGACGGCGTTCCGGAGAGCGTGCGAGAGGACGGATTGAAAGTCAGGCCGGGCACGCTGGGCGCGAGGCTGTAGGTCAGTGTGCCGTCCCCCCCACTCGCTCGCGGCAGGGTCAGCGGAGCGATGGCCACCCCGACCTTGAAGCTCTGGGCACTCACCGTCGTAGAGCCGAAGCGCGGGCGCTGGTCGACAGACGTGCCGTCACCCTCCTGCTCCCCGGATTGGACGACCGTGCCCTTGGTAACTCTGCCGTTGACGACTTCACAGCCCCCGCTGCTGGCACACGTCCAGCTCAACGTGTTGTACCGGATGACCCCGGCGGAGGAGTTCCAGGCGAGTGTCACCGTTCCGCCGGAGGACGAGAAGCTTGCGCCCTTGCCGGTCTCGACCAAGCTTGGAGCCCAGAACCCGCTGGGCATGTCGGGAATCGTGTCGCCCACGTTGAACCGGCCGTCGCTGCCGGACTCGTTCCCGCCGCTCGCCGGACTCGCCGGAGCGACAGAGACGGTGAAGCTGAGGGAATCGCTATCGCCATCAGCGTCCGTTGCTGTATAGGTCATCGCGTAGCTGCCGACACCCGACGGTGTTCCGGAGAGCGTGCGAGAGGACGGATTGAAAGTCAGGCCGGGCACTCTGGGTGCGAGGCTGTAGGTCAACGGGTCATCGCCGCCACGCGCGGGCGGCAACCTCAAGGTGGAAATCGGCCTGCCGACCGTATATGTCTGCCTCCCTGGACTGCTGCCGGCAGGGAAGCAGAGCGACAAGTCCGTGCTTCCGCCTGGGCCAGCATACGTGTAGAGCTTCCTGTCGATCCAGTCAAGCACATGGAAGCCGCCGCTGGCGTATGCAATCCCTATCCCGTCGCCATTGTCACATGCCAACGCGAAGTCGGCCTCGGCATCCCGGGCTCCCGAGCCCGTGTAGGCGAAGACCTTCTGTGAGTCGACGACGAAAAACCTGCCGGCGGCATGGACGATCCCGTTGGGACTGCGATTGTCGCCGCCAAGGTCGAAATCTGCTTGCGCGTCGCGGTCGCCTGCGGCTGTGTAGGCGTAGACCTTGCCGCCATGGACGACGTGAAATCGACCTTCGGCATAGGCAATCCCTCTCAGCCCTATGCCTCCGGGCGCGTCGAGGTCACTTGAGGCGTCGCGTTGACCCGTCACCGTATATGCAAAGAGCTTGCCCCCCCATCCGTGTAGGTGAAAGAGATAGAACCGACCGTTGGCGTAGGCAAATCTGTGGAGGGGGCCGACATCGATGCCGACCACATCGAAGTCGTTGTCCGGGTCGCGCTGGCCCGTCCCGGTATAGGCGTAGACCATATCGTGCTGCCATTTGAGGACATAGAAGCGGTTGTTGGCGTATGCGAACCCTCGGGAATTTTGATGGGCTGCGAGCAGTTCGAAATTACCTACCATGCCGCCTCCGGTGGGCAGTGCAATTCCGCCCCCGCCCCAGGGCTTTTCAATGTCAGATAGCGAGGGGCGGATTGCATAAGGAGTTAGGAGAGGGGCTGGACAAACGCGCGGTGGTTGTGCGATAACTCGCAGAGTGGGACCGCAGCACATCCCGTTAGGCGAGGTCCGGGTCCGTCCAGTCCGGCCCGACGAGGAGTCGCGCTGGAACGAGTTGATGCGGCAGCGGCACTACCTCGGCTTCCGGAACTTGTGCGGCAATCGCCTGCGGCATGTCGCCGTGCTCGGCGAGCGCTGGCTGGCGCTGGTCGGCTGGCATGCCGCCGCCTTGCACTGCGCCGCGCGCGACCGCTGGATCGGCTGGACCAGCTTGCAACGGCGCCAGCGTCTGTTCCTAGTCGCCAATCAGAGCCGTTTTTTGCTGCTCTGCGAGGCCGGCAGCGTGCCCCATCTGGCCTCGCGCGTGCTCGGCCTGAGCCTGCGCCGGCTGCGCGCCGACTGGCTCGCCCGGCATGGTCACGAACTGCTGCTGGCCGAGTCGTTCGTGGACCCGAGCCGCTTCGTCGGCACCTGCTACCGGGCCACCAACTGGATCGAGGTCGGGCGCACCGCAGGCTTCGGCCGCCAGCGCGGCGGTCGCATCGGCTATGTCAGCCACGGCCAGCCCAAGCGCGTGTTCGTGTACCCGTTACGGCGCACGGCGCGGCAACAGCTCGCGGCTGCGACGCCGCAGCCGGCCTGGCGCCGGCAGCGTCCCAAGATTATGCTCAAGCCAGCCCAATGGCGCTCCCTGCGCGCCTTCCTCGCCCAAGTGCCCGACACGCGCAGCTGCTACGGGCTGCGCTACCCGATGCAGACCGCGCTGACGATCCTGATCGGCTCGCGGCTGGCGGGCTGCCAGACGCTGACCCAGCTGAGCGACTTCGGCCGGGCGCTGAGCCAACAGACCCTGGCGTTGATCGGCTCGCGGCTGCGCCCGCAGACCGGGCGCTACGAAGCGCCCGGCATCAGCAGCTGGCACTACATCCTGCAGCGCACCGACGAGGCCGAGGTAGAGCGTCTGATGGCAGCTTGGACGGCCGAGCAAGCCTTGGAGAATGAAGACGATAGCGACGATAGCGACGATGGCGGCGATGGCGGCGATGGCGAAGAGCCGCTGCAGGCGGTGGCACTGGACGGCAAGGTGCTGCGCGGGTCGTATGACCGGGATCTGGGCGCGGATGGCCAGCCGCTGGACAAGCCGGCCCAGCAGCAGCTCTCGGCGCTGGATCTGGACTCGGGCACGGTGGTCGGCCAGCTCGGTTTCAGCGGGCAGAAGGACGATGCCGAGGGGGCGGCGCTGCGCGAGCTGGTGCGGGATCTGGCCGGCACCGGCAGCTGTATCATCGCCGACGCGCTGCACACCCAGCGCGGCACCGCGCAGCATCTGCTCGACCTCGGGCTCGACTACCTGTTCACAGTCAAGGGCAACCAAGGCAAGGTGCTTGAGGAGGTGCGCGACTCCTTCCACTGGGACTGTCAGCAGCCGCACACCACCCGCGACTGCGAGCACGGCCGCATCGAGGTGCGCAGCATCCGTGTCTCGGACGAACTGGATCCGAAGCTGTCCTACATCAGCTTTCCCGGCGTGCGCTTTGTCGCCCAAGTACGGCGCGAGGTCGCCTACAAGAAGGACGGCCGCCAGCGCAAGCCGGAGACCGTCTACTTGTTGACCAGCCTGCCGCCGGAACGGGCCACGGCCGAGCGACTGCTGCGGCTGAACCGGCTCTACTGGGGCATTGAAAACCGCGTCCACTACGTGCGCGACGTCGCCCTGCGCGAGGACGCCAGCCGCATCCGCAAGAAGTCGCTGCCGCGTCTGATGGCCACCTTCGCCAACCTCGCGATCTCGATCCTACGCTTGCTCAAGACGAAGAACATCCAACGCCGCATGGACCAACTGCACCTGAAACCGGACGAGGCCGTGGCCCTGCTGCTCGCCTGACTGCCTCACACGCCTGTCCGGCCCTGCGGCCCGGCCGTAGGTGTGCCTACCCCTGCCCGTGCGGCCCCCTGCGACCGCGCCAAGGCTCCTGGGTGTGCTGTCGCATGCTCGCACGCCCCGCCGACTCGGCTTCCGGACGCCATCTCCCGAGCTCCGCGCACTCCAAGACATGCCTCAACCCCCGTTCGCATCAAACATTGAATTTGCCTGGCCCCCGCCCCCACCAATCGCCGGACTCGCCGCAGCGACGGAGACTGTGAAGTTGAGGGAATCGCTATCGCCATCAGCGTCCGTTGCGGTGTAGGTCATCGCGTAGCTGCCGACACTCGAGGGTGTTCCGGAGAGCGTGCGAGAGGGCGGGTTGAACGTCAGGCCGGGCACGCTGGGCACGAGGCTGTAGGTCAGCGTGCCGTTACCCCCGCTAGCTCGTGGCAGGGTCAGCGGAGCAATGGCCACCCCGACCTTGAAGCTCTGGGCGCTCACCGTCGTAGAGCCGAAGCGCGGACGCTGGTCGACAGCCGTGCCGTCACCTTCCTGCCCCCCGGATTGGACGATCGTGCCCTTGGTGACCCTGCCGTTGACGACTTCACAGCCCCCGCTGCTGGCGCACGTCCAACTGAGCGTGCTGTACTGGACGACCCCGGCGGAGGAGTTCCAAGAAAGTGTCACCGTTCCACCGGAGGACACGAAGCTGGCACCCTTGCCGGTCTCGACCAAGCTTGGAACCCACACCCCGCCGGGCATGTCGGGGATTGTGTCGCCGACGTTGAACCGCGCGCCGGAAGCATCACCCGGTGGCTTTTCCGCTACGACGGCAAGCACGTCGCTGGTGGCGTACATCCCACTCGTGCCGTCGATGCTGATCTCCGCTACCCCGCGGTACAAGCCGGGAGCGCTCGGCGAGTGGGCGCAAACTTGGCTGACGCGGTCAGAACCCGGCACATCGACCCACGGGCTGAATTCGCCGGTTCGCTGCTGCCATCGCGAACCGTGCACCGTGTGAATCGCTCCTTGGATCGAGAGATTGGAAACCGTCAGGCAGCCCGAACTGCTGCGGCCGCCGAAGCTCACCTGGCCGGAAGAGACGGTCCAATGCGGCAGGGCAGGGAATTCTGGCTGGGCCGGCTGGACAAACTGGCGCGCGAACGCGCCGCCGTGCTCCGTGTTTGCCACCACCGCAATCCCCGTGAAGTCATGCGTGCCTGCGATGCTGAGCAGCCCGAGGTTGCCAACAGAGCACGGCAGCGACTCGACCGCATTGAGCACGGCCTGTCCGAATGGCGGAAGTTGCCTGCTGGCCTCGCAGGTGACGCTCGGGTCGTGGGCCGCGCGGAAATGGAGTGCGAGATCTTGCGCGCTGGTGGCATTCAGGTTCACCAAAGCGAGCGTTGTGTCGAAGTCCGGGGTGTTGTCGAGGTACAGAAACGCCTGCCGGTAAGCGGAGGTGGGGGGGATTCCCGCGAAGCTGACGGTTCCGTCATCGTCGGTGATCCAGAGCTGGGCGGAAACCGCCACCGCTGCCTCTGGCTCGATAGAGAACTCGGCCCAGCCAAGCTTTGCCGGATTCTGGTGCACTATGTGCAGGCGCGCGGCCTCCTTGGCCGCCAAGGTCGTCGAATGGCTCGAAAGTGCGATACCGGGGCAAGCGGGACAGGCTACGTTGTAGAACGGCATCTCGAGCGGGTTCCCGCTCGCATCCCTGAGTTCGAAGGACAGGTCGGCATCTGCGTCCGAGATGTTGAGCAGTTCGATCAAAGTGAACAGCTGCCCGTACTGGGACTGTTCGGCCGACGCGATGGCAGGGATCGTGAGCTTCCTTCCTGAAATGGTGATCCGGCGAGGAGCGGAATCCAGTCCGGGACTAGCCGCTGATCGGGGAGGGGAGTAGATTTCGGAGGAGCCGGAGAAGCCCGCGGTCTGGCTGGAGTCTGCCAAGGCAGTGCCCGCCAGGGCCAAAGTCGCGCCCGCAATCAGCACACCCGGCATTGTGGGACTGCACCAAGTCCTGTCCAGCCGAAGAGATTGCTTCGATGCGACTGCCACGCCCGGAATCATACCACCGCATTCTTGTATCCAGTTTCGCGCTCGTCTCCAACAAGAGCGCCTGCGGGCCACGAATGCTTCTGCGATCTTGAGAGATCGTGACCGGGCGGTAGAGGATCGAGCCTTAATGTGGATTCTGGGACGGAATGCGCGCATTGCCTGACGCTGCAATGAAGCGCAAGCGAGAATGTTCCACACTAGTGTCCGGTTCGCTAGCAACTCATCGCGTGTAAGTGACGAGTTTCCATCGAGTTAAAGGAGAATCCGCATGGTGGCGATTTGAACCGAATGAGGACGAGCGAGGCTTCTCCAAGCCCGACACGGCTGACATCTGGCCCAGCCGGCCTCCATAAATACTCCTGCAAGTCACACATCTGCTACCGAATTCGCGCGCTCTAACTCCAGCCGAAGGCCCTTAGAATCAATCATTTGCCCAGTTCGACCACAGAACTCGGCGTTGTCAGTCCCGCAAGTCATTGACTCCAGTGCAGCAGCTTGAACCGGACTAGACTCCTTGTCTCGGCGCAAGCTTGACGGTGGAGTCAAGTTCGATCGTGGGGAGCGATTCTGTGCCGGTTTGACGCTGGGCCTCAGCTGCCTGCGCCGAGCGAACGGGGGGTGATCAGCAGGCCGGAGCCGACTGCAGTCCCGGGCGCAATCCCGCCTGCTATCATGCAGCCATGGCCGCGCCCAACGCACTCTTGGACGCCCGCGCCGACCCGGCTGCGGGACAACCGGTGGAATACCCCTACTCCGACGGCAAGGTCCTGATGGAGACCGACCCGCATGCGCGGTCAATCATCGATATGCGCGACCAGCTGGACACACATTTCAAGGCCCGGCAAGACGCCTATGTGGCCGGCAGCATGGCGCTGTACTACCGCCAAGGCGACCCCGCGGCCGTGGTGGTGCCAGACGTGTTCGTGGTGCTGGGCGCTGCGCACAAGCAGGCGCGCAAGTCGTATCTGCTCTGGGAGGAGGGCGGCGTGGTGCCGAGCTTCGTGGTGGAGGTGGCCTCGCCGTCCACGAGCCGACGCGACGCGACGAGCAAGCGTGCGATTTACGAGCGGATGGGCGTGCGCGAATACTGGCGCTTCGACCCGCTGGGCGAGCTGATCGCGGGGCGGCTGGAGGGCTGGCGGCTGGTGGGTGGCCTCTACGAGCGGGCGCGGGCTGTGCGAGCGGCTGGCTGGCACCGCAGCGAGGCGCTGGGGCTGGAGTTGCGGGCGGAGCGGTGGCTGCTGCGCTTCCATGATCCCCGGCTAGGGCAAGACATGCTGACGCACGCGGAAACCAGCGAGGCCCTGCAAGAAACCGCGAGCCAGCGCGACGGAGCAGTGGGAGAACGCGACGGAGCAGTGCGGCAACGCGACGAGGCAATGAGCAAACTCGACGAGGCAGTGCGGGAGCGCGACGAGGCAATGAGCGAACTCGTCGAGGCGATGCGGGAGCGCGAGGAAGCGATGAGCGAACGCGACAACGCGGTGCGGGAGCGCGAGGAAGCGAATCAACGGATCCGTGAATTGGAGGCGCGACTGCGGTTGTCCGACAAGTCCGCCTAGGATTCCAGAGTTCGGAGCGGTTTCCGGCCAACCGCGAAAACAACACCGCGCAGGACTTGCCGGTCCCGACTACGGATACGATTCCTGTTCAGACGGCGACGGTCGCAACCGACGCATTGCAGCAGTGGTTCGGTCTGTGGCGACGGCGGCTGCCACTGACGAGAGCCCGTCTCACTCGGTGCGGTCACCAAACGAGCGACGCTTGGAACCCCGTTCGTTCCGCCCTTGCGTGCCTTCATGGGTCTGAAGCTCAGCCTCGCTAGTACTGCTTCAGGTGCGGCTGCAGTTCGTTTTTTTCAGCGTGCGCTGGATCGTCATCAGCGACACCGATTCGGCCCAGCCCAGTTCGACCACTTTGTCCGCCAGCAGGCGCAAGGTCCAGCGTTCGCGGCCCTCTGGGGCTTCCGAACAGGCCAGCGCTACCAAGCGCGCCTGGGCGGCCGCATCGAAGACGGCCTTGCGCGGCGGCTGTGCGCGCTGCTTGCGCTCCAAGGCGGCTTCCAGCCCCTGTTCGACAAAGCGCTGTTTCAAGCGCTCCAGCGTGCGCGCGGAAACCCCCAGAGCTTCCGAGACGCGCCCCACGGACCAGCCGGGGCCATCCGCTCCGCGGTCACACAGCAACAAGGCGCGGGCGTACAGAAAGCGCTTGCCGGTGGTTTTGGCGGCGGCCCGGGTCAAGGCCGTCAATTCCTTGCGTTCCTCTGCCGTGAGAGTGACGCGATAGCGTGGTGCTGCCATGAGAACGCCCCCTTCGAGTTCTCACCCAGCATACATCAATACGACAAATTAAACGAGATGACATACTAGTGAGTGTTCCACTAGAAGGACTCTGGAAACTCAATGTCCTGAGTCGCGGTCCAAGATTTGGTCGGCTTGGCGGTGCCGTAGCGCTCGCGTCCCCAAGTGATTCCGACGCAGGTCCGAGCAGAGGCACCGTACAGGTCGCTTGGCCCGCGCCTGGGCCCATCGCCACACCCTCCGAAGGCAGGCGATCACCGCCCGCGTGCACTGCTGCGGTTTCGAAGCCCCGCACGAGCACGGCGGCCCCCCGCAACTACCGCCAGCGTGGTCGCCAGTGCCAGGCAAATCAAGAACGCGTATCCCTTGGACAGCGTGAACAGCGAAGCACTCGCCACTTGCGCAGCGGAGATATCCGGGTAGCGCGTCAGCATGAGGACGATCTGGACGTTCTCGCCCAGATCGATCACTCCGGCCGCAAGCGGCAGGTATGCCAGTCTCCACAACCGTTCCGTTGGACGGAACCGATAGACGAGTCCGCCCAGAAAGCTGGCGTAGACGATCGGAAGCAATGTGTCCAAGGTTAGACTGGCCCATACATAGGCCCGCCGCCCCGCTTCGCCGTAGCCGTCAAGCGCGGCGAGAGCCTCTGCATGCGTGTAGCCAGCCTTGACGTCGATCATTTCGCCACTGATCGGCAGGGATGGAAACACCGCCACGACGAGAATAAGCGTGGATAGCAAGGTGGCGCACAGCACCGGCACTCTGCTGGACGCCTCGAAATACTCCCTCATTCGTTCTCCCCCAGCCGAGCTTTCCGACGCAAGCGTTAGGCCAAGCCGTGGGCTCAGTCTCGCACGGCATTGCCCTCGATGGTGACCGAGCAACCGACGATTACCGACTATGGATCCCCTTTACACCGCACGTTCACCCGACAAAACGAAGCTCAGCGTTGCCGACGCTGCCCAGAATGCGGAAACCTGTACCGGGCCCTACAATGAGGGCGTAGGGGTGGAGTCCCAATGCGGCGGCACTCGCGCGATACTCTGGCAGCATGGATGCTGGCAATCCTCCTTGCCGGACCGGCGACGGCCCAAGGACTTGGCCCAATCAATGGGGAAGCGTCGGTTCCAGACCATGCCGGCTGTACTTTCTTCAGTCCGGGGCAGGCGGGCCGTTTCGATTGGAGCCACTCCCTAGACCTGCGGGCCATGACCTCGCGCGCCAAGGCCACCCGCGACGCAATGGCTATGATCCCGGAGCCCCGCTCGGCAGCCGCGCCGTTCCGGCTCCAGCGTTACGCAACGCCTGTCCAAGCCGGTCCGATGGCGTGCGAGGGAATCGATGACTGCGTACAGCAGACCGCCAAGGCGGCCGGTATTCCCTTGGCAGACCTGACCAGCGACGCCGAATTCCTCCGGCGTGTGCGCTTGGACCTGACAGGACGCATAACGACCCGGCATGAGGTGGTCCGATTCCTGACCGACTCGTCCGAGAACAAGCGGCAGAGCCTTGTCGACTCGCTGCTCGAGATGCCGGAATGGGCGGACCGCTGGGCGCTGTTCTTTGGCGACCTGTTCCGGAACACGAACCGTACCGAGGGCGTGAACCGGCGCGTGCACGGGCGCGACTCGCTGCACCTATACCTGCTCGAGTCGCTACGGGCGAACAAGCCGTACGACCGGATGGCGCGGGAAATGCTGGCTGCCGAAGGCACGAGTGACGGCCGGGACTATCCGGAGAGCTTTGCCAGCTTCGAGGAGTACGAACGAGTGTACTCGGATCTCGAGTCCAACCCCGTGCGGGCCTCGCCCGTCGGGTACGTGCTCGGCGCTCGGACGCCCGGTGGTCCGCCACAGGACACTTACGACGCGCTGGCTTACCGGGCGGCGCGAGACTTCCTCGGGATGTCGACGATGGATTGCGTACTTTGCCACGACGGGGAAGGACGGCTCGAAGGCGTCAGCGCCTGGGGGGCGCGGGCAACACGCCTGGAGGCATGGGGCTTGGCCGCGTTCTTCTCGGACCTGCCGGCCATACGGAAGTGGACTCCGCGTGTAGAGCGGGACGGCCGCCGGGTGCCTGTCCGGTACTTCGTAATTCAGGATCGGCCGTCCGCGTCGGGGGACTTCGACGCCGAAGGTGGCGAACCGGGCCGCTACCTGGCTTGGACGCAGGGTGGCAACCGGCCAGACAGGTTCCACGAAGAGCGCCGCGTGGCACCCGCGTACCCTTTCGTGGGGTCACCGGTCGATCCTCAATTGCGGCTCAGGGAGCAAGTCGGGTTCTACTTCACCAGCGATCCCCAGTTCGCTCGCGCGGCTGTCAATTACATCTGGCGGGAATTCTTTGCCAGGGGACTGGTCGAGCCCGCCGACCAGTTCGACCCGGACCGACTCGACCCCGCTGACCCGCCGACCGGAGAGTGGGATGTTCAGCCTTCGCATCCCGGGCTCCTCGAATGGCTGGCGAACGGGTTTCGCACGAGTGGATTCGACCTCAAGTGGCTCATGCGGGAGATCGTGACGTCTCAGACGTACCAACTGTCCTCGCGGTACGACGGCGTCTTCAATCCGCAATACGAGCGATTCTTTGTCCGGCACAACGCACGGCGCCTCGGCGCCGAGCAGATGCACGATGCGATCCTGATCGCAAGCGGCAAGCGGGCGAGTTACGACGTTTCGCCGACCCTTCAGGACGTGCCGCTCGCGATGCAGTTTCCCGACGTGAATGACGTGATTCCCGGCAGGGGCAGGAATGCGGTCGGGGCTCGACGTTTCCTGCGGGCCTTCCTTCCCGGAGACCGCCGGCAAACCCCAAGGAGTGACGCGGCAAGCCCGCCGCAAGCGCTCAACCTGATGAACAACATATTCGTGTTCCGCCGCGCTGCCTACGACGCCCGTGGGGGCACGCTTGCCGAACTGATTTCCGAGCCGGATGATGGCTTGGTGACAGGGATGTATCTGAGCGCTCTGGGCCGTCCTCCCAGTGCAGACGAGCTGGCGATGGCGGTTGCGTATCTGGGCGAGGGGCGGATCAGGGAGCGCCGTGACCGGGCCGAAGACTTGATGTGGGCGCTGTTCAATCGAACAGAGTTCTACACGAACTACTGAGCGGGATGCGGTCCGGCGCACGGAGGAAGGCATGACGGAGAGGGAACGGTTCGAGCGAGTTGTCCACAGGCAGCAGCGATCGCATCCGACATTCTTCGAACGTCCCCACCTCACGAGGAGGTGCTTCTTCCGGGATTCGCTGACGGGGCTGGCGGGCAGCTTCCTGCTGGGCGTCCCGGCTGTCGGGGAGACGGTGTCAGCCGGATCGGTTCTGACGCAGAACACGGCGCGGAACGTCATCTTCGTGTTTCTACGAGGCGCACCCAGCCACGTCGACACCTTTGACTTCAAGTACCTGCAAGGCGTCACGCCGCCCGAGTTTCAGCCGGACACTTTCGGCGGCGTGACGGTGCCGATGGCGTTGCTGGGGAACACTTCGCGGGTGCTCGACAAGATCGCCATCATCCGCTCGGGGCTGGCGTGGGCACGCGCGCATCCGCTGGCACAGTCATGGGTGCAGGCCGGCCGAGATCCGACCTCGGTGACGGGGCAAATCGCCCCTCACATCGGCAGCGTCGTGGCCTTGGAGAAAGAGCGCGAACGGACACAGTACCAGACACTTCCGGGCTTCATTGCACTGCGGGCGGGAAACATCGTGGGGTCCGGGTATTTCCCGCCGCGGTTCGGGCCGTTGCGGGTCGAGCCGTCCACCGCGGGACTGCAGATCTTGGACCACCCCCGGGGACAGGAGGTTTTTCGGCGTCGATGGGCAATTCTCGACGAGATGGAAGCGGGCTTCCGATCGGGGAAGGCCCCGTTCGGCGAGCGGGCGGCCGGCCTCTCGGGCATGTACGCCGACGCTCGCCGGATGATGTTCAATCCGGCGGTCAGCGCGGCCTTCAGCTACACGGACGAGGAACATGCGCGCTACGGTGCGACGAGCTTTGGGGACGCCATGCTCACAGCGAGGAAGATCATCGAGCAGGACCAAGGCACCCGCTTTATCCAGGTGGAGTTGAACGGCTGGGACCACCACACCGACATATACGGGACACAGGACGACGATACGGAGGGCACGATCTATTCGAGGACGGCAGTCTTCGATCCCGCCTTTGCGGCGCTCATCGAGGACTTGGACGCATCGGGGCGCCTCGACGAAACACTCGTGCTGGCCTGCGGAGAGTTCGGGCGCACGCCCGGGCCTCTTTCGTCCACGCGGCACGGGCGCGATCATTACTTGCAGATGTTCTTCGTGCTTGCCGGCGGAGGCATCAAAGGCGGAACCGTGGTCGGGTCTACCAATGACCTCGGCGGGAGGGGGCCCGGATCATTCACGACCGAGTTTGGCTGGTCGAGGCAGCGCGAGATCCGACCGGAAGACATCGAGGCAACGGTCTACTCGGCGCTGGGAATCGACTGGACGACGGTCCGCCTCGACGACCCGCTCGGACGGGGCTTCCGATACGTGCCGCTATCGGATGAAGACGCCTACGGGCCAGTCGACGAGTTATGGGCCTGAGGGGCCGTTAATCCTCGAACTTCCCAGCTTCACTGGCTGGTGGTGAAGCTCATCGGCCTCGCGCGCTCGATTCTTCATTGGGGATGCGAAAGGGGGCGCCGGAAGCTGGCGCGGACCGGACTTTCTGGAACGGTCAACCGATTGGACCTGCTGCAAATGGCAGTCCGGTTTACGCCTTGGATGTGGCGCCCAGAACGAGGAAGACACCGCATCCGTCAGACATGTACCGGCCGCTGGCGGCGCGGTAGCTCTCAGGCGGGTCGAGATACGCTGCCCGTTGGCGGAGCGCACGCCGCCAGCGCTTGGCTCAATGGCCCGCGCCGGCACGGGAATAGGCCTCGGACCGGCTATCGACGCCGGGCCTCGCAGGTCCCGGCGCAAGCCTCTCTCGCTACGTTACAATCCCGCCTGCTGCGACCGTTTCCGGCCCAACTCCCACAACCCGCCACGACTGCCATCGATCAGGGCCTGCGGCGCGATTCCGCTTTCAAGCTCTTCGTGTACCACCAGACCTTTATCCGCCATCTGCTGCGGGCCTATCCACTGCTCTGCATCGACGAACGCGAGGTCGTGGCGATTGACGCCGGCAACGCGAACCTCGTCGCTCCGGACGGCCAAGGGCAGCGCTTGGCCGACGCTGTCTGGCGCTTTACGCTAGCAGATGGTGAGATCGTCTACCTGCTAGTCGAACGCCAAGCCGAGATCGACTCGTCCATGCCGTTCAGAATGCTCCATGCAGCGGCGCGCATGTATCTGATCCTGAGCCAGAATCCGCCGCGGGAGTCCGGCTATGCGGCCTCGACCGTGCCGCGCGTGAAGCATCTGATCATCTACAGCGGCAAGCGGCCTTGGACGGCGGTCGGCGAGGTGGGGCAAGCGATCAGGGCGCGCAGCTTGAAGGAGGAGCGGGACATCCCGAGGATGGAGTGCCCGCTGCTTGAGTTGTGGCGCTGTCCGGACCCGGGAGGTGAGGAGAACCTAGCGGTCCTGCTGGGGCGCCTGCAGCGCTGTGACAATCCCGAGACGTTGCGGGCGGCTGCCGAGCCGCTGAAGAATTGGCCCCCAAGCGAGAGCCAAGGTGCGCTGGGCAGGGCCTTCGCGGCTTGGATCTCGGAGGTGCTAATCCTCAATCTGGGCGTGCCCGACGCAGTTAAGAGCTATCGCCTGGGAGCCGCTCTGAGCGATTCTCTCGCCGCCGACCGTGCTCCGAGCCGCAGCTCACGCTTCCGCGACGGCGTCGGCTTGCCCTGCCGCCCAGTAGCCATAGGTTTCGTCCTCGGCCCGGTCCTGGAGGGAGTGATGCTTCAGCAGCTCGGCCGGGACGTGCCGCGTCACCTCGGCCGCCCGCGCGTCCAATTCGAGCCAGGCCCGCCGGGCCTCGCCGGCCTCCAGCTCGTCAAGGCTGATCCACAGCGCGTGCATCTCGCTCGCCAGCTGGCCCAGATCCGCCGCGACACCAAGGCTCCGCGCCGACTTCGACGAGTAGTCGGCCAGTTCCAGCCAGATCGTCAGCGCCGCCACTGCCAAGGCCAGGGCCTGACCCACAACGAGCGGCAGGCCCGCCAGCAGCGCCAGCGCCGCGCCCGATGACGCGGTCAGGACCGCGTGCGCCAGCCGGCGGCGTCGGCGCGCCAGCCGCTCGCCCACGAACGTGTAGTAGCGCTGCAGGCTCTCGTAGTGCAGCATGCTCTTCCACACCGCCCCGGATTGCAATCGGCTCGTCACTGCACGCTCATTATGCCACGAGCGGTTGAACTTGCCCTGCCCACAAAACGATCCCTTTGGGCGCAGCCCGAAAGCACCGCTGCGGAGGCCTCCGCAGCAGTCATATCGCGCTCCCAAAGCCGGGCGAAAAGGCCCTCTGGCAACATATAGGGCAGGGCGTGCTTTAGGTGCTCGTCGGCTACGCAAGGGTCTCCACCCCGGAGCGGGACCCGGCCTACCAGCTGCTGGCGCTGGAGCAGCGCGGCTGCGGCAAGGTCTTCACCGACCGCTGCGGCGCCCGGGCCCAGTCGCGGCCCCAGCTCAAGGCCGCCCTAGAATTCCTGCGCGCGGGCGACGCGCTGGCGGTCTGGAAGTTCGACCGGCTGGCCCGGAACCTGCGCCACCTGATCCGGATCGGGGTCGAGCTCGACGAGCGCGGCTGCCAGCTGGTCTCGCTGACCGAGGCGATCGACACCACCACGCCCGGCGGGCGGCTGGTCTTCGCGGTCTTCGGCGCCATGGCGGAGTTCGAGGCCGACCTGGTGCGCGAGCGCACCGAAGAGTCATACCGCGCCGCCAAGGCCGCCGGGCGGCGCTGGGGGCGGCCGTCGGTGTTCCACGACCCGGAGAACGCGCGCATCGCGCAGGCCATGCTGCGGGACGCGAGCATCCCGCGCGGCGAGATCGCCAAGCGCTTCGGCGTCAGCCGCAACGTCATCCGCCGCTGGTTCCCCGGCGGCGATCCCGACGCCTTCGACGGGCAGGAGCACAGAGGGCGCGCCGCGTAACCGTTGCCGAGGCCTGCGAGGCCTACCGGCGCGAGCTGCGGGCCCGGAACGTCCGCAAATCGACCCTGGCGAACTACGAATCGCTTTTCCGCCAGCTGCAAGCGTTTGCCGAGACACGCGAATCCGATTCCATCGGCGCGATTGACAAGCAGGCGATGCGCGAGTGGCGCGAGCAGTGGAGCTGGGCGCACAGCACCCAGCGCAGGGTTCTCGAACAGTTAAACGCCTTCTTCGCGTTTGCCGCGGAAGAAGGCTGGATCGCGCAGTCGCCAGTGAACGGCTTCCGCAAGCCGAAGGCGGAAGCCCGGCCGACACTGCCCCTGTCCGTCGACGAGGTCCGCAGGCTCCTTCGCGCCGCCGCCGCCAAGCCGAGAGAGCAGGCGCTGATCTTGCTGCTGCGCTACTCCGGGCTCGCGATCCGCGACGCTGCGACGCTCCGCCGCGACGCGCTCCAGCCGGGCGGGGAACTGGTCCTGCGGCGCGCCAATAGCGGGGAGCTGGTGACGGTGGCCCTGCCCGAAGAAGTGACGCTCGCGCTCGAAACGGCCGCCGCCGGCCGACAGGAGCATTACTTCTGGACGGGCCGTTCGCAACCGGAGACCGCAGCCAAGTTCTGGCGCGGCCGCCTGCACGCCGTGGCCCGGGCCGCCGGCATCGAGGGGTTCCACCCGCACCGGCTGCGGGACACCCTCGCCGCCGAACTGCTGCTCGCAGACGTGTCGATGGGCGACGTCTCGACGCTGCTCGGGCACAGCAGCGTGGCCACCACCGAGCGCTACTACGCGCCTTGGAGCTCGGCGCGGAGGAACCGGCTCGGCCGGATCGTCAGAAAGGTTCACCAGCGGGATCCGATCCTGCTGGAATTCACACCAAAGAAGCCCCCGGGGGCCGCGCAAACGGCCCCCGGGGAGGCTGGCCTAGCAACACGCAACGTTCCCAACCCGGCGTGCTCATGCGTGGCATACCAGTTGATGTGGTTAGTTGTGGCGCGACTATCGACTCGCCAAGGGCGCTGCGAGGCCGCGGACGCATTCGGCAGCAGGCTGCCCAAAGCCGAGGCGACCAGCCTGCCCGCGGGTCCGACCACCCACGCCGCCGCCTGCCTACAGTTCCGGCGGGGTCCCGCATCGCCTACAACTTCCCCTCTTTCGCCGCTTGAAAGTAGCCAAGCTCGACTGGCAAATACCACGGCTTGAGATAGCAATACGTAGGCGGCAGAGGGTTGCGCCCGTCATACGCCGCCACAATCGCCTGCGCGTTGCGCAACTCCGCGAAGGCCGATGGCTGGAACACGGGCTCGCGTCGCAACGAGTACGACTTGGTCACCCCAAACGTGCCCTTGCCTCCACCGGCACGGCCGCTGAGCAAGCCGACGCCGGACTGCGAAGACTCCGAGATCGAGTACTGCTCCTTGAGCCGCTCGACTTGCCCGCAGGCCTCGGAGGCAAGCTTGCACGAGGACTCGTCGGACAAGGTAAGGAAGATGCGCGTCCGAAATGTTTGCAGCAGTGTCCGCCACGACTCTCCCGGCAACGCAGAACGCAGCGAGCTGATCGACTGCGTGGCCACCAGTGCCACCAGCCGCGCCTGACGCGACAGGCTGAAGAACTTCTCATCCCCGCCAGGATCGCTCTCGCCGACCGTGGCGAAATGCTGATACTCGTCGCAGATGAATGCAACGTCGCGCCACGGCCGCTGCGGTTCGCTCGCCATGCGCGGTATGCGGCCCAGCACCGATCGCTGGAAATCCTGCTTGAGCATCACGCCAATGGCCCGTCCCAGAGCCGGATTGGCACCGACCGGGAGATTCAGTGCCAACACCTTGCCCTCCTCCAGCGCTTCCGCCACCGGTGGAAGCGCCCAGCGCCCGCGGTGCGGGCGAGGCTCGCCGTAGACGGACTGCGGCGGGCAGAATACGTCGGCCACGTCCGGCTGGTCGAACAGCGAAAGAAACACGCTCACGCCCTCGGTGATCGAGCTGCGCAAACGCTCGTCGAGCTGGCTCCAATCATGCCGGTACCACGTGACCACGGTTTGCAGCTGCCTCTGCGCGGAATCGGCCGGCTCGGGCTCTTTCCGTTCAAACTTGATCTTGCGCTCCTGCAAGACTTGCACCAGCTCCGGGTCGCCCCGCACAAACCATTCGCCGGTCTTCTCGTCGTATTCCCAGCTACGGTCTGGCAGAGTTGGCTCGTGCAGCTTGTACTGCTCGAGGCCGAGCCGTACTTCCGAGAAGAAGTCGAGCCGCTCGCGCGCAGCGTCGATCTTGCGCCGCAGCGATTCGTCGTCCAGAGTGGTTCGATACACGTCCTGCAGCGTGACGTACCCATCGCAGACGCGAAAGAGCAAGATCACGAACTTGACCAAGTTGGTATACGCCTGCTGCCAGAACGGCTCCTTGCCCTTGCCGAAGAGCTGATTCAGCAGGGACGCGATCTGGTAGGCCAACGAGTAGGGGTCCAAGTCGCATTCCAGCGGGTTGTAGCACCAGTCCCCGTTTAGGCTCAGCTCGAGATAGTCGTCGGCCCGGCCGTGCTCGCGCAAAATCTCTCGCACCTGATGGCAAAAGTCTCCCTTCACCTCCAGCACCAGCCCGCCCGGCCGCAGTTCGGGATCGTCCGAGTGCCAGCCCAGCACTTGCCGCGCAAACGGGTACATGCAACACGACGTCTTGCCAGAACCCACCGCCCCGAAGACGGCCGTCCCGGCGTAGAGCCCTCGCCGCTGCACGACCAGCCAGCCCGGCTGCTGGCTGGGTCCCGGCTGCGTGCGGCGATGCGTTTCCCCGACCACGATCTGTGGCTCCTCGGTCTGAGGCCAGAGCGGAAGCGACGCCGCCGAGGCCTTGCGCGCGCGCTTCTCTACCAGCAGTCCTCCGACTGTCGCGCTCAGCAGCGCGAGAAAATACGGCGTCAAGATCCAACTGGCCGCATATCCCCAGCGCAGCAACTCGGAGGCAACCGGCGATTGGACCGTGATCAGCGCCAGCACGGGATCGTGTGCCGGCCACGGCCAGAACCGTCCCCATGCCAGTGCGCCCAGCAGCGCGCCCGCTATGGCCAAAAGCACAGTCACAGCCATCGTTACGAATCACTCCAGCGACCGGTCTGAGCAGTCTGCAGGGCGAACGCCATCGCCTAGCGACAGGCGGCATCAGCCGCCGAGTAGTCGAATTCCATCAGTGCTTCGCAGTACCGGCAGGACTCCGGAAAGTCACCGCCCGGCTTGCGCGCGGGCGCGCCATTGCAGGCCCAGTCCCGATAGCGCCTATCTACGGCGGCACCGCCGTGCTGTGTGCTCAGGAACGCATAGCGCTCGACAGACTCCCGCGAGAGGTCCTTCCAGCGCCGCTTGTCAACCAGCCGCCGCAGTTCGAAGTACTCTCCCTCGGACCAATCCCTCTCCGCGCGGGACAGCCAGCGCCCCCAAGCGTGACGCAGGCGCGCGAACTGCGACTGGCCGTCCGCCAGTACCACCCACTCGCACGCAATGCCGCGCTCTGCCAGTGCCATCGCCAAGCGCTCGTGGCTTTCCAAGTGGCGATTGATGCCACGCTCGCTCGAACCCGCGTGTGCGTAAGTGAATCGGACCCAAGCATGGCGCTGGTCCGCCACGCGAATCGGAAAACTCTCCGGGAAGAACCTTCGGACGTTCCGGCGTGTCCGGACTGCCGCTGGAAAGCAGTCCCCGGCAATTCCTAGCGATGCGAAATAGGCCGCCTTGTCGGCAGCGGAGAGCAGCAGCTGCCCCTCGCCCATACAGGCGATCCAATAGTCCAGCACCAACAGCCTCTGTTTCACCGCGCGCCGTGCCCGTCCGGTCCCAGATCCAGGATCCCCGCACCCTACCGCCTGGAAGAGGGACGCCCCGCACAGGCGGTACAACAGCGGCTTGGCACCGTTGGCCTTGACATGCCCGTTGGCAGCGGCCCGGCGCACCAGCCGGATTTCGGCCCCGCCTTTGCCCTTGCCGGAGAAGGTCCGGAACTGCCTCCGCACAAAGAAGCCGCCCAGCAGCGCAACAGCGGTCAGGAACTCCGCCTCGACCGAGCGGTAGCCAAGCGCCTCCACCCGCTCGGCCCGCTCGAAGAAATCGGCAGCAATCTCCGCACCCGGCCCTGCGGATCCAGCAGCCCTGACTGACACTTCCCCCGCCCCGGACATCGCCACTACTGATGCCCTTTGCGGCTAACGCGGCCGTCAGTCGCCATTGCGTAGATCTGGTAGCCCGCCGCCGACTTGGCGGACAGGCTCCTCTCTCGGTAGTCGGCGGTCGTCACCTCGATGTCCACAAAGTCTGATTCGCTCCCGCGGGCAGCTGGACGCTCCCATTCGATGCGCACATCGGGAAACGACAGCTTCCCGCCAGTGACTTTGAGTCGGAGTTCGGCGGCGGCCGCGGCGCGGGCTTTGCAGCACTTTTCGCCCTTGCGCTTGGCCACGTCGACGCGACACAAGGCGATACGACGCAGCTGGCGCTCAGTGCGAATGCGCCGTATCACACCACCCTCCGCAGAAATGCGCCGCATTTCGCAGCGCGCCGCCCGATAGACCGCGGTGTCGTGCAAGACCTGCGCCGAGCGCGCACAGCCGGAAAGGTACGCTTGGGCCTCTTCGTTGCCCTTCTCGCGAGGATCGATACAGCGCTCGAGCAGGCGTCGCCCGGGGCTGGTCAGCGTCACGGCCTCAATCCTGCGGCGCCCACGCTGGAAGCGCTCCACGCGCAGCAGATTGTCTCGCTCGAGTTCCTGCACCGAGCGCTTGGCGCGCCCGGCCGATTCGAATAAGTCGGTCATGTCGGAAAGTTCGACAGTGCCGAAGATCCCGGTCGTGCGCAACGCCTCCACGCTATCGGCAGCCAGCCGAAATCGGCCCCACTGCGCCATCGCCCGCCCGCGCCTTCTGAGGCCGTTGCCGACTGTGCCGCGCAAGACCTCCCTGCGGATTTCTCTCGGCACGGGATCCCTCGGCGTTCGGTTGGGCGTGACTGGCTGGCGCTCGGTCCGCTCGCGATGGATGTCCACGGCTGGGGCCTCGCGTCCTTGTTCGCGCGCATCAAATCGCATTCTCATGCTCGTCCCTCCTCCTGCTTCCGAAGCCGCCGAGCCAGCTCGGCATCAAATGTCTTGCCCTGCCGCACTTCCGCGTCCAAGCGGCGCAGCTTGCGGCCCGCATCGCCCAAGCCGAGCCGGCGGCAAGCCAGATACAGGACGGCGAAGAGGTCGAACGCCAGCGACAGAACGTAGGCCGCGATGACCCCTCCGTAGCTGCGCAGCATCTCATCCCGATACGGAGCCAAGTAGCGAAACTCGTCCAGCGCCAGCCAAGCTGCCGCCCCACCGATCGCCAGCGTCAGCCCGAAGGCGATCCGCGCCACGGCTCAGTCCTCGATCCGGTCGCTGCGGAAGTACGTGATCGACAGCCCCAGCGGATTGACCGCCAGCAGCTCGTGTGGCGGCTTCTCCAGAAACCGGAATTCGAACTCGGACGTCCAGCGCCGCTCGCTCGACCGCTCAGGTCGCGCAGCGTCTCGCTAAAGTCGACCCGCGCTTGGTAAGGCTCTTCCCGTGCTGGCTGCACTTGCACCGCGTCGATCGCGATCTCGATCTCCGGCCCCTCGCCGCCGAGAAACCGCACGAGCTCGCCACTGTCCTCCTGCTCCTGCATCAGCCGCCTGCCGAGCGGCCCGTCCAAGAACAGCAGCGAGCGCTGCCACGAGTCGAGCACTGCATCCCGCCGGCGCTCGCGATGCAGCACGACGAAACGCCTCAGGAAGTACTTCACCTCCGGCTTGGCGACATCGGGCACGTAGGCCGCGGCCTCGTAACGGACCGCTTCGGCACGCCCAACCTCGTCGATGCGCACCACCAGCGGGGATAGGTTCTCGAAGCGATCAAAGGTGCGCCAGCACAGCAGCAGCAGGCCAACGCACAGCAGCGCCAGCGCCCCCAGCGCGATCTTGAGATAGCGGTTCGTGGACAGCACCTCCGCCCAGATTTCTGCATAAGCTTCATGTGTCTTCACGGTATTCCCCCCCTACCGTCCTACTCGGCGCGCGGCCGAAGAAACCACAGAGCCGGCACCGCTGGTGAAGCTGCCGCCGCCATGGAAGATGGCATTGGTCAGGGCATGCACCTTGAACATCGACAGCACGGCCACCAGCAGCACCGCTGCCGAATAGAAAAACCAGGTGACCTTGGCGCTGAGGCCGGGCGGCACGGCCTGCCACATGCCATCGAGCATGAAGGTGCTCAGTGCCAAGAAGGTCCAGCCCACTGCCGTGTAGAACGAGAACTGCAGGTACGAGCGCAACCAGCCCCAGAAGAGGAAGTCCATCCTCGGCACGAACAGCCAAGGTATGAACAGCGGCCCCAGCACCACGCACGCGCCGGCCGCGACCCGGCCGGCGGCGATCGAGGCGATCAGCAGGGCCGTGCAGGCGGTGTTGAAGAGCAGGACCACGAAGGTCCAGATCAGCGACCCGGCCCCCATGAAGAAGTCGAAGAAGCTCCACGAGGTCAGCTCCGTCCAGCCCTCGTGAAACGACCGTGCGAAGTTCCAGCTGATGAAGCCATCGATGCGCTGCGAGTAGAAGTCCGCCGCCCGGATTGGCAGCGTTGAGATTGGCATCCCGAGGCCGGGGGCGTCGACGATGTAGAAGCGCAGCATCGTCAGGCTGAACGCCATCGCCAGAATCAGCGGCAGCAGACGGTTCCACTGCACGCCCTGACCGGAAAGAGCTGTCTGAATGCCGAACCACGCGATGGACAACGCGGCCAGAGCGCGGAACAGCAGCAGTCCCTCGCCGACAAACAGCGGAGCAAGGTCCGCGATGGCTGCGTCGATCGAGGCAAACGCCCACAGCAAAGGGAACTCGCTCGGGTCAGTCGGCGGGACGGGCGGCGGCGTGGGCAGCAGTTGCACGATCAGGCTCCTCTACGGCGAGAGATCAGGGCATGCGCCACTGCGGGGCGGGCTGGGCCGCGGCCAATTCGCTGTATTCGGCGGCGGCCCGCATCGAGCGGGCCAACTGGTCGCGCTGGCGTTTCGAAGTCGCGAGTTCGGCTTCCAGCATCGCGTCGAGGAGTTGGTTGGTCTGCTCCCCGCTGCGGAGTTGCCGCACCTGCCCGACCGTCAGCTTGCCGAGCAATGCTGGCATGGATTGGGAGCCATGGCTGGGGTCGAGCGCGGCGCGCTCGAGGTTGGCATGGGCAGCTCGCCGCTCGCCAGCCAAGCGGCGCGCTTCGCCCAAGACCGCCAGCGAGCGGACGCTGGCCGCGTCAGAGATTTCCAATGAAGCATGGTCGCGACGAATCGCAGCCTGCAGCTGCGGGTCCAGCGCGGGCATCGCAGCGCTCCAGTCCGGCACCGGCACGGATGCGCGGCCGTAGGCGTCCACCACGCTGCCGGACGGGCTGTCGCCGTTGATGGTGTCGACCCACCCGCCGGAGGTGCCGAAGCGATTCGCCGTGGAGCTGCGCAGCCAGCGCGTGGCGGTCGCTTGGAAGGCGCGCAGGTCGCCCAGGTCGCGCAGTGTCCCGACCACGCCCGAGAAGTGCTCGAGCGTCCCGCTCGCCATGCTGCGAATGTTCTGCAGTTCGCCCAGACGCTGGTTGGCAGCATCGACCACCGGTTTGGCGGCCTTGACGGTCACCGGCATCAGGCCCGACAAGCCGCCGCCAAGCTGGGGGATGCCGATCGCCTTGCCGACAGCTTTGCCGATGCCAGCGAAGAACGAGCCCCAAAACGGGGTGGCCGGTGCGGCCAGCACTACCAGCAGGACAGAAAGGATAGCGAGTTTGCGAGTCATTGTGATTCTCCTTGCAATGCGGGCCCGACCCCTGGGACGGGCGGGTCGTGATACGGGCGCAGGGCCAGATCCGCCGTGAGGTAGATGCGAACGCGGTGGCCTTCGCGGATGGTGAGCTTCGGCAGGCGGTTGAGGTATCGTTCGAGCATTCGCTCCGCCGATTGCGACAGGCCCGCTCCTGCCGATTGCCGCATCGCACCGAGCCGAGACGCCAGAGCCTGCTCGGGGCTGACCGCACTCGTGAGGCCTGCCAGCGCGCCGATCGCGCCGGCCGCCAGAAATGCGGACGGGTAGTGCCGGTCGACCAAGTCCAGCAGGCCGGTCTCTCCAATCTGGTTGAGCGCGGCGCTATGGTCCAGACGGACCGCCCGCCCGTCCGGCAGGACCAAGCGGTGAAATGTCACGGCCAGCCGCGACTGGCCCCAGTTCTCGACTTGGAGGGCCTCGCCAAGCGCTCGCGTGCCGCGCGGTATCAACAGCCGCTGGCCAGAACGGTTGTAGAGGTCGGCCGACACCATGGCGTTGACCGGGCCGGAGAAATCGCCGCTGAGCCGGTTGGTCAGGACTGCTTCGAGGAACTCGCCTTCGCGCAGGATCTCGGTACGATCCGCTTCCGCCGAAACCGGGGTTTCCATTTCCGGCGCGGCCTGGAAGCTTTCATAGGCCGCTTCCGTCGCAGGTTCACTTGCCGGACTTGCCCCAGCGGCGGCTGTGGTCGCGCCTTTTTTGCGATGGCTCAGGACCAGCGGCGCGGTGCTCAGAGAGCGGTATCGTCGCAACTGCTCCTCGCGCTTGATCTGTTCTTCTGCCGTGGGACCTTGCGCATTCCCATAGCCGTCGGAGTTGATCGGGCCCGACTGCACCAACGGGATCGGAGGATGCGGCAGGCCGTCGGCTCGCTCGGCAGGCATGCCCAGTTCACTGCGCATCCGCTTCTCAGCCTCGCGAGCGGCCTCTTCGCGCATGCGACGGGCCGCACTCTCGGTCGATCGGACACCTACGGGAGTACCGGCCCGCGCAGAATCGGGCACCCCTCCCTCGGCAACCACCTGAGACTGGCGGCCTTCGGGCTCACCCGGAAACAGCAGCAACGCCAACACCAGCACCCCGGTCAGCGCCAGCAGCACCCAAGTCTGCGCGCGGGCGGGCAAAGCGCCCGGCGGGCGTGGGATCTTGTCCAGAATTCGCTTCATCGCCATGCTCCGTTTCAGCGCTTTACCCGACGGAAGCGCGCCTTGCGCTTGCCGATTTGCAGCCAGCCGTCGGCCAGCGGCCGACGCGTGACATACAGGCCGTCCGAAAAGTGGTAAGGCACCATCGACGGCTTTCCGTCGCGCGATTCGTACAGAGCCGGAGCCTCCTCGGGATCCGCCCGGATATACGTGAAGCGGTCGTCGAGCCACATCGCGGCCACCCGGAAAGGCGCCTCTTGCTCGTCCCGGTCCAACTCGTAGTCGAAGCGCAGGCTGCGCGGGTATGCCGCGCGGTACGCCTCGACCCGCTCCTCCGCATCGCGCCAAGCCTGTTCTTGCGCCTGTTGCGACTGCTCGCGAGCCTGTCGGGCTTGGCGCTCGAACTCAGCCGCGGCACCCCGCGGCTCGAAACGCAACGGCTCCAATGCCGCCGCGCCCTCCGCGGGAGACTCCTTCGGCCGCACGAACAGCTTCAGGTCCGGCTCTGCTTCGGCGTCGCCGAGCTCGCGGAAGCGCAGCGTGTAGACGTTGCCCTTGTCGGTCACCAGCGTGACGTTTGTCTGGATGCCTTCGGCGCTCGGCTTGACGAAGGCGAGGTTGGCCGCGCCCTGCACGCTCCAGTACTCGGCATCGCCGCAGACCCAGTCGAGGATGCGCTCGGCCGGGTCTAGCACGATGACCGTCGCGAAGCGGATCCGCGCCCGGGCCTCGATCACCTCGTCCGGTCCGGCCGTGACCTCCCGCGCGAGGCCTCGGTCCGGGGCGACTGCGATGGCCGCAAGCGCCGCGCAGAGCAGGAATTGGATCAGTCGGTATTGCATTGTTGTGTGTCCTCCATGAGAGAGTCGAGGCCGCGCTCGAACCCAAGAGCGCGAATGGCCTCCCGGCGGCGGGCGGCCTCGACCGGGTTGGTCGTATACAACCAGTAGCTGTGACGGTCGACGCTGAGCTCGAGCACTTGCGCGAAGCCCGGCCGGTGCAGCAGCAACTGGCGCTTGGGTACCAGCTCCCGGATGGCTTCCGCCTCGGCGGGTCGCAGTCCGAACGCTTCGGCGTAGCCGGAGGGATCGAGTTCCGGATTCGCCAAAAAGATCTTCGTCAGGCAACTCTCGGCCACCGTGCGGCACAGGCTGGCATTGCCGGTGGCGTCGCCGGGCGACTGGGTGGCCAATACCACCCCGGCGTTGGACTTGCGCCATGTCTTGAGCCCCTCGCCCAAGTAGGCGCCGATCTGCGGGTCGGCGAGGAACCGCCAAGCCTCGTCCACCACCAGAAGCTTCCAGCGCCCGAGCTCCTCAGGCGCAGTGATGACTGTTCCCAAGCGGTGCAGCAAGTAGTACAGCAAGGCCCGGGCCAGCTCCGGCTTGCCCGCCGCTCCTGCCATGTCGATGGCCTGCCAGTCCGCAAGTGTGAGCGAGTCCTCGCTGTTGTCGAAGATCGAACCCCACGCGCCGCCTTGGATCCACGCGCCCAGCGGCCCGCGCAAATTGGCGGGCAGCAGCCCGTGCAAGGACGACAGCGTGCGCGCCTCGGGTTCAAGCTCGTAGAGCGCCTCGACTTGCGCGCGCAACTCGGCGCGCTGGCCGGCGTCGCACTGCGCACCCTCGATATCCAGTAGCATGCGCACGAACGAGACAAGGAACTGCAGGTTCTCGGCAGTCGGCTCGAGAGCGCGGAAGGGATTGAGCTTGCAGGGCAGCCCGCCAGAGTCAAGCTGCAGGTGCAGGTAGGCGCCGCCGACCAGCTCGGTCAGTTGGCGGTAGGATCCGCCGAGGTCCAAGATGCACACTCGGGGGTCGTACTTGCGCCCCTGGGCCAGCAGGAAGTTGAGCAGGAAGCTCTTGCCCGAGCCGGTGGCTCCGACTACGAGCGTGTGGGCAATGTCGCCGGCGTGGGCCGCGTAGTAGAACGGTGTGCGGCGGCTTGTCTCAAAGATCGCCAGATGCTCGTCGCCAAGGTGCTGGTCGCGAGGCTCGCCCTCCGACACCGCCCACAGCGGTGCCAGATCGGCCGCGACAGCGGCGCTGAGGTAGTTATGGCGCAACTGCCGACCGTGGTTGCCGGGAGCCATTGCGAACCACGCGTTGAGGCCGTTGTAGGTCTCGCGGTGGAACCGGGCGTCAGCAGCCGACGCGATGCGCAGCAGTTCCGGGCGCACCGCTTCGATCTGGGCTTGCTCGCGGCTCCGCAGGGCGATGCTGAGGCTGTGCTCGCCGAACGGCATGCCCTCGACCTCGAGCTCGCGCAACGCCTCGCCGAGTTGGGTGGCCTCGGCTTCGGCGGCCCGGTCCTCCAGTGCTCCCTGCGCCTGGGGAGGCGCGTCTCCCGCCGAGGCGTGCGCCAGCATGCTGTAACGCTTCTGGTGGTAGTGCCTGCGGGCGGATCGTATGCGGCGGCGAGACCTGGCCGTGTCTTCCCGGTGCCATTCGCAGGCTAGGTCGAGTTCGGCATCCAACTCGAGGATCTCGCCGAAGAGGTGGGCCCGCGATGCGGCCGGAGGGTCTAGCAGCGCGTAGGTTTCGACGCGCTCGGCATCCAGCCGGAGGTGATCGCGGCAGCTCTCGATGTCACTGAGCGCAAGTTGCCGGTCAAGGCCGTGCGGCGAGTGGGACCGCGCGGTCGAGGCGGCAGAACGGGAGTTGGCAGACAGTGCCAAGGCACGAAATAGTTCCTCGCCCTGCAGCGGTTCCAAGCGGGTGACGTCGTTCACCAAGCCGCGAAACGACGCTACTGCGCTCTCGAAGCGAACGCTGGCGGCCTCCACGTGCGAGGCCAGCACCTGCTTCGTGCGCTCCGGCGACAGCCACAGCGCCGCCCGCGAAAGCAGCGTGAAAGCGGAGCGGCCGGCGGTGCCCGACGAAGGGGCCGGCGCCAGCTTGGGATCCCACGTCCAGAACACATAGGCCTCGATCGAATACAGCCCCTTGTTCAGAAGGTGGGACCGCCGCACGCGTCGCGCCCGTTCTGCCAATGGGTCAGAAGGGATCCTCTGCGGCAGGGAGTCGAGCCGCCGCTTGCAGGCTTGCCAGCGAATGCGCCAACCCGGTGCCAAGCTCTTCAGAGCCCGCGTCCAGCGCAGGCTCGCGTATTCGAGATCGACAGCCGCGCGGCACTCGAAGGGCGCTCCGTTGAGACGCGCACCGGAGAGCAACTCGCCTCGTTTGGTCATCACGACGCCGTCGTCTGCAAAGCCCAGCCACGGGAGCTGGCTGTGCAAGGGGGCTGCAGCGCGCTTGGTCATACGTCCTCTCTCGCAATGATCTGGAGCGGCTCCGGACCGCACGTCCGCAGCGCCGGATCGTAGCGCTGGCTAGCATTCGCCGACCGCAACAGCACCGTCGGCAAGCAGTGGTCGAGCTTGGTGACAGCCAGCCCGGCCCCGTAGCCGGCGCCGAATAGAAGCAAGCCGGCGATGGGGGCGTTGAAGGAGCTGAAAGCCGCCGCGCCCACGCAGACGACGCCCATGAACAGGCGCCGCTCGCAGCCGAGCACCGTCAGCGGGCGGCTGAGAGCGAGGTAGGTCCCGTGCAGGGCGGGCATCTCCGCGGACTGGCTCACGGGAACAGCCACTGCATGAAGTTGACAGCGCCGATGGCCATGCCGACGCCGAAGATGAGCCCGGCCAGGGCGCGCTTGCTGCCGCCCTCGCCAAATGCGAACATCAGCCCGCCGATCACGATCGCGACCAGACTCAGGCCGCGGGCGATAGGGCCAGTGAACGCCGCCTGCAGCACGGTGACGGCTTGCAGCCACGGGCTGACGCCCTGCGCTAGTACGACTTGCGGCAGCGCCAGCGTCAACAGCAGCAGCGGACCGAGCCTGTGCCCGGCACGGGAATGGAAACGTTTGAGCATAGGTATGCCTCCTTGCGGTCAGGTGGAAGGGAGAGTTCCGCAGCGTCAGCACCGGGGGGCTGTCAGGCCCGGTCTCACTGTGTTTGATGCCTCGCACCCGCGGCTGCGGCCATTGCAGAACTCATATTAAGCTATAATACTCTATAAATAGATATTTGTCAAGTGGCTTGGAGAGTTTTTTCTTCCTGTGGTGAATCCGTTTCCGCAATCACTCTAAATTGCTGGCTGGTAATGAGATACGGGCGTAGAACTAGGGCCGGGAGCTAGCTCAGGCCGCCTTTGGGGATTCTTTAGAGAGACCATATATTATCTAGGTAGAGATATTTCAGGCATCACGGGTGCGTTGAGCCGCGTGCCAGCGTCCGACGCCAACTAGCAATCGTTGTGGGTTGGCATCGAGCGCACCGCTATCTTCCTCGCCCGGCGCGCTCCGAACGGGGCCACCAAGCCGATGGCCCTGGTCGGATCCGGCGGCTCCGTCTGACCGTATTCCCGGGCAGTCCCGCACAAGTGCCAGATCCTCGTCGGTGAAAATCAACGTCGCCTCACAGATCGGCTCTTTCGCAGTCCGTTGCGCTGGGCCAGCAATCGCTCGCAGTTGATTCCAGCTTCCTTGCAAGGGTGGCCGTCGCGGAGAATCGCATAGATTTGTCCGCACGAGCTTGTGGGCGGTTGCCGGGATAGCGCGCTTGTGACCGATAGGTGTCGTCGTGGCACCGTAGCGGCCGTGGAGTCCGCTGTCCCAGGGGGGCTTTGCGGACAGGCGTGCGGGCGGCCGCTCCAAGTGGGCCAGATCCTTCATCCCCGGGCGTGATTGATGTCCAAGACCATTACCTGCCGATTCCCGCATCCGAGGACTAGGGTAAGCCGGAGAGCCTTGAATCCCCCATGTGTAGAATGTTCCCCCGTGGGCGCACTTCGACCTCGAACAGAAGGATCCGAATCCGCCCACGCGAGCCCGGCGTCGGACGTACTCGCTCGCGAAGCCCTTTACAGTCTGGTGCTCGAACGGCAGGGAATCGTAGGCCGAGGGGCCGTCCGCGTACACAGTCGCACCAGCGTCGGCGTGCTCCTTCACGGAGCCTCGTAGCGTCTCGCTGGTGCTAGAAGTGCGCGGTATGTCCCTTCCCGGCAGGAACATCTCGACTGCTGATCTGGCGGCTGCATTCCGCGCGGTCCATACGAGCGCAGAGAAACCCGTCTTCGTCGATCCGTTCGCACGCGTACTCTGCGGGTGGCCCTTTCGGCTGGCGCTGGCGTGCCCTCCCTTGGAACACGCACTGAACAGGCTCGCCCATGAGGCGCTGGCACCGATCACGATGTCGATTGTTCTGCGAGCCCGTTACGCAGAAACAGCTCTTGAAAGGGCTGTGGCATCGGGCGTCGGCCAGTACGTCATCATCGGCGCTGGGATGGATTCTTTCGCGTTTCGGCGTCCGGAGATGCTGCAACGCATTGAGGCCTTTGAAGTCGATCATCCCGTCACGCAGCGCAAGAAGCTGCTCCGCTCCCGCAAGGCCCGCCTCACGATTCCCCAGCAACACCATCTCATCGCGGCGGACCTGACCCGCACGCCGGTTACCGAGGCACTCGCCGGGTCACCGTTTGCCATGTCCCGGCGGGCGTTCCTGTCCCTCCTGGGCGTGGCGCACTACCTTCCCCGAGAGGCATTGGTTGCGACCGCACGGTCGATCGCGCGGGACCTGGCACCCGGAACACGTCTCGTCGTCGAGTACCTCTTGGACGAGGCTTCCTGCGGCCAGGGGGGCATAGCGTTGCGCGCCAAGATGCTGGAGTTCGTGCAGAGCCGCGGCGAACCCATGCGCGCGTCATATGCGATCGACGAGATGAGCGCATTGATGGTCTCGGCAGGGTTTGAGGTGATGGAGAACCTGAGGACCGGGCAACTCGAGGGCGCTTGGCGAGTGCCGTTCAGCTCTACTCCGCCCGAGGCACTCAGTATCTTTGCCGTTGGCGAGTTTCGAGTCGGTGGACCGAGCGCCTGACCTCTCGGCCGCCCCGCCGTCAATCTGGTCGCCGCCCACTACGGACCGTCGGTCGGCGCGAGAACGATATTCGCCGTCCAGGGTGGTTCATTGCAACGACCAAGCATCCGCCGACATAGCGGACGTTCCAGCGGGATGCCGGAGCGCGGATTCTCAAGTCTTCCTCTATCCAATCTAGATTGCAGTTCTCTGATTCATCGGCACTCACCGTCGCATATGCAGCAACGTCAAACTAGCAAAGTCACGCCGACGACACTGAGGCTGTCCGCTAGAATTGGTTTGTGGCCAAGTCGAAGGTCAGCAGGCGGCGGGCTCTGCAGGTTGGCGGCGCGCTCGCCGCCATGCCAGCGGCCAGCCAGCTTAAGGACAGTGCCGATGACATTGTCGGTGGCGACATCGCTGGGCTGCGTCGAGTCCGGCAGGAACTCGTCGACCCGCCCGCCGTTCCCCGGCACGACCAGGTCGCCCAAGGTGCGCCGGTCGTCGTCGAAGTCGAGCTGGTGGCCCGCGAAGTGAAGAAGGTGATCGACGGCATCGGCACCGAAATCCAGGCCCTTACGTTCAACGGTTCGATCCCAGGGCCCCTGATCATCTGCCACGAAGGCGACTTTGTCGAGCTGACGCTGAAGAATCCGGCCGGCAATGCCTTCATGCACAACATCGACTTCCATGCGTCGACAGGCGGGCTCGGCGGCGGGGCCCTCACCCAGGTGAATCCAGGCGAGCAGGTCGTGCTGCGCTGGCGTGCCATCAAGCCAGGCACGTTCATCTACCATTGTGCTCCGGGCGGTTCGATGACTCCCTACCATGTGGTTTCCGGCATGAACGGAGCTGTCATGGTCTTGCCAAGGGGCGGCCTCAGCGACCGTGACGGGAGCCCGATACGGTACGACCGGGCCTACTACATCGGCGAGCAGGACTTCTACCTCCCCCGCGACTCCAACGGGAGCTTCCGGCAATACAAGGCGCACGGCGAGGGACTAGCCGATATGCTCGGGGTCATGCGCACGCTGACCCCGTCCCACGTGGTCTTCAATGGCCAGGCTGGCGCCCTCACGGGCGACCAGGCCCTGAAGGCGAGCGTCGGGGAGACGGTACTGTTCATCCACTCCCAAGCCAACCGCGACTCTAGGCCACACTTGATCGGCGGGCATGGAGACTACGTCTGGGAGCAGGGCTCCTTCGCGGACCCGCCCGCCCACGGGCTGGAGACGTGGTTCATCCGCGGCGGCTCAGCTGGCGCGGCCGTCTACACGTTTCGGCAGCCGGGGGTCTACAACTACCTCACGCATAATCTGATCGAGGCGGTCGAGCTCGGTGCACTGGCCCAGGTCGCTGTCGAAGGTGAGTGGGACGACTCCTTGATGACGCAGGTCCGGCCTCCGGGACCGATTCCCGGCTGACGCTGGCGGGCATCCGCAGGCATTTGCGGGCCTCCGCGTTGCGGTCAAGCGCACCCTGCGGGATCGAGAGGTTTCGCCGGGCACCAGCATCCGCAATGCGCTTCTGTTCAGCGCATCGTCGCAGGATGTGGTCACCGCGAGCTGTTTCCTCAGACACTCCGAATGCTCGGGCGCAAACTCGCGTGAGAGCCTCTTATGGGATCCCCGAGGCAGCGGGATTTGCGGTTTCTGGGATTTGCAGCCTTAGTCCCGGTTAGGAACAAGTCCGCTCCCTGCTGGATGATGGGGTTACCAGCCAAGCGACCGCGGCAACGCAGGAGAGCGAACTTGTCCCCGAGAGACACTCTAGCACCGTACTGGATCATGTTCGAGCAGGAGCCGGGCGGATAACCTTAGCAGTGGCAGTGAGTGCGGGTGGGCCTTCACCCACCCTCACCAGCGCTCGCAGCAAACTACTGCCAAGTTTGCCAGTCCCTTCTGATCAGTCACTTGCTGCTTCAATCGATTTCATTTGCCAAGGGCTGCGTCGCCGGAGCTGATCATGTCGGCGCTCCCGACGATCAGTGGGTCCGGTCGATCTACGACGCGGGCATCCTTGTTGGTATAGGGCAGCGCGGCCAAGAAGTGCCGCATGCAGTTCAGACGGGCACGCTTCTTGTCGTCGGACTTGACAATCGTCCACGGCGCGTCGGCCGTGTCTGTGTAGAAGAACATGGCCTCCTTGGCAGCCGTGTATTCGTCCCACTTGTCGAGGGACTGGCGATCGACCGGTGACAGCTTCCAGCCCTTGAGAGCGTCTTTCTCGCGGGCTTCAAAGCGACGTTTCTGCTCCTCCCTAGTGACGGAAAACCAATACTTGAACAGCAGAATGCCGCTGCGGACGAACATGCGCTCCAGTTCGGGCGCCTGACGCATGAATTCCAAATACTCCTTCCCGCCGCAGAACCCCATGACCCGCTCGACGCCGCCGCGGTTGTACCACGAGCGGTCGAAGAGCACGATCTCGCCTCCCCGTGGCAGGTGACGGATGTAGCGTTGGAAGTACCACTCGGTCCTCTCCCCGGAGGTCGGCTTGTCGAGCGCCACCACCCGGGCACCACGCGGATTGAGATGCTCCGTAAACCGCTTGATCGTCCCGCCTTTGCCAGCGGCATCCCTGCCCTCGAACAGGACGATGATCTTCCGGTTCTTGGCCTTCACCCAGTCCTGTACCTTGAGCAGCTCCACCTGCAGCTCAGCCTTCTCCCGCTCGTAGACCTTGCGCGCGAGCTTCTGCTCGTACGGGTACTCGCCGGTCTCAAAAAGCCGACGGATGACGTCGCGGTCTCGGTCCGGCGCTGCCAACTCGGATGTGCCACCACCGTCCTGTACGACAACGCCAGCGTTTCGTGGCGGATCCACCGTCTTCCCGCCGCTGTTTTCGGCCATCGCGGTGTCTCGTCCCACCCCGCAACAGGCTATCACGGCTGGTCGTGCTACAGCGTCCCTGGGCCCTCTGCCGAACACAGCAACGGTCGCATCGCCGATTCGGCCCGCTTCTGTTGCACGACTGAACCCCTGCCAGACATTCCCGGGAAGCTGGTCCTTGCCGGATCTTGGCCTCCGTTCGTCAAAGCCCCGCTTGAACTGCCGACTTCCGAGCGGTTCTTCGACTATCCCGCACAGCCATGGACAACCGGCAGGCATCTTCGCAGTTCGCTTCACTGTCTCGGGCCGGGCCATGTCGTTGTGGCACGACCGAAGGACTACGGCTCCCACCAAGCTGAAATGGGGCGCAGGACGCGACGGGCGAAGCGCCTCGCAAGCAATGGCCGAATATCGTTTCGGTCGGTCGAGCCGAGCTTCGTCACGCCGAATGGCCCGGGACTGCGGCCCCATGGACCACGGCAGCGTTGCCTGGACCGACCAGTCCGATGCAACACGAGGTCCGTGCCGCGCTGGCTTGCGCTCGACCTGTCGGCTGGACTTGCCCGCTGCCGGCTGGGGCGCGCACGTGACTGCCGAGACTGGCCGATCTCTCAATCACGGCCTGTTGGCGCGACACTCTATGACTGCCGACTCTTCCGGGATCGGAGATTCCCGGGGCACTCCCCGAAATCCGCTCCCCGTCGTTGCACTCGGCCCGCGATTGCGACCGAGCGCAAAGTAGATCGCTTCGCAGCATTGCCGCCCCCGGGAGTTGAGGGTTCCGAGCGGTCCGATGTCGTTCCAGTCCGTGACGGCTGCTGGCTGCGGCACCTACGTGATTCCCAATCAGGCACCGCCGGAGAGCATCCGTGCCAGCCCGCCCAGTGCCTGTTCGATACGGGCCGCATCGATGTTCTCCGGCAGCGGGACTGCAATCATCGGACGGTTCGTTTGCGGGTCTGTCCGAACGAGTTGCGAGAGGCCCGCCCGGCTAGGCGTGGGGGCGTCGCCAGAGGCCTGCTGCGCGGCTTGGCCAGCGGGTTGAACGGGGGGGGCAGCCAACGCTTCGAGAAATCTCGTGCCAGCTTCAAATAGCCCCGTCAGCGCAACCTCGATGCTGGGCGCAGCTGGGGGCCGGTCGGTACTGCCGCCGGGAGGTGGCTCTGGCGTGCTGACCGGCGACGGAGGGGGCTTTGGGGTAGGCGGAGTGACGGGTTCGGCGCTGGAGGTTGGGTCGGGGACTCCGGGCTGCTTGTGCCCGTCTGTGCCAGGTTCCGGGTCTCCGGCCGGTGGGATAGGCTCGGCCTGGCGCTCGCCACCGTCCGCGGTCCCGGAGGTTCCATCCATCATCTCCTTGACCACTTTGAGAAATGTCGAGCGGCCCAGCTTCTCGAAGCTAACCTCGTCGGCGGTCGAATCGAATAGCCCCGAGAAGAGGGCCCTCTTGAGTTGCATCGTCTCCCAGACCCGCACTTCGATGCTCCCTTCTGTCACCATGTGAATCACTTGCACGGGCTGGGCCTGCCCCATCCGATGCACCCTTCCGATGCGCTGTTCCAGGCGTGCCGGGTTCCAAGGCGGCTCGAAGTTGATGACGGCCGAAGCCGACTGAAGGTTGAGGCCCACCCCGCCCGCATCGGTGGAGAGAAACACCATGCAGTTGGGATCTTCTCGGAAGCGGTCCATCAAGGCGCCGCGCTTGGGGCTGGGAACGCCGCCGTGCAGCGAAACGAAGTCGATCCCTAGCTTGGCCAGTTCCTGTCCGGCGAGGCGGGTCATCCGCTCGTACTCGCTGAAGACAACGACCTTCCGTCCTTCCTCGACCGCGAGTTCGCGGATGATCTCTTTGAATTCCTGCAGCTTGGGAGAGTGGTTCGTCTCCTTGTCGTAGAGGAACGTCGAATTGCAGAGCATCCGCATGTTCTGGATGGCGCAGGTGATGCGACGCAGGTCCACTTCCGACAGCCAGCCCTGTCTGGACCATTTGTTCATCAGCCTGCCGAGAATCTCGTACTGCTCCCAGTAAGGGCCCGCTTGCTGCTCGGTTAGCGGAACGGAGAATACTTGGTCGGTTCGCTCCGGCAGCTGCCTCAGTACCTCGTCGCGTCGCCTGCGCAGCAGGAGAGGCTCCAGCTGCCTGTGAATCTGATTCAACCCGCGATAGCCAATCAGCTTTCCGGTCTCTGTGGTCTGGACATGGTCGTGCAGGAAGCGGAAGGCGGGGCCGAGTGCGCGACCATCCACGAACTCGACAACCGAGTAGAGTTCCTCGACTTTGTTCTCCAGCGGCGTCCCGGTCAGGACGAACGCGTACCGGCTTTTGAGCTGCTTGACCGTTTGCGCCGTCTTTGTGGCCCAATTCCGGATGCGCTGGGCCTCGTCCAGAATGATCAGGTCGGGCGCGAGGGCTTGGATCGCCTCCATGTCCCACCGCACCAGTTCGTAATTGATGAGGTTGAAGAATTTCGGGTCGTCGTAGCGCTTAATCCTTCGTCGTCTGTCACCGTCGATGACCTGCACCGACAGGTCGGAGAACTTCTCGATTTCGGTCTTCCACTGGTACTTTACGGAGGCGGGCGAGACTACCAAGACACGTTCGATACCCCGCCGGCGCTTCAAGAGCGTGGCTGCTGCGACGGCTTGGACGGTCTTGCCGAGCCCCATGTCGTCGGCCAGCACAACCCGGCCGCGACTGGCCGCGAACAGGACGCCTCGCATCTGGTACGGAAACAGCGAAACCTTCACCAGTCCGGGCAGGATGGACTGGCCCGCCTCGATCTTCCTAAGCTGCTCGCTCTCCCACGCGAGGCCTTCGTCACGCTCGTTCACACGGTCTACGTAGTCGAGGACGTCGCTGTAGACAACGGCTGTGCCGTCGGCGCGCCGCAGCTCCCCCAGGATGGACGCGAAGCGCGGGTACTGCGCTTTCGGCAGGAGCCCTGATTCGTCGAAGTAATCGGCAGCGACCGCCTCAAGCGTTGGATCGGGCCGGTCGGGAAGCTTCAACTGGACTTCAAGGCTCTCGCCGTACAGGAGGGAGAGGGACGCGCGCTCGCGCTCGTAGCGCTTGTGCTCCAGCTTGGAGCGGTACCGTCGACGCAAACGTGCAAGCAGGCTCTCAATGTGCTTGCATGTTCCCAAGGTATTGCGGGCGAAATCGGGGCAGGAACAGTAGTTGTCGAAGAGGCCCGGGCCACGCATTGCAACCTTGTACTCGGTGTCACTGGCCGAGAGCACTTGGTAGTCGCCGAAGGGCTTGCCTTTGGGCCGAGAAAGGATCCGCTTGATTGCTTCGTTCGCACGTTTCTGACGCGCTTGGATCTGTTCTTCGACTAGCATGGCTCGTTCCTTCGTCTACCCGCCACGGCCCCGAACCGCGGACGGTTTCCGACAATCATAGCGATTCCCGAGCAGGCTTCCGCCGAGGCCGAGGCCGAGGCGCAGGCCGCCTTGCGTGGAAGCTCTGCGAGGCCTGTTGCCTCGAGTCGAATCTGAGGTCTTCGCCAACCGTTTAGCGGATCCCGCAAGGCAGATTGTTCTCGAAGCCAACCTCTCGGCCTCAGTGTCGGAACTGGGCTGGTCGCGAGCGTCACTGACCATAGTCGACGACGATTTGGGAATCCGCGATCCAAGGAGCGGCTGGGCAGCAGCAGCTGGGAGGCACACCGCGGGGAATCGGACGGCACCGAAAACTCTGTGATCAGAGGCCCCTGAAGAGCGTTACGCGACTACCGAGAGACACTGGTCGATTTGCAATGATTGTTCAGCGGGCGGCACCGGCGATCGAGTTGCTAGCTCGGGTAGCCTTCACTCCGGGGCTTCTGGCGCTATCTGGCCTAGCCGGTCCGGCCGCGGCTCAAGGAGACGACTGTTCGCAAGTCGAGCGGCTTAGGATTCTTGCCGAAACAGCTTCACCGTTCAGGCGAGATCACCGACGACCGGACACTGCCCGTGCGGGCTAGAAACGGCTCGGTCAAATGAGGACCTCCGTCTCTGAGTCAGTTCGTACACCTCATGCTCGGCCCCAGCGGCGATGGAAGTGCCGGGCGTACGGGCCGAGCTGCCCGCCCGTTCCAACTCGAGCACGGAGAGCGGGTATTCGCTCTGGCCTGGCCACTTCACCGTCCGGGTGTCTGCCTTGTTGGCACCCACCCGGTCGCACCGCGCCATCCGTGCGAAGCGAAGTGCAGCTTGGACTCTTGGTCGCGGGAGGTGGACGTATAGTAGAGGGATGCCGCAGTGGATTGCGAGCGCAGCGACGGTGGTTACCGCGTTGGTCGCGCTTGCGGCATTGATCGTAAGCATCTGGGCGAGCCGTCGTGTCGCTCGCAAGCGGGAGTTTGAACTCCTCTTGGAACGGATTGATCGGGAGGCTGCCAAGCGCGAGGAGCGGATCGATCGGGAGGCCGCCAAGCGCGAGGAGCAGTTCGAGAGAGAGGCCGCCAGGCGCGAGGAACGGATCGATCGGGAGGGGGCCAAGCGCGAAGAGGCAATCCGGGCGGTGATGGATCGCAGCGACAGAAAGTTCGAAGTACTACAGAAGCGAAGCGACGAGTTGTACCGGCAGCTGGTGGAAATCACCGCACGAGCGACGTACGCCGGTGCCGTTCCAGAGAGGGCGGCAGAGGTAGCTCCCGCGACTGGCCAAGGCGAGGCGGTGGCCGCACAGGATGTGCTGGGTGGCCAACCGAGCGACTAACGGTCGACCGTGGCTAGCCGACCGTCGAGCGCAGCAGCCACAGGCGAGCGGCTGGCATGCCGGTTGGCGTGGATGGCTGGAGTGGGCGGGGCAGACAGGCGCTTGATTGGCATTCACCCGCTCGAAACTGACCACGGCCCGGTTCGTCTGGCGCAAGCCGGAGCACAGCTGGACCACGAGCGATCCCATCGCGGGGCGGCCTCATGCACAAATCGACGGAGTTGTTTCGGCAAGAGGCCTTACACCAGGGGTGCGGACCAAGGTGTGCTTGTCCACCCCAGATCTAGCCTCTGGACGTACGTGCTTCAGGGATCGGTTGGAGTCAAGCGATAGCGGCTCGATTACGTTGAGGCTTCCAGACCGGCAGGATAGGACATTCGGGCGAAGCCTGATCCGCAAGGTGGGGATGCGGAGACGACTCCTCGCGAGGCGCTACGCCTGCTGGATCACGAGAGGCGTGTCCGTCGCCGTGACCTGGATGTTCTCAGCGGGGAACAGCCATCCCCCTACCCCGGATTCTACGGCACCGGGACGGGCCTTGCCGCCCTTGGATTCTGGCGGCAGGGATGGCGCCGCATCTACCAGGCACCGCCAGCCTCAATGCGCACAGACAATCCGGTTCGCTGATTTCGCAGAGTACTGGGCAGGTCGCCGCAGTTCTGGACCCATGAGAGTGACCGCCCGCGAACGCTCCGTAGCAGTGCGAGGGAGCGGTCCCCGGCGCGCTTGGCGTAGTCGGTCGCCAAGTCCCCCGCCTGCAGCTGCCCGACCTGTCCGCGCAAGGCGATTACCGGACTCGACAGAGATCCCAGCGAGGCCTTGGGAATTGCGGAGGCAGCTCTGTTGGCCCCCGATTTGACTTTACAGATTCTTTACATATCATGAGGTTCAGTTCCCGGGCGCAGTACCGCCATGCAAGAAGAACGATTTCCGCCATCCTGCCCGTTGCTCCAAGATCCCCGGGCGGTAGCCGCATGGACCGCCTGCTGCGCTAGGTACTTCCGACCCTTGGCGACGCGCATTACCGGGGACGGGAGTCTGGCCGAGGACGCGCTGCAGGAGTCTTGGTGCAAGATCCTACGCGGAATTTCAGCCTTCCGGGGCGGGCCGACGGCCTGCCGCTGGGTGCGGCGCATCGTTGCCAACAGCGCCTGCGACATCCGCGGCCGGACCCTGCGCCGCCGCGAGGTCCGACTCGAGCGCGCCCGGGAGCAAGCGGATCCCGGCGCGGATCCCGAGACCCGTGCAAGCGACCGGGAGATGCTGCGCGTGCTGCGCGAAACGGTCGCACTGCTGCCCGCACCCTACCGCCGGGTGATCGAGCTGCGCTTCGAGCGGGAGTTGTCCACGGCCGAGACAGCCGAGCGGCTGGCGGTCTCCCGCTCGAACGCAGCCACTCGCCTGGACCGGGCCCTGCGCCTGCTCAGGAGGCGTTTCCAAGCCCGGACTGGACAGGGGCCTCGGCCACTCTGAGCAACGGGGGGCGACGGCTCACTGTTCGCCATCCCGGTCGGTCCGAGCGTAGGGGTAGTCCCTAGGAAGGGCGCGGTCCAAACGACGGCACGCGGCACGATAGCGGATTTGGCAATCCCCGGCCTCTTCCCTCGCGAGGCTCTCGATGGCGGCTTTTCGTGCCAGTGGCCAGCGCTCTGCCAGGAGCCCGTCCAGATCCTGATCCAGCGGAGAGTCGGGTCGTTCGCTTCGCAGCCGCTCGATCTCGCGGTGGGCGTCGGCTACGACCCGCAACCACAGCGCACGCAGGTTCTCAGACATGAGTTCAGCAGGAGAAGACCGCGGGATGCGTCCCTGCCGACCGCCCTCCATTAGAGCAGACCACCTCGCGGCAATGCCGACGCGGGCGATTGCGGTGCAGGACCCCGCAGACAAAAAATCTGTGCTCGGAGGAGCTCTGCCAGCGTTAGGTGTTAGAGGGGCAGCCGGTGCACTGTCTCGCCCAACGGGAGGAACTTGGCATGAAGAACAATCGTAACTACTCACCCCTCGGTTGGTGTCGAGGCGTGAGTTGGTGTCGGGCCATAGTCTTGTTCGAGCGTGGCGACAGCGTTGCCGGCGAGCGCGATTTGAATGGCGACCAGAGGATTGTAGCCGTGCGCTTCCATGGACTGCAGGTAGCCGGAGATGCGGGCATAGGCCTCGCCGTAGGCTAGCGTGCGAAAGCAGCCCGAGACTTTCATCTTGACTTTGGACATGCGCAGTCCGCGCTCGCCGGCGTTGTTCGTAAAGCTGACGTCGGGGTCGCTCAGGAAGCGCAGCACGGACTCTTCGTGCTGGGCGAGCCGCTCGTGCAGGTTGTGGGCATCGGATTTGGCGATTGGTCCGCGTTGGCCCTGTTTGCGGGGCGGCAGCGCGGGCAATTCCTTGCGGCCCTGGGTCAGGATGGTGCGGTAGCGCTTGCGCAGGGCCTTGCAGGCGGCTGCGCTGAGGGCCTTGCTCGGGCTGGCATTGACCAGGTGACAGGCCTGTTGCAGCAGGGCTTTCATCAGCCGCGCCCAGCGGTAGCCGTTGGACTCGACAATGAAGGTCAGTTCACGGATTAAGTGCGCCCCGCAGAGCTGGTGCCGGCAGTCGGCGTAGCTGAGGTAGGAGGCCCAGCAGTCGTGCACCAGCGTGCCGTGATAGCTGGGGATCAGGCCGATCGCCTCAATGGCGGCCTTGCCGCGCTTGGGATGCAGGAACTTCAGCGTCAGCGAGCCATCGGTGAGGATGTGCAGCCAATGGTTCTTGCGGTCCACGCGCAGGCCGGTTTCGTCGGCATGCAAGGCCGGAGCTGCCAGCAGGTGGGCGCTGGCGGCCTCTTCCCAAGCTTGCAAGGCCTGCTGCAGGCGGCGGATGTAGCCCAGGCAGGTGGCCTCGGACAAGCGCAGGCCGGAGATCGCCCGGACCAGTTCCACGACGCGCCGCAGGGAGAGCATATGGGCCACCAGCAGGTTGATGATGAACGCCTGCAGGCCGCTGCCATACTGGCGCGGGCCGGGCATGCTGGCGGGGAAGGCTGGCTTGCAGCGGGCCTGGCAGTCGGGGCATTGCTTGACCTCGGCGGTGACGCGCTGCTCGACCACCTGAAACACGATGTCGTACAGCACGCGGCGTTCGCGCTCGGTCGGAGCGACATCCGACAGATCGGCGCCACAGCTGTCACAGGCCGCCACGGTGAGCGTTTCCTCGGTGGTGACTCGCTGCAGGGTGGAGCAGCTGCGGTCTTCGGCCGGATTTGGCTTGCGGCCCGACTTGGCGCGCCGCGCGGTTTCGTCCTCGGCCTCCATCTGCGAGGGCGGGATGGAGGAGTTGCGGCTGGTTTTGCGGGTGGTCTTTTCCAGCAAGACCGTCAGCAGCAGTGTCAGCAAGGGCATCAGCGCCTGTAGCAGGGTGTCCAGCTCTGGCGGCACTTTGCCAGCCTTGCGGAGGGCCTCGAGCTTGTCTTGGAAGGCCTGCAGTTCGGCGCGCAGGGACTTGTCGTGGACCGTCGGCATCACTCGGCCTCGACCGCCATCAGGGCGGCCAGCACCGCCAGCCGCTCGCCCGGCTCCATGGCTGCGTAGCGCCTGCCCCAGTTGGCGGCCTTGCGCTTGATGCACTGCCGCTGCGTGCAGTTCTGGCCCGCGTAGGTGTGCCAGTGCGGGCGCCCCGGGGCGAAGTTGCACCACAGCTTCTCGGTCACCACCCCGGCCTGGTTCATCACCTGCAGCGACAGGCTGTGCCAGCCTTGCAGCGCTCGCTCGTACAGTGGCGAGGGATAGCCGGAGATCATCACCTGGCAGGGCAGGCCCTTGAGCAACGCCAGCAGTTGCTCGTGATCGGCCGGCGTGTAGTCATAGCGGTAGCGGCGCTGCGACTTGCGGGTGCTGTGCAGATAGGGCGGGTCGCAGTAGACCAGCTCGTCGCCCGCAAACGGGAACTGGGCCAGGAAGCGGTGGCAGCAGCCGTGCACCAGTTCCACTTCGTACGCACAGCGGAACGCACGGAGCGAGCGGGCGTTGCGATCAATGCCGATGTTGCGCAGCGCCGGCGGCTTGCGCTGCATGAGCGCGCCGCCGCCGAGATGGGTCTCGATATAGGTGGCATGCGGCGGCATGGCCGCGATCAGCGGCTGGCACAGACCCGAGGTCGCCTTCGATCCGTACCAAGCTCCCATCGCCGCGTGCGCTGCCGAAGGCTCCCTTAACCAGCAACATAGGCGGCCACAACCAGATTGTCAAGCGCGCCAGCGGCTGGGCCCGCAAGCGAGCCGCTGGCCGCTCACAACGGTTCCCGCTCAGAGCCAGCACCCCGCCACGAGCAACCGTTCGAAACCGACCCGGCCCCAACCAGCGCAAGCATTGCTGCGCGTGAGCTCAGGCGACAAGACACATAGTCAAAAAAGGGCCTGAGTAGTTACGAACAATCTTGCATTCGCGGCACTGGCAGGACTATTTGTTGTCCTGCCGCTCGGTACGGCGGCGGGCGGATCTGCGAGCGACCCTGAGGAAGTGCTCGTTCAGTGCGATGTCGCGGCTCTGAGCGACGCCTTGGAGCAGGGAGCCAGCGCGAATAGGGTGCAAGCGGAGGGCGGGGCGGCGGATCTGCACTACGCCGTGGAGTGCGAACCCGACATGGCTGGAACGCAATACAAAGCTTTCCAAGATTGGGGTTTCTGATGATTCAGCATGTGGACAAGCCGGATTCCCTGAGTGAAGACGCGTGTTGCGCTGGAGCAGCGCATAGTGCTTCGCAAGGCCTGCTGTGTCCGCCGAGGGAGGCGCTGTTCAAACGGCGTGGAAGGCGGGCAGGTGATAAAGGCTGGTTGGATGGAACGAGGAGCTGCCAATGCCAATGTTGAAGACAGCAGTGCTGACCCTAGTGGCGGTCGGGGCCGCGATTGCGCAATCCAGCTACGACGATGAGCGGTTCCATGACTGGGGGCGAGTTCACGAACTACAGCCCGGACGGCAGATTGTGGTCCGTCCATTCAAAGGAATGGGCAGCAAGGTCTTCGCCACTTATGTATCGAGCGATGCCACCGGAATCGTCGTCCGCCTGAAGAACGATCAGAAACTCGAAATCTCCAAGGACCGCATTCGATCTGTCATGCGCCGAAAAAGGATGCGCAACGCAGTTCTGATCGGCGCGGGCACTGCGTTCGCGGTCGCGGCATTGTCGACCGCCTGTGTTCCCGATCTTGTTCAGCCGTTGGCGGCTCTGTTCTTCGGCGGGTCCGCGGCGGGTTTCGGTGCGATCGGCGGCAGTCTCGTGCGTCTTGTTGGTCGGAACGTACTTGTTTATCGCGCAGCGAAGGGGCCTCGTGGGCAGTCGGGCAACTTGGAAGCACCTGATGCGAGGAAAGTGTGGGCCGGCGGCGAGGTCAAGTGGGTAGCTCGGCCGTTCGCGTAATCGATGGGGATACGCTTATGCATATCCGGAAAGGGTTCTCGCCAAGCGACCATTGTTTGCGACCCAGCGAGCTTGGCTTTCAGATTGCTCCGTAAAGACGTCCGCCCTGATGACCGGGGAACGCCGGCCGGCACCGTCAGTGCCGCGTGGTGATGGTCGGCTCCCGATTGAGCATCCCGGCCAACGAATCGAGCTCGGCGTCCGCCGAGTAACCCAGCACCTCATCGAAAAAGCGGTGGTCCAGTTCCCTGCGAACTGGATCGGAACCAAGATGAGCGAAGCCTTGCAACGGCTTGTGGCGGAGGTTTAGGAAGAGGCTGCGGGCTGCTTCCAGCTGGTCTTCCTTGAGCCGATCTACATCCAACACTGGAAGCTTCCGAGCTAGTTCGTGCGGCATTCCACTGCGTCCGAGATATGGTCGGTTGGCGTGGACGATTCGTAGCAACAGTCCGAGAGTGCCGTTCAGCCACAAGCACAGGGCTTCTTCCTTCCCGGCTGAAGGCTGCTTCGGCGACAGCGTAATCCATGAGCGCACCCCTAGCATCGCTTGTGCCGTTAGCACGGCAGCCAACCGCTGGGGCGCGTGACGCAACTCCCCGGCCAGTTGCAGTCGGCTTGCTCTAGCCAGCATCTCGGACTGCTTGCGCGCGTCCTTCTCCGGGCGTGGCTGTAGCCTCGCGTTTGCTCCGGTCTCGAGGGTTGTGATGTGCCCGGATCGATGATGCCAGATTGCAGGCGAGCCTGCCCGAGTGGGATCCTCGGTTTCCACGATCTCAAACAATCCGTGCGTCGGATTCTTGATCTGCATGTGGTAAGGCCCAAGTTCACAGACATTCTCGAGTCGGGTGATCGGAATAGAGTACTCATGCCCCGCGACATGCCACCTCCCCTCGCCCGCCAGGGTGCGGGCCAGATTCGCCAACCTGCCCTGCATGAATGTCGCAAGCGTCCATGCCGCCCCGTCTAGCTCTGCTTGCTTGACCGTCAGGACTTCGCCCCACACGCTATCCCCCAATCGGATTTCCTGTTGATCCGCACTAGGCGTCAAGCGGAGGGATTCAAGCAACGCCCTCGCTAGCGCCATGGCCTCGATCGGCTCATCCGGATTCCGTCGCAAGTTGACGAAACGCGTGCATCGGACGGAATTCACTGCCTCGTAGCCCTTCTTGGTGGCGACGATCAGAGTCTCGGCAATCCGCGTGGATTCGGAAAACGCGACGAACAGTCGACCTGGCAAGCTCTCCGTAGCGTGTCGACTCCGAACGTCGTGGCTTACGACCACCCACTCGACGTTAAAATCCCTCAGCAGCATTTCCCGGACCGGGCTCCATCGACTCCCGGTCAGCGCCGTGGCCGGAAGCACGAACGCGATTCGTCCCCCTGCTTTGACTTTCTCGCTGGCCAGCACCACGAACGCCGACCCGAGGCCCGCGTAAAGGCTTGCCGGAGTGCCGTGCAAGCTCCGCTTGAGCGCATTCTGCATTCGCCGTGCGTCGGGCTTGCTAAGCGCCGAGCCGAAAATCGGGTTCCAGTCCGTGTGCTCCGACGCTCCTGGCCCCCCTGCACGGGTGTACGGGGGATTTGCGATCACCAAGTCACATTCGCCCGGCATTTGGGCGTCGTAGACCCGCTCCCCAGTGCCGGTCACCCGGCCCGGGTCACGTTCCGTGTCCACAAACGCCGGCAACTTCTGCGCGATGCCCCGGCTGGGTGAATCCTCGAGAAAGTCGAGGCTGCCGAGCCTGGCGCGCCGCTCGTGCACATCGTGCGGCATCCAGAACAGCGGCATCGGGCCGATCAGTTGCCGCGTTTCCGCCATGGAGAGCGTCGCGGCCGTCAAGTGCACAGCCGCCGGGACCACGTCGTAGCCATGCAGCGCGTTCTCAAGCAGGAGCCGAATGGTCGCCCCTTGGCTCTCGCTGTCGCCGCCCGCCCGCCGATGCAGCGTGAGCGCCTCCTGCAGCGCCGCCATGAGTAGCGTCCCGCTACCGCAGGCCGGGTCCACGATGCGAAGCTTGGCCAAATCACTCGGCGACGTCCAGTCGATATCGCCCCAGAGCGCGTGCCGACCGTCGAAGGCGAGGCTGGCCAGCAATACCGCGGCCGGAATCGTCGTGTAGTTCGTAGCGAGGAACTTCCGTGTCCCGAGCAGGCGGTGGAAAATTCGCCCGGCCACGTCGTGACGTCGAATAACGCCCTTTATCGCTATGTCCTCGGCAGCCGCGATCAACTGACGCAGGGCCTGGGATGCCTCATACGGCGGTGCGGAACGCAGGGACTCGCAGGCGACGTGAAAGATGGGCCACCAATTGATCTTGAGGATTGCCTCCCACTGCTCTCGGATCTTCCTAGAGTGGCCGCTGGGCTCGGGTCTTGGGATCACTCTGTCGCGGAATTCGCCGGGCAGATTGCCGACTTCCAAGTTCCGGGCGAGCAACTCTTGGAACAACAGCGCATTGAGCCATATCAAGGCGCTGGTCGCTTCGGGGTCACTGTCAATATCCTGCAGCGGATGAGGGTGGGCGGCTCTGCGCAGAATCGCGCTCGCTTGCTCAATGGCGAACGAAGCCTGTTCAACGGCATCCTCGACTGACCCTCCCTTGGAGCTTTGGATCCAGAAGTTGTGCAGAAACTCGGCCAGCGTTGCTACGGAACCGGTATGTTTGGCCCGCAGCGCTTGCGCATCCGGGCTGTCGACAGACGCATCGCCGCCAGCGCGAGAATCTATGCGTTCAAAGATTAGGTCGGTGCGCTTGGCCAGTTCGGCCCGAGCGCGACTCTCCGGCATTCGCTGTAGGTCGTTGGGATAGACCAAGGCAAAGACGGAATCAACGGCGAGTCCACGCCAATGCAGCGGCGTCTCTGGCATGCGCTTCGCCGCGTCCGCCAGCACCGTCCGCCCGGGGCCGAATTCGGCCTCGATGGCTACGGCGACCTCACCGAGTTCGACCAGAACGTCGACCTGGTGGCGGCTTGACCGCAGGCGAAGAGACTGTTCGGATTCCGCTTCCAAGCCGTGCCCCCGCAGCAGCGCTGCGAGTTCGGCGTTGAGGACGACCTCGGCCGTATTTCCCAGGCGCTCAGTCATGAAGTGTCCTTGCCGGATCGCTGAACGAGATCAGCCTGGCAACTTGCCCCCGTGACTGTCAGCCAGCCCCTTGTTGCTGCCCCGCCCGAACTCGACCGAATACATAGGAAGACGCGGCCAGACATATCCCGGGCTCCCATCGTTGCAAACCTAAGTGAGACGGCCCGATGCGGCCTGCAAGCGCATGCCGCGCCCGCGATCAGGCTGACTGCAACCGCCATTCAGTGCCTCGTGGTCAAGGTCGGCTCGCGATTCAGCATCTCAGCCAATGAATCGAGGTCGTCATTTGCCGAATATCCGAGCACTTCATTGAAGAAGCGGTGTTCCAGCTCCCGGCGAACCGAGTCCGAACAAAGATGAGCGAAGCCTTGCAACGGCTTGTGGCGGAGGTTTCGGAAGAGGCTGCGGGCTGCTTCCAACTGGTCTTCCGTGAGCCGATCTACGTCCAACACCGGAAGCTTCCGAGCTAGTTCGTGCGGCATTCCACTCCGTCCGAGATATGGTCGGTTGGCGTGGACGATTCGTAGCAACAGCCCAAGAGTGCCGTTGAGCCACAAGCATAGGGCTTCTTCCTTGCCGGCTGAAGGCTGCTTCGGCAACAGCGTAATCCATGAGCGCACCCCTAGCATCGCTTGGTCCGTCAGCACAGCAGCCAACCGCTGGGGCGCGTGGCCCAAATCCCCGGCCAATTGCAGGCGGCTCGCTCTCGCTAGCATTTCGGACTGGAGGCTCGCATCTTTGTCCGGGCGAGCTCGCAGTCTCGCATTCGCTACCGTCTCCAGCGTTGTGATCCGATCCGCCCGGTGATGCCAAAGCGCGGGCGCTCCCTCGCGGGTTGGATCATCGGTGTCGACGATATCGAACAGCCCATGCGTCGGGTTCCTGACCTGCATATGGTATGGACCGACGTCACACACTTCTTCCAGCCTCGTGATTGGGATCGGATATTCGCTACCTCCGGCACGCCAAGTCCCTTCGCCAGCGAGGGCGTTGGCCACCTCAGCCAACCTGCCCTGCGTGAATGTCGCAAGCGTCCATGCCGCCCCGTCTAGTTCTGATTGCTCGATGGTCAGGACTTCTCCCCAAACGGTGTCCCCCAAGCAGATCTCGTGCCGATCCGCAGCAGGCCTCGCAGACGAAGTCTCAAGCAGCGCTCTCGCCAGCGCCATGGCCTCGGTCGGCTCGTCAGGGTTGCGCCGCAAATTCACAAATCTTGCGCATTGGACGGCGTTCGTTGCTTCGTACCCCTTCTTGGTGGCGATGATCAGCGTCTCGGCGATCCGGGTCGATTCGGAAAACGCCACGAAGCGGCGTCCCGGCAGACTCCCGCGAGCATGTCGATTGCGTGCATCGTGACTGACAACCACCCACTCGACGCTAAAATCCCTCAGCAGCATTTCCCGGACCGGGCTCCATCGACTCCCGGTCAGCGCCGTGGCCGGGAGCACGAACGCGATTCGTCCCCCTGCCTTGACTTTCTCGCTGGCCAGCACCACGAACGCCGACCCGAGGCCCGCATACAGGCTTGCCGGAGTGCCGTGCAAGCTCCGCTTGAGAGCATTCTGCATGAGCCGTGCGTCGGACTTGCTAAGCGCCGATCCGAAAATCGGGTTCCAGTCCGTGTGCTCCGACGCTCCTGGCCCTCCTGCACGGGTGTACGGGGGATTTGCGATCACCAAGTCACATTCGCCCGGCATCTGGGCGTCGTAGACCCGCTCCCCAGTGCCGGTCACCCGGCCCGGGTCGCGTTCCGTGTCCACAAACGCCGGCAACTTCTGCGCGATGCCCCGGCTGGGTGAATCCTCGAGAAAGTCGAGGCTGCCGAGCCTGGCGCGCCGCTCGTGCACATCGTGCGGCATCCAGAACAGCGGCATCGGGCCGATGAGCTGCCGCGTTTCCGCCATGGAAAGCGTCGCGGCCGTCAAGTGCACAGCCGCCGGGACCACGTCGTAGCCGTGCAGCGCGTTCTCGAGCAGCAGCCGAATGCTCGCCCCTTGGCTCTCGCTGTCGCCGCCCGCCCGCCGATGCAGCGCGAGCGCCTCTTGCAGCGCCGCCATGAGCAGCGTCCCGCTGCCGCAGGCCGGATCCACGATCCGAAGCTTGGCCAGCTCACTCGGCGACATCCAGTCGATATCGCCCCAGAGCGCGTGCCGACCGTCGAAGGCGAGGCTGGCCAGCAATACCGCGGCCGGAATTGTAGTGTAGTTCGTAGCGAGAAACTTCCGGGTCCCGAGCAGTCGGTGGAAGATTCGGCCAGCCACATCGTGACGCCGGATGACACCCCTCACGGCGATGTCCTCCGCGACCGCGATTAACTGCTGCAGTGCTTGGGATGCCTCATACGGCGGTGCGGAGCGCAGAGACTCGCAGGCCACGTGAAAGATAGGCCACCAATTGATCTCGAGGATTGCCTCCCACTGCTCTCGTATCTTTCTAGGGTGACCGCTAGGTTCGGGTCTTGGGATGACTCTGTCTCGGAATTCACCGGGCAGATTGCTGACTTCCAAGTTCCGGGCGAGCAACTCTTGGAACAACAGCGCATTGAGCCAAATCAAGGCGCTGGTCGCTTCAGGGTCGCTGTCAACATCTTGTAGCGGATGCGGCCGGGCGGCCCTGCGCAGCATCGCGCTAGCTTGCTCAATCGCGAACGAAGCCTGTTCAACCGCATCCTCGACTGACCCCGCCTTGGAGCTTTGAATCCAGAAGTTGTGCAGGAACTCGGCCAGCGTCGCCACTGAACCGGTATGTTTGGTCCGCACCGCTTGCGCATCTGGGCTATCGACAGACGCATCGCCGCTAGCACGCGAATCTACACGTTCAAAGATCAGGTCTGTGCGCTTGGCCAGCTCGGCCCGAGCGCGGCTCTCGGGCAGGCGCTGCAGATCCTTGGGATAAACCAAGGCGAACACAGAATCAACGACGAGTCCCCGCCAATGCAGAGGCTTCTCGGGCAGGCGCTTCGCGGCATCTGCCAGCACCGTCCTCCCGGGTTCAAATTCGGCCTCGATAGCTACAGCGAACTCACCGAGTTCTACCAGAAGGTCGACTTGGTGCCGTCTTGACTGCAGGCGAAGGGACTGCTCGGCTTCCGCTTCCAAGCCATGCCTGCGCAGCAGCGCTGCAAGTTCGGCATTAAGCACGACCTCAGATGTGTTTCCTTGCCGCTCGGTCACGAAGTGTCCCTGTCAGCTCGAAGGCCGAGATCAGCCCGGCACGCGGCCCTCGCGACCATCAGCCAGTCCCTTGCCGCCGTCGGGTCCAAGCTGTAGAGAATGGGTTGGGAAACTCTGCCGAGCAAATTCCAGACCCCCATCGTCGCAAATCGACTTGGGCGAATCCCAAGATTGCCGGGGAGGCGCGTCGCTTGGCGACTGTAGCTCTCGGTCGGGGATGTAGATGTGGGCAGTTTCGACCGAGCAACCGTTTGAGGGGCCGCTCGAAGAGGCTTCGCAATCCTCGCGGTGACCTCTAGCGAGTTGGCGGCGGAGAGGCCGTTGACGGTCAGGATTCCTCCATTGGGATGCGCTGCTGGATCGTCTGCAAAGTCCCCACACACCGGCAGATTTGCCTCCCGCCCGAGAATGCCGGATTCGCTGCGGGCGGTGCAGGGCCCAGCCCGCACCCTGCCGTGCATCCGCCCAAGCCTGCCAGCCATGAAACCGGTGCCTGCAATGCTGCAGGAAAGCTTCGAGCGACCCTGCAGCACGACCCCGCCTGATACGCGCCCAGTATCCGAGCCAGCCGAAGCGAATGATGCGGCCCAGCGGCGCGCGGGGCCGCTCCTGCGGCCACCTACGGGTTGTATCCCGAGCCCACCAAGACCGGGCCCTCGCTCGTCTGTACGAGCCGGACGAAGGACACCTTTCTCTGCTCCATGCCCGTGGCCGGATTCAGGAACTTGTAATACCAGAAGGTCTCTCCAAAAGAGCCACCCGCCTCGTTCAAGTCCCGGCCGCCGTACAGCAGTTCTGGCTGCCTGCCCGACACAGCGAAGCTGGCGGGATTGCCGCTGAACTTGACCTCGCCGGTGGTCGGGTCCACGCCGAACACGTATACTGATCCGTATTTCCAGCGGGGATTGCCAGTGAGGATCGGGACGGCGAAGTATCCGCCCGATTCCAATAGGTATGCCGCGCACCTGACGAACTCCTGCAGCTTGGCGTCGCTCGGAAGAACCTCCAAGAGCAGGGCGTTGACCTCGCCGGGATCGCAGGTTCCCGGTAAGTCCCGCGAGTAGATTCCGGCGCCGATAGCTGCCCGGTCCCCGTTCCAGTCCATCTCGATCACGTACGAACTCTTCGGCTGGTTCAGCCCGGTCTCCGGGTTGGGGAACGCATAGTGGACCCAGCCCTCGTCCACCACCGACAAGACCCGGTGCAACTCGTAGTAGTAGTCGTTCCCGAAGGCATCCACCGATGTCCCCCAGACCGAGCCCTCGCGGGACGGTTCCGGCGGAAACACATGCACCAAGGCGTCCTCCCCGGATGGCTGGACGCCGTCCACAAACACGTACGTCGGCCCCGCTCTCCAACGCGCGTCCTCGTTGAACGCCCGCCGCGCCTCTTCCTCGCCGTGCTCTAGGGCGTACTCCGCCGCGCACTGCACGAACGCTCGCACGTCCGCCCTCGTGCGCACAGCCGCTGCCGTCGCATAGTTGTCCGAGCAGCCCGGCCCCAGCGCGGCCCCGGCCGGCCCGGGTTGGTAGCCGGCGCCGACCAACAGCGGCACTCCCCGCGCCACTACCCGCTTGAAGAACCCCACCTTCGGTACCACAGTGCCGCTAGAGGGACTCGCGAAGTGGTAGTAAATGAAGCTCTCTCCGAACGTCCCGCCGACATCAACCACGTTGCGCCCGCCGAACTGATCCAAGTACGGGTCCCGGCTCAGCCACTCGTGCAACGAGTTTCCGTTCACCCTCAGCCCGTTGCCCGTGATGACTTGGTTTCCCATCATGTCCAGCACGAAGGCATAGTTGGTGCCATCTCTCCAGCGCGGGTCTTCCTCTAGGTCGTGCTTGGCGAAATAGCCATTCGATTCCACGACGATGGACGCACATCGCACGAACGCCCGCAGCGTGTCGTCGCTCGGATTATCCGTGAGTGCCGCAGCGCTCACCTCATCGGCACTACAGCTGCCGGGCACATCGGGCAAGTACAAGCCAGCACCGATGACTGCCGGGCTGCCCTTCCAGTCGACCCTGATCACATAGGAAGCCTTGGGCGACCTCTTGCCCGTGACTGGATGGAGATTGGAGTAGTACGTCCAGCCAGAGTCCCTATCGCGCATGATGCGATGAATCTCCGCAAAGAGGTCGGTTCCGAAATCGTTGATCGGTCCCCCCCGAGCGGTGCCTTGCATCGACGGATCCGGCGGAAACACAAACCTTCGCGCGCTGTCGCCGGATGGCTGTATCTCTACGACGAAAACGTATATCGAGCCTTGCTTCCAGCGACCCTCTTCGTTGAAGGCCCGAAGGGACTCCTCCGGACCATTCTCATCCAAGTACTGCTTGGCGCACTCCACGAAAACCCTGACATCGTCCAGCTCGCGAACCGCATTGGCCGAGATCCGCCGATCAGCGCAGCCTTCATCGCTATGGGCGGCGGCAGGCACCCACGAGAACATCAGGGCAGCGAGGATCGCGACCAGCCTTGAATTCGGTGTTCTTTGCATTTCTTCACTTTAGCAGGCGCATCCCCTCTCTGGATGCCACCGGATCCCAAGGACAACTTGCGGTTCGAGCCACGCCATCCCGGCATGGTCCGCGGCGGAAGCCCCGGGCCGCTGCTATAGTCTCGCGTGGGGCTCTCAAGCCACGCGGATACGCGGCCAACACCGCCTCAGAGGAATCAGCCATGCCGCAAGACACTCAATCCTCCGGCGATTCCCTCGCTGCAATCCGGGAGCTCGAGCGCCAGATTCTGGAGTTGACCGAGCGGCTCAATGCGATGCGACGCGACGCCGTAGGCGCTCCGGTCCCGGACTATGCCTTCCAAACGCTTGAAGGGACGAAGCGCTTGAGCGAGCTGTTCGGCGGCCGCGACAAGCTGCTCGCCATTCATAACATGGGCCAGGGCTGCCGCTATTGCACTCTGTGGGCGGACGGAATCAACGGCTTCCTGCCACACTTGGAGTCCGAGCTGGCGGTGGTACTGCTGTCCAAGGACCCGCCCGACATCCAGCGCGGCTTCGCCAACGCTCGCGGCTGGCGCTTCCGCCTCGCTTCTCACGGCGGCGGCGAATACATCCGGGAGCAGTCGACCGCGCCCGGCGTCGACAACATGCCGGGAGCCGTGCTCTACGAACTTGACAACGGGACGATCCTGCGCAAGAACGCCGTCACGTTCGGGCCCGGCGACATGTTCTGCTCGGCTTGGAACCTGCTCGCGCTGGCCGGCTTCGGCACGGACGATTGGACGCCGCAATTCGGCTACTGGCAACGCCCGGTCACCCTCGACGACGGTGGCCTGAACGTACTTGAGTAACCGGCCGGCAGCCGCCAAGCGCAGCGCGCTGGCTCAGGCCAGGATATCGTGCACGATCTCGCCATGCACATCCGTCAGACGCATGTCTCGGCCGCTGTACCGGTAGGTCAGGCGCTCGTGGTCCAGGCCTAGTAGGTGCAGCATCGTCGCGTGCAGGTCGTGCAAGTGCACCTTGTTCTCGATAGCGAAGTAGCCGTACTCGTCCGTCGCGCCGTAACGCATGCCGCCCTTGACGCCGCCCCCCGCCAGCCACATGGTGTAGCCGAACGGGTTGTGGTCACGGCCGGTCTTGTCGCTGAATCCGCCGCCGTTCGTCTGCGCAGTCGGCGTGCGGCCGAATTCCCCGCCCCACATCACGAGTGTCGAGTCCAGCAGGCCGCGCCCCTTGAGATCCTTCAGCAGAGCGGCGATAGGCTTGTCCGTTCCGCCGGCATTGATGCGGTGCCCCGACTTTAGGTTCTGGTGCTGGTCCCAGCGATCCTGCCCCTTGCGGGCCGGGGTCAGCAGTTCGACGAAACGCACGCCCCGCTCGACCATGCGCCGTGCCAGCAGGCACTGGCGGCCGAACTCGCTCGTCTCGTCCTCGTCAAGGCCATACATGCTCCGCGTGGCCTCCGATTCGCCGGTGAGATCCAAGAGTTCGGGCACCGCGCTCTGCATGCGGAACGCGAGTTCGTAGTTGGCAATGGTCGCGTCGATCTCGCTGACGCTGCCCAAGCGCTGCACCACTCCCCGGTTCAGCTTGCGGATCAAGTCGAGCTTGCCGGATTGCAACGCCGGATCGGGCTCGAGCGGCACGATGTCGGCGATCGGGTGCTCGCCGCGACGGAAAAGCGTGCCCTGATACGAAGCCGGCAGGAAGCCGCTGCCGAAACAGTCCATCCCGCCCGGCGGGATCAGGCCGCTGTCCAGCACCACGAAGCCGGGCAAGTCGTCGCACTCGCTGCCCAGCCCGTAAGTCACCCAGGCGCCCATCGACGGCCGCCCCTGAAATCCCGAGCCGGTGTGGACGAAGTAGTTTCCGGCGGTGTGCTCGGAATGGTCGGCCACCATCGAATTGATCACGCACAGATCGTCGGCGCACTCCGCCACGTGCGGAAACAGGTCGCTGACCCACAGTCCGGACTGGCCGTGCTGGGCGAATTCGAACGGCGAGCCGAACACCTTGTCCGTGATGTTGAACACCGTCGTGGGCAGCTCCGGGAGCTGGATCGGCTGGCCGTGCTCGGCCCGCAGCCGCGGCTTCGGGTCGAAAGTGTCCATCTGGCCCGGGCCGCCGTCCATGTAGAGAAAGATGACGCTCTTGGCCTTGGCCGGGAAGTGCGGAGGCCGAACCGCCATGGGATCGGCCGCGCGGGACGTGTCCGCGCCCGCGCGCTGCTGCGCCATCATCGCGGCGAGCGCCAGCCCCCCGAACCCAGCGGCGCTCTGCGACAGCCACTCCCTGCGGGTCATACCCTCCCATGGTAGGGCAAGGCCGGGATTGGTCAAACCGTACAATGGGATTTCCCATGCATTGGAGAGTGCTCGTCCTGCCGGGCGACGGTATCGGTCCCGAGGTCACGCGCGAGGCCGTTCGCGTGCTTGAGCACGTGGCGGCGAAGTGGGGCCATTCGATCGAGCTGCGCGAGGGCCTGCTCGGCGGTTCGGCGATTCGCTCCGCGGGAAACCCGTTCCCGGCCGAGACGCGCCGCCTGGCGCTGGATTCCGACGCCACGCTGCTGGGCGCGGTGGGCCTGCCCGAATTCGATGACCTGCCGCCGTCGGAGCGGCCCGAGAAAGGCCTGCTCGGCCTGCGCAAGGCGCTGGACGTGTACGCCAACCTGCGGCCGGTCTACTGCTACGAAAGCCTGATCGAGTCCTCGCCGTTGAAGAACGACATCGTGCGCGGCACCGACATTCTGATCGTGCGGGAACTCACCGGCGGCCTGTACTTCGGCCAGCCGCGCGGAGTCGAAGGCGCCGAAGGCGCCGAGACAGCCCTGAACTCGATGGTCTACTCGCGAGGGGAGATCGAGCGCGTTTGCCGCATGGCCTTCGAACTGGCGCGCAACCGGCGCGGCAAGCTCACCTCGGTGGACAAGGCCAACGTGCTCGAGAACTCGCAGCTCTGGCGGCGCGTCGTGACCCAGCTGGCCGCGGAATATCCCGACATCGAACTCGAGCACATGCTCGTCGACAACTGCGCGATGCAGCTGCTGCTGCGCCCCACAGCCTTCGACGTGGTGGTAACCGAGAACCTCTTCGGAGACATCCTCAGCGACGAGGGCTCGGTCCTGGCCGGCTCGATCGGCATGCTTCCTTCGGCCTCGATCGGCAGCCAGCTGCCCAACGGCGCATGGCGCGGGCTGTACGAGCCCGTGCATGGATCCGCGCCTGACATCGCCGGGCAGGGCAAGGCCAACCCGCTGGCCGCGATCGGCTCTGCCGCAGCCATGCTCAAGTACAGCTTCGGCTTGACCGCAGAGGCCGCCGCAATCAACGACGCGGTCAGCGCAGTGCTCTCCAGCGGACGGGTCACGGCCGATCTCAAGCCCGCCGGCCCTCCCGCTTCTACGGAGGAAGTGGGGCGCGCGGTCTGCGCGGCGATCAACTGATCGAGCGCCTTCGCAAGAGCTCTACCCGGCGCCGCCCGCACGGCCGGTCCGGTAGAGCCCGCGGCCGCCCCACGGGGCCTCTTCCGGTAAGCCGCGGCTCGACAGCCCCGAGCCCCGCTTGGCACGCCCGCGCGATCACGGTACCCTAGGCCCCGTGAAAACCGATCGGCTCCGATTGATCGCGCCCGGGCTGCTCTTGGCTGCGACCGGCGTGGGCGCGGGGGACCTGATGACCGGCACTCTCGCCGGCACCGAACTCGGCACTGCAGTCTTGTGGGCCGCCCTCGCCGGCGCGTTCCTCAAGTTCGTGCTCAGCGAGGGCGTCGCGCGCTGGCAGCTAGCCAGCGGCACCACTCTGCTCGAAGGCTGGCACCACAAGCTCGGAGCATGGATCCGCTGGCCGTTCCTGATCTATCTGTCGCTGTTCTCGGTGATTGTCGGCCGCGCGCTCGCCAACGCGTGTGGCGTCGCCGGGACCGCGCTGCTGCCGATCGGGTCTGAAGAGACGTCAGTGATGGCCTGGGCGGCCTTGCATTCCATCGCCGGCCTGCTGATCGTGCTACGCGGCAGCTTTCGGGCGTTCGAATCCCTCATGTCGGTCTTGATCGGCCTCATGTTCCTGACTGTGATCGGCACGACGGCCATGATCGCCCCACCCGCCGGCGAGATCGCGGCCGGCCTGATTCCGTCCGTTCCCGCAGGCGGCTCCGCGTGGATCCTCGCCGTGCTGGGCGGCGTGGGCGGTACCGTGACACTGCTGTCGTACGGTTACTGGATCGAAGAGCAGGGCCGCCGCGGGCCCGAAATGCTCGGAACCTGCAGGATCGATCTGGCCGTTGGCAACGGCGTGACGGCGGTCTTCGGATTGTGCGTCATCATCATCGGCTCGCAGATCGAAGTTCAGGGCAGCGGCGCGTCCCTCGCCACGCAAATGGCCGAGCGCTTGCAAGAAGCCGTCGGCCCGGCTGGCAAGTGGGTGTTCTTGATTGGATTCTGGGGTGCCGTGTTCTCGAGCCTGCTGGGCGTGTGGCAGAGCATCCCGTACATGTTCGCCGACTTCATGCGGCTCACGACCGGCGGGAGCGGGGACCTGCGGTCTTCCAAGCCCTACCGGTTTTGCGTCGTGCTGGTCGCGATCGTCCCGCTGTTCCTGTTGAACGCTCCGGTGCGGCAGATTCAACTCACCTACGGAATCGTGGGGGCTTGCTTCCTGCCCTTGCTGGCGTTGACGCTGCTGCTGCTCAACGGCCGGACCAGCTGGGTCGGGCGGCGATTGCGCAATCCGCTCTGGATCAGCATCGCGCTGGGAACCTGCGTGGCTTTCTTCGCGGCCCTTTCCCTGCTGGACGGCTGAGCGCGCGCTCCGGAGATCGACCGCAGGGCGAAGCTCCGCCGCAACATTTGCGCGTGACAGCCCAGCCCCGGGCAGCGCCGGCTCGTCCTTGACAACCCTCTCAGCGCTGGGTTAAGGTTCATTGACCGGGCTGGCCGAGCGTCGTACAGGTTCTCCAGTCGTCATGACCGGATCGTCCCTGCAACTGTTGGACTTTGTTTGGTCGTCGTTCTTGTTGCTAGCCCCGATGCTGCTCCTGGGGCTGTTCCTCGCAGGGCTAATTCACGTACTCATCTCACGCCGCTCTATCCTCAGGTGGCTCAGCGGGGACAGCCTGAGATCCGTCACCGCGAGCGCGGCGATCGGGGTGCCCGTGCCGTTGTGCAGCTGTTCGGTGGTGCCCGTGGTAGCCGAAATGCGCAAGAAGGGTGCGTCGCGCTCGTCCTGCATGTCTTTCCTGATCACGGCGCCCGAAACCGGCGCGGATTCAATCCTGGTGACGCACGCGTTCTTTGGGTATGTCGCCGCGGTGGTACGACCCGTCGTGAGCTTCCTGACGGCGGTAGTGGCCGGCGCCTTCTGTATCGGCATGATCCGGGATGACAGCGACGCGTCAAAAGCCCACGGGCCCCAAATCGGCAGCCATGCCGATCACGATCACGAGCACGGCGATCACGTCTACTTGAACGCCGGCCAAGACGATTGTTACGTGAGCCCGGCGCAACTCAAGGACCTGGTGCTGGCTTGGCTCGCCCAAGTCGCCGGTCGAACCGCAGCTGCCGCAGGCCGAATCAAGCGAGCCTCCCGGGCCGAGCAGAACTTCCGTCGGGAAGCTGCCGCGGCCGAGCCAGAGGCCGCTGCCGCGGAGTCCTCCGGCAGCCGTGCGGACGGTCCGACGCTACGAGAGGTTGTCAGGCATGTCTTCCGCTATGGATTCGTCGAAGTGGCCGACGAAATCTTGTTCGCGCTGCTGGTCGGCGTCGCGCTGGGCGGGGTGCTCTTCCTGGCGATTCCTGACGACCTGATGTCAAACGAGTACGCACGCTGGATCTCGTACCCGGTCATGGTCTTGGTAGGCATTCCGCTGTATATCTGCGCTTCGGCCAGCACGCCGGTCGCAGCGGCTCTGGTCGCGAAAGGGCTCAGCCCGGGTGCGGCCCTGATATTCCTGATGACCGGCCCGGCCACCAACTCCGGCACGATCGCCATCACTATCAGCCAATTCGGCCCGCGCTTCGGAACGATCTACGTCGGAGTCGTGATCGCGGTGACGACCGTCTTCGGCATCCTGATCGACATGATCGTGATCGCTGCGGGACTTACGCTGCCCGTCAATCTGTCGGGCTCGCAGGCACCAGCCATCCAGCTGCTGCAGTGGGTGGGAGCCTTGGCCTTGATCGCGCTGACCGTCTGGCGTTTTCGCGCCGGCGCGCTCAGAAGCGGATGGCAGGAATTTCTCTCCAATTTCCGACCAGTGGCCAAGCGCCTCAACTAGCGATCGGGGCGGTTGGCGCCAGCACCGCCGGACATCCGACCCGTTTCCAATCGAGCCGCGCTAACTCGCTTGCCGGGTAGATCGAGCGATTCGGATCAACTACGGCCCTCTCAAGCAACGGCGGTCGCGTAGGCCTCGTCGTAGAGACGGTCGAACACGCTGTCCCAAGACTGCGCCAGCGCCGCCATGCGCGCCGCCCCGCCCATCCTCCGCCGCAGCTGGCGATCGCGGTACAAGCGTACGGCGTTGGCCACGAACGCGTCGTCCGACCGGCTCACAATGCCCGTCAGCCCGTCGCGCACGATGTACTGCGGTCCCCCGGCATCCATCACGACCGCTGGCACGCCCGAGGCCGCTGCCTCCCAGACGACGTTGCCGTACGTGTCGGTGCGCGAAGGAAACAAGAACACATCCATGTCGGCGTAGGCTCGTGCCAGGGGCTCGCCGAGCAGCACCCCCCTTAGCCTGGCTTGCCGCAGGTTGCCTTCCAGCCACGCCGATTCCGATCCGTGGCCGACGACCTCGAAGCGATAATCCGACAGCCCGCCAGCCATCAGAGCCTGCTCGAGGCGCTTGAGGACGCGCAGGTTCTTCTCGGTGCTCAGGCGCCCGACATAGCCGAAGACTACCTTGCCATCGGCTTCCCTGGCGCGCTTGGCGCAATCGAACAGCTCGGTGTCGACCCCGCGCTCCATCAGGAACGCCGGCTTGTCCGTGCCTTGGCGCAGCAGCTCCACCAGTTCCGGGTTCGGCGCCATGCCGACGGACCCCTTGCGATAGAACCACAGGGAGAACTCCAAGAAGAGCCGCTCGAGCCCCCGCGACACGACCCGGCGCGGCCGTGCCGGCACGAAGCGAGCCGCCTTGTCAAAGCGCCACGCGGCGTACTCGTGGATGTTGGTGTGCCAAGATGCCACGATCGGCAGGCCGAATTCGCGAGCCAGGCGCCATCCCAGCAGGCCGAAGTCCCCCATTGAGGTGACATGCACGACATCCGGGCGGAACTCGTCGAAACGCGACCGCAAGAGCCTCCTGTAGCGCAAGATGCGGGGATCCTGCCACAGGTCCTTCTCCACGCGCACCGCGAGGCGCCCGCGCGGCAGCTCGACATGCTCCACCGAGCTCTGGGTCCAATGCCGGCACACCGCTCCCGGCCGGACGCACATGAACGGCAGGGCATGGCGCAGCGCGTAGTCGGTGAGATGGCGCGCCGTCCTGGCGACGCCGTTCACCTCGTGGTAGGTATCGGGCAAGTAGGCGACTCGCGGCCGCCTGTCGATTCTGGCCGGAACAGTCACTTATCCGAGTTTCCGTGTTTGCGGCATCGCCCTTTCCAGCGCTGGCACCACGTAGGGGTTGCACAGCAAGCGGAAGACCGCCGTCACGATGGCTATCGCGACCGGCTCGCGGTTGCCGTGCAGCTCTCCCAGCGTCCGGATCTCTCCGTCATCGCAGCGTCTGAAGACCCGCTCGGTCCACTGCGTCCAGCCGAGGCCGTGGTCGGGGGCTTTGCTGACGATGTCGGAAAAGTTCTCGATGAATCGCAGCGGGAGCGGACGGCGATACTGCGGCATGATCACGACGTGGCTCAGCCCGGAGCGCACCTCGGACGCGAACTCGTCGAAGTCTGCTGCATTGGTCAGGTTCAGCGCCGCGTTCGGCTCGCGCCCGTGACGGTCGCCGCCGGACACCAGCGGCATGCCGTAACGCTTGGAGAGTTCCACGGTCTGCTGGTTTTCGCGCCAGTCGCGCAGCCCGTTGATCTCCAACGCATGGATCCACGGGCGAAACTCCTCCACGAACTCCAGCAAGAGGCGCTCGTGCAGCTCGTCGCCGATCACGGGCTGGTCCCAGTAGGGATGGTTGAAAACGATCAGGCAGCCGGGGTGCGCCGCGAAGGCCGAGAACAGTTCCGCGAGCTGCGAGCGGTCTGGCGACTCGGTGAATCGCGCCATCCGGTCCATGCAGGAGGTAGCGTGCTGCGCCGGCAGATTGTGAATCCCGATGTGAAAGTACGTGTCACGGTATGGCACGCTCCATTCGACCGAGACCGGCACCTTGCCGATCCTGCCCAGGATCTGCAACTGCATGGGTGCGTCGATCGAGTCGTGATCGGAGATCGACACGATCGGATCGAGGCCAAGCTTGCCCTCGATCTGAAGCGCTTCAACGTCGAGCGCTTGGCGCGGCGCCAGAGGCGGCGTCCACCAAATGCGCGACAGGTCGTCCTCAAACGAGCGGTCCCCGTAGCTCTGGTGGGCGCGCTCCACAAGCCCCCGCAGGCATGCGAACTTGCGCAAGTACTGCCCGAGCGGCAGGACGCTCTCCTCGGAATGCAGCGTGTGGCTGTGCAGCGAGACGCCCGTCTTGAAGCGATCAGCTACGTGGGGCGACCTGTCCCAGTAGGTCAGTAGGCTTTCCATCGTGCTCCCGGCTGGCCCATGGGCCAAGCCCTGCTGTCAACTGCTTACAGCGTGAGCACTCTAGATGGCATCGAAGTTACGTTAGCGCGAAGCCTTCGTTACATCTTTCCTATTAATGGTTTAAGCGTCGCCCTTGTCTGCGCACGAGCCCTGCGGGCCGCGGCTGGAAACCAGAGTCCGTGCCATGATGGAACCATGACGGATACAGCCGGCAGCGGCCCCAAGCAGCTCAACATGCCCGGCATCGCGGTGGGATTTGGCATCTCGCTGCTAGCCCTGGGTGTCGGTGTCTACCTAGCGAGCGGCCGCTCGAGCCTGACTGCCTTGATTCCGGCCGCGTTCGGCCTCGCGCTAGTCGCGCTCGGCTTCATCGCCAAACGGCCGTCGGCCACCAAACATGCGATGCACGCCGCGGCCGTGATCTCGGTGCTCGGATTCCTTGGCTCGGTGGACGGCCTCGTGGGCCTCGCCCAGATGATCGCGGGAGCGGCGATCGAGCGCCCGCTGGCCGTGGCGGCAAAGGGCGTAATGGCCGTAGACCTAGCGATTTTCCTCTGGCTATGCGTCAGGTCGTTCCGGCTAGCGCGTCTGGCGCGCGGCGAGTCTTAGCGGGCATACGCACGCGCCCCCACACCGAGATCTGGACCGATTCCGGACGATCCCGGTCGTTTGGCGCAATTTCGCGCGGGGCGGGCGGCACCCAAGGCGGCGGCTGGTTGCCTGCTGGTCAGATGTCGAGGTTCTTCACGTCTAGGGCGTGATCACCGATGAACCTACGCCTGTCCTCGACGCTCTCGCCCATCAGCGTGGTGAAGATCGTGTCGCTCTCGACGGCGTCGTCGATGCGCACTTGCAACAAGCTCCGCGTCTCGGCTGTCATCGTCGTTTCCCACAGCTGGTCTGCGTTCATTTCGCCCAGGCCCTTGTAGCGCTGCACCGAGGCGTCCTTCATCGCGGACTCCTTCAAGTGCGCGAGCACCTCAAGAGGCTCTTGGAGCGTGCTGCTCGACCTCTTGCCCACCACGACGAAAGGCGGCCTGTTGTGCTTGTCCAGCTCGCGGGCGAGCATGCGCAACCGCCGGTACTCGGGCTGCGCGGCCAAGTCCAAGCTGATCGTCCCTTCCGCCTCTGTCCCCTCGCGAAACGGAATGCGGAAGGCGGAATGCTCCTCGTCCTCGGCTAGCTCCGCGCTGATGTCCGCCGATCGGAGCGCGGCGATCGCCGCCTCCATCGACAGCTGGCTCCGAAAGTCGGCCTTGCTGTCCAGGGCCAGGCTGGCGTCCGCCAGCACATCGACCACCCGCTCGCTGCGAACCCGCCTGAGCAGCTTGTGGTGCATGCGAGAGAAGCTCTCCAGCGTCGAGACGTACTTCCTCAGATCCTCCTTCGCCAAGATCTGACCCGGCGCTCCGTTGCTGCCTAGCTCTAGCGTCACTCCTTCGGTTGCCAGCTCGATGACCTGGCTCGCCAGCTCTGAATCGTCCTTGATGTACGTCTCCTTGCTGCCCCGCTTGATCCGGTACAGGGGAGGCTGGGCAATATAGACGTGCCCGCTGTTGATGAGCGCTGGCATCTGGCGGTAGAAGAACGTCAGGAGCAGCGTCCGGATGTGCGATCCGTCCACGTCCGCATCGGTCATCAAGATGATCTTGTGGTAGCGCAGCTTCGAGTCGTCGAAGTCCTCTCCTATGCCTGTTCCCAGCGCCGTGATCATTGCCCGGATCTCTTCGTGCGAGAGCATCTTGTCGGCGCGCGCCTTTTCGACATTGAGGATCTTGCCCTTCAGGGGCAGGATGGCCTGATAGCGCCGGTCCCGGCCCTGCTTGGCCGTGCCGCCCGCCGATTCTCCCTCCACGATGAACAGCTCCGCGCGGCTCGGGTCGCGCTCTTGGCAGTCCGCAAGCTTGCCAGGCAGCCCGGCTCCGTCCAAGGCCCCCTTGCGCCGCGTCAGGTCGCGCGCCTTGCGCGCCGCCTCGCGTGCCCGCGACGCTTCGATCGCCTTGCTGACGATGCTCTTGGCCACGACCGGGTTGCGCTCGAAGTATTCGCCAAGCCGGTCGTTCACCGCGGCCACGATCTGGCCCTGAATATCGCTGTTGAGCTTGCCCTTCGTCTGGCCCTCGAACTGCGGCTGCGGCAGCTTGACGCTGACGACGGCCGTGAGGCCCTCCCTGACGTCCTCGCCTGAGAGCCCGGTCTTGAGGCTCTTGAACAGGTTCGCACTCTTGCCATAGGCGTTGATCGTGCGCGTGAGCGCCGAGCGGAAGCCCGACAGGTGCGTGCCCCCGTCGATCGTGTTGATCGTGTTCGCGAACGAGAACAGGTTCTCCTGGTAGCTGTCGTTGTATTGCAGGGCAATGTCGCTGGCTACGATTCCGCCCGAGAACTCGCGCTCGTCATGGAACGCGATCGGTTCCGGATGCAGCGTCGCCTTGCCTCGGTTGAGGTACGACACGAACTCCGCGATGCCGCCCTCGAAGTGGAACACGTACGGCTCGCGCTCGTCGCGCTCGTCGTCCAGCACGATCTTGAGCCCCGCGTTGAGAAACGCCATCTCGCGGAGCCGCTTCGACAGGATCTCGTGCTTGAAATCGGTGGTGGTGAAGATCTCCGGGTCGGGATGGAAGGTGATCCTCGTCCCGGTCTTGCGCGAGCGCCCGCTCTTCTGCAGCCTAGTCTTGGGGATCCCGCGCGAGTATTCCTGCTCCCAGGCGTGGCCGTCGCGCCAGATCTCCATCGTCAGCGAGTCTGACAGCGCGTTCACGCAACTCACGCCGACACCGTGCAGGCCTCCGGACACCTTGTAGCTGTCCGCGTCGAACTTTCCGCCAGCATGCAGCTTGGTCATCACGACCTCGGCAGCGGAAACGCCCTCGCCCGCGTGCATGTCGACCGGGATGCCTCGGCCGTTGTCGGTGATCGTGACCGAATCATCGATGTGGATCTTGACCTCGACGATGTCGCAATGTCCGGCCAGGGCTTCGTCAACGGCGTTGTCTACAACCTCGTACACCAAGTGGTGCAGGCCCAATTCTCCCGTGGAGCCGATGTACATCGCCGGACGCTTGCGGACGCCCTCGAGCCCTTCCAAGACTCGGATGTTCTCGGCTGTGTAGTCTTCGGGTTGGGTGCTTGCTGTTGTCGCCATGGCTGCCAGCTGAGTGGCCTCCTTCATTGCCTCAGACCCTGATCGGCATCAGCACGTAACGGTAGTCAGTGCCTGGCTCCGTATCAGGGATTTCCATCAAGGCGGCGCTCCTTGGATCACCGATGTGCAGGCGGAACGCGCCGCCGGTGCAAATCTGCATGAATTCGAGAATGTAGCGGGCATTGAAGCCGACGCGAATCGGATCGCCGGCATAGTCGACCGAGATCGACTCCTCGCTATGGAGCATGTCGGCGTCGTCGCCGAACACTTGGGCCTGCATCTTCATCTCGCCGTTCTCGATGTCGAAGCGGACAGCGCTCGAGCGCCGTTCCGAAAACAGCGAGACGCGGCGCAAGACCGGCGCGAACGTCTCTTTGTCCAGATCCAGGGTAGCGTTGAACTCCTTCGGCATGACCCGGTTGTACTCGGGGAAGCGGCCTCCCAGCTTGTGGCTGACCAAGAGCCGGCGCGGCGTCTGGAAGTAGATCTGCCTCTCGTCCACCGCGAACTTGAGCCGCGCGGGCTCGTCGTCGGAGCCCTCGAATTGCTCGAGGATCCGCTTCAACTCCGTCATCGCCTTGCGGCCGATCAAGCACTGGAGATCCTCGTGCACGGTCCCCACGCTCACCTCGCGCAGGTATAGCGAAAGGCGGTGGCCGTCGGTGGAAACCATCCCGATCTTCTCGCGATGGACGATCAGCTGGGCACCCTCGATCGTGTAGTGCGATTGTTCGTCAGCCACCGAAAAGATCGTGTGGTTCAACGCGTCGAGGAGCAAGTCCGCGGGAAGTTCGACAGAGGCCTCCGGCATCGATACCGCTGGGGCCGGCTCCCCGGCATCCGAGCGGGATTCCAGCCCCACGTCGTACGACTCGCTTGCCAACCCCGGAATCCGCGTCTCGGACCTGACCAGCGTCACCTTCGCCATGTCAGCCTCGCTCGCAGCGATTCTCATCTCCGCATCCGCAGGAAACAGCTGGAGGTAGGCCAGCAGACGGCGCATCGGCACGGCGATGGCGCCGCCAGAGACCACTTCGACTGGACAAGTGGTCCGCAGCACGAGGGAGTGACCCTGCGATGTGAATTGCAGCGAATCTCCGACCACTTCAAGATGGATCAGGTCATTGCGGGCCTGGTCCCTCTCGATGATCGCGTCCGCCAGTTGCAGTTCCGCCACCAGCGCTTGGACTCTAGCGGTCAACTCCATGTCGGAACCTCCCGTTCGCCGGGCGTGGCGGCCGCGCGAATCTGCCCCACGTTGCGACCGATATTCGCGGCGGTGTGAGGTGCCCGCGATCCCGGCACGCGCCCGCTCGACCGCAAGCGGCTGCAGTCGGCGACCGGCCTACCGGTACGCAGCAGCGCGAAGTGCCCCGGCTCGCCCTGGCGAGCTGTCATACAGACGCAGGCGGCACCGTTCAAGTCATTATCTTAGCAGAGATCAGCGCAAGAAAACGGCGCGACAGCGGCAGGCCGATCGACGGCGGCCCCTCACTGCCGGATCGGCATGATCACGTACCGATGCTGCTTGCCCTCCCCTAGCCCGGGAACGCTGAGTTCGGCGACGCTTTCCGGATCCTTCAAGCCCAGAGTCACTTTCTCGCTCTCGCAGACGCCGAGGAAATCGAGAACGCTGCGCGCGCTAAAGCCGACCTGAAAGCGCTCGCCCTCATACTCGGTCGGGACCGATGCCTCGCTCTCGCCCGACAGGGCGGTCTTGGCCGTCACCCGCAGCTCGCCGTCGTCCAGGACAAACTGCACGGCGTGGCTCTCCTGCGGGGCGAACTGGTCCACGCGCCGCAACGTCGCCGCGAGATCCTTGGTCTCGAACTCGCGCGAGATCTCGATCTCTCCCTCGTCAGGCAACACACGCGCGTACTCGGGAAAGGCCGCGGTCATTTTCTGGCATGTGAGCAGGCGCCGGCCGGAGCGGAAAAAGATGTGGCTTCCATCTTGGGCGAAGTCGACCGCGTCCTCCTCTCCATCCGGCACCGCGGCAACCGCGAGCACCTTTTCGAGATTCAGCATGGCCTTGCGCGGAATCAAGCAGCGGCATTCTTCCGACAAGCCCGCCAAGCCGGCCTGCTCGCTGTACAAGGAGAGCCGGTGGCCGTCCGTCGAGACCATCCCCAGGGAATTGCCCGCCAGCATCAGCAGGCAGCCTCCTTGGTAGCTGTAGGGGCCGGAGTCGGCCGACACCGAGATCATGGTCTTGCGGATGGCGTTGGTGAGAGCTCCGAGGGGAAGGCTGGCAGTGTCCTGCGGCAGGGTCGGCAGGTCTGGAAACTTCTTCGCGTCCCCGCCGCGGAGGCGGGAACGGGCGGAGCCGTGGGTCACTTCGACGGTATCGCCGGCCGATGCGGAGATGGAAACCTCGGCATCGGGCGGCAAGAGCCGGAAATAGTCATGCAGCCACGGCAGGGGTACGGTGGCCGAACCCGGGGCCAAAATCTCCGCCTGACAGGACGTTCTCAAGCTCAGGTCTAAGTCGCTGACAGACAGCTTGAGCCGGTCCTCGTCGGCCTCGATCAGCACGTGACCAAGGACCGGAATGGTCGTCTTCCTGTCTACGATGCCGTGGGCTAGAGCCAGCTCGCTGAAGAGGTCCTGCGCTCTGAACTTGACTTCCATGCGATGGTCTCCTGATTGTCGCTCAGGTTTGCGACGCGCACTGAGATTTCAACACCTGTGTTCCATCCGCTTGCCCGCCGATCGTAGTTGTAGTCCGTGTGGAATTGTGGAAAAATCCCCCAAGCCCTTGAGCGGTGGGACTGCCGCCAGACCCTGAACAAGGAAAGAGGCCGCGATGCTTCCACACGCGACCGGCCTCCGCTAGGTTTCCACAGTCTTCCACAGGGTTTCCAGAGGGTGGCTGGTGGAAACAAGATTATAGCCGAGTCGGAGCGCGCACGCGCGTGACCGGCCCACGGCGCGGGGGTTGCCGGCAACCTGGTCCGCGGAGCGCGTCGGCTTGGGCTGGCGGGGCCGGTCTGGCATGCGGGAATCAAATGCGGACGATTTTCTTTCAGGAATATGTGGCTAAATAAGAGAACCTATTTCAGGCTTGATTCCAGAGATTCTAAAGTGGATTTTAGGGTTCTATCGGTCTGAATTTTCTTTCCGATTATTCGTACAGAATATAGAACCGTTGAATGGTCCTTCCCGAACGCGCGAGCGATCTCCTTGAGAGAGGCCCCGGTCAGTTCCCGGCACAGGTACATGGCCAGCTGGCGCGGCTGGGCGATCCTGCGAGCGTTGCTTCTCTTGCTCAACGCGTCGACCTCGATGCCAAAGCTGGCTGCGACCTCCCGCTTGACCCTGTCGATGCTGGGTCGGTCCGCCGCACGCTGGCGCGCGTTGCGCAGCACGTTCTCGCAGATCCCCATGGTGATGTCGCCGTTGACGAACTGGGCGCGTGCGATCATCCGGTTGAGCACGCCTTCTAACTCGCGGATGCTGGAATGAACGCGGGAGGCTAGGTACAACCGCACTTGGTCCGGCAAGGCGACTTTTGCCTCGCTAGACTTGCTGTCCAAGATGGCCATTTTGGTCTCTAGGTCGGGTGCTTGAATATCGGCGACTTCGCCCCATAGGAACCGCGACCTGAGGCGATTGACGAGCCCCGGGACCGCTTCTGGTTTCGAATCGCTCGTCAGCACGATCTGTTTTCCGTTCTGGTACAAGGCCTCGAACGTGTGAAAGAACTCGTCCTGCATGGCTTGTTTGTTGCCAAGAATCTGGATGTCGTCCACCAAGAGCATGTCGGGGCTGCGAAAGCGCTCGTGGAACCTAGTGAAGTCATTGAAACGCAAAGACTTAACCATCTCGTTCATAAAGCCTTCGGCGGACGTGTAGACGATCTTGCGGCGCGAGTCCAGCGCGAGTGCGCGATTGGCAATGGCATGCAGCAGGTGGGTCTTGCCCATGCCCACCTGGGCATGCAGGTACAACGGGTTGAGTGTTCCGGACGGATTCACCGCAACACCTTCGCAGGCGGAGCGCGCGAACTCGTTGCACGAACCGGTCACGAACCGGTCGAAGGTGTAGCTGGGGTTGAAGTGCCGCTCGTCGGCATCTAGCGCCAGCGTGCCCTGGACCGGCCGGCTCAGATCGGGCCTGATGCCGATCGAAACCGATCGCAGGTTGTGGCCCTGCCTTGCGGAGACGGCTAGAATCTGCCCTGCACACTCGGCCTCGAGCCAGCGCTGCACGTCAGAGTTCGGTGCCTCGATGTGCAGCACGCGATCCTTGCCCACGTGGCTGAACGTGACGGGCTCGACCCAGTTGCGGTAACTCTCCGCAGTCATCGACTCGCGGATCGTTGCCTGAATGAGGTTCCACGGATTCATTGGGCGGCGGCGGCGCTCAAGTCGGAATGCTCAGCCGAGGTCTCCAAGTCGGCTCGTCGCTGGGACCAGGTCGATTTGCCGCTTTGGATGCGACAGGGCCGTCTTGAACCTTGTGAACTTCCAGAGTCTAGCACGGTGAATATGGCGATTTCGAAGAAATTTTCGATGAAAACGTAGTGTTACAGAATTGTTAAATCCAGAGTAATTATATTTGTCGATTATCCAACATCGAGCATTGAATTGTATTACTATCCGAAATGGCGCGCCTGTTGCACGCGGAGGGAAACGGGTCTCGTGCCGTCGGGTCGGGAGCCTCCCAAAACCTTGCAGGCATTGGCGAAAGCTATTGGTTCAGGATGCGGAAGGCCTCGCCGTCCAGCACCTCGTTGAGCGAGCCTTGCCGGTATCCGGCCAGGTCCAGCGTGACGTACTGGTAGCCGATTTCGCGGAAGGCCTCGACCAACGCCGCGGCCATGTCGAGGCTCAGGGCCTTGGGCAGCTCGTCGCGGCCGATCTCGATCCGCGCAAGGGCGTCGTGATGGCGCACGCGATAGACGCGGAAGCCGAGGCGTGCCAGCGCCTCCTCGGCGAGTTCGACCTGCCGCAGGTTCTCTGGCGTCACCTCGGTTCCGTAAGGGATGCGCGAACTCAGACAGGCCGCGGCGGGACGGTCCCAGGTCGGAAGTCCGGCCGTTCGCGACAGCTCGCGGATGTCAGACTTGGCAAGGCCGGCCTCCAGCAGGGGCGCTCGCACGGAGTGCTTGTCGGCCGCGCGATGTCCCGGCCGGAAATCGCCCGTGTCGTCGACATTGACTCCGTACGCGATGGTGCCGACCCCGAGCTCCGCGCCGATCTCGTTCATGCGATTGAACAGCTCGTCCTTGCAGTGAAAGCAGCGGCTGCTGTCATTGCGGGTGTACTCCGGGTTTTCGAACTCCCCGGTCTTGACCATGCGGTGCCGAATGCCGAAGTCCGCCGCGAACGCAACCGCGTCGCGCTTGTGCGATTCCGGGATCGACGCCGAGTCTGCGGTCACCGCGAGCGCATTGGCTCCGAGCACGCGCGTCGCGGCCCAAGCCAGGTACGCCGAGTCGGTGCCGCCGGAGTAGGCGACGAGCACGTCCCCCATGTCCGCTAGCAGTTCGAACAGTCTCTCCTGCTTGCGTTCCAGAACAAGGTCCACGGGTGTACATTATACCCGCGCCAGCCGTGGCCGGCAGCGGATGGTCAGAGGTTGGCGAGCACTTCGCCGACGTGCCCGCGCACCTTGACGCGGTCGTAGACGGCCTCGATCTTGCCGTCGGCGCCGATCACGAACGTTGAGCGCACGATGCCCATGTACTTCTTGCCGAACAGCGTTTTCTGGCGCCACGCGCCGTACGCTTCGGCTATCGCGTGGTCGGAGTCGCTCACTAGCCGGAAGGGCAGGCGGTGGCGAGCGCTGAAACGGCTGTGCGATCGGACGCTGTCCGCGCTCACGCCGAGGACTAGGCAGCCCTTGGAAGCGAACTCCTCGTGCGCGTCCCGGAATCCGCAGGCCTCCACCGTGCACCCGGGCGTGCTGTCCTTCGGGTAGAAGTAGAGCACCACCCGCTTGCCGGCCAGCTCCGAGAGCTGGATGCGGCCGCCGTCGGTGTCTGCGGAGAAGTCCGGAGCTTGGTCCCCAACGGCCAGCATCGGCAAGGCCACTATAACAGCGCGCTGGCGTCTGGCTATAATCTGGGCGCTGGTGCGAGAAGGCCCTTGCCCTGGATTGCCGCGATCATTGCTCTGTTCCTGCTCGGTGGGTGCTCGGTGCAGCCGCCAGCCCCCGCCAGCCCCTCGATAGCCGTCGCCCGCCAGGATGAGGGCTTTATGGTGCGGGAAGCGGGCCGGCCAGTGCTGTTCTACCAGCTAGCTCCTAAGTCCCTCGATGGCAAGTACGAGCGCTCCAACTACATCCACCCTTTGTACGGACTGGACGGCGAGGTCCTTACCGAGGACTTCCCGGAGGACCACTACCACCATCGCGGCGTGTACTGGACATGGCACCAAGTGCTGATCGGCGATGTCCGCGCCGGCGACCCGTGGCTGGCGCGCCGCTTTTCTTGGCAGGTGCAGGACGCCGCCGTGCTTCCGTCCGGCAACGGCGTGCGCACCGTCCATCGGTGGTTCTCGCCCGATTTCGCGCAGGGTGCCGAGCCGATCTTGGAGGAGACCGCCGAGGTCTCCGTGGCTCCGGCAGCGTCGGACGCGCAGCTGATCGACTTTGATATCCGCCTCGAGGCGCTGCAGGACGGCGTGCGGCTGGGTGGCTCCGAGGACGACAAGGGCTACGGCGGCTTCTCGCTGCGGGTGAAGATGCTGCCCGACTTGCGCTTCACGGCCGCCGCCGGCGCGGTCGAACCGGCCCGGTTGGCTCTCGATGCCGGCGACTGGGTCGACTTCTCGGCCGGTTTCGGCCCCGAGGCTCGGCCGAGGAGCGGCGTGGCCATAATCGTCCATCCCACGTCGGCAGGCTATCCGCAAAAGTGGGTGCTGCGCGCAGCGGCGACTCCCAGCATGCAGAACCCGGTCTGGCCGGGTCCCGCGGCTGTGGCCGTGCCGCCGGGGCAGGTCGTCCGGCTCAGGTACCGGCTGGTGATTCACCGCGGCGACGCCTCCCGGGTCGATCTAGGCAAGCTGGCGGCAGCCTACGCAGCCACTCCCTGAAGCGGCCTTGCCGGAAGGCGGGCCTTTGGTCTTAGCGGATGCCGTCTTCGGCGGTCCAGGCGAAGCGGCCCGCCACGATCGTTGCGACCGGCCCGCCGCGAAAGACGGTCCCTCCGAAGGGCGAGTTCTTGCTTTTTGACAGCGTCGCCCCGGCGTCGTAGGTCCATTCGCGCTCGGTGGAAAACACCGTGATGTCGGCCGGCCCCCCGATGCGCAGCTCCCCCCGGCCCAAGTTGAGGCAGGAGCTGGCGGAATTCGTGAACAGCCGCACGAGGTGCACCAGGTCGACCTTGCCGGTGTGATACAGCGCCTTGAGCGCGAGTCCGAGCGAAGTTTCCAAGCCGGTCACGCCGAACGGGCAGCGCTCGAACTCCTGCATCTTCGTGTGGCCGGTGTGGGGCGCGTGGTCTGTCGCGATGCAGTCGATCGTGCCGTCGACGAGTCCCTCGATTGCGGCCTCGACATCGGCGTCGGTCCGCAGCGGCGGCCTCATCTTGTAGTTGGAGTCGTAACCCGGGATCTGCTCGTCCGTCAACGCGAAATGGTGCGGGGTCACTTCCGACGTGACCGGCAGGCCGAGCTTCTTGGCGTGCCGCACCATCGCGATCGAACTGGCCGTGGAAATGTGCGCGACATGGATCCGGGCGCCCGTTTCGCCGGCCAGGACGATATCGCGCGCCACCATGACGTCCTCGGCGCTCGCCGGGATGCCTCCAAGGCCCAGGCGCATGCTCTGGATCCCCTCGTGGATGTCCCCTCCGGCACTCAGGTTGAGATCCTCGCAGTGATCGATCACCGTCATGCCGAACGATGCGGCGTATTTCATGGCCCGCCGCATCAGGCCGGAATTCATCACCGGCAGGCCGTCGTCGCTGATCGCGACGGCGCCCTCGCCGCGCATGGCTCCAACATCGGCCAGCCGCTCGCCCTTGCTGCCCTTCGAGATCGCCCCGATCGGATGCACGTGGACTGCCGCGGTGCGGCGAGCGCGCTCCACGATGAAGCTGGTCACCTGCGCGGAATCGTTCACGGGCTGCGTGTTGGGCATGCAGCACACGGCGGTGAATCCGCCCGCCGCCGCGGCGCGGGTGCCGCTCTCGATGGTTTCGGCGTGTTCGATGCCCGGCTCGCGCAGATGCACGTGGATGTCGATGAAGCCGGGTGCGACGACCAGTCCGGAGGCATCGTAGACTTGTGCGCCGGTGCTCTCGATGGAGGGCTCGATCGCGGCGATCCGCTCGTCATCGAGCAGCACGTCGCGCTTGGCGTCGAGACCGCTGGCCGGGTCCACGACGCGGCCGTTCTTCAGCAGCAGGCGCATGCGTTCTTTCGTCCTATTGGAGGCAGACCCATTCCAACACCGCCATCCGGATGGCAACGCCGTTCTCGACTTGGCTCAGGATCATCGACCGCTGGGAGTCGGCGACCTCGCTGGAAATTTCGCGGCCCCGGTTGATCGGGCCCGGGTGCAGCACGATCGCGTCCGGCTTCGCCAGCGCCATGTGCTCCAGCGTCAAGCCGTAGTACCGGAAGTACTCGCTCTTGGGGAAGACCTCGACGTTCTGGCGTTCTAGCTGCACGCGCAGCATCATGATCACGTCCGCGCCTCGGACCGCTTCGCGCATGTCGAACGTCAGCCCAACCCCCCGGGCCAGGCTGGGCAGGTTCTTCGATACGGTCGTGGCAGGCCCGCAGGCGATGATGTCCGCGCCGAACTTGGATAGCAAGTGAAGGTTCGAGCGCGCCACCCGCGAGTGCGAGATATCGCCGATGATGGCCACTCGGAGGCCCTCCAGCGTTCCTTTCACTTCGAGGATGGTCAGGGCATCGAGCAGAGCTTGCGTCGGGTGCTCGTGGCGCCCGTCGCCCGCATTGATCATCGGAATCGACAGGAAGCGCGACAGAAAGTGCGGCGCGCCCGAGGCAGCGTGCCGCATCACGATGATGTCCGGGTTCATCGCCGCAAGGGTGTTCAGCGTGTCGACCAAGGACTCTCCCTTGGAAAGGCTGGTTCCGAGAGCTTGGATGCCGATCGTGTCGGCGCCAAGGCGCTTGGCAGCGATCTCGAAGCTCGTGCGCGTGCGGGTCGAGGGCTCGAAGAACAGGTTGACGATCGAGCGCCCGGCTAGGGTGGCGAGCTTCTTGTTGGGAGGGACTGCCTTGTAATGGCGGCCGCGCTCGAGCAGTCGCTCGATCTCGGAGCGGGGCACGCCCTCGATTCCCAGCAGGCTGCGGGGATTCGGCCCTTCGGAATGCAATCGACCCTCAAGCCCTGGAATTCCCATGATAGCGAGGTCAGCGCGCCGCCCCCGGCCCGGCACCGCTCGGCAACGGATCGGGATAGATGAGTTCGGCGGCTATGGAGTCCACCAGATAGCGGCTCGAGCTCGCGGCGATTCCGAAATTGTTGGCGAATATCGCGAACGCGAGCGTCCGTCCGCCCTGGCTCGACACGTACCCCGACAGCGCCAGCACGTGCGACATAGAGCCCGTCTTGGCGCGGATGCGCCCTCTGGCAGCGGTCCGCCTGAATCTCCAGTCGAGCGTGCCGTCAAACCCGGCGACTGGCAGGCTTTGCAGGTACGTGTCCCGATCTTCCGACCGCCACATGTGCTCTAGCAGGCGCACCGTGCCCCTGGGCGAGAGCAGATCGTGGCGCGACAGGCCGGAACCGTCGCGCAGGACGAATTCGTTGGTGCGCAGGCCGGCTTCGGCCAGGAAGCGTCGCAGGCTCCAGACCGTCGCCTCCTGCGTGGCAATGCCCGATTCATGCAGGGCCACTTCGCGCAGCAGCATTTCCGCGTGGAGATTCTCGCTGTCCTTGTTGACGACCCGGATGGCCTCGCTCAGCGGAAACGACGTGAGCTCTGCGAGCGTGCTTCCTCGTTTCGACGCAGATATGCCCGGCCCCGAGCGCAGGCTGGCCAGCCGGTCTGGCAACAGGTGGTGGGCCACGGCGCGGCCTTGCACCTCGACCCCGAGATCTTCGAGCGCCTGCTTCAGGGCGACGGCCGCGTACAGGGCCGGGTCGTCAGCCGCGAGTTCGAAGGTTCTCCCTCCCGAGCGGCTGGGGATCTGGCCGGCCAGCACGATCTGACCGGGCTCCTCTCCCTTGCGGACCTGCAGGCTGCGCGCCACGGTCCGGCCGCTCGCGGTCAGCGTGCGATTGCTGATCGAGTAGTACGGAAGCGACGGAACGATGGCAACGCGGGCCGGCCCCCCCACCGCTCCGGGCGTGACGCGCAGTGCGACCAGGTTGTCGTTGAATACCAACGCGCTGGTCGGGCTGCCGTAGCCCAGCAGGGTGTCCGCGTACGACCAGCCCCTCGGGTATGGCTGCCAGACGTAGCGGGAATCGTCGCCCACCACGTTGCCTGCAACGCTCTCGATCCCCGCGTTCTTGACTCCTTGGGCCAGCTCTCGCAGCGGGCCCAGCCGGTCTCCGGCGAAGTCCTCGCTCTTGCGATAGGGCAGCTCCCGCGAGGACAGGTTCGTGTCGCCACCGCCGATCAGGCGCAGGTCTCCGTCCAGCAGTCCGCTCTCGCTGATGCTGCCCTCGCCCACCACGCTGGTGGTGAAGGCGTAGTCGCGTCCAAGCCTGCTCAGGGCCATCGCGGTGGAGAACAGCTTGACGTTGGAAGCCGGGACGAAAAGCCGGTCTTCTCCGTGCCCGTATAGCGTCTCCCCGGTGTCGAGATCGACAACGCAGACGCCCCAGTGGGTGCGCTGGGCGGCAGGGCGCCCGAGCAGGTCGCCGATTCTCTGAGAGAGGCTCGGCCTCTCGGCGGTCTGGGCGTGGGCGAGGCTCGCCGCGAGCAGCAGTAGCCAAGCCGCCAGCCGAACCATGTGAGCGCGTCAGGCCAGCAGGCGGGCGGCGTGCAGGGCGTAGTAGGTGAGTATGAAGTCCGCGCCGGCGCGCTTGATGCATGTCAAGCTCTCGAGCACTGCCCGGTCCGTTTCCAGCCAGCCGTTGGCCGTGGCGGCCTGAAGCATCGCGTATTCACCGCTGACCTGGTAGGCGGCGGTCGGCAGGCCGAACTCCTGCTTTGCCTCCCAGAGCACGTCGAGGTAGGGCAGCGCCGGCTTGACCATGATCATGTCGGCGCCCTCGTCGATGTCCGCTCGGATCTCGCGCATCGCCTCGCGGTGATTGGCCGGGTCCATCTGGTAGCTCTTGCGGTCGCCGAACTGCGGAGTCGACTGCGCCGCGTCGCGAAACGGCCCGTAGAACGACGACGCGTACTTGGCCGCGTACGACAGGATCGGCACGCTGTCGAAGCCGGCTTCGTCGAGCGCCGCCCGGATCGCGCCGACGCGACCGTCCATCATGTCCGAGGGAGCGATGATATCGGCCCCGGCTCGCGCTTGGGAGACGGCCACCTGGCTGAGCAGGGCGAGGGTCTTGTCATTGTGCACGTCGCCATCTACGATCACTCCGCAGTGGCCGTGGTCGGTGTACTCGCACAGGCATGTGTCCGCGATGACCAGCAGCTGCGGGATCTCCCGCTTGAGCGCACGGATCGCATCTTGGACGATTCCGCGGTCGTCGTATCCCCCGCTGCCGAGCCGATCCTTGCCCGGCGGGATCCCGAACAGGACCACGCCTGGCACGCCCAGCGCAGCCGCGCCGCGGCATTCTTCCACCAATAGGTCCACCGAGAGATTGCATACGCCCGGCATCGAGTCGATCGGCACCCGCACGCCCTCGCCGGGGCATACGAACAGCGGGTAGACGAAGTCTGCCGGAGTCAGCCGTGTCTCGCCCACCAGCGCGCGCAGCGGGGCGCTGCCGCGAAGGCGCCGGTAGCGGTGGATGGGGAAGGCCAAGACTCCATTCTATCGCCGTTCAGGGAGTCCGAATCGGGACCTTGTCTGCTATGCTCTACAAAGGGTTTTCACTCCCGTGCGGCCTCGCTTTGGCGCCGCGCGGGGGACTTGTAAGCGTATGTCTGGGCATTCCAAATGGTCGACTATCAAGCACAAGAAGGCGGCCACAGATGCAAAGCGCGGGAAGATATTCACGCGCCTGATCCGGGAGATCCAAGTCGCCGCTCGCGAGGGCGGGGCCGACGAAGACTCTAACCCGCGCCTGCGCACCGCGGTCGCCGCCGCGAAGGCGCAGTCGATGCCAAGCGACAACATCAAGCGCGCTGTCATGCGCGGCAGCGGGCAGCTCGAGGGCGAGACCTATTCGGAAGTGACCTTCGAGGGCTACGCTCCGGCGGGCGTGGCGGTGATGGTGGAGACGGTCACCGACAACCGCAACCGCACGGTGGCCGAACTGCGGCACATCTTCTCGAAGAACGGCGGCAACTTGGGCGAGAACGGCTGCGTATCGTGGATATTTCACAAGCGCAGCGTGATCACGGTTTCCAAGGGGGACGCCGAAGAGGACGAACTGATGGACGTGGTGTTGATGGCCGGTGCCGACGACATGCGCGACGAGGGCGAGCACTGGGCGGTGGACTCGGCGCCGGAGGATCACAACACCGTGCTGGAGGCCATCCGGGCCGCCGGCATCGACCCGCTCTCGGAGGAAGTCTCCCGCGTGCCCGAGAACACGGTCAGGGTCGCGGGCAAGCAAGCGGGCAGCGTGATCCGCATGATCGAGAAGCTGGAAGACCAAGACGACGTCCAGAATGTCTTCTCGAACTTCGACATCGACGAAAGAGAGCTCGAGGCTCTTTCCGCGTGAGCGGCGGCCGCCGTGCTGATACTTGGCGTGGACTGCGGGTCGCGAGTGACGGGCTACGGCCTGATCGAGAGCATCGGCCGAGACACTCAGGCCGTCGACTACGGCACCATCCGGCTGCCCGAGCGGCTGGAGTTGCCCGAGCGGCTGTGCATGGTGGCGGGCGGGCTGAGGCAGGTCTTGGAGCGCTTTTCGCCGGACGAGGCGGCCGTTGAGGATGTGTTTACTCAGAAGAACGTCCGCAGCGCGCTGGTCTTGGCCCACGTTCGAGGTGCCGCGATGCTCAGCCTCGCGGAAGCGGGCCTGCCGGTCGCGAGCTACTCGCCAGCGACCGTCAAGAGCAGCGTGGTAGGCCATGGGAGCGCGGATAAAGAGCAGGTCCGGCAAATGGTGAGCGTATTGCTGGGCGTGCGCGAAACCATCAATCCCCTGGACGTGTCAGACGCCCTAGCCGTCGCGCTTTGCCACGCCAACCGGCGAGGTGCCCCCGGGACGGGAGGGTGAGTCGGTGCCGGGCAGGGCCTTAGCGGTTGGGTTACTGGCGGTATGCTCCGCCGTCGCGCAGGACGCGATCTACTTCGAGCGCGAGTTTCCGGGTTCCATTCCGGACCGTTTCGAGGTCAGGCTGACCGCCGACGGTGTCGCCACCTATTCCGAAGACGGAGAAGACAGCGTTGATTACGAGGTCGGGCGGCAGGAAGCGGCTCCGCTGTTCGAGTGGGCCGCTGACCTGGACTACTTCGCCAGGTCGGTGGCCAGCAAGCGCAAGGTCGCATCGACCGGCCGCAAGCTGTTGCGGTACGAAACTGGCGGCCAGGTGCGCGGGGAAGCGGTCTTTGATTACACGGAACAGCCTGCCGCGCGCGAATTGGCCTCGTGGTTCGTGCGGCTGGCCGAGACACAGCAGCACTTGCAAACGCTAGAGCGGCTGTACCGCTTCGATCGCCTGGGCGTGGACCAAGCCCTGGTAAGCCTGCAATCGGCGTTCGAGCGCGAACGGATCGTGGCGCCCGGCCTGCTAGAGCCGGTCTTGAACAAGATCGCCGAACAAGAGCGCATCGTGCACGTCGCGCGGGCGCGCGCCAGAGGGATGCTGGAACGAATCCATGCCAGCGCCTCGAATTGACTCTATAGTACTGATAATAAACAACTTATAGTAATTTACGCGGACTCGCCGACGATCCTGTCATAGATCGCTTCCAGCTCGCCGGGGGACGAATAGGCAATCTCGATCCGGCCCTTGCGGCCGCGGCCCCGGAGCCGCACCGGCGCCTGCAGGACCCGCTCTAGGTTCTCGATCGCCGCGGCGATGTTCGGGTCCAGCACTTGCGGCCGCCGCCTCTTGGCGTCGCTGCGCCTGCGCCGCACGTATTCCTCGACGGAGCGAACCGACATCTCGTTCTCCACGGCGCGGTTCGCCACGCTCTCGATCTCCTCGTCGCTCTCCAATGCGAGCAAGGCGCGCGCATGGCCCATCTGGAGCTTGCCGTCGCGCACCAAGCGGATGACAGGCAGCGGGAGCTTTAGCAGGCGCAGGTGGTTCGTGACGGAGGTGCGACTCATGCCCGTGCGCTCGGCGAGCTGGTCCTGGACAAGGTCGAGCTCCTTGAGCATCTGCTCCAATGCGAGCGCGATCTCTATCGGGTTGAGGTCCTCGCGTTGGATGTTCTCGACCAACGTGGCTTCGAGCAGGCGTTCCGGCGCGATTTCTCGGACGATCGAAGGAACCGTCGGCAGGCCCGCGAGCCGGGCGGCCTTGAGGCGGCGCTCGCCGACGATCAGCGTGTAGCGACCGCCGGCGGGTCGCACCAGCAGCGGCTGCAGCACGCCGTCGGCGCGGATGGACTCGGCCAGGCCGCGCAAGGCTTCCTCGTCGAAGTTCGCGCGCGGCTGGACGGGGTTCGGGTCAATCAGGCCGACCGGGATCTGGGCCACGGCTTGGCCTGACGGCGCCCGCGGGGCCGCCGGGGTCGGAAGGATCGCGGACAAGCCCCTGCCGAGGGCGGGTCGTTTCTTGCGGCTGTAGGGATCGTCGGTCATGGGTGTCTCTGGAGCCTCGTTAGCTATTGAGCGCCTTGCGCTTGGCGCGGTCTAGGATTTCGCGCGCCAGGGCCAGGTAGGCCGCCGCGCCCTTGGAGCGCATGTCATACTGCAGCGCCGGCATGCCGTGGCTCGGGGCTTCGGCCAGCCGCACGTTGCGAGGGATCACGGTCTCGAGCAGTTGCGGCCCGAAGTGCGCCCGCAGCTCTTCCGCAACCTGGCGCGTGAGCGAGGTCCGGCCATCGTACATGGTGAGGACCACGCCCTCGATGGCCAGCTCGGGATTGAGTTCGGCGCGGACCGATTCCATCGTCTGCAACAGCGAGGAAATGCCCTCTAGCGCGAAATACTCGCAGTGCATCGGGATCAGTACCGAGTCCGCCGCCACCAGCGCGTTGAGGGTGAGCAGATCCAGCGCGGGCGGGCAATCCAGAAGGACGAAGTCGTACGCGGCGTCGAAGTCTTCGCGCACGCGCCTCAGGCGCGAGGCCGGATCGGGGACGGATGCCAGTTCGACGTTGGCTCCGGCAAGGTGGGGGCTGGCCGGAAGCACGTCCAGCCCGGCGAAGTCCGTCTTGCGAACCGCCGCCTGCGGCGCGCTCTCGCCTACGATCACGTCGTACAGCGTGGGCCCATCCGCAGACCGCTCGACGCCGAGACCGCTCGACGAATTCCCCTGCGGGTCGCAGTCGATCAGAAGCAGCCGACAGTCGGCAACGGCGAGCGAGGCCGCCAAGTTGATGGCTGTCGTGGTCTTGCCGACGCCACCCTTTTGGTTGGCGATTGCTATCCAGGCAGGCACTCGCCGTCGAGAAACCTAGCCTAGCAGATCGCGGGCACCAGTCCGATGTTTCACGTGAAACATTCCGGGGCCATTTGCTCGTTTCACGTGAAACATCCGACCGAGGCCTTCGCCCCCGGTGCCCGCTCGCTGTCCGGCGGCTAGCTCTGTGCGGTCCAGAGCCGCCGCTTGTCGCTCCAAGGCATGCGCCGGTCCATCCACGGGCCAAACGGCCCCTCGGGCGGGCGGTCCGTGCCCAGCACGGCTATGGCCGCTGCGCGCCCGTCCAGTGCGGGCAGGACGGTCGCCGGGGCGACCGCACGGAGCAGAGCCCAGTCCGCTTGCCCGCTCCAATTCTCGATTCGGCAGCCGCAGACGCTGACATTGGCATGCGCGCGGGCCGCCGTGCGCAAGAAACTGGCTTTCTTACTCTTTGAATCGACTAGGGTTACGGCCGTTTCGGGGCGCAACACGGCGAACGGCATTCCGGGAAACCCTCCGCCCGAGCCGACGTCGACTGCCGAGGCCATGGCGGGCAGCTCGCGGTGCAGGAATGCCGCTTCCCCGAAGTGCCGCCGGGCTGCCTGCCGCGGATCGCTGACCGCTGTCAGGTTAATGCGCCGGTTCCACTTCTGCAAAAGTTCGAAGTGCGCGCAGAAGGCCGCCAGCTGCGCGGCATCCGGCGAGATTCCGAGCTCCCCGAGCACCTCGTCGAGGGATTCCTCGAACGTCATGCGCCCAGGTGCATGTCGAGGATCGAGATCGCGGCCGGTGTCACGCCCGGAATGCGGCCCGCCTGCCCCAGGGTCCGAGGGCGCACCCGCTCCATCTTCTCGATCACTTCGTTCGACAGGCCCGGCAGCCCGCGGTACTGGAACTGTTCGGGGATGCCGCGCGCCTCGGCCTTCTCCAGGCGGGCGATCTGCCGCCGCTGCTGCTCTAAGTAGCCCACGTACTTGAACTCGGTCTCGATCGCCTTCCAGTCGGCCCGCCGCAGCGACGCTCCCAGCTCCCCCGGGAACGCGCCGCGCAGGTCGTCGATGCCGACCTCGGGCCGCCGCAGCAACTGGCCGAGGCTGACGCGAGTGCCCGGTTGGGAGATCCTCTCGTAGAGCGGGCTTGACAGGCTCGGCTTGTGCTCGCCCAGGAAGCGCGCGACGGCATCGCGCGCCGCGCAGGTCGATTCGTACCGGCTCCAGTGGCCGTCGCTGATCGTCCCGGCGGCGCGGGCCAGGGGCGTCAGCCTGCGATCGGCGTTGTCGATGCGCAGGTGAAGCCGGAATTCGGCCCTCGACGTGAACATTCGGTAGGGTTCGTCGGTCCCCTTGGTGACCAAGTCGTCGATCAGGATGCCGATGTAGGCGTCCGTGCGACCGAGCACCAGCGGCTCGCCCCCGCTCACGGCGCGGGCTGCGTTGATGCCGGCCAGCAAGCCTTGGCAGGCGGCCTCCTCGTATCCCGTCGTGCCGTTGATCTGGCCGGCCAGGTACAGGCCCCGGATTCGCTTGGTCTCCAGGCTGGCGCGCAGCTCGGTGGCGTCCACCGAGTCGTACTCGATCGCGTAGCCGGGCCGAATCATCTCCGCCCGCTCCAGGCCCGGCACCGATGCCACCATCCGCTCCTGGACGTCGATCGGCATGCTGGTGGACATTCCGTTCACGTAGACCTCGTTCGTGTCGAGACCCTCCGGCTCGAGGAATATCTGATGTCGGCGCCGGTCCGGGAACTTGACGATCTTGTCCTCGATCGACGGGCAGTAGCGCGGCCCTACGCCCTCGATCTGGCCGCTGTAGAGCGGCGACCGCCGCAGGCTGTCTTGCAGGACTTGCTGGGTCTCTTCATTGGTATAGGCAATGTGGCACTGGATCTGCTCGCGCTCGATCGACTCGGTGCGGAACGAGAACGGGGTCGGCACCGCATCGCCCGGCTGGGGCTCGAAGGCATCCCAGTCAATCGTCCGGCCATCTAGCCGGGGAGGCGTGCCCGTCTTCAGCCGACAGCACCTAAACCCTTGATTACGCAAGACTTCTCCCAGCATCACAGATGCTGGCTCGCCGCTTCGCCCGGCTGGATAGGTGCGTTCGCCGATATGCACTAGGCCATTGAGGAAGGTCCCGGTCGTGATGATCACGGCTCCGGCCGCGATCGACCGGCCGTCCCGCAGCTCGACGCCGCGAATCCGCCCGCCCTCGGTCAGCAGCCCGACTGCCTCGGCCTGCTTGATGTCCAGGTTGGGCTCGTTCTCGAGCAGCTGCCGCATGTGAACGCGGTAGAGCTTCTTGTCGCACTGCGCTCGCGGCGACCAGACCGCGGGCCCGCGGCTGGTGTTGAGCAGTCGGAATTGGATGCCGACCTCGTCGGTGACCTGCCCCATCACGCCGCCCAGCGCGTCGATCTCGCGTACTAGGTGACCCTTCGCGATCCCGCCCACGGCCGGGTTGCAGGACATCTGCGCGATCAGGTCCAGATTCAGGGTGACCAGTGCCACCCGCGCGCCGATCCGGGCTGCTGCCACGGACGCCTCGCAGCCGGCGTGACCGGCCCCGATTACGATCACGTCGTAGCGGTCCGAACCTGTTTGACCCCCCGGCACGGCACCGCCTCCCGTCCTGTTATTCTAGGCCCTTGCGTCCGGGTTGCGGGCCCGGCGGCGTGGAGTCCCCGATGAAGATCCTTGTTGTTGGCGGCGGCGGCCGCGAGCACGCCATGGCTTGGCGCGCCTCCCAAGATCCCGGTGTGGAGCGCGTCTATGGCGTTCCCGGCAACGCGGGAATGGCCGCAGATATTGGTTGTGTCTCCGGCAATATACTAGATCCAAAAGAGATAGCCGCGCTGGCCGAATCTCTCGGGGCCGATTGCACGGTTGTCGGCCCGGAAGCGCCGTTGGTCGCGGGCATCGTTGACGAGTTCGACAGCCGGAGGCTTGGCATCGTCGGTCCGACGCGGGAGGCTGCGCAGCTGGAGGGGAGCAAGGCGTTTGCCAAGGACTTTCTCTTGGAATGCGGCCTGCCCACCGCAAAGTCTGCCCTGCTCGACGACGTGCGCGCCGTGGACGACGCCGTGGGACAGTTCGGCTACCCGGTGGCCTTGAAGGCCGACGGGCTGGCCGCCGGCAAGGGCGTGATCATCGTCGAGGACGAGGCACAGGCCCGTGCCACCGCGCGCGAAATGCTCGCCGGAAACGTCGTCGGAGATGCAGGGCGGCGCGTGTTGGTCGAACAGTTTCTAACCGGTGAAGAGGTTAGCTTCATGGTGCTGAGCGACGGCAAGGCGTTCTGCGCGTTGCCCGCGACGCAGGACCACAAGCGGGCGCTGGAGGGAGACCTCGGCCCCAACACCGGCGGCATGGGCGCGTACTGCGACGACTCGATCATCACCGGCGCGATGCGGGATCGCATCGTGGACACCATCGTCGAGCCCGCCCTGGCGGGCATGCGTCGGCGCGGCACGCCGTTCAAGGGCTTCCTCTACTGCGGCTTGATGCTCACCGAGGACGGTCCGCAGGTGTTGGAGTTCAACGTCCGCTTGGGCGATCCGGAGACACAGCCGCTGCTGTATCGCCTGGAGGGTGGCTTCGCGGAACTGCTGGCGAGCGCCGCGAGGGGCGCTCTGGACCCGTCTCTTGTGCGAGCGGGTGCGAGTCCGACAGCTTGTGTCGTGATGGCCTCGGAGGGATATCCGGGCAGCTATCCGAAGGGGCGCCCAATCACCGGCCTGGCCGCCGCCGAGCAGCTGGGTGCGAAGGTGTTTCACGCCGGCACCGCCCTGGCCGGGGGCGCGCCGGCGACCTCCGGCGGGCGCGTGCTGGGCGTGACGGCCAAGGGGGAGAGCCTCGAAGCGGCGCTGTCGCTGACATACCGGGCCGTGGAGGCGATCCACTTCGAGGGAGCCCAATATCGCCGCGACATAGGCCGGCGGGGCTTGGAGCGGGCCGCGGCCCGGAGCTAGGAGCGAATAGCAGCATGCGCATCGGATTGGTCGGCACGGGGGCGATCTCCCACAAACACGCCGAGAGCTACAGCGCGATCGGCTACGACTTGGTGGCCTGCTCGAATCGGGGCAGTCAGAAGGGAGAGCAGTTCGCGTCGCAGTACGGCTGCGACTTCGTGCCGGATTACTCCGGCCTCTGCGCCCGCGACGACATCGACATCGTCGATGTCTGCACGTTCCCGGACTCGCACGTCGAGATCTGCCGCAGCGCCGCGGCGAACGGCAAGCATGTCTTGCTACAGAAGCCCATGGCGCTCACGTTGGACGACTGCCGCACGATGATCGGGCTGTGCGCCGATGCCGGCGTGCGACTCGGCGTGGTCAGCCAGCACCGCTTCGACGAGAGCTCGATCTTCCTCAAGCGCGCCATCGGAGAAGGGCGCCTCGGGCGGATCCTGCAAGTCGACGGCTACGTCAAGTGGCACCGGCCGCAGAGCTACTACGATCGGCCGGGCAAGGGCACCTGGGCAGTGGAAGGGGGTGGCGCCCTGATCAACCAAGGCATACACACGGCGGACGTGATGCAGTATCTGGGCGGGCCGGTCAAGCGCGCCTTCGCGCACTGGCAGCTCGGCGCGACGCACGCGATGGAGGCGGAGGATCTGGTCAACGCCGTGCTGGTCTACGAAAGCGGCGCCGGCGGGGTGCTGCAGGCGGCGACCGCGGCTTGGCCGGGCTATCCGGAGCGGATCGAGATCCATGGCTCGAAGGGGACGGCGATCATCACCGGCGACCAGCTCACCGCGTGGGATGTCGATGGCGATAGCGGGGACGACGCGCCCCTGGCCAGCGGCGTCGATTCCGGCGCGGCCGACCCGATGGCGATTTCGATCGCGAACCTTCAGCGGCAATTCCAGGATTTCGGCCGTGCGGTGCGCGAGGGCAGCGCGCCGCTTGTCGATGGCGCCGAGGGCCTTTCGGCGCTGCGCTTCGTGCTCGGCGTGTACGAATCGGCCCGCGACGGCGTACCGGTGGACCTGGCGTAGCGCGGGCCTGCGGGCAAGACCCTGAAGCTATAATCGGGTAGGCGGCTAGCCAGCCGGCTTGCCGGAGGAGCCGCCCGGCGCGCTGCTCCGGGCTACCCGCCGCCTTGACGGGTACAGATGCGCCTCCGCGTTATCGAAAAGATCGAAGACGAGATCCGCACGATCGAGGCGGAACTTCTCGACAAGCTGCCCGGGGAAATCCAGAAGGCCCGCGAACTGGGCGACCTCAGCGAGAACGCCGAGTACGCCTCTGCCAAGGAGCGCCAGCGCTTGCTCAATGCGCGCTTGGCGCAGCTGGTCCAGCGCTTGGCCAAGCTGCGGATGATCGACCTGTCGAAGATCCCCAAGGATGCCGTGGGCTTGGGCTCTACGGTCGTCCTGTATGACGTCGATGAAGACCGGGAGATCACGTACGAACTGGTGACCTCGGAAGAGTCCGACGTCGCTGCGGGCAAGATCTCGACCAGCTCGCCGATCGGCCGGTCCCTCATCGGCAAGCGAGAGGGGGACAGCGCCACGGCGCAAACTCCCCGGGGCAACAAGGAGTTCGAGGTGGTCAGCATGCAGACCATCTACAGCAAGGGTGGCGGCGATTGGGGCTAGGCATGTCGTTCACGGGGACAATTGGCAGTGGCTTCGGCAAGGTGCTCTCGGCCTTGGTGCGCTGGCTCACGCTCAGCGGCATCCATCCGAACGTGCTGACCTTGATCGGCTTGGTTGTCAACGGCGTCGCGGCTTGGATCCTCGCCCGCGGAGAGTTTCTCTACGGTGGCCTGATCATCCTGTCGGCGGCGGTATTTGACCTGACGGACGGCGCCGTCGCGCGCAGCGCGAACAAGGTCACGCGCTTCGGCGCGTTCTTGGATTCGGTCATGGACCGCTATTCCGACCTGATCCTGCTGACGGGACTGCTCGTCCACTATGCCCGCATCGAACGTTTCAGCTATATCGTCCTGACGGCGGTCGTGATGACCGGAACGGTGCTGGTGAGCTACAGCCGGGCGCGGGCAGAGAACCTGATTCCGAAGTGCAAGGTTGGATTCATGGAACGGCCCGAGCGGATCGTGCTCCTGATCATCGGCGCCCTGTTCGACCGCATGGCGCCCGTGCTGTGGGTGATGGCGGTGCTTTCCAACCTCACGGTGGTCCACCGGATCGTGCATACCTGGAAGGCGAGCCGCAAGCTGGCGGAGGTCGAGGTCTCGGACGCTATCGCGGCAGCCGACGCGGGCACGTCGGGCCAGGCGGAACTGCAAGAGGGCTATCGCTCGGTCTAGCCGCGGCCGGGCTGTCCGGATTCGAGGTGCCGGTTCAGGCAGAACGCCGCGCTGATCAAGCCGAGGTGCGTGAAGGCCTGGGGGAAGTTGCCCAGCGCCTGGCCGCTGGAACCGATCTGCTCGGCGAATAGACCGAGCGGGTTGGCGTAGGTCAGCATCTTTTCGAAGATCAGCCGCGCCTCGTCCACGCGGCCCGCCCGGGTGAGCGATTCCACCAGCCAGAACGTGCACACGCTGAAGGTGCCCTCGGTGCCCGACAGGCCGTCGCCCGCCCCCTTGCCGATCTCGTAGCGGTAGACCAGCGAGTCGGAGACCAACTCGTCCATCGTGCGGTCCAGGGTCGACAGCATGCGCGGGTCGGTGGGCGACACGAAGCGCACCAGTGGCATCAGCAGGTTGCTGGCATCCAGGGCTTCCGAGCCGTAGTACTGCACGAAAGCCTGCCGCTCGCGGCTCCATCCGTAGCGCATGATCGACTCGTAGATGCGGTCCCGGGCGCTGCGCAGCCACTCCCGGTTGTTGGGCAAGCCGCGCTTGAGCGCGAGGCGCAGCCCTCTGTCGAGCGCGACCCAGCACTGCATCTTCGAGTAGACGAATTGCCGCTGGCCGCCGCGCACCTCCCAGATGCCCTCGTCCGGCGTCTCCCAGTGGCGGGCCACCCAGCGGAGCATCATGCGGATCTTGACCCAGAGGTCGTAGGAGACCTGCGTGACGTACTTGTCGTACAGGTAGACCGAATCGAGCAGTTCGCCGTAGATGTCCAACTGCAGTTGCTGGGCTGCGGCGTTGCCGATGCGGACAGGCGACGAGCCGCGATAGCCTTCCAGATGCGGCAGCTCGAACTCGGGGACCTCCGGGCTGCCGTCGATGCGATACATGATCTGCAGCGGGCCGGTCGGCGCGTCGTGCTCCCGAACGCGCGCCTCCAGCCAGCCCATGAAGTTCGCGGCCTCTTCGGTATAGCCCAGGCGCAGGAACGCGTAGATCGTGAAGGCGGCGTCGCGAATCCACGTATAGCGGTAGTCCCAGTTGCGCTCGCCGCCCGCTTCCTCGGGCAAGCTGCAGGTCGCCGCGGCCACGATCGCGCCCGTCGGCTCGAACGTCAGCAGCTTGAGGGCGAGCGCGCTGCGCTCTACCATCTCGCGCCAGCGGCCCTCGTAGCGTCCCTTGTTGAGCCATCTCCTCCAGTACTGGGTGGTACGTTCGAGCGCCGCCTGCCCGTCCGCCGGCGCCTGGATCAGCCGCCGGCCCTCGCCGGCTCCGCCCTGCCGGAACACGAACACGACCTGCTCCCCAGGCTCCAGCACGAACTCGGCCTGGACCCCCTTGGCCTTCTGCTGTAGCGGGATTGGGCTTAAGAGCGCGAAATCGGCCCCTGCCGCGCTAAACACCGCGCCTTCCGGCACGATATCGGTGCGGTGCTCGGCCCGGGCGTAGTCGTAGGCGGGGTCGCAGTCGAGCCGGCACGGCAGCATGCCGCGCACGGAGTGGACGATCCGGACGATTTCGTGCTGCTGGTTGTCGGCACGCCCGCCGATCGGCATGAAATCGATCACCTCGCCAACTCCTTCCTTGCTCAGGAAGCGCGTGATCAGAATGTTGGTCTCTGGCAGGTAGAGCTGGCGGTGGGAGCTGTCGTGCTCGACGGCGATCTTGAAGGAGCCGCCCTTCTTGTCGTCGAGGATGGCCCCGAAGACGCTCGGGGAATCGAAATGCGGCAGGCAGCACCAATCGATCGCGCCGTCGTTGGCCACCAGCGCCACCGAGCGCAGGTCGCCAATGACTCCATAAGACTCGATGGGCTTGTAGGGCATGGGCTTCCCCGACTCGCCGCAGGGTACCGCAGTCTACCCGCCGCCCGCGCTGACTGTCAATCCAGCGGGCTCGCACCGCGGGAGAAGTACAAGGCGCTCGTGCAACGGCCCCGCTAGCCTTGTGCTAGACTCCGAATTTCGGGAGCGCGCAGATCCTGCCAGCTCCGCCCTAGCGGGCTTTCGGACCGATGTTGCTGACGCTTGAGAAGCGCCTTCAGGCGGCACTGTCGGCGCACATCTCTGACCGCTACGGCGCGCAGGTCGAGGTGGTGACCGAGCTGCCTCGCCAGCCGGAGCACGGGGATCTCGCCACTCCGGTCTGCTTCAGCCTCGCCAAGACCTTGCGCAGGGCGCCGCGTCAGATCGCTGCCGAGCTGGTCGCCGAACTCCCGCCGGTGGAAGGCATCCGCTCGCTCGAGGCGGCGGGGGCCGGTTACGTCAACGCCCGCTTCGACCGGGCCGCCTATGCCTCCGCCGTGCTGTCGGGGCCCGAGGCCGTACCGGCGCCGGCGGCCAAGGTGATCGTCGAGCACACGAACATCAACCCCAACAAGGCGGCGCACATCGGGCACCTCCGCAACGCCGTGCTCGGCGACACCCTGGTGCGCTTGCTGCGCTCGCTCGGCCGGACTGTCGAGGTGCAGAACTACATCGACAACACCGGCGTGCAGGTGGCTGACGTGGTGGCCGCCTTTCACTACCTGCGGAAGCAGGGCGCGGATGCCGTGCGCGCCCTGGTGGCCGATCCCGGCACCCGGTTCGACCATCTCTGCTGGGACCTGTACGCCGAGATCCCGCGGCTGTTCGCGGCCAAGGACCAGCGGGCCTTCGCCTGGCGCGCCGAGACCCTGCACGCCTTGGAATCCGGCGAGGGCGAGATTGCCGAGCTCGGGGCGGTGGTCGCGGATGCGATCGTGGCCTGCCACTTGGCCACGATGAGGCGCATCGGCGTCGCCTACGATGTCCTGCCGCGCGAGAGCGAGATCCTCAAGCTGCGCTTTTGGTCGGCGGCGTTCGAACTGCTCAAGCAGCGGGGCGCGATCCACTTGGAGAGCGCAGGCAAGAACGCCGGCTGCTGGGTCATGCCCGCCGCGGCGTTCGGCGGATCGCGTGAGGCCGCGCAGGGCGAGGCCGCCGACAGCGACGAGGAAGCGCCGGACGCGGACAAGGTGATCGTGCGCTCGAACGGCACTGTCACCTACGTCGGCAAGGACATCGCCTACCAGCTGTGGAAGTTCGGGCTGCTGGCCGGCAAGGACTTCGGATACAGGCCGGCGCAAGTCCCGTCCGCGGAAGGCACCTGGGTGACGGTCGCCGCCGGCGGATCGAGCGATGCTCCCGCGTTTGGCGGCGCGGACGAGGTTTACAACGTCATCGACGTCCGGCAGTCGTACCTGCAAGATGTGGTGCGGGCAGCCTTGGAGGCGCTCGGGTTTGAACGGCAGGCGCGGGCCAGCATCCACTTCGCCTACGAGATGGTGGCCCTGTCTCCGCGCTGCTGCGCGCAGCTCGGCATCGAGCTCAGCGAGGCGGACCGGAGCAAGCCGTACGTCGAGGTGTCCGGCCGCAAGGGGCTGGGCGTCAAGGCGGACGACTTGCTGGACCTGCTGGTCGACACCGCCTTCGACGAAGTGCGCAGCCGCCACGCCGAGCTGGGCGAGGCGGAATGCCGCGAGATTGCCACGCAAATCGCGGTCGGGGCGCTGCGGTACTTCATGCTGCGGGTGACCCGCAACACCGTCATCGCGTTCGACTTCCAGGAAGCGCTGGCGTTCGAGGGCGAGACCGGCCCGTACTTGCAATACGCCGCCGTCCGGGCCGGGAACATCCTGCGCAAGCACGCCGAGGCCTCCGGCGGCGAGACCGAGGGCGGAGAGCTGCCGGCAGCCGACAGCCTGCAGCGGCACTTGGAGGACGAGAGCCTGTGGCAGCTCGTGCTGAAGATGTCGATGTCGCGCTGGGCTGCAGCCCGCGCGGCCGAGTCCGGCGAGCCGGCGCAGCTAGCCCGCAACGCCTTCCAGGCGGCCCAGGCGTTCAGCAACTTCTATCACCACACGCACATCCTCAACGAGGCGGATCCGGAGCGCAAGGCGGTGCTGTTGGCAATCGTCCAATTGGCGCACCGGGAACTGGCAGATCTGATGTCCGTGATGGGCATGCCGGTGCCGACGAGGATGTAGATCCTCGCGCGCCGCGTGAACGCGCCTGGCGCGTGCTAGATTCAATCGCATGCGGACCCGTGCCATCGTCGATCTCGGCGCGATCTGCAAGAACTACGAACATCTGAAGCGGGTCGTCGGAGAGCCGACGATCCTGATGTGCGTGGTAAAGGCCGACGCTTACGGGCACGGGGCGGTCCCGGTGAGCCGCGCCTTGGCCGGGGCCGGCGCGCGTCATTTCGCGGTCGCCACGCTCGGGGAAGCGGTGCGGTTGAGGACGGCGGGGCTGGCCGGGACCCTGGGGGTGCTCAGCGGCTTCGAGCCGGGCGAGGAGCCAGAAGCGGCGGCGCGCGGGATCTACCCAATGGTCAGCTCCGAAGAGCAGCTGGAGCGCTGGAACGAAACAGCCGAGCGTTCGGGACGCAGGCTGCCGTGCCAGTTGATGCTCAACACCGGCCTGAACCGGCTCGGCCTGGACTTCGTTCCCGACAATGGCTCCGGGACACCGGCGCTGCTGGAGAAGCTGCGCGAGTGCAGCGCCCTGGACGTGCAGGGCGTGGGCACGCACTACGCGTCGCCGGAGAATCTCGACTCCGACCAGACCGAGCGTCAGAACGACTTGTTCCAGAGGCAGCTGCGAGCGCTGTGCGGGGCCGGCGTGCAGCCGCGCCACGTGCATTCGTGCTCCAGCGCCGCGATCATCCATCGCGCCGGGAACGCTTGGTTGCGGCAGAGCTGCACCATGGCGCGGCCGGGGCTGGCGCTGTACGGCTACGTGCTGAAGGCAGTGGGGCGCGGCGCGGGCAAGGCCACCGGCTTGCTGCCCGCCCTCGAGTGGCGCGCCCGGCTCGCCGCGGTGCACGACTTGCCGCAAGGCACGGCCGTGGGCTACGCGGCATCGTTCGTCGCGCCCCGCGCGATGCGCGTCGGAGTCCTTTCGGTCGGCTTTGCGGACGGGCTCGACAGGCGCCTGTCGAATCGCGGGGCGGTACTGCTCGGAGGTGCGCGCTGTCCCATCGTCGGCGCCATCAGCATGGACCTGACGATCATCGACCTCAGCGCCGCGACGTCGGCGCGGGTGGGAGACGAGGCCGTGCTGCTGGGAGCCGCGCCGCTGGACGCCGGCACGGTCGCGGAGCAGATCGGTGCCGTGCCTTATGAACTGCTGTGCCGCATCACGCAGCGGGTGCCGCGCGAATATACCGGCGCTGCTAGCGGCCGATAACCAGGCCGACCGCGTTGCTTGGCTGCCCGTCCGCCTCGATCACCAGCTGTGCCTCGCCCGGCGTTGCAGTCGCAGGAATTGCGAGCTCCACTAGGTACATGCCGACATAGCCCGGGGCGAGTTGCATCGAGGCGACCTTTGCCGGAACTCCTCCCAGCAGTGCCTGCACCTTGGCAACGGGACGGGGGGCGACGCTGTTGGGGGAGGGCATGCCGGCGGGCCACGGCGGATGGACCGCGCCCAGTCCGGCCATCATGATCAGCACGTTGCCGCCCGCCTTGGCCGGACGGTGCCAGCCGACCAGCGCCCCGGTCGAGGCGTCCAGGATCAGCGGCTCGCCGTCCACGATGAACACCGCGGGCGAAACTTGGGCGAGCGGGAGGTCGAGCACATGGCTGGTGTCCCCCGCTTCGAGCTGCAGGCGCAGCGAGTCACCCTCCACCGCGTAGGGCACTTGCAGCTGTGTCCGGCCCCGGGCCGCTTCGAGAATCGGCGCGGGCCTGCCAGAGGCCCGGGCGCTCAAGGCCTCGGTCCCGAAGATGGTGAGCAGGCTGCCGGGTGCCGCCGGCCGGCCGGCCAGGTCGGCCGAGCTCAGCGCCCGCAGCGCCAGGTCCAGTCGCGGAGCGTTGGCCCAATAGACGCCAAAGCCCGGCACGGTCGCGTACAAGCGGCCGCGGCTCGGCTCGATCGCCAGGTCGTCTACGGATCCCCCGGGCAGGTCTCCAGTGATCGCGGACCACGAACCTGCAGGTCCTGGCTGCGCCAGGTCTACGTTTGCGAAGTAGATCCCGAGCGGCCCGGCGACATAGACGGCGGAGGCCTCGGGGTGGCCTTGCACCGCGGACCAGCTCGAGTCCGGCAGGTCCGAGGTGATGTCGAACCACGACCTGCCCCCGTTGGTGGAGCGCAGGATCCGGCCGCCGGCCGTGGCCAGCGCGGCAGCCTGCGGTCCGATGCCGGTCCACAGGCTCGTCACGGCGGCTCCCCACGGGTCGGACCAGACTTGCTCCCAGTTCCCGCCGTCGGGCGAGAACCAGATGTTGCCGTTCGAAGTGCCTGCCCACAGGCCATTGCCAGCGGCGAACGCGCTGATTGCGTGGCCGGCGCAGCCCGTCTCGGAAGCGCAGCCGGTCAGACTGGGCGAGACCGGCTTGCCGTCTCGCCAGACGCGGTGCGAGACCGCGTAGCGCGCAGGCAGGAAACTCGCCGTGATTGACGGATCGGTTCTTTCCGCCAGCGGGATGCCGCTCTCCGAGGACTGCGAGCCGGTGGTGGCGCGCCAAGTGCGGCCCGCAGCCGTGCGGATCAGCTCCAGCGTCCCCAGTCGCGGTGCCGCGAGTGAGGGTGCCGCGGCCGGGCTCGTGGCGAGGAAGCGCGCGGTCGGGAAATTGGGCAGCCTTGCGTTGAGGCTGCTCCAGGTCACGCCGGCATCGTGGGATTTCCACAGGCCCATCGAGTTGCCGACGACGATTACGTCCGCATCTGTCGGGGAGATCGCCAGCGCGGACTGCCAGCGTCCTATCAGCGAGTTGCCGCCGATGGCGGTCAGGTTGGTCCACTCGCCGCCGCCATCGTCCGAGCGGTACAGGTGCTCCCCGAGAGCGTAGGCCACTCCGGCTCGGTAGGGATTGCGCACCATGGTGGCGGACCCGCCGCCTTGGCGGGCGCTCTCCAGGGCTGCCCGGAAGTCCGCCGCGGCACTTTCGGCAAGCTCCCAGCTCAGGCCGAGGTCGGTGCTCGCCCATATTCCGCCGCCTTGGAGCGAAGCGTACAGGGTGCGGCCGTTGGCCGAGAACCAAACGTCTTGCACGGATCCGCCGGCCGGTCCGGCTAGCCCGGCCGCAACACCGGAGCCGCCCAGGCGCCGCCAGCTGAGGCTTTCAGCCGCAGCGGTGCTGGCGAGCGCGAGCGCTGCGAGCGCACAAAGTACGCACAACCGGATTTTGCGACGGCCTAGCATGACGCGGGTATTCCCGGCGGGCTCAAACCCTTCATTAAGCCTAGCCCTTTTTGATTTCGCTTTGCTCGCGTATAATACTGCGGATGCTACGCATAGCGCTTCTTGCGGCTGTGGCAGCCGCGCTGTTGTGCAGCGCGTGCAGCTCCGGGCCGCCCCCGGATGTCTCCGGAATGGTGCTGCTGGATGGCGGCGAGTTCACCATGGGCACCAACCACGGGGAGCCTTTCGAGGGGCCGGAGCACCCGGTCCGCGTGGGTCCGTTCTACCTGGACGAGCACGAGGTCACCAACCGCCAGTACGCCTCCTTTGCCGAGGAAACGGGCTACGTCACCGAGTCCGAGAGATTGGGCTGGTCCGGCGTCTTCGACCCGCGCCAGAACGGCTGGACCAAGGGAGACGGGGCGGACTGGCGCCGCCCGCACGGCCCGGGATCGTCTCATGAGCAGATGCTTGACTATCCCGTGGTGCACCTTTCCTGGGATGACGCCGTCGCCTACTGCGACTGGCGCGGCGCGCGCCTGCCGACGGAGGCGGAGTTTGAGTTCGCCGCTCGCGGCGGCCTCGAGGGCGCCAAGTACGCCTGGGGCAACGAGCTGACGCCGGACGGCGTCCACCAAGCGAATCTGTGGCAGGGCATTTTCCCGAACGAGGATCGCACGCTGGATGGGTACGGAAGCCACGGCCCGGTCAAGCAGTTCCCGCCCAACGGCTACGGCCTGTACGACATGACCGGCAATGTCTGGGAATGGGTGCAGGACTGGTACGCCCCGGACTATTTCCGCTATTCCCCGGTGGACGATCCGAAGGGCCCGCGGAGCGGTGATCAGAAGGTCCAGCGCGGCGGCAGCTGGCTCTGCAGCGAAAACTACTGCCAGGGCTACCGCGTCGCCGCGAGGCAGATGACCGCGCCCGACTCGGGCCTGAACAACTTGGGATTCCGCTGCGCCGGCGACGCCTCGTAGCCGCGCCCTGCAAGCTCAGGCCTGGACGGCCTGCGACTGCGAAACGCCCTGCCCGCCGCGCCCGAACGCCCTGGCGATGAGCGGCGGCGCGAGCAAGGTCGTCAGCATGACCATGGCGACTATGGCGGAGAACGTCTCGGCCGAGAACAGCGGCTCTCCGGAGACCATCGCCGAGGATCCGACGCCGGCGAAGATCAGGCCCACCTCGCCGCGGGGAATCATGCTCACGCCGACAGCGATGCGGTTGACCTTCTTGTCCAGCACGCCAAGCGAGCAGATCAGCTTGCTTGCAACGGCCGTCACGCTGAGCAGGGCGGCGAAGACCACCACGGCCGGGAATGCGAACAGCGACAGTTCGACGCCCATGCCCATGTAGACAAAGAAGACGGGCACGAAGATGGCGCCGATCGGCGCCACGGATTGCTCGATCCTGTGCAAGGGCTCCTTTCCCCCGAAGTGCTTGGTGATGGCCCGGTCGAGCACCAGACCGGCCGCGAAGGCACCCACGATGTCGGCCAGGCCTATTAGTTCGGCGAGGGCCGCCATCACGAAGCAATAGGCGACCGAGAGCACGATTCCGCCGCCGCGCGACTTGAAATGCTCCACCAGCGAGATGATCGGCATGATGATCGTGCGGCTCATGAGGATCGAGCCCGCCAGGAACCCGACCGCCTTGACGGCGATCAAGATGATCGGCAGCAGGCTGAAATCCGCGCTCAGACCCTGGTCTGCGGAATGCACCAAGCCGAGCATGAAGGCCAGGATGACTAGTCCGAGGATGTCGTCCACCACGGCGGCGCCCAGCACGAGCTTGGACTCGGCCCTCTCGATCAATCCCAGGTCCTTCAACACCCGCGCCGTGATCCCGACGCTGGTCGCAGCGAGCGTGGCGCCAACGAAGAGATGCGCGTACCACGCGACGTCCTCGGGCATGAAGGTGTACGACACGGCGAAGCCCAGCGCCAGCGGCGCCGCGACGCCGATCACGGCAACAGTGACCGCGGACGGACCGACCGCCAGCAGGTCGTCCAAGTCGCACTCGAGACCGACCTGGAAGAGCAGCAGGATCACCCCGATCTCGGCGGCGACGGCCAGGAACGGAGTGTCCCGGAGAGCCTCCGCTTGCAATCCCAGCAGGCCGAGGTTGCCTAGCAGGATGCCGAATACCAGCTCGCCCAAGACAGCGGGCTGCTTGAGCCGTTCGAAGATCTCGCCGCCTGCCTTGGCCGCGAGCAAGATCACCGAAAAGGCCAGCAGGAAGGAGGTGACGTCGCCGCCGTGCTCGCCGATATCTTCCGGCCCCGAGGCCAGCCAGATGACCGTCCCGATCAGGGCCAAGCAGATCAGGCGGAAAAGGTACGACTTCGGGAAGCGGGGGGTGTGCCCGTGAAACAGCCGCCCTCGCTCTCGCACCGGTCCCCTCAGGCTGGCGAACGCAATACGCCCGGCCCCGCGGCCGGCCGACGGCAGTGCCAGCCCCATCGTAGCGCGGGCGCGCGCCGGCCCCGGGCCTTGAAGCGAGCCGTTTCGGAGCTCGTGCGATCAGGGCAGATGCATCACGACCATCTTGGTCTCGGTCATCTCTTCGACCGCGTAGCGCGGGCCTTCCTTGCCGAAGCCGCTCTCCTTCAGGCCCCCGTAGGGCATCAGGTCGGCTCGCCACTGGGTGCCCCAGTTGATATGGATGTTGCCCGAATCGACTTCCTTGGCGAAGCGCATCGCATTGTCGAGGCTCTCGGTGAAAATCGCCGCCGACAGCCCGTAGTTGGTGTCGTTGGCGCTGGCGATGGCCGCGTCCACCGACTCGAACGGCGTCAGGCCGACGGCCGGCCCGAACAGCTCGTCGCAGGAAATACGCATGTCCGGGCTGACATCGGCCACGATGGCAGGCTCGACGATGGCCCTGTCGCGCTCTCCGCCGGCGAGCAGGCGGCCGCCCGTTGCGGCCGCGTCGCGGATCCACTCTTGCACGCGGATCGCGTCGTTCTCGCGCACCATCGGGCCGACGCGGACACCGTCGTCGAGCGGATTGCCGGTCTGCAGGCCCTGCACGCGGGGGCCGAGGTTGTCCAACAATTCGGAGTAGACCTTCTCGTGGGCGAGGATGCGCTGGGCGCTGATGCAGACCTGGCCGGCGTTGGCGAAGCCGGTCGCCACGATGGCGTTCGCGGCCTTGTCCAGATCGGCATCGGGCAGCACGATGACCGGTGAGTTGCTGCCGAGTTCCATCGTGACTTTCTTCAGCCCCGCCATTCCGCAGATGGCCTCGCCGACGTCGCGGCTGCCGGTAAAGCTGATCTTGCGGATGCGCGGATCCGAGCAGAGCTGGCGGCCGACTTCGCTGCCCGAGCCGGTCACGACTTGGATGGCCTCCGGAGGCAGGCCCGCGTCCAGCAGCACCTTGGCGAACTTCAGCGCCACCAGGGGGGTGTCCGTGGCGGGCTTGAGAATGGCGCTGTTGCCGGCCGCAAACGCGGGGCCGATCTTGTGGCATACGAGGTTGAGCGGGAAATTAAACGGCGTCACCGCCAGCACCACGCCGCACGGCACGCGCAGCGTGAAGCCGAAGCGGTTACCGGTGGCCGGCGCCCCGTCCAGCGGCACGACTTCCGAGCCGAGCCGCTTGGCCTCTTCGGCCGAGCCGATTATGGTTTCCCGGGCGCGGTCCACTTCGAGGCGGGCCTCGGCGATGATCTTGCCCTCTTCGAGAGTGATGGTGCGCGCCAGATCCTCGAGACGCTCTTCCATCAGGGTGGCGGCCTTCATCAGCAGGTGGTAGCGTTCGTAGCCCGACAGCGCCTTGACCTTCTTGGCGCCGTCCACCGCGAATGCGATGGCGCGGTCGATGTCGGCGCTGGAGGCGCGCGGCACGGTGTCGACCTCGCTGCCGTCGTACGGATTCAGGACCGGTATCGAACCCGAGCCGCCGGTCCAGTCCCCCGCAATGAGCATCTCCATGGTGCAGTTCTCCTCGCTCGCCGCGCGCCGAAACTGATCGCTGGCGCGAACCGAAAAGAGAATCTTGCACCGTTTCGAGCCCGCGTGTCAAGCCAGCCCAGGCTTGCCCGCCGGGCCAGCGGTCCGTCAGGCTTGTACAATCGCAGATTCCCGCAACTCTCCGCGCACAGAGAGGTCCTGCGGGCCGCTGCACGCCCATGCCGCCCGACGCCAAGTCCGACCGCCGCCGGGTCGTGGTCGTCGCGCCGATGCCGCCGGAGAAGAGCGCCTATGCGCTCGCCCGCTATAGCCGCTCCCCTGACTCGATCACCGACAGCTTGGCCTGGGTCAAGGACCACAGCGCCGCAAAATTCCTGGACAGCTTCTATTTCCAGTACGGCCACGCCTCCATCGCGGACCTGGGCCACTGCATCTTTTGCTTCGAGGGGATCTCCGAGCTGGCCGCTATCGAGCTCGAGGACGAGCAGCTCTGGGACGGACAGGCCAAGTCCAGCCGCTACCAAGACTTTTCCATGGGCAGCGTCATCGTCCCGGACGAACTGCGCGGCTCGCCCCTCGAGAGCGTCTATGCCGCCGCCGCCGCGGACCAGCTTCGCGCCTATCTGGATCTGCACGCCGCGCTGATCGAGCCGCTTCGCGAAGCCAACCCCAAGCCGGAGGCGATGAAGGCCGGCGCGTACCGGCGCACGATCGATGCGCGCGCGTTCGACGTGGCCAGGTACCTGCTGTTCGCCGGCATCTCCACGAACATCGGGCAAGTGACCAGCATTCGCACGCTCGAGAAGCAGATGCGCAAGCTCGGTGTGTCCGACTACGCGGAGGTCCGTTCGCTGGCCGAGGAAATGCACGAAGCCTGCGCCGCTCCTCCGGCGTGCGGACTGGAAGCCGACGGCGAGGCCGAGCCCCTAGCTCCCACGCTCGCGAAGTATGCCGACCCGGACACCTCGCAGCTCCGGGCAAGGGAGCGCGTGGCAGCTTGGGCGAGCCAGAATTTCAACCCCGGCAGCTACGCCGCGCCGCGCGATGTGGACCTCGTCCAGCCCTGTGACGCGCTCGACGAATCCGCCGCAAGCTGGCTCTACGCCGTGACCGACCATCCGTTCCGCGTCATCTTGGACGCGGTCAGCAGCTGGAGCGCGGCGCGCAAGATGGAGGTGCTTGACACGGCCTTGGAAGGCCGCCACTTGCGCGACGAGTTCATGCAGCCGTTCCGCAGCGGGTACCGCTACGTGTTCGACATCGTGTGCGACATCGGAGCGTACCGCGACATGCACCGCCACCGCCGCTGCCAGCAGATCCGCCAGGCGTTCTCTGACCGCTTGGGCTGCGAGCGGCCGGAACTGCTAGACCAGGCCGGGGTAGGCGAGATCTTCGACCGCTCGCTGGCGGCGGCCGCGGAGGCGCGCTCCGCGATTCGCGCCGCGTCAGAGCCGGCCAGCCACTACTTGCTGCCGTTCGCGGCGCGCTGCCGTTCGCTGTTCAAGATGGACTTTGCCGAAGCCGAGTACATCATCCGTGTCCGTTCGGGCGTCAAGGGTCATATCTCCTACCGCAGGATCGCTTGGGAGATGCGCGAGCGCATCGTCGAAGCCGAGCCTGACCTGGGCCGCCTGCTGCATGCCACGCCTCCGTGGGTGGAGGACGCGCTCACGCGCTGAACCCGATGTTGCGCGGCGTGATCTTCGATCTCGACGGGACCTTGGGGGACACGCTCCCGGTCTGCTATCGAGCGTTCTCCCGCGTCTTTGCCAAACGGCTCGGCCTTGACTTCTCCGACGCCGAGATCCATGCCATGTTCGGACCCAGCGAGGAGGGAATTCTGGCCCGGCTCTGCCCGGACGCTCCCGAAATGGCGCTGGACGAGTATCTCGCCGAGTACCGGCTTGCGCATGCGCTCTGCCCCGCGCCGTTCGAAGGCATCCCGGAATTGCTGGAGTCATTGCGCAGCGACGGCGTCGAGCTGGCGATCGTGACGGGCAAGGGGCCGCACAGCGCGCGGATTTCGCTCGAAGCGTTCGGGCTGGCCGCGCGCTTCCCGGTGGTGGAGGCCGGATCCGCCGCGGGCGGGGTCAAGCCTGCCGCGATGCGACGCGTGCTGGCCGGCTGGGGCCTCGCTCCTGGCGAGGTGGCGGGCGTGGGAGATTCGCCCTCGGACGTGCGCGCCGCCAAGGAGCTCGGCATGACGAGCGTGGCGGCCGCGTGGGCTCCGGGCGCGGCCCGGGACCGCTTGGCCGCCAGCCGCCCCGACTGCCTGCTCGACTCTGTTCCGGCCCTGGGCGCGTGGCTGGCAGGGCGCGCGGCGGGAGCTACGTGATCAGCATGCAATCGCCGTACGAGTAGAATCGGTATTCCTGCCCGACAGCGTGTGCATAGGCGGCGCGCATCAGTTCTGTGCCCGCGAAGGCCGCCACGAGCATCAGCAGGGTCGACCGGGGCAGGTGAAAGTTGGTCAACAAGGCGCCAACCGCTTGAAAGCGGAATCCCGGCGTGATGAACAGGTCGGTCTCGCCGCGCAGAGGCCGGATCGCGCCCCCTCCCGCGCCCGCAGCCGCCTCCAGCGTGCGTACCGCAGTCGTGCCGACCGCCACGACGCGTCCCGCCGCCTGGATGCGATCAGCCGCCTGGCGCGAGATCTCGAAGCGCTCGGCATGCATGGTGTGGTCTTCGACCCGTTCTGAGGAGAGCGGGCGAAACGTGCCGAGCCCGACATGCAGCGTGATCTCGGCGATGGTCGCGCCCCGCGCCTGCACCCGCTCGAGCAAGGGGCCGTCGAAGTGCAGGCCTGCCGTTGGCGCCGCCACCGACCCTGCCGCTCGGGCGAACACGGTCTGGTAGCGCTCGTGATCGGCCAGCTCGTCTGCCCGCTGTATGTATGGCGGCAGCGGCATGTGTCCGTGCTCGCGCATGAGACTCTCCACGGCCGCGCCGTCCATGCCCGGGAACTCGACCAAGCGGACGCCATCGGGCAAGCGGTCCCGGATGCGGACCGAGACTCCGCCTACCTCCACCGCGGTCCCCGGCACCAGCCTTTTCCCGGGCCGGACAAGCGCGCGCCACAACCCCGCGCGCGTCGGATCCGGCTCCAGCAACAGAATCTCGGCGGCTCCGCCTCCGGAACGCCCTGCGGAATCGCGCCGCGTGCCGAGCAGTCGTGCCGGCAGCACGCGGCTGTTGTTGACGACCAGGCAATCGCCCGGCCCGACGAAGCGCGGCAGGTCGGTGACCGTGCTGTCGGTCCAGGAGCCTGCCCGCCGGTCGACCGCCAGCATGCGGCTGTCGCTGCGCCCGGGGAGCGGGCGCTGGGCGATCAACCGCTTGGGCAGTTCGTAGTCGAAATCCGCGGCGAGCAAGCCCTATTCTAGCGAGGCTGAGCCTCAGACCGACGAGACTCGGTTCGAAGCTGCGTGGTCATACTCGGGATGGAGTGCGGGTTCCGGACGCTGCTCCGCTCTGCGGCCGGAGCCGCCGTATGGTCGCCTAGGCGACAGTGCCCGTATCATGACGGTTCTGTGGGGAGCCCATCGCCCCGAACCCGCGCCATGACTGTAGCACGCAACGTCGCCGAAGCCATCTCCGAACACGTCACCCTGGAGGTCGAATGCTGCGACCGCCTCTACCTCAATGTCTACCAGCCGCTGCTGCAGACCCCGGGCGGGGCGGCCTGGTTCTTCCGCCAAGTGCGCGGCTGCCCGGTGCCCTCCCCGGCCCTGATGGCCCCGATGACGCGCAGCTTCGTAGCCGCCATCGAGGCCTTCGCCCGCGAGGGCAACATCGACTTGATCCGCTTCGAGAGAGGCGAGCGCAAGGACGAGCGCACCCAGGCCTACCTGCGGCAATGGCGCGGCGGCGAGGGCGTGCTGTACATCGGCAAGGCGCAGGAGAAGGCGCGCGTGCTGCGCACCCAGGCCGAGACCGATCCGGCCACGGGCCGCCGCTCGCCCGAGCTGGCCTTCTCCACGGCCCTGCCCAACGCCTACTACTTCTACGCCGTCGATGACGACTTCGGCCCCTTCTTCCTCAAGTTCTGCTCCTATTTCCCGTACAACGCCAAGCTCTGCATCAACGGCCACGAGTACGTCAAGCGCCAGCTGGCCAAGCAGGGCATTGCCTTCGAAGCGCTCGACAACGGCATCCTCAGCTGCGACGACCCGCAGCGGCTGGCGCAGATCTGCCGCCAGCTCAGCGCCGCCAAGATCGACGCCTTGGCACGCAAGTGGCTGGCGCGGCTGCCGCATCCGTTCACGGCCGCAGACCGCGCCGCGGGGCTGCGCTACCAACTCTCCATCCTGCAGGCGGAGTTCTCGCTCACGCAGGTCTTCGACCGGCCGCAGCAGGGGCGCATGTTCTTCGAGCAGGTCATCCGCGAGAACCTTGACATCGGCCGGCCCGACCATGTCCAGCTGGTGTTCCAGCGCCGGGTCAGCAAGCGCACGCCGTCACGCTTCCGCACGCGCGTGATCACCGCCGGGGTGGATCCATCGCTGCACTTCGACTACAAGAAGACCCGCATCAAGCAATACTTCAAAGAGGGGCGCGCGCTGCGCACCGAAACCACGATCAACGACAGCTACGACTTCGGAGTCGGGCGTCGGCTGGGCAACCTCGAGAGTCTGCAAAAGATCGGCTTCCAAGCCAACCGACGCCTGCTGTGCGTCGAACGCCTCAGCCACGACTGCACGCTGGGAGCCGAGCGCTTCGAGCAACTCCAAGCGGCGGCACGGATCGCGGGGCAGCGGGCAGCGTCGCTGCGCTTCGGGGACCGCCGCGTGCAGGCCCTGCTGGCGTCCTTGGCGGCCTTCCGGCTGCTGCCGCACGGTTTCACCCACCGGCAGTTGCGCGAGCGGGTCGCGCCCCTGCTGGGCAGCAGCGCGGAGGCGTGGGGAGCGGGTCGCATGACCTACGACCTGCGGCGTCTGCGCTTGCGCGGGCTGATCGAACGCATCCCCCACACGCGCCGCTACCGCGTGACCGAGCAGGGCCTGCGCACAGCGCTGTGCTTCCAGCGCACCTACGCCCGCGTGCTGCGCCCGTCCCTGTCGGTGGTGTTCGACACCGGCGCTTCCGACCCCACGCCCCTGCAGAAGGCCGTGCAGCGCTTCGACCGCGAGATCGACCGCCTCTGGGAGGGCCAGCCGATCGCCGCGTGAACTTGACTCATCCGTAAACGCTACGCTTACTGAGAAACGTCGTCCTGGAGGAGGCGCACCTCTCCCCCACCCCGCAGTCGTGAAGTTCCGCGGTCAGCCGTTGCCTGCCCACCAGCCGCCGGATTAGCAGCCCGCCACGGTAGCCCCGATCTGTGTCCGGAGCGGTACCGCGCCACCGCCGGCGGTGGGCCGAGGATGGGAGCGAACTCAGGCGGCCGCCGGCTGGCCGCCGGGCCGGACGTGCTCGATATAGCCGTGCTCTTCAAGCTTGCGCAGCCAGCGGGGCGCGTTGCGGTCCACCACCAGCTTGTCGTAGTCGATGCCCGGATCGATGTAGGGTCGCTGGTCGCGCAACATCGCCACGATCGTGCGCAGCAGCTTGTGCGCCGTCGCCAAGATGGCGCGCTTGTACGGCATGTGCGCCTTGAGCGCGCTGTGGTGGCCGTGGAACTGCGAGCCCTTGGTGCGCACCGCTCCGTGGGCGCACTCGGCCAGCGTGGCGCGCAGCGTGGCATTGCCGCGCCGCAAGCGCCCCGAGCGCCGCTTGCCGGCACTCTCGTTGTTGCCCGGCGCCAGCCCGGCCCAGGCGGCCACGTTGGCCGTCTTGTCGAAAGCCGACAGGTCGGGCCCTAACTCGACCAGGATCGCGCAGGCGCTGCCGCGGTCAATGCCCGGCACCGTCTCCAGCAAGCGCACCTGTTCCTCCAGCTCGGCCAGGCCCTGTTCCATGCGGGCGTCCAACTCCGCGATGCTCGCGTTGGCCGCGTCATGCGCGCGCAGCAGGTCGCCCAGCTTCCACACCGCGTGCGCATCCAACTGCGCTGCCAGCACTTGCTCGAGCAACTCGCGCTTGGGGCGCACGTGCCCGCTGAGCGTGTCCAGGATCTCATCCGGCGAGTTGCCCGCGGCCAGCCCCGCCAGGATCTTGCGCCCATTGCGCCCGAAGATGTCGCTCAGCGCCCCGCCCAGCCGCAGCCCGTCGTGGTCCAGCGTCTTGTGAACGCGGTTGCGCGCCCGGCTGCGCTCGCCCACCAGCTTGCGGCGGTAGCGGCTCAGCTGGCGCAACTGGCGGAACTTGCGCGGCGGCACGTAGCTGGGCCGACACAGCCCGAACTGGCAAATGCGCGCCAGCCAGACACTGTCAGCCACGTCGCTCTTACGCCCTTTCACCTGCTTCACAAATTGCGCGTGGAATAACTGCGGCGCGATCCCGGCGGCCTCCAGAGCCTCCCACGGGGCCTGCCAGAAAATGCCGGTGGCCTCCATGGCCGCGGCCGTGACGCGATGGCTCTGCAGCCACTTGGCCAGCTCTCCCAGCCCGTCGGGCAAGGCGCTGAACTGGCGCGTGGCGCACTGCACGCCGCCGCCGGGCTGGCACAGCCGCACCGAGGCGGTGATCTGCATCTTGTGCACATCGAGTCCGGCCGCGCGGGGATGCACGACGTGCATCTCGTCGGGTTGCAGGCTCTCGCCTGCTGTGGTTGTCATGCTGTATCCTCCTGTACAGCGGAGGCGGGTGATGCTGGCCCGGGGAAATCCCTCGGCTGGGCAACCAGCCGGGGCTCGATTTACTGTGCGTCCTAGGCCGCAGCCTGGTACGGTACGGGGCTCGAAGGGGCGCAGCGGCGTCAGTTTAGATAACGAGGTAGGGAGCCACGGCCCTTGCGGGCATCGCGGCCTCTCCACCACTTAGAGATCCGATCTTGCACCCGCCTCCGCTATCTGCAAATCTAGCAACGGCCCCCACCCTGCTGGCAACCCTCGACCGTTTCATGCATACGGGGTGGCTGCACGCGGCCATGGGTGTTTAGACAAGGAATCTAGGGACGCCCGCGCCCGCGGGCCGCTGCGGGGCGCGCAATCCTTCACTAACCTTTAATGCTCCTGACACCTAGCGTTAATGGCCCGCTGGCTATCGTGCGGATAGGAAGACGATATGCCGCCCAAGGTCGCCGTCATCGAAGATGATCGAGATCTAACAGGCCTGTTGCAGTACGCCCTCGAGCAGGAGGGCTTCGAATTCAGCTGCATCCACGATGGCCTGGCGGCGACTGACTTCTGCCAGCGCGTCCGGCCGGACGCGATCGTGCTGGACGTGATGCTGCCGGGCATGGACGGATTTTCGATCTGCAAGGAATTGCGGCAGGATCCCGCGCTGCGGGATGTTCCGGTCGTCTTCCTTACCGCCCGTTCCGAAGAGGCGGACCGGCTGCGCGGCTTGGAGATCGGCGGAGATGACTATGTCGTCAAGCCGTTCTCGGTGAGGGAGCTGGTGGCGCGGCTGAAGCTTCGGCTGCGCTCGAGCAAGGCGAAGGAGTCGTCGTCCCGGGTGGGCGAGCTGGAGTTGGACAAAGACCGGCGGGAAGTGCGCGTAAAAGGGCGCCCGATCGCGGTGACGGCCACCGAATTTCAGATCTTGGAGAGGATGTTGCGCCAGCCTGGGCGCGTGTGGAGCCGCGCGGCCCTGCTGCAGGCGGTTTGGGGTTTGGCATGCCATGTCACCGACCGCACCGTGGACGTGCATATCCGGCGCCTGAGGAGCAAGCTCGAGGCCGATCCCTCCAATCCGCAGTACATCCGCTCGGTCCGCGGGTTTGGGTACACCGTGCGCGATCCCAGCGAGGGTTCATCAAACCTTAACAGCAGTGCCGCAGGAACGTAACGAAACGGTAATACGTTCAGAGCAGGCGCGGCTGTGCGGGAAGTCGTATTCGGGGCGTATTCGGGTTTGCCCTGCGCCCAGTCCTAGGGGAAGGAATCGAGGTATCGATCTATGCAGGTTCGATTAGGCAGGATCATTCATTCGGCCATGGCGGTCGTGCTGGCCGCCGGCGGCGCCGCGCTGCAGGCGCAGGACGGCGACGGCAGCGTGCTGGGCTTCGTCTATGACGCCAGCACGGGGAATCCGATCCCGCAGGTCGAAGTCGAGGTGACGGGCGAGTTGACCGTCACGGCGACCACGACGATCGAAGGCAGCTTCACGATCGACAACGTCCCGCCCGGCACGTACACGGTCAGCTACAAGTCCGCCAATCACCAAGCGGTCAACGTCGAGGGCTTGGAAGTGCTCGCTGGCGAGATCGCCGACGCCAGCACCGTCATGTCCGCCAAGGGCGAGAGGACGGTGGTCGATGTCGTCGCCACGGTGGCGTCCTCGGTGGCCACGCAGGAGGCGATGCTGGTCGAGCGCAAGCTGGCATCCACTGTCTCTGACACCATCAGCGCCGAGGAGATTCGCGGCGGCACCTCGTCGGACGCTTCCGAGGCCATCGAGAACGTAACGGGCGTGACGACCATGAACGATTTTGTGTTCGTGCGCGGCCTCGATCCCCGCTACAGCGGGACGACGCTGAACAACGCGCTGCTGGCCAGCACGGAGCCGGAGCGCCGGGTCGTGCCCCTCGACCTGTTCCCGGCCAGCCTGATCGACAACATCAAGGTCCAGAAAACCTACTCGCCGCATCTTCCGGGCGAGTTCTCGGCAGGACTGGTGCAGGTGGAGACGACCGAGTTTCCGACGCGTCCGACGCTCAACGTGAGCTATTCGATCGGGTACAACGACCAGACGCAGGGCCGCACGTTCCTCGACTACCCGGGCGGCGGCCGCGATTTCTTCGGCTTTGATGACGGCACGCGCGGCCTGCCCGGCGTCATACCGGCGGACCAGCGGATCGACCGCTTCACCTTCAGCCGGAACGAGTTGCAGGAGTTCGGTCACGCCTTTTCCAACAACTGGGAACGCGCTCCGCGCGACTTGAGCCGACCTTCGATGAGCTGGAACATCGTGGCGGGCAATACCTTCGGCAAGCTCGGCATCGTCGGCGCGCTGACGTTCTCGAACTCGCTGCAGTCGATCTTCGACCAAGAGCGCAATTACTACTTCCCCAACCCGATGGCTGCGACCGACCCGACCAACGCCGGCCCTCCGGTGCTGCAGAGCGAATTCGACTATGACGAGTCGACCGAGGCGGTGCGCTTGGGCGGCGTGCTGAACGTGTCCTATCAGTTCAATCCGGCCAACAAGCTTTCGCTGAAGAACTTCTTCTCGCGCGACACCGACGACAACGCCCGCTACTACGAGGGCTACTACCAGGACTTCAACACCGATATCCGCAACCAGCGCCTGCGCTTCATCGAGCGCACCATCCAGAACACCCAAGTCGATGGCGAGCACCTGTTCGCGGGGCTGAACAACAGCGTCCTGACGTGGAGCATGTCCTACTCCAAGGCCACGCGCGACGAGCCGGACCTGCGCGAGAGCCTGCAGATCTTCCAGCCGCGCACCGAGTCGTTCATCTTCTTCGACGACAGCCAGAGCGCGTTTCGCATGTTCAACGACCTCAACGAGACGATCCTCAACCCGAGCGTCGACATGCTGGTGCCCTTCTACCGGGGCGGCTTCAGCGGGGCGGTGCGCTTCGGCGCGAACTACTCGTCGCGCGGGCGCAACTTCAACTCGCGGCGCTTCCGCTACAACCTGCGCAGCACGCGCGGGATCGACCTGACGCTGCCGCCCAACGAGCTGTTCTCGACCGACAACATCCGCCCGCGCGGGTTCGAGCTGAACGAGACGACCCGGGTCACCGACGCATACCGGGGCACCCGCGACGTGTTCGGCTACTACGGCATGGTCGAATTGAACTTTGCCGCCAAGTGGCGCATCATCGGCGGCCTGCGCGTGGAAGACATGCAGCAGGACGTGACGACCTTCAACCAGTTCAAGCCGGACACTGGCCGCGAGCCCGCGCCGTTCGATGCGCTGAACTACCTGCCCGCGGTCAACGTGATCTACGCGCTGTCGCCGAAGCAGAACCTGCGCGTCGGCTACAGCCAGACCGTGTCGCGCCCCGACTTCCGCGAGCTGGCGCGCTTCGGCTTCCTGAACGTAGTGGGCGGCCTGCAGACCATCGGCAACCCGGAACTGGTGCAGACCGACATCAGCAACTACGACTTCCGCTGGGAGTACTTCCCCGGCGGCAACCAGCTGCTGGCGGCGAGCTTCTTCTTCAAGAACTTCGAGAGCCCGATCGAGCAGACCATGATCGCGGCCGTGGCGCTCCTGCGCACGTTCTCGAACGCGACCGCGGCGCGCAACTACGGCGTGGAGTTCGAGTTCCGGCGTGGCTTGGACTTCGTGTCGCCGCGGCTGCGCGAGTTCGCCGTGTCGTCGAATTTCACCATGGTGGACTCGAATATCGACCTCAGCAACGTCTCGGAGACCGTGGTCCTCACCTCCTTGGTGCGCCCGATGCAAGGCCAGTCGCGCTACGTGTCGAACGTAATCGCGGAGTGGGCGCGGCCCAAGGCGCGCAGCACGGCGCGATTCTACCTGAACTACTTCTCGAGCCGCATCACCGACGTGGGCGCGTTCGGGCTGCCCGACGTGGTCCAGAACGGGCTGGCGACGACGGACTTGGTCTACGAATTCACGATCAAGGGAGACGACCGCTGGAAGATGCGCTTCGCGGCTGAGAACCTCAACAACGCGCGCTGGTTCTGGACGCAGGGCGGGGAGACCTTCCTCGGCTACAGGGAGGGTCGCACATTCACGGTCGGGACAAGCTTCCGAGTCTTCTAGCGGCAACCAGCCCCGGCGTGACCCCCGCTGCGAGCCAGCCGCGCGCGATCTCTTCGAGGCAAATTGCGCAGGCTCCGCGGCACGCTCCCGTCCCGGCTAGCGGATCCGCTTGAGGAAGGTGACGCGGCCGATTTCGACCCACTCCGCCACGAAGATGTTGCCGTCGTGGTCGAAGCAAGCGCCGTGCGGGCAAACGAACTGGCCCGCAGGGAAGTGTCTGCGGTCGAGCAGCCGCCGTTCCCTGTAATCGTCCGGCCCTGTGCCGAGGTGGCCGATGAGGTTGTTGGCGGAGTCGAGCAGGGTGACGCGCGCGGCCAGATCGGGCACCAACAGCGTGCCGTCGCGGAAGATGTCGAAGTGGCACGGCCTGCCCATGCCCCACATCTCTACACTTGACAACGCTACGGTCGTTGTGGCATGTCTGAAACATGCTCGACCAGCATTGCATTGCCAAGACTCTCTCCACCGCACAGGCCGTGGCGACCCTGCAGGTGCTGCTGGCACAGATCGGCAGCGCCAGCCGGAGCGCATTCGCCCGCCACGTCTGCCGCGAATTCGGCTTCCTCGACAGTCTCGGCCAGCCGCAGGCGGCCAGTTGCCACAAAGCCTTGCGCCACCTGCATCGGCAGGGTCGCATCGAGTTGCCGCCGCCGCGCCATGGCGGCCGCGGCGGCCACTGCCGCCCGCGCCGGCTGCACCAGCCGCTGCCCGCCCCGCAGGCCGTCCCCGCTAGCGCCGGGGACTTGGCCGGACTCCAGCTGACCCTGGTCACCACGCCCGCACAGCGCCAAGTTTGGAATGAGCTGGTCGCCAGCGAGCACCCGCAGGGTGCCGTCATTCACGTCGGCCCGCAGTTGCGCTACCTGATTGAGTCCGAGCACGGCCTGCTCGGGGCGCTCGGCTTCGCCGCCTCGGCCCTGGCGGTCGCGGCCCGCGACGAGTGGGTCGGCTGGTCGGCCGCGCTGCGCCGCAAGCGCCTGCACCGCGTGCTGGCCCTGAGCCGTTTCCTGATCCGGCCCTCGGTGCGTTGCCACTTGCTGGCCTCCAAGGTGCTGGGCCAAGTCCTGCGGCGGCTGCCGCAAGACTTCTGCCAGCGCTACGGCTACCGCCCCGCCTTGCTGGAAACCTTCTGCGACCCGCAACAGCACGCCGGCACCTGCTTCCGCGCCGCCAATTGGATCTGCGTGGGCCACACCGCCGGGCGCGGTCGTTTCGCCGGGCGCGCCCAGCGCGTGCCGGTCAAGACCATCTTTGTGTACCCGCTGCAGGCGGACTTCCGGGACGTGCTCGGGGCCGCCCAGCCACCCGCCTGCGAGCCGCTGGCAGCGGCCGCGGGCCTCGCCTTGGACACGTTCGCCGAGCACGAACTGGGACGCGCCCCGCTGGGTGATTTACGCTTGTCCAAGCGGCTGGTGCAGACCGCCCGCATGCAAGCCGGAGCTCCCATGGCATCGATTCCAGCCGCCGCGCAGGGCCTGCGCTCGGCCGTCAAGGGCCACTACCGCCTGATCGACCAGCCGGACGAGTCGGCGGTGACCCCGGAGAACATCCTGGCCCCGCACCGCCAGCGCACGCTGCAGCGCATGCAGGCCGAGCGCACGGTGCTGTGCGTGCAGGACGGCACGGACCTGAACTTCGCCGAGCATCCGGGCTGCGCGGGGCTGGGCTTGATCGGCAAGAACCGCGGCTCGCAGGGCACGCTGGGGCTGCACCTGCACTCGACGCTGGCGCTGAGCCCGGAAGGCATCCCGCTGGGATTGCTCAAGCTGCAGTACGAAGCGCCGGACGGGCAGGCGCAGCGCGGGCGACCGCTGGAGGAGCGCAAGAGCTTCCGCTGGATCCGCGGGTTGCGGGACTGCGCGGAGGCGGCGGGCCGCTTGACGGACACGCGTGTGGTGGCGGTGATGGACCGCGAGGCCGACGTGCTGGCGTTGTTCAGCGAGCAGCGGCGGCTGGCGGGCGTGGAACTGCTGGTGCGGGCCAAGCACAACCGTGCGCTGGGGGCGGGTCAGCCGAAGCTGTTCGAGCAGATCCGGGAGCAGGCGGCGCAAGGCCGGTTGCAGATCGAAGTGGAGCGCAGTTCGGCGCGGCGGGGCAGCGCTCGCCAGAAGGCCAAGCCGTTGCGCGCGGCGCGCACGGCGCAGGCGGAATTGCGCTGGCAGACGGTGGAGTTGGCGGCCGGGACACAGCGGGCGGGGCCGCTGCGGCTGCAGTTGGTGCACGTGTGGGAGCGGACGGCGCCGGAGGGGGTGGAAGCGTTGGAGTGGTTTCTGCTCACGACGCTGCCGGTGCAGTCGCAGGCGCAGGCGGAGCAGGTGCTGCAGTGGTACCGGCTGAGGTGGCGCATCGAGGACTGGCACCGGATTCTCAAGTCGGGCTGCAAGGTGGAGTACCTGGGGCACCGGAGCGGGGAGCGGATCGAGCGGGCGGTGACGATCAAGGCGGTGATTGCGTGGCGGCTGGCAGCGCTGACGCTGCTGGGGCGGGAGACGCCGGAATTGCCGGCCACGGTGTTTTTCACGCAGATCCAGTTGCGGGTGCTGCGGCACTTCACGAGCAAGCGCAGGTTGTCCGAGCCGGACAACCTGGGCTCGGCGGTGCTGGCGATGGCGATTCTGGGTGGCTACCTGAAGAACCCGAAAGCGCCGCCGGGACACCAGAAGATCTGGGAAGGCTGGACCCGCTTGACCATCATGAGCGAGGCGTATGAGCTGCGCGACTACTTCGAGCCGCCTGCCAGCGCCTCTCAGGAGAAGCCCGGTTCATGACTTGTGGGGTAACGGCAGGGCACGGCAGGTCAACGCCGCCAGCGACGCGCAAGTGATTACCGTCGAGGTCGAAGTACTGCAGGCGATGGTTTGAGCGGTCCGCGACGAGGACCTCCTCGACTCCGCTACGGGCATCGATTTCGATTCCGTGCGGGCAGTGCAGGCTGCCGACAGCCTCGCTCTGTCCGCCGCCGAAGGTCTGGAGATAGCGGCCGTCGCGGTCGTAGCGAACCACGTAGCTCGAACCGTAGCCATCGGCGACGTAGATGTCGCCATTGCGCGCCACGGCTAGATTCGTGGGTTTCCAAGACGGGGCGAGCCGGCCTTCGCGGACAGCGTAAGCCGGTGATTCCGACGGGTATCCCAGAGTGAGCAGGATCGTGCCGTCCAGGCTCGTCTTCTGCACGACGCCGCGTCGGATATCGCAGAAGTAGAGATATTCATCGCCGCCCTCGCGGGTGAGACGGAAACCGTGCGCCCCGCCGGCGAACGCCCCGCCCCATGACTTTACGAACGCGCCCTGCGGATCGAACACCACTACCGAGTGATCGCTGGGAGAGTCTGCGTGAACGGTGTGGTGGACGTAGATGAATCCCTCGGAATCCACTTGGACTCCGTGGCAGTTTCCATAGCGGATGCTGGCCGGAAGCTCACCCCAGTCGTGGTGTGTCTCGTAAGCCCTGTCGGCGGCCTCGACGATTGGCAGGGATGGCATGTCCATTGATTGTACGGAGCGGCACATCCTGCCGACGGCCGGGCGCATAACCCAGGGAGCGGTACCAGCGCAGCGACGGCCGGCGCTGCGCTCGGCATCTCGGCGCGTTCGCGGACCGCGCTGCGGGCCTACACTGGATCGTTGCCGACAACGGGCGCTGCCCAGCACGTTGGCTTGGAATGTACGCGGGGCTGAGCATTGGCGCGGTGATTCCCGCGCACAACGAAGAGGACAACATCGGGGCCGTCGCGGGTGCCTTGCTGGCACTGCGCGAGCCGCAGGGCCAGCCGTTGATTGACCAGGTTGTTGTCTGCGACAACGCTTCCTCGGATGCGACTGCCGAGCGGGCGGTCCTGGCGGGCGCGCGCGTTGTCGAGCAACCGCGGCCCGGCTATGGGATCGCCTGCCTGACAGCGATCGCTGCGCTGCCACCGGTGGACGTGGTCCTGTTCGTCGACGGTGACCAGGCCTTTGACGTGCGGCAATCCGTCGATCTGCTAGCGGCGCTCGCGGACGGCGCCGACATCGTGATCGGATCGCGTGTGCAGGGAACGGTCGAGCCCGGCGCGATGTCGCTGCCGCAGGTGCTGGGCAACCGGGTCGCCGCGGTACTGATCCGACTGTTGTGGGGCAGGCGCATCACAGATCTCGGACCGTTCCGGGCTGTCCGCGCGGATGCTCTGCGCCGCTTGGATATGCGCGATACCGCCTACGGCTGGACAGTGGAGATGCAGGTCAAGGCCATTCAGCACGGGCTGAACATGGTCGAGCGCCCGGTCGACACCCGGCGTCGTCGCTTCGGCAAGTCCAAGGTGGGCGGCACGGTCCGGGGCGTCGTCGGTGCTAGCGTCGGCATACTGTCGACCATCCTGCGGCTGCGCTGCCGCGGCAGGGGGCCCGGATAAGACCCGTCTGACAGCGAGGGGACGGCGTTGCGAAGAGCCGAGCGCTGGCCGGTCCGGCGCAGAGCCCGGTCGGCTCGCGCCGCGAGATGCGCCCTTACCGGCTGTCGGGTCCTCGGACCATCGGCACGAACCGGACGGGCAGCTGGTCCTGCCGCCGGACATTCCCCCTCGCGTCCTTCGTGACCAAGACGATCTTCTGCGCGTCGGGATTCCTGCCTACGGGCGCCACGAGCCGGCCTTGCGTTGCGAGTTGGTCAACCAGGGCCTGGGGAAGCTGGGGCGGAGCGGCCGTGAGAATGATTCGGTCGAAAGGGGCGTGCTCGGGCCAGCCGAGGTAGCCATCACCCAAGCGAACGCTGACGTTGCGGTAGTCCAGTTCCTGGAGGATCTTCGCTCCGCGCTCGGCAAGCTCGGGGACGATCTCGATGCTGTAGACGTGGTCGCACAGGGTCGCGAGAACCGCTGTTTGGTAACCGGACCCGGTTCCGATCTCCAAGACTCGGTGGCCGCTTTCGAGCGCCAGCATCTCCGTCATGTAAGCCACGATGTAGGGCTGGGAGATGGTTTGGTCGAAGCCGATCGGCAACGGGCGATCAGAGGCGGCGTAGGTGCGGATCGAGTCCGGAACGAATTGTTCCCGCCGGACCGTGCGCATTGCCTCGAGCACCCGGGGATCCCGCACCCCGCGGGCCTCGATCTGCTGCCGGACCATGCGCACGCGCTGGCTATCCCACCCTTCCCGCTGCGACTGCGCGGGGCCGGTCAGGACCGCCAGAGCGATCACTACCACCACGGCGCAGCCGAGTAGGATTCGCCCTAGCATCGACAGCGCTCATGGTACCAACCGACCATCGCACGCAGGCGGAGCATCGACGGGCTGGCCCTGGGAGACAACACTCGAACCAACCGCTCGCAACGGGGGCGCGGATCTTAGAGGAAGAGCTCGATCCTCGTGGCAAGACGATCCAGGCAAACCGGCCGGTCGCCGAATCGCCCCGTTGACTGTCAACCCTGCGCCTGGGGGCGTCGGCTCCTGGCGCGCATCCAGAAATAGACGGGGACTCCCAGCGCGATGACGACGAGTCCGGCGCCCGAAGTAGCGGGATTCTCCCGCAGGGCGTTAGCAACGATCAATAGGCACGCCACCGGGAAGCAGAGCGGCGCGAAGGGGTAACCCCAAGCACGGAAAGGCCGAGTCTCCGACGGATGCCTTCTCCGAAGCACGAACACCGCGAACACCGCGATGCCCGCGAACAACACGACGGCAAAGCCCGTATACTCCACGAGCTGGCCGAACGTGCCCGTCAGGACTAGGATCCCGCTCCAGACGGCCTGTGCCGCAATGGCTACGACCGGCGTGCGAAACCGCGGATGCACCCGGGCCACAGCGCCGAAGAACAGCCCGTCGCGAGCCATCGCATAGTAGACCCGCGGTCCGGCGATCACCATCGCGCTGATGCTGGCCGCGATCATCACGATCGAAGCCGCGGCCCATGCTCCGCCCGCGCCACCGCCGAACAGCCGCTCCACGGCGATGTCGCCGATGCGGATCGACTGATTCAGAAAATCCTCGACCGGCATCGCGTACAGGTACACCATGTTCAGGGAGAGGTAGATCAGCACGACCACCGCGGTGCCCATCAGCAGAGCCCGCGGAACGTTGCGTTCCGGGTTTCGGATCTCCTCGCTGACGTATGCCGCGGCATTCCATCCCGAGTAACTGAACAGCACGGGTATCAGCGCGAACACCCAGCTCGAGAGCTCTATCGGCCCCCCGCCCGCATAGTTCGTCGCGTTGCCCCGCCCTATTGAGAACCCGAGTGCCACGACGACGACCAACGCCGTGACTTTCACGCCCGCCAGTAGGTTATGGACGATGCGACCGGGACCCAGGCCCGCACTGTGAATGACCGACAATCCTGCGATGGCGGCAAGCGCCACCAGCGCTTGTGGTGAGAAGGTCAACGAGAAGAATGGCAGCGGAATGGAAAGGATCGGCGTCGTGTCCCCCGCCGCAGGAATGAACCGGCCCAGAATCGCTGCCATGCCGACCGCGCTGGCCGCGATGGCGCCGGAAAATCCCGCGACGAACGACGTCCAGCCAGTCAGAAACCCGAATATCGGGCCGTAGGCCTCCCTGAGGTAGACGTACTCGCCTCCGGCCCGCGGGCGTAACGCGGCCAGTTCTGCATACCCGAGAGCCCCGGCAAAGGCCAGCGCCCCGCCGACCAGCCAAACGCCAAGCATCGCCCATGGGCTGGGCGCCAGTTGGGCCACGACGGCTGGAACAATGAATATTCCTCCGCCGATCACGTTGGAGACGACGATTGCGGCACCGTCCATCGAACCGAGCTTTCGGTCCAGGGTCGCTGAGGAGCCGCCCCCGCGCTCGGCAGCGATCGGTGGGCGCGAGTCAGCTTCCGGCACGTGGCATACTGAGGCGGCGCCGCAGCCCCGCCAACTCGACCGGGGCGAGCGGTAAGGACACGTTCCCTGCGGCGCTGCCAAAGGGAACCTGAAAGGGGGAATCGGTATGCAGCTTAGAAGAGTCCGAGTAGCAGCCATGGCGGCTTTCCTCGGCACCATCGGCGCATCGGTAGGTATTGCTTGGCAGCTGGGGTCGCGACCAGCCGAACAATGGATCGAAACCCTCGGCCGGCCCGAACGAGTCAAGGGACTCCAGATTGACGAGGTGATCGCCAGGCTCCGGCTCAAACCCGGAGACATCCTGACGGACATCGGTGCCGGCACGGGAGTGTTCAGCCTGCCGTTCGCACGCGCCGTCGCTCCTGGCGGCAAAGTCTATGCCGTGGAGGTGGACCAAGGCCTGGTCGACCACATCGCGGAGAGGGTACGGGTCGAGGGCGTCTCGAACGTCGAAACCGTGCTCGGCGAGTTCACGGACCCCAATCTTCCGACACGGGACATCGACCTGGCGTTCTTTCACAACGTCTTGCACCATGTCGAGGATCGCGCCGGCTACCTCAAGAACCTCGCCCGTTACATCAAACCGGAAGGCCGAGTTGCGATTATAGAGCGCGGGCACACGCGGCCGGACCAGCACGAGTTGCATATGAGCCAAGAACAGGTGACCGCATGGATGGCAGATGTGGGTTTCCAGCCCTCCGAGGAGCATTACCTGTTCGAGGGCGGGAAATGGTTCGTGGTGTATTCGAGGCGCTGAAGGCATCTTCCTCCGCGCGGTTGGCTCTGGGCGAAGGGCCAGCCGCTTGAACCTACGGGCTGCGGCTCCAACCGGACAAGACGCGGCGACCCAGCGACGGGCGCATCTCGCGCGCGCGTCTCGGGGGCGCTGGATCGATTACTGCCTCAGGGGCGACAGCATGCGGCTGTCGAGTTCTTGATACCAAGGCACACACATATGGCGGAAGCGGATATGTGTGCCGAAGTCCCTACGGTTTCTGGGCGTTCTTGTATATAACTCCCCTTTGTTAGACTGCGATTTGGCCATGGATCACGATGTCTTGGTCATCGGCAGCGGGCCCGGTGGCTACGTAGCGGCTATTCGCGCCGCACAGTATGGCCTCAAGGTTGGAGTGGTCGAAAAGGACCCTCACTTGGGAGGCACTTGCCTGCACGTCGGCTGTATCCCGACCAAGGCCTTGCTGCACTTTGCGGAGGTGTACGAGTCTGCGCTCAACGGCAAGCAGATCGGCGTGCTGGCCGATAGCGTCTCGATTGATTTCAAGACGATGGGCAAGCGCAAGACCGAAATCGTCGGCAAGCATGCGACCGGTATCAGGCAGCTGTTCAAGCGGCACAAGATCAGCACCATAGCCGGATACGCAACGTTGCAAGGGGCCGGCAAGGTCAAGGTGGCAGGCCCGGACGGGGAGCGCACGCTGAAAGCCGCGCACATCGTCCTGGCGACCGGCTCGGAAGCCCGCATGCTGCCTGGCTTGGACGTGAAGTCGGGGCGCGTCCTGACCAACGTTGAAGTCCTAGACCTCGAACAAGTGCCTGCATCGCTGGCTGTCATCGGCGCTGGCGCGGTGGGAGTCGAGTTCGCCTCGATGTACCGCAGCTTCGGAGCGGATGTCGCCCTCTTCGAGATGCTGCCCCGCGTGGTTCCCCTCGAAGACGAGGAAGTCTCGGCCGGGCTGCTGCGAGCGTTCAAGGCCAAAGGCATCGAGGTGTTTGCCGATACGGCCGTGGACAAGATCGAGGAAACTTCGAGCGGCGTCAGGCTGGCCTTCAAAGACCCGGCCGGAAAGAAGCAGGCCCGGGAGTTCGAGAAGTTGCTCGTGGCGGTCGGCCGCAAGCCCAACACGGACAATGTCGGCCTCGAAAACACGGCAATCTCGACCGATCGCGGATTCATCCCCGTGAACGGCTACATGGAAACCGCCGAGATGGGCGTCTACGCGATCGGCGACATCGTGGCGGGCACGCCCCAGCTGGCGCACGTGGCATCGGCGGAGGGCCTGGTCGCCGCCGCCCGCATCGCCGGACAGCCGGTCGAGCCGATCGACTACAACCTGAACCCGAACTGCACCTACTGCGAGCCGCAGATCGCCAGTGTCGGGCTCAGCGAGGCCAAGGCCCGCGCCGCCGGCTGGAACGTCAAGGTCTCGAAGTTCCCGTTCGCCGCCAACAGCAAGGCGTCGATCATCGACAGCCACGCGGGATTCGTCAAGGTCGTGGCTGACGAGAAGTTCGACGAGATCCTCGGCGTGCACATCCTGGGGCCGCAAGCGACGGAGCTGATTCACGAGGCGATCGTGGCGATGAAGAGCGAGGCCACGGCCGAGTCCATGCGCACGACCATTCACGCGCACCCGACGCTGTCAGAGGCAGTGCTCGACGCGTTCAACGGAATCTACGGGCAGGCCATCAATGCCTGAAGCGGTTCTCGGCACGGCAGGGCCCTCCTCGGGAGTCATGCCGTCCGCGCAGACTTGCGAGGTTCGCGACCTGGGTCGGTGCGGATACCGCGAGGCCTGGGATATCCAGTTGGACTTGGTGCGGCGCCGCAAGCTGGGGACGGCCCGCGATCAACTGCTGTTCGTGGAGCACCCGCCGACCATCACCATGGGTCGGAACGCCGATGCGGCAAACATCTTGGCCGCGCCAGGCCGGCTCCGCCAGCTCGGTTTTTCTGTGGAAGAGACGGATCGCGGAGGGGACGTGACCTATCACGGTCCCGGCCAAGTCGTGGCGTACCCGATCCTCGACCTGAAGCAGTGGCGCCGCGATGTCGGCGCCTACCTGCGGGCGCTCGAAGAGGTCATCATGGCGGTGCTGCTGGATTTCGACATCCAGTCGCGACGCGTCGAAGGCCTGACCGGCGTCTGGGTCGCGGATGCCAAGATCGCGGCTCTGGGCGTCCACCTGAGCCGCTGGATCACTTCGCACGGGCTGGCGCTGAACGTGAGCACGGACTTGGACCATTTCAAGTGGATCGTGCCGTGCGGGCTGACCAAGCCGGTGACTTCCATGGAGCAGATTTTGGGCAAGGCGCCGAGCCGCCAGGCCGTGATCGAGTCGATGAGCGCGAGGTTTGGCGAGGTCTTCGGTCGCACGATCATCGGTATTCTGGGCGGCGACAGGAGCCACGAAAAGGACTGAGAAGCGAGGAAGGGCGGAAATGGCTGACGTTGTCATGCCCCAGATGGGGGAGAGCATTGTCGAAGGCACCATCACGAAGTGGCTGAAAGGCCCCGGCGACAAGGTGGAGCGCGACGAGGTGCTGTTCGAGATCTCTACAGACAAGGTGGATTCGGAGGTTCCCTCGCCGGATTCGGGCGTGTTGGAAGCGATCTTCTTCCCCGAGGGCGAGACAGTCGAGATCAACACGGTGGTAGCCGTCATAGGCGACGGCTCCAAGCTCGGCAAGCACGCTTCGCCGACGGCCGCCCCGGCTGCCCCTGCACCGGCCGCGCCGGAGCCGGCCCCACCGCCCAAGGAGGCAGAGCCGACTCCCGCAGCTGCTCCCGAGCCTTCCCCGACCGATAACGGCAAGCGCATCCACAGCTCGCCGCTGGTACGCCGTATCGCCAAGGAAAAAGGAATCGACCTGACCAAGCTGGGCAAGGGCACGGGCGCCGGCGGCCGCATCACCAAGAAGGACATCCTGGGGTACATCGACAGCCAGGAGCGGGCCGCTGCAGGAGGCCTGCCCGCAACGGCCTTCCCGCCCGCGCCGGAAGCGCGCTTCGGCGATTTCGACGTCGAGCCGCTCAGCGCGATGCGCCTGAGCATCGCCGAGCACATGGTGCGGACCAAGCGGACCTCCCCGCACGTCTCGACCGTGCATGCCGTCGATTGCACCAACATCGCCAAGCTGCGCAACGCCTCCAAGGACAAGTTCTTGGAGCAGAACGGCACCAAGCTGACGTTCCTGCCGTTCTTCCTGCAGGCCGCAGCGTCCGCCCTGAAGGCCTACCCGACCGTGAATGCGTCGCTGGACGGCAAGCAGTTGATCAAGCACAACGACGTCAACATCGGCATAGCCGTGGCCTTGGACTGGGGTCTGATCGTGCCCGTCATCCGCAAGGCTGACGAGCTGAGCCTGCTTGGCCTGCAGCGCGCCGTGAACGACCTCGCCGCGCGGGCCCGCTCGAAGGCGCTCAAGCCGGCCGAGATCTCACAGGGCACCTTCTCGGTTTCCAATTACGGCAGCTACAATTCGCTGCTGGCCACGCCCGCCATCAACCAGCCCCAGGTGGCGATCCTCGGAATCGGCTCTGTCACCAAGACGCCGGTTGTAATCAACGACGCGATCGCGATCCGCTCGATGGCCTATCTGACGCTGAGCTTCGACCACCGCGTGCTCGATGGCGCGATCGCGGACCTGTTCTTGGAGCACATCCGCGAGGTCGTGGAAGGCTGGAGCACTCCCGTCCTATAGGGCGGAGGCCTCGAGGCGGCGCGGGTCTGGCAACGATGCGGGTCTTGGTTCCCAACCTAGGTTCTACCTCGCTGAAGTACAAGCTGCTGGACTTTCCCGCCGAGCGAGAGCTTGCCGCGGGTCGGCTGGAGCGCATCGGCCGCCCCGGCGGCGACGCGCCCAGCTATCGCGCGGCCATAGGCCGAGTGCTGCGCGAGGCGGGGCAAATCGACGCGGTCGGGTTCAAGGCAGTGCATGCCGGCCCGGAGTTCTGCGGAACCTTCCGGATTGATCAGAGCCTGCTCGCTGCGCTGCGCGAGTACGAGCCCGTCGCGCCCCTGCACAACGGCATCTACATCGAGGGAATCGAAGAGTTCCGCAGCCAGCGCCCCGACCTTCCCCTGGTCGCCGTGATGGAGACGGGCTTTCACAGCACGATGCCCGCCCGGGCCAGCACATACGGCCTGCCCGAGGAATGGCGCGAGGGCTTCGGGATCCGGCGCTACGGCTTCCACGGCGCTTCGCACCGATCCGTGGCGGAGAGGCTGCCCGGATTGCTCGGAGTCGATGGCGCGAGCCTGCGGGCGGTGTCATGCCACTTGGGAGGCAGTTCTTCGATGTGCGCCATTCGGGGCGGGCGCTCGGTCGACACGACGATGGGTTTCTCGCCGCAGTCAGGCTTGGAGAACGCCACGCGCCACGGCGAACTGGATTCGTTCGCAGCGTTGTACCTGATGGATCGCGTGCAGCTCTCGGCCGCCGAGATGCGCGAGCGGTTGGTCCAGTCCGGCGGACTGGCCGGGCTCTCGGGGATTCCAGGCGGTGACGTCCGGGACATCGAGGACGCCGCCTCCAAGGGTGATGCCCGCGCCGAGCTGGCGCTCGAGGTGTTTGTCTACCAAGTGCGCAAGACCATCGGAGCCTATGCGGCCGCCATGGGCGGACTGGACGCGCTGGTCTTTACCGGCGGGATTGGCGAGAACGCCGCCGGACTGCGCCAGCGGATCTGCGCCGGCCTGGAGTTCCTGTCCATCGCGCTCGATCCCGGCAAGAACAGCAATCCCGTCCCGGACTGCCGGATCGAGCGGCACGACGCGAAGGTGGCGTGCTTGGTCTTGGCAGCGCAGGAGGAACTTGTGGTGGGCCGCGAAGTCTACCGCCTCCTAGGCCGGTAGTCGGGTTCCAGCGCTGCCGTCAGGGCAGGAACAGGATGCCCTTGGCGAGCGCGATCAGGGCGACCACCACCAGCGCGGCTACCAGCAGGCCGTTGATATCCACGCGGAAGCGCTCGTAGAAACTCCCCAGGCCGCGGCTGAGGCCGAGGTCGAAGAGGTGCACGAAAAGCAGGTCGTGACCCGGCTGGCTGACTTCCACTTCTTTTTCGCTGCCGGCGTCCCAGCGCGATCTGCGGTTGAGCCGGTCGTAGAACGGATCAAGCCGCTGTTTCGACTCCGGCGGGGTCAGCAGGCTGATGGCCGCCAGCGCCAGGAAGCCGACGACCAGCGAGATCCCGAAGTTGAGCGCTTCCCACTGCAGCAGCACGCCGTACTGCCGATATGTCAGCCAAAAGAAGACGCCTGCCGAGGTCAGCAGGCTGGCAAGGGCTCCCCAGCGGTTCGAACGGCGCCAGGAGATCGCGCCGAACATGCTGATGCCCATGAACGCGGCCAGTGTCTCGGTGAACAAAAAAGCTTGTAGCACGTTGCCGACGAACAGTCCGAAGCAAACGCCAAGCAACGTTATCGCCACGCCCGCGAAGCGCCCGGACCACAGGTAGTGCCGATCCGTCTCGTCCTTGCGCAGGTAGCGGCGGTAGAGGTTCTGCGTGAAGAGCGCGGCGCTGTCGACCATGAATGCCGAGCCGGTCGACATGTTCGCGGCGAGCACGCAGGCGATCATCAGCCCCAGCCCGCCCGGGAACAGCAGTTCCCGCGTGGCATAGCCGAATGCGTCCTCGGGGTCGGCGAACGCGACTTCGCCGCGCTGGATCAGCAGCGTGGCCACCACGATCCCGACCAAGGCCCATCCGATGGTGCAGAAGCGCTTGATGAAGTTGCCGTAAGCCATGCCGATGCGGCACGAGCGCTCGTCCTTGCCCGTGCCCACGCTGGCTAGGATGTGCGGCTGCGCGACGATGCCGATCAGCCCGTTCAAGGTCAGCATCACGATCGTGAAGACCCCGACATCGCCGGGCGTGACCATCGATAGCATGGCCGGATCGAGAGTCTCGCGGATGCCGGTGAAGCCGCCGGTCTCTCGCAGGCCCATCGGGATCAGCAGGAAGCTGAGGGCGATGATGAACAGGCTCTGGACGAAGTCGGTGTAGGCCGCCGAGACCAGGCCCCCGACAAAGCTGTAGAGCAGGAAGGTGGCGGTCATGGCGAGCACGACCGCGTTGGCGGAGACGGCTTCTCCGGAGGCCACGCTGACGAGCTTGCCCGCGCCCTTGAGCATGGCGCCCATGTTGAACGTGAAATAGGCCAGCGCGAACGCCGTGTACACCGCGCCCATCCAGTCGCCGTAGCGATCCTCGTAGACTTCGCCCGTGGTCGTGCGGCGGAAGCGGCGGAAGAGCGGCGCCAGGATCCAGTAGAAGGGCGTGATGAAGAGGTTCTTCCACTGGTACCAGATGCCGGCGTAGCCGGACTGGTAGACCTTTCCGGCCAGCGAGACCGGCATTTCGGCGTGCGTGCCGACGCCGAGGGCCTGGCCGATGACCAGCCAGACGTTGAAGCTGCGGTTGCCGAGGAAGTAGTCGGAGGTTTGCCGGACTCGCCGGGCGGCGTATAGCCCGACCGCGACCATCATGGCGAAGTAGACAGCGATCACCGCCCAATCAATGGCCTGCAGGGAAGTCTCCATGGAGCGAGCCGTCAATTATAAGCTGCCGGCCCGGTGGCCGATTCTTGCGTGTGCAGCGTACACGATCGCTCCCGCCAAGATGCCCACCGGAACTGGTGGAAGCCAGCCCTCGGCGCCGCCGCCTGCGAGCAGCGCAATTCCGGCGGCTCCGAGCGAGGAAGCGATGGCGGCAAGCGCGACGGGTTGACCGGGCCGCCTCCAGAACAAGCCTGCGACCAGTGGCACGAACAGTGTCAGCGTGAGCAGGCTGTAGAAGAAGCTCAGCGCCGAGAGGATCGATTGGAACCAATTGGCGAGCAGGATGCTCACCGCCCCCGCGCCCAATGCGGACCGCCTCGCCAGCGCCAGCCGCTCCCGGTCGCTGAGCTTGCCGCGAAACAGCGGCTCGAACACGTCGCGAGACAGCGACGTGGCGATCATGAACAAGACTGCATCGGCCGAGCTGACCTCGGCGGACAGGATCGCTGCCAGCATCAGGGCTCCCAGCCACAGGGGCGCGATCTCGGTGAAGAGCCTGACCAGGGCGCTTCCCGGATCGGCCAGCTCCGGGAAATGCACGCGGGCCGCCATGCCGAGCAGGACGGGCAGGACGGCATAGGCGAGCAGGGCCGCCGCCTGCAGCCCCACGCCGACCCGGACTGCATGTTCGTCCTTGGCCCCGAAGAGCTTTTGCACCAGTCCCGGCGAGACCACGAAGGCCGGGGCCAGCAGAAGCACGAGCTGCGCCGTGTCCCCGAAGCCCGCCCCGCCGAGCGATAGCGCGCTGTCGTCAGCGGAGGCGGCCGCCACCTCCGTCCAGCCACCGCTGGCGCCGATCATCCACGGCACTGCGACCAAGAATCCGGCGGCCTTGACCGCGACCTGCAGCGAGTTCACCCACGAGGCCGAACGCAGCCCGCCCATGGCAAAGTACACAGTCGCGAGGGTGCCGGCAATCGCCGTGCCGAGACTCTTGGGCAAGCCGACCGCCGCTTGCAGAACCAAGCCCGCCGCGATGATCTGCCCGGCCAGGATTGCGGGCGCGCCCACCAGCAGGATCGCGGCGACCGCGAGGCGGGTCGCCCGGCCGTAGCGAAGCTCCAGGTAGTCGCCTACGGTGTACAGACCGCGCGCCTTGGCGACGCGATGCAAGCGCGGTCCCACCACGAAGGCCAGCGCCACGGAGCCGATCCCGGCCGAACCCACCCACCACCACGCCGGCAGGCCGGATGTGTAACCGAACTCAGCGGCGCCAACCGTGCTTCCGGCCCCGAGATTGGCCGCGAGGAATGTGGAGAAAATCAGAGTCGACGGCAGGCTTCGCCCGGCTACGAAGAAGTCTTCCGCCCGGCGGACAGAACGGGATGCGAACGCTCCCACCAGCAGGAGCGCGAGGCAATAAGCAACTAGGATGGACAGCATGGCCGGGTACTGGCTACGGAAAGCCTAGCGGAGCGTCGGCAATTCGGGCAAACCTGCGGCTGCGAAGGAAACTGGAGCGTCGCGGCCGATGCCAACACGCAGCGAGACCGCTATCGGCTCGCTGCCACAAATCGAAGCCGCACTCCACAGGCGGACGCGATCTTGGCAACCGTGCCGAGTCTGGGGTCCCTCTTTCCCGACAAACCTCGGGAAAGGCCCACCCGGTCGACGTCGGCACGGCGTGCGATTTCCGAAACACCGCCCTGAGCCTCCGCCACGTTTCGAAATGCTTTCATCAACATTCGGGGGTCGCCCTCGAACTCTTCGATTGCGGCATTCAGGTACGCGGCGATGTCTTGCTGCGTCCTGAGATAGTCGCTTGCTCGGTGTTCCTTCACTGGCATTTTCGCTTCTCCTGCTGACATACCCTCCAACAGGCTTCGGCCGCTCCTATGTCGCGGGACTGCCGCTTGTTGGTTCCGCCGGCTAGTAGTATCGCGAGTGCTTCGCCGTCGGCACCGCAGTAGACGCGGCACCCGGGGCCGAAGTCGATTCGAAGCTCGGCCACGCCCTTGCCAACCCGTTTGGGGTCGCCGAAGTCTCCAAGCTCAACCCTGTCGATCCGCCTTCGGATGCGCGCCCTAGTCTCGCTACTCTGCCGCTGCGAGCACTCGCCAAAGTAGTCCGTGCCGCCCTCCGCCACGTAATGGACTACTTGGACCAAGGGTCCATTGTAGCCTATTGGCTACAGGAATCTATGACAATCGCAAAGCGGCAGGCCCTACTTTGCAGACGGTTTCCCGTCTCGCTGTCCGTGCCGGACCGCGTCGAATCCGAGGCGCAAGTCTTCCCGTGCTCTCGCAATTGACTCCGATGCCACTCGGTGCCGCTCGCGGTGCCGAGGCCGTTCTTATGAAGGTCGGCGGTCGTCCGCCGAGCGTCGCTTAGGGCCAGCTGCTTCGTGCCGAAACGGGGCGTTGGAATCAGCTCGCATAGGGGCTCGCAGCCGAGCGCGATTGTGGGACACCATAGGGGGTGGATTACCCACCTATTGAACTAATTGATTGAAAATTCGCCACTTAGCGAGAAGAGGTGGCGTCCCCAGCGGGATTCGAACCCGCGTTGCCGCCGTGAAAGGGCGGTGTCCTAGGCCGGGCTAGACGATGGGGACGCGGTAGCGGGAGCGCCGGGGCCGCTCCTGATTTGATCCTAGCACGCAAAGCGGCGCTTCAATGGCACCCGCACGGGCAGTCCGGACTTCGGCTTGGAGGACCGCTCCGCCAGCCGCGATCGAGCTATCGCTGCGCCAGCTGCGTCGGCGTTTCGATGGGCTGGGCGGCGATCATTTCGCCTTCGTTCAGCCCGGAAACCACCACCGCTTGCGTGTCGCTGACCGAGCCGAGCTGGAGTTGGCGCATCTCGAATGCGCCATCATTCTCCACCCATACCACCGGCGCGCCCCCGACTTCGGCGACGGCGGCCCGCGGAACGACCAAGGCGTCTTCCTGCGTCTCCACGATGACATCGACACTCGCGGACAGATCGGGCTGGATGCGCTCGTCGGAATCTACGATCTCGACCAACACCGGCACCTTCTTGATCCAGTCACCTCGCGTCCCGCTTGATCCGGGAGGGCCGCGGCGGCCGCCGCTCCCGCCGCTCGAAGTGGCCATTGCGCCGACGTTCTTGATGCGGCCGTCGAACTCGACGTCGGGGTAAGCGTCCAGCCGGACGATGACGGGGGCACCCAATTCAATGATCTGGCTGTCGGCTTGGTTCAACTCCGCGTAAACCGCCATGCTGGACAGGTCGACGATGCGCATGAAGTACGCCCCTGCGTAGACCTGATCGCCAGGCGAGGCCTGCTGGAAGCTGCCGCGCGAGAACATGGTCTCGATCACGACCAAGCCCCCGACCGGAGTCCGCAGCCGCATCTTTTCGAAGTCAAACTCGGTCCGATCCAAACGCTTCTGATCCTGCTCGACGGTGATGTCGAGGCTGCGCCGCTCCGCTTCGTCTGCGAGCTCCTGCAGGCGCACTTCCTGTTCCAACTGCTCTGTCGACGCCGTGCCCTCCTCGGCCAGCAGCTGGAAGATCTCCGCTTGAATCGCTGACCGCACCTCGGCCGTCTGGAGGTCAAAGGCTGCCTTCTCAGCCTCGGCCTTGGTGGTGCGGTAGTTCTGCCGCAGGGTCTCGGTGGCGATCAGCATCTCGGCCTTGCGCGTGGCTGTCTGGGACCTAGTCTGGGCCAGCATCGAGGCGTAGGTGTCCATCTGGTCTTGGGTGCTCTTGGACTCGAACTCGGCCACCACGTCGCCCGCCTGGACCACGGTACCGGCTTCGGCGAGCGTTTGAATCGTTAGCGAGGAGCCGCCTCCGCGGTCTCTGCCGCCGCGCATCCGAGGCGCGCGGATCATGGCGAAATTCGTGGCGCCAACCGTTCCGCCGATCCGAATCGACTTTTCGAAGGTGGTCTTTTCGGCGGCCACCGTGCTGGCGAGAGTCGGCTGCACTGCGGTTGGCTGCGCTGCCTGTCCGGTTAAGGCTTGGTAGACGACCAAGCCGGCCAGAATGCCGCCGATGACCAACAACGCGATGCCCCATGCGGGCACCTTGGGCGGCTCGCCCTGCGGGTCTGGCACGGGCTCCGGACCAGGCTGTTGTTGCGTGGATGGCAACTCGTCTGGCGCTGATCCCGCTGCGAAGATTGGCCTCAAAATCCAAGAAGGGGTGAAAGCTGATGTCGCCATGTTTCCGGCCTCGCGATTCGAAAACCGTACTAAGTGTAAGGCGAATTTCCGCGCTTCGCGGTTATCGACTGGCAGAAAGAAGTTGACGAGGAGCGACGAGCGCGCTCCTAACCGGCATGGATCTGGGGGCCGTGCCTATACAATGGAAAACCGGAACCCGCCTGCTTCAGGGCAGCGCAGCCCCGCCCCAGCCGCGATCGGCTCGCGGCTGAATCTGCTCCAACCAGCCCAGCCGGCACAGGTGCCCGAAGCCGCCATGCAACCCCCCCACATTCCCCGGTCTCGCAGCGTGCCCCGCTTGCGCTCGCCAGTAGGCTGGCTGGCCGTCGCATCTCTCCTGTTGGTCGGCTGGCCGGCTCAAGGTGCCGCGGACGAGCAGGCTGTCGAGCGATACATGGGCCATGTCGAATTCTTGGCATCGCCTGAGATGCGGGGCCGCGGAGCGGGCATGCCCGAGTTGGACGAGGCTGCGGACTACATCGCTGAAGCTCTCAAGGCGCAAGGCGTGGTGCCGGCTGGCGAGGACGGCACATACCTGCAGCCGTTCGAAGTCACCACCGGTGCCAGCCTGGGCGAAGACAACAGCCTGCGAGCGGAGCGCAAGCGGGGTGCCAGCGAACTCGAACTGAAGCAGGACTTCATCCCGATCAACTTCTCGGGCAGCGGCAGCGTCGAGGGCGAGGTCGTGTTCGTAGGCTACGGCGCCACGGCCGAGGAGTTTGACTACGACGACTACTTCCATCTCGACGTCAAGGACAAGATCGTCTTGGTGATGCGCTACGAGCCTCGCTTCTTCAGCGAGGAGGACTCGTCCGAGCAGGCCGACCGCGATTCCGGGAACAGTCGCCGAATGACGCGGCACTCTCACCTGATCGCCAAGGCGATTCAAGCTCGCAAGCGCGGAGCCAAGGCGGTGCTGCTGGTCAACTCCCGCACCCGGGGCAGCCGGCGCGATCGCTTGATCCGCTTCGGCAGCGTGTCCGGGCCCACCGACGCCGGCATTCCGATGGTGCAGATCCGCACCACAATCGCGGAGCAGTGGCTGCGTGGTTCCGGTCGCTCGTTGCGCCTGCTGGAGAGGGACATCGAAGAGTCTGAGAAGCCCCAATCATTCCCACTTGCCTCCTCCTTGCGCGTGAGTCTGTCGGTCGATGTCGAGCACCAGCGCGCGACAGTCAGCAACGTGGCCGGCTACCTGCCCGGCAAGTCGGAGGAGTACCTGGTCGTCGGCGCGCACTATGACCACTTGGGGATGGGCGGCGAGGGCTCCTTGGCCCCGAATCGCCGTGCGGCCCATCTCGGTGCCGATGACAACGCTTCGGGCGTGGCCGCGATCCTGGAGCTGGCTCGCAGCTACGCCCAGGGAGACGAGCTGGAGCGCGGGATCTTGTTCCTCGCCTTTGCGGGCGAGGAGATCGGCCTGCTGGGCTCCAGCCATTGGGTCGAGAACCCCACCCTGCCCTTGGAGAACGCGGTGGCGATGTTCAACTTCGACATGGTCGGCCGGATCGAGAACCGCAAGCTCTACGTGGGCGGCGTCGGCACAGCCGAGCCGCTCGAGGCCTTAGTGCAGGCAGCTGCGAGCGAGCACGAACTGAAGGTGGACAAGTCCAGGAGCGGGTCCAGCTCCAGCGACCACACCTCGTTCGCGACCAAGGAGATCCCGGTCCTGTTCTTTTTCTCAGGGCTGCACGCTGACTACCACAAGCCGAGCGACACCGCCGACAAGATCGACGGCGCCACGACCGTCGAGATGCTCGCCATGGCACGCCAGATCATTGACGGCATCGCGGAGCGCCCCGAGCGGCTCGCCTTCGTGAAGGCCGCGCCTGACTCCAGTCACGGCCCGGGCGCGGGGGACGGGGAGCAGCGCGGCTACGGCCCGTGGTTCGGCTCGATCCCGGACTTCGGCGAGGTCCCCAATGGGGTGAAGTTCGCGGACGTTCGAGCGGGTTCCCCGGCTGCCAAGGCCGGACTAGAGGGTGGCGACATCCTCACGCACTGGAACGATGCTGCGATCACGAATCTGTATGACTTCACATATGCCTTGCGCGACTCCAAGGTTGGCGATGTCGTCACGGTGCGAGTCTTGCGCGGCGAGCAGGAGGTCACGGCCAAGGTGACCTTGGCCCCCCGACCGTAACCCGGCTGCGAGCGGTCCGAACCGGCGGCGCGATGCGATCCTTCGGCGTTACCGCCAGCCTGCTGTACCAGCTGACGCGACGCGATTTCCGGCAGCGCTATGTCGGGTCGGTGCTCGGCTGGCTGTGGGGCGTGATCCACCCGCTGGTCCTGCTGGCCATTTACTGGTTCTTGTTCCGGCACGCCTTCGGCGCGCGCCTGCCCGCCGAAGAGGCGACCGACAACTATCCGCTGTTCCTAATGGCAGGGATGCTGCCGTGGTTGTTCTTCTCCGAGACTCTGGCGCGCTCGGCTCCGGCTATCGTCGAACACTCGGCCTTGGTGAAGAGGAGCGTTTTCCCTTCCGAAGCCGTGCCGGTGAGCATCCTCGCCTCGACCCTCGCAACGCATTTGCTGTCCGTGTTGGCGCTGCTGGTCGCGGCCGCGGCTTGGGGGCACCCCCCGGGGGCGTCGGTGCCGCTGCTGGCGCTGTGGCTGCTGCCGATGGCGCTGTTCAGCTTGGGCTTGGCTTGGTGCGCAGCCGCTCTGCAGGTTTATGTCAAGGACACCTCGCAGGTACTCTCGGTGGTGCTGATGGCTTGGTTCTGGACCACTCCCGTGTTCTTGCCCGAGGCCTTCTACCGGGGGCGCGTGGACTTCGTACTCGAGTGGAATCCAATGCGCTACGTCGTGCTGGGATACCGCAGCGCGATCCTAGGTGGAAGCGCCCCCAGTCCCAGCGAGACTGCCTTTCTCATCGGCGCGGCCTGTGCGGTCTTCGTTCTCGGAGCGCTGTTCTTCCGGCGTGCCAAGAGAGGGTTTCCGGACGTCATTTAGCCCTGGTGCCGTGCAGCCGGCGCTGATGCAAGACCGCCGTCCTCGCGGCCGATTCCGGCCGCGCAGATGACGAGTATGGCTCTCGGGAGCACTTCCGGGAGTCGAGTAACTGACGGCTGCGGGCGACCATCGGAAAGGGCCGGCGCGGGGTCTAAGATAGGATTCGCCCCGCGTGGGGCGGTCCATCCTTGGCAAAGGTCGTATTCAGTTCCGTCTCGAAGAGCTATGCAGCCTATACCCGCCCGGCGGATCGCCTGCGGGAGCTGGTTCTGCCGGGCCGCTCCGGGAAACGCGGCGAATTCTGGGCGCTGCGGGATGTCTCGTTCGAGGCATCGACCGGCGAAACGCTGTGCCTGATCGGCGCGAATGGCTCCGGCAAGAGCACCTCCCTCCAGCTGGCCGCGGGCATCTTGCGGCCCACGACCGGGTCTGTCCAGGTCGAAGGGCGGGTCGCTGCCTTGCTGGAACTCGGCGCCGGATTCCATCCGGAGTTCACCGGACGGGAGAACGCCAGGCTGGGCGCGGCCTTGTTTGGCCTGTCCGGCCGGGAATTCCGCCAGAAGTCCCCGCAGATTGAGGAGTTCGCTGAAATCGGCGACTTCATCGACAAGCCGGTCAAGACCTATTCCAGCGGGATGCTGGTACGGCTCGCGTTCGCGGTAGCGATCCATGTCGAGCCCGAGGTGCTGCTGGTGGACGAGGCGCTGGCGGTCGGGGACTACTACTTCCGCCAGCGCTGCATGCGCAAGGTCCACGAGCTGCGGAGCAAGCAGGTGACGATCCTGTTCGTCTCTCACGCCATGGCGGACGTGCAATCGTTGGGCACGCGGGTGCTCTGGCTCGACCAAGGCCGGATAGCCGAGCAGGGCGAGCCTAGCGCCGTGGTCCGCAAATACTTGGCCGACATGACCGCGCGAGATCGGCAGGCTGGCGGCAGGCCGGTGGTCCGGCAGGACGATCCGGAGCCGGTCGAAGCGAGCGTCCCCGGACCGCGGGCTGCGGATGCCATTCCGAATGTCGACGGCCGCTTCGGAACCGGCCGCGCGGAAGTGACGTCGATCGCCGTCCTTGACAGCCAAGGACAGCGCCTGCGGGAGTTGATTCCCCGCGAGCGGACCACCGTGCGCGTCACGGTGCGCGCCCGTGAGCGGATCGCCGCCCCCAACGTGGGCTTCATGATGCGCAACCACTTGGGAATTGACTTCGCGGGCACGAACACCGCCCGCGAGGGCGTCGTGCTGGATCCGCTGGAGCCGGGCCGCACGTTCGCGGTCGACTTTCACATCGACCTGCCCGAGCTCTACCCCGGCTCGTTCGCGTTCGCTCCGGCCATCGCGGACGGGGATCTCGCCGACTACGAGATCTGCGACTGGATCGACAACGCCCTGACAGTGCCGATGGCCCGTGGCGTCGGCGAGATCTACGGCTACATCCACCTGCCCTGCCGGGTCGAGGTGCGCGCCGGCGCCCAGGGGAGCGGCGAATGACTCGAGCCTGGGCCGGCCTTGCAATCGTTGTGACCGCGGTGTTCCTCGTGGCGCTCGCCCCGCCGCTGCTGGCCCTGCTGGCCTTGGTGCTGCTTGGCGCCGATGTCGTGGCGATCATGGCGGGCAGGCGAAGCGCGGATCATGACACCGGAATCTCCAGGCGCGCTGTCAGCGTCGTCATCCCGACCTGGAACGGTCGCGATTACCTGGCGCGCAACCTGCCGCACTTGCTCACTGCCTTGGCGGACGTCGCTGAATACGAAGTCCTGATCATGGAGAACGCCTCCGAGGATGGGACCACGGAGTATCTCGCGAAGCACTTCCCCGGCGTGCGCGTGGTCGAGATGGGCTCGAATCTTGGCTTCGGGCGGGCTTGCAACATCGGCTGCAGCCTCGCGCGCTTCGACATCGTGCTCATGCTCAACAACGACATGCGCGTGGCGCCAGGGTTCTTGCAGCCATTGCTGGACGGCTTTCGCGATCCGCGCGTGTTTTCGGTCACGGGCCAGATTTACTTCGAATCGGCCGCCAAGCCCCGCGAGGAGACCGGCTTGACGATGGGGCGCTGGCATCGGGGCCGCATCCACCTGCAGCACATGGCAGACCCCGAGGTGGACGAACTGTTCCCGACCTTCTACACGGGGGGCGGCTCGACTGCGTACGACCGGCAGAAGCTTCTAGATCTCGGCGGATTCGACGAGTTGCTGGCCCCGTTTTACATGGAAGACGTGGACTTGGCCTACATGGCGTGGAAACGGGGCTGGATCAATTTCTACGCGCCGGCCAGCGTGCTGCACCACGAGCACCGGGGCACGATCGGCAGGCACTTCTCGGCAGAGCACATCCAGCATGTGCTGCAAAAGAACCGCCTGTTGTTCGTGTGGAAGAACATGCACGAGTGGACCCGCCTCGCGGGCCATCTCGGCTGGCTGTACGGCGACATGTGGCTGTCGCTGTTGGCGGGCAAGAGCGCGGACCGGGCCAGCGCGGCAGCGTTCTTGGGGGCTTTGCGCCAGGGACTGCGCGCGGCGGGTCGCCGGGCGACTGCGCGCAGGCTGGCTGAGATCTCCGACTCTGAAGCGCTGCTGCGGCCCTTGGGCGGGTTCTTCCGCGACCGCTTCCAGCGGCTGGAGAGCAAGCCGACCGAAGACCTCGACGTGCTGTTCGTGTCCCCGTATCCGATCGATCCGCCGCTGCACGGCGGCGCGGTCTTCATGAAGCAGACGGTTGAAGGACTGGCCGCGGGTTGCCGCCTGCACCTGCTCTGCCTCCTGGAACGCGAAGCCGACTTCGCGACCCACCGTGAACTGGCGAGCAAGTGCGCGAGCGCGGAGTTCGTGCTGCACGACCCGCGCCGCCGCCGGGGTGCCGCGCTGCTGTGGCCGCACTCGGCCCAGTCCTTCTGGGATCCCGACCTGCTCTGGAAGATCCAGCGCACGATCTTGCTCCGGCGCATTGATATCGTCCAGCTCGAATACGCCCAGCTCGCATCCTACGGCGCGCGGTTCCGGCAACTGGTTTCGTGCCTGTTCGAGCATGACCTGCACTTCCAGGCCATCCAGCGGGGGATGCTGGCCGCCGGCCTGCCGGGCCTGCCCCGCAGGGCGTACGAATACCTGCGAGCCCTCCGCTTCGAGCTGACTCGGCTGCGCCACTTTGACGTGGTTCAGGTCTGCAGCGCCGCGCAGCGCCACGCCTTGCGCGCGCTGCTCGGGGACGAGCCGCCCGTCAAGGACAAGCTGCGCACGGCGATTGACGTCTCCGCGTACCCGCTTCGCGTCGAGGGGCGGGAGGAGGGCACCGTGCTGTTCGTGGGCAACTTCCGGCACCCGCCAAACTTGGAAGCGCTCACGCACTTCCGCAAGCACATCGCTCCCTTGGTGCGAGACAGGGTGGAGGGCTCTCGCTTCGTGGTTGCGGGTGCCGATGCGCCGGACTGGCTCGCTTCGGTGCTGGAGGCCGACGGCATGGAGTTCCTCGGCCCGGTGGGCGACATTCGCGACGTGCTGGGACGCTACGCGGTCTTCGCTGCGCCGATACTGAGCGGCTCCGGCGTGCGCGTCAAGCTCCTGGAGGCGTTCGCGAGCGGCATTCCCGTGGTTGCCACGAGCCTGGCCGCCGAGGGGCTGTGCAAGCCCGGCGCCGCCGAAGCCTGGATCGAAGACGAGGACGAGGCGTTTGCCGAGGCCATCGTCGCACTGTTGTCGAGCCCCGCGCAGGGCCATGCTTTGGCCTCGACCGCACGTGCTTCGGTGGAGCGGAATTGGGACCGCGCGGCAGCGGTCTCACGCCTGCTGGCTCAGTACAGGGCCGTCCACACGACCAAGCTCCTGACACGGCCGGCCTATCCGCTGCCGCTGGCCTGATTCGGTCTGGGGGTTGCGCCCCGCGCTGCAGAGTTGCCAGCATAGATTCCGCGCCGCCGGCGCGCTACGATGCCTCCAGCCCCCGATCACAGCTATTGCGTCGCGCTTTGCACGTGCCCGCCCGAAAAGGCCGAGGAGATTGCCGGCGAGCTCGTCCGTCGTCGGGTCTGCGCCTGCGTGAACGTCGTTCCCGGCTTGACCTCTGTCTACGAGTGGAAGGGCGAGATCGAGCGGGATCCCGAGTCGCTGCTGGTCATCAAGACACGGTCCGACCGCTTCGGCGAGTTGGAAGCAGCGGTGGCGGCCGTGCATCCCTATGAGGTGTTCGAACTGATTGCCCTGCCAGTCGGGCAAGGCAATGGGGCCTATCTCCGCTGGATCGACAGCGTGCTGGACACCAGCTCGGCGGGCTGATCGATTGGCACTCTCAGCCGAATCTCTTCCGATCTAAGTGGCGCGCCGCCTCGGGCACTGCAACGAGCCGGGTGCAACCGCGTCGCACGGCCCGTAGTCAGATACTGGATCTCTCCTGCATCTCCCAGTCCTCGTTTTCGTCGAAGCCTTCCGTGTCGGGGATTCCTTGACGAGCCGAGCCTGACTTTCTGTACGCCTCACGACGGTGAAGCACTCGTACGATTTGGATTTTGTCGTCTTCGATACGGTACCTCACGCGCCAATCGCCCACCCTGAGTCTGTAATGAGGCACCGCGAACCCCTTCAATTGCACGATATTTCCCTGCCCTGCGATGGCAATTCGCTGTACCGCACGCCGGACGCGATCAGCCTCTTGTTTCGGGAGTTTCTTGATGTCGGATCGCGCTTGTCTACTCCAGTCGATGCTCCTAGCCATGGAGGGGTCACTCTAGGCCGAGTTCTCGCACAACCTCCTCATGAGGGATTCCCTTGCCACCGTTTTGTCTGAGCCATTCTTCGGCCTCGGCGACCAATCGCTCTTCCTCCTCGGACACTGGCTCCTCGGATACCGGCGCATTGCGGTGCGCAGCATCAAATGGCGTGGGGTAAGAAGCCAAGAACTCCTTCACACCCGCAACGTGCTTGTCGGGCAAGCGATCAATCTCTTCGTGAAGATCCTTGCGAATATCAGTCATCTCCCCTCCTCAACATGTCCTTTGGCTGCAACTCCTTGTTCGATGTTCGCCCCAACACGGGTCCGAACCTAGCCGGTTGTCGCATAGAGCCGCTCTGCAGCCCAGACAGTTGCAGCATAGCAGCGAACCGTTCAGAACCGCTTCTCGCACAATCCGTCTGGTTCAGGCTAATCACGAGCGCTCGACGACTGGCATGCACCCCCCTGAGTTCCAGCGATAGTCGATAGCTGCCGAGGCCGTCCCGGCCGAACGACGCGACCAACCGATCATGGCGGGTCTGCCTCGGTGAAGCGTGCGCGAACAAGTTGGACCCGACGCCGCCACGGGACTTTTACTCAGTTGCTGGACCTCTCCGACATCTCCCAGTCCGCGGTCTCGTCGAAGCCATCGTCCCCCGCGATGTCTTGACGAATCAAGGCGGACTTCCTGTATGCCTCGCGACGGCGGAGAACCCGCACGACCGATATAGCTAACTCGTCGGTTCCTACCTTTTCGTAGCCAAACCGCACTCTCCAATCGCCGACTCTTAGCCTGTAGTCTGGAGGATCGAATCCTCTCAAGCGCTCGACGTTTCCTTGCCCCGAGACGGCCAGTCGTTCTACCGCCCGTTCGATCCTATCCGACGCTTGCTTTGAGAGTCTCTTTAGGTCTGCTCGGGCTGATCTGGTCCAGTCAATGCTCCGAGCCACGGCCAACTCACTCTATGCGGAATTCTCGCTTGATCTCCTCGTGAGGGATCCCTCTGCCACCGTTCTGCCTGAGCCATTCCTTCGCTTCCGCCACCAACCGCGCTTCCTCCTCGGTTTCCGGGTCGTCAGATTCCGGGGCATTGCGAAGAGTGGCATCAAGGCGACTCGGGTAAGCAGCCAGAAACTCCTTGACCCCTGCGACTTGCTCATCGGGCAACCGATCAATCTCTTCATGAACATCCTTGCGCATATCCGTCATCTCTCCCCTCCTCTTCTACTTCGGTTGCAACGCCATGTTGGGTGTTGTCCCGAACAGCGGCCTGAGTGGATCGTAGCATCGAGCCCGCCGGCCGCCCATACTGTCGCATCATGCCAGCACGCCTTACCGAACCGCCCCATACCCAATCCGTCTGTCTACTGGCAATCGGCAGCGTCCGATGACCGGTTTGCCCCACCTAGGTCCCAGAGAAGGTCGATAACCGCCGAGGCAACCGCAACCGTGCGACGCGACCAACCGACAAGAGCGGTTCTGTCACAAGCTTGGTGGCTTGTGGATCGCCAAACTCTTGAGGTATCGCGCTAGCGGTCCGTCCGGGCTGCTGCTGGTGCGCACCGGCTGCCATTCAAGAAGCTGCGGAAGCCAGACAACCCCGTGAGGAGTAGAGGGCAATCGACCACGCGACACTTCTTCGCGAGTTCAGCGACCCTCGCGCAGTCATCTTCCTCGAAGGACTGTCTGGGGTTGCTTTGGGGCCTACGAGGTTTCGGCCGCACTGAGTGGTGTCGGGAACAGCTCCCGGTGATCGTTCCGAAGTCGCGCTTGCGCTTCGTCGTAGGCGGCTCGCAGGCGCAACCAAGGTTTATCCGGGACCAGCCTGCGGCTTCCAGCCGAGACGCCAGTTTAGGAGAGATACCCTCCCGGCCGTCTAGGACACGGCTCAAAGGGCGTCTGGCGGCACGCCGATCCAAGCGGCCGCTTCAGACACAGACATCCCGTCTACCATCCACGCCTCTCGGACATGGATGCCGAAGTGCGGCGAGTTGTGGATTGCCGTGGTCCGGCTAGTTCTCCCTAGCAGCCTGTGGCAAAAGTCGACTGAAATCCCAACAAATCCCGATCAGACTTCGATAAAATCGTAGTCATGGCGATGGGTACCCGCAAACCCGGACAGATCCCGATGTTCCTCGCACCGGACCAACTGCCCCAAGCCCCCACCACTCCCTTCTTCGACAAGCTCAACCAACTGCTCGCTGAGATGGGCTTCGACGCCTACGTCGAGAACCTGTGCCGACCCTTCTATGCCAAACGCCTGGGACGGCCCTCGCTCGCTCCCGGCGTCTACTTCCGACTGCTGCTGCTGGGCTACCTGCTGGGCATCGATTCCGAGCGCGGCATCGCCCTGACCGTCTCCGACTCGCTCGGCTTGCGGGCCTTCCTCGGCTACGAGTTGCAGGACAGCCCGCCGGACCACTCGACGATCTCGCGCAGCCGGCGGCGGATTAGCCTGGAGACGCATGAGCAGGTGTTCGCCTGGGTGCTGCAGCAGCTGCGGCAAGCGGGTCTGGCCGACGGGCAGACGGTGGCGGTGGACGCCACGATGCTGTTCGCCAACGCGGCCTTGCGGACCTTGCGGCGCAAGGACAGCCAGCAGGGCTACCGAGAATTCGTGGAGGGGCTGGCGGAGGCAGCCGGGGTGCCGACGCCGAGCTTGGCGGAATTGGCGGCCTTCGACCGCCAGCGCAAGCCCAAGACGTTGTCGAACAAGGAGTGGGAGTCGCCGACGGACCCGGACGCGCGGGTAGCGAAGATGAAGGACGGCACGACGCACCTAGCGCACAAGGCCGAGCACGCGGTGGACTTGGAGAGCGGGGCGTTGCTAGGAGTGACGCTGCAAGCGGCGGACCAAGGGGACACCACAACACTGGGGGAGACCTTGGAGGCGGTGCAGGCGGCGCAAGGGCAGGGGCCGGAGACGGTCGTCGCCGACAAGGGCTACCACAGCGACGCGGTGCTGCTGGGACTGAACGAGGCGGGCCAGGAAGCGCACATCCCGGAGCCGCAGCGGGCGGAGCGGGATTTTGCGGGCAAGCCGGAAGCGCAACGGGTGGTGCAGGAGAACCGGGAGCGCGTGGCGAGCTCGGCCGGCAAGCGCCTGCAAAAGCTGCGGACGGAGAAGGTGGAGCGGTCGATGGCCCACATGTACGGCACGGGCGGGATGCGCCGGCTGTACTTGCGGGGGCGGGCGAACATTCGCAAGCGGCTGCTGGTGCATGCCTGTGCATTCAACCTGGGGGTGCTGATGAGGTCGCTCACCGGGGTCGGCACGCCGCGCACACTGCAGGGGCAGGGCTGCCAGCCAACGGCCAGCCTTGGTTTCGCCGTTTGTTTGCCGTTCCGGGATGCTTGGAGCGGCCTGCTGGGCCTGCTCAGGGGCCTCTTGGGCCTCAGACGGGGAGAGAGCCCGGAATTCGCCGAAAAACTCGCATAGGCCGTCGAAGGACCACCAAGCAAGGCCACCGACCGACATGGTCGGCAAAGCTATTAAAACCACAGGCTGCTAGGCTGCGCGCTTGCGGCGCTCGTCCTTTCTGGCTCGATTTCTGGCTCGGATCGTGGTGATGCCCTTGGTCAGGGGCACCTCCGTTGGCGCCTCTCCGCCGCCCGTGGAATATGAGAAGCCATCCAGACGGACCCTTGGAATCTTGGATCCGACAGCGCGCTCGATCTGGCGGACGTCGGACTCCTCCTCTGGTGCCACGAGCGTGATAGCGTCTCCGGTCAACTCCGCACGGCCGGTGCGCCCCACCCGGTGGATGTAGTCCTCCGGTACGGCGGGGACATCGAAGTTCACCACATGTCCTAAAGCTTCGACATCGATCCCCCGCGCAGCGATGTCGGTGGCCACTAGTACCCGGTACTTCCCGGCCTTGAATCCCGCGAGCGCCTTCGTGCGCTGCGCCTGCGACCGGTTTCCATGGATGCGCTCGGCGGCGATGCCGCTTCGGACCAGTAGCTTGCACAAGCGATCCGCCCGGTGCTTAGTCCGAGTGAAGACCAGCGCGTCGTGGATGTGGCCGCCCTTCAGAAACTCCACCAGAAGCGCCCCTTTGAGCGTGCGGGGCACCGGATAGAGGGCTTGGGAGATGCCAGCGGCCGGTGCAGCTTTGCGCTGAAGGGAGATCTTCACCGGATTCCGGAGGATCTCACGGGTGAGAACCTCGATCGGCGGCGGCATGGTGGCGCTGAAGAAGAGCGTCTGCTTGGGTTTCGGCACATGCCGGAGCACGCGCCGGATGTCAGGCAGGAAGCCCATGTCCAGCATGCGATCCGCCTCGTCCAGAACTAGGTACTGCAGTCCCGCCAGGGGTGAGTGCCCGTGCTGGAAGTGATCGAGCAAGCGCCCCGGCGTGGCGACGATCACGTCCACGCCTCGCCGAAACGCTGCCACCTGCGGACCCATTCCGACGCCGCCGTGGACGGCCGCGGCCTTGATCCGCGTGTGGCGCGCCAGCGCCCGCAGATCTTCCAAGAGCTGCAGAGCCAACTCGCGGGTGGGTGCCAGAACCAGGGCCCGCGTGGTGCCCCGAGGCAGATCCACGAGCCGGTGCAGAATGGGGAGCAAGAAGGCGGCGGTCTTGCCGCTTCCCGTGGCGGCGCAGGCGAGAAGATCTCGCCCCTTGAGGGCCGGAGGGATCGCGTCCGATTGAATGGGGGTCGGGGCAGTGAACCCCAGATCGTCGACGCCCTTCAAGAGAGTCGGGTGCAATTCGATGGTAGAGAAAGACAAGGGTAATCCTATTTCGGAGCGCTCAGCAGGCAGGCCGGAGAGGCCGGCCCGAGAGGCCGGAGCAGAGTTTTGGGGCGAATGCTGCCCCCCGAGCCGAGGAGCCTAGGTAGGATCCTAGAGGGCGGAAATTAGCCTGACGGTCGGGACAGTGATGGGATGGGTCGCATCCTTCGCCAGCTTGGCGGCCATGCGGCTCGCCGGTTGCCAAGTGCGTGGCGACGCAAAGCGGAAGCGCCTACCTGTCATTCTCGCACACATTCTCCGTAAACTGTTGTACCGGTCTTGCCCGACACGGGACGAGCTCGCAGTTAGCACCCGCCCCGGGTAGCCTCAGAGCAGGACAGAAATGGGTTCAGGCAGTCCTGCCAGCGTTACCCGCGTGCTGTAATGGTAGTGCTCTCCTCAATAACGCTTTCTTGATCTTTGAGTGGCGCGCCCAGCCTCAAGTCTTCCCGCGGACGCCTTAGCGGCTTTCCCGACTTGTTCTTTCGAATGGAATCTATGAGCCCAGAAACTCCCGACCTCCGATATCCGATAGGGCGATTCTTGCCCGCCGAACCAGTCATGCCAGACGAGGTGAACGGCTGGATCGACGACATTGCGGCGCTGCCGGCGGATCTTCGTCGCGTCGTCTCCCGGTTGTCGGAGAGTCAGCTGGGCACCCCCTATCGCCCGGGCGGCTGGACGGTCCGGCAGGTTGTGCACCACTTGCCCGACAGCCACATGAACAGCTTCGTTCGGTTCAAGTGGGCCTTGACCGAGAGACGACCGATGATCAAGGCCTACGACGAGAAGGGCTGGGCCGCGCTTGCTGACTACCGCGGACCGATCGCTGACTCGCTCGACATGCTCGAAGCACTTCACGGTCGCTGGACGAGGCTGCTGCGGAGCCTGCGCTGGCCGGAACTGCAGCGCGAGTTCGTGCACCCGGAGTCGGGTCCCTCGACGCTGGCTGTCACTATCGGCGCCTATGCTTGGCACGGCCAGCACCATCTCGCGCACATCGAGCGGCTGATCGAGCGCGAAGGCTGGAGCTAAGCGGCTGGCCCGGCTGGTCATCCAGCTTGTCTCAGACAATCTAAAGTACATCGCGGCGACCGGCCCTAAGGGCACTGTCGGACGGGGCGTTCAATGCGCTGCGTTCCCGGTCTCGGTGTGGTAGTGACCCTGTTCGTGGCCGCAGACGAGTGAGACATGTAGCGTCTGATAGAATGCCCACAGAAGGCTATGCCAGACACGAATTCTGCCACCGCCAAGGCCGTCGCCGCCAAGCCCGAAGCTGACGAGGCGGCGGTGCCGGAGCCGAAGAATCTGGTCGCTAAACTGGCTGACGGCACGATCGTCAAGCGTCGGACCAAGCGCCAGCGGGCCTGTGACGAACCCAAAGGCAAGAAGATCTGCGCCGGGCACCTCAAGCGTTGGTACGGCTATGGAGACGAGATTGTCGCCATGTTCGGCCGGGATCCGGAGATCTACCGCTGCGAGCGCTGCCAGATACTCTTCCGGCCGAACGATTCCGAGACCGCGCGCACCGGTACGCTCGCCTTTTAGGCCGTGGGCCGGCACACAGTCTCCAGCCTCTTAGAGGAAAGGCTCTACAGCTCAGCCAACGGGTCGGCCGGCGACGGCTCGCGCCCGGGCGAGCCCCCTTATACGCGCGGCATCCACCCGCGCATGTATCTCGAACGGCTCTGGACGATGCGCCAGTTCGCCGGCTACGGCACTCCCGAGGAGACCAACCGGCGCTTCCGATTCTTGCTCGAGCAAGGCCAGACCGGGCTGTCGGTGGCCTTCGATCTGCCGACGCTGATGGGCTACGACAGCGACCACGCAATGGCCGAGGGCGAGGTCGGCAAATGCGGCGTGGCGATCTCTTCCTTGGCCGACATGGAGGAACTCTTCGCCGAAATTCCGCTGGACCAGATCACCACTTCAATGACGATCACCTCTTCGGCAGCCATCCTGTGGGCGATGTACTTGGTGGTGGCCGAGCAGCAAGGCGCGCAGTGGAGCGGACTCTCCGGTACGGTCCAGAACGACATCCTCAAGGAGTTCATGGCGCAGAAGGAGTACATCTACCCGCCTCGCGAGTCGATGCGCCTGGTAGCGGACTCGATCGAGTTCTCGGCGCGCCACACTCCGCGCTTCAATCCCGTTTCCATCAGCGGTTACCACATCCGGGAAGCGGGGGCGACAGCTGCGCAGGAGCTGGCCTACACGTTGGGTGCGGGCATTGCGTATGTCGAATCGACCCTGGAACGCGGGCTCGCCGTCGATGAGTTCGCGCCGAGGCTCAGCTTCTTCTTCGACGCCCACACTGACTTCTTCGAAGAGGTTGCCAAGTTCCGCGCCGCCCGGCGGGTGTGGTGCAAGGTGATGCAAGAGCGCTTCGGCGCGACGGATCCCCGTTCCCTCAAGCTGCGCTTCCACGCGCAGACGGCGGGTGTCTCGCTGACAGTGCAGCAGCCGCAGGTCAATATTGTCAGGACGGCGCTGCAGGCGCTTGCCGCGGTGCTCGGCGGCACGCAGTCGCTGCACACCAACGCCCTCGACGAGGCGTATGCCTTGCCGACGTCGGAAGCCGCCCTGCTGGCGCTGCGCACGCAACAGGTGATCGCCGGGGAGACCGGCGTGACCCAGACGGTCGATCCGTTCGGGGGGAGCTACTTCGTGGAGCGGCTGACGGACGAGTTGGAAGCTGCCTGCTGGGAGGAGCTTGGCAAGATCGATTCTCTGGGCGGCATGGTGGCTGCCGTAGAGCGGGGCTACCCGCAGGCCGAGATCGCCAAGTCCAGTTACGACTACCAGCGCCGCGTCGAGAGCGGGGAAGTGAAGATCGTGGGAGTCAACGCGCATGCAGACGGGGCTGCGGAGCCGATCGAGACCTTGGTGATCGACGAACGCGTGAGCCGCCGCCAGACAGCTCGTCTTGAAGATCTGCGCGCCAAGCGGGATTCCAGTGCCGTCCAGACGGCACTTGCCAACGTTGGACAAGCCGCAGCCGGTGGCGCCAATCTGATGCCGGCGATCTTGGAGGCGGTGAGGGCGTACGCCACGCTGGGAGAGATTTGCGACGTATTGCGGGCCGAGTTCGGCGTGTACAGCGAACGGCCCGCGTTGTGATGGTGCAGCGGCGCTGCATCGCTCTCAGGGAGCAGCCGAGCACGAGCTCAGGCCTTCCACTCCCGTAACCGCCCGTCTCGGGACAGATCGTACGCGCGTCCGCGCCACACGATGCGCCTGCCGAACAGCCCGGCGAACCAGCCCAGCAGGCTCAGCCCGTCTTGCAGCGGCAGCAGCCAGAAGCGCCACCACCGCTGGGTGTCGCCGAGCACGCGTCCCCCGACCATCAGCGCTACCGAAGCCCGAAAGGCGATGCACGCGCCCAGGGCCGCCCACGACCATGCCGCTCCCGATGCCGCGAGCGGCAGCAGCAGCGCCCACGGCAGAGGATTGGCAAAGATCTCCCCCCAGTAGCCGACCGGGCGCGACCGGCGCGTGGAGCGTCGCCAGCGAAGCCGGTGGACGAGATTCTCGCGCAATGCTTGGCTGCCGATCCTGTGTTCGACGCTGTGAGTGGACAGCCGGACCTCGTAGCCAGCTAGGCGAGCTTGACGGCCGACTTCGAAGTCTTCGGCCAGGAAATCACTGAATGCCTCCCACCCCCCGATGGCGTCCAAGCACGACCTGCGCACTGCCATGGTCGGCCCGACCGCGAAGTTCATGGGAGCGAGGAACTGGGCGACCAGAACGCCGCTCCAGAATTCCGTGTTCATTCCCAAGGCTTCCAGCGTCGACCACAGACTCGCGCCGGGCACGGCGCGGTAGGGACAGGTGACCACTCCGACCGCGGGATCCGCGAAGTCCTTCGAGATCTCCAACAGCAACGCCGGGTCGGTGCGGATATCGCTGTCGCTGACGACGAGCAGCTCACCCGCCGCCGCTGCGGTCATCGCGGCCAGCGAATGCACCTTGGCATTGGGGCAGTCCGGCGCCCCGGAAACCAGCAGTTGCGCGTTTGAGTCGGGATAGTCGGATCGCACCTCTTGCGCTATCGCCAGTGCTGGGTCGTCCGCGTCTCGCGCTGCACAAAGGACCTCGTATCGCGGATAGCTGAGGCGGAAGAAGCTGCCTAGGTTTTCGGCCAGCTCTGGCTCGTATCCCGCCAGCGGCTTCAGCACGCTGATGGCGGGCACTTCTCCGAGGTAGGTCTTCGGCTCCCGCCTGCGCAGCAAGAACTGCCGCGCTGCCAGCAGTACCAGCACATAGTAGGCGGAGCCTACGAGCACCAAGCCAGCGAAAAGGGCTGGAATCGCGTCTTCCAGCAACGCGCCGTCAGGCCTGCTTGTCGGGCTGGACGCGGCCGTGATCAGCCGACCCGAACGCCGCGGCCAATGCCCACCGGGCTTCTTCGTCCTTCTCGACCTTGCCGTCGCGCAGCTGGACGATGCGGCGCGCGTACATGGCAATATCGGGCTCGTGGGTGACCAAGATGATCGTGTTGCCCTGCTTGTGCAGCACGTCGAACACTCCCATGATCTCGGTCGACGTGGCCGTGTCGAGGTTCCCGGTCGGCTCGTCAGCCAGGATGATCGCCGGGTCCCCCACCAAGGCACGGGCGATGGCCACGCGCTGCCGCTGCCCGCCAGAGAGCTCGCTGGGTGTGTGGTACATGCGCTCGGTGAGGTCGACTTGCGCCAAGGCGCGCTTCGCCCGCTCGGTCCGCTCGGCTGGCTGGGCGCCCGAGTACACCAGCGGCAACTCCACGTTCTGCAGAGCCGTGAGCCGGGGCAAGAGGTTGAATGTCTGGAAGACGAATCCGATCTCGCGGTTGCGGATATACGCCAGCTCGTCGTCCGACATCGTGCTGATGAGCTGGCCGGCGATGTAGTAGTCGCCAGCCGTGGGCGTGTCGAGCGCTCCGATCAGGTTCATGAAGGTGGACTTGCCCGAACCTGACGGCCCCATCAACGCCACGTACTCGCCGTAGCGGATCTCCAGATCGACGCCGTTCACGGCATGGATCTGCTGATCGCCCATGATGTAGGTCTTGCGGATGCCGTAGGTGCGGATGACAATCTTTTGCTCAAGCAATTGCTTGCCCAGCGCCGCCGGATCTTGCTGTCCCACCGTTTGCCCTGTTGCCATCATTCCTAAGCTATTCAAGGCGCGAAGCTTCGCGCACTAGTTACTCTCTAATCGACACCGCCAGCCGGCATTCGTCCCCCGGTCGAAGCTGCGGTGTCGGCGCTGCCAGCTTGAGCGTTGCGTCGCGCCGGCTGAACGCTAACGGTCCCGGCACGCCGCAGGCCTCCTCGATGACAACGACTGTTGTGCCGGGAGAGATCTGCGCTACCAGCACTGTCGAGGCGGCCCGCGCCACCGTAGCCACCACCGCCCCGCGCCCCGGCATGTCCCCGGCCGCCACCAGCAGATCCTTGACAGCCCCGTCCCAAGGGCTTTTGACCAAGTAGGTCTTGGGCAGCTCTTGCAAGCGCTCCAACAGCCGTTGCGCGCGCCGCAGTTCGGCAGGCTCGGACGGTTCCTCGGTCGCGGTCTCCTGGGTAGCGGCGGCCCGAGCCTCGCGCAGACGCGTGCTGAGGGCTTCGAACTCCTGCCGCTTCTCCTCGAAGTCGAGGCGGGCCGCTAGGCCCTCTTCGAATAGTTCCGTCCAACGCTGGAATTCTTCGCTGGCGCGGCGGTGGGTCTCCTCCAGCTGCTCTAGTGCCGCCATGCGAAGGTCCCGGCTGGCACTCCGCTCGGTTGCGGCGGGCGTGGCCCCGGCTGCCGCATGCGCAGCCCTCAGGTCCTCGATCTCGCGGCGCACGGCGGCCTTGGATTCCTCCAGCGCCAAGTCTTCGAATTCGATCAGGGCGTCGCCTGCATTTACGACATCCCCGGTCCGGGCTCGCAATGCCAGCACACGACCGCCCCGTCGCGCCTTCACCGGCCCGTCGAGCGTGGCCATGGCGACTGCTGTCAGTTCGGCCGCCTTGGTCTTCGGCGGTTCTACCTCGATCTCGCCGGCCAAAATTCCCGGCTCCCAACCGCAGCCCGCGAGCGTAGCGCTGATGAGCGCCAGCAAGGCTGCGGCTGGCGCTCTGGCCGGCTCAGATGCCATGCAGCCCCGATCCTAGCCGATCCCCAGCTCTTCCCAGATCGGGTCGACTCGTCGCTTGACGTCCTCGCTCATCTCGATCACTTCCGGCCACGGCCGGGTGAAACCCTCCGTTTTCCACTTGCGGGTCGCGTCGATGCCCATCTTGGAGCCGAAGTCCGGCAATCGGCTGGCATGATCCAGTGAGTCGATCGGCCCCAGCGTGAACTGGATGTCACGTTCGGGATCGATATTATTCAGCGCCCGCCAAGCAGTCTCGGAGTAATTCTGCACGTCCACGTCGTGGTCGACCACCACGATGCACTTGGTCGACGAGGCCTGGCCGAGGCCCCAGATGGAATTCATTACCTTGCGCGCCTGCCCGGGGTAGGACTTGCGGATCGAAACCAGCATCAAATTGTGGAAGATCCCTTCGGCGGGCATGGCCATGTCGACGATCTCGGGTGCCTGTAGCTTTATCAGGGGCAGGAAGATTCGCTCGATCGCCTTGCCGATGAAGTAGTCCTCCATCGGCGGCCTGCCGACGATGGTGGTCGCATAGATCGGGTCCTTGCGCTGCGTGACGCAGTCCACGTGCAGCACGGGGTACTCGTCTTCGAGCGAGTAGTACCCGGTGTGGTCTCCGAACGGTCCCTCCGTGCGCAGCTCGCCGAGGTTGACGTGCCCCTCGAGCACGATTTCGGCATTGGCTGGCACTTCGAGATCGACGGTCTTGCACGGCACCATCTCGACCGGCTTGCGCCTGATGAAGCCCGCGAAGAGCATCTCGTCCAGATCGGGCGGCAGCGGCAGGCTTCCGGCGACCATCGTCGCGGGATCGGCGCCGATCGCCACCGCGACTTCCATCCGGGTGTCGTTTCCCTCTTGTTGCAGCCGGCGGTAGTGCTCGGCGCCCTGCTTGTGCGTTTGCCAGTGCATGCCCGTGGTGCGTCCGTCGTAGACCTGCAGGCGGTACATCCCGCAATTGCGCTTGCCGGTGATCGGATTGCGCGAGAACACCATGGGCAGCGTGATAAAGGGCCCCCCGTCGCCGGGCCAGCAGGTCAGCACCGGGTAGTCATGCAGCGAGAAGTTCTCGCTGTTGACGATTTGCTGGCACGGGCCGGAACGCACCGTCTTGGGCAGGAAGTTGCGCAGCTCGGCGAGCCTGGCCAGGCCCTTGAGCTTGCCGGCCACTCCCTTGGGCACGCCAAGGTCCAGGTATTCCGAGATCCTCGCGGCAATGTCGCTGAGGTCGTTCACCTCGAAGGCCAGCTGCATCTTCGACAGCGACGCTACGGAATTGATTAGAACTGGGATGCTGGAGCCCTTGGGCCGCTCGAACAGCAGCGCCGGGCCGCCGCACTTGACCGCGCGGTCGGCAATCTCGGCGATTTCCAGCTTCGGATCAACCTCGGCGCGGATCCGCTTGAGTTCCCCTCGCTGCTCAAGCGCGGAAATGAATTCACGTAAGTCGCTGTACGCCATGATGGGGCCGCGCCGCGCCCGGCGCGGCTTGTCTCCACAATGATCCCACGGGCGCGCTCCCGGCTCGGCGAGCCTAGACCGCTCGGTTGAGATACGCCATCAGGGGCGCGAGGGCACGGAAGTACTGGTCCAGCAGCGAGCCGATCGTGGGCTGCTCGATCGCATCGGCCGGAAGCGTGACCCCGGAGAGGAATTGCTTGTATACGAGCAGGTCAGCCGCCGGGTGGTCCGGGGGGAAGCCGCGCGGGGTCCGCTTGAGCCGCTGCCCCTCCAGGCCGCTGTAGCACTTGCGGTACCCCGCGGCGGCGAGAATGCCGCGCAGTTCGTCCGGGTCCGCCGCGATCCGGGCGCGGATTCGCCGCAAGGTGTCTGGCGGGGGCGCGTAGACTCCTCCTCCCACCAGCAATTCCTCGGCCGAGAAGTGGAAGTAGAATCCCGCGCCGGCGTGGCGCTCCAGACCGGTCGGCGGGAATACGGCTGCCGCGTGCGTCTTGTAGGGATCCTTGTTCTTGGAGAAGCGGATATCGCGGTAGATGCGGTATACCGACTTGCGCGGGTCGATGCTGTGCCCGGGCGAGTGCTCTTCGATGGCGATGCTCACTTCCAGCACCAGCTCGAGCAGCGGGCCCCGCACGAACTGTTCGTAGTCAGGCTTGTGGGCCTGGAACCAATCTCGGTTGTTGTTCGCCCGCAGCTCGCGCAGGAACTGGCGGGCTTGGGGCTCGAAGCCGGGAAACGTGAACTCCATAGATCCATGATGCGCGATTGGCTGGGAGCGGCCTCGGGCCGCGCCATACAATTGGATCTTGCAGCCCGTGAGCGAAACCCACTCCGAGCTGGCACGGTCTCTGGGAGCCATCGAAGGGCTGCGCTTGGACCGGAGCGTGCCGCTGAGCCAGCACACGCGCTTCGCGATCGGCGGTCCCGCAGACTTGTTCGGCTGGGCCAGCAGCCCGCGCGCCTTGGCCGAGGCTTTTCAGGCGGCCGGCGCTGCGGAGGTGCCCTGTTATCTGCTCGGAGACGGCAGCAATGTCGTGGCCGACGACGACGGCTTCCGCGGTTTGGTGCTGCGTTACACGGCGGACGATTTGAGCTATGTCGACGGTGCCGTTGAAGCCGCCGCCGGCGGCAGCCTGCAAGCGTTGGTCGACTTGACGGTGGACCACGGCTTGGAGGGGTTGCACACCTTGGAGCGCATCCCGGGGTCGGTCGGAGGGGCAGTGTACGGCAATGCCGGGGCGTACGGGCACCAAATCGACGAATTCGTCCAGAGTGTCGATTTCCTCGATGGGCACGAGCTGCGCTCCTTCGGCCCCACCGAGTGCGAGTTCGATTACCGCGAATCGATATTCAAGCGTCGCAAGGACTGGCTGATCTTGGGCGTACGCTTGGTCCTGCCGCCGGGCGATACCGAGGCTTTGCGCGCCCGCGCCCGGGAAATCCGGACGATTCGCGACGAGAAGTTCCCCCCTGCCATGCGTTGCGCGGGCAGCATTTTCAAGAACTTGTTCCTCGACTCGCTGCCAGCGACAGCGGTGGAGGTCGTGCCCGAGCGGGCCGTGCGTGGCGGCAAGGTGGCTTCGGCCTTTTTTCTCGAGCAGGTGGGCGCGAAGGGAATGCGCAACGGCGGGATCGAGATCGCGCCGTATCACGCGAACCTGATCTATAACCTGGGCGGCGGCACTGCGGCTCAGATCCACGAGCTGGTCCAAGAACTGAAGCGACGCGTGCGGGACCGCTTCGGCTTCGAGGTCGAGGAAGAGGTCCAGTACGTCGGCTAGAGCTGGCCGGAGCCGGGTGAACCGCTGGCCGCTGTAGTCGCTGGTCCAGTCATCCGGGTGTGCCCAGGCAGCATTCGCGTAGGATGATACCTGGCGGAGGGGATTTGGTGAGAAGAGCGATTCTGGCTGTAGCGTTCGCCGCCATCGTCCCGATGGCCGTGGCCGCCGATTGGAACGATCTGCTCCGCAACGGACTTGACGACTGGGTAGTGCTTGGGGACGGCCATTGGCGGATTCGTTCCGACGGCGTGGTCACGGCGAACTTCGGGATAGACCGTCAGCGCGAGATTCAAGGCACTGCGGACATCGGCCGGGAGGCCTTCGTCGCGTGGAGCACCCGGCAGTCCTGGCTGTACACAAAACGTGAGTTCGAAGAGTTCGACCTGCACTTGGAGTATTGGGTCAACACTCCCGGCAACAGCGGGATATCGATTCGCGACCCCTCCCAAGCTGCCTGCGGTATCGCCGAGCGGCCGGATTTCGCCTGCACTCCTTCGAAGCAGGGCTATGAAATCCAGATCAACAGCGAGTATTCCGACAAGTGGTCGACGGGCTCGATCTACGGGCTGGCGCGGGCGCCCGAGGGGCTAGAGAACGTTGGAGAGTGGAATCGCCTCAACATCGAATCCCGGGCCGACGCGATTAGGGTCTATATCAACGGCGTGCTTGCAGCCGAGCACGCTGGGGATCCTGAGCGTCCGCTCAAGGGACCGATCGGTTTGCAGCTGCACGATATCCACAGCTTTGTGATGTTCCGCAACATCTGGATTCTCGAATACTGACGCCGGATTAAGGTGCCGAGTTGCCTGGTCCGACGGACGGCGCGACGTGGTCTAGGTTGCGCTGGCTCGTGTCGTGCCTGAACAAGGTCGAGGCGGGCTGTCGCCGAACGAATCGGCTCGAATCTCGGCGTTGAATCGGGTGGTGCGTCCCGCGTGGCGTGGCGAATGGAGACGGTAGTGGAGCCCGCGTATGGGGGCATCAACGTGGCACGCGCTCCAAGTGCTTGAGCGCTTCGCGACGGCTGAGGCCTGAGAGGCCGCCGTGCGTGGCGATGAACTTGATCACCCAGTCGGGATCTGTCTTCGAGAATTCGCGCAACGCCCAGCCTATGCCCTTGCGCAGGAAGAACTCCCGCTCCCCGATGGAAGGCTCGATGACGTCGGCCAGCAGCTTCTTGTCCGTCGCCTGCTTGCGGCGCAGTTGCGCTAGGATCGCGGTCCGCCGCTTCCAGACGTTGTCCGATCTCGCCCAGTCGCGCAGCAGCGCCTTCGTCGGCCGCGGGTGGCCGGCAAGCATGGCGCCCATGGCGTGGCTGGCAACTGCGTCCACGTAGTCCCACCACGCCCCGGTGACGACAAGCTCCTCGATGAGGGGAGCGCGTTCGGGCTCGATCCAGCGTGTGTAGCGCGGGAAGGTCAGAAGTTCGATCGCCGCGTAGCGCTCCTCACGAAACGCAGCCTTGCGCCAGAGAGCTAGGATCGCCGCCTCCCAAGCGTCCGCGTCTGGCAACGGGTGAGCCCTTAGCGCCGAGGTGGCAATCCGCCGACACTGCGGGACGGCCACGCCGAGGAAGGGCATCTCCGATTTCATGTACGCCTGTTGGTGCGGTGCTCTGTCGGGGTCGGCGGCCGCGCGCAGTGCTGCACCGATGGTGTTCCGGACGTCCGTTGCGGCTGGCATGTAGCGAGTCGGTACATTTTGACAGGATGCACCAGGACCTCCTTTGCCTGCCGCCTGCTCGGGACGCCGACGGCCGCAAGGACCTGCCCTGGCAGCGGGAGCGCACCCGTGAGCCATTGAGCGCACAATTCGTCCGCTCGAGCCCGCTCAGGGTGTCATTGCGGGGAGAGACGATAGCCTAGCGACTGGACATACTTGACACAGGCACGGTGTTCTGTGTAGAACGGGAGTAGTGCGGGTAGGGCTCCGCATCTTCCGTCCGAAGACGATCACTTGGCTGCGCGAGGCCTTGCTGCAGGGCCAGCTGTCGCGGGCGGCCTTGGGGCGCGGGGTCTGCGAGCAGGACGACTGGCGCAATCCCAAGGGCGAGTATTGCACGGCCTCGGCGCGCAAGGCGCTGCCCGAGTTGGCCGCCCAACTGGGCCTGCCGCTGCCGGCAGCCCAGCCGGGGCCGCCCGCCGGCGGCCCACGCTTCAGCGCGGACCCGTCATTGCCAGCGGCCAGCTTCCGCGGCTCGCTGCAGGAACTCGGCGAGGTGCGCGTGGGTCTGGCCAGTTCCGCCGAGCAGCGGCGGCAGTGCGCCGCCCTGCTGGACCAGCACCATCCGCTGGGCTCGGCCCGGGCGCCCGGCTGTCGGCTGAGCTATCTGCTCAGCGCCGAGTGCGGGCCGCTGGGCGTGCTCTCGTTCGTGGCGGCGCCGTTCCGGCTGGGGCCGCGCGATGCCTTCCTGCAGTGGGACGAGCGCACGCGCGGAGCGCACATCGAGCGGGTCCTGAACAACGATCGCTTCCTGCTCGTGCCGGGCGTGCAGGTGCCGCACCTAGCCTCGCACGTGCTGGGCAGGGCCATCCGGGCGCTGGCCCGGGACTGGCAACAGGCGCACGGAGTGCAGCCTTGGCTGGTGGAGACCTGCGTGGACAGCGCGCGCCCGGGCACGAGTTACAAGGCGGCCGGCTGGCAGTGCGTGGGACACACGCAGGGGCAGCCGCCGGGAGCGGGCGCGGCGGGCGCGGCGAAGGCGGTCTGGCTGCTCGGTTTGGAGCCGGACTGGCAGCCCAAGCTGAGCCAGCAGCCGCAGCGGAAGCTGGGGCAGTACCCGGAGCTGGTGCTGGAGGAGGAGGCGAACTGGGCGCGCCGGGAGTACCTGCGTTCGGACCTGCCGGACGGGCGCTTGCGCCAGCGGCTGGAGCAGATGGGGCAGAGCTGGGAGCGGCACCCGGGGGAGGCTCTGCCGGCGATCTTCCCGCACGAGGCGGACCTGCGGGCGGCGACGCGCCTGCTGCACAATGGCAGGGTGAGCGACAAGGACATTCTGCAACCGCACCGGGAGGCCTTGCTGGAGCGGGTGCAGGTGGAGTCGACGGTGTTGCTGGTGCAGGACACCACGACGCTGAACTACACGCAGCTGAAGGATTGCACGAGCGGGTTGGGGCCGTTAAAGGACCGCGCCAGCAGTGCGCGCGGGCTGTTCGTGCACGCGGCGGTGGGATTCACCGCAGGCGGGCGTCCGCTGGGGGTGAGCGGTCTGGAGCAGTGGGCGCGGCCGTTGCAGGACCCGGGCCGGGAGGCGGAGCGCGAGAAGGAGAGCCAGCGCTGGTTCCGGGGGTTCGAGCAGGGTCAGGAACTGGGGCGCTGCAGTCCGCAGACGCGGGTCGTGGTGGTGGGCGACCGCGAGAGCGACATTTTCGGTTTGTTCGAACAGCAGGCGGAACGTCGGCAGGAGGCCGGGTTGCTGGTGCGGGTGCACTTGGGGCGACAGCGCAAGGTACGGGTGTGGGACGCGGCGTTCGCGGCGGAGATGATCCGGCCGATCGAGGCGCAGCCGGACTTCGAAGAGGTGCTGGTGAGTGGCCGCAAGGTGGAGATCGACTCGCAAGGGGGGCAGCGGGCGCGGGAGAAGCGCACGGCAGTGACGGAGATCCGAATCGGCCGGGTGGAGTTGCTGCCGCCGCAGGGGCAGGCCGGGCAGGCGCAGCCGTTGCCAGTGTGGCTGGTGCGGGTGCTGGAGCCGAACCCGCCAGCCGGGGAAGATGGCTTGGAGTGGCTGCTGCTGTGCAGCGAGGGGGCGGCGACAGCACAGTGGGCCGAGCGGATCGTGGGCTGGTACGAGCGGCGCTGGGCGATCGAGGAGTATTTCCGGCTGCTCAAGAGCGGCACGCGGATCGAGGACCGGCGCTTGCGGGACGCGGAGGCGCTGGGCAAGTGCTTGGTGTTCGACGCGATCACGGCCTGGAGAGTGTTCAGCTTGGACCGCTACGCGCGGGACGCGCCGGACACGCCGGCGGAGGAGGTGCTCACGGCGGACGAGCTGGCCGTGATCGAGGCCGTGACGGAGGCGGAGCGCTTGCGACCGCCGCGGGAACGCGGCCAGCCGGTGGGAGCGGGCATTCGCAGTTGGGTGCTGCTGCTGGCGCGCATGCGGGGCTGGCGTCCGAAGAAACACCGGGAACTGCCGGGCAACGAAGTGCTGTGGCAGGCGTACCGGCAGCTGCAAACGATGGTGCGCTACCGGCAGACGTTGCGGGGGCCGCCGTAGGGGATCGTCAGCAGGAGTGCAGAACGCTCTCCTGGATGCACTGTCGTGGGTCGGGAATCCTCTCGCCGGCCTTGCTGCGGGCCGCGTCGGGAACCGCTCCTTGGCGCAACTCGAAGCCTGTCCGATGGTCGCCGGTGATCCGTGTTCCCATCCATTGCGTGACGGCCGCATGGGACCCCTGCGCAACGCAATAACCGGCACGGCAACGCTGGCCGGGCAGCCCCAACCCGGTGCTGCCAGATGCCTGCGTCTGCCGCACTGCGCCGGTCTGCCTCTTCTCGCCCTCAAGTATCCGGAAAGTCCATTCGGCATCATCTAAACCGAATGTGAGCATCAGCCCACCAATGTCTCCAATCTCCCAGCATCAACAATGTCCGGTCGCTAGGACGATAGCAGGCTATGTGGCAGGCAACTGCGATTCTAAGGGAAGCCCAAGTCGGCCAGAACGGCAATTTACCAACAAGAAATGACGAGTGACAGCTCATCCAGCGTCTATATCGGCGAAATGCACTTTGCCTCCCCGCCGGATACGCGAGTGCTTTCGGAACTCGGTGCGCGCCGACGGGAAGTCCACGCGGTAGTGGCCGCCTCGACTCTCCTCGCGTGCCAACGCACAGCGCGTGATCAAGCGGATCACTTGATACATATTGTCGGTCTCGAATCCGTGGCGGCTCGTGCGGGCAAGCCCCTTTTCGAACATCGTTGAGAGCAGGTCTAGCTGTTCTAGGCCCGCGCGGAGGCCTTCCCCGGACCGCGCAATCCCCGCGTGCCGCCATGCGAGGTGGCGCAGGTTCGCAATGGCATTGCCTGGCAGGGCGCTGGCGCGCTTCCGCCTTGGCAGAGGCGGATTCCGGAGCGATTCGCCCGCGTGATTGCGAATGACTTCCCCGCACCGCGCCCCGAATACCAGTCCTTCTAGCAGGGAATTGCTGGCCAAGCGATTGGCGCCATGCACACCGTTGCAGGCCGCTTCGCCGGCTGCGTACAGCCCCGGCAGCGTCGTCGCTCCGTCGTGGTCCGTCAAGATCCCGCCCATGGCATAGTGCGCCGCGGGATGCACAGGAACCGGTTCCACCTCAAGGTCGACCCCGTATAGCAGGCAGGTGCGGTAGATGCGCGGAAAGCGCTTCGGTGCGTAGCCATCACCCAGATGAGTCAGGTCAAGGTAGACCGGCCCGCGGCGCAGCCGCGCGAGTTCGCTGACGATGGCCCGAGAGACCACATCCCGGGGTGCGAGCTCCTCGCTTTCGTGATAGCGCGACATGAAGCGCTGCATGTTGGCGTTGCGCAGGACCGCGCCCTCTCCGCGCAAGGCTTCCGACAGCAGGAAACGCGGAGCCCCCTCGAGGAACAGCGCTGTCGGGTGGAATTGGACCATCTCCATGTTGGCGATGACCGCCCCGGCGCGGTAGGCCATGGCCACGCCGTCCCCCGTGGCAACATCCGGGTTCGTGGTCTCTCGGTAGATCCGCCCGATGCCCCCGGTGGCGAGGAGCACTGCGCGGGCGTGGACCGGAACGAGCTCGCGCTGCTCTTCATTCCAGGCGAGCGCGCCGCAAACCGTTCCGTCTTCGACGAGCAGATCGACCACCGACGAAAAGCTCTGAAACTTGATCGCATCAATCGATCTCGCCTTGTGCAGCAGTGTGCGGCCAATCTCCTTTCCGGTGGAGTCTCCGCCAGCGTGGAGCACGCGGTTCACGCTGTGCGCTCCCTCGATGGAGAACGACAGCTTGCCTCCGGCCGAGTCGAATTCCGCGCCCCATTCGATCAGTCTTTCGATCCGGCGCGGGCCGGCCTCGGTCAGGGCTCGCACCGCCCGCGGGTCGCACAAGCCAGCTCCAGCCTGAAGCGTGTCCTGCTCGTGCAGGCCTACTTCGTCCTCGTCGCTGAGGGCGACGGCTACGCCGCCTTGCGAGTACTCCGTGGCCGATTCCCGCAGGCGGTCCTTCGTCAGCACGAGAACGCGGCCGGCCGGGGCCGCCTCGATGGCCGCGCTGAGGCCCGCCACGCCGCCGCCGATCACCAGAAAGTCGGTTTCCATGGCAGTCCCAACGATGCGGCTGCGGGCCCGGGCCGCGCCCGGCCGGCACCGCTTGCAGCAAGTCCACATGGTACAAAAAGGACTAATGGCCCTCGTGTCCGTCGAGACGCTTGGTTCCCGTTACGATGTCCGCATCGAAGGCGGCCTGATCGGACGCGCCGGGTCGCTAATTCGCGAGACGCTCGGGGATCGTCGGCTGTTCGTGATCGCGGACGAAACCGTCTGGAGACACTACGAGTCTCGTCTGGCGGAGGGACTCCAAGGCTGCGATTGGGTGGCGCTGCCGAGTCCTCTCGACGAGCCGCGCAAGCGCATGTCCACGGTCGAGAGGCTGTGCTCGGACATGCACGCCGCGGGAGCGGACCGCGGCAGTGCCGTGGTAGCGTTCGGGGGCGGAGTCGCTGGCGACGTGGCTGGGTTCGTGGCCGCTTCCTACATGCGCGGCATCGACTTCGTCCAAGTCCCTACCACCTTGCTCGCCCAGGTCGACGCTTCGGTCGGCGGCAAGACAGGCGTCAACCTCTCCTCTGGCAAGAACCTAGTCGGAGCGTTCCACCAGCCGCGACTTGTGCTGGTCGATCCGGACACCCTCGTCTCGCTGCCGGATCGCGAGTATCTCGCCGGCGTGCAAGAGGTGGTCAAGCACGGCATCATCCGTAATCCGGAACTGTTTGCTTTCATGGAAACCCGGGCATCCATGGTCCGAGAGCGCGCCGGGGAAGCGGTCGAGAAGATGATTTCAGAGTCAGTACGCATCAAGGCCGCGGTTGTGCGCGCCGACGAGCGCGAGAGCGGGCTGAGGCGCATCCTGAACTTCGGCCACACGCTCGGCCACGCCTTGGAGGCCGAGACCGGCTACAGCACCCTGTTGCACGGCGAAGCAGTCGGCTTCGGGATGGTCGCCGCGGCGCGCCTGTCGGAGTTGCGCGGCCGGTTGGGCTCCCGTGATCGCGCGCGGATCGAAGCTGTCGTGCTCTCGTACGGGTCGTTTGCGGGTCTTGAGAGCTTGGACGCCCGAAACATCGCCGCGCGGACCGCGGGTGACAAGAAGGCGGTCGGCGGCAGGGTGCGATTCGTGCTGGCCGATTCGATCGGAAGCGTGAGCGAGGAACTGGACCCGCCTGCCGAGCAAGTGATCGCTGCAACCGAGCACGCGCTCGCAGCCTGCGGCGCCGTCGAATCGGCAGCGGTCTAGAGCCGCATACGTGGTGCCAGTGGAAGAGCCACAGCGCGGCGCTTTGCCGGCTGGCATCGAGGTCGGCAACGAAGCCGAGGCCGCCCGCGCCGTGCGCGACATGTTCGCGCGGGTGGCGCCGCGCTATGACTTGCTCAATCACCTGCTATCAGGCCAGATCGACCGCTTCTGGCGCCGCACGCTGGTGCACGCCGTGCGGCCCTACTTGCAGCGCGATGCGGTGAATATCGCCGATTGCTGCTGCGGCACGGGAGATCTGGCGCTGGCCTTGGCCCGTGAGCGGGCGCGCTTGCGCCCGGACAAGGTCCCAGCGTGCCTTGCCTCGGACTTCTGTCGCCCGATGTTGGTGCGTGCCGCCGACAAGTTCGAGCGTGCCGGCCTGCCTCGTATTCTGGCCGAGGCGGATGCCACACGCATGCCGCTGCCTGACTCGAGCGTAGATTTGGTGACCATCGCCTTCGGGTTTCGAAACCTCGCCAACTATCGCGTCGGCGCCGAAGAGTTCTGCCGGTTACTGGCTCCGGGCGGCTGCCTGGCGGTATTGGAGTTCTCCCAGCCGACCTTCAAGCTTTGGGGCGCACTGTTCAACTTCTACTTCCAGCACGTGCTGCCGCGCCTGGGCAACGCCATCTCCGGAAGCGGAGGGGCCTATTCTTATCTGCAGGATTCTGTGCAGCGCTTTCCGTCGCCCGAGCGGGTTCGGGAACTGCTGATCGGGGCAGGATTCAAGCGGGTCGAGATTCGGCCGCTATCCGGCGGTGTGAGCGTCTTGTATCTTGCCTACGTCTAGTGCGATGAGTCTAAGGCACCTGAGATAGACAGGCGAAAGCTCGTTCTTCTTGGACGCCAGGCCGGAGTCGATCATTGATCGCGAATCCTGTGGCACCGTTACGCGTCAATGTAGTGCTTCGTTGAGGCCGAAGATTGCGAGAAGCGAGAATCCGAAAATCATGATGCCTACAACGAGAAGGATTCCAGGGACCAGCATCGCGATGATCCATGCCATCACTGCTGCGCCAGTTGAGATCCCGGACAGCTCTCGGATAGCAACGATCTCCAAGATCAGGCTGAAAATCGCCCCGATCAGCGTGCCGACGAGCGGGACCACGCCGAAAGCCACAGGCGCCGAGGCAAACAAGATCGCGCGAAACCAACCCGAGTAGGGCGGCATGTCATCTCGGCGATCCTCGCGAAGTCCGTCCGGATCTGCCGCCCCTTCAGGGGGCGGACCGCCAGCGAACATGCGAGCCAACAGCATGAAGAGGCCTGTCATGAGCGCCAGGCCGAGGAACCCGAACAGCCATGCGAGCGGGACTATTGGCAGCGTCCAAAAAGAGCCGAGAAGCACGGCCACCCCGAAGACGACACAAGCTTGCCCCGTCGCCTTGCTGTCCTGCGCGATCTCATTGAAGATGCCGGGTTCGAACCTGAGTACCGCAGTGACGCGGTTCCAGGCCGGCCTTGCGGGCGGTTGCTCCATCCCTTCGTTCATGATTCCTCCAGTGCGAACTGAGTCGGAAACGCCACGATTCGCCACAAGGGGGGACGGATGCCGACGCAGAGCGCGGCGAATCGTAACACATCTTGGCAAGAGGGGATCATGGGAGTCGGCAGCCTGCCCAGAGCGAGATCGGCGCGGCCGGCTCAGGAGGCCGGGGCTTCGACCACCGGATCGATCAGCTTCGGAGCGGCTAGCCGACGATCGTCTAGACTTGAACCGTGCGTGGCCACTAGCGTTGGGCAACCAACCCTGAGGGAAGTTCTTGATGCGGCTGAAGTTCGCGGGCGATGAGTGGCTGTTCTGGTTCCGGCTGGCGATCAAGGTGGCGCTGGTCGTCGGCGCGGTCTACTTGGCCTACCACTTCTATGAGCGGAACCGAATCGCGAACATGACCATCGGCGAGCAGCCGACCAAGCGCAACCTTCCGTCCGATGCGTTCGTGTTCGTGCCGAAGTCGTATGCGACCGACTTGGCCTCGGCGCGGGAGCGACTCACGGGCAAGCCGCTGTGGATCCGCGAGGGCTACCGCTGGGCCTACCAGCCCGGCGAGCGGCTCTTCGAGCCACTCGAGCGAATCGTCCCGCTAGCGTTCGAAACGCGCGGGCGCGAGGTTGTCTTGCTGTTCGAGAAGGAGGGCGAGCGGCATTCGTTTGTCATCGGCACAGTGCAGCGGGTTTTCGTGGATGACATCTTCTTCGTCAAGGACCCCAAGGAGATCTACGACCACTGGACCGAGGAGATGTGGGATGCGGCGGCCCAGGGCGTCGTCGAGGTCGGCATGAGCGAGGTGCGCATCGGCTTCGCGCTGGGCGTCGGCGAAGTCGCGCGCCAATCGCCGGGCGGGATGACTCGGATCGTCGACTACAAGCAGTGCGCGGCAGCCGGGCTTGAGCCTGTGCGGGTGACCTACCGCGACCACGTGGCCGCATCCATCGAGCCCTTGGGCGGCTGACGGACTGCCGCTCAGCGCCGCGACCAAGACCAGGGAAATGCCAGGTCGGGCTGGTTGGCATAGCGCGCCATGCGCAGCGTCAGCCGCTCGCCGCTGCCGGGCGCGAGCCGCACGCTGAAGGCGTTCGCGTCAAGATCAACCGCGCCCGATGCGCGCTCCAGTGCGGTGAATTGGTGCTCGGCATACCCGCCCGCTTGCACGACGACCTCGCGTGCCGCGCTATCGCTGAGATTGACCAGCGTCACGCTCACCGAGTCGTCCTCCAGCGAATGCACGAGGGCGGCCACGTCTGGCGGCAAGCCGGCTCGGCGGCTCTCGGGATCGAAATAGCGCAGGCGGCTGTGCAGGACCCAGATCCGGCCGTTGGCGAAATACCCGCCGGTGGTCAGCTCGGACAGCGTGTCGGTCGTCGCCGGCACGATGCCGAGCAAGTAGTCGGCCAGCCTCGTTTCGGCAGTCGTCTCGTCGTTGCGCTGTAGCTCCAAGCGTGCGCGGATGTGCTCGAGATCTCCCTCCATTGCGCGCTCGGGATAGCCTGGGTCGTTGCCTTGCAAGAACGCGATCCACGGTTCCTGCTGTTGCGGCACCCGCTGCAAGTCCTCCGGCTGCATCGACCACAGATAGATCTCTGCCAGCCGGTCGGAGTAGGTCACCGGCTGGTATCTGTAGAACTCAGGCTCGCCGTTGAATGCATAGCCGCGGGGATCGCCGTACATGGTGGGCAGGAGCCGCTCGCCGTCCTCGGTCTGGGCGGCCTCCAGCACGCGGTCCATTTGCGTGCGCAGGACATCGATATAGCTTTGGTCTCCGGTCAGCAGCAGGCCGTTGGCGAAGCCTTGGAACGATGAGGCGGTGAAGTAGTTGCGGTGCGCGATCTGCTGCAGCTCCCCATCGAAGATGGTGAAGTTCCAGCCGTAGGTGCCCTTCCACCACTGGCCGTCGTGGGCTCCCCCGAGCGTGCCGTCGAGACCGATATTGGAGGGAATCATCCCGCCGGTCGCGGCCGCGCGCTCCTTCCAGGCGTCCAAGTACTCCAAGGTCCAATCCTTGTACTTGCTCTTCCCCGTCAGCGCGTACGCATTGGTGCTGAGTAGGGTCGCGGCGAGATTCAGGAAAGTGTCGCCGACCGAGTCGAGGTATTCGTCGCAGTGGGCCAGCATGCGCGGGTACCACTGCTCGAGGTCCAGCAGTTGCGTCGTCCGCGCCGGATTGTGGAGCAGGTGGAACTTGCCCGGCACCGGGTCGCCGACCCAGTCGTAGACAGTGGCCCTGCGCAACATCGGGCCGAGGCTGCCGTTCCACAGGCTGCGGATGATCTTGTGCTCCGTATCGTAGTTGGCCACCGAGGGGTCTTCGCCCGTGTACATCTGGGCGAAGCGCTCCATCCTCTCCACCAACAGATCGTCGTCCGGGGCCGAGTGCCCCATGAGCAGGAATGCCCGCATCCCCTCTCCGGTGTGAAACCAGTCCGACTGCGTGATGAACTCGCGGTGATACGCCCCGTTGCTGGCCAGCGTGGTCAGTTCAGTGCGCAGTTCGCCGTATTGCTGGAGATGCCCCTCAAGCCCTTTCTTGTAGAGATCCAAGACCGAATCCGAGCCGCCCAAGGCGTGCAGCAGGGTCCAGTTGTAGAAGGTCTCGATCGCGTCATCGGGACCGTCCAGCGTGCCCCAGCGCGGCGTGTGCAAGAGGTAGCCCCGATCGTCCAGATAGCGGTCCGCGAACTCTTCGACCGCTTTCGAATTGGTTTCCAGCAACTCGCGTTCCAGCAAGGCCCAGCGAGGGGCCTCCATCGGTGAGTCCACCTCTACGACGGGAAGCTGGCTACAGGCGGCCGACAATATCACGAGGATGGCTGCGGCTAGGCGTCTTGAGTTGCTCATGGCGATACCCGCACAATTCTAGCGAGCACTGAGGCAGTCTGGGCAGCACAAACGGAACAATGGCGCGCTAGAGAAGCTCCGCGCATGTCAGGCGCTCTAGGCGCTGGCCTGGTAAAGCGACTCCGCGACTTCGGAGTCTGGGTCGCGCCATCCCGGTTCGTGCCGCAGGGTCGCTGTCCACACATTGCGACCCTGCATGTCGAGCACTCCACGCTGCAGCAGGTCTCGCAGCGTCACCGTTCGTTGGCCCGCCTCGAACCGCCCGTCGAATTCAACGGTGCCGACCAGTGGCTCGGTAGGCGCGATTCGGTACAAGGGCACGATGCGCCTGCTGCGCTGGTTATCCGTGTCCTCGGCGCGGCCGCTGTCGAGGCTCTTGGGACGGCTGACTAGGAAACGGTTCCAAGAGGCGGTCCGGCGCACGTCCTGCTTGATCGCTCGCTCCAGCACTGTCGTCAAGGTGGCAAGAGCTGCCTCCAACAGCAGGTAACGCCCACGACCTCGCTGGTCGGGACGCAGCTCGTCGCTGGAATCGTGTGGCAGGATCTCGAGCGAGATCACGTGTGTCGCGCCCGCGTCGATGGCGATGTGGACGGGGCTGTTGTTCATCACCCCGCCATCGACGAAGTGGTGGTGGGCCACCGAGCTCGAGCCGCCCTCGTAAATGCCAATCCGTTGGGTCGGGAACGCTCCCGGCACGGCTGACGAAGCTACCAGCGCTTGCAGTAGGCGTTCGGAGCGGGTAAACAGTGCCTCGGTCTGCCCGCGATATTCGCCCGCCGCGCCCGAGTCGGAATCGAATTGCACCGCCATCCACTCTGCCCGCCGCAGCAAGCCATAGGTCTCTGGGCGCACCAAAGTGAACAGGCACTCGCGTCCGGCCGATATGTCGGTGCCGGTGATGATGAACTCCGGTGCATGCCCGCCGCGGTCATACCAGCGGCGGACGATATTCCGGCTCAGCACTTTGGCCTGATCAACAGCTTGGCCCTTGGGCCCGCTAGGACGGCGTCGCAGATCGCCGTTGGGCCCGGTGTTGGCAAGGAATCCCAGCAGTGGCAGGTCGAGGAACAGGCTCTGGCCGAACCTGCGCAGGACCAGCCATAGGACGAGGCTCAGCACAACCGTTGCGACCACGGCGTACCCAAACAAGAACGGCACGGCTCCCGCCAGGCCGTCCGGGCCCGGCTCAGCAATTAGCGTTGCGAGCGGCAGGAGCAGATTCGGCTGGAACAGGAGCAAGGTGCCGATGGCCGCCAAGATCAGCCCGACTAGGCTCCAACGCCTTCGCGCGCCGCGCGACACCAGCCTGACGATCCACGAACGGCGGCCGACGACCCAGCGCGATGCCTTGCCGTCACGGGCCATGTACGACCAAACCGAAGCGATGTAGCTCTCGTAGGGCTGCCGCACCGAGGGCTCGCTGTCGAACTGGGGATTGCCCATGCCCAGTGACTCAAGGAAGACGCCGTAGCCGTTAAGTGCGCCGGAGGACGTGCCGACCAGCAGGTCGGGCTCGATTCCGCGTTTCCGCATGCGGGCGAGCAGGACTTCCAGCAAGCCTGCGTTGTAAGCCCCGGCTGCGCCGCCGCCGCTGATCGCGATCGCTACCTTGCGGCCTTCGGCAGGACACTTGCGCAGTCGCAAGCCGGGCTTGCCGAACAGGCTGGAGGAAGGCTCGACGGCGAGTTCGAGTGCGTCCAGCAACCCGTCAAGGTCCAAGAATCCCGAGTCGAGATACTGCTCAACGTCGCTGCGTTGCTGTTGCACAGTTCTCATTTTCGGGCTCCGTAACGAATCTCTGCTATCTGAGGCAAGTATAAGGAACGCCTGAAGCCACCTGACGCGAGCCGCTGATACAATGCTGCGGTGTCGCTACGCCCGCTGGCAGCGGGAGGTGCAGGAGGTACTCGATTCATGCAAATCAAAGCACTCGTTGCCGAGTTCATCGGGACGTTCGCACTGATCTTCATAGGCGCCGGCGCGGCCCAGGTCAGCGGCAGTCTCGTGGCGGCCGCCTTCGCCTTCGGCTTGGTGGTGATGACGTTTGCGTTCTCCTACGGCAGCTATTCGGGATCGCACATCAACCCGGCGGTCACCATCGGCTTGCTCGCGGGCGGCCAGATCAAGCTCAGCGACGCGATCGGATACATCCTCGTGCAGTTGCTTGGTGGAATCGTGGGCGCTGCGACGCTGTTCTATGTTCTGGGTGATTCCGCGGGCGCCATGGGTGCGACGGTTCCGGCCGCGGGCGTCGGCATCGGCCAGGCGTTCGTGCTGGAGCTGTTCCTGACGTTCTTGCTCGTCAACGCGATCTACCATACGGCTGTCAGCGGCAAGGCGGGCGATTTCGCGCCCATCGTGATCGGCTTCATCGTGACGGCTTGCATCTTGGCGGGCGGCCCGGTGACAGGAGCATCGCTGAACCCGGCGCGCTCGCTCGGCCCGGCATTGTTCAGCGATGCCTCGAATGCGATTTCCTCCCTGTGGATCTTCTTCGTGGCTTGCCCACTGGGCGGAGTGTTGGCGGCGCTGGTGTATAAGTTCTTCTCCAGCGAGGAATAGCCAGCAGCGCTTCCCGGGCGCGCCCGGGAAGCGCGTTGGTAGCATGAGGTCGGGATCCGTCGACCCTCGCAAAGGGTGCCGGGCCTGCTGATCGGCGAACCAATGAGCGGCTTCATCCCGGTTGCAAACCTGCGTTCCAAGCCGATCGTTCCGGCGCATGCCAAGCCGCTCGAGAACCCGGCCGGCCCGCGCCCCCGCTGGCTCGTTGCCCCTGCGGCGACCGGTCAAAATTACCAACGGCTGAAGGACTTGGTCCGCGACCTTCGCTTGCACACCGTCTGCGAGAGCGCCGCTTGTCCCAATGTCGGAGATTGCTGGAATCGCCTCAGCGCGACGTTCATGATCTTGGGCAACGTATGCACGCGGCGCTGCGGTTTTTGCGCAGTGCAGAAAGGGCCTCCCGAGACAGTGGACTACGACGAGCCGAGACGAGTGGCGGATGCCATCGCGCAGATGGGGCTGCGTCACGCCGTGGTGACGAGTGTCAACCGCGACGACAGGTCGGACGGCGGCGCGGAGCTATTTGCCATGACGATCCGGGCGATCCGGGCGCGCCTGCCGGACTGCACTGTGGAGGTGCTGGTGCCGGACTTCCAAGGCTCGCGGTCTGCCATGGACATTGTTTTGGATGCCCGGCCGAACATCCTCAATCACAACATCGAGACTGTGCCACGCCTGTACCGCACGGTACGGGTCGGCTCGGACTATCGCCGCTCACTGACGATGCTGCGGCACGCCAGCTCGGCGCGGCCGGCGATTCCGACCAAGTCGGGCATCATGCTGGGACTCGGCGAGACTGATGCCGAGATCTCCGACACCCTAGGTGACATGCGCGAGCACGGCGTGGAGATCTTGACGGTGGGCCAGTACCTGCGGCCATCGCCGGACCACTTGGCAATTCAGAAGTACTACACCCCGGAGGAGTTTGAGCGGATCCGCGAGCATGGCTACCGGCTTGGTTTCCGGCATGTCGAATCTGGGGCCCTTGTGCGCAGTTCCTACCACGCGGATGAGGGTGTCCGCGCGCTGTCGGCCGACGCTTCCGCCGCCTAGTCTTGGGCGCTTGGTGCCCGGTGAGGGATTCGAACCCACACGTCCTTGCGGACAACGGATTTTAAGTCCGTTGCGTCTACCAATTTCGCCAACCGGGCACGCGCGGAGCCTATTCATTCTACGGCCCGCAGTGCCGCAATGAGGTGATCAGGCTTGGCTCGGTGGCGGGCTGCGTACTTGAGTGGCTCTGCCGCTTGGGTGGCCGCCGCCAATTGGGCGACCGGGGACGAGCGACTCAACTCCGACTAGTGGCGGCCCGGTTCGCAATGTCGTGCGCGGACAACAAGTGCGCCTCTCTAAGGCGGTCGGTGGGGCTTGGTCAGGGATTGTTCCGCTTACCCTGGAGCGTCCACGGTCCAGTCTTCGTTGACCTTCCGCCCGTAATAGGGATAGAAGTCCCACGGCGCGGGTTTGCCGAGGGCGCGCGGATCGCCGGTGTCGGCCAAGTGCGCCATCAGTCGAGCATCCAATGCCTTAGCTTGGCTAGCCAGCGCCGGTTCGGTGGCAACGTTGCGTAATTGCCCGGGATCCGCCCGCAGGTCGTACAGCTCATGGCCCGGCCGCGTGCCGAACGCCAGTTCGGCCAGACGGTCCACCGATGGATCGCCACGATTCTCCATCATGAAGGTCTTGGTCGGCGAGGAATCGATCTCTCCGTAGGGTATCCCGCGTGCGCAATCAGCGGCGTTCGGCGAGCCGGAAGGCCAGCGAGTCGGTTCGAAATTGCGGATGTAGAGGTAGTCGGCGGTGCGGATGGCGCGACACGGGTACCCCTTGCCCCCGCGACGGCAACCATCGTGCCGCTCCATCGCGAAGAACGCGGTGTCGCGCGAGGAATCGACCTGACCGCTCTCGCTTGACTGGAGGATCGGTAGCAGGCTGCGGGCAGTCATGTCTTGGTGCGGTTCAAGGCCGGCGGCCTCCAGAAACGTAGGAGCCATGTCGCTGAGGCTGATGAAGTCATCGACCGTCCGGCCCGCCGGGATCGCGCGGGGCCAAGAGACCGCCAGCGGGACTCTGCTGCCGTAGTCGTACAGGCTAGCCTTGGCGCGCGGGAAGGGCATTCCGTGATCGCTCGTCACCACCACGATGGTGTTGTCGAGCTGGCCGGTCTCCTCCAGCAGGTTCAGAGCGCGCTCCACGTTGCTGTCGAAGCGTTCGACCTCGACGTAGTAATCGAGGATGTCATTGCGCGTGACAGAGTTGTCGGGCATGTGTGGCGGGACGACGACCTGCGCCGGATCCTTCCCCGACCGCTGGCCCGAGCCGAGCTCGTAGGGCCGGTGAGGGTCCCGGCTGCCCAGCCAGAAGCAGAATGGCTTGTCTGCTGGACGTTGCCCCATAAACTGGTCGAAGCTCTCAAAAGTGTCGCCCGCCGGATTCCTCGTGCGGCCGCCTGGCTCTAGCCGGCCAGGCGACCAGCCCTTGCTGGTGTGGCCGATCATATAGCCGGCACCCTCGAGCATCTCGGTGTAGGTCGCGAACTTGCTTGGTAGCGTGCTATGGATGTTGCCAGCTTCCTCCAGTCGCCAGATCGACTGCCCCGTTAGGATCGCACTCCGCGACGGACCGCATGTCGGAGCGTCGCAGAACGCATGGGTGCAGAGCACGCCGTTGGCGGCGACGCGGTCGAAGGCGGGTGTCTTGACGACCGGATCTCCTGCGGCCCCGGCGTGGGTCCAAGATTGATCGTCCGATATGCAGAACAGGATATTTGGCTGAGTGTCGCCCGGATTTGATTGCCCAGACAGCTGGATTGACGTCCCCACGCCGAGCCCAGCAACGGACTGTCCTAAGAAGGAGCGACGAGAGAGCCGAAACGGGCTCGGCTGTTCGGCCTTGTAAAGGTCGGTCGATTCCATAGCCCGTCCATTGTCTCTCAACCTAGAGCAGGGAGACTGGGGAACCAGCATCGGTTAAGGATTACGTTCAGCCAACCTGCTTCGGTGATGTGCAGGCTGGATCGCTGCACTTGGGGTCGACTAGCCACGGTTATCCGATTCTGCGCTCTCGAACGACTCGCGATACGAGGCCTTCCAGACTGACGCGTCCACGGACTTCCACCCCCCGGGATCGGCCTAGAGGCTGAGAACCAGCGCGCTTGAGATTCCGGCATCGCTCTCGCCAGGCTAAGACAACAGCTGGGTCTCACTTCCCCTCGCTTGCCAAACTTCGCCAATGCCAGTAGTGTCGTAATTCATGTGCACGATGAACATATCGCTTCCCGAGGCCCTCATGGCCTTTGTGGACGATCAGGTCAGCGCACGGGGCTACAGATCGTCGGGTGAGTACGTCCTCGAACTGATCCGTAAGGACCGGGACCGCCAGCGCCTGTGCGGCCTGCTTCTCGAAGGAGCGGCATCGCCAGAGGCGGTCACGGCTGATGCACACTACCACGATCAGCTTCGCAGCAGGGTTCGTGCCGCCGGCCGACGGTGAGCGGCAAGCCGTTGCCAGGTTCCGACCGGAAGCGAGCGTCTCAGATCTTGTCGAGTCGCCGGCGGCTGTCTCCGAATCGGTCTAGGCCCACACCCATCCGATCCATCAGCGACAGGTACAGGCTGCAAGCGCGTCGGTTGTCGTCCCCGGCACTCAAGTAGTCGAGCACCTGTCCCGGCCTCAGCCCCCCGCCTCGACCGGCAAGCAGGAACGGCATCTCGTCAGCTTGGTGCTGGTCCCCGTCCAGGAGGTTCGAGCACCCGATCAGCATGGAAGAATCGAGCAGCGACTTTCCGCCCTCGTCGATTTCGCTCAGTCTGCGCACCAGATAGGCGTACTGCTCCAAGTGGAACTGGTTCGTCCTCAGGTACATGGCCTCGAGTTCGGGATCCTTGCCATTGTGCGTCAGGTCCAGATGCAAGGCCCCTTCGACACCGTCGAGAAACCCGAAGTTCATCTGGGACAGGTCGTTGTTGAGCATAAGCGTTGCGATGCGGGTCTTGTCCATTCGGAAGGCCAGCACGATCAGGTCGAGCATCAGGCGCATGTGCTCGGGGATTTCCTGCGGAAGTTCGCTCGCGGGCCGCTCCATGTTGGGCTCGGCCAGGGATGGCCGCCAGCCCTCGAGGCGCTCCTGTTTCGTGGCGAGGTCGATGCGCCGCTCGATGTCGCGGATCGATTCGAGATACTCTTCCAGCTTCGCCCTGTCGCTGTAGCTGACTTGGCTGCGGAGGCTGTGGGCCTGATCCAGCAGTGTGTCGAGAATGCTGCGATCCAGCTCGCGGTCCTGATCGTTGCCTACCAAGCGGTCAAACACACGCGCCGGGTAGATTTCCTTGGTGGCGGGCCTGACTTCGGAGGCCCACGAAATCGCCGAGCCATAGATCATCGAGACGCCATCTTCGAGGCGCAGCTCGTTGGGCTCGATTCCCAGCACCAGGCTCGGAATCTCCGTGCGGCCGCCGATGCGCTGCGATAGGACCTGATCCATCGTCTTGCCGACCCGGATCACCGCCGGGTCGAGGCTGACCTCGGCCCCGGAAAGCAGGTTCGGCATCGCGCCCAGATGCGGGCTTGACGTCTCGGCGGCCTTCTGGTTGTACAGCCCGCGCAGGAAGCTGAAGTGCTCGGTCAGCGGCTGCATCGGAGCAAGACCGGGACCGACCTCCATTGAGGCACCAGAGCCCTTGGCCCACCAGTGCGCCGGCTCGACACCGTTCGAAAAGTAGACCAAGCCAAAGCGAGTCGGCGGCTCGGTCGTCGCCGCGGGCAACGACTCAAGCCACGGCAGCGCCAGCGCGATGCCGGAATTCCGTAGGAATTGTCTGCGGTGCACTACCTTGTTCCTCCGTCGGCCAGCTCGATCGGCGTCTCGTCGTAGCGTCCGCGACGATAGCGGAACTGGCGGCTGGTCGCAACCTGGAGCGCCAATTCTTCGAACGTCGCGTCGAATCCAGCCGCGACCATGCGGTCGAGCAAGGGCAGATCCGACGCTATGATTGTACGCCCGAATGCGTAGCCGAGAGTCTCTTCCAATGAGAGATGAGCATGAACGGAGGGCTTGTTTCCAACGTGAAATGAGCATGAAGGGGGCCCTAGAAGGGGTGTGGGGATCATCGGAGGGTGATCTTGCAGCTCGATTTGGAAACTCACAAGAGCTTGGACGATGTGCGCCAGTTCCTCGCCAGCACCCCGCCGGGGGCCACCCTGGCACTGGAGCGCAAGCAGGCCTACGAGCATCTCTCACGGGTGCTGCGGCGCTTCGCGTACTGGAAGCTGGGTAAGGCGGACAGGGGCCTGCTACGCAGCTATCTGGAGCGCACCACGGGGCTGTCGCAGTCGCAGCTGACGCGCCTGATCCGGCGCTACCTGGCCGAGGGCCAACTGGCGGACCGGCGCCGAGGCGCGGCCAAGCCGTTCCGACGCAAGTACACGGCGGCGGACGTCGAGCTGCTGGCCGAGACCGACGAGTTGCACGGGAGGCTGTCCGGACCCGCCACGCTGGCGCTGTTCAAGCGTGCTTGGGAGCTGTTCGGCGACGCGCGCTTCGAGCGCTTGGCGGGGCTGTCGAACGGGCACCTGTACAACCTGCGGCACAGCCGCAGGTATGTGCAAAGGCTGGGCGCGCAGCAGCCCACGCGGCCCACGCAGGTGGCCATCGGCGAGCGCCGGCGGCCGCGGCCGGAGGGGCGGCCGGGCTACCTGCGGATTGATTCGGTGCACCAAGGCGACCTGGACAAAGTCAAGGGGGTCTATCACATCAATGCGGTGGACGAAGTGACGCAGTTCGAAGGCGTGGGCAGCACCGAGCGGATCGCGGAGAGCTACTTGCTGCCGCTGCTGGAGAGCATGCTGGAGGCCTTCCCGTTCGAGATTCTGGGCGTGCATGCCGATAACGGCTCCGAGTACATCAACCACCAAGTGGCGCGCCTGCTGGAGAAGCTGCGCGTGGAGGAGTTCACCAAGTCGCGCCCGCGGCACTGCAACGACAACGCGCTGGCGGAGTCGAAGAACGGCACCGTGATCCGCAAGCAACTCGGCTACGGGCACATCGCCGGGCGGTACGCCGAGCGGCTCAACGCGTTCAACCGGGACGTGCTCACGCCGTACCTGAACTACCACCGCCCGTGCTACTTCCCCTGCGAGCAGGTGGATGCCAAGGGCAAGCTGCGCAAGCGCTACCGCCGGCAGGACATCATGACGCCGTACGAGAAACTGAAATCGCTGCCGGACGCGGAGCGCTTCCTGCGCGACGGGATCGACTTCGCCCAGTTGGACAAGCAGGCCTACCAGTACAGCGACAACGAGGCGGCCCGGCGGCTCAACGAGGCCCGCGACGAGCTCTTCCGAGTGATCCGGGGGGAGGCCGCTAGCGCGGCCTGAGGGCCAGGCCGTTCATGCTCATTTCGGATTGGAAACCGGGAATTCCAGGGGGCTAACTGTATGGGCACAGAAACTGGCCGGTGGGCTAGCCCACCGGCCCCCCTCCGCCACCCGCGGCCCTGCCAACCCTGTGCCCCTAGCACGGGGGAAGGGGTTCCCCTTCCCCTGCGACCCCTTCCCCCCTGCCGCTATAATCGCCTTCTCCCCAGCTCCTCTCCTCCGCCCCTCCTCATGCTCATCTGTGGATTGGAAAGGACTCCGAGCAGCTTCTCGGAGAGATTTAGCAGGATCTGGCGCTCTTGGCTCTCGATGTAGTCGAGCATCGATTCGACGCCCGTGATCGGCGTTCCGCCGGCCATGACGCTGGCTGCGTCGACAGGCTTTCCGTTGTCGTAGGCCTCGCGCCACCGGCCAACCGCATCGTAGTGCTCGAGAGCGAAGCCCAGCGGGTCGATACGCGAGTGGCACGACGCGCAGGCCGTGTTGGCGCGGTGCGCCTCGAGTTGTTCTCGAACGGTCATTGCGCCGAAGCTCTTCTCATCGCCCGGCAGAGAGCCCGCATCGGGCGGCGGCGGAGGGGTCGGGGTGCCGAGGACCCGCCGCAAGATCCAGTCGCCGCGCTTGACTGGGCTGGTTCGCAGTGGCGCGGACGTTGCGGTCAGGATGGCCCCCAGCCGCATCATGCCCCCGCGTTTGAACCTGTCTGCGGTCTCGACGAGCCCCATCTCGCGCCCGGCCTCGACTTCTGCGCCATAGTGTCTGGCCAGCGCGTCGTTCAGGAACGTGTAGTCGGCCGAAAAGACTTCGCGCAACGGGCGCCGCTCTCGGATGATGTGCTCGAAGAACGACACCGCCTCGTCGTACATCGCCGACTTGACGGCCTCGTTGAACTCCGGAAAGCGCTTGGCGTCCACGCCCGTATGCTGGTCGAAGCGGTAGAAGCCAAGCCACTGCCCGAAGAACTCGGTCGCCAAGCGCCGGGTCTTAGGATCCGAGAGCATGCGGCGGACCTGCTTGGCGATTTCGCTCTCGTCCTCCAGCGCGCCCGACGCCGCAGCATGCCGCAATTCTTGATCCGGCGCAGAGGCCCACAGGAAGTAGCTCAGCCGGCTTGCCAGCTCCCACGGCGAGAGCTGCGATGGACCGCTGTCAAGTTCCGGGCGCTCGAGGCGGTAAAGGAATTCCGGCGCGACCAGCACCTTGGTCAGCATGGTCCGTATCGCCGAGCGATGATCGAGCGAGCGATCCTCCCGAGCGATGTTGTAGAGGCGTCGTAGCAGATCCGCCTCGACGAGCGCGAGCGGGCGCCGCCAAGCGCGCGCTGCGAAGGCCAGCACGTCGTCGATATGGCCGGGCTGGGCCGCGAGCTGGGCGGCTTGGACGTCATCGAACTCGCCGCGCAGGGCCTCGGCGTAACCGCGCGGCTCGTCCGGCAGGGCCGCGATTTCGCCCGCGTCGAGTTCGCTCAGCCTCTTGTCGAGAGCCAGGCCGAACTTCTTGGCCGTGAACACGAAGAACTCATCGTGGTAGTCGAAGGAATCCAGCAGGTCGAACCAAGCCTGGTCGAGTCGCACCTTGGTTTCGTCGTCCAGCATCTTGTCGACGAGAAAATCGTCTTGGCGGTAGTACTTGATGCGGAAGTGGAACAGGTCCCGCTCCGGCTCGTCGTAGGTGTTGTCGAACGGGGCCGGGATCGGGTCGCGGTCCGCCGGCGTGGGCTCGCCGTGCGAGGCTTGCGGAAAATTCGCGACGTGCTCGAGCACTCCGGACTTGAAACGCGCAAAGGGCGTGCTTTCGGGACGAGTCAGCAACGCCGTCGCGGCGCGAGTCCTCGAGCCATCTTCCAGATCGCCGATGACCACCCGCAGGATCGAATTGTCATCCGGGGCCAGATCAACCTCGACTTCGACGCGGAACGTGAACTGTTCCCATTCTTCAGGAGCTGGCACGCTCACCCGCAGCCGCGCTTCGCCGACGGTCGCGAAGTCGCCAGGTCCCAACCCGTCGGTCCGCCCGAAGCCGATCCGCTCGATCTCGGCGGCGGGCAGGAGTTCAACCAGCGGCCGCTCCGGCAGGATCTGCTGGTCGTGCGTGGTCGCCGTCACGGTCGCGTTCCGCCACACGACGCGCGGTGCCGACGACATCGCGGGATTGAGCTGCGTAACCGAGAGATACAGGTCGCCCAGGCCGTCACCGCGATCCCTCGGAGTGAACGTGAGCGGTGCGCGCGAGCGGCCCACGATCGTCTCGTCGGTGATGATCAGCGCCCCCTCATCGCCGCCGCCGCCCTGTGCCATCGCTCCGACCGCGAAGAGCCAGCGCGGCCAGTCGACGACGAAGTTCTGGATCTCGGTGCATTTTGCGCGGATGGCTTGCTCGTCCCCGGTAGGGGGCAGGGCTCGCCACATGGCAATGGCTTCCGAAACCGGGTAGGGCGCTTCCTCGCGGTTGAGTACCGACCAGACATGCTTCACGAACGCCTGGCTGAGGCCCTCCTGCAGGGCGAATTCCTCGAGCGTCGCGTCGCCGTCGCGGTGCCGGTACGCCCAGGCCGCGTAGAACGCCGCGCCGTACTTCTCTAGCCCGAACGGCCTGGCGCCCTCGGCGGCCGTGGCGCGAAAGCCGTGCTGGCGGTAAAGGTCGTGAATGCGATGGATAGCTGAGAGTTCGTAGCCGCTCTGCCTCGGGTGGACCCCGAACTGTAGCGGTCCCGACCCGATCACAGCATGGTCGGCAACGAGCTTGGCAACCTCGAGATAGCTTTCGAGATTGGCATCGGCCATGAACTGCACGTCGCCGAAGCTCGAGAACCCCTCGCCGCCGACGGCATCTCCCGCAAAGTGGTGCCCGAGGTCGAGATCCACCCCGGTAAGGTCGTGAATCGTGTAGGCGTATTCGGCGCTTGTCAGCCGCCGAACCGTAACGCGGCCGGGATCGCCTCCGTGCTTGGCAGCGTAATCGGCGAGGGAATCGCGAATCCAGCGAGCGGCTTCGCGCCGCTCTCGCTCGGCGGGCGTGGGCGCACCCGGCGGAGGCATTGCGTGCTGCTCAAGCGCAGCGGCAACCCTCTGCCATTGCTTGAAGCTGTCAGCGACGGAGGATTCGCTGGCCAGGCGCTCGAGGTTGATGCCGGCGTTAGCGATGGCATCAGAGTGGCACCCGTAGCAGTACTGGCTGAACGTCTCCGGCCTCTCAGCGCCGTTCGCTCCAGCGGCCACGAGACCCAGCATCACGACCAAGCGGGTCACGGGTCTATTCCCGGAATCATTGTAGTCGCAGTGGGACTTTGTGGAGGCGAGCGCGGGAGAGACTGCGGTCCGCCTCAACCAGGCTTTCGGCGCAGCACAATACGTACAGCGTGGTTGCTCCAGATTGAATAGGCGTGAGGCCACTCGGATCGCTTCAGCCTTCCCGGGCGTGGCTGAGACGGCCAGGTCCAAGAAACCAGATCGTCCGGGGAACACCGCAACCGAATACTCTGTAAAAGGTCGTTTCTCACATGAAGCTGAATTTCCTCCACCCAACTGCATCGAGTCGATTCCGGCCGTTGGTGGTCGTTGCTGCCTTGGCCAGTCTCGCGTCGCTGCCGGCGCGGGTCGATGCCTCAGGCGCCAAGCCCGTGGCGGCATGCTCCTCGCTCGCCGAACGCACGGTCCACGAGTACACGATCCTGTCCGCCACGGACCTCGAAGCGACGGGCGACATCCCCGAGCGCTGCCGCGTCCTGGGTGTACTACCCCCTGAGATTGTCTTTGAAGTCGTGCTGCCCGCAGAGTGGAACGGGCGCATCGTGATGCGCGGCAACGGCGGCTACGCCGGCAACTCGCCTGACAGTCCGGGAAGCATCCGCGCTTCGGAGCGGATCGTTGCCGATGGGTTCGTGTCGGTCTATACCAACACCGGGCACGATCGGACCGCTGAACCGCTCGGCACCTTCGCCTTCAACAATCGCCAGAAGGAGATCGACTATAGCTTCCGCGCTGTCCGCCTCACGATCCAGACGGCCAAGGAGCTGGCGGGCATCTACTACGGCCGGCCACCCAACTATACGTATTGGCGAGGGTGCTCGACGGGCGGACGCCAAGGCCTGATGGCGGCTCAGCGGTTTCCGAAGGACTTCGATGGCATCTTGGTCGGCGCTCCCGTGCTTGACTTCACCGGCACCCAGATCTGGGGCGCTTGGAACGCCCTGGCGCTGGCCGACGTGCCGCTCACATTGTCCGAGATGGAAGCCGTCGCCAAGGAAGTCTACGCAAAGTGCGATGGCTTGGACGGGCTGGAAGACGGCTTGCTGGAAGATCCCCGTGCATGCGACTTCGATCCAGCGAGGGACTTGCCGCGCTGTAACAGTGTCGCCACCGACCAGTGCTTCGACGACGGCCAGATCGAGGCCCTCGCAAAGATCTACGGTGGCGTGATCAGCAAAGGCGAGCAGATCTTTCCCGGCCAGCCCGTCGGCGCGGAAGCCGCCCCCCCATCGGGGCGCAGGCGCACCAGCGGCTGGCAGGGCTGGATCGTTTCAGAGGACGGACCCTCCCGGCAGCAGGTCTTTGCCGAGACGTTCCTGCGCTACTTGGCTTTCGAACCGGACGATCCCGAATTCGAGCTCAGCGACTTGGACTTCGACGAAGACCCCGGCCGGATGGACTTCATCCGCTCGATCTTGGACGCCACTGATCCAGACCTGTCCCGCTTTCGAGACGCAGGTGGCAAGATGCTGATGTATTTCGGCTGGGCCGATACCGCGCTGAATCCAATGATGGGAGTGAACTACTACGAGGAGGCCTTGCGCGTCACCGGCGACGAGACGCGAGACTTCTTCCGCCTATTCATGGTGCCGGGAATGTTCCATTGCAGCGGCGGCCTCGGCGTCTCCCAAGCCGACTATTTTGCGTCCCTGATGGCGTGGGTCGAAGACGGCAAGGTGCCGCAGCGGATCGAAGCGTCGCGCGTGGTTCAGGGCAAGACCGAACTGACGAGGCCGCTATGCCCGTACCCCGAAGTCGCGGTCTTTGACGGCGCGGGCGACCCGGCCGAAAGCGCTTCGTTCGCCTGCGCTCCGCCGGGCACTCGCTGACTCGGATCCGGTGCTGCCGCGTCCAACCGCCTGAGCTGTCTATGTGCTACGCTATCTGCCCGAACCCGCAAGGAGGGGCCACATGAATCGAAACCGTCTCTTCATAGCCAGTTGTGTAGCACTCGTCACCACATCGATGGTGTTCTCGATACGTGGTGACGTACTCGACGCGCTCGGCAACGACTTCCAGCTGAACAAGGAGCAGCTCGGCCAGCTGCTCAGCCCAGCGTTCTTGGGCTTCACGCTGTCGATTCTGATCGGCGGCTCGCTGGTCGACCTGTTCGGGATGCGCCGCCTGCTGACCCTGTCCGGACTGTTCTATATCGGTGCGATTCTGGCGATCGTGCTCGCGCCGTTCCCCAATGCGCCGATCGAATCCCTGTTCGGCAATCCAATCACAATCTTGCTGTGGGCCGCGATGCTCACCCTGGGCCTCGCGCAGGGCCTTGTGGAGGGCGTCATCAACCCGCTGTGCTCGACGCTGTACCCGGAAGACAAGACGCACCGCATGAACGTCCTGCACGCTTGGTGGCCGGGCGGCTTGATCGTGGGCGGCCTGCTCGCTTTTCTCGTCACCATGGTGATGGGCCTTGGGGACGAGGGCGTGAGCGCCGCGACGGCGACGCTGGGCTGGCGCATCAAGATGCTCACCATCCTGGCGGTGGCCGTGGCGTACTTGTTCTTGATCCGCGGCCAGCAATTCCCCGCCACCGAGCGTGTCGCTGCCGGCGTGAGCAATTCCGCCATGCTGCGAGACTTGCTGCGGCCGTCGTTCATCGCCCTGTGGATCTGCATGTGGCTCACGTCAGCCACCGAACTGGGACCCGACCAGTGGGTGCCCTCTCTCATCACCAACCTGACCGGAATGCAGGGTGTCCTCATCTTGGTCTATACCGCCGGCATCATGTTCGTGCTGCGCTTCTTTGGCGGCCCGCTCGCGCACAAGTTCTCGCCGTTCGGCCTGATGACCATTTCTGCCGTGCTGGCCGCCGCCGGCCTGTACTCGCTCGGCTCGGTGAGTACGGTCATGGGCGCGTTTGCGGCCGCCACGCTCTTCGGCGTGGGCAAGACCTACTTCTGGCCCACCATGTTGGGCGTGACCTCGGAACTCTTCCCCAAGGGCGGCCCGGTCGCGCTGGCGCTGATGGGCGGCACCGGCAATCTCGCCATCGCGTTCGTTCTGCCGTTCATGGGCCGTTGGTACGAGAACGAGGGTGCCGCCGCCGCCTTCCAGTACGTGTCGGTGATGCCGATGTTGCTGGTGGTGTTCTTCGGGGCATTCTTCCTGTACTTCAGGAGCAAGGGCGGTTACAAGCCCGAGACCTTGGATTCCGGGGCGTGAAGCGACACTCGGCCTTGGTGCCGCTGTCCCGCCAGCACCACGACGGCTTGGCGCTGGGCGTGATGATCGAGCGGGGCCTGCGCGATGGCGATGGCCCTGCAGCCACAGCCCAAGTCGAGCGCTTGCGCGAGCAGGCGCTCGAGCTGTGGCAGCTGGAGTTTCGGGGCCACTTCGAGGTCGAGGAGCGAATCGTGTTCCCGGCCGCGCGGCAGGCTGGCGAACCCGGCTTGGTCGACACCCTGATCGCCGAGCACGAAGCGATCCGCCTGCAGTTCGAGGCCTTGGAGCGAGCCCCCGCTGGCGAGCTCGGGCCGTTGCTGGACCAGCTGCGCACGGCGTTGGTGAATCACATTCGAACCGAGGAGCGGGTGCTGTTCCAAGCCATGCAAGCAGCCATGGCCCAGCCGCAGCTGGAGGCTCTGGGACAGGCTGTCTCCGATGCCCTGCCCACCCTTTGTCTATCGCTTGGCAGCGCCAAGGATTGAGCGGCTGCTGCTTGCGGTGCGCCCGGCTAGCCTCCGATGTTCCCGAGGCCGTCGACGAGATTCTCTTGAATCTTCCGCGTGATCCCGCCGGTCTCGAAATCGATCGCCACCCGCACCGCATTCTTGATCGCCTGGCGCGTGGAACGGCCGTGGCAGATGATCACGCCGCCCTTCACTCCGAGCAGCGGCGCGCCGCCGTACTCTTCGTAGTCGACGCGCTTCTTGAACTCGTCAAACGCGCCCTTTGCCAGGCCGTAGCCGATCTGGCGCATGACGGTCGCCTCGAGCGACTGGATCAGCATGGTCTTGATCGTTGACACCAAGCCCTCGCTGACCTTCAGGGCCACGTTGCCGACAAAGCCATCGCAGACGATCACGTCGACGTTGCCCGTGAATAGGTCCCGCCCTTCGACGTTTCCGACAAAATTGAACGGCTTCTGCTTGAACAGGTTGCTCGCCTTGCTAGTCAGGTCGTTGCCCTTGTGCTCTTCCTCGCCGATGGATAGCAGCCCGATCCGCGGCTCCTTGCACCCGAACAGTACCCGTGTGTAGACTTCGCCCATCGCCGCGAACTGCACCAGCATCGTCGGCGTGCAGTCCACGTTCGCGCCGACGTCGAGCAGCAGCGTGCGCCCGCCGCGGTCGGTCGGGAAGATCTGTGCCACGGCCGGGCGCTTGGCTCCGGGGATGCGGCCCATGACCTTCACGGCCGTGGCCATCACGGCGCCGGTGTTGCCGGCCGAAACCATGCCGCCGGCCCGGCCCGAAAGCACCTGCTCGGCAGCGACGCGGATCGACGTGTCCTTCTTGGTGCGTATCGCGGCCGAGGTGTTGTCGTGCATCGTCACCACGTCTTCGGCGTGGACGATCTCGATCTGGCCGGTAGCGGGGAAATGCCGGGAAAGTTCGCGGCGCAGGATCTCCTCCCGGCCAACCAGCAGGATCTTGGCCCCGAACTCCTCCGCCGCCAGCAGCGAGCCCTCGACCTCTGCAATGGGCGCGTCGTCGCTGCCCATCGCGTCTACTGCAACGGTGACTGAACTTGCCACGCGGGTTCGGACTCCCTAGGGGTCGGCGCTACTCTTCGTCGACTTCGACCACTTCGCGGCCCTTGTAGTGTCCGCATTCCTTGCACACACGGTGGGGCAGCACGTTCACACCGCAGGTCGGACAGACCGACGCCGACCGGACAAAGAGGCTGTCGTGGGTGCGACGCTTGTCCCGGCGGGACCTGGAATGCCTGCGCTTCGGATTTGGCATGATTGTATTCTCCCAGTTGATTCGCGCGTCAATGCTTGAGCGAGATTTGGCGCAAGCCGTCCCAGCGCGGATCTTCGAACTCCTGCCGGCAGTCGCACCGGCCCGAGTTGAGGTCGATCCCGCAGATCGGGCAGAGGCCCTTGCAGTCCGGGCTGCACAGGGTGCGGACCGGCAGCCATAGCAGCAACTGCTCGCGGATCACATCAGCCAGGCCGATCCCGTCGCCCTCGTAAAAGCCGACTTCGGTCTCGTCGCGGCTGATGGCCGCTTCACCGCCATCTTCTAGCATCTCCATTGGATAGAAAAACAGGTCGAACTTGGAGTCAAAGTCCATCTGCAGATCCTTCAGGCACAGGTCGCAAGCGTACTCGATCGAAGCCTCGATCTGGCCTCGGACCCGGATGGATCGCACATCTTCCCTGTCGAGTAGTTCCGCAGATCCCGACGTTTTCACTTCCTTGCCGAGAGACCAGCGTTCGGACAGATCCAGCAGTCCGGGCCTGATCAGGGTCTCGAAGTGAAACGGCTTTTGCTCCAAGCTAGCCGTGTCGATGAAGAGAGTTCGTTCCACACGGCGACATTCTTAGTCTAGCCAGCTTGCGCAGCGGGGCGCAATCCCCGGCGAGTGGGTCGCTGGCGCGATTCCTACAATGGGTTTGGTCCCATGAAAATCAAAGACTTGCGGGTGCATTCGATCGCGATCGCCGACCCGCCCCTGCGCAGCTCCTACGGGCTGCATGCGCCGTATGCGCTGCGCAACATCGTGGAATTGGAGAGCGAGGACGGCATTGTCGGCATCGCCGAGACCTATGGCGGGGAGGGCCCGGCCGACGCTTTGCGCAAGATCGCGCCGGATGTCGTCGGCAAGGATGCCTACCGGCTTACCGGCGACCTGCTTGACGCCGCCGAGGGAGAGGGGGCAGGAAGCGAGCGCTCCCATGTGATGAGCACTCCCGGCGAGAACCCCCTCGATGCCGGGCCGCGGACCTATTCAGCCATCGAGACGGCCAGCTTGGACCTGATCGGGCGCAGCGTCGGCGTGCCGGTCTGCGACTTGCTGGGCGGGCGCGTTCGCGACGAAGTGCCGTTTTCAGCCTATGCCTTCTACAAGCACGGCGGCGGTGGCGGCGAGGGCTCGGACGCGCGCGAGGACAAGTACGGGGAATGCCTGACTCCCGCGTCGATCGTGCAACAGGTGCGCTCGATGGTCGATGAGTACGGATTCAAGGACGTCAAGCTCAAGGGCGGCGTGCTGGATCCCGAACAGGAGATCGAAACTGTCCGGCAATTGCGGCAGGAGTTCGGCCCTGCCGTGCCGCAGCGCATCGATCCCAATTCAGCGTGGACGGTGGAGACGTCCGTGCGGGTCGGGGAATCCCTGCGCGAGGAATTGACCGGCGGCGGCTACCTCGAAGACCCCACGGCGGGAATCGACGGCATGGCGCAGGCCCGCGCGGCGCTCCTTGGCAAGGGCATCGACACGCCGCTGGCCAGCAATGTCGCGGTGACTTCGTTTGCCCACCTGCCAGAGACCATTCGGCGCGATGCCGTCCAAGTCGTGCTTTGCGATCACCACTTCTGGGGAGGGATGCGCCAGGTGCAGCACCTGGGAAAGCTCTGCCAGACCTTCGGCTTGGCCCTGTCGATGCATTCGAACTCGCATCTCGGCATCTCTCTGATGGCGATGACCCATGTCGCCGCGGCGACCAAGAACCTGACCTATGCCTGTGATACGCACTATCCGTGGCAAACATCCGATGAGCTGATTCTGGGCGGTAGGCTCAAGTTTGTCGGCGGCAGCCTGCGCGTGCCCGAGCGCGGCGGATTGGGGGTGGACATCGACCGAGACCAGCTGGCCCGGCTCAAGGAGCGCTATGACAAGATCCCGTATCGCCGCCGCGATGATGCGGCCGAGATGCGCAGGCACGTCGATCCCGGCTGGCAGCGCGTCCTACCGCGCTGGTAGGGCCGACCAGCCCGAGCGTGTCGACAAACTGTCAGCTCCTGCGCCAAGCTCCCAGCAGGCAAGCGCAATTTCGAAGGGTTCGCGGTGGTGCCACATGGCCGGATTTTCGGCCTGACAATTGGCATAATCAGGCCATGCTCAATTGCGACCCGCAATTCGTAGCGTGCAAGCCGGAGCGTAGATCGTGACCAAGCTACCCCTGTGCACTGTCGCCTTGGCGGCCGTCCTGGCCTCTGCAGGGGCGCACGCGGCCGACCACCCTCTCGATCCGCTGAGCTACCAAGAAATCTGGAGAGCGCTCGAGCTCATCCGCGATGCGGGGCACATGGACCGAGAGACTCGCTTCGCCCAGTTGACGCTGCACGAGCCTCCGAAACGCGACGTGCAGGCTTGGCGTCCCGGGGATGCAATGCCCCGCATGGCTTACGCCGTGGTGCGCCAGGGCAGGGATGCCTTCGAAGCGATTGTCGATCTCGCCGGAAACCGAGTCGCAGCATGGTCGCCGCTCGCCGGAGTCCAGCCGAACTGGTCAGGCGACGACTTCGAGGCTGTCGTCGACAAGGTGCTGGAGCATCCAGATTTCCTTGATGGCCTCAAGGTTCGGGGAATCACCGACACAACCTTTCTTGATTGCAGCACGGGGCCGCCAGGCTATTTCGGAACCGAGGAAGAGCGCGGGCGCCGCATCGGCAATGTCCGGTGCGCTGAGCCCCGCGGAGTCCGGAACGCTTGGACCCGCCAAGTCGAGGGTCTGTCGGCGGTAGTCGATCTCGAATCCGAGGAGGTCCTGCGGGTCGTGGACGATGGCCCCGTGCCGCTCACCGGAACCGATGGAGACTTCGACCGCACCACCCTGAAACGCCCGCGGGAGACTCCGGGACCGCTCGAAACACGCCAGCCACTTGGCCCCGGATTCGAATTCGACGGGCATCTGGTGAGTTGGCAGAACTGGCGTTTCCACCTGCGGCCCGATCAGCGGCTCGGGGCAGTCCTTTCCTTGGTGAGCTACCAAGAGCAGCCCGGCGGTCCGGCTCGGTCCGTGATGTACCAAGGGCATTTGTCCGAGATCTTCGTTCCCTACATGGACCCTTCGTTCGGTTGGTACCGGCGGAACTTCATCGATGCCGGCGAATTCGTGTCCGGTGGGCTGGCGAAGGCACTGCTGCGAGGCCGTGACTGTCCCGACTACGCCACCTATGTCGACACCGTGATGAGCAACCACAAGGGCCGCCCGCGCACTGTGCCGGACACGATCTGTGTCTTCGAGAGGGAGACCGGTGATCCGGCTTGGCGCCACTGGTCTTCCGAGATGCCGGACAGCCGCGAGAGCCGCGACCTCGTCGTGCGCGTGGGTGCCGTGGTTGGAAACTACGACTACCTGCTCGACTGGATCTTTCGTCAGGACGGGTCGATCGAGGTGCGCGTGGGCGCTACCGGCATCCTGGAAGTGAAGGCAACCAAGGACAAGAACGCATTGCTGGCCGGATCTGGGGCGGACGCCTATGGCCGATTCGTGGATCGCAACATCGTTGCGGTAAACCACGACCACTATTTCAGCTACAGGCTCGATCTAGACGTCGATGGAACGGCCAACCGCTTCGTTGCGGACCGCTTGGTGACCCAGCGGCTACCCGCCGACCACCCCCGGCGCAGCCTGTGGGTCCGGCAGGAGCACGTCCCAGCCAGCGAGCATGAAGCGCGACTCGATATCAACCTACAGCGTCCCGCTTTGTGGCGGGTCCTTAGCAACGACAGGCGCAACTCCTCCGGCTATCCCACGAGCTTTCAAATATTGCCCGGCAGGAACGCCAACACGCTCCTATCAGAAGATGACTATCCGCGGCGGCGAGCCGGGTTCATCGATCACCACCTATGGGTGACCCCGCAACGAGATGCGGAACGCCATGCCGCCGGTGATCACCCAACATTGAGCGAGCCCGGCATGGGGCTGCCCGCGTGGACCGCGGCCGACCGGCCGATCCGAGACAGAGACATTGTCGTGTGGCACACGATCGGCATGCATCACCTGCCCCGCGCAGAGGACTGGCCGGTCATGCCGACGATGTGGTACGGCTTCGAGCTTCGGCCATTCGACTTCTTTGACCGCAACCCGGCACTGGACCTGCCCTGAGCGCCCGAGGCATCCGACCGCTCGCGACACTAGTCCAGCCGCTCGACGGTCATGAAGTACGCACCATGGGTCCGTCCGGCAGGCTCGCCGGCCACTGGTCGCTAGGCTCCAGACCGGCAGGCTTGTGAGCTTGTGAGACACGCAGTCCTGCGGGATTGCAGCGTAGCCAGATGGCGTTAGCTGCGTGATCTCGGCCGACGCGTTTTACCCGGCTCTACAGAAGGTCCCCCCGCCAGAGGCGGTGCGCGAACGTCGATGCAGGAAGAACGCTAATGCCATCTCTGGCCTGCCAAGCTTGCGGCTCCAAGCAAACTACAATGCGTCTCTCGAGCCTGGGATGTTCCGCCGCTAGTGCGCGAAGCCCCTTGAGATGATGTGCGTTGACCCTCTTCGCCGCCTTGGCCTCGAGTGCAACCTGCATATCCCCCACCACAAAATCGACTTCGATGCCGCTCGGCAGCCGCCAGTACGTCAGATTCAGGTCCACTCCGCGGTAGCTGATGTAGCTCGCGAGCTCGTGGAAGACCCAGTTCTCGAACGCCTGTCCGTACAGTGCTGATCCAGATTCGAGGACTCCGCGCTTGGCCAGCAAGTTCACGACGCCAACGTCCGCGAAATAGAACTTCGGCGCGCCGATCACCCTGCGCTTCACGCGCTTTCGATAGGCGGGAAGCCACCGTCCGATCAACGTGTCTTCCAAGATTCCGAAGTAGCTCTGCGCCGTGGGAGTCGACACGCCGCATTCTCGGGCAACGTTCGAGAAGTTGACGAACGACCCTTCGCTGAGCGAGGCAGCCTCTAGGAATCCTGAGAACACGGGAAGGCTCCGGACGAGCCTCTCGGCTAGGATTTCCTGCTGGAGGTAGTCACTCACGTACGCGTCGAGCAGTTTCCTGTGCCGGTTTGATCCGTAGATCCGGGGCAGGTAGCCTCGGTTGAGAATTCGGTCGAGGTCAAAGTCGCCTCCAAGCTCACCTGCCGTCAGGCCCCGCAGTTCGTACCGCAGGGCGCGCCCTCCGAGCAAGTTGGATGCACCGCGACGGACACTCCGAGCGCTGGAGCCGCATAGGGCGAAGTGGACGCCCCGATTCTCGATCAGCCAGTGGACCTCGTCGAGCAGGGCTGGCACTTTCTGGATCTCGTCGATGACGACCTGCTGGCCTGGGAGCGGCGGCTCCTCTTCGATCTCAAGCCGCAACAGTTCGGGGCGAGTCGCGTACCGTACGAAGACATCGCTCTTCAACAAGTCGATCCAGCGGCTGTCCGGATAGGCTCGCCGGAGCAGGGTGCTCTTGCCAGTTTGGCGAGGGCCCCAGAGAAAGAACGTCTCCGTTCCGGGTTGCGGCAATGAGAGCAACCGTTGAAACATCAACTTTAAATTATCATGATAATTGAAAATTGCACTTGCGCTTCAACGAAACCTTGGCAGTGCCTTGGATCGTGAGGCCCGAGTGGCTGACGAACGGTTCAGATTCGTCCGCCAACAGCGACGGCACCTCGAACAAGATTCCGTCGAACAGCGGCCGGGCTGTGACAAGCGCCGGGGCAAGTTACTCCACTGCGCTGCACGGGCAATGCTGAGCACCTGTCCCCGATAGAGTCCAACGGGTCTCGAGACTATTCGAGTCGCTCGACGCTCACGAAGTATGCGCCGTGGGTCTGACCGCCCGGTTCCGTAAGCCATGTCTGGAGTTCCGCCGGGCCAGCCGAGAGTTCGACTTCAAACGAGACTTCCGTGACAGTATCCGGTTCGGGAATCACTGATTCGCGGACGATGTCGCCGATCTCCAGCCGGGCCCGTGTCGATGCGATCGGGCGGGCTAAGTACCTAGGCCAGCGAGAGAGGGTGAATCGGTAACTTCCCGCACGGCTTACGTCTACCAGCCACGGCCAGCTCTCCATCTTGCGCTGCTCCAGATGACTGCGGCTCCAGACCACGTGGCTGCCAGGCGCTTGCCACTCCTGGCTGGTAAGGTCGGCGGGATTCTCGGCCTCGTGGCCGATTACGATCCGAGTGGGGCGCATTGCCGGCTTGATGGAGCGGTACCAGCGCTCGTGTGCGGCCCTGAGCCGTGTGACCGTCTCGGGATGCTCCGACGCGACGTCGCGGATCTGCGACGGATCCCGTTGCATGTCATAGAGAAGGCTGCCTGCGACCAAGCGCCAACGGGCAGTCATCACTGCCGATCCTTCCCAGCGGTCGCCGGGTCTCGCGAATCCCGCGCCGCCGTGAATCTGCGCAAACAGCAGTCGGTCCGGTAGCTGGCCGTGCCCTCGAAGCGTGTCGGCAAGCGATCGCCCGTCCAGCGGCGGGCCGCTCCGTCGCTCCAGCCCGCAGAGCTCGATCAGGGTGGGGAAGAGATCGATGTGGGCGGCGAGGCCATCGACATCCCGGGGCCGACCAAGGCCGCCGGCCGGCCAGCGGATGAACAGGGGGACCCGGTGGCCGCCATCGAAGGCCGAAGATTTGCGGCCCCGCATTCCGGCGTTGAAGCCTTCATCCGGAAGCCCGTTGATGCCGCTTTCGAAGCGGGCACCGCGTGCCGTGCCGTTGTCCGTGAGGAAGATGAGGATCGTGTTGTCGGCGATTCCTAGGGTCTCTAGCCTGGCGAGGAACTTGCCGAGGTTCTCGTCGAAGTTGGCAATCATCCCCTTAAACGCCGCGTCCTGCTTTTCGTCACCGGCCCGCTCGTATGGGTCGCTATAGCGCGGGGCTACCAGAAACGGGCCGTGCGGCGCGTTGGTGGCGATGTAGGCGAAGAACGGCTCGCTAGACTCGGCCTCTATGAAGCGGGTGGCTTCGCGAAACCACACATCCGTGCAGTAGCCTTCGAACGATGTCCAGCTGTCGTTCACGAGGTAGGTGTCGTCGAAGTAGTCGTTGCCGTAGTAGTCAGATATCTGCGTCACGCCCCCACATCGGTGCCAGACGGCATGTTGGAAGCCCTTGTCCATCGGCCGCGAAGGATAGTTGTCGCCGAGGTGCCACTTCCCGAACAGTCCGGTCCGGTAGCCGTTGGCGGCGAAGACCTCCGCTATCGTCACCTCGCGCGGATGGATAGCGGTGCTGCCGTGCGACGTGCGATACGCGCCAGTTCTGGCGGCGTATCGACCAGTCATCAGCGCCGCCCTGGTGGGCGTGCAGAACGGGCTGACATGAAAGTCGGTGAAGCGGACCGACTCGGCATGCAGCCGATCTAGGTTCGGCGTCCGCAACACGGGGTTCCCGTGGACGGAAAGATCGCCGTAGCCCTGATCGTCCGTCATCACGATCACGACGTTTGGCTTCGCGGCCCGCCCGACCCCCGCAAGCAGCAACCCGAGCGCTGTGACGGCCCCGACGACGTGTGTTGGCTGAACCATCTTTCGCCGGGGCAAGCTCCGCAAGAAGCTCCGCAAGAAAGAGAGCAGCGAGGTACTGAAGTTCACCGCGGGCCTGCAGGTTCGAGTTCCGTTCCGCGCAGCGGAGAGCTGCCAGCCGGGAACCGGTAATCCATGATCTGCGGCGACGCCCCTCGCGGGGATCTAGCAGCGCGGGTCCGAGCGGCGCTACAACTCCTCGAGATCCTCATCAGCGAAGCCTTCGCCATTGTAGTGGCGGGCAGCCAACGTAACTCTAGGTGGCGCTGTAACAGAGGCGAGACCGTCTTAGCTAGCCGTGCTGTGTGGGTGCCGTCGATTTTGGGCGCGCGTGAGGTCGGGGTCGCGCCCACCGCCCGCAATTTTCGGTTGCGCCCGGAGCGAGTGTGGTTTAATATCGTTCCACCGGAAGGAGGGATGGTCATGAAAAGTACATTCCGTCTCACGATCCTCTTGCTTACGCTGGCGTGCGGGATGGCGCTGGCCGTGCCCCGCCTGACTGAGGTTGTGCCCGACGCCGTTGCGCCCGGCGGAACGGCTGTGGCCAAGGGTTCGGATCTCGCCCAGCCCACCGTGGACAGGCTCTACATCACTGCCGGCGGCACCGATGTAGAGGTTGAGATTACCGAGCAGACCGCTGACGCGATCACGTTCAAGGTGCCCGATGGCACAGAGATGAAGCGCTATCGGTTGATGTTTCTCACCGGCGGTGCCGGCGCCGCTTACATGGAGCAGCCGATCGCATTGGAGATCGTCGATGAGGCGACCGCCAAGCAACGCGCTGAAGAGGGCGATGTCGAACTCGAGATCATCGACGCCGAGCCTGCCGAAGAGCCCGAGCCCTAGAACAATCGCGGGAGAAGGAACAACTAAAAGGCGCTCACTCCGCGCCGGGTGATTCTCCTTCGGTTTCGCGCTGCAGCTTGGCTAGCGCCCACTCGGCGTGTTCGCGCACGAGCGGCTGGCCGGATTGCGCCAGCTTCTTCAAGGCATCTTGGAAAGACAGGTTGCCGCTGTTACCCATTGCTACTGCAACGTTTCGCAGGAACCCCGCATAGCGGCTGCGCTGGATCGGTGAGCCCCCGAACCGGGCGTTGAACTCGTCCTCGCTAAGTTCGGCAATTTCCGCCAAGCCGGGTGTCGCGTTCTCCGGCGCAAACGAAGGCTCCTCGCTGGTGGCTGCCCGCCGCGGGCTGTTCCAAGGGCAGACATCTTGGCAGATGTCGCAGCCGAACACGTGCGAACCGATCGACTCCCGGTGGTCCGCCGGTATGGGCCCGCGCAGCTCGATGGTCCAGTACGAGATGCACAGCCGCGAGTCTAGGGCGTACGGGGGACCGGCATCAGCCTCGACTTCGACCAAGGCATCGGTCGGGCAGGCGTCGATGCAGCGGCGGCAGGTGCCGCAGCGGTAAGGCGCGTCGTCGTCGGGCTCGAACTCCAGCGAAGTCAAGATCTCCCCGAGGAAGAACCATGAGCCGAGCTGCTCGTCGATGAGGCAGCAATTCTTGCCGATCCAGCCCAGCCCCGCGCTGCGGGCATAGGCCCGCTCCAGCAACGGCGAGGTGTCGACGCAGACCTTGCACTTCACTCCGCTGCCGTACTCGCGGCGGATCCATTCCGCCAGCTCCTGCAAGCGGGACTTCATCAGGTCGTGGTAGTCCTCGCCCCAGGCGTACCGGGAGACCCAGCCCTGCCCGCCGGCTTCGAATTCGGTCGAGTAGGGGTCCGGCGTGTTGTAGACCTTTCCCAGGCAGATCACCGACCTGGCCGATGGCAGCAGGGAGCGGGCGTCGGCGCGCAGCTCGCCCCGCCGGCCGGCAAGGTAGGCCATCTCGCCGTGGTAGCCCTGCTCCAGCCACTGCGGGTAGAACATCGCTTCCAGCGTTGGTCCGGGCGTGGCCACGCCCGCCAGTTCGAAGCCGAGCTCTTGCGCCCGCTGCTTCAGGCGAGAAGACGATTCCAGAGCCATGCCGTCGCACTGCGGCGGCCGCTAGGCTGCCGTTCAGCCCACAATACTGCCATAGAGCAGCCAATACTTGCGATTCGGAAATTTGCCGGACTTCTCGGTTGCGCCAGCCTAGCACCGTGTAGACAATTAACCTTGGTGTGATTCTGTTGCCGGATCGATCGGCAACAGGTCCTTGGCTTGCTGGCGCGACGGGCTGAATCGGCCGGGCGCAGCGACAAGCAGATCTGAGCGAGGAGAGACCAGTGCAACGACCGGTGAAGTATCTAGAAAAGGGCCTGACCGAGGTGGCGCGCGCTGGCTGGAAGGTGGCCCGCAAGTGGGACGCCCGCAAGGAGGCCAACCCTGCCTTCACGCCCGCTTGGTCGGAGAAGCCCATGCTCAAGTCGTGGGAGAAGAGCAAGCCGCCGCTGGGCTGGCCGCGGGAGACTGACTCCCTGTGCCCGAAGTGCGTGCGCGAGGCTCGCGAGGTGATCCTCAGCGGCGAGGTCGACTATTCCATCCTCAAGACCGAGAAGGTCGGCGAGGTCAAGGCCACGATCGTGCAGCGCGGCAACGAGATCTGGATGGTCAAGGACTGCCCCATTCACGGCAAGACCGAAGATGTGATGGCGATCGACGCCAAGTTCTTGGAGCACATCGAGGCCCAGTTCCCCGGACGCGATATTCGCTCCCACAACGACGAGGAACTGCACAACCACGGCTCTTCGAGCGTGAAGTTCGGCCGCGGTGCGGTGCTGACCGTCGATCTCACCAACCGCTGCAACATGATGTGCGACCCGTGCTTCATGGACGCCAACCAGGTTGGCTTCGTCCACGAGCTCGAGTGGGAAGAGATCAAGACGATCCTCGACAACGCCATCCAGATCAAGCCGCGCCGCCAGATGTCGGTGCAGTTCTCGGGCGGCGAGCCGACAATGTCGCCGTACTTCCTCAAGGCCGTGCAGTACTGCCGCCAGATCGGCTACAACTCGGTCCAGGCCGCCACCAACGGCATCGAGTTCGCCAAGAACCGCGAGTTCGCCGAGGCCGCCGCCGACGCGGGCATGCGCTACGCCTACCTGCAGTTCGACGGCATCGGCAACGAGCCGAACCAGCACCGCAAGATCGGCAACCTGTTCGACGTCAAGATCAAGGCGATCGAGAACATGCACGATGCTGGCATCGAGATCGTGCTGGTGACCACGCTGGTGAACAACGTCAACAACGAGGAGGTCGGCCCGATCATCCAGTTCGCCAGGGACAACCCCGGACGGATCGCCTTCATCGCCTTCCAGCCGGTTTCGTTCACCGGCCGTGACGAGGAGATCACCGACGAGCGCCGCATGCGCCAGCGCTACACGCTGAGCCACCTGGCGCACGACGTCAAGAAGCAGGTCGGCATCACCGAGCCGACGCGCGACTGGTTCCCCATCTCCGTGATGGGCAGCTTCGTCGACGCGGCCGACTTGGCGCACGGGCCGCAGGCCCAGTGGGGCCAGGTCAGCTGCGGCTGCCACCCCAACTGCGGCGTCGGCACCGCCTTGATGATCAACAAGCAGACCAAGGACATGTCGCCCGTGGCGGAGTTCATCAACGTCCCGCAGTTCGTGCAGGACATCCGGCGCGTCACCGATTCGGGCCGGGGCAAGCTGGCGTCCAATGTCCAGATGGCGCTGGCGCTGTTGAAGAACTACAACCCGGCGAAGGCTCCCAAGGACTTCTCGATGTTCGACTTGCTGAAGAAGTTCGACAAGTCGTTCTCGCTGAGCGGCAAGAGCTACGGCAAGGGCACGGCCAGGCGGAACGATCCGTGGAACTTCCTGTTCGTGGCGGGCATGTGGTTCCAGGATCTGTTCAACTACGACTTCCGGCGCACCGAGATGTGCGTGATCCCGTACGGCACGCAAGAGGGCGAGATCTCGTTCTGCGCCTACAACACGGGCATCGGCTGGCGCAACATCATCGAGAAGATGCACATGACCGCCACGCTGTCGAACTGGTACGGCGAGCACGGCCGCCACAAGATCTATGCCGGCGGCCGCAAGGTGGACGAGATCACCCACCTGAGCGAGCAGCTGCACATCAATGCCGAGCATGCGGCGCGCGGCGCGCAAGTCTCCGAGGGTCCGCAGAATGCCCGCGAAGAGAAGATTGCGGCGCGTGACAAGAAGCTCCAAGCGGCGGAGGCCAGCGGCGAACACGTGCCCGCAAGCGGCGCGCGCGATCGCAAGCTGTCGGCCGAGGAGGAAGCGCGGCTGATGAAGATGTACCGCCAGGACGTCCTCAAGGAGCCCGTGGCGCCGGCGTTGGTCCAGATTGGCGGGGCTTCCGAGGCGCCGCGCGAGACGGTCGGCACCAGCGGCGACTAGCGCGTCGCCAAGGCTTCGCGGCCGCGCCTCGCCGCTCGGCGTGCGGAGAGGGTCTCGCCAGGCCAGCGGCACGCCGTCTCCGGCGGGGCTGTTACGCGGTCACGCGCTGAAGGATCGAACCGGCGCGGATGATCGTTTCATCGCGTTTCGGGCCGGTCGAGACGCCGCCGATCTCGATCTCGAGGCGGTCCTCCAGGAACGCGATGTAGTCCTTGGCGGCACGCGGCAGCCGCTCGAACTCGGTGATCCCCGCCGTGGGACCGTTCCATCCCGGCAGTTCCTCGTAGACCGGCTCGACCTCCGCATACTCTTCGGCGATCGCCGGCATCCAGTCGAGCATCCCTCCCTTGTAACGGTAGCCGGTGCAAACAGGAACCGTGTCCAGGTGGTCGAGCACGTCCAGCTTGGTGATGAACAAGGAGGACAGGTGGTTAATCGCGTGAGCGTACCGCAGCAGGGGGATGTCGAACCAGCCGCAACGCCGCGGACGTCCGGTCACCGTCCCGTACTCGGCTCCGGCCTGCCTGAGATCGTCTCCCGCCGGCCCATGCGCTTCTGTCACGAACGGGCCCTCGCCGACACGCGTGGCGTAAGCCTTGGCCACTCCCACGATGTGATGCAGGAATCGGGGCGAAACGCCCGATCCCGTGCACAGCCCGCCGGCGGTGGCGTTCGAAGAGGTCAGGTAGGGGTATGTGCCGAAGTCGATGTCGAGCATCGTGGCCTGGGCCCCCTCGAAGAGCAGGCGCTTTCCGTCCTGGATCGCTTGGTTGAGGTACTTTCCGGTTTCGGTCACGAACGGGCGCATGCGCTCGGCGAGTTCTTGGTAGCGCGCTAGCGCGGCTTCCACGTCCCAGGGCTCGTGAACGCCCAGCGCTTCAGCCACTGCGGATTTTTCGGACGCCATCGCGCGGAAGCGCTCCGGGAAGTGGGTTGGCGACAGCAGTTCGGCGACGCGAATCCCGCGCCGCGCGACCTTGTCTTCGTAGCACGGGCCGATGCCTCGGGAAGTTGTGCCGATGCGCCGCTTGCCGGGCGATGCCTCGGACGAGCGCTCGAGCATCGGGTGGTAGGGGAACACAACATGAGCGCGGTTGCTCACCAGCAGGTTCGATTCAACATCCACGCCCAGCGAACGGAGAGTCTCGATCTCGCTGAGCAGAGCTTCCGGATTGATCACCACTCCGTTGCCGACCACCCCGATCTTGCCCGGTCTCAGAACGCCGCTCGGGATCAGCGAGAGCTTGTAGACACGGTCGGCGACCTGTACCGTGTGCCCGGCGTTGTTGCCACCTTGGCAGCGAACCACCACGTCGTAGTGCTCGGCCGCCAGGTCAATCAGCTTGCCTTTGCCCTCGTCGCCCCACTGGAGGCCCAAGACTGCTAGGTTCGACATGGGTGTTCCAATAGGGGCCCCGAAGCCCGGGCCGGGGGGAGAGGCGGCACAGCGGCTGAGTCCCCAAGGGCTGGGCGCCGCAACTATTCCTATCTTAGTCCCAGAGGGTTGGAGGTGGCAGGCCGCTCAATTCGGCGTTCCGATGTCGAATCGAGACCTGGGCTAGGCCGCCGCACGCTGGCTTGGCCTCACTTGCCGGGCCGGTGGCCCAAGCGCGAGGCGTAGGACCGAAGGCCGCGCGCCTAGCCGGGCGAGTTATCGCGTCGGGAGGATCACTCCGCAGGCAGCGCGGGCACCGCCTGCGCACCCTGCCACCACTCCGTCCGGGCAATAGGAGTCGGGCTGGACATGAATGATGAAGGCACTGCCATCCTCATCGAACAATGACAGCGGCCCTTCCGAGAGGCTCACTCTGCTCGTCACCATGGAGAGCAGTCCTCCACCCTTGTCGTTCAAATGGATATTCCTCAGGTCGCCGGAGTGGAACGGATGGTTGCCGTCCGGATTGGTGTTGCTGTGCGGGCCCGGATCGAAATGGCCGCCCGCCGCCGAGCACGGCTGACATGCGGCTGTTTCGTGAATATGCACGGCGTGGCTCCCGGCCGGGAGCCCGCCCCAGACCCGGACCATGACGTCGACCTCCTTCACGCCTTCGGGCGAAGGTCTCTCACGGAGATACGCCAAGCCCAGCAACTGCGCGCCGTCTGAGCAGCTGATCAGGTTGGCTACGGCGCCAAGCTCGCGGTCATCCGTCCGGTCCGCGGTCTCGGTCCCGTTCGCGCGGAGCGGAACGGGGCCTCCCAAGCAGACACTGGTCAACAGGATCAGTAGCGTGGTGTAGGTGAACTGTAATCGCATCTTGCACTCCTCCTTTCCTTCATGCAGGCATAACGAAAATGAGCGATGGCCCAATCCTAGCAGGAGCCATTAGGCTGGCGCCGCGCGCGGGAAACTGTGCGCGGCGCCGGTGCGCACGGCGCTTCCGCGGCTGGCGGAGCAGATGGGGCTGGCGTTGCCGGAGGCCCAGCGGTCTGAGCGGGCGCGAGCGAGAGCTGGTCGGGGCGCTCGTCGAGCGCCGCCCGCGGAACTCGGGAAGCCGTCTGGACGGACATCCGCAACTGGTTGCTACTCCTGGCTCGCATGGCGGGTTGCCGGCCCAGCGAGCGGCGACCTCTTTCTGCAATGAGGTGCTCTGGCGCGGATACACTCGCCGCTAGACGGTGGTGTTCGGGATGCAAATCTGTGACGGGTCGCTAGCCGGCACCGAGATGATCCGAGCTGGAAACCCTCGAACCGAGGCCGATTCCGGAACGCGCCCAAGCGGGGGCTGTTCGCTCCTTGGCCACGGGTAGGCCCGGTCCTGCCGAAACCGCGAAGCCTTGGCGCAGGGTCCCGAGACAGATCTGATTTCGGCCCGGCCGAGTTCAATGCCCGGGCAACCGCGGCGGCCCCTGCGCCCAAGCGTTCCAAAGCCGAGCCATCTCGCTGACTCGACCGGGGTGATCAGCGGCCAAGTCGTGCAACTCTGTGCCGTCGCGCTCGATGTCGTACAGCTCCCACGGGCGCTCGCGCACTGCTACGAGCTTCCACTGTCCCTGCCTGATCGCCCGGCCGCGGCTCCATTTCCAGTACAGTTCCGATGCGGGCTCGCGAGACGCGCCCGCGAAGACCGGCCGCAGGCTTCTGCCGTCGGGCGAGTGGACCGCTCGTTGCTGGAACTCGGATGGTTGCTCGAGTCCGGCCGCATCGACGAAGGTTGGCATCAGGTCGATCACGTGGGCCAGCTGGTCGGTCATGCCGCCAGGCTCGATTACAGCCGGCCAGCGTGCGATCAGCGGCACGTTGATCCCTCCCTCGTGATCATGCTGCTTGTAGAGCCGGAAAGGGGTGTTGGAAGCATTCGCCCAGCCGTACCCGTAGCTCTGGTAGGTGTCCTCGGGGCCGGGCATGACCTCCGGGACGTTGCCCGGAATGACCGGGCGGCCGTCCCGAGTCCGCTCCGGCAGGTACGGGCCCTTGCGGTCGACCTCATATTCGACGTGGCACCCGCCGTTGTCAATCTGGAAGACCACGAGCGTGTTGTCGGCCTCGGCGGATTCCTCCAACAGGTCCAGCAGCCTGCCGATGCCCGCGTCCATGCGGGTTATCTGGGCGGCGTAAACCTCCATCCGGCGTTGCTGCCAAGCCTTGTGGGGCTCGTCCGACCAAGCCGGAACCTGCGGATTCCGCGGCGACAGATCCCAAGCCGGGTTGACCGAGCCGATCTCCAGCATGCGTGCGTGCCGGTCCGCTCGGAGAGCGTCCCAGCCATGCTCGTAGCGCCCTTGATAGTGGGCGATATCGCTCTCAAAGGCGTGCAGCGGCCAGTGCGCCGCGGTGTAGGCCACGTAGAGGAAGAACGGAGCGTCCTTGGCCAGGCCGTCGCGCATGAAGTCCGCCGCGTAGTCGGTGGTGGCGTCCGTGTAGTAGAAGTCCGGGTCGAGGTAGAGGTGTTCGGCCGGCTCGTTGTCGAGCATCAGCGAGGCCGGCGTCCAGAAGCTGCAGGCCCCGAGCGTCGTACCGAAGAACCTGTCGAAGCCGCGCTGGCAGGGCAGGCTGGCGTGCTCGCCCCCGTTCGAGAGGTGCCACTTTCCGCTCATGTAGGTCGAATAGCCGCCGCTGTGCAGCACCTCTGCAAGGCTGACGACGTCCTGCGAAATGCTGTTGCCAGAGTTGCCAGAGCTGAGCGCCTTGGTCGTGTAGCAGCCGCTCATCAGCGATGCCCGGGTTGGCACACACATGTTGTTGGTGTAGTAGCGAGTGAAGCGCAGGCCTTGGCCGGCGAGCCGGTCAAGATTCGGCGTCTCGATCTCCCCGCCATAGCAGCCAAGGTCGGAGTACCCCATGTCGTCCGACATGATCATCACGATGTTGGGTTGCTTGCGCGTCGGCTCGGAAGCTTGCTGGGAGCAGGCGGCAGCTGCTAGGGGCGCGGCCGCGCTACAGCGTTGCAAGAACTGCCGGCGTCCGATCCGCTTCGAGGAAATCACCGCAACATCATAGCGCCCGCACTCAGAGTCGGATCTGGCCGAGGCACAGTCCTGTCGGGTGCCTGGCCGGTCGGATCCAGAGCGGGACTCTCGCGAGCCGCGGACTGCCGGTCGAGCCCGGATGCGATTCACAGCGAGGCCTAGTCGCGTCGCCCGCGAGGTGCCGGCCGTAGTCGCTTCCGGCCGCCGATGCGGCGGCTAGCGACCGATGTCTGTCACGGCAGTTGCGCGAGCTCGGGGTTCTCGGCCGCCCACTGGAAGAAATCCTCGACCGTGTAGAACGCCTCGTGCTTGTAGAGTCGCCCGCCATCTTCGATCGGAGCCGTCCAATCGAAGTCCCACGAGTCCCCGGTTCGCTCCATCCAGCGCGCCAGTTCGGCGTCGAGTTCGGCAAGCGTCGGGCCGGCTTCCGGATCTGCGACAAGATTTTCCAGTTCGTACGGATCAGCCTCGAGGTCGTACAGGAGCCAAGGTGCGTCCTTCGTGCGAGCGTACATGAAGCGGTCTGTGCGCAGCCCGCGCCAGCCCTGCTCCACGCCACCGGCGAGGAACGGCCCGAAGATCTGAAAGTAGGCTGCGCGCGGTCCCGAGTCCGCCTGCCCGAGCACCACCGGCGCAAGGCTCGCTCCCTGCATCTCCGGCGGCACGGGCAATCCGCACAGCGAGAGCAGTGTCGGCGCGATGTCCACGTGAGAGAACAGAGCATCGGTTTCGCGTCCGGCCGGCGCGTCGGGATGCCGCACGATTCCGGGCACCAGGATCGATTCCTCCCAGGGCTTTCGCTTCAGCCGCGTCCCGTGGGATCCCAGCATGTCGCCGTGATCCGAGGACACGATGACGATCGTGTTGTCGCGCAGTCCGAGTTCGTCGAGCTCGCCAAGAATCCTTCCGACTTGATCGTCTACCGCGGTCACCATCGCGTAGTAGGCTGCGATCTCCTTGCGGCCCGGCGTCTTCACATAGGGGCTCGGCTCCAGCTCGCGGTCGCTCGTGTCGCCGTCGAAATTCGGCCGCAGCGTCAGGGCGTCTGGATCGTACAGCGCCATGTATTCGTCCGGGGCGATGTATGGATCGTGCGGCGGGCCCATTTGGACCGTCAGGAAGAACGGACGCGCGTCCTGCTCGGTCTGGCGCAAGAACTCAATGCCGATATCGGTCCAAGCCGAGGCTTCGAAGGACTTGATCGGGATCGGTTCGGGATCGTCCCGGAAGTAGTGCGTGTCGAAGTGAGCGTGGCTCACTTCGTTCGCGGCCCAGAACTCAAACCCCTGCCGCCTCGCTCCGGGCGGGATCCAGCCCGGCTGGCGCGGGCCCCCGTCCAGATGCCACTTGCCGACAAACCCGGTGCGGTATCCGGCCTCGGCGAACAGCTCGGCCACGCTGGTCTCGGATTCGCGGAGGCGCAGATCGTTGGCGATCATGCCGTTGGTGTGCGCGTACTTGCCGGTCAGGATGATCGCGCGTGCCGGGCAGCACACCGGCGAATTCGCGAAGTGATTGCGGAACAGCACGCCCTCGGCGGCGAGCCGGTCCAGATTCGGGGTCTTTACGTCCGGATTTCCCATGCAGCCCATCGCCTGCGCCCGCATCTGGTCGGGGAACAGGAACAGGACGTTCATGGGCCGCTCGCGGTCTTGCCGGGAGCTGCAGCCGACGGCTCCTAAAAGAGCGCTGATCCCGCCGATGAATTCGCGTCTAGTGGACATCTGAGACGCGATCATAGCGCAGCTCTTTTGGAATCGGAGCCCGGGGCCGAGCTACCAGCCGGCGGCGTAGCGAAAGGCATAGGGGTCGGCGCCGGCCTCGATGACTCCGTTGCGGAGCAGCTTCACCGCGGTCGGCGCCGAGCCGCTGTTGCGAGCTCGCCGCAGCTCGACTTGATGCCCGAGCGCGGCCAGATCTTCGAAGACGAACGACGGCATCCGCTCGTCAAGCAGCAGCACGTTGGGTTCCATGGCATGGTCGTCGAAGCTCGACACCAAGTGCTTGCTCTGGAAGCGCGGGGCTTCGACCGCTGCCTGCGAGTTGAAATTGAAGACCACGGCTGCCAGCAGCACTTGCAGCAGGGCCTGCTCTTGCTGGTCACCGCCCGGCGTCGAAAGGGCCATGAACGGCTCCCCCCGGCGCGTCACCAGCGTCGGCGTCAGCGTGATCCTCGGCCGCTTGCCCGGCTCGACCACGTTCGGATGGCCGCGGACGGTGAGGAAGCTGTGGCCGCGCTGGGTCAGCGGGATGCCCGTGCTTCCCGCGATCACCGCGGGCATCCAAGCGCCCGAGGGCGAGGCGGAGAAGAGCGTGCCGTCCGCGGTGGCGATGTTGATCGACGTCGTGTCCTTGGAAGCCAGTTCGTCGGGCAGGGGTCGTCGGCGCGCGTGGCGCGAGGGATGCATTGGCTGGCGCCGCCCGAACCGGCCCGGGCGAAACTCGGTCGACGCGCGCTTCGGGTTGATCAATGTCCGCCTGGCACCGGCGTATTCCTTGCTCAGCAGTGCGGCGGGCACCGACACGAACTTGGGATCCGCGTACCACGCGTCGCGGTCCGCGAATGCCAGCTTGAGGGCTTCCACCAAGTGATGGATGTATTCTGGCGTGTTCCAGCCGAGCGCCTCCAGGTCATAGCCCTCGAGAATGTTCAGGGCCTGTAACAGAACCGCGCCCTGCGTCCAGAAGTCAGGCTTGTAGATCTGGTAGCCGTGAAACTCGGTTACCAACGGGCGCTCGACCTCCAGCCGGAACGCGGCGAAGTCTTCGTACCGCAGCAGTCCGCCATCGCTCTTGACGAAGTCTGCGATTTCCCGCGCGATCGGCCCGCGGTAGAAGTAGTCGCGCACGGCGTCGATGGCACCCTCGCGCGACTTGCCGGAATCGAGCGCGGCTCGCTCCGCACGCATCATGCTCCGAATCGTTTCGGACAGGTCGCGCTGGCGAAACAGGTCCCCGGGCCGCGGCCTGCGCCCGTCCGGCGCGTACACGGCCAGCGAGGAGGGGAACAGGTTCAAAAACGAGCTTGCCTCGCCGATCGAGCGGGACCGCATGCTGTCGATGGGATGCGCCAGCGCCAGCCCCGCCGCGGGTTCCGCGACCGCCTCGAAGGACAGCGTGCCGAAGCGCTGCAAGGCCAGCAGGGCCGCGTCGACCATGCCGGGCACTAGCGCCGGCATGGTGCCGTAGGACGGGATCTCGCCGGTCTTGTGGTCGCGTTGCGCAGCCTCGAGCTCCAGCTGCGGATCCTTCTTCCGGTTGAGGAAGAACTCGAGGGTCATCAGGGCCGGCGCCGTGCCCACCCCTGCGATCGAGTGAACGCTCCCGTCGGGCGTGCGGATTAGCAGCGGCGCCTCGCCGCCGAACCCGAAGTGGGAGAATTCGGTTACCGCTCCGGCCAGCAGTGCGGCCACCCCGGCGTCAACGGCGTTGCCGCCGGCCTGCAGCACGCGCATCGTTACCTGGGTGACGGTGGGCGTTCCGGCCGAGACCGCCGCGTGCTTGCCGCGCACCACGGGCCGGAACAGCTCCCAGCGGAGGATCTCGCGTTGCCTGCGCTGCTTGTCCGAAAGCTGCCGCCGGCCTTGTCCGAACGCCGCGCAGGAGCCGAGCAGGCCTATGGCCAATCCCAAGGCGATATGCCGATTGAGTCCCACAAGGCGCCGCAGTCATGATAACGGGTTCCGGCGCAGCGGGCCGCCATGAGGCTCAAATGTGGCCGAACGCGGGTTCTTCCTCGAGCGCGGCGGGGGCCGCCGTCGCGAGCATGTCTCGCACGCGCAAGATCGCCTCGCGCTTCTCCCGGTTGCGCAAGGCACGCCGGTTCGCGAGCAGGTGCGCGGTGGAGCCTTCCAGCACCTTGTGCACGATCTTGAGGCCATTGGCGCGGATCGTGCTGCCAGTCTCGGTGTTGTCCACGATCGCCTCGCCGTCCTCGGGAGGCTTGGATTCGGTGGCGCCGAACGAATGGAAGATCGCGACCGGCGAAGCCCCGCTGCGCTCGACTCCCAAGCGTGTGTAGGGACTGTACAGCGACGGCTCCAGATCGGTGTGCTGCCGCACCAGGGCCTCGGTGAGATTCAGGTACTCGGTCCAGATCCGCAAGGGTTGCGTGCCGGTCGAGTCCACGAACTTGGCGAACAGGTCCGCCGCCGAGCGCACGTCGTCCCACTGGTTGGACACGCACAGCACGATGTCCACCCGCCCGATGCCCAGATCCAGCAGGTCCTCGACGTTGGCAGCCGCCTCGCTTTCGTAGTACCAGTCGATGCCGGAGATGCCGAGATCGAAGAAGCCGGCCTGCAGCATGTAGGGGATTTCCTGCGGCCGCATCATCTTGACATCGACGCCTGTCAGGCCCAAGTCGGGACGGTAGCCGCGGCTGCCGTCCGCGTAGCCCCGAGGCTCGATGCCCGAGCGTTCGAAGAAGGCGCGGGTCTTCTTTTCCAGGCTTCCCTTGGGAATGGCGAATCGGATGGGATTCATGACTGCTTCCTAGGGCGGCTAGCTGCCAGCCGAGAGCGCCTCCAGCACGGCTTCGGTCTCGGCCGCGACCACCGCGCCATCCGGCAGTCGCAGCGTGCTGCCGCTGACGGTGGCCGCCGGAGTGCCCGCCCGGCCGACAGGGACGCCCCGCGTGCGCAGGTCCTCGGCGAGCCGGACGGTCAGGGCCTCGTCCTGGGCGGAAGCTGCGCGCAGGGTGATTCCCTCTGGGCCATCGCTCGCGGGTCCGTCCAAGCCCAGTTCTTGCAGCGTGTCGAGCCGGACGGCGCAGCCGGTGGCAGGGGTGGGTTCGCCGCCGAACAGTTCGACCAACCGGTCGTACCGGCCGCCTCCGCATAGCTTGTTCGATCCGCTGGCGATTTCGAACACGGTTCCGGTGTAGAACGTCAGCCCGCGGGAGATGCCGAGGGTGATCTCGAAGCCGCCGACGCTGTAGTGCCTCAGGAGTTGGCTGACCGAAATCAGATCCTCCAAGGCTGCGCTTGCGCTCGATCCGCCCAAGGCTGCGGACGCCTGCTCGGAGACCTCTTCCAACCCCCCGCGAATCGCGCTGGCGCGCAGCAGCAGATCGGCGGTTTCCTCGTCAACGTATCCCTCGACGTTCCACAGGTGGCGGTAGGTAGCCGCGGCCTCGTCGGGCAGTCGCCGGACCAGTTGCTCCGGATCTAGCGCCGGCGCCTCCGCGATGGCGAACTCCCCGGCGTAGCCGTCCTGCGACTGCAGCGCTGCCAGGGCCCGCCGGTCGGCCCTGAGCTGTTCTTGCAGCAGCCCGTCCGGCCGCGCCACGGCGCATCGCTCGCGGATGGCTGCCAGCCGGTCGAGATGGCCGATGACGGCGGCTCGCTCGTCGGCGCTGAGTTGTTCCGGCAGCAGGGCTCGGAAGATCCCGGCAGTGCCCACTTTGAGCGTCAGCCCGGCCGCTCCGAGATCGCGCAGGAAACGGTGGGCAGTGGCGATCACCTCGGCGTCAGCCCGTGGCGAGGGGTCGCCCAAGACTTCGATACCGGCCTGTATGAACTCGCGCCGGCGGCCGGAGTGCGGCCGGCAGTAGCGGAAGCACGGCGCGATATAGAAAAGCCGGTGCGGGCGCGCAAGTCCTGCGAGCGCTCCGGAGGCAACCATGCGGCAGACCGGCGCGGTCATTTCCGGCCGGAGCGCGTACTCCTCGTGGTCGCAGTGGAAAGTCAGCAGCGAGTTCTTGATCTCCGCGCCCGAGCGCGCCGCGAACAGGTCGGCCCGCTCGAACATCGGGGTGGACACTTCGGAGAATCCGTACAATTCCGCGGTTTGCGAGAAGGCCGTTTCGAAGCGCCGCCGCCGGGACGTCTCTTCGGGCAAGCTGTCGCGCGTGGCGGGCGGTGGAGCGTTGTCGAGCATGGCGGACTGAAGCGAGCGAGCGCGGAACGAAACCGCCCCTGACCGGCGGGCCTGGCTGGGGCAATCGGGGAGGGCAGCGGGCCGCGGCGCTACGGTGGGGGCTGCCTTTTCTTGATTCTAGCGATGCGGCCGCTCGTGCGCCGATACGAAAGCCGCGGGAGCGGAATTGGAGGCGGTCCGAGGGGATTACTCGAGCACAGAAGCTACTGCCACGATTGAAACAATCTGGTTACGTCAGGCGGCGGACTTTCCTATACTGGAAGGTAGAAGGCAGGACGTTCTAAGTGAAGTCCAGTCAAGGCACGCGCTTGACCTGAAGCCCGTCGTTGCCGCAAGGCCCCTTTGTTCATGCAAGCCGTGAATGCATCCCCTAGCGGGGAACCCGTAACCGTACCCGAAATCGAGGTCGTCAACGACTTCAGCATCCACGTCGCCACCGTCAACGGGTCGGGCAGCCAGTCCTCGAACCTGGTCCTGTTGCGGGCGCTGTTCGAGATGGGCATCCCGGTGTCGGGCAAGAACCTGTTCCCGTCCAACATTGCCGGGCTGCCGACGTGGTACACCATCCGTGCCAGCAAGTTCGGTTTTACGGGTCGCAAGAAGGAAGTCGATTTCTTGGTGGCGATGAACCCTCAGACGGCTCACGAGGACGTGCAGTCCCTCGAGCCGGGCCGGGCAGTTGTCTACGACGAGCCGTTGGGCTTGGACGCCCTGCGCAACGACCTGTCCTTCTACCCCGTGCCGTTCGATCCCATCACGGCTGCGGTCTGCCCCCAGCCAAAACTGCGGAAGCTCGTGCGCAACATGGTCTACGACGGTGTCTTGGCGGCTCTGCTGGACATCGAGATGGAGGAGATCCGCAAGGGTATCGAGAAGCAGTTCGCAACCAAGCCCAAGGCTGCCGAGCTGAACTGGAACGCGGCCCAGGCCGGCTGCGATTGGGTCCGCCAGAATCTTGTCAAGCGCGATCCCTACCGGCTCGAGCGGATGGACGGGAACAAGGGCAAGATCATCGTCGAGGGCAACGCCGCTGCCGCTCTTGGGGCGGTCTTTGGCGGTGTGAGCGTCATCACTTGGTACCCCATCACGCCATCTTCGTCCTTGGCTGAGTCGGCCCAGGGCTACTTGAATCGCTTTCGCATTGACGAGTCGACCGGCAAGGCCACCTTCGCGGTGGTGCAGGCCGAGGACGAACTGGCCTCGATCGGCATGGCCATCGGTGCCGGCTGGGCCGGTGCGCGGGCGATGACCACGACCGCTGGCCCGGGCATCTCGCTGATGTCGGAGTTCGTCGGGTTGGCGCATTTCGCGGAGATTCCGGTCGTTCTGATCGATGTGCAGCGCATGGGGCCTTCTACGGGCCTGCCGACGCGCACGTCGCAGGGGGACTTCCTGTCGGCCGCCACGCTCTCGCACGGCGACACGTTCCACCCGATGCTGATTCCGGCCACCCCGGAGGAGTGCTTCGAGTTCAGCGCCAAGGCCTTCGACGTTGCCGAGCGCTTGCAGTCTCCCGTGTTCGTCATGCTTGATCTCGACTTGGGCATGAACTATTGGACGGCCGACAAGTTCGACTACCCGGACTGGGACATCGATCGCGGCAAAGTGCTCAGCGAGGAGGACATCGAACGGCTCCAAGGTGATTGGGGCCGCTATCGTGACGTGGACGGCGATGGCGTCCCCTATCGCACCATCCCGGGCAACCGGCACCCGCAGGCGGCCTATTTCGCGCGCGGCACTGGCCACGACGAGGATGCCAACTACAGCGAGCGCGAGGAAGACTGGATCCGCAACATGGACCGCATCCAGAAGAAGATGGCAGGGGCCCGCAAGTGGCTGCCGGAACCGATCATCGAGGACGGCCCCAAAGCGCGGGTGGCCTTGGTGGCCGCCGGTACAAGTCACGAGGCGGTGCGCGAAGCGCGCAGCCAGCTGCGGCTGGAATACGGCTTCGAGACCGCCTACTGTCGCGTGCGTGGCTGGCCGTTCAGCCACGCCACGGAAGAGTTTATCGCCGACCACGACCATGTCTACGTCGTCGACCAGAATCGCGACGGCCAGCTGCGCATGCTGCTGCGAAGGCAGTTTCCGGCGATTCACGACCACTTGCGGAGCGTCTGCTACTACGGGGGCATGCCGCTGGACGCCCGCAGCATCACCGACGCAATTGTCGAGAGGGAGGGGCTGTGAGCACCGCCACCGCTAGCCGGGCGAAAGCACCGGTTTCGAACCGCATCGGCCTCGGGCTCGAGCCCTATCGCGGCCTGAAGACCACGCTCTGCGCGGGCTGCGGGCACAACTCGATCTCGGAGCGCATCGTCGAGTGCTTCTTCGAGATGGGAATCGACCCGACGCAGGTCATCAAGCTGTCGGGCATCGGCTGCTCGTCGAAATCGCCCGCCTACTTCTTGAGCATGTCGCACGGGTTCAACAGCGTGCATGGCAGGATGCCTGCGGTGGCCACCGGCGCCATGCTGGCCAACAAGCAGCTGCTGGCGCTTGGGGTTTCCGGCGATGGCGACACCGCTTCGATCGGTCTAGGGCAGTTCGTGCACATGATGCGCCGGAACGTGCCGATCGTCTACATCATCGAGGACAACGGCTGCTATGGGTTGACCAAGGGGCAGTTCTCAGCGACTGCCAACCTGGGATCGACGGCAAAGTCCGGCATCGCCAACGACCTGCCGCCGATCGACACGTGCGGGCTGGCCGTGCAGCTGGGCGCGACGTTCGTGGCGCGTTCGTTCTCCGGCGACAAGAAACAGCTGCAATCGATCCTCAAGGCGGCGCTGGCCCATCGCGGCACAGCCGTGCTGGACGTGGTGTCTCCCTGCGTGACGTTCAACGACCATGTCGGCTCGACCAAGAGCTATAAGTACGTGCGCGAGAACAAGGTGCCGCTGCAGTCGATCGGCTTCGTGCCGCACTTCGAGGAGATCCACTTGCAGGAAGACTTCGCCCCCGGAACGGTGCACGAGGTCGAGATGCACGATGGCTCCATGCTGCGTCTGGAGAAGCTCGAGGAAGACTACGATCCGACCAGCCGCCTGACGGCGCTCGATCGCATCGAGCTGGCGACAGAACAGGGGCAGATACTGACCGGCGTGCTGTACGTGAGCACGGACCAGCCAAGCTTCACCGAGATCCTGAATCTTGACGACGTGCCGCTGGCCCAGCTCGGCCAGGACCGGTTGCGGCCTCCGAAGAGCGCGCTCGACACGGTAATGGAAGAGCTCGCCTAGCTCTTCGCGGCGAATTCGGGGCAAGGCTCTCCCGCAGCGACTGCGGTTGACTTCGGAATAATGCCCCTGCATACTTGAAGCGCCTTAGCCGGTGGAGGGTTCCCGGCCGGATGTAAACGTTCGCGCGGGGAATCGTCCCGAGCGGTCAAGGCTGGAGCAATGAAGACCGCACGGGACTTCATGGTCACGAAGCTGGTCACTCTGGACCCGGAGGCGCCGGCCCTGCACAGCGTCCATCAGTTGATCCACGTGAACGTCAAGGGCGCGCCCGTAGTTGGCCCCGGCCGATCCTACTTGGGGATCTTCACCGAGCGCTGCTGCCTCCGGGTGCTCTCTAGCCTTTCCGATCGCTTTACGTCGCGCTACCTCGGTGGCCGCCCGCTCAGCAGCGGCGAGCTGATGACCAAGCAGTTGTGGATGCTCCAGCCGGAAATGGATGCGTTCGACGCCGTCAATTTCCTGCTCTCGCATCGCATTTCGGGAGCGCCCGTTGTTGACGGGCAGGGACGCTACCTGGGGGTGTTTTCCGAATCCCTCAGCATGAGGGTCCTGATCGATGCGATTTACGACAACCTTCCGGGAGCGCAGATTCGCCGCTACATGGCGCAGGACTCGGGCCTTGTGATCAGCGAAGACCTCGATTTCTTGGAAGTCGTGGAAATGTTCCTCCAGACCGCGTATCGACGCTTGGTCGTCGTTCGCGACGGCCGCGTGGTCGGCCAGATCAGCCGCCACAACGTGCTGCTCGCCGCGCACGCCTTGGTCCGCATGCTGGACAAGCGCAAAGAGGCTTCCGGGCCGGAGTGGACCGTATCGGCGTTCATGGACTCGGACGCGCGCACGATTGACGAGTCGCTCAACATGTTCAGCGTCGCGGCCATCTTCCGCGAAAGCACGCAGCGCAGGTTGCCGGTGCTGCGCGAGAACCAACTGGTCGGTCAGGTCACTCGCAAGAATCTGCTGAACGCCGCGAACGAGATCCTGAACCGCCCGGCGGCCAAGACCGCCCGGCCCCTGTACCTGCCATCGGTCCCGGACGCCAACCCCCCTGGCATGTAGCCTTTTCTTTGGCCGCGGTGCGGGATTCCGAATATCGCGCCTCGCCGGGCCAAGAATCTCTGAGTGACTGACCTATCGGAGGTCACAGGCCTAATCCAGTACCAGGGGATGGAGCGGGAGGCGGGGATCGAACCCACGACATTCAGGTTGGCAACTCCAGTCTCCAAACGAGGAACTTAGACCCAACTTACCCCAACTAGTTTATGGCTGTACGCCATCGTAAATTCCAGCCTTGGGCTGATGTACCTCGCGATGGATCAGGCACTTAGGTGATTTCGTCGAGTCCCTGCTGCGTACGCCATTGGGCGGAATAGCCGCATTTCGAACAGGCCGTTGGTGACTAGGTTGGCGTCTTGGGCGGCGCATTGCCGGCGCTGTCTGGCGGCTCGCTCAGCGCCGGTGCCGGGTGGGGCTGGAAGCCCAGGAGCTCGAACACGCGCTCGTGCAACGGCTCCAGCTCGCTCAGCGTGGGCACCGCATAGCCGGGCACCTGCGCGTATTTCAACTCCACTGCGCTGAGCGTGCCCAGCCCCGCCAACAGGTCTGCCAGGCTCTGCACCGGCAGGCTCCCATCGGCCGTCCGGCGCGTGCGATCCTTGCGCTTGGCAGCCTCGCTGCGCTGCAGCGGCCCGACCGGCCCGCCCGCATGCTGGGGCGCGCCTTCCTCGCTGAACAACAGCGGCGCCAGCTGGCGCCGCAGGTGCCATTCCAAGTAGTACGCCAGCATGCACAGCAGCAGGTGCGCCCGCACCAGCGTCTCTTTCCAGTGGAAGATCGGGCGCACCCGCAGCCCGCTCGTCTTGAGCGAGCGGAAGGCCCGCTCCACCCGCGCCAGGCTCTTGTAGGCGCGCACCACCCCGGCATCGTCCAGATCCTGCTCCGCCAGGCTGGTGCGCACCACGTAGAAGCCGTCCAGGCGCGCCTCGGCCGCGATCGACTCCTCGTCGCGCGTCGAGCTGAAGGCCTCCGTGTGCTCGTCGAAGCACCATTGCAAGTGCTTGCCCATCTTGCGCCTGCGCAGCGTGCCCAAGCGCCGGTTGAACTCGTCGCGGTCGATCTTGCCAGCCGCGTAGGCGCTGGCCATCACGGCCAGGTCGGCCTCGGTTGTTGTTTTTCAGACTAATTCGATAAATCGTCGGGGTTTTGTGTCACATTGTCGCGAGACGGATTGGGTGAGAAAGCGAGGCAATGTGGCGCGGGGATGGGGTGACTTCCTAGATTCATTCCGGCAGTAGCAAGGCCGGCTCGATTACGAGCGGGAGTGTCGGCGGTGGGGTCGGGCCCGGCCCGGATTAGGGCCCGGCCGATGGGTGCCTGCAAGGGCGGTCGAGGGGATTGGGGAGGGCCGCCGAGCGGTCTGTGCAAGCAGCCTGGCGGGCGCAGCGGATTGCGCTGCGCGGGGCTGGTCGGGTGGAATAAGGTGGCCCGCACGACTAGACCTCGCCGGGCCCGGACGGCGTATCCAGTTCCTCTACGATACCGATCTCACCGCCGCAGACTACGTTAAGCGCAAAGCGTGGTGGGATGCAAGTCCGCCTGCGTGTCCGTACCACGCCCGGGGCGGCTGTCGCTTGGTGCCGCACGGGACCTACGGGCGCAAGTTCCCCGCTGGCGCGCGCGTGCGGCGCTACCTGTGCCCGCAATCGGGCCAGACGGTCAGCCTGCTGCCGAAATGCCTGGCGGCGCACTGGAGCGGGACGCTGGCCGAGATCGAGGGTGCGGTGCGCGAGGCCGGCCGGGCGCGGAGCCAGTCCGCGGCAGCCAACCGCTTGCGCCCGGATTACATCGGTCTGATCGGGGCGATGCGCTGGCTGCGGCGGCGGGTGCTGGCGGTGCGGGCGTTCTTGACAGCCGTGAGCACGGTCTGTCCGCAGCAGTGCGGGCAGCTGGACCCGACGCTGGAGGCGTTCGGAGCCCGCTTCGGCGGCGAGTCGCTGCTAGCGCAGCTGCGGGTGCTGGCGGGGCCGTCGCTGGGGTCGCTGCCAGCCCCGGTCGGCTTCCAGCGGCGGTGGAATGCGGCGGGCCGGGGCGCAGCGGCCCACGCCCCACACGCGCAGGGGCTAGACCCGCCGCCGGAGACCGCCTAGCGTGGGGCAAAAGGCCGCCCGGCGGCCCCGCCCTGAGAGGAATCGCCATGTCTGACACCACCCACGACCACCGCCGCGCAGTGGCCCTGTTCCGCTACAGCGTGATTGCGGAGGCGCTGTCGGCGCCGCCCGGCTCGCCCGAGCGCCGGCGGCTGCTGCGGGCCAAGGCCGAGCGCGAGCACGAGATCCCCGGCAGCCGCCGCCGGCGCGTGGCCTTGGAGACCATGCGCGACTGGATCGCGCACTACGAGCGCGGCGGCTTCGACGCGCTGTATCCCAAACTGCGCGCCGACCGCGGCCGGGCGCGCCAACTGCCGCCGCAGGTGGCCGAGCTGCTGGTGGAGATCAAAGAGCGCGCGCCGCAACTGTCGGTGCGCGAGGTCATCCGCCAAGCCCGCGCCCAGGTCCCGCCCGAGGTGAGCTTGGCGCCGGCCAGCATCTATCGCCTGTTCCGCCGCGAGGGGCTGCTGCAGAGCGCGCCCGAAGCGGCCGCTGGCAAGGACCGCCGCCGCTTCAGCTACCAGCGCGGCGGCGAGATGTGGATGAGCGACGTGCTGCACGGCCCCAAGGTCGGCTGCGACGGCAGCGACCGGCGGCGGCGCGCCAAGTCCTACTTGATCGCTTTCCTGGACGACGCCACGCGCTTGGTGCCCCACGCCGCCTTCACCCTCTCGGAGAATGCCGCCACGTTCCTGCCGGTCTTCAAGCAGGCCCTGCGCAAGCGCGGCCTGCCCACGCGCCTGTACGTCGACAACGGCAGCAATTACCGCTGCCAGCACCTGGCCGTGATCTGCGCCACGCTCGGCATTCAACTCATCCATGCGAGGCCTCGACAGCCTCAGGGGAAGGGCAAGATCGAGAGATTCTTCAGGACCTGCAGGGCCCAGCTGCTGCCTTCCCTCAGCGCCGCCGACACGGCTTCGCTGGACGCGCTCAACGCCCGCCTGGCCGCCTGGGTCGAGGGCGAGTACCATCTCAGCCCGCACCGCGGCCTGGACGGCGATAGCCCGCTCCAGCGCTGGGCCAGGGACGCCGCCAACATCCGCCAGATCGCCCCCCAAACCGATCTCGACACCCTCTTCCGCTTCCGCCTCAAGCGGCGCGTCAACAAGGACCGCACCGTCAGCCTCAACGCCACCCTGTACGAGGTCGAGGCCGCCTTGGTCGGCGAGAACATCACCCTGCTGCACGATCCCAGCCTGCCCCGCGCGCGGCCCATCCCCGTGCTGCACAACGGCCGCCCGGCCGGCCAGGCCACCCTGCTCGACGCTTACGCCAACACGCGCGTCCGGCGCACCCGCGGCCTGCCGTTACCCCACAAGTCATGAACCGGGCTTCTCCTGAGAGGCGCTGGCAGGCGGCTCGAAGTAGTCGCGCAGCTCATACGCCTCGCTCATGATGGTCAAGCGGGTCCAGCCTTCCCAGATCTTCTGGTGTCCCGGCGGCGCTTTCGGGTTCTTCAGGTAGCCACCCAGAATCGCCATCGCCAGCACCGCCGAGCCCAGGTTGTCCGGCTCGGACAACCTGCGCTTGCTCGTGAAGTGCCGCAGCACCCGCAACTGGATCTGCGTGAAAAACACCGTGGCCGGCAATTCCGGCGTCTCCCGCCCCAGCAGCGTCAGCGCTGCCAGCCGCCACGCAATCACCGCCTTGATCGTCACCGCCCGCTCGATCCGCTCCCCGGTCCGGTGCCCCAGGTACTCCACCTTGCAGCCCGACTTGAGAATCCGGTGCCAGTCCTCGATGCGCCACCTCAGCCGGTACCACTGCAGCACCTGCTCCGCCTGCGCCTGCGACTGCACCGGCAGCGTCGTGAGCAGAAACCACTCCAACGCTTCCACCCCCTCCGGCGCCGTCCGCTCCCACACGTGCACCAACTGCAGCCGCAGCGGCCCCGCCCGCTGTGTCCCGGCCGCCAACTCCACCGTCTGCCAGCGCAATTCCGCCTGCGCCGTGCGCGCCGCGCGCAACGGCTTGGCCTTCTGGCGAGCGCTGCCCCGCCGCGCCGAACTGCGCTCCACTTCGATCTGCAACCGGCCTTGCGCCGCCTGCTCCCGGATCTGCTCGAACAGCTTCGGCTGACCCGCCCCCAGCGCACGGTTGTGCTTGGCCCGCACCAGCAGTTCCACGCCCGCCAGCCGCCGCTGCTCGCTGAACAACGCCAGCACGTCGGCCTCGCGGTCCATCACCGCCACCACACGCGTGTCCGTCAAGCGGCCCGCCGCCTCCGCGCAGTCCCGCAACCCGCGGATCCAGCGGAAGCTCTTGCGCTCCTCCAGCGGTCGCCCGCGCTGCGCCTGCCCGTCCGGCGCTTCGTACTGCAGCTTGAGCAATCCCAGCGGGATGCCTTCCGGGCTCAGCGCCAGCGTCGAGTGCAGGTGCAGCCCCAGCGTGCCCTGCGAGCCGCGGTTCTTGCCGATCAAGCCCAGCCCCGCGCAGCCCGGATGCTCGGCGAAGTTCAGGTCCGTGCCGTCCTGCACGCACAGCACCGTGCGCTCGGCCTGCATGCGCTGCAGCGTGCGCTGGCGGTGCGGGGCCAGGATGTTCTCCGGGGTCACCGCCGACTCGTCCGGCTGGTCGATCAGGCGGTAGTGGCCCTTGACGGCCGAGCGCAGGCCCTGCGCGGCGGCTGGAATCGATGCCATGGGAGCTCCGGCTTGCATGCGGGCGGTCTGCACCAGCCGCTTGGACAAGCGTAAATCACCCAGCGGGGCGCGTCCCAGTTCGTGCTCGGCGAACGTGTCCAAGGCGAGGCCCGCGGCCGCTGCCAGCGGCTCGCAGGCGGGTGGCTGGGCGGCCCCGAGCACGTCCCGGAAGTCCGCCTGCAGCGGGTACACAAAGATGGTCTTGACCGGCACGCGCTGGGCGCGCCCGGCGAAACGACCGCGCCCGGCGGTGTGGCCCACGCAGATCCAATTGGCGGCGCGGAAGCAGGTGCCGGCGTGCTGTTGCGGGTCGCAGAAGGTTTCCAGCAAGGCGGGGCGGTAGCCGTAGCGCTGGCAGAAGTCTTGCGGCAGCCGCCGCAGGACTTGGCCCAGCACCTTGGAGGCCAGCAAGTGGCAACGCACCGAGGGCCGGATCAGGAAACGGCTCAGGGCCAGCACGCGGTGCAGGCGCTTGCGGCGCAGCGCGGCCGACCAGCCGACCCACTCGTCGCGGGCCGCGACCGCCAGGGCCGAGGCGGCGAAGCCGAGCGCCCCGAGCAGGCCGTGCTCGGACTCAATCAGGTAGCGCAACTGCGGGCCGACGTGAATGACGGCACCCTGCGGGTGCTCGCTGGCGACCAGCTCATTCCAAACTTGGCGCTGTGCGGGCGTGGTGACCAGGGTCAGCTGGAGTCCGGCCAAGTCCCCGGCGCTAGCGGGGACGGCCTGCGGGGCGGGCAGCGGCTGGTGCAGCCGGCGCGGGCGGCAGTGGCCGCCGCGGCCGCCATGGCGCGGCGGCGGCAACTCGATGCGACCCTGCCGATGCAGGTGGCGCAAGGCTTTGTGGCAACTGGCCGCCTGCGGCTGGCCGAGACTGTCGAGGAAGCCGAATTCGCGGCAGACGTGGCGGGCGAATGCGCTCCGGCTGGCGCTGCCGATCTGTGCCAGCAGCACCTGCAGGGTCGCCACGGCCTGTGCGGTGGAGAGAGTCTTGGCAATGCAATGCTGGTCGAGCATGTTTCAGACATGCCACAACGACCGTAGCGTTGTCAAGTGTGGAGATGTGGGGCATGGGCAGCCCGCGCCAGCGACCGCCCGGCCGAGCCCGACCAGCCCGCGCCGAACCCGCCCAGATCCCCCCTGCAACTGCGCGACTTGCGCGCCCCCAAGCCACCGGAGAACGACTGATGTACCTACAACACTTCGCCCTCACGCACTTCCCCTTCGAAGCCTCCCTGCAGCATGACCAGCTGTTTGCCTCCAAGGCCGCCAGCGAGACCGAAACCCGCCTCCAGCACTTGATCGACCTGCGCGGCATCGGCCTGCTCACCGGCGAGGTCGGCTGCGGCAAGACCACCCTCTGCCGCCGCGTCACCAGCGCCTTGCACCCCGGCTGCCACCGCGTCCATTACGTGGCCCTGTCGACCGGCTCGGTGCTCGACACCTACCAAGCCATCGCCTGGCAGCTCGGCCTCGCCACCGTGCGCACCCGGGCCGCCGCCTACCGCGCCATCCGCACCGAGATCTCGCGCCTCGTGCGCGAGGCCAAGCAACTCCCCGTGCTCGTCATCGACGAGGCCCACCACCTGCGCAACGACGTGCTGGAGGACTTGCGCCTGCTGACGAATTTCGAGATGGACGCCGAACAGCGCCTGTGCCTGCTGCTGGTCGGGCTGACCGAACTGCGCCGCCGCCTGTCGATGGCCGTGCACGAGTCGCTCGCCCAGCGCCTGGTCGTGCGCCAGCACCTGGCCGGCCTCGACCGCGACGAACTCGAGGCCTACCTCGCCCACCGCCTGGCCCTGGCCGGCTGCCAGCTGCCGCTGTTCGAGGCCCCCGCCCTCGAAGCCCTCTTCCAAGCCTCGCGCGGCCTGCCCCGGCAGGTCAACCGCTATGCCCACTACGCCCTCATCGCGGCCACCCTCGACCAAGCCCGCACCGTCTCGGCCGAGCACCTCCAGCGCAGTTGCCAGGAACTCGCCCCGTGAACAGCGCCAGGCCTTGGAGCGCCCGCGCCGACGCCGTCCGCCAGGCCCCCCTGCTGCCGCTGGCGCGGCAACTCGGCTACCGCCGCGACCCGCGCAACCGCGCCCGCTGGAAACTGCCCGGCTCGGTCCTCAGCATCCACGGCGCACGCTTCTTCGACCATCGCCGCGGAAGCGGCGGCGGCGGCGCCATCGACTTGGTCATGCACGCCCGCGGCTGCCGTTTCCGCGAGGCCGTCGAATTCCTCGAACAGCACGCCGCCGACCTGCCGCCAGACACCCGGCCCGCCGCCACGCCGCCGACCGCCGCCAAGCTCCGCCTGCCGCCACCCCACGACCGCCTCTGGCCGCCCGTGCGCGATTTCTTGCACAGCCAGCGCGGCCTCGCAGCCGAGCTGCTCGAACTCTGCCATCGGCAGGGCCTGCTCTACGCCGACGCCCGCCGCAACGCCGTCTTTGTCTGCCGCGATCCCCGCGGCCAGCCCGTCGGCGCCGAACTCGTCGGCACTCGCCCCGCCGCTGACGGCCGCACCTTCAAGGGCATGGCCCCCGGCTCCCGCAAGGCCCACGGCGGTTTCTGGCTGCCTGCCGCCGAACTCCCGCCCGACGCCCTGCTGCTCGTCGAAAGCGCCGTCGACGCCCTCTCCGCGGCCCGTTTGCTGGCCAACTCCGTGCCGCCCGATACGCTCGTCGCCTCCACGGCCGGCGTGGCCCCGGCCCTGCCCGCATGGCTGCACGCCTTCCAGCCCGCCCCCATCCTGTGCGCCTACGACGCCGACCCGCCCGGCGACCACGCCGCGGCCGCCCTCCGCCGCCAGCTCCCCAACTGCCGCCGTCTGCGCCCGGTCGGGGCCAAGGACTGGAACGAACTCCTGCTGCTCTCTGCCACTGCTCGCTAGCCGCGGCCCCAGCCCCGCCGTCTGTCCAACTCAGCTCTGCGCTGCTACTTCAAAACTCGCCGTCGAGCCCTCCCCGGCCCACATCCCGACTCCCTCTCTATTCCCTCCTGCAAGAGCGAATTTACGTGCAAAACTCGCTGCTCCTTTGCAGGAATAATCTGAGAATCAGCTAGCGGAACAATCTGAAAAACAACACGGTGCTGGCCAGCAGGTCCGCGCGCTTGCGCCGCCGCTCGGCGGCCACCAGCGGGTTGTAGCACACCAGCAGGCGCTCGTCGGGGAAATCCGGCGCGGTGATGCTGGCCAAGCCGTGCGTGTCAAACAGCGAGGGCTGGAAGTGCCCCGCGGCAGCCAGCTTGCGAATGCTGTCGTGGCGCAGGGCCGTGATCCAGTCCAGCTCGGCCGGCCGCAGCTCGCCCTCGATGCGCGTCTGCGCCAGCATGCCGCGGTCGCCGACCAAGGCCAGCCGTTGCAAGCCGAAGCGTTGCCGCAACTTGTTGACCTGGCTGCTGAGCGTGCTGGGGTGTTGAATTTCAGATAGATTCGTGCGGACTTTTTCAGATTATTTCCTGCTGTAGTGGAGAAATTTTTCAAGTAGATTCGCTACTGCAGGAGGGAGTTAAGGGCAATCAGCGGCGGTGCGGTCGGGGAAGGGAGTCGACGGCGGAGGTTTTCCGGAAGTAGAGATAGGCGGCGTGTTGTAGCCGGGTCGCGGGGGTGCGATCGGGCAGTCGATGGGGGTGAATAGGGACAGCTAGCGTGGCTGGGAGCGGCGCAGCAGATCGTTCCAGTCCTTGGCGCCGACCGGCCGGAGGCGGCTGCAATGGGGGGTGTGGCGGCGGAGGGAGTCGGCGGCTTGGTCGCCGGCGCGGTCGGCGTCGTAGGCACACAGGATGCGCGGTGCGCGGAAGGCTTGCAGCCAGGGCGGGAGAGAGGTCGCGATGCCGGCGGTGGAGGCGAGCAGGGTATCGGGTGGCAAAGTGGGAGCCAGCAGGCGGAGCGCGGCGAGGGCGTCGAGGGCACTCTCGACGAGCAGGATGGCATCGAGATCGTCGATGTTGGCCGGCAGCCAGAAGCCGCCACGGGCCTTGCGGGAGCCGGGCGCCATGCCCTTGAAGGTGCGGCCGTCGGGAGCCGGGCGGGTGCCGACGAGCTCGGCGCCGACGGGATGTTGGTGGCGGTCGCGACAGACGAAGACGGCGTTGCGGCGGGAATCGGCGTAGAGGATGCCCTCTTGGCGGCAACGCTCGAGCAGGGCGGGGTCGAGCCCGCGGGCGGTGGCCAGGAAGTCACGCACGGGGTCCCAGAGGCGGTCTGCGGGGGGTGGCAGGCGCAAGCCGTGGCGGCGAGCGGGCGGGGTGGCAGGCGCAGGCTGGGGGAGGCCGCCGTGGCGTTCGAGGAACTCGACGGCGGCGCGGAAGCGGCAGCCGCGCACGTGCATGACGAGATCGATGGCACCACCGCCGCCGCGCCCCTGGCGGTGGTCGAAGAACTGCGCGCCGCGGATGCTCAGCACGGAGCCGGGCCGCTTCCAGCGGGCCGGGTTGGCGGGATCCTTGCGGTAGCCGAGTTGGACGGCGAGCGGTTCGAGCGAGCCGTCGCGCACCTGCGCGGCGCGTTCGCGCCAAGGGTCGTTGAAGGGGGTCACAGGCGCACCTCGGCACAGGCCTGTTCGAGTTGCTCGGCGGAGACCTGGCGAGCCTGGGCGCAGGCTGCGGCGGCGAGGGCGAAGTGGGCGATGCGGTCGACCTGGCGGGGCAGGCCGCGCGAGGCCTGGAAGAGGGCCTCGAGGGCATTGGGCTCGAACAGCGGCAGGTCGCAGCCGGCCAGGCGCAGGCGGTGGGCGAGGTAGGGTTCGAGTTCGTCGCGGGCGAGGCCGGCGAGCTGGTGCTGCACGGCGATGCGCTGGCCGAGCGATTCGTGCACGGCCATGGCGAGGCGCTTGCGCAAGGAGGACAGGCCGGACAGCAGCAGGCACAGGCAGCGCTCGGCATCCATCTGGAAGTTGGTGAGCAGGCGGAGCTCCTCGAGCACGTCGTTGCGCAGGTTGTGGGCCTCGTCGATGATCAGCACGGGCAGCTGGTGGGCCTCGCGGGCGAGGCGGGCGATTTCCTCGCGCAGGGCGCGGAAGGCGGGAGCGCGGGAGCGCTCCGGCTGCAGGCCGAGTTCCCAGGCCAGGGTCTGGTACATGTCCAGCACCGAGCCGGTCGTGAGCGCGACGTAGGCGACGCGGAAGAGGCCGGGGTGCAGGCTGGCGGCGAACTGGCGGCAGGCGGTGGTCTTGCCGCAGCCGACCTCGCCGGTGAGCAGGCCGATGCCGCGCAGTTCGAGCAGGTGCTGCAGGCGGGTCTGGGTCTCGATGCCGGCCTGGGCGGGGAACAGCTCGTCGGTTTCGGCGGGGGTCTGGAAGGGGTAGCGGGTGAGGGCGAAATGCTGTAGGTAGGTCATTGCCGGGGAGGCTCCTGGGAGGTGTCCGGGCGCTCGAGCGCGCTCAGGCGCAGCGGCGGGGCCGGGGCGCTGGCGTCCGCGCTGCGGTCGTCGGCAGCGTCAGCGGCATCCTCGGAGCGCGGGTCGGGGGTGCGTCGGATGAGGGCGTTGGCGTGTGCGTCGAGCAAGGTCGCGCAGCCGGCCGCGCGGCCCTGGTGCAGGACCGGGACGGGCCGTCCGGGCGGTGCGGCGGGATCGACCAGCAGGACGATCCGCTGCCCGACCAGTTCGGCGCCCACCTCGTAGAGGCGGCCCTGGAAGCTGACGGTGCGGTCCTTGGCGACGCGGCGGCGGTGCTGGAAGCGGAAGATCGTGTCGAGCTCGTCGTCGGGCGGGGCCGGGCGCAGGCGGCTGGCGGCCAGCGCCCATTGGTCGAGCGGGGTGCGCTGGTGGTCGAGGCCGCGGTGGGGAGTGCGGTGGTACTCGCCTTCGATCCAGGCCCCGAGACGGCGGTTGAGGGCGTCGAGGCTGGCGCTCGCGGTCTCGTCCAGGGTCGGCAGGAACTGGGCTCTGCAGGTCCTGAAAAAACGCTCGATTTTCCCCTTTCCCTGCGGCGCGTAAGGTCTCGCATGGATCAAATGGATGCCAAGGCTGGCGCAGATCACGGACAGGTGGCGGGAGCGGTAGGAGGCACCGTTGTCGCAGTACAGTCTCTGCGGGACGCCGCGTTTGAGCAGGGCCTGGCGCAAGACGGGCAGGAACGCCTCGGCGCTTTCGGAGAAGGCGAAGGCGGCGTGCGGGATGACGCGCGTGGCATCGTCAATGACGGCCAGCAGGTAGGCCTTGCGCCGCCGCCGCCGGTCGTCGGGATCGCTGCCGACCTTGGGGCCATGCATGCAATCGGCCATCCACAGCGCGCCCGCGTCGGGGTAGCTGAAGCGGCGCCGGTCGCGGCCGTCGGGACGGTCCTTGGCCGGCCCCGTCAGGCCCTCTTGGCGCAGCAGGCGGTAGACCGTGGCCGGGGCCAGGGCGGTCGTCGCGGGCACGCTGCCGCTGGCCCGCGCCTGGCGGATCAGCGCGCGCACCGACAGCCGGCGGTTGGCCTCCTTGAGGCGCACCAGCAACTCGCAGACCGCTGGCGGCAGGCCGCGCGGCTGGCCGCGATCCTGGCGCCGCTTGGGGTACAGCGCGTCGAAGCCGCCGTCTTCGTACAAGCCCAGCCAGTCGCGGATGGTGGTGATGGCGACGCGCGTGCGACGGCTGCCGGGAATGGCGTGCGCGCGCCCGGCCTTGTCGCGGATCAGGGCCCAGCGCTGGGCCGATCCTGGCGGCAGGCACAGGATCTCCGCAATCACGCTGTAGCGGAACAGGGCGATCTCGCGCCGGAGGTCTGGGAGCTTGTCTGGCATGCTGGCGGGTCCTGGCGAGCCGTGCGGGCGGCCCGCTCTCCCGACTCTAGGCAGGCCGGCCGGGCGGCGAGCGGCCCGTCGCGTGTTGCACGGGCTGAGACGCCGGTTTGACCGCTGGAATCCGTCGCGAAAACCCGACCGGGACCGGCAGCACCGCCAGTTCTGTGGCCGCGACGGACCGCAGCGTGACCAGCACCGCAGCCGTGCCCAGAGCGCTCCCGAACGCCTCCACGGTCGGCTCCACACGCCCGCAACTCTCCGGCAACAGGGTCGTCAGCAGCGCCAGGCACAGCCGCACGCGCTCGACGCGCCGGGCGACCCAGCGCCGCGCCCCGGCCATCCCCACGTAACGCGACGAGTGCAGTCGCTTCCACCCGCCGCGCGGAAAGCCGGGCTGGACGGCCGCTCGGACCACCTGCTCGACCTCGGCCAATGTCCCGGGCAGGTGCGCTGCCAGACAGTCTGGCAACAGGCTCACCGTCTGCCCGCTCTGCGGGCATCGGAACCGCCGCACCCGCACGCCCTCGGGGATCTTGCGGGCGTAGCTGCCGTGGGGCCGCAGCTGGCAACCGCCCTGCTGGTGGAAGGGGCAGGCCGGCACGCTTGCATCGCGCCACGCCTTGCGGCTAATGTATTCCTCGACGGTGAGGTCTGTGTTGTAGCGAACTTGGAAAGCGCCGTCCACGGCCCGGCGAGCTGAGATCGCGCGGGCCACCCTATTGAACCGGGCCGCCTCCGCGCATGCAACCGCGCCGCGAACGGCCCGGTCCCCTGTCGCACCCGCACGGCGGCCACACAGCGCTTCAGCAAACCCTCTGCCGCTCCGGATTAATCCGATTCTTCAGCAATCCGGAATCGAATTAATGCGACAAATCCTCGCGTTGTTTCACTGAAATATTGTGAAAAACAACACTGGGGTCGGCGGTGTTGCCGGCAAAGGCCTCGACCGCGACCGGGCAGCCGTCCGGATTGCACAGCAGGCCGTAGGTGATCTGGGGGCGGTCGGAGCGATGGTCGCGCGAGTAGCCGCGCTTGGCCAGCGGGCAGCAGGAGCCCTCGACGTAGCTGGAGGAGAGGTCGTACAGGGCCAGGCCGCCCTGCCGGAGGTGGCGCTTGGCGAGCTTGCGCTCGATGGCGGGCTGGCGCTTGAGCAGCCAGTCCATGGCGTCGTAGAGCTCGTCGACGGGTGTGTTGTGGAGGTCGAGCAGGTGGGCCAGGGTGGTTTGGCCGGCGGGGCCGAGTTCGCGTTCCAGGCGCAGCTTGGCGCCGGGCTTGAGCAGGCGGGCGAGGATCAGGGCGAGGGCCAGCGAGCGCTGGCGGCAGGGTTGGTGGAAGAGCAGGCGGTCGAGGCGCAGGCTGCGGGCGAGGCCGAGCAGGGCGGAGACGGCGCCGTGCTGGCGAGCGCGCCCGGCCTGGACGGGGGAGTTGGGGCTGCCGAGGGGGAGTTGGTGGTCGAGGGCGGCCTTGAGCAGGTCGATGAGGGGCTGGGGGAGAGCGGAGAGATTGGCGAGGGTGCGTTTGTGGACCTTGCCGTTGCGCCAGAAGGATTCGCGCAAGAGGTGGCAGGGGGACTTGCGGGCGAAGGAGGAGGTGATGTGCATTGTATGACTAGGAACTGGCGGGTGCGTTCCGCCAGTAAAGATAGCATATAAATGAAACTATGGCAACAATCGCAAGTGACATGTATGACTAGGAACAACAGTTTTTGAGGGGCCCTTCTGGGCGCATTGGGAGGGATAGCCAGTAGTGCTCGGAGGCTAAGCTATTGAATGCGAAGAGGTTAGGTGCCGGGCTTCAGGCACGCAAAGGCTCATAGCACAAAAAGTGGTCGGGGTAAGTTGGGCTTAGAGCGCGCTGGAGTCCCTGCCTGCCCATCATTTTCCGCGAGATCCGGTGCGTTGCGCATCACGCGCCGGTTAGCGGACCACAAACGGACCGCGGCTCGAGCAGCCACTCGCGAGAACGATCGCTCCGCGAGCCTGTGTCAGTTGGGCGGCCGGACTTCCCAGGTCGAAATCTCTACGTCCGGTCCAGGCGGCGCTTTGCCCGCGGCCCAGTGGATGGCGTTGATCAACATCCGGACAAAGGACGCTTCGGCGAAATCACCGGGGTGCCCGAGCGTGGTTGCGAAGACCTCGCCGCCCCACTCGTTTTTCCAGGTCCAAGCCACAATGTCAGCCTCGCGATCGCTGATCTGGACCGGACCGAAGTCTCGTTCCAACAGTCGGGCCTTGCCTTCGCCGGTTCCGGTGAGCAGCGGAATGACGCCGCCCTCCAGCCGAGTGATGTAGAGCGATCCGGGCGATGTCCACCGGAGTTTCGGCAAGTGACGCAGGACAGGATGGGTGCGGTTCCTCGCTACGACGCTTACCGGCGTCGTTCCCTTCTGGTGCGCGACGTACGGGGTGCCAAGGGCGCGGCGACCGAAACCGTCGTTCCAAACGAAGCGGGGATGCGACTTGTCGTACCGGAACGAGTGGTTGGCTGTGCGCAGACCGATCACCGGCTTGCCGGACTTGAGATAGTTTTCGATCGGTGCCCATTCGTTATCCGGGAGCTTGAGGAAGCGCGCGAAGAAGACCGCCACGTCGGCCTCGTCCAACACCTCGATCCCAGGCAACACGTTCTCGGTCTTCTCCTCCGGATCTCCCTCGCCCAGGACCAACGTGGCGCGAAAGCCGAATCGCTGCAGCTCGGGAGCTAACAGTGGAACGCTCAGCTCGGGCGAATAGTGCAGCGTGCCGACGACGAGGGCGACGTGCGGGCGGCTATCCTCGGCGACAGCCGGCCCACACACCGCTAGGACAACGACGATTGCACGGATCAGCATCGCGCTATCCTTCACGACCCCTTGAGAGGAACTTGAGCGACAAGGGGAGATCGCGGTTTCGCCGGCCCGAGAAGATTATGGTCGGAGAAGGCGGTTACGGAAACCGGTCATGCCGGTCGGCAGACTTGGCGACGAACTCTCTGGGGATCATGGCTAGGGCGTTCCTTGACTCTAAACCCCCCTTATTCTCGCGCGGCGCTGGCCCCTTCACTCGCTGGGAGAGCGGGTCGGGGCATCCTCCGCCCGACTCGGCACAAGCACAGGAGGGTCCCCTTCGATGCGGAATGCGGCCGGAACTTGCTCGCAGTCCGGAACGGTGTAGCCGCTGTAGTGCCGAATGCCATAGGCCGCGTGACGCCGGATATCGCCGATGCATGAGTCGGCTAGGCGGGTCCGCTCCTTGGCCACGAACTCTCGCGTGCCAGCCTGCACGCTGATCGCCGGGAAGGCTTGAAACTTCAGCGCTGCAAGCGTTAGCGCCGCGATCGCGCAAACGGCCGGGACTGACCGCTGGCGGGGGGCCTTCAGCGCCATGATCGATGCCAGCGCGAACGCCGCGACACCCGCCGCAGCCCCTGCCAGAATGGCGGTGTCGTCAAGCCCCGCCCAAGCCCTGCGAATCCCGTCGGCCAGCGCCGCCGGCAGCAGGGGGCCTGCCAGCGGAACTAACAGCAGAGTCGCCCCGGCCGCGAGCAGGAGCGGCCTGCTGGCCCGGGCCTTCCACTGGATCGCAAGCAGGACGGCCAGTGGCGGCAGGCTGGGCAGAATGTAGCCGGGCAGCTTGTTCACCGCGACGGAGAAAAGCAGCAGCGGGCCCAGTGCCCAGCAGGCCAGGAAGCGGCGGCTCGTCCCGGCGGCCACCGTTTCCCAGCGCAGCGAAAGCGCCAGCGGCGTCCACGGCAGCAGAAAGACGGCTAGCACCGGCAGGTAGAACCACCACGGCTGAACGTGCTGCAGGGACGAGCTGACGAATCTCTCGAAGTGGTGTCGGACGATGAACTCGTCGATGAACTCCTGCCCGTTCGCCCAGTAGCAGGCCACGTACCAGGGCAGGCACGCCAGGCAGAACGCACCCAGCGGCACTGGACGGAGCAGGTCGAGCAGGGCCCGAGGCCGCCGGACGAGTACGGGCACAGAGGCAGCCGCCGCGACCACCAACGCCACAAGGCCCTTGCTCAGCACGCCGAGTCCGAGCAGAGCGCCGAACGCGGCCATCTCGGCAGGCCTGCTCCGGCCGTTCGAGGAGGCCCACGGCAGCAGGCACAGCAACGCACTAGAGGTGAAGGCGGTGAGGGGCGCGTCGAAGACCCCGGCATCGGAGTAGGCGATCCAGCCGGCCGACGTGGCAAGCAGGCAGGTCGCGGTGACGGCCGTCTCGCCGTCAAAGTGCGCCCTCACCCGCCAGAAGAAGAACGCCAGGAATCCGAGGCTGAGCAGAGCCACCGGCACCCTGGTATACGACTCCAGGCCGGCGGAATAGCCGAGGCCTCCCATCCAAAAGAGCATGGCCGGCTTTTCAAACCATGCCTCGCCCCACAGCCTGGGCGTCACCCAGTCGCCAGACTCGGCCATTTCGCGCGAGATCGACGCGTAGCGCGGCTCGTCGGGGCCGATCAGCCCGCGGTCGCCAACGGGCAGCAGATAGAGCGCTATGGCCAGCGCGGCGACGGCCGCGAGGGTCGCGGCGCGAGACCTCGTCACTGCGTCAGAGGAGTGACCACGATCTTTCGGAACTCCACAGCGCCGTGGTCTCCCTGCAGGGTGATCGGTCCCGGCATGTCTTCGCGCCAGTCTGTGGCCATCGCCGTGAAGCCGTCGATGATCTTGCGATCGATGGTCTTGACGCCGTTGAGCTCCACGCTGAGTTCGCGCCCGACCAGACGCAGATCCAGCAACTGCCACTCGCGGGCCGGGCGGCTGGCATTCACGGCAGGCGCGATGCGGCCGTAGAGCGCCGCGTTGCCGTGGTCGCTGGGGGGCGTGCCGTGGTCATCGAGGATCTGGATCTCGTAGCGGCCGCGCAGGCCGATGCCTCCGTTCATGTTGGGATGCACGAGGAACTCGACTTGCAGGCGGAAGTTCCAGAACGCTTGGTCGGAAACCAGCACGTCAGCCCGCCTGTGGTTCTTGAGGGTGCCATCCTCGACGTACCAGCCTTCTTCGCGTCCGGGCCGCAGCGTGTGCCATCCGCTCAGATCTTTGCCGTTCAAGAGCGCGATGGGCGCGGACCGCTTCCAGGAGCCGTCGTCGCGGTCGGGCACAACCGGGGCTCGCCTCCCACGCCAGAGGATGGTGCCCCGTTCCCGCGTGGCAGCGCCGTGCAGGATGTCGCCCCTCAGGGCCGCAACGACGGGAGTCTTGACCGAACGGCCCCTGTCCCGGCCGAAGGTGCGCTCGAGGTGAAACGCTAGTTGACCCCCTTCGATCTTGGCGTCGTGGATCGGGTCCAGCTGTCCGCCCGGGCCTCCGCCAACCATGAATCCGGTGATCGGTCCCGCCCCTGCGCCGCTGATCTCCAGCCACATGACGCGCCCATTGTTGTCGCCCAGCGGCTCGATCACCCACCGCCCGTTGAACCCCTCGTCGCCGGCCCAGGCAGCGTTGGCCGCGCACAGCAGCAGGATGAGGAGCAAGCGTTTCATGAGATGTACGCCCATGATAGCCTCTGGCTGTCGAGAGCGTCGCTGTCCCGCGTGCGCCTAGCACTGCGGCTCCCGCCTGCTGGCCGGATACAGGCGCGGCGCATTCCAGGTTGCCGTCCGCCCGGTTGCTGCCTGTCCGGCCGGAGTCTTTTGACTTCACCGGCAATTGTCATCCGTCCCGCACTGCAACTCGCAGTTTTCCACGCGAGCGGGCTTGACAATATATATGCAAACACCGGATAGTGTGACTGCGTAGGGCTGGTGCGCCAGCCATCGCGCCAAGCTTCGTCATGTCCCCCAAGATCGGACCTATCCTCTTCTGCGTTGCCGTATTGACCTGTGTCGCGACTGTCTCGGGTGCGGCAGCGAGCATCGCGGGCGAGCCAGACTTCCCAGAAAACCAGCGCTCGCACTGGGCCTTCCAGCCGGTGGCCGAGCCGGACATGCCGGCGTCCAGCACCGATCACCCGATCGATGCGTTCGTGTTGGCGGGCCTGCGCAGCGAGGGCATCCGGCCAGCCGCGAGGACGGACCGGATCACGCTGATCCGCCGGGCGACGTTCGACTTGCACGGCCTGCCCCCCACTCCGGCTGAAGTGCGGGCGTTTGTCGAGGATGATTCGCCGGATGCTTTCGCCAAGGTGGTCGACCGGCTGCTGGCGTCGCCGCGCTACGGCGAGCGCTGGGCGCGGCACTGGCTCGACCTGGCGCGCTACGCCGAGAGCGAGGGCTTCAAGTCGGACGAGACGCGCCCCAACGCTTGGCGCTACCGGGACTACGTGATCGAGTCGCTCAACAGCGACAAGCCTTACGACCGCTTCGTCCAAGAGCAGATTGCCGGAGACGAGCTGTGGCCGAACGACCCCCAGGCCCGTATCGCCACTGGGTTCAACCGCCACTATCCCGACGAGTCCAATGCGGCGATCTTGATGCAGCGGCGACAGGAGGTTCTGCTGGACATCACCGACACCGTCGGCAGCGTGTTCCTAGGGCTGACCTACAGCTGTGCGAAGTGCCACGACCACAAGTTCGATCCGATCCTGCAAAGCGACTACTACCGCTTGCAAGCGTTCTTCACCAATGTGGCCACCGATGATGAGATCCACCTGCTGACCGAGCGGCAACGAGCCGAGCGCGAACTCCAGCAATCGAATTGGGAAGAGGCCACCCGCGAGATCCGGACGCAGATGGATGCCTTGCTGGAGGCCAAGCGCGCGGACGCCTTCGAGACGCAAGTGAACCGGCGCTCCCCCGAGACACGGGAGGCTTTCCGCAAGAACGCGGGCAAGCGCTCGATGTACGAGAGGCTGCTGTTCCAGCAGCACATGTGGCAGATGCGCTACCACAACGATGCCAGGCTGGCGAATTCACTGCCTGACAAGGACAAGCAGCGCTACCGCGAACTAGAGGCGGAACTGGCCGAGTTCGACCACCTGAAGCCCGCACCGCTGCCCGTCGGGATGGGCATCCGCGAACTGGGGCCGGAGGCCCCGGCGACGCACGTCCTCTCGTTCGCCAACTACGCGGCGCCACTGGAGGAAGTCGAGCCGGGCTATCTGACGCTGTTGGCCCCAGGCCCCGCGGCTTACGCACCCGCCCTGGATGGGCGCTCCTCGGGACGGCGCACTGCGCTGGCGGGCTGGCTTACGGGTGCCCACAACCCGCTCACGGCGCGAGTGATGGCCAATCGGCTGTGGCACTACCACTTCGGGCAAGGCATCGTGCGCACGCCCAGCGATTTCGGCCTGATGGGCGAGCGCCCGACACATCCCGAGCTGCTGGATTGGCTGGCGGTAGAGTTCCGGCGCAGCGGCTGGAGCATCAAGCAGATGCACCGGCTGATCATGAATTCGCAAACCTACCAGCAGTCTTCCGAATTCAGGCAAGCCGCCTCCGAAGAGGATCCCCTGAATCGACTCCTGTGGCGATTCCCTCCCCAGCGGCTCGAAGGCGAGGTGATCCGCGATTCGATGCTCGCGGTGGCCGGCCGCCTCAACCACCAAGTCGGCGGGCCGAGCGTCTTCCCCAAGCTCCCGATGGGAGCGTCCCAGCCGCGCGGCGGGTGGGACGTGCCGGAAAGCCAGCACGCCCAAGACCGCCGCAGCGTGTACGTGTTCGTGCGCCGCAATTCGCGCTACCCCATGCTGGAGTCGTTCGACATGCCCGACACGCACGAGTCTTGCGCGCGCCGCTCGCTGACCACCACCGCGCCGCAGGCGCTGGCCCTGCTCAATAGCGAGCACACGCTGGGCTGGGCGCAGGGGCTGGCCGGACGCATTCTCGATGCCGCGGGCGCCGATCAGGACCGGCAGATCCGCGAGGGATTTCGCATGGCGTATTCGCGGCAGCCCGATGGCTGGGAGAAAGACACGGTGCTGACGTTCTTCGAGACCCAGCGCGGCATCATTGCCGAGCGCGCCGCCGCCGGCGAGCCGCTGTTGCTGCCGGATGTCTTTCCCGCTGGCATGAGCCAGCAGGAAGCCGCCGCAGTGGTGGATTTCGCCCACATGCTGCTGAACTCGAACGAGTTCGTGTTCGGGAACTGACGCCAAGGGAGTCTTGGCGAGGAGATACTGACATGTCCCAACGCGCCAGCGATTCGATGGCTGCGAGGTCGCGCCGAGCGTTCTTGAGCCAAGCCAGCGGCGGCTTGGGCGCATTGGCGCTGGCGGCCGTCCAAGCGCAGCACGGATATGCGGCCCGGGACCCGCTTGCTCCCCGGGAGCCCCATCACGCCCCGAGAGCCAAGTCGGTGATCTGGTGCTTCATGGAAGGCGGCCCGAGCCACATGGACACCTTCGACCCGAAGCCGGCCTTGGAAAAGTACGCGGGCCAGCCCATGCCGGAGTCCTACGGCCGACCGCTGACAGCCATGCCGGGCACCGCGCACAACACGCTGATGCCCTCCCAGCGGAAGTGGGCCCAGCACGGCGAGAGCGGCTTGTGGGTGTCGGATTGGTATCCCCACGTTGCCGAGCATGTAGACGACTTGGCGGTCGTTCGATCCTGCACGGCTGACGGCTTGAACCATGTCGGATCGGTCTGCCAGATGAACACCGGCTCCATCCTGGCCGGGCGCCCCTCGATGGGGGCGTGGGTGACGTACGGGCTGGGGTCGGCCAATCGCAACCTGCCGACCTACGTCATTCTCAACGACGAGGTGCGCATCAACGGCGCCTCCAAGAATTGGAGCGCGGGGTTCCTGCCGGCCGCCTACCAAGGCACGCTGTTCAAGCAAGAGGGCGCTCCGATCCTCAATCTGGAAACCCCCGACGCCATCGGCGGGCGCCAGCAGCGCGGCAAGCTGGACCTGCTGGCGGCGCTCAACCGCCACCACAAGCTGAAACACCCGCACGAGAGCGAGCTGGACGCGCGGCTGCAGTCCTACGAACTGGCGTTTCGCATGCAGGCGCACGCGCCCGAAGCGGTCGATCTGGCGCAAGAGAGCGAGGCGACCAAGGAACTCTACGGCATGGGCGAGGAGCACACCGCGATGTACGGCCGGAACCTGTTGCTGGCGCGCAGGCTCGTGGAGCGGGGCGTCCGGTTCGTCCAGGCCTACTGCGGGGGCTGGGACGCGCACCGGAAGATCGAAGAGAACCACACCAAGTGGTGCGGTGTCTCAGACAAGCCGATCGCCGGACTGCTCACGGACCTGAAGTCGCGCGGGTTGCTGGACGAGACGTTGGTGATCTGGGGCGGCGAGTTCGGGCGGACGCCGTTCAACGAGGAAGGCGACGGCCGCGACCACAACCCTTGGGGATTCACGATCTGGATGGCCGGTGGCGGCATCAAGGGCGGCCAAGCGATCGGCACCACCGACGAACTTGGATTGCGCGCCGAGGAGTCGCCGTACCACGTGCACGACATCCACGCGACCATCCTGCATCTGTTGGGCCTTGACCATCTGAGCTTGACCTACCTGCACAACGGACGCTCCGAACGTGCGACCGTCAATGGCGGCAAGCTCATCCACCAGGCGCTCGCTTGATGCGCCGCGACGCGTGATACGGTAGGGTTTGCCGCCTCGCGCCAGCTCGCCACGTGGCGTGGTCGAGCCCGATTCCCCTCCCGGGCCTTCCACGCCGCGGTTGTCGGCAGGCGTGATCCCGTACCGTTCGGCGCCTGACGGGGCTTGCGAGATCTTCTGGGTGCGCCGGTCTGAGTCGCTGCGCTTCATGGGCGGCTGGCATGCGTTCCCGGGCGGTCGCCTGTCCGAGACCGACGCCGCGGTCCCGGCCGCAGGTTCGGTCGATGGCAGCGATGCCTACAACCGCTCGGGCCGGCCCGCAGCCCACACGGCTTGCGCGTTGCGCGAGCTGTTTGAAGAGACGGGCATCCTAGCGGTCTCGGGGAGATTGCCGAGCGTCGGCCAGGTCCGTGAGGCTCGGAACCAGCTGCTGGCGGACACGCTTGACTTCGGCGCATGGCTGCGCCGCCACGAGCTGGCGCTGGATGCCTCGCGACTGCGCTTCGCGGGGCGCTGGGTCACGCCCCCCTTGTCGCCCGTCCGCTTCGATGCGACGTTCTTCCTGCTGGAATGGGAGCGCGACGAGGTCGGCCAGCCCACGGTCATCCCGGGAGAGCTCGAAAGCGGCGAGTGGATTCGAGCCGACCAGGCGCTGCTCCGCTGGGACGAGGGTGATGTGCTGCTGGCGCAGCCCACCTTGGAAACGATTCGAGTGCTTGCCGAGCATGGCCCGGACGGACGCAACCTACTATGGCGCTCGCAGTCCCACGAGCCGAACTCGCCCCATTCGATCGAATTCCGGCCGGGCATCCGCGTGATCCCTCTGGAGGCCCGCACGCTGCCGCCGGCCACTCACACGAACGCCATGCTGGTCGGCAGCTCTGAATTGGTAGCGATCGATCCTGGCTCGCCCTTGCCGGAGGCGCAATGCCGGCTGGCCGAGATCGTTGACGAGGAAGCGCAGCGCACGGGGGGGCGGCTGTGCGGAATCTGGCTGACGCATCATCACGAAGACCACGTGGGAGGGGTCGAAGCGCTCCGCCGCCAGTTCGACGTGCCGGTCTGGGCACATGCATCTACGGCGGCGCGGCTCGCCGAGTCGGGATTGCGCATCGACCGTCGCTTTGAGGGCGGCGAGCTTGTCACGCTCGCCGGCAGCCCGCCGCTGAGACTCCGGGTCCTGCACACGCCCGGACACGCCAGCGGCCACCTGTGCTTTTTCGAGGAGCGGACGCTCACGTTGCTTTGCGGCGACATGCTTTCCGGCTACGGGACGGTGGTGATCAACCCTCCGGATGGGAGCATGATCGAGTACTTGGAGTCGCTCGAACGGTTGGCGGGTCTAGGGGCGAGGGTCATCCTGCCCAGTCACGGGACGATGATGCGGGACGCTCGCAAAGCCTTGATGGCGGCGCGGAAGCACAGGCTGTGGCGCGAAGATCGCGTCTTCCGTGCTTGGCAGGCCGGCCAGCGCGAGCCGGCAGCGATGCTGGACGCGGTATACGACGAAATCGATCCCCGCGCAAGGCCGCTGGCGGTGCGGCAAGTCATCGCGCACCTAGAGCGGCTAGCGGCTGTCGGGCGGATCCCGCCGCTGTCCGCGGAGGTCCGCATGCTGATCGGCCGCGGCTGATACGCGGCAGTGCCGCAAAGCCCCGTCGCCGGCGCTGCTACGCTGAAGCCAATGTTCGAGGGTTCGCAACCCGAGCTGCGCAAGGTTTGCGGCGTTACGCGCCCCGCGGACGCCGTCCACGCGGCGCGGTCCGGCGCGAATGCGATCGGCCTGATTTTCGTTCCGCGCAGCTTGCGGGCCGTGACGCCGGAAAGAGCGCGCGAGATCGTGGAAGCGCTGCCGGAGGACGTGTCAAAGGTCGGCGTCTTCGTGTCTGAGCGCCCGGCGGTCGTTGCCGATACCGTGCGCCGGGTCGGTCTGGACGTCGCGCAGTTGCACGGGGACGAGAGCCCGGCCGATTGCGATTCGCTGCGCAGGGCTGCCGGGGACGGGCTCAAGATCTGGAAGGCGGTTCGGGTCGGATCGCGACTCGACGACGCGATGCTGGGCGGGTTCGAGGTTGAGGCGTTCCTGTTGGACACCGCCGTAGAGGGCAGTCACGGCGGCACCGGGACCACGTTTCCGTGGCATTTGGCTGTGCCCGCCAAGCGCTACGGCAAGGTCGTGCTGGCGGGCGGGCTGCACGGGGGAAACGTGGCAGATGCCGTGCGCGCCGTCCGGCCGTGGGGCGTTGACGCCAGCTCCCAACTGGAGTCCCGGCCGGGCGTGAAGGATCCGCAGAAGGTGGCGCGCTACCTCGCCGCCGCGCAGCGCGGGGGGTAGTTCCGTGTGTTCGATCAGCGGTCGCGGCCGCTTCATTGTCGGGGACGCATTGGCGACTGCCGCGGCATGCGCGCTCATTGCCGCTATCGCGGGATGGGCGGTGCCGGCGGCGTGGCCGGGTTGGGCGGCAATGGCCACCGGCATGCTGGCAGGAATGGTTCTGGCGGTTCCTTGCTGGCTGGTCGCCGGGTTCTGGCTGGGAATGATCGAGCCGATGCTCCAGATCATGCTGGGCGGGATGCTGGCCGGCATGGCCGGTGGAATGGCCGCCGTCCGCGAAGTCCGATCCGACGTTGTCGGGATGTTGCTGCTGGGGCTGGCCTGCGGCGCGGCCACGTCTTTGGCAACCGCATGTGCCGACTGGGCGTTGCGCAGATGGGGTGGGGAATGTCCCTGACTGACCACGCGAAGTGGAACGGCGCGGCCGGATCCTACGATGGCTTCATCGCACGCGCGGCCGAGCGTCGCTGGGCGCGCTTCAAGACCGAATTGTTCAGCGGCATGCACGGACGGGTGCTATTCGTCGCGGCCGGGACGGGCATCGATTTTCAGTTCTTCCCGCCCGGCCGCTCGATCGAGGCGGTGGATGTGAGCGAGCGGATGCTGGAGCGCGCCGCCATGCGCCGCCGCGAGTACGACGGACAGATCCGGTTGCACCAAATGGACGTCCGGCAACTGGCATTCCGGGACGAGTCTTTCGACCAGGCCTACACCTCGTGCACGTTCTGCTCGGTATCAGAGCCGGTCGAGGGCCTGTCGCAGCTCATGCGCGTGTTGCGCCCCGGCGGCACGCTGCGCATGTTCGAGCACACTGGCAGCCGCTGGTTCCCGTTCAACGCGATGCTGCACATGTGCACGCCGTTCACGCGCCGCTACGGGCCCGAGATGAACCGGCCCACCGTGGCCAACGTTCGCAAGGCCGGGTTCGAGGTGCAATCCGTCACCCTGCACTATTTGGATGTCGTGAAGAGCGTCGAAGCTCGCAAGCCTGTCCGCTAGTGCCCGGCTGAGCCGCCGATAACGCAGTTACTTGTGGTTGTTATTGCCTTCGGACATGTAGTCGACCTGACCGCGGAAAACCGCGCCCTTCTCGACGACGAATTCGCTAGTCGTGGTCAATTTGCCGGTCATGACCGCGGTGCCTGTGAATCTGGCGCCCTTGAGCCCAGTGACGCTGCCCTTGACGTGGCCTGACACCGAAACCTTGGCGGCAACTATGTCTGCCTCGACCTCGGCTTTCTCGGCCACGGTGACTTCGTTCGACTTCGACTTGATGCTTCCCTTGAACTTGCCGACGATCAATAGCGGCTCGTCCGCGACGATATCTCCTATCAGACGAGTAGTGCTGCCCAGGCGCGAGCCGGGGTCTTGAGTGGAAGCGGACGGGGAAATACTAGCCATGAACCAATGTTAGCAAACCGATTGCGGCCCTCCTCCGCATTCACAATTCATTCACAATCGACGCACAGCCGTCACGTGCTGTCTACCGCTACGTCAAGCCTGACGCTGGAATCATCGGGGAGCATGCGGGCCTGCTAGGAGCGCGCCATGCCTTGCGTTTGCACGTAAGCGGCCCAAGCACTTCGCTCCTTGGAGGCGGGCGGCAGCCGTCCCGCTCGCACAGCCCGCGTCCCGGAGCCGCCCACGACAGCTCCCCGCGCCGCAGCTCCCGTCGCAGCCACGGCACCGTCTCCGGCTTCAAGATGCGGAGCCCAATCCGCACCGCTCCCGTTCTCGATCGAGAGGCGCTCGGGGTTGACTGGGGCTGGGCGCTAGCCGCAAGGCCTTGAGCTAGGTCTTGACGAGTCGCTGCCTGCGCCGGTCCCAGGCCAGCGACTTCTTCTTGCGGAACGACTCGACCGTCATCTGGCAGGCCATCGAGACGTTAAACGCGAACTCCGCGTCGCACTTGAGGGCCTCGCCGACGCGGATTGCGTTGTGGAGGTTGTGGTGGTGCAGCGCCATGTCCTCGCCGCCGCTCTTGTTGTGCAGGCGGGTCTGGACATCGCTCTCGTGGATTGGTTCCGGTTCTAGGCTGAAGCCGTCCCGGTTGAACTCAATGGTGCCCTTGTTGCCGCGGATGACGTGGCGGATCTTTGACTGGTTGGCCAAGGACGAGACCAGCAGAACGTTGACGCCCTCGGGATACTCCAGCAGGGCGTTGAACGTGTCGGGCACCTCCGCACCGCCGTTGAAGAAGTACTGGCCGCCGGTCGCGACCACTCGCGAGGGCACCGTCAAGCCGCATGCGCGGACGACGCGCGCGAGTCGGTGCACGAACAGGTCGGTGGCGATGCCGCCCGAATAGTCCCAGTAGCGGCGCCACGAAAAGAAGCGGGCGGGATCCCACGGCCGTTTCCTGGCCTTGCCAAGGTAGGTCTTCCAGTCCAGGTTGACGCCGGGCTGGACGTCCGGATCGGGATCCCTCACCCAGAAGTCCTCGAGATGGTTGCGGGAGTAGTCGATGTGGGCCATCACGACTTTGCCAATGGCCCCCTGCTTGATCAACTCGGCCGCGGTCTCGTAGGAGTCGTCGGACATGCCCTGGATGCCGCATTGCAGAGTGATCCCGGTGCTTTGCACCTTCTTCACGACTGCCAGCCCCTCGTCGATCGAGTAGGTCAGCGGCTTCTCCACGTAGACGTGCAGGCCTGCGTCGGCCGCGTCCAAGGTGATCGGCGCATGCCAGTGCTCGGGCACCGAGATGGTCACGTAGTCGAGGCCGGAATGCTCCAGCAGCCGACGGTAGTCCTTGAACGGCTTGCCGCCGGTGGACTCGGCCGCTGCCTCGCGACGCGGGTCGTAGATATCGCAGACCGCGGCGATCTCGACGTTGTCGGGTTCGGCCAGCCTCTTCAAGGCCCGCATGTGGCCGTTGGCGTTGCCGCCGGCACCGATCATGCCGACATGCAGCCGCTCGTTGGCACCGACGATTCGGGCGGCGCTCTTCGCAGTCAGGGCCTGTCGGGCGGCGGCTGCGGCAGTTGCGCCGGCGACGAAAGTGCGGCGGCTAAGGCTTGGCGAGGTAGACATATCTGCAACTCATAGTACGGCATCACCGCGCCTTTGACTACTCAATCTCAGGGGCGCTGGTAGCCTGAATTGATGGCTGCACGGCTGAAGACCTTGCGGGCGCTTCAAGTGCTCGATTCGCGCGGCAATCCGACCGTCGAAGCCGAGGCTTCCCTAGAGGACGGCACGGCAGCGTCGGCGCAGGTACCGTCAGGGGCTTCGACCGGACGGCACGAGGCCAAGGAACTGCGCGATGGCTCGGCCGGCGCCTACGCCGGGCGGGCCGTTCTGCGGGCGGTCGAGAGTGTTAACGGCCCCATCGCCAACGAGTTGCGAGGCTGGCCCATCAACGAGCGCGACCGCGCCGACCGCGCCATGATCGAACTCGATGGCACGCCGGACAAGTCGCGCCTGGGGGCCAACGCGATTCTGGCGGTCTCGTGCGCCTTGGCCCGCCTGCACGCGAAATCGGCCGGCCTGCCGCTGTGGCGCCTGCTGGCCGGCGGCCGGCCGGCGAAGATTCCCGTGCCGATGGTGAATATCCTCTCGGGAGGGCTGCACGCAGGGCGCCAGATCGAGTTCCAAGACTTCCTCGCCGTGCCGCACGGGGCGGAGACGTTCGCCGGTGCTCTGGAAGCGGCAGCCGCGATCCACCGCAGAATGGGCGAGCTGCTGGCGGCAGACGGGCGGGCGCCGGCAGGCGTGGCCGACGAGGGCGGCTGGGGGCCGCGCCTCGATTCCAACGAGCAGGCTTTGGAATACATGGTCCGCGCCATCGAATCGGCCGGCTACCAGCCTGGGCGCCAGGTCTCGATCGCGATCGACGCCGCGGCCTCGCATTTCTACCGCGATGGTGCCTATCGCCTGTCCAGCGAGGGACGCCAGCTCGACAGTGACGGCATGGTCGGGCTATTCCGGCACTGGGTCTCCCGGTACCCGATCGTGTCGATCGAGGACGGGCTGGCCGAGGACGACTGGGACGGTTGGAAGCGGGCCTGCGCAAGCTTGGGAGGGCGCTGCGCCTTGGTCGGCGACGACCTGTTGGCCACCAACCCCGCCAGGCTGGAGCGAGCCATCGCCGAGCGCGCGGCCAACGCGGTGCTCGTGAAGATGAACCAAGTCGGGACTCTGCGCGAGACATTGCAGGTTGTGGACAGGGCCGAGGAAGCGGGCTTCGCAGCCGTCGTGTCGGCGCGCTCGGGCGAGACCGAGGACAGTTTTCTGGCCGACCTAGCCGTTGCGACCGGGGCGGGCCACGTCAAGGTCGGCTCCGTGACCCGCTCCGAGCGGCTCGCCAAGTACAACCGCCTCTTGCGGATCGAGGCCGGATTCGACGGCGGCCGGCCCGAGGGGCTTGCACCGGTCCGCCCGCTGGGGCATCATGAGTTCTAGGGAGGAGTCCGCGTCAACGATGCTTGACGACCCTGGAAGTCGCGACGCGAGCGCGAGCCCGGTGTGGCTCGGCCGCGCTGCGGCGCGGCTGTCGCACGCACGGCTGCATGGCCATGGAGAGTGCACGGACAGAATTCCCGCGGCTGGTCTACCTGACCGAGCTGACCGGCCTGCGGTTGATCGGCCCGCACGGCGCCAGGATTGGGCGCGTGCGCGAGGCCGCCGTATTCCCTAGAGAGCACCCCCAGCGCATTTCGCGTTTCTTGTTTGGCAGCGGCCGCACTAAGTTTGCGATCCGCTGGGACCAGATCCGGACATTCGGAGAGGACGGTATCCACCTTTCCGACGAGAACTTCGCACCGTACTACGGGGACGACTATCACCTGCTGCTGACCAAGGATCTCTTGGACCAGCAGATCATCGATGTCAACGGGCGCAAGGTGGTGCGCGTCAACGACCTAGCGCTGCGCATCACGGAGAACGGCAACGAACAGCTGTGGGTCCACGAGGTCGGGGTGGGGATGCAGGGCGCGTTCCGGCGCCTGACCGAGGGGATCCTGCCCAACCGGACCATCCGCGCGATTCAAGACCGTTTGCCCCCCAACTCGATCCCCTGGGAGGCTTGCAACATCGTCGAGCCCGATCCGCAGCGGCGCCTGCGGCTGCTGATCTCGCACGACCGGCTGGAGGGCATCCATCCTGCCGACTTGGCCGATATCGTCGAGGAACTCGGCTCCGAAGAGCGCGAGGCCCTGTTCGAGACGCTCGACGAGGAGGTGGCGGCGGAGACGCTCGAGGAGGTCAAGCCCACCGTCAAGACTTCGATCTTGCGGTTGCTGGACTCGGGCCGCGCGGCTGACATTCTCGAAGAAATGGACCCTGCGGAAGCCGCCGACGCGCTTGCCCAGCTCGACGAGATCGAGCGCGAGGAGATCGTCCGGGACATGGAGCCCGAGCCTGCCGACGAGGTGTCCGAACTGCTCGAGTACGAGGACGACACGGCTGCCGGGATGATGGGCACGCGCCATCTGGCCCAGCCTGCGGATGCGACCGTCGGCGACATCATCGAGAACTTGCGCGGCGACGATTCCCAGCTCAAGCGGCTGACGCACGTCTTCTTGGTGCAACCGGACAGGCGCTTGGTGGCCTCGGTCCCGTTCGGCCGCCTGGCCGTGGCGATGCCGGACACCCCGGCCATCTCCCTGGCTTACCGCGAGACTGTCCGAGTCTCCATGGACGCGGCGGCGGATGAAGTGGTCGAGCTGTTTGACAAGTACAACCTGTACGCCCTCCCGGTGGTTGACGAAGAGGGCTGCCTGCAGGGCGCGATCACGGCTGACGACGTCATAGGGATGCTGATCCCGGAGCCCGACCGGGGACTCTAGATGGCTGTGCTCAAGCGCGTGCGCGGGCGGCTGCTGACGTTCTTGGCCGTCCTGGGGCCGGGCTTCATCACCGCCATGGTCGACAACGACGCGGGCGGCATCTTCACCTACTCGGAGGCCGGCGCGCGCTGGGGCTACGTGCCGCTGTGGACACTGCTGCCGATCACGCTGCTGCTGGTGGTGAACCAAGAGATGTGCTCGCGCATGGGCGCGGTTACGGGCAAGGGCCTCTCCGACCTGATTCGCGAGGAGTTCGGGCTGCGCATGACGGTGATCGTCATGGGCCTGCTCCTCGTGGTGAATTTCACCAACATCGCGGCCAATTTCGCGGGCGTCGCGGGCGCGATGGAACTGCTGCCGGTCAGCCGCTACGTGTCGGTGCCGCTCGGAGCGCTGCTGGTTTGGTTCTTGGTTGTCAAGGGAACCTACCAAAGCGTCGAGAAGGTCTTTCTTGCCGCCAGCGTGTTCTACGTGGCTTACGTAATCTCGGCCATCTTGGTCGAGCCGGACTGGGGCGCTGCGCTGAGCAGCTCGGTCCGCCCGGCGCTGCTGGCGGATCGCTCGTACATTGCGGTGCTGGTCGGCCTTGTCGGCACTTCGGTGGCTCCCTGGATGCAGTTCTACCTGCAGGCGGCCATCGTCGAGAAGGGCATCGACAGCACCCAGTATCGCGACACGCGCATCGAGGTCGTCGCCGGCTGCGTCATGATGGCGGCGGTCGCGTTCTTCATCATCGTGGCCTGCGCCGGTGCGATCTGGGAGGAGGGGCCGCGACCGATTTCCAGCGCCGCGGAGGCCGCCGAGGCCCTCAGGCCGCTCGGTGCCTATGCGTACGCCCTCTTCGCGGGGGGCCTGCTGTGTGCGTCGCTGTTCGCGGCGAGCATCCTGCCGCTGTCGACCGCGTACACGGTATGCGAGGGGCTGGGCCTCGAATCGGGCGTTGACCACGACTTCGACGAGGCACCGTCCTTCTATTGGATGTATACGTTGCTGATCGCGCTAGGCGCGGGCGTGGTGCTGATCCCGGATTTTCCCATCGTGCCTATGATCCTGCTCTCTCAGGTTCTGAACGGCGTCCTGCTGCCGGTGGTGATGATCATCGTCCTCAAGCTGGTCAATCGCAAGGACTTGATGCACGAGTGGACCAACGGGCCCGTGTACAATCTCATCGCGTGGACCGCCGTGCTGCTGCTGATCGGGCTGGCGCTGGCGCTGGCGGGATTCTCGATTTTCGGGGGGTCTTCCGGAGCGTCCGTGCCAAGCTTGCCCTAGCAGCGGCGATTGACCCGACTCGGCCGGGCTCGCTACCGTAAAGGACCACATGCAACTGGACCCGTCCGAATTCGGGTCGCGAATCCGCTCGCTGCTGGCCCCGGGAGACGCGACGCTGCTTTCGATGCCGCTGGTGCCCGGGGCTCCTGCGGACAGCCCGCAACTGGGCGAGCTCAGGCAGCTGAAACCAGAGGATCTTTTCGAGGGCGGCGCGATCAAGGACCGCGAATTCGCCAAGTGCGTCCTGGCCGGCCTGTACCTGTATTTCTCGGCGCTGGACGAGTCCCACAGGATTTCGCAGGGCATCCCGTCCGCGTCCGGAAGCTATTGGCACGGCATCATGCATCGCCAGGAAGGCGATTGGAGCAATGCGAAGTATTGGTTCCGGCGTGTCGGCACGCATCCCGTCTTCGGCGAGCTAGAGGCTCGAGCCGGCTCCCGTTGGGATCCCTACGCGTTTGTCGACCGCTGCTGCGCGGCGGCGGCCGGGAACTCGGAACCCGCCGACTTGATCGACCTGCAGATGCAAGAGTGGCAACTGTTGATGCGCTATTGCTACCGCAACGCGATCGGAATCTAGCCGATGGCGGCGGGACGCTTGTTTCTCGGCGTCGACGGCGGCCAGTCTTCGACCAAGGCCGTGATCGGAGATGCCGGCGGCAAGCTGTTGGGGCGAGGCAGGGCCGGTCCATGCAACCACGCGTCGAAGAGCGAGGGACGGTCCAAGCTGAGCACTGCCGTTTCTGCCGTGGTTGATGATGCGCTGGACGTGGCAGGCCTGCCTGTCTCCACCGAATTCGAGGCGGCTTGCTTCGGCATGAGCGGCGGTCCCGCCGACAAGCGAGATCTGATTGCCGGAATCGTCCGCGCCGACGCAATTCGCGTACTCGACGATGCCGAGGTCGCGCTCGAGGGCGCTGTGCAAGGCGGGGCCGGGGCGATCGTCATCGCGGGCACGGGATCGATCGCCCTCGCCAGGGACACTGCCGGCAAGAGAGTTCGCTGCGGCGGATGGGGCTACATTTTCGGAGACGAGGGCGGCGCGTTCAGCATCGTCCGCAAGGCCGTCCGGCTCGCCTTGGCGGCGGAGGAAGGCTGGGGGGATCAGACCAGTCTCGTGGACCTTTTCCTCGGCGTCACCGGCTTGGACTCCGTCAACAAGGCCATGCATTGCTTTTACGGGCCCGACTGGCCGCGAGACAGAATCGCGCGTCTAGCCCCTGACATCGACACCGCCGCCGAAGCCGGGGATCGCTGCGCGGCCGAGGTCTTGCAAGCGGCCGGCCGCGCCCTGGGCGACCTGGCTGTCACCGTGACCGGAATGCTCGAGCTGCCACGAGCACAAGTTCCGGTGCATCACTCGGGCGGCGTGTTCCGCAGCCGCAGGGTGCTGGAATCCTTCATGTCGCGCTGCGGCGAGCAGCACTGCCGTGTCGAGACGGCTGCGCACGATGCCGCCATCGGAGCCTTGCTGCTGGCCTACGACATGGCAGGAGTGTCCGTCCTGGGACGAGATTTGAAATGACGCAGCTAGCCGAAATGCTTGCCAAGGCGGACGAGCACCTCGCTCGCGCCTGCCCGCACATGGCGCGACTCGTCCGCCAGCACGGCCCATGCACGCTGCAGTTGCGACCGGAGCCGTTTCAGATGTTGGTGCGCTCGATCACTGCCCAACAGATCTCGGGCGCTGCTGCCCGCTCGATCATGCGGCGGCTTGAAGCTTCGATCGAACCCGCCGGCATCACCCCGGCTGCGATCGCAGGCTGCAGCGAGGAGAGCTTGAGGAGTGCCGGGTATTCGGCGCGCAAGGCGTCGTATCTGCTTGGATTGGCCCGGGAGGCATTGGACGGAAGCCTGGATTTCGGCGCGCTGGCGACCCGGCCGGACGATGAGATCGTGCAGCGGCTGACCGAGCTGCGAGGAATCGGCATCTGGACGGCGCAGATGTATCTGATCTTCTGTCTGGGACGCCCTGATGTGTTCCCTTACGACGATCTCGGCGTGCGGCAGGCCCTGCGAAACTTTCACGAGCTGGCAGAACTGCCGCGCAAGGGCGAGGCCATCGAGCTGGCTGCGCCGTGGCGACCCTACGCGAGCGTAGCGAGTTGGTATTGCTGGCGCAGCATCGACGTGAAGGTGGCTCAAGAGGCGGCATGACGACAGTCGCTGTCGCGCTGCTAGAGCGGGAGGGCAAGGTCCTGATCTGCCGCCGCAGGGACGATCAGGCTCACGGCGGCAAGTGGGAGTTCCCCGGCGGGAAGGTGGAGCCCGGAGAAACGCCTGGACAAGCCTTGGTGCGCGAGCTCGGCGAAGAGCTGGGCGTTTTCGCCGAGGCGTTCGAAGAAGTCTGTCGCTACGAGTACGCGTATCCGGGCAAGCCGGCGATCTGCTTGGCGTTCTTCAGGGTCGACCGCTACGCCGGCTCGCCGCAGGGGGCGCAGTTCGCCGACCTGAAGTGGGAGTCCTGCGAGGCGCTGCCGGCCTACGACTTCTTGGAGGGCGACGCGCGCATCGTTCGCGAACTCTCCGAGGGCTTGCACTTGGCTACGACAGATTTGCCTGCATCGCGCCGCAGCTCCCCGGCAGTTTGCTAATCTCTCCCTTGCATGAAACAGATCGCAGTTGCAGCCATCCTTTGCTCGATTCTTGCCTGGGGATGCGGCCCCGGCACTCAATCCTCCGGCGAGGCGGGCACTCAAGTCACTCACGGCCCGGTGCTGGGCCGACTGGGCCATAGCCACGTCGGGGTTTGGGCTCGCACGTCCCAGCCGGGCGAGTTCAAGGTGTTCTACGGCACGGCCGCCGATGCCCTGACGATGACCGCCACGGGCACCACCCTGCTCGGCGATGACAACACCGGCTGGACCATGCTTGAAGGGCTGGAGCCTGGCACCAAGTACTTCTATGAGATCGGCACAGGCGGCGCAGCCGCCGGCGACGAGGAGCGCTCCGGCTCGTTCCACACCCTGCCCGATCCGTCCGCCCTAGTGACCGAGCTCAATCCCGAGGGGCGCTTCAACTTCCGCTTCGAGTTCGCTTGCGGCAACAACCAGAACGCCAGCGGCAGCCCGATCGGCCGGGCGCTGCTCACGCACGGCACCATGCTGCGCGAGCTGACCAGCGCCACCGACAAGAGCCCGGTCGACTTTGCGATCCTTGACGGCGATTGGCTCTATGAGAACGACACTCGTCTCTACACTGCCGGCCAGTGGCGCGAGCAGACCGGCACCGCCGAGGCCGACACGCCGCGCGAGGTGCAATTCATGCCAGCCATCGTCGGCGTTTGGGAGAACTACAAGAATTTCTACGACAACGGTGCCCATCTGCGCGCGTGGCACCGCAACGTGCCCTCGTACTACACGTTCGATGACCACGAGCTGCTCAACGACATCTATGGCGCGGGCGAGCCGGGGCGGCGCAACCGGCGGGCGGTGTTCCGCGACGTGGGGACGCGGGCTTGGTACGACTACCTCGGTTGGAGCAATCCCGTGCCGGAGACGCCCGGAATCGTCTATGGCCGCGCCGAGCTCGAGGCTGGCAGCGATGTCCTGACCGATCCGGAGGCCGACTTCACGGGCCTCGATGCCGAGGCAACCCTGCACGTGCATTGGGGCACGCCGGACTGGGGCGCGATGCTGCTGGGCGAGAATCCCGACGGCACCGACCCAGACGACGAGGGCGGGGTTCCGAACGCGAAGGTGTACGAGGTGGTCGAGGTCTTGGACGCCAACCGGCTGCGCATCAGGCCGGCAGCCGTAGCGGATGGCCAGCCGGTCTATTCGATCGGGCGGCGCTCCTACTTCAGCAAGCGTGTCTCCAACGCCGAGTTCCTGTACCTGGACACTCGCTCGTATCGCATGATGCACGACACCAAGGATCGCGAGAAGGTCGGCCGCACCATGCTGGGCGAGAAGCAAAAGGCTTGGGTCAAGCAGACGATGCAGGCCTCCGATGCCGATTTCTTCTTCGTCGTCTCCTCGGTGAACTTCTCGATCTCGCACGTCGGCGGCACGGGATCTGCCAACATCTCCGAAACCAACAAGGACGATGCGTGGACCGCCTTCCTGTGGGAGCGCGAGGACATGATCAACTTCTGGGACGACTTGGGCAAGCCCGTGTTCGTGCTGACCGGGGACCTGCACAACAGCTTTGCGATCAAGCTCACCGACCGCGTGTGGGAGTTCGCCTCCGGCCCGCACAACTCGACCAATCACCCCCTGCGCTCGGAAGGCAACAGGCCCAAGTCCGGCATGTATGACTCCTTCGGCCGCACGAGCGAGATCCGCTGGTCCAGCTTCATCGTCAACGACACGCCCAACGAATACCGGCGGCGTCCGATCTATTGCGTGGTGCAGGTGAACAACGTTTTCAACAACCCCTCGGAGGGCGGCGATCGCCTAGTTGCCTACGAGAACCCCCAAGCGGTGTTCCAGTACTACGACGGGCTGACCGGCGAGTTGCTCTATGCCGAGTCGGTCGTGTCGCGCTGACCGCTTCGAGCGGCCTGCGGAAGCGGACCTCCGAGCCGCGTGTGATAAATTGCGGATACCGGCACCGGTACGTTGGCTAAGGCTTATGCGCATCGCTACCTGCATCCTTGTTGTCTTTGTTTCAGCGCTCGGACTAATCGCGGGCGAGGTGCCCCGCGAGGCCCCGGCGCTTCAGCTCAAGACCACAGACGGCCAGGTAGTGTCCCTTGCCGATCTGAAGGGCAAGGTTGTTGCCGTGCTGTGGATCTCCACGGATTGTCCGCACTGCCAGGATACGTGCGAGTCGTTGGCTCCGATCTATAGCGAGTTTTCCGGCCAGGGGTTCGAAATCATGGGCATGGCGGTGAATCCTAGGGCGCCCGGGAACATTGACGCGTTCAAGAGCAAGCACGGCGTGCAGTTCCCGATCGGCGTCTCGCTGCGCTCGGATTGGGTGCGCTTTGCCGACCTGTCCGTGATGGCGCGGCCCTACGTGCCGTACATGATGCTGGTGGACCGTGCCGGGGTCATCCGCTACGAGCATGCCGGCCGCGACCAAGCGTTTTGGAGCGATCAAGTCAACCGCCTGCGCGAGGAACTGGCCGAGTTGCTGGCGGAGCCTTCCAGTGCCTCTCCCTGAGGCCCTCTCGACCGAGCGCCCCTCCGCCGACATCTTGAGGCGGGCGGATTGGTTGATTCCCTATTACCCGCTGATCCGGCACGGTGACGTGCAAACGATCGTGGCGCGCTACTGGCCGCGCTCGCTCGACCCCCGGCGACATCCGACACAGTCCCGGTTCTTCGCGACCGATGCCGACACGACCGTGCTGGCGAAAGTGAACGAACTGGACAGCGGCCTCGCGGCCGACCAGCGTCCGACCGTTATAGCGCTGCATGGCCTGACCGCTTGCGATCAGGCCCCCTACATGGTCACTTCCGCCCAGGCCGCGCTCTCGGCGGGATTCGATTCCATCCGCCTGAACATGCGCAACTGCGGCGGCACGGAACATCTCTGCAAGACGCTGTATCACTCCGGCCTCACGCATGACTTGCGCCGGGTCGTCGACGAGCTTGCTCCGCGCCCTGTATGCATACTGGGCTACTCGATGGGCGGCAACGTCGCGCTCAAGCTCGCCGGGGAATGGGGCGAGAACGTCCCGAGCCATGTCCGGGCCGTCTGCGCGGTCTCGCCGCCCATCCAGCTGGCAATGTGCTCGCGCGAGATCGGCAGGTTGCGGAACAGGGTCTACGAGCAGCGCTTCATGCGCCGGTTGCGCGCTGCGCTGCGGAGCAAGATGGCTCTGATGCCGCAAGAGTTTCCCGAACGGGACCTGTCGTCCATCAAGACGATCTGGCAGTTTGACGAAGAGATCACGGCGCCGGCGTTCGGGTTCGCGGACGCCGCCGACTACTACCGCCAGTGCTCGTCCGCTGCCTTCCTCGAAGACATTCGGATCCCCACGTTAGTGCTACATGCCCAGGACGATCCCTTCATCCCGTTCCGGGCGTTTGAAGTGGACGCGTTCAGGCGGAATCCGTGGCTATCGTTGCTGGCGCCGCCGCATGGCGGGCACGTAGCGTTTCTCGGTCGCAGCGGGTCGTGGTTCTGGGCGCAGCAGCAGGTGATGGGGTATTTCGGAGCGGTTACCGGCCTCAACGGATAGAGTTCGATCCATGTCCTTGATGCTCTTCCCAGTCGCGGAGTGTGGCCACTTGGCATCAGGTCAATTCCGCTGCCGGTGAGGTCCGTGACAGTGTTTGGTGATCAATTCGTTGGGGAACCCCCGGAGCCTCTAGCTCATCCACAGCCAAAGCGAGCGGTCCAGCACGAGCTGGTCGAAAGCGGAGCTCCCACGCTGGTACACCAAGACGGACACATTGCGGGACGAGCGGTCCAAGAAGTCTGGAACTAATTTCTCCTGGTAAAAATATGAAAGTTGTTGATATTTCTCCCTTTTAAAAGGCGATTTTGGCAAATTGGCATGGAAATTTGAAGGAGAACCGTCCATTTCACTGGCATATCATGAGAAATTTGGGTAATATTATCCTTATAAAAAGGCGATTTTGCCGATATGACCGTCTCGCGTCCAAGATTGAAGCAGATATTTCGTGAATTGCTCGAGGATTCCATCCGGAAGCCGCCGCCGAGCATGACCACTCGTACCGTTCACGGCAGAATCCACTTTCCCGGCAAGGTCAGCACCATCGTCGGAGTTCGCCGTGCCGGCAAGACCACGTTCCTGCAAGAGCTTCGGTCCGCGAAGCTTCGAGAACGCACTCCACAGCGCCTGCTGCCCTTCATTTCGTTTGAAGACGAGCGTCTCGCCGACCTAGACGCCTCCGATCTCGGCTTCCTGCTTGATGAGTACCGGCGACTGTTTCCGGAGTCCAGTCAAGACACTTCCGTGACTTGGCACTTTGACGAGGTCCAATTGGTGAGGGGGTGGGAGCGATTCGTGCGACGGCTCCTAGAGAGCGAACGAGATGATGTCGTCGTCACGGGCTCGTCCGCAGGCTTGCTATCACGGGAAATCGCGACCGCGCTGCGTGGCAGGGGATGGCGCATTCTCTTGCATCCGTTCAGCTTTGAAGAGGTACTCCTGCACAACGGGGCGGAGGCCCCCTTGGACGGCAGTAGCCCGACTGCCCGGGTCAGGCCGCGGATGGAGCGAGCTTACATTGATTGGCTCCGGGCGGGAGGATTTCCGGAAGCCCAAGGGCTCGAAGACCCCTTGCGGAGGCAACTCTTGCGGGACTACGTGGACGTTGCTATGTTCCGGGACGTGGTGGAGCGCCATGACGTACGGAACGTGACCGGCCTGCGCTGGCTGGTCCGGCAGTTGCTCGGCAACGCCGGGTCACTCTTCAGCGTCGAGAAATTCTACCGGTCCCTAAGGTCGCAAGGGATCGCGATTTCCAAAGACTCCGTGCATCAGATGCTCGGATATCTTGATGACTGCTTCTTGGTCCGCGTGATCTGGATGGAATCGGCGTCGGAGCGTCAGCGGATGGTGAACCCGCGCAAAGCGTACCCGGTGGACACCGGCCTGATTCCGATCTTCGACAGGACGGGCAAGCCGAACCTAGGCCACGCCTTGGAGACGGCTGTGCTCGTCGAACTCGAGCGCAGGGGGTGCGACATCACCTATGTCCGCACGGGGGAGGGCTTCGAGGTAGATTTCCTCGCCCGCGGCCCAAGCGGCGAGGCGAAGCTCATTCAAACATGTACCGACCTGTCAGACCCGGCCACGGCCGAGCGGGAGATTCGCGCGTTGCAAGCGGCAGGCGCTGCAATGCCTGAGGCAGGCAAGCTTGTCCTGACGCTGACCGCAGACGGCTTTCCGCAGGAAGTTCCGGAGGGTGTGTCTGTCCAGACGGCTTGGGAGTGGTCCTTGGGCATGCCGGTGGCCGCTTGAGAGGCCACGAGGATGGGTTGCCATGCGCGGCACATGCTATCCCAAGGCCGGAGGATCTCACAAATCCGCTTGCATGGTGGCGAGCCCGTGGTCGCCAGGGACTGTTCGCGAGGCCGGCACAGGCGGCTCAAGCAGCAGGTCTCACTCCCGACTGAGACCGTGGAGCCGGTAAACAGGCTTCGAATCGTACCCTCGACAATGCGCACCAGTCTCGATGCATCTACATCGAGGTGAAATCGAAGCGGATAACCTTGTTTGGATCGCCCGATCGATAGCGCCGGGTGAATTCGTTGTCAATCGCCACGTCAACCGTCCAGCCGTCAACGAGCTCCGCGAGCGGCGGCCCCGGCGCGACAGCCGGATAGCCGGTGACCGGAAACTCCTCAAGGAGCCGTTCCAGGAACGGAACCACGACCTGCTCGTATCGATCCTCATGAGTCGGATGTCCGGACATGAGGTGAGCTAGCAGAGCCATCGGCGCTGGGTATGGGCGGAATCGCCCGGGCGCGAAAATGTCGACAGCCCAGATCGCATCGGCGGGAAACACAAAATTGATGCGTTTCCGATTCGCAGCTTTGAGCATGCCGTGGAGTGTCATCTGGGCGTTGCGCGGCGTGCAAAACATGAAGTCGCCGCCGGTGAATACGATCCGTTCAGCGTCGACCAAGATCTCGTGTTCCTGACCCTCGCTTACGATTGCCAGATCGGGCTGGCGGTCATCGGTGTACCAGAACGGATAGTCCTCGCTGACGAAATAGATGACCGGATGCCCGCGCGCCTTGAAGTCTCGCACCAGCCGGTCTATTCCAGGCTTCGCCACCGCAGTGTGGTCGTACCCGTCTTGATTGGCGTGCCCGACAAAGAGCAGCTCCTCTCCGACGAGACGATCGACCTGCGAGTGGTGCGTAGCGGGCATCGCGGGCCGTGCCTCCGGACTGACATCGACTGACAACACGCGCTTGCCGACATCGCTGTGGATGAGCACTTCCGCGGTCCCGGGTGACACGGCAGAGAGCCGCCATTTGTCAACCACGCGAACAATCGCCGGGTCGTTTGACCGGAGACTGTAGTTCTTGACCGGCTTCCGTTCTCCGTCTTGGAGTCGGAATACGGAATAGCGGATCTGCTCGCCGACCGGCAGCCGGGTCAGGTCCGGGTAAATCTCAAGCTCTGCCGGAGATGACGGGACAGCCACCGCAACAAGAACCAGCGCGGCAACGCCAGCGCAAACAGGGCCGCAGGCTCGGGCGGTCATGGGGCCGAATGGTGGTCTCAAAGTTAAGAATAGGCCATTGTTGTTGTAGTCACGCGTCAGCCAGTTCCTGTTGCTAGCTTCAGTGAGCATTCCAGGATGAGTGAACTCCAAGTGCTACATCCAGGAAGCTGAGTGCCACTCACCGCAAGCTCTCTCGAGCAAGCCTTCGAATAACAGTGAGCTACGCGAGCATGGACTGTTCGACCTGATAGGTACGGCTACTTCGACAACGCGGCGTCATCATGGTGGAGGGTGGTGACCGCAGGAACGAAGCTAGTAGCGTATCCGGCCCATTCGCCCCACGCCTGCCCGCTCTTCGCCGGCGCGATTTGTGATAGTGTTCTGTGTGGCGAACTCCAACATGACACAGCAACTCCTCGATCGACGCATGTTTGTCGGCACTGCGGCGGCCGGCCTGACACTGATGGGGGCTAGGGCGGCCGACAAGCCCAGGCGGGTCGCGCTCGTCGGCTCCGGCTGGTACGGCAAGAACGACCTCTTCCGCTTGGTGCAGGTTGAAGACGTCGAGATCGTCGCGCTCTGCGATCCCGACAGCAAGAGCCTGGCCGCCGACGCCAAGACCGCTTCCAAACGGCACAAGTCTGGAAAGGCGCCTAGGACCTACGGCGACTATCGCGAACTGCTCAAGCAGGAGCAGCCCGACATCGTCGAGGTCGCCACGCCGGACCACTGGCATTGCCTGCCGGCGATCGAGGCCATGCAGGCCGGCGCCGACGTATACGTGCAGAAGCCGATCTCGGTCGACGTTGTCGAAGGACAGTCCATGGTCGCGGCGGCCCGCAAGTACGGCCGGGTCGTTCAGGTCGGTACTCAACGACGCTCGGCCCCCCACCTGATCGAAGCCCGTGATCGCATTCAAAGCGGCATGCTCGGCAAGATCTCGCACGCCGAGGTCTGTTGCTACGTCTACAGAAGCCCCCGGGGGAATCCTCCAGACACCGATCCTCCCGCCCACTTGGACTACGAGATGTGGACCGGCCCGGCACCGATGCGTCCGTTCTGCCAGTGGACGCATCCCCGTCGCTGGCGCTACTTCATGGAGTACGGCAACGGCGTCATCGGAGACATGTGCATCCACATGATTGACCTTGTGCGCTGGACGCTCGATTTAGGCTGGCCGTCCGTGGTCCACTCGACCGGTGGAATCTTCGTCGATAAGGACAGCAAGGCCAACACGCCAGACACGCAGACTGCCACTTTCTCGTTTCCCGATCTCAACGTGGTGTGGACGCACCGCAACTGGGGGCCGCCGGTCTACCCAGGCTATCCATGGGCGTATTTCATCTACGGCGAAAAGGGCCTCTTCAAGGGTTCGACCACCAAGTGGGAGTTCATCCCGGTGGACAAGGCTGAAAAGCCCATTCTCAGCAAGGCTCCCACCGAGATGGACAAGTACGAGATCGACAATGTCGACACGGTCGAGTCAAGGCTGGGGGCTCACGAGTTCCCGGTCCTGCGGGCGCATATGAAGGACTTCCTCGAAGCTATCGACAATCGTTCCAAGCCGGTCGCCGACATCGAGCAAGGACACATTTCGACCGCGTGCTGCCTGCTCGGCAACGTCTCCCTCGACATAGGCCGGTCGCTGCACTGGGATTCGAAATCCCACTCCGTGATTGGCGACGAAGAGGCCAACAGCAAGCTGGCGCGTCCGTACCGCAAGCCATGGGTCCATCCGACGCCAGAAACGGTCTAGCGTTAGTTCAGCAGTCAGGATGGTGGGCCCTGCAGGACTCGAACCTGCAACCAACGGATTATGAGTCCGCTGCTCTAACCATTGAGCTAAGGGCCCCTGGGTGCTCTTCAGCGTATCCGCTCTGTCCGGATTCTGTCGGCATCGGCGCTCAGGTGCGGTAATCCGCGTTGATGCGAATGTAACTCTCCGTGAAGTCGCAAGTCCACACGACTGCGCTGCTTCCCCCGCCCCCTGACAAGCACAGTTCGATCTGTATATCGTCCGCCTCCATGCTTTGCTGGACAGGGGCCTCGTCGAAGTCAGCTCGCATTCCGGCCTTGCAGACCTGCACGCCATTGACATGGATGTCGGCGAGTTGCGGATCGAACGGCACGCCAGCCTTGCCTGCCGCTCCCAAGATGCGGCCCCAGTTCGGGTCAGCGCCTGCCAGCGCGGTCTTGACCAAAGGGGAATTGGCAATTGCCAAGGCAATCGTCTTCGCCTCAACGCGCCCCGTCGCTCCGGTCACGGTGATCTGGGCCAGTTTGGACGCGCCCTCTCCGTCGCGCGCGATATCGATAGCGAGATCGCGAGTGAGCTGGTCGAGCGCATCTTGAAACGGCCCCTGACTTCCGCCCTCGATCCGGACGCCCGCGCCGCCGTTGGCCAGCAGGAACACCGTATCGTTCGTGGATGTGTCCGAGTCCACTGTGATGCAGTTGAAGCTCTGGCCGACCGCAGACACTAGCAAGGATTGAAGCAGCGAGGGCTCGATGTCGGCATCGGTGAACACAAAGCTGAGCATCGTGGCCATGTCGGGCATGATCATGCCTGCCCCTTTGGCCATGCCGGCCAGTCGCACGGGTCCTTTGTCGGTATCGATCCGGCACGATCTCACCTTGGGCACCGTGTCGGTGGTCATAATCGCCTGCGCGCATGCTTCGAACTGATTCCGATCCAGTGCTTGCCACAGCTTCGGCAGCTTGCTTGGGATCACGCTTTCGCCGAAGGATTCGCCGATCACCCCCGTCGAAGCCAGCAGGACTTGCTCTTGGGGCGCGGACGCAAGGTTCGCCGCTGCCGCAGCCGTAGCTTCGGCGACGGCGGCCATGTTGGGAGTGGCGCAGTTCGCATTGCCGGCATTCGCAACGATGACTCGGGCCTTGCCGGAGCTGCGTCGCAGGGATTCCGCGCTGACGTCCACGGGGGCAGCCCGCACGCAGTTGCGCGTGAACACCCCGGCGGCCGACGCGGGCCGGTCGGACACCATCAGGGCGAGATCGTCCGACTGCTGCTTGCGGATCCCCGCGTAGCCCGCCGCGAATCGGTAGCCCTTGGGCAGTTCGAGGGTGCGATCCTCAGCCATTCCCCAACACCTCGCCAGATTCGGCGCGGTAGCCGTGCGCGAAATCCAGTGCTGCCATGCGGTTGCGACCCTCCAATTGGACTTCCCCCAGCACAAGCCTGCCCGCACCGCAAGCGACGCTAAGTTGCCCTTGGCCCAGCGCGATGGTGCCAGGAGCCAGACTGCCCTCGTATTCGACCCGCGCTTCGTGGATCCGTATGCGCTTGCCTCGGAAGAAGCTATAGATGCCCGGCCAGGGATCGAAGCCGCGCAGCCTGTTATGGATTGCCGTTGCGGACAATGACCAGTCTACAAGGCCGTCTTCCCTGCGGATCAGCGGCGCGAAGGTCGCCGCGTCGTGGTCTTGCGGTATCGGACGCAGCGTGCCGGCTTGCAATCCGCGCAGGGTCTCCATCAACAGGTTGGCGCCTTGCGGAGCGAGGCGCCGATTCAGTTCCGATGCGCGCTCTGCGGGCATGATCTCGGCCGTGCAGGCGAGGAGGATGTCCCCGGCATCCATTTGTCGCGAGATCCGCATGGTCGTCACTCCGGTGTGGGTTTCGCCGTTCACAAGCGCCCAATTGACCGGGGCCGCCCCGCGGTACTTCGGCAGCAGCGAGGAGTGTACGTTCACGCATCCATGGGGCGAAAGGTCGCGAATCCGCTTCGGGATCATCTGCCCATACCCGACCACGGCGATCACGTCCGGTGCGTGGCCGACAAGACGATCGAACGCGTGGTCGTCGCGAATCCTCTCGGGCTGAAAGACGGGCAATGAGAGCTCCTCGGCCTTTCGCTTGACTGGCGGAGGGGTGAGTCGGCGGCCGCGGCCCGCTGGGCGATCCGGCTGGGTCACCACTTCGAGCACGTCGTGGTGCTCGGCCAGCAGTTCCAGCGACGGCACGGCGAATTCAGGCGTGCCAATGAAAACAGCTCGCAACCTAGTCCCACTCGCCCTGCTTGCGCAGCGTCCGGATCTTCTTCTTGATCATGCCGCGCTTGAGCTTGCTCAGGTGGCGCAGGAACAACACGCCGTTGAGGTGATCGTTTTCGTGGCAGATCACTCTGGCCAGCAGCTCTTCGCCCTCCAGCTCGCGCGACTCGCCATCGACCGTGCGGTAGCGCGTCCGCACGGTCATCGGACGGCTCACGTTGGCCGTAAAGCCTGGTATGGACAGGCAGCCCTCGGACCCTACCTGCGTGCCCTCCTGGGAGACGATTTCGGGATTGATCAAGATGTGGGGCTGGGCTTCTCCTTCTCCGCCCGAGCAGTCGATCACGGTCAGGCGCTTGAGGACGCCCACTTGGGGCGCCGCCAGGCCCACGCCGCGCGCCTGGTACATCGTTTCGAACATATCGGTCACAAGGGACCGGAGATCCTCGCTGCCGAACTCCTCTTCGGCCACCGGCTCGCACACTTCCTCAAGCACCGGGTTGCCGTATTTGACGATCTTGCGCACCATGGTCGTAACGCCACTGCGGCCCCTAGTTTCATTTTAGCGAGCGCTCCGATCGCCCGGAGGCGTTGGCCGTCACCACGGATCGCCTGCCTTCTCACATGCCGACGTTGTCGGCGGCCTTGCCGATCTGCGGCGTGCCACGAACGAGTGCGCCGTCACGCTCGATGCAATCTCAACTAAAATCGTAACTACTCACGCCTCGGTTGGTGTCGAGACGTGAGTTGGTGTCGGGCCATAGTGTTGTTCGAGCGTGGCGACAGCGTTGCCGGCGAGCGCAATTTGAATGGCGACCAGAGGATTGTAGCCGAGTGCTTGCATGGACTGCAGGTAGCTGGAGATGCGGGCATAGGCCTCGCCGAAGGCTAGCGTGCGAAAGCAGCCCGAGACTTTCATCTTGACCTTGGACATGCGCAGTCCGCGCTCGCCGGCGTTGTTGGTGAAGGGCACATCGGCATCGTGCAGGAAGCGCAGCACGGACTCTTCGTGCTGGGCGAGCCGCTCGTGCAGGTTGTGGGCATCGGATTTGGCGAGCGGTCCGCGTTGGCCCTGTTTGCGGGGCGGCAGCGCGGGCAATTCCTTGCGGCCCTGGGTCAGGATGGTGCGGTAGCGCTTGCGCAGGGCCTTGCAGGCGGCTGCGCTGAGGGCCTTGCCCTGGCTGGCATTGACCCTGTGGCAGGCCTGTTGCAGCAGGGCTTTCATCAGCCGCGCCCAGCGGTAGCCGTTGGACTCGACAATGAAGGTCAGTTCACGGATTAAGTGCGCGCCGCAGAGCTGGTGCCGGCAGTCGGCGTAGCTGAGGTAGGAGGCCCAGCAGTCATGCACCAGCGTGCCGCGATAGTTTGGGATCAGACCGATCGCCTCGATGGCTGCCTTGCCGCGCTTGGGATGCAGGAACTTCAGCGTCAGCGAGCCATCGGTGAGGATATGCAGCCAATGGTTCTTGCGGTCGACCCGCAGGCCGGTCTCGTCGGCATGCAAGGCCGGAGCTGCCAGCAGGTGGGCGCTGGCGGCCTCTTCCCAAGCTTGCAAGGCCTGCTGCAGGCGGCGCATGTAGCCCAGGCAGGTGGCCTCGGACAAGCGCAGGCCGGAGATCGCCCGGACCAGCTCCACGACGCGCCGCAGGGAGAGCATGTGGGCCACGAGCAGGTTGATGATGAACGCCTGCAGGCCGCTGCCATACTGGCGCGGGCCGGGCATGCTGGCGGGGAAGGCTGGCTTGCAGCGGGCCTGGCAGTCGGGGCATTGCTTGACCTCGGCGGTGACGCGCTGCTCGACCACCTGAAAGACGATGTCGTACAGCACGCGGCGTTCGCGCTCGCTCGGAGTGACATCCGACAGATCGGCGCCACAGCTGTCACAGGCCGCCACGGTGAGCGTTTCCTCGGTGGTGACTCGCTGCAGGGTGGAGCCGCTGCGGTCTTCGGCCGGATTTGGCTTGCGGCCCGACTTGGCGCGCCGCGCGGTTTCGTCCTCGGCCTGCATCTGCGAGGGCGGGATGGAGGAGTTGCGGCTGGTTTTGCGGGTGGTCTTTTCCAGCAAGACCGTCAGCAGCAGTGTGAGCAAGGGCAGCAGCATCTGGAACACGGCGTCGGCTTCGGGCGACAGCTTGCCGCTGCTGCGCAGCGCCTCGACCTGCTGCTTGGCGGCTTCCAGTTCGGCGCGCAGGGACTTGTCGTGGAGCGTCGGCATCACTCGGCCTCGACCGCCATCAGGGCGGCCAGCACCGCCAGCCGCTCGCCCGGCGGCATGGCTGCGTAGCGCCTGCCCCAGTTGGCGGCCTTGCGCTTGATGCACTGCCGCTGTGTGAAGTTCTGGCCCGCGTACGTGTGCCAGTGCGGGCGCCCCGGGGCGAAGTTGCACCACAGCTTCTCGGTCACCACCCCGGCTTGGTTCATCACCTGCAGCGACAGGCTGTGCCAGCCTTCCAGCGCTCGCTCGTATAACTCGGAAGGGTAGCCGGAGATCATCACCTGGCAGGGCAGGCGCTTGAGCAACGCCAGCAGTTGCTCGTGATCGGCCGGCGTGTAGTCATAGCGGTAGCGGCGCTGCGATTTGCGGGTGCTGTGCAGATAGGGCGGGTCGGAGTAGACCAGCTCGTCGCCCGCAAACGGGAACTGGGCCAGGAAGCGGTGGCAGCAGCCGTGCACCAGTTCCACCTCGTAGTCGCAGCGGAACGTGCGGAGCGAGCGGGCGTTGCGATCAATGCCGATGTTGCGCAGCGCCGGCGGCTTGCGCTGCATGAGCGCGCCGCCGCCGAGATGGGTCTCGATATAGGTGGCATGCGGCGGCATGGCCGCGATCAGCGGCTGGCACAGACCCGAGGTCGCCTTCGATCCGTACCAAGCTCCCATCGCCGCGCGCTGCCGAAGGCTCCCTTAACCAGCAGCATAGGCGGCCACAGCCATATTGTCAAGCGCGCCAGCGGCTGGGTCCGGAAGCGAGCCGCTGCCGGTCAGAAAGGTGCCCGCTCAGAGACAGGATCCCGCCACCAGCAACCGTTGGAAACCTACCCGACCCCAACCAGCGCAAGCCTTGCTGCGCGTGATCTCAGGCCACAAGACACATAGTCAAAAAAGGGCCTGAGCAGTTACCTAAAATCTATGCTCATGAACCGCTTGCTAGTCCTTCTGTTCTTGTCTGTGCCCCTGCTGGTCGCCAGTCCTTGGGAGCGACATGTCATTGATGCCTCGGGAAAGGGTGCCGATGGCGTGCGCTTGGCCGATGTCAATGGCGATGGCTTGGTCGATATTGCCACCGCGTGGGAGCAGTCCGGCACCGTCAAGGCCTATCTCAACCCTGGCGCGGATAAGGCCACCTCCGAATGGCCGTCCGTGGTCGTTGGCAAGGTCGCGAGCCCGGAAGACGCGGTATTCGTCGATATCGATGGAGATGGCAAGTCCGAGGTCATAAGCTCGACCGAAGGCGAGGAGAAGACCATCTACGTCCATCAGTTGAAGGGTGACGCTTTTCTGGACGCCGCCAGCTGGGAGACGCGACCGGTAGTCAGATCGGCGGGCAAGAACCAGTGGATGTACGCCGAGCCGATCGATGTCGATGGCAACGGTTCGGTGGATATCGTCGCCGGCTCGAAGAACGACTTTGCGATGATCGGCTCGTGGCGGTTCCCGTCTACCCCGGGCGGCAGGGCCTCGTGGAGCCGCTGGTACGGTGCTGGCTGGGTGATGTCGCTCGTTGCCCACGACATGAACGGCGATGGGGCCCCCGATATCGTGGCGAGCGACCGCAAGGGTCCGCGGAGCGGGGCGCTGTGGTTTCAGAACATGCCCGGCAGCGCCGCGTGGCCCGAGTACAGGATTGGTCCAGAGGCCGAGCACGAGGCCATGTTCCTCGATGTGGCCGACCTAGACGGAGACGGTTTGACGGATGTTGTGATGGCAGTCAAGGACGGACCGATCCAGTTCTTCCGCGGCATGTCGGACCGCGGCAACAGGTGGCGGGCTCACTCCATACAGATTCCCGACGGATTTGGCACGGGCAAGGCCGTGGCCGTCGGTGACATGGACATGGATGGAACCATGGATCTGGTCTTCAGCTGCGAACACGCCAAAGACGAGTTGTCTGGGGTCGGACTGTTGCGGCACTCGGGCGACCCCACCGCTTCGCAATGGGAAGTGACGGATGTCGGCGGGCCGGACGGCACCAAGTTTGACCGCATCGAACTGGTGGATCTCGATGGCGACGGTGACTTGGACGTCCTCACGTGCGAAGAGGTCGATCTGCTGGGAGTGGTTTGGTACGAGAATCCTGCCCGATGACGGGCACCTGCAGCCGATTTCCGGCACCAACGCACAAAGGAACGGAGATTGATCGCTCGTGCACTGAAGGCTACGGAGAAACAGGCTCTATGGAGTCAGAGTTCCGAGGATGCGATCGAGAAAGCGCATGGCCTCGGGACTAGGTGCCCCCGCCAGCGGCTTCAGGTAGCGGCACGTGGACCACCGCCTCGCGATCAACGCGGTTACCGCGTGCAAGATGTCATGCCGCGAACCGACGATCAGGCCGGAAGCAAGAGCGCTTGACTGGCAAAGCGACTTTGAACTCCCCCGGCGTCAACTACAATCTCTGTGCATGACCCGCTTAGCAGCTCTCCTGCTCTTGTGCGCTCCCCAAGCGGTCGGCGGCCCTTGGGCGCGGCACGTCATTGACGACTCGGGAAACAATGCGGATGGCGTGCGCTTAGCCGATGTCAATGGTGATGGCCTGCCCGATATCGCCACCCCGTGGGAGAAGTCTGGTGTTGTCAAGGCCTACCTTCACCCGGGCGTGGAGAAGGTCAAGTCGGGATGGCCTGCAGTCGTCGTTGGCAGGGTGGCTAGCCCCGAGGACGCGGTGTTCGCTGATATTGACGGCGATGGCAAGTTCGAAGTCATCAGTTCGACCGAAGGCGAGGAAAAGACCATCTATGTCCACCAATCGACGGGTGAATCCTATCTGGATTCCGCCAGCTGGAAAACCCGCCCGGTGGTCAGATCGGCGGGCAAGAACCAGTGGATGTACGCCGAGGTGATCGACGTGGATGGTGACGGTTCAATGGATCTCGTCGCTGGCTCGAAGAACGATTTCGCGGCGATTGGCTCGTGGCGCTTCCCATCCACGCCTGGCGGTAGGGCTTCGTGGAGCCGCTGGTACGGCGCTGGCTGGGTAATGTCGCTCGTTGCCCACGACATGAACGGCGATGGGGCACTCGATATCGTAGCCAGCGACCGCAGGGGTCCGCGCAGCGGGGCGCTGTGGTTTCAGAACATGCCCGGCAGCGCCGCGTGGCCGGAGAACCGGATTGGACCCGAGGGCGGCGAGCAAGCGATGTTCCTCGATGTGGCGGACCTAGACGGCGATGGCGTGACTGATGTCGTTATGCCAATCAGGGACGGTCCGATTCGGTTCTTTCGCGGCATGTCGAAGCGCGGTAATAGTTGGCGGACGTACGACATCGAAATGCCTAAAGGGTTTGGCGCTGGCAAGTCCGTGGCTGTCGGCGATATGGACATGGACGGGACGATGGATCTGGTCTTCACCTGCGCAAGTGCCGACGATGAGTTGTCTGGCGTCGGCTTGTTGCGGCACTCGGGCGACCCCACCGCTTCGCGCTGGGCAGTGACGGACGTGGGTGGCCCGGAAGGCACCAAGTTTGATCGTGCCGAGCTCGTCGACCTCGATGGCGATGGCGACTTGGACATTCTCACAACCGAGGAGAAAGATCTGCTCGGGGTGATTTGGTACGAGAACCCCGCCCGTTGATCGGCACCAAAAGCCGAAGAGTGCCGAAGCACTTGCCAGCTGCGATGCCCCACTCCTGATTCACCGGCGCGCCAGCGGCAGTCGCCAGCGGCCCTCAGGCGAGATCTGACCGCTGACATTCCATGGATAGTGCTCGGCGAGCTTCAGTCTCGTACTCCGGATTACCTTCACGCAATTCCTGTCGCTAGGTGCAGGGCCACAATGATGACATGTATGCCAAGTTCAGCTTGGCGTCCTATAGCCGGATGATCGCGGCCGACTTGGACGACATGGACCGCTACTGCGCGCTCATGCACCAGCTTCCTCGGCAGTTCCATAGGCTGACCGAGATTGATCAGGCGAAGGCGCTCGTGGATTCACCTCCGCTGACGGGCACCCGCTGGGATGCGCTGCTAGCCGCGGTCGTCGAACACGTCGCGAGGTTGCATTGCCACAGAGTCCCGGACTGGGTGAACGAGCCGGGTCGCTTTCTCGCTGTCCCGTGGGTGATCTCAACCAATCCGGTGGTCGCGCCGGACTCTGTACTGTACGCGCCGGCTTCGTTCATTCGGCACAGCGTTTTTCCCGACCCACTCGACCTCGACGCTAGCGGAGGCGAAAAACATGCATGGGTCCCTTGAGTCGGGTCGGCCCCTTGATCGTAAGGCGCTTGAGCGTGCGTTCAAGGGCCTCGAAAAGCAACTTGCCTCGCAGGAGGTCCGGGCCCACGTATATATCGTTGGCAGCGCGGTGCTCCTGATGGCGCACCGTCGCAGTCGGACCACGATGGATTTGGACGCGCTGTCTATCGATTCCCGTGACGTGGCATTGGCTGGCGCCCGAGCCGTAGCGAGGGAGCAAGGGCTGACTGAAGACGGGCTGAACGATCAGGTGCGCTGGGTCCCGAACTTGCCGCATCAGCCGGACCCGCGGGCGGAAGTGCTGTATGATTCGCCTCACCTTGTTGTCACTGGAGCGTCCGCACCTCACATCCTTGCGATGAAGGTTCGGGCGGCACGTGCACGCGATCTCGAAGACATCAAGCTGCTGATGCAGCAGCTCGGCATCACTACCATGCAGGAGGTGCGGGAGATCCATCGTGCGGTGTATCCCCACGACACCGTCCCGTGGCGTAGCGAGCAGCGAGTCGAAGCCTGTCTCCGCGACTTGCTCGAGGAAGGCGAGACGCGTGGCGGGTCATAGCGGTGCCTAGCGCGAGTGGCGCATTGCGGATTGGGCAGAGTCCTCACGCCAAACACGCGATATCGTGAAGGCATGCCCCACGTGCTCGCATCCGGGCCGGACCGCCTCGGCCATTTCGGCGATTTCGGGGGTCGCTACGCGCCCGAGATCTTGGTCGCGCCGCTCGACAGCTTGGAATCCACTTATCTCGAAGTCAGGGACGACGAGGGCTTCATCGCCGAGCTGGCCGATCTGAACTGCCAGTACGCCGGCCGCCCCACGCCGCTGTTTCATGCCCGGCGGCTCAGCGCCCACCTCGGCGGTGCCGAGATCTACCTCAAGCGCGAGGACCTGCTGCACACGGGTGCGCACAAGATCAATAACTGCCTCGGGCAGGCGCTGCTGGCCCGCCGCATGGGCAAGCGCCGCATCATCGCCGAAACCGGCGCCGGCCAGCACGGCGTTGCCACGGCCACGGTATGTGCCCTGTTCGGACTGGATTGCGTGGTCTACATGGGCTCGGAGGACATGCGTCGGCAAGCGTTGAACGTCTTCCGCATGCGCTTGCTAGGGGCAGAAGTGATCGGCGTGGACACGGGCAGCTGCACGCTCAAGGATGCCATCTCCGAGGCCATGCGCGACTGGGCGGCGAATTTCGAGACAACTCACTACATGCTCGGTTCAGCGCTCGGGCCCCACCCCTACCCGATGATCGTGCGCGACTTCCAGAGGGTGATCGGCCGCGAGGCGCGGGAGCAGTTTCGACAGATCTCGGACACGGACGGCCCCGACCTGCTGATCGCTTGTGTCGGAGGCGGAAGCAACGCGATCGGACTGTTTCACCCATTCTTGGGCGATGGCTGGGTGGACATGGTCGGAGTCGAGGCAGGCGGGCGCGGCGAGGCCTTGGGCGAGCACGCGGCGCGCTTCGCTGGCGGCGTGCCCGGCGTGCTGCAGGGAACCAAGAGCTACATCCTGCAAGACGATGACGGCCAGATCGCGCTGACGCATTCCGTCTCGGCCGGGCTGGACTACGCCTCGGTAGGGCCGGAGCACGCCTGGCTGAACGATGCGGGAAGGGTGCACTACACCTCTTGTTCCGACTCGGATGCGCTCGAGGCCGTCAAGACGCTTTCCCATCTGGAAGGCATCATCCCGGCTCTGGAATCAGCCCACGCGGTTTCCGAGGCGATCAAGCGAGCGCCCTCGGCCAAGGGCCGGGCGTTCATCGTCAATCTTTCCGGCCGGGGCGACAAGGACATTGGCATCCTGCGCGAAAACATGCCCGAGCTGGGCTAGCTGAGTGACGCGCTGTGAGGCGTTCGCCGCGCGGTCAGGCCAGCAGGGCTAGCTGGCGCTGGCGCACGCCATCTTCGAGCCAAACCGGAGCGTTAACGCCCGATCGCCCGCGAGCTAGCTCGTCCGGCAGCATGGCCAACTCAGAGCGGCAGCGCTGCCGCGCCGCGTCGAGCGCTTCGGCGCTTGCCACGATCTGCCCGCCGGCAACGACGGTTCGCAGCAGATCTCGGTGTGTGCCCTCGAACGTGTGCCTGCTCTCGGCATCGCCGCTCGCTAGCGGCACGCCGTTCCAAGAGGCTTGCGGGGGATCTGATTCGTCGTAGATTAGGTCGGCTCGGAGTCTGTCGCCGGCAGTGTAGCGCCGCACCTGCAGCATTCCCGGCAGCGTAGCCTTGCTCGGATCTTCAGAGCGCTTCGCTCGCGCCTGCCACTTGTCGGCGGCGTCGCGCAGCAGCGTGAGCTTGTAGACGCCGCCAAGCGCCGACTGTCCGCCCGAGCTCGCGATGCTGGTGCCGACTCCCCAGATTCCGACCTTGGCACCGCGCTGCTTGAGAGCGGCGATAGAGTTTTCGTCGAGGTCGTTCGAAGCTACGATCGCCGTGTCTTGCAGCCCTGCCTCGTCGAGCCGCGCTCGCGCCTTGACGGAGAGATCCGCCAGATCTCCCGAGTCGAGCCGGATTCCCGCGAGCCGCGCCCCGTTCTCGCGCATGCTGACGCCGACCTCGACCGCGTTCCTCACGCCTTCCGGGGTGTCGAACGTATCGACCAGCAGGACGCAGTTGTGGGGCATTGCCCGGGCGAACGCCTCGAACGCTTCGCGCTCGTCGCCGAACGCCAGCACCCAACTGTGGCCGTGCGTTCCGCGCACGGGGATGCCATGCAGCTTGCCGGCCAGCACGTTCGAGGTGGCCGCGCAGCCTCCGATATAGGCGGCCCGGCTGGCGCTGAGTCCCCCGTCGATTCCCTGCGCCCGCCGCAGCCCGAATTCCAGCACGGGATCGTCCCCCGTCGCCAGGCACACGCGGGCGGCCTTGGTCGCCACCAGCGTTTGGAAGTTGACGATGTTGAGCAAGGCCGTCTCGACGATCTGGCACTGCAGCAGCGGGCCGCGAACCCGCAGCAGCGGCTCGTGGGCAAAAACGACCGAGCCCTCGGCGACGGCATCCACGTCGCAGGAGAACTCCAGTCGCCCGAGATAGTCCAAGAACGCCGCATCGAACAGGGGCGCGCCCCCAGCGCCCTCGAGACTCGCTAGATACGCCAGGTCATCCTCGCGGAAGCGCAGCTCGGCCAGCCACTCCAACGCGGTCGCGAGCCCCGCCGCGATCGCGAACGCGCCCCCGAATGGCGCCTCGCGGAAGTACTGGCAGAAAACCGCCTCGCGATCCGCGAGACCTTCGCGCCGATACCCGGCGGCCATGGTGAGCTGGTAGAGGTCGGTCAGCAGGGCCAGGGATCGGCCAACGGGCGCATGCATGCGATCGCCTCAAGACCGATTCAGGTTCCAGATCAGGCGCAAGCCTTCGAGAGTCAGTCCTGGGTCCACCTTTTGAATAAAGCGCGAGTCGCGCGCAAGGCTCTCGGACTGCCCTCCGGTCGCGACCACCGTCGCGTCCGTCCCGAGAGTCTGGAGCATCTTTTCCAAGATGCCGTCCACCATTCCGAGCATTCCGTAGTAGAACCCCGACTGCAGGCTGCCGACCGTGCTGCTGCCGATCACCTTGTCGGGCCGCCGCAGGTCGATTTGCGGAAGCCGCGCGGTGCGCCGGACCAAGGCTTGGGAGGACACTTGGATTCCTGGGCAGATGACTCCGCCCAAGTACTCGCGCTGTTCCGAGATCGCGTCGAACGTAATCGCCGTGCCGAAGTCGACCGCTATGCAGGGGCAGCCGTAGCGCTCAGATGCCGCGACCGAGTTCACGATCCGGTCCGCGCCGACCTCTTCTGGCGTGTCGACCCGAATCCCCAAGCCGGTGCGGGTGCCGGCCGTCACTTGCAGAGGCGCCAGCTCGAGATAGCGGCTGGCCACGCCAGCGATGGATGCGTCAAGTTGGGGCACGACGGACGAGAAGACGAATCCGTCGATGTTGTCGAGCTTGAGGTTCGCTAGCGAGACCAGCGTTTGGAACAGTGCGCCCCAGCCGTCGGCGGTCTGCTCGAGGTCGGTTTTGAGCCGCCAATCGGCCGCCAGCCGCTCGTCGTCGAAGAGCCCGATCGTGAGGTTCGTGTTTCCGACGTCTACCGCGAGCAACATGAATCTATATTGTGCCTGTGTCCGGGCGCACGCTTCCGGCGACGATCGGGACGATCTCGCCATTGGCGTCCTCTAGCATGAGCAAGCCGTGTTCGTTCAGGCCTGCGGTCACGCCCCGCACCGGCACCGAGCCGTCTTCGGGGACGCCTTCGATGACCACTCGCCGCCCCCGGGCATAGCTAGAAGCCGTTTGGAATGCCTGCAAGACCGGTGCGGCGCCGCCGTCTAGGTACAGATCGTAAAGCGACTCCAACGCTCTCAGCACGGGATCGAGAACCTGTTTCCGCGACCAATCCTTGTCGGTCTCGATACGCAGGGACGTTGCAGTGTCGACCAAATCGGGCGGAAACTCCGCGTGGTTGAGGTTGATGCCGATGCCCACAATGACATGATCGACCCGCTGGCGCTCGGCCTCCATCTCCACGAGGATCCCGCAGCACTTGCGCTCGTTCACGAGGATGTCGTTGGGCCAGCGGATGTCACAGCGGAGACCTGCCAGGCCCTCTAGGGCTTCTTTGACGGCCAAGCCCGCGACAAGCGTCAGGACTGGCGCCGCGTGCGGCCGGACCGGCGGACGCAGCACCAGCGAGAGGTATAGCCCCAGACCGGCTCGGGACACCCAGTTCCTGCCGAGGCGGCCGCGTCCTTCCGTCTGCTCGTCCGCGGTCACGATCGTGCCTTCAGAGCAGCCTTGGCGCGCCAGGTCCGCGGCCGCCAGCATCGTAGTGTCGATGGTGGCGTAGTGATGCGCAGGCTGGCCGAAATGCGAAGCCATAGCGCGAGCCTCGGAAGTCAGCGCAGGCTTGCCGCGTTCGGTGCGTTCTTGCGCGGCAGAGCCCGTCGCAGCTCGAGGATGGTGTCGGCGTGCTCGCCTGTGAGGGCGAGGTTGGCGAATTCGTGCGGGTCGCTAGAGTGGTCGTACAGCTCCTCGCTGCCATCGGCATAGCGGATGTAGCGCCAGCGATTGGACCGCACCGCGTGATTTCCCCGCAGGTAGGTCATTGAAACGGCCCGCTTGCGGCCCGGGTTCTTCAGCAGCGGGAGCAGGCTCTCTCCTTCCAGGTCCGGCTTCGAAGGAAGGCCCGCAAGGTCCAGCAGGGTTGGGTACAGGTCCAGCAGCGAGGCCGGAGACTGCACGACCGTGCCCGGCGAGGTCGTGCCGGGTGCCACCAGCACCAGCGGCACGCGGGTCGATTTCTCCCACAGCGCGAACTTCTCCCAGTGGTTCTTCTCTCCGAGGTGGTAGCCGTGATCTGACCACAGCACGATGGCCGTGGACTCGGCGTGCTCCGAGCGCGCAAGCGCGTCCAGCAGCCGGCCTAATTGGTGGTCGGCGAACGTGCAGCTGGCTTGATATGCCCGCACCGCCTCCGCCCACGTGCCGGGTCGCTCTTCGTCGGCCTCGAGGATGGCCTGCATGAAGTGCTGCTTTTGGCGCAGCAACGCTTGTCCGCCCGCCGGGATGTCGTCCAAGTCGTTCGGGTGCGCGCGAGGCATTGCCACATCGCCGCTAGGGTAGGCGCCGAAGTACTTGGGCGGGGCGTGGAACGGCATGTGGGGTCGGAACAGGCCGATCGCGAGGAAGAAGGGCCGGCCATGCTCGCGCTCGAGAAAGCGGATCCCGAAATTCACCGAGCGGGCGTCCGGTGTGAGGGTCTCGTCGGGCGGCCACAGGCCCCAGTCGAAATTCGGGCTGCGCACCGCGGCAATGCCGTTGAACTTCCGGGGCGGCATGGGATCGAGCTGCATCTTCTCGAAATGGTGGAATGACTCGTCGTCGTGATAGGCGCTGTTGTCGTGGTGGTGGAAGACCTTCCCCGCTCCCTCGACTTGGTATCCGTGGTTCATGAAGTACCGCGGCAAGGTGACCGCGCCCGGCAGGGCGCGCCGCCAATCGGAACGGTTGTCGTAGACGCCGGTGCTGGACGGGCGCAGCCCGGTCAGCAGGGCCACCCGCGACGGATTGCAAGCGGGCGAGGCTGTGTAGGCGCGCTCGAACAGCGCTCCCCGCCGCGCCAAGCGCCGCAGATTGGGCATCTTCAGCGGCGAATCCGGCTCCAGCACCCAGTCGTTGAGATCGTCCACGGCGACAAACAGGATGTTGGGCTTGTCCGGGCTGGCGTCGGCGCGGAGCGTGCCACGAGCCGCCGCCCGCACTAAGGAGGTCGGCTCGTTCGAGGCGAATTTCGCCCGGGCGTCGAGTTCCTCCAGAGTGAAGCGCACGCTGACGATGTAGGGCTCCTCGCCAGCGGCCCAGTGCCCATATGTGGTCGCCACGAAAGTGCCGTCAGGGAGCAGTTCGACTCCCGGGTACGCAGTGTCCGCGCGTGAGAGGTTGTCCATCAACCGCACGCGGTACTGACCCTCGCGCCCGGCGACGATGTCCTCGTACGTGCCAACCCAGCCGACCCAGTCACCATGAGTCGGGCTCTCGTGCGTGCGGTCGCGAAAGCTGATGAACAGGCGGCCATCGGGACCATACTTGGCCGTGTGGCGGTCGCCGGTCAGCGCGCCCGGCAGCTCGCGCGGCTCGCTCCACGTCTCGCCTTCATCGTCAGAGAAGATGACGAACGAGTTCAGCGTGCGGCTGTTCTCGCGTAGCAGCACGGCAATCTGGTTGCCGTCCGGCGATCGCACCGCGCCGGGCTCGCACAAGTGCGCGGCAGGGTGCTTGGCGATGACCTCTGGCTGCGACCACGTGAGCCCTCCGTCGGACGAGACGACTTTGTAGACCTCGAAGACCTTGCCTTGCGGATGTTCCGGCGGATCGCGAAGCCAGCGGCCGTCGTCGTGGAAGAATGCCATGTAAGAGCCGTCCTTGCGCTCCACCATCGAACCCATGGTGACGATGCCGCCGTAGCCGGGGCCGGGGGTGTTGATGGGTTGCAGCGGCGACCAAGTCTCGCCTTCGTCCTCGGAATGCGCGACGCGCACACCGCCTGCCTTGCCCGAGAACATCACGATGCGCGGCACGCCTTCCGGATCGACCAATCGGAATAGCGTGGGCACCTCCATCGACGTGGCCCAGTTTTCCGGCGTCTGGATGCGGTCGGTCCAGGTCAGCCCGCCATCGAAGCTCTTCTTGTAGACGATGGCTCCCCTGCCGTGGCCCTTGGGATAGGCGATCAGAATCGTCCGGTTGTCGGGCAGCAGCAGCGTGGACGGGTGGCCTAGGTACTGGCCCGGCTCCCGGTCGACCACCACTTGGCGGTGAGTCTCGTCGGCGAGATCCACCGTGGGGATCGAGTAGCCCCGCGGCTGCTGGGCCGAGGCCAGCATCGCTGCCGCGGCCAGAGCGCAGGCGAACGCCGCCCCTGAGCGCAGGCGCGCGGCGTCGAACAGGGAACGCAGGTAAACCGGCATTGCGCCCTCAATCATAGAGCGTTGCGCGGAACTTCCGCGCTTATACGCGCACGGCCTCGCCGGACTCGGCCGATGCGTATACGGCTTCGACGATGGCTAAGGTCTTGAGGTAGTCCTCGCCCGTGGATTCAAAGCTTTTGCCGTCCAGCATGCGGTCGATGAAATGCCGCTGCAGGCGATATACGCAGTCGCCGGCGAAGTTGCGGTTCTCGCGCGGATACTCGACGGGGCGGACATGCTCGCCAAGCGGCTTGATGCGCATGGAAGAGTCCGCCTCCATCGCCAAGTGCCCGCGGGTTCCGTCCAACCGCAGCTCGCCGAATGTATATCTGGGGTTGGGTGTCTCGGCTTCGTTATAGCGGTTCGCGTCAAGGATCGCCGTCGCGCCGCTCTCGAAGGAAAACAGGACCTGTCCTGCGTCCTCGCCGCGGATCACCGGGTTCAGGCGCCGCAGCTGCGCGAAGACGAGGGTGACCTCTCCGAGCAAGAAGCGAAAGGTGTCGATGAAGTGGACGGCCGTTTCATAGACCAGCAGCCGCGGATAGTGCCTGAAGAACGGCTGGCGCGCCAAGTAGGCGTCTTCGCTCCACCCATCGCCGGTGCGCATGCGGAAATACAGGTGTGTCGGCTCTCCAATCAGGCCCTGTGACAAGGCCCGCTTGATCTCGCGATACCACGGCTGCCAGCGAAAGTTCTCGTGCACCATGAAGCGCACTCCTTGTGCTTTCGCGCCTTGGACAATGGATGCGCTCTCCTCTAGGGATGGTGCCAGCGGCTTTTGGCAAACGATTGCGACGCCTTGACTGGCGGCGTGGTCGCAGATCTCCGCATGCGTTTCGGGCGGCGTGATGATATCGACGAAGTCGGGCCGCTCCCGATCGATCATTTCGCGCCAGTCGCCGTAGTAGCGGGGAATCCCGTGCGTGGCCATCTGGCGCCGCGCCTTGGCCTCGGTGCGGTTGGAGATCGCCTCGAGGCGCACCTCGGGGATGCGATTCCAAGCTTCGAACTGGAAGGCCGAGAAGTAGCCCGCTCCGATCGCTACCGCCTTGAAGGTCTTCCCCATGAGGTCACTGTACACGCCGGCGACAGGCCGAGACTATCCGATCCGGCTATACTCCAAGCGCTGACGGAGCCTGCGGCATAGAGGCGGCGATGGCTGGGCGACCGGCGCGCCGCGCCTGCCGCATGGGGACAAGATCATCGTGATAGGACTCATCGCCTTGGGGCTCGCCATAGTCCTGTGGTTTCGCATTCGCCAGCTTTCCCGGCAGATCGACGACCTCCAGCGCACCGTGCATCGACCGTCTGGCGACGAGCCGCGAGCAGCCGCTCCGGCTGCCGAGCCCGAGGTTCGGCCGCAGCCCGGCGAGCAGGCTCGCGCGCCGGCCAGGCGGCCGCCGCGAAGGCGTGCGTGGGTGCCTGGCAGGATCAACTGGATGGTTTGGCTCGGCGGCGTCTCGGTCGCTCTCGCCGGGATCTTCTTGGTCAAGTACTCGATCGACCAGGGCTTGCTCACGCCGGTCGCACGGGTCCTGCTCGGAGTTGTCGGCGGTCTGGCCATGCACGGCGTCGTGGCGTGGCGCGTTCGCACTGCTAGCGGCTACCATCCGGCCCTGTCGGCACTGGCCGCGGCCGGAAGCATCACGATCTGCGCCGCGATCCTGGCCGCGCTCCACCTCTACGATCTCATCGAGCCTCTCCCAGCGTTTGCAGTCTTGGCCGTGCTGGCCGTTGCCACCATGGTGCTCGCGTTGCAACACGGCCCGGTCCTAGCCGTTCTGGGCATCCTCGGGGGTTACGCCGTGCCGCTGCTCGTGGGAGGGGACAGCGACCGAATGGGCGGAGTGCTCGCGTATGCCACGGTCGTCAGCGTTTCCGGCATGCTCATGGTGCGCTATGCCTACCGCAGTTGGCTGTGGTGGTGCATGCTCGCCGCCGCGCTCGGCTGGAATCTGGTCTCGTTCGGCAATGCCAGCGCCGACGGCGTCCGCGGGCTCTACTTGGCGGCTCTGGCCGCCTGCCTGATCTTCCTGCCCGCGCTGAACTGGTGGCCGCGTCTGAGCTGGATCGGTCCCATCGCGCCGACATGGAGATCGGCCGGGGACGATGGCTCGGTTCCGGTCGCCTCAGGAAAGCCTCCCACTTGGTGGGGGCTGGGCCTGGTGACCGTGGTTCAAGGGCTGTCCATTGCCAACGAGCCTTTCGCCCTCAACGCGGCGCTCGTGTGGGTCGTGCTGCCCGTCACGCTGTACCTCGCGTGCCACAGGTTCCCGCAGTACTCTGCGCTGCCGCCGGCGGTCTTGGCCGTGCAGGGCATCGCTTGGCTGTCGACGGGTTTCGAGCTGGTTCGCTCCGGCATCAGCTGGCAGCCCAGCCTCGTTGCCTGGATGCCCGAGATGGTCATGTATGCCGCTTGCAGCGGACTGGTGCATGTGGCCGGCCCGTTCCTGCTGCTCCGCCGCGGCGCTCCAGCCGCGAAATGGGTGCCGCTGCCGGTGTTGGGGCCTCTGTCTTGGCTCGCGCTGGCCTTCTTCCTGGCAACCGACCACTCCTCGTCAGCCCTGTGGAGTGCGGCTAGCCTTGCCATCGGCTGCATATATGCGGCGACCGGCATGGTCTTCCAGCGGCGGGGAGACGACCTGCACTATACCTGGTGCGTCCTGGGATGCTCCGGCGCGTATTCGCTCGCAGCCGCCATGTTCTTCAGCGAGGCGGGTCTGACTGTCGCGCTGGCAGCGCAGGCCGTGCCGCTGGCGTGGTTTGCGGCGCGCTCGGGAGCCGGCAACTTGCTGTGGGCGACCAAGGGCGTGCTGGCCGTGACCATTTTGCGGCTGTCTCTGAATCCGTGGCTCGAGAGCTACTCCTCCGGCACTCATTGGGCGGTCTGGGCCTACGGAGGCTCGACGCTGGCCTGCTTCCTTGCCAGCCGAGTCGCGCTGCCCCTCCCGCGCCTGCGGCGCTGGACCGAGGCCGCCGGCGTCCAGTTGCTTGTGTTGACGCTCTGGGCCGTGCCCCGGAGCTGGATCTACGACGGCGCGATCCTCGCCGAAGAGTACTCCCTGGCCGAAGCCTCGTTCAACACGGTCATCTGGGCCGCCTTGGGCATGGCGTACTACTGGCGTTCGCGCGCGAGCGAGCACATCGCGGCCGTTTACCTGTGGGCCTCGAGAGCGCTCATGGCAATGGCTCTGGCGAACTATGCGGCGGTCCTGCTGGCGCTCAATCCGTTGTGGAGTGACGAGACGGTCTCATCCACCCCGGTCTGGAATCTCTTGCTGCTGGCCTACGGCGCGCCCGTGCTGCTGGCGGCCTTGGCCGGCCGCTTCTCCGAAGAGCGGTCCGCCCGCTGGGCGAGAAGGGTGGCCGCCTTGGCGGCGTTCGTATTCGTTACGCTCGAGATTCGTCATCTCTGGCAGGGCGCGCTGGACATAGCAGCGCGTCCCGGCGACGGGGAGATGGCGACATACTCGATCACGTGGACATGCATGGCCTTCGCCGCCGTGCTGGCCGGCGGCATGCGATACGGTGCCGGCGTATACCGGGCGGGCATGGCATTGCTCGTGCTGGCGGTGGCCAAGGTCTTCTTGGTCGATATGTCGGGGCTCTCCGGGCTGCTCCGCGCGGGCTCCTTCCTCGGCCTCGGCCTGAGCCTGCTCGGCCTGGCCCTGCTGCACCAGAAGTTCCGCGCCACGCTCCTGCCCGATTCGGCTCGCGAATAGGCGCCTCGGTCTTCCGACCGCATGCCTTCGAGCGGCTTTAATGGGTAGTATGAAGCTGCTCAGTTTCAGCCGCGGCGAGCGGCCCGGCTACGGCGCTGTCCTAGGCCGGGGAGTCGTAGATCTCGCGGCGCGCTGCTCCGAGCGTTGGCCCACGCTGTCGGCCGTGATCCGCGCAGGGGCCGTAGGCCAGTTGCGCGACCTTGCAAGCGGGCTCAGCTGTGACTTCCCGCTGGAAGAGGTGCGCTTCCTGCCGCCGATTCTGGATCCCGGCCGGATCATCTGCGTCGGGCTGAACTACAGGTCGCACATCGAGGAGACCGGGCGGCAGATGCCGTCCTATCCGACCCTGTTCACGCGCTTCGCCGATTCCCACGTCGCCCATGGCGAGGCCATCATCCGTCCGTCCGTGTCCGAGCAGCACGACTTCGAGGGCGAGCTAGCGGTCATCATTGGTCGCAGCGGGCGCCACATCCCCGCCGCGCAGGCCTTGCAGCACGTGGCTGGCTACAGCTGCTACAACGACGGCTCGATTCGCGACTTCCAGGCGCACACGTCGCAGTTCACCCCCGGCAAGAACTTCTGGCGTTCGGGTGCGTTTGGTCCATGGATGGTCACTGCCGACGAGATCCCCGACCCTGGCCAGCTCCGCTTGGAGACCAGGCTCAACGGCCGGATCATGCAGAGCGCGCCGACCAGCGACCTGATGTTTGACGTGCCTGCCTTGGTCGAATACATCTCAACGGTCTTCCCGCTGCATCCTGCGGATGTGATCTCCACCGGCACCACCGGCGGGGTCGGCAAGGCGCGCAAGCCGCCCGTGTTCATGCGGGCGGGAGACACAATCGAGGTCGAGCTGTCGGGCATCGGCACGTTGTCCAACATGGTCGAAGACGAGCCGGCGCGACCACGACTCTGAGCGCATGCCGACCGGCGGGAGCAATCCTGGCTGCCCCAAGCGGCTGCAGGACCGGCTCTGAGGTCGTGCCAAAATAGCTTGCGCCCTTCAATGTCCGCAAAGGCGCGCAGAGAAGTACTCGCATCGCTGACCGCTGCCGGGGCCGCCTACGAGATCGTCCAGCGGCAGATGCCGGACGGCAGCGTCTGTCGAGTGGTCAGCAGCGCCCCGGACACATTGCTGGATCTGCTGGCGGAAACCGCAAGCTTCGGCGACTACGAGTACATCTGCTATCGAGGCGAGGTCTATACGTTTGCGGACGTGCTCGACCAGACCGCCCGGCTCGCCGAGGCGCTATCAAGGCTTGGCGTGCAGCGCGGCGACCGAGTGGCGATCTGCATGCGGAATTACCCGGAGTGGCCAGCTGCCTTCTTCGCCCCCATGGCCCTTGGCGCGATCACCGTCTCCTTGAACGGCTGGTGGAGCGGCGAGGAGATTGCCTACGGGTTGCGCGATGCGGGTGCCGCGACACTGATCGTTGATGGCGAGCGGCTTGAGCGCATCGAAAGCGAGCTTGAGGAATTGGACGTCCGGGCGATCGCCGTGCGGTGCGACCGAACAGATCTCTCGCAGAATGTGCGTCATTGGGACCGCGTCTTGGACCAATCGTTGCCAGCGCCGCTGCGCCGGGTTCCAATTTCGGCAGATGACGACTGCTTGATGCTGTACACATCCGGGTCGACCGGCGGGCCCAAGGCCGCGATTTCCACGCACTGCAATGTCATTCACGCGCTGGTCGGATGGGAGATCGAGCACCGCGCCCAGGCGATGCTGCGGGGCGATCCGATACCGCGGGAACCGTTCGACGTTCAGTTCCGCATGCTCGTCACGATTCCGTTATTCCACGTGACCGCGTGTCACGTCTGCATGCTGACGGCGCTGCGCTTCGGGCGCCGCATGACCCTGATGTACAAGTGGGATGCCGACGAAGCCATCGAGATCATCGACCGGGATCGAATCACCCACTTCATCTCGGTCCCGACGATCACGGGCGACTTGGTTCGCACGGCCGAGGCCCGAGGGCGGACGCTGCCGAGCCTGCTTGCCGTGGGCGGCGGCGGATCGCACCGACCTGCCAAGCAGGTGCTGGCGATCCCGGCGGTGCTGGAGAACGCTCATCCGGGCACGGGCTGGGGCATGACCGAGACCAACGCCATAGGCACGCAGATCGGCCCGCCCGACTATGTTCGAGTGCCTACCAGCAGCGGCCGCCCCTCGATCCTGATGGACATGAAGATCGTCGATCCCGAGGACGGCCGGGAGGTGGAGCCGGGCGACACCGGCGAACTCTGGGTGCGCGGATCGCCCGTGGTGAGGGGGTACTGGAACAAGCCGGATGCGACGGCGCGGGCGTTTCAGGACGGCTGGTTTCGAACCGGGGATCTGGCCTTTTTCGACGACGAGGAATTCATCTATGTCGTTGACCGCATCAAGGACATCGTGATCCGGGGCGGCGAGAACATCAGCTGCCTCAAGGTCGAGGATGCGCTGTACCAGTGCGAAGGCGTCGCCGAAGCCGTGGCCTTCGGCATACCCGACGAGCGACTGGGCGAGGAATTGGCGGCCGTTGTGGTGCCGCGCAAGGGGGCAAAGGTCAGCGCCGATCGGCTGCGCGCCGAGATGGAGCGGCACTTGGGCAGCTTCGAGGTGCCGGCGAACATCGTGTTCCGGGACACGCCGCTACCGCGGATGGCCACCGGGAAGTTCGCCAAGCGCCACATTCGGGAGGCGGTCCTGGCACAGATCAGCAACGGCCGCTGAATTCCTGGCTAGGACGACAAACGCGCTGCGCGGCGCGCTCAGGCCAACAGCTTCTTGGCCACGACCCCGGCCACGTCTGTCAAGCGGAAGTCGCGCCCGCTATAGCGGAACGTGAGTCTTTCGTGATCCAGGCCCATCAGGTGCAGGATGGTGGCATGCAGGTCGTGGATATGCATCCTGTCCTCGACTGCGTGGTAGCCGAACTCGTCTGTCGCGCCGTAAATCGAACCCTGCTTGACGCCGCCGCCGGCCATGAAGATCGAGAACCCGTAGGGATTGTGGTCGCGCCCATCGGCGCCTTCCGAGAAGGGCGTGCGTCCGAACTCGCTGCCCCAGACCACCAGGGTCTCGTCTAGCAAGCCGCGCGACTTGAGATCCTTGATCAGGCCGGCAATGGGCTTGTCCACCTCGCGCGAGCGAATCGGGTGCAGGCGCAAGATGTCGCCGTGGTGGTCCCACTTCTCCTCCACGCCGGAGTGCGTGGCCTGCACGACGCGCACTCCGCGCTCGCTGAGACGCCGAGCAAGCAGGCACTGCCAGCCGAAATCGCGCGCTGCCTCCTCGTCCAGTCCGTAGAGCTTTCGCGTGGCATCGGTCTCGCGGGAAACGTCGAATGCCTCGGGAGCCTCTGCCTGCATGCGAAAGGCCAGTTCAAAAGCCTGAATCCGGGCCTCAAGGTCCGGATCTAGCCGCCGGTCGTCCGCATGTCGGCGATTCATCTGGCGCAGGAATTCCAGCTCGAGCCGCTGTTCTTCGCTGGAACCGCCCTGCGGCAGCACGTGCTCGATGGGGTTGTCGATGATGTCGTCCACCGCCATCGGCGAGGAGCCGATCGGGGTCCCCTGGTACGCGCCGGGCAGGAAGCTGGTCGCGAACAGCTTGTCGCCGCCCTGCCACTGCGTGGGCTTGATGGTGATGAAGCCGGGCAGATTTTGGTTCTCCGTGCCCAGCCCGTAGATTGTCCAGGCCCCCATGCTTGGCCGCGAGAAGGAGAACGTTCCCGTAAACAGCTGGAGCATGGCCGCTCCGTGGTCGACGCCCTCTCCGACCATCGAGCGGATCACGCACAGATCGTCCGCGCAAGTGGCGACCTCGGGGAACAGCTCGCTGACGGGAATGCCGCTTTCGCCGCGCCGCTTGAATTCCCAGGGGGAGCGCATCAGGCCGCCGGCCTCCTTGGCATTGAAGGTCAGCGAGCGCTTGATCGGCAGGGGCTTGCCGTTGTCGCTGTCCAAGCGGGGTTTCGGATCGAAGGTGTCGACGTGCGAGACACCGCCGTGCATGAACAGGAAGATGATTCGCTTGGCCCGGGGAGCGAAGTGCGGCCGCTTGCTGGCCAGCGGCCCGCCACTGGCCGGCCCAGCCAGCAGGGCGGACTCCTGCAGTAGCGAGCAGAGTCCCAGAGAGCCGAAGCCCAAGGCTGACCGGCGCAGCATCGTGCGGCGGGAAAGCGGTGCGCGGACCGGCATGCTTCCAACAGGCTAGCACCGACGGATAGTCTGCAGGCTGCCCGAGTGGCCGATCGCCACGGCTGATTCGTTTTCTGAGGTTGTACCCTTTGGGGCAAGAAGTTAGCGCGGGGGGTGGCTTTTTTGGCCGGAATCGTGTATGCAGGGAGTATGGCGGTGCAAACGTCGGCAGAGTCTGCGGAGCCGGTTCCGGTGGTCAGCGAAGTGGTGGTGCGGCTGGCGCGGCCGGAGGAGCGGCTGCGCTGGGACACGTTGATGGACACCCACCACGAGTTGGGATTCAAGCAGTTCGCGGGGCGCGGACTGCGCTACGTCGCCGAATGGCGGGGCAAGTGGCTGGCCTTGGTGGGCTGGCAGACGGGGGTGTTCCAGTGCCGCCCGCGCGACCGCTGGCTGGGCTGGCACAAGGCGGTGCAGTTCCGGCGCTTGCACCTGTGCGCCAACAACACGCGCTTCTTGGTGTTAGCGGAGGGGCAGGGGCTGAAGAATCTGGCCTCGCGCGTGTTGGGGCAGAACCTGCGGCGGCTGAGCGCGGACTGGCAGGCGCACTGGGGGCATGCGTTGGAACTGGCGGAAACGTTCGTGGACCCGCGCAAGTATCGGGGCACGTCGTATCTGGCGGCGAACTGGATCAAACTGGGATTGAGCAAGGGGTATGCGCGTTCGAACGGGCAGTACACGGCCAAGCACGGGCAAAAGAAGGTGATGCTGGTGTATGAGTTGCGGCGGGCTGCGCGGCAACGGCTGGCGGATCCGCAGGACCAGCCGGAGTGGCGCTGCGGGCCGGTCGATGTGCGCTACGGGGCGCAGGATCTGCGCTCGTTGCGAGCGCAGTTGGACGCGGTGGAGGACGGCCGGGGGCGCCACGGCAAGCGGCATGCGCTGGGGCTGGTGCTGGCGCTGCTGGTGCTGGCACGGCTGGCCGGCAAGATGGGCGGACGGGCGGCGGAAGCCTACTCGAAGACGTTGAAGCCAGACGAGTTACGCGCCTTGGGGTGTCGCCGGGGGCCAGCCACGGGAGAGTACGAGATACCTTCGGACACGACCTTCCAGCGGGTCATGGAGCGGACCGATCCGGCCTCGCTGGAGCGCATCATCCAGCAGTGGACGCAGCCGCGCTTGGCGCAGTCGCAGGCCTTGGCGGGGGACGGCAAGCGCATTCGCGGAGCGAACCGCTTCACGCCGCCGGGGCAGCACTGGGAGACGGTCACGCTGGTGGAGCACGCCACGGGGATGCCGGTGGCGAGTCGCAGCTATCGCGAGGAAGGCGGCGAGCAGGCCGCGTTGCGGGCCTTGCTGGAGGAGGTGGATCTGCGCGGGCGAGTGGTGACCCTGGACGCCGGGCATGCGGGCAAGGAAACCGAGCGGGCGATCGTGGAGCAGCACGGCGGGCACATCTTGGTGCGCATCAAGGGGAATTGTCCGCAGACCTACCAGACGCTGGAGGAGTTGAACTGGAAGTTGGGCTGCGAGCGCAGTTGGAGCGAGCGGCGCTGGCAGCGCACCCACCGCAGCAGTTGGGAGCGGCGCTCGATCGAGGTGTTCACGCCGCATCCGAAATTGCTGCCCTTCGCGCATGCCCGGCAGGCCTATCGGATCACCCACGAGAGCTGCCAGAGCCTCGGCGGAGCGGTCAAGCGCAGCTACAGCTACGGCCTCAGCTCGCTGCCGGCGAGCCAGGCCACGCCCCAACAGTTGCTGGACTTGCAGCGTGGTCACTGGCAGGTCGAGAGTGCCAACCACTATCGCCGGGACAAGACCTTCGCCGAGGACAGCAGCCGCGTGCGCACGGGCCACGGCCCGGCCAACGCCGCGGCGCTGAACAACTTGGCGCTGGCGCTGCTGCTGTCGCAGCGGCCGTTCGAGACGGTGCCGGAGGCCCAAATCTACTACGCCGGAAACCGCGACGAAGCGCTGCAACTGCTGCTAGACCCCGCCTAGGCGGGGTCTCCTGCGCCCTCGCTCGGCTTAGCGCGGCCTAGTGGCGGCCGCATTGCGTCCGGGCCGTGGATCGGCACCGCCCAGCACTGTGTTCGGCGGCGTCAAACCTCCATCCATGCTGGGCCTGACGCCCTATCTTGCTCAGCATCTCGCTCTGGAAACCACCTTTTGGCCCCCAGTGTGCGTCAAAGCCCCCAATCCTGAAAAGGAATCAGCGGTGGGCCGATCGCAGGCCTCAGCCTATTCGACGTAGTGAAACTCGTTGGACGCCAGCAAGACCTTGCACAGGCTCGTCCAGGCAGCCTCCCGGTCCGGGCGGGCCTGGACGTATTGCAGCGCCCGGGCGCTCTCCAGGTCTGACGGCGGGCGGGCCAGCACCGAGCGGTACGCCTGGCGAACGCGGTCCGCGCCGGAACCGTCCAACCGGCTCGCAACACCCTGCGCCGCGCTCTGTGCGAAATCGCTGTTCATCAGGTACAGGGCCTGCGGCGCGACATTGGTCACCGACCGCTGACCGTTGGCGGTGGTGGCGTCGCCGAAATCGAACAGTCCCAGCAGGTTGGGCAGCTTGTTGCGCATCAGCGGCAGATACAGGCTCCGGCGGGTGTAGTCGTCCGGGTCGATGCGACGGTTGTTGCGATCGAACTCGACCAGCCTGCCAGCCTCGAGGTCCGTGTTCCCGCCGACCACAGGGTCGAGGCGGCCGCTGATCTGCAAGTAGCTGTCGCGCAGCTCTTCGATGGTCAGCCGTCTGCGCTCGAAGCGGGACCACAGCCGGTTCTCGGGATCCAGCCGGAACGCCTCGTCGGAGATTGCGCTGCTCATGCGGTAGGTGGCCGAGTCCATGATCAGGCGGTGCAGAGCCTTGATCGACCAGCCGCTGGCGACGAAGCGCCGAGCGAGCCAGTCGAGCAACTGCGGGTGCGTCGGGGACTCGCCCCGCAGTCCGTAGTTGTTGGGCGTGCGCACCAAGCCTTCGCCGAAGTGCCAGAGCCAGACTCGGTTCACGATGACTCTCGCTGTCAGCGGATTCTGTTCAGAGGCGATCCAGCTGGCGAGCTCCAAGCGACCGCTGCCGGCTGGCACTTCGGGCTGGTCATCGCCTGCCAGCACGAGCGGAAAGCGCTTGGGGACGAGCGGCCCGGGGTTCTTGTGCTGGCCTCGCCGGAAGATGCGCTGTCGCACCGGTTCGCCTTCGGCCACGCTGTTCGCCATGGGGGGCTCTTCCGGCAGCGCTTCGCGGCCTCGCGCGATCTCCGCGTCGAGTGTCGCGATCCGCTGGCCGTCCTCGGCAGCGAAACGGTCCTTGATGTCGTCCGGGTCGAGATCGAACGGCCCGCCGTCGTCGAACAAGTCGCCGAAGAAGGGGGACGAGGGCAGGTCGGTGGGAAATCCCGGCAGCTCTTGGTCGCCCTCGCCTCGGCCCGCATCCGACGCGTCCTCGACCCAAGCCTCGTATAGCGCCAGGCGGGCCTGCAGGGTCTGGATCAGCTCCGCTTGGTACGCGGCGGCGACCGCCGACTTGTCTGCTGAGGCTTCGCGCCAGCGGGCGAGATGCTTTCGCGGGCTCGGACGCGGCTCTAGGTAGGCGCGGAACCATTCGACGGATTCAGCGTCCAGTCCGTCCGCGGGCGGGTGGCCGGCCGACGCGCGCATGTAGTCTGCGATTCGGTTGGCGGGACCTGTTGCGACGTAGCGCAGCGTGGCGGCTCGGAGAGCGATCCGGCGGATGCGCTCAAGGCGCTCCAGAGCATCGGCGGCCTGCTTGTAGCGCTGGTACACATCCCGTGCGACCAAGGGCTCCTTGTGGTAGCGAGAGCCGTTCCTGCGCCAGTCGTCGAACGTCCGCGTGCTGGCGAATATGCCGGCCAGGGCGTAGTAGTCGCTGGTGAGGATGGGATCGAACTTGTGATCGTGGCAGCGCGCGCAGGCGACTGTCAGGCCCAGGAATGCCTTGGACGTGGTGTCGATCTGCTCGTCCACCACGTCGTACCTTTTCTGGATCGGGTCACGTTGCGCCAGCGCCATGGGCCCGAGAGCGAGGAAGCCCGTGGCCACGACTCCTCGCGCGTTGACCGGGGCGCCCTCCGCGGCCGGCAGCAAGTCTCCGGCGATCTGTTCCCGCACGAACTGATCGAAGGGCAGGTCGTCGTTGAAGGCGGCGACCACGTAGTCGCGATAGCGCCAAGAGTCTCCAAAGGGATGGTCCTCGTCAACGCCGGTCGAATCCGCGTAGCGGGCGACATCCAGCCAGTGCCGTCCCCAGCGTTCCCCGTAGTGCGGCGAGTCCAGAAAGTCGTCCACGATGCTTCCGAAAGCATCAGGAGAAGTGTCGTCGGCGAAGCGCCGGACATCCTCCCTGTCGGGCGGCAGGCCTTGCAGGTCGAACTTGGCCCGCCGCCGCAGCGTCGGCTTCGCCGCCGGGGGCGCAGGCTCGAGGCCGGCCTCGCGCAGCCGTGCCAGGACGAATCTGTCGATATCATTCCGCACCCAATCGGATTCGCCGACATCGGGCACCGGAGGGTCGGCGATTGGCTGGAATGCCCAATGGCTGCTTTCGGGCGCTTCTTCGTCGATGTCTGGCCCGGCGATTTCGGCGGGCTCGTAGCCCGGCCACGGAGCGCCCATGCGGATCCAGTCGACCAGCGTGTCAATCGCTTCTTGCGGCAGCTTCGAGCCTGGCGGCATCTTGATCGAGCTCTCGTAGCGGACGGCGCGGATGAGCGGGCTGGATTCGTCCCCGCTTACGACGGCGCCCCCGATCACGGTATCCGGATCGCGGAAATCGATGCCCGCCGTCTGAAGCTCTTCGCCGTGGCACTGCCCGCAGTTCTGGAACAGTAGCGGCCGGACACGCTTCTCGAAGTATTCGTCCCCCGTCTCGGCGCGCAGCGAGCCGCCGAAGAGCAGCAGGCTCAATGCAGCGAGGACTTGCGAGCTCGGTAAGCGGCGCATTGGCTCGGTACTAGTATCCCCCGTTACCGCCGAAGCGCGGAGCGGACGCGACTCGGATCGGCACTGGCTGTGCTCGTAGCCACGGGCGCCCGGGATCGCGGGCGAGGTTTCCGTCGGCCAGCCTGGGGACTACATGTTGGGAAAGAGGTCTCGCAGCGCCGGGTATAGATCGCGGAATGTCGCGTAGTAGCGGCCGTAGGCGGCTGTCAGTGCCGGATCTGGCGGGTCGCGCCGTTGCTCGATGATGGCGCTCTCGCAAGCCTCTTCGACCGATCCGAACGCGCCCGTGCCGACCATTGCCAGCAGGGCCGCGCCGTAGGCCGAGCCCTCCTGTGTTTGCAGGGTGGCGATCGGCTTGGAGAACACCCCGGCCAAGATGCTGCGCCACAAGGGCGACTTGGCTCCTCCGCCCGACGCCCGCACTGCCTCGACACTCGCACCGAGAGACTCCACGATGGCAAGGCAGTCGTTGAGGCTGTACGCGACCCCCTCCAGGATGGCCCTGACCAAGTGCCCGCGGGTGTGCTTTGCGGTGAGACCGACCCAGCCGCCGCGGGCGTTGGCGTCGAGGTGCGGCGTGCGCTCGCCCATCAAGTACGGCAGCCAGTACAGGCCCTCCGCTCCGGCCGGAACGGCGGCTGCCTCGTCGGTCAACAGGTCGTAGATTTCAACGCCTTCCCGCGCCGCTTGATCGGCCAGCCCGGCCGCCAGCTGGTTGCGGAACCACTGCAAGCTCAGGCCCGCTCCCTGCGTGACGCCCATGATGTGCCACTTGCCGGGTACGGCATGGCAGAAGGTGTGCACCCGTCCCTCCGGATCGTAGGCAGCCTCTTCCAGATGCGAGAACACCACCCCCGATGTGCCGACCGTGCAGGAGACCAACCCCGGCTTCACGATGCCGTTTCCGATCGCGCTCGCCGCCTGGTCCCCGCCGCCGCCAACCAGCGGCGTGCCGGCCTGCAGGCCGGTTTCCTGCGCTGCCGCCCGGGTAACCCGGCCTGTCGTTTGCGGGGATTCCACGACCTCGGGCAGGATGGCGGCGTCGATCCCGAGCTTGTCGACGAGAGGCCTCGCCCAGCGCCGCTGCATGACGTCAAAAAGGGCGGTGCCCGACGCGTCGGACACCTCGCTGGCGTACTCCCCGGTGAGGCAGAATCGGATGTAGTCCTTCGGCAGCAGCATCCTGCGCACGCGCTCGTAGCTGGCCGGGTCGTGGTCCCGCACCCAGAGCAGCTTCGGCGCCGTGAATCCCGTCAGCACCGGATTCGCAGTCTGCTCCAGCACCATGTCCTTGCCAGCCTTGGCGTTGATCCAGTCCACCTGCTCTTGGCTGCGCTGGTCGCACCAGATCAGCGCGGGCCGGATGACTTCGTCGTCGGCATCCAGCAGCGTCAACCCGTGCATCTGGCCCGAAAGCCCCACGCCGGCGATCTGCTCGCCGCGCACGCCTGTCTCGGCGAGGAGCTTCCGCACGGCTTGCCGGGAAGCGTTCCACCAGTCTTGCGGGCGCTGCTCGGCCCATAGCGGCTTGAGCATGAGGATGTCCTCATGCGCGGCTGTCACGCCGCTCACCACGGCACCGTCCGCTCCTACGAGCAGCGCTCGGGAGCCGCCTGTGCCGACGTCAATGCCTAGCCAATACTTCATCTGGTTGCCTCGCTCCCCCGATTCTCGCCATCCCGCGACGGCTGTGCAGCCGCGAGTCGCTCGATTTCTCTGCGCAAGCGGTCCGTCAGTTCACGCGCGGTCCACGAATCGGAACTCCCGGTCCGCAGCGGCCTGCCGAAACGCACGTCCACGCGGCCGGGCCGCAGATGCAGCGAGCCGGGGGGCAGCACGTGCGCCGTTCCCGATATCGCCACCGGTACCAGCGGAGCTCCCGATTGGATGGCGATGTGTGCCGCACCCGTCTTGAGTCTTCGCATGCTCGTGCCGCGGCGCCGACCGCCCTCGGGGAAGACCAGGATCGAACGTCCGTCCCGCACCTTCTCCGCCGCGAATGCGATGTTGCGCACAGCCAATCGCGGGTTCTCCCGATGGACGGGAAGATGCCCGGCGCGGTTCAGGTGCCAGCCGATGAACGGGATCTTCCACAGGCCCGATCTGGCAAGAATCCGGAATTGCCGCGGCATGAAGCCGAACATCAAGGGGGTGTCGATCAGGCTGAAGTGGTTGGAAGCGAACACGTACGCCTGGTCGCGGGCAAGGTTCTCGGCTCCCGTCAGGCGGACCTTGACCATGAAGACGGTCATGAGCATGCGTCCCCAGTTGCTGGCGACGCGGTGCTGGAGCCGGCCCGTGCTGTCGAACAGCGACGACAGCAGCGACAGGAATCCCATGACGCTGGTGATCCCCACCAGCATGGGGATCATCCAGCACACCGAGCGGAGCAGGCTCAGCGCTTCCCTCACCCCGTGCAACCTCCGATTCTATCCGAGCAGTTCTCGGGCCTCGCCGACCAAGAAGATCGAGCCGGCAACGACAATCCAGTCGTCGCTGGTCGCGGCGGCGGAGGCCAGCCTGAGCGCTTCGCCGATGTCGTCCGCGGTTTCGATGCGGGCATGGTGATGCCCCGCTGTCTGCATCAGCGCTTCGGGGCTGGCGGCCCGCGCCACGCTCGAGCGCGTCAGCAGCACACGGTCGGCCGCGGGAAACAGCCAGGCTGCCACTTCGTCGACCGCCTTGTCCCGCGACGAGCCGTAGATCAGCGTCACCTTCCGTCCGCGGGCCTCGCGCCCCAGGAATTCGGCCAATGCCCGTGCGCCGTCGGGATTGTGGGCCGCGTCCAGCAGCACTGGCGGGTCGTTGCTGGCGAATTCCAGCCGTCCGGGCCATTGCGCCCGGCTCACGCCTTCCGCGGTCCGGGCGAGCGGCACCCGCAATGCGTGGAGGGATGCCACGGCGATGAGGGCGTTTTCGACTTGGTGCTTTCCTGCCATGGCGAGTTCGATGTTGGCGGCCATGCCACGGCCAGTCGCCTCGAAGCGCCAGCGACCGGCTTCGCTGGTAGCATTCTCCGGCTTCCACTCGGCGTCGACATCGATCACGTCGGCCTTGGCCCGCTCGAAGCACCGCAGCAGAGCCTCGCGCGCCGGGGCGGTCTGCGGCCCCATGATCACGCGGCCGCCGGGCTTAGCGATGGCGGCCTTTTCGGCCGCAATGGCGGCCAAGTCTCGGCCTAGGTACTGCTCGTGGTCGCGGTTCACCCGGGTGATGACCGCCAACTCGGAGCGGACTACGTTGCTGGCATCGAGCCGGCCGCCAAGACCGGTCTCGATGATCATGTGTTCCAGGCCGGCCTGACGAAACAGGACCAAGGCCACCGCCGTCACAGACTCGAAGAACGTTGGGTGGGCCGAACGACCGTACTTCGCCACCACCCGCTCGTTTGCTCGGCGGACTGGCTCGATCGCTTCGGCAAGCGTTTCGTCGCTGACCTCTTGCCCGCCGATTCGAAAGCGCTCGTTGATCCGCGACAGGTGCGGCGAGGTGTACAGGCCGACGGTCCGCCCGCCCGCCAGCAGGCCGCTCTCGATCATCGCAGCCGTGGAGCCCTTGCCGTTCGTGCCGGCGATGTGGACGACGCCTGGCGACCTCTCGGGATGGCCCAGTTCGGCTACCAGGCGGCGCATGCGCTCCAAGCCGAAGCTCTCCTTGCGGATGGAGCCCAGCAGGGACTGCAGGTAGCGAACGGACGGGTCGGTCGCGGCCATCCGGGCTAGGCTTCCGGACCGCCTAGGAACTTGAGCGCGTTCCCGATGTACTGCTTTAGCTGCGGTCTCGGCACCACCGCGTCCAACATCCCGTGCTGAAGCAGGAACTCCGAGCGCTGGAAGCCCTTGGGGAGCTTTTGGCGGATGGTCTGCTCGATTACCCGCGGGCCGGCAAAGCCGATCAAGGCACCGGGCTCGGCGATGTTGAGGTCGCCCAGCATGGCGAAGCTGGCCGTCACGCCGCCGGTGGTCGGATCCGTCAGCACGCTGATGTAGGGAATCTTGGCCTGGTCGAGTCTCTTGAGGGCCGCCGAGACCTTGGCCATCTGCACCAGACTCACCATGCCCTCCATCATGCGCGCCCCGCCGGAGGCCGAAACATACACCAAGGCGCGGCCGTCACTCTCGGCGCGTTCCGCCGCCCGCGTGAGCTTCTCGCCGACGACGGCTCCCATGCTGCCGCCGATGAAACGGTACTCCATCGCGCAGATCACCACTTTGTGGCCTTCCAGCTCGCCGGTGGCGCAGATCACCGCATCGCTCAAGCCGGTCTTTGTCTTGGCGTCCTGCAGGCGCTCCTCGTACGGCTTGCGGTCTGTGAATTGCAGGGCGTTCGTGGAGCGGAGATTGCCTCCGAACTCCTCCCACGCGCCATCGTCGAACAACATGTCGAGGCGCTGGCGTGCCGAGATCTTGAAATGGAACCCGCACTTGGCGCAGACCATTCCCTGCGCATCTAGGTCCTTCTTCCAGATCGGCGCCGAGCAGGCGTCGCACTTGATCCAGAGGCCTTCGGTGTGGACTCGCTTGTCCTCGTTGTCCTTCTTGCGAAATATGGGCATTCGGGGCAACGCTCAATCCAAAGAGCGTGCGCGATGTTCCGATCATAGCCATTCCGCCCGCGAAGCCTCAATCTCGCGCGCCGGCCGGGCGCCTCAGCCGGGGACCGCTCCCAAGCGCGACTCGGCCCGGCCCCGATGGCGGCGCACTAGGCGGCCATGCCTTCGAAGAGGCTGCCCTGCAACGGCTGGGGAGCCAGCTCGCTCACAACGGGCTTGGGCTCGCGAGCGCGAATCTGCCCGGACAGCCCGTGCTTCTGCCGGATCCGGCAGATCTTGGCAGACAGCCAGTCGCGGTATCCGGGCGAGACGTAGGCGCCCTGCCGGTAGTGAGCCCTGTAGCGCGCCGTCAGGTGCGGGAACCGTTCCTCGAGAAAGGACACCATTCGCCGGCGGGCCTCCGACCTCAGAAACAACGGATGGGCGTGCCAATAGGACGCGTCCGCCCGCTTGGCGGCTTGCGCGACACTCTCGAGGAGCTCGGTCGAATCCGTCAGAAGCGGCAGGACGGGGGCGCTGAAGACGCCCGCCTCGATGCCTCGCCAGCGCAACTCGCGCACGGCTTCGATGCGCTTGTCGGGACGCACCGCGCGCGGCTCCAGGGCCCTGGCGAGAGCGTCGTCCATGGTCGTGATGGTGACGGTGACGTGAAGCTCGTTCCGCAGGGCGATCTTTCCAAGCAGGTCGAGGTCGCGCAGGACCAGGTCGGACTTGGTCGTGATCCCGATCACGTTCCCGGAGAATTCGGCAAAGGCTTCCAAGACGCCGCGGGTGGTCTCGAACCTGCGCTCGGCGGGCTGGTACGGATCGGTGCCGGTGCCGACCGCGATCGCTCCGCCGACGCCCTTGGCGAGTTCGCGGCGGAGCAGGTTCTTGGCGTTCTCCTTGGAGAACACCAGCGAGGCGAACCGGGACGGGTCGTCTATGCCCAAGTACTGGTGGGTGTAGACCGCATAGCAGTAGTGGCAGCCGATCTCGCAGCCGCCGTACGGGTTCACCGTCCACTGGAACGGCATCTCGGGATTCGAGCAGCGGTTCAGAATGCTCTTCGACGGCAGGCTGCGATACTCGACCCGCTGTTTCGTGGCGAGGACGCTGCCGTCGGCGGCCTGGGCGGCGATGCCAGAGACAATTTGCTGGGCCATGCTTTAATATTCGCTTTTTGTTTGTATATAGTCAAGTGATTTCACTATTATTTCCACAAGAATTCGCGAATTGAGTCCGATTCTTGTCGTCAAATCGACGAAAGCGGCCCAAGAACGGCTGCCAGCAATCCCATCAGCGCGCTTGCGACGGCTCCGAAGAGGCGAGGACAGAGCCGACCGCAGGCCTGCGGCGATGGCTTGGAGCCAGCGTTCCGCGCCGCTTTAGCAACATTTCTGTTCTGCTCTTGACTAGGATCGCCCCGGACCCCGAGCTGATTCCGGTGGAGTCCTTCGCAATCTCAGCAGTTGGTTGCCGCCCCTCTGGAACTCGTAGGCCACGGGCTCGATGCTTGCTTCGACGCCTCGTGAGACGAACGTCTCAATGACTCCCGGAACGTGCGGGGACAAGACCCCGCCGTTCTGCAACAAGGGGAAGACGCGCACCTCTGCTGCCACGCGAAGCATCTCTGCAAGGGCCTTGACGTGGAATTGCAGGTCGAGTTCTTGGCTGTAGAGGAAGAGAAAGTGAGACGACAGCGACAGATCGAATTCAGTGTCACCAAACGGCAGGTCCGGCAGGCTGGCCTGCAGGTAGCGGCCCTCGAGCTTGCCGCGAGGAAAGTCGGCGAGGAACCTGCGCATAGCGTCCATCCGGATCCCTCCCAGTTCCTCAACTGACCGCACGTGCGTCCAGACGAAGTCCTGAGAGTGGTCGCGCATTCGCGCCATCACTTCATCAAAGGTTTCGTCGATTCGTGTCTCGATTGCGGCGGCGGATTCGCCATAGAGGGGGTCAACGGAAACTACCGCATGCCCGTTCCGCGACATCTCGGCGTTGAAGCTCGCTGGCCCGTCGCCGCAACCGAGGATGCGCCGACGCATGTCTGGTTCGTCGAGTCCGAACATCGCGCGGTACTCGTCTAGCGAGCGCCCCCACGGCACGATTCGGTCAATCGAGAACGGCATTCGCGAAACGCCTCCCGGGCGTACCACCACCTAGCGCAGCCCAGCGGGGCCTTGCCGCTAGTTGCGAGCGTCGCGGAGGAAGCCCAGCATCCTGCGCAAGGGCTCGGCGGCGCCCCAGAGCAGCTGGTCGCCCACCGTAAAGGCGCCGAGGTACTCCGGCCCCATGCTCAGATGCCGGAGCCTGCCTACGTGGATGTCCAGCTTGCCGGCTACGGCTGCAGGGGTCAATTGGCGGAGCGTGGCCTCTTGGGAGTTGTCGACCAGCCTGACCCAGGGGTTTCCTGAACTGAGCAAGTCCCGCACCTCTGGCAGCGGCACGGCACGGGAGAGCTTGATGCAAAGCGCTTGGCTGTGACAGCGCAGGGCGTCCACGCGCGCGCAGATTCCATCGATGACCAAGGGCGGGTCGGCGCCCAGGATCTTGCTGGCCTCGACGCTGGCCTTCCATTCCTCGCGGGTCTGGCCGTTGTCCATGGCGCGGTCGATCCAGGGCAGCACGTTACAGGCCAAGGGCGCTCCGATTTCGTTCACGGGAAAGGCCGCGCCTGTTTGAACGCGCGTGAAGGCCTGCTCGACCTCGATGGCGGAACCGCCCTCCAGGTCCGTCGTGGCGGCACCGAGCGCGCCCACTTGGCTACCGAGCTCGGTCAGCTTTCTCGCGCCGGCGCCGGACACTGCTTGATAGGTCATGGTGCTGACCCATTCGACCAGGCCCTCGCGCAGGAGCCCGCCAATCGCCATCAGCAACAAGCTGACCGTGCAGTTGGCTCCGATAAAGTTGCGGCAGCCATCGTCGAGTCGCTTCTGGATCTGGTCCGCATTGATGGGATCGAGCACGAGCGTGGCATCCTCGCGGAGCCTCAGCGTGGACGCCGCATCGATCCAGTAACCGTTCCAGCCTGATGCCCTCAGGGCTGCGAAGACTTCGGAGGTATAGCGACCGCCTTGGCACGACAGCACGGCTTCGCAGCGTGCCAGCGCATCAATCTCCCGCGCGTCCTGCAGGACAGCGCTGGCACCGCCATGCGGCGCGCGACCGCCGGGATTCGACGTCGAGAAGAAGTGGACCGCCAAGCTGTCCAAGTCCCCTTCCGACCGCATTCTGTCAAGGAGCACGCTCCCGACCATGCCGCGCCAGCCGACGAATCCTACCTTCAACACACCGAGATCCCCCAAGGCGCCGCTCTCCGCGCGGCGCAGCTGCGGTCCAATGCCGCGACCTACCTACTCGCTGGCGGATTCCTGCGCTGCGGAATCGCGCCAGGCGCTGATCTTGAGGTGCTGGCAAACCCAGCAAAGCCCGTCGGAGCGTTCTGTTGCGCCGAGCACGCCGCAGCCGGGGACTCGGCAGGGCACTCGCCTGACTGGCTTGGAGCGGAGCACGAAGTCCTTCGCGCCGTCAATCAATTGAGGGCTAACTATGGGGACCTCGCCCCCGCCCGTTTTGCTCGTCTTGGCCATGGGTCTGTCCAGCGTAGGCTATTTCCACTATAAGGTCTAGCACGATCCCGGACCGCAAGCACCCCGCCATGATTCCCGGCTTGTCGGGACGCTACCCAACCAGACTCCGTATTCTCGGACGCGTCGACAGACAGCCAAGCAGAATGACCAGCGCGCATAGCACCGCTTCAGCCGACCGCGGGGCGGAGCAGTGATAGGATTGCCGGGAGGGTTTCGAGCGGTGAAAATCAACGTGCTTGGCGCCACGGGCGGCCTCGGATCTCGCGTCGTCGATGCGCTGCTCGATCGCGGCATTCCGCCTGGGGACTTGATTGCGTGTTCCCGAAGTCCGGATAGGCTCCGACGATTCAAGGACCTGGGAATCGATATCCGCCGGGCCGAATACGAGGTGCCTGAGACGCTTGCGGGCGCTGTGGAGGGAACCGACGTGCTGATGCTGATCCCCAGCGCCAGCGACGTGGAGCCCCGGATCGTCCAGCACTCCAACATTCTGGACGCGGCCCGCTTGGCGGGCGTGAAGCGGGTGGTGCTGACCAGCTCTAGCGCTGCGCGAACGGACTCGAAGTTCCTGATCGCTCCCTATCTGGTGTATGCGGAGTCAAGGCTTCGGACCAGCGGCCTGGGATGGACCATCCTGCGAAACGGCATCTATTTGGACCCGCTTGTCCACTGGGCACCGGCTCTCGCCGCGATGGGTCGCCTCCCGTATCCGGTTCGAAGGGGCCGGCTAGCATATGTGTCGCGGGACGATCTTGCGCGAGCATGCGCGGCAGCTTGCGCGCTTGACAGGCATGCCGACCAGGTCTATGAACTGACTGGCCGGCAGGCCTTGTCCATGCCGGAGCTTGCGTCGGCTCTGACCTACGCGACCGGGCAGGCCATTCGGTTCGACGAGGTGACCGAGGAGGAGTTCGCGGAGATCTGCCGCGCGGACAGAATCCCGGAGCCCGACATTGCGATCCTCACGTCCTTGTACCGGGCCGCAGACAACAGGGAGTTCGAGCAGGTAAGCGACGACATCCGCCTGCTGACGGGCATCTCTCCCATGGCTGCCGAGGACTATCTGAGGGAATCACTCCAGGCGTACCGCGCGGCCGGGCGAGAGTGATCGCTGGTCCGCTGCCTGGACCCGAGGCGGAATTTCGGCGCCCGTGTCAAGCGGTGTCTGCCTTGGCCGGGCGGTACGAAGCACCCACAGCTTGAACAAGTCCCTTTCGATGCGAGAGCGTGGCCGACTTGCCGTCCTCACTGCACAGTCTCGCAGGGCCATTTTTTTGTCCGAGTCCGAGGCAGTGCACGACAGTAGCCGGAGGGGCAGTGGCTGCCTGCTAGAGTTTGCGAGCTCGGCATGGTAGCGCTGTCTGCTGCGAGGACTGGACATTTTGTTGTCAGTCTGTCAGGCTAGGCTCTAGTGGCAGCGCCAAGCGGCTTGCGGGATCTGGATTTGCGCTCCGTGCAGGTGCGCCCCACGCACGGTGCGCAGGAGCACCGGCGCTGGGACCGCTTGGTGGCCAGCCACCACTACCTAGCGTTCGAGGGGTTGTTCGGCAAGGCCCTGCGGCATGTGGCGACGCTGGGGCAGGACTGGATCGCACTGGTGGGCTGGCAGGCCGCCGCGCTCAAGCTGGCGGCCCGTGACCGCTGGATCGGCTGGAGCCCGCAGCAGCAGCGGCGGCGCCTGCATCTGCTCACGCAGAACTCGCGCTTCGTGATTCTGCCGGCTTGGCAGGGGGCGCCCAATCTGGCCTCGCGGGTGCTCGGGCTGAGCTTGCGACGGCTTTCGGACGACATGTTGGCCGAGCACGGCATTCCGAGCCTGTTAGCGGAGTCGTTCGTGGACCCTGAACGCTTCGCCGGCACCTGTTACCGGGCCGCCAACTGGCGCTCGCTGGGCTTCAGCGGCGGCTACGCACGGCTGCCGGGTGCCACGCCGCGCTGGCGTCGGCACGGCCAGCGGAAGGAGATTTTCGTGTACGAATTGCAGCCCGGCGCGGCCCTCAAGCTGGCCCAGCCGGAGGATGATCCGGCCTGGGACGGGCCGGCCCGCAGCGCGCCCCCCGACGCGCAGACGCTGCGCAGTCTGTTCGAGTTCCTCGGCGAGTTGCCCGAGTACCGCCATGCGCGCGGCAAGCGCTACGGCTTGCGCAGCGTGCTGGCCTTGGCGGTGGCGGCGCGCCTGTGCGGCTACCGCGGGGTGACCGCCTTCGCCCAGTTCGCGGCCCTGCTGAGCCAGTCGCAGCGACTGGCGGTGGAGTGTTTCTACAGCCCCAGCAAAGGCTGCTACACGAGTCCGTCGATCACCACGTTCCACAACATTCTGGCGACCCTAGAGCCGCAGACGCTGGAGGAGGCGGTGCGCGGGTGGGCCCTCCAGCAAAGCGCGCAAGTGCAGTCACAGCAAGACGCTACGGATTCGTCCAAGGCCGCCAGCGAGGCACCCAGCGAGGGCCCGGCAGTGCTGCCGGGCGTGAGCCTGGACGGCAAGGACGTGCGCGGGGCCTCCAAGCAGAGCGCACACGGTCGGCGCATGCTGCTGGCCGCGGTGGAGCAGGGCAGCGGCGTGGTGCTGGGACAGTTGGAGATCGACTCCAAGACCAACGAGATCCCGGCCTTCCGGGAACTAGCCAGGCAACTCGACCTGGCCGGGCGGGTGGTCACCGGCGACGCGCTGCACGCCCAGCAGGAGACGGCCCGCTGCCTGCTCGAGGAATCCCAGGCAGACTATCTGATCACCGCGGTGAAAAACAACCAGCCAACGCTGTTCCGGGACCTGCAAGAGATGGACTTCAGTGCCTGCCCGCTGGTGGAGACGCTGGACAAGCAGCATGGCCGCATCGAGCGCCGACGCTACTGGGTCAAGGACATCAGCGCCGCCGAATGGGACGACTATGCCGCCCTGCACGGCCGCCAGCAGGCCATCCGCGTCGAACGTCGGCGGCAGCACGTCAAGAGCGGCAAGAGCAGCACCGAAGTGAGCTATGCGCTCACCTCGCTGGGCCCCGCACGGGCCACCCCCGAGCAACTCGCGGAGTTGCTGCGCAACCACTGGCAGATCGAGAACCGCCTGCACTATGTGCGTGACTTCACCTACGACGAAGACCGCTGCCGCGTGTATGTGCGCGACCTGCCGCGCAACCTGGCCTGTCTGACCAACACGGCCATTTCGATCATCCGCTGCCTGCCCCAATTCCGCTACGTGCCGGAGGCCAACCGGCATTTCGCGGCACGCCCGCAGGAGGCTCTCGACTTGCTGCTGCAAGCGCCCTCGCCTTAGCCCATGCGAGCGTCCCGCCAGCCTGCCCGGCAACGCCTTGCGAGGCGTCACACCCCCGCTGCGCCGACACTGTCCAGTGCCCCCTCGCGGGCGCTGCGAAGAGCGGCCCAGCGCCCTTCGAGCAGGCCCTTGCAACTCCAGCGACAGGCTGCCCTAGTTGCACGAGCAACGATCCGATCCCATCAGACGAGTCACGTATCGACAAAAAAATGTACCTGCACAGTCTCGCCGCAATGACCGGAGCCCGGCGTTCCTTCCCTACAATGGTGCCGTGAAGGGACTGCTACTGACCACGCTGCTGGCTCTGTCGGCGACAGGAGGGATCGCGCAAGTGACGGAATTCACCATCCGAGTCGAGGATTCCGCCCTCGCTGACCTCAAGGAGCGTCTCGAGCGGACGCGGCTGCCAGATCAGATCCCGGGCTCTGGCTGGGACTATGGCTCGGACCGGGCGTACATGGAAGGGTTGCTGGAGTATTGGCGAACCGCGTACGACTGGCGCGAGCACGAAGCTCAATTGAACGAGTTGCCGCACTTCAAGACGTCCATCGACGGCATCGACATGCATTTCGTGCATGTTCGGTCGAAGGAAGACTCGGCGATGCCCTTGGTGATCACGCACGGCTGGCCGGGGTCGGTGTACGAGTTCATGGACGTGATCGGTCCGTTGACCGATCCCGTTGCTCACGGGGGCAGGGCCGAAGACGCGTTTCACCTGGTCCTGCCGTCGATGCCCGGGTACGGCTTCTCGGGGCCGGCCCACCAGCGCGGCATGAGCGTTGACAGCGTGGCGGGCGTGGTTGCCAAGCTGATGGACCGTCTCGGCTACGAGCGTTACGCGGCGCAAGGCGGGGATTGGGGCTCGGGAGTCTCGTCCTGGCTGGCCCGCGATTATCCCGACCGCTTGATTGGAATCCACCTCAACATGGTCGGCGGCGGTCCGCCCGCGGGCATGCAGGATCCGGAAAGCGGCATCCCCGAGTGGGAACTGAAACGCTACCGGGAGCGTGCCGAGTGGTGGCAAGGCGAAAATGCTTACGGGAACATACAGGGATCCAAGCCGCTCACGCTGGCGTACGGCCTGAATGACTCCCCGGCCGGCTTGGCGGCGTGGGTGGTGGAGAAATTCCGCGCTTGGAGCGACTGCGGCGGCGATGTGGAGAGCCGCTTCAGCAAGGACCAGCTCTTGACCAACATCATGCTGTACTGGCTGACCGAGAGCATGCCTTCTGCCGTCCGGCTCTACTACGAATCCCGCCGCAGCGGCCGCCGGCAGGGGCGCAGCGAAGTGCCGACGGCGATCGCGGTCTTTCCGGGCGAGATCTTCTTCTCGCCCCGCAAATGGGTCGAGGCCCGCTACAACGTGGCGCAGTGGACCGAAATGCCGCGGGGAGGGCATTTCGCGGCGATGGAGGAGCCGGAACTCTACGTCGAGGACGTGGTCAAGTTCTTTCGCGGGCTGCGCTAGCGCCGCTTCGCGCGCCGCGGCATTACCGAGCCGCCGTGGCGGCGAGTTCCTCGAGCTTGACTTGGATGTCCGCCTCTGGCAGCCATTGGCCGCTGACCATGACTCCGGCACGCTTGGCTACGTTGGCTGCGTTATCCAGCGGATTGGCCTCGAGCAGCAGCAAGTCGGCGCGGGCGCCGACTGCGACTCGGCCGAACGCGTCAGACCCGAAATGCTCGGCTGCGTTCTTGGTTGCGGACGCTAGGATTTCGTACGGCGTCAGGCCGGCGGACGCCATGATGCTGATCTCGCGGTGGATCGAAAAGCCCGGCACGTTGAAGATCTGCGGCGCGTCAGTGCCGAACGCGATCCGCGCTCCCTCGTCCTGCAGCGCCTTGAGGATCTTCTTGCGAATCTCGATCACGCGCGCGCCCGATTCGGCGTTGAGGCGCTGCTGGCGGCTGTTCTGCGATTCGATCCAGGCATCGACCGTTGCGCGGGGCAAGTACTTCAGCTCGTCGAAACTGGCATAGTGCTCCGTCGGAACGTCGGCGTTGAATGTCTCCCACAGCGCCATCGTTGGCACCGCCGAAGCGTTGGCGAGCTTGGTCGCTGCGACCAGTGCCGGGATCTTCGCCTCGTCTGCGTGCAGTCCCATCTCGCGGCTGCGCGTGGCGGCGTCCGCGTTCTTGATCGGCGAATCGTCGGCTTCCAGCGCTTCCAGGAAGTTGTCCAAATGGTCGATGCTCCCTTGGCCTGCCGCCAGCGCGTGCAGCAGCCCGACCGGATTGGGGACATGTCCGCCGAAGGGGATTCCCGCCTCAGTCGCCTCGTCGGCGATGGCGTCGTAGACTTCCACGCTGAGCCCCTCGAGAATCTTGAGCGAGTCGAAGCCGGCCCCGTGCTGTTCGCGGACACGTTGCCGGGCAACTTCCACCGTCAAGCCCTCGGTTGCGCGAAACGCGGGCCCGGCGGCATAGATCGTCGGCCCCAGCCGCGCGCCTTCCGCGATCTGCTGGCGAAGCTCTAGGTGCGACGCATTGCCGAGCATTCCGCGAACGGTTGTCACGCCGTTGGAGAGGAACAGGAAGAGGATCCGGTCGACCTCTTCGGGCGGGGTGTCGGCAGCGGGCAGGTGTGCGTGCATCTCGGTGAGGCCGGGCACGAGGTACTTGCCGCTGCCGTCCACGACCAACGCCCCCCTTGGAACCTTGATCTCGGACGCCGGCCCGAACTCGCTGATCTTGCCCAGCGAGGTGACGACGGTCTGCCCGTGCAAGACGCGCTCGTTGTCCATCGGAACGACGCTGGCGTTGACGAAGGCTACCGTTCCCTCCGGCGCGCTCTGGCAGCCCAGTCCCAGCAACAAGGCGGACACTGCCGCAAGATTCGGCGCGCTCATGACTGCCGCTCCATCGAATGCGCTTGCTGCCACGCTAGCCAGCCCGGATCAATCTTAGCCCTCTGCATCAGTCTTCCGGTTCTTGGAAGTTCTCGACTGTGTACTCGTAATACGGCCCGCGCAGGAATCCGAGGAAAATCTCGTTGACCAGCTTGAGCGCCTTGCTGACGGCGTAGTCCCAGTCGCCGTCCAGGCTGTGCAGCAACACCGACACCGATCCCTTGCGATTCCTGCTCTGCACCTTGGCGCGCTGCGAGTCGATGCGCCTGTGGCTTGGGAGCGCTTCGCCGCTCAGCTTGCGCAGGAAGCTCCGGAGATCCTTGTAGAGCGGGGCCGTCGGCGCCAGATTGGGCAACAGGTCGCGAAACTCGAGCGTGCCACGGCGCGGATCGAAGATCAAGCGGATAGGCTTTTCGCGCAGCCAGACGAAGGAACACTCCAAGCGGTTCCGCTGCCGGACGGCCGCGAAGGAGCGGAAGACGCCTCGGTCGGCGCGCGAGCGCAGCAGCGCGTCGACGCTCTCCAGCGGACTCGGCGACCGGGCCATCAGTGGTAGTAGGCCATGCAGCCCGGCTCGACCTTCTGCAGCAGGCCCGGCGGATAGTCCCGAGCGCTCCAGAACTCCTTGATCGCCTGGCAGTTGATGACCGTCGAGAGACGCTCGTCCGCCGCCGCCTTGTAACTGCGCGCCAACGCCGGACCCAGGTCCTCGGCGTTGGTCACGTACTCCCCGCGCGCGCCGAGGGCTTCGCCGATCTTTTCGTAGCGCAGGTTCTCCTGGAACAGGTACATGTGCTGGGCGCGGGCCGTCTCGCTGCGCCCGCCGCTGGCACCGCTGCGCCAGACGCCCCAGGCGTTGTTGTTGTAGACCACCATGATCGTGGGAATCCGGTACTTGCTCAGGGTCTCCATCTCCATGCCGGAGTAGGCGAATCCTGCATCGCCCGTAACCGCGAGCACGGGCGCGCCCTTGTAGGGGGCTTGCGGGCCCGTGCCCTGCTGCACCGCTGCGCCGGCTCCGACCGTGTAGCCGACGTCAGGCCCGATCGCTCCGTACTGGTAGGCACCGTTGCAAATCTGGCCCGGCCGGAACGCTCTCAGCCGCCGGCGCGTGTAGCGCCCGATGCCGTAGCCGCCGGACACCACGGTGGTCTGCTCCTTGGGAATATCCCCCTTGTAGAGCAGGTTCTCGATCTCCGCGGCGATCACGGCCGGATGGACGCACCCGGCCTGGCCGCTGTACTTGAGGCCGAGCTTGTAGTGCTCGTCGTTCTCGGCTTCGAACGCTGCGCGCGCCGCCGCCAACTCGTCGCGCCAAGCCGGGCGCTTCTTCTTCGGCAGTGCCTCGGCAAGGGCCTCCAAGGCGGCCTTTTCGCAGCTCACGATGCCGAGGTCGACCGGCAGGTTGCGCCCGATATCGGCGGCGTCCGGGTCGATGCGGATGTACGCGACGTCCGGGTCGAACGAATATTCGCCGATGTTGGGCATGCAGTACTGTCCGACCAAGACCACGAGGTCGGCGCTCAAGAGGGCATCCGGGGCCGTGTTGGCCGAGAGGGGGTGCTCGTCGCCGAAGTGGCCGCGGCTGGGGCCCGATTCCACGACCGCGATGTCGGCCTTCTCGGCAAGGGCCTTGAGCGCGTCCCAAGCCTTGCTGTAGAAGACACCGGCGCTGGCCACGATGATCGGGCGTTCCGCTTTGGCGATCATGCTCGCCGCCTTGGCGATCTCCTTGGGCGACGGGTGCGGGCGCGAATCGGTGCGGTACTTCGACTTGTCGTAGAAGAAGCGCAGGTCCTCCGCGCTGTCGAAGCGCTCGCGCGCCACCTCGCCGGGAAAGTCCAGGTGGACCGGTCGCGGAACGCCGGTCTTGAGCTGGCGGAAGGCGTAGCCGGCGTATTCGTGCACGCGCTCGGGATTGATGAGACGCTTGCCGTACTTCTTCATGCCTTCGGTGGTCGGCTGCTGGTAGACCCGCTGGATGCCGTGCTCGGTGTCCTCGAGTCCCAGCGTCATGTTGCTCGCCAGCACCAGCAGCGGCGAGCGCGCCGCGTTGGCGGCGGCGATGTTCATGATCATGTTCGTGAAGCCGGGGCCCTCGGTGCCCGACGCGGCCACGACCTCGCCGGTCACGCGGGCGAACCCGTCCGCAGCGGCGCACATCATGCCTTCGGTGCGGCCCCCGTAGCTGGGAATGCCCTCCGACGCGATGGCGTTGATCACGACGTAGTTGCCCGGAGCGCAGAACAGAGCGGCCAGCCCCTCGGCCTTGCAGGCCTTGGCGAAGATCTGCGCGCCTGTCATCGGGAAGTCGGGAGGCTTGGAGTCTTCCGCGAGGCTCGCCGGCACCTCGCCCGGGAGCTTGATGTTGCTGTCGTGTCGCTCGGTGGTGGATGCCGCCGCCTCAGCGCCGGCCGCGACCGCCGCCGCCACCGCCCCCTTGGTCACGAATCCCCGCCTCGATACGGTGCGCTCCGCGTTGCTGCGCTTGCTCGCCATGGTTTGTCTCCTCTAGTTGCCGTGTGCTCGCCGCTGCGCCGCGCTCTTCAGGGCGCCTGCGGGCGAAGCTCCTTGGGTCCGATGCTGCGAATGAAGAGCACGATCTGCCAGACCTCGTCATCTTGCAGCTGCTTGCCGAAAGGCGGCATCTCGTGGCCGGCACCGTCCCGGATCGACACAAAGATCTCGCCGTCCGTCGCTCCGTAGCGCCACTCGTCCGGATCGCGCAGGCTCGGCGCTTCGAAGTCCGGGTTCGCCTGCGCCCTGCCGTCGGCGCCGTGGCAGTACTGACACAGCCGCAGATAGGTGTTGCGGCCGGCTTTGACAGCCTCGGGGGCGTAAGCGACGGGGTTTTGCAAGGCCTTGGCCTGGTCTGCCGGCATGCGCTCCGCGGCCGCGCTAGGGGCGACTGCCAGAAGCGAACCGCAGGCGAGGCCGCACAATATGGCTCGCGCTCCTGCGCGCGTAAGGCTAGTCGTCATGCGACTCCAGCTCGACCGACGCCCTCGGCCGCCGGTCGGGTCGCGTCCCTGTGCCGCTGCCGCGGTTTCGCGCCGCCATTCGCACAGACAGCATAGCCACTCAAGGCGTGCGCTGCCAAGTGCGGGGCGAAAAAACAAAAGACGCCTCGAGGCGGCTGCCTCAGAGCGTCTTAGGTAGGGTGCCGGAGGGGTAAGTCAGGGGTCTTTGGTTGAGGATTAGCTTGCGTTGGTGGGGTTGTCCCCCCCGGCACTCATTACTCTACTGGATTCCATAGGCCGGCGCAAGCGGATTTACGGATTTTTGTAGAATATTTTTCAGGATTGCTCGTAACATATTGAAAACAAGCATGTTGTGTGCGATTCGAATGCGCTCCAAGGCCGCCGCCGAGAATCCGCGAATCAGAATCTAGCGCAAGCTCAGCGCCACGGGCCGTATCGGCGAGCCCGTTGCGCCCCGCAGCCGCAGCGGCGAGGCTGCGAAGACGAACTCGCAGACGCCTTCCGCGGACAGGGTTTCGAGATCCAGCGCCTCGATGATGTGAATGCCGCTCTCGACCAGCAGGTGGACATGCACGGGCATGCTCGGGGCGGGCACGAACTCGAACGCGATCGTGTCGGAACCGCCGGCGAATGCGCCCTTGGCGCTCAGCCAGCCCGCGGCCTCCCGATTGACGCCGGGGCAGTGCAGGCCATTGATGTACCGGCCGGCGTCGTGCCAGTAGCGGGCCCAGCCGGTGCGCACCAGCACGATGTCCCCGGCGGAGACCGCGATGTCGGCGCGGTCTGCCGCCCGCTCGAGATGGTCGGCGTCGACGACAAAGTCGTGGGGCAGTGCCTCCAAGCCCTCGGTGGCGGCGACATCGAGCAGGACGCCGCGGCGGAAGATCGGCTCGATGGTATCGACATGATGCACCGACAGGCCGGTCGTGTACGACTGGCAACCAACGGCGTCGTCCCCGCCGTACAGTTTTCCGTCCAGCGAAAAGTGGCACAGCGCGTCGATGTGCGTTCCGACATGCCCGCCGAGGGCTAGCGCATCCGCGGCCGCGCTGACTCCGTCCCGGGTGGTTTCGCCGTGAGCCTTGCTGAGGCCGTACACGAACGGCGGGTGGTTCGGGTGGTGGGGCATGCCGGGGTAGTACGGCTGCGCCAGATCAATGACGCGCGACTCGTCGAGGCGTTGCAGCAAGTCCTGCATAGCAGGGCATTCTAACCGTTACCATCAAGCTGCCCGACATCGTCGGCCGCACAGCGTCCAGCTGTGGAGCGGGCGCGGCGACCAGGCTGGGCTCGGACGGCTGCAGCGGCGAGCACCGGCTGCTGCCAAGGCAGGACGGCGGCCGGCAAGTAGCCGGTAGCAGGGCCGCCGCGAACGCTGTGCGGGCAGTGCGGCGGGCGGCGCGGTACGCCGAATTCGTGATACTCTCAGGGTTTCCCGTCAGCACGCCTCCGGGTGGGCGGACCGACGCGGCAGTCTCCCCGGCAGCTTCCATGAAGTGTAGTTTCACCGGCGAATCAGTTCCGACCGATAAGCTCTTTCTGCTCTACTACCCCCCTGACGCAGCCCACGAGACTTGGGAGAAGTCGACCGTCGCGGCCGCCCGCGCGCGCGAAGCCATCGGCGAGGCGCGCCAATGCCTGGTCTCTTTCTTTCGGCGCTATGTGGCTACCAGGCGGATGCTTCCCGGCCTCTTGATGTGCCTGGGCGGACTTGCGCTATTCGTTGTTTGGATCGTCGCCGCGGCGCGGGGTTGGGGCGAGATGGGACTCGCCGCAAGGTACTTGGCCCCGCTGGTCCTGCTGGTCGTGACGTTGGTCGGCCGTGGGTGGGTCTCCGAGTTCATGGGCCGCTGGAAACTCTGGCGCGGAGGCTGCAAGGAGGTTGTAGCCAACGAGCTGGCGGCCGTCTCCCGGGTCATGCATGACCTGCCGGACGATCCGGACGCCGAACAGGCGGCTGTGATCATGCGCCGCGAGGTTCCGGGCGTCATGTCGGAGGTCGCCTTTTTCGGCCAGAACTTCAAGGCCTTCACCTACATGGACTTCGTGCTGGGTCCAAGGCTGCGCAATCCGGCCGACCGCTCCGAGCTGCCGCAGGCGCACAGCCCGTATCGGGATGCCTACTACGTGGGCGAAGTCGTCTACGACAATGCGCGGATGTTCCAGAAAGACAGGCGCACCACCAGCGATCCCCGCTTCGTGGGCAGCGGTGGCCGCCGCGGCGTGATCTAGCCCCGGCTGGCCGGCCGCAGGTTCTTGAGTGGATGCACGCGGTCCTTTAGCGGGAAGTCGATCACTTTGCGCTGGAGTTGCGAGGCGTACATGCCCTGTGTCATCTCGACCGTCCAGCGTCCGGCACGCTCGCTGCAGTCCGGCTCGCTGTCGGTCTCGATTGCCCGCAGTAGGTCTTCCACCATCAGGGCGTTGGCAGTGAGGTGGCGCTCGCTGCCGAAACTGCGGTGCTTCGGCTCGATCAGCTCCCACTGCTTGTCGCGTCGCGGCACCCACGCCGGTGACCGCAGGATGTAGGCCTCCGAGCTCTCGTCGTAGACCTCGTTGGGAAGGAAGATATAGCCCTTGGCGCCGAAGACGTGCGTCCCGAACCGCCACGGGTGGGTCTGGCTGGACTCGTTCGATGCGAAGTAGCCGTGCCGGCCCTGGCCGAACGAGAACATCGCGGACATCTGGCGTCCGGCGATGGGCCCGATAGGCTCGTTAGGCTTGCGCATGTGGTCGAAGCTGAGCTCCTCGCCCTTGGACGTGATGTGGGAGAAGACCCATTCCGGATCTCCCAGCACGGCGCGCATCATGTCGAAGATGTGCGATCCGAGCACGACCAAGTCTTCGCCCCCGGCGCGATAGTCCTCCTTTCCCCGTCCCCGCACCTCGTGGATCTCGCCGATCTCGCCCGCTCGGATCAGTTCCAGGGCCTTGAGCGCGAAGGGGGACCGCCGCATCTGGTGCGCCAGCTGGACCTTGACGCCGGCCTTGCGGATGGCCTCCACCATTTGATCGGCGTCTTCCAGCGTGGCGGCGAATGGCTTCTCGAGGTACATGTGGCAGCCCGCTTGGGCGGCCGCGGTTACCATCTCCCGCCTCTGGTCGGTGTGGCGCGGACAGATGCTGACGATGTCTGGCTTCTCCGTCGCGAGCAGTTCCCGGTAGTCCGCGTAAGCGTGCGCGGCCCCGGTTCGCTCTTGCGCCTTGGCGCGGCCTTCCTCGTCTGGGTCGGCGACTGCGACTACTTGGGTCTGCGGGAACACCGGCCAGACGTCCCCGATGCCATGGCCATAGTTGCCTCGGCCGGTGTGGCCGATGACTCCGACTCGGTAGCGAACCTGAGCGCGGAGTGGGATCGCGAGTGCGCCCGCGAGGAAGTGCCTGCGCTGCATGGCCTGACTATACCAATCAGACTGTGGCGCGGGTCGGCGAAACATCAGGCCGAAAATCCGACAGAAACGGCCCTACAGGCCCTCGCCGCCTGACGGTCCGAGCGCAGGGCGAGGGCACGCCATCGCCTCGCCGCGCTCGTAGGGAATCCGCCGGACCCAACGGGTTCCGGCCGACGGCCCGACGATGTCTAATCTTCGGCCCGCGGCTATTCCGACACTTCCGTGAGCTCTTGGCCGCCTTCGACCCAGCCCTCGATCCCTCCGAACTGGATCTCGTTCTCGTAACCGTTGTCTCTCAACATGGCCGCCGCACGGGAGGCCCTGCCACCGCGCCGTCAATAGGCCACGATGGGCTTGTCGCGAGGCACTTCTGCCAAGCGGCCCTCGAGTTCGTCGATCGGGATGTGGGTGTAGCCCTCGATCGCCCCGTCCTGCACCAGTTCCTCGGGAGTGCGCACGTCAAGCAGGAAGATGTCTTCCCCGCCTGCCAGCCGTGTCGAGACGTTCTCGACGTCAAGTTCGGTCGGTGCGGCGACCTCGGTGGCCATCGCCTCGCCTTCCGACGAAGCGGCTGTGTCGGGGCTCTCGCCACCGCCGCAGGCCGCGAGGGCCAGGGCGGCCGAAAATGCCCCGCATGCTAGTGCTCTTGTCATCTCGTCCTCCTGTTAGCCTTGCCAGCCGAGCGTGGAGGCCTCTGGTATTCGCTGGACCAGGTCCGCCAGCTCGTAGCGGTTTTCCGCTCCGATCGTGAAGCAGTCGATGCAATCCAGGGCCATCGCATGCTGCAGCGCCTCGCCCACGCGGTCGCGCAGCACGCCCTCGCCGAGAATCTTCATGCCGATGACGCCCTTGCCCGCCGCCTTGATCTTGCACAGCTCTTCGATGACGGTGGCCGGGTCGGCGTCCATGCGGGCGCCCACCGCGTTGACCCGGGCCAAGTCTACGTCGATGAACTCCTGCTTGTGGACTTGGCGCAGCGCGGGCAGAGAATGGCAGGAGATCCCCCGCGACTTGACGATGCCTTTCTGCTTGTACTCGTTGATCACGTCCATCGCGCCTGCGCGCTGGACCGGCCAGTCTTCCTCGCGCACCGCGTGCAACAGCAGCAGGTCGATGTAGTCGGTCTTGAGCTCCCTGCGGAAGCGCTCGATGTCCTCGCGCATGCCCTTCGCGGTCTTGGTGGTGGACTTGGTCATGATCACGACCTTTTCGCGAGGGATGTCTTGCAAGGCCCGCCTCACGTGCGGGTGGCTGCCGTAGCCGTCGGCGGTGTCCCAGAAGTTCAGCCCGCTGTCAAAGCCGAAGCGGTACAGGTCCGCCAGGCCCTCCACGCCCAGCTTGCGGGTTTGGTTGGACGCGCCGCGGAATCCGCTGGTGCCGGTGCCCATGGCCAGCCGCGACGGCTTGAGGCCGTCCGGCCCCAGCGGCACGGTGTCGTAGGCATAGCGACGCGTCGGGTTCTCCGAGTAGCCGCTGACCGCCCCGAAGAGCTTGTGCTGGAGCGCCGCTAGCGGAGCCCCTGCCAACAAGGAGTGGCGGACGAAGTCTCGTCTTCTCATCATGGGAACTCCAGAGTCAGGCTACCACAGCGCCGCTCTCCGCGGGGACTCGTCCGCCGTGCTCGGCCGATGCCGAAATCAAGGAGCGGCGGTGATCTTCAGGTTGCGGAAGTGCGCAACCGTCGAACCCTCGAGCCACAGCGCCACGTTGCCGGTGGCGCTCGCGCCAGACTTGACGTCGTTCACCAGCAAGGTTGGCTGCTCGGCACCGTTCACGTAGATCCGGGCCTTCTCCCCATCTACGGTGATCTTGACCTTGATCCACTCGCCGGGCACGATATCCGCGTAGGTCTCGTACTTGCTGGGGGTCTCGCCGCGGAACTTGTACCAAGTCCATTCCGGGTGGGAGATGTACTGGACGGTGTGGTTGCGCCGCTCTTGGTCGTCGGCGCGCCCGTTGGTCGGCCGCAGGTAGAAGCAGTCGTAAGTCTTGCGGTCTTCCTGCAGCCGCCAGGCGATGCCGACGAATCCGCGCGCGCCGCCCTGCGCTCCGGGAGCGGGCTGGCCGGAAACCTCGACCTCGATGGTGCCGTTTCCGAATTCCGAGCCCTTGACGATAGCCAGATGATTGGTGCGCAGCGCCTCGAACGTGCCGGGGCCTTGGGGCCGCTCGCCGCGCGCTCGCATGGCAGCCAGCATTTCCGCCCGCTTCTTCTGGGCCGCTTGCAGAACCTCGGGATCCCCGCTCACCTTGAGGCCTCGCTGGCCATCGAGCGTGTCGGGCGTCACCAAGACGTTGACCAATTCCAGCCCTTCCGCGGAATCGAGGGCGACTTCCTGCGCGGCGAGCGGCAGCGACAGGACGGCCAGGCACAGCGTCCACAGAAGCGGATTGGCGCGCCGGGCCGTGCGCCGGATCAGGTGTTTTCCTACTCGCTCCATGGTGGAGTTATCCCGTTGACGCGAGCGTAGGCGATCAATTGCCCGAGATGCTCGCTGTGGTGGTTCAGGAACATCGATACCGCGCCGCGTTTGGTGGTGTCTTGGCCGAACATCTTCATCGCGCTGTCGGCTTCGTCTGCCGACAGCTTGCTGATCGCGCCCTTGAGATGGGCGAAGGACTTCTCCAGGGCCGACCGGATCTCGGCCGCGTCGGTCGTCGAGTCCTGCAAGCCTCTCACGTCAAGCCCCTCGGGCGGATTCGTGCCGAATCCCCGCGCTATGAAATAGTTCGCGGACGCGATGTGAAGCAAGACTTCCGACGTCGAGCGTATGCCCTCGCCGGGGCGATAGGTCTGATTCTCGCCAGCCATTGCGGTAGCTAGGCCAGTGAACTTCTCTGCGAGCTCGCCCAAGCGGCCTTCGGCCTCTCCGACGAACCCCTCTCCGGCTACCAACGCCATTGGTGCCACAAGAATTGCGAGCCCGCACAAAACGACCGCGGGCCAACTTCTTACATTCATCACAACCTCCAGATCGAAACACTTGCCTGCGTCCGGCCCCCCACGAAGGACCCGTTCACAGGCGATCCAAACTGTGAACGCCGCTTGCACGGCGCCGACACGTAGATAGGCCAGCCATGCACGGAATTGGTTACCGCGCAAGGCGGAATCAACCGATGCCTAGGTCATTCGCGCTCTCGAGGATCGAGCCGCAAGCGGCGCACACTTGGCTGCCGCACTGCGGACAGGTGGCCGTCCGCACCGCGCTTCTCCCGCAGCGCGGGCAATAGCTCTCTGGATCGCCGGCGGCGCGCTTGTCGCCAGAGGCCAGCGCGCGGCGCAGCGGGCTGCGGCAATCGCCGCACAGGATGGACTCGTCCGCGCGCATGGCCGGAAAGCTCCCCCGCGATCATAGACGACGATCAGGGAGCGGGTCCGCCAGCGATTCAACGCGTCGAGCGCCACGGCTGATCAAGCGCTCGCGCAAACATCTCGCCATGGCTGTATTGGCGTGTAAGTATTGATATTGCAATATCTTACGAGAATCCTTGGTATAGTAGAGCGATGCGCCAGCGATTCCTCCGCGCATGTGCCGGCGAGTCCGCGGACTGCACTCCGGTATGGTTCATGCGCCAAGCGGGGCGCTACATGGCCGAGTACCGCGCCTTGCGGCGCGACCACACGATCCTGGAGATCTGCAAGACGCCGCGCCTTGCGGCCGAGGTCACGCGGCAGCCGGTCGATGCCTTGGACGTGGATGCGGCCATCATCTTCGCCGATCTCCTGCTGCCGCTGGAGCCGATGGGGCTCGGGCTGGAGTTCGTGGCCGGCGACGGCCCGCGAATCGAGCGGCCGGTCCGCTCCCGCGCCGATATCGACAGCCTCCAGACCGGGCGCGCCGCGGATCTGGACTATGTCGGCGAGTCCATTGCCCTGGCGCGTCGCCACCTCGACGACCGTGTCCCTGTCATCGGATTCGTCGGCGCGCCGTTCACGCTGGCGAGCTACATGATCGAAGGCAGGGGCTCGCGCCATTACGCCGCCACCAAGAGCCTGATGTGGAGCGACCCGTCCGGATGGCGGGAACTGATGGAGCGAATCGTCGCCGTGCTGGCGCCGTACGCCGCCAGCCAAGTCGCCGCCGGTGCCAGCGCCATCCAGGTCTTCGACAGCTGGGTCGGCGCGCTGTCCCCGTCCGATTACGAGCGCTTTGTCCTGCCGCATTCGCGGGAGTTGGTGCGGCGCATCCAATCCGGCGGAGTGCCGGTGATTCATTTCGGCACCGGCAACGCGGGCTTCCTGGACGTGTTCTGTCGAGCTGGCGGCGACGTGCTGGGCTTGGACTGGCGCGTTGACCTGGCGGAGGCGTGGAAGCGCGTCGGCCACGAGACGCCCGTTCAGGGAAACTTGGACCCGCTCGCCTTGCTGGCGCCCCTTCCGGAGCTGCGCCGCAAGGTGCGGGCCGTCTTGGCCGCCGCGGCCGGACGGCCCGGCCACATCTTCAACTTGGGCCACGGCATCATCCCCGAGACACCCGTCGAACACGTCCGCGCCGCCGTGGGCATGGTCCGCGAGTACTGCGCCGAGCGATAGGCATGTCCCGCGTAGCCATCGTTGGCGGCGGGGTCTCGGGCTTGTCTGCCGCCTACTACTTGGGGCGGCACGGCATTCCCTGCACTCTGATCGAGCGCGAGCAAAGGCTCGGCGGCATCGTGCGTACCGAACTCTTCGGTGACTGCTTGGTCGAGGCCGGGCCGGACAGTTGGCTGGCCGAAAAGGCTTGGATGCTGGATTTGGTCCGCGAGCTCGGACTCGGCGACCAGGTGATCGGCTCGAATGACGAAAGGCGGCGCACCTATATCGTCCGCCGCGGACGCCCGCTGCCGTTGCCCGAGAGCATGCGGCTGCTCGCGCCGTCCAAGCCATGGCAGGCTGCGGTTAGCGGGCTGTTCGGCTTGGCATCCAAGGCTCGCATGGCCGGCGAGTGGTTTCGCCGGCCCCAGACGCTGCCCGAGCGGTCCGTTGCCGAGTTCGTGGAGGACCACCTCGGACGCGAGGCGGTCGAGTACCTTGCGCAGCCGCTGCTGGCCGGCGTGTACGGCTCTCCCCCCGAGAACTTGTCTGCCGACAGCGTGATTCCGCGCTTCGTGGAGTACGAACGCCAGTACGGCAGCCTGCTGCGCGGCGTGTGGAAGAATCGCGAGCGACACCGGGAGGGGCCGCTGTTCCTGACGTTGCGGGAGGGCATGGGCTCGCTGACCGACGCGTTGCGGCGGCACCTGCCTGAAACCTGCGAAGTCGTCGCGGACGAAGTACGGGCGGTGCAGCCCAGCGGCGCCGGCTGGCAAGTCCGGTCCGAGCGCGGCGCGCGGGACGCAAGCAGCGTGATCGTCGCGACTCCCGCTCCCGAAGCTGGCAGGCTGCTCGCTGGCGTCGACGGCGCCCTGGCCGAGCGCCTTGGAAGCATCGTCTATACCTCCTCGGTCGTAGTCGCCTTGGTGTACCCGCAGCGCGGCTTCGGCCATCCCTTGGACGGCTTCGGCCTCTTGATCCCTCGAGCCGAGCGCGGGACGTTGGCCGCCTGCACCTGGACGAACACGAAGTTCTCGGGCCGCGCCGGACCGGGCAAGGTCTTGCTGCGGGCCTTTCTGGCGGGCGCGGACGCCGAGCGAGCACTGGAGTCAAGCGACGAGTCGGTTTCGGTGCAAGCGGACGCGGAGCTGCGGCAGCGGATGGGCTTCCGACCTGCCTTGGAGGTGTCGCGGCCCTACCGCTGGCCCGCTGCCATGCCCCAGTACTCCGTCGGCCATGCCACGCGGATGAGCCAGATCGAAGAGCGGCTGCTCCGCTTCCCGGGGCTGCACCTGGCGGGAAACGGCTATACCGGGCTCGGCATCCCCGACTGCGTCCGCCGCAGCGAGCGCATCGCGAGGGCGATAGCGTCCGGAGAGGCGTCCCTCAAGACACCAGCCGCTGGACCGCCATGATGGTCATGTCATCTGCCTGCGGCGCGTCCCCGCAGAAGTCGTTGACTTCTCGCAGCAGGGTACCCAATAGCTGCTCGGGCGGCAGCGCGGCGTGCGCGCGCGCCGAGGTGCGCAGGCGCTCGTCGCCGAACTCCTGGAAGCGGTCGTTCATGGCCTCGCTGAACCCGTCGCTGTAGACCAGCAGAGTCTCGCCCGGCCTCAGTTCCGCTTCGCCGTGCTCGTAGGGGTAGCCCTGAAGCACGCCGAGCACTGGCCCGCCGGTCCTAAGCTGTTCGGGGCGATCCGCTCCGGGCAGCACGAGCGGCGGGTTATGGCCCGCGTTGCAGTATTCGAGCCGGTGGGTGCTCGTGTCGAGCACGCCGTAGAACATAGTGACGAACTTGTCGGAGTCCGTGCTGGCGTGCAGCATGTCGTTCGAGCGTGACACGCAGCTGGCGACATCGGGCGAGGAGCGGCCCTGGCTGCGGATGGTCGCCTGTACGTTGGACATCAGCATCGCGGCCGTGATGCCCTTGCCCGAAACGTCAGCCAAGCACAGGCCGAGACGGTCTTCTCCGAGCTCCAAGAAGTCGAAATAGTCGCCGCCGACCCGCTTGGCGGGCTCGGAGATTCCGGCGATGACGTAGCCGGGCACTGGCGGCGGCTGTTGCGGCAGCAGGTTCTTCTGGATTTCCCGGGCCAGCCGCAGTTCCTCCTGAAGCACGACCAGAGCCTTTTCCTCTTCCGCCAGCCGGGCGTTCTCTACCACTTGGGCCGACTGTGTCGCGATGATGCTCAGCAGCCGCTGGTCCCCCTCGCTGAAGCCGCTCGAGCCTTGCTTGTTGAAGACGTTCACGACTCCGGTCAGGCGGCCCTTGAGCATCATCGGCACGCACAGCAGCGATTGAATGTTGTTGCCATCTGCGGCACCCCGGAAGCGCGTTTCCGATTCGAAATCGTTAATCACCAGCGGCTTGCGGTTCTTGAGCATCCAGCCAGTGATCTGATCGCCCAGGCGCATGGGGATGATCTGCGAATCGTCCTGCTCGATCTTGCGGACCATCGTCTTGAGGCTCGCGCCCTGCTCGCGCCGGTCGAACAGCAGGACGGCGCCCTGCTCGACCCGCAGGTGCTTGACGCATTTCTGCACGATCAAGTCCACCGTGGCGTCGAGCGAGGAGGTCGACGACACGGCTGTCGAGACCTCGTTGAGGATCGAGAGCTCCTCCACCGCCGCCCGCAGGCGGCGGTTCTCTTCCTCGAGCCGTGATATGCGTCTGGCTGAGTCCATGGCTGGTCGGGCGGCTATGGTCGAGACAGCGGCTTGATCCTAGCGGATTTCAACCGCGCTCCACGAGTTCCAGCAGCACGCCTCCAGTCTCGCTGGGGTGCACGAACACGTATTTGTAGCCCTCGGCACCGATCTGGACGCGGTCCGTCACCAAGCGGCGCCCCGACGCGCGGATCGCTTCTGCCGCGGCTTCGATGTCGGCGACCTGCAGCGCGAGGTGGTGCATGCCCTCGCCGCGGTGCTCGAGAAAGCGGGCGATGACCGAGTCTTCGGCGGTGGGCTGGAGCAGCTCGATCCGGCCCTCGCCGGCCGGCAGCAGCGCCGCCTCCACTTTCTCGTGGGCGACCACGCTGCGGTGTGTCGGCTCCACGCCCAAGGCGTCGCGGTAAAACTCCAGCGCCCGGTCGATCGAGCGCACCGCGATGCCGATGTGGTCGACAGTCATCGCTTCCATTGTTGCTTGAAGCGGCCCGCGATCGCTTGCGTGTACTCGTAGGGGTTAAGCTTGCCCGCGGCGATGGCTTCGGCGGCCCGGTCCAGATCCGGCTCGAGGCCCGCGCCGTCCAGCAGCATCGCCTGCAGTTCGCCGCTGAGCCGCTTGAGCAGCTGCCGCTTCCAATACGCTGGATCGGACGGAGCGCGGGCGGTCCGTCGCAAGGCCTCGACCAATTCTTCGATCCCGTCGCAGCGGCTGGCTGTCGTGCGCACGACGGGAGGCTTGGGCTGTCCAGGGGGGATCAACGAGGTCATGGCAAGGATCTGGCGCTCTAGCTCGTCAGCGCCCGGCTGGTCGGCCTTGTTGATGACAAACACGTCGGCGATCTCCATGATTCCGGCCTTGGCCGCTTGGATATCGTCGCCGGAAGCGGGTGTCAGCACCACAGCCACCGTAGCCGCGAGGTGCACGACATCGACCTCGCTCTGGCCGACGCCCGCCGTTTCGATCATGACCGCGTCGCGACCCGCTGCTTCCAGCAGGACCAGCGCGTCTCCGACCGCGGGCGCCAGTCCTCCGAGTTCCCCCCGGGCTGCCATGGAGCGGATAAAGACGCCGGAATCGCCGTGATGGCGCTGCATGCGCACTCGATCGCCGAGGATTGCGCCGCCGCTGAAGGGGCTGCTCGGGTCGACCGCGAGAATCCCGACTGACGCGCCATCGCTGCGCAAGTGGCGCGCGATGCAATCGACCAGCGTGCTCTTGCCTGCGCCGGGCGGGCCGGTGATCCCGAAGCGCCGGGCCCGGGAGTTGGGATCGTGCAGATCGGCCAGCAGCTCATCGGTCCCGGCCGAGCGATTCTCGACCGCGCTGAGCGCCCGGGCCAATGCGCGCGGATCGCCCTGCCGGATGCGATCGGCCAGCCGTTTCACGGCAGTCCGCTCCCTGCCGGCGACCGCTCCTGTGTACAGACGTGCCGCATCGTGCGGGCCGAATCCGATTGTATCCGGGAGACGCGCCGGCCTAGCGCCGCCCCCGCGCCACGCCTCGCTCCGGACGGGTTCTCGCCTGCCGGCGGGGCGCTACACTGAATTCAGCTCCAGTGCCGCAATGGGTGCCCCAGAAATGTGCAGTGCTTGCCGAAAAACCCTCGGTCGCGCGCGACATTTCGAAGGTGCTGGGAGCGACCGCGCGAGGCAGCGGATTCTTCCACGGCAACGGCGTGGTGGTGACGTGGGCGATCGGCCACCTGGTCCATCTCGCCGAGCCGCACCAGATTGATCCGGCATGGAAGGAGTGGCGGCGTTCGCTGCTGCCCATGCTCCCGGGCGAATGGCCGCTCATCGTGGACGAGGAGCGGGCGGACCAGTTCGGCGTCGTCAAGAAGATCCTCAACAGCCCGAAGATCGAGCGGGTGGTCTGCGCCACCGACGCGGGCCGCGAGGGCGAGCTGATCTTCCGCCAGATTTACGCCGCATCGGGCTCGTCCAAGCCGGTGGACCGGCTCTGGATCTCGTCGCTGACGCAGGATGCGATCCGGCGCGGCTTCCAGAACTTGCAACCCGCCAGCGGCTACGACGACTTGGCGGCGGCGGCGCGTGCGCGAAGCCGCGCCGACTGGCTGGTCGGCATGAATCTCACGCGGGCCTACACGCTGGACCACGCGCACAGCGAGGTGCTCTCGGTCGGGCGGGTGCAGACGCCGACTCTGGCCATGCTGGTGGAGCGAGAGATCGCCATCCGGGACTTCGTGCCCGAGGACTACCTGGAGGTCCACGCGGACTTCGATGCAGGCGAGGGACGGCGCTACCGCGGCGTCTTCTTCCGGCTCGAGAAGGGCAAGCGGCAGCAGAGGCTGCCGGTTGACGGCAAGCAAGCTGCGGAAATCGTCGCGCGGGCCCGGGCCGGACGCGCCGACATCGTCTCGGTCAAGCGGACCCGGCATCGCCAGCCTCCGCCACGCCTGTATGACCTCACCGAGCTCCAGCGCCACGCCAACCGCTTGTACGGCTTCAGCGCCGAGCGCACCCTCGGGATAGCGCAGGCGCTGTACGAGAAGCACAAGGCAATCACATACCCGCGCACCGACAGCCGCTTCCTCTCCAGCGATGTTGCCAGCCAAGCGCCCCAGATCGCGTCGCGCGTGGCGCGAGGCTATGACGAGTCCTTGCTCGCGCCCGGCACGGGCACCGAACCGCTGCCCGGGCGATTCGTGAACGACGCCAAGGTCACCGATCACCACGCCATCATTCCGACCGGCTCGGCCAGCGGCGTGCGCGATGGGTCGGCCGAAGCGAAGGTGCTCGACCTGATCAATCGCCGCTTCCTGCAGGCGTGGCACTCGGAACACCGCTATTCGTCCACGACCGTGATCACGCGCGTCGTGCACAAGGCCGACGAGGATCAATACCTCTCCGGCGGCAAAGCAATTGACGACCCCGGCTGGAAGCTGCTCGATGTCGCCCCGGCGAACAAGCGCGAACCCAAGTCCGAGCCGGACCTGCCGAGCGGCTTGCGCCAGGGCCAGAGGGTGGAGGTGCAAGCGGCCGAGGCAGTCAAGAAGCGGACCAAGCCGCCGCCGAGGTTCACGGACGCGACCTTGCTGACGGCCATGGAGTCGGCGGGCAAGACGCTTGACAGCAAAGCGCTCTCGGACGCCATGAAGGAGCGCGGCATCGGCACGCCGGCAACCCGCGCCTCGATCATCGAGACGCTCCTGAAGCGTGCCTACATCGAGCGCGAGAAGAAGACCCTGCGAGCCACCGAAAAGGGGATCCGCCTGCTCGATCTGGTTCATCCCAAGGTCCGCAGCCCCGAAATGACCGGAGAGTGGGAGGCCAAGCTGCGCAGCATCGAGCGCGGCGATGGCGGCTACGACAAGTTCATTCGGGGCATAGAGGAGTTCGTGCGCGATGTCGTCGGCGGTTCGGCCAACGGTGCGGCTTCGGCAAGCAACCGAGATGCATCGCACTCGCCGCCGCCGAGCCCGCTGCCCGCCGCCCGCACCAGCCAGCGCTCGCAGGCGAAGCAGCGGACAGCGGGCACAGCCGACCAATCCGCAAGGCCCGCCGCCGAGCCCGAGCCGCAGGTGAGCCCGCCCAGGGGCCGCTCGGAGGAAAGAGCGCCCGCCGCCAAGCCGGCACTCCAGCGGCGCGCTGTCGGCTCGCCTCCGCCCCGCCAGCCACCCTCGCCGACTCCTGCGCGAGGCGCGCCGCAGCCGGTTGCGGTCTCCCCTGAGCGGCTGCGCGAACTGTTGCGATCACGCTTCGGGCACGCCGGCTTCCGCCCCAACCAGGAGGACGTCTGCCAAGATGTCGTCGCCGGCCGGGACGTGCTGCTCGTCATGCCGACTGGCGCGGGCAAGTCGCTCTGCTACCAGCTGCCCGGAATCGCCCGTGGCGACACCACGATTGTGATCAGCCCACTGATCGCACTCATGGAGGACCAGACGGACAAGCTGCGCCAGCAGGGGTTCAAGGCCGAGCGGATCCACTCGGGGCGCGACCGGCTTGAATCGCGGCGCGTGTGCAAGGAGTATGTCGCGGGCGAGCTGGATTTTCTCTACATCGCTCCCGAGCGTCTGGCCGTGCCGGGTTTTCCCGAATTCTTGGCCAAGCGCACGCCGGGCTTGGTCGCCATTGACGAGGCGCATTGCATCTCCATGTGGGGCCATGACTTCCGCCCGGAATACAGACGCTTGCGCGAGCGCTTGCCGTCCCTGCGCCCGGCCCCGGTGATCGCGCTAACGGCGACGGCCACGCCCATCGTCCAGCGCGACGTGATCGACCAATTGGGCTTGGAGGATTGCAAGCGCTCGATTCATGGGTTCCGGCGCGAGAACCTGCAGATCGAACTCGTGGAACTCAGGCCGTTGCTGCGGCCCGCCGCCTTGGCGAGGCTGATGCTTGACGACTCGCGGCGGCCAGCGATTGTCTACGCCCCGACCCGCAAGGCCGCCGAGGAGCAGGCCGAGCTGTTGCAGTCGAGCATGCCCGCGGCGGCCTATCACGCCGGCATGCCTGCCGAGGACCGCGACCGCGCGCAGGCCGCGTTCCTGCGGGGCGACCTTGAAGTCATCGTCGCCACGATCGCGTTCGGCATGGGCATCGACAAGCCGGACGTGCGCACGGTTGTCCACACCGGGCTGCCGGGTTCGATCGAGGGCTACTACCAAGAGATCGGCCGCGCGGGCCGCGACGGACTGCCGTCCAAGGCCGTCCTGCTGCACTCGTGGGCGGATCGTAAGACGCATGAATTCTTCTTGGATCGGGATTATCCCGAGCCGCCCAAGCTCGAAGCGATGTTCAACCGCCTTAGCTCCGCCAAGCTGCCGGTCGGCGAATTGGCCGCGGGCTTCTCCGGCGACCCCGAGCAGTTCGAGAGGGCGCTCGAGAAGCTGTGGATGCACGGCGGCGTGAGGATCGACGCGGACGATCAGGCCACCAAGGGCGACCAAGCGTGGCGGGCGCGCTATGAGGAGCAGCGTGCCTACAAGCTGCGGCAGATGGACCAGGTGAGCGATTTCACCCGCTCCAACCAGTGCCGCATGCTCGATTTGGTGCGGCACTTCGACGACTTGGAAGATTCGCTCAAACCCTGCCAGCATTGCGACAACTGCGACGCGGAGACCTGCACCGTCAAGACGTTCCGGCCGCCCACGCCGCAGGAATCGGCGGTGCTGGACACGATTCGACAGGCACTGCGCGAGCGTGACGGGCAATCGGTCGGCAAGGTCTTTCGCGATAGCGTGGAGCCAAGCAAGGTGGATCGAAAGACGTTCGAGCGGCTGGTGGACGGTCTACAGCGGGCGGACTTGGCACGCATCGACCGCGATTCGTTCGTCAACGCGCAGGGCGAGTCGATCGAGTTCCGCCGCATCTGGCTGACGCCGGACGGTCGCCGCGCGACGAGCCTCGGCAGCCGCATCAGGCTGCCCGCGGAAGGCGCTGGCCTGGGGCCCGCAAAGCGGGCATCGCGGGCGAAAAAGGGTGCCAAGGCTGGCTCGGCGGCAACGCGCAATGGCAGCCGCGCCACGAAGCAGTTCGGCTTGGGAGAGACCCCGCCCCGCGACGCTTCTGACGAGCTGATCTCCTCCGCGCTGCGAGCCTGGCGAAAGTCCGAGGCGGGAAGACGCAAGATGCCCGCGTTTCGCGTGTTTCCCGATCGCACCTTGAACGCCTTGGTCGATCGCAAGCCTTCGAACGAAGAGGAACTGCTGGACGTGCCCGGTGTCGGGCCTGCGGTCGCGAAGAAGTACGGGGAGCAGTTGCTGCGAGTCATTCGAACTTCTGGCGCTTGAGGGGACTGCGTTCGGCGGAGACTCCCGGCCAGTCCGGCCTGGTCGCAGCCGGGCCTACAATTGAGATCACAGGCGGCAGGCCCGGCACGGCGCCGTGTGCAGAGCCCTGCCGCCAAAGGCGCTAGCAGCAAGATGGCCACCCGTTGCACCTGCGGTAGCTCCCTGCCTCCGGGCGCTTCGTTCTGCCCCGGCTGCGGGCGGCCCTTGATACCCGGCCTGGGCGAGCCCGCAGTGCCATTCGAACCGCCGGCGCAACCCGAGCCGGCACCTCAGGAGCTGACCTCAAGAGACTACCTAAGAGCCGTCGGGCTCCCCGCCATAGCGGGCATGTCCCTGCGCTTCCTTCTCAGCGCGCTGGTCTCGCTGTTTGGCTTGGGCTTTGCCGCGGCAATGCTGGGCATCGGGGTCGTGTGGCTGGCGGCGTACTACGCGGTGAGGCGCTTCGAGCAGAGGGTCGCGCTGGTCACGGGGTCGTGGCACGGATTCGGGGTGGGTGCGCTGACAGGCCTGCTGTGCTACCTTCCGACGCTCGTCACGCAACTGGCGGTGCTGGGCGGGCCGGGCCAAGAGGCCTTTCTGGAGGCATTGCAAGAGCAGGCGCAGGATTCGCCAATCATCGCCGGAGCGGCTACCGCACTCGAGGACCCGACCGTATTCTGGGGCGCGATGGCCTTGACCATCCTGGTAGAGGCCACCGTACTGGTGGCCGGGGCCGGCGGCTTCGGAGCACTGGCCGCGAAGACCGTGATCAAAGAGCGCTAGCGGCGTCGGCCGCGCACCCGGGACGAGTCCGGGAGCGGGACCGCCCTGCGTTATACTCGCAGCGTGGAGTCTGGCAAGGCTTCCGAGCGCTACTCGCGGTCTGGCATTCGGCGGATCTTGGGGATCAACGAGAACCGCTTGCGCGCGTGGGAGCGCGCCGGGTTGACCGAGGTCAAGCAGAGCTACAGCTTCGCGGATCTGATCTCGCTCAAGACACTGCAAGGGCTGAGTGCCGAGCGCATCTCGGCGAAGCGCATCCAGCAGGCGCTCAAGCACTTGCGACACCGCCTCGCCTCCGTCCGGGAGCCGCTGAGCGAGCTCAAAATCGTCTTGTATGGCCGCCGCATCGCGTTCGAGCTGCCGGGCGAGAAGATCGAGGCGCTGACCGGCCAGTTGTTGCTCGAGTTCGATGTCGAGCAGTTGCGCCAGTCTTCCGTCGTCGAGATCCAGAGCAGCCCGACGCGGTCTGGCGAGCCCGCCTTGGACGGCGAAGAGCTGTTCCAGCGCGCCCTCGAGCTGGAGAACAGCGGCGCGCCCGTGCCGGAGCTTGTCGGGCTCTATCGCAAGGTGCTCGAACGCGATCCTGCGGCGGCCGGTGCATTGGTGAATCTCGGCACGCTGCAATTCCGGCAGGGCGAGACCGCCCAAGCCGAGCAACACTACCGCGACGCGCTGCGGCTGTACCCGAACTATGCCCTGGCGCACTACAACCTAGCGAACGTTTGCGATGCCTCCGGCAGGCTGGAAGAAGCCGTTCAGCACTATGCCGACGCGCTGCGCTACTGCCCCGACTATGCCGACGCGCACTATAACCTCGCGCTGGTGGAAGAGCGCCTCCAACGCTCGGCCGAGGCCGCGCGGCACTGGAGCGCCTACCTCCAATTCGATTCGTCCAGTCCCTGGGCCAAGATCGCGCGCCTCAAGCTGCGACAATTGCGCGAGCCTGGCAAGGACGGCCCGCAGCCCGTCGGGACCGCGTTCCGCAAGCCGTTCGACGGCGCACAAGAGTAGTCGTCGCCTGCGGTTCGGTACCATCGGGAATCCATGCAGCGGCCCCTCGAACGCGTCACCACACTGACTTTCGACATGTTCGGCACGGTGCTGGACTTGTCGGGCTCTATCGTTCCGGCAGTGCGCGATTTCTTGGCCGCGGCTGAGGCGGAGGCCGACGCGGCCGCGGTGTGGGCCGACTGGCGGACGCGCCAGCGGCTCGAGCAGCATCAGGACACGATCTTGATGTTGGGGCACCGAGGCTACCTCGACTCCGCCCGCCGAGCCCTGCAGCACACGCTCAAGCGCCACCGCGTGGCGTATACGGAGGACGGCGTGCGGGACTTGCTGCACGTGTTCGAGCGCCTGCGTCCCTTCGACGACGCACAGACCGGCTTGTTACGGCTGGGCGAGCGCTATCGCCTGGTGGCGCTTTCGAACGGCGATCGCGACTTGGTGGAGCACTTGGCGGCCAACAACGTGGAAGCGACATTCGATCGCAGCCTGTCGGTTGACAGCGTGGGGCGTTTCAAGCCGCATCCCTCGGTGTACCGGATGGCTGCGGGCGAGCTGCGGTGCGAGCCGGGGGAGATCATGATGGTGGCGGCACATGCGTTCGACATCTTGGGGGCGAGGGCGTGCGGATACCGCGGCGCCTATGTCAACCGTTACGGGCTGCCCTACGAGGAGTCGGCATTGCAGCCGGACTTCGAGGTCGCGGACTTCAATGAACTGGCCGACCGCCTGCTGGCCTGCTGAGCGGACCCGTCCGCAGCGCCCCGGTTCGACTCCGCGTCAACAGGATGAAGCCCGGCTCGCGCGTGCGCACGGGGCCGGCTAGCGGACTGCGTCGCGTGAGTCGGTTCATCCTGCCATCCGGCTTCGGAGCGGCCTTCCTGCGGCTGGTGTGGGAGAAATACCGGGCCGAGATGGTAGCGGCGATCATTGCGGCCACCGCGCTGCCGCTGCTGTTCGGATGGGTGCCGCCGAATCCGTACTACGGATTCCGCACGCCGCGTTCGATGAGTTCGCCGGAAGCTTGGGATCGGGCGAACGAGATCATGGCGTGCTATCTGTTGGCATCCCAAGCGCTGGGCCTTCTAGCCAAGCGGCACGTCACCGCGGCGCTGATTTCCCGCTGGGGCCGGGACGAATCGACATGGGCGACGCCTTGGGTATGCGCCGCCGCGATTCTGGGCGTGCTAGGCTCTGTCGCTCATTTCTACTGGATAAGCTGAGCGCCGCGGTGCGTGTGGCGACGATGACAGCCGTGGGAGCGTCGCCTATTGCAACGGCGCGCCTACATGGCGGACGGTCGCTCCGGCCGGCACGATCTTGTCGCCCCGGACTTCCAAGCCGCCTTCCGGCATCGGTGGGCCGTCGTGGTCCCGGAAGTACAGCGGCAGGCCTTCGGAAAAGTTGAGCGGGCGCCCTCGCGGATTCTGGCGCTGGTGGTGGATATGAATGTGGGGCTCGCTGGTATTGCCCGAGTTGCCGCAGGCGCCGATGGGCTGGCCCTCTTCGACTTGGTCGCCGCGCTTCACCAGTACGCTGCCCTGTTGCAGATGCGCGATCAGCAGGTAGGTCCCGCTGTCGAGCTTGAGCGCTACCGAATTGCCGGCCGGGCTCCTTATATCCAGGCTCGCTTTGCCCGGTACGTGATCCGGCAGCCCGTCTACTGCCATGGTGACGGTCGCTGCAGCGGGCGCTACGACAGGAGTGCCGTAGCAGCCGTAGTCGGCGAGGTCCTCGCTGCCCTGCATGGCCGGTTCGACCAGCAGGTCGTAGGCCCAGCGCTGGTCGGGAAAGGCAGCGTGATAGTTCGTGGCGAGGCTGTTCCCGCCCCAGCCGACGCGCAGCTCTTCGTTGGAGGGCAAGCGAACGGTCGCAGAGGGCGAAGAAGTCTCCAAGCTGAAAGGGAACGTAATGGTGAGGATTCCGAATCCCCACAGGGCGGGCCAGAATGCCACTGCCGCCAGTCCGAACGTCACTTGCATCGGGCGGCTGAAGCGCCGCTTGTGCAAGGCGTGCGCGAGCAGCGCCATGAGCGAGACAGGGGCGAGCGTCTGGCCCGCCGTCACCAGCGCCAGCCAGCCTACGACGGCAGTCATGCCGCCCGACAGGTACATTGCCCACGCGGTAACGAGCACCAGGACCAACGTACCGGGCAGGCACCAGCGCAAGACTGGCCAGCATCGCGCAAGAGCGGTTCTTAGCCAGCGTAAGATCGATGGGCCCCAGTCCGCCATTGCCGGTGGCAAGCTCCAGCCAGCAACATTATTGCGTAGGGACTTGGCGCGTCAGCCAGAGCGCTTTCAGCCGAGACTTCGGCCGAGCCAGTCCCCGGCACGCCAACGGATGCGCGGACGGGCTGCTAGGATTCGACCATGCGCGTTGCGACCCTTACGCTGCTTGCCTGTCTGGGCGCGCTTGGCCAGGATGTGTTGCCGCAGGATCAAGGTATCAGCGGGTTGGCCCAGACAATGCGGCGACTGGCCTCTCCATTTCGCGTGTTGCACATCGTGGCACACCCGGACGACGAGGATGGTCCTACACTCACATACCTGAGCCGCGGGCTCGGCGCCGAGGTCGTGATCGCGTCGGTCACCCGCGGCGAATCCGGCGCGAACCTGGTCACGGGTGACTTCTTCGATGCGTTGGGGATCTTGCGCACGCTGGAGTTCCGCAAGTCGGCGCAGTACTACGGAGCCGACTTGCGGTTCACGCGCTTCACCGACTTCGGCTATTCGAAGACATTGGGGGAAACGCTCTCGAAGTGGGACCGCGACGAGGTCACTCGCGATCTGGTGGCGATCATCAGGGAGGTTCGGCCCCATATCGTGCTGTCACGGTTCCAGGGAGGGCCCCCTGACGGACACGGCCACCATCAAGCCGCCGGATTGCTGGCGCAAGAGGCGTGTAGAGCGGCCGGGGACTCCTCGCGCTATCCGGACGTCGGCCAGCCTTGGCGGCCGTTGAAGCTGTACGCCAACAACAGGCGCGACGGCCAAGACTGGACGGTGGCGATAGATTCGGGCCTGTACGATCCCGCTCTGGGAATGACTTACGCCGAAATGGCGCGCTTGGGCCTGCGCTTCCAGCGCTCCCAGGGCGCCGGCTCGGCGATCGCGGCTCCCGGACCATCGATTCGGCGCTACAAGCTGTTGGAATCTGCGGCTGGCATGGCGGAGCGCGAGGAATCGATCTTCGACCGGATCGAAGCCGAGCTCCCGCGCGGCGTGGCGGAGGCCGCCCGTTCTGCCGCGGACAAGCTCGGCACGATTGGCGACCCAGAGGGATGCGTGCCGGACCTGCTGCGCGGGCTCCGTGCCATCCGCGATGCGCGGCTGTCCTCTGATGCGGCGTTCTTGGCACGGCGCGAGGCTCTGTTCGAGGCCGCCGTGGCGCAAGCCTTGGGCTTGCGGCTAGCCTTTCTCGTCGAACCGGAGCAGTCCGCCGAGCGCTCTTCGTCGTTCCTGCCGTTCGAGACGGTGAACATCGCCACTCCCGGGCAGACGATCGAGGTCACCGCCCGGCTGATCGCGGCCGGCGACCTGCCGGAGGGAGTTGCATGCGGCGTCGACGCTCCGGCCGGATGGGGAGTGGAACCCTTGGACGGATCGCGCTTTCGCGTGAAGGTGCCGGAGGACGCCGGGCATTCCGCCGTGCCTTGGCGGCGGGCGTCGGTTTGGGATCTGTCCTACGACGATACGGCCCAGGAGCACTGGAGCCTGGCGCTGCCCCAACCGCCGCTGCGGGTCAGCTGCTCCTATCGCGTCGACGGAACCCCGCTGCACCTCTCTGCGGCGGCTCAAGCGAGCTACATAGACGCAGAGCGGATCCAGCGTCGCCGCGACTTGGCCGTGGGTCCTGCAGTGTCAGTGGAGTTCGCCACCGATGCGGGCGTGATCGTCGCCGGAAGCGGCACGTACCAGCTGGCAGTGTCCTTGCGCAGCAATTCGTCCGCGGCGGTGGCGGGGCACGTGCAATTGGACCTGCCGCCAGGGTGGTCGACGGCCGAGCGCGCCCGGCAGTTCGCGTTTCGCCGCGAAGGCGAGATTGCAGAGGTAGAGTTCGCCATCCGCCCTGCAGCCGATGCGGAACCGGGCACCTATCCGATTACCGCCGCGGCGCGCTACGGCGACGGCACATCGGCAGCTAGCTTTCGGCGGATCGTCTACCCCGGGCTCGAGACGGCGTACTTGTCGAGGCCGGCCCGGCACGAGGCCCGCGTGGTCGATGCAGCGACGGTGCCGGGATTGCACATCGGATACGTAGCCGGTACGGGCGATGCCGTGCCCGAGGCCATCAAGCAGTTGGGAGCGCAGGTCACGCTGCTCGGCGCGGACGAGCTGGCTTCCGGGGACCTATCTAGGTTCGATGCGATCCTTGCTGGCATCCGCGCGTACGCTGTACGCGACGATCTCAAGGCCCACAACGCCAGGCTCCTTAAATACGTCGAAACCGGCGGGGTGTTCGTGGTGCAGTACAACACTCCCGAGTTCGATCAGAACTTCGGCCCCTTCCCCTACAAGATGACGCGGCGACCGGAAGAGGTCAGTGAGGAGGATTCGCCCGTAGCGATCTTGCAGCCAGACAATCCTGTCTTCACTTGGCCTAACCGCATTACCCAAGACGATTTTCGAGGCTGGGTCGAGCAGCGTGGGTCGAAGTTCCTCGTCGAATGGGACGAGCGCTACGTGCCGTTGCTAGAAACGCACGATACCGGTCAGGCGCCTCAACGTGGTGGGTGGCTGGTCGCCCGGCACGGCAAGGGCCTTTACGTCTACTGCGCGTACGCCTGGTACCGGCAACTGCCATATGCGGTGCCGGGGGCCGTGCGCATTTTTGCCAACTTGCTGGCGCTCGGCGCGACCGGCGCGCCCTGGCGGTAGGCATGGCACAGGACTACGACGCCGATGTCGTCGGATCGGCCCTTCCGACAGCCTCGGAGAAGAATCCCACGCTCACGATCATGGTCCTGAGCTGGCGGGCCACCGACAATCTAGCCGAACTGATCCGCAGCAGTGAGGTCTAGCGTCGAGATGCCTCTGGTATCGGACGGTTCAGCATGACGATCAAGCCCATCAAGTGCAACGCGGACTACGACGCAGCCTTGACTGCAATCGACAGCCTCATGGACAGTGCGCCAGACACACCCGAGGCCTTTCGCCAAACGAGCCGGCGCGATCATCGCGTCTGTGCGCATTCGCATTTATCCTGCCGAGGATTGCAACGTCACCGAATGCGTTCGGGCGAACGAGTATACGCGCGGCAAGCTTGACGCTTCCACGCACCCACCAAGTCGTCCTGCTCCGGCGTCCAGCGCCGCCTTGAGTGTGCTAGTCTCCAACACGGGGAGGCGCTATGGCGCAGGTGTCGCCGGCCTTCGGGTCGGCACTGCTGTCCGTAGCAAGCCCGCCTCCCCTTGGAAGCCCGCGATGAACGCATGCTTGCGCCTCGGAGCGCTGTTGCTTGTGGGCTCCGCGCTGTGTTCGGGCGCGAGCCGCGAGCGATTGGAACAGGCGCTCGACAACGATATCCGACCGCTGCTTGCCACCTACTGCATCCGTTGCCACGGCCCCGCGGTGCAGACACTTGGAATCGACTTCAGCGTCTTTGAAGATCACGGCTCCGTCCTTCGCTCCCGCCCTCTGTGGCTGCGTGCCCTGCGCGTGCTGCGCGAGAACGAAATGCCCCCGGCCGGGGCGCAGCCGACTGTTGAGGAGCGCCGGCGGATGGTGGCGTGGATCGACGACGCCGTCAACAATCTCGATTGGAGCGAGCACCGCCAGCCGGGATCGGTCACGATCCCCCGCCTCAATCGGGAGGAGTACAACAACACGATCCGCGACCTGACCGGGCTTGACCTGCGCCCGGGAGACGCGTTTCCAGCGGACGGGCAGGGGGAGAGCGGGTTCCGCAACGACCGGGACGGGCTCTTCGTGGCCCCGGTCTTGGCCGAAAAGTACCTGCAAGCCGCGGCGCTCGTCGTGGACGAGCTGATCGCTACCAAGGCCGAGAAGGATCCGCTCAACGTTCGTCTGGAAATCGAAGATTTCTTCCGCACCGAGACGAATCACGAGTTCACTTCATACGGTCTCGACCTGCGCAATTACCAGCAGACGGTCTACCGCTACGTCACATTTCCTCGGTTTGGCCGCTACCGCTTCCGCGTCCGGGCTTGGGGCGAGTCGCCCGCCGAGGGCCAGCTGCCCGGTGTCACGCTGCGTGTCGGCGGGCGCATGGTGGGCCAGTCGCATGTGGCCGCCGATCCCCAATCTCCCGCCATCTACGAATTCGAAGCGAACATCCCGCGCGGCAGCCACCGCGTCTCGCTCCATTGGTTCAAATCCCCGACTGCCCTGACGAACGACCACAACCGCCGCTTGGCAGAAGAGCATCAGCGGGCACGGGAGCTGGCCAAGGCCGAGGGCAAGAAACCGCCAGCAGCCGTCGTGCTCTTGTCCTTGGACTGGCTCGAGGTCGCAGAGGCGCTGGAAGCAGGCCAGGACGGCTCGCTGGTCTGGACTGCCGAGCCTGGCCCGGGTCTTGACGATCGACAGGCGGCTCGGCGCATCATCGCGACGTTCGCGCAGCGCGCCTATCGGCGGGCTGCTCGCCCGGACGAGGTTGACTCGCTGCTGGCGTTCTATGGCCGCGCAGCGGGACGGGGAGAATCGTTCGAGCGGTCCGTAGGATTGGCGCTGCGCGCAGGGCTGGTCTCGCCGAAGTTCCTGTTCCGACACGAGAGTGGCGGCGCTACGGCCGCCGACTACCGGCTGGACGACTTCGAGCTCGCGTCGCGGCTGTCCTACTTCCTCTGGATGTCGATGCCCGACACGGAGTTGATGGAGCTGGCCCGATCGGGGTCCTTGGGAGACCCGCAGACCTTGGAGCGGCAAGTCTCGCGCATGATCGCCGATCCAAAGTCCCAGGCCTTCATCGAGGCCTTCTTCGGACAGTGGCTGGGCTTCGCCGACCTCGGCGGCACGCTCAAGCCCGATGATGTCGCTTTTCCCGAGTTCACGCCGGCTTTGGGCGAAGCCATGGTGCAGGAGGCCACGAGATTCTTCGGCCGGATCGTGCGCGAGGATCGCAGCCTGCTGGAGATCTTGGATTCCGGCTACAGCTATCTCAACGAGGATCTCGCCAAGCACTACGGACTGGACGGAGTGGTCGGTCGCGAACAGAGACTGGTGGAGTTCGAGGACGCGCGCAGGGGCGGCGTGCTTGGCATGGGGGCGATTCTGACCGCGACCTCGCTGCCCACGCGCACGAGCCCGGTAGTGCGCGGAAAGTGGGTTCTCGAGACCATGCTTGGCGAGGAATTGCCGCCCCCTCCGCCCGACGCGGGCGAGCTGGCCGAGCCTGGCGAGAGTTCCGCGGGCATGACCATGCGGCAAATGTACGAGATGCACCGCGACGAGCCGCGCTGTGCCGTCTGCCATGACGAGATCGATCCGATCGGCTTCGGGCTGGAGAACTTCGACGCCATAGGCCGCTGGCGCGACAGCGACAACGGACAGCCGATCGATGCCACCGGGACGCTGCCGCGCGGCGAGAGCTTCGCGGGTCCGGTGGAGCTGAAGCAAATCCTGCTGGGGCGGAGCGAAGAATTCGCCGAGATGATCAGCGAGCAGATGGGGTGTACGACTTCAAAGTGATATAGCAGGGGTTCCGGGCGGTTGAAGGCCCGAGCCAGCGGGGCAGGCATCAGGGGCGGGTAGTGCGGTAGGCCCAGAAGTCCTCGTAGAGTCCACTGAGCTTGCAGCAGCGCAAGGCGGCGATCGCATTGGCGCCTGCTTTGGTCCAGTGCATCCCGGAACGCTTCAGGCGCGTGCCGAGCACAGCCTTGCAGGCAGACTCTACGATGCCCGAAGAAACGCACAGCCCGCGGGCGCGGAAGTCGGCGTATTGCATGCGCGCGCGGTTGTTTTCGATGTAGTTGGCGCACTGGGTGGCCGCGCAGCAGTCGGCGTGGGAGCGCAGGATGGCCAGCACGTCGTCGAGGCAGCCGTCGTCGAGTTCGTCGCAGCGCACGTCGGCCCACAGCCGGGCGTGCTCGGGCTGGTCGGGGAAGAGCGCTTTCGAGACCGCGTGCAAGTGCTCTTTGGCGTGGAACAGATCCACAATCTGGATCGCACCGGGGTAGTCTTCCCCGGCGATCTTCCAAATCCAGGCAGCTCCGTCACCGAGGATCACGCGGCGCTGGGCTTGCGGGAAGCCGCGCCGCTCGGCCTCGCGCCGCACGCGCTGGGCGAACGGGGAGGGCTGTGGGTCGGTGTCGCGGCTGGCCGCGCTCTCGATCGCGGCCGAGTAGCTGGCCGAGCCGGGGTCGCGCATCGGGCGGCCGGTCTTGGGGTGGCGCGACTGGGCCGTCCAGACTACCGACAGCTTGGCCTCGCGGGTCTTGGCCGAGCCGTCGGGCTGCTTGCCGGCGCGCCCGGCCGTCTCGCTGGAGCGCATCGGCAAGCCGGTGCCGTCCAAGCCGAGATACATGGTCGGGGCAGACGGGCCCTCGGCAGGGAAAGCCCCGGCTTGCTCGGCGGCGGCGATCTCGCTGCCGAGCGCCTCGGCGCAGCGCTCGACCTGCTTGGCTTCCACGCGCACGCCGGCCAGTTCGGCGAGCAGCTCGGAGGACTCGGCGAAGCTGACCAGAGCGGCGCTCGCGCCGGTCATGCGCAGCACGCCGGGCGAGAGCGAGCAGCCGTGCAAGCCCAGGCTGTGGTCGCGCGGGCAGCAGCCGTGGCCGCAGGCCGGGCAATGGTAATAGGCGCGCTGGAGGGTGAGCGGGCCCAGCACGCTCTCGAAGGTCTTGGGGCGGCGGCCGGCGTAGCGGGCCGGCCGACCACAGTCGGGGCAGTCTCGCAGCGGGCCGCAGTGGTCGGAGCGGTCGGCGTCGAGGCGCTGCTCGACGGCGCGCGCGGCGAGTTGCAGGGCGCTGCGGCGGACAGCGGTCTCGACGGCCTCGAAGTCGATGGGATCGTCCGGGCGGGTGCCGACGAAGCGGTCGATCTCGGCGCGGATGTCGGGTGCGAAGCTCTGGCTCAGCGTTTTTTTTTCGCCTGTTCGGCGGCCTCAGCAGTTTGGGCCATGCGGGCCCGGCAGATTTGCTCGCTGATCTGGACCAGTTCCGCGGACAGGGCCTGGAAGCGGCGGTAGTTGGCAATCTGCTGGCGGGCGGTGTCGACTTGGTCGGGGCGCAGCGAGCGGGTGACGGTCTTGCCGTCGGTCTTGAAGGTGAGCGACCAGTAGGGGCCGTGCAGCTTGCCTCCGGGCGAGCGGCATTGGCAGCCGGGCTTGCCACAGGGGCGGGAGCGAGACGAGAGGGAGCCGGGGCGCATGTCGCCGAGTTCGGCGAGCAGCCGCAAGATGCACAGCTTGCGGTCTTGGAGAGCGGAGAGGGAGAGAGTGAGCACAAGGGCCTCCTATCCTCCAGTATATAGTACTGGAGGAATCCGAAATGCAACCCTATGCCCAATATGAGACTTCGTCTCAGTTCAGCGGGAAATCACGACCATGTCGTACACCCGAGCAGATGTTGGGTTTCGCTTTGGGCCGGAATCTGGAATACTATGACCAGCCGACCGTCGAGGAGATCAGCCGCGCTCTGATTCGCAATGAGTACAGCGCGCGAGCGCTGATCACCGAGATAGTTGCCAGTTATCCGTTCCGCTTCCGGCGGGGCGCCGCGGACAGCCGCGAGGAGAGCGAGTGATGGCACGCAAGAGAATTTCCCGGCGAGCGGTATTGCGCGGCGCAGGGGTGACGATGGCGCTTCCGCTTCTCGACGTGATGGAGCAGGCGCAGGGGGCGGCGCGCGTAACCGCCGGGACTGCCCCGGTGCGACTCGCCACGCTATTCCACCCCAACGGTGTCTACCCGCAGAACTGGGATCCGGACGGAGTCGGGCGCGATTACAAGCTGTCCCGCATCCTCGAGCCGCTGGCTCCGGTTCGGGACCACGTCAGCGTGATCTCAAACCTCGGCACCGGGGCGCAGGGCCACGTTGGCGCCACATCCGCGTTCCTGACCGGCACTCCATTGCACAAGAAGGCGGCAGGCCGGATCAACACGCCCAACATGGGCACCTCGCTGGACCAGTTCGTCGCCGAGCGGATCGGCGGCAGAAGCAGCATGCCTTCTCTGGAAATCGGGGCGGAACCGCCGCGTTCGGGCGGAGAGAACGGACTGGCGATCTCGTACGCCAACACCGTCTCGTGGCGCTCCGACAACACCAAGGTCGATCCCGAGATCGAGCCGCAGGCGGTCTTTGACCGGCTGTTCGGTGTCAGTAAGAAGACGCGCCGGCAGCTCGCCGACGAGGCCAGCATCATCGACCACGTGCTTGACGATGCCAAGAGCCTGCGTGCCCGCGGCAGCGCCGCGGACCGGCGCAAGCTGGACGAGTTCCTCACGTCGGTGCGCGACGTGGAGGGCCGCATCGACCGCAATCTGAATCCGGCCGACGCCGAGGCCGAATGGAAGCCTGTCATCGAGCCCGAGCTGTTCAGGCCCGAGGCCGGTATCCCGCAGACGCGCGACGAGCACCTGCGGCAGATGCTGGATCTGGTGGTGCTGGCGTTCCAGACCGACACCACGCGGGTGGCGACCTTCATGATGGCGCACGGCTTCAGCCGCCAGAATTTCACCTTCTTGGATGGCGTCAGCGGAGACCACCACTCGATCTCGCACCACAAGGAGAATCCCGAGCTGACCGAGCCCTACACCATCGTCAGCCGCTGGTATGTTTCGCAACTCGTCCACTTGGTCGAGAAGATGGGCGCCATCGACGAGGGCGAGGGTCGCACCCTGTTGGACAACACAATGATCCTGTACGGTTCGGCGCTGAAGAACGGCAACGGCCACACCACGCAGAACCTGCCCATCCTGCTGGCTGGGCGCGGTGGCGGCAGGCTCAATCCCGGGCGCCGGATCGTGCTGCCGGAAGAGACGCCGATCACGAATCTCCACTTGACGCTTGCACAGCACATGGGGGTCGAGGCCGACCGGTTCAACACCAGCACAGGTCCGATCACGAGTCTCTAGCTCGAGCCCAGCGTAGATTTCAAAGGCCCGGGCGGCGGCCTGGCGGCAGGGCAGTGATTTGCCCTTGCTGACTACGGCACTTCTGGACGCCGTAGCGAGCTTGGCGTCGATTCGAGGCTTTCCCTACGAGCAACAGTCGGCGCGCCTGTCGGAGCGGGCCCGCAATAGAGAGATCGTTCAACAGGTCCGCGCCAGTACTGGCGCGGTGTCAATTGCCCCGATAACGCCGCAATCGGAAGATTGGGAAAAGGCTTGTGAGGAGGATTGCCCCCACAACCAACGGCATGAACCATAAGCCCAAGCCATCGGCACTGCCCCGCGCCGTCTGGAGTATCTTCCACTCGATGTAGCCGAACAAACATATGACCTCAAGCTTCACTACGTTGATGAATCTTCGGGAAAAGGTGTAGAGTTCAGCAGCGTTCTGAGGTGTAACTTCCACCGGAAGATTGTGGAACTGCTTCAGCCGGCTCACGAGAGTAAGCGCGCCGTAGAGGATGATTCCTATGCCCGGCAAGAACCACAGGGCCGTTCTTGGTCCGAGAGATTCGGGCTGACCGCCAAGTCCGAATCTCATCGGGACTTCGTCGGGCAGGTCGGACCAGTGACTTGGCAAGTAGACGATCCAGAAAAGCAGGATGCCGACTGCCGCCGCTTCCACGAGCCACTCAACATGCGACAAGGGCCTTGCACCCTTGGACTTCGGTTCATCCATCGGATTCATCGCGCCAGCCTAGCGGCTCCTCACTCGCCGAGAAATGCTTCCAGCTTGGCCTTTGCGTCGCTGAAGTAGTCTGGCAAGTCCTCCACCGCCCCGCCGATTTCGAACACGAGCAGGCCCTCGTATTCGATCTGTCGGAGTTTCGCTATGAGGCGCGGGTAGTCGACGAAGCCGTGGACTAGCGGTTTGTGTTCGGCCCAGGTGTCCGGCTCGATGTCGTGGACGTGCATATGGAAGATCTTGGGCCCTAGCGCGTCGATGATCTCGAGCGTGACGTCGTTGTAGGCCTTGATCCCGGCGGGCGTGCCTTTCTCGTCCGGAGGCACTCGGGCGACCAGCTCGGCGTAGTTCTTCTGGTGGCCCACGTCGATGGTCGCGCCGACGTGGTCGTGATCGACTTCGCGAACCAGTCTCGTGAAGTCCGCCACGGATTCGGGATAGCCGGTCTCGAGGGCTAGCCGAAAGCCGAAGTCCCGCGCCATGTCTCCCCAGCGGCGAAAGGTGCTGATCAGCATCGGCCAGGCGTCTCGCAGGGACAGATGCGCGGAACGCTGCACATGGATGTTGGCCAGTTCGGCGCCGACGAAGGCCGAGGCCTCGAGAGCGACGTCAATCCGCTCGACCCCGAACGCATGGGACGGCCCGAACGGCGAGAAGTAGGGCGTGTCGACCCATGGCAGGTGCGTGGAGACGTAGCGGAACGGCTCCACTGCCGCCTTGAGCCGAGCTCGGCCCTCGGCCCCAAGATCTCTGAATTCAAAGCCGGGCGGCACGCCCGGGCGCGCCGCCACCGGACCCATCGGGTGCAGTTCGATGGTCTGGAAGCCGAGGTCCCGCAAGATCCCGATTGACCGATACAGTCCGTATCCTGGGAAGTAAGGGTTTGCTCCGATGATGGCCGGGTCGAGGCCGCGCTTCTGCGCCTGGGCCTTGATGGCGGCTGCTCCGAGAGAAACCTGGAGAAAGCGACGGCGGTGCATGAACCCTCCCTGTCTGGCCTGGGCGGCCGCGACAGCGGCCATTTTGGCACGGCCCGGGTCCGCGGCGCGCCGATCGGTCAGTCCTCGTCTCCGACGACCTCCACCGCCACGGCCCCAGCGGCGCGAAGCGACTCTGCGAGTCTTGCGGTGTCTGGCGCCCCCGCAACTTGGAGGACCACGCCGCGGTCCGGCAGGACCGGCACGGGAACGCGCTTGCGCCCGCGCAGCAATCCGGACTCCCACAGCAGGGCTGCGAATATCCCCATGACCGCCCCGGCCATGGTTGTTTCGAAGGTGACCACACCGGTTGCCCAGCCGGAATTGATCGGCATCCCGCCGGTGATCAGCGGATAGTCGCGCTGGATCCAGTACATCAGCGCGGTCGCTCCGCCGCCCACAATGATCGCCGACAGCACGGCTGCCAGCGACATGCGGCTGCTCCTGGCCAGCGGGGCGGGGTCCAACTCCACCGGTCGCAACGAATAAAGCTCCATCGCGCTCTTGGAGATTCCCGCGGCGGCCAGATCGCCGATCGCCGCCGCGGCGTCCTCAGCCCGCGAAAACTCAGCGTGCACGTACTCCATCGTCGTACTCCCAGATGGCGATGATCGGAAACGCCTTGACGAAAAGCAGGTACAGCAGCACCATCGCTGCGAACGTCCCCGCTGTGATCGAGAGCTCGATCCAGCTCGGCGCGTAGCTGCCCCAAGCCGCGGCTAGCGGAGGGGTTGACAGAGTCGGAACCACGATCAGGAACCGCTCGAGCCACATCCCGACGAGTACCGCTGCGCTGCTGACGGCTATGGTCGGGATGCTGCGCAACTTCGAAATCCCCAGAAGGACGAACGGGATGACGAAGTTGCAGGCCACCATTGTCCAAAAGAGCATGCCGAAGAGGCCGTGTTCCCGGATTTGGAACACCCGAATCTCGGAGGGCAGGTTGCCATACCAAGTGGTGAGGTGCTCCGAGAACGTGAAGTAGCCCCAGATCAGGCTCATCAACAGCAGCAGCTTGCTCAGGTTTACGAAATGGACTTCGCGAAGATACCTCTCCAAGCCCATCATCTTGCGCAACGCCGCCATGACCAGCACCAGCGCGGCGATGCCGCTGAAGATCGCGCCGACCACGAAATAGGGCGCGAAGATCGTGTTGTGCCAAGTCGGCATGACCGACATCGAAAAGTCATAGGCCACCACTGAATGCACCGAGACCGCGATCGCGAGGATCACAACCGCCATCAGCTTCATGGACCGCTCCAAGGCCTGCCACTGCCGGTCCGAGCCGGTCCATCCGAGCGACAGGGCCCGATAGATGCGACGCTTCGCTCCCTTGCTGTGGTTCGCCAACTCGGCCAAGTCCGGGATCAGGGGCAGGTAGAGATAGATGACGCTGCCCGACAGGTAGGTCAGGATCGCGGTCAGGTCCCAGAACAGCGGAGAGCGAAAGTTCGGCCACAGCAGCCGCTCGTTGGGATAGGGCAGCATCCAGTAGAAGAACCACGGGCGGCTGATGTGGATCAGGGGGAACAGGCCGCCAATCATCAAGCAGAAGACGGTAATCGCTTCGGCCGCGCGGGTGACGGGCTTGCGCCATTCCGCTCCGGTCAATCGCAGGATTGCGGAAATCAGCGTTCCGGCGTGCGAAATGCCGATCCAGAAGACGAAGTTAACGATGTAGAAGCCCCAGTAGACCGGCCGCCGGACACCTGTGCTGCCGAAGCCGGTGACGATCTGGTAGCCCCACGCGAACAGAGCCCAGGCCACGATCATGCCGCAAACGGCGACTCCCGCCAGATACGGCCCGCTGGCACCGCGCATGCGCTCGAGCAAGTCGGCGCGGACGCTTGCGTGGCCTGAATCGGGAGTCAAAGCTGTGGTCGGAATGGCGTCCATCGCTGCAAGTGCCGGGGCGAGCGAGTCGTGGGGCTAGTCGGCCTTCTCTAGGTAAAACACGCGCGGCTTGGTGCCTAGACTCTCGAGCAGCTGCCCTGAGCGCCCGCTGCCGAGCAGCTTCGCGACCTTGCTGTCGGCATCGCTCATGTCGCCGAACACCATGGCCTCGGCCGGACAGGACTGCACGCAGGCCGGCTGCACGTCGCCGTCTGCCAACTCGCGCCCGTCGGCGTCCGCATCGAGCTTGGCGCGCTTGATCTTGTGGGCGCAGAACGTGCATTTCTCCACGACGCCGGACGGGCGGATGGAAACGTCCGGGTTCAGCTGCAGGTTCAACGGCGCGGCCCATTCCGGCGCGAACCAATTGAAGAAGCGAACCGTGTAGGGGCAGTTGTTCGCGCAATAGCGCGTGCCGATACAGCGGTTGTAAATCTGGACGTTGAGGCCCTCGGCGTTTTGATAGGTAGCATTAACCGGGCAGACCGGCTCGCAGGGGGCCTCGTCGCACTGCTGGCACATCACGGGCCGGTACTTGACCTTAATGTCCGGGAACTCGCCCTCGTAGTAGCGGTCGATGCGAATCCAGTGCTTCGTGCGGCCCATAGCCGCTTGGTCCTCGCCGGCGGTCGGGACGTTATTCTCCGATGCGCATGCCACGACACACGCCTCGCAGCCCGTGCAGCGGTCTAGGTCGATCGCCATCGCCCACTGGGGCGTCCGCTCCGCCCCTTGCTCGGCTTGCTGAGTGGTTTGCTCGGCCACGAGTTCCTCCGTTCTAGACCCTGTGTGGCGGCAAGTCCCGATCCTGCCGCGAAAACTGCACTAGCCGCGCGCCCCCAGCAATCTTCTCGATGCTAATCGGCGTCGGACCCATGGCCGGGCAACCCGTCCTTTCTTCATGAGCAGCGCCCACGACGACCATGGGGTTTGCGCCCCGCCCGGAGGCGTAGCGCCCGTAGGATGCGTGTCCTTGGCCCAGTGCCATGGACACGACCCCGGGAATCGCCGCAGGGTTGACGTAAACCGGGGCTTCCAAGGCGCCATGCTCGGATCGGATCCGCACGCTGTCACCGTTGACGAGGCCGAGCCTTGCAGCGGTTGCCGGATCTAGCTCTACCGGCAGCCCCCACAGCGCGCTCGATGTCGGATCGGGCAGTTCTTGCAGCCACGGGCGGTTGGCGCCGCTTCCAGAGCCGAACTGCGGCGACTCGTACGCTTGAAATACGACGCCCGCCTGCTTGGAGGCTATCTCGAATGTACCCAAGGCACCCGGCGTCGCTGGCGGCTTCCCGGAGGGCTGTCCCTGCCAGCCTCCGTCTTGGAAGACCTTTGCCTCGAAGTCCGACGCCGAAGTTCCCGAACCGGCAGATTCGAGCGCGGAGTGCAGCGTGCTCACCGCCTCTTCTACCGTAATTTCTTCGAACGGCCGTTCCGCCGCCCCCGCCAACTGGGACAAGACGGTCGCGGTCGTTCGCGAATCGTAGAGTGGCGCGACAAACTCCCCAGCCGCTGCAAACGAAGGGGACGGCGATACGGCAGGCACCTCGAGCAGCGCCTGCTCCAGCGGATCGTGGTCGGGCAGGATGAGGTCTGCGAACGCGGACGTGTCGTCCAAGAAGGGCGAGAAGCTGATCACAGTCTCCGCTCCCGCCAGCGCGCTCTGGCTCGCGGGGGCGTTGTAGGCCGGATTCACGCCATCGACCAGCACAACGGCGGCTTGCTCCAAGCGCTCGGACCAATCCCCGGAAAAGCCGGGTTGCCGGGCGAGCGCCTCCAACGGTTCGGTCGGTGGAGTCACGCCGCCGGGCTTGCCCACGCAGCCCAGCAGCCAGTTCAGAGCGACCGCGGCCGCAACCGCGTCGGCAGAATTGTGGCGCACCATCGAAGCGCCGGCCACCACTACGGGCGCGGACGCTTGGGCCAGTTCGGACGCTGTCTGCCGGATTGCATCGACGGGAACGCCGGACGCCGCCGCGGCCTGTTCGAGATCGACGTCAGCGAAGATCGATACAACGCTCGCCGGCGCGTCGGCGATTTGCTCGCTTAGGAGCACGTGTCCGATAGCCGAGGCCAGGGCGAGTTCTCCGCCGGGCCAGACGGGCAGCCAGCGATCTGCATTCCAAGCCGTGAGCGAGAATCTGGATTCGGCGTGAATCAGCCGCCCGCGCAGCTCGCGGCGCCCCTGGCGCATGTGCCCGTAGCGCCTCGAATACAGGACCGGCGATGCCCACCCGCCTAGGAAGTCCGCCCCGATCGACAGCACCAGGGTGGAGTCTTGGATCTCATACAGCGGCAGGCCGCTTCGCCCGAATACCCGTGCGGATGCCTCGCGCTCGGCGGCAAAGTCGCCCACGCCGATGCTGGTGGCGGGCGGGGCACCGATGGCGTCTAGGAAGCGCGCGATATTCTCTGACCGGACGCCTTCGCGGGCTCTTGCCAAGAACAGGATCCTGTCGGGATCGGCGGCCGCCAAGGCCCCGGCGGCTTCTGCGATCGCGTCATCCCATGAAACGGCTTCGAACTGGCCGGAGGCGTGCGGGCCGACCCGTTTCAGCGGGCCGCGCAGCCGGTCCGGGTTGTACAAGGACTGCAGGGAAGCGTGGCCGCGAGCGCAAAGTCGCCCCCCGCTGACGGGATCGAGGGGGTTGCCATCGAGTTTCTTGACGGCTGCGATCTTCTGGCGGACACGTTCGCCGTCGACCTCGATCTCGCGCTCGGAGGCCATCACCCGGGCCAGCGTGCCGCAGGCCGCCGAGCACTCGCCGCACACGCTGGGGTGCCATTGCTCCGCGCCGACCGGGACGCTCTCCTCGGGCACGAGCAGAGGGATGATTTCCTCGGCTTGGCGGCCACAGGCGCCCGTAACCGCGCCGCCAGAGGCAGTCCCGACCAGCTTGACGAAGTTGCGACGATCCATGCTAGCCAGCCTCTGCACGGGCGCTTCGCCCGCGAATCGGACGCGGCGCAACCGCCGGGATGTCCGGGCACACTCTGGCTCGCACGGTCGGTTGCATCAGCGGCTGGCCTAGAAGTGGCATGCCAAGCAGTCGTCGGTGGCGGAATTGTCGCGGTGGCACTGAATGCAGGAGCCCATGGTGTGCGTCACCGCCTTGACCGCGACCGTCATGGACGCCACGTCGCCGTGGCATTGAGAGCAAGCGATTTCCGCCCTGGCGTGCGGCGCGTGGCGAAACTGTACCGCGGCCGTCTTGGCAAATCCGTAGATGCGCTCCCAAGGCACCTCGTGCTTGCGCTCCCAGTATTCGCTCAGGCGCACCACCTCGGGTAAGTCCGTCGCGATGAACTGGTGGCACAGCATGCACTTGCGAATTGACGGCAGTCCGGCCGAGTCGCGCGATGTCGCGCCCTCGTGGCAGTCAGTACATTGCATGCTGGCTTTCTCGATGTGGGCGGTGTGCGAAAAGCCGATCGGCTGCTCCGCCGCCGACGCGGTCTGAACGACTAGGAGCAGCAAGGCTGAGAGCATTGCCGGGGACACGAGGAATTCGCCCCAAAGGGATGTACAGGATAACCCAGCCGCGGATGCCGGCTCCAATCGGCTCGCGCGGGGGCAGCAGGCCTCCCCTTCATCCGTCTCCCAGTGCTTTGTCGAGCAGTTCTCGGCACGCGGGCGAGTATTCGATCTGGAGGGCCGCCGAGCGGCCGGCCTCGGACATCTTCCTCCATGTCTTGCGCAGGATGTTGACCATGCTGTCTTCGCCTTGGTCTCCGGCAAAGGGCGCGAAATAGTGGTCCAAGAACACCAGGCACGCAACGTCCTCCAGCAGCTGTGCTAGGCGGTCGGTCCTGAAGCGCTCCTTGCGGATGATGGATTGGACGCGCAGCACGCTGCTGTCATCGAAGCCGCAGTCGCGCATGATCGCGCCGGCGGTGTCGGCGTGGAAGCGCCCGAGCTCGCTGCGCCAAGTGAGGTAGGCACGCCTGCCCGCAGGGTAGCTGTCGCGCGGGATCTCCCAGCGGCGGATGTGTTGGGCTCGCACCGCCAGCCGCACTTCGTCCGGGGCGTTCGGCTCGAGCCGGTCCAGCCAGGCCGACATGCGCTTCGCGTATGACAGTTCCTTGGGCTCGCCGCCGGGCTCGCGGTTGGGATCCTCCGCGTTCGCCGCGTCGAACATTTCCATGCAGCGGCGCACGCGCGCCTTGTCAAGTTCGCTCATGTTCCACTCTCGGCGCCGGAGCGGCTGGCACAGATCGCGGCTAGCGCGACGGCCGCTGTCTCGGCCCTCAATACGTTGCGTCCCAGGCTCGCGGCCCTGAACCCACACTCGTGCGCTAATTGCGATTCTTGCTGCGTCCAACCGCCCTCTGGGCCAACAAAGAGGGTCGTCTCGCGGCTGCAACAGACGCTCGCCACGGGCGGGCCGGCCGGATCGGCCAATAGCCTCGTGTCGCTGCGACAGTCTTGGGCAGCGTCCGCGAAGGCCATCGGAATCGCCACTGTCGGAGCGGCCAGCCGCCGGGACTGCTGGGCGGCCTCGAGTGCGATGCGCCGCCAGCGCTCAGCCCGCTTCTCGGCCGACTGTACCAGCTTGGCGTCGCTGCGAGCCGCGATCAGGGGCGTAATCGAATGCACGCCGAGTTCGGTCAGCTTCTCGACGGCCCACTCGAAGCGGGCGAACTTGACGATCGCCAGCACTACGCTCAGGCGCGGGAATTCGGGCTCAGTGGGCAGTGCGCCTTCGATCCGGAAGCGCACCTCGGTCGGTGTGCAGCTCTCGGTGAGGGCTCGATAGGCCGTCACTTGGTCAGAGACCTCGACCTGCTCCCCCGCCCGCAGGCGCGCCACCCGCGCGAGGTGATGCGCTTGGGCACCGCGAGCGACTGCCGCGCCGCCCTCGATCCCGTCCACGAACACGCGTCGCAGGGCCATTTCCAACCAGCTTATCGCTTGCTTCCGCAAGGCGTCGGCACCGCGCGATTGGCGGTTTTCCTTGATCGGTAGACTGGAGCATGGGCCTCCGAGTCGGAACGCCGGTCGAAGCCGGCGACAGGCGCTCCCTCACTGCTGACGAGGCAGCGCGGGTGGTGAGAGACCGGCTGCGCCCACACTTTGCGGAGCTGGCGCAGTGCGGGTCGACACCCGAACTGCTGGGAAACAGCCTGTACTGCCAGATCCGGCCCATAGCGGATCGCGTGTTGGCCACGACCGAGACCGGTACGTTCGCGACGCCGGATGCTCCGGCCAAGTCGTCATATCGCTTGCTGGCCTGGAATATCGAGCGCGGCATAGAGTTCAAGGCCCAGGCGGAGGAGTTCAGGGGGCACGACTATCTGCGTTCGGCGGACGTGCTGCTACTCACCGAGACTGACGTGGGCATGGCTCGGTCGGGAAATCGCAACATTGCGCGCGACCTGGCCCGCGAGCTGGGGCTGAACTACGCTTTCGCGCCCTGCTACTTGAACCTGTCCAAGGGCTCCGGCGTCGAGAGCGAATCCACGGGGGAGAACGACTTGGGCTTGCACGGCAATGCGCTGCTGAGCCGCTATCCGCTGCGCAATCCGCGCCGCATCGCGCTGGGGAACGGCCGCGACAAGATGCGCGGCCGCGAGAAGCGCCTGGGCCAGCAGGCAGCCATCGCCGCCGAGATCGACTTGCCAGGATTGCCGCTGACGGCTTGCTCGGTTCACTTGGACGCGCAGTCCCGCCAGCGCCACCGGCGAGACCAGATGGAGTTGGTGATCGACGGACTGCCCCCCGGCGGCCCGGCCGTGATCGCCGGGGACTGGAATACGACAACGTTCGACTCTTCGAGCGCCCGAGCGGTGATCATCGGATATTTCGTGCGGCTGATGTTCGGCGTCAACAACATGATCAAGGGCCACTTCTTGCGGCCGTATGCCCTGTTCGAGCGCGATCTCTTCCAGCTGCTGGAGCGGAGCGGCTTCGACTGGCGCTCGTCGAACGTGCTGGACGAGCGGACCACTTCCTACGATGTCGAAGATGCCAAGACGCACAAGAACCTGCGCGAATGGGTGCCGGAGTGGTGCTTCGATTTCGTCCGCTGGGCTTTGAGGGATTTTGACGGCAAGTGCCCGCTGAAGATCGACTGGTTCGCCACGCGGGGCTTGTCGCCGAAGGATCCGATCGTGTTGCACGAGTTCCGCGAAGACCGCGTGCCGCCGCTGTCCGACCACGATGCGATCGGACTGGACTTGCCGGTTCCCGCTCGAACGGCAACCTAGTCGCTCGTCCCTGGACGGCACCGGCATGCCCGCGCGCCGGCCCGAAACCGCCGGCCGCGCCCGCGGGCAGCACGACGGGGCTACCAGGAACCGCGAGGCCGAGCTGGTCACCTCTTGGACAGCCACTGGCCCCGATGGCGATGGCCGTCCGCAGCACGACCCGGGCTTAGTCTTCTACCCCGCCGCGATCGAGACCATCGCCTGCCGCGACACCGACCCCGCACTCTTCCCTTTCGCCCGGCGCGTCCTAGGTGACGCGCGACTCCGCCGCTTCACCTAAGCCCGCCGCTGTGCGGCAAATGGGAGACGGAGCCCCTAGATCTGGAAACTTGCCACCGAAGCCTTGCCCGGCCCCCTGAGGATCCGGGACCTCTACCACGCCAAGCAGCACCTCGCGAGGGTGCCAAGGCGCTCAATCGCTCCGGTCCGGATGCCGTGCAAACCTGGGTCGGCCAGCGCCGCGAGGACCTCGACCAAGGCCATATCGGCCTCCAGGCGGCGATGAGCGAGCACGCTGGGAACTGTGACCCTCCTGCACCGGCGAGCCTGTGTGCGGAGTGTGTCGCGGCGGGCCGCCAGCGCATGCGCTACAGGCACTTCCGAGCTGTGGGCCTGACCATGGGCTCGGGTGTGGTCGCGGCTGGCTGCAAGATCACCATGGCCAGGGACGCACTGGGCCGCCGACGGAGTCAATGCCATCCTAGCCCTGAGCTGCAGGCGCCTCAGGGGTCGATTCGAAGACCCTTGCGAACGCCAATCCGAGTCAATGTGACGGCGAAATCGTGGTGCCATGGCCGAAGAGTACGCCCATGGCCCGCCCCATCGAGGTTCTCGACATGTTCCCCGAGGAACGCGCAGAGCTGGAACGTCGCGTGCGGGCGTCCACGACCTTCCAGCGCGACTGCCTGCGGGCCCGCATCGTGCTGCTGGGCCACGAGGGTCTCAGCCAGCGCGAGGTGGCCGAGCGGCTCGACGTCAGCGTCGTGTGTGTCAACCGCTGCTCGCAACGCTTCGACGCCGAGGGCATCGCCGGCCTGCACGACCAGCCCGGCCGCGGGCGGCGACCGGCGGTGCCCGCCTCCACGGTCGAGAGGTCCTCACCCAGGCCGGGCAGAAGCCGGCCGTCCGGGCGCGCTGGAGTACCCGCAGCATGGCTGCGGAAGCCGGAGTCTCGCCATCCACGGTCGGCAGCATCTGGCGTCGCAACGGCCTCAAGCCGCACCGCACGAAGACCTTCAAGCTGTCGAACGACAAGGACTTCGAGTGCAAGTTCTGGGACGTGATCGGGCTGTACCTGGACCCGCCCGAGAAGGCGGTCGTACTCTGCTGCGACGAGAAGACGCAATGCTAGACGCTGGAACGCACCCAGCCAGGGCTGCCGCTTGGAACCGAGCACATCCGCACGCGCACCCACGACTACTAGCGGCACGGCACGATCTGCCTGTTCGCCGCTCTCAGCTACCTGGAGGGCCAGCTAATCTACCGCACCGAGCCCAAGCACACCCACTTGGAATGGCTGCGGTTCCTCAAGCAGATCCAGCGCGAGGTGCCGAAGGACCTGGAGACGCACCTGATTGCGGACAATTACAGCACGCACAAGCACGCGCAGGTGAAGGCCTGGCTGGAGCGGCACAAGCCGTTCCACATGCACTTCACCCCCACCTCGAGCTCGTGGATGAACATGGTGGAGCGGTTCTTCGCGAACCTGACGGAGGACTGCGTGCGTGCGGGCAGCTTCGTGTGCGTGAAGGAACTTACGGACGCGATCACGGCCTACCTGGCCGAGCGCAACCAGAATCTGCGGCCGTACAAGTGGAAGGCAAGCGGCAAGGACATTCTCGAGAAGATCCACCGGGCTCGGAAGGCGCTTGCCGAGACCGAGGACTAAATAATGTCATTTGAGGCACGGGACACTAGATCGCCTCAAACTCACCAGTGGCGGTCTTTATCTCCTGGCCCACCGCTTCCCCTTCGTGGAACCACAGCCTCCCTCGAAGCTCAACGGTCTCGCCCGGCTCGCAGTCCGGGAACACTGGATCCGAGTGCATGCACGGGCAGCGGGTGTTCCCCCAGCAACGGCCTGAGCGCTCCCACGCAGTCAGGATCCAGCGATGGTTGCCGTCCGAGCGGACGGCGGCAACGGGCGGCCGGAACACCTTGTTTTCCAGCGTCTGCGCATTGAATCCGCTCGCCCCCTTCAACATCACGCAGAGTTGGGTTCGCAACCCGCGCAGCGCCTGGTCGAGTCCGTTGCGTAGCCAGAGGCTCATCTCCACAGACTCGGCTTCGGGCTGCAAGGACGACCCGAAGACGATTCCGTTCGGCAATTGCCACTCCAGTTCCAGTCCGCCGCCCGGCACCGGCTGCATGTCCACGTTGTCGAGCCACTCGTTGCGATCGGTCCAGAGGGTGGGAACGTGAGTGTGGGCCAGAAACAAATGGCCTAGATGCGAGGTAATCAGTTCGGGTAGGTCGATTACGGCGTAGCTGTCGGGATCCCAGGGCAGGAAGACGCTCGCCTTCGTGCCTCGCAGCGGATCAATCGCCCCTTCCAGGAAACCGATGCGGGGATGTCGGCCTCCGGGATAGGGGTGGAGGTCGAGTCGTCCCGGTCCCGGAACGTCCCTGCCCGCAAGGCGGCGCTCGTACTCCGAGGCGCCTTCGGTGGAGAGACCCGCGACGACCGCGGCTTCCTCGACGGTGTAGCGGTGCCTTACCATCGTGTCGGTCCAACGTTTCAAGTCGTCGCGCGTCTGTACGATTTCGACCGGTTGTTCCAAAGTGCCGTCCGGGTCCGGCGGATTTCGGATGCCGGCATTCCGGTCAGCCACTTCCCCGCCCGGAAGCCATGCCTCCAGATCGCGGATCGCCAAGGTCTGGAACCCCCGCTTCTGCAGCTCTCCCATGTAGTCCCGGAAAGCCTCGGGCGGCGTATGGACCCAGTCGTGGGCCACATCCGGCACGCCATGGAACTGCAGCACGACGATCCCCTCGGTGGCCCGGTCGAGGACCTGGCGGAAGATCTCGGGCGTCCAGCCAGGCACGGCGTTCCCTGTGGTGGGTATCAGCAGAGGATCGTGGCGGAGGGGGTCGTAGGCGGGACCTGCAGCAAGTGCCCGGTTGTCCAGTTCCGGGGACAGGCCACGCCGGGCGAAACGATATCCCAGGTCCCGCAGCTTCTGGAGAGCTTCGGGACCGAAGCGGTTCCCGCACCATGCGAAGCTCACCGGCTTGTCCACGCCGACCCGCTCCAGTTCGTTCTCGACCAGGGCCAGCTCACCTTCCATGCGGGCGGCATGCTTCGGCACTGCGAAGCTCGGATGCGACCAGGAGTGGTTGCCGATCTCGAAACCCATTTCGGCGACCTCCGCAATCTCGTCCCAAGACATGAAGTTCTCTCGGTCGTCCATCCAGCGATGGGTCACAAAGAACGTTGCGGAAAAGCCGAGTTCGGCGAGCAACGGCGCCACGAAGTGACGATGGGATTTGACGGCGTCGTCGAACGTAAGCACGGCCGTCGGCCGCGACGTCGCGCAGCCGAGGATCGCGGACGCTCCAGCGGTGGCCGCGATTTGCAGCACGTCCCGTCGCGAGCGGCTTGCATCCGGCATGGCTCCGATTGTAGGCCTTGGTCGAGCCAGCGGGAAGCGCGAACCGGGCGGTTTCCGGGGCCTTCGCAAGTCAATCGTCCGACGGAAGTTCCGAGAGCAGGAAACCGCAAGGCACGGCACGGATGTCTCGCAGTCACCAGTCGAAGGCAAGCAGAATCAGCCTGCGGCTCCGGTCAGGCCGAATCCAGGGAGAACGCCTCACGGTGCAGGCGGAGCCCATCGCTCGGTCTGGGTTATCTCGTAGCGGATGGCCGCGTCATTGGCCGATTCGACACCGGGCCGGCTAGCGCCCCGCGCAATCACCTCGTCGAACCGTCGCTTCAGTTCCTCTGCCATCTCCGGATTCTCGGCGGCAAGGTCATGCTCCTCCGCGATGTCGGATTCGAGGTTGTAGAGCTCGGCAATCGTCGACTGGCCCCGTGAATTCTCGAGGCTGGGATCGCTGCGTCGGTAGACGAGCTTCCAAGGGCCGTCGCGATACGCGAACTCTCCCTGGTTCAAGTGGCTGACCAGTGACGTTCGAGCACTTTCGGGCGATCTCCCAAACGTGGCTCCGGGGAAGCTGATGCTGTCCCCGGCACCTGTGGCGGGAACGTTTGCCCCGATCGCGTCGAGACTCGTGGCGAATATGTCCGTGAGACTGACCAGCTGGATGCTGGTCGATCCCGGTTCGATTCTTCCCGTCCACCTCATGAGCAAGCGCACGCGATGGCCGCCCTCCCAGTAAGCACTCAGGTTTCGGGGCGCTAGAGTCAGGCTTGGTTGCAGAACTATGAGAGTGGGGCAGCGGCAGTCGAACCGGACTTCTGCAACGATCTCGACGCTGAGGCAAGCAGTTCCGGGGAGCCGGAAAAGCAGAGCAAGCGGTCGGCGTCGGGCCGGGCCCGCAAAAAAACAGCGGCTGAGCACTTGACCTTGGCTTGGCTTGGCAAGCTTGCCATCGTAGGGGTAGGTGGCCCGGCCGTTGTGGGCAGAACGGAGTTCAGCGAGAAGGGCCAGCGCGTCGGGGAGCGGCCTGCGTGCGCGCGTTGTGAGCAACTCGAAGGCGCACAGAAGGCCAAAGACGCAGTCTTGCAGGCGACCCAGCAACGGGAGGCAGAGCTGCAAGCCTAGGAGGCAGAGCTGCAAGCCCAGCTGGCGAACCTGCAACAGGATCTGTTCGGACGCAAGAGCGAGGCCATGCCGGCGGGCGAGGCCGAGCCGACCGATCCGGCCGGAGACGCGGCCGGGACAGCGGCGGAGACACCGGCCGCGGCGGATCCGTGCGCAGGCGAGGAGCCGCAGACCCGGCCGCTGTACAAATTCACATTGAGGGAAAACGGCCTTTTTTCTCGAATTAGATTGACGCCGAAAAGGTTGGAAATCGATATATTCCGAAGACGGTTGCTTCCTCGATAGGCTCGTAAGTCCATAGCCTACCAGTGCATTCAGGCAGCCGCACGCATATTTCTCAGTCCTTTCCGGCAGTAGTCAATCAATGCGAAAATACCGGCCCAACTGCCGCCGGAATAATCTGACACCGAGGCGCCGGAATAAAGTGACTCTCGACACTGGCGGTGCTGGCTACTTGCGCCTGCTGTTGCTGCGATTCTTCCCGCAGCAGACGATGTAGGTGCTCTGCGACGGGCCGGAGGGAGCGTTCGAACGCTTCGGGGCGTGCCTGCGGGGTTGCTGTTCGACCAGATGGGGGCGGTGCTGGTTTCCGACGACTGCTTGGCTGGTGGCGGCTTGGTGCTAACTGCGGAGTTCTTGCGGTTCGTGGCGCATTGGGGCTTCCGACCGCGCTCCTGCGGGCCCTGCCGGAGTGGACGAGGTACAAGGTGGAGCGGCCGATCCGCTACATCTGGAAGAGCCTCTCTCGCGGCCGGGACTTCGTTAGCGACGCGGATCTGAATGAGCAGGCCGAGCGTTGGCTGGTGGGGACGAGGAACGTGCGTCGACACGGGACGACCGGGGAGCGGTCGCGGGAGCGCCTCGAGCTTGACGGGTGGGAGGCGCGACCGGCTGAGGCCGACATTGGCGAATTCCTCCTTAACTCTGGCCCGACCCAAAACACCTGTTGAAATGGAGCCGGAGCCTCACGGAGGTTCTCGAACGTCCGGGCTGGGAGTTCCAATGCGAGCGGGCTCTCTTCACCGCCAAGCCTCGCGTGTGCCAGGACGTGAGTCCGTCTTGGATCGCACCGCGGTCGCTGATCGCTACCACGGGGCCTTCTGGACTCGTTCCAGAGGCCTGTCTGTCACGCTGGGCCGGAAAGGCTCGCGAGATCCCATGTCGTAGCGGTCGCCGGGCGCGAGGAAATAGAACCTGCCGTCGGGTGGGATCTTTCGCTGCTTGTCGTAGATGACGGCATAGCTCTGCCCGATGACTTCGAACCGGTCCCCCTGCACGACGATCGCCGTGTTCTCGTCGATTCCGATTCCCAGCAGTTCGGGGTGGGACTCGATCACTTCCAGAAGGTCGAATTGGCGGTTTCGCCGGAGCAAGTGCTGGTCTATCCCGACATTCTTCAACAGTCCGAAGCCCTCGACGTGGTCTCCCATCATCACGGTATTCGTCTTGGTGTCCCCGCGGACCAAGAACGAGCCCATGATCGACGCCCCGGCCGAAGACCCGCTGATCACCCCGCCCCGGTCCAACAGCGCGAGCAGTTCCGTGTGGGTGCGGGTGTTCAAGTACGCGTCGGCCAAGCGCCACTGCCGGCCCCCGCCGAAGAACACGCCGCGGGCGCGCCGCAGCGGAGCGACGAATTCGTCGGTGTCGGCCACCTTCGGGTCGTACGTGTGCAGAACGGTAATGTCGGTTGCCCCTGCATCTTTGAACGGGCGCCGGCCCCTCCAGTACTGGTCGTAGTGCGGCGCTCCTCCGGCGGTCGGGATAGCTACCAGCGGGGCGTGAGGGCCCCCGGCGAGGTCGATGATTCGCTCGACGATCTCTGGGTCCCGCATTGCGCCGCCGATGATCACGAGGGATCCGCGCGCGGGCCCGACTCGGGGACTGTCGACTGCAGGAGGGTCTTGCGCGCCGGCTGGCGCGACTGCGAGCAACAGCGCGGCCGCGAACAAGGCGACCCAGCGCGTGGAGTGCGGGCTTTCTCCGTGCAACTCGCCGAGTTTACCTCCGGGACGCTCCGGCGGTCAACGAATCGCAGTCACGCGCCAGGTACATTTTTTTGTCGATACGTGACTCGTCTGATGGGATCGGATCGTTGCTCGTGCAACTAGGGCAGCCTGTCGCTGGAGTTGCAAGGGCCTGCTCGAAGGGCGCTGGGCCGCTCTTCGCAGCGCCCGCGAGGGGGCACTGGACAGTGTCGGCGCAGCGGGGGTGTGACGCCTCGCAAGGCGTTGCCGGGCAGGCTGGCGGGACGCTCGCATGGGCTAAGGCGAGGGCGCTTGCAGCAGCAAGTCGAGAGCCTCCTGCGGGCGTGCCGCGAAATGCCGGTTGGCCTCCGGCACGTAGCGGAATTGGGGCAGGCAGCGGATGATCGAAATGGCCGTGTTGGTCAGACAGGCCAGGTTGCGCGGCAGGTCGCGCACATACACGCGGCAGCGGTCTTCGTCGTAGGTGAAGTCACGCACATAGTGCAGGCGGTTCTCGATCTGCCAGTGGTTGCGCAGCAACTCCGCGAGTTGCTCGGGGGTGGCCCGTGCGGGGCCCAGCGAGGTGAGCGCATAGCTCACTTCGGTGCTGCTCTTGCCGCTCTTGACGTGCTGCCGCCGACGTTCGACGCGGATGGCCTGCTGGCGGCCGTGCAGGGCGGCATAGTCGTCCCATTCGGCGGCGCTGATGTCCTTGACCCAGTAGCGTCGGCGCTCGATGCGGCCATGCTGCTTGTCCAGCGTCTCCACCAGCGGGCAGGCACTGAAGTCCATCTCTTGCAGGTCCCGGAACAGCGTTGGCTGGTTGTTTTTCACCGCGGTGATCAGATAGTCTGCCTGGGATTCCTCGAGCAGGCAGCGGGCCGTCTCCTGCTGGGCGTGCAGCGCGTCGCCGGTGACCACCCGCCCGGCCAGGTCGAGTTGCCTGGCTAGTTCCCGGAAGGCCGGGATCTCGTTGGTCTTGGAGTCGATCTCCAACTGTCCCAGCACCACGCCGCTGCCCTGCTCCACCGCGGCCAGCAGCATGCGCCGACCGTGTGCGCTCTGCTTGGAGGCCCCGCGCACGTCCTTGCCGTCCAGGCTCACGCCCGGCAGCACTGCCGGGCCCTCGCTGGGTGCCTCGCTGGCGGCCTTGGACGAATCCGTAGCGTCTTGCTGTGACTGCACTTGCGCGCTTTGCTGGAGGGCCCACCCGCGCACCGCCTCCTCCAGCGTCTGCGGCTCTAGGGTCGCCAGAATGTTGTGGAACGTGGTGATCGACGGACTCGTGTAGCAGCCTTGGCTGGGGCTGTAGAAACACTCCACCGCCAGTCGCTGCGACTGGCTCAGCAGGGCCGCGAACTGGGCGAAGGCGGTCACCCCGCGGTAGCCGCACAGGCGCGCCGCCACCGCCAAGGCCAGCACGCTGCGCAAGCCGTAGCGCTTGCCGCGCGCATGGCGGTACTCGGGCAACTCGCCGAGGAACTCGAACAGACTGCGCAGCGTCTGCGCGTCGGGGGGCGCGCTGCGGGCCGGCCCGTCCCAGGCCGGATCATCCTCCGGCTGGGCCAGCTTGAGGGCCGCGCCGGGCTGCAATTCGTACACGAAAATCTCCTTCCGCTGGCCGTGCCGACGCCAGCGCGGCGTGGCACCCGGCAGCCGTGCGTAGCCGCCGCTGAAGCCCAGCGAGCGCCAGTTGGCGGCCCGGTAACAGGTGCCGGCGAAGCGTTCAGGGTCCACGAACGACTCCGCTAACAGGCTCGGAATGCCGTGCTCGGCCAACATGTCGTCCGAAAGCCGTCGCAAGCTCAGCCCGAGCACCCGCGAGGCCAGATTGGGCGCCCCCTGCCAAGCCGGCAGAATCACGAAGCGCGAGTTCTGCGTGAGCAGATGCAGGCGCCGCCGCTGCTGCTGCGGGCTCCAGCCGATCCAGCGGTCACGGGCCGCCAGCTTGAGCGCGGCGGCCTGCCAGCCCACCAGTGCGATCCAGTCCTGCCCCAGCGTCGCCACATGCCGCAGGGCCTTGCCGAACAACCCCTCGAACGCTAGGTAGTGGTGGCTGGCCACCAAGCGGTCCCAGCGCCGGTGCTCCTGCGCACCGTGCGTGGGGCGCACGTGCACGGAGCGCAAATCCAGATCCCGCAAGCCGCTTGGCGCTGCCACTAGAGCCTAGCCTGACAGACTGACAACAAAATGTCCAGTCCTCGCAGCAGACAGCGCTACCATGCCGAGCTCGCAAACTCTAGCAGGCAGCCACTGCCCCTCCGGCTACTGTCGTGCACTGCCTCGGACTCGGACAAAAAAATGGCCCTGAGTCACGCGCAGGCATCTGGACGCAATCCTAGCGGGGCCTTGTGCGGCGAGGCTGTCTGGCTGTCCGACCGAGAGACCGGGCGGGAACTGCGTCCGACGGTCGTGCGTGCCCTTGCTGCAGCTAGGGGAAGCCTGCTTGCGGAGCGGACGGACGTCGTTCAGGCCTTTCCGGCCGGCGACGGTTCGCTCGCGAACGAGCCGTTCCGTAGGCGATGCGCGTTCGAGGGGGCGATCGGCTGCGCCTTGAATCGGCGCATCGGAAAGAACCGGACGGCCTATAATCCTTGAAACGGGCCATGCCAGTCTTGGAGCCGTCAGAGGTCGCGGCCGTGCCAGATTTGCTGGCGCGTGAGGATCACCGCATCATCGCCGACATGATCGGGGAGGCCGCGACAGTGTTGGATCTCGGCTGCGGCGAAGGCGATCTGCTCGCTTGGCTGGCGCGGCACAAGCGCGTCGAGGCGCGCGGCGTCGAGATCGCTCCGGAGAAGGTCCGGCGGTGCGTCGAGCTGGGCCTGTCCGTCTATCAGGGCGACATCAACCAAGGCTTGGCCGACTACCCCGACGCCTGTTTCGACTACGTGATACTCAGCCAGACACTGCAGGTCGTGCGGCATCCCCTCGAGCTGATGCGGGAAATGCGGCGGGTGGGCCGGCGAATCGTCGTGGCCTTCCCCAACTTCGGCCACTGGAGCGTGCGCCTGTCGCTGCTATGCACCGGCAGGGCTCCTCGCACCGGTCACCTTCCGTACCAGTGGTACGACTCGCCGAACATTCGCGTGCTGACGATCCTCGACTTCGAGGACCTGTTGCGCCAGGAGGGGCTCCGTGCCGAGCAGTCGTGTTTCCTGCGGCGCGGCCGGCGGGTGGCCAGCCAGCCCAATCTCCTAGCCGATTCGGCGATTTACCTGCTCAGCTAGCGCTCCGGCGCTCTGCCAGCAGTTCGTCGACGGCTTGCGCGACGGCCTCCGGCGTCACCGACAGGATGCAGCGCGGCTCGTCGAAGGCGTAGCATCGGTCGCCCGGGCAGGGCTTGCAGTCCCAGGCGGTCTCGACGACCTTGTGCCGCGTCTTCCACGGGTGCCAGATCTTTGAGTTCGAAGACCCGAAGATCGTCACGCAGGGCACGTCGAACGCCGCTGCAATGTGGGCCGGGCCGGAGTCGTTGCCCACGAACAGCCGCGCACCGGCCAAGAGCGACATCAGGTCGGGCAAGGGCAGTCCCTGGCGCACCTGAAAGCCTGCTAGCTTGGCGGCAAGGTCCGCCTCGTCAGGGCCGGCGACGAAGACCGGCTCCAGTCCGTGACGCTTCCGCAGCCGGTCGGCCATCGCCAGGAAGTGCGACAGCTGCCAAGTCTTGGTGGCGTAAGTCGCGCCGGCGTGAACGATCGCATACGGCTGTCCTGCATCCGCGGGCACTGCTGCCAGGCGGGCGCCCGGAATCGACTCTAGCCTTCCGCCCAAGTGCATGATGGCCGCGGCGTGGTGCTCGGCGGTATGCACGCTTTCGTTTTCGGCTCGTTCGAGCACCTCTTGGGGACGCGGGATGCGAACGTTGTAGGCCCAGCGCTGGCGGAAGTGGGCAAACCCCGCCCGCCAGCGCGCCCCGGACAGGGCCGTGCACCAAGCCGCCGTCGTTCCGCCGTGCATGTCAATGCACAGGCTCGGCTGCAGCGCGCGCAGTTCCCGCACTAGGCGGGCTTTGCCCAGAGCTCCGGCACCCGTCGCGAGGCGCACCACTCCGTCGATGTCCGGCTGGCCCGCCAGCAAGTCCGCGAAGCGCTCTTCCATCGCGACGTGGATACTGGCGCGGGGCATCGCCCGGCGCAGCAACGAGAAGGCGGGAGTCACCAACACCGTGTCGCCCAGCGACCGCAACCGCACAAGGACGATCGAGGCTTCGGGCGCGAGTCGGGACAGGACCGGATCGCTCACGCAGGCAGCTCAGGCCGCGCGCGATTCGGCCACCGTATCGAGAAACCCCCGCGCGGCGGTCTCGATGCGCCCGAAGTCTTCGTTCTTCAGCCAGCGCTTGTTGACCAGTTCCGATCCGACTGCGACCGCGCTGGCGCCGGCCCGGAAGAAGTCTCCGGCGTTAGCCAGGGTCACGCCCCCGGTCGGTACGAGCAGCACTTGGGGCAGCGGGGCCTTGACGGCCTTGATGTAGCTCGCACCGCCTACCGCGCCGACGGGGAACACCTTCACCATGGACGCCCCGGCATCCCACGCGGTCATGATCTCCGTGGGGGTGAGCGCGCCCGGAATCACGCATTTCGAGTAGCGATTGCAGATTTCGATGGTTGCGAGATCGAGCGAGGGGGTGACGCAGAACTGGGCGCCGGCCAGCATGCAATTGCGCGCCGTAGTGGCATCTAGGACGGTCCCGGCGCCGAGGACGAGACTGTCGCCGAAGCGGTCGCATGCCGTTTCCAGCGTCTTGATGGCCCCCGGGACGGTCATGGTGACCTCCAGTAGCGGTATGCCCGCGTTGCAAATCGCCTCGATGGCGTACAGTGCGTGGCCGGCGTCGTCGGTGCGAACGATCGGGATGATGCCTACATCCAAGATCGTGTTCAGAATGTCCTGCTTGGCCATGGGTGCCAAATCCTAAGCCGTTACAGTACCAGAGCGGCCGATCCTGCGGCAATGGTGGCATCCCCCGATTCCGCGAATGGGGAAGGCGCTGCCTGAGCGAACCTAGCCTGCGCCCGGCAGGAATCGATCCGGCAGTCCCGCGCGCCCCGGGCCTTGCGCAGGGTCGTGGCGTGCGGGAGATCAGTCGGCCTGCACGCGGCCTCCCGTCCCAAGGATGGCGTCGTGGCGACGTGCGTCAGCCACTCGCCTGCCTGTGTTGGTGGACCTGCCGGAATGCGCTGGCTAAGCAGGAACCCGCGCCAGGCTCGGCGGTCTGGGCGCGTCTCCGATCCTCGCGAGCTTGGTTCAGTCCATAGTCGGCAGACGGCAATTCTGGGCCGAAACACGTATCATCATCCGAAGACATGGCCCTTCGGGCGTCGATGATCGCTACGCCGCTCTTGCTCGCGACAGCCCTCCCATTGGTGGCGGCTTCTCCCCTCCGTCCCCCGTTAGGGCTGGACGCCCTCATGCCTGTTCCCGCTGACAATCCCCTCACTCCGGAGGGTGCTGCACTGGGGCGCAAGCTGTTCTTCGATCCGATCCTCTCAGTAGACCGTTCGGTCTCGTGTTCAACTTGCCACGACCCCGATAGATCGTTCACAGACGACCGGCCCAAGGCCGTCGGGGTGTTCGACCGAGTCGGCCCGCGGCGCGTCCCAAAGCTGCTCAACCGAGGGTATGGCCGCAGTTTCTTTTGGGACGGCCGCATTCCCACACTCGAGGAGCAGGTGCTCCAGCCGGTCATCAACTCGCTGGAGATGGACCTCGAAGTTCCCCAAGCCGTGGCACGCCTGACCGCTGACCCAACTTACCCCGCGGAGTTCCGGGAAGCCTTCGGCCGGGCGCCGAACGCGGACGACCTGGCACGAGCCCTAGCGTCGTACGTCCGCACGATCCTGTCGGGGAATTCGCGCTACGACCGGTACGTGGCAGGCGCCACCGAAGCTCTCGACGACACCGAGCGCCGAGGCCTCGAGATATTCCGCGGCAAGGGCAACTGCGTGACCTGCCACCTCGGTCCGAACTTGACGGACGAACGCTTCCACAACACGGGTGTTGGCTACAAGAACGGGCGCTTCGAGGATGACGGCCGCTTCGCTGTCTCGGGGCGCGAGAGCGAGCGCGGCGCGTTCAAGACCCCGACACTGCGGAACGTCGCGCAGACCGCACCCTACATGCATGATGGGAGCATCGCCACCCTTGAGGATGTCATCGATGACTACGACAATGGCGGTACCCCGAACCCCTACCTCGACCGCGAGATTCGGAAGCTGGGCTTGACCGAGGCCGAGAAGGCTGCCTTGGCCGCGTTCATGAGAGCGCTGACCGGAAGCGTGCGGGAGGGGCTGCGCCCCTAGCGCCTGTGCTCCAAGCTCCGCACGTTGGGCTTGTCCCGCTGCCGCAGCTACTTGTCGGCCGCCGTGAGCTTGGCTCGCAGGGCGCCGAATTCCCGCAGGTGCTCGCGCGCGGCATCGTCGTCCCCCAGTTTGCGGCTGATCCGGGCCAGCTGGTAGTGAAGCTTCATCCTCCGCTGCTCCCCTAACGGACTCTCCAGCACGCTTGCCAGGGCCGCCCGCGCCTCCTCGAAGCGCTCAAGATCGAGCAGCGCCTTTCCCATCGCCTCCGCCGCAGCAGGAGACGAGTCCGCGGCGGCCGCAGATTCCAGATGCGGCAACGCCTCGCCGGCGAGGCCGAGGCCGAGCAGCGCCTCGCCACAGCGCAAGTGCAAGACTCCGTTGCCGGGTTGGATCTCCAGCGCTCGCCGATAGGCATCCACGGCGGCTCTGAGGCCACCGCGGTCCCGCTCTAGGTCGCCGAGCGCTCGCCACGCGTCAGGAAGTGCCTGATTGTCAGCGAGGGCCTTCCGATACGCAGCCATCGCCTCGTCGGCGCGCCCGTTGAGGTCGTGGTCTTCGGCAGTCGCCAGATCAGCGAACGGAGACCCAGACGCGCTGGCTAGCAGTTGCGCCTGTGACCGCAGGGAGAGCTGCGAGTAGGCCTTGCCGACCAGATAGAGCAGTTCCGGATCCGAAGGCGCGGACGCTTGCGCCTCCAGCAAGTGCCTGATCGCCGTGTCAGGTTCTCCGGCTTCGAGATGCGCTCTTCCCAGCCACACGCTCACCTGCCACCGGCCCGGGTTCTCGCGCCGCGCAGCATCAAGGTGTGGGACGGCCTCCGCCACCCGCCCCAGTGCCAGCAGATCGTAACCGAGCAGTTCGTGAGCCCCCGGAATCCCCGGCTTCAGTGCCAGCGCCCTGTCGAGCGATTCGGCCGCTGCAACGAAGTCTTGGCTCTCGTGGAGTACTAACCCCAAGTACAGATGGGCCTCGGCGAGTCCCGGCGCGGCGCGCACCGCGGCCTCCAGTTCCCGGCGCGCTTCCTGAAGCTGCCCGGCTTCCCTGGCCGCCACCCCCCGCCTCACATGGTCCGCGACCGGACCAGGCACCTGCGCGCCGAGCAATGCGGCGAACATCGCGAGTCCGGCGAGTCGTGCCGTCACGACCCCGGCTCCCTGACCGTGATCACCCGGTCCGCCTTGATGTCCTCCAAGACCTGCTGAGCGCCGCTTGGCCAGCGAACCGCGATCTTGGACACGATTGATTCGGACCCCAGTCCGAAATGAAGCCGGGCATCATTGGCAGACAAGTACCCGCCGGCCGTCGTTGAGTAGCGCACCTGCTCCCCTCCGGACGTCGTCCGAATGCTCACGCGAGCGCCCTGGCCATCGCGGGCGCTTGAGCCGCCGACCAGCCGGACCTGCAGCCAATGACTCTCGCCCGCGGATGCGTTTGAGTAGAGCACTCTCGGGCTGTCGTCGAGCACGCCCACGACAAGATCGATATCGCCGTCGTTGTCCAGATCGCCGAAGGCCGTGCCCCTACCAGCGATGCTGGCTTGGAAGACCGGTCCCGCCGTTGCGCCGATGTCGGCGAACCGGCCCGCCAGATTGAGCGCGATCAGGGGAGGCTGCAGGTAGGCGAGCCCCGGCTCGATCATCTCGACGTTGTCCAGAACGTGGCTCTGCGCGGCGAACAAGTCCTTCCATCCATCGTGGTTGAAGTCCGCGAACTTGACGCTCCACCCGGATAGCCGGGCCGTGATCTCGGCCAGGCCTGTCTGGCGTGTCACATACCCAAACGTGCCTGCGCCCTCGTTCCGGAACAGCGGGTAGAGTTCCTTCGCAAGTGCTGTTGCCACCACGTCCGGACTCCCGTCGTTGTCGTAGTCCTCGAAGTCTACGCCCATTCCGGCGAACGACCCGCCGTCCTCGTTGTATGCCAGTCCCGCAATGAGCGCCTCCTCGGTGAAGCCGCTTGGGCCCCGGTTGAGGAACAACTGCTGAGCCGTCGAATCGTTGGCTACCACCACGTCCGGCAGCCCGTCAGCGTTCGCGTCGTTGAACGCGACGCCGAGTGCCTTCCCTTGCGATTGGGAAACGCCCCATTCCCGCGAGACGTCCGAAAACGTTCCGTCACCTTCATTGCGGAGCAGCACGCTTGCTACGGCGGGATATTCCCGGGGAGAGCAATAGACAGGGATCTTCTCGCCGCACGCTCTGCTCGTCTCGAGGCTCCAATCCAAGTAGCGGGTGACGAACAGATCCAAGTCCCCGTCCAGATCAGCGTCGAAGAATCCGGCGCTTGCCGACCACCCGGGGACATTGGCTCGGGCAGCCCCGGTGCGATCCTCGAAAGCGAGGCCACCTAGGTTGCGATAGAGGATGGTGCCCCCGTAGCCTGTTACGAACAGGTCGACGTAGCCGTCGTTGTCGTAGTCTCCTGTGGCGGCACCCATGCCGTAGATGCCCCGGTTCGCCGCGCTGACACCGGCCTGCTCGGTCACGTCCTCGAACACTTGGCCCTGCCGGCTGCGGTAGAGCCGGTCATGCAACTCGGGCCCTGACCGGTCGACAAACAATCCGTCATCGCCCTGGACCAGGGCACCGCCGTTCACGAAGAAGATATCGAGGAATCCGTCGTTATCGAAATCCAGCAGCGCCACGCCGCCCCCCATCGTCTCGATGAGGTGCTTCTGAGGGGTTGGACCGGCGTGGTGCCGGAAGCCGATTCCAGAGGCGCCGCTGCGATCTTGGAAGTGCAAGTCGGCCGCTACTAGCCCCGACAGTCCTGTACCGAGCACTCCGACGCAGAGGTGCAAGCAGTTGCGAGGCGTCACGGCAAGGCGCGTATCTCCATAGGCTAGGGTAGTATACGACCGGGATGAGCAGGTGGAGCCGGTGAAGACGGGGCTGCCTCTGCTTGCGGCGTGCGCGGGTTCGTTCGCTGCCGCGCTCTTCGCCGCGGACGGCTTGGCGGAGGAGAGGGCTCCGTTCGAGACGTTGTACCGGGAGGCGTACGAGCGGCGGCTTCGCGAATCCGGCCTGGAGCACCCCGCCACGGTTGCGAGTCTCGTGCGCCTAGGGGCGCTTCTGCGCACCCACGGCCGGGCCGAGGCCGCCGAGCCGCTGCTCCGGAAGGCGCTGGAGGCACAAGATCCGGCCAGTTCGACATTCCGGGACACCTTGTTCGAGCTTGCCGAGACCTTGGCCGCCGTCGGCCGGGACGCCGAGGCAGCGGGCTTCTACGACCGCTCCTTGGAACTCTCCGGATCCGGGTCAAGGAGTGCGCGGATCCTGCTGAGAATCGCCAGGCTCAGGGAGGACGGCGGAGACACAGCCGGCGCTCGGCAAGCGTATCTGGAGGCACTGGAACGTTTCGAGACGGATGCACTCCTGCCGGCCGACGAGCAGAAGTCCCGCGCCGCAGCACAGAATTCCTTGGGCCTCCTGCTCGAGGCGCGGGGTGAATTTGACGGAGCCGAGGCGGCGTACCGAAGTTCTGCCGAGGCCCACGCCCAGGCATTCGGAGACGAGCACCCTGCCACGGCCGCTGTCCGCGCCAACCTGGCCGGCACGCTCGCCATGCGCGGGGGGGCGGCTGATGCGGCGGCCTTGATGGAGCGATCGCTCGCGGTCCTTCGAGCCGCGTACGGAGCGCGCCACGATGACGTTGCAAGGCTTCACAACCGGCTCGGCGAGATCTACGAAGCGCTCGGCCAGCTGGATGACGCGGAAGCGAACTATCTCGCGGCGCTGGCGGCGTGGGACGCGCCATCGCCGTCGCGGGGACAGGCCCTGGCGGATCTGGGCCGCTTGGCGGGAGTCCGGAGCGACACCGCGGCTGCCGAGGCTGCTCTGGCCGAGGCGATCCGATTGCTGGAGCCCGCCGGGGGCGACATCGCGATCGACCTTGCCGAGGCGCTTGGCTCCTATGGGTCCGTGCTGCGGGAGTCAGGCCGGCTGGACGAGGCCGAGCCGATCCTAGCCAAGGCCCTCGCGATCCGCGAGCGGGTATTGGGCTCGTCCCACCCGGACGTAGCGCTGTCTCTGGTAGGACTGGCGGGCGTCTTGCACCTGCGTGGCGACCTCGCACGGGCCGAGCCTATGTATCGCCGCGCACTCGACATCCAAGAGGGAGCCCTGGGGCCGGACCACCCGGACGTCGGGGAGACCCTTTTCAACCTCGCGCACCTCCGGAGTGCATTGGGCGACGTGGCGGCCGCCAAGGACGCATTCGAGCGAGCGGCCGAGATCTTGTCCGCAGCCTACGGGCCGAGCGACCCGTTCGTGGCCGAGATCCGCGCTGCGCTGCGAGCGCTGCGCTGAGTCGCCGGCACGCACGAGAGCACGAGGCGGCGCCTTGCCCGCGGCGTCCGAGGGAGCCCCACGAAACCGGTTGTCGCAGCGCATCGAGACCCCAATCGGCCCGCTGGTAGGACTCGAACGAGGGTTCTGCCTGTTACAATTAGCGCATCGTCGCGCGAGTGCGGCGGTGGGGTTAAGGAGGATTAGCGATGCATAGGTATTCTTTGCTCGGCGCGGCGCTCGCCGTCGTGCTCGTAGTGGCGGTGCAATTCGCGCCAGCCCAGGATCTGCGCGGCAAGATCGGCGGCACTGTGACCGACGCATCGGGCGCAGTGATTCCGGGTGCGAACGTCACCCTCTCCAACGACAACACGAATGTCTCGTCCGGGGCGCAGACCAGCGCGGCCGGACAGTACCTGTTCGATTTCGTACTGCCTGGAACGTACACGATCACCGTCGAGTCGGATGGCTTCCGCTCGTTCCAGCAGCAGAACATCCTCGTTCAGACCAGGGCCGACATCACCGTCGATGCCGCTCTGGAACTCGGCGCGGTCACCGAGACCGTAACGGTCGAGGAGGCGCCCGTGGCCGTGCAGTTCACCACGACCACCATGGAGACCACCTTGGACACCAAGATGTCGCAGGAACTGCCACTGCTCAACCGCAATCCATACATGCTCGCGGCACTTGATCCCGCCGTGAACTATCGCGGAGGGGCGGAGAACGCCCCGTACCATCACTGGGCGATGAGCCAGCTAGACGTCGGTGGCAATACCGCGACGCGGAACAACGTGCTGATGGACGGCGTGCCACAGCTTGTCGGGGCCAAGGGCGTGTACACGCCGCCGATGGATGCGGTTTCGGAGGTGAATGTTCAGCAGAACGCCACGGACGCCGAGTACGGCCACAGCGCCGGCGGGATCGTCTCTGTGCAGATGAAGAGCGGCACCAACGACTGGCACGGCACCGCCTACTATTTCGGCCGTAATCCGGTTCTCAACGCGCGGCCCAATGCCCTGACCTCGCAGAAGAGCGTGGTGCGCCGCAGCGTCTGGGGCGTGAGTTCCGGCAATCCGATCGTCAAGAACAAGGTCTTCAACTACTTCGCTTACGAGGCTCAGGACGTTCGTTCGCCCGCTACGGTCAACCTGACCTTGCCGCGCCCGGGCGAGCGCAACGGCGACTTCTCCAACAGCCTCAATCGAAACGGGGCCTTGCGTGCCATTTTCGATCCGCTCACGACCGACCCGAACGGCGACAACCGTTCGCAGTTCCCGGACAACCGCATCCCGGCAAGCCGGTTCGACCCGACATCGCTGCGGGTCCTGGACAAGACCTGGGAGCCGAACAACCCCGGCGACAATGCCTCGGGAGCGAACAACTTCCGCCATGTCTTCCCGATTACGTTCGACTACTGGAACCTCACGAACCGGACTGATTACAACGTCAGCGACAGAGTCAAGGTCTTCGGGCGCATCAGCCGCTTCCACACGACTCAGAGCGAGCCGGACTACTCCGGCTCTGTCGCCCAGCGTCGCCAGGGCAGCGCCCGCAACAGCGTGCAGGCTTCCGGTGACGTCGTGTGGACGATCTCGCCGACTACCGTCTTCAACATGCGCGGCTCGTGGTCCAAGATCACCGATTCGTTCTACACGCCCCAGGCCCAAATCGGCGAGGAGGGGCTGGCAGAGCTGTGGCCGAACAACCCTTGGTACGCGTCACACGTGCGGGACATCCCGGCCGTTCACTTCCCGGAAATCCGGGTCGACGCCGACGCGACGACCTCGTTCGGGCGCTCGGGCTTCTGGTTCCAAGAGCCCTCGACGTGGAACCTCGAAGCCAAGGTGTCCAAGCAGATGGGCCGCCACTATATCAAGATTGGCGCCCAGTACCGCAAGCAGCTGGTGCTGGCGGCGCGCCCGCGCGGCATGCGCTTCCGCTTTAACGCCAACCCCACGGCCGACACGGCCAACAGCCCCAACACAGGCGAGCTCGGCCACGCCTGGGCCTCGATGCTGCTGGGCGTCATGCAGGACGGCAACTGGAGCAGGGCGAGAACCGTGGCGGTCAACCGTCCGCGGATCGACGTATTCGGCTTCTTCATCCAGGACGACTACAAGCTGAACTCGCGCGTGACCCTCAACCTGGGCTTGCGCTACGAGTACGAGACCCCGATGCGGGATCCCGAGCACCGGCTTTCCCGCTACCTCGATTTCAACCAAGGGCTTCCCGAAGTGGCCTCGGCGATGAACTGGGTCCACTCGGACATCTTGGCGATGCGGACTACTCCGTTCAACCTGCTCGGAGCTTGGGTGTTCACCGATTCCAGCCACCCCTACGCGTGGAGCGGCCAGACTAACCTGTTCCTGCCACGAGCCGGCCTCGCCATCAGGCTGAACACGCGCACGGCCCTGCGGATCGGTTACTCGCGATACGCCACGCCACCGATCCAAGAGAAGGGAGGTGGGGCTTCCGATCGCGGTCTCGACATTCTCGGCAGCACGCCCTATCCGGGCTACGAGATCGAGGGTAGCCCGCTGTCGTCAATCAACGGCACGCCGAGGGCGTACTTCGGCGACCCCTTCCCGAGCGGCGGTCCCCATCCCAACCCGCTGCCGGAGCCATTCGGCCAGCGCTTCGGACGCTTCGCGACTCTGGGATCGAACGAGGCGAGATTCTTCCACCAAGACTGGACCGCGGGCGTCAATGACCGCTTCAACTTCTCGCTGCAGAGGGAGATTGCCAGCCGCATCGTTCTCGACGCGACATACTTCATGAACTTCGGCAGCAACCAGCCCTACGACCGGCGCCACAACCTGCTGGACCCGCGCATCGGCTTCCAGCACGGCAGCGCGATCAACAGGGCGACGCCGAATCCCTTCTACGGGCTCCCTCAGGAGATCATGCCGGGGCCGCTGGCGAGCCGGCGGAATATTCGAGTCAGGGACTTGCTGACCCCGTATCCGCACTTCCTCAGCAACGGCATCATCGAACATGTCTTCCCGGGCCGCCGGGAGCGCTACAACTCGCTGCAGTTGCAGCTGCAAAGGCCCTTCGCCAACGGCTTCAACGTCATCATGGGGTACAACTACCACCGGGCTCGCAACGAGGACTTCTACGACGAAGTCGACGAAGTCGACCAGCGCTTCACCTTCCAGGACGATATCCGGGGCCGCCACAAGTTCACCTTGGCGGGCATCTACGAACTGCCGATCGGGCGGAACAAGGCTGTGGCGTCGGACGTGAGGGGCGTGGCGGACAAGATCATCAGCGGTTGGCAGCTCAGCTGGCTCTACACCTATGTCGGCGGCGAGCTGCTCCGGTTCGGGGGCCTTGAGGTCACCGGCGACCCGGCGATCTCCAACCCGACCCGGGAGAGGATGTTCAACACCGACGCATTCTCGAACCTGGCGCCATTCACGCGGCGATCGAATCCGTGGAGCTACCCTGGTGTGCACGGGCCGCGCTTCTCGAACCTCGACATGGTCTTCGCCAAGCGAACCCGCATCTCGGAGAGGCTGGAGTTCGAGTTCCGCATGGAGTCGTACAACCTCACGAACAGCTTCATGGGCGCGAACCCCACCACCAACGTCAACAGCGGGAACTTCGGCCGGGTAGCCAGCAAGGTGCGCACGCACTTCGGTCGCGAGTGGCAGTACAGCGGCCGCTTCATCTGGTAGCTTCCCGCGACCGGACTGAACCATTGCAGGGGCGGGGCCGAATGGTCCCGCCCCGATCTCGCTTCTAGGAACGTGCGCTATTGAGCCGCCGCCCGAAGTTCGAGCGACCAGACCTCGTCTTTCGTTTCCTCGTGCGAGAACGCCAGAGCGTCTCCGGCAGGGCTGACCCGGATTGGGCCGGCACGCTTCCACGGAGTCTCCAGAAGCGTTGGCTCGGCACCGCCTGGCGGGGCGGTCCAAAGACTCGATCCGCTGGCTGACTCGGCGCTCACCAGAATCAGCTCGTCGTCCGCGGCCCACTCCACGCCGGAAATCTCCCCGTAGCGTGAGCGCAGGACTGTGATCGCCCGGCTGGTTCCGACATCGAGAACCTCTACCGACTGTGTCTCGCCGTCGGGCCCGGTTGCCAGCACGAATGCGAGCCGGTCCGTGTCCCGCGCCCGGCGAAGCGAGCGGATGACTGCCCGGCCGGGCGGAGGGTGGTAGAGATCCTCGTTCTGGCCCGACTCCAGGGAGTGGGATCGGATGGAGAAGCGGTTGGTGCCGGTGCGTTGCGCGAAGAAGATATGACTGCCATCTGCTGACCAGTCGCCTTCCAAGCCGCGGAATTCCCCGGTGCGTTCGACGACCGCCTGTGTCGTCTCGCCGGTAGCGAGCTCCATCACGAAGAGTCCGGACCGGCCTTGGGCGTCCCCGCCGCCCAGCAGCAGGGAACTGCCGTCAGGAGACCACCTGACCCGCTCGATAAACGCGAGCTGCGGCGTGTGGACAGTCTCCCGGCCGGCGGCCAAGTCACGCACTGTCACCGCTCGGTGCTCCTGTCCGTAGTTTTCCGTGCCGACGCGCGAGAGGTAGGCCAGAGAGCGGCCGTCAGGCGACCATTCCGGACTCCGATTCGCTCCGGCGAACCGGCTGGCCAGCATGCTGGCGCCGCCGATCAGGGCGCCGCTGGACGAATCGAAACGGCCGACGAATACGTCGCTCCGTCCCGCCCGCAGTCCATAGAACAGGTGCCCGTCGTTCGTGAACGCCATCGGCAGCGCGCGCCCAAGTCCCCGGCGGACAAGCTCGGGCTCGCCGACAGGCTTGCCGCCGTCCACCTTCAGCATCCAGGCGTCCATCTCGCCGTCCCGGTCACTGCCGAACACCACCGCCTTGCCATCAGGGGTCCACAGCGGGAACAGGTCGTTGGCGGGGTTGTCGGTCAGCGGGCCAAAGGTCGATCCGTCGATGGCGACGACGTGAATGTCACGAGCCGTTGACTCACCTGCGGGAATCGAGTCGTAGACGACGAAACGCCCGTCCGGCGACAGGTCGACCTTCTTGGGGTAGAACCAGTCCAGCGAACGCAAGACGCGCGCCGAGCCGTCGATCGTCGACACCAGCGCGATCTGGCTGACGTTGTCTCGCCGGAACAGCAAGGCCAGCACCTGATCGCCGTCCGGCGAGAACGCCGTGGGCTGGACGAAGCCCGCCTCGGGATTGCGGTACAGCGTGCGCGGCGCGGAGCCATCGACCGAGACGACTTTCAGTTCGTAGAAGCGTTCCTCGTTGAACCACGCGTAGGCGACTTGCTGGCTGTCGCGAGAGAAGACGGAGAAATACGCGAACTGTCCGGGGGCGGGACCGCCCGCGCCGCTGGTCAGCGCACGGCTGGCGCCCGACGCCAAGTCCCGGAGCGCGAGGTTCCCTGCAGTGTCCACGAAGGAGAGGTAGTCGCCGTCCGGCGAGGGAGCGCCAAGCGCGTTGGTCTGCTCGTCTGCCCAGACCGGTCGGACCCGGGCATCGGTCGATTCCTCGGCCTCGGCCGCGCACAGGGTGCCGGCCAGCGCCAGCGCTGACAGGACTGGCAAGGCCATTCCCCCTCGCGGCCGCCCTGCCGTCGAGGGTGGCTGCGGTCCCGGGCTCAGGCACTGCCGGGCTCGGAGTACCATAATCCATACAATACGTTGCCAGCGCGCCGATGCCCAGAAACCGAGCGCTGAAATGGATGCTGCCGTGGCTCGCATTGGCAGCGCTTCGGCTATTCGCCCAGCCGTTGGACGTCTTCGAGCACTCCCCGGAGTCGTATTTGGGAGCGGATGCGTGCGCGGCCTGCCACGCCGAGCAGTTCGCGATGCAGTCGACCACCGGCCACGCGCTCTCGCTGCACCGCACGGCTGATCATCCGGCCGCGCCGTCGTTCGCGCCCTCGGGATCGTTGGCACGAACGGGCGGTGCCACATACTCGTACCGAGTCGAGGACGGCGCGCTCCGCGTGAATGTCAGCGCCAAAGGGAAGCGGACCGACTCTCGGCTCGATTGGGCGTTCGGCGCGGGAGAGCAGGCCGTCACTTTCGTCGGGCAGGTCGACGAGGATCGCTATGTCGAGCATCACTTCAGCTACTACGCGGCGAATGGCTCGCTGGGAACGACGCCGGGACATCGCGACGTTCCGGCCCGGGGCGCCGAGGAAGCACTGGGTGTGTACTACGAGACGTTCGGCCCGCGGCCCTCGATCATGCGCTGCTTCCAGTGCCATTCGACCGGTCCGCTGGCGCTCGGAGACGGGTCGGCGTTGCAGCCGCGCGAGCTGGGTGTCCGTTGCGAGGCCTGCCACGGGCCTGGCCGTCAGCATGTCGAGGCAATCGCATCCGGCCACTTGGAGCAGGCGACGGCCGCGATTAGGAATCCGGCGCGACTTCCCGGTGACGAGTTGCTCCAGTTCTGCGGCGACTGCCACAGGCCGCCGGCGTCCTCCGGCCAGGTGATCGACTGGAGCGATCCTTGGAATGTCCGGCACCAGCCCGTCTATCTCTCTCGGAGCGCCTGTCGGCAGGCCGGCGACCAACCCCTGGCATGTATGCGCTGCCACGATCCGCACGGGCCGCTATCGCCGGAGACGGCTCGCGAGAGCCGGCGCTGCCTCGAGTGTCACGAGAACCGCCTGCCGCCCGCCTCCGTCTGCCTCCAGGGAGTAGGCCGGACATGCTCGTCGTGCCACATGCCGCAGGTGATGCCACAGGACGAACTGCGCTTTACGAACCACTGGATCGGCATCTACGACCCCGACAATTCACTGCGGCCCCGCGAGGCCGGCGAGACAGTCCCGCGTTGACAAGCTCTCGGCTACCGTGCCCGTTTCGTGGAACGCTCCGGCGGCCGGCATGTGTCCGAGCACCCGATGTTCGCAATCCGAGCCGAGGCACCAGTTAGGGATCTGCGCTGGGAACCCTCCAGCACCCTCCCATTGGGACCCGCTCGCTCCCGATTCTCTGAAGCCCTCGCCCGAATCGGGCCAAGCTTCGCCGAGGGATGTGGATTTTCAGACTTGTCTCGCAAAAAACGCCCGCGCCGGGCCCGGTTCGTGCTTCCATGAAGGCGACGGCGGGCGGAGGCTCCGGTCGAATGAACCGCAGGGAAGCAATCAAGGGCATCGCAGGGTCCGGATCGATCGTCACTGGGGGCCTTTGGAAGAGCACGACGCTAGCGGCGGCGGACCAAGCCGTCGCGTCCGACATCGTCCGCTTCGGTGCCGATATCGAGCCGCTTGTCCGACTGATCGAGGAGACGCCCCGCAGCGACTGCATCGAAGTCGTCGCAGGGCGGCTCAAGGCGGGACTCTCGTACCGCGAGCTGCTGTCGGCTCTGTTCTTGGCCGGGATCCGGAATGTCAGTCCGCAGCCGCCGGGATTCAAGTTCCATTGCGTATTCGTCCTGCACTCAGCGAACCAGCTGAGCCTGGACGCGCCGGACCGCGAGCGGCTGCTGCCGCTGCTATGGGCTCTCGACTACTTCAAGCAGTCGCAGCAGCGGGACGCCGACGAGGACGATTTCCAGCTGCGCAGACCCAAAGGACCGCTGCCCTCGGCGCACAACGCGTGGGGGGAGTTCCACGCCGCCATGCAGTCTTGGGACGAGGAACGGGCGGATCGCGCCATCACGGCGCTTGCCCGCACGAAGGGCGGACACGAGGTCATCGAGGGGCTGTGGCGGTATGGAGCGAGGGACTATCGCAATATCGGGCACAAGGCGATCTTCACCGCCAGCGCTTGGCGCACCCTGCAGGCGATCGGCTGGCGTCACGCGGAACCGGCGTTGCGGTCGTTGGTCCTCGGGCTGCTGGATTTTGGGACAGATCGTCGCATGAATGGCTACACCTTCGAGGATCAGTCCCATCCCGCCAATGCGGAGACGGCGGGCAAGCTGCTTCCGAAGCTGCCACCGGACTGGATTTCGGGGGAATCGACTGATCCGTCGCGTGCGCGGGGCGTGTTGGAGGCAGTGCGAGGCACCGAGCCAGTCGCTGCAAGCACCGAAGTCGCGAAGATGCTGGTGGAGGGGCAGGCCAACGCTCGCGACGCTTGGGACGGCATCCACCTTGCCGCCGGCGACTTGATGCTTAGGCTTCCCGGCATTCTCGGAGTCCACTGCGTCACCTCCGCGAACGCCTTGCATTACGCATTCCGGATGTCCGGCGATGCCGAGACGCGCCTGTACCTGCTGCTGCAAGGCGTTGGATGGATGGGCCAGTTCGGAGACTATATGTCGCAGGGCGGTGAAATGAGGCCTTTGGACCTCAGCAAGCTCGAGCGCGCTGATGAGTCCCAGAGCGGAAGCGAAGAGGTCGCCGCGATCCTCGGACGGCTCGACACGGACATCGACCAGGCCGCGCGAAGGGCCTTCGGCTACGCAAAGGACCAACCGGACTTAACGGAGTTCTTCAGGTCGTCGCTCGGAATCCTGTTCCGCAAGGTGGATGAGTCCCACCGCTTCAAGTACGCAGCGGCCATCTTCGAAGATCTCGCCCTGGTGAGCCCAGCATGGCGGCCTCACATGCTGGCCGCGTCGACATACTACCTGCACGGTCCTTCCGACCGGGACGCGGCCGCTGTGACGCGTGCTCGCAAGGCATTGGGCACTGCCTGAGACCGCGGGCAGGTCTGCGGCGTTGGGCCTCCAGCGAGTCCCTTCCAAGATGTGCCGCCGTGATCCCTCCAAGCTAGCCGGCGCGGCCCGCGGGAGCGCTATCACGGGAGCCCGCGGGCGGAGAGCCGAGCAAGTCATCCTCTTGCTTGGCGAGCGAAGCGGGAACTGTTTCGGGGATCGAGGCGTGGCACCGGTTACTCAGATATCCCTAGGTCGCTGGGCCCCCGAGCCGCCGCCTCCACGAGACACCGAAGAGGGCACACTTCTATTCGTCAGAAAAAGGGCTCCCCTCTATCCGTCTACGACACCGCTGCAGTGGCAAGCGCCGTGCTTCTGCCTGCCGAATTACACTGGGAGACCATGGCTGTGCCAGTCTTGGCAGTGGCAGGCGGAGACGCTCTGCGCAAAGCGCCGTACCCGGCGTGGCCGACCATAGGCGGCACCGACTTAGAACGGGTTCGCGAGGTGCTCGAAACCTCTGGCTGGGGCGGCGGCAGTCCGCCGGTCGCCAGCTTCGAGAGCCTCTTCGCCCAGTATCACGACGCGGCCTTCGGGGTCGCCGTCTCTAGTGGCACGATGGCGCTGGAACTCGCCATGCACGCGCTTGGCATCGGCCAGGGCGACGAAGTGATCGTGCCGGCGCACAGCTTTATCGCCACGGCCACCGCCGTCTGTCGCGTCGGCGGCGTGCCTGTCTTCGTCGACATCGAAGCAGACACCTACAACCTCGACCCCGTGAGGGTCGTAGAAGGGCTGTCCGAAGCCACCAAGGCAATCATGCCGGTGCATTTTGGCGGAGTGATAGCGGACATGGACCGTCTCGTCAGCGTTGCGACGGACCACCAAACGGTGGTAATCGAAGACGCCGCCCACGCCCATGGCGCGGAGTGGTTCGGCACGCGTGCCGGCGGTCTGGGGACGATCGGCACCTTCAGCTTTCAAAACTCGAAGGCCATGACGGCTGGAGAGGGCGGCATCTTTATCACGAGTGACGAGGACTTGGCCGGCAAGGCGCGCTCGATCGCAGACGCCGGGCGCCTGCCGGGCAAGGGGTGGTTCGAGCATTTCGAGGTCGGGACCAACTTGAGGATGACTGCGATGCAAGCGGTGTTGCTGGGTTCGCAACTCGAGCGATTGCAGGATCAGATCCGCCTCAGAGCGGCCAACTTCGGCCGCTTCCAGCGAGAGCTGGAAGGAGTTCCGGGCATTGACTTCCAGCAAGCGCCGCCCGGCGCCGCCGTGCAGACACGGTATATCGTTCCGGGCCGTATCTCGGAAGGCGAGTTCGGGACGGACCGTGACCGCTTTGTCGCCGCCGTCCAGGCCGAGGGCGTGCCCGTGCGGCCGTTCTACCCGCATGCCTTGTACGCGAACCCGCTGTTTGACCGGCAGCCGCACCGCGTGCTGCCCTGTCCGGTCGCCGAAGCTGCGACCCGCAATGCGTTCTGGCTGCCAATGAACATATTCATGGGCACTCGGGACGATGCGGCCGACGCCGCCAAGGCCATAGCCAAGGTCCACGAAGCGTACAGGCGCAGCGGATCGGAGAAGACGAACGGGTCGCCCGCCGTGTGACCGCCAGCGCGCTTGGAACCGGTCTCAGTCTCGCCGCGACGGCTCACGGATTGTGTGGACTTGACCCGCGGCCAAGCCCTCCAAGCGCTGGTCCGTACCGCTCGGCCACCGCACTTCGAGATTGACCTCTGTGGCAGGGCCCAGCCCGAAATGAAGCCGGAAGTCGTGCTGCGACAGGTAGCTTCCGCCGCCCCTGACCTCCCCTCGCTGCGTCTTGGCGCCGGCGATGACGCGCACCTTCGCGCCGATCGCGCTGCGGTTCGACACGCTGCCTTCGAGGTGCAGCACGATCCAATTTCCCGCGGCGCTCCCTTGCTGGGCTAGCAGGGCGGGCCGCTCGTTCTGGCTGTTGATCAACGCCTCGACCCTGCCGTCGTTATCGATGTCGGCCAAGGCCAGGCCGCGCGCTGCGCGCTCTTGCCGCATCCCGGGTCCGGCGCTGGCGGAGATATCCTCGAATCTGCGGCCCAGCAGGCTGCGATACAGCACGGGCGGCTCGCGATAGCTCAGGTCGCTATCGACGAGCGTTTCGACTTCGGGGAAGACGTGGCCATTGACTAGGAGTATGTCTCGCCAGCCGTCGTTGTCGGCGTCCAAGAATCCGCAACCCCAGCCAACGAAGCGTGTATTGACGCCTAGGCCGTAGCGAACAGTCGAATCGTCGAAATCGCCGTCTCCTCGGTTGGTGTACAGGGTCGAGCGCTCGTCAGAAAAGTTTGTGCGAAAGATATCGTCGCGACCGTCGCCGTCCGTGTCGCCAGCGGCCACGCCCATGCCGGAAAGCGCCTCTCCGTGCTCGTCGAAGGCTACGCCGCGCAAGACCGCCTCGTCGGCAAACGTGCCGTCGCCCTGGTTGATGTATAGGATCGACGGAGTGCGGTCGCAGGCGACGTAGATGTCCGCCCAGCCGTCCCCGTTGAAGTCTCCGCTGACGGCTCCGAGCGAGTAGTTGCGGCCGGGAGCGGCAATCCCGCTCGTGCGGGAGGCGTTCGTGAAGCGGCCTGCGCCTTCATTGCGCAGAAACTCGTTGCGGGCAAACGGCAGGCCGCGCGGGCCGCAGGCGACGGGCATGTCGCGATAGAAGCAGTACGGGTTCTGGCCCGGTTTCGGCGTGTGCTCGAAATCGAACTTGAGGTAGTTGGCAATGAAAAGGTCTAGGTCGCCGTCATTGTCAGCGTCGAGAAAAGCGCAGCCCGTGCTGTAGCTGCCGCTGTCGGGGACGGGCACAAGCTCGAACCGCTTGCCGGACTGGTTGCGATAGAGGCGATTCTCGCCCCAGTAGGTGACGAACAGGTCGGCGAACCCATCGTTGTCCACATCGCCGACGCAGGCGCCCTGCCCCCAGCCTTCGCTCAGCAGTCCCGCTCGCTCGGTTACGTCAACGAAGCGCCGCCCGCCCTGGTTCTGGTACAGGCGGTTCGTGCCGCCCTGGCCCGACACCACGAAGGCATCCGGAAGGCCGTCGGCGTTGAAGTCGAAGAAGGCTGCGCCGCTGCCGGTGGTTTCGAGAATCCACGCCTTGGAGCGGTCTCCGCCGTTGGGGAACACGTCTTGCAAACCCGCGGTAGCGGCGATATCGACGTAGCGGATGGACTCGGCCCGAGTGTGCGCGGCACAGAGGGCCAGCAGCGCGAGCGCCGCGCATCCGGTGTCGCGTGCCCTCACGGCGCCTCGCCGATACGCTTGAGAAAATCGCTGAACTCGCCTTCGGACGGGGCCTGCAGCTCTTCCAGCGCCTGCTGGACGCGCAGGGCGTCCTCGCGCCGGCCCGCGTTGCGATATGCCAGCATCAGGCTGTAGTGCGCTGGCTCGCTAGCGGGATGCAGGGCCAGCGCGCGCTCGAGCAGGGCGATTGCCTCGTCGTACTGTTCCAGGCGAGAGCGTTCCTTCGCTAGCGCGACTAGCGCCTCGGGGAACTCGCTGTCGAGCGAGACGGCTCGCTCGAAGTGCAGCAGCGCTTCGGATGGTCGGCCCAGCACTTGGAGGATCTGGCCGACTTGAAATTCCGCCACCGCGTCTCTAGGGTTGAGCTCTAGCTCGGCGCGGAATTCTTCCAAGGCCTCGGTGAGCGCCTGGGGCTCGTGGGAGCGCATCAGCAGGGCGCGGCCCAAGCGGTAGTGCAGGTTCAATGTTCCGGGCGCTTTCTCGATGGCCTTGTGATATTCGCGAACAGCGTCGTCGTAGCGCCCTTGGATTTCGAAGATCTCGGCCGAGAGTTGGTTCACCCGGAACGATGCCGGGGCGGATGCAAACATCGCCTCGACCGCCTCGTTCCAGCCCTTCAAGTACAGCCTGGCGGTCTCGTATAGCACGTCGGGGTCGTCGGAGAGTTCGGCGGGAATGCCTTCGAGAGCGGCAAGAGCGGCGTCAAATCGCTTTTCTGCGATGGCGCAGCGCGCCATCGCCAGTCCTGCCAGCTTGGCGACGGTCCGGTCCTGCCTGTCCGCCACTTCCAGACGCTCCAAGGCTTGCGCGCACTGGCCCAAGGAAGCATCGACGATCGCTTCCAGCGTGGGTGCGCGCGGATCCGAGGACGCTGCGAATCGCTGCTTCGCGGCGGCGTATTCCCCGGAGCCGAAATGCCGCAGGCCATCCTCGAGGGGCTGGTCAGCCCCTGCGGGCGGTCCGGCGAAGAGCAGGCACGCCAACCCTGCTGCGACGGTTAGTTGGCCCCTAGTGGCCGGCATCGTCCATCATCAGGTCCAGCTCGCCAAAGCGGTGGCGGCGGCGGTCTTCCAAGTACCGGAAGGCCAGCATTGGCGGGTCTCCCGGTGCGAGCGGGCCGATGGGCTTGAGCCGCTCGGATGCGCTTACGCCAATCAAGCCCAGGCGTCCGGATTGCTCGATGTCCCGGAGCAGCCGAGCCTCTGCCCCTGCGTTCCCTGTGGTTGTCGCCCCTGCGCCGAGAGCCAGAACGACGACCGGCAGCTTCAACGCTGCCTCGCGAAGCACTCTCATCGTTACCTTCACTGTGGGGATTATAGTGTGCCAGGGAAAGGCGTGGCAGGGCACAGTGCTGAATCTCTGTAAGTGATTTGCAGAACTGGGCTGGGTATTTGACTCCACACACCACTATATGTTGTGGTTGAGCATGGGTACTTTACTCCACAGCAGTTTTCCCCGTGGTCTGTCGGACTGGTTGGCCTCCAAGCATGGCCTTGCGCGGGACTGGTGCGGTAGCTACCGCCTGCTGGAGCAGTCTGTAGAACAACAGGCCGCGGGAGCGTGAGCTCCGGCGGTTGAAGCGGAAAGTGAATTCGTCCAAGTAGTAGTCCAAGTGTTGGTGCTCCACCGCGCCTTGGTGCGTCCCCAGCAGCCAGCGCTTGAGCAGGGCCGCGACACGATGCACTCTGGGAAACACCCGCTCGACCAGTTCCCGGTCCCCGCCCAAGACCGCTTGGTCGTGGCGGTAACCCAACTTCTGCAGCCGAGAGTAGCTGCTCCAACCGTCGGTACGGATCGTGCTGCCGGGCTCGACGGCCTCCTCCAGGAAATCCTCCAAACTCGCTGCCGCTGCATTGGGCACCCGCTTGAGCCGGACCCGCCCCATGCCGGCCCCGCGCTGCTCGACAGCGACTGCCACCACGGCCTTCTTGCCAAGCGATCGCCCGCGGGCTCCCACCTCCTTGCCGCCGACGTAGATTTCGTCCGCCTCTACCGTGCCCGTGAGCCGCTCGCGTCCCGGCTGCACCATCGCCCGCCGCAACTTGTGCATCCACGTCCAAGCTGTCCGGTATTGCCCCAACCCCAACACCCGCTGTAGCCCCAGAGCGCTGGCCCCGTGCTTCTGGGTTGTGACGTACCACATCGCTCGGAACCATAGCAGCAAGGGCTTGCGCGTCCCCTCGAAGATCGTCCCGACGGTCACCGATGCCTGATAGCGGCAGGAACGACAGATCAAGCGCTGTCGCGTGGCGCTGCGGGCCGATTTGGCTTGGCACCGCGGACAGACGAATCCGTCGGGCCAGCGCAACTGAGCGATGTACCCGCGACAAGCCTCCTCGGTTGCGAATCGCTGCTCAAACTCGACTTGTGTCTTCGGGTAATCTCGCTTCATGACCTAACCACAACATATAGTGGCGTGTGGAGTCAAGTACCTAGCCCAGTTGCAGAAAATGACTTACTGAAGGAATCCCGGCTAAGTGCCCTTCGCTCGGCAGCCCATCTTCAGCGAGAATCCGGTTCCCGATGGAAGCCAGTTACGGACGAATCCGGCACGGTGCCCCGGAGTCCTGGACACGGTTCGGGGGGCTCGCGCTCGCCTCCCGATGGTCTGCTAAGCGCGGCCCCTACAGATCGCCGCACGACTTCGACTGGGGACGCTAGCTGCGCGGGAGTTTCTGTGGGCATGTGTCCCTACCGGCTGAATTCATAGTTGCTGCGGTCCGGCTCGGGATCCTCGCGGTCCTCCTGCAGCCGCCCAATAGTCTCGCCAGTGCCGTAGTCGGCAAGGAGCGGCTTGTCAGGCCGGGCTGACGACGTGCGACGTGCGCGCTTGGCTTCGTGGCGTTGCAGTTCGGCCTGTCTCTGGGCCAGTCCCTGCAGCCAGTTCATGCACCATGGGACCGGCGCTTCTATCTGCCAAGCAACGTTTCCCCGCTCCAGCTGGCATTGCTCGACCGGTCTGGGAAGGTGGAACTCGTCGTGCTCGGAATTGTCGAAGAGCCGAAGCAAGTCAAATTGCTCCGCCGAGCGGCGTAGGTTGGACAGAGAGTACCGCCAGCGTTCGGGAATCCGTTTTGGGTCGACCATGTGGCCGGTGCCAGCAAACACCCGATGTTCGATTCTGTCGATGTTGATCTGCGGGTCGTTGGTGCCGAAGTATACCCCTTCGATGCGGTAGCCTGCCTTGATCACGCGCTCCACGAGGGCCGGGCCGGGCTGACCGGAATAGGTGCTTTCCGTGCCGAAGTCCAGCCGCTGGTCGATCGATTCTGCAATCTGGGCGTCGACGTACACTCGCGTCCGGGCGCGGGCCTCCGGGCTGTTCCAGTCTCCGATGCCGCCGGCGACCGAGTCTTGATCGAAATAGCGGCTCGGTAGCAGGTCGTAGTTCTTGCGCTTCCAAGCACTCTTGCCGACTCCGTTGCAACCCATGACGATGGTAAATACCGGGCGCGGATCTAGCAGTTCGGACATGCCCTTATTGTCCACCCACATCTCCCGTACGGTCTGCGAGGATCGTCTTGAACGGACCTTGGCTAATGTCAAGATCGAGATCACCCTTCGACATGCAGGCTTGTTCTTGATCGCTAGCGGGAATCGCAGCGCGCCGCTTCCGCCGGCACGACCGCTCAGCCGGCAGAGCGCGGATCGAGCCCCAGCCAGGCGGCGCAACTCAGGAAAACTTCCTCGGGCTCTCGGGGCGCGTCCGAGGCGAACAGCGGGAAATCCGGAGGCGCGATTGCGAACAATGCGTCCATGCCCGTGCCGATGAAGAGATACGCCGTGTTCCGCCGGTACTCGGCGTATTTCTCGCATTCCTGCCAGATGTACTGGTAGAACACTTCCAAGTCGACGTACGAGCCCAGCATGTCTGCCTGTGTCGGAATCGGGTTGGTCTCCTCTTGGTCGGAGTAGATCAGCAGGCTGCTGAACGGCTTGACCTTGTTGCGGATCCCGAACGAGGCGAGCAACACCGAAGGGCGCGCCCGCCGGATGGCCTGCAAGGATGCCCATTCGACGAACGTGTTGTTGATCAGCAGCGTGCCGTTGCCGTTGAGCAGGACCGATTGGAGGAAGTCCTGCATGACCGGATCGCGTCCGGCGGCCCGTCGCAGGGCTCCCGGATTCATCTTCTGCAGGCGCTCGCCCAGCTGCCGCGGGCCCGGAATCTTCTCTTGGGTGACCAGTTCGTTGACATCTTTCATCAGCGCCTGGCGCAGATCGGCCATGCGTTCGAAGCTCAGGCCGGTCCAGCCGGCGAACCCCCGGGCCAGGCGCATGAGCGGGTCAGAGGCCTCGACCACCCAGGTGTCGAACTGGCTCTCGGAGCGTTGCTCGCCGTAGAGGTCGAAGATGCTGGGGCGCTGCCCGGCCAGCGCGGCACCGCTCAGCAGGCGGGCGAGGTAGTTGCGCAGCGGCGCATCGTCGGCCAGCGCTAGCGGCACGACGCGACCTCGATCGCGGATCCGCGTCCACATGCGGTCGGGTCCCATCGGCAGCTCGGCCGGCGAGACGACTGCCACCAAGCGCGGCTTTCCGGCGCGCGCCACCTCGGCGTCGAGCAATGGGTCGATCCGGGCGAAGATGCCGGCGATGGCCTGGCGCCATTCGGCGAGGTGGCGATTGCGCTGCAGGAAGTCGACGTGCTCGAGCGTGAAGTCCTTGGTCTGCCAGATTCCCCCGCGGATGTCCATCTTCTGCTCGACCTGCCGCAAGGGGTCGAACAGTCCTGCCACAGCTTCGTCGGAGGATCGCTCCAGCAGGCCGAACAGCCTCTCGAAGTAGCCCTGTTCGGCAGGGAAGAGACGCTGCCAGTCTCTGATGCGATCAAGGGAGTAGACGGCGAAGGTCACGGGAAGGCGCTCGAAGAGGCCGCCATCGATCAGACGCTTGATTGCTGGACTGTAGTTCTGCATGGCGTCCGGAAGCGGTCGATGCCTAGCGTCGGCGTGTTAGTTCCTGTGGCCCATGCGCTTCGAGCGATCGGGCCGCGGCCTCATTGCGCTGGTGCCCGACCATGCTCCGCTCGCGGCCGGACTGCGGCTCAGCGATCGTTCGGATCGCATCGCTAGTATCGTATCGTCGCTGACGTCTCGAACGGGCGATTAGCCATCTACCTCATCTCTTCGATGCGGCCCGAGAACGCGATGGATTCGCATCTAGCGGCCGAGGGCAAGAGTCGATAGTTCAGGATTCAATGCCGCACCCGTCCCCTTGCGACAATGTGGAGACCATGATTCACGTCATCGCATCAATCCGCGTCAAAGAGGGAGCCTTGGACGAGTACGTAGCGCTTTTCAAGGGGAACGTGCCGAACGTGCTCGCCGAGGACGGCTGTGTCCAGTACTCCCCGTGCCTTGATGCCGAGACGGGTTGGAAGACTCAGGCGCTGGACCCCCAGCGGATGATGGTTGTCGAGCAGTGGGCAAGCATGGAAGCCCTGCAAGCCCATGCCCGGGCGCCGCACATGGCAGCGTTCCGCGAGAAGGCCGGGCACCTCGTCGAGGGCATGACGCTGCAAGTCGTCGAAGACGCCTGATCCGGTGGCGGCTTGCGGCCGCTTCAGGCCGACTCGTGGATCAGCCCACGCCTGCGGGACTCCTCCCGGATGTCCGCAAACAGCCAAGTGCCCAAGTACATCAAGGGCGTGTCCGCGGCTGCGACCAGCAGTTTGAAGACATAGCTGGCGATGATCACCGCTGTGATCTCAGACCAAGACCAGACGCCATAGAACAAGATCGTCACCACTGCTGTCGTGTCGATGAACTGGCTCAGCATGGTCGAAGCGTTGTTGCGCAGCCACAGGTGCCGGCCGTCAGTGAGCTTGCGCCAGAAGTGGTATAGACGGACATCGATGAACTGCGCGAGCAGATAGGCCACCATGCTGGCGAAGATGGCGCGAGCGCTCTGGCCGAAGACCGCCATGTAATGGTCTTGGATGACAGGTTCCTGCAAATGGGACACCGGCAGCACTCGTCCGATCTGCAGCAGCACCAGCATGTATACCGATACCGCGGCTCCGGTCAGCACGATCGCATTGGCGCGCTGCTTGCCGTACAGCTCGCTGATGAGGTCGGTGCATAGGAAGGTGATCGGGTAGGGCAGCACGCCCAAGCTGATCGTGGCCACGCCGATGATCGGCAGCGGAACGTCGAGGAACTTGAAAACGAACGTGTTCGCCAGGACCAGGCTGGAGAGAAAGAATCCAGACAAGATGAGGAACACGTAGTCGAAACGCTTCATGCGATGGCCCTTCGGCGGTACCATATAGACTGCCATGTTGCGTGCCCGAGGATTGAATCGACGCCAGACGATCCGCTCGCTCGCCGGTGGCGGCCTGCTTCTGCCCGGCCTGCTGTCGGAAATGCTGGGCTCGACTGCGGCTGATCCGCTCAGCCCGAAGAAACCGCACTACCCGGCCAAGGCCAAGCAGGTCATCTTCCTGTTCATGACGGGTGGCGTGTCGCACGTGGACACCTTCGATCCCAAGCCCTTCCTGCGGCAGAACCACGACCAGCGGCACAGCAAGAACCGCGTCTACAAGGGAGCGGATTGGGAATTCCGTCCATACGGCCAGAGCGGCGTTGAAGTCAGCGACCTATTCCCGCACACCGGCGAGGTCATCGACGACATTGCGGTCGTGCGCTCGATGACCAACATCAACGGGGACCACTTCGGCGCGACTCTGGGGATTCACACCGGATCGGCGACGTTCAACCGGCCCAGCATCGGCTCGTGGGTGAGCTACGGGTTGGGCACGCTTAACCAGAACCTGCCGTCTTTCATGGTGATCGCGCCCGAGATTCCGTATGCGGGCGGTCAGGTCTGGGGATCGGACTTCTTGCCAGTGCTGCACCAGGGCACGCGCATCGTCCCGGGAGACGAGCCGATCGCGCACATGAGCCAGCGGACATCCAGCAACCAGCAGCGCACGGAGCTGGACCTGCTGGAGTACTTCAACCGGCAGCACCTGCAGGGACGCGAGCGGGATACCAACTTGTCGGCCCGCATCAAGTCGTTCGAGACGGCGTTCGGCATGCAGGTGGAAGCACCCGAAGCGTTCGACCTCACGAAGGAGTCTGACGCGACCCTGAACATGTACGGGCTCGAGCGCGGCAGCACCGATGGCTTCGCTTGGCAGTGCATAGTGGCACGGCGGCTGGTCGAGCGAGGCGTTCGCTTCGTCGAGCTGATCGATGGCGGCACGGCCATCGACCACAACTGGGACACGCACGCCAAGATGACGAATTACAACCGCATGGCCAAGAATGTCGACCAGCCAATCGGAGCACTGATCCGGGATCTGAAGTCGCGCGGCATGTTGGACGACACCCTCGTGGTATGGACGACGGAATTCGGGCGCACGCCGACCTGCCCGTCGCCCGGTGCCGAAGGACGCGGGCACCACTCCAAGGTCTACAGCTCGTGGCTGGCCGGCGGCGGAGTCAAGGGCGGCATGGTCTACGGGTCCAGTGACGAGATGGGCTTTGGCATCGCCGAGAATCCGGTGACGGTGCATGATTTCCAGGCGACCATCTTGGACCGGCTTGGCATGGACCACGAGCGGCTTACCTACCGCCACGCCGGGCGCGACTTCCGGCTGACCGACGTGCATGGCCACGTGGTCAAGGACATCCTGACCTGATCTCGCCCGCAGTGTAACGCCGGGCCTTGGTGCTGCAGCGAGTTGCAGGTCCCAGTGAACTCCGGGTTCCGCCCGGCCGGCCGTGTTCCGAGCGTGCCAGCTTGAAGACTAGCGATGCGCGCTTCTGGTGGCGGATACTACTCGAGGCGCGCCGTCAGCAGCAGGAAGATTCCGTCCGCAATGCCCCGCACTCCCGCCTTGCCGACGACCAGTGTCTTGCCGTGTGCCGCTGTGAGTTGAGTCTCGATTTGCGCCGTTTCTTTACCCGAAGCTGAGTCAGTTTGGCTGAGCTCGAGCTTGATCAGGCTCAACTTGATCGCCTCCGGCTTAGGGCGCTCGTCGGCTAGGAGGAGCATTACGCTGTAGTCCACCCGGTCCTGGCTCTGGATTTGGCCTCTGACGGAAGCGATGCGGCCGTCGCGACTGGTGCGAACAGTCAGGGACTCCAGCAGTTGGTACGCCGCGAACGGAAACGTGTCCCGGATCTCGTCAATGGCCTTCTGCACCGGTTCCGGTGCTGCGGACGACTCCGCCTCGCTGCGGAATGCGCCGACGAGGTGGAGGTCAAGGACCACGTCTGCCGGCGCTGGGTCTGCTGGTGCTGGATCTGGCTGCGGTGTGTCTAGTTCTGCGAGCGTCTCGATGACCATGGAAACTTGTTCAGGGTGTCCTTGGACCAGCACCACGCCTAGCGCTGGGTCTGCCCTGACCAGCGTTCCCGACTGGCGCACAAGGTCTTCCAGCAGGTCGGCCTGTGCGTGCTTCGGGCGGTAGATGCGAATGAGTTGCTCGTCCTCTGCACCGGTCAGCATAGGGGGCGAGCCAACCAAGAAAAGCAGGGCTAAGCAGAGTGCGGGAATAGAATGGCGTGTCATGTTACCTCCTTCAGTCCATCAGCCAGTGAATTTCAATCGCTGGGTCGTTGGATGGGATGCGGAGCCTTGCAGAGCCGTCGGAATCCGCAATTAGACTCAGCTTGGCCGCATTGAGCGGATCGGCGGCAGTCTCAGGACTCGCCGCTGCGCGCGGGGCAGGCGATGATCCGAACCGCGAAGACCCGGAAAGCGCGAACGCCTGCGCGGGAGGCCGGGCGGGGGCCAGTACCACCTGTGGCAGCTCCAAGGCTTGCCAATCCGGCTGCAGGCCCAAGATGGCAATCGAGACGCAGGCTGTCGCGACTCCTGCGACGCCCCAGCGCAGCCGGTGCCACAGTGACACTTGATCGGAGTCGCCTTGCTCGACAGCAATCTGAGACAGCACCCGAGTGGACAGCGCGGAGCGCAGGTGGGGCGGCATTGGAGCGCGGCTGTCCATCACTGCCGACCGGACCACTCGGAACTCATCCAGCGCCTGCGCACAGGCGTTGCAAGAACGCAGGTGTTGTGCGATCCGGAGGGCCTTGCGCTCCCGGAGATCCCCACCGGCGAAGAGCGACAGTTCGAGTTCGGTGGGACAGTTCATGTCTGGCTCCGCCGGCCTCCAAGGATGTAGCGGCGCAGCTTTGCGCGAGCTGCGCTCACTTGTGACCGGACAGTGGCTTGGGTCGTTCCGAGGGCCGCCGCGACTTCTGCAGTCGTAAGGCCCTCGAGGTCGCGCAGCGTGATGGCCGCCCGCTCCTTGTACGGCAGCCGGGCAATCGCACGACGGGTCAAGTCCCGCTGTTCTTGCAGAGCGGCCGCCTCGAACGGTCCGGGATCCCGTGCGAACAAGACTTCGGTGTCGATCTCCGCTGTCCCCTTTCGGGGCCTGCGCTTTGTCATGTCACGGCAGGCATTGACCGTGAGTCTGTAGAGCCACGCCGCCAAGTCCCTCCTCGGGTCGAAGCTCGCAAGATGGCGGAAAGCTCGGAGGAATGCCTCTTGTGCCGCATCCTCTGCGTCCGCATCGTTTCCCAAGATGGCGCGGGCGGTGCGGAACACTCTTTGCTGGTGGAGTTCGACCAAGCGGCCGAATGCCGCCGTGTCCCCAGACTGTGCTGCTGCGACGAGTTGGTGAACCGATTCGGCGGCGTGAGCGGGAACCGAGCCGCCCCTCATCCAAGCGACCGAATTGCCAACGGGAACTGCTCCGGCCACGGCCCTCACATTATGAATACTCCGCTCCGGCGCAATTCGTGCAAACGGACTTCGCCCGGATTGTGGATGAATCAACGCGAAAGTGCCGGCCGGGCTCAGGTCGGATCGCGCCAAGCCAGACCGCCGGTTGGGCACCGCGCCACCGCCCTTCCAGCCAAGATTCGCCGAGGACTCGAACCCGAGCCAGCCGGCCGAGCACAGGCGTGCCTTTTCATCTCGTTCCGACAGCCCGAAATTTGCGCTTGTGACGGGCCGTGTGCTTATACTGGTAACGGTGGGGTGGATAGATCTAGCGACGATCTCTGCTCCTAGCTGTATCGAGGTTCCGGCTTGGTTCCGGAACAAGAGGAGACAACGAACGACATGCGACGAAGCTCGTATTCTTTGATCCCAGCCCTGTTGCTGGCACTGCTGCTAGCCGCGATGCCGGCTATGGCCCAGCGCGACATGGGTACGCTGCTTGGCGTCGTAACGGACCCTTCCGGTGCTGCGATCCCGGGCGCGACGATCACGATTACCGAAGAGGCCACAGGCGTGACCGATACGGTCGAGTCGGATGTCGTCGGCAACTACATCAGGCCGCTGATCAAGCCGGGCGCCTACACGATCGCCTGCGAATCGCCGGGCTTCAAGAGGTCGGTCCAGAGCGGCGTCATCCTGCAGTCGGCAGGCCGTGTCCAGGCCAACTTCGTGCTTGAGATTGGCGAGGTCACGGAAACGATCGAGGTCTCTGCCGCGCCCCCGGCCCTGCAGACTGAAACGACCCAGATGGGCGGGACGCTCGAGAACCGCCAGACCAGCGAGCTGCCCTTGGGCGGCCAGCGCAGGTTTGCGTTCTTGGCCCGCACTGTGCCAGCGGTCGTGCCCGCCGAGCCTGGCGCCCGTGACGCCGCCGGCGGCGGCTTCTCGGCCAACGGCGTCCGTTCGAACGGACAGAACAACTTCCTGCTCAACGGCGTTGACAACAACGTCAACGTCATCGACTTCATCAACCAGACCGCTTACGTGGTCGGCCCGTCGGTCGAGGCAATCGGCGAGATGCAGATCTTGACGAATGGGTACAACGCCGAGTACGGGCGCGCCGCAGGCGGCGTGGTCAACGTGACCATCAAGTCCGGGACCAACGAAGTCCACGGCACGCTGTTCGAGTTCCTGCAGAATGACAAGCTCAATGCGAACCCGTGGGAACTGAACAAGAACAACAAGCCACGGCAGCCTTATAAGCAGAACCAGTACGGCGCGGCAGTTGGAGGTCCGATTGCCAGGAACCGCACATTCTGGTTCGCCGACTACCAAGGGACGCTGATCCGCGATGGCAGCTTGGCCAGCACGCTGACCGTTCCAGCCCCTGGCATGGCCAGCGGTGATTTCTCTTCAATCATTAGAGGGGGCGACGTGTTGGGGCAGGATGCTATGGGCCGGAGCATCACGCGCGGACAGATCTTCGACCGCGACACGCAAAGGGAAGTGGATGGAACTGTACTTCGCGATCCATTCCCGAACAACATGGTTCCCCAATCGAGATTCGACTCGATCGCGTCGAACCTGATTGGCCAGTACCCCACGGAGAACCAAAACCTAACGCCCGCGGGCGAGCGTCCGGGCGGGAACTACTTCACGACCCGCACCGCGACTCGCGACGTCCATCAGTTTGACGTGCGCATCGACCACCGGATCTCCGACAACGAAAGCCTCTTCGGCAGCTTGAGCTGGATTGACGAGCAGAAGTTCCAGTCGCCTCCGCTTCCGGGCCACTTGGACGCGGGTGGCTTCTTGGGCGAGACCGAGGAGAACCTGAGCCGCGCGGCGATGATGAGCTACACGAAGATCTGGTCACCGACCTTCATCACTGAGTCCCGCATCGCTTACTCCCGACTGATCACGACTCGCGTGCAGAGCAATGCCGACAGCGACTCGTTCGCGGAACTGAACTTCGGCGGTCTCAACCCGTTCACGACGAACAATGGCGGCTTGATGCGCTTGGGCCCACAAGGCTACAGCACCGTCGGCGGGTCGGAATGGCTGCCGACTCAGGAGTACAACAACGTTTGGGACTTCATCCAGAACGTTTCTTGGAACAAGGGCTCGCACGCGATCAAGTTCGGTGCCGAGTACAGGCCGATTGGATTCCCGTTCTTCCAGGTCCCGTCCCCTCGCGGACAGATGCGGTTCAACCGTAACGATTCCAATCAGGTCGGCTTTGCCGACACTGGCGATAGCATGGCTTCGTGGCTCCTTGGCGACGTCGACTGGGCTCGCATTACGACAGCAAACTTCATTTCGTCGTTCAAGGATGCGTACTCGTTCTTCGTGCAGGACGACTGGAAGGTCTCCTCCAAGCTCACGATCAATCTCGGCGTGCGCTACGAGTTGACGACCCCGATCGGCGAGAAGTTCGGTCGCCAAGCACACCTTGACGTGTTTGGCACCGATCACAGCGAGCCAACGCTGGTAATACCGAAGGGCAAGGACCAGGACGCCCCACTTCCATCGAACTTTCCGACCGACTACCCGGCCGTCGCGGTTGAGCGGGGCGTTGCCTCGACGTACCTGACCGAGTGGGACCGGTCGAATATTGCCCCGCGCATCGGCTTCGCTTATGAGGTGACGCCCGGCACGGTCATTCGCGCCGGCTACGGCATCTTCTATGGCGCTGAGGAGAACGAGGGCGGCAACCCGAACCGCGGTGAGAATGTCCCCTTCAACCAAGAGTCGCGGTTCCCCAAGGAGCGGCCGTCGGATCGAAATCCGTTTGTGAACAAGTTCTCGGACGGCTTCCCGCTCGACGCCTTCACCGGTCCCGCGCGCATTTCCTTCCGCTCGCTCTACACGCAGCGGCGCTGGCCACTGGTGAACAAGTGGAACTTCAACTTGCAGCGCGACCTAGGCTGGAACTCAGTGCTCGAGTTGGCGTATATCGGGTCCAAGGGCAACCGTCTGACCGACAACTACAACGGCAACCCGTTGGTTAACGACCCGCGCCCGAATATTCCCGGCATCAACCGAAGGATCTACAAGTTCGTAGGCAACACGGGCATAACCTTCACCAACAGCAACGGCCGTTCGACGTACAACGCCTTCACGGCGAAGTTGGACAAGCGCTACTCGGACGGTCTCGGCTTTCTAGCTGCCTACACTTGGGGGCATGCACTGGCGGATACGGGCACGACCCTTTCGGGCGGACCTGGAAACCGCACTCCGCACCAGTCCTTGGAATACGCGCACGCCAGCTTCGATGTAAGGCACCGATTCGTGCTCAGCGGCAACTGGAATCTCCCGACGCCAAGTAACTTGGGCGGTGCGGCGAACATGATCGTTGGCGGCTGGCAGCTCAACGGTATCCTAACCCTTCAGACCGGAAACTACTTCAACGTGGGCACCAACCGCGCGGTCTGCTCCTGCTCGGGAACCACGCGTCCCGATCCGGTATCTGGAAGGGATCCGAACGGGGCCCCGTCCGGCGGCCGCTCTCCCGACGAGTGGTTCGACACGTCGGCGTTCCAAGACCCGGCGGTTGGCACCTACGGGGCGCTCGGCAACTACAGCAACATCGGGCCGCCGACCAACACGGTTGACCTGTCGCTGTTCAAGGACTTTCCGATCACAGAGAGCGCCAAGGTGCAGTTCCGCATCGAGTCGTTCAACCTGATGAACACGCCTCAGTTCAACCGTCCGAACTCGACACACGGGTCGGGCAACTTCGGCCGGATCTTTGGCACCCGCGCTGGACTGAACAGGAACTTCCAGTTCGCCCTGCGCTTCATGTTCTAAGCGGCTCGTCCGCTTGGCTCACGGCCTCCGCCCTCCGGGGCGGGGGCCTTTTCGATGTGTGCCGAGCATGCTCGCCACCTTGGGGCGAAACTCCCTAGACGGCCCGGTGGGGGCGAAGTCTTGGCCTAGCCCCACGCCGGCAAGAACACCTGCATCGTCCAGCGAGTGAAGGGCTTCCTCGCGCTCTTGTTCTCAAGGGCGCACTGCCGAAAGACCCGGACGGCGTTCTCGAACGGCAAGGCCCCAACTCACGCGCAGGCAATCGGACGCGCTTTATCACTGTTCAGGACGTTGCTGGGATGGCGAACAGTGTCAAGGCCTACGTTCAGGAAGCAATCGAGATCGAAAGAGCAGGCGTGAAGGTGAAGGAGACGACTGACTTCGAATGCCCTGAAGAGCTCATCGGCATATTCGCGGGTGACCCCGATTTCAAGGCTTCATTTGACAAACTAACGCCCGGACGGCAACGCGGGTGCGTCCTGTACTTTGTCGGCGCCAAGCAATCGAAGACGCGGGCGGCCCGCATCCAGAAATACCGGCGTAAGATCCTCGACGCGAAAGGACTCCACGACCGATAGCTCCGATGCCGAGGCGGAACCGTCAGTTCAGATGTCAGGTCTCGCCGGCCGCGACCAGGAGTTGTTTCTAGCCCGCGCCGTACTCGCCTGAATCCTCCAAGCCGATCACTACCTTGAGTTGCTTGCCGTCAACTTCTAATCGAAGGCTTGCATCCCTCCGTGGGAGGGGGATCTTGAGGGGTCGTTCTTCAAGCCCCTCAAGCGTGTACTGGGTGACTCTCTCGTCAGCCTCGCTTCGCTTAGGTGAATAGCTATCCTTGTCTACCTGATAGCCGCGACACTCGAACGTAAGGTTCCATGTGTCAAGTAATTTCGCCAGTCGATCAGGTCCAGGAACGGCCTGCCCCCTGAGGTATTCGTATGCTGTTTGTCGTGTCACTCCAAGTCTGTTTGCAATCTCCCGCGCCGGTGTCTTTCCTTCAGACAGGAGCTGATTTCTAAGGTCATCAAAGGTCTTGTGGACAACGGCGCGAAATTCGCTGCTCGTCTTCGGCCTTGGCATGACTTGACAACACCTGCTGTTGCACTTTCCCTTGCGTACGGCGTGTGTAAGGGAATATCTTAAACATGTGTCAGGTAGTGTCTTATGCCAGTAGACTCGACTGCGTATCAAGTTATTGATGCTGTCGACTCTAGAGACCGTGTTACCGGTCCGGTTGCGCGAAGGGATGCGCTAAGGCTTGCGGCTAACTTCCGAGTCGCACATTTGTTCTTGTTCAATGGTGAATCGGAACTGCTCATGCAGCGCTTGGCTCCATCGCGGCCGCGGCACCCGGGATGCTGGGGTTCGTCCGTGGCGGCATATGTGAAGTCGGCTGAGACTTATCAGGCAGCCATTCTCCGCCGCACTCACGAAGAGTTGGGAGTGCGCCTACACGATCCCAAGTTCGTAGGCAAGACTGCTATGGCAGATGAGGGTTCCACCAAATTCATATCCCTCTTCTCGGCTGTCTGGGACGGTCCGATGACTCTTGACACGGACCACATCTCCCAAGTTCGCTTCCTGTCGATGGAGGAGGTTGCCCAGTTGCGAGGGAATGAGGCTTGGATGCTGACACCCACGTTCTTGCACTTGTGGGATGCGTTCCATGCCAGTGCCAGCTGACAAGGGAGATCACCAAGGCCCGCAGGTCTCGCCTGCAGAAATCTACCGCCACGCAATTGAAGAGTATCGATTCGAGGTTCAACTCTCGTGGGAGCGAACCAGATTCTACCTTGGCCTGAACATGGCCTTGTTGGCGGCAGTAGCAACCTTGCTGCGGATCAAGAGCGACTCATGGGAACCACTGGTCGGTATTTCCGTAATTGGACTGTGCGTGTCCAGCCTAGGGATTTCGACAATCCGCAAGGCACACCAATTCTATCGACGAACTATCTGGAAGAAGACCGTGATCGAGCAAGCACCATCTCACTGGGACTCAACGAGACCGTCAGTGCCCAGGCTGATCAACATGAAACATGGGCTATTGCCACGACTGCAAGTCAAGCAGACACCGATGCCATCCTACAGGACAAGGATGCATGGCTGGGACGAAAGCTAGAGCGAAGAACAATAACAAAGAAATTGATCCTGTTGATGTGGCTGTTCATTGTTCTTCACCTGGGTGTGATTTGGTTTGCCGGTTGCCAATTATGACCTGTCATCGTCACTTGCTGCGTCGACTGGGACCACTTCCATTGCGTCACGAGCGTTTATGACTCAACGAATCTAGGGACTTCAAATCTGAGGCCATGACGTTCATGGAGACCGTACCTGCCTGCGCATCGCGACGAGCTTCCCGAGGTGCCCTCGGTGGACTCCACCCTGCTGCCGGAGGACAAGGTGCAGCACCCCGCAAGAGCGCCTGTTCGGCAGGAACGACCACACCGGATTGCTGTCCAGGTGCACGCTGATGCGGACCATGCTGAAATGCGACCAATGCTCGCAGAACCGTTCGCTCCACGGAACGCGGCCTCCTTTTGACTCCTATCGGCAGCACCGCTGACCGCAAGATCCTCCTTGTTAGCTCGGAATCGTGTCCGATCTTGGCTCGGGCTTAGCCGCTCTCTTGCTTAGCTGTGCCTCTACACCCCGACGCAGTTCAATGCCACCCCGGAGTTCCGTCCAACTTACTGCCCATGGTGTGCGAGGGGTCTTGGATGCTTGGATCGCGTGTTGTGCGCTAGCCACGAACGTACGAACAGCGGTCCGCGCTGAGCGGCCACCGATGCGATCACCAAAATAAGCGGCGGCTCGATTCAAAGCTTGCTCAGCTTGTCTTGGAAAAGCCGTCGAGCGCGACCGATCATGTCAGCTGCCGCGTCCTGATTCTCTGCTGAACCGAAGTTGTCCCGCTCGATCAAATACGCCCAAAGCCGATCGATCCACCGTATAGCCAGTTCCAAGTCCTTGCGCACCAATACTTGCTGCTGCCCCGCAGTCACGTAGACCGCACTTGAATGCGCCATCGCTCGCGTGGTGAGTCCCGGCGCGCCGGGCCCGTACACCCGAGCGGCGAACCAGCTGGATTCACTGACTTGCGCCTCCTTTTCTGCTCGCACCGTCAGGGCGCCGTTCGCATCGACGCTCCCGATCACTCTCCCGTTGTGGATAAACTCCACCCTGTCAATCGGCGTGCGAGACATGACATCGGCCGTCAGCGTCGCGCGGTACGTCGAACCGGGACGAATCTGGATCTCCTCTCCGACTTCACTGCCGTTCACGTCGAATGTGAGCAGAGGCCCGGTGGTCGCAAACGACCGGCCTTCGCGATACCGCTCGATCCAGCGGTCCCAGCTCATCGCGCCCCCGACGTGGACATACTGTCGGCTTCCTCCAGGAACTCGGTTGATGCCGCGCCAGTTCGTAAAGGCATCGGTGCCGGCACCGGCGGCGACTCGGAAGCCGCAGTTCAGCAAGGTGTACCAAAGCCGATACGCGCTGTCGCCGTAGGGCAGGAGGTCGATCGTGTCCAGCGCGCCCATGGCGGCTGTCACTATGCTCTCCTTGGCGCCGAGATTGGTGTCGAACACGTCGCGTGTCGCGCCACCGATCGGATGCATGTAGGTCACCAAGCCGCCCTGCCTGCGGGCCTCGATCGCGGCCATGGTGTTCAACGGAAAGTCGAAGGGCGAGTCGCTTCCGGGAACACTGGTATAGGAAGGGGGAACTTGGCTCTTGATATTCAAGAAGCCCATGTGCCCGAGCGGGTCGCTGTTGCGGTATTCCTGCCCCCAGTACAGGAATCGACGCGGCGTCGAGAGCGGGCTCACCTGGCCGCTGAAAAACTCCTTGTCGTGAATGAACGCTCCTTGCGCGTTGGCCACGATCATGTTGGCGGCGTTGAGGTCCATGGCCTTCAGCCATGCAAGCGACTGTGCCGGCTGCTGGTAGTAGCTTCCGAGGTAGTTGGCGTGGAAGTGGTTCTCTCCCGAGTACCAGCCTCGTTGGTTCCAGTTTGTCCAACGTTCCAGACTTAGGGTGATTTCGGTAGCGCCGTCGGCTTCCACATCAACAGTCTTTCCGAGCATCCTGTACTCGAATCCCTTGACCGCAGTGAGTCTCAACGGCCCGGCGGGCACGTCGAACTCCGCCGAACCGACTGCGACGAAGAACGCGTCTCGGCGTCCGCCCGGTTCGAGGGGATAGTAGAAAATGGGCTCTCCTTGAGGCGCGTAGCCCTTGCCGTCGGAGGCCTCGACGTATAGCCGAGCCGCGGTGGGGCGATCCATTTCGTCGACTACGGTCACCCGGATCCTTCCCGAAGGGCGGCGGAACTGCAATCCCTCGATTCGAACGTGCTGTGCCTCGCCGCCCGAGACCGGCATCGTGAACACGTCCATGTTCCCGAGCTTGTTTGAGGAGAAAGCGATCCTAGTGCCGTCCGCAGAGACTTCCGGGGAAAACTCGTGCCGGGGCGTGGCAGTCAGGGCAACCGGTTCGCCTCCTCGGGAAGGCACTCGGTACAGCTCGAAGTTTCCACGGCCGTTGATCACGTCAGCGGAGTAGATTGAGCCTCCCGTCGGAACAGCGCTCACGCCATCGAGCACCACGATGTCTTCAGGCACGTAGCGGGTGAGAGGGAGTTGGACGGTGAATCCGTCGAGTCGAGCCGGAAGCGACCAGACTTGCGGCGCTCCGACGCGCTGCGCCGCGAAAAGGATCGCTTCCGCACCGGCGGAAGCCTCGACCCATGGCCCTGCCGGATTGCGCTGGGGCCTGGTGTGCAATGGCTTCGCAACTCCCGATTTTGGGTCGATCGCGTGCAACAGAGCACCTTGGCCGGGGACGGCCAACGCACAAAAGATATTGGTCCCGTCGTGGGACCACGCCGGAGTGCCAGCCGTGACGTAGGGCAGATCCAGCACTCGCTCCGGGCCGGTATCGGCGTCGATGATCGCCAGCTTTCCCCCGACCTTGGCGAATCGGCCGCGCGGGTTCTCCCCGACGATGTACGCAACTGAAGCGCCGTCAGGCGACCAAGCGGGATGCTCGTGGAAACCCTTGGACGATGAGAGCTGGGTAGCTATGCCGCCATTTGAGTCGACAGTCCATATGCTGCCGAAAAGCGAGAACGACAGGCGCTTGCCATCGGGAGACCACGACGGATCGCTCGCGCCCCAAGCAAGGGCATCGGAATCGGCAGCGGCTGTCGTAGGTCCGGAACGCAGCCCGATGGCAACCAAGACGAGCAATAGCAGCACCGATACCGTTGCAACCCTTGCACGATCCATGGTGAATGGATTCTACCGAATGCTGCTGTGGTTCGCAGCGTGATTCAGCCGCTGTTCGCGGGCCGCAAGGTATGTTTCAGAACTCAGGCCAAACGCGGCAGCGCTGGTAGAAGGGCCATGACCGCATCGGGGCGAGGGCCCCGCGGCTGGGCTATGGTAGGAATCTGGACGGCACCAAGGCCCGTGCCCGCCGATCGAATTCTTGATTTTCGCCGACGCTTGGCAGCGTGTTCTCGGTCGGGCCTTCCGTACCTGCAGTGCTCTTTCCCCGTCTTGGCATTGCTCCTCGGCCTGCCTGCTGAGATTTCGGGCGGCTCTCCCGAGTATGTGGATATAGCCCCTTCAGCGGGGCTGCGCGCCCCCGTCACCTTCGGGAGTGCGACAGAAAGCAACTACATCTTGGAGACCACGGGCACCGGTGCCGCAATACTTGACTTTGACCGAGACGGAGACAACGACATCTTCGTTGTGAACGGCACTACCTTCCCGCTGGCTGAAGCAGGCAAGAGCCCGCCGTCAATGCTCTACGTGAACGACGGCCGAGGCCACTTCACCGACTCGGCGCTCGAAATGGGGCTCACAGCAAGGGGCTGGGGGCAGGGCGTGTGCGTGGGCGACTTTGACAACGACGGCTGGGACGATCTGGCTGTCACCTACTTCGGCTCAAACGTGCTCTACCGCAATCAGAAAGGCAGGTTCGTGGACTCTAGCGAGGGACTTGGCCAGCCGGCCGATTCGCGCAGGTGGGGTGCCGGCTGTGCGTTCTTGGACTACGACCAAGATGGCTTGCTGGACCTGTTCGTGAGCAATTACGTCGACTTCGATCCGGAGAATACGCCCAAGCCCGGCTCTTCAGGGGCCTGCGAGTGGAAGGGGATCCCGGTCATGTGCGGCCCGCGAGGGCTTCCACGCGCGACCAACCTGCTGTATCGGAATCTGGGAGACGGTCAATTCGAGGATGTTTCTGCGTCCGCTGGAATCCTCGAGGCGGGTGGGCGCTACGGGCTCGGCGTGATCGCGGCAGACTTCGACATCGACGGCGACATCGACATCTACGTGGCTTGCGACATGACGCCTAGCCTGCTGTATCGCAACAACGCCGACGGCACCTTCACGGACATCGCCTCCGAAGCCGGCGTGGCCTATAGCGCCGACGGCCAGCTCCAGGCCGGGATGGGAGTGGCCGTGGCCGACTACGACGGCAACGGCTTCCTCGACATCGCGAAGACGAACTTCTCGGGCGATTTGCCGTCGCTGTACAACAACGAAGACGGAATCTTCTTCGAGGATCTTGCGTTTGAAGCGGGGCTCGGGGCGCACCAGCTCCTTGGCTGGGGGGCGCTCTTCATCGACGCAGACGAAGACGGCTTGCCCGACTTGATGCTCGCCAACGGCCACGTATACCCAGAGGTGGACAGTGCCGACATCGGCGAGACCTACCGGCAGCCGACCCTCCTGTTCAGGAACCTGGGAGCGGGGACGTTCCAAGATGTCTCGGCCACAGCGGGTCCCGCCCTACAAGCGCCCCGGCCAGCGCGCGGCTTGGCATCCGGGGACTTGGACGGCGATGGTCACCCGGAAGTTGTCGTCGTCAACGTGAACCAACCGCCAGCGCTGTTGAAGAACGTTCCTGACGGAACAAACGCGATCGTGCTCAAGTTAGTTGGCGTTGAGTCCAATCGCAGCGCGATCGGTGCCCGGGTGGAAGTTTCGGCGGGGGGGCGCCGGCTGACTCAGGCTGTCGCGGGCGGCGGCAGCTACTATTCGCAGAGCGACTTGGCCCTGCACTTTGGACTCGGGCAGGCACGCCAGATTGATGGAATTCGCGTGACGTGGCCCCGCGGCCTGACGCAGGAGTGGACGCACTTGGATGCGAACAGGCGCTATGTCCTCACCGAGGGGGCTGCGGAGCCGGAGTCTGCGGCACTGATCCGCTCCCAATGATCGCGCTCGAGGCCGGCTCCGACACGGTAGGTCGATTCGCGGCAGCATTGCGTGCCGGGACGCCGTTCCGAACCTTATATTTCGGTAATTGTAGAATAATAGAATCAGTATGCAAGCTGGAATTCCTGCTGACGACATCGCGCGATTCGCCGACATGTTTACTGCGCTCGGCTCCGAATCGCGTCTGCGCGTCCTTCGCTTGCTGCTATTCGCGTACCCGAACGGGCTAGTGGTCGGAGAGATCCAGCGCGACCTTGGGGTCTCTCCCTCAACGTTGTCGCACCACCTTGAGCGGCTGAAGCAAGAGGGCTTGGTGAGGGTCAAGCGCGAGAGCACCTTTCTGCGTTACACGGCCAGCACGGAGGAATTGCAGAAGTTGCTGACGTTCTTGGTGTCCGAGTGCTGCGCTCGAAGCAGCGCAGTCTGCCCGGACGTAGTGCTGGAAATCTGCCAAGCCTCCTGAGATCTGTTGAGCCCAGAGCCGACTAGCTGCAAGTCGCCGATGCGCCTGCCTTGTCCTATGAGCTCCGCGAAGATGCACCGCGTACGCACATTCATTGCCCTTGTCTCCATGGGAAGCCCCGCCTTTGGACAGGCCCCGGATTCCCAGCAGATGCTAGCCCGGCTTCAAGAGCAAGTGGAGCGGCAGGAACAGCAGATCGAGGCATTGCAAGCTGCGATCGAGGAGCAGGCCGAGATTGTGCGGGCCTTGCAGGCCCAACTCAAGCAGCCGCCGCCGGATTCGTCGCCGATACAAGCCGAGGTCCAGAAAGAGAAGGCCACGCCGGCGACAGTGGGAAACGACAGGTTCTCGCTCAAGGCCGGAGGCTTCGTCGAAGCTACGGCCATGGTGCGCTCGCGCAACCAAAACGCCGATGTCGGAGAGACCTTCGGCAATGTCCCGCTCGATGGCACTGCCAACGCCGCCCTTAGCTCGTTTCGCATGAGCAGCAGGCACTCGCGCCTGTCGCTGCTTGCCCGGGCGCATACCGATCATGCAACTGCGACTGCCTACTTTGAAGGCGACTTCCTCGGCTCCTCTACCAGTGCCAATGAAGTGGAGAGCAATGACTTTCCACTGCGCGTGCGGCAGTTCTGGGGCGATTTGGAGTTCCGTAACGGACTGTCGTTCACAGCTGGACAGACATGGACGCTTCTAACCACCCACGAAGCAGGCCTGCGCCCGCTACAGGAATACCTGACCCTGGCCTTGAGCGCGCAGCATGTCGTGGGATTCAATTGGGCAAGGCAAACCGGCTTTCGGGTCACGAAGGACTTTGGCCGGGGTGTCTGGGGAGCCGTCGCGGTAGAGAACCCGGAAACCCACACCGGTGGCGTCGTGCTTCCGCCCGGAGTCTACGGCCTGAGCGCCAGCCCGAACGCCCAAGTGCCCGCGGCCACGTTCGCCACCAGCCTCACGCCGGGCGCGAACGGGATTTCCACGGATCTGGCTCCCGACTTCATTGGCAAGCTTGTGCTTGAGCCGGGGTGGGGCCATTTCGAGCTGAAAGGTATCGGACGAGCCTTCCGCGCCCGGTTCAACGGAGACAACCGCACGGCGTTCGGCGGAGGGCTGGGAGTAGCCGCCATCCTTCCCGCCTCCGCCGAACTCGACCTGCTGGTCGAGGGCTTGGCGGGACGCGGCATCGGGAGGTACGCCGCCGCGGTAGGGCCGGATGCCGCGATCGGGCCGGATGGCTCGGTTCATCCGATTCGGGCGGCTCAGGCGATTATCGGATTCGACTGGAAGCCGACCTCAGCACTGCAGGTGTATAACTACTTCGGCGTCGAGCACTATGGCCGGGCCTCGTTCCCGGGCAGCCCGGTTGGGTACGGCTCTCCGGCAATGAATCTCGTCAGTTGCGTTGCGGACGAGGGTTTTCCTTGTCCGGGCGGAAATCGCTCGATCTGGCAGGTGATGCCGGGAATCTGGTACAGCTTCGTGCAAGGGGATCAAGGCAGCATCGCCCTGGGGCTTTCCTACATCTATACGCGCCGCGCTCTTTGGTCGGGTCTCGAGAGTTTGCGTCCGCAGGGACGGGAAAACTCGTTCGTAACGGCGATTCGGTACTACCTGCCGTAGGCGCGGTCCGGTGGTGGATTGGCCGGCTGTTCCGGCGCCCGCGCCGGCGCCGCAAGCTCAGCCTCGCGGTCAAGTGCGAGGTCGAGCCAGAATCACCGCTTGCGCCGGATGCGGGGACGGAGCTGACTCTGCCAGCTCTTGTACTCGGCAAGCAGCGTTTGGACGATCATCGGTTGATTCGGCGCCAGGTTGCGAGTCTCGCCGAGGTCGGCCTCTAGGTCATAAAGCTCGATTCCGCCCTTGTCGGCCAGCAGCTTCCAGCGCCCCTTGCGGATTGCCCAGCCGGTATCGGAATCCTTGCCGATCCAATTCCAGTACAGAGCCTCGTGGAGGGGGCGGTCTAGTTGTCCCGCCAAGGCAGGCAAGATGTCGCGGCTGTCCAGTTGGAGCCCGTCGGGGGGCTCAATGCCGGCCGCGGCAAGGACGGTGGAGAATACGTCGATGGAGATCACGGGTTCGTCCGAGACGGTTCCTGCCGGAATCCGTTCCGGCCAGCGCACCAGGAACGGCACGCGAAGGCCGCCTTCGTAGACGCTGTGCTTGAAGTTGCGCAGGGCGCCGTTGTTCGCCGTGGTGCCTCGAGCGCCGCCGTTGTCGGACAAGAAGATGACCAGGGTGTTGTCGGACAGATCGAGGCGGTCCAATGTGTCGAGAATCGCTCCCACGCCCTCGTCCATGATCGCGAGCATGGCCAGGTAGGTGTTGCGCTGCGGGTCTGGGCTCGAATAGCGCCGAACATAGTCCTGCGGCGCCTGAAGTGGGTTATGGACGGCGTTGTAAGGCACGTAGGCGAAGAGCGGCCGGTCCCGGTTGTCCTCGATGAAGGCAATCGTCTCCTTGGTGATATTTCTTGTCAGGTAGCCTGTGTCGTCTATCGGCGACCCGTCGCGGTAGATCGAGCGGGCGTCGTCCGAGATGGCGAGGTCGAAATAGTCGTGCCCGCCATGGCCCAGAAATCCGTAGAACGTGTCGAAGCCCCTCTCCAGCGGCCGGTACGGCGGTGCGTAGCCCAAATGCCACTTGCCGAAGATGCCGGTGGCGTAACCATGGCCGCCGAGGATCTCTGCGAGTGTGATCTCAGACCTCGGCAGCCCCGCCCGCGAATCAGAAGCAGTGTAGAAGCCGAACTTCTGCTGGTACCGGCCTGTCAGCAGGCCGGCCCGGGTCGGCGCGCAGACAGGACAGCTCGCGTAGCCGCTGGTCAGGCGTGCGCCCTCCCGGGCGATCCGATCAAGGTTCGGGGTCTGGACCTCGTCGGGGTGCGGGTAGCAGCTGATGTCCGCGTAGCCTTGGTCGTCAGAGACGATCAAGACCACGTTCGGAGCGGCGCCAGCCGCTACGGTGACGATGAGAGGAACCAAGGATCTGAACAGGGCTTTCATGCTCGATTACCGCTTCGGTCGGAACTCACTACTCGATTCTCGCCGATGCAGAGCCGCTCGTGCCGGTTGTGGAGAAATAGCTTGTTGCCGGCGATGACTGGCGATGAAACGAAGATCGCGTAACGAATCGGGTTGATCGAGAGCGACTCGAACGGCTTGTCAATCTGAGCCGCCATTTCACTTCGCACGCTCGGTCCGGTGTCCTCGCAATGCGGAGTCGGGCTCAAGTCCGGGCCTGCGCTCTATCCGGACTCGGATCGAAACTCAGAAGCATGACAACCGACTCCGTGCCCACCCGGTTGATGATCGGGCTCGCCGACATTCTCCGAAATCCCAGACGTTCATACAGACGAATCGCCGGATTGTCGAGTCTGACGCTCAGGCTCACCCCGGAGTAGCGGGCCTGACACAGGCCCAGCAGAGCTTGCAGGGTCTTCGTGCCCACTCCCCGCCCGCGGGCCGGCGCGATCGTTCCGACTGCCAGCTCTGGAATGTTCTCGCCCACATAGTCCGCTCCTGCCTCCTCGCGGGAGAAGAGCCGCACCCACGCGCAGCTCACCGGGAGCCCGACACTGTCCGACTCCGCCACGACGCCGAGATCGCCTTGCCGGCCCCAGTTCTGCCAGTATCTCGTCAGCTCATGGTCACGCAGGGCCTTTTGAATCGGCTCTCCGGATTCCTGCATGCGAGCGGCTAGGGTAAGAAAGCTAAAGATCAGGGTCGATTCGCTCGGCAACACAGTCCGAATCTGTACGTCCATTACTTGGGCGGAGTGTATCACGGCAAAGGGCGGTGACTCCCGGAACTGCAGACGCGGCGGACGGCGTCCCTTGGCTCGGGAACCAGACCCTCGGACTAGAGTTCTGCTAGCGCCGGAACAGTGACATGCCCGCCGGCTGGCAGGACGTCAGCCAGCGCTGCGCGGCAGCGGTTGGCACGAAGCGCCGGACACCGAATTCGCGACGGGACGTGACCGCTATTTCTCGGTTTGGGCGCGCCGGAGATCGTCCGAGAGCACCACGGCCTCAGCGACTTGCTTCATCGGCATGCGCCGGCGCCTGCTCTCCTGTTGCAGCTTTAGGTACGACTGCTCCTCAGTAAAGCCGAGATCCCGTTGCAGAATCCCCTTGGCCCTCTCGATCAGCTTTCGCGTGGCCAGCTGGCCGGTAAGCTTCGCGACTTCGGAGTCTAGCCGCGCCCGTTCGATCTCGGCACCGACCAGATGGCCGATCGTCGACACCAGCTTTGTCTCTTGCTGGGAGTGCTCGTGGCATTGGCGGTGCTGCAGGTTCAGCACGCCGATCAGACGTCCTCCAGCAAGGATCGGAACCGACAGAAAGGCCTCGAATCCGTCTTCGGGGAGCTGGCTGAACGGGCGGAAGCGCTTGTCGCGCATTGCTCCGCGAGGAATCGCGACGGCTTCCTGATTTTGGGCCACCCAGCCGGTGATGCCGTCGCCCAGCGGAATGCGGAGGTTGCCGACCGACTCAGGATGCGGATTCTTGGACGCGCGCAGGACAAGCTGATCGTCTTCGAGCACGTAGATGAAGCACGAGTCCGCGCCGACCACGTCGTTGAGGAATTCGACGATCTGTCCGAGCACCTCGTTCAGCGGGTCGGCAACGGCCAGGCGCCCACTGATTCGGTGCAGGAACTCTAGATGCGCGTCCCCGTCGAGACCGCGCTCTCCATAGACCGGCTCCTCTGTCGATCTCCGATTCATCGGATCGACCTCTTCGATCGTTTCAACTCTCACTCCAAGTCCATCCTTCTCCATGTGGCGTCAAATTCTCCTCATGCAGGTCAGGCGCAGGCCGCGCAAGCCTGTGCAGCTGCAGCGTCGCCCGCCTGGATCACGTGCAGCGGCGTTGCGAGCAGCGCGTCAAGCTGTCGCTCCGGAGGAATCAGCACGTACACCCCGTCGCCCGCAACCCGCACGGGAAAGACCTTCAGCGCGTAGGGCTCGCCCGACAGGCATTCGCCCGTGTCGAGCGAGAAAGGCTTCTTGTGCAAAGGGCACGTCACCTTGGGCGAGAGCCCGGCGTTGCCCGCGATGCCCCTGGCCAGCACGAAGGCGTTCTTGTGCGGGCACATGTTCTGGCAGGCCCGCCACAGGCCCCTGTCGGTCAGATTGAAGACTGCGATCTGGGTCTCGCCGACCTTCACCGCCGCGCCTCCGTTCCGCGGGAAGTCGGCAACCCTGCCAACACGGACCCATTCGAGCTTGCGTCCGGGCTGCGTCCCGCCGGCTACTCTGGACTCGCCCAGAGTCTGCCCCCCGGGAAGCTTGATCTGCTCGAGCTTCACCCCATCCTTCGGCCAATCGGCCGGGCGGGACTGCCCGCGCTCGGGAACAATCTCGATGCCCGAGTCCGTCTCGTCGGTGTTGACGAACTGCCGGAACAGCTTCCTGCGCTCGGGGTCTTCCACCACTTCCTTCCACTCGCAGCGGTAGCTGTCGACGAGAAACTGCATGCGCCGCTCTAGCTCATCGCAGATGCCGAGCCTGTCGCGGACGACCACGTCCTTGATGCGCTCGATGCCGCCCTCGAGCTGCTCGATCCAGACCGACGTGCGGGTCAGCTTGTCGGCCGTCATGATGTAGTACATGAAGAAGCGGTCGATATATCGGATCGCTGTCTCCTCGTCGAGGGAGGAAGCGAGCAAGTCGCCGTGCCGGGGCTTTGCCCCCCCGTTTCCGCATACGAAGAGGTTGTAGCCGGTCTCGGTCGCGACCAGGCCAATGTCTTTCGATTGCGCCTCGGCGCACTCGCGAACGCAGCCGGACACAGCGCCCTTGACCTTGTGCGGCGCGCGGATGCCCCGGTAGCGCTTCTCGATGCGGACAGCGAACCCGACCGAGTCCTGGACCCCGTAGCGGCACCAAGTGGTTCCGACGCAGCTCTTGATCGTGCGCAGCGCCTTGCCATAGGCGTGCCCGCTCTCGAAACCGGCCTCGATCAGCTCCTCCCAGATGGAAGGCAGCTGGTGCAGCTGGGCCCCAAACAGGTCGACCCGCTGGCCGCCGGTGATCTTCGTGTACAGGCCGTACTTCTTGGCCACCGTGCCGAGGGCGATCAGCTTGGCGGGCGTAATCTCGCCGCCGGGCACGCGCGGCACGATGCTGTAGAGGCCGCCGCGCTGCATGTTCGCCAGAAAGCGGTCGTTGGTGTCTTGGAGCGTGTGGTGGGAGGGATCGGTGATGCTCTCGTTCCAAAGCGATGCGAGGATCGAGGTTACGGCCGGCTTGCAGATCTCGCAGCCGTATCCCTGCCCGTGGTCCCGGATGAGCTCTTCGAAGGTCCGGATTCCCTTGACCTTGATGATTTCGAACAGGTCCTGCCGGGTGTACTCGAAATGCTCGCAGAGGCTCTTCCGCACCGCCTTGCCCGCGGCCTCGAGCTCGGCGTTCAGCAGGCCGGTCACCATCGGGACGCATCCGCCGCAGCCCGTCCCGGCCGTCGTGTGTTCCTTAACGGCTCCGACCGTCGCCAGATCGTGCTCGCGGATCGCCGAGCAGATCGCCCCCTTTGTGACGTTATTGCAGAAGCAGACCTGCGCGTCGTCCCCGATGCGGCTGGAAATGTCGGGCTCTCCTTCGCCGCCAACGCCCGCAAGGCGCGCGGGTTCGAACGGCAGATCTTCGTCGGACTCGGCCAGGGCCGACAGCTCGGAGTATCCGGAGGCATCGCCAACCAGCACGCCTCCGACCAGCCTTTTCCCGTCGGCGCTGAAGAGCAGCTTCTTGTACACGCCGGCGAACGGGTCGTCCACCACGAGCGGAACAGCGGATTCCGCCGGGGCCTCGTAGTCGCCGAAGCTGGCAACGTCGACGCCCATCAGCTTCAGCTTCGTCGAGAGCTTGGCGCCCTCGAAGCGCACATCCCTGCCCGCCAGGCGGCCTGCCGTTACGTCGGCCATCTCCCAGCCTGGCGCGATCAGACCGTAGGTTGTGCCGCGGTGCAGGGCGGCCTCGCCGATCGCGTAGATGTCGGGATCGGTGGTTCGCAGCTGGTCGTCGACGGCGATTCCGCCACGCGGCCCGACTTGCAGTCCGCAGTCCCGGGCCAGCTCGTCACGCGGCCGGATCCCGGCGGAGACAATGATCATGTCCACGTCGAGGCCTCCACCGCCCGAGAACTCCATTCCGGTGACGCGGCCGTTGCCCAGCACGCCCTGGGTGGCCTTGTGCAGGTGCACGCGGACTCCTAGGGCCTCGATCTGGCGCACGAGCAGGTTTGATCCCGCCTCGTCGATCTGACGCGGCATGAGGCGCGAGGAGAACTCGACGACGTGGGTTTCGAGCCCTAGGTCGTAGGCGGCCTTGGCTGCTTCCAATCCGAGAAGTCCGCCGCCGATGACCGCGCAGCTGCGGGCTCGCTTGGCGTATTCAATGATGGCGTCGAGGTCCTCGATCGTGCGGTAGACGAAGACCCCGCGCTTGTCGATGCCCTCGATGGGCGGAACGAACGGTCGCGAGCCGGTCGCGAGGACAACGCAGTCGTAGGGGATATCCAAGCCCGCCTCCGAGATGACCGTCCGCCGCGAGCGATCGATCCGCCGGGCGCGGTCTCCCACGTGGAGCTGGATTCCGTTCTCGCGATACCACTCGATGCGCGCCACGGCCAGCTTGGCGGGATCCCTGTGGTCAAAGTAGGACGTGAGGTGGACGCGGTCGTAAGCAGGCCGGGGCTCCTCGCAGAACGCCACGATGCCGTAGTCGCGGCCGCCGTCGAACTCAACCAGCTTCTCGCAGAAGCGGTGCCCCACGGGACCGTTTCCGACCACCACTGCTGTCTTCCTGCCCCCCGCCATGGGAAGTCCCTCCTCCGGATGCGATACCCCCTGCTGCGGCGTGGCTACTAGGCTGGACCGCGGTCACTCCGCCGCTACGGGCGGAACTCTGACAGGGCATGGAATCCGCTCGGCGGGGAGCGAATCTCAAACTACAAGCCCAGTGTAGGAACGCGTCGGCGGTCCGCTGGCCAGTTATCCAGACGATAAGAAATTTTTGCTTCACATCGCGCCGCGGGCATGCTAGCTTCGGAACAGACAGGCGGGTGGCGCACCGACGTCCCCGCCTCGCCGCCTCGGGACCCCGGCTGTCCGCGAGGTTCGATCCGCGTAGATTCGAAGCCGCCGAATCGCACGGCGCGAGCCAGCGCCGAGCGCGGAACTTCCCTGTTGTACTGATCCGGCCTGTTCGGGACGGCGCCTCGCAAGAGGCCGTCGCGAAGGGTCCGGTGTATCCGCACCACTCCTAGAAAGGAATTGCACAGACTCAATGCAGACACTGGCCACATCTGAGCGAACAGCGGCGAACCCCTTCACGATTCTGGGAGAAGCTCCTCCGCAGTCCCGGGCCGCGCGCGGGCTGGTCGGCTCGTCCCCGTTGATTCCGGATATCCCGCTCGAGGACGGCCAGCAGTACCGCTTCCATTTCGACATGTCGAAGTGCGTCGGCTGCAAGTGCTGCGAGGTAGCGTGTGCCGAGCAGAACAACAACCCGGCCGACGTTTCCTGGCGACGGGTGGGGGAGGTCGAGGGAGGCGTCTTCCCTGACACGCAGCGCATGCACCTCTCCATGGGCTGCAACCACTGCCTCGATCCAGCCTGCATGACGGGCTGTCCGACCGAGGCGTACTCCAAGGATCCCCGGACCGGGATCGTCCTGCACGATGCCGATTCCTGCATCGGATGCGAGTACTGCATCTGGAACTGCCCCTACAGCGTCCCGACGTTTAACGAAGCTCGCGGCGTGGTCGGCAAGTGCGACATGTGCCACGGCCGCTTGGCCGACGGCGACTCCCCGGCTTGCGTGGACGCCTGCCCTTCCCAAGCACTTGCGATCGAGATCGTCGACATCGACGAGTGGCGAAGCAAGTACCGCGACGAGGCCAACGCGCCGGGCCTGCCCGGCGCCGACGACACGATCTCGACAACTCGGGTCACGCTGCCCGAGCGGCTGCCGCTCGATGTCGAGAAGGCCGACTTCCACCGCGTGAAGCCGGCGAAACCGCACTACTCGCTGGTGCTGATGACGGTGCTGACGCAGCTCTCGATCGCGGGTTTCGCGACGACGTGGCTCTTGAGCCTGGCGGGCGGCTCGCAGGCGCTGCGAACGGCAGCGCTGGTGTCGCTCGCGCTGGGACTGGCGTCCTTCACGGCGTCGCCGCTTCATCTGGGCCGGCCCGCCTTCGCGCCGCTTGCGATCCGCAACGTGAAAACCTCGTGGCTCAGTCGCGAGATCCTCGCCTTGAGCTCGTTCGGCGCCGCGGCATCGGTTTGCGCGGCGATGCTGCTGACAGGGTTGCCGGGCGCCTCGCTGGTCGGCGCCGCCGCTTCGGCGATCGGCGTCTTCGCGATGTACGCGACTTCGCGCATCTATCTGGTCCCGGGCCGCCCGGCTTGGAACAGTCCGCTGACGATCGCCGATTTCTTCCTGACCGGCACAACGCTGGGCCCGCTACTGGTGGCAACGCTCGGAACGCGATACGACAGCGTCCTGCTCGCCTGCGCGGCTGTCTCGGCCGTGGCTCACGTACTGCTGGAGATCTGGCGAATTTTCGGGTTCGTGCGCACCGATGAATACGAGAAGCAGGCCACCGCGAGACTGCTCTCCGGGCCGCTCGCGAGCTTCTTCCTGCTCCGGCTCGGATTGCTCGCCACGGGCGCCGTCGGCCTGCCCGCGGTCGGCTTCGCGGGCTTGGGGTTCGCGCTCGCGGCATGCGGCGCGCTGGTGGGGAGATACCTGTTCTTCGTCAGCGTCGTGCCCAAGAACATGGCAATGCCGTTTCTGGAGAGGAGGGCGGCGGCATGAGTCTCAAGCGACTGCTCGGCTTCGACACCCGGAAGCAAGAGTACGCCTACGGGCGCGACCCGGACTACGGCTTCACCTCGGCCGCCAAGATCCCGGAACACTGGGTGCCCACCACCTGCGGATACTGCTCGGTGGGCTGCGGCATGCAGATCGGCGTGAGAGGCGGCGAAGCAGTCTCTGTCCGGGGCAACGAGGACCACCCTGTCAACCTCGGAAAGCTATGCCCGAAGGGGCTGGCGGAACACGAGGTCGTCTCCGCCGCGAGCCGCGCGCGCCACCCGCTGCTCAAGAGCGAGAAGGGCCGCTTCGAGCGCATCGCATGGGAGGAAGCCATCGGTACCCTCGTGCAGGAGTTCCGCAAGGTGCAAGCGAGGTACGGGCCGCAAGCCCTGGGCGTGGTGAGCACGGGGCAGCTGGTGACCGAGGAGTTCTATGCGCTCGGCAAACTGGTGCAGCTGGGCTTCGGCACGAACAATTACGACGGCAACACGACGCTCTGCATGGCCAGCTCGGTGTCGGGCTACAAGCGATCCTTCGGCAGTGACGGACCGCCCGGGGCGTACGACGACTTCGAGCAGTCCGACGCGGTCTTCCTGATCGGCGCGAACATCGCCGACAATCACCCGATCCTCTGCTACCGCCTGGAGAGGAACCCCGGCAAGACGGTCGTGGTCGCGGACCCGCGCGTCAGCAAGACGGCCCGGCTGGCGGACCTGTACCTGCCGCTCAAGCCCCGCTCCGATATCGCCCTGCTCAACGGCATGGCCCACATCCTGATCCGGGCCGGGCTGGTCGACAAGGACTACATTGAGGCCCACACCACCGGCTTCGACGAACTCGAGGCGCACCTCGCGAAGTACACGCCTGAACGCGTGGCGTCCGTGACGGGTCTGAGCGAGGAGCAAATCTACCGCGCCGCGCTGCTCTACGGGCGCGCGGAGCGGCCGTTCCTCGCTTGGACCATGGGCGTCAACCACTCGAGCAAGGGTACCGAGACAGTCAACGTCATCAACAACCTCGCGCTGATTACCGGCAACGTCGGCAAGCCGGGCTCGTCGCCATTCTCGATCACCGGGCAGTGCAACGCCATGGGGACGCGCGAGACGGGGTTCACCGCTTCGATGCCGGGCTACCGGAACTTCGCCGACGAGGCGGATCGATCCGAACTGGCCGACCTGTGGGGCATCGACGCGGACAAGTTGCCGCGCGCGCGGGGTCTGGCCTATCCCGACATCGTCGAAGCTTGCGTGAAGGGCGACATCAAGGCGCTTTGGATCATCGCCACCAATCCGCTGGTCTCGTTCCCGAACGTCGATGTGCTGCGGCAGGGATTCGAGAACCTCGAATTTCTCGCGGTGCAGGACGGGTTCCATCCGACGCCAACGACCCAGATGGCCGACCTGGTCCTGCCCGCGGCGATCTGGGGCGAGAAGACCGGCACCTACACGAATTCCGAGCGCCGGGTGAGCAAGGTCAACAAGGCCGTCGACCCGCCCGGCGAGGCGCGCCCGGATTTCGACATCTTCCTCGCAGTCGCGGAGGAGCTCGGCGTCCGGGACGCTCTCTTCCCCGGCTGGGACGGGCCGGAGGACGCTTTCCAGGAGTGGCGCGCTGTCTCGAACGGGCGCCTCTGCGACTACTCCGGATTGAGCTACGACCTGCTCGACAAGCACCACGCGATCCAGTGGCCGTTCCCGTCGGACGACGCGCGAGTCGCCGCAGACGGGCGGCCTCCGACAAGCCGGCTCTATGCCGACGGCCGCTTCCAGACACCGGACGGCAGGGCGCGGCTGTTCGCCGTCGAATGGGAGCCCTACCCGGAGCAGCCCACGAGGTCGTATCCGTTCGTATTCAACACCGGGCGCACAGTTGAGCATTGGCACACGCGAACCAAGACCAAGGAAGTCAAGATTCTGGAACGCATGTCTCCGTCAGCGTGGCTGGAAATGAATCCGGGCGACGCACAGCGGCTCGGCCTGAGGCCGCACGACCTCGTCACTGTCGAGTCGCCCCGCAGCAGGATCGAGCACTTGGAACTGCGCATCACCGAGATCGTGGCGCCCGGCCAGGTGTTCATGCCGTTCCACTACGAGGAGAAGAATTCGAACCAGCTCACGCAGAGCGCGTTCGACCCGATTTCGAGGGAACCGAATTACAAGCAAGCGGCGGTCCGTGTTGAACGCAGCGGCCCGAGGAGCGTGGTGCGCTAAGCAGACCGCCCGCCTGGGGAAACGAGCTGGACCAGGCTGTCCGGCAATCCAGCAGTCGAAGGGAAACATGTCGAGCGCGGCTCCTGCCGCGGTCGAAGCCGGATCGGTGCATCCGGCAAGGAGGATGGGAAATGGACTTCAAAGGCAAAGCGACCGCGATCCAGCTGTTCAGCTTCAGGACGATCCCGATGCGAACGTTCCACATGACTTGGTTCGCGTTCTTTCTGTGCTTCTTCGGGTGGTTTGGGATTGCGCCGCTCATGGCCGTGGTCCGGGACGATCTCGGACTGACCAAGGAGCAGGTCGGCAACACGATCATCGCCTCGGTTGCGATCACCGTGATCGCCCGGCTGGCGATCGGATGGCTGTGCGACAAGATCGGCCCGCGAAAAGCCTATACGTGGCTGCTGGCACTGGGTTCGATCCCGGTGATGACGATCGGCTTGGCGGACAGCTACGAGACGTTCTTGCTTTTCCGCCTCGCCATCGGCGCGATCGGTGCGTCCTTTGTCATCACCCAGTACCACACCTCCGTGATGTTCGCGCCGAACATCGTCGGCACGGCCAACGCGACGACCGCGGGCTGGGGCAATCTTGGCGGCGGCGTCACGCAGATGGCCATGCCCCTGCTCTTCGCGGCGGTGATGACCTTCGCCGCTGACCAGGCCATCGGATGGCGGGTCGGGATGGTCGTTCCGGGCCTCGCCCTGCTGGGAACCTCCGCGCTCTACTGGAAACTGACCCAGGACTCCCCGGACGGCAGCTACAAGGACCTGCGACAGTCGGGAGCGCTTGCAAGCGCCAAGACCGTCGAGGGCGCGTTCCTGAAGGCGTGCTCTGACACGCGGGTCTGGGCGCTCTTCCTGATCTACGGGGCCTGCTTCGGGGTCGAGCTCACGATCAACAACATCGCCGCGCTCTACTTCCACGATTACTTCGGACTGGGCCTGGCGACCGCCGGACTGGTGGCCGGTCTCTTCGGCCTGATGAACATATTCGCCCGGACTCTGGGCGGGATCGTCGGAGACCGCTGGGGCCTGCGCTGGGGCCTGCGCGGCCGCGTCTGGTTCCTTGCGGGAATCCTCTTCCTAGAAGGTCTCGCGCTGATGCTGTTCTCGCAGCAGTCCGTTCTGCCGCTGGCGATCGCCACGCTGATCCTCTTCAGCCTGTGCGTGCAGATGTCCGAAGGCGCTACGTATTCGGTGGTGCCGTTCATCAACAAGCGGGCGCTCGGAGCCGTCGCCGGCATCGTCGGCGCGGGCGGGAACGCCGGTGCCGTGGCCGCGGGCTTCCTCTTCAAGGCCGAGAGCCTCAGCTGGCCGCAGGCGCTGCTGACGCTTGGCGCGGTCGTGACTCTGGTCTCGTTCCTCGCCTTCGCGGTGCGGTTCTCCGAGGCGGACGAAACGGCGGTTGCTCGAGAGACCGAGTCCCGCTTGGCAGGCGCGCGGCCAGAGCCGGTGGCCGAACCCGCATAGGCCCGCAACCTAGCGCGACCTAGGGGAGGCTAGGACGTCAAAGTCGCCGAGCAGACGGGCGGCGCGGAGACTGCGGTCGCCGCGCCGCCAATGCTGTTCGTCCCCCATGCAGGGGACTGCAAGGGACGGACCCGCTGCCGGCTAGCTCGAGCTGATACAGAACAGCTCGTCCTCGCTGCGCAGGTACAGCTTGCCGTCGACGACCACCGGCGAGGAGATGAAGAACTCGTCGCCCATCTTGTTGACAGCCAGCACCTCGTACTCCTTTCCCAGCTTGAGCACGACCACATCGCCCTGCTCGGTCGCGAGGTAGAGCTTGCCGGCTGCCGCCACGGGAGAGGCCTTGAACGAGTATGTTTCCGGCAGGCGTTGCTGGTGGTAGTACTTCTCGCCGGTCTTGGCTTCGAATGCATTGACCATTCCCCGATCCGTGACGAAGTACAGGATCCCCTCGTGCAGCACGGGCGACGCCGAATAGGCGTTGCCGACTTGGTTGGTCCACTTCACGAAGTCGCCGTTGTCGGTGATATCGCCCTTGCCGCCAAGCTGAACGGCGAGCAGGTTGGGATTGCGGTAGCCGGTCATGGCGATCACCATTTCGTCGTCCACGTTGATCACTGCCGGAATCGCGTTGGGCCCCAGCCCGCCCGCTTCCCAGATCAGCTCGCCCGTGTCGATGTCATAGGTGCGTACGCGCTCGGAGCTGGTCACCAGCTGCTTGCGCCCGCCGTGTTCCACCACGATCGGCTGCGCCCAGCTGCTGCGCTCGTTGCGCGGCGTGCGCCAGAGCTCTTTGCCGGTGGACTTGTCCAAGGCCACGACGTAGGAATCGCCCTCGTGGTCTTTCTGCAGGATGAGCTTGTCTTCGTGGAGCACCGGAGCGATACCCTCGCCGAAAGCGTTGCGCATGTGCATCGGCCCGAAGTCCTTGGACCACAGCAGCTTGCCATCCATGTCGTAGGCGTACACACCGCGGGATCCGAAGTTCGCTATGAGGATTTCCCCGTCGGTCACCGGAGAATTCGACGCGTAGCTGCCGTAGCGCCGGTGATAGCCCTCGTGGGGCTTCTTGGAAATCGCGGTCTGGCGCCAGAGTTGCTTGCCGCTGTCCTTGTCGAAGGCCAGCACCAAGAAGTCGTACAACGGGAAATCTCCTTCGCCATCGTCCTTTTCCGAGATCGCGGCGGTGGTGAGATAGAGGGCCTGGCCGGAGATCACGGGCGTGGAATGCCCCTTGCCCGGCACGCTGATGCGCCACTTCACGTTTTCCGTTCCGGAGAAGTTGAGCGGGGCGTCGCTCTCGGCGACGCCGTTATTGTTGGGCCCGCGCCACTGCCGCCAGGAATCCTTGGCCTCTGGCCCGGCCGCGGCCGCGCTCCAAGCGATTCCGAGGATCGCGATCACTCCGTAGCGTGCGAGCCGCGAAGCGGCGCTGAGTCTTGGCATCTTCATCGTCCTTTTCCTTGAACCCTCGATCCTAGCGCGTGCCACACGGAAGGCAAGCCGATCGGCTCGACGCCTCCGAGCCCCACGAATGCACGGCCAAATTGACTAGGCGTCAGGAATGGCGGCTTGGTTGCGTCCGGGCGCGCTTCGTCCCGTCCGGACGAGCGGCCAGGGCAGAGCCAGCGCCGTCGCGACCAAGAAAGCGAGCAAGATCGGACGCGTCGGCATGGCCGACCAATCGCAGCGAAAGCGGTCTCCGGCAGGAAGAACACACCCCGGTCGCAACCTGTCGGACTGGTGCTAGGGCGTTCTCTGCGCGGGCTCAGGCGTAATCACCCTTCGCAGTGGCGGGCGAATACCGTAGGTAAGTGACCGCCACGCCCACTCGGCCGGCCCGAAGCGGTACCGGCGGAGCCAGAGCGACGAGGCGATGAGTTGCGCCGCCCAAACGCCTGCCACCACTCCGGCCTGCCCAACACGTTCCACCGAGCCGAACCACCCCAGGCCGTGGCCGTAGAAGATCGTCGTGCAGATGACCGTCTGGAGCAGGTAGTTGGTCAGAGCGGTCTGCCCGACGGATGCGAACGGACGAGTGAACCGCCGAAGCGACGGCCTTTGGCACGCCAACATGACTGCGCCGATGTAGCCGAGACTGACTACGAGGCTCCCCCAGTAGTTGAACTGCATACCCAAGAAGAATGACCAAGCCGGCCACCCGCGCTCGAAATCGAGCGAGAGCCCGTAGCCTTGGACCGGAAGGCCGATCACGATCGCCAGCGAGATCAGCGTGGCGTAGAACGGAAACGACCGGCGTGCGCTGAACACGCCTTGCGCAAAGAGCGCCATCCCGATCAGCATCAACCCACCGGCGCGCCACATGCCCCACGCGATCAGAACGAAGGTCTCGAACTCGAAAGCTGCCTCCGAGCGGACGGGCTGCTGGTCCAGCCACTCCCCGCGATACGCGCCCAGTTCCGCGTCAATCATCTCGGGCGTCGGCTGCCACACCTCGGTCAGGAACTCGGCCCGCTCTTCCCCAGACCAGTACGGCAGCGACAAACCCGTGACGACGGAGAGCGCCGAGGCAATCCCGATCAACACCGTCCCGAGCACCAGCAGTCGACCCGGCGGCTGGCGGCGCAACGGGTAGACGAGCATCCCGCAGACGGCGTAGAGGAAGAGAATGTCCCCTGCCCAGAGCAAGTGCGCATGGAGTAGCCCGATGACTAGGAGCCATCCCATCCGCCGATAGTGCAGACGATTGGCTTCCCCGCGCGCCTCCGCCTTTCGGGACATTAGGACGATACCCGCGCCGAACAGCATCGAGAAGACGGTCATGAACTTCTGGTCTGCCAGTATCCTGCCCGCGACCCAGACGCAGAGATTCGCACCCGTGAGATCACCGTAGGCGGTGGGGTTGAAGTACGCCGCTTGGGGCATCGCAAACAGCTGGATGTTCATGACGAGGATGCCGAGCAGCGCGACGCCCCGCAGGACGTCGATCGAGTCGATGCGCGCGGTCTGGGCCACGGGTCTGAGCCCCGCGCCCCCATGGGGCTTGGTTTCTCTTGCGCGCATTCTTCAGGACCGGTTCGCGGGCCGAAGCATGCTATTACAGCATTCAAGCGGTGCCTTGCTGACGAGTCTTCTCACTGAATGCGGGGCAGCTCGGCGACTTATCGGCCAAGGCGCGGGGCAACCGCGTGCCGACTTGAATGCAATCGGTCGGACATACCGAATGACCCGGCAATCGCCAGCTGTCGCCCAGACGCCGAACAACTGAAGAGTCGCGTCAATCTGGCCGATTCCACGTGCCACATTTCCTGAACAGGCTGTAGCAGAAGTCCTGAACGGGCAGATCGGTTGGGCCCCACCCTGTCTCGAACCGAAGGACCCTGTGCAAGCGCCCATACCCGCCGGCTTGGCACCTAGCAGCGCCTCTCTACAGGCACCTGGCTGCCTCTACGAACGAAGGCCTCGCACGCTTTGATTCTGTCCCGGCAGCTTAGGTTCGGCCTCGTAGCAAGCGGCGCTGTAGCAACGTCCGCACGTCACGTCGCCCATCAAAGATTAGGAGCATGTTGTCAGTTCCGGAAATTTTGTCCGCCAAAATTCCGGAAATTATGGCCGGTCCGGCCGATCCCAGCTCCCTATTCTCACGCTCATGGAGCCCGTGCGGGGACTCCCGCGCTCGGGAAACTCCGCCAGACTGCCGAAAGCAATTTCGCTCTGATTCAGCACATGATCCGCGCTACCCGGCACATCGTACCGATAGATGTAGTCGTAAATCTCCTCCCAATCGCATGTCGCACCATCAGTCAACTGGACTAGGGGGCCATTAGGCGCTACCGGCCCGGTGCCGCTCTCCGATCCCCGCGATGACATCCGAAGCTGGTTCCGTCTGGCCTGCCTCGATCTGGCGGTTACCAAGTGCGAGGATCTTGAGCAGGGCAATTGCGAGTTCCGGAAAATCTGACCGCCCAAATTCCGGAAATTATGGCCGGTTCGTCTGGTCCTGACCGGCCCGATACTGCCCTATCCTCCAATTCCGGGAGTCCGAGTTCGGACTTCCGGGAACAGGAGGAGTTGATGTACACAGATGCAAAGCGTCGTGATATTCAGTTGCTGTTGGCAGCGGGTGTTCCCCAGGAGCGAATCGCCGATCTGACGGGCGCCTCAGTCCGCACGATCCGGCGGATCGGCCGCGAGCCGGCCGACCCTGGGGAGCGCGCTGCCAAGCCACAGGCCGCGGCGCCGCCCGGCCAGCCGCGACGAGCGAGCCCGGGTCGGCCGTCGCTGGTCGAGCCGTACCGGGACGCCGTGCTGGCGATGCTAGCGGAGACGCCGAAACTCAAGAGCCTGGAAGTGCTGCGGCGCGTGCGCGAGCGCGGCTACGCAGGAGGCAAGTCGGCGGTCTACGAGTTGGTCCGGCAGCTGCGCCCGCAGGCCGTGCGGCCGATCTGCCGCTTCGAGGGCGTGGCGGGCGAATTCAGCCAGCACGACTTCGGGGAAGTGCTGATCGAGTGGAGCGGTGGCGGCCGGACACGGGTGCACTTCTTTGCCTCGCGCCTGAAGTACTCCCGCTACACCCTGGTCACGCGCGTGCCGGACCAGCGGGTCGAGACGCTGGTGCGCACGCTGGCCGCCGATTTCGCGCGCATGGGGGGGCTGCCGCTGCTGGCGGTGTTCGACCGGCCCAAGACGATTGCGACGCGATCGGATCCGAAGACCGGCGCGGTGCTGGCTTGGAACCCGACCTTCGCCGAAGCGACCGCCCGCCTGGGCGTTGCGGTCGAGGTCTGCTGGCCGTACCAGCCTCAGCAAAAGGGATCCGTGGAGAATGTGGTGGGCTGGGTCAAGGGCTCGTTCTTCAAGCCGCGGCAATTCCTCGACGAGCACGACCTGGACATGCAGTTGCAGGCCTGGCACGAGGAGGTCAACGAGCGGCGCGCCAATCGCGCCACCGAGCGCATACCCGGCGAACTGCTGCGGGAGCAGGAGCTGGGCCGTCTGCGGCCGGTCAAGCTGTTGCCCGAGCAACTCGACCTGCGCTATCCGGTGCGGGTCGGCCCGACCGGCATGGTGACGTTCCGGACCAACCGCTACTCGATGCCGGCCGAGGCTCTGGGCTACTCGGCGACGTTGCGCCTGTTCAGCGACCGGGTGGTCATCGAAGCGGGGCGCTACCGGGCCGAGCATCCGCGCCTGCAAGGACGCAATCTGGTCTCGAGCCTGCCCGCGCACCGCGAGGGCCTGCTGGCCGTGGTGAGCGGAAAGCGAGGTCGCATGTATCTGAAACGACAGCACTTGCTGGAGCTCGGCCGCGACGCAGAGCGGTTCCTGACCGAACTCGTGCACGTGCGGCCAAGGCACTGGCACGATGATGTCGAGCGGCTGCACGAACTGCTGCAAGCCTGCGGCAGCGAGGTCTTGCGGGACGCCTTCCGGCGGGTTGCGCGGCAGCCGGAGATCTCCGTGGCCGCGCTTGTCAGAGAAGTCCACGGCCGGGCCCCGCTGTTCGCCCGTGCCCCGGAGCAGGCCTCGTGAGCGCCCCCCGGCCCGCCGTCCCCGCGGCGGCCTGCCAAGCCGACCCGCCCGGCGAGCTGGCCGCCCTGCTCAAGCGCCTGCACTTGGCCAACGCCCGGCGCACCTACCCCGAGTTCATCGAGCGCGCCGAGCGCGAGGCCTGGTCGTTCCACGAGTTCCTGCTCGCCCTGGCGCGCGAGGAAGTCGCCCATCGCGCCGAGACGCGCATCCAGCGCTGCGTGCGCAAGGCCCGCTTCCCCCAGCTGAAGACCGTCGAGGAATTCGACTTCTCGGTCCAGCCCGAACTCCGTCGCACCCTGCTCGGCTCCTGCTTCGGCCCCGAGTTCGTGGCCGAGGGCCGCAATTTGGTCCTCACCGGCCGCTCCGGCCGCGGCAAGACGCACTTGGCCACTGCCATCGCCTACCGCGCCATCCAGAACGGCTACGACGCGCTCTTCAGCACCGCCGCCGCGCTCATCGACGATCTCTCCCGAGCCAGCCACGAGGGCCGCTTCCTGACGGCCCTCAAGGCCTATGTCCAGCCCGCCGTCCTGGCCATTGACGAAGTCGGCTATCTCAGCTACGGCCCCGACGCCGCCAACGTCCTCTACCACGTCGTCAACGCCCGCTGCGTCCAGCAGCGCTGCCTGCTGTTCACCACCAACAAGCCGCTCAAGGACTGGGGTGCCGCCCTGCACGACCACGATCTGGCCGAGGCCATCATCGACCGCGTCCTCGAGCGCGGCCGCATCGTGGCATTGGAAGGACCCTCGATGCGCACCCGCCACTTGGAGGGAATCGACTATGAACGCTGACCGCAAAGCCCGCACTCCGCGAGCATCTGCTAGCATGGTCCGACCCGTTTCAGCCGGGACGACTTCTGCCGCACCCTTGCCCGACCTCCCACGCCACCTGCCAAACCCCGGACGGGACCAGACCGGCTGCTCGCAGCCTCCCTGCCCATCGCCCGGCGGTGCCACCTCTAACTCTTACGCTTCGTCCCCTTCTCAGCCCCTTGCTGACCGGCCAGAATTTCCGGAAATCAGAGGCCAGAATTTCCGGAACCCACAGCAATTGAGTTCTCTCTTTCCTCGTAGCTATCGATATCTTGGATGACTACCTTGGCTTCCCCGTTTTGAGTGATGATCAAGGGCTCCTGTCTCTCGCCCAGCGTGCGGACGATCTCGGCCGTGTGGGCCTTGAGATAGCTGATCGGCTTGATCTGCCTCGACAACTTCACAGGCAACTCCCCTTCCAAGTCTAAGCAATGGGCTAGGCGTCGGGAATCGTGTCTTGGCTGCGCTTGGCTCGCCCTCGTCTCGCCCGGACGAGTGGCCAAAGCAGCGACAGCAGCGTTGCGGCCAAGAAAACCAGCAAGATCGGGCGCGTCAGCATGGCCGACCAATCGCCTCGGCTGAGGATGAGCGCTCGACGCAGGTTGGATTCCATCAGCGGGCCTAGGATCAGTCCGAGCACGAGCGGGCCGAGCGGGATCTGCGTCTTGCGGAACAGGAATCCCGCCACGCCCGCGGCGTACATGGCCCACACGTCGGTGACGGCGTTGTTCAGCGCGTAGGCCCCCACCGTGCCGAACACAATGATGCCGGCCCAAAGCCACGGGGCGGGAATGCTTAGCACTTTCGCCAAGGGCTTGGCTCCCAAGATGCCGATGACCATGATCAGCAGCGAGGCGAAGATCATCAGGAAGACGATCGAGAAGACGAATGCCTGATTGTTGGCGAAGAGCAGCGGTCCGGGCTGGATGCCGTGGATCAGCAGGGCGCCGATGAGGATGGCCGAGACGGCATCGCCGGGTATGCCCAGCGTGAGCATCGTGGTCATCCCCCCGCCAATGGCGGCGTTGCAAGCCGAGCAGCTCGCGGCGAGACCGCTCAGCGAGCCCTTCCCAAAGCTATCCCCATCAGAGGATGTCCGGCGGGCCTGCTCCCACGCGATCACCGCGCCTATATCGCCACCGGCGGCCGGGATCGCCCCGACCATGGTGCCGACGGCCGCGCCGCTGAAGGTCGCCCTCGCCATGCGCTTGGCGTCGGCGATTCTTGGCAGGACGCGGCCGATCGCGGCGGCAGCTGACACTTGGGCCGACTGGCGATCCGAGATCTGCACCAGCACCTCTCCCAGCCCAAAGAGCCCGATCATCACGGGCACGAACGAGATTCCGTCCAAGAACTCCGACATCCCGAATGTGTAGCGCGGGTAGGCGGTCATCGGGTCCAGCCCGACCAAAGCCAGTGCCAATCCGAGGGTGCCGGCCAGTACGCCCTTGAGGACGTGTCCGCCGGAGACGCCGGCCATCAGACTGACGCCGAGCAACGTCAGTCCGAAGTACTCGGCGGGGCCGAATCTGAGCGCGAAGCTGGCGATCGGGAAGGCGAGGAAGGCCAGAAAGGCGATGCTGGTGAGCTGGCCGGTGGTCGAAGCGAGTGCGTTGATTCCCAAGGCCAGCCCCGCTTGGCCCTTGCGGGTCAGCGCGTAGCCGTCCCACGAGGCCGCGATGGAAGCCGGCGTGCCGGGGACGTTGATCAGGATTGCGGGAATGCCGCCGGACGGAATGGTGCCGCAATAGATGCCGAGCAGCATCGCCAGTCCCTGCTCGGGCGAGACCCAGAACGTGAGCGGCGTCAACAAGGCCACGCCCATGGTGGCCGTCAAGCCCGGCAGGGCTCCGAAGACCGCTCCCAGGCATACGCCGATGGCTAGGAACCCCAGTACCTGCCACGCCAGGACGGCCGACAGGCCCGCCAAGATTTCGGCCATCAGTCCGGAATCCTCCAGCGGTCCGCGAATTTCAGACGTGCCGGCTCCATAGCGCTCACTCCAAGGTGACGTTCAGGCCTGTGTCAAAAGCCAGATACACGAGTGCCGCCAGCGCGGAAGCGAAGCCCAAGGCCGGGATCCATCGCTGGCCTAGCAGCCTCAACATGATCGCCAAGAACACTGCCGTCCGAACGACAAACCAGCCGCTGCCCCACAGCAGCAAGTACGCCAGCAGCAAGGCCGCGATCACGGCAACTTCACGCATGTTTTCGATCGAGAACGGCCCCTCGGAGCGGCGGCGCAGTCCCCGCAGCAAGAGCGCGGATGCAAGCAATGCCATGAGAGTGCCGATGGCCTGCGGGAAAAACCCTGCGCCGGGCAGCCCGCCGGCTGCGGCCGGAAACGCCGCCCCGCTGACGATCAAGGCACAGCCAAGAGCCGCGAGCAGTGCGCCGCAGATTGTGTCGGCGTGCCGCACTTACGGGTTCTCCAAGCGGACGAGCTGGGGGATCCGGCTCTCGAAGAAACGCTGCTGTTCCAACGCGAATGCACCGAACTCTTCCTTGCCCAAGTAGTGGGCCTCCATTCCGAGCTCCCTGCAGAACTCGGCCCACTCTGTGGTTTCGAAGGCGGTCTGGAAGGCGTCGGCTAGCATGGCGACGCGCTCCGCAGGCATCCCGGCCGGGCCGTAGAACCCGCTCCACGCGGGCGCCCCGATCGGGTAGCCGAGTTCATGGGTCGTGGGCACCTCGGCCATGACACCGGAGCGTGCAGAGTCAAAAACGGCCAGGGCGCGCAGGCTCCCGGCTCGGACGTGCGAAATCACCTCGCCGACGCCGGCGACCGCCGCATCGGAGTGCCGGCCGATCACGGACACAAGAGCTGGGGCAGAGCCTCCGTAGGGAAGGTGCGTGAAGCGCGCGGCTGTGCCTTGCTCGAGCAGCAGGATATTGAAGTGCCAGATGGAGCCGATTCCCGAGTTCGCCATGACGATGCTGCCTGTTTCAGCCTTGGCAGCGGCAATGAAGTCATCGAAGCTCTGCCACGGAGAGTCGGGATGGACTACGAGTGCCGGGGCTGTCTTGGACACCAGACAGATCAGCGATACGTCGGACGGTCCGATGTCGGCGTAGCCCAGCGAGCGGACGATGGCGATCTCGACGGGAGCATGTCCGATGGTGTAACCGTCCGAGGGTCGGCGGGCCACGAACGAGAAAGCCAAGGCACCGCTGGCGCCGGGCTTGTACTCGCAAACGATGGGGACGTTCAGGTGGCCTTCCGCCAGTGACGCCATCACCCGGGAGACCATGTCGGAAGCGCCGCCGGGCGACGCTTGAACGATAAGCTTGATCTCCTTGGACGGATACGACTCTTCGTTGTCCGAGCAGCCGACTGCGAACAGGCAGCCGGCGAGAATCCAGCGGAGCGGAGGAGCCTTCACCAAGACGGACGATTATATCCAAGGGAGGCGCCGCTACCAACGCAGGGACCGGCGCTAGACTGGAAGTTGAAGGCCCCCGACGCACTTGCCCGAGCGGTGTTGTTCGACTTTGACGGCACGCTGTTCGACAGCGAGTACCTGCATCACGAATCGTGGTTGGAAGCGGTCAAGCCCTGGGGCGTTACGGTGGGCTGGGAGGACTACAAGCGTAACCTTGTCGGCATCAGCGACACGCGCGCATGCGAGTTCTTCCTAGACTTGGCCGGGAGGCCGCGGACGCCTGAGGCGATCCAAGCTGGACGCGAGCGCAAGCACTCCGTGTACAGGCGGCGCTCGTTGCAAGAGCTCGCGCCTCATCCGAGCGTGGCGACTTGGATTCGCGACAACTGCGAGCGTGTGCCGCTTGGGGTCGTCTCGTCGAGCGCGATTGCCGACGTGGTGCCGATCCTGGAACGGCAGTGCATCGCGGATTGCATGCGCTTCGTCATCTGCGGAGAGCACGTGGAGCGGCTCAAGCCCGATCCTCTGCCCTACTTGCTGGCGTTCGATAAGCTGCAGGCCGCTTGCGGCATTTCCGATCCCGGGGACTGCTTGGTGTTCGAAGACTCGTCTGCTGGCGTCCAAGCGGCCCGCGCGGCGGGCATGAGAGTGCACGTGCTGGCGAAGCCGGCGGATCTCCCGTCGGCTCTCGAGGAGTGGAGTCCGAACATCTGCGAGCTGCTGGGTCAATAGGCCGGGCGCACTGCAGAGATCCCAGCGTCGAGCTTCGTCCCGTGCGTGAGCCAACCGGCCCGCAGGCACGAATTCGGCTGCTGCTCCATTCGTCGCAGGCGCGCTAGGCGATCAATCCGCCGCGACCGCTGAGTGGGCCACAAGACCCTCCTGTGCGTCGTGAACCGCGACCGCCGACATGGTGATCACTTCCTCTACGTTGAAGCCTTTCTGTAGCACCGCCACCGGCTTGGCCATTCCCATCAGGATCGGCCCGACGGAACGCGCGCCCGCAAACTGCCGTAGCAGCTTATAGGCGATGTTTGCCGCAGCTAAGTTCGGAAAGATCAGCACGTTTGCCTCGCTCTGGAGCCTGGAGAACGGGAAGAACTCCTCAGAAATATCAGGATCAAGCGCAGTGTCGGCCTGCATTTCGCCGTCCACGATCAGGCCGGGATCCAGCCTCGAGCAGATCGCGGCGGCCTGCGTGACCCGCTCCGAGTCGGGATTCCTCGCAGAACCGAAGTTCGAAAACGACAGGAGCGCGACGTGGGGCACGATGCCCAGACGCCTTGCCCGCCGTGCAGCCAGCATCGCGATCTCCGCGAGGTCTTCAGGGCTGGGATCGATATTGACCGTTGTATCGGCCAGCAGGTAGATCTTGCGCTGGCGGATCATCATGTAAAGGCCGGACACCTTGCGGACGCCGCTCCGCCGGTCGATGATGCGGAGCACGGTGCGCAGAGTCTCGGGATAGTGGCGCGTGATGCCGGCTACGACGCCATCGGCGTCGCCGGAGCGCACCATCATGCAGGCGAATGCAATCCGGTCACGCAGCATTTCGAGGGCGTCCTCGTAGGTGCAGCCCTTGCGCTGCCGGAGCCGGAAGAGATCTTGGGCGTACTGTTCCAAGTGCGGAGAGTGCCGCGGTTCGATGATCTCCCAGCCATCGGTCGGCAGCATCAGCTCCTCTGCCTTGCGGCGAATCTGCTCCGGCTCGCCCAGCAGCACAGGCCTGGCGATGCGCTCTTGGTGCAGCACGTATGCCGCCCGCAGGATCTTCTCGTGGTCGCCCTCCGCCATTACGAGCCGACGCGGATCCTCCTTGGCCCGGTCCAGGATCATCTGGAACACTTCTTGGCTGCTGTCGAGCCGCACCGCCAGCGCCTGGCGGTAGTCTTCTAACTCGATCTTCTTGCCGGCGGCGCCGCTGCTAATGGCCACCTCCGCGACCTTGCTGGCCACCTCAGGGGTCACGCGCGGGTCGAACGGCTTGGGAATGATGTATTGCGGGCCGAACCCCAGTTGCTCGCTGGTGTAGATCCGGCGAACCGAGTCCGGCACTGGGTCCTTGGCCAGGTCCGCAAGCGCCCGCACGGCCGCCAGTTCCATCTCGGTATTGATGCTCGTCGCCTCGACATCCAATGCGCCGCGGAACAGGGACGGGAAGCAGAGCACGTTGTTGACTTGGTTCGGGTGGTCCGAGCGGCCGGTGGCGATGATGGCGTCCTTGCGCGTCGCCGTCGCCAGGCCGTACTCGATTTCCGGGTCGGGGTTTGCAAGCGCGAACACGATGGGGCTGTCGGCCATTGAGAGCAGCATCTCCGGCGTCAGCACGTTTGGCTTGGACAGCCCGACGAACGCGTCGGCTCCCTTGATCGCTTCCTCGAGCGTGCGCAGTTCGGTGTCGGCCGCGAAGCGCTCCTTGAAGCGATTCATGCCGTCTACACGATCGGTATGGATTACGCCGCGCGAGTCCAGCAGCAACAGATTGGAGGGGTCTAGGCCCAGCTTCAGGTAGAGGTCAGCGCATGCGACGCCGCTTGCTCCAGCACCGTTGATGACCACCCGCAGGGAGTGGAGATCCTTGCCGGCGATTTCGGCGGCGTTGAGTAGCGCGGCGCCGCTGATGATGGCTGTGCCGTGCTGGTCGTCGTGAAAGACCGGAATGCTGACCCGCTTGCGCAGCTCCTCCTCCACATAGAAGCACTCGGGGGCTTTGATGTCTTCCAGGTTGATGCCGCCGAAGGTGGGCTCCAGCAGTTCGACCACCCTGACGATCTCGTCGGGGTCCGCTGTATTGAGCTCGAGATCGAAGACGTCGATATCGGCGAACCGCTTGAACAGAACCGCCTTGCCTTCCATCACGGGCTTGCCCGCGAGCGGCCCGATATTGCCGAGGCCAAGCACGGCCGAACCGTTGGAGACGACCGCGACCAAGTTTGCCCGCGAGGTGTAGCGCCCCGCCAGCCGCGGGTCGCGCACGATCTCCAGGCAGGCATCGGCCACGCCGGGCGAGTAGGCCAGGCTGAGATCGATCTGTGTGTCGGAGGGCTTGGTCGGAGCGATCGAGATCTTCCCCGGTCGCGGGTGGCTGTGGTAATGGAGAGCTGACCTGTGGTGGATTTTCATGCGGGACGATCCCTGATTCGGTCGGAGGGCGGCACGGCAGGCGGGCGGCCGCGCCGCCATCGCGACCCAGACCTCGCGCCTCGGAGCACTCCTAGGTCGATTGTCGCAAGTTACGCTCTTGGGCGGTACAATTCTTGCGCTAAAGGGGGCTGGGCCTTGAAGCAGCGAGCAGCGGTCGGGTGGTGTCTCGGTGTCGTCGTCGCGTGTTGGCTGGCGGGTGTGGTGTCGCCTCAAGAGACGGAGCCGCCGCCGGAGGCCACGATCACCGAATTGATGCAGGCGATGGTAATCCCAGCGTCCAACAAGTTGTTTGATGTGCCGCGCAACGTGCCTCAAGACGACTCCGGTTGGGAAGAGGTGCGCAATAGCGCGGTGCTCTTGGCCGAGTCTGGCACTCTGCTCATGCGGGACGGGCGGGTCGAGGACTCGGATGTCTGGGCCGCGACATCGCGCGCCTTGGCCGAGGCTGGCGAGGCTGCCCTGAAGGCGGCCCGGGCACGCGACGTGGAGGCCATCGGAGAGGCCGGCAACCTAGTCATCGACGCTTGCGAGAGATGTCACGAAAAACACTGGATTCGGTAGTGCCTTGGCGAGTTCGCCGCTGCCAGCGCCGGCCGGCGCCCGCCACAGTCCATTTCAGGAGCTGGGGGGTGGCTTGTGGGCAGCCCAGGTCGCGCACGTGCGCGTCTGACTGCTAGCCTTGCCTCTGTGATGACCATGAGAGCTACGATCCTCGCCCCCGTCTTGCTGGTTGCCAGCGCAGCGCTTGCCGAGATTCCCGACAGCGATGCCCGCAACACCACCATCCGGCACACCGACATGGTGTACTCGTTGCCGGACTACTCGGCGGAGGAATGGAAGCAGCGGTCGGCCTTCTTGCGCAAGCAGGTGCTCTTTTCCGCCGGGCTGCTGCCGATGCCCGACAAGACCCCGCTGGACCCGCTGGTCGGGGCGGTCATCGAGCACGAAGACTATTCGGTGGTGAGCGTTCTGCTGCAGACCTACCCCGGCTACTACCTCGGCGGAAACCTCTACCGACCAGTCGGCCAGAGCGGCCCGTTCCCCGCAGTGGTTTCGCCTCACGGGCACTGGCGCTACGGCCGCTTCGAAAACTCGGAGCTCAACTCAGTGCCGGGACGCGCGATCAGCCTGGCCCGGCAAGGCTACGTAGTGTTCGCGTACGACATGGTCGGGTGGAACGACACGATGCAAACGCCGCACGGGTTTGCTGGCCCGCGCGAGGAGCTGTGGCTGTTCGGCTCGCTCGGATTGCAGTTGTGGAACAGCATCCGGGTTGTGGACTACTTGGCGTCGCTGCCCGAAGTGGATTCCGGCCGCATCGGCGTGACCGGGGCGTCCGGCGGCGCCACGCAGGCGTTCCTGCTGGCGGCCGTCGATGACCGCATCGGCTATTCCGCGCCGGTGAACATGGTTTCGTTCCAAATGCAGGGCGGCTCGCGCTGCGAGAATGCGCCGCTGCTGCGAATCGACACCAACAATGTCGAGATCGCCGCCGCATTCGCGCCTAAGCCGCAATTGCTGGTGTCGGCCACTGGCGACTGGACGGTCAATGTGCCCAAGCGCGAGTTTCCCGCCGTGCAGCGCATCTACGCCCTCCTTGATGCGAAGTCCCATGTCGAATGGCGGCAGTTCGACTCGCCGCACAACTATCACCAGGACAGTCGCGAAGCGGTCTACCAGTTCTTCGGCAAGCATGTTCTGGAGGACGCGGAGAGCGCGCATTTCGCCGAACGCGCATCGCGCCCCGACCAGCTCAGTGCGCTGCTCTATCTCTGGGGTCGGCCGCTGCCCGAAGGAGCGGTCAGCCATGAGGAACTGGTGCGCCAGCGGATCGCAGATGCCGAGGCTGACACACTGGCCCTTGCGATTGACGGCTCGGCGTCCTTAGGGAATGCGCGGTCGGCGTTCAAGGAGCGCCTTTCCTTGGCACTGCTCGCCGAGGTGCCTGCACCCGGGACTGTAGAATCGCAGGCGATCTCCGGTGCCGATCTCGCCATCGGCCGGAGCGGCGTTGGCGACCGCATCCCCGCGCGGTTCCTGAATGCCGACTCGCGCAAGGGCAGCCCGGTTCTGTTCGTCCATGCCGGCGGTGTCGAGGCCGCGGCGCAGTCCGAGGCTGGCAAGGCATTGGCGCGAGGTGACGCGCCGATGCTGCTGATCGATGCGTTCCAGACGGGATCGGCAGCGACAGAGCGAGATATCGCGGCGGCAGGCCGAAACGCCGAACGGTACTATCACGTGTTCAACCGCAGCGACGATGCCAACCGCGTGCAGGACATCCTGACCGCTGCCGCGTTCCTTCGCAGCCACACCGGTTCCGACTCGATCAGTCTGGTCGCGTCCGGGCCCGCGGGCCTCTGGGCGCTCCTGGCGGCTTCGCTGGATAGCGGAATAGGGGCGGTCGTGGCGGACTTGGACAACTTCGACGCGGCGAACGACGCGGCCTACGCGAAGAGCTTGTTCATCCCGGGACTGCGCCGCGCGGGCGATTTCCGTGCGGCGGCCGCGCTGACATCGGAGCGTGCCCGGCTGATGCTGCACAGCGCGCATTCCGCGTTTCCGACAGCGTGGTTCGAAGCTGCCTTCGGGGCAAGCGGGAGGGCCAACGACCTGTCGGTCTCAGCAGAGGCTGCGCCCTCCTCGGACATCTTGGAATGGATCGCGCGATGAACTGCGGCTGTTGCGAAGACGGACTCGCTTTCGCGAGACCGAGTGGCGATCTGAATGAAGGCGACAATTGAATAGGTGCTAGACACGGGCAAACAAGACAGACAGCCGCGGTCTAAGGCAATGATGCTGCTGATCGCGTTGGGGCTGTTGTTGGGGATAGCGGGCTTCGGCTACTTGGAGTGGAAGGGGCGCTCGGATCTGCCCGTCGAGCAGGTTGTGCTCACGGACGAGGCGCGCGGGTATCTTACCAGCCTCGATCTCAGCGAAGTAGAGATGGGGGCGACAGACAACGCTCTTGGCCAGACGCTGGTCGAAATCACCGGGACGATCCGAAATATCGGCGACAGGCCAGTGCGCAGCATCCGACTGAACTGCGTCTTCTTCGACGTATACGGCATCGAACTCCACCGCGTGCTCTCGACGATCGTGCGGTCGTCGGAGGGTCTTGAGCCGGGCGGGGATCAGCTGTTCCGACTGCCGTTCGACGATATCCCCGATGGCTGGAATCAGGTCCTTCCCAGCCTGTACGTTGCCGAGATCGTGTTTGATTGACGGCCGCTCGATCCTCGCCTATCTTTGGAACCACCCGCATTCGCTTGGCCCGCCGCCGCGGCCGCAACTGTCTCAGAACGGGGCGAGCAGGCGAATCCCGCAGCAAGACACCGGCACGGTCGATGGCGAGGACACGCGACCTGCCACTCTTCAACCGCAATCGAGCTGTGACGCCAGGGGGTCGGCGCGAACTGAGCAGTCAGGGTTTCTTGGCCTCGGCTGCCTGTCCCAGCTTCTCGCGCTGGCGCTCCCGCCATTCGGCATCATAGGCATCGCTCAGTTCCTTAGAGAATGCCTCGGGGTCACTCATCCGCCGTGCGTACTTCCATTCCCACTCTTCAGTCTCTGGGATATCGCTGAAATCGATCTCTTCGTCTGGGATCTGCTCGGACTCGTCCCACGGCGGTTCGGGTGTTTCCACGCCCATGTCAATCTTCCTCCTGCTCGCATTGTAAGCGCGTCTCTCGCTGCGAGATGCGGGTCGGGCTGAGATTATCCGCTTTCGGTCTGCGCGCTCGGTGAAGATGACGGCGATCACTCTGCCTGCCAACAAGTCGAGCGCTTTCCAGCGAACCTCTTCTCTAGTCCCAGTCCGCAACAGCAGTGCATCCGGACCAAGGATGCGCACGGCATCTTCGAAACGAATTCCGTGCTTCCTGATGTTGGCTAGGTTCCTTTCTTCATGCCACTCGAACTGCGACTCAGGACTTGGCATGCTGCGAGGGTCGGCTCCTATGCCTGCACAGCCGTCTGGCGCGGGCACGCTAGCACCTCAGTCGCCCGCGGAGTCGACGCCACCCGACTACCATCAACTCAGCGTTGCCAGGGTTAGTTTCGAAATCCCTGGCCAAAGGTCACTCTCGCGATCCGTTCCGCGTGCCTGGTTCAGCCCGAATGCCGCACTCAAATCAACAGGCCCTTTCAGTGGGTTGGTCTCAATCGGCGGCTTGCGGCTTGTTGGATTCCTCCTCCCGGGCCAGTCTCTGGCGATTTCGCTCGCGCCATTCGGCATCGTAAGCCTCGCTCAGTTCCTTTGAGAATGCCTCGGGGTGGCTCATTGGGCGGGCGTACTTCCACTCCCACGATTCGATTTCGGGGATATCGCTGAAGTCGATTTCTTCATCGGGGACTTGCTTCGACTCGTTCCAGGGCGGCTCGGGTGTTTGGAGGCCCATCTGAATCCTGCCCCTCTTGTAGGCATTGTAATCACGCCTCTCTCTTCGCGCCGCGGGTCGGGCCAAAATGAGCCGTCTTCGGCCATCGCGTTCGGTGAAGACGACCGCGATCGCTCTGCTCTCCAACGACCCTAGCGCGATCCAGCGATCCTCGCTATCTGGCCGAGCCCGCAGCACCAATGGATCCGATTCGAAGATACCTGCGGCATCTTCGAATCGCATTCCATGCTTCGAATCGTTGGCTAGGTTCTTCTCATCGTCCCACTCGAACTCCGACTCAGGATTCGGCATACGTAGGGTTGGTGGCCCTTGTCGCCGGGAGGAGCGTCCGGCTTTGCTACGACATAGCGTCCAATACCGGGCGTTTCAGCATCCCTGGCACGAACTCACTCTCGTGGACGGTTCCGCGTACCCAGCTCAGCCCGGTCGACCGGTCCGCCCGGCGCCAGTTGGACGTAGTCCGTATAGCTGACCGACGAGCGGGCTGGCTGATCAGGGGGTTCCGTTCGATTCTCGCGGACCCAGCGCTCGAAGGTCTCAATCACTTGCGGGTGTGCAGATGCCAGGTCGGTCGTCTCGGCCTCGTCCCTTTCGAGATCGTAGAGTTCAACCGGGCCATCAATGGCGCTTCGGACAAATTTCCAACGCCCATTGCGGGCTGCTTGTGCCCGCAGCTCTTTGTCACCTGCCACGACTTCCCAGTAGAGCCAGTCGTGCGTTTGTTGCGCTGCACTCCCGATCAAGGTCGGGACAATGGAGATTCCGTCGGTACTAGGAGATTCGACCCCGGCAAGCTCCGCGAAGGTCGGCATCATGTCCGGGAAGTAGGTCACGTGGTCGCTGACAGACCCGGCCGCCACACGTCCCGGCCACCTGATGACTTGAGGGATCCTCAGGCCGCCCTCGTACATCGATCCCTTGTACCCGCGCAAGCCTCCCGAGGCTCCGAAGAAATCTTCGCTCACGTCAAAACGCGATTGGGCACCGTTGTCCGAAGTGAAGATCACCACGGTCTCTTCGTCGATGCCTAGGCTTTCGAGCAGCTCCAGCATTCGGCCTACGTCGCGGTCGAGGCGGGAAACCATCGCCGCATAGGTCGCTCTGGGATTCGGCGACACGATATAGCCGATCCGGCGTTCTTGGCCCCCGCCCACTTCGGGGAACTGGCCTAGGTACTCGGTGAGCGAATCGGATGGAACTGCAAGCTCCACGTGAGGGATCGTCACAGGCAGGTAGCAGAAGAAGGGACCGTCTCGGTTGTTGCGAACGAACTCGAGAGCACGCTCGAACAGGAGGTCGTGCGAGTATTGCCCTCTGCCTCCGTTTTCGTTCTCGCGCAGGTCCATCCGGCCGTGGTTGAGCGTCAACCAGAACGGGTAGAAGAAGTGTGCATGCACCTGATGCAGGTATCCAAGAAAGTCGTCAAAGCCCTGTCGCAGCGGATGCCCGGGACTGTCCGCCAGGCCGAGGCCCCACTTGCCGTAGCCACCAGTGGCGTATCCCGCCGACTTCAAGACCTCCGCCAGCGTGATGTCGGAGTCCTGCAGGTGCGCATCGCCGAGGTTGCCCCTAACCGGGGTGTGCCCTCCGTGTAAACCCGTCATCAAGACGCTGCGCGATGGAGCGCACACGGTTGATCCGGCATAGGCCTGGGTGAATCGCATCCCTTCGGCGGCCAGCCGATCGATGTATGGCGTCTTGATCTTGGTTTGGCCGTAGGAGCCGAGGTGGCCGTAGCCCAGATCGTCAGCCATGACGTAAACGATGTTTGGCGCACCTGCGGCGGCGCCTGCGGCAAGAAGGAATCCAAGGAAGACAGCCATCAGCTTCATGTCCTGCACGGTATCACGCCAACGCGGTGCGACAGGCGGGTGGGCGTATCGGGCGTTTGGGAGGGGCCGGGATTCATGGCGAGGCCCGCCGGATGTTGGGCATGTCCAACCCGATTCGGCTGAGCGCCGCGCAAGTCATCAGCGCCCGTGCGTGCCGCGGTGGCCCATTTCGGCCCGTTGCTGGCAGTCGCCGGTGTCTTGGGCGCTGTACTAGCCAAGATCGTTGTCGTATTCGGCCTCTGTCACTGCTGCGACTTGGGACTCCGACACGCCGGGCATGAGCTTGACGAGCTTCATCCTCTGGTCAACAAATCGAAACACCGCCAAGTCCGTGATCAGCACGTCGACGACCCCTTTCGCCGTTAAGGGCAGGTTGCACTGCCGCACGACCTTCGAGGTGCCGCGCCTGTCGGTATGCGACATCGTGATGATGACTCGCCCGGCCCCGGAGGCGAGGTCCATGGCACCCCCAACGCCTAGCACGGGCCTGCCTGGGACCGTCCAGTTCGCCAGGTTGCCAGCCTGATCGACCTGCAGGCCGCCCATGATCGCTACGTCCACGTGGCCGCCTCGAATCATTCCGAACGAGGCGGCAGAGTCGGAATAGCTGGCGCCCGGCATGGCCGTCACCGGAATTTTTCCGGCATTGACTGGGTGCTCCATAGCCCCGCCGGACTTGGGTTCTGGCCCGACACCGAGCATGCCGTTCTCAGAATGCAGGGCGATTTCGTGTTCCGGCCGGATCAGGTCGGCGACTAGGGTGGGGATTCCGATCCCGAGGTTGACGACCTCCCCCGGCTTGAGCTCGGCTAGCGCGGCGCGGGCCATGGCCATCCGCGAATCGTCGACCCGCTTGAGATCGGCAGAGACCGAAACGGACGAGCCGAGCTCGTCCGGCTGAACGCTAGCCTGCACCAGATAGTCGACAAGGCATCCCGGCGTGTGGACTGCATTCGGGTCCAGCGCCCCGACCGGAACGACATGCTCGGCCTCGGCGATCACAAGCTTCGCAGCCGTGGCCGCCGCCTGATTGAAGTTGTTCTCGGTCATCCGGTAGACCAGATTGCCCGCCGTGTCTGCCTGCCAGGCGCGCACGAGAGCCACGTCTCCTCGGATCGGAGGGACAAGGATCATCTCGCGGCCATCGATCAGACGCGACTCCTTGCCCTCGGCAAGCTGTGTTCCCGCGCTTGCCGGGGTGAAGAAGCCGCCGATCCCGGCCCCGCCCGCCCGGATTGCCTCGGCCAGCGTGCCCTGCGGGAGGAGTTCGACTTCGATTTCCCCCGACTGAGCCGCTTGGACCACTGCTGGATTGCTGGTGAAGTACGATCCGATCGTTTTCCGAATCTGACCGTTTTGCAATAGACGGCTGCCCCCCAGCCCTGGCTCCCCGACGTTGTTGCCGACAAAAGTGAGATCCCGAGTCGCCGTTTCTGCTAGCGCATGCAAGAGGTGGACCGGATGCCCGGTCATGCCGAAGCCGCCGACTATGAGCACGTCGCCGGAGCGGACCAGAGCGGCCGCGTCGCTGGCCGAAACTAATGGAATTGTCTTCACTTGTCGTCTCCTATCACCGCTGTAGCTGCTGGAGCCAGGAAGGGCCTTGTATATGCCTCGACGGCTGAGGCGACCGCATGCAGTCCATTGTGACTGCGCTGGCCGCTCTCGCCGGAGTCCGCGCGAGGCCCTCACGCAATGGCGTGTCTAGCCTCTCCGCAGTGAGTCACGCCGACACGTTGGGAGTCAGGGATCGTGGTACCACGCTGCTTGGAGATCATCGCCCTGGCGGCCCTCGAGGTCGGCGGCGGCAGCGGGAAATCGGCGCTCTGCGAGGCAGGCGTGCCGGTTGCGCCTCCCATTCGAATCGGCCCGCATCCGAGAGCGTTACCGTGCAGGCCCCGCCACGTTCGGACCGCGCATCATTGGAACCAAAATCGGCATCAGCCGCTCCATGGCAGTCTCCGGATCCGTCATGTTCACGAGCCCGGTCGAGATCCGATTGATCCGATTCGGGTTTTGCGCCATCGTCACGAACACGCCGGTGAACGCGGTGTATCGCCAGTACACCTCCTCTAGGGATTGGCCCGGCAGAGCACGGCTGAACGCAAACGTGAACCTCTTGTGGAGATTGCTGTAGCAGCGCGCCATGATGGACTGCATTTCCTCTGCGGGATCTTGGGCGATCCGTCCCAGGAAGCGCATGTAGCTCGCGAAGGCTGGATCGGGACTCGCCGTGGCCTTCAAGCCCGGCAGGAAGAACGCCGCGATCACGTCTTCGAGTCGGGGCGGGTTGCTGCGCTCTTCTGCAGCGTCAAGCAGCCGGTAGCGTTCGCTGTCGAGCTGATCCACTCGCCGCGCGCAGATCTGGTAGAGGAGATCGTTGCGCGATTCGAAATGGTACGAGAGCGTGGCGTTGCTGACGTCGGCGGCTCTCGCGATCTCCCGCATCGAGACTTCGAGTCCGTGTTCGGCGCAAAGGGATTCGGCCACGTCGAGCACGTGTTGCGCTGTTTCCGACGTCAGTGCGGGGCGCGCCGGTAGCGTGTTGCGCCGCCATCGGTAGTAGGTCGGCTTCGTGATGCCCACCTCGCGACACGCATCCGGGACGCTCATCCCGTTCGAGACCCGCTCGCCGACCTTGGAAAGAGCCTGGCGGATCTGCTCCGACCGCTCTCCTTTCTCCGGCTCGCGCTCGATCCGCCCATGTGCCGAGCGAGTACTGTTCATCTGGTTGATACCTTCTCGCTGCACTCTTCTCTACTTCTGTCTTCGGAACACCTCGAGACTGCCCGACAGAGCCCTAGGGCCGCCCTGCGGCCAAGCTGCGCTCCTTCCCTGCGGGCCCGCCGTCAACGGGACGGCCAGAGCGTGCCAGAATCAGTTGAATTGGCAGTGCCGCTGGAAATGAATCTGCCATGTCCTTGGGTTCACGCTCGATTCTGCACAGGCCGCTAGTTCGCGGGCGTGGCCGACGAAACTAGATTAAATTCTAACAGATCGGCGCAAGCGAACAGGATCTTAGGCTAGCGCCGTTCGGCCGAGAACGCCTGAGCCGAATCCGCGAGCAGCGACAGCAGTAATCCGGGAGTTCTTAACGCGGTTCCATGCTGCCGGATTCCTGAAGCGGCCGCGCGCTGAAATTTCCGCCCCGATTTGCGAAATTTCTTCGGAACTGCGCTTGACAGCGTATTGAACAAGTGTACAATAACATTCCGCAGGGTTGTGCCGGGGCAATCGGAGGGTCGGTCCTTCGGCGCCGAACGACGCTCGTGCCTGTTAGATCCGCAATGCAACAGGACGTTCGAGAGCTGCTTGCTCGCCGTCCCATGACGGTCCATCAGGCCGTCACAGTCCTGATCTGCCAGGCGATCAACATCCTGGACGGTTTCGACGTTGTGCTGATTTCCTATGCAGGTCCGCTTCTGGCGCGCGAGTGGGAGTTGCCCGCGGCCCGGCTGGGGGCGGTTTTCAGCGCCAGTCTGCTTGGCATGACGGTCGGGGCCTTTGTCCTTGCTCCGCTCGCAGACTACGTTGGCAGGCGGCGCACGATCATTGGCGGCCTGACCGTGGTCACCGCGGGAATGCTGCTGACCTATTGGGTGGAGAGTGTCCCGCAGATTGTTGCGACGAGAATCCTGACTGGCCTGGGGGTAGGAGCGCTGTTCGCGAGCCTGACCACGCTCGTGGTTGAATATTCGTCCGCAAGGCGCCGCACGCTTGCGGTCAGCCTGCTGTACCTCGGCTACCCTATCGGAGCGGTTCTCGGCGGCTTGATAGCGCAGTTCAACATCGAGCGAACCGGGTGGCAGGCCTTCTTCCTATACGGGGGATTGATCACAGGCGCACTGATTCCAGTCGCGCTTGTGCGGCTTCCCGAATCGCTGGATTACCTGCTGTCGCGGCAGCCGAAGCGTGCCCTGAGCGCGGCCAACAAGCTGATACGCAAGCTAGGCTACGTGCCGATCGACGCGCTGCCGCCAAAGCCGCCTGCCGCCGGCCGGCCGGCAGTCAGCGTGCTCTTTTCGGAGGCTTACAGGAGGCAGACCACGACACTGTGGATCAGCTTCTTCGCGTCCTTGCTCGTTATCTACTTTCTGATCAGCTGGACGCCTCAGATTCTCGCCAGCGCGGGTCTTGCGCTCGATCAGAGCATTCTCGGCGGGATGCTCCTCAACCTAGGCGGCGGCGCCGGGATGCTGGTCTTGGGCCTGGCGTCCGCCCGCTACTCGCTTCATCGGCTGATCGCGTCGTACTTTACCCTCGCAGCCGTCGTGATGGCGGTGTTTGCGCTGTCCGCGCTTTCCTTGCCGCTGCTGATCGCGATCACCGCTGCCATCGGGTTCTTCAGTTATGGCTCGCTTATCGGCTTGTACGCCTTGGCCGCGCAGCAGTACCCGGCCAGCGCGCGGTCGACCGGAGTGGGCTGGGCAATCGGTGTTGGAAGAATCGGCTCGATCATCGGGCCTTACGCTGCCGGCCAGATGATCGGCTGGGGCTGGGAGCGTTCGACCTACTACCTGGTGCTTGCTGCACCGTTGTTGGTGGGCGCGGCAACCGTGCTGCTGTCGAGCACGCTCACAGCCGGACGGCACCCTAGGACGGAGAACGAAGCCGCCGCCTGAGCGTGCCCGGGAGAAATCAAGATGAGAACACTGACCATTCGACTTTCCTTTCTCGCACTGTTGCTTGTGCTGATCGCGTGGGAGCCCTTGACAAGCTGGGCTCAGAGCCAGCGCTATCAACGAGTCATGGTGGTTCCGGATCGCGACATCCAGACCACGCTCGACGGCGAGTTCACGATCGCGGCGGTAGGTGATGTCGTTGCCATACGGCCGACCTCGAAGCTGGAAGTCCCGGAAGTTCAGGCAGTCTACTCGATCCTCCGGGAGGCTGACGTGTCGTTCGGCAATCTCGAGCAGAACATCGCCGAGCCCGTGAAGGTCTTGGCTGAGAACGACGCGCGCATGTTCCAAGCCTTGGCCCGGCCCGAAATCGCTGACGACTTGCGCTCCATCGGTTTCGACTTGATGAACTTCGCGAACAATCACACGACGCACTTCGGGATCGCAGGGCTGCGAGAGACGATGAACCACATGAAGCGCGTGGGCATCGTGACGGCCGGCTGGGGCAGGAACCTCGCCGAAGCGCAGCGCGCCAAGTTCCTCGACACACCGAAGGGGAGGATCGGCTTTCTCGGCATCACGACGAATTCCTTCCGGGATGCACGGCACGCGGGCGAGGATTCGCCGGGATACGCGGGAGCGAACGCCCTCCACGTCCAAAGGACGGTAACGATCGCACAGGAGGCGCTGGACGCGCTTCGCAAGGCCAAGGAGATCTCTCCCCAGCTGTTTCCGGGACTGTATCCCATCACCAGCGCCCGCACTTTCAGGGACGAAGGGGACAGGATCCGGCTGTACGACGAGTACTACGTGGCCGGCGACCACGCGCACTACTCGTACTCGATTCGCTCGGGCGAGCTTGCGACCTATGCCGGCGAAGTGAGGAGCGCCAAGTACCTCTCCGATTTCGTCGTCGCCAACATTCACTCGCACCACTGGCAGGTGCCGGACAACGCGACCTCGGCCAGCACCGAAACGCGCGAACCGCCCGACTTTCTCGTCGAGCTGGCGCACGCGGCGATCGACAACGGGGCCGACGCCTTCTATTCGCACGGCGAGGGCGAGTTGCGCGGAATCGAAATCTACAAGGGCAAGCCCATCTTCTATCAATTGGGCAACTTCACGAGGCAGCCTTTTTTCCAAGAGATCTTCAACCCGGAGTTTCGGAACATGGTCCGGCGATTCTCGCCCGGGGGTGCCGGGCCTCCCGCCCGGGGTCCGAGAGCGGGCGGCGGCCCTCCCGCCGGGGGCCGGGGAGCTGGCGGAGAGAATCTCACCAGGGCCGAGGTGCAAGGCATGATCTACCCTGTCAACCACGGTCGGGAGTACTTCGAGAGCGTCGTAGCGGTCAGTCACTACGACGAAGGAGCCTTGAAGCAGATTCGCCTGCACCCGGTCGATCTCAAGTTCGACGGTCCGTTCGTTGACATCGGCACGCCCCATCTTGCAAGCGGCGAGCTTGCCCGGCGGGTCCTTGAGACGATCCGGGAGGCCTCGGAGCCCTTCGGCACCGAAGTGCGCATTGCGGGCGACGTCGGAATCATTGAGATCAACTAGCGATGCCGGTGCTGGGAGACGCCTTGCCTGGGAGTCGAGCGGAATAGCGCCATGTGTCATATCCGCAAGCTTTCGCTTTGCCCGGACGAGCAGCAAGTGTCCGAATACACCGGCGCGGTGTCGGCGCTCCGCTACGCGAATGCGGGCGGGTCTAGACGGATCGCCCTGCTGCCCGACATCTACGGCGTGACGCCGTTCTACAAGGGACTTACATCGCTTCTCTCGGACCGCGGGGCGGTCGTGTATCTGGTCGATCCTTGGCGTCCGTTCGGCGAACTGCCAGAGATGACGCGGGAAGCAGCTTGGGCCAGACGCCATCACCTGCGCGACCGTGCGTTCTGCGACGAGTTGGAGGCCTTTCTGGGACAGGAGGGGATTGACACCATCGTCGGATTCTGCATCGGAGGGAACTTCGTTCTCGAGCTGGTTCGTCGCGGTTACCGCGGCACCTGTTGCGCGCTCTACCCGCTGCCGTGGGGAATGGCCAACGAGGACGGGCTGCAGCCGCCATTCGAGTACATGGACGCCCTGGAGCACGAGGTAACGATCCTCATGGGAGAGCAAGACCCTCTCGCCGGTGCGGAGAACGTGCGCCGGCTCCGGGAGACCTGCGCCCGAAACCCAGCCATGAACCTCCACCTCTACGAGGCATCCGGACACGGCTTCCTGGCCGACGTGGACAGCGATCAAGAGACTCTCCGGAGCAACGCCCTGGCAGCCTTGGACCTCATGTTGGGCAAGGTTTTCCCGACGCCAGCGCCCGAGGCTGTGGAGCGCCCGGCGGCAGACATCGAACTGCTGCGCTCAGAGGGGGTGACGACTTGACCGAATTCGCCTTCAGAGCGCTTCCGTGGAACGTTGTGTTCGGAATCGGGGCGGTGGAGCGGCTTCCGGGGGAGATGGATGCCCTCGGCCTTGAACGGGCATTGGTGCTTTGCACTCCTGGCAGCCAGGCTCGCGGGCGCTTGATCGCGGAACAGTTGGGCGATCGGGCTGCAGGGCTCTTTGCCAATGCTCGGATGCACGTGCCCGCGACGATCGTTGACGAGGCGTCCCGCCGCGCGCGTGACCTGCGAGCCAAGAGCACGGTTTCTATCGGCGGGGGGTCGACCACTGGCTTGGGCAAGGCGCTCGCGGCGCGCGATGGGCTCGACAATGTCGCGATCCCCACAACGTACTCAGGCTCGGAAATGACGGCCATCTGGGGCGTGACCGAGTCCGGTCGCAAGGTCACGTCGCGGGACCCTGGAGTGGTGCCGAAGCTCACCATCTACGATCCCGAGCTCACGCTCAGCCTGCCGGCCCGCACATCGGCCTCGAGCGGCCTGAACGCGCTCGCTCAAGCGGTTGTCAACGTGGCCACCGACAAGCCGAGTCCGATCTCATCGGCGCTGGCGGTAGAAGGGATCCGGACCTTGGCGAGGTCGCTCCCCCGCGTGGTTGCGGAGCCGAGCAATCTGGAGGCGCGGTCCGAGGCCCTGTACGGGGCTTGCATCGCGGCGGGCGCGTTGGGCGTCGGCTCCACCGGGTTGCACCACCGCCTGTGCCACACCCTCGGCGGAACCTTCAACACTCCGCACGCCGAGACGCATGCCGTCTTGCTGCCGCATACCGTCGCCTATAACGCGACGGCCGCAGCTGCCGGGACGAGGAAGGTCGCCGATGCGCTCGGAGTGGCTGACGCCCCCCGCGGGATCTACGAGTTGGCCAGGGAGTTGGGGGCACCGACCGCCCTCGGGCAGCTCGGTGTCGACGAGCGCGACCTCGACGGCGTGGCGGAAATCGTGGCGCGACCGTCATTCCCAAATCCCGCGCCGGTGACGATTGATCGAGTCCGGGCCCTGTTGCAGAACGCCTTCAGGGGTTCGCCCCCGCAGCGAGTGTAGTCCGGCCGGTGCAAGGAGTATGAGCGATGCGAGTCATTGCGATCGAGACAGACCCTAAAGGAACCAACCAAAAAGGAGGGAACAGCATGCCTGTCCAACCCGCGCGAATCATCCAACCAACAAGACGGGAGGCGATCATCGGGGGCGGCGCCGCCCTTGGCTCGCTTGTCGTCGGCCCGGACTTCTCCCGGGCTGCCGAGTGCATCTTGACTTCAAGACAGATCGATGGCCCGTACCACATCCAAGACGCGGAAGATCGACGGGACGTTCGTTCCGGCAAGCCAGGCGTCGACCTGTTGCTGCGGATGAAGATCGTCGACGCAGATGGCTGCGAAGGAATCTCTGGTGTCAGGACAGAGATCTGGTCCTGCGACGCCCTAGGGAATTACAGTGCGCCAGGGAAAGCCCTGGCAGGGAGGATGCGAATGAGCTGAAACCTTGCACCGCGAGCCAGCGGGTTCAACTCCTGCCCGGCAGAGGCGCAGCCCGCCAGCCGGAAGCGAGTGTTGCATGGCGTGCGGCGACGCCCGTCGTGAAGCGTTACACAGCAGGTGGTGAAGCGACGCTATTGAGCCTCGAAATCCTCAACGTCGACGCCTTCGTTCTTGTAATTGCGGGGGCTGTACCGGAAGCGCCGCGACAGGTGAGGCGCAACGGGTCGTCCGGGGTCAGAGAACGTTTGCATAGCCACGGGATGGCTCGCCGGGGAACCTGGGAGGCCCCGTACTGTCCACGCATGAAGGCCGGAACGAGGACCACTGGCCGCAACAAAGGGTCCTGGCCCGCCCCTGCCTGCGGGGGATCGGGAGCGAACAAGCAGGCACAGCGTGGTACCGGCTGGTGAATCAATAAGCCGAAGGGAGGCAGTGCGGGGAGTCGTAGCGCCCTCATAGTACTGGTGACGGCGGGGAACCGGGACCGCCGGGACCCGTCCGAGGGAAGGGGGGTGCCACATGGACAGAACCACTGGAGGGAAACGCTGGAGAAGACTATGAGCTTCGCAAACACGAACACGAAACGACAGTGGATAGCCGAACAGGCGAGGAAGCACCCCGATTGGGTGTTCACGACGCTGCACCGCTTCATCGACCTTGAATGGATGCAGGAGGCGTATCGACTGACGCGCAAGGATGGCGCGGCAGGCATCGACGGCGTGACGGCGACGGACTATGCGAAGGACTTGGAGGCCAACCTGTTGGACCTGCTGGGCCGGATCAAGTCCGGACGCTATCTCGCGCCGCCGGTCCGGCGGCACAACATCCCGAAGGCAGACGGCACGATGCGGCCCCTTGGCATTCCAACGTTCGAGGACAAGGTGGCGCAGAGAGCGATCGTGATGCTATTGGAACCGGTGTACGAGGCGGACTTCCTGCCTTGCTCGCATGGGTTCCGCCCGGGCCGCTCCGCCCACGACGCCCTGCACGCAGTGCGGGCGGGCGTGATGGAAGGGAAGCGGTGGGTGATTGACGCGGACATCTCGAAATATTTGCAGTTGTCGTCATACTGCCACCCCACTGATGCGGATCGCCCGAACGGGCCGCGATATCTGCATAACTCCTTCCTTTTCAGTTATTTGCGGAATGATTCAAGGAATCGGCCGACTGCGGCTGCGGCCGACTTGACTCACTGCAACTCGCCTCTTCGGTGCATGTCGGCTCCTTGAACAGGCTCGGATGGTTGTTCTCGGGGAGCTTGATCCGCAATCCGCCCCGGCGTCCTCTTTGGACCGTGACGGCATCCAGCTTGCCGCGCTTGATCCAGTCTAGGACGGTCTGGCGAGACACTCCCAGCCGGGCTGTCGCGACTTGCATCGCTACGTAACCCTCGGGAGCGTCTGCCACGAAGCGTTGACGCAGTTCCTCGGTGAGGCGGATGCGCCAGGGAGCTCCGGGCGTGATCTGATCACCGGCCAGGAACCCGTCATTCAGCATGCGGTGGATCGTGGATGGGGCCACGCCCAGCGCCTTGGCGGCTTGCCGGACGTTGACGAGCTCGCCGTCCGGAGGCGACTCTGACGGCTTGAAGCAGGGGATTTTCCAGTGCGTGCGCAGGCTCGAAACCCGGGACTGGGTGAACCGCAGCCCATGCGCGGTCCGGCGGCCTTGCTGGTTGAGAATCCCGGCAATGACCGAGTCGGGGTAATGCGCCGCGAGTCGGCGCAGCAGCTCGATCGTGTCCTCGTCCGTACGCACGGGTGCGGAACGCTTGCGCGGACGCTCGATGGTGAGTTCGGTCGACAGTCCTCCCCGCCACACCAGACGGATCCGGGCGCGAGGCTCGTTGCGGGGGGCATCTAGGACCACCTCCTCCAGCAGCGCCCGCAGCAGTTCCTTGCGGTCGCGTGCCGTCGTCGTGGGGGCGTCCCAGGCCCGTGGCAGGTCCTCGCCCAGCGCCAGCAGCGCCTCGCGTTCGTTCCCGCTCAGCTCCCGCGGACGCTCCTGCTCGCGCAACGCCAGCTCGGCCCGCTCCCGCTCCAGATCCTCCAGCCGCTGTTCCCACTCCCGCTCCAGACCACGGGCCACGCGGCGGTTCTCCGGATCCACGGCGCGGTAGGCGCGCTCGGCCCTGGTCGCCTCGTAGGCGGCCCGCTCCACCGCCAGGCGCCGCTGCGCCAGGGCGGCGTCGCGTTCGCTCTGCACCTGCTCGATCGCACGCAGCGCGGCTGCGGCTCCGCCGGCCCGGACAGCCTCCAGCACGCTGACAGCCACGGCTTGGTCGACCTGCATCCCGCCGATCTGCAAGCAGTAGGTGGCACGCCCTTCCACGATGTTCTGGCCGGGACAGTGGTAGTTGGGGGAGGAGTTGCGTCCGAGGTAGTAAGTGCGCAGCGCTCGCCCGCAGTTGCCGCAGATCGCGAGTCCCTGTAGCAAGGCGGGTCCCTCTCTCACGCTGCCCCCGGCACTGTGCGGGCGCGGCCGCCGGTTGGCTCCGATGCGCGCCCGGTTAGCCTCGAACGTCTCCCAGTCTATATAGCCGCGGTGATGGCCTGGCAGCAGCACGCGCCATTCCGCCCGGGGCAACTGGCGCACGCGCTTTTGCATGCGGCCGTGCCCGTCGAGATAGCGTTCCTGGCGGGACTTGCCGAAGGCGTACGCCCCGGCGTAGACCGGATTGCGCAGCACTTGGACGATCGAGCTGTAGGCGGGCGGGATCCAGCGCACGTCATCGCCTTTGCGCAGGCGGACGGGGAACTGCAGGCCCTCGTCGCGGAACCACAGCCAGACGCGGCGCATGGAGCCGAGCTTGGCGAAGCGCTCGAAGACATTCCGGATCGCGCGCACCACTTCCTCGTCGGGATGGAAGAGGACCTCGCCGTCCTGCTCGCCCCAGACGAAGCCGACCGGCAGGGTGCAACGGAACTCGCCGCGGGCGGCCTTGTTGCGGATGCCTTCCAGCAGGCGCACCTTGAGCGTGTGCAGCTCGGCTTCGCTGATTGTGCCTTTCATGCCGAGCACCAGGCGGTCATTGAAACAAGCCGGGTCGTAGATGCCGTCAAAGTCGGCGATCAGGGTGTCGGTCAGGGCGCACAGGTCGATCAGGCGGTACCAGTCGGCGTTGTTGCGAGCCAGCCGGGAGACCTCCAGTCCGAGCACGAGTCCGGCGCGACCGAGAGCGACGTCGGCGGCCAGGCTGTTGAAGCCGTCGCGCTTGTCGGCGGACTCGCCGGAGAGGCCGAGGTCCTCGTCGACGACGGTGATCTGGTCGGGGTGCCAGCCCAGGGCTTCGGCACGGGCGGCGAGGGCGTACTGGCGACGCGTGGACTCAGTGTTGCGCTCGACCTGCGAGGGGCTCGACTGGCGGATGTAGACGAAGGCCTGGCGCTGGCGGTGAGCAGGCAGGATGCTGGTTTCAGTCATCGCGCTGCTCCTGTTCGCGAGGCGGCAGGATCGCCTGGGCCAGGATGCGGGCCAGGGCTTGCAAGGCGGCGTTCTTGGTGGCGGGATCGAGCGTCTCCCAGATCGCCTCGGTCGGGGCGGGCGTGTCCTGGAAGGCTAGTGCCATCTGCCGCCGGGGCGGCGGGGGCAAGGTTTTCATCGGGAGTCTCCTGAGCGGCCTGGAGCCGTTGCAAGAGAGCGTCGATGATGGCGCGGGCCCGCAGCAAATCGCCGAGGCGAGCGAGGCTTGCATGGCGACCTGACGAGGGATCCCGATCCTCGGCCGGCACAGCATCTGTCCATGCCGCCGGCACGAAGCGGCGGTCCCCATTGGGGCACAGCAGCAGCAGGGTCAGTTCATCGTTCCGGACCGCTTGAAGCAGGACCGGCAAGGTCCTGCCAGCCAGCGGATGGGACGGTCGCGTGATTGTAGCCGCCTCCGGAAGCTCTTCGAGATGGGTAGTGTGTGGAGTACTACTTCGACACGATTTCGCACAAGCACTTGCGGGAGTTCCTCGACCTGCGGATCAAGGACGGAGTAGTCCGCAAGATGCTGGACAAATGGCTCAAGGCTGGGGTGCTCGAAGAGGGCGTCCTGCAACGGACCGGGAAGGGCACTCCGCAAGGCGGTGTGGTCTCACCTCTCATCGCGAACACGTTCCTGCACCACGTGCTGGACCAGTGGTTCGTCGAAACGGTGCAACCACGCCTGCGGGGCAGCAGCCTGCTGGTGCGATACGCCGACGACGCCGTGATGCTCTTCGAGAACGACCGGGACGGCCAGCGAGTGCTGGCTGTACTGGGCAAGCGACTTGCACGGCACGGGCTGCGGCTTCACCCGGACAAGACGCGGTATCTGGACTTCCGACCGAACCGGCCCCACGGGCGCGGCACGGGCGCGGCATTCGACTTCCTCGGCTTCACCCACTACTGGGCGCGGACGCGGAAGGGAAGCCCCGTCGTCCGCCAGACCACGGCCAAGAGCCGGTTCGCACGCGCGCTGCGAGCCGTCAACGACTGGTGTCGCAGACACCGGCACGATGCGGTGCCCAAGCAATGGGCGCATCTGGCGAGCGTGCTGCGGGGGCACGGGAACTACTACGGTCTCAAGGGCAACAGCGTGCGGCTGTCGAGTTTTCGCTACCAAGTCACGCACATATGGCGGAAGTGGTTATCACGCCGCAGCCATAAAGCGCGCCTGAACTGGGACAAAATGCGGGAACTCCTACAGAGGCACCCTCTGCCGCAGCCCCGCATCCGGCCGCTGCCACTGCTCCACTCTTCCCCTTGAGCGAACCTGCCATGTGAGGAACCGAGTGCGTTAGACGCGCACGCTCGGGTCTCTGAGGGGAGGGGCGCGGTAACGCCCCCTCCTACTCGACGCGGCCATCCAGACGTGGATCCCAACGTTCCGCCGAACCTTGGGGGAGCAGGTCGTCCCCCAGGCGGCGGAACAGGCCGGCCGCCAGGCGGGCGGCGGCCGCCCGGTGCAGGCGGAGGCAGGCCCGGTGCAGGCGGAGGCAGGCCCGGTGGAGGCGGAGGGAGGCCGGGCGGTCCGGGCGGCGGATTTCGCGGCGGAGGCCATCGCGAGCCAACGGGCCCGCGCCGATTCCTGCGGGGCTCGCAGGTGGCCAACGACCAGGGCGAGCTCGAATTCCTGACGCTCTACCCCGGATGGTACAACCCGCGCGCCGTCCACGTGCACGTGAAGGTGCATCTAGGCGGCCAGGAACTGCTCACGACCCAGCTCTATTTCCCGGATGAGCTGACCGACTCGATCCATCAGACGGAACACTACGCGGCCCGCTACCCGACTCCCTTTCCGAACTCCAAGGACCAAGTCAAGTACTGGACGACCGCAGGGGAAGAGCCGGTCGGGGTCTTTCCCACGATGACGACGGATGGGAAGACGCAGGTCGGGACGCTCACGGTCGGAGTCAAGCGAGCCTGACGGCCAGGAGGATTGTCATGAGAATCGCGAAGCGCGCGGCGAGCCTAGTGCCGCTGCTGATGGCCTCCACTCTGGCGGCGTGGGGAGCCGGACCGAACATCCTGCTCATGATGGCAGACGACCTCGGCTGGAACGACGTCGGCTTCAACGGAAGCGCGATCGAGACGCCGGCAATCGACAGCTTGGCCGCGGAGGGATTGCGGCTGGATCGCTACTACGCGTTTTCGCTCTGCACCCCGACCCGCGTTGCGATCATGACAGGCCGCTCCCCGCTCCGCTTTGGGATCGTCGGTCCCATCATCGACCGCGGCGGCCTGCCGCCGGAGGAAACCACGGTAGGGGAGATCTTCCAAGAGGCAGGCTACCAGACTTGGTACCTGGGCAAGTGGCATCTCGGCCACGGTAGGCGCGCCTACCTCCCGAACGAACGCGGTTGGGACCACTCCTACGGCTCGCTGACCGGCGGGCTTGACCACTATTCCCACAACAGCGACGTGCTGATGGGCGCTCCGGACTGGCATCGGAACGGCCAGCCCGTCGAGGAAGAGGGCCACACGACGGACCTGTACACGCAGGAAGCCCTGCGCCTGCTCGAGGATCGAGACAAGGAGGATCCGTTCTTCATGTACGTCTCTTGGAACGCGCCGCACGCGCCCTTGCAGGCGCCTGGGCAGCACTTGGAGCGGTACGCCCACATTGATGACGAAGTTCGGAGGACATACTCCGCGATGGTGACTCATCTCGATGACTCGGTCGCGTCCTTGATCGACGCTCTCGAGCGGGAGGGGCTGCGCCAGGAGACGCTCGTGATCTGGCTGAGCGACAACGGCGGAACGCCGGCAGGAGGCGGGGACAACAGCCCGCTGCATGGAGGCAAGGGCAGCCCTTACGAAGGCGGCACGCGCGTGCCGGGCCTGGTGAACTGGCCCGGCACGATCGAGCCGGGAGTCCTTTCCCAGCGGGTCAGCGCCTTGGACTGGCTGCCGACGCTGCTTTCCGCCACAGGAGTCACTTGGTCAGCCGCCAAGCCGTTGGACGGATTCGACATGTGGCCAGCGATTGCTATCGGGCAATCGGTCGAGCGCGGCGACTTGGTCCTCGGTTCCCGCTTCGGCCGCGCTCTGTTTCGCGGGAAGTGGAAGTATGTCGAGACCGTTCCGGGATGGCTCGGGCTCGGCGCGGCGGGTGGGCGTCCCGGGCCCGGCCCAGGAGGCCGGCCACGAGGCGCGGGCCGGCCGGGTGCAGGCCCCCCGAGTGGAGGCCCCCCGAGTGGAGGCCGCCCGGGTCCAGGCCGCCCTGGTGCAGGCCCCCCGGGCGCAGGCCGGTCGGGTCCGGGCCGGCCGCAGCAACGAAGCCAGCAGGCGCTCTACGACGTATACGCCGACCCCGCTGAGTCTGACAACCTGGCCGCGGAGCACCCGGAGCTCGTGAAAGAGCTGGCGGCCTTCGTCCGCGACTTCGACTCCGGAGCGCCGACCATGCCCCGGGACTTCAGCCTGCGCGATGGCGGCATGTTCGCCCGGGTCGGTGCACTGGAGACCTTTCCCGATGATCGCGGGGCTCACGTCATCGATCGCATCGACGAATGATCCTCATCGCCACCGCCTGAAATGCCGGGCTTTCGCCAGACGAGCGAGCATTTTCCCGCTCGATGACCGGACCCGGCTGCCGTGTGCAAACAGTGGCCCACGGGGCGGGCGCGGACCCGTGCCAGACAGCACGCTGGGCAGAGGGTTGACACGTCCGGTCCGGCGATGGCTCTGTCGTACTCGCGTCCCTGCGGCGAGCGGCCGTATTCCTGGATGGCCCGACAGCTTGTCAGATCCGGTATGCTGATCGCCGCTTTGCCGTACGAGCCGGTTATCGTTGCTGGAATCGGTCGATGGAGCGCGAAGCGGAGAGCCAAGCGCGAACATTGGCAGGGCGATGTCGAGCTCGGCAGGGCGGCTCGGTGTCTGATCGACAAGAATGGTATGGCGGCCCTATGAAATCCCGTTGTCGCACCTCAGTTCCGAGAGCGCCGGCCAATCCTGCCCGCGACGTGATCCTGCCGGGGGCTTCGGTGGTTCGGACCTTGTGCCTCGCTGCGCTCCCCGTCATCGCTGTGACCGCGGCGGCACAGACCCCCGAGGTTGAGCGTGATCTCAGCGAGACGGTGCGGGCCATCGGCAATTGGGATTGGCCGGTATACCTCGGGGACCAGACCAGGGGGCAGTACTCGCCGCTGGCCCAGATCAACGCGACGAACGTGCACCGCCTCCAGCCCGCATGGGTGTATCGGGCGGGGGACGGCGCCGAGCGTTCCACGATGTACTCGAACCCGCTGATCGTCGATGGGGTCCTCTACGCCGTCACGCCAAGCCTCAACGCCGTGGCGCTGGACGCCGCAGCCGGGAAGCGCATTTGGATCTTCGATCCTTCGGTGCATAACGGCGGCACGGTCATCCGGCAGCGCAACCGAGGGGTCACGTACTGGAAGGGGGCCGAGGGCGAAAGGGTCTTCCACTTTGTCCGCGACCGGGCGTACGCCATCGACGCGCGGTCCGGGGAACTGATCCGGTCCTTCGGAAGCGGTGGCTACATTGACCTGCGCGAGAATCTGGGCGTCGACCCTCGAGCGGCTGCGCTGCAGATGACCACGCCGGGAGCGGTGTATAAGAACCTGCTCATTCTCGGCTGCCGCGTGAACGAGTCCTATGGGTCCTCTCCCGGGCCGATCCGAGCATTCAATGCTGTGACCGGAGAGCTCGAGTGGGCTTTCCACACGATTCCCAGGCGCGGGGAACTCGGGCACGACACATGGTCATGGCCGGAAGGGGAATCGTTCGGAGGCGGCAACGCGTGGAGCGGCGTCACGATCGACGAGGAACGCGGCTGGGTCTTCGTCGGCACCGGTGCCGTCACGGATGATTTCTACGGGGCGTTCCGGAAGGGCAGGAACCTGTTTGCCAACAGCGTCGTAGCGCTGGATGCCGCTACTGGCGAGCGCAAGTGGCATTACCAGATCGTGCGCCACGACATCTGGGACTACGACCTGCCGGCGGCCCCCATCCTGGTAACCCTGAGGTCCGGCGGTGGCGAGCGCGATGCGGTCGTCCAGCTCACGAAGATGGGCCTGACGTTCGTGCTGGACCGCGACACCGGCGAGCCGATCTTCCCGGTCTATGACCGGCCGGTGCCGAGTTCGGACGTGCCGGGCGAGGAGACGTGGCCGAGCCAGCCGTTTCCTGTCAAGCCCCCGCCGCTGGGGCGCATTGGGATCACGGAAGCGGATCTGACGAACATTACTCCCGAAGCTCGCGAGCACGCCTTGCGAGAATTCAGGAAGTACAGGTCAGGTTCGATTTACACGCCGCCCAGCCTCCAGGGAACGCTGACCATGCCGGGCCACCTGGGCGGCTCTCAATGGAACGGCGGGTCCTTCGATCCTCAGCTGAACACGCTCTACGTCAATGTCAACGAGGCACCGACAATCGGGAGGCTCCGACCGGCATATGGAAGCGACTCGCGCGAGGAGCAGACGAGGGTCCAAGAAGGCCGACAGATTTACGAAACCAACTGCATGGCCTGCCACGGTTCCGACCGGCGAGGAACGTCCGAGCCCGGCACGAGCCTTGTCAACCTTGGCCTAAGCCGGGAGGATCTTGACAAGGTCATCTCCGAAGGGCGCAATCTCATGCCCGCGTACCCGCAGTTCGGGGCGGAGGAACTGGATGCGATCGCCGCCTATATCGACAGCGTTCCGGACACCGCCGCCAGCAGCGGCGCGACCCGGGCGCACCGTTATTCGATCGACGGCTACGAGGTCTTCAGGGACCCCCACGGAGTCCCGGCTATCGCTCCGCCTTGGGGAACCCTCAATGCGATCGACTTGCTGGCGGGGGAGATCCGGTGGAAGGTTCCGCTGGGCGAATATCCGCGGCTGGCGGCCAAGGGCATTCGCGACACCGGGACGATGAACTTCGGCGGCGCGGTTGCCACCGCCGGGGGAGTCATCTTCGTCGCGGCCACGGCCGACGAGAGGTTCCGCGCTTTCGAAAAGCACTCCGGCCGGGTCCTGTGGGAGTACCAGTTGCCAGCCGGAGGGTACGCGACGCCGAGCGTGTACCAGGTTGACGGCAAGCAGTACGTGGCGATCGCGGCGGGCGGCGGCGGCAAGAACGGCACCAAGTCGGGAGACTCGATCATCGCATTCGCATTGCCCGAGCAAGAGGAGCGCGTGGAAGCCGGCTCAGATTGGGTCGAGCTCTTCGACGGGAAGACGCTGGACGGGTGGGTGCACATGAACGGCTTTCACAACTTCACCGTCGAGGACGGCGCCATCGTCGGCCGGACCGTGGAGGGCAGCGCGAGGATGAACTCGTTCCTGTGCTCGCTACGGCAGTTCGACGACTTCGAGCTGGAGGCCGAAACGTACTTGGACCCGATCACGAACTCCGGCATCCAGGTCCGAACCAAGATCCGACCCATGGCAGCGACGGGTGACGCCGCACGGGGCACGGCGGGCAGGGCGGGCAGGGTGAACGGGCCCCAGATGGAGATCCGCCGCTACTATCCGGGCCAGCCGACAACCGGCGTCCTGTACGGAGAGGCGCTCGGCATCGGATGGATGTCCTCCCAAGAGAAGATCGACGAGGGTCACCAGCATTACATTCCCGAGGGCTGGAACAAGCTGCGGATCGTGGCCAAGGGGCCGCGAATCCAGACTTGGGTGAACGGCCAGATGATCGAGGACCTCGTTAACGAGGAGGTGTACAAGACGCACAAGCGCGGCTTTATCGGCCTCCAAGTGCACGGGATCAACGAGAACGACATCGCCAGGCCGGTCCACGCTGGCAAGGGCATAACGACAAGCCAGCCGTTGATCGTGAAGTGGCGCAATATCAGGGTGCGTCCGCTGGCCCGAGACGATTGAACGCGCTCCGGAACCAGCGTTGTCGAACTTGCGCCCGGGGAATCGAGTGGCGCGCCGCGCTACGCGCGGATGGAGTCGGCCGGTCGAGCCTCGCGGTCCGCCGGGCCGAGGCGATCAGTGGCTCCCATCACCTCGAGCATCGTGTTGTACAGGTCGAGCGCCTCGCATCCCAGATCGAGTATCTGCCCGGTCTTGAACCTGCCGCCTGCCCCCGAAATCGCGTGGAATACGCCGGAAAGCTCGCGCTTGACGTCTGAGTGCCTGCCATCGCCGGACTCGGTCGAAACCGTCACCATCGAGTTCTGCAGCGCGGACTGCCCGTTGGCGTCTTGCACAGCGTCGAGACGGTGCAGGAAGTACGCCGCCTCCCGCAAGTGCATATGAGCGTGGGCCCGCAACTGCGGATTCTGGCCCTCCGGCTTGTAGTCATGCCACCACTCGTGGCTGCACGCCTTTGCGCCGGTGGCGTCGCGCTGCCCGGCATCATCGAATTCAAAGACCTTGCGGCCGGCGAATTCGTAATCCCCTCGGATGCGCAAGCGCTCACCAGCCGCCAGAAACGTCAGCGAACCGAATCGTACCCGATCCATCTCGACTGCCAAGGCGTACAAGTCCGCCGTCAGCCGCCATTCGCTGGTCAGGGCGGCGAGGTCCATGTCAATCCCCTCGCCACCCGGGTCAGCGTATCCCCCGTGGGCGATCCGCGACCTCGGCGGCAACTGGGGTCTGCTCGGCTCCTCCCGCTGATGCGAGAATGCGCGTTGCTCAAACTCGCGGATGCGGTCCAGGTGGTCCGCCAAGCGAGACCTCGATTGGGTGCCCAGCGGGGAATTGTCCCCGATGAAGTGCTGGTACTGGCCCACCACTGCATCGAGCACGCTCCGGCGGAAGCGCTCCTTTTCCCCTGCAGAGCCTTCCGGGAGTTCGATTCGGCCGAACACCCGGTCGAACAGGTCACGGGGCTTCTCCTGCATGGCCGCCGCCACCGTTCCGTCGTAACGGTAACTGTGGACGTATCTGCTGACGCGGCTCCGCCGGAAATAGGTGCCGGCGATCACCGTGGGAGTGACTCCCCGAGGCTGTCCGTTCGGGTAGTGCGCATGGCGAACGACTTGGTCTATGGAGGGACCGCCGGACCGCGCTTCGCCGTTCGGAGGCTCGGCGGTGAACGCGCCGCTCGCGCCGTCGAAGTGAGCGTTGATGCCTGACTCGTCGCAACGGACCTGATCGACATTGCGCAGGATCAAGAGCTTGCCCGCGAGCGGTCGCAGGGGCTCCATCACGCCATCGAATCCCTCGGACTGCAGCGGTGCCGGAACCCCGAGGCCGAAGAAGACATTGAACGCCCGCACCGGAACGGCAGCGGACGCATCGGCCCGCATTTCCTCAAGCAGGGGCAGGCCGATCCCGATTCCCCCTGCGCCTCTGAGAAGCGTTCGCCGGCTAATGTGACGCTTGGTCATCTTGCAGCCGCCTCCATCATAGCTGTGAGTCTACGGCTCTGTCTGCGTCCTTCGCACCAGATCGCTTGTGACAATTGCCTCGATCAGGCTTGCGTAGGTTCCGCCGCTTGCTTGGCTGTGCCGATGGATTCCGTCGACCGTGGGCTGGTCAGCTGGCGAGAGTGGCCGGCCGATAGCGAATTGGGTGACTTTCCTGGTGAGATTGCGCCGGACCCGGTCGCTTTCGGCGAGCAGTTCCATCATTTCGGCGGCCGTGGCATACGGGACCGGTTCGTCGGAGCCCGGAAACAGGATCTCGCCGTCCTCTCGCAGTTCATTGCCGTGCTCGTCGACATCGTGGTAGCTGCCGAGGCCATCGAACCGCTCCAGTCCGAAAGCCAGGGGCTCGAACCTGGCGTGACAGCCCCCGCAGGCCGGGCTTTCCACGCGGTCGGTGGCGATGGCCCGACGGGACCGGCCGGCGCTCGCCGGCACGGGGGTGGTGTCCGTACCGGGGGGAGGGGAGCCGACTTCTCCGAAGAGCAGGTCTTCAAGAACGAAGAGCCCCCGGGTGACCATCGATGCCTCGCTGCCGCCTTTCGTCAACACCGCGCCCTGCGTCAGAATCCCTCCCCGGCTCGGGACGCCAGCGAGCTCGTAGCGCCTCAGTCCGGACCCCTGAACGTCAAGGCCGTAATGCGTGGCGAGAGCAGGGGTGAGATAGGTGAACTGCGCATCGAGCAGGTCCGCAAGCGGCCGTCGCTGATTCCAGACCAGATCCTTGAAGAAGGCGATTGTCTCGGACTGCATATCCGCTGCCAGCTGCGGATTCCACCGGGGGTAGTGCTCGCTGTCGGGGCGCAGGGTCTCGAGCCGCCCCAGGTCGAGCCACTGGGCGACGAATTCCAGCGAGCGGGCGACTGCCCGCGGATCAGCGAGCATGCGGCGGACCTGGCGTCGCAGCTCTTCGACATCGTGAAGGATTCCCGCGGCCGCGGCGGCCGACAGTGTCGCGTCAGGCGGCTCGCCCCAGATGATGTAGCTGAGCCGCGCGGCGAGTTCGTGGGCGTCGGTCGGCCAACGGCTTCCGTCGCCCTTCTGCTGCTCGATGCGGTAGAGGAATCGCGGCGACTGCAGCATGGCTTCGACTACATGCCGGACGGCCCCCTCAAAACTGCCCCCCGAGGACCGCACGGATTCTGCGAGGGTGCGATACAGCTCGATTTCGCGTTCTGAGAGCGGGCCCCGGAGAATTCGTTCCCCCATTCGCCGGAGGTGTCTGTCGGTCAGGGCAGTGCCGTCTCCCACCACGCGTTTGATGTCGATTCGCCGCGCTGTGGACTCGGCGAGCCGGGCGTATGCTTCTACGTGCCGCAAGTCCACCGTGAGGTTGTAGGCGGTGTTCTCGAATCCATCTGCGCGAAGATCCTGCGGCACGAGTCGAGCCGCTTCTTCGGAGAGATCGACTCCCGTTGCGCTGCGGATCGAGGCGGCGTATTCGGAGACCGTAAGTCTGCGGACTGCACTGGGGAGGTTGTGTTCAGCGCCACCGTGGAGCGCGGGGTCGATCGCCTCGTACGACCAAGTTGCACCGTCATCGATCCATTCGCGCAGCACCTGCTTCTCGGCAGCCGATAGCGGCGGGCGGTTCTGCGGCATCGCTTCCGATTCCGCCATCAGCCACACAAGGCTCTCGCTCGCCGCCCCCGGCACGATGGCATTGCCGTGGTCTCCTCCTGCCAGGGCCGACTCGCGCGACGAAAGGTCCAGCCCTGCCTGCCTCACGGCGGAATCATGGCAGTCAAGGCAGCGGCTTGCCAGCAACGGAGCGATCTTGTCCTCGAACAGCGTCCGGCTTGGGGACACCTTGACAGGAAGGGATTCGACCAGGCTCGGCCCTGCCCGGAAGTTCCGCGCCACCTCCTCGGCCAGCAGGTCGCGGCCGTAGATGGCGACCAAGTACACCCTGCCGAGCCAGGGCTCGCGGCCGCGCGGGCCGTTTCCGATCACGAGCGTCGTCTTCTCCCAGTCCGAGGAGGATCCTGCGATGGTGCCCTCGGAAGCGATCTCTCCGTCGACGAAAATCCGCGCTCGTCCGGTACGATCGCGGGTGAAGGCCAAGTGCGTCAGCGCGGGCCTGGCGCTGGCTTCCCGGGTCCGGATCGGACGGGCCTCCCCTGTTCCCGTTCTACTCGTGCGAAAGCGAGCTTCGAAACGGTCGCCCGCCTGGACCAGCGCGAAATTATGCTGGCTCGTTGTGTTGGACATCATGACGATGCCTGCGCTTGCGGCCTCGTCTTGGGCGACGGGCTCGATCCAGGCCTCCACCGTAAGCTCGCCGGAGACCCGCACCAAGTCCGCGATCTTCGCGACCCGTTCCCGCGAGCGCAGCCTTGTCGGCCGGTCGATCGTCAGTGCACCGTCTGCCAGTCTCACGGCGTCGGGGTCGTCCAGCTTCGCGTCCGCCGCTTCTAGGAAGCCCGAGCGATCCGGCACGAGTGCATCCTTGAGGGAGCCGAAGTCGTAGAGCGCCACCAACCCGTCGCGGACTCGGGGCAGATTCTGCGCCGATCCGGTGCCCGGCAGCGCGTGGATGCATCCCAGCCAAAGCATGCAGGCCGCGATCACGCGCGTTACGCTTCGCAGCCCGCTCGGCCGAGATTGATCGTGGACCGGGACTGAAGCCGCAGCGCAGGGCATTCGCGGCGATCGTGCGACGGCCGGCATCAATCGCGCGGGCGTGCGAGTCTCTTGCCGATCGACCGGCGAGCGCCGGAGCGCCTCACGGACTAGCTGGAAGGAGGCGAACCCCCAACCTTGCACCAGCCGCAGTGACGCGGGAGCCATCGTTGTATCAGCGTATCGCTCAAGGACGTGAAAAATTTCACATCACTTGTTATTGCTGAACGAATTACAGTCGATTTCGGGCGTCCGAGGCTTGAATTGTCGGGCACCGGTTGAATTGTCGTTTCCGCGTCCCTCGTGCAGGCCGGCTTCCCCCGCAGTGTCTGGGCCTCCATCGTGGCCAAGCCGTCCTCTCGCGAGAGAGCGGTCGCGAGCGAGGTCGCTCGCCTCCCCGATGCTTAATGCCGAGGCGTCAGAACACTCTTATCGGCCCGGGGTACCGTCCGACCACAGGGTCGGCTGTCACTAGCGTGATCTCCTCCATCGCGGCCTGTGCGACTAGGATTCGATCGAACGGATCCTTGTGAATCGGCGGGAGCATGTCGACGCCAGCCGCCTGTGCGCCAGATACCGCCAACTCGCTGTAGCCGTTCTCCAACAGGCCTCTCCGCAACTGGCGGGGATCGACGCGGAAGTCCTTGCGTCCCAAGCTGTTCTTGATTGCAACCTCCCAGACCGAAGCAGCGCTGAAAACGAGCTCTGTGCTTGAATCCTCGATGAGGGCGCGCAAGTCCTCGGAGAGCCGCTCTGGCACGCCCGCAGCCCACAATAGAACTTGGGTGTCAAGCAGAAATCTCACGAGTCACCCTCGAACATGCGGCCGAGATCATCCGATCCCATGCGGTCGAAGTCTTGGGGGACCGAGATCCGCCCGCTCAGAAAGCCTGTTCGACGCGGTGCTCCGGCCACCGCAGAGTCCAAAGCGACAACCTTGACAACGGGCTTTCCAGCGCGGGCGATGATGAACGGCTCGCCATCCGCGGCGGCGGCTACGAGACGCGAAAGATGCGTCTTGGCTTCGTGCATGTTGACAGTTCGCATGAGAGTGTCCTTCCGACTTAGTCTTTCCGACTTAGTCTACTACGCCTAGGACGGAGGCGTCTGCCGAGCACTTCCGTTTCGGGTTCTTCGCCACGAAATCTGAGTGGATTCCGCTTGGACAGCGGCCCCGCAGTTGCGAGGCGTGAGAAGCACAGAGAGTCTTGGATGACTCTCTGGCCGCCTCTCGCAGGGCCATTTTTTTGTCCGAGTCCGAGGCAGTGCACGACAGTAGCCGGAGGGGCAGTGGCTGCCTGCTAGAGTTTGCGAGCTCGGCATGGTAGCGCTGTCTGCTGCGAGGACTGGACATTTTGTTGTCAGTCTGTCAGGCTAGGCTCTAGTGGCAGCGCCAAGCGGCTTGCGGGATCTGGATTTGCGCTCCGTGCAGGTGCGCCCCACGCACGGTGCGCAGGAGCACCGGCGCTGGGACCGCTTGGTGGCCAGCCACCACTACCTAGCGTTCGAGGGGTTGTTCGGCAAGGCCCTGCGGCATGTGGCGACGCTGGGGCAGGACTGGATCGCACTGGTGGGCTGGCAGGCCGCCGCGCTCAAGCTGGCGGCCCGTGACCGCTGGATCGGCTGGAGCCCGCAGCAGCAGCGGCGGCGCCTGCATCTGCTCACGCAGAACTCGCGCTTCGTGATTCTGCCGGCTTGGCAGGGGGCGCCCAATCTGGCCTCGCGGGTGCTCGGGCTGAGCTTGCGACGGCTTTCGGACGACATGTTGGCCGAGCACGGCATTCCGAGCCTGTTAGCGGAGTCGTTCGTGGACCCTGAACGCTTCGCCGGCACCTGTTACCGGGCCGCCAACTGGCGCTCGCTGGGCTTCAGCGGCGGCTACGCACGGCTGCCGGGTGCCACGCCGCGCTGGCGTCGGCACGGCCAGCGGAAGGAGATTTTCGTGTACGAATTGCAGCCCGGCGCGGCCCTCAAGCTGGCCCAGCCGGAGGATGATCCGGCCTGGGACGGGCCGGCCCGCAGCGCGCCCCCCGACGCGCAGACGCTGCGCAGTCTGTTCGAGTTCCTCGGCGAGTTGCCCGAGTACCGCCATGCGCGCGGCAAGCGCTACGGCTTGCGCAGCGTGCTGGCCTTGGCGGTGGCGGCGCGCCTGTGCGGCTACCGCGGGGTGACCGCCTTCGCCCAGTTCGCGGCCCTGCTGAGCCAGTCGCAGCGACTGGCGGTGGAGTGTTTCTACAGCCCCAGCCAAGGCTGCTACACGAGTCCGTCGATCACCACGTTCCACAACATTCTGGCGACCCTAGAGCCGCAGACGCTGGAGGAGGCGGTGCGCGGGTGGGCCCTCCAGCAAAGCGCGCAAGTGCAGTCACAGCAAGACGCTACGGATTCGTCCAAGGCCGCCAGCGAGGCACCCAGCGAGGGCCCGGCAGTGCTGCCGGGCGTGAGCCTGGACGGCAAGGACGTGCGCGGGGCCTCCAAGCAGAGCGCACACGGTCGGCGCATGCTGCTGGCCGCGGTGGAGCAGGGCAGCGGCGTGGTGCTGGGACAGTTGGAGATCGACTCCAAGACCAACGAGATCCCGGCCTTCCGGGAACTAGCCAGGCAACTCGACCTGGCCGGGCGGGTGGTCACCGGCGACGCGCTGCACGCCCAGCAGGAGACGGCCCGCTGCCTGCTCGAGGAATCCCAGGCAGACTATCTGATCACCGCGGTGAAAAACAACCAGCCAACGCTGTTCCGGGACCTGCAAGAGATGGACTTCAGTGCCTGCCCGCTGGTGGAGACGCTGGACAAGCAGCATGGCCGCATCGAGCGCCGACGCTACTGGGTCAAGGACATCAGCGCCGCCGAATGGGACGACTATGCCGCCCTGCACGGCCGCCAGCAGGCCATCCGCGTCGAACGTCGGCGGCAGCACGTCAAGAGCGGCAAGAGCAGCACCGAAGTGAGCTATGCGCTCACCTCGCTGGGCCCCGCACGGGCCACCCCCGAGCAACTCGCGGAGTTGCTGCGCAACCACTGGCAGATCGAGAACCGCCTGCACTATGTGCGTGACTTCACCTACGACGAAGACCGCTGCCGCGTGTATGTGCGCGACCTGCCGCGCAACCTGGCCTGTCTGACCAACACGGCCATTTCGATCATCCGCTGCCTGCCCCAATTCCGCTACGTGCCGGAGGCCAACCGGCATTTCGCGGCACGCCCGCAGGAGGCTCTCGACTTGCTGCTGCAAGCGCCCTCGCCTTAGCCCATGCGAGCGTCCCGCCAGCCTGCCCGGCAACGCCTTGCGAGGCGTCACACCCCCGCTGCGCCGACACTGTCCAGTGCCCCCTCGCGGGCGCTGCGAAGAGCGGCCCAGCGCCCTTCGAGCAGGCCCTTGCAACTCCAGCGACAGGCTGCCCTAGTTGCACGAGCAACGATCCGATCCCATCAGACGAGTCACGTATCGACAAAAAAATGTACCTGCCGCCTCTCGGCCGATGGCCGCTCGGTGTGGAATCGGTTGTATAATGAAAGGGCTCCCCCCACAACAGGTGCTATGCAGGAAGACCATACGAACGATTCCGAAGGTATCTTGAGCGGTCCCGAAAACTTGGACCGGAACATCAGCCCGATTGACATCGAGAACGAGATGCGCAAGTCGTATCTCGACTATGCGATGTCGGTCATCATCGGGCGCGCCCTGCCCGACGTCAGGGACGGCCTCAAGCCGGTGCAGCGGCGCATCCTCTACGCCATGCGCGAAGAGGGGCTGCGGTCGAATCGGCCGCCGCGCAAGTGCGCCCGGATCGTTGGCCAGGTGATGGGCAAGTACCACCCGCACGGCGATTCGTCCATCTACGAGACGCTCGTGCGCATGGCCCAGCCGTTCAGCATGCGCGAGCTGCTGGTGACCGGGCAGGGGAACTTCGGATCCCTCGACGGCGACCCGCCCGCCGCCATGCGCTACACGGAGGCGCGACTCGCCCCGTATGCGGAGGCGCTGCTGGAGCACATCGATATGGACACGGTCGATTTCCGGCCCAACTATGACGATTCCGCCCAAGAGCCCGAGTGCTTGGCGGCTTCCGCGCCGAACTTGCTGGTCAACGGCTCCAATGGCATCGCGGTGGGCATGGCGACCAACATCCCGCCCCACAACCTTGGCGAACTCGTCGACGCCACGATCCAGCTGATCAAGCACCCCAAGACGAGATTCGAGCGCATCATCGCGATGGTCCAGGGGCCTGACCTCCCCACGGGCGGCATTCTGTGCGGCACGGCGGGCATCCGCCAGGCCTATGCCACGGGCCGCGGGCACATCATGGTGCGCGCCAAGGTCGAGATCGAGAAGCTGCGCAAGGATCGCACCGCAGTCGTGGTCAGCGAAGTTCCGTATCAAGTCAACAAGGCCCGCTTGATCAAGAAGGCGGCGGAACTGGTCAACCAGAAGAAGATCGAGGGAATTAGCGACATCCGCGACGAGAGCGACCGCTCCGGCCTGCGCATCGTCTTCGAGGTCAAGCGCGGGGACAACCCCGAGGTCGTGCTCAACAACCTCTACAAGCACACCGACCTGCAACACGGCTCGGGCGTGGGCATGCTCGCCATCGTGGACGGCCGGCCCAAGGAAATCGGCCTGATCGAATATCTCAAGGTCTTCATCGGCCATCGCCAGGACGTAGTCCGCCGGCGCACGAACTTCCTGCTGCGCAAGGCTCGCGAGCGGGAGCACATCCTGCTCGGATTCGCCAAGGCGCTGCTGCGCATCGACGAAGTGATCGCCCTGATCCGGGCATCGGCCACGCCCAAGGATGCCAAGGCAGGACTGACCGGCGAGATCGAAGTCGACTACAAGCGCTTCCTGCGCGCAGACGCAGACGCGACATTCAGGCCGTTCGACTTCACTGAGCGCCAGGCGCAGGCCATCATCGAGCTCCAGCTGCAGCGCCTGACCGGCATGGAGCGCCAGAAGATCCTCGACGAGCTCGAGGAGTTGCAGATAAAGATCGCTGGATACGAGGAGATCCTTGGGTCGGAAGCGGTTCTCAATCAAGTCATCATCGACGAGCTGCGGGTTCTGAAAAAGAAGTTCGGAAGCCCGCGCCGCACCGAGATCGGCGAGGAGGTTCGCGAAATCTCGATCGAGGACCTGATCGCCGACGAGGGCATGGTCGTGACGGTGACCAAGAACGGCTACCTCAAGCGCACCGCCCTGGACACCTACCGCAAGCAGTCGCGAGGCGGTCGGGGGCGCATAGGCATGACCACCAGGGACGGGGACATCGTAGAGCGCCTGATCTTTGCCACCACCCATTCCTACATCTTGGTCTTCACCAATCTGGGGCGCGTGTACTGGCTCAAGGTCTACAACATCCCCGAGGTGCCCGCTTCCGGGAAGGGGCGCAACATCGTCAATGTGCTCTCGCTGAGGCCCGACGAGAGGACTGTGCAGGCGTTCCTGCCCGTGACGAGCTTTGACTCGGACAAGTACGTTGCGATGGTGACACGCAATGGCACGGTCAAGAAGTGCTCGCTGGATGTGTTCTCGAGGCCAATGTCGCGCGGGATCATCGCCCTGTCTCTGGTGGATGGAGACGAGCTGGTTTCGGCGAGGCTTTCGGAGCAAGACGACAAGATCCTGATTGCCACCAACCAAGGCCAGGCAATCAACTTCGCGAACGATGAGGTCCGGGCAATGGGCCGCACGGCCCGGGGCGTGCGGGGCATCCGGTTGATGAGAGAGGACTACGTCATCGGCATGCTTTGCGCAACCGACGAGCACCTGGTGCTCACGGTCAACGAGTTCGGCTATGGCAAGCGCACCAAGCTAGGCAAGTACCGTCTGACTGCAAGGGGCGGCAAGGGCGTGATCAACACCAAGATCACCAGGGCCAACGGCGCGGTCGTGGCGGTCATGCGCGTGCTTCCCGACGACGAGGTCATGATCCTGACCCGCAACGGGAAGATACTTCGCACCAGTTCAGACAAGATCCGCGCCACGGGGCGCTCGGCCCAGGGCGTGCGGCTGGTCAACCTTGAAGACGGCGATGTCGTCGCGGCCGCGGTGGTCGTGCCGCGTACCGACGAGATCGACGAAGTGGTCGAGGACGAGGACGCGCCTCCGACGCTGCCGATCCAGTAGACCGCCCGCACAAGAGCAGTTCGTCAGGACGCTGCGTTCGAACCGCGAGGCTTGGGCGAGCTGCTCCGGAACGTGTCCGAGCCTCTTCACTCAGACCCGGCCGCTAGTGTCTCGCTGGCAGGTCCGTCCTCTGTCGCTGCCGGCGGATCGACCACTGTCAGGCGGACGGACTCCAATGGGCGGCGAACGTCGTTGCGCTTTCGCGGAGGTCCGATCCAGAGCGTCGAGAACGCTTCGACCGTCTCGTCGCTGCCGCGCGCCCTTCCAAGGATCTGGAGCGGATAGTCCCCCGCCGGCAGATCGGCTGCGACTGCCACGTCCAAGAAAGCGGTCGGGATCAGGACATTGTCGCCATCGCCGGAAGGGCCGAAGAACTGCTCCGCCCGGAACTGCCCGAGCGCCTCCGACACTCCCTGCGGCGATCCTTCGATCCAGACGTCAACCGCGTCGCGAAAGCCCGGTTCGGGCATCATCAGCATGTCAATGCGCTCCGTTGCGCCGGCGATTACGTTGAGGTTCTCCGGTGCCGCCAGCAAGGCGAAGCGAGGCTCTCGCTCTTCGATGCGCAGGCGGTACACCATGTCGGGCCCGCCGCGGTCGATGCGGTCGCGTACCACCAAGCGGTAGCGGCCGCTCTCCGGGGCCCGGAAATAGAGCATCGAGTCCGGATTGCCGATCACCGTGCCCTGGCCCGACATCAAGTCATCGTGCTCTGCTACCAAAGATCCGGCGCTGTCGAACAGCTCGAGCACGGTGTCGATGTAAGGCAGTCCGAGCTGTGCGGCCAGCGTGGTGACCACGACCGGTCGGTCGGCCCGAAGCGCCAGCCAGTACTCGTGCTCCTCATCGTGGCGGCCGAGGACACCGTTGCAGGCGACGCCCTCGGGCGAGGGCGAAATCGCTCCGGCGCAATCGGGCTCGGCCATGTCCGAGACCTCGAAGCTGATGGCATCCGTGCTGCCGCCCGGTGACTCTGTCCAGATGCGCCACAGGCCTCGCGGGGCGTCGCCGGGTATGGTCAGCCTGCCCGTGACGCGGTCTCCGTGCCGCTCTTCGATGTCCACCGTCAAGCGCCGAGGAGCCGCATCCGTGACCCGCAAGGGAATCGTGTACGGAAAGGTCAGCCGGTAGTACTCGGAACGTCGCACCGGTGCCAGCCAGATCCTCTCCACGTCTTGAAGCCACCGCCCGCGCAGCGAGAGTTCGACTTGCCGGCCCGCCTGCGCTCCCGGAGGGAATGCCGCGTGGGCCACGGGAAGGTTGCCGATGCGGAGCATGTACCCGCAGTTCTTGTGGCAATTGACGCGCTGCGGGCCGCGGTATTGGTCGAGCTTGAGGTAATACGTGCCCGAGCGCTCGAAGGTGTGCTCGATGAACGGTGTTTCCAAGTACTCGTCGCGGTCGTCGTTGAAGGCGACCCGGTTGCCGTCGCTGTCGAGCAGCGACATGTCGTTTTCGAGAAATCCCCCGTATTCGATCGATCGCAGGTCAAACGTCCAGCGCTCCCCGGCCCGGGCCTCGAACCGGTAGGTGTCGATATCTTTCAGCTGGTGCATCCCGCCTTGGATCGTTTGCGGCCCGAGGCGGATCGTCTGCGCGCTCGCGATGGTGTCGTTGGGTTCCACCTCGGGCGTGGAGGCGAATCTGTCGACGTAGAACATGCGCGAATTAGAAAGCCCCCGCGGGGTGCGCAGCGTTGCGATATGAGGCCCTAGCGGTGCTTCCGCACCGATGACGATCCGGCCTGTGAGGGCACCTTGGCCATCGGTGCCTGCCGGCTGCCACGCCAGATGAGGGGAATCGAATTCCAGCGTCGCAGGACGCTCGAGATTGCTGCCCACCAAGGTCACTTCGACCGTGGTGGCAACCTGTCCGCCCAGCGGTTCGATGCGGTCGATCCAGGGGTCGGACGGATCCTCCGCCGCGAAGGCGCCCGCCAGCGCCAAGGCGCATGCGAGGGCTAGCCGCGCCGCAGGGGCGTAGCGGCTACGCGAACAGCTCGGGAATCGGTGTCCCGCCATCGTTGATCCTGATCGGCCGGCCGAGCGAGTGGTATTGCTTGTGCGTGTCGATGCCGAGCTTGCGGTAGATCGTCGCGCCCAGATCCTCGATGGAAATCGGCCGGTCCGTGGGCTCCGCACCCATCGCGTCCGAGCTGCCGATCACTTGGCCGCCGGGCACGCCCGCTCCCGCGGCCGCGATGGAGAACAAGCCTGGCCAATGGTCCCTTCCGGCTGAATGGTTGATTTCTGGCGTGCGCCCGAATTCGCCGATCGCCAACACCAGTGTCGAATCGAGCAGCCCCCTGGCATCCAGATCTTCCAAGAGGGCGTTGAAGGATTGGTCGAACTCCGGGTAAAGCTTCTTGTTGGTCTTGTCGTTGTCGGAATGGGTGTCGTAGCCGCCGTGGAAGAGCGTCACCAATCGCACGCCCGCCTCGATCAGCCGCCGCGCCAGCAGCGCGCCCTGGCCGCCGGTCGTGCGTCCGTATGCGTCGCGCACCTTGTCAGGCTCTGAACCGATGTCGAATGCCCGCTTCGCCTCTGGCGAGCTGACCAGGTCGAGGGCCTTCTGGTAGAAGTGGTCCATGCTGTCGACCACGCCGGATTTTTCGACAGCCTCGAGCCGGGCGTCCAGCGCGGAGAGCAGGCGGGCGCGGCCTTGGGCTTCTTCCAGCCCCAGGCCAGTGGGCAGGGTCATGTCCTGTACGGAATATTTCTCCTTGGAAGGATCTCCCGCGATGAACGGGTCGTAGGCCGACCCCAGAAAACCCGCCTCCGCGCAGATGTCCTTCTTGGGAATGACAACGAACGGCGGCAGGCCGTTGCGGGTGCCGAACTCGCGCGCCACCACCGAGCCGTAGACCGGGTGCTTGTAGGCGTTGTTGGGCCGTTGCCCGGAAAAGGCGTATTGCTTGGCCTTTTCGTGGATGGCCTCCAGCGAGAACATCGACCGGATGACCGAGAAGCGCTTGAAGTTCGCCGCGCTGCGCGGCAGCAGCTCGCTGAACCGCACCCCTGGAACGGTCGTGGGGATCGTGCCGAATCCGCCTCGCACCTCCCGCGGCGCGTCAGGCTTGGGGTCGAACGAGTCGTGCTGGCACAGCCCGCCCGTGTGGAAGTAGATGAGGCACGACATGTCGCTGCGCCCCGGTGCGGCGGCGAGCAGTTGCGGGAGCGAGATGCCGCCGATCGAGAATCCGCCCATGCGCAGGAGGTCCCTGCGGGAGTAACGTGTGCGCATTTCGGAGAGTTGCATCGCGGATTCCCTCAGAGGTTCATCTGGAATTCCTTTGTGTTCAGGATCGCCCAGAGCACGCTTGCCAGGCCCTGCCGGCGGTTTCGTCCGGCCGCGGTCTCGGCCGCGAGGTAGGCATCGAGAGCTTTCCGCTCAGTGGCCTCGGGAGCGCGCGCGAAGGCCCGTCCGTATAGCGTGTCGATGATCGCGCCATCGCTCATCCCCTGCTGCAGCAGCGTGTCCAGCACGAACCCCTCCGCTGCCATGCGCCTGGCGAGCACGTCGCCGTTCATCATCTGCAAGGCTTGGGCCAGCGAGGGCGCGTTGGAACGCGCTTCCATGATATCCCTGCGGGGATGGCCGAACGTGGTCAGGAAATGGGTGGCGCCGATGCTGGCGATCAGTTCCTTGGGGGATGTGCCGGCCGGGTAGTTGTTGAATTCCTCGGCGACGCCGGTGACTCGCGAGATCGCGTCCAGGAGCACTTCCGCCGGCAGCTTGCGCGGCAGGTAGCGCGCGAAGAGCGCGTCCTCGAGCGGCCGCTCGCCTCCCGGGCGCCCCGGCACGTGGGCCGATAGCTGGTACGTCTTGGAGTTGAGGATGAGGCGGTGCAGGGCCTTGAAGCGGAAGCCCGAGTCGATGAAGTAGCTGGCCAGCTCGTCCAACAGTTCCGGGTGCGTGGCCCGGTTGGTGGAGCGGAAGTCGTCGAAGGGCTCTACGATGCCGCGCTGGAAGTACTCGTACCACACGCGATTGACGGTGGCTCGGGCGAACTGCGTTTGCTCCGTGCGCGTGATCCAATCGGCTAGGACCTCTCGGCGGCTCGTTCTGGCAGGGATCTCGGGCTGTTCGCCGCCCAGAAAGCGCGGCTTGACGGATTGCTTGGTGACGGGATGCTCGATTTCTCCGCGCCGGTCGTCGTACCAGATCCTGCGGTACTGGCCATAGCCGTGCTTGACACGCGTGCGCGCCAGGAATGCCGCCAGCCCGTAGAAGTCGTCTTGGGTGAGGTTTTCCAGCGGGTGGTTGTGACACTGGGCGCACTCGAGCCGCTGGCCCAAGAACAGGCGGGTGATGGTTGGGACCGCCTTTTCGACTTCGAACTTCTTGAGCATGAAGTCGATCGCCGGATGCCAGAAATTGCCGGCCGGGCGCACCGTCGTGTCGCCCTCCGCCGTGAGCATGGCGCGCACCGTCTCGTCGTAGGGCCAGTCCTCGCGGATCGAGTCGTGCAGCCAGCGCTTGAACGAGCCGTTAGTGCGGCCTTGGGAGTAGTACTGGGAATTGCGGAACCAGTCCTCGAACTTCACCAGCCAGTGGGTGGAGTACTCGTCACTGTCCAACAGCCGATCCACGAGGGCGGAGCGTTTGTCGGTCCGGTCGCTCGCAAGAAAGGCCTCGGCCTCGTCTGCCGCGGGCAAGACGCCGACAGTGTCCAGGTACACCCTGCGCAGGAAGGTGCGGTCGTCGCTGAGCGGAAACGGCTCGATGCCGACGCTGCCGAGCTTGTCGAAGACATGCTCGTCGATGAAATTGACGGGCTCCGGGAACCGCAGATCGCGGCTCGGCGGCTCCTCGACGACGATGAACTGTGCCGCTGCTGCCTTGCCCATTGCGCGGGCCATGACGGTTGTCATGCCCGGTGCCTTCGCGGTGACGGTCCAATCGTCGTCCAGTGTCACGACGGCCTCGTCCTTGACTGCGTAGCGGACTTCTGCGGTTAGATCGCGCGTCGAGCCGTCGGACAGCCGGCCCACCACGACGACGGGCTGGCGCTGGCCCGCGCCGGTCAGCACCCGCTCGCCCGGATGGATCTCGAGTCTCTCTAACCGCGTGTCGCCCGCGCCGTACGGCGTGCCCTGCCGCAACCATTCGAGGATGGTCGCGTATTCGTCCGCCGCAGGTGTCATGAGCTGGCCTCCGCCGTGAGCAATGGCGAAGCTCGGCTTGGCCAGCAGCAGCGAGTCTTCCGGGGATTCGACCGAGATTCGCCGCCCCGCATGCTGGTTCACGATCATGTCGTAGTCAAAGCGAGGGTCGGAGCCGTACAGGGAAAGCCTAAAGCCGTTCTGGCCGGCCGGCGAGCCGTGGCACGCGGACGAGTTGCAGCCCTTGGTGGTGAGGATCGAGAGCAGGTCGCGTTCGAAGCCAACTCCCATGGCCGAGTGCCGGTTTCCGACCCGGACGGTCGTCGCGACGGATCCATCGGCGCAGCGCACGTCGATTCGAGCCTGCCCGGAAGCGTGCGCCACCACGCGGTTTCCCTCAACCGTGGCCACTTCAGGATTCGCGCTGGATGTCTCGCAGCCAGATCCGCCGGAAAGCACGATGCGCTGCGATTCGCCGGGGCTTTGGAGCCTGATGTCGGAGGGCTGGATCAAGACCGCGGCGGGCGCGGACCAAGCTGGCACGGCCGCCCAGATGCAGATTCCGACTCGTGCCAAGCGCACATTGCAAGCGTAGTCGATGGAAGTGCTTGCCGCAACACTGCTGCCGCCGTCCGAGCGATGTGTGCGCGGCTGCCTCTGGGGAACTTCTCGTGGCGTCTTTGGGCGGCGGCCGCTCTTCTTGGCCAGCGCGCCGGAAGTCCAAGCGACCGTCGCGCGGAGCAGAGCGAAGGCCACGATCGGACGGACCATGCGTCGAGCGGCCAAGCCTTGCCGCGCTGCGGTGTTGCGGACAATGCAGGGTTATCGGTCTGGCTCGCCATCACGCGGCGGGTACTCCGTGCTACTCTCTTTGGAGCACAACGACACTCTGTGTAGTGCCTCGGGTTTGTCGGCGTTCGGCTGCTAGCGTCCTCGAAATCCAAGCGGTCGGATGCACTGTGAACATTCTTCTCTACAACCCGGACAACCAAGTCACGAAGAACTACATGCCGCACCTGTGGATGTTCGTTCTGCAGGCTGTGACGCCCCCCGGTCACAAGGTCTTTCTAATCGATGGGAATGCCCAGCACATGACCGAGGAGAGCATTGCGCAGTTTGTCCGTGACAACGACATCGAACTGGCAGGCATCGGCGCGATGACGCGCATGGCCGCCAGGGCGTATCGCATGGCCGACGCGATCCGGGCCGCCGGAGCCAAGGTTGTGATGGGCGGACCGCACGTCACCGAGGTGCCGAACGAGCCGATAGGCAAGGATGGCGAGCCGCGCCACGCTGACGCTGTGGCCCTCGGCGAGGCCGACGAGCTGTGGCCGAAGATCGTGAACGATGCCGCGGCCGGCCAGCTGCAAGAAGTCTACATGCCGGTGGATGAATCCGGCGCAGAGGTCAAGCCGTCGCTGGAAAACTACCCCAAGATCCCTTGGGAGACGATGGACCTGCGGCAGTTCGACCTGGTCGCCAAGGTCCCCAAGTGGGGCCGCTACCTGATAGAGAAGGCGGGCAGCACTTGGAAGAGCCTCTACGTGGTGCCGATCGAGTCCGGGCGGGGCTGTCCCTACGGCTGCGACTTCTGCACTGTGACGGGCTTTTTCGGTGATTCGATCCGCTTTCGCAGCAACCAAAGCGTAATCGACGAGATCCTGCGGTTGAAGGCGCGGGCCAAGGCCGAGGGCGGTCGCGTCGCGGTGTTCTTCATCGACGACAACTTCGCGATCAACGTCAAGCGCACCAAGTCGCTGTTGCGGGAGATGATCGCCCAAGATGCCCAGATACCGTGGGTCGCGCAGATCAGCATGAACTTGCTCAAGGACGAGGAACTGGCGGATCTGATCAAGGAGAGCGGTGGCCGCTGGATCTTCATGGGCTTGGAGTCCATCGATCCGGCCAGCCTCAAGGACGTCAACAAGGGCTTCAACAAGCCCGACCTGTACGGGCAAGTGTTGGACCGGCTGGCCAGCCGGGGCATCTACTCGATCACTTCGTTCATCTTCGGGATGGACGGCGACCGGCCGGGCGTGGCCCGCGAGACGCTCGATGCGATCGCGAGCTGGCCTCCCGGGCTTCCGGTGTACGGGCTCATGACTCCTTATCCGGCGACGCCCCTGTATGACCGCCTGATGGAGCAGGGGCGGCTAACGCGTCCCAAGCACTGGCTGGACTTCCGGCCGTTCCGCATGGCCTACACGCCGGAACACATCAGCATCGAAGCTGCCGAGGCCGAGGTGCACCAGGCTTGGACGGAGTCTTATTCCCCGGAATCGACGGAGCGGGCGCTAGATCAGATCAAGCATAGGCCGTTCCACGAGCGCGCGGTGATGTTCTTCACGCGGATGGCGTTCCGCGGGATCTACTTCCCCCAGATGAAGAAGCGCCACTGGGTCGGGCTGCTGTGGCAGAATCGCGCGAGCTTCCTGCGCATCATCAGAGAGGGCTTAGAAGAACACCGTCGGCATCGCCACGGTCGACCTGGCCCTCCTGTGCAAGGCGCCCCCGTAACGGCTAGATCCGAGCGAGTCGCCGCCTGATCGCCCTGCTGCCGGATCCAAGCCAGGGCTTCGGCTCCTTGAGGCTGCACGCTGGCGTGGTCTAAGCGTTGACCATGACTACTAAGTTCGCTAGTCGCTGGGATTGAAACCGCTCGATCTCTTTGGGAAGGCTTTCGGCGCTATCTGGGAGTTCCTTGATCTCATGACAAATGAGGTCGGAAGCGTCGCAGCGTGGCTAATGTCGGTCGGAGCCGCCCGTCCCGCATCCATTCGCTGGCGCCGTCTTCAAGGCACAGGACGCCCATTGGACGCGCCGTGTGACTGGGTATCTTGTTCCTGCGCTAGTATCGACGCTGCGAATGTGATCTCAGACACGACGAAGCACAAGATATCGCAGTTTACGAAATGCAGGTGACCGCTTCGGCAGCGACCTCTCGGCTTTAGCTTGAACTGAACTAGCGTCGATGAATTGGTGAGGCTGAATTCACGACTGATGGATCCCGCCGCCACTCTGATTCGAGCGAGTCAGACGCTGCACCAACAAATGCTGCAGCACACTTGTAGTGCCAGTTCGTGAAGGGCTTTCCGAACGACCGGAGTTTGCAGCCAGGCGCAGAAGGACTGCTCCCGGCATAGTAGACAATTCGCGTGCTCTTCGCAGCCGCGGTCAGCTTGCAGAACAAGGGAACGTAGCTCTTGCCGCCGAAGAAGACAATGGGTTCGGCGGTCAAAGACGGTGGCAAGCAGAAGTCGCGATATATCGCTCGGGGTGACCTACGCTTGAAGCTCGCCACATTTGCTGCCGAACTGAAGGTTATGTTGTAGTTGGGTGTCAGGAAGTCGGCGCGGATCAACCCCCATCCCGCCGAGAGGATGTACAGCCGGTCCTGCCCGAAACGGTCAGCCAAGAGCCTGTAGACGGGCGGGCAGTACAGTTGCCAGGCCGGTAGTAGGCCATCCGGGTTGTTGTCCGGGCTTGGGTTATGGTGCTCGTTGTACTCACGCAGAACATCACGCCACGACGTTCCTCTGTCAGAATCGCCATCGGGCTGCGCGTAGACGTGGCCATCGCCCCGAGGCGCACAAGACGGGCTAGCGACGAACATCACCCTCCTGCCATCGTTTAGACAGAGGTGCCCGGCGTCCGAGCGCTTGCTCGCCGCACACTGTATGACCACTAGCATTCTTGGCTCTCCACTCGATCGACGAGGTGAGCCATTGTCTCAACGAATGTCGGGTCGTACGTTTCGTCGACATGCTGTGAGTTCCACAGTCCGGATAGCTGCACCCGCTCCCTGCTGCAGTGATGGCCAAGCCAGGACTCAGATGGTGGATCGACAGCAGGTCGCTGATAGTTGCTCAACAGGGCGATCGCGTTCTGCTCGATGTATCCGCGATGGCTGTTAGGCCCGGGCTCGTCCTCGACCGGTAGCCAAAGGAAGGGCATGTCGCCGATCACCTTGCTAACGGCGATTTCCAATTCCTGCTCACGATCCCGGATCTCGCGCGGTGCGGAATCGGAGCCATTGTCCCAAGATGGGCAAACCAAGCCAATCTCTCGTTTTATCAGTGCCGTTCCCACGATGAGCCGGAAGATCGACCCGCGGTGGTTGCCGCGACGCGTACTCGCGGGACCTCTGTGGTTCGCTAGGCGACCCCACAACCGGCTCTTCGACCCTGTTCTCAATGCATGCGTTCCAACTCGTACCACGCGCGGGCCACCCCCAGTGTCGCCGCGAACCTCACCGCACTCCATGAAGAAGTAGACACCCCGCACGGGCCAAGACATGCTCGCGGAGCATTCGGACAGCCTTCGTGGGCCACCGAGCCGCTTCTCAAGATCGCTAAGCGCGGAATAGAACTGTCGCAGGTGGGAGATACGCGACATGGCAAACGTCCACGGCGGGCGAGGTCTAGTATGAACGATCACCCTTGGGGTGAATGGCAGGTGTCCGAGTCGGGCACCCGTTCTTGCACTGCACCGTGCAATTGCTCGATTTCCCATCCCAATCCGACAGCCGCTCCGACGCGCTGACCGTTCGGGACCTGCGTCAGGACTGACCCTTTCTTGGTCGGCTCCTGCTCGTGCCACTCCCCAGAATGCTGTCAAATGGCCGATCTTGATGCTGGGGGCAAACCCGCTATTCGATTGCAAATGCTGAGTGACTCCTTGCAAATCACCCATTTATATTTATTCATTCCGACTATAAACAGGTCTATAGTATGATAAGATTATGGTTGTAATGGGCGGCTCGCGGATGCTGGTTTGGCGCGGTCCGCAATGTGCCCCGAGCTTCGGCTCGCAAGCCGCTGTAAGCGGGCGGTCAAGGCCGCTCTTCAAGCACGGCGGGCCAGCCCATGAAGGAGACCGATCATGCAACAGATGATGGATCACCCTGATCACCTCTTGTTTCCGGTTCGCAGCGTACCCGTCTATGCCGGGATCCGCAGAGGTTCCGACTACGGGATGCAACGAATCCCGGGCCGGCGCGCCATTGTGAATTGCGCCACGGATGAAGTGATCTCGGTCGTGAGCGAGAACTATCAGGTCGTCACGAACCGCGAGGCACTGCACTACGCCCAGCTCTGTTGCCAAGCCGCCTTTCCCGAGTCCGGCGGACGCGAATGGCGCATTCTCCAGGCTCATGCCCCGAAGACCATGGGCAACTGCCGGATCGACTTGGTGCATCCCGCTTCCGCCGTCAACTTTGAGGTCCCTGGGGTTCACGACGAACCGGAGAAGTATGGCCCGTTTGTCAGAGTCACCAACAGCTACAACAGGAGCCGGGCCTTGCGATTCGAAATCGGATTCATTCGCTGGATCTGCGAGAACGGCCTGATCGTGCCGGATTCGAGCATCCGCTTCGGATTCGACCACAACACGCGCAAGATCTCCGAGCGCGTGAGGTTCGAAGTGAAGCAGGACAGCTTCAAGCAGCTTAGGCAGAGGTTTCAGTCGTTTCTCGCGCCCCTGCGGGAATGCAAGGTTCCGCCGGAGCTATTCGTGCCAGCGACGCTCGCTGTCCTGTCCATCAACAAGCCCGAGCCGCTGGCGAAGCGCCAGGAGGAGCCGTGGGAGCGGCTGGCCGGCAGCCTGAAGTCGATTTCAGAGCAGTATTCCAGCAGTCTGGGCGAGAACGGGTATGCCCTGCTAAACGTCATTACCGATGTCGCGAGCAGGCCGCCCAAGTCTCCCTTCATTCGCAGGGAGCGGCACAGCCTCCAAAGGTCGGCAGGAAGCTGGCTGGCCGCGTTCGGTGCCGAGTGTCGCAAGCCCGGTTTCGAGGTGGAAGGCTACGTGCAAGGACTACGAGAAGAGCGACAGAGCCCATTGCGCGTCGGGTTGACCGGCCGAGCACTCGACATAGACACGGCGCAGCGGGCTTGACACATCGCCGCCGGCAGCGCGGACGAGCGATTAGAAGCGCATCCCGGTGAAACCGCCGTCAACAAAGACCTCGGCACCGGTTATGAAGCTGCCAGCATTTCGCGCCACCAGTAACAGCGCCGCGCCCACCAGCTCGGGCGGCTCTCCGAAGCGCGCCATGGGCGTTTGGTCCATGATCTTCCGGACACGCTCCGGCTGGAGGATCTTGCGGTTCTGCTCGGCGGGGAAGAAGCCGGGGTTGAGCGAGTTCACCCGCACCCCTCGCTGAGCGTACTCCCGGGCCACGTTCTTGGTCAGGTTGTTGACCGCGGCCTTGGAAGCCGAATAGGCGTAGACCCGGGACAGCGGCAGGTGCGCGGTGACGCTGCCAATGTTCAGGATCGAGCCCCCGTTCTGCTGAGCGGCCATCACCGGCGCAAAGATCTGGCAACCCAGATGGGTGGCCTTCAAGTTGGTATCAAGCACCCTCTGCCAGTCGTCGTCGCTGATCTCCTCATAGGGGACGGCGGAATTGACGCCCGCGCAGTTCACCAAGATGTCGACGTGTCCGTGCCTGGCCTGCGCGCCGTCGCGCAACTGTTCGAACGACTCGCGCGATGTCACGTCAACCCCCGCGAAATCAGCCGATCCGCCGGCGTCTCGGATCGCCGCCGCCCGCGCCTCGCCGCGCTCCTGCGAGCGTCCCGCCACCATCACATGGGCGCCCGCCCCGGCGAGGCCGTCGCATAGCGCTCCGCCCAGCACGCCGGTCCCGCCGATGACGATCGCAACCTGCGAATCTAGACCGAACAGTTCTTGGAGAAATTCTGCGGAAGAGTGCATCACTCGTTACCTTGGCACTTCCGCAACGGCGAGCGCAAACCGGTCCACGCCGAGGACAGGACGATCCGCGGGTAGCTGGAAACGGTGCCGCCGGCCTCGATCTCTCGAAGTCGCTGCTCGACCGCTTGGGCGATCTTGCCGGTCTCCACGCCGTCCCACTCCGGCAAATAGCCCTGGATCTTCCGCAAGCCCTTGCGCAACTGGCGTCTCGCCCCGTTAGGGTTGCTCCGCCCGGCGTGGTAGAAGCCCACCGCGAAGTGGATCAGTGCCTGCAGGAACCAACGATCGGGCTGTTGAGAATACGTCCACAACTCCTCGAACACTTCGTGGCATTCGAAGAATTCCTCGCTGTTGAACAGGTCGACGCCCTGTTGGAACAGGGCTTGCGCGTTACCGTCCGCCATTCTCCGGTCCTCCAGAATAGCCAGCGGTAGGCGCTACACTCAAAATCAACCATGGTCCGTTGCTTGCCCGTCTGTGTCCTGCTCTTTGCCGGCCTGCTGAAGGCGCAGACCACGCCGTTGAGCGGGTCCGCCGAACTGCACGAACTCCTCGACCGTCTCAACACGGTGGGCACCGTGCTGATGCTGGGGGCGCACCCCGACGATGAGAATACCGCCGTGATGGCTTACTTCGCCCGCGGGCGGCACCTTAGGACGGTTTATTTCTCGGCGACTCGCGGGGAAGGGGGCCAGAACCGCATCGGCACCGAGCAGGGCCATCTGATGGGCGTCATCCGCACCCACGAATTGCTGGAGGCGCGCCGGATCGATGGTGGAGAGCAAGACTTCGCCACGGTCGTGGACTTCGGCTACACCAAGACTCCGGAGGAGGCACTGAGCATATGGGGCGAGGAGACCCTCTTGCGCGACATGGTGCGCTCGATTCGGACGATCCGTCCCGATGTGATCGTAGCGCGGTTCCCGCCGCACCCGGGGAGCGGCGGCCACGGCCACCACACCGCGGTGGGCTGGACAGGGCCGGTCGCATTCGAAGCCGCCGCGGACCCGCGGCGCTTTCCAGAGCTTGGCCTGCCGCCGTGGCGAACCGAGCGCTACTACTTCAACGTTCCAACGTTCAGTCGCCGCATGGAGCAGCAGGCCTCCCAGCAACCGGGTCGCTTGCGGGTGGATCTGGGTGAGTACGACCCGGTGCTGGGCAGGTCCTTCGCCGAGATTGCGGGTGAGAGCCGCAGCATGCACAGAAGCCAGGCGATGGGTGCATCCCAGCGCAAGGGAAGCGTGCCCGCCTTTTTTGAGTACGTGGCGGGGAGCAGGGCATCCGGAGACGTGTTCGACGGCATTGACACCACTTGGGGACGTGTCGAAGGCGCGGCCAAGGTTGCTGAGAGCTTGGCCTTGGCCCGGGACAGCTACCGACCCGACCGCCCGGGCGAGACGCTAGCTCACCTGCTGGACGCCTACAGGGAGCTCAAGCCGCTGAGCGGCCCAGATGTCGAGTACAAGCGAGGCGAACTCGTGCGGGCCATCGAATTGGCCTCCGGCGTTTGGGTCGATGCCGCCGCGGATCGCTGGGATGCCGTGGCCGGGGGCGACATCGAGGTTACCGGCAGTGTCCTGTGGCGCGCTCCGGCCGCTTGGGCGTGGACGGCCACGAGGCTGGAGGGCGTGGTGGCGGCCGACCTCGGCAGCGCGGGAGCCTTGGAGCCAAACCGGATCGCCCGAGAGTCCGTGATAGTGGAGATCCCGGACCACGCCTGCTACTCGCAGCCGTACTGGCTAAGCGAGCGCCCGGAGGGTGACGCGCAGTGCGCGGAGCTGGAAGATTCGCCCGGACCGAAGACGGTGCTTCGGGCGGTCTTTTCTTTCGAGACGCCGGCTGGCATCGAGGTCGAGATCGAAAAGCCGGTCGTGTATCGCTGGGTCGACCCCTCGCTGGGAGAGCGCACGCGGCCACTGGCCGTCGTGCCGCCCGTGACCGTCGCATTCGCCAGCGAGAACCGCATGTTCACGGATTCTGAAGCAACCGAGGTCGCGGTGCGCCTAGCCTCGACCGGGGGTCCTGCGAATGCCGCGGTGGCACTGACCGCGCCGTGGGGCTGGACGGTTTCCCCGGCGCAGAAGGAAGTCCGCTTCGAGCGCCGAGGTCAGGAAGTGACGGCTAACTTCAAGCTGACGCCTCCCAGCCGCGCATCCGGCGGCGAGCTGACCGCCACGGTGACGGTTGGGGGTCGGCAGATCCGATCGGGCATGCGCACGATCGAGTACGGCCACATTCCCGCAACGCCTGTGTTCCCGCGCGCCGCCATGCGCGTGGAGCGGCTTGACGTCGAGCTGCACGCGCGGGAGATAGGGTACGTGATGGGAGCGGGCGACAAGATACCGGAGGCATTGCGGGGACTCGGCGCGAACGTCACGCTTCTGTCCGCAGAGGATTTGGCAGCTGCCGATCTGGGCCGTTTCGATGCCGTGGTCACCGGTGTCCGGGCTCTCAACACAAGGCCCGACCTCATTGCGGCCCGCGAGCGGGTATTGGAATACGTGGAGAATGGCGGCACACTGGTGGTGCAGTACAACACCGCGTCGTTCCGGAGAGGCGGGCCGGGGGCGCCACCGTCCACGCTGGGGCCGTATCCGATGACGGCGTCAAGGCTGCGCGTGACCGACGAGCTCGCCAAGGTAAGCTTCCCAGCGGGAGCGGACCACTCCTTGCTCAGCTTCCCGAATCGCATCACCGCGGATGACTTCGAGGGCTGGGTGCAGGAGCGCGGCCTGTACTTCATGTCGGACTGGGATGAGCGCTATGACGCGGTCTTGGCCTGTAACGACGAGGGCGAGAGTCCCTTGGCAGGGGGCATGCTCTACGCTCGCTACGGCAAGGGCGCGTACGTGTTCACCGCCTATTCGTGGTTCCGGCAGCTGCCGGCGGGTGTTCCCGGTGCTTTTCGGATCTTCGCCAACCTGATTAGCGCCGGCGCCGCGCGTTGAGTGGCGGCGGCCGCGGCCTGGCGCCGCAAGAGGGCCCTCTCAACGGCCGCTAGTGCTCTCGCGGCGGGCCCGCTCGCAGTTTCTGGGATGTAGAATCCTAGGTGGCATGGGGTGCCAAGCTGTCGCGGCGCGCTGGCGACTGCGTCGCCGAATCGGGCTCGCTGCGGCAGACCGCGGCCGGGCTCCAGCGCAGGGGACCAGGCGCCGCGCCGCGGTTGCCATTCTCGTCGCGCTCGCCGCACAGGCCCCGGCAGAGCCGCAGCAATCGGACTGGAAATCGTTGCGCTTCGAGCCCGCGGGCATCGTTCTGGCCGAGCCGGGCCTCGCGCAAGACTTCCTGGTGACAGCGGTGGACGCCATCGGCCGCGAAGCCGACGTCAGCCGCGATTGCATGGTGACCTCGTCCGCCCCGGAGGTGGTACGGGTCGACGCCGCGCTAGCGAGGCTGGTTGGGATCGGCCAGGGCCGCGCAGAAGTGCAGGCCCGGTGCGGCCCGCTCTCCGTGAAGACCGACGTGCGCGTGGGTGGGGGCGAGCCCGAAGTGGCGGTCAGCTTCTCGGCGGATATCGTCTCGATATTGACGTTGAAGGGATGCAACGGATCCGCGTGCCACGGCTCGCCCGCCGGCCAAGGCGGTTTCAAATTGTCGCTGTTTGGGTACGACATCGGCGCTGACCACGACACGATCATTGCTGGCGGCGAGCGGCAGCGGGTCGACTTGGAAGACCCCGAGCGAAGCTTGCTGCTGCGCAAGCCCACCTTTCAGGAGGCTCATGGCGGCGGTCGGCTGATGGAAGCAGATTCCGAGGAGTACGAGACGATCCTCAGCTGGCTGCGCCAAGGAGCGCCATTCGGAAGCCGCGGCGCCCGCTTGGAACGACTGGAGTTGTATCCGTCCGAGCGCGTGCTCGTGGGTTCGGGTGCTGAACAGAGGATGGTCGCGGTCGGACGCCTGTCCGATGGCAGCACGCGAGACATGACTCGCGCGGTGCGCTACTTCTCGGACGACAGCGGCATCGCCGAGATCGCTCCCGACGGCACCCTGGCTGCAGCGAGCCGGGGACTGGTGACTGTCACGGCCCGTGCGATGGGCAAGGTGGCGACCTCGCAAATCGGCGTCGTGGATGCGGTGGCGGGACCGGACTATCCCGCCTACGAGACGGGTAACTTCATCGACGAGGCGGTCTTTGCCAAGCTCCGGCAGATGAACGTCAGGCCGTCCGATCCGGCATCGGATCGGGAATTTGTGCGGCGGGTCTATCTGGACTCCATCGGCCTGTTGCCGGAACCGCGCGAGGTGCGCGCCTTCTTGCAGGACAGCGGCGCGGACAAGCGCTCCCGCCTGATCGACAGATTGCTCGAGCGGCCGGAACACGCCTCGCATTGGACTGTCCGGTTCGAGGACTGGTTCCGCAACTGCCAGCTGCACTCGCAGGGCCGCTCGATGGGGGTCTTCAAGGACTGGGTACGGGATTGGCTGGCCGACGACCGGCCATACGACGAATTCGTGCGAGCGCTGCTGACGAGCACCGGGGACACCATGCTCAACCCCGCCGCGAACTTCTGGCATCCCGCCACGGACTTCATGCTCAAGGAGTTCAGCGTCGCCAAGGTGACGCCGACGGTGTCGCGCCTGTTCCTTGGCGTGCGCATGGAGTGCGCCGAATGCCACAACCATCCCTTGGAGAACTACACGCAGGACGACTTCTACGGGTTGGCAGCATTCTTCGCCCGCTTGCGGGTCAAGCACGGCTACGGCGCGTACCGCCGAACTTGGTACGTGGACGAAGAGGGCGAGGTCGAGCATCCCGCGACCAAGCAGCAAGTGCCTCCGAAGCTCTTGGGCGGCCCCGCGCCCGACATCCCGGACGGACACGACAGGCGCGAAGTCTTGGCCGATTGGATCGTTTCGGCCGAGAATCCGTACTTCGCAAGGGCAACGGTCAACCGCGTCTGGCACCAGTATTTCGGCACCGGCATCGTGGAGCCGTACGATGACTTCCGGTCCACGAACCAGCCGTCGAACCCGGAGCTGCTGGATCGGCTGGCGGAGTTCTTCGTCCGCAACGGGTACCGGCTCAAGCCCCTCCATCGCGCGATCTTGAACTCGCGCACCTACCAGCTCTCGTCCCGCGCGAATGATCCGAGCCCGCTCCGGCGCGCCCTGTTCGGCGCCTACCAGCCGCGCAGGCTGCCGGCGGAGGTGCTGCTCGACGTCTTGGGCCAAGTCACGGGCGTCCCGCATTCCTTCGACGGCTACCCGGAGGGCACTTCGGCAAAGGACATATACGTGCCGGACGGCCCGGACTATTTCTTGGTCACCTTCGGGCTGCCGCGTCGGGACATCTTGAAGGACCGGGCGCCAGAGCCCACGTTGAGCCAGGCGCTGCATCTGATGAACGGCGCAACCGTGCGGGACAAGGTGGAGGCGGAGGGTAACATCTTGGGCGAGCTATCGGGGCAGGGCAGCGCCGACGGGCAAGTTGTCGCCGCGCTCTATGAACGTGCCTACGCCCGCCAGCCCAGCCAGAACGAGCAGGATCGAATCGCTCGGTTCATGGCCGCGGAGCGAGCCGCCGGGCGCAGTCGCCGCCGGGCGTTCGAGAACGTCCTCTGGGCGCTGCTGAATTCCGAGGAGTTCCAGCTCAATCACTGAGAAGGTGTCACGATGCCATTCGTCCGACCTCCAAGCGCCCTGTTCGGCACCAGCCGACGGGACTTTCTCAAGATCGGATCGCTCGCGTTCTCCGGCATCAACCTGACGAAGCTGCTTGCTGCCGGCGAAGGCAGCGAGCGCTCCTGCATCGTGCTGTTCCAAGCCGGCGGAGCCAGCCAGCTCGACACGTTCGATCCCAAGCCCGAGGCCGTCTCGGATATTCGCGGCAGCTTCAAGGCGATTCCCACCGCCCTGCCGGGAGTCCGGGTGTCTGAATTGCTCCCGCGCTCCGCCAAGGCACTGGACAAGTTCTCCATCATCCGCTCGATGCATTCCGACGAGGCGATCCACGAGCGGGCCAGGCAGTACGTCTTCAGCGGCACCAAGCCCAGGAACGAGGTGCTGCAGCCGAGCTACGGGGCTACGCTGGCGAAGGAACTCGGCCCGAAGAACGGCCTGCCGCCGTTCGTGTCGATTCCAATGGCCGATTTGTCCGCCGAGGCCGGATTTCTCGGCCCGACTTTCGATCCCTTCGCGAGCGGGGAGCCCACGGCGGAGGACTTCTCGGTCCAAGACCTGACGCTGCCCGGCGGGATCAACTTGTCCGAGGCCCGCTCGCGCACCGAACTTTTGGGAGCGCTGAATCGAGAGTTCCAGCGGGTCGAACAGTCCCCGCTGATCGATTCTATGGACGAGTTCTACCAGAAGGCGTTCGACTTGATCTCTTCGCCGGCGGCCAAGCGGGCGTTCGACATCTCGGCCGAGCCGGACAAGCTGCGCGACGCTTACGGGCGCACGACCGTCGGACAGGGCGCCTTGCTGGCCCGCCGCCTGGTAGAAGCGGGCGTTCGCCTAGCGAGCGTCTTCCAGTGGGGATACGACACCCACGTGAATAACGAGCCCGAGCACAAGAAGCTGGTCCCGGAATTCGACCGGGCGTTCGTCACTTTGTTGGAAGACCTCGAGCAACGGGGGCTGTTGGATTCGACCTTGGTGCTCGTGATCGGAGATTTCGGACGGACTCCGAAGATCAATTTTTCCGGCGGCCGAGACCATTGGCCGGGGGCCTTCTCGGTGGCGCTCGCCGGCGCCGGGATACAAGGCGGGGCGGTCATCGGCGAGACCGACAAGCACGCGGCCGAGCCGACCCGCAGGCCGGTCAGCATCGAAGACCTCGGCGCCACGGTCTACGAAGCGCTGGGAATCGACTACCGCAAGAACTACCACGCCAATGGGCGGCCGATTGCCATCAACAAGGAAGGCCAGCCCGTCGAGGAGCTCTGGAGCTAAGCATTGCCGCGCCTCGGGCCGCTAGTCGCCTGCGCCCTCGGATTGCACGCTCTCGCGAGCGATCTGCCTAGCCCGGCCATTAGCAGGGTGGACCCGCTGGGCGGGCAGCGAGGCACCGAGGTCGAGCTGGAGATCCTGGGCAGGCATCTCTCCAATGCATCGGGGCTGGAGTTTGACTCCGCGGACATTGCCTGGACCGCCACGACCTACGTGAGCGCCGGCAAGCTTCGCGGGGTCGTGTCCATCGCCGCCGACGCCGCCCTCGGCCCGCACCTGCTGCGGGTGCGGACGGCGGACGGGTACTCGACAACGGCGATGTTCAACGTGGGCCAGTTTCCGCACCGGCGGGAAGCCGAGCCGAATGACACGGTCGGCAAGGCGCACGAAATCGCTGGCTTGGCCGCAGAAGTGCAAGGAGTCTTGGAAGGAGCTGCGGACATTGACATATTCAAGGTCGATGTGCGCGCCGGCAAGCGCTTGGCCATCGAATTGCGCTCGATCGAGTACGGTTCGGCGGTCGAGGCGAAGATGTCCCTGTTAGATTCGCAAGGCCGGCGCGTGAGATTTAACGATGACCGCGACGACTACCTTGAAACGCCGTTCATCGACCACACTTTTGAGAAGTCCGGGACGCATTACATCAAGATCGATCAGTATCGCGGCCCGCGAGGATTCAACTTCGGGAAGAATTCCGGCTACATCTTGCGCGTGAGCGGCTTGCCGACGGTCGAATACGCGGCGCCATTGGGCATCGCCATCGGCACCAGCGCCAGGCTGACGCTTCATGGCGGCGCATTGGAGACAGTACAACGCGTGTTCGTGACCGCCCTGCGAGCGGCCGAATATGCCCGCATGACGTATCCGTTCACGATGCCGATACACTTCCGGCCGGATCCCGCCAGCGGACCGCTCGTGCCCCGCATTGACGGGAAGGTCGTGCAGGTCGGCCAAGATAAGGTCGTTGTGGAGCTGGCCGTCCCGGCCGATACCGAAGCCGGACTGTGGCGGGTCTGGGTTGCTGGACCGGGCGGGATTGCCGACGGGCCCGTCATCGAGTTGGGCAGCCTGCAGGAGTTCGGCGAGTCCAGCGCGGTCTCCGCCGACTGGCGCGACGGCGGGTATGTGATCGACGGCGTGCTCGAAGCGCCGGGCGAGCGCGATGTGTTCGCCATACACGGCGTAGCCGGCGTGCCGCTACGTTTTTGGACACTGGCGACTCAACTCGGCGTGCCGCATCTTGATCCGATGCTCACGGTCCGCGACTCGGAGGGGCGGCGGCTCGCTGAGAACGACGACGTCGTGGCCGGCCAGGGCACGCTGCTCGGCAATCCCGACAGCAGCCTGTATTACGCGCCGGATCGAGACGATGTGTTCTTCGTCGAGATCAAGGATCGCACCTTGCGTGGCGGCCCCAGCTACCGGTACCGCTTGAAAGTGCGCAGCGAGCGGCCAAGTTTCCAGCTCTTCACCACGCCGGAGAACTTCGCCGTGGCGCAAGGTGGGGAAGGCGAGCTCAAAGTCCACCTGGTCCGCGAGGCGGGTTTCTCGGGAGAGGTCTCGATCTGGCTCGAGGGGATGCCGCCGGGGGTGGCTGTGCCCCCTGCTCGATTCCGGGCAGACCAGCTCTTCGAGCCCAACGCCGACGGCGCGGACATGATCATCCCGGAGCATGTCTTTCGGATCGCGGTGCCGGAGTCCCTCCCTCCCGAGACCTATCCGATTCGAGTTCTCGGCACGCCGACGGCCGAAGAGTCGAGTCCGGACCGGCCAGTGGTGGAAGCCCGAACCACGCTCATCATGGGACCGTTGCTCGATCTTTGGAACTTTGTGCGCAGGCCGCTGCCAAGGATTGAGATGACGGTGGTCGAGCCATTGGAGGGCAGCCTCACAACGGCCACCGAGAGCGTGACCCTGGCGCAGGGCGGTCACGCGACCTTTGAGGTGGATGGCGTGGACTTGCCTGCGGGTGCGCCGCTAAGGACTCTCGCCAAAACAATTTTATTGTTTTGTGTTTGTATTTTGGTATCCTAGGGAGGCATGGGTGATGTGGTGCAAAGCATCCGGGCCCGGTACGAAGCCTTGCGGCCTGTGCTTGACGAGAGAAGCCGTCGAGTCTGGGCCGGGGCCGAGGCTCGGGCGATCGGGCGCGGCGGCATCGCCCGGGTGGCGGAAGCGACCGGGATCGCGCGCGAGACGGTGCGCCAAGGCCTGCGCCAAGTGCAGGCCGGCGAGGTCGGCGTCGCGGCCGCTGGCAGCGAGCGGCAGCGGCGTCCGGGCGGGGGGCGCAAGAAGCTGACCGCGCGCGACCCGCAACTGCGGGCGGCGCTGGAGCGCAAGCTGGACCCGGTCACGCGCGGCGATCCGATGGGGCCGCTGCGCTGGACGTGCCTGAGCGCGGAGCGGCTGGCGCAGGCGTTGCGGGCCGAGGGGCACGCGGTCAGCGAGCGCAGCGTGAACCGGCTGCTGCACGAGCTGGGCTACAGCTTGCAGGCGAATCGCAAGACGCTGGAGGGACGGCAACACCCCGACCGGGACGCGCAGTTCCAGTACATCGAGCGCCGGGTGCAGGAGTTCCAAGGTGCGGGACAGCCGGTAGTTTCGGTGGATTCGAAGAAGAAAGAGTTAGTGGGGCGTTACCGCAACGGGGGGCGCGAGTGGCGTCCTGAGGGCCAGCCGGAGGAGGTGCAGGCTGCCGTTACCCCACAAGTCATGAACCGGGCTTCTCCTGAGAGGCGCTGGCAGGCGGCTCGAAGTAGTCGCGCAGCTCATACGCCTCGCTCATGATGGTCAAGCGGGTCCAGCCTTCCCAGATCTTCTGGTGTCCCGGCGGCGCTTTCGGGTTCTTCAGGTAGCCACCCAGAATCGCCATCGCCAGCACCGCCGAGCCCAGGTTGTCCGGCTCGGACAACCTGCGCTTGCTCGTGAAGTGCCGCAGCACCCGCAACTGGATCTGCGTGAAAAACACCGTGGCCGGCAATTCCGGCGTCTCCCGCCCCAGCAGCGTCAGCGCTGCCAGCCGCCACGCAATCACCGCCTTGATCGTCACCGCCCGCTCGATCCGCTCCCCGCTCCGGTGCCCCAGGTACTCCACCTTGCAGCCCGACTTGAGAATCCGGTGCCAGTCCTCGATGCGCCACCTCAGCCGGTACCACTGCAGCACCTGCTCCGCCTGCGCCTGCGACTGCACCGGCAGCGTCGTGAGCAGAAACCACTCCAACGCTTCCACCCCCTCCGGCGCCGTCCGCTCCCACACGTGCACCAACTGCAGCCGCAGCGGCCCCGCCCGCTGTGTCCCGGCCGCCAACTCCACCGTCTGCCAGCGCAATTCCGCCTGCGCCGTGCGCGCCGCGCGCAACGGCTTGGCCTTCTGGCGAGCGCTGCCCCGCCGCGCCGAACTGCGCTCCACTTCGATCTGCAACCGGCCTTGCGCCGCCTGCTCCCGGATCTGCTCGAACAGCTTCGGCTGACCCGCCCCCAGCGCACGGTTGTGCTTGGCCCGCACCAGCAGTTCCACGCCCGCCAGCCGCCGCTGCTCGCTGAACAACGCCAGCACGTCGGCCTCGCGGTCCATCACCGCCACCACACGCGTGTCCGTCAAGCGGCCCGCCGCCTCCGCGCAGTCCCGCAACCCGCGGATCCAGCGGAAGCTCTTGCGCTCCTCCAGCGGTCGCCCGCGCTGCGCCTGCCCGTCCGGCGCTTCGTACTGCAGCTTGAGCAATCCCAGCGGGATGCCTTCCGGGCTCAGCGCCAGCGTCGAGTGCAGGTGCAGCCCCAGCGTGCCCTGCGAGCCGCGGTTCTTGCCGATCAAGCCCAGCCCCGCGCAGCCCGGATGCTCGGCGAAGTTCAGGTCCGTGCCGTCCTGCACGCACAGCACCGTGCGCTCGGCCTGCATGCGCTGCAGCGTGCGCTGGCGGTGCGGGGCCAGGATGTTCTCCGGGGTCACCGCCGACTCGTCCGGCTGGTCGATCAGGCGGTAGTGGCCCTTGACGGCCGAGCGCAGGCCCTGCGCGGCGGCTGGAATCGATGCCATGGGAGCTCCGGCTTGCATGCGGGCGGTCTGCACCAGCCGCTTGGACAAGCGTAAATCACCCAGCGGGGCGCGTCCCAGTTCGTGCTCGGCGAACGTGTCCAAGGCGAGGCCCGCGGCCGCTGCCAGCGGCTCGCAGGCGGGTGGCTGGGCGGCCCCGAGCACGTCCCGGAAGTCCGCCTGCAGCGGGTACACAAAGATGGTTTTGACCGGCACGCGCTGGGCGCGCCCGGCGAAACGACCGCGCCCGGCGGTGTGGCCCACGCAGATCCAATTGGCGGCGCGGAAGCAGGTGCCGGCGTGCTGTTGCGGGTCGCAGAAGGTTTCCAGCAAGGCGGGGCGGTAGCCGTAGCGCTGGCAGAAGTCTTGCGGCAGCCGCCGCAGGACTTGGCCCAGCACCTTGGAGGCCAGCAAGTGGCAACGCACCGAGGGCCGGATCAGGAAACGGCTCAGGGCCAGCACGCGGTGCAGGCGCTTGCGGCGCAGCGCGGCCGACCAGCCGACCCACTCGTCGCGGGCCGCGACCGCCAGGGCCGAGGCGGCGAAGCCGAGCGCCCCGAGCAGGCCGTGCTCGGACTCAATCAGGTAGCGCAACTGCGGGCCGACGTGAATGACGGCACCCTGCGGGTGCTCGCTGGCGACCAGCTCATTCCAAACTTGGCGCTGTGCGGGCGTGGTGACCAGGGTCAGCTGGAGTCCGGCCAAGTCCCCGGCGCTAGCGGGGACGGCCTGCGGGGCGGGCAGCGGCTGGTGCAGCCGGCGCGGGCGGCAGTGGCCGCCGCGGCCGCCATGGCGCGGCGGCGGCAACTCGATGCGACCCTGCCGATGCAGGTGGCGCAAGGCTTTGTGGCAACTGGCCGCCTGCGGCTGGCCGAGACTGTCGAGGAAGCCGAATTCGCGGCAGACGTGGCGGGCGAATGCGCTCCGGCTGGCGCCGCCGATCTGTGCCAGCAGCACCTGCAGGGTCGCCACGGCCTGTGCGGTGGAGAGAGTCTTGGCAATGCAATGCTGGTCGAGCATGTTTCAGACATGCCACAACGACCGTAGCGTTGTCAAGTGTGGAGATGTGGGGCATGGGCAGGGTGCAGGTGCATGATTTCCCGGACGCGGAATTGGGCAAGGCGCTGCCGTACGGGGTGTACGACCTAGCGGCCAACAGCGGCTGGGTGAGCGTGGGCGTGGACCATGACACGTCGGAGTTCGCGGTGGAGACGCTGCGGCGCTGGTGGCGGCAGATGGGGGCGCCGGCCTACCCGCGCGCCGAGCGGCTGTTGATCACCTGCGACGGAGGCGGCTCCAACAGCAGCCGCGGACGATTGTGGAAGTTGGAATTGCAAGGGCTGGCGGACGAGAGCGGGCTGCGGATCTCGGTGTGTCATTTCCCGCCAGGAACGAGCAAGTGGAACAAGATCGAACATAGGATGTTCTGCCACATCACGCAGAATTGGCGCGGCAGGCCGTTAGTCTGCCGCGAAGTGATCGTGAATCTGATTGGGGCGGTGAGCACCAAGGAGGGGCTGAGAATCGAATCCGAGCTGGACGAGAACCACTATGAGCTGGGACGGAAAGTCACGGACGCGGAGCTGAAGCGGCTTTCGATTGAACGCGCCGAGTTCCACGGAGAGTGGAACTACACCTTGGCACCACGGCCATCAAACGAAGAGGTTATTTAGGCGAGATTCCTAACCGTCAAGGGGTTGCCGCAAGGAGTGTCCGCCGACGTGCATAGGCATGGCCAGCGCTTCACGGTGGGTCTGGCCGCGACCCCGGAGGCTGTCGTAGGATCTTGCGAAATCTCGGCCGAAGTGCTGGTACGGGAGCGCTGGGTGGCGACCGGGCCGATCGCGCTGGCCGTAGAGCCTGCGTCGCCAGCGCGGGCTGGCGCGACGCGCTAAGTAGCACGGTTCCGGAGGCGGTGCGAAGCTTGCATGTCTGTCGTCTGCGCTCGCTCGCGGCCTAGCGGTTTCTGTGTGAAGGTTCGCATTCTGTGGTCCAGCGCCGCGACCCATTCGGACTCTTGGAGGGCCATGTTGTTCTATTCGGTGGGTTCATAGCGCGGGTCATAGAGCTCCGGTGCCTTCGAGGCAATCCCTTCCGGGATGCGCACGATCGAATACGGGCACAGCGCACCGGTCGATTTGCTCCGCTATGCGAAGGACAGCGGAAGCACTCGACCGATATGACTTGGTTACTCCGATATCTTCGGCGTCCTATCCTTCGTCCGAGCAAGCTAGAGAAGAATGGTGTGTCCTTCCTGCTCAAAGTGGTGGTCGTTCGTCAATGCTTGAGTAATGCCATGACTCTCCATCGCGTTCATGGAAATACAGTCTTGCAGGCTGTATTCCTTATCGTCCCTTGCAGCAAACAGTCGAAGTCCATCCGCGAATGATTCATGGGATTGCGGAATGATCTGCACATTGTCATTGTCCTTGACAGCCTGCAAGAATCTAACGGCGCTCGTTCTCGTGTTTCTATCTGCTGTCCTCATACGTGTCAGAAACTCTGTAAGCACCTCCTCCGTGGTGACAAGGTGGTATTCCTTGAACCGGTCTCTCGCTTCTACTGCCATCTCATGCAACTGGTCCTTTGGATCAAACAGGGCGATCCAATAGCAACTATCCGCGAAAATCTTCTCCATCGCTACTCAGCTCTTTGCCTGTCGGAGCGGGGCGATTCCCGGGGGATGTCTGTCGAAGCAGCATCGACTCCGAAGCTTGCGGGACGCTCAGCAGGCCCAGAATCAGCTCTCAGTCTCAGATCACCCGTCCGCCCGCCAATCAGACAGCGACTGGGGTCTCGGTCGCAGCCGCGGTCGGCCTATCGTGCGGCCCGATCAGTTGAATCGCCGCTTCCCTCAGCGCGTTCGGGACGCCATGATCCGCATGCGCGAGCAACAGGCACTCCGCGATCCTAGCGGAACCGCGACGAATAGCATCGACCAAGGCAGTCTCCCCCCAGTGCCGATCCTCGAAGTCGGTGGTGGCGCCACCGTTGAGTAACGCCTGTACGGTCTCGACATGACCCCGCACGGCCGCTTGCTGCAGCGCCGTCCACCGCAGCTTCTGGTCTACGCAATCGACTGATGACCCTCCCTCCAGCAATGTCTCAACGGTCAGAACCTTGTTCCGAATGGCAGCCTCCTGCAAGGGCGTTCGGCCAGTGCGCTTGTTCGCTATGCCAGTGTCGGCGCCGTGATTTAGGAGCGTCAGAACGACGTCAGCGTGATTTCGGATTGCGGCCTCGTGTAGGGCAGAGTCGCCCCAGTCTCGATCCAGGGCGTTGACGTTTGCCTTTACCGCGAGCAGTTGGACGACTTCCAAGTAACCGCGACGGGATGCCAATTGGAGTGGTGCTTGGCCCCACGTGTGGTCCGTCAGGTCTGCATCAGCCCCAGCGTCCAACAGCAACCTGACAATCTCGGCGTGTCCATGCTCGGAGGCTAGGAGCAATGGTGTCGCGCCATTCGCGTCGACTGCATTCACCGAAGCTTCATTGTCCAAGAGCACTCGCACGACATCTTGGTGGCCTTCCCAAGCGGCTAGGTGGAGAGCCGTTAAGTCACTCGGCCCGCGAAGATCGGGCAAGACCTGAGCGAGCGCGGCCCTGACAATTTCTGGATGGCCGTTGCGAGCTGCGAGATGGACTGGCGTCCAGCCGGAAGCATCCGGGGCGTGACAATCGGAACCCTTACGCATCAGGGCGTTGAACGTTTCTGCATCGCCCGACTCCGCTGCGTGGTGCATGGAATCATCCGACTGATCTGTGCCGTCCTTATGTGGCATTAGTTTGGAACGCTCTTATTGTAGATACAGTCCGACAGCTTGGCAATCGCAGGCAGACGCGGGTCAGTCCTCTGCGCAAGGTGCCTTCCCTCCTGCTCGCTAGGCTCACGGCCTAACGCCGCTGAAGAGGCTCATCCCGCCCTTGGACCAATGCACGTCCACGGTCTCGAGCCCTGCCTCGGCCAGCCAGCGGAGCTGGTCAAGCAGGTGCGCGGGCTGGTCGATCGGATCCGGGTCTTCCAGCGCGTGATGGTTCCAGCGTTCGGCGCGAAAGGACGCGAAGCCTGACAGGTCTCTCCGTAGTTGGATAGATCGCTCTTTGACCGCTTCGTCCCATTGCCACGCAGCCAGCTGGGTCGAGGCCTCGTTTGACGGTCGGATCAGATCCGCGATGGCCAGTACGCCGCCCGGGGCAAGCTGACCTGCCATGTCGTGGAAGAGCCTGCGCTTCGCATTGTCCGGCAAGTGGTGGATCGCGAAGGTCGACAGGATCGCTCGAGGCGGCTGGGCGAACCTCCGCCAGTCCAGGCTCCCGAGGTCGAACCGGCAGACCCTGATTCGATCCTTGTAGCGCTCCGTCCTTTGCCGACAGGCCTCGAGCATCGCGTCCGACGCGTCAAGGGCAAGCACTCGGACCCGTTCCACGTTGCCGAGGATCGCCTCGCTAAGTGCGCCGTCACCGCAACAAAGCTCGACGACTAGGTCGGATTTGACCCCGGTCGGAATAAGCCGGCAAACACTCTCGACCAGCAGCTCCCGCTCCGGCACGAAGCAGTCGGCATCCCTCAGGAAGGTTGCGCTGTCCTGTTCTGTCCAGCCTTCGTTCATCTTCTCGAGCCAATTCCCCATCCTATAGCCGCTTCAGCGAAGCGCGCGACCTAGCGGACTGCCGGAGCGCAATTCGAAGAATCGTCCGCCAGGGGCGGTCGCTCTGGCGACGGTACCCTCACGTGCAATCGGCGGTCTCGAGTGGCCGTATGTGCTTGGCCGGAGGACCCGTCCGTTGGGCCGCCTCGATCGCTCCGCCGGCCCGCGTCAGCCCGGATTCATGCTCGCTCGCGGTCCAGCAGTCGCCGAGTGAACTCCCGCATCCGGCGGTCCAGATCCGAAGCGCGCTCGGGCTCCTGCGAGACGAGGTTGTTCTGCTCCGTCGGATCGTCTCTCAGGTTGTACAGTTCGGGACCCTCTTTCGTGATAGCGCTTCTTGGCGACACTCTTGCCCGCGAGTTTTCGACAAACCAGTGATAGCTCCACTCGTCGTGCCGGATGGAGATGCTCTCGTTGTAGTGGCAGCACACCGACTCGTCGCGGATCTTCTCCTGCTGGCCTAGGATCAGAGGCATCAGGCTCTCGGAGGTCATGTGGGAGGGCCTGTCGATTCCCAGCCAGTCGAGGACGGTCGCCGTGACGTCAGTCTGTTGGACATAGGAGTCGACCCGATCCACCCCGCTGCCGGAGGGGTCGCGGATCATCAGGAAGGTCCGGGCCAGCTCTTCGTAGCCCCACGGCCTTACCTTGCGCACGATGCCGTGATCGCCGAACGGCTCGCCGTGATCCGTCATGACCACGATCATCGTGTTATCGAACATGCCCATGCGCTTGACTTCATCGAGGAAGTAGCCGACCCACGCGTCCACAAAACGGACGACCGCCGCATAGAGTGCTAGGACCTGGCGTAGCTCTTCGGCGTTCAGATAGCCGTCGCTGTCGCCCGGCACCGGACAGATATTGCGCACCTCCCAGTTCGCGAAGCCCGGGTCGACTTGTTTGAGATAGCTTTCCGGTGGATCCCACGGCTCGTGCGGGCAGAAGTTGTCGATCCACAGGAATAGATTTTCCTTGCGAGGTTGCCTTTCCAGCCACTCCACCGCCGAGCGCATGATGCGTGGCGTGAAGTGATCCTCGTCGGTCTTCCAATCGTGGCGGTTAGCGAGATAAGTCCGGGTCTCGCGCTCCTCGTTCTCGCGCGTCCCGCGAGGCTTGAACCGACTTGAGACATCGATCGAGTCGATGATCGCTGGATCGCGCACATACGGGTCCTGCTCCTGGCCGCGCAGCCACTTGACATCGTCGAATCCCCGCGAGAAGCCGTAGGAGGGCTTGTGCAAGTGGTATGTGTCGCTGACCAGGCCGGTGCGGAAGCCCTCGCTCCAGAGGATCTCTGGCAAGAGAGGCTGATCTTCGGGATAGAGCACCTGCCAGCGGCGGAAGGGATAGGTGAAGCGCCCGGTGAGCAAGCTGGTGCGAACCGGCACGGTCGGCAGGCCTTCCGGGTAGGAGTGCGTGAAGAATGTCGATTCGCCCGCGAACTTGTCCAAGTTCGGGGTGGGTGCCCTGGAATTGCCGAAAGCGCCGAGGTGATCCCAGCGGAAGCTGTCCAGCATCAGGACGATGACGTTCTTGCCATCGAAGCGTCTCCGGCTCGAGGGACCCCAACTGGGCGGGACAAACACCCGGTCGCGGCCCGGGAGTTGGTGCCCGGCGTGGGCGAAGCCACTCACCGGCGTCGGTCCTGCCAGCCCTGTGGCGGCGTCCCTGCAGCCCCAAAGGGCGGGCGACGAAGCCAGCAGGGCAGCGGCGGAACTCTTGGCGAACTGGCGGCGGGTCGAATGTTTCGGCATCGGAAGTATTGAGGATAGCTGTGGGACTACTATATCCGGCCTGCTATCGAGCACTCTCGTCGTCCATGGCCGTGCCGCGACTCTGCAGAGCTTGGCGTCGTCACGAGTTTGCGACTGTAGAATGTTACCGAGATGCGTCTTTGGCCGATGGCGCTCCTAGCGCTCGCGCAGCTGGCGGCAGCGACGCCGGAAGCCGAGTTCTTCGAGTCCAAGGTGCGCCCGGTGCTTGCCGGTCGCTGCTACGGCTGCCATGCCGAGAACGCGACGGCGGGTCTGCGTCTCGATTCGCGCGCCGGGTTGCTCGAGGGCGGGCGGTCCGGCCCGGCCGTCGTTCCCGGGGATCCCGAGGGCAGCATCCTGCTGCACGCCGTTCATGGCATCAAGGGGCGCATGGCCATGCCGCCGGCAGGCCAGAGGGTAGCAGCCCACGACGTTGAAGCGCTCGAGCAATGGATCGCGATGGGGGCGCCGTGGCCGATGTCTCCGCGGGAGTTCTTCCAAGCGCGCGTCAAGCCCGTGTTGGAGTCAAAGTGCCTCGGCTGCCACCTGACAGAGCCGCAAGGCGGCCTGCGCATGGACTCGCTAGAGGCGCTGCTCAAGGGCGGCAAGTCGGGTCCTGCGCTGGTCAAGGGCGATGCAGACGCCAGCCTGCTGGTCAAGGCCGTCCGCTACCAGCACGATCTGAAAATGCCGCCGACGGAGCCCCTGCCGGCCAACGAGGCGGAGGACATCGCGCAGTGGATCGCAGACGGGGCAGCCTGGGCGGACGGCAGCGAAGGGCTCCAGCCATACGAGATCAGCGAAGAGCACCGCCAGCATTGGGCCTTCCAGCCGCTGCGGCGGGGCGCGGTGCCGGCTCCGGCAGCTGCCGACGACTCGGCCAACGCCATTGACCGCTTCCTGCTTGCGCGCTTGGAGCAAGCGGGCCTGAGGGCGTCTCGGCTCGCCGACAAGCGCACCCTGATCCGGCGAGTGACGTACGACTTGACTGGGTTGCCGCCGACACCACAGGAGATGAGCGATTTCTTGGCCGATGATTCCAAGACGGCCTATGCGGGCTTGGTCGAGCGCCTCCTGCAGTTGCCGCGCTACGGGGAGCGCTGGGGCCGCCACTGGCTGGACTTGGTGCGTTATGCCGACACGGCGGGCGATTCCGGGGATTTTCCGGTCCCGGAGGCATACAAGTACAGGAATTACGTCGTCGACGCGTTCCAGTCTGACAAGCCCTACGACGACTTTATCCGCGAGCAGATCGCGGGCGACCTGCTGCCGTCGGACAGCGAGCCTGAGCGCTGGAGCAAGATCGTAGCCACCGGCTACCTAGCGATCTCGCGGCGCATCGGGGTCAGCCCACACCGTCTGCGCCACATTACCCTCGAGGACACGATCGACAACCTCGGCAAGACCTTCCTCGGCCTGAGCGTGCAGTGTGCCCGCTGCCACGACCACAAGTTCGATCCGATCCCTACCGCCGACTATTACGCTCTCTACGGGATTCTGGACAGCTCAGTCTTTGCGTTCCCCGGTGGCGAGCACCTGCCCTACCGCAGCAACTTCGTGTACCGCGTCGGTGCGGACAAGGCCCGCGAGGTCATGGCCGAGTACGAGCAAGGGCTCACGTACTGGAATGACCGGGAACGAGAGAAGTTTCGCGAATACCAGTCGTTCCAGAACAAGCTGATCACCACGCCCGGACGCAACCGGATCGTCGTCTGGGACGAATTGCAGGAACTCCGCGCGGAGCGCGCGGTCTTCGCCCGGACCGAGCCTCCGCTGGAGACGGCCTACGCCGTCAGCGAGGGAATAGGCAAGGATGCACACATTCATCAGGCGGGCGATCCGCGCTCGAAGGGCCCTGAAGTCCGCCGTGGCTTCTTGCAGATCCTTGGCGGCTCCAAGGTGCCTCCGAGCTACGCGGGCAGCGGGCGCGCTCTGCTAGCTGATTGGATCGCCGACGAGGACAATCCGCTCACCGCTCGCGTCATGGCCAACCGCATTTGGCATCACCATTTCGGTGCCGGACTGGTGAGTACGACCAGCGATTTCGGCGTGCGCGGCACGCCTCCCACACATCCGGAACTGCTGGACTACTTGGCGCGCTACTTCATGGACAGCGGTTGGTCGGTCAAAGCCATGCACCGCTTGATCGTCCACTCGCGGGCTTACCGTCAGGTCAGCACCGACAGCCAGCCGAACTTTGACAAGGATCCCCAGAACCGGCTCGTTTGGCGCTTCAACCGCAGGCGCCTCGATGCGGAGCAGATTCGCGATTCGATCCTGGCGTTCAGCGGGGAGCTCGATCTTTCCAAGGGCGGGCGGCATCCGTTCCCGCACCGCCGGACCTACTTCTACCGCCAGCACGAACCTTTCACGGAGTACTTCCCGACCAACCGGCGCTCCGTGTACATCATGCAGGGGCGGATCCAGAAGAATCCGTACTTGGACTTGTTCGACGGGCCGGATGGCAATCTGCCGCTGAGCGAGCGGAAGGCAACCACCACCACGCTGCAGGCGCTGTACCTGATGAACTCCGAGTTCATGCACGAGCAGGCCCAGGCCATGGCAGAGCGTTGGAGCGCCGGGTCGCAGGGGCGTGACACGTTCTTGCAGAGCGCCGCTGAAACCATTTTTGCCCGCCCGCCGAGCGAGCGAGATATCGAGCAATCCGCGAGTTATTTCGCCGCCGCCAGCGGCGCTGAAGAGCAAAAGCGCGCTGGCTGGCTGCGTGCCATGCTCGCCAGCAACGAGTTCTTGTTCGTCGACTAGCGAAGATCGGCAACGGGAAGTCGCGGGCGGCTGTAGTCTTGAGGTCCGGCTGCCGCGCTTCTGCGGCTAGAATCTAACGAGGTTCACAATTTCCGATGCAGACACGAATCCCAGTCCTCTCCCTCATCGTCGCCACAGCTTGGCTGGCACCATCGCTGGCTGCCCAGTCGCCGGCACGCTGGAAGATACACGACATGACGCGGCCCGTGCCGCGCAAGGTCGTTTCTCAGATGCCGCTGCCAGTGAAACCCCCGTCTGACGCGATCGTCCTCTTCGACGGCACGGATCTGTCGAAGTGGATGGCCGCGGACGGAGGCCCGGCCCAGTGGATCATCAAGGACGGCAATCTCGCGGCGGTGCCGGGCGGCGGCCCGGTCTTCACGCGCGATGGCTTCGGGGACATTCAACTGCACCTCGAATGGGCCGCTCCCACACCGGGACGCGGCAAGGGGCAAGGCCGCGGCAATAGCGGGGTCTTTCTGATGAGCAAGTACGAGATCCAGGTGCTCGATTCTTTCGAGAACGTCACCTATCCCGACGGCCAGGCCGGAGCCCTGTACGGCCAGTACCCGCCGCTGGTGAATGCCAGCCGCCCCGCGGGCGAATGGCAGGCCTACGATATCGTCTTCCGACGGCCGCGGTTCCAGCCTGACGGGTCGGTCGCGCAGCCCGCTCGCCTGACGGTATTCCACAACGGCGTCTTGATCCAGGACAACTCCAAGGCGTGGGGTCCCACTTCGTGGCTGCAGCACCTCCCTTACGCGTCCCACCCCGACCGGCTGCCGCTGCAATTGCAGGATCACGGCAATCCTGTCCTGTACCGCAACATTTGGGTCCGCGAACTGGAAGAGGAGCCGAGGCCCGGCCCGGGGCGCCACCAGACAAAGCCGCTGATGACGATGACGCCGATGATGTTGGACCGCTATGTCGGCACCTACAGCCAAGGCAGGGGGCTGCCGACCGTGATCAAGCGCAACGGCGCGACTTTGTACGCGACGTTTGGATTGCTGCCGCCGCTGGAGCTTCTGCCCCACTCGAAAACGGAATTCTCGCTGCGCTGGACGGCCGCTACCGTCGAATTCGAGCTCGCCGCAGATGGCCGGCCGAAGCAACTGACCTTTCACATCGGAGGCGAAGCGCGGCCGGCTGTCCGGTCATCCGATTGATCCAGGCTCGGGTCGGCCCGGCTATTGCCTCGACTGGCAGGCGCGGAAGCTAGCATATGTAGCGGTGAGATGCGATGCATAGGCTGGCTGCACCGCTCGTGCCAATCTGCCTTGCGCTGATCTTCGCCGATCAGGCGGCAGCCGGCGACTGGCCCACGTTCGGCTACGATCCGGCACGCACCGGCTGGGCGCGCTCGGAGAGAACGCTCGGCCCCGAGAACGTCGGGAATCTGGAGCTGAAGTGGAAGACCGAGGTCGACGACGAAGCCGAGTACTTGGTCTCGCTGACGGCACCGGTGGTCGGCACGGGCGTCTCGACGCGGCTCGGCGTCCGCGACGTCGTGTACGTGGCAGGCAAGCAGGGCGGTGTGTTCGCCCTCGATTCCGCTAGCGGCGAGCAGCTCTGGGACTGGAAGCCGACGCTGTACCAGCTGCCCACGAACAACGGCCTGCAAGGCAGCGTCTACTGTCCGAACGGAGTCAACGCCACGCCGACGCTCGATGTGCGCAGCGGCATCCTGTACACGATTGCCGAATCGGGCGCCTTGTGGGGGCTGGACATGGGCAGCGGCAAGGTTCGCTACGGGCCGGTGCAGTTCGTCCCGGCGTTTTCCAAGAACTGGAGCCTGAACCTCGTCGGCGACACGATCTACACGACGCTTGCCCAGGGCTGCGGAGGCAGCCTCTCGGGGTTCTATTCCATTGACATCAGCGACCGGCACAGCCCAGTGGTGCGCCAGCGACTGCTCTCCAACACCTCCACGGGCGGGATCTGGGGCAGGGGAGGCCCGGTCGTGGGCGAGAACGGGCGCGTCTACGGCTCGACCGCGGACGGGCCGTTCGACGTCCGAGTCGGGGACTATTCCAACGCCGTGGTCGCGGCGTCGCTGGACGACCTCTCGCTGGTGGACTATTTCCTGCCCCGCAATCACTGGGAGCTGTACGAGCTTGACCTGGACTTCGGCTCGGCCAGCCCGGTCTGGTTCGGGTGGAAGGGCTACAACATCCTTGCGGCCGGTGCCAAGGAGGGCGTGATCTACCTGCTGGATGCCGACCTGCTGGGCGGGCGCGACCACCAGACGCCGCTGCTGGAGGGGATCAGGCTCGGCAACGATCCCAAGGACATCGGTTCCTATGGGATCTGGGGCGGCCTTTCGACGTGGGCTGACGAGCAGGGTCGGCGCTGGGTGTATGCGCCCGTGTACGGCCCGCCGTCACAGGAGGCGCCGGAGTTCCCGCGCTCCTACGGTCCGATCTCCGACGGCAGCGTGATGGCGTTCGAAATGACGGAGAACCCAGTCACGGGAAAGCCCGAGCTGACTCCGGCATGGATCTCGGGCAACCTGAAGGTGCCGGAACCGGTGGCGTTGGCGAACGGAGTCGCGTTCGTGCTGGCCAACGGGGAAAACACCGAACAGCGCACTTCGGTGGAAAAACGCCAGACCGAGAACACCCAGCCCGCCGTCCTGCACGCGCTGGACGCTCGGACCGGGGAGGAACTCTACAACAGCGGCGACGCCATGGGCACATGGGTGCATTTCAGCGGCATCGCCATCGCCGAGGGGCAAGTCTATACAGTGGACTATGACTCGGCCGTCTATTGCTTTGGCCTCAAGGGCAAGTAGGAGCCGAGCGAGCCAGTGCCGGCCGAATCAAGGAGTGCAACGATGCGTCTGAGAACGAACCTGTCCGCCCTGCTAGCGGCGCTTTGCATGGTGGGCTGCGGCTCACCCCCACCCGAGACCGATCAGCGTCCGAACTTCATCATCGTCTTCGCGGATGACCAAGGCTACGGCGACCTGGGTTGCTTCGGCGCGACCGAGTTCAAGACACCGCGCATCGACCAGATGGCCCGCGAAGGCATGCGATTCACGGATTTCTACGCCCAGCCGGTCTGCGGCCCGTCGCGCACTGCCCTGCTGACTGGCAGCTACCCGATCCGCGTCGGAGAGTACGGCAACGAAAAGAACAGCTTCCCGTACGTGCACGAGAAGGAGATCCTGCTGCCCAAGGTGCTGCAGGAGGCTGGCTACGCCACGGGCATGATCGGCAAGGTGGACATCACGCAGCGCCACCGCGGTTTCAAGCCGGAACTGAACCCAGTGCGGAGAGGGTTCGACTATTGGTTCGGGGTGGTGGGCGCGAACGACAGCGGCGAGGTCCGCTGGATCTACCGCGATGAGGAGCGCATCCAAGAGACCGCCGGTGTCGATGACCTTACGCGACGGTACACCGACGATGCCCTCGCGTTCATCAGGCGAAACAAGGACGGGCCGTTCTTCCTCTACATCGCCCACACCATGGCGCACGTGGTGCTGGGCGTCACCGAGCCCTTCGAGGGCCGCTCGGAGCGCGGATTGTACGGAGACGTGATCGAGGAGCTTGACGCCAGCACTGGCGAGATCGTCGACCTGCTCGCCGAGTTGGGGCTCGATCAGAACACGATCGTGGTTTACACGTCAGACAACGGGCCGTGGAGCAATCACTCGTTGCCGCAGTACACGGCTGCGATCACCGAGCACGCGGGATCATCCGGGCCGCTGCGGGGAGAGAAGGCCACGACGTGGGAGGGTGGCATCCGCGTTCCCACGGTGATGTGGGCGCCGGGGTACGTTCCCGCCGGAACGGAATCGGCGGAAGTGGCAACCACGATGGACCTGCTGCCCACGTTCATCCAAATGGCCGGCGCGGAGCTTCCCGCCGACCGCACCTTGGACGGACGGGACATCGGCCCTCTGATGCGGGGCGAGCCGGGGGCCAAAAGCCCGCACGAGGCGTTCTACTACTACCGCGAGACACATCTGGACGCGGTGCGCAGCGGCCCCTGGAAGCTGGTGTTTCCAAGGCCGGGTCGCGACGAATCGGAGTGGCTGCTGTCCAAGGGCGGTGCCTTCTTGGGCGAGCTGCTCGAGCCGGTCACCGAGCTGGCGCTGTATAACCTTGAGTCCGACATCGGCGAGACCAGCAATGTCGCCGCCGACAATCCCGACATAGTGGAACGCTTGACGGCCTTGGCCGACGCAGGGCGCGAGGAGCTTGGCGACTATGACCGGATCGGCACGGGCGTAAGGTTCTTCGAGGACGGCCCCAAGTGGCCGAGGCGACAGCAGTGGATGACGCAGTAGGTGTCCGGTAGTGGCTTCCGCAGGGACTCGTTCGGCAAGTCGACGTTAGGGCGTTTGTTGATTGCGGACCGGCCAAACGGGTGCGCCACTGGGCAGGCACGCGGGGGTATGGCTCTGTTTGTCGCTGACTCCACAAGGGTTTCGAACCCTCGCGACGATGCCCTTGGGAGGATGCCGATGGGTTGGCCCTGGAGGCCCCGTGGGCGGGTTGCCAACGGTAGATTGGCCGATGCGTCTTGATTGCATTGCAATCGCTTGTAGAATGGAGCTGTTGGAGGAGCGGAGGACGCAGCGATGGCGAGCATAACGATTCGCAAGCTCGATGACGGCATCAAGACCCGCCTACGCGTGCGGGCGGCGGGCAACGGCCGCTCGATGGAAGAAGAAGTGCGCCTGATCCTGCGCGATGCCGTCGGTCACAGACCGAGTACGCGGAACCTCGCCAGCATTATCCGTTCGCATTTCGGCCCGGTGAACGGCGTGGATCTCGAGTTGCCGCCGCGCGAGCCGGGGCGAGAGCCGCCGAGCTTCGATTGAGACTGCAGCCATGGCTGTTCTGCTGGACACCAATGTGGTGTCCGAACTCATTCGCAAGTCGCCCGATCCTGCTGTCGAGGCGTGGGTCTCTGGCCATGTGTTGGAGGATCTTTATTTCTCGGCAATCGGCGAGGCGGAGTTGCGTTACGGTGCCGCGATCCTGCCTGCTGGGAGGCGCCGGGAAACACTGGTTTCGGAAATCGAGGGGATGCTGCGTGACGCATTCGGTGACCGTGTGCTGCCGTTCGATAGCAACGCGGCGCGCGAGTTTGCAGAGATCGCCGCGAAGCGCCGTTCCATCGGCCGCCGGATGGCTCCGGCTGACTGCCAGATCGCGGCGATCGCCCGCTCGTTGAATATGGCCGTGGCAACGCGGAACGTCAGGGACTTTGACGACATCAACGTCGAGGTCATCAACCCGTGGAAGTCGGCATGAGGAGCCCGACCGTGGCCTCTGCGCGGGTCAAGATTGACGCCTGCGCGAGGATGCTGGGAGTGGCCTAGCGGTGTGACCGTCCTGTTCGAACCTGCGCTGTCAAGCGGGGCCACATTGTAGGTGCACATGTCGCAGCTTAGGCCCGGGCCCCTGCAGGCGGTGCCCCAAGTCCTGCCTAACGGCCCGTGCCGGAGAGCAGCGGCTGCGTCCGGTTGGGGTTGCTTGGCGTGGCGCTCATCGAATCGAAGCGGTGCCTGATCGTGGCTCGCGTGAGCTCTGCGATGTGAATTGCGCCGAGAATGGGCACGATGTAGCCGTTTGCTGGCGCTGGGGTCGAGTCCTGGGGCGACAATGCTACCCGAGCATAGAATCCGCGTTGCAAGCGGAACTTGACCTAACCTACCGCCGAAAGAGGGGAAGGCGCTTGGCGAATTCGATTTAGCTGTCGCCCTCGTCGAATGAGCTTCCCTCCCACCGCGCCACAACCACCGGCGCAACGCAGTGGCTCGCGACGTTGACGCTGGTGCGGATCGGATCGATCAGCGCGTCGATTCCCAGCAATACAGCTAGGCCTTCCATTGGCAGGCCGTGGGCCTCGAACACGGCTGCCAGGATCACGAAGTTCGCCCGGGGCACGCCCGCCACTCCCTTGCTTGTCAGTTTCAGCGTGAGCAGGATCACCAGCTGCTGCTCCAGCGAGAGTTGGATTCCGGCTGCCTGCGCTACGAACAGCGTTGCCATGCCGAGATGAATCGTGCTCCCGTTCAAGTTCAGGCTCAGGCTCAGCGGGGCGACCACGCCGAGAATCCGGCGCGGCACTCCGAAACGCTCTACCTTCTCCAACGTCTGCGGCAGCGCCGCCGCGCTGGAAGTCGTCGCGAATCCGATTAGGAACGGCTCGCGGGAGAAGTGGGCGAAGCGCCCGACGGGCACGCGGAATACAACCAAGGCACCCACTAAGATCACAGCTAGGAACAGGGTCTGCGCCGCCCACGCCACTGCCGAGAACGCGACCAGGCCCTCCAGGGCGCTTTCGCCGCCGTGAGCGAAGGCGTTGGCCGCAGCCGCGAACACGGCCAGGGGAGCCAGATACATTACGTAGGCGGTATAGCGGAACGCCACCTCGGCGAGAGCGTCGGCAAACTCCACCACCGGACGGGCCTTCTTGCCGACGGATAGGCAAGCGATCCCGAACAGGAAGCAGAAGACTACGATCTGGACCACATCGCCGCGGGCCAACGCGTCCACGATGCTCGTAGGGACGGCCGATTCCAGAGCTTCGGCCAGTGGTGTGTCCGGCGCCGCTGCGGCGGGAGCCGCGGACTCCAGAGCGAAGCCGGCGCCCGGCTGCGTCAATTCAACGGCAAACCAGCCCAGCAGGAGTGCGATCGTCGTTGCCGTCTCGAAGCAGACGACGGACTTCCATCCGAGGCGACCGAGAGAGCCAAGGCTCCCGGCCCCTGCAATTGCGCGCAACAGAACGCCGACCAGCACCGGCGCAATGATCGAGCGGATCAGCCGCAAGAAGATCGTGCTGAGGAATTCCAGTCGATCACCCCATTGAGGAGCGAGCAGGCCCAGGCACGCCCCCGACACCATCGCCAGGAGCATCCACGCGGTCAGCGATAGCTTCAGGGGGCGGGCCACGAATGAGGCTCCGTGCTGATCAGCGTACCAGTGCCACGCTTGCTAACAGTCCGGCTGACCGGCACTTGGACGCGATCCGGCCTTGGCGACCAAGGGTGAACGCCCGAGCAAGCCCAGCGATCGCGCGCGCTAGCTTGGCGGGGCATCGTCGGCCGACGGACCGTACATGCCGGGTATCGGTATGTCGTTGATTCGCAGGTAGACGCCGAGCTGCGCCCTGTGATGGATGATGTGACTCAGGATCATCGAGCGCAACACCGCGATGCGGGGCATCGTGAACAATTCTTGGCCAGCGCGATTCAGCGTCCAAGGCTTGAGCATTGCTTCGTCGCTTAGCTCTAGGATCGCTTCCCTCGCGCCGGCGGTGGCCTTGTCGAAAGAGTCCAACAGATCGGAGGATTTCTCGGCGACATATGGCTCGAAAGCTGGTCCGTCGACTGGACTGATATCGAGGCTGTCGAGCTTGGCTGTCGAGGTGCCCCATGCCCCCATTTCGGCGATGTGGCCGGCTAGGCGGGCCATGTTCATCGACTTTGGATGAGGCCGGTAGTCGAGCAGTGCCTCGGGCACAAGCTCGAGGATCCGGCGCGTGTTTGCCATTTCCGCGTCGAATTCGATGATGTAGCCATCTGCGATTCGCATCCCCGGATTATACGATTGTGTTTCCGGCGGATCAGAGAGGGAATGGCATCAGGTCCCTGCCATCGGAACTAGCGTCGCGCCCTCGAGCCGTGCGGCCTTCTTTTCGAAGGTGTAAAGAGGATGCGCTCCTGATCGCCGCGCGGCACCGGGGATCATCAGGTCGGAGAAGCCCGCGGAGCCGTTCCGATAGCGGAGCGCAGCTCGCGCCACGTCGTCTTGGGCCTCGACTACAAGACTGTCGGTGGATACAACTTCTTCCAGGATGTCCGCGAGTTGATACCGACTGGAGCCGTAGGCCCGTTCAAGCACTCACGCGAGTTCTAAAGTGACTTCACGGCAGGCGAAACCGGGTCGCTCGGCCGTGAGGACTTCCGGCACGGTCTGAGCCGCTTCTGCCTGCTGCTGGCCGTAGCACACCAAGTACCTGACGAGTACGTTGGTGTCCAGTGCGATCATTCCTGAGCCACTCCGTCAGCCACGGCCTTCTCCATTTGCTCTAACGTCACCGGCGGTCCGTCGCGCCGAAGGGCTCCAAACAATCGGCCGACCGGTCGCACGGCCAAGATCCTCACCTCGCCGTCAGCAATGACGTAGCGCACGCGGTCACCGGTCCCCACGCCAAGCGCTTCCCGAACAGGCTTGGGAAGCGTAGTTTGCCCCTTCGCGGTAATGCGCGATTCGATCATTGCCATGCGTCCACTTACCTTGAACAAGACGATACATCCCTGCAAGACTCCAACGTACAAGGAGGATTCCGTCATCGCATGCGACGCGTCCGACGGCGCATGACGGTCTTCGCGGACCGGCCGACGCGTTGACATGCGCACGTGCCCCGGCTGGCGCGGGAGCCGCCCCAAGACTCCGACTGTAAATGGCAACTGAAAATTTCGCACATTCCCGCCGGGGAGCCGCTGAGAGCTTCGCGGTCCCACCGTTGTCTACGGCAAGGGGCCAAGGCGCGCTATGGACCACGCCGAGAAATGGCCGAGCAGCCCGACCCTAGCAGCGTGCCTTTACACCGTGCGCGGCACTCCACTGTGTCGTCCACTCTCGACCTGGCGCTGCGAGCGCCGCTGCCGCCCGACCTCGAACATCGCGATCCCAGCCGCCACGGAGACGTTTAGCGAGGAGACCCCGCCAGCGAGTGGAATGCGGACCAAGAAGTCGCATCGCTCCGCGACCTTTTCGCGCAGTCCGCGGCTCTCTCCCCCCATGACTAGAGCGCAGCGGTCTGCGTACTCGACGGCATCATAGTCTGCGGCGGACTCCGCGTCGAAACCGTAGATCCAGAAGTGGGACTCCTTGAGCTGATCGAGCGCCCGGCCCAGATTCTTGACGCGCACTACAGGAACCGATTCCAAGGCCCCCGAAGCCGCCTTGGCGGCCGCTTCCGTGAGGCTCGCGGAGCGGCGTTCCGGAATTACTACCGCTGCGGCTCCCGCCCCATCGGCCGAGCGGATGATTGCTCCAAGGTTGTGCGGGTCCTGGACGGAATCCAGCAGCACGACCGTGCACTGGTCGGAGGCGTTCTCCAAGACCTCGTCGATCGTCCGGTAGATCTCCTTGGACGAGATCGCGACGATGTTCTGGTGGGCGTCGGTGCCTGCGACTCTCCTCAGCGCCGCCTTTGGCTCGAACCGCACCGGAATACCAGCCTTCCGGCAATCGTCGATCACCGCCTGTAGGCGGCTGTTGCGCGCACCTTGGGCTACGATCACGCGCTGCAGGCCAGAGCCTGAGCCCTGAGCCGAGCGCACGGCCGATGCCACTGCGTGGATGCCGATCAGGCTCCGCATCTCCTGCTGCCTATAATAGAAACTTCCCTTTCCGCCCCTTCCGCCTCCCCGGATGCTGCGTTTCGTCACAGCAGGCGAGTCTCATGGCGAGACGCTCGTCGCGACCCTTTCCGGCATGCCTGCGGGAGTGCCGGTCGACCTAGAGCGCATCAATCGCGACCTCTGGCGCCGACAGCAGGGTTTCGGCCGCGGCGGCCGGATGAAGATCGAGACGGACAAGGCGCATATCGTGTCCGGCGTGCGCCACGGCTGCACGATCGGCTCTCCCATCGCGATCTTGCTCCAGAACCGAGACTGGAAGAACTGGACACGGACGCTGCCCGTCGAGGACTACGAGGGTTCGAGCGAGCACGCCAGGCCGGTTGACCGTCCTCGCCCGGGACATGCCGACTTGGCTGGCGCGATCAAATACAACTACCCCGAGGCGCGCTATATCTTGGAACGCGCCAGTGCCCGGGAGACGGCCGCCCGCGTGGCGGCGGGCGGCTTCGCCAAGCTGCTCCTTTCCGAATTCGGCATAGAGGTGCTCAGCCATGTCGTAGCCGTCGGCGACGTCAAGCTCGGACGCCGAGCCACTTGGACGGAACTGCAGGCGCTGGCGGCGAAGGACGAGGTCCTGCTGAACTGTGTCGATCCGGAAGTCGAGCAGCGCATGGAGGCAGTGGTCGACGCAGCGATCCGTACGAAGGACACGTGCGGGGGCGTGTTCGAAGTTGTCGTGCGCGGCGCGCCCATCGGCTTGGGCTCGCATGTGAGCTGGGATTCCAAGTTGGACGGTCGATTGGCGCAAGCGATCGTCTCGATGCAGGCCGTCAAGGGCGTCGAGATCGGCTCTGCAGCTGTAGCGGCGGCTTCGCCCGGTTCGAAAGTGCAGGACACGATCCACTACGACCGGGAAGCGAGGGAGTTCACTCGCGGTTCCAACACCGCGGGAGGATTGGAAGGCGGCATCACCAACGGCCAGGATGTTGTCGTGCGCGGCTATCTGAAGCCGATCTCGACCTTGCGGCGTCCCCTCGAGTCGGTGGATCTTTCCACCCGGGAGCCTGCCAGCGCTGCCTACGAGCGCTCCGATGTCGCTGTCATCCCGGCGGCGGGCGTGATCGGCGAGGCGATGGTCGCATTGGCCGTTGCTGCTGCATTTCTAGAGAAGTTCGGCGGCGATTCGCTGGGCGAGGTGCGGCGCAATTACGACGGCTACTTGCAGCAAGTTCGCTCGTACTAGGATCTAGGCCCGATGGCAGCAGCAGGAGACCGCGAGCGTCTCAAGGCCTTGCTGCTCCAGCACTCCGTCCTGCGCGGCTCCTTCGTGCTCGCATCGGGCGCGACGAGCAGTATCTATGTGGACTGCCGGCTCACCACGCTGCGCGGCGAGGCCATGCCGCTGATTGGTCGCCTACTGCTGGATCGGATCCTCGCGCGCGGCTGGCGGCCGCAGGCCGTCGGGGGCCTCACCATGGGTGCCGACCCGGTCTCCTGTGCAGTTGCACATGCGTCTCAGCAGACCGGATCTCCGGTGGATGCGTTTGTAGTCCGCAAGGCGGAGAAGGGCCACGGGCGAAAGCGCTACGTGGAAGGCCTTGCGAGCACCCAGAGTGTGCGCTGCGTCGTGCTCGAAGACGTTTGCACCACCGGAAACTCGAGTGTGCAGGCAATCGAGCGGGCCAGAGAGGCCGGCATGGAAGTGCTGGGGGTGTGCTGCCTCGTGGATCGCGAGCAGGGAGCTGCCGCTAAGTTCGCCGATTTGGGCTGCGATTTCGAGGCGCTGTTCACGCTGAGCGAGCTGCTGGAAGACTGACGCCCTGAATCCGATTCCCTAGTGCGGGGTGCTTCAGGCCTAGGGGTCGCGGTGGCGCCGGTACCACTCGCCGGTGCGAAATGGGTCGGTGCTCGGCCCGCCAGATCGGTTCGTAGACGGCCGACTTGCCGCCAGTACGGGCGCATTCGCTCGCCGGGCGCTCGGCCCCTGGTTGCACCAGCGGAGCCTGGTGCATCTGGCGGGCGATCCGCTGTACAGCCCATGAGGCACGCCTGGCCCCTGCTCGACGAGCAGTTGCAAACTGCCCGGCAGGTATCGTCAGGCTTGCTGTTATGATGATCGGCAGCAGACGGCAGCCGTCACGTTGCGGGTAGCTGAGGCAAACCGCATGTTCGAACGTTACACCGAAAAGGCCAGGCGGGTGATCTTCTTCGCCCGCTACGAGGCCAGCCAGTTTGGCAGCCCATACATCGAGACTGAACACTTGCTGCTGGGCTTGATCCGCGAGGACAAGGCACTGGCCAACCGGTTTCTTCGGTCGCACGCCGCGGTCGATTCCATCCGCAAGCAGATCGAGGCCCACACGACGATTCGCGAAAAGGTCTCCACCTCGGTCGACCTTCCGCTGAGCCACGAGTGCAAGCGCGTCCTGGCCTATGCCGCTGAAGAGGCTGAGAGGCTCTCGCACAAGCACATTGGCACCGAGCACCTGCTGCTGGGCCTGTTGCGCGAGGAGAAGTGCTTCGCGGCTGAGATCCTGCACGAGCGCGGCCTGCGCCTGTCCACGATCCGCGAAGAGCTGGCCCGAGTCCAGTCCGAGAAGCTGCTGTCAAACCGGCCGAAAGAGAGCTCCATGCTGGCGGAGTTCAGCCGCGACCTGACGCAGGAGGCGGCCGAAGGAAAGCTGGACCCCCTCGTCGGGCGGGAGCACGAGCTCGAGCGCGTGGTGCAGATCCTGTGCCGCCGGACCAAGAACAACCCCGTGCTCATCGGGGAGCCGGGCGTGGGAAAGACCGCCATCGTGGAAGGGCTGGCACAGCGCATCGCCAGCGGCGTGGTGCTGCCGTTTCTCTCGGACAAGCGCATCCTTTCGCTGGACCTGTCTCTGATCGTCGCCGGGACCAAGTACCGCGGGCAGTTCGAGGAGCGCCTCAAGACGATCATGAAGGAGTTGATGGAAAACCAGAATTCCATCATCTTCATCGACGAGTTGCACACCTTGGTCGGGGCCGGATCGGCCGAGGGCTCGCTGGACGCCGCGAACATCCTCAAGCCGGCGCTGTCACGGGGCGAAATCCAGTGCATCGGGGCGACGACGCCCAACGAGTTCCGGAAATCGATTGAGAAGGATCGTTCGCTGGAACGCCGCTTCCAAGCTGTGAAGGTCAGCCCGCCATCGGAGGACGAGGCGGTGCAGGTGCTGCTGGGAATCAAGGAGCGCTACGAGAAATTCCACGCTGTGGTCTACACCGACAGCGCGATCGAATCCGCGGTGCACAGCTCGATCCGGTACATCCCCGACCGCTTCCTGCCCGACAAGGCGATCGACCTGCTCGACGAGGCGGGGGCGCGCGTGAAGCTCGAGCAGACCAAGATGTCGGACGAGTCGGCCGAGATCCACAAGCGGATCAAGTACATCGTCCATCGCATGGAGAACGCGATCGCCAACCACGAGTTCGAAAAGGCGCGGTTCTATTCGGACGAGGAGCGCAAGGAGCGCGAGAACCTGCGTCGGCTGCAGAGTGAGCAAGAGCAGGATCAGGCCGTGACGGCAACGGTCGGCAAGGACGACATCGAAGAGGTAGTCGCCCGCTGGACCGGCGTGCCCATGACTTCCATCAAGGAAGAAGAGATGGCCAAGCTGCTGCGGCTCGAGGAGGACCTCCATCGGCGCATCGTCAGCCAGGACAGCGCCATTTCGGCCCTTGCCCGCGCGATCCGCCGCTCGCGCGCAGGTTTGAAGCCGGTCAATCGGCCGGCAGGGTCGTTCCTTTTCCTCGGCCCCACCGGCGTCGGCAAGACCGAGGTGGCGCGCGCGCTTGCCGATTGTCTGTTCGGCAGCGAGAAGTCGCTGATCCGCTTCGACATGTCCGAATTCATGGAGAAGCACTCGGTATCGAAGCTGATCGGCTCTCCGCCCGGCTACGTGGGCTACGAAGAGGGCGGCCAGCTGACCGAGCGCGTCAAGCGGGCGCCCTACTCGATCATCCTGCTGGACGAGATCGAGAAGGCGCATCCCGATCTGTTCAGCATCTTGCTGCAGGTTTTCGAAGATGGCCAGCTGACCGATGGCTTGGGCAGCACGGTGGACTTCAAGAACACGATCGTCGTGATGACCTCGAACATCGGAGCCCGCCACCTGCAGCTCAAGAAGGCCATGGGCTTTCAAGATCAGTCGCTGGGGTACAGTGACACCAAGGCCGAGCAGGAGGTCATGAACGAGGTCAAGCGGACCTTCAATCCGGAGTTCCTCAACCGACTCGACGAGACGATCATCTTCCGCTCGCTAAGCGACGAGGACTTGCTGGAGATCGTCCAGATGCTGGTCGTCCAGATCAATGGCAATCTGCTCAGCAAGGGGCTGCAGATCCGGCTCAGCGTGGATGCGGCGCAGTACATCTTGGACGAGACTCTCGGAGATCGCAGCTACGGCGCGCGCCCGTTGCGTCGGGCGCTGCAGCGCTGCGTCGAGGATCCGCTTTCCGAGGCGCTGATCCGGGATCGACTCCCCCGACCGTCCGACATCGAGATTTTCCGCGGCAAGGATGGCCTGTACTATCGGCCGCTGGACCTGTCTGAAGGCGACGACGGAATCGATCAGGGTGACGGCGGCGTAGCGGTCGCGGCCGAAACACTGCTGTATTCGTTCTGAGGGCGCGTCGCCTCAGCTACCCCGCTGGCCCGGGTATCCGTCGCGGTGTGCGCGACGCCGGCTAGCGCCGCACACCTACCGCTGAGCGATCAGAGGTGCGACCGACGTGCGCCTCTCCCTTCCCGGGCTCGGGATTACTGGCATCGCAATGGCTGCGACGGGCGCGAGTCCGCTGGCCGCTGGCCCGTCGCTCGTTTTCGGGAGCCTTTCCTTGACACTCGAGCTATCCGCTGAGTAGGCTTGATTCGCTCATGCCGGAAACATCTGGATTCTATGCCTTTGTGGCGCTCCTCCCCATCATTGCGGTGATGTTCTTCCTTGTCGTCCTCCGCTGGCCCGCCACGCGGGCGATGCCAGTGGCCTATGTGATGACAGCGGCGTTCGCGCTCTTCCTGTGGGATGTCGCGCCTGTCCACGTCGCGGCTGCCTCGCTACGAGGCGTCATCATCGCGGTCTCGCTCCTATGGATCATTTTCGGAGCCATCCTCCTGCTGCAAACCCTCTCGGAGAGCGGAGCGGCGGCATCGATCCGCCAGGGATTCATGAACGTCTCGCGCGACCGCCGCGTCCAGCTGATCATCGTGGCCTGGATGTTCGGCGCGTTCATCGAGGGGGCGTCCGGCTTTGGCACGCCGGCCGCTGTGGCCGGCCCGCTGCTGCTAGCGCTGGGCTTCCCGGCACTGGCCGCCGTGATGTGCACGCTCATCATCCAGAGCACGCCGGTGACGTTCGGAGCGGTGGGCACGCCGATCCTCGTGGGCATGGCCGAATCCCTCAACGTCCCTGACGTCGAGGCCGCATTGGCACAGGCCTCGATCCCGTACGTGGAGTTCATCTATCAGATCGGCGTCTTCGCCGCGATCCCGCACGCCATCGTGGGGACGCTGATCCCGCTCATCATTTGCGGCATGCTGACCCGCTTCTTCGGCGCTAACCGGTCCTTCAAGGACGGACTGAGCATCTGGAAATTCGCAATCTTCGCCGGTCTTTGCTTCACCGTGCCGTACATCCTCGTCGCGATCTTGCTAGGGCCGGAGTTCCCCACCCTGCTGGGCGCCCTGATCGGCCTGGGCATCGTCGTCATCGCAGCCCGCAAGGGCTTCCTGCTCTCCGATGTCGCTCCCTGGGACTTCCCTCCGCGCGAGGGCTGGGAGAAAGAATGGATGGGCACCTTCAGCGGAGAGGCCAAGCCCGACGAGCAGCACATGTCGCTGGCGCGGGCATGGATGCCTTACGTCTTGGTCGCCGTGCTGCTGGTCATCACCCGGCTGCCCGGCCTGCCCTTCAAGGCTTGGCTGGCCGGCGTGCAGTTCACGTGGACCGGGATCTTGGGCACGGACCTGAGCCAAGGCATCCAGCCGCTCTACCTGCCGGGAACGATCTTTCTCGTCGTCTGCTTGATCACTGCGGCGATTCACAGCATGTCGGGAGCCCAGGTCAAGAGTGCCTTCTCGGCGTCCGCTCGCATGCTGGCCGGGCCCGCCTTCGCGCTCTTATTCGCCGTGGCGCTGGTACGGGTCTTCATCGACTCCAACACCAATGCCTCTGGATTGCAGAGCATGCCGCTTGAACTGGCCGAGTTTGCAGCGGCGGTCGCCGGCCAGGCCTGGCCCTTCTTCGCCGCCATGATCGGAGCGCTGGGCGCGTTCGTGGCCGGGTCGAACACCGTCAGCGACCTGATGTTCAGCCACTTCCAGTACGGTGTCGCCGACCGCATTGGCGTTCCGCACGTCGTCGTGCTGGGCCTGCAAGCGCTCGGTGGCGCCGCTGGCAACATGATTACCGTCCACAACGTAGTGGCGGCCAGCGCGACCGTCGGCTTGGTTGGCCGCGAGGGCCTGCTGATCCGCCGGACGATCTACCCCATGCTGTACTACGTCGTCGCGGCTGGGCTGCTCGGCCTGTTCTTCAGTTATGGGCCGTTCTCCGATCGCTTCTGAGCGGATTCCAGCAGCTGCCGGATCGAGGGAATTTTCGGAGATTCGAAATTCTTGCCGTAAGAACGCGACACTCAATCGTCTTAGGGAGTGCTGACAAAAACTACGGTTCGAATTCCTTCTCCTTGTGAACCTGTGGTTGACCAAAGCGGCGGGGCGACGGCCCCGCCGCTTTCAGTTTGTATCGACGCGTGGCGGTGAAGCGCCTCGTCGTGAACGCCGATGACTTCGGCTTCACCCCCGACGTTAACGAAGGCATCCTGCGCAGCCACCTTGAAGGGATCGTCCGCTCGACGTCCCTGATGGCGAACGGCCCGGCCTTCGAGCATGCCGTGCGGATCGCCCATCGGCACCCGAGCCTGGGAGTGGGCTGCCACCTGACTCTGGTGCAGGGCGGGTCCCTCGCCTCACCGGGAACACAGCTGCCGCGCTCGGCAGTCAGGCTGCTAGCCAACCCGCCGACGCTGCACGAGGCACTGCGCGAGCTCGGGGCTCAGATCGAAGCCCTGCTCGAGCGCGGCATCCGGCCGAGCCATCTTGACACGCACCAGCATGTCCACTTGTTGCCAGTGGTGCTGGAAGCAGTCGCGACCCTGGCCGACCGCTATCGGATTCCCTGGATCCGCAAGCCGTTCGACACGCCAGTCGGCGTAGCGCCCGCGCTGCGAGCAGGCTTGGCGCTTGCGATCCGGCCGTGGCGAATTCCTTTCGAGGAACGCCTGCGCCGGGCGCGCTGTCGGACGAGCGACTACTTCGCCGGCTTCGTCGGCACTGGCGCGATGGATGCCCGCTGGCTGGTAGCGCTGCTTGCCGGCCTGCCTAGCGGGATCGGAGAGCTCATGTGCCACCCGGGCATTTGCGGTCCCGACTTGCAACGAGCGGACACCAGGCTCAAGCAGAGCCGCGAGATGGAAATGCGCGCCCTCTGCTCGGACGAAGTCAGGCGGGCGGTTGCCGAGAACCGGATCGAATTGCTGTCGTACAGAGACTTGGCAGCCGATGCCGCCGAAGCGGCGGACCTGGGGCGGGTGCGCGCCGGCTCACGCGCCCTTGACCAAATGGCCTAGCTTGTCCCGCTTGGTGCGCAAGTAGGACTGGGCCAAATCCCCGGCATCCTGCGGCACGCAAGCTACCCGCTCGACGACTCGAATCCCCTCGCGTTCCAGCGCTTCCACCTTGGCCGGATTGTTGGACAGCATGCGCACGCGTTGCAGGCCGAAGTGGCGCAAGACCGCAACCACGTAGCCGTACTCGCGCTCGTCAGCGCCGAACCCGAGCTTCTGATTGGCCTCGACCGTGTCCGCGCCCTCGTCCTGCAGCTGGTATGCCATGAGCTTGTTGAGAAGGCCGATGCCGCGGCCCTCTTGCGGGTCGTAGATCAACAGGCCGCAGCCGGCTTCCGAGATCATTTCCAGCGACAGCGCCAATTGGGGCCCGCAGTCGCAGCGCAAACTGCGGAACACCTCGCCCGTGAGGCACTGCGAGTGAACGCGCAGCAGCGGTGCCTCGCCCGCAGCTGCGAGCTCGCCCTTCTTGAGCACGACCAGCTCCTGCTCGCCGCCGGGCCCTAGGCCCCGGAAGCCGAGAATCCGGAAGTCGCCGTGGCGGCATGGGAAGTCCGCTTCGGCTACCAATTCGACCGAATGCTCAACTGCTGCTGGCTGGCTGCCGGACATCGGGATTGCTGCCGGTGACGGGCTGTCGCCGGGGCCGGGAACGGATCAAAAACGCCCGAGGTCCCGAGAGATTTATTATAGGCGGGCGCGACGATTCGCAAGGCGGAGGGCGTTGCGCAAGCCTCGCGACATGGCCGACGCCGACCTGTTAGTCACGCTGCTCGTCAAGGTCGCCGTGCTGGCTTCGATGGCCAGCATCGCCCTGCGCCCGAACTTCGCCAAGCGTCTGTTCCTGCGCGAGCAACGTACCTTCAGGCAGCGCTTGGAGCTGGCGGTGCTGTTCGGCGTGGTGTTTGCCAGCGGCTCGCTGGTCCGGGTGGTGCTCGGCTACACGGCAGCCGAAGTCGGCGCCGAAGGGGCGTTCGTCTCTGGGCTGGTCGGGGGATTCGTCCCAGGTGCCATTGCCGGCGCGCTGATCTCGACTCCGGCTGTTCTGGGGTCCGACTTCGAGTGGGCAATGCTGCCGATGCTGGTAGGGTTCGGCGCGCTGGGCGGGCTGCTGCGGTCCGGGGCTCGCGACCCCGAGGACGTCTGGCGGTTCTCGCCCTTCTTCATGTTCTCGCTGGTGGCTTGGACACGGCGGCGCATCCCCAATTCAGAGGGCGTCTTCCAAGTCGTGATGCTGCTCTCCTGCGCGCTGGTGGAGTTCGTTCGCGCGCAGATCGCCGGGCGAGGACTGGTGTTTGACCTGTACCAAGACGCCGCCGGGCCAAGCCCGCTGGCGATGCTGCTCTCCTATGTGGCGACCGTGATGGGGGTGGGGCTGACCCTGAAGGTCTGGAACAACACGCGTAACGAGTGGAAGATCGAAAACCAGCAGCGCTTGCTGACCGAGGCTCGCCTGCAGAGCCTGACGCGGCAGATGAACCCGCATTTTCTGTTCAACACCCTCAATTCGGTGGCGTCGCTGATCCGCAGCGATCAGGAACAGGCGCGCCAGATGGTCTATCGCCTCTCGACGATCCTGCGCCGCCTGCTGAGCAAGCAAGAAGCCTTCGTGCCGCTGAGGGAGGAGCTGTCGGTCATCGACGACTACCTTCAGATCGAGCAGGTACGCTTCGGCTCGAGGCTGCGCATCGCGCGCGATATCGACGACGGCATCGCAGACGTGCTGGTGCCAAGCATGCTCTTGCAGCCCATCGTGGAGAATTGCATCAAGCACGGCATCGGGCCCAAGACGGGCGATGGCACGATCCGCCTTGCCGGCGCGCTGGGAGGCGGGCGCTTGCAGATCGAAATCGAGGACGACGGCGTCGGCATACCGATCGAAGATCTGCCGACGGTATTCAATCGGGGCATCGGCCTCGGAAACGTGCGCGAGCGACTCGGGGTGCTGTTCGGAACAGACTTTCAGTTCTCGCTGGAGCCGCGCGCGGGAGGAGGCGTGCGCGTGCGTGTCCAGATTCCCGAGCTGCGGGACAACGAACAGACCGGTGCCTCCGCGATGCAGGACGAGACAGCGGCCTGATTCCGCCTCGCTCAGTCCATGGCTGGGTCGATGTCACTGGGCAGGATCCAGACGGCCACGTCGATCTCTCCTGCCATGAACTTTTCGTAGTATCCGGCCCAGCGCGTGGCGACCGGATAGGCTTCGAAGACGTCTCCTTGCCCTGCCATGCGCGGATCGCCCTGGGCTTCGAGCTCGGAGACGAGCCGCGCCGCCAGTTCAGCCTTCGCGGGAGCGTACTCCAACTCGCCCGCCAGGTTGTTCAGGCAGCTGGGGTCTTCGGCGATGTTGTAGAGTTCCTCCTCGCCGCGCTTGCCGAATGCGAGTTCCCAGAATCTGGTCTCGCCGCCAGAGCGGCGCAGATCGAGAATCGCGGTCTTGGTCGGGCTCGCGTCCACCGCTAGGTAACCCGTTTCCGGATTGCCTGCCGGCCAGCGGTTCGCTTCGAAGTTGCGCAGGTACAGCAGATCGCCTTGGACGATGCCGCGGATCGGATAATTGGCGTCGTTCGGGCGGCCGATATCGTGCCGTTCCTTGCCGATCAAGACGTGGTCTCGGTCGGCTTCAACCTGGCCGTCTTTGTCCGACCTGAGTACTCCCAGCAGGCTCCGGCCCGCGGGCGGGTGCATCCCTGTCGCATCCCACGGGACCTCGGCCGCGTCAAGGATCGTGGGCGCCAGATCGACGAAGCTCACGAAGTCCTGGATCGAGCGGCCGGGATGCGGTATGCCCTCGAGCCACATCATCGCCAAGGGCAGGTGATTGGAGAGCTCGTATTCCTGGGCCTTCACGCGGGGGAACGGCATGCCGTTGTCGGACGTGACGATGATCAGCGTGTTGGCGAGTTGCCCGCTCTCCTCGAGCGTGTCAAGGATCCGGCCCAAGTGTGCGTTGAAGTATTCGATTTCATAGGCGTAGTCGAGCATGTCGTGGCGTATGGTTTCGGTGTCCGGCCAGAAGTCGAAGACGTGTTCGATGTCTGCGGGGCGCTTGCCGCCCAACTCCGCGCCGGAGCGGAACTCGTAGGCGCGGTGCGGTTCCCGGGAGCCGTACCAGAACGCCCAGGGCTGGTCTGCAGGAGCGGCGGCGAGAAAGTCGGCGAAGTTGGCCGCGTAGTCAGTCCGGCTCATCTTGGATGTCGGCGGTTCGGTCTCGCGGTCGTCGAACGGAGTGCCGGCGAGATTGCGCGGGTTGCCTGCGGCGTCGACGGCGACGCCGGGGCTCCAACCCTTGGCGGTCATGCCCACGAAGTAGCCGTTCTCGCCCAGCGCTTCGGGGTAGGTCTTGAACTCTGGCGGAAAGAACGCCATGTGGTTTGCGCCCGCCTTCAGCTGCCAGGAGTTGCGGCCCGTGAGGATCGACGCGCGCGAGGGAGCGCACTTGGCGTTGGGCGTGTACGCGTTCCAGAACAGCACGCCGTCACGCCCGACGCGGTCGAAGTTCGGCGTGTTGACCCACTCCGTGCCATAGGCACTCATATGGGGAAAGGAAGCGTCGTCCGCGATGGCGAACAGGATGTTGGGCTTCTCAGGCGGCGCCTCGCGGGTCTCCGCGCAGGAGCCCAGCAATGCGAGGATCGCGGTGCAGGCGGCTACAAGTCTCGACATGACGGCGATCTGAGCGTAACACCGCCGCGCTTTGGCTGACGAGCTGGAAGCCTTGGCGTCAGGACAGCCCCAGTCCGTGGGCGATCCGGTCAAGGTGCCATCTCGTGTCGCCGTAGGTGAACTCGGCCGCTTTGGCGCGTTTCAGGTACAGGTGCAGGTCCTGTTCCCACGTAAACCCGAGACCGCCGTGCAACTGGATGCCCAGCTCGCCGACGCTGACCGCTGTCTGATTGGCAGTCGCCTTCGCCACCGAGGCGGCTCGGGCCAGATCGTCGGGACGCTCGTCTGCCACGGCAGCGGCGTAGTAGACGCCGGTACGGCCCTTTTCGATTCCGATGAGCATGTCGGCCGCCTTGTGCTGGACCGCTTGGAAGGTGCCGACCGCACGCCCGAACTGCTTGCGGTTCTTGACGTATTCGACCGTCATGTCCAGGACCCGCGCCGAGCCGCCGATCAATTCGGCCGAGAGTCCGATCGCGGCCCGGTCGATGACCGCCTGGACGTCGGCGATCGTGCCCTCGCCAAGCACTTCGAGCTTGTCTGCCGAACAGGTCACTTGACTCAGGCTTCGAGTCACGTCGATCGAATTGAGGTCTTCGGCCTGGGATTCGTGCGCGATGGCGATCTGGGCCCCGTTTCCGCCCGTCCGATTCACGAACAGGATCAGATCGGCGCTGGCCGCATCGGGCACGTAGCGCTTCGTCACTGCCTCGCCAGCTTCCGGCGCCAGCATCATCGGCGTCCAGCCCGAGCCCGGCTCGTAGATTCCGACCGTGGCTTTCAGCTTGCCTTCCGCGATGTCCGGCAGGTACTTCTGGCAACTGTTCTCGTCGGCCAGCGCCTCGAGCGCGCTGGCTGCCAGCAGGCCGCTGGCATGCAGCGTGCCCGGGACAAGGGCCGCGCCAGTCTCTTCCATCAGCACGGCCAGGTCGAACATGCCCAGCCCGAGGCCGTCGTAGTCCTCGCTGACCAGCAGGCCGGGCCAGCCCAGATCAGACATCTTGGACCAGAGCGCTTCGGCCGCGGCAGCGCCATCGGCCGCATCCAGCATGCGGCGCAGTTCGGCGCTGGGCCACTCCTGGCCGAGAAACTCGCGCGCCGAATCGCGCAGGAGAACCTGTTCTTCGTTGAGACTGAAGTCCACGGGTCCGCTCCTTACTTGCGTGGCAGGCCGAGCACGCGCTCGGCAATGACGCTGCGCAAGATCTCGGACGTTCCGCCCTCGATCGAATTGGCGCGCGCCCGCAGATATCCGAACTGCCAGCTCTTGGCGTACGATTCGTCGTCTTCCGCCAGGGCTTCCGTGCCGAACGTGGCGGTGGTGCCGCGGACTTGATCGAAGCCCCCTGCCGACAGCAGCGGGGCGTCGGGGCCGAGCGTGGACAGCCCGATCCTTTGCAGGCGTTGGTTCATTTCTGCCCAAGCGACCTTGACGACCGAAGACTCGAAGCCGAACAGCCTGTCGGCCATGCGCTCGCAAGTCAGCGTGAGGCACTCGCTGTCGACGTAGGCTTGCGCCACGTCGCGCGCCTGCTGGGGGTCCAGCGGCACGTCCCGGTTGCGGACGGTATCCAGCAAGCGGGCGAACTGCTGTTGCAGGCGCACGCTCAGGGCCACCGAAATGTTGGCGCGCTCTCGGGTGAACGTCTTCATGCCGATGATCCAGCCGTCGTTCTCGGCACCCACGCGGTTGGCCTTCGGCACGCGCACTTCATCGAAGAAGACTTCGCCGAACTCGGCTTCGCCCGTGATTTGAAGCAACGGTTTGACGGTCACGCCGGGGCTCTTCATGTCGACGACCAGGGCGGTGATGCCTTTGTGCCGCGGCGCATCGGGATCCGTGCGCACGAGGAGCCAGATGTAGTCGGCTATCAGCGAATTGGAGGTCCAAATCTTCTGGCCGGTGATGACATAGTCATCGCCATCGTCGACTGCGCGAGTCTGCAACGCCGCCAGATCAGAGCCGGCGTTGGGCTCGGAGAACCCCTGGCACCAGATCTCTTCCGCGCTCAAGATCTTTGGCAGGTAGCGTTTCTTGTGAGCCTCGCTACCGACTGCGATCAACGCCGGACCCGCGATCATCAGGCCGATGTTGTTGATGCTCGGAGGGATCCTGGCGCGGGCGGCCTCTTCGTTGAAGATCGCCTGCTCGCGGAAGCCCAGCCCCTGACCGCCGTACTCGGCCGGCCAGGTCAAGCCGAGCCAGCCGGCTTCGTGCAGCGTCCGCTGCCAAGCCTTGAGCGCGTCGACGTCGTGCTTGCCAATGCTCGGCGTATTCGCCTCAAGCCATGTGCGAAGGCGTTCGCGGAAGGCAGCTTCCGCAGCCGTGTCTTGAAGTCTGCTCATCAGAAACTACGCCATTGTACACACCCGCGCACCCGCCCTCTGAACGTAGAATGCTGGGTGCTTCGAGCGGATTTGGAGCTGCGCGGCATGCTAAAGTTTGGCTGTGCCACACCGTCGGCCCAACCCTGCGCTGCCGACCCGCGTCGGCCGACCGGTGCAGGTGCCTCCATCGTTAGCGGACCGTGCCAGCTTGTATCGTCAGCAGGCGCCAGCTGAGGTTGGCGCTCATGCAGCGGGGCTGGATGCGAGTCTGCCGAGCTAATGTCCTCCCCCCCCATCCCCGCTCCGCGTGTTACCGCCGAGCTGAGCGCGCTGCTCGATCAGGCCCGATCGGCCCTGTGGCGGCTGGATGGGGCCTTCAGCGCGCATTCGGACGCCTCGGCGTTCGAAACGATGCAACTGCTTCGCGAAGCCGTGCAGTCGTGTCGCATCGAGAGCGCGTCTAGTGGCTTCGCAGCTGTCCTTGCTGCTGCTGTCGACCTAGATGACAACGAAGCCGCCTCCGCGGTCGCTCCCGTGCGCTGCTGTAAGGCGCTCGAGCGCGGCCTTGCGGAAGCCAAGGAAGAGCCGCTGACTCTGGACCGCTTGGCCGCTGTGCAAGCAGCGCTGGCCGGGGACGGCGCGAGGAACGGGGGACTTTCCGGTCGCGCGAATGGGGAGCGGGAAGCGAAGTTAGCGGCAGCGCTGGTCGAGTTGGACGAGTTTCTGGCGGCGCAAGGGGGGCTGCCCGACTTGGTGCGAATCGGCATGGCGCAGGCGCAGCTCGCGCAGCTGCTCACGACCAGTTCGGAGGACGGTCGCTTGGAGCGTATCGCCGGGCTGGCGATGTTCCGACGCGTTGGAGTCCCGGGCGCCAGCGCACTTGCCATGTCCCCATACTTCCAATCCAGTCTCAGCGAGTACCAGACACAGCTCCGCGGCCCGACGGCGCCTTGGCTGAACTTCTTCGTCAAGGGGGTGGCCGAATCGGCCGCCGAAGCGGCCGTCATGATTCACCGCTGCGCCGTTCTGGCCCGCGAGCATCGCGAGGCATTATCGGCGGGCTTGGGGCACGCCGTCGGGCGAGGACTGCGGGTGTTCGGGCGATTGACGACCGCGCCGGTCGCGACAGTGAGCGAGATTCAGGCCGTCACGGGCACCTCGTATGTGGCGGCGAACCAGCTCGTCGCGAGGTTCGTGGACATGGGCATCTTGGAAGAGATCACGGGCTACCGCCGCAACCGGCGGTTCCAGTACGGCCCATACGTGCGTGTTTTCGATCCCGACGCGACCACGGCTCCGGAGCGCCCCGCGCCGCGCCCCGTTTCCAAGCCGCGGCCTCGCCGCGCCGCTAGCAGGCCGAGGCGACCGAGTCCGGCGCCACCCAGCCCTAAGCCTCAGCGACGGCCATCACCGTCCTTTTCCGACCACCTGCTATGAGGCAGGCGTCTCCGGAGCGGGTCCCGGGCTTGACTCTGCCTCGCTGGCCGGCAGGCTCGGGTGGGCGAGTTTCCAATCGATCTGTCGCAGGATGGCCAGCAGCATGCGACCGTCTTCCGGCGCAAGCCGCAGGCGGCTCACGAAGCGCCGCAGCTTGCGCGTCCGTTCCTCGATGCCTTCGTCGTGGAGGAACCCGGACTCCTGCAGGATGGGCATGAGCAGGGAGAGAATTCGCTCGCGGACTCCCGCTGGCACGCTGGCCGGGGTCTGCAGGCTCTCTTGGGGTGCCGCGTTGCGGGCGATCGCGTAGCAGCACACGGCGACCGCTTGACCCAGATTCATCGACGGGCACGCTTCGTCGGTGGGAACCGATAACACCCAGTCGCAATGGCTTAGGTCGTCATTGGAGAGTCCGAACTTCTCCGAGCCGAACACCACTGCTGCCTTGCGGTCCTCGATGTGCGTCCGGATGGCGTCCCCGCCGGCAGGCAGCCGCCGCTGCACGTGGCGCTGCTTGCGAGATTCCAAGCCGCTACAGGCCACCACCAACTCGGCATCGGAGAGTGCTTCTGCCAGGTCGTCCGTAACGCGCGCCTGCTGCATGACCGTGGCCGCCCCGGCCGAGGATCGCGCCGAGCGGAACGATGGCTCGTAGGGACGCACGCACCACAGGTCCGCGAACCCGAAGTTGTACATGGCGCGCGCCGCCGCGCCGATATTCAGCGAGTTGCGCGACTCGACCAGCACGATCCGCAGGTTGGCCTTCCATGAATCCATGCGCTTGCCGCTTCCGGCCTAGGCCATCAGCATCTGTCGTAACGAGTACTGCAAGATGCCGCCGTGCCGGTAGTATTCGACCTCCTTCGGCGTGTCGATGCGGACCCGCGCTTGGAACGAGATCGCCGGCCCGGCGCCCTCGGGCACCGCGTCGACTCGGACCGTGGAGGCCGAGCCGTCTCCCAGGCCGGAGATGCTGATCCGCTCGCGTCCGGTAAGCCCCAGCGAATCGCGGTCGTCGCCTTCGAGAAACTGCAGCGGCAGGATGCCCATGCCGACCAGGTTCGAACGGTGGATGCGTTCGTAGCTAACCGCCAGCACGGCCCTCACGCCCAGCAACGATGGACCCTTTGCGGCCCAGTCGCGAGACGAGCCGGTGCCGTATTCGCGGCCGGCGACAATCACCAGCGGGACGCCCTCGTCCCTGTAGCGAGTGGCGGCCTCGTAGATCGACATCACCTCGCCACCGGGCAAATGGAGCGTCCAGCCGCCTTCGGTCCCGGCTGCGAGCAGGTTGCGCAGGCGCACGTTCGCGAAAGTGCCGCGCATCATGACCTCGTGATTTCCCCGTCGCGAGCCGTACGAGTTGAAGTCCATTGGTGCGACCCCGCGCTCAATCAGGTAGCGGCCCGCGGGGCTGTCGGCCTTGATCGCGCCTGCCGGGGAGATATGGTCCGTGGTGACGCTGTCGCCAAGGACGGCCAGCACCCTGGCGTTGCTGATCTCGGACACCGCGGCGGGTTCCGCTCGCATGGAATCAAAGTACGGCGGCCGCCGTACATACGTCGAGCCCTCGTCCCACGCGAAAAGATCGGAGCTGGTGGCGCTGAGGTCCCGCCAGCGCTGGCTGCCGCCGTAGACGTTCGCGTAGCTGTCGCGGAACATGCTCGAGTCCACGACTGCCGCCGTGGTCCGGGCGATCTCCTGCTGACTGGGCCAAAGGTCGCTGAGGTAGACGTCGCTTCCTTCCAAGTCCTTGCCAAGCGGTTCGTTAGCGAGGTCGACTTGCATGTTCCCGGCGATGGCGTAGGCCACTACCAAGGGCGGGGACGCGAGGTAGTTGGCTCGCACCTCCGAATGCACCCGCCCCTCGAAGTTGCGATTGCCCGACAGCACCGACGCGACGACGAGATCGCCTTCGCGGATTGCCGCCGAGACTTCCTCGGGCAACGGGCCCGAATTGCCGATGCAGGTCGTGCAGCCGTATCCGACGAGGTTGAAACCGATCATGTCCAGGTAGGTGTCCAGCCCGGACTTGGCCAGGTAATCCGTGACCACTTTCGAGCCCGGAGCCAAGCTGGTCTTGACCCACGGCTTGACCTGCAGGCCCTTTTTCACGGCCTTCTTGGCGACCAGTCCCGCTCCGATCATGACCGCGGGATTCGAGGTGTTGGTGCAGCTCGTGATCGCCGCGATGACCACCGCGCCGTGCTCCAGCGCAAACTCCGAGCCGCGGATCGAGGTCTTGACTGCCGCGAGCTCTGCGCCGACCGCGACGGCAGATTGGCCGGAACCGGCCCCGCGCGCGGCCAGCGTCTCGCCAAGCATGCTCTCGAACGAGCGCGCGGAGTCTTTCAGGGCGATTCGATCTTGCGGGCGCTTGGGCCCCGCAATGGACGGCACGACGTCCGCCATCTCCAGCCGCAGGGTTTCGGAATACGCGGCAGGCGCGTCGCCAGACAGCCGGAAGAAGCCCTGGGCCTTCGCGTACCCCTCGACCAAGCGCACCTGCTCATCAGACCTCCCGGTCAGGGACAGATAGGCAAGCGTCTCGGCGTCCACCGGGAACAGTCCGCAGGTGGCGCCGTATTCCGGCGCCATGTTGGCAATGGTGGCGCGATCCGCCAAGGGCAACTCGTCCAGTCCGTCTCCGAAGAACTCGACGAACTTCCCGACCACGCCGTGGCGGCGCAGCTGCTCTACGATGGCGAGCACCAGATCCGTGGCGGTGGCCCCCTCGGACAAGCGTCCGGTGAGTTCAAAGCCCACCACTTGGGGAACCAGCATCGAGACTGGCTGGCCGAGCATGCCCGCCTCGGCCTCGATGCCGCCGACGCCCCATCCGAGGACGCCCAGGCCATTGACCATGGTCGTGTGGGAATCGGTGCCGACGAGCGTGTCCGGGCAGACCCAGGTCTCGCCCTCCCGCTCGTAGGCGAACGCGACCTGGGCCAAGAACTCCAGGTTCACTTGGTGCACGATGCCGGTCTCCGGGGGCACCACGCGGAAGTTCTGGAAGGCGCTCTGGCCCCACTTGAGGAACTGGTAGCGCTCCCGGTTGCGCCCGTACTCCAAGGCGCTGTTCAGCGACAGCGCGTTGGAAGAGGCGAAGTTGTCGACTTGGACCGAATGGTCGATCACCAGGTCGGCCGGCTGCAAGGGATTGATCCCTGACGGGTCCCCGCCCATGTCCAGCATGGCCTCGCGCATTGCGGCGAGGTCGACGACCGCCGGCACGCCCGTGAAGTCCTGCATCAGCACTCGGGCCGGTCGATACGCGATCTCCTTCGAAGGAGTGGCGTTGGGCTCCCAGTCCAGCACGGCTTGGATGTCATCCCGCGTGACGCTGCTGCCATCCTCGTGGCGGAGGAGGTTTTCCAGCAGGATCTTGAGCGAGTACGGGAGCCGCGAGACGGCGGCGCCGGGCAGTGCCCGCAAGCTGTGGAACGCGTAAGTTTGGCCGTTCAAGCTGAGCGAGTCTCTGGTTACGAAGGAATTCATGGGCTGCTTGCGCTGCTGCCCGCGCTCAAGGCTCTAAGGGTGGGCGCCTGCGCGGCGAAGCGCGTGACGCGGGGTCCAGCTCTGCTCCTTATTGTCCCATCTTCGCTAGATTCCTTGTCTCGCCCTAAGGTTGCCGATTGGGTCAAGTTTCAACGCCGAAGTGCCGCTGGCGTCGGTTGGCGGCGAAGCGTGGCCAGACGCCTTGCTGCAAGTCTCTCGCCGCTCGTGCCCTGCGCGGGCGGGCGAAGCCCGGCGTTGCGCTGGCAACAGCGACACGATCAGCTCGCCAGCCGGGCGGCCCCGGCCGGTCCTGGCACGGCGGCTGTATACTCAGGACCGTAGGCGTTCACGCTCGGTTGCGTGCCGCAGATCAACGATGGCCTCCATTGAAACCCAACTTCCAGCGCTGAAATCGCCCAGTGCCATCGCGCTGGCGCCGGGGCCCGACGAAGTCGAGTACCCGGAGGGGAATTGGATCGCGCAGAGCGTGGAGCACGGCAACGCCGTGCAACAGGCCACGACGGCCTTGCGCCACTACTTCCGCGAGCGCGCAGGCGTGCTGGTGGCCATGGAACTGCTGGTGTACTACCAGCGCGGCAACGTCAAGGCTCAGCTGCAGCCGGATCTGCAAGTGGTGTTCGGGGTAGAGTACCGCCCAAACCGCGGTTCGTATCGGATCTGGGAAGAGGGCAAGCCGCCAGACTTCGTGCTGGAGGTGGCGTCGCCGTCGACGGCGAAGAACGATGCCGAGCACAAGGCGCGGGAATACGCTCGGATCGGGGTTAAATGTGCAGCTGAACATTTAACCCCAAATGTGGAGTAGTGGGTAATGTGGAGTTCAAGCCATAAGTCCTTGATCATTGAGGACTTGAGTGGAAGAAACTCCACATTACTGGGTGGTCGCAGCGAACGCTCAGAGGCTTTCCAGCCAACTGATGGTATCAGCGTTGGTTCGCCAGTCCGCGGAGCTAGGGTCCGTGTTCAGCAGCGGCTTGGCCTTGCGCACGGCTTGGCGTTTCGATTCCAGGTCCACTTCGGCATAGATGCTGGTCGTCGAGACGTTGGCGTGGCCCAGCCAGCGCCCGATCGTGACCATGTCCACGCCCGCCTGCAGGAAGTGAGAGGCGGCGGTGTGCCTCAGGACGTGGGGATGGACGCGCTTGCTGGCCAGTGTCGGCACGGAGTGGGAGGCTGTGCCGGCGTGCTTGCGTAGGATGTAGCGCACGCCGAATCGCGTCAAGGGATGGCCGGAACGATTGCGGAACAGCGGCTGCTTGTCGGCGGGGTCCACGTTGCGGGTTCGCATCAGATCCCGCAGCAGCGCGGCCGTTTCCTCCCACAGCGGGCAATAGCGGCATTTGTCTCCCTTGCCGTGCAGCAGCGCTTGGCGGGGCCGGTCCAACTGCAGGTCACAGGGGCGCAGGTCGAGGATCTCTTGGACCCGCGCCCCAGTGTTGTACATCGTCAATAGCAGGGCATGGTCGCGCCGTCCCGCCTCGGTCGAGCGGTCCGGCGCTTGCAGCAGGGCTTGCATCTCGTCGTGCTCGAGATACTCGACGGCACGCTGGTCGGCACGCTTGAAGGGGATGGCGAGGATGACCTGACAGCTGCCGCAGTGCACTGGGAACAGTGGTGCGGCGTAGCGTGCGAAGGAGTGCAGTGCGGCGAGCCGGACGTTGCGCGTGGCGGTGGAGTTGCCACGCTCGGCCTCGAGGTGCTGGAGGAAGGCGAGCAGATGCTCGCGGGAAAGATCGGGGAAGTCGAGGTGCGCGGCGGGCCGTTGCAAGTGTCGCTGGAGGAAGACGAGCAGGAGCTTGAGCGCGTCGCGGAAGGAACGGACCGTGTGACGGCTGAGGCCGCGGACGCGGGGGAGTTCGTCAGCGAGGAAGCCGCGCAGGGCCTGGCCCAGCGCGTTGGGGCAGGAGTCAGCCATGAGACCCTCCCGGGTTGCCAGCCAGCAGGGGGCCAACCTGGCGGGCGACGCGTTCGGCGGCCTGCTCGAGGATCGGATCGATCAAGGACAGGTAGTGCGCGGTCGAAGCCAGGGAGGCATGCCCCATGGCTCTGGACAGGACCGGCAGCACGGCCTGCGGGTTGCGGTTGTCCCGATAGGAGCGCAGCAGCACGTGGACTGCATAGGTGTGTCTGACGTCCTGCACGCACGGCGGCCTGCCGGAATCGGTCAGGACGGAGGCGTCCCGGCACAGCTTGCAGAAGCCCCTGCCGAACAGGTATCCAGGGAAGGCCTTGTCGGCTCGCGAACCATGGGCGAGCAAGGGGGAGTTCACGGTGTGCGGGAAACACAGCCTGAGCCGCAGGTAGGTGTCGATTTCCCGCCAGGCATCGCGGGAGAGCGCGACGATCCGCGACTTGTGGAACTTCGACACGCGCACGCGCAGGGTGTGCCGGGACGGGGCATAGTCGTCAATGTTCAGCCGCACGAGTTCTCCGCGCCGCAGACCGGCGGTGTACAGCAGAACCACTCCCAAGCGGTAGACGTGCGGACGCAGTGGGGAATGGGGCGTTGGCGCGAGTTGTCCCGTCTGCTCCAGCAGGGCTAGGATCTGCTGCTCGCTGAGGATCCAAGGGGCTGCCGCAGGGGACGGGGCCGGGAATTGGGCCGGGTCCGGCACGAAGCACTCCGGCGTCGTGTGACGACGATGCAAGGTGAACCGGTAGACGATCCGCATATTCTGGCGGCGGCCTTGGGGCGTGAGATGCTCCTGCGTGAGGGCCCAGTCGTTGAAACTGCCGGCCGTCAGGTCGCTGTGGTCGTGCTCGGCGAGGAAGGTATCGAGTTGTTGGAGAATCCGGGCTTGGTTGTCGAATTGGAAGCCGAGCGAACGCTGTCGCTCGACGTACACGGTGATCGCCGCGCCCAGCGGGGACGGCTGTAACGCGGGGCTCATGGGAGCACCTCCTTGACAGGCAGGGGAAGGTCGAGCGCTGCGGCTCTCAGGGCGTCGTCGTCCAGACGCAGGTACTGGCCGGTGGCGGCCAGGCTACGATGGCCGAGCAAGCCGCCGACCGATTCGATCGACACGTCGCTGCGCAACAGATGGAGGGCGAGGGAGTGGCGCAGGCAGTGTGCCCCTGCGTCTGCAAACCCGGTTGCGCTGCGCTGCACCCGGCTCCGGAAGGCGGCTTGCACGCCCGTCGGCCGGAGCGGCACGACAGGCCGACGGGAACCGAGGAAGACGCGGCGATGCTGGGATCGCGGGCGTCCGTGCTGCAGGTAGTCCGCCAATGCCGCCCCGACCTCGTCGGTCAGAGGCAGGGCCAGTGGCCTGCGGGCCTTGGGCCGGTCGAGACGGATCTGTCCGCTGCGCCAGAGGATCGAGTCCAGTTGCAGGGCGGCGACTTCGCTGGCCCGCAAGCCGTAGGTCGCCATGAGCAGGAACATGGCAAAGTCGCGCCGTCCCAGCGGGGTGCTGCAGTCGATTTCCGCCAGCAGGGCCTGCACGGTTTCCCAAGGCTGGGCGCGGGGGAGTTGCTCGTCGCGATAGGTGGGCGGGGTGTCAATCTGGGCCTCGAGGCCGGCTGCCACCTCCCCGCGCGTGGCGAGGAAGCGCAGGAAGCAGCGCAGCCGGGACACCAAGTGCTGCAGGCTGCCGCGTCCGAGCGTCGCGGCGCTCTGCACGACGAAGGCCTCGATGTGTTGCGAGGAAATCGTCATGAGGATCTCCGGACGATCGTCGTACGCAAGGAACCTGAGCAGGTCGAGGGCCGTGCGGCGGTGATGGTGCACCGTCGAGGCGGCGAGACCACGCACTTGCCGGAGGAACTCGAGATAGGCACGGACGAGGACTTCGCCGGGACCCGGGTTCACAACCCGCAACAGCTCACGGTCGGCCAGAAACGTGGCCATGGACCGCACGAGCGCTGACAAGTTGGGCTGACTTCGGGCCGGGCGGGGAGCCAAGGAGAGGAGACGTTTCCGCGACAGTTCGCCGAGGTTGCGGATTCCGAAGGACGCAAGCATAGCTTCGAGCACGGGCGCTTCGCGAACGCGTCGACGAATCTGTGAGTATGGGAACCCCTGCGTGGCCAGCCACTGGGCCAGCCCGTCGAGATAATCGCCGAGCAAGGGCAATTTAAGGAAGCGGGCATGATCCCGCGGGAACAAGTCAATGAGCATCGTGACCTCCGTTGTCAGGAATCGGTGCCAACAGAGGCACCGCTGTCACGATCACAGTAATGTGCAGTAAGAATCGACGAAGAACGGCTATTTCAAGGACTTACGGGTTAAACTCCACATTACCTACTACTCCACATTTGGGGTTCGCGAGTATTGGCGGCTGGACCCGGCAGGGACCTTGATGGAGACTCCCTTGGAGGGCTACGAGATCAACGCGGGACAGTCTAAGCCGGTGCGGCCGGCGGCAGGCACGGGCGGGGTGTTGCGGAGCCGGGTGCTGGGGTTGGATCTGCGCAGCGAGAGGCAGGCTGGGACGACGGTCGTGGTGTTCATTGACCCGCACACGGGGGAAGAATTCGATGGCAGCCTGGAAGCAGCCGAGCGGGACAAGCAGGAATTACAACAGCGAGTCAGAGCAGCCGAGCGGGACAAGCAGGAATTACGGCAGCGAGCGATTCAGGCAGAAGAGAGAGCGCAGGCGCTGGAGGAGCGACTCCGGTCTCTGACGGCCCATGACCCTCCGCCGGAACGCCGCCCCTAGAGCCGAGGCGCCGTTTCGCAAGGTTGCCCCCTATCGTGGGGATGCGTGTAGCTGCCTCGAGATGCTTGGGCTCGTACCTGCAACCTTCCGCCTAGTCCCGCAACCCACAAGCCTCGTGTTTAGGGCGTCGATGATCGAGGTCGGTCTCCGATGATTCCATGTCTCGCCTCGTTGGTCTGAAGTGGGCCTCGCCAGGCTTGGTTGCGGGCAGCGCGACTCGAACTCGCCATGGGGTGCGGGTGTCAGAATCGATGTCTGGGCGCGCCTGCCCGAACGGTTATGATGGGGGTTTGCGCGGGCCTAGATATGTCTTCAGCAAGCGATAGGTCCGTAGTACTGCTCAAACCGCGCGGTTTCTGCGCCGGCGTCGTTCGCGCGATCGATATCGTCGAGCTAGCCCTGCAGGCCTACGGGCCGCCGATCTATGTGCGCAAGGAGATCGTCCACAACCGAAATGTTGTGCGCGAGCTCGCCTCGCGCGGCGCGATCTTCGTGGATTCCGTTGACGAAGTGCCTTCCGGCGCGCGCTTGGTCTTCAGCGCGCATGGCGTAGCCCCGTCGGTGCGGACGACCGCGGCCGAGCGGAACCTGAGGGTCATCGACGCAACCTGTCCGCTCGTCACCAAGGTCCATCTCGAAGCCATCAAGTTCGCCAAGGCGCACTGCACGATCCTGTTGGTCGGGCACCGCGATCACTGTGAAGTGATCGGTACGGTCGGCGAGGCGCCCGGCCAGACGATCGTGGTTTCCTCGCCGGAAGAGGCCGAGTCCGTGCAGGTGCCGCCCGGGAGTGTCGCTTACCTCACGCAGACCACGCTCAGTCTTGACGAGGCCAACTCCATCATCGACGTGCTCAAGCGGCGATTCCCCGGCATTCAGGCGCCTCCGGCCAAGGACATCTGCTACGCCACCGAGAACCGCCAGATGGCGGTCAAGAAGATCGTGCCGAAAGCCGATCTCCTCTTGGTCGTGGGATCGCAGAACAGTTCCAATTCGCGCCGCATGGTCGAAGTCGGCCAACAGCGGGGCCTGCCCGGTTACCTGATTGACGACGAGAGCGAAATCGTCTGGGAGTGGCTGGAGGACGCGCGGACTGTCGCAGTTAGCGCCGGAGCTTCGGCGCCGGAGTCTCTGGTCCAAAGAGTGGTGCGCCGCTTGACTTCGATGGGCTTCCAAAGGGTCGTGGAGGTCGAGGCGATCGAAGAGAATGTTCACTTCCCGCTTCCTCCGGAGCTGCGGGGGGTTCAGCCTCTCACTCAGATCTCCGCTAGCCCGTGATCGGCGCCGCGCATGCGCGGGGACTGGGCCGTCGCGCCCGCCGTCTGGCCTCGTTGAGGCGCGGTTGCGAGCGCACCGGCTGCTATGTTCCACTAAGGTCTTGCGCCCCTCCACGCTCCGATAGCGAGGCCCGCCGCACCCATGCCTGATACTCCCAATTCGGACGACAAGCCACGTCCGGCACCGAGCCCTCGCCCGCCGGCGGCCGCAGGTGCCGACCGTCCAGCCCGCAGGCCTGCGCCCAGAAAACCCGCGGAGATGCCCTGCGAGCCTTGGGAGGGCGACCTGCCCGCCGCCCTGCAGGATCGATTCGGCGAGCGCCTCGGCAGGGTCGTGCTGCTGGGCGGGCAGAAGCTCTTGGTCGCGGACATCGCGGCGGCGCTCGAGGTCCTCTCCTGCCTCAAGCAGGAGCATGGCTTCGACTACCTCGTGGACGTGACCGCTGTCCACTGGCCGGACAAGCCCGAGCAATTCGAGATCGTCTGGACGCTCTACTCGTACTCGGCCAACGAGCGCGTCCGGCTCAAGGCGGCGCTGGCCGAGGGCCAGCCGGCCCCCAGCGTCACGGCTCTTTACAGTTCCGCAAACTGGCTCGAGCGCGAGGTCTACGACATGTTCGGCATCGAATTCAAGGATCACCCCGACCTGCGGCGCATCCTGATGCCGGACGAATGGGAGGGCTTCCCCCTGCGCAAGGAGTACGGCATCGTGCAGCAGGATTCCGATTGGGTTCGCGAGAACCTCAAGATCGAGAGCGCTCAGTAATGGCAGAGACGACACTCGCCCCGCCCGAGGTCCAGGCAGAGACCCTGCTGGACAGCAACGAGCTGGTCCTCAACATGGGACCCCAGCATCCCTCCACCCACGGCGTCCTGCGCGTGATCTTGAAGCTGGACGGCGAGACGGTGCTCGGCACTGATTGCGTGATCGGCTACCTGCACCGCGGCGTGGAGAAGATAGCGGAGAACCGCACCTTCCAGCAGTTTGCGCCCTACGTGGACCGCATGGACTACGTGGCGGCCGTGTCCAACGGGCTCGGCTACTGCATGGCCGTCGAGAAGTTGCTCGACGTCGAGATCCCGCCGCGAGCCCAGGCCGTGCGCGTGATCCTGACCGAGCTCAACCGTCTCGCCTCGCACCTGCTCTGGCTCGGGACCCACGCCCTCGACATCGGTGCCATCACGCCCGTCTTCCTATGCTTCCGCGAGCGGGAAGAGGTCCTCAAGATCTTCGAGAACTACTGCGGCGCGCGCTTGACCACGCACGCCTTCCGCATCGGCGGGCTGCAGTACGAGACCTACGACACTTTCGAGAAGGAGTGCTTGGAATTCTGCGACCTGATGGAGCAGAAGCTCAAGGAGTATCACGACCTGCTGACCGGAAACCGCATCTGGGTCCGGCGCACCAAGGGCGTCGGCATCCTCAACGCGGCCGACTGCAAGGACTACGGCGTCACCGGGCCTCTCATCCGCGCGGCCGGCGTCGAGTGGGACCTGCGCAAGGCACAGCCGTACTGCGGCTACGAGAACTACGACTTCGACATTCCAACCGCCGAGACGGGCGACACCTTCGACCGGTACATGGTGCGGATGGAAGAGATGGTCCAGTCCTGCCGCATCATCCGTCAAGCGGTCGACGCCCTGCCGGAGGGCCCGATCAAGGGCAAGGTGGGCAAGGTCATCAAGCCCCCGCCGGGCGAGGCCTATGTCTCGATCGAGGCGCCCAAGGGCGAGCTCGGGTATTACGTCGTCAGCGATGGCTCGCTAAATCCCTACCGCGTGCGAGTGCGCCCCCCTTCCTTCGTGAACTTGGGAGCGCTAGACAAGATGTGCCGGGGCAGCTTGGTGGCTGATGTGGTCGCCATCATCGGGACCATCGACATCGTGCTGGGCGAGGTGGACCGCTAGGACTGGCCATGGAACAACTGCTCGCGAACCCCTACGTGCCGCCCCTGATCCTGACGGCGGTAATCATTCTCGTGTTCCCGCTGATCGCGGGCTACATCGTGCTCGCCGAGCGCAAGGTGCTCGCCGATCTGCAGGTCCGGCTGGGGCCGATGCGGGTCGGTCCGTACGGTGTCCTGCAGCCGCTGGCCGACGCTCTCAAGCTCATGCTCAAGGAGGACGTCATCCCGTCGCAGTCCGACAAGTGGATCTTCTGGCTGGCACCGGTGCTGTCGACCTTCACGGCCCTGTCTGCCTTTGCTGTCCTGCCCCTGAGCGACAGGTTCTTCGTCGCGGATGTCAACATCGGCATCCTGTTCATCCTGGCGATGTCCTCGATCGGGGCCCTGGGGCTGATCCTGGGAGGGTGGTCGGCGAATTCGAAGTACTCGCTGATGGGTTCGTTGCGCGCCGCGGCACAGATGGTCAGCTACGAAGTGCCTCTGGGATTCGCGACCGTGACCGCCATCATGTGCGCTGGCACGCTCTCGATGCAGGGCGTGATCGCCTCGCAGTTCGAGCGCGGCGTGTGGGGAGCGTTCGACAACTACGGCCTGATGCTGATCCCCACGGTGCTGTTCATCATCGCCGGCACCGCCGAGACCAACCGCGCGCCCTTCGACTTGCCGGAAGCCGAGTCCGAACTCGTGGCCGGCTTTCACACCGAGTACTCCGGCTTCCGCTGGGCCCTGTTCTTCTTGGCCGAGTACGCCGCCATCGTGGTCATCAGCGCGCTCTGCGTGACGCTCTTCTTCGGCGGCTGGCTGCGCCCGTTTCCGAACGTCGCCGCCTTGGAGATGCCGCTCAACACGCTTTTCCCGGCCGGGCTGTTCGCCCTCATCGCCCTGGGCTGCTCTAAGGGGGTATTCCGCCAATTCCTGGTCGGCTTTCGCCTCGTGATGGCCGCTCTGACCGGACTGTTTCTGCTGGTGGCCGCGGCGTTCGTCCTGCCGGTCGCCAACGAGCTGGTGATCGGGCTGTTCTGGTTCGCCTTCAAGCTGGCGGCGATGGTCTACCTGTTCATCTGGTACCGCGGCACGTTCCCGCGATTCCGCTACGACCAGCTCATGGACGTCGGCTGGAAGTGGCTGATCCCGATCAGCATGTTCGGCCTGATCCTCAACGCATTCGTGCAGCTAATGAGCCGCGGCTATGGACTGGACTGAGTGCGATAATTAGGGGAGACGACCGATGGCCAGCCTGATCAAGACTTTCCTGTTGACCGACCTGCTCAAGGGCCTTTGGACGACCTTCAAGAACCAGAAGCCGTCGAAGGTTGTCACGGAGCAGTACCCTCTCAACCGGCCGCCGGTCGCGGAGCGCTACCGCGGGGCTCCCCGGCTCAACACGCACCCGGAGACCTCCGAGACGCTGTGCATCTCCTGCAACCTTTGCGCGCTGGCCTGTCCGGAGCAGCTGATCGTGGTCACTTCCGAGCGCAACCCCGAGACCAAGCGCAAGGATCTGACCACCTTCACCTACGACGTTTCGCGCTGCATGTTCTGCGGCCTGTGCGAGGACGCCTGCCCGGTCGACGCGCTCGAGCTGACGCAGGACTTCGAACTTGCCACGTACACGCGCGAGGGCCAGATCTGGGATCGCCAGATGCTGGAAGAGGGGCCGCTGCCGGTGCGCTACACGCACTGACGCGCGCCGTCCGGGCGTTCCGCCGCAGCGCGGGGAGCAGTTCGGGCAGGTGATATGCTGTAGGGTTCATATTCCCGCCAAGCTTGCGCTGACCACTCATGTCGCTCGATACAGTCCTGTTCTACGTCTTGGCGGCCCTCGTTCTCGGCAGCGCGATCATGACGATCACGCGCCGCAACGTGGTGCATGCCGCGGTCTGGCTGATCAGCGCGCTGGTCGGCGTGGCGGGCCTGTTCCTGTCGCGCGGCGCCGAGTTCTTGGCAGGCGTGCAGGTCATCGTCTATATCGGCGGGATCATGGTGCTGTTCCTGTTCGTGATCATGCTGGTGCCCGTCCACGACGAGTCCACCCAGCGGCGCTTCTCAAACCAGAAATGGCCTGCCACGCTGGCGGCTGTGGCCCTGTTCCTGTGGGTGGCGTTCATCGCGGTCAACGGCGTCGGCATGCTCGATCATCCGGGCATGGCGGAGCCGCTGGGGCCGGGATCGCTGTCGGAAAACTCCGAGGCGGTCGGTCTGGTGCTGTTCTCCCAGTACCTGCTGCCGTTCGAGCTGGCTTCGATCCTGCTGCTGGTGGCGATCATCGGCGCCATCGTGATGTCCAAGACGCGCAACCGCGAGACGGAGAGCTAGCCGGGCGGTCCACACACAATGCTGGAAGTCACCACTTCGCACTATGTCGTGCTGAGCACCCTGCTGATGCTGATCGGCGTGATCGGCATCCTGATCCGGCGCAACATCCTGGTGCTGCTGATGTCGGTCGAGCTGATCCTCAATGCCGTCAACATCAACCTCGTGGCTTTCTCGGCCGCGCTGCAGCAGGTGCACGGCCAGGTCTTCTCGATCTTCGTCATCACCGTCGCTGCCGCCGAGGCGGCGGTCGGCCTAGGCATATTGATCGCCCTGTTCCGCAACAAGCAAACCGTCCACGCGGACGAGATCGACCTGTTGCGCTGGTAGGGGAGAGGGGCAGGTGTTCTTTCTAGACAGTATCTGGCTGATCCCGATGTTCCCGCTCTTCGGAGCGGCCCTGATGCTGCTCTTCGGGCGCAGGCTGGACCGGCAGCACCCGCTGGGGCCGCCGGAGGACGACTCTCACGCCGCCCACCACGAGCCCTCGCCCGGGCGCAAGCTGATCGACATCCTCTGCCCGGGCATGGTGCTGCTGTCCTTCCTGTTCTCGGTCGGCGCGATCTGGCAGCTCCAGAGCGTGCCGGGCCACAGCTACGAAGTCGTCAAGTGGACCTGGCTGGCGGGCCTCGACTCCGGCACCGAGGCCGGGCTGCGCGCCTTTACCGCTGACTGGGGCTTCTTGCTCGACTCGCTCAGTTCCGTGATGGTGCTGGTGGTCTCGGGCATCGGCTTCCTGATCCACGTCTACTCGACTGGCTACATGGCCCACGATGGCGGCTACTACCGCTTCTTCGGGTTCATGAACCTGTTCCTGTTCTTCATGCTGGTGCTGGTGCTGGCGAACAACTACGCCCTGCTGTTCGTCGGCTGGGAGGGCGTCGGCTTCTGCAGCTTCGGCCTGATCGGCTTCTACTTCCGCAAGCAGTCCGCCTCCAATGCCGCCAACAAGGCGTTCATCGTCAATCGGATCGGCGACGCCGGCTTCATACTGGGCATGCTGGCCGCATTTTCGATTTTGGGCACGCTCAAGTTCAGCGAGGTCGGCGCGGCGCTGGCGGCGGGCGGATTCCAGCTCGAGGAGGCCGCCGGTCCGCTGACGCTGATCGGCGTGCTGTTCTTTATCGGCGCCATGGGCAAGTCGGCCCAGCTCCCGCTGCACGTCTGGCTGCCCGATGCGATGGAGGGCCCGACTCCCGTCTCGGCCCTGATCCACGCGGCTACCATGGTCACCGCGGGCGTCTACCTCGTGGCGCGCTCCAGCCAGATCTACGCGCTGGCGCCGAGCGCGATGCTTCTGGTAGCCGTGGTGGGCGGCGTCACGGCCATCTTTGCCGCTTCGATCGGCTTGGTCCAGTACGACATCAAGAAGGTGCTGGCCTACTCGACCGTCTCGCAACTGGGCTACATGTTCCTGGCCTGCGGCGTGGGCGCGTACTGGGTCGGAATATTCCACCTCTATACCCACGCCTTCTTCAAGGCGCTGCTCTTCCTCGGGTCCGGCTCGGTGATCCACGCGGTAGGCGGAGAGCAGGACATGCGCAAGATGGGCGCCCTGAAGGACAAGATCCCGGTCACGTACAAGACCATGCTGGTGGGGGCCTTGGCCATCGCCGGCATTCCCGGTCTGGCCGGCTTCTTCTCCAAGGACGAGATCCTGTGGAAGACCTTCTCCTCGCACCACACCCTGCTGTACGGGCTGGGGCTGGTCACGGCGATGCTGACGGCCTTTTACATGTTCCGCCTGATCTACATGACCTTCTACGGCGACAACCGGGTCGATCCGGCCACGCACGTGCACGAGTCGCCGCGCTCGATGACCGTGCCGTTGGTCGTGCTGGCGGCGGGCAGCATCCTGGCCGGGTGGATCGGCACTCCGCCGGTGTTTGGCCCGGTGCACGATGCCTTGCCGAGCCTGGAGCACTGGCTGGCGGAGTCCGTGGTGGTCGAGGAGGCAGCACATCACAGCGCGCTGCTGGAATGGGGCCTGATGGCACTGTCAGTGGCCCTCGCGCTGGGGGCCATCTTGTTGGCCACCCGCATGTTCCGCACCGCGCGCTACCAGGGCGAGCCGATGTCGGGGCTGCTCGGATCCGCCCTGCACCGGTTGTTCTTGCGCAAGTACCTGGTGGACGAGATCTACGGCGCCGCTTTCGTCAACTTCGCCGCAAAGGGCGGCGGGCGCCGCCTCGTCAGCTTCGACGTGCGCGTGATCGACGCGGCGGTGAATGGCGCGGGCTGGCTGACCCGCATGATGTCGAACGTGACCAAGTTCCTCGACAAGTGGGTCGTGGACGGCATCGTCAACTTCGTGGGGTACGGCGTCAAGTTCGCCTCGTACCCGGTGCGCATGTTCCAGACCGGCTTGGTCCAGAACTACGCGCTGTGGCTGCTGATCGGCCTGGGGATGGTCGCGGCGTACTTCTTTTTCACCATAACTTGAGGGAGAGCGGCTTGGACCTGACCGGTCGCGGGACACAATGAGCGAACACATTCTGAGCATCATCTGGCTGACGCCGCTCGTCGGCATGATCGCGGTCATGTGCCTGCCGAAGGAGAGCAAGGACCTGATCCGCTACGTGGCCAACGGCTTCGCCGTGCTGGGGCTGCTGGTCACGATCCCGATGATCCGTGCCTTCGACAGTTCCAACGGGGACTTCCAGATGGTCGAGCGGCACGACTGGATCCCCGCGCTGGGCGCCCAGTACTACCTGGGCGTCGACGGGTTCGGCTACCTGATGATCCTGCTGACGGTGGTGGTCGGCTGGCTGTCGATCCTTTGCTCGTGGTCCTCGATCCAGGAGCGCGTCAAGGAATACTACGCCTTCTTCCTGTTCCTGCAGGCAGGCATGCTCGGCGTCTTCATGGTGCTGGACGTATTCCTGTTCTACGTCTTCTGGGAAATCATGCTCGTGCCGATGTACTTCATCATCGGCATCTGGGGCGGCGGGCGGCGCCTGTACGCGGCGATCAAGTTCTTCCTCTACACCCTGGCCGGCTCGGTGCTGATGCTGCTGGGGATGCTGACCGTTTACTTCAAGCACTACGAGCAGTTCGGCCACTACAGCTTCGCCCTCGAAGACCTGCTGCGCGTGGCGGCCTACACCGGCCCGGACATGCAGTTCTGGCTGTTCTGGGCGTTCTTCGTCGCCTTCGCAGTCAAGGTGCCGATGTTCCCGTTCCACACATGGCTGCCCGACGCCCACACCGAGGCGCCCACGGCCGGCTCGGTGATCCTGGCCGGCATCCTGCTGAAGATGGGCCTGTACGGCTTGGTGCGGTTCGCCATGCCGCTGTTCCCGAAGGGTGCCACTGACGAGCTGACCGTGCAGCTGGTTGCGCTGCTTTCGATCGTCGGGATCATATATGGAGCCCTCGTTTCGCTGATGCAGTCCGATTGGAAGCGGCTGGTGGCCTATTCGTCCGTGAGCCACCTCGGGTTCTGCACGCTGGGGCTGATCGCGCTCAATCCCAACGGCATCTCCGGCGGCATGCTGCAGGGCGTCAACCACGGACTGTCCACGCCCCTGCTCTTCCTCGCGGTGGGGATCGTCTACGACCAGCGCCATACCCGCGAGATCGCCGATTACGGCGGATTGGCCAACCGCATGCCGGTGTACACGGTGCTGTTCGCGATCTCGCTGTTCGCGTCGATGGGCATGCCGGGCCTGAATGGCTTCATCGGCGAGTTCACCATCTTGCGCGGCGCGTTCGAGGTCAGCATCTGGTGGGCCGGATTCGCCGTGCTGGGGATCGTTCTGGGAGCGGCCTACCTGCTGTGGCTCTTCCAGCGCGTGATGCTGGGACCGATTACCAATCCCAAGAACGAGGGCGTCAAGGACATGAACCTGCGCGAGATCATCGTCATGGCGCCGCTCGTGGCCGGGTGCTTCTGGATCGGCCTCTACCCCAAGCCGTTCTTCGAGATTCTCGAGGCGCCCACCAACAAGCTGGTCGAGCGGCTCGACCCCGGCTACTTCAGCCGCAACGCGGCGGAGCCGGCGGATGAGGCGGTCCAGCTCTCGCGGCTGCTGCCCGCCGAGACTCCAGCGAGCGAATGATGGATGCGATCAGCTTCACCCTCGACGACTTCCATGTCCTGAAGCCGGCGATAGTCCTCTGCCTGTTCGGCTGCGGGATCCTGCTCACGGATGCCTTCTTGGTGAGGCGCATCGGGCAGCGCTGGCTGAACGCGGTGACGGCCTTGGTCGGCGAAGCCGTCGTTGCCGCGATCCTGCTGCAGTACCTTCCCGATGTCCGCTCGGGCGGGGCGCTGACCGGCTTGGCCGGGTCGGTCGTCGTGGACGGGTTCGGGGTCTTCTTCAACGTAGTCTTCATGCTGGCGGCCGCGCTGGCGGTGATCCTCTCGGCGCGTTACATGGAGTCCGAGGGCGAGCAGCGCGGCGAATACTACGCGCTGATCCTGTTCGCCCAGGCCGGCATGTCGATCATGGCCACCGGCCACGACCTGGTGGTGCTGTTCGTCGCCTTGGAGACCATGGCGCTGAGCTTCTACGTGATGGTCGGATTCCTGCGGGACTCCAAGCGCTCCAACGAAGCCGCGATGAAGTACCTCATCCTGGGCGCGTTCTCGAGCGGCCTGCTCGCGTACGGGTTCTCGGTGCTGTACGGCATTTCCGGCTCTACCAGCCTGGCGGCTATCGGCGAAGCCATCGCCGCCCGGCCCGCGCTGGACTGGATCATGATCTTGGCGCTGATCACCACCTCGGTCGGCCTGTTCTTCAAGATCGCCGCCGCTCCCTTCCACATGTGGGCGCCGGATGTCTACGAGGGAGCGCCGACACCGACCACGGCCTACGTCTCGGTAGCTTCGAAGGCGGCTTCGTTCGCCCTGATGATCCGTCTCTTCGTCACGGCCTACGGCAGCGTGGCGGAGGCCTGGGTCCCGCTGCTCGCGATTATCGCGATCGCCACGATGACCATCGGCAACCTGGCCGCGGTGACGCAGTCGAACCTCAAGCGCTTGCTGGCCTACAGTTCGGTGGCCCACGGGGGCTACATCTTGCTGGGCCTGGTTGCGTTCAGCGCCACCGGCCTGCGCGGTATCGCGATTTACTTGCTGGCCTACGTATTCATGAACTTCGGCGCGTTCGCCCTGATCGCCGCCTTGCGCCGCGACGGCGAGGCCGCCGAAGAGCTGGACGACCTCAACGGACTGTTCGGGCGCGCGCCCGGGTACACGATATTGATGGCGATCTTCATGCTCTCGCTGACGGGCATCCCGCCGCTGGCGGGCTTCTACGGCAAGTACTACATCTTCCTGGCGCTGTTAGGCGAGGGCTACTACATCCTCGCGGTCTTTGCCGCACTATACGTGGCGGTCTCCGCCTATTACTACTTCCGCGTGATTCGCGCCTGCTGGCTCGGCGAGGCTGCCGAGCGCCCGGCGTCGCTGGACATGAACTTGGGCACGCGGACGGCGCTGGTGGCCAGCGGCGTGTTGACCGTGCTGATCGGAGTGTTGCCCCAGAGGTTCATCGACTTGGCCGGCGAGTCCGTCCTGGCGGCGCTGCGATAGCCTCGGTGGGTCCGGAGACGGCGGGCCCTACCTCCGCAGCCACGGCAGGGGGACTATCGGCGTCCGCGCGCGATACTCGGCGTAGGTCGGGTACTTCCCAGCGGATATCTCTTCCGTCATTCGGATCACGCCGATGAACTGCGCCGCAAGCAGCACCGCGCCGAGCCCGGTCCAGTGGAACCAGTCGCCCGATGCCGACACAGCAAAGAGACAGAACGCGAACCACATCCCGATCTCGCACAGATATGACGGATGGCGACTGTAGCGAAACAGGCCCGTGACGATGAAGGGCTGCACGACTTCCTCGCCGGCTGCGATCCTGCGTTTCTTGTCCTGCTGGAACTTCCACATCTGTTCGTCGCCGATGCACTCAGCGCCGAAACACGCCAGGAAGAGCACGACGGAAAAACCATCGAGCCAGCCGAGAGGCTGGTCCCGGAAAACCCACGCCTGATGCACGGGCGAGGTGAACAGCCAAATGAGTAGCAGCTGGCCCGGCACGATGAAGGCGAGGTTCAGCAACCGGAACTTCATCGGGCCGAGCCGCTTCTGCACGACGCCCCAGCGGTAGTCCGCGCCGCCTCTTCGGAATCCGCCCTTGCGGGCGAAATTGTAGGTCAGCCTCGCGCTCCAGAGGAGCACAAGCGCCGTCATGAGGTTGACGCGCGCCACGTCAAAGCCGCCCGGGACGGCGACCAACAGGCAGTACACCGGCGGGCACAGGGACCACAGGCGGTCCATCCACGCACAGGCGTCGCCGGTGGCGAGCGACACGACCCAGGCCAGCGCCACGAGCACCATGCAGAGCTCCAGCGCGCTACCGAACGGCTGGCCGGCGAGCGGATGGCTGAACAGGTCGAGTCCGGGCATAGAGTTCTCGTAACACTACACTACGCGCTTGTATATCGTCAGGAACAATCGGCTCCGGGGTCTTCTTGCTGTTCGCCTGACGCCCGAGTTCGTCGCGGACTCGACGGCATTGCAAGCTGGCGCGGGCACGGGCACGCACATTGACTGCGTGTCCCAGCAGTGGGCGGCCCGGGTCGGCGCTTGAGGGTCGAGTCGCGCTCAGTAAACCCCCGGAACCAGGCGATACCGAACCTTGCTCCGGTATTGCGTCCACAGCTCTCCATACTTGCCAGCGCAGCGGCCGTCATCGATGCGCTGGCGGATGAGGAAGAAGATCGTCAGGTAGACGAAGTAGATCCAGGCCCACACGTTCGTGAAGTGTCCCAGTGCCAGCGCCATGCCGAGCGCCTCGAGGAGCTCACCTGTGTAGTTCATATGCCGGGCGGCTCCCCAGAACCCGCTGCACAGGATCTTTCGCTCCCCATTCGCCAGCGTGACTGGCCTCACGAACCCGAGAAACGGACGCTCGGGGAATCGCTTGAACATGTACTTCTGCAGGTTGGCGCCGCGCGTGATCACCCAGCCGACAAGGAAAACCGCCGCGGAACCTCCAAGCCACAGTGGCTCCCACGACGGATCGATGTCGGGTCTGGCCAGACCGGCCGTTGCCCACAGCGCGACCGGATACGTCATGGGATACACGGCAATGCAGCCGACGATGAGCTTGAAGCCGACGCCTTCCTCGATGATGTCGAAGGTGAAGAGCTGGACGCGCTCGAAGCAGAAGTAGTCCGTCACGAACCACACCCACATCGCCGAGTGCAGGAACAGGCCGGCGTTCGCCGCCTCGCCGTATTGGCCATAGTGGTACGCGGCGCTTGAGAGGGCGTTCAGCGCGAGGTAGGTGCCGCCGAAGATGTACATGAACATCTTCGCCTCGACGTCGCCGCGGAAGTGGACGTTGCGGGACCGGCCTTCGAGCCACTGGACCAGCGGCCTGCGGTCGTCGGCGGGGACGCGCCGGATCATCCACACGGTGAGAACCACGCTCAAGGCGATTGCCCCGGCGAGAGCGTGCCACTTTGCCAGCCACAGCCAGTCGAGCGGGGCAAAGGCCAGCTCCCACCACCAGATGACAAGGGCGCAGACGCAGACGGCGAGACCGTTGAGACGGTATCGGTTAGGCGTTACGCGGGTATAGCCGTCGACGTGACGGGCGGGCAGGACGATGTGCAGGGCGAGGAGAATGGCGAATACAGCCGTCGGCGTCAGGAACGCGGCAACTGCCTGCGAAGTGGTTAGGCCGGACATGGCGGTTTCAGCAGCTGGATGGACTCAGGTGGGCGGAGACGGGATTGCGCGCCGCAAGGGATTCTCTAGACCATAGCTGCGCAACCAGTAGCCGTCAAACCCTCCTGCCCGCCCGACCGATGCCATTGACGTTGCTTGGGAGCCCCGCATATCATGCCGGGATGGCCGTCTTCAGAATTGCGGTGCTGGTTCTGGGCGTGATCCACGCGCTCTTCGTGGGACTAACCAGCCTCGCCGGCGCATTCGCGGACGGCGGAGACATCTGGCAACGGCTGGTGGTGGTGCTCGTGCATCCCCTTGGAGCCGCGGGAGTGCTCCTGCTGCTGTTAGTGCGCCGTCTCCCCAGCACCGCGACCCTTGGCATCGCGGCAGTCCTGCTGGCGAACGTGATCGCCGACCTAGCTCTTGCGCAGAGGATTGCCGCAGGGGCCGTGAAGGGGGACTGGGAACTTGCAGTGGTATTCGCGGTGGTTCCCGTCGTCGGTCTGGCCTATGCGCTGAGCCTCGTCAGCACTAGCTATCGAGCAGGCGCCTGACCCAGTCCCGGAGCGACCTCAGCCCATACATCGACCTGCCTATAGCAAGGGGGCGCGACAATCTTGTGAAACCTACGCTGCGGCACAGTCTTCTCGGTAGGCATCGAAGCGATCGGAGCGCTGAGTACAGCGGAGGGCGATGATCGCACTTGCGGTTGGCGTGGCCTCGATGTAGGCTGCCTCGATCCGCACCTTGTCGCGCACCCCGCTGTGCGCCTGAGGTTGTGTCCGGTCGCGCGACTCTGGTATGGTCAGAGTAGGCCGTGGATCGCGGCCCTGCGCACCTCTAGGTTCCCGCACCACAGCCCATCCAAGACTAGGACAAGCCGGTGCCGTTCCAACCCCGCAATGCTGCTCTCGCGGCGGCATTGTCGTTGAGCGGAATGGTGCTGGGCGGGTTGTTGGTAGGCGCTTGGATCGGGCAGCGCTGGGACTGTAACCCGGCGGCGGCGGTGGCCGGGCTCTTCGTGGGGATCGTGGCCGGCTTCTACAACTTGGCCAAGGCGATGTGGACAAGGCAATGAACGCGGAGATCCCACTTGGGCTGGCTTGCGGGCTTGCGACCGCCTTAGTGTCCGAGGCGGTGCTGCGCTTGGGTGCGGTCACGCTCAAGCGCAGTCTGTTCTCGGCCCTAGCTGTCGGCGCGGGGCTGCGCGCGCTGTGGGTGCTGGTGCTGGTCGCTTGGTCACTGACCAGCCCCGCGCAGGACGCGCGCGCTTTCGTACTGGCATTGCTGGCAGGCTACTTCGCGTCCCAGGTGTTCGAGGGTGTGCGTTACACGAGGTACTTCGAGCAGTGCTGAGCGCGCCACTGCCATTCGCTTTCTTGGCGGCTTCCGGCGAGGAGGAGGGCATCGCCGATGTGATCATGCATCACATCGCCAACAGCGAGGTCCACCTGCCGGCTTGGTTGGAGCCCTATCTCCACCCGGCGTTCGAGACCATGGGGATCACCAAGGCGGTCCTGATGATGTTGATCGCCTCGGCCATCCTGATCGTGCTGATGGGGATTTTCTTGCGCCGCCCGCGGGGAGGGCAGGAAGCGCCCAGCGGGATGACCAACGCCCTCGAAATGCTGGTGCTGTTCGTGCGCGACGAGATCGCCATCGGCAACATGGGCGAGAAGTGGGGCCGCCGCTTCACTCCATTCCTGCTGACGCTGTTCTTCTTCATCCTGACCTGCAACTTGCTAGGCATGGTGCCGGGGGGCTTCACGGCCACTAGCAACCTGAACGTCACTGGTGCGTTGGCCATCGTCTCGTTTCTGACGTTCGTGGTCACAGGCATGATCGCGCTCGGCCCGATCGGCTACTTCAAGCACATGGTGCCGGAGGGCACGCCGCTGGCCATCGCACCGGTGGTGATCCTGCTCGAGATCATCTCGATGCTGGTACGGCCGGTCGCGCTGATGATCCGCCTAGGCGCCAACATGACTGCCGGACACATTGTCATCTTGATCATCCTCGGCTTCATTTTCCTGTTCCAGAGCGTGGCTCTGTCGGCGGTCTCGGTGCCGTTGGCGGCCGCCATCATGTTGCTGGAAATCATCGTGGCCTTCATCCAGGCCTATGTCTTCACTCTGCTGACGGCGCTGTATGTCGGAATGCTCGTGGCAGACGAACATTGACACAGAGTTCACCCAGTCCCATCCCACCCAACGGAGGAAACCAAGCAATGAATCGCACACTTAACATCCTGTTCGCCCTCGCCATCTTGCTGGCCATGCCGGCCATGGCGTCCGCTCAGTTGCTCGACAAAGGTGCCGGCAGCGCGATCGGCGCCGGGATCATCGTGGTCGGCGCTGGCCTCGGCATCGGCAAGTTCACGGCGGCCGCGGTCGAGAGCATCGCGCGCCAGCCGCAGGCCGCCAAGGACATCCGCGGCGCCTTCCAGCTGCCGCTCTTCCTGCTGGAAGGCGTGGCTGTGATCGGGCTCGGCGTCTTGTTCGTCGCATTGCTGTTCTAGCGCCCCCGAGCGCGGGGAACTGCCGGAGGAATTCGCATGGCCGGTGATAACGGAAACGCGCTGCTCCAGTTCGAGCCCGGTCTGATGATCTGGACCGTGGTGACGTTCTTGGTCACCTTTGTGGCGCTGCGGCTGATCGCGTGGAAGCCCATTCTGGGCGTGCTCGACGAGCGCGAGGGGCGGATTCGCGAGTCGCTGGCGAAGGCCGAGCACGCCCAGGCCGAGGCCGAGCGGGCTATCGAGGAGAACAAGGCCAACATGGAGGCTTCGCTGCGCCAGTCGCAAGAGCTCGTGGCGGAGGCGAGGCAGGACGCGGAGCGGGTCCGCGCACAGGCCCGCGAAGAGGCCCGCGGCGAAGCGCGCAAGATCGTGGAGGAGGGGCGCCGCCAGCTCGAGGTCGAGCGGCGAGCCGCGCTCTCCGACATCCGCCAGGAGGCCGCGGGCTTGGCCATCCTGGCGGCGGAGCAGTTGCTGAAGAAGAATCTCGGCGAGGAAGAGAACCGACAGTTGGTGCAGGGGTTCTTGGACCAACTGCCCAAGCCGCCCGTGCAGTGATGGCGCCCGGCCGAGCCCGACTGTTGCAGCCGCAAGCTTGGGCGGGCGTTCTGCTCGCGGCGGGCCTCGTCGGCTGCGCCGCCGACCAGCCCTCGCCTGGGCAGATTTCGCACGGCCCGATCTTGGGCCGACTCGCCTCCGACAGCATTGCGGTTTGGGCGCGCACGCGCGCGCCCGCTGCCTTCCGGGTGCGCTACTGGCCGGTCGGTGGCACCGGCGCGCAGGTCTCGGCGCCGATTGCCACGACCCTAGACAGGGACAACACGGGCTGGGGGCTGTTGGAAGGGCTGGAGCCGGACACCCTCTACGCCTACCGCTTGGAGGCGACCGGGACCGTGCCGCCGGTCGCGACGTTCCGCACACTGCCGGCGGCTGCGGAAGTGGCGGACCCTGCGGTCAACCCGCGAGGACTGTTCAACTTTTCATTCGAGTTCGCCTGCGGCAACAAGCAATTTGATTCCGACCAGCCCGCTTTTCGCACGATGCTGGCCAAGCTCGATGACCGGGCGCACTTCGCGATCCAGAATGGCGACTGGTTGTACGAAGAGCAGCGGGACTACCCGGCTGCGGAGTGGCTTCGGCAGAGCGGCGCCTCAAGTGCGCCCAGGGTGGTCGGGCTGGCTCCCACGATCTCGGGAGTTTGGCAGAACTACAAGCTCTATCTCGAGCGCGGCCTCGACATGGCGGCCTGGCACCGCGAGATGCCGTCGTTCTTCGTTTTCGACGACCACGAAATCCTCGGTGATGTCAACGGTGCGGGCACGATCGGCCTGCGCAGCCGCAGGGCCGTGTTCCGCGATATCGGCGTACAGGGCTGGTACGACTACCTCGGGTGGGCTAACGAGGTAGCCCACACCCAGCCGATCCACTTCGGCAAGGCAAGGTTGGAGGCAGGCGGCTCGATCCTGCGCGACGAGCAGGGCGGCCTCAGCGGATTGGACCTAGCCCAGGCAGCTACTCTGACGGTCCATTGGGGCGAGCCAGACGCGGGCGTGAACCTCAAGGAGCTTGACACCGTCCGGGGCGACCCGAATGCGGGAGTCTACCGGATCGAGCAGGTGCTCGACGATACCAGCTTGAGGATCCATCCGGCGGCGGACGTCGATGGGATTGCCGCCTACTCGATCGGGCGCCTGAACTATTGGCGGCGCGCGATCTCCAACGCCGAGTTCTTCTTCCTGGACACGCGCAGCCACCGGCAGGTGCATGACAGGACGGATCCGTTCAAGCCCGGAGTCTCGATGTTGGGAGAGCGCCAAAAGCGCTGGCTCAAGCAGGGCATGCAGGCCAGCGAGGCCGATTTCCTGTTCGTGATCTCGTCGGTGAACCTGATGGTCCCGCACGTGGGGCCGGGCATGGGCGGGCCCAACAAAGACGAGGCTTGGACCGCGATGGCGGCCGAGCGGGAGGAGCTGATCGAATTCTGGGACGGCCTCGGAAAGCCGGTCTTCGTGCTCACCGGCGACTTGCACAACAGTTTCGCCATCCAGATCACGGATCGCGTTCGCGAGTTCGCAGCCGGTCCGCATAGTTCCGGCAACCATGCCCTCGTGTCCGAGGCGGGCCGGCCGCCCAACGGGGATTTCGAATCGCGCGGCCGCAACGCCCAGATTCGCTGGTCGACGTTCTTTCTCGACGACTCGAGCGAGCGCCGCAGGCCCGTGTATTGCGTGGTGCGCATCAGCAATGTCTTCAACAACCCGGGGCCGGGGGGCCGCCCGCGCTGGGTTTCATACCCGCGACCGCAAGCGATCTTCCAGTACTACGACGGCCTGACCGGCGAGCTGCTCTACGCCGAATCGATCCTGGCGACGGAGGCTTCGTGAGCGCGGGCGAGCGGATCGTTGCGGAGTACGGCTTCTGGAAATCGCCGATCACGGCGGACTTGGTGGCCGGCAAGTCCATCCGGATCAGCGAGCCGACGCTCGATGGCGGTGAAGTCTATTGGCTTGAGGGCCGTCCGGCCGAGGGCGGCCGCATGGCCTTGGTCTGCCGCGGTCGCAACGGGAACGCTCGGGATCTGCTCCAGGCTCCCTCGTCCGTGCGCACCGGGGTCCACGAGTACGGCGGCGGAGCCTATGCCGTCCTGGATGGAACGGTCTACTTTTCCGATGCCCGCGACCGGCTGCTGCATCGCCTCGGCCCGGACGGCCGCTCGCAGGCGCTGACGGCGGCCGGCCCGCAGAGATATGCCGATCTGGAGGTCGATGCGGCTCGCGAGCGAATCTTAGCCGTCTGCGAAGACCACTCGGAATCGGATCGCGAAGCGCGGCAGTCGCTTGTTGCGATTGCATCGGGGCCCGACATCCAGCCGGCGCGCTGCTTGCTGACGGGTTCCGATTTCTATTCCAACCCCCGTGTGAGCCCGGATGGCGCGCGCCTGTGCTGGCTCCAGTGGCAGCAGCCGAACATGCCTTGGGACGGCACTGAGCTTTGGGTCGGAGACCTTGGTGCGGATGGCGGGCTGAGAAAGCGGGAAAGAGTTGCAGGCGGTGCCAACGAGTCAATCTTCCAGCCACAGTGGTCTCCGGCCGGTGAGCTCCACTACGTGTCCGACCGGACGGGGTTTTGGAACCTGTACCGCCACGATGGCGGCGCCGTTCCGCTGCACGAACGGGAAGCGGAGTTCGGGCAGCCGCAGTGGGTCTTCCGGATGTCGACGTACGGTTTCCTGCATGACGGCAGGATTCTCGCCGCGTACTGCGAGCACGGCCGCTGGAGCTTGGGCCTGCTGGATGGCAGCGGCGGGCTCGATCCGGTTCACACGCCGTACAGCCAGATCGACTCCGTCACGGTGCGCGGCACCGAAGCGGCGTTTCGCGCGGCGTCGCCGACACAGGCCCCGGCCCTAGTGCGCATGGATCTGAGCTCGCGCCGGATCGAGACGCTCAGGGATTCCGCCGAGATTCCCGAGCAAGTACGTAGCTACTTCTCGGCTCCAAGCTCCGAGTATTTCCGTTCCGGAGACGGAACAGCGGTCCACGCCTTCTTGTACAAGCCCTGCAATCCAGACTTTGAGGCGCCCCCTGAGGAAAAGCCGCCGCTCATCATTCGTGTCCATGGCGGCCCGACCGCTGCTGCCAGCGACGCCTTGTCGCTGACAGTTCAGTTCTGGACCAGCCGCGGATTCGCCCTCGCCGACCTCAACTATGGCGGCAGCAGCGGGTTCGGCAGGGCCTACCGGGAGCGCCTGAACGGCCACTGGGGAGTCGTCGACGTCGAGGACACCGTCGCGGCTGCCCGGCATTTTGTCGCCCAAGGCCAGGCCGACGAAGACCGCCTGATCGTCAAGGGCGGCAGTGCCGGGGGCTATACCGCTCTGTGCTGCTTGGCTTTCCGTGATGTGTTCGCAGCTGGTGCCTCCTACTACGGAATCAGCGAACTTGCGGGCCTGGCGGAGGAGACGCACAAGTTCGAGTCCAGATACCACGACACGCTGATTGGCGAATGGCCTGCCCAAGAGGCGCTCTTCCGCGAGCGCTCTCCGCTGGGCCGCGCAGGCCAAGTCAAGGCCCCCGTGATCTTCTTCCAGGGTTCGGACGATCCGGTTGTCCCCAAGGCGCAGACTGAGGTGATGGTGGCCGCGCTGCGTCTCGGCGGCGTTCCCGCGGCGTATTACCTGTTCGAGGGCGAGTCGCACGGCTTCAAGGAGGCAGTGCATATCCGGCAAGCATTGGAGGCCGAGCTGGGCTTCTACGCGACAGTGCTCCTGCGCGTGGGGGTCCGCTCGTAAGCTTCCGGCGTGTTTCGCGCGACACTGCAGCGGCTTGCGGAACCATTGGGTTGTTGCCAAACTGCGGAATCCGTCCTCCGAACGGCTCGCCCCGTCCATCACGTAACGCGTCCCGCCCATCACCGGGACATGCCGTGGTCCTGTGAAAATCTTGGGGGAGTCTTGGGGTTTTGCAGTCCTTTCCAATCCACAGATGAGCATGAGGAGGGGCGGAGGAGAGGAGCTGGGGAGAAGGCGATTATAGCGGCAGGGGGGAAGGGGTCGCAGGGGAAGGGGAACCCCTTCCCCCGTGCTAGGGGCACAGGGTTGGCAGGGCCGCGGGCTGCCGTTACCCCACAAGTCATGAACCGGGCTTCTCCTGAGAGGCGCTGGCAGGCGGCTCGAAGTAGTCGCGCAGCTCATACGCCTCGCTCATGATGGTCAAGCGGGTCCAGCCTTCCCAGATCTTCTGGTGTCCCGGCGGCGCTTTCGGGTTCTTCAGGTAGCCACCCAGAATCGCCATCGCCAGCACCGCCGAGCCCAGGTTGTCCGGCTCGGACAACCTGCGCTTGCTCGTGAAGTGCCGCAGCACCCGCAACTGGATCTGCGTGAAAAACACCGTGGCCGGCAATTCCGGCGTCTCCCGCCCCAGCAGCGTCAGCGCTGCCAGCCGCCACGCAATCACCGCCTTGATCGTCACCGCCCGCTCGATCCGCTCCCCGCTCCGGTGCCCCAGGTACTCCACCTTGCAGCCCGACTTGAGAATCCGGTGCCAGTCCTCGATGCGCCACCTCAGCCGGTACCACTGCAGCACCTGCTCCGCCTGCGCCTGCGACTGCACCGGCAGCGTCGTGAGCAGAAACCACTCCAACGCTTCCACCCCCTCCGGCGCCGTCCGCTCCCACACGTGCACCAACTGCAGCCGCAGCGGCCCCGCCCGCTGTGTCCCGGCCGCCAACTCCACCGTCTGCCAGCGCAATTCCGCCTGCGCCGTGCGCGCCGCGCGCAACGGCTTGGCCTTCTGGCGAGCGCTGCCCCGCCGCGCCGAACTGCGCTCCACTTCGATCTGCAACCGGCCTTGCGCCGCCTGCTCCCGGATCTGCTCGAACAGCTTCGGCTGACCCGCCCCCAGCGCACGGTTGTGCTTGGCCCGCACCAGCAGTTCCACGCCCGCCAGCCGCCGCTGCTCGCTGAACAACGCCAGCACGTCGGCCTCGCGGTCCATCACCGCCACCACACGCGTGTCCGTCAAGCGGCCCGCCGCCTCCGCGCAGTCCCGCAACCCGCGGATCCAGCGGAAGCTCTTGCGCTCCTCCAGCGGTCGCCCGCGCTGCGCCTGCCCGTCCGGCGCTTCGTACTGCAGCTTGAGCAATCCCAGCGGGATGCCTTCCGGGCTCAGCGCCAGCGTCGAGTGCAGGTGCAGCCCCAGCGTGCCCTGCGAGCCGCGGTTCTTGCCGATCAAGCCCAGCCCCGCGCAGCCCGGATGCTCGGCGAAGTTCAGGTCCGTGCCGTCCTGCACGCACAGCACCGTGCGCTCGGCCTGCATGCGCTGCAGCGTGCGCTGGCGGTGCGGGGCCAGGATGTTCTCCGGGGTCACCGCCGACTCGTCCGGCTGGTCGATCAGGCGGTAGTGGCCCTTGACGGCCGAGCGCAGGCCCTGCGCGGCGGCTGGAATCGATGCCATGGGAGCTCCGGCTTGCATGCGGGCGGTCTGCACCAGCCGCTTGGACAAGCGTAAATCACCCAGCGGGGCGCGTCCCAGTTCGTGCTCGGCGAACGTGTCCAAGGCGAGGCCCGCGGCCGCTGCCAGCGGCTCGCAGGCGGGTGGCTGGGCGGCCCCGAGCACGTCCCGGAAGTCCGCCTGCAGCGGGTACACAAAGATGGTTTTGACCGGCACGCGCTGGGCGCGCCCGGCGAAACGACCGCGCCCGGCGGTGTGGCCCACGCAGATCCAATTGGCGGCGCGGAAGCAGGTGCCGGCGTGCTGTTGCGGGTCGCAGAAGGTTTCCAGCAAGGCGGGGCGGTAGCCGTAGCGCTGGCAGAAGTCTTGCGGCAGCCGCCGCAGGACTTGGCCCAGCACCTTGGAGGCCAGCAAGTGGCAACGCACCGAGGGCCGGATCAGGAAACGGCTCAGGGCCAGCACGCGGTGCAGGCGCTTGCGGCGCAGCGCGGCCGACCAGCCGACCCACTCGTCGCGGGCCGCGACCGCCAGGGCCGAGGCGGCGAAGCCGAGCGCCCCGAGCAGGCCGTGCTCGGACTCAATCAGGTAGCGCAACTGCGGGCCGACGTGAATGACGGCACCCTGCGGGTGCTCGCTGGCGACCAGCTCATTCCAAACTTGGCGCTGTGCGGGCGTGGTGACCAGGGTCAGCTGGAGTCCGGCCAAGTCCCCGGCGCTAGCGGGGACGGCCTGCGGGGCGGGCAGCGGCTGGTGCAGCCGGCGCGGGCGGCAGTGGCCGCCGCGGCCGCCATGGCGCGGCGGCGGCAACTCGATGCGACCCTGCCGATGCAGGTGGCGCAAGGCTTTGTGGCAACTGGCCGCCTGCGGCTGGCCGAGACTGTCGAGGAAGCCGAATTCGCGGCAGACGTGGCGGGCGAATGCGCTCCGGCTGGCGCTGCCGATCTGTGCCAGCAGCACCTGCAGGGTCGCCACGGCCTGTGCGGTGGAGAGAGTCTTGGCAATGCAATGCTGGTCGAGCATGTTTCAGACATGCCACAACGACCGTAGCGTTGTCAAGTGTGGAGATGTGGGGCATGGGCAGGCCGCGGGTGGCGGAGGGGGGCCGGTGGGCTAGCCCACCGGCCAGTTTCTGTGCCCATACAGTTAGCCCCCTGGAATTCCCGGTTTCCAATCCGAAATGAGCATGAACGGCCTGGCCCTCAGGCCGCGCTAGCGGCCTCCCCCCGGATCACTCGGAAGAGCTCGTCGCGGGCCTCGTTGAGCCGCCGGGCCGCCTCGTTGTCGCTGTACTGGTAGGCCTGCTTGTCCAACTGGGCGAAGTCGATCCCGTCGCGCAGGAAGCGCTCCGCGTCCGGCAGCGATTTCAGTTTCTCGTACGGCGTCATGATGTCCTGCCGGCGGTAGCGCTTGCGCAGCTTGCCCTTGGCATCCACCTGCTCGCAGGGGAAGTAGCACGGGCGGTGGTAGTTCAGGTACGGCGTGAGCACGTCCCGGTTGAACGCGTTGAGCCGCTCGGCGTACCGCCCGGCGATGTGCCCGTAGCCGAGTTGCTTGCGGATCACGGTGCCGTTCTTCGACTCCGCCAGCGCGTTGTCGTTGCAGTGCCGCGGGCGCGACTTGGTGAACTCCTCCACGCGCAGCTTCTCCAGCAGGCGCGCCACTTGGTGGTTGATGTACTCGGAGCCGTTATCGGCATGCACGCCCAGAATCTCGAACGGGAAGGCCTCCAGCATGCTCTCCAGCAGCGGCAGCAAGTAGCTCTCCGCGATCCGCTCGGTGCTGCCCACGCCTTCGAACTGCGTCACTTCGTCCACCGCATTGATGTGATAGACCCCCTTGACTTTGTCCAGGTCGCCTTGGTGCACCGAATCAATCCGCAGGTGCGTATTCTGATTGAAAAGGGTCACCGTTCTGATTGAAAAGGGTCACCGGCCTGAGCTTGGGGTCGAGTGCCGAGAGCGTGGCGACGATGGCGGGTGCAAGTGTCTTCCTGTCCCCATAGAGGACAGGAGGGCACGCGATGCCGAGGCTACCAATCGCCATGTTTGCAATCAAGGAAATCCTGCGCCTGCACCATGACGCAGGCCACACACAGCGGGAGATCTCCCGCGCCACCGGGGTGAGCCAGTCGGCCATCCAGCGCTTGCTGGGACGGGCCAGCCAAGCCGGGCTGGGCTGGCCGCTGGCCCGTCCCGCCGCCAGCGATGCGGAGTTGTATGCACAGTTGTACCCGTCGGCCGCTGGGCCAGCGAGGCACAGCCAGCCAGACTTTGCACATGTGCACGATCAGTTGCGCCGCTTCAAGCGCGTCACGCTGGAGCAGCTCTGGAGCGAGTACTGCGCGGCGAGCGAGCCGGGCCGCAGCTACAGCTACAGTCAGTTCTGCGCGCTGTACAAGCAGTGGCGCGCGAGTCAGGACGTGGTGCTGCACCACGATCACATGGCCGGCGAGCAGCTCTTCATTGACTACGCCGGCGATACGGCGACGGTGTACGAGCCGTCGGGGAGTTGGGAAGCTCAGATCTTCGTGGCCGTGCTCGGGCTGAGCGTGTACACCTATGCCGAGGCCTGCCGGAGCCAGGACCTGGAGAGTTTCCTGAGGGCGCATGTGAACGCGCTGCGCTTCTTTGGCGGGGTGCCGCGCGTGTTCGTGCCGGACAACTTGAAGGCGGCCGTGAGCGTGGCCGACCGCTACGAGCCCGAGGTCAACCGCAGCTACGCCGAACTGGCGCAACACTATGGCGCGGCGGTGCTGCCGGCGCGAGCGGGCAAACCGCGTGACAAAGCGGCCGTGGAGGCGGCCGTGCTGGGGGTGGAGCGGGAGTTGCTCACGCCGCTGTTGCGGCAGCAGCGCCGCTGCTGCAGCCTGGCAGAGTTGAACGAGGCGCTGCGGGAGGGCTTGGCGGCCTACAACGCCAAGCCGTTCCAAAAGCGCGCGGGCTCGCGCCAGAGCGTGTTCGCCAGCCTGGAGCGGCCGGCTTTGCTGGCCTTGCCGGAGCGCGACTACGAATTCGCCGCATGGCTGACGGCGCGGGTCAACGTGGACCATCACGTGACGGTGCGCAAGTGGCACTACTCGGCCCCGGCCAGCCTGCTGCGCAAGCAGGTCGACGTGCGCCTCAGCGCGCACAGCGTGGAGTTGTTCCATCGCGGCGAGCGGGTGGCGCTGCACCGCCGCGAGCGCGGCAAGGGCGGCTACAGCACCATCGAGCAGCACCGCCCCAAGGCCCACCGCGAGCACTTGGGCTGGCCGCCGGAACGGATCGTCGAGTGGGCTGCAAAAGCCGGCCCGGAGACGGCTCGGCTGGTGCGCGAGCTGATGGCTTCCAAGACACACCCGAGCGAGGCCTACAGGCCCAGCCTGGGGATTATCCGGCTCGGCAAGCACTACGGCAGCCAGCGCTTGGAGGCGGCCGCCAAGCGCGCGCGGGCGCACGGCGAGTGCAGCTACAAATGCGTCAAGCAGATCTTGCAGCGCGGCCTGGACAGCCAGCCCGGCGAGCCGGAGCAGGTCTCGGCCCAAGCGCCGGTCGAGCACGGCAATATCCGCGGGCCGGAGTATTTCCGCGCCGCGGCCCAGCGGGCCGGCCAGGCCAAGGAGGGCGCAGCATGTTGATCGAGCCGATTTTGGAACAACTCTACCAACTGCGCCTCAACGGCATGGCGGAAGCCTTCCGCCAGCAGCTGGCCGACCCGGGCGCGGCCGAGCTGAGCTTCGAGGAGCGCTTCGGCCTGCTGGTCGACTCCCAGCACAGCTGGAAGCAGAGCCGCGCCTTGACGCGGCGGCTGGCGCTGGCCAAGCTGCACATGCAGGCGACGCTGGAAGACGTCGACTACCGCCACCCGCGCGGGCTGGAGCGGTCGCGCTTCGTCAGCCTGGCGCACGATTCGCGCTGGGTGCGCAACAAGCACAATGTGATCCTGACCGGCCCCTCCGGGGTGGGCAAGACGTATCTGGCCTGCGCCTTGGCGCACAAGGCCTGCCGGGACGGCTACAGCGCGCTCTACAAGCGTTGCACGCAACTGTTCCGGGACCTGCAGGCGGCCCACGCCGACGGCAGCTTCCCGCGCCTGCTGGACCGCCTGGCGCGCACCGACGTGCTGGTGCTGGACGATTTCGCGCTGACACCGCTGAGCGACTCCCAACGGCGCGACTTGCTGGAAATCTGCGACGACCGCTTCAACCTGCGCTCGACGGTGCTGACCTCCCAGCTGCCGCCCGCCAGCTGGCATGCGCAGATGGGCGATCCGACCATGGCCGACAGCATCCTGGACCGCTTGGTGCACGTGGCGCACAGCTTCCCGCTGGAGGGGGAATCGCTGCGCAAGACGCAGGCCGCGCAACGCCTGCAAGAGGATCGCCAGCAGGAGGACGCGACATGAGAGAGCGTTTCCACATCAAGCCCTCGGCCGGTGCGTTCTTCGCGGCCGGGGAAGGTTTCGAGCGGGCGCTGGGAGTGCTCTCCGACGCGGCCTTCAAACTCTTCGCGCACGTGTGTCTGCGAGCCCGGCGCCCGGCCGGCACGCTCGAGTTCGAGCGGGCCGAGCTGGCTCGCCAGCTGGCCAAGAGCCACTCGACTGTGGGGCGCTGCTTGCAGGAACTGGTGCGCCAAGGGGTCTGCCGGATCGAGCCCGCTCCCAACCAGCACCGGCGCTCGCGGCTGACCGTCTGTGCGCGTTTCTGGCCCTATGCCGCGGTCGACTCCGAGTTGGCCCCAGCGGCCGATCCCGCCGCCAACTATGTCGCCAGCGTGCGCCAGGCCTTCTTGCAGCCCAGCTGCGTGCAGGGCCGCTTCAACTCCGCTGACGAGTGCCTGGCGCGGCACTGGCACAGTTCCGCAGTCCCGCTGGAAACCGCCCGCAACGCCATCCTGCTCGGCTGCGCGCGCAAGTCCATCACACTGCTCGCACAGCCGGCCGGGCTGCCGATTCGCAGCCTGCACTACTTCCAGCCACTGCTGGAAGAGGTGCTCGCCGCCACCCCGCAAACCTACCCGCCACAGTACTGGCAGCACCTGCGCCAGCACTTGCTGCGGTGTGAGCAACATTGGGCGCGCAACGGAGGCTGGCCAGGGAGCCCGCCTGCCCGCCCAAATTTGACACAGGCAGAGCCGCAGCCCCGGCCACTCGACGCGGCCGCCGCGGACACAGGAGGAACAGAATGATGATGATGTCCCATCTTCCCGGGAACCGGGAATCCATGCAAGGAGGTGCCTCCCTGATGGCATACTAGGATCCGTCAGCGTCGCTGCGCTCCGAACTGACCCTTTTCGTCAGAACAGTGATTCTTTTCGGCCAGAACGCTGACCCTTTTCCTTCGGATTACTGACCCTTTTCGCCAGAATCCGCACGCAGGTAGCCCGGCCGCCCCTCCGGCCGCGGCCGCCGGCGCTCGCCGATGGCCACCTGCGTGGGCCGCGTGGGCTGCTGCGCGCCCAGCCTTTGCACATACCTGCGGCTGTGCCGCAGGTTGTACAGGTGCCCGTTCGACAGCCCCGCCAAGCGCTCGAAGCGCGCGTCGCCGAACAGCTCCCAAGCACGCTTGAACAGCGCCAGCGTGGCGGGTCCGGACAGCCTCCCGTGCAACTCGTCGGTCTCGGCCAGCAGCTCGACGTCCGCCGCCGTGTACTTGCGTCGGAACGGCTTGGCCGCGCCTCGGCGCCGGTCCGCCAGTTGGCCCTCGGCCAGGTAGCGCCGGATCAGGCGCGTCAGCTGCGACTGCGACAGCCCCGTGGTGCGCTCCAGATAGCTGCGTAGCAGGCCCCTGTCCGCCTTACCCAGCTTCCAGTACGCGAAGCGCCGCAGCACCCGTGAGAGATGCTCGTAGGCCTGCTTGCGCTCCAGTGCCAGGGTGGCCCCCGGCGGGGTGCTGGCGAGGAACTGGCGCACATCGTCCAAGCTCTTGTGAGTTTCCAAATCGAGCTGCAAGATCACCCTCCGATGATCCCCACACCCCTTCTAGGGCCCCCTTCATGCTCATTTCACGTTGGAAACAAGCCCTCCGTTCATGCTCATCTCTCATTGGAAGAGAGGGTGTACGACTTCAAAGTGATATAGCAGGGGTTCCGGGCGGTTGAAGGCCCGAGCCAGCGGGGCAGGCATCAGGGGCGGGTAGTGCGGTAGGCCCAGAAGTCCTCGTAGAGTCCACTGAGCTTGCAGCAGCGCAAGGCGGCGATCGCATTGGCGCCTGCTTTGGTCCAGTGCATCCCGGAACGCTTCAGGCGCGTGCCGAGCACAGCCTTGCAGGCAGACTCTACGATGCCCGAAGAAACGCACAGCCCGCGGGCGCGGAAGTCGGCGTATTGCATGCGCGCGCGGTTGTTTTCGATGTAGTTGGCGCACTGGGTGGCCGCGCAGCAGTCGGCGTGGGAGCGCAGGATGGCCAGCACGTCGTCGAGGCAGCCGTCGTCGAGTTCGTCGCAGCGCACGTCGGCCCACAGCCGGGCGTGCTCGGGCTGGTCGGGGAAGAGCGCTTTCGAGACCGCGTGCAAGTGCTCTTTGGCGTGGAACAGATCCACAATCTGGATCGCACCGGGGTAGTCTTCCCCGGCGATCTTCCAAATCCAGGCAGCTCCGTCACCGAGGATCACGCGGCGCTGGGCTTGCGGGAAGCCGCGCCGCTCGGCCTCGCGCCGCACGCGCTGGGCGAACGGGGAGGGCTGTGGGTCGGTGTCGCGGCTGGCCGCGCTCTCGATCGCGGCCGAGTAGCTGGCCGAGCCGGGGTCGCGCATCGGGCGGCCGGTCTTGGGGTGGCGCGACTGGGCCGTCCAGACTACCGACAGCTTGGCCTCGCGGGTCTTGGCCGAGCCGTCGGGCTGCTTGCCGGCGCGCCCGGCCGTCTCGCTGGAGCGCATCGGCAAGCCGGTGCCGTCCAAGCCGAGATACATGGTCGGGGCAGACGGGCCCTCGGCAGGGAAAGCCCCGGCTTGCTCGGCGGCGGCGATCTCGCTGCCGAGCGCCTCGGCGCAGCGCTCGACCTGCTTGGCTTCCACGCGCACGCCGGCCAGTTCGGCGAGCAGCTCGGAGGACTCGGCGAAGCTGACCAGAGCGGCGCTCGCGCCGGTCATGCGCAGCACGCCGGGCGAGAGCGAGCAGCCGTGCAAGCCCAGGCTGTGGTCGCGCGGGCAGCAGCCGTGGCCGCAGGCCGGGCAATGGTAATAGGCGCGCTGGAGGGTGAGCGGGCCCAGCACGCTCTCGAAGGTCTTGGGGCGGCGGCCGGCGTAGCGGGCCGGCCGACCACAGTCGGGGCAGTCTCGCAGCGGGCCGCAGTGGTCGGAGCGGTCGGCGTCGAGGCGCTGCTCGACGGCGCGCGCGGCGAGTTGCAGGGCGCTGCGGCGGACAGCGGTCTCGACGGCCTCGAAGTCGATGGGATCGTCCGGGCGGGTGCCGACGAAGCGGTCGATCTCGGCGCGGATGTCGGGTGCGAAGCTCTGGCTCAGCGTTTTTTTTTCGCCTGTTCGGCGGCCTCAGCAGTTTGGGCCATGCGGGCCCGGCAGATTTGCTCGCTGATCTGGACCAGTTCCGCGGACAGGGCCTGGAAGCGGCGGTAGTTGGCAATCTGCTGGCGGGCGGTGTCGACTTGGTCGGGGCGCAGCGAGCGGGTGACGGTCTTGCCGTCGGTCTTGAAGGTGAGCGACCAGTAGGGGCCGTGCAGCTTGCCTCCGGGCGAGCGGCATTGGCAGCCGGGCTTGCCACAGGGGCGGGAGCGAGACGAGAGGGAGCCGGGGCGCATGTCGCCGAGTTCGGCGAGCAGCCGCAAGATGCACAGCTTGCGGTCTTGGAGAGCGGAGAGGGAGAGAGTGAGCACAAGGGCCTCCTATCCTCCAGTATATAGTACTGGAGGAATCCGAAATGCAACCCTATGCCCAATATGAGACTTCGTCTCAGTTCAGCGGGAAATCACGACCATGTCGTACACCCTGGAAGAGACTTTTGCTTGCGACTTGATTGATCGATGCGCTAAGCTAACGTATCTTGGTAAGACAACAGTGAGGTGTTCAATGTCATTCATTAAACATGCTTTAGTGCTAGTCGTGGCTATGTGCGCTGTCTTGGTGCCGGCATCCGCGCAGGATGCTGCCACTCTCAATGGCCAAGTCAACGACGAATCCGGCCTAGGCGTTCCGAATGCGCGGGTCACGGCAAGCAACCTCTCTACCGGAGGCGAGGAACGTGGTTCGACGGACGGCGCGGGTGCGTACGAGTTGACGTTGGATCCGGGCACGTACTCGATCGTCGTCGAGAGCCCAGGTTTCGAAGCGGCGATTGCCGATGGTGTCGAACTGGCTGCTGGCCAGTCCGTCGAGCGTAATTTCAGCCTCGAGGTGGCCGCTGTCACCGAGACTGTCGTGGTCGTCGGCAGCCGCGCTGCACCGCGCTCGGTCATCGAGTCCACGGTTCCCGTGGACGTCATCAGCACCTCGGACCTCGTTCGGCAGGGAAGCAGAGACCTGGTCAGCCAGCTGCGGACCGTCATCCCGTCGTTCAACATCAACACCCAGCCGATCAGCGATGCGGCGACCGTGGTCCGGCCGGCGAACTTGCGCAATCTTGCGCCCGACCACACGCTCGTCTTGGTCAACGGAAAGCGCCGCCACCGGGCGGCGGTCATCACGTGGCTCGGCAACGGAATTGCAGACGGCTCGCAAGGGCCGGATATCTCTGTCATCCCGTCGATCGCGATCCGGCAGGTCGAGGTTCTGCGGGATGGCGCGGCGGCCCAGTACGGATCCGACGCCATCGCGGGCGTGATGAACTTTCAGCTGAAGGATGACCCCTCGGGCGGCAGTTTCGAAATCCAGACCGGGGCCTTCAGGGATGCCAATCCTGGGGACCCGTCTACATGCGGGGCCGGCATCATCGGCGATATCCAGCACTCGTGCAACGGCATCGGCGGACACGGCAGGACGTTTTCCGTCGCTGGGAATGTCGGGCTGCCGCTGGGGGATAACGGCTTCGCCAACATCAGCATGGAGGTCGCCAACGCCCAGCCGACCAGCCGTTCGATCCAGCGCGACGACGCGGCGGCCATTATCGGGGCGGGCAACGGCAACATTCGCAACACTGCGCAGGTGTGGGGATCCCCACAGATCAACCACGACGTGAAGTTGTTCGGGAATTTCGGGCTCCAGCTTTCTGATAACTTGCAGCTTTACGGCCACACCAACTACTTGACCCGCAAAGTCACGGGCGGGTTCTACTTCCGGAATCCACATACCCGTGGCGGTGTCTTCCGCGGTCCGGTGCTCGAGGACGGAACACCCTCGCTGCTCGTGGGCGACCGCGTATGGGCGGAGACGGCTCCCGAGGGCCGCGAGCCGCCCCCAGGTCGCGAGCCGGGTGCGGGCGGTTGCCCGGTCATCCCGATCGTGAACAACGTTCCGGACGCAAGTGCCCTCGCCGCGGTCGAGGCCGACCCGAACTGTTTCACTCTCTACAGCCGGTTCCCCGGAGGGTTTACGCCGCAGTTCGGCGGGGATCTGATCGACTACTCAATCGTCGGCGGCCTGCGGGGGTTCGCGCAGAACGGGTTTGCCTGGGACGCGAGCATCAGCAGGGGCACCAGCGAGATCGACCAGTTCATCTTCGACACGGTCAATGCGTCGCTCGGATCCGACACGCCGACATCGTTCCGTCCAGGCATCTACCGACAGGACGAAACCAACCTGAACTTCGACGTCTCCATGCCGGTGAGCGACCTCGTCCACGTGGCGGCAGGCGCGGAATGGAGGCGCGAGGAGTTCACAATCGGGGCGGGCGATGATGCGTCGTGGCAGATCGGTCCGTACGCGGTACAGGGATTCAGCTCCGGTTCGAACGGCTTCAACGGCTATCGCGCCGACACGACGGCCGGCTCGTGGGGCCGTAACAACGTTGCCGCCTATGGCGATGTGGAGTTCTCTCAGGCGGGCCGGTGGACGTTTGGCACGGCGCTGAGGTTCGAGAACTTCGACGACTTCGGCAGCACAGTCAACGGCAAGGTCTCGGGCCGCGTCAAGGTTACTGACGTGCTAGCGGTGCGCGGCGCGGTCAGCACCGGCTTCCGGGCACCGACGCCGGGGCAGCAGAACGCGTTCAACGTGACGACGGCGTTCATCGGCGGGCAGCTGACCAACAACGGCGTCGTCCCAGCGACCTCGGCAGTCGCCATGGCGCGCGGCGGCGGCCAGCTCCAACCTGAGAAGTCGTTCAACATGAGCGGCGGCGCCGTTATCGATATGGGCGCGTTCACCTTTACGGCAGACTTCTTCCGGGTAAGGATCGAAGATCGCGTCGCTCTGTCGCAGGAAGTCGCCTTGACGGAGCCCGAGATCGAGACGCTGCTGGCGGAAGGGATTCCTGAAGCGCGGAACTTTCCCGTATTTCGGTTCTTCCTCAACGACTTTGCGACCTTGACCCAAGGCATCGACTTGATCTCAACCTATGCCGCAGGCAACACCACGTTCAGCGCAGTCTTCAACTACACGGACACGCAACTCCAAGACATCCAATCGTCTGTGATCGACCGATTCCGCATCACCACGCTGGAGCAGGGGCTGCCGAACACTCGCTGGACCATCAGCGCCACGCACGATGCCCGCCGCTGGGACCTGATGGCGCGGGTGAACTACTTCGGCAAGTTCTGGGACAGCGAGGACGGGCGGAACGCAGTAGGGCTACCGGGCGGGCCGACCTCCTCGTGGCTATACCCGGCCTACGCGGGCAGGGCGCTGGTGGATATCGAGTTCGGCGTGCCGATCGGGCCCAACGTGCATCTGGCGGTGGGCGGCGAAAACATTTTCAACACCTATCCCGAAGTGAACCAGTTCGGCGCGATGACCGTCGGCAACCTGTACGGACAGTTCTCGCCGTTCGGCTTCAATGGCGCGAACTTCTACGTCCGCCTCAATTACGGGTGGGGTTCGAGCCGCCCGGGGCGGGGCACTCGGGCTGAATCGACGCCTGAGCTCGATCCCTTGCGGAAGCGCCAAGCGGTTGCCGAGAAGATCGAGGAGCTCGACGCCCTGCACGACGAGTTGATCGACCTGTTGACGGCCAAGCAGGAAGCGCAGACCGATCTGTGGCTGAAGCGCTGGGCAGGGGACAAGCTGGAAGAGGCGCTGAGGGCGAAAGAGCGCGACATGGAGATGCTGCGGGCCGCCTTGGCGAGGCGAGGCTTTGGCGACGAAGTCGAGCCAATCGGAAGAACTGCGGAATTGAAGCAGCATCGCGTCAAGGGCCAGATCGCGGCCGCCAACCGCCAAGAGCAGCCTGTCATGGCCTCCGCCTCGGTGCTCGCGCCGTAGAACTGAATGGGTTCCCGCGACGGGAACCTGCTGTGCTGGGCGGCCGAGCTGCCCCGGCTTGATCGTCGGGGCAGCCGGCTAGGCGGTGGCACACAGCGGTTGACAGGGCGATTGGCCCTGCTTTATCGGTGTCGCGTCGAGCCCGACGGCGAGGTCACATTGGTGGCTCGAGCATGATCCGCTCGGCGCGGGCCACGAGCGCTCAGCAGTTAGCTGGTTGCGGGCGAGGCTCGCAAGCTATTTGCGTTCCCTGGTCCTCGCTCGAGTTGCGGCGGCTGTCCAGTTGAGTCTGTGTGTCGCACTGAAAGCTGATCCGTGCATGGAATGGCTCGCTGACCAGCCAGAGTGCCCGCGTGATGCTGCCCGATTCCCGGGTAGTCTGCCGATGCAATCGAAGTGCTGCTCTCGGCATGGGCGATCCCCAAGGGAGACCGAACCCGCACTTGCTTCGAAACCTGCGGGGTCCGGGCACGGGAGGAGGTCGATCTCTTCCTTGCTGGCGAGTCACCGCTGCCGCGCTCGACTGACCGGGGTGCCGAACTGTTGGACGGCGCCGGCTTCCCTGAATCCCACTATTACCGCTTCGGAGGCGACGACCTGATGTGTAGTCTCTGTCGACTCTCGCATGCAACCGCCCGCCGGTCGGGATACTGGCCTTGGGTGCATCGCGTTGCGTGGCCCTCGGCTTGCTGGCAGATTGGACACCATTGACGGAAGCGTGTTCGGAGGGGAGGTGGCGATCCCCAGCGGCGCAATCCTGAACGCAGGGGTCGTCCGTGCTTCGTCGAGTCCCTTGCCCCGTCGCTACGCTCGCCGCGTTCGATAGCGGACACCTTCGATACCCTCGAAGTCCGCGTCCTGCGTCCACAGTTCCGCGCCGTACTTGCGGGCCGTCGCGAGGATGATACTGTCGGCCAGAGGCAGTTTCATATCGACACTTAGCGCCGCCGCCCTCACAGCCAGCTCCGCTCCCAGCTCCGCGACAGTTCCCTGTTGCATGGCCGCAATCGCTTGAAGTGCTGCGCTCTCGCCGCGTTGCTGGAGCACCCGCTTGAACACTTCGAAGAGACTCATCGTGGGCACCACGAGGGCCTCGATGTCTTCGATCGGTCCCGCAAAGAAGGAAGCGTTCGCGCCTTCGGCAAAATACTCCAGCCAGGCGCTGGAATCGACGACATTCATATCCGGTCTGCCGTGCGTTCGACGCTCGTGTCGAGTCCCTTCAGAGAGCCTCTCAGCTCCCGCATCGGTCGCACAGGAATCAGCTCGATGCGGTCGCCGTAGGCGATCGCCTGGATCTTCTGGCCCGGCAGGAGGCAGAGGCGATCCCGGATCTGCTTAGGAATCACCACTTGGTACTTGGGGGAAATGGTCACTGTCTCCACGAGGTCTCCGTCGATGTGTCTAGTGTAATACGAAGATTGTATCGATCAGGCATTCCCATGCCACACCTCTTGGCTTGTGGCGCTAGAGCAGTACTTACTGACCAGCAACTCGAGTTTGTCGGCGCGCGTGCAGATTGCAATCGCCGCCCAGCGATTCGCCGTTCCGGAACATTGAGCCGACGGCGGAGTCCTCGACGGTGCCCGCAGGAGCGATCTTGATAGCGAACACCGGCTGGCGTTTGCGGCGGAGTTCTCGATGACGTAGCGCCAGGCCGCCTGTCGGCGCGGCCTCGGATCATGCCGAGCCCAATGGCCGGCCGCTACGAAGTCTGGCGGAGCGCTAGGTGCGTGGGCGCATGATCCCGCGACGCCCGCCCGCCGCACTCGAGCATCGCTCACGATCTGCCCGAATTGCTTGGCCTGGTTCGAGTGCCTTGCAGGCCACCGTTCGCTTGTGCAGCCAATCCGTACCGCCTTCAGCAGTCCAGGGTGTTCGGGTCGTTGGTGGTTCCGCTCTCACTGCGGCAATGCCCATCCAAGAAAACGGCTCCCGGCCTGCGCCGGGAGCCGCGGTTAGTTCAAACGTGAGCGGGATGCTAGAAGGTGATCCGCAACCCGAGCTGCATGATGCGCCGGCTATTGGGAAGGGTGTTCGTCACCAAGCCGAACGTGCCGCTGCCTAGCGACGTGTTGGGGATGTTGAAAGCGGGCGTGTTGGCTGCGTCGTACGCCTCCCAGCTGAAGCGGGCGCGCCAATTCTCGCCCCAGCGGAAGTTCTTGGCAAGCATGACGTCAAAGTTGATCCGCATGGGTCCGCGAATGCCGGGCAGCGTCCGCCCCGCGTCGCCGAGCGTGAACGGCGCCGGATTCTCGAATGCGGCCTCGTTGAGCCAGTTGTGCCCGATCACTCCGTCCGCCGCTTCCTTTTGGGTCGAAGACTTGAAGGGAGCGCCGGTGAGGTTGGGCCTCAGGGCGACGCCAGCGGCTAGATCTCCGCGCAAGTTACCTCCGCCGTCTATGTTCACGCCCATGTAGCCGCCGCTGCGTATCGTCCCCACGGTCGACAGCTGCCAGCCGCCGGCCACCGCGTCGAGCACCTTGTTCCAGCTCGACCCCCAGCGGCGGTTCCTGCCGAATGGCAGTTCGAAGATCGGGGCAAACACTATGCGGTGCGGCAGTCGGTTCACCGAGCTGGAACGCTCGTCGCTGAGGTCATAGATGTTCTGGGGGTTGTCGTTGTCGCCGAACGTGTCGCCGTCGCCGATGAAACGAATGTTGTCAATCCACTGAATGTGTGTGTAGGCAACGGTCCAGCCCAGTCCGTTCTGGTAGCGTTTCTCCGACTTGAAGGTGAGCGCGTAGTAGTTCGAGATGCCCCAGTTCGGTGACATCAGCTGGATCTGGTCTTGATTCCCCTGCCAAGCCACCCATGGCCGGAAGTCCTCGATGTTCGCTCCCGGCGCATTGGCCGCTGCGAGATCTTCGGGGCGGATATGGTTGATGTTGAGGTTGTTGATCGCTTGGTGGCGGGCCAGAGCGCCCATGAACCCGAAGTCCCAGAGCACGCCCTTCCAACGCGTCTGCAACGTCAAGTTGAAGTTCTGCGAATAGGGCAGCACTCGATCTTGGTTCCAGAACTGAATGGTGGACGTCTCGAAGCGCGTGCCTACCGCGCCGAAACCTCCATGCAACTCGGATTCGGGTATGTCGTCCAAGGCGCCTGCCGGGACGCCATCGCGCAGGTAGCCGCTCAAGCCTCCGCGTACGCGGAAGATGTTGTCGAATCCGGCCCGACCCGGCTGGATGGAGTTGCGGTCGTAGGGATTGCCGAAGAAGATCCCGAAGCCGCCGCGCAGCACCATCGAGCTATCGTCCTTGAGTCGGTAGGCGAAGCCGAAGCGCGGCGCGAAATTGTTCTTGTCCCACTGCCAGAGGTACTTGCCGGTGCCGTCGCGATTCGGGAAGAGCACCCTCCCGATCGCGCCTTCGGGGATGCCGTTCTGGCCAGCCAGCGGATGCGGGCAGTACTCGCAGAAGCCGTTCATGCGCCCCCCCACTTCGTAAATCGGGGTCTCTGTCTCGTAGCGCAGGCCGATGTTCAGCGTCAGGCGCTGGGTAGCTCGCCAATCGTCTTGGAAGAATCCCGACCAATACTTGATCCGCTTGCCGATCCCGGGTGCGACGCGCGTGTCAAGATTCCATACACGCCCGAGCATGAAGTCGGCAAAGGCAACGCCCGTGTTGTTGTTGCGCCCTCCTCCCGACAGTTTCCACTCGCCGGTTAGGTGGCCCGTCGACCGCCAGTGTCCGGAGGGCTGGGGACGGCTGACCTCATTCCCTTGGTAGGACGTGTACTTCCCGCCGAACTTGAAGGTGTGATTACCCCTGATCTTGGTGAAGTTGGCTTCGTAGTCGAAGTTGGTGAAGACCGCGAACCGGTGGGCGTTGCCCAAGGCACCGATCCACGACATCGGCACGCCGCGGCCACCCCCGAAGTTAAAGCGCGGGAAGACCTCGCCGCCTTTTTCGAGGCCGGGAATGCCAAAATGATCGGCGTAATTCGTGTCGCAGCAATCTCCCGATTTCCTGTCTACCGAGACTCGATTGAACCCGATGATCGATGTGACGAAGAATGTCGGGTTGAAGGTGTAGGTATTGTTGAGGCCCCAGTTCTGGCGGCGATTCAGGATTGCAATGCCCCCCGGGTCCGCGATTCCGTATCCCTGGGTGTAGTCGGTCACCGTGTCATCCGGCTCGGTCAGGATCATGCGCACGAAGGTGCGCCACTTGTCCGAGTAGTTGTGATCCAACCGAAACGTGTGGTAGTCGCGATTGCGCGCCTGATCGGCGGCCTCGCGCCAGTTGCCTGCGAGGTTGTTTAGGTTGTTCGGCACACGGTTGGGGTCCGGTATGTAGCTGGCTGCCTTGACCGCGACCGGGTCCAAGCGATCCACGGGGATCGTGTTGTCTGGGAACGGGGATGCTCCCCGGGGTCTGGTGAACGATCCGCCTTGGCGCGTCATGGGGTCATAGATTGGCACGAACACCGCGTTGCCACCCGCATTGCGTGTGGCTCGCGAGAAGTTGCCGGTTCGGAATTCGGGCAGGCCGACATTGCGTGTGCGAATCAAGCCGAGCTTCTGGCGAAAGACATCGATGTTGTAGAAGAAAAATGTCTTGTTCTCTGCAATCGGGCCGCCGATCGAGATGCCGCCGTTGTTGCGCCGAAGCTTGGGCTTGGCGTCTTGGTTCCACCCGGCTGCGTCGAAGGCGTCGTTGCGCACGAAGTGGTAGATGCTGCCGTTCCAGCTGTTCGTGCCGCTACGAGTGAGGGCCTGCACCACGCCCGCCGAGCTGCGGCCGTATTCGGCACCCATCGAGTTGACCTCCACCTTGAACTCTTGCATCGAGTCGACTGGCGGGGCCATCTCGATATTCTGGACGCCGAGGCCGCCCCGCGTGTTGTTCACGCCGTCAATGTAGGATCCCGTCGAGCGGGAGCGGCCCCCTCCAATGGAAACGTACCCATTCGACTCGGAGCGGGATGCGCCGGGCACCAAGTTCACGAGGTTAAAAATGTCGCGGTTCGGTAGCGGCAGCTCTTGAATCTGTTCCGTGGCAACGGTACCACCAACCGAACCGGAGGTGGTCTGGACCTGAAGCTGTTCCGCCGTGACCTCGACTGTCTCGGTCACCGCACCGATCTCCAGCGCGAACGACTGCGTGATTTCTGACGCCACGTTGAGGCGCAGGCCGCGCACCTCGGCCGACTTAAAGCCATCGGCCGAGGCAGAGATGTTGTACTCGCCCGGCGGCATGTTGGGCACGGCGTAGACGCCGTTGATGCCGGTCTCGGAGGGAGTCTCCACGCCGGTCTCGGCGTTGACGATTGAGATCTGCGCACCGGGAATCACTGCCCCGGTGGCATCGCTTACGGTCCCGTTGATCGTGCCAGCCGCACCTTGGCCCCATGCAAGGGCCGGCAGCAGCACCGCCAGTGTCCACGCTGCGAACAGGCGGACGTTCAATCCTTGATTAGCTCTCATTGTTCACTCCGATCACTCAAATTCGCCTCGCGGGCCAAGGTGTCGGCACCGCGCGACGTTTCCACACGAGCCATCCGGCGATTCGACTGCAACAGCCGCCTATTCGACTGCAAGAGCCGCCGACGCCCGTCAGATGGCCCGTTCATAACCCCGCCCGCGATTTTACGGAATGCCGCCACCTGACGTCAAGGGCTGTTTCTTCGCAGCCCCGCCGCTCGGCGATCTTCCGTTTGTGGCCCTGCGGCGCGCAGCTGGGCTGAGCTTGCCATCGCTGCGGCCAAGTCATCGCGAGACGCTCTCGCGCCTTCGTTTCGTGTCGATGCCCAGACGTTGGAGCTTTTGGTTGAGCGTGGAAAGGGCGACGCCGAGCGCCTTGGCCGTTTCGGTCTGGCTGTATCCGTGTCGCTCGAGCTCGCCCAGCAGAACTTGACGTTCAAAGCGCTCCACGATTTCGGGCAAGCTCTCGCCCGGACGCCGAGCGTGGATGTCCTGCTCGGACGCCTGCGGCGCGGCAGAGCCTGTCGCTCCCCGTATCGAGTCGGGCAGCACGTCCGCGCCGAGCTCTTCCTGAGTCGCCAGCACTACCGCCCGCTCGACCACGTTGCGCAACTCCCTGACATTGCCCGGCCAGCCGTGCGACATGAGGATCTGCTGCGCTTCGGGAGCGAACCGCAGCGTCGATCGTCGGTCAGGTCCGAGGAAATGGTTGCTCTCCCTGCGGCAGAACTGCGTCAGGAATTCCTCGACCAGCACTGCGATGTCCTCGGTCCGCTCGCGCAGGGGGGGCAATTCGATCCCGATTACGTTCAGCCGGTAGTAGAGGTCCTCGCGGAAGCGGCCGCCAGCGACGGCAGCCTGCAGGTCCTCGTTGGATGCCGCGATGATCCGCACGTCCACCCGCCTGCGCTCGTTGGACCCGACGGGCACGATCTCTCGCTCTTGGATCACGTGCAGCAGCTTGGCCTGGGTCTCGAGTGACAGGGCCCCGACTTCGTCAAGGAAGATCGTGCCGCCAGCGGCCGATTCGAAGCAGCCCTGCCGATCGCGCTCTGCGCCGGGAAACGCACCCTTGACGTGGCCGAACAACGAGGATTCAAGCGTCTCGCCCGGAATCGTTCCAGAGTTCACGGTGAGGAAGTTCGCCTCGGCGCGGGCGGAGTTCCTGTGAATCGCGCGCGCGACCAACTCCTTGCCGGTGCCGCTCTCGCCCGTGACGAGCACCGTCGAAGTCGTGCGGGCCACTTGGTGGATCATCACCAACACGCTGGTAATCGCCTCCGACTTGCCGATCAGGTCGTTCACCGAGTCGGCCTGCCCGAGTTCGTCCCGCAAGCGGGCGTTCTCGGTCTCCAGCCGCTTTCGCGCCAGCTGCTGCTCGATCTCCAGCAGCAGCTGGCGGTTGTTCCAAGGCTTGGTCAGAAAGTTGGCAGCGCCTCGGCGCGTGGCCTCCACCGCTGTCTCGATCGAGCCGTACGCGGTCAGCATGAGCACCGGGGTGTCAGGTCTGACCGCAACGATGTCGGTGAGCACTTCGAGGCCAGTCCGGTCCGGCAGCATAAGGTCCAGCAGCACAAGATCACAGGGCTGGCGGGCGAAGACCTCCGTGCATTCCCTTGCCGTACCTGCGGCTAGGGTGGCGTAGCCGGCCGCTTCGACGACGGCCCGCAGGGATTCTACGATTGCCGGTTCATCGTCAACGATGAGAATGCGAGCCGGATGCCTGGCGCTAGGGGCGGTCCGTTCTTCAGGCATGCACCGGTTGCTCGGCCAGCGGGAACTCCAGTGTAAAGGTCGTTCCCGCCCCGGGTGCGCTCTGGACGGAGATCGTGCCGGAGTGCTCTTGCACGATTCCGTAGCTCACCGCCAGCCCCAGTCCGGTTCCGCTCCGGGAGTCCTTGGTGGTGAAGAAGGGATCGAAGATCCGCCGTTGCAGTTCCGGCTCGATGCCTGTGCCGGTGTCCGACACCAGAACCTGTGCCCGCGCCCCGCTGGTCGCGTCCGCGGTCATGCGCGTCGTGACGCGCAGAGTTCCTCCATCGGGCATCGCGTCGCGGGCATTGAGGAACAGGTTCAGCAGCACCTGCTGGAGCTTGCCTCGGTTGGCCCGAATGATCGCGGACGCGTCCAGGCGCGGCTCCAACCGCACGCGGGCGCTTCGCAGTTGGGGCGAGATCAGTTCCAGCGTGTCGGAAATCGCGCGGTTCAGGTCGCAGCGGGTCATTTCCGCGCCGGAGGTGCGCGAGAAGTCCAGCAGCGAATTGACGATTTCGCTGGCTCGGAACGTCTGCTCGGTCATTTTGCCGAGCAGTTTCGCCTCTTCGCTTCCCGTGCCGAACCGGTCTGCCAGCATCTGGGAATAGGTCGAGATCACCGCGAGGGGCGTGTTCACCTCGTGGGCCACTCCGGCTGCCAGCAGGCCGACCGAGGAGAGTCTGTCCGCCTGCAGCACGGCCTCTTCAAGCTCCGCCCTCTCTGTGACGTCGTCGACGATCAGCAGTCTCCCGACTGGCTCGAATCCCTTCGCGACGAGCGGCGCGACGGCTAGGTTGATGAGCCGGTCGGCGTTGTCGGCAGGGTCCCGCGGGCGGAATTCCTCGGGGAGCTCGGCAGAGCGCAGCAAGAATTTGTGCACTGTGCCGGAACCGGACTCGTCCACGCAGGCGTTGACCCGCTCGAGCAGAGCGACCGGGAGCAGCTTGTCGAGCGGACGGCCCACGGCGTTCTCCCGCGATATGTGCAGCGCGAGCTCTAGCTGGGTGTTCCAGCTCTGCACGCGACCCTCCGTGTCCAGGACCACGATGCCGACTGAGAGAGACTCGACGATGTTCTCGTTGAAGTCCTTGAGGCGTTGGTTCTGCGCCGCCCTCGCACGCAGAGAGGAGTACAGGCGCGCGTTCTCCAGGGCGATTGCGAGCGGGCCGGCAACCGTCTCGGCCAAGGCCACATCTTCGCTGGTGAGCAGCTCGCCGCGCTTCGTGCGCCCCAAGCCGATCCACACAAGTAGCTGGTCCCGCAGCAGACAGGGCACGAAGTGCCACAAGCCGAAGACACCTGACGAACGGTCTCGCGCGTCGTTGGAACGCTCTGCCACCGAAAATGGCCGGACGCGGGCGCCGTCTTCGGTTTCGAGCAGCTCGATGCGGCGCGGGCTATCCCATTCGCTCTCATCCAGCCCGCGGCTCCAGAGCAGACGGAACTGCATGCCGGCGCCCTCCGCCGGCTCGATCGGCACAAGGACTGCCGCGCGCTCAAGGTGCAGGGTCTGAGCGAGCCGGTTGCCGGCGGAGGCTACCATGCGGTTCAGATCGGTCTCGGCGGCGAGCTCGGCCGCGAAGTCCGCCAAGGTGCGCCGCTCTTGGTAGCGCTCGCGGTACGCCCTGCGCTCCAGCGTGCGCGCCAGCCAGTCGCGGACTGGATGGTACGCAGCCGCGGCCAGAGACAGCGATAGCAACCAGACTACGGGGCCGTAGTTGTCGAGCCAAGACTTGGGCACGCCCCCCCCGAACAGCACGGCTGCGCCAATCGCCAACAGCAGGCCGAGGGCGGCGGAGGAGGCGATGGCCCGCCGCCAGACCAAGCTGAAGTCCAGCAGGCGATAGCGGAACAGCGCGACAGCGATTGCCAGCGGCAGCGCCGCCAGCGAGAGCACCGAGAAGGCTTGGTTCGGGCCCGGCGCGGTTCCGGCGGCGAACGGAACCACGTAGAAGATTCCGAACGGAGCCATCGCGGCTGTCGCGCCCATGCCCAGCCAGCGGCGCTGCAACCGTTGCACTGGATCGGCGGTATCGCGGGTCCCCGTCCACACCACGCTTGCGGCCGCGAGCCCGTTCAGGACCAGCAGCACCAGCGGGGCCGTTTCGAAGAATCGGAACAGTGCCTCGTCGCCGATGCCGCCCGACACCCAGCCTCCAGCGGTGGCATGGTGCGCCGCCCCGACCGCCACGGCAAGTCCGTACGAGCAAGCTGATAGTCGCCCGTGCCGCTTCTCCCCGTCTGGGAAGCGCAGGCAGAAGTCCAGCAGCAACGCCGGCATCCATAGCAGGGCCCAAACATCGATCCAGTAGACGAGCCGGTCGATTCCTGACAACTCCCCGGTGGAGCTGAGAGCGTAGACAGCGCACGAAGCGAGGCAGAAGGCATAGAACAGGCCGGAAAGCGGGTGGCCCGGACTGCGCGCCCAGACCAGCAAGCCGATCAGGGCGTAGCCCCATCCCAGCACCAACAGGAACCCGCCCAGCGCTCCGCGGCCGGCGCCTTCCCCGACCGCGACCGACAGGCTGATGCGCTCGTCATCGCGGTCAATGCTGTAGTCGGCACGGGATCCCGCCCCGACGTCGCTCAAGATGCGGACCACGTCCAACGCCTCGTGGACCGGCCTGCCGTCGATAGATGCCAATATGTCGCCCGGCCGCACTCCCACCAGCGCGGCCGGGCTGTTTGGCGTGACGCGGACGGCCGACACCCCGGCCTCCGAGTCCGCCCACATGATCCCGTCCTCCGGCACCCCGAAGCGGCCCCGCTCCGCCCAGTTCACGAGCGAGAGCGCGCCGAGCGCCACCGCGAGGATGACGCCGAGCGACAGCCGCGTCGACAATTCACGGGACCGAACCATGTGAATCTGCGACGGAATTCGCAATACCGCGAAGCCCGCCTCGAATGTCCACACTATAGAGGATGCAGCTTGCGAATTCAAGCGGAATGCGGCAGCTAAGCCTTTTGCTGTGAATAAGTTGCATCGCCGCTGCCGCCCGCCATATCCGTAAATTTGGATACGGTTTTCGGGATTACGGATACAGCGGCTCCGGAGCGCCTCTGCGGGGTGCCCCGGCGCCGCGAAACCGCGAACGCGGGGAGGTCAGGACTGCGAGGCGGCGAGCGCCTGGTCGAGGTCCCAGATCAGGTCTTCGACATCCTCGATGCCCACCGACAGGCGCACCATGTCGGGCGTGATGCCGGCAGCAGCATGGTCCGCTTCGCTGAGTTGCTGGTGGGTTGTCGTGGCGGGATGAATCACCAAGCTCTTGGCATCGCCCACGTTAGCTAGGTGCGAGAACAACTCTAAGGAGTTGATGAACTTCCGGCCGGCTTCGAGGCCGCCCTTGATCCCGAACGTGAAGACGGCCCCCTGGCCCTTGGGCAGGTACTTCTTCGCCATCGCATGGTAAGGGCTGGACGGGAGATCGGCGTGGTTCACCCAGGTGACCAGTGGGTGCGATTCGAGATGCTTCGCGAGGGCCAGGGAGTTGGCACAGTGCAGGTCCATGCGCAAGGCCAGGGTCTCCAAGCCCTGCAGGAACAGAAACGCGTTTTGCGGCGACAGGCACGGCCCGAGGTCGCGCAGTCCTTCGACCCGGCACTTGAGGATAAATGCGAGCGGCCCGAAAGTTTCGGTGAAGACCATGCCGTGATAGCCGGGGCTTGGTTCGGCGAGCATGGGGAACTTGCCGTTGGTCCAGTCGAACTTGCCCGAGTCGACGATGACACCGCCGATGGAGGTGCCGTGGCCGCCGATGAACTTGGTGGCGGAGTGGACGACGATATCCGCGCCGAACTCTATGGGGCGGCACAGATACGGTGTGGCAAAGGTGTTGTCGATCATCAGCGGGATGCCCGCTTCGTGGGCGATCGCGGCGACACCCTCGATGTCGATCACGTTCATGCGCGGATTCGCCACGGTCTCGACATAGATCACCTTCGTCTTCTCGGTGATTGCGTTTCGGAAATTGTCGAGGTTGTCAGGGTCGACGAAGATCGTGTTGTATCCGAACCGGCGGAAGGTCGTGTCGAACTGGGTATAGGTGCCGCCGTACAAGGTGGCAGAAGAGACGATTTCGTCGCCGCTCTGGCACAGGCTCGAGATGGCCAGCAGCTGGGCGGCCTGCCCGCTGGCGGTCGCCAGAGCTCCGATGCCGCCCTCGAGCGAAGCCATGCGCTCTTCGAACACCCCGTTGGTGGGGTTCATGATGCGGGTGTAGATGTTGCCAAACTCCTGCAAGGCGAAGAGCGAGGCAGCGTGGGCGGTATCGTTGAAGACGTAGGAGGTGGTCTGGTAGATCGGCACCGCGCGGGCATTGGTAGCGGGATCGGGCCGCTGGCCGGCGTGCAGTGAACGAGTCTGGAAACCGAATTCACGTTCGGGTTGGTCTGACATAGACTGCCTATCGTACAAATCCGCTTCCGTCGCGTGCAAGCGTTCGGCTGTCGCGGTCGCCGTTCCTAGCGATGACCGAGCGAATGCGCCCCCGAGACGCCGCGTGCCGGTGGATCGGGACTACACTGGTACCGGCGCAGGATGACGAAGGGGTCGTGAAACGGCTGTTGATCGCAGTGCTGCTGGGCGCGGCCGCCAACGCACTGGCGGCCGACTCGCCCGGTTCGGGATTGGATCACTTCGAGAAGAAGGTCCGCCCGTTGCTGGCGGAGCGTTGCTACCAGTGCCACAGCGCTCGCGCCGCGACCGTCTTCGGCGAACTCCGGCTTGACAGTGCGGCGGCCCTGGAGCGGGGCGGACGTTCGGGTCCGGCGGTGGTGCCGGGCGACCCCGAGTCCAGTCGCCTGATTCTGGCAGTGCGCCATGAGTCGGGCCTGACAGCAATGCCGCCCGACGGCAAGCTGTCGGACGCCCAAATCAATGACCTGACTGAATGGATTCGCATCGGTGCGCCTTGGCCACAGCGCGAGCGACACGAACGGTCGGCGGCCGCGCAGGCCCCGGAAGCAGCTGTCGGGCACTGGGCTTGGCAGCCTCTGAGTGAGGCACAGCCTCCCTCGGTTGAGGACGCGCGATGGCCCAAGGGGGATATCGACAGATTCGTCTTGGCCAAGCAGGAAGAGAGCGGGCTCTCGCCGGTCGGAGCGGCGGACCGGCACACCCTGCTGCGGAGACTGGCGCTGGACCTTACGGGCCTTCCTCCATCGCCCCAACAGGTTCGGGGGCTCGAGACGGAGCCTTGGCAAAGCTTCCTCGAAGCTGCGGTAGACGGTTACCTCGCCTCGCCCGCGTTCGGCGAGCGATGGGGCCGGCACTGGCTCGACCTGGCGGGCTACGCCGACACGCTGGGGCTTGGCCGGCGCATTCCCTCGCCGCACGCCTGGCGCTACCGCGATTATGTGATCGACGCGTTCAACCGCGACAAGCCGTATGACCGCTTTGTCAGGGAACAGGTTGCCGGGGACGTACTGGAATTCGAGAGCGATGCACAGCGCCGCGAGCAGATTGTGGCCACCGGGTTCCTGGCCATCGGGCCGTGGGCCTTGGTTGACCAGGACAAGCTGCAATTGCAGATGGACATCGTCGACAATCAGCTCGACACGCTGGGAAGGGCGATCCTTGGCGTGACGGTGGGCTGCGCGCGCTGTCATGACCACAAGTTCGATCCGTTGCCACAACGCGATTACTACGCGTTGGCCGGTATCTTCCGCAGCACGCGCACGTTAGACGCCCGCATGTCGGGGGTCTTCAGCGATGTCCATCGCGCCCGCCTGCCCGAGACGACACAGGAGCTGCGTGAGCGGGCCGAAGCCTTGGAGCGCTGGCAAGAGGACTATGCCGCGGCTCTCTCCGAACAGCAAGCAGCCGAGGCCTTGGTGGCCGAGCTGAAGGCCGCGGTCGAGTCCGCTGCGGGCGATGAGGACAGCGCCGCCGACTCCAGCGATTTGAAGGAGCGGCTGGCGCAGGCCCGAAGGGCCGCGAATACCTCCAAGACCGAAGCGCTCCGGATCCTGCATTACGCCAAGCCGGCACCGCCGATGGCTCTGGCTTTGGCAGACGAGCCCGAGCCTCAGAACGCTCACATCAGTCTTGGCGGGAATCCCCACAACCTTGGCGCGGAAGTCCCCCGCGGCTTCCTCAGCTTGGTTCCGCTGCCAGCCACGCCGAAGATCGCCAACCGGCGTCTGATCGGCATCGGCTTCCAGAAGAGCAGCGGTCGGCTTGAACTGGCGCAGTGGTTGACGGATTCCGACAATCCTCTCACCGCGCGGGTCGTTGCCAACCGCGTCTGGCACCACCTGTTCGGCAGGGGGATCGTTGGCAGCGTCGACAACTTCGGCTTGCTCGGCGAACATCCGAGCCACCCGGAGCTGTTGGACTATCTCGCCTTGCGCTTGCAACGGTTGGATTGGTCGGTTAAGGCGCTGATCCGGGAGATCGTGCTGTCGCGCACCTACGCTTTGGCGGCTGAGCACGACGAGCGGGCCGCCGCTGCGGATCCCGAGAACTTGCTGCTGTGGCGATCCAACGTGCGGCGCTTGGAAGCGGAGACGATTCGCGACGCCGTGCTGGCGGTGAGCGGCTCGCTCGACTACCGCAGCGGCGGCCCCAGTCTGCCGCTGGGCTCTCGCGGGAGCCTTGTCATGGGCCAGCCGCCGCTCCTTGCGAGCAGCATGGAGCTGTCGGACTCGATTCGGTTCAGGCGAACCGTCTATCTGCCCACGCTCAGGAAGTCGCAGCTCAGCGAGGTCGATCTGTTGAACCTGTTCGATTTCCCGGACCCCAACACGTTGAAGGGCAGCCGGGACGTGACAACGGTGCCGACACAGGCGCTGTACCTGATGAACTCTCCGTTCTTGATCAAGCAGTCCAAGGCTGCCGCCCGCGCGCTGCTCGCGCAGAATGCAGCCAGCGAAGAGGAGCGTGTTCGAAAATTCGTGCTGCGCGCCCTTGGCAGGCCGGCCGCGAGCGAAGATATCGCCCACGCAGTGAGCTTTCTGCGCGATACTGGAGCGGGCCTCGGTCGCGAGGAAGCGTGGGCGCGGTACTGCCATGCGGTATTCGCCTCGAACGAATTCTTGTTCCGGGGGTAGCCTCCGAAGGTGCTAGCGATGGATCGACGCGAATGGCTCAAGTCGTGGGGATGCGGATTCGGCGCGCTCGCATTGCAAGCCATGCTCGCGGAGCGAGCCGGCGCCAAGACCGACCCGCTAGCCCCGAAGCCGCCCCACCGCCCGCCGCGGGCAAAACGGGTGATCTTCCTCTGGATGCAGGGCGGGCCTTCCCAGATTGACCTGTTCGACTACAAGCCAAAGCTGGCCGAACTCGACGGAGAGGTGCTGCCGTACTCGATGCCGTCCAACCGGGCCATGCCCGGCGTCGCCTATTCGAAGTTGATGGGCCCGATCGCTGAGTTCGCACCGGCAGGGCAGTCCGGCATGCAGGTCTCAGACTTGCTGCCGCACCTCAGCCGGCACGTGGACGACATCTGCTTGCTGAAGGCCATGGAAGCCGACAGCGAAGCGCATGCACCGGCCGTTCGGCAGTTGCACACGGGGGCGACGCAGCTCGTGCGGCCTTCGATCGGCTCGTGGGTGGCGTACGGGCTGGGTACCGAGAACAGCAATCTCCCGGCCTTCGTCACGATCGCGCCGAACATCGCGGGCGATGGCGGCAGCGTCCAGCTCTACGGGAACGCCTTCTTGCCAGCCGTGTATCAAGGGACTGCGCTCGGAAACTCGGCGACGGGTGCTAGGGGCGCAACCATCGGCTATCTTGACGATCCGTCGATGGGGGACGCGAGCAAGCGTCGTCAATTGGACCTGATTCAAGACATGAACCGCTCGCATCTGGAGCGGCACCCCGCGGACCGGCGTCTGGAGGGAGCTATCGAATCGTTCGAACTGGCCTTCCGCATGCAGGCGGAGGTGCCTGCCCTGTTGGACCTGGCCGGCGAGTCACAGGCTACGCGGGAACTTTACGGAATCGGGGACAAGCCTACAGACGATTTTGGCCGGCAGTGCTTGCTGGCGCGGCGGTTCGCCGAGGCGGGCGTCCGGTTCGTCCAGATCACTTCGAACGGATGGGACAGCCATGCAAACATCCGGAGCGCTCACCCCAACAAGTGCCTCTCGGTCGACCGGCCGATCGCGGCCCTGATCCAAGACCTCAAGCAGCGGGGGCTCTTCGAAGACACGTTGCTCGTGTGGTCGGGCGAGTTCGGGCGCACCCCGCACTACCAAGACCTCCAAGACGGTGCCGGAAATCCGGACACGTACGGCCGAGGGCACAACCCGTATGGATTCTGCGCTTGGCTTGCTGGCGGCGGAGTGCGCGGGGGAATGACCTTTGGCGAGCTTGACGACTTCGGATTCCGAGCGGTTTCCGACAAGGTTCACATACACGACCTGCATGCGACGATCCTGCATCTGCTCGGCCTCGACCATGAGCGCTTGACGTATCCGTACAGCGGCCGCCAGTTCCGCCTGACAGACGTCTACGGGCGCGTCGTCAACGAAATCCTCGCCTGATAGGGCCCACTCCTGAGCGCTGGAGCGCTGGGCATTGAACCTCGTGTGCAGCCACTCGAGCGCCTGCTGTTGGTCTGCAACTGGTGCGCGCTCGCTCGATTGCCCGCATGGCCACCGGCAGAGAGGCTCTCGGAATGCATCACGATCTCAGAGAGTATTTCCCTGACCAGCTCTGTCCCTGGCGCGGTACCCGGCGGATCGCGTCCATCGTGGACTCCCGCCGTAGCTGTCTCCGGCACCCGTGTCCACCTCCCAGCCCGCCGTAGGACGTTGTCGCAAGGAACCGGTGGACAAGCGGTGACGGGAGCTCTGCGGCCCAGCCGCCGCGCGCCTAGTTCGCCCCTGCGAGGAAAAAGGGGTTCCGAGAGGACCCTCTCAGGCCGACGAGCGCTGTGTATGATGTATATACACACATACAGCTGGACTGGTTGCCCCCCTTCGTGGGGCCCGAGCAGCGCCAGCAGGTAGTGAGCGACCTGAGCGATTCAGGAGCAGGCCGATGAAGTCGAAACGAATGCAGCTGCTGATTCCCGAAGCGATGGAGACCCGCCTCCGACGGGCCGCCGAACGAGACCGGGTTCCCCGGGGCGCATGGGTGCGCCAAGCGATCGAGGAGCGGCTTGAGCGGGTGGTGGGTCCGGTCCCCGAGGATCCGTTGGCGGAGCTGCGCAGGCTGAACGGTCCCACGTCGGACATCGCCGTGATGATCGGCGAGATCGAGGCCGGCCGCTCGTGAACGTCTTCGTTGACTCGAACATTCCGATGTACGTCGCCGGGGCCGATCACCCGAACCGCGGTCCGGCCACGCGGTTCCTAGAGACCGCGGGTGACGCAGGGTACGAGCTGTGCACCAGCGCGGAAGTTCTGCAGGAAATCCTCTATCGGTACACGGCGCTGGGCAGGGCCGACCTAGCCGACAGGGTGTACGACCTGTTCGTCGGGCTTGTGCCTACGGTCTTCAGCGTGACACTGGCGGATACGGACCTAGCGAAGCGGATTCTGCTGTCCACGCCGGGACTGTCCGCCCGCGACGCGGTCCATGCGGGAGTGATGCTGAATCGCGAGGTGAGCTGGCTCGCGACGTTCGACCGGGGGTTCGACCGGGTGGAGGGCGTCAACCGCGTCGAACTGGGGTAGGGGCGCGCAATCGCCCTCGCTGGGGCAAGCATGCTGACTCGCGCGTGCCGCCCCCCATCTCGCAGATGAACTAGGCCTCTTTCAGTCCACCGGCCTCATTAACAGTTACGGGGCGCACTGGCCTCAATGGGATCGTGGGGTGATAGCGCGCGTGACGACGCTCGCCAGTTCGCTGTAGCGCACCTTTGGCGACCATGTCGCCAAGGTCTCTCGTCGCCGTTGCGGGCGGGGCTCCCGTGATGGTCATGTAGTTTCCGGCGCTCAGTCCGCCGGCGAACCCTTCCGGTCCTTCCCGCAACATCCGTAACAGCGCTTTCACCTGTCGGTCATTGAGCCTGTCGCGGAGGCGGTCAAGTAGCTTTGTCTTGTCGACTGCGAATTCGATACGGGCTAGGGTGCGACGCTGGGCTTCGATCGTGATGCCGGCAAACCACGCGATCCAAGAAGTTATTGAATTGTCCCTGGTGGCCGCCTGCAAGGCTGCGTAGTAAGCCTTGCGCCGCAACAGCATCGTAGCGGCCAATGCTGTCAGCGTCGGTTGTCCTATGCATTGTGATAGAGCCTTCTCGCAGATCGCCCGGCCGATCCGGCCGTTGCCGTCTTCGAAAGGGTGAACTGACTCGATGTACAGGTGCGCGACCGCAGCCCGCGTCAATCCGGCGAGCGAATCGGTGCCGTCGGGAGCAGTGCGGTTGAACCAAGCGATGAACCGCTCCATCTCCTCGGGTACCGCTGCAGAAGACGGCGCCTCAAAGTGCACCTTCGGCAGATGAATCGGGCCCGAAACGACTTGCATGGCTTCATCGCTCGTTCGATAGCGACCGACATCCCTCAGCCTCCGCGTGCCGCCCAGCAGGACGCCGTGCCAGCGGAAGAGCATCTCGTGCGAAAGCGGTTCTGCGAACGAGCGATAGAGATCCACCATCATCTCGGCGATACCCTGCTCCGCAAGCGTCGCCCGCCGCTCGTCGGTTGCCAAGCCGAGCTGTTTCCGGATCGAGGACTGAACGCTTGCCCGATCCAAGATCTCCCCCTCGATCTCGGACGTGGTTAGGGCTTCGGAGCTGATCGCCTCGATCGTGAGCAGTTCACGGTCAGTCTCGTCCAAGTGCGTGAGCGTGCCCTGCAGCACGCCGCCGCCGACGAGGAACACCTCCTCCGCTTTCTTGAAGCGATCCGGGTCCCAAGAAAAGTTGGGCCAGTCCGGTCGTTGCCAGTTCCACGTCACGAGCGAAGGAAACCTATCCTATCGATCACAACACTGCACTATTTGATTAATAGGGGCTGGCTCTATCCATCAGACGGCTCCATCCTCCATGTTGTCGGGTTCAGGCTGCGGAAACCGCCGCGGTCGGCCAGCCTATGTGAGATCGGCCGCAACAGTTAGATCGTTGCCGATGATCGAGGGGCACCAGTACCGTTCGATGTGCTCTATAACTAGCTCGGTGCCGCGCTCGTGACTCACGTATGGCGGATCCCGCGGGTCGTACATCGAGTCCGTGAGGTCCCGCGCCAGCACGACGTTCTTGCCGAGCCGGACCTGCTGGCGAATGCCGAAGGGGCGGCCTAGGACGCAGAGATTCGTGTGGACGCCCATCAGCACGACGTTCGCGATCTCTTTCTGGGCGAAGTAGTTGAAAATCTCCTGCCCGTCGTCGCTGATGCCGTCCTTGTCCGCGATGGCGAGGTCGGGGTGCTGACGGCTCCAAGCGCGCTTGGCCTCGCTGGGAAACTCGTCGTCGCACGGCTCTGCGTCATGGATTGGCAGAGCGCCTTCCGACGCCGGGTCGAGGTGGCACCACTTGGCGATCGGGACCGGCGGTTCGGCGTGCGGCGCAGCCTGCATGCGCTCGCGCTGGGGAGTTCCGGCATAGACGTCCATCGTTCCGCTGGGGGCATGGACGATCGTCACGCCGAGTTCGCGGGCACTTCGGAGGACGCGATTCATTTCCGGGATCATGGCTTCGAGCCGAGATACCGAGCTGACGCAGTAGTGGTCGTCCCACATGTCGCAGATGACAATCGCCGTTTCGGACGCCTTCCAGAGAACCGGCTTCTCCAATGACTCGACCACGCCCTCGCGCTCAACCCGAGAGCGGGCGTTGAGGCGTAGCGTTGCACCCCGTTCGGACGGTCGGCGCGCGAGTCTCTGGGCCGCAGCGATTACCGCAACTCCACCCGCACTTGCCAGAAGAGCTTGTCGACGTGTCATGTCCGTTTCCCGGTCGCCGCCCCATTCTATCTCCGCATGCTCGGCAGCGTTCGCTCTGGCACACGGCGAGATTTGATGATCTGCCGGTCGGAACTCATTCCCGCGACGGCCTCGCACCTCTCCGGCCGGTGCGTTCCATTGGCGTTCGCGTGCCTCTTGCGCGACCGAGACCCGTCAGGCGCACTCACTCGGCGGCCAGCGACGCGCACACGATCTCTTTGTCGTTGCGCGCAAAGACGCTCCTGCCAGCGTAGGCCGGATGGGACCAGTTCACAGCCCCGAGCTCCCGGCGGGCAGCTGGCGTCGATGTCGGCCGGATCAGGACCGCCCGGCTGATCTCGGAGTAGCCGGTCGGAGCCATGCGAGCGATGATCAGCTCGCCGCGGTCGTTGTTGATGAAATACCGGTCGCCGTTGCGGACCATGAACGCCGACGCATTGCGAGCCTTCTCGCGCGTCACGGCTTGGGTTTCCCAGACACGCTCGCCGGTGGCGAGGCGCAGGCATCGGAGCTGTCCGTAGCTGCAGATCCCGTAGATGTAGTCTCCTTCGATCACCGGGGAGTTCATCAAGGCGTGCAGGCCGTCCGTTTCGACGCCACTGTCGCTGCCACCCCGCCACAGCAGCTCGGCGTCCGCCTCTCCCAGGCGGAAGAGGCGGGAACCGTTGAAGAACGCGGAAACGAGCAGATGAGGCCCGCGCCAAGCGGGAGTCGCAATCGGTGTCTCCATGCGAGTGCGGAACAGCTTTTCCCAGATCACCGTGCCTGTCGCAGGTTCGATCGCGGCCAGGCCTCCGGCGTGCCAGACGATCAGTGTCGGCCGGCCTTCGTGATGCACCAGGATCGGTTGCGAGTAGCCCGGACCGGAATGCTCGGACGAGAGCGCCCGCCAGACCTCCTCGCCCGACTGCTTGTCGAGCGCGACGACCTTTGCGTCGGGCCGCCCGTACGCTACGGCGATCAGCAGGTCCCCGTGCACAAGCGGCGCGGACGCCATTCCCCACGGCGGCAGCTCGGTGCCGAAGTCCCGCGGAAAGCTCCGTTCCCAAAGCACGGAACCGTCGAGCGCCCGCGCGCAAACCAAGCGGCCGGTCGCCCCCAATGCGTATACGCGGTCGCCGTCGACAGTGGGCGTCGCTCGCGGCCCCGCGGCGTATTCGATGCCCGCGTAGTTGACCGGCCAGCGGCGTGACCAGAGCGGCATCCCGGTCAATTGGTCGAGCGCGACCAAGCTCTCGTGGCCGTCCAAGCCCCCGCTTGGACGGAAGTCCGTGACGAAGACGCGCCCGGCGGACACCGCAGGCCCCGCATACCCGGAACCTACGGGGGCTTTCCACGTCAGGGCGAGCCTCTGGCCGGAAAACCGATCCACGATGCCGGTCTCGTTCCACACGCCGCGCCGTCCCGCCCCTCGCCACTCGGGCCAGTCATCGGGCAGCAGCAGTCCGGGAACCGAGAGCCATCCCGCGAACAGCACGGTGCGGGCGATGATGCCTGTAAGTCTCACCGGAGCCACGACTGGCGTCTCAAGGCCGTTCGATAGGATCCCCGAAGGCCGACGGCAGCCGATCTCAATTCAGGAGCCCGTCCCAGCGCGACTCGCCTTGCCGCCCGTAGTCCAGGGGCAGCTCGCGCCAGTCGTGACGTGTCCGGCCGTTGCGATCCCACGCCAGCAGACCGTCCTTGAACGTCATCTCGCAGACGAGCCTCGCGGTACCATCGTGACGAGCGCCAAAGCTGTCGACGAAGCCGAAGGCCCCGGACTCCCGCCGCAGGACCGCGATGTCGGCAATCGCGCCGGGCGAAAGGTGGCCCAGTTCCTCCCGCTTGATCTGACGGGCCGGATTCCAAGTCGACTGCCGGACGACTTCTTCTAAGGACCGTCCCAGCGCCAAGAACTTGCTCATAGTGGTCACTTGGTCCTGCATGCCAGCATTCATCGAGCCGATATGCAGGTCCGTTGAAATCGAGTCAGGCGGGAATCCCGCCTCCAGGCAGGCGGAAGCGACGCTCCACTTGAAGCTGCCGCCCCCGTGGCCCACGTCGAAGCGCACGCCCCGCTCTCGCCCCGCGAAGAGCCCGGGATTCGGCGTTCCGTCGGGGAGCAGTTCCCTGCGGTTCCCCGAGAAGCAGTGCGTGTAGATGTCGCCGGGTCGCAGCTTTTCGGTCAGGAGGGTCTCAATGGGCCGCTCGGCCAGGTTCGACCCGAAATCCACCATCACCGGAATCCCCGCCGCGCTGCCAGCGCGGACCGCCTCCTCGTACGGGTCCCACTCCGGCCCTGCATAGTGTGCCGACTTCACACCGACGATGATGTCGCGGTGATCCTTCGCTAGGTCGGCGGTCGGGCCTGCCTGCATGTCGCTCAAGTCCTGCTCGAAGTCCCCGCCCCTCATTCCGTGGCCGACGATGTTGGCCAGTGCGAGCACGCGCGTACGGGCACGGCTGATAACCGTGTTCCGAAAGGCCTCGAAGTTCCTCCAGCCGGCGCAACCGGCATCGACGACCGTCGTGACGCCGGAGCGGAACGTGTAACCGTCCGGGTAGACGCTGTTGTCGCCGGCGTACGAGCGGGCTTCGTTCGTGCCCGCGAAGACGTGCACGTGCAGGTCAAGCAGGCCGGGCGTCACGTGGAGTCCCCGGCAATCCACAACCTTGAAGGCCCGGCCCGCATCAATCGCAGCCGCGACGGAGGCTACTTGGCCGCCTCTCACCGCGATGTCGCGGAGCGCGCTCAACCCGTTCTTCGGGTCGATCACGTGACCGCCCCGCAAGAGCAAGTCGAACTCGGGCTCGCCCGCGGACCGACCCGAGCACCCGAGTGAAATCGTCGCAGCTCCGGCCAGCAGCTCACGGCGTGAATATCTGCGCTGCAATTTGGTCATGTGGCTCCATCCGTTGCGCCGATCCGATTCAATTCGGCGAATCAGGCGCCGGCTTGGACTCTCGTCATTCGGTGCGGACACACATGCGGAGGGCGATTTCGGCGGGCGAGGCACTGTTTGGGCTGCTGGACCCTGGCACGCTCCAGCGTCGAAGACCTTGCCGTCAACCTCCTTGGCTGTCGAAGCTGGGCCTCAAATAGACAAGATTCGGCTCAAAACCGCGATGTGTCGCGGCGGCCTCGCTAGTCCGCTGCCACGCTCCGATCTGGGCCCATCCCGTGATCGTCGAGTCGGTAGTGCGCCGCCAGCAGATCCCGGCCGAAGTCCCCCTTGAACTCCCGCCAGACCGTGTGGCTGTGGTTGTTGCCGTTCTGCACGTTGTCGTACTCGATCAGGAACTCCGGCGACTGGATGCGGTAGTAGTCCCCGCCTCCGGGCTCGATCGAGCCGGCCCACGCGAAGAACAGCTGGTCCTTCGGCGTTTCCCGCACTCTCTTCATCCGCGCTTCGGCCTGCTCGGCGGGCACTGAGACTGCGTACTGATCGGCTGTGGCCAGCAACATTTCGTACTGCGCCTGGCTGAGCTCGGACGCTGGCAGTCCCTGCGGCTCGTTCTCCAGCACGGCCCGGGTGTCGGCGGTTGTCAGGATGTCCCGATAGGCCTCTTCCGCCACCAAGGCCTTCTTCTTGAGCGCGTCGCCCAAGGACATCATTAGCTTGCGGGCGGTGTCCTCGCGTGCGCCCAGTGGACGGACGCCCTTGCGCGGACCATCCATGACCATGTGAGGGTTCGCGCCGAGAAACTCCGGCGCGGTCGAGACCAGCTTGCCAGCGCGCATGAGAAAGTGCAGGGAGACATGGTGGCCTTCGAAGCGCCAGGCCCAGTCGCCATCCACCGACGGCTCGCCGAAGACGCTGACGTGGTAGACGTTCACATCGCGGCGACCCGTGTTGTCGTCTTCCTTAATCCGCAGGACTTCTTCCAGGCTCATGATCGTCTTGACGGACACGAACCCCGCCCGCGACAGCGACGCTGACAGCAGCGCGTCGGCCAGCGACCGCTGCTCTGGGCTCATCTCGTTGTAAGTCAGGCCGTTGCGTCGGTAGCCGCGCGTACTGGCGAAGCTGTTGTCCGGCACGTAGTGCCAGCGCTCGTAGTCGGGGTTGTCCAGCTTGTACTTGGCTGACGTGATCTGGTTGCTATTCAGCGAGGCGAGCCACGACTTGGCGGCGGACACCATCAGATCTTCGGTGGTTGCGTGATAGGCGATAGCGGCCAGCCCCAGGCCAAGGGTCAGGGCGGCGGCACGGAAGCAAACGGCACGGCGCATGAGATGTCTCCTTCGGGGAAGTTGCAGTCGAGGTTGTCCCGCAACCGCCCGGCACATTATAGCGACGATGAGCCCCGGAACAGACAACTGCCATCCGCGAAGTTCTGTCGTGCGGCGACGCGGCCCCTGTCGGGACGCGGCCCGGTTTCGGCTATAGCCTGCGGAATACGGCATCAAGCCCGCCGCAAGTCCGGATTGACACGCGGCTCCGATCCCTTCAAAATAGAGGTAGAGTCGGTTGATTGGCAGCGGGCTAGGACCCTCCTCGCGGCTCGACCGTTTGTGATCCCCTTAACGCTCCTTTCTTGAGTTCTTGTCCATGATTCAGGTTGAAGGCGTCACCAAGCGCTACGGGCCCAAGACCGCAGTCTCGAACATCAGCTTTGAAGTCGAGCGCGGCGAGATCGTCGGCTTCCTGGGCCCGAACGGGGCCGGAAAGACCACGACCATGCGCATCCTGACGGGCTTCCTCCCGCCGACACTCGGGACGGCGAGCGTCGCGGGCTTCGATGTAGGCAAGAGCCCGATCGAAGTGAAGCGGCGCATCGGGTACCTGCCCGAGTCTCCGCCGCTGTATCCCGAGATGGAGGTCGGCGACTACCTGCGTTTCGTGGCAGCCATCAAGCGCATCCCCAAGAAGGAGATCCCCCGGCGCGTCGACGCGGTCTTGGAGCGAACCGCCACCGGCGCTGTCCGCGACCTGCTGGTGGGCAAGCTGTCCAAGGGCTATCGGCAGCGCGTCGGTCTTGCGCAGGCGCTGATCCACGGTCCGGAAGTCTTGGTGCTCGACGAGCCGACATCGGGCCTGGACCCCAAGCAGATCATCGAGGTGCGCGGCCTGATTCGATCGCTGGCGGGCGAGCACACGATCCTGCTCAGCACGCACATCCTGCCGGAAGTCGCTGGCACCTGCGGGCGGGTGATCATCATCAACGAAGGGCGGATCGAGGCCAGCGATACTCCAGAGAACCTCACCGCGCAGCTACAGGGCGCCAATTCGCTGTTGCTGGATATTGAGGGCCCATCCGCACAGGTCCGGGAACGGCTCGAACTCGACTTGGCTGTCCGCAAGGTAGTTGAGCACGAGGCCCGCAACGGCCGCACGGTGTGGCGCGTCGAGGCCGACAAGGACGAGAACCTGACGCGGCGGCTGGCGGAAGCGGTGGTCACGTCCGGCTGGGGCCTGTACGGGATGCGATCGCTCGGGCTGAGCTTGGAGGACATCTTCCTCAAGCTGACCAGCGACGAGTCGGCCGCAGTGCAGGCGGAGGAAGAGCTGTCCGAGCCTGCGGCGGCTGAATCGGATCCGTCCGCCGGCGAGGGCTCTGAGAGCGGGGAGGGCGAGGACGAATGAGAAACATCTGGACTATCGCGATGCGCGAGTTCAAGGTGTACTTCACGTCGCCGATCGCGTACATCGTGCTCGCCATGTTCGCCGTGGTGTTCGGCTACTTCTTCACCTCGGGCCTGGCGTTCTTCATGGACTACAGCGCCAGCGTGCAGGCCCAGGGCGGCGCCGGCGCTCCGCCGCTGAACGTCAACCAGTTCGTCATCGAGCCGTCACTGGGGAACATGAGCATCGTGCTCCTTTTCTTGGTGCCGATGATCACGATGCGCCTGTTCGCGGAGGAACAGCGCAGCGGCACGATCGAGCTGCTGCTGACCTCCCCGCTGCAGGACTACCACATCATCTGCGGCAAGTGGTTCGGGGCGCTGTTGCTGTACGGCTGCCTGCTGCTGGTGGCATTGCTGAACATCTCGGTGTTGTTCCTGTACACGACGCCGGACTGGAAGCCGCTGCTGGTCTCTCTGCTCGGGCTGCTGCTGATGGGCGGTTCGATGATCGCGATCGGCACCTTCCTCTCGACTCTGACGCGCAACCAGATCGTGGCCGGCGCTCTGACGTTCGGCGTCCTGTTGTTGCTCTGGGTCCTGAACTGGATCAGTTCGTACGAGACCTCTACCTTCAGCCGGATCTGCGAGTACCTCGCCATCTCGCCGCACTTCGAACAGTTCTCGAAGGGCGTCATCGAACTCAAGGACCTGCTCTACTACCTCAGCGCGATTTCCCTCGGACTCTTCCTCAGCAAGCGCTCTCTCGAAGCGCTGCGCTGGAAAGCTTAAGGAGTGCTCGGCAATGGACTGGTTGCGTTCCAGACAGTTCAGATCGGGCGGCTACGCCGCTGTCTACACCCTGGTGTTCGTGGCCATCCTGGCCATGGCAAACTGGCTCGGCGTCCAGTACAACGAGACCTACGACGCGACCGAGCGCAAGCTCTACAGCCTGTCAGACCAGACGCACAAGATCCTCGACGGCCTCGAGCGCGACGTGATCATTTCCTATTTCGACCGGACGTCGCAGTTCGTAGCGGCCCAGGACATGCTGCGTCGCTACGAGAACGCGTCGAACCGTGTCTCGGTCGAGTACGTCGATCCCGACGAGGACCCGATCAAGACCGAGGCCATGAACGTCCGCAGCTACGGCACGTTGATCTTGAACATCGACGGCGTGCGCCACGAGGCCTCTTCGCTGAGCGAGCAGGACATCACCAACGCCATCATCACGGCGATCAAGGGCCAAGAGAAGACCGCCTGTGTTGTCACCGGTCACGGCGAGTCCTCCGGCGACGACATGGATCGCAACGGATTCGCCAACGCCGTGTCGCGCATCGAGGACGCCAATTACGATCACCAACAGGTCAGCCTCACCGAAGGCGCGGTTCCCGAAGATTGCACCATCTTGGTCGTAGCGGGCCCCAGCACGGCTTATTTCGATCCGGAAGTCGCGGCGATTCGCGACTTCGTGGAGGGTGGCGGCCGGGCGCTGCTGCTGCTTGGGCCGGTGCTGCCCGACGAGCGCGGCCGCCGCGAGGAGCGCAATCCGAAACTGGTGGATCTGCTTGCGGGCTGGGGGATCGAGGCCAAGAACGACGTGGTCATCGACCAGTCTGCGATCGGCCAGCTCTTCGGGGGCGGCCCCTTCACTCCGCTGGTCAGCGAGTATCAGTTCCATCCGATCGTCGAGCCCTTGGAAAACGTGGCGACTCTTTTCCCGCGCGCTCGCAGCGTCGGGCAAGCGTCGGACGTGCCTGACGGCTGGACGGTCGATGTGTTGTTCGAGAGCTCGGAGACGAGCTTCGCGACGTCGGCCCTGAGAGCGGAGGCGGCCGGCTTCACGCTGGGGCCGGAGTCGAGCCAGACCGATGGCCCGATCGCTCTGGCCGTGGCGGCGACATACGACGTGCCCGGGGCAGCTGCGGAGGCGTCCGAGCCGTCCGAGGCGGCGGGAGACGCTATCGAGCCGGCCGAGGAAGAAGCCGAGCCGGAGGGCCGCGTCGTAGCGGTCGGCTCGGCCGGCTTTGCCAGCAACTACGGCCTGGCACTTGGCGGCAACGACGATCTGCTGCTCAACATGCTGAACTGGCTGAGCTCGGACGAGGATCTGATCTCGGTCCGCCCGAAGGATCCGGAATCGACCGTGATCGAGATGACCGCCGCGGAGATGAGCCGCATCTTCTATGCGAGCTTGCTGCTGCTGCCGCTCATCATTATCGTCACCGGCGTCTGGACATGGTGGGGCCGCCGTTAGCGGAGAACTTCGACCCGTCGCAGCGTCACTTGCGCCACGCGCTTCGTAGCCATGAAAGCGAATCCCCTTCTCGTAGCTGCCGTATTGCTGGCCCTGCTGGGCGGAGCCGTCTGGTACACGCGGGAGAATCCGCCAGCGGACGAGGATGCCCAGCCGAACGTCGTCGATCTGGAAGAGGCCCAAATCCGCGAAGTCAGCTTGCTGCGGAAGGGCCAGGATGCCATTACGGTGGTGCGCGGGGCGGACGATGAATGGGAATTCGGCGGCGGCTTGGAGATTCCCGCCGACCAGTCCGCGGTGGGCCAGCTCGTCTCCAGCCTGGCGACTCTGAACGCCGAGAGAGTGGTCTCGGAGAACGTGGTGGACTGGGAGCCGTACGAGCTTGCCGAGCCCGAACTGGCCGTGAGCTTCAAGCTTGCCGAGGGAGGCGGCGCAGTGCAGTTCGGGCGAGACACGCCGACCGGCTCGGGCGTGTTCGCCCGGCTGGAAGGCGACCCGCGCCTGTTCACCTTGTACAGCTACAACAAGACAACCTTCGAGAAGTCACGATTCGACCTGCGCGACAAGCGCCTGCTTGACCTGGATGACGCCTCGATTTCCAGCGTCACGGTTGCCGCCGGCGGCCGCACGCTGCAGTTTGAACGCGCCGATGGGAACTGGTCGATTGTCCTGCCTTACCGGCTGAGGGCCGACGACTTCACGGTCAGCGATCTCGTGCGAGCGGTGAGGACTGCCGAGATGACCGAGGTCTTGAGCGATTCCGCCGAGAGTCCCGACTATTCGTTCCGCGCGCCGCTCGCAACGGTGTCCGTCGCGGACGACAGCGGCGAGCACGAGCTCAAGGTGGCCAAGGACGGGGACACGTACTATGCCGCGAGCAGCGCTCACAGCGGCGTGTTCGGCGTGAGCGCGACGCTGGCCGAGAGCTTCGACAAGCCGCTGGAGGACTTCCGCAACAAGAAGTTGTTCGACTTCGGTTTCGCCGACCCGGAGCGGGTCGAGGTGCGGGCTGGGGACAAGGGCGTAGCCCTCGTGAAGGGCGAAGACGGCTGGTTGCTGGAATCGGACGGCAGCCGCGAGGTGGATGGCGAACTGGCGCAGACTCTCCTGGACCGCCTGCGAAACCTGACGGCCACCGAGTTTCCCTCCGACGACGCGGATCGGCAGAAGGCCTTCGGGCTGGACTCGCCGGCAATCACGGCCTCGGTGACGCCGGCAGGCGAGGATGGCGCGGCAGAGACTGTGCTGGTGTCGAATACCGACCAGACCCTGGTCTACGCGGCGCGGGCCGCCGAGCCGTCCACATACCGGGTCGAGCAATCGGCCGGGCTGGACATCGAGCGCGCCGTGGAGGACATCTTGGCGACGCCGGACGCCGAAGACACGTCGGCCGGGCCGGACGCCGAGGGCGAGGATTCTGGCGGCTAGGGGCCACGCGGCGCCCTGCGGCCGTTACGGGCACGTGAGGCGCACGCCCGCTACCATGGGGTTGGACATGGACGAACTGCGTTCACTCATCCGCGAAGTGCCGGACTTTCCAAAGCCGGGTATCCTCTTCTACGACATCACCACGGCGCTGAAAGATCCCAGAGGCTTGGCCATGGTAGCTGACGAGCTCTGCGAGGCCGCCGCCGGTCTCGCAGTCGACCTGGTCGCCGGCATAGAGTCCCGCGGATTCCTGTTCGGGCCGCAGGTTGCCCAGCGCCTGGGGACCGGATTCGCCCTGATGCGCAAGCCGGGCAAGCTGCCGGCCGCCACCTCCCAGGTGAGCTACACGCTGGAGTACGGTACCAACACGCTCGAAATCCACTCCGACGCCATTCAGCGCGGGCAGCGCGTGCTGATCGTGGACGACCTGCTCGCCACCGGCGGCACAGCCGAGGCCGCCATCCAGCTCGTGGAGAAGCTCGGCGGGACGGTGGCCGGCCTGTCGTTCGTCATCGAGCTGGACTTCCTCAACGGGCGTGACAAGCTCCGCGGGTACGAGGTCTCGTCCCTGCTGCACTACGACAGCTAGGAAGTGCGCTCCGGCCGCATGGCGGATCCCACAGGCCTCCGACCGCAAGCACTGCAACTACAGGCCTACGCCAAGGTCAATCTGTTCTTGCGCGTGCTCGGCAAGCGCCCCGACGGATTCCATGACATCCGGACACTGTTCCAGACGGTGAGCTTGAGCGATTCGCTCAGCGTGCGCCTGACGCCGGCCGGCCGCCCGGCGGTCAAGTTGACTTGCAGCCGGGAGGATCTGCAGGGCGAGGACAATCTGGCCTGGCGCGCTGCGGACCTGATGCTCAGGCTGACCGGCCTGGCGGCGCAGGTCGAGATCACCCTTGACAAGGCCATTCCGTCCGGCGCTGGCTTGGGGGGCGGCTCTAGCGATGCGGCGGCCGTGATTCGCGCGGTCGCCTCCATGCTGCCCGCCCGGCCCGCCGCTCAGGCTCTCTTCGACGTCGCCGCCGAGCTCGGCAGCGACGTGCCGTTTCTCTTGCTTGGAGGCTCCGCCATCGGCACTGGTCGCGGCACCGAGCTGAAGCCCCTGGCTGACATGCGACCGGCTGCCCTGGCGATCGCGCAGCCTGCGGTGGAAGTCTCCACGGCGTGGGCATATCGGGCCCTGCAGCAGCACCGCGCCGCATTGACACTAGACTCGGATAAGAGTAAGATCGAAGGGTCCGGCCTAAGTTCCAACGCGCCCTCCGTCGGCTCGCTGCCAGGCAGCAGGGAGGGCATGGTGAATGACTTCGAGTCGGTAGTATTCCGGCGGTACCCGCTGATTGCCGCTCTTAAGGAGCGGCTGCAGGCCTTGGGGGCGCAGCCAGCTCTGATGTCAGGCAGCGGATCCGCAGTTTACGGGGTCTTTGAGTCCTATCAGTCTGCGAGACTAGTAGCGCAGACGCTGCGGGCCGAGGGGTTTGCGGCGTGGCCGGCGGAGTATGTGGGCCGGGCAGCGAGCGGCGTCCCAGGCGCACCCGACTTCGGCTCCGCGAGCGGCTAGACGGCGGGTAGCGCGCGGCTCGAGAACACGCATCGGTTGGGAATTCGCACAGTGCCTACGGAATCGAGGTTGAAGGTCTTCGCCGGATCCGCCAACAAGGAGTTGGCGGGGGACATCTGCGCGTGCCTGAACATCCGTCCGGGGGAGCTGGCGCTTTCGCGCTTCACCGATGGCGAGATCCATGTCCAGATCGAAGAAAACGTCCGGGGCATGGATGTTTTTGTCGTTCAACCCACCTGCACCCCGGTGGACGAGCACTTGATGGAGCTGCTGCTCTTGCTGGACGCCTTGCGGCGAGCTTCCGCCAAGCGGATCACGGCCGTGCTGCCGTACTACGGCTACTCGCGCCAGGACCGCAAGGACCGCCCGCGGGTGCCGATATCGGCCAAGGTGGTGGCCAACCTGCTTGTCGCTGCCGGCGCGGACCGCCTGTTGACCCTGGATCTGCACGCAGCCCAGATCCAAGGCTTCTTCGACATTCCGGTCGACCATCTCTACGGCCGGCCGGTGATCGTGGAATACCTGCAGCAGCTGCACCTGCCGAGGCTCGCGGTGGTGTCGCCGGACGCCGGCGGAGTGGAGCGAGCGCGGGCGCTGGCCAAGCGCTTGACCGCGCCGCTGGCCATCATCGACAAGCGTCGGGACAAGCCGGGCGTCTCCGAGGTCATGCATGTGATCGGGGACGTGCGGGATCGCAGCTGCGTGATCGTCGATGACCTGGTCGACACAGCCGGCACGCTGGTCAATGGCGTCAACGCCTTGCTCGACCAGGGTGCGGCCCAGGTGTACGCCGTCACCACGCATGCCGTGCTTTCCGGGCCCGCAGTGGATAGAATTAAGGAGTCGAAGCTTAAGGAACTGGCGGTCACCAACTCGATTCCTCTGTCCGAGCAAGCCAAGGCGAGCGGCAGAATCCGGCAGTTGAGCGTAGCGCCCCTGCTTGCGGCGGGCATCAACTCGATCCATAGCGAGTCTTCGATCAGCATGTTGTTCGGCTAGGGGATGATTGCGGGCTCTTGCGAGGCCCGCCCAGAATGCGGCCGCTGCCAAGGCGGCTAGGGAGCAGACGCAATGCAGCAGCAGATTGACATGGAAGTGGCGGTGCGCGAGGAGCGCGGCAAGAATGCGGCGCGGCGGCTGCGCTTGACGGGCAACGTGCCCGCGACGGTCTACGGGCTGGGCAAGGCCCCCCGAGCGATTTCGGTCAACACCCGGGCGATGACCTCCGTGCTGAAGGATCCGTCGGGCCACAACCGCGTCTTCAATATCAAGTGCGACGGCGAGCAGGAGCATGCCATGGCCGTCGACTACCAGATCGATCCGGTGAAGCACTCGCTGCTTCACGTCGACCTGCTGCGCGTGGACGTCAGCAAGCCGGTCACCGTGTCTGTTCCGATCAAGCCCGTCGGCACGGCCTTCGGTGTCAAGACAGAGGGCGGCTTCGAGGAGATGGTCAGTCGGGAGGTCCGCATCGAATGCTTGCCGCTGGACATTCCGGAGAGCCTTGAGGTGGACATCACGGACCTGCACGTCGGCGAGGCGATCCGGGCCAAGGATCTGCCGGCCAGCGACAAATGGGCCTTGGCGGATCTCGAGCAGAAAGTGCTCGTGCATATCATGGCCTCGCGCGCCACTGACGAAGTGACCGAGGCGGAGGAGGAAGTCGAGGCCGAAGACACCGAGAGCGAGGAGCAGGCGGAGTAGCCGAGTGCCTTGCGGCCGCCGGTTGGTCCCTTGAGTTGCGGCGGAAGCCATGTTCTGGAGGCGCGCGGTGCCCGAGGACGCCGATTGGCTGATCGTCGGGTTGGGCAATCCCGGCGAGGAGTATCGGCAGACGCCGCACAACTTGGGCTTCCTGACGGTCGAGCGCCTTTCGGAGGATGCGGGGATCCGCGTCACTCGACCGGAAGAGGACGCGCTGGTGGGAACCGGAGAGATCGGAGGCAGGCAGGCATTGCTGGCCAAGCCGCTCTCGTTCGTGAACCGCAGCGGGGGGCCCGTCAAGCGGCTGCTGCGGCGCTACAGGCTGAGCTCGCACCAGCTGCTCGTCGTCTACGACGAATTGGATCTGGCCTGGGGTCGGTTGCGTCTCAAGCAGAAGGGGTCGGCTGCGGGTCATAATGGTATGCAGTCCATCATCGACGCGCTGGGGACGTCGGAGTTCCCGCGGCTGCGCATCGGGATTCACCCGGGACACCCCGTCTCCAACGGAGCGCGGTACGTCCTGCGCCCGTTCACCCGGGACGAGATCGAGGAAGTTGGGGAAATCGTCGGACGCGCGGCGGAGGTCGTGCAGCACGCCCTTGCCGAGGGCACGGAGAAGGCCATGGCGCGGAGCAACCGCCGCGGGGCCGAGTCACAGGAATAGAGAGTCATGAGAGTTTACGAGTTGGGGTTCATCCTCAAGCCGGACCTGCCCGAGCAGGAAGCGCAGGAGTCCCTCGAAAGCGTCAAGCGGGTGCTTGCGTCGGGCGGGGCCAGCGTGGACAAGGTGGATGACTGGGGCAAGCGGCCGCTCGCCTACCGCGTGCACGGGTTCTGGAGCGGACACTACATCTTCATCCAGTACTCGACCAACGGAGACCGCTCGCTGAACCGCGAGCTGGAGCGCCGCTTGCGCGTCTCCGATCACGTCATCAAGTACATGGTGATCCGCATCGACGAAGACCTCAAGCGGTTGGCCAAGGCGCAGGCGCGCCGTGCAAAGCGGCAGCCGGTGCTGGATGCCAAGGCTGCCGCGCGCGCCGCCGAGGCCGAGAAGGCCAAGGCGAGGGCGCCGGGCAAGCCTGAACCAGAGCTTCCGTCGCCGCCGGCGCCCGGCGAGCCCGAGCCGGCAGAGGCGGCGGCTGCCGAGGAGAGCAGATCCGAACCGGCGGCTGCCGAGGCGAGCGCCCCGGCCGCCGAGGAGTGATGCGAGGCATCGAGAGGAATTGACAAATGGCTGAGAACGAAGAGACACGACCGGCGCCCTCTCGCGAGGCCGGCAGCGGCCCGCGCCGCGACCGAGGCGGCCCGGAGGGCCGCGGCCGCTCCGGCGGCAAGCGCTTCTTCCGGCGGCGCAAGGTGGACTACTTCAGCGTCAATCGGATCGACCACATCGATTACAAGGATGTCGAGACGCTGAAACAGTTCGTCGGCGACCGCGGCAAGATCAACCCGCGCCGGCACACAGGGCTGAGCGCGAAGCACCAGCGCCAGCTGCGGCGGGCGATCAAGCGCGCCCGGAATCTGGCCCTGCTGCCGTTCGTCGGCGTGATCGAGAAGCCGCAGCGCGACAGGGATCGCTCGCGGGACAGAGAGAGGAGTGGCTCCGATGCATGAGGTGATTCTCAAGAAGGACATTTACAAGCTGGGCGAGCGCGGCGATGTGGTCAAGGTCAAGGACGGCTACGCCCGCAACTACCTGTTCCCGCAGAAGCTGGCGATCCCTGCCGACAAGGGCAGCCTGAAGCAGCTCGAGCAGATGCGCGCAGCGGCGGCCAAGGAGGCCGTGCAGCTCCACGGCGACGCGAGCAAGCAGATGGAGGCGCTCGCGGGAGTGGTGGTGCGGATGGTCGTGCGCGCCAGCCTGAACAACCAGCTCTACGGCTCGGTCTCGGCGCGCGACATTGCCGCCAAGCTGAACGAGCAAGGGTTCGGCATCGAGCGCCAGCGCGTCCAGCTCACGACTCCGATCCGGACCCTGGGAGACTACGATATCCCGATCCATCTCTACAAGGATCTGTCAACCACCATCAAGGTTGAGGTCCGCGCCGAGGGGCGCGAAGACGAACCCCTGACGCGCACCGTGCAGGCGTCAGCCGAGTTCGAGTTCGCGCCGCCGATTGAATCCGAGGAGTCCGGCGAGGGCGCCGAGCCCGCAGAGGCCCTTGGCGAAGATGGCGCGCCGGAAGCCGAAGCGGCCTCTGAGGCGGACGGAGACGAGTCGGGCTCGGAAGGGGCCGAGACAGCAGGGGCGCCAAGCGAAGCCGGTGCGCCGGAGGCCGAAGCGGCTTCCGCGGCGGAGGGCGACGACACGGCTGCGGAGGCCGCCCCGCCGTCCGGCGATGACGCTTCCGAAGCAGTCGATCCTGATGGTTCCGAAGCGGTCGATCCTGATGGCGCATAGTTTCTTCGACCTCAGCGGGCAGACCGCTGTGGTCACCGGCGCGGCGCGCGGCATCGGCGCTGGCATCGCTGCCCGCCTCGCACGGGCGGGCGCCACGGTCGCCATCGCGGACCTAAACGCTGAAGCCGCCGCGGACCAGGCCGAGCAGCTTCGCGCGGAGGGGCTGGCGGCGTTCTCCGAGGGAATCGAAGTCACGGATCCGTCGTCCGTCCAGGCCGCGGTCGATTCCGTGCTGGCCCGCCAGGGCCGCATCCACGCGCTGGTTTGCTGCGCTGGCATCGCGGGCAAGGCCCTGCCCACGTGGCAGCAGTCCGATGCCGACTGGCAAAGCGTCATCGACATCAACCTCAGCGGCGTCTTTAACTGCTGCCGGGCCGTGCTGCCCACGATGGTCGAGCACGACTACGGCCGGATCGTCAATATCGCTTCCTTGGCCGGCAAGGAGGGGAATCCGAACATGGTCGCCTACTCGGCCTCCAAGGCAGGCGTGATCGCGGCCAGCAAGTCGATGGCGAAGGAAACAGCGCTCAACAACATCTGCGTTAACGCGATCAGCCCGACCGTGATCCGCACGCCGATTCTCGACCAATTGACCGACGAGCAGGTCAACTACATGACCTCCAAGATCCCCCGCGCCCGTACGGGAACGGTCGAAGAGGTGGCCGCCGTGGCACATTTCCTGGCCAGCCCGGACTGCTCGTTCGTGACCGGCCAGTGCTACGATGTCAGTGGCGGGCGGGCGACCTACTAGGCGCCGCCCCCACTCACACCAGCCTCTTGGGAGTGCCTTTGCGCCGCTTGAGCCTTCTTGCCGCCGCGCTCGCGATGGGCGCGGTACCCGTGATCGCCGCCGTGACTGTCGAAAAGATCCCTTATGCGGGCTGGCCGAACTGCTATCGGCTGTCTAACGGCGAAGTCGAGCTGATCGTCACGTCCGATGTCGGGCCCCGGATCATCCGGTACGGCTTCGAGGGCGGCCAGAACTTCTTCGTCGAGCTGGAAGAGGATCTGGGCAAGACCGGCGGCGACAGCTGGCGGCTGTATGGCGGCAGCCGGCTCTGGGTGGGTCCGGAGGATCCAGTCTATAGCTACGGAGCCGACAACGATCCGGTGCAGGTCGAGATCTCGGGGAACCGGCTCACGGCCCAGGCGCCCGTCGAGCATACGGGAGTCCAGAAGGCGATCGCAGTCCAGCTGTCCGACGAAGGCGGCGCGGTCAGGGTGGTCTACACCCTCGCCAATCGCACGATATGGCCTCTTCGCATAGCGACCTGGGTGTTGACGATGATGGCCCCCGGAGGGGCCGGGATCACGACCCTGCCGCCGCGCGGCACGCATCCCGAGGTCTTGGCCCCGACCAATCCGCTGGTCGTGTTCGCCTTCACCAACATGGCCGATCCGCGCTGGACCTGGCTGGAGAAGTACATCGTTCTGCGACAGGATCCCCAGAATGCCGATCCGGAGAAGATCGGGCTGTTCAATCCGGAGACGCGGGGGGCGTACTTGCTCAACGGCGAGTTGTTCGTCAAGAAGTTCGCGGCGTCTCCCGACGAGGAGTATCCGGACATGGGAGCTTCCTACGAGACGTTCACCAACGAGCGGTTCTTGGAGATCGAGACGCTGGGCCCGCTGCGCACGCTGCAGCCCGGCGAATCTCTAGACCACGTGGAAGAGTGGTCCTTGCACCGCCCGGTCGCGGTCGACAGCTGGGACGACGCCGAATTGGACCGAGCCCTCGCACCGTACTTGGAGTAGTGATCCGGACGGTTGCAGGCCAGTTGCTCCGCCGTGGCCGGGTCGGCCTGCTGCCGGGCACGTACAACCCTCCGACGATGGCGCACTTGGCTCTAGGCGAGGCGGCGCAGCGGTGTTTCGACTTGGATCAGGTCGTGCAGATCATTCCTCGATCGGCGCCGCACAAGCAAATCGCGAGGCCGACCATGGAGCATCGCCTGGAATGGATCGCAGAGCTAGCTCGGCTCCGAAAGGGCTGGGCCGCCAGCGCGTGCGAGGCTGGCTTGGTCGTGGACATGGTTGACGCGCTGCGGCGGGAGATCGGCGATGCGTGCGAGCTGTTCGTGATCGCCGGGCGCGACGCCGCCGAGCGCTATGCGGAATGGGACTATGGCGACCGCGAGGCGTTCAGCGACCAGCTCGAGCGGTTCACGCTGTTGGTCGGCTCGCGCGGCGGGTCCTATCGGGTCGCGCCAGAGCACGCGGGACGAATCCTGCCCTTCGACATAGCCTTGGCGCATGCCGAGACCTCGTCCTCGATGGTGCGGTCCGCCATCGCTCGCGGCGAGGATTGGGACCACTTGGTACCCGCGGAAATCCACCAAGGGGTAGCTGCCGCCTATGCAAGGGGTGCCGCATGAGCACGGCCTTGGTCAGGTACCACCCTGCGACGAACGGCGCGCTGTTCCGCCTGCGGGGAATGCTGCTCGATCTTGAGAGGACAGTCCGGGGCCTCGAGCGCGAATACGCCTCGGACGTGGACAGGTTGCGCCAGTTCGAGCGCCGTTTCCGTCCGGCTGTCGGTGACCGGTACGACGAGCTAGAACGTCTCCGCGAACGGATCAATCGAGGCTGGCGGGCATTGGGCGAAGCGCAGGAAGGCCAGGCGACCGGGACCGAGCAGGCCCGGGACGAGGATCATGGAGAAGCGGCCTGCTCGCCTCCTCCGGAAGAGGGGGCGCGCCGACTGTTCTTGGCGCTAGCTCGCCAGATTCACCCTGATCTTGCCGTTGACGACGACGAGCGTCGCAGGCGCCACGAGCTGATGGCGGAAGCGACGCTTGCCTACCGCGACAGCGACGAGCGCCGCCTGCAATGGCTGCTCGAGCACTGGCAAGCGGAAAGCGAGCCGATATTGGGCTGCGGACTCGGAGCATCGTGGGCGAGGGCGAACCGTCAGGTCGCCTGGGCGCGCTACCGGATGCGGGAACTGCAGCATGCGCTGGGCCAATTGCATGCCTCGCCGATCGCGCGGTTGATGCACGAACACGAGCGCGCTCGCTCCGTCGGACGCAACTTCATCTTGGAGATGCGGCGGCAGCTGCATGCCGAGATCGAGGAAGCCTACAGCGAGTTGGATCGCTTGGAAGCTGCGGTCGACGATCTCGACCCGGATTCGGGCCAGGCGGTTCGATCCGCGTTCAGCGCGTAAGCCGCCGTGAACCGCTGCGTTGCACGAAACGGCCCGGCTCTTCGATATCGTGGTATCCGGCGATGCCAACCCAAGACTTGACGGTGCGGTGCAAGTGACTCGTCGCGAAGTCCTCCTAGCCGGCCTAGCGGCGCAATCTCTCGGAGCCCAAATGCCTACCCCTCGACTCGGCCTAGACCTCTTCAGCCTGCGATCCCAAGGCTGGACCGCGTTCCAACTGCTGGACTTCGCGCATGCGCACGGCGCGACGCTGGTGAACTTTTCGGAGCCGCGCTTTCTCGGCGGCACAGCGTCCGACCACCTCAAGCGGGTCCGCGAGCACGCCGATTCGCTCGGCATCCAGATCGAGGTTGGGTTCGGCTCGATCTGTCCCACGTCAACGCGCTTCCTCAAGGAGGACGGCACCGCGCGCGAACAGCTGCTGAAAATGTTCGGGATCGCGCGGATCCTCGGATCGCCATTCGTCCGGTGCTATCTCGGCAGCGCCGACGAGCGCAAGGGCGAGCTTCCGCTCGAGGCCCACATCGAGAACACGATCGCCGCCTGCAAGTCGGTCCGGGACGACGACGGCCGCCACGGGATCAAGATCGCGGTTGAGAACCATGCTGGCGATCTCCAGGCGCTCCAGCTGCGCTCCTTGGTCGAAGAGGCCGGGACCGATTATGTGGGCACGCTGCTCGATGCCGGCAACGCGACCTGGACTCTGGAGGATCCGCTACACACGCTCGAGGTGCTGGCGCCGCTGGCGCTGACAACGGGCATCCGCGACTCGCGGATTTGGATCGAGAACGATCAGGTGCACGTGATGTGGGTGCCTCTGGGCCAAGGCAATATCGGCATCGACCGATGGGCTGCTCGATTCCGCGAGCTGCGCCCGGATCTTGCGTTTTCCTTGGAGATGATCAACTTGCGTTCCGCTCGCAAGTTTTCCGTGCGCGACGAAGGATTCTGGGAAAGCTACCGCGACGTTCCGGCATGGGTGTACGAGGGCTTCATGAAGCTGGCGCGACAGGGTAGTCCGTATGTGGCGCCAGAAGGGGAGCCGGTCGCGCTCGAACGCGAGGAAGTAGCCGCCGATCTGGCCTACAGTCGTCGCCTGCTAGGTCTGGTCTAGCTGCAGCGTTTTTCGCCGCAGCCGCGCATTCCTGTCGGCGGAGATCACACGAGGATGATCCCCGCGGAACTTGCCGTCCCCACGTCTTTCCTTGGCAGCTGCCGTCGCTCGCAAGGCTTGGGTCGGGCTACACCTTCTTCGTCCGCGTGTCCGCCAAGCTGAATTTCTGGTGCCACTCTGATTCGGCGCCGCCGCCGTACCGGGCGGTCTCGACGTCGACCACGTATGGCTGCCCTTCGCGAGTCGCTTCGGCGCCTCTCTTCAGGGCGCCTTCCAATTCGGAGGACTCGTTGACCTTTTCTCCGTCGACGCCTTGGCTCTTGGCAAGCTCGACAAAGCTGATGTCCGGATCGCCGAGATACATTCCCGTATACCGGTCCGACTCGGCCATCTTCCCGCCGTAGCGATAGTAGGCGCCGCGGACGGTCTGGTAGTTGCGGTTGTTCGAAACCACGGTGAGCACGGGGATCTCGTAGCGCGCCTGGGTCCAGAAACCTGCCGCGCTGTACATTACCGATCCGTCCCCGATGGAGCAAATGACTTGGCGATCGGGCTCGGCCAGCTTGGCCCCCGCGGACGCGCCAATACCCCATCCGAGACCGTTGCCGGTGTTGGCGACGCGCATCTTCTCGCCGTCGCGGTGACCGAAGTTGAACGCCCCGAACCGGGCCGTGAGATTCTCGGGCACGATGATCGCGTTGTCGTCGGCCACGCTCGCGATCCGCGCGCCGAGTTCGTCAGGATGCACCGGGCCTTGGCCGAAGTTCTCGCGGGCTGCGGCCTCGGCCTTGGCCCGCGATTCCTTGGTGTACGTTGCCAGGGCTTGCGCGCGCGGCTTGGCGATCTGCTTGCGACGATTCGCGGTGGTGATCGAGTCGATCGCTTCGTTGAGATCCCGCAGGCCCTCCCGCGGCGTGCCCGCCAGTACGAGGTCGGTCGGGTAGTTGCGGCTGATGACGTCAGCGTTGGCCGTGAGGCGGATGAACTTCGCTGCCAGCGGCGCCTCCGGTCCACGCGGCACGACCCTGCCGCCAAAGTCGGGAGCGCCGATGCTCAGGACGAGGTCCGCCCCGGCCAGCATCTTGTGGTTCTGGTTGAAGCGTCCCAGGTTCTGGGGATGGTGGGCCGGGAAGTTGTCGTATCCCTGTCCCTGGTTGGTGACCGGCACCCCGAGCTTCTCAGCGAGCTTGAGCAGCTCGTCGCACCCGCCGGTCTTCCAGACTTCGTCCCCGGCCACCAGCACGGGGCGCTGCGCCTCGACCAAGGCCTTGGCGGCACGCTCGACAGCGTCCTTCGCGGGACGCATTCTAGATTCCGGCGTGAAACGCTCGCCCGGTAGGATGAGCGCTTCGACGTCCTTCGCTTCCAGCGCGTGGTGTGCCATCGCGAGATAGGTCGGCCCGCCGGGAGGCGCCGTCGCCACCTTGAACGCCCGGCGCAGCATTAGCGCCAGACTCCGCGGCTCGCGCGATTCCCATGAGATCTTCGTGAACTGGCGGTTGATCTCCTTCTGGTCGAACCCCGGGCGTGGCGCCAGTCCCGCGTCGTCGCTCCAGAGCTCGTTGTCGTTCAGGCCGGCGGTGACGACCAGTGCGGAACCGTCCTTAGAGGCGTTGTACATCTGCCCGGCCGCCTGGGCTGTGCCGGCGATCACATGGATGTTGACGAAACCCGGCTTGCCCGAGGTCCGGTAGTAGCCGTCCGCCAGCGAGATTACGATTCCCTCGTGCAGGCCCATGATCAGCTGGGTGTGATCCTGGCCGAGGAATGCGTCGAAGAAACCCACCTCGAAAGACCCGGGATTGGTGAAGAGGTACTCGACGCCCGCAGCCTTCATCTGCGCTACGACAAGCTCTCCGCCCGTGCCGGTCATCTTGGTGGCTCCTTGGCCGCTCTCCGACGCCTCCAGCGGCGCGACGAGCGACTGCGCGGCGGCGGCGGTGAACCCCAATCCGGCAAGAGCTTCGAAGAGCCCGCGGCGCGAGATGGAACTGTCCAAGTAGCTGGCGATCAAATGACGCATGGTTTCCTCCTAACGAGTGTCCACATAGATCGTAGACGAGATCGACCGCGCAATGGTAGGCCAATTCCGCTGCCCGGCCTTCTCAGCAGCGGTTCGGAGGCCGCTCTGCCACTGAAAACTCCGTTCGCGGCCGCCGGGCCTGAGTCGACAGCGGGCAGCCGCGGGAGGGGCCCGCGCTCGGCATGTCAGTGTTTGATCCGCATTGACCGCGCCCGATTTGGTCGTCGTCGACTGCCGCTCTCAGCCGAGAGTGCTTCCGAGTTGGGACACGCCTTATCGCGTCACGGTCTGAAGACTTCCGTCGTGGCAAGTTCCGGTCCCCCGCCGCGACCTCCGCTCCCGGTGGCAAAGTAGATCGCACCGTTCACTTGGGCAGCACCGCCGCCGTGGCGCCCGCGGACCAACGGAGCAACCAACGACCACTTGCCCGTGTCCAAGTCCAAACGCTGCGTCTCTGCATGGGCCAGATCCTGCGCTGTCTCTCCGCCGAAGTAGTAAATCGAGCGATCCATCGCGATCAGGCCGCCCGCGGCCGTGCCGATCGGCAGGCTGGCTGCCAGCGTGGACCATTGCTTCGTTGCGAAGTCGTAGACATCGACCTCGGGAATCACCTGCCCGAAGAACGCGGTGAAGTTGTCGGTCTCGTGGTAGCTCGTGTTGCGTCCGCCGATCAGATACAGGCGGTCATCGCCGACCACGGCGGAAAAGTGGTCCCGCGCATGCGGCGCGTCGGGCAGCTGCCGCCACTCGCCGGTCTGCGGGTCGAATTCGTCAAACCAAGCGACGGTGCCGCTCGTGTGGCCATCGATAATTCCGCACGCCAGGTAGATCTTTCCGCCATAGACGACCGTTCCAGCCCCGCCCCGTCTGCGGCTGGGCGGAATCTCCGGCCCTCGCTCCCAAGCGTCTGCCGCTGGATCGTAGACATAGAGCGTTTCCAGCGGAGTCTCCTTGGGATACTTCCCCGTCATCGCCGTCATCACGAAGATCCGCCCTTCGTGGGCGACCGGCTGGAAGTGATGCATCTCCATCGGCGTAGGCCCGAGCTTGCGCCACGTCCTTGCCACCGGGTCGAACTCTTCGACTGGCTTCACGCCACGTCCACCCATTAGGTACGCCTTGCCGCCGATCGCCACCATCGCCGTTTCATGGCGGGGGGTGGGGGCCTCGGTGACTTGGACCGTCGACCAGCCGGCGGGAGCCGGCGCTTCTTCGGCCAATTGAGCGCAATGTGGATGCAAAAAGGCGGCGCTGGCCGCGATGCAAGCTACGACTCGGTTCATGTCTTCAATCGCTTGGGTTCAAAGATCTCCGCCCTGGAGCAATCTTGCTTCTCCGGGGCGATGCATTGCGCGGACTCCGCTGGAGCGGCTGTTGCGACCCCTTCCGATTCCAGCATAGCGACGAGCGGCTTGGCTTCATTGACGGGCGGACCCCTGGCCCGCGCTCGGCACTGCTGTCGAAGAAGGGCCCTGGCCGCATCGCTATAATTCCGAATGCGTTCGCTGCGGCAGCGGGCGCAGAGGTTATCCGATGCACCTTAGAATCCTCCTTCTCGCAATCAGCCTGTTGGTCGGCGCCGTTGGGGCGGAACTGCCCAGGGCCACGCCGGCGGACGTCGGGCTCTCGCAGGAGAGGCTGGATCGGATCACGCAAGCGCTGGAGAGCAGCGTTGATCAAGGCCACGTCGCCGGCGCGATAGGCGTGGTCGCCCGCAAGGGCAAGATCGCGTATTGGCAGAACGTTGGCATGGCCGACCGCGAGGCCGGCACGGCAATGGCGGACGACACAATCTTCCGCATCTACTCGATGACCAAGCCCATCGTCAGCGTCGCCTTGATGACTCTTTATGAAGAGGGCAGATTTTCCCTCAAGGACGAGGTCAAGCAGCACATACCGGAACTTGGCGGCCTCAAGGTTTGGGTGGCCGGCAAGGAAGTGGTTCCTGACCGAGAGATGACGGTGCAGGACTTGATGCGGCACACCTCGGGGATGACCTACGGCCTGTTCGGCGACAGCCGTGTGGACGAGATGTACAACGACGCGGGCGTCTTGTCGGAGAATCAGTCGGTCGCGCAGTTCGTCGAGAAGCTCTCTAAGCTGCCGCTCAAGCACCAGCCCGGCACGCAGTGGGACTACAGCGTGTCGGTGGACGTTCAGGGCCGCCTGATCGAAGTGCTCTCAGGAAAGGATCTGGCCACCTACATGAGGGAGCGGGTATTCGAGCCTCTGGATATGCGCGACACCGCGTTCAGGATGACCGAGGAAAACAGCGGGCGCTTCGCGCAGGCTTACAAGAAGACCGAGGACGAGAAAGGGATCGAGCCGGCAAACGACGGTCGGACCGAGCGGTACTACGACAAGACACAGTGGTACTCCGGCGGTGGCGGGCTCGTGTCCACGACGCGTGACTACTTGCGGTTCTGCCAGATGCTGCTCAACGGCGGGATTCTCGACGGGACGCGCATCCTGAGCCGCAAGACGGTAGAGCTGATGACCATCGATCACGTCAACGGTATGTCGCGCGCGTCGTCCATCCTGGCGGCGGGATATGGTTTCGGCCTCAACTTCGCCGTCCATGTCGATCCGGCCAAGAGCGGTCTCAACGGGTCGGTCGGCGAGTACAACTGGGGCGGCTTGGCCGGAACGAGCTTCTGGATCGATCCCGCGGAGGAACTAGTCGGGATCTACATGATCCAGATGATGCCGCCTCGCTATGCGAACGGAGCCGGCCAGTTCAAGCGATTGGTTTACCAGTCGATCGCGGACTGAGCCCGGCCTGCACACGGTCCGCGGCCGAGTGCCGCCCAATCTCTCGAGACCCGTGCTTCCGCAGTCCGTCGCGGGAACTCTGCCTCGCGCGAATAGCCAGCGGTCGTAATGTCGTATGGGAGCACGCGGCCGCAAGCTCCTGTCATAGCCTCATAGCCAAGCGCTCATCTCGGCTTCCTTCGATAGGCATCCTGTCGAGGGGCGACTCGAACGACCAGCACGACGAGAACATCTTCCTGAACTTCATACATGATCCGGTACTCGCCGACGCGAAGCCTTCTCAAGCCCCGCAGATTCCCTTTCAGGGCGTTTCCCAGAAAGGGGTCCTCGGCCAACCGGTCGATGGCCGCGACAATCCGAGTTCGATCCCGCTCGGGGACACGTCCCAGTTCCCGCGCCGCACTGCTCTTAATCCGAATCGAGAAGTTCACGTCGAACCTGGTCCCAATCCAGCACGGCATCGCTGGGATCGCAGAGCCTTTCCACGGCTACTGAGAGGTCGTCGAAGTCCTCCAGATAGCGCTCAACTGCTTGGCGGACAACGTCAGCGCGACTGCGCCGAAGCTGACTTGCAGCTTGGTCTAGTTGATCGACTACCGAGTCCGGTAGCCGCGCGGTGATCTGCGTCATAGCACTTCTAATGTCATCCAATGTCATTTACATCGTATCAAGTTCGTGCGATGTCGTTATGGATCGTCGCGGGCTTAGCCGCGAGGGCACCCCAGAACCTTGGGAGAGATTGCGAGACTGTCCGGTTTCGCGGCTGCTGCGGGGGCGGAGGCGCGCCACGTGTATCCGAACTCCGTGCTGCGCAGTTGCGATCACCATCGCCAATCCGGCGTTGGGCGGGGTCGTTCCCCCTTGAACCTAGGCAGTCAACGCGTGTCGGACTTATCGCCTCCGAGACCGTCCGGGCCAGCACGCCATTGAATTGGGCCGCGTCGACGCGTTTGCCAATCTCGGCGTTTTGCCCGTTCTGCTAATCTCTCCGTTGCATGAAACGGCTCCTAGTTCTAACCACTCTTCTAACGCTGCTGGCGATCGGCTGCGGTTCCGGGCCCGATTCCGCCGTCCAGACGGGCGGAGAGATCCCAAGGGTTGATCCCGCCCAGGTTGGACTCTCTCAAGAACGCCTTGACCGGATCACGGCTGCCCTTCAATCAGATGTCGATCGCGGCCACCTGGCCGGTGCCATCGGCGCCGTGGCGCGCCGGGGCAAGATCGCCTATTGGGAGACCGTCGGCATGGCAGATCGGGAGAACGGTCGCGCCATGTCCGACGACACGATCTTCCGCATCTATTCCATGACCAAGCCGATTGTCGGCGTGGCCTTGATGACGCTCTACGAAGAGGGCAAGTTCGGTTTGCGGGACCAGGTCAAGAACCACATCCCCGAGCTCGGCGGACTCGAAGTGCTCGATGGCGGCGGCACGACCAAGGCCCGCCGCGAGATGACGGTGCAGGATCTGATGCGGCACACGGCCGGCATGGGCTACGGGGGCGGCGACACCGCGGCAGACGAGAAGTTCCGCGATCTCAACGTGCTGGGAGACAACCGCTCGATCGACGACTTCATCCAGAAGCTGGCGCAGGTTCCGCTCAAGCACCACCCCGGCTCGGCTTGGGAGTACAGCGTCTCGGTCGATGTGCAAGGCCGCCTGATCGAAGTCCTGTCCGGCCAGGACCTGGCCACGTTCCTAGACGAGCGGATCTTCGGGCCGCTAGACATGCGCGACACGGGCTTCACCGTGCCCGAGGAAGACAAGGGTCGATTCGTGCAGATGTACGCCAAGACCGAAGACGAAGAGGGGATCGAGCCGGCGCCGGCCGACAGATCTTCGGGCTACTACGACTACGAGAGCAAGTGGTTCTCCGGTGGGGGCGGGCTAGTGTCCACCACGCGAGACTATCTCCGGTTCTGCCAGATGCTGCTCAATGGTGGGACGCTGGGTGGGGAGCGTATCCTCAGCCGCAAGACGATTGAACTAATGACCCGCGATCATGTCGCGGGGACTCGTCGCGCATCGCAGGTGCTCTCGGACGGCTACGGCTTCGGGCTGGATTTCGCAGTCCACGTCGACAGGGCTGCGAGCGGCATCAATGGCTCGCTGGGCGAGTACAACTGGGGCGGCCTGGCCGGCACGATCTTCTGGATCGACCCGACCGAGGAGATGATCGGGCTGTACATGATCCAGCTCTTGCCGCCGCGCTTCAGCGATGGCCGAACGCAGTTCAAGCGACTTGCCTACCAAGCGATTGCAGACTGACCCAGGCCGCCTGCGGCTAAGCTTGCGGGGCTAGCGCCAGCACGCCTCGGGCGATGTTCCCAGCTTCCATGTCGTCGAAGGCTTGGTTAAGCGCGTCCAAGGGGTAGTGCTTCGAGATCAGGTCGTCGAGCGGAAGTCGGCCGCCTTGGTAGAGGCCGAGCAGCTTGGGCAGGTCCAGCCGCGGCCGCATCGAGCCCGCGAAGGAACCAATTAGCCGCTTGTTCTGCAGCACCAATGCACCGGCCGGGATCTCCACCTGCTGCTTCGCGGCGTGCAGGCCCACGATTGTGGCGGTGCCCCCGGGGCGCACTGCGTTGACGGCGAGGGCGATCGTCGCCGCCGACCCCACGCTGTCGAAGACGTACTCGGGGCCACCGCCGGTCAGGCCGCGCAGTTCCCGGGCTGGTTTTTCTACGGTGCTCGAATTCAACGTTAGATCGGCTCCCAGCGCCTTGGCGAATGCCAGCTTGGAGTCCAGCACGTCAACGGCGACAATCGGGTTGCAGCCCGCTAGCTTGCAGCCCAGCAGGGAGCTGAGGCCGACACCCCCGCAGCCGATCACCGCCGCCGGCACCCCAGGCAGCGCCTGGGCCGTGTTGATCACCGCGCCCACCCCGGTCGCCACGGCGCAGCCGATCACAGCGGCGATTTCGAACGGGACGCCGTCCGGTATGGGCACGATGCCCGCTTCGTCGACCACCGCATGCTCGGCCATCGTCGCCGCGCTGAGCATGTGCTTCAAAGGCATGCCCTCCGCGGTGGAGAGCCGGGTCGTCCCATCGATCAGCAGTGCCTTGAAAGTCGTCGAGGCTAGCCGCTCGCAGAGGTTGTGGCGGCCGTTCAGGCAGGTCGGGCAGCATTCGCAGGCCGGCAGCCAGTTGATCACGACCCGATCGCCCCGCTTGCAGCGGGTTACAGAGGATCCCACCGCCTCGACCACGCCCGCGCCCTCGTGCCCCAGCACCAAGGGTGGCTCGGCGCGCAGCTCGCCGCGCAGAGTGTGCAGATCCGAGTGGCACACGCCAGCAGAATGCATCCGCACCAAGACTTCGGTCTGCTTGGGCGGTGCGAGCTGCACTTCCTCGATGGTCAGCTGACCAGCCTCTCGTACAACTGCCGCTCGGGTGCGCATGGGATTTCGGGCTCGCTCCTATTGTCGGCCGCGCCGCCGGGTAGCGGGCGCGACTCTAGATTCTAGCGAACGTGGGGCGACGCCAACTGTTCGTAACAACGGCAGGCCAAGACTCGCCTAATCGACTAGCCGGTGGAGGTGCGTAAAGATGGCTGGACTGCGGTACGCTGAGCCTATGATGCACGGCAGTAGACTGCTCGGGACTTGCCTAGCCTTGGTAGTGCTTGCCGGGCCCGGATTCGCCCAATCGGCGCCGAGCGCATCCGGTGCAAGCGAGGCTGAGGTGGCGGAAGGGAGCTCCGAAGCGCTTGATGGCGAAGGTTCCCCTAGCGAGGCTGGCGCGGCCTCCACGTCGGATGCTGCGGATCGAACGCGGCTGAACCTGCTCGGCGAAGTGAACTCCGAGCAAGGCGAGGGGCGGCGTAACGAAAACGTCAGCCTGGCCTTGATCGACAACAACGTGCTCAAGGAGCTCAACGAGCGGCTCGGCACCTCGGCCACCGCCGTGAACAACCTTCAGATCGATCGCTCGTACTGGGCCACCGAGTTCGGCGGCCCGCCCGGGCGGCCTGTGCACGCAGCTCCGTCGCCGGCGTCCCGGGTCCGCGGCAATCTATTCCTGACCCACAACAACAGCGCTGTTAGCGCTCGATCGTTCTTCCAAGTAGGCGACGTGCAGCCGGCGCGTAGCAACAATTACGGCGTCACGCTGGGACTGCCGGCGTGGAAGGGAGCCGCGCTCACGCTCAACGGCAGCCAGACGCGGAACAAGGGCCAAGTGAACGGCAACGTGCTCGTGCCGACGCTCGAAGAGCGGACGCCGCTCACCAACGATCCCACGACCCGAGCATTCGTGCAGCGGATCATGGACGCCTATCCGGTTGCGGCTCCGAATCGCCCGGACATCAATCCGCGAGCCCTCAATACGAATGCGCCGCAGGACATCGCCAACGACCGGGTTTCGGCAACACTGGACCAGGCAACCGGAGATAGCGGGCGCATCACCATGCGCTATGGCTTGGTGCTTCAGAGTGTCGACGCGTTTCAGCTGGTCGGCGGCCAGAATCCGAACACGACCACCCGCAACCACCAATCTCGCATTACTTGGAATCGCAGCTGGACGCCCCGCCTGACCGGCGATTTCACGGTTGGCTTTGATCGGGTCGGCTCGCTGCTCATTCCCGACGAGACCTCCATCGGGCCTTGGATCCGCATCGGCCGCGAGTTGGACTCGATCGGCCCGCCCGGCCGCTTTCCGGTGGATCGCGCCGGCAATAACTTCCGCTACGGAGCCCGCCTGCGCTATCGCCGGGGCGACCACAATCTCACCTTCGGCGGCGAGTTGCACCGCAGCCAGATCAATGGCAGGGAGCTGCAGGACCACCGGGGCCGGTTCATCTTCCGGCAGAACTTCGGCCGCGATGGCATTACCAACCTGCGCATGGGCTTGGCCAGCAACTACTCGGTCGCCATCGGCGACGTGCATCGGGGCTTCCGGCAGTGGATGTCGCAGCTCTACTTCGGCGACGAGTGGAAGGCGAGCAGCAACCTCACTTTGAGCATGGGCCTGCGCTGGGAGCCCGTCGCCCGGCCGACAGAGGTCAACGATCTGACACGGATTCCGTACTCGTCGGACACGAACAACTTCGCGCCGCGCTTCGGCTTCGCCTACCGACTCCCGGGCAGGGGCGGGGTGATGCGCGGATCCTACGGCCTGCACTACGGCGAGATCTTCACGGCCACCTACATCCAGGCGCGCGTCAACCCCCCGCAGAACGTGACGGTCGTCGTCCAGACACCCGACCTGGTTGATCCGCTGAAGGCGCTGCGACCGATCAAGCTTGATCCCAGTGCGCGGTCTGTGACCTTCGACATCGCCCCTGACCTGAGCATCCCGTACACGCACAACTACAGCTATTCGTGGGAGTTTGAGATTGCCCGGGACTGGAATCTGGACCTGGCTTACATCGGCAGTCGCTCGCACCAGCTGCTGTCGATGTACTTCCTCAACCGGGCACGGCCGGTCGAGGGCATAGCGCAGACGACGCGCACCGTGAACCTGAGGCGCCCCGACCAGCGCCATTTCAACGTGTTCCACATCAACAACGGCTCGCGCGGGTTCTTCGATGCGGGGCGGGCGACCTTGCGCATTCCGCGCTGGGCCGGCGTCAGCCTGGAGGCCTCGTATTGGTGGAGCAAGGCGATTGACCTGGGCGGCAGCTATCTCAACACGGCTTCCAACGCAAACCGGAGGCAGACCGAGAGCCCGTCCGAGTTCGACGTCCATCACGAGCTGCGCGGCGTGAGCAACTTTGACCAGCCGCATGCGGCGCTGTTCAACTTCAGCTACCAGACGCCTGCGCTGGGTACCAGCGGCGGGCTGCTGCGGAGCCTGTTCGGTGCGTGGCAACTCAGCTCGGTCGTGCTGCTCAAGTCGGGGACGCCGTTCTCGGTGCAGGCCGGCTCGGACGCGCCCGGCTTCGGCAACGTGGACGGATCCCACAGCGACACGCCCATCGTCGAAGACCCGTCAGTGCTGGGACGCTCGATTGACCATCCGGACACTTCGTTCGAGCGATTGCCGGCCAGCGCGTTCTCCTTCATCCAGCCGACCGACAAACGGGGCAACCTTGGGCGCAACACATTCCGCCGGGACGGCATCGCGAATGTCAACCTTGCCCTGTCCAAGTCCTGGCCGATCGGCGAAGACAGGCTGCTGTTGCGGGCCGAGTCGCTCAACTTCACGAACCATCCGCAATTCCAGGATCCCGGCTCGAGCCTTGCCCAAGGCAATTTCGGCAAGATCACGAACACGCTCAACGACGGCCGGACCTTCCGCTTCACCTTGCGCTTCACATTCTGACCGCCGGCGTCGTCGAGCTTTCCGGATGAGCCAACTTGTACGGCTCTCTCCGAGCCTGCCCGCGGTGCCTCGACTGGGCATCGCAACGCGGGGCAACACAAGGCTGTCCGGTGACGATTTCGACTACGCCTTGGCGCGAGGCGTGCGCTACTTCAACTGGTGCGGCAAGCCGGATGGCTTGTCGCACGCCGTCGCTGAACTGGGGTCGCGGCGCGACGAGATCGTGTTCGCCGCGCAGGTCAAGGCGCGCACGGCCGAGCGGGCAGAGCGCGAGCTGGAATGGATTCTTGAGCACACTCGCAGCCGGCGCTTGGATGTCGCCACGCTCTACTACGTCGAATCGGCCGAAGAATGGAAGTCGATCACGGCCTCCGGAGGGGCGTGGGAAGTGCTCGACCGCTATCGGGACGAAGGTCGCATCGGCATGCTTGGGCTGACCAGCCACCAGCGCGCGTTAGCCGCTGGCTGGGCCGGAGAGATCGCTCCAAACGGCCGGCGGAGGCTCGACATGCTGATGATCCGCTACAACGCCGCTCACACCGGAGCGGAGCGGGACGTGTTCCCTGTCACGTCCGAGCTCGGAGTGCCTGTAGTGACGTTCACCGGGCTCCGCTGGCGCGATCTGTTGCGCTCCACGCCCGACGATCCGCCGGGTCTGCCGCCTCCCAGCGCGGAGGAGTGCTATCGCTTCTGCATGATGCATCCGGCGGTGAGCGTTGCCTTGGCCGCGCCGAATGGCCGCGCCGAACTTGTCGAGGCGCTTCGGGCACTCGATGAACGGACTGAGCGTGACCAAGCGTGGATGGAGCGCATGCGAGCGCACGGCGAGCGCGTCCACCGCCATGCTCGCGAGTTCTGGTAGGTGGCGCTACCACCATTGGACGAGACCCGATTGGGGCCGCTGTGTCGGGGAAGGTGGTGCACCAGAACCTGGCGACTGATGCGAACTTAGGCGAGCTGCCCGGCCTCTCCGCCGGACTCCTTGAAGCAGGCGCCTATCTCTCGCCCCAGCGCATCTTGCTGCGCAAGACATCGAAAAACGGCACGTCGTTAGTTTGCACGATATCGACGGTATGGCTGGCCCGCCACAGGCGCAGCCGGTCGTGCGGTTCTAGGTGCCGGCCAACTTGGCCGTCTACGCTCAGGAAGTTTCCCTCGTCGCCATTTAGGATGCGCACTTCAACCTCGGCAGTTGCCGGCAAGACGACGGCTCGGTTGGAAAGCGAGTGCGGGCAGATCGGGGTGAGTGTCAGGGCTGCCACGTCCGGTGCCATCACCGGCCCTCCGGCCGAGAGCGAGTATGCGGTCGACCCTGTCGGTGTCGAAACTATCAAGCCGTCGGAGCGGTAACCACAGACGAACTCGCCATCGGCGTAGGCCTCTAGGTGCAGCAGTCTTGCGACGGCGCTGTTCGCAACGACGATGTCATTGAGCGCGAAGTAGCGCTCAACCACCTCTCCGTCCCGTTCCAGATCGGCTTCCAGCACCATTCGCGAATCAAGCTTGAACGCCGAGCGTGCCACGCCCTGCAAGGCGGCGGGAAGCTCGTCGGGGCCGATCGTCATCATGAACCCCAGCCCGCCTAGGTTTACAGCCAGCAGAGGGGTCTGCCGCGGTCCGACGGCCCGGGCGGCCGACAGGAATGTCCCGTCGCCGCCGAGAACTACGATCAGGTCGCACTCTTCCGGCAGGCGATCCCGATCCATGCCATCAGTGCGGTGCAGGTAGTCCGCAGTGGACACATCGATCTTGACGCGTATGTCGTGCTCGGCCGCCCACTCCAAGATGTAGTGCAGAAGCACGGGAATGTCGTGGCGCCCCGGCTTGCTGACGATAGCGACTGTGCGGATCACGCGACCCCCTTGGTCGAGGGTGCGTGCCAAGCCGTACCGTGCAGCAAGAACTCGCGGTTTCCAGAAGCGCCGAGCAGCGGGCTCTCCATCCACTCCACGCGATCAAATCCGCATTCCAGCATGGCCTCGCGTACCGACTCAACCACCGCCATGTGTTTCTCATGGTCGCGCACTACGCCACCCTTGCCCACTTCCCCCTTGCCGACCTCGAACTGCGGTTTTGCAAGCACGATGGCCTCGCCTCCGGGAGCGAGCAAGTCTTCGAATCGCGGCAGGATCTTGGTCACCGAGATGAAGCTGACATCGCAACATGCGAAGGACACCCGCTCGCCCAGGTGGGCTCGCGTGAGGGACCTGGCGTTGCACTGCTCGAGCACATGCACGCGCTCTTCGTTGCGCAGGGTCCAGTGCAGCTGGTTGGTTCCGACATCGACTGCGTGTACACGGGCGGCGCCGAGCTGCAACAGGCAGTCCGTGAATCCTCCGGTCGAAGCTCCGATGTCTAGGCAGGCCGCGCCTGCGACGTCGACTTCGAAGCGCGACATGGCCGCGGCGAGCTTTTCGCCGCCACGGCTTACAAACCGGGGCCGCTGTCGCAGAAGACGGATCGAGGCGTCCGGCGCGATCAAGCGGCCGGGTTTGTCGGCTTTCTGTTCGTTGACCAAGACTTCGCCGGCCATCACCATGGCCTGCGCTTGGTGGCGGGAGGCAACCAGGCCCCGTTCGACGATCAACTGATCTACCCTGATGTGCCGCAAACCAAAGGAAAACTGTATTGTCTCACGGCAACTGCAGCAGCGAGACGGCGATACTCCCGCGGAAGCATACATCGACATCCCGGCCCGGGCTGCGCGGCCGCTGGCTGTATACTCCCCGATAAGAGTAGTCGTCGCCTTCCACGGCGTAGGCGAGATGCACGGGGTTCGTGTCGACTGCGCATTCGACTACGGGCGGATCGGCAGGCCCGGGAACCGGACAGGGTAGATTGACATTCCAATACTCTCCCTCTTGGAGCGGCTTGGCGAGCAGGCCGGGCAGCAGCTTCCGAACCCACTCGGCCGCGCGCCGCCAGTCCGCAGCGCTCAGCACCCTGTCGCGATAGTGGGAGACCGCGATCGCAGGAACGCCTAGCAGGGCGGCCTCTCGCACGGCGGCGACGGTCCCCGAATAGTAGATGTCCGCCCCGAGGTTGGCGCCGTGATTGATTCCAGCGAGCACCCAGTCGAAGCTGTCGCGAAGCTCGTGCAAGCCGATGCGGACACAGTCCGCGGGCAGCGAATCGACGGCGATGCGTCGGCGGTCGAGGCGGGACGCGCGAATTGGCCGGGCCGTGGTGACTTGGTGGCTGCAGGCGGAATGCTCTGCCGACGGAGCAACGATCGTGGAAACGGCGCCTGTGGGCAGGGCCGCCTCCAAAGCTGCCAGCCCGGGAGCGGCGATGCCATCGTCGTTCGTCAACAAGAATCGCGGCGGCTCGGGCGAGGGCATCAAAGAACCATTCTGACAGCGAGATGGTGCCGAGCTATTCTGGCCGCTTCAAGCCTGCGCCGCTCCGCCCCTTCATGCGCCGCCGCTGACGCGCTCGGCGGAGTCTGCCGGCCGGAACCTAGCTGCGGACGACCGAGTGTCGTCCTCCACGCTTGTGCCCACTTTGGAGCCTCGTCATGGGCGGAGCGGTGCTGAGGGCGTGTGGTTATACTGGGCAGAGAAGCGTGGTGAGGTGCGAGAGTGGTTGAATCGGGCGGTCTCGAAAACCGTTGAGCCTTCATGGGTTCCGTGGGTTCGAATCCCACCCTCACCGCCATAATTCCCTTCTAAATATCTGACAATAGACGAGTTATTGATAAACAAGCCCGTGTTGTCCCACTAAATGCCCCACACTCGACTGAAGGCACATAGACCCCAAGGCTGCGACGTTAGCTGCTGCCGGCCGCAGCTTGCCGTTCAGCGCCTGGGATGCCGCCTAGTCTTGGGTCTTACGCGTTTCCGCTCCGACATCGGAAAGGAATCCCGCTAGTGCTTGGTGCAACTCGCGGGCTATCGCCGGTCTCTCGCGGACGAGGTTGTTGGCCTCTCCAGTATCCGCGCCCAGATCGAACAGCTCGACTTCGTCCTGGGCCCACGTCTTGACCAACTTCCAGCTTCCTCGGCGGATCGCGCTCTGAGCCCGGCGGCTGACGGATTGGTGGAAGACCAAGAAATCGCGCTGTCGCGAAACGGCGGTCCCGCCGCGGAGCACGCCGCGGAGGGAGCCGCCGTCCACCGTCGTGGGAAGGTCGTCCGGGTACCCGGCTAGGTCTGCAAGTGTTGGCAGGATGTCCAGCCCAGTTACGGGCGTGCGGTTGACGCTTCCGGCCTTGATCCCGGGACCAGCCACTAAGAAGGGCACTCGAATGCCGCCCTCGTACATCGACCCCTTCGCGCCGCGGAGGGGGTGGTTTCTCGGCATTGGCGGATCGCCTGCGCCGGGCAGCGTCGCCCGCCCGCCGTTGTCCGAGAGGAAGAATATGTACGTGTTGCGGTCCAGGCCTAGTTCGTCGATCTTGTCGAGCACCTTCCCGATCGAGGTGTCCATATCCGCCGTCATGGCGGCGAACGGCGGGAAGTAGTGCTTCTTGCCGGCTTTCCAGGCTTGCACGAGGTCGAAGGTCGCCTGGCGATAGAAGATGTCCAGATGCACGGCATAGTGTGAGATCTGGAGGTAGAACGGTTCGCCAGTCGCCGCTTGGTCCTCGAGAAAGCGGCATGCGCGGCCGGTAATGTGGTCGATCAGCTTTGGATCGGCAGACGCCGCCGGCCCGCCCGAGCCCTTGCCGCCCCCCGTGCCGTTGCCAGTATCCCCGTCGCTGAGGTCGTAGCCCATCTCCGCGGGAAGGGGCCTGTCGAAGCGGTGGTCCCACTTGCCGAAGTGGGCGAGCTTGTAACGCGCGTCGGCGGCCTTGAGCAGCTTGGGTATATTGAGCTGCCGGCGGTACGCAGCGGGCCAGCTCTGCTGGTCTTGCTGATATAGGTGCCGCGCCGGTGTTTGGCCCACTTGCAGGCTCCGCCTAGTCGGGCAGCAGAACGGGGCTGGAGCGTATCCATCGGTAAATGTCATGCCCCGTCGGGCCAGGCGCTCCAGACCGGGCGTCTGGAAGTAGTCGCTTCGCGACCTGGGGTCTGTCGGGTCCATTGCCGCGGACGAACCTACCCAGCTCTGGTCGTCGCTCAGGATGACGACGAAGTTGGGACGATCTTGCGCCGGAAGCTCCGTCCACAGAACGGCGAGCAGCGCCACGAGCCTGAAGTTGCTCGACATGATGGCGTCGATTTTAGCCGAGATCCGCGCCGGCGAAATTCCAGCGGCGCTCCAGCGTTCGGCGCTAGACTGAGTGCGAACGGAGCGGCAGCATGCATACGACACGAAGGGAATGGCTAGCCACGGCTGGGGGTTTGGCCTTTGCCAGCAGACTCAAGGCCGTTGAGGGGCTGTTCCAAGCAACCTCGCTGAACCACATCTCACTGACAGTGCCGGATGTGAAGAGCGCAGGGGACTTCTATAGCCGAGTGCTTGGCACGCGCATCATTCAGGACATGGGCAGCCGCGGGCAGATGCGCGGGCTCAAGCGCAACTATCTCGCGCTGTTCCAGGGCGACGAGGCCGGCCTGAACCACTTCTCGCCAGGCGTTGACGGCCTCGACGAAGCGGGCGTGGGCGCAATTCTCAAGCAGCATGGCTACGAACCGTTCGAGCGGGCACCCAACATTTGGGCCTGCCTCGATCCCGACGGCACTCAGAACCACCTCTCCGAGACCATGCGCCGGGAGGATCAAGTGGCCGAGGCGTACCGCAAGGATCCCAGGCCCGATTCCATCCTGCATGGGGTCGACGTCAATCACGTCGCCCTCAGGGTGGCTGACGTGGGTCGCTCTGTCGAGTGGTACCAGGCGCTGATGGGGCTGAACGTCATCAGCAGGAGCGGGAACAGCGCCTTCCTTGGGCTGGGCCCCAATTTCCTCGCCTTGTTCCAGCGCCGCCAGGGCGGTGGCGCCGACCACTTCTGCTTCTCGGTCGAGGACTATGACCCGGACATCGTGCGCGAGAAGCTATCCCGGCACGGAATTGACTCCGTGCGACGCGAAGACCGCACGTACTTCAAGGACGTTAACGGCCTGACCGTGCAGGTTTCGGCCGAGAGTCATCAGCCGTGAACCGCGACGGGGCCGTCAATCGCAGCGGCTAATCCAGGGAAGTTCGCTGACCGACAGCGCCCTAGTATTCCTTGCGCATGTCAACGACGTTGCGGAGGCGTTCGCCAGCGGCAAAGCGCGCAATGTTGTCCTTGTAGATCTCGAGACGCAGCTCGCCGCCGAGCAGGCCTTGCGTCGCCACGTGAGGCGTGATGACCGCGTTGTCGAACTTCCATAGGGGGTGGCCTGACGGCAACGGCTCCGGATCCGTCACGTCGACGCCCGCACCGGCGAGATGCTGGCTATCAAGTGCCTTGACCAAGGCGCCCATGTCATAGAGTTTGCCGCGAGAGAGGGCGATGAAGTAGCTGCCCCGCTTCATGAGCTCGAACTGCGCCGCGCCGAGCATGCCCTCGCTGTCCGTCGTGTGAGGCGCGCACACGAAGATGGCGTCCGCTTCGGGAATGACGGTGTCCAAGCGGTCGGGAAAGACCATCCGGTCGAAGCTCTGCCGCGGCGGAAACTCCTCTGGGTCTACGCCGATCACGCGCATGCCGAATCCCTTGGCCCGCTGCGCCACGTTCGATCCGATGCCGCCGGTGCCGATCACAAGGGCTGTCATTCCCTCCAGCTCGACCATGCCGTAATTGCCGCCCTTCCAGGTCTCGTTGGTCCGGTCAGGGATGAAGTGATTCAGATTGCGCGTCAGTGCCAGCAGCATGGCGAAGCCGTGGTCGGCGATAGCAGCGGAAGAGAGCGTCTGCGCGTTGGTCATGACCACGTCGCTCTCGACGAGCTCCGGGTACAGGTAGGGCTTGACACCGGCACTGGTAATCTGCACCCACTTCAGCTGCTTTGCGGCCTGAACCAATGCAAGCGTTGGATTGCCGATGATGGCATCCGCATCGGCAGCCTCCCGAAGCAGGTTGGCATCCCCGCTGCCGCGGTTCGTCACGTGCGAGATAGTGACGTTGGCTGGGCTGCCAGTGCGCAATTCGGCAACAAGATCTGCCGACTGGCCGATCACGACCACCTTCAGGTCGGCGGCTTGCAGTGTCAGCGCGACGATCGAGAACAGGGTTGCGAGTAAGGGTTTCATGAGGGCTCGGGCTCCTTTAGTCCCCCAACAATATACAGCGACCTGTGGCGGAAGCGTACAGCCAATCAGCCGATTCGCAGTCGGGCCGTCCACCGGTGCAATCGTCACGGGGATGGTTTATAGTCAGAACCGTTGGGCGATGGCGGATCACCTCCTTTGGCCTTGGTTCGTTTATCGTCCTTGGCTACCTCGCCATCGCCCACGGCGGATTCTGGCCACCTCATTCACTGAGGCGCGTGATCCTGCAGACGTAGCAAGGATCGCCCTCGGCCCTCGAACCTGTCGGGACGCCAAACCAAGCAAGCTGGCGTCCGCTTCCGCAGACTGCCGATAGCCGTGCGAACAGCAGCGATCAAATCTGCCCTTGCTGCTGCGCTGCTTGCGTCTGTATTGCCGGCCGAGCCGCGCATCGACCGGAATGTGATTTATGGCATGTACTCGGGCCTTGCCCTGCTGATGGACATCCACTATCCGGAGCAGCCGAACGGCATAGGGCTCATTCACGTGTCAGGCAGTGGGTGGAGCGCCCCGCTGAGCTTGGATGCCCGCCCGTTAAAGGAAGCGGGTCACGTCCGGATCGAAGCTCTGCCCTTGGTGGAGCGTGGCTACACGGTCTTCACGGTGAATCACAGGGCAATTCCGCGCTTCCAGTATCCTGCCCCAGTGGAAGATGTGCAGCGCGCCGTGCGCTTCGTCCGGTACCATGCCGCGAGATTCGGAATCGATCCTGATCGGATCGGTGCCATTGGAGGCTCGTCGGGCGGTCACTTGGTGAGCATGCTCGGCGTGCTGCCCGGGGAGGGCGATGCTCAGGCGGAGAGCGAGATTGATCGAGTCAGCGCCAAGGTCCAGTGCGTCGTTGCCAGAGCGACCCCCTCGGACTTCGTCGCGACCTCAGCCACTAGCGGGGCTTCCGCGCTGTTGCTGGGGATCCGTTTGCGTCCCGGTGCGGATCCAAACTCCCCGGAGATGCGGATTGCCCGTGAAGCTTCGCCGATCACGCACGTCACGGCCGACGATCCGCCGTTGCTGTTGATTCACGGTGACCAAGACGATATCGTCCCGTACGCCCTCTCGGAGCGCTTCCGGGAGCGGTTGGCCCAGACGGGCGTGAAGACGGACCTGATCAAGGTGAGCGGCGCTCGCCACGGCCCGGGTTTTCCGGGATCTGAACAAACGCCGCAAGTGGGCCGCTGGGCCGGGGAGTGGTTCGATATTCACCTGTTAGGCAGGCGGCCGTGATCCTTGGCGGCAAATGCCGTCTTGTCTTGGTGCGGCTGCTCCCAGCGGAAGACGATTTACACTCTGCCGCCTAGGCACTAGCGGTGTCACGAGCGGAGCACAGCGCCAAGTAAGAAGAGGATTTTTCGACAGGCAACCGCAAGCCCCGCGCGGCTGCGCCGGTAGGAGCGGGCCGAGCCGGGGCATGACCCGCCGCCGCAGCGGCGGGTCATGCTGTTTCAGCCCGCTAGAAGTAAAGCTTCAAGCCGAGCTGCCCGATGCGCGCCGATTCCGCGGCCGTAATGTTCCCGAAATTATTGTTGCCGAAGCTGGTGTTGGGGCGCCGGAACACCGTGTGGTTGAAGAAGTTGAAGAACTCCGCGCGGAACTGCAGGCGGACCCGCTCGCTGAAGGGGAAGTCCTTCAGAATCGACACGTCCCAATTGATGTACTTCGGCTCGCGGGCGTCCGGCAGGAAGTTCCCCATGTCGCCGAACATGAACGGCTCGGGCTGCTCGAAGGCGTTGGCGTCGAAGTATGGCTTGCTGGCAAACCGGCCGCCCAAGCGCTCGACGACCGGGCCCTCTGTCAGGGGGCGCGCGTCCGGCACACGATTCGGCGTCTGCCGACCGCCGAAAGAGTTGAGATTGTTGAATCTCGCGGTGATGCCGATGGGGAGCCCGCTCTGATAGGTCGTGACGCCGTTGAGATTCCAGCCCCCGAGGACTTGGTTCACCCAGCCGCCGCGGTTCGCGAGGGCCTTGCCCTTGCCGAACGGCAGTTCGTACTGGTAGTTGATGACCAGGCGGTGCGCGACGTCGAGGCCCGATAGGGTCCGGTCCAGGCGCTTGTTGTAATTGTTCGTGTAGCCGGGGTTTTGGGCGCCGACGAAGCCGGCGACCGAACTCACGTCGTCGATCATCTTTGACCAGGTGTACGCGCCGAGCAACTGGAGGCCGCTGCTGTAGCGCTTGCGGACTTTGACCTGCAGGGCGTGGTAGTTGGACTTGAATTCGTAGCCACGAGGCGTATTGACCCCAGAGAAATGCGGGAAAGGCCGCAGCAACTGCCCGTACGCGATCGTTTCACGGCCAAGCCCGAGGTTGCTCGGGATCACACCGAAGAACGGGTTCGGCACCCGGTCGGTCAGGCGGTCACCTAACGACTGGTACTCGTTCGGCATCTGGTTGAACTGCACGCCCGAACCCAACAGCTTGACACCCGAATTTCCGGCATAGGCAATGTCGAACAGCCAGCTGTCCGGAAGCTCGTACTGGATGTTGAAGTTCCATTGGATGGAGTAGGGGGTGCGGTCGGTCCGCACGATCGCCGCCGGGCCCTGCCCCAAGAAGGTGGCCAGTCCCTCGGCGCCGTTGGTGGGCTGGTTGAAGCCCAGCGGGAACGGGTCGGAGGCGGTCGCGAAGGCCGTGCGGCCGCCGTCCTGGCTGCCGACGATTGGCGAGATGGAGTTGAAGCTGACCGCGCCGACCGTGGCAGTGCCGGGGCCGAAGCCGGTCGTGGGGTTGAAGAAGATGCCGGACCCGGTGCGGATGACGAGCTTTTCGGTCAGCTTGTAGGCCAAGCCCAGCCGCGGGGCGAAGTTGTTGTTGTCGTAGTTCTTGATATGCCGCGGGCTGCCGCCAACGCCGGCGAACTGGAGCCCGCCCAGGACGGGTCGCTCAAGTCCGGGCGTGTCCAGCACCAAGTCGGGCTGGACGGCGTCGAATTCGAACCAGCTCGCCCGGTTGTAGCGCTCGGTGATCGGGCGGTCTTGGTCCCACCGAAGGCCGATATTGACGGTCAGCCTGTCGGAAAAACGCCAGTCGTCCTGAATATAGAAGCCCCAGTACGGCGTCTGCTGCGACAGCGACGGCTCGAAGCGGATCCGGCCTCCGTTCAGGTGCCCGAGCAACATGCTGGCGACGGAGTTGCCCTGTCTGCCGCGATTGAACCGCTCGCGGGTCCATGCGCGGGTGAACTGGTAGAAACCTGCGGGATCCGCCGGCCTGTGGTTCGAAACGCGGTTCAGGCGGAAGACCCCGCCGAACTTGATGGTGTGGTCGCCGAACAGACGGGACATATCGCCGACCCAAGTGTGCGACTCGAACTTATTGCCGATGTACCAGAAGGCGTTGTTGCCCATTTGCTGGAAGTCTTGGACTTGCACCCGGGGAAACACAGGGAACTGGACTTGGTTGTCGATGCTGGCCGGCAGTCCCAGCGAGGCTTGGGAGACATCCTCTTCGATGTAGCGCCGCGGATTCGCGTGGTAGGAGTAGCCGTAGTTGCCATGCATGACCCAGCCGTTCCATAGATGGGTGTCGTCCATCGTGTAGGAGCGGTTGATCGAGCCATTCCAGCCAGACCCGGGCGAGGCTATGTTGTTCCAGCGGCTGGGCAGCGTATTGATCGTCTTGTTCAGCGACACGCGCACGAACAGGGTGTTGCGGTCGTTGACCCTGTAGTCGATCTTGCTGGACGAGTCCCAGGTGTTGGGACGGGCCCCCAGTTGCGAGAAGAAGTTATTGCGGATCCCGCCGGCTGTCGGGTCCGGGTAGTACGATAGCAGGCTGGCTGATGTCGGGTTATGCCGCGCAGCCGGCACCATGTTATTGGCGAACGGCTCCCGCGTGCCGTCGTCGCTGAGGGTCAGCGGATCGTGAACGATCCGGTTGTCCTCGCTGAAGTCTCCCTGCTTCATCAGCTGGGTCGGGACCGACTGCGTGACCGAGGCCGGATTCACCTGCCGGCGGAACTCGACGCTCTGGAAGAAGAACAGACGCTGCCGAGAGGGGGTCAGCGGGCCGCCGAGGGTGCCGCCGAACTGGTTGAACCGGAATGGAGCGCGGTCCCGGCCGTTTGCGTTGGCGAACCAATTGTTGGCTTGGAGCTTGTCGTTGCGGAGAAACTCGTAGACAACTCCGTGGAAGTCGCTGCCGCCGGAGCGCGTCACCATGTTTACTACGGCTCCCGCCGTCCGCCCGTACTCGGCCGAGAAGGCGTTAGTCTGCACCTTGAACTCCTGCAGGGTGTCGGGCGAAGGGATGTAAGACGGCTGGTTGAAGCCCATGACTTCCTGAGACGAGCCGTCCAGCATGATCGAGTTGGCGACGTTGCGGCCGCCGTTCGCAGAGAAGGCCACCGCCGAGATGGATCCGTTGCCGCTGGTCGAGTTGCGGAAGTTGCGCGTGGTGTTGATGCCTGGCGTCAGCCCGATCAGTTGCAAGACGTTCCTGCCGTTCAGCGGTAGGGACTCGGCTGTCCGCGAATTGACGACCTCGCCGAGGTCGGACGTGGCCGTGGCCAGCAGCGGTGCCTCGGCTGTGATCTCGACAACCTCCGTGACATCGCCAACTTCTAGGGAAATGTCGATCTGCGCGACTTGGGCGACTTGCAGGGTGAACCGCGGACGCTCATAGCGCTTGAACCCTTCCGCCTCGACATTGAGCGAATAGTTGCCGGGCGGAATCTGCTGGAACACGTACGCGCCGGAGGCGTTGGACTCGCCATTCCAAGGCCGGTTCTGGTCGACGTTCTCAAGAGTGAGGGCGGCGCCCGGGATGACGGCCCCGGAAGCGTCGGTGACCGTTCCGCGAACGGTGGCTGTCTGCGTTTGCGCGAAGGCGGCCGCGGCGGCTAGCGCCAACGGCACAACCATCCGGCATCTCCGCAACAACGTGGTGTGAATGCGATTCATCTTGAGCTGCCCCCTAGCAGCGAGTCTCGTCTCGCGAAATCGAGCCGAGAATGCATAGCGCATGTACCCCGGCAAGGATCATTGTGGCTCAGGACCGCGCAGTCTTCCCGTCGAAGATGTAAATTCCACGTTGAGTGGAACTTCGCGATCGTGAAGGCCCACGCGGCGAAGCTAGAGCCCTTCTGGAACTCCCCGGCCTTGCGGCAAAGCACGAGGTTTGTATTTTGTAGGACTTCCAGCGCCTGCTCGTGGTCGGCTAGGCGCTTCAAGATAAAGCCGTAAAGGCGCGGCTGGATCGCCGTGATCTCCACAACCAGGTCCTCGGACGCGCCGTACGATTCGCTCTGCTTGGTCATCCGGCCCACCTGAAGATATAGCGGCTGCGACTGAAACCTAACATCCCTCTACCGGATATCTTTGTCGGGCAGCTCCATCCGGAGCTGCGGGTCGATCGGCATCTGGTCCGGAACCGCGCCGGTTTCGCGCTTGAGCCTGTCAGAGCTCCGCCTAGAGCTCGGCGAGCTTACCAGCGTACGCCGGGTCATCGATGAGGTTGCGTTTCTCGAGCGGATCGCCGAAGCCGACACAGGACGCAAGCCTATCCGAAGCGACCAACCAAAGCCCTCTCCACGTGAGGCGCTAATGAGCCGTCGCCGAGTGCTGGAATGGGATTCGTTCAACTGGTGGGGCCGGAGCGACGAGTGCTGAAGACCGAACTGCGCGTGCTGGCGACCCGGGCGATCATCGACTGATTCACCGAAAAGGGCTAGCGTCTGAGCGTGATGGAGTGGACTTCCATCGCTTGCCCGCCCGGAATATCCTTCGCCCTCAGGGTCAGCGGGCCGCGACCTTGGGCGAGTTGAATCTTGCCGATCGTCATCGGACGAAAGTCCTTCGTGACCGACTCTTGCCGCTCGACTCGGTCGTGGTCCGGACCGATCACCGGCGGATCATGCGCTTCGGTGACCTTCGCGCTGACTGTCGCTTCACCGAACGAAAGCTCGACGATCGAGCCTAAGTCGGCTTGCGGGCAAGCGTAGTAGACGGTCGCTTCGTACTCGCCGGCTTCGAGAACGTCGATATCCCAGCTGATGAGGTCGTCGACGCTCCCCCACTGCAAGAAGAACGAGGCGTTGGGAAAACGGTTGCTGCGCATGACCGTCCCTTCCGCGACGCCGTCGCGGGCTGGAAGCAGCGTGAAGGCCTTGTGCCCGACCGGGAAGCCGCGGTCGTCTGCGCCGAGCTCGGCGTGGATCTCCGCGGTCATGGCGTCGAGAGCCTGTTTGAGCCGGGCCGCTTCTTCGGGATGTTGGTCGGCGACGTCGGTCCTTTGACCGGGGTCGGCGGCAATGTCGAAGAGCTGACCCTGCGTGTCCATGCGAAAGCGCTGAGTGCGAACGCTCGACGCTCCCTTCCCCGGCCGGAACGAGAAGATCTCGCGGTCAGGCCAATCACCGGCCGAACCGTCCAACAGCGGCTTGACGCTCTTGCCATCCAGGGGTTTCTTGCTGATCAGATCGATCCCGGCGATGTCGGCGAGAGTCGGCAGCAGGTCGATCGCTCCTGCGATCTCGTCGACTCGCAGACCAGCCTCGATGCCATCCGGCCAACGAATCAAGAACGGCACACGAACGCCGCCTTCGTCAATCGAGCCTTTGCGCCCCTTCATGTCCCCGTTCCAGCGGACGCCGTTCGGCCCATTGTCGGAAAAGTAAATGAAGACCGTATTCTCTGAAATGTCGAGCGAGTCGAGCTTGTCGAAGATCCGGCCGACGTTCCAATCGATGTTCTCTACCATGGCGAGCGCGGCCCGGATGTGACCGATGCGCTCTTTCCCGGGCTCGCGGTTGTGCATGGCCAGCGCGGCGCCGTCAAACTTCTCGTAGAACCGATCTGGGACCTGCATCGGGGAGTGCGGCGTGTTGTAGGGCAGGTAAGCGAAGAACGGGCGATCTTGGTTCCGCTCGATGAACGCCATCGCGCGCTCGGTGAGGTCGTCGATGATGAAGCCCTTGCCTCGCACCAGCGCGCCGTTGTGATCCATCGGGGCGTCAAAATAGTGCGCCCAATGGCCCGAGGTGAAGCCATAATACTCGTCGAATCCGCGGGAGTTTGGATGGTAAGGGTGCTGCCCGCCGTTGTGCCATTTCCCGAACGCGCCGGTGGCGTATCCGGCGGCCTTGAAGGTCTCGGCGATCGTCGCCTCATCGAGGTCAAGGCGCTCGGAGCCGGCGCTGGTGCCGTAGACGCCGCCGCGCGGATAGTAGCGTGCCGTGAGGAACTCCGCTCGCGTGGGAGAGCAGACCGGGCAGACGAAGAAACGATCGAACAACGCGCCGTCGCGGGCGAGCGAGTCAATGTTCGGAGTCGAGAGGTTCGTATTCCCGTGGACGCTCAGGTCGCCCCAGCCCTGATCATCAGCGAGAACGATCACGAAGTTGGGAGGACGATCCGCGGACGTATCCCGGTCACTTGACGGGGCGCACGACAACCCGACGCACAAGGCGCTCAAGAGCAGCTTCTTCATGTTGACGATTCTCCAGTCATATCCGAGCGCCTCACGCGATCGAGCTCTACGATTGGCGACGGTTCCTCGCCTTGGCCGGCCGACATTTGAATCACTGTCCGGTCTTTGCGGTGCTCGAGTGGGAGAAACGCCAGGCGGATACGCGGTCATCTAGCCAGCGGGGGCGCCTGCAATTCGTTTCGAAGCCGCTCGAGTTCCGCCTGCAACTGCGCAATCACCTCCGCATACTTCGGGTCGCCGTAGAAGTTCCGCCTCTCCTCGGGATCCTCCTGCAAGTCGATCAGCTCCCAAGCCGCCGGCCCGCCGTAGCGAGTGTCGTAGTGGTGGATCAGCTTGTAGCGCTCCGTTCGGACTCCATAGTGCGGGACGATCTCATGGCTGTTGGGGTACTCCCAGTAGTGGTAATACATCGACGTCCGCCAGTCGGCCGGCTTAGCCCCGCCGAAGAGCGGTCGCAGGCTCGCCCCCTGCATGTCGGCGGGAACTTCGACGCCCGCCAGGTCGAGGATCGTCGGGGCATAGTCGACATTGAGCGCGAAGCCATCGACCACAGTTCCCGGCTGGATCATCTGCGGATAGCGCATGACCAGAGGCAATCGAAGCGGCTCCTCGTACATCAGGCGCTTGTCGAACATGAAGTGATCGCCAACGAACATCCCGTTGTCCGACGTGTAGATCACCACCGTGTTCTGCGCGAGCCCCTCCTCGTCGAGGAAGTCGAGAAAGCGCCCGACGTTCTCGTCCACCGCCGCCATCACGCGCATGTAGTCCTTCACGTACTGCTGATACATCCAGTCGTTCAGCTCGTCGCCTTGGAGCTCTTCCGGAGGGTGGAGCTTGCCGAGGTTGCCCCGGCGGTTCCAGCGGAGCAGCAACTCTGGGACGAGGCGGGTGTTCGACGCCTGCACAGCTTCAGCGCGGCCCGACAGGTCATCGTCGAAGGTAGCCGGCTGCGGGATCTGCTCGTCTGAGAAGAGGTCCTCGTGTCGTTTCGCCGGCTGCCATAGACCGTGCGGCGCCTTGTGGTGATAGAGCAGCGCGAAGGGCTTCTCGGGGTCGCGCCCGCGCACCCAGTCGATCGCGAAGTCGGTGATCAGGTCCGTGACGTAGCCTGCATGCTCGACGCGCTCTCCCATTTCGATGAAGGAGGGGTCGTGATAGGCCCCTTGGCCGGGCAGAACTTTCCAATAGTCGAAGCCGGTGGGCTCGGACTTAAGGTGCCACTTGCCGACCATGGCTGTCTGGTAACCCGCCTGTCGCAGCAGCTTGGGAAAGGTCTGCTGCGAGCCGTCGAAGGTATCTCGGTTGCTCCGTTGGCCGTTGATGTGGCTGTACTTGCCGGTTAACAACGTGGCCCGGCTGGGGGCGCAGAGCGAGTTGGTGACGAAGGCGTTCCGAAACAGCGCCCCTTCTTCGGCGATGCGGTCGAGGTTGGGCGTAGACGCCCGGCTCGGCCCGTATGCGGACATCATCTGGACGGTGTGATCGTCCGTCATGATGTAGACGAAGTTCGGTCGCGGAGAGGGAGGAGGCGGCGGCGCCGCGCAGGCTCCTAGCAGCAGCGCCGCTTGGACGCAAAGCAGAACGGCTCGCATGCGGGCCACAGTGTAGCAGCGTCGGTCGTAGGGAGTCGTGACGCCGCCCGCCCAAGAAACTGTTGAGAACCAGCCTTCCCACGCCGGCGAAGCTGGCGCCTCGAAGTACGATTCGTTCTGTTTGCTCATCCGGCCCCCATAATCAGGTAACGTTCAGGCGTCTAGCCTCGCCGCCGCTCATGGACGCCTAGGGAATGGACGCCTAGGGACTGGCCATCGATTGCCATTGCGGAACGAGATTCTCGCTGCCCACGGCGTCGCGGCGGAGTGCCGGCAGGAGCAGATTCGCGACAACGCAGTCTGTGAGCCGATGGTTCTGGGCGTGGACTGCCGCGCCATCCCGGAGCCTGTCGGCAGAATCAGTCAACACCCCAAGAAGCGGTGATCGAAGGCCCGCCGAGTTGCCTTGATCGAGTCCGTTCAGGTATTGCGTGTTTCGGTAGATGCACGATTTCGGCGCTATGATGACAGCGGCATGCGCGGTTCGGATCGGCGCAGGTTTCTGCGATGCATGGGGGCGAGCATCGCCCTCCCCATGCTGGAATCGCTTGCCCCGCGTCCTGCTTTGGGAGCGGGTGCCGAGGAACCACCGCTTCAACGGCTGGTCTGTATCGGCACCTACCTAGGGTTCCACCAGAAGCACTTTTTCCCGGAACAGGTCGGGGCCGACTACCAGATTTCCGAAGTCTTGGAACCCGCCGCAGCGTTCCGCCGCGAGATGACCGTCTTCTCCGGCCTTGACCACCGCGGCCGCAACGGCCACCACGGCTGGAAGGCGTGGCTTAGCGGGTCGGCGGCCGGCAGCATATCGGTTGATCAGTTGGTCGCCGAACATGTCGGCCATCAGACCCGATTGGACTCTCTGCAGGTCACATGCGGCAATCCGCCGGGCGAGGCGCGGATGAGCTTCACCAAGGAGGGCGTGGCTCTGCCCATGATCGGCCGGCCCAGCGTGCTGTACCAGACGCTGTTCCGGTCGGGCGCTGACAGCGCCCGCATGGAATACCTGCTGGCGTCCAATCGCAGCATCTTGGACGGCGCTGTCTCCGAGGCAAGAGCGCTGGAGCGCAGCGTGACGCCGGCCGACCGCCAGAAGCTGGGCGAGTACTTCTCTTCCGTGCGTGATGTCGAGAAGCGCTTGCGCAAGCAGCAGCTGTGGCTGGGCCGGCCCGTGGCGAAGGTGGACTACCCGCTGCCCGAGTTCGATCCGGTCTCGCCGAACCTAGCTTTGGAATGCGAATCGATCATGTACGATCTGATGGCGCTGGCGCTCACTACCGACTCGGCGAGGGTGCTCACGTTCTTGATCCCGGGCTGGAGCCAGGTCTTCAACATTGACGGACGCAATCTGAGCGCCGGTTATCACGGGCTGTCCCACCACGGCAACGACCCCGTGCGGATCGCTGACTATAACTTGGTCGGGGTCGAGCATGTGAAGCGCTTCACGGGGTTCCTGGAAAGGCTCCGGGCTGCCACGGATGCCGACGGCCGGCCGCTGCTCGACACGTCGGCAGTGGTATTCGGCAGCGGCATGGGCGATGCCAACACGCACGACAACAGCAACCTGCCGACCGTGCTGGCCGGCGGCGGGTTCCGCCACGGATGGCACCGGAAGTACGAGCGCGACGCCCCGGCGCCGCGTTTGCTCGGAGATCTGTTCATTACGCTCATGCAAGGGTTCGGGATGGAAGTGGACAGCTTTGCCAATGCCCGCAGCGGACTGAGCGAGCACTTGGCGTGAGGCTCGCCGTGCCGAGACCCGGACTCCTGCTCGTTGCCGGAACGCTGCTTCTGTCGGCCGGCGGCTCGGCCGAATCCCTGCCGGACCCCGCTAGCGAATTCTTGGCGCGTAACTGCTTGGCGTGCCATACCGGCGACCAGGCCCAAGCCGCCGTCGATCTGTCGCCCGTCGAGACCGACTGGACCAGGCGCGAAGCAATTGCGCAGTGGGAGAGGGTGTTCGAGGCGCTCTCCTCGGCGAAGATGCCGCCCGTCGGCGCGAACCAGCCGTCTGCCGAGGAGCGCGGGCGAATGGTGGAGTGGCTAGAGGGCCGATTGCTGGCTCACTCGGGGGTGGGCGGGGGCGTGCCCCGTCGGCTGAATCGCGCCGAGTACGAGAACTCGATTCGCGATCTGTTTGGGATCTCCGACTTCGCCCTGCCGCATTCGTTCCCGGCGGATGACTCGTCTCACGGCTTCGACAACGTCGGCTCGGGCCTGATCCTGTCGCCGCCGGTGATGGCCCAATACTTGGAGCTGGCGACTCGCATCGCCGACGAGCTGCTGTCACCTGACAGCGGCCCGCGCAAGGCCGATCCCAAGACCTACAAGCTCTCGTCCACCGCGTTCGACTCCAGTGCTGGCCGCTCCGTGGAGGGCTCTCGCTTCCGGATTGTTTCGTCTAGGAACATGGCCAGCGCTGCCGCCTGGCCTTCGCGGTGGGAGGCGGCTCAGAGCGGCGTGTATCGGATCGTTCTCCACGCCAAGGTCTTCGAGAGCGACAGCATGTTCTACGCGCCCAGAAGCGAGCCAGCCCGCGTTGGCCTGTATGCACGTCCCAAGATCGACGGCTACTACGCGCCGTTCGGCGATCTCCGCAAGCTCGCCGAATTCGAGGTCGTGCCGGGGCGCGAGCAGCCACAACGCCTCGTTGCCGAGGTTGAGCTCTTTGCTGGAGAACTCTTCGGCGTGCGCTGGGAAAACGGCCCTGCCTACTCAGATCCGCCGCGCCGGGATTATTCGCACGCGTTCTTGGCGGACCGCCTCGTGCGGGATCGGCTCTACTATGCCGCCATGCTGCAGTACGGCGGAGGATCGCGAGGGACCACCCAAGTTCAGGTCTACAAAGCGACCAAGGCGCTGATGGAGAGCGGGACGCTCGACTTGCAGGATCCGAGGCTGGACAAGCTGCCGGAGGACTGGGGTGGCGGCTTGGGCAACGGCCCGCACAACTGGATCAAGGCATTCGTCCATGAAGAGCTCGAGCGCTACGGCCCGGCCATTGATCTGTCGGGCTTCGAGGTGGTCGGCCCCTTGCGGCTGGTCGAAGACGACGTGACGCGAGCTCGCAGGGCTCGCAGCGAGCGCTTCTTGGGACCGGAACGGCCTGGCCTGACTGATCGCGAGCGCATTGAGAACGTGCTGAGGCGATTCCTCCCGCGCGTGTTTCGACGTCCCGCCAGCGACGAGCAAATCCGCACGTATGCCGACATAGCGGAGCGGCACGTCGCGAAGACGCCCGGCGGTCGCGTGGAAGATGGCTTGCACCTAGCCGTGCGACGTGCGCTGGTGTCCCCGTTGTTTCTCTATCGGGGACTGCGAGCCGACGAATTCGACGGTTTCGATCTCGCGACTCGGCTCGCCTTTTTCCTGACATCGCACCCCCCCGATGACGAGCTGTTCCAACTGGCGGCGCAGGGTCGGCTGTCGGACTCGCAAGTGTTGGAAGAACAGGTCGACCGCTTGCTTGCTAACAAGCTCAGCGGCAATTTCGTGCGCAGCTTTACCGGCCAGTGGCTGTCCACGCGATTGCTCGAGGGCATCATGCCCGATCCTCGCCTCCTGAGGTTCTTCGATCCCGACCGTCGGGCGCTGATCGATGAGACGGAGATGTTCTTCGCGGAGATCCTACGTGAGAACCTGCCGCTGGAGACGTTCATTGACCCGGGCTTCAGCTATCGCAGCGCTCGCCTGAACAAGATCTATGGCGGTGATCTCGAGGGCAACGAAATGCGTCGCGTCACGCTCGAGCGTGGCGGCAGGCATGGTGGAATCCTCGGGCTCGGCGCGGTCATGATGGCGACCGCCAACGGCGTCGACACCCAGCCCGTTTTGCGCGGAGTGTGGTTGCTCGAGAATGTCTTCGGATCGCCACCCCCGGATCCGCCTCCGAACGTGCCCGCCATTGCAGCCGATACCAGTGGTGCGACTTCAATGCGGGATCAATTGGCCGCGCACCGGGCAGATCCGACTTGCGCCAGCTGCCACAACGAGATTGACCCGCTCGGCATGGTCTTGGAGAGTTTCGACCCGGTCGGCCGCTGGAGGGACCACTACCCGGTGTACACCAAGCCGCCTGACGGCCAAACGGCCCTGACCGAGGAATACTATTCCACGGTCGGCAAGGGTGTTCTGCCGGGGCCGGCCGTGGATTCCGTCGGCGTATTGAGTGACGGGACGAGGCTTGACGACATAACTGACCTGAAGCGGTACCTGCTGGCCCGCATGGATGTCTTTGCCACTTGCTTGACCGAAAAGCTGATGGTGTACGCTACGGGCCGGCCGCTGAGTTTTGGAGACCGGCTTGCCGCCGAGCGCATCGCCAGGTCGGCAGTGGAGCGGGGCGACGGCTTCCGCGACCTGATCGTCGCGGTGGTGCAGTCCGAGTCGTTTGGCGCCAGATAGGGCCGGGACTCCGACCACAGCGAGGACCTCCGGCCGCGCGCGGAGGCAACCGCGGCGTAAGTGCGCCCTCGATGTGCGGAAACGTCGGGGAATCGCTTGCCGACAAAGGTAAGATTCTAGTAGCGGCCAGACCAGTTTCGCCGGAACTGCAGGTCGGATCAGGAGTTGACTGGAGTGGTCGCGTACAGGCGCAACGATGATCTAGACATCACGTTTGGCGTTGAAGAAGAGTTCTTTCTCGTAGACCCCGAGACGCGCGACTTGGTAGCAGAGCCAGATCAGGCCATCTTCCACGAGTGCGCCCGACAGGCCGGAGAGCACAAGGTAGCGCCGGAGTTCTTGCGCTCGCAACTCGAGACCGCCACGGCGGTGTGCCACAGCATGGCCGAGGTGCGCCGGGCGTTGGCTCGGACTCGCGCAGCGGTGGTCAGTTCAGCTGAGCGTCATGGCACGCGCGCCATCGCGGCTTCAATCCATCCGTTCGCGGCTTGGAGCACTCAGGTCGTCTCGGTCGGCAGGCGTTACGAAGAGTTCGCGGTAACCTACCAGGAGGCGGTGCGCAGGCTGATCATCGGCGGCATGCACGTCCATGTCGGATTCGGAGACAACGACACCCGCATTCGCGTCATGACGGCGCTGCGGCGCCACCTGCCGCTGCTGAATGCGCTGTCTGGCTCGTCCCCGTTCCATGGCGGCCGCGAGACCGGCTTCAAGTCGTACCGGATGACGATCTTCGGCACGTTGCCAAGGACGGGCGTTCCCCGGCCGCTGAGTTCGTGGCAAGAGTTCGATGCCCTGACCCAAGACTATCGCCGCATGCACTTGATCGAGAATGCCGGCGAGTTGTGGTGGGACATTCGTCCCTCCCACGTCTACCCGACGGTCGAGATGCGGATCTGCGACGTATGCCCTCGGATCGCGGATGCCATAGCGATCACCGCGTTGTACGGCTGCCTGGTGCGCAATCTCTGGCGCCGCGACATCGACGGCACTCTGCCTCCCGACCCCCCGACCGAGATCATCAGCGAGAACCGCTGGCTAGCCCAGCGCTACGGGGTGCTGGCGTTTTTCGGCAACTTGGAAGGCGGCGGCAGGATGGATATCGACGACTATGCGCAGGAGCTGGTGCGCGACTTGGCCGACGACGCTAAGGCCCTCGGTTGCGAGGCCGAATTGCAGCACATTCTCGAAATCGTCCGTACTGGCTCGGGCGCCGACCGGCAGGTTGATCTGTTCCGCCTGCGCCGACTCGAGGGGGCATCGCACGACGAGGCGCTCACGGAAGTCGTAAACCTGATCATTCGAGAGACTAAAGAATCCCTGGGCTGAACTGGGCGGAGCCGCCTGCTGGCCGACTCGTCGCAGACCCTAGGGTTCCGGCCAATAGCTTGCACAGCGGATTACAATAGCGGCGATCATGCGCTGCGCTGTTCTTCTCACGGCTTTCTCGCTCCTAGCCGCTTGTTCGGCGCCGGCGCCGGAGCAAGCAGAGAGCCCGCCAAACATCGTCGTGATCGTTGCCGACGATCTGGGCTACAACGACCTCGGATCTTTCGGGTCACAGTTCATTCAGACCCCACATCTTGACGCGCTGGCCGGTGGCGGAGTGCGCGCCACGGACGGCTATGTTTCCGCGGCGGTGTGCAGTCCGTCTCGGGCGGGGCTCTATACCGGCCGCTACCAGCCGCGCTTCGGGTACGAGTACAACACTTCCGGGCGTGACACAGTAGTCGGCCTGCCGACTGACGAGCGCACCTTGGCCGACATGCTCGGGGACGCCGGATATGCAACCGGGCTAGTCGGCAAGTGGCATTTGGGCAAGTCGAGGCAGCATCACCCTCTCAACCGGGGCTTCGACGAGTATTTCGGCATGCTGGCCGGCGGCTCCTCGTACATCGACTCGCGCAAGGAAGGGGTCCAGTCGTGGCCCGCGCGCAGCGCCCCGACGACCAGGGGTGCGGCAAACGCGATTTTCGATGGCTTCGAGCAGGTGGAGGTCGAGGACTACCTCACCGATGTTTTCGCGGAGAGGGCCGTGGACTTCATCCGGCGGCACAAGGACGAACAGTTCTTCTTGATGCTCACCCCCAATTCTCCGCATACTCCGCTCCAAGCCACCGCCGAGTACACCGGGCGCTATCCCGATCTGGAGCCGGAGGGCCGCCGCATCTTTGCGGCGATGGTGTCGTCGATCGACGACTATGTCGGCGACGTGGTGGCCGAATTGCGAGCCAACGGCTTGGAGGAGAACACGTTGATCGTGTTCACTTCTGACAACGGATGCGTGAAGTACCTCTCGCAAGACGTGTGTTCCAACGATCCGCTGCGGGGATCGAAGCGGTTCCATCTTGAGGGAGGCATTCGGGTACCGTTCATCTTCTACTGGCCTGCCGGGTTGCCGGCCGGACAAACCTACGAGCAGCCGATCATCTCGCTCGATCTCTACTCGACCCTAGCGGCAGCGGCCGGAGCCGGCGAAACCGCCCAAGACAGCGTGAATCTCCTGCCGCACCTGCGCGGCGAACGGCAGGAGCCGCCGCACGAATTCTTGTTCTGGAGGTTCAAGCCCAACATCGCGGTGCGTTGGGGCAAGTGGAAGATGTGGAAGGTCAACAAGACGGACCTGACCGAGGAGGCTCTCGTGATCGGCGGCCGGCGCTTGGCCGAGGTCGAGTATCCCGGCGATTCGCCGTTGGGCCAGCTGACGGTGCTGTACGACCTTTCGGAAGACATCGGGGAAAGCCGGAACCTGGCAGACGAGCATCCCGAGATCGTGGGACGGCTCGACGCGGAGCTCGAAGCTTGGAACGCGGAACTCGCCGAGCCTATGTGGCTCAGCAACCGGTCGACCATTTATGACCTGCACGGACAGATGATCCAGGTCTTCTTCTGATGCAAGGGGCTTCTCTCAAAGAACCGGGCAGGTCGCCGACACATGCACGAACTCTCCACAACCTCGTTCGCGAACAACTCGCTAGGCAATACAGGGACTAGCCTCACCGCACATCGGGGAGGGTCTTTCAACAGGTGTCTACAATTCCCGCGGTGTGCACTCGCGTGGTGAGGGCGGGTATCAAGAACGAGCACTTGCAGAAAAGTACAGGGCCGTAACCGAGCACTTGCACTTCAGATATCCGAGTAGTAGCGGTCCGCTTAAACACATCGCAAGATCTTACGACCATGATGCGGACTGGCACGATGCGGAAATGGAGAAGGGCGAGCGCGTTCATGGTTGTGTCGCCATGGAGCGCGTGAGCATGGCAGCCCACCTACTCTTTCTCCAGGCCTGCCAGCCACTCGCACGGCATTCCGTCTCGTCGAAGTAGGGTTCGGCAGAAAGCTCCTTGGCCTGCCCAATCATCGGCGAGTTCCAAGGACAAATCGCGCCCTTTCTTGACGCAGCATCTGGTACGGCGTCACGCACTTAATCCCCAGGCCGATGCAGGCGTCCGGGATCTTGATCCTGCGGACGGTGGCCGACGGTACTTCGTGGGTAACAACGATGTGATTTCCGGCAAGAGCTTGAGCGACGGTATAGTAGTCGGCGACCTGAAGGAAGGTGCTGACCGCTGCAGGCGCGTAGGCCTGCCCGCTTGCCCAATCGCTGACCTTGGACAGCGCCGGAAAGATCGAGGGGTCGGCCTCGAGGAAGAATCGGTTGCCGCGCTCTGCGGCCCACTCCGAGAGTTTGTCGTTGATCGCCTTTAGCTCATCCCCCACCTTCTCGACACTGTAGACACGCTCGGCTTCGTTGCTCACGATCAACCAGTCCCAGAAGGCCGGACAGAAGTCAAAGCCGTAGTGCAAATTCTTGGCTGCAATGAAGACGTTAGCATCCAAGAGGTAGCTCACAAGTGCCCCACCTCCAGGCTGCGCCCGAGTTTGCTAAACGTGGCCATCTTCTTTAGGCCGAGCATGCGGAACGTCTCTGTGAAAGAGGTCCGACCTTCGAGCGTGCTTTCGACTAGCGCCCGGGCGAAGCGCTTGCTGACGCGTGCGCCTAGGGTCCGGTAGAAGTCCCCACCGGCACCTGTTGGCGATCTTCGTAGTCGAGCGAGTTCGGCGTCGTAAGCGGCCCAGAACTCGTCGTGAGAAAGCTGGCCGGCGTCGTGGATGCGCCGCAGAATAACCAATGTACTGACCTTGAAGCGACGAGCTAGACGGTTGAGTTCGACATGGAGGTCTGCGTAGAGGTCGAATTCACTGCGTAACACTTCCAGCGGTACGAGGAGTTCCGCTGCGACACGATTGCACCAACGCTCAGACTCTTGGTCCGGCACAGCGCTTGGATTGGTATCGGAGACGCCAGACTTGCCAAGCCAGATATGGGCGAGCTCATGTGCGAGCGTGAACATCTGCGCCGCCTTGGTGTCTGCGCCGTTAATGAAGACCAGCGGGGCCCATGGATCAACCAGAGCAAAGCCACGAAACTCCTGAGGATCAAGTTTGCGGCGGCTGTTGCTGCCGACGACGCCGCTGACCATGACCAAGATGCCGAGGGCGTCTGCCTGTTCAATCAAGCGACGGAGTGCGTCGGTCCAAGTTGCGAGTTTCTTCCGCCCATCCAGATCGACCCTGAGGGCATGGCGCATCCGGGCCGCCGTTTCGGCAACGTCATGGCCAACGCTGGCCGACCCCACAAGCCCGAGCGGGCTGTCAAGCACCGACCTTGCGAAGTCTCGATACCAGTCCTGTCGCTGCTGGCAGAGATAGATCGTGTCGAGCAGGTCTGGGCTGGGGCGCTCCGGGCTGACATTAGCCACGGTGCGGAAGTCTGGTATCGGAAACTGCTCGACGGGCGGCTCCGCAAGAAAGAGGAAACCGACTGGTGTGCAGGTTGCCTTGGCGAAGGCCTCAAGTTGCTTAATCGTCGGCTGAACTGCGCCATCCTCCCATGCCACAATCTTGGGGAATCGGACTGCTAGGGCAGAGACGCTGTACCCAGCACGCTCACGCGCCCAGCTGAGAAGCTTGGGATTGACGGGGACGCGGGTCATCAGGCCGTGCTGGTCTTACGCGTTAGATTCCCAAGTGGTTGACATCTACACACGACGTCCTCTCTAGAGCTTAGGGAATTATGTACGAGAGTGGCGAACACCATCGCACGGTTCTGGCACGACGCACGGCGCAACCGCCCACGTTAGCGTGCCGCCGGGAACGGTCTTCACCGCATTTCCCGCCCGACATTCACCGGTTGGCTTCATGACCACAGGATAACATCCCCAACGCGATTTTTGCATAAAATTTGTAACCTTTACGATAATTGTTTGCCATTGGTCTCACTGCCTGAGGCCGATGCTGGCTTGCGGTTCAGGCAAGGCGCAAGTGTTCGGCTAGACTATGCTAGTTGGCGAGCGCCCAGCCCGAGCGATGCCTATGCCAGATACCGCGCAATCTTCTCTGGCGTTCCGAGGGAGAACTGACGTCTGCATGCGGTTTCTGGCCATAACAGCTCTGCTGGGACTGATGGGAAGTTCGATGGGCATTGCGGCTGAGCACTCGATCCGGGTGGAGCGCTTGCTCGACCGGCCCATCATCACGCCGGACACGCACCCGAGTATCGGCGAGAACATTCAGGGCCCGTCCTTGATCCGTGTCCCCGACTGGGTTTCCGATTCGTTGGGCAAGTACTACCTGTACTTTGCCGACCACAAGGGGAGCTACATCCGCCTGGCGTACGCCGACAGCTTGCTCGGTCCTTGGCAAGTGCATCCGTCGGGCAGCCTGCAGATTGAGAATTCTCACTTTCCCAGCGAGCCGCCCCCGATCACACAGGAACAGTTGAATCGAGAAATCGCCCGGAGGGCCGCCACCGGTGGCGGCAACAAGCTGCCGCATTCGCTCCGCAAGGAGTTAACGGCCACTCATATCGCCTCGCCGGACGTACACGTCGATCACGATAACCGGCGCATCGTGATGTATTTTCACGGCTTGGAGTCCGCCGGAAGGCAGGTCAGCCGAGTCGCCCTGTCGCGCGACGGCATCGATTTCCAGGCCAGGCCCGAAATCTTGGGCAGAACGTACCTGCGCGTATTCCAGCACGAAGGCCTGACCTATGGGATCGCCATGCCGGGACAGGTGTACCACTCCCGTGACGGCCTCTCCAACTTCGAGGCGGGCCCCCTGCTATTCAATCCCGACATGCGGCATTGCGCGCTCCTCAAGCGGGGCAACCAGCTATATGTTTTCTGGACCCAGGTCGGGCACGCGCCCGAGCGAATCTTGCTGAGCACCATCGACCTCTCTGCCGCTTGGACGGAATGGAAGGAAACAGGGGCTGAGGAAGTCATGCGCCCGGAGCGGGAATGGGAGGGCGCGCACGAGCCCAATGAGCCGTCGATCCGCAGCGTGGCCTATGGTCCTGTCAACCAGTTGCGCGATCCCGCCATCTTCGAAGAGGACGGGCGCGTATTCCTGCTGTACGCAGTGGCGGGCGAGACCGGGATCGCCATTGCAGAGCTCCACTTCGGCGACTGAGCGTCTCGGGATCGAGCGGCTTGGGGGCTCAAGCGACCACAGTCTTGGCGGGAAACCCCGGAGCTTCGTACAGATCCTCGTTGACTCGAAGGCCCAAGCCGGGTTCGTCCGAGACGGAATATGCGCCGTCCTTGAAGTCATAGCCGCTCACCGTGAGGGCAGCGCACACAGATCGGTCGTCCTCGGCCGCCACTATGTTCTTCTGGGTCTTCGCAAGGTGCAGGCTCATCAGCAAGCCGACTTGCGAGCCCCAATTGTGCGGCACTGCCTGGGCGCCGTGCGGTTCCCCCAACTGTGACATGGCGCGACAGTCCAGGATTCCGCCTGTGCGAATGTCGAGCTGCATCACGTCGAAGAGGCGCTCTGGCTCGACAAAAGGCCGGAAGTCCTCGGCAGCCCGCATGTTCTCGCCATCGGCAATGGGAGTCTCAATTCCGGCTCGCTGCATCCGCTGGCGCAACCGACGGTAGAGTTCGGCGTCCTCGGGGAAGACCTCTTCCAGCCAATCCAGCCTCTGCTCCTGGGTTCCCCGTAGCAATTGCCAAGCTCCCTCGAAATCGTCTCGGTACCCGTTGTTGGCGTCGACCAGCAGCCTCGGCTGGAAACCGATCGCCGAGCGCACGGAGCGAATGACCTCTATGTCGCGCCGCAACCCTTCGCTCCGCCGCATCCACTTGCTGCCTCTGCCGATCTTGAGCTTGATCCCCCGGTAGCCGCTCTGAATGGCCTCGCGGGCCTCGTCCACAACCGCCTGCACGCCGCGGTCGCTAAACCAGAGATCGCTGAAGTAGAGCGTCCCGTCGTAGACTTCGACGCGATCCTTGACGGATTCTCCGAAGAGCTTCCAGCAGGGCACTCCTCGCAACTTTCCGATGAGGTCGCACAGCGGCCCGTCGAGGTGCTTGTACTTGGTAAGCAGCGTGGAGAAGTCGGCCGCCCGCCCCCAGATCAGGCCGTTGCGGAATTCGTAGACGGCTTCAGGGTCTGCGCCGAGCAGCGAGCGGATGTCCTTGAGGAACTCGGCATCGGGCCTGGTGTAGCCCATCACCCCAACGCCTTCGATTCCCGCATCCGTCATGATGCGTACCAGCACGTTCTCGTAACTGGTGCCCTTGGGCTGGTTGTCGTAGGCATTCATCGCGACGAACTTGTGGAAGTCGCCTCGGATCCTTGACAGCGTGATCGAACTGATCCGAACCGGAGCTGCAACCGCCTTGGCTGCGCCCAGCGCAACGCTGGCGGTGGAGAGGAACATTCGGCGGGTGCTGGTCATGACAATTGGGCGGCGGGATTCGAGCGCGGGGGAAGCGCTGCCGTGCAGGTCGTGTTGTGTCTCGGAGTCCAGACTACCACCGACTGGAGCCCCACCCGGCCGTTTCCGGGCAGTTCGCGCCTGGGCTGCTCCTGCGCGACCTGGGCCGCCCCACCGGCTTGCCGAGAGCCGTATCTGGACCGATCATCCGGTCTCGGACGCGCGGCGCTACTGGATGCGCCCCGCGGCGCGGGCCATGTCGGCGATGGCTTCCATGACGACGTCCTGAACGTTTGGGCGAAAGAGCCCGAAATCCACGTATAGCCCACGCGTCTCGTAACCGCCCTCGCGCAGGATTCTGGCCGTCGGCAGGTATCCGAACACGTCGTTGTTGTAGCCGCTGACCCAGAGCTTGAGCGGGCCGAGTCGTTCTTGGGCGAGCCGGACGTAGTCGACAACGGTCTCTCCGCTGTAGGCGACCAGTGTCAGATCCTGCCCGAACTGCCACAGAGCGAGTGGCGCAGCGTAGGTTTGGAGCAGCGATTCCCCCCTGTCCAGCTTCGCGAGGGCACCCTCCGTGAAGAATCTCCGATACGAACGCGCACCGGCTTGCATTGTCTCGATCTGTCTTCGCGTGTGAGATTCGAGCGGCAGTTCCACCGTGCGAAACTCCGTGCGCAGCGGCCCGTGCACCGGAGCGAGTTCGCCATCGAGGACTTGCCTGACTGCTGCGGCCAGTGTGGCGCCGTGTCGCCGAGCCAGATCCAGCGTGCCGCGGGGGTAGGGGTTAGCGTCGCCGGCGCAGCCCGTCATGAACATGGCCTGCACGCCAGGCAGGCTGTCTTGCAGCAGTCCCTGCGCGACGCCCGCATAGTCGCCGCTGATCTTCAGATTGCCACCCGTCAAGGTCGTGCAGTGAGAACCTGCGCCGAAGACTATCGCCCGGAGCTTGCCATCCGGCGTCTCCACGCGCAGCACCGGCACGGTCCGGTCCGCCGGGCCAGTGGCGTTGGTGCCGAGAATCACACCGCGCTCGGTGAACTCCCTCCGGTTCATGACGAAGCCCGCGACGCCGCGGCCCCACGACAGGCGCGCCGGGCGCAGCTCGCTCAAGGCCTTTTCGCCCGCAGCGGCGATCTTTGACTCCATCGTTTGGATATAGGCTTCGATCTTGCGGCGCGTTGCGGGTGTAGCCCGGGTCAGCAGCGAACCCGCCACCAGCGGTCCCGCGTGCGTGTGTGACGCGTTCAGAATGACTTGCTCTCGCCGGATGCCGGTGGCTTCCTGCAGCCTCGCGCAGATGGCCTCGGAACGTTCACGAGTGAAGCCGAGCAAGTCCGCCGTGATCAGCAGCGCCCGTGCCCCATCGCTGTCCTGGATCGCGAGCGCCTTGGCGAACAGCGGGTCGGTGACAGATTCGAACGGGGCCTCGCGGGCGGCGTATCCTGCCATCGGCAAGGGCTCGGCCGGCGTGATATCCGTAGCGGCCAGGCCCACCTGCCAGTCACCGGCTTGGGCGGCCAGCAGCGCGGGAAATGCCAGGGCAATGGCTAGCGAGGGGCGCATCGCGCCAAGTATACTCTCGCCGGCCGGCGTTCAGGGCTGAATTGGGATCGTGCGGCCGCTCTCGGCCGACTCCAACGCCGCGTCCGCCAGCATCAGTGCCCGCCGGCCATCCTCAAAGCTCGGCGACGGAGCGCGTCCGCCTTCGATGGCGTCAATGAAGGCGTCGATCTCGCGAACGTAGGACTCGGCATAGCGTTCGATGAAAAAGTGGTGCAGCCGTTCGCCAGCCCCGGTGGCGGTGGCGCTGTACCGCTGGAGGTTCGTTATGGCCGGGTTGGCGGAGATCAGCATGCCCTTCTCGCCGAACATCTCGATGCGCTGGTCGTAGCCGTAGGCGCAGCGTCGCGAGCAGTTGATCTGGCACATAGCGCCGGACGACATCCGCATGGTCACCGTGGCCGAGTCCACGTCGCCAATCTCGCCGATTGCGGGGTCGACCAGCACGCCGCCCATCGCGCTGACCTCGACGGGTTCCTGCCCGAACAAAAAGCGCGCGATGTCGAAATCGTGAATCATCATGTCCCGGAACAGGCCGCCGGACACGCGCAGGTAGTCCAGTGGCGGCGGTGCCGGGTCGCGGCTCGTGATCACGGCAAGCTCCAAGTTGCCAATCTCGCCGCTGGCCGCGGCTTGTCCCAGCGCCGCATGGCTGGGGTCGAAGCGCCGGTTGAAGCCGATCTGGACCCGCGCGCCGGCTGACTTGACGACCTCTGCGCACTCGTCCACCCGGCGGATGTCCAGGTGGATCGGCTTTTCGCACAGCACTGCCTTGCCCGCGAGTGCGGACCGCTCGATCAATTCGCAATGGGTGTCCGTCGAGGTCGCGATCAAGACGGCGTCGATCGACCCGTCGCCCAGCAGCGCATCGACTGAGTCGAACGCCCGGCTGCCCGTGGCGCCGGCCGCTTCCGCGCTGGCCGCCGAGTCCACGTCGTAGATGCCGACCAATTCTGCCCGGCCATGAGCAGCGAGATTTCGCGCGTGCATCCTGCCGATGCGGCCCGCGCCCAGTTGTGCGAATCGAATCATGATGATGTTCAGGCTAGGTGTCGGGCTCCGCCCATTGCAGCAACGGTCCGAGGGAGCGCGACCGCGGCAGGCGCAAGAACTTCTCGGCCTCGGCCTGCTCGGCGGTCTGGCCTCGCTCGGTGCGCCGCTTGTAGCTGGCGCCCACGAATGCTTTGAAAAGCGGCTGCGGTTCCAGGGGCTTGGACTTGAACTCGGGGTGGAACTGGCAGCCTAGGTACCACGGGTGGCTCGGCAGCTCGCAGATCTCCACATAGTCGACCTCGGGGGTCTCGCCCGAGATGCGCATTCCGTGCTTGGTGACGATGCTCTCGTACTCCGGGCGGTTGAACTCGAAGCGGTGGCGGTGCCGCTCGCTGATCTCTAGCCTGCCGTAGGCGCGCTCGGCGAAACTGCCGGGCTCGAGCCGACACGGCCAAGCGCCGAGGCGCATTGTGCCGCCAAGATCCTCGACACCCTTTAGCTCGCGTAACTTCAGGAACGCTCGGTCGGTTGCCTTGGGGTCGAACTCCGTGGAGTGGGCCCCGGCGATCCCGCAGACATTGCGCAAGAATTCGATCACCATCGTCTGCATGCCCAGGCAGATCCCGAAGTACGGCACACGGTTCTCGCGGGCGAAGCGGATCGCTTCGAGCATGCCGTCGATACCGCGCAGGCCGAATCCCCCCGGCACCAAGATGCCGTCGTAGGCGGACAGCTGCTCGGCACAAGTCTCGCGCTTGATGTCCTCCGCCTCTACCCAGCGAATCTTGGTTTCCAGCCCGTGCGCGAGCCCGCCGTGCAGCAGCGCCTCCTTGAGGCTCTTGTACGAGTCCTCGTAGTCGACATACTTGCCAACTACCCCGATCTCCACCGTGTCCCTCGGGTTGCGCAAGTTGTGGACCATTTGCTTCCAAGGCTCGAGATTGCGCGGCCCGGCTTGGATGCGCAGGCGGTCCAGCACGATCTCGTCCACCTTCTGGGCAGCGAACTCGACGGGAACTTGGTAAACCGTGTCGACGTCCCGAGCGGCGATTACAGCTTCGCTGTCGACGTCGCAGAACAGGGCGATCTTCTCGCGGATGTCGGCTGAGAAGCCGGTCTCGGTACGGCAGATGAGGATGTCGGGCTGGATGCCCAGCGCCCGCAGCTCCTTGACGCTGTGCTGCGTGGGCTTGGTCTTGAGCTCTCCGGCGGCGGCAATGTACGGCACCAACGTGACATGCACGAAGACGCACCCGCGCCGACCGACCAGCTGGCGGACTTGCCGGATGGCCTCAACAAACGGCAGCGATTCGATGTCGCCCACGGTGCCGCCGATTTCCGTCAGGACCACGTCGATGTCCTTGGTGGAGACCCTCTCGATCTGCTCGCGGATCGCTCCGGTCACGTGCGGGATGACCTGCACGGTCTTGCCGAGATAGTCACCCCGACGCTCCTTGGCCAGTATCCGCTCGTAGATGCTGCCGCTGGTGGCGTTGTTGGCCCGCGTCAAGACGGCGTGAGTGAAGCGCTCGTAGTGGCCGAGGTCTAGGTCGGTTTCGGCGCCGTCATCGGTCACGAACACCTCCCCGTGCTGGAACGGGCTCATCGTGCCGGGATCGATGTTGAGATAGGGATCGAGCTTCTGGAGAGTGACCTTGAGGCCCCGGCACTCGAGCAAATTGGCGATCGAGGCGGAGGTGATGCCCTTGCCAAGAGAAGATACGACGCCGCCCGTGATGAAGATGTACTTCGGACGGGCCACTACCGTCCCGCCTCCGGCGCAGCTCGAGGCAAGCTCTAGCGTACCACGGCCCTGCGGTCCTCTTGCCCCCGTGCAAGGGTCATTCCCGGCGCGGAAAGTTGGCCGAGCGCGGAAGTGCGGAGAGACAAATGGGGGCCGTGGTGCTATTGTGATAATCGCGCGCTAGGCCGCCATGCGGCGGTCTTGGCGCTGTAGGCGGAGATGGCGGGAGCCAGTTGATGCGACGAGCGGGAGCGAGGGGGGCTGTTGGCGGCTTGGGGCTGTTGCTGATCGCGGCCGCCGTACTGTCGAGCCCTGTCGCGCTGACGGGTGACGCCGATCCCGCGCTGCGAACGAATCCGGCCCGCGACGACCTGAACTTGGAGTTCAGCCGCCGCGAAATCATCAAGGTCGATGTCGAGATGGCATTGATCAATGTGACAGTGACGGACCCGATCGGGCGCATGGTCACCGGCCTCGACAAGGAGCACTTTGTGCTCAAGGAGGACAGCAAGCCGCAAGTCATCGAGCAGTTCGGTGCCGAAGAGGCGCCGCTGTCCCTGGCAGTCGTCTTCGATGCCTCCGGCAGCATGGGCTACAAGATGACCAAGTCGCGCGAGGCAGTGGCGCAATTCTTCAAGACCGTCAATCCCGAAGACGAGTTCTTCTTGGTCCAGTTCAACAACCGTCCCGAGATGGTGACAGGCTTCACTCGCAGCCTCGAAGAGATCCAGAGCCGGCTGACCTTCGTGCGCTCGAAGGGGCGCACCGCCCTCTTGGATGCGATCTACCTTGCACTGAGCCAGATGAAAGAGGCCAAGAACTCTCAGAAGGCCCTGCTGGTCATTTCCGACGGCGGCGACAACTCCAGCCGCTACACACCGCGCGAGATCAAGCGGACCGTGCGCGAGTCTGACGTGCAGATCTACGCCATCGGCATCTACGAGCCGTACGCTTCGCGGGGGCGCACGCCGGAGGAGGCCGCCGGTCCGGGGCTGCTGACTGAAATCGCCGAGTCCACTGGCGGCCGGCAGTTCGCCGTGCAGAACGTGAACGAACTGCCCGATATCGCCGAGAAGATCGGGATCGAGCTGCGAAACCAATACGTGCTGGGATACATCCCAGAGAATACGCAGAAAGATGGGAAGTGGCGTCGGGTGAAGGTCGAAATCAAGAAGATTCGTGGCATGCCGGAGCTACGGCCGTACTACCGCAACGGGTACTATGCGCCGACTCGCTAGGCTCAACAGCGCTGTCGGATGGTGGCCGGTGCTACCCGCAGCCTTAGCCGCGACCGCTTGGCTGGCAGCGATGGCACTGTCCGTGCCTGCGGCCCGCGGCCAGACGGACGGCTGCCCTCCCGGCATCGCGTTCTGCGTCGAAACCCAGCGCGTCGTGCTGCACGTGACGGTCGTGGACCGCCAGGACCGCTTCGTCACGGATCTCGCCCAGAGCGCGTTCGCCGTCTTGGAGGACGATCGGCAGCAGAGCCTGACCTATTTCGCCCAAGAAGACGTGCCGGTGTCCATCGGGCTGGTGATCGATAACTCTGGCAGCATGCGCGAAAAGCGCCGCCAAGTGAACGCGGCCGCGTTGGAGTTCGTAAAGGCTTCCAATCCGCAGGACGAGGTCTTCGTCGTCAACTTCAACGACGAGTCGTACATCGATCAAGACTTCACCAGTGATATCGACCGCCTGCAGGATGCCCTGCAGAGGATCGACACCCGTGGCGGCACGGCCCTCTACGATGCAACGAGCTTGTCACTGGACCATCTAGTAAAGGCTGGCAACAAGGATTACAACAAGCGGGCGCTGCTGATCATTACCGATGGCGAGGACACCTCCAGCCGGATGGACTTGGAGCTGTTGGTGCGCAAGTTGCAGAGTTCGGACGTGACGATCTATGGCATAGGGCTGCTCTCGGAAGAGGAGCGCAGGGCTGCCAAGCGCGCCGAGCGCCACCTGCGCACGATTACCCGGCCTACCGGCGGGCCGGCCTACTTCCCGACCAGCTTCAGTGAGGTCGAGCCGCTGGTGAAGAGGATCGCGGCTGATATTCGCAACCAGTACATCATCGAGTACAACCGCCCCGGGGGCAAAGGGGCCGGCTATCGACGCATCCGAATTGACCTCAAGGGCCGCGCCAAGAGCAACAAGGTGCGCCACCGTCCCGGCTACTATGCCGACTAGGCCGGAAGCTGGCGTGGCGAGGGCGTGGCTGGAAACCTTGCGCTTCTTGTGGCATGCCAGCCGAGGGCATCGCTTGCGACCGTGGCGCAGCCCTTACCTGCGCTGGCGCATCGAGACCTACTCCGGGATTGACGCCGAGGCGGTCGATGCAAAGGCCTTCCGGCAGTTTGTTTGGCGCGAGCGCAGCAGCCTCCGGCGCTACCTGCGCTGGGTCGGCGAGATGCGGTCGGGATGGGGCAGTGCTACGCCTCGCCGACCGCCTGCAGGGCGGTAACGGCGGCCACGTAGTAGATGTCGTCCACCGAGCACCCGCGCGAGAGGTCGTTCGCCGGCTTGTTCAGGCCCTGCAGGAAGGGGCCCAGCGACTGTGCGCCGCCCAGGCGCTCCGCCAGTTTGTAGCCGATATTGGCGGCATTGAGATCGGGGAAGACCAGCACGTTGGCGCGACCGGCCACCGGGGACCCGGGGGCCTTGGAAGCGCCGACGGTTTCCAGCAGGGCGGCGTCGGCCTGAAGCTCGCCGTCGATCTTGAGGTCCGGACGGCGCTCGCGGACGATCCTCAGGGCCTCGATGACTTGGTCGGCCATGGGGTGCTTGGCGCTACCTTTGGTCGAGAAGGAAAGCAGCGCGACATACGGCTCGGCGGCGAGCAGGTTGCGACTGTTCAAGGCCGTGGCGATGGCGATGTCGGCGAGCTGGCTTGCATTCGGGGCGGGTACCACCGCCGGGTCGGCGAACACCATCACGCCGTCGGAGCCAAATTGCTTGTCCGGATGCAGCTGCACCATGAAGCTGGACACCAGCTTGTATTCCGGTCGGACGCCGATGCATTCGATGAGGGCCCGCACCGTCTGCCCGGTGGTGTTCTTGGCTCCGCCGACCAGGCCGTCGGCGTCGCCGTTCTCGAGTGCCAGCGCCGCGTAGTACAGGGAGGTCGTGGCGATCTGCTGTGCCTCGGCCTCGGTCAGCCCCCGGTGGCGCCGGCGCTCGTAGTAGATTTGCGCGTAGCGCTCGCTGTGCCCGGAAGTCTCGGGATGGGAGCAGGTCACGCCGGGCGCGCACTCGGTGTTGGTGCTGACCAAGACCGGCCGCACGACCTTGTCGCGGGCCAGGCGTGCGCAGGCCTCGCGCACGCGAGGGTCGTCGCCCTCGGGAAAGACGATGCGGCACTGCTTGGCCCGCGCGCGGTCGACCAAGCTTGCCAGGTAGGCGCCCATCTCTCTGATCGTACCGACTCGCGGCGCCCGCTTGCCTCGGGGCCTTAGAAGACCTCGGTGGCCTCGGGGTTCAGGAAAGCCATCGAGCGGCGGTGGAAGGCGATGTTTGCCAGGTGCGGCCCGCACACAGCGCTGTGGCCGACCTCGACGGGCGCGTTGGGCTGCTCCCTGCTCTTGACGCACTCTAGGAAGTTCCGCACGTGCGGGATCGTCGGCAGGCGGTCTTCGTGGGCCTTGATCGGCTCGGGGTTGCGCCTCCACGGCGTTCCGTAGAGCTTATAGCCGCCGCCGTTCAATACCAGCGTGCCCTTGTCCCCCAGCAGCTCGATCGCCCAGCCGTTCTGGTAGTCGTTGTTGTAGTTCAGGTTCCAGCTCGCTAGGAAGCTGCCGTAGTCGAACGACGCCGAGAAGCAGTCGGGCGTCTCCGACCCCGCCATGCCGATGACCGTGCCGTGGCAGACAGCGGAGCGGGGCGCTCCCACCCCGGAGAACCACTGGATCACGTCCATCAGGTGCGTGCCTTGATCGGTCATGTTGCCGCCTGAGAAGGCCCAGAAGTAGCGCCACTTGCGGAACATCATCGGCTCGAGGGACTTGGCAGCGCCGCCCAGAAAGCTCGCCGTGTCCAGTTCGCCTTCCAGGCCGGAGTTGTCGAGTGGCTGCGAGATCGCCCAGTTCCATTCCGCCCGAGCCATGGTGATAGTGCCGATCGCGCCTCCGGCAACCTCTTGCTGCATCTCCACGATCCAAGGCGTGCTGCGCCGCTGCATGCCGATCTGGACGATGCGGTCTGTTGCGCGCACTCCGCGGATTGCCCGCACGCCTTCCGAGATCGAATGCGACATCGGTTTCTCGCAGTAGACGTCCTTGCCGGCCGAGACGGCGTCGAGCATCATCGGCACATGCCAGTGATCGGGTGTCGCGATCAGGACGGCGTCGATGTCGCTGCGCTCCAGGATCTGCCTATAGTCGCCGTATCCCTGCGCGCCGTCGTCGGCTGCCTCGATGCCTTTGGCCAGGTTGGGTTGGTAGACATCGCAGACGGCAGGTGCTGGCGAGCCGAGCTCGCGAAACGCAGCCAGCACGCGGCGTCCGCGGCCACCCGCGCCGATCAGCGCGACCGAGACGCGTTCGTTGGCGCCTTTCGCGGCCGAGGGCAGCAGCATCGGGGCTGCCGATGCGATGAGGAACGCTCGTCTGTCAGGCATAGCCGCCTCAGGATACGGAACTACCGATCCGTAGCGGGCCGCGGTTCCCGGCGTGCGTCTGTCTCGTCCATGCACCGGTGGCACGAGGCCTGGAAGCCGCCCTTGTAGAGCATGACCGCGAGCAGCGCGGCCCCGGCCAACAACGACAAGCCGAATAGCATCTGAGCAAGTCCGCTGCCTAGCGGGCGAGGAATGGCGGGTTGAGGCGGGAGAACTCGTAGTCGAGGGGATCGTGACCCGCGGCCTCGAGTTGCTGGGCGCACTCTTGCACAGAATCCCCGATCGCCGCGATGCGCTGCAGAGCCAAGTTGCTCGGCGTGTAGATTTGCAGCGCCACCACCTTGCCCACCACCGCATCGCGCGTTGCAAGGTCAAGCCGGTCGACGGGTTGGCCAATCAATTCCTGGAAGTCCTTTACGGCAGCCATCTCTGACCATTATTCCAAGCTGCGCCGCCGAAGGGCAACGGTCGGCCCGCGGACGCACTTCGAATCCGTTCCGAGCTCTCGCGACCGACGGCTCCTGAGGGTCGCCCAGAGTCGGCATAATGGTCTCCTATGCACGCCCTGCGGAATCTCGGATGGCCGGCCTACCTGCTGTGCCTGGCCGCCGGCAGCCTCTACATGGCTGACAGCTCGTGGACGAGCGTGACGCAGTACCGCAGTAGCTATGCACTCGAAAGGGACTTCGAAGCCGGGCCTGCGATTGCCGGCGATGTCGTCATTGTTGTGCTTGATGGTTTGCGCACTGACGCCGTTGCGGGCCTGCCCGCCTTCGGGCGGCTGGCACAGTCGGGCGCTTCGGGCACCATGCGCGTCACGGTGCCATCCTTGTCGAACCCTTCGCGCGCCGCATTCGCAACCGGCGCTTGGCCGGAGGTCAGCGGCGTAACGAACAATTCGACGTTCGAGCCGGTGCCGGTGCAGTCGCTGTTCGGACTCGCCGCTCAGAGAGGCCTGCGATCGTCGGTGTTCGGGTCGCGATTCTGGCCCCGCGCCTTCGGCGAGTCCGTGGAGCGTGTCAGTCCCGCCGCGCGATACTCCTCGTATGCGGTCTCGGAGTTGGTGCGCTGGCAATCACAGTATTGCGACGAGGCCGTGAAGTATCTTGCGGACTCGGCTGCAGCGATCCGGGTCGTTGACTTGCAGGCTGGCGACGAGGCCGGACACACCCACGGCGGAGCATCTGACGCCTATCGCGAGGTGATTGCCTCGATCGACGCCTGCTTGGGCCGGATCGCGGATCAAGTGGGCGCGCACGTGACCCTGGTGGGCCTCTCCGACCACGGACATATCCACCGCCGCGGTCGCGGCGGACACGGCGGGCTGGAACCCGAGGTGCTGTACGCCCCGTTCGCCTTGGCCGGGCCGGGAGTGCGGCATGCGAATCAGATCGAGGCGGAGATCGTGGACATCGCACCCACGATTAGCACCCTACTGGGGCTGCCGATTCCAGCGAACAGCCAGGGGAAGGTGTTATGGCAAGCGCTGGACGTGCCGGCCGAGCACGACGCGGATCTGAAGCAGCTTGAACAAGAGCAGCGAACGGCCCTGCAGGCGCACATGCCGGACCGCACGGCGTCTCTAAGGGCGCAGCGATCGGAGCGCCTGCCATCGGTGATCTTGATCGGTTGTTGCCTGGTGGCGGGAATCTTCGGCTCTGTCTATGGACAGCGCCAGCACGCAAGGGCCCTCCTCGTCTCCTTCGCCTGCTTCGTTCTTGCGTATTTCGTGCTGTTCTATGCCTTCGGTGTCGGGTATTCGATCAGCTCGATCGTGCGCCAGGAGTATCTGTACACTTTCTTGGCCAAGGATGCGGGGGCAGCGGCAACGGCTTTCGGAATCTCGGCTGTAGTTCTATTTCGGCTTGTAGGACGCCGCTCCGGGGCGGCGATCCGACTGGCAACCCTTATCGGTTCAGTGGCGGCTCTGTTGGTGGCATGGACGCACTTCGAGCACGGTCTGACGATGGATCGCTGGATGGTCGCGCTCGGACCGGTGTTTCAGGCGTACTTGCACATGGTCGCGATCGTCGGCGTCGTCCTCGGAATCCTTCTCGTCGTCGCCCTCAACCGCTTGATTCCCGGTAGCCGAGAGTCAGCCCAGTGAACGAGCCGTTTCCAAGCAGCCGCCCGCGGGTGTATTCCGTCACGTCGCTGACCGAAGCCCTCAAGAGCCTGTTGGCCGGCAATTTCCCGGATGTCAGGGTCCAGGGCGAAGTGTCCAACGCCCTGAACGCTCGCAGCGGCCACTGGTATTTCACGCTCAAGGATGAGCGGGCCGAGATCTCCTGCGTCTGCTTTCGCCAGGACGCCGCTTACCTGAGGGCCAAGCCGAAGGACGGGCTGGCCGTGGTAGCTCGCGGGCGCATCAGCGTTTACGAGAAGAAAGGAGCTTACCAACTCTACGTCAACGCCTTGGAGCTGCTTGGCACGGGGGCGCTGCAGGAGCAGTTCGAACGCTTGAAAGCGCGCCTGTCCGAAGAGGGGCTGTTTGACGAGGAGCGCAAGCGGCCGTTGCCTCCGCTGCCGCGAAGGATCGGCATCGTCACGTCGCAATCCGGGGCCGTGATCGCGGACATGCTGAAAGTCCTAGAGCGGCGCCATCGCGGATTGCACATCAGGCTCTTCCCGGTCGCGGTGCAGGGGCACGGTGCGGCGCAACAGATCGCTGAAGGGCTGCGCTACTTCAGCGAGCAGCCTTGGGCCGATGTGGTCATCGTCGGCCGCGGCGGCGGTTCGCTGGAGGACCTGTGGGCCTTTAACGAAGAGGTCGTAGCTCGGGCGATCGCAGCTTCCGCAGTGCCGGTCATCTCGGCAGTCGGGCACCAGACCGATTACACGATCGCCGATTTCGTAGCCGACTTGCGGGCACCCACTCCTTCTGCTGCAGCCGAGCTCGTGGTGCCGGAAGCTCGAGCGATCTTGCAGAAGCTGGTTGACTCCGAAGGGCGCCTGGCCCGAGCGATACAGGCGGAGCTGGCCAAGTTGAAGGCGCGGGTGCTGGAGAGCGGCCTGCATCGGGCTGCGCGCAACGTCGAGCATCGCGTGGGCCAGGCCGGACAGAGGCTGGACGAGGCGCTGCAGCGGCTGCACGAAGCCGAACGGACGCGCCTGAGCGTAGCGCGCTTGCGCCTAGAGAATGCAGAGCGAGGGTTGGCTGGCATGGACCTAAGGGTCAGCCTCGCCCGCCAGTCCCAGAGACTGGGCGAGCTGACCCAGCGGCTGTTTCCCGCAATGCGGAGAGTGCTGGAGCGCCGTTCCCACAGCCTCGAGTCGCTGCAGGTTCGCTTGCAGGGCTTGAGTCCGGTCGCAATTCTCGAGCGCGGCTATGCCATCGTGCAGGATGCCGATGGCGTGGCGGTCCGCGGCGCTGGCCAGGTCGAGATCGGCGATCCGCTCTCGGTCAGGCTGCACAAGGGCCGGCTGGGAGTCCGGGTCGAGGATGCCGAGGACGAAACCGGGGGCAGTGCAGCCTCGAGGAACGAAGGTTGAGCGATGGAGCGACTCTTCCGTCAATCGCCGTAGTAATGGGGTCCAGACGAAGCTAAGGTTGCGCCCTGATCGACTTTCCACGACTCCAGCGCGGCGAAATCGGACCCGGCCCACTTGCCTCGCAGAGCGCTCATCCGGGCCTCGCTGAGCCGACTGTGTGCACGAGCGGCCATGACGTCGCGATCGACCTGATCCGGAGAGCTGCAGCCCAAGATAGCGGTAGCGATCGGCAGGGACCAAACATAGTTGAGGAGTTCCTCGAGCGACGAGATGCCCTGTTCGTGCAAAACACCAACGCCGGTAGTCTTCATCGCCATCACGCCGAGGCCCTTCTCGACCGCCTTGGGCAGCGTGGTGCGTTCGAAGCTCAGGTGCTTGTTCGCGCCATCGGTCACGCTCAGAGGCATCAGCACGGTGTCCCAATCGTACGCCCCGAGCATCTTCACGAGCACCCGCGGGTCCATGTGGCCGGTGAAGCCGACATGCCGGACCTTGCCGTCACGCTTGGCCCGCTCGACCAGTTCCATCGCTCCGCGCGGAGCGAAGATCTGGTCGATATCTTCCATGTGCATGACGTTGTGGATCTGATACAGGTCGAGGTAGTCAGTCCGCAGCCCGGCCAGGCTCTGGATCAGGTCGAGTTCGCAATGGCTATAGGTGCGGTTGCGCGTCTTTGTGCCGTAGATGATCCGGTCGCGCGGCACCCCTTCCATCGCGATCCCGTAGCGGCGCTGGCTCAGGCCATAGGCGCCGGCCGCTGCCGAGTCGAAGTAGTTGATGCCGGATTCGTAGCTGTGGCGAATCGTTCGCAGGGCCTCGGCCTCGTCTCGGTGCGTGCCCACCCTGGCACCGCCCAGTCCGACGATGGTGACTTCCAGCCCGGTCTTGCCGAGTTTCCGCCTTGGGATCGGATCCGCCGCGACGGCGCTGGCCGCCAAGCCCAAGCCTGCCGCGGCCTTGACGAAATCTCTTCTGCTGTCTGACATCAGTTTCCTCGCTGGGGGCTGCCAGCCCCGCACCCAATAGGTTAGTCCATTACGGGCCGATCGCAACACAGGGCAGGGCATTGCGGCGTATCGCTTTGCTCTGAGATTCTCCGAAGCTGCCGCTGCGTGCAGGCTATGAACGGTACACTAGTGCCCGCCATGGCTCTCTCCCGGCATACGACCCGGCGAACGTTCGCCAAGGCTGCCGCCGCGCCTCTGGTGGTGTCTGCCTCTACGCTCGGACTCGGTGGGGCAACTCCCCCGTCGGATCGGATCGCGGTCGCGGGCATCGGCATGGGCAGCCGCAACCGCAGGAACCTTCAAGAGTTTCTCGGCCAAGAAGACGTGCGCGTTCGCGCAGTCTGCGATCTCTTCGCGGATCGCAGGGCCAGCGCGAAGCAACTCGTGGATGCCCACTACGGGGATGCTGATTGCGCCGCCAATAGGTTTCACGAGGAAGTCTTCGAACGCGATGACATTGATGCCGTTGTCATCGGCACGGGCGATCGCTGGCATGCCGTGATGAGCTCGCTGGCGGCGCAGGCTGGCAAGGACGCCTACTGCGAAAAGCCGTTTTGCCTCACCATCGCCGAAGGCCGACAGCTCGTGGAAGTCACGCGCCAGTACGGGACCGTCTGGCAGTGCGGAACGCAGCGCCGGTCGAACCCGGGCTACGAATTCGTCGTCAACGCCATTCACGGTGGCCGCATTGGGCGGCTCCACACCGTGCGCCTCTCGTTCGGAGCCACGGGCGGCTGGAAGAGCAACTCGTTCGCGGTACCGGAGAGCGAGCCAGACCCAGAGGTCTTCGATTACGACCGCTGGCTGGGCCAGGCACCTTGGGCGCCCTACTCGGCTGACCGTGTGCGCTACTGGCGGCTGAACTGGGATACGGGAGCCGGGGGCGTGGCCGACATGGGACCGCACTTCATCGAGACGGTGCAGTGGCTGCGCGGCAAGCCGCTCGATGCGCCGGTCGAGTACGAGGGCGAAGCCGAGTTTCGGGACGAGGGGGGCATCAACAACATCCCGTACTGGTACGAGATTCGCACCCGCTACAAGGATGGCCTGCGGCTCAACATGGACACCGGACGCAAGGGGCTGATGTTCGTCGGAGACGAAGGCTGGATCTTCCTCTCGGACACGGGCGGGATCGATGCCAAGCCCGATTCGGTGCTCGCGGGCCTCGAGCCGCCGGACGCAAACTACAACATCCAAGGGCCGCACGTGCGCGACTTCTTGACCTGCATGCGCAGTCGGCGGCAGCCCGCGTCCAATCCGGAAGCCGCTCACAGAGCCCATACCATCGCCCACTGCGCGAACATCTGCCTCCGGCTGGGACGCAATATGCGGTGGGATCCCGCCGTCGAGCGTTTCGAGGGCGACGCGGAAGCCAACAACATGCTGTATCGCACCATGCGTGCGCCATGGAGGGTCTGACCATGCAGCGCGATCAGGTACGGGCTGCCGCACAAGCCGTTGCCGAGTATGACTTCGGCAGGACCGCAGCTGCGCTCTTCGAGTTGGACCGGCTGATCAATGCATCCCACGGTGACGGCGATGCCCGGTCATGGATCGAGGCCGAGCTGGCGCAGATCTTGGAGTCTGACGCGAGCTTGGCCGCCAAGCAGGAAGTTTGCCGGAGACTGTGGCGCATCGGAACGGATGCTTCAATCGGGGCTCTGGCCAGGCTGCTCGAGGACGACGATCCAAAGCTGGTGGCGGCTTCCTGCTACGCGATTGGCAGACGGCCGTCGGCGCGAGCCGACGAGGCGTTGAAGTCGGCGCTGCGCAAGGCGCCGCAGCCTTGCCGGGCCGCGATCGAGAGCCTGATCGAAGACCGGATCTGATTGCGGCGCGCTGCTTCGCAGTCCGCCCCGGGTATTCGGCATAATCGATTTGATGCGAGCCGTTACAAATTTCATCGCCGGCGAGTGGAGCTCAGCTTCCGGAGCCGATGTTTCCCCGGTGATTGATCCCGCCACGAACGAATTGCTGGCCACGGTGCCGGTGGATGGCAGCGATGCCGTTGCCGAGGCAGTGTCGGCCGCGGCGCGGGCCTACCCGGATTGGCGCAGCGTCCCGCCGGGCGAGCGCATTCAGTTCCTGTTTCGTTTCAAGCAGCTACTGGAAGAGGATTTCGACGAGATTGCTCGCCTCGTATCGCGCGAAAACGGCAAGACGTACGCCGAGGCCGCCGGAGAACTGCGGCGCGGCATCGAGAACGTCGAGGTCGCGTGCGGCATTCCGACGATGATGCAGGGCTACAACCTTGAGGACATCGCGCGCGGCATAGACGAGACCATGATCCGGCAGCCGCTGGGCGTGGTCGGGGTGATCACTCCGTTCAACTTCCCGGTGATGATCCCGCTGTGGTTCCTGCCGTACGCGATCGCGTGCGGCAACACGGTGGTAATCAAGCCGTCAGAAAAGGTGCCGCTGTCGATCCGCAGGGTCATCGAGGTCTTGGAGCGAACCGGCCTGCCCAAGGGCGTGGTCAATCTCGCCCATGGCGGCGTGGCTGCCGCCAACGCCCTTGTGGAGCATCCTCAGGTTCGGGCGATCAGCTTCGTCGGTTCCAGCCCGGTCGCGCGGCATGTCTACGCCACCGCCGCTCGCCACGGCAAGCGCGTGCAGTGCCAAGGGGGCGCGAAGAACCACGTCGTCGTCCTGCCGGACGCCGACATGGAGACTACCACTAAGATCGTCGGTGACAGCGCCTTCGGCTGCGCCGGCCAGCGCTGCCTGGCTGTGTCCACGGTGGTCACCGTTGGCGACGCGCACGAGCCGTTTCGCGACGCCATCGCCTCTTCCGCCGCTGCGCTGAAGGTTGGCCCCGGGTTGTCGGACGGCGTGGAGATGGGACCCGTCATCACCGCCGAGAGCCGCCAGCGCATCGAGGGGGCCATCGGCCGCGGAACCGCTGACGGAGCTAAGGCAGTCCTTGACGGACGCGGGATTCAGATTGACGGATGTGCGGACGGCAACTTCGTCGGTCCGACCGTGCTGGAGAGGGTAATGCCGGGCAGCTACCTCGCAACGACCGAGGTCTTCGGTCCTGTGCTCGGACTAACGCCTGTCAAGACCCTCGACGAGGCGATCGAAGTTATCGCCGGCAGTCCGTTCGGCAATGCGTCCTCGATCTTTACCAGCAGCGGGGCCTCAGCGCGTAAGTTCCGAAGCGAGGTCCCGACCGGAAACGTGGGCGTGAATATCGGCGTTGCGGCTCCGATGGCCTACTTCCCGTTCAGCGGCTGGAAGGACAGCTTTTTCGGGGTGCTCCACGGGCAAGGCCGGGATGCGGTCGAGTTCTACACCGACAAGAAGGTCGTGGTCGAACGCTGGCCGCAGGAATGGTCGCGCAAGTTCTGACTCGCTTCCTTTCACGGCCGCATGGCTGACGGAGGCTTTTCCCAGTACTGTTCGTGGCAGGCAGTGCAGGCGACGTACAACTCTCCCCCTGTATCGAAGACCCCTTGGTCGTCGCGCCTGTCGGCAGCTTCCATCACCTGCGTAGCGGCGTCGATCAACCCGTTGGCGTAGGTCATCCAGTCCTCGGTGTCGCGCGCCCGCCCGTCCATCATCAGCAGGTTGCCTGCCTCCGCGAGGGTGTAGGCGCTCTGCATGACGCGCATCCATTCGTCTTCGTTGCCGGGCCGGATCTCGTTGGTGCCCTCCACCGTGATGATCGTCCCGACGGAGTCCCAGACGACCTCGGCGTGGGGGTAGACCACGTCGTGCATCACATCTTCAACGCTTCCGACGGGCCTGAACGGCGGACCGGCTGGCGACGCTTGCTCGCTTGGACCGCAAGCTGCGCAAATCCCAGCCATCAAGATCCCAGCGATGAGGGCCTCGTGCTTCCAACGGTCCCCGAGTTTCATCTGACTTACTCCGTTCCTAGTGTTCGCGCTGCCGACTCCCGGTATCCGCAGAGGCCGAACACTGCCTGCGCGCTGCATACACTTTAGCGCTTGCTTGGGGTGACTCGCAGTGGGTCCATGAAGCAGATGGACTCGTCGGAGGTTGCGATCGGTTGTTTGGGGAAGCGAGCCTCGGGCGGTTTTCTGATAAAGTCTTGTTCTGGTTTAATCCGCTTAGCTCGCACTCGCGTGCGGTCAGGAACGGACACGGACTGGGGAGTCGAGTCCAGCTATGTCGCTGCAGATCCTGTTGGAGTCTTTGGAAGCCTCCTGGGCCAGTGTCTCGATCCGGGAATCGATCCTGTTCTACCCGTTGGTGGAGACCAGTCACGTGCTGACGTTGTGCCTGTTCTTGGGAATGACCGCAGCGTGGGACCTGCGCTTGGCCGGCTGCGCACTTCGCAGTGTGCCGGTCTCCCATGTGGTCAACAGGCTTTTTCCGTGGGCCATCGCCGGATTCGTCCTGATGGTCATCAGTGGGGGGCTGCTGTTCCTCTCCAGCCCGGTACGGGCTTCGCAGAACATCTTCTTCCAGATCAAGATGGTCACGATCGCCTTGGCTGGAATCAACGCGTTCGTCTTTCACAAGACGGTCTTTCGCTGGGTCGAGGAATGGGACGAGGCGGACACAATCCCGACACGAGCCCGCGTGGCTGGCATCTGCTCGCTCGGGCTGTGGAGCATCGTGGTCATCTGCGGGCGCATGCAAGCTTACAACTGGTTCGACTAACGAGGCTTGGACGTGGATCTTCTAGCGGTGTTCGAATGGCTCGAGGCCACAACCATTGGCGTCGTGATCCGCGAGTCGCTGTGGCTCTTTCCCGTGATTGAAGCAGTGCATCTGCTCGCGTTGGCTCTGATCGGAGGCATGATCCTGGTGGTGGACCTGCGCTTGCTTGGTTTCGGCATCCGCAGCCAATCGTCGGCTGCATTGGCCAAGAGCCTGCAACCGTGGCTGGTTGGCGGCTTGATCACGATGGTCGCCACCGGCGTGCCGATGTTTCTATCCGAGGCGATCAAGTGCTACTACAGCCCGCCGTTTTGGTACAAGATGGGCTTCTTCGCAGTGGCGCTGCTGTACACCTTTACTGTTCGCAAGCGGGTTGCTGCCGCGGATGCGGTGGCGCTTGGTCCGTTTTGGGGGCGGCTCACCGCTGTGGCTTCGCTGGGCCTGTGGTTCTGCGTCGGGTTCTCGGGCCGCTGGATTGCGTTCTATTAATCGGCGAAGAATTCGCCTTCGCTAGGATTTGCTGGGTCTCAATCGCTCTTGGGAGTGACCCTTCCAGTCGCTCACTCGTAATGGCCGTTCTCGGGATCCGGCAGGTACGTCTGCATTTCGATCAATTCATTCGCGAACTGCGCGGAGGGATGATCGGCGGCTGCACCACACTGGGCGAGAGCAATAGCAGTGGCCACGAGTCCCGGCAAACGCATCAGCCAGAGCATAGCCCACCGCGTGCGGCGTGCCTTCCGGCGCTCTCCCACAGCCCAGCCTCCGCGCTTGAGCGAGTCGGCAGCGCCCCCAGCCGAAATGGTTGAAGCAGTCTAAGATGAACTTCGGTCAGCGCTCGAGCGCCACGCGCCAGATCGCCAGAGACCGTCTCGCCGAGTCATGCTGCTACGGTACCCGCCCATCGCGGAGACCACGCGACCCGGGCAGGGGCGAAACCCTCATGCAGAGCGAGAACTTCAGCTGACCCGGCCAAGCCAGCCATGAGAAAGCCAGCACAGATTCCATCCCCATTCGAACCGTCATCTTCCGCGCCCGGCACGCCGGTCAGCGAAGCGCGGGCCCAGCAAACGCCAACGGGATCCGCTACGACGAACCGTTTGCCGCCATCCGCCAGAATGACCCCTCTCCACGCCATCCCTTGCGCCCTCTCGCTGATGACTTGGACCGCTCTCGCCGGTGCGCTGATGACAGTCTTTGTCTCGGTTGCTTCGGCCGAGAACTGGCCCGCCTTTCGCGGGCCGACACGACAGGGCGTTTCGCTCGAGGACGGCCTGCCGTTGCACTGGTCGCCAGACACCAATGTGGTGTGGAAGACTCCGATGACCGGAAGCGCGTGGTCGTCACCGATAGTCTGGGAGGACCGTATCTTCCTTACCACCGCCACCAACGACGGCGCGTCCTGCCATGTCCTGTCGCTCGACGCTCGGAAGGGAAGGGTCCTTTGGGACAAGCACGTCTTCGACCAGGAGACATTGATGAAACGGAGGCAGAATTCTTACGCTTCGCCGACACCGGTTACCGACGGCGAGAGCGTCTTCGCGGTGTTCGCCGACGGCAGCATCGTCGCTCTCGATTTCGAAGGCAACGTGCTGTGGAAGAATCGCGACTTCGATTTTTTCTCCGAGCATGGCCTCGGCGCTTCCCCCATCCTGTACGAGAACCTGCTCATCATGGCGTTCGACCCATCCAGCCGGACGCGGCGAGAGGAAAAGCTCGGCTGGAAGGTTCCTTGGGACGGAGCCGCCATCTGGGCTCTTGACAAAGAGACGGGCGAGCTGAAATGGGAAGCGAAGCGAGGGCTTTCGCGACTGGCCCACGTCACGCCCAACCTCATGCAGGTCGACGGAGCGACGCAACTTGTCACTGCAGCGGGCGACGTGATCCAAGGGTTTGACCCGAACACCGGCGAGCGGCTCTGGTCGGTCTACGCCCAGGGCGAAGGCGTTGCGCCCTCGATCGTCGTCGGAGGCGGCCTGGCTTACTCAATCTCGGGTTTCGAGGCGACGGCGATCCGCGCGGTTGCTCCGGGCGGAAAGGTCGTATGGGAGCAGACGCGCTCCGCCTCGCACATCCCGTCGATGATCTACGACTCCGGGCTGCTCTACAACGTGCACGAGAACGGCGTCGCTACCTGCATGGATGCGGAAACGGGCGAGGTCATCTGGCAGGAACGCGTGGGCGGCAAGCACTGGGCATCCCCCGTCCTCGCCGAGGGGCGGGTCTATTTCCTCTCCGAGGAGGGCGAGACCACCGTAATCCGAGCAGGCCGCGAATTCGAGGAATTGACGCGTAACCGCTTGCACGAGCACACGCAGGCATCGATGGCAGTGTCAGGCGGACGCTTCTATATCCGCACCGCGAACCACCTATGGGCAATCGGCCCCGAGTGAATACGCGGTCTGGTGGCGGGCGGAGACAACAGGCCGTGCGACAGATGGAAACGGTGCCAGTAACACCCACTTCGCCGCGGGATGCTTGTGACCGCACCGCATCTTCTACAGCCAAGAATTCGCCGTTCCGTTGGCCATTGGCCTGCCAATCGTGATGCTGTGCGGGTGGAGCCTTGTTCGAAAACCCTTCCGAACGATCGTCGTCGTTGGCGTATTGAGCTGGATTGCGAGGCCGGTGAAATCCCAATGGGCGGGCCCGGAACCACAAGGCCTCGCAGCCTAGGCGGCCGTCGTGGCAATCCTGCTCGGAATGCCATTGCCCTTGGTAACGCAATGGCCCAGGGCGAGGAGGAAGCGCCATGCCCTGGAAGATCGCAGCACGGCGCTGTCCAGCTCCGCTCCCTGCCCGTTTCGGGTCCCGACCTCGCCCGATCAGTCCCAAGCCGACGCCAGCCGGCTGCGAACATCGACTGTCCGGAAACTCGCTGTGTGACGGGCCCTGGCGGGATGCAGCTCATGGAAGATTAGGTTCGTCATCGCAGCTCAGATTGCCGTCAACCCAAAGTTCTGAAGGATTTGGGCGCAAGTGCTTGCCTTCCAAGCGGACTCACGGCAACTGTTGGCCGTTGTGCTGCTCCTGAGTCGGCTGTTTGGCGGGTTTGAAGTGGGATTGCAGCGAGTGATGATGGAAAGCGGAACGGGGACGCCGCGCCCGCTCTAGGGCCCAAACGCCGTTCTCCAGCTGGGGTATCTCTGGAGTCCTCACACTGACCTCGTCGATTACGATGAGAACAGAATGTTGCGAGTTCTTCTTGGAGCCCTTGTCGCCGCGACACTGTTGTCGGCGGAGACCTATCACGTCTACTATCTCGGCGGTCAATCGAACATGGATGGGTACGGCAAGGTCGGCGAGCTTTCCGCTGACCTCCGAGGCGTAAACAATGCCGTGCCCATCTTTCATGGCAATCCCACACCTGACGGCACGGCAGGCGGAGGTCTGGGCGTTTGGGCCAAGCTGCGCCCGGGACACGGCGCGGGCTTCAGCGCTGACAGCACTGCGAACAAGTACTCGAACCGATTCGGAATCGAGGTCACATTCGTGCGTCGATTGAGTGAGCTTCGCCCCGGCGAGAAGATTGCGCTGATCAAGTATTCGCGCGGTGGCACATCGATCGATGAAACGGCGGCCCGTTGGTTCGGCAGTTGGGAAGCTGACTTCATAGGGGGTCCCCTGCAGTACTCCGGCGTCAATCAGTACGACAACTTCTTGAGCACGTTGAAGAACGCGTTCGCCGAGCGAGATATCGATGGCGATGGGGCAAGCGACACACTGATCCCCGCCGGGATCTTATGGATGCAGGGCGAGAGCGACGCCGGCACCGCCGCCGTCGCAGGGCGCTACGAACGCAACCTCAAGCGCTTGATGGACCTCATGCGGGCGGCGCTGCGGGTCGACGATCTACCGGTTGTGATCGGGCGCATCTCCGACTCGGGCGAGGACAAGGACGGTAAGGTTTGGAATTACGGCGATGCCGTCAGGCAGGCCCAACAGGATTTCGTCGGCTCCGACACGGCTGCCGCCATCGTTACCGAGACTGACGAATACGGCTATTCCGACCCCTATCACTACGACACGAACGGGTACCTCGAACTCGGCAAACGCTTCGCCGAAGCGATTCACTCGATTCGTCCGGAATAGCCCCGCTGCGGTTGGCGATCTGAGCTAAGGCGCGGGAACCCTATCGCGGTTGATTCTGCGCACGCGGAGACTCGCCGTCTCGGTCAATTACACGTTACCCTCTACGCTCAATCTGCAGCGGCCTGATCCCTCGAAACATCTACCACAACAACCCCAATCTTGCGCCGCTCATCTTCCTCTAGCGAAGCGATGAGCATTTCACGCATTTGCTCTGGGCTTGAGGGTTTCCGCCCGGACGGCGGTGGCTGGAGGAAGTCCCGGCCAAACCAAAACACAACGTAGATTCCACATCCGTGGCATTCCGGATCTTGTGTGTATTTCGGGATCAACTGAGATTGGATCGAACTCCAGACCTCATGATGATTGCTCTTCTTGATCTCAATAGGAACACCGAAGCCAGAACAGGCCACCCGGACGTCAGCGCGCTTGCTATCTAGGTAGTTTGGCTCCCGCTGGCAATCGATGCCGAAGTCGGATAAACGGCTCCGGAGGTCGGATAGCAAGGCGTCCCGGCAGTCGTTTTCGTTGAGCGGCTGCCATTCGCTCATTTCTCCGGCGCGAGTCCAGTACTGCTTCCAGTCGGAGGTATTGCCGTACCTGATCCTCTCAGCAAGATTCGTGAGGGCGTCGGCTGTTAGCACAGCGAGGTCAGCCGAGTTCGCCGGTTCGCGTCCAGAGAGCACCCGGCATACTGCATCAGCCGAACCATAGGAGAACTCCGCTTCCCGGCGTCTTGCTCGTTGACTGTCTGCCGCGTGGCTGAGCCACGGTCGCCATGGTTTCAGAGACTCGTCAGAGCGCGTTCGCTCTAGCGCCTCAGTTGCACCTCGCGAGGTGCGATTACCGAGTCTCTCAATTAGCTTTGTCATGAACCTAGGGTCGTGGGCGGGTGACGTCCAGACTGCCCCTTTGCTGTCCCCAGATTCAGACAGATACGTGTCGGGGCCATAGGAGGAACCAGCCATCTCAATCAAATACGCTAGATCAGTTGTACGCAATCGCCCTAACAGGTCATGTCGAGAATACCCGACGAACTCAACCATGCGGCGAATCCGAGACTGGCTCGTTCCCACAGTGTCTTGGAATGTTGACCTGTAGGCAGCCGGGCTAGCCAAGAACGCCGCAGTCAGCCAATAGACGCGCTGCGCGATAGCCATGGACCGACTTCGCAGCTTCTTTTTGATCACCGCGTCAAATTCTCTTTCGTCACAATGCCATCGTGCCAATCCTAGCAGGATGGCGAGAACCTTCAACTCGGCATTCCCACAGCGCACAGGAAACATCCCTAGGATCTGCCCGACCACTATAGGAGCTATCACGGAACGATCAGGTTCGGAACTCAGTCTGCCGACGAGCCCCAGCAAACTTCTGCGGCTCCGGAAGCACGATCGGACACTGCGGACAAACTCCCGCGCAACAAGGGTTGGTTCGTTGCGAGCCAGCCGCTCATACCAAGCTGGATTGCGCTGGCTGTCCACCACCGTCGAATTCTTCCGCCATGGATTTCGATTCATCCGCTGAACGCCAAAGTGAAGCATCAATGCCAGACGCGTGGAAATGTGGTTTGCGCCGAACTCAATGGGGCTCTCGAGTCCCAACTCTTCGAGGCTCGCTAAGACAGGGAGGGCCAAGTAGTGGATTTGGCCCATGTCAAATAGACGTGCGAACTCGTTGACACCCGGTAGATCCTCCCGGATGGCCGCGTTCCGCAGCCCGATACGTACTGCCTCGATGAGTTCGACGTCATCAAGGAGGGAGTCCCGGAGCCTCGTGTCGGGAAGTCCCGCCGAGCTCTCTGGAAGTTCGCCAAAGTAGATACGCGCCAAGCGAAATAGAGTTGCCGGATCGGACCGATTCTCTCGAAGCGCATCTTGATGCGTCTTGAACGCCTCGTATTGGTTCCGTGCAAGGGTATTAACGGAAGGATCCTTCCACCGAGCAGGATCGACGGATGTACGTTCTCGATGATCTAGGATTTCCGACCGCTCGCCGGCTGAGGCCGACGGCACATCGATGACTCGCTGTGCAATCTGAAGCGGGGTAGCCTGACTAGGATTGATTGCGCGGTCCTCAAGCACACGAGATGCCTCGGGGTTCTCGACGCGTTTTGCGGTGGCCTTGCACATCTGGGCATAGTCAGATGCGGTATCGAGGCCGAGGTAATACTCCATCCAGGAAAGGCAGTGCTTGAAATTCGCTTGTGCCAAGCAGTGATCAACACAGCATTCGAAGACTTGACGGCGCACGTCCTTGTGGCTAGCTATCCACGCACGGACTTTATCTTGATCGTCTTGTGAAACGCGTAGTTCCGGATTTGTGAAGATCCGCAGCCAACGGAATAGGCGTTGTGGTACGACATCGCCATTGGACTCTAGAATTGCCCGAGTAGCGATCGACGGAATGAAGGCGGGGAATGGGTTGGCGCCGATCATGTGCCCCCAGAGGACTTGAGACATCTCCGCGAAACGGTCAGCGATGCGGTCCATCAGGACAGCTAGGTGAAGTGCACTCGACTGCTTCGCGATGGATTCGTCCCAGAATGCCCTGTAGGAGCCAAAGAAGCGCGGTTCCTTTGGCTGCCGCAGATGATCCAGAATCTGGCTCGGGCCAATCGCTTGAGGGTAAAGATCCTGCAGCAGGAGTCCCCGCATCTCATCGTTGCCGTCAGCAATTTCTCCAGAATCGACGTGACACCAGAGGTTGAGTAGGATTTCTTCTCGTCTCACCTCGCTTGATGGCAGGCGGATGAGAACCTCGAGTGCCTTGATACGAACCTCGTGCCGCCACGTGTTGTCCCCTGCTAGCCGCAGAACCGTTTCGGATGTCTCGGACACGGGCGTTCCGTGTTTGAGCACGTCGAGCAAGAAAGACACATGCACTTGGTGAGAATCGGTTCGTAGAGGAGAGCCTAGATTCTGTGTGTAGTACTCCGCCAGGTCCGCCGATGCGAGGCTTCCCAAGCGCGGGTCATCAGACTGCAAGTTATAGATGAACCACGGATTGTCCTTGCTCTTCGTATTGATCGATTCGAGGACATGAATCTTGTCATCAATGGGGAAAGTGGCAACATCGCCATCCAACATTGCCCCGATGGGATCCGCCGAGACAAGTTCTCGGCGGCACACGGGTGAATGAGTGGCAATCCACGCTGCGACAGCCCGGAAGTGTGGGAGAGTGACGCCGTCATATCCAGCCATTAACGAATGGACCCGACCGACTGGCAAACCATTGCCTACTTCGCTCGCGAGGAACCTGCCTGCCAGGAATTCCGCGATGGCTTCATGAAATGCGACGTATTGCCCAGCTGCTCCTTGCTTGAACACTCCGCTATGGAGCACCGTATCTGCTAGATCCGGGTCATTCGTCTGGGCGTCACTGATCGTGATGCAAGATCCGCCATGATTCGCGGAGGTCGAATACCCGTCCTTGCCGGTAAGGATCTTGACAGCGAAGAGCCGACCTGCGATGTCCAATTTCTGTTCTGCGCTGAAGGGAATACGAGCACTCAGCTGATGTTCCTCGTTTTGCTCAGAGACGAGCAATTTTGAAGCTCGCAGAAAAACCTCAGTCCGAGTGCGGGGCCAGTCCTGTTCTGCTACGGATTTGGCGAGGAGATGGAGTGTCAGGGGATTTGTGAGAAGCGTCCCGAGGCCGTATTCCTTCGCCGTTTGGACAAACTCCTTCGGAGCAGGGATCAAATTCGCTCTCTGAAGGATCTCCATCACGTCACGATCCGCTAGGGGATTGAGGTAGAGGATCGTCACTTTTCCGTCGCGAGACACCTCGCTCAAGTGGCTTTGATCGTTGAGGCCCAGCCAGTCCACCGATCTACAGGAGATCCGGAATCTAGGCCGGTCAAGCTGATCGAGCTTGGATCGAATCTCGTCCAGCGGGGCGCGCCGATCTTGTGATCCTGCCCGTCGTTCGTCCAGCGCGTCTATGAAGAGAGTCCTGTTCCGCCATCCAGGGTGGACAGCAAGAGCTAGAAAATTCCGTGCGGTAAGGTAGTGCCCGTCCTTAGTCTCTTCCGCAACTCGCCTGAACTCGGTCGACTTTCCGGCCCCGGCCTCCCCGAGGAGAACAAACGCAGTGCATTCCGCGTAGGCCTCGATTGGCCGCTCGGCACGGTCCTCTACCGGCTTGCCGATGGCGACCTCCACGACTGTGCGGCTGACTCGGATGTTCATTGGTACTCAAACCAGTGCCCCGCAGGGACCGACAGCATTTCCGACACGGGAATGCCGTTGCTGCCAACGACAATCGAGCGTAGCGGCGAATGTCGCCGCTCAAACTCTCTGAGGCCACTAACCTGATCGGGTCGCGATCCACTCTTGACTTCGATCGCGACAAGCGCAGTGCCGCGCTTCAGGACGAAGTCGACCTCGTATGGTGTGTCGCGCCAGTAGTACACTCCTATGTCGCGTGTCGCCGAATTCACCAAGTGCGCACCGACGGCGCTCTCTACTAGTCGGCCCCAATGACTCCTGTCGGCACATGCCTCAGTGAAGTCGTACCCGCTAAACGCCGCGATGATCGCGGTGTTGAGGACATTGAGTTTCGGGCTGGAGGCCATCTGTCTCTGGCTGCTGTCAGAGAACTTTTCCAAACCGCATACAAGGCCGGCCCCTGCAAGCAACTGCAGGTATCGGGCAAGCGTGGTTGCGTTGCCAGCATCGTGCAGTTGTCCGAGCATCTTGTTGTACGAGAGAATCTGTCCCGAGAATCCGGCACCGAGGCGCAACAAGCGCTTGAGGAGTGCGGGCTTGTGGATTCTCTGCATGGCAAGGACATCACGCCCAACGGTCGGTTCAAGGATGGATGTCTCGACGTAGTGGCTCCAACGCCTATGGTCAGGTAGCAGTACCGCAGGCCCGGGATATCCTCCGAAATAGATATAGCTCTCGAGGCTGAAGTCGAAAGCCCTAGACATTTCCGAGAACGACCAGTGCGTGATCGGAATGGTTTCGTACCTGCCCGTCAAGCTCTCGGTGAGGCCGCCTTGCATGAGCAAAGGGGCAGACCCTAGGATGACAACGCGCAGCGGGCAACCAGCATGACGGTCGGCGTCCCAGAGGCCCTTGACGGTCGTTGACCAGTCCGGAATCCGTTGGATCTCATCAAAGGCAAGTACGAGGCCTTGGGGGGATTGATGCGCTACCCGACGGGCGCGCTCCCAGGTGTGAATAAGCCAACTCCGGTCTCTGGGGAGCGTGGAGAAGTGTGTCTCCTGCGGATACCCCGGCAAGTGCCTGATCTCGGGATCCTCGACACCATCGACCGCATAGTAGATGCTTGGCAGATGCGTCCTATGCAACGCTTGACTGACGAGTGTCGTCTTTCCTGACTGACGCGGCCCTGATACGACGATGATCCACCTCGGGTCTTCGTGAATGCGGCTCAGCAGTACTTCGAGCGCATGCCGGCAAAACTCTGCCATGCACTTAGATTACTATATTGAATGAATTTGTTCAATTTAGTAATCAGATGTTGCGGGAGGACTGAGGAGAGCACAGCCGGACAAGTTTATTGGCCGACCACGTGCAGCACAAGCGTCCGCCGATGGGGGCGGCGGCGGTGCTCGAAGAGATAGATTCCCTGCCAAGTGCCGAGCGTCGGACTGCGGTCGACAACGGGTATCGCCAAGTGTGTCTGGGTCAATGCCGTCCGGATGTGCGCCGGCATGTCATCCGGCCCTTCCATCGTGTGCTGGTAAAGGCGGTTATCTTCGGGCACCAGGCGGGAGAAGAACCTCTCGAGGTCATGCACGACGTCTGGGTCGGCGTTTTCTTGAATCGTCAAGGACGCGGACGTATGGCGGATGTAGACGGTCAGCATGCCGGTCTCGATGTCAAGCCCTGCCACCCAGTCCAGTATCGGTCGGGTGACTTCGGACAGGCCGGTGCCCCTAGTCTCAACGTGCAGTTGTCGAACGAACTGTTTCATCGCAGGCACTTCCTCAGTGTCTCTCGAACGGCCGACGGAATCAGCGGTTCCCGGCCAGGGTGTCGCGTGAATCCGCGCCCACCCGTTAGGCTCGTCGGCGGGTCCGTCGGCAAGCTGCCGCAATGTCGCACGACCGATTGTTTCGCGAGGAGACGACTGCGTGCAATCGCAGTCCCTAGTTACCGCCCGGGTTTCTTCGCGTTCCGCTGCTTGGTGAACCCCAGCACGTAGCCACCCGTTGGAGGGCTCGTTTGGGAATGGTATTCGGCCTAGCGCCGCTCGGTCGGATCCCTTCCATCCCGAGGCGCGCCGGTGCCGGACGACCCCATGAACAGCCGCGTGCCGTTCTCAAACGTCAGGTCGCGACCGTTGGCCTTTTGCGTGCCGTCCTTGGCTTGGTAGCCATCGACCATGATGACCGTGCCCGGCAGCAGGGATTGCTTGGTAAAGCCGCGACGGAAGAGGGTGTTTGGGGTGCCCCCCTCGATCATCCATTGCTCGACCTTGCCGTCTTCCATCTTCACGTCGATGTGAATCCACGCGTGCGGGTTGATCCACTCCATCTTCGTCACGGTGCCCTTCAGCTGCACGGGCCGGTTAGCGTCGAATTCGGCCGAGAACGCATGATGGGCCAGCAACTGCGATGCAGCCACCAGGGTGATCAGGATGATGGTGACGCAGATGCTTGTGGCGCCTTTGGACATGTTGCCTTCTCTCCTCGGTTGCAGTTTACCCTAACGAGCCTGCGATCGGGTCAGCGAGCGACAATCCGACGCTTGGCGACCCCGATTGAAGAACGACAGCGCGGGAACGCCGCAAGAGCCCGATCACTCGCCTTTCGGCCGGAACCTCGCCAGAGCCTCGCGTGCTATCGGCGAGCCGCACGGGCAAGACCTGCGTCTCTATGCTTCCCAACGAACGAACGCTCCCTGTCGAGGCCGAATCAAGGCAGATTCGATCCCGTGTGAGGCTTGCCCGCCTGCTCCGTAGCGCGCGCTCCCTCCAGCATCGTGAACATGCTGTAGTTGCCCTCGTGGCAGGCGTATTCGAACATCGGCTGGTCGGTCTTCTTCATGGGTATGACCGCCGACCACGGCTGTTCGAACGATTCGGGATCGCTGATCGTGTATTCGTATACGACCCTGTCTGGCGCCACTCGCGTAAACCGCTCGGTCAGCACCATGTTCGGCCCTGTCCCCCGGTAGGACGTCTTGTCGGTAAAGTTGCGCGACTCGACCACTAGCGTGTCGCCTTCCCAGCGTCCGCGCGCATCGCCGCGCCACTGGCGCATGTGACCTGGCAGGTGGTCCCGCCCGTCCAGCGGCACGATGCGGGCGTCGTTGACCATCTCGATCAGCAACACCGCGTAGCCGGGTGTCTGAAAGATATGGACATTGTTGTTGTACGCGCTAGGCGTGTAAGGCGGCCCGGCGTTAAAGCCCAGGATGCAGCGCTCGGCAACGCCCCGGTCCTCCGGCCCGTGCGGCTCTCGCGCCCGAGCGGCGCGGATCCCCGCGTAGCGCTCCCGAGCTGGTTCGGTCATGGCCGGGATCCTGCCGTTAGGCGGATCCACGATCAGCGACGTGCGCTTGTCTTCGGTGAGTTCGTTGCCGTAGTCCCACCAGAACTGGTTGTAGGCGTTGCGCACGTCCTGCTCGGCCGAGATGCCGTCGGACGCTCGACGGTCCTTGTTGCGGCGCCCCAACTCCTCGACGCGAAACTCGGCGGCCTCTTCGTCGCTGAAGACGTCCTGCTCGCCGAGCCGGGCGGGTCGCTCCAGCGGCGTGATTGTCCGAAAGTCCCACACGCCGCGCAAATCGGGCGCGCCCCACGCCGTGCGCGGGGGAGTCCATTCCTGCCGTTCCGCGGCAGCGTCGGCCGCCGCCAGCGGCGCAGCCACAAGGGCTGCGACTGATGCCAGCCCTAAGACCCGATGTGTCATGGCGAACCTCCTAGGTCATTCCGTTTCCTTCTTGCGCAAGTGCCCGTACATCATCTCCTCGACGAACTCCACGCACTTGAATTCGAGCAGCTGCATGTTCGCGTCCATGCGCCGGTAGAGGGGAAGCGTGATCTTCCACGGACGGGTGAACACGTTCTCGTCTTCGATGGTGGCTTCGTACAAGAGGTGGTTCGGGCCGGCGGGCGTGTAGCGCTCGACTACCTTCAGCGACTCGGAGTGGAAATTTCCAGCGCTGTCGAACCACGTGTCGGCGACATGGTTGGTGACATCCACCACCAGCGTCTGCCCTTCCCAGCGGCCCCGCGAGTGCCCCATCCACGCGTCGCCGGGATGCTCGAAGTCCGGCCGGTTCATGTAGACCACGCGAGACGCGCTGGCGAACTCGTACGCGATCAAGATGTGATCCGGCGTTTGGACGATCTGAAACGGGAAAGGCATGTAGGTGGCCCGCGGCACGCCTGGCATGTAGCACTTGACGACCGGATCCAGCTTGATCCAGTCCGCCTTGTTCTGCAGCTGCTTCTCCAGTGCCCAGGGTTGGTAGGGGATTTCGCCGCCCTCCACGATGCCCAACCCACCAGGAATCGCGCCCAGAGCCCCCATGTTGACGACCGGTCCGGCTTCGGCCGAGTGGCCCTCGATATTCCAGTTGGCTGAGCCCAGGGCCTGCCAGATGCCGTTCAGGTTCGGATTTCCGTCGGGGGTGAGAGCGGCTTGATAGTCTTGCGCAAGGCCGCCCGCTGGCACAAGCGCCAGACAGCAGCAGAGAGTCGCCGCGGTCACCAGCGCGCTGGCAGAGTGGGATCGGGAGTGGGGTTGAGTCACGTGCAACACTTTGAAGAGTCTACTACCGATTCGGGCCGCAGCGAAACCGGGCACCGCAGGAATCAGTTGCTTCGTCGTCCCAAGTGGGCCTTGGCCGGGCTTCGGCGGCCTCCTTCCGCCCGGGCAGGCTTGACGCCGGCCTGCTCCTGAGCCGGCGGCACGTTGCCGGATTTGCAATCGAGCCGGCCAGCCTGCGCTATACTCTCTGCCCGGCAGCCGGGCGGCAACGGCATCTAGAATCGAGCAGTGGACATATCGTCAAGCCTCTTCGTCCCAAAGCGTTGTTTCGCCGGTCTTGCGATAGTGCTAGCGTGCTGCGTCGCCACGGCTTCGGCGCAGAGCTCCGCAAGCCAGCCATCCGCTGGGCGCGTCGATGACGAGCGGATCGACAGGATCGACGACAACGATCCCGGACAGTGGCTGGCGTACGGGCGCGGCTACAGCCAGCACCGCTTTTCCCCGCTCGAGCAGATCAACCGCCGGACCGTTCGCGACCTCGGCTTGAACTGGACGCGCAAGATCGAGGTTCGCCATCGCTTGCAATCGTCTCCGATCGTGGTGGATGGCGTCCTGTATGTCACCGACAGCTGGAGTGTTGTCTCGGCAGTCGACGCCGATACGGGCGAGACGATCTGGACGTTCGATCCCAAGACCCGGCGCACCCGCGCTCGCTGGTCGTGCTGCGGCGGGCCGATCAATCGGGGCGTGGCGGTGTACCGGAACCGGGTCTATACGGCTACGTTTGACGCCCGCTTGGTGGCGATCGATGCCCGGACGGGAAAGAAAGTGTGGGATGTGGCCACCGACGATTACCCGTCCCGGGTCCCCTACACCATTTCCGGCGCTCCGCTAGCCGCCGCCGGGAAGGTCTTCATCGGCAACAGCGGCTCCGAGTGGGACCACCGCGGCTACGTGACTGCCTACAACGCCGAGACAGGCGAGAAGGAGTGGCGTTTCTTCACCGTGCCGGGCGATCCCTCCATGCCGTTCGAGCATCCCGAGATGGAGATGGCGGCCGAGACTTGGAACGGCGAATGGTGGAAGCTCGGCGGCGGCGGCACGGTGTGGAACAGCATGACCTACGACGCCGACTTGCACACGGTCTACATCGGCGTGGGCAACGGCACGCCGTGGTCGCGCAAGATCCGCTCGCCCGGAGGCGGCGACAACCTCTTCCTGTCGTCGGTCGTGGCCCTAGACCCTGAGACCGGCCGGATGAAGTGGTACTACCAGACCACGCCCGGCGACAACTGGGACTACACGGCGACGCAGGACATGGTCTTGGCTGACATGGAGGTCGACGGAGCAGACCGCAAGGTGCTCATGCAGGCGCCCAAGAACGGGTTCTTCTACGTATTGGACCGCATCGATGGCGAACTCCTCAGGGCGCATCCCTACGGTGCGATGACTTGGGCCACCCACGTCGACATGGAGACGGGGAGGCCGGTCGAGAATCCGGATGTCGTGTGGGAGGAGAAGCCGCAGTGGATCCTGCCGGGAAACACGGGCGCGCACAACTGGGAGCCGATGTCGTTTGACGCCGCCAAGGGCCTGATGTACATCCCGACGCACGACACACCATTCTTTTTCGCCCTCCCGAAGGACTATCGCGAGACCGGTGTCTACCGCCCGCGCGAGCGAACCATGAACTTAGGGGTCGCGATGGGGGCCTACCGCACAGAGCTCATTGAGCAAGCGGGGGAGCGGCCTGAGCCAAAGGGATTTCTCAAGGCTTTCGACCCGCTCACCGGGGAGACTGTCTGGAAGGTGCAGAACAAGAGCGCGCGGATCGGAGGCGTGCTTTCGACTGCTGGCGGGCTTGTCTTCCAAGGTGACGGAAGCGGGACGCTATCGGCCTACAACAGCGACACTGGCGAGCGGCTCTGGCAGTTCGACGCCTACGGTTCGATCATCGCGCCGCCCGTCACGTACCAAGTCGGCAATACGCAATACGTGGCAGTAGTGGTCGGCGCCAGCTTTGCCTATCTCGATTTTGGAAAGCTGCTCGTTTTCTCGCTCGGCGCAGATCATGCTCTGCCGGAACCGCCATCGCGCGACAGGTCGATTCCGGAGCAACCGCCGATGACAGCGTCAACCGAGGAATTGGCCCAAGGCGAGACGCTCTATCACCAATTCTGCGCCTCGTGCCACGGCTACGGAGCGCGGGGCTACCGTAACGCGGACCTGCGCTTGATGAGCCCGGCCATCCACGACGCCTTCCAGAAAGTCGTGCGTGAAGGCTTGCTGCTGGATCTTGGCATGGACAGCTTTGGCAACGACCTAAACGAGACCGAGACGGAACTGATCCGGCAGTACATCATCTCGCGGGCCAACATCGACCGCGAAACTTCCGGCCAATAGGCAAGTCCGCAGCCCCGCCCGGTGGTGCGTCGCATATACTCTTAGTGGTCCGCATAGGACACGACGAGAACGGGTCGATGATTCGCAACACTCTTTCCGCGCTGCTCTTGACCGCTCTGCTGGCAATCGTTCCGTGCGCTTACGCGCACCACGCGTTTTCCGCCGAGTTCGATGCGAACGCACCGATCAAGGTGATCGGCAAGGTGGTCAAGGTCGAGTGGATCAACCCTCACGCATGGGTCCACGTCATGATGGAGCGTGAAGATGGCGCGACACTGACGTGGGAGCTCGAGGCAGGCACGCCCAACACCCTCCTGCGCCGCGGGCTGACCAAGACGCTTTTGGTGCCCGGGACGGCGGTGACGGTGCGCGGCTACCAGAGCAAGGACAGGCTGTGCGATCCGAATTGCAAGGGCAGCGGTCGCGACATCACGTTTCAGGACGGGCGCAAGCTCTTCATGGGCTCATCCGGGACCGGCGCGCCCCGCGACGGTGCGGACCCCAGCGAGCCGAAGCAGCCCTGATCAATTCCCGTCGTCCGGGGCGGCTGCCCCTTCGCTTTCCACGGCTTCTTTAGCGGCCTTGGCCGCCTTTGCACCGCCATACCAAGAAGCCAGCCAGTCGTCGGCGCTTTGGCCCTTCTGTTCCCGCACGCGGGCTCCGGAGAGCATCAGGGTCATGGCGCGGTTGCCTTCGTGGCAAGCGTATTCCAGCAGCGGGTCGGACGAATTCTTCATCTCCACCGCCACCGACCAAGGAGCTTCGAACGATTCGGGGTCATCGATGGTGTATTCGTAGAGCAGCGTTTCCTCCGATGTCCTGGTGAAGCGTTCAGTGAGCACCATGTTCGGACCCGAGCCGCGGAAGTTGGTGTGCTTGGTAAAGTTCTTGGTCGTCACGACCAGTGTGTCGCCTTCCCAGCGGCCGCGCGAGTCGCCCTTCCAGAAGCGCATGTTCTCGGGAACGTGGTCCCTTCCGTCGAGCGGGATGATGCGGTGGTCGTTGATCATCTCGTTGAGAATGGCGACGTACGTCGGCGTTTGGAAGATCTCCGCGAAGTTGTTGTAGGCGCCCGGATTCATGGGAGGGCCGGAGTTGAAGCCCACAATGCAACGCTCCAGGGGATTCCGATCCTCGGGGCCGGACGGGACGCCGCCCCAGCGGGCATATCGCTCATCCGAGCGCCGCTTGGCGAGGTCGGTCAGGGCGGGTATCCGCCCGTTCGGCGGATCGACGACTAAAGAGGTTCGCATCGTCCCGGTCATCTTCTCGCCTCGGTCCAGCCAAAAAGCGTTGTAGCCGACATCCACGTCCCCCTGTCCCTGGACCGGGTCTCGATTGCGCCCAGCGGCTCTGGCGTCAAGCGTGCGCTTCTCCCAGGCCTCGGCCTCTTCGGCCGTGAGGAACTCCTTGTCGGCGAGTTCCTTCGGGCGCTCGAACGGAGTGATGGAACGGAAGTCCCACGTACCTTGCAGGTCCGGTGCGCCCCAGCTCGTGGTCGGCGGGTCGGTCGCAAGGACTGTCACTGGCAGCGCCGCCAGCAGCAGCGCGCTGGCAGGCAACGTGCAGGCGCGCAGCATCCATTTGATGAAACGCAGTGTGTGATCGCTGGCGTGGGCCATGGCTCGTCTCCTCTTCTAGTCCTCGGGTTCGGCCTCCGCTGCCTCGTCATCCCGGCTGAGGTGTCCGTAGGTGGCGCCCTCGGCGAACGGTACGCACTTGAACTCGAGAATCTGCACGTTGGGCTCGAGGCGCCGGTAGAGCGGCATGCTGATCTTCCACGGACGGGTGAACACCTTAGGATCCTCGATGGTGGCCTCGTAGCGGAGCGTGTTCGGCCCCGTCCGTGTGTATCGCTCCTCCACGCGGAGCTCTTCGCTGTGGAAATTCCCTGAACTGTCGAACCAGGTGTCGGCCACCTGCGCTGTCACGTCAACGACCAGCGTTTCGCCTTCCCACCGACCCAACGAATAGCCCATCCACGACGGGGCGAGAGCTTCGCTGTCGGGCCGGTCCAGCCATACAATTCGGCTGTTGCCACCGAATTCGTAGGCGAACAGGATCTTTGTCGGCGTCTGGACGATCTGGAACGGAAGCGGCATGTAGGTGGCCCGAGGGATGCCCGGCATGAAGCACTTCACCGCTGGATCGAGCTTCAGCCAGTTCTCCAAGTTCTTCGCGCGCTGCTCGGCGGCCCAAGGCTGGTACGGGATCGTGCCGCCTTCGACCACGCTGAGCCCGGCCGGTATCGCGCCGAGCGCGCCGAGCGCCTCGACCGGTCCGTGGCGGGCCGCGTGGTCTTCCAGATCCCAGTGCGCCGAGCCCATGGCCTGCCAGATGCCGTTGAGGTCGGGGTTGCCGTCAGGTGTGCGCGCAGCGGCGTACTGGGCGGATGCCGGCGTTCCCGGCGCGCCGCACAGCAGCGCCATGGCAGCCATCAGGGCTGCGGACAAGGTTCTGCGCAACATGGAATTCTCCGCTCTGCGAGATCCGGATCAACCGATCGCAGGAAGTTTGTCCCGCTACGGTCCCGAGTCAACCAGAGTATACATGCTGAGCTTGCGGGCACGGTTGCTCAATCGCAGTATCTCGATCATAGTTGCCACACGGGCCGGGATCTTGACCGGCGCAACCATCACGAGATTGCGAGCAGTCGCTGTCCTTGCATAAGCAGCGCGTTTGGCTGAACACGCTCTGTTCACCGAATCATCAGGGATTGGCCAAGTCCATTGTGGGATAGCCCACCGGTGCTCGGATCTCCCAGAGTGGCGGTGTCAGAAAGTGCAAGTCAGGCCCCCTTCCAACGGGGTGGGAAGCGCCGAGCCTTACAGAGGCCCATTCCAATCGTTCAAGACGGCATGATCCATGCGGAGAATTCGTCACGCGACGGCAAAGGCAACCTCCCCGACGATTTCGCTGTCTACGTAGTGCTTGAATACATCGACGCTCGTGTGGCAGTCGAATCCGGCCTGGCTGACGGTCCGATATGTTTCCGCGGATTCGTTCAGCAGAAGTGCGACAGGCCGCCCCCGGCCTTCCGGAAGACCGTTTGGCCAAGCCAGATCAATCGTAGCCGTGGCCACCTCATTGGCGGCGTCGCGAAGCTCGAAGCCGAACTCGCCAGCGGGCAGCCCTCGCCCAGACATCCAGTCCTGGAGATCCGCCAGAATCTTCTCCTCGTCTGCACCAGAGACGTGCGCAGGTAATGCGGACGGAACCGCTACTTGAAGTGACCCGTCAATGGCTTCATGTACCTCACCGTGTCCCGGATAAAGAGCGGTCAGGTGCCGGTTCGCGGCAGCGGCTAAGAGGCCGCGTCGGGCCTCAAGGAACGCTGGGAAGTTCTTCACCTTCCACAACTCCTCGTCCATCGGAATCCACTGGGACTCCAGAACTCCGGGGTTCTTCTCCTCCAAGAAGGCGAAGTAACCGTGGAGGCTCACGTGGTGAAGGTCGGGATCGTGCTTGCCTTTGGGGAATTGAGTTGGTTCTGCCGGACACGCTGCGCCGATCCACTTATTGCACTCGGACGTCAGAAAGCAGAGGTTCGCGAGTGCGTTCACCTGAGGTTTCTCGTATTCGTATTCAGCGTCATAAAGCACTGCCTTGGGAAAGATGTGATGCACCTCCAATTCGGCGCCCTTGCCCAGCAGGCCAGTCTTGAGTTCGGCGCCGTCGCATAGGTTCTTGGCCCCGCCCACTCGAGTCAGCCAGTAGAGCACCGGGTAGAGACGTGCTCCGAGCGACCATGCGTCGAAATCGGAGGCAGTCACTTGGCGCCGTCCCCACTTCGTTCCGATGTCAGCGATCAGCCGTTCGATCCCATCCACAGTTCCGTCCACGACCAGCAAATCCTGCTTAATCTTCGCTTCGGTCGTGCCAGAGAAGCGGCCCCGCATCCCCGCTTGCAAGAACCAGTAAAGGAGCCCCTTGCGCTCATCACTGCTCATCAGTCCAGGCGGGCGTAGCGCTAGATGGCGCACCAAGACCGGAATCGAGTAACGACCAAAAACGACGCGGTCGTGGTCGAGCCCGAGCGTACTGGAGATCTCGTTGAGCATTGCGTCGACATATTTGACAGTGGTATGTAGGCCATTCCTAATGTCCTCACCCGGAGTGTCGTGCAGGTATTGAAACGCCGCCTCTCCGTTCACGACCGAGTTCACGCATCGGAGTAGCCAGTCCACCGTGAAGTGATATCGATGTTTACTCCACTGCTCGACCTGTTGTCGCATCTCGTCGCGGACTTCGGGCCACTTAGCCGCGATTCTCGCCAGCGCTAGATCGCCGCTCGACAGCGTGGTGCCAGCGCTGTTGAGGCGGTTGAAGATGTCCACGACTGTGTCGATGCGCTTGTTTTCGTCTGTGATCTGCTCGACGTGGAGATCCACTCCGGTCACCCCAAGAAGCTGGAGTAGGTGCCCCATGGTCCGCATCTGGGATTCGGCATCAAGAGTCCCGTCGCTGGCCGCTAGCTTGTCGGCCATTAGGGCTGCAATCCCATTCGGCCCCGCCTGCATCACCTTCGTGACGTCGAACCAGTTCGGATCATCCTTCATCTTGATCGGTTGCAAGAACTCAAACCTCTCGTCTGTAGCGTGGAAATGCAGGCCGCTGAACGCTCTATCGTCCCCACTGAAAAAATCTGGTGCCCGGCCTTTGATCACACCGTAAAGCGACGTGACTCGCTGCTGACCGTCCAATAGGAGTTCCGTAGCGGCGCCGTCGTCGCGCGAAGTCAGCCAGGTCAGAAGGCTCCCAACCGGGTGTCCCCTGTAAAGCGAGTCGAAGAACTGCCGAACCTGCCTTCGCTTCCAGACGTACCCACGCTGAAATGCGGGCAAGGCAATCTTGCCCGCTTCCACGTTCGCTAGACCGAAGTTCCGGGCGATTTTGTCGCTTGATCTCGCGCTAACTCGTTGATTCCAAAGGGCCTAGATTGCTTTCCAAGCGCTTGCGGAGTGTCTATTGTTCCCATGTAATGGACTTTTGTGGTGATTGTTTGATGTTTTTATTGCTTGATTTTATGCCGTAATTTGTGATATAGTATTCCCATGTATGTGGAAGTCGTCCCCAACCGCTCCTCACCCCCAGCCATCCTCCTCCGCGAAGGCTGGCGCGAAGGCTCTAAGGTCCGTAAGCGCACCCTTGCCAATCTCTCCAGCTGGCCCCCCGCCAAGATCAACGCCCTCCGCAAGCTGCTCAAGAACCAGCCCCTCGTCAGCCTCGACCAAGCCTTCACCATCGTCAGCTCCCGCCCCCACGGCCATGTCGAACTCGTGCTGGAGGCCTGCCGCCGCCTCGGCCTGCCCAAATTGCTCGATCGTGCTTCCTCCCCCCAGCGCTCCGCCGTGCTGGCCATGATTGCCCAGCGCCTGCTCCACCCGGCCTCCAAGCTCGCCACCACCCGCCTCTGGCACGCCACCACTCTGGCCGAGGAACTCGACTTGCAGGACGCCGACGAAGACGCCCTCTACCAGGCCATGGATTGGCTGCTGCAGCGCCAGGACCGCATCGAGCAACGCCTCGCCAAGCGCCACCTGCAAGACGATGCCCAGGTGCTGTACGACGTCTCCAGCAGCTACTACGAAGGCCACAGCTGCCCCTTGATGCGCTACGGCTACAGCCGCGACGGCAAGCGCGGCCGACCGATCGTGGTCTACGGCGTGCTGGCCGACCGGCAGGGTCGCCCGCTGGCCGTGCGGGCCTATCCCGGCAACACCGCCGATCCGGCCACGGTGCCGGACCAGGTCCAGGCCCTGCGCCAGCATTTCGGCCTCCAGCGGCTGGTGCTGGTGGGCGACCGCGGCATGCTCACCGACACCCAGATCCAGACCCTGCGCGACTACCCCGGCCTGGGCTGGATCTCGGCCCTGCGCCACCACGACATCCGCCGCCTGGCCGAGCAAGGCAGCGTCCAGATGTCGCTCTTCGACGAGCGCAACCTAGCCGAGATCCACTCCCCGCTGTACCCCGACGAGCGCCTCATCGTGTGCTGCAACCCGGCCTTGGCCGAGCGCCGCCGGCACAAGCGCGAAGCGCTGCTGGAGGCCGCCGAGCAAGACCTGGCGCGCATCCAGCGCGAAGTGGCGCGGCGCACCAAGAAGCCGCTGCTGGAGGCCGCCATCGCCGAGAAGGTGGGGCGCGCCAAGCAGCGTTCCAAGGTCGCCAAGCACTTCCAGACCCAGATCGCAGACGGCAGCTTGCAGTTCTGCCGGGACGCGCACTCGATCGAGCGCGAGGCGGCCTTGGACGGCCTGTACGTGATCCGTGCCAGCCAGAGCGATCTGGCAGCGGAAGATGTGGTGCGCAGCTACAAGCAGCTAACGCGCGTCGAGAGCGCCTTCCGCTGCCTCAAGACCGTGGACTTGCAGGTGCGCCCGATCCGCCATCGCAGCGAGCAGCGCGTGCGGGCCCACCTGCTGCTGTGCCTGCTGGCGTACTACGTGGAGTGGCACCTGCGGCAAGCCTTGGCCGAGCTGCTGTTCGAAGACGAGGACTTGGCGGGCTGGCAGGCGCGGCGGGATCCGGTCGCGGCGGCGAAGCCGCGCCAGGAAGTGCAAGCGAAAAAGAACCGTCGCAAGACGGCGCAGGGCTTGGAACTGCACAGCTTCTCGACGTTATTGCAGGTGCTGGGCACGCGCTGTCGCCATCAATGCCGCCTGCAGGACGACGCCAACGGGCCCACCGTGGAGCGGCTGACGGAACCGAGCGCTTTGCAGAAGCGTGCGCTTGAACTGGTCCGAACGTTCCCAGTGCAGGACAACTCCAAATCCCGATAAGGCAATGCATTACAAGGAGTTCCCTTCGCTTCTGGCCCGGAACTTCGGGCTAGAATAAGCTCAACTTTCATTTCGTGATTTATTCCTCTTCTGCGCTGCCTCCATCATCGTTTCTCTGGGGAGGAGCAGACAAAAACTGTAGCACGGCGACTATGGCGGCCGAGGCCAAGTCGCTCCGGGGTTCTGGGTCCTTCCGTGAGGCTACTCTTCCTCGGTCGAAACCATGATCGGTGCTTAGAGGGTGACCGCCCAGCTGCAGCCGCGCCGACGACGGACAGTCATCGCGGGTTGAACGAGCTTACTTCGTCCGATGCACTTCAAAGCGGCGACTCCCATGTTCATTCGAGTGGATCGGACGCCCTTCTCGGACGTTCAATCAAGGCAGTCCCGTGCTGGACCTGTCACCAAAGGAAACGAAGGAAGAACGTCGTCAATGCCGCTCAGAACGACAACCGCATCGCGAGGTTGAACGTGCGGCCATCGTTGAGGGTGTTGGTGATCTGCCCGAAATTGCCGCCGGTGAGTTCGTTACCCGGAAACGCGAACTGCGGCGTGTTGAAGAGGTTGATCGACTCCACGCGGAACATCAGGGTGCTCTCGCCGGCGATCTTCCAACTGCGCGACAGGGACAGGTTGAGATTCTGGATGGCGTCTTTTCGGAACACGTTCCTGCCGATATTCCCGCTCTTCTGGCCTGCTTGGACATAGCTGAAGGCGGACCGCGGCATCATCTGCCGGGAGGTGTCGGGGTGGTCGATCCTGCGGCCTATCAGCGACGGGTCGAGCAGATTGGGCCGGTCGCCCATCGCGCCGTCGACGTTGCCGAAGCCGGGGCCGTCCGAGCCGGTATACATCAGAAAGGGCGTGCCGGTCTTGAGCAGCAGCACCGAGGACACCGACCAGCCACCCAGAGCCTTGTTCACCGTACTGCCCGCAGAACCGATTCGGGGAGTGAGGTAGCTGATCCTGCCCAGCGCTGCGTGCGGCTGGTCGAAGTCGCTGAGGGACTTGACATCGCCATGGACGTCGTCCTCGGTCTGGCTGCGGCCGTAGAACGCATCGCGCGAGCTGGCATTGCTGGCGTAGTGCGCACCGAGATCGATCGCCTTACTCAGCCAGTAGGAGAAATCCATTGTCAGGCCGCCGACATCGCGCAGCCCGACCGTGGCCTTGGCCGAGTCGAAATACCCCCGCGAGCCGTTGAGAATGCGGCGAATGTCGAAGTAGCGCTGGTCCGGGCGGCGGTCGTTGATTGTCCTGATAGACGTCGGGACTCCGGCGACGTTGCGGGCTCGGTTCAGGAACCAGCCGGCAATGAGCCTGTGCGAGCGGCTCCCGAGGTAGCCCAGCTCCGCAAAGATGCCCCGCGAGCTGGAGACGATCCAACTGAAGTTGTAGTGGTGCGAATAAGGGGAGACCAGGTCGGGATCGATCTGGACTATGGTGCTGCGCACGGTGGGATCGGAGGTGTCGAAGTTGACGCCGGCCAACGGGTCCAGCAGGTTAGGCGCCAAGACGTTGACGCGGATGTTGCCAGGCGGGTTGAACCGCTCTTGCGTGTACGTGGCGGTGAAGATCTCGCCGAAATGAGTGCCGTACGCGCCTCGCAGGACGCCGAGCTTGGTGCGGTAGGCGAAGCCGAAGCGCGGTGCGAAATTGTTGCAGTCGCAGCGAAACGGGAGGTCGGAGAACCCGTTGACCTCGACCGGCCTGGTGGTGGGCTCGAAGCGCAGCCCGAAATCCAGCGTCAGGTTCCGAGCGGCCTTCCAAGTGTCCCCGACAAAATACTGCATTCGCCAGCGCCGAAAGCCTCGATGGGTCATGCCGATAGACTGCGTGACGCGGGTCGGCGTGCCCAGGCGCAGGTTGGTCATCATGTCTCGCCCGAAGTTGGCGGTGAACATCACCATCCCCAGGTGACCGGAGCTCTCGATCCCGTTGAGCTGCTCGCGCGTCAGGCCGAAGCCCGCGACGACCGTGTGATTGCCACGGGTCGTGCTAACGGTCCCGGCATAGCGGAAGAAGTTCTGCACGCGGTCATAAGGAACGCTGCTCGTGCCGCCGAGGGATTGCAATTGCCTGCCCATGAAGAACAGCGGGCCCAAGGCCGATTCATCCTGGACGATCAGCGAGGTCGTGCGGCGGAAACCGGCTGAAAAGTCGGTGGAGGTCTGCGGGGACCAAGACCGGTTCCAAGTGAAGCGTCCGTCGTGGGAGCCGGTGGTTGTGTTGGGGTTCTGGCCCTTGACGAGCTGGAAGGCGTCCACGATCTGCTTGCGGAACCGGTAGTCTAGGGCCAGCCTGTCGTTCTCGCCCAGCGGCAGGTCGTAGCGGCCCCCGGCAATATCGTTGTTGATCACTTGCGGAGCGTTGGTGTTGTGCGCGCGAGGATTGATGTCGGGCCGGTTGGGAGCCTCTTCGGGATAGGACCCCAGGACCCTTGACACGAGCGCTCGCAGTTCGGGATCGGTGGCGAGCGGAACCCGCTCTTCGGGCAGCGGCACCAAGACGTTGCCGTTGACGTTGCCGCGGTTGCGCTGCTGGTTCAGGTCCACCGACAGCGCGGACTCGCCCAGCAAGGGCAGCGTCATTTGCACGCCGTAGTCGTTCGAGGTTGCGGGCTTGACCGATCCGACCTGAAAGAACGACCGGGCCGAGAAGACGCTGTTGCCGTGAGTTTCGTAGAGCGAGGCGTGGAAGTCACGTCCCGTCGGCTGGCTGAGGTGCATCGGCCGAGTGGCCGGGTTGCCGAACTCGGTGCCGAAATAGCCCCTTGTCGCCTGGAACTCCCGCACTATCGTCGCGGTGGTTCCCATCCGGATGTTGATTTCCTTCAGGACGTTGTTGTCGATCAGCGTGAGCTGGACGTTCTCGTTGCGGCGGCTCTCTCCTGATTCGCTGTCGACCTCGCCGAGCAAGTTCAGCTCCGTGCGCTCGCGGTTGCCCTCCGCTTCCTCTTCGAGCGGCGCATCCTGAGTCTCGGGGGCGGCCCCTGCGTGCAGTTCGGCGGCCGGCTCGGACGAGCCGGATCCGCCAGATTCTCCGTTGAGGTCCTGACCCGCCAGTGCCAGCCCGGCCATAACGGCGACTCCGGCCAGTTGCCGGAACGAGGGCGCAATCCTGATTTTGGGCCGCATAGAAACTCGGATGCCCCTACAGTTCCCCTGCGGGCGCTCGGCCGGGGTCCGCCTCGGGATTAGCCCCCCAGCAGCCAAGTACTCAAGTACTAGGGTATCGCGAACGTTAACGAATGTATAGGAGCCTGCGCGACTTCGAGAATCAGCCCGTCCAGAGCGTCGGCCTTGAATGACACTCCGGCCGTCGGTATAATCTCAGCGTGCGAATTCGCTGGTGTCTGGCAAGCTTCAGCTCATAACCTGACATGGCCTTCAGGCTCTTGGCTATTGGCCTTTGCGCGGCGACTGGACTCTGTCCGGGGCAGTTGGTGGAAATCGGCGAAAGCGCCCCCCTGCGCAACGAGGCATCGACGGCAGGCGCCACGCCTGTCCAGCAGGTCTTGGCGGTAGTCGACCATCAGGCGGCCGGCTCCCTGTCCGAGCTGCAGGCTGGCGAGATCGAGCGCTTTCTGGATGAGCTAGCCAGCGAACTGGTCTCCCGTGATCTGCGCGTGGCAGAAAGAGTTGCTCCGCAGTTTGAGGGCACCCCTCTGAGTCCGGCCCGCGAAGAGCTCGCTCACTCGATGGGAGTGCTGCGGTCCTTCCGCGGTGCACCGAAAACCGAGAGGAGCGTCACTTCCGATTCCCTAGGCAGGGAGTTCGACACCCTCTTGGCGGATTACCGCTCGGTAGATTGGGCCAAGTTCAAGATCGTTGGCATCGAGCCGCACGGAGAGCGCGCCGCCAGTGCGACGCTGCGGTTTCAGATGGCAGGAGTGACACAGGAGGGCCTCCGTCAGCAGATCGGCGTCGAGTGGGCGTCGGAGTGGGAACAAACCTCGGAGGGCCGCTGGCTGCTGGCGGCCCTGCAAGCAGGCGATAGCGAGCGAAGCCACTCTAGCGTCGCGGCTTTCGAGGATGTTTCTGAAGCGGCGTTCGGACAGAACGCCTCCTTCCATCAGCAATTGAAGTTCGGCACAGAGGTCTGGCGGACTCGAATGGACGCCGCCTCGGGAATGGACGTGTACGGCCAGCAGGGTCTGGCCGTCGGGGATTACGACGGGGACGGTCTCGAGGACTTCTATCTGACACAGCCGGGAGGATTGCCCAACCGCTTGTTTCGCAATCTCGGCGACGGCCGCTTCGCCGATGTGAGCGCCGAGGCCGGCCTGGATGCCCTCGACGGCTCTTCAGCGGCGTTTTTCTCGGACGTCGACAACAACGGCACGCAAGACCTGATCGTGATTCTCTCAACGGGCCAGCCGCTTCTCTTCCTCAACGGCGGAAACGGCGGCTTCCGCTTGTCGCGAATGGGATTTCCAATGGGCGTGAAGCCAGGAGCGGTAGGAGGGTGCCTCGGCGACTATGACCTGGATGGCTATCTCGACTTATATGTGACCGCTTACCTCTGGCCGAATGCCGCGTCGCAGCTGCCGCGGCCCTACTACGATGCGACGAACGGGCCGCCGAACGTTTTGTACCGGAATCTCGGCAACGGAACGTTCGAGGACGTGACGTCAACAACGGGCCTCAATCAGAACAACGATCGGTTCAGTCACGCCTGCACCTGGGGCGATTACGACCAAGACGGCCTTCCCGACCTCTTTGTCGCCAACGATTTCGGCCGCAAGAATCTCTATCGAAACCAAGGCGATGGCGAGTTTCGCGACATCACCGAGCAGGCCAGGATCGAAGATGCCGGTGCCGGCATGAGTGTGGCGCTGGGAGATTACGACGGGGACGGCTTGGAAGATGTCTACTTCGGCAACATGTGGTCGTCTGCCGGACGACGCGTCACCATGCAGCGCGACTTTAAGCGCGACAGCCCCGATGCCCCCAAGGACATCTACCGCCGCCACGCGCGCGGGAACTCGCTGTTTCGCAGCGAGCGGTCTCGATTCGAAGACGTCACCGTCCCGTCGGGGGTGGAAATGGGGCGTTGGGCGTGGTGCTCCGACTTTGTGGACTTCGACAACGACGGGAATCTCGACATCTACATCGTCAACGGCTTCGTCACAGGGACGGAGAAGGACGACCCAGATCTTTGAAGTTTCTTCTGGCGGCAGGTCGTGTCGTCCTCTCCCGAAAACCAAGCTCGCTCTTCACAGTACGAGCGCAGCTGGGCCTTGCTGTACCGGCTGATCCGACTCAACGGCAGCCTTAGCGGGCACGAACGGAACGTTCTGTATTGGAATCGCGGGGACGGAACGTTCGCGGACCTGTCCGCGGTCGCCGGGCTGGATTTCCCCGAAGACGGCCGCGCCTTCGTCACCTTCGACTTTGACCGTGACGGCGACACCGACATCCTGCTCAACAACAGGAATTCCCCCCAGCTTCGACTGCTGCGGAACAATCTGCCGACAAGCCACCACTCGGTGGCTTTCCGGCTCGAGGGCACTGCAAGCAATCGCGACGCAGTCGGCGCGCGGCTCGTCCTGGAAACAGCGTCCGGGCGGCATCTGACCAGATCCGTGCGTAGCGGCTCGGGCTTCCGCTCGCAGCCATCGCGGACTGTGCATTTTGGCTTGGGGGAAGAAGACGAGATTCGCGAAGTCAAGGTGTTCTGGCCCTCGGGGAGCGTCGACATCCATCGAGACATCCCGGCCGACCACCTCTTCCTCGTCACGGAGGGGATGGAAGATGTCGCCGCAAGACCGTTCGATGCTCCCCCGGCGAGCCAGTTCGAACGGGACTCGACCGAACCCGTGGCGAAGACAGGCCGGACAGGCATCTGGTTGACCGAGGCCACTCCGGCTCCCGCGCTGCGGGGCCGCACTTTGGACGGCGCGGCGTTTCTGCAGGAGCGATACCGCGGGAAACGGGTCTTGCTGAACTTCTGGGCCACTTGGTGCGCCCCCTGCCAAGTCGAATTGGCTGATTTCAACGAGCATCGCGCAGCCTTGGAGGAGGCCTCGCTGGTCCCGCTGTTGGTATCCGTGGACGAGCCAAGCGAGCACGAGAGCGTCCGCCGCTTCGTGCGCGAGAGGGAACTGCCATTCCCCGTTGTGCTTCCGGACGCGGACTCAGTGACTGCGTTCGATCTGTTGGTCCGTCACATCCTTGACCAATCGGGCGAGCTGGCGATTCCCACTTCGTTCCTGATCGATCAAAAGGGAAACATTGTAAAGCTCTACATGGGGCTCACCTCCGCCGAGCAGATTCTCAGCGATCTGGAGCGTTGGCCGGACGGCCACCCTGAACTGCTCGAGCGGGCGCTTCCCTTTCCCGGTCGCGCATACGTTACCCGCTTCGAGAGGAATTGGGTCCAACTTGGTGATGCGTATGCGGCCGCCGGACTGACCGGCGAAGCCCTGGCAACGCTGGAATATGCCGTTGAAGCCCATCCGAAGCACGCGGCCATTCTTGACCGCTTGGGGAGCATGTATGGCGAGCAGGGCCGCTGGCAGGAAGCTCTGGCGACACATCAGGCGGCGGTCGAACTGGGGTTGCCCGGAATAGCGGCCCAAGTTCACTTGGCATCGGCATTGGCAGAGCTTGGCAGGCTTCCCGAGGCCAGGGCGGCCGCGACAGCAGCGCTCTCGCAGGCGCCGGACGACACGGAAGCATTGCGCGTATGGGGCGCGGTCGCATCGCGGCAAGGGGAGTTCGAGGCTGCCCTTCCGGCCTTGCTTTCCGCGAGGGAGATTGATCCCGACAACCCCGAGACCCACTACAACCTCGGCTGGCTCTATTTGCAGACGCGGCAAACAACGGACGCGCTAGCTTCTCTTCGCCGAGCAATTGAACTTGCGCCGGACCACGTCCAGGCGCTGCACGACCTCGGGATCCTTCACGCGCAGGCCGGGGCATGGGATCAAGCCTCCAGCTCGCTTCGCAAGGCCCTAGAGGTGCGACCGGACTTTCCCGAAGCACATTACAGCTTGGGCTTGGTGCATGCTCAGCAGGGTGACTTCGCGGGAGCTGAATCTTCGCTGCAGGCTGCCTTGGAGCTTCGTGGCGACTATGCCGAGGCCCTCGCCGACCTCGGTGGCGTGTTCGTCGAGACCCGCCGATTCCGTGAGGCCTTGCCCTTGCTGGCCCGAGCCCAAGGGCTGAAGCCGGAACTTGTCCAGCCCTACTTGAATGCCGTCCGGGCCCACTTGGCGCTGGGCGAAAAGGACAACGCCCTCGCAAGCCTGGATGCCTTGCTCAAGGTCCGTCCCGGCGATCCGACAGCGCTCGCGTTGAGAGAGCGCTTGACCGAGTGACTCCAACGCCTGAGTCCTGCATCCTCGTCCAGTCCTAGTGCTCGGAGGGGTTCGCGTCTACTCGGCCGTTCCGCGCGCAGGATTAGCGATGGGGCCGCCAACTCGTGGACCCCGCATGTGGCTGACGGCGCCTGCGCCGAGTCTTCCGCAGGTCTCGACTCTGGCTGTCCCGCCGCCTTGCTCTGAGGCTGGGTGAGGAGTCTCCTGCGAGGACATCACTCAACCCTCTGGCTTGGAACAGCCCTGGAATCATGAACCGGGGTGGGTGGTCGAGCTGTTCTCGAAGTCGCGAGCCTAGCGGTTGAGCAACTCGTATCGCGGCAACGGGCCATGGACGCTCAACTCGCTGATCGACGTGAAGTTTGTCCTGCCACTGCGCCAGTGGTCGGCTCCTCCGGCGTCTCCGATGATGCGAATCGCCATCGTCGTCACGGGACGAAAGGCCAACAGGTACTCGACAAAATGGGGTTTGTTGAACGGCAGCGGGCCCGGGGCCAACGGAGGGCTGATCAAGAGTCCGTCAACTGGTTTCCAGTTTCCGTCGCTGTCGCGATACTCGACGTTCAAGGATGTGAACCAGCCGCCACTCTCCTCGACAGCGCCCGTGTGGTACCCCAGCAGGCCCAAGCGTTGCGGCTGGCTCCACTCGAACCCGAAGAAGTCAAGCTTCGGGTTCCCATGGCCTTCAATGCTGTAAAACGTCGAACCATCGCCAAGGCGATTTCCGTCGCGGATGACTTCGACCTGATCGGCGTACAGAGAATGTGGGACGGTCAGCCACATCTCATCTCGACGAGCCGTATCCGTCTTGCTGACACTGCTCAGGACGCTTCTCGCGGACCGGGCGAGATTCGGGCCACGGACCACCAGCTTGAGGGCCTTCGATATCCGTTGGTCGTTGCCCGCTGTCAACTGCAATGCGACCGGGAAGACCCCGGGGGCAGAGGGCACGCCGGAGACCGTCCCTTCGAGAATCCGAAGATTCCCTGGAAGGTCACCGCGCAAAACGGTCCAACGCAGCGGGGTCTCCCCGCCAAATGCAGGCAACGCGTAATCGACTTGCTGGCCAACCTCCATGTACGGTATCGGGCCGCTTGGAAATTCAAGCGGAGGAACGAATGGCGATTCCGTGTTGATGAGATAGAATTCCCTTCCGCCTTCGCTAAACCTCCGTCCGCCGTGTCGGAGAATAATCTTCTCTCCCTGCGCAGCCATCCGGTTTGCCATGTCCTCCAGCCCAGCATCCGGCATGTCGAAGCGACTGACATTCTTATAGAAATCGTTGAATGGCTTGGTCCAGTTGAATTCTTGGATTGGAAAGAGCAGGTCATTCGGCAGGCCCTGCCGCCCGAGTATCACGCCCAGCAGTCCCGCCAGCGTCGCTGCTTGATTGTCGGCATCGAAACCCATCGCACAACTCAGGTCGAGGGTCTCCTGGAAGTCTCCGTCCCCATAGAGCTGCGCAAGGACTCCTGCTGCTGCGTTCAGGTTCGCGTTCCAGATCGTTTTCGACTCGCGCGGCTCCCGGTGATAGTATTTCTCGGCCATTTCGCGACGGGCAGCCTGCCAATCCTCGGGATGCTTTTGATATAGAGCCTTCATGTCCGAGACAGTCCGCGCGAAACGGCTTCCGGCGGGCAGCGCAGCGACGCCGATGTCGATCAGCTTGTGGGCGTCCGGCTCAAAAAACGCAGCCGCATACATGGCACCGTAGTAGACGGTCGGTTCGATCCCCCAATCGTCGTCCATGATCAGCGCGGCCCACCCAGACTTCGCGGCGGCATAGCGCACCATGCCAGGCGCCGTGACCGACCAGATCTCATTGATGAGTTGTGGGTCGATCTGAAACCAGTGTGGGTTCAGTTTCTTGTTGCCGGTGAAAGGGGGCGTGAATCCGTGGTTCATCGCCGCGACCGCTGCCCGATTTGCAAGCCACACGCGATTTCGCACGTGGTATTTCCACATCGCGGCGAGTTGCGCCAGGGTCGGCTCGGGTCCGTGCCGCTCCATCGCCAAGAGATACATGTACTCGATATCCGTGTCGTCATCAGAGAACACCCCGTTGGTTCTCTTGAGCGCGTCGAGATTCCGCCGGTAGCCGTACGGAAACTCATCGGGGCCCGGCTCGTCGATGTATCGGTTCTCGTGAGGCAGTCCATAAATGTTGCCGATGCATTGGGCCAGCCAGGAACCGTATACCTTGTCGCGGTAATCCTCGACCGCGATCCTCTTGAACTCCGGGTCCTGGGCGGAGATGCTCGATACAAGCAACAACGCGACAATCCACGAAGCAATTACCGATTTTCGATGCAACTTAGTCTTCCTCCTAGCGAGTGACGCTCCGTCCGGTTCCGTGGAAAGGCCAGGTTCATTCACTGTCCCGGAGGCAGTCCAATCTCTCAAGAGAGCGGGCAAGAGGTCCGAATCGACGGCCAGCGAGTCAATGAATCCGAGCGATTCGCTCCCTAGCCTAGCTCACCACCGAAATCTCCGCCAATTCGGGCTGCCGTGGAGTTCGCTCTCGGTGGATCGATATCGAGCCCGTGGCTGGCAAGAGGGCTGCGATAGCTCAAGCAGGGCTTCGAGAGTGGGCCTGCGCGAGATGCGAAACAGACCAAGGGGGCAATGGCGGTCGCTGGTTCGAGCATCGCTGAATCGCGCGGGCAAGGACTGAGACGTGTGGCGACGTACGCACGAGAGGTCCTGAGCAGTGCCTGAAGGGAGCGAATCGCAGCGTCAGCCCGCTGGTCGGCCGTCGTCCGGCGCTGGCATGGAGCCGGTCACCGAAGAACTGCTGGACCGAATGGTGCGGCCCATTGTCAATGCAGTGGACCCCGAAAAGGTGATTCTCTTCGGCGCTCAAAGCCGGCGGGGGGGCGCTACAGTCGTTTCGGCATTCTGCCCGCATGCGATGTCATCAGTCAGCAACTCCGCCGTCAACCAACCTTGCGCGAGAGTTCGCTGGCTATACTCGTAGGGCATGCTCAGGGGCCACCACGCTCTCATTGCGCTGTGGCTAGCCGTGACTGCACCGAGTTTTCCGCAGGTCTCGACTCTAGCGGCCCCGATGCCTTCCCCGCAGGCCGCGACAGGAGTTTCCTTCGAGGATGTCACTCGAGCCTCTGCCTTGGGCTCGTTCGAACACCGCGCCGGAACCCCTCAGAAACCATACCTCCCCGAGACGATCGGGTCGGGTGTCGCGCTGTTCGACTACAACAACGACGGCTGGCTAGACATCTACTTGGTGAACGCCCTGTCCGACGATGCGCGGAGGGGACGAGTTCCGCCGGATTCCGCCGCGTTGTTCCGGAACAACCTAGACGGAACGTTCACGGACGTGACGGCCCCGGCAGGAGTGGCGAACAACCGCTGGGGCGTCGGTGTCTGCGCCGGAGACATCAATAACGACGGGTGGGAGGACCTGTATGTCACCAACTTCGGCAAGAGCCGTCTCTACGTCAACGCCGGGGACGGGACCTTTTCAGACGCTGCGGCAACAGCTGGTGTCCAAATCGACGCTTGGTCCACCGGATGTGCGTTCGGCGACTACGACGGTGACGGCCTGCTGGATCTATACGTGGCCGGTTACGTCGACTTCGATTGGGACGACCCTCCGCCGCCCGGGGGTTCCCCCGCGCCGCCGGACCCTCAGGCAGGCCGGAGAAGAGAATCCGCCGGGAGCATGCCTGCCACCGGCACGACCTACGATTCCGACCAAGCCGCCTGCGTCTACTACGGCGTTACGGTCGCGTGCGGTCCAAAGGGACTGGATCCAGCGCCCGACTTCCTTTTCCGCAACGTAGGTGACGGACGGTTCCGAGACGTAACGCGGGAATCGGGATTGCGAGCAGCGAAGAACAGCTACGGCCTGGCGGTTGCTTGGGTCGATGCCGACGATGACGGAAGTCTCGATATCGTCGTGGCCAACGATTCGATGCCCAACTACCTGTTTCACAACTTAGGTGACGGTACGTTCGAGGAGATCGGCATGCTTAGCGGCCTCGGCACGAATGGCGACGGTCTCGAGCAGGCTTACATGGGAATCGCCGTAGGGGACTACACCCATGACGGCAGGAACGACTTCTTCTTCACTACTTTCGCGGGCGACAACTACACGCTGCATCGCAACAACGGCAACCTAGACTTCAGCGATGTCACCCTGCAGTCCGGGCTGCTGGCAGCGACTCTTCCGTTCCTTGGCTGGGGGACGGAATTCTTCGACTACGACAACGATGGATGGCTCGACATCCTAGCCGCGAATGGCCACATCTTCCCCCAAGCCGACCCTGCGAGCTGGGGCACGTCCTACATGCAGAGGACGCTTCTTTTCCGCAATCTCCGCAACGGGAGGTTCGTGGATGTGTCCGGCGGCTTGGGCGCCGGGTTCCACCGTCCCAAGAACTCTCGCGGCGCCGCGGTCGGAGACCTCTTCAACGACGGCAGCCTGGACATCGTCTTGAACAACCTCGATGGCCGTCCCACCGTGCTGCGCAACCGCCGCGCAGGAGCGACGGGGCATTGGATCGCCGTCAAGCTCGTCGGGAACCCGGCCCTAGGAGTTCCGCGTGACGCGATCGGCTCCGTGGTGTTCTGTCAAGCGGGAGGGCTTCGACAGCGGGGCGAGGTGGCTTCCGGCCGCGGATACTTGTCCCAGAGCGATCTCCGGATTCACTTCGGACTGGGCCAAGCGGAAGAGATCGAACACCTCGAAGTCATCTGGCCGGGCGGGCTGCACGAGCGCTACACGCCCTCGTCGGTCGATCAGATCCTCGTCATCGAGCAAGGAAAGGGCGGTCGACAGCTATGACGGCTACTGCAAGGCTTGCGGCGCTCTCGGCTTGCATCATCGTTTCAGCCGCGGGCCAGTCTCCGGAAATCTCCCAGTACGCCAGCGATCTACGGGAGGCCGATGCACTCCTCTCCGAAGGCGACTTCGAAGGAGTAGTCGAAACGCTGCAGCGCTGGCCCGAGAGATTGCCGGACCGTCCGGAAGCGCATCACTTCCTGGGTCTTGCCCACTACCGGCTGCGGAACTTTGGCGAGGCGGTCCGGCACTTGGCGGCCGCCTTGGAGCGGGAAGAGCCGGAATCGGCCCCGTGGAAACAAACCGTGGAGATCCTCGGCGTGGCCTATTTCTTCGAGGGTCGGTGGCAGGAAGCGGAACCGTTGCTCGAGCAAGCATCTAATTGGAAGCCTCACGACTCGGAGCTCCTGTACACGCTTGCGATGGCGTACGTAAGGTCAGGCCGCGAGAACCAAGCCAGGGTTCCATTCTCGAAGATCTTCCAAGTCGATCCGGCGAGTCCGCAGGCCTTCGCCCTAACCGCCGAGCTGCTGTTGCAGGAGAACCGCCTGAACGACGCCGAGGCGCTGCTTCTGAAGGCTCGCGAACTACAGCCCGACCTGCCGGGCGTGAACTACGCGCTCGGAGTCATCGAACTCCGCCGGGGAGACTACGCAAAGGCTTCGGCGCTGCTGCAAGAAGACCTGGCGCGGAACGCACAGCACGCAGATGCATGGCATTCGATGGGCGAGGCTCTCCTAGGCTTGGGCAACCAGGCCGAGTCGGTGGAGGCATTGAAGCGGGCCGTCTGGCTCGATCCCCGCTCATCCGGCTCCTACGTTCTCCTCGCCAAGATCTATATCGATCAAGGTCTTATGGAACTCGCCGAAGACACCGTTCGGCGTGCGATCGACGTCCGCCCCCACAGCTATGAAGCTCACTTCCTTCAGAGCCGCATCTACTACAAGACGGGCCGCGCGGACCGTGCCCGGGAGCACTTGGGAATCGCAGAAGAGATCCGGCGCTCTGCAAGCCGGACCCTCCCGTAGAGTGCTAACTCGAATTCTTGCCGCGACTATCTTCGGACGCCTCGGATCCATGGAATGAGGTCGGCCGGCGACTGAACCCCTTCCCGCGCCCCGAGCGACGCTTGTATATAATCGGGCCGGCTCTTAGGTGAAATCCGGTGAGAGCGGTCTCTCCAATTACCATCTTGGTTGCTGGGTGCCGATTCCGATGTTGACCCGGCGGCTGCGAAGATCCTCGCCCTCGGCCCTCGTGCCGTGGTTCTCAAATTTGCGGATGCTGCAGCCGCCTTGTCGGTTACGCGAGCGGGTGCACGGGCTGCGATCCCGTCACGACGGCAAGTGAATCAGTTCCCGAGCGAGGTTGCCGTTTGAAGTCACGGGAAGGAACATAGGGAGGTTCGCATGTTTGTTGTCGAAAGCCTAGGACTGGCTATCTTTCTGTGCATCATCACCATGATGGGCTGGGGGTCGTGGGCCAACACGCAAAAGCTGGCCGGCAAGGAAGATTGGCCCTTCGAACTCTACTATTGGGACTACGCGATCGGCGTGTTCTTGACGGGCATCGTATTCGCCCTGACATTGGGCAGCTTTGGCGAGTCCGGGATGGGCGCGATGGCCAATCTCGGACAAGCGGGCGGAGGGCCGATCGCAGATGCCCTGTTGAGCGGTGCGCTCTTTAACCTCTCGAACATTCTCCTGGTCGTGGCTATCGACGCCGCAGGGATGTCGCTGGCGTTCCCAGTCGGTGTCGGGCTCGCGCTGGTCATCGGTACATTGCGCAGCTATCTGCAGGCGCCGAAGGGAGACCCGACGCTGATATTCGCCGGCGTTGCGCTGATCGTCGTTGCGATGATCATGTCGGCGCTCGCATACAGCAAGTTGCCTCCGATGGCAGGTCGGCGACTCGGGCGCGGCCTGCTGTTCGCCGTGATCGCCGGCTGCTTGATGGGTTCGTTCTACCCGATGCTGGTCCAGGCTGTCTCGCCGGGGTTCGGCACGGATGCGATCCAGCCCGGCTACCTTACCCCCTACACCGCCTTGCTGTACTTTGGGATCGGCCTCTTGCTGAGCAACTTCATCGTGAACACGATTTTCATGAAGGCCGGCGGGAGAACCTACTCCGGATACTTCCGGGGAGGCCCGAAGCTGCATTCCCTAGGAGTCCTCGGAGGACTGATCTGGATGGTGGCCCTGGGGTTGAACGTCATCGCTGCGGGCGTGGCGGGACCGGCGATCTCCTACGCGTTGGGTCAGGGTGCTACATTGGTGGCGGCGATTTGGGGCGTCTTTATCTGGAGAGAATTCAAAGCGGCGCCGAAGAGTGCCACGCCCTTCATCGTGCTGATGTTCCTTGGGTACACTTGCGGCCTCACACTGATCGGCGTCGCAACCCTCTGAGCACCTGAGACCGTGACGGGGGCTGCAAGGAGCGAAACGATGCGAAACAGTCTGGTGGCGGCCTTTGCCGTGCTGTTGGCGTTGGTCCTGATCCAGTGCGGGACGCCAGCGCCTTCCGACGAGCTCGCGATCTCGCTGGAGGATCTCCAAGACCGGATCGAGGGCGGCTGGGCGGGCCAGATGGTCGGTGTCGCCTACGGCTATCCCACGGAGTTCGTCTACAACCAGCAGATTGTTCCGGAAGACAAGATGCCCGAATGGACCCCCGACATGGTGGCCAATGCCTTGGACCAGGACGACCTCTACGTTGAAATGACCTTCGCCACAGTCTTGGACGAGAAGGGGCTCGACGCCACGACGCAAGACTTCGGGGACCTGCTTAAGAACGCCCAGTACCGTCTCTGGCATGCAAACCTGGGCGCCCGTCGCGCCCTCAAGCGCGGAGTTCCCGCCGAGCTTTCCGGGACCCCGCAACACAACGCCCATGCCAACGACATCGACTTTCAGATCGAGGCGGACTTCGTGGGACTGATGACCCCGGGCATGCCCGTTGCTGCGAACGACCTGTGCCTGAGAGCCGGGAGAGTCATGAACTACGGTGACGGGATTTACGGCGGCATGTTCGTTTCCTGCATGTACTCGGCAGCCTTCTTCGAGGACGACCCGCGCAAGATTGTCGAGGCCGGCGTCGCGTGCATGCCGCCCGAAAGCCCCTACGCCCTGCTGATCAACGACGTGCTCGCGTGGTACGACGAGCACCCGGACGACTGGATCAAGAATTGGGAGTTGATTGGCCAAAAGTGGGACAAGCGGGAACCGTGCCCGAACGGGGCGCTACGGCCTTTCAACATTGACGCCAAGCTGAACGGTGCCTATATCGCGCTGGGCTTGCTTTACGGTGACAGGGACTTTGAGAAGACGCTCATGGTTTCCACCCGCGCCGGCCAAGACTCGGACTGCAACCCGTCCAACGCTTGCGGAATCCTCGGCGTCATGACCGGATTCCGAGGGATCCCGGATCGATGGAAGAGCGGCATCCCGGCCATTTTGGACAAGAAGTTCAGCTACACGGATTTCACCTTCCCGGGAATCGTCGAAAGCACCAAGAAGCGTGCCATCGCAATGGCGGAGCGACATGGCGGGCGTGTCGAGGGAGACCGCTTGATCGTGCCCAGACAGGAGGCCGTGCCGCCAGAGCTGCAAATCTGGGATGATTACGGTTCGCCCGTCGAGCGAATTCCCGCTTCAGACGCTCGTTGGAACTGGCAGGGTGCCTGGGAAGAGCACCTCATCACCGACCGGCGCGGGACGGACTGGCGCGGCATGATCGCTTCGAAGAACGGTGCCGAAGCCACGATCACCTTTGAAGGCACGGGAGCTATCGTCACGGGGCCCTATCTTCCAACCGGCGGGTCGGCGCAAGTCTACTTGGACGGAGAGCTGCACAAGCAAGTTGACGTGTATCCGGACGAAGACAACCGGAAATATGGGGATTCCGTGTGGCATGCCTTCGGCTTGGAGAACGCTTCGCACACCGTTCGGGTCGTTGTGCTAGGTGAGCCATACGGCGGGTCGCAGGGGAGCGACGTTGTGTTGGAGAACTTGGTAGTCTTTCGCTAGTCCAAGTCCTGGATCGAAAGGGTCCGACCTGCGGCGCAGACCGGACGCGCGAGGCAAAGAGAGGAAATCTTCATGAAACGAGCGAGTCACTTGGGGCTGATCGCGGCCCTAGCGCTGTCTTCGGCAGTATTCGTCGATGACGCGACGGCGAAGGAGCGGGTCATCAGCCACGACGAGCTGATGGACAAGATGTCTGGGTTCTGGATCGGGCAGCTGCTCGGCAACTACATCGGCTTTCCGTTCGAGAACAACTATGTCGAGGAGCCGATCCCCGTATTGGTCGACCGGGTGTATACCGCCGATTACGACGGCAGCCCGGAACTGAAGATCAATTCGAGAGACCGGCGGGGATTCATACCGCTCATGGCCCAGACCCTTGGCGGGGCGTTCAGCGACGACGACACCGACATCGAGTTCGTCACCTTGCATGCGGTCGAAAAGTACGGCCTAGACATCACGTATGCCGAGATCACCCAGATGTGGATGACGCACATCAACGACTACATCTGGGTCGCGAACCGAGAAGCGCGCAACTTGATGGACCAAGGGCTGGTTGCACCCGACACCGGTCGCAAGGAGAACAACAAGCACTGGTTCCAAATCGACCCACAACTGGTCAACGAGATCTGGAGCGCGTTCTATCCCGGAATGACTCAAAAGGCGGCAGAGCGGGCGCTGTGGGGAGCGCGCATTACCAATGACGATTGGGGCACGCACCCGACCATTGCCTACGGGGCGATGATCAGCGCGGCGTTCTTCGAGAAGGACGTGCGCAAGCTGGTCGATATCGGAATCAAGGCCGTGCCCAACGAGGGGCCGTTTGCGGAAGGCATTCGCGATGTGGTCAAGTGGCACTCCGAGTTCGACGACTGGCGCGACACGCGAGCCAAGATCCACGAAAAGTACTATGCCTACAAGAAGGGGTCGTACGAAGCGCCGGTGAGCGTGGTCTCGTCGCTGGCCAACGGGCTGACCGGAATCATGGCCGTTCTCTATGGCGAGGGAGACTTCATGAAGACGGTCGGGATCGCGACGTCGGCCGGGTATGACTGTGACAACCAAGCGGCCACCACGGCAGGGCTGATCGGGGTTCTCAACGGGCTGAGCGGCATGGGCGAGGCAGCTGTCAAGCTAACCAAGGAACTCCCTCTGCGGGACGAGTGGGACAAGCCGTTCAACGACCGCTACGTCAACATCTCGCGCGATGAGATCAAGCTGCGCACCCCGATCAGCGAAATCGTCGAGCGGATCGGCGCGGTTGCCAAGACCGCCATCCTCGAGAACGGCGGGCGCATGGAAGTGCGCGACGGCAAGACGGTCTATGTCGTGAACTCCGACCTGTAATCCGAACTGGAGCCGACGGCGGCGGGTGCGCGAGGCCGCACTCGGAATCAGGCGACTAGCTCTTCAATCACCCGCGCGGGAAATTGATCCGTCAGACGTTCGTCTAGGCCGTGGCGGCGGTAGATCAGGTCACGGAAGTTCATGCCTAGGAGGCTAAGGACCGTGGCGTGGAAGTCATGCACGCTGACAGGGTTCTCCACGGCGTGGTTCCCCAGTTCGTCGGTAGCACCGTAAACGGTGCCGCCCTTCACTCCGCCACCCGCCATCCAGAGGCTAAAGCCGTTGGGGCCGTGATCCCGGCCCAGGCTGCTCTTGTCGTTGGAATCGCCCTGGCCCAGCGGCAGCCGACCGAACTCCCCGCCCCAGATAACCAGAGTGTCCTCAAGCAGGCCGCGTTGCTTGAGATCCTTCAAGAGCGCGGCGGAGGGCCTGTCTGTCTTGCCGCAACTGTATCGCAGGCCCTCGTCAAGCTTTGTGTGAGTGTCCCAGATTTGCTGCTCGATGTAGAGCTGCACGAAGCGAACGCCACGCTCGACCAGGCGGCGCGCCATCAGGCAGCGCTTGCCGTACGATTCGGTGAGAGCATCGTTAAGCCCGTACATTTCCTTGGTCTTTTCGTCTTCCTGCTCCAAGTTCAGGGCATCGGTCGCCGCCAGCTGCATGCGGGCCGCCAGCTCGTAGCTTGAGATGCGCGCCGCCAGATCCGCCTCGTGCGGGCGTTTTTCGATGTGAGCCTGGTCGAGCCGGCGCAACAGGCGCCGCTCGATCTCAAGGACGGCTCCAGGCCACTCAGGGCGGGGGTCTAGGTTCAGGACGGGAGAGCCTTGGGCGCGAAATCGCGTTCCTTGGCAGTTCGGCGGCAGCCAGGCGGCCTGCCAATTGTCGATTCCCCCGATCGGCAAACCCTTGGGGTCGTCCAGCACGACATAGGCCGGCAGATTCTGGTTCTCGGTGCCCAGCCCGTAGGAGACCCACGCGCCGGCCGTCGGTCGGTCTCCCAGCAGTCGGCCGGAGTGAATCATGTTGAGGGCCGTTTCGTGATTCTGGGTCTCGGTGAACATCGACCGGATCAACGCGATGTCATCCGCGCACGAACTAATGTGGGGCAGCAATTCCGAGAACTCGAGGCCCGACTCGCCGTGTCTTCCGAACTGGTACGGCGACGGCAGAATGCCGGCGTTCTGCTGCGGGCTCACTGCGACGGCCGTGAGGTCCCTGCTCGGCGTCTTCCCCGCGTACTTGGCCAGCTCCGGCTTCGGGTCGAAGAGGTCGACCTGGCTTGGGCCCCCGTGCATGAAGAGCTGGATCACCGCCTTCGCCTTGGGCTCGAAGTGCGGAGGCTTCGGGGAGAGGTCAAACGCCGGCGAGGGTCCGGCGGCAGCCAGCGCCGGGCTTGGCGAGAACAAGTCGGCCCCGAGTAAGTAGGCGAGCCCCGCGCCGTGCAAGCCATCACTGACGCGCGAGAAGAAATCGCGGCGCCCCATCGCCGCGCGCGCTCTCGCGCGATTGGATTCGGGTGGAGTTCTTGCTAGCGACATCGGGCCATCTCAATCAATGAAAGCGAACCCTGCAGAATTCAGGACGGCGTGGCAAAGGTTCGCCAATGCCAGCCATCGGGAGGTTGCCTCGATCGGGGCTTCGCGCCGGTCGCTCGCCAGTCTTTCGGGCCAGTGGCTGCGCAGGTTTTCCAGTGCCGCCAAGGACTCGGCTGTCTCGAAGTGCGACGGAGGACGCGACAAGGCTCGCAGAAAGACCTCTCTCACCTGCTGTTCCGGGTCGCTTCCGGCCGCATCAATGATCCTTCCCGCCATGTAGCGTGACAGTTCCCACATCCATTCGCTGTTCATCAGGTGCAGTGCCTGGGTCGGGACATTGGACTGGTTCCGAACGATGCAATTCGGTGACAACTGCGGAAGGTCGAATGCTTCAAGCAGCGAGATCGGAGTTCGCGGCTGCTGCAGGGTGTAGATGCTGCGGCGAAAACCCTGCGTCGAGCCAGTGGCGCGATACTCGCCGTCGTCGCTCAGCTCTAGGTCTGCAGGGGGGCCGAAGCGGGCGGGGTCAAGGCGGCTCGTGGCCACAAGGATGGAGTCGTACAGCTGCTCGGCATCCATCCGTCGCATTGTCATCCGCGACAGCAAGGCGTTGTTGGGATCGGCTGCCAGTGCTTCGCCGTCCTTGCGCGAAGCCTGTCGATACGCGGTGGAAGTCATCATCAGGCGGTGCATGTGCTTCACGCTCCAGCCGCTCCGCACAAACTCGGTAGCGAGCCAGTCAAGCAGTGCCGGATGCGACGGGGGCTCGCCGGTGCGCCCGAAATTGTCCGGCGAAGCGACGATCCCGCGACCGAAATGGCGCATCCACATCCGGTTGACCATCACTCTCGCCGTGAGCGGGTGATCGGGTTGCGTGAGCCAGCGCGCCAGTGCCAGGCGCCGCCCGCTTGTGTCCGCCCCCGGCCACGGAGCGACAACCTCATAGGGGTCAATGTGGGGCGTGAGGAAAGCGGGAACTCCCGGCTCGACCGGCTGTCCTGGGGTGAACGCATCGCCCCGCAGCAGCAGATAGCTAGTCGACGGTTCGCCGCCCATATCCACCAGCGCGTGAACACCCGGCTCTGGCCTTAGTTGCGCCTCGGCTTCCTTGATCTGCTTTTGAATTGGTTCGGCCTTCGACTTGAATGACTCGGAGCTTTCCTTGATGTCGTTGATGGAAGTTTCCAGCGTCTGCTTGAACTTCTTGGCCAGGTACTGCTGGACTTCGGTCCGCTCGTCTTCGGCCGTCTCGGAGAGCCTGCGGAGATCCTCACGGACGCCTTCCGGCAAGCGGCCGAGCCGTTCCTCTAGCAAGCGTGCCTTGTAGGGTGCCGCTTCCGTTTCGAGCGATTCCTTGAGTTGCTTGATCTTGGCCTTCAGAGGCGCGTTGAATTCATCGACCTCCTTTTTTTCGCTCGCCAATCCGATGTTGAGCACACGCTTCTTGGGCTGGACCCAGTCGTACGGGTCGTAGGCTGCCTGCAGGATCGCACCCAACGAATAGTAGTCGCGGTGGGTGATCGGGTCGAACTTGTGATCGTGGCAACGGGCACAGCCCACGGTTAGCCCGAGAATTCCCGACCCGAGAATGTGCACCTCGTCGGCGATGACATTCATGCGCTCGTCGAGAAAGGCGAATTCGATCTCCCAAGTGGGATCGGGTGCCGTGCGCAGGAACCCTGTCGCGGATAGCCGTTCGACGAGTTCGGGCGTCACCTCTTGATCCTTCCACGGCGCAAGCTCGTCACCGGCGATCTGCTCGGTCAGGAACTCATCGAAAGGCTTGTCCCGGTTGAATGCCCGAATCACGTAGTCCCGGTAGCGCCAGGCGTTCTGGCGGAGAGGCGCGTACTCGCCGAATCCCTCGGTGTCGATATGGCCAGCAACGTCCAGCCAGTGACGAGCCCAGCGCTCGCCGTACTCCGGTGCCTCCAGCAATCGCTCGATCAATAGCTGGTAGCGGTCCTCGCCATCGTCTTCCAGATAACGCTGCACCTCTTGCGGCGATGGCGGCATTCCTGTCAGGTCGAGGTACGCTCGGCGCAATAGGGTCAGCGGCGCTGCCTCCTCGGTATATGAAAGTCCGTTCTCCTCAAGCCTTGCCAGCAGGAAAGCATCGACGGGGTTTGACACCAACCCCTGGCTGCTGACTTCCGGGACTGCCGGCCGTTCGGGCGGCAGGAAGGCCCAGTGGTTGCGATCCTCCTCGGCGATGTGCCGCGTGGGCTCGACCGCACCGTTGTCGTTCGGGGCGGGCGGCGCTCCGGCGGCCACCCATTGTCTGAGCTTCGCGACTTCCGCGTCCGTCGTGTTGCGCACCGCGTAGTCGTACTGCATGTCGGGAGGTGGCATCTCGCCAGCCTCGATCTTTTGGATGATCAGGCTTGTGTCAGGGCTGCCGGGCACCAAGGCCGGGCCCGAATCGCCGCCTGCCAATCGCGTTTCCCGCGTCCGCAGATCCAAGCCTCCGCGCTGCTCGCGCTTGCCGTGGCAGACAACGCAGCGCGCCTGAAAGATCGGAAGCACGTCGCGGTCCGTGACAAGCTCCACGCCCAACTCGCCAGCTTCTCGCGCGACACCGTCGTCAATCCAGTGCCGGATGAGAGCGATTTCGCTCTCGGCCAGATTCGAGTCGCCCGGAGGCATCGTACCGGCGACGATCCGTTCGACCAGGATGCTCTTTGCGGAGGAACCGATTTCGACGGCGGGCCCAGAACTTCCTCCCCTCAGAATGGCGTCGGCCGTGCGCAGATCCAGACCCTGCTGCGGCGCGTCACCGCCATGGCAGGAAAAGCAGTTGGCCTCCAAAATGGGTCGAACGTCTTCGTCGAAGGTGGGCGGCGTACTGGCGGCGGCAGCGCGACCGCCCCCGAGGACGCAAACCGCGAGCGCTGCCGCGAGAGAAATGCGGCGACACCCAGCAGGCCAGAAGGGCTGGAATCCCGGCACTGGCGAGCGCCCCTAAGCCAAGATGTCGCTCACGACGGTCCCGTGAACGTCCGTTAGCCGGAAGTCGCGACCGTCGAAGCGATAGGTCAGCCGTTCGTGATCGAAGCCCAGCAGATGAAGAATCGTCGCATGCAGATCATGGAGATGCATGCGGTTCTCGACAGCGTGATAGCCGAACTCATCAGTGGCGCCGTGAATCATCCCGCCTTTGACGCCGCCGCCTGACAGCCACATCGTGTAGCCGTACGGATTGTGGTCGCGGCCGTCACTCTCCGCATAGGGAGTGCGGCCGAACTCTCCGCCCCACATCACGAGCGTGTCGTCAAGCAGCCCGCGAGCCTTGAGATCTTGGATCAAGCCGGCGATCGGCTTGTCGATCTCTTTCGCAGAAGCGTGGTGGCGCCGCGCGACCTGGCGATGGTGGTCCCACTTTTCCTCGTGGCCGCTGTGCGTGCATTGGACGAAACGCACGCCTCTTTCGACAAGCCTCCGAGCCATCAAGCATTGCCAGCCGAAGTCGCTCGTGGCGGGGTCGTCGATGCCGTAGAGCTTCTCGGTGGCCTTGGACTCATCATTCGTGGAGAGGGCCTCGGGAGCTTCGATCTGCATGCGGAACGCCAATTCCAGCGACTGCATGCGAGCTTCGAGTTCGGGATCGTGTGCCTTGTCGACCGCGTGCCGCCGGTTGATCTTCTGCAGCATGTCCAACTCGTAACGCTGCTGGTCCGAAGTCAGGTTCTTGTTGGTCAAGTGCTCAATCGGCTTTTCCCTGACGTCATCCACCTTCATCGGGGCATAGCCGATCGGCGTGCCTTGGTAGGCGGACGGCAAGAACGCCGAACTCCAGTTCTTCCCTCCGCCGTGCCAGAGGGTCGGCTTGATCGTGATAAAGCCCGGCAGGTTCTGATTCTCGGAACCGAGGCCGTACAGGACCCAAGACCCCAGGCTCGGCCGCGTGAAGTTGAACGCGCCAGTGTGCAGTTGCAGCATTGCGCCGCCGTGGTCCACGGCGTCTCCGACCATCGAGCGGACCACGCAGAGGTCGTCGACACACGCCCCCAGGTTGGGGAACAGACTGCTGACCGGAGTGCCGCACTGTCCGTATTGCTTGAACTCGAAGGGGGATGGCATCAGCCCGCCGAGCTTGTCCAGCGGGGTGAACGACACCTCTTTCTTGATCGGCATCGGCTTGCCCGCATCCGCCTTCAAGCGCGGTTTGGGGTCGAACGTGTCCAGGTGCGAGGGCCCGCCGTGCATGAACAGGAAAATCACGTTCTTCGCCTTGGGAGCGAAGTGCGGCTGCTTGGGTGCGATGGGGTTGTCGACTGCGGTCGCTCCCAGAAGCGCGGCTTGCTCGGCCAGCAAGACATCCAAGCCGAGTGCAGCGAAGCCCAAGCCCGTTTGGCGCAGGAGCTGTCGCCTCGAAGTCGACTGGATCTTGCCGTTTCTGGTCACTGTTCTTCCTCAGTTGACGTAGTTGTATTCGTTCGATCCCAAGAGCAGGCGGCAGAAGCTCTGCCAGCGTTCGAGCCGACCATCGGCGGTGTTCTCGCGAACCGGGTACGCGGCGATGTAGCCGAGCATTTCTTCCACTTCGCGCGATTCCGGCTTGCGCGTGAGCGCGGTCCAATAGGCCTTCTCGATGCGGGTGGAATCGTCGATTCCGTCCAGTTGCAGCAGGCGGCTCGCAAGCGCCCGAGCTCGCCCTTGGACGAAATCGCTGTTCATGAAATACAGGCCTTGGGGCGCGACGCTGGTGTTCGGGCGGACGGCTATGCTCGCCGACGGATCGGCGAAGTCAAACAGCGTGAGCAGGGGCGGCATCTTGTTGCGATAAATCGGCAAGTAGACGGTACGCCTCCGGGTCTCGTCGGGATGCACGTAGGCTTCTTCGAAACCGTACGAGTCGAGACTCTCCGTGAGAGCCCCTCCCATGCTCAGGTCCAGCGATCCATCGATCGCAAGCAACGAGTCGCGCATCTCCTCGACGGTCAGGCGCCGGCGATTGAAGCGCGACCACATTCGGTTCGCGGAATCCTTTGTCCACGCTTCTTCCGAGATGTGACTCTGCATCTGGTAGGTTGCCGAGAGCATGATCAAGCGATGCATGGCCTTCATTGACCAGCCGTCCCGGGCGAATCGATTCGCCAAGTAGTCCAGCAATTCAGGATGGGTCGGAGGCTCGCCCATGATTCCGAAATTGCTCGGCGTCCGCACCAGTCCCTGGCCGAAGTGCCACTGCCAGAGCCGGTTCGCGATAACCCGGCTGGTCAGCGGGTGGTCTGGACTCGATAGCCATCTGGCAAGTGCCAGCCTGCCGCTGCCGGCCGCGATCGGCTGCTGCTCCTCCCCGGCGAGGATGACGGGGAAGCGCTGGCTGACCAGCTTGCCTGGGTTGCTGTGGCTGCCGCGGACGAACAGGTGCTGCTCGACACTCTCGACTTCCTTTACCGCGTAGGCCATGGCGGGCTCGGGCGGCTCGGCCTTTTCCAAGCGCTCCAATTCCCCGCGCAGGCCTTCGACACGTTCGCGCAACGCGACGGGCAGGATCTCGTCGAGCGACTCCTTGGGTATCGAGAACGGGCCGTCGCCTCCAGCCGCCCCTTCATCCATGGAGCCAGCCGTCAATGTCACCTCCGAGAAGAAGCGGTCCGAGCCAGGGGCAAGGTCGGGCTTTTCCGGAAACTCGCCGGCGCCGTCCCATTCCTCGACCTGCGCTCGCCACTCAACCAATCTCTCGATCCATTCCAGACCCCTGGCGCGGAAGCGCTGCTGGTATTGTTCTGCCACCGCGGCGCGGTCATCCTTCGCCGCCTCATCCCACTGCTGCAGGTACAGGCGGAGGTCCTCGCCGGGCTTCAAGTAGTCCACCCACAATTTCAGCACGTCGCCATCGAGCCCCTCGCGGGCCGCGACAGCCTCCAAGTCCGCTCCGTCATCGTAGACCTGACGGGCCGCGACCATGTGCCGGGCGAGCTTCGGGGCGCGATGCTCGATGACATGCCGGTACATTTCAAGGTCCAAGATGGACGCGATCCTCTGCTTGGTGTTTTTCACCGCGTCCTGGTGATCCTTGTACCGTCGGTACGTTTCCTCGGGCACCAGAGGTTCGAGGTGCACCTTCGAGACCGTCATCGCCGGGTCGAGGCTCGCGAAGTTCTTGACGCTGGCGAAGATCGATGCCATGGAGTAGTAGTCTTCGGCCGAAATGGGGTCGAACTTGTGGTCGTGGCAGCGAGCGCAACCCAGCGTGAGTCCCATGAAGACCTTCGCCGTCGTGTCGATCTGCTCATCGATCACGTCGTACTTCATCTTGATCTTGTCCTGCTGGACCAAGGGCTTCGTTCCAACTGCCAGGAATCCAGTCGCGATGACGCCCTTCTTGTTGACCGCGTCGCCCCCTTCCGGAGGCAGCAGGTCACCTGCAAGTTGCTCGACGATGAACTGATCGAACGGGGTGTCGCGGTTGAAGGCGTTGATGACGTAGTCGCGATAGCGCCATGTGTACGGCACCTTGATGTCGTCGTCCAGACCCGTCGAGTCCGCGTAGCGCGCCACATCGAGCCAGTGGCGACCCCACTTCTCGCCATACCGCGGGGACTCCAGCAGACGGTCGACGAGCCTTCTGAACGCGCCCGGGGCCTGGTCTGCCAAGAATTCCTCGATTTCAGCTTCTGTGGGAGCGAGGCCGTGAAGGTCGTACTTGGCGCGCCGAAGGAGAGTGAGTCGGTCAGCCCGGGGCGCCGGGGCAAGCTCCTGCTCCTCAAGCCTTGCCAAGATGAAGTAGTCGACCGGAGTTTGCGTCCAGCCTTCGTCCTTCACGCGCGGAGGCCGTTCCGGCCGGATGGGCTGGAATGCCCAGTGGCCCGTTTGCTTGGCGGTCCATTGCGGCCCCGAATCACCGTCTTGCACGACCGTCTCCGCCTCTGCGCCCGGCCACGGCGCTCCTTGGCTGATCCAGCTTGTGAGGGCTTCGATTTCACTGTCCGGCAGTTTCGCCGTCGGGGGCATCTTGACCAGGCCCTCGTAGCGAACAGCTGCCAGCAGGCGGCTGGCGTGCGGCGCGTCCTTTGCGAAAATCGGGCCCGACTCGCCTCCCTTGTAGAAGCCTTCGGCCGTTGTCAGGTCCAGCCCAGCAGTCTGCAACTGCTCGCCATGGCAGACGGAGCACTTGTTCACGAGAATGGGACGAACCTGTTTCTCGAAGAACTCTTCCTGCTCGGGGGTTGCGGCGGAAATCGCGGGAGCGACCGCGAGGATGGCCACCAACGGGAGTGAGAATCGCTGTGGTGTAGCCATCGGATGCGCGGATTTCCTGCCCGCTCCCAGTCTATGTTTCGACCGTTGCATTTGCAAGCGCGACGCGGCGGATTTCCGGCCGCGTCCCAAGCTATCCAAGCTGCTCGCGCGCCTCGGGCGCGGCCGCGTCCCGACGACAGGCGTCAGGATGCGGCCGCGAGATCTTCGGTCAGAAGGTCAGCCTGAGGCCGAACTGTATGAACCTGCCGTCGCGCGCCGAAGTGATCCAGCCGAAGTTGGTGCCAGTGAACGTCGAGAAGGACGTGTTGATGTCCTTGTACTGGGTGTGGTTGAAGAAGTTATACATCTCAGCCCGGAACTCGAGATTGATCCTCTCCGTCAGGCTGAAGACCTTCGCAGTGTTGACGTTCCAGTTGTTCTGACCGGGCCCACGGACGGTGCCCGGGCCGGAATTGCCCTTGTTATCGATGCCTGGGTCGGAAAACACGCTGGTGTCGAAGAAGGCACTCGGCGTGCGGGACCCGCGAGACAAGTTCGGGTCGCCCGTTCGATTCGGCATGTCCGCCTCACGGTCACGAGCCGAACTCTGACGATTGAAGACGGTCCAAGCATTGCCAGACTCGAAGGTGGTAATCACGCTCGTGTTCCATCCGTGCAACAGCGCCTTGGGTATGGCGGGCAGGCTCTTGCCCCACTCAGGCTGCCAAACAACCGCCGCGATCCAGCGATGCGGGTGCGAGTACTCAGCCTCGCCGCGCCCCAAGTAGCGGTGATAGTCCCATTGCAGGTTGTGCGCCGCAGTGCGCCACGTCTCCAAGTACTCGGCCCCAAACAGGATCGGGTCCGTAATCGTCTTGGACCACGTGTAGTGGGTGGTGAACTGCAGGCCTCGGTTGAAGCGTCTTTCGAGCTTGATGGTGCCCGCGTTGTAAAAGGAGTTGTTGCCGTGCCGAATCATCCGGATGTCGCGAAACCGTCCGCTCGAATTCGGGCGGAACTGGTCGATGTATTCCGCATCGTCTGGCCATCCGAGGCGGTAGGGCGGGGCGTTGATCGGCTCCCGGTAGGGCAGCTTGGTGCCGCGAGCCCCTTGGTATGCCAGCGACAACACGAGATCTTGGCCGATGCTCTTTTGAATGTCGATCATCCACCGCTGGTAATACGGGTCAACCTGGGACTCCTGGTCAACCATGTGGCACTCGCCCGTGCAGCTCCACGGGAACTGGTAGTATCCGGTGCCTGGGCCGGTGCTCACCGGGAAATCGCCCAAGACCAAGTCGCGCCCCTGAGGGAAGATTTCGCTGAAAGTCAAGTTGGGCTGGTCGTCGTGAATCCCGAGCGCAGCGTTGCTCACTCTCTCGCCTCCCGCGGAAGGCACGTTCGAAGTGGTTCGTGCCCGGATCTCGCTAATGCCCCCTTGGTAGAAGATGCCATAGCTTGCCCGCACCACCAGATCGGGCTGGAACCGATAGGCCAGGCCCAGCCGCGGACCGAAGTTGTTCTTGTCCGACGACAACGCCCTTCTCGGGTAGCCGTCGGCTCGGCCGGGCACGACCAACTGCCAGTCCGGGTAGTTCCTGTCGAGCAGGGCGCAACAGTAATCGCTCGGCGAGTAGGTAGGGATGATCATGTCGTAGCGCAGCCCGAGGTTGATCGTGAGCTTGGGATTGACCTGCCACTTGTCTTCGAAATAGAATCCCCAGACATCGTTCCAAGCCGTTCTCCAAGGCTGCTCGCCGCCGAAGGTGTTCGTTCTGGTCATGCTCGTCGGCAGGCCCAGCATCCACGAGGCCATCCCATCGCCTCCCAGCGAGCTGTCCACGCTGCCGGACCGCGTGAATGTCTGGTCGAACCTGACATTGCGACCGCCGGCGCTGAGAACCCTCTCGCCCTTGTTGACGTAGTTAAACCCGAACTTGGTCGAGTGGCTTCCGCGCACCCAGCTGGCGTTGTTGCCGAATTGGAGCCCAGGATTGTCGAAGATCGTCGCCCCGCCAATACCATGGCCCGAATACCCTCCAACGCTGATGCTGTGCATGCCGAACCCGACTTCGTTGGGGTCGCCCAGATTCTGGAAGTGGCGATTCCGCGGCGTGTCGGTCTGCGCCAGCTTGTCCATCGTGCCCTGGTCAACGCTGTTGAGATTGGGCCGGGTAAACCCGAAGGTGAAGTCGTTGGTCAGCGTCGGCGTGAACACGCGGGCGTAGCTGACCGAGATGACGTACGAGGAGTCTTCCACATTCCGGTCAAGGTCCGGGAACAGGCCGCCTCGGTTGTCGTCCAGACCGAGAGATCTGGAGTAGGAGACATACACATTGTCGTTGTCCGTGATCCGATAGTCGAAGCGGCTGTCGATGCGCCAATTGAAGTTGGTCCGCTTCGAGATGACCCTGTGGTTGCGCAAATCGTCGGGGTTGTTGGGATTGACGAATCCGTTCGACGTCGGGTAGATGTCGTTGATCTGCGCGAGGGCGGTGGTGTTGAGCATACCCGTCGTGCGAAGGTCGTTGTTCACGACGCGATCCCTGATGCTGTTGCCGTCCGCGTCGAACCGCGTGGTAAACGGGTTGTACAGAAGCACGTTCGGATCGCCCGGGAAGCGGTTCACCAATCCGCTGTAGTCTCCCTGCCGCTCTTCGCCGGTGGGGACGCGGAATAGATTGCTGCCGCCGAACGAGCCTGAATCCACGCTGCCACTGTTGTTGTCCATGCCTTCGTAGCCGAAGAAGAAGAACGCCCTGTTGCGCACTACTGGGCCCCCAAGGTTGCCGCCGAACTGGTTGCGCTGGAGCTTGTCCTGCCTCTGGTCCGCTTCCGACTCGGCCTTGATAAACGGATTCCAAGCATTCAAGGCCTCGTTCTGGAGGTAGTTGAAGAGGCCGCCGTGGAATTCGTTGGTGCCGGCTTTCGTCATGACACTCGTCATTGAAATGTCCCGACCGCTGGCAGCGGAGAAATTCGCGGTGTCAACCTTGACTTCTTGCACGTTCTCCATGGAGGGGGAGTATTGCGTCCCGCCCAGCCACGAGTCGTTGATGTTGACGCCGTTCATATAGAGGCCGTTGTCGCCGCCCCCGCCTACCTGGACCGCGATTCCCCCGACCGTGTGATGCGAACCAACGGACCAAGTGGCGTTCGCCGCGCCTGTTCTGGGGAACGAGCTCACGTTCGGCGCAAGCGTCGAGAAGGCCAGGAAATTGCGGCCCAGCGCCGGAAGCGCCTCCACCATGGTCTCGTCCACTACCTGCCCCACGACGGTCTGCTCGGTTTGGATCAGCGGAGCTGCCGTCGTGACCTCGACGGTTTCGGTAACGTCGCCGATCTCCATGGCGATGTCGACTCGGACATTGTCATTGGTCGTGATGACGACGATATCCGACACGCCTGTCTTGAAGCCTTCCTGCTCGACGGAGACTTGGTAATTGCCCGCCACCAGGTTGGGAAACGAGAACAGGCCGCCATCGTTGGTCTGCGCGACCGTGGACTGGTTGCGCTCCAAGTCGGTCAGCGTAACGGTGGCGTTGACGATCACGGCACCGGTGATGTCGGTTACCAGCCCGCCGATCGTCCCGCGCAGAAGGAACTGCGCGGCGGCACCGGCAACTAGGGTCAGTGACAGCACCAACAAAGGGATGGAATTCCTGAGCTTCATGGAACGGGGCCTCCTGCCACCCTGGCGAATTGCGACCGCAACATCTTCACCTCTGCTCCGCTTCGGCGTCGTGGCCGCGCGGCAATGCGATACCACAGAGGTTACTCGGCAAACCCACAGGGTGCCGGAACCGTACCATACCGAGGGGGGGGAAAGTCAACTCCCCCCAGCTTGAAGGCAGGTACATTTTTTTGTCGATACGTGACTCGTCTGATGGGATCGGATCGTTGCTCGTGCAACTAGGGCAGCCTGTCGCTGGAGTTGCAAGGGCCTGCTCGAAGGGCGCTGGGCCGCTCTTCGCAGCGCCCGCGAGGGGGCACTGGACAGTGTCGGCGCAGCGGGGGTGTGACGCCTCGCAAGGCGTTGCCGGGCAGGCTGGCGGGACGCTCGCATGGGCTAAGGCGAGGGCGCTTGCAGCAGCAAGTCGAGAGCCTCCTGCGGGCGTGCCGCGAAATGCCGGTTGGCCTCCGGCACGTAGCGGAATTGGGGCAGGCAGCGGATGATCGAAATGGCCGTGTTGGTCAGACAGGCCAGGTTGCGCGGCAGGTCGCGCACATACACGCGGCAGCGGTCTTCGTCGTAGGTGAAGTCACGCACATAGTGCAGGCGGTTCTCGATCTGCCAGTGGTTGCGCAGCAACTCCGCGAGTTGCTCGGGGGTGGCCCGTGCGGGGCCCAGCGAGGTGAGCGCATAGCTCACTTCGGTGCTGCTCTTGCCGCTCTTGACGTGCTGCCGCCGACGTTCGACGCGGATGGCCTGCTGGCGGCCGTGCAGGGCGGCATAGTCGTCCCATTCGGCGGCGCTGATGTCCTTGACCCAGTAGCGTCGGCGCTCGATGCGGCCATGCTGCTTGTCCAGCGTCTCCACCAGCGGGCAGGCACTGAAGTCCATCTCTTGCAGGTCCCGGAACAGCGTTGGCTGGTTGTTTTTCACCGCGGTGATCAGATAGTCTGCCTGGGATTCCTCGAGCAGGCAGCGGGCCGTCTCCTGCTGGGCGTGCAGCGCGTCGCCGGTGACCACCCGCCCGGCCAGGTCGAGTTGCCTGGCTAGTTCCCGGAAGGCCGGGATCTCGTTGGTCTTGGAGTCGATCTCCAACTGTCCCAGCACCACGCCGCTGCCCTGCTCCACCGCGGCCAGCAGCATGCGCCGACCGTGTGCGCTCTGCTTGGAGGCCCCGCGCACGTCCTTGCCGTCCAGGCTCACGCCCGGCAGCACTGCCGGGCCCTCGCTGGGTGCCTCGCTGGCGGCCTTGGACGAATCCGTAGCGTCTTGCTGTGACTGCACTTGCGCGCTTTGCTGGAGGGCCCACCCGCGCACCGCCTCCTCCAGCGTCTGCGGCTCTAGGGTCGCCAGAATGTTGTGGAACGTGGTGATCGACGGACTCGTGTAGCAGCCTTTGCTGGGGCTGTAGAAACACTCCACCGCCAGTCGCTGCGACTGGCTCAGCAGGGCCGCGAACTGGGCGAAGGCGGTCACCCCGCGGTAGCCGCACAGGCGCGCCGCCACCGCCAAGGCCAGCACGCTGCGCAAGCCGTAGCGCTTGCCGCGCGCATGGCGGTACTCGGGCAACTCGCCGAGGAACTCGAACAGACTGCGCAGCGTCTGCGCGTCGGGGGGCGCGCTGCGGGCCGGCCCGTCCCAGGCCGGATCATCCTCCGGCTGGGCCAGCTTGAGGGCCGCGCCGGGCTGCAATTCGTACACGAAAATCTCCTTCCGCTGGCCGTGCCGACGCCAGCGCGGCGTGGCACCCGGCAGCCGTGCGTAGCCGCCGCTGAAGCCCAGCGAGCGCCAGTTGGCGGCCCGGTAACAGGTGCCGGCGAAGCGTTCAGGGTCCACGAACGACTCCGCTAACAGGCTCGGAATGCCGTGCTCGGCCAACATGTCGTCCGAAAGCCGTCGCAAGCTCAGCCCGAGCACCCGCGAGGCCAGATTGGGCGCCCCCTGCCAAGCCGGCAGAATCACGAAGCGCGAGTTCTGCGTGAGCAGATGCAGGCGCCGCCGCTGCTGCTGCGGGCTCCAGCCGATCCAGCGGTCACGGGCCGCCAGCTTGAGCGCGGCGGCCTGCCAGCCCACCAGTGCGATCCAGTCCTGCCCCAGCGTCGCCACATGCCGCAGGGCCTTGCCGAACAACCCCTCGAACGCTAGGTAGTGGTGGCTGGCCACCAAGCGGTCCCAGCGCCGGTGCTCCTGCGCACCGTGCGTGGGGCGCACGTGCACGGAGCGCAAATCCAGATCCCGCAAGCCGCTTGGCGCTGCCACTAGAGCCTAGCCTGACAGACTGACAACAAAATGTCCAGTCCTCGCAGCAGACAGCGCTACCATGCCGAGCTCGCAAACTCTAGCAGGCAGCCACTGCCCCTCCGGCTACTGTCGTGCACTGCCTCGGACTCGGACAAAAAAATGGCCCTGAGCTTGAAGGGTGTACGACTTCGTTTTGCACACCCGGGAATAAGCAGGCTGAGGTTACGCGTTCGATCCAAGCGCGGTGAGCCTGAGCAGTCCAAGCTACGACCAAGCGCCCCTGAGACCGAAATTGGCCGGATGTTCGGGGGATTCTGGATCTCTTTGTTGTTAGTTTGTTACGCTAACAACAAGGGAGCCCCTCCATGCCCAGCCCGCCTGATCTCTCCGCCCTCTCCGCCCGCCGCGACGAACTCCGCCGCCAACTGGCCGCCATCGGCGATTTGCGCCCCGGCTCGCTGGTGCAGAACTACCGCCGCTGCGGCCGACCCGAGTGCTTCTGTGCCGACAAGCAGCACCGCGGCCACGGCCCCTACTGGCTGCTCACCTGGTCGGTCAACGGCAAGACCCGCAGCCGCTCGATCCCCGCCGAGCAGGTCGCCGCCACCCAGGCCCAGATCGCTGAGTGCCAGCGCCTGCGACGCCTCATCGCGGACCTGATCGCCGTCAGCGACGAGCTCTGCCAAGCCCAGCTCAAGCCCAGCACCAGCGCGGTTAAAAAAAAGCCTGCCAGCACGAGTTCGCCCCCGCACTGGAAGCCGAGATCGCCCGCCTCGTAGCGCCCGGGGCCGTCGACCAACTCGACTTCGAGGCGGTCGAGACCTGTGTGCGGCGCAGCGCCCTGCAGTTGGCCGCACGGGCGGTCGAGCGGCGTCTGAACGCCGACCACTGCGACGGCCAGTCCCCCACCCAGCCCTGCTCCTGCGGGCACCCGGCGCGCTTCGCCGGCCGCCATCGCAAGACCTTCGAGACCGCTCTGGGGCCAGTCACCATCGAGCGCGCCTACTACCATTGCCGTCCCTGCGGGCGGGGCTGGTTCCCGCGCGACCAAGCGCTGGGCATGGCCGCCACCAGCCTGTCCCCGGCCGTCACCCGCATGACCGGCTCGGCTGCCGCAGTGGCCAGCTTCGCGACCGCCAGCGACTTGCTGGACGAGTTGGCCGCCGTGCGCGTCAATGCCAAGCGTGTCGAGCGCGTCGCCGAGGCGCTGGGGCGCGAGGTGGCCGCCGCCGAGCGGGCGGCGGTGTTTGCCGCCGAACCCCCCGCCGCTGCCACCATGTATCTGGGCGTGGACGGCACCGGCGTGCCGATGCGCCCGGCGGAGCTGGTCGGCCGGCCCGGCAAGCAGCCCGACGGCTCGGCCTCCACGCGCGAGGCGAAGCTGGTCGTGATCTGGACCGCAGATCAGTTCGACCAAGACGGACGGCCGGTCTGCGACGAGGGCTCGGTCACCTATTCGGCGGCGATTGACAGCGCTGCCGCGCGCGACACCGATCCGGCCCCGGCCGCCTTCACCCAACGCCTGCGCCGCGAGGCCGAGCGGCGCGGCTTCCCGCAGGCACCACGCCGGGTCATCCTCGGCGACGGCGCGAAATGGATCTGGGCCGCGGCCACGGAGATGTTCCCCGGCGCGATTCAGATCGTGGACTTCTTCCACGTCTCGGAAAGGATGTGGGAAGTCGCCCGGGCCCTCTTCCCCGCCGACCGGGATAGCGCCGAGGTCTGGGCCGAAGCGCGCTGCGAGGAACTCAAGGCCGGGGCTCTGGACAGTGTGCTGGCGACCCTGCGCGCGCATGCCGGCCACTGCGAGCCAGCCGCCAAGGCCGTGCCATACATCACCACCAACCGCGCACGCATGCGCTACGCCGAGTTCCGCGCCCAAGGCTTGCAGATCGGCTCCGGCGTGGTCGAGGCGGGCTGCAAGAGCGTCGTGGGCCGCCTCAAGCAGTCCGGCATGTACTGGACCAAGGATGGTGCCGAGGGGATCCTCGCCCTGCGCGCCTGCATCTTGGGCGGGCGCTACGAGGATTTCTGGGCCTGGCGAACCGAGTCACGGCTACAGGCCGCCGCGTGACCGCAAACCGCCTGCCGACAAGCGCTGAGCCACCCCTCCTCTAGCTTCAGACCACTTGCCCGGGTCCAGACGGGGAGTCGCACCCAATGCCCGACCTCATCGGCACTTGTAGCACCGCCGCACATCGCCACGCGCAATACTGACCCACTTCGAACCTCCAAAAGTCCGAGAAATCAAAATGAAGTCGCGCACCCCAGCTTGAAAGCTTGAACGTAGCTGGGAGGATCGGGCCGCGGCATAAGCCCCACGGAATTGTGGCGCACCTTCCGCGGCTTCGGCAGACGGCCGCCCCTGCGCGAAACTAGAAGGGTGATTGCTCGCTATACGCGGCCCGAACTGGGCCGCATCTGGTCGGATCAGAACAAGTACCGCCAGTGGCTCGAGGTCGAGTTGATGGCCTCCGAGTCGCTGGCGGAACTCGGCGAAGTGCCGCGCGAGGCGTCGGAAGCCCTGCGGCAGCACGCGCAGTTCGACGTGGAGCGCATTGACGCCATCGAGGCCGAGGTGCGTCATGACGTGATCGCGTTCCTGACTTCGGTGTCCGAGTCGATGGCGGCGGCTGGGGCGGCAGAGCACTCGCGCTGGCTGCACTACGGCCTGACTTCAAACGATGTCGTAGACACCGCTCAGGCGTTGCTGCTCAAGCAGGCGTCTGAACCGATCGCCGAGCAGCTGCGCGAATTGCACGGAATCTTACGCGCCCGCGCGTTCGAGTTCAAAGGCACGGTGATGGTCGGCCGCACGCACGGCGTGCATGCCGAGCCGACCACGTTCGGTCTCAAGCTGGCCAACTGGTACAGCGAGATCGGGCGCCACATCGAGCGTTTCGACGCGGCCCGGGAGCAGATGCGGGTGGGCAAGCTCTCGGGCGCCGTCGGCACACTGGCACACATCAGCCCCGAGGCCGAGGATCGCATTTGCGCCAAGCTCGGCCTGAAGGCAACGGCAGTCTCCACGCAGGTCATCCAGCGCGACCGGCACGCGCATTTCGTATCCGCGCTGGCGAACATCGCCGCGACCGTCGAAAAAATCGCGGTCGAGGTGCGGCACTTGCAGCGCACCGAGGTGAGGGAAGCGCAGGAGTACTTTTCCAAGACGCAGAAGGGCAGTTCGGCCATGCCGCACAAGAAGAACCCGATCACGTCGGAGCAGCTCAGCGGGCTGGCGCGAGTCGTGCGCGGCAATTCCGTGGCCGCCTTCGAGAACGTGGCGCTGTGGCACGAGCGCGATATCTCCCACAGCTCGGTGGAGCGCGTGATCCTCGCGGATTCGACCACGCTGGTCGATTACATGCTGGCCAAGGCTTGCGACCTCGTGCGCAGGCTGCTGGTGTACCCGGAGCGGATGGCCAAGAACTTGGAATCCAACGGCGGGCTGGTGTATTCGGGCCAGCTGTTGCTGGAACTCTCCGCCCAGGGCGTGCTGCGCGAAACGGCCTACCGCTGGGTGCAGCGCAACGCGCTGCGCGCCTGGGAGGAGGACGGCAGTTTTCGGGAGATGGTCGAAGCCGACCCCGACATCAGCGCCGTGTTAGGGCCGGAGGAGTACGAGCGGGCGTTCTCGCTGCAGCGGCAACTGCGAAACGTTGACGCGATCTTCGAGCGCGTGTTCGGTTCCGAATAGCCGCAGCCCGCCCGCGCGGTCAGGGTTCGACCACCACCCCGGCCAGCTCTTCGAACATCTTGAAGGCAGCGATGATGTCCTCGTCGCCGTGGCCCTTGGCCACGCCGGCGCTGAAGAGTTCGTGAACCAGGCTGGTCGATGGCAGCGGCACGCCAAGTTCGCGGCCGGATTCGAGCATCAGGCTGATGTCCTTGCGCATCCACTTCAGCGGGAAGGCGGCGTCGAAGTTCCGGCCAAACACGGCCGGCGCCTTGAAGGCGATGAGCCCGGACTTGGCGGCCGAGTTGTCGAGGATCTCGAACATCAGATCGGGCGGCACGCCCGCCTTGGTGGAGAGCACCATGCCTTCGACGAAGCCCTGCAGGGTGTTGGCGAGCACCAGGTTCTGGGACAGCTTGGCGTGCAGTCCCATGCCCTGCCCGCCGCAGTAGTAGAGGTTCTTGCCCATGCATTCGAAGTAGGGCCGCACGCTCTCGAAGACTTCCTCGTCGCCGCCGATCATGAACGTCAGCGTGCCGCTGGTCGCGCCGGGCGTGGAGCCCGTGCAGGGGCTGTCGAGGTAGTGGCTGCCCTTGGCCTCGAACTTGGCAGCGATACGCCGCGCCGTGCTCGGCCCGATCGTGGAGCAGTCCGCGACCACGGTTTTCGAGCTCACTCCCGAGAGCACGCCATCCTCGCCGGTTAGCACTTCCTCGGACATCGCCGAGTCCCCGACACACAGAAAGATGCAGTCGGCGAACGCGCCGACTTGCGCCGGTGTCTCGCAAAAGTCTCCGCCATCGTGCGAGTTCGCCAGATCCTTCGCCTTCGAGCTCGTGTGGCTCCACAGCGCAACATCGTGGCCACCAGCCAGGAGATGCTCCGCCATGGGCTTGCCCATGAGTCCGAGTCCGAGAAAACCGAGTTTCGCCATATTGAGATTGTATCGGACGGGGCAGGGCTCCCCGGATGCGGTCCAGTGCGCCGCGAGCCTGTGCGAGAATACCCAACCGTGCTGCGTCCGGTGCTCGTCAGCAAGCACGTCTACCAAGAGGCCATTGACCACTTGGCGGGGCGCGTAGCAGTCGACTACAACGACTCGGACGAGAGCCTTTCCGGCGTGCAGCTGCGGGCTCGCCTGGGCGGCAAGCAAGGGGTGGTCTGCCAGCTAACCGACCGGATCGACGCACTCTTGCTCGATGCCGTTCCCAACCTCCGGGTCGTGTCCAATATCGCCGTGGGCTTTGACAACATCGACGTTTCCGCGGCCACCGAGCGCGGGGTCATCGTGACCAACACACCGGACGTGCTGACCGACACGACCGCCGACCTGGCCTTCGCGCTGATCTTGGGTGCGGGCAGGCGGATCGGTGAGGCGGAGCGCTTCTTGCGGGCGGGACGCTACGGAGAGTGGCGCATCGATCTACTCACAGGTTGGGACGTGTGGGGCGCAACTTTGGGAATCTTCGGCATGGGGCGCATCGGCCAGGCCGTGGCGCGCCGCGGGCGCGGGTTCAACATGCGTGTGCTGTACCACGACCCGTTTCGCCTCGGCGATGATGCCGAGGGAGAGCTGGGCATCGAATTCGCACATAAGGAAGAGGTCTTGGCGCAGGCCGACTTCGTAACTCTGCATTGTGCGTTAACGGCCGAGACCCGGCACCTGATCGGCGCCGCGGAGCTGCGGGCGATGAAGCCGACATCCGTACTGGTCAACACCTCGCGTGGGCCGGTGGTCGACGAAGCGGCACTGGCCGATGCCTTGCAGGCGGGAACGATCGCTGCGGCCGGCTTGGACGTGTTCGAGAGAGAACCCGAAATCCACCCGAAGCTGCTGGCGTGCGAGAACGCGCTCCTCGTGCCCCACATTGCGAGTGCCTCGGTGGCCACCCGCAGGCGAATGTGCGTGATGGCTGCCGAGAACATGCTGGCGGGCCTGGCCGGTGAATGCCCGCCCAATATCGTCAATCCCGAAGTGCTGGACTGATTCGACCTGCCATGAAGCAGAGCCTGCTGAGCTTGTTCCTCAAGACATTGGATCGGGCTTCCCTGGCCAATGTCATGTCTGCCGGCGTCGCGCGTCGCGGGCAAGTGTTGACCGCCCTTGGCAGGGAGGTCGATCTTGGACAAGCGAGGCGGATCTTTGTGGCCGGTGTCGGCAAGGCCGCGCATCCGATGTGCGGGGCGTTGCTCCCGCTGCTGCCTGACGCCAGGACCTCTGCGGTGGTGGTGGCGCCGGCGTCGTCGGACCCGCCGTTGCGAGGCGCCAAGGAGTTTGTGGGAGGGCACCCTTATCCCAACCGGGCAAGTGACGAGTCCGCGCGATTCTTGCTGGATCAAGCTGCCGGCTTGGGCGCCGACGATCTTCTCGTTTGCCTCTTGTCAGGCGGCGGATCCGCGATTTGCGAGGCCCCGCTCGATCCATCGGTTTCGCTGGCCGACATGCAGGCATTCTACGAGGTCCTTGTCACCTGCGGAGCCAACATTGTCCAGATCAATATCCTTCGCAAGCACCTCTCGCGCATCAAGGGCGGACGCTTGGCCCAGGCTGCGCACCCGGCCAGGCAGATGACGCTGTATGTTTCTGACGTGCCGCCCGATGAGCCCTCGTCGGTCGCTTCCGGCCCGACCATGCCGGATGCCTCCACCTGCGAGGACGCTTACCGGACGGCCGAGGAGCTTGGCATCGTTGCCAGGCTGCCCGTTTCGATTCGACGCTTCTTCGAGACACGGACTCTCGCCGAGACGCCCAAGCCCGGCATGGGCGAGTTTGCGCGAAGCCAGTGGGTCTGCTTGCTCGACAACGCCGCGGCGCTGGAGAGTCTCGAGAGCGAAGTGCGCCGGTTGGGCTGGGAGTTCGAGCGTGACCTGAGCGTCGACGACCAGCCCGTCGAACTCGCGGCCGATACGCTCTTGGACCGCTTGCAGCGCCTGTCGCGTGCCCACCCTCGAAAGACCGTCGCGGTGACGACCGGAGGGGAGCTCAGCAGCCCGGTCCAAGGGGACGGCAGGGGCGGGCGAAATCAAGCGTTCGTGCTGTGGGCTGCCCGCAAGCTCGCCGAACGGGGGATGCGGGCGACTGTCCTGAGCGCCGGAACGGATGGCATCGATGGCAATTCTCCGGCGGCCGGTGCCATCGCAGACGAGTCCACGGTGCCGCGCGCGAGGTCGCTCGGACTGGATCCGGCCGACTTCGAGCGCCGGTCCGATTCCTTCGGCTTCTTCCAAGAACTCGACGACCTGATCATGACTGGGCCCACGGGAAACAACGTCCGCGACCTTCGCATCCTCGTGGCTACGCCGCAGTGACGGGCTCCCTGTGCTATGTTGGCCTGCGTCGCTGCCGCGTCCGCTGCGCTGTGCAGACAAGCCAGCGATCCGTTGGTCTTCCGGACCGACGCGCAGCTGTGTTGAGAGTCCCGATGTCCAAGTTCTTTCTCGCCCTTGCGCTCTGCTGTTCGGCGGTGGCCACTGCCGCGGACAAGCCGAATTTCGTCCTAATCTTTGTCGATGACCTTGGCTACGCAGACATCGGGCCGTTCGGCTCCAAGCTGCACCGTACCCCCAACCTGGACAAGATGGCGGCCGAAGGGCGCAAGCTGACCAGCTTCTATGTGACCGCGCCGGTCTGCACGCCTTCGCGCAGTTCGCTGATGACCGGCAGCTACCCCCGGCGGGTTGGCCTGGATGAGAGCGAGAAAGGGCAGTGGGTGCTGTTTCCGGGCAACCGAGAGGGTCTCAATCCTGACGAAATCACATTGGCCGAGGCGTTGAAGGCGGTGGGCTACAAGACGGCCTGCGTGGGCAAGTGGCACTTGGGCGACCAGCGTCCGTTCCTGCCGACCCGACATGGGTTCGACTCGTACTTTGGGATTCCGTTTTCCAACGACATGGGCCATGATTCGCGGAAGCAGCCTTACCGCTACCCCCCGCTGCCGCTGCTGCGCGGAGAAGAGGTGATCGAAAAGGAGCCCGACCAGAGGTTGATCACCCAGCGCTACACCGAAGAGGCGTTGGAGTTCATCGAGGAAAACAAGGAAGGCCCGTTCTTCCTATATCTGCCGCACACCATGCCGCACTGGCCGCAGTACTCCTCCGAGCGGTTCGCGGGCAAGTCGAAGAACGGCGCTTGGGGCGATTCCGTGGAAGAGATCGACTGGTCGACCGGGCAGATTCTCGCAAAGCTCGACGAACTCGGGATCGACGACAACACGATGGTCGTGTTCACGTCGGACAACGGCGGTGCCGTGCAGCACGGGGCGAGCAACGCCCCGCTGCGCGGCGGCAAGGGCACGACTTGGGAAGGCGGCCACCGAGTCTGCTTCGTGGTCCGTTGGCCGGGCCGCGTGCCTGCGGGAACGACAACCGACGAACTGGCGATATCCGTAGACATCCTGCCGACCTTCGCCGCGCTGGCCGGTGCGTCCGTGCCGTCAGATCGGGTGATCGACGGCAAAGACATCCGCAGCCTGCTATTGAGCGACCAGCCCGAGCCGACGCCGCATGTGGCGTATTACTACTACTTCATGTCTCATCTCAACGGTGTCCGCAGCGGGCGTTGGAAATTGCACGTCGCAAGGAAGGGCGGACGCTATCCCGACTATGATTCCAACCCCGTGCTCGAGCTCTACGATCTGGAGACAGATATAGGAGAGGAGAGCAACGTCGCGGACGAGTTCCCGCAGGTGGTCGAACGCTTGCAGGCCTTGGCGGAAGTCGCGCGCCGAGACTTGGGCGAAGGCAAGCGAGCTGGCAAGAACCAGCGCCCGCCCGGCATCGTGGATATGTCGGTGACGCTCACCTCCAACTGAGGCAGCAATGTGCCGGCGGGCTCGCCCGCACGGCGAGATGCGTGGAACGGCGCGGATTCGCCTCGGCAACCTGCGCACGCAGGGTTTCGGGCTTTGCCCGCCAGCTCACCTCGCCGATGTATCGGCGCAACCTACTCGTAGTCGATGAAGAAGGGCGAAGTCCAAGCGATCTCCGGGTCGCCATCGGGCTTGTCGGGGTCTCGCTGGAAGACGCGCACATAGTAATACGCCTCGCCCGGCCCGGCCTCGGAATCCTTGTACGTCAGCGAAGCCTTTAGGCCGCCAGGGCGTTGAGTGAAGACGTATTCGCCGTTCTTGACAACATCCACGCGCAGGATCTCGTCTTGAGCCTCAATCTCGATCCGGATTTCCGGCGGATCCGATGCCGAGGCTTGGAATTCTTCCCCGACCATGTGCCCGTCTGCTGATGCCTTGACGTAGATCTCGTCGCTCGCGGCAAACGTCCGCCGTGCCAGCATGGCGTCGAACAGCGCGTCCCGCGTCGGCGTTTCCGCCCAAATCGCGGCCCACGAGTTATGCGTCGAGCCGTGGTCGCTGTAGGAGACAAATCCGTAGCGGTGTCCCTTGTTGAGCGCGTCTTGGGCAAAATGCCCCGGCTCGTCCACCTGGGTGCCGCCGCGCTTCTCTCCCTCGGGAGTCTGGAACTTCTCGTAACTTCCGCGCGCGCCCTGATAGATCTCGAGCAGGCAGTCAAACGGGGCCGGTTCCCAGTTCCAATCGGCCAGCGGGCCGGCGGCGAACGTGTGTGGCACCACCACGACCTTTTGGCCGTCTTGGCTCAGGGCGTTGTCCTCCATCCACTTCCACATCACGGGGGGCGTGTTGTCGGGCGCTTCAAGGCCCTTTTCGCGATCGATCGGCCGTAGCGGACCGCCGCGCTTGAGGTAGAGGACGTTGCGGTGGCCTCCGGGTCGGGCCATCGAGTGCTCATAGGTGTAGATCCCCCAGAACTTCGGGGCATGGGTGTAGAGGTCGACCATCTTCTGCGCGTACCACCATTGGTAGTCCCGCAGGGAATCCGGCCAACGCCCGCCCAAGATTTCGTTGTGATCGCTCGGACCGACGAAGTCCATCTTCGCCGCGTCTATCGCGTAGCGGTAGGTGTCCTCGATCGAGCCGTCGAGCGCGCTGTGGCCGCGCACGTCGGTGTGCCTGTGGCAATCTCCGAGCAGCAGCGAGTAGGTCTTGCCGCCGGCAGACATGGTCGCCCGCTGGCGCGGTTCGAAGCCGGCTCGGGGTTGCGTCACGGCGACTTCAGAGAGTTCCGGCTCGACAGACTCAACAGACTCCAAGGCAGCCGCGAAGACGTTGTAGTGCAGGGCGTGAAATTGGTCCTTCGGCAGGTTCTCTGGGGAGCGCAGGTCGCTCGCGAAGGCGAGCTGCAGCGCTCCGTCCTGGCCTGCCGCGACCGCCGTCCGCTGCGTGTTGCGCCCCGCGCTGTTGGAGAGCATCACCGGCATTGTCCAGCCGTCCGCGCCCAAGCGCGTGGCGTACACGTGGAACATCTCGTGAGGTTTCAGAATCGTCCAGTGTCGGAACACGACCCAAGCTGAGCCGCCTCCATCGAATCGAACCGTAGGCAGTTCCGCATAGCGGGACATCCTGCCGGTCAGGACGTCAGCGATTTGCGAAACCGGCTCGAAGACGCGGCCATTGGAAAACACCCGAACGCCCAGGCCCCTGCGCGCGTGCAGTCCTTCGCTGCCCTCGGCTGCGCTGGAAGTGGAGTAGTCCTTGCCCCAATTCTTGCCGGCGGTGTCGAAAGCGATCCAAGCCCGATCTGCCGCGTCCACCGTGACGCTGGAATGGAACTCGGCCCTCGGATCGGAAGCGATAGCGATCGGCTCGCCTGCGCTCTGGCCGTCGAAAGACGCGAGGAACACGTCATAGTTGCCGGCGTGATAGCTGTCCCAGGAGATCCAGGCCCGGCCCGTCGAATCCAGCGCGACCGATGGTTCCCAGTCGCTGGCATCGGACGGCGACACGCGAACCTCGGGCCCCCAGCCGGCGGCGGTTCGGCGTCGGGCGTAAACATCGGACTGCAGATCGCGGAACGACTGCCAAGTGACGGTGACGTCGCCCCCCGGGCTGGCTGCCGCACTGACATGGAAGTCCGAATGAGGGGACTCGGCGACGGTCTCAATCTTGCTGACTTCCGAGTAGTCGCTGACACTGGCTCCGTAGAGTTGGAACGCGCCTTCGTTGCGGCCCGACCAAAAGGCCATTGCCCCGCCCGGCACAGCCACGATGGCTGGCAGGTAGTGGTCCCAGTTGCCGTCGCTCAGCACGATCGGCCCGCCCCAGGTGCCTTCCGGGCTTCTGCGGCGCACGACGACTGTGTCGGCGTCGCTGCCGTTCCATTCCACATACGCCATCCACAGGCTGCCATCGGCGGCTGCGGCCAAGGCCGGCCAGTCGGCGGTCTGGTCGGCAGGCGAGACACGCTCGGATTCTATTTCGCCGGCCACCTCGGCGGGTGGCAGATCGGCTGCCGGCACTTCCGGCATCTCCGCAGGCGGTTCGCCGCAACTGGCAAGGGCCATTACCAGCAAGAGGAGGAATGCCGCCGCAGTGCGTTTCACGCGACGATTATATCGGCAGCGCAGGGTCTCTAGGTGCTTGTCAAACAATAATTTAGGGAATTACAGTGCGCCAGGGAAAGCCCTGGCAGGGAGGATGCGAATGAGCTGAAACCTTGCACCGCGAGCCAGCGGGTTCAACTCCTGCCCGGCAGAGGCGCAGCCCGCCAGCCGGAAGCGAGTGTTGCATGGCGTGCGGCGACGCCCGTCGTGAAGCGTTACACAGCAGGTGGTGAAGCGACGCTATTGAGCCTCGAAATCCTCAACGTCGACGCCTTCGTTCTTGTAATTGCGGGGGCTGTACCGGAAGCGCCGCGACAGGTGAGGCGCAACGGGTCGTCCGGGGTCAGAGAACGTTTGCATAGCCACGGGATGGCTCGCCGGGGAACCTGGGAGGCCCCGTACTGTCCACGCATGAAGGCCGGAACGAGGACCACTGGCCGCAACAAAGGGTCCTGGCCCGCCCCTGCCTGCGGGGGATCGGGAGCGAACAAGCAGGCACAGCGTGGTACCGGCTGGTGAATCAATAAGCCGAAGGGAGGCAGTGCGGGGAGTCGTAGCGCCCTCATAGTACTGGTGACGGCGGGGAACCGGGACCGCCGGGACCCGTCCGAGGGAAGGGGGGTGCCACATGGACAGAACCACTGGAGGGAAACGCTGGAGAAGACTATGAGCTTCGCAAACACGAACACGAAACGACAGTGGATAGCCGAACAGGCGAGGAAGCACCCCGATTGGGTGTTCACGACGCTGCACCGCTTCATCGACCTTGAATGGATGCAGGAGGCGTATCGACTGACGCGCAAGGATGGCGCGGCAGGCATCGACGGCGTGACGGCGACGGACTATGCGAAGGACTTGGAGGCCAACCTGTTGGACCTGCTGGGCCGGATCAAGTCCGGACGCTATCTCGCGCCGCCGGTCCGGCGGCACAACATCCCGAAGGCAGACGGCACGATGCGGCCCCTTGGCATTCCAACGTTCGAGGACAAGGTGGCGCAGAGAGCGATCGTGATGCTATTGGAACCGGTGTACGAGGCGGACTTCCTGCCTTGCTCGCATGGGTTCCGCCCGGGCCGCTCCGCCCACGACGCCCTGCACGCAGTGCGGGCGGGCGTGATGGAAGGGAAGCGGTGGGTGATTGACGCGGACATCTCGAAATATTTGCAGTTGTCGTCATACTGCCACCCCACTGATGCGGATCGCCCGAACGGGCCGCGATATCTGCATAACTCCTTCCTTTTCAGTTATTTGCGGAATGATTCAAGGAATCGGCCGACTGCGGCTGCGGCCGACTTGACTCACTGCAACTCGCCTCTTCGGTGCATGTCGGCTCCTTGAACAGGCTCGGATGGTTGTTCTCGGGGAGCTTGATCCGCAATCCGCCCCGGCGTCCTCTTTGGACCGTGACGGCATCCAGCTTGCCGCGCTTGATCCAGTCTAGGACGGTCTGGCGAGACACTCCCAGCCGGGCTGTCGCGACTTGCATCGCTACGTAACCCTCGGGAGCGTCTGCCACGAAGCGTTGACGCAGTTCCTCGGTGAGGCGGATGCGCCAGGGAGCTCCGGGCGTGATCTGATCACCGGCCAGGAACCCGTCATTCAGCATGCGGTGGATCGTGGATGGGGCCACGCCCAGCGCCTTGGCGGCTTGCCGGACGTTGACGAGCTCGCCGTCCGGAGGCGACTCTGACGGCTTGAAGCAGGGGATTTTCCAGTGCGTGCGCAGGCTCGAAACCCGGGACTGGGTGAACCGCAGCCCATGCGCGGTCCGGCGGCCTTGCTGGTTGAGAATCCCGGCAATGACCGAGTCGGGGTAATGCGCCGCGAGTCGGCGCAGCAGCTCGATCGTGTCCTCGTCCGTACGCACGGGTGCGGAACGCTTGCGCGGACGCTCGATGGTGAGTTCGGTCGACAGTCCTCCCCGCCACACCAGACGGATCCGGGCGCGAGGCTCGTTGCGGGGGGCATCTAGGACCACCTCCTCCAGCAGCGCCCGCAGCAGTTCCTTGCGGTCGCGTGCCGTCGTCGTGGGGGCGTCCCAGGCCCGTGGCAGGTCCTCGCCCAGCGCCAGCAGCGCCTCGCGTTCGTTCCCGCTCAGCTCCCGCGGACGCTCCTGCTCGCGCAACGCCAGCTCGGCCCGCTCCCGCTCCAGATCCTCCAGCCGCTGTTCCCACTCCCGCTCCAGACCACGGGCCACGCGGCGGTTCTCCGGATCCACGGCGCGGTAGGCGCGCTCGGCCCTGGTCGCCTCGTAGGCGGCCCGCTCCACCGCCAGGCGCCGCTGCGCCAGGGCGGCGTCGCGTTCGCTCTGCACCTGCTCGATCGCACGCAGCGCGGCTGCGGCTCCGCCGGCCCGGACAGCCTCCAGCACGCTGACAGCCACGGCTTGGTCGACCTGCATCCCGCCGATCTGCAAGCAGTAGGTGGCACGCCCTTCCACGATGTTCTGGCCGGGACAGTGGTAGTTGGGGGAGGAGTTGCGTCCGAGGTAGTAAGTGCGCAGCGCTCGCCCGCAGTTGCCGCAGATCGCGAGTCCCTGTAGCAAGGCGGGTCCCTCTCTCACGCTGCCCCCGGCACTGTGCGGGCGCGGCCGCCGGTTGGCTCCGATGCGCGCCCGGTTAGCCTCGAACGTCTCCCAGTCTATATAGCCGCGGTGATGGCCTGGCAGCAGCACGCGCCATTCCGCCCGGGGCAACTGGCGCACGCGCTTTTGCATGCGGCCGTGCCCGTCGAGATAGCGTTCCTGGCGGGACTTGCCGAAGGCGTACGCCCCGGCGTAGACCGGATTGCGCAGCACTTGGACGATCGAGCTGTAGGCGGGCGGGATCCAGCGCACGTCATCGCCTTTGCGCAGGCGGACGGGGAACTGCAGGCCCTCGTCGCGGAACCACAGCCAGACGCGGCGCATGGAGCCGAGCTTGGCGAAGCGCTCGAAGACATTCCGGATCGCGCGCACCACTTCCTCGTCGGGATGGAAGAGGACCTCGCCGTCCTGCTCGCCCCAGACGAAGCCGACCGGCAGGGTGCAACGGAACTCGCCGCGGGCGGCCTTGTTGCGGATGCCTTCCAGCAGGCGCACCTTGAGCGTGTGCAGCTCGGCTTCGCTGATTGTGCCTTTCATGCCGAGCACCAGGCGGTCATTGAAACAAGCCGGGTCGTAGATGCCGTCAAAGTCGGCGATCAGGGTGTCGGTCAGGGCGCACAGGTCGATCAGGCGGTACCAGTCGGCGTTGTTGCGAGCCAGCCGGGAGACCTCCAGTCCGAGCACGAGTCCGGCGCGACCGAGAGCGACGTCGGCGGCCAGGCTGTTGAAGCCGTCGCGCTTGTCGGCGGACTCGCCGGAGAGGCCGAGGTCCTCGTCGACGACGGTGATCTGGTCGGGGTGCCAGCCCAGGGCTTCGGCACGGGCGGCGAGGGCGTACTGGCGACGCGTGGACTCAGTGTTGCGCTCGACCTGCGAGGGGCTCGACTGGCGGATGTAGACGAAGGCCTGGCGCTGGCGGTGAGCAGGCAGGATGCTGGTTTCAGTCATCGCGCTGCTCCTGTTCGCGAGGCGGCAGGATCGCCTGGGCCAGGATGCGGGCCAGGGCTTGCAAGGCGGCGTTCTTGGTGGCGGGATCGAGCGTCTCCCAGATCGCCTCGGTCGGGGCGGGCGTGTCCTGGAAGGCTAGTGCCATCTGCCGCCGGGGCGGCGGGGGCAAGGTTTTCATCGGGAGTCTCCTGAGCGGCCTGGAGCCGTTGCAAGAGAGCGTCGATGATGGCGCGGGCCCGCAGCAAATCGCCGAGGCGAGCGAGGCTTGCATGGCGACCTGACGAGGGATCCCGATCCTCGGCCGGCACAGCATCTGTCCATGCCGCCGGCACGAAGCGGCGGTCCCCATTGGGGCACAGCAGCAGCAGGGTCAGTTCATCGTTCCGGACCGCTTGAAGCAGGACCGGCAAGGTCCTGCCAGCCAGCGGATGGGACGGTCGCGTGATTGTAGCCGCCTCCGGAAGCTCTTCGAGATGGGTAGTGTGTGGAGTACTACTTCGACACGATTTCGCACAAGCACTTGCGGGAGTTCCTCGACCTGCGGATCAAGGACGGAGTAGTCCGCAAGATGCTGGACAAATGGCTCAAGGCTGGGGTGCTCGAAGAGGGCGTCCTGCAACGGACCGGGAAGGGCACTCCGCAAGGCGGTGTGGTCTCACCTCTCATCGCGAACACGTTCCTGCACCACGTGCTGGACCAGTGGTTCGTCGAAACGGTGCAACCACGCCTGCGGGGCAGCAGCCTGCTGGTGCGATACGCCGACGACGCCGTGATGCTCTTCGAGAACGACCGGGACGGCCAGCGAGTGCTGGCTGTACTGGGCAAGCGACTTGCACGGCACGGGCTGCGGCTTCACCCGGACAAGACGCGGTATCTGGACTTCCGACCGAACCGGCCCCACGGGCGCGGCACGGGCGCGGCATTCGACTTCCTCGGCTTCACCCACTACTGGGCGCGGACGCGGAAGGGAAGCCCCGTCGTCCGCCAGACCACGGCCAAGAGCCGGTTCGCACGCGCGCTGCGAGCCGTCAACGACTGGTGTCGCAGACACCGGCACGATGCGGTGCCCAAGCAATGGGCGCATCTGGCGAGCGTGCTGCGGGGGCACGGGAACTACTACGGTCTCAAGGGCAACAGCGTGCGGCTGTCGAGTTTTCGCTACCAAGTCACGCACATATGGCGGAAGTGGTTATCACGCCGCAGCCATAAAGCGCGCCTGAACTGGGACAAAATGCGGGAACTCCTACAGAGGCACCCTCTGCCGCAGCCCCGCATCCGGCCGCTGCCACTGCTCCACTCTTCCCCTTGAGCGAACCTGCCATGTGAGGAACCGAGTGCGTTAGACGCGCACGCTCGGGTCTCTGAGGGGAGGGGCGCGGTAACGCCCCCTCCTACTCGACGACGTGAGTGCCGGAATCGTATATTTGGGTGTTGGCGACTTCAAGCGCACAGGATGTAGGGTTTAGGGATACCGCGATTTTTCTAGGTATTTCCCAGTGTTCGCGAGGTTTGCGAGGACCCGAGTGGATTGTTGCCGGTGGGCTTTCCCCTGCGCATCCCTTTCCGCAAAGGCACCATTTGCAGCTCTGGCGGAAGCCTGCCCGACCGCTCCAGGTCTTTGCTGGGACTGGCCAACCAGACCCAGCGGCCCGCTCAGGCCACCGCCTGGCCCGCGGCCAGCATGAAAGGTAGTAGGCACAATCTACCTGCTTGAGCCTATAGTGTTTGCAGTGCGCACTCTGCTTTGGCTCGTCCTCTGCGTGACGGCTACTGCGGCTTCGGCCGAAGAGTGGAACCGATTTCGCGGGGCCAACGGAGACGGCGTTTCGGCAAAAGCCCGCCCGCCCGCCGATTTCTCCGCGCCGGGCGCTCTGGTTTGGCGCTCTCCGCTCCCGCCGGGCCACTCCTCCCCCATCCTCCACGGCGACCGGATCTACCTCACGGCCGCCCAGGGGGGCGCCCGCACGGACGCGGGCCGCCGGAAAGTCGTGGATGCCGGCGGCGTGCTGTGGACCTATGCGATCGACAAGAAGTCGGGAGCGACGCTGTGGCGCCAGAAAGCTCCGCGACCGAGGATGGAACGCTACCAGCCAACGAACTCGCCAGCCTCCCCGAGCCCGGCGGCCGACGCTGAGGGAAACGTTTACGTCTTCTTCGGGGACTTCGGGCTGCTCTCCTACGACCCAGCCGGGCGAGAGCGCTGGCGCCTTCCGCTTGGGCCCTTCAACAATGTAAACGGCCACGGCACGTCTCCTGTCATCGTCGGCGACAGCCTGATCTTGCTCGCTGATCAGGACACGGATTCTTATCTCCTCTCGGTCTTCAAGGACACAGGCGAGCGGCTTTGGAGGACTGCACGTCCCGAATCGACCCGCTCGTATTCCACGCCGGCGGTTTTCGAGCCCTCCTCCGGCCCAGCCCAGATCATTGTCCCGGGGGCATACAGCGTTGCTTCTTACGATCAGAAGACCGGCGAAAAGCTCTGGTGGGTTCGCGGCCTGTCATGGCAGCCCAAGTCGACGCCGATCGTCGCCGCCGACCGCATCTTCGTCAACTCCTGGGAGGGGGCCGGCGGCGGGCGTCACGAGGACGTTCCCGACTTCCCCGCCATGCTCGCCGCGGCCGACAAGGACTCAGACCGCAGGATCTCCGAGCCCGAGCTTCTTGCAGTCGAGCCCAAGAGCCGCTTCGAGAGCATTGATCTGAACTCCGACGGCTTTCTAGACCGCCGTGACTGGGATTTCGAGGTCGCCAAGCGCACCGCCTCCAACGCGCTGGTCGCCATCGAGCCGGGCGAGGGCCGCGGCGATCTAACCGACACGCCGGCCGTGCTCTGGCGTCTCGAGAAGTTTTTGCCGAACGTCCCGTCGCCGTTGCTCTACAACGGCTTGCTGTACCTCGTGAAGGACGGCGGGATTCTCTCGGTTCTCGAGCCCGAGACCGGGCGAGTCGCGACGCAAGGGCGGCTTCCGCAAGCGTACGACAAGTACTACGCATCACCGATTGGGGCCGACGGTCGCGTCTACTTGTTCAGCGAGCCGGGCAGAGCAACGGTAATCGAAGCCGGCCGTGATTGGAAACCGCTTTCGCAGCACGACTTCGAAGAGCCCGTCTACGCTACACCGGCCCTGGACGGGCGGCGCATGTACGTCCGCACCGCGGCGGCGCTGTATTGCTTCCAGGGCGGTTGAACGGAGAATCTCTGCGCTCGCTTGAATGCGGGAAAGTCAGATCCTTCCCGCCGGCCGAAGACCCGCGCCAGCGGCTCCCGTCAACGAATCGCCGAGCTCGCTGCGGGCCTGATCGGCAAGACGCTCAAGCCGCCCGACGACGCCGGGATGCTCGGCGGCGACGTTCTTGCTCTCGCCCGGGTCCTGTTCGAGGTCGTAGAGCGCCAAGCTGTGCTCGACATCCGTGACCTTCCCGCGTTTGCCGCCGAATCCGATCGCAGCTGGATCGGGCGCTTGATGGTCGACATGAGGGAACTGCAATTTCCAGCGACCGCTTCTCACGGCTCTGAGCTCATTGTTCCAGTAGAAGAAGAAAGGCCGCCGCGCGAGCGATGGGTCGGCCTCGCCTCGCAGAAGCCTGGTGAGATCGATTCCGTCGATGGCCTTCTGCGGCAGGGGGGCGTCGGCGAGCCTGGCAAACGTGGGAAGCAAGTCGAACACCGTCACAATCTCGGAGCTCACCCGGCCCGCTTCAATCACCCCGGGCCAGCGGATGATCGCCGGGACGCGCACCCCGCCGTCAAAGGTCTGCTTCTTCCCGCCCCGGAGCCGGCCCGGGGAACCGCCGTGGTCGCCGAAGATCAGCCAGGGACCGTTGTCGGACATAAAGACCGCCAGCGTGCGCTCGTCGATTCCAACTCGCTTGACGGCGTCGAGCACTTGCCCGACCGAGTCATCGATCTCCTCGAGGACGTCGCCGTACAGCCCTCCGCCGCTCCTACCGCGAAACCGATCGCTCGCAAAGATCGGGGTGTGGGGCATGTTGTAGGCGAGGTATAGAAAGAACGGCCGGTCGCGGTTGCTCTCAATGAACCGCACCGCCCGCTCGGTGTAGCGACGGGTCAGCAGCGATTGGTCGGGGTGTAGCTCGATCGTCTCGTCCCCCTCCCTCAGGCCGATGCCCGCCTTGCCCTGGCGGCGAACCTCGAGATCCATGTCAGGCCCCATGTCGTTGGATGCGGGCGTGCCGAAGAACTCGTCGAATCCGTGGCGCAGGGGAGAAAAGCTCTCGTGATCGCCGAGATGCCACTTGCCCAACAAGGCTGTGCGGTAACCCCTCTTCTTGAGCATTTCCGGCAGCAGCGTTTCATCGGAGTGGATGCCGATCTTTGAGCGGTACGGCACTACGCCCGTAATGCCGACCCGCACGGGATAGCAGCCGGTCAGCAAGGCCGCCCGCGACGGCGAGCACACCGGCGAAGACACGTAGAAGTCCGTGAAGCGCAAGCCCTCGGCGGCCATGCGGTCGAGCCGCGGTGTCTTCTGGGAGGTCGCGCCGTAGACCCCGAGATCGCCAATCCCAAGATCGTCCGCCAGTATGACGATGAAATTGGGAGCGCGGTCGAGGGATTGCGCCAGTGAAGCTTCTGCGAGGAGCCAAGCGATCGCCAAGCAGGAGGCCCTCATTGGCTCAACTCCAGCGCGCGCGGGTCGTTCACTCTGAGCACGCCGAAGCGCGCGTCGTTCTGGGCGCTGACGTAGAGATACCCGTCGCGGTAGATCAAGTCGTGACCGTTGTCGTATCGAGGCTCGCCTTCGAGTAGGACTTCGCGGCTGGGGAAGAGGTCGCCGTTGCGGTATTGAGCGATCGAAACCGGGTGCGCCAGGTCGGAAACGTCGATCGCTTCTACGCATTCTCCGCCGGAGACGAACAGCGCCTTGCCCACGATCGTCATGCCGGTGGCGTCGATGTCGCAGACCGGCAAGTTGGCGGTTTGGAAGATCTCGGCCGGGTTGCTCAGGTCGACGACCGAAACGCGGTCGGGCACGAAGGCGCCGAGATAGGCGACGCGACCCGACACGGCCACGCGGTTGGCGCCTTCGACATCGAGGCGCGTCCCTCGGTGGGAAGGGATACGCCCCTCCGCGGTCCATTCTGATACGGGCACCAGACGGCCTTGATCGTCAAACACTCGGTAGACCTGGACCGCCGCAGCCGTGCCGCGGCCGGTGTCGACGACGATGATGCGGGAGTCATCGACCTGGGCGATGTCGTGCGGGCTCGTCTGTCCCTGAGTCCGCGCGTCGAAGGCGTCCACCAGCCTTGGGTTTCGCGGCTCAGAGACGTCGAAGACGCCGATGAAGCCGATCTTGTTCGCCGTGAACACGAAGTCGCCGATCTTGACCATCCCGTTGATCCTGTCGATACGCTCCCGGTCGCTGATCGTTTTCAGGACCTTGGGTTGCCGAGGGTCGCTCACATCCACGGAGAGAAAGTCACGGGTCCCGACGAGCAGGGTTTCTCCCAAAGGCAGCACGGCTTCCGCATCCTCCAGCTCCGGCAGATCCGTGAGCGCCGAGAGCAGTGTCGGCTGGGTAGGATCAGAGATGTCGATCAGAGCGAGCGAGCCGCCTTTGCCGGGGACAAACGCGATGTCGCCGCTCAGCTCGACGTCATGCGGACGTCGCAGAGCGTTTTCGTCGTGCAGCACGCCGACGAGCTCGAGCGCCTGCGGCGGCCCGGGCGGCGGGGCGCAGGCGCAAAGCAACGCCGGCAAGACGGCAGCTCTGAGGACGCAGCTCATCCGACGGGCTGCGTTCGTCCGGTAGCGCTGGAACACCGTCTTGATCGCTCGAAGGCTGTTGTCGGCGGTGACGGGCCGAGGCGCGAGACCGGCGCTTGCCCGCACGCAGGCATGGTCGGGCGGGAAATGGCCGGGGACGGACATGCAGTTCAAGGAGAAAACCTCGACTATCCCTCTTGGATCTGTTTGCTTTCGGGCTCGAACGTCTTGCGCCTGCCGCTCCAGAGAGAGTCCGTCGCCATGATGCAGGCGATCGAATGGCCGTAGCCGGCCTCGACAGGCGCGTAGAGGATGCTGCGGTCTCGCCGGCGCACGGCGTCGAGCCAGTTCGCCATGTGGTGTTGCGTCCCCGGCTTCTCCGGAATTTCTTCCGCCTCAGGCAGGGCGTCTGGGTGCTCGCTCCCGTCGCCGGATACGCGCCAGACGTTCTCGACCTCCATAGTTCCGAGCGTTCCCATCACGCGGGTGGCGCTGCCGGCGCCGTTGCTGAGGCAGGTCGAATAAGTCGCTAGGAACTTGCGGTCTCCGCTGCCGTATTCGAGAGCGGTCTGGATGTCGTCCGGATTCTCGCGGTAGTCGCGGAAGCGATAGAGGCCTCCGTGCGCCACAACGCTGAGCGGGTAAGGCTCTCCGGTGAGCATGTGGATGACGTCGACCCCGTGGGTCATCCACTGGTCGATGATCGCACTCGAGAACTCTCGAAACAGACGGAACGAGCGGTAGATTCTGGGGTCGAACGGGCGGGAGGGCTTGCCCATCAAGAAGGCTTCCCAGTCGACATCGCTTTCTTTCAATGAGTCGAGCTCTTCGGGCTTCTTCGCCCAGCGATAGGGGCTATAGGCGTTCCAGATGACGTCGACACGCACGATCTCGCCGATGCGGCCCTCTTGGATGATGTCGATCGCCGAACGATAGCGCGGGTAGCTCCGCCGCTGGGTGCCAATTTGGACAATTCGGTCCGAGTTCTCGACGGCCTCGAGCGCCTCGTTGGTCTCCGAGAGCACGTTACCCATCGGCTTCTCGCAATAGACGTCCTTGCCTGCTTCCACCGCGGCCTTGAGCATCTTGGCGTGCTGGTGATCGGGGGTGGCGATGATCACCGCGTCAATCTCTGAATCGGCCAGCAGCTCCTCGTATCGCCGGAACGACTTGGGCTGCGCGCTGAAGGATTCGCTGACCAGTTTGGCGGCCGCCTCCAGACGCTGATTCCAGATGTCGCAAACCGCCGTCACGCGGGCGTTGTATGCACTGCCGAACTCGATGCATTCCTTCATCACCTGCGTGCCCCGGCCGCCGGGGCCGATCACGCCCACCTGGATGCGGTCGTTGGCGCTCTGCGGCGTCGCGGCCGCCGTGCTAGCGAGCGCCAAGCCGGCGCCCGCCGCCGAAGAGGCGTTCAGGAATTGACGTCGATTCAATCGAGGGTGCGGCATCGTCGGTTCTCCCTCAGCTCGCCAAGCGATAGACGCCCAACGCGGTTCTTCCGGGAATCCACTCCTTGTCCTTGTCGGCAAGGAACTGGATGAGGTCTTTCATGATTGGCAACTCGTAGAGGTTCGCATAGATCATTAGACCCGGTGCAATGACTGCATGGATTCCGGTCGCGGCTACTCCGAGATGCGGACTCCGTCGGGGTTCTCAAACATGAAAGGCTGACCCGAGCCGCCCTTGCGAAACAAATCCGCTGCAACGTTTGCGCTCAACAGGACATCTTTGAGCGTCCCCCGTCCCTCAACCGCCGGCCCGATCAATCCGGTGAAGATGTTTCCGGTGACGGTAACCTGTCTCGTACCCTCCAGAAGCACGCCGCGCGCGTATCCTTTTTGCGGCCACTCGGCGTCATACTCTTCCTCGCGCTTCGTGCCCTGCCCGAGAAAGCTGTTGGAAAAGTTGTTTCCGGTGACGGTAATCCGTCCGCTGCTCTCTCCGATGCGTACGGACCACTCCGGATTGATCGTAAACGTGTTGGCGCTGACGGTCGAACCCCAGGCGTCGCGTAGGTCCACGCCGCCTGCATTATTGTGGGCCAGCACGTTCGCGCTGACCGTGACTCCGTAGACGTCGCGGTCCAAGACGATCGCGGTGCCCGCGCACTCCTCGATCATGTTCCCTGAGAGCACCGAGCCATATGTGTTCTCGACGACGATTCCGTGCCGTAGATGGTCGTCGATGTTGTTCGCGTTCATACACAGATTGAAGCTGTCGATCACGCGGACGGCGTCCAGGTTCTCCTCGAACTGGTTCGCGTTGACCACGATGTCGTGGCCGCCCTCGACCTGTAGCCCCGACGCTCCGTTGTAAGTCAGGATGGAATCCGCGATCCGAGGGTCCTCGTAGCAGTGCACAAGGCGAATTCCGTTCTCGCCGTGGCGATCGACCGAGAGACCTTCGACGTAGATCTCGTCCACGAACCGGGCCAACAATCCGTCGCCGCTTTTCGGATTGCCGCTGATTCGGAAGTTGGCCAACTGGACTCGCCAAAGCGAGTTGTCGCGATTGTGGCGAACCGAAGCGTCCGGATCAAAGACTGCAGACTGCACAATGACTGCCGGTTTGCCGTACTCGTTCAGGTTGACGATATGCGTCGCCGCGCCCGAGCCTTCGACACGGACGTCTCCGATCGAGAGAATCACAGGCTCGTCTATCTCGAACCTGCCAGGCGGGAGCCGGACGAGGCCGCCGGTCGCCGGAAGCGCGTCGAAGGCCTCTTGCAAGCCGGCGTAGTCCGCCGCGTTGACGGTTGTCGGGCCGGCGTGTTGAGTCTGCGTTCGAAGCAGAAGGGCGCTGCCTGCGAGCAGCAACGACGCGGCGAGCCACAGCGTTGTTCGATTCATGGGTCGAATGTATACCGTCGCCGTAGGTCACGCAACTGATCGCCGGAGGTTGCTGCGCCTGCGTCTTCGCGGGCTGAAAGTCACACACCGCTGAGCGTCAGCGTGACCGCGATTGGCGGTCTCGGAATGAGGAGGCCGCGGTGGCAACCACCCTCACGGCGAGGCGTAACGCAGCTCCCATGCGTCAGCATCCCCTGTTGACGCAAGCGCCAAGGAAGCCAAGGGTGCCCGCGCCTTCAGCAGCATTTCGTTGAACTCTTCCATGGGGTCCGACATGGCCACGATGGCCCCTCCCGACGCCACGGAGACACTCTTGCCGTCCATCACGATCGCTCGGATCACTATGCTGAGGTCCATTCGATCGCCGTAGGTCAAGTAGCCGAGCGCGCCCGAGTACGGACCTCTCGCTCGTTCTTCCAGCCGGTCGATGATCGAGAGGGTACGGACCTTCGGCGCGCCGGTCATGGAGCCTCCCGGGAACGCAGCGGCGACGCAGTCAAGGCAGTCCCGGCCCGGCGGAAGCTTGCCGGCGACCGTGCTCACCAGTTGATGGACCGTGGCGTAGGACTCCACGTCCATCAACTTCGGCACGCGGATCGAGCCGGTCGAGGCGATCCGCCCGATGTCGTTGCGCAACAGGTCAACGATCATCAAGTTCTCCGACCGCGTCTTTTCGTCTTTGCGCAACCACTGCGCCAGCCTCGCGTCGTCCTTGGCTGTGCTTCCGCGCGGACAGGTGCCCTTGATCGGTTTCGCCCAGACCCCGCGGTCCGGATCGACACGCAGGAATCTCTCCGGCGATGAGCTGAGAAGCGCCAGATCCCCAAAGCGAAGATATGCCGCATGCGGTGCCGGGTTTAGCTCCCGCAACGCCCGATAGGCCGCGAAGGCGCCGACATCGCACTTCACCGAGAACTCGCTGCTGAGGCAGATTTGGTACGACTCACCGGCTGCCAGCTCGGTCTGGCAACGCTTGATCTTGCCTTGATACGCCTTGGGGCCGTCCGAAAGGTGCGCGATGACGGGCTTGTTTTCCAATGCGGGGCGGCTACCGGTCCGCTCTTGGCCGAAGAGTGCCCGCTCGGTGCTGTCGAACCAGATTGCTGGATCGTCACTTGACGCTCCGACTCGGGCGACCAAGTAGACGCGGCGTTCAGCATGGTCGAATGCGACGCATCGCTCGGAATCCACGAATGCGGCGTCTGGCGTCAAAGACCTGCGCGATGTCGGCAAGCCCACCTCGTTGCGGAACTCGTATCCGAAGAATCCAACCAAGCCGGTTTGAAAGTCGAACGGCAGCGAGGGGTCCAGCTGTACCGCACGGCCCAAGCGCTTGCGCAGCTCTGCGAACAGGGACGGGACCTTCTTGGTCTTGGCGCCGACCCGCGTCCGCACTGTCAGGCTACGGTCCGCCGATTGGTACAGCAAGGCCGCCCCCTCCTGCCCGGAAGCATCGCCCATGAAGCTGAATCTCGAGTGGCTCGGGATCACCGCCGAGCTGTCTAGCCAGAATGCGTGCTCGGCGTCGGCGTAGAGGCGCTCGAACGCCTCTTGAGGCTCGACCCAGCGTTCCAGCGCGCGCGATTCAATGCGGGCCGGATCCGCTGTCGAGGCACGGGCAGCGGCGCTTCCGCCGACTGTCGGCCGGCCGCTGGTTGGCCGGGTCTGCTTGATCGTGCGGTGCCGGGCGTGCCGAGCGGCCAATCGGAGGAAATTGCGAACCAGCTGCTCGCCGCAGTCCGCGCTCACGGACTCCGGATGGAACTGCACGCCAAGCTGCGGACGAGACTTGTGCTGCAGCGCCATCACGACTCCGCCGGTAGTCGAGGCTGTTGCCGTCAAGCACGCCGGCAGCGAATCACTCTCGATGCAGAGAGAGTGGTAGCGCACTACGTCGAAGCTGGCGGGGATATCGCGGAACAACTCGCTGCCATCGTGCGAGACACGAGAAATCCGGCCGTGCATGGGGACGGGCGCCGGTACGACCCGCGCCCCATATGCGTGCCCGATACCCTGATGGCCCAGGCAAACACCCAGCAGCGGAATGCCTGACTCTAGGATGACTTCATTACAGATGCCGAAGTCTTCGCAGCGCGCGGGAGTTCCCGGGCCAGGAGAGATGACAATCGCATCGGCACCGATTTCCGTGATCACGTCGCGCCAGTGCGAAGCGGCGTTGTCAATCACCACCGGAGTGTGGGCGGTAACCCTCGCGATGAGTTGGCTCAGGTTATAGGTGAACGAGTCTCTGTTGTCTATGAGCAGCACCTTCATCGCGCAAAGTGGCTGGTCGCGGGTCCGTCAAGGAGTTCAAGGGAATGAGCCGACGCGCAATCCGGCGCCAATCTCCAGCTTCGTGGCCGACGGTGGAATCGCTGAGAGCCTAGGCTTGGCAGCTAGCGGTCACGCTCGGATGGAGTGGTATTGGCCGTGAGGGCGCGGAGTTGCTCCTCAAGTGCCCGCACCCGCTCTTCTGCTGCGCTCGCCCGCTGCTTCGCCGCAATTTCCTCCTGCTTTGCTGCCCGCGAATCACGCTCCGCGATCCGCCTCCGCCGCTCGGCTTCTTCCGGTGCACCGTCGGTCTCTTCCCCGCTGCGCGGGTCCCGGAACACCAGCACCGTCGCCCGGGATTGCCTCCGGCTGCGCAGTTCCAGCCCCAGCACCCGGCTCCGGAACCACCGATCCCGCTCGCCGCTCGCCACGGGCCGCACCGGGTCATACTTCCCCCCGCTGGCCTCGTAGCCCTCTAGGGATGACCCCATCAAGGTTCCCTCCGGGTCCAGCCGCCAATACTCCCGAACCCCCATCCGGGCGTACTCCCGCATCTTGTGGTCGGCATCCCTGTCCGCCGTCGCCGGCGACGTCACCTCTAGGACGAAATCCGGGGCTTTGCCTTCCTCCCAGGTCCGGTACGACCTGCGATTCTCAGGGCTCACCCCGAACACGACCTGCACGTCGGGCTGCAGCCAGAGATCGTTGTCGTCGCGCCGGTAGTACACCGCCAGTTCCATGGCCACCAGCACGTCCGTGCGGTCCCGGAAGTGGTTCCGCAAGGCCGCCGCCGCTTGCAACACGGCATCGCCGTGCGCGATGCTCTGCGCGATCCAATTCCGTTCCGGGTATTCGATCTCGTCCGGCTCCGGAGACGCCCCGGCAACGGCTGTGGCCAGCCCGGAACGTTCGGTGTCTGTGGCGGTCGTGACGGGCATGTCGCAGTGGGCAGCGCACGAACGCGTTGCCCGAAGATGATACTAGCACCGTATCAGGGTTCGTCTCCCGACCCGCCGCTGTGCTTGCATGCACCCTACGCCGGCGTGCCGGGCCCGTCCCTAGCGGTCCGATTCGAGCGCGGCAAGGCCCCTTAAGGTGCCTGTGATAGCCTACTCAGAACCTCGCTGGCGCGATGCCCGTACCGGTTCAACTGCCCAAGATTTGCGTATGCATCGGGCATGCTGACGCCCGCCAAGCGGCAGACCTAGCCGTGGCCAGCTGCGACCGCGGCGAGAGTTTCTTGGAGCTTCGGATCGACCATTTGGACGATCCTTCCGCCGGCCCCGGGATTGTAGAGCGGATCGCTCGCAGCCACCCCGCGGCCACGATTGTCGCGACTTGCCGTCGCGCGCCGCACGGAGGGCAATTCGCGGGCCCGCTCGATCAGCAGGTCTCGATTCTCCTCAAGGCCGTTGCCGCGGGTGCTGCGATTGTGGACGTCGAGATCGAGGCTTTCGCGGACAGCCCCGACATGCTGGCTCCTTTTCGCGGGATCTGTACGACGCTGGTTTCTTTCCACGACTTCGGGGGGACGCCCGAGCTCGCACCGGTAATCGGTCGCTTGGCAGCGACCGGAGCGGACATCCTCAAGGTGGCGACGCACGTGCAGCGACCTAGCGACAACCTGCGGCTGCTTGCCCTGTGCCAGGATCGCGACAACGTCGTCGTTGCAGGAATGGGAGAGACGGGTTCGGTGGCCCGCTTGGTTTCTCCGGCACGTCGCGGCCTGTTCACCTATGCCGCTCCGGATGCGCATCCGACCGCCAGCGGCCAAGGTTGCGCCGAAGTGACTGCCGTGCCCACGGCGCCCGGGCAGACCTCGGCCACCGCTGCCCGAGACTTGTACCGCGTCGAGTCCGCCTCGGCCGAGACGCGACTTTTTGCCGTAATTGCAAAGCCGGTCGGGCACTCCATGTCGCCCCTGATCCACAACCGCTCGTTCCAGGCGCTGGGGTACGACGGGCTATATGTTCCCCTGCTGGTCGGGCCCGACGACATTGCCGATTTCTTCCACACCGCCCGGCACCTGCCGCTACATGGTGCCAGCGTGACCATCCCCCACAAGCAGAGCGTCATCCCCCATCTGGACCGGGTCGACGAAGCCGCACTGGAGATCGGCGCTGTCAACACGATCTACTGGGACCAAGGCCGCATGTGCGGTACCAACACAGACGCGCGAGGCATCGTCGAGCCGCTGAGCCAGCGGGTCAGGCTGGACGGGGCGCGGGTTCTGGTCGTTGGAAACGGCGGAGCCGCCAGGGCGGCCATCGTCGCTCTCAGGCGGGAGGGAGCGAGCGTAGCCGTGACCGGCCGCAACCCCGAGCGGGTCGGCCAGCTAGCCGGCCAGCTCGGAGCGGACGCCGTGGCATTCGAACGTCTGGAAGGCGAGTACTTCGACGTGCTGGTCCAGGCGACTTCCGTCGGCATGCTGCCCGACTCCGAGGGAAACCTGTTCCCCTCCGGTATTCCGGCCGATGTGGTCTTCGACCTCGTTTACAACCCGCTGGAGACGGCCCTGCTCAAGCGTGCCCGCGCTGACAACAAGGTCGCGATCAGCGGCGTCGAGATGTTTGTCGAGCAGGCTGCCGCGCAGTTTCGGATTTGGACTGGGATGGATGCCCCGCGCGATGTCATGCGATCGGCCGTCCTAGGACGTAGAGTGGGATAAGCGGGCGGGGTCGCCGGGCATGGTCAAGCCAGATTTTCAATCGTTCCGCGAACTCGCGGCTCAGGGCAACCTTGTCCCTGTTTGGAAAGTGATCACGGCCGACCTGGAGACACCAGTATCTGCGTACCTGAAGCTGGCCGAGGGCCGAGAGTACGCGTTCTTGCTCGAGAGCGTCGAGGGCGGCGAGCGGATCGGACGCTTCACCTACATCGGCACCGATCCGTTCTCGGTCGTCACGGCCTACGGCGACGAGGTGGAGATTCGTGAAGGCGGCGCGGTGACCCGCCGTCAAGCCGATGTCTTCACCGTCTTGAAGGAGCATGCCGGGCGTTTCACGCCTGCCGGGACCGACTCCCTGCCTCCCTTCAGCGCGGGAGCGGTCGGCTACGCAGGATTTGACTTGGTCAGGCAGATCGAGCCCCGCGTGCCCGCGTTCCGAGAGGACGACGTGAAGGCCCCCGATGCGGTCTTCATGTTCTTCACATCGGTGGTGGTCTTTGACCACGTCAAGCACCAGGTCTATCTTGTCGCCAACGCCCGCATCGGCGACGACGTGGACTTGGACGAGTCGTACCGCCAAGCTTGCGCAGACGTCGACGCTTTGGAAGCTTGTTTGGCCAAGCGCGTACCGCTGCCGAACGGAACCCGGCCGGCGGTCGATCTGCAGCTGCGCTCGAACATTGGCAAGGAAGCCTTCTGCGCTGCGGTGGAGAAGGCGCGCGAGTACATTCTCGCTGGCGACATTCTTCAGGTGGTGCTCTCGCAGCGACTGGAGATGCTGCCGGGAGTCCACCCGTTCCAGATCTACCGCTCGTTGCGCACTATCAACCCGTCGCCGTTCCTGTTCTACCTCCAGCTCGGAGATTCTGCCGTCGTGGGAAGCTCCCCCGAGATGCTAGTGAAGGTGGACGGCAGGCGCATCGAGTATCGCCCTATCGCCGGAACCCGGCCGAGGGGCGCGACCTCGGAGGAGGATCAAGCCCTAGCGGCCGACCTGCTGGCTGACGAGAAAGAGCTTGCCGAGCATGTGATGCTGGTCGATCTCGGCCGCAACGATGTTGGCCGCGTGGCCGAGTACGGCTCGGTGCGGGTGCCGGAATTCGAAATCGTCGAGTACTACTCGCACGTGATGCACATTGTCTCGAGCGTGCTCGGCACCCTGCGCGATGACAAGGATGCCTTCGACACGCTCAAGGCCTGCTTTCCCGCCGGAACGGTATCTGGCGCGCCCAAGGTGCGGGCGATGGAGATCATCGCGGAGCTCGAGCCAACCAAGCGGGGAGTCTATTCGGGCAGCGTGATGTATCTGGACTTCTCGGGCACTCTCACGTCGGCCATCGCCATCCGCACCATGATGGTGCGCGGCGAGAAGGCGTACCTGCAGGTGGGTGCCGGGATCGTCGCGGACTCGGTGCCAGAACGCGAGTGGGACGAGACCATGAACAAGGCCGGAGCGTTGCTCAAGGCCGTCGAGCACGCCCGGGACCTCTAGCGCTTGGCAAGGCTGCCGCGCACGGCCTTCAATCTCGTCGCAGGCTGGGCAGCAACGGGGCGCGCAGCGCCATGTTCGCGGCTACCGCGCCGGCGGCCAGGCCGAGGGCGACGATCGCTCCCAAGGTCAGGGCCAAGGGCAGCCAGGGCGGGTCGGCCGCGCCGCTCGCAAGATGCGGCGCGATAGCTAGCAGCGCCGCCATCGTACCCGTGCCGACACCGAACACCAGCAGGAATGAGTTTTCCAAGAAGATCAGGCGCCCCACGGCCGCTTGCGAAAAACCAATCGCGCCCAGCAGCGCCAATTCCCCGCGCCGTTCGAGCACGCTACGGACCATGACGACTGCCAGGCCTAGGGTGCCCAGCAGCAATCCAAGGCCCCCGATGCTCTGGAAGGTGCTCAGGTAGGTGTTCTCGACTACCAGGAACCCGGCCAGCCTGTCGGACGACCTAACCGCATCGAGGCCCTCGTCGGCAAAGGCCTCCTCCAACACTCCGCCCGCACTGTCCTCGTCAGTCTCGACGAGCAGGGCCTGGTAGCCGCTGTGGTCGGAGTAAAGGTCGAGGAAGCGATCCTCCGCGACCAACAGCTCCGACTGGAAAATACTGCGCGAGAGCAAGCCGGCAAGCACGAGGCGGCGGTCTTGGCCGGAACTGTCCGCGACCAGCAGTTCGTCGCCGAGTGCCAAGTGCAGGATCCAAGTAACCGAATTAGCGTCCCCGAAGACCGGGATAGCCCCGTCGAAGTCCTTCTCGAGCAAGAGCCAAGGATTCTCGCGCTCCGCCTCGGTTTCGGCCAAGCTGGCCTGGAAGGCGAAGCCTCCGCGCTCGATGAGCGCTGCTGACACTCCGGCGACGGTGGGTTGCGAGGGTTGGTAGAGGTTCAGGCAACTCGCGTCTTCGCCGGCCCGTACCCGCAAGGGCACGAGCCGCATCGAGCCCGCACTGGCCGCAGCAACCTCGTCGACCCGCGTCTTGAAGAGCGGGACGTCCGCTTCGGCTAGGAAGCGGAAACCCCCGTCTCCGGAGTGGATGTCCGGTTCCTGCGCGCTTACGTCGTGGCGATTCATCGCGACCGTCACGATCATGAACGATGCGCACGCCACCAAAGTGGCCGACAGGACGCTGCGAGTGGGGTTGCGACTGCCGTTGCGAAATCCCAGCGCAGGAAGCGAGGAGACGTTCAAGGCGCCGCGCTGTGGCCGCAGCAGTACCGACCGCAGCAGCACGAGCGCCGCTGCCAAGGCCAGACTGCCGGCGCCGAAGAACGCTGCCAGGCGTGACGTTGAATCGGCCCCCAGCGAGATCGCCAGCAATCCGAGCGCCGCGACTGCCAATGCCGCGGCAGCGAGTCGCAAGCGGCGCGACTTGCGCTCGGCCGCGGTCTCGCTCATGGCGGGCTCGGTCCGCCCCGCGAGCAGGGCATGGGGGCTGAGGTCCGCCAGACGCCGCAAGGAGAGTCCGATCGAGCCCAGCATCAGCGCGAATGCCGAGGCCGCGCCGATCAGCGGATCTGCAGCGCTAACGTGCAGTTCTAGGAACGAGCCGCCCACGGCACCGCTCCACCACGTGCTCAGGCCATAGAGCATCAGGCCGGCATAAGCAATCGCACCGGGGATCCCGATCAGGCAGCCAGCGGCCGCCAGGGCCGCACCCTCGCACAAGAGCAGCACGCGCACGAAGCCCAGAGTGTGGCCGGTGGCGAGCAGCGTGCCGATTTCCCGGGTGCGCAGTTCGACGCCGAGGCGAAATAGGAGGAAGACCAGTATCGCGGCCGCCGCGATGAGAAACATGCTGAAGCCGATGAACAGCCCGGAAAAGTCGGTAGCGCCAGCCGACGCATCCAGCCCGACTTGCTTGACCGGTTGCAGGGCAAGGCCGAAATCGGCCGGGTGGAGACGTTGGCGCAGTTCTGTTCTGAAGTGCGCGAGTTCCTCGCCGGGACTTGCTTCGCCTCCGGGCTCGAGGCGAATGGATGTCAGCTGTCCGAAGCGGCTGGTCCACAACTGCTTGGCGGTCCCCAGGCTCACGAAGGCTTTGGGCGCCGCCCGGTAGCGGTCCCAATACTGCTCGTCCCGAGGGCGGATCAGTCGCAAGTCCATCGGGAAGGGCGGATCCCAATCAGAGATCCGCGTCCTGTCCGACATGCCCTTGTAAGTCGGGGCGTAGTCGCGGTCCAGCGCGGCTCCTTGCATGCGAACCACCCCAGCAAGGCTGAAGCTGTGCGAGGCCGTTTGCAGCTCGCTGCCCGGACCCACCACGAAGTAGGTCAGGTCGACCGTGTCGCCCGGACGGGCTTGCAAGTCGTCCGCCGCCCATTGGTTGAGCAAGATTTCGCTATCGCCGAGCCGAGGAGCCTTCGCGCCGTTGGCAAGGAGCAGTGTGTCGGGGTAGGACTCCAACGCCGTCACGGTGGAATACGGGACGCTCCGGCCGCCTGTCTCTAGGGTGTTGGCGAGATACGTGAGGACTTCCGTCGAGTGCCACCCGCCGGCTTGCGCGGCTTCCGCGATGGCGGTGGCGGCCGCCGAGCCAAGCACCACCCGTTCCGACTCAACGAGGGCTCCTCGCTCCCCGGGCAGGGTCCTAATGACAAGTCGGGCGTCTTGTGGCGCGAAGCTCTCCTGCCAAGCGGCCTGCGCCCCTTCCAGCGTGCCGCCCGCAACGAACAGCGCGTTGGCCCTTCCGGATTGCTCCAAGGCGCGCTGCAGCACGGGCTTGCTGACGAATGCGTTATATGGCAGTTGCTGTTGCGGGGACAGGCCGAAGCGGCCGGGACCGGTGTTGTCCAGAATCGACGCTACCTTCAGCCGCAACAGGCGCACGTTGTCAGCCTTCCGGCCCATGACGGATTCCGCTGGAATCAGCGCATCTGTCTGGAAACGGAGGAGCAAGTCGTCGCTCTCGACAGCGCCCAGCTCTGCGGCGAGCCTGCGGTTGAGCACGATCTCGCGATTGCCGATTTCCGGCGCGTCGATTTCGTAGAAGGCCCAGAATTCCGCGTCGACACCGTGAATCCTAACCTTCGATGCCCGGGCGCTAGATTCGGCGTGCTCTGCGCTGCCGCGGACGAGCACAGCCGAAGCCGCTCGCGCGGTGTCGGAGAACGCCTCCGTCGCGGTCTCGCGAAAATACCGCTCGCCGACGGCCGCAAAATCCATCGCGCCCAAGCGGTCCAAGGTCAGGCCTCGCAGGCTTTCCCGAACCGACGAGCCGACGATCAGCGCCCCGGCCAAAACGGCTGTGCCGACGCCCACGCCCAGTGCGACAGCGGCATGTACCGCGCGGAAGTGCAGCAAGCTGCGAGCCAGCAGGCGACGGCGAGTCATGCGGTTGCTCGAAAACTAGATGCCCGCAATCGCTACTTGGCGTCGCCGGGCTGATCGCCGCCTGCCGCTAGGGGCAGGGTGCCAAGTGACTGCTCCATCCTCTCAACTCGGCGCTGCGCCTCGCGGGACTTCTTGCCGGTCGGATCGAGCGCCAGATAGCGCGTGTAGGCATCGATCGCCTCGCGTGGATTCTGGAGCCGCTCGTGGGTCATCCCAAGGCGCCAGTACGCATCGGCGAAGTTGTCGTCCCAGCGGGTGGCTTCCAGATAGCGCGTGGCGGCTGCTGCATAGCTGCCTTTCTTGAAGTAGTAATTGCCGACCTTGAGTTCCTTGGTGGCCTGGACGGGGTTGAACGCATAGGTCTGCTTCGGGCGGGCAAAATCCTCGTCTTCGTCGACCAGTTCCGAGTGCTCCGGCGGGCGCTCCGCGAAAGCGGGCTCTTCTCCGGGCTCGCCGCTGGCCAGCGCGAGCGCCAGTGGCAGCAGCAACGATGTTATCCCGAGCCGCCTCACCGCATTGCTAGTATAGCCGTGGCCCGGTTCGGCCCCGGCCGCTGCATTGCTGCTGCTTGAGCCTGTGCGCGACCCCTGAGGGCAGGGGCACCGGAGGTCCGCAGACCTCTGCTAGCGGTTCTCGCTTGACTGTCCCCGGGTGTCCTCAGCGGGGTTTGGAAGTCCGGCCGAGAGTGAAAAAAACTTGCAATCACGTTACGATGGGGGCTTGCACCAATTTCTGGAGATAAAAGAAATTGCCAGACAAGCACGCTTTAGTACTGGGACTGGACTTCGGCACCGAGTCAGTGCGGGCGCTGTTCGTGGACTTGGATGGGCATGAGCACGGCTGGTCGTCTTCCAAGTACAAACACGGGCAGATCACGGCCAAGCTGCCCGGAACGAATGTCTCGCTCCCGCCGGATTATGCGCTGCAGCACCCCGGCGACTGGCTGGACTCGGCCGCGAAGGCGACGCGCAGCGCCTGGCGCCGCGTAGGCAACGCATCGGCCCGCATTATCGGGATCGGTGTCGACTTCACCAGCTGCACGATGCTGCCAACGCTAGCGGACGGCACACCACTGTGCCACCTGTCCGAGCACAGGGCGAATCCGCTGGCTTGGCCGAAGCTCTGGAAGCACCACGCCGCGAAGACCCAGACCGAGCGCATCGACCAGATCGCGAGCCAGCGCAAGGAGCAGTTCTTGGAGCAGTGCGGCGGGACGATCGGCCTCGAATGGTTCTTCCCCAAGATGCTCGAGACCCTGGACGAGGCGCCGGAAGTCTACCAGGCCGCCGAGGTGTGGGTCGAGGCGGGCGACTGGGTCGTGTGGCAGCTGATCGGGTGCCAAGCGGACGAGATGGCGCGCTCGACATGCCAGGCAGGCTACAAGGGCATGTGGACATCGCGGGACGGATTTCCCTCCAAGCCATTCCTGCGGGCGGTCCACCCGGAACTTGTTGACGTCGTGCGCAGCAAGATGCCGGGCCGGATGAAGGCCCCGGGCCAAGTCGCCGGAAGGCTGTCTCAGGCCATGGCGAAGAAGCTCGGGTTCCCGGAGGGCATTCCGGTCAGCACGGCAATCATCGACGCGCATGCCGGCGTGCCCGGCGTGGGCGCGGCAGATCCCGGCACCTTGGTCATGGTCTGCGGGACCAGTTCGTGCCACATGCTCAACGCGGTGGAGTACCACCGCGTGCCCGGGGTGGCAGGTATCGTCAAGGACGGCATCTTGCCAGGGATGTACGGTTACGAAGCGGGCCAAGCGGCGGTGGGCGACGCTTTCGACTGGCTGCGGCGGCTGACCGGCCAGAAAACGTTTGCGCAATTGGCGAGAAGGGCCCGGACGGTTCCGCCCGGCGCGGACGGAGTGTTGTGCGTGGACTGGTTCAACGGCTGCCGGACTCCCCTGATGGACGGAAACCTTCGCGGGGGGTTCCTCGGTCTAACCTTGCGACATGAGCCGCATCATTTGTATCGGGCGCTGCTCGAGTCCAGCGCGCTCGGCCTGCGGTGGATCGTGGACTTGCTCAGGGAGCGCGGCGTGCCGGTGAAGAAGTTCATCGCAACCGGAGGCTTGCCCCATCGCAATCCGCTCTTCGTGCAGGTTGCGGCCGATGTGCTCGGCGAGAACATCCTCATCCACCCGTCCCAGCAGGGGCCGGCACTCGGTGCCGCGATCTTGGGCGCGGTGGCTGCGGGCAAGCGTGCTGGCGGCTTCAGTTCAGTGCGCTCGGCAGTGCGCACGATCGGGGGCGTGCGGAAGGATGTCAACGGCCGCGGCGGCACCCTGATCGCGCCGGATCGGCAGCGCACCAAGCTCTACGAGCCACTATATGTGCGATATCGCGAAACTGCCGCATTCGTGCAGCAGCAACGTGCTGTAACATAAGATGCCGTTGCTGGCTAACTTGCCAGCACACTCTTGATGGCCTACATTAGGGAAGCGAGGTGATTGACATGGGAAAGCTAGGGGTCGTTAGTCTGGCGTTCGTGTTGGCAGCAGTCTGCGTGCCACAGGTCGCCGCGTTCTCGCATGGCGGGCCCGCGCGCACCAGCGGGGGACCTTTTCCGGGCGAAACCAATTGCACCCGCTGCCATGCTGGCGAGGTCAATTCGGGGCCGGGAACCCTGTCGCTCACGGTCGGCGGCGTCGCTGCCTCTGGCGATTCGGCCGTAGCAGATCTTACCTACACGCCCGGCGAAACGATCGCGTTGATCGTATCGTTTGAAGACACGACCAAGTTTCGCGTCGGCTTTCAATTGACAGCGCGCTCCGGCGATGGCTGCGGTCAGCCGGGCTCGCTGGCGGCCGCCTCTTCGGACGATGGAGGCGGTATCAAGACGGGCTCCGGGACGTGCGGGCCGGCTAGCACCCAAGTGCAATGGGTGACGCACCAAAGTCCCCGTAGCGGCAGTTCCGCGACATTTGCGGTCGACTGGACCGCGCCGGCTGAGGACGCGGGCCCGGTGACCATCGCCATCGCGGCCAATGGCGCGGACGGCAGCCAGGATAATCGCAACGACAACATCTACACACTGCAGGCTGTGCTGCAGCCGGAAGGCGCGGCACCTGCGGCACCCGTGATTTCCGACGGCGGAGTGACGTCGCTCGGGGATTCGGAGACGCCGTTGACAACCGGCGCACCGGGCGGGATCGCGGTGATCAGCGGAACCGGGTTTGCCGCGATGGGCGATGGGGCCCTTGGTTCTGTCGGCGCGGATGGCGGACTCGCCACCAATGCTGGCGGGGTCTGTGTAGAGGTCAACCAAGTGCGAGCCCCAGTGCTATACGCGGACGCCACGAGCGTGTTCGTCCAGATTCCCGCCGAGACGGCCCTAGGGCCCGCGGCCGTGCAGGTGATTGGCAATTGCGATCCTGCCCCAGACGACCCGCAGGAAGTCCGCAGCAATACAGCCATGTTCGAGATTGCCAGTGTGCAGCCAGTGCTGTTGCAGGTTTCGGAGAGCGTGCAGGGCGCGGTTGCCGTGCACGAGGATTTCTCGCTGGTCGCCAGCGAGCCGGAAACTCCAGCCGCCACCGAGATGTCGGCGACGGCTGAGGGCGACGCGCAAGAAGACTCGTCCGGCCCCGGGATGTCGCCGGCCGTCCCTGGCGACGTCGTCACGGTCTTCGGAACAGGCTTCGGGTCTACCGATCCTGCCCTGGCCTCGGGGGAGATCCCGTCTCTCTCCCATGTGCTGGCCGCCGAGTCGGTTCAGCTGATGCTTGGCGAAACAATGATTCCGGACGACCACATTGTCTTTGCGGGAGCGACGCCGGATGTTGTCGGCCTGTACCAGCTGAGTGCAAAGATTCCCGATGCGATGCCTGCCGGTGATTTCGCAGTCTCTCTGATGGTGGACATGCAGTCTTCACCGCTTGGACCGATGATCAATATCGGCGTGCCTGCCGCGACCGAAGATGGTGTGGCATGTGCCGCGGACCTGGTGTTGAGCGTCGGCGAGTCATGCAGCGGGGAAGTGAACGTATTCGGGACTGACTACACGGGTGTGTTTGAAGTGGAAGAGACCCAGGCATGCGTCACGGTCTCGGAGCTTCCGCCGTTCTGCGGTGAAGAAACGCTGAACCCCCTCAATCTCGACCTCCTAATCGCGGAGAAGCAGACCGACGGCACGTGGAAGATCACCAAGTTCGGTGATTGATCGCGCGGTGGCACAGAGGTGACGTCGATGCGAGATCTTGAGCAAGAAAAGGTGGACCGACTCATGAATCGAAGATCCTTCAAACAATGGCTCTCCCTTCCATGCCTGTGGAGTGCGGCGCTGCTGACAGTGCAGGCCCAGTCGGTCGAGCTGCAGTACAGCCCAGAAGATGGCGCAGTCTTCAACGTCGTCGAGACCGTGACTCGCGTCGTTACGCCACCGGGGGACGATCCCGACGAAGTCACCGATGTGCGAGAGCGCAAGAGTGTTGTCACGGTCGCAGCTGTCGCCGTTGCGGATCCGGATACGGTGATTACCACTCCGGGCTTAACTGTCGACGTGATTCCGGACTCCACGGCATTCTCGAACAAGGTGACGATCGAATCCCAAAGCCTCACTCGCAACGGCGAGGTCGTGGCGAGCCCGCTGCATGCGGTGCTTAGCGGATTGGAACTGACCTACCACTTGGACGATCAGGGCAACCTGCTAGAGATCGCCGGATACGACGGCGTTCGCGATGCAATGACTGCGAAGCTGCCTGACAAGCTGGCGGCAACTCTGCTCAAGCTGGTCAACCACGACACGCTCCGGCACCAGGATCGGGCGAGCTACGAAGAGGTCCACGGTCCCTTCACCGAAGGCAGCGTTACCCCGGTCGTCAACGAGGTCTCGGCAGCGAGCCACGCTTTGCCGTCCGAGGGTTCTGTGGTCTTGTTTGCTGTCACTAAGATCACGAGCGACGATCCCGACGAAGGCAAGGTCACTCTCACGCGCACCTTCAACTCTGACGCCGCCGCCCTCGCGATGCAGATTGATGACTTGGACGAGGCAACCATCTTGGAAGCCCAGGGCATGCTTTCGTCAATGCTCCCGGAGACCTACGCGAGCGCGAGCGTGTCCGGATCCGAGACGGTCGTCGTTCAAACTAGCGGCGCGCTGGTAGAGTCCCGCACCCTCACGCTGGTCGCGGAGTGGACGCTGCAAGCGCCCGAGGGCACCACTCCCGACACGCACAAAGTCGAAGAGAGGAAGGAGTTCATGGCAACCGCTGTCGAAATGCCGCCCGACTCGACGATGGTCGCACAGCCCTGACCTGAGAATCGGCCCTGCTCGGCCACGGCGGCCGGCCGGTGCTGCGGCGAAAGAAGGGGAGCCTCGCTGCGGGCGGGATCGCCGCGTGGAATCGAGGGTGTGAGCGCCAAGAGTCCCATGCCGGGGCGAATACTTGAGCGCAGCGGACACCCGCACTCGATATACTGGCTTGGCCGCGCCTCTTCCTAGCGTGTGCGACTACCAGGCGGCCGGAGTCGATTGCCGCATCCGGCCTAGTGTCGGCGCAAATCACCGTGTTGGATCTTCTGGATCGCTACTTCGCAGTTCGACAGCTTGGATCCAGTGTCAGGACAGAGGTCGTCGCGGGAGCGACCACCTTCCTTGCGATGAGCTACATCATCGCGGTCAATCCGGCGATTCTGGCCGACGCCGGGATCCCTCCCGCCGCGGCCGCCTTCGCGACCTGCTTGGTCAGCGGCGTGGCCACCATCGCCATGGGATTCATCGCCCGGCTGCCGCTTGCCGTGGCACCGGGCATGGGCTTGAACGCGTTCTTCGCGTACGCCGTCGTACAGGGTCACGGGTTGGCCTGGCAGGAAGGCCTCGGCATCGTCTTTGTTTCGGGCCTCGCGTTCTTGGTGCTGACTTTGTTGGGCGTTCGGAACGCGATTCTGCGCACGATGCCCCCGCAACTATTGCCGGCCATCGCGTCGGGTATCGGCATGTTCTTGGTCATGGTCGGGCTGAGGAACGCCGGTTTGATTCGCGCTCACGACGCGACGCTGGTGACCCGAGGCGACTTGACCGCACCGTCGGCGCTGCTGGCAATCGCCACGCTGTTGTTCACCACCACGCTCCTAGCGCGCGGCGTGCGGGCCGGAATCGCGATCGGCATACTCGGAGCCGCTCTGGTCGGTATCCCCCTCGGCCTGACCGGTGCTGCGTCCCATCCCGGCGGCGGTGCATTCGATGCCCTTTTCGCCTTGGAGATCGATGCCGCCCTGTCCATAGGAGTCCTCGACATCGTCTTCGCGATGCTCTTTGTCGATATGTTCGATTCGCTCGGAACCGTGATTGGTCTGGTGAAGAAAGCGCGCCTGGGAGACTCCGGTGATCAGTTCGCGGGGCTTGGCCGTGTCATGGGGGTGGATGCCGGGGCCACCATTCTCGGCGCCCTGGCCGGGACATCGACTATGACCACCTACGTCGAGAGCGCGGTGGGCATCCAGGCCGGGGGCAGGACAGGGCTCGCCTCAGTGGTCACTGGCGGGTTGTTTCTGCTCGCTGTGCCGGTTGTGCCGTTCGTAGGATTGATTCCCCCATTTGCCGCGGCCGCGCCCCTGATCATCGTCGGTGCGGCGACGGTCGGCTTAGCGCGGGAGATTGAGTGGGATGACATGGACACCGCCGTGCCGGCCCTGCTCGTGATGGCCGGGATGCCCTTGATGTTCAGCATCGCGGATGGGCTCGCAATGGGCGTCGTCTCTTACTCGGCCCTGAAGATTCTGCGCGGCCGCGCGGGACAGGTATCCTGGCTGGTCCATGCGCTTGCAGCTCTGTTCGTGGCGCGATTCGTCTTGCTCGGCTAGCGCTGGCCGAGCACAGCGCGACGGCCGAGCGTCAGGCTGCCCGGCGCAGTGCTGCGGCTAGGACGCTTCGAACTCGTCGCCCAACGACACGGTCTTCGCCGGCTGCTAGCATCCACACAGCGATCTCGAGCCCTTCCGAGGAGCGCGGCCGTACCTCGATGGCCGGTTCTCCCTGGCGCAGCTCCTCGGCCGCCTGCTCTGGTGTTAGCTGAGCCGCGCTGTAGTCCCAGCGGATGCGCAAGTGCGGGACAGCGTTGGCGATCTCTGGCGTGAACATCTCGGTCGACACGCCGGGCAGGTTCGCGACGTTGCGCGCGATGCGCGCGCAGCTTTGCTCCCAGTTCTTCCAGACTTCGTCGTGGTCGCGCTCCAAGAACTCTTCCAGAGCGACCAGCATTCCGACGACCTCTTCCTTGTTGACCTTGTTGGTGCGCCCGACGGAGTCCGAGTGCGGGCTGTTGTTCAAGCGCGCAGCTTCGATCAAGTCGCGGCGTCCGATCAGGAGCCCCGCCGATTGAGGCCCGCGCAGGCCCTTGCCTCCGGAGAATGCGACCAAGTCGTAGCCCATCTTGGTGAAGCGGAACAGATTGTCCGCCGGAGGGATGTCGGCTGCGACGTCGTTTAGGGTCGGCACGCCGTGCTGCTTGCCGACGCGGACGAATTCTTCGTGACCGATAGCGCCGTCGCGTTCGGCATGGTTGAGAAAGAACAGCATCGCGGTGCGCTCGTTAATCGCCGCTTCCAGGTCCCGCGCCGAATCCACTTCGACGAGTCGGACGCCGCAATTGCGGATCGCGTGGTCGTAGCCATTGCGGTGCGACTTCTGAAGCACGACCTCATTTTTCATGCCGGCCGTGTCTGGAAGGCGTCGGATCCGATCTGCGGAACTCCCAGCCACGCAAGCGGCAGTTCCGAGAGTCAGGGCCGAAGCGCACCCGGCGGTTACGAGCGCGGCTTCGCAATCAACCAGCTCTGCAATCCGGTCGCCTGCATTCTCGTGCAATTCGTTGAGGTCCACGTACTGAGTTGCTGCCACCTGCATTGCATCCAACACCGATCGCGACATTTGGGACGCGGTCAGCCTGGTGTAGGTCCCGGCTGCGTTGAGAAACGGCCGGACACCGAGTTCGGCCAGCACGTCGCGGCCGGCAGCCCGCCGCCTTCTTTGGGCCGCGGCGGTTTGCGCGCTCAGGCCGATGCCGGGCACGGCCAGTGCGGATCGCATGAAGCCGCGACGATCGCTAAAGAGCCCGCGCAACATTGAGTCCTCCCTTGGTGCAGCAACCGCAGCTTGGTTCCGGCCACGTTCATCCAGCGCCGGTCAGGGCAGGCGCTTGATGCGGATATTCCTGAACTGTACGGGTTCGTTGTGACCCAGAAAGCCGATATGGCCGCTCCTCCGCTTCAGGCCTGGATGCTTGGCCAGCAGCGCCCGATCCTTCACGTCGGCGGTGTCGACATCGAGGATCTTCGTCCCGTTCAGGGTGACTGTGATCCTCGACCCCTCGGCCCTCACCTCTTGGCTGTTCCATGCGCCAACTGGCTTCAGGGCCCCGGTCTTGGCCGGGGCGACGTGGTACAGGGACCCATGCTTCTGCCAAGGCTTGATGTTCGCGTACCGCTCGGCTGAGTTGTCGATGATCTGAAGTTCGTTGCCAGCGTAGGCCATGTCGCTCCATCCGAGGGGGCAACGCACGCACAAGCCGTTATTCGAGCCGGACTCGAGCTTGAACTCGAAACGCAGCACGAAGTCGGCGTACTCGGCAGCCGAGAGCAGGTTTCCGCCACTGCCCTTGGCGCAAGCAATGCTCCCGTCCTTGACCGTGTAGCCCTCGCCGCGTTGGCCGAGCAGGACCCAGCCATCGAGCGACTTGCCATCGAACAGCGGAACGAAGCCGTCGTCTGAAACAGCTGCCCCGGCAAAGCACAGCATGAGGGCGATCAGCAAGCAGGTTCGTAGCATCACTGGCAGGAATCATAGCACCCGATTTGCGGAATGGCTTGCGAATCGGCCGCACATGCGGGGAAAGGGTGGCCCTGCGATGCGCTAAGAATAGGAGACGTGGATAGCAGCGTTTTCGAAATCGTTGGGGAAGCCGGCTTCGACCGGCTCACGAAGGCCTTCTACGACCGCGTGCCGGCGGACGAGATCCTGGGGCCAATGTACCCGGAAGGGCGACACGAGCAGGCGCGCGTGCGCCTGCGGGACTTTCTGGTCGGCCGTTTCGGAGGACCCCAGCGCTATGTGGAGCAGCGCGGACATCCGCGCTTGCGCATGCGGCACATGCCGTTTCCGATTGACGAGCGCGCCCGCAATCGCTGGATGGAACTGATGACGCAGGCTATTCACGAGGCTGAGTTTCCACCGGCGGTGGTCGACGAGATGCTGCGCTACTTCGCGGATTCCGCCACGTTCATGATCAACCGCGGTCGGCCATAGCGGCTAATCCGCCAAGAAATCCTCAAAGGCGGCGGCTACTTGGCGAGCGATGATCTCGTTACCCTTTGCGTTCGGGTGGATTCCATCGGCGTTATTCAGCTCGGGGACCATCGCCACGTTCTCCAGCAGGAAAGGAATCAGGGGCAGGTCCAGCTCTTCCGCGAGCCGCGGATAGACCCCGTCGAAGTCTCGCACGTACTCCGGGCCGTAGTTCCGCGGCAGCTTCATGCCTGCCAAGACGACTCTCGCCCCGGCCTTTCCAAGCAGGCCGATGATCTCTCGCAGGTTGCGCTCCATGGCATCGAGCGGGAGGCCGCGAAGGCCGTCGTTGGCTCCCAGCGCCAAGATCACCCATTTCGGCTGGTGCGCGATGGCTACATCGATTCGGCTGAGGGCTACCGCCGTAGTGTCCCCGCTGATCCCCTCGTTGATGACGCGGAAACCCATCCCGCGCTTGTCGAACTCGCGCTGCAGGAAGGCCGGGTAGGTTTCGGATCGACCGACCCGCTGGCCGGCCGTAAGGCTGTCCCCGAAAGCGACTATGACAGGCCGCGCGTCCGGCACGTCGGGCGCGACCGCTGGTCGGCTGTTGCTCGCCTGCTCCGCGCCAGGCGGGGCTGGGGCGTCCGTCTCGGTGGTGCCGCAGGCGGTCAGCACGACAGTCGCCACGCTCATGGTCAGGACTGGGAAACGGTAGCGCCGGAATAACCTAGACATATCGTTAGGGCCTGCTAACCTCAGTATGTGCAATCAGCGGCTGGGATGTTCGCTCGAGCGCCGTTGCGGATCCCGCGTGGCCACGGGCGTGCGGCTCGGCTGGCGGCTTGAGACCGCGCACGGCGAGGTGGGGCGAGACCGCACGGTTTCGGCCGAGGCGGGCGGTTGGTCAGCCTGCCGATAGAATCGAAAGAGGAGCACTGGCGCGCGATATGTCGAACCCGGCCCCGGTGCTGGAAGTCCGCGGGCTTGTCAAGTCCATTCCCAGCGGCTCGCGCGTCGTCGAGATCCTGCGAGGGCTCGATTTCACGATTCCCGCAGGAACGTTCGTGGTCATCCAAGGGCCGTCCGGCAGCGGCAAGAGCACGCTGCTGGGGTTGCTAGCCGGCCTGGACAAGCCATCTTCCGGCGAGATTCTGATCAACGGAGAGCCGCTTTCCGGCCTGGCGGAGAACCAAATGGCGCTATTGCGCGGAAGCAAGATCGGCTTCGTCTTTCAGGCCTACCAGCTCGTGCCGACCCTGACGGCACTCGAGAACGTCATGTTGCCGCTGGACCTGACCGGTCACGCCGACAGGGAGTCCCGGCGGCGGGCGATCGAATTGCTCGGCGAGGTGGGCTTGGCAGAGCGGTGCGACCACTATCCGGTCCAGCTCTCCGGCGGCGAGCAGCAACGCGTAGCCCTGGCGCGCGCCTTCGTCACGAATCCCCCGATCGTGCTCGCCGACGAGCCGACGGGCAACTTGGACAGCCGCAACAGCGAGTTGGTGCTGGAGATGCTCTTGCGCCTGAATCGCGAGACCGGCACCACGCTCGTGATGGTGACCCACGACGACCAGATCGCCGCGATGGCGAGCCGCCGAATCCAGTTGGTGGATGGCTTGATCGTCGCGGATCGCGTTGCAGAACCCGTGCTTGCCGCAATGCCCGCCTAAGTGGCCCGGATTGGCGGTGATAGACTGAGGGTGGACTCCGGATCCGTGCAGCGGGACGCTGTGAACTCCGCCAGGTCCGGGAGGAAGCAACGGTAGCGGCCTCTGCCGCGTGCCGCGGGCCTCCGGAGTCCACCTTCGGCGCAATTCGGGGTCCTCTCGATGTACCAAGTCATTGCGCGCAAGTACCGTCCTCAGAGATTCGAGGAGGTTGTCGGCCAAGCTCATGTCAAGCTGACGATCAAGAACGCCATAACCCAGGGGCGCATCGCTCACGCCTACATCTTTTCCGGCCCTCGCGGGACTGGCAAGACCACCATGGCCCGCATTCTGGCGATGGCCCTGAACTGGGAAGACGGCCCCAGCGCGTCGCTCGATCCCGATTCGCAGGTCTGCAAGGAGATCGCCGCCGGTTCGTCGCTGGACGTCGTCGAGATCGACGCTGCCTCGAATCGGGGCATCGACAGCATCCGCGAATTGCGCGAGAGCGTCAAGTTTCGTCCCGCGCGGGACCGCTACAAGGTCTTCATCATCGACGAGGCGCACCAGATCACGAATGACGCGTTCAACGCCTTGCTCAAGACCTTGGAAGAGCCGCCCAGCTGGACCGTGTTCGTGCTCTGCACGACCGAGCCGCAGGCCATCCCGGCCACGATCACCTCGCGCTGCCAGAGCTTCGCGTTCCAGGCCGTAGACCATCAGGAGGTTGTCCAGCACCTCGACAAGATCTGCGCCAGCGAAGGCGTGTCCGCCGATGCTGCCGCTCTAACCGCTGTCGCTCTGGCGGGTGACGGATCTGTCCGCGACTCGCTATCGACGTTGGACCAGGCGATCGCAGCGTTTGGCAAGAAGCTGGAGGCGAAGGGTGTTCGCGACCTGCTCGGGGTGATACCCAGCGAGGGTACTGGCCGGATTCTCGGCGCGATCCGGGACCGCGATCCGGCGGCCATGCTGGCGGTCGTCGACGACTTGTTCCAACAGGGCCGGAACGCGCAGCACTTCTGCGGCGAGCTCACGCGGCAGTTTCGCAATCTGATGGTGATGAAGGTCGCCGGCCACGACACCAGGCTCGTGTCCGCCGGCCATGCCGAGCGAGAGGCCGCCAAGGACTGGATCGAGGCCTTCTCGCAGGACGATCTGAACCGCTACGTGCAGATCTTGCTCAGCTTGTACCAAGACCTGCAGAGTTCCACGCATCAGCGCTTTCGCCTAGAGGTCGGGCTGCTCAAGCTGGTGCATGCCGGCCGGCTGGCTTCGATCGAGGAGGTCTTGAGCGGGCTCAGCAAGGGCGCTCTCCCGCCGCCCCGAGTCGACGCCGAGGCGAGGCCTCGTGCGGACGTACCGTCGAGTTCGCCGACAGCGGCGCCGTCACCGGGCGCCGCCGAGCCGGCCCCAGCACCCGAGGCCGCCGCGCCAGCGTCGGGCTTCTTGGGGGAGCTTGTGCGCTCGCTGCAAACCGCCGAGAACGAGTCGCTGGTCGATGCAGTCCGGGCCTGCCGGGTGGAGCGCGCGGAACGAGTGGTGACGGTCCAGGCTCCCGGTGATTGGTTCGCGGTTCTTGACTTGCAGAGGCCGGTCTTGGAAGCCGCCATAGCGGCCGTGATCGGGGCCAAGCCTGATGTTAGACTCGTGGCCGCCGATCCCGACCGTCAAGCCGAGCAGCGCCCGGGTGGTTCCTCGCGGAATTCCGGTGCCGCAAGCTCCGGGAGCGACGACATCAGTGCGCGCGCCTTGTCCGACCCTGCGGTCCAAGCCTTCACCGAGCGTTTCGACGGCCGCGTCACGAACGTAGTGGATTTGAGAGAGAAGACACAATGAAGATGCCACCCAATGCCAAGCAAATGTTTGAGCAGGCCAAGCAGATGCAAGATCGCCTCAAGCAGGAGGTCGACGCAATCCGCGTCGAGGCCTCGACGGGCGGCGGGATGGTGACCGTCAGCATGGACGGTCACAAGAACGTGACCAGCATCAAGATTGACCCGGAAGCTGTCGAGGACATCGAGATGCTTCAGGACATGGTCCAGGGGGCGTTCAACGAGGCTGTGCGACGAGCTGAAGACGAAGCGCAGCAACGGGTCAGCGGCTTGATGGGCGGCATGTTTGCCGGCGGCCTCATGCCGCCTGGGCTGCAGGGCTAGGCTTCCCCGCTGCGCTGATCGAGGGTTGGTCATGGCCGCTGGCGACTTAGCTGCACCAATGGCCCGTCTGGTAGACGAATTGAAGCGCCTGCCGGGCGTGGGCGCGAAGTCGGCGCAACGGCTCGCCTTTCACCTGCTGGGAATTGAGCGCCCCAAGGCCGAGGAACTAGCTCACGCCATCTTGGCGATGCGCGAGCGCGTGCGGCTGTGCGAGCGCTGCAACAACATCGCCGAGGGGGAGCTGTGCCCGATCTGTAGCGATCCGAACCGCGATCACGGGCTGGTGTGCGTCCTCGAGCAGCCCAACAACATCATGGTGCTCGAGCGGACTCGGGCCTACACCGGCGTGTACCACATCCTGCACGGTGCGCTCTCGCCGTTGCGCAGCGTGGGCCCAGAGGATCTCAAGATCAAGAACCTGATCGAGCGGATGCGGGACAACCCGATCCGCGAAATCATCTTGGCGACTAGTCCGACCACCGAGGGCCAGGCGACCTCGGCTTACTTGAGCCGGCTGCTCAAGCCGCTCGATGTCAAGGTCAGCCGTATCGGCTTGGGAATTCCGATCGGCACCGAGCTGGAGTTCATCGACGAGGCCACGATGATCGAATCGATCGAAGGCCGGCGCGAGCTCTGACCAACCACCGAGCCGTTCAGCTGGCGGGGTGCGCCAGCATGAACTGCTTGATCAGCTCCACCAGCTCGGGCGCGGCGTCTTCTTGGCAGAAGTGCGCAGCGTGCTCGATCTGCGTCACTTGGCCTTGGGGGAAGAGCGCGCGGAAATCGGCTATCGCCAGCTCGGGAGGAATGGCCTTGTCCAGCATCCCTTCGGCGAGCATGGCCGGCTTGGAGCGCAACTCCGGGACGCCCGAAGCGCCTGCCTTGACATAGCCTCCGATGCGGTTCAGCGCGACGTCGAGCGGGAACTCGACCGCACCCTTGCATTCCTCCGGGCTGCCGAACGGCGCGGCGTAGGCCCGCTCTGCGGTTTCGTCCAGTCCGGTCGCACAGCCCAGCCGACCGATCAGGTCGCCCACATGGTTGCCCAGATCTTGCATCCTCTCGTAGTAGGAGCCGTCCGCCTCAGACGAGCGCACCCAGCGGAACCAATCAGACTCGTGCAGCTTGGGCGGTTTCGGAGCGTCGCGCGGGGCCACCATCGCCCCGTACCCGCAGATGCTGTTCAGCAGGCAGATGCGAGCGACGCGTTCGGGGTGCCGGACCGTGTAGGCGGTCAGCATCGGCCCGCCCCAGTCTTGCCCGACGAAGGTGATGCCGCTGAGTTCCAGTTCATCGATCAGTGCCGCTAGGTTGTTGACGTGGGTCTCTAGCGTGTACGTCATCTGTTGTGGCGTCTCGCTCTTGCCGAAGCCCATGTGGTCGGGCACGATCACGCGCCATTGCCTGGCAAGCTCGGGCACGAACTTGCGGTAGATGTAGCCCCAGGTCGGCTCGCCGTGCAGCAAGACGATGGGCTCGCCCTCGCCCTCGTCGACATAGTGCATGCGGAATCCGGCGGCGCTGCAGAAATGCGGCGCGAATGGGAAGGTGCCGTCGAAGTTTTCGTGCGGATCGATCATGTGTGCATCATCATATGACGCCCGTCACCCTCGGCCACAGCCGCCCGGATAGGGCTGCCTGAGCGCTTGCGGCCCGAGCCCTCGCTTGGCGCAGTCTCCGGCGCAGCTTCGCGCTCGACCGCTCTGGATTCGATGGATCCGCTGCCGGTGCTAAACTCTTGCAACTTCCAACATGCGACGCTTGCTTTTTGTCTCGTTCCCGCTCTTGCTAGGGGTCTCGGCCATTGCGCTCGCCGCACAGCCCCCGAACTTCATCGTGCTCTTTGCCGACGACCAAGGCTGGGGCGACCTCGGAGCTTACGGCCATCCGGACATCCGCACGCCGCATCTCGACCGGATGGCGGCCGAGGGGATGCGCCTCACCAGTTTTTATGCCGCGTCGTTTTGCGGCCCGTCCCGCGCGGCCCTGATGACCGGTTCGTATCCGCCTCGTGCGAGCCTCGATTTCAACCACGGCCCGGAGGCGACGACGGGGATTCACCGAGACGAGATCACCGTGGCCGAACTGCTCAAGGACAGCGGCTATGCCACCAAGATGATCGGCAAGTGGCATCTCGGCGACGCTCCGGAATTCCTGCCTCACCGGCACGGATTCGACAGCTGGTTCGGGATCCCCTATTCCAACGACATGTGGCGCTACCACCCTGTGATGCCGATCCGCCCGCCGGAGAACGAGCGCATGATTTCGGCCCGCCAGCGCGGGGCCATGACCGGATTCGCCGGGCAAGGGAGCTACTACGACTTGGAACGCGGGCAGGGGTTTCCGCAACCGCTGCCGCTGATGCGCGATGACGAAGTGCTGGAAACCGATTCCGACCAGCGTGGCCTGACCACGCTTTACACCGAGCTGGCGCTCAGCTTCATCGAGGAAAGCAAGGACGGTCCGTTCTTCCTGTATCTTCCTCACGCCATGCCGCACGTGCCGCTGTTCGTGAACGACAGCCGCTGGGGCAAGTCCCTGCGCGGTCGCTACGGCGACGTCATCGAGGAGTTGGACTGGTCCGTAGGCCAGATCTTGGGCAAGCTTGCCGAGCTGGGCTTGGACCGCGATACGTTGGTGGTCTATACCTCTGATAACGGTCCTTGGCTGCAGTACGGAATCGATGGCGGGTCCGCCGGGCCGTTCAAGCTCGGCAAGGGGACGACTTGGGAGGGCGGCATGCGCGTGCCCGGGATCTTTTGGATGCCCGGTCGGATTCCCGCCGGCCGCGTGAGTTCGGCGGTTGCGGCGAACATGGACATCCTGCCGACGTTCGCCGGGCTCGCGGGAGCGGACCTGCCAACCGACCGAGTCCTCGACGGCCGTGATCTATGGCCGCTGCTAAGCGGCGCGACCAACCAGTCGCCGCATGAGTACTTTTACTTCTTCGCCGGCCGAGGCCGCCAGGGCGAAACCCGGCTGCAGGGAATTCGCAAGGGCCGGCACAAGCTCCGCTTAGCTGCCGGGGCCAACGGGCAGCTTGTAGCCGGCGAACTCTACGATTTGTACGCCGATGCAGCCGAGAAGTTCGACATCAGTTCCCGCCACTCCAATTTGGTAGAGCAGCTGCTTGACCAAGCGCGCGCTTTCCTGTCCGAACTCGAGCAGTCGACCCGTCCCCTGGGCGGTACCTAGCCATACGTCGGCATGAGCGCCCGGCGGGGTTAGAGCGACGGGACCTCGAAGAGCACCCCGCCAAACAGCAGCCACGCAACCAGCAGCGTCCAGCCGATGTTGACCGCCTGCGCCAGCAGGAACGCAGCCGCCGGCCTGCCCTCGTCCATCGCAACCAGGTCCCGGAAGCGTGTCTCAAGGCCGATACAGACGAAGGCCAAGGCGAACCACCACGTGCGCAACCCCCGCATCAGGCTCTTGGTCGAGTCCACGAACTCGGCGCTGAAAGCGAACGAGAACAGCAGCGAAGCGGCGATGAACCCCAGCACGAACTTCGGAAAGCGCTCCCAGATGATCGCCGCGGACGGCGCTTCGCCGGTTGCCGCGCCGCTGCGGAAGGTCCACCACACGGAGAGCGCGAACGCCGCCAACCCGAGCATGGCGTTCTGGGAGAATTTCACGATCACCGCGGCGTTCATCGCGGAATCGCCCACGATCTCTCCCGCGGCTACCACCGCGCCAGAGGTGTCGATGGTGCCGCCGAGCCAAGCTCCGCCGACAACGTCGGGGATATCGAATTGAGAGATGATCCAAGGCATGACCAACATCATGGGAATCGCCACGACGAGGACAAGGGAAGTGACATAGGAGAGCTTCTTGCGGTCACCCTGCACGGCACCGCAAGCTGCGATGGCTGCCGAGACGCCGCATATCGAGACAGCCGTGGCGAGCATGGCGGAGAATTCGTCGTCGACCCGCAGCTTCTGGCAAATCCAGAAGCAGACGTACCAAATCACGAGGATGACCAGCAGTGCCTGCGCAATGCCCAGAACTCCCGCTTGGAGGATGTCTCCTATCAGGATGTTCGATCCGAGCACGACCAGTCCGGTCTTGATGTAGTACTCCGTGCGCGCCGCTGCCTGCAGCCAGCGCGGAACTGTCAGGACGTTGGAGATGAACAAGCCGATAAATAGCCCGGTGATGACGTACGTCACGCCAGCGGCTTTGACGGCCACGTTGCCTGCCAAGAACTGCGCGAGCCAGCCCAACAGGAACACAGCGGGGAACGCGATAGCGAAGGCTTTCAGGCTTCCCCCCATCAGCTTGATGCCGATGCCCGCCAGGGCCATCAGGAGCGCGCCGGTGGAAACGATGGCTGCGATGCCCTCTCCGCTGAACATCGAGCCGACCGATTCGAGGTCCCACGAGAATCCTGGCAAGACGGGCCGCAATCCGGCCAATGCGAGCACGACGAGCGCGAAGCCGAGCCAACACGCAACCCAGTCTTCGGAGGAGAGCAGGCTCGAGCGACGGTTTGAAGCGGCGGTCATGGGTGGATTCTCCGGAGCGCTAGATAGCGTACCGCGATCAACCGCGCGGCATGCTTCGCGGCGAGTGCCCTAGCCGGCCTTCTCGGCTCCTAGGCCGGTGTTAGCCCGCACACTGAGTTCGTAGTACTTGTGCTCGGCCGACGGTTCTCGCGATACCAGCGAGCCGATGACCGCCGCCAAGAAGCCGAGCGGAATACTGACGATGCCCGGATTCTTCAGCGGGTAAAGGGCTTGCGCCTGGATCATGCGCCGGGCGCTCTCAGCCACCTCGGGACCGTCGATTCCCATGAAGCTCGGGCTGACCAAGATCAGGCCCACCGACGAGAGCAGTCCGGCCGCCAGGCCGCAAACTGCGCCACGCGTGGTGAACCTCTTCCAGTAAAGCGAGAAGAGGATTACCGGAAGGTTGGCCGAAGCAGCCACCGCAAAGGCGAGTCCGACCAAGAACGCGACGTTGGCGTTCGGCCCCAGCCCGATGGCGATCAAGATGGAGACCGCCCCGACCACGAACGCGGTCCAGCGGGCCACCCGTACCTCGTCTCCGGGGCGGCGCTCGCTGCCGTGGTGCAACACGTTGGAGTAGAAATCATGGGCGAACGAGGTTGACGCGCTGATGGTCAATCCGGCCACCACGGCGAGTATGGTTGCGAAAGCGACCGCCGAGATGAATGCGAAGAATACGTCGCCTGCCAGCGCCTGTGCGAGCAGGGGAGCGCTCATATTGGTGCCGCCGTTCGCGGTGATCTGGTCGGGGCCCACGATTGTCGCCGCCCCGAAGCCGAGGAACGTCGTCATGATGTAGAACGCCCCGATCAGCAACATCGCCCAGAACACGCTGACCCGCGCCGTCTTGGCGTCCGGCACCGTGTAGAAGCGAATTAGGATATGGGGCAGGCCGGCCGTGCCGAAGATTAGCGCCATGCCCAGCGAAATCAGGTCCAATGCTCCGTACGGAGGCTTGTAGTACAGGCCAGGCTCCATGAAGTTCCGGGTCACGACAGCTCCGTCGGACTGCAGGGTGATGTTGGTGGCCGCCTTGAACAGTTCGCCGAGATCGAAGCCGAAATGGGCTAGGACCAGCACGCTGAGCAGGAACGTGCCGCTCATGAGCAGTACGGCCTTGACGATCTGCACCCATGTAGTGGCGAGCATGCCGCCGAAGACTACGTAGACGATCATCAAGACCCCGACGCCGGTGACGGCGGTGGTGTAGCCGATCCCCGATCCCGCCAGCAACAGGCTCACCAGCGCCCCGGCTCCCACCATTTGGGCGATCATGTAGAACGTTGAGACGGTGAGAGTGCTCAGCGCGGCCCACGCCCTTACCGGACGCTCCTGCAGCCGATACGCCAGCACGTCGGCCATCGTGTACTTTCCCGTGTTGCGCAGCGGTTCGGCAACGACCAGCAGCACCGTGAGGTAGGCCACTAGGAAGCCGACCGAGTACATGAAGCCGTCATAGCCGTAGAAGGCGATCAAGCCGGCGATGCCAAGGAACGATGCCGCGCTCATGTAGTCGCCGGAAATGGCCAGGCCGTTTTGCCAGCCCGTGATGCGCCGCCCGGCGGCGAAGAAGGCTTTCTCTCCCGACGAGCGGCCGGCCGCCCAGTAAGTGATTCCGAGGGTTGCGGCGATGAACGCCAAGAACATCAGCAGGGGAAGCGACACTCTATTCGCCTCCGCCGTCCAGCCCGGACTTGGCCGCGTCCGCCAGGATACCGTCAGCCATCTTGTCGAACCGGCTGGCAAAGCGCATATAGATGAAGGCGATGGCCCAGGCCATCAGGAACTGCGAGAAGGCGAAGAGGTATGCCCAGTTGGCCTCGCCCCAGACCGCGCGGGACATCAGTTCAGGCCGGTAACCCACCAGCAGCGGCAGGGCGAAGTAATAAACGATAAAGAACACCGTCATGGCACAGACCGCTCGTGTCTTTTGCTTGATCATGCGCCGGAAAGGCGCGGAAGAGTAGATCTGGTGCCAAGCGCTCATTGCGGTTGAGACACAGCATACCACCAACGAAAGCGCCGCAGCGATAAGCGACCGGCACCTGTCTCAGACTTGCCAGACAACTGATTTTAAATAGTTTGTACGATCCTAGCGAGCGCTCGCTTGCGTCAGAACGAAGCGCCCCAAGAATAGTTCAAGCGGGTGTACCAGTAGGCGCCGTTAAAGCCGAACGGCGACGCCTGGCTGAACTGGGACCCGATCGCGTACTGTGACGGGCTGATGTCGGTGAAATTGTTCAGCGCGTTCTGAGCGCCCCCGGCGATCGAAACGCCCTTGCCAAGCTTGTAGTCGATCTCGAAGTCCACTAGCCACTCTCCGGGATAGGTGTGATTGTCTCTGCGTTCGTACCATTCCCCGTAGTAGCTCAGCCGGCCCATCAGATTGAACCGCCCGACCCGCTGCTTCCAAGTTGCGTTCAGGCGATCCATGGGCAAGGAGTACTGCAGCCTCCGGATGCGCTCGTCGCTGAGCAGCTCCGGGTCGTGCTCAGTGACGTTCGTGCCGGTGTGGTTGTAAAGGAAGCTCAGTTCCGACCGGGCCGTCGGGGCTAGGACCGCCACGATGTCTATGCCCTGCGTGACCGTGTCGAAGTCGTTGACGAAAAAGCGGAACGAGCTGAGATTGCGCGCGCTGGTGACGCCTTCCGCGATGAGGTCCGTAACCTCGCTCTCGCTCAGGGTGAAGTTCTTCGAAATCGTCAGGCGGTCCTTAACCGCAATCCGGAAGAAGTCCGCGGTTAGCGTGAAGATCCCGGCCTCGGCGATTGCGCCGGCCGTGAAGTTCAGCGACGTCTCGGGCCGCAGCCCATGCCCGCCCCTGAGCGCAGCCACTTTCGAGTTGGATGGTATGGTGCCGCGATTGACCAGCTCCTGGGTCGTGATGTCGAAGATGGTCGAAACGTTGAACGCGTTTTGCTGTCCCGGGGTCGGGGCACGGAATCCGGTGCTGGCGCTGGCCCGCACGGCGAAGCCGTCGGCCACTTCGGCGCGGGCGGCGGTCTTCCAGTTCAGGGTGTTCCCGAAATCAGCGAAGCGTTCGAAACGCAGAGCGCCGCCCCAAATGAGCCGGTCCTCCGCGTCGGAGAGTTCTATGTCGGCGTAAAGAGCAGAATTGCGCCGATTCCAGCTCCCCACCGCGATCGGGCTGAAGCCGGGAAAACCGTTGGACGCGGCGCTGAAGCCTTGCGGAGCATACGGGCCGAACGTCCACGACTCCTCTTGGCCTTGTTCGATCGTGAACTGTTCGTTGCGAACCTCCGCTCCAGCGGCGAAATGGACGAGTTCGCTGGCCTCGTAGGCGATGTCGAAGTTCAGGTTGAGATCTTGCTGACGGTACAGGCCGGGCTTGAACTCGGTCGGCGTGTCGGGTCCGAGCGAGGCGTTGACCGTGTTGTTGATGAAGAAATCGACCTCGCTGGTGCCGGCGCTGGCGCTGGCGTCCCATCGCAGCCCGCCGGCAAACTGGCCGCGGATTCCGCCCACCGCCGAGTTGTCGATGTAGAAGCCGCCGAAGTTCGGCGTGAAGCCGCCGGGAAACAACTCTTGGAAGCTGAAACAATTCGGGTCGGAGAAGACCCGGCTCAGAGCTGCTTGGTCGGGAACGTGATCGACAACGGGCACGACCGGGCAGCCGGCCGAGCCATCAAGGACGCCGTCCTGAGCGTCCAAGGCGTCTCCCACCAGCAGTGTCTTGCCGCCATCGCCGCTGAACACGGCCGAGCGCGTGTTGGGATTGCGGAAGAAGAAGCCGCCGGTCACCCTGCGGCTGGCATAGTTCGCATGGCCGTAGGCTTGGGTCGATTCCCCGATGAGTTTCCCGAAGTTGGCGAAAAACTTGGCATTGTTGCGCTCTTCCGGCGAGCCCCAGATCTGGGCCGGACTGCGAACCGCGGTGTTGCCGGCAGCGATCAAGGCCGCTGCGTCGGCGCGTTGCACGCTGCGATCGGTGGGATCGCTGTTGCCGTACTCGAAGCTGAGGTTCGCGAAGCCGTCCTCGCCGATCGGCATGCCCACATTGGCCGCGTAGGTGATGCTCTGTCCGTCCGGCCCGCGGCCCGGTATGTCGCCGCCTTGGTAGGTGCCCGCCCGAACTTCTACGCTGCCGCCGCTGGGAGCGTCTTTGAGCGTGAAGTTGAGCACGCCGGCGATGGCGTCGGAACCGTATTGTGCGGATGCGCCGTCGCGCAAGACTTCGACCTGCTTCAGGGCGATCGACGGAATGACCGAGATATCGGCTCCTTGCGAGCCATCGGCCACGCCGCCGCCGACCCATGTAATGACCGCCCCGCGGTGCCTGCGCTTGCCGTTGACCAGCACCAGCGTGTGATCAGGCGCAAGATTGCGCAGGTTGGCCGGGCGGATGATCGTCGCCGCATCGGCGATCGGCTGTCGGGTCACGTTGAACGAGGGGACCACGTTGCGCAGCTGCGAGAGCAAGTCGGGCCCCCCCTGCTGCACGAACTCTTCGGCGGCGATCACGTCCACGGGCACCAGCGACTCGGTCACGGTACGAGCCTCGGCACGACTTCCCACCACGACCAGCTCTTGCGTGACGGCCTCGATCTGCAAGACCACCGTGATCTGCCCGGTCGCTTGCAACAGTTCGACCTCTTCTGGCTCGAAGCCCGGCGCGAACACGACGACAGAGTGCGGTCCGGGTCCCAGATCGCACAGCAAGGCCACGCCGCTATCGTCCACTGGCACCTCTTTCGATCCAACCGAAACCCCTGCTGTGGGCAGTTGGGCGGAAGTTGGGTCTAGCACGCGCACCTGTAGGCACGGCGATTGGGCCGCCGCCTGCTGCGCGGCGAGGGGAACAGCGAACGCAATGGAGGCGAGCGCCAGAATGCGCCCAACAAAGATGATCGGATCGTGTTGCATTGAGATCTTGCTACCCGCGGTCGACATTGGTCTTAGGGCCTATGTCCTCATCGTAGCCTGACCGGCGACTTTGCGATTTTTGCAGCTATCTTATTGAATCCATTTAACTTGAATCCTCGTATGCCTCTTCTGCGCGATGCAAGGTGCACGAATCATCGTTCCCGATTGGCTACAGTGTGCGCGTGACGGATTGGCTCACGGCGGAACAGAGGCGCCGCGTGATGCAGGCCGTCAAGGGCAAGGACACCGGCCCCGAACTGACCGTGCGCAGGATCGTGCATCGCCTGGGCTATCGCTACCGGTTGCATAGCAAGGGCCTGCCCGGCCGTCCGGACCTCGTGTTCGGGCCGCGCAAGAAGGTGATTTTCGTCCATGGCTGTTTCTGGCATGCTCACAATTGCCGATACGGGCGGATGCCGGAGTCGCGCCAGGAGTACTGGGTCCCCAAGCTGATCGGCAACATGGAGCGCGACAAGGCCAACGTGGCCAAGTTAGAGGCGATGGGTTGGAAGGTTCTCACCGTTTGGGAATGCCAGGTCAAGAACACCGCGGAGTTGGTGGACCGTCTGACCGAGTTCTTGGACAACGAGCGGGGGCCGGGAGCGGATAGCGGGTAGCTAGCGGCGCGTCCGTATCGCTCAGGCGAAGTAGACCAGCATGAAGACCGTGGCTGCGCCAAGCAGCCAGCCCCACGGGCGTTCGCTGGCCCAAAAGCTCCGTGTTTTGCCGTCTCGTGCGACTGGCCGGCCCCACCATGTGAGCTGGTCGGTGTCGGCCCGAAGGGATCGGTCGCGCGAGCTCACCCAGACCAAGATGGCCAGAGCGAACACCGAGGTCAGAGCCGTGCGGTGCAGGAAGTTGAGTTGCGCCCCGAACAGCGGTTCGACGGCCGAACCCGGGGCCCACAAATCGTACAGCCACTGGATCCCGAAGGAGAAGAACGGAGAGGCCAGCAGCGCCCAGAACGCTCCTTCTGCCGACGCCCGCCGCCACAGCACGCCGCCGAGAAACGCTACGGCGATGCCTGGAACCACGTGTCCCATCTGCGCTGGCACCTTCAGGAAGAAGTTGTCCGCGGCTTCCTCGGTGTAGATCACCGCGGCGATGCAGGCGGCGATTAGCACGAATGCGACGATGCACAGTCGGCCTACCCGGATCAGCTTGCGCTCCGACGCGTCCGGATCGACGTACTTGCGGTAGAAGTCAAACGTCAGCAAGGTCGCGCCCGAGTTCATCATCGAGTCGATGCTGGAGAGGATCGCTCCGATCAGCCCGGCCGTGATGATGCCGACCAAGCCATAGCCGGCTGGCACCACCATCTGAACCAGAAGCGGGAACGCATCGTCGGGCAGGGGCAGGGCCGAAATCTCCCCTCGCGCCAGACTCGCGTCGAAGAGCAGGCCTGCGGCCACTCCAGTGGCGATGGACACAAAGGGAATCAGCAACTTGAGAAAGCCCGCTACCAGAATCCCCATGCAAGCGTCGAACTCGCTCTTGGCCGCCAGCGCCCGCTGCGCGATGAACTGGTTGGTGGACCAATAGAAGATGTGAATGATCAGCAGGCCGCTGAACACGCCAGTCCAAGGCAGCTGTGGGTGATCGGTCGGCAAGTAGAGGTGGAACTTCTGCTCGGCGGCGGGAAGCGCCGCGTCCTTGGCGAGCAATCCGCCCAGTCCGCCGACTTCAGGCTGGCCGAACACCAGCACTGCGACAAAGACCCCGGCCAACAGCAACAGCACGGACTGCATCACGTCGGTCCAGATGACTGCCTTCAGCCCGCCGACGATCGTATAAGTGGCCGTGACCAGGGCGAAGATCGCAATGCCGCCCGTGTAGCTGATCGCCAGCGGCGTGCCGTCGAGCAGGTAGCTCAGCGCCCTCGCCCCGATGTAGAACCCGAGCGCCATGCGCACGATCACGATGGTGAGGATGTTGAACGCCGAATAAAGCACGCTGCTGCGGCCGTCATAGCGCTTGGCCAGGTATTCGGAGAGCGTGTACAGGCCCATGTTGCGATACAGCGGCAGGAACACGAACGCCAGCATCAACAGCCCGGCAATCGCCAGGAACTCGAAATGAGCCTGCGCGAAACCGATCGAATAGCCGATTCCCAGCATGCCCACTAGATGGTCGGCACTGACGTTGGTACCGAAGATCGAGCCGGCAACGCCCCACCACGGCACGGTCCGGCCTGCTAGGTAATAGTCGGCGGCGGTCTCTTCCTTGCGCCCGGCCCACAGGCCGATCCCCAGCACGGCCGCAATGCTGGCGACGAAGATGAAGATGTCAAGCGTCGAAAGTGGGATCGGCACGGCTCAAGAGGTTACGGACTGATGTATGGCGCTCACTACCAGATTCCGATCAACTTCCACCACAAGGTGCCGATGGTACACCACACGAACACGTTCCAGAGGGCGACCACGAAGCCGACCGACCACCACTGCTTGAAGCTGGTGTAGTCCTGCGAATAAAAGATCGGTGAAGGCACGGTGCCGTAGTGCGTCAGGCCCGCCGACAGGTTGGCGAGGCATGCGAGCAGGTAGACCACCAAGCCTACCGGGGCACCCTGGCCGAGCAAGAGTAGCAAGAAGACCGGGAACAAGGTCAGGAAGTGCATCGTGATGCTGGCCAGGCCATAGTGGGCGAAGAAGTAGATCGGGAGCACAATCGCCAGCATCGGCAGCCACGGCATGTCTCCCAGACCAGCACCGATGGCGTCGGTGAGAGCCCGGGGCACGCCGGCATCGCTGAGCGCTCGGCCCAACGTGATCACCCCGCCGTACCAGATCATGATGTCCCACACGGCGTGCTGGCGGATCGCCTCCCGCCAGGGAAGGACGCCGCTTACGATCAACACGCAAGCCCCCGAGACCGAGGCCAGCGCCACCGGCACGGAGTGCAGGTTAGAGGTGATCCACAGGCCGCATACGGCGCACACAAGCGCGGTCGTAAACCATTCCCGCGGCCCCATCGTGCCAAGCTTTTGCAGCTCGTCTTTGGCGAACTGCATGGCGTGTGGCGTGTGCTGGATGTCAGGCGGCACGAGCTTGGCCACGATCCAGACCAAGCCGGCAATGCTGGCCAGGCTCGGCACGATTCCGGCCGCCGCCCAGTGCGCCCAAGTGAGTTCGTAGTCAGCCAGTGTTCGGGCCAGCTCCACGGCCACGAAATTTCCCGCCTGACCTGTCAGGAACGTTGCCGTTGCGACGATCTCGCCCTGATAGACGGCGGCCATCAGGAACGTGCCCAGCAACTTCGCTGTTGGGCCGGGGCGCGAGCCGTAGAGTTCCGCCATGCTGCGCGTGATGGGCATGATCACGCCGCCCGCCCGGGAGGTATTGGACGGGATCATGGTGGCCAGGGAGAGATCGCTCAGGATCAGCGCGTAGGCCACCCCCTTGGAATTCTTGCCGAAGTAGCGCACGAAGAGAAGCGCGATCCGTTTGGCGAGATTGGTGGCGATCAAGACATGCGCGATCAGCAGGGCGCCGACCACCAACCACACCGCAGGGGTGGCAAAGCCCGCCAAAGCTTGGTCCAAGCTCATGGTGCCGCTCCAGACAGCAGCGACCAAGGCCAGCAGGATCACCGCGCCGCCGGGCAGCGGCCGCAGCATCAACCCCGTAATGGCGGAAGCAAACACCCCGGTCAGCCGCCAGCCTTCGTCTGAAACGCTCTCTGGGCGGGGCAGGATCCAATAGACGGCAAGCCCTACCGCGACAACGATGGCTAGGCGCCCCATGTCGGGAGCGGCGCTTGCAGGGGGATCGGACGGCATTGGCGGGGATCGAGAACCGGCGGGAGAGGGTCGGGTTCGACTTCGGGTCAGCGATCTCCCATCAAACCACGGACAGCGTCTCGGCATCCCAGCCGACGGTTCGCGACTCGTTCAGGGAGATGTTGGCGAGCTGCACGATGAGCGCGGCTTGGAAACCCTTGTCCATCGTTGCTCGCGGCTTCTCGCGCGTGCGCACGCAGTGCAGGAAGTTCATGACGTGGTCGATGGTGGCTTGGGCGAAGCCGCCGGGCTGTTCCTTGTCGAGCGAAGGAGTTTCGGGGGAATCGCGGGGAAACACACGCAAGAACTCCCTTCCGATGTCCATGCGGGCCAGCGTGCCGTCGTAGGCATTGAGCTGGTCGGCGCGGCTGGCGTAGCGCATAGCGTTGTAGTTGATGGTGAAGATTGCCATGAAGCCTTGCGGGTACTCGGCTGCCACCACGACCGATTCGGGCTGGTCCATGCCCGCCACGTGCGGCCGCAACGCGGAGGCATTGACTGCGACGGGGTAGCCCGCATCCATGATCAAGTGGATCGAATCGAAGATGTGGCAGCCTTGGTCCTGCGCGATGCCGCCCGAGTATGCCGCTAGGCTGCGCCAGTTGAAGAAGACCAGGGGGTCCTTGGGAACCTCGCGCGAAGGCCCGAGCCACGCCTCCCAGTTGATCGGTCCCTTGAAGGTATCGCGGCGCGGTTCGGTGCGCGAATTGAGCCAATACGTGCGTACCATGCGCACAGTGCCTAGCTCGCCACCGCGCCGGATTTCGCGAGCCTCCAGGTACAGGTTATAGCTGCGTCGCTGCATTCCGACCTGCACGATGCGATCTGACTCGCGTTCCGCCTCGACCAGTTCCTTGCCCTCGGCGGGCGTATGGCACAGCGGCTTCTCGACATACACGTCTTTCCCGGCCGCCATCGCGTCAAGCGTCATGCGGTGGTGCCAGTGCTCGGGCGTCGCGATCAGGACCGCGTCCACATCCTTGTCGTCTAGCACTCGCTTGTAGTCGCGGTAGGCCTTGCTGCCCGGGCCGGCTGCCGAGAGACCCGACTCGAGGTTGGGCTCGTACACGTCGCAGACGCCATGGACGGAGAGATTCGGATCGCGCTTGAACTCGGACATGACTCTGCGGCCGCGCCCGCCGGAGCCAATCAACGCGAGGCGGACTGACTCGCTGGGAGTCTGGGCTATGGCGGCACTAGCTGTAGAGAGAAAGAAGATGCGCCGGTTCATGGGTGCGAAGATTCTCGCATACCGGCGGCATCTACAGCGCGTACGGGGCAGCGCCTGCCTGCTGCCCGCAGAATCCCGCGCCGCCCGTACGACAATGAAGGCATGGGTGGCGACCAACAGGCCGGCTCCGGCTTCGCATCGCGCAAGGCAACGTTGTTCGCGACGGCGCTGGCGATCGCCAGCGTCGTGATTCCGTTCTGGTTCTGGATGGACACGTGGTTCGGCAAGGAACTTTCAGACGAACAGATTCAGGAGTACCTCACGGACACGGAGCGACCTCGCCGGGCCCAGCACGCAATGGCCCAGATCTCTGGGCGCATGAGTGCGGGCGACGGTTCGGTGAAGCAGTGGTATCCCGTGCTGCTGGATTTGGCCCGCCACGAGTTGCCCGAGTTGAGACTGACCGTCGCTTGGCTCATGGGCGACGACCCTTCCAGCGACGAATTCCACGCGGCGCTGCTGGACCTCGTCTCCGACCCGCATCCGCTGGTGCGCCGTAACGCCGCCCTCGCGCTGGCAAAGTTCGGCGACCCCGCCGGTCGCGCTGAGATGCGCGGCATGCTCCAGAGCCAGCGGGTCGTCAGCGGCCACGACGGCATCGTGCGGAATCGCCTCCAACCCGGCGATGCCTTCGATGCCGGGGCGTTGCTAGTGCGGGTCGAGCCGGAGGGCGGCGGCGATCCCTTCGATGTCCGCGCCGCCGTGCCCGGCATTGTTGACCGCCAGCTGCGCGCGGACGGGGACACGGTTAGCAGCGGGGACGAAGTCACTCTGGTTCGGCCGGAAATGACGCATGTCATGCAGGCCTTGCTGGGACTCTACATGGTGGGGACCAGCGAAGACATCGCCTTGATCCAGCCCTACCAGCGGCCCCGCGACGAACTGGGGCCGCAAGTCGCCCAGCAGGCTCGGCAGACGCTGGAGCGAATACGCCAAGTGGTGGGCGGTCAAGCTGCCGGCGCGCCAGCTGCGGCTTCCAATTGATCCAGCGTCACGATTTCGTAGCAGCTTGGATCATGCATGATGCGGTCCACTAGCGCCACGTGCATCGCGTGCCCGGCGCGGGAGGCGACCACCCTTCCCAGTAACGGGTAGCCGAGCAGGGCAAGGTCGCCGATCAGATCTAGCAGCTTGTGGCGGCACGGTTCGTCCGCAAAGCGCAGGCCGCCCTCGTTGAGCACGGAATCGGTTCCGAAGCAGACGGCGTTCTCCAGTGACGCGCCGCGAATCAAGCCTTGGTCTCGCAGCAGGTCCAGGTCTTGCACAAAGCCGAATGTCCGAGCTGGGGCAATGCCTTCTACATAGGCTTGCGGAGTGACTGTCAACTCCTGTCTTTGGGGGCCGACCAGCGGGTGCGCATACCGGGTCTCGCAGACCACGCGGAACTCTTGGGCCGGTTCAATGGAGATACGCTTTTCCCCGTCGCGCACTTCGACGGGCCGGATCACGCGCAGGTAGCGCCGGTGCCTGCGCTGCTTGCGCATCCCCGCCTCGCGCAGCAAGTCCGCCCACGGCAGCGCGCTGCCGTCCAGGATCGGGACTTCCAGTTGGTCGATCTCGATGCGCACGTTGTCCACGCCCAGGGCCCGCAGGCTGCTCAGCAGATGCTCGGTCGTCGACAGCAGCACGCTTTGGCGCATGAGGCTGGTTGCGAAGCTGACCCTTGCAACATGGCGCCAGCTTGCGCGGATCGAGAAATCGTCCAGATCGGTGCGTACGAACACCACTCCCTGGCCCGCCGCCGCCGGTGCAAGGCGCAAGTTGACGGCGACTCCGTAATGCAGTCCGACGCCGCTGGCGGCCACCGGGCGTTCAATCGTGTGCTCGTAACGAGCAGCGCTGCCGTTGGCGGGGAGAAGCACGAACCGAAGCTCTCTGTCGTGATAGCAGGTTCGGCGGAGTTTTGCAAGTATCTGTTAAATCACGACTTGGACACACTCAAGTGTGTCAATATTGCAACGGCAGAGGCTCAGACCACGCCATACAACCGGCTCGGATTGAGCAGCGACAGGGGATCGAAGTCGGCCTTGATGCGCTGCACGAGCTGCAACTCGCTGCCGCCAGCGTTCCATTGCTGGATGCCTTGCTTGAGCGTGTCAGGGCCGGCCTCAAGAGTCGCGCGAAAGCCCCCTTGCCGGAGTTCGGCGATGGCGCGCCCAGCCGTCTCGGTGTCCGGAGCCATTAGGAGTCCGGTCGCGTTGCCGGCGCGAAGCGCCGCTGCGCAGCCGCAGCGGGCTGCCAGGTCCAGCAGCTCTGCCAGCCTAGTCTGGACCGTCGAACAGCGCACCAGCGCACCGTCCGGGTGCGTGTTCAGCCAGTTCGGGCCGCATTCGCGCACGCGCTGCCAGAGTCCCTCCGGCGCGCCGTCAAGGCTCACGCCATGTGTCGCTGCGAGCGTGTCAAAGGCCTCGTTGAACCGGCGCGTTACGGATGGGCTTCCCGCGGCCTCGGCGAGCAGCGCCGGCGAGCCACCCAGGCCGAGAGCTTGGGCAGCGCCGGCGTCGAGCCAGTCGATCGCGATCGGTTGCAGGACGCCCCCCAGGATTTGCTTGCGCACCTCCAGCAGGGACGCCGATGCCCCGCGGAACACGAATGAGGCGAAACTCTCGGGCATGGGGAACAACTTGAAGTTCGCTGAAGCGATGACGGCGAGCGTGCCAAATGATCCGATCATCAATTTGGCCATGTCCAGTCCGGTCACGTTCTTGACGACCATGCCGCCCGAACTGACGATCTTGCCGTCCAGCGTTGCGAAGCGCATGCCGATGGTCATGTCGCGCGCGGTGCCGAACCGCCGACGCCGGCTGCCGCTGGAGTTCGCTGCCAGGATCCCGCCTACGGTCGCATCCTCGGCGAACGGAGGGTCGAGCGGAAGAAACTGGTTGTTCTCCGCGAGCGTCCGGCTCAGGTCGGCGTAGCGCATGCCCGCTTCGACACTGACCGTGAGGTCGGCGGGCTCGTACGCCAGCAGGCGGTTGAGGCCGCAGGTCTGCAACCGGCAGGTGGCCTGCCGGAGCGGACCGCCGAAACTTGCCTTCGAGAAGGCGCCCCGCGTCTCGATGCTGGCCTGCTCCTCAGCGCACTGGAGCAGGGCGGCGCGCAACTCCTCGATTGTCGATGGTGCGAGCGATTCGGGCATGAGGCGTTAGGCGGGACTCGGGAGGCGCGCAATGCGACGCTCCGCCATCGGGCGGGCTCCGACAGTCTCGACTGCAAGCAAGCGTGCCGCCGAAATGGCTACATTACGCGCTCGAAGATGGCGAAGTCTCCCGGATTCCAAGCTTGCGCGATCACGTACAGCTTGCCATTGGCCTTGTGCAGCACCGCGTTGTGGACATGCTGGAATTTCTCGAGGCCCAGTTCGGCTTTGGGCAGGATGGTCGATACCAACCTGTCGTCTTCGAGGATATAGATCGGTGCGCCCTGCGGCCGGTCCGCGCCGTGCAGGGCGCCGACCACGCCGAGGTTGTCCAGATAGTCGACATCGCAGGGAAACGATCCCAACGGGAGCTTGAGGGTGGAGATGTACTGGCCGTGGCGCGTGAAGCGATCAATCTCGGCGTTCGGACGGTCGGCGATATCGATGCGGCGCGTTCCCATCGGTACGGTTATGCCGTGACCGGTGCCGAACTGTCCGGCCCCGCTGCCCTTGCCTCCGAAGGCAAGGTCGTACCAGGAAATTCTGAATGGACTGGTGTTTTCCACCTTGGCGGTGATCACGTAGTCCAGCGACGAGTAGCCGGTGGCGATGTACAACAGGCCGTCAAGCTCCTCGACGTCGGTTGGCACGAAGTTCCCGCGTCCCATGAAGTAATCGGTGGCCGTGGGCGTTCCAAGGTCCTCGCCGCCACTGGGGGTGGTCAGCTTGTGCTCGAGCTTTCCGCCCAAATCGGTCGTGTAGACCGTGCTGTTTCCATTGCCGGGAAACGTCAGGTGTGCCTCGCCGCCAGAGTCGTACCAGATCGTGGCGTTGTGCATGTTGTGCGGCTTCATGTCGGCCGCGGTGGGCAGCATCTTGGTTGCCCCCAGGTCGCTGCTGATCTGGATGATGCCGGCGCCCGGCAGCGCGAAGTAGACCTCGCCCTTGCCTTCGCGACGGTCGATGGCGAATCCACCGTGGGCCTTCTCAAGCACGGCCTGGGCCTCTTGTGGCAGGTGGCTGCCTTTGTAGACAACCTTGAACTTGTAGTCGCCCTGTCCGCTGGTGAGGTGGTTGTCTGCCGCCGTGGGCACGGGTGCGAAACCGGCGTTCCACGTGACCAGCAGCAGAGTCGCGAATAACGCTGTGAGAAACGTGCGTAACATGAATGCCTGCCTTTGGAAATACTGTACACGACTGTGCTGTCCGAACGTGCGGTGCGCCTGCGATTTGGACCGGACTGAGGCAAGTTCTCCCGCATCTGCGGCACTTCGGCCAAGCTGTCCGGCGGGTGTTGGTCGCAATCTCCGAGTTCGGTTCCTTCGACCTCTTCCGGGCCTGCAGCTGGCGCCCGCGCCTTCCAGTCGCAGGATCTTGTCGTAGCTGCTGTTGACCCAGTCGAATCGGGCGGTGGTGGTAACATCACACTAGGCAGTTGGCTGCCCCGCGCCGTTCGAGGCAGCGTCCGCAGCCGTTGACTCTTGAGGCCCGTTGGGAGGGTTCGCAGCATGTCCGCAGTTGACCTGAAGCCCGTGGACAGTAGTGCCGAATGGGGGCACCTGCCCAATGCGATTCGGGAAGAGATCGACATCTTCGAGACCGAGCTGCGGCGTCTCCAGGCCGGCGTGGTCGACGAGAAGATCTTCACCGAGTTCCGCTTGCGCCACGGCGTTTACGGGCAGCGCCAGGATCGGGTCCAGATGCAGCGCATCAAGATTCCGATGGGGCGGTTGAGCGCAGACCAATTGGTAGCCTTGGCGGACATAGCCGAGGAATACGCCGTTGGCGTGCTGCACGTGACGACACGTCAGGACTTCCAGTGCCACTTCGTCGACATCAATGACACCCCGAACCTGATGCGGCGGCTGGCAGCCGTCGGCATCACCACGCGCGAGGCGTGCGGCAACGTCATCCGCAATGTGACCTGCTGCCCGTGCGCGGGAGTTTGCACCGACGAGGCGTTCGACGTCGCTCCGCATGCCCACGCGATGGCGTACTTCATGCTGCGCCATCCGGATGCGCAGAATTTCGGGCGAAAGTTCAAGATTTCCTACTCGGGGTGCTCGGAGCACGGTTGCGGCCTGGGCCGGATGCACGACATCGGCGCCGTCGCGAGAGTCCGCAACGGAGTTCAAGGATTCGAGGTCTATGTCGGCGGCGGACTCGGCTCTCTGCCGCACCAGGCAAAGCTCTACAGCGAATTCATGCCGGCCGACCAGATGCTGCCCTTGGCGCAGGCGATCTCGCGCGTGTTCGCGAGGCTGGGAGAGAAGAAGAACCGTGCCAAGGCGCGCATGAAGTTCTTGATCGCCAAGCAGGGCATCGACGAATTCAAGCGGCTGGTCGAAGAGGAGCGCGAGCGGCTGTCGGCCGACCCGCGGTGGGAGGGCGAGCTCCAGCTGGCGCTGGAGCAGCTCCGCGACGAACCGTTGAACCCCCCGTCGCGGCTCGATGCGGGCCGCAGCCAGACCCCGCAGTTCGCCGAGTGGCTGGAACTCAACGTGCATCCGCAGAGCCAGGACGGCTACTCGATGGTGGACATCTATTTGCCCCTTGGCGATATCACCTCGCTACAGGCGCGGCAGCTGGCGGATGTCTCGCGGAAGTATGTCAAGGACACCTTGCGCACCACGGTCGAGCAGAACCTGCTGCTGCAGTGGGTTTCTAACGCGGACCTGCCGGACTTGTTTGCAGACCTGGCCCAGATCGGCCTGGCCGAGACCGGCGCGGGCCGGCTCAAGGATGTCGTTGCCTGCCCGGGAACTGACTCTTGCAAGCTCGGCATCACGGCTTCGCGGGGCTTGGCGGCGCACCTGAGGAAGGAATTCGGCAACGGCATGAGCGCGATCGCGCATCGCTCGGACCTCAAGATCAAGATCAGCGGTTGCTTCAACTCTTGCGGCCAGCACCACATCGCCGACATCGGGTTCTTCGGCTCTGTCCAGCGCAAGAAGAACGACACCGCGCCGGTGTTCCAAGTCACGCTGGGCGGCTCGACCCGCAACAATGCCGAGTCGTACGGCCTCGCTGTCGGCAAGATCCCGTCCCAAAACGTGGACAAGGCCATCGTCAGGGTGACGGAGTTCTACAACCGCGAGAAGCGCGGCGACGAGACGTTGAGCGACGTCGTGGGCCGCCTCGGCAAGACTCGGGTCAAGCAAGAGCTGGCCGAGTTCATGGAGCTGCCTACGTTCGAGGAGTCGCCCGACTTCTATCGCGACATCCGCCAGCCATGGCAGTACAAGCGCTCGATCGGTGTCGGCGAGTGCGCGGGCGAGGTTGTCGATCAAGCGGAGTTCTTGCTCGAGGATGCCGACCGGATTCACTTTGAGTCCACCTTGGACCTGGAGCGGGATCGCTTCGGCGACGCGTCGGCCAAGGCGTTCGAGGCCTGCAAGAAGGCCGCCGACGCGCTACTGTTCACGAAGGGGCTTTGGCTCTCGGACCGCTACGACACGGTTGAGGAATTTCGCAAGCACTTCTACGACACCGACAGCTTTTATAAGCCGTTTGCCGACAACTTCATGCGCACGGCGCAAGAGGGCCCCAGCGAGGATTCGGAACGGGCCCGGCTGCGCGTTGAAGAAGCGACCCTGTTCATCGAGGCGGCACAGGGCGTGTATTCGCAGGCGACGGATTTCTAGGCCTGGCCGACCGCATGCAATCAAACTTGCAGAGGATTGATGTCAAGCTGTTGCTTGACTGTCCGCCCGATCCCGACCTTGACCAGTTCTTGGTGATCTTCGACCGCTGGCGCAAGGCGGACGACCATCCGGCCGATTGGGTGGACTTGGCAGACTACGCCCATATGCCCGGGGGGCCGGGAATCCTGATCGCCGGCAAGCGGGACACATTCTCCGTCAATCTCAACCCTCCCGGCCCGGGCCTGTTGACCAGTGTTCGCCGCGGCTTGGAAGGGTCGTTGGAGGATCGTTTTCGCGAGGCGCTGCGGCGCGCCCGCGAGTTCAACGCTGCGGTCATGGCGGAGCCGGAGTTCCCGGATGACTTCTCTGTTCGCAAGGGCGCTTGGGAAATCTACGTCAACGACCGGCTGGGATTCCCCAACACGGACCCGACGGACAGGCTGGTGCGTCCGGCCGTGGCCGCTGCGCTTGGCGTAGCTCCTGGGTTGTTGACGCGCGACCCGGATTCGCGAAATCGGCTGGGATACTCGGCTAGATAGGCGGTCGGCCAGTGAACTGGCCCCGCACGATCCGACCGGTCAAGGTCGGCAAAACCGTTACCTTCGCTACGGACCCTCGATCCAAGGCAGGCATTGCGGGTCAACGTGATCCGCGCTCGCTCCGCACACCGTAGTCGGGTCAGTCTAGGCCGTGCCCTCGGAACCCTATCGAGTGCTATTCTCAAATTTTGGGCCCGCCACTCCGACCCGGAGTTAGTGCTGCCTCTGCCTGAGGCGAGTGGAGCTCCCATGCTGACGTTCCAAGAGATCGTGATGCGCCTGAAGGCGTACTGGGCTAGGCAGGGTTGCATCATCCAAGAGCCGTTCGACTGCGAGGTCGGCGCGGGCACGATGTGCCCGGAGACTCTCTTGCGCGTGCTGGGCAGCGAGCCCTACAAGGTTGCTTACGTGCAGCCCAGCCGCCGTCCGGCGGATGGACGGTATGGCGAAAACCCAAACCGCTTGTACAAGCACATGCAGCTGCAGGTGATCCTAAAGCCCGCGCCGGAAGACGTGGTGGATCTCTATCTGAAGAGCTTGGAAGAGATCGGGATTGACCTCTCGCAGCACGATTGCAAGTTGGAAGAGGACAATTGGGAATCGCCGACGTTGGGGGCCTGGGGCGTGGGCTGGCAGGTCATGCTGGATGGCCTCGAGATCACACAGTTCACCTACTTCCAACAGTGCGGCGGATTGGACCTGGACGTCGTTCCCGCCGAGCTCACCTATGGTCTGGAGCGCTTGGCGGCGTTCATCCAGGACGTTGAGAGCGTTTACGACATCCGCTGGAACGACCAATGGACCTACGCCGATGTGAGGCTGGCCGACGAGGAGCAGTACTCCGCGTATAACTTCGAGGAGGCCGACGTTAGCTTTGTCTGGGACGAGTTCAACCTGCACGAAGCCGAGTGCAAGCGGCTCCTGGAGCGCTATGCGAGCGATCTAGCGCCTTTGGAGCGTCGGCGTTTTCCGCTGCTGGCCGCGTTCGACCAGACCCTGAAGTGCTCGCACTTGTTCAACACGCTGCAGGCCCGGGGCGCGATTAGCGTCACCGAGCGCGCCCAGGTGATCCAGCGAGTGCGCAACCTGGCGGTTGCGGTCGCCAAGGCGTGGGTCGACCAACGGCAGTGCCTGGCTGGGGAGGCAGCGTGAGCGACCTGCTTCTCGAAGTCGGCACCGAGGAAATCCCGGCTCGCTTGGTGCCGGGGGCGATGCGGGACTTGGAAAAGGGCTTCCGGGCGGCCCTGCGCGAGCTCGACCTCGAGTGCGGCGGGGGAATCTCGGTCGATGCCACGCCCCGCCGCTTGGCGCTGGTTGCGGAGGGCCTGCCCGATCGGCAGCGCGACCGGACCGAGACGTTGGCGGGACCGTCAAAGCAGATAGCCTTCGATCCCGATGGCAATCCCACGCGCGCGGCGCTGGGATTCGCGCGCAAGGCGGGTGTCGCGGTCGAGGAGCTTGAACTTGGCGACGACGGCAAGCTCATGGTGCGGCGCACCATCGCAGGCCAGCGAACGCACGACCTGCTGGCCAGCGTGCTGCCGGACATCGTGCTCGGCGTGCGCTTTCCGCGCAGCATGTACTGGATGGGCAAGGGCAGCCCTCGATTCATACGGCCGATTCGCTGGCTGGTGGCGCTGCTCGACGGCAATGTCGTGCCCGTGGAGTTCGCCGGGGTCCGGTCCGGCAATGTCACTTGGGGGCACCGGCGGCTCGGTTCCGGGCCGATCACCGTCAACTCGGCCGAAGAGTATCGGTCTGGCTTGCGTGCCAATGCCGTGCTACTTTCCGCCGAAGGCAGGGCGTCGAAGATCGTCGCTGACGCCGAGGCGCTGTTGCCAGCCGGCTTCGAACTGCGGCGCAACGAACGGTTGCTGCAGACGTTGGTGTTCGAGACGGAGCATCCGACGGCGGTCTTGGGCAGCTTTGACGAGAGCTACCTGGACCTTCCCGAGGAGGTGCTCGAGACGGTCATGCTCGTCCATCAAAAGTACTTCGCCGTCCAGGACAGCTCGGGGGCGATGGCGAGTCACTTCGTAGCAATCGCGAACTCTGGCGGCGATACCGATGGCGTGATTCGCAGGGGGCACGAGCGTGTCCTGCGGGCCAGGTTCAATGACGCCCGCTTCTTCTGGCAGTTTGACCAGCGGAGTTCGCTGTCAGATCGTCTTGAAGATCTGAAGGCAGTCACCTTCCAAGCCTCTCTGGGCAGTTACTGGTCCAAGACCGAGAGCAACCTCGACGCAGTCGCGCGCCTGAGCGAAGCGCTTTTCTTGGACGCAGCCGACGCGACGAGCGCCCTGCGTGCCGTGCGTCTGGCAAAGACCGACCTGACGACCGAGATGGTGGGAGAGTTCCCAGAGCTTCAAGGCAAGATCGGAGGTCTCTACGCGGCCGCGCAGGGGGAGTCGCAAGAGGTGGCTGACGCGATTTACGATCACTACCTGCCAGCGGGCGGTTCGGGTCCTATCCCACGATCGCTAGTCGGACAGCTAGCGTCGCTGGCCGACAGGCTCACGACTCTCGGCGGGATGTTTCGGATCGGACTGATGCCCACCGGATCCAAGGATCCGCTGGCACTGCGCCGGGCGGCTTTCGGGACGATTCGCATCGTCCTAGAAGGCTCTTTGGCGATCTCGCTAGACCAGTTGGTTGAGTTCGCGTCCGCCGGCGCCAATGCGCCGAAGCTGCGAGACTTCTTCTTGGATCGTCTGCGCTTTTGGTTGCAAGAATCGGGCGGTTTTGGTGCGGATTCGGCAGATGCCGTCTTGGCTGCTTCCGACGCCGTTCCCGTCGATGTACTAGCCCGGGCGAGAGCATTGGCCGAAGTTCGCCACACCCCCGACTTCGAGGCTCTGGCGGTCAGCTTCAAGCGGATCCGCAATATCTTGGAACAGTCCGGAACGGCACAATCGCTGGACGGCGCAAACTTGGATCTCACTCTGCTGGAGGGCGGGGCGGAGGCGGACCTGCACGCCTCGCTGCAATCCGTCGGGGCGAAGATCGCCGAGCGCAACGCGAAGCGCGACTATGCGACCTCGCTGCGAGCGATCGCGACACTGCGGCCGGCCTTGGACCGCTATTTCGACGATGTCCTCGTGATGGCGAAGGACGAGGCTTTGCGTCGCAATCGCTTGGTGTTCTTGGCAGGCATGCTGAAGGCCTTGTCGACCATTGCTGACTTCTCGCTGATTGATGCGGAAGCGGCCGGCGGCCAGCGCGGCTAGCTGCGCCTATAGTCCGTCGCGGTCCGGAATGTACTGCCGCAGGAAGCGGGCGCTTTGTCGGAGCGATAGCTTGCGCTCTTCCAGCGAACCCTCGTAAGCACGATCCTCCACCTCCACGCAAACAGGGCCGTCGTAGCCGGTCGAAGTCAGGACGGAGAAGAATCGCCCCCAGTCGACATCGCCAAGCCCCGGGAGCTTGGGCGTGTGGAACTGGAGGGGGTACGCCAAGATGCCGACGTCGTCGAGCAGCTTCTGGTCCACGCGGACGTCCTTCGCGTGAACGTGGAAGATGCGGTCGCTGAAGTCGCGCAACGGGGCGATGGCGTCCATCTGCATCCAAGTCGGATGCGAAGGATCGTAGTTGAGTCCGAACGAGGGGCTGGGAATGTCCTCGAACATGCGCCGCCAGATGGCTGGCGAGCAGGCAAGATTCTTGCCCCCCGGCCATTCATCGCGAGTGAAGATCATCGGGCAGTTTTCGATTCCGATCCGGACGCCGTGATCCTCGGCATAGGCAACCAAGTGCCGCCAGACCTCCAGGAAGCGCGGCCAGTTCTCTTCCACGGACAGAGTCCAGTCGCGGCCGACGAAGGTGTTGACAGTGGAGAGGCCAAGCGCGCGAGCGGCGCGGATTACAGAGCGAATGTGGCCTTGGGCAACACGGGCCTCTTCGCTGTCGGGCGAGAGGGGGTTGGGATAGTATCCGAGGCCGCTGATCTGGATTTGATGACGATCAAGCGACGCATTGATGCTGTCGACGCCGGCATCGTCTAGGGTGGCAGTGTCGATGTGGGTAACGCCGGCGTACCGCCGCTCGGCCTTGCCGGGCGGCCAGCACATGACCTCGATGCAGTCATAGTCCTCCGCTGCCCCGATTCGACAGACCTCGTCGAAGGAGAGGTCGGGCAGGATGGCGCTGACAAATCCAAGTTGCATGTCTGTTCACAGGGTAGCGCCAGCATCGCCCATGTCGCGGAGCCCTGACCCGCGCGAGGGAGGGGTCTTGGCAGTGGCGCCAGTTCACGGCCCTGTAAGCACAGGCAGTTGCGGGTAGCCGTGTCAACGTGGGCTAGGGGCAACACGAGTGCTGCGAATCGGGAGGGCGACCCGTCCCGCTCGGCCGTGGTGAGCTGCTATTCCAGCCTGGCCGGCTTTCCGGCCTTGTAGCTCTGCCAAGCGAACCAGTAAGCGACATGCCCGGGGAGCCGGGCGAGGCTCTGGCCGCCCGGTCCGGTAAGGGAGGCCTCGGTGACGGTCCATTGCGTCCCGTCGCTCGTCATCTGGAACGGATCATTCTCAGTCGCGACAAACGTCCGTCCTCCCGATTCGTAGGCGCGGACCGTCTCCGTTTGGGCATTTCCAATGAGGACCACATTGCGCGGTCCCACTTTGTCGTGGATGACGGCACCGCCTCGGAAGAGCGAGAGAGCCCAAGCCATTTCGTTGGCTCCGTCCCGCAGCACGAAGATACGGTCCTTCGGCGCGAGCCGGCGATCTCGGACTACCACGGGAAACATGAGATCGGGGCTTGCAAAATACTCGCTGTACGCTCGTCCGGGCCGATAGTCTCGATTGAAGCCGGTGTCGAGGGAGAGTGCCGTGGTGTCCGGATGGGCGGCGAGCCAGTCCTGCCAGCTCGTGATCACCACCGGCAGGACCTTGAGTTCGATGCCGGACTTGGCCAGTTTCCCGACCACGGGCCGCCCGGTGAATTGATTCCAGAGCGACTTCGTCTGGGTGTCGTACATGAGCTTGTTCGACCGATAGAGAAGGCCGGAAGAGCCGAAGACGAAAGGCGTCCGGCGGCCGGGTACCTGGGCGTCGAAGAGGATGCCCGACCCGCAGAGCGTGCAGTAGGCGAGGGACACCGGGACGCCGCCTACGACGTCGTTAAACATCTCGTGCCAGTCGAGGATGCGAAGCGGATAGGCGCGCGAGTCGCCATTGATGCTGACCCCGAAGACCAGTTCCCGGTCGGTGAGGTAGGTCGCTTCACCGGCGGGGATCTGTTTGGCGTTCACCAGCGCGGGGATCCCATCCTTCTTGACGCCTCCCCAGACGATCTCCTCGACACGGATCTCGTGCCTCACCCCCGGGTAGAGGAAGCTATGGAAACTGCTGTCAATCCCTGCGAGGAGGTCTGCCTTGAAGGAAACGAACTCCCGGTAGGGACGGATCTCGGCGTGCTCCTCCAGCCACTCCATCCACGCATTCCAGTCGCGCGGGATCTTGGCTCCGGCGAGTCGTTGGAGCGCGTCGAGAAGCCGGCCGTCAGAGTCGGGCAGAACGCGTAGCGCCGTGATGAGAGCCGGAACGACGTCCTTCTTGTTGCGTTTGACCAAGAAGCGTAGCGCTCGATCCCGGTCTGCCCAGTTCCGCGAGAACAACGCGGTGCGCACGGTCGAAGCGATGTTGGACCCCGGTTGGGGAACACTGCGGCGAAGCGGGGCATTGCCCGAGGTGTCGCCGGGCAGCCTGGGTCCCTGAGCAGGGAACTGGGCGCCAACTTCGGAGAGGTTGCCGAAGAGCAGTAGCCCGGCGAGCGGCAGCGCGAACCGAATCACTCGGAGCGTCACGGGATAATTCTAGTCCAGCGGAAGCGTCCTTGGGATTCCTATGGTGTGGTGCTGCCGAAGCGGACCCAGAGCCTCTCCACCTGAACGCGCTTGCCACTCTCGTAGCGCTCCAAGACGTGCACATCCTCGCTGACTGGTGCGGCCTAAAGATCGGCCGCAGCCTCAGTATCGTGCCGTCCGGCTGGTAGAGGAGTATGGTCCGAACCGCCACGGCTGTGTCACCGTTAACGGCGGCACCTCTGCGTTCAGACGACCAATGCCGCAGTCTGATGGACCAGGATCAAGCGGCCAAAATTGCAGCCAGATTTGCTAATATCAAGGCTTCGCTACCTACGCTTGCGGACCCGAGGGTGTCCGGTCGCGACGCTCCGATCCCAACCTCCGACCAATCAGATAGCACTGGCTCTGCGCACGGTGGGCGCGGGGCTGTTGAGTCCACGCAGAGCGTCTGGCAACGCGATCCAAGACAGAGGGAAATCACCAACATGGCAAAGCATGTGTTCTCATTCGGCGGCTCCAAGACCGATGGCAACAGGTCTATGCGCGACACGCTCGGCGGGAAGGGCGCCAATCTGGCCGAGATGGCCTTGGCCGGAGTGCCTGTCCCGCCCGGCTTCACCGTTTCCACGCAGGTCTGCAACATGTATCTCGCAGGTGGCAACCGCGTGCCCGATGAGGTCGAGGACGAAATGGCGGCCGCCCTGCAGCACCTTGAGAGCGACATGGGCAAGCAGCTCGGCGATGCCGCCAACCCGCTGCTGCTGTCGGTGCGTTCCGGCTCAAAGTTCTCCATGCCGGGCATGATGGACACGATCCTCAACCTCGGCCTCAACGACAGTGCCACCGAGGGTCTCGCTGTTCTGAGCGGCAAGCGGACCTTCGCCCTGGACTGCTACCGGCGCTTCATCATGATGTTCGGCGACGTCGTCATGGGCGTGTCCAAGGGAGAGTTCGAGGAGATTCTCGAGGACATCAAGGAAGCCGCGGGTGCCGAGAATGACATGGACCTTGATGCCGAGCAGCTGGCACGGGTGGTCGAGGCGTTCAAGGCCCACTACAAGGATTCGCTCGGCGAGGACTTCCCGCAGGACGCGCAGCAACAGCTCAAGATGGCCCGTGACGCGGTCTTCCGGTCTTGGGACAATCCCCGCGCCAACCACTACCGGCGCATGAATGACATCCCGCACGACCTTGGCACGGCCGTCAACGTGCAGGCGATGGTATTTGGCAACCTTGGCGAGACTTCTGCGACGGGCGTAGGCTTCACGCGCGATCCTGCCACGGGTGCCGACGAGTTCTACGGAGAGTTCTTGGTCAATGCGCAGGGCGAGGATGTCGTGGCAGGGATCCGCACCCCCCGCCCGATCGATGAACTCGAGGCAGTGCTGCCCGAGGCCTACGGCGAGCTCCGCACAATCACGGCCCAGCTAGAGCAGCACTACCGCGACGTCCAGGACTTCGAGTTCACGATTGAGGAGGGCAAGCTGTTCATGCTGCAGACGCGCAACGGCAAGCGCACTGGGGCCGCCGCGGTGAAGTTCGCCGTGGACATGGTCAACGAAGGGTTGATCAACGAGCGGGAAGCTGTGATGCGGGTCGAGCCGCAGCATTTGGACCAGCTGCTGCATCCCGTGATCGAGCCCTCGTCGAAGGGGCAGCTCACTACCCTGACAGTGGGCCTGCCTGCCTCTCCCGGCGCCGCGGTCGGCCGAATCGTTTTCACGGCCGATGCTGCCGTAGAAGAGGCCGCCAGGGGCAACGCCGTGGTGCTGGTGCGGGCGGAGACCACGCCTGAGGACATTCACGGCATGGAAGCTGCCAAGGGCATCCTGACTTCTCGGGGCGGCATGACCTCGCACGCAGCCGTGGTGGCTCGCGGCATGGGCTCGCCCTGCGTTGCCGGCGCGGGCGACGTGAGTGTCGACGCCAAGGCCGGCCAAATCTCCTGCAAGGGCCACTCGCTGAGCGAGGGCGACTGGATTTCCATCGACGGCTCGACCGGCGAGGTCTTCGCCGGCCAGGCCAAGACCATCGATCCTGACCCCACTTCAGGCGACTTCGCTCAGTTCATGGAGCATGTCGACAAGTACCGCACCGCCAGGGTGCGGGCCAACGCCGAGACGCCGCGCGACGCTCGCGCGGCCCGCAACTTCGGCGCTGAGGGCATCGGCCTTTGCCGCACGGAGCACATGTTTTTTGAGCCCCACCGAATCGAGCACGTTCGCCAGATGATTCTGGCGGAGGATGCCGAAACGCGCGCGGCTGCGTTGAGCGAGCTGCTGCCGATGCAGCGGCAGGACTTCGTCGAACTCTTCGAGGTTATGGACGGCTTCCCAGTCATCGTGCGCACGCTCGATCCGCCCTTGCACGAGTTCTTGCCCAAGCGGGAAGAGCTGATGGTGGAGCTGGCACAACTGCAAGCTGGCGGCGGGGACGAGGCCAAGCAGAGGGAAGTCTCGGCGCTGTTGGAGCGCGTGGAAGAGCTGCACGAGTTCAACCCGATGCTGGGACATCGCGGATGCCGGCTGGGGATCACATTCCCCGAGATCACCGCGATGCAAGCGCGGGCAATCTTCGAGGCGGCCGTGGAATGCGCCGAGAGGGGTGTCGACGCGATCCCGGAAGTGATGATTCCGCTGGTGGGCAACCACAAGGAACTCGAGAATCAGAAGAAGGTGGTCGTCGACACAGCCAACGAGGTATTTGCTGCTGCCGGGCGGAAGGTCCACTACAAGGTCGGGACAATGATCGAGGTGCCGCGGGGAGCGCTGACTGCCGACGAGATCGCGCAGCATGCCGAGTTCTTCAGCTTCGGCACGAACGACCTGACCCAGACCACGTTCGGCTTCAGCCGAGATGATTCCGGAACCTTCATCAACCCGTACTTGGAAGCGGGCATTCTTGAGGACGACCCGTTCCAGGTTCTGGACTCGAGCGGTGTCGGCCAGCTGGTTGAAATCGCCCTAGAGAAGGGACGCAAGACCCGTCCCGGGCTCGAGGTGGGAATCTGCGGCGAGCACGGCGGCGATCCGAAATCTGTGACCTTCTGCGTGCGCGCCGGGCTGAACTATGTGAGCTGCTCGCCGTATCGCGTGCCCATCGCGCGTCTGGCCGCCGCACAGGCCGCGATCTCGGCGAACTAGTTTCCGCGCCTGCGGGTGCGGTTTTCCAAGAACGACAGGCTGGTACCGCCCCCGCCGGGCACGGATCATTCAGTTCGAAACCCGGCAATCAGAGTCGGGGAGGAATCCGCGGCAGCCGACAGTCCCGCTCTGCGGGGACCTGCCCGCAACGGCGGTAGGAGTCTAGGCGCGGCAGGAAAAGAGTACAGGGACGACTTGCAGTATGGGGTACTGATCCGCCCCTAACCCCCTGCTAACGATCTCCCGCCCACACGGAATGATTCGGTTCAAGATCGCGATGGTCTAACGAATCATTGCGGCTGCCAACAGCGCCGTTGCCTCCGCTTCGCTTATTCGGTCCGCCAATTCTGCGATTGACAGGCACAAAGACTTGCCGATGCGATACAAACAGTGAGAGTTGCTCTGCGACGAGTGGCAAGATGCTTGTTTCGGATCTCGGCCCTACGAGGCAGAAGGCACTGGTCGCGGGTTCCGCAGTCCAGAGAAGAGACGCGTCCGAGTCGGCCTTGCGCTTGGCTCCGGGTTTTTCGATCGCGTCTCTAGCCGTAGTGCGGTGCCCGGATTTCGAGCGGCTGCTGCCGCCAGCAGGAGGAAGCCATGAACTTAGTGAACGCAATTCCAGCCACGTGCCTGACCATCGCAATGCTCGCCGCATGCGGAGGCGGGGCACAGGCTCCTCGGACCGACGAGGATAGCCTGTCGGTCCGCTCGCTGAGCGCTGCCGACTACCTTGAGAAGATTCACGGCGGTTGGCTCGGCGAGGCGGTCGGGAGCGCTTTGGGGATGAGCGTGCAGAGGATGCACAAGCGGGACCTCAAGTCGTTCCTCACCGAATTGGGGCAGTGGCCGCTTACCGACTACATCAGGACACTGCGGCCGAGCCTGGATCCAGACCGCGAGAAGTGGTACACGGCGGATCATTGGGGTCCGCCCGGGTTCGGTCCCGACGATGACTCGCTCTTTCAAGTCGCGAATCTGCTGTTGATCGAGGAGAAGGGGCCCGAGATCACCAGCCAGGACATCGCCGACCAATGGCTCGCGTCCTTCTCGGTGTTCGAGGCCCAGAACTGCGGTCGCGCCGTGAGGGTTGCGGAGCGACTCCTGACGGAGGGAGTGAGGCCTCCAGAGTCCGGCCAGCATGAAGCGGGCGAGTTCATGGGAGGTCAGATGAAAGGCGAATTCTGGGGCTTCCTGCTGCCCGGGAATCCCGAAGCGGCCGCCGAGTACGGGCGGATGGACGGCGAGGTTGCCTTTCATACCGCCGGCGTTTACGGCGAGATGTTCATGGCGGCCTTGACAGCCGAAGCTTTCTTTGAGTCCGACCCGGCCAAGCTCTTGGAGGCAGGGCTCGCGGTAGTCCCCGGGGACAGCGACTACGCTCGTTGCATCCGAGACGTGATGCAGTGGCACAAGCAGTGGCCAGACGACTGGGAAGAGGCTCATGAGCAGATCGATGTCAAGTGGGCGCCCGAAGGCGACAAGAACCGCCGTGTGTTTCCGAACAACGCGGTGAACGCATTGGCGCTGCTCTATGGCGAGGGCGACTTCGACAAGACGGTCGGAATTGCTGTTATGGCTGGCTGGGACACGGACACGAATGCAGGCGACGTCGCGCCCGTGCTGGGAGTCATCCTCGGTGCGGGGGCGATCGCCGAGAAGTGGACCAAGCCCATCGCGAACATCTTTCGCAGTGATGTGAAAGGCGCTGAGGAGTTGGAGATTGACGAGCTAGCGCGTCGCACGGCCGCCGCCGGCGTGCGGATGACAGCGGCAAAGTCTGCTGGCTTGGTCCAGATCGTCGATCAATAGGGAGCCTTGCGCCTAGAAGCATGCGACAGTGCATCATGGCCGGAACGGGAGCCGCGACTGCGGTCGCGGTGGCGCTCGTGGCGATGACTGCCTCCGCCGCACCCCGCGGGCAAGAATGCGCAACATGCCACGCAGAGGCGGTCGACCAGTACCGCCTCAGCGGCATGGGCCGCTCGATATCCAAGCTAGCCGACGGCCATCCGGTCGGCCCGTACGGACACGGGTTCTCTGGCACAGCGTTTCGCACGAGCGCGTCGTCTGGAAGCCTCGTACAGGAGATCGAAAGGGGCGGACTTAGTGCGAAGTACACGATCGACTATGTGATCGGATCAGGAAACGCGGCGTTCGGATACTTGGTCCGTGTTGGCGATGCGTTGTTTCAATCCCCAATCACGTACTACACGGAGCGCGATCAATGGGGCATGGCACCGGGCATGGAGCAGGAGGCGAACCCTGATTTCAATCGGCCGGCGACGTCCGAGTGCTTGTGGTGCCATGCGGGCAGGCCCGCGCATACGCCCGACACGGTGAACCGTTACGGGGACCCGGCTCTCGAAGCGGAGGCCATTTCCTGTGATCGCTGCCACGGTTCCCCCGAGGCGCATCTGGCCGATCCCAGCGCGGCCACGATATTCAATCCGGCCTCCTCCTCCCCACGCGAGCGGGATAGCGTCTGCGAGCAGTGCCACCTGGGAGGGACCATCCGCGTCCTGCATCCCGGCCGCACTTTCGGATCATTCCAGCCGGGAGCGCTACTGGAGGACTTCTGGACGGTGTTCGTGGGCGTGCCGCGGACCGAAGGAGGGCAGGATCGGTTTCAGGTTGTCAGCCACGTCGAGCAGTTGAACCTGAGTCGCTGCGCCGTCGAGTCCGGCGATGCGCTTTGGTGCGGCACGTGCCACAACCCCCACGAAATGCCTGCTGAGCCGAAAGCATACTTCAGCACGCGGTGCCTGCAATGCCACCAAGAAGGGTTGCCCCCGGACCATGCGACACGTAGCGGAGACTGCATTTCCTGCCACATGCCGAGACGCCAATCGCACGACAGCGGCCACAGCGCGTTCACAGATCATCGGATCAGTCGTTACCCGTTGCCAGAGGTCGATCCCGATCCGCCCGACGAGCTTCGCCCATGGAAGCCGGCTCCCAGCACCCTGCGCGTCCGAAACTTGGGAATTGCGAATGTTCTCTATGGCCAGCAGCGCGGTTCCGAAGAGATGCTACGGCGAGGCCTTGGGCAGTTGAGGTCCGTCGCTGGATCGTTCGGGAACGACCCCGCCGCGTTGGACGCCTTGGGAACGGCCATGGTGCTCACCGGGTCTCCGCGCTCAGGCCTGCAGAGGCTGCGACAGGCTGTCTCCGCCGGACCGGTTGGAGCGCTGCAATTCAATTCGCTAGCGGCAGCGTGGTGGGCACTGGGAGATGCGAACCGAGCTGAAGCTGCGCTCCAAGACGCTATCCGCCGGGAGCCGACGCTGGAGTCCAGCTATCGGATGCTGGCGAGGGTGTACCACGATCTTGGCCAGCAGTCTAAAGTAACAGCGACGTGGCGGGAGCTCCTCGAGAAACGACCGAGACTTCTGCAGGCGCGGCAAGCGGCGCGCGAGGCCGATTCACCATAGCTGCAATGATAGTTGGCGCTCGGAGACTGGGATGGCATCGGCCGAAGCAATGGCCCCTTGGGGAGGAAATGACTCGGTCCCGTGCCGCCGGTGATCAACGTTCCGGCGGGGCCAGAATCGATCCGACTGTCGTTGGAGAACTCGCTATGACTCCAGATCGTCGCTTGCCACGTCGCAGCGTTCTGCTGGGTCCGCCCGTCGCAAGCTTGCTGGCGGGAGCTTGCCAGCAAGCACCGAGTACCGCGGAGAGCGGAAGCAAGTGGTCTCCACGACTGTCGGAGAACATCGGCTCGCTGGACGATGCAACGCTGCGCTGGATGGCTCAGCTGGGCTTGCAGTGGGTCGTCTTCCAAGGCACGGACTCGGTCGATCGCGACGGCAAGGGCCATTGGTCCGAGCGGGACGTAGCGGCCGTCCAGGAACGGTGCGCTAGCTTTGGCCTGAACCTGCACTCCCTCATGCTGCCCATCGGTTGGCTGATGGATTCGATGTTGGGACGGCCGGAGCGCGACCGGGACATCGAGCGCATTCGAACGAGCATCGCAGCCGCCGGAGCCGTCGGCGTCACCGTCGTCGAGTGGCGCTGGTCCCCGGACTTCCGCTGGGGAGATGAAGTCGGCTACTACGACAAGCCCGGCCGTGGCGGTGCCACCTACAAGGCGTTCGACTTCAACCGCGTCCGCGAAGCCCCGCCCTTTGAAGACCTCGGCAGCATTTCCAGGGAAGAGCTCTGGGAACGCATGATCTACTTCACCAACGGCGTGATGGATGCTGCCGAAGCAGCCGGCGTCAAGATGTCGCTGCACCCGAAGGATCCCCCTGTCAAGGCGATGCGAGGCGTGAGCCGCATCCTGACATCCACCGAGGAGATCGAGGCGTTTCTGGATGCGGTGCCGAGCCCTGCCAACGGTTTCACCTTCTGTCAGGGAACAGTGACCGAGATGGGCGTGGACGTCATAGACGCCATTCGTCGAATCGGCGGGCGGGGGCGAATTCACCATGTCCACTTCCGGGCTGTGCGCGGAAGCGTGCCTCGGTACGAGGAAACCTTCATTGACGAGGGAGATGTCGACATGCTCGACGCCATGCGGGCATACAGGGACGTGGGCTACGATCTGGCGATCGTCTCGGACCACAGTCCGGGTATTCCAGGGGACCTGCCGGGTCGCAAGATTGGCCGCTCGTTCTCTCATGGGTACATCCGGGGACTTGTGCAGGCGGTGAACGCATGACGGCCAGGCGCCGAGAACTACTTCGCGATGGCGCCGCTCTGGCGGTGGCGGCGGCGCTTGCGAGATCTGCGGCCACCCAAGGCCCGCCGATCAAGATCGGCAAGGGCTTGCGAGACTTGTCGGACGAGACGCTCGACTTCTTCCAAATGCTGGGCATACGCCATGTCGTGATGCCGACTTCCTACTCGCTGACGCAGCGCCGGCGGGGCCTCGTGCCTGCTACCGACACCGGCCCTCGCACCGATGCACCCATGAGGCCGTGGGACCCAGCGGAGCTCAAGCGGATCAAGGCGCGCATCGAGAACAAGGGCCTCGTGCCGATGATGATCCCTCTTGGCAGAGTGCATCGCGTGGTGCAAGGACGGCCCGACGCCTCGGCTGAGATCGAAGCTGTCAAGACGAAGATCCGGACTGCAGGAGAGTTGGGGATTCCCGTACTTGAGTACAACTTCATCGCCCTGAGGGGCTCGGAGGGCTACGGGCGGACGACCGGGCCCGGGGGGATCGGGCTCCGCGACTATGACGAGGCTCGGACCCGCGACCTGCCCCCCTTGGACAACGTCGGCACCCACTCCAGAGAGCAGCTATGGGAACGCCTGGACGGGTTCTTGAGAGCAGTCATCCCCGTTGCCGAAGACTCCGGCGTCCGGCTTGCCATGCACCCAAACGATCCTCCGATTCCGGAGTTTCGAGGCGTGGCGCAGCCGATGCGCTCGCTGGCGGATCAGAGGGAACTCATCCAGCTAGTCGACAGCCCCTCGAACGGGATCACCATGGACACCGGTGTCACGACCGAAATGGGCGAGGACGCAGCCGAGGCGATTCGTTACTTTGGAACGCGCGACCGCATCAATCACGTGCACTTCCGCAACGTCCGCGTGGAGGTGCCGCATTACAAGTACGTCGAAGTGCCTCACGATGCCGGCGATTGCGATATGCTCGCGTGCATGAAGGCGTTCAAGGAAGTCGGGTACCAGTATCTGGTGATTCCGGACCACACCCCGGAATTCACCGATGACACTATTGGATCCCAGATGGGCTGGGCCTTCGCCATCGGCTATCTCAGGGCGCTCCAGCATGCCGCAGAGTCGTAGTCGCAGTCCCCGTCCGGAGGCCCGTCCCGGAGATTCGCAGATCGCGCCGTGTCACCAGCCAATACGTCAGGGCGCATGGAGGATTTGATGGCAGCAGCGCTTCGAGTCGCAGTTGGGGCTGCGCTGGCCGCGACTCTGCTCGCGGACGTCGTCGAACAGGGGCCGCGCGATTCGGCGCCGTCGGGCTTGCTGGCGGCGGTGGCCCGGGGAGACATCACCCCGCCGGTCGGCATCGCGCAAATGAACTGGGGTTCCCAAACGCACGTGCGGGCCGAAGGTATCGACCCGGCCGGCATGCAGGCCACGGCGTTGGTCCTGTCAGATGGCAACCAGAAATTCGCGATGGTCGACGTCGATCGAATCTCGATTGCTGGGCTGGAGGCCGCGGTCGCGGCAGCCGCGAAACGGACCGGAATTCCCGAGGCTCAGATCCGCATCGGCGCAACCCACACTCACGCCGGCGTGATGGTCAGTCCCGCCAAGGGCCCGCCGGGCCTCGATCTGACTCCGCTGGTCGACATGGCCGAAAGGTACCGCTTGTCTGTCATTGACAAGGTCGCGGGACTGATCGCAGAGGCGAATGGCCGCCTCGAGGCTGCACACATGCATGGCGGCCGCGGGGAAGGAACGATCAACATCAACCGACGGGTTCGCGCTGATGGCGCTAGTCCTCCTGCGGTGGGCCGCAACCCAGGCGGCTTCGTGGACCGCGAACTGGTCGTGTTCCGGATCGATGACGCTCGCGGGCAAGCGATGGCAATCCTGGCCAACTTCCAGTGCCACGGCACGGTCCTCGCATACGAAAACCAAGTCATCTCCCCGGACTGGATCGGGATGACTCGCGCCACGATCGAGCAGGCGTTCCCGGGGGCGCTGGCCCTGTTTTTCCAAGGAGCGGCCGGCGACCAGGGGCCGATCGAGGGATTTTCCGGGGACCTCGGGGTTGCCCACCGCCTCGGCCGCACGCTGGGCCACCAGGTTGCGGCGGTCGCGATGCAAATCGAAACGGTGCGCAGGGTGCCGACATTCGAGGGATTCGTCGAGTCCACCGCCTTCCAAGCCAAGCAGCACTGGCGGGTCCGGGGCCCGCGGGAAGCCACCTTGCGGTTCGCCTCGCGAATCGTCGACGTGCCCCGGCGGACCTACTCCGAGGGCGAAGTCGCCAGTATGCGATCGAGGCTGGAAAGGGCGAAGCAACAGCTCGGGCAACTGCCCGCAAGCGCAACTGCTCTGGAGAGACACCAGGCCGCCGCTCGGGTCCGCCGCTTTGCCGACTTGCTGGCACAGTGGACACAGCCAGTCGACCCTTCCCCGCTGCAGATCGAGGTTCAGGCCCTTCGGGTCGGAGAACTGGCGCTCGTCGCCATGCCCGGAGAGCCGTTCGCTGAGATCGGCGTGGCGGTCAAGCGGGCATCGCCCTTCGAATTCACGATGTTCTGTGGCTACTCGGACGGCGTGGGAGGCGACTACGTACCAACTGCCGACGAGTATCGGCACGGGGGCTACGAAGTCGAGAGGTCACCGTACAACCCGGGTGCGGCAGAGAAAGTGATCGAGGCGGCCTCGGCGCTGCTAGCGAGCCTTCGTTGAAGGGCCGTCGGCGCCCCGCCGCCGTCGTTGTCATCGGTGGCAGCGCGTAGGCGCTCTTCGTCGGGCGAAGCCACGAGTGCATTCGGACGATCGACTTCGTCGCTGATTACTCGCGTGACACGACGGGGCGCCATGGGTTTGTGCGACCTCCTGCTCGCCGTCCTGATGCTGGGGCGGGTGCTGCTATCCGGACGGTGGAACACCATCCGTCCGGTTGCACCGCCGGGCAGCCGACCGCTGACCGTTACGGGAATTGCGCCTCAGTCGCAGTGCTGCGGGTTGAATAGATATTCCGTTCATCCTAAAATATGTACCGTTTGAGGCTTGGAAAGACCCGTTCACACAAGCCAGTGCTCCCCGATGGGGGGGTTGGAGGAACAGAAAATGAAGATCCTTGGGGCGATGGTGGTGGCTGTAGCGGTCGCAAGCCCGTTGATGGCTCAGGACAACCCGTTGAGTCAAGAGGCCAAGCGGGCCTGGAACCGGACGAAGAACCTGATTGTCGCCGCAGCGAACAAGATGCCCGAAGAGCACTACGGCTTCAAGCCGGCTCCTGAGAGCCAGAGTTTTGGCGACTTGGTGGCGCACACGGCCAATGCCGCGATGGGGTCGTGCTCGGGCATCGGCGGGGAGCGAAAGCGGGCGGGCGTGAACGGCAGTTCGTCCAAGGCCGATCTCGTCGCTGCAATCGATGCCGCAATGGCGGAATGTGAGTCGGCCTACGGTACGCTGACTGACAGCAACGCGACGGACATGATTGCCGGCAGACGTGGTCAGAGCCCCCGCATAGGGTTGCTGTATCGAAACACCATCCACATCGAGCACGAGTACGCGCAGATGGCGGTACACATGCGGTTCAACGGGCTGGTGCCGCCTTCCAGCGAAGGCCGTTAGAGCATCCCTTCCAAGGGGCCGGTCAGGCTGGACCAAGCGCCTGTTGCACGAACGAGCGCGACGGGGAGATCTTATTTCCGGCCACCACGGCCGAACGGCTAGGTTCGGGGGCTTCGACTTGTCAACAGGAGCCCTGTATCCACGGCGATTCGATCTGCGCTGCCCAAACGGTGCCCAATGTGGAGAACGGCGGCGATCGGTGATCGCCACGTAGCATCCCTCGCGCGTAAGCTGGTCTAGAGGGCGTCTGGGCTTACGCTGGTGATGGCGCGGCCAGTCAGAAGAGAACAGCCCCAGCGAACCAGCCTCGGGAAATACGAGCTAGGCGCAGCTGTCCTCGTCATCGCCGGGCCAATGGGTTAGGTTCAGTGGGTCATTCCGTTCGCAGTCACCTTGGGATCGAGATCCGGTCATACGACGAGACGATTCGTCGCTTCATCCCGGGATACGAAGCGATGCTCGAGGTGGCCTCGCGTGAACTGGTCGCGAATGCACCCGCCCTAGTGCTTGACCTCGGGGCCGGAACGGGAGCCTTGTCCGAGGCCGTTCTCTTGGCCGATGGCGGTGTCACCGTAGAGCTCATCGACATCGACCCCGAGATGCTGGCTCAAGCGCGAGCGCGGCTGGCCAACTTTGCGGTGCGAGCGCGTTTTTCCGGGATTTCTTTCCTCGGGCCGCTGCCTCCGTGCGATGGGGCGTCAGCTTCACTGTCGCTCCATCACATCCGAACCCTAGACGCCAAGCGAAGCCTGTATCGCAGGATTCATGAAGCGCTTAGACCGGGTGGCACTTTCGTCAACGCTGATGCGGCCGTGCCTGCAGAACCCTCAGCACAAGAAGAGGTGCTGCGGCAGTGGGTCGAGCATATGGTGAGCTGCGGAATCGGAGAGAGCGAGGGCTACGAACATCTTGAGCAGTGGGCAGACGAGGACACCTACTTCCCGTTGGAGGCTGAACTGGAAGCTGTCGAGGCGGCGGGTTTCGCCGCAGAATGCGTATGGAAGCAGGGTCCGATGGCCGTGGTCGTCGGTCGAAAGCCCGCGTGAACGGTCGACAATCGAGATCGCTTCCGTAGGCTGTCGCAATCGTAGCGGCAGCTGCGGCTACCCGCCCTTGTCGCTCAGACTGCGCGTTCCTTCTCCGGTGCTGGATCAATCGAGACAAGTGCTTCGCAAGCGCATCGCGCAAGGCCCATGGGCCACTTCAGTTGCGAACTATCGAGCCATCAATGTGGCGAGAACGAAGCCCGTTCGTTCAGGGCGTTACTTGCGCCGCCGGGCTGGCCTGCGGCTCTTCGACGGCGATAAGCGTTGTGTTCGAATCGACTCCGGCGACTTGGATGACTAGCGGGACAGCGCTCCCGGCCGGGGCATTCTCCGACAACTTCACGTTGACTTGGTATAGGCCGGCGAAGAATGGTACGAGGCCGGAGGAAACCACTGTCATCGGCTGGCCGCCGACCGTCACACTGACTGTCTCGACCGTGGCAGAGATGGGATCCGCCGGGGCTGCCGCCCCCGTGCCGGGCGGATTCGTCACCGGTCCCAGACCCGTTGCAAAGATCAGTAGGGTCTCGCCGGACCGGGCTGGCCGGGCCCACGGGATCACTCCCGCGGGTCCAGCTACCAGCCCTCCGCTGGAAGCGATCAGCGCCGCAGCTTGACCAACGCTGTTCAGCGTAAAGACGCCGGGGCTGACGCGAGCGAGGGGCACCGTAACGGCGGGGCTGGTCATGTCTTCGACGGTGACCGTGAGCGCCGCTTCAGCGAGCCCAGCCAGCTCCCAAGGCACTTGGAAATTCCGTTGTCCGGGCGCGGCGAAGATCTGCGGTACCGCTGTCACATCGTTGAAGGCCATCGACCCGCCGCCTAGGTTGTGAGGCAGAGGTCGGCCTTCAGCCGCCTCCGTGGCGGTCGCGAGACCCACTCCGAATGCCGTCGCCAGGCTGCCGGGGGCCAGTCCCGAACCGACTTGAAGCGTGGCTGAGTTCACCACTCCGCCCTCGGAAATCTGCGGCAAGGGCCGGGGCGCGTCAATGCGATAGACGACGCCTGAGTCGGCAAAGTAGATTTCGCCGGCCTCGTCCTCGCCAAATGTCCTGATCGTGATTCCAGTCTCTCGAGGTCCAAGCTGCTCCCAGGCACCGTCTTCCTGATACGCAGCGAATAACCCCCCCGTGCAATAGTCGGCGAAAAAATATGTGCCGGACAGTTGGGGGTGCCTCGTTCCGCGGTAGCGATAGCCGCCGGTGACCGAGCCCCCGCAATTGCCGCCGGAGTTGGCGTATTCCAGAATCGGCAGGACAAGCGATCCCGCGGTATTGCAGTTCGTGCGCGGGTTGTAGCAACGCGAGCCCTCCATCAGCCGCCAGCCGTAGTTCTCGCCACCGGGGCTGCCGGCTGGCTGGAACGAGATCTCTTCGACGGCATTCTGGCCCACGTCTCCGATGAACATGTCGCCGGTGAGACGGTCAAAGCTGAACCGCCACGGATTGCGCAATCCATACGCCCATATCTCCGCACGAGCGTTTGGCGTGTTCACGAACGGGTTCGACTCGGGTGCCAGCGCAGTGGATCCTTGGTCGATATCAACCCGCAGCATCTTTCCCATCACACTGCTCAAGTCCTGAGCCAGATTGGGTGGGTCTCCTGCACCGCCGCCATCGCCCATGCCGATGTATAGGTAGCCATCAGGCCCGAACTGGATTTGGCCGCCATTGTGGTTCCGCCGGGGCTGCGCAGCTTGAAAGAGAATCGTTTCCGATTCCGGGTCGGCCAGATTCGAATCGGAACTGATCTGGAAGCGCGAGACAACCGTGCCCCCGCCTAGATCGGTGTAGTTGACGAAGAAGTAGCCATTGGCGGAGTACTCCGGATGGAATGCTAGGCTGAGGAGCCCTCGCTCGCCGCCGGCGCGGACACGGTCTCGAATATCCAAGAACGGGGAGCTCAGCAGGCTCTCTCCATCGTGGACCAAGACCCGGCCGACCTGCTCGGTGACGAACAGCCGGCCCGTGCCGTCACCCGCATGCGTGATCGAGGTTGCGCCTGAAACGCCGCGGAAGACCTCTGCGAATGTCAGCTCGTCCAAGTCGATCTGGGCGGCCGCTGGAGGAGCTAGGACAAGCGCCAAGGCCGCGGAGGCGACGAGTCTCCTAATCGAATAAAGCAATTTCCCCGAACCTGTTGCGACCAGTCCGAATTATAGGGGTTGGTGCTGTCTACCGGATTCGGTGGAATTGCTCCGGCAGGTGCTCGGTCGTCACGCGGACAATCTCTGGCTGCACGGCGAGTCCAGCTCTCAATCCCACCTCTTGGGCCAGCTCACAGTAGTGATTCATTGGTCCGGGCCGGAGACTCAAGCGTGCAATTCGCCTCATGGCCGAGCTCGCGGACTACCCGCGCCTGCTTGTCGCGTGCCGGGCGAGCGGAGGCTGCTTCCTACCGGTCGGACAGGGAGCGAAACGCCGCCAGCGCTCTCTCGCGACCCTGTGTGTGCCCAATGATTGGCGGGACGCCGGCCGAGCCGGGTTCGTAGCTCGTGGCTGCGGGCTGCCATCTGCGCAGGTAGCGGCCTGTCGGGTCGAATTTCTCGCCCTGAGTGATCGGGTTGAAGATGCGAAAGTACGGCACGGCGTCTGCCCCGCAGCCCGCGACCCACTGCCAGTTCGCGATGTTCTGGGCTGGGTCCGCATCGACGAGCGTGTCCCAGAACCAAGCCTCGCCGCACTGCCACGGTAGGAGCAAGTGCTTGGTCAGGAAGGATCCGACACCCATCCGGACCCGGTTGTGCATCCAGCCCGTGACCCAGAGCTGGCGCATGCCCGCGTCGATCCATGGGTAGCCTGTCCTGCCATTTTGCCAGGCCTCAAGAGACGCTGGATCGTCTGCCCATGGGAACCGATTGAATTTCTCTTGGAACGGCCGATTTGCGAGGTCTGGGAAGTGATAGAGCAGGTTTGCAGAGAAGTCTCGCCACACGAGCTGTCGAAGAAACGAGTCCATACCCGGGCCTTTCTGGGGGCTGGCACGCTGTTTGCGTCGGGCCGCGTGCCACAGCTGCCGGGGCGACAGCTCGCCGTGCGCCAAGTACGGTGAAAGCGCCGAGGTTGCGTCAATGTCCGGCCGGTCGCGATCCTGCGCGTACGAGGCCACATCCTTGTCCAGGAACTCGAACAGACGTGTCTCACCGCTGCTTGCTTCAGGAGCCCAGGCCCTGCGCAGGCCGCTTGCCCAGTCCGGCTTGCAGGGACGAAGCCGCCAGTCCTCGAGAGTCTCCGACTCCACTGAGATGTTGGGCATCGATTGGCGGCCGGGGGTCGTGAGCGGTGCCGATGGTTCGGCCATTGCCAGCGAAGCCTTGTAGAAGTGCGCGAAGACCCTGTGGCAGGCTCCCGACTTTGCTAGCAGCGTCCCCGGTTCGCGCAAATACGCGCCCTCGAAACTGTCGAAGAGGATTCCAACTCTCTGCAGTTCGATTCCGAGAGCCTTGTCGGCCCGAGCGCCCCATGGCGTGTAGCGCCGATTCCAGTGAACCCTGCGAGCGCCTGTAGCGATGGCGACATCGATGACAGCGGTATTAGGGTCTCCCTTTCTCAGGATCAGCGGTACGCCAAGGTCCGCTAGTTGCCTCTGCAGGCGGACGATAGCGTGATGCAGCCACCAGCGCCCCGCGCCGCCCAAAGGGCGCCCGTCGGCCGCATCATCCAGCACGTAGAGAGCAAGGGCCGGTCCGTCGGCCATAGCCGCGCTCAAGGCGGCATTGTCGGCGACACGTAGATCCCGCCGGAAGACGACTACCAGCGGCCGGGCATCGCCAGGCATTCCCTCGAGCTCCAGCCTCAGCTGGTCATCGACGCTAGGAACTCTTCGTTGTTCTTGGTCTTGACCATGCGATCCAGCAGCAACTCGGCTGCTTCGACCGTTTGCAGCCCACTTAGCACTCGCCGCAGTACCCAGACCTTGTTCAGGGTTTCCTGCCCCAGCAGCAGCTCTTCCTTGCGCGTCCCGCTGCGGTTGGTATCGATCGACGGGAAGATTCGCTTGTCCACGAGCTTGCGATCAAGGTGGGCCTCCATGTTGCCGGTGCCCTTGAACTCCTCGAAGATCACCTCGTCCATGCGGCTGCCGGTCTCGACCAGCGCGGTGGCGACGATGGTCAGCGAACCGCCCTCCTCGATGTTGCGCGCCGCGCCGAAGAATCGCTTGGGGCGCTGGAGCGCGTTGGAGTCTACGCCGCCGGAGAGCACCTTGCCCGAGGGCGGGGCGATCGTGTTGTAGGCCCGCGCAAGGCGCGTGATCGAATCCAGCAAGATCACCACGTCGCGCTTGTGCTCGACCAAGCGCTTTGCCTTCTCGATTACTGTCTCGGCGATATTGACGTGCCGCGAGGCCGGCTCGTCGAAGGTGGAGCTGACCACCTCGCCGCGCACAGAGCGTTGCATGTCGGTGACCTCTTCCGGGCGCTCGTCGATCAGCAGCACGATCAGGTAGACTTCCGGTTGGTTCTCCGTGATGGAGTTGGCGATGGCCTGCAGCAACATCGTCTTGCCGGTGCGCGGCGGAGCCACGATCAGCCCGCGCTGGCCCTTGCCGATGGGAACCAGCAGGTCCAGCACCCGCCCGCTCAGGTTGTTCTTGTTGGTCTCGAGCTTGAACTTGCTCTCCGGGTAGAGAGCGGTCAGGTTGTCGAACAGAATCTTGGTCTTCGCTACCGCCGGCGGTTCGAAGTTGACCGCCAAGACTTTCAGCAGGGCGAAATAGCGCTCGCCGGCGTGGGGCGGGCGCATGTGCCCGGCCACGGTGTCGCCGCTGCGCAAGTTGCAGCGCCGGATCTGGTTCGGCGAGACATACACGTCGTCCGGGCCGGGCTGGTAGTGGTACGCGGGCGAGCGCAGGAACCCGTAACCTTCCTGCGTGATCTGCAGCACCCCTTCGGCCAGGATCAGGCCCACGCCGTCGGTTTGGGTCTGCAAGATGCTGAAGATCAGTTCCTGCTTGCGCAACCCGGCGCGAGTCTCAAGGCCCAGTTCCCGTGCCTTGCGGTACAGGTCGGTGATGCTCAGCGCTTTGAGCGGGGCGAGTTCCAGCGGGCGCTTGCCCTCTTCGAGCATGCTCTCGACGATGGCTTGGTATTCGGCCTCTTCGTCGACCTGCTCGGCCTTTTGGCCGTGGCGCTTGCCGCGGCCCGGGGAGTCGCGCCGGAAGCGGGCTTTGCGCGCGGGCTTGCGACCATAGCGCTCCCCTTGGGGCGGTCTGGCGTCGCCCTCTTCGGCCTTGCCGTCGGGGCTTGCATCCGATCCTGCCGCTTCCCGGAACCGACTGCGCCTGCGCCGGCCGCCCTGCCCCGCCTCGTCATCCGAGCCGTCGGAGTTCTCGTGGCCGCCAGATGTTTCCTGCTCGGCGGAAGGAGGTGCCTCCGCTCCGGTCGCTTCGTCGCTCTCGGAGCTTGTCGGCGGACTGTCGGCAGGCTCTTCCTTCGGTCGGCTCTTGCGCCTTGCTGCGCGCGCCGGCTTCTTCCGCGGGGCTGGTGCCGGCTCCGCCGCTTCGGCCGTCGGACTAGCTACCGGAGTCTCGTCCGGGCCGTCGGTGGAAGTAGGAGGCATCGTTGATCTCGCGTGTTCCGCAAAGCCCAGTAGAGGACGCCAGCCGGGACTAAGTGGCAAGAGCCGAATCGATGGCTCGCCAAAGTTGCTGCACGCCTTCCCCCGAAATAGCCGAGAACGGTACCGGGGGGGCGAAGCTCTCCTCGATGGAGCGGATCGAGCGCAGTCGCGCTGCTCGCTTTAGCTTATCCGATTTGGTGGCCGCCACGCAGAACGGTTGTTCGTTGGCCTCCAGCCAGTCGGCCAGCTGCCGGTCAAGCGCGGTGGGGCCGTGGCGGATGTCGACCAATGCAACGACGAGCTTGAGTTGTTCCCGCCGGGCCAGATAGGACTCGGCCAGCCGCTTCCAATGTTCTCGCTCGGCATGCGACGCCTTCGCGAAGCCGTAGCCCGGCAGGTCGACGAAGTAGAGCCTGCGGTCGATGCGAAAGAAGTTGATCGCTCGCGTCTTCCCCGGCGTCTGGCTGGTCTTCGCCAGCTGCTTGCGCTCGGTGCCGCCCTTGCGCTTGCGGCTGCGCTGCAGCAGGGCGTTCAGCAGGCTTGACTTGCCCACATTGCTGCGTCCGACGAACGCGATCTCGGGAAGCCGGTCGCGCGGGAACTGCTCGGCGCTGTTCGCGCTGAGGACAAACTCGACCGCCATGGTGCGCCGCCGAGCGGCCGGTTAGACCGCCGGACGGTCGCCGTGTTGGATCACCTGCACGCCGCCTGCGGTGAACGGATGCTTGGACAATCCCGCGATCGGCTCGACGAAAGCCAGATCCAGCACGTCATCCATCGTCTCCACGAAACGCAAGGTGAGGTTCTCGCGGATGTTCTCGGGCACGTCAGGCAGATCCTTCTCGTTTTCCTTCGGCAGCAGGACTTCCTTGATGCCGTGACGGCTGGCCGCCAGCAACTTTTCTTTCAGGCCGCCGATGGCGAGCACCTTGCCGCGCAGCGTCACCTCGCCAGTCATGGCGACATCACCGCGCACCTGGACCTTGGTCAGGGCGCTTGCGATCGCGGCGGTCAGCGTGATGCCGGCCGACGGGCCGTCCTTGGGAATCGCGCCTTCGGGCACGTGGACGTGAATGTCGAGATTCTGGTAGAAGCCCTTGGGCAATCCGAAGGCGCCGGAACGCGAGCGGATGTAGCTCATCGCGGCGCGGGCGGACTCCTGCATGACGTCGCCCAGCTTGCCGGTCAGGGTCAGCTTGCCCTGTCCGTCCATCAGCGTCGTCTCCACATGCAGCAGCGTGCCGCCCAGCTCGGTCCAGGCCAAGCCTATGGCGGTGCCGATCTCGTGCTTGAGCTCGGTGCCGGGCTCGCGATACTTGGGCACCTTGAGGAACTGCTTGACCGACTTGGCGTTGACGATCGCCTTCTTGGCGCGCTTGGGCTTCTTGCCGCGCACGACCTCTAGGGCAACCTTGCGGCAGATATTGCCGATCTCGCGCTCTAGGTTTCGCACTCCGGCTTCGCGGGTGTATTGCTCGATGATCAGGCGGATGCCGTCCTCGCGGAACTCGATGTCCTTGCCCTGCTTCAGGCCCACGTTCTTGATCTGTTTGCCGATCAGGTGGCGCTTCGCGATCTCAGTCTTCTCGTCCTCGGTGTAGCCGCTGATGCGGATCACTTCCATGCGGTCCAGAAGCGGCGCCGGGAGCGTGTGCAGCACGTTCGCCGTGGCGATGAAGAAGACCTGGCTGAGGTCGAACTCCACGTCGAGGTAGTGGTCCTGGAAAGCGGAGTTCTGTTCCGGGTCCAGCACTTCCATCAGCGCCGCGGACGGGTCTCCCCGGAAGTCGGCCGACATCTTGTCGACCTCGTCCAGCATCACGACCGGATTTCGCGTGCCGGCCTTTTTCATCATCTGGATGATCTGCCCCGGCAGAGCGCCGATGTACGTGCGCCGGTGTCCCCGGATCTCTGCCTCGTCGCGCACGCCGCCCAGCGACAGCCGGACGAACTTGCGGCCCGTGGCCCTGGCGATCGACTTGCCCAGCGAGGTCTTGCCCACTCCCGGAGGCCCCACGAAGCACAGGATGGACCCTTGCGGGCGGCTGACCAGGCGGCGCACGGCGAGAAACTCGAGGATGCGCTCCTTGACCTTCTCGAGACTGTAGTGGTCCGCGTTGAGCACCTTTTCGGCATTGCCCAGGTCGCGGATCTCGCGGCTCTTGGCCTTCCAAGGAACCGATAGCAGCCAGTCGATGTAGTTGTGCGAGACCGTGCCCTCGGCGGACATGGGCGGCATGTTCTCGAGCTTCTGGACCTCCGCCAGCGCCTTCTTGCGGGCGTCGGCGCTCATGCCGGACTCGTCGATACGCCGGCGGTACTCGTCGAACTCGCTTCTTTCGCCGCGGCCGAGCTCTTTCTGGATGGCCTTGATCTTCTCGTTGAGGTAGTACTCTTTCTGCGCCTTTTCCATCTGTCGCTTGACGCGACCCTGCACCGTGCGATCGACGGCGAGCTTTTCGAGTTCGATGTCGAGCAGTTCGCCGATGCGCCCCAGCCGCTCGAGCGGATCGAAGATCTCGAGCAGGTCTTGCTTCTGGGAGACGGACAGCGGGAGGTTGGCGCCGATGGTGTCAGAGAGCTTGCCCGGGTCGTCGACGCGCACCGCCGCGATCATCGTTTCGTAGTTCAGGCTCTGGCTCTGCTTGACGTACTGCTCGAAGGACGCCGTGACGCGGGAGACGAGCCCTTCGAGGTCCGGATCGCTGATTTCGGGGAAGCGCGCCGTCTCGACCAGCGCCTGCATGAACCCGTCCTCGATGCGCACGCTGCGCAGCTTGGCGCGCTCGAGGCCCTCGACCAGCACCTTGATGTTGCCGTCGGGCAGCTTCAGGCTTTGGACGATGCTGACGACCGTGCCGACCGCGTAAACGTCGGCGGGCGTGGGGTCGTTGTCCGACGCGTCGTGCTGCGTTGCGAGGAAAATCTTCTTGTCGTGCGCCAGCGAAGCCTCCAGCGCCTTGACGCTGGCAGCCCGCCCGACGACGAACGGAGACATCATGTGCGGAAAAATCACCACGTCGCGGATCGGCATCATCGGCATCCGCGCGCTGGTCTTGGCAACGATCACACTAGGCATGTTTCTATTTTATCCTGCGATTCCGACACACGGCCAGTGGCGGGCGCACGCGCCGATCGAGAGCGGAGTTGCGGCGGCAGTTCCGGCGAAACTGCCCCAGTCGGATGCCCGCCCGGGCTGCTAGCCTGCTTTGTCCAGCAGGCGGGCGCGGAACTTCTTCTGGTCTTCCAGCACCATCTGCTCGGTGACCACGAACCGCTTGACCCGCTTTGGTTGCGAGGGCAGGTAGTACATCAGCTCGAGCATGAGGTCTTCCATGATCATGCGCAGCCCGCGCGCTCCCAAGTCCCGCTCCACGGCCAGCTTGGCGATCGCCTGCATCGCGGCCGGGTCAAGCACCAGTTCGATGTTTTCGTACTCAAAGAGCTTCTGGTATTGCTTGACCAGAGAATTGCGCGGCGCGGTCAGGATCTGCACCAGCGTCTGCTCGTCCAGTCCGCTCAAAGTGGCGCTTACGGGAAGGCGCCCGATGAATTCGGGGATAAAGCCGAAGCGAATCAGGTCATGGGGCTGCACTTGGCCGAGCAGGCCGAGGTCGGCGTCGTCGGCATCGCCGCGCTGCGAGGGCAGGCTTTGGCCGATCGAGTCAGCTTTGCGGAAGCCCACGACCCGCGTGTCGACGCGGCGCGCCACGATTCGGTCGAGGCCGACGAACGCGCCGCCGCAGATGAACAGGATGTTCGTGGTGTCGATCGGCGTGAACTCCTGGTGCGGGTGCTTGCGGCCGCCTTGCGGCGGCACGTTTGCGACGCTGCCTTCCAGAATCTTCAGCAGCGCCTGCTGGACGCCCTCGCCCGAGACGTCGCGGGTGATCGAGGGATTCTCGTCGCGGCGGCTCAGCTTGTCGATCTCGTCGATGTAGATGATGCCCTTCTCTGCTCGGCTGACATCGCCGTTGGCTGCTTGCAGCAGCTTGAGGATGATGTTCTCGACATCTTCGCCGACGTAGCCGGCCTCGGTCAGGGTCGTGGCGTCGGTGATCGCGAAAGGAACGTCGAGGATCTTGGCGAGCGTCTGTGCCAGCAGCGTCTTGCCTGTTCCGGTGGGGCCGATCAGCAAGATGTTCGATTTCTGGACTTCGACGTCCGGCTCCGCCCCCGCCGTGGCCGGCCGCTTCTGTTGCATGAAGATGCGCTTGTAGTGGTTGTAGACGGCGACCGACAGGCGCTTCTTGGCGGCTTGCTGCCCGATGACGTATTCGTCGAGCTTGTCCTTGATCTCGTGCGGCTTGAGCAGCGTGAAGCCGTCATCAGGCGGCTTTGTCGAGCGCTCCTCCTCCAGGATCGCGCTGCAAATGGCGACGCACTCGTCGCAGATATACGATTTGGGGTAATCGCCCGGCGTGGCGATGAGCTTCGTGACGATCTCGTGGCTCTTGCGGCAGAACGAGCAGCGCAGCGCTCCTTCAGCAGACGACCGTTTCACCGACCTCTCCGAAGCGCGGGACTGGGTTGTGGCGGCAAAGCACGCTAGGCGACCGATCCCATCGTAGCAAGAATCCTCCTGCAGCGGATTCGCAGGCGATATCTCGATGGGCGAGGCCTACGCGCGGACGGCGTCGGCCAGCCAGGCCAGCGCGCGGCGAACCTCCTCGGGCCCGTTCACTCGATAACGCGCCCCGGACTTCGCCGTCTCCGGCCCAACGTAGACAGTAATGGCCTCGTCCGGCAGTGCGGCAAAGGCGGTCTCGTCGGTCGTGTCGTCCCCGAAGTAGATCGGCAGCCCGCCCAGCTCGCCCAGCAGCCCTAGGGCGGCCGTGCCTTTGTCGACGCCATCGTTCGGGGTGATGTCGAACACTCGCTTGCCCTCGCTGACGTTGAGGGATCCGCTGGCCGCTGCGTGGCGGACGGCGCGCTCCACGCGCTGCCAGTGCCGTGCATCGACGTTGCGAAAGTGCGCCGCCGCCGCCGTGCCCTTGTCCTCGACCTGGAATCCCTCGATGTCACCCAACTCGTCTGCGAGGCGTTGGCAGCAGGCGCGGACCCGCGACAGGCCGGCCGGGCTGGACTCGACCTCGGCGCTGCCCGGGCGGATGCGCTCCCGGCCGTGGCTGCCGAAGTAGTGAGCGTCGGCCAACCCCGCCAGCGCCCGCACGTCCCGCGCGCCCCGGCCGCTCACGATCGCCAGAGTGACGCGAGGGCTCGCTTGCAGCTTCCGGAGCGTCGGCAGCGCGGCATCGGGAACGCGCGCGTCGGAGGGACGCGGCACGATCGGTGCGAGCGTGCCGTCGAAGTCCAGCATCAGCAACAGCCGCTCGGCTTGGGTCAGGCGACCGGCCAGCGCGGTCCAGTGCTCGAGCAGGTGGATCACTGCGCGTCCGGCTGGCCGGGCACGGCTTGGAGAATGCTGCCGATCCAGCCGTAGATGTTGTGGGTGCGAACATGCTCGCGCAGCCGCCGCATGCGCTGCCCGCCGTCGGTGTCCGCTCGTTCGGTGAGCGCGTACAGGCGCTCGGCGAAATCGTCGACTGCGAGGGGGTTGAAGCAGTCTGCTCCCGGCAGTTCCCAGGCTGCGCCCGTGAACTCGCTGAGCAGCAGGTGCCCGCGCTCGTCGTTGCGGGCGGCCAGGAATTCCTTGGCAACCAGATTCATCCCGTCCTCCAGCGAACTCACCACGCACACGTCAGCCAGGCGGTACAGCGCCAGCACGTCGTCATCGCCCAGCTGCCGCTGGATCGAGATGACCGGGCCGGGCTCCCGGCCGCTGCCTCCTGCGTTGATGCGCTTCTCAATCGCGGCGACCGCCTCGTGCAGGTCGCGGTAAGCCGGTATTTCGGTGCGGCTGGGAGCGCCGGCATGGATGTAGGCCGTCTTCGCGCGCATCTCCGGGTGCTGCGCGAGCATTCGCTCGAGCGCCTGCAGGCGCTCGAGCACGCCTTTGGTGTAATCGATGCGATCAAGCCCGAGCACCACAAACTTGCCGTCCAAGCGATAGCGCTCGCGAAGCTTGCTGACCGCCTCGTCGCACCCCGCGCCGGACGATCTCTGCGAGACGCCGTCAAAGTCGATCGAGATCGGGAAGGCCTGCACTCGCACGGGGCGCCCGTTCTGGAGCAGGGTTTGCGAGTCGGCGATGTCGCAGCCTGCGCGCGTCCGCGCGGCCCGCAGGAAGCGCTCGGCGTACTCCGGCACATGGACGCCGAAGACGTCGTTCCCCAGCACGCCGTCGAGGATCTGCTCATGCCACGGGCACATCGCCAGCACCTCGGGCAGAGGCCAGGGGATGTGCCAGAAATGCACGCAAACCGCGTTGGGACAACGCTGCTTGATGAGCCTTGGCAGCAGTGCGAAGTGATAGTCCTGAATGAAGATGATCGCGTCCTGATCGCCCACCACGCGGGACACCGCAGCTGCAAACTTGGCGTTGACCTTGCGATAGGCCTCCCAGTGGGCGTTGCGAAACACGGGCTTGGTGAAGGCCAGGTGGCAGACTGGCCAGATCGCTTGGTTGGCGCAGCCGTTGTAATAGCCGTCGTTCTCTTCGCTGGTCAGCCAAATGCGCTGAAGGTCGTAGGCGGGGTCGTCGGGAGGGACTCGCAGCCTGCCTTCGGCATCAGCGCTCGCGCGATCTGCGTCCCCCGAGCCGTGAGCCACCCAGACGCCCCCGACCGCTTGCATCACCGAGTTCAGCGCGAGCGTCAAGCCCCCCACGGCCGCTTGGGCGCGAACCTGGCCGTCGGGGCCGAAGCTGTGCACGAACGGCTCGCGGTTCGAAACGTTTACGAAGAGGCGGCTGCCGACCCGCTTGCGGATCAGTTTGGCGAGCTCTGACTTTGACCGCGCGAGTCCGGCACCGCTTGCTTGGGATGGATCAGAAGTAGACATGGACGGTGAGCCGGCGCGCGGGCGAGAGCCAGGGGTGCCCTAGCGCAATAGGGATTCCAATTCCACCCGGGCATCCGTGCGCTCGTCGCGGTATTTGACGATGACCGGCGCATAGAGCGACAGCCCCATGTCGCGTCCCTTGCCCGAGGCGATCGGGCGTGACCCCGGAACGACTACCGCTCCCGGCGGAATCACCAGCGGCTCGTCGCCCGAGGCGCGGTGCACGATGCCATGCACGATGTCGTACACCGGCGTGGAGCGGGTCAGCACCGTGCCCGCGCCCAGGACGGCGGAATGCTTGACGATCGTGCCTTCGTAGACTCCCGTGTTGCCTCCCACCAGAACGTTGTCTTCGATGATCACGGGCAGGGCGCCGACCGGCTCGAGGACCCCGCCGATCTGGGCGGCGGCGCTGAGGTGGCAGTTCTTGCCGATCTGGGCGCAGCTGCCGACCAGCGCGTGCGAATCCACCATCGAGCCATCGTCGACGTATGCCCCCACATTGACGTACATGGGCGGCATGCACGTCACGCGCCGGCCGATATAGCAGCCGTCGCGCAGGCTGGAGCCGCCCGGCACGAGCCGCACGCTGTCCTCGACAGCGAGGTCGCGCGGCGGGTAGGTGGACTTGTCGATGAACTTGAAGCGGCTGCCCGGCTCGGACATGTCGACGCTCTTGCCCATGCGGAATCCCACGAGGATGCCGCGCTTGACCCAAGCGTTCACGCGCCAGCCGTGCGGGGTTGCCGAAGCGTCCGGCTCGGCGGCCCGCACCGAGCCGTCGTTGAGCGCGGCCTTGAACTCGGCGAATATCTCCAGATCTTGATGCGTGTACGATTCGCGATTCTGATCGTACATGGCATCGATTCGGGCTTGCAGCATCCATCCAATCGTAGGGGATTATGTACGAGAGTACCGTCAGGCCGCCCTCGCATACGATTCTGGAGCGACGCACGGCCCAGCGGCCCACGTTGACGCTCCGGCGGCCCTCACGAGCCGAAATGTAGCAGCACTCCCCCCGCGACGACCGGCCTGCAGAATGTCTCCGCAGGTTTTTGTGCTGCCATGTTTGTTGACCAGTCCGGACTTGGGTACGATAGCGGTTCTCGGAGCGAAGTGTCCGCAGGACGCGGCCGGGCGAAGCGCATGCCTCGGCTGCGCGGCCGGTTTCATTGTGATCCGCAATCGAAGCAAGAGCGGTCAGCGCGCGACTTCGTTGGCGCGTCTCTTCGCCATCCTTTTCTTGCTCCCGGCTTGCTTTTTGGGACCTGTCGCAAGCTGGGCGCAGTCAGCGGAAGCTGCAATCCGGTGGCCCGATGGCAAGCGCGCGGCTGTCAGCCTGAGCTTCGACGATGCCCGGCCGTCACAGGTCGACACCGGGCTCGCGGTGCTGGCCCGCTTGGACGCCCGGGCGACCTTCTATGTCGTGCCTGTGCATGTCGAGGCCAAGCTCTCGGGCTGGAAGAGGCTGGTCGCGGCGGGCCATGAGATCGGCAACCACTCGGTGCGACATCCTTGCACCGGGAACTTCGAGTGGTCGCGGGAAGCCGCGTTGGAGGACTACACGCTTGAGCGCATGCGCCATGAGCTTCTTGAAGGCAATCGGCTCCTCGAACAGATGCTGGGCGTCACTCCGGTCACGTTCGCCTATCCGTGCGGGCAGACCTTCGTGGGACGGGGGCGCGCCACCCGAAGCTATGTCCCGCTCGTCGCCGAGCTCTTCCTCGCCGGCCGCGGCTGGCTGGACGAGACGCCGAACGACCCGATCTTTCACGATCCCGCCCAAGTCAGCGGCATGTCGATGGACGGCAAGGACTTCCCGGATGTCAAGGCCCTCGTCGACGATGCCCGCGAAGCGGGGCAGTGGCTGGTGCTGGCAGGTCACGAGATCGGCCACTCGGGGCCTCAGACTACACGTATCGAAATGCTCGAGAAGCTTGTCCCCTTCCTGCGGGATCCGACTAATGGGAGTAACTACTCACGCCTCGGTTGGTGTCGAGACGTGAGTTGGTGTCGAGACGTGAGTTGGTGTCGGGCCATAGTGTTGTTCGAGCGTGGCGACAGCGTTGCCGGCGAGCGCAATTTGAATGGCGACCAGAGGATTGTAGCCGAGCGCTTGCATGGACTGCAGGTAGCTGGAGATGCGGGCATAGGCCTCGCCGTAGGCTAGCGTGCGAAAGCAGCCCGAGACTTTCATCTTGACTTTAGACATGCGCAGTCCGCGCTCGCCGGCGTTGTTCGTAAAGCTGACGTCGGGGTCGCTCAGGAAGCGCAGCACGGACTCTTCGTGCTGGGCGAGCCGCTCGTGCAGGTTGTGGGCATCGGATTTGGCGAGCGGTCCGCGTTGGCCCTGTTTGCGGGGCGGCAGCGCGGGCAATTCCTTGCGGCCTTGGGTCAGGATGGTGCGGTAGCGCTTGCGCAGGGCCTTGCAGGCGGCTGCGCTCAAGGCCTTGCCGTGGCTGGCATTGACCCTGTGGCAGGCCTGTTGCAGCAGGGCTTTCATCAGCCGCGCCCAGCGGTAGTTGTTGGACTCGACGATGAAGGTCAGCTCACGGATGAGATGAGCGCCGCAGAGCTGGTGTCGGCAGTGCGCGTAGCTGAGGTAGGAGGCCCAGCAGTCGTGCACCAGCGTGCCGCCATAGCTGGGGATCAGGCCGATCGCTTCGATGGCTGCCTTGCCGCGCTTGGGATGCAGGAACTTCAGCGTCAGCGAGCCATCGGTGAGGATGTGCAGCCAATGGTTCTTGCGGTCCACGCGCAGGCCGGTTTCGTCGGCATGCAAGGCCGGAGCTGCCAGCAGGTGGGCGCTGGCGGCCTCTTCCCAAGCTTGCAAGGCCTGCTGCAGGCGGCGGATGTAGCCCAGGCAGGTGGCCTCGGACAAGCGCAGGCCGGAGATCGCCCGGACCAGCTCCACGACGCGCCGCAGGGAGAGCATGTGGGCCACCAGCAGGTTGATGATGAACGCCTGCAGGCCGCTGCCATACTGGCGCGGGCCGGGCATGCTGGCGGGGAAGGCTGGCTTGCAGCGAGCCTGGCAGTCGGGGCATTGCTTGACCTCGGCGGTGACGCGCTGCTCGACCACCTGAAACACGATGTCGTACAGGACGCGGCGTTCGCGTTCGCTCGGAGCGACATCCGACAGATCGGCGCCACAGCTGTCACAGGCCGCCACGGTGAGCGTTTCCTCGGTGGTGACTCGCTGCAGGGTGGAGCCGCTGCGGTCTTCGGCCGGATTTGGCTTGCGGCCCGACTTGGCGCGCCGCGCGGTGTCGTCCTCGGCCTCCATCTGCGAGGGCGGGATGGAGGAGTTGCGGCTGGTTTTGCGGGTGGTCTTTTCCAGCAAGACCGTCAGCAGCAGTGTGAGCAAGGGCATCAGCGCCTGTAGCAGGGTGTCAAGCTCTGGCGGCACTTTGCCAGCCTTGCGGAGGGCCTCGAGCTTGTCTTGGAAGGCCTGCAGTTCGGCGCGCAGGGACTTGTCGTGGACCGTCGGCATCACTCGGCCTCGACCGCCATCAGGGCGGCCAGCACCGCCAGCCGCTCGCCCGGCGGCATGGCCGCGTAGCGCTTGGCCCAGTTGGCGGCCTTGCGCTTGATGCACTGCCGCTGCGTGAAGTTCTGGCCCGCGTACGTGTGCCAGTGCGCGCGTCCCGGGGCGAAGTTGCACCACAGCTTCTCGGTCACCACCCCGGCCTGGTTCATCACCTGCAGCGACAGGCTGTGCCAGCCTTCCAGCGCCCGCTCGTACAGTGCGGAGGGATAGCCGGAGAGCATCACCGCACAGGGCAGGCGCTTGAGCAACGCCAGCAGTTGCTCGTGATCGGCCTGCGTGTAGTCATAGCGGTAGCGGCGCTGCGATTTGCGCGCGCCGAGCAGATAGGGCGGGTCGGCATAGACCAGTTCGTCGCCCGCAAACGGGAACTGGGCCAGGAAGCGGTGGCAGCAGCCGTGCACCAGTTCCACCTCGTACGGGCAGCGGAACGCGCGGATCGAGCGGGCGTTGCGATCAATGCCGATGTTGCGCAGCGCGGGCGGCTTGCGCTGCATGATCGCGCCGCCGCCGAGATGGGTCTCGATATAGGTGGCATGCGGCGGCATGGCCGCGATCAGCGGCTGGCACAGACCCGAGGTCGCCTTCGATCCGTACCAAGCTCCCATCGCCGCGCGCGCTGCCGAAGGCTCCCTTAACCAGCAGCATAGGCGGCCCCAACCAGTTTGTCAAGCACGCTCTGGGCCGGGCCCGGCAGGACCCCGCTGGCCGGTCAGGACGCTTCCCGCTCAGCGCTAGGATCGCGCCACGAGCAACCGTTCGAAACCTACCCGGCCCCAACCAGCGCAAGCATTGCTGCGCGTGATCTCAGGCCACAAGACACATAGTCAAAAAAGGGTCTGAGCAGTTACTAATGGGATTTGGTTCGAGACCGTCGAAGCCGTGGCGCGGCACTTGAAGCAGCATCGGCAGCAATAGCCGTGGGGCGGAGGCCGCTGACCGGCGAAGATTTCGGCGGCGCGAGTGCCGGGGCTGATTTCGCGCGGGCGGACGGCGCAGGAACCCGTCTTGGCTGGACAATCCTCGCCGCTGCTGCCCGGCTTGACTCTGCACGACCCCGCCCGAAAATGTTGGCGCGACCCTGCGCGCCAGTGATAGACTTGACGCTCACGGCAAATGGATGGCTTTCGGCCCAATTCGTATTCCGGCAAGCTGATCATTGTCGAGGGCATTGATGGCTCCGGCAAGTCCACCCAACTCTCGCTGCTGAGCCAGTGGCTCAGGTCGAAGCGCCTCGTAGTCTCGTTCAGCGAGTGGAACTCGTCTTCGATCGTCCGCGGCACCACACGCCAGGGCAAGCGCAAGCAGATGTTCACGCCCACCACCTTCAGCCTGATCCACGCGACCGACTTCGCAGATCGGCTCGAGCGGCACATTCTGCCGATGCTGGAGGCAGGCGCCGTGGTCTGCGCGGACCGCTACGCCTTCACGGCCTTCGCCCGCGACGTCGCCCGCGGCGTGCGTCCCCAGTGGGTGCGCAACCTTTACCGCATGGCCATCAAGCCAGACTTGGCGTTCTATTTCCGCGTGCCCCTCAATGTCGCGCTCGACCGCATCCTGGGAGGTCGCGCCGCGCTCAAGTACTACGAGGCCGGCATGGATCTCAATCTCAGCTCCGATATCCGAGAGAGCTTCGCGCTCTTCCAAGAGCGCATCCTGCATGAGTACGAATCGATGGCAGAAGAGATGGGCTTCCATGTCATTGACGCGACCGGCACGATCGAAGAGCAGCAGCGCGAGGTGCGAGAGATCGTGATGGACACAATCGGTGATGCCCTCGAGCAGGACATCCTGCGCCAGCCCAAAAGCGAGCGCCGCAGATGACCAACGACAACGTCAAGCCGCTTGATTTCTACGCTGACCCGCTGCCCAACGTCGACCTGACGGAACTGCAGGGAAAGCTCATTGTCATCGAAGGGCCCGATTCCGTGGGCCGCAGCACGCAAGTGGAGCGGCTGCGCAACTGGCTCGAGGCCAACGGCCACGCCGTGGTCGACACTGGCATGACCCGCTCCACGCTCACCAAGGAGGGCCTGCAAGAGGCCAAGAACGGCCACACGCTCGGGCCCCTCACCATGGGCCTGTTCTATATGGCCGACTTCGCCGATCGCTTGGAGCGCGTCATCGTGCCAGCCCTGCGGGCCGGTTTCGTGGTGCTGACGGACCGCTACTTCTACTCGGTCGTCGCCCGCTCAGTGGCCCGTAACCAGGATTCCGAATGGCTCGAGCGGGTGGCCGGATGCGCCCTTGTCCCTCATGCCACGTTCTACTTGCGTGCCTCGGTCGACGAGATCGTGGCGCGCACCGCGCGCGGCCGGCGGTACTTCGAGTACTGGGAGAGCGGCATGGACGTGCCCTACGGCTCCAATCGATACGAAAGCTTCCGCGGCTATCAGGCCAGGCTGATCGAGGTTCTCGATTTGCTTTCCGAGCGCTACGGTTTCACCGTAATCGACGCCAACCGGCCGCCGGATCAGATCTTCACCGACCTGCGCAAGGGCATTGCGGCCCTGCTAGAAATCTAGCGGGCGGATTCTCTGTGAAGCCAGCGTACGAACTGCTCGTCTTCGACCTGGACGGGACGCTGATCGACTCGACGCAGGATCTGGCGCAGTCTGTCAACGCCACCAGGGCCGACGCCGGCCTGCCGGCCCTGCCGACTGCCGCTGTTGCCTCGTACGTCGGCGACGGGGCCGAGATGTTGATCCGCCGGGCGCTCGGGCACGGCGCTTCGGACGCCCAGGTAGCCCGCGGACTAGCCCACTTCCTGCAGTACTACCGCGAGCACATGCTGGACCACACGGTCCTTTACACAGGCGTGCGGGAAGCTCTCGCTGCGTGGGACGCGGCGGGGCTGACCATGGCCGTGCTGACGAACAAGCCCGAGCGCTTCAGCCGCGATCTGGTCGCCGGTCTGGGATTGGGCGAGGTCTTCGCGAGGGTTTACGGCGGCAACAGCTTCCGTACCAAGAAGCCCGATCCGCACGGGCTCCGTCGAATCATGCGCGAACTCGGCTTCGGCCCTGCCAGGACGCTGATGATCGGCGACAGTTCGGTGGACGTGCTGACCGCCCGCAACGCGGGCACGGATTGCGCTGGGGTGAGCTATGGCTTGCGCCCAGACGATTTCAACCGACACCCGCCGGACATCTTGGTCGACGACATGCGCGAGCTCGCCGCTGTCGTGGGCGCCGGAGAACGGTCCGCTCCCGTGCCTACGTGAACGCGGGAATCCCGGTCACGTGCGAGCCGAGGATCAGCGTGTGGATATTGTGCGTGCCCTCGTAGGTCTTGACGGTCTCGAGGTTGCACATGTGGCGGAAGATCGGGTACTCGTCGGTAATCCCGTTGGCTCCGAGCAGGTCGCGGGCCCGGCGCGCGACCTCTAGGGCCATTTCGGCGTTGCTGCGCTTGATCATTGACACGTGGACATGGCTCAGCCGCCCTGCGTCCTTGAGCCGGGTGGCGTGCAGGGTGATGAACTGCGCCTTCGTGATCTCGCTGATCATCCACGCCAGCTCGCTCTGGACAAGCTGGTGCGAGGCGATCGGGCGATCGTCGAACTGCTTGCGCAGGATCGTGTACTGCCGGGCGCAGTCGTAGCACGCCATGGCCGCGCCGATCGCGCCCCAGGCGATTCCCAGGCGGGCGTTGGTGAGGCAGCCGAGGGCGGCCTTGAGCCCCTTGGCCTCCGGCAGGATGTTGTCTGCCGGGATGCGGACGTTGGAAAACCCGACGCTGGAGGTTGTCGAAGCCCGCATGGAGAGCTTGTTGTGCAAGTCGACGGCGCTGAAGCCGGGCCGGTCCGTTTCCACCAGGAAACCGTGGATCCTGTCGGTATCGTCGAGCTTGGCCCAGACCACCGCGATGTCCGCCAGGCTGCCGTTGGTAATCCACGTCTTCTCGCCATTGATCACGTACTCGTCGCCGTCGCGCACGGCGCGCGTGAGCATGCCCGAGGGATTCGAGCCGAAGTTGGGCTCGGTCAGCGCGAAACAGCCCATCGCCTTGCCCTGCTGCATGGCCGGCAGCCAGCGCTGCTTCTGCTCGTCGGTCGCATAGGAGTGGATCGCGTACATCGACAGGCTGCTCTGCACCGAGACAAAGCTGCGCAGCGCAGTGTCGCCGCGCTCGAGTTCTTGCATGACCAGCCCGTACTCGACGTTGCTCAGGCCGGCGCAGCCGTAGCCGTCAAGGTTCGCGCCGAAGAACCCGAGATCGGCGATCGGCGCCGTCAGTTCGTTCGGGAACGTGCCGTCGCGGAAGTGCTGCGTGATCAACGGTACGAATTGATCCTCGACGAATTGGCGGGCAGTCTGCCGCACCAGCAGCTCTTCCTCGCTCAGCAGCGAGTCAAATTCCATGAAGTCGACGCCTCGAAACTCGAACATCAATGCCTCCGAATTGGCCCCATGGTAGCGCGGGCCCCTTGGCGCATTCGCGCTGCGTGCTAGGATGCCCGAGGTGGACCTGCGCGAGCCCCGGGATTGGATCGCCGCCGCGTCGCGCATCGTGGGCTTCACCGGAGCTGGGATTTCGACCGAGTCGGGCATACCCGACTTCCGCAGCCCGAACGGCGTTTGGGCGCGCAACCGGATCATCGACTTCCAGGAATTCGTGACGAGCGAAGAGGGAAGGATCGAGTACTGGCGACAGAAGGTCGAAGCGTGGCCCGCCATGCGGCAGGCGCGCCCCAACGCCGGCCATCAAGCGTTCGTCGACCTGCACCGCAGGGGCAAGCTGGCCGCGCTGGTCACGCAGAACATCGAGCGGCTGCACCAGAAGGCGGGCCTGCCGGCCGAGAAGGTGTTGGAGTTGCATGGCACCACGACCGAGGCGGTCTGCCTGTCGTGCGGGGACCGCATCACATCCGACGAGGCCTGCGAGCGGGTCAAGGCTGGCGAGAAGGCGCCGCTGTGCCGGAGCTGCGGCGGATTGCTCAAGCCCGCGACGATCTCATTCGGCCAGTCCATGCCGCTCGACGTCATGCAAGAGGCGCAAGCGGCGGCCGAGAGCTGCGACCTGCTGCTGGCAGTGGGCTCGTCGCTGGTAGTGGAGCCTGCGGCGTCCATTCCGCGCTTGGCCAAGCGCGCCGGCGCGCGGCTGGTGATCGTGAATCGAGACAGGACAGCCTTGGATGACATCGCCGACTTGGTGGTGCATGGCGAGATCGGCAGCGTGCTGCCAGCGATGGTGGGCTCGGGCGACTGATGGCGGGCGGCTCGCGCCTGCCGTGGAATGAGGGATGCCGGAACTTCCAGAAGTCGAGACGGTCAAGCGCTCGCTGGCCCCGCATCTGCAGGGCAGGACGATCGAAAGGGTGGTCTTTTATTGGCCGCGCACGTGCGCGGGGGATCCCGAAGAGACGAGCGCGCGACTGGCCGGGCAGCGCATAGACGAAGTTGGCAGATACGGCAAGTACCTGCTGTTCCAGCTGAGCAAGCACGGCCGGGGCTCGTATCTGTGGATTCACCTGCGCATGACCGGAAATCTGTTGCTGAATGCCCAGCCCGGTCCCTACACCCGCGCGGAAATGTTCCTCTTCGGCGGCACCAACGTTGTTTTCCACGACATCCGCAAGTTCGGCAAGTGGCAGTGGTCGCAGGACTTCCCGGAGCGGCTGGCCCGGCTGGGGCCGGAGCCTCTGGAGATTGACTCGCGCGATTTCGCCAAACGCCTCTCGGAGCGTTCCACGCGGCTGAAGGCGTTGCTGTTGAACCAAGAGTTCGTGCGGGGCCTGGGCAACATCTACGCCGACGAGGCCCTGTATCGTGCCAGGCTGCACCCCGAGCGCAGCGCGGCCAGCGTCAGCCCGCGCAAGGCGCGCGCGCTGCACCAAGCGATCCGCGACGTGCTGGAAGAGTCGATCTCGGCGGGCGGGACCAGCATCAACAACTATGTGGACGGCCAGGGAAGCCCGGGCTACTTCCAGCTGCGCACCCAGGTCTACGGCAAGACCGGCCAACCGTGCGCGAGTTGTCGCGCCACGCTGCGGCGCATCATCGTGGCTCAGCGGAGCACGCACTATTGCCCGCGGTGCCAGAGGCGCTAGCCGGGATGCCCATGCGCCTGACCAGGATCGGCCTGCGCAAGATCCGCATGCCCTTGGTGCGCCCGTTCGAGACCAGCTTCGGCCGCACCACGGAACGGCAGATCCTGCTGGTGCAGGTGGAGGACTCCGACGGCGCCATCGGCTGGGGCGAGGTCACCTGCGGCGAGCGTCCGTTCTACAACGAGGAGTGGGTCGACGCGGCCTGGCTCGTGCTGCGCGACTTTGTCGCTCCGCGAGTCTTGGGCAAGGAGCTTGAGTCGGCCGCCGATGTCGGGCGCCTCAGCCACGCGATCCGCGGGCATCGAATGGCCCGCGGCGGCTTGGAGGCTGCCTGCTGGGATTTGGAGGCGCGCAAGCTGGGACGGCCTCTGTGGCAACACATTGGCGGCGCTAGGCGCGAGGTCGCGTGTGGCGTCTCGATCGGCATTCAGAACTCCGTCGGCGAGCTGCTGGAGCTGATCGGAGCCGAGGTCGAAGCTGGCTATCAGCGCGTCAAGATCAAGATCAAGCCCGGGTGGGAAGCCGATGTCGTACGGGCGGTGCGGAGGCAGTTTCCCGATATCCGGCTGATGGCAGACGCCAACTCTGCCTATACGCTCGATGATCTCGAGAGCTTGCAGCGGCTGGACGAATTCGGCCTGATGATGCTGGAACAGCCCTTGGCTCACGACGAATTGATCGATCATGCCGAGCTACAGGCGCAGTTGAAGACTCCGATCTGCCTGGACGAGTGCATCCGCACGGCCCATCACGCCCGCCAGGCGATCCGCCTCGGGGCGTGCGGCATCATCAACGTCAAGCTCGGTCGCGTCGGCGGGTTCGCCGAAGCGCTGCGCATCCACGATGTCTGCCGCCAGGCGGCCGTGCCGGTGTGGTGCGGGGGGATGTTGGAGGCGGGTATCGGCCGGGCGCACAACATTGCGCTGTCAACCCTGCCGGGGTTCGTGCTTCCAGGAGACGTCTCGGCTTCGAAGCGCTACTGGAGCCAAGACGTGATCGATCCGCCCGTGCAGGTCAGCCGACAGGGAACGATCGCCGTCAGCGACGCTCCCGGGCTCGGCTATGGCTTGGACGAAGAGCGCATCGAGTCGCTCACAGAACGCCGGCAAGACCTGCGCTAAGCCGCCGCAGGCGGGTTATTGTGGGGCGTCTGCGTGGCGCACCAGTACCACCGTCACGTTGTCGGGAGCGCCCAGCCCGAGCGTTGCGTCGATGAGCCACTGCGCTTTGTCTTGCAGCGATCCGTCGCGCTCGAGCGTGCTGGCGATCACATCGGGCGAGGTGACGCCATGCAAGCCATCGCTGCATAGAAGCAGGATGTCCCCCGCGTGAAAGTCCGATGCCACGATGTCAGCGGCCACCTTGTACTCTGCCCCGACGGCCTTGGTGAGCACGTGGCGCTTCGGATGGTTTTTCAGCTCGGCTTCGCTCAGCCCGGAGGCCTGGGCGATCGCGCTAACCCAGGTGTGGTCCGCTGTCAGCTGCTCTAGCTTCCCGCGCGAGAAGCGATAGGCACGGCTATCGCCAGCGTTGACGATCTCGACTCGGTCGGGCTGCGCGATCGCTGCCGTGACCGTGCAGCCCATGCCCTCTAGGCAGGGATCGTTCTCAGCTTCCCAGCGGACTCGCTTGTTGGCCAGTTCGATCGCCTGCATGATGGTGGCCGCGGTCGGCGCTGCCTGTGCGCTGCGCACCTCTTCGACAAGCGTCTTTACCGTGAGCGCCGAGGCGCGCTCGCCGCCCGCCGCGCCGCCGAGGCCGTCGGCCACGACGAAGAAGCCGCGCTCAGGCACGGAGTCGAAGCGGTCTTCATTGTTGGCCCGGACGTTCCCGGCGTGGGTCGCTCCGCAGGAATCAAACATGAACTGCGACTAGAGCGTATCATGCCTCCGCCGCGACTGGCGCAGAGCTGGTTCCGCGCACTCAGCGCCGCGCCGGAATCGCTACCGTTCCGTCGGCAAGCTCTGCCCGGAGGGCGTCTCGAAGTCCCGCTCGGCTCAGTTTCGGGAGACGTCGATCACCATCCCTGGGGTATCGCCGACGCGGATCGCCGTGCCCGCGCCTGCCGCTTCGCGCCGGACGATCGAGAATCCGCGGGCTTTGCCCCCAGGCCCGCATCCCGGTGTCGCCGAAGTCATCTCTCCCAGTGCACTGTCCTGATACCGCACCACTGTCTCGTCTGGCACGGCTGCGGAGTCGAGCTCGATACCGACCAGCAGGCGGCGCACTTGGCCTTGCGACCGCACCCGCTCGACAATCTCTTGGCCGGTGTAGCAGCCCTTCGTGAACGAGACGGCGCAGAGCTGCTGGGTCTCATGGGGAATATTCTTGGGGCCGAAGTCGGCGCCGAAGCGAGGGACGCCCATCAAGACTCGGCTTGCCTCGCACTCTTCGGCGGTTGCATGACGCGCCCCTGCGGCCAGGAGCTGGTCCGCCAACGCTGGGCCGTTCGGTGCCGGGACTTCGATCCAGAAGCCGTCCCTGCCCGCGACCAAGCCCTGGCGGACGCAGGTCGTCCCGTTCCATGCGAAGGTCAATCGTCCTGCGGGCGCCGGCAGGCCTATGGCGGTGACGACGCTGGCTGCGTCCGGTCCGGCGACGCCCAATCGAGCGGTCTCCGTCGAGACCGCTTCGAGGCCGACATCGTCCATGATGATGTAGCTCTCGATGTGCTGCCTCAGCGCGTCCGCGGCTTCCGGCTCGCAGTCGATCACGACATGATCGCGGTCGACATAGATGTGGCTGTCGGATTGGATTCTGCCTTGCGCGGTCAAGAAGAACGCATAGGCTCCTTGCCCCGGCGCCAAGCCCTCGATGTCATTGCTGCAGATCGCGTGGAGTAGCCGGATTCGATCTTCGCCGGTTGCGCGGAGCCTGCCGCGCGCCGACAGATCGCTCCACGCCGCGCGCTGGTGGAACGCTTCGCTAGCCGTCACTAAAAAGTTGATAGCATACCAGCGATGATCCACGAAACCATGCCTGTCGGCATGCTGCAGTGCAACTGTTCGATCATTGGCGACGAGAGCACCCGCGAGGCGGTTGTGATCGATCCAGGCGACGAAATCGGCCGCATTCAATCGGTGTTGCGGAGGCACGGGCTAAAGGTCAAGTGGATCGTCATCACCCACGCGCACATCGATCACATCGGAGCTGCCGGCAAACTCCGGGCGCTGACGGGGGCGCCGATCTACATGAACGAGGCCGACTACGGGCTCGTCAAAGCCCTCCCGGACCAGGCCAGCTGGCTGGGCATGCCGGAGCCGGACGAGACTTCAATCGACGTCGCCCTCAATGACGGGGACCTGCTCAAGATGGCCGGAGCGAGCTTCGAAGTGTTCCACACCCCCGGGCACACGCAAGGAAGCGTCTGCCTGCTGATGGCCGCCCAGAACAAGCTGATCGCCGGTGACACGCTGTTCCGAGACTCGATCGGCCGGACCGACCTCCCCGGCGGTGACTACGGCCAGATTCTCCGCTCGATCAAAACCAAGCTGCTCCCGCTCGACGACGAAATCAGCGTGGTCTGCGGCCACGGACAGGGCACGACGATCGGGCGCGAGCGGTTGCACAACTATTTCCTGAGGAATCTCTAGGACGCCTCTCGGGCGGGCGCGCCGCCGGCCGGTAGAATCGTGACATATGGCGAAGAGGATCTTGCTCGTTACCGGAGACGCGGGCGAGAGCTACGAGGCGCTGTTTGCGCTGCACCGCTTTCAGGAGGCGGGCTACGAACCCGTCGTGGCCGCGCCCTCCGCTCGCCGGCTCCATCTGGTCATGCACGACTTCGAGCCCGGCTGGGACACCTACATCGAGCGGCAAGGCTACGGTCTCGACGCTAACGTCGCGTTTGACGACGTGGACGTGGACGAGTATGCCGCGGTACTGCTGCTGGGCGGCAGGGCGCCGGAGTTCTTGCGGCATATCCAGCGCGTCGTGGACATCGTGCGGGAGTTTGTCGCGCAGGGCAAGCCGGTGTTCTCGATCTGCCACGGGATCCAGATCTTGGTGGCCGCAGACGTGGTTGATGGCAAGACCGTGACCTGCTACGAGCACGTCCGTTCGGAAGCCGAGCGGGCAGGCGCCTGCTACTCGCAGCAGCAGGCCGTGCGCGACGGAAATCTCGTGAGCGCCCAGACTTGGGAGTCACATCCGGAGTTCTACCGGGAAGTCTTCGCCTGCTTGGAGGGCTAACGCTCCCCCGGCGCGAGGCTACCGGCCATCACCGTCGACGATACGGAACTTTTGGTAGATTACTGCTGCCTCGCCCGACGAAGGCGGCAGCATCGCGGCTAGGATGTACTCCCCGGCACGCAGGTCGCCGGTGGCAAGTGCCGCGAGATGGCGCACGCGATGTGCCTCGGGCTGCGGCACGATCTGGTAGCTGTTGACCGGCAATCGCGGCACGCTCTCACGCTCGCGGTACAGTGCGAGCCGCGGCCCGGGAGGATCGTCGTAGCTGCCCGGGCCGAGATTGTAGATGTCGTAGAGCAGGTAGATGGGCGTGCCGCGCTGAAACGCCTTCACTGCTGTTGCGAAAAACCGGCTCCCGTCGACGAGCAAGACATCCTCGGGAGCATTGCGGGACGGCTTTCTGGTCTTGGCCCGGCCGACGTCGTCGATGCGGCTTGTCAGCAGCAGCGAACTTCCCGTTGTCCCGCCCGACAGTTCCGGAATGCGCAAGCGAGTGTGGTAGCTGCCCAGCGAGCCGGACAGGTCGTCCCGCACGATGACCTTCCAGTCGTACTCTCCCGGGGCGAGCGGCATCTGCGAGCCGTAGTGCAGCCAAGACGCCGGATCGCCGCTGAGACGCTCCATTGCCGCCGGGTCCACCGTCATTGAAAAGCGCCGCTCGTCGAGCACGGGCGGCTGCCGCCGGGCGCCTTCCGATGCCTGTGCCACGGCTTGCGCGATCACCGTTAGCTTGACCGTCTCGCCCTTCTTTACCGTTTCGGTGGGGATGTCGCGCGCATGGAGCCCGACGCTGTAGATCAGAGTCGGGCCGCCGTCGGAATCTCGAAAGAACTCGTGGTCGACCAAGATGGGCAGGTCCGTGTATGGGGTGTCGAACGTGAGGGCCTGATGCATGCGCAGGTTTCTCTCCGTGCGCGACATTTGCCCGAACGGGCGCTCCTCGTAGTAGCCTCGCTGGTGGCTGATTCGCAGGCTTGAATCGTTCACGCGGACCCGTAGGCGGCGCAGCCGTCCGCGTTGCTCGCGATCCTCGGGATAGTAGCCGAGCAGGTAATAGCCGCTGTTCTCTTCCTTGACGACATCGAAGACCTCGCCGAAATCGTTGCTGTTCAGAATCGCCTTCCCGCCGGTGCGCCGCGCTAGTTCCCATAGCCCGTCTTGGTTGTCTTGGCGCCGCTCGATCGCGGCTGTGAGACCCTCGATGGCTGCCAGGCCTCCAGCGGCAGCGAAGCCGCCGGATGTTTCCGCGTCCCCACCGAGAGGGGTGGCGTCGAGGCGCTGCACGTCCGAGACGTAGAAGCGAACCCGCGCCTTCATCGCCTCGTCCTCCAAGACCTTGATGATGTCGAGGTTGTCTTCTTCTACTGGCAACCCGGTGGCGAACAGCACTACGAGCTTCTTGCCGGGATAAATGCTCAGGGCCCGAATCAGGTCGATGTACTCGTACATCCGCAGGCGGTTGTAGAAGGCGCTGCGATCCGCGATCTCCTCAAGGGCCTCCTCGAAGTCCTCGTTCGTTTCCTCGATCAAGCCCTCGAATGCGTCGCTGTAGGCGATGTCCCGGGAGAGATCGACCGCCAAAGTATCGACCAATCCGTCCACGCCGTTGCCGCCGCCGGTTCGCATAGCTTCAAGTCGTTCGTAGAGCTCGCTGCGGCGCGACGTGAAAGGCGAGCCTTGGATCGACACCAACATGCCGGGCTGCAGGTCGTTGTCCAAGAAGTCCCTGACGGCTTCGTAGATCAGGAGCTGGTCCTGGCGGCGTCCGCGAGTGGCGATGTAGACGAATGTGCTGCGCCGCAGCTCGCTGGCGGCATCTGTGCCCGGTTGACCTACGCGCCTTGGTGCTATTCCAAGAGCGGCCGTCGCTTGCCCGGCTGCCGGGCCGGGCACGAATTCGAACGTCGCAATGGCTTGCGGTTGACCGTTCTCCCGCAGCTCGAAATCGTCTTTTGACAGCCCGGCCACGGGTTGGCCGCGCCTGTCTGTCACGCGAACCTCGAATTCGAACAGCGCGGTCTCGGACTGGAAGACCGGAGCGGGCTGCCCCGCTAGAGTTGCCGCCGAGCCGATCAGCGCAGCTGCGGCGGCCAAGCCGCGCGCTCCGCGCCACAGAGCATCGGGCATGCGACAGGTCGTGGCGGGGGTCGGCTTCACTTTCGATCAGACGAGAACAAACGCGAACTCGTTGCCAACCGCTAGCTTCGCACGGCGGGAGCGGACGGGCGGAGTTGCGACGCGAATATCGAGGGCGTGCCGGCTGCCAACATAATGAGACATAGGCCGCGTTTGGCACTTGTCAGGAGTCGGCTGTCGCCCCAAGATTCTCGAGCGGCACCGAGGAAGCATCCATGCTGGTCATGAAATTCGGGGGCACGTCGCTCGCCACCGCTGCGGCGATCGAGCGCGTTTGCGCGATCGTCGAGCGGGCCCGCCAGCGCGATCCAGTGGTGGTGGTCTCGGCCATCGGTGCCACCACTGACCAGCTTGCCGCGGCCGCTGCTTCCGACTTGGGGCACGGCCGCGCGATTCTCGCGGATCTGCGGAACGCGACCGAAGCAACGGCCCGAGCCTTGGTTCCCCAAGCCGACGCGGCTGAGCTGACTGCCCGGGTGCGCGCGGTGTTCGACGATGCGGCGGAGCTGCTGGGGAGGATCGGCTCCAGCGGGCGGGAAGAGTCGGCCGAACTTGACGCCCTGCTGGCTTGCGGGGAGCGAATCTCGAGCGAGGTCACAGCCTTCGCCTTGCGCAAGCGGGGCGTGGCGGCCACCCTCTTGGACGCGCGGAAGCTGTTCGTTACCGAGTCGAAGCACGGCGGCGCCGACGCTCTCTTCGAGGTCACCAAGCAACGGCTGTGCGCTGCCGTGCCTCCGGTGCTGGCTGCCGGGGCCGTGCCTGTCATGGGGGGGTTCATTGCGACTGGCGCCGATGGCTCGGCGACAACTCTCGGCCGCGGCGGGTCGGACTTCACCGCATCGCTGGCCGGAGCTGCCCTCGGCGCGGAGGAGGTGCAGATCTGGACCGACGTCGATGGCGTGATGACTGCCGATCCGTCACTGATCAGCTCGGCGCAGAGCCTCAGCGTGATGTCTCTGTTGGAGGCTTCCGAGCTGGCCTACTTCGGCGGTCGCGTGCTGCATCCGGCGACCATGCTGCCGGCGATTGAACACGGCATTCCAATCCGTGTCCTGAACTCGCTGCGTCCCGCCGGTCGCGGCACCCTGATCGTCAAGCAGCCGCCGGAGTCCGAACAAGTCGTCAAGGCGGTTGTCTACAAGGAGAACATCACGCTCATCGACATCTACTCCACCCGCATGTTGATGGCTCACGGTTTCTTGGCCAAGATCTTCGCCATCTTCGAACGTCACGGGACGGCGGTCGATATGGTCTCGACTTCCGAGGTCAGTGTTTCGCTCACCGTGGACCGCAGCGAAAAGCTGGCCCAGATCCTGTCCGACCTCGGTGAATTCGCCCAGGTCAAGGCGACTCCCGGCAAGGCGATCGTGTGCGTGGTCGGGGAGCGCATCCGCTATACTCTGGGCACCGCGGCCAGGGTCTTTCAGGTTCTCGAGGGCATTCACATCCGCATGATCTCCCTTGGCGCCTCGCGTGTAAATGTCGGATTCGTAGTGGACGAGGATCAGCTCGCGGCGGCTGTGAGCCGGATCCACTCGGCCTTCTTTCCTGAACTGTCTCAGCCGCCGGGAGGGTCGCAGCAGTGAGTTCACCCGCTAACAGGCTGGCACTGGTCGGCTATGGGCGAATGGGCCGGCTCGTCGAGGAGCTGGCCCCTGCGCACGGCTTCGAGGTCGTGCTCAAGCTCGACGAGTTCAACAATCAAGAGGCCGGGGGCGTCACCCGCGAGAATTTCGCCGGCGTGGACGTGGCCATCGACTTCTCGATGCCCGACGTGGTAGCCGAGAACGCCGTCCGCATCGCTGAGCTGGGCGTGCCCCTCGCGATCGGCACCACGGGCTGGCTGGATCAGCTCGACCGCGTTCGAGCCGCGGTCGAGCGCCATGACGCCGCCTTGGTCTACGGAGCGAACTTTTCGATCGGCGTCAACGCCTTCTACCGCATCGTGGCGGCGGCGGCACAGGCGTTCGCTGCCCAGCCGGACTACGATGCGTTTCTCTACGAGGCGCACCACAAGTACAAGAAGGACGCCCCGTCCGGCACGGCGCTGCGCCTGCTGGATGCGGTGCACGAGGCCGGCTACGCCCGCCCGGTCGATGTCGCGACGCAGCGCAGCGGGCAGTTCCCCGGGATCCACGAGATAGGGTTTGATTCGGCCGCCGACACCATTCGGGTTAGCCACAGCGCCCGCAACCGCGTCGGCTTCGCCAGCGGGGCGCTCAAGGCCGCCCGCTGGATCATGGGCCAGCGAGGCGTCCACGAGTTCTCGCAGGTTTGGGATCGCCTCGAGTGAGGCTGCCGCCCGGCGCTAGAAGATCAGCTTCATTCCGAATTGCACCTCGCGCCCGTCGCGGGCCGCGAGCACCCGCCCGAATCCGGGCGTGCCGAAGAAGATGTTCGGATTGAGGAAGTTCGGCGTGTTGAGCATGTTGAACAGCTCGGCGCGGAACTGCAGCGTCGCCGTCTCGGCGACCCGGATGTCCTTCAGCACCGAGAAGTCCACGTTGGCAAGGCCGGGGCCGCCGATGATGTTGCGGCCGGCATTGCCGAAGCTGCCGTATTCCGGCATCGAGAACGCTCCCGGATCGAACCACTGCTGGGGGTCCGGGCTGGAAAGGTTCGGGTTGGAGCTGACGTTGGGCCGGTCGCCCGCCCCGAATCCGTAGCTGGAGCGCCCGGTGTTGGAGTTGTCGAGTTCGCCGGGCAGCGCCACGGTGTACGGCTGTCCCGACTGGAGGGAGACGATGCCGTTCAACTGCCAGCCGCCAAGCAGCCGGGCCGCGGCTCCGGTCCAGTTGCTGCCTAGCGCCCGGCCGGGACCGACAGGCAGCTGGTAGACGAAGCCGCCGGTGAAGCGATGTGGCACGTCGAAGCTGGAGCGCGCCCGCTCGGCCGCGATGTTGTTGCTGTCCTGCGGGTAGTTCGCATCTCCGGCGGAGGCGAAGAAGTTCGACGCGTTGTCTAGCGACTTGGACCACGTGTACGTGAACAAGCCGGTCAGCCCGGTCTGCAGGCGGCATTGGAACTGCGCTTGCAGGCTGTGGTAGACCGAGTCGAACCCGGACGCGATCAGGTTGATGTCGGAGAACGTCGGCAGCGGCCGGTAGTTCGGCTGGGCGGGGGAGGCAGCCGCTTGGTTGATGTCGCGAGCGCCCACCAGCTTCGTGCCGCGCGTGCCGTTATAGCCGATGCTGAGCACGGTGTCCTCGAATACTTCGGACTGCACGGTGAAGTTCCATTGCTGGGCGTAGCTCGTGCGCATGTTGCGGTCGTAGGTCGTCACGCTCGGCGGAAGCGGCGCGGCTTGCCCTTCTGGCCAGGGTTCGGCAATCGTCAGCGGAGTCTGCAAGGACGGGAAAAACAGCATCGCGTTGAAGAACGGCGGGTTGAAGTAGATGCCCTGGCCCGCCGCTAGATCCGAGAAATTGTGGTAGACGCCCCAGCCGGCGCGGATCACGAGCCGGTCGGTAGCGGCCGGTCGCAGCGCGAGGCCGATGCGCGGGGCTAGGTTGTTGTTGTCGCGGTAGAAGCCGGAGCGGGGGACCCCGCCCTCGCCGAGTCGCATGACTTGACGGCTCTCGAGGTCGAAGACCGACGCCGCGTCCTCGGCATCGAAGGCCGGCTGGTTGTTCTCGTAGCGCAGCCCCAGCGTCAGCGTCAGCGTGCGCGACAGCCGCAGGGTGCCGGTTGCAAACGCGCTTGTCGCGCCCGTGCGCGCCGCCTGCAGGCCGTCGGCCCTCGCGCCGACCGTATAGCTCGGAAGGCCGAAGAGCAGGTCGGCGAATGCGTTCTGCGTGTACGCGAGGTCCGTAAAGTAAATGCTGCCCCTGGCGAGCACGTTGCGGAAGCCGTCCTGGCGGATACCGCGCTGCTCGAAGCCGAATTGCAGCAGGTGGCCCCCGCGCGAATAGCTCAGCGTGTCCGAGATCTGCCAGGTGTTCACGGTGCTGACCTGGGGGTTGTTGAACTCCCCGCCCAGCGACGAATAGCCGGTGACTTGGAGGAAGCTCAGCCCCAGGTCGAGTTCGCGCGTGGCGAGGTCGGGCAGGCCGAGCGTGCTGTTCAGGCTGGTCCCGCTGTTCTCGTGCAGCGTCCGGTTTCCGATCCGGTTGTATCCGAAGCGCGCCTCGTTGATCCACTGCGGGCCTAGATTGTCGGTGTACGAGGCCATCGCGTTCTGGCCGCGCTGGTCCAGCAAGTTGCCGTAGCCGGGCACGGACGAGAATTGCTGGGCGGCGTAAGGCTCGTGGACATCGCTGTCGGCAAAGCTGTACCTGCCGGCCAGCTGCCCGCCGTCGCCGACGCGCCGGTCGAGGCGGATGTCGGACTTGTTGGTGCTGTTCTCGCCTTCCGGCGCGGCCACGAAGTTCTGGCCGAGCGCGGACCGGTTGGGCTCGGGGTAGAGCCCGGCCACGGCCTGCCCGATGGGGTTTGCATAGGGCAGCAGGGCGTTCGGAAACGGCTGCTGCGTGAAGAAATTGATGGGCGCGTTGCCTGCGCTCGAGGAAAAGTCCCCGTCGCGCTCCGCCAAGGTCGGCACGTTCGTGGTGCGGGTCTGGGCGCGCGTCTCGCGCAAGCCCTCGAAGTTTGCGAAGAAAAAGGTGGAATTGCGGGCGATCGGGCCGCCTAGCGACGCCCCGAACTGGTGCCTGCGGAGCGTGGGCACGGGATCGTTCGGCTGGCTGAAGAAGTTGCGCGCGTCGAAGTGATCGTTGCGAAGGAACTCGTAGGCCGTGCCGTGCAGTTCGTTCGTGCCTTGCTTGATCGCAACCGAGATCTGGCCGCCGCTGTTGCGGCCCAGCCCGGCCTCCGAGTTGGAAGTCTGGATGCGGAACTCGCTCACGGCATCGACCGGCGGGGCGAAGCTGAAGCTGTTCAAGATCGGGTCAATCGCGTAGGCGCCGTCATACAGGAACGAATTGGCCGACTCGCGGGCGCCGTTGGTCTGGAACGCGAAGCGGCCGCGCTCGCTGCCGGGCGAGCCCACAGCCGCTGGTACCGTTCCGGGAACCAGCAGCGAGAGTTGCAAGAAGTTCCGGCCGTTGAGTGGCAGGCTGACGACAAAGCGATTGGGGATCACGTTGCCGATCGCAGCCTGGGTGGCGTCGAGGGCCGATAATTCGCCGGACACGGTGATCGCGTCGCTCGCGGGACCGACCTCCAGCACGAAGCTGGCATCGGCCTCGCCGCCGATCGAGAGCCGGATCGCTTCTCTGGAGACGGGCCGAAACCCCTCCGCCGAGACGCCGACCGAGTAGGTCCCCGGCGGCAGCGCCGGCATGCTGTAACGGCCGTTGGCGCCGCTGGTTGCGTGTCGGGTGGCGCCGGTCTCGATGCGCCGCACCTCGACTCCTGCGCCACCGACGACGGCGCCGCTGGAATCGAGAATCAGGCCGTGGATGCGACCCTGAACCTGTTGGGCGGCGAGGTTCGCCGTCCCGAATAGCATGGCTAGCGCCGCTAGCGCCGCTCGCTGGTACCTCACAACTGCCATCGTATGACAGTTGTGGCGGACGGCTTCGGCAAGAAGTTAGCGCTGGGCGGCATTTGATCCGCCCTTCCCCAGCATCAAGCATCGGGGCTTGGATGAATCGTTGGGGCGATACGTCGCTAGGCAACACGTTGACAGGCCGCGGCAGAATCCTTGCAGATCCGAGGGTGCGTGTAGGTGCGCTCCGTCCGTCGGGCGGCAGGCTCACCAGAATCCGGAGAACGCGCGCTGGCTCGAAGAGCCCTTCGACGGACACGACCTCGAAGGCCCGGCCCGGCTGGCCGCCGAAGTCGATATCCCCATCACCGGCGGCGAGCTAGGTAAGAGCATCCACCAGTTCCTGGCCTTCTTGACTCACAAGACCTACGACGTGCTCCAACCCGACACGCGGATTTGCGGAGGCATTCTCAACGCCCGTAAGATCAGCATCCTTGCCGAGGCGTTCCACGTCCCTTGCATACAGCACGGTACGCAAGGCCTGTCGCTCGCCGGCTACATCCAGGCCGGCTGCGCGATCCCGAATTGCGAGTACCAGGAAATCATCGGCCAGCCGAACTTGCCTGAGGAGCAATGGTCGCCGGCGTTGAAAGTCCTGCGGACCAAGCATGCCTTCGAAATCGCGGACGGGTACGTGAAGCTGCCTGAGATCCCAGGATTGGGTCTCGATGTCGACGCCGACGCTCTTGAAGAGTTTCGGGTTCGCTCCTAGTCAGAGCGCGTCTCTAGGCATCGAATCGTCTCGTTCCACGCGCGGTCGGGGCCGTCACACTGGCGGCAGCCCTCCATGGAAAGCCCCTGAGCCCCTCTATGGTCTTCACAGCGCCGCAAAGAAGCTCTGGTCAACGCAAAGAATCCGCATCAGGTGTTCTCAGCGTGATAGCCAACTACAAGATCCTCTACACTGAATCCCGAAAATATCGCCGACCTAGTGGCTTACGTCAAGAGCGTCAAATGGCGATTGATCAGCATCACCGACACCCACGGCCCCGACACGCCGCAGCCGGGGAGGCGCCCGCAATGAACGAATCGAATTCCCCATCAGGCTTGCCCCGACGTGACCTGCTCCGCGGCGCCGCCGCGACCGCCTTGGGGCTATCGGCTGCCACCGGCGCGAAACAAGCCAACGCTCAGTCACGCTCCAACCTCGTCAGCCAAGAAAACGCCAAGCCTGGCACCCGCGACTGGTTGCTCACCAAGACACGCACCGTCCCTGGGAAGGTGAATGTGCTGCCCAGCGGGCGCAGCACGTGGATCGAAGGCTACTGTTCCGCGAACAGCGTGCGGGCCGGCGAGACGTTGCAGGTCATGGTCAGCACGAACCCGGTGTCCGCGTTCAAGCTGGAGATCTTCCGGACGGGCTACTACAACGGGGATGGCGCCCGGCTTGTCAGAACGTATGAGTCGCTTCCAGGCGTCGTACAGCCGGAACCGTCCATTGGTGAAAACTACATCCGCGAATGCCAGTGGGAGCCTTCGGTGGAGTTCGAGATCCCCGACGATTGGCTCAGCGGCGTCTACTTGGGCAAGCTGACCGCTGAGATCGGCGGGATCCAAAGCTACGTCATCTTCATCGTCCGCGATGACCGCCCCTGCGACTTGCTGTTCCAGTGCAGCGAACTGACGTGGGCCGCCTACAACCGCTGGCCAACCGACTATTGCATCTATACAAAGCATGACGGACGCCCCAGCACGACCGCGCCCAGCGGCACGGTGAGCTTCGATCGTCCTTACGCCTTGTTCACGCACCCAGTCAACAAGATCGAGAAGTCAGGCGGTTCGGGCGAATACTTGCCCTGGGAGTTCCCGTTGGCGTTTTGGCTGGAGCAGCACGGGTACGACGTCTCCTACATCTCCAACATCGACACGCACGCCGACCCAGCGGGCTTGCTGCGTGCGAAGGGTTTCATCTCGGTCGGCCACGACGAGTACTGGACCGAGGACATGTACGACAACGTGATGCACGCACGCAATGAAGGCGTGAACCTCGCGTTCCTGAGCGCCAATGCCGTCTTGTGTGTCGTACCGCTACATCCGTCCAGCAGCGGTAGGCCTTATCGCACCACGCGCCGGGAAGGCTGGTTCTTCCCTGAGCAATCCGAGTTCGGCGAAAGGGGCCGGATGGAGTCGCCCTATGAGAAAGGGTTTAAACCCACCTTGGGCCGCGACGGCGCCCTGCTGATGGGGGCGCGGACGACCCCGCCCGTCAGAGGCGCCGGCGATTGGACGTGCGCCCTGCCGGAGCACTGGCTGTTTGAGGGGACCGGGATGAAGAAGGGGGATTCGGTCAAAGGCCTAATCGGCTGGGAGTGGCACGGCGCCCCGATGATGGACCTGCCCGGCATGCAGATCGTAGCCGAAGGCGAGACGCGAATCAATGGAAAGCAGCCGGGCCACTACACCGCTACGATCTACGACGGACCCAAGGGCAACATCATCTTCAACGCCGCGACCATCTGGTGGGCCAACGGTCTGTCGAGCCCGCCGGGTCACGCCACTCCCGTGAGACACGGGGTGACGCAACAAGGGGTAGACGAGCGAGTGCAGCGAATCACCCACAACCTGTTTAGGCGCATCGTTGGTCAAAAGGCTTGAGCCAGTTTGCTCCCTAAAGGAATCTGCAACGAAAAAAAGATGCGGAAACAGCCAAACGATCGACCGAGCGGGCTCCCTCGTCGCGGCGTCATCAAAGGCGTTGCAGCGGCGGGATTGGGATTGTCTGCACTCGGGCGCGGCCCGAACGCCGCCCGAGCCGCATCGGATCTCATTCGCCAGGAGAACGCCAAGCCCGGTACGCGGGACTGGATGCTCACCAAGACAAACATCACCCACGTCGAGCCGGACTCTTTGTGGCGTTCTCCCGCGATCGAGGGCTATTGCTCCGAGACGAGCGTTCGCACCGGCGACACATTGAGAGTGATGGTGAGCACGAACCCCGTGTCGGAATTCGATTTGGAAATTTTCCGGACCGGTTACTACGGGGGAGACGGCGGGCGGAGCATGAAGCGGTTCCGTTCATTGCAAGGCAAGACTCAACCCGATCCGTCGATCGGCGCCGACCGCCTGCGCGAATGCAAGTGGGAGCCGTCAGTGGAATTCGAGATTCCAGACGACTGGTTGAGCGGCGTCTACCTCGGCAAGCTCACTGCCAAGAAAGAGGGCCTCCAGAGCTACGTCATCTTCATCGTGCGAGACGACCGTGCCTGCGACCTGCTCTTCCAATGCAGCGACATGACTTGGGCCGCCTACAACAGCTGGCCGAATAACGAGTTCTCTCTTTATCACAACGACAAGAATGGCTACACCGGATACAAGAAAAGGAAAAAGTGGAGCACCGATCCCAGCGACACCGGGTGGGTGAGCTTTGACCGTCCCTACGCGCAGTACTGCCAGGATCACCTGATCGACAGACCCTCTTCGGTGGGTTCGAGCGAGTTTCTTCTTTGGGAATTCCCTCTTTCCTGTTGGATCGAGCAGCATGGCTACGACGTGTCATACATATCAAACGTCGACACGCATACGGATGGGCCGGGACTACAGCGGGCAAAGGGCTTCATCTCAGTGGGGCATGACGAGTATTGGACGCGCGAGATGTACGACAACGTCAGCGCGGCCCGCGACGCCGGGGTCAATCTCGCGTTCCTAAGCGGCAATTCGGTGTGGGGCGTTGTGCCCTTGCTGCCCTCCGCGGAGGGCCAGTCCTGTCGGGTGATTCGACGGGAAAGCCATTTTCTTGGCGAGAAACTCGCCCAGATGTTCTACACGCGACGAGGCTTTGAATTCAACAACCAACCGGGACCGGACGGGGCGCTGCTCATGGGTGGACGGACCGGCGGCGTCGGCGGCGGCGACTGGGTTTGCACCAAGCCCGATCACTGGCTGTGTGAAGGCACGGGCATGAAGGAAGGCGACGCAATCAAAGGCCTCGTGGGCTGGGAGTGGCACGGCTATCCTCTCCTCGACCTGCCCGGCATGGAAGTCCTGACTCATGGTGAGACGAAAGCCGGCAGAGCGCCCGGAACGCCTCATGAAGCAACGATCTACGACGGCCCCAAAGGCAACGTCGTCTTCAACGCCGGGACCATCTGGTGGGCGCAAGGTTTGTCATCGCCCCCAGGCCACGTGCTTCCCGCCCACAGGGCCGCTCAGCCGCAAGGTGTGGATTCGCGCGTGCAGCGCATGACGGAGAACTTGTTCAAGCGATTCACGGCATAGGGAAGGGAACGATCGTGGGGAAACTTGCAGTGAAGTTTCACAGGGGGGCCGCGATGGTCGCCTTAGCCGCGCTGGTCCTCGCTCTGCTCTCGTCTCCCGATGCGGTTCAAGGACAGGCCGACCGACCCAATGTCCTCTTCATCGCGATCGATGATTTGAATGACTGGACGGGCGCCCTTGAGGGCAACCCTCAGGCCCGGACGCCGCACATGGACAAACTGGCTTCCAAGGGCATGGTGTTCACCAATGCGCACTGCGCGGCTCCAGCTTGCGGTCCTTCAAGGTCTGCCCTTATGACTGGGATGCGCCCTTCGACGTCGGGTAATTACGTGAATCAAAATTCGTTCACAAAAAACCCCATCCTGAATCGCTCGGTGCTCTTGACTGAGTTGTTGCAACAGAATGGCTACTATGTAGCCGGCTCCGGCAAGTTGTTTCACGGCGCTCATTTTAAGAATGAAGTACAGGGTCGGGGCTTTGATGACTATTACCCGAGTAAGACGCAGGACCTATTCCCGTTTATAGACAGATTCGCATCTCCGAGACCTCTCAATGGGATGACGAAGGGAGTCGCAAGATACGCCGACTGGGGCCCCTATGCTCCCGATGTCACCCTGGAGGATGTCAACGATGGGAAAACTGCGAAATGGGCGGCAGAGACATTGCTGGGAGGCGAGCTGAAAGAACCCTTTTTTGTAGGCGCCGGCATCTTCCAACCACATCTGCCCAACTACGCACTTCAGGAATATTTCGATCGATTCCCTCTGGATGAGATAGAGATCCCGGAAGGCTACCTGGAAGATGACTTGGAAGATGTGCCTGCAGCGAGTTCAAAGCAGCGGCATATCGCGTGGGCCAAGGCGATCAGGGCTGCGGGTCAGTGGAAGCACGCCATTCAGGCTTACCTGGCGTCCAGTGCCATGACCGATGAGCTGATTGGTCAGATGGTCGGGGCGCTCGAGAAGTCACAGTACGCCGACAATACGATTATTGTGTTGTGGAGCGACCATGGCTTTCAGCTGGGTGAAAAAGAACGTTGGGCAAAATATTCCCTCTGGGAAAGGGCCACGCGGGTCAATATGATATGGGTGGCGCCGGGCGTGACCACGCCTGGCTCGACCACGGCCAAGCCGGCGAACCTGCTGGATATTTATCCGACCTTGGCCTCACTGACCGCAATCGATCCGCCTGAGGGACAGCTGGAAGGGAACGACCTCTCTGTCTTGATGAAAGACCCTGACGCCGCCTGGGACAAAGTCTCTTTGACTACCTTTGGCTTCAAGAATTACGGCGTTCGCTCCGAACGGTATCGATATATCGTGTACGAGGATGGCTCGGAAGAACTGTACGACCACCAAGTCGACAAGTGGGAATGGCACAACCTCGCGAATGATCCTGAATACGCGGCTATCAAAACCAAGATGCGCAGAGCGATCCCCACGCATCATGAACCCATCGGCGCTATGCAATGAGCCCAACGGACCATGATCCCGAGCGCCAGGTCCCAACAAGCTATCCAGCGCGCTATCCATCCGAGAAGAGGACACACCATGAACAAAGCTAACGGCCGAGCGCTGCCGAGCTGGCCGAAGACCTGGGCGTGGATGCCACGTTCGAGGAGTTGACGGCCGCGGTTGTGCGCCCCGCGAAGATCCGCCACGTCAAGCCCGAGCGCAAGCGCTGACTAGCGCCGCGCATTGGGTCATCTCGTATATGATCCCCAAAAGTAATCCCAAGCAACACTGGGAGGGACAGCCGTGGTTTCCAGGCAGTTTCCGAAGCCGTGAAGATTGACCCGGAAATGCGCGAGCGCATGAAGCGCCTCGCAGAAAGGCGGCAGCGCACCCCAGACTGGCTCACGCGTGACGCGGTCCGTCAGTACGTAGAGCGGGAAGAGGCACGTGACGCATTCCTGCAGCAGGCGCGTGACGCTTGGCAGGAACATCGACAGACTGGTCTGCAGGCCGGCGCTGAGGAGGTTCTAGAGTGGCTCGCGACTTGGGGCGGGGAATCCGAGACGGCGGCCCCGGTGTGCCACGAGTGAGCTTCGCCCCAGCCGCGGTGCGCGACTTGCAGCGCCTGTACGCGTTCATGCAGCCCAAGAGTGCGCCGCGCCCCAGCTCTCATCACTGAAGCAGCGAGGGGCCTCGGGCAGCACCCCGGGCTCGGCAGGCCTGCCGAGGAAATGCCGCAGTATCGGAAGCTGTTGATCGCATTCGGCGACAGCGGCTACATTGCTCTGTACCGGCACGACGGCGATCAGGTGACCGTGCTCGCCCTGCGGCACTACTGTGACGCCTGCTATCGCGCATAAGCCCTCTGTATCCGCAGTCAGCTCGTCAATTGCGCGCACAGGCCTGAGCTCAGGGACTCGTGAGGGCGTCGAATATCAAAAAGTCCCGCGGCGTCCTTACTCAGGCCCATCCCTCTCCCAATAGGCATAAAATAGGCACTTGTACCGCCTTCCCACGCTGGTGCTATTGCTCGCGGGCGTGCTCCCAGGCCAAGACTTCTTCCCGATCGAGCAGGTGCAGGCCGGCCAGCGGGGCGTCGGCCGCACCGTCTTCTCGGGCACCGAGGTCGAGGAGTTTGACGTCGAGATCCTCGGCGTGCTGAAGAACTTCTCGGGCCCGAAGACATCGGTGATCTTCGCGCGCCTCGACGGCGGCCCGCTCGCCGATACGGGCGTGCTGGCCGGTATGAGCGGCAGTCCGGTCTATATCGACGGGCGCTTGGCGGGTGCGGTGGCTTTCATGTACCCGTTCCAGACCGAGCCGCTGGCCGGAATTCGACCGATCGGCGAGATGGTCCGCGGTGTCCCGTCGCAGAGTCAGGCCGCGGCCACGCCGTTGGAGGCATGGCGCGAAGTGGCGGGGCTTCCGAGTCGCCGGCCGGAAGAGCCTGGCGAGCGCTCCCGGCGACTCCAGCCGATTGCCACTCCGGTGGCGCTCGGGGGGTTCGCGGAGCGCACCTTGGATGTGTTTCGGGACGAATTCCGACGGCTCGGCTTGCAGCCGATGCAGGGTGCCGGGGGAGCTGTGGACGTCGAGGCCGGGCAGCCTTTGGTGCCCGGTTCGATGATCAGCGTCGGGCTCATTCGCGGCGACATGGACTTCTCGGCTTCCGGGACTGTCACGCATGTACAGGGCGACACCGTGTTCGCCCTCGGCCACCGGTTTCTTTCCGCCGGCACCACCGAGATGCCGATGATGCGGGCTGCCGTGATGGCGCTGGTGCCGAACCTGAACTCATCGTTCAAGCTCAGCGGCACCGGGCCGCTAATCGGCAAGGTCACGCTGGACCGCGAGGCGGGCATCGCGGGCGAGCTCGGGCCCGGTCCGTCCATGGTGCCCTGCACGATCCGCTTGCGGCAGTCTGGCGGGCAGTCCGCGGACTACTCCATGGAGCTCGTCCGCGACGCTCAGCTGACGCCCTTCCTGTTGCAGCTCGCACTGTTCTCTTCGATCAGCGCCAGCGAGCGTATGCTCGGGCCTCTGACGGTGCGAGTCCGCGGCGGGGTGGAGTTCAAGCAGGGGCTTCCACGCTTGGTTCTCGACGATATATACACGGGCAGCGGTGGCGTGGGCCAGGTGGCTGCGCTGTCCACGGCCGTTCCTCTGGCGTACCTGATGGAGACGGGTCACGCCGGGCTTGAGATCGACTCGATCGACCTAGAGATCGAGGCCGAGCCTGCCGACCGCTATACCGACTTGGTGAGGGGCTGGCTTTCGCACGAGCAGGTCAGGCCGGGCGAGACGGTAGAGATTCGCATCGCCGCCAAGCAGCCCGATGGCAGCGAGCAGACGCGCACTGTCTCGTACGATGTCCCGGCCTCGCTCTCCGCTGGCCCGGTGCAGGTCACCATAGGTGATGGGTTCACGGCGAACCTGCAAATGTGGCGCGGGCTGTTCGCGGGCCGCAAAGTGCGCGACGCCGCGTCCACGATTCGATTCCTGAACAGCCTCCGCGGCAGCGACCAAGCCTATTTGCGAGTGTGGCGGCGCAAGCGCTCGTTGTGGCTGCACTCCGACCACTTGAATTCCCCCCCGGCTTCGCTGCGAGCGGTCCTGGCGACTACCTCAGGTCGGGCGGCGGGCGCCCTCGATGCACTCTCCACCACGATCGAAGACAGAAAGATCGAAGGATTCGGGGGCGTGGTCCGAGGGCGCCTCAGCCTCCAGTTCGTGGTCACGGGCAGCTGACGGAACCTAGAATGCGCTGGCTTGCCTTTCCGTTGCTGTTCGCACTGCCAGCCGGCGTTGTCTCCGGAGCGGCCCCGCAGAGTTGGGAGCTGTCGACCTACGGGCAGTACCTGGCGGGCACGTTCACGAACATTGCCTTGGAGCGCGAGGGCGTCGTGCGCGTGGCCCCGTCGCTCGATGTCGTGCATGAGTCTGAACAGGCCGTGGTCTGGTCGGTGGCGCGCTCGCCGGACGGCAGCGTGTACTACGGGACCGGCCATCAGGGCGCGGTATTTCGAGTTGCGCCGGGCGGTTCCGGGCAACTGCTATGGCAGGCTCCTGAGATCGAGGTGTTTGCCCTCGCGGTAGGAGCGGATGGAGTCCTGTACGTCGGCACCTCTCCCAAAGGCAAGGTTTACAAAGTTACCGCGGACGGGGCCGCCAGCGAGTTCTTCGATCCCGGCGAGGAGTACATCTGGTCGCTTGCATTTGACGCGCAGGGTCGCCTCCACGTGGGCACGGGCGCCGCCGGCAAGGTCTATCGCGTAACGCAAGACGGCACGGGCCAGGCTTGGTTCGAGTCCGGCCAGCGCCACGTGATGAGCCTTGCGGTCGATGCCGCGGGCAACGTGCTCGTTGGCACCGACCCCGACGGGATTCTCTACCGCGTCTCGCCCGAAGGCAAGGCGTTCGCGCTGCACGATTCGGATCTGCCGGAAGTGAAGGCCATCGCGGTCGACGAGGATGGCGCGATCTTCTTTGCCGCGATGGGAGGCGGCATGGATCGCATCTTGCAGGCCATACCCGCCCAGCAGGCCCCTGTCGCGGGTACCGCCACGATCGCGCCGGCAGGTGCCGCAGTCGCCGTCCAGGGGGTTTCGTCGGTCGTCAGCTATGCGCAGCCTCAAGTGGTCTACGCCGGAGAGCGCTCGGCGCTGATGAAGATCGTCGACGGACGGGCCGTGGAAAAGCTGTGGACGTCCAACGAAGAGCAACTCTTGGGCATGTCGCTGGGCGATTCCAGCGATGCGGGAGTGCTGTTCGCGACCGATCGAGGAGGGCGCATCTACCGCACTGGATCGGACCGGCAGCTGAGCTTGGTTTCACAGACCGGCAAGTCCCAAATGACGGTGCTGATGGGCGGCAGCGACGGAATGCTCGCCGGATCCGCCCATGGCGGCGCGCTTTACCGGCTGAACCCCCAGCCGGCCGCGAGCGGGGTCTACGAGACGGCGCCGCGCGACACCGGCGGGGTCTCGTCCTGGGGACAGCTCTCTTGGCGCGCCAGTGTGCCGGACGGCTCGCAGCTGGAGATTCGCACGCGAAGCGGGAACATGCACCGGCCGGGGCCGGGATGGAGCCCGTGGTCCGAGCCGCTGGCCGACAGCGAGGGTTCTGCGGTATCGTCTCCGCCGGCTAGGTTTTTGCAGTGGCAGGCGACGTTGCGGGGCGAGGCGAGATTGAGATCGGTGCGCGTGCACTACCTGCCGCAGAACTCCGCCCCGGTCGTGCGCTCGGTCAACGTGGTGCCTGAGACTGTCGAGGCGGATTCGGCGTCCGACAGCCAGTCCTCAAGCGCCAACAGCAGCTATAGCATCACCGTCTCGGCCTCTGGCGAGTCGTCTCCTCCCACGCCGACGCCCCAACAAGCCGGAGCGGGATCGGTGCGCAAGCTGGCAGTGATCTGGAGCGCCCAAGACCCCGACGGGGACAAGCTCCGTGCCGAGGTGTCGTTCCGCGGCGAGGGGGAGACCGTTTGGAAGACCATTCGCAAGGACCTGCCGGGACCGAAGTTCTCGATTGACAGCGATGCGCTTGCCGACGGCCGCTACGAATTTCGGGTGCGCGTGGACGATGGCTTGGTCAATCCCGCCGAGCGGTCGCTGAGCGCCGACAGGATCAGCAGCCCGGTGCTGGTGGACCAGACACCTCCGAGCGTCACGGCGCTGGCGGCCGGCGCTGGCGGCGAGCCGCGCTTTCAGGCCAGCGACGCGGCTTCTGCCATTCGAGTCGCCGAGTACTCGGTGGATGCTGGCGAATGGAAGCCCGTTCTGTCCGACGACGGGATCCTGGATGCTCGCACCGAGACCTTCACGCTGCGGCTGGGGGACTTGGAGCCGGGCGAGCACTTGGTTGTGCTGCGAGTGCGTGACCGGGCCGGCAACACCGCTCTCGGCAAGGCGCTGCTGCGCTGAGCCCCACGCCTTGGCGCGGCATTGTTACCCAACTATTACAGAAGGCGAATTGCCGCGCTGGTATCTTGGACATTCTTAGGTTGCATCCCGATGCGGCGGCTGCCGCTTCGTCGCGCCTGAAGTTTCCGTCGGCGAGTGTTGGAGGCCAGAGCTACGTGAACGATACCCTGCAGACACCTGCGTTGGAATTCGGCGACCGGTCGAAGCTGAACACGGGCACTACGGTTGCCTTGGGTCTCTTCCACCTTGGCGCGCTGGCTGCGCCGTTCTTCTTTAGTTGGACGAACTTGGCCGTGGCGCTTGCCTTGTACTGGGTGTCGATGAGCTGGGGCATCGGGATGGGCTACCACCGCCTGCACACGCATCGCGGCTACAAGGTTCCCAAGCCATTGGAGTACTTCCTAGCGGTCTGCGGCACGCTGGCGCTGGAGGGCGGTCCGATCTACTGGGTCGCGGCGCACCGCTGCCACCACCAGCACTCGGACACGGATCACGATCCCCACACTCCGCGGCACGGCGGATTCTGGGCGCACATGGGCTGGATCCTGTTCGGCGAGACGATGCATTCCAGCACGACCCTGGCGGACAAGTATGCGCCTGATTTGGGCAAGGATCGGTTCTACCGGATCCTCAGCGCTTGGCACTGGGTTCCGCTGACAGTCCTCGGAGTTGTGATCTTGCTGGTCGGCGGCGTCGGGATGATGCTGTGGGCCATTCCGCTGCGAGTGGTCGCCGGCTTGCACGCGACCTGGCTGGTCAACTCGGCCACGCACATGTGGGGCGGGCGGCGATTCCGCACCACCGACGATTCGCGCAACCTATGGTGGGTCGCGCTGATCTCGTTCGGCGAGGGCTGGCACAACAACCACCATGCCAACCCGGTCTCGGCGCGGCACGGAGTGGCTTGGTACGAATTGGATCTGACCTACTGGCAGATCCGCCTGCTCGAAAAGCTTCGCATCGCCAAGGCGGTGTACGCGCCCGGCTTGGCCGAATTGGAGGGCCAGCAGGAAAAAGACGTGGCCTCCGGCCTGAAGGCCGCCGCGTAAGCGCCCGTGCGTTCAACCGCGCACGGCATGTTCGGCTCGTAGCCGTAGGGCGCTTGTAGGGATACCGAGAGACTCTAAGCGCCGTCCACGGCCTCCCGGACGGTTGCTTCGCTTCCTCTGCTGGAGCGTCCCGAGCCCGCGGGGAATTGCTCCGCAGGCCCGGCTACTCCAAGGTCGTGAAGAAGATCGCAGCGAGAAAACCCATCAGCGTCGAAATGCCGATCACCGGGCCCGCCTTGAGATAGGCGTCGGGCACCATCGTCTGCGCAATCATGGTCAACATCGCTCCGGCCGCGATTCCTTGCACTAGGCCGAAGGCGTGCGGATCGGCCCCGACGAAGAATATGCTGCCGAGTGCCGCCCCGATGCCGGTCAGCACCATGAGCGAGGTCCACATGAACAGGACCCTCGCAAAGCTCATCCCTTGCTGTTGCATGCCGACCGAACTCGACAACGCCTCGGGGTAGTTGGACAGGAACAGACCGGCAATCAGGGAAGCACTGACGGGACCGTGAATGAGCGAACTGCCGATGACCGCGGATTCGGGAATGCCGTCCAGCAGGATGCCCAGCCAGATGGCGAGGGGCGCGCCCTTGTGGAGATTGGCATGTACGGCCATGTCCGAGACCGACGGCATGAGACGACCGCTGTCGACGCTGCGCGTGGCGCGACTGATCCAACGCTGCACTTCCCGCGCGGCGAACCCCTGCACGTCCGTCAAGTAGTCCTTGTTCTCCACCCCCGACAGGTAGTCCCTGACCTTCTCGTGAATAGCCGGATTGCTCCGCATCAATGCGTCGAAGTCGGACTTGCGGAGCACCCAAAGCTCCGTCGGATCGATTGCGATGGAACTGTAGAAGCGGCGGGCATTGGTGATGAACGATTTGCCGCCGAGCGCTTCGCCCGGTTCTGCGGTCAGGCGCCGGAGAGCCCGGCCCGCAGGGGGAATCAACGCCACCTGCCCGCCCGCCACGATGTAGAGGCGGTCCGCCAGCTCGCCGTGGCGGTAGATCGTCTCGCCCCGTTCATAGCGGACGCAGAACAGCCGGTCGGCGACGGCGCTCAAGTCCGCCGGTGACAGCCCGCGGAAGATCGGAAGACTGCGGAGTCCGGCGGACGTGCGGACGAACTCGTCGCGATTGCGTTCGATGGTGACGGCATTCGGCAGCACGCCCGCAGTGACGCCGGCCAGAGCGCTCTCCCGCCATCGAGCGACTTGCTCGGCAGTGAGCCTCTGGCGCTCCTTCAAATAGCGGCTGACGGAATCGTCGGAAACGAGCTTCATGACGGCGGCGGCGAGCGGTGCCGAGATCGCCAAGGCCCGCTGAAACTCCTCGCGGGGCAGCATCCAGATCTGCGAGTCCTGGGTCGCGACCGCATGCCTGGTGTGAGGGGACCCGGTGATGAAGGCATGCTGTCCGGGAGTCCCTCCAGCGCGGTGCACCGAAGGCGGATCACTTGGGAGCGCCGGGTCCGTGGCCGACACCTCCCCTTCCGCGACCACATAGAGAAAGTCGGAGGGGTCGCCAACGCTGAAGACTGTCGCGCCATCCTCGAATTCGGCGTAGACGGCTGCGGACGCCACTTCCTCGAGGTCGTGTCGCTTCAGGTCGCGAAACGTGCCGATCCGCTCCAGTTCGGCGAGTGCCTTCCGGAAGCGCTTGCGGTTCCTGCGCCGGAGGTAGTTCACTACGGTCGAAGACTTGCGCAGGAATCCCCCGTGGTTGTTGATGACGTTGTTGAGTCCGACAAACATCCCGCCGCCGAGCACGCAGCCGGCCGCCAGCCAGGGGAAGTGCCCCTGTGCGAGCGCAGAGGCGACCAGATCGAGCGTCAGCGCCGCGAGGAGCGCGCCGCCGCCGAAGGCCATGAGGATCCCGACGGAGCGATCATCGGGCCGCCAGAACAGGGTCGTGAGCGTTCCAAGCGGCAGCGAGCATGCGCTCAGAATTCCCATCGAAAGCGCAAGAAGGGTCAGGGGTTCCAACACCGCAAATGCCTCCCAACTGCTCAACCAGAACCGACTTAGCCTTCAGCTCTTCGCAAGGACCCTCCGTCGGAACAATCGGACCGGTTGGTTCGCTCGTCGCAGCCTTCAGAGCCGCTCCGAGCTCATCCAATCAACTCTCCATTCCCCGCTGGGCGGCACCTTCTGACGGAACAGAGCAGCCGTCCACCAATCCGGACACCAGCACGAGTCCCGCGACCCCTCCAAGAGCAATGGCCGGGCCGCGCATCCAATCCAGCCTACCAACGCTCATCCTCTGGCCCGGGAGCAGCAGGTCAAGCAGCTGTCACCTTCAGACTCTTCGCCACCGTCGGTCTGCTTCACGGCCCACTCGGCCGAGCACTCTCGATGCGACTGGCCGATGCGGCGAGCTGCCGGGCACCTTCGCTCAGGGCGCTAGGCATCAGCGCACTGTCAGGCAAGGTCGTCGAGTGCCTGGCCGCCGAAGAAGGCTATCCTAACCGCATGCGACTGATCTTGGCTGTCCTAGTTGCCTCGTCCGGAATGCTGGCGGGTACTGCTGATACGCTCGCCGGCACGGGCATCTCCGGCGCGACGGGGGACGGCGGTCAGGCGACCGCCGCTCGGGTCGGAAATCCCTACGGCCTCACCCTGGGTCCGGACGGCGCGCTGTACGTTTGCGAGATCGACACTGATCGGATCCGTCGCGTCGACATGGGCGACGGCACGATTTCGACGGTGGTGGGGACGGGCGAGACCGGCTACTCCGGCGACGGCGGACCCGCCGTCGAGGCCGAGCTCAACGACCCGTATGAAGTTCGCTTCGATGACGACGGCAACATGTACTTCGTCGAGATGCTCAGTGCCGTGGTCCGACGGGTCGATGCCGGTGACGGCACGATCACGACGATCGCCGGCACTGGCGAGCGCGGGTTCTCCGGCGACGGCGGCCCGGCAGTGGAGGCGACGTTCAACCGCCCGCACTCGATCGCTCTGGACGGAAAGGGCTCCTTGTATATCGCGGACATCGGCAATCACAGGATCCGGCGGGTCGACCTTGCCACCGGAACCGTGACCACGTTTGCAGGCACGGGCGAGCGCGAGCCTACGCCGGACGGCGCTTCGCTAGCCGGAACGCCTCTTAACGGTCCGCGCGCGCTAGCGTTCGCTCCCGACGGAGACATGTACATCGCCTTGCGCGAGGGCAACGCGGTGTATCGGCTGGATATGGAGGCAAAGCGCCTCTACCACGTCGCCGGAACCGGCGCCAAGGGCTACACCGGTGATGGGGGGCCTGCGTCCGAGGCCACCCTGGCGGGCCCGAAGGGCATCGAGGTCGGCCCCGACTTGGCGGTGTATCTTGCCGATACCGAGAATCACGCGATTCGCCGGATCGATGCCGCAAGCGGCGCGATCTCCACGGTGGCGGGCGACGGCACGGTCCACGACGGCCCGGACGGCGATCCGCTCCAATGCGGCCTGGCGCGGCCCCACGGTGTCTACGTGGACCGAGTTGGCAACGTCTACATCGGGGACAGCGAGAACCATAGGGTCCGCGTCGTGCGCCCCTAGTTCCGGCGCAGCGGGTGTGCCATCATGGCGACGGGGCACGCCCATTCACGGCTGTCCGCGGGAGGGACGAAATGCGCGGAATTGCAATCATCTGTCTGGCCGCCTGTATGGCGCTCCCGGCAGTTGCCGAGCGGGTTTTCGACATCGATGGCCCGATGGAATTGCACATCTGGATGACGGCCAAGAGCGGCCAGGCCGAACAACTCGAGAAGACGTTCGCCGAGGTGTTCTACCCGGCCGTGAGCAGCATGCCCGGCTTCCGGAGCGCGCTGTTGATGCGCAAGCCCGCGACCTCCGAGTTCACAGTGCGTCTCAGCTTTGACACCGAGGAGCAGCGGATGGAGTGGGTTGCCTCGGACAAGCACCAGCGGGCTTGGCCCGCGCTATCGTCGCACTCGCAGGAGACGCGCTACGACGGCTTTGCGGTCGTGCATCCGAAATAGTCCGGCGCCACGTTGCGAGCGTCAGGGTTTCTTCTGCTCGCTGGACGGACGCGACTTGGCTTTGTCAGGATCGGATGCTTCGACGAACCCGTTCAGGATGCCGTTCATGAACCGCGTCGAAGCGTCGCCGTCGTAGCGCTTGCCGATCTCGAGAGTCTCGTTGATGACAATCGCGGGGTGCGTGTCGCCGCTGCGCAGTTCCGCCAGAGCCAGTCTCAGCAGGTGTCGCACGACAGGTTCGATGCGACTCGGCTGCCAGCGGTCGGCGCTGTGGCGCGCAATGATTGCGTCCAGCTCCGCAACGTTTTCGGCGGCCTCGCGAAACAGCCGCTCGGCAAAGGCATCCACCGGCTGGGGATCATCGGACGCGAGGCGGCCGAAGAAGTCCGCAACGACCTGGTCCGGGTCCGCTCCCCCAGCGTCCCACTGGTAGATCATTTTCAGGGCGCACTCGCGGGATCGGCGTCGGGAGAGCATGGCGTAACGCTGTGGCCGCTGCGGTCAGATGGCGCGGATCGCGCTGAGCAAGTGGGCCATTTCGATGGCTGAGGCGGCGGCTTCGGCCCCGGCGTTGCGGCTCTTGGCTCCGGAGCGATCCATCGCCTGCTCGACGGTATCGCAGGTCAGCACGCCGAAGATGGTCGGCACGCCGGTCTCGGGTCCGACGCGCGCGATCTGGCTCACCGCCCCCGATGCCACGTGCTCGTAGTGCGAAGTCTCCCCGCGAATCACGGCTCCCAGGCAGATCAAGGCATCGAAATTGCCGCTCTGCGCCAGGGCCCGGGCGGCGGTTGCCAACTCTAGCGAACCGGGCACGCGGGCCACGAACACCTTGTCCGCGTCGCCGCCGTGACGGCGGATCGCGTCCAGCGCCCCTGCGAGCAGCCGGTCCGTGATGAAACTGTTGAAGCGCGACACGACGCAGCCCAAGCGCAGATCCGCTGCCTCGAGCCCGCCTTCCAGTTCCGTGAATCCTTCGCGCGACATTGCAGGCGCAACTTCATCCTAGCCAATGGGGCGGCGTCGAGTTTCGACGCGACCGGCTCAGCGGCGCAGGGCTTCCGGCACCCGTGTGCGATCGTGCTGCTCGAATCGGACCGTCCATTCCAGGGGCACGGTCGTCGGCAGGTAGCAGACCTTGTCGTCGCATGCTTGGTAGCGCAGGCTCCCGCTAATCTTCAGCGCGCCGTCTTCGAGCAGATCGCCGACTTCGTTCGCTTGGCCGATCATGATGTCGCGCACTAGGCGGAACTTGCCCTCGTAGACGGGCACGCGCTCGTCGATCGCTGGAAGGTGCAGGGTCTTTGCGTCCGGAAACTCCGTGTCGTAGAGGGTCACGCCAGAGCCTTCGTCCATGGTCCAAGCGATGGGAATGTAGCCCTCGACCTCCGGCGCGTAGACGTGCATCTTGTCGTTGAGTTCGATGTCGAGCACCAGGGCGAATCGATTGCCGCCGCGCACGGTCTCGTCGCTTGCCCAGCTGGTCAGCTTCAGGTGCGATGTCCGCTGCTGTGTCCGCGCGCCTCCCGCGTCGGAACCCAGTTGGCGGACCAAGATGCGGCCGGCAGTGAAGCGATCCCTGTAGTTTTCCTCGTGAAACTTTTCCGCCACGGTCCGGTCGGGATTCAGCAGGAGCTCGACCGGATGCGGGATGCCGTAGAACTGGTGCGTTTCCGGCACGTCCTCGTTCAGCACTCCGAAGGCGCGGATGATCTCGGAGTCGGGGTCGGAAAGCAGCGGGAATCCGATTCCGGCCCGCTCGGCGAAATTGCTCAGGGCCTCCCGCTTGTCGTAGCTAATGCCGGCGATGTTGACGCCGCTGGCTTCGAGGGCTTGGCGCTTGCGTTCCAGCTGCACGAGCTGGCCTTTGCAGAACGGTCACCAGTCCGCCGAGCGGAAAAACAGCAGCAGCAGCCCCTGCTCTCCCGTCAGGCTGGCGAAGTCGCGGGCGTTGCCCGACTGGTCGATGGCCTCGAAGGCCGGGGCGGTCTCCCCGACTTCCGGGCCGGCTGCGATAGCTGAAGCCAGTGCGGACATAAGGAACAGTGACGCCGCCAGGCCAAAGGCCCAGTTGCGTCGGCGTGAGCCGGGTCGGAACATTCGTTCAGTGTATGCCAGATTGCACTCATGTGTCCCCCACTGCTAGCGACCGGACATTGTTGATGCTGGGAGATTGGAGACATTGGTGGGCTGATGCTCACATTCGGTTTAGATGATGCCGAATGGACTTTCCGGATACTTGAGGGCGAGAAGAGGCAGACCGGCGCAGTGCGGCAGACGCAGGCATCTGGCAGCACCGGGTTGGGGCTGCCCGGCCAGCGTTGCCGTGCCGGTTATTGCGTTGCGCAGGGGTCCCATGCGGCCGTCACGCAATGGATGGGAACACGGATCACCGGCGACCATCGGACAGGCTTCGAGTTGCGCCAAGGAGCGGTTCCCGACGCGGCCCGCAGCAAGGCCGGCGAGAGGATTCCCGACCCACGACAGTGCATCCAGGAGAGCGTTCTGCACTCCTGCTGACGATCCCCTACGGCGGCCCCCGCAACGTCTGCCGGTAGCGCACCATCGTTTGCAGCTGCCGGTACGCCTGCCACAGCACTTCGTTGCCCGGCAGTTCCCGGTGTTTCTTCGGACGCCAGCCCCGCATGCGCGCCAGCAGCAGCACCCAACTGCGAATGCCCGCTCCCACCGGCTGGCCGCGTTCCCGCGGCGGTCGCAAGCGCTCCGCCTCCGTCACGGCCTCGATCACGGCCAGCTCGTCCGCCGTGAGCACCTCCTCCGCCGGCGTGTCCGGCGCGTCCCGCGCGTAGCGGTCCAAGCTGAACACTCTCCAGGCCGTGATCGCGTCGAACACCAAGCACTTGCCCAGCGCCTCCGCGTCCCGCAAGCGCCGGTCCTCGATCCGCGTGCCGCTCTTGAGCAGCCGGAAATACTCCTCGATCGCCCAGCGCCGCTCGTACCAGCCCACGATCCGCTCGGCCCACTGTGCTGTCGCCGCCCCCTCGCTGCACAGCAGCAGCCACTCCAAGCCATCTTCCCCGGCTGGCGGGTTCGGCTCCAGCACCCGCACCAGCCACACTGGCAACGGCTGCGCCTGCCCGGCCTGCCCCTGCGGCGGCAGCAACTCCACCCGGCCGATTCGGATCTCCGTCACTGCCGTGCGCTTCTCCCGCGCCCGCTGCCCCCCTTGCGAGTCGATCTCCACCTTGCGGCCACTCACCAGCACCTCTTCGAAGTCCGGCTGCGCCTCGATCGGCCGGATCATCTCCGCCGCGAACGCCGCGTCCCACACCCGTACCTTGCGCTGTCGCCCCAAGTGCACCCGCACCAGCAACCCGGCCTCCTGCCGACGTTCCGCCTGCTGTTCGAACAAACCGAAAATGTCGCTCTCGCGGTCGCCCACCACCACGACCCGCGTCTGCGGACTGCAGCGCCCCAGTTCCTGACCCTGCTCGAACCCCCGGAACCAGCGCTGGCTCTCCTTCTCGCGCTCCGCCTCCCGGCCCGGGTCCTGCAACGGCCGCGCCCACTGCTCCAGACCGCTCACCCCCAGCGGACGCCCGCCTGCGGTGAATCCCACCGCCGCGTGCACGAACAGCCCGCGCGCACTGCTGGCGCGGTCCTTTAACGGCCCCAACCCGCTCGTGCAATCCTTCAGCTGCGTGTAGTTCAGCGTCGTGGTGTCCTGCACCAGCAACACCGTCGACTCCACCTGCACCCGCTCCAGCAAGGCCTCCCGGTGCGGTTGCAGAATGTCCTTGTCGCTCACCCTGCCATTGTGCAGCAGGCGCGTCGCCGCCCGCAGGTCCGCCTCGTGCGGGAAGATCGCCGGCAGAGCCTCCCCCGGGTGCCGCTCCCAGCTCTGCCCCATCTGCTCCAGCCGCTGGCGCAAGCGCCCGTCCGGCAGGTCCGAACGCAGGTACTCCCGGCGCGCCCAGTTCGCCTCCTCCTCCAGCACCAGCTCCGGGTACTGCCCCAGCTTCCGCTGCGGCTGCTGGCTCAGCTTGGGCTGCCAGTCCGGCTCCAAACCGAGCAGCCAGACCGCCTTCGCCGCGCCCGCCGCGCCCGCTCCCGGCGGCTGCCCCTGCGTGTGTCCCACGCACTGCCAGCCGGCCGCCTTGTAACTCGTGCCCGGGCGCGCGCTGTCCACGCAGGTCTCCACCAGCCAAGGCTGCACTCCGTGCGCCTGTTGCCAGTCCCGGGCCAGCGCCCGGATGGCCCTGCCCAGCACGTGCGAGGCTAGGTGCGGCACCTGCACGCCCGGCACGAGCAGGAAGCGATCGTTGTTCAGGACCCGCTCGATGTGCGCTCCGCGCGTGCGCTCGTCCCACTGCAGGAAGGCATCGCGCGGCCCCAGCCGGAACGGCGCCGCCACGAACGAGAGCACGCCCAGCGGCCCGCACTCGGCGCTGAGCAGATAGCTCAGCCGACAGCCGGGCGCCCGGGCCGAGCCCAGCGGATGGTGCTGGTCCAGCAGGGCGGCGCACTGCCGCCGCTGCTCGGCGGAACTGGCCAGACCCACGCGCACCTCGCCGAGTTCCTGCAGCGAGCCGCGGAAGCTGGCCGCTGGCAATGACGGGTCCGCGCTGAAGCGTGGGCCGCCGGCGGGCGGCCCCGGCTGGGCTGCCGGCAGCGGCAGGCCCAGTTGGGCGGCCAACTCGGGCAGCGCCTTGCGCGCCGAGGCCGTGCAATACTCGCCCTTGGGATTGCGCCAGTCGTCCTGCTCGCAGACCCCGCGCCCCAAGGCCGCCCGCGACAGCTGGCCCTGCAGCAAGGCCTCGCGCAGCCAAGTGATCGTCTTCGGACGGAAGATGCGGAGCCCTACCCGCACTACTCCCGTTCTACACAGAACACCGTGCCTGTGTCAAGTATGTCCAGTCGCTAGCCCCCACTGTTAGACCCGTGATTCAGCAGCCCAGCGACATGCGCGCACCGCCGGACCGCGGTCCATCGAGCGCCCGCAACCGCTCTTTCCCGACTGTCTCAGGTAGCTGTTAGGGTGAGAGATGGCGTGGGCCTCTCTGGAACCCCGCTAGGTCCGCGAGCTTAGTTCAGCGATGGCAACCCACTTGATAGAAGTCGCAGAGGGTATCGTCCCCTCCGAAGTGCTTCGGGAGCTATACGAGAAAATGCTCCAGTGCTACTACGTCGAGGAGCGCGCCAAGGTCTTCCTGAAGCAGGGCAGGCTGGCCTTCTATGCCTCGACTCGCGGGCACGAGCAGGTTCAGGTCGGCGTGCCGATGCTGATGCGCCCGGGCCACGACTGGTTCTACACCTACTACCGCGAGAAGAGCGTGGCCGTCACGCTCGGAATGCCCTACAAGGACATCTTCCTAGGCCTGCTCAGCCGTGACGGGGATCCCAATTCCGGGGGTGTCAACATGCCCGAGCAGTGGTCTTCCCGCGATCTCAGGCTCGTGGCGCAGAGCGCCGCCACCGGCACCCAGTACCTGCCGGCCCTCGGCGCTGCCCGCGCCATGCGCTACGACGGCTCCGACGCGATCGTCTATGCGTCCTCTGGCGAGGGTGCCACCAGCGAGGGAGAGTTCTTCGAGTCGCTCAACTGGGCCGCGCGCGAGCGCCTGCCGGTGCTGTTTGTCGTGCAGAACAACGGCTACGCCATCAGCGTGCCGCAGAAGTACCAGACGGCTTCCAAGATCCACAGGATCGCCGAGGGCTTCGGCCTGCCCGCCTACGAGCTGGACGGCACGGGCACCTTCGACGAGATCTACCGGCTCGTGCCCGGCCTGATCCGCGATATCCGAGCCGGCAACGGGCCGGCGCTGATCGAGTTCAACGTGGTCCGCTTGGACAATCACTCCTCGTCCGACGACCAGCGCAGGTACCGCAGCGAGTCCGAGATCCAGTCGGCCGTCTCGCGCGATCCGGTGCTGCAGGCCGAGCGTCAGGTGTTGGACGCCGGCATCATGACCCCGGCCGAGATCACGGACTTGCGCGCCAGCATCAAGGCGGAGGTCGACCAGGCTGCGGAGGAGGCAAGCGGCCATCCGCATCCGCAGAACTACGACGTCACGCAGCACGTGTTCTCGGATCAATTGCCCGTGACCGAGGAATCGCAGCCGAACTTCACAGGGTCCAAGGTGTCGATGGTCCAGGCCATCAATTCCGCGCTGCGCGAGGAGATGTCGCGCAACCCCAAGATCGTCATGTGGGGCGAGGATATCGAAGACCCGAAGGGCGGGGTGTTCGGCGTGACCAAGGGCCTGGCCGACGAATTCGGCCAGGACCGCTGCGTGAACGCTGCCCTGGCCGAGGCTTCGATCTTGGGTATTGCCGGTGGCATGGGCACGGCGGGCTACATGCCGATCGTGGAGATCCAGTTCGGAGACTACATCTGGCCGGCATTCATGCAGATGCGCGACGAGATCGCGCCGATGCGCTGGCGCAGCGCCGGCGCTTGGGGCTGCCCGATGGTCTGCCGTGTCGCCGTGGGCGGTCACATCAAGGGCGGCCCGTGGCACTCGGCCAACATCGAGGGCTTCTTCGCCAACATTCCGGGCTGGTACATCGCCTACCCTTGCTCCGCCCAGGATGCCAAGGGCCTGCTCAAGACGGCCGCGCGGATGCAGGACCCGGTCCTGTTCCTCGAGCACAAGGGCCTCTACCGGGCCATGCCCGCGCGGACCCCGGAGCCGGACGAGAACTATCTGATCCCGTTCGGCAAGGCTTCGACGAGGCGCTCCGGCACCGACCTTACAGTCGTCACCTGGGGCTACACGGTGCACCAGGCCGAGGCGGCCGCCAATGCCTTGGCCGAAGAGGGCGCGGGCTCGGTCGAAGTGATCGACTTGCGCACCATCGTCCCGTGGGACAAGCAGGCGGTGTTCGACAGCGTCCGGCGCACCAACCGCGTCTTGGTGGCCCACGAGGACAGCCTCACCATGGGATTCGGGGCCGAGGTTGCCGCCGAGATCTCGCAGCATTGCTTCGACCGCCTCGACGCTCCTGTCGCCCGCATCGGGGCACAGGATTGCTTCGTACCGTCGGCGGTCAATCTCGAGCGCGAGACCCTGCCCTCGCAGGAATCCGTCAAGCTCGCAATGTCTCGGCTGCTAAAGTACTAGGCCCGCATGCTACCGCGCGGACAGCGCGCTGCGCCTCGGCCCGGCCTCCCGGGCTTGGCGCCGCTGGCAATCCTTGCCTTGGCCCTGTGGGCCGCTTGCGGCGGGCCGCCGCAAGCGGCCCCGGGCGGCTCGGAGCCGGCGCAGCTTCCGACCACGCAGGTCACTCTGCCTGACGGGGCCCTGATCGAAGCCGAGCTGGCGATTTCGTCTGAAGAGCAGGCGCGCGGGCTGATGTTCCGCGCCGAGCTGCCTCCGGATCGCGGCATGCTGTTCGTCGGCAGCCGCTCGACCCAGCGTTCGTTCTGGATGTACCAGTGCCTGATCCCGCTGGACATCATCTGGATGGACGGCGCGCACCGCATTGTCGAGATCGTCCGCTCGGCGCCGCCTTGCGCCTCGACGAATCCGGGCGGTTGCCCCAGTTATGGAGGCAACGCCAACTCGGTCTACGTCCTGGAACTGGCTGCTGGCCAGTCCGACGCTCACGGGCTGAGTATTGGCGATCGGCTAGACTTCTAGACGTAACCCTACTGGCAGGGATTCCGCCATCCTTTGTCAGGGGTTGGTGCGTCCGCTCGCCCCCGCAGACTATGTCCAAGAAGCGCCTCATCGCCATCGTGTTCGGCATCGCGATCGTCTACCTGGTGGGCAGCAGGGTGTACGAGGCCAACCAGCTGGCGAACGCTCCGGCCAAGAAGAAGGCCGCAGGCCGCGTGGTCAACGTCGACGTGACCCAGGCCCGCATCGGCTCCATCCGCGAGGAGCTGCTGCTGACGGGCTCGCTGAAGCCGAAAGAGACCGTCGATATCAACCCGAAGATCACCGGCCGCATCGAGAAGATCAACTTCTTGGTCGGCGACTGGATGGCGCAGGGCGCGGTTGTCGCAGAAATCGAAGTCGACGAGCTGGCGCAGCAGGTCAGGCGCTCGGAAGCGTCCTATTCGGTGAGCGAGGCCAACATTTCCGCCCGCAAGGCCGAGCTGGCCCGTGCCAAGGCGGACCTTGACCGCGCCAAGCTGCTGTTCGACGAAGATCTGCTCTCGCCCCAGGAATTCCAGCAGTCCCAGACTTCTCTGGAGGTGCTGGAGGCCCAGGTCGAACTCGCCGAGGCCCAGCTCGAACAATCCACCGCGGAACTGACCGAGCTGCGCATCCGACTTGAGCAGGCCAAGATCTACGCGCCCATGAGCGGCTTGGTCTCGGCCCGCTACGTAGACCCGGGCGCGCTCGTGACCCCGGGCAGCCCGATCATCCAGATCGTGAACCTTTCGACGATGGTCACGCGCGGCAACGTGCCCGAGCGGAACATCGACAAGCTGGCCGTCGGCAACACGGCGGCCGTGCACGTGGACGCTATCCCTGGGCAACAGTTCGAGGGACGCATCGCGCGCATCGCGCCGGTGCTTGACGCGGCCACCCGCAGCGCCATCATCGAGATCGACATCCGCAATCCCGAAGCCGTGCTCAAGGCCGAGATGTTCGCGCGCATCACTCTGGACTTGGGCTCGACCCGCGAGGCCACACTGATCCCGCGCGACGGCTTGGTCTATCGCGGCCAGCAGCCCGGCGTCTACGTGGTCCCGGACGAGCAGGACCGGCCGGTCTTTCGCGTCATTGAGACGGGGCTCACGCGCGAGGGGCAGATCGAGGTCCTGGCGAACCTGGACGCTGGCACGCGCATCGTCGGCCGCGGGGCGACCATGCTGCGGGATGGCGACCGCATTAGCACCGGCCCGGGCGGCGGCCGCGGTGGTGCTGGCCCAGGCGGTGGCGCTGATGCAGGCGGTGGCCGCGGTGGTGCTGGCGGGGGTGGCGGCGGCCCCGGCGGTGGTGCCGGCGCGGCCCAGAAGGCTGCCACCAAGAGCGCCAGCTAGGCGTTTTCCCGGCCAGCCGGGCGATTTTTCTCGGCGCAAACCCCGGTTGCGGCGGGACTTGCTCGGGCTCGCGAGCTTGGAGCGAGCTAAGATTGGGCAGGGTGAGTTGTGAACTTTAGTCTCTCGACCGCATCCATCCACCGCCCCGTAACCGTCTTGATGGCGTGCTTGGTCGCCATCCTGCTGGGGGCGGTTGCGTTCGTCAACATCCCCGTCGACTTGATGCCGGAGATCGTCTACCCGACGATCAGCGTCAGGGCCGAGTACGCCGGCGTGGCCCCCGAAGAGATGGAGACGCTGGTGGTGCGCCCGCTGGAGGAGGCCTTCTCATCGGCCCCGCACGTGGAGCGCATCTCCAGTTCCGTGTACGAGGGACTGTGCTACGTTCGCGTCGGTTTCGACTACGGGGTCGACATCGACGAAGCGGCCAATGAGCTGCGCACTCGCCTGGACCGCAGGCGCCGCTACTTGCCGGAGGACATGGATCCGCCGAGCATGTACAAGTACGATTCCTCGCAGTATCCCATCATGTACCTAGCGGTTTCGGCCCGCGAGATGGGGCCGAAGGACCTGCGGCACTACGTCGAAAAACAGATCCAGCCGCGCCTCGAGCGAGTTCCCGGGATCGCCGCGTTCACGGTGCGCGGAGGGCTGCGCCGCGAGATCCACGTCGACCTGGATCTGAAGAAGCTGCGGGCGCTCGACCTGTCCATCCCGCACGTGGTCCAGATCTTGCGCCAGGAGAACATGAACCGCCCGGTCGGCCCGGTCGACGAGGGCCGCTTCGAAGTGCTGCTCCGCACGCGCGGCGAATTCCAGAGCTTGGAGGAGATTCGCGACGTCGTGTTGACCACGCGCAATAACGTGCCCGTGCATGTGCGGGACATCGCCACGGTTCACGACAGTCACGAGGACATCGACTATCTGGTGAGCGTGGACGGCGAGCCCGGCGTGCGCATGTACGTCTACAAGCAGGCCGGGGCGAACACGGTCGAGGTCTCGGACGCCTTGTGGGTCGAGGTGGATCGCATCCACGAGGCCTTCCCCAATATCCGCATCGAGAAGACCCGCGACAGCGCCGACTTCATTCGCGCCTCGATCGCCAACGTGCGCGGCGCCATGCTGCAGGGCGCCGGACTCGCGGTCGTGGTGCTGCTGTTCTTTCTGCGCAGCGTGTCGAGCACCCTGATCATCGGCATCGCGATCCCGATTTCAGTCATCGCCACGTTCGCGCTGATGTTCTTCAACGGGTTCACGCTCAACACCGTCTCGTTCGGCGGGCTGGCGCTGGGCGTCGGCATGCTGGTCGACAACGCGATCGTGGTGCTGGAGAACGTCTACCGCCACCGCGAGGGAGGCAAGGCTCCGCTGGATGCGGCGGTCGAAGGCAGCCGCGAGGTCTCGATGGCGATTACCGCCTCCACGCTGACGACTGTGGCGGTCTTCGTGCCGGTGCTGTTCGTCGGGGGCATCGCCGCTCAGACCTTCAAGCAGCTCGCGTACGTGGTCAGCTTCGCGCTGCTGTGCTCGCTGGCGGTCGCGCTGATGGTGGTTCCGGGCTTGTGTGCGAAGTTGGCCAGCCGCCGCGGGCCGGGCGCGCAGGTCACCCAGATCAGCGATATGGCGCGCACCTGGCAGCGCAACATGGCCGCCGCATACGGCGGATCGCTGCAGTGGTCGCTCAACCACAAGGCCCCGGTAGTCGTGGTGGCGGCGCTGCTGTTCGCCGTGGCGGTCTACTTGATGCCGTATCTCGGCGTCGAATTGCAGCCGGAAGTTGATGAGGGCGAGGTCCGTGTCAGCGTCGAGCTCGAGCCCGGCACGCGGGTCGAGGTCACCGACAGCGTGATGCAGCACCTGCGCGCGGTCGCGATGGAGACCGCGCCGGAAATCACCACGGCCATGGTGACGGCCGGCGGGAGCTCCCGCAGCAGCGGATCGGGCGCCCATCTCGGCGAATTGCGCCTCAATCTCGTTCCAAAGACCGAGCGCAGCCGGTCGGCCCGCGATGTGGCCAACGAGCTGCGCGGGGCCTTGCAGATCCAGCCGGGCATGCTGGTCAGGACGCGCGTCTCGGGCGGCATGTTCAGGAGCCGGGGCAGCGATTCCGACGACGACCGCCTTTCGGTGGAGATCCGCGGGCACAACATGGACACGGCGGCCCAGCTGGCCGAGACGATCCGCGAGACCATGGAGCGCACCCCGGGAATCGCCGAGCCTACGATCAGCCAGCGCCCCGGCATGCCGGAAATGCTGGTCGAGGTCGACCGCATGCGCGCTTCCAACATGGGCCTCAACGTGTCCGAGATCGCCCTCACGCTGGAAACGGCGATCGGCGGCGCTCGCAGTTCGATGTACCGCAAGGAGGGCGACGAGTACAACATCCTAGTGCGCCTGCGGCAGGAGGATCGCCTGGATCTTGACAACGTGGGGCGCATCCCCCTGACCACCCCGCTCGGTACGACCATCACGGCCGGAAGCGTGATCGAACTCCGGCGGCAGGAAGGCCCGACCTACATCAGCAGGGTGAACCAAGAGCGGCGGATGTTCGTCTCCGGAGCGCTGGCGGACCGGGACCTGGGCAGCATCGTCAACGATCTGGCGACCGAGTTCCGGGGGATGGCAATGCCCGAGGGGTTCTCGATCGAGTACGGCGGCGAGTACGAGGAACAGCAGGAGACCTTCCGCAACCTGTTCTTCGCGTCCATTCTGGCCCTGGTCTTGGTGTACATGGTGATGGCGGCGCAGTTCGAATCGCTCAAGGACCCCTTCCTGATCCTGTTTTCCGTGCCGCTGGCGGCCATCGGTGTCGTGCTGGTGCTCCTGCTCACCGAGACAACCTTCAACCAGCAGGCGTTCCTGGGCTTGATCGTGCTGCTCGGCATCGTGGTCAACAACGCCATCGTGCTGGTGGACTACACCAACCTGCTGCGCCGCGAGCACGGCTTGGGCCTGTACCGGGCCGCGGTGACCGCCGGCATGCGGCGGATGCGGCCGATCCTGATGACGACCATCACAACCGTGCTGGGCCTGGCTCCGATGGCGCTAGGGCTGGGCGAGGGTTCGGAATTGCAAGCTCCGATGGCGCGCGTGGTGATCGGCGGGCTGGCGACGTCCACGGTGATCACGCTGGTATTCATTCCGGTGATGTATGTCGCCTTCGAGGAACTGTTCTACCGGGGGCGGGTCGCTCAGCCGACCATGCGCGCAGCCGAGTCCGTTGCGGGCGACTGATTCGTTCGCCCGTAACCCGATGCCACCAAAGCCGCGCCATATACATAGTTGGAGACACCGGCTGTCCCGTGGCGCGCCCCGGGGGGTGCGGGTTGCGGCTAGCCTCGCGAGGTGTGACGAATGAGCCTTCCTGAGTTTTCGATCAAGCGACCGGTCACGGTGCTGATGGCGGTGATGGTCTGCCTCCTGCTCGGCTTCATCGCATTCACCGAGATCCCGGTGGATCTGATGCCGGAGGTCAACTATCCGACCCTGAGCGTCACCACCGACTACGAGGGCGTGGGTCCCGAGGAGATCGAGACGCTCATCAGTCGTCCCCTCGAGCAGATTGTCTCAGCGGCCCCTGGCGTCGAGCGCGTCACCTCGACTTCCAGCGAAGGCCGCTCCTCGGTGCGCATCGAGTTCGTCTTCGGCACGGACATCGAAGTTGCGGCGGACGAGGTGCGCTCGCGCTTGGACCGGGGGCGCCGCACGCTGCCGGACGACATCGAGCCGCCCACGATCTTCAAGTTCGATGTGACCCAGTTCCCGATCATGTTTCTCACGGTGGCCACCGACGAGATGGACCCGCGCGAGCTGCGGATGTTCACCGAGAAGAACATCCTGTATCGCTTCGAGCGCATCAAGGGCGTCGGCCAGGTGCGCGTCGGCGGCGGCCTGCGCCGCGAGATTCACATCGACCTGAACCTGGAAAAGCTACGCGCCCTCGATCTGTCGGTGGCGCAAGTGGTCAATACGGTGCGGGACGAGAACCTCAACCGCCCGGTGGGCCCGGTCAAGGAGGGCCGCTTCGACGTCCTGCTGCGCACCAGCGGCGAATTCAACAACGTCAACCAGCTGCTCGATGTGGCCTTGGCTTCCCGCGCCGGTGTCCCCGTGTATGTGCGCGACATCGCGGAGGTCGACGACTCGCACCCGGACATCCGCCACTACGTGGGCGTGAACGGCTCTCAGGCGCTCCGCCTGATCATGTTCAAGCAGTCCGGTTCCAACACGGTCAAGGTCTCTGAGGGGATTTGGGAAGAAATCGCCGAGATTCATCGCGACTATCCGCACATCAGGATCGACAAGACCATGGACACCGCGGATTTCATCAACGCCGCGATCCGCAATGTCGAGGCCGCCGCCGCCGTGGGCGCGGTGCTCGCGGTGTTCGTGCTGCTGCTGTTCCTGCGCAGCCTGTCCAGCACCTTGATCATCGGTGCGGCGATACCGATTTCGGTTGTCTCGACCTTTGCCCTGATGTACTTCAACGGCTTCACCCTCAACATCGTCTCCTTCGGCGGGCTGGCCCTAGGCGTGGGCATGCTCGTCGACAACGCGATCGTGGTGTTGGAGAACATCTACCGCCATCGCGAGGAGGGCACCGAGTCGCGGCAGGCCGCGCTCGTCGGCAGCCGCGAGGTGGGCATGGCGATCACGGCATCCACGCTGACCACGATCGCCGTCTTCGTGCCGGTAATGTTCATCGGCGGCTACGCTGCGCAGACCTTCCAGCAACTGGCGTATGTGGTCAGCTTTTCGCTGCTGTGCTCGCTGGTCGTGGCGCTGACGGTCGTGCCCGCCCTGTGCTCGCGGCGCACGGGCACCGCTAGCGGCGGCGGGATCCGCATCCTGCGCTACGCCGAGCAGGTCATGGTCGCGCTGTCTCGGAACTATTCCGAGATTATCCGCTGGTCGCTGGCAAACCGCCTGGTGGTGACGGGATTGGCCGCTGGGCTGTTTGTTTGCGCGATCTGGCTGACCGGCTATGTCGGCGTCGAACTGGAACCGCAGGTCGACGAGGGCCAGATCCGCATCAACCTGGAATCCGAGCCCGGAACGCGAGCGGAGGTGACGAAGGAGATCGTCGATCAAATGGAGGCGATCATCATGCGCGACGTCCCCGAGATCGAATACATCATGACCGAGGCCGGCAGCGACAGCCCCTTCCGCTCGATCGCCACCCACATCGGCGAACTGCGCATCACCTTGGTCGACCAGAGCCAGCGCGACCGCACGGCCCGCGAGATCACCAACATGCTCAGGCCCAAGCTGATGGCCGTGGCGCCGGGCGTGCAGCTGCGCACGCGCATTTCCAGCGGCAACTTCGGACGGCGGCGCGGCGGCGGCGATGGTGCCGACGACCGCCTGCAGGTCACGATTCGCGGCTACGACCCGGACACTACCGCTAACCTCGCCCTGCAGGTGCGCGACGCCATGCTGTCGGTCGACGGCGTGGAGGAGGCACAGATCAGCCGCCGGCCCGGCACTCCCGAGATGCTGGTCCGCGTCGACAGGCTCAAGGCTGCCAGCGTGGGCATGTCGGTAGCGGAGGTCGCAGCTACTCTCGAGACCGCCGTGGGCGGGCGCCGCTCGACCTTCTATCGCGAGCAGGGCGACGAGTACGACATCGTGGTGCGCCTGCGCGAGGAGGACCGCCTGCAACTCGACCAGGTTGGGCGCATCCCTCTGCGCACGCCGCAAGGGAATCTCATCTACGCCAACGACGTCGTTCGCCTGAATCGCCAGGAGGGCCCGGTCGAGATCAACCGCGTCGACCAGGAGCGCATCGTCTATGTCTCGGGCACGATCGGTGATCGCAACTTGGGCGCCATCATTGCGGACTTGCGCGGCGAGGTCGCCCAGATCAACCGGCCCGACGGCTACGAGATCCGCTTCGGCGGCGAGTGGGAGGACCAGCAGGAGTCCTTCCGGGAGCTGACGTTCGCGGGCATCCTGGCGCTGCTGCTGGTCTACATGGTCATGGCGGCGCAGTTCGAGTCGCTGCGCGACCCGTTCATCATCTTGTTCTCGATCCCGCTGGCGGCCATTGGCGTTGTCACCATGCTCGTGATCACGGAGACCACCTTCAACATGCAGGGGTTCCTCGGCGTGATTGTGCTGGTGGGCATTGTCGTCAACAACGCGATCGTGCTCATCGACTACACGAACCAACTGCGCCGCGACCACGGGTACGGCATCATGGATTCCGTCATCACGGCCGGCGGCCGCCGGCTGCGGCCGATCATGATGACCACGATCACGACCATCCTGGGCCTCACGCCGATGGCGCTCGGCCTGGGCGAGGGGTCGGAGCTGCAAGTGCCGATGGCGCGCGTGGTGATCGGCGGGCTGCTGACCTCCACGCTCATCACCCTCGTGTTCATCCCGGTGGTGTACGCCACGTTGGAGGAGTTCGCCGAAAAGCTGGCGGGGCGTCGCCGGCGGGGCGTCGTGTCTGAGCCTTTGCAGCCTGCGGAGGGCGATTAATTCGCGGGCCGGGCGGTTTCTTGCAATTCCCGGTCGCGATCTGATCGCTGTGTTGTGTAGAATCAATGGTGCCCGACCAGCCTCGGGCGTGAAGATTCACTGAAGGAGTACCAATCATGAGAACCATCCGTTCGGCCAGCCTAGCCGTTCTCTGCCTCGCTTTGACGATGGGCGCGCTTTCCGCCGCCACGCTGTCCGGTCCCGAGATCCGCGGCAGCTACATCGAATCGCGCAACGCCGAGATCTACGCCTCGCACTGCTTCGCCAACAGCGAAGTCGGCATCACTGGCGATCTTGCCGTGATGGCGTGGGACATCGAGCAGGGCAGCTTCAAGGGCGTGTCCCTGGCGAATACTAGGGTCGTGGCCGTGGTCAACGCGACGTCCACTATCGGCAATCCGTTCGGCGACGCGCTCCCGGCGAAATCGATGCTGATCTTCGACGAGGCCACCTCCGTGCTGCAGCGCGGGGCCCTGGCGGCCTTCGTCAAGGCCCAGGCCGGCCCGCTCGTGCACAACGTGGTCCACACCGACACGGCCCCGATCGAGATCGATTTCCACGGCAGCCTGCACGACCGCGTGGCGACCCTGCGCGCCGGCGAGATCGTCTCGCTGGAGACGCGGGAGATCCGCGGCAGCGATTCGCTGTGCCACCTTGACGACATCTACTACGAGCCTCTGGTCGCGCTGGATCACGCCATGCCGGCGTTTGCCATCGAGCAGTCCTTCCGCGGCGACGGCCTTGGCCACCAGATGCGCGAGTACCGGCGCTCGAGCGCCTATCTGGGCACCTTCGCCGTCAGCGGAAGCTAGGCCTCCCGCTCACACAGGCTGGATAGGTTCCGTGCCGGGGCCGCCGCTGTCGGCGGCTCCGGCTTGTCCCATTTGTTAGGTGTCGGCCGGACCGGCCGGCGGAGTTCGCGAGGAGAATTGGATGCGACGCTCGTGCCGCTTTGCGATGGTTCTTGGGGCGCTCGCCCTGCTGCCAGCCGGGCTGGCCCAGAAGTACACGGCCGAGGGCGGCGCGCCGCTGCCCGCCAGCGTGCCGGAGGCGACGCGCGAGCTGGTGGCCGCCGAGGGTGTCGCCGTCAAGTCTGGCGACGAGGTGGTGATGCGCTTCTGGATGCGCACCGCACCGTTCGAGGGCGATCCCGCCAGCGGTTTCGGAGTGCGCTTCGACAACGTCCCCGAGGGCGCGTTCCTGGGCGTGCTCGAGTTCGTGGGGCGGGGCTCGGATTTCCGCGAGCAGTCCGTGCCCGCGGGCGTGTACACCTTGCGCTTCGGCCTGCACCCCGAGGACGGCAATCACATGGGCGTTGCCGCCAGCCGCGACTTCGGCTTGCTGGCCCCCGTGGAAAAGGACCTGGAGATCACCCGCAACTTCGATTTTGACGGCATCGTGGAATTGAGCGCCGATGTCGGCAACCCGCACCCCACCGTCGCGCGCCTCGAGCTGCCGGAGGGCGATCAGGGGCCGCACCTTTGGGAGAACGACTACGAGCACTGGGTGCTCGACGTTACGGTGGCCGACACCGTGGTCGGTATCGTGGTGGACGGCCATGCCGAGGAGTAGCCTGCCGCAGGGAGCGGTCTGACGCGAACAGTGGTTTTGCCTAGCGACTGGACATACTTGACACAGGCACGGTGTTCTGTGTAGAACGGGAGTAGTGCGGGTAGGGCTCCGCATCTTCCGTCCGAAGACGATCACTTGGCTGCGCGAGGCCTTGCTGCAGGGCCAGCTGTCGCGGGCGGCCTTGGGGCGCGGGGTCTGCGAGCAGGACGACTGGCGCAATCCCAAGGGCGAGTATTGCACGGCCTCGGCGCGCAAGGCGCTGCCCGAGTTGGCCGCCCAACTGGGCCTGCCGCTGCCGGCAGCCCAGCCGGGGCCGCCCGCCGGCGGCCCACGCTTCAGCGCGGACCCGTCATTGCCAGCGGCCAGCTTCCGCGGCTCGCTGCAGGAACTCGGCGAGGTGCGCGTGGGTCTGGCCAGTTCCGCCGAGCAGCGGCGGCAGTGCGCCGCCCTGCTGGACCAGCACCATCCGCTGGGCTCGGCCCGGGCGCCCGGCTGTCGGCTGAGCTATCTGCTCAGCGCCGAGTGCGGGCCGCTGGGCGTGCTCTCGTTCGTGGCGGCGCCGTTCCGGCTGGGGCCGCGCGATGCCTTCCTGCAGTGGGACGAGCGCACGCGCGGAGCGCACATCGAGCGGGTCCTGAACAACGATCGCTTCCTGCTCGTGCCGGGCGTGCAGGTGCCGCACCTAGCCTCGCACGTGCTGGGCAGGGCCATCCGGGCGCTGGCCCGGGACTGGCAACAGGCGCACGGAGTGCAGCCTTGGCTGGTGGAGACCTGCGTGGACAGCGCGCGCCCGGGCACGAGTTACAAGGCGGCCGGCTGGCAGTGCGTGGGACACACGCAGGGGCAGCCGCCGGGAGCGGGCGCGGCGGGCGCGGCGAAGGCGGTCTGGCTGCTCGGTTTGGAGCCGGACTGGCAGCCCAAGCTGAGCCAGCAGCCGCAGCGGAAGCTGGGGCAGTACCCGGAGCTGGTGCTGGAGGAGGAGGCGAACTGGGCGCGCCGGGAGTACCTGCGTTCGGACCTGCCGGACGGGCGCTTGCGCCAGCGGCTGGAGCAGATGGGGCAGAGCTGGGAGCGGCACCCGGGGGAGGCTCTGCCGGCGATCTTCCCGCACGAGGCGGACCTGCGGGCGGCGACGCGCCTGCTGCACAATGGCAGGGTGAGCGACAAGGACATTCTGCAACCGCACCGGGAGGCCTTGCTGGAGCGGGTGCAGGTGGAGTCGACGGTGTTGCTGGTGCAGGACACCACGACGCTGAACTACACGCAGCTGAAGGATTGCACGAGCGGGTTGGGGCCGTTAAAGGACCGCGCCAGCAGTGCGCGCGGGCTGTTCGTGCACGCGGCGGTGGGATTCACCGCAGGCGGGCGTCCGCTGGGGGTGAGCGGTCTGGAGCAGTGGGCGCGGCCGTTGCAGGACCCGGGCCGGGAGGCGGAGCGCGAGAAGGAGAGCCAGCGCTGGTTCCGGGGGTTCGAGCAGGGTCAGGAACTGGGGCGCTGCAGTCCGCAGACGCGGGTCGTGGTGGTGGGCGACCGCGAGAGCGACATTTTCGGTTTGTTCGAACAGCAGGCGGAACGTCGGCAGGAGGCCGGGTTGCTGGTGCGGGTGCACTTGGGGCGACAGCGCAAGGTACGGGTGTGGGACGCGGCGTTCGCGGCGGAGATGATCCGGCCGATCGAGGCGCAGCCGGACTTCGAAGAGGTGCTGGTGAGTGGCCGCAAGGTGGAGATCGACTCGCAAGGGGGGCAGCGGGCGCGGGAGAAGCGCACGGCAGTGACGGAGATCCGAATCGGCCGGGTGGAGTTGCTGCCGCCGCAGGGGCAGGCCGGGCAGGCGCAGCCGTTGCCAGTGTGGCTGGTGCGGGTGCTGGAGCCGAACCCGCCAGCCGGGGAAGATGGCTTGGAGTGGCTGCTGCTGTGCAGCGAGGGGGCGGCGACAGCACAGTGGGCCGAGCGGATCGTGGGCTGGTACGAGCGGCGCTGGGCGATCGAGGAGTATTTCCGGCTGCTCAAGAGCGGCACGCGGATCGAGGACCGGCGCTTGCGGGACGCGGAGGCGCTGGGCAAGTGCTTGGTGTTCGACGCGATCACGGCCTGGAGAGTGTTCAGCTTGGACCGCTACGCGCGGGACGCGCCGGACACGCCGGCGGAGGAGGTGCTCACGGCGGACGAGCTGGCCGTGATCGAGGCCGTGACGGAGGCGGAGCGCTTGCGACCGCCGCGGGAACGCGGCCAGCCGGTGGGAGCGGGCATTCGCAGTTGGGTGCTGCTGCTGGCGCGCATGCGGGGCTGGCGTCCGAAGAAACACCGGGAACTGCCGGGCAACGAAGTGCTGTGGCAGGCGTACCGGCAGCTGCAAACGATGGTGCGCTACCGGCAGACGTTGCGGGGGCCGCCGTAGGGGATCGTCAGCAGGAGTGCAGAACGCTCTCCTGGATGCACTGTCGTGGGTCGGGAATCCTCTCGCCGGCCTTGCTGCGGGCCGCGTCGGGAACCGCTCCTTGGCGCAACTCGAAGCCTGTCCGATGGTCGCCGGTGATCCGTGTTCCCATCCATTGCGTGACGGCCGCATGGGACCCCTGCGCAACGCAATAACCGGCACGGCAACGCTGGCCGGGCAGCCCCAACCCGGTGCTGCCAGATGCCTGCGTCTGCCGCACTGCGCCGGTCTGCCTCTTCTCGCCCTCAAGTATCCGGAAAGTCCATTCGGCATCATCTAAACCGAATGTGAGCATCAGCCCACCAATGTCTCCAATCTCCCAGCATCAACAATGTCCGGTCGCTAGGTGGTTTTGCAGTCCAGCCGGCCGCCATGTGCTAGGCTGGAGAGACCGCGTCGCGAGTGGACCCCGCTCGCCGGAAAGCGCCCTTCGGAGCGCTTGCACCATCGCGCGCGCGATGCTGTATGATGGATTGAGGAAGTGATTAGGGCGCGTTCGCGGGGTTCCGATTCCGAATCGGAGCCGCGGGGGCGTGTCAGCGCTTGTAGCGTACCGGCCGATCCTGCGGGGCGAGTCCCTTAGGAGCTTGGGCCGGGGGTTGGACGGGGCCCGCCAATGGGCCTCGGGGGGTGCCGCCCCGCGCGAGCCGATGCCGAGAAGGTCCCAGTCGGGACTCGTTATGGCAGGGTGAGCAGGGGCTCAACTTAGCTTTGCGAATGCGCGGGCAGCGCGTGCGCCATGCACGCGCTCCGGTGCGGACGCAGCGGGCGGTATCGCGGAGAGGTAGCCAGGATCGTGCCGACATTCAGCCAATTGGTCCGCAAGGGCCGCAAGGCGCCGAAGTACAAGACGTCTTCGCCGGCCCTGCAGAAGTGCCCCCAGAAGCGCGGCGTTTGCACGCGCGTGTACACCGTCACTCCCAAGAAGCCGAATTCCGCGCTGCGCAAGGTCGCCCGCGTGCGGCTGACCAACAGCATCGAAGTCACCACCTACATCCCGGGCGTCGGCCACAACCTGCAGGAGCACTCGATCGTGCTCATTCGCGGCGGCCGCGTCAAGGACCTGCCCGGCGTTCGCTATCACGTGGTGCGCGGGACGCTGGACGCCTCCGGCGTCGAGGACCGGCGCCAGGCGCGCAGCAAGTACGGCGCCAAGCGCCCGAAGAAGTGAGCTAGGGAGGGACAGCAGCCATGCCGCGCAGGCGAGAAGTTCCCGTTCGGGTCCCGGTGCCGGATCCGGTCTTCAACTCGACCTTGGTGTCGAAGTTCATCAACTGCATGATGTGGGACGGCAAGAAGTCCGTCTCCGAGCGCATCTTCTACGAGGCGATGGAGAGGATCCGCAGCAGCACCGGCGAGGATCCGCTGCCGATCTTCAAGAAGGCGGTGGAGAACGCCAAGCCCGTGGTCGAGGTGAAGTCCCGCCGCGTGGGCGGCGCGAACTACCAGGTGCCGATCGAGGTCCGGCCCAACCGCCGCCAGTCGCTGGCGCTGCGCTGGCTGATCGGAAACGCCCGCAATCGCAGCGAGAACCGCATGGCCGACCGCCTCGGCTACGAGCTGCTGGAAGCCGCGCAGGGGCGCGGAAGCACCATCAAGAAGAAGGACGACGTCCACCGCATGGCCGAGGCCAACAAGGCCTTCGCGCACTTCCGCTGGTAGTCCCGAGCCGCAAGTTCAGAGCCACTTCCGATGCCACGCACCGTCCCAGTCGAACGCTACCGCAACATCGGCATCGCCGCGCACGTCGACGCCGGCAAGACCACCACGACGGAGCGCATCCTGTACTACACCGGGCGCCTGCACCGCATGGGCGAGGTGCATGACGGCACCGCGACCATGGACTACATGGAGCAGGAGCAGGAGCGCGGAATCACGATCACCTCGGCCGCCACGACCTGCTTCTGGCGCGACCACCAGGTCAACATCATCGACACGCCCGGCCATGTCGACTTCACCGCCGAGGTCGAGCGCTCGCTGCGCGTGCTCGACGGCGCCATCGCGCTGTTCGACGCCGTCGCCGGCGTGCAGCCGCAGTCGGAGACGGTCTGGCGCCAGGCCGACAAGTACCAGGTGCCGCGCCTCGCGTTCATCAACAAGATGGACCGGGTCGGCTCCAACTTCGATTACGCCGTGCAGACGATGGTGGACCGCCTCAAGGCCAACCCTGTCGCCATCCAGCTTCCGATCGGTTCCGAGGACCGCCTGCGCGGCGTGGTGGACCTCGTCGAGATGCGCGGCATCTTCTGGAAGGACGAGACGCTCGGCGCGGAGTACGAGGTCGGCGAGATTCCCGAGGACTTGGCCGCAGAGGCGGCGGACCGGCGCGAGAAGATGATCGAGAAGGTCGCCGAGGACGACGAGCGGCTGTTCGATCTGTACGTCGAAGAAGGCGGCCAGGTCGACGTCGGCGAGCTCAAGGCGGCGATCCGGCGCGCGACCATCGCGATGCGCATCACGCCCGTGCTGTGCGGCTCGGCCTTCAAGTACAAGGGCGTGCAGCGGCTGCTCGACGCAGTCGTGGACTACCTGCCGTCCCCGACCGATGTCCCGCCGGTGCAGGGCAGCAGCTTGGACGGCCACGAGGCGGTCAGCCGCGAGGCCAGCGACGACGCCCCGTTCTCGGCCCTGGTCTTCAAGATCCTCACGGATCCGTTCGTCGGCCAGCTCGCCTTCCTGCGGGTCTACTCCGGGGAGTTCCGGGCCGGGGGCACGGTCTACAACGTGTCCAAGGGGCGCAAGGAGCGCGTGGGCCGGCTGTTGCGCATGCACGCCAACAAGCGCGAGGACGTGACCGAGGCCCAGTCCGGCGAGATCCTCGCGGTGGTCGGCCTCAAGACTGTCCAGACCGGCGACACCATCTGTGACGCGGATCAGCCGGTCGTGCTCGAGCAGATCGAATTCCCCAACCCGGTCCTGTCGCTGGCGGTCGAGCCGAAGACGAAGGCCGACCAGCAGAAGATCGGCATGGCGCTCACCAAGCTGTCGCAAGAGGATCCCACCTTCCGCGTTCGCTCCGACGCCGAGACGGGCCAGACGATCCTGTCGGGCATGGGCGAGCTGCACCTGGAGATCCTGGTCGACCGCCTCTTGCGCGAATTCCGCGTGGCCGCCGACATCGGGCGGCCGCAGGTCGCCTACCGCGAGACCATCCGCAAGGCGTCCCAGGGAGAGGGCCGCTTCGTGCGCCAGACCGGCGGGCGCGGCCAGTACGGCCATTGCAAGATCCGGATCGAGCCCATCGAGGGCGGCGACGTCGAGTTCGAGAGCGAGATCTTCGGGGGCGTCATTCCGAAAGAGTTCGTGGCCGCCGTGGAAAAGGGCGCCCGCGAGGCGCTCGGCAACGGGCTGCTGGCGGGCTACGAGACGGTCGGCGTGCGGATCTGCCTGTATGACGGATCGACGCACGACGTGGACAGTTCGGAGGTGGCCTTCAAGGTCGCCGGCTCGATGGCCTGGAAGGACGCGGCCCAGCGGGCCAAGCCGGCCTTGCTCGAGCCCGTCATGGCCATCGAGGTCGTCGTCCCGGAAGAGTACGTCGGCGACGTGATGGCCGACATCAACTCGCGGCGCGGCCGGATCGAGGGCATGGACCTGCGCGGTTCCACCCAGGTCATACGCGGCTTCGTGCCGCTGGCAGAGATGTTCGGCTACGCCACGGACCTGCGCTCGAAGACCCAGGGCCGGGGCAGCTACACCATGCACCTGCACACCTACGAGCTCGCGCCGTCGGCCGTGCAGGACGAGATCGTCAGCCGCATGCGCGGCAGTGTCATCAACTGAGCCTACCAGCACATCTAAGAAGAGAGGGAAACCATGGCAAAGGAAAAGTTTGATCGCTCGAAGCCGCACGTGAACGTGGGCACGATCGGGCACATCGACCACGGCAAGACGACATTGACGGCGGCCATCACGCGGGTGCTGTCCAAGCACGACCCGTCCAACCAGGTGCGCTCGTTCGACTCGATCGACAACGCGCCGGAGGAGCGCGAGCGGGGCATCACGATCGCGACGGCGCACGTGGAGTACCAGACGGCCAACCGGCACTACGCGCACGTGGACTGCCCGGGGCACGCCGACTACATCAAGAACATGATCACGGGGGCGGCCCAGATGGACGGGGCGATCCTGGTGGTGGCGGCCACGGACGGGCCGATGCCGCAGACGCGCGAGCACATCCTGTTGGCGCGGCAGGTGGGGGTGCCGTACATCGTGGTGGCGCTGAACAAGGTGGACATGGTGGACGACGAGGAGTTGCTGGAGCTGGTGGAGCTGGAGGTGCGCGAGCTGCTCAGCGAGTACGACTTCCCGGGGGACGACGTGCCGGTGGTGCGGGTGTCGGCGCTGCAGGCCTTGGACGGGGAAGCGGCGGCGGAGCCGGGCGTGGACGAGCTGATGCAGGCGGTGGACGACTACATCCCGACGCCGGAGCGGGACGTGGACCGGCCGTTCCTGATGCCGATCGAGGACATCTTCTCGATTTCTGGTCGGGGCACGGTGGTGACGGGACGGATCGAGCGCGGGCAGGTGCGCGTGGGCGAGGAGATGGAGTTTTTGGGCATCCGGGAGACGCACAAGAAGGTGATCACGGGCGTGGAGATGTTCAAGAAGCTGCTGGACGAGGGGCAGGCCGGGGACAACGTGGGCTTGCTGGTGCGGGGCCTGGGCAAGGACGAGGTGGAGCGCGGGCAGGTGGTGGCCAAGCCGGGCAGCATCACGCCGCACACGAAGTTCAAGGGGCAGGTGTACGTGTTGAAGAAGGACGAGGGGGGCCGGCACACGCCGTTCTTCAACGGCTACCGGCCGCAGTTCTACTTCCGCACGACGGACGTGACGGGAGTGGCGCAGATGCCGGCGGGGACGGAGATGGTGATGCCTGGGGACAACGTGGAGCTGGAGGTGGAGCTGATCGTGCCGATCGCGATGGAGCAGGGGCTGCGCTTCGCGATCCGCGAGGGCGGCCGCACCATCGGCGCCGGCACTGTCGCCTCCATCGTCGAGTAGGGCTAGCGCCGCGGTTGAGAGGGCTGGAAGGACAGCGAAAGCGATGCCGAAGGAAAGAATCCGGATCCGCCTCAAGGCGTACGACTCCCGCGTCCTCGACCAGTCCACTGGCGAGATCGTCAACACTGCGCGGCGCACCGGGGCCCAGATCGTCGGGCCGATCCCGCTGCCGACCGTGAAGAACAAGTACACCGTGCTGCGCTCCGTGCACACGGACAAGCGGTCCCGCGAGCAGTTCGAGATCCGCACGCACAAGCGGCTGCTCGACATTCTCGAGCCGACGCAGGACACGGTCGACGCGCTGATGCGTCTCGACCTGCCCGCCGGCGTTGACGTGGAGATCAAGGCCTTCGGCGCGTGAGAGCGGCCCTGGCGCAGGAGAGGATGGAGCGATGGCACCCGGGATCCTAGGAAAGAAGATCGGGATGACGCAGTTCTTCGACGACGAAGGACGCGTCGTGCCGGTCACGGTGCTCCAGGCCGGCCCTTGCGTGGTCGTGCAGCGCAAGAACGTCGACCGCGACGGCTACGAGGCGATCCAGGTCGGCTTGGTCGACTTCATGCGCGAGAAGCTGGTCAAGAAGCCGCAGCGCGGGCATTTCGCCAAGGCCGGCGTGGCGGCCATGCGCTTCCTGCGCGAGTTCCGCCTGGAAGACGGCGCCGAGGGCTTCGAGCCGGGCGACCGCATCCTGGCCGAACACTTCAAGCCGAGGGAAAAGGTCAGCATCACCGGGACGAGCAAGGGCAAGGGCTTTCAGGGCGTCGTCAAGCGGCACGGCTTCCGCGGCGGGCGCAAGACTCACGGCTCGATGTTCCACCGGGCGCCCGGATCCATCGGCCAGAGCGCTTGGCCGTCGCGCGTCTTCAAGGGCGTGCGCCTGCCCGGCCGCATGGGCGGGGATCGCGTCACGGTCAGCGGCCTCGAGATTGTCGAGGTCCACGCTGACGACAACGTCATCTTGGTGCGAGGCGCCGTGCCGGGCCCCAATGGCGGGTACGTGCAGATCCGGAGAGCGAGGTAGACGGCGATGCCGACGGTAGACGTAGTCGATCTGAACAACGAGAAGGTGGACACGCTCGAGCTGTCCGACGCCGTGTTCGCGGTGGAGGCCAACGAGGGCTTGGTGCACCAGGTGATCGTCGCTTACCAGGCAAACCAGCGCGCCGGCACCCACAAGGCCAAGACGCGCGGCGAGGTGGCCGGCTCGGGGCGCAAGCTGTGGCGCCAGAAGGGCACCGGCCGCGCCCGCGTCGGCTCGCGCCGCTCGCCGATCTGGCGCGGCGGCGGAACCGTGCACGGGCCGCGCCCGCGCAGTCACCACCAGAAGGTGCCGCGCAAGATGCAGGTCGCGGCGCTGCGCTCGACGCTGTCGGAGCGCCTGCGGGAGAACTGCATCACGGTCGTCCGCGACTTCGAGCTGCCGAGCCACAGGACCAAGGAGTTCCGGCTCGCGCTGGAGACGCTCGGCCTGGGGGGCAACGTGCTGGTGGTGGAAAACCAGCCCAGCCAGAACCTGGAACTGTCGAGTCGCAACCTGCCCGAGGTGAAGCTGCTGCCGAGCTCGCGGCTCAATCCCTATGTCGTGCTCAAGTACAGGCGCATCCTGATGTCCGCCAGCGCCGCCCGCGCGTGCAGCGAGGTGCTCGCATGAGCCCGTACGAAGTCATTATCAGCCCGCACATCACGGAGAAGGCCGAGATGGCTCGCGTCCAGGACGAGACGCTCTGCTTCCGCGTGAATCCGAAGGCCACCAAGACGGACGTCAAGCACGCGGTGCGTGCGATCTTCAAGGTCGAGGTCGATTCCGTCCGCACGGCGAGATATATGGGCAAGATGCGCCGGCAGGGGCGCTTCCAGGGGCGCCGCCCGGCTTGGAAGAAGGCCTACGTGAAGCTGAAGCCGGGCCAGAAGCCGGTGGAGTACACGCAGGTGTAGGGGGCTGGAGTCGATGCCGATCAAGACGTACAGGCCGAGGACGCCCACGCGGCGTTTCCAGACCACCACGACGCGGGAAGAGCTCACCCGCGACCGGCCCGAGAAGTCCCTGACCAAGGGCAAGGTCAAGCACGGCGGCCGCAACAACCGCGGCCGCATCTGCATCCGCTTCCGCGGTGGCGGCAACAAGCGCCGCTATCGCGAGATCGACTTCAAGCGGCAGAAGCATGGCATTCCGGCCAAGGTCGCCGAGGTCGAGTACGATCCGAACCGGTCGGCCAACATCGCCCTGCTGCACTACGTGGACGGCGAGAAGCGCTACATCCTGCAGCCGGTCGGGCTCAAGCCGGGCATGCAGGTCGAATCCGGCGAGAACGCCGACATCTTGGTGGGCAACGCGCTGCCGTTGCGGCGCATCCCGCCCGGCACGCTCGTGCACAACGTCGAGCTCAAGCCCGGCAAGGGCGGGCAGATGGCCCGTGCCGCCGGGTCCGAGATCCGCCTGATCTCGCGCGAGTCGGGCCACGCCCTGCTGCGCCTGCCGTCCGGAGAGGTGCGCCGCGTGCTCGAGGACTGCATGGCGACCATCGGCCGGGTCGGCAACGTCGATCACGGCAACGTCTCGCTGGGCAAGGCGGGCCGCAAGCGCTGGCTCGGCAGGCGCCCGCACAATCGCGGCGTGACGATGAACCCGGTCGACCACCCGCACGGCGGCGGCGAGGGGCGCACTTCCGGCGGGCGCCACCCGGTCACGCCGTGGGGCAAGCCGACGCGCGGCTACAAGACGCGCAGCAATCCGCGCACCGACCGCTACATCGTGTCCCGGCGCGGGAGCAAGAAGAAGGGCTAGGGGGCATCCAGATGGGTCGTTCATTGAAAAAGGGGCCGTTCTACGACGAGCACCTTCACAAGAAGGTGGAGGCCCTGAACAACTCTGGCGAGAAGCGCGTCATCAAGACTTGGTCGCGCCGCTCCACGGTGCTGCCCGAGTGGGTCAGCCACACCATCGCCGTGCACAACGGGCGCAAGTTCATCCCGGTGTTCATCACCGAGAACATGGTCGGGCACAAGCTGGGCGAGTTTGCCATGACGCGCACGTTCCGCGGGCATGCCGGCAGCGCGAAGTCCGGGCGTGGAGGGTAGCCGGATGGATGCTGTCGCGAAATGGAACTATGTCCGGGTCTCGCCTCAGAAGGCGCGATTGGTGGCCGACCTGGTGCGCGGTTTGGATGCCGAGGAGGCGGTGGACGTGCTGCACCGCACCAACAAGCGCGCGGCCGGGCAGATTCTCAAGGTGCTGCAGTCGGCGGTCGCCAACGCCGAGGACCTCGGCGGCGAGGTCGAGGAGCTGCGGATCAAGTCGATCGTGGTCAACGAGGGGCCGCGCATGAAGCGCATGCGCGCCTCCGCCCGCGGCCGCCCGGCGCCATACGTGCACCGGCTGGCGCACATCGTGGTGACGGTCACCGATGATGGCGCCGGAGAGCAAGAGGAGTCCCAGGCAGCCTAGGCTGCGGGAGATTGCCGCGAAGGAGACGTGATGGGCCAGAAAGTTCACCCCTACGGATTCCGCCTGGGCTACACCAAGGTCTGGCGGTCGCGCTGGTACGCCCAGAAGGGCTATGCCGACTTGGTCAACGAGGACATCGAGCTCAAGGCCATGCTGCGCAAGCGCCTCAAGGCCGCCGGCATCAGCTCGATCGAGCTGGACCGCCCGGGCAATCGGCTGCGCATCGCGATCCGGGCGGCGCGCCCGGGCATCATCATCGGCAAGAAGGGCTCCGAGATCGAGAAGCTCAAGGCCGAGCTGCAGCAGAAGACCAAGCGGGACATCTACATCGACATCCAGGAGGTCCACCGGCCCGAGCTGGACGCGCAGCTGGTGGCCGAGTCGGTGGCCGTGCAGATCGAGAAGCGCGTCAGCTTCCGGCGCGCCATGCGCAAGTCGGTCGAGTTCGCCCAGCGCTTCGGCTGCAAGGGCATCAAGATCTGGGTGGCGGGCAGGCTGAACGGCAAGATGATCGCCCGCAGCGAGTGGCACTTGCACGGGCGGCTCCCGCTGCAGACGCTGCGGGCCGACATCGACTACGGCTTCAGCGAGGCCAACACCACCTACGGCGTGCTGGGCGTGAAATGCTGGATCTACAAGGGCGAGATCATCGACCCGCGCGGGGCGGCCGTGCGCAAGACCGGCCGCGAGGATCCGGAGCCGGCCCGGCGGCGCGAGGCGCGCAGCCAGGCCGAGCAGGAGCGCGAGCGGCTGCGCCGCCCGACGGTCGCGGCTGCGGAGGAAACCGCCGAGACCGCCGCGCCGGTCGCGGCGCCTCCGGAAGCGCCGGTTTCGCCGCCCGCGGAGTCTGCCTTCCAGCCGCCGATGGCGGACACTGCCGGCGCCGACGCCAGCGAAGGGGAGGAATAGCGCCGTGTTGATGCCCAAGAAGACGCGCTATCGCAAGATGCACCGCGGCAACCGCCGCGGCAAGGCGTGGCGCGGTTCCGGCCTGGACTTTGGCGACTACGGGCTCAAGGCGCTCGAGGCGGCTTGGATCACCGACCGCCAGATCGAGGCCGCCCGCATCGCCATCAGCCGCCGAGTCAAGCGCGGCGGCAAGCTGTGGATTCGGATTTTCCCCGACAAGTCGATCACCAAGAAGCCCGCCGAGACCCGCATGGGCAAGGGCAAGGGGGCTCCCGAGCAGTGGGTCGCGGTGGTCAAGCCCGGGCGCATGATGTTCGAGATCGAGGGCGTCGACGAAAGCGTGGCGCGCCGCGCCATGCAGCTGGCCGCGCAGAAGCTGCCGATCCCGGTCAAGTTTGTCAGCCGGTTCAGCGGAGAGTTGCTATGAGGGCCAGCGAATATCGCGATCTGACTCTCGCCGAGCTCCAGCAAAGGGAGTCCGAGGCGCGGGAGCAGCTGTTCAGGCTGCGTTTCCAAATTTCGATGGGCCAGGCCGAGGGCGTGCGCAAGTACCGCGCCACCCGCAAGGACCTCGCTCGCATCCTCACGGTGGCGGGCGAGAAGCGGCGGGCCGCGGCGGCAGCGGAGGACACCGATGCCTGAGCAGGGCTACAAGAACCGCAAGGTCGGCGTGGTGGTCTCCACCAAGGCCGCGAAGACAATCGTCGTGGAGGTCAGCCGGCGCGTGCAGCACTCGCTGTACCGCCGCTACATCACGCGCAAGAAGAAGTTCATGGCGCACGACGAGCACGAGACGGCCAAGATGGGCGACCGGGTCCGCATTGTCGAGTGCCGCCCGCTGTCGAAGCGCAAGCGCTGGCGGCTCGAGGAAGTCGTGCTGAAGGCGCCCCAGGTTGAGATCAAGGTCCGCCGCCCGCAGCGGGAGGCGGCAGCCCGCTAGGCCGGGGCCGACAGGAGGCAGACAGCATGATCGGAATGCAGACTAGGCTGGTGGTGGCCGACAATTCGGGCGCCCGGCGCCTGATGTGCATCCTGCCCCGCGGCGGGTCGACCGGCCGCCAGGCCGGGCTGGGCGATGTTGTCATGGCGTCCGTGAAGGAGGCCGTGCCGGACTCGAACGTCAAGAAGGGCTCGGTCGTGCGGGCGGTCGTGGTGCGCATGCGCAAGGAGACGCGGCGCAAGGACGGCACGTACATCCGCTTCGACGAGAACGCGGCGGTGCTGGTCAACGAGCTGGGCGAGCCGGTGGGCACGCGCGTGTTCGGGCCGGTGGCGCGCGAGTTGCGCGACAAGCGTTTCATGAAGATCGTCTCGCTCGCGCCGGAGGTGCTCTGATGCCGAAGATGCGCCGACACCGCAAGCCCCTGGTCATGCACAAGACCAAGGTCAAGAGGAACGACACCGTTGAGGTGCTGACGGGCCGCAGCAAGGGCTTGCGCGGCCGCGTGCTGCAAGTGGACCGCAAGCGGGGCCAGTTGTTGGTGGAAGGGGCCAACATGGTCAAGAAGCACGTCCGCCCCAATCCGCAGAAGCAGGTCAAGGGCGGCATTGCGGAGCGCGAATCGATGATGGATCTGTCGAACGTAAGGGTGGTGACCGAGTGATGGCCGGGCCGCGACTGAAAGACAAGTATTCCGAATCGGTGGCGCCGGCGCTCCGCGAGGAGTTCGGCTACAGCTCACCGATGGCGATTCCCAGGCTGGTCGCCATCAAGCTCAACGTCGGCATCGGCAAGATCATCTTGCAGAAGCAGGACAGCGGCCAGAAGAAGAAGGCTGCCAAGGCCGCCGATGCCCAGTCCGGCCGCCGCGTGCCGGTCAACCAGCGCGTGGTCGACAGCACGGTCAAGGAGCTGGCGGCGATCTCGGGCCAGAAGCCCGTCGTGACGCTGGCCAAGCGCCCGATCGCGGGGTTCAACCTGCGCGCCGGGGTGCCGGTGGGCTGCACCGTGACCTTGCGCGGGACGCGGATGTGGGAATTCTTGGACCGCTTGATCGCGGTCTCGCTGCCGCGCGTGCGCGACTTCCAAGGCGTCTCGCCGAAGCTCGACGGACGCGGCAACTACACCCTGGGGATTCAGGAGCACACGATCTTCCCGGAGATCGACTACACCAAGGTCGAAGTGATGAAGGGCATGAACGTAACCATGATTACGACTGCTCGCACCGACCGCGAGGGCCACATGCTGCTCAGGCTGCTGGGCATGCCGTTCCGCGCCGAGTAGGGCGGCGAGGAAGGCGAGGAGAATCATGGCAACGAAGGCCAAGATAGCGCGCGAGCGCAAGAACCTGAAATTCAAGGTGCGCTACCGCAACCGCTGCCGGCGCTGCGGGCGCCCGCGCGGCTACATGCGCAAGTTCGAGCTGTGCCGCATCTGTTTCCGCGAACTGGCGCTGAGCGGCGAACTGCCGGGCGTGGTCAAGAGCAGCTGGTAGGAGGCGAGATGCACAGCGATCCGATCGCCGACATGCTGACGCGCATCCGCAACGGCATGGCGGCCAAGCACCACAAGGTGGAGATCCCGGGCTCGAAGGTCAAGATCGAGCTGGCCCGGATTCTGAAGGAAGAGGGCTATGTCGCCAACTACCGCGTGGCGACCGACAACAACAAGAAGACCCTGAAGGTGTATCTCAAGTACCGCCCGGACAACCAGCCGGTGATCACGCGCCTGACGCGCATCTCGAAGCCGAGCCGCCGGGTGTACGTCGACGCCCAGCATATCCCGCGGGTGATCGGCGGCATGGGTGTCAGCGTGCTGACGACGTCCAAGGGCGTGATGACGGGCCGGCAGGCCAAGGGCCTGGGCATCGGCGGCGAGGTGCTGTGCACGGTCTACTGAGAATCGTGGCCGCTGTGGGAGAGAGACGATGTCGAGAATTGGGAAGTTGCCGATCGCGGTGCCGGACGGCGTCAAGATCGGAATCGAGCCGGGTCGCTTGAACGTGACGGGCCCCAAGGGCGAGCTTAGCGTTCCCGTTCCTGACGGCGTGGCCGCGGAGCTCGAAGAGAGCACCCTGCGCATCACCTGCGCGGATGCTTCGAACGGGGCCATGCAGGGGCTGACCCGTGCGCTGGCGAGCAACTCCGTGCAAGGCGTGACCCAGGGCTTCAAGAAGCGCCTGGAGATTGTCGGCGTCGGCTACCGGGCCCAGAAGCTGGGGCGCGTGCTGAGCTTGCAGCTGGGCTACTCGCACCCGATCGAGGTGCTGCTGCCCGATGGCGTGGAGGCCAGCATCGAGGGCAACACGAAGATCGAGCTGTCCGGGATCGACAAGCAGGTGGTGGGCCAGGTGGCGGCCTCGATCCGCTCGCTGCGCAAGCCCGACCCGTACAAGCAGAAGGGCGTGCGGTACGAGGGCGAGCGCCTGCGCAGCAAGGAAGGCAAGAGCGGCGCCGCATAGGCGGCCGATTGACGGAGCGAAGCAGAGATGGTTTCCCAGGTTAACCGGAGTGCTCGGCGGCGGCGGGTGCATGCCCGCATCCGCAAGCGGTTGCGCGGCACCGCCGCGCGCCCGCGGCTGGCCGTGTTCCGCTCGCTGCGGCACATCTACGCGCAGGTCATCGACGACGACGCCCAGCACACCTTGGCGACGGCGTCCACGGTCGGCGCCGATTTCAGCGATTATGGCGGAAACGTGGCCGCCGCCACCAAGGTCGGCGAGATGATCGCCGAACGCTCGCGCGAGGCCGGGATCGAGCAGTTGGTGTTCGACCGCGGCGGGCACAATTTCAAGGGCCGCGTCCGGGCCGTGGCCGAGGCCGTGCAGCGGGCCGGCTTGCTGCCGCCCACGCGCGAACGCCGGACGGGCGATGAGCCCGCCGCGGCGGGCCAGGGCGGCCAGTCCGGCAAGGGTCGCAAGGCCAAGTAGGCCGGACCGGGAGAGGGCAGGGATCAATGGAACCGAAACAGAACATTGAGCACGCCGAGCTTCAGCTCACCGACGAGGTGGTGGAGATCAATCGCGTTACCAAGGTCGTCAAGGGCGGCAAGAACCTGAGCTTTTCCGCGCTCGTGGTGGTGGGCGACCCCGAGAAGCATGTCGTGGGCTTTGCCAAGGGCAAGGCCAAGGAGGTGCCTTCGGCGATCCGCAAGGCGATCGAGAAGGCGAAGAAGAATCTGATCCAGGTGAACGTGCAGGGCCCGACGATCCCGCACGAGGTGCTGGGAGTGTACGGAGCGGGCCGGGTCCTGCTCAAGCCGGCCCGCGAGGGCAAGGGCAAGATCGCCGGCGGCGCGGTGCGCAAGGTGGTCGAGGCCGCGGGCATCCAGAACGTGCTGACCAAGTGCATCGGCTCGCGCAACCCGCACAACGTGATCAAGGCGACGTTCGACGGCCTGCAGCAGCTGCGCCACCACGAAGAGATCGCGCGGCTGCGCGGCAAGAGCGTCAGCGAGATCCGGGGCGGTGTGTGATGGCTGACATGATCAAGATCCGGCTCAAGCGGAGCACGATCGGCGTTCCGGGCAAGCTCAAGCGGGTGGTTCGCGGCCTCGGGCTGCGCAAGATCGGCCAGGTGGTGGAGCGGCCCGAGGGCCCGGCCACGCGCGGCATGGTCGCGAAGGTTCCGCACCTGGTGGAAGTCATCGACTAGGCGGTAACAGCGATGAAACTCAGCGAACTTCGTCCAGCCCCGGGAGCGCGCCGGCCGCGCAAGCGCCGCGGCCGCGGTCCGGGATCGGGCCTGGGAGTCACGGCGGGGCGCGGCCAGAAGGGCCAGCGCTCCCGCTCGGGCTACAGCGGAAAGCGCGGCTTCGAGGGCGGCCAGATGCCGCTCGTGCGGCGCGTGCCCAAGCGTGGCTTCAAGAATCCGAACCGCAAGGTATACGCCGTGCTGAACGTGCAGCGTTTCGAGGAATTGGCCGGGGACGAGTTTACGCCGGACAGCTTGCTCGCCGCCGGCACGGTCAGCAGGCTGCGTGACGGCCTCAAGATCCTGGGCAACGGGGAGATCAGCCGGCCGATCACGGTGACGGCGCACAAGTTCTCGACCGTGGCGCGCGAGAAGATCGAGAAGGCGGGCGGAACGGCTCTGCTGGTCGGAGCGGAGGCGCAAGCGCAATCATGAAGTGGCTCGAAGCCTGCGTGAACGTGTTTCGCGTCCCGGACCTGCGCACTCGGCTCCTGTTCACGCTGTCGATGCTGGCGGTCTACCGCGTGGGCGGGCACATCCCCACGCCCGGCGTGAATACCGAGGAGCTGCAGCGCATCTTCGAGGCCGCGCGCGGCACGGCCCTGGGCTTCCTGGACCTGTTCTCCGGAGGGCAGCTCAGCCAGCTGACCATCTTCGCCCTGGGCATCATGCCGTACATCACGGCATCGATCATCTTGCAGCTGCTGACCGTGGCGGTGCCCACGCTGGAGCGGCTGCAAAAGGAGGGCGAGCTGGGCCGGCGCAAGATCACGCAGTGGACGCGCTATCTGACGATCGGCATCGCCATCGTGCAGTCGTTCGCGTACGCGCAGCTCGTGGTGCAGCAGGGCCTTGCCTACAACCCCGGCTGGGGCTTCCGCCTGATGACGATCTTGACGCTCACCACCGGTACGGCATTCATCATGTGGCTGGGCGAGCAGATCACCGAGCGGGGCATCGGCAACGGCATGTCGCTGATCATCTTCGCCGGCATCGTGGTCGGCCTGCCCGGAGCGACCCAGAACATCTACGAGAACGTCTTCGTGACGGGGCAGTGGAACGTGCTGGCAGCGGTGGTGATCGTGGTCGCGATGGTGCTCGTGGTCGGCTTCATCGTGTTCGTCGAGCGCGGCGAGCGCAGGATCCCGGTGCAGTACGCGCGGCGCGTGGTGGGCAGGCGCATGATGGGCGGGCAGTCCACGCACCTGCCGCTGAAGGTCAACGCCGGGGGGGTGATCCCGGTGATTTTCGCCTCGTCGATCCTGTCGCTGCCGCAGACGCTGACCTTGATGTTCACCGAGAGCCCGTTCCTGTCGCGCCTGCTGGAATCGGTGCGGCCGGGCGAGCCGCTGTACGAGCTGATCTACGTGGTCGGCATCGTTTTCTTCTGCTTCTTCTATGTTTCGATCATCTTCAATCCCAACGAGGTGGCCGACAACATGCGCAAGTACGGCGGGTTCATTCCGGGCATCCGCTCCGGCAAGCCCAGCGCCGAGCACATCAACGACATCCTGACCAAGCTGACCTTGGTCGGCGGGCTGTACCTGGCCACGATCTCGCTGATACCGGACCTGATGCTCCACGGGGCGAAGATCCACCACTTGCCCCTGATCGGCAACTGGGCCGACGCGAACATGCCGCGCTGGCTGCTGGACGGGCTGAATGTCAACTTCTACTTCGGCGGCACTTCGCTGCTGATCGTCGTCGGCGTGGCGATGGACACGGTCAATCAGATCGAGTCGCAACTGCTGATGCGTCACTACGAAGGCTTCACGCCGCGCGCGGGCAGGATCCGGGGGCGCCATTCGCTTGCCTAGCGGCGGTGCGCCCTGTGGGCGCGACGCGGAGAACTTGGCCATGATCGTGCGCAAGAGTCCGATGGAGATCGACCGGATGTACGCCAGCGGGCAGCTCGTCGGCCGCGTGCTGGCCGCGCTGCGCGCCATGGTGCGCCCGGGCGTGACGACCATGGACTTGGAGGACAAAGCGGTCGCGATGATTCGCGAGGCCGGCGCCACGGCGGCCTTCAAGGGCTACTACGTGCCGGCGGCGCGCAAGAAGTTCCCGGCGGCCCTGTGCACGTCGGTGAATGACGAGGTCGTGCACGGCATCCCGTCGCGCAAGCGGGTGTTGCGCGAGGGCGATATCGTCAAGGTTGACTGCGGCGTGCTGCTGGACGGCTACTACGGCGACTCGGCCACGACCATACCGGTCGGCGCTGTCTCGCCCGAGACGCAGTTCTTGTTGCGGGTCACGGGCGAGGCTCTGGACCTGGCGATCGAGCAAATGGTCGAGGGGCGCCGCCTGCACGATCTCAGCCGCGCCGTGCAGGGACATGTCGAGAGCGCGGGGTTCTCGATCGTGAAGGAGTTCGTGGGCCACGGCATCGGGCGCCAGTTGCACGAGGACCCGCAGGTGCCCAACCACGTAGACCCGAAGGTGCCGAACCCGCGCCTGCGGGAGGGCATGGTGCTGGCGATCGAGCCGATGGTTGCCGCGGGCGACGCGCGCACGCGAATCTTGCGGGATCGCTTCACGGCGGTCACCCGGGACGGTTCCAACGCCGCCCATTTCGAGCACTGCGTGGCCGTCACGGAAAACGGCCCGCGGCTGCTGACAGCGGTTTGAAGGATGGAACGCGGGCGAGCATGGGCGCAGGGCGCGGAGCGAGGCGGGGCGGCGGCGAGGCCGCGGAAGTTTCGGGCACGGTCTTGGAAGAGCTGCCGAGCCTGCTGTACCGCGTGCGGCTTGACGGCGGCCACGTCGTGGCCGCGGCGGCGACCGGACGGCATCGGCTGGATTTCCTCCGGCTGCTGCCGGGAAGTCGAGTGCGGCTGCGCTTGTCGCCGCAGGACTCGACCAGGGCGAGGATTGTAGGACGGTTGGAGCAATGAAGGTACGGGCATCGGTGAAGAGGCTTTGCAAGAATTGCAAGATCATCCGGCGGGAGGGCATCCTGCGGGTGATCTGCATCAATCCCAGGCACAAGCAGCGCCAGGGGTGAGCTGGCTAGGAGAGCGAACATGGCGAGACTGGAAGGCGTCGACATTCCCGACAACAAGCGGGCGGAAGTGTCGCTGACATATCTGTACGGCATCGGGTTCACGCGGGCGCGCTCGCTGCTGCACCGTGCCGGCATCGATTTCGGCAAGCGCATGGGGGACCTGGACGACCGGGAGATCACCGCCCTGCGCAAGCTGCTGGAAGAGGAGCAGGCGGTCGAGGGCGATCTGCGCAAGGAAGTGCAGCTCAACATCCGGCGCTTGATGGAGATCGGCTGCTACCGCGGCCTGCGCCATCGGCGCGGACTGCCGGTTCGAGGCCAGCGGACGCACACCAACGCGCGCAGTCGCAAGGGTGCGCGGCGGGGACAGATCGCGAACAAGAAGAAGGCGACCAAGTAGGCGCTAGGAGAGTGGACTGATGGCAAATCCGAAGGGCAAGGGCAAGAAGCGCTTCAAGAGCCGCCAGAAGAAGAACGTGCCGGTCGCGATCGTGCACGTCCAGGCGACCTTCAACAACACGATCGTCACCTTCACCGATCTCGAGGGGCGCACGATCTCGTGGTCGAGCGCCGGCTCGCTGGGCTTTCGCGGGTCCCAGAAGGGCACGCCCTTCGCGGCGCAGCAGGCCAGCCTGACGGCCGCCAACGCGGCCAAGGAACACGGCGTGGGACGCGTCGCGGTGCGCGTGAAGGGGCCCGGCGGCGGGCGCGAATCGGCGATCCGCGCGCTTGCGACCGCGGGCATCCAGGTGACGCACATCAAGGACGTCACACCGATCCCGCACAACGGCTGCCGGCCGCCGAAGAAGCGCCGGGTCTGACGGCAGGGAGAATCGCATGGCACGAAACCGAGGGCCGGTCGTGCGCCGTTCGCGGCGACTGGGCATGGCATTGGATCCGAAGTCGGAGCGCTTGCTCGACAAGCGCCCGTATGCGCCGGGCCAGCACGGCAAGACACAGCGCCCGCGCAAGATGCTCGGCTACGCCCTGCAGATGCAGGAGAAGCAGCGCGCGCGCTTCATGTATGATGTACTTGAGCGCCAGTTCCGCGGGTACTACGAGCGCGCCGCCCGGCAGCCGGGTGTCGTGGGCGACAACCTGCTGACGATGCTGGAGCGGCGCTTGGATAACGTGGTCTTCCGCATGGGCTTCGCCGTTTCGCGGCGCCAGGCCCGGCAGATCGTCAACCACGGTCACGTGCAGGTCAATGGCGGCAAGGTCGACATCCCCTCGTATCAGGTGGCGGACGGCGATGTTGTCGAGATTCGCGAGCGGAGCCGGGAGCACGGCGGCGTACGGCTAGCCTTGGAGGCGCCGGTTTCGGCGTCCCTGCCAGCGTGGCTGGAGCGGGCGTCGGACGGGCTCCGCGGGCGGGTGCTCGCAGCGCCGTCCAAAGAGGACCTCGAGAACACGCAGATCAACGCGCAATTGATCGTCGAGTTGTACTCGCGGTAGCGCCTGGGCAGTCCAGGTCGCAAGCGCAGAGGAAGGGAGAGGCAGACATCAGATGTTGTGGAAAGGATTCCAGAAGCCGAAACGCCTAGCGGTCAACTCGGACTCCCTCAACGAGAAGTACGGCAGCTTCAGCGCCCAGCCGTTCGAGCGGGGCTTCGGGACGACCATCGGCAATTCGCTGCGGCGGGCGCTGCTGAGCTCGATCGAGGGCGCGGCGATCACCGCGGTCCGCATCGAGGGCGTTTCCCACGAGTTCAGCTCGATCCCGGGCGTTGTCGAGGACGCGTCGGATATCATCCTGAACCTGAAGCAGATCCCTCTGCAACTCCACGGCGAGGGCGCGCGCACGATCCGGCTGCGCGTCACCGAGCCGGGCGACGTGACCAGCGGGGCGATCGAGGCGGACTCGGGCGTGGTGATCTTGGACCCGAACGTCCATATCGCCACGATCAACGACGAGGCCGTCTTGGATATCGAGATGCGCGTCCGGATAGGGCGCGGGTACGTCTCGGCCGAGAAGAACTACGAAGAGGATCTGGCGGTGGACTTCATTCCGATCGATTCCGTCCATTCGCCGGTTCACCGGGTCAAGTACGGAGTCGAGCAGGCGCGCCTCGGCCAGACGACTGACTTCGAGAAGCTGAACCTCGAGTTGTGGACCAACGGCGCGGTGACGCCGCAGGATGCGATCGGCCTGGCCGCGAAGCTGCTGAAAGATCACATGCAGATCTTCATCAACTTCGAGGAGGATGCCGCGCTGGAAGACGTGCTGCCGGAGGCCGAGGGCGATCTCACGGCTGAGCACTTCAACAAGTCGATCGAGGATCTCGAACTGTCAGTGCGGTCGTTCAACTGCCTGAAGAACGCCAACATCCAGACGATCGGGGACCTGGTGGTGCGCACCGAGAGCGACATGATGCGCGTGAAGAACTTCGGCCGCAAGTCGCTGTTGGAGATCAGCGACATCTTGCATTCGATGGGCTTGGAGTTCGGCATGTTGCAGGACGAGCGCGGACGGCTGGTTCCGCGGCAGTCCAGCGAAGGGTAGAGAGCGGGGAGCCACGGCGATGAGGCACAGGAAGGGCGGCTTCAAGCTGCAGCGCAACCCCTCGGCGCGACGCGCATTGCTGCGCGGCTTGACCACGAGCTTGATCTTGCACGAGCGGATCGAGACGACGGTCACGAAAGCGAAGGCCGTGCGGCCCAGGGTGGAGCAGGTGATCACGCTGGCCAAGCGCGACACGTTGCACGCCCGCCGTCAGGCGGCCGCATATCTGTTTGAGCCGAAGGCGGTGAAGAAGCTGTTCGACACGATCGGCCCGCGTTTCGCGGACCGCCAGGGCGGCTATACGCGCATCATGCGCTTGGGCACCAGATCCGGCGACGGCGCCGAGACGGCCATTTTGGAACTGCTCGGAGCCCAGTTGGAGAAAAAGGCCGAGACCAAGCGGAAGCGGCGGGAGTCGCGCATGAAGCAGGAATCTGAGGCTGCGGCCGAGACCGCGGCGGAGCCCGTCGAAGCGGCCGAGGCTGCGCCGGAAGCCGGAGCGCCCGACTCCGAAGACAAGCCCAAGGATTGACGCCGTTGGCGCTATCGGGGACCCTCTCCTGCCAGCTGCCGAGGGCAGGTGCAGCGCCCGCTGCGCTCGTTTGCCTGCTGGCGTGGCCGGCCTGCCAACAGCCCGGCGGGGAGGAGCTCGTGGCCGAGGTCAATGGCGAGCGGATCACGTCCGCCGACCTGGACCGCTACCGCTGGTCGAAGTTGCCGGACAGCCAAGAGCTGGCCGAGCCGGCCGATGCCGGCCAGGAGACCTCGCAACGCTTCGCGCTATTGCGCGAATTGATCGACCAACGGATGCTCGTGCAGCGCGCGGCCGACCTGGGCTTGGTCGCGACCGACGCGGAGGTTGACGCGGTCGTAGAACGCCACGTGGTCGAATATGGCACGCAAGCGGCCCTAGAGGGGTTTCTCGACGACAAGGGGCTGTCTCTTGGTGACTTCCGGACGGAACTGCGCCACAGGCTGACCATCGAGCGGCTGATCCAAGCCGAGATTTCCTCTCGCGTGCAGGTCGGCGCGGACGAGATGCGGGAGTACTACGACAGCCACGAGAGCGCCTTCTCCGTGTACGAGGAGCAGATGCACTTGGCTCAGATCCTTGTCTCCGCCTCGCCGGTGTCGCCGGTCCCGAACCTGCGCAACGATGACGCCACGGGACCCGACGCGGCGCGCGAGAAGATCGAGTGGATTCGCGAAGAGCTTGCGAGCGGGGCTGACTTTGAAACGATGGCGCGGGAATACTCCGAAGACCCGATCTATGCCGCCACTGGGGGCGATATGGGCTTCATTCCGCAGTCGGCCCTGGAATCGACCGACATCCGCCTGAGACGCGAGATGGTCGTGTTGAAGCCGGGCGAGTATTCGAAGATCGTGGAGACGGACGGCGAGTTCCGCATCCTGCACCTGATCTCGATCGAGCCCGCAGGGCAGCGCCCGTTCGAAGACGAAGACGTGCAGCGCTCGATCCGGTCCGTGCTGATGAATCGCAAGGAGCAGGTGCTGCGGGCGGCATTCTACGAGGTCGAGCGCAATCGAGCCACGATTCGAAACTATCTCGCCGAACGGATCACGGCCGAGTACGGCGTGGCGAACTGAGCTTCCGCGGCTGTCGCGGGAGCGTGATATACTCCCATCTCCGGTGCATGTCGCAGACGGCATTCTACCAGTCGCCGGCTGCGTCGCCGCGCATGTGGCGAGTGGCGCCTGGCTGGGCCTAAGTTGCCGCAAGGTCGAAGTCGCGGAGGCTTCCAAGATGGGGCTCGGCGCTGCGGCGGCGTTCGTTGTGTCGCTGATTCAGTTCCCGGTGCTGGGCGTTCCGATGCATCTGGGCCTATACGGGCTGCTTGGCATCGTGCTGGGGCGCAGGGCGTTTCCGGCGCTGTATGCCAGCCTGTTGTTCCAGGCCCTGCTGCTCCAGCACGGCGGGCTGCTGTCGCTCGGCGTAAATGCCGTGAACATGGGCTCGGGCACCCTGATCGGCTGGGGGACGTGGCGGCTTTCGCGGGTGCCGCCGGCCGCTCGCGCCGCCGCCGGGGGCTTTCTCGGAGCCATGGTCCCCGTGCTGCTGCTGGCGTGGGAGTTCAAGCTGGCGGACTACGGGCGCGGCTTGTTCGCTGTGGCCGCGGTTCTGGCCTCCGTGGCCGTGCTGGAAGCGGCCGTGACACTCTTGGCGGTAGGGTTTTTCGAGCGCGTGAAGCCCGAGATCTTGCTGCCGGAGCAACCATGAGCGGCCGGACTGCCCTGATCGCGGCAGTGGGTCTCTTGCTGCCGGCGGGGGCGAGCGCCCATGGCTTGACGGCTGAACTCATTCCCTCGCAGCGGGCCGTGACTGTGAAATGCTCCTATACCAACGGCGATCCGGCCGAGGCGGAGGTATTGGTCAAGTCCCCGTCTGACGCCACCAGCTACTTCGCGATCATTCGCACCGATCCGTCCGGGGTGGCGCACTTCGAGCCCGACGTTGCCGGGAGGTGGATCTTGACCGCGGACGATGGCTTGGGCCATCGGGCCAGCTTGGAATTCAGCGTGGACGGCGACGGTGTCGTCCGGAGCGTGGAGGGCGGAGCCGGTCCGCTCGTCCGCTACGCGCTGCTGGCGCTAGCCTGCACGGGGCTATTGGCCTGGTGGCTGCTGCTCAAGCGCAGGGTGAGCGCATGAGGCCGTTCGACGCCGCCCTTGCGGCACCCGCCTCTCCGCTCGCGGCGGCGGACCCGCTCGTCAAGCTGAGCGCGGCGCTGTGCGCGGTGCTGGTGATTTCGACCTTCCGGCCCGGCGTTGACTGGCGCTGCCTCGCGGCCATCGGGATTCTGGCCGCGTTGTGGCTGGCGGCGCGCGTGCCGGCGCTGTACGTAGTCCGGCGGCTCCTCGTGGCGACGCCGTTCATCGCGATGGCTGCGGCCCTGCCCCTCGCTGCCAGCCTGCCGCAGGGCGGGGCGGTATCCTTCGCGGTCGTGTGGAAGGCCTATTCCGCCATTCTGCTGCTGTCGTTACTGGCGGCAACCACACCCGTCGAGGACGTTGTCGACTCCTTGCGCAGGCTAGGAGTGCCTAGGGGCTTCGCCTTGACAGTGGTGCTGATGCACCGCTATCTGTTCGTGCTGCTCGAGGAGTGGCGGGGAATCGCCCGGGCGCGCGAATGCCGGACTGGCGGCACCGTTAGGGTCGGTCGCGTTCGCATGCTTGCCATTCAGGTCGCGATGGTGTTCGTGAGGGGCTGGGACCGCTCCCAGCGAGTGGCGCAAGCCTTGGTGACGCGGGGCTTTCAGGGAGATTTCCCGCGCCCCGGACGGCCGCGGCCATCCCTGAGCCAGATCGGTTGCGGCGTGGCGCTGCCGCTCGCGATCGGGCTGTTACGGATTGCGTAGGTCCAGGCGGCGCGCCCAGATGTTGCGGTAGCGCACTGGGTTGCCGTGTGCCTGCAGCAGCACGCCCAGCTCTGCTTCGTGCGGAGTGTACTCGCTAATCCTGCGGGGCCGCATGGGCCCCATCAGTTTCTTGCGGTGGTGCAGCAGCACGCCGTTGTGGAACACGGTGACGAACGCCGGCTTCTCCAACTTGTCGCCATCGAAACGCGGCGCCTCGAAGATGATGTCGTATGTCTGCCACTCGCCCGGCTTGCGCGACGCGTTGACCATTGGCGGGTATTGCCCGTAGATCGCTCCCGCCTGGCCGTCGGCATAGCTGATGTTGTCGTACGAATCCAGGACCTGGATCTCGTAGAGTCCCATGATCAAAATGCCGCTGTTTCCGCGCTGTTGGCTGTTTCCGCGCGGCTCGGCTGGAGTGGCCCACTCGATATGCAGCTGCACGTCGCCGAACTTCTGCTTGGTGAGGTGGCTGCCGGTGCCGGGCACGACCTCCATGTATCCGTTCTCGACCTTCCAAGTCGGCGCCGAAGTCTCGCCGCGCTTGCGCTCGAGCCAGTTCGACAAGTCGCGGCCATCGAAGAGCACGATCGCGTCCGATGGCGGCAGGCCCGGCTTGGACTGCGTGCTGGCCGTGCCGGGCTCGACTACGCGAGGCCGTGGCCTGGCGTCGTCGTGCACGCGCCAGCGATCGCCGGGCAAGAACGGCGTGTCGGTGTAGCCGGTCGGGGCCGGGCGACCGTCGTTGTCGGCCGCTGTGGCCACGGCCAGCATGCTGAACAGTGCAATGGCGATGCTTCTCTTCATGGGAGTCTCTCAGAGACTACAGTATTCCACAAGACAGCCTTCCACAAGACCGGGCCGGAGCATACCCGGTCTGATAGACTGCCTGAGTCGTATGCAACCGCCACGCACTGAGGACAGCTTGGTGACCGTGTTCTCTTCAAGGAGCCATTTGGCCAATGTCGAGGCAGAAGTCATTCAGTCGCTGCTCGAATCAGTCGGAATCAAGTGCTGGCTGGCACGGGAGAACGTAATCCAGCAACCGGTAGGCAACGTGTTGGTGAAAGTGCTGGAGTCCAATGCCGACGATGCGAAGGCCCTGCTGCGCGACGCCGTGGCGGCGTCCGAGGCCGACGAGCCATGAACCGTACCGCGCAATGGCTGGCTTGGGTGTGCGCGCTGGCAGCGTTGGCGCTGGCGGTGGCTTTGACCCGACCAAGCCGTGAGCTTCCGCCACGGCTGGTAGTGCTGCTTGCGATCGACCAGCTGCGCGCCGACTACATCACTCGATTCGAGTCGCACTACAGCGGGGGACTGGGCTGGCTGCTGGAGCACGGGGCCTACTTCACCGACTCCTGGTATCGGCACTCCGGCACGGTGACCGGCGCTGGGCACGCGACGGTCGCGACGGGCATGCATCCGTCCACCCACGGAATCGTGGGCAACTCTTGGCGGGAAGCGGGCAAGGGCTCGATCTATTGCGTGAGTGATGACCGGCATGCCGCGGTGGGCGGCCCCGGCGACGGCGCCTCGCCGCACGCGCTGTTGGCGGACACGCTGGGCGACAGGCTCAAGGCGAGCAGCCCGGAATCCGTAGTCTACTCGCTGTCGACCAAGGATCGCTCGGCCGTGCTGCTGGGAGGGCGGCGCGCCGATGGCGCCTTCTGGTATAGCCGAGATTGCGGCTGCCTCGTCTCGTCGACGTACTACGGTGGCGCGCTTCCGGATTGGCTGCGGGAATTCAACGACACTGGGCCGGCCTCGTCCTATGCGGGGCGTGACTGGACCAGGCTCGGGGATGATATCGCACTCTACGAACGGCTGGCGCGCGCGGATTCCTTCCCGACCGAAGGCGGAGGCACAGACAGCGTGTTTCCGCACAGCCTCGGCGACACGGGCTTTGAATCCGCGCTGATCAGGACCCCGTTCTCGGATGAAATCGTCTTGGATGCGGCGCTGGCAGCCGTCCGCTCGGGCGAGCTCGGCGCTGATGCAGCTCCCGACCTGCTCGCGATCGGTCTCTCGGCGACAGACGCGATCGGGCACAGGTACGGCCCGTTCAGTCAGGAGGCGATGGACAACCACTTGCGCCTGGACCGTCGATTAGGGCAGTTTCTGTCTGTCTTGGATGAGGAGGTGGGCTTGGAGCGGGTCGCGATCGGTTTGACCGCGGACCACGGCGCGCTCCCGCTGGTGGAACAGCTGGCTGCCGAAGGGGTTGACGCCCTGCGGCTGTCCACCGAGGAATTCTGGGATGCGGCCCGGCCCGGGATCGAATCGTGCGGGTCCGGCGGCATGGCGGAGATCGTCGACAGTGCCGGGGGCCGCAATCTCTATTGGAACGAGGCCGGATTGTCGGCGCGGGGCGTGTCGCGGCTCGACGCCAGCCGGTGCGTGGCCGAGCTGCTGCTGTCGCAGCCCGTCGTCGAGGAAGTTTGGACTGCCGAGCAGCTCGCCGCCGGCGGCGGCCGCGGCGTTGCGCTGCTGTTTGAGAATTCTTACTTCGCATCGCGCTCTCCGCACTTGCAGGTGCAGTTTCGCCCCCACGTCTATCCGGGCGGGTCCACCGGCACCGGCCACGGCACAGCGCACGACTACGATCGCCGCGTGCCCGTGCTGCTGGCGGGATCCGGCATCGTGCCGGGACGCTATCGCGACGTGGCGGGGCCGGAAGACGTGGCTCCCACGCTGGGGGCCGTTCTGGGACTGGACATGAGCGTCGAGCGCGACACCCGCGTGTTGCGGGAGGCGCTGCTCCGCCGTAGCGAATGATGCCGGTCCGATGGCGCAAGGGCGCCCGCGGCCCGTCAGAGCGCGCGACGTTCCGCGATCCCGAGACCGGGGTTCGCGTGCATCGCCTGACCGATCACGCCTCGATCAGCCATCCCACCTACTTCTTGCAGTGCTCGTTCACTCCGGACCAGTCCGGTGTGCTGTTCACCGGCTACCGCAGCGGCACGGCGCAGCTGTTCACGGCGGGGTTTCAGGACGGGGAGATCCGCCAGTTGACGGATGGTGCGGCGATCCATCCGTTCTCGGCACTGATGGCGTCCGACGGCGCGATCCTTTTCGTGAGGGCGGGCTCGATTTGGCGGCTCGAGCCCGACAGCTTGGAGGAGAGTTTGATCCTCGAAAGCGGCGGGCAGCTGGGCGAGTGTTCCCTCAGCGCCGACGGAGAGTGGTATGTGGCCGCCTGCAAGCGCCCGGACGGCTGGGGCCTGGTCGTTGGCACGCTGGACGGCAGGGCGAGCGGATTCATCGAATTCCCGCGCACGGTCATCCACCCGCAGTTCAATCCCGTGAATCCCGAGTGGATCGAATTCGCCGGCGATCCGGCGCCGCGCATGCACCGCGTGCGCCGCGACGGCACCGGCATGGAGTGCCTCCACGAGCACGGCAATGACGAGTTCATCGTGCACGAGACGTTCTTGGGGCAGCGCGAGGACTTGGTGTTCTGCGTCTGGCCGTTCGCGCTCCGGCGCCTGGATTGGCACAGCGGCGAAATTTCGACCGTCAGCGAGTTCAACGCTTGGCACATCACGCCGAATCGGGCCGGCACGCAGGTTCTGTGCGACACGGCGCATCCCGACATCGGGCTGCAGCTCGTTGACGTGGCCAGCGGGTCGCGCAGGCAGCTGTGCCGATCCGGGGCGAGCTCGCAAGGCACGCAGTGGCACCTGTCGCGCTACGCACTGGCTGAAGACTGGGAGCGGGCGCGCGCGGCTGCTGACAAGCGGCAGTCGCTGAGTTGGATGGAGATGGCCGCAGACAGCGTGTACGGGCCCCAGTGGACACATCCCCATCCATCGTTCTCCCGCGACGAGACGATGGTCGTCTTCGCAAGTGACATGTCGGGCTGCACCCAGGTCTACGTGGCAGAGATCGCGGAGCGGGCTTCGCGCTCAGTTGGCGAGGTTGAATAGGCCGCGGAAGTTCGCGCTGGTCTGCAGCGCCACTTCCTCGAGCGCGACTCCCTTCACGCTTGCCAGCATGCGCGCCGTCTCCACGACGAAGCGCGGCTCGTTGCGGCGGACCTTGCGGTGCGGCGCCGGCGTGAGGTACGGCGAGTCCGTTTCGACCAAGACCCGGTCCATGGGCGTCCAACGGGCGGTCGCGCGCAAGTCCTCGGACCGAGCGAAAGTCAGCACGCCCGAAAACGACAGCAGAAAGCCCATCTCCAAGCACCGCAGCGCCTGAGCGGAGTCGCCCGTGAAGCAGTGCATGACGCCGCCGATGCCGGTGCCGGCCCAGTGCGCGCCGAGCAGGTCGAGGGTGTCGTCCCAAGCGTCGCGCGTATGGATCGAGATCGGCTTGCGGCGGCTGGCGGCGATCTCCATCTGCCGGACAAAGACCCGCCGCTGGACCTCGCGCGGCGAATTGTCGTAGTGATAGTCGAGTCCGATCTCTCCGACCGCCAGCACTTTGGGGTGGTCGCACAGGGCCTCGACACGGGCGGCGGCGGCCGCGTCGAACTTGGCCGCGTCGTGGGGGTGCACTCCCACCGTGGCCGCGATGTCCTCGTGCCGGTCGGCGATGCGGATGGCCGCTTCCAAGTCCGGAGGACCGTTCCCCGTTCCGATGGCGAGCATGTAGGAAACACCCGCCTGGCGCGCCCTGGCGATCACTTCCTCGCGATCGTCGTCAAACACGGCGCCATCGAGATGGCAATGGGAATCGACCAGCATCTTCGGCGGCCGGGAACGGGCTCTAGCCGAGGCGAGCCCCGATCGGGGCCTCGGCCGGAAAGTCCGCCAAGTGCGGTTCGCCGTCCTCCAGTGTCGCGGCGATCAACATGCCCTGGGACAGCTGTCCCATCATCTTGCGCGGCTTGAGGTTGGCGACCAGCGCAATGCGCCTTCCCACCATCTCGTCCGGCCCGTATTTCTCGGCAATGCCTGCGAGGACCGTGCGCGGCTCGGCCTCGCCGATGTCCACCGACAGTTGCAGGAGCTTGCGCGACTTCTTGACCCGTTCGGCTGCCCGCACCACGCCCACCCGCATGTCGACCTTGGCGAAGTCGCCGATCTCGATCTCGGGAGTGTCGATTTCGAGCGCCTGCGGCGCGGACGCCCCCATCAGCCGGGCCTGCTCCGCCAGTGCCTCGGCCTCGAGTTCCTCCATGCCTTCTACGGATTTCGCGACATCGAGCCGAGGATAGATCGCAGCCTGCGCGCCGACCGTTGTTCCGCCGGTCAGCCCGCCCCACTGCAGTTGGTCCAGTCGTTGCTCGGCGACGGCACCGGATTGTCCCAGCAGTTCCCAGATCCTCTGCGCGCCCGCAGGGATGACCGGCGCCAGCAGCACGCAGGCGATGCGCAGCGCCTCGGCGGTGTTGTAGAGGGTGGCCTCGAGCTGGATTCTGGAATCCGAGTCGTCTGCTCGCGCCAGTTCCCACGGTTTGTGCTCGACGATGTACTTGTCGGTCCGTGCGAGTAGCGACCAGATCGTCTCTAGCGCCTTGGAGAACGCGAACTTGCGATAGAGTTTGATGGCGTCCAGAATGCAGATCGTCGCCAGCTGCGGCAGGCCGCCGCTGTCAGTGCCTGTGACCGCCTCCGGGATCTTGCCGCCGCAGTAGCGGGCCAGCATGGACGATGTGCGGCTGGCCAGGTTGCCGATACCGTTTGCCAGATCGGCGTTGTAGCGCACCGTCAGCGCCTCGTGCGAAAAGTTTCCGTCCTGGCCGAAAACGATCTCGCGCAGCAGGTAGTAGCGCAGGCCGTCCACCCCCACGACCCGCTTGATGGGCAGCGCTCGCACGATGTTGCCCTTGGTCTTGGACATCTTGCCGCCTTGGAAGATGAGCCAGCCGTGGGCCCACACCTGCTTGGGCAAGGGCAGTTCGGCCGCCATCAGGAACGCGGGCCAGTAGACGGCGTGAAAGCGGACGATCTCCTTGCCGACCAAGTGGACGTCAATCGGCCACAGGCGCTCGTAGTCCGACCCCGGACCGTCGCGTTCGCCAAAGCCCACCGCGCTCATGTAGGTCGTGAGCGCGTCGAACCAGACGTAGAACACGTGCTCGGGATCGTTTGGCAGGGGGATTCCCCAGCGCAGCGTGGAACGGCTGATCGACAGGTCGTTCAGGCCCTCCCGCACGAATGCCATGACCTCGTTGCGCCGGGCATCGGGCTGGACGAAGTCAGGCTGGGATTCGTACAGCTCCAGCAGCTTGTCCTGAAAGGCGGAGAGGCGGAAGAAGTAGTTCTCCTCGGTGACCGTCGTGATGAATTCCGGATCAGCGGACGCGGCTTCCTCATCGGTGACAAAGGCTTCGTCGCCGAGGTGATACTTGCCGGTGTAGGTGCCCTTGTAGATCGCCCCGTTGGCCAGGCAGCGCTCGAAGATCTTGCGCACGGCCAGGGCATGGCGCGGGTCGCTGGTGCGCCGGAAGAAGTCGCATTCCAGGCCCAGTTCGTCCCATTCCGCGCGAAACGCCTGCGAGACGCGATCGGTGAACTGCTGCGGCTCCAGACCCGCGGCCGCCGCTGACCGCTCGACCTTCTGCCCGTGCTCGTCGCTGCCCGTCGTCAGGTAGGCATCGTCGCCCAGCATGCGCCGGATCCGCTTGATCGTATCGGCCACGATCGTCGTATAGGCATGCCCGATGTGGGGCGCGGCGTTGACGTAGTAGATGGGCGTCGAGATATAGAATTTCGGCATAGCGAGACGCTAGTTCTAGTCTTGCACGGCGGCCGGCCCGGAGATCGGGCCGCTACGCGTCCCGGCTCTGCAGGTACGCTCGGTGCGCCTGTTCCCAGACCCGCTTGAACGGCACGCCGTGCTCGCGCGCCAGCTTGCGGCAGTCCTCGTACTCGGGAGCGAACGTTGCTCCCGGGCCGCCGGCCGGCCCGGACGTCTTCACGCGCACCGGGCCGTAACTGGTGCTGACCTCGGTCCACGCGCGCGGCAGAGCTCTGCGCCTGGCCGAGACTTCGCGGATCCCGAGCGTCGAGGTCTCCGCCAGGATCATCCCTCCGAGTCGTTCGCGGTCGTGAGGGCCGGCCAGCACGGTCAAGGTGAAGCCGGGGCGGTTCTTCTTCATTTGCACCGGCGTGAGTGTCACGTCGAGGGCTCCGGATTCGAGCAGGCGCTCCATCGCGAATCCCGCCATCTCCGGAGTCATGTCGTCGATGTTCGCTTCGAGGATCCAGACTTGTTCGGGCGGCGTGTCGGCCTGCTCGGCCTCGCCGATCAACACGCGGACCAAGTTGGCCCGCTCCGCAAAGTCGCGCGATCCGGCACCGTAGCCGCTCTGCGAGATGCGCATCGCCGGGGGCGGGCCAAAGCCTTCGCTGAGCGTCACGGCGAGGGCCGCGCCCGTCGGCGTGGTGAGTTCTACGCTCGGGCCGTCCGAGTAGGTCGGCACCCCTTCCACCAAGCGCGCCGTGGCCGGCGCCGGCACCGGCATCGTGCCGTGCGCCGCCTGCACGGTCCCGCTGCCTAGGTTGATCGGAGAACACCAAACCTTGTCGATCCCCAGGGCGCGCAGGCCGGCGCAAGCGCCGACGATGTCCGCGATCGAGTCGTACGCTCCGACTTCGTGGAAATGCACCTTCTCGACCGGAATTGCATGGGAGCGAGCCTCGACCTCGCCGAGGCACCGGAACACGCTGGTGCTGTCTCGCTTGACGCGTTCGTCCAAGGTTGACTCGGCGATCATGCGCTCGATCGTTGCGAGCGAGCGGTGGCTGTGGTCGTGCCTAGCCTCGACACTGACCTTGGTGCCCGCAAGACCGCCCCGCTTGACCGGTTCGGCGTGCAGCGTGAGGCCGTCTACTCCGAGCTTGGCGATCTCGGCCTGGAGTGCGGCAACATCCAAGCCGGCGTCCACCAAGGCACCCAGCAGCATGTCGCCGGCGATTCCGGAAAAGCAGTCGAGGTAGCAGATTCTCACGGGAACGGGAACGGCAGCGCCGGCCTGCTGGGATGCGCCCAGACTAGCACGCGTGCTCCCCCCGCCACGTGCCTACGCTTCTGGAATCGGTGCCCCGACCAGTTCCAAGAACGCCCGCGACGCCTGCGAGAGATACCGGCCTAGCGGATAGACGAGGTGGATCTGGCGCTCCATTTGGAGCTCGCGCACTACGACCTCGCAGAGCGTGCTGCTCTCGATTTGGCGCTCCACGCACATCTTCGGCAGGAACGCAACGCCGAGATTTCTCTGCACCAAGCGCCGGATCGTCTCGATCGTGGGCATCTCGATCTCCATGTTGAGCGGCACCGAGTGCAGTCGGAATGTCTCGATCACGCGCGCCCTGTATGGCGAGACCACGTTGTGGGCGATGAACGTCTCCGAGCCGAGTTCGGCGATGCTGACGCTCCTGCGGCCGGCCAAGCGGTGATCGGGGGAGACGACGAAGGCCAGGCGGTCGTCGTAGAGCCGGAACAGGCTCAGGTTGGGGTCGGCCGGGTCGTAGCTGATGGCCCCCAGCTCGAGCGCACCGTCACGAACCGCTCGGGGAATCTGGCTGGAAAGGCTGCGCCGCAGCTCGACTTGGATGCCGGGATGCTCCTGGCGGAACCGCTCCACGTGCCGCAGCAGGTAGAGCGCCGTCGATTCGTTGGCGCCAATGGTGAGCTTGCCGGCCGCGCGGTCGCGCAAGTCCGACAGGGCCACGCGCATCTCGCGCTCCAGCGTGAAGAACTCCTTGGTGTAGGCGCTGACCTTGCGCCCCGCGTCGGTCAGTCGCAGGGATCGCGTGGACCGGTCTATCAGGGTCACGCCCAGATCGTCTTCCAGCCGCCTCAGCGCCTGCGAGATGGCCGGCTGCGTGCGGAAGAGCCTCTGCCCGGCCCTTGAGAAGCTGCCCTCCTCGGCCACCGTTTCGAAGAGCTTGAGGAGAGCTAGATCCATAACCAGAACTAATTATATTTCAAAATAATTCAAATTTGCTTTATCACTGCCGGAGCGAGTACGTTGAATCGGAGGAACGTGATTCGATGTCCGACCAGGTACATATTTTCGACACCACTTTGCGCGATGGCGAGCAGTCTCCCGGCTGCAGCATGACCACGCCCGAGAAGCTGCGAGTGGCCAGGCACTTGGTCGAGATGGGCGTGGACGTCATCGAGGCCGGCTTTCCGATCGCCTCGGAGGGGGATTTCGCGGCCGTGCGCGCGGTCTGTCGCGAGCATCCGGGTGCGTACTTGGCAGCATTGGCGCGGGCGGTGCCGATCGATATCGAGCGGGCCGCCCAGTCATTGGACGGCCATGCCAGGCCGCGCATCCACTGCTTCATCGCCACCAGCGAGATCCATCTCCGGTACAAGTTCAACAAGTCGCAGGAGCAGGTGCTGGAAGAGGCCGTGCAGGGCGTGGAGTTGGCCAGGCGCTACGTCGACGACGTGGAGTTTTCCGCCGAGGATGCGACGCGCACGGAAATCGGCTACCTGTGCCGCGTGTGCGAGGCGGCGGTGGATGCCGGCGCCAGCGTGGTCAATATTCCTGACACGGTGGGCTTCATGACGCCCGACGACTACGCCGAGAAGATCGCCCGGGTGGTCGAGGCGGTGGGCGACAGGGCGGAAATCAGCGTCCATACCCACGACGATCTCGGATTGGCGGTCGCCAACTCGATCGCGGCCTTGCACGCCGGCGCGCGCCAGATCGAGTGCGCGCTCAACGGCATCGGCGAGCGGGCCGGCAACTGCTCGTTGGAAGAGGTGGTCGCGATCATGATGGTGCGTCGAGACCGCGTGCCGTACCACTGCGCCATCGATGCCACCAAGCTGTACGCCGCCAGCCAGGCCCTCAGCGAGTGCATCACCTTCGGCCCGCAGCCGAACAAGGCCATCGTGGGGCGCAATGCGTTCGCCCACGAAGCCGGGATTCACCAAGACGGCTACCTCAAGCACCGCACGACGTACGAGATCATGACGCCGGACTCTGTTGGCGTGCCGGGCTCGCAGTTGATCTTGGGCAAGCACAGCGGCCGGCACGCGCTGCACCAGCGCGTCGAGCAACTCGGCTACGGAGACTTGGGGCGCGACGACCTCCGCACGGTGTACGAGGCATTCACGCGGCAGGCTGACACGCGCAAGGGGCTGACCGACGACGACATAGTCGTGTTGCTCGACAGTCTCGGTTTCGAGCCCGTGGGCGAGGCCGTGGCGAGCACCGCATAGGGTTTACTGGGGCCGGTCTGGCTGTAACCCCTGCACCCGCCTTACCGTCTCTATGTTTTCAGCACCGAACGGCCGATTCGGCTAGTCGAAAGCTGTGCAAACCTAGGCTGCGCATTCGCTGCGCGGCACCGCTGGCCCGGAGGCTTCATGGTTCACCTTTCTCTCCAAGCTCTAGCCGTTGCGCTTTGTGCGCTGCTAGTGATTCCGCCGCCTGCGCGCGCGCTAGACGCTGCGATTCAGATTCGCGTGCTTTCCGGCGAGGGCGGGATCAACAACATCAACCAGAACGTCGCCGCCGAGCCAATCATCGAGGTGGTGGACTCGACGGGCAAGCCCGTGGCGAAGGCTGCGGTCACGTTGCGGTCTCCCGCCTCCGGTCCGAGCGTTACCTTCTTCGGCGCATCTCGCGTCGCCACCATGACGACGGACGACCAGGGCCGCGTGCGCGTGTCGGGAATGCTTCCCAACACCATCGAGGGCACGTTCCAGATCGACGTGGAGGCGGAATACAACAACAGCACTGCGACCGCGGCCATCACGCAATCGAACGCGGTCGCTCCCGGTGATGTCCGGCCGAAGCGCCAGGGCATCGGCTGGCGCGTGATCGCAGCGATCAGCGCGGGGGCGGCGGTGGGAATCGTGGCCGCGGCGCTGCGCGGCGGGACGGATTCGCAGCCGACGCCGACGGCGATCTCGATAGGCTCAGTGACAGTTAGCGGGCCTCGCTAGGGTGCGGCCATGGACGACACCGCCAGACTACGAAGAGCCACCAGAGACAGGACCATGAAGACGTTCTTGACCGCGATCCCCACCCTGCTCTTGGCAGCCGCACTGGCGGCGCCCCTGGGTGCGCAGTTGACAGTCACGCAGGAGGGTGTCAGCGACCCCTCCACGCTGGGCGAGACGGTGACCCTCGATTCGACGGGAATCGGCCAGCGCGTTGCCAGCCGGCTGTACTTGCAGTTCGACCCCGGCCTGGCCGATTCGCTCACGCTGCGAACCGTGCGCGTGATCGGCTCGCCGGAATTCAGCTATGAGCTCAAGGACGTCACCCGGCTGCCAGTTGCGATCCGGAACGAACTCCAGCTGGACTTGTTCGTGTTCTACCTGCCGAGCAGCCCCGGCCCCGCCCAGGCAACTTTGGAGCTAACGCTTCGTACGGAGGGGTCCGGCCTGCTGCCGTCGGATACCGTCTACGCAGTCAACCTGGTCGGCAGGGTCCCGGCTTACTCCCTTTCGTATGTCTTGCCCGGGACGGGCAGGGTCGCCGTTCCGGCGGCAGGCACCGTTCGGTTCGGACACAGGCCGACTGGCGTGACCTCGGAGGCCACTCTGGTTCTGACCAATATTGGAAGCGCACCTGGTCTCGTGAACAGGTTCCAGATCTCGGGCACGACGGCGTTCGCTCCCGTTGATCCTCCAACCTTCCCGGCGCGGGTAGAGCCGGGCGGCAGCTTGAACGTCCAGCTCGGGTTCCGGCCGGCAGCGACGTTCTTGTACAGCGGGGAATTGAGGGTCGTCTTGGACAGCACCCCGGCGCTGCGCTATGCGCTGTCGGGGCAGGGCGGGGACCTGTTTAGTTTCCGCGTCGTCTCGTATGCCTCCGGCTCGAATGCTGGCAGGTCCGAGCGGGTCCAGTCGGGCACGCCCATCGTGTTCGGACAGGACGCGAACTCGGTGCAGGTCGTTGCGGAGAACATCCGGCAGAGCGCGCTCCTTCTGGATGCTATCAGCGTTTCCGGCCCGTTCGTCATGGTCGACGGCCCACAGCTTCCCAAGACCGTCGCGCCCGGCGGGAGCGTTTCGGTCACGATCGAGCCGAATCCAGCTGCGGGCGGCGACGTGGTGGGCGAGTTGGTCATCGGGGGCGCCGTGTTCCCGCTGTCGATCAACGCACCGACCTTGCCGTCTGTCCGCTACACCTCGACTGGCGGCGCCTTGCGCCCGGGCGAGCAGACCTCGCTGGGTCTCAGCTTGGCGAGTCCCTACCCGGTCGACATCAGCGGCACGTTGCACCTGACCTCAGAGTCACTGGAAGCGTCTCGCGATGCGTCGCTGCAGTGGTCCAGCGGCGGGACCGTGGTTGATTTCGAAATCCCCGCCGGACAGACCGCCGCGGCCTTCGCAGGGGGCGGGTCGGCAATCCAGTTCCAAGCCGGCCTGGTTGCGGGCGAGATCGTGGTTTCGGCGCGCTTCGCGGCCGACCCGTGGGGTATCGACATCACTCCCGTGCTCGCGCCCGAGGTGCGCTATAGCGTCGATATCGCGAACCTGCCCGAGGTGACGTTCTCCGAAGCGGGAGGTGCGGTCGATGCGGGCAAGGACATCGCACTGGGCTTGAGCTTGGCCGCGCCGTACTCGGAAGATATCGCCGGAGTGCTCCAGATGTCCTTCATGGCGTCGGATCTCGCCGGGGCCGGGGGGACTTGGGCTGGCGGGCGCCAGATCGCGTTCCAGATTCCCGCAGGCGGGACGGCGGCCATGTTCGGCGACAATCTCGCGACCGAGTTCTCCGCACCGACCGCTGAGGGAGAACTGACCGTCACGGCGCGGTTCGTGACCGCGGATGCCGGGGCGGAGCTTACGCCGGATCCAGCACCGGAGCTGGTGTACAGCGTTCAAGTCATTCCGTTGCCGGAGGTGAGCTTCTCGCAATCGGGCGGAACCATAGCGGCGGCCGAACAGGTTCCAATGCAGCTCAGCATTGCCCGGACCTATCCGAACGATGTCGTGGGCATCTTGAACCTCGCCTTTGAGGCGCGCCGCTTCGCCAGCGACCCCTCGGTCCAGTGGGCGAGCGGCGGGCGCCAAGCGTTCTTCGTCATCTTGGCCGGGACGACCGAGGCGATCTTCGCGGGACAGACGACCTCCAACGCCTTCCAGACCGGAACGGTCGCCGGCGAGATCGTGATGACCGCCGAGTTCTTCTCAGTCCCGAACGGCTACCTGAACACTTCCATCGAGCGGGCGGCGGCGGCATCGGCAGACATCACCCCTGACACGAGGCCCGAGCTGCGGTTCAACGTGCTGGAAGCGGCACCCGTACTGCAGCGAGTTGCCCTGGGCGGAACTGGCCAAGGCGGGTTCAGCCTGCAGGTGACGGGTTTCACCACCACGAGGAGCGTTGATTCCCTGTCGTTCTCGTTCACGGCTGCCGACGGCTCGGTTCTGGAGACCGATTCCCTCGACGTGGATGTGTCTGGCTCCTTCGGGACCTACTTCAGCAGCAACCAATCGGCCGCTACTGGCGGCAACTTCACTGCCACGGTAGGTTTCAACGTTGACGAGGGTGCCTTCGAGGACATCCAGGCCGTGTCGGTCACAGCGACCAATTTCTTGGGCACGTCAAACTCGGTCTCGCTCAATCTGAACTGATTTCCGAAGGGCGGGCACCCCGTGCCCGCCCCGCTTCACACGGCCAAGGCGGGTTGAGGTGGCCGCCCGGGATCGCAAGCTTCGGACACGATTCGCGCCTAGTCCCACGGGTCACTTGCACTTGGGCCACGTGGCCCACATGTTGTACGTGTGGGGCATGGCGGAGATTCTGGGCGGCGAGGTGTTGCTCAGGATCGAAGACCACGACCGCCAGCGGTGTCAGCGTCGCTACGAGCGAGAGCTGCTGCGGGATCTGGAGTGGCTGGGATTCGAGGCGGCGAATCGGATCGGTGCCCAGTCGAGCCGCTATCGCCAGAGCGACTGCGACGAAGCCTTCGCGCATGCCCTGCGGCGATTGAAGCGCAGCTACCCGGTCTATCGCTGCGTCTGCACCCGTAAGCAGCTCTTGGAGGCTGCAGGTCCAGAAGCGTTCGGCGAGCGACCGTATCCGGGGACGTGCAGGAACGCCGCCCATCCAGCCTCGGAGCCTCACGGCTTGCGGTTGGCATGGGAGCCGGATGCCGCGGCCGAGGTGTTCACCGACGGGCTGCTGGGCCCGCAGCGGCAAGAGCCGCGCGAGCAGTGCGGCGACCTGCTGCTGCGCGATCGTCACGGGAACTGGAGCTATCAGTTCTCAGTCACAGTCGATGACCTGCGCCACGGCGTGGATTTTGTCGTTCGAGGGGAAGATCTGCTGCAGTCGACCGGCCGTCAGCTGAGACTGGCCCGGATGCTCGGTGCGGTCCAGCAGCCGGTCTTCTACCACCACCCCTTGGTCCGCGATGCACAGGGAGCGAAGCTGGGCAAGCGGCAGGGCTCTCCGGCTGTTTGCGAACTGCGCCAGCAGGGAATTCGCGCGACCAAGGTGCTTGGCGAGGCGGCGTTCGGGGCCGGCCTGCTTGCCGAGCCGACACCGATCCCTGCGAGCGATGCTGCCGAACTGATAGCGGCACGCCATCGCGGGCGCTGCCGTCGAGACGATCTTGGCCGAGCGTAAACGGGGCTGATCCTCACCCGCGGCTGCGGGCCGCGGTCGCGACCGATCGTTCAGCGACCGGCACTGCAACCGGCACCGTGACACAGATGGATTCGAGCATCTCGGCACATTGGCGTCCAATGCGCTGGGCGAGCGTGTCTTGGGATCGCGCGGAGGCGTACATCGCCTGCGTGCCGAGATGAGGCTCCGTTGCCATCGTGGCGAGCGGCAGTCCCGTGGTGGCCAACAGGCCCAGCTTGTTGTGGTAGCGATGCTTGACGATCGAGTAGATCGTGTCTTGGGCCCAATCGGTCGGCCTGCGCTCGCCAAGCGATTCGATCAGCAGCACGTCTACAGAGTTGATCTTGCCTGCCAGTTCGTCGCGCTCGTCGTCAGCAGTGCCAGGTCGGCTTTGAAGGGCCTGCAACAAGTCCTGGTATTCGAAGAAGAGGCAGCTGAGGCCTTTGTCAGCCAGCCGCTTCAGCGTCGCCACGGCCAGGTGCGTCTGCCGCTCCATGGTGCCGCCGTGAAATAGCAGCCCCTTGGATGGCTCGATCGGGAAACCATCAGCGAACAGCATGCCCTTGCCCATCGCCGCGGTCAGGGTTTGGTGCTTCTGGGGCTCCTTGGCATAGACCCCAGCGCTGAAGTTGTCGAATGTGGCGTCGGCAAAGCGAGGCGGCAAGCGCAGCGCGCCATACTGCGAAGCGGCTTCGCCGCCCTCGCGGCAGTGGCACCGCTTGGACGCAGTGAAGCCTCCCGGCAGCCGCTCTTGCAACCAGCCCGTATCTCGGCATTCGCTGCACATCGTAGTTGCCGGGAATCCGGACGAAGCCCGTATCTCTATCCTATTCAACCACCACCAGGGTGTCCCCTGACGAGACCGAATCGCCTGCGCTGACGTTGACGGCCGTGACCCTTCCGGCGCAGGGGGCGCGCAGTTCATTCTGCATCTTCATCGCTTCCACCACCAACAGGCCCTGCTCGCTGCGAACTTCGTCGCCGACCCGCACTCGCACGGACAGCACCTTGCCGGGCATCGGCGTGCGCACTGCCTGCGAGCCGCCGGCCGCCGGTCCATCCATGTGGCCTGACAGGCGCCGCGGGTCGCGAATCTCGATGGCAAGCGCCGTTCCGGATACATGGGCCTCATAGGAGCCCTGGGCGGACCGATTGACAACGACGGTGTGCTGGTTCCCGTCCACGATCACCGAGTAGCTGCTCGGGCCTGTGCAGCGAATGTCCGTCGCCGAACGACGCCCGTCCATCTCGCACGAATCCGCGCCAATGCGCAGGCTGCACGGGGTGCCGTCTACAATGAGGTCGAACTTCTTCATCGATCCGTGTCCCGGGCCGCGATGTTCTCGATTCGCCCGTTGCGCTTCCACGCCGAGCTTGGCGGCAGGGCCGCCGAAGGTTGATCGGCCGCGCGGCCCTGTTCGGCTTGGATGACCGCGAGGATGGCTGCCAGGCGCGCCTCGGATGAAGGGGTCGAGGCCGCGCTCGCAGCCGGGTCGAGGCCGCGCGCCAAGAACCCGGTGTCGATGTCGCCGGCTTGGAACTGTGGATCCTCCATCAAGTCGCGAAAGAAGCCTAGGGTCGTGGCGATGCCGCTGATGGTGGCTTCGCTCAGCGCGCCGCGCAGCTTGTCGATGGCTTCCGGCCTGGTGGGCGCCCAAGCGCAGAGCTTGGCGATCAACGGGTCGTAGTGGATCGGGACGGTCCAGCCTTGGTCTGCGCCGGAATCGATCCGGATGCCCGGGCCGTCGGGCATTGCCATGTGCCGGATCAGGCCGGGAGAAGGCATGAAGTTGGCGCTGGGGTCTTCCGCATACACGCGGCATTCCAGTGCGTGGCCGCGAAACCGGACCGCCTCTTGGGAGAAGCCCAGCCTCTCGCCGGCAGCTACGCGGATCTGCTGCTTGACGAGATCCATTCCTGTCACCAGCTCGGTGACAGGATGCTCGACCTGCAGGCGGGTGTTCATTTCCAGGAAGTAGAAGCGGGCGTCGGCGTCCATGAGGAACTCGATCGTGCCCGCGTTGGCGTAGCCGATGGCGCTGGCTGCTGCAATGGCGGCCGAATAGAGCTGTTCGCGGACACCAGGGTTGGCCTCTACTAGCGGCGAGGGGCTCTCTTCGACCACCTTCTGGTGCCGCCGCTGCAGGCTACATTCGCGCTCGCCCAGATGGACCACCGTCCCGTGCTCGTCGGCCAGAATCTGGACCTCGACGTGGTGCGGGCGAAGGATCGCCTTCTCCACGTACACTGCAGCGTCGCCGAACGCTTCGAGAGCTTCGCCCCGCGCTTGTTCCCAGGCGCTCTCGAGCTGTGCAGCCGACTGTACAAGGCGCATCCCCTTTCCGCCGCCGCCAGCGGAAGCCTTGAGCATGACCGGGTAGCCGACCCGGCTGGCGAAGGCCGCAGCTTGGCGAGCGTCCGTTGCTTCTGGCGTGCCGGGAACGACTGGGACTCCGGCCTGCGACATTAGCTCGCGGGCGCGAGTCTTGATTCCCATGGAGCGAATCGCCGCTGCGGACGGCCCGATGAACTTGATCCCCTTGCGCTCGCAGGCTTGGGCGAACTCCGCGTTCTCGCTGAGGAAGCCATAGCCTGGGTGGATGGCATCCGCTCCCGCCGAGCTGGCCGCGTCCAAGACGCGGCCGATGTTGAGGTAGCTCTCGGCCGGAGGCGCCGCGCCGACAGCGCAGGCCTCATCGGCCAATCGGACATGCTTCGCCTCGCGGTCGACGTCCGAATAGATCGCGACGGTTGCGATGCCCATCTCGCGGCAGGTGCGGATGATCCGCACTGCGATCTCGCCGCGGTTGGCTACCAAGATCTTGCGGAACACGGGCAGATGCGGCCTGGAACTGGATATACCGTGCGCCCGGATCAGTTCAGGTACAGGAACGAATTGAGGTTGAACATGGCCAGGGCGAATTCGCGCAGCGAATTGTCGGCCAGGAAGTTGCGCGCGATCAGAGCCTCATCTTCGGTCGGAGGCCTGCCGGCGGCAAGCAGGTAAGCTTGGCCAACGATACTGTCCAGGTCGCGACCGGCTTCCCGGTCGAGCCGGGCGGCAAACCGCGCGGCAAGCTCGTTCGAGATCGGGCCGTTGAGCAGTTCCAGAGATTGCGGCGCGTGGGTGCTCGACTCCCGGCGGGCGCAGCTTGTGAGCAGTGCCGGCTGGTCGAACACTTCCATGAACGGCAGGCGCAGGTTGCGTTTCGCGAGCAGGTAGATCGATCGGCGGCGGTGCTGGGCCTGGTCTGCGGGCACGCGCCACTGGGTCGGGTCGTACAACAGGTCCACCAAGGCGTCTTCGACGGGCAGCATGACGCTCTTGCCGCCGTACGCGAGATTAAGTTCGCCAGCGGCCGCAAGCATTGCGTCGCGCACTTCCTCGGCACCGAGGCGACGGCGCGGACCGCGCCACAGGAGTCGATTGGACGCGTCCTGCTGCATTCCGCGCTGTTCCTGCGCCGGGTTGTGAGATGCCTGCCGATACGCGCTGCTGGTCAGAATCAGCCGATGCACGTGCTTCGCGCTCCAACCGGACTCGACGAGTTCGTTGGCGAGGAAGTCGAGCAAAGCCGGATGGCTCGGGCGTCCGCCCATGGCGCCGAAATCGTTCGGGGTGTCGACGATGCCCTGGCCGAAGTAGCCTTGCCAGATCCGGTTGACCGCCACGCGCGCGGTCAGGGGGTGCTCGGGAGACGTGATCCACCCGGCCAGTCGCGAGCGCGGGTCCTCTGCATCCGGCGGGAGCGTCGGGGCGTCCTCGGGAAGCAGCACTCCCAGGGGGCGGGGATCGACCGGCTGGAGAGGCTTGGTATGGTCGCCCCGGGCGAGCAGGTGAACCTGATTGGGGTTCTCGGGATCGTTCTGCACCGTGGCCAGCGTCGGCGGCGGTGCCGGCAGTTGCGACTCGAGGGCGTCATGCTCGGCTTGCAGGCGCAGCCGCTCCTCGCCCTCGGCCAGCTTGATCTCCCCGCGCAAGGACTTCATCTTCGTGGCGATTTCCTTGGTCGCCTTCTGCCAGTCTTCTATGGTGGAGTCCGAATCGAACACCAGATTCGCTTCGCGCGACGCGCCGAAGTACGCTTGCAACCGGTAGTAGTCGACCTGGCGGATGGGGTCGAACATGTGGTCGTGACAGCGCGCGCAGCCGACGGTCATGCCGAGCAGCGCCGTCCCGACGATATCGGTCCGCTCGGTAAGGACTTCGTTGCGGCTCGAGGCCACCTCTTGGTTGCCGGCATTGCGGCGGACTGGCCCGAGGCGGTGGAATCCTGCCGCGGCCAGCAGCTCCCGGTCCGCGTCCGACTGCGGCGCCTCCGCGGCCATCTCATCGCCTGCGAGCTGTTCCGCGATGAAGCGGTCCAGCGGCTTGTCCCGGTTGAACGACTCGATCACGTAGTCGCGGTAGCGCCACAGTCCGGGCAGGTAGCGGTCGTATTCGAACCCTTCGGTCTCCGCGAATCGCACCACGTCCAGCCAGCGCTGGGCGGCGCGCTCGCCCCAGCGCGGGCTGGACATCAGCCGGTCCACCAGCCGCTCCCAAGCGCCGGGTGACCGGTCGCTTACGAATGCCTCCAGCTCCGCGGGAGTTGGCGGCAAGCCGGTGGTGTCAAAGTACGCTCGACGAGCGAGCTCGGCGGGCCGGGCCTCGGGCGCTGGCCGCAGCCCCGCATCGGCAAGCCGGCTCCAGACGAAGGCGTCGACAGGGCTTGAAGCCCAGTCGGAGTCCACGGCCGGCGCGGCAGCAGCCTGGCGCGGCTGGAACGACCAGAAGCTGCGCTCGCTGTCGCTATACTCGGCTGCCGCCAACGTCAACGGAATCGCCAGCAGCAAAGTCGCGGCTACAAGTCTCATCGGCGGGGAGCCCGCAACAATTGTACCCGACAGCGGCCGCGATCAGGTCTTGCCCGAATCGATCAGGGTGGCGATCCAGCGAGCGTCCGGGTAGCCCTCAAGCGCGAGCTTCACGCTGATGGTCAGCGGCGTGGAGAGCAGCATGCCGATCGGGCCGAGCAGGAAGCCCCAGAACACCAATGACATGAACACTACCAGCGGCGACAGGCCGACACCGTCCCCCATGAACTGCGGCTCGATCAGGCCGCCTATGACGACGTTGATCCCGACATAGCCCAGGGCAACGACAAGTGCAGTGCCTCCCCCATACTGCACTGCCGCCATCAATACGGCCGGAATCGCGGCGATGAAGGAGCCAATGTTGGGGATGAAATTGAGCAAGAAACCGAGCAGGCCCCAGAAGATCGCGTAGTCTACGCCCAGCACCCAGACCCACAGCGTGATCGCGATCCCGGTCGCCAGGCTGGTCAGTGTCTTGATGGCAATGTACTTCTGCACCGATCTCGCAAACCCTTCGAAGTGTTCCCACTTCCGGTCGGATTCGTCCAGCAGCGGCTGGAGCTTCTTGGGGAGCCGGAATGCCTCCAACAACATGAAGGTCACGGTCAGCACGACCATCAACGACTTGGTGACGATATTCCCGAACTGCAACAGAGTCGCTCCGGCGAACTGAGCCGTCGTGCCGAAAATCCGGCTCAGATCCGATTGATCCCAAACACTGTCGGAAATCTGCTGGATGCCAAGCCTCGCAAGCAAGTCTTCCAAGCTCACCAGCGCCTGTTCCCACTGGCTCAGCAGGCGCGCTTGGTAGCCCGGCAGGCTGTTCGCGAAATCGCTGAGAGAGGCTGCCGCGAGCACGCCGACCAAACCCACGAAGCCGCCGATGCCGAAAATCACCGTCAGGATCGCGAGCCAGCGGGGCACGCGCTTGCGACGCAGCCAGAACACTGGCGGCCCGGCCAATATGGCGAGAAAGACCGAGAGCAAGAACGGGACCACGATCACCGCTGCGAGCTTGATGCCCGCGACCACGACGGCGAATGCCGCCATGGCTAGCAGCGCGTTCGAAATACTGGGGCCGCGTTCTTGCACGGTCGATCTTGCAGCGGCGCATGACCTCCGGCGCAAAGGCAGGCAGCGGCCACAATTTCAGCATAACCCTTGCGCAAGGAGCGAATCGCTATCCCGGCCCGCCGTATCGGATACACTGGCTAGTTCGCCCCGGAGGCGAGAACTTCATGGAATCTTCCAGCAAGAAATTCTTCGGCCCGTGGATCATTGCCAGCTGCTTCGTTACGTTCGGCCTGTCCACGGGATTTCCCTACTACAACATTGCCTTCTTCTTTGACTACTTCCGCGACGGCCACTCATGGCCGGTGGAGCTGGTGACGCTGGGCGCCCCGATCGCCGTGCTGCTGACGATCTGGATCGGGCCCGTGATCGTGCCCAAGACCTCGCCGCGCAAGCTGATCCTGGTCGGCACCTTCCTGACGTTCCTCTCGTTCCAGTGGTTCGGCCGGCTGAGCGGCAACCAGTACGAGTACTACGGCGCGTGGTGCGTTTACATGGCGGGGTACTTCTTGTCAGGCCCGATCCCGCACCAGATCATCATTTCGAACTGGTACAAGCGCCGTCGAGGTACGGCCATGGGGATCGCGTACGTGGGCGTGGCCGTGATCGGTGCGCTATGTAACCTGCTCACGCCTTACCTTGCCAGAACCCTGGACCACTACACCGATGCCCTCCGGGCCTTGAGTTTCCTGATGATGATCGCCTGGCCGCTGGCGTTCTTCGTGATCCGGGACAAGCCCGAAGACATGGGCCAGTTGCCCGATGGCGCAGAAAGCGCGGGCGACGTCGAGGTAGCGGAGGCTGTCAAGGAGCCGGCCCAGGCAGAGTCCGCGAAGACCTTCGGGCAGCTTTCCAGCAGCCCCGCGTTCTGGTTGCTATTGGTAGGCAGCGCCGCGTCGATCGGGTCGATCGCCGCGGTCAACTTTCTGATGAAGTTCGTATATGAAGAACAGGGGTTCACCGACCAGGTCATGCGGGACAACGTTTGGGCAAGGGCTTCGTTCACCTATCTGTTGTCCAGCATCTCGGGCCGGCTGCTCGCTGGCTGGCTTGCCGACAAGCTGCCGCGAAAATACGTCATGCTCGCCACCTATATCATCGTGGCGCTCGCGATTCCGTTGCTGTTCCTGGTGACGCCGGAGCAGCCCAACATGGTTTTCCTGTTCGCGATCGTATTCGGCCTCGCGATGGGTGCCGACTACATGCTGATCCCGCTGATGGCTGCGGACCAGTTCGGCCTGCGCTCGCTGGGCAAGGCCATGTCCGCGATCTTGCCGAGCGACACGATCTTGCAGTTCTGGACGCCGCGCTTCATCGCCGTGCTAGCGGGCCGCTTGGCGGGCTACTCGCAGGCGCTGTGGGCTGTGTTCGGACTGGCGGCGCTGGGGGCCGTGGCGATCGGGCTGCTGCCTCGCAGGCGGCGCGATTGACCGCTCAAAGGCGACTCTGACAGGCGCGGCAGACAAGCGTTGCAGCCGGCGGCCGCAGGGCCGGGGCGCGGCCCTGATGGATCGGCCGCGCGGGCGAATCGTGGCCTCGGCGGACGGGGCCAAGCGAGGGCATTCCGCCAGCCCGCAGCTGCACGGGCCGGAACGGCTGTAGGCTCGAAGCTTGGGCGCCTAGCCAGCGCGCCGCGCGGACTTGATGACCACCGGCGTCAGCGGGACGTCTTGGTGTCCCATCTTGCTTCCGGTCGCCACCTCGGCGATGGCTTCTATCACATCCGTGCCGTCGACCACCTTGCCGAACACGCAATAGCCCCAGCCATCGCGCGCGTGCTCCTTGTCGAGGAATTGATTGGTCTGGTGGTTGATGAAGAACTGCGCCGATGCGCTGTGCGGATTGGCTGTTCTCGCCATCGCGATCGTGTACTTCGTATTCGCCATCGAGCCGGATTCGTTCTTGACCGGCGGCCGGGTCGACTTTTCTTGCATTCCCGGAACGAACCCCCCGCCTTGGATCATGAAGTTGGGAATCACGCGGTGAAAGATGGTGCCGTCATAGAACCCGTCGTCGACGTACTGCAGGAAGTTGGCGACTGTTTCCGGCGCGCGATCGGGATAGAGCTCCAAGACCAGCGTGCCCTTGTCGGTTTCCATGCGAACGCGCGGGGGCCCGGCGGGCTCTTCCGGCGGCGCCGGCTCGGGCTCGGCCTTCGCTTCCGGCTCAGGCTCTGGTTCGGGCTCCGGTGCCGACGGGGCCTCTTGGGCCTCGGCCGGCTCCTCCGGTGGCGGCGATTCGGGCGGTGCGTCGCCGCCGCCACAGCCGGCCAACAGCAACGTCACTGCGGCCACGAGCAGGATAAGGGCTAGCTTGATGAGCATGTCAGTGTTCCTTCGGTGCGACCGGCGACCGGCACCAGACACCCCAGTGTACATCAGGGCCTGCCGGTGCCGGAGGCTCGAGCTGCTCCGGCCTGCTCAGGAGATCCGGCCTCCGCAGCTTGAGCCCGAGCCGGCCGTGCAGCCGTAGCAGTGCTGCCCGCTGACGATTCGCCTGGCCGCGATCCGCTCCGGGTCGAAATCGCGAATATGCCGCGGAGCTCCGAAACCCAGCTCCAGTTCCAGCATCTGATTGAAATCGCAGTCGTAGAGACGCCCGTCCCAGCCCACCGAGATCATCGATCGACACATCACCCCCGACGCGGCGGCCGGATTGAACGCGTTGACCAACTGCTCCATGTAGCGCCTGTGGTTGCCGGTGCGGACCAGATAGTCGCGATAGCGGCCAATGGGCATGTTCGTGATCGTGTACAGCGAATTGAACTCTATGTGATAGCGGCTGCTAAGTTCCCGTCGGAAATCGGCCTCGATGGCGTCTTGGTCCGGCGGCAAGAAGGCCCCGGTAGGGTTGTAGACCAGGTTCAGCTCCAATCCGCTGCCAGGCCTGCCGTAGCCCAGCTCGTTGAGCTTGCGAAGGCCCAGGATGGACTTGTCGAACACGCCGTCGCCGCGCTGGGCGTCGGTCCGGCTGCCGAGAAAGTATGGCAGGCTGGCAACGATCTGGACGCGGTGCAGGGCTAGGAAGGGGGCCAGCCCGGCCTGTGAACGCATGACCAGCACGGTCAGATTGCAGCGGTCGATCACCTTGCAGCCCAGCCCGCGAACTTGCTCGACGAACCAGCGGAAGCTCGGGTTTAGTTCGGGCGCTCCCCCCGTTAGATCCACATCGGGCCGGCCGATTCGCTTGATCGCGTCGAGGCACAGCTCGAACGTCTCCCGCGACATGTTTTCCTGCGTGCGATCCGGGCCCGCGTCGACATGGCAGTGCTTGCAGGTTTGGTTGCAAAACTTGCCGACATTGATCTGGACGACGTCTATGCCGCCGGCAACCAGCGGTCCGACGCCCGCTTGGGCCAGGCGCGAGTCGAAGGGCTGGAATGCAGCTTCGCCGTCCAGTTGGAGGATGCGGAATTGCTGGTCGGCGTCTGGAGGGGGACGACGCTCTGCTGGAAGGGAATTTCCCATTGATCGCTACATGCTGATCTTGGAGGCGACGTTGCGCATTTGCAAGCCGTGCACTAGCGCGGATCCTCCCTTGATCGCCGAAGCCACATGAACGGCCTCGGTCATCTGTTCCAGATTGGAGCCCTGTGCAAGGCAGCCCTGCGTGTACGCGTCGATGCAGTAGGGGCACTGCACGGCGTGGGCCACCGCCAAGGCGATCAGGTTCTTCTCGCGCTCGCTCAGCGCGCCCGGCTGGAAGACAGCTCCGTACCAAGAGTTGAACTTGTCCCACAGTTCCGGCGCGTCATTGCCCATCTCGGCAAAGCGGGGCAGGTCTTCTGGATCATAGTATCCGTCCATTGCTCGCGATCCCCTCTTTCGGCACTCGGCCGAGTTAATCAAGTATAGGGGCTGTGCTTGCTGCCATCCGTCTCGGCGACGGGCGAGCGGGTCCGGGAAGCCTCCCGGGAAAATGCTACGCTGGCCGGGAATATGACTGGATGGATGTTTCGCGGACGCTTGCTCCTGGCCTTGCTGCCGCTATCGCTCGGCGCCGAGGTGCCCGAAGGATTCCGGCCGATTTTCAACGGCCAGAACCTTGCCGGCTGGCACATGAGCCTGACCAACCATCATGGTGACACCAAGGAGTGGCGCGTGTTTGAAGGCGCATTGGTCGGCAAGCAGGACCGGGTAGGAAACGGCGGCATCTTGCTGACGGACGAGACGTTCGGCGACTTCGAGGTCTACCTGGAGATCAAGCCCGACTTCGGCTGCGATGGCGGCGTCTTCCTGCGTTCTAGTGGCAGCGGGCAGGCCTACCAAGTCATGCTCGACTACCTCGCCGGCGGGAACCTAGGGGGCGTCTTCGGGGAGCAATTGCAAAGCCCCGGCGAGCACCGGTCGGATGGCTGGGAGAGGGTGTGGAAGAAGGATGATTGGAATTCGCTGCGCGCCCGCATCCAAGGCGAGGCGCCCCGCATCGAAGTGTGGCTCAACGGCTCGAAGATCACGGACTTCAAGGACACCGAGAACCACCTTCCGCGGGGTGCCACCGAGGGAGCTATCGCCGTGCAGGTTCACGGCGGCGATCGCTGCAGCCCGGGCTTGGAGCACCGCTTCCGCAACATCGCGGTCCGCGAGCTCTAGGCTCGATCGGGCTGGGCGGTTCGGGGCATCAGCAGCCCGATCGCCAGCCAGGCCAATTCCATGGTCACGACCCACAAGCGCATCGCGACGGCCAGAGTCATCGCCGTGCCCGCGGCGATCGCTTGGGACAGCAGCAGCCCGAGTATGCCTTCGCGGACGCCCATTCCCGCAGGTGCCACCATGGTGAGCAGCGCCGTTAGCCACGCTAGGGCGTAAGAACCCGCGATATGGGCGAAGCGCTCGGTGTCTAGGCCGGGCAGCAGGGCGCGCGCGAAGCTGGCCATGGCAAACGCCAGCAGCGCCCACATCACGACGTACAGGGCCCAGATGCCCAGCATGCGGGCCGTGCGGATCTCAAGCGGCCGGAACGGCTGCTTGAGCAAGCGAGCCAAGCGCACCGCCCAGGCGTTGAATACCGGGGGGTAGACGACCGCGCAGGCGAACAGGGGGAACGCAAACAGGGTGTAGCGCTGCCACTGGGCTAGCGAAGAGGCTGCGACACCGCCAAGCCAAGCGGCCACGACCATCGCAGCGAGCGCGGCCAGGGTCATGTCGAGGATCGTCGCAGCTAGGCAGGCCGCCGCGCTCACGCCGTGGCGGCGCGTGAGGTAGATGCGGGCGGCGAATTGCCAGATGCCGCCAGGAACATAGCGGCTTAGCTCGGACTTGCGGTAGATGCGGTAGATCTCCCAGTACGGCACGACGTGGTCGAAGCCCCCTAGCAGGCGCGTCCAGCCAAACGGTCGGACCAGATGCCACGCGGCTCCAAGAGCGAACGACACCGCGAGCCATGGCAGGTCGAGCCGCCATGGCTCCGACCGCACTTGCTGCCAATTGCCGTAGATCATGCGGCCGATGAACCAGGCCAGGACTAGGGGCACGAGGGCCTTGACGACGGGCAGCGCGCGCTTAATCACGTATATCCTCGATCGCCGGCGCGAGCAGCGGTGACGGATCCGCCGCGCCGTGGAGCATGCACTCCGCAAGCCAGCCCAAGGCCAGAAGGGCCAGCGCGCCGCTTCCCAGGGCGACGGCCACGGCTGCGGCCGCCCACGACGCGGCGGGGTGAAGCCACGGCGACAAGGCCAGGCCGAGCAACCCAGCTCCACCCAAGCCGCAGCACAGGGCCAGATATCCGAATGCGTGTGCCGGACGGTCGTGAAACCGAGTTCTAAGCAGCACCGTGCCCAGATCGACAAAGCCCTTGGCTAGGCGGCTGAGGCCGTACTTCGAGCGGCCGTAGCGACGCGCTCGGTGCCGCACCACGATCTCGGTGACGCGGTAGCCTTGGTGCGCGGCAAAGACGGGGATGAAACGGTGCTGGTCCCCGTAGATCCTCAGGCTCTTGACCACTTCCGCCCGGTAGCACTTGAATCCGCAGTTCATGTCATGCAGCCCAAGGCCCGTGGCGCTGCGCATCACGCAATTGAAGAGGCGCGATGCGGCGACCTTGTGAAGTGGGTCGTGGCGTACTTTCTTCCAGCCCGAGACCAGGTCATAGCCCTCGGCGAGCTTGGAGCGAAAGGCCGGGATTTCGGCCGGGTCGTCTTGCAGGTCGCCGTCCATCGTGAAGACCACCGGCGCCGTGCAGCGCGCGAAGCCCGCCATCAGCGCGGCCGACTTGCCGGCGTGGGCGCGGAACTTGACCAGACGAATGCGTCCGGGGGAGTGCAGCCCCGTCAAGCGTTGCCAGGTGTTGTCGGTGCTGCCGTCGTCGACAAACAAGATTTCGTGGTCTTCTGGCAGCGCGGCCTGCAGCTGCCGCGCCAGTTCCTCGACGGATTCCTCTTCGTTGCGGACGGGGATCACCACCGAGATTTCAGGATTGGCGGGCATGGTCGGCGAATGGCCGATCATAGCGAGTCGGACCAGCGCCGGGCAAGATCATGTGCGAACCGCGCGCTGGCAGGTTGGCTCGCACAGAGGCTCGCGCCGCCTCCCGCGAAGGGTCCGAAACGGTAAGTTTGCGTCGCGAGTTCACTCGGGTGGATGCCGCGCCGCTTGCGGGCTGCGCCGATATTGCCGGTGGGTGATTTGACATTGCATGACCGAATCAGCGAGCGTGAAGCGTAGGCAACTATGGCACTGAAGCGCATATCACCGGACGAGGCCCGCGACCTGCTGGAGTCGGAGGAGGGCTACATCTACTTGGACGTGCGCTCGATCCCGGAATTCGAGCAGGGACACGCGCCCGGAGCCAAGAACATCCCGCTACTGCATCGGACTGCAATGGGCATGCAGCCGAACGAGGAATTCGTAGACGTCTGCGACCGGGCGCTGGGCAAGGATGCCAAGATCATCACCGCTTGCCTGAAGGGTGGGCGATCGATGCGTGCCGCACAAGTGCTGCAGGCGAACGGCTTTACCAATGTCGTCGACATGCGCGGCGGATTCGATGGCGAATCCAATCCGATGGGACAGATCGTGTACGACGGCTGGGCTCGGCGCGGGCTGCCGGTCACGACCGAGGCGACGGACGACGAGACCTACTCAGGGCTCTCCAAGCCCTGAGAGTCGCCGCCTGGCTCACCAGTTGAAGGCCACGCCGGGCTCCAACTCGCGCACCTCTACCCCGGACTCGGCGCCAAGTTCCTCCCTGAGCTTGGCCGCGGTCCCCGTCAGCAGCGGGAACGTCTTGTAGTGGATGGGGATCACAAGCTTCGGCTGCAGGAATTCGCAGGCCAAGGCTGCCTCCTTGGGTCCCATGGTGAACAGGTCTCCGATGGGCAGCATGGCCAGTTCGGGCTCGTAGAGGCGCTGGATCAGGCTCATGTCGCTGAACACGTTGGTGTCGCCGGCATGATAGAACGCACGGCCGTCGGGCTGGCGGACGACTAGGCCGGCAGGCTCGCCGGCATAGACGATCTTGCCGTCCTCTAGGATCGAGCTGCTGTGCTGGGCTTGTGTCATCGAGATCCGCACGCCCTTGCTGTGGTAGCAGCCGCCCTTGTTCATGCCGACCACGTTCGGAACGTCCTTCGAGCCCAGCCACATCGAAATCTCGGCGTTGCAAACGATCTCGGGCTCGAACCTCGCGACCAGCGCCCGCAGATCTCCCAAGTCCAGGTGGTCGAAGTGTCCGTGAGTGATCAGCACGAGGTCGACGGGCGCGACATCGTAGCCGGACGGGAAAGCGGGGTTGCCTTTCAGCCAAGGATCGATCAGGATCGCCGGACCGTCCGCGACCCTGACATGAACGGTCGAGTGGCCCAGCCAAGTAAAGCTTGTCATTGACGATGTGCCCGGCGTCCGCGGGCGTTGCCCGATCTTATCACTCGTTGCGGGCCCGTCTGCGCGACGGGGCTTGCCGCATGGCGCGACCGGACTCGGTCGCATGTCCGAGCGGCTTGCGAGGAGTGGCGCTCGGGGCGAGCCTCTGGATTGTGCCCGCCAGATCGTGCTGCTCGCGCGGCCCCTTTTCGAGCACGACATCCGCTCCCGTGGACTCCGCGGTCAGCGCGAAGGTCCGCACGTGGCCGGAGAGGATCACAACCGGCACGTCCGGGGCCAGCTCCCGAAGCCGCCGGACTACCTCGTCGCCCCGCATGCCGGGCATCCGATAGTCGGTGACGACGACGCTGAAGGGGGCGTCCTCGGCACATGCCTGAAAGCGCTCCAAGCCGGCCGCGCCGCTCTCTGAGACTTCGACCTCATACCCCAGGTCTGCCAGGATCGCCTGGCGCGCCCGAGACCCGAAGCGATTGTCGTCGATGAGCAAGACCTTCGGGCGGTCGGGGACGCGAGCCATATTTCGGAGACTATAGCAAACGCCAAAAGAAGAGCCTCAACACCCTCGCGAAGGCCGGAGAGAATGCGAGGCGGCGCGCCGGACGTCGGGCTTCGGCGGCCGCGGCTGGCGGTGCCTATTCCACCTCGCGGGGCGCCGTGTAGCCGGTGCGCGCGACGATCCGGTACTTGATGCGCTTGTTCTTCTGGCCGGTGATTCGCAGCTCCTTGTTCGTGTTGGGGTCCACCAAGCGCACGGTAATCTTGCGGAACGTGCCGTCACGCTTGGTGTTGGAGGGCTGGTAGACCGCCGTGTACTGGTTGCGCATCAGGTAGTTCAGGCTCTGGAAGATCGTCGGGAACTCCCCGTAGAAGCGCGGGAAGAAGGAGAAGCCGCCCGTTTCCCTGGTGAACGTCCGCAGCTGGTTGTCCGCTTGCAGCCAGCCGATGCGAGTCGCTCCCCCGACATAGCCGTAGGAATCCAGCATCTCCTTGAGCATCTGGCCCAAGCCGATGGCGTGGACCGTGACGCCGGCCTCCTGCACGATCTTGCGAGCTTGCGAAAAGTTCAGCCGGCTGAAGGTGTCCTCGCCGCTGGAGAGCAGGACAACAGCCTTTCGCCCCTCGATCTCGGACATGCGCTGGACGGTATCGGTCAGCGCGTCGAAGAGGTTGGACTCGCTGTAGGCGGCGATGCGGAGCCGCTGCAGGGCGTTGTTGATCTCCCGCCGGTCTTGGGTGAAGTCGGCCAGGATTTCCGGCCGCAGGTCGTAGGCGATCACGGCGACCCAGTCTTCCGGGCGCAGCGTCTCGACAAAGCCGTAGGTCGCGGTGAGGGTCTGGTACCAGGTCTCGCTCCAGTAGCTCTGCCAGCGGTTGCTGAACTCGATCAGCAGCGCCACCGTGGCAGGGGATTGGGTCGGACCCACGCTGATGATCTTCTGCGGGACGCCGTCCTCCAAGATTTGGAAGTTGCCGGGCGGGATGCTGGGGATGAACTGCCCCTTGTTGTCCAGCACCGCGATATCCACGGTGACCACGTTGGTGTCGGCAGTGAACAGGGGCTGCTGCTCCGGTGTCCGCTGCGGCGCGCGGGTTTCCACGCGCGGTATATCCGAGGGCGCATCGGGGGGCACCCCTGGCCCGGGAAGGGTTCCCGGCCTGCGCGGGGCGTCGGTCCGCGGCCTCCGCGGCTGGTCGCCGATCGGGCCTTGGGCCTGCAGCGTGGCAACGGCCGGTGCCAGCAACGCCAGAGTGCCGAGCAGCGCGACCGCCTTGAGTAAGTGGAGCTTGCAATGCCGCATCGTTGTATTCCCTGATCTGCTGGTGCGCCGGCTCATTATCTTCGACGAACCGGACAAACTAATGGTAACTCCCATTGCCGCGCAAGTCCGAGTCTCTTCCAATGAGAGATGAGCATGAACGGAGGGCTTGTTTCCAACGTGAAATGAGCATGAAGGGGGCCCTAGAAGGGGTGTGGGGATCATCGGAGGGTGATCTTGCAGCTCGATTTGGAAACTCACAAGAGCTTGGACGATGTGCGCCAGTTCCTCGCCAGCACCCCGCCGGGGGCCACCCTGGCACTGGAGCGCAAGCAGGCCTACGAGCATCTCTCACGGGTGCTGCGGCGCTTCGCGTACTGGAAGCTGGGTAAGGCGGACAGGGGCCTGCTACGCAGCTATCTGGAGCGCACCACGGGGCTGTCGCAGTCGCAGCTGACGCGCCTGATCCGGCGCTACCTGGCCGAGGGCCAACTGGCGGACCGGCGCCGAGGCGCGGCCAAGCCGTTCCGACGCAAGTACACGGCGGCGGACGTCGAGCTGCTGGCCGAGACCGACGAGTTGCACGGGAGGCTGTCCGGACCCGCCACGCTGGCGCTGTTCAAGCGTGCTTGGGAGCTGTTCGGCGACGCGCGCTTCGAGCGCTTGGCGGGGCTGTCGAACGGGCACCTGTACAACCTGCGGCACAGCCGCAGGTATGTGCAAAGGCTGGGCGCGCAGCAGCCCACGCGGCCCACGCAGGTGGCCATCGGCGAGCGCCGGCGGCCGCGGCCGGAGGGGCGGCCGGGCTACCTGCGGATTGATTCGGTGCACCAAGGCGACCTGGACAAAGTCAAGGGGGTCTATCACATCAATGCGGTGGACGAAGTGACGCAGTTCGAAGGCGTGGGCAGCACCGAGCGGATCGCGGAGAGCTACTTGCTGCCGCTGCTGGAGAGCATGCTGGAGGCCTTCCCGTTCGAGATTCTGGGCGTGCATGCCGATAACGGCTCCGAGTACATCAACCACCAAGTGGCGCGCCTGCTGGAGAAGCTGCGCGTGGAGGAGTTCACCAAGTCGCGCCCGCGGCACTGCAACGACAACGCGCTGGCGGAGTCGAAGAACGGCACCGTGATCCGCAAGCAACTCGGCTACGGGCACATCGCCGGGCGGTACGCCGAGCGGCTCAACGCGTTCAACCGGGACGTGCTCACGCCGTACCTGAACTACCACCGCCCGTGCTACTTCCCCTGCGAGCAGGTGGATGCCAAGGGCAAGCTGCGCAAGCGCTACCGCCGGCAGGACATCATGACGCCGTACGAGAAACTGAAATCGCTGCCGGACGCGGAGCGCTTCCTGCGCGACGGGATCGACTTCGCCCAGTTGGACAAGCAGGCCTACCAGTACAGCGACAACGAGGCGGCCCGGCGGCTCAACGAGGCCCGCGACGAGCTCTTCCGAGTGATCCGGGGGGAGGCCGCTAGCGCGGCCTGAGGGCCAGGCCGTTCATGCTCATTTCGGATTGGAAACCGGGAATTCCAGGGGGCTAACTGTATGGGCACAGAAACTGGCCGGTGGGCTAGCCCACCGGCCCCCCTCCGCCACCCGCGGCCCTGCCAACCCTGTGCCCCTAGCACGGGGGAAGGGGTTCCCCTTCCCCTGCGACCCCTTCCCCCCTGCCGCTATAATCGCCTTCTCCCCAGCTCCTCTCCTCCGCCCCTCCTCATGCTCATCTGTGGATTGGAAAGGACTGTCCGGGCGCCGAGCTTCCGACAGGGTGCTTTTTGCGGATATGAATTGCAGCGATGGCCGAACGGGACCGGTGATCGGCGGCGATCACATCGCGCAGGCATTCTCGGAGCGTCACCCGCGTGACCGCGGCATTCAGTCCTCTGGCAGTGCCGTGCTGCGCCGCCGGCGCAGGCCAAGGAGCGCCGGAGCGCGGCGTCAGCTTGGTGCAACTGCTGCGGCTAGCAGGACCGGCGGCAGTTTCCCCTGCGGTGCCGCGATTCAGTTCTCGGACTTGAGCTTGAAGTTGTAGATCAGCTCGTTGCGGCTGTCAAAACTTGACACTGTGCGTGTCTTGCTTTGCCTTCCTTCGGCGAGGGCCTTGAGTTCGTAGTCCACGTTCAAGTCGAGGCCGTGAAAGTAGTAGTCGCCGTTGTCGTTGGTGTGGAATGATTTCACTTCCAGCGTCCGCGTGTGCTTCAGCTGCACGATGCCGCGGATGCCCTCCTCGTGTTCGTCAGTGACCTGGCCCTTGACCGAGCGGGTCGGGTCCACTTTCTTCTTTTTCTTGAAACCCGTGAACTGGGCATGGGCGAGCGGGACCACCGCGACAGTGCCCAGCAACAGCAGGCTGCGGCGTGTGCGTTGCATGTCTCCCCCTATCCTACAGCGAATCAGGCCGGTTTTTGGCTCTGCCGGCCTTCTTGCGCGGTTCGAGGATCAGGTTGGCGGTCGACTTCTCGATGCCGTAGACTCTCACGGTGCGTTGGCCTTGGACGAATCTCGGCGCGCTCGCTGTGACCACGTAGGTGGCGTCTCCTGCCGGCACGCGGATCCTGTACTCGCCGCGGTAGTTCGTGGTCGCTCGGTACTTCTTCTTCGGCTTGGCCTCATCGTAGGCGACGACGCGCGCCCCTTCCAAGGCGAGGTACGAACCTCGGAAGACCGTGCCGAACAGCAGGGCTTGCTCTGGAGGGCGCTTTTGCGCGATTGCTGCTTCGCCCAGCGTGGCGAGTGCGGCCAACGCGGCGGCCAGGCATGCTCGGCGGCGTGTGTCGACGGGCATGCTCAGCTCATGCGCGCGCGACATGCTGCCCCGACGCACGAGGCCGCGCGGACGGACGGTTTGGCGGCAGCGCGGTGTCCCCGTTCGCTTCAGACAGCAGTCTTGCGCCCGTACTTCTTGTTGAAGCGCTCGATCCGGCCCTCGGAGTCGACGAGCTTGCGCTTGCCCGTGTAGAAGGGATGGGAGTGCGAAGAGATCGCTAGGTCGTAAAGAGGGTATTCCTTGCCGTCAATCGTGGTGGTCTTGTCGGTCTTGGCCGTCGAGCGGGTAATCCACTCGGTGTTGGTGGTGACGTCGCGGAAGACTACCTCTCTGTAGTCCTCGGGATGGATGCCTGGTTTCATCGGGTGTCCCCTGCGGGCGATCGCGGACCGGCGCCTCGGTACCGGTGGCAAAGAGCGATCCGTCCGGTGCCCGTATGACTTCACTATAGCGGAACGCGTTCTCGCCCGGCCAGCCTGCCCGTGCCCCCAGCTTCGAGATTGATTCGGGTCTCCTGCTCCCGGGCCGATCGGCCCGCGCAGCCGCTCCTTGGCTAGTTGGCAGGGCTCTCGGACGGAACGGAGCGATTTGAGATCAGGACCTTGCCCCCGGCAGCGGCCAGAGTATGCAACCGACCTGCCCCTAGCAGTCGCTTGAAGCGGTCGCGATCCTCCTCGTATGCCGCGAGATACACGGGTCGTTGCTGAGCCCAGAGGCCGGGCAGGTCCGAGTCGGCGAGGAATACGTCAGGCGCCCCGGGCGCGTTGGAGCCGTATTCGATGTTGTTCTTGCGTCCGTTGAGCAGCAAGACCGGCTGATCGGTGTAGTAGGCCAGCGAGGAGAATGCGTAGTACTCCCGATCCAAGATCAGCTGTCCCGGAGGAGAGCGCAGGTAGGCGTCGGCCAGCGGCCGGGATGACAGGTATGGGTCGAATGCTCCCATGGCCCAATGAGCAGCATGCAAGAACAGCAAGGCGGCGCATGCCAGGGCGGCGGGCGCCCAGCTCTGTCGCAGCAGCCAGCCCCCGAGCGCCCCGATCGCCAGCGCGAGCGCGGCGAGCGCGAGCGGCCCGCGCAAGTAGGCGAACGCGGCGAGCGTTAGGTCGTGGAAATGCCCTAGAGCCAGCGTGTAAGCTCCCGGGTTGCTGGTCAGAGCGGAGGCAATGTCGCCCTCGGCCGGAAGACTCCGGACCGCGACGAGCACCGCCAGGGCGGCTGCCGACGCACACCCGAAGACTGTCGCCGCGGCGCGAGTACACCATCGCAGGAGCGGGGCGGACGAACTGGCTGCGCTGGCAAACAGCAGCGCGGCGGGCGCGTAGGCGGGCAAGGTGTAGTACTCCTGGGTGGTCGAGGCGGAGAAGAACAGCAGCGTGAAGCCGCAAGCGCACAGCATGAGCGAGTGCGTTCGACGCTTGCGGTCAGCTGTGCCGAGGCCGAGCTTGCGCAAGCCCACGAGCAGGCCGCTCCAGGGGAACAGCCAAACGATGTGCCCCAACCACAGCCACGCGATGTTCACGCGGTTGTAGTCGGCCGGGTAGCGCAGCCCTAGGTAGCGCAGCAGGTGCTCGTTGATGAAGTAGCGCCAGAAGAAGCCCCGGTACATTCCCGGCCCGCTGTCCAGCGCGAACTCGAACAGCGGAGGGTGGCGCAGGATCGCGAGCACATGCCATGGCGCAGCGACCAGCAGCGCGATTGCGAAGGCGCCGGGCAGGCCGAGCCGGCGCCACGCATCGCCCGAGCGCCATTTGCCGACCGCCAGCATATAGAGCGCGATGGCGCCCACCGGCAGCGCCACTGCCACTAGGCCCTTGAACAGCAGTCCGACACCCAGCGCCGCGCCGGCCCGGCGCATGTGGGCTCGCGCCTGTCGCAGCGAGCCCTCTTGCGAGCGCAGGAAACACGCGAGCACGAGAAGCGTCGTGCAAGCCACGTACACGTCGGGAATCCGCACCCTGGTGAACAAGAACAGCCCGCAACACGTGGCCAGGCCGATGCCGGCGTAGAGTCCGCCCAGCTCGCCAAGCGACCAGCGCCCGACACGCCACGCAAGCCAGCACAGCAGCATGGCCGCTAGAGCCGCGGGCAGGCGGGCCGCCCAGTCGTGCACGCCGAACATCGCGAATGACAGCGCGATCGCCCACACCTGGCCCGGCGGCTTGTCGAAGTACGGCACTCCGTTGAGACGCGCGGTTACCCAGTCCCCGGACTCCAGCATGTCACGCGCGACCTGGGCGTAGGCGGAGTCCACGTCGTCGAGCAGGGACGGAGGGCTCGAGATCGTGCCCAGGAAGGCGATCCCGGCGACCGCCACGACAAGCCAGCCGTGAAGCCGGGCGCTAGGCAGCCGGCCGCAGAATGCGCCACGCCTGAAACCCGTCACCAGGGTCCGTGCCTGGGACAGTCGACAGGGCCTGGGTGGCTTTCCAGCCCGCTCGCGCTGCGACGGCCTTAGCGACGACATGTTGGTTCTCCTCCGGTTCCAGCGAGCAGGTCGCGTAGACCAGCTGCCCGCCGGGCGCCAGCGCGTCCATGGCATTGTCCAGAATGCGCCCTTGTCGAGCGCTGAGCGCATTGAGATCGTCCGGCTGGAGGCGCCACTTGATTTCCGGATTGCGGGCCAGCGTGCCGGTGCCGGAACATGGGGCGTCGACCAGTATGCGGTCGAATTGCCGCCGAAACGGCAGCGGGCGCTCGGCATCCATGGCCAGCAGTTGAATCCCATGGCTGCCCAGCCGGCGCATCGAGTGCAGCCGCTTCACGCGCCGGTCGCCCGCCACCACCGCCGCGCCTTCGGCAAGCTGGCGGGACTTGCCTCCCGGGGCCGCGCAAACGTCCAGCACCGGCGAGCCCGGCGAATCTGCCAGCAACTCGGCCACGCGCTGGGAATTGATGTCTCGAAAGACGAGCGCGTCGCCGGCTGCCTGGCGGGCGACCGGCACGCTCCCCTTCGCGAGACGATAGGCGCGGGCCAGATCAGTCGGCTCTGGCGACAGTCCCGCACTCTCCAGGCGGGACAGCACTTCAGCCGCGTCTGCCGACGGCCGCAGGCGGAAGTACGTCGCGGGCTGCTGCAGGTTGGCTTGCATCAGCGCCTCGCACGTGCCGGCATCGAACGCTTTCTCCCAGCGTCGCAGCAGCCAGCCGGGATGGCACAGGCGCGCGGATTCGGCCGTTGGCGGAACCGGGGGCAGGTGGCGCAGGACCGCGTTTACAAGTCCCGCGGCCGATCGCTTGCGTGCTTGCCGCACTAGTTCAACGGATTGAGAAACCGCGGCATGGTCCGGAATGCCGTCCATGTGGCGCATCTGATACGCCCCGAGCCGCAGGGCGACCAGCACTTCCGCATCCATGGTTCCGACGGACCGGCTCGTTCTGGAGGCAATCAAATGGTCGAGCTCGCCCTGCCGCCTCAGGCAGCCAAGCACCGTCTTGGTGACGAATGCCTTTGCGCGGGCGCCGATTCCCTCCAGGCGTCGTGAATGCAGCAGCTCATCTGAATAAGCCCCGTCCCGCTCGACACGCAAAAGCAGGTCGAAGGCCAGCCTCCGCGCCTCCACGACCGCCACGCCTAGCCACGATAGCAGAGCCGGCCGCGGGTCCTGGACCTTGGGGAACCCATGGCCCGTGCTAAAATCCGCCACGCCGGTCGGGGCTTCCTAAGGCTTCCAGGCGTCGGGCGGGGCCAGTCATGTTCGGGGAAGTTGCTGTGCGGATCGTGAGCGATCCGAAGTGGCTGCGCTTGGTTCGGGGAGTGGTCGAGCAGAGCTGTCTCGGATTCGGTGCCGGCGAGGAGTCGGCAACGGCGGTGGTGCTAGCCGTCAATGAAGCGGTGTCGAATGTGATGCGCCACGGTTACGATGGCGACACCACGCGTCCTATCCGGATCGCATGCCGACGGGACGGCGAGATGATCGAAGTGCGCATCTGCGACCATGGCATAGAGGCCGAATTTCTGTCGCGCGAGCTTCTCCCGCCTGACGAGTTGCGCGCCGGAGGGCGGGGCCTGTACATGATCCGCACGCTGATGGACGAGATCGAGTACCGGCGCGAGGGCGGTCAGAATCGCATGTACTTGAGAAAGCGCTTGCTGCAGCATGTCGCCGAGTCTTGAGGGGAGGGTTCAACCGAAATGCTGCGGATAGACATCGAGCAGTTGGCAGAGGCAGCCGTTGTGCGCGTTGCGGGCGACGCCGACATGGCGTCTTCTACGCAGTTGCGGGACGCTGTCCTCGGCCTGCTGGAGAACTGCTCACAGGGCCGGGTTATCGTGAGCATGTCGGAAGCGAGCTACATCGACAGCTCCGCCGTGGCGAGCCTGGTCGAGGGCCTGCAGCTCGCCACGCGGCGGAGAGTCAGATTCGGGCTTGCTGGCGTGAAAGAGGGGCCGCTCCAAGTCCTGCGCAGCACCCGCCTGATCGACGTCTTCGAAATGCACGACTCGGAGGAGGATGCATTGAAGGCCTGAGTTGGCCGGAGCGCTCGCGCGGCATGGTGTTGCTTGAATCCGTCGGTCGTTTCTCGATCCGGCAGGCCGAGTACGTCGGCCGCTTGGCCATTCAGTTCTGGTACTGCTTGCGCTTCTCGGTGCGTGCCAGCCCGTTCAAGGGGCGCGGCCTGCGTTGGCAGCGCACGCTGCTTCAGATGGGTGACATCGGGGTCCGATCCCTGCCCGTGCTGTGTTTGGTGGCGGGCGCCACCGGCCTGATCATGGCCCTGCAAGCGGGCGCGGAGTTGCGCCGCTTCGGGGCCATGGAAGCCATCGTCACCATGGTCGGCACCACGATGACGCGCGAACTCGGACCCCTGATGGCCGCGATCGTGGTGATCGGCCGATCCGGGTCCGCGATCTCGGCCGAGGTGGCCACGATGGCGGTCACCGAGGAACTTGACGCCCTACGAGCCATGGCCCTCGACCCGATCGACTTCGTTCTCGTGCCCAAGTATCTGGCGATGCTGGTGATGCTGCCCTGCCTCACCGTGATGAGCGTGTTTTCCGGAATTTTGGCGGGTGGTGTGTTCGCGTATTTCACGCTGGACCTGACGTTGCTGGCATACCTGTCGCGCACAGCTGAGATCCTCCTCATGCGCGATATCGTCAGCGGCTTGGTCAAGGCCGTGATCTTCGGCTCGATCATCGTGCATGTGAGTTGCTTGGAGGGCTTTACGGTCAGCGGCGGACCGGTGGGCGTCGGCCACTCCACGACCAACGCGGTGGTGAAATCCATCTTCTTGGTCGTGCTGGCAGACCTGCTCTGCACGACGTTCTTCTATTTCTTCTGGCGATGACTGAATCGACTGGATCGACGACCGAGCTGCGCCGCCAAGCTAGCCGTGAGCCGGTGATCTCGGTCCGCGACTTGAAGGTCCGCTATGGCGAGCGCACCGTGCTTGACAGTGTCAGCCTCGACATCTATCGCGGCGAGACCATGGTGATCTTGGGGGGCTCCGGCTCTGGCAAGACTACCTTGCTGAGGCACATGGAGGGACTGGAGCGCCCGGCCGAGGGCAGCGTGACCGTGAAGGGAGTCGACCTGGCCACTGTATCGCGCGCGACACTGACCGCGCTGCGCCGGTCGATGGGCGTGTCGTTCCAGAGCGCCGCCATGTTCAACTCAATGACAGTCGGCGACAACGTGGCGCTGCCGCTGCTCGAGCACACCACGCTGGCGGAGTCCACGATTCGGGTCATGGTCCGCATCAAGTTGCAACAGGTCGGCCTCACTCATGTCGAGGATCTCTACCCGACGCAGCTGTCGGGCGGAATGCGCAAGCGGGCGTCGCTGGCGCGCGCCTTGGCACTGGATCCGGAGATACTGTTCTTCGACGAGCCTTCGGCAGGCTTGGACCCGATCATCGCGGCCGGACTCGACGGCCTGATCCTGCATTTGAAGTCCGCCTATCCGATCACGATTGTTGTCGTAACGCACGAGTTGACCAGCGCGTTCCTGATCGCTGACCGCATGTGTATGATCAACGAGGGCAAGATCTTGGCTGTCGGCACGGTGGACGAGATTCGCCGCAACCCCGATCCGCGCGTCCAGCAGTTCATACGCCGCGAGGCGGACGAGCCCAGCGAGGCGTCAAGCAGCTACATCATGGGGGCCTGATTGACGAACGAAGCCAAAGTCGGACTGCTGGTGATCGCGGCGCTCGCGATCTCGGTCACCACGTTCCTGATCGTGGCCAACGCCCATTTCACAGGCCGGACCCATACCTACCGAACGTACTTCAGCTACATCGGCGGCCTGGATGCCGGGAACGTGGTGCGCTTCGGCGGTCGCAAGGCCGGCACGATTCAGTCCGTGGAGCCTTGGGCCGAAGACATGACCAAGACCGAGGTGGTGTTCGAGCTGTTGACGGAGATTCCCATCAACGAGCAGTCGGTTGCCACAATCGCAAGCTTGAACGCCTTGGGCCAGAACTACTTGGAGGTCGCGCCCGGATCGATATCGGCGCCGCGCATCGAGCCCGGCGGAGTGGTTCCGTCCGTCGAGGCGCTGACCTTTACGGACCTGACGCGCAAGGTGGCGATGGTCGCCGATGACGCAGTCGAGCTGATGGCGCGCATGGACGCCAGAATTACCACGGTGATTGACGACCTGCACGTCCTGTTGGGAAACCTGCAGGAGCTGACCGGCGAGCGGAACCAGCGCAATGTCGCGCGGATGCTGGAAAACACGAACGAATTTCTGGAGACGCAAACGCCGAAGATAGACGGCCTGACGACTCAGCTCGGCCACACCCTGACGCGGGTCGAGGAACTGGCGGCCGACTTCCAGCGGCTGGCGCTGGATGCAGACGACACCGTGCTCAACATCAACCGCAGCGTGGACGAGACCCGGGAACCGCTCCAGAGCAGCTTGAACGAGCTCGAGGGCGCCCTGCGCGATGCGCAGCTGCTCTTGAAGGACGCCCGGGCCCTGCTGCTGGTCAACGAAGGAAACATCAGCGAGGTCATCGAGAACTTTCGCGCCACCTCGGAGAATATCGAGGCGCTGAGTTCCGATTTGCGCCAGCGGCCATGGTCGATCCTGCGGGGCAAGCCGCGGCCGGACCGCGAGGTGCCTCCGGTCTCGGGCGTGCCCGGCAATTGATGGCGGCGCCGACAGACCTCAACGCTGGCAGTGCCATCGGATTCCTCGATGGGCGCCTCGAGCTGTCGCAGGCGGCGACGGCAGGCCTTCTGGCGGGCGGTGTCTCTAACACGGTCGTGCTGGTCGAGGACGGCGACCAGAGAATCGTGCTCAAACAGTCCTTGCCGCGCCTGCGTGTGCGCGATGAATGGCTGGCGGATCGCGCGCGCGTCCTGCGGGAATGGGAGGTTATGAACGCGCTTGGCGCGGTTCTGCCGAAGGGGCGGCTGCCTGAGCTGCTGTTTTGCGACGAACCCAACTTCCTGTACGCGATGCGAGCCGCGCCGGCGGGCAGCGCGGACTGGAAGACCGTCCTCTTGGCGGGCCGCTGTGATGGCGCGACGGCCCGTCAGGCCGGGGCGACGCTGGGACTGGCAGCGCGCGCGACGTGGGGCGCAGGGGCATTCGAGCGATCCTTCTCGGACCGGACGGCGTTCAACCAGCTGCGCACCGATCCGTACTACCGCACGATCGCTCGGCGCCATCCGTGCCTGGCGGGGCGCGTCGAGCGGTGGATCGCGGAGAGCGCCATGCGGAACGTGGCGATGGTGCATGGCGACTGGAGCCCGAAAAACCTGCTCGTCAGCGAGGCGGGCATCGTGTGCATCGACTTCGAGTGCGCCCATTTCGGCGATCCCAGCTACGACGCCGGGTTCTTGCTGAACCATCTCATCCTGAAGGCGTTTCACCGGCCGGCGATCGCTGGAAGCTATCTCGGCCTGGCACGCGCGGCGTTCTGTTGGACGCTCGCGATGCTGCCGCCGGCGGGACTGAGCTGGTTCGAGGCGGCCAGCGTCCGGCATCTCGCCTTCTTGATGCTGGCGCGGGTTGACGGCAAGTCTCCGGCCGAGTATCTGGATGAGGGGAAACGCGAGGCCGTGCGCCGCCTGGCCCTGCGCTTGATCGATGCGGAGCCGGGCAGCTTGGACGCAACGCTCGGACACGCCGAACGGGCGTTGGAGGGCTTGGTGCCGTGAACGCTACTGTGCGGCTTTGATGGCCTCGAGAGTCTGCGCGGCCTGCGCCTGCATCGGGTTCGGGACGCGCGCAGCCTCGCCCATCCAGCGCGAGGCCTGGGCGATGTTGTCGCCGGCGATGTCCAGCTTGACGTAGCAGAATCCCAGCATGTAGGAAAGGATTCCGTAGCGCTCGCCGCCCTCGGCCTTGATGGCGTCGACGGTTTGGAGCAGGTGCCGGCGCGCGGTGCGCCAAGCCCCCTTCTGGAACTGCCCCGTGCCGGCCACGTAGTGGGCCAGGGCGGTGAACTTCTTCTTGTTCGCGTCCCAGGCCTCGCCGGTGACTCCCTCCGGCGCCGGCTTCTCTTCCATCAGCTTGATCAGCTGCTCGGAGCGGGCGTCGACCTCGTCGTAGTTCTTTTGGCTCAGGGCGATCTCGGCAAGCGTGAAGAGGTACTGCTCGTTGCCGGGATTCTTTTCCAGTGCCCGTTCCATGGCGCCGACCATGCCCGCGACGTCGCCGGCCTGCTGGTAAGCGATTACGTACTTGTCCTCGATGCCGGCCGCGTACTGGCTCTCGGGGTAGAGTTCCAGCAGCTTGTCCATGAATTGAATCTGTTGGGTCGGCGCGCTCTGCGTGATCCCGACATTGAGCGCCCACTCGGTGTACTGCACCACGCCATTGGCGTAGTCCACCGAGCTCTCGTGGAGTATTTCTTCATCCTCGGTAGGATCGTCCGGCATTGGCGCGGCCGCTTCCTTGTCGGCCATCGGCTTGGTTACGGACAGGCCATTCAAGAGCTCGGCCCACTGCATGGCGTTGAGCAGCGCCTGGTTCTGGTTGTGGCGCACCTCCAGATCCTCGGGCACGTATTCGAGCAGCCGCGCTCCGACCGTGGCAGCGTCCGACCAGCGCTGGGTCTGGGTGTACAAGCCCTGCAACTGGAGCAGCACGTACCCCAGGTAGCTGCTCTCCGGGTAGTCGTTCAGGAACCCCTCGAGGATCGCGACCCGCTCGTCAGCCTCTTCGGCGATGCCCGCCTCGGTCAGGACTGCGCCCTCAGGCGATTGGGAGTCGATCTCGACATCTCGGATCTCTAGCGTGGCCTGCGCGAACAGCGCCGACGCGCACACCGACAGTGCCAAAAGGAGTGCGAAACGGGACTTCATGATGGATCTCCGTGAACACATCATCATATTGTGAATTGCGGTTTCAAATCAAGCCGCAACGAATCAAATCAAGCCGAAACGAGCCCGCGGGCCTGCCGGCTCCGGCTCGCCGGGGTTGCGTCACCGCCACGGCAGGTGAGTCGCGGCCGGGTTCCCAGATCCCTGCAGTTGCAATTCGATGCCGGCCCGGCCCGGCACAGCAGCGATCCATCCGGTCGGCGTGTGCTCCTCGAACGGGAATCCCACCGCGGGCAGGCGGACATGGTGCACTCCTCCGACTTGGCCCACGCAGTACTCGTGATCGTGCGCTGTGACAACCGCTTGGACGCACCGCCGGCGCCGGACGAGCCGAACCAAGTCGGAGAAGTCGCTGCAGCCCTCGCTGCTGGATTCGCCCGGGTGATGGAGGAAGATGATCGTGGGTGCGCGCGGCTCCGCCTCCAGCTCGCCTTCCAGCCATGCGAGCTGCGCGCCGCCGATCTCCCCGCCCACGGTCTGAGCGTCGATGCTCGAATCGAGGGCGACCAGGCGAAACGGCGGCTGCTCCACGACCGCGGCCAGCCACTGCGGAGCCGGGCCGCTGCGATTGGCAAGACAGGCCAGCAGGTTGCCCCGGTCGTCGTGGTTGCCCGCCGCCAGCACCAGCGCCGTCTGCCTGGCCAGCGGATGCATGATGCCGAGAAAGCGCTCGTAGTCGACGCTCTGGCCGAGCGACCAGGCCAGGTCTCCGTTGACCAGAACGCCCGAAGGTCGGAACTGCCGCATTTCCGCAACCGCTCGCTCGAGCTGGCGGGCTGGCTGGAGGCCGCTTTGGCTGGCGTCGGCGTCGCCGCAGATATGGGTGTCGGCGGCCCACGCCCAACGCACGGGCCCGCCTCGCTTCAGGGCGCAACGGTAGCAGAGTCCGGAGCCATGCTCGGAAGAGAGCGATGGCCCGCCCGAGAGCAGGATCACGAATCGTCTGTCAGCCCGCTAGCGCCCGAGGATGTCGAACGTCGTCGTGCCGGCTACGCGCACCTTCGCGTACACCTTGACCCATTCCGTGTGGGCGGGGTGCTCGGCATAGACCTCGAGCGCGGCTTCGTCGGCCATCTCCATGCAGACGCCGGACTGGCGCAGCATAGGCTCGTCTTGGTTGCGCCCGAATTGCCGCAGCGGTCGCCGCAGCTTGCCCACCCAAACTCTGTCCAGCCCCTCGATCTTGTCGGGCAGCTCGTTGGTAGCCTTCATGAAGGCGGACCAGTCGGCGTCGGTGGCAGCCTCGATCTCGGTGAAAGCGAAGCAGTGCATCAGCTTCTTCTCGCCCGCGAATGCATCGGCGGGCAGCAGCGCTAGCATGACCAGCAGCGCGGAGCAAAGCAACGTAGAGCGTCTCATACGATGCATCATAGCCCAACGCCCGGCCCCAACTCTGCACCGCTGTCGCTAAACTAGCTTGCGTGTTCCGATTGCTTCTCGCGGTCCTGGTGGCCGCGCATCTCTACGCTGCGCAAAGGCCGAACATAGTCTTTGTCTACACCGATGACCAAGCCGGCTGGGCGTTGGGTTTGGCCGGGCACCCCCACGCGTCCACGCCCAACATGGACAAGCTGTTCCGCCGCGGGGCCTACCTGCCGAACTCCTTCACGGTCACGCCGGTCTGCTCGCCCTCTAGGGCAAGCCTGATCTCGAGCCGTTACGGGAGCGAGGTTGGCCTCACGGACTGGCTCAATCCCAGGCGCGAGCCGTACATGGGCTTGGGCGCCGACATCCTCACCTGGCCGCGGCTGCTCAAGGATGCGGGATACCGCACCGGGCTCGTGGGCAAGTGGCATCTGGGCTTGCTGGACGAGCAGCACCCGACGCAGAGGGGCTACGAGTACTTCATGGGATTTCGGGGAGGCGGGACGACGCCCGCGGATCCCGTCCTTGAGAAGGGTGGCAAACAGCGCCAGTTCAACGGCCTGACCGCGGACATCCTGACCGCGGACGCCTTGGAGTACATCGAGCGAGTCCGCGACGAGACCTTCCTGCTATCGCTGCACTACCGCGCCCCGCACGCGCGCTGGCTTCCGGTAGCGCCCGAGGATTGGGCGCCGTTCGACGGCCTCAACCCGATCATTCCCAATCCCGGCTTCCCGTACTTGGATCTGGAGCGCGTGCGCCGCATGACGCGCGAGTACCTCGCCAGCACCAAGAGCGTCGACCGCAACATCGGGCGCCTGCTGGCCAAGCTTGACGAGCTGGGCCTTGCCGAAAGCACGGTGATCGTATACACCAGCGATCACGGCTACAACATGGGGGAGAGCGGCGTCTGGCACAAGGGGAACGGTCACTACGTGCTGACCCGCAACCCGCCGGCCACGGCCAACATCCCAGACGGCCAGCGACCGAACATGTGGGATCGCTCGATACGCGTGCCGACCGCGGTTGTGTGGCCCGGAGAAGTCGGGGCCGGGACCGTGATCGAGGGCACGGTCTCGAACCTTGACTGGCTGCCGACGATGGCGGCGATCGCTGGGGCGGAAATTCCGGCCGGTACGATCGTGCGGGGCCGCAACCTGTTGCCGCTGCTGCGCGGAACCGCCGGCGATTGGAGCAACGAACTGTATGGCGAATACTCGACGCACCACCAGAGCCGCACGCACATGCGGATGCTGCGCACTCCGAAGTGGAAGCTCGTGCGGGACTTCCTCAACCCCGAGCGCGACGAGTTCTACGACCTCGCGGCCGATCCGGAAGAGACCACCAACCTGATCCGGCATCCCACGGTCAAGCCGGTGGTCGCCAAGCTCGGCAAGCGGCTGCTGGAGCGGATGCGCGCAGCGGGCGACCGGCTGGCGGAGGAGTAAGGGACGATGGCTGTGAGACCTTCAGATCGAATCCAGCGCGCAACGTCGAAGCGAGATCTCGGCAGCAGCGCTCCCGGCCGTCGCGAGCTGCTCGCCTACTCGGCCTTCTTCGGGCCCGCCTTCTTGGCCCGTCAGGGCCTGGCCGGCACTCTCGCGCCGGCTGCCCAAGCATCTTCGCCGAGCGATCCCGTGCCCGGAATGAAGAAGTCGATCAACCTGTGGGCCTTCCCCTACCCGGACAAGTGGTCCTTGCGGGAGTGCTTCCAGATCGCGGCCGATGCCGGCTTCGACGCGGTCGAGCCGAACTTCAACCTGGAGGGAGAGTTCTCGGCGGAATCGTCCGATGACGAGATCCGCGCGGTCAAGCGCATGGCCGACGAGGCGGGAATCGCCATCAGCGGCGTCTGCTCGTTCCTGTTCTGGCCCTACTCGATGACGCACCCGGATGCCGGGCGGCGCGCCAAGGGCATCGAGCTGGCGAGCCGGATGGCGGAAGCGGCCGCCCTGCTGGGCACGGACAACCTGCTGGTGGTGCCCGGAGCGGTGTACGCTCCGTGGCTCGAGGATCCCGTCCCGGTTTCCAATGACGTCTGCGAACGCTACGCCAAGCAGGCCGTGCGGGAACTGATCCCGGCCGCGGAGCGCGCCGGGGTGTCGATCAACATCGAGAACATCTTCGCCAACGGCTTCCTGTTCAGCCCGCAGGAGGTCGCAGCGTTCGTCGACGGCTTCGACAGCGACACGGTGAAGGTGCACTTCGATACCGGCAACATCATGCAGTACCAGTTCCCGGAGCACTGGATCCCGATCTTGGGCAAGCGCATCAAGAACATTCACCTCAAGGAGTGGGACAAGCGCACCCAGGAGTTCAACCTCCACACCTTCCGCACGCTGCTCGACGGCACGACCAACTGGCCGGCAGTGATCGCCGCGCTGGAGGGGATTGGCTACGACGGCTATCTCACCTTCGAGTACTTCCACCCGCACCAGCACTATCCCGAGGCGCTGATCTACCAGACATCGGACGCGCTGGATCGCATGCTGCGACGAAAGGCCTGACGCTGTCCGCGGCGGGCAGACCGCGCGCGAGACGCTCCTGAGGCCCCCAAGTCCGCGATCCGCACTGGGGCATAATCGAGTCAAAGGGGTTCGATGGGATTCTCCAAGCCACTGGTGCTGACGATCATGGACGGTTGGGGCCACAACCCCGACCCCGCCAACAATGCGGTCGCGATGGCGCGCACGCCGACGTTCGACCGCCTCTGGGCGGAGAACCCCCACACGTACATCCGCACCGACGGGCCCTACGTGGGCCTGCCCGCGGGACAGATGGGCAACAGCGAAGTTGGGCACCTCAACATCGGTTCCGGGCGCATCGTCCAGATGGACATCACCCGCATCGACGAAATGGCGCAGCTCGGCGCGTTCGACCGCAACCCTGCCCTGGCGGCGGTTTGGGACCGATCTCGCAGCGGCGGCGCGCTGCACCTGATGGGGTTGCTAAGCGATGGCGGCGTCCACTCCCAGGCCAGCCACTTGTACGCCCTGCTGGAGGCGGCCAAGCGCCAGCGCGTCAAGAATGTCTTCGTACACGCTTTCACCGACGGGCGGGACACCCCCCCTCAGAGCGGCGTGGGCCACGTCGCTCAACTGCTGGCCTTCATGGAGCGCTTGGGCTGCGGGCGCCTGGCCACCGTCTGCGGGCGTTACTACGCAATGGATCGAGACCGGCGCTGGGAGCGCACCGAGCGAGCCATGCGCGCGTTGGTGGACGGACTGGGGCACAGGACTCAGGATCCTATAGCGGGCCTCGAGGCCTCCTATGCGGCCGGCGTAACCGATGAATTCATAGAGCCGATCGTCGTGACAGACGCCCAAGGCGCTCCGGCCGGACGGATCGGCAGCCGTCAGGCCGCCGTTTTCTTCAATTTCCGGGCCGACCGGGCGCGACAGCTGACAAGTGCGCTCAACGACCCCCGGCTCGAAGGCATCAGTCGTGCCGGCCTGCCTGCGGACCTCGTGTTCGTAACGATGACCAAGTACGCGAAGGACTACCCCTATGACACGGTCCTCGAGCCGCAGTTTCCCGATCGCATCCTGGGCGAGGTCTGCGCGGACCTGGGCTGGAGGAACCTGCGCGTGGCGGAGACCGAGAAATACCCCCACGTGACCTACTTCTTCAACGGCGGCCGCGAACAGCCCTATGACGGCGAGGAGCGGGAGCTGGTGCCGTCGCCGAAGGTGGCGACCTACGACCTGCAACCCGAAATGAGCGCTGCCGGTGTCTGCGATGCGGTCGTGCGCGGCATCGAGGGCGGCTCGTTCGAACTCATCGTGGTCAATTTCGCCAACGGCGACATGGTCGGGCACACGGGCGTGATCGAGGCCGCGGTGCGCGCCTGCGAGACTGTCGATGGCTGCCTGGATCGGATCGAGCATGCGCTCAAGATCCGCGGCGGACAGTGGATCGTGACAGCCGACCACGGCAATGCGGACCTGATGGTCGATCCGGAGACGGGCGCCCCGCACACGTATCACACCACGTTCCCGGTGCCGCTGATCTTGGTTGGCGATCATCGCGGGGGGCTCTCGGAAGGGGGCTCTCTGCGCGATATCTCTCCCACCATCCTGGCGTGCCTCGGCGTCGACCGGCCGGCCGAAATGACTGGCCGCGACCTGCGCGGGGGAGACTGACTCGCGCATGCCGAACGGATCCAAGACGGCCGGCCCGGTCCGCGCGGCAGGCGGGATCGTGTGGCGCGATCGCGACCGCAGCGAACTCGCGGTCATCTACCGGGATCGTTACGCGCCGGGCGAGTGCTGCTTGCCCAAGGGCAAGCTGGACCCGCCGGAAGGCTGGGAGGAGGCGGCCGTTCGCGAGGTACTCGAGGAGACCGGCTGCGCGGCCGAGATCGCCGGCTTTGCCGGACTGCTCCACTATCACGTCGGCAAGCGGCCCAAGGTCGTCGTCTACTTCGACATGTTCGCTGTCGCCGAAGGGACGTTCCTGCCTTCGCAGGAAGTGACCAAGATGGCCTGGCTCAAGCCGCCTGAAGCCCTTGACGAGCTCGCTCACGAAGGCGAGCGCGAGCTGCTCCGCGAGTTCCTCGAGCGAATCTGAACCGGCCGGGCTCAGTGCCTGCGGAGCTGGCGGAGGGCGTCGGCGTTGCTTTGCTCGCGCCTGCGCCTGCGCTCTTCGAGAATCTTCTCGTACTTGACCTGCTGGTCTTCGTAGAGCACTGACATGATGCGGTCGGCGCGCTGCCGGCGGATCGCCTCCAGCTCGGGCTCGATCGCTTCCCTGACAGACTGGTAGCGCTCGCCGATTTCATCCAAGATGGCGGCGATTTGCTGGCGCTGCTCGATGTCAAGTTCCAGGTCCTCGGTCAGGTGGTTTAGCAGGCGCGTGCGGTACTCGGCGGGCGCAAGGTTCCGGCCGGGGCCGCCATGCACCGTGAACGAGTACACCCCGGCAGCTCCGAGAGCTGCGCCGGCCAAGCATACTGAAGCGAGCGCGAGGAGCGCCCGCCTCTTAGGCTGCTGAAGCGTCATTGACCGTACCTGGCAACCACCCACACCGCGCCGTCGTGCTCGTCCATAGATTCGAGGGCGAGCGTGTCCACGTAGGTCGCGTTAAGCAACTCGGACTCGTCACGCTGGCTGGCCTGCGTCCAGTGGAAGCCGACCAGCAGGCCGGCGATGGCCACTGCCGAGAGCGCCAAGCGCGGGGCCCACGCGACTAGGTCGGCGGCCCAGCCGCTCTGTTCCTCGTGCCGCGCCCTGATTTTGTCCCAGACTTCGGCGACGAATGAGGGGCTGGGCTCAAAAGCCACAATCATCTCGCGGTAAATGGAGAACAAGCGCTCCAATAGCTCATCATGACTGGCCTTCATGTCTGTCTCCCTCCGGTCGCGCCAAGCGTTGGTTGGCTTCCTCGGTAATCTTCCCGTACGCTTTCAGCGCGCGCTTGCGGGCACGGAAGAGCCGCACCTTGAGGACGTTGGTGTTGACCTTGTACACGCTGCTCAACTCCTTGAGGGACAGGCCCTCGATTTCCTTGAGTACGAGCAAGAGCCGGTCTTCTTTCGAAACCCGGCCAAGCACCACTTCCAGCAACTCCTTGGCGCCCGCTTTTTGACTGTCGTCGATCGCCCTCCGTCCGCTCAACGCAGCGTCGATCGCGACGATCTGCTCCTCGCTCAAGTCCGCCATCCTGACGTCGATCTCCCTGCGCTTGCGGCGCAGGTAATCGTAGCAGGCGTTGACGGTCAGGCGGTAGAGCCACGGCTCGAACACCTGCGGCGTCCTCAGCTGGCCGATCGAGTCGTAGAGTCGGACGAATACCTCCTGCCCGACATCTTCGACGTCGTCCCCGCGACTGATCATCCTGTAGACCGTACCCAGAATTCGCTTCCTGTACGCTCGGATGATCTCGCCGAAAGCCTCGTCGTCGCCCGACTGAGCCCTCTCGATTGTCTCGGGTTCAACCAGCATTCAGGGGCAGCCGTTGCGAGCGGCGCCTGTGTTGTTTGCTCCAAGCATTTAGGCGCAACCGTAGCAATTCAGGTTACGACAATTGCATGAACACAGTGAGCGGGCTGCGCCGCGCTCTCCGACTCGCCGCGGCGCGGCCGGATCAACCGGCTGCCGAGCTGGTGCTGAGGCGCTGCAGATCGGCCAGTTTCTCAAGCTTGAGATGTCCGGTATAGACCGCCATGCCCAGGGCTGCATGCACGCCGATATCGACAAGCGTGCGGATCTCCGAGATGCTGGCGATCCCTCCTGCGGCCGTGATCTCGTGGTCTGTTGCCGCCCGCAACCGCCGGTACCAGTCCAAGTCAGTGCCCTGCATCGTGCCCTCTTTGTCGACGTAGGTGCACAGGAACGCGCCGCAGTACGGCTCAAAGCGGGAAATGACCTCTTCAGCCGCCAGGTCCGTGGATTCGCGCCAGCCCTTGATCACGATGCGACCGTTCATGGAATCCAGAGAAATGATCAGTCGCTCGCGCCCGATGTTTCGGGCTAGCGCTTCGAGGAAATCGCTGTTCGGGCCGTTGTCACAAAAGGCGGCTGTGCCGACGATGACCCGCTCGGCGCCGCTGCGGACCAAGTCCTCGGCACGTTCCAGCGTCCTGACGCCGCCACCCACCCAGGTGCGCGCTCGGCCAGCGATGCTCCGCACGATGGGCAGGTTTGAACCCTGCCCGATGGCTTGGTCCAGATCGATGACTTGGATCACTGGGAACGCCGAAAAGCGCTCCAGCATGGCGTCCGGGGACTCGCCCTCAAGGGCCTTCTCGCGGCCCCGGACAAGCTGGACGACCTTCCCACCCATCAGGTCGATACAGGGAATGATCATGATCCTGTAGGCACGCTGCTCGGCCTCAAGCCCGAGACTGGTTCCAGCTTATCCAAACCTGCTGAGGTCACGACGACAATGGCCGCTGCGACACTGTTGAAGCTCCGATGGCGTAGGAGTCTTGAGGCCGACCCAAGCAGATCGAGTGCGGGGTCGGCCGGAGACCGCGCCGAACGCTGGAATCCTAAGCGGACTTGTCGGACAACCGCAGTCGCGCTTCCAATTCGCGGACCCGCCGATTCGCTTCGTCGCGCTCGCTCGCGGCTGCCTCGAGGGCCTCGCCGAACTCCGAGTGCGTCAGCATGTCCCGCCCCAGCCGTGGATCATGGAAGCGCAGCAGCCACCGCTCCGCCCGCAACTCCAGCCCCAGTGCCTCGCTGCGGTGCCAGCCAGCCGCTCGCACAGCCCGCACCCGCTCGTAGCGGCCACCCTCCAGCCGCCAGCCCTCCAGCCGCCCCGCGATCAACTCGCCCAGCGGGTCGAAGCGCCAGTATTCATGCACCCCCATCCGCTCGTAAATCGCGCGCTTGCCCGTCGCGTCGCGTCGGCTCGTGGACGGCGACGCCACCTCCACCACGAAGCTCGGTGCCACGCCGCCCTCCTCCCAGAGCAGATACGACTTGCGCGCCTGCTTGTGCAAAGCGCCCAGCACCACGAACACGTCCGGCACCACCACGGCCGCGGGGTCGCCTTGGCGGTAGTACAGCGCCATGCTGCCGGCCACATAGGCGTCTCGCCGGGCCTTGAAATGCGTATCCAGCTGACAACGCATCTCGATGATCGACCGCGCATGCGGGTCGGTCTCCATCAGGACCTTGCCGTCGGAGTAGGGGTACTCCACCGGTTGTCCCGCGTCCGGTTCGGTGAAGGCTTCCACAAGCGTGCCGGGACCGGCCATGGCTGCATGATAGCAGGCGGGATTGGGGCCGGAGCGCAGCCAGTTCGGGCCTGCTGGCCAGGTCCGGTTCCCTCGGAGCAGGCGGCTGAGATCTAGCGTCTTGCGCCAAAGAACGCGGCAACCGGTCGCTGTCTGCCTAGGAAGCGTAGCCGTAATTTGGGCCACCGAGTCCTGCGCGGTGTTGTCTCAGCGGTTGGCCGGAGACCGCGCCGAACGCTGGAATCCTATGCGGACTTGTCGGACAACCGCAGTCGCGCTTCCAATGCGCGGATCCGTTGATTCGCCTCATCCCGCTCCCGCACCGCTTCTGCGTGCGTCGGCAGGTCCCGCCCCTGCCGTGGATCATGAAAGCGCAGCAGCCACCGCTCGGCCCGCAACTCCAGCCCCAGCGCCTCGCTGCGGTGCCAGCCAGCCGCTCGCACAGCCCGCACCCGCTCGTAGCGGCCACCGGCCAGCCGCCAGCCCTCCAGCCGCCCCGCGATCAGTTCGCCCAGCGGATCGAAGCGCCAGTATTCGTGCACCCCCATCCGCTCGTACGTGGCGCGCTTGGTGGTCGCGTCGCGTCGGCTCGTGGATCGCGACGCCACCTCCACCACGAAGCTCGGCACCACGCCGCCCTCCTCCCAGAGCAGATACGACTTGCGCGCCTGCTTGTGCAAAGCGCCCAGCACCACGAACACGTCCGGCACCACCACGGCCGCGGGGTCGCCTTGGCGGTAGTACAGCGCCATGCTGCCGGCCACATAGGCGTCTTGCCGGGCCTTGAAATGCGTATCCAGCTGACAACGCATCTCGATGATCGACCGCGCATGCGGGTCGGTCTCCATCAGGACCTTGCCGTCGGAGTAGGGGTACTCCACCGGTTGTCCCGCGTCCGGTTCGGTGAGGGCTTCCACAAGCGTGCCGGGACCGGCCATGGCTGCATGATAACAGGCGGGATTGGGGCCGGAGCGCAGCCAGTTCGGGCATGGTGGCCAGGTCCGCTTCCCTCGGAGCAGGAGGCTGAGATCTAGCGTCTTTCGCCAAAGAAGGCGGCAACCGGTCGCCGTCTGCCTAGGAAGCGTAGCCACAATTTGGGCCACCAAGTCCTGCGCGGTGTTGTCTCAGCGGTTGGCCGGAGACCGCGCCGAACGCTGGTATCCTATGCGGATTTGTCGGACAACCGCAGTCGCGCTTCCAATTCGCGGATCCGTTGATTCGCCTCGTCGCGCTCCCGCACCACTCTGTCGCGCGCCAGAACCGCCTCATCCCGCTCCCGCACCGCTTCTGCGTGCGTCGGCATGTCCCGCCCCAGCCGTGGATCATGGAAGCGCAGCAGCCACCGCTCCGCCCGCAACTCCAGCCCCAGTGCCTCGCTCCGGTGCCAGCCTTCCGCTCGCACAGCCCGCACCCGCTCGTAGCGACCACTGGCCAGCCGCCAGCCCGCCAGCCGCCCCGCGATCAACTCGCCCAGCGGGTCGAAGCGCCAGTATTCATGCACCCCCATCCGCTCGTACGTGGCGCGCTTGCTTGTCGCGTCGCGACGGCTCGTGGACTGCGACGCCACCTCCACCACGAAGCTCGGTGCCACGCCGCCCTCTTCCCAGAGCAGATACGACTTGCGCGCCTCCTTGTGCAAAGCGCCCAGCACGACGAACACGTCCGGCACTACCACGGCCGCGGGGTCGCCTTGGCGGTAGTACAGCGCCATGCTGCCTGCCACATAGGCGTCTTGCCGGGCCTGGAAATGCGTGTCCAGCTGACAACGCATGTCAATGATCGACCGCGCATGCGGGTCCGTCTCCATCAGGACCTTGCCGTCGGAGTACGGGTACTCCACCGGTTGTCCTGCGTCCGGTTCGGTGAGGGCTTCCACAAGCGTGCCCGGAGCGGCCATGGCTGCATGATAGCAGGCGGGATTGGGGCCGAAGCGCAGCCAGTGCGGGCCTGCTGGTCAGGTCCGGTTCCCTCGGAGCAGGCGGCTGAGATCTAGCGTCTTTCGCCAAAGAACGCGGCAACCGGTCGCCGTTCGCCCAAGAAGCGTAGCCGCAATTTGGGCCACCGAGTCCTGCGCGGTGTTGTCTCAGCGGTTGGCCGGAGACCGCGCCGAACGCTGGAATCCTAAGCGGACTTGTCGGACAATCGCAGTCGCGCTTCCAATTCGCGGATTCGTTGATTCGCCTCGTCGCGCTCCCGCGCCACTCTGTCGCGCTCCAGAACCACTCTGTCGCGCTCCAGAACCGCCTCATCCCGCTCCCGCACGGCTTCTGCGTGCGTCGGCATGTCCCGCCCCAGCCGTGGATCATGAAATCGCAGCAGCCACCGCTCGGCCCGCAACTCCAGCCCCAGCGCCTCGCTCCGGTGCCAGCCTTCCGCTCGCACAGCCCGCACCCGCTCGTAGCGGCCAGCCGCCAGCCGCCAGCCCTCCAGCCGCCCCGCAATCAACTCGCCCAGCGGGTCGAAGCGCCAGTATTCATGTACCCCCATCCGCTCGTACGTGGCGCGCTTGGTGGTAGCGTCGCGGCGGCTCGTGGACGGCGACGCCACCTCCACCACGAAGCTCGGCACCACGCCGCCCTCCTCCCAGAGCAGATACGACTTGCGCGCCTGCTTGTGCAAAGCGCCCAGCACCACGAACACGTCCGGCACCACCACGGCCGCGGGGTCGCCTTGGCGGTAGTACAGCGCCATGCTGCCGGCCACATAGGCGTCTTCCCTGGCCTGGAAATGCGTATCCAGCTGGACGCGCATATCGATGATCGACCGCGCATGCGGGTCCGTCTCCATCAGGACCTTGCCGTCGGAGTAGGGGTACTCCACCGGTTGTCCTGCGGTCGGTTCGGTGAGGGCTTCCACAAGCGTGCTGGGAGCGGCCATGGCTGCATGATAGCAGGCGGGACTGGGGCCGGGGCGCACCCGGCTCGGGCCTGCTGAATAGGTCCGGTTCGCTCGGCGCAGGAGGCTCAGGCCGAAGGGCAAACCGGCAGAGAATCGCTCCCCACGATCAAACTTGCTCCATCGTCAAGATTGCGCCGAGACAAGGGGTCTAGCGATCGATCACGACAATTGACGCGCACGGGGCAGTACCGCTCAACAAGGCTACTGCAGTGACTGGTGCGACCCGATGCAGTTCAACGATCACGGCCCTTCTGTGGTTTCTGACGTTCGGACCGGAATCTTGTCTTTATCGTGATCAGCCAACCGAGCCCGGCCCGCCTCGGGCTCGTGTCAGGAGGAATCTTGACCTCGGGGCCGAAGAGGATTCATGAACGGTAGACCCACGAAGTCTCTTTCGTTAGCAGTGACGACCAGGCAGTCATTCGCTTCGGCCACTGCAGCGACGATCATGTCTAGGCCACTACGGGGGCGTCCATCTATCTGTCCTTCAGCCATCAATCGTCCCCAAATGAGCGCTGCGTCCTCGTCGAATGCGATTACCCGTTCGGCGAACAATGCTTGAGGCCCTTCTGGACCGGTAAACCACGCAGCCAGTTCGTCCCGTCTCCGACCCCGGGGGAGCCTGAGTATTCCGCGCTGGATTTCGGCGACTGTGAGTGAGGTGATGAACAGGGAGTCGTCTTCTTGGGCCGCCATCCACTCTTGCAACGAAGCAGATGGAACCGGCTTGACGAGTTCCGAAACGATGTTGGTGTCGAGAAGATAGCGCGTCACAGAATGACGTCTCGCCCTTCCTCGCGCGGGCGGGTGAGGTCGATATCGGCCCCGACTAGGGGTGATCGACGTAGCGCTGCTAAGGCGCTATTCGTCGGGGTTGGCTCCATTGGATCAGGAAGGCGCTCCACGATACGAACGGTTTCCACGCTGACCTGGACGATCCGCCTGATTGCAGCGACGAGATCCTTCGGATCGTCGAACCAATCGTTGGGATCATTGATGATGCCGCTCTCGCGATCCTGTTTGATCCGGTAACGGTCAATGAACCATTCGAGCGGCGTCCGACCGTTGACTTCGTATTGATGTGCCTCGGACGGGATCCCTGAGATCCGAATGTGGTCGTTGACTGCTAGAACCGTCCTTTCTTTGTCAGCGAACCGCATCGCCTTGGATCCGATCCTGTAGTGCCCAGGGGCCGGCTCACCCGGCGAGTCCGACTCGACCAGCAATGGATACTCTTCGCAGGTTTCGTAGCCAATGTGGAGTTCTGCCAGTGTCCGCCCGGCATTCGCGAATGCATGGAAATTCGGTGCCATGGGCACCCTCGGCAAGCCTTTTCCCAGATCGTTTGCGAACCGCTCGCGATAGCACGGTGAATGGAGTGCACCGTACACGTAGTCAAAGATCGCGTCCTTGGTGATCGCGCTGTCTTCGTAGTGCTCGCGGAAAGCGAGTAACGCGGCATCTGTGATGTTGTCGATGCGGTCTTGCGAGGATTTCTCCTCCAGGATATCGTTGCCTTGCTGTCGCACATACCGAAACAGGGGAAAGCACTGGCCCTTCGAAATCAGTTCAAGGTCTGGCATTGTATCGGTGACCAGTACGGAGAACGGCTTGGTCGAGCCCACACCCGGCACACAGATCGCCCGGTTCTCGCAGTCAGCGGTCGGGAAGATACTGTCCATTTGGTATTTGTTGTTCACGAGTACGTATTCGACGTAGCAGTATTGCCGAACGAACGGTCGATATTGAGTCGTCCAGATATTCTCGGGTGAATACGCCACCGCTTTGCAGCGCCGCAAGTTGTTCTTAAGTTCCCTGTCCCACCTCACGTTCGAAGAATGGCGACTCGCGAGTTGATCGATGTTCAAGTCCGGAGGCAGGCCTTGCTCGACTACGTTCAGCGCGCCCATATAGTCCTGCACTACTCCGCTTGCGTTTTCCGCGCAGGCCTCGCGCGACGAGTTGTAGAGGTAGGCGTCACGGCTGGTCTTATACCCGTTACTGAATAGTTTGAAAATCACTCCCTCGTCCTTGCCGGACTTCGCGGCCTTCGAGCCAATCGGATACAGCTTCTGGTAGGCCTCGTCACGCTGGCCGATCCAGTCGTTGTGCCGGTCGGGCGTGATCTCGCGCCAGTCCGGAATGCCCGCGATCGAACCTGCCTCGCGCAGGATCGCTAACTTTTCCTCCCGCTTCAGGTAGTCGCCGATGTCTCTGTACCGAATGCGGCAGCCCTCATGTTTCGCGTCCGGGTTGCGCACCAAGAGCGTGATTGCTACGGGCGCACGGGAGCCTTGGCCGAACACTTTGCCACCCTCTCGCCGTGACCGCTCGCCCTGAGTCCGTTGATTCCCCCGGAGGTTCAGCACGTAAATCGAGCTGAACTCCTTGCCCAGACAGGCCCTGACTCCCGAGTCCACGTTCCCATCGATCCATGAGCCGTTGGTCACAAGGGCGACTACACCTTGGTCGCCAATCCGGTCCGAGGCCCAGCGGATCGCCATCTTGTAGGTGTCGTACAGGCTGTTCTTCAGGGTGGCGGTCGAACGAGCCGCGTACGTCTCGGCGACCCGCGCCTCCACTTCCGGATAGTCCACGTTCGGGTTTTCGTCCGAGGAACTCCGCTGTCCGGCCGACCACGGCGGATTCCCGACTATCACTTGGATCGGGAGGCCCTGCTGCCGCTCGGCGCGTTCGCTGTTGTCCGGCAGCCAGTCTCGCGGAAAGCCCGTCCGGTCTGTGTGGAGGTTAAAAGTGTCCGTTAGGACGATACCGGCGAATGGCTCGTAGGAGCTGTCGTTACCCACTCGTCCGTGGAAGGCCTCCTCGATATGAATCGCCGCGATGTAATAGGCGAGCAGGACGATCTCATTGGCATGCAGTTCCTCGCGGTACTTCCTTGGCAGGTCCGCATCGCGGATCAGCGCCGACTGTAGCAATCGCACCAAGAAGATTCCTGTCCCGGTGAACGGGTCGAGAACATGAACCCCCTTGTCGCTGAGTGACCGCCCGAATTCGTCCTGCAGTACCCGATCAGCGCTCTCGAGAATGAAGTCGACGATCTCGACGGGCGTGTATACGATGCCTAGCCGATCAGCGTCCTTCTTCAGAGCCGTTGCGAAGAACTTTTCGTACAGTTCCATCAAGACGCGCTGGCGCGCCGCGCTATTGTCAAGGCCACGTGCGCGGCGGCGCACGCTCTCGTAGAATCCTTCGAGATCCCGTGTCTCGTTCTCTAGGCCAAACTCCCCGAAATCTCTCCGAAGGCCATCGAGTGCGTGCGCCACCGGGTTGCGACCCGCGAAGTCATACCCCTCGAAGAGTGCCTCGAATACGGGACGGGTCAGGATGTGTTGGGCCACCATGTCGATCGCGGCACCGCGGCTGATCGAGTCGTTGATCGACGCCCTGAGCTCTTCGTGGAACGTATCGAACCAGTCCCTCAGCAGCTTGTGATGGTCGTTCGCCAGCAGGCCCTCGATCCGTGTCACGAGACGCGAGAAGATGGCTGCGACGTCCTTGGCCCATGTCTCCCAGTACTTCCGGTCGCCGCACTTGTCGACAATCTTGGCGTAGATCGCCCCGGCAGGTAGCTCGAGTGGCGGGAAGGGAAGTGAGGGCGGCCCATCTCCGCCTTCTCCGCCTATACCATCGCCGCCAATGATGATTTTCCCCGTCGGCTGCTTGTTCAGATCGATCTGGTTGATTTCGGCCTCGAGCCGGTCGTCGTGCGAGCGTAACGCCCGCAAAACGCTCCATACGGCCGCGAAGCGCTCCTCGTGGTCGAGCACCCCCGCTGGGTCGACGCCTGCCGGCACGGCGACTGGCAGAATGATGTACCCGTATTCCTTCCCTTCCGCCTTCCGCATCGCACGGCCCACTGCCTGCACAACCTCGACTTGGCTGTTGCGGGGACTCATGAACAGAACCGCATCCAGTGCGGGCACGTCGATCCCCTCGGTAAGACAGCGCGCGTTCGACAGGATGCGACAGGTGTTCCCCGAGTCGCCCTTTAGCCACTCGATCCGGGCCTTGCGTTCCAGCGCATGGTGCTTCCCGTCAACATGGCGGGTCTCACAGCTGAGTGCGACCGATTGTTGCTCCTCGGGTAGCAACCCAATGGCCTGTTCAACGAGGCCATCCCAATGCTTCTCCAATCGCTGGGACGACTCGATCGTGTTGGTGAATGCGATGGCCCGGCGCAGCGGTTGCGTCCCGGCACCGTTGGTGCGTTTGTTCTCCGGGTTCTGCAGTGCTTGCCAGCAGCCAACAATCTTCGCGGCGTCATCAAGGTTAATCAAGCCGGAGGAATGTGCCAGATGGGCCTGAAGGTAAGAATCGACGTGCTCTTCGGAGACGGCCAAGACCACGACCTTGTAGTCCGAAAGCAGGCCCTGCTCGACAGCTTTTGAAAACGGAAGCCGGTGGAATTCAGGCCCATACGTCTCGGAATCGTCCATCGAGAAAACATCGATGTCATGATGCGCCGCCCTCGACTTTGCTCCTTCTGTGTACAGGCGGGGAGTAGCCGTCATGTAGAGGCGTTTTGCCGCCCGGACCTTCTTCTCGTCGTGAACCAGAATGAAGGGGGAAGCCTCATCCCCAAGGCGCTCGATGCCGGTCGTCCGGTGAGCTTCGTCGCACAGAACGAGATCGAACGGCGGCGCTCCAGCGTTCTGAGCCTGCTGGATAAGGCTTAGAGAGTGATACGTGCAGAAGACTACGGTCATCGCATCCGGGCGAGTGACTTTCAGCGACTCCAAGATTTGCTCAGGATCGGTTGTGACCGGAATCTCTAGTTCCTGCAGCGAAGCGTCTTCATCGTTACGTCCTGCGCGAGTGTCGGAGCAGATGCCGATGTAGCGGTGCGGGATCGTTCGATGCGTCGCCCATTCACGCATCGATTGCTGGAGTAGCGAGATCGATGGAACTAGGTAAAGCACAGTGCCGCCTACCGCCGCGACCGTCTCGGCGATTCGCAATGCCGTAAACGTCTTCCCCGTCCCGCAAGCCATGATCAGCTTGCCCCTCTCGTACTGGGCAAAGCCCTTGGTGACATCCTCTAGGGCCGTTTCTTGATGCGGCCTGAGGCTGAACGGTTCGATTCGGTAAGTTAGCGCTTCTGGCTGATCCCGGACGAGGTCCGGCCAGTCAATAGGTCGCTCCGCTAGGTCACCGAACCGGAGCACGGTGCACGCGGGTATCAGGCCATCGATTGTCTTCCTCGCGTTCGGCCCCCACTCGTCTCCGGTGTCCACGAACATGCGCGCGGTGAAGGGCTTGCGCGCCGAAGCAGAGACAAACGAGTCGAGATGCGATTTGGAAATACGCGTTCCAGCCGCGTAGCACTTACACTGAATGGCGCACACGCCCCCGGAGAGTTCCTCCGCTACCAGATCAATGCCAATATCGGTTCCGTCGAAATCGGCCTGTGACGCTGTCCACTCAGACCACAAGTGGACCGCAGAGAAGCGATTCCGGTAGAGCGGGTCGTTGATCAGGTACGCCTTGATCAGCCGTTCGAACAGCCGTCCCTTCTTTGCTTCCGAGTCGGCTAGGGCACGGATGTGGTCAAGTGTTGCCTGAAGACTTCCAGCCATGAGCCACCCTCCCCGATTTACTTGGACGACTAGACCGCGCCCCTTAGGTGACGATACCAAGGACGCCGCACCGCATCGAACTGGAAGCAGTGTGCCAAGGTTGTCGCAAGACGCGTAGCTCGATTTCGAACATCACAGGAATCTTGGTATCGCAGGGCCAGGGGTGGTTTGCTGAGAAAGTGGCTGAAATGTTCCTAAATTATTGATTGAAAATCGTTTAGGTATCGGAGTCACGCATCGGCTATGCGGCTTTCTCAGGCTTCCGAGTAACTCATCCAAGCCCAGTGCTCGCACTAGACTCCTTGTCTAGGCGTAACGTTTACAAGCGAGTCAAGTTTCCGGTGAGATTGACTCGCCTTCTCAGAGGCGCTCGATCTCCCGAGCGAAGTGCTGCAGCGCCCGCTGCAAGGGGCGTTGCCGCACTCGCGCCGGAACGCTACGGACGGGCTCAGCAGGCGGGCCTAGGAGGCATGCCAAGTCGTGTGTGGTGACAGGCTGAGTTCGCGGCACAGCGGGCGCCCCGCTCAGACCGCAGGGGCACGATGCTAGCATCATCTCTAGGCGGCGCGTTCGTGCGCTACCCGTTGCGACATGCCCTTCACGACCGCCAAAGACACCGAACTTTCCGGGCGGGCCACAGCCGCTGCCGAGGCGTCTGCGAAGCCGGACGAGGTCGAATACCCGGAACGGAATTGGATCGCTCAGAGCATCGCGCACGGCGATGCTGTGTTGCAGGCGACGGCAGCCTTGCGGAACCACTTCCGGGAGCGCACGGACGTGCTGGTGGCCATGGAATTGGCGGTGTACTACCGGCGAGAGGACAACAATCTCTGGCTGCAACCAGACGTGCAGGTGGTGTTCGGGGTGAGCCCTGAGAACCGCAGTTCGTACCGGATCTGGGAGGAAGGCAAGGCCCCGGATTTCGTGCTGGAGGTGGCGTCGCCGTCGACGGCGAAGAATGACGCCGAGCACAAGGCGCGGGAGTACGCCAGGATCGGGGTCCGGGAATACTGGCGGCTGGACCCGGAAGGAACCTTGATGGGGTCGTCGTTAGAGGGCTACGAGGCCGGCGGGGGGAAGTATGACCCGGTGCAGCCGGTGGCGAGCAGCGATGCGGGTCAGTGGCATCGGAGCCGGGTGTTGGGGTTGGAACTGCGCAGCCGGAGGCAGGCTCGCGGGACGGTACTGGTGTTGCGGGACCCGCGCACGGGTGAAGAGACCGACGGCGCGCTGGAAGAAGCCGAGCGGCGGAGGCGGATCGCGGAGCGAGATTCGCGGGCAGCCAATCAGCGGGCGAACGCGGCGGAGGAGCGGGCGAACGCAGCACAGCAGGAGGCAAGCGCAGCACAGCAGGAGGCAAGCGCGGCGAAGCAGGCGGAAATTGCGGCGAAGCAGGCGGCAAGCGTGGCGGACGAGCGAGTGCGAGCACTGGAGGAGCAACTGCGCGCCCTCACGGCCCGTACCACTCCAGGCCAGCGCGACCGCTAGCTGGCATGCCAAGGCACTCGGCGATACCATCCGCCGGCCACGATCTGTGGATTGGCGCTGGATTACGCGTCGACTCGTTCCTTGAACTCTCGATCAGACCCGCGATCGCCGGTCTCGCTATCGATGCTGCGTAGGCGCGTGAGTTAGGATCCGGGATCTCAGCGGCTCGTTGGTCTGAGGCGCGCCTCGCTAGGGCTTGTGCCTGCGGGGTACTTGGAAGCTAGGATTCCTCTTCCTGCATGCGAGATGCCGCTGGTCTCCAGCTGCTTTTCCGCCGCTACAGAGTATTCCGATCACAGCTTCGGCGGTCCACCGGGACCGAGCAAGGCAGGCGAGCGCCGATGACGATACTCTGGCCCGAAACGCCTAGCGCATGGGGAGGCGCGTGAGGCCGCGCACCGACGCGACAGTGTGACTACAATGGCTCAATGCCGCCAGAGAAGCGTGCCTGCGGGCATTGCGTGCCGGCCCTGCGCCGTCGCTCCAAGTTTGGGAGTCTCGCTGCGGAGTCGAATCTCGCATCCCAGCCAGATCCAAGGGTCTGATCGACAGGTTGAGGAGGCATCCAATGGGCGAATCGAAATTTGGTCTCCCAGCTGGGCTGCCGGCCTGCATAGCGCAAGACAAGGGTGGAATCAAGGCATTGCAGGATCTATTCGGGCTTTCCAACCGAAGGGAGTGGCAATCGATCCTGCACTCCCAGACTGTCAAGGACTGCTTGGCCGGGGAGAAGTTGAAACTTCGAGGGCTCAGCACATCACAGAGGGTCACGCGGAGTGTCCTCGCGTTCTACAGTCAACCTGATGTTCGCCGGGATGGTTGGACGCTGTACTGCCCGCTGGGCCCAGACATCCCTCCAGTGAAGGATTCCGCGTTCGTCCCGTCGCTTGAGCACGCGGCGTTGATGCGCTACGATCCTGATTTCCATGGTCGGGAGGCCGACCCAGACTTGGTCGAGTCATCGCTTGAAGGCATCATTGGATTTCGGTACTCGCGTCGGCTCCAGCAATTTGAAGAGCCTGCCCTAGCGGTCTGGCCCGCCATTCGGAAAGACCTCCAGGGCTGGAGCACACTTTCGCGCGATCGGCAGGATGCGCTCGTGCTTGCCGTCTTCGCAGTCGCGAGCATATTGAACGATGTGAGACTCCTCGGATGGGCCTCGAGACAATCCGCCCGGCTCGCCGAAGAGTTCGCCTTTGCCCTGGGTGCCTCTGCCAAGAGGCCGTCTGAGGCCAGCGACCCTGGGCCCGGAGGCGCATCGGGAGGATTATCTGCGCCGGCAGGCGTGCTGGAGGCTTGGAATCAATCTTGCGACTTGGTGATCGACATCGCAACGGACCTGAAGGGGAATCCTCCCGAGCCGCGGCGACTCGACGACCTGCTTCGGCCGGTAAAGAGTCTGGAGGACCTCCGGCCACAGATTCTCGCTGCGATCGAGATCAGAAACCGTAAGGACTTGGTCAGCCGGGTTCCGGGCATCCTGAGGGCTTGCGCAGACGAATCCAACGCACCGTGGCTCGGGGCGATTCAAGGCAATGTGCATGCCATGTGGCAACTCGCGTATTGCGTGCCGGGGCCTGTTCCCGAAGGTGAGCTGATGGCTGACCTGGATCGCCTGCAAGCCGATCTCAAACGAGAACTCTCGCTCTGGCTTGATCTTGAGGACTCGAAAGCGAAATGTCTCGCAGAACTCTCGGAACTGCAGAGCTCGGCTGGATCCGATCTCAAGCTTCAAGTGGAGGCCGAAGTGCGCGAGGGCACGCTTCTCGAACGCATGGCCGAGGCCACTCGCAAAGCGAAGAGCCACCGACTTCAGGCTCTGAAGGCTGTTGCGCCCGCAGGCTGGGAATTCGAACCCTCAAGGGACTACGAATCCGAGTTGGCGGACGGCATCGTCCCCAGTGCCTCGCTCGAGCCATCCCCCGCTTCTGGCACCACCCCAACGCACGCCAGCGGTCCTCCAAGCCCTGAAGACCCCAGTCCCGAGCAGACTTCACATCCAGGCGGCGGGGCAGAGCGGCAGGAACAGATCCCATCGACAGAAAAGGAGCTAGGTGCGCTTGGGGGAGAGGCCGAGATCCCGTCAGAAACACCCGCCGAGGATGGCTCTTCCGAAAGCTCCGGCTCGAGTGGCCCCGAACAGCGGCGTGCGGCGAGGACTGAGGCCTCGCTTGCTGAGAGGGGGATTGATGTCCCGGCGGGCGAGCGGTTTTGGGCCGGCGGGTGGGAAGACTGGCTGGACCGCATCGGAGACCCGACCGATCCCGACAGAATCAAGCCTTGGAACCTCGCGGACGTGCCGAAGTGCCCGGCGGCGAGTCCGTTCGCTGATCCATTCGGATTCGCGAAATCGCTTGCCGGAAAACTCACGTATGGTTTGGTCGAATGTCCGCGCGACACGCTGCTGGTGCTCGTGGAGTTCTTGAACTCTGATCCTCAGAGTGGACGTCAGGAATGGAGAGAGGTATATCGCGAAATGCTGAACTATTGCTTGCGAGAGGAGCTAGACACCAGCGATTCCCAAGCAATTGCGCTTCCGCTAATTTCACTGAGCCTATGCGCGAATCCTAGCTGCAGCGAGTACAGGCAGTTGGTTGATGCGGCAGATCGGCTGACGGCGCTTCCGCCAGAGGGTCCCAACATCAAGTGGGCTCTGGAACTGTCGGTCCCGTTCCTCGTGAACCGCTGCGCGGACCGAGACTACCTCGCGACTTTCTTGGACAGCGTTGATCAATACGTGTCAACGTCGGGATATCATCTGGCAAGCAAGCACCGATCGATGTGGAGTGAGATCCAAAAATTTCTCGAGCGGGCCAACAGTGAAGCGCCTCGAACGTCTCACGCAGACGAATCCTTGCTGGATTTCGACAGACTCTCGAGTTTTCTCAAGGGAAAGAGCATCGTGATCTATACGCTGCAGAGATCAGCGGCACTGACTGCCCGGGACAAGATCCGAGCCATCGAATCGAGTGCTGAGATCAGGCTGCTGCACGACAAGGTCTGGTCAGACAGCCTGCAGGATCCCATTCGCAATGCCGACCTTTGCGTGATGGTCAAGAGTTCCGCAACACACGCCGTTACGGAAATGATCTCAAGGACTCGGCGCAATGCGGGGAAGGGATTGATCGTGCCGCCTTGGAAAGGGGTCCACAGCATGCTCAGGTCAATATATGACGCTGCCGGAATCGATAGCGGTTCATCGCTCGCTCCCGCCACCTGACAAGCAGGTGCCACGGTATGAGACGATCGCGGAGCAGGCCGGCCCGACAGGCGACCTATGCCAGTGGAGGGGCTGGGCTGCGCTTTCCTCTATCCATGCTCCTGGGAAGCGATGGCAGAGCGGCGTTTGGCGAGCCGGGCATCGAGATGCCGGAGCCTGAACTCGGTTGCGCTCGGCTGTGCTACTGACGTGATGGCTTGCATTTCCGCGTGCATGCTGCCTCGGCTCTGAGGGCTATACCATGACTTCGCCAAGGGGCGACTCGTTCCTGTATGGAACGTCCGCCTCGCGTTCCGCTGCCTGCTCGGACGGTCGCGCTTGATCGGAGCCGTTCACCACCGTTTCCACCTTGGCTGTCTGCGCTAGCCTAGTAGCGAGCGGGCTCAGGCGCCGAAGGCAGACTCCGATGCCCAAGCACATGCAGCCGCCGCCCGGATGGCACCCTCTTCGGCCCTCTCCGTTCACGTCTGAGTGAATTGGGCCCAAGGCCTGTTAGCCCGAGGAAATCGGAATGGAAGGACCACAAATCGAATACAACCGGGAGCACTCGGGCATCGAGAACGCGCTTCGGGCCGTGGATCGGCCTGGAGACTACTTTGTCTCTGGCAGCATCAAGGGCGTGATGCCGAAGATGAGTGTCGACCCGGTCGGGAGGATCGCGTTTCCGATTCTCGAATCGCAGGCCCGCGCGCTGGCCAGTGCTGCCGAACGGGCACCGTACGGGCGAGGTCCTGACACGGTCTTCGATCCAGATGTGCGGGACTGCTGGCAGATCGACGCGAATCGAGTGGGCCTCTTTGGGGCGGGTTGGGAGAAGACATTCCGTTCCATCCTTGAATCCGTGGCAGACGGGCTGGGATGCCAGCGCGACGCCCTGATGGCGCAGCTCTACAAGCTGCTCATTTACGAGGAGGGCGGGTTTTTCGCCGAACACCAGGACACAGAGAAAGTCGACGGAATGATTGCAACGTTGGTCGTGGCCCTGCCGACAGCTGGCAAAGGAGGCGATCTCGTCATCCGTCATTTGGACCGCGAGGCGACCGTTAGCCTGCAAGTGGATGAGCCCGGTGGACTGAAGTATGCGGCGTTCTATGCAGATTGCGTTCATCGTACCCAGCCCGTCGAGAGTGGCCACCGCGTTTCTCTGGTCTACAACGTGGTCATGAAGCCCGGTGCGGGGCCGACACTTCTCGCGCCGCCTGACTATGCGGAGCAAATCGGCGAAGTCGCTGGGATCCTCTCATCCTGGGTCGAAACAAGGCGAGGGCCACGGAAGATCGTGTGGTTGCTGGAGCATGAATACAGCGAACTCGGGCTTGGGCAGGCGGCTATCAAGGGCTTGGACGAAGCAGTCGGGCGAACGTTCCGCCAAGCGGCAGAGCGGTCCGGCTGCGTGCTCCACAGCGCAATCCTGAGCATCGAGGAATCGTGCTTGCCCGACTATGACGACGTCGATGAATACGGCAGAGAAATCGACTACACAGGACGTGAGTGCGCGATTGAGGAAGTCTTCGAGTGTTCCCGTACGCTCGAGTCTTGGGCCGAACCCGACCTCACAGGATCCGAGTTGCCGGCGATTCCGCTGATCGACGAGGAGCCGCTGCCTGTGGGGTGCCTCGACGATGCCGAGCCCGACGAGCAGACCCTATTCGAGGCCTCGGGAAATGAGGGCGTTTCTCTTGAACGTTCCTACCGACTGGCGGCCTTCGTGCTGTGGCCGCGCTCGCGGGAGGTTTCGGTCATCGCGGACGGCTCGATGAAGGCGGCGATCGAATATGCTGAGCGGATGCTGACAGCGGGCCCAGCCGACCGCGGTGCGCCTGTGACGGGGTCGGAGCTGGTTGCGCAGTTGATCGACTGCTGGCCGGAGCATGGCCCGGCTGTGTACAGCTTTCAGCCCCGAACGCAGATCGATCCGAGCTTTGAGAGCCTCCTGGCGTTGCTATCGAAGGTCTCTGACGAAGAGCAGTCGGCACGTTTCGTGTGCGAGGTGGTCGCCAAGCAGTACCACGCAGCAATGAACGACGCGCTCGCACCGTTCTTGGGCCAAGCCGAGCCAGCAACTCTCGCTCGCTTCTTTCCCGCACTCATGGAAGCCAGCGCTTCGCGCAGCCCTAACGCCGTACTCGCCTTGGTCGCCCAAGTTCGCATGAGCCAATCCCGTCGCGCCGAAACCGCCTCGGAAGAGGCTTGCCGGATCGCCATCCGAGCGGCGTTACAAGTGCTGCCGGAGGCATTCGTGCCGTCGCTAGCCGAAGGTGAGCCCGAATGGACGCGGCCCGCACCGCAGGCCTTGAGCGCGGACGGCGTTCGAGATCTTTTCGCCGAATGCCACCGCTTGGGGCTGCATTCCGAAGCCGAAAGCGCGGCGGCTCTTTTTGCCCGCCACCCGGACCAGGTCGATCCTTACCGGACCATTCCGGATGCATTGAAGAAACTCGGCGAAACAGCGCGCGGATTCACCAGATCCAAGGCGTACGCCTTGGTGTGGCATCTCTCGTGCCGCCGTTTGCTCGAGCGCAGCGCCGTTCCTCCGGAAGCTCCGACTGATGAGAGGATCGAGCCGCCGGCCCGCTGTAGCTGCGAGCATTGTCAGGAGTTGCGGGCCTTCTGCCTAGACCCAGAGGCGAAGATGAAGCGGTTCAGGGCCGCGCAGTACATCCGTGGCCAGGTCGAGCGCTGCATCAAGATGGAGAACCTTGACATCGACTGCCGGACCGAAGCCTCCGGCCGGCCCTACACGCTGGTTTGCGAGAAGGTGCCCAAGAGCTATCTCAGGCGCTTCAACCTGCACGCGGCCGACATCGACAGCATGCAGACCCTTTCGCGAGCAGCTCCCACCAATGACTCAAAGGAAAGGGCGCAAGCACTGGCGCAACTTCACGAGGCAATGGCGCGGTAGTGAACCGCTTCGCCCGCAGGGCGGAATTCTCCATTCGAGACATGCCAGTGTGGGGCGGCCGCTTTCTCATCCCTCGTTCCGTTACGACCCGAGGCTGCCGTCGTTCCAAAGCAGCGAGTAACCCTAACTTCCACGGTGTCGGGCCCAAGGCAGCCTGTAGCCCCGCCGTTGATAACCGACAGGAATAGCGCAAGCATCCATCGCTGAGCGTGAGCCAGATCGGCTCAGAAACGCCCGAGGACTGCGGCTGAGACGACAACCGCGATGTGCGTAGTGCCCGAACGCAACGACTCGTCATGCCGAACGGGACGAACCTGCTCCTGGTACATCCGCACCCATACGTCCAACTCGCACTCAGATTTGGCCCTGTCGCGTAGGCGCTCCTCGATGCTTCTGATCGCCGCGTCGCCGCAGCCGGTCTCTAGGCGGGGACGCTCTCTCCCTGCCGCGCACCCGTGGCGGGGAACAGGCCTGCTCCCTCGATCAATCCCTCCAGCCGTGCTTGGCGTCGCTCCAGCGTTCCGGCGCGATTCGCTAGATCGCGGAGGTCAGTCCGGATCATCCCCCAAAGCGTTAGCTGCAGGCCCCCAAGAGCGATGCCGACGGCCAAGATACCAATCAGTTCTGCGCTCATAACCCAAGTATAGGAGCGCGTCACTCTCTCTAGCTGTCTAGCTGCTTGACTTGAGTGTCGAATCGGTGATTCCCCGAGTAAACACGCCTTTCCGGTAGAGCGACGCGCGGGCGTTCGACCCAGATTGCTGCGGAACTCACTGTCCAGGCCGCTGGCTGTACGCTGGTTCAACTTGGCTCGACTTGCTCCAGAAGTCGCACAGGAATCCCCGCTTTCGCGAGGATGCCCTTCAAGCCGTTCGACGTGTAGGTGCCGTAGTGAAAGATCGAGGCTGCCAGGGCCGCATCCGCGCAGCCGTCTGTCAGCACGTCCACGAAGTCCCGTGGCACGCCGCCGCCGCCGCTCGCAATGACCGGAATGCGTGTTGCCTCCGCGATGCTGCGGGTGAGCTCGCAGTCGAAGCCATCCTTGGTGCCGTCCGCATCCATCGATGTCAGCAGGATTTCGCCCGCTCCCGTGGACTCGCCTTCCTGGGCCCATCCGACCGCGTCGATCCCAGTGTCCTTGCGGCCGCCGTACGTGTTGACGCTCCAGCGCCGCGGCCCTTGGCGCCGGGCGTCGATTGCCAGCACCACTGCTTGCGCTCCGAATTCTTCAGACAGTTCCCGTATCAGCCCGGGGCGCTCCACGGCGGCCGTGTTCACCGAAACCTTGTCCGCCCCCGCCATCAGGATCTTGCGCGCATCGGCGACGGATCGAATCCCTCCCCCAACGGTTAGTGGGATGAACACCTTGCGAGCTGTCCGCAGCACCACGTCCACCATCGTCTCGCGATGGTCGCTCGATGCGGTGATGTCCAAGAACACCAGCTCGTCAGCGCCGTCTTCGTTGTAGCGCGCGCTGAGCTCCACGGGGTCGCCGGCGTCCTGCAGGCCGACAAAGTTCACCCCCTTGACCACCCGGCCCCCCGTGACGTCGAGGCAGGGGATGATGCGTCTGGTCAGCATGGCTCGGCTTCTAGGAAGTTGCGCACGATGCGCTGCCCGAGAGGGCCCGACTTCTCCGGGTGGAATTGCACGCCGAACACGTTGCCGCGTTCGAGAGCGGCACAAAAGCTCTTCTCCGCATAGCTGCATAGAGCGGCGGCATGGCCGGCTGCGTCGGACGCGGGCACGTAGTAGCTGTTGGCGAAGTACACGTATGGTTCCGCCCCGATCTCGCGCAGGAGGCGGGATTCGCCCTGCACCTCGAGACGATTCCAGCCCATGTGCGGCACCCGTGCGTCCGAAGGAAAGCGCACCACGCGGCCCGGATAGACTCCCAGGCCCCGCTCGGGCGCTTCCTCGCTGCTTTCGAACAAGGCTTGCAGTCCGAGGCAGATTCCGAGGAACGGCACTCCGGCCGCGATCCGCTCGCGCAACGTCGCGCGCACCTGCAAGCGGTCCAAGGATCGCAGCAACTGGCCGTAGTGGCCGACTCCCGGCAGGATGATGCGGGCCGCGGACTCGAGCCCGGCCGCGTCCGAGACGATGCGAAACGGCGCCGCCACGCTTTCCAGCGTGTTGGCGACCGAGCGCAGGTTTCCGGCTCCGTAATCGAACACCGCGGTCACTTCAGGCCCCTTTCTCCAGCACGCCCTTGGTGCTCGGAAGTTGATCCTTGAGTCGCGCGTCCTTAGAGCAGGCGAAGCGCATGGCCTTGGCCCAGCACTTGAAGAGCGCCTCGATGCGGTGGTGGCTCGAGCGTCCGTACAGGATCCGCAGGTGCAGGTTGGCGCCGCAATGCGACACGAAACCGTCGAAGAAGTCGTGCAAGAGTTCGACCTGCAGGTCGCCGACCAAGCGGAATCGGGCCGGCGCCCGATATACGAGGGCCGGACGTCCGCTCAGGTCCACCGCGGCAGCCGCGAGCGATTCATCCATGGGCATCAGGAAGTACCCGCTGCGCAGGATGCCCGTCTTGTCTCCGAGCGCAGCTGCGAACGCCTGGCCCAGGACAATTCCGCAGTCCTCGACCGTGTGGTGCTGGTCCACGTCCAAGTCGCCGTCCGCCCTCAGGGTCAGGTCGAAGCCACCGTGACGGGCGAACGACTCCAGCATGTGATCGAAGAAGCGAATCCCGGTCTGGATCTCGTACTGGCCGGTGCCGTCGATGTTGAGATCGGCCCGGATGCGAGTCTCCTTGGTGTTGCGCTCAACTCGCGCCTTGCGTGGCGTCATTGCAGCACGTCCTCCAGCTCGTTCACGCTTTCAAGCACTGCTTCTGCCCCGAGTTGCTCGAACAGGCGGCGCGTCTCGTCATGCCGGGGCGTGCCCGGCGAGGCGATGCCGATGAAGCGCACCCTCGCGCCCAGGGCGGCCCGGCAATCGTCGACGTTGTCGCCGACGAACACGATCTCCGCCCCGGGCACGGCCTCCGCGATCCTGAGCAGGCCGTCCGGTGCAGGCTTGCGCTGCTCGACTTGCTCGTGCGTGATGATCGGATCGAACACTATCTGCGGGCAGAAGCGGCGCAGAGTGTGCTGTGTCGAGCGCATGCCGCGCCCGGTAAAGATGCCGAGGCGGCGATCCGCGGCCAGCCTCTCTAGCGTTCCCGAACGCACAAGCCAGCGTTCGTCGCGGATGTACCCCTCGCCGGCGCGACCCCAGTACAGCTTGCGGCCGAATTCCCGGACTTCCCGCTCGTCAGCGTCCACGCCTGCTTCTAGGATCGCCCGCATGGCGATGTCCGAGTCGTCGTTGTACCCGCCTCGGTTCTTGACGCGAACGATGTCCGCTTGCGACATCTCGCGACCGCAGAAATGCCGAACCGTCTCGATCAGCGCCCGCCGGAAGGTCTGGGTCGGGTCGACCAGCACGCCGTCCATGTCGAATACCAGCATGCGCTCCTTCATCGCCCGAGCACCTCGCGCAGGGCGGCAATGAATCGCACGGTCACCTCCAGCGGCCCGACTGTGACGCGCACCGCTCCGGGGATATGCCGGGATTGATTGCGGATCAGGATGCCGCGGTCGGACAGCGCGTCGCAGACTTCCGCCGCTGCGTCGCCAACCTCGAAGAGGACGAAGTTGGCACGGCTCGGCCAGTACCGGACATGCAGTTCTTCAAGCGCCGCGCAGAGCAGTTCCCGAGCTTGCAGCACTTGCCGAACGTACTCCCGGACGTAGGCCTGGTCATCGATCGCGGCCAGGGCGCAGCGAATCGCGAGCGAGTTGACGCCATAGGGCGACTGTCCCTTCCGCGCGATGGCGATATTGCCGAGCTGGGATGCGAGCACGCCCACCCGCAGCCCAGCCATGCCGTAGGCCTTGGAGAACGTGCGAGCCACGAATAGATTCGGCCAGTCCTCTATCAGCCCGACCGCCGTCTCGCCGTGGAAGTCAAAGTAGGCTTCGTCGATGAGCACCGCGCAACCATCTGCAGCTTCGAGAATCTGTTCCGCTTGCTCTCGGCCGATCACGCCGCCGGTCGGGTTATTGGGGGACGCGATGCAGATCGCCCTTGTCCGCTCGCCGATCGCTTCGACCAATTCGCTGACTGGAAATCCTAGATCAGGCTGCCTGTACGGCACGGAGACCGGCACTCCGCCGACCAATTGCGCGTAGAACTTGAACATGCTGAACGAGGGCGCAGGAACGACGACCTCGTCGCCGGGGTCCACGTATGCATGCATCACCGCGTTGATCACCTCGTCCGTGCCCGCGCCGATGATTACTTGGTCGGCATCCACGCCTAGGTGGGCTCCCAGTCTGCGCCGCGCCTCGGCGTATTCCGGATAGGTGGCCACGAAGCCGCGGCTCGCTGCGGTCTGCAGCACCTCTAGCACCTTGGGCGAGCAACCCGCTACGTTCTCGTTGAAGTCCAGCCGCAGCTTTTCACCCCGGCCTTCCAAGGGCGGGTTGTACGGGTCCATCTCCCGCACTGCTCGGCGCGGTGTCGGCGGCCTAGGCACAGGGAGATCCCCCCTGGGCACCCGTGCGGCTCTCAATCGAGCGGGCGTGCGCTTCCAACCCCTCGGCGCGCGCCAGCGCGGTGGCGGCCGGGGCCAGCGTCGCCAGCCCGGCTTGAGTCAGCTTCTGCACTGATACGATCTTGACGTAGTCGAGGACGCTGAGCCCTCCCCGCAGGCGGGCGCTGCCGCTGGTTGGGAGCACATGGTTCGGCCCGGCCACGTAGTCCCCGGCCGCTTCTGGGCTCCACTTGCCCACGAACACGCTGCCGGCATGACGCACTCGTTCCAAAGGCACGGACTCGCTAACCGCCAGGTGCTCTGGCGCGATGCGGTCGGACAGCTCGCACGCTTCCGCAAGGCTGTCCGTGACGACCGCGGCGCTGTTGTCGCGAATCGCCCTAGCGGCGACTTCGCGAGTTGGCAGCGTCTGGATCTGTAGCGCCACCTGCCCGGCCACGGCTTCGGCCAACCCCTGTGACGGTGTCAGCAAGATTGCGGCGGCGTCCACGTCGTGCTCCGCTTGGGCCAGCATGTCTGAGGCGAGCGCCTGCGGATCGCCTTCGTCGAAGATCAGCACGATTTCCGTCGGCCCGGCCACAAAGTCAATGCCTGTCTCGCCGGCCAGCAGCTTCTTGGCCGCCGCGACATAGGCGTTGCCCGGGCCCACGATCTTGTCCACCTTGGGAATGGATTGCGTTCCGAAGGCGAAGGCAGCGATGGCTTGCGCGCCGCCAATGGCATAGACTTCGGCCAGGCCCAGCAGGGCCGCCGTGCCGAGCGTTGCGGCCGATGGCCTTGGAGAAGCGACGGCGATCCGTTCTACTCCCGCGACCATTGCCGGGACCGCCGTCATCATGATCGTGGAAGGCAGCGGGTAGCGCCCTCCGGGAATGTAGGCTCCCACGGCTGCAAGCGGCCGCACCAGCTGGCCCAGTTCGATGCCGGGACCCGCAGCCTCCATCCACTCCAGCGGCATCTGGCGCGCTGCGTAGGCCCGGATCCGCTCGCTGGCGAACGACACAGCATCCGCGAAGTCCGGAGCCAAACCGGCCCGCGCTTCCGCGATACGTCCCGGGGGCACGCGGACGGACTCCTCGGAGAGGCTGTCCAGCGTCCGCGCGTACTCGCGCAACGCGTCGTCGCCGCGCTCGCGAACCGCTTGAATGATCGGCTCGACGACTCGCTCCGCCTCGTCGAGCCGGTCGGCCCGGCCCCGAAGGAGTTGCTCGACTGCCTCTCGGTCCCGGCTGGAGACGATGCGAAGCATGGCTGCTGCGCCCGGCCTAGGGACCGAAGACCTTGGCGGCGTCGTACGTGCGCTTTTCGGTCACCTTCAACTCCCCGCCGTCAAGCGTGCGGTAGAAGCAGCTTCGATAGCCCTCGTGGCAGACTCCCGGACCGGCTGCTTCGGCATGCACCAGAACGCTGTCGAGATCGCAATCGACCTCTAGGCGCTTGACGAACAAATAGTGCCCTGAAGTCTCGCCCTTGGTCCAGAGCTTGTTGCGGGTGCGGCTGAAGAAGGTGACCCTGCCAGTGGACACGGTCTTGTCGAACGCTTCTTGGTTCATGAACCCCAGCATCAGCACGCGCCCGTCCTGGTGATCCTGTACGATGGCGGGCACTAGCCCGTTGGATTTGGCGAAATTCAGTTGCATCGCAATCCTCCGCGCGGATCGGCTCCGGACGTGCACCCAAGCAGCGATCAGCGTCCCTCGCGGCTGAGCACGGAGCCAGAATTTCAGAATATCAAGCTCTCGAGCGGGCTGACTCGGGCTACTTGCGCCAGAACCACGGCGTCAGGGTCACCAGCATCGTGTAGAACTCGAGTCGGCCCGCGATCATGTCAAAGCTAAGCACCCACTTGGCCAGGGTCGGCAGTGGTGCGTAGTTGTCGGTCGGCCCGACTCCGCCCAGAGCCGGGCCGATGTTGAACATCGAGGCGGCCACGGCCGAGATCGCCGTGAACACATCGACCCCGACTGCGGCCAGCAGCAGGCAGGAAACGAAGTTGACCATGAAGGCGAGATAGACGAGATTGAGCAGGCTCTGGATGGTCGACTCGGGCACGACTCTGCCTCCGAGCCTGACGGCGAACACGCCGTGGCGCTCCACCATGCGCTTGAACTCGCGGGATACCACTTTGAACAGGAGCGCGATCCGCGAAATCTTCATCCCGCTGGAAGTTGATCCGGTGCAGCCGCCGGTGAACATCAGCACGAGCAGGACCAGCTGGCCCAGGGGCGGCCACAATTCGAAGTCGTCCGTTGCGAAGCCGGTTGTAGTGGTGATGGAGGAGACTTGGAACAGCGCGGTGCGCAGGGATTCTTCCGCCGCGTAGCCGAGCCGCCAGTGCAGCAAGGCTGCCACTGCGAGGGTTGCGAGGCCGATCGCCGCTAGGTAGTGCCGGAACTCGTGATCACGCAGGGCCGCGAGCGGTCGTCGTTCGAGTAGAGCCCGGTAATGCAGGATGAAGCTGGTGCCACCGAGAATCATGAACGCGGTCGTGACGTATTCGATGGCAGGGCTGTTGAACGCGCCGATGCTGGCTGTCCGGGTGGAGAAGCCGCCAGTTGCCAGCGTCGCGAAAGCATGCGCGACCGCATCGAACGGCTCCATTCCCGCGACTGCCAGCAAGAGAAGCAACGCCCCCGTCAGGGCGACGTAGACACCCCACAGAGAGGTGGCGGTCTCGGCTACGCGCGGCGTCAGCTTCTCCGACTTGGCACCGGAAAACTCCGCCCGATACAGATGCATGCCGCCGTGTCCGACCAGCGGCAGGACCGCAATGACCAGCACCACGATGCCCATGCCGCCCAGCCACGAAGACAGCGCCCGCCAGAGCAGGATCGGGCGCGACAGCGACTCCACCTCGGCCAGAATCGAAGCCCCCGTGGTCGTCACGCCGGAAGTGGCTTCGAACACGGCATCCGTTAAGTTGTCAATACCTGGAGCGAGCATGAACGGCAGGCTGCCGAACAGGCTTGCTCCCAGCCACACCGCCACGGTCAGCAAGATGCCCTCGCGCTGCGTGAGTTCGCGGCGGGTGCCGCGGCAGGCCAGCCAAAGCGCGATGCCGACCCCGCTAGTCAGGCCCGCCGAACCGGCCAGCGCGGCAAGGTCTTCCCCGCCGGTCGCGAGCGAGTACGCCAGCGGAATACCCATGCAGGCGCCGAACGCCGCGAGGTAGAGCCCGAGGACCCGGCCGATGAGGGTCCAGCGGATCACGCGGCGTTCCTGTGGCGGATCCTTTTCCCCAAGAACTGCGATTCCAGCTCAGGCACTGTGTCTGCCAGCGCGAAGATGATCACGCGGTCGCCTTGATGCACTGACGCCTGACCGCGCGGCACAGTCACGTAGCCGTTGTCGCGCACGATAGCCCCGACGACGGCCCCGCGGGGCATCTTGATGTCGCGCAGCTTGCGGTTGACCATGTTGGATCCCTTCGTCGCGATGAATTCGAGGGCCTCGGCCTCTTCTTCGCGGAAGGTGGTCACTGACAGCACGTCGGCCTTGCGGACGAAGCTGAGGATCATGTCGACGGCGGTCAAGCGCTGGCTGATGGCCGTGTTGATGCCTAGGCGTTGCACGATCGGAAGATAGTTAGTGCGGTTCGTCAGGGCGACGATCTTGTCGGCCCCGAGACGGCGGGCCAACAGCGAGGCGACGACATTGTCAGCGTCGTCGCGGGTCAGCGCGAGAAAGGCGTCTGCCCCCTCGATGTTCTCCTCTTCGAGCGTTTGCTGGTCGGTGGGATCGCCGTGCACCACCACTGTCTTGTCAAGGATTGTGGAGATCATCTCGCACCGGGCCGGATCGCGCTCGATGAGCTTGACCTGGACTCCGGCCTTTTCGAGTTCCTCCGCGACCCAGATGCCGAGCTGTCGTCCGCCAACGATGACGACCCTTCGCAGGGCCGCCTTCTCTTGGATTCCCATGAAGGTCAGCACTGCGCTGAGGTCGGCGCTGGTGGTGCAGACATAGATGTGGTCCCCGGGCTGAAGTTTCTGCGCCCCGTGCGGAATGATGACCTCCTGGCCCCTGAAGATCATCGCGATCATGCTGTCCTTCGGGGGGCCGGCGGCGTCGAGTTCCTCCACGGTTTTGCCGGCGAACCAGCTGTCGGACTGCACATTCATGCCGAAGAGCTTGATCTTGCCATCGGCGAAGTCCAAGATGTCGGACACACCCGGGGCGTGCAGAACGCGCATGATGCGGTCCATGATCGTGGTCTCGGGGTGAATGATGCGGTCCACGCTGAGCCCGAGGTCGCCAAGGATCTGGTCCCATTGGCGGAACTCGTGGGTCCGGATCCTGGCGACCTTGATCGCGACGTTCGAGTTCGCCTGGGCGATCAGGCAGCTGAGCAAGTTGGTCTCGTCGGAGTCCGTCTCCGCGATCAACATCTCGGCATCAGCCAGCCCGGCCTTCTGAAGGGTGCTCACACTGCCTGCGCTGCCCTGGACTATCTTCGCGTCGAGGTGCTCCTCCAGCTCTACGCAGCGCTGGGCATCCTTTTCGACGATCGTGACCTGATTCCCTTCTCGGATTAAGCGAGCCGCAATCAGGGCAGCACCTTCGCCCCCTCCAGTGAGAAGAATGCGCACGGCAGATCGCCCACCAAAACTTGAGCGTATCACGGTCCTGCACCTTGGCGAAGCGGGTTGCGCACGCCGCCGCACATCATTGCGATGAACCTTTCGATAGCCGCAATTCGAGGGACCGCAGGGCACGCGGCACCGTCACATGACGCTGGCCCGGGCTTGGGGCGACGACTGTCGTCACGCCTGTCGGCTGTGGTCTCGATGGCATACAGGGAGCGGTGGAGGCCAGGGCCATGGGCGTGGTCACTGCGCTCACGTCGCAACAGCGTGTGCGGCCGACCGGATCGAATCCCATACCGGCTGCCACGACAGCGATGTCGGCCGACCGAGTCAAGCCTGTCCGCAGAGGAGTCGCTCGCAGGCCGAGGCTGTCGCCAGCACCAATGCGTCGAGTCCCGGGGCGGCCGCAAGCTGCAGTCCCATCGGCAACTGGCTCGCCGGCGTCGGCATCGGGACTGATACCGCGGGCGCGCCGAGCGCGGTGAACGGCGCGTTACAGCGCGGATCCCCGCTGGATTCCAGGCCCTGCGGGGCCGGGCCGAGCGCGGCAGGCGTGGCTACGACCGGATGGTGGCGCGCCCATTGTTTGTAAGCATCCCGGGCCGAGGCTAGCGTCTGCTGCGCGCTGGCGTACGCGTCTGGTCCGACCCCTCGGCCTTCCTCCAGCAGGGCGGCGAGTTTGTCGCCGATCGCGGGGCCGTGCTCGCGATAGCGCTCGCCGTGCTCCCGCACAGCCTCGTAGGCCATGACTGTGTGAAGCGCCGCGGGCAAGGCGTCCAGAAACTTGGGGCGGGGAAGTCGTCGAATCGGCATTCCGGAGCTCACCAGAGTCTTCATCGCCGCGCCGAAGCACACCGCCATTTCCGGAGTGAGGGGGCCTTCAGGCGGCCAGTCCATGATTGCGAGCGCTTCAGCCGCCGCTCGGGCAGGCTCAGGCCGGAGCGCACGCCAGGCGAACTCCATGTCCGCAGCGGATGCTGCGAACAGTCCGGCGTGATCCAAGGTCGGAGCAAACGGCATCACGCCGCCAAGGGGCAGGGTGCCGAATGTGGGCTTGAAGCCAACGACGCCGCAAAACGAAGCCGGGCGCAGAACCGAGCCTTGCGTCTGGCTGCCGATGGCCAGCGGCACCATCCCGGCCCCCACGGCCGCGGCCGACCCGCTGGACGATCCGCCGGGAGTGTGCTCGGGCGCGAGCGGATTCTGCGTTGGCCCAGTGTCGTAGTACGCATATGCCGTGGTATGAGTCTTGCCAGCGAGGACGCAGCCGAGCGAGTCCAGTGCCGCAACGAGTTCGCAATCGTCGCTCGGAACGCGACCGCGCTGGGTCGCGCTGCCCCACTCCGTGGGCAGGCCGGCGGTGTCGAAGATGTCTTTCGCTCCGTAGGTCGCGCCGTGCAGGGGACTGGCAGGCGGGGAGCGTTTCAGCGCTTCGGTCAGGATCTCTGCCCGCTGGAGGGCTGCATCTAGGTTCAAGTGGCACCATGCTTGAACCGCGGGCTCGGCTTGGCGGACGGCGCTGGCCGTGGCTTGCACGATGTCCAACGGAGACAGCGCGCGCTCTTGGATGAGCCCGCTGATTTGGCGCAGCGACCAGGGGAACGACGGCATGGTGGCGAGCCGATGCGGCAATTGTCGCACCAAGCCAGCCCCAAGACCCCTCAAGCCTGAAGCGAAGTACAATGGCGCTTCAGCGCACCATGTCCGACGAAAAGACCGAACTGACGTTTGAACAGGGGCTGGAATCCTTGGACAAGATCGTCGATAAGCTCGAGAGCGGCGATCTCGAGCTGGTGGAGTCGTTGAAGCTCTTCGAACAGGGCGTGCTCCTGAGCCAGAACTGCCGCAAGCAGCTTGAAGAGGCCGAGACCAAGGTTGAAGCGCTGATCAAGCGGGATGATCGGCGCGCGCCCGAGCCCTTCCAGCTCGAAGACAAGGAGCCGTTCTAGCCGGTGGAGCCCGAAACCCTGGCCGACTACCTGCGCGACCGCCGCCAGCGGGTCGACCGCGATCTGGATCGGCTCCTGCCGCCAGCCTCCGCCCCGCCGGGAACGATCCACGCGGCCATGCGCCACAGCGTGTTTGCTGGCGGAAAGCGCATCCGTCCGATCCTTGCCATTGCTGCTGCGGAGGCCTGTGGACAGCAGCTTGGCGTCACCGACGCGGCCTGCGCCTTGGAGTGCGTCCACACCTACTCGCTGATCCATGACGATCTGCCGGCGCTTGACGATGATGACTTGAGGCGCGGCCAGCCAACCTGTCACAAGGCCTACGGCGAGGCCGTGGCTATCCTCGCGGGCGACGGCCTGCTCACGCTGGCGTTCCAGTTGCTGGCAGGGTTGGACGCTCCGGACCGTATCAAGACCGCGCTGGTCGCCGAGCTTGCCCTTGCGGGCGGCACGGTGGGTGGGATGATCGGCGGGCAAGTGGAAGATCTTGCTGCCGAAGGCGGCGTCCCGTCTCCAGCCCAGGTCGAGTACATCCACCGCGCTAAGACCGCCGCCCTGATCCGCGCATCGGTGCGCTTCGGAGCGCTTATGGCCGATGCCGACGCCCGGCGGTTGGAAGCTCTCGGCGAGTTCGGAGGCGGGATCGGGCTGGCGTTCCAGATCGTGGACGACGTTCTGGACGTGGTCTCGTCCTCACAGGAGCTGGGCAAGACTGCCGGCAAGGATCAGGCACAGAGCAAGGCCACCTATACCGCGGTCTACGGCGTCACGGAGGCACGGTCGCGCGCCCGGCAGTGTGTGGACGAAGCCTTGGCTGCGATCGAGGACTTTGGCGAATCCGCCTGGGCGCTGCGCGAGATCGCCCGATACATCGTCACGCGGACGAATTAAGGTGCGCCGGATCGGCAGCCGCGGTCTCGTCCGGGTATTCCACGCTCACCAGGAACAGTCCCCTAGCCGGAGCGGTGGGACCCGCTTCGCGGCGGTCGCAGGCGGCGAGGATGCGGTCGATGTCATCGGGCTGGAGATTGCCCCGGCCGACTTCTAGCAGCGTGCCCACGAAGTTCCGCACCATCCGGTACAGGAAGCCCGAACCGCGCACGCGGTAGACCAGCAAGTCGGCCTCTCTTCCCAGCGCTGACGAGTAGACCGAGCGCTCGGTTGATTCTTCGCCGCCGCCGCCGCTCGATGCGAACGAGCGGAAATCGCGGTCACCGGCCAGTCGCGCCGCCGCTGCCCGCATCGCGCCCTCGTCCAGCGGATAGGGGTGCCAGTAGGTGAATCGAGCCTCGAAGGGCGGACAGATTGGCGCCCGTTGGATCCGGTATTCGTAGGTCTTGGCCGTGGCCCAGTGGCGAGCGTGAAACCCTTCCGGCGCCAGGCGGGCGTCGGTCACTCGGATGTCGGCCGGCAAGAGGCGATTGAGCGCCTTGACCAGGCCATGGGCCGGAATCGGGCTGGCCAGCGTGCAAGAGCACACCTGGGCCAGTGCATGCACGCCCGCATCGGTGCGTCCCGAACCAGCGAGTTTGACGGGTCGCCCCTCGACCACCGCGAGCGCATCCTCGACGGTGCCTTGTATCGTCGTCGCGGCGGGTTGGACCTGCCAGCCGCTATAGGCGGTGCCGTCGTATGCTAGCGTGAGTCTCCAACTGCGCTCGCCAGCCACAATATACGCAGCGTAGCGCTGTTCGCGGGGCGGTTCCCGGCACCCGTCGCGTAACCAGCGGACCCCCCGCAGCGTCTAATCTTTCTGGGATTCTGCATTCGCCTGCAGTGCTTTGGCCCCTATCCCCTCCCCTATGAAGATTTGGACTGGCCAACTATCGCTGTTGCTAGTCGCAGCAGTCCTCCTGCAGCCGATCGCGAGCGCCCAAGAGATAAGGTCTAGGCCGACCGACTACAGCATCGGCAACTCGGCCTGGCCGCCATTCACCAATATCTTCAAGGCACCGGATGTTCCCGAGATCTCGCTGAGCAATTCGGGCCGGCTGGAAGGCCTGCTGCACGACGCGAAGATCTATTTGTCGCTCGCGGACGCCTTAGCGCTGGCGATCGAGAACAATCTCGATATTGCGTGGGCCCGCTACGGCCCGCAGAGTGCTGCCAACGATCTGATGCGGGCCAAGTCGGGCGCGCAATTGCGCGGCGTGCAGAACCAGATCAGCACGCTCTCCACGGGCCTCGGCGACACCGGCGGCGGCGGACCCGCCGGCCAAGCCACAGGCATCACCCAGCGCGCCGGGGGCGGCGGCGCTGCCGGCGGCCAGGGCGGGGCGGCGGATGTTGGCGATGCCAGCACTTTCTTTGGCACGCAAGCCGTGAATCTGGATCCTACGATCTTCAGCAACGTCGATTGGGGGCACTTCTCCAATCCGCAGACCAGCAACTTCGTCACGGGCACGAACACGCTGGTGCGCGAGATCAGCAACTCGCAGCTGGGCGTTCGCACGGGATTCATTTCCGGTGCCACGGCCGCGCTGATCTGGGCCAACTCGCTAAGCGACACCAACAGCGTGCGCACCAACTTCAACCCGTCGCTGGTCAGCGCGATCACGCTGCGCGTCACTCAGCCCCTGCTGCAGGGCTTCGGCGTGGCGGTCAATACGCGTAACATCAGGGTCGCGAAGAACAACAACGAGATCTCGAACCTGCAGTTCAAGCTACAGGTCGAAGAGGTCGTGTCGCGGGTTGCCGGGATCTACTGGGGCTTGGTCTCGCTGCGGGCGCAGGTCGAGAGCCAGCGGCAGAACCTTGCCCTGGCGCAGAAGCTCTACAGCGACAACAAGCGGCGTGTAGAGATCGGGACGCTCGCGCCGATCGAGATCATCCGCGCCGAAGCCGAAGTCGCGGCCCGCGAGGCAGACCTGACCGCGGCGCAGACCGAGGTGCAGTTGCAGGAGACCATCCTCAAGGACGCCATCAGCGTCAATGGAATCGCAAGCCCCACGTTGCTGCATGCCGAGATTGTGCCGACGCAAGACATTGAGATCGACCCAAGCGAGGTGTTCGAGCCGCTGCCCACTCTGATGGAGGTTGCGCTGGCGGCACGCGCGGACATGGAGCAGAACCGCCTGCGCCTCAACAACACCGATTTGGGCTTGATCGGCGTCAAGAACGGCATGCTGCCCAGCGCGAACCTGATCGTGGACCTGACCAACAATGCGCTGTCCGGATCGGAGAACGAACTCTTTAGCGGCTTGCCGGGCGAAAGTTCGCTGGTCTCGCCATACTTCCTTGGCGGGCTCGTCAACGCGAGCGGGCAGCTGCTGCGCCGCAACTTCCCGGACTACCAGGTTCGGATGCAGGTCAACATCCCGCTGAAGAATCGCCAGGCTCGCGCCGATTACACCGCGGCGCTGCTAGAGAAGCGCCAGCAGGAGATTCGCTTCGTGCAGGCGGCCAACGCGATCCGGACCGAGGTGCAGTCGGCGTTGATCCGCATCCAGCAGGCGCGAGCGCGTTACGCGGCCGCGCTGAAGTCGCAGGACTTGCAGCAACAGACGCTGGATGCCGAGCAGAAGAAGTACAACCTGGGCGCGTCCACGATCTTTCAGGTCGTGCAAGCCCAGCGGGATCTGGCGAACGCCCGCACCAGCGTGATCGCGACCCAGAACGAGTACGCCAATGCGCGAATCAACCTAGATCGCGCCACGGGCCATATGCTGACAGCGCATCATATCTCCATCGCCGAAGCGTATGATGGAGTCGTTAGCAGGCGGCCCGATCCGCTGCCGGTTTCCGCCCAGTAGCAGCGGCCGGGGACAGGCGGTGCGGCAGGCCCGCGCCGCGCAGGCGGCTTGGAGGTGGTGGAAACGGCAATGGCCGAGACTGAGTTCGACGTAGTCGTGGTGGGTGCCGGTGCCGGCGGCGGCACCATGGCGCGCGTCCTGAGCGAGAAGGGAATCAAGGTCGCCCTGCTCGAGGCGGGTCCGATGTTGGACCCGCAGACGGACTTCAAGACCAACAAGTGGCCGCACGATTACGGTCACCGCGCGGCCGAAGAGGGTGGCAAGGCATACTTCGGCACCGGTCAGGCTTACGGCTTCATGACCGCGGTCAGCGGCGGTTGGGAGTTGGAAGGCGAGCCGTACACCTCCGCGCCCGGCACCGAGTTCGCCTGGTTCCGCTCGCGCGTGGTGGGCGGGCGCACCAACCACTACGGCCGGATGTCCTTCCGCTTTTCCGATCTGGACTTCAAGCCGTACTCCCGCGACGGCATCGGCTGGGACTGGCCGATCAGCTACGACGACATCGCGCCGTGGTATGACCGCGCCGAAGAGTACATCGGCGTCACCGGCACCGTCGAGGGCATCCGCAGCGCGCCGGACGGCAAGTTCCACGAGCCACCGCCGCCGAAAGTGCACGAGCGCCTGGTGCGCGCCGCTGGCAAGAAGCTCGGCGTGCCGTTCATCGCAAACCGGCGCGCCGTCATCACCCGGGCTCTCAATGACCGCCCCGCTTGCCACTATTGCGGCCAATGCGGGCGCGGCTGCCTGACGGCCTCGAACTATTCGGCGTCCCAGGTGGATATCTTCCCCGCCATGAAGACAGGCAACCTGTCCGTGATCACCGATGCGATGGTGCGAGAGGTCGAAGTCGACGAGCAGGGACTCGCCAAGGGCGTGGCCTACGTCGACAAGGCAGCGAGGTCCGAGAAGCGCCTGCGCGGACGGGCCGTGGTGCTGGCGGCATCGGCGTGCGAGACGGCGCGGCTGATGCTCAATTCCAAGTCCAAGCATTTCCCCGACGGGATTGCCAACGGCTCCGGGCTGGTCGGGCGGTATCTGATGGACACGGTGGGCTTCAGCCTGCGCGGCACGCTGCCGGCCCTAGAGAACCTGCCACGCTACGACACGGAAGGCTTCGGAGGGGCGCACCTGTACGCCCCGTGGTGGCTGTGGGATCGTCACGACCGGCTGGACTTTCCGCGCGGGTATCACATCGAGATGGGCGGGGGCTTCCGCATGCCGGGCCCCAACAGCTTCGGAAGAACTGCGCGGGCGGCGGGATACGGCGCCGAGCTGAAGCGCAGGATCCGCCAGGAGTACGGCTGTGGAATCGGCCTGTCCGGACGTGGCGAGATGATTCCCAACAACCAGAGCTACATGGATATCGACCCGGACACCGTGGATCGCTGGGGGATTCCCGTCCCGCGTTTTCATTTCTCGTTCAGCGACTACGAGTGGAAGCAGGCGCGCCACATGGAGCGCACGTTCCGCGACTTGATCGAGGCGGCGGGCGGCCGCGTGCTGGGGATCGGCAACATTGCGCGCGAGGCCCAGGGAATCGCCGTGCCGGGCTCGATCATCCACGAGGTCGGCACCGCCCGCATGGGCGACAATCCTGCCAGCTCGGTGCTGAACCGGTATTGCCAGGCGCACGAGGTCAAGAACCTATTCGTGGCCGACGGGGCGAGCTTCGTAAGCAATCCGGACAAGAATCCGACACTCACGATCAACGCGCTGTCGTGGCGCACGGCGGAGTACCTAGCCGAGGAACTGAGGAAAGGCAATGTCTAGCACCCAAGGATTCGTGTCTCTGGACGCACTGTCGAGACGGGACGCCCTGCGGCGGATCGCGCTGGCGCTAACCGCCGCGGGGCTCGGCCAAAGCATGGACGCGGCGGACGCGGCCCAGGTCCACCAGCAGGTCGGCGAGGAGCGCACGCTGCAGGGCCAGTACAAGATCAAGTACTTCAACGAGCACGAGTTCCGCACGTTGGAGCGGCTGTCGGAGTTGATCGTGCCGGCTGACGAGGGCGGGCCGAGCGGTCGCGAGGGCGGCGCTCCGGAGTTCATTGACCTGCTGTCGAGCCAGAACGAAGAGCTGGCCCATGTCTTTTCCGGCGGAATCCTGTGGTTGGACAACGCCTCGGTCGAGCGAGATGGCGCGCGCTTCGTAGAGTGCTCGGAGCAGGCGCAGACCGGACTGCTGGACTCGCTGGTCGATGCCGAGCGCAACGAAACCGGCGCGGAGACGAGTTGGGACACCCGGGAATACCGGCGCTTTTCTGTCTTCGGCGTCAAGTCGCCGTCCGACATGCGTCAAGGGCTGGAGTTCTTTGGCTGGTCGCGCCGTCTGATCGTAGATGCGTACTACACCAGTCCCGCGGGAATCAAGGATCTAGGCTTTCTGGGAAATTCCGCGCACACCGAGTACACGGTGCCCCGAGACGCGATTGACTACGCTTTCAAGCGCAGCTCGCTGCGCGACGCGTGATGCTGCGTTCGGCGGGCCGCTGGCTGGCAGAATGGTCGCGCAAGCGAGCCTGACGACAGGCCTGAGCGGAGCTCGATGCCGCCGGTTGGGGGCGGTCGTCGCGGTCGTCGCGCTCTTGGCGTCGCCGACCGCGGCGCGTTCCCAGGGCTCCGATCCAGCCACCGGCATCAAGCGGCTGCTGCTGGATGCCAGCCGCTCCCTGCAGTCAGGCAACGCAGCGCTCTTCATGGGGCTGTTCGACCGCGCCTCGTTTGACGGCTACGCCGCCCTCCGAGAAGACATTGGAGCGTTGACCGCACACCGCCGCATTGCGTCATCAGTCTCTGTCGGCGTTCCCGAGGGCGGCCCCGAGCAGTGGACCGCCAGCGTGGATTGGTTGCTGGAACTCACGCCCAAGCTGGATCCGGGGCCCGTGGAGCGGCGTCGCCAGACCCTCCGCGTCTCGGTGCGCAAGCGTGGCAAGCGCTGGAGAATCGTCGGCTTGGCACCCGCAGGATTCTTTGCTCCCACCCAGCCTGGCCGATAGCGGCGCGGGCGCTCGCGGCATCGGGCCCGGCGTCGCGCCGAAACCGTGCGCGGGCCTAGGGTGACGCTAGCTTCGCATGCGCGCCCTCTCGCATATACTAGTTGCCATGGCGAATTCGAGAATCTCGCATCCAGCTGCCGCGGGCTCGGGCCTTGGCGCGCTGGCGGCACAGGCGATTGCCCAAGACGACGCTGGCCGGGGCATTCCGACTCGCCGGCTGGGACGCACGGACGAGCAGGTCTCGATCCTGTGCCTCGGCGGGGCTCACTTGGGCCGCGCTGCGCAGGACGATGGCGAGCCGGTCGCGCTCAAGCTGGCCCACGCCGCGGTAGACAACGGTGTTTTCTTCTGGGACAACGCCTGGGCATACCACGATGGGTATGCCGAGGAGTTCATGGGCAAGGCTCTCAAGGGTCGCCGGGAGCAGGTCTTCCTGATGACCAAGAATTCCGGTCGCGACGAGAAGTTCGCCCGGCAGTGCTTGGAAGACAGCCTCACGCGCATGCAGACGGACTACATCGACCTGTGGCAGTTCCACGAGATCAACTACGACAATGACCCGGAATGGGTGTTTGGGCGCGGCGGTCTCAAGGTGGCGCTGGAGGCGCAGCAGGCTGGCAAGGTGCGCTACATCGGGTTTACCGGGCACAAGCACCCGCGCATCCACCTCAAAATGCTGGGCAAGGGGTACGAATGGGCTTCGTCGCAGATGCCCATCAATCCGATGGACTACTTCTACCGGTCCTTCCAGAAGGAAGTCGTGCCGATGTGCCTGGCCAAGGATGTGGGCGTGATCGGGATGAAATGCTTGGGCGGCGGGCCGCGGATTGGCGAAATCCCGTCGACCACCAAGGTCACCGCCGAGATGTGCGTGCGCTGGGCGCTGAACGTGCCAGTTTCGTCGATCGTCCGCGGCTATTTGACGATGGAACAGTTGATGGCCGATGTGGAGATTGCTCGCCAGTTCCGCGGACTCTCAGATGAGGATCGCGAAGCGATACAGGCTCTGGCGTATCCCGAAGCAGGAGACGGTCGCCACGAGCACTTCAAGTCGACCCAGCGCTACGACAGCTCGATCTACCGGAAAATGCACGGGTTCGCCGCTTGAGGGAGCGCTTGCCCTCGGGTTCGCACCTTGTCGCCGGCTGATCGCTTCGGCGTCTGTCGACCGAGTGCCGCGAACCGGGAAAAGGTGGGCCTTGCCCATCGCCAGGGCAGGATTTGCCTCCCTCCAGGAACCGTTTCGCCGGATCGGAAGTGCATGAAAGTCGTACAATCAGGGGAGCTTCCGCGCTCTTTGGCGGCTTCCCAAACCCATGTCTCTCAAGCTCTTCGGCACGGATGGAATTCGCGGTCGTTCCGGCGAATTCCCCCTCGACGACAAGACCGTGTACGCCGTTGGCCGCGCATTGGCCGGCCAGATCGCTAAGTCTCGAAACCCCAATGTGCTCATCGGCATGGACACGCGGGTGTCGAGCATGCACATCGTGCGGCTGTTGGCAGCCGGACTGCAGGACGGTGGAGCCGCGCACGCGTTCGCCGGCGTAGTGCCCACGCCCGCGGTGGCCTATGCCACACAGCAGGGAGACTATTCGCTGGGCATCGAGGTGTCGGCGTCGCATAACCCGTTCGACGACAACGGCATCAAGGTGTTCGGCCCGTTCGGCTACAAGTTGCCGGACCAGACTGAGTCGGAAATCGAAGGGCGCGTCGAGGGCCTGCTGGCGCAGCCCGGTCGAGTACGAGCGATCGAGCCCGATGATGAGCCCGATGTCGCTTTGCAGTACGCGCGGCACCTAGTGCGCGCCGGCGCGGTGCCACGGCAGGCGCGGCACCTGCGTTTCGTCGTGGACTGTGCGAACGGTGCTGCATCCGAGGTCGCCCCGATCTTGTTCGAAGCGATCGGCGCGGACGTAAAGTTCATCGCCTGTGCTCCGAACGGGAGGAACATCAATCTCGATTGCGGCGCCCTGCACATGGACCGCTTGGCCGAGGAGGTCGTTGCCAGCGGAGCGGATTTCGGTGCGGCGCTTGATGGCGACGCCGACCGCTGCCTGTTCGTGGACGAGTTCGGCGGCGAGTTGAACGGCGACAACGTCTTGCTGCTGATGGCGCAAGCGTTGAAGCGCAAGGAAATGCTGCCCGACAACTTGGTCGTGGCGACGGTCATGTCCAACCTCGGGCTCGAGCTGGCTCTGCAGGACCAAGGAATCAAACTGGTCCGCACGCCGGTGGGCGACAAGTATGTGATCGATGAGATGCTGTCCACCGGTGCGGCACTCGGCGGAGAGCAGTCCGGCCATGTGATCTTCGGTGATTACTCCACGACCGGTGATGGCTTGCTGAGCCTGCTCATGGTGTTGCGCACTATCGTCGAAGAGGGCGTGCCGTGCAGCGAACTCCGCAGCCGGTTGAAGGTTTCCCCGCAGAAGCTGATCAGCGTGCGCGTGCGGGAGAAGCGCCCGCTCGAGCAATTGCCCGAAATCCGCGACGCGGTGGCCGACCGGGAGCTTGAGCTAGCTGGCCGCGGTCGCGTGGTGATCCGCTACTCGGGCACCGAGCCGGTCGTCAGGGTCATGGTTGAGGCAGAGAACCAGCGCGATGTGGTGCAGCATTGCACCGATATCGCGAGGCTGTTCGAAAAGCACCTCGGGCAGTGAAGTCGCGGCCGGTGCGTGCAATCGAGGTCGACCGTCACCCCGAATAGGAACGCAAGCTGGTCCTGTATTCGGGTGAGTTCCCGCGCGGCTCCTGTTCCGGCGCCTTCCGGCGTCGTTCGGTCGAGACCGCCGCACGCGCCATCGTTGGCGCTCGGCTCATTCCGAATCCGGTTGGTCGAGCCAGTCGGGCCGCCTGAGCACGTCGCGCGGCCTGCTGCCATCGGGCGGGCCGATAATGCCGTCGCGCTCCATTGCGTCCAGTATCCGGGCCGCCCGCCCGTATCCCAGGCGCAGTCGCCGCTGTAGCGTGGATGTCGAAGCCTTGCCCAGCTCCAGCACAAGTTGGACCGCGTCCTTGTACATCGGATCGTCGAAGTCTGGATCCGCATCCGGGCCATCCTCGTCTTGGTCGCCATCGGGAGATGCCAGGTAATCGGTCTCGTACTGTGGGCTGGAAAGATCTTTCCAGTGGGAGACCACTCCTTCGATCTCGCCTTCGGAAACGAGCGGGCCGTGCAAGCGCCTCATGCGCCCGGCGCCACCCGGCGGCAAGAACAGCATGTCACCCTGGCCGAGCAGGGACTCGGCACCGTTCGCATCCAAGATGGTGCGCGAATCGACTCGCGTTGCCAGCAAGAACGATAGCCTTGCGGGGATGTTCGCTTTGATCACGCCCGTGATCACGTTGACGCTCGGGCGCTGAGTCGCGAGCAACAGGTGGATGCCGACCGCCCGCGCCATTTGGGCCAGGCGCTGGATCGAACCTTCGACTTGGTTGCCGTACTGGATCATCAGATCGGCCAGCTCGTCGACGATCACGACGATGTAGGGGAGTTTCTCGAGTTCGAGGCTGGCGACGTCTTTGGGCCCGTCCTCGCCCTGGCGCTCTACGTACTTGTTGAATTGGCTGATGTTGCGGCATCCGTGCCTCGCCAGCAGCTGCAGGCGGCGCTCCATTTCGCGTGTCGCGTTCTTGAGCGCGTTGCTAGCCTCCTTCATGTCGATGATGACCGGGGTGAGCAGGTGCGGGATGTCCCGATACAGAGTCATCTCGACCGCCTTGGGGTCGATCAGGATGAAGCGCACATCGTCTGGCGTGGCATGCAGCAGGATCGACATGATCACCGTGTTGACCATGACGCTCTTGCCCGAGCCCGTCTGCCCGGCTACCAGCAAGTGAGGCATCGTGGCTAGGTCCGCGCAGTGGATTTTTCCGTTGATGTCCTTGCCTAGGGCGAACGTCAGCATGGACTCTGAGTTTTCGAAGACCGGAGTCTCGATGACTTCGCGCAAGGAAATGATTTCGCGCTCTTGGTTGGGGACTTCGATGCCGACCGTGGATCGGCCCGGGATGCGCTCGATCAGAATGGACTCGCATTTCAGGGCGAGGCACAGTTCTTCGGAAAGGTTGACGATCCGCGCGACTTTCATGCCCGGCGCGGGACTGAACTCGAATGTTGTCACCACGGGTCCGGGGTTGATGCGTTCGATGACGCCGCGCACTCCGAATTCTTCGTATCTCGCGACGATCTGGCGCCCCGTTTCGTGGAGCTGGGCCTCGTCGTAGGGCGCGCGCCCGAGCGGCGCATTGAGAATGCCGGTGCTCGGCAGCACGTATTCCGTAGCCAGACCGCCCGTCGCAGCATCATCGCTGCTGGCGGCTGGGCCGCTTCCTAGGCCAGTCAGCATGCTCGCCAGATCCCCGTCCTCGTCGCCCTCGAACGGCACGATCGGCGGTGGCTCCGGCGGGCCAGGTTCAGCGGCCTTGTGCGGCTGGGGCAGCCTCGGCCGAACTGGCACTGGATCGGGATGAGTGCCAAGGGCCGACCTTGACGGTGCGGAGTGAAGGTCCGAGCGGATGGTTACCGGGATCGCTTGATCGCCGTCGCTGTTTTCTGCCGGAGAGGCGTCTTTGGGTTCTTCGGGGTCGCGCTCTCTGTAGCGTCCCACGAGATCGACGATTCGGATTGAGGTCAGCAAGTATGTGCCGATGGCCGCGACCGCCGCCATCAACAGGATCGTGCCGCCGATATTCAGCACCGAGATCAACGATTCGGCGATGACCTTGCCGGCTGTTCCGCCGGCCTTGACGGTTTGATGCCAGCGGTCGGGCAGGGCACCGTCGACAGGCCGGCTGAGCATGTGCAGCACCGTGCATAGCACACCGGCCAAGAGGGCCATGCCGACACCGCGCCGAATCGGGTTCTCGACTTCCAGTTGGCGTATCTGGTTCCAGCCGAGCTTAGCCAGATAAGCGGGCAGCAGGAAACCGACCAGCCCGAAGGCCTGCAGCAGCAGGTCTGCGCCATAGGCTCCCGGGAAACCCATCCAGTTGCGGGCTTGGCCCGGCCCGGCGGCAACGTTGGGAGAGGGGTCCGCGGGGCTGTACGAGACCAAGCTCAACAGCACTCCGGCCGCGGCGATCCAAAGCAGGACACCTGCCATCTCATTGAAGCGCGGGTTGTCTACGAGGAGCTTGATTCTCATCCGTCTTGCCCGATCGCGGCCAGAGATTCTTGGAGCCCGGAGGTACTGGCAAGAACTAGCACGATTATCCCAAATGCCACGCGATAGTAAACGAATGGTGCCATGGTTGCGCTCTGCAGGAAGCGCAGGAATCCAGCGATCACGCCGTAGCCCGCCACGGCGCTCACCGCCACGCCCACGCCTAACGGGCCGTACGCGATCGCCAGGGTCTCGCTGCCCGAGAAGGTCTCCAGCCCTGTCTTCAGCGATGCGCCCAGCACCACAGGCATAGCCAGCAGGAAGGAGAACCGTGCCGCGGCCTGGCGCTGAAGGCCGAGCAGCAATCCGGCGGCGATGGTGATGCCCGAGCGCGAAGTTCCTGGTATCAGCGCGATTGCCTGCGCGCAGCCAACCAGCATCACAGCGTGGAACGGAAGCGAGCCCAGACCGCTGCGAGGGACCGACCGGCGGTCCGCCCACCAGATCAAGCATCCCACTGCGACCAGCATGAACGCGATCACGCCAGGACTGCGCAGCCTCGCTTCGATGAGATCCTGCCAGAGCAGCCCGGCCAGCGCCGCCGGCACCGTCGCCGCCGCCAGATACCACAGCAAGCGAGGATTCTTGTAGAGCTCGAGGTCGGGATCGCCGGCGTCGGGGCGGAGCACCTCTCGGCCCGCGGCAAGCCCGAGGATTCGCATCCAAGTGCGAGCGAAATACGCGGCAAGGGCGAGCAGGGTGCCGAAGTGCAGCGCCACGTCGAAGAACAGGCCTGGGTCCTGCCACCCGAGCAGCCAGCGGGTCAAGATCAAGTGCGCTGAGCTGCTGATGGGCAAGAATTCGGTGAAGGCCTGCACCAAGGCCAGCACGACCGCTTGCAAGATGTCCATTGGGAACAGGCCTAGCGCTGGCTCCCCGTGAAAGGCGTACTGTCGCAGCCCGTCAATTGCCCGAGCTTGAAGTCACGCGGCCGTGTGGCGCGCCGCAGACGCCTCGAACGGGCTGATCAAGTCGCCCGAGGGGTCAAAGGGCAGCCCGGCGGCCTCGCCCTCCAGGGAGACCGAATCGCTAGCGGCCAGTTCCTCCAGCAGGTTCTCGCTAGCCAGCAGGTAGGACAGATCCAGAGTGTTGCGAATCCAGATGATCGAGCACGTCCCCGGGTCGAGCTTGCCGCACGTCGGCAGTACGCGCTCCAAGCACTCGCGATCGGTCGCGAAGTGCAACGGCGTGAATCCGGGCGATGTGACCGAGGATGTCAGAGCATTGACCCAAGTGGCCTGAAAGTCGACCTTCTTTACGAGGCGGTCGTGCACAATGTCCGCCAGGCCCATTCCAATGGCGTTTCCGTAGGTGTTGCCTGACAGGTCGCGGACGAAGATTCGATGCACCGTCGGCACGCCCTGCCAGTTGTTGGGCCCGTGCCCCCCGCCGCGATTGACCACCTTCGTGTCCATCCCGGCGCCGCTGATGTCCTTGCCGATCTCATCCAAGATCAGCAGGTCGACCTCACTGACAGGGAGGTTCGGCTTCCAGCCCTTGACCCGGCGCAGCAATTCCTCTTCACGCTCGGCCATGCCATCCGCACCCAGCGCGTGGACCTCGGCAGTGCCGTGGTAGGCGTCCTCCAAGATCGCCAGGCCGCCGAGCATCTTGCCCGTGGCCAGCATTGCGGATCCCACGCTGCGGATCACTTGGCCCATGCCGATCTTCAATGCCCAGCTGTGATATCGCTTGGCACCCTCCCACTTGCCGAGACCGATCGCCATCATCTTGTGAATGCCGCTCTCCAGGGAGCCCTCGAAGTCGGTGTGCCACTTGACCCGGCCGCAAAGCATGACGCCGTCGCTCTCGAACGCCCGGCGGTCCATCGAGACCTCGATACCCTCCGGCGTGGTGCCCACCCGGACGACCTCGAGCGAGCTCTCAACCGGCACGCCCATGGTGGACTCGTCGATTCCGTAGTGGGCGAGCACGTCCGTCTGGCCCTGGGCGGTTGCCGCTCCATGGCTGCCCATCACGGGCACGATGAACGGCTGGACGCCGCGCGACTTCCAGAAGTCGACCACCGCCTTGGCGATCACGTCGATATTGCGGATGCCGCGACTGCCGACCCCAACCGCGACGCGGCTCCCTGCCGGAACCCGTCGCGTCCAAGCGGCGGCCTCCATTTGCTGTCGGACGGCTCCTGCAACATCCGCGAGCGCTCGGCTCGGAAAGCGCTGGAGAACTGGGACGAGCTTTTGCATGCGCATGGTCGGACTTCCTAGCCTTGGAGACGAGTCTAGATCACGCTCTGCATAGACTGCAGGTATTGCTGGATGCGGTCGGCGTACCGCACCACCAGCCCCTGCTCGCTATAGTCTCGGACCTTCTGGCTGCGGAAATAGTCGAATACCATGGTCCGCTTCTCGTTGAGGAGGGTTTGGCGCAGGGCATCGCCATCGGAGGCGAGCGCGGATTCGTCGGCGGGCTGCATGCCGATCGTGCGGAAGACGACCCAGCGGTCGCCCACGGCGACGGGACCTTGCAACTCGCCGTCTGTCATGGTGAATGCCGCCTCTCCCAGCGCGTTGATGGATCCCAAGCCTTCGATCTCCCCTCCGCGCTTGGTCCAATCCGTCGTGGTGGTGGACAGTCTGCTGCGTCGCGCGGCTGCGGTGAGGTCCGCGGAAGCATCCTTGGCAGCCTGCGCCAGATCCTCTGCCCGCTGGCGCGCGATATTGGCAGACTCGGTGTCGATATAGTCTTCCCGGACCGTCGAGCTGACCTCTTCGTACTCGGCGTCGCGGGCGGGCACGGCCTCGGTCACGAATCCGATGTACAAAGTGTCCTCCTCGGCCACGGTGAGGACTTGGCCGACGGGCTGTTCGAAGATGGCCTCGACGAGGGCAGAGGCCTTGGGCAACTGGTCGGGCAGGTCCGCCCGGCTGAAGGCCTCGAAGGCCTGATACGGCAGGCCTAGCTCGCCGGCAGCGTTCTCCAACGCGGCGCCGGCCCGGTCGGCGGCCGCCATGGCCCTTTCCATCAGGCTGTAGCGGTCGCTTTGGGCGCGTTCGGCGCTCAGGTCTTGGCGGATTACGTCGCGCACCTCGCTGAGCGGCTTGACGCTTGGCGCTTGGCGGTCGTCGAGCCGGATCAGGTGGTAGCCAAACTCCGACTTAACCGGTGACTGCGTGATCTCCCCGGTTTCCCGGAGCGCGAAGCTGGCCTCCTCGAAAGCCGGGTCCATCATGCCCCGGCTGACCCAGCCCAGGTCGCCGCCGTTCTCGGCGTTGCCCGGATCCTCGGAGTGCTCCTTGGCCAGCTCCTCGAAACTCCCTCCTCCGCGCAGCTCTTCGAGCACGGCCTCGGCGTCCTTGCGGGCCTGCTCTGCTTCGGCTTCAGACTTGCCCATGGTCATAAACAGGATGTGGCGCACCTTGACCCGCTCGGGATTCTCGAAGCGGTATTGGTTTTGCGAGTAATGCAGATCGATCTCCGCGTCCGTGATCTCGTGGTCGCTGACGGAGGCGTCGGGGCCGATCGTCATCAGCTTGAGCGGCCTGCGCTCCGCATGCCGGTAGCGCAGCTTGTTGGCGTCGAAGTATGTGCGCAACTGTTCTGGGTTTGCCTCGACCTCGCCGCGCACGCTCGCCGAGTCAACCGCTGCCCATTCGATCCGCACACTGTCGTTTTCGTCGTGGAATCGCCGCTTGAGTTCCTCCTCGGTCACGCTGACGCCATCGGTCACCAGCTGCCGCAAGTGCTGTGAAATGGCGATGTTGTAGAGGATCTCTTGCTCGAACTCGGGCACCGTGCGGCGAAACTGCTGGCGAACGAAACGATGGTAGGCGTCCGCGCCGATGTACTTGCCATCCGGGAACAGGACCTCCGGGAGCTGTTCGCGGATCCAGACCGCGAGTTCTTCGTCCGTGGGGACCAATCGGAGCGCCGCAGCCTCGGCAAAGAGGACGCGCTCCGCGATCAGGGCATCGATCGTGTTGCTGGCGATCATCGAGATCGCCGCGGGAGGGACGTTGTTTGCGCGGTGCTGCCGCAGCTCCACCTCCACGTCGCCAGTAGTGACCGGCACGCCATCCACCTCTGCGAGGATGTCGGCGGCGCCCGGACCGGCCGGGCCGAACACGTTCGGCACCAGCGTGATGATCATGGAGCCAGCCACTAGGAAAAGGATGATCCCCATGGTCCAGCGCAGGATCTTCCCTTGGTTTTGAAATAGCTTCAGCATTGCAGGGTTCCGGCGGGCGGGCACATCGTCCGATCCTCCTGCGGCGAGCGCCCTAGATTCTGCGACCGCTCGGCCGGTTCGCGGGGGCGCGGCCGATCCGTTTTGATTGTACTATGCGGCCTGACGCTGGAGCGCTCCGCCGCCGGACACACCAGGCAAATTCAATGTTTGATGCGAACGGGGGTTGAGGCATGTCTTGGAGTGCGCGGAGCTCGGGAGATGGCGTCCGGAAGCCGAGTCGGCGGGGCGTGCGAGCATGCGACAGCACACCCAGGAGCCTTGGCGCGGTCGCAGGGGGCCGCACGGGCAGGGGTAGGCACACCTACGGCCGGGCCGCAGGGCCGGACAGGCGTGTGAGGCAGTCAGGCGAGCAGCAGGGCCACGGCCTCGTCCGGTTTCAGGTGCAGTTGGTCCATGCGGCGTTGGATGTTCTTCGTCTTGAGCAAGCGTAGGATCGAGATCGCGAGGTTGGCGAAGGTGGCCATCAGACGCGGCAGCGACTTCTTGCGGATGCGGCTGGCGTCCTCGCGCAGGGCGACGTCGCGCACGTAGTGGACGCGGTTTTCAATGCCCCAGTAGAGCCGGTTCAGCCGCAGCAGTCGCTCGGCCGTGGCCCGTTCCGGCGGCAGGCTGGTCAACAAGTAGACGGTCTCCGGCTTGCGCTGGCGGCCGTCCTTCTTGTAGGCGACCTCGCGCCGTACTTGGGCGACAAAGCGCACGCCGGGAAAGCTGATGTAGGACAGCTTCGGATCCAGTTCGTCCGAGACACGGATGCTGCGCACCTCGATGCGGCCGTGCTCGCAGTCGCGGGTGGTGTGCGGCTGCTGACAGTCCCAGTGGAAGGAGTCGCGCACCTCCTCAAGCACCTTGCCTTGGTTGCCTTTGACTGTGAACAGGTAGTCGAGCCCGAGGTCGAGCAGATGCTGCGCGGTGCCGCGCTGGGTGTGCAGCGCGTCGGCGATGATACAGCTGCCGGTGCCGGCCAGATCCCGCACCAGCTCGCGCAGCGCCGCCCCCTCGGCATCGTCCTTCTGCCCGCTGAAACCGAGCTGGCCGACCACCGTGCCCGAGTCCAGATCCAGCGCCGAGAGCTGCTGCTGGGCCGGCTTGTCCAGCGGCTGGCCATCCGCGCCCAGATCCCGGTCATACGACCCGCGCAGCACCTTGCCGTCCAGTGCCACCGCCTGCAGCGGCTCTTCGCCATCGCCGCCATCGCCGCCATCGCCGCCATCGCCGCCATCGCCGCTATCGTCGCTATCGTCGCTATCGTCGCTATCGTCTTCATTCTCCAAGGCTTGCTCGGCCGTCCAAGCTGCCATCAGACGCTCTACCTCGGCCTCGTCGGTGCGCTGCAGGATGTAGTGCCAGCTGCTGATGCCGGGCGCTTCGTAGCGCCCGGTCTGCGGGCGCAGCCGCGAGCCGATCAACGCCAGGGTCTGTTGGCTCAGCGCCCGGCCGAAGTCGCTCAGCTGGGTCAGCGTCTGGCAGCCCGCCAGCCGCGAGCCGATCAGGATCGTCAGCGCGGTCTGCATCGGGTAGCGCAGCCCGTAGCAGCTGCGCGTGTCGGGCACTTGGGCGAGGAAGGCGCGCAGGGAGCGCCATTGGGCTGGCTTGAGCATAATCTTGGGACGCTGCCGGCGCCAGGCCGGCTGCGGCGTCGCAGCCGCGAGCTGTTGCCGCGCCGTGCGCCGTAACGGGTACACGAACACGCGCTTGGGCTGGCCGTGGCTGACATAGCCGATGCGACCGCCGCGCTGGCGGCCGAAGCCTGCGGTGCGCCCGACCTCGATCCAGTTGGTGGCCCGGTAGCAGGTGCCGACGAAGCGGCTCGGGTCCACGAACGACTCGGCCAGCAGCAGTTCGTGACCATGCCGGGCGAGCCAGTCGGCGCGCAGCCGGCGCAGGCTCAGGCCGAGCACGCGCGAGGCCAGATGGGGCACGCTGCCGGCCTCGCAGAGCAGCAAAAAACGGCTCTGATTGGCGACTAGGAACAGACGCTGGCGCCGTTGCAAGCTGGTCCAGCCGATCCAGCGGTCGCGCGCGGCGCAGTGCAAGGCGGCGGCATGCCAGCCGACCAGCGCCAGCCAGCGCTCGCCGAGCACGGCGACATGCCGCAGGCGATTGCCGCACAAGTTCCGGAAGCCGAGGTAGTGCCGCTGCCGCATCAACTCGTTCCAGCGCGACTCCTCGTCGGGCCGGACTGGACGGACCCGGACCTCGCCTAACGGGATGTGCTGCGGTCCCACTCTGCGAGTTATCGCACAACCACCGCGCGTTTGTCCAGCCCCTCTCCTAACTCCTTATGCAATCCGCCCCTCGCTATCTGACATTGAAAAGCCCTGCCGGACACACGGGCGCGAAGATCTGGCAGGCGCCCCCAGCCGATTCATTCTCCGGGAGCGGACGCGCTCTGGACGATGGCGGGGGATCGGTCCAGCAGACTCTTGACGGTCGAATCCAGCTTCGTCGTCAGCGTGGCGGGAATCAGGCCGACCACGAAGACGCCGACTACCAGCGGGACGAGCGTAGCGATCTCGCGCGCGTTCAGGTCCGGCAGAGATTCGAGCGACGCGCGGGGCTGGCCCAGTACGACGCGCTGCAGCATCCAGAGCATGTACGCGGCTGCCAGCACGATCCCGCTCATCGCGAGCAGGACCTTGAGCATGCCGCCGAAGGATGTGCCCAGCAGCACTAGGAACTCGCCCGTGAAATTCCCCATGCCGGGTAGTCCGAAGGAAGCCATTGCGAAGATCGAAAGCAGGACGACGAATCGGGGCATGGGCTTCTGCAAGCCGCCGTAGTCGGCGATCATCCGGGTGTGCGTGCGGTCGTACAGGAAGCCGATGGCAAGGAACAGGGCCCCAGTCGACATGCCGTGAGCGAACATCTGGATCACGGCGCCCTCGATGCCCTGTTCGTTGAAGGCGAAGATGCCCAGGGTCACGAATCCCATGTGGGAGATCGATGAGTACGCTACTAGCTTCTTGAGGTCGGACTGGGCCAGTGCGAGGCACCCGCCGTAGATGATGCCGACGATGGAGAGCCACAGGATGAACGGGGCGAACTCGACGGATGCCTCGGGCAGGATCGGGAGGCAGATCCGCAAGAAGCCGTAGCCCCCCATCTTCAGCAGCACCCCCGCCAGGATCACGCTGCCGGCAGTCGGGGCCTCCGAGTGGGCGTCGGGCAGCCACGAGTGGAAGGGAACCATCGGCAGCTTGATGGCAAACCCTAGGAACATGAACGAGAAGATCCAGATCTGGACATCCTCGGGGATGGCATGCCCCACCATGGCCTGAATGTCGAACGAGCGGCCCGTCTGCAGGTACAGGGCGAGGATCCCGACCAGCATCAGCAGGCTGCCTGTCAGGCTGTAGAGCACGAATTTGATCCCCGCCTGGATCCGGCCCGGGCCGCCCCATAGGATGATCATGAAATACATGGGAATCATCGTGACTTCCCACAGCATGAAGAACAGGAACAGGTCGAGCGCGGTGAAAACGACGATCATCGCGCCCTCCACCAGCAGGATCAGGACCATGTAGGCCTTGACCTTGCTTGCGATCGAGGTCCATGAGGCGAGCACGCAGAGCGGACCCAGCAGCGTGGTGAGCAGGACAAGGACCAGGCTGATGCCGTCGACGCCGACCGCGTACTGGATGTTGAAGTTCTCCATCCAACTGGTTCGCTCGACGAACTGCATGCCCTCGATCGACGGATCGAATCTCCACCACAGCGCCGTGGACAGGCCCAGCGCGAGCAGGGAAACCCCCATGGCGACGCGACGGACCCACACATCGCCCCGAACGAACAGCAGGGCCACGATTCCGGCAAAAGGAACAGTGATCAACGACGTGATCAGGTGTTCTGTGAAGAGTGATGTCATTAGGGCACCTTTTCGATCGCTACTCCGTCAGTTGGCCAGCAAGTACGTAAGGCCGATCGCAAGCGATAGCCAGCACACGATGATTACCAGATGGTGGCGCAAGGTCCTGGGCCCGATCCGCTGCAGTGTCTCGCCGGTGTCGTCGGCGAACCCGCCGACTCTCGGGAGGGTCTCTTCCGTCACGGGCTTGTCAACAACGCGGAACAGCCAGCCCGATACCCGCACGAGTAGGTTCGTAGCCATCCGGGGCCCGCGGGTCACCAGGCCCGACTCGGCCAGCCTTTCCAGCCAAGCTGCGGTGCCGGTCACGAGACGGGCCACCCCGGTCACCGCGGGGTCGATCACGCCGCTTTCCGCCGACCCTTCGAGCACCCGGGCGCCCTCTCGCACCCCTGCCCCCACTTCGTGGACGGTCCGGTTGATGATGCGGTCTTCAAGCTGGTGCAACAACCAACGCGAGATCCTCAAGGCAGGGTTCACGGCAACCGCCCGGTGGATCTCGTCGAAGTAGAGCTTGTTCAAGAAGAGCACGTACGCTGTCTTGACCCATTCCCGACGCGCGAAAGGAACCGCCGCAGGGCGCAGGTGGCAATAGTACGCGAAGCACCATCCCAAGATTGCAACTGCCAGCGACACCGCAAGTGCAACTGGCAGGCTCGCCTCAGCGGTCTCGGTCGGGAGCGCGCCAAGAGCTGGCTGCAGGAATTCGCTGAACCCTGACCACACCCCGGCCAGCAGGGCCGTTACCGCGATTCCGCAAACGGCCAGGCCTGGCAGGTGGGCGGCCGAGAACAGGCTTGGCCGGGCCTGAACGGACTTGCCGACTGTGGCGCCGAACAGCGAGACGACGCCGCGAAACGCGTAGACTGCGGTCAGGAACACGGCCGCGAGGGCCACGACCCAGAACGCGATTCGCGCTGACGGGACATGCTGCGAGTTCCAGAGCTGCTCGTACGGCCCGGAAAACAGGACCAGCGGCGGCACGCACGCGAGCAGCAGGGAGCCAGCCGCCAGCCGCCGGATCCGGCCGGGGGCAGCGTCGGCGTGCGCGTGCGCGTGCCCCCCGGTCGCCCAAAGGGAATCGCCTGTGGACAGGAACAGGTACGCCTTGAGAAATCCGTGCGCCAAGAGATGGAAGATGGCGGCCCCAAATGCGCCGACACCGCACGCGAAGATCATGAAGCCGATCTGGCTGATCGTCGAGTAGGCCAGCAGCCTCTTGATGTCCGACTGGGTGAGCGAGACCAGCGCGCCGTAGAGTGCGGTGATCGCGCCAACGACCGCAATCGCTGCCATCGCCGACGGGGCCAGCAGCACCAGGGGGCTGAGCCGTGCGAGCAGGAACGGCCCCGCGTTCACCATCGTCGCCGCATGGATCAGCGCCGAGACCGGCGTCGGCGCCTCCATGGCGTAGGGCAGCCACACGTGCATGGGCACCTGTGCCGACTTGCCGATCGCCCCGCTGAGCAGGCAGAGCGCGATCAAGGTGTTCCGCTCGATTTCGAACCCGAACGCGCCCAGGGTCTGCCCTTGCATGGCCGGAGCTTGGGCAAGGATTTCTTGGATGTTGAAGGTCCCGTATGTGGCGAACGTGAGCACGACGCCGAAGCCGAGGCCGACATCGGCGACGGCGTTGACCAGGAATGCCTTTGTCGCCGCCTGGCCCGCTTCCCGCCTCTGTGCCCAGTGGGAGATCAGCAGATAGGAGCAGATTCCCATCACTTCCCAGCACATGTAGGTCACCAGCAGGTTGTCGCTCATGACCAGCATCGTCATGGCGAACGTGAACAGGCCGATGACCGCGAAGAACTTGCGGTACCTCGGGTCGCCGGTCATGTATCGCGCCGAGTAGACATGGACCACGAAGCTGACCCCTGTGATGAGCGGGAGCAGCAGCACGGTGAGCTGGTCGGCGTAAAGGCCGACCGTGACGACAAGCTCGCCCACGTCCAGGAAGCGGTAGAGCGGGATCGAGAGCGCTCCGTTTCGGGCCACCTCTGCCAGCGCCGCGATCGAGAGCGCGAAAGAGAGGCCGACTGCGGGAATCCCGACCCGGTGGCTGGCGTCTCCGATGCGACGGCCGCCCACCGCCAGGATCACGAAGGCCGCGAGCGGAAGGCCGGGAATCAGGGCAAAGACCGGCATCCTAGCTAGTGCCCCCCTTCGTGCGTGCCGTGTCCGTCATGGGCGTCATATCCCGAGAGGCGCTGTGGCGTCTACCAGCAGGCCGACCACCTGGTCGTTCCAGATGCCCAGTCCCACGATTGCCGCGACGAGGGCGGCCATGGTCGCGCGCAGCGGCCATGGCGTCTCCGGCTGGTGAGCGGAGGCGCTGTCGCTCCCGGCGCGAACAAGCTTCTCGAAGACTTGGGCGAAATAGCCCAGTGTGATGAGCGTGGTCAGCACGACCGCGGCGGCCGCGATAGTGTTGTCTGCCTCCAGGGTGCCGAGCAGGATTCTCAGCTTGCCGAAGAACCCTCCCGTGGGAGGCAGGCCGACCATGCCGAGGCCAACCGCCACGAAGGTCACGATCGCCCACGGGTTCCGCACATGGGCGCGGCCCAGCTCGTCCAGCGTGGACGCCCCGTATCTCAGGGCCAGGAATCCGGCCAGAACGAACAGCGAGCACTGCATCACCGCGTCGTTGAGCAGGTAATACATAGCACCCGACAGGCCGGTCTCGTTGGCCTGCCCGACCCCGATCAGCACCAGGCCCACATGGGAGATTCCGCCATAGGCGAACATTCGCTTCAGCTCGCGCTGGCGAAGGGCCAGACAGGCCCCGGCGACCGACGCCAGGATGCCGAACGTGGTGACGAGAGCGAATATGGTGAGGGTCCCGCCGCCGGCGCCCGGCTGCATGACCCAGTACAGAATTCGCGCCCAGACGAGAAGCGAGATCTTTGTCACCAGGCCCGCGAGCAGCGGCACGGTCGAGGCCGGCGCGTCGCTGTAGGCGTCGGGAAGCCAACCGTGCAGCGGCATGAGGGCCATCTTGATGGCCAGCCCGATGAACATGAAGATCAGACCGCCCATGACCGCCTTGGATTCGAGCAGGCCGGGCAGCCGCTGGGACAGGTCGGCGATGTTCAGGGCGCCGGTCGCGGCGTAGAAGTACCCCACGCCCAGCAGGTAGAAGGCGGTCCCCAAGGCGCCCATCAACAGATACCGGAAGGCCGATACGAGCGCGCGGCCGCCCGGGACGGCCACGAGGGCGTAGGCGGACAGCGAGACCACTTCCAAGAACACGAAGATGTTGAACAAGTCGCCGGCGTAGATGGCGCCGCTGAGCCCGGCGACCAGCAGCAGCACCATCGTGTAGTAGGGGACCGCGCGGCCGCCCAGAGGGCGCTCCCCGAGCCCGTCGGCGAACAGAAGGCAGAGCACGCCCAGCCCGCTCACAACCGTGACCATCGTCGCGGCAAGCGAATCCGCGAGCCACTCGATCCCGATGGGGGGCAGCCATCCGCTGAACGAGTAGCGGATCTCTCCGTGAACGGACACCGACCACAGGCTCGCCACCGACAGCACGGTCATGCAGCAGATCGCGATCAGCGCAATCGGGCGGCACAGGGCCGGGCGCCGGTGGCCGGCCACTGGCATGGAGATTGCCGTGGCGAGCGGTGTGAGGAACACCAAGGCCGGGAGGTGCTCGATCATCCTAGCTTCTCCAAGACCTCTTCTTCGTCAAGGCTTCCGAACCTCCGGTAGATCCTCGAAACTAGCCCCAGCGAGACCCCCAGAGTCGCGATCTGGACGACGATTGCCGTCAGGGTCAGCACTTGCGGGAGCGGGTTGACATAATCGTCCGCTCCGGGCGCCTCCACCCCGCCCAAGATCACGGGCACGGTGGCGTCCTCCTTGGCTCCCGTCGTGACGAGAAAGAAGATGACGCTGGTCTGGACAATGTACAGGCCGACAAGCTTCTTGACGTAGTTGTGGTGGGTGATCGTGATGTACAGCCCCCATAGCAGCAGCAGTACGAACGCGATGAGGTTGGGCCGCCGCAGGGCCGCTTCGATCAGCTCAAGCATCGGTCTTTCCAACTGCGACGCTACGCGACAGGCTGTACACGATCGAGACCGCTGCGACGGCGACGTCCAGCGCCACGCCTACCTGCGTCAGCAGGATGCCCAGGTACCGCCGGGCCGCGCTGTCGAGCCCCGGAATCGGGGCTTGCGAGTAGTTGAGAAACTCGCCGCCGCCGATCAGGCAAAGTCCGCCTACCGCAACGAAGAGGAGCAGGCCCACGCCGTCTCCCGCCAGCAGGCGCGTGGCCCGTTGTGCAGTCGCACTGTTCTCTCCGAACACGAGCAGCCCGAAGACCAGGCTTGCCGCGATCATCACTCCCGCGACAAAGCCCCCGCCGGGCCCGTACTGGCCGAAGAACAGGACATAAAGCGCAAATAGCTGTACCAGAGAGACCAGCAGCGAGGCGGTTCTCCGGACGATGACGCTGCCAAACGGGGATTCGATCACTCTGGATCCCTCCTGAGCAGGAGCCAGCAGGCAATGCCGGAAGTGAAGACAACGACCGTCTCGATCAGGGTGTCAAGGACGCGGTAGTCCATCAGGACGGACGTCACCACGTTGGGGGTGCGGGTGTCGGCGAGGCTGTTCTCGATGTAATGGGGGGACACATGCACGCTGGCCGGGGATGTGGGATCTCCGAAGGCGGGCAGGTCGTTCGCCGCGTACAGCAGCAGCAGGCCCAGAAGCGGAAGCGCGATCACGGCGGCGATTGGTGGCGGAGGCCTTCGGATGCGGGTGTCCTCTGGAGAGGTCTGCGAGAGCGTCAACAGGAAGAACACGGTTGCGAGCCCGGCCCCGACGACTGCCTCCACGAATGCGACGTCCGCCGCCCCCAGCCAAGCCCAGACCAGCGCGAGGAAGAAGCTGTATGCCCCGAGAATCAGCACGGCGCTGATCAGCTCCTTGACAATGATTGCCCCGGCAGCCGTCAGGATCAGCAGCGCGAGCAGGGGCAGCTCGAACGAATATGTCATCGCCGGTCCTCCGCGACGGGCTTCTGGCCGGACCGCAACGCGGCGCGGACGGTTGCGTGCGAAATGACGGGATTCACCAAGATCAGCAGCGCGAGCACGACAAGTATCCGGAATGTGTTGGTGCTGAATCCGTGGTAGGTCGCCAGTCCCATCAGGACGAAGAAGGCGCCCAGGGCGTCAGTCAGCGAGACCGCGTGCGAGCGGGTGTATACGTCCGGCAGCCGCACCATCCCGACGGCCGCGACGACCAGGAAGAACAGGCCGACGGCAATCATCACTGTCACGCCGACCGGCATTATGTCCTCCACCTCTGGGTCAGGTACTTGGTGATCGCCAGCACGCCCACCAGGTTCAGAAGCGCATAGCCGGTCGAGATGTCAACGAACATTTCGACTCGTTCGTACACGGTTCCGATCACGACAAGCAGGATGATGGCCTTGGTGGAAATGCCGTTCAGCCCTAGCAGGCGATCGAACACTGTCGGCCCCCGGACGACCCGGTACAGGTACATCACGATCAGGATCGCGATGACATCCAGAACGAAGAGGAGACTCATCTCTGCCCGCCCCCGGCAGGGAAGACCGTGGCCACCATCTTCTCAAGCCTTTGGCTGATCACATCCCCGGTCGAGTCCTCGTCCAGTGCGTGCACGATCAGTTCCTCTGAGTCCGCCTCGACAGTGACAGTGCCCGGGGTCAGCGTGATGGAGTTGCCCATCAGCAGAATCGCCTCCTCGCTGCCCAAATCGGCCCGGTGGCGAAAGAGCACGGGCTTGATCGGCAACCGCGGATGGAGGATGAGGTACGAAACGTGAAGGCCGCTGATGAGCATCCGGCTGAAAAGCCATGGAATGTACAGCAGCGCCCTCCACCAGCGAATCAGGTAGGTCCGCTCGTCGCGCAGGTCTGTCCGCAGCAGCGCAACGAGGAAAGCCGCCCCGAGGCCGACCGCCATGTGCAATGCGTTGAAGCTCTCCGAAAGCAGCAGCCACAGCACGAACAGGACGGCTGTCCAGTAAGCCAGGCGCTTGGTGTAGAGTGTGCTCATCGCAGTCAGGCCGCCGGCTCGAGAGTCAGTCGTTTCCAAGTCGCATCAGTGCCGTATCTTTGGAACTCGTTGCGGTCGGCATCGAAGGCTAGCAGGTTCACCCACTGGTTGTGAAACAGAGCCTGCAGGATCTCGTGCTTCGCGATGATCCCGGAAATCCTCTCCGCCGGCGCGTCGATGACGGCTAGCAGGCGCATCGGTTCGTGGTAGCGGCGCGGCCCGTCAATCACGCCCTGTACTGGCAGGCCGCCCTGCAGGTCGCCTTGGCTGCCCAGCATCACGCCGACCCCGCCCACCACGTTGTGGATCACCTTGCTCCCGCTTCCGTACACCCATGGGTCGGCCGAGGAGAAATAGTACTCCATGTTAATCCACTCCCCGACGATGAGCGGAGCGGTCATGATGCGCTCAAGCATGCCGCCGTCAGGGTCGCTGGCCGGGTCGTAGGAATGCAGAAACGACCGCGCCTCCAGATCCAGCCCCTTGGTCAGCCAGCGCCTGCCGATCAGGAACGCCGCGTTGCTGGAGAGCCCCCATTCCGGGCGCGGATTGGCCCAGTCCACGCTGCGTCCGATCGCGTGGAGCGCGGCGCGCCGCGCGCTCAGGCCTCGCGGCGCCCCGGGCAGCTTGGCGATCCGCTCGCTTGCCTGCGCCACGCCGGCCGCGGCCAGGTTCCCTTCCAGCCGGCTGAGCTCCTCCCGGTGGCTCGATGGCAGGTCGATCAGGTCGAAGAAGGAGACGCGGTCGGTGGCAGTGTCGTGCTTGGCCGGGACGAACCACACGTCGTCGGGGATCTGTAGGCCGCTCTCGGCTACGGCGCGGCGGACAGCCGGGTCGTTCGCCATCGCGGCGAACACTCGCGCGTTCGGATCGCCGTGCGCTCCCCCGCAGGCGCCGCAGTTGTAGGCCGCCGCGTACGGATTGTTGTCGGACTCCGAGCCGTGCCCGCACACGACCACGAGCCGGGCCATCGGGTCGGTCAGCCCGATCATCCGCAGGCCGCCTCCGACGAACCCAGCCCTCTCCTCGATGGTGAAGCCGCTAGGCCCGACCGATTCGACCTCGGCCGTGTCCAGCGTAAAGCTCGTCTCCAGCTTGGTTCGGAACCGCCTCGCCAGCAACGAACGGATCGCGGCGTAGGGCCGTTGGAACAGGGTCTTGCCGACCAATGCGACGCTGAACAGCAGGCCGAGCACGTCGACGAGCACGAACGAGCCCAAGGGATGCTGCTTCAGGTCATGGAAGAGCTCGTCTCCGAAGCGCCGCCAGCGCGTGCCTGAGGCATACTTCGCCAGCGGTGTTTCCTCGCCGGGCCGCGGCTCCTCGTCAACTGCACGGGGGGGCTTCAGCAAGACGGGGCACAGCGCGAGGCGGTCATGGCTGTCGAACGCCTCGTGACTGAAAGGAACGCCGAAGAACCCTGCGTAGCCGAAGGTTTCGTAATTGCCGGAGTCTTCGATGTGTCGCCGGAACGGCTCGGACCGGGCATCGATGCAGAAGATCAGCTGCGCGTCCGGCCGGAAGCCGGGCTCCCGTTCCTCCCGGCGGTGCCCCGCCAGCTTGCCCATCAGATGGTCTGCATAGGTGTCTTCGTAGGCCGCCAGCCACACGGGCCCGTGCCGATCCTCCGGGAAGCGCTCGAGCCAGCCCAGCAGGGTCCCGGCTCCGTCGCCGGCCAGCTCGCGGACCTGTTCCGGACTCAGGCCTAGGACTACGGCTAGCTGGTACAGCCGGCCGACCGCGAGGTCGCGGGCCCCTGCCTCCCCCCCGCGACCCGCTTCCTCGCACGCCCAGGCCCGAATGCCGTCCAGGGTGCCGGGCACGCCCAGTTCATTGCGGCAGGCAGCTGCGACCAGCTCGACCTCGTAGAACAGCCTCACGGCCAGGTAGTCCACCAAGTCGATGGGGTGCTCGCGCTGGGCCGGATATTGCGGGTTCTCGCTCCTCCAGCGCGCGAATCCGGTCCAGCCCGGCAGCTGCGCAAACATGCGCGACTGGTAGTCGTTCCATCGTTCCGGGGGGATGCCGAGCCGCTCCAACCCCTCTTGGATCCACGCCTCGGCGGCGTCCGGCAGCGCGTCCACCTTCGCTGCGAAGTCGGCAACGCCCAGGAATCGGCCTGATCGGTCCCGTCTCGCCAGGTCGCGCCAGCAGGGGTAGAAGCCCTCCTGCCGGGAAGGCATTCCCCAGCCGGCCATGCCCTCGTCGAGGAACGAGGCCGACCACTTGATCATCTCGTCGTTGATCGAGTCCACGACCGGCAGGCCGGCCAGCTCAGCGACCCAGTCGCTGAGCGTTCTGGCCGGCGGCAGGTCCGGCATCCCGTCGTGGTTGCCGTTGCCATTCCCGGGGCAGGCCTCTGAGGCGGCTGCCAGCAGCTCCGTGCTGCCCTCTTCTCTGGCCTGCCACGCAAGCACCGACGGAGAGGGGGCCTCCACGCCTTGCGTCAACTGTGCCCAGACCACCTCGTCCGGGGCGAGGGCCCGGCCGCTGACGTGGACGGCCCCTTCGGAAATGTCGGGGCCTAGCCGGGCCAGGGCCCGGCGCAAGTGTGCATCCGAGATCCGCCCGGCACGCCGGAAGGCCCGATACTCGCTGCCTGAAAGAAAGCCGGCCCCCCCGATCATCCCAGCCGCCTCGCGCACGCCTTGGTCGAACGGAAGGTCTTCGTAGCCGCGCACGGGATTGCGGTAGGCGAAGGTCTTCAAGGGCCAGATCTGGGCTGCGGGGCGAGCCGCTTCAAGGACTTGCTCGCGCAGTGCTTGGGTTTGGTCGGGACTCATCGAGGTGCTAGGCCTGGCCGCTCAGGACTTCTTCACTTCTTTGTGCGGGCTGCGGTCGGATCGTCCGAGAAGGGACGATGTCCATCCAGACCCTGGATCTCGAGACGCGCCCCGTCTTCTTCGAATTCTTTCTCCATTTCGCGGAGCCGGTCCATGACCGTGTGATCGACGAGCGCGGTCCCAGACAGGTCGAGCCGAACCCGGGTTTCGCCCTTGAGGGCCTCAAGCCGCTTCTTGAGGCCGATCCAAGTCGAGAACACGGCAGAGTCGCTCACTGTGACGGTGGCTCCATCCTCGGAACGGTCTACGGCAGCACGAAGCCGGAACAGCGAGGCGACCGGCACGCCATTCACGAGGTGGATGATGACCTTGACCAAGATCCCGATCCCGATCCCTACGAGCAGGTCCGTGGCCAGCACCCCGACGATCGTGGCGACGAAGATGACGAGCTGCTCGCGGCCCACGTGGTACATGTGCACGAACTCCTTCGGCGAGGCCAGCCGGAAGCCGGTGAAGACGAGCATCGCTCCGAGGGCGGCCAGCGGGATCTTGTTGATCAGTACGGGTGCAAGCGCCACGAACACCAACAGGAACATGCCGTGGTACATGTTCGCGAAACGGGTCTTCGCCCCGTTGTCGATGTTCGCCTTGCTGCGGACGATCTCGGAAATCATCGGCAGGCCTCCCACAAACGCGGAGGCCGTGTTCCCCACTCCGATCGCCAGCAGGTCGCCATCGTAGTTGGTCTTCCTGCGGTACGGGTCGATCTGGTCGACCGCCTTGGCGCTGAGCAGCGACTCGAGACTGCCGATCAGCGAGAAGAGGATGATGTACTTGACCCCTGTCGCGGTGGCGACACCGGAGAAGTCGGGGAACGTCAGGGCGCCGAACATATTGGCCGGAACGTCGACGAGGAACTCGCGCCCCAGGCCGTAGTGCAGCCCTAGCGGCACGGTGACCAGCACGACCACGAGCGGCGCCGGTATGGCCCTCAGGCCCGGAATCTTCAGGAACGGATATCCGAACATGATGACCAAGCTGATGATGCCGATCAGGCCCACTTGGGGGTGCATGTCGGTGAAGTAGCTGGGAATCCTGGCCAGCAGTTCGAGCGGGGTCCCCTCCGAACCGAGCCCTAGAGTGACCGGTAGCTGCTTGGCAAAGATAATCACGCCGATCGAGGCGAGCAGCCCGTGGACGGCGGCCGGCGGGAAGAACTCGCCCAAGATGCCGGATCGGAACACGCCGAAGAGAATCTGGATGACGCCTGCGACGACGCCCACGCCTAGGGCCAAGCGGTACGCCTCGATGTCCGCGGCCGGATCGCGGCCGGCGGTGAAGCCGAAGTCCGTCACGCACCCGATTGCGATGACGATGAGCCCGGCCGCCGGGCCCTTGATCGTCAATTCGGAATTGCTGAAGACGGTGCCTACGATCCCGCCGATGATTGCGGTGAAGATCCCCGCAATGGCCGGGTACCCGCAAGCCAGGGAAATTCCGAGGCAGAGTGGCAGCGCGATGAGGAAGACCAAGAATCCTGACAGCAGGTCAGGCCCCCAGTAGCGCTTAAAGCCCGATCCGTTTCCTTGCGGAATGTCGCCGGTGTCGACCATAAGAGACATAGGATACAGGATTCGAAGGTGCGGCCGCCCGTTTCCCCAGCAATCGCAGGTACGCGCACCGCGGGCCTGTTCCGCAAGGGCGGGCGGGAGAGTGTGGAACGAGCTCCACTTGCTGCAGCCGGAGGCGGTGCAGGGTCTCGGACCGGCGTATTGGCGGGGAAGGATGCCTCGCGCCGAGCGGTGCAAAGCACCAGGAAAGGACGGTACTGCTAGTGCTGGACACGACGGCCACTGGCAGCAACCGTCTTCGCATGTTTTTGCGGGCCGGCGGCGATCGCAGCCCCGCCGAGACTGCGACTTGCCCTATTGCCGCGCGGGGCTCTCTGGAGGCGAGAAAACATAGCGCGAACCGAAGCCGCCGGGCGGAACGTGCCGCGGCGCCCCGGCCACAGGGTTCTCTTCTAATTGGTAGACCCGGTTAGCGGTGTAGATATAGTTCCGGCCGAGCATCTGTCCGTCACTGTCTAGCAGAACTTGGATTCCCACCCCCGTCCCGTGCTCGGACGCGAGGTTTGGCCTAATCTCGATTGGCATGTAGCCGCTGAGGTTCGAGTACTGCCGAATCACGATGTAGCGACTCCGTCTTGCGTCCCACCGGAGCACTGCCATGCGGTCAAAGTCATGCACTTGCCCGCCACGGCTCGATTGGAACCAGAGCCAAGTCGTCTTGGCTTCGCCGCTAGCCCGGTCGGCCACCGATCCGATCGGAAAGTAGGCAACAATCGAGCGGCCTTGGCCCAGCATCGCGACTTCGAGCGGGACGTCGGCGTACGCCATGTTTGCGATCAGCCAGCCGGTTTGGTCGAGTCTGGGGATCCGTACTAGGTACCAGTAATCCAGGCCGGTCGGCTGGGGCGGTGTCCTAGCAGTGGCTGCAGCCGCAGGCAGGCGATCGACCAGCATCCGATCCAGCATCTCAACGCCCTCGTCCTTTTCCAACTGGTAGAACGTCGGCGCCCAGCGATATGGCTGCGTATGCACGTTGAGCGTGTCCCGTGCGCGGTAAAGCCCTTGGCTTGGCAGCGCAGCAGTCTGGCTCGTCAGCGCTCGCAGCCCGCTGCGCAGGTTGCTGTCAAGCAGCATCGCCTTCGGGGCCCAGCCCTCTCGGCCGTCGACCGTGCGCAGCCGGACAAAGCTCCGGTGCGTTTCCACGATTCGCGCACGCGTGTCGAATTCAAGGACGGCAACCGAGGGTGCGTCGGGCTCGAGCCCGGAGTACAGCTCGACGCGATTGCGGCTGTAGAACGTTTCGTCCTCCGCGAGCTCTTGTGGCCCCCCGCCGCAACTGGCCAGCAACCATGCCGAGACGACTGCGACGATCGCACGTAGCAACATACGCGTTCCAGGCCGCGACGAGTCCACCCTCATGGCGTGGACTACGCGCTGCGCGGCGGCGGTGACGGCTGCGCCGCCAACCATGTTAAACCCGTCAGGGCGGGCAGCGCCTCGGACTTGCGTCCTGGGCTCGGCAGAAGCCGGGGACGGGGCCTGGCCTAGCGATGGGCGAGCCCGCGCACTTCACGCCTCGAGAGGGACTGGTCGCCGCTCCAAGCCATTTGGTCCCAATCCGAGAGCGGTGATCGAATTGACTCCGTGGTCTAGCAAGTACTGTCTCGCCCGCCCGAGGCCGTAGCCAACCTGTGATGGCGCGTGGCTGTCGTCGCCGAAACAGAAATCCACGCCGGCCTCGGCCGCCAGGCGCACCAGCCAGGGGGAGGGAAACGGTTCGGGCAATCCCTTGCGCCAGCCCGCCGTGTTGAGGTCGAGGATACAGGAATGCGCCTTGGCGGCCTCGATCGCGGCCTCGGCGGCCCTGCGGACCTTGAGGGTGCACAGATCGGCGCCTCGCGGCGCGTGCAGCTTGGGCAGGTCGAGGTGGCCAACGATCTCCGGGCGCACGCCGCGGATCATTTCCTCCACCAGTCTGAAGTAGCGCTCCATGAACGGCTCCAGGCCGTTGCAGGCGGCCACGGCTTCTCGAAAGTGCTGGGGGGTCTCGTCGATGGGAATGTCGCAGACATGGTGGACCGATCCGACGAGATAGTCGAACTTGTGCTCGCGTCGCAGCGCAAGCATCGATTCGACGTAGCTTGACGTCGGCACGGCCTCGGTTTCGAACCCGCGCAAGATCTCCAGCGAACCGCGCATGTGGCGTTGGAGCCGCAATGACTCGCGTGAATACGCCTCAAACTCCCGGTGCAGTCGCTCCACTTCGTAGCCCTTGGCGCGTTCGGAGTCGTACAGGAAGCGTTCGTCCGAGCGCGGTGCGTGCTCGGTGACGCCGTAGGTGCTCAGTTCAACAGCTACGGCCGCAGCGATGATTTCGCGGAGCGTGCCGCTAGCGTGTTCGCAGAATTCGCTGCTGTGGCCGCCATGCAGCGACAGCATCCATGGGGGGCTGGCCACGATTCAACAGGAACCCGAGCCGGGAGGAGGCTCGGGAGCGGCTTGACACGACACGTCGCCGTTCAGCCACAGGGCCAGAGCCTTTTGCGGGTCACCGATCTGCTCGATGCCAGTCAGCCAGTAGCGTTCCCAGTCGTGCCTGGGAAGGCCGCAGAAGAGCATCAAGTTCAAGGGGTACACGCCAGAGTCGGTGCAGCGCCGGAAGTCGTCCCGGAACAAGAACACCGGCTTGCGCCAAGCGATCGCCATGCCCAGTTCCACCATCACGCCCTCGTCCGGCGGGCAGCCGTTGACGACTGCGAAGATGCCATCGGCCTCGCGGACGTCGCGCATGTCCCTTTGGCCCACGAGGTAAGCCCAGTCGGCGCCGTCCGTGTCCTTGGTAGTGTTGTTGCGCGCGAACGGCTCCCACACCTCGGCCCCGGCCTTTTCGAGGGCAGCGACCAGTTCGGCGAGGGGGCCGGATCGCTGCTGTGCCGAGAACCCGTAGGCGCTGGCTAGATACAGTGTCTTGCGGTTGCCGGTCGGGGGCACGGCGGAAGTCACCCTCATTCCTTACGCTAGCATTGCGGCTGCGGCCTACCAAGGAGCCCGCGCGGTGGTCGCGCAAGTGAGTCGCTGCGCGGGTCTGCATGGGCTTGCCGCGATCCTCCGCCCTGCCTGACAATCACCTACTGCGAGGGACTTTGTGGCGCGAGAACACTGCTTGGCGATTGACTTAGGGGCCGGTAGCGGTCGCGTAATGCTCGGGAGCTTTGATGGCGAGAGGATTGCCGTCGAAGAATTGCACCGATTCGAGAATCCGGGCACGGAAGTGCTTGGATCGCTCTTCTGGGATCCGCTGCGCCTGTTCGGCGACATGCGGGACGGAATCCGCGCCGCCGCGGGGGCCAAGCCTGTTTCGCTCGGAGTGGACACCTGGGGCGTCGACTTCGCGCTCTTGGATCGCGACGGCAAGCTGGCCGGCAACCCGTACCACTACCGTGACTCGAGCACCAACGGCGCGATGGCGGAGGTCTTTGAGGTCATCTCGAAAGAAGAGATCTTTGAACATACCGGGCTCCAGTTCATGGAGCTCAACAGCCTGTTCCAGCTCTACGCGCGGAGAGATAGCCCGGCATTGGAGTCGGCGAGTTCGCTGCTGATGATGCCCGACCTGTTCCACTACTGGTTCACGGGCGAGCAGGCTTGCGAGTTCACGGATGCGACGACCTCGCAGTGCTACGATCCGCGCCGCCGTGCTTGGGCCCGTCCGGTGCTGGAAGCGCTCGGCCTGCCCACCGGGATCTTCGGTCCCGTGATCGAGCCCGGCACCGTGCTGGGCCGCGTGCGCCGGTCAATCGCCGAAGAATGCGGCGTCGGTAGCCTGGACGTGATCGTGCCCGGCACGCACGACACGGCCTCGGCCGTCGCGGCCGTGCCTGCCGAAGGCCCGAGCTGGGCCTACCTCAGTTCCGGCACTTGGTCGCTGCTCGGTGTGGAGACCTTGCAGCCCCACGTGACCCCGGCCGTGCTGGCAAAGAACCTGACCAATGAGGGAGGCGTGTGCCGCACGAATCGCCTGCTGAAGAACATCTGCGGTCTGTGGCTGCTAGAGGAGTGCCGTCGCGAGTGGTCGCGGCGCGGGATCGCGACCGAATACGACAAGTTGCTCTCTGGTGCCGAGGCCAGCCAGCCGTTCCGGTCGGTGATTGACGTGGACGATCCGGAGTTCGCCCCTCCGGGCGACATGCCGGGCAGAATCGCTCGCAAGTGCCGCGCCACCGGCCAGCCAGTGCCGGGCTCTCCGGGAGAGTTCGCGCGGGCGATCTTTGAAGGCTTGGCTCTGAGGTATCGCTCGGTGATGGGAGACATCGCCGATGTGACAGGGGTTGCCCCGGCGGCCCTGCACGTGGTCGGTGGCGGCTCTCGCAACCGGCTGCTCTCGCAATTCGCCGCGGACGCTTGCGGCGTGCCTGTGATTACGGGCCCGGTCGAAGCCACCGCCGTTGGCAACGTATTGATGCAAGGCATGGCTGCGGGGCGAATCGGCGATCTGGCGCAAGGCCGCGAGATCGTGCGCCGATCGTTTGAGCTCGGCCGTTATGAGCCCGACCCAGAACTGGCGGGCGGATGGGACGAGGCCGCGGGCCGGCTCGCCGCGCTCTGCTCCGGCTAGGATGCCGCGACCAGCGGCGGGCCGAGTTCCAGCGGTGGTAATCTGCGGCCATGTCGGCCCTCAACGTCGCTCTCATCGGTTACGGCTTCATGGGCAAGGCCCATAGCAACGCCTACGCGCAGGTAGGGCACTTCTTCCCGCATCTCACCAAGGTCCGGCGCAAGGTGGTCTGCGGCCGCGGCCAGGCTGGGTTGCAGGCATTGGCAGGTGCGTGGGGGTGGGAGGAGACAGAGACGGACTGGCGGCGCGTGATCGAACGCCCGGATGTCGACCTGGTCGATGTCTGCACGCCCAACTACCTGCACGCCGAGATCGCGATCGCGGCTGCCGAGGCCGGCAAGATCGTGCTCTGCGAAAAGCCGCTCGCGAACACGCTTGCCGAGGCCGAGGCCATGGCCGCGGCCGCCGCGGGCGTGCCGACCTTCGTTTGGTTCAACTACCGGCGGGTGCCCGCGGTCGAGTTCGCGGCAAGGCTGCTGGCGCAGGAGCGGATCGGCCGGGTGTACCAGTACCGGTCGCAGTACTTGCAGCAATGGGGCCCGGACCCGAATCGTCCGAACAACTGGAAGATGTCGAAGCGGACGGCCGGGTCAGGCGTGAACGGGGATCTCAATTCGCATCTGCTCGACATGGCCATGATGCTGCTGGGCCCGATTCGCGAGGTCTCCGCCACCATGGAGACCTTCTTGCCGGAGAAGCCGGATCCGAGCAGGCCCGGCCAGACTTACCGGATCGATATCGACGATGCAGTCCTGGTGCAGGCGAGATTCGCCAGCGGAACGCTCGGCTCGTTTGAGGCGACCCGCTTTGCCAGCGGCTTTCAGAACGACAACAGCTTCGTCGCTCATGGCGAGTCGGGCATGCTGGAGTTCCATTTCGAGGACTTGAACCATCTCACCTACGCCGACATGTCGGGAGAGCCGGATCTGCGCGGGCGCCGCAAGCTGCTGGCGCCGGCCACGGGCCCGCAGGCCAACCCCCATTTCTGGAAGCCCGGCCATCCGATCGGCTACGAGCACACCTTCATCAAGTCGCTGGCCGATTTTCTCGCGGGCTTGGATGCCGGCGAGCCCGCCCGCCCGACATTCGAGGATGGCTTGGCCGTCCAGCGAGTGCTGGACGCGATCGAGCGCTCCGCGCGGGAGCGGAGGTGGATTGAGACCGGAGCGTAGCCCTAGCGCGAGGGTGGCGGAATCGGGCGCGCAGCGAAGCGGCCCCCGCGCCCGGGCCGGTCGCAGGGTACAATCGGCCCGTCGCGCCGGCTGACGGCTCTTGCTGGTCCGGCAGCACGCGCGCAGGATCGGATCTGCCTCGATCTGGTTCAGGAGGTTTGTGCCGTGTCTTATCGCTGGCCCACCATCAACCCGTCCAAGCCGCTCGTCGCGGGTGCGGTGCTTAGCGCTCTTGTAGGCGCCCCTCTCCCGTCACAGTCGCCGCCCCCCACCCAGTCGGGTGCGGCGGCCGCAGCTTCGTCAGATTTCCTCGACCATTTCACCTGGCACCCGGGCGGCACCCGCGAAGCCGACATGTGGCAGGTGTTGGTCCTGTTCGGCGTCGGCGATGCCGCCGGCGAGGAATGGGACGGCAGCCTTTCGATCGAGGGCGGCGAAATCCTGGCGCTCACGCCGCACCGCCAGGAGCCGCCTGATCGGATTCTGCCGCAGGGTGGATGGCGGCTGCAGACACAACCGGTGCAGATCTTGCTGCGCTCCACGGTAGTGCCTCGCCCGACGCCGAGCACGCGCGAGGAAGTGCTGCCCAAGGGGATGTGGATTCGCGGCAGCGGCACCCGCTCGACTTCGGTAGCCGTGCGGACCGCCCAAGGCGAATTCGCCTTCGAGCCGATGGCGATGCAGTTCGGGCCGTGGACCAGGGCGCTGGGAGGCCGCGTCGCTATCCAGCGCACCCCGCCCGCCACGGATCTCTCCGGCACCGAGTTGCGCCAGCACGACTCGCCGGCCATCGCGGCTGACTCTGCCGGCAATCTCTTCACCACCTGGTACAGCCATCACGACCGGCGCGAGGAGCTGAACTTCCGGCGCTATCACGAAGGCCGCTGGTCGCGGCTGATTCCGGTCGGTCGCGCCGCGGAAGATCTCTGGCGCCCGCAGATCGCGGTTGACGGAGCGGACAAGCCATGGCTGGTGTATTCCCAGCGGCCGTCCGAAGACGGCCCCGGGAATTGGGACATCTACGCCATGGCGTGGGAGGACGACGAGTGGGGCCGGCAGCATCGCTTGACCGACAACCCGCTGCCCGACATCGAGCCGCACGTCGCTAGAGCCGTCGATGGCACGATCTACGTGGCATGGCAGTCCATGGCTGGCCGCCACTCCCAGATCCGCCTGAAGTACCTGCGCGACGGCCGCTGGTCCGAGACGGTGGCGGTCACGAATTCGCCGGCCAACGACTGGTCGCCCGCCGTGGCCGCGGGACCGGGAGGCGCCGCGTGGGTTGTCTGGGACCGCTATCGCCAGGGATCCGGCGGGAGCTACGACGTATACGCGAGGTCGTTCGCGCCGGACAGCGGGCTTGGGCGGGAAATGCCTGTGGCGACCACCACGCGCTTTGAAGCGCACGCGAGTGTGGAAGTCGACAGTCGCGGGCGTCCTTGGATTGCGTGGGAAACCTCTGGCGTGAACTGGGGCAAGGATCTCGGCCGGGGCTTGGGCGAAGTCCAGCCGGGCACCCCACTGGGCGCGGCGCGGCGCATTGAGGTCGTGTGCCTCGATGGCGGTCAGTGGAAGACGCCCGCCGCGGTAGATTTCGACGATCCGGCGATGGCCGGCTCCACCGGAGAGAGCCGGCCGCAGCTCTACTTCGACCCCGACGGGAACCTCTGGATGTCATTCAAGCGCCGCTACAGCCGGCGCTCTTATCGCCCGACCTCCTACTGGGAGTCGTTCCTCACCCGCTTGGAAGGCCGGCGCTGGACCGAGCCGATTACGCTCCCGCAGAGCTGGGCCCGCAAGAGCACTCGCATGGGCATGACGGTCGCCGATGGCCGCCTTTGGTCCTTCTGGCCGGACGAGAGCCGCCAGTGGGCCTTCGCCAGCCGCCCCAGGCTGAACCGGGTCGTAGCGGGCTCCTTGGAACTGCCCGGGGCGGGTCCGGAGCCCCGGCTGTCGCCGTACCGCCCCTCGCCTGGCGAGTCCCGGCCCGACTCGCATCCCAGCGAAGTCGACGATGTCCGATTCATCCGCAATTTCCGCACCGAGCATGGCGGGGATTCGCTGCGCATCGTGCGGGGCGACCTGCACCGCCACACGGAATTGTCGCAAGACGTGGGCGGCGTGGACGATGGCTCGCTGCCAGAGTTCTACCGGTACATGATTGACGCTGCGGAAATGGACTTCGGAGCGTCCACCGACCACCAGGCTGGGGGCACGGACTTTTGGAACGCGATGACTCAGAAGCTGGCCGATATGTACCACTTTCCGGAGCGGTTCTCCACGCTGTACGGGTACGAGCGGAATCCCGGCAACCCGTACGGCCACCGCAACCTGATCTACACGCATCGCAACTATCCGATCGTGCCCTTCTTCATTCCGGCCCACCCGCGCTTCCTGCTCCCTGACAGTCCTGACGGCGAGCTGCTGACATTCAGCTCGATGGGATTCGGCAGCGGCGTGCGCAACGAGACCAAGCTCATGTACGAGGTCGCCCGCCGCACCGGGGGCATCGCGATTCCGCACACGTCCGGCACGAATTCCATGGGCACTGACTGGCGCGACCACGACCCCGAGGTCGACACGGTCGCCGAGATCTACCAAGGGGCGCGGCAGAACTACGAGCATAAGAACGCTCCGCGTGGCATCCGAGACGGTGAAGAGGCCGACGCGGCCGGGGGATTCCAAGAGCCCGGCATGTTTTGGAACGCTTGGGCGAAGGGGTACAAGATCGGCGTCATTGCCAGCTCCGACCACTTCTCCACGCACATCTCGTATGCGATGGTCTATACGCCCGACACCAGCCGGGAGGCCATCCATGACGCCATCCGGGAGCGGCGGACGTACGGAGCGACGGACAACATCGTGCTGGATTTCCGCATGGGCGATGCCTTCATGGGGGGAGCCGCCATCGTCTCCGAAGCCCAGCCCGCCCGGGTGAGGGTGCGCGGCACCGACAACATCGCTGCGATCCACCTGATACGCGACGCCAACTACGTGTACAAGGTCGAACCCGGACGCCAAGAGGCGGAGTTCGAATACTTGGATGTCGCCGCCCAGCCGGGCCAGCACTGGTACTACGTGCGGGTCGAGCAGCAAGACGGCGAACTGGCGTGGTCGAGTCCGATCTGGATCGACCACCGGCCCTAGTCGGCCTCTGGCGCGAATTGGCGATATTATCAAGTCATCCGACCGTGGGCGCGCCGCCCGCGTGCCTGCCGATGCGCTCGCTATTCGAAGCCCCGCCGGAAAAAACGGGCCTGCTGGGGCGCTTTCGGCAGGCAGTTTCGAAGACGCGCAGGGCCTTCACCGATCAGATCGGCGACATTCTCGAAGGCACCAGGGAGTTCGATCCGGAGCTGCTTGAAGACCTCGAGATGACCCTGATCGGCGCCGATCTGGGTGTCAAGACCACCAACGAAATCCTCGAGGACGTGCGCTCTAGGCTGGCGGGCGACCAGCTCCGGGACAGCGAGGAGGTCAAGGGCCTGATCGCCAGCCACATGCTCGAGATCTTGCGCAAGGCCGACAGCGAGGCCAGTCCGCAAGCTGGGAGACCTGTCGTCGAGGTCATTCTGGTGGTAGGCGTGAACGGAGTGGGCAAGACCACTACCGTCGGCAAGCTCGCCCATCGCTTGAGAGCCGAGGGTCGCGAGGTTCTGCTGTGCGCCGCTGACACCTTTCGGGCCGCCGCCGCCGAGCAACTCGTGATCTGGGGCGAGCGGGCCGGATGTTCGGTGATTCGGCAGCAAGCCGGCGCTGACCCGAGCGCCGTGATTTACGATGCCTTGCAGGCGGCCAAGGCTCGGGGAGCAGACACCGTGATCGCCGACACCGCCGGGCGCCTGCACAATAAGGCGGGCCTCATGGCTGAGTTGGAAAAGATCCGCCGCACCACCGGACGGCTCGTTCCCGGAGCGCCGCACCAAGTGCTGTTGGTCCTCGATGCCGTGACCGGCCAAAACGGACTTGAGCAGGCCCGCCAGTTTGCTGCGACCGCAGGTGTTACCGGCATCGCGCTGACCAAGCTGGACGGCACGGCCAAGGGCGGAATCGTGGTTGGCATCGCCAGAGAGCTTGGCGTGCCCATTCGCTGGGTCGGAGTTGGCGAACGGACTGCGGACTTGGTCGAGTTCGACCCGGAGACATTCGTGCGCTCGCTGTTCGATGGCGGAGGCGAGCGATGACGCCGCAGGACCACCGATGGCTGGAGCGGGCGCTCGACCTGGCCCGCTCGGCGTACGGCTTAGCCAGCCCCAACCCGGCGGTCGGCGCGATCGTGGTCGATACCACCGGCGCGGCTGTGGGCGAGGGTGCCCACGCCTACGAAGGCCGCAAGCATGCCGAGGTCTTGGCGTTGGAGCAGGCCGGCGCAGCAGCGCGGGGCGCGACGCTGTACGTCTCGCTGGAGCCGTGCTCGACGCACGGGCGGACTCCGCCGTGCGTGGACGCGGTCTTGGCGGCTGGCATCGCGAGGGTCGTGGCCGCGAGCCGGGACCGCAATCCGGCCGTGGACGGCTCTGGCTTCGCATTGCTCAGGCAGAACGGTGTCGAGGTCGAAGAAGCCGTGGGAGAACTTGCCGCGTCGGCGCAGCGCCTGAATGAAGCCTTCTTCTACTACGTTCGCACCGGTCGACCCTTGGTCACGCTCAAGACGGCCCTGACGCTGGACGGCAAGATCGCCGCCCCGGACGACAACACCGGCTGGATTACGAGCGACAAAGCGCGCGCTCACGTGCAGCAGGTGCGCCACCGCCATGACGCGATCATGACCGGCATCGGCACGGTGCACGCCGACGACTGCCTGCTGACCGATCGAACCGGCCTGCCGCGGAGGCGCGCTCTGCTGCGAGTGATCGCCGACTCGCTCCTGCGCATACCGCTGAACTCGCGCCTGGTCGAGTCAGTCAGCGACGATCTGGTGATCGCGACGACCTCGGCCGCCGGCCTCGAGAAGCGGAAGCCGCTGGTGGAGCGCAACATCACGGTTCAAGATTTCGATTCCCCGAGCGGTCGCGTAGACCTGCATGCGCTGCTTGACTGGCTCGGCCAGCGCGAGGTCACCTCGCTGATGATCGAGGGCGGGGCAAAGTTGAACTGGGCGGTGCTCGAAGCCGGGATCGTCGACAAGGTCTTGCTCTACTACGCTCCCAAGATATTGGGCGGGTTGGAGTCGCTGCCGATGGTCGGCGGGGCCGGGCGGCGCTCCCGCTCGGGAGCGATTCGCCTCGAGAACCTGCGCACGATACCCGTCGCCGTCGACGAGTTCGCGGTCGAGGCCGATGTGATCAACGATGCGCAAGCTCCGTCTTCGTGACGCGCGGCGGGAGACCGAGAGATGTTCACTGGGATCGTCGAAGAGACGGGGGCGGTGCTGGAACTGGCCCACTCCTCGGCCGGTGCGCGCATGGTCGTCGCCGCGCGCGAAGTGCTGGCTGATCTTTCCACTGGCGGGAGCGTCGCTGTCAACGGCTGCTGCTTGACGGCGGTTGGCTCCGACGAGCGCGGATTTTCCGCCGACCTGTCTCCGGAGACCCTCGCCAGGACGAACCTAGGCGCTCTCGGGGCGGGGTCCCTCGTCAATCTGGAACGGCCGCTGCTGCCAACGAGCCGGCTCAGCGGGCATTTCGTCTTGGGGCATGTCGACGGCACTGGCGAGGTGCTGGGGCTCGGCGACGTTGGCGACGGCAACTGGTGGCTGTCGGTGCGCGTGCCACAGGACCTGCTGCAGTTCTTGGTTTACAAGGGCAGCATCGCCATTGACGGTATCAGCCTGACGATCGCTTCGCTCGATGAAGACGTTCTCGGATGCGCGATCATTCCGCATACGTACGAGGCCACCACGCTGCGCGCGACGCGCGTCGGCGCTTCGGTCAACTTGGAGTGCGACATGCTCGCCAAGCACGTCCATCGCCTGCTCGCGACAGGATTGCCCGGCGCGCCGCCCGCCGGCCAATAGTCGCGAGCGCGACTCAGCTGGCCTCTTCGGCGGCGATGCAGGCGGGGATGCCCTCGCGGAAGCTAGGGTAGCGCAGGCGCAGTCCCGTCAGCCGCAGGATGGCGCTGCCGTCGACCCGCCGGTTCGCCCTTCGCGTCTCGCTCAAACATTCGTCCGCGACGACCCCAGGGACCGGCAGGTCCAGCAAGCTGGCGCAATGGCGCGCAACGTCCGCCGAGGTTGCCGGGCACTCGTCCGCGACAGGGTAAGCTCCTTCGACAAGCTGTTGGAGCGCCCGGGCGACGATCGCGGCCAGGTCGTCGACATGGATCCGCGAAACCAGGCGCGACGGGTCGCGAGTGAGTCGAAAGCGGCCGTCTCGCATGGCTTGGTGGACCCCTCGCCCGGGACCGTATATCGCGGCCGGACGCAACACCAGAGCGCTGCAGCCATGAGACTGCACCGCGTCCTCGGCGCTCGCGCGGAGTTTCTGGCGCTCGGTCTGCGGCGAGACGGGCGTCCGCTCGTCGACCTGCCGCGTGGCCCCGTAGACGCCGGTGGTGGAAAGATACGTCAGGTGTCGCGGCTGGCCGCGCAGGGCAGCGACCAAGCTTGGAGTCGGGTCGAACAGCTCGCCGTCAAGCTTGAGCGTCGGCACGGAGAGCAGCACGCTTGCTCCCTCCGCCGCAGCTTGGATGTGCCGGTCGCGAGCCGCGTCGAAGCGCACCACGCGAGCCCCTGCCGCCTCGAGCGCGGCCAGGCTCTCGGGCGACCGGCTTGTCGCCGTCACGTCCCAGCCGGACTTCAGCAGCGTCCGCGCGGCGCGTTGCGCAGTGAACCCGCAGCCGATGATCAGGGCGCGGCGGCTCATTGCGCGTCGGGACTCGCCTCGCACCCGATCTCGAGCCAGCTCGCGCACTCGCCAGCCGCCCACTCAAAGGCCCGCTCGGAATCCCCGAATTCTCCTAGCCAGCGAATTCCCGGCTGCTTGCCGCGCAGCCAGGTCAGCTGCCGCTTGGCATAGCGCCGGGTATGCATCGCCGTGGCCGCGATCGCTTCGTCTAGATCCGACTTGCCGTCTAGGTACCGCAGGCACTGCGCGTAGCCAAGGGCCCGAAAGGGCCAGCACTGTTCCGAGACCCCACTCCGCAGCAGCCCCCGGACTTCTTCGACCAAGCCTCCGCCGAACATCCTCCGAGCGCGTTCTCCAATGCGCGCATAGAGCGCATCGCGAGGAGGGTCCAGCCCGAGCAGCAGCACTCGGTAGCCTTCCAGGCGCTCGCCGGCCTCCCGCCATAAATCGGTCATGGGCCGCTTGCCGAGCAGTGTAACTTCGATCGCTCGGACGATCTTTGGCGAGTCATTGGGATGGATGGCCTGTGCTGCCAGCGGGTCCAGCCGCGCCAGCATCCGCCACAGGTGCCCCGCGCGGTTTCTGGCGGCCGATTCTTGCAAGCGCCGCCGCAGGTCGGCATCCCGCCTGGGGCCGGGAAAGAGCCCGTTGAGAACTGCGTCGAGATAGAAGCCGGTGCCGCCGACTAGTACCGGGAGTTTTTGCCGCTGCCTGAGCCGCTGCAAGACCGCTCGAGCGTCGCGCGCGAACTCTCCCGCCGAGTAAGGTCGTTGCGGTTCGACATGGTCGATCAAGTGGTGCGGGATTCCGCGCCTGGCGTCGAGCGGGGTCTTGGCCGTGCCAATGTCAAAGCCTCGATAGACTTGAACCGAATCGACATTCACGATTTCGGCGTCGAAGCGCTCGGATATGCGCACTGCCAGCGCGCTCTTGCCCGACGCGGTCGGGCCGACGATGGCGAGTGCGGGCGAGAAGCCGGATCCGCTCACGGGCGACGGTCCATCTCTGGGAACCAAATGCGGCGTGCAGTCTCGCCCAGCACGAGCCTGCGGTCCCGTTCCGACAGCGCCAGATGATTGCGGAAGATGTCCAAGTGCTCGCCATAGCTGAGCGGGCGGGCGTATTTCTGGGTGGGGAAGTGCGAGCCCCAAGCGCAGCGCTCGGCGCCGAAGGCCTCGATGACGCGGCGGACTGTGCCGTGCATGCTCGAACAGGGGTGCCCGTCAGCGCAGCCCTGCTCTCCGTTGGCGATGAACGAGAGCTTTGCGTATAAGTGACGGTGCCGTGAGAGGCGCTGCACCGCCGCGAGCGTCTCGGGAGCTTCGCTGCCCGCGCGGAGGCCGAGGCTGTGATCCAGCACCACGGGAAGGCTTGGAAAGGCGTTCAGCATGCGCTCCAACTGCTCTTCCAGGATCCGCCCGCCGAGCACGTTGACCGGGAGTCCCTCGTCGCAAGCGGCGCGCCACAGCGCCCTGACCCCGGGGTGGTCGAGTTGATTGCCCCCGACCGGTACGCTGCGCAGCCCGCGCATACTGCCGTCCCGGGCGAACCGGCGCAACAAGCCGGGGGCGGCTGTGTCGAGCGGATCGAGCGTGCAGATTCCCGCTGTCCAGTGCGGGTTCTGCAGTGCCACCGCCCGGACGTAGCGATTGTCGAAGCCGTAGAATCCGCTGACCTGCACGATGGTCACCGCGCGAATCTCGTGCTGTTCCACCTCTTCGGTGAGCCGCGCAATCGTGCCTGTTCCGGCGGGCGGCCTGGACGGCTCGGGCTTGGGCGGATAGGTGCTCTCGTCCTCGGAGAACACGTGGGCGTGGGTGTCGATGATCAGCATGGCCACATGCCAGCCGGCGGCGGAGCTAGCGCCGCGGTTCGCCTCCAACCCACACCGGAGAGGAGTACGCCCTCGCGCCGTCGAGCTGGTCTACCCGCACGTAGTAGTAGTCTCCGCGCTGCATCTCGCCGGTATCGGCGAAGTCGACCTCGGCTTCCATGGGCTGGTTCGAGCCGATCAGTTCCAGCGTGACCGCATCGCGGTCAACCGAATCGGACAGGTCCCTGCGAGCGAATCCGTCGGAGAGATCGCTCAGGGCGACCTTGAAGCGCTTCGCCGCCAGCCTGCGCATCGGGCGGACCGGCACGGGCGATTTGCCCCACTCCCGGCGTTCCTCCAACTCGAACGCGATCGTGGTCGAAGGCGATGCGCCCTCCAGTTCGAGCAGGAGCGTGTCGGCTTGGCCGCGCGTGCCCGTGCTGAACTGCACCGTGTTCGCGTCGCTCGCGGAAATCCTGGCCCATTCCTTGTGCTGGTTGTCGAAGTGTAGAGTGCGCATGCCGACCAGCTTCGCGCCCGCGACCTTCAGAGAGCCCGTCCACGGCCGGTAGCCGCGCGGATTGTCGCGGAAGAACGGTTCCGACGACGAGGCGAAGCCGACGACGATCTGCGCATTGCTTGAGAGCGAGACGCTCAACGGCCGGCTGGTGTAGACCGTGGCACCGTTCTTCACGACCGCCACGCGGCGGATCGGCGACGTGCCGACGACCTTGGCGCGCAGCCTGCGCTTGTCGCGGTATTCCGAACGGGTGCCCATGCCCGTGCCGTTCACGTCCATTTCCAGAATGATTCGCTGCGCGTCCGTGACGGCATAGGCGCTGCGGCGTTTGAGCGAATCGAAGATCGAATCGGCGGTCTTCGCTTCCGCCTGCACGCCGGCCAGGCCGCCGAACTGGCTGAGCGAGGAATTCGGCTGGCGGCTGGACGTCCAACTGTAGCCGGGCCGGGAGCGGTGGTCGTCCGACGCGGCAAGGAAGCCGACTTGGTGGCCTTGGCGCAGGTAGTAGTTGCCGAACCACTCGAATGTCCCGTGCATCGACATGATCTCGATCATCGTCTCCATCTCCGGATCGTTCGTCCGCCAGTCCCCCGCTTGGTGGGCGTGCGGGATGATCAAGACGTCCTCGGTGGCGTACTTCGAGCGCAGGCCCTCGTACAGCCCGGTCAGCGTGGGCGCTGTCTGCGCTCCGACGCGCGCCGCGTCTGGCGAACGGAAGAACACGTTGTGGTGTCCGCCCCACTGTCGCCGCAGCGTCCACTCATAGCCGAGGAACGCCACGAACTCGCCCGGAACCGTGTTGCTCTCGGCGGCCCGGCGCATGGTCTGCCATTCGAGGTCGTCCAGCCAGATGTCGTGCTCGGACAGCCCCATGAAGTCCAGGCGGGCGTCCTGGCGGGCGAACCGGTACGAGCGGACGATCGATCCCTGCCCCTCCGCCATGCCGGTATGCGTGTGAGTTTCGCCCCAGTACAGACGGTAAGGTGGATCCCTGCGCACCCACACGGGGTTGCTCAGCGTCTTGATCCGGCCGTCCGAGCTGGTGATCTGGAAGCGGTAGATGCCTTCCTCGGCGAGTCGGATGGCCTCGATCACTTGCAGTGCATCGCCGCCCGCGTCCAAGGTGCGGAAGCGTTCTCCATTGAGCGTGACCACGGAGCCGGGTATGGCTCCGGTGGCTCGATTGCCGTTGCTGTCTTCCCAGCGGATTGCCAAATCGAACTCTTCGCCGGGCTCGATGATCGAGGGCACGACAGCAGTCACACCTTCGGCCCCGGTGCCCACAATCTCAAAGGCCGGCCAGCGCGGCGTCAAGAAGTTGCCCGAGCCGTCCAAGTCAATGTAGAGCGGCAGCATCGCCTGATCGGTGGCGAACGTCTGCAGGAGCCACCCCTCCGATCCGGCGCTGCGGTCGCCGTAGACGAACGTCACCGTGTCTCCGGTCTCGAGAGTGCCCTCCTCGACCTTGAAGGCGGGCATGGGCGCCGGGCCCCGGAAGCCGCCGTGCATCCCCGACCAAGGGAATGATGTATTGCCCAGCCTGACCTCGCGGTTGGATGTGCTCGCCGAGAGGTAGTGAGGACCGTCGGGGTCAGAGTTCTGCACCAGCCCGCCATCGGCCTGCAACTGCTTCGCGACCATGATCCGGGCACCCGGTCCGAGCGACGCTTCTCCAACCGTGTAGGTCTGCTTTATCGTCGTCCATGCGCCGACATGGGCCGGGCCAGCCACTTCCAGGCTGACAGTGCCAAGCGCTCCCGGCTGCTTGTCTTTGATGGTGAACTCGTGGACCAGTCCGTCGATGGCCTCCAGCACAGCCGCACTGGGCTGCGTCCCGTCCAAGCGAAGGGCCTCGACCGCCCGATAGGCGGTGGCAACCTGTAGCGTGGCGTTGACGGGCATCGGCCCGCCCGTCAGAGCGTATGCGTTGATCCAAGGCCAGAGCGTGTCGAGCCGTTCCTTCAGGTTCGTCGCGCTGGTGGGAGTGCTGGAAGCCGAACGCTGGAGTTGCTCGACCTGCGCGCGCAGCTCTGCCGAAAGATAGTCCCGGTCTTGCGGGCCTTGGGCTCGCACCATCGAGACCCACAGCACCAGGGCAGCTGCGGCGAGGGCTGCGAACGTGGCGGAGCGAATGCCTGACATCGCCCGGTATTGTACAAGGCCGCTGCGCTCTCGACGTATTCAATCACGCGAACCGATCGCGCTTTCTTGGGGCTGGCCGCTGCCGTAACCGTGCCGTCCGACATGGTCGAGGATGTTCCCGAGCGGCACTTGGGTTCGAGAACGCTGTCCTTGGGCTAGCGATCTCTTCCGGCGGCGACGCGAAGCGCCGCGTTCGCGAGCCTGCGCCAAGGCAAGGCGGAGATGTCTGCGAAGGGTACGAATTCGCCCTTCCTAAAGCTGCTGGCATACCAGCGCTGCAAGAGAGACAGGTGGTCCTGGCGTTCGTCCGTGCTCGCCTCGAGCCAGTCAAAGTCCGAGAAGGCGGCCCGGATTTGAGCGTTCAAGGCGCCAGAGGTCGGTGCTGCTTGTTCATAGTGCAGCCTGACGGGCGCCTGCAAGGATCCCCGGTACACAGCGGTCAGCTGAAGACATGCGGGGGCCGCCGACCGCTGCACCACCACTCCGTGCAGCGAGCCAAGCTCGCCGGACAGCGCAGCCCGCAAGCGCAGGACCTGTTTCGTCCTTCCAATCAGCTTGTGGAACCTAGCGGCCGCCTCGAAGTCGAGGCTGTTGCTGGCGCTGTCCCTCGACAGCTCGGACTCGCACAACAGCGACTCGCCGTCCGTCTCCAGAAACAGGGCCATGCGCCGCGCTTCGCGAGCATAGGCGTCATCGTCACAGGCAGCTTGACAGGGGCGCATGCAGCGCCCCATCTCTCCCCACACGCAGCCTGGATGAAATGGCGATGGCTCCAGGTTTTCCGTGCATCGGCGCACGAGGAACAGGTCAAGGAACTCGTTTTGAAAATCCTCGGCGGCGTTGCGGTTCGGGAACGGGCCGTAGAATAGCGACTTTCCCCGCGTGAGCTGCCGCGTCACGCAGCTGCGCGGGAAGCGGTTTCCAAGCAAGAGCTTGACGTAGAACGCCGGGCGCAGCTTGAGGTAATCCCGGCACTCGCCCGGGCGGTAGCGCCTCACCGCGCGGTAGAGGGCGATGTCAGATTCAAACGCAGAACCGGTGCGACGGTAATGCACGCGGGTGGCGATCTCGCGCAGCGTCAGGCGTGTCGATGCGCCGTCCGCTGGTCGAAGCAGGCGGCGCAAGCGCTTCCGCAGAGCAGCGGTCCGGCCGAGGTAGGGCAGGCCTTCGGGGAACTCGACGACGAAGATGCCGCCGCAATTGGGCACCGCGTCCAATGCACTGTCACGTCGCCAGTCCACGACTTCTTCAAGATCGGTCATCGGAACGCCGGTCCGTACCTGAAGCTACAGTAACCGACAGTGACATCTATCGGTTTGGCGGTGGCAGTCGGGGCGGCTGGGGCGCTTGTCGGGCGCTGGCTGCGCATGCCGCGCGCCGCCGCCTTCGGACTCGCTGGAATGGCCGGGCTCGGCGTGTTCTGCGGTTGCGTGGTGATCTTGGCCTTGCCGTTGTCCGAGCATGCCGCGGTCGGCCCGCTCGCATGGACCGGCTATGTTCTGGCGATCGACGCCGCTGTGTTCGCTGCCCGCGGCAGATCGCTGCTGCGGTCGCGCCCCGACGCCTTCCTCTGGCTGGCCATGTTGTCGGTCTTCCTGTGGCTGCCGTTCGAGTGGTACAACGAGCGACTGGCCGGATGGTACCGCTCCGGCCTGCCGCCGGATCTGTCGCGCTATGTGCTGCTGGGATGGTCGTTTGCGTGCATCTGGCCAGTGCTCTTCGAAACAGCCGACCTACTGCTGGCTCTCTGGTTCAAGAGGGGCGGCGACGACATCGCGGCCCGACGACCCGGCCTGTCTCTTTCGTGCAGCGTCGCTGCTGCCGGCGCGGTCCTGCTGCTGGCCCCGCTGGCCGTGCCTCGCCTCGACCTCGGCGAGCATCTGCTGCCGCTGGTGAGTGCGGGCTTTCTCCTGTTGCTCGAGCCTTGGAACGCTGCGGGAGGGCGCGCGAGTCTTTGGCTCGACGCGCGCTCCGGCGAGTACTCGCGGCTGCTAGCTCTCGCTGGAGCTGGCCTGCTTTGCGGACTCTGGCTGGATGCCCTCAACCACTTCTCGCGCGCCAAGTGGCACAGCCTGTGGAATCTAACCTCGACCGGAACGTTTTTCGAACTGCCCTGGCTGGCCTATGCGGCGCTGCCTCTGTTCGGATGGCAGGGCTTCGCGATGTACCAGTTCGCGGCGGGCGTGCTGCATCTTCCGCGTTGCGATCTCGGCGCGCCTGGCGACGATGCCATTTAGGGGCAGGTTGCGGGACAGGCTCGGCCGCCGCTGCGGCGCCTATAGCTCGAACACCGGCGTGGGACTGCCTTGCGAGGCGACGACAACGCGGGTATCGTCCGCCCGGACCGAGCTAATCGCGCTGCACGCGTCCATTTCCGCAATCGTCGGGTGATTGTTATTCGTACTCAGGTGTGCGAGCACCACAGTTCGCGCGCGGCGGTCCCAGTGCTGCGAGAGAAACTCGGCCACCGCAGCGTTGGAGAGATGCCCGGCGCGGCTCATGACCCGCTGCTTGAGGTCCCATGGGTATGGCCCAGATTTGAGCATCTCGAGGTCGTGATTCGATTCCAGCACGACGAGATCCGAGCCCAACAGGTGGTAGCGGACGGAATCGCTCATGTAGCCGAGATCGGTGGCGATCGAGAGTTTGCGGCCGCCGTGGCCAATGCAGAAACCGACCGGGTCGACGGCATCGTGTGAGACCGTGAAGGTTTCGATTGCGAGATCCCCGATCTCGAAGCCGCGGCCGGCCTCGAAGGTCGTCAGCTCCGGCGCCGCCTTCTTCCACGTCAGCTTCTCCGACGTTGGCTGCGAGACGAAGACCTTCACCCCGGTCTTGCGGGTCAGGGTTTCGAGCCCCTGCACGTGGTCTGAATGCTCGTGGGAGATTACGACTGCGTCAAGCGTCTTGTAGTCCACGCCGATCGCGGCCAGCCGCAATTGGATCTGGCGGCAGCTGAAGCCAGCATCGAACAGTACGCGGGCCTCATCCGTGGCAACGAACGTGGCGTTGCCGCTCGAGCCGCTTCCTAAGTTGCAAATGCGCAGGGCTGCCAGCGCTCCGACCCGGACACCGTGCCCAGCCGACGGCGGCAAGTGTCGGCCAGCGCCCGGCGCTGCCCCAACAATAGCAAAGCGGACGCGGCGTCCCCAGCCCACGGATCGGCCGCGCTCAGGCCGCTCTAGAGATCCGCGCGCACGCCCGCTCCCACGCCTCGGGATTGAGCAGATGCTTCGGCCGCTGTTGTTGCAGCGTCATCCGCAGGTTCTCGATCGCATGCGAGAGGATCCGTCGCTTGCCGGGGTACGAAGCCGAGCCGACGTGCGGAGTGACGATCACGTCCGTGCGGTGCAGCAGGGGGTTGTCCGCCTCCGCAGGCTCGGGATCCGTGACGTCCAAGCCCGCCCCGCGCACGTGCCCGCTGTCGAGCGCCGCCAAGAGCGCCGCCTCGTCGACCAAGCCTCCGCGAGATACATTGACCAGAATCGCGCCAGGCTTCATTTGTGCCAGCGCGATCGGGCCGATCAGGTGGCGCGTTGATTCGTTGAGGGGCAGGTGCAGCGACACGATGTCGGATCTGGCCAGCAGGCTGGCCAAGTCCGCGACCCTTTCCACGCCCAGTTCCGCGGCTCTCCGCTCGTCGATGTACGGATCGTATGCTGCCACGCGCGCCCCCGCGGCGGAGAGCAGCCCGGCCACTCGAGAGCCTATGCGGCCGAGGCCGACCAGCCCGACTTGTGCTCCGTAGATCTCGGCTGCGGAGTGTCGGCCGTAGTAGTCGGGCCTGCGGTCGTGCACTAGGCCGTGAGACGCTTTCTTGAGATCCTTGGCGATGGCAAACATCAGCGCCACCGCGTGCTCGGCCGTGGCGATGGTCGGACCGTCCGGCGTGTAAGTCACCGCGATTCCGCGCTCGGTCGCGGCGTTGAGGTCGATGTTCTCGAAGCCGATGCCCATTCGCGATATCACCAGCAACTCGGGGGCGATGTCCATCGCGCGGCTGTCGTACCGCATGGCCCCTGCGAGCACGCAATCGGCGCTGGGCAAGCAAACCAGCGGGTCGTCCGGCGTGGCCGAGCCGGGTCCGATCGGCTCGGCCACGCCATCCAGCAGCGGGAGACAATCGGGCAGGATCTGCCGCTCGGACCAAACCTTGAACATCCTACGAGTCTACTTCAGTCACGCCCCGCGCCATCTTCGCCGAGACAGCTGTTGTAGAATTGCAGCCTGAGTCAAGGCATGGCAGTTCACCACATCCCAGAAGGCTACGCCAGCGTCACCCCGTACATCATCGTCAAGGACGGGGCGGCAGCCTTGGACTTCTACGTCAAGACGTTCGGTGCTGTTGAGCTCGAGCGGATGGAGATGCCCGACGGCCGCGTGGGCCACGCCGAGTTCGCGCTGGGCAGCTCGCGCCTGATGCTGGCCAGCGAGTTTCCGGAATTGGACGCCCTGTCCCCCGAGACCGTTGGAGGCACGCCGGTGTCGCTGATGGTCTATGTCGAAGATGTCGACGAGCTGTTCGCCCGGTCGTTGGCCGCCGGCGCTACCGAGCTGCAACCGGTGCAGGACAAGTTCTACGGCGACCGCTCGGGCACCCTGCGAGACCCGTTTGGGCACCGCTGGACGATTTCCACGCACATCGAGGACGTCACACCCGAAGAGATGGGGCGGCGCAGCAAGGAATGGGCGGAGCAGGCCGACGGATGAGGCGGCCGGACGGCTCGGGCGCGGGGCTTTTTTCGGAAAATATTGCGTTTACGCAATGAATGCCCCATACTAAATACGCTGGCAGGTGAATTCGGAGCGGTCGAGGCCGCTCCGAATCCCAGACGGTGGCGCGGACAACCAGGCCTCAAGCGCGAGCAGGCGAGTCACAGACGCATCCGACCGCGAGTTCCAGTTCTGGATTCCTGCCTAGCAACGAGACAACCAATCAACCGATAGCGGCGCAGCCTGCACCGCGCCTTGGCGTGGCGCGGGTGGTTTGGCCGGGTTGGTTGCAGCAGAGCGAGGTGCGTTGAGATGGATCAATTCGAGGACTCGATAGGAGCCGCTAAAGAGGGCATGCCCAGCAGTCTTGAGGACGGCGCGGCTAGTTTTCTCGAGGCGACCCAGGAAAGCGGCGATGCCGAGGACGACCTAGGCCTACAGGGCCAAGAAGCCGACGACGCCGTCTATACCGACGATCCCGTTCGCGTCTACCTGCGCGAAATGGGATCGGTCCCGCTGCTGACCCGGGATGGGGAGGTTGATCTCGCGCGGCGAATGGAGCGCGGCAAGTTTCGCATGTGGAAGGCGATCTCGCGCGATAGCAACACCATGGAGCGGTTCTTGGACCTCTACGACCGCATCAAGCGGAGTGAGGTGAAGCTGACCGCGGTGGTGGACATCCCCCACCATGACGAGGGGCCCGAAGCCCAGGCTCAGAAGGAGAAAGAGGTTCGCAACCAGTTCGTTCAAGTCAAGCGCAAGCACAACGCGCTGCTGAAGCTTGAGGCCGACCAAGCCAAGGTCAACCGCAACCTGCGCGGCGGGCGCAAGCGTTACCGCGAGATCAACTGGCGGCGCATGCGGCAGACCATACGTGTCTCGCAGGCGATTCAGGCGATTCGCCTCAAGCAGGTGGTGTGGGACGAGTGGTACGAGGCGATCCGCAGTGAATACGGAGAGCTGTCGCAGCTGGCGGCGGAGTTGCGAGAGTTGCGGACGCTGCCTAAGCGGCCGCAGAACTTCTATTCGCGGAACCGCTACCTGTGCAGGCGCCTGCGCGACATCGCCGGCGTACAGACGACCGAGCAGGCCCAGCAGGCCGAACAGGACGCGGCCGCCTGCGTCAAGATGATCGCTGCCGGCGAGGTCGAGGCCGAGAAGGCCAAGAAAGCGCTGGTCGAGGCCAACCTGCGGCTTGTCGTATCGGTGGCTAAGAAGTACGTCAACCGCGGCTTGCACCTTTTGGATCTAGTGCAGGAAGGCAACATCGGCCTCATGCGCGCGGCTGAAAAGTTCGAGTATCGCCGGGGCTTCAAGTTCTCCACCTACGCGACGTGGTGGATTCGCCAGGCGATCACCCGGGCTATCGCGGACCAGTCTCGCACGATCCGGATTCCCGTTCACATGAACGAGTCGATGAACAAGTTCCTGCGTGCTTCGCGCGAACTGGAGAAGGAGCTCGGTCGCATTCCTACAAACGACGAGATTGGCGAGCGCATGGAGATCGGTGCCGAGAAGGTGCAAAAGCTCAAGAGCATCTCGCGCGATCCGGTGTCGCTGGAGACACCGGTCGGCCGCGACGGCGAATCTGCGCTAGGCGATCTGATCGAGGACAAATGGGTCTCTTCGCCGGTGGACACGGTGATCGATGGCAGTGTCCGGGAAGAGACCGGCGACGTGCTCAAGACGCTCTCCCCGAAAGAGGAGAAGGTGATCAAGATGCGCTTCGGAATCGACTGCGAGCGCGAGCACACCCTGGAGGAGATCGGGCAGGAGTTTTCTGTGACGCGCGAGCGGATCCGCCAGATCGAGTCCAAGGCGTTGCGCTCTCTGCGCAGCCCCGATCGCATACGCCGCCTGCGCGCGGTCCTAGCCTCCAAGACTGCGGTCAACGTACACTGACGCCGCTCGCGTCAACCGCCGATGCGGTACAGGTTCTGGGCGGTCCTCAGTAGCAGGCTGCCTTGCGAGATGGCCGGCGTTGACATGCAGAGCTCGCCGATGGAGTTCTTGCGTACCAGCCGGTAGTCGCGGCCGTGCTCGGCTACGAAGCAGTCCCCGTCCTCGCTCAGGGAGAAGATGCGGTCGTTGTAGGCCCACGGCGAGGCCGTGAATGCGTTCGCCCCGGCTTCGAAGCGCTGCTTGCCATAGACCTCTTCGCCGCTCACCGCGTCGTGACACGTTAGGAAGCCGCGGTCGTACAGCGTGTAGTAGAGATCCTTGTACAGCAGTGGCGACGGGTTATACGGTGCCGCCTGCGGTTGGTGCCAGACGATGTAGTCGTTTTCGGTCTGGCCCTCCTTGAGGCTGATATCGCCCTCGGCTCCGGGCCGGATCGCGAATACCGGGCGCTTCTGGTCGCCCACGTATCCCGAGGCGACGTAGAGCATGCCGTGGCCGGCGAAGGGCATGGGAATCACGATCGAGGACATTCCGCCCAGTTCCCACAACAGCTTGCCGTCCAGATCGTAGGAGCGAACCTTGTCGGTGCCGGTGGTCACGATCTCGGTTCGCAGATCGCTCTGCCAGACGAAGGGAGTGGACCAGTTGCTGCCTTCGTCGCGCTCGACTTCCCAAATGGTCTTGCCGTTGAGCTTGTCCACGCAGGTCAGCGTGGAGCGCTCCTCGTTGTCGTTGACCAGGTAGAGCCGACCTTCGTGGAGCACTGGCGACGCCGACGTCCCCCAATCGTTGCGGACCTTGTAGGGCTTCCAGTCGCGCTTCCACAAGACCTTGCCATCCATATCGAGGCACCAAGTCGCTAGGTAGCCGAAGTGGGCGTAGACCCGCTCGCCGTCCGTGACGGGCGTCTCGGACCCGTAAGAGTTCTTGAGATGCCTCGGAGTCGGAGGGGTGCCTCGTCGCAGCTCGGTTTCCCAGGCGATCTTGCCGGTGTTGAAGTCCACTCCTATCGCGGACCAGCGGTGCGGATCGGAAGAGATTTCCGGGCGGTTGCCGCCGAAATACAGTCCCTTCTTGACCGCTTCGACCTGTCCTTCGCTGGCCACGTTGGTCAGGAAGGCGCGATCGCCCCAGACCACGGGCGAGGCCCAGGCCATCCCGGGCAGCGGCGTCTTCCAGAGAACGTTCTCGGTAGCGCTCCATGATTCAGGCAGGCGCGGATCGTCGGGCGAGGTTCCCAGCGAGTCCGCCCCGCGGAATTGGGGCCAGTGCTGCGGCGATGCCGCGGCGAGCGGGCCTGCGGCCAGCAGCGATAGGAATTGACGTCTGGAGTTCACGCCCCCATTGTAGGATGCGGGCTGTATCGGGCGGGGGCTTGGGCGCGGGTTGTCTAGCAGCGGTAGAGCGAGTGCTGCCAGAGGTACTCACACACTGCCGTCGGGGCCAGATCCGCCAGCGACCCGCCGATCTTGGCGCGATGCCGGACCGTTCGCGACGAGGCCGGATGCGAGCAGCGTACGATTCGCGCCGTCCGCGTTGCGCCGTCGGCTTTGAATCCCGGTCGCTCCACGACGATGAATTCCACCCCCTCCGCGATTCGGTCGATGTCGCGCCACAGGTCGATTTCTGAGAACGCGTCCGCGCCGAGGATCAACCGCAGCGCACCGTCGAACTGCATGGTCGCGCGTATGCGATCGATAGTGTGGACGGAATAGTGGGGCTCGCCGCTGGCCCGTGGCTGTTCCAGTCGGCTTGCTTCCAGCCTCGGGTCGGCGCGGCACGCCAGATCCACCATCCGGTAGCGGTGTGCGTAGTCTGCGTGGCAGGCTTCCTGCTTGTGCGGCGGGACGCCGCTGGGAACGACCAAGACGCGGTCCAGGGCGCATGCGTCCGCAGCCTTCAACGCGGCCTCGATATGGCCGCTATGGATCGGATCGAAGGTGCCGCCGAAGAGCGCGAGCCTCATTTGGCAGCCCCTGCGCCCGCTGCCGGTGGATAAGCCGCGGGCTGTTGCGGCGCATGAGCGGCGTCGTCCGCGGCCTCGCGCAGTTCGCGAACGCGCCCGCCCACGATTCGCAGCAGGCCGTCAATGCCCGCGCCCGTCACCGAAGATATCGCTTGGAACTGCAATCCCGAGGATTCGCAATAGTCGCGGAGCTCTTGGGCTCGTTCGGGCGACTGCATGGCGTCCAGCTTCGTTCCCGCGACAATGCACGGTTTTTTCGCAAGCTCGGGGGAAAAGCTCGAGAGCTCGCGCGCGACAACCTCGTAGTCCTGTACGCAGTCGCGCCCGGTCGCGTCGCTGAGATCGACCAAGTGCAGCAGGATCTTGGTGCGCTCGATGTGGCGCAGGAACCGGTCCCCTAGGCCGTGACCGTCGTGGGCGCCTTCGATCAGTCCGGGGATGTCCGCCATCACAAAGCTATCGAACTCCCCCAAGCTGACGACGCCGAGATTGGGCTGCAAGGTCGTGAAGGGGTAGTCAGCGATCTTGGGCCTGGCTGCGGAAACCTTGGAGATCAAGGTCGACTTGCCGGCATTGGGAAACCCGACCAAGCCCACATCGGCCAACAGCTTCAGGCGCAGGCGCAGGGTCAGCGCTTGGCCCTCGGTGCCGTCCTCGGCATAGCGCGGTGCCCGGTTGGTGGAAGACTTGAAATGCACGTTTCCTCTGCCACCGTGCCCTCCGCGCGCAACGACGAACCGCTGGCCGGCGGCGTCGAAGTCGTGCAGCAGTTCGTTCGACTCGGTATCGTAGACCAGCGTGCCGGCCGGGACCTGCAAGACGAGGTCTTTGCCAGTCCTGCCCGTGCACTTGCTGCCCTCGCCTTGCCGCCCGTTCTCGGCGCTTTGCTCCGGCTGGAAGCGGAAATGGGTCAGGGTGTTCATGCGGCCGGTGGACTCCAGAACGACACTTCCGCCGTCGCCGCCGTCGCCGCCGGAGGGACCGCCCTTGGGGACGAACTTCTCGCGGCGGAACGCGACGCAGCCGTTCCCGCCCTTGCCGGCGCGGACCTTGATCTGTGCTTCGTCGACAAACATTGCACTGTTGCTATCTTGCCAGCTTGAATCTGAACAGGCGCGTCCGCACAGGCTACCATCGAAGCATGGGCCTACGCATCGCTGGCAGGGAGTTCGATTCGCGTCTCATCGTCGGAACGGGAAAGTACCGCAGCTTCGAGGAGATGCGGCGGTGCCACCAGATCTCCGGCGCCTCAATGGTCACCGTCGCTGTGCGGCGCGTGAACCTGCACGACAAGTCGAAAGAGTCGCTGATCGACTATATCGACCGCGACGCGATGTTCATACTGCCCAACACTGCCGGCTGCTATACCGCCGACGAGGCGGTGCGGACGGCGCGCTTGGCGCGCGAAGTCGGTCTGTCGAACTGGGTCAAGCTGGAGGTCATAGGCGACCAGGACACGCTGTACCCCGACACCGAGGGCCTGCTGGAAGCCACGCGCCAGCTAGTCAAGGAAGACTTCGTGGTGCTGCCGTACACCAGCGACGATCTGATCGTGGCGCGCCGGTTGGTCGACGCCGGCGCCGCGGCGGTAATGCCGCTTGCCGCGCCAATCGGCTCGGGCCTAGGTGTGCAGAACCCCGCGGCGCTGCGGATCCTGCGCGAGAAGATCACGGCGGTGCCGCTGATCGTCGACGCTGGCGTCGGGACTGCCTCGGATGCGGCGCTCGCGATGGAACTGGGTGCCGACGGCGTGTTGATGAACACGGCAATCGCGCTCGCCGACGATGCGGCGAAAATGGCCGAGGCCATGCGGCTCGCCGTTGAGGCCGGACGCCTCGCGTACGAGGCCGGGCGAATGGAGAGAAGGTTGTACGCGTCCGCAAGTTCGCCCTTGCAAGGCTTGGTCGCCTAGCTTGGAGCCGACTCCGTTAGTTCAGACTACGAGTGAGGCGGATACGCTGCTAGGGTCTAGCCGTTTCGTCAGCACATCCACGGGTGGAATAGCCGGAGCACGCAATAGGTCAGTCCAACAGGCACTTCCGTCGGCGGCATGGATCGGACCGGAGTACAGCTTGAGGTCGTCGGGATTCTCCAAACTTGCCGAGACAATGTTCACCTCGTTTCGCTCCCAGTTCCTCGAACGGAGTTGCTCAAGCTCAAGACCTGTCTTCGAGTCGATGTACGCCAGCAATGAGTCTTGAACAACCCAGATAGTGCATCCGCCCCACGCGTTTGCGATCTCAGACTTGACGATCAGCTGTGACGCCATCCGGGCCCACACCTGCCGGGCATTCACGCCTGGGGACTGACCGGTCTCTTGGCGCAAGCCATGCACATGAAGCACGGTGTCGCAAAACGCCGATTGCATGTCCGTTCGCTTCGCTTTATTTCCGCCCGATGTCGAAGCCGTCATGACTTCGACAATGACTGGCGGGTCGGCGGCATGCCTCAGGACGTAGTCCAGTCGGTAGTCAGTGCTTGTTGCTTTATCGAACAGGGAAATCTCCGACCATACCTTCACATCATCCCCGCTTGCGAAACCCGCCAAGCTCAGGATTCGATCGCGCAATGGCTCTTGCTTTTCCGACGGCTGCTCAGTTCCAAGTGCTAGCAAACGGCGCGGGCATACAATCCAGGGAGTTTCTGAGATTTGTACCGAACATACCCCGCATGGGATGAACCCGCCGGTATCTTTGCCGACGCTGGCATCAAACAAGGGCGCAAGCGGTTGGTCTTGAGCGCGCCAACGGACCATGTCGCGATTGCCGCCTCCGTCACACCGGGTCTTGGTGTGCGGGCATTGCGCGGTGCGACATGCATCCCGATGTTCTTGGTGGGGTCCGGTGACGGCTACGCCGAAGAGCTCCTTTACGACAGGCATAGCGCGTCTTGAACGCTCGAGGCCACGGCCGTTGCGAGTGGTGGAGGAACTGCGTTCGCAACCTGCCGGTGTTGGTCTAGATCTCTAACGGTTCCGGTTCGTCTCCGGATCGGTCCAGCAAACACGTGGCGATCTGGGAATCCCTGGATGCGTGCCGCTTCACGTGGTGTGAGGTAGCGATTCTCCGTCGGATGATAGGGTACCTCGCCACACCGCAGAGTAATCGATGGTTGGTTGCGGTGGACGCGCCGATACTTCGTGGTGTCTTTGCGTGTTAGCCGTTGGACGATGTCCGGAGGTGCTTGGACGTCGACCCTTGACAGCCACGCCCCCTCTGGCACGTATGAGATCCTTTGCCGGTCCCGGTCAGGCGTGACATCAATGTGGTTTGGCACGGCGGGTGATCCGGCCGGAAGTGTCGCAGCCGGCAGATCACTAATGACCTCTCCAACAGTTACCGTCGACATCAGTTGCGGAATCGGAAATTCATACCGTTGGCCGCGAGGCACGCAGACAACAAAAGCTCGTTGCCGACGCTGCGGGACACCAAAGTGAACGGCGTTAAGCACTGTCGTATTAGTGTCGTATCCGATAGCGTCGAACCGTTCCGTCAACACATCACGCATGGTGGCAGATGGCGAAAACTGCGCGTCGAAGAAGCGCGGTACCTGCTCAATCATGACAGCGCTAGGCCGCAATGTTGCTGCGAAACGCACCATCTCGAATACTAGCTGACCATTCGGGTCTGAGACGCCGCGCTGCTTGCCGATCTGGCTGAACGGCTGGCAAGGCGGGCCACCGTATAGAAGGGCGAGTTGCCCGGGCTGAAGGTCAAGGCAGTTCGCTACACGAAGAGCATCCAGCGCCCGTGCGTCGACCCTCCAGACCGTCTTGCCCCTAGAATTCCGTCTCAATGTTGAGACGCAGTGTGGGTCAAGCTCGACTGAGCAGCGAGTCTTGAAGTTGCAGCTGTCCACGCCGATGTCCAAGCCACCGGCTCCAGCAAACAGGCTCAAAGCATGGTGTTTCATTCTACTTTCATTCTCTAAGACTGCTCCAAGTGCGGGTAGGTTTCACCGAATCTTCATTCTCTTCTGGTAAAAAGTGGATTGCGGGCATCAAGATAGTGGGAGACGGCCTCGCGAACCACCCAAGCTGCGGACACTCGCTTCGCCTTAGCAATGCGTTTGACCTCAGCGTAGTCTTCCAGAGTGAACGATACAGACACGCGAGCCGAGTCGCGTTTCGTCGTCGATGAGTCGTTGGTCGCTAGAGATTCTGCCACTGGACACCAGTGTACACCATGGTGGTGCACATTGACTATACCCATGCTGAATTCCAAGGCAAGAGAGTCTTCTATAGCAGACGGATCTTGCCTGTTCGGCGCTCAGCCGCCGGCAATAGTAGTCATTCGGGGGGACACTCCTCAGCCGCGGTGCGGTTCAGTTTGTGTGATGCCCCTTTGACAACACAACAACGAATCAGCCAAAGAAAGCTGGCGTAGCCATAACTGATAGGAAACCGTTTGAGCGGGCCGGGCTCAGCCATTGTTCCCTACGCGGGCTCGGTCCAAGGCTGGTCGATACGCCAGCTCTCAAGATTCTCGACCCAAGCCTGGCGGCGCTGTCGCAGCCTGGCCAGAGTCCCGGCATGGTCTTGCGAACTCGCCAGATTGACGGTCTCCTGCGGATCCACCGCTAGGTGGTACATCTCCTCGTGCGGGGGATCCGCTTGGTGGAAGACAAAATACTTCCAGTCGCCGGTATGCACGCCTTCGCTCATCGGGACTCGCGGATTCTCGAAGAGATGCTCGTAAAACCACTCTTGCCGCCACTGCGGCGATTCTCCCCTTGCGAGCGGCATCAGGCTGCGTCCGTTCATGGACTCGGGCCGGTCCAGACCGGCCGCGTCCAAGATAGTCGGACAGGCATCGATATTGAGCGCCATCTCGCTGCGGCGGGTTCCCGCGCGCCCGCGCAATCGCGGATCTCGGATGACCATTGGCGTACGGATAGATTCCTCGTGCATGTACCATTTGCCGGCCCAGCCACGCTCTCCCAGGAAGAACCCGTTGTCCCCGGTGAAGATCACGACGGTGTTGTCCAATTGGCCCAGCTCTTCGAGCCGTGCGAGCATGCGGCCGATCTGGATGTCGACCCCATGGATTAGGGCGTAATAGCGCTTGACGGATTCCTCCCATTTCTCCGGCGTGCCGAAGCGCCTTACCCAGCGGATGCGGCTTTCGGTGTCGTCCTTGAGGAACTCCGGCAGCGAGTCATAGTACGAGCCGTCCATGTGGGGGAACGGCTGCAAGCGCAGCCCGTCGTATAGGTCGTCCAAGCGCGGGTCGTTGATGAAGTAGGGGTCGACTCGGTCTTGCACGTGCGGAGCCTTGAAACTCACCGAGAGGTTCCAGGGTTGGTCCGAGTCCGACCCGTCGAGAAACTCCAGGGCTTGGTTTCCCAGATGCTCGGTCATGTGCGCCCGCCCTGGCACTAGGTACTGGCCCTGTCCCGGCCAGCCTTCGAAGTAGTCGTAGCGCGACGCGGCATCTTCGATATCGTCGGCCCCGCCGACTCCGTATTTCCCGATGAAGCCCGTCCGAAAGCCCGCGGCGCGGAGGCGGCCCGGATAGCTGAGCTGGTGCTGCTCCTCGCTCAGCCGCGTCCGGAAACCATGAATGCCGTGACAGCGCGCGTACAGGCCCGTGAAGAACGAAGCCCTGGAGGTGGCGCAGATGGCGGTGGTCACGTAGTTGTGCGTGAACATCACGCCCTCGTCGGCGAGCCGGTCCATGTTCGGCGTCCGAATGATCGGATTCCCGCCCGCCCCGAACATGTCGTAGCGCTGGTCGTCTGTGAGCAGAAACAGGATATTGGGGGGGCGACCCGCGCTGGGGCGCGGCCCGCAGCCCAGCCCGATGGCGGCCGCGCCGCCTAGCGTCCCGAGAAGCTCGCGTCGGGTTCGTCGCATCGCAGGGCAAGCATAGCAGAGCCTACCGGGAATCGGATCTCGGGGGTCACGAGGGCGACAATGGAGGACTGGCAGTGCTCGGGCCGCACTTCAACTCGTCCAGAACGCTGGTTATGGGCGTCCTCAACGTGACGCCGGACTCGTTCTCGGACGGCGGGCGCTACTTGGATGTTGGGTCGGCGACCGAGCGCGGCGTCCGAATGGTCGAGGAAGGGGCAGACCTGATTGATGTCGGCGGGGAGAGCTCCCGTCCCGGTTCCGACCGCATTAGCGAGGACGACGAACTTCGACGAGTACTACCGGTACTGGAGGCTCTGGCTGCGCGGGTCAGCGTGCCGATCTCGATCGATACGCTCAAGCCGGGTGTCGCGAGGCGCTGTCTGGAGTCGGGCGCAAGCATCGTCAACGACATCCGAGGGCTGCGTGACCCACAGATGCTCTCGGTTGCGGCCGCGTCCCAGGCCAGCGTGGTGATCATGCACATGCGCGGCGAACCCGCCACGATGCAGCTGGACACGGCCTATGGCGATGTCGTTGCGGAAGTCTGCTCGTTTCTGAAGGCCCAGTCCGAACGAGCCAGACAGGCGGGAATCCGGGAGATCGCTGTTGATCCGGGCCTAGGCTTTGGCAAGTCGGCGGGCCAGAACTTCGAACTCTTGGCGCGGTTGAGGGAGTTCCGCGCGCTAGGCTGTCCCATCTTGGTGGGTCCTTCGCGAAAGTCGTTCTTGGGCAGTCTGCCGAGCCGCCTGCCCGTCGATGAGAGGTTGGAAGGCACTTTGGCGGCTGTTGCGGCAGCTGTGATCAATGGGGCTGCTGTGGTGCGCGTGCACGATGTCAAGCAATGTCGGCGCGTGGTAGACGTGACCGACGCTATCAGGGAGGCGGGAGATGCGGGATAGGATCATCCTGCCCGAGATACCGGTGCAGGCGCGCGTGGGTTGCTCCGAGCAGGAGCGCGAAGAGTCGCAGATGCTGTTGATCGATATCGAGTTGCGCTGCGATCTGAGCGAGGCTGCAAAGGAGGACTCGATCGAGGCCGCGATCAACTATGTGGACGTGCGCGCCGAGGCCGAACGGGTGGCTGGTATCCGGCCGTATGCGCTGATCGAGACGATAGCGGAGGGAGTCGCGACAGCCCTGCTGGCGCGTTTCGCGACCGAAGAGGTGCTCGTTCGCGTGCGCAAGCCCACAGCCTTGGCCGAATTCGGTGTCCCGTGGGCGGGCGTTGAGGTGGTCCGGAACCGACGTGGCTAGGGCATATCTGGGACTGGGCTCGAATGTCGGTGACCGGGAAGGGCACCTGCGCTTCGCGCTGGCCGGGTTGAGCCGAGTTGGCGCGGTGCTCGCTCGCGCGTCCCTGATCGAGACCGAACCGGTCGATTGCCCCGGCGGCATGTTCCTCAACACGTGCGTCTGTCTCGAATCGGCCTTGGAGCCGTCCAAGTTGCTCTCGGCCGCGATGCGGCTCGAACAACGGCGAGGTCGCAACCGAACCACGCGCAACGAGCCCCGCGCTCTCGACATCGATATCTTGCTGTACGGTGATCTCGTCCTTCAAGAGAAAGGCTTGCAGATCCCGCACCCGCGCATGCACGAGAGGGGATTCGTCCTCGAACCCTTGGCGGAGATCGCTCCGAATCTCGTACACCCGTCGCTCAACGTCACGGTTCGCCGGCTGCTCGCTGGGCTCAAGGGCGCGGCGAGCAAACAGGAAGCCTAGCGAGGGCAGTGCGCTATGCGATGTCGAACCGCAGGGAGCTTGCGTCTGCGTGCCGCTCTAGGGCCAACGCCAGCAACCGCTCGATCAAGCGCCCATACGGGAGTCCCGATACCGCCCACATGCGCGGGAACATGCTGATCGAAGTGAAGCCCGGCATCGTGTTGACTTCGTTGACCACGATGCTTGGCCAGCGCTGGTCATCGGCGATGAAGAAGTCCACGCGCGCCAATCCGGAGCAATCCAGCGCGCGGAACGCCTTGACCGCGAGGTCGCGAACCGCTTCGGCCTGTTCGGTCTCGAGCTTGGCCGGCGCGATCAACTCAGCGGAGTCGGTGACGTACTTGGTCTCGTAGTCGTAGAACCCGCCGTGAGTCACGATTTCTCCCGGCAGCGACGCCTCGGGCGATCGATTGCCGATCACCGCGCACTCAATCTCGCGCGCTTCGATGCCCGGCTCCACGATCACTTTCGTGTCAAATTCATGCGCATAGTCCAGCGCATCGATCAGGGCCTTCCGGTTCTCCACCCTGCGAATGCCGACAGACGAACCGAGGTTTGCCGGCTTGACGAATGCCGGGTAGCCCGTGTTTCGCTCGATTCGGGAGACACTCTCTCCGGCTTCGCCTTGCAGTACGGTCTCGTGGGGCAGCGTTGGGATCTCGCTCTCCTTGAACAGCCGCTTCATGACGTCCTTGTCCATGCCGCAGGCTGAGCCAAGCACGCCTGAGCCGACATAGGGCAAGCCAGCCATGTCCAACAGGCCTTGGAGCCGGCCGTCTTCTCCGTACGGGCCGTGCAAGACCGGGAACACCACATCGAAGCCTCTCGAGCAGCCCGGCTGGTGAGAGATTTCCGCCTCCCTCAACGAACACTTGCCCGCTGCCTCTTGCGGCAGCAGGCTTGCCGACGCTGCCGGGTCCAGCCACCTGCCCGAGCGCTCGATTGCCATGGGAATCGCCTCGTAGCGCGCAGAGTCCAGTGCCGAGATGACCGAAGAGGCGGATAGAACCGAGACCTCGTGCTCGCTCGACCGGCCGCCGAACAGGACTAACACGCGGATCGTTTGCGAGGGCATCTGCGCTGGAGGCCGGTCGAGCGAGATGGCTGCCGTCCCAGAAGGAGCTTCGATGCCGTCCCCGGCACCCCTTCAGGCCAGTTCCGCCAGTCGGGATCCGACCAACTTACAGTATGGCGAAACAAGCAATCGCCGCCTCGCTCGAAGCTTGGCCATCCGAGTGCCTCCGGTCGTCCCGGCTTGCGTCAGCAGTGTGACGCTTCTCTTGCCGGCCCGCACGTCGCTGTTCGAGACCGGCGATCCCCGCAGCAAGGTCTGTCCCACGCAGTGCAGTGCGATATCTGACCGGGTCGCGATCGATCTAGCGCGGCTGGATGGGCCGGACGCGTCGCTTCGTCGCTGGGAGGAGCCGGGCCCCCTAGCTCGGAGTCTTGGCCCCACAGTCAATCAGGTCGTCCGCGATCCTGCAAACTAGTCAGTATGGAGAAGCGAGAGATCGCCGACCTCCTGAGGGGAGCGGTTGACGTCGGGACGGAAGTGGCTGTCCAGGGCTGGGTGCGCACCCGTCGGGACTCCAAGGCGGGGCTGTCGTTCCTCCAGATCAACGATGGCTCCTGCTTCGCGAGCCTGCAGGTGGTGGCTGACGGAGCGCTTCCGAACTACGCGCAGGAAATCCAGCACCTCGGCAGCGGGTGTGCAGTGACGGTAAGCGGCGAACTGGTCGAATCGCTGGGGCGCGGCCAGAGCGTCGAGATTCGCGCGGCGGAGATCGCGGTCGAAGGCTGGGTGGACGATCCCGACACCTATCCGATCTCGCCCAAGCGCCACAGCTTCGAATTTCTCCGCGAGGTCGCCCATTTGAGGCCCCGCACCAATACCTTCGGTGCGGTCGCGCGTGTCAGGAACTGCTTGGCGCAAGCGGTCCATCGGTTCTTCGACGCCGGCGGCTACGTTTGGATCCACACTCCGATCATCACGGCTTCGGACACGGAAGGTGCCGGAGAGCTGTTCCGCGTGAGCACCCTCGATCTCGCGCGCCTGCCGCGCGAGGCCGACGGCGCTCCCGACTTTTCTGAAGACTTCTTCGGCCGAGAGGCTTTCCTGACGGTTTCCGGGCAGCTCAACGTCGAGGCCTACTGCTTGGCCCTGAGCAAGGTCTACACCTTCGGTCCCACGTTTAGGGCAGAGAACTCCAATACCAGCCGGCACTTGGCGGAGTTCTGGATGATCGAGCCGGAAACCGCGTTTGCGGACCTCAACGACAACGCCGACCTAGCCGAGGCACTGCTCAAGCATCTGTTTCGAACAGTACTGGATGAGCGCGCCGATGACATGGAGTTCTTCGCGCAGCGAATTCATCCCGATGCGATCAGCCGCTTGCAGGCGGTGGTCGAACAACCGTTCGAGCGGATGACGTATACCGATGCAGTGCGTGCCCTGCAGAACGCCAAGCGCAAGTTCGCGTTCGAAGTCTCGTGGGGCGCCGACCTGCAGTCCGAGCACGAGCGCTACCTGACCGAAGAATACGTGCGACGCCCGGTCGTCGTGACCAACTATCCGAAGGGAATCAAGCCTTTCTATATGCGTCTGGATGACGGCGGCGAAACGGTTGCGGCGATGGATGTGCTTGCTCCCGGAATCGGGGAGATCGTTGGCGGCAGCCAGAGAGAGGAACGACTCGGCGTTCTCGACAGGCGACTTGCCGAGTGCGAGATCGACCCGGAGCCTTATGGATGGTACCGGGACCTCCGTCGCTATGGCACGGTGCCGCATGCTGGCTTTGGCCTAGGCCTGGAGCGCACCATCAGCTACGTGACCGGCATGGCGAACGTCCGCGACGTGATCCCGTTTCCCCGCACGCCCGGGAGCGCGGACTTCTGAGTCTCCTCGCTTCCAGAGTTGCCGGCATTCCCTCCCAGGCCAGCTATGGGTGCGCTGGTAAACAGGAACCTGATTCCTCACGATCCGTCTCCAAGGCCAGCCGACATCCGGTTTGTCAGATCTGCCTGCCCGTTTCGTCAATCCAGCAGCGGCTCTGGGAGCACAGCATCGCTCAGGCATTGCATGGCAAGCCGATTCGCCAGCATCGCCGATGCGACTTGGCTTCATGCACGATCTATGCGTCCGTCACAGCTATCGCCCGTTCGCTGCCCAGGCACAAGCTGTAGTTCCAGCAAGGCCTCAGCCGCCTCCATTCGTCGCCGACTACGGCACCTCAGACCTCTGCGCGCAGGCCCTCTGCCACGCCCATCGAGCCCCAAGCCCTGCCTGCCCCTCCCCGCTGCGCTGCCGCAGCCAGTTCTCCCGCCCGAGCGCGCCGCGCCAGCTTCGACGGGGAGTGTATCCTACGAGCAAGCCTGTTCGTGCGCGTGCGGGTCCGCCATGTCGTTCACTCCCGCCACAGAAGCGGATGCCCCCGCCCTCACATCTCCAGCCGCGGCCGCGGCAGCGCCCGAACCCGACGATGTCGAGTACCCGGAAGGGCAGTGGGTCGCGCAGAGCCTCTGGCACGGGGATGCCGTGCAGCAGGCGACAGCGGCCTTGCGCCACCGCTTCCGGCAGCGCCAGGACACGCTCGTGGCCATGGAAGTGAGGGTGTACTACGTCAGGGGCAACAACAAGGTCTGGCTGCAGCCGGATGTGCAGGTCGTGTTCGGGGTCAAGCGCGGCAACCGCAGTTCCTACAAGATCTGGGAGGAAGGCAAGGCACCGGACTTCGTCCTGGAAGTGGCGTCACCTTCGACGGCGGAGAATGACGCCGAGCACAAGGCCCGGGAATACGCCCGCATCGGCGTTCGCGAGTACTGGCGGCTTGATCCGACGGGGAGTTTGATGAGCAGCCCGCTGGAGGGCTATAGCGTGTGCGCGGGCAGCTATGACGAGGTGGAGCCTGTGGCTGGGGGCCAGTGGCTGCCGAGCGCGGTGCTGGGATTGGAATTGCGCGGCGAGAGCCAAGAGGGGGCGACGGTGCTGGTGTTCCGCGACCCGCTGACGGGGGAGGAGTTCGACGGCTCGCTGGCAGTGTTCGAGCAGCGGCGGCGGGCCGCAGAAGATCGCGCCAGTGCTCAGGCGAAGCGCGCCAACGCAGAGGCGGAGCGCAGACGGGCCGCAGAGGATCGCGCCAGTGCAGCGGAGGAGAGAGTGCGGGCATTGGAGAAGCAACTCCGCAGCGGCGCTGCCCACAGCCCTCCGCCGGAAGCCGAGTCCTAACTGGCTGCGGCAGAAGTCCTGCGTGGTAGGCAGAGCGGTTCCGAGCCACGCCACGCTCAGCCGCGAACGGCTCTTCGGCACTCAGCAGGTGCTTGACTGGGCTGAACCGAGGGCCTCCCAGCGGTCAGCTCGTGCCTTCCGCATGCGAAGACCGCACGACCATCGATTCTTGCCCCAGCCGGATAGGGGCGAATCCAGTGCTCTTGCGGGCCGCAAATAAGGATGCAGCGAGTTGGGAATCAGGAACAGGAATGACGGGCTGAGGTGAAATCCTTAGGAATTTGACAAACCGGACTTCGGTCGCTTGACGAACTCTTCCCCTGACACGTCCCGGGGCAGCTTCACACCGTGATAGCCTCTTCGCCGATCCGGTGGAGCCTGATCGTCCTCGGCACACTGCCTTCTTCGAAGTGGCAGGCCACGGCGTCTCTCGCCATCGCCTTCAGGTCGTTCCAGTCGTCGCCCTGAGTGAAGATGCTGTGGTCAAGTGCGCGAGCTTCGTATCCGCCTTCGTCGGATTCGGTCACCTCGAAGATGATCGCGGCGATTCTCATCGACCCTTCCTCGGCGTCGTTCGTCCTCGTCAAGCCATCCTGTCCGGATCTCCGATGATCCTCGCGAGCGGCATCATCGAGATAGAGCCTTGAAGGCGATCAAGCTTGAGCCGCCTCTCTCGCCTCGCGCTCCCGGATCGCCCGCTTGAGCTCGCGCGGGAATATCTTCTTGAACCGCGGGGCCATCGACCCCCAGTGCTCCAGCACCCACTGGCCCTTCGGGCTGCGCGTATACGCCACGTGGCGCTCCAACAGGTTCCGCACGACTCGCAGATCGGCCGGGTCGTCAAACGGGTCGACGTCCACTTCCGCGTTTTGCAGGCAGCGCTCGGCGAAATCGCCCCGCTCGTCCAGGACGAAAGCGATGCCGCCGGACATGCCCGCCGCGAAGTTTCGCCCGCACTCGCCCAAGATCACCGCATAGCCGTTCGTCATGTACTCGCAGCCGTGGTCGCCGACCCCTTCGACCACCACGGAGGCGCCGGAGTTGCGGATGCAGAATCGCTCTCCCGCCATGCCATTGACAAAGGCTTCGCCTCCGGTGGCGCCGTAGAAGGCCACGTTGCCGATGATGATGTTCTCTTCAAAGACAAAGCTGGACCCGGGCGGCGGCGCGATCACTAAGCGTCCGCCGGACAGTCCCTTCCCGAAGTAGTCGTTGGCGTCGCCCCGGATCTGCAGGGTCATGCCGCTGCTGGCCCACGCTCCGAAGCTCTGCCCGGCACTGCCCGAGAAATGGATCTTGATCGTGTCGTCTGGCAAGCCCGCCGCGCCGTAGCGCTTGGCGATCTCATGGGACAGCATCGTGCCCACGGTGCGGTCCGTGTTTCGCAAGTCATAGGCGAATTCGACCGGGCTGAGTTCCTCGATCGCCGGCCGGCAGAGCTCGATCAACTGGTTGTCGATCTGCTTGTCCAAGCCGTGGTCCTGCGCGCCGGTGTGGTAGCGCGAGATTGCCCGGTCGACCGGCGGGTCGAAGAACACCTTGGCAAAGTCCAGCCCCTTGCTCTTGTAATGGTTGACCGCTTCGCGCGTGTCGAGCCGGTCAACCTTGCCGATCATCTCGTTGAACGTCCGGAAGCCCATGCGGGCCATCAGTTGGCGCACTTCCTCGGCCACGAAGAAGAAGAAGTTAACCACGCCTTCGGCCGTGCCCTCGAACTTCTTGCGAAGTTCCTTGTCTTGCGTCGCGATGCCCACCGGGCAGGTGTTGAGGTGGCACTTGCGCATCATGATGCAGCCCATCGCAATCAGCGGCATGGTGGAGAAGCCGAACTCGTCGGCCCCTAGCAGCGCTCCGATGACGACATCGCGTCCGGTCTGCAACTTGCCATCCACCTGGACGCGGATGCGACCGCGCAGGTCGTTCATGACGAGCACCTGCTGCGTTTCAGACAGGCCCAGTTCCCACGGCGTGCCGGCGTGCCGGATGGAACTCACCGGCGACGCTCCCGTGCCGCCGTCGTGGCCGGAGATCAGCACCAGGTCGGAGTGGCCCTTGGACACTCCGGCGGCAACGGTGCCGACGCCGACCTCGGAAACGAGCTTGACCGAGACGTTGGCGTAGCGGTTGGAGTTCTTCAGGTCGAAGATCAGCTGCGCAAGATCCTCGATCGAGTAAATGTCGTGGTGCGGCGGCGGCGAGATCAGGCCCACGCCCGGAGTGGAGTGGCGCAGCCATGCGATCGTCTCGTCGACCTTGTGGCCCGGGAGCTGGCCGCCCTCGCCCGGCTTCGCCCCTTGGGCGATCTTGATCTGCAGTTCGTCGGCGTTCGCCAGGTAGTGCGCCGTGACGCCGAATCGACCGGACGCAACTTGCTTGATCTTCGAGCGGCGCTCGTCCCCGAATCGCGCCGGATCTTCGCCGCCCTCGCCGGTGTTGGAGCGCCCGCCGATGCGGTTCATGGCGCGGGCCAAGGTCTCGTGCGCCTCGGCCGAGATCGAGCCGAAACTCATCGCTCCGGTGCAGAAGCGCTTGACGATCTCCGACGCGGGCTCCACCTCGTCCAAAGGCACCGGCTCGGCTGCGTCCTTGAGGTCGAACAGACCGCGCAGCGTGCAGAGCTGGCGGTTGAGGTCGTTGACCGCGCGCGAGTACTCTTCGTAGGTCTGCCAGTGGTTCAGCCGAACCGCGTGCTGCAAGCGGGCCACTGTGTCGGGGTTCAGCAGGTGTTGCTCGCCGCGCAGCCGGTACTGGTACTCACCGCCGACCGGAAGATCCGTGCCGGCCTCCGACGTCGGGGAATAAGCGTAGGCGTGCTTCTCGAGGGCTTCGCCTGCTAGCGTCTCGAGGCCGACGCCCTCGATCTGGGAAGTCGTGCCGGTAAAGTACTGATCCACCAAATCGCGGGCCAGTCCGATCGCTTCGAAGATCTGCGCGCCGTGGTAGGACTGCACGGTGGAGATGCCCATCTTGGACATCACCTTCAGAGTCCCCTTGCGGATCGCCTTCTCGAAGTTGGCGTGTGCCTGCTGCAAAGACAGCAGCGGGTCCTCCAGAGCTCCCCGCGCGTGCATCTCGGCGATGGAGGCGTACGCCAGGTAGGGGTTGACCGCGTTGGCCCCGTAGCCGATGAGCAGGCAGAAGTGCATCACTTCGCGCGGCTCGCCGGACTCGATCACGATGCCCACCTTGCTGCGCTTGGCTTGGCGGATGAGGTGGTGGTGCACGGCGGCACAGGCGAGCAGCGACGGGATTGGAGCATTGGCCTCGTCCACGCCGCGGTCGGAAAGGATAAGCACGCCGGCCCCGGAGTCAGCCGCTGCCTCCGCCTCCGCGCAAAGGCGGTCGAGCGCGACGCGCAGGCCGCCCGGTCCCTCCGCAACGGCGAATGTCGTGGCGAGCGTCTGCGATCCGAAGCGAACCTCGGGCCCTAGGTTGCGCAACTGCTCAAGCTTGGAGTTGTCGATGACCGGCAGCGGCACTTTGATCATGTGCGCATGCTCGGGCCGCTCGGCCAGCACGTTGCCCTGCGGGCCCACATAGGTGACGGTCGACATGACCAGTTCCTCGCGGATCGGGTCGATCGCGGGATTGGTCACTTGGGCGAACAACTGCTTGAAGTAGTTGAAGAGCAGCTGGGGGCGCTCGGACAAGCAGGCCAGCGGGATGTCAATGCCCATTGACCCGGTCGGCTCGGCGCCCTTTGAGGCCATCGGCGCGAGTAGCATGCGCTGGTGCTCGAGCGTGTAGCCGAAGCTGCGCTGGCACTGGAGCAATGTCTCTAGGTCGGTTTCCCTGACCGAAGCGGGTTCTGGCAGGTCGGCGATGTCGACCAAGTGCTCCCGCAGCCAGTCGCCGTAGGGTTGTCGCTTGGAGATCGCTTCCTTGATCTCCTCATCACGGATGATGCGGCCCTCCTGCATGTCCACCAAGAACATCCTGCCCGGCTGCAGGCGGCCCTTGGTCCGCACGTCGGCCGGGTGGATGCCGCTGACAACGCCGGTCTCCGAGCCCATCACCACCAAGTCGTCCTCGGTGACGCAGTAGCGCGAGGGGCGCAGCCCGTTGCGGTCCAGCGAGCCGCCCACGAAGCGCCCGTCCGTGAACACGATCGAGGCCGGGCCGTCCCAGGGCTCCATCATCGTGGCGTGGTACTCGTAGAACTCCTTCTTGTAGGCCTGCATGTGCTCGTGGGACGACCACGCTTCGGGGATGAGCATCATGAAGGAATGCGCGATCGAGCGCCCTGACTGGATGAGCAGCTCGAGGGCGTTATCGATCTGCGTCGAGTCCGAGCCGGTCTCGTCAATGATCGGCTTGATCTTCTCCGCGTCGGGACCGAACAGCTCGCTCTCCAGCGTCGCCTCGCGCGCACGCATCCAGTTGGCGTTGCCTCGTACGGTGTTGATCTCGCCGTTGTGCGCCAGGTAGCGGAAGGGTTGCGCCCGCTCCCACGTGGGGAACGTGTTGGTCGAGAAGCGCTGGTGGATGAGAGCGACGGCGGACTGAAAGTCCGAGTCGCCCAGATCCGGGTAGTAGTCGAAGATCTGCGGCGCCAGCAGCAGGCCCTTGTAGCAGATCGTCCGTGACGAGATCGATACCGGGTAGAAGCGCTCCAGCCGCTGGTTTCGAGCCTCTTGCTCGGTGCGCTTGCGCGTGATGAACAGCTTGCGCTCGAACGCGTCCCCGCTCAACTGCGGCCCGTCAGCCTGCGCGATGAAGGCCTGGTAGACATGGGGCTCGCTTTCGCGCGCAAGCCAGCCGATCGCCTTCGCATTGGTCGGAACTCGCCGCCAGGCGAGCAGCCGCAGGCCTTCGGCTTGGACCACTTCCTCGACCATCTGTTTCGCCCGCCTGGTCTTGGCGTGATCGGGCGCCACAAAGATCATGCCGACGCCGTACGCGCCCGGGCCGGGCAGCGAGAAACCTAGCGACGCCGCCTGCTTTAGGAAGAAGCCGTGGGGTATCTGCAGCAGGAGCCCCGCGCCATCTCCGGTCTCGGGATCGCACCCACACGCGCCGCGATGCGTGAGGTTGACCAGTACCTCGACGCCCTGCTCGATGATCTTGTGGCTGGCACGGCCCTTGATGTTGGCGACGAATCCAATGCCGCAGGCATCGTGTTCGTATCGCGGATCGTAGAGGCCCTGCTGCGGGGGCAGCCCGTGCTTCGTCATGACAATTTCCCTAGCACCCGGTGGCTCCGAGCCATCCCTAGGCGCCATGGGGCCGCGGTCGAAGATCGGAGTTGAGGCGCAAGCGCAGCCCTAGCGCCGTGGATGGCGACGGGGCCGCGTTCCATATCATACCAATCGGGCGGCGCGTGGTATTCTTGGGCGCTTCGGCACCCAGGGCCATTTTTTTGTCCGAGTCCGAGGCAGTGCACGACAGTAGCCGGAGGGGCAGTGGCTGCCTGCTAGAGTTTGCGAGCTCGGCATGGTAGCGCTGTCTGCTGCGAGGACTGGACATTTTGTTGTCAGTCTGTCAGGCTAGGCTCTAGTGGCAGCGCCAAGCGGCTTGCGGGATCTGGATTTGCGCTCCGTGCAGGTGCGCCCCACGCACGGTGCGCAGGAGCACCGGCGCTGGGACCGCTTGGTGGCCAGCCACCACTACCTAGCGTTCGAGGGGTTGTTCGGCAAGGCCCTGCGGCATGTGGCGACGCTGGGGCAGGACTGGATCGCACTGGTGGGCTGGCAGGCCGCCGCGCTCAAGCTGGCGGCCCGTGACCGCTGGATCGGCTGGAGCCCGCAGCAGCAGCGGCGGCGCCTGCATCTGCTCACGCAGAACTCGCGCTTCGTGATTCTGCCGGCTTGGCAGGGGGCGCCCAATCTGGCCTCGCGGGTGCTCGGGCTGAGCTTGCGACGGCTTTCGGACGACATGTTGGCCGAGCACGGCATTCCGAGCCTGTTAGCGGAGTCGTTCGTGGACCCTGAACGCTTCGCCGGCACCTGTTACCGGGCCGCCAACTGGCGCTCGCTGGGCTTCAGCGGCGGCTACGCACGGCTGCCGGGTGCCACGCCGCGCTGGCGTCGGCACGGCCAGCGGAAGGAGATTTTCGTGTACGAATTGCAGCCCGGCGCGGCCCTCAAGCTGGCCCAGCCGGAGGATGATCCGGCCTGGGACGGGCCGGCCCGCAGCGCGCCCCCCGACGCGCAGACGCTGCGCAGTCTGTTCGAGTTCCTCGGCGAGTTGCCCGAGTACCGCCATGCGCGCGGCAAGCGCTACGGCTTGCGCAGCGTGCTGGCCTTGGCGGTGGCGGCGCGCCTGTGCGGCTACCGCGGGGTGACCGCCTTCGCCCAGTTCGCGGCCCTGCTGAGCCAGTCGCAGCGACTGGCGGTGGAGTGTTTCTACAGCCCCAGCAAAGGCTGCTACACGAGTCCGTCGATCACCACGTTCCACAACATTCTGGCGACCCTAGAGCCGCAGACGCTGGAGGAGGCGGTGCGCGGGTGGGCCCTCCAGCAAAGCGCGCAAGTGCAGTCACAGCAAGACGCTACGGATTCGTCCAAGGCCGCCAGCGAGGCACCCAGCGAGGGCCCGGCAGTGCTGCCGGGCGTGAGCCTGGACGGCAAGGACGTGCGCGGGGCCTCCAAGCAGAGCGCACACGGTCGGCGCATGCTGCTGGCCGCGGTGGAGCAGGGCAGCGGCGTGGTGCTGGGACAGTTGGAGATCGACTCCAAGACCAACGAGATCCCGGCCTTCCGGGAACTAGCCAGGCAACTCGACCTGGCCGGGCGGGTGGTCACCGGCGACGCGCTGCACGCCCAGCAGGAGACGGCCCGCTGCCTGCTCGAGGAATCCCAGGCAGACTATCTGATCACCGCGGTGAAAAACAACCAGCCAACGCTGTTCCGGGACCTGCAAGAGATGGACTTCAGTGCCTGCCCGCTGGTGGAGACGCTGGACAAGCAGCATGGCCGCATCGAGCGCCGACGCTACTGGGTCAAGGACATCAGCGCCGCCGAATGGGACGACTATGCCGCCCTGCACGGCCGCCAGCAGGCCATCCGCGTCGAACGTCGGCGGCAGCACGTCAAGAGCGGCAAGAGCAGCACCGAAGTGAGCTATGCGCTCACCTCGCTGGGCCCCGCACGGGCCACCCCCGAGCAACTCGCGGAGTTGCTGCGCAACCACTGGCAGATCGAGAACCGCCTGCACTATGTGCGTGACTTCACCTACGACGAAGACCGCTGCCGCGTGTATGTGCGCGACCTGCCGCGCAACCTGGCCTGTCTGACCAACACGGCCATTTCGATCATCCGCTGCCTGCCCCAATTCCGCTACGTGCCGGAGGCCAACCGGCATTTCGCGGCACGCCCGCAGGAGGCTCTCGACTTGCTGCTGCAAGCGCCCTCGCCTTAGCCCATGCGAGCGTCCCGCCAGCCTGCCCGGCAACGCCTTGCGAGGCGTCACACCCCCGCTGCGCCGACACTGTCCAGTGCCCCCTCGCGGGCGCTGCGAAGAGCGGCCCAGCGCCCTTCGAGCAGGCCCTTGCAACTCCAGCGACAGGCTGCCCTAGTTGCACGAGCAACGATCCGATCCCATCAGACGAGTCACGTATCGACAAAAAAATGTACCTGCTTCGGCACCGTACCATGGGAATCGCAAATCGCCGTCAGGTCCATCTCGAAAACGACCGCTTGCGCGTCACGCTGCTGCCGGGCGGAGGCCATATCGCCGCAGTCGAGTTGAAGGAAACCGGGGTCAATCCGCTCTGGGACCCTCCGTGGGAGACGATCGATCCGTCGGCTTACGAGCCCGCTGCCCACCCGCAGTACGGCGAAGGCTTTGAGGCGCGCCTGCTTTCCGGCATTGCCGGGCACAATCTCTGCTTCGATATTTTCGGAGTGCCGTCCTCCGAAGAGGCTGCTGCCGGGCTGGGCGTGCACGGAGAGGGCTCCTCGGTGGACTGGGACGTCGCCTCCGGTGAAGGCTGGGTCAGGCTCAGCGCCGAGTTCCCGCTGGCGGGCATGCGGTTCGAACGGCAGCTGAGAGTCGCAGCCGGAAGCGGCCGCGTGGACATATCCGAGACGGCCACCAACCTGGCCGGCATAGACCGACCGGTCGGCTGGACGCAGCACGCGACGCTGGGACCGCCGTTCTTGGAAAAGGGCAAGACGCTGTTCGAGATGTCTGCCACTCGGTCGAAGGTGCTGGACGGCGAGTTCGCCCCCGGGGCCGATCGATTCGTGGCGGGCGCGGAGTTTGACTGGCCGTTGGCGCCGCTCGCGGCCGGCGGCTTGGGCGACATGCGCCGCGCGGTAGAGGACGATGTGTCCGGAGCCTATACGGCGCACCTGATGGACCCCGAGCAGGAAGAGGCGTTCTTCGCCGCCTACCATCCTGACTCGGCGACGGTCTTTGGCTACGTATGGAAGCGCAGCGACTTCCCGTGGCTAGGCATTTGGGAGGAGAATTTCTCCCGTACGCACAAGCCTTGGAACGGGCGCACCCTCACGTGCGGAATGGAGTTCGGAGCCTCCCCGTTTCCCGAAACGCGATGGGAGGCACTGCAGCGCGGGCGACTGTTCGGCGAGAAGACTATCGGCTGGGTTCCGGCCAGATCCTCGGTGCGAGTAGACTACGCGCTGTTCTCGGCTCGTGCCGGGGCCGACGAGATCCGAGGATTCGGCTCCGGGCTCGGCCTGGACGAGTTGCGGCGATTTGCCAGCGGCGGGAACTGAGGTAGGCTCCCGTCACGCGGGGCGCAGGCGCCCTCAAGACATCGGTCGCGCAGCCGGCTAGCAGCCTGACGCGGCACCCGTCGCGGCGGTCGGCTAGGATGAGACGAAGGGCTCGACACGGCAGCATGCGTGACCTTCGCCTGTTCCGATTCGCGGCGCTGATTCTTTCGCTCGCATTGCTGCCCTGGCAGGCAGTGTGGGCTGCCGTCGCGCCTCGCCCGGCGTGCTGTCGGCTCGCCGTGGCGGCGGGGCAATGCCACAGGCAGTGTCCGATAAAGGTGTCGCTGGAAAGCGAATCGAAGCCTGCGGCGCCCTCCATGGCGTGCCATCGATCCAGCGGCGCGCCCACGGACGAGGCGAAGTGCGGCATCAGAAGCCGCTGCAGCAACGACCACGCCAAGCCCGCGTGGAATCCCGAGCCGCCGTGTCTGCCTGAGTTCGCCAAGCAACTGCCCTTGCCGGCAAGGCTGCCGTTCCTGGCGACCCAGCTAACGGCGGAATGGCCGCCCCGGGGCCCGGCCCCTCCTGCCCCTCCTCCGCAGTCCGCATAGGCGGGCTGAGTCTTCGGCGCTCTTGGCGTGTGGCCCGTGCGGGCCTTGCGCTGAGCGCGGCTCGGCCCTTTTCGGTGTCGCCGTCACGTGGCGGCGACTTGGTTCTGGCCTGCGGGGGGAATTGAGTGAGGAATCTAGGAAGGACGGCGAAATTGTTGAGTTTGGCCTGGGCTGCGACCGCGGCTTGGGCGGATCTGTCAGTCCAAGTGGTCGATCCGTCGGGAGCCGTCGTTCAGAACGCGATCGTGGTCCTGCGGGACGAGTCCGGGTCGGAGGTGGCCCGGAGCAAGACCGCTGCCTCGGGGGTCGCGGAGTTCCCGGGGCACGCGGCCGCCGCGGATGTGGCGGCCGAGGGCTTTCGAGCGGAGACCGTCTCGACGGCCGGAGAGCACGCAGTTGAGGTTCGCCTGCAGCTGGCACCGGTCGCGGGCGCGTTGGATGTCGTCGACGAATTCGATTCGGTAGCTCCGGTCGCGTCCGACTCGGCCGAGCCTGATCGTCTCGCGAGAGCCGGCTTGGTCGAGAGTCTTCGCGCGACTCCGCACGTGCATGTCCTTCGGAGGGGCGGAACGAACTTCGAGCCGGTCGTGCAAGGCCTCCGGGAGACTCAGCTTGCAATGGTCGTCGATGGCACGCGGACGTTCGCGGCGGGACCCGCGCGGATGGACTCGGAGCTGAGTCACGTCGATCCCAGTTCTGTCGCAGAGGTCGAAGTCGTCACCGGCCCCTATGCGCTAACCGAAGGCGCGGGCGCGATGGCCGCTATTCTCGTCAATTCGGAACCCGTTCCGGCTCGCCAGGACTGGCATGTTGGGGGCAGGGGCGGGATCGGTTGGAGAAGCAGCGGAGCTGGGCGCATGGCCAATGCGCGGGTCGATGCGGGCAATTCCAGGCTCGGCTTCAGCTTGCGTGCGACAGGCGATCTGCTCGACGACTACGAAGCGGGAGCCAGGGGCCGTCCGTCCGGCGCGCTCGTACCGGGCGATGCGGCCTCCCACCAGTTTGGCGGCAAGCTTCGCTTCAGTCCTGCCCCGCAGCAGGAACTGCAGGTCGGCGGGTTGTACGACGAGCAGACCGGCGTCGACTATCCGGGCAGGCTGCTGACTGCCGAGCACTTCCTGCTCCGCTCTTGGCAGGCGAGCTACCGCGTGGTGAATCCCGAGGGATCTCTGTCGTCTGTAAAGCTGGGCGCGTACGTCAACAAGAAGAGCCATCGAATGAGCAATCGCGAGAAACCCACCGCAGTGGACATGCCCGGGCGGCGGCCGCCGTTCGCTCTGGACGTCTCGCTCCCGGCGGAGTCCGACACGGTCGGCGGGAATGGGCGGGTCGAGTTCTCGCCAAGCGAGCAGTGGCAGCTGCAGGCGGGGTTTGATTTCTTCCGCCTCGAGCAAGATGCCCAGCGATTCATCGCCCGCGCCAGCAATCGCAAGCTCCTCTTCAGCGACGCCGTGTGGGCGGGGGTCTCGCTGGCCGACATCGGGACCTACTTCCATGCCGGGCGCAGTTTTGACCGGGGCGAGGTCCGGGCGGCCGTGCGCCTGGACTTCGTCACCAGCGACGCCGGGCGGCCGAGCGAGTTCTTTCTCGCCCACGCGGGCACGAAGCTAGAGCGCAGCGAGACGAACGCGAACTTCAGTCTGGCAGGACGCTATGACCTGGGCAGCGGGTTCACGATCGCGGGGGGCGTCGGGCGCGTCGCGCGAACGGCCAATGCCTTGGAGCGGTATTCGGACCGGTTTCCAAGCACGCGCTTTCAGGTGGCGGCGGAGTTCATGGGAAACCCCGCGATCAGTCCGGAGTCCAGCTTGCAGGGCGACCTCAACGTGGAATGGCAGGCGGGCAAGTTCCGCATCAGCGCCGGCGGATACGTCCGCAGCCTCGGGGACTACATCACGGTGAATCCGGTCCGCGGGCTGAATCGGAGGCTGCCGCTGAGCCCCCCTGTGGTTTTCCGCTATGTCAACGGCGAAAGCGCGTTCTTTCGCGGCTGGAATCTCGGCGTGCGCAGGACCTCGGATCGATTCGAGTTCCGATTGCAGGCGTCCAAGACCATCGCGGATGACCGGGAGCTGATGCAGCCGGTTCTGGGGATCGCGCCGATGGAGATCGACTCAGCGGTGCGGTTCGTGGCTCCCGGACGGCGCGTTTGGGCGGAATACGGCATGCGGAACGTGTGGGACCAGCGCAGGGTCTCCGCTGTCCGCCTGGAGTTGCCTTCGCCCGGGTTCACCCTGCACGGATTCCGGTTCGGGGCCGACTTGTGGGAAGGATCGACGCTTCATCTCGGAATCGAGAATGCCGGGGACAAATACTATTACGAGCACCTCAATTCCCTGAATCCGTTCACCGGCCGGCGGATTCCCGAGATCGGCCGCGCAGTGACAGTCGGATTCACCACGATCTGGTAGGGCATGCGGTGGCAGTCCCGGAGCCAGCCCGAAGCCAACGGTAGCAGGCAAACGATGTCCTACAATGAGAACGGTGGCAGCACCGGTCGCCGTGCGGTGCTTAGAGGTAGCCGCCAGCCTGTGCGCAAGTGGCGGAATTGGCAGACGCGCTAGGTTCAGGTCCTAGTGGGAGTTAAATCCCGTGGAGGTTCAAGTCCTCTCTTGCGCACCACTGCGCGGGCGGTTCGCCACCCGTGGCGAGTCGGCCCTTTGTGACGGATGCACGACCGCGCATTTGATCGCAGCCGCGAGTCGTCTTATGATTGGGAGCATCTAGGACTTGCGCCATGGACGATGACCGCCCCGAAGTGGAAGTCCCGCCTTCCCAAGCCGACGACCTCGCCCCCCTTGGCGAACTTGAGCGGCGGGTGCTGGGCTTGGTTGAGCAATTGCGTGAAGCTCGCACGCAACGGGTTCAGGCTGAGCTCGAGGTTGAGCGGCTGCGCGAAGAACTGCGCGATCGGGATACCCAGATTATCGTTCTGAGAGACGAGTTGCGGAGCGATAGCACACGCGACGCGGTCAAGCGGCGCGTCGAGGCCCTCTTGCAGAAAGTCGCCGAGTTGGAGCGCGAAGGCTGAGCGCAGTGGGAAGTCAACGCGTCAGAGTTGAGATCGGCGGTCGTGCATACCATTTGGGCGGAGCCGATCCAGAGCGCACGCGCGAGCTTGCCCGGAAGGTCGACGAGGCCATCAATCGCTTCGCCGACACGCTTGGTGCGGGAGCGGACAGCTATCAGCTTGCGATCTTGGCTGCGTTGCAGATCGCCGACGAACTGGCGACTGCCCGCGACGAGCACCAACGCTACCGCTCGGAGGTTGGTGCCGCGTCCCGGAAACTGCTAGCTGATGTTCAGTCGGCGGTCGCTGGTATCGAGGCCGACGTGGCTGCGTTGCGCGCCCAAGAGCCATTGCCCCAGCGCACATTGTTTTGAGAGGCGAGGTGCATAGCGCGAGCAGTCCCGACGCGGTCAAGCGGCGCGTCGAGGCCCTCTTGCAGAAAGTCGCCGAGTTGGAGCGCGAAGGCTGAGCGCAGTGGGAAATCAACGCGTCAGAGTCGAGATCGGTGGCCGTGCATACCATTTGGGCGGAGCCGATCCAGAGCGCACGCGCGAGCTTGCCCGGAAGGTCGACGAGGCCATCACCGGCTTCGTGGGCACGCTTGGTGCGGGAGCGGACAGCTATCAGCTCGCGATCTTGGCTGCCTTGCAGATCGCCGACGAGCTGGCGACCGCTCGCGACGATCTCCGAAGCTACCGCTCAGAGGTTGGTGCCGCGTCCCGAAGACTGCTGGCCGACCTTCAGTCAGCCGTCGACGGAATCGAGGCGGAAGTGGCTACGTTGCGCGCCCAAGAGCCGTCGGCCCAGAACGACTAGGTCGCTAGCTGCCGTACCGTTACTTGGTAATGTAGCCGAGGCTTTCGAGGATCTTCGCATCCCGCTCGGTCAGGCGCGATTCGCTCTCGGCGAGGTTGGTGGTTTCGAACCAGCGTTGGAACGCGTCGCGTTCGAACGAGTAGCGCCGGTCAGCGCCGGTCAGGGTTTCCGGCCGTAGCTCGTGCGGATCCTGGGAGAGGTCAAAGAGGTCGAAGCGCTTCTCTTCGGGCGTCCAGACTGCCTTCATGCCTCCCTCAAGCTTGCCGATGCGAAACGGCAGTCCCGAGTTTGGCTTCCAGGCCCACGAAATCCATTTCGGGATGAAGCCCTTCTTGCCCTCGAACGACACGAATCGTATCTGGCGCGAATCGGACGAGATTTGCTTCGGAACGGCCGCGACTTGGCTGCGGCCAGCGTAAGAAATGGCCACCTGCGTCTCCTCGCGGAACTCCGGGACGGCCAGGTCTAGGATCGTCGGGGCGAGGTCTAGCGTGGAGACACTCTGGGCAACCACGCTTCCGGGCTTGATCTTGCCGGGCAGGCGCATGATCCAAGGCACGCGCACCGTGCTCTCGAACAGCCAGCGACCGTGCCCGACGAAGCCATGCTCGCCAAGTCCCTCGCCGTGGTCGGCAAGCAGCACGACAAGCGTGTTGTCACGCATTCCTAACTTGTCGATGCGGTCCAGCAGCCTCTTGATATGTCTGTCGGCGTAGCCGATCTCTGAGTCATAGCGGCGCGTTCGGTTCTGGATCTCTTCGGAGTACCCAGCTATGGCCGGGTCTGGATCGCGGATCTGCTCTGGGTCGGCGAACTCCTCGCGGAGGTTGTAGGGCTCGTGCGGGTCGAAATAGTGCACCCACAGGAACAGATTGTCCTTGTCCTTGTTCGCGTCGAGCCAGCGCAAGGCCGGTCGCGTGACGTCTTCGGCCCAGCGCATGGAGTGAAAGACTTGGTACTGACGATCGAGCTCGTCGTCGTAGTGGTCGAAGCTCCGGTGAAGCTGGGTCAGCCGCCCGATCAGAGGCCAGGCGCTGATGAACGCGCCGGACGTGTAGCCGAAGCGCCTGAGCACTTGCGGGATCGTCAGCCACTTGCTGTTTTCCGGAAGCGATACGCCGTTGATGCGCGCGCCGTGCTCTTGTGGGTAGCGACCCGTGAACATCGAGAAGTGCGAGGGCCCGGTCATCGGGATGGGGGTGTAGGCCCGGTCGAAGCGAATGCCGTCCTCGGCTAGCTTGTCCATGGTCGGGCTGGTCCGCAGGTGATAGCCGTAAGAAGAGACGTGGTCGGCGCGAAGGGTGTCAACCGTGATCAGCACGACGTGCGGATGCTGCCTCTGGGCAACCTCAGACGCCGGCGAGTGGGTGGGGGGCTTGGTGACCGTATCAGCCCCGTTCGCCTTGCGTGCCAATGGACCGGCGCCCGCAGTGGCCGCAGCCATGCCCAATGCGGCCGCCCCCTTCGTGAAATCGCGCCGATCCATCTGTGCTTGCTTGGTTTCGCGCTCTGCCATGCCTCTCTCGGGGCGGATTGCTCCTACGCCGAGTGTATCGGGAATGGGCGCGGTCCGCAACTGATCAATTCGAGCCGGACGCCTCGCCGACGCGTCACTCTCGCGCTGCCGGAGCAAGCGACCGGGCATACTCTGCCAGCGACGGGAAGAATGCTTGGAAATCTGCTTCCAAGGCGGCAAGTTGGTCGCGCAACACCGCCCCGCCGGATGCCAGCGGGTTCGCCCGTGAAACGCGCTTGGATAGCCCCTGCAGCGCGCGGTAAACGCCGGCCAAGCCGGCGTAGCCGACGAGCCAGTTGTCGCGGCGCATCGCTGCCACGACCATGCGGAACCGCGCAGACGGGAGGCCGCGATCATCGAGCAGGACGCGGTATGTGCGGTCGGCAAACCCGGCCAGCGAGCCGCCGTCTCCGTAGCGCCCCCAACAACGCCCTAGAAAGTGGTCGAAGCATATGTCGAGCAGGACGCCGCCGAAGCGGCGGTAGGCGGCTTCAGCGGGTGTCTGGCGCGGGAGAACACCGGATGACTATCCGCGAATGAGTCGATGCGCTGGTGCGCCCGGATCCCGGCCTAGACGCCCGGCGCGAACGCGTCGATATCACCGGCGGTGACGAAGTCTGCCAGCACCTGTCCGACCTTGGCCTCGGGGTCGTCCCCGGCAAGGAGCAGATGGGTCAAGTGGTTCACTGCCGAGATGGGCTGCCAGGCAGGCTACAGCTAGTCGATCGACACGCGCTCGCTCGAAAGCACGAACAGCACGTCATTTGCTTTGTCGAGGCGCATCAGCGCTTCGCTGGCGCGGTCGGGTTCTATGTCGGATCCCAACAGGCCGGTGATGGTCAGGTCGGCCTCTGCCGAGCGGCGGCCGACCTCCACGTCGAGCGCCGCGCTGTCGGCACACTGCACGGGGGTGATGTTCTGGCTCGAGATGGGCAGCCGGCCCTCGGACAGCAGGCCCGAGAGACGGTCCTCTTCTTGGTCAGCCTCGAGCGAGTCGAAACATGCGAAGAGCTGGATCTTCGCCCGGCGCCACTCCGGGTGCCCCACGATGATAAATGCGAGCAAGAGCATCATTGGAGCGCAATCAAGCGTTTCCTCGGTGACCCACAGGTGGATCGAGGAACAGTAGCCGAACCGGTATTGCGTGGAGCGCAGGATCAGCACGTTGAAGACCGACTCGGCGGCCAGCACGGCGCCTTGGGAGACTTCGGCGATTTCCTCCGGGCGCTGCTTGTCGAATTCGAACAGCACGCAGTTGTTGGGCAGGCCCGAGACCCCCGGCATTTGCAGCGTGTGGGCCACGGCACCACTGAAGGAGGGGCAGATGAGCGAATCGACGAGGATGCCCGCATTGGTCATCTCGCTGCGCTCGATGAGCTTGCCGACCTGCGTTCGTGCCTCGATCTCTCCGCGGAACGAATACTCGCCGTCGATGAATTGCAGGAAGTGCCCGAATCCGTGCCGGTGGCAGATCCAGCGCAGCAGGTCGAAATGACCCAAGCGCTCGTCTCCGAAGCGCGTCACCGCCACGATCGAAGGGCGCCAGCCGCCCTTGGCGCCTTCGGAGCGGCTCTTCTGCAGCATGATCTGCAAGCGGCGCGTGAGTTGGAACATCGTGCCTTGGAAGATCGCCGTCAGGTCGCGCTCGCCCTTGCGCGTGCGACGCAGGCCGAAATACGCCAGCACCATCAGCAGGACTGCGAGCAGCGCGTAGAACGGGCTGATCTGGAGCATGATCAAGGCGCACATGAAGGCGCCCAGCAGTGACACGTACCAGCGCGAGTGGAACGTCGGGCGGTAGGAAGGGTTGCCCGCGAAGTACTCCAAGAACGAGACCGAGCACAGCGCGCCGTAGGTCACCATGAAGAACATGGTCAGGACCTGGGCGATGCCGTCCATGGTCCCCGCCAGCACGAACACAACCGCGATCAGGCTGGAAACGAGCGTCGCGAAAGTCGGCTCGCGCTCGTCTCCCGACCCCGCCGCCAACATGCGGTTCAGGCTTGGGACCGGCAGCACCCGGTCGCGGCCAAGCGCTTGCAGCGTGCGGGGTGCCACCAGGATCGAGCCCAGCGCCGACGAGAACGCTGCGGCGCCGAGGCCAATGTAGATCGCCGGTCCCCAAATGGCGACTTCCGCCATGATGAACTGGTCGCTGGCCAGCGCCTCCGGCGTGGCGCTGCTTGCGAGCTTGATCGCCACCAGCGCGTAGACCACCATCCCGGCGAGGGTGGCGCTGATGGTGCCCAGAGGAATGCTCTTCTCGGGCCGCTTCAAGTCCCCCGACAGACCAAGGCCGGCGATCATGCCCGTGAATGCCGGAAAGCAGGTTGCGAAGACCGTGCCGAACGGGTCGGGACCCTGGATCCGCGAGGTAAGGTTGAGCCCGTCGGGCCGCAACGATTCCGGTCCCGTGCCCAGCAGGAAGAGCAGGATCGAAGCGAACAGGGCGGCACTGACGAACCACAGTGCGCGGACGCCCGACCGGGCACCCTTGGTCAGCACGATTGCCGCCAGCAAGGCGGTGGACGGCAGGCTGACCCAGCGCGGGTCGGCCTCTATGCCGTGGGCGGAAGCCGCCCAGGCGTAAAGCGGTTCGAACGCTTCGGCGAACGCGACGAGGTAGAAGGCCGCCGAGATGACTTGCGAGAGATAGAGCGCAATACCGATCGAGCCGCCGATACTGGTGCCGAACGAACGGCTGATGATGTAGTACGCCCCGCCGCCGGCGACACGCCGGTTCGTCGCGATCTCGGAAACCGCCAAGACCGTGGGAATTGTCACCAAGTGGCCGAGCGCGATGATGCCGAAGCTGCCCCACAGCCCCACGTGCGCGACCGCGTAGCCGAAGCGCAGGAACAGCACTGCGCCAAGGATCGTGCTGATCGAAGCTAGGAATACCGGCGCGGTGCCGAAGCCGTGTCCGGTCTGCGGTACCGTGCTTGCCGTCCCGACCAGTCGCTGTCTCGGTCTGACCACCAGCGCTCCGGCAAAGCAAGCGTGCCATTTCCGGCCGCGTCAGATCCTCCAGTCACACTCGCCGCGACTGTTCCGAGCCGGTTCGCGTCGCTTGGGAGTAGTCTAGCGGATGCTGGAATGTCCGAAAACTCGGGCAGGAGGCGTCGTTGGACATGCGCCATCATGGACATGGGATCCGCGTGAGCCAAGCCCGTTGGCGGCGTGCGACGCGGGCCCTCGGCAGACCGGCCCCGTTGACTCGTCCCTTGCTACCAGCCGCGACACGATTTTTCCGCCGGGGCGCCAGCTCCGGGCTGGCCTTAGCTTTGTGCTGTGCGGCGCTTGGCGCACAGGTGCCCGGGCCTGTGCGAGGGATCGAGTTTCGGACTGTGCCGGCGGACGCCCGGGTGCGCCCGCTCGAAGTCTTGGTGGTGCAGGTCATGGCCGTAGGCGAGGGTGCCAGGCTGACGGGTGGCGCGGCTCCGGTGCCGCTCAAGCGCGGTCCGGCGGCCTTTCACGTCCACGGCGCCGACGGAGGTTGGGTCTCGAAGCCGTTCAGCCATCGGGGGAGCGGGGAGATCCGACCGCGCCACGACGAACCGGATGGCGCTGAACGGAGGCTGCTCACGATGTCCGACAGGCAGTCGGACTTGTCGGACGCGGTCTTGTACACCGCGCCCGGTCGAGAGGGCGAGTCGCTCCTGACCGCTACGTTGGAGGGCGTCTCGGCGACGTTGAGGATCCGCGTCGATGCTGCCGCCGAGCCGACGGTGGCTGGCGAGCGCGTGACGTTCGGAGCCCAGCCGGCCGCGCCCGATCCTTACCGTCCGCTGGCCGAGCGGTACGCTCCGTTCGTGGCTCAGGAGACATGGTTCCAGCCCAAGGCCGACTACCTGACGCGGTTTGACGCCGATGGCGATTGGCGCGGCGACAACAACTGGGACAACACGCCGGAAAGCAGTTCGCAGGCCTTCGTCTACTACGCGGCGATGGAAACCGAGACGCACTGGTTCCTGATCTACAACTTCTTCCATCCCCGGGACTACTCGGACAAGTGCATCGCGGGAACGTGCCACGAGAACGACAACGAGGGCATGATCCTCACCATCGCCAAGGACGGCACCCCTTGGGGGCATCCGGTCGCCATGGAGACCTTGGCGCACAACAAGATCTACTCCTATCGCGCCGACCCGCGCGTCCGCGGCAATTTTCACAACTTGGACGGGGAGGTCGAATTCGTCGGCGGCACGCACCCGGTTGTGTTCGTGCATTCTGGCGGGCACGGGGTCTACGGATCCGGCCAGCACTCCGGGTACTCTGTTTCGGCGGACCATTTCGAGGCGGGCACCGGCGTGACGTATGTCTACAAGGGCGTCGCGGAAAGGCCCCGGCACCCTGCGGATCGCAACGTGGGGTACGATCTTCTGCCGATCTACGACCACTGGTGGATCCGGTCCCAGCAGGAGCGAGACGCTGGGGGAGCCTCGTTCAGCGGGTACTATCGCTACCAGCCACAGGGGGGGCGCCCGCAGGCCAGCTACCCGCTGGTTGCCGGGGCGTTTCTCAGCCGCAAGCATGCTGCCGACATGGCCAAGCCCTTCTGGGGTTGGCACGATAACGACACCCTGAAGCAGAAACTGCTGGCCAAGGGGCAGTGGGGGCTGGATCCCGCCTATGCGATCACGCGCAACCTGACCTTGCCCGGGCCGGTCTCGCTCCGCTACGTGTTCAATCCTTACCTGAGCGGGCCGGACGCCGTGTCTGAAGCGGAATGACCGCGTCCGTGCCACGGACGCGCCGCGCGCTCACGCTCACTAAGCCGAAGTTCCGGGCGATTTTGTCGCTTGATCTCGCGCTAACTCGTTGATTCCAAAGGGCCTAGATTGCTTTCCAAGCGCTTGCGGAGTGTCTATTGTTCCCATGTAATGGACTTTTGTGGTGATTGTTTGATGTTTTTATTGCTTGATTTTATGCCGTAATCTGTGATATAGTATTCCCATGTATGTGGAAGTCGTCCCCAACCGCTCCTCACCCCCAGCCATCCTCCTCCGCGAAGGCTGGCGCGAAGGCTCTAAGGTCCGTAAGCGCACCCTTGCCAATCTCTCCAGCTGGCCCCCCGCCAAGATCAACGCCCTCCGCAAGCTGCTCAAGAACCAGCCCCTCGTCAGCCTCGACCAAGCCTTCACCATCGTCAGCTCCCGCCCCCACGGCCATGTCGAACTCGTGCTGGAGGCCTGCCGCCGCCTCGGCCTGCCCAAATTGCTCGATCGTGCTTCCTCCCCCCAGCGCTCCGCCGTGCTGGCCATGATTGCCCAGCGCCTGCTCCACCCGGCCTCCAAGCTCGCCACCACCCGCCTCTGGCACGCCACCACTCTGGCCGAGGAACTCGACTTGCAGGACGCCGACGAAGACGCCCTCTACCAGGCCATGGATTGGCTGCTGCAGCGCCAGGACCGCATCGAGCAACGCCTCGCCAAGCGCCACCTGCAAGACGATGCCCAGGTGCTGTACGACGTCTCCAGCAGCTACTACGAAGGCCACAGCTGCCCCTTGATGCGCTACGGCTACAGCCGCGACGGCAAGCGCGGCCGACCGATCGTGGTCTACGGCGTGCTGGCCGACCGGCAGGGTCGCCCGCTGGCCGTGCGGGCCTATCCCGGCAACACCGCCGATCCGGCCACGGTGCCGGACCAGGTCCAGGCCCTGCGCCAGCATTTCGGCCTCCAGCGGCTGGTGCTGGTGGGCGACCGCGGCATGCTCACCGACACCCAGATCCAGACCCTGCGCGACTACCCCGGCCTGGGCTGGATCTCGGCCCTGCGCCACCACGACATCCGCCGCCTGGCCGAGCAAGGCAGCGTCCAGATGTCGCTCTTCGACGAGCGCAACCTAGCCGAGATCCACTCCCCGCTGTACCCCGACGAGCGCCTCATCGTGTGCTGCAACCCGGCCTTGGCCGAGCGCCGCCGGCACAAGCGCGAAGCGCTGCTGGAGGCCGCCGAGCAAGACCTGGCGCGCATCCAGCGCGAAGTGGCGCGGCGCACCAAGAAGCCGCTGCTGGAGGCCGCCATCGCCGAGAAGGTGGGGCGCGCCAAGCAGCGTTCCAAGGTCGCCAAGCACTTCCAGACCCAGATCGCAGACGGCAGCTTGCAGTTCTGCCGGGACGCGCACTCGATCGAGCGCGAGGCGGCCTTGGACGGCCTGTACGTGATCCGTGCCAGCCAGAGCGATCTGGCAGCGGAAGATGTGGTGCGCAGCTACAAGCAGCTAACGCGCGTCGAGAGCGCCTTCCGCTGCCTCAAGACCGTGGACTTGCAGGTGCGCCCGATCCGCCATCGCAGCGAGCAGCGCGTGCGGGCCCACCTGCTGCTGTGCCTGCTGGCGTACTACGTGGAGTGGCACCTGCGGCAAGCCTTGGCCGAGCTGCTGTTCGAAGACGAGGACTTGGCGGGCTGGCAGGCGCGGCGGGATCCGGTCGCGGCGGCGAAGCCGCGCCAGGAAGTGCAAGCGAAAAAGAACCGTCGCAAGACGGCGCAGGGCTTGGAACTGCACAGCTTCTCGACGTTATTGCAGGTGCTGGGCACGCGCTGTCGCCATCAATGCCGCCTGCAGGACGACGCCAACGGGCCCACCGTGGAGCGGCTGACGGAACCGAGCGCTTTGCAGAAGCGTGCGCTTGAACTGGTCCGAACGTTCCCAGTGCAGGACAACTCCAAATCCCGATAAGGCAATGCATTACAAGGAGTTCCCTTCGCTTCTGGCCCGGAACTTCGGACTAAGCCAGCTGGGATCCCCGCCGGGCGCGTGCTCGGCTGCCGCGAGGCTAATTGCCCACCGGAACGCTCAGCAGGGCACTCATGCCCTGATGGCCGGCAGACTGCAGCGACAGAAGGTACGTCAGCAGGCTGAACGTCGCCTTGGAGTTCAGATCGGCGTCGTTGATGTAGAACCAGTGGTCGCGATAGCGGATGCGCACGAAGGCACCTGAAGGTTCGGCAGTCGAGGAGGGCACGCGAATCAGACCGCCGGAGACTTCGTCCCAGCTCGCTGCATTACCGCCTGCTTGCTCGGCCACCGTAACCAGACCCCGCGCTTCGTGCTCTGTCGGCGGATCGACGCTGTGGGAGAGGAAGAACAGCGCACCCAAGACTGACCTTCCCGTGAGGATGATCTCATCTCGGCCGCGTACCGCGCTGCGAGCGGTTATGCGGAAGATCTCGGTGTCGGGATCGAGCGCCAACGTGTCGCGCAGTTCGCGCAGCACTTGGGAGCGGTCGCCGTTGCCGGTGGGCTTGCCAACACGCAGCAGCGCGTTGCCCGATGCTTCGTCCTGCTCGAGGACGAACTCCAACGAACCCGCCAGCTGTAGCGACCGCAGCGCCCGGGCCACGCCGCGAAAGCGGCTGTTGTCTGGGATCAACGACGGGGTCGGGCCACTTGCCACCGGTGCGTTGGCGATGCCGTTGATACTGTCGACACAGCACATCAGCAGGCGCTCGACGCTCCAGCCGGACTGGGACAGCAAGATGATGGTCTGCGGAGAGACGGGGGTAAGCAAACGACGGGTGAACTCCGCGCCCGAGATGGGCTCGTACGTAATCGTCGGCTGTTCGCTGTAGCGCGCGCCAAGGTCAACTCCCAACTCCGTCCGGCCGGAGCCGTCCGCGCCGAACCTGGGCAGCGTGCCGACCCTTGCGTCCAGCGTGTATTGGGCGATCACTGTGCCGACATCGAGAAAGACCGGGGTGTCGCGGTAGCGCAGCCGCACGAGGTTGAGGAGGAGCTGGTCGTTCTGCGAGCGGGCAATGCGCTCGTTGTAGTCAAACCGGGCGGCCGGTATCGTGCGCGGGCCCATGCGGGTTGCACACGCAACCAGCAGCAGCTCGCCTAGCAGGGCCGCCACCATCGCGATCCGAGCGAGCATTTCACTAGTCTATCGGCGAGTCGGGTGCCGCGACCGTAATCGCAGGGCCTGGCGGGCTCTCGTTGCCGCTCGTGTCCAGTGCGGACACCGAGAACTCGTGCGCTGTGCGCGTGGCCCCGCCATCGCTGTAGGTCGTGTCGGCCGAGACCTCGGAAATTGCCATGCCGTCCCGATAGACGCGATAGCCGGCCACATCCTGTTCCGGGCTGGACAGCCACGACAGCTCTACCGTCGCCTCGGTTCGTACCGCTCGCAGGCCCGCTGGCGGTGTCGGGGGAAAGGTGTCCCGCGGCGTCACGCTGACCGCTTCGGAAGCGGAGCCTTCGATCCATCCGGCCTCCGATGTGCGGAGCGGGCGAACGCGATACCGATAGGTTCGGCCCCAGCCCACAGTGCGGTCGAGGAATGCCGTCGCAGCCAGACGCCCGAGCGGCTGGTATTCGCCGTCGTTGCCTGTGGCTCTGTCGACGGCGTACTCTTGGGCGTGCGTGGACGGCAGCCATGCGAGTGCCACGCCTTCGGCCTGGACTGAGTTCGAGGCCCAAATCGCGCGCTCGGGAGGTTCCAGCGGCTGCAGCGGGACTTGGTTCGAGTATCCCGCGTACCGGCCGACGCGGTTTGCAACCGTCACGACCAAGATCGTCTCTTGGCCGAGCCGCCAGTCGTCCAACGGCAGGCGCGCATCGATGCGGTCGCCAGGCCCGAGATCAACCAGCTCGGGCTCATCGACCGTCAGCACTTCGCGGCGGTACTCGTCGATAGTCTGTGCCGTAAGAGCGTTGCCAAAGCCCGGCACGTCCACGGCCCACAGCGTGAAGCCGCTGACGTTGCGAGCGGCCATGCCCTCGGTGGTGACAAGCGGCCAGCTCCACTCGATCCGGACCTCGCGCGCGACTTGGTGCGCCGCGAGGTCCCTGACCGGTTGCGGCAGGTCCACAAGCGGCGGCAGCGGGTCACCCACCGAGCCGCACGATGTCACGATCACAGCCAACGCGCCGCATCGCACGGCGTGCTGCAACCGGCTCCGCTGCCTTGGGGCCATCTGTCAGAGGATATAGCGGCTCAGATCTTGGTCCTTCACGATCGAGGCGAGTTGTGCGTTCACGTACGCCACGTCGATCTTGGCGCTGCTCTCCCGCATGTCGGGAGCTTCGAACGAGATCTTGTCCAGCAACTTCTCCATGATCGTGTGGAGCCGCCGTGCCCCGATGTCCTCGGTTTGCTCGTTGACGATCATCGCCGTGCGCGCGATTTCCTCGATCGAGCCCTCGGTGAATTCCAGCTTCAATCCCTCGGTCTCCAGCAGCGCGATGTATTGCTTGGTCAGTGCGTTCTTGGGCTCGGTCAGGATCCGGATGAAATCATCCTTCGTCAGCGGCTTGAGTTCGACTCGGATCGGGAAGCGGCCCTGCATCTCGGGAATCATGTCGCTGGGCTTGGCCACATGGAATGCGCCGGCGGCGATGAACAGGATGTGGTCGGTCCGGATCATCCCGTAGCGGGTGTTGACCGTCGTGCCCTCCACGATCGGCAGCAGGTCGCGCTGGACGCCTTCGCGGCTGACTTCCGGTCCGCGACCGCCTTCGCGTCCGGCGATCTTGTCCATTTCGTCGAGGAACACTATCCCGGCCTGCTCGGTGCGCTCGACCGCCATGCGCGTGATCTGTTCCATGTCGATGAGCTTTTGCTCCTCTTCTTGGGTCAGCGTGTCCAAAGCGTCCAGCACGGTCATCTTGCGGCGGCGGGTTTGCCCGCCGAACAACCCGGGGACCAGTTCCCGGATATTGATGTCCATCTCCTCTACGCCTTGGTTGGTGACGACCTCGATCGGGTTGTTGCGATTCTGGATATCGATCTCGACCATGCGGTCGTCCAGCTTGCCGTCCTGCAGCTTCTTGCGCAGCTTCTCGCGCGTAGCTGCAGTGCTGTCAGCCTCGTCGTTGTCCCCGCTCTTCTGCGGCGGCATCAGGATCTGCAGCAGGCGCTCTTCGGCGTTCTTCTCGGCCCGCTCCGCGACGAGGTCGATCTTCTGCTCCCGGATCATATCGATCGCCATTTCGACGAGGTCCCGGATCATCGAGTCGACGTCGCGGCCCACGTAACCGACCTCCGTGAACTTGGTCGCCTCGACCTTCACGAACGGCGAGTTCGACAGCCGCGCTAGGCGCCGCGCGACCTCGGTCTTACCGACGCCGGTCGGACCCATCATGAGGATGTTCTTGGGCATCACCTCCTCGGCCATCTCCGGATCGAGGCGCTGGCGCCGGATGCGATTGCGCAGGGCCACTGCCACCGCCCGCTTGGCCTCGGATTGGCCGACCACGTGCTTGTCGAGTTCTTCGACAATCTCCCGCGGAGTCAGCTCGTCGAGAGCGGTCGAACTAGACCCGGAATCACCGGGAAGGAAGATGACCATTGCGTTAGCTCAATTCCTCGAACGCGATGTTTGAGTTGGTATAGATGCAGATGTCCGCCGCGATCTTCATCGCTGCCTCGGCAACTTCTCGCGCGCTCAAGTCGGTGTGCTCCAGCAGCGCGGTGGCAGCGGCGACTGCGTAGGAGCCGCCCGATCCGACGGCGGCCACGCAGTCGTCAGGTTCGATGACATCTCCTGTCCCGCTCAGCAGCAGGGTCGACTTCGCGTCGGCCACCAGCAGCAGCGCTTCCAAGTGGCGCAGCGTCTTGTCCATGCGCCACTCCTTGGACAGCTCCACCGCTGCCCGGCTCAGGTTGCCGCCGAACGCTTGGAGTTTCTCCTCGAAGCGCGTGAAGAGAGAAATCGCATCGGCCGTGGAGCCGGCAAAGCCGGCCAGAATTTGCTCGTTGTGGAGGCGCCGGATTTTCTTGGCCGAGGACTTCATGACCTCCGCGCCTATGGTGACCTGGCCATCGCCGGCGAGGGCAACCTTGCCGTCACGGCGGACGCAGAGCACCGTGGTGGAGCGGATGCGGGGGTGCAAGGCCATCGTCTGCCAGAGCCGATATTCCATTATAGGGAGGGTCCGGCCCCCGCCTTTCCTCCTCCGATGCCAAGACGTTGGGAGGATTCGTTCAGCATACGGTGGAGTCGGCTCCACCGCGTACACCGGCCGCTCCAGGCCCTACGGAAGTCTGTTGGAGCCACCCATGGCTCGGTGAATCGCTGTGCGGGCGAGTACTTGCGCGGCGCAGGTAACACGAACCGCATCAAGGGACTCTGGTCTCGGTTCAAGCAGGGCTAATGCGGTATCTAGCACTGAATGACAGCAAAGCACCCGCAGCGGTGCCTGCACGACCTACCGGACGCGCCGGAGTCCGCAGCATGGATACCATGGACCAGATGGGGTACACGGTTTGGGGGACGGTCGGCAAGACGCTTGCGTGCAAGGAACTGACCGCATGAGCAGGCCGGACCGCGAGCGTCCGGGTCGGCCGGAGACCCGTGTGCTGAAGATCAACCTCGTCGTGGCGGAGGCCTTACGGCGCATGTTCGCCTGCGGGCTGCCTCGCAAGGAACCAAAGGCGACTTCATCGACGCGTGACGAGTCAGTCCGGGTCGGCGACCCGGACAATGCTGGCACCGCAGGCACCGGTCGTCAGGAGCCACGCTGGATGCGCACATGACACCGTATGAGTTCATCGCCAAGTGGGCAGCCTCCAAGTTGAAGGAGAGCTCCGCGTCGCAGGAACTCTTCATCGACCTGTGCCGGATGCTCGGCGAGCAGACTCCGGCCGAAGCCGACCCGACCGGCGAGACGTATTGCTTCGAGCGTGGCGCGCGCAAGGAGACCGGCACGGACGGCTGGGCCGATGTCTGGAAGCGCCACCACTTCGCGTGGGAGTACAAGGGGCAGCACGCGAACCTCGACGCCGCGTTCGACCAGCTGCGGCAGTACGCGCTGGCGCTGGAGAACCCACCGCTCTTGATCGTCTCCGACATGCTGCGGTTCCGGGTCCGCACCAACTGGACTAACTGTGTCAGCAAGACCTACGAGTTCGGACTCGACGACCTCGCGGACGCTTCCACTCGCGACAGGCTCAAGTGGGCGTTTTCCGACCCGGAGCGGCTGCGACCGGGCGAAACCCGGCAGGCACTCACGGAGCGTGTCGCGGCATCCTTTGCAGCGCTTGCGCACTCGTTGCGTGAGCGTGGCCACGACGCGCACGCGGTCGCGCACTTCGTCAATCGGCTCGTCTTCTGCATGTTCGCGGATGATGTGGGGCTGCTGCCGGGCCACATGTTCACCCGGATGCTGGAACAGGCGCAGCGCACGCCGCCGCAATTCGCCACTCTTGCGGGAAATCTGTTCGGGGCGATGGCCACCGGTGGCTTGGTGGGATTCGAGCCGGTCGACTGGTTCAACGGGGGGCTGTTCGACGATGCCGCCGCGCTGCCACTGGAGAAGTCCGACATCCAAACGGTGCTGACCGCATCGCGGCTGGACTGGTCGGAGATCGACCCGTCGATCCTCGGAACCCTGTTCGAGCGCGGGCTGGACCCGGACAAGCGCGCCCAGCTCGGGGCGCACTACACCGACCGTGACAAGATCTTGCTGCTTGTCGAGCCGGTCATAATCCGCCCGTGGCTTGCCGAATGGGCCTCGCAGAAGGCGGAAATCGCCGCCGGTTTGGAGAGTGCGGAAGCCGCCAAGTCACGAGCCACTCGCACGAAGCGGCGAAACGAGGCCAAGCAGCGGTACCAGGCGTTTCTCAATCGCCTGAGAGCGTTCACGGTGCTGGATCCGGCGTGCGGCTCGGGCAACTTTCTCTATCTCGCCTTGCAGGCTCTGAAGGACTTGGAGCACCGCGTCCAGCTCGAAGCGGAGGCGCTGGGTTTCGAACGGGCGTTCCCGGAAATCGGTCCGGCCAACGTCAAGGGCATTGAGATCAATCCGTATGCGGCCGAGCTGGCCCGCGTCTCGGTCTGGGTCGGCGAGATCCAGTGGATGCGGCGCAACGGCTTTTTGGAGGCGCGGGACCCGATCCTCAAGCCGCTGGACACCATCGAATGCCGCGACGCGATCCTGACACCGGACGGCACCGAACCCGACTGGCCCGAGGTGGACGTGGTGATTGGCAATCCGCCGTTTCTTGGCGACAAGCTGCTGATTCGCCATCTCGGAAGCGACTACGTGTCACGCCTGCGGAAGACCTACGCGAGTCGGCTGCCCGCACAGGCCGATCTCGTCTGCTACTGGTTTGAGAAGGCTGCCACTCAGATCCGGGCCGGCAAGGCGAAACGAGCGGGTCTTGTTGCGACGAACTCGATTCGAGGCGGCGCGAACCGGCGGGCCTTGGATGCGGCCACCGACGCAGGGCGGATCGTCGACGCGTGGAGCGACCAGCCGTGGGTCATCGACGGAGCCGCCGTAAGGGTGTCGCTGGTCTGTTTCTCGCGCGCCGACGACAACTCTGCGTCGAGCGCTCATCTCGACGGGCAGTCTGTCGACGAGATCTACGCGGACCTGACGGCGCGTAGCAAGGGAACAGTCGGGATCAATCTTACAGCCGTCCGGCGTCTGCCAGCCAACGCCAATGTCGCCTTCATCGGCGATGCGAAGCATGGCACATTTGACGTTTCCGGCGACCAAGCGCGCGAGTGGCTGCGTTTGCCAGCAAACCCGAACGGCCGCACGAATGCGGATGTCCTCAAGCCCTGGCGGAACGGCATGGACCTGACCCGTCGTCCCGCGGGCAAGTGGATCGTTGATTTCGGTTGGCAGAAGTCTGAAGCTGAGGCAGCCCTGTATGAGGAGCCGTTTCGATGGGTGCAGGAGCACGTGTATCCATCGCGCCGCCACAACCACCGCGCGGCCTACCGCAAGCAGTGGTGGCGTCACGGCGAGCCGAGACAGGGTATGTGGGGGGCGCTCAAGGAGCGTCGGCGGTACATGGCAACGCCGCGGGTCGCCAAGCACCGGCTCTTCGTCTGGCTCGATGCTCGGGTGTGCCCGGACAACCAACTGGTCGTTATGGCTCGCGACGACGACACAACCTTCGGGATCCTGCACAGCCGGTTCCACGAGGTCTGGTCGCTCCGGCTGGGGACGAGTTTGGAAGATCGGCCGCGCTACACGCCAACTACCACCTTCGAGACCTTCCCCTTCCCGCCCGGCCTGACGCCGGAGATCCCGGCCGCCGACTACGCCGACGATCCGCGTTCAGTGGCTGTAGCCTACGAAGCCAGAAGGTTGGTCGAAATGCGGGACCGCTGGCTCAACCCGCCGGAGTGGGTCGAGTGGGTGGACGAGCCGGTGCCCGGCTACCCGAAGCGACCGGTTCCGCGCAACGAGGACACCGCAAAGGCTCTCAAGAAGCGGACGCTGACGAACCTGTACAACTCCCGGCCGCAGTGGCTCATCGATGCGCACCAAGCCCTTGACGCGGCTGTGGCAGCCGTGTACGGTTGGCCCGCAGACATCTCAGACGATGACGTTCTGCGCGAGTTGCTGGCGCTCAACGGCGGCGGTCAGTGACCAAGATGCAAAGGGTGTCGATGTCAGCAACATTCCCGCCTGACTTCGTTTCTGAGCACTCTCGTATCGAAAGCCACTTCCTCTCACGGCTTCGGCACCCACGAGTACGCGTCGGCATCGAAGACGTACGCGTTCTTGAGCGGCGCCGCAGCGGCGTCTTCGCGCGGGAGCAGTTCAGCCAGCGCCCGCTTTACCTCACGCCGTTCTTCGCTGTCGGCTAAATTGGCCAGCTCGTGCGGGTCGGCCTCGCGGTCATACAGCTCCTCTCCGCCGTCGCGATAGCGGATGTAGAGCCAGCGGCCTCGGCGGACCGCGTGATTGCCGCGCAGGTAGGTGATGCCAGCGTGCCGGTTCGGTTCCGAGTCCGGATCTTCCAACAGGCCGGTCAGACTGCGGCCGTCGAGTCTGGAGACGGCGGGAACGCCGGCCAGCTCGAGCAGGGTCGGATAGAGGTCGAGCAGGCTGACCGGCCTGTCGCAGACGCTCCCGGGCGCGACGCTCGGCCCGCGAATCACAAGAGGCACGTGAGTGGCCCGCTCCCAGAGCGTGGACTTGTACCAGTGCTGCTTTTCTCCAAGGTGGAAGCCGTGATCCGATGCGAAGACGACGACGGTGTTGTCGGCATGCGGGCTATGATCCAATGCGTCTAGCAGTCGCCCCACCAAGGCATCGGCGAAGGCGATGTTGGCAGCATAGGCCCTGACCGCTTCCGCCCATTTCCCGGCTGCGCGGATGGCTGCAAAGACCTCGGCACCGCGGCCGGCCAGGCGCCGTCCCTCGGCCGGAACGTCGGCAAGGTCGTCGGCGGGAGCGTCTGGCAGCACGGTCTGGTCTGCTTCGAAGGCCGCGAAGAAACTCTGCGGGGCGTACCACGGAAGGTGGGGATGGAACAGGCCGACGGCGAGCAAGAACGGCTGCGCCCGGCCTTGCCCGAGAAAGTCGGCGGCCCAGGCGACCGTACGCGCGTCACCGTAGTCGGCCTCGCGGATTGGCAGAGAGCCCCAGTCCAGCTCGTGGCGAAACGGCGTCATGCCGGCCAGCGGGTGTCCGGGCGGCGGCCGCACCGGGCCGATTCCGGGGTAGGCTTGCCCGGCGCGGTCCCAAGGGTCGTCGAACCGCAAGTCAAAGTACTCGTCCCATAGGTCGGGAGGATTGAATCCCGCCGTGTGGTGGAAGATCTTGCCGCCGCCGGCGACGTGGTAGGCAGCTCGCCGGAATGCCTCCGGCAGGGCAATGGCCTCCGGCAGGTGAGGCCTCCACCAATGGCCGTTGTCGTAGATGCCGGTCGTAGACGGGGCCAAGCCCAGCAGCAGGGCCGTGCGCGATGGGTTGCACTTGGGAGACGCGGCGTAGGCTTGGCGAAACAGCATGCCGCTTCCCGCCAGGCGGTCGATGTTGGGAGTGCGCGCGTTCGGATGGGAGGTCAGCGCCCCGACCCAGTCGTTCAGATCATCGGCGAGTATCAGCAGGACATTGGGTCTTGCTCCTTCGGCCGAACTGCTGGCGAACGCGGCTAGGACCGTGATGATCTGGATCAGCTTCATTGCGCAAGGGTTGGAAGTTTCGAGCGGACAAGAGCAAGAGACTCTCGCTCCGGTGAGCCGCCGCGCCGCCCGCGGCCGCAGCCCGTCCGGGCCAAGTATAATGTTTCGCCAATGGCGGAAGACCAGAGCGCAAGCGGTAGCCGGCCGGAGATTCCGAATCGATTGTTCTTTCGGATCGGCGAGGTTACGAGAATCGCGGGAGTGGAAGCGCATGTGCTGCGATTCTGGGAGTCGGAGTTTCCGATGCTCTCTCCGCGCAAGACCCCCAAGGGGCAGCGGCAGTATCGCCGCAAGGATCTTGAGACGATCCTCGCCATCAAACAGCTCCTGTACAGGGATAAGTACACCATCGCGGGGGCGCGGCGGGCGTTGCGCACGAATAGCGCGGCCGCGAGAAGAGCCGAGCCTGAGCCAGCCGCGGCCGCCCCGCCGGGAGGCGGAACTTCGCAGCCGCCGCAGGATGGCGGGAAGGCTTCGCGTCCGGTCTCGCGCGAGGGCCTCGCGGAGATTCGCAGCGGCCTGGAGCAGATCCTGAAACTGCTCGAGCCGTGAGCGCGCAATTACGGCAGGGCCGTTAGACGGCCAGCGCCAAGGTCGCCTCGTCGCGCTGCACTTCGCGGTAGAGCGTATCGCGCTCGGTGGGTTCGCGGCCGGAATTGCGGATCAGGCGCAGCAGCTGCTCTCGTCGCAGCACCTGTGGAGTCTTCGCGCCGGCGTCGTGGTAGATCTTCTCCTCGACCACGGTGCCGTCGATGTCGTCCGCGCCGAAGCGCTGCGCTACTTGCGCGATCTTCGGTGTCATCATGATCCAGTAGGCCTTGATGTGTGGGAAGTTGTCCAGCAGAAGCCGGGCCACGGCGATGGCCCGGATGTCTTGAAAGCCCGACGTCATCGGCAGGTGCTGCATCGGGGTGTTCTGAGGGTGGAATGCCAGCGGTATGAAGGTCTGGAAGCCGCCGGTGTCGTCCTGAAGAGCCCGCAAGCGCAGCAGGTGATCAACGCGGTCCTCATCGGTCTCGATGTGCCCGTAGAGCATGGTGGCGTTGGACTTCAGGCCTAGGGTGTGCGCCGTCCGGGCTGTCTCGATCCATTCGTCGCCATCGATCTTGTGGTCGCAGATGATGCGGCGGACGCGCTCGGTGAAGATCTCCGCGCCGCCGCCTGGCAGAGAGTCGACGCCAGAGTCGCGGAGCCGCTCCAGGGTTTCTTGGATGGAGATGCCCTCGCGGCGCGCCAGATAGCCGATCTCGACCATGGTCAGGGCCTTGAGGTGGACCTTTGGGAAGCGCTGCTTGAGTCCGCCGAACATCTTGGCGAACCAATCCAGGCCAAGTTCTGGATGCAGGCCGCCCACGACGTGGAACTCCGAGATCTCCTCGCTGTAGCCGACTCCGGCCGTGTGCCAGACCTGCTCCAGAGACATGGTGTAGGCGGTCGGGTTGCGCTTCTGCTTGCCGAACGCGCACAGCTTGCAGGCTGCCACGCACACGTCGGTCGGATTGATGTGGCGGTTGACGTTGAAGTAGGTCCGGTTCCCGTTCAGCCGCTCGCGAACCTGGTTGGCCAGATAGCCTACAGCCAGCAGGTCTGGCGACCTGTACAGGTTCACGCCGTCGTCGAACGACAGGCGCGTGCCGGTCGCTACCTTGTCGGCTATGGGCCTTAGGCAGGGGTCGGAGATGCGTTGTAGCACTGGGCTTCTCTTCAGGTCACGGTACCACTGTGACCGTGAGGGGGCAAGGTGCTCGCAGGCCGTCGCCGCCTACCGCCGCTCGGCCTCCAACTGCTTTAAGTATAGGCTTTCGAGCCGTTTCACAGCGGTCAGGAACCCCTCCGGGTCCACGAATGTATCGGGGCTGTAGGCCTGTCCGGCGCGGTATTTGTCGTGCAAGCCGTACTGCGATCCGTGGGCTGCCACCCAGACATCGACCTGCATGGCCTTCTGGCGCTCGAATGTCTTGGCAAAGTCCTCGGCAACGCCCGGGTAGGTGGGGTCTACGACCAGCTTCTTGCCTCGGTTGATCGTGCCCATGTTGGCGATGACGACCTTATATTCCCGGCCGTTCTCCCGAACCGACATGGCGTAGCTGGAACTGCCCGCCGTGTGCCCCGGAGTGTCAATGACCGTGAGCCTGATGGCGCCGAGCTTGATCACCTCGCCGTCCTTGATGATCTTGTCCACCTTGACAGGCTCGAAGGACACGCGTCCGCCAAAGTGCGGGTCGCTGAAGCCGCCGTCTTCCAGCACCGGCGCGTCGTCCTCGGTCGCCCACATCTGCGCGCCGGTGATCTGCTTGATTTCGGCCAGGGCCGCGGTGTGGTCCCAATGAGACTGCATCTGCAGCAAGATCTTGATGTCTTCGAGGCGGAAGCCGACCGACTCGATGTTCCGGCGGATCAAGGGGACCGAGTCTTCGAGGGCGGTGTTGACGAGGATGTGTCCCTCGTCCGAGGTGATCAGGAACACCCCTAGGTCATAGGTGCCGACCGCGTAAAGGTTGCCGATCACGCGGTGACCGGGAAACGGTCGCGACCAACCCTCCGGCTGGGCCGGGCAGAGAGCCGCAGACATCCCCAGCAGGGCAGTGAGGGCAAGGCTGCGCATGCTTGTCAGTATGGCAGGTGAGCTTCACCGTTGGACTATCCTCAATCTCGCTCGGTGCTCCGTGCGTATCCGGGTAACCGGGCCTTTCGCCGGTGGTGCCGTCGGCGTGGCGCCGCCCGCTGCTGCGCAGGATTTGTGTCCCGCCCGGAAACGGAGCTTACGCTTCAGCAGATCCGTCACCAGTCCGTGGCGGTACCAGACAATGGAGTCCGGGCGATCGCGCCGCGCCCGTGTGCGAATGCCTCGACGCTTGGAGCCAAGAACCAGAATGACTGACGTTGCACCCGACTGGGACCACCTCTTTCGCCGTGCCCATGCAGTGGCCCGGAATGCCTATGCGCCCTACTCTGGCTATCACGTCGGTGCGGCCGGGCTCGCAGACGACGGACGGATCCTCGAGGGCTGCAACGTCGAGAACGCCTCGTATGGGCTCGCGCTGTGCGCGGAGTGCTCACTGGTGTCGGCGCTCTATACGAGCGGGGGCGGTAGGCTCTTGGCCGTCGCTGTGGTGGCCGGGCGAGACCTCGACGACCTGCAGCTCGGAAAGCCGTGCGGCCGCTGCCGGCAATTGCTGTACGAGGCAGGCGGCCCGGGTCTGCGGATCAACGAACGCCACACGCTCGGAGACCTGCTGCCCGACCCGTTCGGATCCGACGTGTTGGCGTGAGTGACGCGGCGTGGGTGGTGGGCATGCCCTTACTGTCGCGAACCGACCGAGTCAGCGGCGAATGCAAGCGGCCGCCACTGGGTTCGGCGGTTGCAGACGTAGCTCTCGACGCTTGATGGTCTCCCGAGACATTGGCGGTGCGCAATTGTATCGACCGCAGGATCTCTGTTCCGGGTCTCCCGGAGGCGCGCCGGGCCCTCTCGGCCCTCCAGTGGCACAACCAGCATTGCTCTCGGTGACGCGGAGGGCACGGCTGAGCGTCATGAGTTGGGATGCACCATTCAAACGAGGGGCTCTGCGCTTGACTTTGACTCCCCTGCGGCACTGCCGCATGCTGAACTAGTGCAGGTCTTCGCCACCGAGACCTACGAGCGCGCCATCCGCAAGCTCTTGTTGGAAGCAGATCGGCAGTTCATGGAGGCGGCCATCGTTGCCGATCCAAGCGCAGCACAGTTGATTCGGGGTTCTGGAGGCCTTCGCAAGTTGCGTTGGCCCGGCTCGGGGCGCGGCAAGCGTGGTGGCATCCGCGCGATCTACTTCTACTAGGCTGGCCCAGAGGCGATCTATTTGCCGACTGCATATGCGAGGGCAGATCGCGAAGGTCTGAGCTCTGCTGACAAGAAAGTGCTTTCACGGTTGGTGGCCGCCATCAAGAAAGAGGAGAAGATCCGATGACAATTCAGCGAACTCAGGTGGGACGTGAAGTGGAAGCGGCGTTGGACGAGGTCCTTGCCCACGTGTGCGGCGAAAACCCCCTCCCGTGCCGCCTTGTCGATGACCCGGCTGCGGAGCATATAGCAGCGTTGCGCAAACGCATGAGGCTGAGCCGCCAAAAGTTCGCAGACCGCTTTGGTCTCGACGCCCGTGCCTTGCAGGAATGGGAACAGGGTCGGCGCGTCCCGGATCGGGCGGCGCGTATTCTACTGGCGGTTATCGAGTGCGAACCCGAGGCCGTTGTGCGCGCCCTAGCTAGACATCAATCTTCTTCTGGCCTTTCTCGACCGTGATCGCCCAAAGCAGGGGCAGGGTCGACACTTGGTTCGAAAGGGACGGTGTGCTCGGCGACGCCCAGCACAGCGCTTCAGCCCATGTCGTGCGACGGTGATCATACCCGCTCGCACGGCTCATGTTTCTGTACGATCGGTGGGCCCAAGCGAACGCAAGGGGACGCGTTGGCATCGCTGCTTCGCTGATAGCCCCACTGCCGGAGACTGACCGAACTGCACCGAGGCCCTCGTCCGCTTCATCCAACGCGCCTCGCGTCGTGGTTCGGATTGCAAGCCGGACCGCGCAGCGGAGGGCTCCTGGCTAAATGGCGTGCGTCGTTACACTGGTCGTTAATGTCCAAGCACTGCGTCCAGCCCATTGCGCTCGTCACCGGAGCATCCTTGGGCATCGGAGCGGCTACCGCTCGCGAATTCGCCAAGCGTGGGTATGCCGTCGCTGTGCACTTCAACGCCAGCGAGCGGCAGGCCCAGCAGATCGTGACCGATATCGAGAGCAGTGGCGGCACGGCGGCAAGTTTCCAAGCCGACCTTTCCGATGCGCAGCAGTGCCAGCATCTCGTCTCGAGCGTCGTCGAGCGCTTCGGCCGCATCGACGTGCTGGTCAACAACGCGGGGTCCCTTATCGGGCGCCGGCTCCTGGCCGAGATTGACGAGGACTTCTGGAACAGCGTGATGGACCTGAATCTGGCCAGCGTGCTTTGGGTTACGCAGGCCGCAGCGGTACACATGCGCGAGCGCGGTTCGGGCGCCGTCGTGAATCTCGGCTCCATCGCCGGCCACAACGGCGGCGGGCCCGGCGCGATCCTCTATGCCACGGCGAAGGCCGCGGTCACGGGCATGACCAAGGCCTTGGCCAAGGAACTCATCGCCCAAGGCATCCGCGTCAACGCCGTGAATCCTGGCGTGATCCTCACGCCATTCCACGAGCGCTTCTCGAGCGAGGAACGGATGCGCGAGATGGTGTCGCAGATTCCACAGGGACGAGCGGGAGAGTCCGAGGAAGTTGCGAGCGTGATCGCGTTCCTTGCCAGCGACGCCGCTTCGCACATCGTCGGGGAATCGGTTGAAGTCAACGGCGGGATGCTGATGGACTGAGCGACCGCCCCAGCAGGCTTGCGGGGCTCTCCGCACAGAGGGCGCTCGACCCCCGACGCGCAATCCGTGCGATGCCCAGCCGTCCTACGCTGGGAGCCGGAGCGGCAGCCACAGATCTACGGCCCAGAAGGCAGCGAACAGCACGCTGGCCCAACCGTTCACGGTGAAGAAGGCCGCGTCCACGCGCGACAGGTCGTCGGCGCTTACCAGGGATTGCTCGTAGACCAGCAGTCCGGCCATCGTGACGACGCCGAGCAGCGCGATGAGGCCCAGTCCCATGTTGAGCCACATGCCAAGCAGGCAGGCCACCATGCCGACATGTAACAGCCGCGAGACCAGCAATGCTCTGGCGACACCGAGGCGGGCGGGGATGGAATGCAGGCCCGCGCTGCGGTCGAATGCGACGTCTTGGCAGGAATAGATGATGTCGAAGCCCGCCGTCCAGAGCGTCACGGCCAGCGCCAGCAACAGAATCTCGGGGTCCAGCGTCCCTCGGACGGCGATCCACGCCGCGGCCGGAGCGACCCCGAGCACGGTGCCGAGCACGACGTGGGACAGGGCGGTGAAACGCTTCGTGTAGGAGTAGCCCAATGCCAGTGCCAGGGCGAGCGGGCTGAGCTTGAAACAGAGCGGGTTGAGCTGCCAAGCGGCGAGAACCAGCACGGCCGCCGAGATCGAGACGAAGACAGCCGCGAACCGCTTCGAGAGTCTTCCCGCCGGAAGCGCCCGGCTGGCAGTCCGAGGATTCAGCGCGTCCATCGGCGCGTCAATCAGGCGATTGAAAGCCATGGCGGCCGACCGTGCCGCCACCATGGCGACGATGATCCAGACCAGCTTCCAGACCAGATCAGGACCGGACATGTCGGTTCCTCGCAGCGCCAACAGGGTCGCGGTGAGGGCGAAGGGCAGGGCAAAGACCGAGTGCTGGAACTTGATCGCCTCCAGCAGCTCTGCGATCTTGCGCAGGAATCCGCTCATGTCGGCCGGCCTATCAGGTCCGCCAGCGCCCGGCCCTGGTCCGGATGCCTCATCAGGCCTTCGCCCACCAGGAATCCTTGGTAGCCGGCGTCCGCGAGGCGGCGCAGGTCCTCTGCAGTGCGGATGCCGCTCTCGCTAATGCGCAGAACGCGCGCCGGGAATCGTTCGGCAAGGTTGATCGATGTCTGAAGCGAAACTTCCATCGTCTTGAGATTGCGGTTGTTCACGCCGATCAGGTCCGCGCCCATGGCGAGTGCGCGGTCAAGCTCGGATCCGTCGTGGACTTCCACCAGTGCATCGAGGTTCAGCTCGAGCGCGGCTGCGTGCAACTCCCGCAGTTCCATGTCCTCGAGCGCGGCTGCGATCAGCAAGATGCAGTCCGAGCCGCTGGCTGATGCCTGCAGCAGGTGATAGCGATCGAGCGTGAAATCCTTGCGCAGCACAGGCAGCGAAGTTGCTGCCTTCGCCGCTGCTAGGTCCTCCAGCGAGCCTTGGAAGAAGCGCGCGTCGGTGAGCACCGATAGAGCGGCCGCTCCGGCCAGCTCGTAGCTGCGCGCGATCGCGGCGGGATTGAAGTCTGCTGCAATCAGCCCCGCGGAAGGCGACGCCTGCTTGATCTCCGCGATGATCGCCGGACGCCTCGATGCGAGCGCGGCGCGGAAGCCGCGCCGCGACGGTACAGGCCGGGCCTCCAGATCGGCTTCGGAGGTGGCTGACCGCTCGTCCGCGAGTTCGTTCCGCTTGTGTTCGATGATCCGATCCAAGATCGTCATATCTTGGGGATGCGGGGTTGACATCACATGTAGAGCCCGCCGCTGACGTTCAGCACATGGCCGGTGATGTATCCGGCTTCCTCGCTTGCCAGAAAGCATACGGCGGCAGCTAGCTCGTCAATCTCTCCCATGCGGCCCATCGGGATGCTGGCCAAGATGTCGGTCTGCTGCGCGTCGTCGAGACGTGCGGTCATATCGGTCGCGAAGAATCCAGGCGCGACGGCGTTCACGGTAATGTTGCGGCTGGCTAGCTCTTGCGCCAAGGACTTGGTCAGCCCGATCAGCCCCGCCTTGGACGCGGAGTAATTCGCTTGCCCGGCGTTGCCCGACAGCCCTACGACAGAAGAGACGTTGACGATCCGACCCCAGCGCTTCTTCATCATGCCGCGCATCAATGCGCGCGAGCAGCGGAACGCCCCGGTGAGATTTGTGTCAATGACGCTCTGCCAGTCGCCATCCTTCAGGCGCAATCCCAGGTTGTCAGCCGTGATGCCGGCGTTGTTGACCAAGATGTCAATGTCCCTGCCGTGAGACTTCGCCATCGCGTCGACCGACGCTTGGTCCGTGACGTCTAGCTCGACCGCCTGGGCGGTGCCGCCGGCCGCTCGGATTTCCTCGACCAGCGTTGCCAGTTTGTCGGTCTGGCGCGCGCCCGCGACCACGCTCACGCCCTTCGCCGCCAAGGCCTCAGCGCATGCCCGGCCGAGGCCCTGGCTCGCTCCGGTGACGAGTGCAGTACGGTGCGTCATTCTGCGGGGATGCCCTCCAAGCTAGCGAGGTCGTGAGTGCTGTGCGCGGGTAGCTTGCGGTCGATAGCACGCATCAGGCCCGTGAGCACGCGGCCGGGGCCGACCTCCAAATAGCGGTCAACGCCTTGGGCGACAAGGTGGCGGATGGTCTGTTCCCACAGCACCGGGTTGGGAATCTGCTGCTTGAGGCCCTCGCGAGCTTCGGAGCCGGCGCGAACCTCGCGGGCCTGCCAGTTGTTGACCAGCGGAACCTGGAGGTCTGCGAATGCAGTCGAGTCCAAGCGGGGCTCCATTACCGCCCGAGCGGGCTTCATCAGCGCGCAGTGGAACGGTGCGCTCACTTCGAGCATCACCGCCCGCTTGGCGCCGGATTGCTTGGCTAGGTCGGCCGCCCGCGAGACTGCCTCGGCGTGGCCCGCGATGACGATCTGTCCAGGGGAGTTGATGTTCGCCGGCGAGACGACTTGACCGTCGGCTGCCTGCCGGCACACGTCGGCCGCCGCTTCTGCGTCGATTCCCAGCAGCGCCGCCATCGCGCCGACCCCCCGTGGCACTGCTTCCTGCATGCAGCGCCCGCGCTCGTGCACGAGCTGGACGGCCTCTTGGAACTTCATTGCCCCGGCGGCGACTAGTGCGGAGTACTCGCCCAAACTGTGCCCTGCGACGAATGCCGGTGCGATGCCGCGTTCCCGAACCGCAGCGAGGGTCGCGATCGAGGCCGTCAGGACCGCGGGCTGCGTGATCTCCGTGCGCTTTAGCTCTTCTGCCGGCCCTTCGAAGCAAATGCGGGAAAGCGAGAATCCCAGCGCATCGTCGGCTTCATCGAAGATGGCCCGGGCCGAGGAGTAGCGCTCGGCGATTTCGAGGCCCATGCCGGGTGCCTGGGAGCCTTGGCCGGGGAACAGGAAAGCGGTCGAAGGCATCGGCAGGCCGCCAGACTGTGAGTTTAGCAACAGTGCCGAATCTGGCATTGAGCGCGACTAGCCAAGGTTCGGGGCGGGTTTTCGCGATCGGTCAGGCAGGTTCAGCGCCAGGTCCGAGAGTGGCATGAGGCGGGTCGGGCCACCCCGCTGCGGTAGTGGAAAGGCGGACTCCGTCGCCAACTGTGGCTCTGGGCGAGCAGCGCAGCAGCTAGCGTGCGATGTCGCGCAGTGTGAGAATCAACGAGATGCGCACTAGGCTGGAAATCGACAAGCTGGTCTACGGCGGCGACGGGCTGGCGCGGCACGAGGGCGGCGCCGTGTTCGTGCCGTTCGTGCTTCCCGGCGAGACAGTGGAGGCGGAAGTGTCGACGAAGTCCGCGGGGGTCCGGCGAGGCATCGACACCGAGTGGATCTCACGCTCCGACCTGCGCACGGAGCCGCCCTGCCCGGTGTTCGCGCGGTGTGGCGGCTGCCACTACCAGCACATGCCGCATGACCTCGAATGCTCCTACAAGGTCGGAATCTTGCGCGAGACGCTGAGCCGGATCGGCGGAATTGACTGGGACGCCGAGATACCGACTGTGCGGTCTGAAGCGTTCGGCTATCGCAACCGGACGCAAATTCACTTCGCCCGCCATGGCAAGACTGGCCAGGCTGGGTTCCTGGCCGCCCGCTCGCACCGCCTCGTCGCCACCCGCGATTGCGCGATCAACTCGCCCAAGCTCAACGCACTGCATCGGAGCGTGGAACGGATGGCGGCTGATCGCAGGTTTCCCTCCAGCCTCAGGACCATTGAGTTCTTCACTGACGAGGATCGCGTACAGGTCAATCTTCCGCGTCGAGCTGGCCCGTTGCCGAAGCGCTTTTGGGCTAGGTCCGCCAACGTGTTCGGCGTGGACGAGCCCGGCACTCCGCTGGACTATCGCTGCGGCGAGGATGTCTTTCAGGTGAGCGGTCGCTCGTTCTTCCAAGTCAACCGGTTTCTCGCCGATCGTCTGGCTGCGCTAGCAACGGGAGAGGTTGAGGGGCGACTTGCGATTGACCTCTACGCCGGCGTGGGGCTGTTCACGTTGCCCCTATCCCGTCGCTTCCGGGAGGTCGTCGCGGTCGATTCGGCTCCCTCGGCGATGCGCGACCTGCGTTTCAATGCTCGCCGGGCGGGGTGCTCGGTGCGGGCGGTCCACCTAGACGTGGATGTGTTCTTGGACGGGTTCTCGGGCCAGCCGGACCTGATCGTGGCCGACCCGCCGCGCACTGGCCTCGGTGCCCAGGTCGTAAGCCAGATCGTGCGTCTGGGCCCACCGCGGCTGCATCTGGTCTCTTGCGATCCGGCCACGCTGGCCCGTGACCTGAAGCTCCTCCTTGCCGCTGGCTTCGCGTTGCGGGAGCTGCGGATGGTCGACCTGTTCCCGCAGACGTATCACATAGAGACAGTAGCCATCCTAGAGCGCTAGACTCGCGTTCCGCTGTTGGGAATGTCCTGATTGCGGGCTGTTCCGAAGTACTGGAGAACGGGCGAGAGCACGCCAGAGATCGCCGCTGGATTCGTGGCGCTGGTCAAGGGTGGCGGAGACTCTGACTCCGACCGCGGGCGATAACCGGATCGGCAGCTGTCAGTGGTGATCGGATCCGCGACGCGCAGGCGCTGCTCCGCGAGGTGCGTGCGGATCCCCGCAGCAGGTCTCGCCTCCGGAGTTCCTCCGAACTGGGGAACTGTCGGGTCGTCGGGTGGGAGGAGGCGACCCGCGGGGCTGGCCTCCATCCGCCGCAACAAGACACACGACATGACTCGTTGCGGTCAGTCGGCGGCCGGAGAGCGCTATTCAGCCGGATTGACTGGACATCGTACTTAACACAACGTTATAGTTGGGTTGTAGTGCCATGCTGTGATAGCCGTGGCAATCTGCCAGTCGGAATTCACTCGGCCGACTGGACCGACCTATCGAGTCACTTTGGCCGCACCCCCATCGACGGAGATTGCTTTCCGGATTGAAGAAGGCCCTCGAAGTGCTTCATGCGGCGGGGTGCCAGTCGGTCTATCTCAATGGGAGTTTTGTGACATCGTAACTGCTCAGCGTCTGGTGGTGTCGGGCATAGTGTTGTTCGACCGTATCGGCGGCATTGCCGACGAGCGCGATTTGAATGGCGGCGAGAAGATTGTGACCGAGCGTGGCCATGGACCTCAGGTGGCTGGAGATTCGCGCACAGGCCTCGTCGTATGACTAGCGAGCCTGATCGGCAACAGGCGAAAGTGGGTGCCGACCGGAGCATCGAGCGAGAGCTTCCAACGGCCGAGATTCCTCGTCGTCAGCCGCTGAACCTGCCGCGGCCCGGCCGCCCAAGGCAGAGGGATCGCGTGATGCGATCTATTCGGCAGTCCTACGGTTGCTGTCCGAGCCGGGCGAGCAGGGCGTCCCCGCTGTCGCAAACTAGCAGCCACTCGCCGACCTGCTCCAAGCGATCCGCGTCAGCGATCCCATCTAGCAGTGCAGCAAGGCTGCCCGCCAGCGCCTCGCCGAAGCGAATTTGGGCCTGCCGCAGAAGCAGCTTGCGCTCCCCCGCCAGCCCTTCGTCGCGGCCCTCGCGCCTGCCCTCGTCGCGGCCCTCGCGCCTGCCCTCGTCCCGTATGCGGTCTGCCCAAGTCACGCTCTCAGTTTCCAACATGTCCAGCACGTCTTCAATGATATCGCTCTTCACTGCGTCCAACACGCCGAGTTCGGGCACGCGGACGTGCGAGATCCATGCCGCGAACGCCCCGGCCAGACTGGCGTGGCTCTCGCTGCCGTACCATTGCTTGAGTGGTTCCGCCGCCGCTAGCAGCGCCTCGGGACTCTCGCAGCGCTGCAGCCGGCCCAGCAGCACCGCAATGTTCCCCTCGCCGCCCGGGTCCGGCCAACGCCGCAGGTCCAGCACCGGGCACTGCATCCGGGGTATATCCCGCTCCGCCTCCGCACAGCGGACGGTGATGGCCTGGCCCACTTCCCCGGCCGCGCTCCAGGGTCGCTTGCCGCTGTAGATCGTCAGATGCTTGATGCGCGGAACGGCCGCAGCGGAATACTCCGACTGCGGCGGCGGAGCCTGGCTGAGAGCCAGATACAGGGCCGATACCGCGTTGAGCATGCGGAAGGGCATGCTCGGGTCCACCTCGGACTGGCATTCGACCAGCAGGAAGGTGATCGTGCCGTCCGCCATACGCAGCCGCCAGACTGCGTCGGGCAGGCGCTGCGCCAGCCTCGGATCGACAAAGTTGGCGCTGGCGTCTTCGATGGCTACGACCTCGGCCTCATCGATACCGGCCAAGGGATGGGCGCGCAGCAGGTGGCGGATAAAGGTCAGGTTGAGCACGAAACGCTTGAAGGCGGGGTCGTGCGGGATGCGCATCTCGATGAAGGTCATGGCAGGTAGCGGCCAGGCGTCGGCGGGCCTGGAACGGTCGGCTAGAGCAATTGGATTTCAGGATTGTAGCGAAGCGATCCGGCCGCTCCGGAACCGGCGCGGCAAGGCGCTGCTTTTGATTCGGCGACCGCTGTCCGCGCAGCAAGGCCAACACATCCGCCGGGTCCGGACTTCCGCCGGTTGCCGGTCAGGACGGTTGCAGATCAGCGACAGGTTCCCGACACGAACAACGATTCGAGGCCTGACCGGATGCAAGCGCACGCATTGCTTCGCGTGATGTCAGGCAAGAAGACAAGTAGTCAACAAGAGGCCGAGCAGTTACGTGACATCGAAGGAAAGGCCGGGAGACTTCGACGTGCGCTGGGATGTGATGGGAGTGGACGTAGAGCGATTGGATCCGGTTCTTCTCGACTTCTCAAACGGACGGGCAGCGCAAAAGGCTCGCTTCGGAGGCGAACTGTTTCCGGCACAATTACCGAATGGACCGAGCGGCAGGACGTTCCTCGAATTCTTCCAGATCGACAAACAGACAGGGGATCCCAAGGGCATAATCGCTCTAGATCTCCGGAGGTGGCAGCCGTGATCAAGAACGAACGACAGTATCGGATTACTCGAGCCCAGGCCGAGAATTTTGAGCACGCATTGGCCGAACTTGCGTCTGCCCCGCATACTCCTGGCGTGCACCCCGTGCTTAAGAAGGCACAGATCGATGCCCTGAGGAGTCAGCTGGGAGACCTGCAGGCGGAGTTAGATGAATATCAGGCCTTGAGGGCTGGTAGACGGCAAGTCCTGACGTTGGACTCGTTTGATGACCTACCGCGTGCTCTAGTGCAAGGGCGAATTGCGGCGGGTCTGAGCCAGCAGGAGTTGGCTGCGAAGTTGGGCATCAAGGAGCAGCAGGTTCAGCGCTATGAAGCGAGCGATTATCAGTCCGCGAGTTTGGCGCGAGTTGCTGAGGTAGTCAGGGCGCTTGGGCTCCGCATCCAAAAGGATGTTTTCTTGCCGAGTGGGATCGCCGGACAAGAGGGCGGTCCATCGAAATGAACGAGCGCCCCTTCCAGCCGCTTGGACCGAAGTTCCCCAGTGAGAATCGGTCGTAACACTCAGACAGTAAATCGGCAGCGAGCGATCAGGTCGGTTTGCTAACCGCCGGTCGGCCTCACGCCAAGATCCCGCGCAGCACGTGTCCGTGCACGTCCGTGAGGGTGTAGTCCCGCCCGCCGAAACGATAGCTCAGTTTCTCGTGGTCCAGCCCGAGCAGGTGCAGCACGGTTGCGTGCAGGTCGTGCACGCTGCACTGGTTCTCCACCACGCGGTAGCCGAAGTCGTCGGTCCGGCCGTAAACGAACCCCTTCTTCAGGCCGCCGCCAGCCAGCCAGAGGCTGAAGCCAAATGGGTTGTGATCGCGGCCAATGGTGCCCTGCGCGAACGGCGTTCGGCCGAACTCGCCCGAGAACAGGACCAGCGTCTCGTCTAAGAGGCCGCGCGCCTTGAGATCCTTGAGCAGCGCCGCTACCGGCTGGTCGACGGTGAGGGCGTTCGCTCCGTGGCCCAGTTCCAGCTTGTCGTGCTGGTCCCACGGGTTGCCCATGCCATCGGTCTTGCCCGCCGTGTTGACCATGGTCAGTTCGACGAACCGGACGCCCCGCTCGACCAAGCGGCGAGCCAGCAGGCATTGCTTCGCGTAGGCGGCCGTCGAGGGATTGCCGGAATCGACGCCGTAGAGCCTGCGCGTGGCCTCCGACTCGCTGCCCAAGTCCACCAGTTCCGGCACCGCGCTCTGCATCCGGTAGGCCGTCTCGTAGTTCGAGATCGCGGCCTCTACGGGCTCGTGGCTGCCGATGTCGGCCAAGAAGCCCTGGTCCATGCGGCGAACGAAATCGAGCTGCCGACGCTGCCTCGCGCCTGCTGTCGAGGACGTGATGTTCCGCATCGGGTCGCTGCGTCCGGGGTGGATCACTGAGGCTTGGTGCACTGAGGGCAGGAATCCGTTGCCCATCATGTTGATGCCGCCGAGGGGGATACCGCCGCCCCCGGTGACCACGAAGCCCGGCAAGTTGTTGTTCTCGCTCCCCAGGCCGTACGTGACCCAAGCCCCCATGCTCGGGAAGCCGGCGAACGGCAGCCCGCAGTGGAAGTAGTAGTTTCCTTGCGCGTGCTCCATGAACTTGCCGGTCATGGACCGAATCACGCAGAGCTCGTCGGCCATTTCCCCGATGTGGGGGAACATGCCGCTGACCGGAATGCCGCTCTCGCCGTAGCGCTTGAAGTCCCACGGGCTAGGAAAGATGTTGCCGTTGTTGTTGAACATCGTCCGCTCGGCCTTGAACGGCACTGGTTCGCCCGCCATTTGCGTCAGCTTGGGCTTGGGATCGAACGAATCGACTTGCGACATGCCGCCCGACATGTAGCAGAAGATCACGTTCCTCACCCGCGGAGCGAAGTGCGGAGCGCTGGCGTCCTGCGGGCTCGCCGCGGCGGCCTCGTCGGCTAGCAGGGCGGCAGCGGCGAGCATGCCGAAGCCGGTCGAGGTGGTTTGCAGCATGCGTCGGCGGCTTATACGGCTCCGCCGCACGCCGAACTCGGCCCTACCGGACATACAGAAACTCCTTGAAATTGAACAGCGTGTGCGCGAACCGGCCCCACGTATCGGCGCTGGCCAGAATGTCGCGGTCCTTGGCGCCTTCTTCTTCGGCTAGGCCCGTCACGAAAGCGACGGCGTCGCGCCGTTCCTCTGGGGACGGCGGGCGTCCCAAAGCCTTGCGGTACATGTACTCCACGCGGGTGCCGACAGAGTGGCCCTCGCCATCTGCCAGCCGCCGCCCCCACGCGTAGGCACTGCCCAACACAAACGGACTGTTCATCAGCGCGAGAGACTGGGCTGGCACGTTGGTGACATCGCGCCGGCCCCGCGTGGTCGACGGCGTGGGCTGGTCGAACACTTCGAGGAAAGGGTTCGTGCGGTTGCGACGAATTTCCTGGTATACGCTCCGGCGGTCATCGCCGTAGATGGATGATCCGGGGCCTTCGTGCTCGTCGTAGCGGTTGCGCGACGGGGGAGGGGGGCCGTACATCGAGCTGTCCAGCTGGCCGGACACGGCCAGCAGCGTGTCCCGGATAGCCTCTGCCTCAAGCCTGCGCACGGGCATGTGTTGCAGCAAGGAATTCGAGGGATCGCGCTCCAAAGACTTTGCCGAGGCGGTGCTGCTCATCCGATAGGTGCGCGACGTGACCAGCAGCTCCACGAGGCGCTTGATGGACCAACCCTCCGCGACGAAGCGAGCCGCGACATAGTCCAGCAGTTCGGGGTGCGACGGCGCGTCGCCCAGGACGCCGAAGTTATCCGGCGTCGCCACGATGCCGCGTCCGAAGACGCTCTGCCAGACGCGGTTCGCCATGACTCTCGCCGTGAGTGGGTTTTCCGCCTTTGTGACGTCTTCCGCCAAGCTGCGCCGGACCGCCGCGGGATCGGCATAGCGCTCGCTACCGATTGCTTCGAGGAATCTCCGCTGGACCGGGTCGGCAGGCTTGCGGGGATCGCCGCGGACCAGCAGGGGATGGTCAGGCGCGCTCTCTTCGACGACGCCGGGGAACCTCTGCGGCACCGCGATCTCGCTCTCGAGCCGCCTGTATTCCGCGACGAGTTCGTCCGCGCCTTCGATCTCGTCGATTGACGTAGCCACGAGCCCGCGCCTGGCGAAGTAGTCCAAGAAGCTGGCCCGCGGCCGGTCAATGGTGTCGTCCCGCCATGCGGTCGCGGCTGCGGCCAGGCGTTCAGCCAAAACATCCCCAAGGCTGTCGGCGGATCCCGATGGTTCCGCTGCCAGGAGGTGGAGGATGGGTTCGGTCGTGGATTTCGGCTGGCGCTTGCCGTTGTGGAAGGCCACTGCGGCTGCGCCGATTCCAGACCTGCCGTGGGTGGGTCGCTCGGGGCGCGGATCCTTGGCACGGTCGATCGAGTCCAACCTGAAGTTCGTGGCGTCCTCGCGGGTCGCGAACTCGATATACCCGGTGAAGCCCTTCCAGAACTCTGTCTTGAACTGCCACCACCGCATCGTGTCGGCCCTCGGGCTGTAACGCTGGTCGTAGATGCCGCCTAGGGGCAGGGAGTAGTTCTCCACGATGAGGCGAGCGAAACTGAAGTCGTGTCCCAGCGTCCGCACGCTGACATAGTCGGTGTCGATCTTGAAGCGGGGCGACTGCATGACGCCGGCATGCTTGCTCGACAGCAGGTGCGTGTAAACCCCGCCTGGATAGATGCCATGCAGGACTGTGTTCCCTTCTAAGGCAACCCGAAACTCCCCCGGAGTCGATGGCGTTTCGCTGACTCCCGCGCCGTGGCTGACCCATTTGTCATAGTCTGCGCCGGACAAGTCCCAGATTTCTTGGAAGTTCCGCTCGTTAAACGTCTTGCGGGCGGCCATTCGGCTGTGCCAGTCCGCTCTGAGTTCCTCCACCGCTTCCCACAAGCGATCACCTCGCAGGTCGCCAAGCTGGAGAAAGGCGTGCAGAGGGCTGGTGTCGTCGCAGGCAGCTTCCTCCAGCGCGGCGCGAATGGCGCTTCCGTCGGCGCGCTTCAGGCGGCTCGGGAGTGAAGCCGCGTCCTTGATCCACTGGTCGGCGACTCTCTCGCGAATCTGATCCTTGAGCTTTCCCAGGCGCTTCGAGTGCAATCGCAGGGAGGCCGGAGAATCGACGGCCCGCATGGTCGGCCGGGCGCCGTACAGCGCTCCGAAGAGCGCGTAGTAGTCCTGCTGGCTGATCGCGTCGAACTTGTGGTCGTGGCAGCGAGCGCAGGCGACGGTGAGTCCTAGGAAGGCCTTGGAAAAGACGTCGATCTGGTTGTCGGTCCACTTGACGCGCTCTTCCCATGGGTCGACGGGCTGGTAGCCGAGTTCGACGAGGCGAAGGTGGGCCGTGCCCAGTATCGATTCGTTGATTCCGCGGTCTGGAGCGATCCGCGGCTCATCGAGAATGTCGCCGGCGAGGTGCTCGCGGACGAGCTGGTCATACGGCACGTCGGCGTTCAGGGCCCGAACGAGGTAGTCGCGGTAGTGCCACGCGTTCGGTATGGCCGGATCGCCTTCGCTGCCGTGCGAGTCGGCATAGCGAACCAAGTCCATCCAGTGCCGTGCCCAGTGCTCTCCGAATCGCTGCGAGTCCAGCAGCCGCCGTACCAGCTTCTGGTAGGCGTCGGGATCATCGTCCTGTACGAAGTGGGCGGTCTCGTCGGGCGTTGGCGGCATGCCTGTCAAGTCGTAGGAGAGCCGCCGGATCAGCGTGCGGCGGTCGGCGGTCGGAGCCGGCAGCATGCCATGTTCTTCGAGCTCGGCCAGCACGAAGCGATCCACCGGGTTCAGCGGCCAGCGGCGCTTCTTGACCTGCGGCGGATCAGCCTGATGAACAGGCTGCCAGGCCCAGTGAGCTCGCTTGCGCTGCGCAAGGTCGAAACCACCTGCTTCCGATTCACTGGATATGCGTTCCTCCGGCCATGGAGCGCCCATCCGGATCCACTCCTCTAAGGTCCTAGTCGCCGCCTTCGGTAGCCCGCCGCCCGGGGGCATCAGCACGGGCTCGCCCTTGAGGGCCTTGATGACAAGGCTTTGGGCGGGACGGCCGGGCACGATGGCTGGCCCGGAGTCGCCGCCTTGGAGGATCGCCTCGCGGCTGTCGAGCCGCAAGCCGGCAAACGGCGTCTCGATCTTGGCGCTGTGGCAGGCGTAGCAGTGCTCTGCCAAGAGCGGTCGCACCTTGCTCTCGAAGAACTCGAGCTGCTCGGACGACACCGCGGCGAGGGATGCGGGCGCCCCTGCCAAGGCGAGGCCGATGACCGCTCCCCTCACCGTGCCGATGGGGAAGCGCGGATCGCTCGAAATCGTTGCCTTGTCTCGCGGCGTTCGCACCGGGCCTCCTGTTTTCTGGTCGTGCCCACGGACCGCGCTGGCGGCCACCATAGGCGGTCGCTGCCCCTAATACTGTATGGGAAATTCGCGCCGCGGTGTCTCAGCGCTCCCATCAGTGGTCGCGGAGAGGCCAGCCCCGGAGTACGCTTATAGCGCGGCCCTCGATCCGCGATAAGCTGTTACCTGATCGTGCCTCGCGCCGAAAGGAGCTTCGCAACCCAATGACCACTTCGCGCCGTTCTTTCCTAGCTACCGCTGCTGCCGGGAGCGCAGCGCCGATGACCGCGGCCTCTGCCAGCCGGATCCTTGGCGCCAATGATCGCATTCGCCTCGGCCTGATCGGTTGCGGCAGCATGGGCCGGGGCGACCTGAACGACATGCTCAAGGCGGGCAAGACGCAGGCTGTCGCGCTGTGCGACGTGGACGAGTCCCAGATCGCCAAGACGCAAAAGAATGTCGTCGCGAACCATGAGCAGGAAGCGGAGCTGCGCACCGGCGATTTCCGGCGGGTGCTGGATCGCGATGACATCGACGCGGTGATCGTTGCCACGCCGGACCACTGGCACGCCCTGCCAACCGTGGAAGCATGCAAGGCTGGCAAGGACGTGTATGTCGAGAAGCCCTTGGCGATCACCGTCTGGGAGGGGCGGCAGATGGTCACCGCGGCTCGCAAGTATGACCGCGTGGTGCAAATGGGCACGCAGCAACGCTCCGGAGCGCAATACCTGGCCGCCAAGGAGTACATCGATAGCGGCAAGTTGGGCAGGGTCCGCCTAGTGCGCTGCTGGGTCTACTTGGACTGGAAGGGCGAGACTCCGCACCAGCCGGACGGCCCGGCCCCGAGCGGGGTGGACTACGACATGTGGCTCGGACCGACCGAGGCGCGCCCCTACAATGCGAACCGTTTCCATTTCAGCTTCCGCTGGTACTGGGCCTATTCGGGTGGTCTGATGACCGACTGGGGGGCGCACATGATCGATATCGCCAACTGGTACATGGGCATCAAGTCGCCGACATCCGCCATGTCGGTAGGCGGCAAGTTCGCCTACCCCAAGGACGCGATGGAAACACCGGACACCCAGCAGGTGCTGTACGAGTTCCCCGAGTTTTCGATGGTCTGGGAACACGCCTTGGGTGTGGGGCGCGGCCCGGCGGATCGCGAGCACGGAGTCATGCTGCACGGCGAGAAAGGCATCCTGATAGTCGATCGCCAGGGCTGGGAGGTCTTGCCGGAGACGGACCGCATCGACAAGTCGGTGCGCGAATACAAGGCTTCAGGAGTGCCGTGGCAGGCCTATCGCCCGGATCGAGAAAACATGCATCTCGACCACGTTAAGAATTTCCTCGACTGCATGCGCACTCGCGAGCGGCCGCGCTCCGATGTCGAGATCAGCCACGACTCGATGATCGGCTGCCACCTTGGCAACGCTGCCGTGAGAACGGGGCGACGCGTCTACTGGGATGTTGAGAACGAGCGGGTGGTCGACGATCCCGAGGCCGCAGCGATGATGTACAAGCGCCCGTATCGCAAGCCTTGGAAACTTGAAGTCTAGCTTCAATCGTTGGATGGCGCTGCCAGCCTGATTCGGTTTCTCAGTTCGGCAGCCTCTCGGCCGGGCGTCCTTCGTCGCCAGTTCGATTCTTCATCCGCTCGCACTGCGGCACAGCGTTCCGAATCGAACAATACTTGCCTTTCCTGGCTGGTGCCGTGTCCTACGCCTAACTCAATGCCCAGGGCTTCCGGTACGGCCGCTCAAGCATGGCATTGGCTCCCTTGTCGTCGGCGATTCGCTCAGTAGCTGGATCCCAACGCAGAGCCCTCCCGGTGAGCAGGGAGATATTGGCAAGGTGGGCGATTGAGACCGAGCGATGGGCGGCTTCGATCGGTGCCACTGTCGGCTTGCGGGAAAAGCAACTGTCTACGAAGTTCGTGACGTGATTGGCGCTGCGGTAGAGCTGTACCTCACCGCTTCCCGTCGGCTCGCTGATGATGTCCCGACCGCTTACCTCGTGGATCCCGCGATTCGCCCACGCCCAGCCATCGCTGCCTTCAAATACAACGCCCGGACGCTCCTTGTCCGAGCAGATCAGCCGGGCGCCACTGGCGTATTCGCACTCGAAGTAGAATTCCGTCGCAGTGTCATAGATTGGATGCTCCGCATATTTCGCCTTGGGTTCGCGAATCGAGACGGGTCCGGCACTGTCCATCCCAAGACCCCACTGCGCGATGTCCAGATGGTGTGCGCCAAAGTCAGTCACCTGGCCGCCGGAATAGTCCGAAATCCAACGGAAGTTGACGCCGACCCGCGCTGGCGAGTACGGCGCGTCCGGAGCAGGCCCGAGCCATGCGTCATAGTCGAAACCTTCTGGCACGTCCCGCGGGGTCGCAAGGTGAGCGGTCTTGCCGTAGTCGGGCCTGCCGCCCGGCAAGCCCACTCTGACGGTGTGGAGTTTGCCGAGGCGTCCGTTCCGGGCGAGTTCGCACACGACCCGAAAGTTTCGATCGGAGCGCTGTTGGCTACCGGTCTGCCAAACGATTCCGGCGGTCTTGACCGTGTCGGCCATGGCCCGCCCCTCGCGCACCGTCAGCGAAAGGGGCTTCTGGCCATAGATGTCCTTGCCCGCGCTGGCCGCGGCAATAGCGATTAGCGCGTGCCAGTGGTCCGGAGTACCGATATAGATGGAGTCGATGTCGTCGCGGCGAATGACTTCCCGGAAGTCCGCCATTGCAAGGCACGAATTGTCCCCGTAGTGTTCGTTGACCAAGCGTCGTGCGGGCTCCCGGCCCCGAATCGTGCCGTCCCAATAGCCGCCGCCCTCGCGGTTCACGTCACAGACGGCGATCACCCGCACGCGACTCTCGCGGAGGAACCGGCGCATCCAGTTGGTGCCGTTGTTGCCTGTTCCGATGAATCCAATCGTCAGCTTGTTGCTGGGCGCAGCCTGTCCAAGCACGCTAGCTGGAACGATTGCGGGGAAACCGCCGAGCGTGGACTGCATGAAGGTGCGCCGGGTTGCAGTACGCAGTGGCATGACGGCTACTACTGTAAGGCTCAGCGCGACCGCCCTCGAATCTGTGTTGCGAAGCGTGGCCCGACAGGGCTGTTCAAGGGCAGTGCTGGGGCGGACTGCCCGACCGGAACAACTGAAGGGAACTCGGTACGAGAGTCGATCGAGTTAGTGCAGAGAGCTACTGCACACCAGTGACCTGGCGCTCCAGCCCGCGCAGGATCTCTCCTTGCGCTCGGGTGCTGCGCGCCGGCTGGGCATCGAAGGGAACGCTTGCCGGCCGGGAGCGGAACCAGTTCGCCATATAGCCATCGTCGGTTCGTCGCCGTGCCTGGATCGACCGCCTCTTGCGAAGCACACCACCGAAGTCCCGAGCAAGATGGTAGAAGGCCCTCAAGGACGAGCGTTCGAACGCCACGCAGTATGCGAACACTCCTAGGTCGCGCACGGTGATCGGCAGGAAATTCCTCAAATAGAGGCCAGATGTAATGTTCTTGACCCGCATCAGGAAGCGGTTCTTCACTGAGTGCATGTTGATCTCGGCGGGCATCTCACTTCGCATTCCGGGCCGTAGCGTTCGGACGTGTCGCGCTGTTGCCCAAGGATTGAAAATGCATCGCCAGCCCAGCAGCTGCGCCCGCCACGCCACATCGGCGTCCTCCCGGTAGGTGAAGAAGGCGGAGTCGAAAAACTCATCGTCGACCGAGATGTCATCGATCATCTCGCGGCGGTAGCATGCCGCAGCAGCTGTGGCACCGAACACGTACTCGTAGTCCTGATAGTGCCCTAGGTCGACCTCCATGCAGCCTCTGTCCTTATGCCGTAGCGTGGGCGTGAAGAACATTCCCGTGGAATCCACCCTCGGACAGTCCTCGATGCGGAACCGGGAGTCGGCTAGCAGCAGCTTGCCGCATACCGTGCCCGCCCGGGGGTCCTTCGCCGCTGTCGATAACAGACGGGACAAGAAGTCAGATGACAACAGTACGTCGGGATTGAGGGTCAGAACCCAGTCTCCGCGTGAAAGGGCGATCGCTTGGTTCTGTGCCGCCGCAAAGCCTATGTTCTCTTCGTTGTAGACCACGAGGAAGCGCTGCTCGAAGTGCCGCAGGATCTCGCAGGTTTCGTCGGTGGAGGCGTTGTCGACAACGATGATTTCGATCGATTCGTAGAGTTGGCCTACCACCGATTCTAGGCAGCGGCGAATAAAGCGCGCGCTGTTGTAGGTCACGACCGTAACGGATACAAGTGGACTAAGGGACATGGAAGTACGTGCAATCTCCCCCTTACGCGCTATTTCACCGGAGGCCGATTGCCTTTTGTCAGCCTGATGGCTCGTACTGGGCCAAGCAGAGATTCATAGTAGCAACGGTCTGCCCCATTGAACTGACACGCCACCCATCGACGCACTGCCGACTTGTCAATCCGCGTCCTAGCCACCTCCCTTGTTTTGGCGTGAGCAGTCGGTAGCGCGATGCGCCGAAGAGTCCTTGAATCGACCGCTGCCGACGTAGCAACGCAACGGGGGCTCCGGCTCACGAAACCGGAACAGCCCTGGCATGTTATACTGCTTGGCAGCGGCTAGGCGGGCTGTCGTTGGGGGTCTCCGACAGCCTCGCGGCATGGCTCGCGGAACAGAGGAGAATCTTGGCAATGCAAGTAAAACATGCGCTCTTGATCGCTTGCGCAGCGATCTTGGCGTTCCTGCCGGTCCCCGGGTCGGCACAGTCGCAGGCGACTCTTGTCGGTACCGTCACGGACCCAACCGGAGCGTCTGTCCCTGGGGCGGACGTCACCGTGTCGAATCTCGAAACCGGCGTGGAACGCGTCGTGCAGACCAACGAAGTGGGCAATTTCAGGGTGTTTCCCTTGAATCCCGGTGCTTACACCGTGATGGCCGCTACGTCCGGCTTCAAGACGCAGATTCGCGACGGTGTCGTGCTGCAGGTGTCGGAGATCGTGGAAGTCGACTTTGTCATGGAACTGGGTGAAGTCACCGAGACTATCGAAGTCACCGGGGCGGCACCGATCATGCAGACGCAGGAGGCGTCCGTCGGTAACGTGGTGAACACGCGAGAACTCGAGAGACTTCCGGTCAATCAGCGCAATTTCACACGCTTGATCTTGCTAATGCCCGGAACGAGTTCGAGAAGGCGCAGCCAGTCTCGCGGGACTCGCGAATCTGGAACGCAGTTGTTTTCCGTCAATGGCAGCAGGCCACAAGACAACAACTACGTCCTCGACAACATCGACTCGAACATGCAGATGATGAACTCGCCGGGCATTTCTCCCCCGATGGATGCCATCCAAGAGTTCAAGATCGCCACTAACACCGGATCTGAGTTCGCCCGCTCGGCGGGGGCGAACGTGAACATGGTCATCAAGTCTGGCACCAGGGAAGTGCACGGCACGCTCTACGAGTACTTCCGCAATGACGAGCTGGACGCAAACGAGTTCTTCTTCAACAGAACCAGGACCGCCAATTCGCCGACAAAGGTGCCTTTCAATCTGAATCAGTACGGTGTCGCCATCGGCGGGCCGATTCCGAGCCTGTCCGACAAGATGTTCTGGTTTGTTTCGTGGGAGGGGTTCCGCCGTCGCAGGGGCAGCACGCAGACATACTCGACGCCACCGGCAGACTTCCGCGCCGGTGACTTCTCCCGAGTGGCAGCAGGCGTGTCGCGCCCCGTGGCGGGAGCTATCATCGACCCCCTGACCGGGGAGCCCTTCCAGAACGCCACGATCCCGATGACCCGCCAGAACCCGTCGATCCCGACGATCATCCAGCTGACGCACCCAAACGGGCCGAACCGGGCGGGCGACACGAACAATTTCATCGGAAACCGCAGCCAGGCGAACGACCGTGACCAGCTGCACTGGCGCTGGGACTACAACGTGAATTCCAAAGACACCGTGTACTTCCGGTTCAGCAACCAGAACGCGGATCTGATCCAGCCCAGCTCGAATCCGAATTTCAGCGCGAATCGCGAATTCGACGTGTTCAATTACGGCGGTACTTGGAATCACATCTTCGGGCCGACTACCGTCATGCAACTGACCTTCGGGACGAATCAGCCCAACAATCCGGGCATCGGCCGGCATCAAGGCGGACTGACTCGCCCGGATTTCATCGATCAAGCGGGCTTGCAGATGTACCAGCGAGAAGTCTTCGGCGACCCCTTGGTCAGCATGGGATTCGGCGCGTACAACGCAGGAGGCGGGGCCGGAGGCACTGTGACGGGAGACGAGATCTACCAAATGTCGGGAAACTTGTCCACAGTGTTTGGCCGACACAGCCTCAAGTTCGGCGGCCAGTACCACTGGAGGCGCTTCTACACCAACACGTCGAATCCGATGAACGGCAACGGGACGTTCAACGGGCAGTTGAGCGGCTTTCCCATGGCCGATGCCCTGTTGGGGTACCCATCCTTGATCCGTCGCGGGCAGGGAAACACCCTGACCAACGGCATCGGGCACTTCATGATCGGTTTCGTTCAGGATGACTGGAGGGTGTCCCAGAAACTCACAGTCAACATCGGCATGATGTACCAGTTTGGAAGCCGTCCGTATGACACCACTGATCGTCTCGGCAACCTTTGGGTGCGTCGCGACGACAGCACAGGAGAGTATTTCGGCACACTTCTCTGGGCCGCGGAGAACCCACAGCCGGCACCTCCCGACGGCCGGGTCCCGAGCGATCTATCGACATTCACCACCGGCCTGCCCGCCAACATGGGGGGCTGGGGGCGTGCTTTGGTCGGGTCCGACCGCAACGACATCGCTCCCCGCCTAGGCGTGGCGTATCAGGCGGATGACAAGACCGTTATTCGTGCTGGCTTCGGCATCTTTTACAACTCCACGTTCGTGCAGGAGTTGCAGGATCTTCGCAAGTTCTGGCCGTTTACTGTCCAGCAGGTGTTCAGCCCCAATCGCGGAGGCATCGACCTGAGTATCACCGACTCGGGGCCGCCGTTCTCTTCCACGGCCGCCATCGGCGGATGGCCGCAGCAGCCGACGAACCGCTCTCCCTACTCGATGCAGTGGAACTTCTTCATCCAGCGGCAAGTCATGGACGACATGACGCTGGACGTCGGCTATGTCGGCTCAGGATCCCGGAAGCAGATCGGCTATTCCCCGTTCAACAATGCGTTGACGCCGGGACCGGGCGCGGTGCAGCCGCGGCGGCTGCTGCCCTCGTTCGGGGATCTCGACGGAGGCTCGAACCAGTACAACGGCTCCTACAACGCCCTACAGGTGAAACTGCAGAAGCGCTTCTCGGATGGCCTGCAGTTCAACCTCAACTACTCGTGGCAGAAGGCGCTTGACGGCCAGTCCTCCCTAGCCGAAGTCAAGGTGCAGGATCCGTTCAACCGCGACCTGGACTACTCCCGCTCCAGCTGGGACACCCGGCAGGTGTTCAACTTCTCCTACGTCTACGAATTGCCGTTCGGCAAGGGCAGGAAATTTGGCCGCGACATGAGCAGCGCCGCCGATGCAATCATTGGCGGCTGGGCGCTCGAGGGCATCACTCGCTTGGAGACCGGTCCCCCGCTGAACATCCAGCTCGGCCAAGACATCGCCAACACGGGCCGGTCGCGACAGCGGCCCAATCTTGTCGGCAATCCAAATACCGGGCCCAAGACGCCCGATGCGTGGTTCAATGCCAGCGCCTTCGAGGTGCCGAATGACTTCACGTTCGGCACGGCAGGGGCATACATCACCGATGCGGACGGAATCGTTTCGTTCGATGTCTCGCTGGCGAAAACGTTTCGCATGACGGAGAGCCAGAGACTGGAACTTCGCGTGGAGTTCTTCAACCTACCGAATCACGTGAACTTCAACCTGCCTCAGGAGAGAATGAACCGGGGCAACTTCAACAAGATCACGAGCCAGAGCACCAACCCTCGGCAGATCCAGCTGGCGTTGCGCTACTCGTTCTGACCTGAAGCGGTCAGAGGACCTTTCAAGGCCCGCCGGGATCCCGGCGGGCCTTTTTCAGGTCTGCTGAGCATGTGCGGCAGCTTGGCGTTGGATCTCCGCTGGGCTGCCGACGCAACATAAGCGTGGGTAGCCTCGATCTCGTTACAACCAGACCGAACAGCGTTCTTCGTTTCGAGTGTCGCTCCCGTTGGCCGAGAAGCTGCACATGCTTCGAGTTGCGGCGGCGGGCTCGGGATCCCGATCAGTCGGCGCCCGGCGACTGAGCCGCGTGTCCGAACCGCCAGGGGAACAAGCCGCGATCGGAGCCGAATTCCTCGCGACTGGCAATGCATAGCGGCGAACCTTTACCGGTTCTTCACCGCCCCGACGCTCGGGTTGGTGTTTACCGCGAATTGCGTCCACTCGCGCAATGAACCGTTCGCGCGTCGCCGTTCTGGCACTGGCGTTCACCATCTCGGCAACGGCAGGCATCGCCCAGGCGCAAAGGCCGATGCCACTTGGACCGGGAGATCCGTTCCCGGAACCGGACGCGTACGATGCGGTCGGCAAGCCGTTCAACACGAAGAGCCTGACCGGGCAGTACACGGTCCTCGTCACCTCGTCAACGGCTGCTTGACCTGACCGCCCTTCATTCGTAACGTCCCCAGGTTGGAGACGGCCTATCGCGACTACGCGCCGGAGGGAGTCCGGTTCGTTTGCCTCTACGAGGCGCTCGCCCACCCCGAGGTGAACGGCTACGTCAACCCGATCACCCTCGAGGAGCGCCAGATGCACGCTGCGGAGGCCAAGCGAGTCTTGGGGTCGGAGATCGCTTGGATTGCCGGCAACATGGCGAATGAGCTGAAGCATGCGCTCGGCAACCGCCAGAACTCCGAATACCTGCTCGATCCCGGAGGCCGGGTCCTGCGGGCGCGAGCCTGGAGCGGCCCGGATCAGTTGCGGGATCTGGCGGAATTTGTCGGACCGGTCGAAAACCCGACCGATGTATCGGATCTGAACATGGAGATCAAGCCGGCGCCGGTGCATGCCCCGACTGGCGTGGTTCCCCGGATCGAAAACCCCGGCACCTATCGCGCTCTGATATCCAGGCCCCAGCTTGCGAAGACAAACCAGCCGTTCTATACCAGGCTGCGTGCAGAGGCCGACCAGGAACTGCTCCGGTCAGGCGAGGAGAAGCTCTATCTGGCCTTCCTTCTAGGCCCGCTACGCCGGTTCGGAGCCGCCGAGCGGCAAGCCGAGTGCGCCTGCTTCCATGAGTAATTCCCCGGCTAGGCCTCTGGGAACAGCGGCCTGGGCTGAGTCTGCGGGATTTCGGGATTCCTGACTCTCTTCGACACAGCTGCTGGGCGGCGTGTTAGACTTTCACCGTGCAGCTGGTGGGGTTATCCCAGCTGAAGTACGAAGGGAACGTGGGAGTTTCGCCCTCGCACGCGGTACGTGTCCGTCCTGCGTGGATGGCTTGGCTCCAAGGAGCAGACATGAAGATCTTGAAGCACGGCGTGCTTGCTGTGGCGTTGCTGTTGTTGGTGCTCGCGCCGACCAGCGCCGATGCGCAGACGACCAACGCCGCGATTGTGGGAGACGTCACCGACGAGAGTGGTGCCTTGGTGCCGGGAGCCAGCGTGACGGTCACGAACCTCAGCACCGGCGTCCAAAGGGAGATTTCGACGAACGAACGCGGGGCGTATCGTGCGTACCCCGTGCAGCCCGGCACATACGATGTTGCTGCCTCGAGCGAGGGATTCAAGACCCGACTGCGGACTGGAATCATCGTTGAGGTTGCGGCAACGGTCAAGGTCGATCTCTCGCTTGAGCTTGGCCAAGTGACCGAGACCGTTGAGGTCACTGGGCAGATCCCAGTCCTACAGACGCAGGATGCTTCGGTGGGTGGCACGGTCACGACCTCAGAAATCGAGCGCATCCCTGTGAACGGGCGCAACTACACACGCCTGATTCTGATGATGCCTGGCACCAGTGGCATGACCTACAGCCAGTCCCGCGGCACGCAGTCCGGGACGTTCCTTATCTCGGTCAACGGGGCCCGTCCGCAAGACAACAACTTCACGATGGACGGCGTTGACAACAACATGATGATGATGAACTCCCCCGGCGGTTCGCCGCCGATGGACGCGATCCAAGAATTCCGGGTCGCGACCAACAACAACGCCGAGTTCGGGCGTTCCATGGGAGCTAACGTCAACATCGCGATCAAGTCGGGCTCACGGGATCTGCACGGTTCGATGTACTGGTACGTGCGCAACGATAATTTCGATGCCAACGACTTCTTCGCCAACCGCTCCGGCACGGGCAAGGTCGCCTTCTCACAGAATCAGTACGGCGCGGCCTTTGGTGGTCCGGTCCCTGGCCTGCGGGACAGCACTTTCTGGTTCGTGAACTACGAGGGTTTCGATCGCCGGCGCGGCAACAACGCGCTCGCAAACTTCCCGACGGAACTCCAGCGTAGGGGAGACTTCTCCGAGCTGGCCCAGAGGATCTACGATCCGTTCACGGGCGTGGCGGATGCCGATGGGAACATCGTCCGTCAGCAGTTCCAAAACAATGCGGTTCCGCAGTCGTTGCATCACCCGGCGATCACGACGTATCTGGACATCATGATCCCGCTGCCGAATATTCCGGGCAAGCTGACACAGAACTACACCAACACCACCAAGGCGTCGAATGATCGGGAATTCATCGTGATGCGCGGAGATCACAATACTGGGGGCAAGGACTCGTTCAACGTGCGCTACCTGCACCAGAACGTTGCCACTTTCTCCCCGAGTTCCAACCCCTACCTCTCGCGCGAGAACGACTTCGACGTGCGCAACTTGTCCGCCCAGTGGACGCGCCTAGTCAATCCGTCCTCGATCTTGGAGGTCCGGTTCGGCTACAACGCTCCCTGGAATCCGAACTGCACGTTGAATTCCAAGATCAACCGGGGCGACTTTCTTGACCAAACCGGAATTCAGATGTTCCAACGGGAGGTGCTGTGCGAGCCGATTCCGAATATGAGTTCTGACGGCGAGTTCAGCGCAGGCGGCGGCGGAACCAACACGGGGGACAAGGTCTGGCAGTTCATTACCAACTATGCGACGAATGCCGGCAACCACTCGATCAAGTTCGGGGTCAACTACAGCCGTCGGCACTTCTACACCAACACGTCCAACCCGATGAACGGGAACCTGTGGTTCAACGGCGACCTCACCTCGCTCTACAACGATCCGGGCTCCGGGTTCAGCACTGCGTCGATGCTGCTCGGCACGCCTAGGCAATTCCGGCGTTCGACTGGCGAGACCATCACGAACGGTCGAATCAATGCATGGCAGTTTTTCTTCCAAGACGACTGGCGGGTCACCTCCAAGCTAACCGTGAACCTAGGGATGCGGTACGAGTACAACAACCCTCCCTACGACACCACCGATCAGCTGGGCAACCTCTGGATTACTCCTAACCCGGTGACCGGAAATCTCGGGCGGCTGATGTGGTCCACAGTCAACCCTGAGATCGAGCCAGAGACCGGCGAGCGGAACCAGCCGGCGAAGAGGCTGGGAACCACGCGGGCGCTGATGTTCCCAGACCGGAACAACATAGGCCCCCGCGCGGGAATCGCGTACCAGGTCGACGACAAGACAGTCGTGCGCACTGGCGTCGGCGTGTTCTACAACTCGACGTTTGTCCAAGAGTTGCAGGACTTGCGCAAGTTCTGGCCCTATACTCCGCAGCAGGTCGCCACGGTCAATGCCGTGACTCCCGATAATCCTGTGCCGACATTCTTTGCGGACAATCCGGGACCTCCGTACTCCTCTACTGCAGCCATCGGCGGCTGGCCGCAGCAGCCGACCAACCGCTCGCCTTACTCGGCCCAGTGGAACTTCTTCATCCAGCGCGAGTTGGTCGACCAGCTTTCGCTGAATGTCGGCTATGTCGGCTCCTCCAGCCGGAAGCAGATCGGCTACACGGCGGTCAACACCCCCCTCACTCCGGGGCCGGGTGAGATCCAGCCTCGTCGGTTGATGCCGGACTTCGGCAATGTTGACGGCGGGTTCAATCGTTTCGGAGGTCTGTACAACGCCCTTCAGGTCGAGATGAACAAGCGTTTCGGACGCGGGTTCGGGTTTCGCATGAACTACACCTGGTCCAAGGCCATGGACGAGCAGTCTTCTCTCGCCGAATGGAAGACGCAGGATCCGTTCAACATCCGGAACGATTGGTCAAGGTCGAGCTGGGACCTGCAGCACGTGTTCCAGATCGCCTACCAATGGGACCTGCCAATCGGCCGGGGCCGTCGCTGGGGCGGAAACTGGAACGCCGCCGCCGATGCATTCTTGGGCGGCTGGGCGATCGAGGGGTTCACTCGCTTCAACACTGGGCCGCCAGTCGGCGTGCTATCGGGCAGGGATATCGCCAACGTCGGGCGATCTTACCAGAGGCCTGACGTGACCTGCGATCCGAACAACGGGCCCAAGACCGCCGAGCAGTGGTACAAGGTCGACTGTTTCCAATTCCCGCAGCAGTTCAACTACGGCAATTCCGGGGCCAACATCGTGGAGGCGCAAGGTATCAATTCTTGGGACGTTTCGATCGCGAAGCAATTCCAAGTGGCCGAAGGGCACCGGCTGATCTTGCGGGGCGAGTTCTTCAACATGTTCAACAAGACTCACTTCCGCAAACCAGGCAGCAACAGAAACGACACGTTGGCGTCAGGCTCGGTTGCCCGGATCTTCAGGCTGCAAGTGGAGCCGCGACAGATCCAGTTCGCCTTGCGCTACGAGTTCTAGAGCGGCATCGCCCTAGAGCGAGATCAATCACGAGCCCCGCCGGCGAGAGTCGGCGGGGCTTTTCTCGATGTGCCGAGAATGTGTGATGGATCATGTCCGGACATCGATTAGACTGCCTGATGAAGGCAAGGCCCAGCTACGCAAGAGAGCGTCGGAGCGGCGCTAGTCCTGAACAGCGCTACTGCCCAGTCGTCGGGGATCGCCCATAGACGAGCACCCATTCAACTGCCCCGTCCGCAATTGTGTTGGCGGTGCATCTTGTGATTCAATCGAAACAACCCGAGCTTGGAGGTACTCCGCAGCAAAGCTTTACCGGTTCTTCACCAACCCAACATTCGGGTTGGTGTTAACTGCAAGGAGGGAGCGCCTGCAATGAACCGTTCGCACTTCGCCGTTCTGGCACTGGCATTCGCCATCTCGGCAACAGCAGGCGTCGCCCAGTCGCAAAGGCCGATGCCGCTTGGGCCGGGAGATTCGTTCCCGGCACTGGATGTCTATGATGCGGTCGGCAAGCCGTTTAACACGAAGAGCCTGACCGGGCACTACACGGTCCTTGTCAACGGATGCTTGACTTGACCGCCCTTCATTCGTAACGTCCCCAGGTTGGAGACTGTCTATCGCGACTACGCGCCCAAGGGTGTCCGGTTCGTTTACCTCTACAAGGCGCTGGCGCACCCTGAATTGAACGGCTACGTCAACCCGATCACCCTCGAGGAGCGCCTGATGCACGTCGAGGAGGCCAAGCGAGTCTTGGGGTCGGAGATCGGTTGGATTGCCGACAACATGGCGAATCAGCTGAAGCGTGCGCTCGGCAACCGCCAGAATTCCGAATACCTGCTCGACCCCGAAGGCCGGATCTTGCGCGTGCGCGCTTGGAGTGACCCGGAACAGCTGCGGCGGGATCTGGCAGAATTCGTCGGGTCGGTCGAAAACCCGACCGAGGTATCGGATCTGAACATGACAATCAGGCCGGCGCCGGAGCATGCCCAGACCGGCGTCGTTCCCCGGATCGACAAGCCAGGCACCTATCGCGCTCTGGTATCAATACCTCAGCTTGCGAAGACAGACGAGCCGTTCTATACCAAGCTGCGTGCAGAGGCCGATCAGGAACTGCTCCGGTCAGGCGAGGGAAAGCTCTATCTGGCCTTCCTTCTAGATCCGCTTCACGGGGTGCATTGGAACAACTTGGCGCCGGCGATGGACGTGGAACTCTCTGCCCCCGAGGGAGTCAGAATCACTCCAGCAAAGTTGCAAGGACCCAAGGTCAACGAAGATGCCGATGCAGACCCGCGCGAATTCCTCATTCACGTGAATCGTGGAGATTCGCAAGAGCCGCTGGGAATCAGATTCCGTTATTTTGCTTGCACGGATACGTGGTGCCGGCCGGTCACCCAGGAGTACTTGATTACCTGGGGGGTAGACCGCGATGCCGGGCGGGTCAGATCGGGCCGGATGGATTTCAACCGGACTGGGCCAGGCCGGGGCCAGGGTGGCAGGCGTGGGCAGGGAGGTGGTCCGAGACGGGCGGGCGGTGGATTTGGCCCTCAGCGGTCCGTCGAGCGACTCCTGGCCAGAGACACGGATGGTGATGATCGCTTGACTCGCGAGGAACTTCCTGAGCAAATGCGGCGGAACTTCGACCGCATGGACCGGGATGGCGACGGCTACGTCGAGCCGTCGGAGATCGAGGCTCTGATGCAGCGTGGCGTCGGGCGCAACAGGCCTCCCGGCGGCCTTGGCGGCTGGACACGGTGGGACTCTGATGGAGACGGCCAGCTCAGCATCGAGGAAGTCCCGCCGCAAATCGAGCGGCGCTTCGGGCAATTCGATACCAACCGCGACGGGCTCTTGGATCAGGCGGAAGTCTCTGCGATGCGCGGCCGCGGGCAAGCCCCCGCTGGCCGAAGAAATGGGAACTAGCTTGAGGGCTATCTCCGCGACCGGCGGGTTGATCGCGCCGATTGCTTCCCCGAGCAACTCGTTGCACGACCAGCGGCGCGTGAATGATGCATCTCGAACAGGCTGCTAATCGATATAGCTGTAGCGCTCGTCGAGACCGAGCGCCTCGATCGCCTCTGGGCTCGGCTCGGGCCTCAAATCACTCTCCTTGAAGTACTGGGCCTTCTCCCATTTCATCGGGCCACCAACCTCGCGCGGATCTGCGGTGCTTTGAAGGTAATCCTGCAACCGGGCGGACAGCTCTGCCCGCGTCGATTCGTACGCAGGATCCTTGGCGAGGTTCTTCGTCTGATGCGGATCGGTCGCGAGGTCGTAGAGCTCTTCAGCAGGTCGCTTCGCGAATGCGAGATCGAACAGAGATCGATGCTCGGGGTCGTCGGGTCGCTGCAAGAGGAACATCTTCGTGGGCGAGGGGAACTGCAGCATGTGAGCGTCCACGTCTCCATAGAGCGGAGGGTCTCCCGCCGGCCACAGCTCCGGCGCGTAGTTCCGGATGTACAGGTGGTCGCGCGTTCGCAGTGCCCTGGCTGGATATCCCGGGCCTCCCTGCCTGGCGAACGCATGCCGCTCTCTGGCGGTCACGACGAACGAGCGCTGCGGATCGACGATTCCATGCTCGTTCGAAGCCAGGATCGGCACGAAGCTGCTCGCTGTCATGTCCCCGGGAATGGGCAAGCCTGCCAAGTCGAGGATCGTTGGCGCGAAATCGGTCAGGCTGACAAAGTCGTCCACCACGCGACCGCCCGGAAACCGCTGCGGCATCGATACGATCAGCGGCAGGCGCGTGCCTGCATCGTATAGATTTGCCAGCCCCCGGGGCATCTGCCAGCCGTTGTCGCTTGCGACGATGATCACAGTCTCGTCGGTTACCCCGAACTCGGACAGCAATCCGAGATGTTCGCCGACCTCAGCGTCGAAGTGCTCGATTTCGGCATAGTAGTCAGCGATGTCGCCCCGCACGGCGGGGTCGTCTGGCAGATAGGGAGGGACGGCGATCGATTCGAGATCGTAGCCTGCCTGCTCGCCGCCGCCGGCGCGATACGGCCGATGCGGGTCCCGTGAGCTGAACCAATAGCAGAAGGGCTGGCCACGCTCGCGCTCGTTATAGAACTCCTCGAATGATCCGTACCGCTGGCCGGCCGGATTCCGACTCCATCCTCCGGCCTCGTGGTCGCCCGGCCCCCAGCCCTTGCCTTCGTAGCCGACGAGATAGCCGGCTTGCTCGAGCAGGTCCGTATACACCGCAAAGTGACTGGGCATCATTCCCCAGAGGTTGGCTCCCTCTTCGAGCCGCCAGATGTCTTGGCCGGTCAGCATGGCGGCGCGAGCGGGCGTGCATGACGGCGACGGACAATAGGCTTGAGTGAAGCGCACGCCCTCTTCCGCCAGCTCGTCGATATTCGGTGTCCTGACCGTCGCGTCACCGTAGCATCCGAGGTGGTTCCAGGAGTGGTTGTCGGACATAAGGATCAGGATGTTTGGTGGATCTAGCTCCTCTTGTGGGGCACACCCAAACATCAATGCGATGCCAATAGTTACCGCAAGGAGATGCGGGGCACGGCACCGGCGAAGGCTCGACGGAAGGGGGCTGGCTGCCCTGAGAACAGCGTCTCCGGTGCTGCAGGATCGCTTCCAGCGAATCGCCCAACTGCCTGACGAGCCGTGTTCTAAGGGCGAGCCCGAGTTTCCCAGGAAGAGTGGAAGGCAGCGACGGTGCGGCAGATCCGAAGTTGGGCGCATGCTGCATCAATAATATTCCACGACCTGCATGTGCCGAAGAACGAGGAGTGGGTCGCTGCGTTCAGGCGAACGCTGTGTGGCTCACTAAGGCCGTGCCGCGCAAGGGATCACGTGATGGGGCTTTGAGGTGAGTTGGCTTCGGAGAATCCACGCACCTCGCTATTCAATTCTGTGTTGCTCGGCTCTCTGGAAATCACTTGCCTAGGAATGTCGGCGTCCTGAACCATCTGTCCGGATTCCTTCTGGTGTGGCCGGCGCTTCGGTTAGTGAAGCACTCCCTCCTCGGCACGCACCTGTCGTGTATGCGCCATGTCGTTAGCCTCAAGTCATTGAGCGGTCTACGATAACGGTTCTCGGCCGAATGAGGGTTCCAGACGGCCACGGTCTCCGTGCCGACATCGGCCGCGCACCCCGTGGAAGCGATTCGCCCGGCCGCGTGCGCGACCCGGTTGCCTTTGGTCTGCCTGCTCGGCAAGGGCAGCGGCGTTAATGGCTGGATCGTCACAGCCGCCACCGCTGCGATCAGGATGTGACGTCTCATCGCCTAGGTCTCCTTTCGTGTGCTCCGCGAAGTACAGGTACTGATGCTCGGACGTTCGCGCTCGGCCGGTTTGACGGCTGGAGGTCTTTTTTCGGGTACAGGCTCGGGCTTCGAGGTTGCTGCGGCACCGCTCTTCTCAACTGGCAGATGGCGGAAAATTTGGGCACCGGCGGGCAGTTGTGCCCGCGATCAGTGTCATTGCGTCAATGAGGCACCTTACTGTCCAGGCTTGCCCTCAAGCGACTGGTTAGCCAGTTCTGTTGTCACGAATTCCCTCCGCCACAGAGGTGTTCGCAACCGTTCATCAGTGCAGGGGCTTCGGTCGAACGATGCCGGGGCCCTAGCTGAGGCAGATCAGAGCGTTCTCCGCCCGCAACTTGCTCTTCGATTGCCGCTAGGTTCTGCGCCGCAACGGGTCATTGTCGACTGCTGAGTTGGTCCGCATGCGTCCGACACTCTGGCTTCGGAGCATAGGGTGGCCCTCCTGCAACCGCCAAACGGGCGAATTCCATGTCAGGCCGCCCAAGCCGCGATCAACGTTTGCTGCCGTTCGGAGCGAGCCAAGTCAGTTCTGGCCACCACGACTCTCCGTCATTGCGGGCTGGTGGCCCCGCTGTGCTCCGCCCAGTGGTCACAATCCGCGTGATTTCGTCACGTAAGCGCGAGACCACACCCGGCTCTTGACTGGCTACGTTGTTGGTCTCGGCTAGATCGGCACTGATGTCATACAACTCGAACTGCGGCTCGCCTGGCTTGGCCTCGACGATACGTGGGGCCAGACTTCCGCCCGAGCCCCGGATCATGTTGAGCTTCCAGCGCCCGTCCCGAATCGCGAAATAGCCTGCGGAAGAGTGATGAATGACCGGCGGTCGCGTCGGCCGCCGCTCCCCCTTGAGGATCGGTAGGAAGCTGACGCTATCCTCGGCCTCGTCAGGTTCGAGTTCCCGGTCCAGCAGCTCGGCCATAGTGGCTAGCAAGTCGGTCTGGCAAACGAGGTCGGAGGATCGTTGTCTGGGTTTCAACACGGCTGGCCAACGCACTATGAATGGCACGCGATGCCCGCCTTCGTACAGGTCTCGCTTGCCGCCTCGCAGCCCGCCAGCACTAGCGTGGCCGAATCGTCTCAATCGCTCTCGGTACGTCGTTTCTGGGCCGTTGTCGCTCGTTACAAGCACGAGCGTGTCTCGGGTCATTTCATTTCGATCCAACGCTTCTAGCAAGCTCCCGATATGCGCGTCTGTCTCCATCATGAAGTCGCCGTATGCTCCCGCCTCCGATTTCCCTTGGAACTCGGGAATCGGGATCACCGGCTTGTGCGGGGACGTGTAGGCCACGTACAGGAAGAACGGCTCGTCACCGCCTTCGGAGGCAAAATCGTCGAGCCACTGAACCGCTCGTTTGGTGAATACCGTCAGAACCTGTTGGTCGTCGAAGCTCGGTGCCACCTCCAGTTCTCCACCCGCCCGCGTGCGTTCGTACGGAGGAGTGATCCGGTAGTCGGCGATGGCGATCTCGTTCGCTTTCTTTTGGGTCCAAAGCGTCGGGGGATCGAGGATGCGGCGGTTTTCGATGTAGGTGAGCACCCCGTAGTTCATTGAGGCGGGAATCCCATAAAAGTAGTCGAAGCCCTTGTCGACAGGACCGTCCAGCACCGGCCGAGACCAGTCACGATTCCCCTTATTGCCGTGAAAGGTCATGCCCAAGTGCCATTTGCCAACCATCGCTGTTCTGTAGCCCGAGTCCCGGAGGAGGGAGGCCAGCGTCGTCCTGCCTTCCGCGATGAGCCCCTTCCCCTCGGCTCCCATCACGCCCTTCTTCATCTGGGTCCGCCAACTGTAGCGACCCGTTAGCAATCCGTACCGCGATGGTGTGCATACGGTGTCGGGCGAGTGGGCATCGGTGAAGGCCATGCCCTCGCGGACCAGCCGGTCTAGGTTCGGGGTTTGGAATCTTGACTTGGGGTTCAGAGCGCTGACATCTCCGTAGCCTTGGTCGTCGGTATAGATCAGCAGCACGTGTGGCCTAGCCGGCTGCGTGGCCGATGACAGTGGTCCGGCCAAAAGGCCTGCCAGCACGGTAGCCGCCATCACCTTGCCGCTCGCGCTTGCAGTCACTACTTTCTCCCTCCCGCAGTTTTCCGCTTCATTCGTGCAAACGCAGTGCCTCGGCGAGTGCTGGGTCACGGTTTACCCAGCCCGCATCTTCGTCGAGAATCATCGTCTTCAGGATGGTAACGAACTCCTGAGGCGCAAGACTAGCCGTCCCGCAACCGCCGCCTTCGAGCTCGAGCTGCTGTCGGAGACGGCAGGTGTCCCGGCTCTGGTAGTAAGCCGCTTCGAGTCTGTCAACCCGCCTTGCGAGTTCTTCGTCGAAGGCCTCGCTCGAACGCCCGCCAGCGGCAACGCGAACGTAGAGGGCCTTGAAGCAGCGCACGGCATCGCGATAGGTTTCCGCCCGTGCCGCACCGTTCTGGTCCCGCCAGTCCAACTCTGCGCATGCTCTCGCAGAGGCGCGTGTATTCTCGCTTGCGGCATGGAGCGGTGGCGGGTACAGACCTGCCCAGCAGCCCAGCAGCCAGGCCAGAGCCAGAGCGAGTGATAGACGTACTGGTCCCGGCTGATTGCCGAGTGCGCTCAAGTCATCTCCTTTTCCTCCTCCGGCTCCAAGTTCCTTCGATGCGGCCCTGTCCCTATGTGTCATCTCACTCTCTTGTAACAGGCTTTTAGCCTCAGCGGTGAAACGTCCCCCATCGGCGTCTGCGTGCCCTGCGCGAACGGCGACATTAGGATCACCCACCCGGAGGTCGCCCGTTCGTGGGACCGTCCTTGGCATAGGGTTAGCCTTTGGGTCTCGTTCTTGGCAGACGCGGCTTACCTCCGCATGGCTAGGTGTTTACTGGTTGCTCCTACTGCTGCTGACAGGGAGACTGTTTGATCGAATGTCGCCAAGCGTCCGTCCCCTAGGACGGCGAGAGAAAGCAGGTACAGGTCGGTCACAAGTGCGTGCTCGATGGTGATGGATGTGTCTCGGATCGAACAGCGCGATCAATACGTTCACGTCAAAAAGGACCCTGATTCTCCTGGCTCGTCCTCGAGCAGTCGGTCAACTTGGCGGGGAGTCACGAAGTTTCTCGATCCGCGGAGCAACGGGAACCCGTTCCGCACTTCCGAGGTTTCGGTCGGCTGATGCTGGAGCGCTTGCCGAGCCAAGTCGGAGAGCGTCTTGCCCGCACTCTTCCTTTCGACTGCCGCCAGATCCTTCACCGCCAATAACACGTCATCGTCAATATCTAGCGTGGTGCGCATGCATCTGATGATATCCCGTCAAGGCAAGGATCTCTGCTCTCGCTGCCACCGGTTGCGGCCCGTGCGCATCGCCAACATATAGCGTGCCGCGCCCTCCATTGCCCCGGGAACGGACTATGGGACGTTGAAGACAGTGTCGTTCATGTTCGGGAACATCAAGCAGGGGCTGTGAGCAGGAATCCTGATCAACTGAGGGCTTAACGATTTCGCTCCGCCTCCAGCGACCCCTTACTGGGAGCGCAACCCGGACACACGTAGCCATGCAAATCGTTTCTCGTTGTGAGGCAAAGCATGGGGGCCGATGAGGCGTGTCGCCAGCAGGCGGCACTGAGACTCAGCCGCGCTCTGGCATTATGATTCCGATGTACTGCTCGCAAGAAACCTTGGCTAGGGCCTTCTCCGTGCGGCAGTCGCAGACCTGCCTGCGGCGCGGTCTGACCTTTGTCCAGCTCGCATTCCTGCTAGCGCTCTCGGCACCCATCGCGTTGCCTGACCAGCCGAACTTCATCGTGATCTTTGCCGACGACCTCGGGTACGGCGATCTTGGCGTGTACGGATCGGAGACTATCCGCACCCCGAATCTGGACCGCATGGCGGCAGAGGGGATGCGGTTCACTGACTTCTACTCGACGGCTCCTTTCTGCAGCCCGTCGAGAGCGTCTCTGTTGACTGGTCGCTACCCAGTCCGGGCGGGGGTGCCTTATGTCCTGTTCCCGACCGAATTGACTGGCCTGCCGCCTGCCGAGATTACCATCGCGGAGATCCTCTCGGACAAAGGCTATGCCACCGCGGCGATCGGCAAGTGGCACCTGGGGTGGCCCAAGCCGTTCCGGGCCCAGCGCCACGGCTTTGACTTCTTCTACGGGCTGCCCTATTCCAATGACATGCTCAAGTGGGAGCCGGATGAAGTTCTCCGGCCGCAGCACGCGTTCTGGAAATTACCGCTCCTAGACAATGACGAAATCGTCGAGGCTCCGGTCAACCAGCACACCTTGACTCGGCGCTACACAGAAAGGGCCGTGCGCTTCATTGAAGAGAACCGAAGCCGTCCGTTCTTCCTGTACTTCCCGCACACGTTCCCTCACAACCCGCAGTACGCCTCGGAAGACTTTGAGGGCCGCTCCCCTCACGGACTCTATGCCGACACCGTCGAGGAACTGGACTGGAGCGTGGGCGAAGTGCTGCGGACACTCCGGGATCTCAACCTAGATGAGCGGACCCTCGTCGTCTTCACCTCCGACAACGGCCCGACACGTCCGGGCGGGCGCTGGGGAGTTCGCAGCGGAGGAGGCAGCACGGGCGGGCTCCGGGGCCGCAAAGGGAACACGTTTGAGGGGGGAATGCGGGAGCCAAGCATATTCCGGTGGCCGGGCAGAGTCGCTGCCGGCACAAATACCGGCGAGCCGGCTTCGATCCTCGATTTGCTGCCCACTCTGGCCGAATTGGCCGGCGCGGACATTCCCAGGGACAGGGTTATCGACGGGCGGTCCATCGCCGATCTGCTGCTAGGAGAGACCGACGGACTTTCCCAGGAACCGTTCTTCTATTACTTCGGCACGCAGCTGCAAGCGCTCCGACTCGGCCGGTGGAAGCTGTTCCTCCGGCACACAGAAGCGGCGGAACAGTCGTCATCACTGTGGTACCTGCAGAACCCCGAACTGTTCGAGCGCCATCACGCCATGCGCCAAGAGCCGGAACTCTACGACCTCGACGCCGATAGGGGGGAGACTCGCAACCTTGCGTCTGAGCGTCCAGAGATTGTCCAGAGGCTGGACGAGATCGCCCGTCGCTTTGACCAGAGCATGCGGCGAGATAAGCGTCACCCGTTCTACTTGGACGGCCAGTGATCAACAGAACCCTCTAGCTTCGCTGGCAGGGCGGCCCGCGAAATTCAAGGCTTGCCTCGCTTGCGCAAGCCCGACCGCTACAGTTGCAGCTCCCACCCCTTCCGGAACGACGGCTTCACATACTTGTTCGCCTCGTCGCTGTTGGTGAACCGCAACTTCGCGCTGTCCCATTCGAGCTTGCCCGGAACGCGGAACGCGATCGCTCCTAGCACGACCCATTCGGTGTAAGGCCCGGAGATGCGGAAGTCCGAACAGGCCGCATCACCGCCTTTGCAGGCGCGCACCCAGTCGTTCATGTGGCCCGGCGAGCGCGTCAACAACTGCGGTGGCAGCTCGTAGTCGTGCCAGCGCTCGGCGGGCAGCAGATGCACGCCTTCCCCGCGAGCAACTGTGGCCATCATGCCCTTCGATCCCACGAAGACGGCTCCATTGCTTGAAAGCACGCCGGGCTGGGCCGGATCGCCGCGCCGCTCGTAGCCGAAGACTGCAACCCCCGGCCCTCCTGCGCCCCTCGGCGGGCCGCTCCGCGGGCTTCGCCGCCTGCTGGGTCGCGGCTCCGGTCCGCGTCCCTTGGAGCTCAGATTGTTCGCCGTCGGCAGGATCGTCTGCTCGTCCATGCCGGGAACGCGATAGGCCTCCTCTTCGGTCGGCCGCGCCGAATCATGCCAGTAGACCGATACCGGCGGCATCTTGCCGCGTGCCGGGAAATCGTACCTGAGCACAGCTCGCGTCGGGAATGTCCACTGGCTGGAGTCAACCTGTCGCAACAGTTCCACGCTAGTCGGCGCTCCCAGTTGCAGCGCCATATTCACCGGCCCCAGCACGTGAATGCCCCAGTTGCCGAGTTGGCCGGTTCCAAAGTCAAAGTAACCCCGCCAGTTGTAGGGCGTGAATGTGGGGTTGTACGCGCGCATGTCCGCGCCTCCCAGCCACAGATCCCAGTTCAGGCCCTCGGGTACCGACGTCTCGTCCGGCATTGCGGTCAGCCCAACCGGATGGGTCCCCGGTGACGACGAGGCATGCACTTCTCGGACATCGCCGATCTCGCCTGACCAGAGAATCTCGCTCGTGACCCGAATACTCTCGTGCGAATAGCCCTGATTGCCCATCTGTGTAGCCACGCCGTACTTCTTGGCCGCGTCCACCATCAGGCGCGCTTCCCACGGCGTGCGCGTCAACGGCTTTTCGAGGTAGACATGCTTTCCCGCCTGCATGCAGGCGAGTGCCGCGGTCGCATGCATGTGGTCGGGGATCCCTATCGTGCATGCGTCGATATTCTTGTCCTGCTTTTCCAGCATTACGCGGAAGTCTGCGTACTTGGGCTGCTTGGCGTATCGCTGGAAATTCTCCGCGGCGCGCTTCTCGTCAACGTCACACAACGCGACGATATTCTCGGTCTGCGCCACTTCGTTCAAAATGCTGCCGCCCCGGCCGCCGCAGCCGATTGCCGCGACGTTCAGCTTGTCGTAGTAGGGTTTGTACCCTAGCGCCCGTAGCGACTTGACCGTTCCGTAGCCGCCCGAAGGAATCGCGCCGGCGAGAAGTGCGCCGAAGAAGAAGTATCGCCGGTTAAGACCTTGACGTGCCATGGCTTGCTTGTATCGTACCGACTTGCCGAGGCTGAGGGTTCGAACGCGATGTGAAATCCAAATTGTCCGCAGGAACCGCGGGCAGGCTTGCCCGAGTGCCTATCGGCAAGATCCTGGGCTGAGAAGGCGGGCCAGATTGGCACCGAATACTGCCTCAGCGTCACTCTGCGATACGCCCGCTTGGGCCATTGCTTCGCATTGAGCATCGAACACCTCACGATTCCAGCCGCGAGGGAAGAACGATGAGTCCGAGCCGAACAAGAGGCGTTTGGGGCCGACCACATCCAGCGTTTGGGCGAAGATCTCATGCAGGCCGGGTCGCGGAGTCAGGTATTTCCTCCAACTGTTGCTGCTGGAGGTGTCCACGTAGACGTTCGGTGACAAGGACGCAAGCATAAGCGCTTCTCGAAAGTGGCCCGCGCCGAAGTGTGGCAGCACAAAGTTCGTGGATGGGTGATCCATTGCGACGGCGTGCAAGTCGATGGGATTCGAGAAGCTCATGTTGAACTTGGAGGGAAGGCCGAGCTTGGCTCGAATGCCCACGGTCAACACTCCCATGTGGACGAATACAACCCGGTTGTCGGCTTGGGACGCAAGCTCGTAAAGCGGGCCGAGTCTCGCGTCCTGCACCGAGAACCTTTGCATCGCTGGGAACAGGCACAAGCCCTGCAGGCCAAGCTCTTCAAAGGCTACCTTCGCCCGCTCTAGCGCTCCGTCGGCGAGCGGGTTGAGCATGAAGTAGCCGTAGAAGCGGTCTGGGAATGCTCGCACGGCGTCGCCAACCGCGGCTTCGTCGCCGGGAACGCTCGCCATCAAGACTGACTTCGCGACGCCATGCCGGTCCAGCTCCTCAGCCCAGCGGCGGGCCAGATCTTCGTTGCGGTCGGGCGGCAGGTCCCAGCCCAGCGCCGCGACCATCCCTGCAACGTCAGAGACACCCTTCTGAACGGCCAGAGCCTTGAAGAACGATTGCCCGAAGAAGTGCGCGTGCGCGTCTTGGACTTCGATCTCGCCCCAAGGGGTTTGCATTGACCTATCCCTGCCCGCCGGAGATCGCTGGAACGAAGTGGACTTCGGAGTCCGGTTCCAGTTGATCCAGCAGGCCTAGCGTCGAGACTTCGCCATCGATCGCTACGGAGATGTTGCCGGGCAGCTGTCCGTCGGCCAGCAGCCGTCCGCTCAGCTTGGGGTAGCGCTCGATCAGGTTCTCCACGACCTCGCGAACCGTCGCCCCGCTCACGTCGAGCGCATCGTGGTCGCCCGCGAGAGGCCGCAGCATGGAAGGGATGAAGACTGTAGCCACGGAGACTCCATGATAGTGGTCTCAGCTGTCCGCGCCGGGGCCAGACTGATGCCTCCGAGAGCCTCGCGCCACCTGCTAGACATAGACGTAGTTCGACCGGGAAGAGGGAGGGACCAGTTTGGCAAGACGCCCTGCGCGCGAAGGCCTCCCTCTCACGGCTACCCGAGCGCCCGCGTGACCGCCCACCACAACCCGGTTGCCGCAATGGCGGCCGAGCACGGAATGATCACGTAACGACGGTACCCCTCAAGGTGCCGGAACCTCCCCAAGACCGCGAACGCCATCAGGACAACGCTGACTTGGCCGAGCTCGACGCCCAGGTTGAACGACAGCAGAGCGGCCAGAAACTGACCATCGGGCATCCCTAGCTCGCTCAGGACGCCAGCGAATCCGAGTCCGTGGAGAAGGCCGAAGCAGAAGACCAAGGCGATTCGCCAAGGCTTCAACTCGGACGTGGCGATGTTCTCGATTGCCACCCAACTGATTGAAAGCGCTATCAGGGTCTCCACGAAGCGCTCGGGCAGGGACACAACGCCCTGCATGGACAGCGCAAGCGTCACCGAATGCGCGACGGTAAATGCCGTGACTTGGTACAGCAGCGGCCGCCACCGCGTGCTGAGCAGGAAGAGTCCCAGCACAAAGAGGATATGGTCTAGGCCTTTGGGCACGATATGGGTGAAGCCCAACTTGAGGTAGCTGCTGAACACGCCCTGCCGCGGAACCTCGCCTCCGGTATCGAGCAGCGGAAACGGCGGACTGGCCTGGCCGGGATCCAGCAAGACGTTAGACGGTGTCTCCAAGCTCGGTGAGTGGATCTGGAGCGAGACCGTCTTGTATTTGGCGGGCAGCCGAATGGTGAGCTCGCGAGAGGCGACGGGGATCCTGCCTGTGAGCCTGGCGAGCGCTCCCAACACGGTCGGTGGGTCAGCCTGAGCCGCGGCCGGAGTTCCATGGTGGGGAAACTGAACCTCGAAGTCTATGGACGCGGAGTCGAAGACGATGCGGACATCAGCGCGCACGGCATCGCGTGCACGCTGGACAGCTCTCTCGAACTGGCCTTCACCGAGCTCACGCATCCCCCTAGCCACTTCTTCGGAGTCTGCTTCGAGGGGCAGTCCGAGGGCTAGCGCGTCAGCATCGAGGCCGATCTCGGCTTGGAATCCGCCATCGCCGGTGAGAACAACCGTCACCGGCGTAATCGTGAACTCGTGGGCGAACGCCGTGGCCGAGCCAATCAGGGCCAAGCTGGCAAGCCAGACTAGCTTGTAGCTCGCAGGCCGCGACTTTCTCTCACTATCGCGGCTCGTCAAGTCCGGGATGGCCAGACCCGTAGCCATCAAGGTTGTGCCGCCTTCTGCAGCACTGCGATCACGTCTTGGTGATTCTGGTCGGTGGCGAACTTCAAAGCCGATTCGCCGTCAATGTCCCGCAGATCCGGATCCGCGCCCTTGTCGAGCAGCAGTTGGACGATGTCGGCATGCCCTTCCGCCGCTGCGAACATCAGAGCTGTGTAGCCCTCGTCTCCGTCTGTCACGTTCACTTCTGCGCCATGGACAAGCAGGATCTCAACCGTGTGGGCGTTCGGGCCAGAGGCGGCGTACATCAGCGCTGTGCGGCGATTCGTGTCCTTGAGGTTAGGATCGGCATCGTTCTCACATAGCAATCGCACGGTCGTCGAGTGGCCGCCATAGGATGCGAGCATCAGCATCGTCCGTCCGCCTTCGTCAACAGCGTCGACATCCACGAACTCAAGCATCTCTTCTACAGCCTTGACGTTGCCTTGGAAGGCCGCGTCGGCGAACCGCTCGCTGAGAAAGCCCGAACCGCCGCCTCCCGCTGCCGATGGCGTAGTGGATTCAGTTGAATCTGAGCCGCAGGAGGCGCACACCAGCAGCATTGCCATCACGAAGACCGAATTAGCGGTGTGTGCCACAGTTTTTGGAGTCTACCAGACGAACCGCTCAGCGCACGCTGAGCTTAGTTCCGGCCATGAGGCCGCCGTCCACGGCATGGACGGTTCCGGTTACCCAGCTGGATTCGTCGGATGCGAGGAAAAGGGCGTAGCTGGCGATATCGACAGGCTCGCCGATCCTCCCTAGCGGATACATGCGCTTCAGTTCGGCGAAGCCGGCCGGGAACTGTTCCCAGTAGTCGAGTGACGCCGAGGTCGCGACGGTACCGGGGCAGATCACGTTGGAACGAATGTTCCATTCGGCAAAGTCCGCCGCAACGAGGCGCATCATGGAAATCAGGCCGCCCTTGGCGGCCGTATAGGCGGTCTCGCTCACGGCGCGGAGAGCGTTTACGCTCGAGATCGACACAATGCTCCCGCCACCGCGTTCCTTCATCAGCGGCACGGCGTGCTTCGTGCAAAGGAACGGTCCCTTCAGGCAGGCATTGAGGGTGCGGTCCCAGTCGTCTTCGCGGAGAGTCTCGATGTCGGTGTCTTCGAACGCGGCAAAGGCGTTATTGACCAAGATGTCGAGTCCGCCGAATCGTTCTCGAGCTTGCTGCATCATCTCTGCGACGTCCGCCTCCTTCGAGTGGTCTGCCAGATGCGCGATCAGGCGGTCTTCGCTGTCAGATCCAGAGGCTCTCAGATCTTGCGGCGGCGCACCACAGAGATCATTGGCAATGACAGCCGCGCCCTCAGCCAAGAATCGCCGTACGATGGCCGAACCGATCCCGCCGAACGCACCCGTGACAAGAGCCGCCTTGCCCTGCAACCTGCCCTGCATGTAGTTGCAGGGTACATCACGGCAGTCGGCGGACACCGGAACAGACCGAGGGACGAGTTCCCCATCGATCAAGCTACGCGTGCGAGTCGTTGGCACCCACTCACTGCGTTCTTTATGAGCATCGATCGTTCTATCGGCGGGTTCCGTCACACGTCCTTTACGGGGGCAAGAGTCGTCGGTGCGTGCCGATGGGCTGAAACAGGTTCGGAAGATCGCCCACCATGTTGCTAGGCTGAGTGCAGACGGAGGAATGGCCGAGTGGTTGAAGGCGGCGGTCTTGAAAACCGCAAGGCTCGCAAGGGTCTCGGGGGTTCGAATCCCTCTTCCTCCGCCACTCCGATCTTGTAAGTTTTTGAATTCAATATACTTATACAGAAATCAGAGAATTGGTTATCACTTGAATTGCCCGGGCATTCGCCTGATCGCGATCCACGCATCCAGAGACGGACCCTCGTGCAGATCGCTCCTCAGCAATCAGTCCCCTCGCTCACACTAATGCCCTCCAAGCGGAGGGTTCGCTCGACCTGCGCCGCCAATTTGCTGGCACCTCCTCGCGAGGCTAACACCCGAACCGGCCGTATCACTCTCTGTCTATTTCGTCAGGAAAGGATCTCGCGGTGATGCAGCCGTGGCGGACTGGACCCGTCCGAGCTTGAGTCGGCGTCACTTCGAGCCGAATCGGGTTGCGACGTACTTCTCGACATCGGCCCCGCCGAGACGGACCGTACCAGGACCGGTGCGAACGTAGAAGTCGCCTGCCTGCGTCTTTTCGAGACCCTTCCAGCAGAGGTACACCGGCTCGGGGCTCCGCTGGCAGATTACCAAGCAGACGGTCTTGCCCTCCACTTTCTGTGTTCTGGGGTCGATACAGGTGCCCGCCCGGTCGCCCAGACCATTGCGGACGACCTGGGCCAAGTGGAGCATGAACTTGTCCTCGGTCTCCAGTCGGTCGTGCTCTACGCCGAGCACCTTGTGGTCGTCGTCCACGCCGATCAGGAGATCCCCGCCCTCAGTATTGAGGAATGCGGCGATGGTCTTGAGCGCCGCGTGGGTCACGCTCCTGTCGTCCTTGCGGTCCTGTTTCAGATTCCAGCGCAGGCTCGACTTGAATTCGAGCGTCTTCGACTCCTGTAGCTTGAGCAATTCCTCCACTCGGCGGTGCCGCCGGATGTAATCGTCGAAGAGGTGGTCCTTGAGCGCCTGACCGAAGTTGCTGTCGTCGGTGATGCGCTTGTAGAGAGCGAAGTTCGTCTCGACGATCTCTTGGATCTTGTCCTCGACCTTGGGGTCGAACGTCAGCCGGACGTTCTCGCGCGTATTTACCCTGGCGCTGGCATCGAGGCCGGCATCCTTATCGAGTGCTGATTGGATTTGCTGAAGCGTAAGCCGGTGCTCTGGCCCGAGTTCCAGGCCGAAGCGATCATTCAGGGCCGCGATGATCAGGGACAGTGCCTCCATCTCGGGGTCGAGGATGCCTCCGCGAGGTTTGCTCCCGGCCGGATCGAGTGGCGATCCCTGCCGTTCCAACACGATCCGGCCGCGGCTCGTCCGCTGGATGCGGAACGACTCCATGTCGATGTTCTGCTGGACCTCGCGAGGCAGTTCCTCCTGGCCGGCCGGAAGCAGGCGCCGGAGGTGTCGCGCGAAGACGTAGAGCTTCTCGAGGTCGGTATCGGCGAATGTCAGTAACTGGGAGAGGAACGAGTACAGGCGAACGTAGTCCGTGAGCTGGCCGCGGAAGTCGCGGCCCTCGTCGGGAGGCAGATCGGCAAACCGCTGGCGCGGCTGTTCCAGTGCCGCGAAGAGCCTGTCCTGTGTTGCGTTGGGCTTGAAGTAGACGCGCGCAAAGGCCTCCACATCGTCAGGCATGAACACGCCAAAGTGGGACATTCTGCCCTGAACTTCGTAAAGGAGGTTGGGGTCGGTTTCCTCTGAGAGCAGCGTGGTCTCGTAGTACGGCTCGAAGGCCTTCTTGATCTCGTCGGCCGCATTGGCAAAGTCGAGCACTAAGGTGCCTCGTTTGTCCGGATGCGTACGGTTCAGGCGGGACAGCGTCTGGACCGCGTTCACGCCGCCCAGCTTCTTGTCCACGTACATCGTGTGGAGCAGCGGCTGGTCGAAACCGGTCTGGAACTTGCTTGCGACCACTAGGAAGCGGTACTCCGGTTTCTCGAATTCGGTCGCCGTCTGCCGGTCGCTGATGACGCGATTCTGCCCGGCCGAGTTCATGCCGGACTCCGTATAGGACTTCCCGCCATCCTTTACGGTTCCCGAGAAGGCGACGAGCGCTTTCCAGGGATGGCCTCTCTCCTTCAGGTAGAGGTCGAGGGCAAGCTTGGTACGCACCGCATGCAGGCGCGAGCGGGTCACGACCATTGCCTTGGCCCGCTCGCTGATTTCGCTCGCAACATGCGCGGCGAAGTGGTCCACGCAAATGGCGATCTTCTCGCGGATGGCGTGCGGGTGCAGTTCGACGAAAGACTTCAGCAGGTATTCCGCCTTGCTCTTGTCGTATCGCGGGTCGTCCTCGATCCTTTTCAGTAAGCGCCAGTAGGCCGTGTAGGTCGAATAGCTGGCCAGCACGTCGAGGATGAACCGTTCCTCAATCGCCTGCCGCATGCTGTAGAGGTGAAAGGGCTCGAACTTCCCGTCCGCCCGCTTCCGGCCGAATAGCTCGAGTGTCTTGGGCTTCGGGGTTGCAGTGAAGGCGAATGTCGAGAGGTTCGGCAGCCGACCACGACTGCGAATCTCCTCAAGGACCCGGTTCTCGAGCTCGTCATCTGCGGTCTCGGACCCCGCTTCGTCCTTTTCGGCTTCCTCCAGGCTTCCCACCGCGAGCACTTCCTTGAGGCTCTTCGTACTCTCGCCGGACTGCGACGAGTGCGCTTCGTCCGCGATCACGGCGAAGCGCTTGCCGGGGAGCTGGCCGATCTGCTCCGAGATGACAGGGAACTTCTGCAGCGTTGTGACGATGATTGTGCGGCCCGCCTCGAGGGCTTCGCGGAGTTGGCGCGAGGTCTGGTCGATGTTCTCCACGACGCCGAGGGTCTGTTCGAACTGCTGGATCGTGCGCTGGAGCTGTCGGTCGAGCACGCGACGGTCGGTCACGACGATAACCGAGTCGAAGACGCGGCGGTCATCGTCATCGTGGAGGACCGAGAGCTGGTGAGCGAGCCAGGCGATGGTGAAGCTCTTGCCGCTCCCGGCCGAGTGCTGGACTAGGTAGCGCTGACCGGCGCCGTGGAGTCGAGCGTGGCCGACAAGCTGGCGCACGCAGTCGAGCTGCTGGTAGCGCGGGAAGATCAGGAAGCGCTTGCCGTTCTTGCGGCCCCTGTCGTCCTCCTCCTCGACCTCGTGGATGAACTGGCGGACGAGATCGAGCACGCTGTCGCGAGCCCAGGTCCGCTCCCAGAGGTAAGCGGTCGGGAAGCCTGCTTTGGTAGGCGGGACCGGTGGATTGCCGGCCCCACCGAAGCGGCCACGATTAAACGGCAGGAACCGTGTCTTGGGCCCGGCGAGCAGCGTCGTGACGAACACCAGTTCGGGGTCCACGGCAAAATGAGCGAGGCAGCGGCCTGGGGCGAAGAGAGGCTCCCGTGGATCGCGGTCGTTCCGGTACTGCCGGATCGCGTCCTCCACGTCCTGCCCGGTCAGCGGGTTCTTGATCTCGGCCGTGAAGATCGGGAGGCCGTTCAGGAAGAGGGCGAGGTCGAGGCTCTGACCGCTCTTCTCGCTGAAGCGGAGCTGGCGAATTACAGAGAAGATGTTTGCCGCGTGCAGGCGCTGCAGCTCTTCGTTCAGCCCGCTGGCCGGTCGGAAGTAGCCGAGCCGGAACTTGCAGCCCGAGTCCTTGACGCCATTGCGCAGCACGTCGAGCGCTCCCCGCCGGGCGATCTCGCGCGAAAGCCGCCCGAGGAAGTTGGCCTTCGCCTCCGCCCCGTGGTGCTGCTTGAGCTTCTGCCATTCTTTCGGCTGGGTGGCGAGGAGGAAGTCGAGGACATCTCCCTGGATCAGGCAAAGCTTGCGATCGTACTCGTCCGGCTGCCGCTTGAGGTAGCCGCCCGTCGGCCCTGCATTCCTGGCCGACGACGATTCCTGAACCGCCATCGTATGTTCCGGACATGCGTCGGGTCCGTGCTGTAGCAACGCGCACTCGATCGCTTCCTCAAAGGCACGCTCGGAGATCTCGAGAGTCATCCGTGCTTCTTCCCTCTGCGCAGGTGCCGTGGGCGAGGTGACATAGCCAATCGCCACCGCATTTCACAGCTCGATGTCATAGCATGTCACAGCTGTGCCCCGGGTCCCGAGATACCGTCAGCCAGACGGTAGTGCCGCGTCGGATCTGTGGGTGCGACGCCGGAGTCGGCCAGCGGGCCTTATTCCAAGAGAGACTTCAGGTCTCGCTGGAGTGTGCGCCGGTTCTTCCCAAGGCAAATTCCCTCATAGGCTTGGGTAGTGAGGCGCGCATGCTCGATGACGTGGCCGCGCGCGGCTGCTTGCTGGGCGAACGAGGGGTGCTGACGCACCAGCACGTCCCCGCAAATCGCACGCTGCCCTCGTACCTTGACCTCATCAAAGTGCGTGGCGAGCCCTACCTTGAAGAGCTCGAGCCACCCGGTGAGGTCCAAGTCCTGCCCTCGGCCCCCCTGGAGCGCCCGATAGAACGCGGTCCGATCCCGGTCGTAGTACTCGCTGGACGTAAAGATGCGGCGGAAGTCATCCCCGTCCTTGTATAGGCACAGAATTGAAAGCAGGCGAGAGGTCCGGCGATTGCCGTCCAGAAAGGGGCAGATATGGACGAATTGGAACTGGGCGATTCCGCTGACCAGCAGCGGGTGAACTTGGCCTGCCTCGTTCATCCAATTGATTAACTCAGGCATCATTACCGGCACGTCATACGCCGGAGGTGGCGTGTACACGACCGCTCCAGTGCCCGAATTCACGACGTAGGTCTGAATGCGCCGGAATTCCCCAGGGTCGGCAGAGCCACCGCGAACACCCTTTACGAGGTAATTGCTTGGGAGACCGTGAAGCGTGGCTCGAAGCTCATTTAGGGACTGCTCCCCGGACGTCGATCTTGCCGGTGACCGCCGCGGAAATCAGGGCAGTGCGGTATTCCTTGAGAAGTTCGATGGCTTGGTGGATCCGAGCCGCCAGAGCGGATAGCCGTCTTTCCTGCTCGCTGAATGCTGCGACGATTGCCCGTTGATGCTCGATGCTCGGGAGCGGTATCTCTTCGTCGAGGAATTGGCCGATTCTGAGCGTCTTGTTACGCCCCGCAGCCCCAGGCGAATTGAGTTCCATCAGAGCACGACCCTGATCACTCTTAAGAACCATCAATAGATAGTCGACGTCTACGTGGTCGGACGCGCGAAAGGTTGGAAACCGATGCGACGCGATCATTCCGGTCTCACGCTTAGATACCACTGCGACTGCACCTTCCCAAGCAAAGACGATATTCAGCACGAGATCTCCAGGTTCGATTCGGAACACGTTCTTTTCTCCCACCTGGGCACCAATCACTGGCTCCTTGTGGAATATCCCCTTGCCCCATGAACGGATTCCGATCTCTTGGTAACTCGCGTCGCGCATAAGCGCCAGGGGACGTCGCACCTGTCGGATGAGGTGTCGTATCTTCCACAAGGTCAATCCTCTCGGAACCGACGTAAACACATGAGAGCCCGTTGCACGTGTCTCTCTAGTGGGGTCGAGACCCCGGGTGACAGCCTGGGCAATGAGCGCGTTGCGTTTCTCCTGAAGGAGCTCGATCAGCCGCTCTTTCCTCGCCACCAACCGATCGATTTTGGCCGTCTCTCGGTCTAGGAACGCGGCAATGGTGCGCTGCTCGTGAATCGGACATTTAGCAACCGTGCGCACGTGCGCGTCATTGCGGTCGAGACCTGGAATTGCAGAATCCCTTGAAGTTGTATCGAGTCGAGCAGACTTGAGGGTGTAGAACAGCCAGCGCAAGTCTTCTTCCGTGTATCGAACATCAGTAAAGAATGTGGTATCGATGGCGAACACCGCTTCTGAAGAGAAATTTACTTTCCCAAAAGAACCCTTCCTACCAACGACTAGGCAGGGAGCCTTCGTATTCGCACAGTCGTGGGTGCCTACTGGCCCATTTGAGCCAAACACCATGACTTCGCCATTCGCACGATCATCAGCGGCGAGAGAATCTCCGTAGCAGAGCCGACATACGCGCTTGATTGGAACAGTACGCCAATGCGCCGGGATCTCACCCAACCACTCAAAGCCGGAATCCTTATACACCGGGTAAGGTCGGAAACGTCGGGAAAGCGCCTCCCCGATCACATCGCGCGCATTATTCATTGCCTCCAGGCTCCTGTCCGAACCTAAGCGCCCGTCCCCCAAGGCCCGCCCGCAGGCCACATCTGCGTGAACGGATTCTCCTCGATCAGACTCTCGAAGACGGGCCCCACGAAGCGACGCAGTTCCTCGCCGGCGTCCACGAGCCGGGCAGGACCATCGGCATCGGCCCCGATCTGACGGTGTAATTCACGCCACCGCTGCGCCCGAATGGTGTCCTTGTAGTATTTGGCGAGTAGTGCTGCTGGCCTTTTCCCGACGATCGGCGTGCGTCGCCGCCGGAAGGTCTCCGCGATAGCGGTCCCGAGGGTCTCGCCATCGAACGGGAAGCGTCGTGCGAGACACACGATGTCCCACAGATCTTTTACTCGGGAGTTCCTCACGCCCAGACTCACCATCGCCTCAAGCTTCTCGGCAACCACAGTCTCCCGCGGGTACATCCAAAGACGGGGCGCGGGCAAGTCGAGGAGTGTAGGGTATTCGCCTTCCTTGCGCTCTGGCGTGATGACGTCTCCGAAGCCCATGTCGATTTGGAGAGGGATCCGAGCGTTGCCGAGTCTCCCTTGGATCCGCACTCGTACGCCTCCGTACCGTTGGTCTTCGCGGATCAGGTCGATCCGGGTTGTCGCCGGATCGAAGACAATGCCGTCTTCAATACATGGAATGGCACAGATGGTCTCCACCGAAGCGCGGATCGCTGGATCGTCCTGAAGTTCGGCGGCAAGAAAGTCGATATCCCGTGTCGGCCGCAATTCAGGGGCGCCCCAGACCCGAAAGAGCGCAGCACCCTTCAGGGTGAATTCGTCTACCTCACTCGATACAGAGAGGCGATACAAGAAGCGCTCTGCTGCATAGCGCTGCAGCACAAGATTGAAATCCACGCCCCAATTGCGGGAAAGGTCCAAGAGTCGCCTGCGGACGGAGGCGCTATAGTTACGAGTCTTGCGGTGTGAGGTCATGCATTGGGCCGTCTACTAGGAAGAAACGGGGCGGACTCTCCAGTCGGTACTAGGAACTCTTGGATTCCCACTTCCAGCGCCATTAGCCGCTGGACCCGTCGTGCGAATCCCCGATACCCTTGTGAGTTCACAATGGCGAGTCTTCCAATCGGCCGCCTGACGGGGACTGCCCGGAGGAATGACTCTAGCAGACCGGGCCGCGCCGGGGCGGATCGAATTGCGGAATACGCTAGAGGCTCGGAAGCGTTCCCAAAAAATGATGTCGCCCTCTCGCTCGATCATGGCAGCCACATCGATGGGCAGAGCTGCGAGCATGTGCTGGCTAGCTACCGCCTGCCAATCTCGCTGGACGAGAACTCGACCAGGTTGGCGAGCTCGTCTTCGCTGACTGACTCAACGGTATGCCACCTAACTCACCGAATCTGGAAATGCTCTCCTCGTCCCGCAATGGTCGCCTGTGAAGCCAAAGAACGCCGCACCAGGCACTGCATATCCATCTGCGCGGTTGGCCAACGAAGGTGAGGTCCGGATGCTGGAGGCCTCTCATCTACCGATGCAAATAATTCGAACGCTTGCCCCCTGGGACCCTATGCATTCGTTGCGACGACTTGTTCACAGAAGGCATTGGTGCCTAAGCTGCTGACGGAACAGTACTCCTTGAAGGGCGTGATCCGGGAACCTGCCGCCAACCAGCAGGCATCGTCGAACAAGAGCTTGGCGATCCGATGCTTCCAATTGCACGGCGACAGTTTTCGGGGGTAAGGGCCTCAGATCGCGATTCCCCCTTTGGGCACTCCTCGTCAGTGATCGAACGATGGCACAAGACAGGACTTGGCACCATTGGGTTCGAGATAGGTGCAGGACTGAGGGCAAGTTTCCAAGTCCGGGTCATCTTAGGTGATCCCGTACCGGCCAATCCGCCGTCTGCTGACGAGGTTGACCCTGTCTGGAGCACCTGGCCCCGCAAGGTGCTTACAGCGCTAGGGCCTCCAGGAGCGGGCCCACGAGCGATTTCGCCCGGCAGACCTCTGCTGCGCGCCAGATCTCGTCCGGGTTAGCCCTGCGCTCACGCAGAGCATCTCGTATCGCCTCGACCGCCACGTCCTGGCCGACCAGTCGCCGGAAGCGAAAACAGTCGACAACGGTGCGGGCCGGGCTCGTGATGCGGGCGCGAACACCTTCGAACTCGGTGCTCTGGACTCCATATCGCAGCGATGCTCCGGAGAAGCGCACAACTTTGATCGGAAATCCAGGGATTCGAGGAGTCCGCGCCTTGTGGGGGAGCGCAATCCAGACCTTCCCCGGCAGCTGTGTTCCGAGTTCATATACGGTTAGGGCCGAGAGCAGGCAGACGATCGCTCCCGGGACGCGGGCGCAGATGGCGGCGAGGGTGTAGTGGACGGTCGGTTCCACTTTGGAGAAACGGTAGAGACCTCGTGCGACGCGCTCGATGGATCCGTCGTCTACCAATCGTCTTAGGTCCCGCGAGCGCACACCCAGCCGATCCGCGTCCGCAAAGCGAAAGAAAGACCCGCCCACCGCGTACTGCAGGCTATCAAGTCGATGTATTGAAATGTCGGAAAGAGTCTCTGGTTGTGTGCGTTTCAGATCAGCCACCCTCTAAGCTTACCTCGACCCGCACCCTTGTGCTGAATTGTAGGCAATTATCATTGAATGTCTACATATCCGGACTGGATCAGTGTGCCACCTCGCGCAGCATGGCCAAGATCTCCTCCTCAACCTGCTGGATGTCGGCCTCGATCTCTTCCAGTGGGCGGGGCTGGCGATATTCGTAGAAGTACCTGTTGAAGTTGATCTCGTACCCCACGAGCCCAACTTCTCCATCTTGAGGGTCGCGGCGAGTCGTCTCGATCCAGGCATCGGGCACATGGGGCTTCACTTCACGCTCGAAGAACGACTCTATGTCCTCGAGGAGGGGCACGTTCTCCGTATCGCGCAGTTCCGGATCGGGCTCGGCTCGACCCTTGCGGTCCCGGCAAATCTCCGCCTCCGCGTTGCGCTCCGATAGCGCGGAGAATATCGCTTTCCTGACGGGAGCGGAAAGAGAGAGGTTCGCATTACGAACTGCCCGGGAAAGCTCGGTCTCGAAGACCGCTCGATTCAGGAAGAGCGTGTCGGGGAGGCTCCTGAGCAGGGTTCGAATCTCGACCTGTTGCGCCTTGCCCGCCTCCCGGGCCATGGCCCCCGCAGGGCCCTTCTTGTGAGAAACGGCCAAGTTCACGAAGGCTCGTTCGTCCTCGAGCCGCGCAATCCGTTCGGTGCTGGCCTCGAAATCGAGGCGAAGCGGCCGTTCCACCGTGATCTTGCGGAAGCCGAAGTGGCTGGTCGGATAGATGCGGCTCACGACGACCTCGCGCTCGTCGCCCTCTTGGAGAACCGCGCGGGTCTCGCGGTCCTCGAAGCTCGCCAGCAGGCGCAGGATGTCCCGTTTCCGGCTAAAGGGGATCTCGCGACGCTTGGCGCCAAGGCTCTTGCGCAACAGCGCCCAGAACGAGGTGGCGTTGATGAGCTGGACCTTGCCGCGTCGCTCCGGCCGCTTGCGGTTCGTGAGGACCCAGACATAGGTCGCGATCCCGGTGTTGTAGAAGAGCTGCTCCGGTAGCGCGATCAGGGATTCCAGCAAGTCATTCTCCAGGATCCAGCGGCGAATCTCGCTCTCGCCGCTGCCCGCGTCGCCGGTGAAGAGCGGCGAGCCGTTCATGATGATGGCGATTCGCGAGCCGCCCTGCGCCGGCACCTTGGCATGCGCCAGCATGTGCAGCAGGAACAGCAGCTGGCCATCGCTGATCCTCGGGAGGCCTGCCGCGAAGCGCCCGGCGGCGCCCCTGTCATGCTCTGCCCGGACCGCATCCTGGTCGCGCTTCCAGTCCTTGCCGTAGGGCGGATTAGCAATCATGTAATCGAATGCGGCACGGGCGTGCCGGTCATTCGAAAGCGTGCTGCCGAAGAGGATGTTCTCGGCATCGCGGCCGTCCTGCGACTGCATGAAGAGATCGGACTTGCATATGGCGAAAGTCTCGGGGTTCACTTCCTGTCCGAACAGGTGAGTGTCGGCGCCAGGGTTCACCGCATCCGCCAGACGTTTGCCCGCACGTCTCTCTCCCACCCTGATGTGCTCCTTGGCGATTGTGAGCATTCCGCCGGAGCCGCAGCACGGGTCGTAGACGCTCAGGACGACCCCCTCGGTGCGTAACCGCTCCTCGTCGCCCGCCAGCAACAGATCAACCATCAAGTGGACGACGTCGCGGGGCGTGAAGTGCTCTCCGGGATTCTCGTTGAGCGCCTCGTTGAACTTCCGGATGAGTTCTTCGAAGATCGTGCCCATCGTGAAGTTGTCGACTGCGTCCGGGTGGAGGTTGACCTTTGGATCGCCGAAGCGCTGCATGACTAGAAACAGGAGGCCCGCCTCGTCGAGCTTGGCGATGGTGCTGTCGAAGTCGAACTTCTCCAGCACCTCCCGCATATTGGGGCTGAACCCGGCGATGTAGTTGCGGAGATTCTGGGCGATGTGAGGGGCGTCGGCGAGCAGGGTAGAGAAGTTGAAGCGGGACGTGTTGTAGAAGGCGAAACCGGACGCGCGCCGAAGCTGGGGGTCGAGATTCTCGATCTTGCCTTTGTACTTGGCGTGGATGGCCAACACATTGGCCTTGTTGGCCGCCAGTACGCAGTCGAGACGGCGTAGCACGGTGAACGGCAGGATCACGTCCTGGTACTTGCCTCGTTTGAAGGTGTCTCGGATCAGGTCCGCCACGCCCCAAATGAAGCTGACGATCTGGCTGTGGTTCATGTCGTGTGGTTTCTGAAGCTAGCCGCGCCTTGCACCTTGGCCCAATTGGTTCATCGAGAGTGGAGCATTGCCTAGCGGGTATGGATGGAGTACCGGGTCGGCCTTTCGTGTCTGTCCGGGGTGGAATCAACATTTTACGCGGGCTGGGTCCAAGCCCGCCGTGCGAGGGACGAAATCGACCAGTAATCCGGCGAGAGCCGGCTGCCCGTAGCGATCTTGGGGATTCGTTATGTGAGAATCTTCGAATCTGGAGCCAATCCGTGGAGCCGTTCCTGACATGGTTCCGTGCGCAACTGTGATCATGTTCAACGCAGCCTTGGGGACCGGGACTCACCTCAGATCATTGAGATTGCCGCCTAGTGTTAGTTGAGGGACGTTTCCAGAATTTGTCGAAGTGGTTGCTTTGTACACAGCAGCGGGCAAGGGATCGCGGTTGCTCTGGGAGGAATGAACCCGTACAGAACCGCTCAGCGTTCCCGGCGCCCCAGCGGAGTTCAAGCCCCAGGGCCACGACTCCCATGCCGTTGCACCCTCCATCTGAGCTACGGGCCGCTTTCGCCGTAACCGATTCAGCGGCGTCTTGGGATCTTCAACGTGGGGAAATTCGGGCGCACCAATCGAATCCGCCTCGAATCCGTGGAGCTCTAAAGCTTAGCTAGCCCCCTTGCCGGGGAGGGCAGCAACGATCCGGGCGATTACGTCACCGGACATGGTTGCTGAGTGCCCCTCATGCTCGTGCTGAATAAGTCCGGAGTCACCATGGTTCACGATGGACTCAGTGAGTCTGCCAAGGATGAGATCCCTCTGCGAGTCAGTGGCGGTGGCAGCAAGAAAGCCCTCGATGGAGTTTGCGACCCTGACCCGGTGGCGGTTCTTTTCGGCGATGTGTAGATGTGCGCGGAGCATCTTGAATGAGAATGTGGCTGCTCCCGCGAGGGTGCTGAGGATGAATACCTTGAGGAGTGCTGCGGGAATAATCGTATGCCACGGGATGCTATTGGCCTGAAATGGTGTGGTGTTGATATTCTCCAGGAATCCCAAAGCGCTCCCGATCAATGCGGTCAAAGTAATTACGACGATCAAGGCCCATAGAGCGACCTGCCACCCGTCGCGCTTGGATGCCTCACCGAACTGCTTCTGGGCTTCCTTGGCGGAGACTCCCATTGCCGTTCGCTGGGCGGCGGCAGCTTTCTGGATCAGTGGGGCCAGCGCCGTTGCGATGATCTCCCGCAGGTGATCGGCCGCCGCCGCCCAGTCACGAAACGACGAACGGGAGCCACGGGCCACGAGCCGTGATCTGGTGGTATTGGAGCATCTTCGGCAGCGCCGACATGGATGCCGACCTCCCCCCTCGCACGGGTATCATTTTCGACTTCCCGTCGCCGAGTGCTCACGCCGCCGAAATCACCAGCAACTCGAACACCGGTTTGACGGCGGGCAGCGTCCAGCCGCGACGTCCGGCATTGTCTCCGACCTGCTGACCGCCAGCCTCGCCAAACACTCTCGTGGCCTTACGGCCAACCGCTTCTTCAATGGTCATCCCGACCTAGTCGCCGCCGGCGAGTATCCCAACGATACGGTCCAGTCCGGCACGAAAGGCGTCGAGATCAAGTCAACCCGGAAGCGCGGAGGCGCGGTCGACACGCATGGTGCCCGCGATCGCCAGGCGATCGCAAGCTACGCATCAAAGGACCTCCGCAGAGTTCTACAACACAGATGTGGCTCGCCACTCGACAAATGGCGTTGTCCGTGTCGCATTGGCGGAGCGCGGGACCACCACCGGCGGCCCAGTCTAGCTTGCGTCGTGCCGATTCGACCGCGGTTGCCACCCGAACTCCGCGAACGTAGCACGGGTCGCGTCGTCTGGGAAAAACACGAGCCGAGCCTCCGTCCCGCCGAAACCGCTTCGCCGCTTCTCGCCCAGCGTGAGCACGTAGGCAAAGGTTCCGCGCGGCCCGACTAGGATCTTCCCGTTGGCGCCGGCGCGCGCAGACTCCTTCAATGTGACCGCGACGAACTCGCGGTCCTCGATATCGACGCTTTGGATGACGTCGCCGTAGCACTCGTGAAGGTTGCAGATCGCCCAGATCGCGTTCCAGCACGCGCTCATCGCTTGGACCTCGACATCACGTTCCAGCGTCAACGCCAATTGCCCCAGCGTCTTCAGGGTCTCCACCGGTGGATTCCGCAGATCGGCGAGCGCCTCGAACGGCCGAGCCGCCACCTCCAACTTTGCAGCCGCCTCGTCCCGGTCCTCCAGCGTGAACGCCTCGCCCGCATCGGCGGCTTCATCAAGGGAAACGACCGTCGTCCTGAAACTTGTTTGTGCGTCCACCACCTCACCGCGGAACTTGTGTTCCCGCTGAGCGGACTCCGAGACCGTCCCGATACCGGGCCCTGTCGCCTTGGCGCTTTGCGCGGTCTCAGGGGACACGTCCGCGGGAACGTCCGTCGTTACCGCGATCACGCGTTCCCTCGTCGCAACTCCTTCTTCAACAATCTCCCCGCCTATGCGCGTCGTCCAAGTGCGCTTCTCGGTTTCCCGCCGGGTGCGCGTCATCGTCCTGCTGGTTAGCGTCCGCGTGGTGACTGGCTGCGAAGACGACTCAGCTTCGGGTGTCTCCAAGCTGTCGAACGCGACCGGTCTCACGTTCTGCGGCGGCGCCAGCGCGCCGCGCATGTTGCCTCCGATGCGCAGATGGAAGGTCTCGTCATCGACGGGGGTCTCGCAATGCACCACGAATCTGTACTCCCTTTGATCCAGATAGTCGGTGTGCTTCAAGAAGAGGGCATAGATGTTATAGAGGGGGTCAGACTGCCGCGACTCGAGGAATCCGAGCACATCATCGGTGTACCAGACGGGCCCGTGGAACACCATTTGACTGTCGTGAAGTGAGCGAATTTTGCCGCCGTGCTTGAAGTCGGCTCGCCTCCCTTGTGGGCCATGCTGGTCCGCGAACATCTCCCCGAGCGCCAAAGCGAATTTGCATGGCTGACGAATCATCGACTCGTGATCATAGTCCGCCGGCAAGCTCGCGAGCCATGCGTCGCGTTCGTCGCTGGGCGGCTTGATGGATGTGCAATAGATCCAGGCGCTCCGACCGAACTTAAGGCTCTCAGTGTTGGTCGCTACAAATCTCTCTCCCGTGCCGCTGATAGTGACGCCTTCCTCTCCCAACAGCCGCAGTGCCCTTTCCTGTTCGCGATTGCTGTCCGCCGGCGACCGCGGTGCCGTCTCCGTCGTCGTTTCGCGCCGGGCGTATCCCTCTTGGTCGTCGCGGATCAGCGTTTCGCCGTAGTGGCGAAAGCGCCACGGCGCGGAAAGCTGTATGTCGGCCGCGTGCTCCAGCCCGTACGCGGACTCGATTGCCTTGACGAGCACCGTCGGGCGACTGACCCGCTTCTCGGTTCCAATGTCCACGTACTGGGTCAGAATCATGTGTCCGGCGTCAGTCGCAACCATTCCTTCCATCAGGACAAGGGGCAGACCCTCGTCGCATAGCGGAAGTGCGCCGGCGAGGTTGCCTTCCCTTTCCGATGTGCGACTGTCGTCCGCAGGCTCGTCGTCCCCGCTCGCCTTGGGTCCCGTCGTCCCTAGTCGCTTCTCCTCTGTCATACGTAACTGCCGACTATCGCCCCGCTCACCACTTTAGCTGTACGTCATACGCCGCGCGTACTAGGGCGAGCTGTGACACCGATCCAGGGGCTCACGACACTCCGACCCGCCCTGCATTCTCGGCTGCCCGTGTAAGCACCATGCGCCCGCGCCTTCACACGGCTCGTCCATCGTTGGCCCACGACGCCGACCTCCCCCCTTCCTATGCGATCCATCCTTTGCGAGACGATCCCATATCCTAGATGCATCGGTCAGCGTGTCGTTCCAGCGACCGTCGCTCCCAGAGGGTGAACAGGTTCGCCGGGAGAACAGGCAACTGCTACATGACCCGAAGCAGTCGCCTGTCCACGAGATCGGGGCTACTTGACTGCGTGATCAGCAAGGAGCAGTTCGACCGCTGGTTGGTGATCGAAGATTGTCAAAATGTCTCACGGGTTTGGCGCACACTTTCATTCGGCCGGACGATGCTTCATGTACCTGCGGTGGGTCGAAAGCAGACTGCATGAGTTCTTGTGCCTTAAGGAAGGAAAACAGCCGACGGAGTGCACCACGTACATCCTTCAACAGCAAGCGAGCGGTATTACCTTCGGCAGGCTGATAGAAAAGTTCCTACAGGAGTGGCCACAGCACAAGAGCATTCGGCATGCGTTCAAGATTTTGGAGATTCACAGGAACTCGTTCTCGCACGCGTACATGCCCGCCTCGGGCGACCACCTCTTGTTCGCACCCAGCAAGCGCACCAAGAAGCTAATCGAAGAGACTGGGCTTGTTGCAGATGAGCTCAAGGCAGCCGACGCAGCAAACTCCCCATTCGTTCTCAGACTTCCATGCCTCCATGAGCCCTTTCTGGTTAGCTTCTACGAGAACCTCAAGCTGATCGATTATGCGTGCTTTTGGCACGTGGCTCGCGACCTAGGTATGAAGAACTACGCCGGCTTGCTCGCTGACCCCGATTGGCCATTAACCCAAGGCATCGACCCGCGCACGTTGAAGCCGTCGTAAGGGTTGGCGGAATCGACGCGCTTGGTGGCTATGTCAACTTGTTGATGGCAGGCGACACCCGTCCTATTTCGGACAACCCGCCGGATAGACTGAGAGGAGCGAACTAACAGGATGCCAACGAACACCGGAGCTGGGATGTGCGAACGGCTGCTGGCTCGGATGGTCAAGCACGGTGCGAAACAAGTAGAGATGGCCGATCTAATCGACCAGGCGCAGGTCCTTTGGTTCATCGAGGAGAACGACATAGTTTCGGAGACCTGCATCCACGCTGAGGAACTCATGGCCAGCGGAGCGAGGAGCTGCCGTGGCGCTCTCGATGTCATCGCCCGGATGGATCGTACCGAAGGCGCGCGGGATCCCGACCTCGCAACCGCGCTCAGGAAGTACGTACAGGACACATGCGAGGCGATCAAGCAGGTTGACAACGCGCTCAATAAGAAAGGATCCGGCCTTGCGCCGTTGCTATTCGAGATTCCGGACAGGTCGCACGGTGAGATGTCGTGGCGCGACCTCATTGGACGGCGGGACGTCATCGCCCATCAGTTGCTAACGGTTGACGACCAGAGAGTCTGGGATGAGGCCCGGCGGGACTTCGGCTCGCTGTATGAAATGCTGTCGCGAGTGCACTTCGCCCCGGTCAAGTCCGATCTCGACGCCGGCAGGGGCATCAGTCCCATGTTCAATGGGGCGGTGGTGGGGGGGGCTCTCACCTGGGGAAGCTGGTCGTCCGGTGACGATTGGACAGAGCCTTGTGTTCATTTGCGACGACGAACGGCAAGGGTTCCTCGCGTTCAGGTTTGGCCGCTCGGCGAATGACGCGGTTCTCATTTCAGGGCCACCTAGTGTGCACCGGATTTCGCTGGCACACCGTAAGCGTGTAGGCTCGTGAACAGCCGATAGAGGAGTGAGGCGTTGGCGGCGGCGCATGAGCCGACGCTTGGTCTGGCGGAGGCCGGTGTGATGTCGAAGCGGACCATGTGCAAGTTCGACGAGATGTGGCCCACGCTGGTCTAGGAGATGACGCCGGAGGCGATCCGCGAGCCAAGACGTGTTCGCGCGCTATCCCAACGTGACGACGAGTCTGTCGAGCCAGTGGGAGCGCGCTCAACGCAGCCACCGAACTTCAGCGGTGAGCCATTGCAAAGAGCCCCGCGACGCGCTCTGGGGAGATACAATTGAGTTCGGGAACGCCCATTAAGTTCAAACGATAGCCTTTTGTGCCGCGGCTCGGCTGCTTCGGGGCGACTGATTCGAATCCTCCGGGCGCTCCGGTGCGCGACGACAGTCAGTGACCAATCGAATACCGTTGAAGCCACCATCTTGGAGACCATGGTTGTTCACCGTTCAATTACTTGACGGCAACTGTTCGGCAAGATGACGGCCACGAATCCCGATCCGAGACCCCCGAGGCGCCTGTGAGTGACAGCGCCCCGCAAGTCTCGTCTCTGGAATTGAGTCGGCTGCTGAAATGATCCGAACACTAAACGTCACCGTCGATGAGTCGACATGGCCGAGCCAGCCAGGCGTACCGGTATTTCCAACCACCTTCCAAGCTGGTACGAAGCCTCTGGATCTCAACATCCCGAGACTGTTGCTACTGATTGGGTACCTGACCACCCCCTCGCATTCTCGTGGCACTTCGCTTAGCGAGTTCTGGGCGTGGGTCCGCTACTTCAATTCAGTTTCCGAAACGCCCGATCTGCAACTGACTCGGGAGTTCGCCGACCTTGACGCTCATCAGAAGACGATCCTCAGTGATGATTTCGGGATGGGTGTTCCCATCTACTGGTTGTCCGAGCATTTTCCGCTCGAACCGCCCGTGGATGGCAGGTACTTCATGGACCGACTGGCTGCAGCCAGTGGGGTGAATGTTGCGGACCCGCCGAAGCAGGGACCAAGGAAAGCGCCTGATTTCGTCGCACGTGACACCTCAGGTGTATGGCACGTCATCGAGTGCAAGGGTACCCAGAGCGGTAACGCCTACCGAAAGAGACAACTCGGAAGTCCGGGCCCGGCACCTACGGGTGCTGTCGCACAAAAGCGTACGCTGACGTTTCCGGCGGGCTACACTGGCCAGCGCCTCGCGTGCGGTCTTGTGCTTGCGGTTGAAGACAGCTTCGAGTCGAGCAGCTTGCGGGTCATCGATCCACCTTTGGACGAGGGGTTTGGCGTCGAGGAGAAAGATCTGCCGGTCGCTATCGACACGCTCAAGCGGGCGACTGCCAGCAGTGTGCTCCGGCTCGCGGGGTTCGGCGTCGTCTCCTCTGCAGCGTCTTCGCTACCGAGCACTGCTCTCGTCACCGAGGTTCGGGACGACGATGGGACAAAGGGTCTCGAGTGGGATATCGAGACGATCGCCCACAGAGCTCGCGAGCAGCTTATGGATCGACATAGGTACCAATCCTTTGAAACGGATCATGGGAAGTATTTGGGGCGAGAAATCCGGTTGGATCTCGCAGATCCGATTCGTGTTCAGGGCCGCGGGGTCCGGCCCGTTCTCCTCCGATACGGGGTGACAGGTGACCTCCTTGATGCGATGGAACAAGAAATCGAGGTGTACGGGCGCCAAGCTTCGACCGATTTATCCCACTCGGGCAACTTCATCCCTCAATGGCATGAAATGCTCGGGCACACGAGGCTTGAATCGGACGATGATCAGGCGATCATGCGAATTGGGTCGTCGTTCTTCGGCGAGATTCGGCTCTTGATCTAGATGCCTGCTTACTGGGTTATTCGCCGAGACGGCCCCCGTCGAAAGGGGCACCGAACACATTACAGCGACTGCCTGCTCCAGCCGAAAGAACCAAGTGTGCCTGAGGACGGATCTGGCCCACGGAGCCGTCATAATGCAATCTACTTCCACCCGCGCCTGCCTTGACCGGATCTGCTAGCGGGGCACGCGGTTCGCGATGGCCTCGACTTCTGGCGCAAGGTGCCTCTAGTCGCGTTCTGGGAAGTTGCCGCGCTCGAAGAGTCCATACCAAGTTATCGTCTTCTGGTCAGGTAGATCCGCTCCCGGCGCTAACGCCAATGGTCGACGTTGAGAGCATCTGTGTGCGCGCCGACGTTTGTCGCGGCGAGTGCGGAGAAGACGCAGATGTCGGCTGTGAGCGGCGGGCCCCTGTACCGGCCAGCTTGCGGGTCCCACTTGCGTGTAGGTGCGATCGGGAACTGGAGTGGAGAGTACTTTCGTTGCGTTCATGACTGAATCTCGGACGAACTCTTCACCTCGATCGAGACCTCCCGCCCATGGAATTGAGCCCGCAAATCGTAGGCGTACCACTCGACGCGGGGTTGCACGCGACTATGCTGCCTAGATGCTGTAACAACGAGGAACTCTGCCAACACCCCTCTCGCGGTGTTATCCATTAGGCAGGATCCAGGCTAGGGCCAATAGTCTCGGAACCGGAGCCCTGACGCGACCCCGAGACCCCTGAACGGCTCGTCCAAGTCTAGGTATTCCAATGGTAGGAGCGCTAGTCCGCTGCCCATGCATGCAGCGTTCGCGATGGATCCGGCCAGTGGAAGCGTCGCCCTTCCCCCTCGGGGGAGGCGTGCCGGTTTCCTGAGACGATTCCAGTATTCTGCATCGAAACGTACGGCCATCGAATCCGTCAGCGCTGAGGCCTGGGGCTAGCGGGTCTATCCCGTCTGCGCTGGCGTCGCGCAACGTCGCGGGTGTAGTCGCATGTCGGCCAGTTCGAGCAGCCGAGGAAGCGGCCGTACCTTCCCATCCGGGTTTGCAGCCAGCCGCCACAAGCGGGACACGCCTCGAGCCGCTGACCGCAGTCACGGCAGCGGAACCCACCCTCCGCCTCGACCGGCAATCCTCTGCCGCAGGCAGGGCACGGCCGTTGGGTGTATTCACAGTAGGGCCAGTTCGAGCAGCCGTAGAACGCGCCCTTGTTGCGCGCGTTCTCGCGGCGCACCAGATGCCCCCTGACGCATGTCGGACACGGTACTTCCTTCTCCGGCAACCGCCCGAAGATAGCGACGTCGTAGTTCCCATCGATCAGCTCCAACACGAAGGGCGACGGCGGACCACCGTGCGCCAGGACGAAGACGTGGCGTCTCGCCCGGGTCAGAGCGACATAGAACAGACGCCGCTCCTCGGCATCGGGATGTTTCTCGGGCTCTGCGAGGACCAGATCGAGGAGCGGGTCGTCGTCGATTTCTGTCGGAAAACCGTGTCGTCCCGTGCACAGGCCGAGCACAACGACATAGTCCGCTTGAAGCCCTTTCGAGCCATGCACGGTCTTGTAGGTGAGCTGAAGGTGCCCATGCCGCCTGGCGAGACTGGAAAGGTTCCCCGGTCGCATGTGCTTGTACCGGCCCAGCAGCAGCACGCTCGATGGCCCTTCATACCGGGCGGCGTCCGCCGAGATCCTGCCGAGCGCATCGTCCAGCACGGGCAGGCCGTGGATCCCGCAAAGACCGATATGGACGCACGGGCCTTGCAACTGCCGCGTCGAACGCACCTTCTTGCGGATCTGCGAGGGGTTTGCGAGCACGAACCGGGTCGCGACGTCGGCGATGGGGCTGGAGCACCGGAAGGTCGTCTCCAGGGCCATGCGCTCGTTGTGGCCGAAGCGCTCCGAGAACTCGCGCATTACCGCGATGTCCGCCCCTCCGAAGCGGTATATCGACTGCCAGTCGTCGCCGACTGCGAACAGCTGGGTGTTGGGCGACTGATCCAGGAGCGCCTTCAGCAGCCTCGCCCTTCCGGGCGAGATGTCTTGGAACTCGTCCACCAAGATGTAGCCGAACGGGCTGCGGTAGCGTCCAGCCTCCACGTGTTCGGTCGCCTTGTTGATCATGTCGTGAAAGTCGATCTCCCCCCGACCGGAGAGCGTTGACTGGTAGCGCTCGAGGATCGGCCCGAACACTGCCAGGAACGCCTTGGCCCGCTGGCGGTTGCCCAGTCCCCTGGCCTGACTGGCAACTTCCCGAAAGGACAGCTGAGCACTCTTGTAGTGGTGCAGGAAAGTCGCCACCAGACGTAGGAACGGATCGACTCGGCCCTGCCGCTCAAGCACGGCGAAGACATCCTCGCGGGGGATCGGCGAAAGGGACACGCCGTGCCCCGACAGTTCGCTGGCGAGTTTGGCGATCAGCGTGCCCGACGCGTGCTCGTGGCTGAACGTCTCGATCAGGATTGTGCCTTTTTCCTCGTGCAGCTGGCGCTTCCAGTCCATTTCCTCGAGATACTTTTTCCGATCCACGAACGGTGCGGTCCTGCCGCGGGCGTCGAGCCCGAAGTGCTCGATGTAAATCCCCGCCTCGGAGAGATGGAAGTCGGGCCGGTACTGCCGCTTCTCCGCCGTCGCGGTGTCGTGCTCGTAGTCCGCTTCGTACTCGTAGGGCACACCGTGGAGATAGAGGAAGTTGGCGATCTCGCATTCCTCGTAGCTCTTGACCCTCTCCCCCTTGAGCGACCGGATGTCGTACCGGCGGATGTAGTCCCAGTACTCGTCCCAGCTCTGGAAATCCTGCTCGTTCCTGTACGGTGCGAACTGGCCCTGGAACCACTTGAGCAGGACCACCGACAGATCCCGGTCGGCGAGCAGGTCGGCGACGATTGCTTTGAGCAAACCGAGCAGCGCCGTGTTGTCCTCTGCCTCTTTCGCCAGTGAAGGGCGCCTGCCCTCCGCTTTGCCGATGATCGCTATGCCGAGACTGTGGAACGTCCGCGTGGTGACGCCATTCGCCACCTCATCGCCGAGACGCTCGCGAATTCGCTCCGCGAGCTCGTTCCGGGCGTCCTTGGCGAAGGCCAGCAGCAGCAGCTCCGACGGGTTCCGGTAGCCTCTTCTCGTGAGCCAGCCGGCCTTTGCCACGATTACCGAGGTCTTGCCGCTGCCAGCCGCGGCGACCACCAAGTTGCGGTCCTCGTCGACGACTACCGCCCTGCGTTGCTTGTCAGTGAGAGGCTGGGCCTCCACCCGGTCCAGGAATTCCCGCGATCGGCTGAGTTCTCCCCGGACGAAGGCCTCGTTGGCTCCGGCGCGGAACGGTTCCGGGTCCGTGACAAAGGCCCGTATCGCCTTCAGCATTCGGATCTCTGGGACGGCGGACAGCGAATCCGGCCATTGGGACGCCATCGTGCCGGCGACATCCCGCGCATCGCGCTCGAGGTTGCGAAGCACGCTGCGAGCAACGTACCGTCGCGGCTCGGCGAGCTGGGCCACGCGCTCGTAAACCGAACGTAGCGTCTCGATTCGCGCCGCGACCGCTTTGCGCCACCAATCGACCCGCGCGGCTTCCAGCGCTGTCGCAAGCGCCGTCGCGTCAGTCCGCGTCAGCCCGGATACGACTGCCGTCCCGGAAACGTGACGGACGCGCACGGTGCCCCACCACCACCCCGTCTTCAACTCCGCTGTCGCGATGTCGCCGAGCAGTATCTCCTTGGGCCGGAACGCTGACCTGACCCACAAGGCGTCTGCGGTCACCGTGGCACCCATCCCGTCTCCCGGACGTGCGAGCGCGAACAGAACCGACGCCAGGCCCCGTCGTTTCGCCACGATACGGAACTCAGCCTTCGAGAGTGGCGCGGCCAGGCTTGTAGGGTTCGTGTGCTTGGAGAGGGTAATCCGCTGCCACCGCTGTCCCGATTCTCAAGCGAGCCTTCGAGACTCGAGTAATCAGGTCCGCCCCAAAATAACCCTCGCCCACAGCTCGAACATCACTCCGTGTCCACCCCTTGCCTGGAACGGCTGACCCACGCCGAGCCGGCCAGGCTGTGCCCCATCCAGATTCACTGCGCGCTGGTTTGTGCACGAATTCCGCTAACGTAATCGTCGTCGATCTGCAGCGTCCCGCGCACCTCGCGGCGACACCAACGGCTCTTCATTCGCATCGCACAGCTCCATGGGGCCGCCAAGCTTGTCGGCCGGACCGAAGAATCGGATCCGCATTCGAGAGCGAGGCCAAGTGTGCGAACTGCCTTACAGAGCCAATTGGGCCAGATCAAACGTTCCTTAGAAGCCCGGATTCATCGGATCAAGTAGCGAGCCGTATTCCAAGACAGAGTATTGTGACGAGACAGCATCCGGAGAAGCAGTTCTTCGCACGTTTACGCGCCCATTCGTAATGCATGAAGCCTGCCATCAAACAGCCCCCGCAGAACAAGAACAAGGACACAAAATATACCCCATGAGGAATCGCCAGTTCCGTGATTCGCGTAAGCGGCATATCTTCGTATCGGAATCGCTGGAGAGTTATCACCGCGAATCCCCAATACAAGACCCCGACAGCGGAGATCCCCGCAAGCAATTGAAGAATCCGCCGGTCGCGCATCAGATCACCTCGGTAGTCAGCCACCCTCCTTCCGCTCGCCTCTTGTCCGAGAGCCTAGCACATCCATCAACTGAAGGCTGCTTGCGGCATGGCACATGGCCGGCAGGTCCTTCAATCCTCAGAGGCAGCGGAGTTCATGTCCGACGAGAAGCGGGTCCGATGTCGAGAAGCCTACCATTGCCCGCCCGTGACACCGCCGTTGCTTCGTCCGGGGGGAGCCGTGCGTAGCGTTGCCTCACTGTCTCTACGCGAGCGGCTCTTGACTTCACTCCCCTCTCGGCACGGATTCTCATTTCCAATTAGACCCTAATTCCGACCCGAACAATCAGGTGCCAAAACGGCAACTTCGAGTGCAACATCTTTAGATTGAGTTAATTGGACTCGCTCTGAGCCTGCTGTTCCTTAGCTGCGGCTCGGGCTTCCCTTGACTAAAGCGGCATCTCTGGACGCTACTCGCATACCTGTGGCATTGTCCTACACGACCCTACGGCAAACGCGACTTCCCGAAATGCCACGGAATGCTGCCAGAGAAACCCGTCCGGCGACGCGGCACATCGCACGAAAGCCGCAACGCGAGAGGATCTCCTACAATAGGAGCCGGGCCCAGCCTCGCGGGCTCGGATATCTTGATCCCTATGAAGAAAGGTACTACGTGATCGACATCAGCCTCGGCTTCCGGAGGTGCCGTTCATCCACCCATAGCGGTTGATCTTCAGCGTTGACCGGGTTCAACTAGAACACCACATGACTAGCCAAGTCGAAGAACTGGTCCGCAATGTAGAAGATGCCCGAAACGCTAGGCAGGAGCAGTGTCGTTCGTTTATCTCGCACCTTGCGCCGCGCTTGCAGGCGGACAGGACGCGCCAGCGCGAGCTCGAACGCCAGACGGCGCGGCGCTTCAACGTGTTCAAATACTTGCGCGAGGACGAACTCGGGCTGTCGCAGATGATCGCGGACTTGCTCGATCCAGCCGCCGAACACGGCCAAGGCACTCGCTTTCTGGAGGCGATGCTGGACACGTTGCCTGAGACGAGCGGACGATTCGGCGCACTGCGGCCGACGGCCACCAGACCGATCACGGTAGCGACCGAGCGCCCTATCCCGACTGGCGGGCGCATCGACATTACCGTGGAGATCCCTCTCAGCAGCAAGTCGTATTGCCTCGCATTCGAGAACAAGCCGTACGCTGACGATTCGAGCGGGCAGTTGAGTGAGTACCTCGAGTACCTGCGAGAGGAGTACGGGACGAATTTCCTGCTGGTTTACCTGCCCCCCGTCAACCGCGACCCTGACGAAACCAGTCTTCCGCAGAGCGACCGCGAGCGCTGGCAGGGCCTCTTCAGGGTCATGCCCTATGCCGGGGGAGACAGGTCGCTCGAACACTGGTTCGTGGCCTGCCGTCAGCGCTGCGAGGCCGACCGACTGCACAGCTTCCTGAAATCCGCGGAGTTGTTTTGCCGGGAGAGATTCGGAGGACCCACCATGACGACCGATGCCGAAACGCTATTCGTGCGCAACTATCTTGCCACCAACCCCAGCCACCTGCGTGCCGCGCTCGCCGTACACGACGCATGGTGTCTAGTCCGGGCAGACGTGTGCGAGCGCTTCCTGGAACACTTGCGCCGTATCGTCGAGTGCCGGCTGGGCGAGGAAGTAACGGAAATCGATCCAGACTTCCATGTGCGGTGTAGATTCGGAGGCGACAGGCGGTATTCGAATTGCCTGTGGATAATGCGGGACGGTTGGATTCGGTACGATGACGTGCCGCCCAACAATGATGGGCGGAGTGCGATCAGGCTCGAATCTGGAGGCAAGGGTCCGAACGGGTGGTGTTGGGGTGTCCGTAGCCCGAAGCCTGACAGCCAGATGACCAAGGAGGAGAAGGAGCGCCGCAATGAGCTCGGAGCGTCGCTGGGGAATCATGGGCTCTTGCTCGCCGAGGCGAGTGATTGGTGGCCGCAGTGGGAATGGCTGCGGCGCTACAAGGATTGGGACCCGCTCGTGCCCGAACTGTCCGAAGAATGCGAGGAAGGTGGCGGACCGATCACGACCTATTACGTTGAAAACCTGCTTGCCATCGCCGCCCGTGCGATCCCCGCGATAGACGCGGTGGAGTCGTCGCGGTCCGCCCCCGAGCACTGAGCACCAGAGCAGTCGTTGGCTCTGTGAAAGCAAGGGTGGACTCGACCTAGTCAGCCAGACGTTGAGGATAGCCGACTGTTCCGTTCCCTCTCAGTCTCGCCCAGAACTTCGTTTCGAGCAGTGTATGCGCGGAACGAATTGGCTCGCCGAGTCAAGCTGGCGAAACGAATATTCTTCATGCTCGGTTTGCGTCTGGCAGAGTTTGCGGGTTCACCTTGTCTTGACTGCGAACCGTTGCAACGGAGCGAACCACGGCAGCAAGCGACGGGGGAAGTCGACTAGCCGCAATTCTGCAGATGGCGTCAGCAGAATTCGTCCACGTTCAGAATGTGCAGGCATAGTCTACGGAAGCGGCCATGCATGCCAAGATCACACCGACGCTATCGTATGGCTGGACCCAGAATCCCTGCGATTTCACCGACATCCCGGGCTGCGCCTTCCCTACGCCGCGCTGAACTCGGATTCGAGTAGAGCAGCCGCGCATCGTTTGCTCGGGCTCGTGGTTTGCCAGCAGCTTGTGGCGTTTCTCCGAATTGGCGCAAGGCACTTTGATCCCTACTCTGATTTCCAGCCCCAAGCGGAAACCTGCACAAGGGCCTGCCTCTGCCCTGGCTTCTTGGGCCAGGGCCATTTTTTTGTCCGAGTCCGAGGCAGTGCACGACAGTAGCCGGAGGGGCAGTGGCTGCCTGCTAGAGTTTGCGAGCTCGGCATGGTAGCGCTGTCTGCTGCGAGGACTGGACATTTTGTTGTCAGTCTGTCAGGCTAGGCTCTAGTGGCAGCGCCAAGCGGCTTGCGGGATCTGGATTTGCGCTCCGTGCACGTGCGCCCCACGCACGGTGCGCAGGAGCACCGGCGCTGGGACCGCTTGGTGGCCAGCCACCACTACCTAGCGTTCGAGGGGTTGTTCGGCAAGGCCCTGCGGCATGTGGCGACGCTGGGGCAGGACTGGATCGCACTGGTGGGCTGGCAGGCCGCCGCGCTCAAGCTGGCGGCCCGTGACCGCTGGATCGGCTGGAGCCCGCAGCAGCAGCGGCGGCGCCTGCATCTGCTCACGCAGAACTCGCGCTTCGTGATTCTGCCGGCTTGGCAGGGGGCGCCCAATCTGGCCTCGCGGGTGCTCGGGCTGAGCTTGCGACGGCTTTCGGACGACATGTTGGCCGAGCACGGCATTCCGAGCCTGTTAGCGGAGTCGTTCGTGGACCCTGAACGCTTCGCCGGCACCTGTTACCGGGCCGCCAACTGGCGCTCGCTGGGCTTCAGCGGCGGCTACGCACGGCTGCCGGGTGCCACGCCGCGCTGGCGTCGGCACGGCCAGCGGAAGGAGATTTTCGTGTACGAATTGCAGCCCGGCGCGGCCCTCAAGCTGGCCCAGCCGGAGGATGATCCGGCCTGGGACGGGCCGGCCCGCAGCGCGCCCCCCGACGCGCAGACGCTGCGCAGTCTGTTCGAGTTCCTCGGCGAGTTGCCCGAGTACCGCCATGCGCGCGGCAAGCGCTACGGCTTGCGCAGCGTGCTGGCCTTGGCGGTGGCGGCGCGCCTGTGCGGCTACCGCGGGGTGACCGCCTTCGCCCAGTTCGCGGCCCTGCTGAGCCAGTCGCAGCGACTGGCGGTGGAGTGTTTCTACAGCCCCAGCCAAGGCTGCTACACGAGTCCGTCGATCACCACGTTCCACAACATTCTGGCGACCCTAGAGCCGCAGACGCTGGAGGAGGCGGTGCGCGGGTGGGCCCTCCAGCAAAGCGCGCAAGTGCAGTCACAGCAAGACGCTACGGATTCGTCCAAGGCCGCCAGCGAGGCACCCAGCGAGGGCCCGGCAGTGCTGCCGGGCGTGAGCCTGGACGGCAAGGACGTGCGCGGGGCCTCCAAGCAGAGCGCACACGGTCGGCGCATGCTGCTGGCCGCGGTGGAGCAGGGCAGCGGCGTGGTGCTGGGACAGTTGGAGATCGACTCCAAGACCAACGAGATCCCGGCCTTCCGGGAACTAGCCAGGCAACTCGACCTGGCCGGGCGGGTGGTCACCGGCGACGCGCTGCACGCCCAGCAGGAGACGGCCCGCTGCCTGCTCGAGGAATCCCAGGCAGACTATCTGATCACCGCGGTGAAAAACAACCAGCCAACGCTGTTCCGGGACCTGCAAGAGATGGACTTCAGTGCCTGCCCGCTGGTGGAGACGCTGGACAAGCAGCATGGCCGCATCGAGCGCCGACGCTACTGGGTCAAGGACATCAGCGCCGCCGAATGGGACGACTATGCCGCCCTGCACGGCCGCCAGCAGGCCATCCGCGTCGAACGTCGGCGGCAGCACGTCAAGAGCGGCAAGAGCAGCACCGAAGTGAGCTATGCGCTCACCTCGCTGGGCCCCGCACGGGCCACCCCCGAGCAACTCGCGGAGTTGCTGCGCAACCACTGGCAGATCGAGAACCGCCTGCACTATGTGCGTGACTTCACCTACGACGAAGACCGCTGCCGCGTGTATGTGCGCGACCTGCCGCGCAACCTGGCCTGTCTGACCAACACGGCCATTTCGATCATCCGCTGCCTGCCCCAATTCCGCTACGTGCCGGAGGCCAACCGGCATTTCGCGGCACGCCCGCAGGAGGCTCTCGACTTGCTGCTGCAAGCGCCCTCGCCTTAGCCCATGCGAGCGTCCCGCCAGCCTGCCCGGCAACGCCTTGCGAGGCGTCACACCCCCGCTGCGCCGACACTGTCCAGTGCCCCCTCGCGGGCGCTGCGAAGAGCGGCCCAGCGCCCTTCGAGCAGGCCCTTGCAACTCCAGCGACAGGCTGCCCTAGTTGCACGAGCAACGATCCGATCCCATCAGACGAGTCACGTATCGACAAAAAAATGTACCTGCTTCTTGGGCTCAGATCGCCCTCGGCACGCCATCCAGATGGTCTAATGGCAAGCTTGTCCGTTTGGGACGGGGTAGGTCGGAAAGAACCTGCCTTCCAACTTTTGCATATGTGACATACGCAAAAGTTGGAAATCCTATTGCAGCTGGACCATTGTTGTGCTACTTTCGCGTATGTCAAACACGGGAAAGTTGAAAAATGGCCCTTCAACTCGTAGGCGAAACAATCGACAAGGACCGTAGCCACTATGGCGCTGAGACTGGAAAGCTGGTCAAGCTCATGCGCGGGGTGTATGTCGATGCGGATGACGACGTCAATGCGGTTGTGCTCAGGCATGCCGTGCGGATCGCCCGCTACCTCTATCCGCGTACCTACCTGTCCGCCGCGAGCGCCGTGTTGCTCGGGCCCACTCGCGACGGTCACCTCTATATCAGCGGACGCCGCAACCAGCGGACCCGCATCCGGGCCATAGAGATCGTCCAGAATCAGGCGCCGCCCAATCCGGCAGTGGACACGGCGGTGATCGCTGACAGGATGGGGGAGATCCGCATCGATGTCTCTTCGGTGCGGCAGCGTTTTCTTGAAGCGTTCCGCATGCGTAGCGAACATGCTGCCTCGGTCGACGAGAACATGCGTGAGGCGATCAAGGCACGCCTGATTGAAGAGTACGGCGACGCGCAGGCAGCGGCTACTGCCGTTTGGGTGCTAGCCCGCCAAAACGAATGGTACCGGGAAGGGGAGCGAGCGGAGCGCTTCCTGCTGAGCCGCATTGCGGCATCGGTGGTTGCGATGCGCAACACAGCGCAGGTTGATCTGGTTGTCGCCTGGCACGGCACGCCGATGGGGCATTTGCGCCATGACGGGTTGGAGTGGAGGTGGAGTCCTTCCGACGACGTCGGGCCGCCGGTTCTGCGGCAAACCACGCCCGGTAAGCTTCCTCCTTTCATCCTCTCGTTGTTGCCGGAAGGATGGCTTGAGACGGTCCTGCGCAACACCGATGAGCGTGCCGCTCTTCGCTCGGGCAAGCGCTACATGTCGAACATCACAATCGTCGAGCGCGTCGGTGAGCTGGCCGGATTGCCAGCCGATGTGCTGCTCGAACCGCTGGAGCGGCACAGCGCATCCGGTGTCTTCACCGGGACCTATGCCGGACCAGGCCGTGGCGCGATCACAGAGAGCTTTGAGAGCAACCTCGCGCGGCTTTACGACAGCGGCGATACGCCGCGGCTCTCAGGCGTGCAAATGAAGGCACCGATGTACCTAGATGGGGAGGGAACCCTGTCGGCGGCGACGGAGAAGCCGTTCACCCATATCCTCAAGCCACCCGGGATGGCCGGCTTTGAATCACTGCCGGTTGTGGAATGGCTGGCGATGGAACTGGGCCGGGCGGCCGGGTTCGCAGTGCCGTCGGCCGTTCTGGTCCCGATGCCGGACGACATGCCACCTGCGCTTGTTGTCGAGCGCTTCGATGTTCGCGTGAGCCTAGAAGACCGTCGGCTGATAGCGCTGGAGGATTTTTGCTCCGTGATGGATTTGCCCTCGAGCGCGAAGTACGACGGCACGATCGAGCGGCTTGCGCGCGTGATCCGCCCGCTGTCCACAGCGCCAGAAGAGGATTTGTTGACACTCTTCAAACGCACGCTCTTCGCGTGGCTGATCGCCGACGGAGAGATGCATATGAAGAATCTGGCGCTCCTGAAGATCGCCGACCCCGGCGCGGAGCAGTTCCGGGAGGTGCGGCTGGCGCCGCTCTATGACGCGGTGACGACACGGGTGTTTCCACGCCTGGAGCATGACCGCCTGGCCCTTAAGCTCGCTGGCAAAGATGACAGGCTCGACCGGGCGGACTTCCGGACACTGGCTGCGACGGCTGGACTGCGCGCCGCGGTGGCGGAGGACGCCATGGAAACCGTGTGCGCCGCACTCAGGAAGGCGGTTGAGGACCTGCGTGTGCCGGGTATCGCTGGTGGCGCCGAGCAGGCGGCGGCTATGCAGAATCAGGTGTTTCAGATCGTGCGGGTCCGGCTTGAATCGATCGCCTGACGAAGTTTCGTCGACACACTCAGGGCGTTGGTCGCTTGAGGCGAACGATCTACTTCGTCGTCCTTCGTTTCATTTCTCCGTGAGTCGACCCCGAGCATGTCTCACTGTCGCCTCGTAGCCCTTTTGGTGACACAGCTTCACAATTCGAGACACAGTGGCCGGGTTCGGATTGTGTCAAGAGGGTTCGACAAGTCCTTGTCGGTGGATCACTGGCGAGGGTCTCTCTGGGCCCGAAGCCGAAAGCAATGGCGGCCGCCTCGTGCCGGGGGCAGTCGGCGGTGCTCAGCCAGACAAGCGATGCTGTCTCACTTCGTTTGCCCGCGTCGCGAGTGGCGACTCAGGCCCCTTGGGCCGTGCGCGGCGGGTCTAGCAGCGAAACGGCCCAGCGCACGTGGCCAGTGTTGCCTCACCCCTTCCCAGCTTGCAACGTCTAAACGGTGAACCCAGTCGCGACAACGGTCGTTCTCGGCCCCGCGGAAGACTTAGCGGAAATGACCGACCACGCCCCAAGCGTTCTTGCAAGATGTGGACGGTCGGCCGTTTCGCGACGGTTGAGCGGAACGCTAGGAGACAGCGTTCACACGCAAGTTCATCGCCTATCGGGGGTCGCAATGAGCACTCGGTTCGTCGATGGCGGAAATCGGTAACGGAAAAGCATGAAAGATTCCAATGAAGCGAAACGATAAAGAGGGCATAGGCGGTTGGATCATCGTCTACATCATCGGTTCGATCCCGCTCTTGACGGTCTATTCGATGGGACTCTCGGGGTGGTTCTTCGAATATCCCATTAGTCTCATGCTCGCGATCTTCATCCTGCTTGCAGTCCCGTTACTGCTCGTCCTTCGGAAGTCTCCCAAGGCGCCCCAGTGGAATATCGCTGCGTTGTGGATCATGGCCACGCTCATGATTCTGCGCTCGATCAGTGTGATTCTGTTCCCGACGAGTGGCGACGATGCGTCTCCCCTCCGTGGCGATGAACTGCTGGCGGTAGCACAGCCCCTGGGAGTGATAGTGGCTGTCGCCTTGGGATGGGCGATGGCCTGGACTCAATACTTCAGGAATTCGGCGCGAGTCAGAAACACCTTTTGCTGAAAGGCATCATTCGCATTGTCATCTGCCGTGGTTGCGATCTCGGTCCTCTCGAATCAGAACTTCGCTCGGGGTATGCGGACCCTTTGGCGTGATTTCCTTCTGCAGCTGCTCGATACGAGCACGGAAGACACGTTTCCTAAGATCCATATCGTTATCGACTGCGGCGCGGAGAATCTGGCGAACCTCCCCCTCGAGCGATCTTCCGTTGATCTTGGCCCGAGCTTTCAGTCGTTGCACCACGGATTCATCGAGTCGGCGCACGGTTATCGCAGCCATGAGGTCATCTCCATCGATTAAGCGAGCATCCTGACAGCATGATCGAAGCCCATTGCGGGTGCAATTCGATCAGTCAAAGGACTCCAACAGGTCGCGGCGTCGCTGGGAGCTGTTCCCGCGTCGCTTCGTCCTCCACGCTCTGTGGCTCTCCTTCCCGCCCCGATCCGTCTTCGACATTCAGCGTCGCGTGCGGGGCGAGGCCGCGGGCTCCAACTGCTGCTCTCCTCAGTATGCAGCCTATCGTCTGCGGCAGTCAGATCCACAGCCCGATTGACAGCCGTTCTCTGCGGCCAACCTGCCAACACCTGATGACTCAGGGGTACCCCTGCTCGGTGCATTCCGGATCAATGCCGTTATATGGTAGTATGGTATTATTATGGCAACGATCAAGGTGACCTTCTCGCTCGCCCCGGAGACCGTAACCATGCTGAACGATGCGGCTGATCGGCTTGGCAAACCTAAGAGCAGAGTAGTTCGAGATGCGATCCAGGAATACCACGCCAGCATCGACCGCCTAACGGAGGCAGAGCGGATCCGAATGCTTGCGGCGTTCGATGAACTCTCGTCCAAGTTGCCGCCTAGGGCGGATGAGGGTGTCGAACGAGAGCTTGAGGAAATTCGAGCCAGTCGGCGCACTGGAGGTCGGGCTACGAGGGCTGAATGATCCTACTCGATACGTCAGTCCTGATCGATGCCTTGACCGGTTCACAGCGGTTGGGCCCCGCATTGCGTTCCGCCCTTGCGAGCGGGACTCGGATGGCGATTCCCGCGCTGGTATTGTTCGAATGGCGCCGCGGGCCTCGCAATCTGGCCGAACTGGCTCTGCAGGAAGCCTTGTTCCCGTCCGACGAGGCCGTTTCGTTCGGTCCCTCTGAGGCGATTGAAGCCGCTGAGCTGTATCGCTCCGTAGGGCGATCTAGGTCACGCGAAGTCGATCTTGCGATAGCCGCTTGTGCGATCGCGCGTGGGGCGGAGCTATGGACGCAGAACCCTGCAGATTTCATTGACATCCCGGGCTTGAACATCCATACGCCAGTCTGATCCTTGGACCTGCTGAGAGGCGGTCCGATTAAGGCTTGGGACTGGAGGGTGCACCGGCAGTCGGTGCTGCCAAGAAGCCCCGATGCGTACGTGCCTCGGAGTTGTGTTTCCGCCGCCAACTCCCTGATTCCCGTTGCACACCCGCGCGGAGTTGAACGTCATTCCTTACAGTCTTGACCTCGCTCCGGTCGAAATCGCTAGCCGTACTTGCGGCCTTGGTGCTGGTCCCTTGGGTGTGGGCAGGGCCTTCCGCCAACGCGTTGTTTCGCAAGGGCAACGCTGCGCAGCGGCAGGGGCGCCACATCGAGGCCTTGCTGCTCTACAACCGCGCCCGGGCATTGGACCCCGGGAACGCCGAATACGTTAGGGCGGCGTACAGCGTTCGCCGAGGCGCGGCCCAGCTCCTGGCTGCTGCCGGGCGATATCAGACCGCGCTTGCTCTCGCGCCGGACTCTTGGGAGTTTCAATCGCTCTCGGAAACAGGGGAAGAGACTGCACCTGCTGCCACGATCACCGTCAATCGAGACCGCCCGCAGCCACGCCAGCCTGCAACGCTGCGCTACGGCCAGCACGAAGCGGCGTTCCGTTTCCGGGACTCGATCCGGCAGGCGTACGAGGAGGTCGCCCGAGAATTCGGAGTCCACGCAGTATTCACCGAGGACTTCGATGGTGACACTTTGATTCGGGCCGATCTGTCCGAGTGCGGATTCCGCTGCGCGATGCGCATCTTGGGCGCTCTCGGCAAGTCAATAGCAGTGCCTATCAGCGACGACGAGTTCCTAGTGGTGTCGGGAACGGCTCCAAGCCGTGCCGCATACGAGACCGTTGCGCTGGCTACGATTCCGCTCGATGGCGCCCTAGGTCCCGAGGGTGCCGCCGAGATCGTGCAGGCGATCCAGCAGGCGTTGGATGTACGCCGCCTCCAGACGGGTACCACCACGGGCGTCGTACTCTTGCGCGACACCGTAGCCAAGATCAACCTCGCCAGGTCGCTGGCAGGCGACCTGGCGCGTCCGAGTGCGGCGGTAGTGATCGAGCTACACATGATCGCGGTGTCCAGCGGCCGCACTGCGAGCGCCGGCATTGATTTGCCAGACACCTTCCCGGTGACGAACTTCAGCACTCTGTTCGGTGCCATGCCGGACGCTGCCGGCGTCGAGCGCTTGGTCGGAATTGGCGGAGGAAAGACAGTATTGGGCGTTGCGCTGGGCAACGCATCTGCGTTGGCTCGCCTCGACGCGAGCTCCGCGCAGACCTTGCAGGAGATGAGCCTTCGCAGCCTGCACGGTATGGCGGCTGAATTCAGGGTTGGGGAACGCTACCCCATCGCAACGGCGCAGTATTCCTCCGGGGCGCCGGTTTCGCAGTCCCCGTCCTACATTCAGCCCCCGCCGTCCGTGACGTTCGAGGATCTGGGCTTGAACCTGACGGCCACTCCAACGGTTCACAGCGCCACCGAAGTGACACTGGACTTGGACGTCAATTTTCGCTTGCTGGCCGGCGGTGCGGTCAACGATGTTCCGATCCTGTCCAATCGCGAGTTTCAATCGCAAGTCAGATTGCGGCAAGGGGAGTTCGCGATCGTGTCTGGCATGCAGGTCTACGAGCGAAGCCGGACACGGGGAGGCTTGGCCGGGCTGGGCCAGATCCCGCTGCTCGGCGCGATCTTCAGGCGCAACGAATGGCGCTGGAGCCGACGCGACCTTCTGGCGTTGATAACCCCGAGGATCGTCCGCCTGCCACCGGCCGAGCTCACAAGCTCGAGAAGTCTGCTGTTCGGCCCGGAAGACGGGCCGATCCCCACGTTGTAAAACAGTTGCGGCCAGTCCGCGTTCGGAGACGCGGCGGCGATCCAAGCTCCGGAGGCGGACGCGGCAATTGAAGCCTTCGGCGCGGTCGCCCCAGCCGGTTGGCAAGTTTATAATGGCACCATGCGCCGTCGCCTGCCACGGCTGCGATAGGCTCGCGGCGCACAGTCCGATCGACAACTGGGGAGGATCTGGGATGTCAAGAAAGAGCTTGTGCGCGTTGCTGCTCCTGTCTGCTCTGCTGCTGTACTGCGGCAACGGGATGGAGGATTCGCCGGCGGAGGAGGCCGAGATGGCTTGGCCCGAAATCGCTGGGTACGAAATGATGGTCGTTCCGGCCGACAATCCGATGGACGCCGCCAAGGTTGCCCTCGGCAAACAGCTTTACTACGACGAGCGCCTCAGCGGAGACGGTGCGCGGTCGTGCTACGGGTGCCATCTGAAGGAGAACGGACTGACTGACGGGCGGGCGACCGCCTTGGGCGCGTTCGACAAGCAGTTGACTAGGGCGGCTCCGACCATGTGGAACGTCGGCTACTACGACGCACTTTACTGGGACGGGCGCTCCACAGCTCTGGAGAAGCAAGTCCAAGGTGCTTGGAGCGGTGGCAACATGGGGGCCTCCGGCAACGATGGCGCCCCATCGATGGAAGATATTTGTGCAAACCTCAATGAGATTCCCGGCTACGCCGAGCAATTCGATGCGGTCTTCGGCGGCCCGGCGACTCCCGACAACGTGGCCTATGCCGTCGCCGCGTTCATGCGGACCATCGTGACGACGACGGAGAACTCGCGCTACATCGCGTTTCAGGCCGGGGACGAGAGCGCTCTCAACGAGCAAGAGCAGCGCGGCTGGACGATCTTCTCCGAGAAGGTCAAGTGCACCAACTGCCATGACGGCCGTCTGCTGGCGGACAAGCAGTTCCACAACGTCGGAATCGGCATGGACGCGGAGAGTCCCGACATCGGGCGTGGCAACGTCACTGAGGCCGAAGAGGATACCGGGGCGTTCAAGACCCCCAGCCTGTTCGATATTTCCAAGTCTGCTCCCTACTTCCACGACGGCAGCGTGGCCACGCTGGAAGAAGCCGTGGATCTCATGCTGAGCGGTGGCAAGGAGAACGAGTGGCTGGACGAGACAAATCTGGCTGACGCCAAGAACGCCGACCTCAGCGACGAAGAGAAGGCGGACCTGATGGCCTTCCTGAAGGCGCTCGACGTCGAATACACGATTGAAGAGCCCGTACTGCCCTAACGGCTGCGTAGCTCATTCAATATCCGTTACGTGCCGGGCGCTCTCCGAGCGCCCGGCACGGTCTTGCATAGCGGGCACTTAGGTGCCGGTGGTGGGACTCCGTAAACTATCGAGATTGAGGAAGTTGGCTGCGATTGGTGGCGGTGGACATCGGTGCATCTCGCCGGTTAGTCAAGCCACCTCCGGCTATGGTGCGGTACGGGAGGCTTACGGCAAGCGGAGATGGGCGTGGTGAAGGTCTATGTAAGTAGGATCTGGGAAGCGCGCGTGCGTACTCGTCCACGCCCAACAAGCCGATACCACCTTGGAAGCGCTGAGTCGGTCGGTATCTCGCCCTTGGTTGGTTAGGTACTGGTTCAGGCCGTCCACGGCGAGCTGTGCAGTGCCCGACACGAGATATCCAGCCATGAATCCGATCAAGTGGTTTCGGCCGTATTTCCCGCTTGTGAACCGATCGATCCCGTTCACGACATACTCCCTGCAAAGACTCGCATCAACTCCAGACAAACGTTTGCACTCGATTACTGCATGCGGATCGTGATCCCCGTGCTCTTGGAACACTTCTGTGACCATGATGGGAATATCAGTCCGCCCGTCGGGTCGCAACACATCCGGACGTGATCTGGATTCGGTTCCCGGCAGGACCGTCAGGGTTCGCTGGCCTGGCTGCTCTGTGCTAGCGAGTGCTTGTCGCATGCCATCTCGAAGCCGCTCTGTGATTTCGACTTCGTATGAACCCGCATGCACATCAGAATGCGACGACGCGAGATCCCACCCTGCCCTAATCGTGGCAAGGATCTTGATGGCAACAGATTCCCGAAGGACGACTAAGCCCGCGCCAACCTTGGCGGTGTTGTCTGCGGGGATTTTCACAAAACCTCCCCAGCGACACTCTCCCGAACAACCGTGTCTGCGTCCTCAAGGGCCGACACGCCCAACCAATGCCGTCGGGCAGCCGGCTTGATCATCACTACCTCACGTGTTCCATAAGCCCGGATCTCCCTAGTACCAACGACCGTCTCGCTGAGTTGTACACTCAAGCGCTCTTCGATTGCACGAAGTAGCTCAGAGAGGCCTGTAGTTGGCTGAACGCGGACTTTCGGGCTGCAGGGACTATCTTCGAGAATGAACCGAACAACTCGCAGGGCATCGTCTTGGGCAAGACCGAAAATCTCGGCCCGAGTGCTCCAACCCTCTCTTGCCGCCAACCACTTGTCGAGTATGGTCATGAACGTACGCGCGTAAGCTTGCATGACCGTCGAGACGCTAGCTGGTTCAATCGATTGCCTTCGACCTGCATCCCACTGCCAACTTGCGCGGAACAATCCATCGCTAACGACCACGCGATCAGGGGTGCTCAAGTCATAGAGGTCGAAGACTGACTCGTCCAGCGTCTGCCAATCCTCGGCGGACAACGGCTGGCTCCGAGCTGACTCTGCGATGCTGCGAATCGCACGACCCTGCACCGAAGCGGCGGCTTCGCCAAGATTCGGAGCCGGGAGGCGGTTGACATCACTGAGCAAGATTCTTCGCATCGATAGGCCGAAGGTAGAAGAGGCCATGAGTAGGAACCACGCCGCGAGAGAGGAGTTGAGGATTCCGGCAGCGACCTGTGCGCATTCAAGTTTGTCGGTTGGAAGCGACGCGCCATACAAGGAATCTGTGAAGACTGTATCCCGCTCCGCAACCGCCGCGACCAGTCGGCCGCCCTTCCCGACGAACTCTTGTACCAGCAGCAATGGTGCCCGAAAAGTCATTGGCTCACGGGGCCATTGCATCTTTTCGCGATCAAACCGCGGTAGGTCCGTAGGCAGATCGAACGGTCGTAGGTTTCGCTTTTCGACTAGAGGAAGGCCATAGGCGAAACCGGCGTCTGCGCTTTGATTCCCGCGAATCATGCCCTGCCGAAATGACGCGCCGACTGCTTGCAACTCAGTGCCGAGCGAAGCGCATGTGGACATCAGCCTGTCGAGCAATGCAAGATCCCGGTGATTCCCGTACGACGCAGCCTTGAGCAACTCGGGACGGTTCTCCAGGACGGAGAGGGGTAGCCTCACCGTATCGTTGGGCGAAATCTCGAAGACATGGCTACGTCGCCCGATCGGCGACCACGGCACTTGTACGACCGTAATACCGTCGCGAGCTTCCGGGCGGTGTCGGCCGAAGACCGCCAATGCTGGCATGTTCGCACCGCTGAAGAGCCAATCGGAGTGATTGGCCAGATTGACAATAGTCACTGGGGACAGTTTCTTTATCACGTCCAGCGCTGCTGCCCGGCCGGTCTGGGATGCGCTATAGAAGGGATTCGCTCCCAGCACAAGGCCGAAACGGGTCTCAGGTTTCGCGAACGCTGTAGCGCGCTGCACGAACGCGAGGCTGGGGTTCCGGGGCGAAAGCGGGACTTCGCTGCCGAGAGCGGATTGAATCTCCTGTGTGCCAATCTGGCCCTTGAAACTCCAAGGAGGGTTCCCAACAATCACGTCGAAGGCTTGAGTTGAGCCGGTTGCCCTGCTCGGCTTATGGCGGTTCGGGATCGCAGGAATCGTCAACGCATCCCCGACGTGTAGCGTGTTCCCGATCAACGGGTTGAATCGCAGCGCTTCTGGTGGGCTTGGGTCGGGATCCAATTCTAGAGCCGCCATGTAGAGACTGAATGCAGCAACCCGAATCGCGACATCGCTCTTGTCGACGCCATACACTTGACCGTACAGCGCAGACCGGACCATTTCTCGAGACCAAGCTCCATCGCCCGCCCGAAGCAGAATGAGCCGTCGTAGTGCCTCCACAAGAAAAACGCCCGATCCACACGTAAGGTCGAGTACGGTTTCGTTCCCGGTCAGGCCGTCAAGTACCTCGTCTAGGACGAGTGAGACAACGGGTAGCCTGGTGTAGTAGATTCCTTCGTCACTTGGTTTCTCCTTTTGGGGGTCACGCAGAGCCGAATGCACGAACCGCTCGTAGATTGAACTGATGAGTTCGATAGGGATGATGTCGAACTGGTAGGGGAAAAGCGATCTTTGACCAGTCGTGCTGTCAACCCCGTCCAAGAAGTCTGCTACTTGGGTCCGATGATCCGCTGCTGCTGCCGCTGCCAGTTGAGACTGCGGAAAAATATCGCCGTTGAAAGTGATACTGAGCCATCCGAACAGCCTCTCGGTAGCTTCGGCGTCTCGTAAGGCGCTCGAAAGGCTGTTGCGATCGCAGATTGAGCTGAGTCGATTCTGATCGACGATACCGCGATCAAGGAGATACTGGCAGAAAATCGCTTGGCCGATGATTGCCTGTGCTTGATCCGCCGGAAGACCGGAGCGTACCAAGTTGCTCTCCAGTCTGCCTAGCTCGGACAGAAGCTCGACATCGACGCTACCGCTCTTGTTCACGTGATCGATCTTTCGCCAGAATTGGCCGGTTTCCATCGAGACACGCCCTGCGAGGGCGTCTAGTTGCGCCAATTCATCTGCGATGAGCCTGAACGTGCGAATCCTGCTTCGGACTGCGTCCCCATCGCTCATCGGGCGACTGAATCCATTGAATAGGTCGATCTTCTGCGGAGAGACGATCCACAATAGCGGTGCGCGACCCTCGTTCCAAATCTCTTTGCGCCAATTGCCGATCTCCTCTTGGGACGGCGGAGATGGAACTGCCTTGAAGTACACCCGGAGCGAAGACTCGCTCTGCCACATCGCATCTGGAGCGAACGAGCGCCACCGGCCACCACGGAGAGCCTCCTGGCCCAAAGTTACGCCGTGAGCAGCTTCGCCACCGGCCAGATAGCCTGTAGCTTCCAGTGCGCCTATGAGGGCCTCTGGGTAGTTCGCTTGCGTTACTGCCATTGAGGCTCACCGATCTGTTTGGCCATGAACTCTGAGCACGAAGGGCTGCAAGTTCGATCCGTGAACGGCTTGGAGGATCCGGGTCGCTCGTATTGACCTTGATCGTTCCTTCTACTGCCCGAGGACTGGCGAGGCTGTTGCGAGATCGACGATGCGAGTCCAGCCGCACCAGTTGGGGTATTGCTCAGACGCTGGAATCCAATGCCCGCACGACGTACTTTCACGCAGACTCGCGTTAGCGAGTCCGGGCAGTCCTTCTGCTCAAGCGGTTCAGGTTCGAGTTGCCCCTGCCAAGTGTGCGCCAACACAGTAGTGTAGCCATTGGGTGGCTCTAAGCTACAAAGCGCAAAGGGTCTGGACGGCGTCTTGGGAAACGGGTTGCACGAGCATTTGCCCCGTTCCGTTAAACCTTCACTGCGGAGCGAGGGATGAGGAAGGGAGTGTATTGGATCGACGGTTCGATTTGAATGACGAGTGGCTCGGGCTGTGGCGACGCGGAGTTCCAGCAAGGCGAACACTTAACTACAGTATACCGCATAGTGATAATTTATATGTTGTTTAATCTCTTTTTCATCCTGTCAGGCCAGTTTTGTCCGTCGCCCGTTCTCGTCTGGGCCATTTCCCAAAGACTTCCGGCGCAACAACTCCTTGCGCGAGTGCATGGTCGGCTAAGTGCACGGCGAATGCACAGGCCTTTGGCCGAAGTTCTCAGCCACAATCCGTGGTTGATTCTGTGGGGAGTCCGAATTTCGCGCGAATTAGAGTCGTCATCGGCTGGGCACGCAAGGATCAGCTTGAGGGCAGGCTGCTACAGGGCACCGGCCTAGTCAGAGCTCCGCGGTGGGTTGCTTCTAGGTCGCCACTCAGGCGGCATCGATTGTGGAAGCGTGTTGCGACGCTGTGCCAGCTGGGCGAGTGCGCCTTCTCCATCGAACGTCCGATTCTCAGTCGCGGTTGCAGTGCTCCTGCCAGATCACATTCGTGAGACATATGGAAGGCGATGCGGGCCCATGGGCCCATTGGCCGTATAGGCTGGAAAGACGAAGAGCTCACCAAGAGCCTAGGAGGTGTGAATGACAAATGCCGAGGCGATAGCTGCACGACTCAAGGAATACGGAACAACGCTGCCCGATTCGGACATTCGGGACGGGCTGGACCCAGACACCATGAGTCTGATCGAGAGGGATCCATTTGCATTCTTAGTCGCTGCGGCGTTTGATCGGGGTATGCCATGGCAGAAGGCATGGCAGATTCCAGCCGAGATTCATCGAGAGGGTTACCTCGACGCCAAGCGATTGGCCCACATGTCCAGGGACGAACTGGTGGAGCTACTGAACCGTCTGCCGATCCTCCCAAGGTACGGTGTTGAACAGGGTGCGAAGACCCTGTCGGACTGTGCCCGCTTGGTCTCCAGTCAGTTCGATTGCGACGCAAGTGCTATTTGGAGGAGGTCGTCGCCCGCCGAAGTTGAGAAGACTCTTCAGCGAATTCATGGCATCGGAGCTGGGATTGCCTCAATGACGACTCGCATTCTGCATGATGACTTTGGCTACTTCAAGGGGAGAGAGTGGCAGATTGACGTTAAGCCAGACAGTCTTCTATTGCGTGTCTTCCGGCGTACGGGGCTCATAGACGACGAATCTGCAGACCAAGCACGATCAGTGGCCCGACGGCTGAATCCCGAGTTTCCGGGGGCGTTGGACAGGCCCGCGTGGCGGATCGGTCAGCTATGGTGCCGCCCAAAAGAACCAAGATGCGCGAATTGCCCATTGACGAGAGTGTGTGCGAAGCGCATTCCCTGATGCGAGTTCGGAGCGACGATACCAACTCTCCGAATGCTTGCTGAAGTCCGAGCGGTTGCGCAGAACGACGGCTAGCCGAAATCGCAGTTTGGGGACGTCTTCCCCTCGACACGGAACACGAACGCAAAGCCCAGACCCTAGGAAGATGAGAGAGCTCAACTCCGATCAATGCGTTAGCCCCAGATCAAGTGTAGATCCCGCGCAGAATCCTTGGTTCGAGTACGCGAGTTGGGTCGCTACCCTTCCATCTGTCGAAAATGACGACGTGATCTAGGATTGCAAGGCCCCATCCGCTGCAGGACAAACCGCAGTGCTCCACGTGCGCTTGGTCACGATGTGTGATCAGTTGGCTAGCGCAACAGCCGGGCTGTTGGCGAATCCCAAGCGGGACGCGACCGCTTCGAGGGACTCTCCCTGCTCGATTCGAACTGGGTCTGTATACAGCAGCCAGCCGCCGCGCGGCGGTGCCGCGGCACCCTTGGGGACGACCCGGTAGGCCAGCGAGGCACCCTCGTTTTGAGCCTTCACCGTCACCATCAGCGCCCCGTCGGATGCATTGCTCGTGCTCAGGAGCGGGGTAGCCGTTGCGTCGCTGTCTTCGTTTTCAAACATGCGCCGGTAGAGTTCTGGTTCGGGCACTAGGCCCTTGTCGTCCATTTTCCGCATCCAGTCCACGAGTTGTTCCCGCAGCAGCTCGAGCTGGTCGACATACTTGGGGTCCGCGGCCAGATTGAACACTTGGTGCGGATCGGCGACGACGTCGTACAGTTCCTCGAAGGGCTTGGTGTCTTGCATGAACGGTGCCGCCAACGCACCGAGCCCGCCGGACAGCTTCAGCCTCCCGAGTTCTTGGTAGACCGGCCCTTGACTGGGAGTGCGCATGAATTGCACCCACGGGCGATGGGACTCGAAATTACGTACGTAGAGGAAGCGGCGGTTTCGCACTCCCCGGACCATGTCGTAGCGTTCGTCCATGCGGTCGCGGCCGTGGAAGAGGAATTCCGGCTCGGGCCCCTGGCGGTCGCCGATGATGACCCGCCCATGCATGTGATCGGGCGGCTCGCCCCCGGCCGCCGAAATCATCGTCGGCGCGAGGTCCAGAAACTGCACGAAGTCAGTCCGCAGCGTGTCCGGCTCGATATGGCCGGGCCAGCGCATGATCAGCGGAACCTTGAGCCCCGAGTCGTAGATCCAGCGCTTGCCGCGCGCCAGACCCACGCCGTGATCGCCCCAGAAAACAACCAAGGTCTCGTCGGCCAAGCCAGCCTGGTCGAGTTCGGCCAGCATCTTGCCGATGGTGCGGTCCGTGATCGTGACGACGTCGTAGTACGCCGCCCAAGCCTCGCGGGTCTTGGGCGTGTCGGGATAGTAGGGCGGCAGCGGCAGTTGCGATGCATCGTGGATAGCTGCGCTAGGATCCGCCGTCCGGGCCGCATACTGGCGCCGAACCGAACCCTCGTGCGAGCTTCCGAAGTTGAAGACCGCGAAGAACGGCTGGTCCGGGTCGGGCCGGTTCTTCCAATGGGCGCTGGAGCCGGAGTCGTCCCAGGCAGTCAGCGGCACGACGAAGTTGTAGTCGGTCTTCGAGTTGTTGGTTGTATAGTAGCCGAGCCGCCGCAAGTACTCGGGAAACGCCCTCACGAAAGGTGGCGGGACCATTCTTGAGCGCATGTGGTGCGTTCCGATAGCCGTCGGGTACATTCCAGTGATGATCCCGGAGCGGGTCGGGGCGCAGACCGGGGAGTGCGAGAACGCCTCGAGGAACGTCACGCCCTGCTTCGCTAGGCGGGCGATATTGGGTGTCCTCGCATAGGCGTCGTAAGGCTCGACCTGCTGGCCGGTGTCCTCGATGGACAGCCACAGGATGTTCGGTGGCTTCGCTTCGAGCGCTGGGTGGAAGCTCGCCAAGGTCCATGCCAGGGCCAGAGTGCCGAGAGTGATGCTGGATCGAATCATTGCTGGTTGGCCTGCGTCACTCGCACTGTCGGTAGGGGCAGGGGCGCTGTTCCAGGGTCCACAGCGCGTGGCGGGCAACGCGCTGGACATAGTCGAACTCGTCGTTCGTGGCTGCTTGCAACTCCTTGACCAGAGGGGCGGCTTTGTCTTTGATCGCGTCAGCGGCATGCGCGGCCTGCAGACGGACACCGCGATTGCGGTGGGAGAGCAGCTCTGCCAAGGTGCGCAACGCCTCCGGCTCGGCTGCCGTGCCGATCAGAGCGCGCGCCGCTTGGATCCTTACTTCCGGCACCGGGTCATCGAGTGCCTTGTTCAGCAGTGCTTGAGCAGCGGCGTCCAACTCAGGCAAGTGGATCGTCGCGACCGCTGCCCAGAAGCGCACGGAACCATCCTCGTGGCCCAAGGATTCAAGGACCGCGCCGGTGGCTCCGGCTTGCTGGCCGATTGCCATCTCGCCGATGGACCTAACGGCCAGCAGGCGGTCGATCTGCTCGGCACTATCGAGATCGGCCTGCCACTGGGCTAGCGTCTTGCCCAAATGCTCTTGCGCTGGGCCGACAGCTGGAGCCATCAAGGCCATGGCGGCCACGAGTAAGATGCGCATCTGAAATCAGATTGTACACGCGAGCCTGTTTGCGGGAAGGCAGGGCTCGGCCGCGCAAGTAGTTGGTCGATTCGCTGTGTCGCGCGCGGAAGTCATGGCACGGGCGTGGACTCGCTCGCCCGCCCTGGCTCGGTCGGTGTATCGCTGAACGTGACGGTCGATTCGGCGCTGAATCTCTTGTAGTCGGAGTATTCGATCAGCACCTTCACTCGTTGGTTGCCCGTCGGAAACGGCAGGATGTCGTCGCTCTCGGTGCGGATCGGAAACCAGTGCTCGCCGTCAACGGGCCCGTAATCGGTGATGAAGGCCGGGAACAGATTGCTGTCCTTGATGCGGTGAAGCTGCGGTACGGGTCGCCCTCCCGCGCGCACCACTTGGCCGTTCTCCACGCCGACCCAGATCAGGCCATCGAAGAAGCGTTGGCCGTACAGGATCTGCCTGGGGCGGACTGCCAGCACGTGGCAGTCCAGTCCGTCCACTTGTTCGATTCCCTTGTAGCCGACCTTGTAGAAGCGCAGGGTCTCGCGTGTGAGCACGAACGGATTCACGTCGCGCAGGTCCCGGAAGTCCTCGTCTGTCAGGCGCATCCGCTGCAGTCGCATGATCGGTTTCTTGCGATGTCGCTCTAGGCGTTCGCCCGTGCCCGTGAACGTGATGTCGCGCACTTCCTCGTAATGGCCGGCCGGCCGGACACCCTTGAACTCGACGAATCGAAATCGCTGCGTATAGGTGTAGTTGTCGCGCTCTGCGACCAGCCTGCTGCCAGCGTCTGCGACGCTGCGGACTAGGTCGGCCGGAGACTCCCCGCTCGCGGGGGGCCCGGCTGCAGCGCATATCGCTACGATGAGTACCTTGACCGTGGCGGACAGGCTACACGGTGCTCCCAGCTTGACAAGGTTCTGGGTAGGTCTCGGCGGTGTCTGCATGACGCTTGCCGTTGCCGGCTTCATTCTGGCACAGCGATTCGAGTTCCCCGCAGACATCGCAGTGCCGGTCGTGGCGGCATTCTGCTGGCAGGCAGCGCTTTACTGCGCCGCTGTCTATCGCCCGGTCAGGGATTCGGTGTGCCGGGCGCTGTCGCCGCTCGCGCTTGCGGCCGGGCTTGTTGCGGTATCCGTCGCGCCGTACGTAATCTATGCCGTTCCGGCCGGATTGTTTGCGCCGGTGTCGTTGGCCAGGCTTGTCTTGTTGTGCGCCTGCGTGACGCTGCCCTACGTGCTCTTCCCGGTCTCGCGGCAGCGGTTCGCGTGGCAGGATCTGGTCGTAGCTTGCGCCTTGGCGTATCCCATGATCAGCGGCCTCAGCCCGATGTTCCGCGAGATCTACCAAGGGTTCGACCCGCCCGCGCACCGGCTGGACGCCCTTGGGAAGCTGATGTTGATTCCCCTGGGCCTGTGCGTGTTTCTCGGCTTGCGAAAGCTCCAAGGAACGGCGTTTCGGCTCGTGCCTCGCCGCCAGGACTGGCGCCCGGCCCTCGACAGCGCGACATACAGCCTTCCTTGGATCGTCATCGTCGGCCTTTCGACCGGGTATCTGAAGTGGGATCCGCCGCTCGTGGACCCTCTCGGCGCCATCGCCGGGGCCGTGGGCAAGCTGCTGGGAATCTATTTCACCACCGCCTTGGCAGAGGAATTCCTCATGAGGGGGGTCGTGCAGAACCTTCTTGCCGCCTCGCTTGGCCGACCCTTGATTGCCCAAGGGGTGGCGGCTGTGCTGTTCGGGGCGGTGCATCTCGGGCGCGGCGACTTTCCCAACTGGGGGTACGCTGCCACCGCCGCCGTGCTCGGGTGGTTTTGCGGGCGAGCCTACTTGAAGTCGGGCAGCATCACGCCGGCCATGATCACCCACGCCCTGGCGGTGGCCGGCCAAGAACTATTCTTCGAGTGACGCCAGCGCGCTCACGCAGCTGACAGGATCGCGCCGTCGAGAGGGGATTCCCCGACCGTTCCGATCCGGGCAGCGGAGCCATAGCCCGCTTCGCGCAAGGCTGCAAGGCACGCATCTGCGTTCGATGCGGGCACGCCGGCCAGCAGCCCTCCGGATGTTTGGGGATCGAACAATAGCGGAAACGCCGGATGGCCCGCTCGCGGGCCCCCGTTGGCCGCGCGGTCCCAGACCTTGCGGTTCTCCGGATCCAGAGTGCTTCGCACGCCGGCCTCGAAGCATGCCATGGCCCCTGCAAGCGCCGGAAGCGAGTCCAAGTCCAACGATGCGGCTACGCCCGAGGCTTCCAGCATTTCCACCAAGTGTCCGGCGAGTCCGAATCCGGTGATATCGGTGCAGGCTATCGCCCCGTGGTCTCGCATGATTTCCGCGGCGCGGCGGCTGGGCTGCAGCATGGAGTCGATCGCGTCGTCAATCCACCGCCCTTTGGCTTCGAGCCGCATCTCGGCAGCGAACAATACACCTGTTCCAAGCGGCTTGGTAAGGATGAGGGCTTGGCCCGGCTGCAGGCCGCCCTTGCGCAGCACCTGGTCTTGGTCCGCGAGGCCGTTGACGACGAATCCGAGCGCCAGTTCGGGACATTCGCTCGTGTGGCCGCCCGCCAAGTTGACCTTGGCTTCGTGAAATACGAGGTCTGCGCCCAGCAGCATTTGGCGCAGCAGGTGCTCGGCCTTGGAAGGGGTGCCGAACGGGATGCCCGCGACGGCGAGGGCTGATTGCGGCACTGCGCCCATGGCATAGATGTCGCTCAGGGAGTGATTCGCGGTGATCTGGCCGAATAGGTAGGGATCGTCGACGATCGCCGGGAAGAAGTCGACGGACTGCACGATCGACTTGCCGGCGGGAACGTTGATCACGGCGGCGTCGTCCCTCGAGCCCAGCCCGGCCGGTACGTCCTCGCGCCAGAATGGCTTGATCGCCTCCAGCGCCCCGCCCAGCGTGGTCGCGCCCACCTTGGACGCGCAGCCCCTGCAGCGCATCTCGCGCTCGGGCAGTTCGGCGCTGTCGAGCACGGCTTGCGGCAGTTTGGAGGCACCAGTCTCGCCAGGGTTCATTTCAGGCAGGGCCGAGAACCTGTCCATGAAGCGCCTGTCGATCCAGTCTTTCCACTTCCAGGCCCAGGCCCCCTCGACCGACCAGCGGCCGCGGGAGGCGACGGCATAGCGGTCGCCCGTGCTGATCAAGCTTAGGAACCGGCTTTGCGGCCGGAAGCGGCGTATCGGCTCGTCCAGCAGGGCACGCCGCAAATTGCGCGCGAGCGGCGGCCCTTGCCGCACGGCGAACACGCCGGCTTTCTCCCGAGGGTGGACCTGCACGGAGGCGACATCTCCCGCGGCGTAGACCTCGGAATGGGAGACCGAGCGCAAGCATTCGTCCACCAGCGCGAAGCCTTGGTCGTTGCAGGCCAGGCCCGAGTCGGCCAGCCATGCGGCTGAGGAAGCCTTGGTCGCCCAGATCACCTCGTGGAAATGCCCGGTCCAGCCGTCCGCGGTACGAAGGCCGTCGCGAAGAACCTCGGCTACCCGGGCTTCGGCATGTACCCTCACGCCTCGCTCAGCTAGGATGCGACTAAACTTCTTGCGCGCGCGGCCGTTGTGCGTGGGCAGGATTTCGGCTGTCTCGCTGAAGACGTGGATCTCGGGATCCCTGGCCGTGCCGGAACTGGCGAAGTGCGCGCGCAGGCGGTACTGCATCGCCAAGGCGAGCTCGACGCCGCCCGCCCCGGCCCCTACAACTGCAATCGCGGGCGTTTCCTGCAAGCGTTCGACGCGGCCCAGCAGAGCTTCCCAGCGCGGCAACAAGTTGCTGATGGGCTTGACCGGCACGGCGTACTGGTCGGCACCGGGCACGTCCCTCGTGCCGGGAGTCGAGCCGATATTCAGCGACAGCAGGTCGTACGGGATCGGCGGCCGATTCGTGAATCGGAGCTCGCGGCCGGCCAGATCCAATCCGGTGACCGAGTCGTGGATGAACCTCGCTTGGCTGAAGACCGCGAGCTTGCGCAGGTCGATATGGGCCTCGTCGAACGTGTAGTGCCCGGCCAGCAGGCCCGGCAGCATGCCCGAATAGGGCGTGTGCACGTCGCGGCACACCAAAGTCAGCTGGACGCCCGGCACGGGTTTCATGCCGAACATCTTCAGGACCGCTATGTGGCTGTGCCCGCCGCCAACGAGCACGAGGTCCTTGACGATGGGCGTGGGCTTTGCGTCCATCCGCTACCCGATCCGCCCGCTATTCCATGGTCTGGAACGGGGAAGCTGGCAGGCCCGCATCGTTGAAGAGGTTGCCCTGGGCGTCGGCCGCCCATGCGTAGCGCGCCCGAACAGGATGCTTGACCGCGGTGCTCGACACTAGCACCGTATTGCCGGAAATGCTCGCCTGGGCGGCGACGAACTTGCCGTCACGGCCCGCAATCTGGAAACCTTCCAATTGGCCTCCGCGAGCCTCCAGCCCGCCGCCGACATGGTCGAACCATAGCCTGAGCCCTGAGGCGTCGCGCGTGGCTTGGCGGAAGATCGGCCCGGAGTATGTCAGGTCGTGCTCGCCGTAGGCGATCGCGCGGGCTGCCAGCGCCAGGCGCAGTCCGACGTCCTGCTTGTTCCGCGGATGGATGTCGGTCGGATTGCCGATGTCGATCGTTACGGCCATGCCCGTGTTCGCCAGCCCGAGGGCCATGGCCTGTGCTTCCCGCAGTTCGGGCCAGGTGCTTTCTTCGGGGACCCGGCCGTAGTTGGCCAACTGAACGAACAGGAACGGGAATGCGCCGATGCCCCACTCGCGTCGCCAGTCTTCGATCATGGCCCGGAAGAGGCGGCGGTACAGGTATCCCTGTCCGCGTCCGGCGTTGTTCTCGCCTTGGTACCAGATCACCCCCCGAATGCCGTATGGCAGCAGCGGCGCGACCATGGCGTTGAACAGCGCTCCGGGCTTGTTCTGGGGCCGCAGGGCGCGCGGAGGTGGCGGCCTGCGCGGGATTTCGCCGCCCGCGGCCTTGGCGGCGGCGGAGCGCTTCTCCCAAGTCGCGAGCCGTTCGGCGTATACGGCCTCGTCGGCTTTGGCCTCGGCGGCGAACTCTGCCGACATGTCGGCGAGCGCGGGTTCTTCTGCCAGCGTGCGGGCACTCGTCCACGCTTCGGCCGGCGTGCCGCCCCAGGCGGACTGGACGATGCCCAACGGCACGCCCAGGCGCTCGTACAAGTGGCGAGCGAAGAAGTATCCCACGCCCGAGAACTCCGCCGCTGTCTCCGGCGAGACGACCTGCCATTGACCCTCCACGTCGTCCAGCCGCTTGTCGGAAGTGTTCAGAGTGACTTTGAAGTAGCGGATCTTTGGGAATTGCGCTGCCGCGATTTCTCGCTCCGCATCGCGGCTACGCTGCAGCGGCCAGACCATGTTGGACTGGCCTGAACCGACCCAGACCTCGCCGACATAGACATCCGCGATTTCGACCCGGTTATTGCCTTCCACAGCCAGTCCGAACGGACCGCCCGCCGATCCTGGGTCTAGGTACACTTCCCAGCTCCCATCTGCCGCGGCGGCCGTAGACATGCTCTGGTCGCGGAACTTGACCTCCACCGCCTCGTCCGGCGCGGCCATGCCCCAGACATGAACGGGAAGGTCGCGCTGGACGACCATGTGATCGCCGAACAGCGCTGGCAGGCTGACCTCGGCCCACGCGCCGACAGTAAACAGACCTGCGAGAAGCAGTGCCTTTAGCCCAGTAGTCATTACGAGGCCATTATTTCACAAGGAGTTTTGCCTAGGGACTACAGCGCCGTCCAGCCGCCGTCAATCGCCATCATCGAGCCGTGCACGAACTCAGCCTCGTCCGAGCAGAGGTACAGCACCAAGTGAGCGATTTCGCCGGGCTTGCCCAGCCTGCCGATCGGCTGGCGCGCGTCGAGTTGCTTGCGGGTCTCCGCTTTTTCGTGCTTGTGATACTTCTCCAAGTACGCTTCTACGAAAGGCGTGTCCACCGTGCCCGGACACACGCAGTTCACACGAATCTTGCCGGCGTAGTCGGCCGCCAGCGACCGGGTCATGCTGACCACCGCGCCCTTGGACGCGCAGTAGGCGAAACGCCGCTTAACGCCGACCAGTCCAGCGACCGAGCCGATGTTCACGATGCACGGCCGATCCGATCGCGTCAGCAATGGCAGTGCCGCGGCCGTGACGATGAACATGCCCTCGACATTCACCCGCATCACGGCACGGAAGTCGTCCAGCGTGCATTCCTCGAGCATGCCCACGTGGCCGATCCCAGCATTGTTGACTAGGATGTCGAGCGAGCTGACCCGTTCCAGCGCGCTCTGCACGCCGGCGGGATCGGTCACATCCAGAGGGAGCGGTTCGGTGTTCGCGACACCGTCCGCAACGGCTTGCGCCGCGTCTGCGTTCAGATCGCCAACGAGCACGCGGGCTCCGTTCCCCGCGAGAGCGCGCACGGTCTGCTCTCCTATGCCGCTGCCGCCGCCGGTAACGAGCGCCGTCCTGCCGTCCAAGCGAAATGGTGCCTTGTGGGCCATCGAAGAAACCGATTATATCGGCCGGCCATTCCGGAATTACTGGGGTCGCACACTCTCGGCGACCTCTCCCCTTGCCCCAGATCGGGATTCCGGGCCACCTTCCAGAGCAGCTTCGGTCACTCTCTGAACGCCGGAAAAGGCTTGCACCGACTGACGGGAGGGACTATGCTAACCCGGACCAAGCGAGGTTAGTAATGTTTCCGTCGCGACCCGTTCTCGCTCCCCTTCTTCTTCTGGCCGCTGCCGGGTGGGCGACTGCAGCCCCAATAGTCGGGATCCGGAGCGTGACGAACGGCATCTCGCTCGCAGACCCGCCGGCGACCGTGCCACGGGGCGGCATCCTTACGATTCGCGGCGAGGGCCTTGCCGAGGCGCACGTCGGCGCGGACAGCCTGCCCCTGCCGGTGGCTCTCGGGGACCCGGTCGTCGAGGTCCTGATCAGTGGCACGGCAGCGCCGCTCTTTTTCGTCTCCCCAATGCAGATCAACGCGCAGATTCCCTGGGAGACCCCCGCCGGTCGAGCTGAGGTCTTGGTTCGCGTGGGCGAGGAGTCGAGCGCACCGGTAGCGGTTCAGGTGGCCACGGTCAACGTGGCCTTGATCCAGCACGAAGGAACCAGCGCCCCGATCGCGGAGAGCGCGACTCTGCCGACCGACGCGCCGGCCGAGCCAGCGAGCTCGGCCCCGATCGCGCTGGGTGCCCCAGGCGAGCCGCCGTCCGCGACCGGCGTCTTGCTGGAGGCCACCGCCGCCATCAGTCCGGACAGCATCATCCGCGTGTTCGCCTCCGGGATCGGCGAAACGACGCCGGCTCTGGTGACGGGATCAGCCGCCGCCGACACCACGTATGCGATGAACCCGCCGCAGCGCGCATTCCTCGGCGGCCTTCCCGTCGAGAGCCTGTCCGTCGCGCCGTCAACGGACCTGGTCGGTGTCTATCAGATGACGTTCAGCGTCCCTGAAATGGCCGGTCCCACGGAGGCCTACCGCTGGGTCTCAGGCAACCAAGGCGCCTCGGGCGTGATGGGGCCCGTCAATGAGCCCGCCGCGCGCTACATGGCGGTGCCGGCGGGGGTGGCCTCGGCGGGCCGGATCCAACTGAGCGCCCTCAACCCATACTTCGCCTCCCTGAGCGGGGCCTTGGACGCCGACCAAGGCTGTTATCCCGACGTGCATCTGATGGACTTCCGCCGCGAATCGGCGACGACGCTCGCCGAGTGCCTGTTGCCGTCGTGGCCGAATGCTCCGAACCCCAACGTCCAGCATCGACCGTTCGAGACCGCGGCCAACAGCAGCGTGCTGGCAGCGCTCGTGGCGCCGGACGCAACTCCCGCCGCGGGCCTCGCCGACGAGCTGCTTGTGGTGGACACAGCAGCCGGGGCCAGCGAGACGGTCGCGATCGAGGGCGGCGCAGTCCGGCTGCAGATTGGAACGGGGAATAGCAGCACGCTGCGGCTGGAACGGCCCGGAGGAGAGTCCGGGAACGTGGTGGTCGACCTCTCCGGCGCAACAGTGGGCGAAGATGCGGGAAGCGCCGCAGCATTGCCCACTCCGCTGGTAGTGGGCGACCTGCGATACAACCTCGCGCAAGGCTGGAACTTCCCCCGCGGGCACCGGTTTCGCGTCCTAGGCCCGGATTCCCTCGCTGACGGCTTGGGGCCGCAGGCGATCCTGTTCGACGCGAGCGCGAATGTCGCCGCCCAGGCCGCGTTCCCAGACGGCTGGGACCCGATCGAGCCTCCGCGGCGGCTGAACGTGAACGGCGACCCGGTCGGCGCACTGTCGCTCGCCCCGGTCAGCGGCGGATTCGCTGGCCAGACGACAGCCTACGTGGCCGCGCGCAAGTCGGATCGCACGCGGGACGGCATTGTCGCCTTCGAGATCGTCTTGCCGCCCGCTCCAGCACCCGATGCCCCGGATGCTCCGGCAGCGACCGCGACGATGACCGCGACAGCGATCGAGTTCCCGTCGGGAGTGTTCGCGGCCAACTGCACCAACGCGGTTCGCTGGCTCAGGGTTCCGGCGACCCGGAGTCTCGCGATCGTGGGGTCCGACCAGCATCTATCCGAATTCGCGGAGCCGCGCGAGGGCCGGATCTGCGCCGGGGACCGAGTGCTGCTCTTCGACACCGAGTCGCGGGAGCTCACCCAGATCACGCCTGGTGACGACGTGCGGCTCGATGCTTGGCTCAGAGGCACGGTCCACAGCTACCTGTATTTCGGGGACGGCTCGCGCGAAGTGGCTTACATGGCATCGACACGAATTCATGTCTTCGATGCTGTCACGGGCGACTACCGGGAAATCGTGTTCCCGAGTGACGCGGCGGGAACGCCCGTGGGCATCCCATATAACAACCAGCAAACCCAGCACCTCTTCAGCGAGAGCAAGCTGGTGGCGCTCGCGACCGTTGGCGAACCCAGGGTCAGCAACCAAGGGATCCTGCTCCAGCCGTTCGCCGGGGATGCGGGCCTGCTGGTTGTGGACCTCGAAGCTGCTTCTGCCACCCACCTGGCGCTTCCCGAAGGATTTGAGCGCATCGAACCAGGCACCTTCCAGCTGATCCAGCAAGGCCGCCGCGGTTTCGGAATGATGCCCTTGGTCGGACGTGCGGTCGCCAACGTGAGGCGGGCTGGCGGCGGCGCGTTTCCGGGAACAGGTATCGTGACTTGGGACCTCGCCACAGGAGCGCCGACGGTGATCGCGCTGCCGGACGGGGCGTACTCGACGGTCCGGCCGCTGGGCGGGCCCGGGGCCGCCCAGCGCCCCTTCCTGTGGGACTTCCGCGAAAGCTCCGGAGCGTTCGCTTTCGGTGTGTACAACGAGGCGAGGGATCTGATGGGCGTCGCGGTGGTAGGCCCTTAGCCCGCCCTTCGCTGTTGTACGCGGCTTCGCGCCTGCAGCTGTACGCCGTAGCCGCCCTCGGGGCCTGTCAAGGACGTGCGGCGAGTGGGTCCCGGCACGATGCATGGCCCGCAAAGGGGGGAATCAGGGCTGGGACTCTACGGCGCGCATCGCACTCCGCTAGTCCGCCAGGCCCGGACCGCTCTAACGCCTCTCGTAGATGTCGACGATCTCAGGTCGCTCGCCCGCTGTTGAAATGCCCGCCGCGAGCATCAGCTTGGTGATGGCCTCGATCGTCTTGGCATCGGGCTGCGGGGAGCGATCTGCGTAACCTTCGGCAATGAATAGCGGAGTCCCGCCGGCTTGGTTGGGTTTCTTCCAGACTTGCGGATCGGCTCCGCGCGCAGCCAGCAGGTTCGCCACAAGCGGGTAGGCATTGTACGCGGCTCCGTGCATGGCTGTATCGCCGTTACCGTCCACGGTGTTGAGGTCACCGCCCAGATCGAGCAGCAGCTCTACCGCTTCCAGCGCTTCGCTTTCCTCGCCCGCCTCCTGGTCCGGCGACGTCGTGCCGACCCCGGCCGCAGCCATTAGCGGCGTGGTGTTGTTGAAGTTGGGCAGCAGGGGATCCCCGCCCAGCTCCAGCAGCAGGCGCATCAGCGGAACGTCGGAGCGGTCGGCGGCCAAGAGCAAGGGCGTCGCCCCCGCCGCTCCCACGGTGGCGATGCGTGAGGTCGTACCAGGCAATCCCCGTGTGCCGCGAGGCAAGCGGAAATCGACATCCGCGCCACGCTTCACGATCTCGCGCACAAAGTCCGCGCTCGAGAGTCGGCCGGCTCCCTTCGGTGGCGCGCCATCGTTGAGGTCGTTCGAATCCGGCTTGCGCACTCCGGGAATCAAGTGCAGAGCCGTGAATCCGGTCCGAACATCGTTGGGATCGGCACCCGCATCGACCAACGCAATCGCAAGCTCGAAGTGGCCGTTCCGAACTGCGATCTGCAAGGGACACAGGGCCGGCGGCCCCCCCCTGTATTTCCAGCCCTCCGCGGGCCGCATCATCGCATTCACATCGACCCCTGCCTCGATAAACGCCCGCACGACATCGAGGCGGCCCTCGCGCACGGAAAGCAAGAACGGCGTAAACCCGGAATCGAGGCGGGCGTTCACGTCCGCTCCAGCATCGATCAGAGCGCGCACGACCTCGGCGTGGCCCTCGGCCGACGCCCACATCAAGGCCGTCTGGTCGAGCCGCTCGCGTTGATCGGGGGTAGCGCCGTGCGCGAGCAATACCCCCACCGTCTCGGAATTCCCGGACCGTGCAGCCAGCATCAGGGCTGTCTCCCCGCCCTTCATTCGAGTATTCGCGTCGGCTCCAGCCTGCAACAGCAGCTTTACGATCGCGGCGTTGCCATTCGTGCTGGCCTCTGCCAGCGCTGACGCGCCGTAGCGGTTCACAGCGTTCACATTGGCGCCCGCTCGGACGAGCAACCCAGCCATCTCGACGTCGTCGTGATACGCCGCCCAATGCAGCGCAGTGGTCCCGTCGACCTGTGCGGCATTGGCGTCGACGCCGCTATGGAGGAGGATGCGAACGCTAGCCTTGTCACGTTGCTCGGCAGCGTCGGGGAGCGATGCCGCGAAAGCAGAACCTGGGAGGCACAGGTTCAGGAGCACGATTCCAGCGATGTCTCGACAGCGCATGTGCGCGTCCCCTATGCCACCTCGGTCAATTCGAAGAGGTCTTCGACTCTTCCGGTGCTGTCCATGAAGGAATCCATAGGGATGCCAACGCGATCTAGCAACGTCAGGTGTAGGTTGGCTAGATTCGTCCCCTTCTCGTAGTTGATATGCTGGCCGCCCTTTAGGCCGCTCGCGGAGCCGCCCGTCACCAGGATCGGAAGGTTTTCGTGATCGTGAAGGCTAGGATTGCCCATGCCGCTGCCGTACAGGTAGACCGAGTGATCAAGGAGCGAACCGTCTCCGTCGGGAGTGGCCTTCATTTTCTGGAGGAAGTCAGAAAACAGCGAAACGTGGAACGTATTGATCTTCGCGATCTTCAACACCTTTTCCGGATCGTTTCCGTGATGACTGGTCGGATGGTGCGGGTCCGGTACGCCGATCTCGGGATACGTCCGGTTGTTGTGCTCGCGCGTGAACTGGAAGCTGACCACGCGCGTGATATCCGCCTGAAAGGCCAGAACCTGCAGGTCGTACATGAGCTTGGCGTGGTCGGCGAACGCTGCAGGGACCCCTACCGGCCGATCGGTGTCCGGCATCCTGTCTTCGGCCGCAGCCTGCTCGGCGCGCTCGATTTCGAGCTCAACTTCACGAACGCTCTCGAGATAGCGGTCCAAGCGGGCGCGGTCGGTGGCACCCACTTGCCCCTTGATCTGTTCGATGCTCCCGGTGAACGAGTCCAGCAGGCTTGCGCGATCGCGCAGTCCCGCTCGGCGCTCGGCGGAATCGCCGCCTTCGCCGAACAGGCGCTCGAAGACGACGCGCGGATGGGCCTCGGCCGGCAGCGGGGTCGTCGGCGATGACCACGAAAGACAATTCTGGTAGACGCAGGCGTACCCGTTGTTGCACACACCGGCGAGCGGGGTCAGGTCCATCGCGAGCTGGAGCGAGGATATCTGCGTGTCGCGGCCCATCTGCTCAGCCGCGATCTGGTCGACGGTCGTGCCCAGATAGTAGTCCGAGCTCTCCGTGTGTTTGGCGACCGCCGCGCTCAGAAACGCCGAATTGGAAGTGTCGTGCGTGCCCGGATAAGCATTTGGCAAGCGCATATTGGTGATCACGGTCACCTGATCCTTGACCGGCTCCAGCGAGTTCAGGATGGGGGAAAGCTTAGCGAGCCTTCCCTGGCCCCCGGGGGTCCATCGCGAATGATCACACCCCATCGGGACGAACACGAAGCCGAGCCTCGCCACCGGTTTCGCGGGCGTCTTGGCCCAAGCCGTGGCAGCGGGAATCATCGCGTCCAACAATGGCAGGGCCAAGCCAGCCTGCGCGCTCTTCAGCAGCGTCCGCCTAGGAATCGCCTTCTTGGTCAGGAACGTCATGATCTCCCGCTCCTATGCTCCTATAGGTTTCCTGCAATCGCACGGCGCGAGGACGATTTTTCGGCTTCAGTGCTCCGCATTTGGAACGGAAGGCTCTCGACAATCCCGAGAATGAGCGCAGAGAACCGGTAATCGTCCCTTTCGGCGGCTCTCACGATCTTCCGAACGGCCGGCGCGTCGTAGTACTCCACGCCCCGCCCCAGCGCGAACGTCAGGAGTTTTTCCGTCAGCGTGGCGACAAACAGCTCGGGTCGGTCCAAAAGAGCGTCTTCGAGCCCGTCAGGCCCTCGGAACTCCCCGGCGCCGGGCAGAGTTCCCGACGCATCGACGAGTTCCCCGCCGACCTCCCGGTCGCGCCACTGGCCGACAGCATCGAAGTTCTCTAGCGAGAAGCCCGCCGGATCAATCGTCCGATGGCAGCTCGCGCACGCCGCGTTGCTGCGGTGCGCAGCCAGGCGCTCTCGCATCGGGAGGTTGGCCGCCACCGCGCTCTCGTCGAGGGCCGGGACATTCGGGGGCGGAGGAGGAGGCGGCGCGCCCAAGAGATTGCTCAATACGAAAACTCCGCGCAGCACGGGCGATGTCCGGGTAGCGTACGAGGTGACCGACAGCACGCTGCCCTGCCGCAGCAGGCCGCCACGTTTGCTTTCGGGGGCAAGCGTCACGCGGCGGAACCGGCTTCCATAAACGCCGGGAACTCCGTAGTGCTTTGCCAGGCGCTCGTTGAGGAACGTGTAGTCCGACCGAACGAACGTGAGAACACTGCGGTCCTCGCGCAGCACGCTATCGAAGAACAGCTCGGTTTCCTTGCGGAAGGCTTGCCGCAGGTTGTCGTCGAAGTCCCGAAAGAGGTTGGCGCTCGGAAGGACCGCCTCGACATTGCGCAGCCGCAGCCACTGCCCTGCGAAATTCGTCGCGAGGTTGATCGACCTGCCGTCGGCGAGCATCCGACGCGTCTGTTTCTCGAGTTCCCCCTGTTGCCTCAGCCGGCCCTGGACGGCCGCGTCGAGCAACTCATCGTCCGGGATGCTGCTCCACAGGAAGAACGACAATCGCGATGCCAGATCGACATCGCTGACCTGGTAGATGCCGCTTGCCGGCGCGTGTTCTGGGTCGCTCTCCACGCGGAACAGAAATCCCGGGTCGGCTAGCACTGCACTCAGTGCCTTGGCGATGCCAGTGTCGAAATCGCCTTCGGCTCGCCCCTTGCGATAGAACGCCATCGGACTGTCGAACTCTGCTTCGGCGATTGGCCGCCGATAGGCGCGCCGCATCAGTGTCGACAGAATCTCTCTCGCGCATTCCTCTTCCTGCGTCTTGCCCGGTCCGGCTGGCCGGCAGACAAGCAATCGCCTTCGGCTCGGTGTGTTCCCGGGACCCTTGGGACCATAAGGCCCGGTCACTAGAACCTGATCGACAGCTGGCGCGGTGCGCGGGTATCGATTGTCGTTAAAGCGCGCTAGCGCAGGTTGCCGGAGTGTTTCGGTAAGCGACGAACCCTCTTTAGCGAAGGTGACGGCTAGGTTGTGCGGACCGGCAGTGACCGCAATGCGCGCCTTCAAGTCCTTGTCGACCGCAGCGACCTGTCTGAACAGCGAGCCGTCGGTGCTGACCGGTCTTTGGATCGTGAAGGTCTTGACCGGCTCTCGGTCGAGCAGTACCAGGAGCTCGTGCCGGCGGTCATCGCGCATCCCGCTGACGGTCCCTGTCAGATTGCGAGCGAGCAGGATCTGGATCTCGTACTCGCCGTCCCTGGGAAACGTATAGACCGCCGACAATCCACCGCGGGTGCCAAGCGGCAGTCCATGCAAGTGATTTTCCTGTGTCAGATCCGGAGCCACTTGAATGATGTCGCCATCCAGGGACTGGCTCGTCCCGACCGCGAGGCGGCTGATTTTCTGAGCGGCCGAGATATAGCGGTTCAGGAGCGTCGGCGAAAGATCGCCGACGATGACATTGTCGAAGCCGTGACCGCTCTCATCGGCCGGCAGTAGCGAGGCGGCGTCGATGTCGAGCCCCAAGAGGTCCCGAATCGCGTTCTGATACTCGGTGCGTGTCAGCCGTCGCAGCGTTTCGGTGCGGCCGGGACTTAAGTTTGCTGCCGCCCCGGCATCAAGCGATGCTTCCAGCCATGTCAGCATCGCGCGACGATCAGCTTGGGATGGCTGCGGCAACTGGGGAGGCGGCATGAGGCCCGTGTGCAGCTTGCGCACCACCTTCTCCCATAGTTCGGGCTGTGCAGCGGGCCTCGACACGTCCACCTGCTCCAAGCTCAGCCCCCCGGTCTTCAGGCGCTGGTTGTGGCAGGTCGCGCAATAGCGATCGAGAAACTGACGCTGGCCTAAGGTTGGGGAAGCTTCCCCAGAGGCCGTATTGCTCTGCTGTGCAGGGAGACCCCCCGGCAAAGTGAGCGAGAATGCCGCTGCCAGCCCGGCAAGGACTAGCTTCAGCGACTCGGGGAACTGCATCGGCTCGGTCATCTGCTGTGCCCAGCCAGCGAACAACATGTTATATGCTAAGCGGCCTTTCGAGGAACCGGCCCCTCGGTGCTCCTGATAACGGCTGTGGAGCCTGTTGTGCGTCTCGTTTGCAAGGCTTGCGGCTGTGTGGCAGGCCGGGAAGCGAACGATGCCATCAGCATTCGTGCGGCCAGGACCTCGCCACAGGAGCGCCGACGGTGATTGCGCTGCCGGACGGGGCGTACTCGACGGTCCGGCCGCTGGGCGGGCCCGGCGCCGCACAACGGCCCTGCCTGTGGGACTTCAAGGAAATCTCAGGAGCGTTCGCCTTCGGCGTGTACAACGAGGCGAGGGATCTAATGGGCGTCGCGGTTGTAGGCCCATAGCCCGCCCTTGGGCGTGCCGGACACGGCTTCGCGCCTGCAGCTGTGCGCGGCGTAGCAGTACCGGGCGGCGCTGGCGCTCGCCTTCTTGGCCAAGGCGGTGTTCGACGTGCCGAGAAAGCGGGGGCTGGTGGAGCGGCTGGGCCACGATCCGCACCTGAGGCGGCTGTGCGGCTGGGAGTGGTCCGGGGTGGTGCCCAATAAACGTTATGTGAGATTGACTCGAGCCCCAACGCGACACTAGTGTCATTCATTATCATGGCAAGGAGCCGGAGAAGGAAGGAGGAGGAGGCACGGAAAGAATGGGTAACGAGGCCGAGGGACTGGTTCGAGCAGACCCGAAACGGAAAAGCCCGTGTAGCCCGGGAGGGCCAAGTGGAACCGTGACTGACGGCGAGAGGGTAAGCGAGGTGTTGAAGCGAATCGCGGATAGCCATCGGAAGCGGGGGCATGCAACCTATTGGCATGCAGCCAACGAATGCCAAGGGCCAATGGAAGTTGGTGCCGTTATGGATTGGGCCGAGCAAATGAACAAGCGGGGCTGCCAGATCGACATCGATACGATCAAGAAGAATCCTGATACATACCCGGACTGCATCGCCAAGATGGACGGGGAGCAGATCGGCGTCGAAGTAACCGAGTTGGTTGATGGAAATGCGATTAGATGCCACCCGGAGAATCCCCAGTATGAGGGGCCCGAGCAGTTCGTGCGGGAATTTCAACAACCAATGCCGCCGAAATGGTCCCGCGAAAAGTTCGAGCAGTGCTTAAGCGAAAGAGTGTGTCGCAAGGACAAAGGAGTAAAGTGCGGTTCACTAGCCAAGCAGTTCCTTTTGGTCGTGACCGATGAGCCTTGGTTGGATCAAGCAACCTTGGCCGATTACCTGCGAACCATCAAATTGCAACCGCCAAGGAACTTTGATGGCGTCTACGTGATGATGTCCCACGTGCCTAATCCCACTGGAAGAGGCCGTGGGCACCACCCAGTCTTTGAGGTTCCTTGGGCAGAGTAGCAGGACACATCTGGCCGCAATCTCATTTGGTTTCTGCCACATATGCCCACTACGGCGACATCTTGGACATCGGCTAAGTCCAGTCCAAGACGCAAGTGTTGAAATCACTGGTGTCGCGTTAGAAGTCATTGAAAAGAAAAGACTTAACGATCAGCCGTAGCTCATGCTGTAGCGTCATTCTGCAAGTGCCGTGTCCACGGCTGTCCGGTTGGAAGGCCTTTAGAATCAGTACTTTACGAAGAAGTGTAGGCCGAGTTTCCGGATGAGAGCGCCTCGGATTCCGCAACTCGTTGATTCTAAATGGGTTGTGTGCTTGAGCGCAGCCGGCCAAGGCGACCCGAAAGTGTAGAATTCCAGCCTTGTCCCGGGCCGTTCCCGCGATGGCACGGGCTGGCCCGGCAGGAGCCGGGCCGCCATCGCCCCGCAGGGCTGCTCAGGCCTCGAACAGCCCCATCTGGCGCGTGTCCGGAACCTCCTCCAGCGCCGGGCCCTGCTCCGTAAGCAGTTGGGTCAACGGCACTTGCATGCATGGCGTGAGATCCAGAACACGTAGGATGGTGTACAGGTCGTCGGGCAGTTCCAGTCGCTTCTTCAGGATGGCGATCAACACGTAGACACTGACCGCGATCCAAATCTGGGTCTTGACCGAGTTCTCGGAAGTGCCCAGGAAGCGCTGGATCCGGAGATGCTGCTTTCATGGTAAGTTCCCGCTCATGTTGAGTTGATGCGGTAACCCGTTGAGCGGCCAGCAGTTGCCGAACAGGAACTTACCATAACTCGATTCTCATACCCTCGTGACCGGCGTCGAGGCCGACGCCAGTTCTTGTCAAGGAGGTCACGATGATCAAAGAACTTTTCCCTCAGGCGCATGTCCGCCTGACTCCATTGCCGCTGCTCGGCCCGGTCTTGGAAGACTTCGCCGCCTGGCTTGTCGCGAAGGGGCTGTCGCTGGACTCTGTCCGCAACCGGATTCGCAAGGCACCGGAATTCGAAACGGTGCTGGTCCGCCACGGCGGCTTTCAAGACAACCGCCTCACCAAGCACCAGTTGCTGGCCCTCGGCCCGCCCAGTGCCCGCGACGACATGCACTCGCTGTCCTTGGTGCGATCCCTGGCGGACTATCTAGTCGAACGGGGTTTGCTGGCCGTTCCGGCCCCCACTCCCAGCGAGCGTTTGCTTGAGACGTATCAGAAGCACTTGCTCGAGGTCCGCGGACTGGCGGCCTCGACGGTTCGCAGGCACATCCGCCTGTCGCGGGAGTTGCTGGCGTTCCTAGAATTCGACGACCGGCCCGAAACCCTGCGCGAACTCGGCGCTCCAAGACTTGAGGGTTTCATCAAGGCGATCGCGCCGCGTCTCGGCCGTGCGGCCCTCCAAGGTGCCGTTTCGGCCGTGCGCGTCTTCCTGCGCTTCCTGGCGAGCAGTAGCGAGTCCGCTCCCGGTCTGGACCGCTGTCTCGCCCTGCCGCGTGTGTACCTGGCGGAACGATTGCCCCGCGCCCTGCCGTGGGAAACGGTGCGGGCCTTGCTTGCCGCCATTGATCGCACCGCGCCGACAGGACGGCGGGACTACGCCATGTTGCTGATGGCAGCTACGTACGGCCTGCGGCGCAGCGAGATCGCCAGCTTGCGCCTCGACGACATTCGCTGGCACGAGGCGGCGTTCAGCATCCAACGGCCGAAAGTACGCACACCGATCCACCTGCCCCTGACTGGGGAGGTCGGCACCGCCTTGCTCGACTATTTGCGCTACGAACGGCCCACGACGGCGTTTCGAGAAGTGTTCATGCGAAGCCGCCGACCCGTCGCACCGCTGTCCCCCGCGGGTATCTCCGGCGCGTTTGTGCTTTGGAGACAGCGCAGCGGACTCGACATTGGGTCGTCTGGGCCCCACTGTCTGAGGCACTCGCTGGCGGTTCACCTGCTGCGCCAGAACACCCCGCTGAAGACTATTGGCGACCTATTGGGCCACTGCAACCCCAGAAGCACAATGTCCTATCTGCGGCTGAGCGTGGAGGATCTTCGTGACGCTGCCTTGGAGCTTCCTTCCGAAGCAGGGGTGTCGGCATGACGGCTGTACCGACATTCCGATCGGTGATCGCCTCCACCATCACCGCCTTCCTCGACCTCAAGCGGGCCCTCGGTTGCCAGTGCGTGCGGGAAACCGCCGTCCTGTCGGACCTTGACCGCTGCCTCGCGGCGCGGCAAGCGACGGCACTGACCGTGAACCATTTCGCGGCATGGTCCGCGACGCTCGCCCATATCACGCCGCGGGTGCGACGAGACCGCATGCGCATCGTCCGCAACCTGTGCCTGTACCAGCAGCGGACGGACCCGGACTGCTTCGTGCCCGATCCGGGCGGCTTCCCCAAGGCCGAGCCGCCCCGGCCCCCGTTCATCTTCAGCCAAAGCCAGATCGCCGACTTGCTGCGGGCAGCGACCGGGCTCCGGCCAACGCACCTCTCCCCGCTGCGCGCGGAGGTTTTCCGCCTAGCCATCACCTTGCTGTATACGGCTGGCTTGCGGCAGCAAGAACTGGTCCGACTGACCGTGACCGACTATGACCCTAGCCAGCGCACCCTCCACGTACGGGAGTCGAAGTTCCACAAGTCCCGCCTGACGGCGCTCAGCACCAGTGCGGCCCACGAGGCCGAGCGCTATCTTGAGGCTCGACAGCGCATCCCCTGCGCGGACGGCGCGCCCCTGCTGGCAAACCTGTATGGCCCGGGACAAGCCTACTCCTGCGCCGGCATAGTCGAAGGCCTGCAGAGTCTCTTCCGCGCCGTCGGCATCCGCGATGCTGAAGGACGGTTGCCCCGCGTCCACTCCCTTCGTCACACACACGCCGTCCATGTGCTGCTCCGCTGGTACCGCGCCGGGGTCGATCCACAAGCCAAGCTGCCGATGCTGGCGGCCTCCATGGGCCATGTGTCGGTGAACTCGACGGCGTACTACCTGACCCTGCTCGACCCGGTTGTCGAGGAAGCCTCGGTGCGCTTCGCGCGACACGTCCGCACCGTACTCGATCCACCCGCGGAGCGATCCCATGCCTGAAGCCCAGCCCAACTCCCTCGGCCGCGCCCTCCGCGGCTTTTTTGGCGACTATCTGCCCGCCGTGCGCGGCAATAGCCGGCACACCGTCCTGAGCTACCGTGACGCATTCAAGCTCCTGCTGCGGTTCTTGGAACAGCGCTTAGGGCGCCCGGCGGCAACGCTGGACTTCCCTGATCTAACACCAAACACCGTCCTGGCCTTCTTGGACCACCTCGAACAGCACCGCGCCAACGGCGTGGCGACACGCAACAACCGGCTCGCGGCCTTGCATGCCTTCGCGCGGTACGCGGCAGCAAACTACCCGGAACATCTCGGCCTCTGCCAGCAGCTGCTCGCCGTGCCGCCGAAGCGGAGCACGCAACGGACCGTCGAGTATCTCGACCTGCAGGAGATGCGAGCGCTGCTTCAGGCACCGGATACTGCCACCAAGGAGGGCCGTCGCGACCACGCCCTGCTATTGGCGCTGTACAACACGGGTGCACGGGTGCAGGAGATCCTCGACGTGCGCCCACGCGACCTGCAACTGGAGCGTCCCCGGCAGGTGCGGCTGTTCGGGAAGGGGCGCAAAGAGCGCCTGTGTCCGCTGTGGCCCGAGACGGCGGCGGCGCTGCAAGCCCTGCGGCGGGAGCAAGGCTTGCAGACCGAAGATGAGCGGCCCCTGTTCCGCAACCGCCACGGCCAGCCCCTCGGTCGACACGGCGTGCGGTACATCCTTGGGAAGCATGCCTGCAAGGCATCTCAATCGGCCCGCAGTCTCGCAGGTCGAACCGTTCATCCTCACATGATGCGACACAGCGCGGCCTGTCATCTGCTCCAAGGCGGAATCGACATTGTGACGATCAGTCACTGGCTCGGCCACGCCAGCCTGGAAAGCACGAACCGGTATGCCTCGGTGGATCTTGCAGCGAAGAGGGAGGCGATCGAGAAGGCCCGGGCGGCTGCGGACATCGACGCACAACCAGCTGAATGGCAGGCAGACCAGACCGTGATCACTTGGCTGGAATCACTCTGAGGAGGCCTTCCCTCCGTCGAGTTATGGTAAGTTCCTGTTCGGCAACTGCTGGCCGCTCAACGGGTTACCGCATCAACTCAACATGAGCGGGAACTTACCATGAAAGCAGTAATGTCTAGCTGAACATTACTGCTTGAGCCAGCGAAAATGGAGTTCGACTTGCCAGCGTTGGCGGTACAGATCGGCGATCGTGCGGGCTGGCAACTCGAAGTTGTTGGTCAGGAAATGGAAGCTGCGCTGCTGCTGCGTGTCTCGGAAGCCGACGCGGCGCAGCGGCTGGGGGTAGCTGGCGGCGGTCTTGGAGCCGGTCAGCAGGATGGTCTGATCGCAGCGCAGGTCCAGTTGCTTGTCGACCGGGCGGGAGTAGCGTCGGCGCCAGCGCAGGTTCGACTTGGCCCGGACGACGAAGAAGGCAGCGGCGGAGTGGAGGCCGAACAGGCGCAGAAAATCGATGTAGGCACGGTCCATGACGTAAATGGCGCCGGGTTCGAGCGGCAGTTCGTCGAGCATCCTGACGTCATGCAGCCGACCAGCGGAGATGCGCACGAAAGTCGGGATGTTGCCCTGTAAGTCCAACAGGGTGTGGAGTTTGACGGCACTCTTGGTGGACCGGAAGCGGGCCCACGGGAAGGCGTTCAGGCTCAGGTCGATGGTGGAGGAGTCGAGCGCGTAGACCGTGTTGTCGAGTTCTAGGCCGAGATCCTCGTCGCGGTACATGGGGCGGGCGATGCGGATCAGGGCTTGGCCGAAGTCCTGCCAGATCCTCCAGTCACGCACCTCGTTGGCGTCCGCCAGCGTGGAACGGGCGATGCCGCCGCGGATGCCCATGTGGTAGAGCTTGCTGCTGTGGGCGCGCAAGGCGATCTCGAGATCGCGCAAGCTGCGCCGGCCGGTGATCTGGGCGAACGCCATGCAGAGGAACTGGTCGAGGCAGGAGAAGGAGCGTACGCGACGGTCGCCACCGTAGCGCTGCACACAGCGATGCAAGGTGTGCAGGGGCAGGTGGGCCATCACTTGGGCGAAGACGAGCTTTCCGGAATACATCGGTTCTGGTCGCCAACCATGGTGGGAGGCGTGAAGAACACGATAGATTGTGCAGAGACGGCTCAGGCCGCTGAAGTCGTTCACATCAAGAAAAACCGTTCAACTTCTTGAAATATAGTGGGTTATGAGACTGATAATGGCTGTAAGCCGGACAGCCGTGTGCCGTGTCTTAAATGAGTTGGATTTCTCGCCCGAGGCAAAGTGCGTCGGAAAAAGTGTACGATTTCAGGGTCCCACACGTGCCTGCGACCCGGCAGGCGGTGCCCGAGACGGGCATGGCGGTCTGCTTCAAGGCGGCCTGTCGAAGTCGCTGCGTGGTGCTTGCGGTTGGCCGCATACATGTGGCTCGATCTGTGGAGTTTCCGCTCCCGGGCAGCCATCCGAGCCCACCTGCCTAGAATCCGCAAGCCGCACCGCATGCGGCTGGCCGCGGTCAGCTGTCGAAGACCAGCAGCTGCCCCGTCAAGGCTGCTTCGGGTGGTGGCCAAGATTCCGCAAATAACTGATCAAGCAAGACTTGTTCAAACGGCGTGACGGAGATCGTCTGCATCATGCGGTACGGTGACAGCTCGATGCCGAGTTCCTTCCGCACGATCGCCACCAAGGCATACACGGCGACCGCAATCCAGATTTGCGACTTCACAGCATTCTCCGCAGTTCCGAAGAAACGTTGAATCTCAAGGTGTTGCTTCGTCCAACGGATCAATACTGTGATACCGTTGCTCGCAGGGACAAGTTCGCTCTCCGTTGCCTAGATGGCTTGTTTGGGAACTTCACATCCAGCGGCGGGCGAGCTTGTTTCCACCCGGCCAGCGCCCCGCCCCCTCGAACCCTGAATCCCAAGAGCCCCCTATCTCGGTAACTGGCGAAAGGATCGAGGAGTCTAGTATGAGGAGACTGTACCGCACAAGCGATTGGGGGAAGCTGGGTGTACGACTTCGTTTTGCACACCCGGGAATAAGCAGGCTGAGGTTACGCGTTCGATCCAAGCGCGGTGAGCCTGAGCAGTCCAAGCTACGACCAAGCGCCCCTGAGACCGAAATTGGCCGGATGTTCGGGGGATTCTGGATCTCTTTGTTGTTAGTTTGTTACGCTAACAACAAGGGAGCCCCTCCATGCCCAGCCCGCCTGATCTCTCCGCCCTCTCCGCCCGCCGCGACGAACTCCGCCGCCAACTGGCCGCCATCGGCGATTTGCGCCCCGGCTCGCTGGTGCAGAACTACCGCCGCTGCGGCCGACCCGAGTGCTTCTGTGCCGACAAGCAGCACCGCGGCCACGGCCCCTACTGGCTGCTCACCTGGTCGGTCAACGGCAAGACCCGCAGCCGCTCGATCCCCGCCGAGCAGGTCGCCGCCACCCAGGCCCAGATCGCTGAGTGCCAGCGCCTGCGACGCCTCATCGCGGACCTGATCGCCGTCAGCGACGAGCTCTGCCAAGCCCAGCTCAAGCCCAGCACCAGCGCGGTTAAAAAAAAGCCTGCCAGCACGAGTTCGCCCCCGCACTGGAAGCCGAGATCGCCCGCCTCGTAGCGCCCGGGGCCGTCGACCAACTCGACTTCGAGGCGGTCGAGACCTGTGTGCGGCGCAGCGCCCTGCAGTTGGCCGCACGGGCGGTCGAGCGGCGTCTGAACGCCGACCACTGCGACGGCCAGTCCCCCACCCAGCCCTGCTCCTGCGGGCACCCGGCGCGCTTCGCCGGCCGCCATCGCAAGACCTTCGAGACCGCTCTGGGGCCAGTCACCATCGAGCGCGCCTACTACCATTGCCGTCCCTGCGGGCGGGGCTGGTTCCCGCGCGACCAAGCGCTGGGCATGGCCGCCACCAGCCTGTCCCCGGCCGTCACCCGCATGACCGGCTCGGCTGCCGCAGTGGCCAGCTTCGCGACCGCCAGCGACTTGCTGGACGAGTTGGCCGCCGTGCGCGTCAATGCCAAGCGTGTCGAGCGCGTCGCCGAGGCGCTGGGGCGCGAGGTGGCCGCCGCCGAGCGGGCGGCGGTGTTTGCCGCCGAACCCCCCGCCGCTGCCACCATGTATCTGGGCGTGGACGGCACCGGCGTGCCGATGCGCCCGGCGGAGCTGGTCGGCCGGCCCGGCAAGCAGCCCGACGGCTCGGCCTCCACGCGCGAGGCGAAGCTGGTCGTGATCTGGACCGCAGATCAGTTCGACCAAGACGGACGGCCGGTCTGCGACGAGGGCTCGGTCACCTATTCGGCGGCGATTGACAGCGCTGCCGCGCGCGACACCGATCCGGCCCCGGCCGCCTTCACCCAACGCCTGCGCCGCGAGGCCGAGCGGCGCGGCTTCCCGCAGGCACCACGCCGGGTCATCCTCGGCGACGGCGCGAAATGGATCTGGGCCGCGGCCACGGAGATGTTCCCCGGCGCGATTCAGATCGTGGACTTCTTCCACGTCTCGGAAAGGATGTGGGAAGTCGCCCGGGCCCTCTTCCCCGCCGACCGGGATAGCGCCGAGGTCTGGGCCGAAGCGCGCTGCGAGGAACTCAAGGCCGGGGCTCTGGACAGTGTGCTGGCGACCCTGCGCGCGCATGCCGGCCACTGCGAGCCAGCCGCCAAGGCCGTGCCATACATCACCACCAACCGCGCACGCATGCGCTACGCCGAGTTCCGCGCCCAAGGCTTGCAGATCGGCTCCGGCGTGGTCGAGGCGGGCTGCAAGAGCGTCGTGGGCCGCCTCAAGCAGTCCGGCATGTACTGGACCAAGGATGGTGCCGAGGGGATCCTCGCCCTGCGCGCCTGCATCTTGGGCGGGCGCTACCCCATGTTTAACATTGGATTTTAGGATGTGATTGATTAACAGGGAGTTAGACCGCTCCAGAAAGCGCGACTTGCACTACAAAGTGCGCGCTAATGAAATTGGGGCCGGATTCAGAGCAGGATCTTGCAGGTCTGGCCGGGGAGTTCGTCGATCCCCAGAGCCTCGTACAACTGCTGCAACTCCGCCTCCGGCTGCGTCGTCTGGCGCACGTGCAGCGTCTGCCCGTTAGCGCACTGCAGAGTGGTCGTCACGCGCCGTTGCGTGGCAAACACCTGCCGCAAGCTCGCCCAGCTGGAGTGCTCGCCGTGCTGGCGCAGTTTGCGCCGGATCACCTGCACCGCCTGGTAGGCCAGCACGGTGATGAACAGGTGCCCTTCCGAGCGCTCCGGCTTGTGGTGGTACACCGGCCGCAGGCCCAGTTCCGATTTCAGGCTGCGGAACACCGCTTCCACGTCCGTCAGGCCCACGTAGGCCCGCCACATCGCCTCCGCCTCCCAACTCGTGTCGTTGCTGCGCAGGCTGTACACCCCCGGGTGCGTCGCCCGCGAGCCCTCTAGCGGCTGCCGCTGCCAGCGCACCGCCGTCACCTTCTGCTCGCTCTGGTCCGTTTCCAGCGTGACCTTGTAATGTTGTGAAGCGCCCTTGCTGCGCTCCTGCAGCCGCCCCAGGCGCTGCTGGATCGCAGCCAGCTTGCGCCGCGCTTTCGGCCGCGACAGCCCCGCGTGCAACTGCTCCAAGCTTTCCTCGAAGCGCTGCGCCCGCCGATCCTCGATCGCTCGCTCCTTCTTCTCCCGGGCCTGCGAATAGCAGTACAGCCGCACCTGCCGACCGTCTTCGCCCAGCACCCGCTCGACCTGCACCTGCCCCCCCGAGGCGGTCTGCACAGACTCCGCCCGGGCTTGCTCGAAGCGCCGCTGGCCCTCCCGGCTGACCGCCAGGTAGCGGTAGCCCTGCTCGTCCAGCCAGGCCAGCGTTTGCTCGGTCGCGATGCCGCGGTCCATCACCACCAGCGCGCCGCGCCCCGCGCCCAGCCGCTCCAGCATGTCCTGCAGGGTCGATGCCTCCTGCACATTGCCGGCGAACACCTGCGAACGGCGCACGAAGCCGCTGCCGTCGAGCACCAAGGCGAGCGTGAGCAAGGGGCAGTCCGAGCGCCGCTCCTTGGAATGGCCGCGCTGGGCCAGCGGCTGGCGCAGGGCCTCGCCCTCAAAGTAGGTGTTGGTGAGGTCAAACAGGGTGATGCTGGGCTGCAAATCGAACAGCGACAGACTGGTTTGGAAGACCTGCTGCTCGATCGTCTGACGGTCCTTTACGAGGGCGTCGGAGGCGCGGTAGAGCTGCATGTGGGAGATCGGCTCGAAGGGCTGGTCGAGCAGTTCGCCGAGGGCGGACTCGCTGCGCAGCCAGCGGTTGGCGGCGCGTTCGGAACCGACGCCGGCGAGGCGGCCGATGACCGAGCCCAGGGCACAAGCGAGCAGTTGGCGGGACAACCCGAGCGAGCGCAGCAAAGCGGGCAGCCCGAGTTGCTGCAGGGCCCACAGGGCGGCGTGCTCGACGCCGACCGAGCGGGGGCGCTCGCAGCGCAGGGAATCGGCCTCGACGTAGAGCAGCTCGGAGGGGCTGTCGTCGCCGAGGGAGCCGTGGAAATCGATAAGTTGGCGGGCGAGTTGTCGGGCGCGCGCGAGCAGGTCAGCGGCAGCCGCCCGGGGCGGGAGAGGTCGTCCGGTGGCGATGGCTTCGATGAGCTGGCAGAGCAGCGGCCAGTGCTCGGCGGGGACGTCGAAGCCGGCGCCGAGATTGAGCAGGGTTTTCTGGCGGGGGCGGCCAGCGACGCGCACGGAGCGGACGAGGCGGTGGTTGGCATAGCTGGTGCCATTGGGAGCGCGGCGGTAGGGGGAGCGGCGAATGAACACTAGGCGCAGGCTAGCAGGGCTGGGCGCGGGAAGTCCAGCAAATCCGGCCCCGATAACTCATTTTCTGGCCCTACACCTTCTGGCACTACAGATTTGGAAACCAGCCTCGAAAGCGGAAATCATCGAGATCCAGCAGGCCTGAGATGCTGCGGCCCAGAGAGCCGCCGAGCGGTCCTGCAGCGGGGTTTCACAGCCGCTTGCGGCTGTGCCGGGATGGGTGCGAGCGGGCTGGGCTGGGAGTGCGGGCCGCGCCGGGGCGAATCGCGGCCAAGCCGCCGCAGCGGCGTGGCAATGGCTCCCCCGGGGGCCGTCCGCAGCCTCGGCAGCGGGGCGGGAAGGCCCCGTCAAGGCGTGCGTTCTTGCGCCGTAAACTACTGTTTGACAGTTGGTTACGCTCCATGTTCGGTGATCGACGCGGCGGGCGCGAAGATTCCCGGAAGCGCGTCCAATGGCGGTGGGTGCCAGACCTGTTGCTTCCGCCGACAACAGGAACCAGTCCGCGGTCTGATCGCGGTCGGACCGCAAGCGCCAAGCAGGTTCAGTTGTCCGGGCCGCACCAAACCTACGTCGGTTATCGGGCGAGTGCCCGCCCTAGACCACACCAAATCGAGTCTCAGCTTGCCGGGCATAGAACGCAGTTGGGCCGCCCTTGCGATCCGAAAATGTTAAACATGGGCTACGAGGATTTCTGGGCCTGGCGAACCGAGTCACGGCTACAGGCCGCCGCGTGACCGCAAACCGCCTGCCGACAAGCGCTGAGCCACCCCTCCTCTAGCTTCAGACCACTTGCCCGGGTCCAGACGGGGAGTCGCACCCAATGCCCGACCTCATCGGCACTTGTAGCACCGCCGCACATCGCCACGCGCAATACTGACCCACTTCGAACCTCCAAAAGTCCGAGAAATCAAAATGAAGTCGCGCACCCGGGGAAGCTGCTTGACCGAACGGATGTTCTGATCGTCGATACAGAGACAACAGGTGCCGGGAAATGGGCCGAGGTAGTAGACGTTGCAGTGATCGATACGACCGGAGCAGTCTGCTACAACGCTGCAGTCCTGCCGGCGGGCAATTTCCCAAAGGATGTCGAAGGTGGCACGCGGGGATCTGAGTTGCAACGCCTGAGGGCAACGGGAGCTCGTCCGTGGCCGGAGTGTTACGAAGCGATCTTCAAGCTACTAGCGAGGGCCAACACGGTTTGCGCATACAATGCCGCGCACGAGCAGCGCGTTCTCAATCAGACTTCCATTCGCTACGGGTTGGAATTCCCACCGATTGTGCGCTGGCGGTGCCTGATGATGGATTATGCGGCGCACCGCCAAATTCCTCAATCGTCCGGTGGCTGGCGATGGCTCAAGCTTGAAGAAGCGGCGGCTCATGAGGGCGCACTGCGACGTAGGCAGGCGCATGAAGCACTACCCGACTGCCATCTGACCTTGAGCCTCATGCGTGCGGTGGTCGGCGAAGGCACTACCGCAGACACGACCGACGCAGGGACGCCAGAGCTGGAACCATGGGACTGGCGGCATAAGCTGGGATTTGTAGGGTTGATGATGGTGTTGTTGTGGACAAAAATTATGTGGGGTTGTTAGCCTTGGGTACTGATGGATATTCGAGCACAAACTATTGCGTTCCAATTAGATACGCTTGGCTTCCCTTGGCCGCTACTGTCCACAACCTGTGCCGATGTGCGTTAGCCACGGATTCACCTCAGCACTTCGATAGCGCGTTCCCGCTCCGCGCCGACTGCCCAGTCGGACGCACCGTATCACGAGCGCTGGAAGAACGAGGTCGCCTACGACGAGATCGAGACGCATCAGCTGGGGCGGCATCCGATCCTGCGCGGCGAAGAGCCGGAACTTGTTCGTCAGGAGATCGAGGGCCTGATGCTGACCACTACGCGGTGCGGCGCTTCCTGCACGAAGTCGACCAAGGCTCTGACCAACTCTCCTTTCTTCTCTTCATTCAGTGCGAGTCGTGCTCGCTACGATCCAGAGTCCTGGCGCTTCGCCCGTGAGCTCCGCCAGCGGGCACTTGAACGGGCGGTCGTGGTCGAGGTCCTCGAGGATCAGGCAGAGGTCAGTCGCGGCCAAGCCAAGCCACATAGCGTGAAATGGAAGATGAGCAGGTTCAAGATCTGGCACTGGGGATCACAGTCGTGAGGAATCCATTCATGGGTGCCAGAAAGCGTGGCTCCGTGTCATCCAGTAAACGGTCTCTCCAGTAGGCTTGATTGAGCTGCAACAGCCGCTGGCGTGTAACCGGATCGGCCTCGATGCCGGTGCCATTCCTTGCCCATGTCGCTGCTGTCTGGTGCCGGCGACGTCCGTTGTCGCGCTAGCTTCGCTGCCCGGAGCTCCGCCCGTCGCATGAAGTGATGGCTCGCGCAAGCAAGAGTTTGCGCGCGCCCGGCTGGTTTGGAGATACTCGAATGCGTGATGCAGCCAGGTCTTGACCGCCGCTCGTTCCTTCAGGCGCTCGGTGGCGCCTCGCTCGCGGGGTGCGCCCCGGCGCCGGAATCGAGAGCGGGCGAACGCCCCAACATCGTCGTGATCATGGCCGATGACATGGGTTTCTCCGACATTGGCAGCTATGGCGGGGAGATCTCGACGCCCAACCTCGATGCTCTGGCCGCGAACGGCCTGCGCTTTCGGCAGTTCTACAACGCCGCGCGTTGCTGTCCGACCCGCGCCGCGCTGCTCACCGGGCTTTACCCGCATCAGGCGGGCGTCGGCCACATGGTGGGCGACTACGGCCATCCGGCATACCAAGGGCGCTTGAACGATCGCTGCGTGACGATCGCCGAGGTTCTCAAGGAGGCCGGCTACACGACCTTGATGTCCGGCAAGTGGCACGTCGGCGAGAGCCGTCCCCATTGGCCGGTCGACCGCGGTTTCGATGACTACTTCGGCTTGATCAGCGGCGGCTCGAACTACTTCAAGCTCGATGGGGCCCGGCAGATGGCGACGGGCAACGATCCATACACGCCTCCCGACGACGGATCGTTCTACATGACGGATGCGTTCTCCGACAACGCCGTGCGCTTCCTCGAGGAGCATGGCACCAAGCCGGACCCGTTCTTCCTGTACTTGCCCTATACCGCCCCGCACTGGCCGCTACATGCCAAGCCGGAAGACATCGAAAAGTATGTCGGCAAGTACGGCATGGGCTGGGAGGTGCTGCGCCAGCAGCGCTTCGCCCGCCAGCAAGAAACCGGGATCCGCGCCGAGACTTGGACGCTTAGCCCGCGCGACCCGGACGTGTCGGCTTGGGACGATGCCGAGGACAAGGCCCTGTGGGAACGCCGCATGGAGGTTTATGCGGCCATGATCGACTGCATGGATCAAGGCATAGGCCGTGTTGTCGAGACCATCCGAAATCTAGGCAAGCTCGACAACACGCTCATCCTGTTCCTGTCCGATAACGGCGGCTGCCACGAGGACGCCAACATCGAGCAGGGAACGCCGAGAAATACGTGGGCAGACCCGAACGCCATGCCCGGCGACGCTGGATCGTTTGACGGCTACGACCGGCCTTGGGCGAATGCCAGCAACACGCCGTTTCGGATGTTCAAGAGCTGGGTCCACGAAGGCGGGATCTCTTCGCCCCTGATCTGCCACTGGCCGGACGGAATCAATCTGCCGGGCGGCTCGATCACCGATGCTCCCGGTCATGTCATCGACCTGATGGCCACGTGCATCGACCTAGCCGAAACGGAGTACCCGGCCGAGCGGGACGGCAGGCAGATCGTGCCGCTGGAAGGCAGGAGCCTCCGTCCAATCCTCGAGACCGGCACCCGTGACGGTCATGAAGCGCTGTATTGGGAACATCAGGGGAATCGCGCCATTCGCCAAGGCCGCTGGAAACTCGTCGCGCTCCGCGATCGCGGCACGCGCGCAGCCAGACCCTGGGAACTCTACGACATCGCAGAGGATCGCAGCGAGCAGCGCGACCTTGCCGCCGAAATGCCCGAGCGCGTCGCTGCCATGGAGGCCGCGTGGCTGGAATGGGGCGAGAAGGTAGGCTGGGTGCCGTTCGAGCAGCTGCCTTAACGCAGCGTGTCCGCAGTCCTGATCAGGTCGCGCCCACCCGTGCGAGCGAGCGGTTCCACTTTCGTCCGGCTGGGCCGGTGTTAGATCAGGTCGGTCACTTCAGCCACACCGGCGAGCTCCACGCATACTTGCCGACCTCCATCTGTTGGTAGTGGGGCTCTTTGAAGCGGCCCTTGAGCCAAATACGGGCGTAATAGTACCGCCCGGCGACGGGCTCGCGAGTGTCGCGGTACGTGAACTCAGCTGACTCTGATTCGCCGCTTGGCTCGTACGCATAGATGTACTGCCCGTCGCTGACGATCTCGATCTTGTCTACGGGCGAGACGGCCTTAACCTTTACCGCGATCTTCGGGGACGAGGCTCCGATCTCGGCCTCGCCGCCTTGGAACACGCCGTTGACCCGGAAGTCCACCAAGACCGGCTCGCCGCCGCGCACTGCAAAGCTGCGCCGGGCGCGCAGCGCATCCACCACCGATTCGCGGCTCAGCTCCTTGGCGAACACGCCCAGCATGCCGGTGTTGTAGCCGCTGAGCCCATCGTGGCGGTCGCTCGAGCCCACGAAGCCGAACTTCTTGCCATAGGCGAGCCCGTCTTGTATCGAGGTCTTGCCGACCGGTGGGCGGCGCAGCCAATCCGGGACGGCCCGTGGTTGATCGTACGTCTCGTAGACGCCGTGGCCGGACGTGATCTCGACCACTGGTTCGGCAATTGGGTCATGCTTGGACCAGTCCATGGCACCCCACGGCGCTCCGACGTGATGCACCCACGGGATGGCGTTCTCTCGCGCGAGATTGCGGCGCAACTCCTCGATCGAGTTGCTCTCGGGATCGGTGATGCGATAGATCGGCGAGAACGGCTTGCTGAAGATCACCGTCCGGTCGCCGTAGCGGCGACGCCCGGCCGCATCGCCGCTCCATTCGTAGCTGGAGAAGCCCTCGAAGCGACCGTCTTCTGACAGGACGTTGGAGTAGGATTGCTCGACGCGATACTTCGAGTTGGTCATCGATGGCCAGTCGTGGTCGGACGCGGCCCCGAAGTCCAGGACGCCGGAGTGCATGGCGTTCATGTAGTAGCGGTCCGTCCACATCTCGATCGTCCGGTCCCCCGGGTATTCCCCGAGGTGGGTGTGAAGTTCGCCGTAGTAGAGCGTGTAGATTTGGCCGTCGAGTTCGAGAGTCTCGTGGGGCACATGCGCGGGCCGATGCGCGGCCTGCTTCGTCTCGCCAATCGGGCCGCTCACGGCCTCGCCGCGAACGCTCGCGCTGACGGGCTCGATGGCCTTGCGGTACATCATCATGTCAGTGGCGTGCCAGAAGCCGTCCTCTTCAAAGGCTGGCGCCCGGTAGCCGATCGCCATGCCCAAGGTGAACGGCTGCAGTGTCTTGCCGTCGAACCACGCTCCCGCCGAGCCCGGCGATCTGCCGGCCCGGTAGCCTGGGTTGCCAGGATGGAACGAAGTGACTTGGTGCAGGAACCAGAAGCGCCCGCCGCGGTCGATCTGGAATTCGTCCAGCCGGTCTAGCTCGGCGACGAAATCACGCGCCTCGGCAGGCAGCTCGTAGCGCGTGCTGTCGCGAACGCCGGAAACCCTACCGGATGCGTGGATCCAAGCCGTGCCATCGGCCGCGAAGCGAATCATCGGGCGCTGCTCGTCCTCTTCCGAGGCGAAGAAGGCTGTCTCGTCCGTCCACTGGCCGTTGCTCGCGGTACGCAGATAGACGTCGTAGTCGCCGTCCACCCAGCGGTCGAAGGCCAGCCAAAGCTTGCCATCGCCGCCCGCCGCCAGGTGGGGGCGGAAATTGAAGCCGCTGTCGGGGGTCATGAGGCGCTCGTTCCACCCCCCGTCCGACATGCTGGCCAGGGCGATCCGGACGGCCCCCTTGCGGGCCGACTCCCATGCGATCACCGGAGAGCCGCTCGGCATCAGGGCGACGGACGGTCGCATGTCGGGACCGCGTCCGGAACTGACCCGCGAGACAGGCCCGAGCCTGGCGCCGTCCCAGTGCCGGGCGTAGACGTCGAAGTCCTGTTCCACATCGTTGAACTCGGACCAGGCAATCCACAGTCCGCCCGCATCGTCAGCCGCTGCCACCGAGCTGAAGACATAGCCGTCCAACTCGTTGACTCTGGCGATCTCGCTCCAATGGTCGCCTCGCCAGCGCCCGAGCGAGACGAACTGACGCGTGGAATTGAGTAGGTCGGTTGCGTTGGACTGTATGCCGACCGTGTACACCGTGCCGTCGCTGCCGAATACGACGCTGCGGCATTCTTGGCGCACGGTCGGCTGGAAGCGATGGCCGTTCTGGCCGTCGTAGATTTCTTGGTACGCATATTCGATCGGGTCTTGAGCGCACAGCGTGCCAGCCAAGAGGACGAGGGTCAGTCGGAGCGCCAACATCGCGCCTTGATTCTAGCCCGCTTCTCGGCCCCGGGGGCGTTTGCCGTGCCTAGAGCGAGGCCTTGATCTTGCGGACGAGCGCCGCTTCCGGCAGGTTGCGGTATGCCGGATCCAGCGGATAGCAGCCCGACACCAACCCGTTGCGGGGACCGGTGGTGCAGTCGCTGAACGTGCGGCAGATCCTCTTGGAGTTGAGACTGCCTCTGGCGAGGGTGTCTTTGGGCAGGGTCGGGTAGGCCAGCACCATCCGTCCCAAGCCGACAGCGTCGGCCTTGCCGCTGCGCACGACCCACTGGGCCACGTGCGGCAGGAACTCCTGCAGGTAGCTGTAGCCGGTGCCGATGACGACCATGTCCGGAAACGCGGCCTTGATCTGGGCCGTGGCTTCGATCTGGCGCGCACAGCCGACCAGCGGGTCCTCGGGCGGCTGGTAGCCATCGGACGGAGGGAACAAGGCCGGGCGCTGGATGTGTGGGTTGTAGTACGGACTGCCCGCCGAAACGTTCAGCAGGCGGATGTCCAATTCGCGCAGCAGCTCGATGAACCGGAACGTGTCGCTGAGGTCGAACTCCACCGGGTTTTCGGCACTGCCGCCGAAGGCATGGCGGTACGGCAGCGCGCCGGAAAAGTCCTCGGGTATTCCGGGGCCGAGACGGGAACCCGAGCTGCGTGTGGGATCCGGGCGGTAGGGGGCGAAGTCGAAGGCGCTCAGTCGGACTCCGATCTGGATGCGGGAGGTGGTTGCCCGGATGCCCGAAACCACCTCGCGCAGGAAGCGGGTGCGATTCTCGAACGAGCCGCCGAACGGCCCTTCGCGGGTGACCGCGCTCAGGAACTCGTGTCCCAAGTAGCCGTGACAGTGCTTCACATCGACGAAGTCGGCGCCACAGCGCTCGGCGATGCCGCCCGCCCTGACGAAAAGGTCGATAATCCCCCTCACCTCGTCGTCGCTTAGGACCGGATAGTCGTCCGGAATGCCGAACTTGCGGTCCAGGAATGGGTGGCGGTAGAGGATTCTGGGTTCGAGGCCCGACTGGCTGGGTCGCGAGAAGCGGCCCGAATGGGTGAGTTGAAAACCCGTTAGCAGGTCTGCGTTCGAACCGAAATAGGAGTGATGTATGTCGAGCAGTTCGGCATGCAGAGCCTTGAGCGAGTCCTCTGTCTCCGGCCGGATCATGAGCTGGCGCGGGTTGGCGCGGCTGTCGGGCGTGACGGCCATCGCCTCGCCGCCCCAGACGCACTTGGCACCGCTGTGAGCGAAGTTGCGCCAGCGCCGGCGCACCAGCTCGTTAGGCTTGCCGTCGTCGTCGCCGTCCCAGCCCTCCATCGGATGGATCACGAAGCGATTGCCGAGCGTCTTCCCGCCCGCCGTCAGTGGTTGGGCTAGCGGCGAGTCGGGAGCGGTCTCGATCCGATCCTCCGCTTGCAGCGGCAGGCCGAGTTCCTCGCAGTACGCGCGGAACTCCTCTACGTTCTGCATGCGGGCGATACGCGGGTAGGCCATAGAGCAAGACCAATCAGTATATGCGCACGGTCGAATTGCCGCGTGTGAGCGCGACTGCACCTGGCCGCTCTTGCAAGTCGCGGATCCCCGCCGCAGCCGCGTTGTACCCGGAATATGGGCTGGCCGCCTCGGACAGCCGCCCCGTTGCGCTATCGAGCGCGGCGCCGAACGCCCGGACGATCGGCGCGGCGCGCTTCGGCACCGCGTTCCCGATGCGCTATCCTGATCAAGAAGGTGAGTCAGCCATGGCTGAGAAAAAGACTGAAGTTTACAGCGCCAAATACATGGGGAGCGGGACCTTTAGGATCAGCAAGCCCAAGCGCAAGCCCAGCAAGCTGAAGGAGATCCGCTCCAAGCGAAACCGGCGTCGCGCGCGTCGCAACTAGCGCTGGCAGGGCGTTCCGCTCCGCAGCGGGCGCGGTTTCCGGCCATCCCCTTTCGAGCTCGCTGCTCCATCCAGCATGGGCTTGGCTCCTCGAGTTGACCTTGCACGCGGCGTCCTCTCAAGTTGCTCCGCCGCGCCCTTGAGCGGGTGTACGACTTCAAAGTGATATAGCAGGGGTTCCGGGCGGTTGAAGGCCCGAGCCAGCGGGGCAGGCATCAGGGGCGGGTAGTGCGGTAGGCCCAGAAGTCCTCGTAGAGTCCACTGAGCTTGCAGCAGCGCAAGGCGGCGATCGCATTGGCGCCTGCTTTGGTCCAGTGCATCCCGGAACGCTTCAGGCGCGTGCCGAGCACAGCCTTGCAGGCAGACTCTACGATGCCCGAAGAAACGCACAGCCCGCGGGCGCGGAAGTCGGCGTATTGCATGCGCGCGCGGTTGTTTTCGATGTAGTTGGCGCACTGGGTGGCCGCGCAGCAGTCGGCGTGGGAGCGCAGGATGGCCAGCACGTCGTCGAGGCAGCCGTCGTCGAGTTCGTCGCAGCGCACGTCGGCCCACAGCCGGGCGTGCTCGGGCTGGTCGGGGAAGAGCGCTTTCGAGACCGCGTGCAAGTGCTCTTTGGCGTGGAACAGATCCACAATCTGGATCGCACCGGGGTAGTCTTCCCCGGCGATCTTCCAAATCCAGGCAGCTCCGTCACCGAGGATCACGCGGCGCTGGGCTTGCGGGAAGCCGCGCCGCTCGGCCTCGCGCCGCACGCGCTGGGCGAACGGGGAGGGCTGTGGGTCGGTGTCGCGGCTGGCCGCGCTCTCGATCGCGGCCGAGTAGCTGGCCGAGCCGGGGTCGCGCATCGGGCGGCCGGTCTTGGGGTGGCGCGACTGGGCCGTCCAGACTACCGACAGCTTGGCCTCGCGGGTCTTGGCCGAGCCGTCGGGCTGCTTGCCGGCGCGCCCGGCCGTCTCGCTGGAGCGCATCGGCAAGCCGGTGCCGTCCAAGCCGAGATACATGGTCGGGGCAGACGGGCCCTCGGCAGGGAAAGCCCCGGCTTGCTCGGCGGCGGCGATCTCGCTGCCGAGCGCCTCGGCGCAGCGCTCGACCTGCTTGGCTTCCACGCGCACGCCGGCCAGTTCGGCGAGCAGCTCGGAGGACTCGGCGAAGCTGACCAGAGCGGCGCTCGCGCCGGTCATGCGCAGCACGCCGGGCGAGAGCGAGCAGCCGTGCAAGCCCAGGCTGTGGTCGCGCGGGCAGCAGCCGTGGCCGCAGGCCGGGCAATGGTAATAGGCGCGCTGCAGGGTGAGCGGGCCCAGCACGCTCTCGAAGGTCTTGGGGCGGCGGCCGGCGTAGCGGGCCGGCCGACCACAGTCGGGGCAGTCTCGCAGCGGGCCGCAGTGGTCGGAGCGGTCGGCGTCGAGGCGCTGCTCGACGGCGCGCGCGGCGAGTTGCAGGGCGCTGCGGCGGACAGCGGTCTCGACGGCCTCGAAGTCGATGGGATCGTCCGGGCGGGTGCCGACGAAGCGGTCGATCTCGGCGCGGATGTCGGGTGCGAAGCTCTGGCTCAGCGTTTTTTTTTCGCCTGTTCGGCGGCCTCAGCAGTTTGGGCCATGCGGGCCCGGCAGATTTGCTCGCTGATCTGGACCAGTTCCGCGGACAGGGCCTGGAAGCGGCGGTAGTTGGCAATCTGCTGGCGGGCGGTGTCGACTTGGTCGGGGCGCAGCGAGCGGGTGACGGTCTTGCCGTCGGTCTTGAAGGTGAGCGACCAGTAGGGGCCGTGCAGCTTGCCTCCGGGCGAGCGGCATTGGCAGCCGGGCTTGCCACAGGGGCGGGAGCGAGACGAGAGGGAGCCGGGGCGCATGTCGCCGAGTTCGGCGAGCAGGCGCAAGATGCACAGCTTGCGGTCTTGGAGAGCGGCGAGGGAGAGAGTGAGCACAAGGGCCTCCTATCCTCCAGTATATAGTACTGGAGGAATCCGAAATGCAACCCTATGCCCAATATGAGACTTCGTCTCAGTTCAGCGGGAAATCACGACCATGTCGTACACCCCCCTTGAGCGCATGGTTTGTTACGGTCTGCAATAATGCGTATTGTCTGAAGCTTACGGTCCGCTCCGGTTGGGTTGTAGGCCGTGCTGAGGGCTCTATTGCGACTCTAGGGGAGGGCAGTTCTAGTGGCTAGTCGATCCAACACTCGATTCCAGAAGCGCCTTAAGGAGCTTGCGCGCGCCAATAAGCGTCGAGACAAGGAAGAGAAGAAACTGCAGCGCAAGGCCGAGCGTGTCTCGGACGGTGGCGGACCTCCCGTCGAGGCGATCGATCCGGCAGATCTCGGACTGCCTCCGCTCGAGGAAGAGACTGTGGGCGAGGGGTCGGCCACGCCCGCCTAAGGGCTAGCCGCTGGGAAGCGTCGTGCCAATGTCCGGCTCGGGCGTATCTGGCACCTTGACTTCCGCTTCGATCAGGGAGAGCCTTTCGTTTAGATTCGCGAGGGTCTGTCCGACCGGGTCGGGCAATTCGCCGTGCTCGAGCATCTGCCATTCGTCGTGGCTGACGCTGACACCCTTCACTGCGACCACCCTGCCAGGTATGCCCACAACCGTGGCGTGAGCCGGCACTGATTTCACGACGACCGAGCCTGCCCCGACCTTGACCCATTCCCCGAGTTCGATATTGCCCAGAACCTTGGCGCCCGAGCCCACTACGACGTGATTGCCCAGCATCGGATGGCGCCGCTCTCGACCGTGCCCGGTGCCTCCGAGCGTCACCCCCTGGTAGAGCAGGACGTCGTCGCCGATGACGCTCGTCTCGCCAATGACGACTCCCATTCCGTGATCGATGAAGAAGCGGCGGCCAATGGTTGCGCCCGGATGGATTTCGATCCCGGTGGCTAGGCGCGACAGGTGCGACACCAGCCGTGCTAGGACAAACCTGCGCCAGCGGTAGAGCCTGTTGGCGAGGCGGTGCAGCAGGATCGCATGGACGCCCGGATAGCACAACAAGACCTCGAGGCCGCTCTTGGCCGCAGGGTCGTGCTTGAAGACAGTCTGAATCTGTTCGCGAATCCCGTGGAACACGTCAACCTCTGGGGTCTGGTCTGGCAGCGATCTTGCTGCCGGGGCAACATTGGGAGGGGCCGGGCCTAGGCCGGCCTCGTACAGGCGCAGGCGGTGAACCTGTAGATCGTCATGTCGCGCGAGGTGCGGCTCCGAATATCCGAATCGTATGGCATCTGGGCGGCGAAGTCAACGACAGCCGGTGGTCTCCGCGCAGGATTGCGACGGCCGACGCGGATCACGCCTGGCCCGGCCCGCGTGCTCAGTTGCGATTCGCTTGGCGCATCGGCTCCACCTTCACCGGCCTTGCCCATTGCGGGTTGATTGCACGCGGCTGCACGCGGGCGTGCTTGCGCAGGAATGCGTCGGCGTCGCGGTTAGCCTGCAGCGCTGTGGCCGGGTCCCGCCCGCGGCCCCAGTAGAATCCGTGCGGCTCGCTCGGATATGTCTTGACGGTCACCGGCTTGCCGAGCGCTTTCATTTCGGGCACGAACAGCCCTAGGTTGAAAGCCTTCAGGGCATGCACGTCCCCGTGCAGGATGAGCGTGGGAGCGGAAAGGCCCGCGAGCTTCTGCCGCGTACGCTGTCGAACGCCCTCGTCGTACAGGACCTTCGGATCCGCGTTCATCACGTCCCACCGGCGGTCTCCCGTCGGATTGCCGTCGGGCCCGGTCACGACGTGGGCCTTTGTGAACATGCCCATGTAGATGATTGTGGCGGGCTCGCCCGCCACGATAGCCGAGAGTTCGTCGGAGACGCTCGCCACTTCCAGGGCCAACGTGCCGCCGCCACTGCCTCCGTACAGCGCGACACTCTCGGCATCGACGTACGGCAGCTCCCGGACCGCGCGAACTAGAGCGAGAGTGTCCTCGACCACCCCTCGGTCCTGCGGGTCGCTACGAATCTCCCTTCGCGTTGCCGTCACCGCAACATATCCCCAAGCCAGGAAGCGCGCCTGTGTGGGCTGGCGGACGGCGTTCTGGCGAAGGTTTGCCATCGAGCTCTGGCCCAGCCCGCCGTGCATGAACACAATCGCTGGGAAAGGCCCGTCTCCGGGAGGCTTGCGGATCGCCGCGTAGGCCGTATCCGTCACCGTCAGCTCCGTGACGGGAATGCGCTCCTCCGGGATGAGCGGGTAGGTAGCTTCACCCGCAATGGCGCAACAGCCGAATGCCAGGCTGAGCGCACCGAACTTGCCAACCATAGTCCCCTCCCGAATCGGGGAGTAGTGTAGCCTAGAATCCGTCTCTCGGACAATGTTAGTCTCTTCCAATGAGAGATGAGCATGAACGGAGGGCTTGTTTCCAACGTGAAATGAGCATGAAGGGGGCCCTAGAAGGGGTGTGGGGATCATCGGAGGGTGATCTTGCAGCTCGATTTGGAAACTCACAAGAGCTTGGACGATGTGCGCCAGTTCCTCGCCAGCACCCCGCCGGGGGCCACCCTGGCACTGGAGCGCAAGCAGGCCTACGAGCATCTCTCACGGGTGCTGCGGCGCTTCGCGTACTGGAAGCTGGGTAAGGCGGACAGGGGCCTGCTACGCAGCTATCTGGAGCGCACCACGGGGCTGTCGCAGTCGCAGCTGACGCGCCTGATCCGGCGCTACCTGGCCGAGGGCCAACTGGCGGACCGGCGCCGAGGCGCGGCCAAGCCGTTCCGACGCAAGTACACGGCGGCGGACGTCGAGCTGCTGGCCGAGACCGACGAGTTGCACGGGAGGCTGTCCGGACCCGCCACGCTGGCGCTGTTCAAGCGTGCTTGGGAGCTGTTCGGCGACGCGCGCTTCGAGCGCTTGGCGGGGCTGTCGAACGGGCACCTGTACAACCTGCGGCACAGCCGCAGGTATGTGCAAAGGCTGGGCGCGCAGCAGCCCACGCGGCCCACGCAGGTGGCCATCGGCGAGCGCCGGCGGCCGCGGCCGGAGGGGCGGCCGGGCTACCTGCGGATTGATTCGGTGCACCAAGGCGACCTGGACAAAGTCAAGGGGGTCTATCACATCAATGCGGTGGACGAAGTGACGCAGTTCGAAGGCGTGGGCAGCACCGAGCGGATCGCGGAGAGCTACTTGCTGCCGCTGCTGGAGAGCATGCTGGAGGCCTTCCCGTTCGAGATTCTGGGCGTGCATGCCGATAACGGCTCCGAGTACATCAACCACCAAGTGGCGCGCCTGCTGGAGAAGCTGCGCGTGGAGGAGTTCACCAAGTCGCGCCCGCGGCACTGCAACGACAACGCGCTGGCGGAGTCGAAGAACGGCACCGTGATCCGCAAGCAACTCGGCTACGGGCACATCGCCGGGCGGTACGCCGAGCGGCTCAACGCGTTCAACCGGGACGTGCTCACGCCGTACCTGAACTACCACCGCCCGTGCTACTTCCCCTGCGAGCAGGTGGATGCCAAGGGCAAGCTGCGCAAGCGCTACCGCCGGCAGGACATCATGACGCCGTACGAGAAACTGAAATCGCTGCCGGACGCGGAGCGCTTCCTGCGCGACGGGATCGACTTCGCCCAGTTGGACAAGCAGGCCTACCAGTACAGCGACAACGAGGCGGCCCGGCGGCTCAACGAGGCCCGCGACGAGCTCTTCCGAGTGATCCGGGGGGAGGCCGCTAGCGCGGCCTGAGGGCCAGGCCGTTCATGCTCATTTCGGATTGGAAACCGGGAATTCCAGGGGGCTAACTGTATGGGCACAGAAACTGGCCGGTGGGCTAGCCCACCGGCCCCCCTCCGCCACCCGCGGCCCTGCCAACCCTGTGCCCCTAGCACGGGGGAAGGGGTTCCCCTTCCCCTGCGACCCCTTCCCCCCTGCCGCTATAATCGCCTTCTCCCCAGCTCCTCTCCTCCGCCCCTCCTCATGCTCATCTGTGGATTGGAAAGGACTCTACAAATTTTGGGGGGGGTGTACGACTTCGTTTTGCACACCCGGGAATAAGCAGGCTGAGGTTACGCGTTCGATCCAAGCGCGGTGAGCCTGAGCAGTCCAAGCTACGACCAAGCGCCCCTGAGACCGAAATTGGCCGGATGTTCGGGGGATTCTGGATCTCTTTGTTGTTAGTTTGTTACGCTAACAACAAGGGAGCCCCTCCATGCCCAGCCCGCCTGATCTCTCCGCCCTCTCCGCCCGCCGCGACGAACTCCGCCGCCAACTGGCCGCCATCGGCGATTTGCGCCCCGGCTCGCTGGTGCGGATTCCGGCGAAAATGAACGCTCAATCCGAAGGAAAGTGAACGCTCGTTCCGATTCAAAGTGAACACTCAATCCGAAGGAAAGTGAACACCTCGGAGCGAAGCGACGCGGCCGGTTTCAGAATGCGCTTCCGGAGGCACCTCCGTCAAGTGGATCCCCGTGCATACGGGGAGAATCAGTCATCATCATCTCGTCTTTCCTTCCTTACTGTCCGCTGCGGACGACGAGGGGGATGCGCCTAGCGGCGGCCGCCCTGCCTGTTCCAAATTCGGGCAGGCACGGCCCGGTGCGTGGCCGGGCCTGTGCTGCCAGTAGTCTTCGCAACGCCCGAGGTTGAATTCCAAGTGTTGCCAGTAGGCCGCCGGGAAGCGCTCGCGCTCGACTTCGCGGAGCAGCGGTTCGAAGTAGGCCAAGCTGCGTACCGGCGGCGCGGCGGGCCGCTCGATCAGGGCCATGGACTTGCGCACGCAGCCGAGCAGGATCGCCCGGCGGACCGTTTCCAAGGGCACGCCCGAGGCGTGCCAGTCGGCGGCCCGACGCTCGTCGGCGGGGCCGAATCCTGCCTGCACGCAAGCGGGTGAGAGGAAGGCCTCTCGCACGGCCTCGACATAGGTCCCGGCCGCGCCCTCCGGGCGGGCTGGCGGCGGGGCCTGCGCGGCGCGATAGGGCCAGTAGGCGTCGCGCACGGCCAGCACCGAGCGGCGGTGCTGGTTGGGAGCGGTTTCCAGGTCGCACACGCCGGCGCGGACCAGTTCGCGCAGATGGCGTCCCAGGGCGCTGCGGCTCTTGCCCAGCCGGCGCGCCAGCGCGGCGCGCTCGAAGGCCAGCCGGCCCGTGGCGCGTTCGGCCTGCAAACAGACGTGGGCGTAGAGCTTGAACGCACCGTCGGAGAGTTCGCCCAGCGCTCGCTCGAATTCCGCCCCGGCGGCGAAGAAGCCGCCGCGGCGCTTGAGCCGGTAGCCCGCGCTCATGCCGGCCCCTCTTCGCCGGCCGTGATCTCGGCCCGGCCGCGGACCTTGCGCAGCGACTCTCCCTGCAACTCGAAACGGTGCGCGTGATGCACCATGCGGTCCAGAATCGAGTCCGCCACGGTCGGGTCGCCGATCGGTCCGTGCCAGCGGTCGGTCGGCAGTTGCGAGGTCAGGATCGTCGAGCGCAGCCGGTAGCGGTCGTCGCAGATGTCGAGAAAGTCGCGCCGCTCCAACTCGCTCATCGGTGCCAGGGCGAAGTCATCGACGACCAGGGCGTCGATCTTGGCCAGTTTCGCCAGCAGGCGCGACAGGCTGCCCTCGGCGCGCGCGCCGTGCAGTTCCCGGAACAGTTGCGGCGCTCGGGTGTACAGGGCGCTGAAGCCGTCCCGGCAGGCTCGCTGCGCCAAGGCACACGCCAGAAAGCTCTTGCCGATTCCGCTGGGGCCGACCAGCACGACGTTCTGCTTGCGACGCAGCCAGGCCGACTCGTGCGCCAGGCTCATCCAGCGAGCCCGTTCCAGCCCGCGCGGATGCCGGAAGTCGATGTCCTCCAGGCAGGCCTGCTGCTTCAGCTTCGCCAGCGCCAGCCGCCGCGTCAGCGCCCGGCTTTCCTTCCACGTCCACTGCGACTCCACCAGCAGCGCGAAGCGCTCCTCGAATGCCAGCTCGCTCGCCGCCGGATCCTCCAGCTGCCGCCGGAACGCCTCCGCCATCCCGTTCAGCCGCATCCCGTACAGCTGCTCTAACGTCGGTTGCATCAACATGTTGGCTCCTCCCCAGGGCCGCTCGCGGCCCCCTCCCCGTAATACTCGCCACCGCGGATGTTGCCGTGCTCGACCGGCTTGCTGCCATTGGACGGCTCGCCCTCCAGCGGCTGCCGCTCCGCCCGGCTCGCCAGGATCGCCTTGAGGCTGGCGTAGCTCACCGTGCGGTAGTGCAGCGCCCGCCGCGCGGCCGCTTCCATCCGCTCCTCCCCGCATTGCCGTGCCAGGCGGATGATGCCCAGGCAACTGCCGTAGCGCTCCTGCGGGAAGCGACTGCGCTCCAGCAATTCCGCAACCACCCGCGCCGTGCTCGGACCCACCGTTGCGGCCCATTGCTGCATCCGCTCCGGCGGCCACTCGCCGTGCTCCCGATGGGATTTCGGACGGTGCCCCGGCTCGGTGGTGAACCCGCCCTGTGTCCGGCTGCGCGCATGCGCGGCCACCCGCCGGCCCTGGTGCAGAACTTCCACGCACTGCGCGCTCAGGCGCACCTCCACCTGCTCCCGCACCAGCTCGCACGGCACCGAGTAGCGATGCCCGTCCACGGCCACGTGGTAGTCGATGTTCACGCGCGCCAGCTTCCAGGCGGCGTACTCGTAGCGCCGGGCCGGCAGCGGCCGCAGCGCCGGACGGTCCAGTTGCTCGAACAGCTCCCGGCGCGACTCCGGCCGCTTCTGGAACGGCTTCGCGTTCAATTCCGCCCGCCGCTCGCGCAGCGCCTCGTTGAGCTCAGCCAGGCTTGTGAAACGCTGGTGCCGCAACGGCTCGAGCAGGCCCTGCTCGACCAGCTGGACGCATTTCTCGACCTTCGCTTTATCTTTGGGACGAAACGGCCTCGCGGGCACGATCGCCATCCCGTAGTGGCGCGCCATGTCCCGATAGCTGCGGTTCAGGACCGGCTCGTAGCGGCAAGCGCGCGTCACGCCGGACTTCAGGTTGTCCGGCACCCACGTGTTCGCCGCCCCGCCGAAGTCCTCCAAGGTGTGCACATGCGCGCTAATCCAAGACTCGACGTCCTGGCCCCAGCTCGCCTCCGTGTAGAAGTACGAACTCGCCCCCAGCACCGCCACGAAGACGTGCGCCGGGCGCGGCTCGGCGCTCTCCACTAGGTAGATCGGCACCGTAGCGCCGGCGTAGTCGACGAAGATCCGGTCCCCGGCCTTGTGCTCCTGCAGCATCACCGGGTCCCGGCGCGTTTTCCAGTCCCGGTACAGCTCGCAGAACTGGCTGTAGCCGTACCCGTCCGGATGCTGCTCGCGATACTCCTGCCACACCAGCTGCAGCGTCAGATGCTTGCGCCGCGACAGTTGCTTGTGCACCGCCGCGAAGTCCAGCGCCTCGCGGCGGGCGCTCGGCCGCGCTCCCGCGGGCCGTCCGTACAGCCGCTGGTGCAACTCCGCCTCGTCCCAATCCGGCGGCAAGGGCCACTCCAGCCCGGCCTGCTCAGCCTGCCGCAGCAGCCTGTTGACCGTGCCCGTGGCCAACCCGCACGAGCGCGCGATCTCCCTTTGGGAACAGCCGCACTCGTGGCGCAACCTCAGAATCTCTTGAATCGTATGCATCGCTATCCGCGCTCTTGGCATGCGCAAACTCCTCCTCGGGGAGGAGCTCGTTCGCCCGTCACTCGGTCGCGACGCTCCGACCCTCTCCTAGCGGAGACGATCGGCGTTCACTTTCGATCGGAACAGGTGTTCACTTTCGATCGGAATCGGCGTTCATTTTCAATCGGAACGACTGTTCACTTTCCTTCGGAATCTGCACGCTGGTGCAGAACTACCGCCGCTGCGGCCGACCCGAGTGCTTCTGTGCCGACAAGCAGCACCGCGGCCACGGCCCCTACTGGCTGCTCACCTGGTCGGTCAACGGCAAGACCCGCAGCCGCTCGATCCCCGCCGAGCAGGTCGCCGCCACCCAGGCCCAGATCGCTGAGTGCCAGCGCCTGCGACGCCTCATCGCGGACCTGATCGCCGTCAGCGACGAGCTCTGCCAAGCCCAGCTCAAGCCCAGCACCAGCGCGGTTAAAAAAAAGCCTGCCAGCACGAGTTCGCCCCCGCACTGGAAGCCGAGATCGCCCGCCTCGTAGCGCCCGGGGCCGTCGACCAACTCGACTTCGAGGCGGTCGAGACCTGTGTGCGGCGCAGCGCCCTGCAGTTGGCCGCACGGGCGGTCGAGCGGCGTCTGAACGCCGACCACTGCGACGGCCAGTCCCCCACCCAGCCCTGCTCCTGCGGGCACCCGGCGCGCTTCGCCGGCCGCCATCGCAAGACCTTCGAGACCGCTCTGGGGCCAGTCACCATCGAGCGCGCCTACTACCATTGCCGTCCCTGCGGGCGGGGCTGGTTCCCGCGCGACCAAGCGCTGGGCATGGCCGCCACCAGCCTGTCCCCGGCCGTCACCCGCATGACCGGCTCGGCTGCCGCAGTGGCCAGCTTCGCGACCGCCAGCGACTTGCTGGACGAGTTGGCCGCCGTGCGCGTCAATGCCAAGCGTGTCGAGCGCGTCGCCGAGGCGCTGGGGCGCGAGGTGGCCGCCGCCGAGCGGGCGGCGGTGTTTGCCGCCGAACCCCCCGCCGCTGCCACCATGTATCTGGGCGTGGACGGCACCGGCGTGCCGATGCGCCCGGCGGAGCTGGTCGGCCGGCCCGGCAAGCAGCCCGACGGCTCGGCCTCCACGCGCGAGGCGAAGCTGGTCGTGATCTGGACCGCAGATCAGTTCGACCAAGACGGACGGCCGGTCTGCGACGAGGGCTCGGTCACCTATTCGGCGGCGATTGACAGCGCTGCCGCGCGCGACACCGATCCGGCCCCGGCCGCCTTCACCCAACGCCTGCGCCGCGAGGCCGAGCGGCGCGGCTTCCCGCAGGCACCACGCCGGGTCATCCTCGGCGACGGCGCGAAATGGATCTGGGCCGCGGCCACGGAGATGTTCCCCGGCGCGATTCAGATCGTGGACTTCTTCCACGTCTCGGAAAGGATGTGGGAAGTCGCCCGGGCCCTCTTCCCCGCCGACCGGGATAGCGCCGAGGTCTGGGCCGAAGCGCGCTGCGAGGAACTCAAGGCCGGGGCTCTGGACAGTGTGCTGGCGACCCTGCGCGCGCATGCCGGCCACTGCGAGCCAGCCGCCAAGGCCGTGCCATACATCACCACCAACCGCGCACGCATGCGCTACGCCGAGTTCCGCGCCCAAGGCTTGCAGATCGGCTCCGGCGTGGTCGAGGCGGGCTGCAAGAGCGTCGTGGGCCGCCTCAAGCAGTCCGGCATGTACTGGACCAAGGATGGTGCCGAGGGGATCCTCGCCCTGCGCGCCTGCATCTTGGGCGGGCGCTACGAGGATTTCTGGGCCTGGCGAACCGAGTCACGGCTACAGGCCGCCGCGTGACCGCAAACCGCCTGCCGACAAGCGCTGAGCCACCCCTCCTCTAGCTTCAGACCACTTGCCCGGGTCCAGACGGGGAGTCGCACCCAATGCCCGACCTCATCGGCACTTGTAGCACCGCCGCACATCGCCACGCGCAATACTGACCCACTTCGAACCTCCAAAAGTCCGAGAAATCAAAATGAAGTCGCGCACCCTTTTGGGGGGGTGTACGACATGGTCGTGATTTCCCGCTGAACTGAGACGAAGTCTCATATTGGGCATAGGGTTGCATTTCGGATTCCTCCAGTACTATATACTGGAGGATAGGAGGCCCTTGTGCTCACTCTCTCCCTCTCCGCTCTCCAAGACCGCAAGCTGTGCATCTTGCGGCTGCTCGCCGAACTCGGCGACATGCGCCCCGGCTCCCTCTCGTCTCGCTCCCGCCCCTGTGGCAAGCCCGGCTGCCAATGCCGCTCGCCCGGAGGCAAGCTGCACGGCCCCTACTGGTCGCTCACCTTCAAGACCGACGGCAAGACCGTCACCCGCTCGCTGCGCCCCGACCAAGTCGACACCGCCCGCCAGCAGATTGCCAACTACCGCCGCTTCCAGGCCCTGTCCGCGGAACTGGTCCAGATCAGCGAGCAAATCTGCCGGGCCCGCATGGCCCAAACTGCTGAGGCCGCCGAACAGGCGAAAAAAAAACGCTGAGCCAGAGCTTCGCACCCGACATCCGCGCCGAGATCGACCGCTTCGTCGGCACCCGCCCGGACGATCCCATCGACTTCGAGGCCGTCGAGACCGCTGTCCGCCGCAGCGCCCTGCAACTCGCCGCGCGCGCCGTCGAGCAGCGCCTCGACGCCGACCGCTCCGACCACTGCGGCCCGCTGCGAGACTGCCCCGACTGTGGTCGGCCGGCCCGCTACGCCGGCCGCCGCCCCAAGACCTTCGAGAGCGTGCTGGGCCCGCTCACCCTCCAGCGCGCCTATTACCATTGCCCGGCCTGCGGCCACGGCTGCTGCCCGCGCGACCACAGCCTGGGCTTGCACGGCTGCTCGCTCTCGCCCGGCGTGCTGCGCATGACCGGCGCGAGCGCCGCTCTGGTCAGCTTCGCCGAGTCCTCCGAGCTGCTCGCCGAACTGGCCGGCGTGCGCGTGGAAGCCAAGCAGGTCGAGCGCTGCGCCGAGGCGCTCGGCAGCGAGATCGCCGCCGCCGAGCAAGCCGGGGCTTTCCCTGCCGAGGGCCCGTCTGCCCCGACCATGTATCTCGGCTTGGACGGCACCGGCTTGCCGATGCGCTCCAGCGAGACGGCCGGGCGCGCCGGCAAGCAGCCCGACGGCTCGGCCAAGACCCGCGAGGCCAAGCTGTCGGTAGTCTGGACGGCCCAGTCGCGCCACCCCAAGACCGGCCGCCCGATGCGCGACCCCGGCTCGGCCAGCTACTCGGCCGCGATCGAGAGCGCGGCCAGCCGCGACACCGACCCACAGCCCTCCCCGTTCGCCCAGCGCGTGCGGCGCGAGGCCGAGCGGCGCGGCTTCCCGCAAGCCCAGCGCCGCGTGATCCTCGGTGACGGAGCTGCCTGGATTTGGAAGATCGCCGGGGAAGACTACCCCGGTGCGATCCAGATTGTGGATCTGTTCCACGCCAAAGAGCACTTGCACGCGGTCTCGAAAGCGCTCTTCCCCGACCAGCCCGAGCACGCCCGGCTGTGGGCCGACGTGCGCTGCGACGAACTCGACGACGGCTGCCTCGACGACGTGCTGGCCATCCTGCGCTCCCACGCCGACTGCTGCGCGGCCACCCAGTGCGCCAACTACATCGAAAACAACCGCGCGCGCATGCAATACGCCGACTTCCGCGCCCGCGGGCTGTGCGTTTCTTCGGGCATCGTAGAGTCTGCCTGCAAGGCTGTGCTCGGCACGCGCCTGAAGCGTTCCGGGATGCACTGGACCAAAGCAGGCGCCAATGCGATCGCCGCCTTGCGCTGCTGCAAGCTCAGTGGACTCTACGAGGACTTCTGGGCCTACCGCACTACCCGCCCCTGATGCCTGCCCCGCTGGCTCGGGCCTTCAACCGCCCGGAACCCCTGCTATATCACTTTGAAGTCGTACACCCTTTTGGGGTTTTTGGGTTCTCGAGTTCTCGAGGGGGGCGAGTCGGCCGAGCGAGTCTGGCAGTTTATAGATGTACAGATTTTCCGAGTTCTCGACCGCTCGGCCTACCGGCTACAAGAGCGCGTAGCGGCCAGCCGCTCACGCGAGTGCGCTCTCGAACACTTCCACATTGCGTGTCTGAGCATTGAACTCCACGCCCACCAAATGGATCGGCAACCCGAGGTGGCGGTATTTCGCCGCGTAGTCACGCTCCTTCAGCTGCGCCAGCGCCGACCCTGCACGGTTCTCCTGCCACGCCTTGAACTCGAACAGGTACACGTGGCTGCCGGCCTGCATTGCCATGTCCAGCCGTCCGCGGTTGCTGCTGTCTTCCACTGTCACAGAGACATCCAGCCCCGAGACGTAGCCGTAAAACACACTCGCGTAATACCCCTCGTAGCGCGCGATCTCATTGCGCGTGTGCCATTCATAGGGAATGCTCTCGTACAAGGCGCGGATGCGCCGCTCCAACCCATTCAGGTCGCCCCGAGCCAGGAATTCCTCGAGGGCGTCGAGGTGCTGTTCCCGGTGAGGGTCCTTGCCCGTCAGATATGTGAGCAGGCTCGTGTTCAGGCTCTGGCGCACCTCGCGGTTGGGATAGACGAGCCGATAGCGCAGTTGTCCTCGGCGCGTCTCCTGGCCTCCGATGGTGAGGTAACCGGTTTGGAACAGCAGCGCCTCCGGAGCGATACTGTCCACCTCGAACTTGCCAAGATCGTCTTCGCTCACGAGCATGCCGTCTAAGGTGGCCGTCGATATGTTGCGCTTGATCAACGTTTCCACTAGGAACCTTGGCGTGCCGGTCTCGAACCACCACGGCTTGAATGCGCGCTTGTCAAATAGGAGCAGGAGATCGAAGGGGTTGTACAGGCTCTCGGCCGCGAGACTCCAACTGTAGCCGTTGTACCATTCGCGGATTTGCTCGCGGTCCAATCCCGGCAGTTCCGCCGCGAACTCTTTGTCAAGATCACCCTCGGTGTAGCCGCAGATCACCGCGTAGCGCTCATCCAAAGTGATGTCATTGAGATTGTTCAGGCCGGAGAACAGGCTCACCTTGGAGAACTTGCTCACGCCGGTGAGGAACGCAAAGCGAATATCCTGATCGCACGACTTCAGCATCCCATAGAGCCCGCTCAAGTAATCCCGATTGGCACGAGCGAGGTCCGGATTCTCGATGACGTCAAGGATCGGCTTGTCGTATTCGTCGATCAATACGCACACCGGCTGGCCAGCCTGGCTGCGCAACGTACGGATCAGTTCTTCCAAGCGGCGAGGCCCAGATGCCTGGTAGGCCTCGACACCCGTGATCCGCTCTAGTTTCGACAGCTGTGCCAGCACGTCCTGCTCCAACGCGCCGGGGCGATTCGCGTTGAGCCCGGCAAAGTCGAGCCGCACGACCGGGTACCGCACCGACCAATCCCACTGATCGTACGCTTCGAGGCCGACGAACAAGTCTCGGTCGCCCTCAAATAGGTGCTTGAGAGTGTCGACGAAGAGACTCTTGCCGAAGCGGCGCGGGCGCGACAGGAAAAAATACTTACCTTCCCGGATCAAGCGCAGGGCATAGCCGGTTTTGTCGACGTAATAGCAATTGCGCTCGCGGAGGTCGCGAAAGCTCTGGATGCCGATGGGCAGAATACGCTTATCCATAGCCCAGCTTCTACGTTAGCCCGTGGCTGAGCCAATGCCAAGGGCAGCGTCATGAAGTCGGCTGGCAAGCTGTTTCTGCTTGGGCTTTGGCCCCAAGCGCTCGGGTGCCATCTTCGGGGCCAGTCGCGGCAGATGGCCTGATCCACGCATTCAGGCCAGAGTGAGACTGGCCGGAAGGCGTGCAGGACGCGACCAACCACACGGGCTCAACTCGTCGGAGAGCGCCTCGAATGCAAGCAACAGAACTGCCCGGGCAGCGGATCACCTAGCGCTCGCGTTTCTCGATGACGAATCCTGGCCGCGCTGGCGACGCTCTCGCGCGCCGGACAGTGAACGCTCAACTGCGCGCTGGAATCGCTTCGTGCCTACAACCGCCGGCCCGCGAACACAACCGGCTCGCGAGGCACCAGTCAACATCCTGTTCGCTGGTTGCCCAGGCGAGCATTCTTGGCCTCTCGGCATCATCACGGCCAATGCCACTTGTGCTCTCAGCCCCCAGTGTTACTGCCTGCGCCAGCATCTCGTCTGTCGCCGGCCAATGTGTCCAAGAACAGGCTCTTGCCGAAGCGGCGCGGGCGTGACAGGAAATAGTACTTACCTTCCCGGATCAAGCGCAGGGCAAAGCCGGTCTTGTCGACGTAGTAGCAGTTGCCCTCGCGGATCTTGCGAAACGTCTGGATACCGGTGGGTAAGCGGAGCTTGGCCATAGCTCAGCCATTACCGTAGCCCGTTTCAGGTCTCATGCGAAGGCAACGCCCCCATGCCGCAAGTCCAAAACGAGGGAGCTAGCTAGCACCGGAGCGAGCTTGGATGGCGCTGGTGGCCACCGCAAGAGGGGCCTTGCGGGATACCCTGTGCGAGTCGGAACGCAGGCAGGCACAGGGCTAGATTGCACCGGCCAGCGCACTGTACGGCCCGGCTAAGCGCACTGACTCTGCGAGCCTTCGGAGGAACCCGACCCGAGGTCGGCCGGCTGGCAATTCAGTGTGGCGTTTCGATGTCGGCCGACAAGCTGTGGCCGCCCGAGTTCCCGTCCAACGGGCGATGTGGCGTAAAGCGGTGGACAGGAGCGATGCGCCGAACTGCGGTGTGGTGTAAGCCGCAGAGCCCGCAGCATCTGGAATCACCTGAGCAGGGTGCGCGACTTCATTTTGATTTCTCGGACTTTTGGAGGTTCGAAGTGGGTCAGTATTGCGCGTGGCGATGTGCGGCGGTGCTACAAGTGCCGATGAGGTCGGGCATTGGGTGCGACTCCCCGTCTGGACCCGGGCAAGTGGTCTGAAGCTAGAGGAGGGGTGGCTCAGCGCTTGTCGGCAGGCGGTTTGCGGTCACGCGGCGGCCTGTAGCCGTGACTCGGTTCGCCAGGCCCAGAAATCCTCGTAGCGCCCGCCCAAGATGCAGGCGCGCAGGGCGAGGATCCCCTCGGCACCATCCTTGGTCCAGTACATGCCGGACTGCTTGAGGCGGCCCACGACGCTCTTGCAGCCCGCCTCGACCACGCCGGAGCCGATCTGCAAGCCTTGGGCGCGGAACTCGGCGTAGCGCATGCGTGCGCGGTTGGTGGTGATGTATGGCACGGCCTTGGCGGCTGGCTCGCAGTGGCCGGCATGCGCGCGCAGGGTCGCCAGCACACTGTCCAGAGCCCCGGCCTTGAGTTCCTCGCAGCGCGCTTCGGCCCAGACCTCGGCGCTATCCCGGTCGGCGGGGAAGAGGGCCCGGGCGACTTCCCACATCCTTTCCGAGACGTGGAAGAAGTCCACGATCTGAATCGCGCCGGGGAACATCTCCGTGGCCGCGGCCCAGATCCATTTCGCGCCGTCGCCGAGGATGACCCGGCGTGGTGCCTGCGGGAAGCCGCGCCGCTCGGCCTCGCGGCGCAGGCGTTGGGTGAAGGCGGCCGGGGCCGGATCGGTGTCGCGCGCGGCAGCGCTGTCAATCGCCGCCGAATAGGTGACCGAGCCCTCGTCGCAGACCGGCCGTCCGTCTTGGTCGAACTGATCTGCGGTCCAGATCACGACCAGCTTCGCCTCGCGCGTGGAGGCCGAGCCGTCGGGCTGCTTGCCGGGCCGGCCGACCAGCTCCGCCGGGCGCATCGGCACGCCGGTGCCGTCCACGCCCAGATACATGGTGGCAGCGGCGGGGGGTTCGGCGGCAAACACCGCCGCCCGCTCGGCGGCGGCCACCTCGCGCCCCAGCGCCTCGGCGACGCGCTCGACACGCTTGGCATTGACGCGCACGGCGGCCAACTCGTCCAGCAAGTCGCTGGCGGTCGCGAAGCTGGCCACTGCGGCAGCCGAGCCGGTCATGCGGGTGACGGCCGGGGACAGGCTGGTGGCGGCCATGCCCAGCGCTTGGTCGCGCGGGAACCAGCCCCGCCCGCAGGGACGGCAATGGTAGTAGGCGCGCTCGATGGTGACTGGCCCCAGAGCGGTCTCGAAGGTCTTGCGATGGCGGCCGGCGAAGCGCGCCGGGTGCCCGCAGGAGCAGGGCTGGGTGGGGGACTGGCCGTCGCAGTGGTCGGCGTTCAGACGCCGCTCGACCGCCCGTGCGGCCAACTGCAGGGCGCTGCGCCGCACACAGGTCTCGACCGCCTCGAAGTCGAGTTGGTCGACGGCCCCGGGCGCTACGAGGCGGGCGATCTCGGCTTCCAGTGCGGGGGCGAACTCGTGCTGGCAGGCTTTTTTTTAACCGCGCTGGTGCTGGGCTTGAGCTGGGCTTGGCAGAGCTCGTCGCTGACGGCGATCAGGTCCGCGATGAGGCGTCGCAGGCGCTGGCACTCAGCGATCTGGGCCTGGGTGGCGGCGACCTGCTCGGCGGGGATCGAGCGGCTGCGGGTCTTGCCGTTGACCGACCAGGTGAGCAGCCAGTAGGGGCCGTGGCCGCGGTGCTGCTTGTCGGCACAGAAGCACTCGGGTCGGCCGCAGCGGCGGTAGTTCTGCACCAGCGAGCCGGGGCGCAAATCGCCGATGGCGGCCAGTTGGCGGCGGAGTTCGTCGCGGCGGGCGGAGAGGGCGGAGAGATCAGGCGGGCTGGGCATGGAGGGGCTCCCTTGTTGTTAGCGTAACAAACTAACAACAAAGAGATCCAGAATCCCCCGAACATCCGGCCAATTTCGGTCTCAGGGGCGCTTGGTCGTAGCTTGGACTGCTCAGGCTCACCGCGCTTGGATCGAACGCGTAACCTCAGCCTGCTTATTCCCGGGTGTGCAAAACGAAGTCGTACACCCACCTGAGCATTCCATCTTGCAAACCGAGCGCCTATGGTTTATCTTTCTTTAATGCTGCTATGAGCACCCCAGCCGTTGCACACCTACAGACCGAGTTTGACCGCGACCTCTGCGAACGATTTCACTACTACATGCTCTTGATGCGGGAACTGGAGGATCGCATCGAGAACAAGCTCTACCGCCACGGCAAGGTCATCGGTGGCTGCTACACGGGACGCGGCCAGGAGGCGATCCCCGTCGGCAGCGCCATCCTCTCCCGTCCGGGCGACTGGCTGACGCCTTCGCACAGGGACATGGCTGCCCTGCTGATCCGCGGCATCACGCCCGAAGAGATCCTCGCGCAGTACATGGGGCGCGCCACGGGCCTGACCAAGGGCCGTGACGGCAACATGCACATGGGCTGCTCCGAGCGCCACTGCGTGCCGATCATCTCGTCAATCGGGGCCAGCATCCCCATCGCGGGCGGCCTGGCATTTGCGATGCGCTATCGAGGCGAGTCCAACGTCGTCTTCAACTACTCCGGCGATGGCGCCTCCAGTCGTGGCGACTGGCACGAGGGCCTCAACATGGCAGCGGTCATGAACCTGCCGATCGTCTATCTGTGCAACAACAACCTCTACGCCTACTCGACGCCACTCGACAAGCAGATGAAGATCGCCGACATCGCCGATCGCGTGGCTGGCTACGGCATTCCCTCCGAGATCGTCAACGGCAATGACGTGCTGGCAATCCACGAGGCTTCCAAGCGCGGTGTCGAACACGCCCGCGCGGGCAAGGGCCCTTACTTCATCGAGTGCAAGACGTTCCGCATGAGCGGCCATTCCGCCCACGACCCCGCCGACTACGTGCCCAACCAACTCCGCGAGGAGTGGTCTCGCAAGGATCCGATCCTGATGCTGCAGAAGTATATGGTGGAGAATCTAGGCGCGGACGAGCAAGATTTCGTAGACATGCGCAAGCGCGTCCTCGACAAGATCTCCGACGCCGTCGAGTGGGCGCTCGAGCAGCCCTTCCCCGATCCGGCGACGCTGGAAGACGATGTCTACGCGCCCGCGTAAATGTAAGTAACGAAGAGGTAACGCCCACACCATGGCAGAGACAACCTACGTCGAAGCGATTCGCCAGGGCATCTGGGAGGAGATGGAACGCGATGACACGGTCTTCGTGATGGGCGAGGACGTGGCGACTTACGGCGGTGCGTTCAAGATCACCAAGGGCATGCTGGAACGCTTCGGCGAACTGCGCGTGGTGGACACCCCCCTCGCTGAGTCGGGCATCGTCGGCGCTGGCACCGGTGCTGCCATCAACGGACTGCGCCCAGTGCTTGAGATGCAGTTCGCAGACTTCATGGCCTGCGGCTTCGACCAGATCACAAACTTCGCGGCCAAGTGCCGCTACCGCTGGGGCCAGGCCATCCCCATGGTCATCCGCGCTCCCGCCGGCGGCAACATCCACGGTGGCCCGTTCCATTCGCAGAACGTGGAGATGCCCTACGTGCACACGCCGGGCCTGAAGGTGGTGCAGCCATCGACGGCCTATGACGCCAAGGGTCTGATCAAGGCGGCGATCCGCGACGACGATCCGGTGATCTACCTCGAGCACAAGTACCTCTACCGCTCGGTCAAGGAAGAGCTGCCCACCGAGGACTACACGGTGCCTATCGGCAAGGCCGGCGTCTGCCGCGAAGGATCCGACATCTCGATCATCACCTACGGCTGGATGGTGCATATCGCCCTCGAAGCTGCCGAAACTGCTGCCAGCGAGGGAATCAGCGTGGAGGTGCTGGACCTGCGCACGCTCGTGCCGCTGGATCGCGAGTCGATCCTGAACACTGCCAAGAAGACCAGCAAGGTCATCCTGCTGCACGAGGACACCCTCACGGGGGGCATGGGAGGCGAACTGGCTGGAATCATCTCCGAGCATGCGTTCGACTACCTTGACGGGCCGCTCGTGCGTATCGCCGCTGCTGACACGCCGGTGCCGTTCAGCGAGACACTGGAGCGGGCTTTTCTGCCAAGCGTCGAAGACGTCCTGACGAAAGTCCGCTGGCTGCACCGCTTCTAGCCTCGGCAACCGCTCCTTGCTTTCGATGCTCTTCGCGCCTTTGGCCACCCTCGCCGGGCCTTGCAACGTCTTTTTCTCCGAAGGGGCCATCCCCTCTCCAGAAATCCAGATTCCAACATGCCCACCAATCGCAGAACCTTCCTCAAGTCCTCGGGCGTAGCGCTAGTCGCAGCCTCGCAGGCGTGGCCCGCACCCGGTCCGCGCCCTTGGCTCAGCGATGACGCCAGCCGCGAATGGCGACACTACGGCGGCACGGCGGGGGCAAACCGCTACTCCCCGGCCGACCAGATCAACCGCTCCAACGTGGCGCGGCTCAAGCCCGCTTGGGTCCACCACACCGGCGATTCGATGGACCGGCCACAAACCACTATCGAATGCACTCCCATCGTCGTCGACGGGGTGATGTACATCACCACAGCGCGAGTCAAGGTCCAAGCCTTAGACGCTGCCAGTGGAAAGCTGCTGTGGTCGTTCGACCCACAGCAAGGGGCGTCGTCCAGGCGCAGCCCCGGCGTCAGCCGGGGAGTGTGCTATTGGCAGTCGGAAGACGGCTCGCAGAAGCGCATACTCAGCACCGCGCAGAACAGGCTGTACAGCCTAGACGCGACCAGCGGCGAGCCCGACGGGGCGTTTGGGGCCAACGGCATGGTTGACCTCAACGAGAATCTTGATAGCGAGGTAGAGGGCGTTTCGGTCAAATGTACCAGTCCGGTGGTGGCCTACAAGGACCTGATCGTGGTCGGAGGGGGCGGCGGAGAAGGGCCCTACCCGCAGGCCCCGGGACACATCCGGGCCTTTGACGCTAGGACCGGCAAGCGCCGCTGGATCTTCCACACCACGCCGCGGCCGGGCCAGTACGGCTACGAGACCTGGCCGCCGAATGCCTACAAGCATGTCGGCGGCACAAACAACTGGTCCGGCATGAGCCTCGACGTGGAGCGCGGCATCGTGTTCGCGGGCATCGGCTCTCCAGCCTTCGACTTCTACGGCGGCGACCGTATCGGCGCCAACCTATTCGGCAACTGCGTGCTGGCATTGGACGCGATGACAGGCGAGCGAAAGTGGCACTTCCAAACCGTCCATCACGACGTCTGGGACTACGACCTGCCGGCTCAGCCAGCACTGATCCGAATGACCCAGAGCCACCGCACCTTTGACGCGGTAGTCCAGCCCACCAAGCAGGGCTTCCTCTTCTTCCTGCACCGTGAAACGGGCCGCCCTGTCTGGCCGGTCGAAGAGAGGCCGATCCCGATGTCAGATCTCGGCGGCGAGCAGCTCTGGCCGACGCAACCGTTCCCCACCAAGCCGGCTCCGGTGTCGCGGCAGGGCTTCCCGGAGTCCTCCATCACCGACATCTCACCAGAAGCGCACGCCGCGGCGCGCAAGATCTGGGAGTCCACGGACGCAGGTGACCTGTTCACGCCGCCGAGCACGCGCGGAACTCTGGTCCATCCTGGCTTCCGCGGGGGCTGCCTGTGGGGCGGCTGCTGCTACAACCCGGCGCTGAACAGAGTCTTCGTCAGTTCGGACGAGACCACCAATCGCATCGAGCTCAAGCTCGCGCCCGAAGAGAAGTTCGACTACGCCCTGCCCGACCGCAGCGAGTTTCTGGATGCGGAAGGGTACCCGGCCATCAAGCCGCCATGGGGATATGTCACCGCGATCGACCTCGAAACCGGCGACTTCGCGTGGCGCGTGGTCAACGGAGAGTTCCCCGAACTCGCGGCGCGGGGCATTCCGAAGACCGGTTCGCCATCCCACGGAGGCTCCATCGCCACGGCGGGCGGGCTGGTATTCATGGCCGGCACGTTCGACAAGAAGTTCCGCGCATTCGACCAAGACACCGGCGAAGTCCTGTGGGAGACCGAATTGAACGCGGGCGGCTTTGCCACGCCCTGCACCTACGAGGCTGGGGGCAAGCAGTTCGTGGTGATCGCGGCGGGGGGCGGCAAAGGCAACACGGCTTCCGGCGACGAGTTCGTGGCGTTCGCGGTCAGCAGCTAGGCACTGCCGCACGTGAGCTGGCGGAATCGATGTCGAGCGATTCCGCCCTAGAGTTCACTGCTGGGCCTGCTCTCGTCCGGCCGAGAGCACTCGCGCGGGTAGGGCAATGATCGCGCGCAACAGTTCGAAGACGCCGCCGACTGCGATTCCGATCAACCGGAACGGCAGCAAGAGCAGCCAGACGAGCGGATACGCGATTAGGGCTAGCAGCGCGATCGGCCAGCAAATCACGAGCAGGATGAGCCACAGCAGGAATTTGAGCATGATCGGCCAGCGCTTCCTTAGCTTCGCACTCCAGCGCGGACATTGCAGGCGGAGGGACGATTCCTGAGAGCCGCGCTGAAGATCCGCGTAGCGCGAAACCGTGTCCGGTCACTCCGGCTTCGGCGAGCCCGTTCCCTGCCGCAAGGTGACAGTTTGGCCCGCCTGTACAGCGGGGAACGTCTCCACGCCCCCTTCCGGCCAGCGCACCTCGATGGACCGCACTTCGGCTGACCCACCCAAACCAAAGTGGACCGCGGGCTCGCCAGAGCTGAGGAAGCTGCCATCGCGGTGCAATCGGCGCCATGCGCCGGTCCCGTCTGCGAACCCCAGCCCCACCCTAGCTCCCAGCCCGTGAGTGTTGCCGACCGAGGACTCCAACCTGATGCGGAGCCACCGGTCCCCGCCGGTCTGATTCAAATACAGCCGTGCCGGACCGTTGTTGTTGGACACAACCACGTCTAGATCCCCGTCAAGGTCGATGTCGCCGGTGGCCAATCCGCGGCTCGCCAGCGGCACGAGCCGACCCCAAACCGATGTTCCCTCCACCATCTGGAACCCTTCGGGCAGCCCGTGGAAGAACTGGTTGTCTTGAACGAATGGGTGCGGTTCGCCACGCAGCGACTCCATCACGGTCACCGCGCCATTGGCGATAAAGGCATCCAGCTGCCCGTCGTGGTCAAAATCGCTCCACGCTAGCCCGAAACCGGTGAACGGCATGCTGTCGATGCCCAGGCCGAACCGGTTGGTCACGTCAACGAACTGACCGCGACCGTTGTTGAGGTATAGCGTGTTGGTCTCAAGCGTGTTGTGCGTTAGCAGCAAGTCGTCATCGGAATCGCCATCAAAGTCGGCCGCGAGCACTCCCATGCCCGCCTCGGCGCGTCCGTCGGCGTTGACTGCGGCACCCGCCAACATAGCCTTGTTCTCGAATCGGCCGTCTCCTTCGTTGATCCAGAGCTGGTTCTCGGTACCGTCGTTTGCGACGAAGATGTCCGGCCTGCCGTCGTTGTTCAGATCCGCCGTCGTGACGCCCAATCCGTTTCCGAACGCGTCGCCCAAGCCGGCCTCCACGGAAACGTCCGCAAACCTCCCGCCGTCATTTCGAAACAGCCTGTCCGGCACAGGGTTGTACACGGTCGGGTTGCAAAAGTCCCGCAACCCGACCGGTGAGAAGCACTGCTTGTTGTTCCGCGCGCTGAAGTCTACGTAGTTGGTCACGAACAGATCGAGGTCGCCGTCTTGGTCGTAATCCACGAACGTCGCCGAGCAGCTCCAGCGCCCGTCCTGCGGCCCATCGACCAGTTCAAAGCTGCCATCACCGGAGTTCCGATAAAGGGCGTTCGGCCCGAGCGCAGTGACGTACAAGTCTGGATCCCGGTCGCCATCGTAGTCGCCCACCGCCACGCCCATCGCATATCCGCCAAACGCCAAGCCAGCCATCTGGGTCACGTCCTCGAACATCAATTCGCCCGACGGAACGATCTGATTCTCAAATAGCCGGTTACCCAGTGATGACTTGGGGGGGGATTCCGACTTGGGTGCTTCGGCATCCGGTTCCAGCGCCGCACCCTGGAGAAGGTACACATCGAGGTCCCCGTCTCCGTCGAAGTCGAGCAGCGCCACGCCGGAGCCCATGATTTCGGGCAACCGGTATTCGTCGCTCACGTCCGGGAAATGCTCAAATACCAAGCCGGCCTCGCTCGCCACTTCGCGGAACTGCGCTGAATGGACAGGCGGTCCGCCGCTGGTGGGCTCGGGAGCAGGCCCGCAACCCGCCCATGCGGCCAAGGCCCAAGCTGCAAGGGCGCGTCGCATCGTGCTTCAGTCTGACACGTCTACAGATTCCTCAACTCCTGGCCGCCACTGCTACGATGCAACCGATGGACGACTCCACGACCCGACGCTTTCTCGTGAGGCGCTGCCGGCTCCATCGCTTGCTGCTCGGAGCAGTGGTTTACAGCGCTACGCTGGCTGGGCAAGAGATCACGCTGCGCGTGACTGTCTACGACGAGCGCACCGCCGAGACCGCGACCGGCCTCGGCCCGGAGCGCTTCTCCGTCAAAGATGGCAATACGCCCCTGCAAGTCGTATCCTCTCGCGAACCCGACACGCCAGTCGACACGCTGCTGCTAGTGGACAGCAGCATGGTGGGGCACGCCGTCCGGCCGATCGCCGAAGCCGTGATCGGCGAGTTGGGCGAAAGCGACTCCGCAGCGCTCGTGAGCTTTCATGAGTCGGCCGACCTGCTCCAAGACTTCACTTCCGACCAACGGGCCCTTTCCAGAGCGCTGGACCGCATCGAGTATGGCAATCTGCCGCGCTTGCACGACGCCCTCTTCGCGGCAATCGACGGCGGCTTCGACACAGGATCCAATCGCCGGGCAATCATCGTGCTCTCGGCGGGAGCGATCGCCCGCAGCCAAACCTCCGAGGCAGAGGTCGTCGAACTCGCCCGGGCCAAGGGCGTGTCGGTCTATACGGTCTTTGTGCGTACCGACTCTCGCGGGGCCATGCGCAGGCTGGCTCTGCGCACGGGCGGGGCAAGCATAGCCGCGAAGCGAACGGGCCTAGACCCGCGCCGGCTCGCCACGCGTATCCTCGAGGCGGTGCGCAACCAGTACGAGCTATCCGTGACCGGCGTCTATACCCTCGGCGACCAAGTCACTGCCGAGATCGTCTCTCAAGCCAAGACCAAACTCTCGGTCTCGGTGCTGCCAATCGATTGATCCTGCCAGCCTGCGCGCTCAAGCTGGTCAGGCTTGCGAACGAACCGGCCGCCAGCCTACGCGCCGCGTGGTCCGCCCTTAGGGGTAGCCAAGTATCCCTCGATCAGACCGTTGTCGATCTTGTTGACCACCAGTTCGTAAGGGATCCGAGCGCCTTCGACGTAAAACTGCACCGGCTCCAGCAGCGTCTTGCGACGCTTGACAATCTTCTTGTCGTCGGCCCAGAGCTCGATCGAATAGCGGTTGCGCTTGCGGTCAGTGCCGGTGAGCTTGATGCTGACCGGACCTACTCTCTGCGGCTGCCTAGTCCTGCCCAAGTTGAACTCGTAGTAGTTGCGCTCGCCAAGCGCCTTGAGCGCCGCGAGTTCGTCGCCATTGGTGGCGATCAAGCCACTCTGCACGCCTAGGTCACCCTTGACCGTAGTGAGCGTGGCCACCGTCTCGTCCAGCAGGCTCTTGGTCTCAGCGACCTCTTCCTTGACGGTTTCAACTTCGCCGCCCAGCTCGCCAATCTCGCTCTTCGTGGCCTCCAGCCTGCCGCCCACTTCGGAAATCTTGGCTTCGCTGGATTCCCGCGCGCTTACGATCTCTTGCTCCAGCGTCTCGGTGCGATCCAAGACCTTCGACTCGACAGCGCGCGTCTTGGCCACGATCTGCTCCTCATTGGTCTGAACACGAGAAGCGACCTCACCCACCTGAGAACCCAACTCCGAGGCCACCTCGGTGGTCCGCTGTATGTTGCCGTCTAGCGCGGACAAGCGCACCTCGTGGGTCGCGAACTGCTCGCCGACCTCCGTGCGAAACTTGTCGAGTTGCAAGAACGTATAAACGTTCAGGCCCGCTAGCAGCGCGATGCCGACCAGCAGCACGATCGCCACGAGCGGCGTCTGGCCTTCGCCCGCATTGGATGGCAGGCGACCGGATCTGGGTGTGGGCTGTTTGAACATGATGAGGGGCTCCTAGGGCGACTTGGGCAGTCTCCCGCCATTTTACTACCCTGAAACCAGAGTCACTGTTGTTGTGACGTAAGCAGCCTCGATTGGGTTTCGCACGCAAGCGGCTCCCGCTTGGCGAACCTGAGGCGTTCTTAGAGCTACCTTGGAGGAAGAAACTATGAAGCTCACGAAAATCGCGCTGGCGGCCCTGCTAGGCACCTGCCTGTGCTCCCCTGCCGTTGCCGGCGACTGGATCACTCTCTTCGATGGAGAGACCCTTAACGGCTGGTCCCAGCGCAACGGCTATGCGACCTACCGCGTCGAGGATGGCACCATCTTGGGTCGCACGGCCCCCGGCAGTCCCAACTCGTTCCTCTGCACAACGATTAACTTCGGCGACTTCGAATTGGAATTCGAGGTCAAGGTCGACGACGGGCTCAATTCGGGCGTCATGATCCGCTCATCGCAGAAACCCGAGTCCACCGGCAGTGGTCGCAATGACCGGGCCGGGAGGGTCTACGGCCCGCAAGTCGAGATCGAGTCCAGCGGTTCAGACGGGGCAGAGTCGGGCTATGTCTACGGGGAAGCCACCGGTCGCGGCTGGCTGACGCCCGAAGACAGGCTGGTCCCCCACAAGGCCATGCGCGACGGCGAGTGGAACAGCTACCGGATCGTCGCCAAGGGAGCGCGCATCCAAACCTGGATCAACGGCAAAGCGATTGAAGACATCTCTGACGAGGAAGCCTTCAAGAACCACCCGGGGGGATTCATCGGCTTGCAGGTTCACGGCATCAGGCAGGGCACCGGACCGTACCAGGTCGCGTGGCGCAATATCCGCGTCAAGCCCCTGAATTGAGGCGAACGCACTCACCGGGCGTCCAGCGATGCGGCCCAGCTCGAGTCCCCGGAGCTTCCTGCCCCACCTTGCGAAGGTCAAGGCGGCAACCTGCTTCGGGCGACGCACTACGCCGCCTTTCGTGACGCTGTACGTGACCACGCGCTGTGACGAGCGCTGCATCCACTGCTTCTATTGGGACGAACTCAATCCCAAGCCGAACGTGGACTTCACGCTCGCCGAGTTCGAGCGCACGCTGGGGTCGATGGGGGAAATCTTCAACCTCTTCATCGGCGGCGGAGAGCCGTTCCTGCGCGCGGACCTGGCCGAGATTGTCCTCGCGGCGCATCGCACGAACGGCGTCGCGAACGTGTACGTGCCGACCAATGGCCAGCACACCGAGCGAGTCATGAGCACGCTCGCGCGCGTCTTGCCGCGAGCCGCCGGACTGCGCTTTCACCTCAACCTCAGCGTCGACCACGTGGACGAGGACGAGCATGACAGGATTCGCGGCAGGCAGGGCGCCTATCGGCGCCTGCTCAAGACCGCCGATGCGGTCAAGAGCTTGCGCCGGACCTACCCCAATCTGATCCTGCACACCCTTACCACAGTGATGCGCGACAACCAGTCCGAGATCTTGCGTATCCACGAGGAGCTCAAGCGTCGCTTCGAGCCGGACGGCACCTCGTACAACTACTGCCGAGGCAACCCGCTGGACGAGGCGCAGACAGAGGTGGATCCGCAGATATACCGCGAATTGGCGGATCGAGTGGAGCAAGATCGCCGCGCCGGGCGAGTCCGGGAAGGCGCATTCGGAGCGCTGAACCACAGCTTGGACGAGCAAGTGCGTTCCAGCGTCGAGAAGACCGTCACCGAGGGGCGCGCGCAGTTCTCCTGCGTAGCGGGACGGCTAGCCTGCGTCATCTACAGCAACGGCGACGTGACCGAGTGCGAGACCAAGAATTCGCTGGTCGGGAACCTGCGCGATGCCAACTACGACTTCCCATCCCTATGGTTTTCCGCGAAAGCCAAGAGCATCGCTGCCGACGCAGCCGATGGCTGCCACTGTACCCACGAGTGCGGTCACTACGCCTCCACGATCTACAGCGCCAAGCTGCTGACCAGGGTGGTAGGGCGCACGATGGGCGCTGGCCCGGAAAAGCTGCGTGGCGAAGCCTAGGCCCCCAAGCCTTATCGGCATGCCGGGCCGGCCCCTTAGGCCGAAGTTCCGGGCGATTTTGTCGCTTGATCTCGCGCTAACTCGTTGATTCCAAAGGGCCTAGATTGCTTTCCAAGCGCTTGCGGAGTGTCTATTGTTCCCATGTAATGGACTTTTGTGGTGATTGTTTGATGTTTTTATTGCTTGATTTTATGCCGTAATCTGTGATATAGTATTCCCATGTATGTGGAAGTCGTCCCCAACCGCTCCTCACCCCCAGCCATCCTCCTCCGCGAAGGCTGGCGCGAAGGCTCTAAGGTCCGTAAGCGCACCCTTGCCAATCTCTCCAGCTGGCCCCCCGCCAAGATCAACGCCCTCCGCAAGCTGCTCAAGAACCAGCCCCTCGTCAGCCTCGACCAAGCCTTCACCATCGTCAGCTCCCGCCCCCACGGCCATGTCGAACTCGTGCTGGAGGCCTGCCGCCGCCTCGGCCTGCCCAAATTGCTCGATCGTGCTTCCTCCCCCCAGCGCTCCGCCGTGCTGGCCATGATTGCCCAGCGCCTGCTCCACCCGGCCTCCAAGCTCGCCACCACCCGCCTCTGGCACGCCACCACTCTGGCCGAGGAACTCGACTTGCAGGACGCCGACGAAGACGCCCTCTACCAGGCCATGGATTGGCTGCTGCAGCGCCAGGACCGCATCGAGCAACGCCTCGCCAAGCGCCACCTGCAAGACGATGCCCAGGTGCTGTACGACGTCTCCAGCAGCTACTACGAAGGCCACAGCTGCCCCTTGATGCGCTACGGCTACAGCCGCGACGGCAAGCGCGGCCGACCGATCGTGGTCTACGGCGTGCTGGCCGACCGGCAGGGTCGCCCGCTGGCCGTGCGGGCCTATCCCGGCAACACCGCCGATCCGGCCACGGTGCCGGACCAGGTCCAGGCCCTGCGCCAGCATTTCGGCCTCCAGCGGCTGGTGCTGGTGGGCGACCGCGGCATGCTCACCGACACCCAGATCCAGACCCTGCGCGACTACCCCGGCCTGGGCTGGATCTCGGCCCTGCGCCACCACGACATCCGCCGCCTGGCCGAGCAAGGCAGCGTCCAGATGTCGCTCTTCGACGAGCGCAACCTAGCCGAGATCCACTCCCCGCTGTACCCCGACGAGCGCCTCATCGTGTGCTGCAACCCGGCCTTGGCCGAGCGCCGCCGGCACAAGCGCGAAGCGCTGCTGGAGGCCGCCGAGCAAGACCTGGCGCGCATCCAGCGCGAAGTGGCGCGGCGCACCAAGAAGCCGCTGCTGGAGGCCGCCATCGCCGAGAAGGTGGGGCGCGCCAAGCAGCGTTCCAAGGTCGCCAAGCACTTCCAGACCCAGATCGCAGACGGCAGCTTGCAGTTCTGCCGGGACGCGCACTCGATCGAGCGCGAGGCGGCCTTGGACGGCCTGTACGTGATCCGTGCCAGCCAGAGCGATCTGGCAGCGGAAGATGTGGTGCGCAGCTACAAGCAGCTAACGCGCGTCGAGAGCGCCTTCCGCTGCCTCAAGACCGTGGACTTGCAGGTGCGCCCGATCCGCCATCGCAGCGAGCAGCGCGTGCGGGCCCACCTGCTGCTGTGCCTGCTGGCGTACTACGTGGAGTGGCACCTGCGGCAAGCCTTGGCCGAGCTGCTGTTCGAAGACGAGGACTTGGCGGGCTGGCAGGCGCGGCGGGATCCGGTCGCGGCGGCGAAGCCGCGCCAGGAAGTGCAAGCGAAAAAGAACCGTCGCAAGACGGCGCAGGGCTTGGAACTGCACAGCTTCTCGACGTTATTGCAGGTGCTGGGCACGCGCTGTCGCCATCAATGCCGCCTGCAGGACGACGCCAACGGGCCCACCGTGGAGCGGCTGACGGAACCGAGCGCTTTGCAGAAGCGTGCGCTTGAACTGGTCCGAACGTTCCCAGTGCAGGACAACTCCAAATCCCGATAAGGCAATGCATTACAAGGAGTTCCCTTCGCTTCTGGCCCGGAACTTCGGCTTAGGCGTCCCCGATCGATCCAGCTCTCGGATCGCCCGTGTCCCTCATCCAGCGGACGAGTTCGTCGTGCATCTTCCGCTTGGCACTGCGTGCCGCCCTGTCGTCGATGAGATTGCGTGTCTCGCCGGGATCGTTGGCTAGGTTGTAGAGTTGCGAATCGCCGCGCGAATGGTAGCAGTACTTCCACTCGTGAGTCCGGATCAGTCGCTGGAAGTGAGGCGGGCCCTCCGATCCCCAGGCTGACCGATCACGCTCAGCAAACATCGGTCGTTCCATGTCTTCCGTACCGTCGATGAAGGCTCGGAGGCTCCGTCCGGCCAGCGTCCCCGGCGCGCCCAGTCCGAGGTAGTCCAGGATCGTCGCCGAGATGTCAGAGGTTCCTGCATGGGTCTTTCTCGTCTGTCCGGCCCGGACCTTCCCCGGATAGCGCAGCAGTAGCGGGACTCTTGTGGTCTCCTCGTACATCGAATAGCTGGTCTTGTCGTACATGCCGTGGCCGCCCAGCATGTCGCCGTGGTCGGAGGTGAAGACGACAAGCGTATTGTCGGCCTCTCCAAGACGCTCCAACTCGGCCAGGATCCGGCCGAGGTTGGCGTCCATCATCGAGACCATGCCGTAGTAGACACCGAGGTACTCGCGCATCCCGTCCTCGCCAAGCAGCTGTCCGAAGCGCCAGGCCGGTGTCGAGCGGTCCACGTCCCGCACCGAACCTCGGTTCGCGGGCAGCGCGATACGCTGCCGTTCATGGAGGCTGTAGTACGGCTCGTTGATCACCCACAGCGCATGGGGCGCGGGGAAGCTAACCGTCATGAAGAACGGCTTGCCCGCTAGCTCGGCCAGAGTCTCGATCGCTCGGTCGGCGATCCATGCTTCCTCGGTGTGCTCGACTGGAACGTCCGTCCGCCCGATCCACGTGTTCGACGGCCCGTTGCCATCGAACTCGGCGTTTGCGGCGTGCACCGCGTCGATGGCGAATATCGGCCGTCCGACGCGGCTGAGCGGGCCGACTGGCGGCTCGGGCAGGTCTCGCGCTATGGATCGGAAGTACTGGCGGTAGTTCCGCTCCGGATCTTGGGCGTAGGCAGGCACGCGGGTCTTCTCCCCGAGATGCCACTTTCCGATCTGCCGGGCCACGTAACCGGCATTCGCAAGCGCCTGCTCGGTGGTCGGCTGGTCCCGATCCAGCCCCGGACTGTCCCCCCTAAGGTTCTTGACGATTCCGTGCTGGTGCGGGAACAGCCCGGTCATCAGCGACGCCCGCGTCGGACTGCAGAACGGTGTCGGGCACAGGGCGTTCTCGAATCGGACCCCTTGGCTCGCCAGCCGGTCAATATTCGGGGTTTGGATGATGTCGTTGCCGGAGCATCCAAGCGCTCCGTGGTGGAGCTGGTCGGAGATGACAAGGAGGACGTTGGGTCGCCGCTCCGCGCTGGAGGCAATTGACGCCAAGCCACCGGAAAGGACTGAAATCGCCGATCGGCGGTCAAGGGCTGGCATGCTGGCTCGTCCGAAGCAAAGGTCGTACTCCCGGATGAAGGCTGCGGGCACGTCGGAACATAGTCCTTTCCAATCCACAGATGAGCATGAGGAGGGGCGGAGGAGAGGAGCTGGGGAGAAGGCGATTATAGCGGCAGGGGGGAAGGGGTCGCAGGGGAAGGGGAACCCCTTCCCCCGTGCTAGGGGCACAGGGTTGGCAGGGCCGCGGGTGGCGGAGGGGGGCCGGTGGGCTAGCCCACCGGCCAGTTTCTGTGCCCATACAGTTAGCCCCCTGGAATTCCCGGTTTCCAATCCGAAATGAGCATGAACGGCCTGGCCCTCAGGCCGCGCTAGCGGCCTCCCCCCGGATCACTCGGAAGAGCTCGTCGCGGGCCTCGTTGAGCCGCCGGGCCGCCTCGTTGTCGCTGTACTGGTAGGCCTGCTTGTCCAACTGGGCGAAGTCGATCCCGTCGCGCAGGAAGCGCTCCGCGTCCGGCAGCGATTTCAGTTTCTCGTACGGCGTCATGATGTCCTGCCGGCGGTAGCGCTTGCGCAGCTTGCCCTTGGCATCCACCTGCTCGCAGGGGAAGTAGCACGGGCGGTGGTAGTTCAGGTACGGCGTGAGCACGTCCCGGTTGAACGCGTTGAGCCGCTCGGCGTACCGCCCGGCGATGTGCCCGTAGCCGAGTTGCTTGCGGATCACGGTGCCGTTCTTCGACTCCGCCAGCGCGTTGTCGTTGCAGTGCCGCGGGCGCGACTTGGTGAACTCCTCCACGCGCAGCTTCTCCAGCAGGCGCGCCACTTGGTGGTTGATGTACTCGGAGCCGTTATCGGCATGCACGCCCAGAATCTCGAACGGGAAGGCCTCCAGCATGCTCTCCAGCAGCGGCAGCAAGTAGCTCTCCGCGATCCGCTCGGTGCTGCCCACGCCTTCGAACTGCGTCACTTCGTCCACCGCATTGATGTGATAGACCCCCTTGACTTTGTCCAGGTCGCCTTGGTGCACCGAATCAATCCGCAGGTAGCCCGGCCGCCCCTCCGGCCGCGGCCGCCGGCGCTCGCCGATGGCCACCTGCGTGGGCCGCGTGGGCTGCTGCGCGCCCAGCCTTTGCACATACCTGCGGCTGTGCCGCAGGTTGTACAGGTGCCCGTTCGACAGCCCCGCCAAGCGCTCGAAGCGCGCGTCGCCGAACAGCTCCCAAGCACGCTTGAACAGCGCCAGCGTGGCGGGTCCGGACAGCCTCCCGTGCAACTCGTCGGTCTCGGCCAGCAGCTCGACGTCCGCCGCCGTGTACTTGCGTCGGAACGGCTTGGCCGCGCCTCGGCGCCGGTCCGCCAGTTGGCCCTCGGCCAGGTAGCGCCGGATCAGGCGCGTCAGCTGCGACTGCGACAGCCCCGTGGTGCGCTCCAGATAGCTGCGTAGCAGGCCCCTGTCCGCCTTACCCAGCTTCCAGTACGCGAAGCGCCGCAGCACCCGTGAGAGATGCTCGTAGGCCTGCTTGCGCTCCAGTGCCAGGGTGGCCCCCGGCGGGGTGCTGGCGAGGAACTGGCGCACATCGTCCAAGCTCTTGTGAGTTTCCAAATCGAGCTGCAAGATCACCCTCCGATGATCCCCACACCCCTTCTAGGGCCCCCTTCATGCTCATTTCACGTTGGAAACAAGCCCTCCGTTCATGCTCATCTCTCATTGGAAGAGACTTGTAGTTGACATGTCGGGCCCCGGCGTGTTACCGTTGGAGCCGATTACTGCAGATGAGTTGGCTTAGGGGTTGTTCAGCTGCTGACTCAGGGGTGCATTGAAGCTGCGCCTGATGTAGTACGAATATTTTGTTTTCCAAGGAGGGAAATTCATGATGAAACGACAGCGCTGCTTTGTCGCAGCTCTTGTCCTGCTGCTGGGACTGGTGCCGTTCGCGGCCGCCCAGCAGGCTGATACCGCGTTGATCGTCGGGACGGTCTCGGATACTACCGGGGCCGTGATTCCTGGCGTCAACGTGACGTTTAGCCACATCGAAACGGGCATCGAGTCTTCGACGCAGACGAACGAGACCGGCAGCTACCGTTCCAACCCGCTGCGTATCGGAACGTACATTGTCGTCGTTGAGTCTGACGGCTTCAAGACGTATTCCGGTTCTGGCGTCACACTGTCTATCGGTGACGTGCGCGAGCTCAATGTCGCGCTCGAGGTCGGCGCGGTCACCGAGGTGATCGAGGTCGAGGCGTCCGCACCCTTGCTGCAGACTACCGAAAGTTCTGCTGGCACGGTGATTGAGAACCGTCAGATCGTCGACCTTCCGCTGAACGGTCGCGACTACTTGCAGCTTGCGGTGATCTCGGCCGGCACGGTTGTCTCGCGCGGCCAGGGCATCTCGATTGGCGGCCAGCGCGGCACGGAGATCAACTTCATGATCGACGGCGTTGACAACAACAACCAGTCGATCGCTTCTCAGGGCGCCCAGAAGGAAACCGTCAAGCCGTCGGTCGACGCCGTGGCGGAGTTCAAGGTCATCACCAACGGATTTTCTGCGGAGTACGGCAAGTCCTCCTCTGGAATCGTTTCGTTGGCCATCAAGTCTGGAACGAACGAAATCCACGGCACCGGATTCTTCTTCTACCGCGACGAGACGATGGACGCCAAGCCCTACTTCGCCCCTGGCGACAAAGCGCAGTTCGGGCGCAAGCAGTACGGTTTCGCCGTGGGCGGGCCCATCAAGAAGAACAGGTCGTTCCTTTTCGGGGACATGGAGCTGACTGACATTCGAGAGTCGGATACGTTCGTGCGGACGATTCCGTCAGCCGCCATGCGGCAGGGGGATTTCTCGGGTGAGTTCTTGGACGTGACGAGTCGGATGATCTACGATCCGTTCACAGCGGAAGGCGCGATCTCCAACGCGAGGCAGCCGTTCCCGAACAATCAAATTCCGTCGTCCCGGTTCGACCCGCTCGCTCAGATAGCCAAGGATTTCTATCCGGATCCCCAGGTTGCCGGGCTGAGGAGGAACCATACCTTCCAGCCTCCTCGCAACCAGGACTTCAGCAAGTGGGACATCCGCTGGGATCACAATCTGTCGGACAAGGACAACCTATTTTTCCGCTGGAGCTCGCAGCAACAAAATCGCGGGAACAGGCCCGGCCTGCCGGCCACAGCCAACTTCGGCACGCTCGTTCCGGGTGGCAACTCCCTCGATGTGACCAGCAACAACACCGCCTTCGGATGGAACCGCATCTGGAGCCCCTCTCTGATCTCCAACATCAGACTCGGCTGGAACTATCTTGACACCGACGCCGAGATTCACCCCGACGTCCCCGGAAACATCAACCAGGAGATCGGGCTCCCCGGGTTCGACACGACCCTTCGCGGCATGGCGATTCTTGAGATCGGCGGCTGGCAAGCCCTCGGCAACTCAAACTGGGCTCCCAACCTGATCCAGTCGCAGACGAGGCAGGTGTCCGTGGACAACACGTGGACCAAGGGTGATCACGCGATCAAGTTTGGCGCGCAGATCTTCTTCATGCAGACCGGAATCGTCAATCCGCAGCTGGCGCTCGGCCGGGTTGGCTTCCCGCGCAACTTCACGCGCGACGCGCCCATAGGCGGCGGCGGCGGCGATGGGTTTGCGGACTTTCTGCTCGGCACGGCGAGCGGCCTGCGTGGATCGAACTTGATCTACATGAACATGCGCTCGCCGTACCAGCACTTCTACGTGCAGGACGACTGGAAGGTCAACGACCGGCTCACGCTGAATCTCGGACTGCGCTACGAGTACAATCCGCCGTTCTTGGAGACACGTGACGGCATCGGGTACTTTGACCCAGGTCCGGAACGGCCAGATGCCAACCGTCGTTGGACGCAAGATCCGGGCGAGGTGAACTACACCGGCAGCGTCACGCAAGGCCTGATCAAGGTCCCCGGTCTTGACGGCACCCCCCGACGTCTCACCAAGCCGGATGCCACGAACTTCGGGCCGCGCTTGGGAATCGCCTACAAGCTGACCGAAAAGACGGTCTTGCGGATGGCATATGGCATCTTCTACGGAACCTTCTCGAACACGGGCGGCGGCGAGTATAAGGAGACTCAGCCTCCGTTCCATTTCAAGGTTGGTTTGATCGCCGATCCTAGCAATCCAGCGCAGTACCCTTTCAGGAATGGCTTGCCGCCGAACACGATCAGCGCCCAGAATGCCATTGCTGTGGAAATGTCGGGTTGGGAGCCGGAGCCGGACTGGCCGATGGCGCAGAACTGGAACTTCAACGTCCAGTACTCGCTGCCGGGCGACACACTCTGGGAAATCGGCTACTTCGGGAACAAGATGAACCACATGATGGGCCGCTGGGATGAGAACGTCCCGAGGCCGGGTGAGTTCGTCTATGACCCCGTCACCAGACAGGTGATCCCGCCCACGGGCGGCATTAACGAGCGCCGCCCCTGGCGTGCGGCCTTCGTGCCCACCGCGCGGCGCGGCGATGTGGAGTTCCCGGGTAGCGAACCCGGCGGCTTCATCACCCTTGGGCGCTCCAACATGCATTCGTTCCGGTGGAACTCGCTGTATCACGGCCTGCAGACCAAGCTGGAGAAGCGCTACTCGCAGGGCATGACCTACATCGTGTCGTATACGTGGTCGCACGCTATCGGCGACTGGCGCGCGATTCCGGGTTCTGGCGGCGCTCCCGGCGAGAATGCCAGAATCGTCAAGGATGTCTTGGACCTGAGCCACGAACGCGGACCTACGCCTCAAGACATCCGACACCGCGCGGTCGGAAGCATCGTGTATGAACTGCCGTTCCTGAAAGGAGCTACTGGCGCCAAGAGAACACTGCTCGGCGGCTGGTCGATCGGGTCCATCGTCACCCTGATGGGAGGTACGCCTGCTACTCCCGGCGTGCAGGGAGCGAGCAGGTCTAACATCAATGACCTTGCTCACCTCGACAGGCCGGACGTTGTCCCTGGCCAAGATGTGAATCCAGCCAAGCAAGATCCCAGCCTGTGGTGGAATCCGGCAGCCCTTGTGGCGAATCAGCCGCTGGCATTCGGCGACGCCGGAAAGGGCATCCTGCGCATTCCGGGACGTGCACAGTGGGACTTCTCGGCGTACAAGAGCTTCCAGTTTGGCGAGAAGTACTCGGCGCAGTTCCGGTTCGAGGCCTTCAACTTCACCAACACGCCGCAGTTTGGAGCCCCGAACACTCGCGTCGGCAACCGCAACTTCGGCATTATCAGCGGCGCGGGCAACCCGCGTAATCTGCAACTCGGCATCAAGTTCATCTTCTAGGCACTGACGCCGCGAAGCGGTCCCAGCCCGCCTTCGATCCACGGATCGAAGGCGGGCTTTTCACTTATCGCCCCTTGGCGTCAGCGAATCCGTCAATCGGAATCTTGGTGCGAGGCACCGAAGTGCATCTAGCGGCACGAGCGCACTCACCGCCGGCCGTCAACAGATCTCTGCACAGGGGCTCTTCGTTCCGACCGGGGCCGTAGTTCCAGATCGAGTCCGCAGTTATGCCCCTCGCTTCTGACGGTCGGGCTTCCTTCAAGCCACGCAGGTCCAGTGCAGCTTCTGGACCCAGCTATCGCAGTCGATGGTTCCCAGATTGGTCGAGGGACTCTTCATTCCAAAGTCCACTCCTAGGAACTACGCAGAATGCTGTTTGAGGTCATGCAGGCGGGAGCCGGGCTCGCTAGGTCCCGCGCGCAGGCCGATCGGCGTGGGAGCCGGATGAAGGCGTCAGATCGACCGGGCTGGCCGGCTGGCGACGAAGACATGGTCATCGGGGTCTCCGCAACGCGAACGGACCTGTGGGTAATGGACCAAGGCCGCTTGGACGCTCGCGTGCAGGGGCACGATTCGTGCCCGGAAGTGATGGTGAGCGCACCATCACTTCCGGTGCTGACGCTCACCGTTGTAGCCCGTTCCGCTTACTCGAAACAGCGCCCCTCGACCTCGATTCCGGTGTCGTCGACGAGCACTGGAGCATAGCCCAATGCGGTCTGATAGCGGCGCAGCCAGTGTCCGGCCAGACATGTGCAGACGTGTCACAGGCGGGCCTGCAGGCCCGCCAAGCGACGCCTATCTTATTGCGGCGTTGAGAGAGATAGCTGACGCAACAACCAAGTATGGTGTAGCCGCCGGACGAGCCATGGCTCGTCCGGCGGCGCGGCGACCGGGATCCATCTCATTGCCAAGCATCTTCCGCGTTACTTCGGAGCGGGCGGAAACGCCCGACAGCTGCTCGTGGCGTCACTGGCTCTAATCTCCGCAGCTAGCTAGGCACGATGACCAGGCCCAGGAGGCATAACTCGTGCAGTTGTCGTATTGGGTATCGCACGACACCATGCAAGCGTAGTAGTTGGTGGAGGAGCTGCAAAAGCGTTGGCAGCTCTGCCAGTCTTTGTCGCACGTCCTTTGATCGGCTGCGTACGCGTCGTCGCAGGCGTCTTCGCATTGGCTGTTGACGTTGGATCTGCCATCGCTCTGCACAGTGGCGAACGAGGAGATCGTCGGCAAGATCAAGATCGCAGCGAAGCTCCAGATCGCGATGATCCAGCCGGCACGGTTTTTGTTTCTCATTGTTCGAACCCTCCTTCGAATTCAGACTGTCAGGCAGTCATCTACTAAGACGCGGCACAGCGCATTCGATCACAGTAGAATTTGATGTTCACAGTGATCGATGTCGAACAAACTCACCCTCCCGCGAAGTAGCAGGCTCGGTAAAGCTGCGCGGAACTGCCCGCTGCTCGACGGTCGCGAGGAGGCTTGGATAGCTTGCTGCTCCAGACGCTTTCTTCCCTTGGCCAAACGGATTGCCGGGGACGACGAGGCCGCGCTGGACGCACTCCAGGAGAGCTGGATCAAGGTGCTGCAGGGAGTGCATGCGTACCGAGGAGGCCCACCTGCATGCGCCTGGGTCCGGGCGATCATCGCGAACAGCGCTAGGGACATTCACCGGCATCAGCATGGCGAGGTGCCGCTGCCTGAGGAGCCTGATCAGCGACAAGACCCCGGGCCGTCCGCCGAGGACCAGGCCGTGGAGACTCAGTTGCTCCTGTTGCTCGAAGAAATCGTTTTCGCTCTGCCGGAGACGTACCGGCAGGTTCTGGAGTTGCGCTACGGCCAGGAGCGGAGCACGGAAGAAACGGCGGAACTGCTGCACATCAGCCGTTCCAACGTGGCAACGCGCTTGGACCGTGCGGTTTCGCTGGTACGGAAGCGAGTCAAGGAACGTTTGGAGGCCGCACCTCCCCAAACCTCGTAGACATGCAGCGAGGACGAGTCACATTCTCCGCAACGAAGAGCAGCCAAAAGACTCAGCCTGAACGGCACTTCGTTCTGAGCGACCATCTAGCGTTGTGTCGCGGCAGAATCGTCAGGTGGATGTGCTTGAGCGGCACGTTATCGACCTCCATCCGCCATTCGATGCTGGGTTGGTGTACATTGACTTTGCTCGATCATGCCGCGACGGCTGACTGGAGCATCTCGAACGTGCCTATCCGGCGAGCATTCCGAGGAGCGACTCGACGTCATGTTTGACAGTTGAACCGAAAAGGGGGAATATAGCGACATGAAGATGCCACTTAGTAAGGACCAAGTCATTTACTACGCGAAATGCTATCTGGACATTCCTTTTGGAAGATCGACTAATCGTACGGCTGACCAGCAGCTCGAATCGACGTTCAAGCGCGTCAGCCAACGGGGCTACATGAGTCTGGGTGAGTTGAAGCAAACCGCGAATTGGTTCTTGCCGGGGCCGTTCCTCATTGGCAAAGTCTCCACGAACACTTCAGAACATGTGGAGAGCGTGACCCGCGAGGCATTTGCCGCCGCCAGCGAACGCGAACGCGTTAGGCTTCTTCAGTGCCTCGACGGAGTCGGATGGTCGATGGCGAGCGCCATCCTCCACTTTGCTTTCCCCCAGTGCCATTACCCGATAGTCAGCAAGTACGTGACAGCCACCATCGAAACCTCTCCCGTCGACAGTTTCGAGGGGTGGTTCGGGGTCACAGAGTTCCTCCGGGAGAAGAGGAGCGAGTACGGTGTCGATATTCGCAAACTCGACCAGGCGCTTTGGGCCTATAGCCGGAAAAGCGAGCAGCGGAGTTAGTTGGAGCGCTACTTTCGCGGCGAGTGCTGAAGAAGTCTCGCCGAGCCGGCCGCTCATGAGACACATGCGAGCAAGTCTCGTGTAATTGGTTCGTAGGAGCCCGTAGTTTAGGTCTCTCTTATTCTGGCTAAGTCAATCGGTAATCCGGACTGATCCTGTGATGGCTTGTGGACGTTGATTCGTAGAGTGAGAGTCCTTTCCAATTCACAGATGAGCCTGAAGGAGGCCGGGCAGAGGAAGTCGGAGTGAGCACATCATACACCCAGCGGGGAAGGGGGTAGCAGGGGGAGGGGCGGCATAGGCGTTAACTTGTTTGAGTGTAATCAAAATGCGCTTCCAATTGGCCCAAGCGGAGCCGGGGAGGGTCAGCCAGTTCCTCGGAGATCTCGTTCCATTCAGCGATCATCTGAGTCAGCGGCAAGTGCGGCTCGATGGCGCGCCGGATCTGATTCAGCACGAAATGGAAATCGCGCCACGCGCTATGCGGCCGCTCGTGCCGCCAAGCGGTATCCCCAGGGGGAAATGGCGGTCGCGTGGCCGATCAGCTTTTCGACCAGCAGGGCCACGACCAGCTTGCCGTACAGCCAGGCCTTGGCACTGTCATCGTCGTGCTTGGGCAGGTGCCCCAGCCCGGCCAGCGACTTGAAGCGCTTGAACACCAGCTCAACTTGCCACCGCAGCCGATACCACTCCAGCACGTCTGCTGCGGGGAACTCCGCGGCCGGAAAGGTCGTGAACACAATCACGTACTTGGCAAACTCTAGAGTCTGCGGCTGCACCTGCCTGCCCTTGCGGGCCGCCTCCTTGCGAATGCCCTCTTGGGCGATCCGAATCGACTCCTCGGTCTTGCGGATCGCACAGACCCGCCCGCTCACCCGCAGTTGCTGCGGGCTGACCACCTGCGCCGACCACGACCGGGCAGTCAGTGGGGACTCCAAACGGCAAACCTTGCCCAGCAGGTCGAAGCCACCCCCGTCCGGCTCTTGGAACACGAGCGCTCCGGTGTTCACCCGTACCGTGACCCAGCCTCCGGCTTGCGCCACATGACCGATCCCGGCGGCTGTCGAATACCCCCGGTCGGCCAGCACATAGTCGCCCTGCCGGATCGGGAACTGCCGGAACGACTCCCCGGTCGCGGGCCCCTCCGTCTCTGTCAGCTTGAAGTAGTCGCACGCCAGCGACGGCAGCCGCACCGAGTAGTGAATGCGCCACAAGGACCCGGACTTGCCCGGCTCCTTGACCGTCGTCGCGTCGATCGCCCGCACCTGAAACCCCGCCTGCCCCGCCAACTCCACGCCCCGCTCCCGGAACAGTGCGATGCATAGCTCCTGCAGCCACTGCTGGGACTTCCTCAGTCGCTTCCACACTGCCACCGATGACAGCTCCGCCAGCCCGGCCTTCCTAGCCCGCACGGCCGTCTCCCGCAACGAGTGCCCACAGCCCAGATGTAGCAGCAGTACCCGCAGCAGGTTCTCAGCAGACTTGTCCTTGCGCAGCCCCTTCAGCGCCCCCGTCTTCGCTGCTAGCTCAGACCAGTCTTCCGGCAGGAACGACACCAGCAGCGGCCAGTCCTCTCTCATCGCGGGGAGATCTTTCTGCTCCATGCCTCCATTCTACACAATCGGAGGAGAACAAGTTAACGCCTATGGGGAGGGGCGGCAGCCCCACCCCCCTCTCCAAGAGCTACAGCGGGAGGAGGCGCAGGAGGCCCGGGAGGGTGCTGGGGGGCTAGCCCCCCAGCACATTTTCGCGTGTTTTGTTTTGGCTGGGCTACGGCTTCGCTAGCCCTCCCCGGGGCCGCTTGGGTCCGGAAACTGGTCGCACTGAGTGGGTCAGGTTCGGCAAGATGTGCTAATCTAGCGGTGAATTGCTGGTGGGGTTCGAGGCAATTCTTGCACTGTTGCAGGAAGGCTAGGCAGGTTGCGAAGCTGACCCTCTCGGTAGATTGCATGTCGCAGGAGGACAACACAGTGAATCAGATTCGTCGAGCGCTGGTAGCGCTCTTAGGGGTGTTGCTGTGCAGCGGCGTCCTATACGGCCAAGCGGCAGACACAGCCCTAATCGTTGGAACCGTTTCCGATAGTACGGGTGCCGTCATACCCGGCACGAGCGTGACCTTTGCCCACCTCGCCACCGGAACGGAGTACTCCACCCAGTCCAATGAGACGGGCAATTTTCGCTCGCCGCCTCTCAGGATTGGCGAATACATCGTCATCGCCGAATCCGAAGGCTTCAAGCAGTATTCAGGCAGCGGTATCTCGCTATCAATCGGAGATACGCGCCAACTCGACATCACGCTCGAGATCGGTGCTGTGACCGAAGTCATCGAGGTCGAGGCGGCCGCTCCGCTGCTGCAGACCACCGAAGCGTCGGCTGGCACGGTAATCGAGAACAGGCAGATCGTTGATCTCCCGTTGAACGGGCGGGACTACCTTCAGCTCGCCCTGATCTCGGCCGGCGTCGCGCCCTCGCGCGGTCAGGGTGTCTCGATCGGCGGCCAGCGCGGTTCGGAGGTCGGCTTCTTGATGGACGGCATGGACAATAACAACCAGTCAATCGCGTCCCAAGGCCGCCAGAAGGAAGTCGTCAAGCCCAACGTTGACGCCATTTCTGAGTTCAAGGTGATCACGAACGGCTTTTCGGCCGAGTACGGCCGCTCCTCCGCGGGCATCATCTCGCTGGCGATCAAATCGGGCACCAACGACCTGCACGGAACGGGCTTCTATTTCATGCGCGACGAGAAGCTCGACGCCCGACAGTACTTCGCCAATCCCGAGCAAGAGAAGCCCCAGTTCGGTAGGCAGCAATACGGCTTCGCGGTTGGCGGGCCGATCAAGCGCAACAAGTCGTTCCTATTCGGCGATGCCGAATGGACCGACATTCGCGAAACGGCCACGTACGTCGCAGGCGTTCCCACGCCAGCGATGAAGAACGGGGACTTCAGTGGGTACGACCGTGCGGTGCATGATCCCCTCACACTCGCGAACGACGCGCGCCAACCCTTCGATAACAATCAAATCCCGGCGTCCCGGTTCGATCCCGTCACCAACATCATGCGCAACTGGTGGCCGGACCCGCAGCGCGAGGGCTTCACGCGGAACTTCACGTTCCAGCCGCCGCGCAACCAAGACTTCTACAAGTGGGACATCCGCTGGGACCACAACCTGAGCAATGCCGACAACATCTTCGCTCGCTGGAGCAACCAGCAGCAGGTTGTCAACAATCCGCCGCGGCTGCCCCCGACCGAGTTCGGCTCGCTCACCCGAGGCGGGCCCTACGATGTGACGAGCAACAATGCCGTGCTGGGCTGGAACCGTGTCTGGAGTCCGCTGCTCGTGTCCAACTTCCGGGTCGGCTGGAACTACATCGACTCCGACATCGAAACGCATCTCGACATCCCTGACAATGTGAACGCGAAGATCGGGCTGCAAGGCTTCAACCAGAACTTGCGTGGCGTCTCTGAGATGTCCATGTCCCCTTGGTATCCGATCGGAACCAACACCTTCCGCCCGAACCTGATCCAGTCGCAGACGCGGCAGTTCTCGGCCGACAACACACTGACAGTGGGCAACCACGCGGTCAAGTTCGGGGCGCAGCTCTTCTTCCTGCAGAGCTTCATCGACAACCCGCAGCGCACCATGGGCACGATCATCTTCGACGGGCGCTTCACCGAGCAATCCCCGGTGAGCCGCGGAGGCGGCGATGCGCTGGGCGACTTCCTGCTGGGCTACCCGCGCGAGATATTCGGCTCGAACACGGTCTACATGAACATGCGCGCTCCGTTCCTGCACTTCTACGTGCAGGACGATTGGAAAGTCAGCGAGAAGCTGACCTTGAACCTTGGGGTTCGTTACGAGAACAACGCCCCGTGGATCGAGACAAGGAACGGTATCGGCCTGTTCTCCCGCGGGGGCGGCAGGGGCTCGCAGGGCCGAATCCGGGTCGCGGGCCACGAGGGCAATTCGCGGGCCGACCGCGCGCTGATCGACCGCGACAACAACAACTTCGCACCCCGCTTCGGCATGGCCTATCGAGTCAATGAGAAGACCGTGATCCGAGCGGCTTATGGGATCTTCTACGGCAATATCACCAACACGGGTGGCGGCGAGTTCATGGAGACAATGCCGCCGTTCCACTTCAAGGCGACGCTGACCACGGGGCGCGCGGACCCCTACCTGTCCATGCGACAGGGCTTGCCGCCGGGCACGATCTCGGCATCGAACGCGCGCGGCGTGGAAATGTCGGCTTGGGACGAAGACCCCCCATGGCCGATGGCCCAGAACTGGAACGTCAACATCCAGCGCACTATCTTTTCGGACGTGTTGTGGGAGGTAGGTTACTTCGGGAACAAGATGAACCACGTCATGGGTCGCTGGGACGAGAACGCTCCGCGCCCGGGTGAGTCGGTTTACGATCCCGTGCTGGATCGTACTTTCGGCCCCAACACCTCCCCCAACGAGCGCCGCCCTTGGAAGCGCACGTTCGTGCCGTGGGCGGTGCGCGGGGATGTGGAATTCCCGGGCAATCCGTATTCTGGTGAGTTCTTCGATGGCTGTCTGTGCTTCATCACGTTGGGGCGTCAGAATACCCATTCCAACCGCTGGAACACCCTGTATCACGGCTTCCACACCAAGTTGGAGAAGCGCTACTCCGAGGGTGTGACCTACATCGTGTCGTATCAGTGGTCGCATGCGATCGGCGACATTCGCGCGATTCCTGGGTCTGGCGGTTCACCGGGTGAAAGTGCTCGCTTAGTGCTGGACGTGCTCGACCTAACGCGAGAGCGCGGGTCGAATCCGACCGACCAGCGGCACCGCTTCGTGGGCAGCTTTGTGTACGAGTTGCCATGGGGCCGCGGCAAGCGTTTCGGCAGTGGCTGGGGCGGGGCCACGAACGCATTGTTGGGCGGCTGGTCGGCAGGCACGATCATGACCGTGTCCAGCGGGACTCCGGCAACGCCCAGCGTGCGCGGCAACCCGGCCAATATCGGCGGTGGCGACCGGCCGGACGTGGTTCCGGGGCAAGATGTCAACATGCCGAACCAAGACCCGTCGGGTTGGTGGAACCCAGCAGCCTTCACGCCGAACGAGACACACACGTTCGGTGACGTAGGCAAGGGCATTCTCACGGGCCCGGGTCGCGCGCAGTGGGACTTCTCGGCCTACAAGCAGTTCCGCATGGGCGAGAAGTACTCGGTGCAGTTCCGCCTGGAGGCGTTTAACGTTACCAACACACCGCAGTTCGCCTTCCCGAACGTGCAGGTTGGGAATCGCAACTTCGGTATCATCTCCGGCGCTGGCCGACCGCGCAATCTGCAGATCGGCCTGAAGTTCATCTTCTAGGCGTTTCCACCGCGCAGCGGAGTTCCGCCCGCCTTCGATTCTCGGATCGAAGGCGGGCCTTCTTTATGGGGCTGTTGGTGATCAGCGAAATCGCGAATCGCTACCGCGGTCGCGCGATTCCGAGCAATGCAGCGTGGCCACGAGCATCAGTCGCTCGTGGCCACACATTCTCGGGCCGGGCTTTCTTCGAAAGGGAGGGTGGCGCCCGGAACTTGAGGCTGCGCTTCGCGGTTGCGCCTGCGCGGATGACTGCGAGACCGGAGACCGCCTTGTCCCGCATGGTCTGTAGGCTCAACGTAGACGTTTGCGGAGACCTCCCGCGAAGTCCTGCAGACGGGCGTACCGGAACCCGTACTTGGGTCGGTCTTCGCCTAGCCTCGCTCAGTAAGAGGATGAGAGTGACGCTTGCTGAACAGCCGAGACCCGCATGATGCTCCAGGTGGCGAGTCAAGCTGATTGAAACCGATCGCTGCCTGCCCCTATCCTATTTACAGGAGTCACTCATATCAGTCGTAGTGCTCGACAGGATCGCGGCTGGTATCGGATAGACTGTAATTGCCCAATTTTACTTGGGCTGGCGCACGCCCGAGAAACGGTGAAAACAACGATGACATCCGCAAGTGGCGGGATCCGAAGTGACTCTGACGGCAGTGGCGGATTCTAGCGGACGGACTTAACAGCGGGGTATCCATTGGATGGCTGACATGGATCTCAGCAGGCCATCTGCCAAGTAGCGATACCGATTCGGGATCGTCGGAGCCGCTCACTTCGGCCAACTACCCCTTCGCCAACAGCACGTTCAAGTTTCGCTCGATCATCTGACGGTTCTGCCCGAGCCAGGATTGCTGTCGTAAGTCTCTCATATAGCTCAGATAGACAATGCTTGACCTAGCGTTGTAGACTCTGAGTGGAGAATGTGCGAGACGTAGTCATGAGCGCGGTCTTGAAATCACATAGTCTCGGCGACGACATCAAGACGTACGCCCGGTCCGAGCTCTTTGACGTAGACAGGCATGTTCGGTACTACGGCGAGCTCGCAAGCATGTACCAGAAGCGACACTCGCTAGTCCAACTCTCGGTATTCATCCTTTCGCTTTCTGCGCCGACACTCTTGGTGATCTTTCCCACTGTCTGGGCTGGGGCTCCTCTTGGGTTGCTGCTGGCAGCGCTGGTTGGATGGGACTTTATCGGTGGTCATGCGAACAAGGCAGCCGTCCTGCACGGTATCAGCACGGATTGCGATCGAATAAGGTCAGAGCAGATGGAACTGTACCAACTGATCAAGAATGATCGGATTTCGGAGGCTGATGCGCAACAGAAGCTAGACACGCTGGCCCAGAGAACGATAGAAGCAACTGGCAGGGCGGGATATGCTCAAGTGTCAATAAACCGAGCTCTGCTGGATAAGTGTTCGGACGACACAAATCGAATCTTGCTCGTAGAAGAGGAGCAATGTGTCTGAGCCCAAACCAGCACGCCAGCCTGTCCGAGGCCAGAACAGCGGCAGTCCGCCGAAGCCGAAGCCTGATCGCCCCACTCCGAAGCCCTCCAAGAAGCAATGAAGAGCTTCGGATCATGTTCCGTTGAGTCCTTGGAACCAAGAGTGGCGGTCACAGAAACAGACCGGAGATCACACTATGATTAAATGCTCGAAGCCGAATGAATCGAGACAGCAGGGTAGTGGTAGCCCACCATCTACGAAGCCCCCCCGGCCCACCCCAAGGCCAAAACCCCTTCCGAAGAAGAGCTAGCGAGGCTGAGCCTCAGACCGACGAGACTCGGTTCGAAGCTGCGTGGTCATACTCGGGATGGAGTGCGGGTTCCGGACGCTGCTCCGCTCTGCGGCCGGAGCCGCCGTATGGTCGCCTAGGCGACAGTGCCCGTATCATGACGGTTCTGTGGGGAGCCCATCGCCCCGAACCCGCGCCATGACTGTAGCACGCAACGTCGCCGAAGCCATCTCCGAACACGTCACCCTGGAGGTCGAATGCTGCGACCGCCTCTACCTCAATGTCTACCAGCCGCTGCTGCAGACCCCGGGCGGGGCGGCCTGGTTCTTCCGCCAAGTGCGCGGCTGCCCGGTGCCCTCCCCGGCCCTGATGGCCCCGATGACGCGCAGCTTCGTAGCCGCCATCGAGGCCTTCGCCCGCGAGGGCAACATCGACTTGATCCGCTTCGAGAGAGGCGAGCGCAAGGACGAGCGCACCCAGGCCTACCTGCGGCAATGGCGCGGCGGCGAGGGCGTGCTGTACATCGGCAAGGCGCAGGAGAAGGCGCGCGTGCTGCGCACCCAGGCCGAGACCGATCCGGCCACGGGCCGCCGCTCGCCCGAGCTGGCCTTCTCCACGGCCCTGCCCAACGCCTACTACTTCTACGCCGTCGATGACGACTTCGGCCCCTTCTTCCTCAAGTTCTGCTCCTATTTCCCGTACAACGCCAAGCTCTGCATCAACGGCCACGAGTACGTCAAGCGCCAGCTGGCCAAGCAGGGCATTGCCTTCGAAGCGCTCGACAACGGCATCCTCAGCTGCGACGACCCGCAGCGGCTGGCGCAGATCTGCCGCCAGCTCAGCGCCGCCAAGATCGACGCCTTGGCACGCAAGTGGCTGGCGCGGCTGCCGCATCCGTTCACGGCCGCAGACCGCGCCGCGGGGCTGCGCTACCAACTCTCCATCCTGCAGGCGGAGTTCTCGCTCACGCAGGTCTTCGACCGGCCGCAGCAGGGGCGCATGTTCTTCGAGCAGGTCATCCGCGAGAACCTTGACATCGGCCGGCCCGACCATGTCCAGCTGGTGTTCCAGCGCCGGGTCAGCAAGCGCACGCCGTCACGCTTCCGCACGCGCGTGATCACCGCCGGGGTGGATCCATCGCTGCACTTCGACTACAAGAAGACCCGCATCAAGCAATACTTCAAAGAGGGGCGCGCGCTGCGCACCGAAACCACGATCAACGACAGCTACGACTTCGGAGTCGGGCGTCGGCTGGGCAACCTCGAGAGTCTGCAAAAGATCGGCTTCCAAGCCAACCGACGCCTGCTGTGCGTCGAACGCCTCAGCCACGACTGCACGCTGGGAGCCGAGCGCTTCGAGCAACTCCAAGCGGCGGCACGGATCGCGGGGCAGCGGGCAGCGTCGCTGCGCTTCGGGGACCGCCGCGTGCAGGCCCTGCTGGCGTCCTTGGCGGCCTTCCGGCTGCTGCCGCACGGTTTCACCCACCGGCAGTTGCGCGAGCGGGTCGCGCCCCTGCTGGGCAGCAGCGCGGAGGCGTGGGGAGCGGGTCGCATGACCTACGACCTGCGGCGTCTGCGCTTGCGCGGGCTGATCGAACGCATCCCCCACACGCGCCGCTACCGCGTGACCGAGCAGGGCCTGCGCACAGCGCTGTGCTTCCAGCGCACCTACGCCCGCGTGCTGCGCCCGTCCCTGTCGGTGGTGTTCGACACCGGCGCTTCCGACCCCACGCCCCTGCAGAAGGCCGTGCAGCGCTTCGACCGCGAGATCGACCGCCTCTGGGAGGGCCAGCCGATCGCCGCGTGAACTTGACTCATCCGTAAACGCTACGCTTAGACAAGGAATCTAGTACGAGCGATGTCCGGGCCCATAGATCCCGACACCGCGGAAGAGAGCAAGGATCAAGACGTTCCAATGGAGAGATGGCATGAGGTAATGATCTGCCAAGAGAGAACTGGTTTCTTTACTCCGAACGAGACACAGGTGTGGAGCCGTCACCCAAGCTCCGGGCCTGGACTTCGACGATTCGGGCGATCGGCCAGATCTTAGCGCGGAGCATGGATGCGTAAGCCTGGTATGTCCGCGATGTCGCTCAGGTCCTGGGTCCAAAGTTCCGCACCGAGCGTAATCGCGTATGCCGCGATCGCGAGATCGACTTCGCGCGATCTTGGGCGTCTGACGGAACGGTACGGCTCGGCCGCTTGAAGCGCCTCGGAGGGACCGAACGGCACGGCCTCTTCGGACGGGAACAAAGCTTCCTGTAGCGCTAACTCGGGCGGCTTGCGGGGACCGCGGCCATTCAAACAATACCGGCGTCGGAATCCGCATTCGACGCCCTCTTGCTAGGGCCGAGCGGAGTGCAGGCCCCAACCGCTGCGAGCCGGTCAAGGAATCGATAAGTGCCGAAGTGTCGAGTAGGATCATTCGACTGGCGTGAGCCGACCTCCAAGACGTCGGCTGGTTCGTATCTCCTCAAGCTCTTGTTCGCCATCCTCGTCCGTCCTAGCCGCCAATTGGGGCGAAAGTTCATCGAATGCCGCCAGCATCCGGACTCGCTCTGCTTCACTTAGACGATCAGTTCGGGCGTGGTAGTCGTGGATTGCATCTCGGACCACTCTACTCTTGGGTATGCCAAGCCGGTCCGCCGCTTCGTTCAGCATGGATACCGTTTCCGGCGCTAGCGAGAATGTTACCTCTACCATTGCCACAACCCCACAATATTGCCATACCATTGCATCGCTGCAATCGATCCAACTTGTCCCAATGTCGGCTCAAATCTTGGGTGGGCACATCGCGGGTAGATTCCGGGTCCGAGCGGGAGCGGATCGTCAGCCCGCCAGGGTAGCCCCTATCTGTGCCCGCACCGGCACCACGCCACCGCCGCCGGAGCTTCGGCAGCAGCTGCACATCTAGCTATCCGCCACTTCGTACCCGCTTCACAGCGGTCTGGGAGCATGTTGAGAGCTAAGTGTGGGACGACGATGTGGGGCGGTTCCAAGTGGTTACGCCCAGCCGACTTGAGCCAATTTCGGCCGGGCACCTCTTTGGCCGAACTAGCCGGTCCTGCGACTTGCAATCTTGGGTCGGTCGGCCTCGGGGCTGCTGGAGTCCTGGCGTCAATGGACAGCGGTCCCGACTCCCTGTGCCAATGTGAGGGTCGTTCCTGTAGCTTCGATGGTATAGCGCTCTCTCCCTCCCGATGCCCAAGCGACCTCGACATAAGCGGGAGTTGCACTGTTTCCGAGACCGAAGAATGCCACAGGTTCGCTGGAGCTCAAATAGCTGCCGTCGCGATGGATTCGTCTCCAAATGCACGTGCCGTCGTTGAGGCACAGTCCGACGCGCGCGCCCAGTCCCGAGGTGTTGGCACCAGAGCCTTCCAACTTGATCCCCAGCCATCGATCGCCGTCGGTCTGGTTCAGGTACAGGTGGACCGGTCCGTTGCAGTTGGTGACCACTAGGTCGAGATCTCCGTCTAGGTCCAAGTCGCCTGTCGCGAGCCCACGGCTGGTGCTGGCCTCTACAGTTCCCCAAACTTCGGCACCGTCGGGTACGTCGAACCGGCCAGCGACTCCTTGGTAAAAGAGATTCGGTTGAACGAAAGGGAACGGTTTTCCGCGCTGGCCTTCCATCACGGCCACCGCCCCGTTGGCTATGAAAATGTCGAGCGTGCCGTCATGGTCAAAATCCTCCCAGGCGATCCCGAAACCCGTATACGGCATGCTGGAGTTTCCAAGCCCGAAACGGTTGGTAGCATCGATGAACTGGCCGGTTCCGTTGTTTAAGTAGAGGGTGTTGGTCTCCTGCACGTTGTGGGTCATCAGGAGATCGTCGTCGCCGTCACCATCGAAGTCGGCCGCCACAACGCCCATGCCGGCTTCGGCGCGTCCATCCGAGTTCACGGAGGCGCCGACTTGCATCGCGCGATCCTCAAAGCGGCCTTCGCCGACATTTCGCCAGAGCTGGTTCTCGGTGGAGTCGTTGGCGACGTAAAGGTCGGTGAGCCCATCGTCGTCAAGGTCGGCTGCGATGACTCCCAGCCCATTGCCGAAGGCGCTTCCCAGACCGGCAGTCACCGATACGTCCGCAAAGCTCCCGCCATCATTGCGAAACAGGCGGTCCGGTACGGGGCTATACACGGTCGGGATGCAGTAGTCGCGCTCTCCGGTCGGAGCGAAGCACTCCTTGTTGTTAGCAACCGAAAAGTCGACGAAATTTGCGAAAAATAGGTCAAGGTCCCCGTCCGAGTCGTAGTCGACGAACGAGGCGGATGTGCTCCACCGCGTGTCTTGAGGCCCATCCACGGCTTCAAACGTGCCGTCGCCGTTATTACGGACCAAGAAGTTCGGCCCTAGGTTTGTCAGATACATGTCTGGGTCGGCGTCGCCGTCGAAGTCTCCCACCGCCACTCCCATGGCGACGGTCTCAAACCCAAGCCCGCTCTTTTCCGTCGAGTCTACGAAGGAGAGTTCGCCATCTGGGATCACACGATTCTCAAACAGGCGATTGCCGAGCCTAGCCTTTGGAGGGAAGAGCGATTGGGCCGGATCCGTGCCTTCTTCCAGCATTCCTCCTTGGAGCAGGTAAACGTCGAGATCGCCATCGCTGTCGAAGTCCAGCAATGCGACGCCGGGACCCATGATTTCGGGCAGGTAGAATCTCCCGGTCGCGCCGGGAAAGTGATGGAAAGCGAGTCCGTTTTCGGCGGCTGCCTCTCGAAACAACGGGGGCTGCTCGCTTGCACCCGAGGGGGGGCTGTCGCCACAGCGGAGAAGGGCCAACGCGGCCACAGCGACTAGGATCCTCACGAACCTCAATCTTGCCATAGCTGGGTGGCCCTGGACCCTCGGCACACAGCTTGCTCGCGCGCCCCAAGCGACGCGACGGCTCGTGTGAACCGGACGAGGCAGGAGTTCATTCAGAGTTAGCGCGGCAGGCAGTGCGGCGAGACGTCTGCCGGGTTTGACGCTCAACGCAGACGGATGATCGGGGACGCTTAGGAAATCTCTCGATTCACTGCAACGGAATCCGTCCCTTGAACGTCAACAGCATATCCTGCATGGGTGACACCAAGGCGCGGTGGCAGGTGCAAGTCAGTCTTCCAGTACTGAGAATTCAATCCGCGCCGAATCGGCTCTGGGTCAGAGTACATGGCTGCCGACCTGCCAAGCCGGGACCACACCGACGCGGGCACCGCAGGCGAGGTGGAGCACGATTCGACCATGCATAGACTTGTATTCGCGGGCGCATGTCTGCTCAGCGTTGCGCTAGCGATTTCAGGTCATTCGGTATTCGCCCAATCGCAACAGCGCGGGGGCAGCTCTTCCTCTTCCGGCACTTCGTACGGCAGCTCCAGCAGCAGCCACGGCAGTTCCAGCACGACCCGAAACACTTCCAGCAATTCTTACGGCACGTCGAGTAGCAGCTACGGTACCTCCAGCAGTTCTTACGGTACGTCCAGCAACACGTACGGATCCTCCAGCAACACGTACCGGACTTCCCGCCGCACCTACGGTTCCTCGTCGGGCAGTCAGATCCGGCGGTCGTCATCGACGTCTCAGAGGCGTGCACGTAGGCTGAAGGAGCGCAGTGAGAGTCGCCTGTACCTACCGATCATCTTGGCTGGAAGAGTGATCATCGAAGGTGGTGCCCGTCCGCCCGAGCCAGTAGTCGTTTGGATCGATTGTGGCAGCCGGTCGCTTCCCCAGGTCTACACGGACAAAAGGGGCCGTTTCTCGTTTCAGCCTGGCTGCAACCCCGTGCCGGCCAAGTCGGATGCGAGCGTCCGGAGCGCATTCTTCGGAGGGCCGGCAGGTAGCCTGCTTGGAGCAGGGCGGGGCGGAGTGAGCCTGTCGAACTGCTGGCTGCATGCCGAATTGCCAGGCAATCGGTCGACTCGCCTTTGGCTGGGCATGTCGCGTCAAATGAGCCGGAATAGTGTCGGCACAATTGTCCTGAGCCCCATCAAGGGGGCATCCGGAGACCCGGTCAGCCTCACGACGCTGACGGCACCTACACGGGCTAGGAAGGCATACGAGAAAGGAGCGAAGGCCCTCCGCTCCGTCGACGAGCCCGACTACGCAACAGCGATTCCCCTCCTTGAACGAGCACTGGAATTACATCCAGAGTTTGCGGCCGCTTGGGAGGCACTGGGCAGAGCCCGCCAAGGGCTTGGCGAGACGGCAAGCGCACGCGAGGCATTCGAGCGCTCCGTAGAAATTGACGATCGATTCCTAAAGCCGTACCTGCCGCTGATCGAAATGGCCATCGCAAAAAAGGACTGGACCGAACTAGAGCCGCTCACCGACCGATACCTAGCAATGTCCCCAGGGAACATGAAATTGCGCCTATACAACAGTTTCGCGGCCCTCAAGAACGGCAAGTCATCGAAAGCGGAGGCAATGGTCGAGATGATCGGCAATGCTGGCGAAATGGACAACTGGCCGATGAGCTTTCTCATTCTGGCCGAAGTGCGTTCTAGGCGGGGAGAGTTCGAGGAGGCGGCCAAGCTATACGAGATGTATCTCAGGACGCTTCCATATGGCCAGTATGCCGAGGCAGTCAAGCGGACGTTATACGACTGGCGCGAGCTCCAAGTCATCGAACCGGCTGACGTGAAACTTCCCACTTCGCCGCAGGCAGTGCGCATTCCCATTGCAAGTTCCGCGCCAGCAGCGGTAGCCCCTTAGTCACCCGGCCGATGATCGCGCACATGCTTCCGGAGCGCTGCCTCTACATTGTCAGACCTTAGCGCGAAGGCAGTACGGAGCATGCCCGACTTACATCCGCTTGAGGAATCTCTCGATTCACTGCAACGGAATCGGTCGCTTGAACGTCAACAACACTGCCTGCACAGGTGACACCCTGGCGTGGCGGCAGGTGCAAGTCAGGTTTCCAGTACCAAGAATCCAGCCCGGCCGATGCGGCTCTGGGCAGAATGCACGAATGGCCGACTTGCTAGGCTGGATCCATGCCCGCCCCGGGCATCGCGGTCGAGGTGGAGCACGATTGGACCATGCGTAGACTTACATTCGCGGGCACATGCCTAGTCAGCGTTTTCTTGGTGATCTCGGGCCATACGGCATTTGGCCAATCGCAACAGCGCGGGGGAAGTTCTTCCTCTTCCAGCGGTTCGTACGGCGCCTCCAGCAGCAGCCGTGGCAGCTCCAGCACTAGCCGCAGCACGTCCAGCACTTCCTACGGCACATCGAGCAGCAGCTACGGGACCTCCAGCAGCTCTTACGGCACGTCCCGCAACACCTACGGGGGCTCCCGCAACACCTACGGTTCATCGTCGGGCAGTCAGGCCCGGCGATCGACATCGTCGTACGAGACGGCGTCGCCTATTATCAAGCAGCGCAGCGCCAATCGCTTGTACCTGCCGATTATCCTTGCCGGGAAAGTGATCATCGAAGGTGCCGAGGGTTTGCCCGAGCCCGTGGTCATCAGGATGGGCTGCGGAACTCAGTCGCTCCCGCAGATCTACACAGACAGGCGGGGTCGATTTTCATTTCAGCCTAGCTGCAACCCCGTGCTGGCCATGTCGGACGCGAGCGCCCGGTCGGCCTTCTTCGGAACGCCAGGGTTCCCAATCAGGGTAGGACGGGGAGGATTGAACCTGTCGAACTGCTGGCTATACGCCGAATTTCCAGGCCATCGCTCGGACCGTCTTTGGCTGGGGATGACGCGCCCAATGAGCCGGACTAAAGTCGGCACAATCGTTCTGAGCCCCATCGACGGGGCGTCCGGCGACCCCGTCAGCTTCACGACGCTGACGGCCCCCAAGAAGGCCAGAAAGGCATACGAGAAAGCCGCGAGGGCACTTCGGTCCGTCGAGGAGCCCAACTACGCCAAGGCGATTCCGCTCCTAGAGCGAGCAGTCGAACTGCATCCGGAGTTTGCGGCCGCATGGGAGGCGCTGGGTAGAGCTCGCCGAGGGCTCGGCGACACGGAACGCGCGCGCGAGGCGTTCGAGCGCTCCATCGAGATTGACGGTCGATTCTTGAAGCCGTACCCGCCGTTGATCGAAATGGCAGTCGCAGACGAGGACTGGACCGAATTGGAATCACTGACGGACCGTTACTTGGCGATGTCCCCAGGGTCCATGGAGTTTCGCTTCTACAACAGTTTCGCGGCACTTGAGAATGGCAACTTATCGAAGGCGGAGTTGATGGTCGAGATGATCGAGAATGCGGGCGAGATGGATAGTTGGCCCTTGAGCTATCTCGTTCTGGCCGAAGTGCATACAGGCCGGGGAGAGTTCGAGCAGGCAGCCATGCTGTACGAGACGTATCTCAGCACGTTCCCAAACGGCCAGCATTCCGAGGATGTCAAGCGGATCCTGCACGATTGGAGCGAGCTCCGCATCATCGACCCGGTTGATCTGGAACTCTCCACCGTTTCGCGGTCAGCCCGCCCGACCGTTGCGAGTTCCGCATCAGAAAAGGTAGCCCCTTAGTCACGCAGCCGACTATCGCGGCCATGCTGTCGCAGCGGCGTCTCTGCGTTGGCGGGCCATAGCTGACACGCAGCACGAGGCAGGCCTTATCTGCACCGAGTCTTTTCCCGAACGACACGTGGCTGTCCCGGGGTCGCTTGACCCATGAGTCACCAGTTCCGCCAGTTCGTTGCTCGTCGTTCTGGTTGAAACGCATCGGAATTCGACACGCTTCATTCGAAGCTCGCAAGTCTGCAGCGGTTAGAGGCTGACTCGCCGCGTGGCCCCACAGCTGTCTCTAAGTGACTTGGTCCCATGCAGCTATGGCGACATCGTATTAACCGAAGGGAAATCTGGGTTGACGGGTACAAGGGCCCGCAGGGGTGTCCTCCCCCCGGACGGCTGTGAGCTCTTGCAACCGAAGAACCGCGGTGGGATTCTACCGGCGGATCTGACCGCCACCAGACTGTGGCTGCGGCACGACGGTGGTGAATTGCCCCTCCATAACGACCGGAAGAGCCTCAATGCACCCGTTAATGCCTAGGTCACCGCAGCCCGTGAAGATGCGGTACACCTTGCCGGTCCGCGTGTTGTAGATAAAGACCGGCCCTTCAGCGGAGGTTGGGTCGGTGCCGGCAGAACCCTCTCCCGTCCCTTCGAGCGCAACAACGTTTCCGCTGAACATTTCCCATTCGCCAGCGTCGGAATCCGGCGCTGCAGAATCGCCATCTTCCATCGACTGTCCGAGAACAATGCCACTAACGGCGACACCTGCCAGGACGAACGAAAGCAACAAGTTGCGATTAGTCATGCTTAACCCCCACCTCCGTCAACCGGAGCTTAGCCCGTTGCCAGCGCTAGCCGCTGGCACCCTTCGACGACACAGTCTCGAGGCTTTGCGCTTGGAAAATTTCCGAGAGCACAGCTGATGCCCAACGTAGGGATTCCAGAGACAACAGCGAAGCTTGTCATCTGACCTCGAGAAATGCACCTTCAATCAGACGCAGGACGGAGCAATTGGTTTCATGGGTGGGCTTCCGGATCGCCGTAGCCGCGTACCTATAGATTCGAGACCGGCACACCAGCACCCGTTGACAGCTCAGGCACGGGTGCTCTCAAACACTTCCACGGTCCGTGTCTGGGCGTTGAACTCCACCCCGACCAAATGGATCGGCAGCCCGAGGTGACGGTACTTGGCTGCGTAGTCCCGCTCCCGCAACTGTCGCAACGCTGCACCCTGCTGCGACTCCGTGAAGACTTTGAACTCGAACAAGTACGTCCTGCTGGCTGTTTGCACAGCTAGGTCCGCGCGCCCCGTGCTGCTGCTGTCCTCTGGCGTCACCGTTGCGCCCGACCCGACAAAGAAGCTGTAGAACACGCTGGCATAGTAGCCCTCGTAGTCCGCGATCGTATTGCGGCTGTGCCAGTGGTATGGAATGCCGGCAAACAAGGCCCGGAACCAGGCCTCCAGCCCGTCCAAGTCGGCCGCTTGCAGCAACCGCTGCAAGTCCTGACTCTGCCTTTCACGCCGACTGGGATCCCCGGTGATATGGTTCAGCAGGCTTAGGTTCAGGCTCTGGCGCACTTCTCGGTTCGGATACACCAAGCGAAAGTACTCGATATCATCGGCACCCCGTTCGCGCCCGCCGACCGTCAGGTAGCCGGTCTGGAACAGCAGAGCCTCCGGGGCGATCTGGCCCACATCGAAGGTATTGAGTAACGCCTTGCTGGCACGAAGCCCATGCAGTTTGTATGCCGCAACGCAGCGTTCAGTCAACAGCTTGGTCAGGAACGAAGGCGTGCCGGTCTCGAACCACCACGGCTCAAACGTGCGCTTGTCGAATAGGAGCAGTAAATCAAACGGGTTGTATACGGTGTCAGTCGGCAGGCCCCAGCTATAGCCGTTATACCACTCGCGGATTTGCTCGCGGTCCAAGCCCGGCAACTCGGCTGCGAATACCGTGTCAAGGTCGCTCTCGGTGTAGCCGCAGATGGCAGCGTAGCGCTCGTCCAACGTGATATCAACGAGGTTGTTCAAGCCAGAGAAGAGGCTAACCTTGGAGAACTTGCTCACTCCGGCGAGGAAACAGAATCGGATGTGGGCATCACAGGACTTGACCATCCCGTACAGCCCGCGCAGGTACTCGCGGTTGGCGCGTGCCAGCTCTGGGTCTTCCAATGCGTCTAGGATAGGCTTGTCATACTCGTCGACCAATACGCAGACAGGCCGACCGGTCTCGCCATGCAGAGTCCGGATCAGATGGCGGAACCGCCACGAAGCCGAGGAAACGTGGGGTTGGATGCTTGCATCGCTCTCGATTTCGGCCAATTGCTCTTGAACGTGTTCGTCTAGCGCACCGCGAATAGTCGCGTTGAGTCCCGCGAAGTCGAGCCGCACGACTGGATACCGCGCGGACCAGTCCCACTGATCGTAGGCTTCAAGGCCCACGAACAAATCTCGGTCGCCTTCGAAGAGATGCTTGAGCGTATCAATGAACAGGCTCTTGCCGAAGCGGCGCGGTCGCGATAGGAAGTAGTGCTTACCGCCTTGGAACAGCCGTAGCGCGTAGCCGGTCTTGTCTACGTAGTAGCAGTCGCTCTCGCGGATTTCGCGAAGCGTCTGGATACCGGTAGGTAGGCGGCGCTTGGCCATGGCTCAGCTACTACCGTAGCCCGTTTCGGGTCTCCTGCCAAACAAGTGCGCCGGCAGGGATACACGACACGGCATTGAGATCAGCATAGGAGCGGGCCGACTATCGGCGTTTAACCCGGATGCGCCTTGATTCCTAAAAGAGAGCGCAGTCCGGTGAGCGGCCATTGGCCGCTCAAGCACTTGTGCTCTCAAACACTTCCACGGTCCGTGTCTGGGCGTTGAACTCTACCCCGACCAAATGGATCGGCAGCCCGAGGTGACGGTACTTGGCTGCGTAGTCCCGCTCCTGTAACTGTCGCAACGCTGCACCCTGCTGCGACGACGTGAAGACCTTGAATTCGAATAAGTACGTCCTGCTGGCTGTTTGCACCACTAGGTCCGCGCGCCCCGCGCTGCCGCTGTCCTCTGTAGTCACCGTTGCGCCGGACCCGACGAAGAAGCTGTAGAACACGCTCGCATAGTAGCCCTCGTAGTCTGCGATCGTGTTGCGACTGTGCCAGTGGTATGGAATGCCGGCAAACAAGGCCCGGAACCAGTCCTCCAGCCCGTCCAAGTCGGCCGCTTGCAGCAACCGCTGCAAGTCCTGACTCTGCCTTTCACGCCGACTGGGATCTCCGGTTCTGGGCTAGGTACTTGACTCCACACGCCACTATATGTTGTGGTTAGGTCATGAAGCGAGATTACCCGAAGACACAAGTCGAGTTTGAGCAGCGATTCGCAACCGAGGAGGCTTGTCGCGGGTACATCGCTCAGTTGCGCTGGCCCGACGGATTCGTCTGTCCGCGGTGCCAAGCCAAATCGGCCCGCAGCGCCACGCGACAGCGCTTGATCTGTCGTTCCTGCCGCTATCAGGCATCGGTGACCGTCGGGACGATCTTCGAGGGGACGCGCAAGCCCTTGCTGCTATGGTTCCGAGCGATGTGGTACGTCACAACCCAGAAGCACGGGGCCAGCGCTCTGGGGCTACAGCGGGTGTTGGGGTTGGGGCAATACCGGACAGCTTGGACGTGGATGCACAAGTTGCGGCGGGCGATGGTGCAGCCGGGACGCGAGCGGCTCACGGGCACGGTAGAGGCGGACGAAATCTACGTCGGCGGCAAGGAGGTGGGAGCCCGCGGGCGATCGCTTGGCAAGAAGGCCGTGGTGGCAGTCGCTGTCGAGCAGCGCGGGGCCGGCATGGGGCGGGTCCGGCTCAAGCGGGTGCCCAATGCAGCGGCAGCGAGTTTGGAGGATTTCCTGGAGGAGGCCGTCGAGCCCGGCAGCACGATCCGTACCGACGGTTGGAGCAGCTACTCTCGGCTGCAGAAGTTGGGTTACCGCCACGACCAAGCGGTCTTGGGCGGGGACCGGGAACTGGTCGAGCGGGTGTTTCCCAGAGTGCATCGTGTCGCGGCCCTGCTCAAGCGCTGGCTGCTGGGGACGCACCAAGGCGCGGTGGAGCACCAACACTTGGACTACTACTTGGACGAATTCACTTTCCGCTTCAACCGCCGGAGCTCACGCTCCCGCGGCCTGTTGTTCTACAGACTGCTCCAGCAGGCGGTAGCTACCGCACCAGTCCCGCGCAAGGCCATGCTTGGAGGCCAACCAGTCCGACAGACCACGGGGAAAACTGCTGTGGAGTAAAGTACCCATGCTCAACCACAACATATAGTGGTGTGTGGAGTCAAATACCCAGCCCAGCTCCGGTTATATGGTTCAGCAGGCTTAGGTTCAGGCTCTGGCGCACTTCTCGGTTCGGATACACCAAGCGAAAGTACTCGATATCATCGGCACCCCGTTCGCGCCCGCCGACCGTGAGGTAGCCGGTCTGGAACAGCAACGCCTCGGGGGCGATGCTGCCCACGTCGAACGTGCTGAGCAAGGCCTCGCTGGCTCGCAACCCATCGAGTCTGTCGGCGGCGACGCAGCGCTTGGTCAGCAGCTTGGCCAGAAACGACGGTGTGCCAGTCTCGAACCACCACGGCTTGAAGGTACGCTTGTCGAATAGGAGCAGGAGAGCGAAGGGGTTGTACACGGTGTCAGCGGGTAGACCCCAGCTATAGCCGTTGTACCAGTCTCGGACCCGCTCGCGGTCCAGGCCCGGCAACTCGGCTGCGAATACTGTGTCAAGGTCGTTCTCGGTGTAGCCGCAGATGGCGGCGTAGCGCTCATCGAGCGTGATGTCAATCAGGTTGTTCAGGCCAGAGAAGAGGCTAACCTTGGAGAACTTGCTCACTCCAGTGAGGAAGCAGAATCGGATGTGGGCATCACAGGACTTGATCATCCCGTACAGCCCGCGCAGGTATTCGCGGTTGGCGCGTGCCAGTTCCGAATCCTCCAACGCGTCTAGGATCGGTTTGTCATACTCGTCGACCAATACGCAGACCCGCTGGCCACTGTCACGATGCAGGGCGCGGATGAGATCTTCCAAGCGGCGGGGCCCCGAGGTGTGGCGCGCCTGCACGCCCGCAGCGGTCTCTAGATTCAACAACTGCGCCAGCACGTCCTCTTCCAGGGCACCGGGCTTGGTGGCGTTGAGGCCGCCAAAGTCTAGGCGCACAACCGGATAGGAGACAGACCAGTCCCAGCGGTCATGTACATCGAGACCTACGAACAGGCTCCGGCTGCCATCGACGAGCTCCTTCAACGTGTCCAAGAACAGGCTCTTGCCGAAGCGGCGCGGACGCGATAGGAAATAGTACTTGCCACCTTGGAACAGTCGTAGCGCGTATTCGGTCTTGTCAACGTAGTAGTAGTCGCTCTCGCGGATCTCGCGAAACGTCTGGATACCGATAGGTAGGCGGCGCGTGGCCATGGCCAGCTACTACGCTAGCCCGTTTCGGGCCTCCTGCCAAACCAGCGCCCGCGCGGGCCGCGCCGGCGTGACTGAGTATCATTCGCGTCCGATTGCTGATGCCACAACCTCTAGATTCCTTGTCTAAGCGTAGCGTTTACGGATGAGTCAAGTTCACGCGGCGATCGGCTGGCCCTCCCAGAGGCGGTCGATCTCGCGGTCGAAGCGCTGCACGGCCTTCTGCAGGGGCGTGGGGTCGGAAGCGCCGGTGTCGAACACCACCGACAGGGACGGGCGCAGCACGCGGGCGTAGGTGCGCTGGAAGCACAGCGCTGTGCGCAGGCCCTGCTCGGTCACGCGGTAGCGGCGCGTGTGGGGGATGCGTTCGATCAGCCCGCGCAAGCGCAGACGCCGCAGGTCGTAGGTCATGCGACCCGCTCCCCACGCCTCCGCGCTGCTGCCCAGCAGGGGCGCGACCCGCTCGCGCAACTGCCGGTGGGTGAAACCGTGCGGCAGCAGCCGGAAGGCCGCCAAGGACGCCAGCAGGGCCTGCACGCGGCGGTCCCCGAAGCGCAGCGACGCTGCCCGCTGCCCCGCGATCCGTGCCGCCGCTTGGAGTTGCTCGAAGCGCTCGGCTCCCAGCGTGCAGTCGTGGCTGAGGCGTTCGACGCACAGCAGGCGTCGGTTGGCTTGGAAGCCGATCTTTTGCAGACTCTCGAGGTTGCCCAGCCGACGCCCGACTCCGAAGTCGTAGCTGTCGTTGATCGTGGTTTCGGTGCGCAGCGCGCGCCCCTCTTTGAAGTATTGCTTGATGCGGGTCTTCTTGTAGTCGAAGTGCAGCGATGGATCCACCCCGGCGGTGATCACGCGCGTGCGGAAGCGTGACGGCGTGCGCTTGCTGACCCGGCGCTGGAACACCAGCTGGACATGGTCGGGCCGGCCGATGTCAAGGTTCTCGCGGATGACCTGCTCGAAGAACATGCGCCCCTGCTGCGGCCGGTCGAAGACCTGCGTGAGCGAGAACTCCGCCTGCAGGATGGAGAGTTGGTAGCGCAGCCCCGCGGCGCGGTCTGCGGCCGTGAACGGATGCGGCAGCCGCGCCAGCCACTTGCGTGCCAAGGCGTCGATCTTGGCGGCGCTGAGCTGGCGGCAGATCTGCGCCAGCCGCTGCGGGTCGTCGCAGCTGAGGATGCCGTTGTCGAGCGCTTCGAAGGCAATGCCCTGCTTGGCCAGCTGGCGCTTGACGTACTCGTGGCCGTTGATGCAGAGCTTGGCGTTGTACGGGAAATAGGAGCAGAACTTGAGGAAGAAGGGGCCGAAGTCGTCATCGACGGCGTAGAAGTAGTAGGCGTTGGGCAGGGCCGTGGAGAAGGCCAGCTCGGGCGAGCGGCGGCCCGTGGCCGGATCGGTCTCGGCCTGGGTGCGCAGCACGCGCGCCTTCTCCTGCGCCTTGCCGATGTACAGCACGCCCTCGCCGCCGCGCCATTGCCGCAGGTAGGCCTGGGTGCGCTCGTCCTTGCGCTCGCCTCTCTCGAAGCGGATCAAGTCGATGTTGCCCTCGCGGGCGAAGGCCTCGATGGCGGCTACGAAGCTGCGCGTCATCGGGGCCATCAGGGCCGGGGAGGGCACCGGGCAGCCGCGCACTTGGCGGAAGAACCAGGCCGCCCCGCCCGGGGTCTGCAGCAGCGGCTGGTAGACATTGAGGTAGAGGCGGTCGCAGCATTCGACCTCCAGGGTGACGTGTTCGGAGATGGCTTCGGCGACGTTGCGTGCTACAGTCATGGCGCGGGTTCGGGGCGATGGGCTCCCCACAGAACCGTCATGATACGGGCACTGTCGCCTAGGCGACCATACGGCGGCTCCGGCCGCAGAGCGGAGCAGCGTCCGGAACCCGCACTCCATCCCGAGTATGACCACGCAGCTTCGAACCGAGTCTCGTCGGTCTGAGGCTCAGCCTCGCTAGACATCAGTTGAGTCTTCGAGCCCGCGCGCACGGCAGCTCTCGAATAATCGTCCGGATTGGATGCGGTATGGGCGAAGAGCGATCGTGATGCTTGATGCGCAGCAGCGCCGATGCCAGTATGGAATGGTACAGCCATGAGGGCGACCTTGAATCTGTGCGCCGAGGCCTGGACAAAGGTGCGGCAGCTCGCGCGGCAGCGCTGCAAGACTATCAGCGCAGCCGTCTCGGGTCTGATTCTTCGGACGCGCAAACCTGAAGGGGCACCCAAGGTGCGAAATGGTGTCCCGGTATTTCCGATGAGAACGGGGGCCGACTACGAAGGAACGCCACCTGACATTGCACTGGTCAATCGACTGCGTGACCCGGAACTGTGAGCCATTGTTGGACAGCACCTTGTGACGGTTGACAGAAGGCTTGGGAGATCCCTGCAGGGCACGCGACTGGAGACGACGGTCGTACTGGTTCAATAGGATTTCCGGCGACCGCCCGTTCCGGAATAGGGCCTGCCGGTTTCCGACTCCAAAACCGAACGGCCTGCAGTTTGATCGCGAACGGCGACGTGAATGCTGCTGTCAGATTCGGTGGCAACTGAGCCATTGCAACCGAAGTATCAACACGGGCGGTTGCGCTGGCCGTCATCCCGGAACTCTTTGCCTGAGTGACACCGACCTAGCGACCGGACATTGTTGATGCTGGGAGATTGGAGACATTGGTGGGCTGATGCTCACATTCGGTTTAGATGATGCCGAATGGACTTTCCGGATACTTGAGGGCGAGAAGAGGCAGACCGGCGCAGTGCGGCAGACGCAGGCATCTGGCAGCACCGGGTTGGGGCTGCCCGGCCAGCGTTGCCGTGCCGGTTATTGCGTTGCGCAGGGGTCCCATGCGGCCGTCACGCAATGGATGGGAACACGGATCACCGGCGACCATCGGACAGGCTTCGAGTTGCGCCAAGGAGCGGTTCCCGACGCGGCCCGCAGCAAGGCCGGCGAGAGGATTCCCGACCCACGACAGTGCATCCAGGAGAGCGTTCTGCACTCCTGCTGACGATCCCCTACGGCGGCCCCCGCAACGTCTGCCGGTAGCGCACCATCGTTTGCAGCTGCCGGTACGCCTGCCACAGCACTTCGTTGCCCGGCAGTTCCCGGTGTTTCTTCGGACGCCAGCCCCGCATGCGCGCCAGCAGCAGCACCCAACTGCGAATGCCCGCTCCCACCGGCTGGCCGCGTTCCCGCGGCGGTCGCAAGCGCTCCGCCTCCGTCACGGCCTCGATCACGGCCAGCTCGTCCGCCGTGAGCACCTCCTCCGCCGGCGTGTCCGGCGCGTCCCGCGCGTAGCGGTCCAAGCTGAACACTCTCCAGGCCGTGATCGCGTCGAACACCAAGCACTTGCCCAGCGCCTCCGCGTCCCGCAAGCGCCGGTCCTCGATCCGCGTGCCGCTCTTGAGCAGCCGGAAATACTCCTCGATCGCCCAGCGCCGCTCGTACCAGCCCACGATCCGCTCGGCCCACTGTGCTGTCGCCGCCCCCTCGCTGCACAGCAGCAGCCACTCCAAGCCATCTTCCCCGGCTGGCGGGTTCGGCTCCAGCACCCGCACCAGCCACACTGGCAACGGCTGCGCCTGCCCGGCCTGCCCCTGCGGCGGCAGCAACTCCACCCGGCCGATTCGGATCTCCGTCACTGCCGTGCGCTTCTCCCGCGCCCGCTGCCCCCCTTGCGAGTCGATCTCCACCTTGCGGCCACTCACCAGCACCTCTTCGAAGTCCGGCTGCGCCTCGATCGGCCGGATCATCTCCGCCGCGAACGCCGCGTCCCACACCCGTACCTTGCGCTGTCGCCCCAAGTGCACCCGCACCAGCAACCCGGCCTCCTGCCGACGTTCCGCCTGCTGTTCGAACAAACCGAAAATGTCGCTCTCGCGGTCGCCCACCACCACGACCCGCGTCTGCGGACTGCAGCGCCCCAGTTCCTGACCCTGCTCGAACCCCCGGAACCAGCGCTGGCTCTCCTTCTCGCGCTCCGCCTCCCGGCCCGGGTCCTGCAACGGCCGCGCCCACTGCTCCAGACCGCTCACCCCCAGCGGACGCCCGCCTGCGGTGAATCCCACCGCCGCGTGCACGAACAGCCCGCGCGCACTGCTGGCGCGGTCCTTTAACGGCCCCAACCCGCTCGTGCAATCCTTCAGCTGCGTGTAGTTCAGCGTCGTGGTGTCCTGCACCAGCAACACCGTCGACTCCACCTGCACCCGCTCCAGCAAGGCCTCCCGGTGCGGTTGCAGAATGTCCTTGTCGCTCACCCTGCCATTGTGCAGCAGGCGCGTCGCCGCCCGCAGGTCCGCCTCGTGCGGGAAGATCGCCGGCAGAGCCTCCCCCGGGTGCCGCTCCCAGCTCTGCCCCATCTGCTCCAGCCGCTGGCGCAAGCGCCCGTCCGGCAGGTCCGAACGCAGGTACTCCCGGCGCGCCCAGTTCGCCTCCTCCTCCAGCACCAGCTCCGGGTACTGCCCCAGCTTCCGCTGCGGCTGCTGGCTCAGCTTGGGCTGCCAGTCCGGCTCCAAACCGAGCAGCCAGACCGCCTTCGCCGCGCCCGCCGCGCCCGCTCCCGGCGGCTGCCCCTGCGTGTGTCCCACGCACTGCCAGCCGGCCGCCTTGTAACTCGTGCCCGGGCGCGCGCTGTCCACGCAGGTCTCCACCAGCCAAGGCTGCACTCCGTGCGCCTGTTGCCAGTCCCGGGCCAGCGCCCGGATGGCCCTGCCCAGCACGTGCGAGGCTAGGTGCGGCACCTGCACGCCCGGCACGAGCAGGAAGCGATCGTTGTTCAGGACCCGCTCGATGTGCGCTCCGCGCGTGCGCTCGTCCCACTGCAGGAAGGCATCGCGCGGCCCCAGCCGGAACGGCGCCGCCACGAACGAGAGCACGCCCAGCGGCCCGCACTCGGCGCTGAGCAGATAGCTCAGCCGACAGCCGGGCGCCCGGGCCGAGCCCAGCGGATGGTGCTGGTCCAGCAGGGTGCGTATTCTGATTGAAAAGGGTCACCGTTCTGATTGAAAAGGGTCACCGGCCTGAGCTTGGGGTCGAGTGCCGAGAGCGTGGCGACGATGGCGGGTGCAAGTGTCTTCCTGTCCCCATAGAGGACAGGAGGGCACGCGATGCCGAGGCTACCAATCGCCATGTTTGCAATCAAGGAAATCCTGCGCCTGCACCATGACGCAGGCCACACACAGCGGGAGATCTCCCGCGCCACCGGGGTGAGCCAGTCGGCCATCCAGCGCTTGCTGGGACGGGCCAGCCAAGCCGGGCTGGGCTGGCCGCTGGCCCGTCCCGCCGCCAGCGATGCGGAGTTGTATGCACAGTTGTACCCGTCGGCCGCTGGGCCAGCGAGGCACAGCCAGCCAGACTTTGCACATGTGCACGATCAGTTGCGCCGCTTCAAGCGCGTCACGCTGGAGCAGCTCTGGAGCGAGTACTGCGCGGCGAGCGAGCCGGGCCGCAGCTACAGCTACAGTCAGTTCTGCGCGCTGTACAAGCAGTGGCGCGCGAGTCAGGACGTGGTGCTGCACCACGATCACATGGCCGGCGAGCAGCTCTTCATTGACTACGCCGGCGATACGGCGACGGTGTACGAGCCGTCGGGGAGTTGGGAAGCTCAGATCTTCGTGGCCGTGCTCGGGCTGAGCGTGTACACCTATGCCGAGGCCTGCCGGAGCCAGGACCTGGAGAGTTTCCTGAGGGCGCATGTGAACGCGCTGCGCTTCTTTGGCGGGGTGCCGCGCGTGTTCGTGCCGGACAACTTGAAGGCGGCCGTGAGCGTGGCCGACCGCTACGAGCCGGAGGTCAACCGCAGCTACGCCGAACTGGCGCAACACTATGGCGCGGCGGTGCTGCCGGCGCGAGCGGGCAAACCGCGTGACAAAGCGGCCGTGGAGGCGGCCGTGCTGGGGGTGGAGCGGGAGTTGCTCACGCCGCTGTTGCGGCAGCAGCGCCGCTGCTGCAGCCTGGCAGAGTTGAACGAGGCGCTGCGGGAGGGCTTGGCGGCCTACAACGCCAAGCCGTTCCAAAAGCGCGCGGGCTCGCGCCAGAGCGTGTTCGCCAGCCTGGAGCGGCCGGCTTTGCTGGCCTTGCCGGAGCGCGACTACGAATTCGCCGCATGGCTGACGGCGCGGGTCAACGTGGACCATCACGTGACGGTGCGCAAGTGGCACTACTCGGCCCCGGCCAGCCTGCTGCGCAAGCAGGTCGACGTGCGCCTCAGCGCGCACAGCGTGGAGTTGTTCCATCGCGGCGAGCGGGTGGCGCTGCACCGCCGCGAGCGCGGCAAGGGCGGCTACAGCACCATCGAGCAGCACCGCCCCAAGGCCCACCGCGAGCACTTGGGCTGGCCGCCGGAACGGATCGTCGAGTGGGCTGCAAAAGCCGGCCCGGAGACGGCTCGGCTGGTGCGCGAGCTGATGGCTTCCAAGACACACCCGAGCGAGGCCTACAGGCCCAGCCTGGGGATTATCCGGCTCGGCAAGCACTACGGCAGCCAGCGCTTGGAGGCGGCCGCCAAGCGCGCGCGGGCGCACGGCGAGTGCAGCTACAAATGCGTCAAGCAGATCTTGCAGCGCGGCCTGGACAGCCAGCCCGGCGAGCCGGAGCAGGTCTCGGCCCAAGCGCCGGTCGAGCACGGCAATATCCGCGGGCCGGAGTATTTCCGCGCCGCGGCCCAGCGGGCCGGCCAGGCCAAGGAGGGCGCAGCATGTTGATCGAGCCGATTTTGGAACAACTCTACCAACTGCGCCTCAACGGCATGGCGGAAGCCTTCCGCCAGCAGCTGGCCGACCCGGGCGCGGCCGAGCTGAGCTTCGAGGAGCGCTTCGGCCTGCTGGTCGACTCCCAGCACAGCTGGAAGCAGAGCCGCGCCTTGACGCGGCGGCTGGCGCTGGCCAAGCTGCACATGCAGGCGACGCTGGAAGACGTCGACTACCGCCACCCGCGCGGGCTGGAGCGGTCGCGCTTCGTCAGCCTGGCGCACGATTCGCGCTGGGTGCGCAACAAGCACAATGTGATCCTGACCGGCCCCTCCGGGGTGGGCAAGACGTATCTGGCCTGCGCCTTGGCGCACAAGGCCTGCCGGGACGGCTACAGCGCGCTCTACAAGCGTTGCACGCAACTGTTCCGGGACCTGCAGGCGGCCCACGCCGACGGCAGCTTCCCGCGCCTGCTGGACCGCCTGGCGCGCACCGACGTGCTGGTGCTGGACGATTTCGCGCTGACACCGCTGAGCGACTCCCAACGGCGCGACTTGCTGGAAATCTGCGACGACCGCTTCAACCTGCGCTCGACGGTGCTGACCTCCCAGCTGCCGCCCGCCAGCTGGCATGCGCAGATGGGCGATCCGACCATGGCCGACAGCATCCTGGACCGCTTGGTGCACGTGGCGCACAGCTTCCCGCTGGAGGGGGAATCGCTGTTGTTTTTCACAATATTTCAGTGAAACAACGCGAGGATTTGTCGCATTAATTCGATTCCGGATTGCTGAAGAATCGGATTAATCCGGAGCGGCAGAGGGTTTGCTGAAGCGCTGTGTGGCCGCCGTGCGGGTGCGACAGGGGACCGGGCCGTTCGCGGCGCGGTTGCATGCGCGGAGGCGGCCCGGTTCAATAGGGTGGCCCGCGCGATCTCAGCTCGCCGGGCCGTGGACGGCGCTTTCCAAGTTCGCTACAACACAGACCTCACCGTCGAGGAATACATTAGCCGCAAGGCGTGGCGCGATGCAAGCGTGCCGGCCTGCCCCTTCCACCAGCAGGGCGGTTGCCAGCTGCGGCCCCACGGCAGCTACGCCCGCAAGATCCCCGAGGGCGTGCGGGTGCGGCGGTTCCGATGCCCGCAGAGCGGGCAGACGGTGAGCCTGTTGCCAGACTGTCTGGCAGCGCACCTGCCCGGGACATTGGCCGAGGTCGAGCAGGTGGTCCGAGCGGCCGTCCAGCCCGGCTTTCCGCGCGGCGGGTGGAAGCGACTGCACTCGTCGCGTTACGTGGGGATGGCCGGGGCGCGGCGCTGGGTCGCCCGGCGCGTCGAGCGCGTGCGGCTGTGCCTGGCGCTGCTGACGACCCTGTTGCCGGAGAGTTGCGGGCGTGTGGAGCCGACCGTGGAGGCGTTCGGGAGCGCTCTGGGCACGGCTGCGGTGCTGGTCACGCTGCGGTCCGTCGCGGCCACAGAACTGGCGGTGCTGCCGGTCCCGGTCGGGTTTTCGCGACGGATTCCAGCGGTCAAACCGGCGTCTCAGCCCGTGCAACACGCGACGGGCCGCTCGCCGCCCGGCCGGCCTGCCTAGAGTCGGGAGAGCGGGCCGCCCGCACGGCTCGCCAGGACCCGCCAGCATGCCAGACAAGCTCCCAGACCTCCGGCGCGAGATCGCCCTGTTCCGCTACAGCGTGATTGCGGAGATCCTGTGCCTGCCGCCAGGATCGGCCCAGCGCTGGGCCCTGATCCGCGACAAGGCCGGGCGCGCGCACGCCATTCCCGGCAGCCGTCGCACGCGCGTCGCCATCACCACCATCCGCGACTGGCTGGGCTTGTACGAAGACGGCGGCTTCGACGCGCTGTACCCCAAGCGGCGCCAGGATCGCGGCCAGCCGCGCGGCCTGCCGCCAGCGGTCTGCGAGTTGCTGGTGCGCCTCAAGGAGGCCAACCGCCGGCTGTCGGTGCGCGCGCTGATCCGCCAGGCGCGGGCCAGCGGCAGCGTGCCCGCGACGACCGCCCTGGCCCCGGCCACGGTCTACCGCCTGCTGCGCCAAGAGGGCCTGACGGGGCCGGCCAAGGACCGTCCCGACGGCCGCGACCGGCGCCGCTTCAGCTACCCCGACGCGGGCGCGCTGTGGATGGCCGATTGCATGCATGGCCCCAAGGTCGGCAGCGATCCCGACGACCGGCGGCGGCGGCGCAAGGCCTACCTGCTGGCCGTCATTGACGATGCCACGCGCGTCATCCCGCACGCCGCCTTCGCCTTCTCCGAAAGCGCCGAGGCGTTCCTGCCCGTCTTGCGCCAGGCCCTGCTCAAACGCGGCGTCCCGCAGAGACTGTACTGCGACAACGGTGCCTCCTACCGCTCCCGCCACCTGTCCGTGATCTGCGCCAGCCTTGGCATCCATTTGATCCATGCGAGACCTTACGCGCCGCAGGGAAAGGGGAAAATCGAGCGTTTTTTCAGGACCTGCAGAGCCCAGTTCCTGCCGACCCTGGACGAGACCGCGAGCGCCAGCCTCGACGCCCTCAACCGCCGTCTCGGGGCCTGGATCGAAGGCGAGTACCACCGCACTCCCCACCGCGGCCTCGACCACCAGCGCACCCCGCTCGACCAATGGGCGCTGGCCGCCAGCCGCCTGCGCCCGGCCCCGCCCGACGACGAGCTCGACACGATCTTCCGCTTCCAGCACCGCCGCCGCGTCGCCAAGGACCGCACCGTCAGCTTCCAGGGCCGCCTCTACGAGGTGGGCGCCGAACTGGTCGGGCAGCGGATCGTCCTGCTGGTCGATCCCGCCGCACCGCCCGGACGGCCCGTCCCGGTCCTGCACCAGGGCCGCGCGGCCGGCTGCGCGACCTTGCTCGACGCACACGCCAACGCCCTCATCCGACGCACCCCCGACCCGCGCTCCGAGGATGCCGCTGACGCTGCCGACGACCGCAGCGCGGACGCCAGCGCCCCGGCCCCGCCGCTGCGCCTGAGCGCGCTCGAGCGCCCGGACACCTCCCAGGAGCCTCCCCGGCAATGACCTACCTACAGCATTTCGCCCTCACCCGCTACCCCTTCCAGACCCCCGCCGAAACCGACGAGCTGTTCCCCGCCCAGGCCGGCATCGAGACCCAGACCCGCCTGCAGCACCTGCTCGAACTGCGCGGCATCGGCCTGCTCACCGGCGAGGTCGGCTGCGGCAAGACCACCGCCTGCCGCCAGTTCGCCGCCAGCCTGCACCCCGGCCTCTTCCGCGTCGCCTACGTCGCGCTCACGACCGGCTCGGTGCTGGACATGTACCAGACCCTGGCCTGGGAACTCGGCCTGCAGCCGGAGCGCTCCCGCGCTCCCGCCTTCCGCGCCCTGCGCGAGGAAATCGCCCGCCTCGCCCGCGAGGCCCACCAGCTGCCCGTGCTGATCATCGACGAGGCCCACAACCTGCGCAACGACGTGCTCGAGGAGCTCCGCCTGCTCACCAACTTCCAGATGGATGCCGAGCGCTGCCTGTGCCTGCTGCTGTCCGGCCTGTCCTCCTTGCGCAAGCGCCTCGCCATGGCCGTGCACGAATCGCTCGGCCAGCGCATCGCCGTGCAGCACCAGCTCGCCGGCCTCGCCCGCGACGAACTCGAACCCTACCTCGCCCACCGCCTGCGCCTGGCCGGCTGCGACCTGCCGCTGTTCGAGCCCAATGCCCTCGAGGCCCTCTTCCAGGCCTCGCGCGGCCTGCCCCGCCAGGTCGACCGCATCGCCCACTTCGCCCTCGCCGCCGCAGCCTGCGCCCAGGCTCGCCAGGTCTCCGCCGAGCAACTCGAACAGGCCTGTGCCGAGGTGCGCCTGTGACCCCCTTCAACGACCCTTGGCGCGAACGCGCCGCGCAGGTGCGCGACGGCTCGCTCGAACCGCTCGCCGTCCAACTCGGCTACCGCAAGGATCCCGCCAACCCGGCCCGCTGGAAGCGGCCCGGCTCCGTGCTGAGCATCCGCGGCGCGCAGTTCTTCGACCACCGCCAGGGGCGCGGCGGCGGTGGTGCCATCGATCTCGTCATGCACGTGCGCGGCTGCCGCTTCCGCGCCGCCGTCGAGTTCCTCGAACGCCACGGCGGCCTCCCCCAGCCTGCGCCTGCCACCCCGCCCGCTCGCCGCCACGGCTTGCGCCTGCCACCCCCCGCAGACCGCCTCTGGGACCCCGTGCGTGACTTCCTGGCCACCGCCCGCGGGCTCGACCCCGCCCTGCTCGAGCGTTGCCGCCAAGAGGGCATCCTCTACGCCGATTCCCGCCGCAACGCCGTCTTCGTCTGTCGCGACCGCCACCAACATCCCGTCGGCGCCGAGCTCGTCGGCACCCGCCCGGCTCCCGACGGCCGCACCTTCAAGGGCATGGCGCCCGGCTCCCGCAAGGCCCGTGGCGGCTTCTGGCTGCCGGCCAACATCGACGATCTCGATGCCATCCTGCTCGTCGAGAGTGCCCTCGACGCCCTCGCCGCGCTCCGCCTGCTGGCTCCCACTTTGCCACCCGATACCCTGCTCGCCTCCACCGCCGGCATCGCGACCTCTCTCCCGCCCTGGCTGCAAGCCTTCCGCGCACCGCGCATCCTGTGTGCCTACGACGCCGACCGCGCCGGCGACCAAGCCGCCGACTCCCTCCGCCGCCACACCCCCCATTGCAGCCGCCTCCGGCCGGTCGGCGCCAAGGACTGGAACGATCTGCTGCGCCGCTCCCAGCCACGCTAGCTGTCCCTATTCACCCCCATCGACTGCCCGATCGCACCCCCGCGACCCGGCTACAACACGCCGCCTATCTCTACTTCCGGAAAACCTCCGCCGTCGACTCCCTTCCCCGACCGCACCGCCGCTGATTGCCCTTAACTCCCTCCTGCAGTAGCGAATCTACTTGAAAAATTTCTCCACTACAGCAGGAAATAATCTGAAAAAGTCCGCACGAATCTATCTGAAATTCAACATCGCTGCGCAAGACGCAGGCCGCGCAACGCCTGCAAGAGGATCGCCAGCAGGAGGACGCGACATGAGAGAGCGTTTCCACATCAAGCCCTCGGCCGGTGCGTTCTTCGCGGCCGGGGAAGGTTTCGAGCGGGCGCTGGGAGTGCTCTCCGACGCGGCCTTCAAACTCTTCGCGCACGTGTGTCTGCGAGCCCGGCGCCCGGCCGGCACGCTCGAGTTCGAGCGGGCCGAGCTGGCTCGCCAGCTGGCCAAGAGCCACTCGACTGTGGGGCGCTGCTTGCAGGAACTGGTGCGCCAAGGGGTCTGCCGGATCGAGCCCGCTCCCAACCAGCACCGGCGCTCGCGGCTGACCGTCTGTGCGCGTTTCTGGCCCTATGCCGCGGTCGACTCCGAGTTGGCCCCAGCGGCCGATCCCGCCGCCAACTATGTCGCCAGCGTGCGCCAGGCCTTCTTGCAGCCCAGCTGCGTGCAGGGCCGCTTCAACTCCGCTGACGAGTGCCTGGCGCGGCACTGGCACAGTTCCGCAGTCCCGCTGGAAACCGCCCGCAACGCCATCCTGCTCGGCTGCGCGCGCAAGTCCATCACACTGCTCGCACAGCCGGCCGGGCTGCCGATTCGCAGCCTGCACTACTTCCAGCCACTGCTGGAAGAGGTGCTCGCCGCCACCCCGCAAACCTACCCGCCACAGTACTGGCAGCACCTGCGCCAGCACTTGCTGCGGTGTGAGCAACATTGGGCGCGCAACGGAGGCTGGCCAGGGAGCCCGCCTGCCCGCCCAAATTTGACACAGGCAGAGCCGCAGCCCCGGCCACTCGACGCGGCCGCCGCGGACACAGGAGGAACAGAATGATGATGATGTCCCATCTTCCCGGGAACCGGGAATCCATGCAAGGAGGTGCCTCCCTGATGGCATACTAGGATCCGTCAGCGTCGCTGCGCTCCGAACTGACCCTTTTCGTCAGAACAGTGATTCTTTTCGGCCAGAACGCTGACCCTTTTCCTTCGGATTACTGACCCTTTTCGCCAGAATCCGCAGCAGGGCGGCGCACTGCCGCCGCTGCTCGGCGGAACTGGCCAGACCCACGCGCACCTCGCCGAGTTCCTGCAGCGAGCCGCGGAAGCTGGCCGCTGGCAATGACGGGTCCGCGCTGAAGCGTGGGCCGCCGGCGGGCGGCCCCGGCTGGGCTGCCGGCAGCGGCAGGCCCAGTTGGGCGGCCAACTCGGGCAGCGCCTTGCGCGCCGAGGCCGTGCAATACTCGCCCTTGGGATTGCGCCAGTCGTCCTGCTCGCAGACCCCGCGCCCCAAGGCCGCCCGCGACAGCTGGCCCTGCAGCAAGGCCTCGCGCAGCCAAGTGATCGTCTTCGGACGGAAGATGCGGAGCCCTACCCGCACTACTCCCGTTCTACACAGAACACCGTGCCTGTGTCAAGTATGTCCAGTCGCTAGGACACCGACACTCCTACATGCGTCGCCCGATATAATTCCCTGAAGTTGTCCGTGCCGAATCCGCTCTGCTGCCCGCCTGCGCCCTTCAGATCTGCAACTCCGAGCGAAAGATCACCTGCTCATGCTTCAAGAACTCGACATTGAGAGCTATGCCGTGGTTGACAGGCTCCGAGTCGAATTCCACTCGGGCCTCAACCTCCTGACCGGTGAGACCGGCAGTGGCAAGTCCATCGTCGTTGATTCCTTGGCACTGCTGTTCGGTGCGCGCGCCAGCGCCGATGTCGTACGCGCAGGAGCCAGCAAGGCGCGTATCTGTGGACGTTTTGAATGTCCTGCTGACGTGGCCGCGCAGCTGCCGTTGGAATATGGCGGCCACGATAGCCAGGATGATGAGTTGATCCTCGAGCGGCATGTTCTCGCTTCGGGCAAGAGCCGCGCCTATATCAACGGCTCTCCGGCCACGCTGGCGAAACTCCGGCAACTGGCGGCCCACCTCGGAGACATCCATGGCCAGCACGAGCAGCAGACCCTGCTGTCGCCAGCGGCGCAGCTGCGCATGGTCGACGTCTATGCCGGGCTGGGCGATCAGGTCAGCGCTGTTCGCACGGCCCACCAGAAATGGACCCAGTGCGCGCAGGCCTTGAGTCGGGTGAAGGGCGACGAGCAAGAGCGACTGCACCGCCTAGACCTGCTGCGCTACCAATCTGAAGAGCTGTTCCGGGCCGCTCCGGTGGCGGGCGAAGACGAGATCCTTGATCGCGAGCGCAAGCTGCTGGCCAATGCTGAGGACTTGCGCAAGAGCGCGTTCGCGGCATTCGACAGCCTCTACGACTCGTCTGAATCCGCCTCGGCGCGAATCAAGTCGGCCTCGGCTGACTTGGAACAGATCGGGGACATCGACCGCAGCTTAGCGGAGCTAGCCGAACGATTGGAAGAGGCGCGGGCCACGGTGGACGATGTCGCGTTCGAGCTGCAGGCGTACCTTGGCCGCATCGAAGCTGACCCCACACGACTCGAAGAAGTCGAGGAGCGGTTGGCGGCGCTGGACAGGTTGAAGCGCAAGTACGGCCCGAGCTTGGCCGAAGTCTTGGCGTTCCAACAGCGGGTCAATGATGAACTGGCTCTGCTGGATTCCAGCGACCAGCAGATCGAGACGCTTGAACGAGCAGTTGAAGAAGCGGCGGCGGACTATGCCAGATGCGCGAAGAAGCTGTCAGGCGAAAGACGCAAGGGGGCGAAAGCGCTGGCCGCGCAGACCAAGGCGGAGTTGCGAGACCTGGCCCTGCCCAAGGCGCAGTTTGCGGTGGCCATCAATAGCATCGAGACGTGGACAGAGACCGGGACCGATAGGGCTGCGATTCTCTTCTCGGCCAACCCCGGGCAGCCGGCCCGGCCGCTCGGCCAGATCGCCTCAGGTGGGGAACTCTCCCGTGTCGCGCTGGCGCTCAAGACCGTTCTGCAGGCGTCGGCCAACCACGGCGAGCATCGCCGGACTTACGTCTTCGACGAGATCGATGCCGGAGTGGGCGGGGGCGTGGCGGAGGCCATCGGGCGCAGGCTTGGCCGGCTGTCGCGCCAGAGCCAGATCTTGTGCGTGACGCATCTGCCACAGATCGCATGCTTCGCAGACGCCCACTTCTATGTTTCCAAGTCGGATGACAGCTCCCACACGAGCGCCGCCGTCCGGCACCTCTCCGCCAGCGGGCGGGTCGACGAGGTTGCGCGCATGCTTTCCGGCGCGGAAGTGAGCGAGGCGGCGCTGGCAAACGCCAAGGAGCTCTTGCGGGCGTACGCGCCTGCTCCCTCGTGAGGCGCTCGCCCCGTTCGCGGAGCGCCCGAACATACACTGTCGCTGCAGCCTAGCCGCTCATTCGCGGACCACCCAGATTGGCGAGGACCAAGCGATCTCGTCGTTTTGCTGCACCGCTCGCACGTAGTAGAAGTTCTCGCCCGGGGATGGTGCGTTGTCTGTGTATTCGAACTCAACATCCTTCGACATAGGGTTAAGCGTGTACACGACCTCGTTGTTGCGCACGAGCGCGACTTCGCGGATCGTATCTGTTCCGAGAATGACGGCCCGGATTGCCGGAACTTCGCCCTGTGCGCGGATCTCGTCCCCCATGAAGGCTTCGCCGACCCGGAAGTCCACGATCATGTTGTCGGTCGCGCCATAGGTGTGGCGTTGCTTGATGGCGTTGTAAACGCCTTCCCTGCTGGCATCTTCGGCATACACCATGGCGTACGACATATGCGTCGAGAGGTGGTCGGAGCTGGCGATGACGCCCAAGCGGTAGCCCTTCGCCCAAGCGGCGGCAACCATCCCGTCCGGGTGGATTTCCTCGAGCATTGCCGAACCCTCTGACGGATAGTCGTCTCCCTTGTCTGAGAACGGGCAGCCCATGCATTCGTAGCTGTAGCGGTCGCCCTGGAAGATCTCGACCACTGGCTCGAGTTCGGGATCGTTGTCGCGCCAGTCGGTTCCCATGTTGGTCGCCGACGTGTGCGAGATCGCAAGACCACCGGTACGCCGGATTTCTTCGTAGAGCATCTTGGTGTCACCCTCGATCACGGCGCCGATGCCGTTGTGCCGCTGCATGTACTCTTCCGGCTTGACAAAGAACGGCACGTTCTGGATGCCGCGCTTGGTGTGGAACACGTTGCGATGCCCGTTCGGGTACCGCACCGAGCGCTCGTAGCCGAACAACGACGCATAGCCTTGCGTGTAGAACAGATCCGCGGCCTTCTCGGTCAGCCACCACCAGTAGGTTCGGTCGGCGCCGTACTGGTGGTCAGAAATGAAGCCCCAGTCCATGGCCGCCGCGTCCAGCATGTAGCGGTAGAAGTCGAGGATCGATCCGTCCGGCGACCCGCGCAGATCCATCGAGAGCTCTGTGTGCCGGTGAGTGTCGCCGCGCAGAATCTGCAGTTGCTTGCCCGCTACGCGGGTCCGATAGGCTCGGATACGGCGCACGTCATGGGCCTCGTTGGGATGGGCTGTGGGCCGCGCCGGTACGACCGGCGCCCGGTCGCTCAAGGCCGGTTGCGATGGCCGGACACCTGGCTCGTAGCGACCCGCGTACACGTTCTCGATCACGGTTTCCTCTGGCAGGTTGACCATCACAGAGAAGGTGGGGTGGCCATCGCGGGGCCAGGCGATCCACAGGCCGTCTTGCGCCGGCGTCGCGGCTGCGAACATGCTGGACCTTCCCCGGCTGTACGGCAGCATGGCCGGCTCGGTCCAGCCTTCGTCTGTCAGCGTGGTAACGAAAAAGCGCCAGTAGTCGGCAAGCCGCCTGCCCTGGCGGTTGCGAATCAGCAGGTGCAGGCGATCTTGGTCGTCGATCGCCAGCCGACCGTAGTGGTGGAGTTGGCCGCTGTCGGGCGTATAGGCCTTTTCGCCGCGCTCGATCGAAAACTCAGCAGCCATGCCCAGCTTGCTCTCGCCGGCGTAGGCCGCCACCTCGACGCCGCGCCGGTCATAGATCGGATAGCCGGGGGCGATGTCGACTTTGTCCAGTCGCCCTTGGTCCTTGGCCCAGTTGACCCTTCCCACCTCGTAGCTCACCCACAGTCGGTCTTGGCTGTCCACTGCTAGGTCGGGCCGGGCCTCCAGCCGCTCCGTTGCGGCAACTTCGATCACGTTCCCGGGCTCCCCGCCGGCGATCCGGCGCATGCGCACGTCATACCGCCCTTGGTCGTACGTATCCCAAGCAACCGTGACGTGACCCTGCGAGTCCACCGCGATGGCCGGCTCCCAGTCGTTCTGCTCGCTGTCGCTGACCAGCAGCTCTTGCCCCCATGCGCCGTCCTCGTAGGCGATGTAGTAGACGTCGGACTGCTTGCCTCGGAACGCCTGCCAGGCCAGGTGGATCTTGCCGTCCCGAAATGCCACGTCGTGGTCGAAGTCCGATTGCGGCGCGCTGGTCAGCCGCTGCAGCGGGCCGAAGATCGTGCCGTCGTACCAGCGTGCGTACAGATCGAAATTGCCGTCGACTTGTTGCGACCACACGGTCCACACACGCCCTTGGTCGTCGAATGCCAAGCGAGGCTTCCAGACGTCCCCGCTGACCCCGGGCACTTGGGTCCACGTGCTCCAACGCTGCTCGTCGTTGTCATAGCGCGCCAGGCGCACCTCGTCTTGGAACCCGTCGTAGCTGGCCCATGCAAGCCAGACTTCCGAGCGATCCGCGGGATTCGTGACGATATCCGGGAAATCGTCAGAGCGCGTGTCTTCGGTCATGCGCATCACGTCGACAATGCGTGGGTCCAGCGGTGGCTCCGGCTCCGGGTCGCGCGGCGTCATGAACTGTTCTGACGTGCCCAGGTCAGGGATGTTCTTGCGGGCGGCCTCGTGCTGTGCCGGCGCGTCCGGACGCAAGCGTCCCGGCTGGGCGTCGTTTGGCTGGGCCAGCAGCAGTGTCGCTGCGGCCAGGCCAAGGCTCAAGAGGCGGACAATCCAACGGTAAATGCCTGAAGGGGTCATAAGAGATCGGGTAACGGCGCGACGAAGCCAGAAGCGCCGGCTTTCGAGGCTGGCACGATTCTAGCGAACCTCTTCAGGCGCATCCCGGCTATGCGCTTTCGTAGCCACGAAGCAAGCTTCGGGATGTTCAACAATGGAACAGGGCCACCGGGCAGATAGACGTCCGAGTGGGCTGCCCGGGACTCCCGCTCCTGCGCTTCACATGATGTCATTCGACCGTATTCGCGCAATCGCCGCCGAAGCGGGCACGGCCATCATGGAGGTCTACTCCAGCGATTTCAGCGTTCGTGCGAAGGACGATGCGTCCCCGCTGACCGAGGCAGATCTCGCCGCTCACGCCATCATCGAGGGTCGCTTGCGGGAGGAGTTCCCCCAGATCCCGCTGCTCTCCGAGGAGGGCTCCGAGCAGGTGCCATATGCGACCCGCAAGCGCTGGCGGCGCTATTGGCTGGTTGACCCATTGGATGGCACCAAGGAGTTTGTCAAGCGCAATGGCCAGTTCACGGTCAACATTGCCCTGATCGATGGAAACCGACCGGCGGCCGGAGTAGTCCACGTGCCAGCCACGGGGACCACCTATTGGGGGGCCGAGTCCACAGGCTCGTTCAAATCCACGGAAGCGGGCGATGCGGTTCCGATTCGGTGCAGCGCCATCCCGCCGAGCGGACGCCTGCGAGTGGTCGGAAGCAGTTCGCACCGATCAGCCGAAACGGACAAATACCTGCAGGCCTTGAGGCGGCGCTACAGCGAGATGTCCTTTTTGGCGGTTGGCAGTTCGATCAAGATTTGCATGGTGGCCGAAGGTGCGGCCGACATCTACCCGCGCTTCGGACCCACGATGGAATGGGATACCGCCGCCGCACATGCGATCCTGAATACGGCGGGCGGAAGACTGATCCGACACGACACAGGTGAGGACTTGTCGTACAACAAGCCAGACTTGCTGAACCAGTGGTTCGTGGCCGAAGCACCCCGTAGCGGGGACAGTGGGAAATGAACGCGATGCCGGACAAGACCGCCCTGCGGGAATTGGCTTCGCTGCCGTCGCCACAGGCGCTTTCCAAGATCCTCGCTATTCTCGAAGCTGATACGGGCACCTTGCATCGCCTGCGCGCTGACGGGCTGTTGCACTTGGAACAGCACGCCGGCCCGATTCCCGGCGCGTTGCTGCCTGTGATCCGGCGGATCCCGGTCGGCAAGGGCATGGCCGGGCTGGCTGCCGAGCGGGCCGAGCCCGTACAGGTCTGCAACCTGCAAACCGATGCTAGCGGCACTGCGCGCCCTGGGGCGCGCTCGACAGGTATGCGCGGTTCGATATGCGTGCCTATGATGAAGGGTGCGCGCTTGGTCGGAGTCTTGGGCGTCGCCGTCGAACGCGAGCGCGATTTCAGCGACTCCGAAACCGATTGGCTCTTGGAAGCCGGGGCGATCTTGGCCGAGACCTGCGAGTAATCTGGCATGCCGACGCAATTGGTCAATCTCGACCCCTCCCAACTGCCCTCCAATCCTTGGATTCACCTGCACCCTAGCGACAATGTCGCCGTAGCGCGGGTCCACATCCCGGCGGGGGCCAAGCTGGAGTTCGAGGGGCGGCTGATCCAGACTTCCCAGCCGATCACGCCCGGCCACAAGATCGCCCTGCGCGAAGTGGCGCCGGGCGAGACCGTGTACAAGTACGGTGAGGAGATCGGTCGTGCCGGGGAGCAGCTTCATCCGGGCACCTGGGTGCATACCCACAACTTGGAGTTCGACATCAACGAGCGCCAGTACGAATTCGGCACGGCACGGTCCGACCTCGCGGACATCCCCCTGCCGGAGAATGGCACTTTCATGGGGTATCCGCGCGCCGATGGCCGCGCGGGCACTCGCAACTTCGTTGCCATCGTGGGTGCGAGCAACTGTTCTGCCTATGCGACCGAGCGCATCGCCGCCGCGTTTCGCGACGAGAGCTTTGCCGGGACTGGCGTAGATGGAGTCGTCGCGCTGCCGCACGCGGATGGCTGCGGCCAGGCCGAGGGTTCTGACTCGAACCTGTTGCGCAAGACGTTAGACGGCTTGGCCGACCACCCCAACATCGCCGCTGCGGTGGTGGTCGGGCTGGGCTGCGAGGTGAACCAGATCGGGTACTACCTCCGGGAGGAGACCGCCCAACCGGGCAAGGCACCTCGCCGTGGGCTTACCCTGCAGGAGAGCGGGGGCACCCGCCGTGCTGTTGACGACGGTGTAAGAGCTGTGCGGGAGATGATCGAATCTGCCGGTCGGCTCAAGCGGCAGCCCTGCCCAGTTTCCAAAATCGCCATCTCGCTAGAGTGCGGCGGCTCCGATGCCTTCTCGGGCATCACCGCAAATCCCGGGGTGGGGTACTGTGCGGACCTAGTAGTCAAGCAGGGGGGCACGGCCTGCTTGGGCGAGACTACTGAAATCTGGGGGGCCGAGCACCTGCTGACGCGGCGCTCGGCCAGTCCGGCAGTGGGCAAGCGGCTGCTGGACATGCTGGACTGGTACTTCGACTATGTCGGTCGGTTCAAGGATTCGGTCACGTTCAACAGCAACCCATCGCCGGGCAACATGGCGGGCGGGATCACCAATATCGCCGAGAAGTCCCTCGGGGCTGTTGCCAAGGGCGGCCACGCCACCCTCAGCGCGGTCTACGACTATGCCGAGCGAATCAACGAGAGCGGCTTCGTGTTCATGAACAGCCCCGGCTACGATCCGGCCTCCGTTACGGGGATGGTGGCGGGAGGCTGCAACATCTGTCTCTTCACCACCGGCAGGGGAAGTTGTTTCGGCTTCGCCACTGCTCCTGTGATCAAGGTGGCGTCGAATTCCGCAACGGCCAGGCACATGGACGAGGACATGGACATCAACGCAGGCACGGTGGCAGATGGCGAGGAGGACATTGCCGCGCTCGGGCGCAGAATGTACGACACGCTGCTGGAGGTCGCCTCGGGCCGCCAGACATGTAGCGAGAAGCTGGGCCATCGCGAAATGATGACGTGGCGGATCGGCCCGACCTTGTGACACTAGTGGCCGGCCGCTGCGCGAAGGGCGCAGTTGGCGTATGGCGGACTGCAACTCTGTTGGAGAGGCGACAAGGAGGGACGAATACTTCAAGTAGAGCCACCCGCGAAAACGCGGCCGTTTCGCTTGGGAGTGCGTGCGGCTTGGTGGATTCCTCGAATTGATCCATCCAAGAGGACCGAGCTACTTCAGTGGGGGGCCAAAATCACTTCATGCCAATAGGGGGTTTCGAGTGACGAGCCTAGGAAAGCGGGAAAAGTCCCGGTCTGCCGTCCAGAACTCGTCGATGCCGTGAGACAAGCAGATCGCCGCGACCCGCGCGTCCTGGACCATAGGACCTCGGATCTTTCCTTGAACCAACATAGGTTTGACGCTGCTCCAATGGTCGACCGACTCCCCTACCAACACAACGGAAGGGGAGCCCAGCCAAGCTTCAACCTGATCCGTCGCTTGACGAATCGTCGAGGGCGGATCGTAGATTCGGGGATGCGTCACTATCGCTAGGAACTCGTGGATGCATGGCCACGGAATCGCCCAAGGCTCGCGGCCTTCAGCCAGTCCCGTCATCGCCAGAGCCGCCGACTCGTGCCACTCTGAATCGTCTCGGTGAGCGTACACGAAAATATTCGCATCGACTCCGATCAAGATCCACGACCTCCGTACGAGGCTTCGACAATATCTGACCACGGCCTCGAGGCAAATTCTCGGCGGAGCCCTCGTCCTGGGACGCTTCTTTTCGGCAAGCGGTAACGCTTCGCGCCTTGGTCTTCCTCCAACGCCATACGCAGGCCCTGTTCAACGACTGTCCGCAACGTGACACCTCTTTTCGCCGCCAGCGCCTTCGCACGCACGGCGAGATCGGTGGCGATGTCAATAGTTGTCTTCATGACGGGCACCCATATTCGCTGATATGGTAACCCATATCACCGTTCGAGTTCAGTCTTTTTATCGATAGGGAGAGCAACAATGTCAAGACGCGGCATCTCCATCACATTGCATCCGACTGGCGTGGTCGCGGATGCGCGCGTTTCGACGGAACTGATCGCGAGGGTGCAGAAGTCAGCGGGGAGGGCAGGCTTGCTCGTCGCACCACGTTGACGATCAATGGCTGAGTGCAGTGCGAGTTGGTTGGCCTCTTGGGAGCCGCTACGATAAGAAAAGCGGCCGGGGTAGCTCAGCTGGTTAGAGCGACGGACTCATAACCCGTAGGTCGGCGGTTCAAGTCCGCCCCCCGGCACCATCCTTCCAATCGTAAATAATTGATATATAAGGGTTTATATAGCACTTGAATATTTAGTCACTACTTGGATTATTACTTTGTGCTTTTGCGGAATGGGACGTTTCGCGAGTTCGTCGCCTTGGTCACCGCGCAGCGGCCATCGTCTCGAGGGGTTCCGTGGGTGATCTGTGCGCGGCGCTGACGAAGAAGAATGTTGCCAAAAAGCTCCATCGCGCCCTGTCACACACCAAAGTTGCGGGTGCCATCGCCAAGATTCGCGCGTCATGCGGGCACTCGGCAACGGTTGCCGGCCCTGTCTGATTGGCTGTGTTCTTGCGGTAGTGCCCGACGAGGAAACCATCAGAGTGTCGGTGCTGGCACCAGTGCGGCCTCAGCGCTGATGCGTTGCATTCAAAATGGGAGCACGCGGAGGCCAGCGCAATCGGAGTGGCATCGCGGAAGAAAGCTGGAGATTTGCCGCCGACGCCGAAACACAGCGAAACCGCTATCGGTTTCGTGAAACAAATCGAAGCCGTACTCCGCAGGCAGACGCGATCTTGGTAACCGCGCCGAGTCTGGGATCCCTCCTTCCCGGCAAGGCCCTACACGATTGATGTCGTCACGGCGTGCGGAGAGACGCTACCGAAACGGCCGGAGGGATCTTGGCCGTCTCGACCGCCGGCAACGTCCTCGGCGCACTTGCGATGACATTCGTGTTGCCGCGATTCCTCGGCACCGCCGCGGCCGTCGCCCTCTTTGTGGGTGGGCTGTTACTCACCGCGTTGATCGCGAGACAAAGGAGAGTCCCCATGCTTGCCGCGATCGCGGTCGCAGGCTTCTTCGCAATGGACCTGTGGGGCGAGGCGACCCAATTTGTCGAGCGGAACGCCTACTCGGACTACCGCATCATTGACCTCGAGGACGGCGGCCACATGCTCGATGCCTCCGGGAAGGCCGCCTCGCGGCACGATGCCAAAGGGAGGGGGTGGGATTACGTCGAGCGGATCGTGCGGACCCCTTGCGAGGCGGGCGAGACCCGCACCCTGGTGTTCGGGGCGGCGGGGATGACACTCGGCAAGAAGGCCCCGTGCGCGCTGGACGGCGCGTTCGTAGACGTTGACCCGGCACAGAGGCGGACCCCATCACGGCCCGAAACCCCCGGGTTTCACTCAGATATAGTGGCGCAGACCACAGTCCAGCCAGCCAGGTCCGGCAGACACTTCGGGAGCGAACCATGCGTTGGCGATTACGAAACTAAATAGATTTACAAAATTGCGCACGAATACCATCCCGACATCATGCAAAGCTTGCAAACGTGCCATATACTCCGACCGGCCGCATAGGTGCTTGATCAATCGGAGGGCACACCCGTGACAAATTTCGTTGAACGCTCTGCCGTTCTCATCACCGTTCTTCTAGCCAGTCTGGGCTCGCTGACCGCCCAAGTGGACACCGGGGTCTTGACAGGCTATGTCTATGACGACTCGGGAGCCGTGATCCCCGGCACGGCCGTGGTCGTGCGCAACACGGGGACCAACTATGAGGTAGGCCTCGAAACCAACGCGACTGGCCTCTACGTAAGTCCTCCGCTTCCACCCGGAATGTATCGGCTCACTGTGCAGCAGGCAGGCTTCGCCACGGCTGTGAAGGAGGTGTCGTTGCATCTCTCGGAAAGGCTTGCCGTCGACTTCACGCTCCAGGTCGGAGCGGTTGCCGAGACCGTCACGGTCGAGGCTGTCGGAGAGACCCTCCAAACGGAGAACACCACTTTGAGCACGCTCCGGACCGAAAGGGAAGTCAAGGAACTTCCGGTCAACAGTCGCAACTTCGCCGAGTTGCTCCGGTTCAGCGCTGGGGTGGTCCCGGGTCTGTCGCAGGCTGGTGGGCTGGCGCTGTCGCAAGCTCGAGGCAACACGTCAAGCAGCGTGAACGGAAACGACTTCGGGGACAACAATTTTTCGATTGATGGCATTCAGAACAACAGCAACCACCAAGGCCAGGGAATCATGAACTTCATCGAAGTCGAGGCCATCGACCACTATCGGGTCGAAACGTCAGTTCCCGACGCGCGCTTCGGTCGCTCCGGTGCCACGATCAACGTTGGGTACAAGTCAGGGACCAACGAATTCCATGGGGTCCTCTTCCACTTCCTGCGCAACGACAAGCTCGATGCCCGGAATTACTTCGCCCGTGGCGACAAGGCTCCTCTCAAGCGCAATTTCTACGGTGGCACCTTCGGCGGGCCCGTGGGAGGCAAGTCGGCAAAGACATTTTTCTTCCTTTCGTATGAAGGACAGCGCAGCCGGCAAGGCATCACGCACTTGTCAACGGTGCCGACCCCTCGCATGAAGAACGGCGACTTCGGCGAGCTCCTGTCCAGCGGGAGGCCGGTCACGATCTTCGATCCGCTCACGCATCGGGCCAACCCGGAAGGCGGAGCCGCGATTCGGGACCCCTTCGTCAGCAACGCGATACCGGCCAGCCGTTTCAGCCCGCAAGGGAAAGGGGTTATCGATCTCTACCCAGACCCCAACGCCGGAGGCCTAGCGGCCAACTTTTCCACCACCTCATCACAACCCACCAACGGCGATCAGGGGACTGCCAAGGTGGACCACGACTTTGACGACGGTTCCCGAATGTTCTTCCGCTTCACCAAGGCACACTGGGAATTCGTCGACTCCAGTCGGCAGACCCTCACGCCAGACGCGACCCCGTTTATCGGTATCGCCGTGCCGTTCTGGCAAGCGGTCATCAGTCACACGAAGGTGCTCTCGTCTCGGACGATCAACCAAGCCAGAGTCGGCTACTCACGGCAACCGCTCGTCAGCAGCAGCCTGAACGGCGGACGCAACCTTGCCGAGGAACTGGGGATACCGAACGTCAATGTCGACCAGTTCTCGACCGGCCTTTCGCAGATGGACGTAACCGGAATGGCCCGGTTAGGAGACTTCCAGTTCAGGCCCGCGGTGATCGTGTCAAACAACTTCCAGCTCAGCGACAACCTCGACACGAATCGGGGGAACCATTCGATCAAGCTCGGCTTCGAGGTCGTCCGGCGGCAAACGAATGTCTTCCAGGCGCAACGGCCGCGTGGCCGCTTCCAATTCGCCCCGACGTTTACCACCAATCCGGCTCAGAGACGCAACACAGGCTCGGGGCCGGCCGAACTCTTGCTCGGTGCGCCACGTCGCATAGATCTGAACGGCATCGAAGGAACCAGAGGCCTGCGACGGACGGACTGGGGAATGTACCTGCAGGATGACTGGAAGGTCACCTCCAGGCTCACAGTCAATCTCGGCCTGCGTTACGAGATTGCCGACGACTACCCGCAATCGGAAGTCAACGGGCGCATGCTGCAGTTCGACGTATCCACTGGCAACCCGGTCCCCATCGATGGCGGGAGTGGCGTCGCGACGGACGCGAACAACGTTGCGCCACGCATCGGCTTGGCATTCCGAGCGACCGACTCAACCGTCATCCGAACGGCCTACGGGGTGTACTACTCGCTGATCCCGATTGCGCTCGGAGGAACTCTGGCGTCGAACCCCCCGTTCTTCGTCAACACGGCGGTGGTGAATAACCAGAATCGTTTCGAGTCGGCACGCACCTTGGCCAACGGACCGCTGAGGACCAGCGACCCCAACGCCCCAAACCAAAGCAGAAGGGGGATCGCCGACGATTTCACGGTCCCCTACATCCAGCAATGGAACCTCTCGATCCAGCAACAACTTCCGGGGCGACAGCAGATGACGGTTTCGTATGTGGGCTCAAAAGGGACAGGACTGAGGCAGGCGGTGGATCTCAACCAGCCCGTGCCGGGTGAGGGGTCCGTATCCAGCCGTCGACGCTGGCCGCAACACGCGAACGTCCAGATCTACCAAAGCCGGGGGCACTACAGCTACCATTCGTTGCAGGCCACGCTTGTCCGGAGATTCTCCGGAGGCCACTACCAAGTCGCGTACACCTACAGCCACTGCCTCGACGACCGGTCCATCGGCGGCATTCCGATCTCCAATCTCTCCCTCGCCAAAGGCAACTGCGCCTTCGATATCCGGCAGAACCTGCGCGCGACATGGGGTTGGGAGTTGCCATTCGGTCGGGGAAAGGCCTTGGGGACAAATGTCGGTTCGGGCATCAACCACGTGATCGGGGGCTGGCAGTTGAATGGTGGCGTGAGTCTGTACGGCGGTATTCCGTTTTCTGTGGTTGCGGGAGGCAACACGCTGAACAATGGCGTCGGGGGCGTGCGACCCGATCAACTGAGGGATGGCAACCTGCCGCCCAGCGAGCGCCACGTGACGCGATGGTTCGACACCGAGGCGTTCGCGAACCCGGGATTCCGGCTCTATGGAACAGCTGGGCGAAACATCCTCGTTGGCCCGGGAACGAAGCAAGTCGACTTGTCACTCTTCAAGAACTTCCAGCTGACTGAAGGGGTGCGGCTGCAGTTTCGGACGGAGTTCTTCAACGCTTTCAACACGCCGCAATTCAATAACCCTCGTGGAGCAGGCGTCCGAGTCGGAGCAGCTGCCATGGGAAGAATCACTCGAGCTGGCAGCGAACCGACCCTGCAGCGTACGCAACGTCAAGTGCAGATGGCGCTGAAGTTGTTCTTCTGAGCAGCAGGGTGATCCCGCGGAGCTTGAGGATCGTCGACGGGCTCGGCACCTCGCAGGAACGGCACGGCCGTGGCGCACGTGCCGTTCGGGCCTCGGCCGATATCGGCCCTTCCGACCGGCCCGTTAGCGCGTGCGGAAGTCGCCCCAGACGCCGAAGTGATCCGACACTGGTGTCCCGTCGTCGCTGGTCTTCTGCCAGATCCCGAGTTTCTTGGAGTCAGGCCCGGAGTATGTGCGATGTGGTCAATCGACAAGACCGGCACCCGCGCCAGATTCCCGGCGGTTGCCATCTCGAGACCATTGATCGCTCGCAACAGCGCACGATACACCTTGTATGGCACCCATGTCCGGGGAATCCTCTGATCGAAGTCTTCCAGAGCCACGGTGCGAATACTGGGCATCTGCCAGCACAGAGCCTCAGGGCCAGCTAGCCTGTCTGCGGCTTGACTGCGATGCCGCGCCGGATTAGACGTGCCACACAGGGCACGAGGCCCCGCAGCGCGCAATCCCTGCCAGCACACACGTGCCGGAGCGTCTCGGACGGTGACCGTCTTCGGCGGGACCGGACTTACCTGAGATCGAATGCTCGTCTAGGGAATTGACGCCGATTGGCGCCGCCTACCTGCCACAGAATTCGATAACTAAATTGTCATCAACGCATTAAGGATCCAGAAAGACCTGCGGATACCCCGAAATCCCCTGCATTCGCGGCGCCCCCTGGCACCAGCTTCAACTGGGGTCCGACCCGGACACATAGGATACAGAACGTACCGGAGACATAGGTTACAACTTTGCGCCGAACGGGTTGTCGATGGTCGGCAGTGTTCATTGCTCCAGGTCAATGTACCCCAGATCGTAGTGCATGAAACTGACGAGCCAGATGGCGTCGTCGACCTCCTTGATGCCGAGCCGCTGGCCGGCCATCACGGTGGAAATGTTGACCTTCTTGCGCTGCATACAGATGCGCCCGCAGGAGGGTCCGATCCGGACATGCGTTGGGCGGGCGGATTCTGTATCCTCATACCCATGCCTGTGAAGGGCCTGCTCGCCTTCGCGGCGTGCTTTGTCCTCTTCCTGCCTGCACGGGCTGAGGAACCACGTCCGGTTGTGGCGCTGGAGACCTCCATGGGGACCGTGCGCGCAGAACTCTACCCGGATGTAGCGCCCAAGACCGTTGCGAACTTCCTCGCCTACGTCAACTCGGGCTTCTACGACGACACGGTGTTTCACCGCGTGATCGAAGGCTTTGTCGTCCAAGGCGGCGGCTTCACTCCGGAGCTCGTCCCAAAGCCCACCCGCAAGCCCGTGCGCATCGAGACGAGGAACGGCATGAGCAACGACCGCGGCACGGTGGCCATGGCTCGCCAGATGGGCAGGGACACCGCGACTTCCCAGTTCTTCGTCAACCTAAAGTCCAACACCACGCTGGACCGCGGTGCGCTGCAATTCGGTTACACGGTGTTCGGCCGCGTGATCGAGGGCATGGATGTCGTGGACCGCATTTCACGGGTGCAGACCAGTCGGCGCGGTCGCATGCAGGACGTGCCCATCCTGCCGGTGTTCCTGGAAGCCGCCCGGGTGGAGCAGTAGGCTCGGCGGCCCGTGGCGACCCCGCTATTGGCCGAGCTCTAGCGGAACGTCGTTGAAGTTCCGGGTGAGCGGCAACACTTCGGCGCCTTCGGGGGCCTTGAACTCGAACATCGATTCGCTCAGGGCCGGATTCACCTGCTCGTCGGAGAACTGGTAGACGTTTACGGACTCGTCACGTCCCACGATGCGAATGCCCGTGATCGAGTACGCGGCCGGATCGAAGTCGAACTCCACGCGGGAATAGAAATCCCGGGCGTTGCGCCCCTCGCCGATCAGCATTGGCTGGCCGCCCGCCTCCTCGATGCGCAGGTTGCGGAACATCCTGCGCAGTCGCATCCGGCCCAGCAGGAACGATAGCGGTGCGCGCAGATCGGTCATTGCCTCCAGCTCCACCTGCCGCACTTGGTTGGAGTGGGGATTGTACATCCGGAAAATCGTGCCATCGCTGACCGCGACCTTGCCCTCGGGCTTGGTGTAGTCCCAGCGCATCTTGCCGGGGCGCTGGAGGTAGAGCGTGCCTGTTTCGACCATGCGCCGTTGCCCTGAGTACTCCATTGCCTGTTCGAACTGCATCTGCAGTCCGCTCAGGCTGTTGTAGCGGCGCTCGATGCTCTCGATGGTCTTGTTCAGCGGCTGCGCTGTCGCGACAGAGCTAGCGATGGCCAAGGCGAACAATACGCCGGCAAGGGCAGATTTCGAGGTCATGGGCACAGGGCGCGCTGGAGCGGATAGGTACGGCGCGGGCCGACCATTTCCGACGTACGGGCCGCGCTAGTCTCAGTATAACGGTCGGCCCCGCTCAATCCCGCAGCAGCTTGCGTATGCCGCGGGTCGCTTGGCGGATGCGCTGCTCGTTTTCCACCAATGCGAAGCGGACCGAGTCGTCCCCACGCGGGCCGAAGCCGATTCCGGGCGACACGGCGACGAGTGCTTCGTGCAGCAGCAGCTTGGAGAACTCCAGCGATCCCGACCATGCGTAGCGCTCCGGGATCTTGCCCCAAACGAACATCGTCGCCTTCGGCGGCTCGATCTCCCAGCCGCCGCTGCCCAAGCCGTCGATCAGCGCGTCGCGGCGGCTCTTGTACATCGCGGCGTTCTCCGCTGTTGCTGACTCGCAATGGCGGAGGGCGATGATGGCGGCGATCTGGATGGGCTGGAACATTCCGTAGTCCAGATAGCTCTTGATGCGCGCTAGCGCGTCGATCATCTTGGGGTTGCCCACGCAGAAGCCCACGCGCCAGCCGGGCATGCTGTAGCTCTTGGACATCGAGAAGATTTCGACGCCGACCTCTTTCGCGCCCGGCACTTGCATCATGGACGGAGCTTGGTAGCCGTCGAACACGATGTCGGCGTAGGCGAAGTCATGCACGAGCATGGTGCCGTGCCTATGGGCCAAGTCTACGAGCGGGCGAAAGAAATCCAGCTCCACGCACTGAGTCGTGGGGTTGTGCGGAAACGATGTCAGGATCATCGCCGGCTTGACTCCCGGCTTCTTGAAGATGTCCTCGATGCGCGCGAGGAATTCGTCCGGAGACGGCATCGGAACCGCGATCTGCACTCCATCGGCCATCACCACGCCCCACTGGTGGATGGGATAGGACGGATCTGGCATGGCGACCCCATCCCCCGGCCCGATCGTGGCGAACGTGAGGTGAGCCAGCGCGTCCTTGGACCCCATGGTCGCGATCGCTTCCGTCTCGGAATCCAATTCCACTCCGAACTTGTCTTGGTAGCGCTTGCAGATCTCCTCCCGCAGGCGGGGGATGCCACGCGAGAGCGAATAGCGGTGGTTGCGCTTGTCGCGGGCTGCTTCGGTGAGCTTTTCGACGACCAGGTCGGGCGTCGCGCCGTCGGGATTGCCCATGCCCAGATCGATCACGTCGAGCCCGGCCCGACGGGCCTTGGCGCGCATCGTGTTGATCTCCGCGAAGACATAGTTCGGGAGCTTGCCGATGCGATGGAAGGGCTCCTCGTCAAAGATCCCCATTGGCTCATTCTCTCAGACGCGAGAGTGCACGCCTTAGGGGGACGGGTCAGGTGCGAGCCCAATAGTGTCCGGTAGTGTCGGGCGTGATGTATGCAAGGTAGTCTGGAGATTGCGGGCCCACACCGGATTGCGGGTCCTTGATCGCAGCGCGACGCAATGGACGATCGGACCACACACCTCTTCGCCAGGCGCGGGCTGTTCGTGATCGGCGGCCCTTGCGTCATTGAATCCGCCGAGCATGCCCTCCAGATCGGTCACGCATTGGCGAAAGCGGCCAACTCGGCGGGATTGGACGCGGTATTCAAGGCTTCCCTCGACAAAGCCAACCGGACCAGCCAGTCGTCGTATCGCGGGCTTGGCTTGCAACAAGGCCTTGAGGTCTTGCGCGACGTCCGCAAGGAGACCGGCCTGCCCGTGCTCACTGACATCCACGAGCCCGGTCAGGCGGCAGCGGTGGCCGGGGCGTGCGACATTCTTCAGATCCCAGCCTTCCTGTGTCGTCAGACCGACTTGTTGGTAGCGGCCGGACGCACCGGTCGCGTCGTCAACATCAAGAAGGGCCAGTTCATGGCACCCGAAGACATGCAGTACGCCGCCGACAAGGTCGCCTCCTGCGGCAATTGCCGGATCCTCTTGACTGAGCGCGGCACCAGCTTCGGCTACCGCGACCTGGTGGTAGACTTCCGGGCGTCGGCCAAGATGAGCGCGCTGGGCTATCCTGTCGTGCTCGACGTCACGCATAGCCTGCAGCAGCCGGGCGCGGCGGGCGGCACGAGTGGGGGACAGCCCCAGTTCATCGAACTGTTGGCCAGGGCAGGCGCGGCCGCCGGATTTGACGGGCTGTTCCTTGAGGTCCACGAGGATCCCGGCCGGGCTCTCTCGGACGGTGCCACTGCGCTGCAGCTGGACTTGCTGCCGGAGTTGTTGGCGCGGGTGGCGAAGATCTGGCGTCTGGTGTCCAGCTTCGACTCGCGCCGTGGCTCTGCGGAGACCTGAGCTACTTCAGCGAAAGGCCACCGTCCACGGCGATGATTTGCCCCGTCACGAACGCCGGCCCCTCGAGCAGCATGCCGACGGCGGAGGCGATTTCCTCGCCAGAGCCGTGCCGCCCCATCGGGGTGTTGCGCACGAGGCGGGCAATTTCGTCGGGCATCTGATCTCCGAAGTGGATGACGCCCGGAGCGATCCCGTTGACTGTGATATCCGGCGCGAGCGCCTTTGCCAGCCCATGTGTCAGCATCACGACACCGGCCTTGGAGGTGCAATACGGCACGTGCTTGGCCCACGGCCGCAACCCGCCTAGCGAAGCAATGTTGACGATTCTTCCCCCGCCTCCGCGAAGCATGATCTTGGCCGCCTGCTGGCAGCAGAAAAACGTAGCCTTGAGATTGACGGAATGAATAGCGTCCCAGTCGCGTTCCGAGGCGTCGAGCGGGTCGATGGCACGGAAGACCGCCGCATTGTTCACCAAGCAGTCCAGCCGCCCGAACGCTGTTTCGATCTCCCCGAACAAGCGCCGGATCTGGGCAACATTCGCCAGATCCGCCCGAAAGGCCCGACCGCCACAGGCGGCCGCCGTGGCGAGGGCCTCGGTCTTGGACGTGTTGTAGTGGACCGCGACCTTGGCGCCGCGGCTCGCGAGGTGCAGCGCGATGCAGCGCCCGATCCGCTTCGCGGCGCCGGTCACGGCAACGACCTTGCCTTCCAGTGTGTGCATCGGGCAGTCCCCCGGGTACCATCGGCGACTGGTTTGAGAGAGTACTACGATAGCGATAGGGCGCAAGCGCGCCCTGCACTGGCTGGCCGGAGCGGCGGTCTCAGCGAGAAATGAACAAGTACATCATGATCGGCCCGCAGGGAGCTGGCAAGGGTACCCAGTCCGTCCTGCTCTCGCGGACATTCGGGTTCGTGCACATTTCGATCGGGGAGATCTTCCGCTGGCACGTGGACAACCACACCAAGCTCGGCTCGCAAGTGACGCGCATCACGGCTCAAGGCCGACTGGTGTCCGACGAGATCGTCGAAGAGGTCGTGCGCGAGCGCTTGGAGCTGCACGACTGGCGACACGGGTTCGTCTTGGATGGCTTCCCGCGGACTCCGTCCCAGGCCAGCTACCTGTTCGAGAACTGGAATCTCGACCGTGCGATTTACTTGAATCTGCCCGATGCTGCGGTCAGCGAGCGCGTGCTGAAGCGCGCTCAGGCCGGCCAGGGTGGAGGCTTCACGAAGCGCGCTGACGACAACCCTGAGGCGCTCCAGCACAGGCTGTCCGAATACCACCTCAAGACCCGGCCGCTGCTCAAGCTCTTCGAAGAGCGCGACTTGCTCTTGAAGGTGGACGCCAGTCGCTCGATCGAGGAAGTATTCGGAGCGATCTGCGCGGGACTCGGCTTGCCAGAGCCCGTTGCCGACCGCCGCTCGGCGGCGTAGCCCTTAGCGCACAGGCAGCCCGCGCCGACCCGCGCCCGGCTGTCGTGTCGGCTGCTGGCTGCGTGGTTGGTTGGGAAGCCCGGGCCCGGCATTCGCCGGGGCGCGGTCCGCGGCGCCAGGATCTTCTCGATAGTCGTAAACGAACTCCCACTCGTTGTAGGCTTTCTTGCCGTTATAGACCTTGACGCCGGTGGCTTCGCTCTTGCTGGCGACGCCTGCGATCCCGCGTTCGAACCTTTGCACAGTGGCGGCGGCCTGGGCCGGAGCGGACGTGCCGGCGATTCCGCCGGGTCGTGGAGAGGTCAGCAGGCGGTTGATCAGCTCCGGCGCGCCCGAGCCCGACGCCGTCCCTGCAAGCCCGCCCGGCGTTCGGCCAGATGCGCCGCCGAGACCCTGCCGGGGCGCCCCCGGTCGTGGCGGCACGCCCGGTCCGCGGCCCTGAGCGATTCCGCCCGCAGCAGCGCCCAGGTCTTGCTGAGCGAAACGGCGCTCGTTCTCGTCCATCGGCACTTGGCTGGGCAGCATCCGACTGTAGTCTGGAGGTTGTGCGGGGTCTGACGGCTCTCCGGGGCTTGGCGAGGGTTCGCCCTCGACGGTGTTGAACCCGAACCCTTGGCCGTAACGGGTTGCAGCGGCCAGGTCTGGTGCCGCGGAGTCTCGCACCGCTTGGAAGCGTTCGGTCTGTTCGGGCACCTCTGGCGCAAATGGATCTTGCGCATTGGGCATGCCGGGCCGCGTGCCCGGAATGTTGCCAGCGCCGGGATCCGCCTGCGATCCGAACAGGCCGGTCAGTCCCTGTACCATGGGAGCGCCCGGCGCTTGGCCCAGGCCGCCCTGGCGCCTGTCCTCGGCCGTGTCGAACAGCAGAGAGTCCTCGAAGCGCCCGTCCTCCCCCATGTGGATCAAGCGCCACTCCCCCGTCTCTCCGATTGGATCCGGATCTCGTCTGCGCAGATAGCGCACGCCATCCGTGTCTTCCAAATCGTCGAGGTCCTCGGGGTACTTGTTGTGATCCTGGTAGTAGAGCTGGATTGCGCGCCGGTACTGTTCGCCGCGCTCGATGAGCTGCGCATCCTTCACGCGCTGCGACTGCAGCGCCATCCGCGGGATCGATAGGGCCAAGCCGATCAGCAAGACGGCTGAAGTCACGAGCAGCGCCAGCAGGACATAGCCCTCCTGGCCGCGCCTGGCGGCGTCTTGCCCGGACCTCATTGCGGAAACTCCAGCGGGATCGAGAACTCCTGGTTCTCTTCGGTGTCTTTGAGCCTGACCGCCTGCAGCCCGATGTCCGTGATCCGGTAGCGACCCTGCAGGAGCGATCCCTCGGACGCTAGGAGGATCTCGTCGCCATCGAGCAAGAATGCTCGCCGGGCCTCCGAGTGCGCCGAGCTGGCGAGCCCGTAGTACTTCCAGTCTGGTGGGCGCGCCTTTTTCGGGGCCGGTCTTGGAGCGGGTCGCGCGGGCCTCGGCGCGGGCTTGCGCGCGGCTGCCTCCAGCTTGGCTTGGGCAAGCCGCGCTTCCTCTCTGGTCGGCCCCGCGATCTCGCGCGGCTTCGGGCGGCCGAAGTTGAAGATATCTCTGTCCACGACCGGCGTTTCGATAGCGCGGACGCGCTCGAGCAGATCCTTGCGCAGCGTCGCGTCAGCGGTCAAATCGGGCTCGTTCGGGGACTGCGGATCAACGGTCGGAGGCTGGTTCGCTGCCCCGCCCGCGGATACAGCTGGGCGTTGTGCGGTCGGCAACGGCGCCGGTCCCCCGCCGGGCCCGCTGAAGAACTGCACGTACACCACGATTGCGAGCACGGCCAGCGCCACTCCCAGCTGGATCAGCGATCTCTTGTTCGCTCCGAGTTCCACCGCGGTCTCCTACAGGTCCCTCACCAGCGTGTCAAAGCGCATGTTGATCTGCAGCTCGTTCAAGTTGCCGTCGCTGCGCGGCGTCGCGCCGAGCGAGCCAATCACGAAAAAGACCTTGGAACGATCGAGTTGGTACAGGAACTGCACCAAGTTGTCGTAGCGTCCGCGCAAGCTGGCGTTCACAGCTAGGCTGCCGTACTGTTCATTCCCTTCGAGCGGCTCGACTGCATAGCTGGTCTCGCGGATCTCGACCCCGGCCTGCGTCGCCGCCGCGCCCAGCTCGGTCAGCAGGGCGGAGAACGCGCTCTGGCGGGGCAGGGCGATCTCCTCTACCAAGGCGCTGCCGTCGACCTGAGCGGTCTCGATCAGCTTCGCCCGGGCCCGGACGACCTCCGTGGTGGCTCGCGACTCTTGGACTTGCGCGGCCAATGCAGCGTTGCGGGCTTCGAGCTCGTACTCTCCCAGTTCGGCTGGGCGGACTGCCAGCGAATAGAACCCCAAGTTGCACACGGCCACTGCGCCAAGCGCCGCCAGCACGGTCTTGGGCGCGAATCGGCGGTACCACTCCATCGGCGCGACCGGCCGGTCGGTGCGATCAGAGTTGCTGGTCATACTCCACCGTGAGTTGGTAGCGGAAGGTAGGATCGCCATCGGTGGGCGGCAGGCTCCCGCGCAGCGCGGGAGCCCGGAAGAGGTCGGATTCCTCCAGCGTCTTCAGAAAGCCGATGAAATCCGCCGGTGCCTTGGCACCGAGCGTCATGTCCAGGCGGATAGTGTCTCCTCGGGCTACCTCCGGCTTGATCGTGAGCATCCTGACGTTGGGAGGCAGCACGACCTCCAAGTCGAGAAATGTCCGGGTCCAAGACACGCTCTTGCGCACCAGCAGCCCGTTCAGGAACGCTGTGCGCTCGAGGGTCTCGCTGGTGCTCTCGCTTCCGAGCTGCCGCGATGCGACCGCGGCCAGGGTGTCCAGGCGGCGCTGCTCTGCGATCAAGTCTCGTTGCTGACCGAGCAGTTGGTCCGGCGTCCCCTCGATGCGAAGGAATCCGGCCACCAGCCATGCCGTCACGACCAGCAGCGCCAAGGCTGCGCAACACGCCAGGGCGGAGAAGGCCCGGTAGCCGCCTGCCGGCTTCGTGGCCAAGTTCAGCCCTGACGCCGACGGGCTCGGGATGCGCATCGCCCACGCCGCGCGACCCACGCGATCAGCCATGCACGTACCCCATCAAACCCGTGCCGCAACTTGCGCCAGCCAGCGGGTCCCCGAGCAGGGGCCTGGCCGGAGATCCCGCTTCGTCGGGCAGCGCCTCCACAAGTGCCGGCTGTATCTCCCCGAAGCCGGCAACCAGCAGATGGTCCACGGCGCGCCCGAGATTCTCCTCGATATAGACGAGGGTGGGGAAGACATCGGCCAAGACTTCCTGTACGCCGGCGGCCGCATCCATGCCGTGGAGGTTTGGTAAGGCGATGCGTCTCAGCAGTCGCACAGTGCCACCCTCCACCGCGGTAATCGTCATCGCCTCGTCGCTGTGCTTGAGCAGCACCGTCATGGCATCGTCGTCGACCAGATTGAGTGCGGCGGCGCACGATGAGCCTACGAATCCCGGACACAGCCCTGCGGCCTCGAACGCGCTTTCGCAGCGCAGTACGTATTCGCTGGCTACCGCCGCGGCGAATACTGACGGCCTGCCGCCGCCATGTTGCGTCTGGAAGGTGATGCGGGCTAGCCGCGAGTCGAAGGGCAGGCTGTTGCTAAAGCGCTCTTCAACCGCATTGCGAAGGTCTTGAGCCCTGCGCGGCAGGCTGTCGAACTCGAACAGCGCCAGCCGGACCGCCTCGTCCGGGAGCAACACTGCAGCATGCTGGCTGGGCACGGGTTGCAACTCGCCGAGCACTGCCTGGATCGCGTCTTGCAGTCCGTCCGGCGGCTGGGGCTGGTCGCTCGCCAGATCGGCATCCGGCAGTTCGCGCTCAGCCCGGGCGAGCACGGCCGTCCCTGACCGGCGCACGCCCATGAGCACGCCACCGCCGAGTTCGAAAACCAACGCGGGCTGGGGGTCCGGCCACAGCCGGTTGAGGGCTTGGAGCAGCATTCCCACGATCAGTCGATGAAAGTGACCTTGTCGATCTCGCGCAAGGTGGTCAGGCCCGCGCGCACTCGCTCGACGGCGGACTCCCGGAGCGTCTGCATGCCCTCTGCCCGCGCGGCGCGGGCGATTTCGGAACTCGGACGCTTGGCTAGGATCAGCTCGCGGATGTTGTCCGACATGTCGAGTAGCTCGTGGATCGCGGAGCGGCCTCGGAACCCCGTGCCCGAGCATTCGATGCAGCCCTCGCCCTCGGTGAATTCAAACCCCTCCCATTCTTCCAAGGGCAGCCGCGAGGCCGCCAGCCGCTCGCGCGAATACCGCCGCTTCACGCGGCACTGGGGACAGATCAAGCGCACGAGGCGCTGGGCAAGTATGCAATTCAGCGCGGAGACGAAGTTGTAGGCTTCCACGCCCATGTTCAGGAAGCGCCCGAGCACGTCTACCACGTTGTTGGCGTGTACGGTCGTGAACACCAGGTGGCCGGTGAGGGCCGATTGGATGGCGATCTGGGCGGTCTCGGGGTCGCGGATCTCGCCGACCATGATCTTGTCGGGATCGTGGCGCAGGATTGAGCGCAGCCCGCGCGCAAACGTCAGCCCCTTCTTTTCGTTGATGGGAATCTGCGTGATCCCGTGCAGTTGGTACTCGACCGGGTCTTCGATGGTGACGATCTTGTCTTCGTCGCTCTGGATCTCGCTCAGAGCCGCATAGAGCGTGGTCGTCTTGCCCGAGCCTGTCGGGCCGGTCACCAGGACCATTCCGTACGGTTCCCGGATGTAGAGCCCGAAGCGCCGCTGGTCCGCAGAGCTGAATCCGACCACGTCCAAGGACAGCTTCTTGAACTTCTCGCTCATGGACTGCTTGTCCAAGATGCGCAGCACCGCGTCCTCGCCGAAGACGGTGGGCATGATGGACACCCGGAAGTCGATTTGCCGCCCCTTGTAGCGCACCCGGAAGCGCCCGTCTTGGGGCACTCGCCGCTCGGCGATGTCGAGTTCGCTCATCACCTTGATGCGCGACAGGATCGTTTCGTGCCAGTCCTTGGCGATCGGCGACATGGCGTAGTGCAGCACGCCGTCGATGCGGTACTTGATCGCCACGTCGGCGTTGCGGGTCTCGATGTGGATGTCGCTGGCCCGCCGTTCCAGAGCGTTGAAAACAGTGGAGTCGATCAGCTTGATGACCGGCGCGATACCGCTGTCCTGGGTCAGCTTGTCGATCGACAGCGTCTCGTCCGGATCCTCGCCCGCGCTTACGTCCAACGTGAATTCTTCGGTGACCTCCTCCAGCACTCTCTGAGACTGCTCGGTCTTGTCCAGCAGCTGGTTGATCTGGGGTAGCGCGGCGATGGCGATCCGCAGCTTCTTGCCCAGCAGCGAGGCGATCTCATCGAGCTCGGGCAGTCGTCTTGGGTCCGCGATGGCGATCTCTAACGAGCCGTTCCGCTCGGTGATCGGCACGAAGTTGTGCCGGAACATCAGATCGACCGGAATCGACCGGAACAGGTCGCTATCGATGTGGACTGACGTGAGATCGACAAACGGGTAGCGGTACCGCTGCGCCAGTTGGCGCGCGTCATGCTCGGCCGCCTCTGACCTGGTTTCAGTCGCTTCCTCGGGCGTGGGCATAGAGTGGCGCCGGGCTCGCGCCGTGCAATAGATATTGACGTACAGGCTGGAAGCAGCGTGCAGCCGCCCCTTGGGGCAGCCTGCCTTCAGAACTGTTCCGCAAGGCTGAAGATCGGCAGGTACAGGGAGATCAGCACGAAGGCCACGAAGATGCCCATGAAGATCATGATGGCCGGCTCGATCAGGTTCAGCAGCGCGGCAGTCTTGGTCTGGACCTCGTCGTCGAAGAACTCCGCGACCGATGTCAGCATCTGCGGCAGTGCGCCCGTCGACTCCCCTACGCGCACCATTTCGACCGCTAGGGTCGGAAAGAGGTCGGCTTGCAGCATGCTAGCCGCCAGGGTCTGCCCCTCGCGGACTCTTTCCCGGACCATGTCCAGCTTGCCCCGCAGCAGCCCCGAGCCGAGCGATTCGCTGGCAGTCTCCAAGGCGTGCAACAGTGGCACACCCCCGGTGAGAAGCGTGCCCAGCAGTCGCGCCAGCTGGGCCACCTGGTAGCGAATCCAGAGTTGGCCGACCATCGGCGCGCGCAGGAGCAGGCGCTCGAGGCCGGCCCGTGCGCCCTTCCTGCGCAAAGCCCAGAGCCCCCCGGCGGCAGCGGCCGCCGCAACCGCGACGAGCAAGAGAGCGTTATCGCGCGCGGCGCCGCCGGTCGCGACCAGCAATTGCGTCGATACGGGCAGGTTCGCGTCCATGGTGTCGTAGAGCTGGGCGAACTCCGGCACCACGTAGGTCACGAGAAACACCACCAGCGTGAGCACCAGCGCGATCAGCACCGTCGGATAGATCAGCGAGACGAGAATCTTCTTGCGGACCGCCAGCGCGAGCTTCTGGTATTCCACGTAGCGCTCGAGCACCGAGTCGAGGGCTCCGGAGCGCTCGCCGGCGAGCAGCGACGTGACGTAGATGGGCGGGAAGGCCTCGCGCCTGGCAAACGCATCCGAGAGCGGCACGCCGACTCTGACATCGTTGCGGACAGCAGCGATGTGCGCGGCCAGGGTCTTGTTGCGCACGTTTCCCGCCAATAGCTCCAGAGACTGCGGTATGGGCATGCCCGCTCGAATCATGGCGAGGAATTGCGCGTTGAAGACCACGAACTGCTGCAGGTCGAGACGCCCGCGCTTGCTGCCCGGCCGGGACGTCTGGATCTCGCCCCGTGCGCTCACCGAACGCACCAACAGGCCGCGCGAGGTGAATTGCCGCCGCGCCACGTGGGCGGAAGGAGCGGCCGCCACTTCCTCGTGGACCCCGCCCTGCTGGTCCGTGTAGCTAACCGTGAACTCAGGCATCGCGCCGGCCCTAGAGGCTAGGACGCCGGGCCGGGCCTAGGCGTGCAGCGCATTAGAACGAGAATCGCAGTCCCAACTGCATCTGGCGCGCTTGGCCCGCCGACAGCGATCGCCCGAAAGTGGCTTGGCCGAACGTCCGTTCGGGCAGGTCGAAGTTGGCGCGGTTCGTGACGTTGAAAGCCTCCAGCCGCAGTTCGACCGTGGCTTGCTCGGACAGCCGCAGGGATCGCACGGCTGCCACGTCCAGAGAGCCGAAGCCCGGACCGGCCAGGATGTTCCGCCCGGCGTTTCCGAAGGTGAGCGGTGCAGGCATGGCGAAGGCGGCCGCGTCGAAGAATTGGCTCGGACCGCGAAGGCCGGTCGCCGGATCGCCGGTCAGGTTGGGTCGATCGGTGCCGAAGATGCCGCCGGTGTTGCCGGTGTTCGAGTTGTCGATGGCCAGCTGGGGGGTCAGCGGGCGGCCGCTTCCCGCCGTCGCGATCGCGTAGGCGCGCCAGCCCCCCAGCAGCCTGTGCCGGAACGGGGACGCAAGTTGAAGGGACAGCGCCAATCGGTGCCGCTGGTCGAAATTGGACAGCCCCTTCTCGGCCCGGAAGTCGTGGCTGTTCTGCGGGAACGATTGGTCGCCTGAAGAACTCAGGAAGGCCGAGACGTCGTCGATGGACTTGGCCCAGGTATAGGCCGCGCGAAAGCCGGCGAGCTCGCCGAAACGCCGTTCCAGGGTGGCGACGCCGGAGTGGTAGCTCGAGGCGGCTCCAGACTCGAACAGGACGATATTGGCGAAGCCGGGCGTCGGGCGCCGCAAGTCCACCTCGCCCTCGCCCGGCGGGGGCTGGTTCAGGTTTCGCCGCCGCAATAGCTTGGCTGCCTTCGAGCCAACGTAGGACACGCGCGCCACCAGCTCGCCGGGCAGCGCATGCTCGAGCCCGAGATGCCAGTGCTGGGCGTAACCGGTGCGGTAGTCGGGTTGCAGGGTGTTGACCGAGGCAGGAGGGGCAAAGCCGGGCCCGGAAAACGGGTCCGACAATCGCGGCAGAGAGACTTGCGACGGGAAGAACAGCTTCAGGTCAAAGTACGGAGGGTTGAAGTACAGGCCGGAGTTGGCTTCCAGCATGGTCACGTCATAGTAGAGGCCGTAGGCGGCCCTCAGCACAAGCGAGTCGCGGGGATTCCAAGCGAGTCCGATGCGCGGCGCGAAATTGTTGCGATCCGCCGCGTACCCCGCCCTGCCGAGTGGCGAGGTGGCTGCGTCGACGAGTCGCAGCGCGCTGAGGTCGAACTGCGAGAAGCGGTCATCGGCGTCGTGAACGGGCGCGTTGTATTCGTAGCGCAGCCCGACGCTTAACGTCAGCTCTGGCGCCAGCGTCCAGTCGTCTTGGCCGAACACGCTCCAGAACTGCGCGCGCTGGCGGAAGTCGTTGTCCACCACGGTCTGGATGCTGTACGTGGGAAAGCCGAGCAGCAGGTCCGACACGGGGTGTTGCGAAATCACGCCTAGGAAATTGAACTGGCCGCGTCCGAACAGGCCTTGGGTGCCGTCAATGCTGACGCTGCGGAGTTCGCCGCCCCACTTGAGCCGGTGCTTTGACTTCGCGTGCGTGAGATTGGCGGCGACGTGCTGCGTGGTGCTTGTGCGCGCGATCGGGAGCGCGGTGTCGTCCGACAGGCTGGCGTAGCCGCCGACATTGATACTGGGAAATCCCACGAAGCGGGGATCGGTGGTCAAGCCCTTGATGCCTAGCTCGCTGGAAATGTCGCGACCCGCGTTCTGGTGCGTGACCGCGCGGCGCAGGCGGTTGAACCCCGCCCGGATCTCTAGCAGGGTCAGCGCCGAGAACGCCTGCGAGTAGGCTGCCGCAAGGTGCTGGCCGCGGTCGAGCGTGAAGCTCCCGAAGCCGGGCACGTCCGAATCCGCGAACGGGCTGAAGGAGCGCAGGTGGGAGGAATTGAAGCGTGCGAAGATGCGGCTCTCGGCGGCCGGGTCGTGGTCCAGGCGCCCTGTGAGTTGATTCACGAGGGCGTCCCCGTCCGGCGTGGAAACGAAGTTCTGCACGGGATCCCCCCGGTTGGGGTCTGGCCAGTAGCGGGCCGCGCCCGCACCGGCCGGATCCTGCCTCCCCAGGGGAACGCGGTTGTCAGGGAACGGCGCTGCTGCGAAGGGGTCGATCACCGGAGCCGGAGTGTCGGAGAAATCGCCCGTGCGTTGCGCCGGAGTCGGCACTGACGCGGTGCGCGTCGCGGCATCGTCGATGCGGGTGCCCTCGAAGCCGGCGAAGAAGAACGTGCGTTCGCCGGGCAGCGGCCCGCCGAGGGCGCCGCCAAACTGACCGCGCCGGTACGTCGGATTCGGCTCGTCCTCCGGGTCAAAATAGTTCGCCTCGTCTAGTGCCTCGTTGCGCATATAGTGGTAGGCCGATCCGTGCAGCTCGCGGGTGCCCGAGCGGCTTACGACGTTCACTTGCCCGCCCGAACTGCGGCCGAACTCCGCCTTGTAGCCAGAAGCGTGGAGTCGGAACTCGCGGACGCTGTCCAGAGGCGGGCTGACGACGATCCGGTTGATGTAGATGTCGTTGTTGTCGATGCCGTCGAGCAAGAAGTTGTTGGCTGTCTCGCGCCCGCCCGACACATGGAAGCCGCTGTCGTTCTGGGAAGAGAGTTCCGAGCCCGGCGCACTCGAGTGGGCTCCGCCAGCCAGCAGCGTCAGCGGCAGGAACACCCGTTGGTTGAGGGGCAGGTTGCGCATCCTGTCGCGCCCGATCACCGTGCCCAATGCTGCGGTCTCAGCCTCGACCAGCGGGGTCGAGTCCACCACGTCAATGCTGGCCCGGAGTGCTTCCAGCACCATTTCGAGCCGCACTTGGACACTGGTGCCGACCCGCACGGCGACCCGCGCCACCGGTGCGGACAGCCCGTTGGCGCTCGGCGTGAGGTCGTACGTTCCCGGAGGCAGGGAAGGGAAGACGAACGTGCCGTCCAGCGTCGCCGGCGAGCTATGCTGGCGGCCGGTTTCGACGTGCGCTGCGACAACCTCGGCCGCCACCCGACCGCCTGACGGCCCTATGATCGTGCCGGAAATGCTGCCGCCCACCACTTGGGCCGGCAGCGTGACCAGCGAGGCCGCGAAGAACGCCATCGTGGCCGTGCAGGCAAGACGACACATCCTGTACGGGTACAGGATCTTCTCGACTCGGGCTTGGCCGACGCTACGGTGCCGCGTGTCCCTGAGCCGGCCTAGAGCTTGAACAATTCGCGCAGCCGCTTGGTTTGGCCGCGGCTTACGGGAACTTCGGTCCCGTCCGGATCGCTCATGCGCAGCTGGTAGTTCGACTTGAACCAAGGCAGCACCTCTTTGATTCGGTTGATGTTGACGACGTACGAACGGTGGGGCCTCCAAAAGCGCGGATCCTCCAAGGCCGCGAGCAGCTCGTCAAGCGTCTTGTAGTTGCTGTGTCCGTCCAATTCGGTCGCCACGATGCGAATCGCGCCGGAATCCACGGTGGCGAAGATCACGTCCGCGGCGTCGACCAGCATCATGCGGTCGCCACCCCGGATCAGGACCTTGGTTGGCGGCGCGGGCTGGTTGCGAATCGTCGCCAGCAGGCGGGCCAAGCGCTCGGATTCGCGTTCTGGGGAAAGGATCTGTTGCTGCGCCCGTCGAATCGCCCGCCCCAGGCGGTCCTTTTCAACGGGCTTGAGCAGGTAGTCCGCAGCGTTGACGTCGAACGCCTCGACGGCGTACTGGTCAAAGGCCGTGGCAAACACGATATAGGGGATCTTGCCCCCGCGCGCGAGCAGCTCCCGTGCCACTTCGAGCCCGTTGCGGCCCGGCATCTGAACGTCTAGGAAGACGATGTCGGGCTCTAGGTCGGCGACTCGATCGATCGCCCTGTGGCCATCCGCCGCCTCCCCGACGACTTCGACCTCGGGAAACGACTGCAGCAGGAATCCCAGTTCCTCGCGGGCCAAGGCCTCGTCGTCAACGAGCAGGGCCGTGATGCTTCCGCCTGCGCGGGAATCTGCCGACATCGGCGATCAATCCTAGGGCGAGTGTAGCATTGGATGGGCATGTCCCGATCTCCGGCCATCGCAGTTGCGCTGTTCGCCAAGGCGCCGCGGGCCGGCATGGTCAAGACCCGCCTCGCCCGAGACCTCTCGCCCCAGGCAGCGGCAGAGTTCCATCGTCTCAGCACCTTGGCGATGTGGGCGCGCCTCGTCGGCTCGCCAGCTCGTGACGCCTTCCTTTACTGCGACGTGCGGTGGGCAGAATTCGAGGCTGTCGCGGACGGCGGTCGCTTTCGATTGCAGCGCGGCAGCGACCTGGGCCAGCGCATGCGGCTCTGCTTGGAGGAGTTGCTGGGCGACGGGTACGGCAAGGCTCTGATCGTAGGCAGCGATTCGCCCACGTTGCCATGGGCGCAACTCGGCGAGGCCGCAGCTGCGCTCGATTCGGCCGACCTGGTCTTAGGCCCCTCGGAGGACGGCGGCTTTACGCTGATCGGAGCGACCCGCGTCGCCGCGACAATGTTTCGAGGCGTGCCTTGGTCGCGCTCCGACACACGCAGAGCGTGCGTGGCTGCCGTGCAAGACGCCGGCCTCAAGGTCGTGGAAACGCGAACGAAGGGCTACGACGTGGATACCCTGTCGGACCTTAGGCGGCTGGCGCACGATGCCGGCCTGCCGGCCAGCTTGGAATCTTGGCTGCTCCCGTACCGCGAGCCGCGGTCATAGCAGACGCTCTTGATGGTCGGCCGCGAGAGCCGACGTGACTTCAGAGAGGTTCTGAGCCTCGTGCCGAGGGCAGACCAGGAGAGCGTCCGGAGTCTCGACAATGACTAGATCGTTCACTCCGAGCAGAGCCACGTGCTTACTCGGCACGTCCAGATAGTTTCCCGACGACCGCACCAGCGTGCTCGGCGTCTGCGCACAGTTGCCATCGGCGTTCTGCGGGAGCAGCGCTCGGAGAGATTCCCAGCTGCCCAGATCGCTCCAGCCGATGTCTGGAGCCGCCAAGCCCCAGACCCGGTCCGAGCGCTCCAAGATGCCGGTATCAACCGAGACGTTCGCGCATTCCCCGTAAAGCTCGGCGAGCCGCTTGGCGACCCCGCCCTCGTTGCCGCCTGCGATCGCCGCTAGAGTGGCCCAAGTGTCCGGCAAGTGTCGCAGCATCTCTTCCGCCAGGACTGCGGCCCTCCAGAAGAACTGGCCGCTGTTCCAATAAAACCGTCCGCTCCGGACGAACTCTTCAGCCGCGCGGCGGTCGGGCTTTTCGCGGAAGCGCGTCACCGGCACTGCTTGGCCGTGACCGGGCTGGATCGGATCGGCGAATTCGATATAGCCGAAACCGGTTTCGGGCCGCTGCGGCCGGATCCCCAGCACGATCAGGCGATCTGCGTCAGCCGCCGCCAGAGCCGATTCGAGCAGCCCGCCATATTGCTGTTCGTTGCCGATGTGATGGTCGGCCGGAAACACCCCCATGAGGGCGTCGGGATCCTCACGGAGGATGAGCGCAGCTGCCAGACCAGCTGCCGGAGCGGTTCCCCTGGCCTCCGGCTCGCCGAGCAGGCGCTCGGAGGGCACCTCTGGCACCTCGGATGAAACGGCCTCTAGCAGGCGCTGGGCTGTCACGACCCAGATGTTTTCGGCTGGAAACGAGCCGCGCAGTCGTTCAAACGTCTGCCTAAGCAGGGTCGGGCCGCCCAGAGGTGCAAGCAGTTGCTTCGGCCTGTCGACGCGGCTGCGAGGCCAGAAACGCACCCCGCGGCCGCCCGCGATGATGACTGCGTGGCGCTGCGGCCCGCGTCGCCCGCTGCGCATGGGCGGAGACCTCAGTCCCCTGACCAGTCGTAGCCGCGAATCAACTTCAATGTTCGAGACCAGCGCGTCTTCGTGAAGAAGTTCAGGGCGAGGTCGCGCAGGTGCTCGAGGGACACGCCTGGGTCTTGCAGGTGTGCGGTGGGGGCGTCGTACGACCAGTAGATGATCAAGGGCTTGCCAACGATGTGCGCCCTCGGCACGAAGCCCCAGTAGCGGCTGTCGAGCGACTGGTCGCGGTTGTCGCCCATCGCGAAATAGTTCCCTTCTGGCACGACCAGTTCCCCGTCCTCGACGAATTCCTTGAGCATGCGCAAGGCCGGCTCGTAGATCTGCATCGACGTCGGCAGCGTGGGGAAGTTGTCGCGGTATGAGTCGATGAAATCGCTCTTGTACACCACGTAGGGTTCATCCGCATTCTTGCCATTGATCCACAGTTGCTTGTCGACGATGCGGATGCGGTCCCCCGGGACGCCCACGACGCGCTTGACAAAAGTCTGCTCGAGGTCCATCGGGTAGCGGAAGACGATGATGTCGCCGCGTTCGACCTCTTGATACGGCAGCAGGTATCGGCTGATGGCGCCGGCTGGCGCGTAGGCGAGCTTGTCCACCAGCAAATGGTCGCCGATCAGCAGCGAGTCCTCCATCGAGCCGGTCGGAATCACGAACGCTTGGACGAGAGTGGTCGTGCCGAATAGCAGGAGCAGGATCGTGACCGTCCACTCGGCGATGATGCCGCGCGACGGCTGCGCGGCCTCCTGCGGAGCCTCGTCGTCGAGCTTCTCAGTCTTGGCTGGGTTCGCTTGCATGGGAGGATTCGAGCCGCGCTTCGAGGCGGAACTCTAATCTTACTCCGCCAGAGCCGATGGCCCGAGCCGTCCGGTCCCTGCCACGGGCAGCGTTGTCGCCTAGCGGTGCCCAATGATATCCTTGGATTTGGGGCCGACCGGGATGCTCTGCCCGGTTTCCGGGCTCGACAGCAACGTTCCGAGCCGCGAGCCTCTCCGAGCACCGCAAGCGCTATGCCTGACTACAACGGTATCCCTGTTCCTTCGAACGGAACTCGCATCCGGATGGAAGCTGGCCGCTGCGTTGTGCCCGACCGTCCGATCGTCCCGTTCATCGAGGGCGACGGCTCGGGGCGGGACATTTGGAAGGCGGCCAAGGCAGTCATCGACGCGGCGGTTGAGAAGGCCTACGGAGGCTCGAAACAGATCGCTTGGTACGAGGTCTTCGCTGGCGAGAAGGCGTACGACCGCTTCGGCGAGTGGCTGCCCGCCGACACGGTCGACGCGATCCGCGAGTTCTGCGTCGCCATCAAGGGCCCGCTCACGACTCCCGTAGGCGGCGGCATCCGCAGTCTGAACGTAGCCCTGCGCCAGCTGATGACCCTGTATTCGTGCGTCCGCCCGGTGAAGTGGTATCCCGGCGTGCCCTCGCCGATGAAGGATCCGGGCAAGCTTGACGTGGTGATTTTCCGGGAAAACACTGAAGACGTTTACGCCGGAATCGAGTGGGAGCAGGGCACCGCGGAGGCGGCCCGGGTCATCGAGTTTCTCAACGGCGAGATGGGCCGCAGCATCCTCGGAGATTCCGGCGTCGGCATCAAGCCGGTCTCGATCACCGGCTCGAAGCGCTTGGTGCGCGCCGCGATCCAGTACGCCGTCGACAACGGCCGCTCGTCGGTCACGCTGGTGCACAAGGGCAACATCCAAAAGTTCACTGAGGGAGCGTTCCGGGACTGGGGCTACGAGGTTGCCACCGAGGAATTCCGCGATGCCTGCGTGACGGAGGCCGAAATCTGGGATTCCGGCGATGGCACGGTGCCAGACGGCAAGATCCTGGTCAAGGACCGCATCGCCGACGCGATGTTCCAGCAGGTCCTGCTGCGTCCCTCGGAGTATGACGTGATCGCCACGACCAACCTCAACGGGGACTACCTGTCAGACGCTTGCGCCGCGCAGGTGGGAGGGTTGGGCCTGGCGCCCGGGGCGAACATCGGCGACGGGCAAGCCCTGTTCGAGGCCACGCACGGGACGGCTCCGAAATACGCGGACAAGGACGTCATCAACCCCAGCAGCGTGATCTTGTCCGGCGTGATGATGCTGGATCATCTGGGCTGGAAGGAAGCGGCCCGGTTGATCGAGTCCGGCATGACCGGCGCGATCGCGGCGAAGACGGTCACGTACGACTTGCACCGGCAGATGGAAGGTGCAACGAAGCTAGGCTGCAGCCAGTTCGGCGCAGCTGTGGTCCGCCACATGAACTGAAGAGTCGGGAGGGTCTCGCAATGCGAAGGAAAGTTACGATCATCGGCGCGGGCAATGTCGGGGCGAGCTGCGCGTTGCGCATCGCCGACAAGGAGCTGGCGGACGTCACCCTGATCGACATCATTGAGGGCGTGCCGCAGGGCAAGGCACTCGACATGCTGCAGGCCTGCCCGGTGGAGGGTTCCGATGTGCGCGTGGTCGGCACCAACGATTACGAGGACACTGCGAACTCCGACGTGGTTGTGATGACCGCTGGATTCCCCCGCAAGCCGGGAATGAGCCGCGACGACCTGCTGCTCAAGAACGCCTCGATCGTCCGGTCCTGCATCGCAGCGGCCGCAAAATACTCGCCGAACGCGATCTTGGTCGTGGTCTCGAACCCCCTCGATGCGATGTGCCATGTCGCCTACCACACGTCCGGGTTCTCGCGGAATCGCGTGATCGGCATGGCCGGCGTTCTTGACACCGCGCGCTTCCGCACTTTCCTGGCCGAAGCGGCCGGCGTCTCGGTGAGCAACGTCGTGGCCATGGTGCTGGGCGGGCACGGCGACACCATGGTCCCGCTGGTGCGGTACACCAGCGTGTCGGGAATTCCGATCAGCCAGATCCTGTCCGAGGACGAGATCGCGGCGATCGTGCAGCGCACTCGCGACGGCGGTGCCGAGATTGTCAAGCATCTCAAGACGGGCAGTGCCTACTATGCGCCGTCGTCGTCCGTCGTGGAAATGGTCGAATCGATCCTGAAGGACCAGCGCAGAGTGCTGCCGTGCGCAGCGTTGCTCGAGGGCGAGTACGGGCGGGACGGCATCTTCGTGGGCGTTCCGTGCAAGCTCGGTGCGAACGGCTTGGAGCAGGTCTATGAGGTCGAACTCGACGCCCGCGAAAGGTCAGCGCTGGAAGCCAGTTCCGACGCTGTGGAGGAACTGGTCGCAGTGTTGCGCCAAAACGGCTACTAGTCCGCGGAGCATGGTGGCGGCGAGCGGGCTCTAGGGCTTGACTAAGTGGCCGCGGTGGCGTTAGAGTTCGGTTTCGGTCGCATTCTCGACCGCAAGAGAGGAACGTCCAAATGAAGAGACTCATCACGCTGCTCGCGCTCGCCATGCTGGCCGCGCCGCTTTGCCTGGCAGGGTCGGTTACCGGCCATGTGCTGGACCTAAACTGCGCGAAGGCCGGTCACACCGACCTAGCCTGTGCCGTGAACTGCATCAAGAACGGGGCAACGGCAGCGGTCGTAACGGCAGACGGCAAGATCTACGAGGTTGCCGAGCAAGCCAAGCTGGTGGAGCATGCCGGCACGAAGGTCACAGTGACCGGCAACATCGAAGGCATGAAGTTCACTTCGGTAGAGAAGGTCGAGAAGGCTGGCTAAGCTAGTTCTGATCCGGCGCGGGCGCGCCTGCGGAGCCTCAGTGGCTCGATGTGCCCGTCCCATTCCACGAAGCAGGCCGAATCTGAACAGAACGGTAGAGATGGCTGCGCGCACTCCCTAAAACGTTCACCGCAACGCGCTGTCCTGCACCCGGGGCGTTGGGGCATTCTCCCAAGTTGAAATGGCCGCCATGGCCTCGTTACAATTCTAGATTCTGTCTGGGGCAGACTGGAGAGACCATGTCGACCATTGATGTTCCCCTTGGCAAGCGTGGATTCGGCCAAACCTCGCGGCCGGACGCTTGGTGGGTGCAACCGCTGGCTATATTCCTCGGGTTCTCCACGTTCATCGTCTACACCACCTGGGCGATCTTCCAGGCGGAGCACTACACGGCCGGGCCGTACCTGTCGCCGTTCTACTCGCCGGAGCTCTTCGGGCCGACCGAGCATAGCTGGTTCGGCCCCAAGCCCGGCTGGTGGCCGATGTGGATACCGTTCTCGCCGGCCTTCCTGATTCTCTGGGCCCCGCTGGGATTTCGTCTTACCTGCTATTACTACCGCGGTGCGTATTACAAGGCCTTCTGGGCCGACCCGCCTTCCTGCGCCGTGGGGGAGCCGCGATCAGGCTACCGGGGCGAGCGTTCATTCCCGCTGATCATTCAGAACGTACACCGCTACTTCCTCTACATAGCGCTCGGATTCATCGTCATGCTTTCCTATGACGCTTGGAAGGCGCTGTGGTTTTCCGATCCGACCACAGGCTCGGTCGAGTTTGGGGTGGGCTTGGGCAGCATCGTGCTGGTCGTTAACGTGGCGTTGCTTTCCTGCTACGCATTCGGCTGCCATTCCCTGCGCCACTTGCTGGGAGGCCGCAGGGACGTGCTTTCTGGGTCGCCCGCGCTCGGCAAGACCTACGATTGCGTAAGCTGCCTGAACCGCCAGCACATGCGCTGGGCTTGGTTCAGCCTGTTCTCGGTCGGATTCTCCGATCTCTACATCCGCCTTTGCTCCATGGGCGTATGGACTGACTGGAGAATCCTGTAGTGATCGAACACCAGCCGATTCAATACGACGTTCTTGTCATCGGCGCCGGCGGGGCAGGCCTGCGAGCGGCGATTGAAGCCCAGGCCATGGGCGCCTCAGTCGGCCTCGTCTGCAAGTCCCTGCTCGGCAAGGCGCACACGGTGATGGCTGAGGGGGGTGTAGCCGCCGCGTTGTCGAACGTCGATGACCGTGACAACTGGGAAGTGCACTTCGCCGACACGATGCGCGGGGGTCAGTACCTGAACAACTGCCGGATGGCAGAGCTGCACGCCAAGGAGGCTCCCGCGCGGGTTCGCGAACTCGAAGCATGGGGGGCGGTCTTTGACCGCTCGCCCGACGGGCGCATTCTGCAGCGCAATTTCGGCGGACACGCCTACCCGCGGCTCGCGCACGTAGGCGACAGAACGGGCCTGGAGATGATCCGCACGCTCCAGGACCACGCCATCCACCAGGACATCGACGTGCACATGGAATGCGCCGTGATCGAGCTCCTGACAGATGGGGAGCGGGTGGTCGGCGCTTTCGCGTTCGACCGGGATCGCGGCACCTTCAAGGTGTTTCGCACCAAGGCAGTCGTGCTGGCGACCGGCGGCATCGGCAAGGCGTATCGCATCACCAGCAACAGCTGGGAATACACCGGGGACGGCCACGCCTTGGCCTACCGCGCGGGAGCTGCGCTGATCGACATGGAATTCGTCCAGTTCCACCCGACGGGTATGGTCTGGCCTCCGAGCGTTGCGGGAATCTTGGTGACCGAAGGAGTGCGGGGCGAGGGCGGCGTCTTGCGTAACTCGGTGGGCGAGCGTTTCATGTTCGGCGACATCCCGCCCGCATACCGCAACCAGACGGCCGACAACGAGGAGGAGGGTTGGCGGTACACCCAAGGTGACAAGGACGCGCGGCGGCCCCCGGAATTGCTGACCCGTGACCACGTGGCGCGCTGCATCGTGCGGGAAGTCAAGGAAGGGAGGGGAAGCCCTCACGGCGGTGTCTTCCTAGACATTGCCTGGATCAAGGAGAAACTTCCCAGTGCTGCGGAACACATCAAGCGCAAGCTGCCCAGCATGTACCACCAGTTCAAAGAACTCGCCGACATCGACATTACCGAGGAGCCGATGGAGGTCGGCCCGACCACTCACTACGTGATGGGCGGCGTGCGCGTTGACGCGTACTCGCAAATGACAGACGTTCCCGGGCTCTTCGCAGCCGGAGAGTGCGCCGCGGGCCTGCACGGGGCCAATCGCTTGGGTGGCAACTCCCTCTCCGACCTGCTCGTGTTCGGCAAGCGCGCCGGCGAGTACGCTGCTCGCTTCGCCCAGGAGAATTCGGGTGGCGAGATCTCGCGAGATCACACTGCCCGTGTCGCGCGCGCTGCGCTTGAGGCATTCGACCGCGGCTTCGACACGGGCGGTGCCGAGAACCCGTTTGAGATTCAGCAGGACCTGCAGAAAATGATGCAGGACCAGGTGGGAATCGTCCGCAACGAGGACGATATGCAGGCAGCAGTGGAGGGCATCGGCCATTTGCGGGAGCGAGCGGAGCGGGTCGCCGTCAGCGGCAACCGCGAGTACAACCCGGGCTGGCACACGGCTCTGGACCTGCGGAATCTTCTTACCTATTCAGAAGCGATCGCTCGAGCGGCTCTGGCACGGAAGGAGAGCCGCGGCGCGCACACACGCCTCGACTACCCTGACAAGGACGAGAAACTCGGGAAACTGAGCGTCGTGATCCGCAAGAACTCGGACGGCGATCTTGAGGTCTCATCGGAGCCGATCCCAGACATCCCCGAGGAACTGCAGCGGATCATCGACGCGAAGAAGTGAGGAGGGCAGATATGCCGACGGCGACATTCCGGATTTGGCGGGGTAATGCGGGCTCGGGGAGCTTTCAGGACTACGATTGCGAGATTTCCGAAGGCATGGTCGTCCTCGATGCTGTGCACAAGATCCAGGCGGAACAGGCCAACGACTTAGCTGTCCGCTGGAACTGCAAGGCCGGCAAGTGTGGGTCTTGCTCGGCCGAAATCAACGGTTCCCCACGGCTGATGTGCATGGCGCGCCTGAGCGATGTCCCACTGGACAAGCCCGTCACGATCGAGCCCATGCAGACCTTCCCTCTCGTCAAGGACTTGGTGTGCGATGTCAGCTGGAACTTCGAGGTGAAGAAGCAACTCAAGCCGTTCGCCCCGAGGCCGCCGGATGCCGAGGACGGTTCGTGGCGCGTGCTGCAAAGAGATGTCGATCGCGTGCAGGAATTCCGAAAGTGCATCGAGTGCTTTCTCTGCCAGGATGTCTGTCACGTCCTTCGCGAGCATCACTTCCACGACCGCTTCATCGGCCCGCGCTTCCTGGTTCACGCGGCCGCGCTTGAAATGCACCCCTTGGACAGCGAAGACCGTGTCGGCCAGCTCCGGGAGACCGACGGCATAGGGTACTGCAACATCACCAAGTGCTGCACGAATGTCTGCCCGGAACACATCACGATCACCGACAACGCGATCATTCCGCTCAAGGAGCGCGTGGTCGATGAGTTCTACGATCCGCTGCGGAAGATCTTCCGGGTGTTCCAGAAGTAGGACCTAGGACCCTGCTTTCTTCGCCGGCCTCGAATGGTTCGGCAATCTCGCTAGGCGATTGGACGGCTATCCGCCGGAGAGCTCGGTGCCGGAAGACAGCACGCCGGATTTGGCGGGGCGGGAGCAGGAAACGCGAACATGGGAGTCGGATTGAGGCCCAAAGCGAAAGCGATGGAAGTACCGCCGAACCCTACCGCCAGCGCGCCTGCTCCCGCCCCGACCCCTACCTGAGCACGGCCGAGGCTGAGACTCCCTCGGGCGACTTGACCCTGCGCCGAATTCGCGCAGAAGGGTGTACGACTTCAAAGTGATATAGCAGGGGTTCCGGGCGGTTGAAGGCCCGAGCCAGCGGGGCAGGCATCAGGGGCGGGTAGTGCGGTAGGCCCAGAAGTCCTCGTAGAGTCCACTGAGCTTGCAGCAGCGCAAGGCGGCGATCGCATTGGCGCCTGCTTTGGTCCAGTGCATCCCGGAACGCTTCAGGCGCGTGCCGAGCACAGCCTTGCAGGCAGACTCTACGATGCCCGAAGAAACGCACAGCCCGCGGGCGCGGAAGTCGGCGTATTGCATGCGCGCGCGGTTGTTTTCGATGTAGTTGGCGCACTGGGTGGCCGCGCAGCAGTCGGCGTGGGAGCGCAGGATGGCCAGCACGTCGTCGAGGCAGCCGTCGTCGAGTTCGTCGCAGCGCACGTCGGCCCACAGCCGGGCGTGCTCGGGCTGGTCGGGGAAGAGCGCTTTCGAGACCGCGTGCAAGTGCTCTTTGGCGTGGAACAGATCCACAATCTGGATCGCACCGGGGTAGTCTTCCCCGGCGATCTTCCAAATCCAGGCAGCTCCGTCACCGAGGATCACGCGGCGCTGGGCTTGCGGGAAGCCGCGCCGCTCGGCCTCGCGCCGCACGCGCTGGGCGAACGGGGAGGGCTGTGGGTCGGTGTCGCGGCTGGCCGCGCTCTCGATCGCGGCCGAGTAGCTGGCCGAGCCGGGGTCGCGCATCGGGCGGCCGGTCTTGGGGTGGCGCGACTGGGCCGTCCAGACTACCGACAGCTTGGCCTCGCGGGTCTTGGCCGAGCCGTCGGGCTGCTTGCCGGCGCGCCCGGCCGTCTCGCTGGAGCGCATCGGCAAGCCGGTGCCGTCCAAGCCGAGATACATGGTCGGGGCAGACGGGCCCTCGGCAGGGAAAGCCCCGGCTTGCTCGGCGGCGGCGATCTCGCTGCCGAGCGCCTCGGCGCAGCGCTCGACCTGCTTGGCTTCCACGCGCACGCCGGCCAGTTCGGCGAGCAGCTCGGAGGACTCGGCGAAGCTGACCAGAGCGGCGCTCGCGCCGGTCATGCGCAGCACGCCGGGCGAGAGCGAGCAGCCGTGCAAGCCCAGGCTGTGGTCGCGCGGGCAGCAGCCGTGGCCGCAGGCCGGGCAATGGTAATAGGCGCGCTGGAGGGTGAGCGGGCCCAGCACGCTCTCGAAGGTCTTGGGGCGGCGGCCGGCGTAGCGGGCCGGCCGACCACAGTCGGGGCAGTCTCGCAGCGGGCCGCAGTGGTCGGAGCGGTCGGCGTCGAGGCGCTGCTCGACGGCGCGCGCGGCGAGTTGCAGGGCGCTGCGGCGGACAGCGGTCTCGACGGCCTCGAAGTCGATGGGATCGTCCGGGCGGGTGCCGACGAAGCGGTCGATCTCGGCGCGGATGTCGGGTGCGAAGCTCTGGCTCAGCGTTTTTTTTTCGCCTGTTCGGCGGCCTCAGCAGTTTGGGCCATGCGGGCCCGGCAGATTTGCTCGCTGATCTGGACCAGTTCCGCGGACAGGGCCTGGAAGCGGCGGTAGTTGGCAATCTGCTGGCGGGCGGTGTCGACTTGGTCGGGGCGCAGCGAGCGGGTGACGGTCTTGCCGTCGGTCTTGAAGGTGAGCGACCAGTAGGGGCCGTGCAGCTTGCCTCCGGGCGAGCGGCATTGGCAGCCGGGCTTGCCACAGGGGCGGGAGCGAGACGAGAGGGAGCCGGGGCGCATGTCGCCGAGTTCGGCGAGCAGGCGCAAGATGCACAGCTTGCGGTCTTGGAGAGCGGAGAGGGAGAGAGTGAGCACAAGGGCCTCCTATCCTCCAGTATATAGTACTGGAGGAATCCGAAATGCAACCCTATGCCCAATATGAGACTTCGTCTCAGTTCAGCGGGAAATCACGACCATGTCGTACACCCCGCGCAGAAGGGTGTACGACTTCAAAGTGATATAGCAGGGGTTCCGGGCGGTTGAAGGCCCGAGCCAGCGGGGCAGGCATCAGGGGCGGGTAGTGCGGTAGGCCCAGAAGTCCTCGTAGAGTCCACTGAGCTTGCAGCAGCGCAAGGCGGCGATCGCATTGGCGCCTGCTTTGGTCCAGTGCATCCCGGAACGCTTCAGGCGCGTGCCGAGCACAGCCTTGCAGGCAGACTCTACGATGCCCGAAGAAACGCACAGCCCGCGGGCGCGGAAGTCGGCGTATTGCATGCGCGCGCGGTTGTTTTCGATGTAGTTGGCGCACTGGGTGGCCGCGCAGCAGTCGGCGTGGGAGCGCAGGATGGCCAGCACGTCGTCGAGGCAGCCGTCGTCGAGTTCGTCGCAGCGCACGTCGGCCCACAGCCGGGCGTGCTCGGGCTGGTCGGGGAAGAGCGCTTTCGAGACCGCGTGCAAGTGCTCTTTGGCGTGGAACAGATCCACAATCTGGATCGCACCGGGGTAGTCTTCCCCGGCGATCTTCCAAATCCAGGCAGCTCCGTCACCGAGGATCACGCGGCGCTGGGCTTGCGGGAAGCCGCGCCGCTCGGCCTCGCGCCGCACGCGCTGGGCGAACGGGGAGGGCTGTGGGTCGGTGTCGCGGCTGGCCGCGCTCTCGATCGCGGCCGAGTAGCTGGCCGAGCCGGGGTCGCGCATCGGGCGGCCGGTCTTGGGGTGGCGCGACTGGGCCGTCCAGACTACCGACAGCTTGGCCTCGCGGGTCTTGGCCGAGCCGTCGGGCTGCTTGCCGGCGCGCCCGGCCGTCTCGCTGGAGCGCATCGGCAAGCCGGTGCCGTCCAAGCCGAGATACATGGTCGGGGCAGACGGGCCCTCGGCAGGGAAAGCCCCGGCTTGCTCGGCGGCGGCGATCTCGCTGCCGAGCGCCTCGGCGCAGCGCTCGACCTGCTTGGCTTCCACGCGCACGCCGGCCAGTTCGGCGAGCAGCTCGGAGGACTCGGCGAAGCTGACCAGAGCGGCGCTCGCGCCGGTCATGCGCAGCACGCCGGGCGAGAGCGAGCAGCCGTGCAAGCCCAGGCTGTGGTCGCGCGGGCAGCAGCCGTGGCCGCAGGCCGGGCAATGGTAATAGGCGCGCTGGAGGGTGAGCGGGCCCAGCACGCTCTCGAAGGTCTTGGGGCGGCGGCCGGCGTAGCGGGCCGGCCGACCACAGTCGGGGCAGTCTCGCAGCGGGCCGCAGTGGTCGGAGCGGTCGGCGTCGAGGCGCTGCTCGACGGCGCGCGCGGCGAGTTGCAGGGCGCTGCGGCGGACAGCGGTCTCGACGGCCTCGAAGTCGATGGGATCGTCCGGGCGGGTGCCGACGAAGCGGTCGATCTCGGCGCGGATGTCGGGTGCGAAGCTCTGGCTCAGCGTTTTTTTTTCGCCTGTTCGGCGGCCTCAGCAGTTTGGGCCATGCGGGCCCGGCAGATTTGCTCGCTGATCTGGACCAGTTCCGCGGACAGGGCCTGGAAGCGGCGGTAGTTGGCAATCTGCTGGCGGGCGGTGTCGACTTGGTCGGGGCGCAGCGAGCGGGTGACGGTCTTGCCGTCGGTCTTGAAGGTGAGCGACCAGTAGGGGCCGTGCAGCTTGCCTCCGGGCGAGCGGCATTGGCAGCCGGGCTTGCCACAGGGGCGGGAGCGAGACGAGAGGGAGCCGGGGCGCATGTCGCCGAGTTCGGCGAGCAGGCGCAAGATGCACAGCTTGCGGTCTTGGAGAGCGGCGAGGGAGAGAGTGAGCACAAGGGCCTCCTATCCTCCAGTATATAGTACTGGAGGAATCCGAAATGCAACCCTATGCCCAATATGAGACTTCGTCTCAGTTCAGCGGGAAATCACGACCATGTCGTACACCCCGCGCAGAATTCGTGCTTGACACGCATGACGGGCCCGGCTTATACTACCGGCTTGTGGTCGCAAATCGGCTACAAGAAGGGAAAACCGAAATGAAAAGACTCATCACTCTGTTGGCGCTGACCATGCTCGTCGCGTCGCTATGCTTCGCAGGCTCGGTCACCGGCTACGTGACCGACGAGAAGTGCGCGACTGCAGGCAAGCACGGAGAGGCCCACGCCAAGTGCGCTGCCGGTTGCATCGGCGGCGGGGCGACCATCGTGCTAGTCACCGAGGACGGCAAAATCTACCAAGTTGCCGACTCATCCAAGCTCAAAGACCACGCCGGACACAAGGTCATGGTCGAGGGCAAGGTCGAGGGCATGAAGGTCACGTCGATCGACAAGGTCACGATGCCGAGCTAGAGCGTTGCACGACGGCCGGTCTTGCCGGTCGATGCAGCCGCTCGTCCAAGCAACCAGGTCTCCGGTCGCTTCTGTGGCCGGAAGCATGCGCGGGAGTTATATTTATCTCCCGCGCATCGCGCTTTTTGACCAACGCGCGGGTCCACACGGGGCGAAGCATCGGAAGCCTGGCTGTGGGACTGTAATCTGCGCGGATGCTGGAATAGCGCTGGCCTGTTAGGGCAGCCTCGATCTGGCCTCGGGGCCTGTTTCCTCTAGGCTAGCCGTTCAGTGCCAATACATAGCGGTGCCCGCGATTGAATCCAAGCGCGCACTGACCTCGACTTATGGTCTTGCGCAGGTCTCGAACTGCATCATCGACCCGTCCGGCGTATTGGAGAGCTCGAACTTCAACCAAACTCTCCAGTACGCCGGCTGGGTCGCGCACTTCCGAGAATCCGGAGAGCTCATGTGCCGGGACGCGCTGCCCGTGATCCGCGATTTGGTCGTGGATCGGTCCGCATTTGACCGGATCGTTCGGGCGGGCGGTTTTGTGTCGGTTAGCGCGGGATCTGTCCCGGATGCCAGCCTCACCCCGGCGGCCAAGATCGCGCACCTGCGGCACATGCCGCAGGCCCAGCTGGAACAGCCTTCCCGGGCCCGGGCGATGGTCGACTAGATCGAAGCCGAGGGGTTCGGCGGCTGTACCAACGCCTCGGACTGCGAAGCCGCATGTCCCAAGGTGAGCAGCGTGGACATGATCTCCGAAGTGACCGCCGACCACTTCCGCGCTACGCTCAAGGGCGCGTGAAGGCAGCGCCTGACGTCCTAGCCGCCCGGCTGCTGGCGTGGTACCGGGCGGGCCACCGCGCTCTGCCGTGGCGGCTGACGCGGGATCCCTACCGCATCTGGGTCTCGGAGATCATGCTCCAGCAGACGCGGGTCGAGGCAGTCATCCCGCACTACGAGACGTTCCTCCGGCGCTTTCCAACGCTGGCCGCCTTGGCGCAGGCGAGCGAAGAAGCCGTGCTCGCGAGCTGGGCAGGGCTCGGCTACTACCGCCGTGCCCGGATGCTCCACGCTGCGAGCAAGCGGGTGGTCTCCGGCGATGACGGCGAGTGGCCGCGCTCCTATTCGCGACTGCGGGCACTGCCTGGCATTGGCGACTACACTGCAGCTGCCATTGCGAGCATCGCTTTCGACGAGCCTCGACCGGCCTTGGACGGCAACGCTCTGAGGGTCCTGTCACGGATGGCCGACGAGCGTCGCGACGTCGGCGCAGGTGCCACTCGGCGCGCCCTCGGGGGCGCGGCCAAGGATCTGATGGATGCCGTACCCTGCGGTTCGCGGGGGGACTTCACGCAGGCCCTGATCGAGCTCGGTGCTGTGGTTTGCGTACCCCGCTCGCCACGGTGCGATCAATGTCCCTGGAGTGCGCAGTGTTCCGGACTGGCTGCTGGAAGCGCGGCGCAGCTGCCGGTCAAGGGCGCGCGCAGTGTTCCGCAAAAAGTCAACTTGTCAGTTGCTTTGGCTGTCCGCGATCAGCTCGTCCTGATCCGCCAGCGTCCTTCGGATGCCTCGGTCATGCCTGGATTCTGGGAGCTTCCCACGGCCAGCGGCGACGCCTCGGCGCTGTGTGCGCTAGGGTTTCCGAGTTGCGTCGAGGGCGAGGAGCTGGGGTCGTTTGCGCATTCCATAACGAACACCCAGTACACCGTGCGAGTCTATCTGGCCGAGTTCGAAGGCAGCATGCGGCAGGACCAGCGTTGGGTGTCGGTGCGCGAAATGTCCGGGCTGCCATTGTCCACCATCAGCCGCAAGGCGTTGCGAGTGGCCCGAGACTCCGGTGTGTCGCCCGGTTGCAGCGGTGCGGCCGGGGCAGCCTGATCAATCTCGCTGGGAAGAACCGGCCGAGAGCGAGCGCGTGACCGTCAGCGTTCCCAAGCTGCTGGCATAGTCGGCGATCGCGCTGTAGAGATACTCGGCGACCTCTTGGCGAAACGAAGACTTGCCCAGCAGCGCCTCGTCGGCTCGGTTGCTCATGAATGCGATCTCCGCTAGGACTGCGGGCATCTCGGCTCCGATCAGAACGACGAACGGCGCCTTGCGGACGCCTCGGTTACGGATGCTGGAAGAGTGCTTCGACACTCCGGCGTGCAGACGGGCTTGCACCCTCGTGGCCAAGTCGCGGGACTCCTCGATCTTCTCTTCGAGGGCGATCTTCGAGACCAAGTCTTCCAACTCGTGGATGGACCGTCTGGCGGCCGCGTTTTCCAAGGCTGCCACGCCGAGTTCCCACGAATCGGACGTGAAGTTGAGGTAGTAGGTCTCGATGCCGCGCACTCTGCTGCTGGGCGCTGAGTTGCAGTGGATCGAGATCATGAGATCGGCTTTGCGCTCGTTGGCGATCTTGGTCCGCTCTTCCAGAGGCACGAACGTGTCCTCCGTCCGTGTCTGGATCACCTCGGCAGCGAGGCGCTCTTCAACCAGCCTGCCCAAGCGCAGTGCGATGTCGAGCACGACGTCCTTCTCCAGAAGGCCGCCGCGCCCGATCGATCCAGTGTCATGGCCACCATGGCCCGCGTCGATCAAGACTCTTTCCAGCTTCAGCCCGAGCGCCCGCGTCAGGCTGAACCTGCCGGCCGCGGTTACATCGGCCGCGCGCGGCGCTTCGGCGGACTGCTCGCGCGGCGCTTCGGGGGGCTGCACTCGCGCCGGACTGAGGGCGAGCACTGTCCTCTCAGCTCGCGGAGTGCCCGCAGCGCGAACATCGATCACAAGCCGAACGGGCCCCTCGAGCCAGAAGGCATCGAACGATACTGCGGTGCGCAAGTCCAGAACGATGCGCGATTTGTTGTTGCGATTCTGGGCGAGCCGCGCGTTGGAAAGTAGCCTGTCGTTTATCTCGAGCTGTCGGCCCTTGATCAGCGCATCCGACAGCCGACTGCTGAACAAATCGATGTAGAGCCGGTCCGGCCGCTTGAGCCAGTCGTATTTGAGCGCGGCCTTGTGGTCCGTTTCCAAGACCACCCGAGTGCCGTCCGCGTAGCTGTGATGGCGAATCCCTGAAATCGCGGCGACGCCTCTCGCGGCGGGAAGCCCGGAAGGGTTGATCACCTTGCCCGCAGCGTGTTCTTCATCGGACAGCGCCGCAGTCCCGGCGGTCGCTTGCGGGGGTTGGCCAGCGCCGTCAGGCGGCTGGCTGGCAAGGGTCGAAGGAGCGCCTGGCCCCGACCCTAGCTTGGCGGCCATCTCGCGGGCCGTCTGGTTGTGCTTGCTGTGCGGGTATTCCCTGGCCAGGAATGCATACGTCTCGATCGCGCGATCGCGGTATTGTTCGTCCCCGAAACGCTCGGCCATCTTGCGATAGACCTCGGCTAGGTGCAGCAGGGAGTCGTCGCAGTACCCGCTGGAAGGATCGGTGAGGTGGACCTTGCGCAGCGAGTTGGCCACCAGCTGGTACTGGCGGAGGCCCAGTTCGGGCTCGGGGATGCTGTGCAGATCTGCGTAGAGCTGGGCAGCCTTGCGGTAGTGCTTGGCGGCGGTCTCTCGCTTGGAAGCGGACTCAGCCGCAACGGTGCTGAGCAGGGCAGCCAATCCCAGTGCCAGCGCCGTCCGGAAACGATTCTGTCGAATCATTGGCAATCCACCCAGGCCCGACCCGCCGGGTCGTTCAGCGCTTGGGGCCAAGCGGCCAATCGCGATCCGGCGTGAGGCACACTCCTTACAATTAGAACATTAGCACAGATAATGTTGCGGTGCGGGCGCATTTCAGCAGGGTTGCGCGGATTCTCCATCGCAGCGGACTCGGCCCGGACGGCCCTGCGATGTGTCCCTTGGATAATGGAAATGCCAATGCCCCGGACAATTCGCCCCGCTTCGGGCATCGCCGGCACGCTCTCGCTGCCGGGCGACAAGTCGATTTCGCACCGCTATGCGATGCTCGCGGCCCTGGCTCGGGGCCGCAGCGCCCTGGCCAACTATTCAACCGGCGCAGATTGCGCGTCGACACTTGCTTGCCTGAACTCGCTAGGCGTGCGTTGGGAGCGCGAGGGCACCCGAGTCGAGATCGAGGGCTGCGGGCTGCAAGGCTTGAGCGCGCCCAAGGCGCCGCTAGATGCAGGGAACTCCGGTTCGACAATCCGAATGCTGTCCGGAATCCTTGCCGGCCAGCCGTTCGAAACCGTAATTCAGGGTGACGAGTCTCTGTCGAAGCGCCCCATGCTGCGGATCATGACGCCGCTGAGTCGGATGGGGGCTGCAATCAAGGCCAGCGACGGTCAGTTCCCCCCGCTGGTCATCCGGGGCAGAGCCCTGCAGCCCATTCGCTATGAATTACCTGTCGCTAGCGCGCAGGTCAAGAGCTGCGTCTTGCTTGCTGGCCTTTACGCCCGGGGCGTGACAGAAGTTGTAGAGCCGGTGCAGACACGCGATCACACCGAGATCGCCCTCCGACGGTTCGGGGCCGACGTCCGTGTGGACGGACGGTCGCGATCGGTGGCAGGCTGTCCCGCTCTGGCAGGGTGTGTACTGCGCGTGCCGAGCGATCTCTCTTCGGCGGTGTTCTTTCTCGCTGCGGCCCTGCTGCTCCCGGGCTCGGACCTAGTCATCGATGGCGTAGGCTTGAATCCGACTCGTTCGGCCGTGTTGCGCGTACTTCGCCGCATGGGCGCGCACATCGAAGTCCACCCCGAGTCCGACTCTGGCGGCGAGGCCAGTGGAACGCTCCGGGTGCGCGGCACTGGCAGGCTTGCCGGCGGTGTGATTTCAGGGGAAACCACCGCCGCGGTCATCGACGAGATTCCCATGCTTGCCGTGCTCGGGGCCGCATCTGAGGACGGATTGCGCATCCGGGATGCAGGCGAGCTGCGCGTCAAGGAAACGGACCGAATCGCAACCGTGGCCGCGAACTTGCGCCAGATGGGCGTGGAGGTCACCGAGCACGAGAGCGGCATGGACATACAGGGCGGCTGTAAGCTGCGCGCCGCACAGCTGGATTCCTGCGGTGACCACCGCATCGCGATGGCCTTTGCGGTGGGGGCGCTGGCGGCGGACGGCGACTCGGTCCTCGAGGGAGCCGCAGCCGCGGCTGTTTCGTTTCCGGAGTTCTTCGACGTGCTCGCCTCGGTCACTCGAGGCTAGCCGGCGCCGGGGTTCAGTCGTGTGGCAGGGGTTTGATCTGCCGGTCGTAGCGCAATTCGCCGCCCTCGATCCAGAGGATCTTCGGTGATCGATCGCCGCTTTGGAACTCGTCCGGTACTCCTGCATCGAAGCGGTCAAAGATTGCCCGCAGCCGGGCGACGATTTCGGGATGCCCGGCAGCGACATCGCGCTGTTCGGCTGGATCCGTCTCCATGTCGAAGAGCATGAGCGGTTTCGGTGCCGGTCCGGTGACCACGCCCGGGCACTGCGTTCGATTGGCTTGCTCGAACTGGGCAATGATCGTGATGCCGTCCGGACGCCGCGGATCCACGTAGGCATTCGGGTCGTCGAGACAGGGGAAGCCCGGCTCCGGTGCCCGCACGTGTAGCTTCCAGCGGCCGGAACGGATCATCTTCAGCTCCTCCGCCGCCAGTGCGAAGATCGCCTCGTGCGGCGATTCGCTGGCGCGTCCCGCCAAGAGCGGCAGGATGTCGCGGCCGTCGATTGTCCGGTCGCTGGGAAGCTCGCCCCCGGCGGCTGCGACGATCGTCGGAAAGATGTCGATCGAGGCGAGCACCGCGCCTGATACTTGGCCCGGCGGGATCCTGCCCGGCCATCGCGCGATGGCCGGCACTCGCAAGCCGCCGTCGAAGGTGGACGCCTTGGAGGCGCGCAGGCCGCCGTTGTAGCCTCCGTAGGTCGCGCCGTTGTCTGACGTGAAGAACACCAGGGTCTTGTCGTCCAGCGAACTCTCGCGCAGCTTGTCCAAGATTTGTCCGACAGACCAGTCAAGTTCGCGCATTGCATCGCTGTAGAGGTCATCGGGCGTTTCTGGAGTGTAGAAGTCCTCCGAGGCTGCGAGCGGCTTGTGCGGCATCGCGTGCGGGAGATACAAGAAGAACGGTTCGTCACGGTGGCGCTCGATGAAGTCGACCGCTCGTTGCGTGTAGTCCTTGGTCAGCTCGGATTGCACTACCGGGTATTGAACGACGGACTCGTTTTGGACGAGTTGGACCGGGCGCATGTCGTTCGAGTACAGAATGCCGTAGTACTCGTCGAACCCTTGTTTGCGGGGCAGGTACCTCTCGACATGCCCGAGGTGCCATTTCCCGATTGCCGCGGTCGCATAGCCCAACGGCTTGAGAGCCTCGGCAATCGTGATCTCCGAGGGCGGGAGCCCTATGTCATTTCGGCCCACGTCCGGCGATGGGTTGACCACCAGTCCTGTCCGGAACGGGTAGCGCCCAGTGAGCAGGGTCGCTCTGGAGGGGCCGCAGAACGGCATCGAGACATAGAAGTCGGTGAGGCGGATCCCCTCTTGCGCCATGCGGTCCAGATGTGGGGTCTTGTGCGCTGTCGCGCCGTAGGAGGACAGGTCTCCGTACCCCAGGTCATCGGCAAAGATGACGATGAAGTTGGGCTGCTGTTGTGCCGCAAGCGCCAAGGGCAGCGTCAGGAGCGGTAACAACAGCAGGGATCGACGCGCGAGCTGCAACATGACGATGGAGAGTCTAGCCGATCTTCATCGTTCACGCTGGCCCCGGCAGCGCGCGGCAACCGCGGTGGCGCCGAGATTGTCCAGACCTCTAGGCACGCACGCCCGTGGCTGGGCCCCGGCTGCCTTGGGCGAACGGTCCGCGAAATGGGTGGATCATGGTGCGAGCGCAGCGTCGCTGGTAATGCTGAGGATGTTGGCCAGCGATTGCCGGGGCAATCCGTCAAGCACCGGTCGCAGCACCCACCGAAGCCCCTTGGGCGGACTGCGGGTCAAGCTGATCGAGCGGTGTTCAACGATGGCTCCTTCCGCTGTGTCGGCGAATCTCCAGTACACTACCATCCGCCACAGGAAGCAGGGCCATTTTTTTGTCCGAGTCCGAGGCAGTGCACGACAGTAGCCGGAGGGGCAGTGGCTGCCTGCTAGAGTTTGCGAGCTCGGCATGGTAGCGCTGTCTGCTGCGAGGACTGGACATTTTGTTGTCAGTCTGTCAGGCTAGGCTCTAGTGGCAGCGCCAAGCGGCTTGCGGGATCTGGATTTGCGCTCCGTGCAGGTGCGCCCCACGCACGGTGCGCAGGAGCACCGGCGCTGGGACCGCTTGGTGGCCAGCCACCACTACCTAGCGTTCGAGGGGTTGTTCGGCAAGGCCCTGCGGCATGTGGCGACGCTGGGGCAGGACTGGATCGCACTGGTGGGCTGGCAGGCCGCCGCGCTCAAGCTGGCGGCCCGTGACCGCTGGATCGGCTGGAGCCCGCAGCAGCAGCGGCGGCGCCTGCATCTGCTCACGCAGAACTCGCGCTTCGTGATTCTGCCGGCTTGGCAGGGGGCGCCCAATCTGGCCTCGCGGGTGCTCGGGCTGAGCTTGCGACGGCTTTCGGACGACATGTTGGCCGAGCACGGCATTCCGAGCCTGTTAGCGGAGTCGTTCGTGGACCCTGAACGCTTCGCCGGCACCTGTTACCGGGCCGCCAACTGGCGCTCGCTGGGCTTCAGCGGCGGCTACGCACGGCTGCCGGGTGCCACGCCGCGCTGGCGTCGGCACGGCCAGCGGAAGGAGATTTTCGTGTACGAATTGCAGCCCGGCGCGGCCCTCAAGCTGGCCCAGCCGGAGGATGATCCGGCCTGGGACGGGCCGGCCCGCAGCGCGCCCCCCGACGCGCAGACGCTGCGCAGTCTGTTCGAGTTCCTCGGCGAGTTGCCCGAGTACCGCCATGCGCGCGGCAAGCGCTACGGCTTGCGCAGCGTGCTGGCCTTGGCGGTGGCGGCGCGCCTGTGCGGCTACCGCGGGGTGACCGCCTTCGCCCAGTTCGCGGCCCTGCTGAGCCAGTCGCAGCGACTGGCGGTGGAGTGTTTCTACAGCCCCAGCCAAGGCTGCTACACGAGTCCGTCGATCACCACGTTCCACAACATTCTGGCGACCCTAGAGCCGCAGACGCTGGAGGAGGCGGTGCGCGGGTGGGCCCTCCAGCAAAGCGCGCAAGTGCAGTCACAGCAAGACGCTACGGATTCGTCCAAGGCCGCCAGCGAGGCACCCAGCGAGGGCCCGGCAGTGCTGCCGGGCGTGAGCCTGGACGGCAAGGACGTGCGCGGGGCCTCCAAGCAGAGCGCACACGGTCGGCGCATGCTGCTGGCCGCGGTGGAGCAGGGCAGCGGCGTGGTGCTGGGACAGTTGGAGATCGACTCCAAGACCAACGAGATCCCGGCCTTCCGGGAACTAGCCAGGCAACTCGACCTGGCCGGGCGGGTGGTCACCGGCGACGCGCTGCACGCCCAGCAGGAGACGGCCCGCTGCCTGCTCGAGGAATCCCAGGCAGACTATCTGATCACCGCGGTGAAAAACAACCAGCCAACGCTGTTCCGGGACCTGCAAGAGATGGACTTCAGTGCCTGCCCGCTGGTGGAGACGCTGGACAAGCAGCATGGCCGCATCGAGCGCCGACGCTACTGGGTCAAGGACATCAGCGCCGCCGAATGGGACGACTATGCCGCCCTGCACGGCCGCCAGCAGGCCATCCGCGTCGAACGTCGGCGGCAGCACGTCAAGAGCGGCAAGAGCAGCACCGAAGTGAGCTATGCGCTCACCTCGCTGGGCCCCGCACGGGCCACCCCCGAGCAACTCGCGGAGTTGCTGCGCAACCACTGGCAGATCGAGAACCGCCTGCACTATGTGCGTGACTTCACCTACGACGAAGACCGCTGCCGCGTGTATGTGCGCGACCTGCCGCGCAACCTGGCCTGTCTGACCAACACGGCCATTTCGATCATCCGCTGCCTGCCCCAATTCCGCTACGTGCCGGAGGCCAACCGGCATTTCGCGGCACGCCCGCAGGAGGCTCTCGACTTGCTGCTGCAAGCGCCCTCGCCTTAGCCCATGCGAGCGTCCCGCCAGCCTGCCCGGCAACGCCTTGCGAGGCGTCACACCCCCGCTGCGCCGACACTGTCCAGTGCCCCCTCGCGGGCGCTGCGAAGAGCGGCCCAGCGCCCTTCGAGCAGGCCCTTGCAACTCCAGCGACAGGCTGCCCTAGTTGCACGAGCAACGATCCGATCCCATCAGACGAGTCACGTATCGACAAAAAAATGTACCTGCCACAGGAAGCCCCTGTCATGACCCGCCGGCCTGAGCGACTCGTCAGGCTTGCCGACTCTTACCACCTCCCGGATGCTGGTGCTTTGGGAACGCCCCCACCATCTCTGACTGTCCAGCCGGTCAAACTCCACTGTGTGCTCGGTCTCAAGCACTGCCGTGAGAACATTCTTCTTCAACAAGCGCATCGCCACTCGCATTTGCGTGCCATCTCGCCCGAGAATCCGGGAATCTATCACTCCCGGTCCGTACGTGTCCGCGTGGGTGTCGTAGGCAGCTACGACCGCAACAAGTCGCTCCGCATCCGCGTGCGGTACCAGCAAGGCGGCGGTCCAATCGTGGATCAGTCCGCCCGGCGTTTCCCGCATGTTGGGAATCGGAGTGGGATCAACGACGATCTTCCCGCGAGCTAGTGCTTTGGCTCTGGCTTGGTCTTGCTTGCCCCACAGGAACGGCGCGTCCCCGGCGAGGCTACGCTCGAATTGCGTGTCAGCGGCAGCTATGTACTCAGAGAACGCCGCGGCCGCATCGTCGTGCATCCGAACTACACCGAACTCGACTGCTTGGAGTGTTGGCGCTTGCGCCGCGCTCAGTCCGGCTACGATCCAGAGTGCTCGGCAGAGCGCCCAAGCCTTGGCCTGGATTGCTTTGTTGGAACCTGAAGGAGTCAGTTGGCTAGATGAGGTCAACGTCCGAACGCGCCAGCCTTGGCTGGAGATGCGGTTCATGAATTTCGGCAGCGACATCATTGGCGCGACTGCCCCGCAGGCGCTCAGCGGCACGCCCTTAGCGTAACGGAGCGATCGGCGGAGGCGAATCGAGCCGTCCCAGCGCGTCAACGGAGGAATTGTCGGGCGGTGCTAGGGGCACGTCCAGTGGATTCCGCTCGACCTGATCGCGCACGCCCTCGTCGTCGGCTATAGCTCCGATTGCCGAAGCCCCGAGCGTACATCCGACTTCGAGGTGCATGCGCCCGTCATCGCGGACGCGTCCCTCGATCCCCCGGGCGACCGATGCTAGGGTGGCAGCATTGAAGTTCCCAGTCAGCGGGTCGTAGCACAGGGTGCCTTCGAACGCCGGGCCATCGAGGCCCCGGAGCAGGTCATCGACCTCCGGAGCCTACTTCAATTGCCACGCGTGATCCGGAAACACGCGCTCAATCCCCGGGGGTTCACCAGAGAGACACCCGAGGATTCGAAGTCGCTGACGTCCCGGGTTGCGACTTGCATCCCATGAACAAGGGCGATTGCCGCTATCTTTCCATCCGCGACGTTGAGGCGCCTGCCACTATGCTCGGCCTCGGCCGCAATGTCCCCGCAGACTGCAGCTGCGCGTTCGTCGAACGAGAAAATACGGCCACGAAACTGCTCGCACGTCATTTCCCAGAATCGCAGCAGGCTTGATCGCCGACGGCCAGTGGGCAGCCGCGAAATCCCGTAGCGTAGTTCCGCCAAGGCTATCGTTGGCACCGCAAGCAGCGGGCCGTTGGCTTCGAGCCATGCGATGACGGGTGCCGACGGGCTCGATCTGGTCAGCTCGGACAGGACGTTCGTGTCAAGGAGGATCATGCGAGGTCGACGCGCTCTTGAGGCTGGTCGTGGGCCCGCAATAGCGCCTCGATCTCTTCGCCGGGCTCGACCACTTCCATGAGATCGTGCGGAAACCGGATCGATTGAACTGTCTCGGCGGCAGCTTCGTCGAGGATGGATCGGGCTAGAGTCTCGAGGCTGCACCCGCGTTGGTCGGCGCGTCGGCGGAGCCTCTCCTTCGGTTCCGCTGATAGGTTACGGATTGTGATGCTGGCCATGACGGACTCCATGCACTCTCAATCCCAACAATGATTGCCTGCAATCGCAGCGCTCGGCAATCCAACTCCCGACAGGGCGCTTGCGATTGTAGGTAGGCGTGCCGCGACGGCTGGCGGGGTGGTGAGCACCTGATACCGCGCGTAGCTACGTGGCCGGCTTGCCAATGGAAGCGTTTGACTGGATGCCTAACGCGACAGACAGCAAGTCTTGGAACCCGACCGCAGGTACTTCCCCGAGCGCCAGCAAGATCACCCATGAACAGGGTACAGCTTCGGGGCTCAAGAGCATCAGAAGCAGCTTTTTCACCGCACCACATCATGGCTGACTGCCGCTTCGGCAGTGACTCTCGCGAAGAGCGATACGCAAGACTGGTAAGGCACGGCCTCCATCAATCCCAAATCCATCGATGGCCGATTGCGCTTCGTCTTGACCGATTCCGTCCTTCTGGGACTCCCGCTCTACATAGCTTTCGCAGAAGACCTCTGCTTCCAAGGCTTCTAGGCTCGCGGCGCAGATTCGCTCGGAGGTTAGTGGCCTATCGGGAGCATCGGCTTGCCGCCCGGGTTGCGGCAGGTCAGAACGGCCGACACTGGCTTCTCTGTGGAGCATCTCGGAACCACCGAAGGCGCTCCTCGACCTGCGACACCCGGAGGCACTGAGGGGCGGGCTGTTCTTGTCTCTACGTCTGGCCGGGTGCCGTACAATTGGCGAAGTGCCATGATTTCCCGCAACTTACGGTTCAGTTCCTTGCTTTCGGTGCTCGCCCTCGTCTCTCTGGCAGTGCTCGCCGCCTGCTCGCCCCAGCCGCCTCTGGAAGAGCGCATGCCGAACATCATTTTCCTGATGGCGGACGACATGGGGTATGGAGATCCCGGCAGCTTCAACGAAGATTCGAAGATCCCGACCCCAGCCATGGACGCCTTGGCGGCCGGAGGCATGAGGTTTACGGACGCGCATTCGGGTTCAGCCGTCTGCACGCCGACGCGCTACGGAGTGGTGACAGGTCGCTATGCATGGCGCACGCCGCTTAAGCGGGGAGTCCTTTCGGGATACTCGCGCGCGCTCATCGAGCCGGAGCGCATGACGGTCGGCAGCATGTTGCGCGAGCAGGGCTATCACACGGCGGTTGTCGGCAAGTGGCACCTCGGGCTGGACTGGACGACGCTGTCGGAGCCCGCGAGCTGGGACGAGGGCGACACGTCCGCCGCGTTCCAAGCGGCTTCAGACTTCTCCAAGCCGGAGGGCTTGGAGATCGATTTCACCGCGCCGGTCACCAACGGCCCCGCCACGCTCGGTTTCGACTACTCCTACATCATTCCGGCTTCGCTCGACATGGCGCCGTATGTCTACGTGGAAAACAATGCCTGCGAGAAGCCCGCCACCGTGCATGAGCCGGGCCGGTTCGACGGCCCGGTCTTTTGGCGGCCCGGAGAGGCCGCGGAGGGTTTTGACTTCTTCGACGTGCTGCCCAACCTGACCCGGCACGTCGTGGACTACATCGAGCGCCGGGCCGACAGTCCCGACCAGCCGTTCTTCCTCTACTTCCCGCTGCCAGCCCCGCACTGGCCGTGGGTTCCTACCGAGGAGTTCATCGGACGCAGCGACGCTGGCCTGTACGGCGACTTCGTGACCCAGGTTGACGCCCATATCGGGATGGTCGTAGATGCCCTCAAGGCGACCGGCCAGTTCGAGCACACTCTCTTCATCGTCACCAGCGACAACGGCGCAGAATGGGATCCGAGCCACATCGAGGAGTTCGGCCATTACGCCAATCACGCCAGCCAGCGCGGCAAGAAGCGGGACGCCTGGGAGGGCGGGCACCGCATGCCCTTCATCGCCTCGTGGCCGGCTAGGGTCGCGGCCGGGTCAACCAGCGATCAAACGATCTGCCTCACCGACCTGATGGCGACCGCCGCCGAAATCGCGGGGCACGAGCTGCCCGCCGATGCCGCGCAGGACAGTGTCAGCATCCTGCCCGCATTGCTCGGAACCGACAGCGCTCCCCTGCGCGAGGCCACGGTGCATCATTCGGTTGACGGCACGTTCGCCATCCGCCAGGGCAAGTGGAAGTACATTGACGGGCAAGGCCCGGGTTCGCAGCAATGGGACGGTCCCCAACCGGGCGACCCGCCCGCGCAGCTGTACGACATCGAAGCCGACCGCCACGAGGACAACAACCTCTTTGGCGAGCATCCGGAAGTGGTGGAGCAGCTCAAGGCCATGCTGGAGCGCTACAAGGAGCAAGGGCATAGCAGGGCGCTGTAGATTTCCGCCCCGGGGCCAGTAGACCGTCGTTCAGCCCTTGCTGACCCACCAGATGTGATCCGGCTGCGTCTGCGGCCTTGGCGGTTGCCGGGCCTGTTCTAGGAGAGCTTGGATCTTCGCCATGATGGCGGGCTGGGCCGCTGCAAGATCCTGTGTCTCTCCGGGATCGGCCCCGAGATCGTAGAGCTCGAGTTCGCCGTCGGGTACAGGTCGCACGGCTTTCCACTTGCCCATGCGCAAGGCCTGGGAAGGGATCTCGTCGCGAAAGGTTCCCGACCCACTGTCGTGGCGCGGCAATTCCCAGTACAGGTATTCGTGTTCGGCTTGCCCGCCGCGGCCCAGCAGCGTCGGAACCACCGAGATCCCGTCCGTGCCCGCCGCCGCTTCGGCCCCCGCGAGTTCCAATGCGGTCACTAGGAAATCGTGGAAGCCCCAAATGTGGTCGCTACTCGAACCCGCCGCGATCTGCTCTGGCCACCGCGCCAGCATTGGCACCCGGATGCCACCTTCGTAGAAGTCGCGCTTCGCGCCGCGCAGGTTCCCGCTGCTTCGGAAGTAGTCCGTCCAAGTCGCAGCTGCCGCGCCGTTGTCGGAGGTGAAGAACACGATCGTGTTCTCGTCCAAGCCCAGCTCGGCGATGAGCTGCAGGATCCGGCCCACGTCTCGGTCCATGCGAGTGATCATCGCCGCAAGGGTTGCGTGCGGCTCTGGAGGTCGAATCAAGCGCCCGGGCCGATTCGGGTTCTCGGAAAGCTCTACTTCTTCGAAGGTGCCGGCGTATTGGGCGTAGATCTCGTCCTCGGGCACGACGTATTCCGCGTGCGGAATGGTGAAGGGCACATAGCAGAAGAAAGGCCGGTCCCTGTTTCTCTCGATGAATCCCAGCGCGCGCTCCGCGATGACGTCATGGGAATATGTGCCACGCCCGCTGCCCTCGTTGCCGTCGAGCGGCAGTTTCTGATCGTTGTCGTAGATGTAGTGGGGATAGAAGTAGTGCGCATGCGCTTGGTGCAAGTAGCCTACGAACTGGTCGAAGCCCTGTTTCCATGGCACGCCCTCTGTGCCGATGTCGCCTAGGCCCCACTTGCCGAAGCAGCCCGTGGCGTAGCCGCGCTCCTTCAGCAGCTCCGCAACGGTCACGTCCTCCGCCAAGATCGGCACGCCGCCGGGGTTGGAGCGGACCGACGTGTGGCCCATATGCATGCCGGTCATCAGCACGCTTCGCGCCGGAGCGCACACCGAGCACCCGGAGTACGCGTTCGAAAACCGCATGCCTTCGGCGGCGATGCGATCGATGTTAGGAGTCCGGATCTTCGACTGCCCGTAGCACCCGAGCTCGCCGTAGCCGAGATCGTCGGCCATGATGAACACGATGTTGGGCGGTCGCGCTGCAGTGCCGCTCGGCGGCGTAGTTGCGTTGCCGCATCCCAATAGCGAGGTGGCCGCCGATGCCGCGAAGAATTCGCGGCGAGTGGCGCGGATGGGCGCAGACTTCGGTTTTGGCATGGCGGCGTGCGCCCATTCTAGTCCAGGACTCCACCGCACGAGGTGCCGCCTCCGGTGCGCTGGCGTAGCTCGTCTACTACAGGTGAAGTGGCTGGCTTTGGTCCTCGGGTGCTGGCCGCCGATCGCTATCATGTCTGCGTGCCCTGGCGTGCGCACGCCGAGGCTGCGACACTGGAAGTGGACGGGCTGGGACTCTGGCATCGCGGAGGCTGCCTGCTGAAGCCGGCGCCCCAGCCCTAGTGCGGTCGGGTCAGGGATTTTGGGGAGGAATCGCCGACCGCAATCTTGTGCTTAGAAACTGATCCGCAAACCTCCGTTGACCTGCCGGAACAGCCCGGGCTGAATTCCTTGCGGAGCCCGTGACGAGATGTAGAGCTCGTCGAACGCGTTCTTGATCGTGAAGTATGGCTCGAACATCCAAGCCTCCCGGCGAATCTCGTAGCCGATTGCTAGGTTGGCAACCTGGTAGGCCGGAAGTAGGCCGACCGTTCCGTCATTGGACGGCTCCAGCGTCTCGCGGTTGTCCCCGAACTGACCGGCCACTGCGTTCAGATCGAGCTGAAAGCTCAATCCGCCGAATTGCTTGACGCCGAACAGCACACCGAACGTCTGCTCGGGAGCATAAGGGAGGCGATTGCCGCCGTACAATTCGTTGTTCCTGAACTCTGCGACCGGCAGGTACATGTGCCGGAAGTCCGTGTAGACACTCCAGCCCGACAAGTTCGCGACTCGGTTCCAGTGGATCTTAGCCGAACCCTCGAAGCCTTGGTGCATTGTCGCGCCGCCGTTGGTCACCGTGGTTGTGGCACCTCCCGATTCGGCCGCGGTGATAATCTGGTTCGAGAAGTCCATCCGGAAGAAAGTGAATTCGCCCGATACCGCTCGCTGGCCGGCTAGGCGGACGCCCGCCTCGTAATTCCACGACAGCTCCGAATCGAGTTCAAGGTTCTCGCCGTTGCTATTGATGGCAATCTTGGTCCCTGGAGGGGCGAAGCCCCGGTGGACACCTGCGAAGAGGGTCAGGTCGTCGACAGTACGGATTGAGAAGCCCAGTCCTGGAATGACTGTCGTGACGCCGTTGTCTTGGCTGATATCCACATCGGTCGGAACGCCTTGCACGCGCTTGCGCACAATGTGACGCTCCTGCTTGTAGCGCACGAAGCGGGCGCCCGGCGTGAGCGAGACGCGAGAGCCGATAGTGAAGCGGTTCTGGATGTAGCCTGCCACGGCCCGGCCGTAGCGGAACTCGTCGTCCCGAGTCACGCCAGTGCGCGCGTTGAACACGTCGCCGTTGACGCGCCGGTCGCGAGCATTCTCGCTGATGTAGCGCACGCCAAGGTCGAGCTGGCCGTAGCTGTGCTGCCGGCTGAAGTTTGACTGGGCCCCGTAGACGTCGAACTCCCGGTTACGATTGCCGGCTGAATTGCGCAAGAACAAGGCCCCGCCGGGTATATTGGGGTCGCCGAACACGCCGAAGTAATCGCGCCCGCGGTCGCCGCGGTCGAAGTCTTGCCGTCCCCAAAACCGCTTGGTGCTGTAGAGGAAGACCGCACTGCTCAGGGTCGCGGCAGGGGTGATCGTGTAGCCGTGAGAGAATGACGCGGACTTGCGCGCCACGTCGAGCGTGTCGGACGGCACGGCGTTCAGGTTCGGGTCCTGCTCGTACATTGGCTGCGTGAGGCCTACATAGGTCGAGTTCGAGATCTCGTCGTAGACGCCCGCCTTGACTGCGAGAGTGTGCCGTTGGTTAGGACGGAAGCTGAACTTAGTCTGCACGTCCTCGATGTCGTAGAAGAAACTGCGCCAGCCATCTCCTTGCTTGTGTAGATAGTTGGTGATCCAACCGATCGACTGGTCGCGTTTGCTCGCTCCCAGCGAGGCCTTCCCCACGAATACGCCGCGCTGTCCGCCCTCGGCGTCGACTTCGCCGTGGAATCTCGATGGCGGATCCGGCGTGACGAAGTTCACTACTCCGCCGACGGTCTGGGGGCCGTGGGCTATCTGGCCGCTGCCCTTGAGGATTTCGACCCGGCTCATGCGCTCGATGGGTGGCGAATAGTACATGTCCGGCTCGCCATACGGTGCGAGTGCGATTGGAATGCCGTCCTCGAGGATCAGCACTTTGCGGCTCCGGTTGGGATTGAGACCGCGCATGCCGATATTCAGCCGCATGGCGACCGGCCCCGAGTCTTCGCGCAGGTTGATGCCGGGCACGCGTCGCAGCACTTCGTTGGCGTCGAGCGGCTTGGCCGCGTGGAGATCCGCCTTGCTAACGATATGCAATGAGCCCGGAATCGCCGTGCGCAGATCTTCGACGGTCGCCACGACTTCGATCGTGGCTGCGTTGCGCCTCAGTTCCGTCAGCTCGATCGCGAGTTCCGCTGTTCCGGCCACGCCCTTCACTTCGACTGGCTCGAAGTCCGGCGCAACCACGCGGATAATCAGAGATCCTTCCGGAACCCCGGAAAGGGTGAAGTTCCCCAAGCTGTCTGTGCGCGTAACTACTCTAGCTTCAGCAGCCTCCACTGTGGCTGCGGCCACAGGGAAGCCGCCGGGGTCGGTCACCTGTCCGCTAATGTCACGGGCTTGCAGGCTCGCGCAGCAGAGTAGCGTGGCTGTTGCGCAGCCCACACGCCAAAGAGGCTGGATCATCGAAAGGTCTCCTTGTTGGTGTCGTAGATTCGACTGCGATGAGGATTCACCGCAGCCCGAAGAATTCCCAATTTATCTGATAATGCAATCGAATGTCAATTAGAGAATTGTATGAGTTCTGTAACAACGAGTGCCGGGCGCTTGCCCTCAGCATCCGTTGCAAACGCCTTGCGGCAGGATCGCCGATCCCAACATGCAGGGTCTCGGCGGGATGCGATGTCTTGCCAAGACCCGTCTGGCGCGGTTGAGCGCTCCCGCGAACGGTGCGCGCCCCTGGGTTTCGCGCCGTTTTCTCGATGGTGTCAGTCGGCGCTGCCAGAGCGGGCCGATGCGTGCGCGGCAGAGTAGTCGCACCGGCTGGAGTTCCATTGCGAAGGTTCCGGCCTTTGCGTTATCCTCTCTCTGCCAAACGGTCGACGTGGGGTCGGCCGTTGTGTTTCATGGAGGTGTGAACATGATCCATCGGAAGAGATCGGGATGGCTGGTAGCGTGCCTGGCGCTTTTCGCCGGCGGGGCGTTTGGCCAGACCTTCTACGGCAGCTTGGTCGGGTCCGTTCAGGATTCGACGGGTGCCGTGATTCCGGGAGCGAGCGTCACCGTGACGAGCCTCGCTACCGGCGAACAACGCGTGCAGGAGACGGAAGCGGCCGGCCTGTATCGCTTCGTGAACTTGGTGCCGGGCCAGTACCGCCTGGAAGCGCGCTCTGAGGGCTTCAAGCAATTCGCGCAGGAGCCGATCACGATCGAGGTCGAGGCGAGCATCCGCATCGACCCGGTGCTCGAAATCGGAGAGGTCACCGAAGTCGTTGAGGTCGTGTCGAGCACGCCTCTACTGCAGTCGCAGACATCCTCGCTAGGTCAGGTCGTCGAGTCCCGCAAGGTCACCGAGACGCCGCTCAACGGCCGCAACGTTCTGAACTTGGTCGCTCTCGCTCCGGGCGTCGTGCCGCAGGGGCAGTCTATGCAGAGTCCCACCGGGGTCAACATCTTCGCCTGGGGCAACTACCAGATTGGCGGTGGCCAGTCGAATCAGAGCGCCACGACGCTGGACGGCGCGCCCGTCAACATCGGCTACGCCAACCTCACCGCCTTGGTCCCGACCCAGGACGCTGTGCAGGAATTCAAGATCCAGACCAACAACCTTGGAGCGGAGGTAACTACTCGGGCCCTGTCTTGACTATGTACTTTTTCGCCTGAGATCAAACGGTTGTTCTTGGCAGGAATCCAACGCGGAGTGGGACCCGCCCGGACTGGCCAGCGGCGGCCTTGCGTATCCGGCGGATGGCTCGCAAGCTCGCAAGCGGTTCGCTTGACAACCGCACTGGGACCGCCTATGCTGCGGGTTAAGCACTCCTGCGGGAGACGACGCGGCGATGGGAGCTTGGTACGGATCGAAGGCGACCTCGGGTCTGTGCCAGCCACTGATCGCGGCCATGCCGCCGCATGCCACCTATATTGAGACCCATCTCGGCGGCGGCGCGATCATGCAGCGCAAGCCGCCGGCCCTGCGCAACATCGGCATCGACCGCAATGTCCGCTCGATCCGAGCGTTCCGCTGCGACTACGAGGTGGAACTGGTGCACGGCTGCTGCCACCGCTTTCTGGCCCAGTTCCCGTTTGCGGGCGACGAGCTGGTCTACGCCGACCCGCCCTATCTGCAGGCGGCGCGCAAGTCGCAGCGCCGCTACCGCTATGACTACACGCAGGCCGATCACGAGCAACTGCTGGCATTGCTCACAGGCCTGCCCTGTGCGGTGATGCTGTCCGGCTATCCCTCCCAGTTGTACGAGCGGACGCTGGCGGGCTGGCACAGCCTGTCGCTACAGGTGATGAACCAGGCCGGGGTGGTGACCGAGAAGGTCTGGTGCAACTTCGCGCCGGGGCGCCCGCACTGGCACAGCTACGCGGGCCAGGACTTCGTGCAGCGGCAGTGCATCAAGCGCAAGGCCGCCAACTGGGCCAAGCGCTACGCGGCCATGCCGCCGGGCGAGCGGCTGGCGGTGCTGGCCGCGCTGATGGCGGTGGAGGCCGAGTGATGCCGACGGTCAACGAAAAGTCCCTGCGCGAGGAACTACAGAGTGCCAAGGAGCAGCTCGAGGCGCTGCGCAAGCTCGGCAAGGTGCCGCCGGAAACCGACGCCGTGTTCAAGGCGCTGCTGACCATGCTGACACTGCTGCTGGCGGTCTTGCTGGAAAAGACCACCCGCAAGACCACCCGCAACTCCAGCATTCCGCCCTCGCAGATGGGCGCGGACGACACCGCGCGGAGTTCCCAGCCGGATCGCCCGGCCACTGCGGCCAAAGACGGCAGCGTCTCCAATCTGCAGAAAGTCACCCACGAGGAAACGCTCACCGTCACGGCCTGTGATAGCTGTGGCAGCGATCTGTCGCAGGTCGATCCGATCGACTGCGAACGCCGGGTCCTGTACGACATCGTGTTCCAAGTGGTCGAGCAGCGTGTCACCGCCGAGGTCAAGCAATGCCCCGACTGCCAGGCCCGCTGCAAGCCAGCCTTCCCCGCCAGCATGCCCGGGCCGGTGCAGTACGGCACGGGGCTGCAGGCTTTCATCATCGACCTGCTGGTGGCCCATATGCTCTCCTTGCGGCGGGTCGTGCAGCTGGTCCGGGCGATCTCCGGCCTGCGCTTGTCCGAGGCCACTTGCCTGGGCTACATCCGCCGCCTGCAGCAGGCCCTGCAAGCGTGGGAAAAGGCCGCCAGCGCCCACCTGCTGGCCGCTCCGGCCCTGTATGCCGATGAAACCGGCCTGCGGGTCGATGGCAAGAACCATTGGCTGCATATCCTCACCGATGGCGCGCTGACGCTGAAGTTCCTGCACCCCAAGCGCGGCAAGGCAGCCATCGAGGCGATCGGCCTGATCCCCCGCTTCGCCGGCACGCTGGTGCACGACTGCTGGGCCTCCTACCTCAGCTACAAGCAGTGCCAGCACCAGCTCTGCGGCGCGCATCTAATTCGGGAGCTGACCTTCATCGTCGAGTCCAACAACTACCGCTGGGCGCGGCTGATGAAAGCCCTGCTGCAAGAGGCCTGCCGGCAGGTCAATGCCAGCCAGGTGAAGGCCTTGAGCGCAGCCGCCTGCAAGGCCCTGCGCAAGCGCTACCGCACCATCCTGACCCAGGGCCGCAAGGAATTGCCCCAGATCCCGCCCCGCTCCAAGAAGAAACGCGGCCGGATCGCCAAATCCGATGCCCACAACCTGCACGAGCGGCTCATCAAGCACGAAGAGTCCGTGCTGCGCTTCCTGAGCGACCCCGACGTCAGCTTTACGAACAATGCAGGAGAGCGCGGGCTGAGAATGTCCAAGGTGAAGATGAAAGTGTCGGGCTGCTTTCGCACGCAAGTCTATGGCGAGGCCTACGCCCGCATCTCAAGCTACCTGCAGTCCATGGCCGCGCTCGGCTACAACCCTCTCGTCGCCATTCAAATCGCGCTCGCCGGCAACGCTGTCGCCACGCTCGAACAACACTATGGCCCGACACCAACTCACGCCTCGACTCCAACCGAGGCGTGAGTAGTTACGAGCGGAGTTCGGACGGTTCGCCGGCGGTGTCATCAACATGGCCACGAAGTCCGGCAGCAACCAGTTCCACGGTTCCGCCTACGAGTTCCTGCGGAACAAGGTTCTAAATTCCAACACCTTCTTCAACAACGCCAGCGGCATCGGGACGCCGCCGTTCGTCCAGAACCAGTGGGGTGCCAACGTGGGCGGTCCGATCGTCAGAGACCGCGTCTTTTTCTTCTCCTCCTATGAGAGCTATCGCCAGAGGCAGGGCCGTTCGCTGCTGCTCGACTCGCCGACCCCAATGCAGCAGCAGGGCGATTTCTCGGAGGTGGGGCGGGCCATCCACGATCCTTTCTCGGTGTCCAGCGCGGGCGACCTCCCGCGCACCCGGTTTGAGAACGACACGATCCCGGCTGCGCTGCAGGACGCCACGTCGAGGTCGCTGAGCCACCTTTGGGATCAGCCCAACCAGCCCGGGCTGAACAACAACTACGCCACTAATGCCAGCGACGGCGGCAACAACACCCAGTTCAACAATCGCGTGGACTGGAGCGCGAGCGACAAGCACCGCGTGATGGGGCGCTGGACTTGGTGGGACAACCTCACTTTCGGCGTCGATCCCTACGGCACTGGCGCCCACATCGATGCCGGACCGGAGACCTTCACCACTAACCAATTCGTGGTCGGAGACACGTACTTGATGTCCCCGACGACGATTTTCGACATCCGGCTCTCGTGGACGCGTTTCCGCTACGACCGTTCCCCTGCCAGCCAAGGCATCGACCTGACTCAGTTTGCGTGGCCCTCATCGCTCGTAAGCCAGATTCCGGACAACTTCCGCCACATCCCCACGCCCTGCGTAGAAAGCTACTCGTTGTTCTGCGCCCAAGGGACGGGGAGCATCATCATCGGTCGCCAGGACAACATAGCTGCCCTGCCCAGCCTCACCTTGATCCGCGGGCGGCACACCTACAAGATCGGGGGCGATGTCCGCAGGCTGACTCACAACTACGCTCAGAGCAACACGCCGAGCGGCATCTTCCGCTTCAACAGCAACTTCACCGCCAACGATCCGTTCGCCCCTATGGGTGGCTGGGGCTTCGCTTCGTTCCTGCTTGGCACAGGGACTGGCGGAGGGATCACGACGCCCGGACTCGTCGCTGGCCAGATGATCTATCGTGCGGCCTATATCAATGACCAATGGCAGGTCAATGACAGGCTGACGCTGAACATCGGGTTGCGCTGGGAGCTCTCGGGGAATTTCTCTGAGCGCTACGATCGCATGACCTCGCTCGCCCTAGACTCTGTCAATCCGTTGGCTTCCGAGACCGGGTTAGATCTGCGAGGACAGTTGGCGCTCGTGAATTCGGATTTGCGCCAGCCGAGAACGCGATTGGATGACCGCAACGCCTTTGCGCCCCGTCTCGGCATCGCATACCGTCTCGACGACAAGACCGTGGTCCGCACGGGCTACGGCATCTTCTGGCTGCCCAATGATGTCGCGTTTTCGGTCGCGCCCAACCAAGATGTCGTGACCACCATCGCGACTCCTTGGATCACCTCGCTCGATGGCGGCGTGACCGCGTTTCGCCGGTTGGCGGACCCCTTCCCGGATGGTGTCTTGGTGCCGCCCGGACGAGACACGACCTTCCTCAACACGCTGATTGGCGGGCTCGGCATCCGCTCGCCGGTGCCGGACCAGCCGCTCGGCTACATGCAGCAGTGGAACTTCAATATTCAACGACAGCTCGGCGACGGCACGCTGGTTGACCTGGCTTACGCCGGATCGAAGGGAACGAGCTTGCCCGTCAACGCTCAGACCATCAATCAACTGCCGGACCAGCACCTTAGCCTCGGCCCTGCGCTCAACGAGCAGGTGCCGAACCCGTTCCACGGCACGTCCATCGCCACCGGGCCGCTTTCCCAGCCGACTGTCGCACGCGGGCAGCTGCTTCGTCCCTATCCGCAATTCACGAATGTGGAAATGGCCGGGCCGACCAACCGAAGCTCGACGTACCACTCCTTCCAGGCCAAGGTGGAGCGGCGTTTCAAGGGAGGTGCGAGCTTGCTGGCCTCCTATACTGCCGGCAAGCTGATCACGGATGCTGGCACGCTGACCGGTTGGCTAGATGGCCTCGAGGGCTTCAGCGCGCAGGGCTGGGCCACTGGCGGCAACAACAACGATCTCCGCTCGCTGAAGTCGCTGGCGGCGTTCGATGTCTCCCAGCGTTTCGTGCTGAGCTATGTCCTTGATCTTCCCTTTGGCAAGGGCAAGCCGTTCCTCGGCGATCTTTCGGGGGCTGCCAACGCCATTCTTGGTGGGTGGGGAATCAACGGCGTAACCACCGTCCAGACCGGATTTCCGATCGGCGTGTCGCCTTCCCAGAACCTTTCCAACTCTTTCGGGGGATCGCAGTTCGCGGACAACAACGGCACTAGCGCGGCACTGTCCGGCGACCCGCAAACGCGGCTTGGCGAGTACTTTAGGAGAGACGTGTTCAGCCAGCCGGCGGCGTTCACCTTCGGCAACACGTCACGGGTCCTGCCGGACGTGCGCGGGCCCGGCATCGCGCAGTGGGATTTCGCGCTGTTCAAGCGCACTCAGTTGGGCGAGAGCGTGGGTCTGGAGTTCCGCACCGAGTTCTTCAACCTGTTCAACACGCCGGTCTTCCGGCATCCCGGGACAGCGTTGGGCACTCCCCAGTTCGGCGTGATCAGCGGCACTCGGGGCGTGCCCCGACTTGTGCAGTTCGGGCTGCGACTACTGTTCTAGGCGGTTCGCGCAAGCCCGGCGAATCGGACCGGCGGGCGGCCCAGCCGCCCGCCGGTTTCCATTGCGATCCAAGAACTCGCGATAATCTAAACCGGCTTCGATGGCTTGGACAACGCTCGACTCGGCGGCCGGTCTTCGCGCAGCCGCCGCACTGTTGCTGCTGCTGCCCGCCGTTCTTTCGGCGCAGCCAGAGCGCGGCCAACCGGATTTCCGGACTCGCTTCCAAGAGGGCCAGGCAGCGCTTCAAGCCGGTCAATTCGCCCGAGCCGAGACTGAGTTCCGGGCCGCCCTCGATGCCGAGCCAGGGCTCTCGGAAGCGCGCGTAAACCTGGGCTTGGCCCTCTTCTTGCAGGGGAAATACCAGCACTCGGTTGACGAGCTGGAACAGGCGGCTCGCGCCCTGCCGGCCCTGCCCGCCGCCCATCTATTCCTTGGTCTCGGCCACCTCAAGCTAGGCGCGTCCGACGAAGCCATCGCTGCGCTCTCGCGCAGCCTAGAACTGGACCCCGCCAACCTCGAGGCGCACCGGGCGCTGGCGGCATGCCACTTGGCGAAGGGGGACTACGCCAGCGCGGTGCAGGAATTCCAAGCGGCGTTCTCGCACAGCCCGGACAGGACCGAGGCATGGTACCTGCTCGGGCGCGACTACATGGGCCTGATGAGCGATCTGGCCGGACGCTTGGTCGTGGAGCAGCCGGACTCGGTCTGGGCCACTCGTCTCGGGGCTGACATGCTGGCGCTCAGCGAAGCTTGGGAGGCCGCCGCGAACTACTACGAGGCCGCAGTCGCCAAGCGAGCCGGGCTGCCCGGCCTGCACTCGGCCTTGGGATCCGCCCGCTTGCGGCTCGGGCAGCTGGACGAGGCCGCGGCCAGCTTCGAAGACGAGTTGCGCACAGATCCGCGCTCCGAGCAGGCATTGCTCGGGCTGGCCGAGATCAGCCTGGCGCGCGGCGATTCTGCTTCCGCTCTTGAGCGCGTGGCCGCGGTCTGGGATTCGTTGCCGCAATGGCTGGGGTCCCAGCCAGCGTTCGTGTCCGGGGCTGTCCCGCCCGAATTCGCAGCCAAACTGCTGCGGTCGCTCGGCCAGTCCGAGGCGGGACCGGCGGCGTTCCTAGCCTGGGCCCTGTCTGCCAATCTTGGCGATGAGGCAGTCGCTGCCGCCACCCGCGCGCGGTTCGAGCGCGCTGTCCAAGCCGCTCCCGTGCGCTCTGGCGGTGCCGCCGAAGCCGTCTCCCTGTGCGCCGACCATCTCTACTCGGCGTGCGCTCAGGCGCTGGTGTCGCGTCGCTCGATGACGCGGGCAGAGCTGTTGCTGTTGGGCAGGGCCTACCTTGCGCTCGGCCAGCACGAGCGGGCATTGATCGCGTTCGCGCACGCCATGCGCGGAACCGACGAGGCACCGCCTGAAGCTGTCTATTGGACGGTTCGCACGCTCCGGTCGCTGGCGGACTTGTGCTTCGAGCAGGTCGAGACGCTGGCCCCGCAGTCTTGGCGCGTGCATCAGTTGCGAGCGGAGGCCCACCGTCAGCGGCAAGCCGACGATGAGGCGATTGTCGAGTACCGGCGCGCGATCGAACTCAAGCCAGATGCGGCCGAGTTGCACCGCAGCCTGGGGCTGCTCTACCTGCTCAACAACGCCTACGACGAGGCCGAGCGAGCTCTCGAGAAGGCCCTCGACCTGGACGGCGCGAACCCGCGCTCGCTATACGTGACGGGCCGGTTGTTCGTGGCCAGGCAACAGCATGCCGAGTCGATCCCCTACTTGGAGACTGCCCTGCAACTTGACCCAAACTTGGTTGAGGCACGTCCAAGTCTCGGCCGGGCCTACCTGCGAGTGGGGCGAGTCGAAGAGGCTGCCGCGCAACTTGAGCAAGCGCTGATCCTCGACTACTACGGCGATATCCACTACTCGCTCTTCCAAGCCTACCGCCGCTTGGGCAACATGGAACGGGCCAGACTGGCGCTGGACAGGTCCACCGAAATGCGCAAGCGATCGTTTGCTCGCGACCGCAGCAAGTTTGAGCGATGGATCAAGAGCGAGTAGCCCGGACCGCGCTCACGCTCGCAAGCCTGCTGGTTGCGGCGGTGATGCTGCACGGTGCGCCAGGCGACATCCAATTCCGCGACGTCGCGGGAGCGGCGGGGATTGACTTCGTGCTGCACAACAACCCGACGCCCGAAAAGCACATGATCGAGACGATGGCGGGCGGCGTGGCCGTCTTCGACTACGACGGCAATGGCCTGCCCGACATCTACTTCACTAACGGCGCGGCGATTCCTTCCCTGAGCAAGGAGTCGCCGCAGTACTGGAACCGCCTGTATCGCAACGATGGCGAACTGCGCTTCAGCGATGTCACCGCCGAGGCTGGCGTTGCGGGTACCGGATATGACACGGGCGTGGCTGCGGCCGACTACGACAACGATGGCGATGTCGACTTGCTGGTGGCCGGAGTCTTTCGCCTAACCCTGCTGCGCAATGGAGGCGATGGCGCCTTCGAGGATGTCACCTTGGACTCCGGCCTGCAAGGCGGCCAGTGGTCCGTGGCTGCTGGGTGGTTCGACTACGACGCCGACGGGCACCTTGATCTGTTCGTGGTCAACTATGCGAACTGGAGCTTGGATTTCGACACATACTGCGGCGACGAGAGGCGCGGGCTCCGCGCCTACTGCGACCCGATGCAGCTGACTCCGACACCGAATCGGCTGTATCGCAACCTCGGTGACGGCACGTTCCGGGACGTGAGTGCGGCGACTGGGGTCAGCGACCATTCCGGGCGCGGCATGAGCGTGGCATTCGCTGACGCCAACGGCGACGGCTGGACTGACGCGTTGGTCACGAATGACAACCTGCCGAACTTTCTGTTCCTCAATCAGGCCGGAGAGAGCTTCGAAGAAGCGGGGCTGTTCTCGGGCACGGCTCTGCTGCAACATGGCGACCCCGTGGCGAGCATGGGCGTCGATTTCCGCGATTACGACAACGATGGCTTGCCGGACGTGGCGGTCACCGCCTTGATCGCCGAGACGTTCCCGCTCTTCCGTAACTTCGGTGACGGCTTCTTTGAGGACGTGACCGGCCCGTCCGGCTTGGCGCTGCATTCCAACCGCCACAGCGGCTGGGGCAACGGCCTGTACGACTTCGACAACGATGGCTGGAAGGATCTGTTCACGGCCAACTCCCACGTCAACGACATCATCCGCGAGTTCGAGCCCACGACGCCGTATCGCGAGACCAACAGCGTGTACGCCAATCGTGCGGACGGGTCGTTCGAGGAGGTCACGGCTGCCGCCGGCGAGGCCTTCGCGAGCACGACAAGGGCCCACCGCGGCTGTGCGTTCGCGGATTTCGACCGCGATGGCCGCGTCGACGTGGTGGTGTCTTCGCTGGGTGGGGCGGCCGAGTTATGGCACAACACCAGCCCGCGAGAGCAAGCGTGGCTGAATGTCCGGCTCGTGGGGAGGAAGTCCAACCGCGACGGGATCGGCGCGACGGTCCGCGCAGGTCGGCAGGCCAACGTGATGACCAGTGCGGTCGGCTACGCTTCGTCTAGCCATGACGGGGTGCATTTCGGCCTCGGGGCATCCGAAGATATTGCCGTGCAGGTCACGTGGCCCGGCGGCACTGTTCAAGATCTCGGACGCGTTTCGGTAAACCAGGTATTAGAAGTGCGCGAGCCCGAGCAGGTGCCTTGATCGTCAGAACTTGGGGTGACGGCACTGCGCTGAAGATCCACAGTGGAGTCGGGCGATCCGCGCGCGCGGGCAATTGGCAGTGTCGGACCACGCTGCTGTCGGTAACGCGCATGGAGCGAACGCCTGATCATTTCCGGCGAGGGGGCTTTCGCCGATCCTTGACATGTGCGGCAAACCCTGAGCCCGCCTCCGCGTAAACGTTGAACACGGTCGACGCGCCGGCCTTTTTCAGTAGCTCGATCTCATCCGGGAACCTAGCAGTGGCTGCAACCAAGCCATCGAATGAGGCCGCTTTGAGCTCGTCGAGAACGGCCAGGCTGGCGGATACGTTCGGCAGAGCCAGCATCACCAGTTCTAGCCTGTGGCGGGCTTGCACGCGACCCCAGAAGTCTGCGTCGCTGGGATCTCCGAGCAGCACGTTGCGGCCAGCCGCCTGCTGGCGTTGCACGGTTATCGGATCAATGTCGATGCCGACGACTGCTCCGCTTTGCATCTGACGCATGTCGTCGTAGGCCGCAGTACCGACGGGGCCCATGCCAATGATGGCCGCCGTCGCACGTCCGATGTCGAGCGGCCGGTCGTCGGCCAACCCTTCCGCTCGTTCCAAGCGTTTCCAAGCTTTCCGATACCGGGTGTAGAGCCGTTGGGCGGCGACATTCAGGCCCGCTGATATGCCGCACGACAGGGACAGCGCGACTGCGAGGATGATCAACCAACGACCATCGACCCAGTCATTTGCGACGCCGATAGCCGCTACGATGAGTCCGAATTCGCTGAAGTTGGTCAGGTTCAATGACGCCAGCAACGAGGTTCGGGCCCGCAACTTGAATCCCGTCAGCAGGGCGAAGAAGAGCGCCGACTTGAGAAACACGAACGGCGTGATGGCGGTGCCTATCAAAGCCGCCTCTGTCGTTAGCGGACCGGACAGTCCGATGGACAGAAAGAAACCGAGCAGGAATAGGTCCTTAAAGCCGAGCATGGCCTTCGCCATTTCGTCGGCTCTGCCGTGCCCGCCGATCAGAACGCCCAGAACGAGAGCGCCTAAGTCACCCTTCAATCCTACGAGCTCAAATATCTCCGCGCCGCCCAAAGCTAGCACGAAGCCGTAGAGGACCATCAGCTCACCGTGGCCGACGCGTTGAAGCACAAGCGATAGCACCGGCCGAAGCGGAACAAGGAGCGGCACCAGTAGTGCCCAGGCCGTCGGCCAGCTTCGCGCCGAGATCGCCAGAAAAACGACGGCGACCAAGTCTTGGACGATCAGAATCCCGACCGCGATTCGGCCATGCAGCGAGGCCGTTTCCCCTTTCTCTTCCAGCACCTTCAAGACGAACACGGTGCTGGAAAAGCTGAATGCAAGCGCGATCAGCAGAGATCGGGAAAGATCAACGCCGACCAGGAAAGATGTTCCCTGAAGCGCCAACAACCAGATGGCCAGTCCGAACGCTACAACGAAAATCGACATATGCAGCCCGGCGACAGCCCAGACCTGCGGTCGCGCCAACGTTCGGAGATTGAGCTTGAGGCCAACGATGAACAGCAAGAGGGTGATGCCTAGGTCGGACAGCTTCTGTAGCATTTCACCGCTGGCGATTCCACACAGGTTGAGAACGAAGCCCGCGGCCAGGAAGCCGACTAGAGGGGGCAGGCCGACAGTCTTGGACAGCAGCCCCAGCGCGAACGCTACTGCGATCCAGACCACGTCTCCCAACGCGATAGCGATCCACTCAAAATCCATCATGCCAAGGGTTCTCCGTGTACGAGTCGGGCCTTATGCAATCGACGGTTGGCACGCTCCAGCTCGCAGCACCCCCTCGAAAATCGCTCGCAGCACGACGGCGTTCGGATAACGCAGCCGGAGCAAGCTCGACTCGGCATTGACGAGTGGCGTGCCATTGACGGTCAGACTGGCAGGCGAACGCTCCAAATGGCGTGAGCAGGAGAGCCCGGAACGGCAACTCGCAGCTGTTCCCTATTGCCGCTGGCATGGCAAACCGATTCGGCGGCTGGCTCCAAGTCATGCATGGCGGCCACCCGACCGGGATCGTGAAGCCCGCAGTCACGCACTCAAGCGTTCGTGCCGAATTGTTGCGCGGCAAATTCCAGCCGCCACCGTCTGCGGTTCGCTCTCGTGCGCCTTCATTTCTTCGCCCGGATACCCCGTTTGGTGCACGTGCAAGGCCGGGCGGGCAGCTTCCGCTCGTTCCCGATCCATGGCTGCCCCCGGAGCTTGCTCGGCTTCCGCCGGCCCAGACGCCGCGCTGCCCCGCGCAGCCGACGGTCGCAGGCATGGTCGACACCCCCTTCATCTTGAGTCCCGGATCAGCACTGCCAGATGCGCAACTGGCACACAATGCCGCTGAGCGTGCGGCTCTCAGGGGCCAAGCTGACGCCTCTTCGACTTAGGCTTTCGTGCGCTGGCAGCGTGGCCTCGGATGTCAGCCAGCAGCGATTCCGCAGTTTGCCCGAGAGAATCCGAGCACGCAATGACCGTCACTCCGGCGCCGGAAAGATCTGTGTCCCCAGCCGGGATACCAGCGCCGCCAAGCACGATTCTTGTATGCAGGCCAATTCGGCTGCTAAGTTCGAGTAGCCCGGCCTTGTGCTCGAAATAGAGCGCATCGTCCGAGACGGAAAGTAGCACCGCTTCGGGTGCGGTGGCCCGACAAGCTCGCTCAAGGTCGGGCAGGGGCACCTCGGAACCCAGCACCGTCACGCGCGCTTTCCTTAGGGCCAGGGAATAGCTGAGCGCCAGAATTCCTAGTTCGTGCCGTTCTTGAGGAAAACAGCCGCACAGAATCCTCGGCTTGCGGGAGAGATTCGCCGAGGCTTCCTGCTCGAACAGCGTTCGAACTCGATGAGTGAAGATCCTCGTGGCAAGGTGCTCACTCGAAATCGTGCATAGGCCACCGGCCCACAGGTTTCCGATGCGTCGCAACGACGCAGCAATGACTCGATCGATTGCGACTTCTGCCGACAATGTGGAAAAGGCCTGATCTAGGACTCGCTGCAGCTCCGACTCGTCCATGGCGAGGGTCGCCTTGACGAGGCGGCTCGCCAACGTATCTGCCTTTAGTGGAATGTCTTCTGCGGCGACCCGCTGAAATGCGGCAGTTGTCCTCGTGCGTCCTCCGCGTGGTCGAACAGTCCCGTCGAGAATTGCATCCCGGCCGATCCTATTGATCTCGCCGATCGTGCGGCCCGTGCCGAGAAACTCGCGCACCGCGCACAGCACGCGCAGGTCCTCTTCGCTATACAGCCGGTGCCCTCCTTCACCTCGGCAAGGACGGAGCAAGTCGTAGCGATGCTCCCAAGCCCTTAGGCGCTGAGGGGCGAATGAGGTGAGTCGCACGATTGTCCCCATCTTGTAGGGCGGGGTGGGACTCATGGCGTTGTCAGTCATCTCGCCGAATGGAGGCTGAGCTCTTCCCCTCCATGCTAGTCTCGCCGGAGGAGGCTCATGCTGCGAGTTCTCCCGCCAAGGGCTTTTCGAACAAGTAGTGCGCCACGCCCCATTCCGACCCGTTGCGGTATCCCCAGAGTCCAGCGCACGCCAGAAAGAACAGCCGCCATCTGCCGAACCAGCGCTCGGCGGCGCGTTCCCCGTACACTTGACGGAGGATTGGCAGCGCTCGGTCGTGCCCCCGATCTAGGTTCTCCAGCCATGCTGATGCGGTGCGCTGGTAATGCGTCCCGTTCCACCTCCATTGGCACTGTAGGTCCAGCTGATCTTGGCAGCTAGGTAATAGTGCTTCGCTCGGCATCAGACCGCCGGTGAAGAAGTAGCGCCCGAGCCAGTTTGACGCTCCCTCTGTCTCGAAGCTGTAGCTATATTCCCGGTGACAGAAGAGGTGGACGAAGAGCTTGCCGCCGGGCCTGAGCCAGCTGGCGATCCTCTTCATGAGTTCGCCGTGATTTCGCATGTGCTCGAACATCTCGACCGAAACGACCCGGTCGAATGACCGCCCGGGCTCGAAGACGTTCATGTCCGCGGTCATGGCTTTCAGGTTCGCGAGGCCGCGTTGCCTCGCACGCTCCAATATGAATTCGCGCTGGGAGTGCGAGTTGGAAACGGCCCACACGCTGCTCCGGGGATAGTGCTCGGCGATCCATAGCGCTAGCGACCCCCAGCCACAGCCTAGTTCCAGCACTTCCTGACCGTTCTCGAGTTCGGCGTGTTGGCAGGTTGCGCTGAGCGCCGCACGCTCAGCCTCATCAAGATCGTTGACCGCGTTGCCCCAGTGGCAGCAACTGTACTTGAGCGCAGGGCCGAGCACTATCTGGAAGAAGGCGGGCGGAACTTCGTAGTGCTGCTGGTTGGCGAGTTCGGGAACAGGAGCCACCAACGCGTCTCGATCGGGCCGATCAGGCTGCTGGCTAGCCAGCAGCCGAGCCTCCTCGCGCAAGCGCTGCGCACAAAGCAGGCGGATGCCCGACCGGATCAGAGAATCCGGCAAGTTGCCTCGTTCGGCTGCTTCCAGCGCCATGGACAACAGCGCCTCGTTCATCCCGTGCCGCCTCTTGGATACCACGGGAAGAAGGGGCTGACCTCGCTCTGGTACTGCCGGTACGCCTGCCCCCGCTTCGACAGCGCTTGGGCTTCGGTGGGTGGCAGGCCGGTGACCTTGAAGATGAGGAACAGCATCGCAGCTGGCCCGACTAGCGTCGCCCAGCCGAAACGCGCCCCCCACCCCATGCAGACGTAACTCCACCAATGAATCCATTCGAAGAAATAGTTCGGGTGCCGGGAGTACCTCCATAGGCCGTTGCGACAAACCTCGGCCCGGTTGGCCGGGTCCCTGCGAAAGCGGTCCAGTTGGAGGTCGGCGATACCCTCGCCCGTGACTGCTGTAATCCAGATGGCGCATCCCAGCGCATCGAGCCAACCAACGGAGGTTGGGTTTCCGGCTGCTACGAGTGCCGGCATAGCAAACAAGGCGCAGAGGAACCCCTGAGCTTGGAAGAACCCGAACAGCCAACCTTGGACGGACCCGTCGCGGCCGGTGCGCAAGCGGGCGTATCTGCCGTCCTCAGGAGACCTGCGGATCCTAGCGGCCAAGTGCCATCCGAGACGCCCGGACCAGGCTGCGCCGAGCAAAGCGACTAGGGCGCGGCGGGAAGGGTCTCCATCGGCGTTTATGGCGTAGAAGACGGAGAGCCCGCCCGTTCCCATCGTCCACGCAAGGTCCACAACGTCGGCTCTGCCCGATCTGCGCTGGACTGCCCAAAGCGCTGCCATCGCCGCCGCGATACCAGCCCAGCCGAGCGACCAGAGTGTCAAGGGAGTCACGAGGGGCCTCCCTTGACAGCGGAAGGGGCTCCGGCATGGCCAGAGCCCCGCAAACATTTCGCGATCCAGGCGAGAAGCGGAATCGCCATGGCCCACAAGCCGGCCAGCGCCAACACCGCTCCCGCCCGCGGGCCGACAGTCAGCGCGCCGACATACTCGCCGGACAGGTAGGAGAGCGGGCCGCCCACAGCTCCTAGAGCCGCTGCAAGCAAGGGACGTTTGCCTGCCCATGCCAACGACTCGTCCAGAGTCGTCGCAAAGTTGACCCACAGGACACTCATCCACACCGGGACTGGCCAGCCGATTTGCGCGTGCTCTGGGAAGCTGATCCAGCCTAGCCTCCAGAGCGCGGAATCACTGCACAATCCGATCGCTGCGGTGCCGGCGAGCAAGCCAAGGCCCGGCAGCCTGACGTTCAGTCGTCGGGCCGACTGCGCCGCGACGGAGCACGCGAGCACCGATGCGCCGGGCCACAGCCTTCCTTCGGCGGCCGCAAAGACGGTCGCCAGCCACGTCGCCTGAAAGGCACCCAGATTGACCAGATACGTCACGCCTGCTCCAATGCCGCCCGGACCGGCGAGCGTCGATTGCCGGGTTTGGCCAGCAGCAGCTGAACATTTCCGATCAAGCGTTCCTCGAAGCCCGCTTCGCAGTAGCACAGGTAGAAGTCCCATAGGCGTATGAAGCCCTCTGGGTAACCGAGTGCACGAATCTCGGGGAGATGCTCGTGGAAATTCGCCTTCCAGCGGCGCAGGGTCTCGCCGTAGTGCGGGGCGAGGTCCTCGAGATGGACCATGCGCATGTCGGATCTTCGGGCAACCGCACCGGCGATCGTCGCCATCGATACGAGGCAGCTTCCCGGGAAGACGTAGCGCTGGATGAAATCGGCTGAGCGCCTGTATGATTCGTAGCGATGCTCGGCCATCAAGATCCCTTGTAGTAGCATCAAGCCGTCGTTCTTCAGCAAGTTGCTGCAGCGGGCGAAGTATTCCGGGACGAACTCGTGCCCGACCGCCTCGATCATTTCGATCGAGACGATCTTGTCGAAGCGCCCAGTGAGGTCGCGGTAGTCTTGATGCCTCACCTCAATGCGATCCCCGAGGTCGGCATCGCTCACCCTCTGCCGGGCCAACAGGTGCTGTTCGCTCGAGATTGTCGTCGTCGTGACCCGGCAACCATACTCCCGTGCCGCGTGGATGGCCAAGCTGCCCCATCCTGTGCCGATCTCAAGCAAGTGGTCCGCGGGCGTAAGGTCCAGCTTGCGACAGGCCAGGTCTAGCTTGCGCGTCGAAGCGGTCTCGAGCGGCTCGTCAGGGGACCGGAATATGGCGCACGAGTAGCTCATCGTCTCGTCCAGCAATAGCCTGAAGAAATCGTTCCCGAGATCGTAGTGCGCCTTGACGTTGCTGGCCACCCCCCGGCGGGTGTTGCGGTTTAGGGCATGCAAGCACCTGGCAGCCATCGAAGCACCCTTGGCCCAACCCCCTTCCATGCCGTCGCTCAGGTCCAGATTGCGCGCAAGTATGCGGCACACCGCGGTCAGGTCGTCGGCTTGCCAGCGTCCGAGGATGTACGACTCGGCGGCCCCGAGAGTCCCTCCTAGCACGACATCCGTCCAGAATTGCGAGTTCCGGATGGCGACTGTAGCTCGGAGACCGCCCGGCTCGCCGAAGAAGCGGGCCGTGCCGTCCTCTTCGATCATCAGGCCACCCCTTCTCAGTCCCTTCAGGCGATTCTTCAGGCTTCGCTTGGCCAGCGGCTGCATCCAGCGGAATGCAACCGTCCTGCTGGGCAGCGCGAGCTTGGGAGCAGATGCTTCGGTCATTGGACTGTCGAACGAGGCGGGACGGCGAGCTTGGGGTGCGGGTGAAACGGACATCGCTTCAGGAACAGCCGGAGCGCCTGCCAGTAGATGGCTGCCACGACATGGAGCGTCATTAGCGGGTACCGCACTAGCACCCCTGCCAGCGCCGGACCGTCGATAGGCACCCTCTCCAGTCGGAGGGTTGCGTCGAAGATGTCCTTGCCGCCTTCGCTGGATTCCATGTGGACGGCAAGAACACCCGCCGGGTCGGAGAAACTCCAGCGGTAGGACTGATCCATCGCCATGAAAGGCGAAACATGGAATTCTTTGCGGAACTCGAACGTGCTTGCCGCAGCGGACGCTTGGCCGTCATTCCAAGCGAACGTATAGCAGTGTCTTTCGCCCCACGGGGTGTTATGCACCTCCGCCACGATGGACTCGACGCGCTCACCGGTCTTGTCGAAACAGAAGTAGAAACTCACTGGATTCATGACATATCCGAAATAGCGCAAGTGCGTCAGCAACCGGATCGGTCCTTGCGGGCGCACCCCCGTTTCGCGCTCGACCTCCCGCCGGACTGCCTCGTCGAGTGGCAGCGACTGATCGCCCAGGTGATCCTCTCTGCGGAACCACGCCAGAGAGAACCGCTTCGCCGACCAGAGCCAGCGTCCGGCAAACACGCTGTCGAGCTCTGACAGGTCCAGAAGGACTTGAAACACGCGGTAGCGGAACTCGTGCTTCACGGGGAGGAAACGGCGGTGGCGGACCCAGCCCCTGTACAGGCTGCTGTTCATCTGGCGGCCTCCGGGTCGAGTGCGCGGCAGACTTCAACGGCGCTCCGCACCCCGTCTTCGTGGAATCCATATCCCCAGTAGGCACCGCAGTACGACGTTCGATTCGTATCGATAAGCTCCCGATGGCGCTCCTGCGATCTAGAGCGTGCAGAAGTGAATACTGGATGCTCGTAGCGCATCCGTTTCAGTATTCGCCCATCGGCGATTTCCGAAAAATCGTTGAGCGTGACGTTGAGCAGCGCTCGGGTTTCGATTCCCTGCAGACGATTCATGTTGTAGGTCACGGTGGCGCGCTCGTTGGACTGCCTCCGAACACGGTAGTTCCAACTCGCCCAAGCCCGGCGGCGCTTGGGGAGGGGTGCCGGGTCGGTGTGGAGCACGGCTTCGTTCTGCTGGTACGGGAACGATCCCAAGATCTCCGATTCGCGGGGGGAAGGGCGCTGCAAGAGCCGGAGCGCTTGGTCGGCATGGCAGGCTAGGATCACGTGGTCGAAGTCCCCGCAGCTGCCCGAGCGTTCCACCACGCAGACTCCATACGCGCGGCGGTCGATGGCTACTATGGGAGTCTTGGGGACGATGTTGCGCAGGAACGGCTGAGAGATCCTTTCGACATAGCGGCTCGACCCGCCGCGGATCACTCGCCAGACGGGCCTCCGACTCCACCGCAGCATGCCATGGTTGCCCAGAAACTCTACGACCAGCCGTATCGGGAATCGCCTGAACGTCCCTTGCGGCACGGACCAGAGGGCGGAGCCCAGCGGAATCAGGTAGTCCTCGACGAAGCTGCGACAGTACCGCCCCTGAGTTACGAATGATTCCACACTCGTGTCATCTGCTACCAAACGTGCCAGAGTCGGCGCCTCCCGCTGGAATCTCGAGATGTCGCGCAGCATGCCGAGAAACCGCGGCCTAATGAGGTTGCGCCGTTGGGAGAAGAGCCCGTTGACGGAGGAGCCGTTGTATTCCACGCCCGACACGTCCGAGCGCACGCTGAAGCTCATCGACGTGGGTTGGGTGTCGACCTCGAGTTCGCGGAGCAATCGAGTGAATAGCGGGTAGTTGACTTCGTTGAACACAACGAAACCCGTGTCGACGTGGGCCGTTTGGCCATCAACACTGACGTTGACTGCGTGCGCATGGCCGCCGATTCGGTCAGATGCTTCAAAGACCGTGACGTCATGGCGGCCAGAAAGATAGTAGGCGCACGTCAGGCCAGAGATTCCCGCGCCGACCACCGCGATCCTCATGCTGCACTCCCTCCGGAGGGGCTGTCGATGCGTCGTCGTTCCACCACGCCTGCTGGAACGGGGCGCAGATCCCAGACCAAGCCGAGCTTGGACAGGACGACCAGGCCGTAGTAGGTGATGTCGATTTCCCACCAATAGAACCCTTGCCGGGCCACGCCCGGACAGTGGTGGTGGTTGTTGTGCCAGCCCTCGCCGAGGGTTAGCAGAGCGAGGAACCAATTGTTCCGGCTGTCATCTCCGGTCGCGAACCGCCGCTGACCCCAGCCGTGGGCCAAGGAGTTCACCGTGAAGGTTGCGTGGTAGAGGCAGATGGTTGAGATAAAGAACCCCCAGACGAGCAGCTGCGGCCCGTTCGTGCCGAGGGTTGGCCTGAACCGCTCCAGCGACCATCCAAGCGCGTAGATCAGCGCTGCGAAGAGCAGGGGGGGCACCCAGTCGAATCGATTGAGAAAGCGCAGCTCGGCGAATCTCTCCCAGTCGCGCACGAATTTGGATCGCGTCTGGAATCCCTCCCCTGTCATGAACCACCCTGCGTGGCTGCCCAGGAACCCTGACAGGCTCGGGGAATGCGGGTCGCCGGGAGAGTCAGAGTGCAAGTGATGCTGAACGTGGTGCGACGCCCACCACATCGGGTCCCTCTGCGCGGCGCATCCTCCGACGAAGGCCATTAGCCCTTGGAATGCCCGCGACGTGCGGAATGCGCGGTGCGAGAAGTAGCGGTGATAGAAGCCAGTGATTGCGAACATACGGACTAGGAACGCGGCAGCCGCAATCCAAATCGCCACGGGACTCCAGCCGACCCAGATGACGCCCAGTGTCGCTGCATGCATAGCCAGGAACGGAAGGCACCGCAGCCATTCGACACCAGCCTGTCGTGCCTTATCCTCGGGGGCTTGGTGATTATCGAACCAGCGGCGCAGCCAAGGCGGCAGCCGCCGCTCACGAATCGCTGCCGACGGCCCCGCAACCGCATCTTCCGAGTGGCCTAGGCCATGTGGCTTGTTCGGGGACGACTGCGCCACGGCCTGCGCCATAGAATAACTATACAATATCTAAACAAACTAGAAATTCATGCCAGAATTTCACCTTTATCAGGCTCTCCGCGGGACTCTCGCTCTCAGTCTGCCGAACATGCTCGGCACACAAAGCAGAGCGGGCACCTCGAAGAGACGCCCGCATGAGCCTCTGGCCCGGGACAGGAACTAGTCGGCAGCAGTCAACGCTGCGTCGGCCTTGGCAAGGTAGGTGGTAGCCATCTCGTGCGCTTCGGCGGCTTGCTTGCGCGCCGTCCGCGCCAGCTGGCGCTGGCGTTTCGGCGTATTCCAAGCCGTTCCGCGTTTGGCGAGCAGCGAGGCCGGCGCGGCGGCGTAACGCTTCTCGAGACGCTGGTGGCGGTCAACCTTCTCGTCGAGCATTTCGGCGCGGAGCTTGTATAGGCGGGCGATCCGCTCGAATTCGGCGCTCGTCGAGGCGGTCTCCTCGAGATTGGCCAGCCTCTTAAGCTTCATGGCCTCCTGCTTGTCTCCGATGTCCACCGCGAAGGCGCTTGAAGCAAGGCTTCCAAGGGCAGCGGCGGCGACCAGATTCAACAGGCATTTGCGAGTAGTCAGCATTGTCGTTGTCCTCCTCAGGCGTGTTTTCCACGACGTCACGCTTTTCAGGCTACGGCGCGCGAGCAGTTAGGGCAATCCGAAAAACTACGGTAGAAGGGAAAGGAATTTTCGGGTCTCGCGGGAGATGCCGGCGAAGCGCTCAGCGGCCGACCAGACCCTGCTTGACTGCGTATTGGACCAACTCTGCAGTGGTCTTGACGCCTACCTGCTCCATGATGGCGTACTTGTGCGATTCGACCGTGCGAGGCGATAGGTCGAGCAACGCCGCAATCTCCTTCGCGGAGCGACCTTCGGCGACCAGTTGCAACACCTCCGCTTGGCGGGAGGTTAGGCGGGGCTTAGCCTCGCCGCCGAGGCGCAAGGCTTCCAATACTCCGCCGGCGATGCGGGGCGTGATATAGGTGCGTCCAGCCAGGGCTTCGCGGATCGCGGTGACCAGCTCTTCGGGGGCGGAGTGCTTCAGGACATAGCCTGCGGCGCCGGCATCGAGCGCCTCGGTCGCGTAGCTCACCTCGGGGTGCATCGTAAGGAAGATGAACTTCGCTGACGATCCGGACTCGCGCAAGCGGCGTACGGCCTGGATGCCATTGAGGAGGGGCATAGTTACATCGGCGACCACGATATCGGGGTGCAAGCGATCGTGTGCTTCCAAGAGCGCTCGGCCGTCTTCTACTACTTCCAGCAACTCGTATTCGGGCTCCAGCAACCCGCGCAAGCCTTCGGCGACGATTCGATGGTCGTCGGCGACCAGCACGCGAGGCTTGCGAGAAGAGGGGAATCTAGTCATGTCGAGTTCGTCCGTGGGATCTCGACCAATATTCTCACCCCTGCCCCGGGGGAGGTGCGGATTTCGATGCGCCCGCCGACGAGGCGAGCTCGTTCGCCGAGGCTGGCTAGCCCCAAGCCTCCCCGCCGGCGCGCCTCCTCCCGATCGAAGCCTCGGCCGTCGTCCTCGATGCTGAGTCGGACGTTGCCGTCCACGACGCCTAGTTCAACACTGACCTCGGTAGCGCCGGAATGAGCGGCGATGTTGCGAAACGACTCCTGGGCGATGCGGTAGAGCACCAGAGAGGATTCACGCGGGAACTCCACAGGCAGGTTCTCGGAGGCGAAGGACACCGGAATGCCCAGCCGCTTGGAGAGGCTCCGGCACTCGGCGCGCATGGCGGCAGGCAGGCCGAGGTCGTCGAGCATCGCCGGGTGCAGTCGCCGAGACAGGCCTTGGACGTCATGCGACAGGACGACGATTAGCTCCTTGAGCGTCGCCAGCGCATTCCGATCATTCTCGTCGAGCTTGGCACCGCGAGCCAGCTTGCCGGCATCGATGGCCAGCATCGCCAGGCGCTGGGTCACGTCGTCGTGAAGCTCGCGGGCGAGCCTGCTGCGCTCATCTTCTTGGGCGTTGAGTAGCCTCCCAGCCAGTACGCGGAGTTCTTGGCGACTCGCCTGCAAGCGCTCTTCGGCGGCCTTGCGCTCGGTGATGTCCTGCGCCACGCAGACTGCTTCGCGGCCCGCGCTTCCAGAGTCGTCGACCAGCGCAGCGGTGAAAAGTACCGGGATGCGCCGGCCGTCGGCCGCAACGAGTTCCTTCTCTATGGCGGGCAGCGAGCCGTCCCCGCGCAGTCGCGCTATCCAGGGGGGCTCGTCGCTCGCGCTTCCGACGATCGCTCGCAGCGGGAGGTCGCGCAACTCCTCCGCGCTGTAGCCCAGCAAGCGGCAGGCCGCGGGATTCGCCGAGGTGACGAGAGGATTGCCGCGGGCACCGCCGCCCACGTTGCCCAAGACGAAGACTGCATTGATCATGGACGCCAGCAGGCTGTCGAGGTGGTCGCGGGACACGAGCGTGGCACTAAGCCGCTCAGTGAGATCTTCAAAGGTCTGCCACAGCCGGGCGATCTCGTCGTCTGCCGCCCGGAAAGCTCTGGCCGACTTGGCTTGGATGAGGCCGCCCCGACCGAGGCGCTCGACCTCCGCCGTCAGGGCGAGCAATGGCCGAGTGGTTCTGCGAGCGATGAGGTAGCCGACCAGCGCAAAGGCCCCGGAGATCAACAGGGCCAAGGCCGCCAGTTGGAGGCGCAGCGCTCGCACCGGACGAAACACCTCCTCCACGTCGATTTCCGACAGCATTGCCCAATCGAGGCCTGGTAGGGCGAGCGGAGTATACGAGCTGAGCACTTGGATGCCGCGATAGTCAGCGACTTGCTGGGTGGCTGCCCTGCCCGCAAGCGCCTGGCGTGCCGCAGCGGTGTCCACCGCTTGGATGAGGACCGAGGTGCCGCTGCTCCTGAGCCGCTCGAGTGAACTCGGTGGGTAGCCGATCTCGCGCAGTTGCCTGTAGTAGGCATCCGGGGTTTCGAGCTGGAATCGCGAATCACTGCGCATCAGCAGATCAGGGCCCACCAAATAGGTTTCGCCAGATTCGCCGAGGCCCTCGCGTAGCCAGCTGCCGCCACCGGTCATCACGTCGTCAAGCTTGCGAGTGGACAAGCGGGCCGCCAACACGCCTTGCTCGCCGCTGGGAGCAACGACGGCGTGCGCGGCAAAGAGGGCCGGAGATCCGAATGATCCAGCGTAGGGGGCGAAGTCGACGATGACCGTGCCGGCTCCGGCCGCCAGGCTGCGTCTTGCAGCCTCGCGAAGGCTGCTGCTTGCATAGCCGACCTGCGCGAGCGCGATGCCGAGGTCATGCCCCTTCCGTACGGAATAGAGTACGGTCTCCGATGTCGGATCGATGAGCAACAGGTCTTCAAAGTCGAAGGCGTCCGCAAAGTCGGCCAAGCTGGGGTGATGCAAACGATGCACGGCGGCATAGTCGTCACCGCGGGCGGCCGGCTCCGGCGTCGAGTTCAGCCAATAGCGAGCCTGCAGCACCGTCCCGGCGACGGAAGCCGGGAGGAGGTCATTGAAGGCCGGCGGATCGGGCTGGCCGGGAAAGCGGGACACCACGCGATTACCGTAAGCGGCGGCCAGGACTTCTCGGTTCTCGCCGCGCGAAGCCTGGGTTTCGAGCTGCAGCCATGCGGCTTGAAAGCCCAAATAGGCGTCGGCTACGGATTCGTCTCGCGCGAGGGTTGCGAGGATACGAGCCGTGTCTCGAAAGTATGTCTCGATCTGGCGCTTCTTAGTTTCCCGAATGCCCGTCAGACGTTCGTAACTGGCCTCCTGAAGGGCACGGTGGGCAATCTGATAGGACTGAAATCCTGTTAGTCCGATGGCGGCTAGGCCCAGCCCCAGAAAGGCTAGGCGCAGGCGCATCGAGAGCGACCGACGAGGCTGCCCGGATCGCGTCATCGACTCATCATCATATGACCACGAGCGTGGGTGAAGAGTCGTAAATCAAACCGCGACGGCATAGGCGCGATCATCCGCGCGGATCGGCAGGCCAACGTGATGACCAGTGCGGTCGGCTACGCGTCGTCTAGCGGGAGTTTACTGCGGGCGTTCGTGAGGGTCGGCGACAGCCGACGCTAACTCACTGTCGTTATTGAGGTTATCCATCCGGCTTGCGCTTGGTTCTTGTATTATCCTATATCTGTAGGGCCTATGCCTGCATTATCTGCCAATTTATTGTTGATCTTCATGCCATTTCCCTGCTATGCTCAATTACCCTATATGCCGTCCGTGATCCGCAAGAAGAAGGGCAATCAGACCTACTACTACGTCGCCACCTCTGGCCGCGTCGATGGCAACTCCCGCATTGTCAAGCAAACCTATCTCGGCACCGCCGAACGCCTCGAGAAACTCGTCCAGGACAAGGCCGCCCCGATCCCCCTCGAGGCCTCCGCCCTCGAACTCGGCCTGCCCGGCGCCCTCTGGCAGGCCGCGCGCCGCTGCGGCGCCTTCGACGCCTTGCTCGCGCTCTGGCCCAAGCCCCGCTCCGGGCCAGCCCCGGCCCACTACTTGCTGCTCGCCGCCATCCACCGCATCTGTGCCCCCGGTCCCAAAACCACCGTCGCCGACTGGTATCAGCACTCCATCCTGCGCTCGCTGTGGGGCTTCTCCCCCCAGCGCTTCCGCTCGCAAGACTTCTGGGACTGCTTCGACCGCCTCGACGTCTCCACCAGCCTGACCGAGGCCGCCGCCGACGACCTCGAGCGCGCCCAGTCCGCCCTGCTGGACGCCTTCCGCGCCAAGGACCTGCTCAGCCAGCGCGTGCTGGCCTACGACACCACCAATTTCCACACTTGGATCGCCTCCACTAACGAGCGCTGCGAGTTGCCCCAGCGTGGCCGCAACAAGCAGAAACGCCACGACTTGCGCCAAGTCGGGCTCAGCTACGCCTTGGACGGCGAGCACGGCCTGGCGCTGTGCCACCACCTGTATCCGGGCCAGCTCAGCGACAGCGCCGCCCTGCCACAGGCGCTGGCCCGCATCGGGCGCATGCTGGACCGGGCCCAGATCCCGCGCGAGACGGTCACGCTGGTGTTCGACAAGGGCTCGGCGGCGCTGGCCAACACGCTGGAGTTGCAGGCCCACGGCTTGGGCTGGGTGTCGGCTCTGCCGTGGCATCAAGCCCCGCCGGAGTTGCGCGAGCTGCCCGACGGCGAACTGGCCGAGGTGGGGCCGCAGCAGCCCGGCGTGCGCGCCGCGGCCCGCACGGCCAGCGTGCATGGCGCGGAATACCTGTGCGTGCTGCAGCACTCCAGCGCCTTCGCCGCCGAGCAACTGCACTCCACCGCGGCGGCGCTGACGAAAGCGACCCAGCAACTGCGCCGCTTGGCGCGCGAGGTAGCCAAGCCGCAGGCGCGCTACACCGAGCGCGGCTTGCAGCGGCGGCTGCAGCGCTATCTGGCCGCGGATTTCGTGGCCCAGCTGCTGAGCTGCGAACTGGCCGCGGAGGCGAGCGGCTGGCGGATCCGCTTCCAGTTAGACCCAGACGGGCTACAACGCTTGCTGGCCGAACGCTTCGGCCGCACGGTGCTGGTGACCAACCGGCGCGACTGGACGGCGGCGCAAGTGGCGCAGGCCTACAGCGGCCAGCAGCATGTCGAACGCGTGTTCCGGGGCCTGAAGGGTGGCAACTGGCTGGGCTGGGGGCCGATGCACCATTGGACCGACGACAAGATCCGCGTGCATGCCTTCAGCTGCCTGCTGGGCGTGTCGCTGCTGCAGCATGTGCGGCAGCGCGCCGCCCAAGCCTGGCCCGGCCTGAGCATGGAGGAGCTCAAGCAGCAACTGGGCGGGATCCAGCAGGTCGAGCTGCTGTATCCCCGCCAAGGGCTGAAGGGGCCGCCGCGGGTGGTGAGCATCGCATCGAAACAGACCCTGGTGCAGCAAGCCTTGGTGAAAGCGCTAGATTTGGAGGAGTTGATCGGCAGCCTCAGCAAGCCGCGTGGGTAATACGTGACGCCGCAGCATAACTGCTGTGCAATCAATGCAATACCAGCATGTCGCCTTCGTTCTCAGTAAACTCCCGCTAGCCATGACGGGGTGCATTTCGGCCTCGGGGCATCCGAAGATATCGCGGTGCAGGTCACGTGGCCCGGCGGCACTGTTCAAGATCTCGGGCGCGTTCCGGCAAACCAAGTATTGGAAGTGCGCGAGCCCGAGCAGGTGCCTTGATCGTCAGAATTCGCCGTGATGGCACCGCGCTGAAGATCCACAGTGGGGTCGGGCGATCCGAGCGCGCGCAACTTGGAAGTGGCGGACCGCGCTGCTGTCGGTAAGGTCATTCATCTTGGCTTGCGGATCATAAAGGCCGCTGGGTGCGCCGACGACGCTCAACTAAGGGCTGCGGCGTGACGACCCATAATTCTGAGGTGATTGGAGGAAGCGGCATGGGGCCCGACCTCGCGAGGCGCCGATATGATCCGCTGAACGCCTTTCCGACCGGGCACCCTGCCGGTCGCACTGAGTCCACCCATTCAATTGTCGGTGAATCACGCGGCGTTTCGAGGTGATGTAGCTGCCTCCAATCGACGGGCGGAATACCGGACGCACTTACGCCCGGACGCCTTCTGCAGTGCCTGAGCATGCCTGATGATCGCTTTCGGATCGTTCTTGAAACGTGCCGCCTGTTTGGCACGAGTCGCGCGAACCTCCTCGACAATCGGGTCAGCCTCATAGCTGTTCATGTCGGGCCTCCATGAGTTGTCTAGGCGTGCAGATCTTCGCGGGTTCGTACCCGGCGGCTCGACACGCTTCTTCGATCTTGGATGCGGCAAACGGATTCGCGATGTGCCGAAAATTCCAAGTCGATAGATACTCCACGCCGTTTACTACGGCGATAGCGATATGCGCGGCGTCCTGCGCCGCTCTGGCCGGGACCGCATGGGCCTGGATCAATGCGTCAGCCAACGCGATGGACTCGTCAGTTGCATCGAGGACGGTCAAGGGTTCCAGAGCCGCAGGCCTATCCCGAGACACTTGTGGGTCTCCGTCTCCGGCTTCTTCAAGGACGAGTGCGGAAACTACCAGTTCGAACCGCTCCTCGGCATCGCGCCACCAATCCCGCGTCACGACCTGATTTCCTAGGATCACGACGTCACGCGACAAGCGAGCAGTCAAGTAGCTCACTACCGAGGTCTCGACGTACACTCTAGGCTTCATTCGGTCAACGGTGGGACCCTGCACGCGAGCTACCCTTTCGCTATCGTCGGCTCAGCGCAGCGTAGCGAATCTCGGCTACCTGCTCTCCGGCCACATCGAGCGCCCTCAGAGTCAGCGTGCCCCGAGCGGCCGGCAGCTCTGCCGCGCCTAGGGTCTGCATGCGGAAGTCCTTCACGAGAGACTCGCCCAAGCCGCGCCAGACGCGATCGGCCTCGGAGCCATAGGCCGGCGGGTCGTGGGCCTCGAGCACCTTTCCTTGTATGGTGACGCCCTCGAACGATGCCTCGATCGTCGAGCCGGCCGTGGGCGCCGCATAGTAGATCGCGAGTTCGTACTCGCCGGGCTCCGCGACTTCGATGTCCCAGGTGATGCTGTCGGAAGTGCCCGTCCAGTTCGTGAAGTACGAGCAGTTCGGCGCGCGCCCGCTGCGCTCGACCCCGCCGTGCGGCACGCCGTCGCGGGCCGGCAGCAGCGTCATCGGCGCATGGCCGACCGGGAAGGGACGGTCATCCGGTCCTACGCTGGGGGCGACCTCTGCCAGCCACTCTCTGGCGGCCGCGCGGAGCCGTTCGGCCTCCTCGGGGAACCGGTCCGCCGCATCGCTGTGCTGTCCGGGATCGTTCTCGATATCGAACAGCCGCCCTTCGGGGTCGAGCCGGAAGCGCTGGGTGCGGATGCTGAGTTGCAGCTCGCCGCGCGCCTTGCGCAACGAATACAGCAGCCGGTCTTCCCACTGGACGTCCTGCCCGCGCAGCAGCGGCACCAGGCTGCGCCCGTCAAGCGGCTTCGTGGCTCCGACCTCGATTCCGGCTAGGTCCGACAGGGTGGGGAGCAGGTCGATCGCCCCGGCCACGTTGGAAATGCGCTGCCCGGCCGGGATCTGCCCCGGCCACCGTACCAGCAGCGGCGACCGCAGGCCGCCCTCGTCAACCGATCCCTTGCGCCCTTTCATGCCAGCGTTCCAGCGCCAGCTGTTGGGGCCGTTGTCACTGAAGTAGAGCACGACCGTGTTCTCGGCCAGGCCCAGTTCGTCAAGCTTCGCGAGCACTCGCCCCACGTTCCAGTCGATGTTCTCCACCATGGCGAGCGCCGCGCGCGTCTTGGGCACGTCCTCGGATTCGGGGTCGCGGTTGCGCATTGCCAGTTCCTTGGATTCGAAGCGCTGCCAGTACTCTTCGGGCACTTGCATGGGAGAGTGCGGCGTGTTGTAGGGCAGGTAGGCAAAGAACGGGCGGTCGCGATTCTGCTCCATGAAGCTCATCGCCTTGTTGGTGAAGTCGTCGATCACGTACCCCTCTCCGCGCACCAGTTCGCCGTTGTGATCCAGCTCGTAGTCGAAATAGTGGCCCCAGTGCCCTTCCGTGAATCCGTAGAACTCCTCGAACCCCCTGGCGTTGGGGTGGTACGGGTGCTGCGTGCCGTTGTGCCATTTTCCGAACGCGCCGGTGGCATAGCCGGCGGCCTGGAATGTCTGGGCGATCGTGTGCTCGTCGGCATTCAGCCGCTCTTGCCCCGTGGAGACTCCCCGCACGCCGCCGCGCGCGTGGTAGCGCCCGGTCAGGAACTCTGCTCGCGTCGGAGCGCACACAGAGTTGACGTAGAAGTGCTCGAACATCGCGCCTTCATGCGCCAGCGAGTCGATGTTCGGAGTCGACAGGTTCGTGTTGCCGTGAAGGCTGAGGTCGCCCCAGCCTTGGTCGTCCGCGAGAATCACGACGACGTTCGGCGGCCGCTCTGAAGGTTGCTCGCCTGTGGCGCAGCTAAGGCCAACGAGTGCAAGTGCGGCAAGTAAGGGAGATACAAGGATCGTTCGCATGGAAATGGAGCCCCTAAGGCACAGGCTATCACCCACATGGACCTGCGGCTCGATTCTCATGCCGATAGGGGGTTACGGGGATGCATCATCGGCGTCGACGGACAGCTGCCTGAAACACACGTCCGGCGCTGACAGACGGTGTGGCGGGAAGGCGCTACCTTCGTGCTGCGAAGCCTGTAGGGTCCCCAGCCGACCTCGTCGGCATGTGGCCAGTGCCATGAACGACGTGGCCAAGTTTTCTCCGGGAAGCAAGATCCCGTAGCGACTAGCTTGATTTGGTCAGGCGTCTGAGAGGTTTGATTCGGTTGCGTTCCAGGCTGCGTTCGACACCCGCCTGACTCTTCAGAGAGGCATCCTAGTAGAATCAAAGCCAGCCGACAAGGGATTTGTCCATCCCAAGCAAGATGTCGGCAAGGAGTCACCCATGGATAAAGAGAGAAGTGTTGTCGGTAACGACGAGAAGCTGAGAGCCGAGGAGATAACGAGACGCCAGTTAGGGGCTGGATCGGCTGCATCGGGATTGGCGGTGCTCTTGACCCGTGCCGCGAATGCCCAGGCATTGAACGAATCCAGCGTCGATGTCGAGACTCCCGACGGCGTAGCGGACTGCTTCTTCGTGCATCCCGCGAGCGGGAGGCACCCCGGTGTCCTGATTTGGCCCGATGCTTTCGGCTTGCGGCCCGCTATGGAGCAGATCGCTAGGCGGCTCGCCGGATCGGGCTACGCGGTCCTGGTTGTCAATCAGTACTACAGAACGCAAAAGGCGCCGATCGTGAGCAGCACGGACTTCGCTGCAGTGCGGGCCACCGTCAGGCCCCTGATGGCATCGCTGAATCCGGATACCAACGTGACGGACGCGAAGGCCTTCGTCAGCTTTCTCGACAGCCAGTCGGCGGTGGACGGCAGCCGGAAGATGGGGACGATGGGCTATTGCATGGGAGGTCCGATGACCATGAGGACCGCGGCCGCTGTGCCCGACCGGATGGGCGCCGGGGCGTCGTTTCATGGCGGCGGGCTGGTGACCGGCCGGCCAGACAGCCCGCACTTGCTGGTACCGAAGATGCGGGCGCACTATCTGTTCGCGATCGCCGAGAACGATGACACGAGACAGCCCGAGGCGAAAGATGTCCTGCGCGATGCGTTCGCCCAGGCCGAACTGCCCGCTGAGGTCGAAGTGTACGAGGGTGCGCAGCACGGCTGGTGTCCGCCGGACACGCAGGTGTACAACGAGACCCAAGCGGAGCGTGCATGGGGCCGTTTGCTCGCCTTGCTGGAACGAGCGCTCGGCTAGCCCTTGGTCAACTGGTTCTCCTGGGAGTGGCACTGGAGGCCCTCCCAAACGACAGATCCTGGGCTCTCATTTTCAAGAACAGCGCTAGTGTTCCCGCCATCAGCAGACAGATCGGTTCGGTGCGGACGGAAGCCGGCTTTCCCCCCAACCGTCGCAGGGTGGCACCTGCCGCGACTGGACTGCATGGGCGTGCAGCCCGAAGCAACCGGGTACAGAAAGGACGGATCGCACTGCCTGATCGTGATCTAGCCCAACGCCGCCGCGACCGGAGGCATTGCGGCGATTGGTCGGGCCGCCGAGATTTGAACTCGGGACCTCTTCCACCCCAAGGAAGCGCGCTACCAGGCTGCGCCACGGCCCGACGTCGAAAGCGGGTGGTTCCTTTAGTCTAGCCCGAAGTCTATCCAAACTTCGACCCCTTGGGCTAGCGACCGGACATTGTTGATGCTGGGAGATTGGAGACATTGGTGGGCTGATGCTCACATTCGGTTTAGATGATGCCGAATGGACTTTCCGGATACTTGAGGGCGAGAAGAGGCAGACCGGCGCAGTGCGGCAGACGCAGGCATCTGGCAGCACCGGGTTGGGGCTGCCCGGCCAGCGTTGCCGTGCCGGTTATTGCGTTGCGCAGGGGTCCCATGCGGCCGTCACGCAATGGATGGGAACACGGATCACCGGCGACCATCGGACAGGCTTCGAGTTGCGCCAAGGAGCGGTTCCCGACGCGGCCCGCAGCAAGGCCGGCGAGAGGATTCCCGACCCACGACAGTGCATCCAGGAGAGCGTTCTGCACTCCTGCTGACGATCCCCTACGGCGGCCCCCGCAACGTCTGCCGGTAGCGCACCATCGTTTGCAGCTGCCGGTACGCCTGCCACAGCACTTCGTTGCCCGGCAGTTCCCGGTGTTTCTTCGGACGCCAGCCCCGCATGCGCGCCAGCAGCAGCACCCAACTGCGAATGCCCGCTCCCACCGGCTGGCCGCGTTCCCGCGGCGGTCGCAAGCGCTCCGCCTCCGTCACGGCCTCGATCACGGCCAGCTCGTCCGCCGTGAGCACCTCCTCCGCCGGCGTGTCCGGCGCGTCCCGCGCGTAGCGGTCCAAGCTGAACACTCTCCAGGCCGTGATCGCGTCGAACACCAAGCACTTGCCCAGCGCCTCCGCGTCCCGCAAGCGCCGGTCCTCGATCCGCGTGCCGCTCTTGAGCAGCCGGAAATACTCCTCGATCGCCCAGCGCCGCTCGTACCAGCCCACGATCCGCTCGGCCCACTGTGCTGTCGCCGCCCCCTCGCTGCACAGCAGCAGCCACTCCAAGCCATCTTCCCCGGCTGGCGGGTTCGGCTCCAGCACCCGCACCAGCCACACTGGCAACGGCTGCGCCTGCCCGGCCTGCCCCTGCGGCGGCAGCAACTCCACCCGGCCGATTCGGATCTCCGTCACTGCCGTGCGCTTCTCCCGCGCCCGCTGCCCCCCTTGCGAGTCGATCTCCACCTTGCGGCCACTCACCAGCACCTCTTCGAAGTCCGGCTGCGCCTCGATCGGCCGGATCATCTCCGCCGCGAACGCCGCGTCCCACACCCGTACCTTGCGCTGTCGCCCCAAGTGCACCCGCACCAGCAACCCGGCCTCCTGCCGACGTTCCGCCTGCTGTTCGAACAAACCGAAAATGTCGCTCTCGCGGTCGCCCACCACCACGACCCGCGTCTGCGGACTGCAGCGCCCCAGTTCCTGACCCTGCTCGAACCCCCGGAACCAGCGCTGGCTCTCCTTCTCGCGCTCCGCCTCCCGGCCCGGGTCCTGCAACGGCCGCGCCCACTGCTCCAGACCGCTCACCCCCAGCGGACGCCCGCCTGCGGTGAATCCCACCGCCGCGTGCACGAACAGCCCGCGCGCACTGCTGGCGCGGTCCTTTAACGGCCCCAACCCGCTCGTGCAATCCTTCAGCTGCGTGTAGTTCAGCGTCGTGGTGTCCTGCACCAGCAACACCGTCGACTCCACCTGCACCCGCTCCAGCAAGGCCTCCCGGTGCGGTTGCAGAATGTCCTTGTCGCTCACCCTGCCATTGTGCAGCAGGCGCGTCGCCGCCCGCAGGTCCGCCTCGTGCGGGAAGATCGCCGGCAGAGCCTCCCCCGGGTGCCGCTCCCAGCTCTGCCCCATCTGCTCCAGCCGCTGGCGCAAGCGCCCGTCCGGCAGGTCCGAACGCAGGTACTCCCGGCGCGCCCAGTTCGCCTCCTCCTCCAGCACCAGCTCCGGGTACTGCCCCAGCTTCCGCTGCGGCTGCTGGCTCAGCTTGGGCTGCCAGTCCGGCTCCAAACCGAGCAGCCAGACCGCCTTCGCCGCGCCCGCCGCGCCCGCTCCCGGCGGCTGCCCCTGCGTGTGTCCCACGCACTGCCAGCCGGCCGCCTTGTAACTCGTGCCTGGGCGCGCGCTGTCCACGCAGGTCTCCACCAGCCAAGGCTGCACTCCGTGCGCCTGTTGCCAGTCCCGGGCCAGCGCCCGGATGGCCCTGCCCAGCACGTGCGAGGCTAGGTGCGGCACCTGCACGCCCGGCACGAGCAGGAAGCGATCGTTGTTCAGGACCCGCTCGATGTGCGCTCCGCGCGTGCGCTCGTCCCACTGCAGGAAGGCATCGCGCGGCCCCAGCCGGAACGGCGCCGCCACGAACGAGAGCACGCCCAGCGGCCCGCACTCGGCGCTGAGCAGATAGCTCAGCCGACAGCCGGGCGCCCGGGCCGAGCCCAGCGGATGGTGCTGGTCCAGCAGGGCGGCGCACTGCCGCCGCTGCTCGGCGGAACTGGCCAGACCCACGCGCACCTCGCCGAGTTCCTGCAGCGAGCCGCGGAAGCTGGCCGCTGGCAATGACGGGTCCGCGCTGAAGCGTGGGCCGCCGGCGGGCGGCCCCGGCTGGGCTGCCGGCAGCGGCAGGCCCAGTTGGGCGGCCAACTCGGGCAGCGCCTTGCGCGCCGAGGCCGTGCAATACTCGCCCTTGGGATTGCGCCAGTCGTCCTGCTCGCAGACCCCGCGCCCCAAGGCCGCCCGCGACAGCTGGCCCTGCAGCAAGGCCTCGCGCAGCCAAGTGATCGTCTTCGGACGGAAGATGCGGAGCCCTACCCGCACTACTCCCGTTCTACACAGAACACCGTGCCTGTGTCAAGTATGTCCAGTCGCTAGCCCCTTGGGTTCGCGCGGCCCGACAGTATGCTAGATTGATGCCTGTGGCCGTGAAGCAGCTCGAATCAAACCCTCTCGAGATGTTGCGTCGTCGGGGCCTGCGGCTCACGCGCCAGAGGGAATTGGTCTTCCGCCTGATCCATAATTCGCGCACGCATCTGAATGCGCACGAGATCTATGAATTGGCCTCCAAGGAAGACCCTAAGATCAATCAAGTCACTGTGTATCGCACCCTCAAGGTGCTCAAGGAGCAGGGCTTGGTCGACGAGCTGGACTTGATGCACTATGAGGGCGAGCAGCACTATTACGAAACTCGTCTCAAGCGCGAGCACGCCCACCTCGTCTGCTTGAGCTGCGGCTCGGTCTCGGAATACTTTGGCGATCCGCTCCGGGAAATGAGGGCCCAGATCGAGACGCAGTTCGGCTTCAAGGTTGCGGTCTTGCGCACAGAGGTCGGCGGGTACTGCGCGGACTGCCAGAAGAGTGGTCTCGGCGAGGCCCCGGCGGTCACCTCGCAAGCCCGTGCGGCCAGCGCGGCCGAGGCACTTTAGCGCCTGCCCGTCAAGGCGATGGCCGCATCCCAGGACGCGGACTCGGACGAGTCGCTGCCGCCCTTGTCGCTGCTCGTGGAACCGCCTTCCGGGGAATGCTTGCAGATTCCGGTCAAGCGCAGCCCGTTCGTCATCGGGCGCCTGAACGACTGCGACCTTACGCTGGCCGATAAGCGGATATCTCGCCGCCACGCCCAGTTGCGCCTCGAGCAGGGCGGGTTCGCCATCGAAGACCTCGGCAGCCGCCACGGGACTGTCGTCAACGGCGAGTCTGTGCGGCACAGCCGGCTTGCCGTCGGCGACCGAATCGGCTTTGGGATCGAGGGCTCTTACGCAATCACGGTCTGCGAGGCCCGGAGCCCCCAGACGAGGCTGCTCAAGCAGGTTTCCGAGATTGGTGCCGGGCCCCGCCGGACTGGCGCGTTGGGTCGGCTCTCGGCGGTGCTGGACGTTGCCCGCACGATGGAGCTCGCCAGCGGCGTGGACGAGGTATTCGAGGCGGTCGTGGAGGCTGCGCTGTCGATCGCCCGCGCCGACCGCGCATTCCTGCTGCTGCGTGACGCCAGCGGTCGCTTGGAGGTCAAGGTGGCACGGCACGCGTCGGGTGAGCGCGGCGGCCCCGCCCAGCTGGAGCTGCCGCTAGCGTGTATCGCCGACGCGCTCGAGCGACGTTCAGACCTGTTCGCAATGAGTGTAGATCTGACGCAAGGCGTTGGCGCTGCGGACGCTTCGCGTGCTGCGCTGTGCATTCCGATCTTGCGCATGCGGATCGGGCTCGACCACGAAACCAGTGTGATCTCGGCGAAGGATGACACGCTGGGCGTGCTGTACATGGACGCGGCGAACCCTGAACTCCGGCTGGCGGAGGGCAACCAAGCGCTATTGCACGCCTTGGCGATCGAGATCTCGACCAGCGTCGAGAACGCCCGGCTGATCGAGGAGGAGCGCCAGAAGCGCCGCCTCGAGCACGAGCTCGATATGGCCCGCGGCATCCAGCGTTCCCTGCTGCCGCGCACGCTTCCCAGCGAGGGCTGGTTGGTTGCCAGGGGGCACAGCGAGTCCAGCTCGCGGCTGGGGGGCGACTACTATGACCTGATGCAGGTCGCGCCGGGACGCTGGGCGGCCGTGCTGGCCGATGTCTCCGGAAAGGGCGCCTCGGCCTCGATCCTGGCCTCGTTGCTCCAGGGAGCCTTCTTCCTGGGATCGGGTCCGGACGTTTCGCTGTCCGGCACGCTGCGGCGCATCAACCGCTATCTCTGCGAGCGGTCGGACCGGGCACGCTTCGCGACCGTGTTCGCAGCCACCATCACCGAGGACGCGACGATGCGCTGGAGCAGCGCCGGACATTGCCCCGCAGTCTTGGTGCGCCCGACCGGGCGCTGCGAGCTGCTGTCTCCGACCAGTCAGCCGATCGGGCTGTTCGAAGATGCCGAGTTTCCCGAAGACGTCTGTCGTCTGGAGCCGGGGGACAAGCTGGTCATCTATAGCGACGGAGTTACCGAGCTACGCAACAGCCGATCCGAGCTGTACGGAGAGCGGCGGCTGATCGAGGCCGTTTCCCAGCTTGCCGGCCTCGATACCGGAGAGTTCTTCGACGCTCTGCTGGCCCGCGTGGCCGAGTTCGGCCGCAATGCCCGGCGGCAGGACGATCTGACCGTGCTTGTGCTCGGTTTTCGGGGACCGCAAGGGCCTTGAGCACATCGCTAGCGACGCCGAGCTCAGCCCCCCCGCCGCAGAACTCCCTGGCGTTCTGGCGGCGGACAGATTCCGAACGCGCTCCCAGCGATGCTTCCGCCGCACCGTCGCGGACAAATCGAGAAATACGCTTGACCAACGCCATAGAAGGCACTAGAATTGATCCTGAGACAGAACATGGAGGCCGGTGTGTCCGGCAGGATTGCTCTTCGAGCAACCTGACAGGGCTCGACTGGGCAGTGCAGGAGAATCGATGCGACGCCGAATCTCACAGTGGATCGTGGCCCTGCTAGTGGGCCTGCTGGGAGTTCCTTTGATCGCCCAGGACGCTCCTGAGCCGGCCAAGCTCACGGCCAAGCAGGAACGGCGCCGCCTCGAGAGGCTGCGCAAGGAGCTCCGCGGGCCGTTCAAGCGTTGGCTGGACGAGGACGTGCGCTACATCATCACGCCCGAGGAGCGCAAGGCCTTCGTGCAGATGGCGACTGACGAGGAGCGCGAGAACTTCATCGAATCCTTCTGGATGCGGCGCGACCCCACCCCGGACTCGATGGAGAACGAGTACAAGGAAGAGCACTACCGGCGCATCGCCTACGCCAACGACCGGTACGCGTCGGGCATTCCCGGCTGGAAGACGGATCGCGGCCGCATCTACATTGCGTACGGACCGGCCGACGAGATCGAGTCCCATCCGTCAGGGGGCCAGTACCAGCGGCCCTACGAAGAGGGCGGCGGCTTCACCTCGACCTATCCGTTCGAAATCTGGCGCTACCGCTGGATCGAGGGAATCGGCAGCGACATCTTGCTTGAGTTCGTCGATCCGACGATGACCGGCGAGTACCGGCTCACCATGGACCCGTCTGAGAAGGACGCCCTGCTGAACGTGCCGGGCGCGGGCCTGACGCTGTCCGAACAGATGGGCCTGACAACCAAGGCCGACCGGTTCCGGCGGACCGACGGCACCCGCATGGGCACGCCGATCGGCGGCGCCCAGTCGATCCGCTACAACCAGTTCGAGCGCTTGCAGCTGTACGCCAACATCTTCAAGCCTCCGGCGGTGAAGTTCAAGGATCTCGAGGCGATCGTCAACTCAACGATTGACTACAACACGCTGTCGTATGACGTCGATGTCCACTTTGTTCGGGTGACGAATAGCTCGGTGCTGACGGGCATCACGGTCCTGCTGCGCAACGGGGACTTGATGTTCAAGGAGGAAAGCGGGCTGCACAAGGCCGTCGCGAACGTGTTCGGGCGCATCACCACCATGACCCGCCGCGTGCAGTCGACCTTCGAGGAGACCGTCAGCATCCAGACTACTGCCGAGCGCATGCATCAGGAGGTGGACCGCTCGTCGGTCTATAACAAGTCGGTGCCGCTGGCGCCCGGCATGTACCGCTTGGAGCTGGTGGTCAAGGACTTGGTCGGCGAGACCATGGGCACGTATCGCACCGCGCTGCGGGTGCCCGAGTTCGACGACGAGGCGCTGGCAACGTCGTCACTGATCATCGCTGACAAGATCGAGCGAGTGCCCATTCGGTCGCTGGGCACCGGCCAGTTCGTGATCGGCAGTTCCAAGGTCCGTCCGCGCATCGACGATTCGTTCAAGCGCGAAGAAAAGATGGGCATCTACATGCAGATCTACAACCTCGGGCAGAGCGAGGAGACCAGTCGCCCAGCAGGCAACGTCACCTATCAGATCGCCCGGCTCGACAGCCCGGACGAACTGCTGCTCAACTTCACCGAGGACGTCAACTCCATCCGCGGGGCTTCGTCGCGCCAGGTGGTGATCGAGAAGCTGCTGCCCTTGCAGAGCTTGGAGCCGGGCGAGTACCGCCTGAGCCTGCTTGTGCAAGATGACATTAAGAATGAATCCCTAGCGCCTACCGCTACGTTTAAGGTTCTCTGAGGACGTCTTGCCAGTCACCATGCGTCAGCTCGGTCTAGCGCGCCTCGTCGGAGCCGGGCTCCTGGCGGTCTGGCTGCTGTGCCTGCCCGCTGCGGCGCAGGTGGGCGGCAGCATCGCCGGGCTGGTCCGCGACGAGGGCGGCACCGCCCAGATGGGCGCCACGGTCAGCCTGCTCGCGGCCGACGGCCGTGTCGTGCAGACCATTGAGAGCGACTATCGGGGCTGGTTCCAGTTCGTTGACCTGTTTCCGGGCGTGTATTCGATCGAGGTGCGCCAGGCCAATTTCTCGCTCGTGCGCCAGGCCGAGCTGGCGGTGGAGCCTGGCGAGCGGACATTCCTGGACGTTGCGCTGCGCGGCGTGTTCGCCAGCCTGCAGCTGGCCTACGGCAGCCAGGTCCGAGACATGTCCGAGCGCTGGAAATGGGTGTTGCGCGCCAAGCATTCCCGGCGGAACGTATTGCGCATGGCGCCCGCCGAGCATGACGAGCGCGAGCGCTTCCTGCGCAAGCTCGAGGGTCCCTTCGAGGACACCCACGCCTACGCAGAACTCAGTGCCGGCCAGGGCAATCGCTCGAACGGCCTGCACGCGCAGCAGGACCTGGGAAGCGCCTTTGCCGTGGCGACGTCGCTGTTCGGCAGCCACGACCTGACGGTGAGCGGCAGCAGCGGGGCTGGCCGGCCCGACATTTCGGGCGGGTCGACCGCGTTTCGCACCACTTACGCCAAGGAGATCGGCTTGGCCAAGCCCGAGGTGGCCCTGACCGTGCGCCAGCTGCAGTCCTCCTCGGCCGCCACGCGGGGCTGGTTCGGATCCCAGCACGACGGCCAGGGGATCCCGCGTCTGGAAACCTTCTCGCTGGAATTCGGCGACTCGGTCGAATTGACCGACTCGCTGCGGGTTGAGTACGGGATGCTCTTCGAGTCGGTCAATTTCGTCAACCGGCTGCACTTTGCCAGCCCGTACGGCAAGGCGGTCTACAAACTTGGCCAGAACCGCGAGCTGGCTTTCAGCTACGCCTCCGGAGTGCCCCCGCCGACCGCGACCCGGCTCGGCCAAGACGCCGCATTGCGCAGCAACGTGCGCCAGCTCGGCATGTTCCCGCGCGTGGCGGTGGTGCAGGGGAGGCCGACCGTGCAGCGCTCCGAGCACGTCGAGGTGGCGTATCGAGAGACTTTCGGGGACAACATGATCGAGGCTGCCGTGTACCGCGACTCGATCCGCGACGCAGCCATCTCGGCGGCCGTGCCCGAAGGCGTGTTCGGGGAGGGCGAGCTCGTGCCGGACCTGTACTCGGCGGCGGCGACGCTCAATGGCGGCAACTACCGCACCCCCGGCGTGCGCGTCTCGTATTCGCGCAAGATCCGCGACCGCCTGCAGGCAGCGCTGGGGTACGGCTATGCCGGCGTGCTGGCGCCCACCCGGACGGAGCTGCGCTCGGCCGTGTCCGACGAGTTGCGGCAGGTGTTGGAGGCGCAGGGCGCCCACCTGCTGGTAGCTTCGGTGTCGACCGAGTTGCCCGGCGCGAGAACCGTGATGACCGGCTCCTACCAGTGGTCCAGCCGGGAATCCGTCTTGCCGGCCGACCCATTCAACGATTTCGCCTCGCGTTCGGCCCCTGGGCTGAACCTTGTCTTGCGCCAGCCGCTGCCCAGCGTCGCGGGCATGCCGGGCAAGTTCGAGGCCAGCGCCGACTTCCGCAACCTGCTCAAGACCGGCTATGTCCCGCTGCAGGTTCCCGACGGGCGGGTGCTGAACCTATTGCAGGCGATCCGGAGCTACTCCGGGGCGCTGAGCTACATTTTCTGATCGCCGTGATTGTACTGCTGAACTCAGTCCTAGGGCGCTCGCAGGGCCGGCGAGGCGTGCTGGCAGCCTTGGTTGCGGCCCTGCCGGGAGCGGGGCTGCTGGTGGCCGCCAGGGAATGGACTACCCTGCGGATCCTGGTCCAGGACGAGCAGGGCCGCCCGGTGCCTCGCGCCAGCGTGATCGTGCGCCAGCTCAAGGGCAAGAAGAAGAAGCTGAAGCGGAAGAGCCCGGCCCTCGAGCTGAAGACGAGCAACGAGGGCAGCACGCCGGTGCCGCCGCTTCCACGCGGGCCGATCTTGATCCAAGTCATCAGCAAGGGATTTCGGACGCATGGCGCAGAAGTCGCCCTGACCGAGCCCGAGCAAACCGAAACCATCATCTTGAAGCCCCCCTCGGACCAGATCTCAGTCCACAGGGAATAGGCGTCTGGCCGCTTCCCCGCAGCCTCTGGAGCTAAGAATGCGCTTGTTTGTTGCACTCGACCTGAACACGAAGGTTATCGCCAACCTGACGGAATTGGTGCGTCGTCTCGCGCCGATGGCCCCCATCCATTGGGTCCATCCGCGCAACATGCACGTGACGCTGAAGTATATAGGCGAGTGGGACGAGGACCGCCTCGACGAAGTGGTCGACACCCTCAGCCGCGTGCGGATCCAGGCCAAGGTGAAGGTGCCGCTGGCCGGGCTCGGCTTCTTCCCGTACCCGCGCAGCCCGCGGGTCTTCTGGGTGATCGCCGAGAACACGCCGCCGCTGCGCCAACTGGCCAGCAACGTGGACTCGCGTCTGTCGCAGCTCGGCATCGCCCCGGAGGTGCGGCCCTACGTGCCGCACCTGACCCTAGGACGCTTGCGAGGCGAGTGCGACTTGACCGAGATGCACGAGGCGATCGAGGAATTGCCCACCCGCGACTTCGGAGCCATCGAGCCGGACTCATTCTCGCTGTATGGCAGTTCACTGACTGAGAGCGGCCCGATCCACCGCAAGATCGAGGAGTTCCCCTATCAGATGCCGGTCTCCAAGGACTACGCCTCACGCGTGGCAGTGAGGGCCTAGGCGAGGCGGGCCCGACTCGATGGGCGCTGTGCTGGACCGGCAGGCCGCAGTGCGGCTGTGCCGGCAGTGGAAGGCGACCGGCGACCGGGTGGTGTTCACCAACGGCTGTTTCGACCTGCTGCACCCTGGGCACGTGCGGCTGCTGGAGCGCGCCAGCGAGCACGGCGATCGGTTGATCGTCGCGATCAACTCCGACCAGAGCGTGCGCGACCTGAAGGGCTCGGCGCGGCCGGTGCTGGCGGAGGCCGAGCGCGCGGCCACGCTGGCGGGATTGGCCTGCGTCGATGCCGTCACGATCTTCGGCGAGGAGACGCCGCACGCGCTGCTGCACCTGCTGTTGCCGGATGTGCTCGTCAAAGGCGCGGACTGGGCGCACTGGATCGCCGGGCGAGAGATCATCGAGGAGCATGGGGGACAGGTGCTCGCGATTCCGGTCGAGGCGGGGTATTCGACGACTGATCTGGTGGCCAACATACTCCGGATGCGCCCAGCTTGACACCCCGCGGCCTGCGCGACCGATTCGAGCGACTGGGGCAGCACCAGGCTGCCCGGGAGGTGGTGGCGGCGCTGCGCCGGCGGGAAGCTTGCCTGCAGCAGATCTCGGGCCTGTCCCAGGTCGCTTGCGCCGCCCACGCCGTCGTCTTGCGGCTGCAGGCCGGCCGGCCGCTGCTCGTGGTCACCGGCAGCCAGGCCGACGCCGAGTCCTTGCACGAGACGATCACGGCTTGGTTCGAGATGGTCGCGGCCGACGAGAGCGACTTCGCTCCGTGCTTGTTGCCTGCCCACGACGTGACCCCGTTTGACGGGCTCTCTCCGCATCCTGACATCGCGCAGAGCCGCGCGATCGCGTTGTGGCGCATGGCCCAGCGCCGGGTGTCGATCCTTGTCACGCCGATCGCGGCCGCACTGCAACGGGTGGCCCCGCCCGACTCGTACCGCCGCCTGGCCTGGCAAGTGCGGGTCGGAGGGGAGTGGCCTTTGGAGAAGCTTGTCCAGCGGCTGGCCGAGGTGGGCTACAGCCGGCACGAGCCGGTCGAGATGGTCGGACAGTTTGCCGTCCGGGGCGGAATCGTGGACTTGTTCGTCCCCGGCGCCCGCTATCCGTGCAGGCTGCAGCTCTTCGGCGACACCGTGGAGTCGCTCCGCGAGTTCGACCCGCGCACTCAGCAGTCCATCCGACCGCGCGACCTAGTCGATGTCCTTCCCATGCAGGAGTACCCGGCCGGCGGCTCCGGGCTGGGCTTGTTGCCGCCCGGATGGGAATTCAGCGCGATCGGCCCGCAGTGGCGGTCGGCCTCCCTGCTCGATCTGGTTCCCGGCGCCGCTGTCCTTGCTTGCCAGCCCCAGGCGTTGGAGCGCGAAGCGGATGCCTTGTGGGAGCGCTTGGACGAGTCTTGCGCGGAGGCGGCGCAGCCTGCGGATACGTACTACTTCGGATTCGGGCAATTCCGGGATGCCGCCCGGAAGCGGAAGCTCGTCGTTCTGAACGATCTGGACCTAGGTTCCGAGATTTTCGGCCAGCCGGAAGCGGCTTGGCACATCCGCTCGCGGCCCGTCCCGCGCTTCGAGGGGGACATCAGCCATTGCCTGCAGGAGATCCGGGGCCAGATAGCGGAACGTTCCAGCGTGCTGGTGGCGGCTTCGTCCCTCGGCGACCTCGAGCGCCTCGCCGACCTGTTCGGCGAACACGAGGTGCCCTTCCAACTCGTGCTGCGGGAGCGGCCGGAGGGCCTGAGCCGACAACTCGAGGAAAAGGCCGGCATCTCGGACGATGTGGCTTCGGCGATCATCGTCAAGGCGCCGATTTCGCATGGCTGCCTGCTGCCTGAATCGGGGCTTTCGATCTACGGCACGCAGGATGTGTTCGGGAGCACCGAGAGCCTGCCGAGGCCGAGCCCGCGCAAGGCCGCAAGCGCGGCCTTCCTCACGGACTTGGAGGACTTGCGCGTGGGGGACCCGGTGGTTCACGCGCAGCACGGCGTGGGGCAGTATCTGGGCGTCCAGCAGGTCGAGGCAGGCGGCCGCAGCGAAGATTTTCTGCTGCTCGAATACGCCCAGGGGGCGCGCTTGTACGTCCCTCTCACACGCTTGGACCTAGTTCACAAGTACCACGGAGCGGGAGGACCCAAGCCCCAGCTGGATCGCTTGGGAGGCCAGACTTGGGAGAAGACCAAGAGGCGCGTCAAGGCCCGCCTGCTCGACATGGCTGACGACCTGCTGAAGCTGTACGCCAAGCGCGAGCTGGGGCGGGATTTTGCATATTCGCCCGACAGCAACTGGCAGAGGGAGTTCGAGGACTCCTTCTTGTTCGAGCCGACGGAAGACCAGTTGACGGCCACCAAAGAGATCAAGCGCGACATGGAGTCTAGGCGCATCATGGACCGGTTGGTGTGCGGCGACGTCGGCTTCGGCAAGACCGAGGTGGCGATGCGGGCCGCGTTCAAGGCGTTGGGCGATGACAAGCAGGTCGCGGTGCTGGTGCCTACCACTGTTCTGGCATACCAGCATTTGGAAACGTTCCGCCAGCGTTTCGCTGCGTTCCCGGTCGAGATTGACATGCTTTCGAGGTTTCGCACCCCGAAGGAGATTCGGGCGACGATTCGTCGGCTGCGGGAGGGCACGGTAGACATCGCCATCGGCACGCACCGGCTGCTGTCCGCAGATGTCGAGTTTCGCGATCTGGGCCTGCTCATCATTGACGAGGAGCAGCGCTTCGGAGTCCGCCACAAGGAACGGCTCAAGCAGGTTCGCCAAAGCGTCGACGTCCTGGCCATGACGGCGACTCCGATCCCGCGCACACTGTATATGTCGCTCATGGGCGTGCGTGATGTGTCCGTGATCAAGACCCCGCCGCAGGACCGCTTGGCGATCCAGACAGTCGTGGCCGAGTACGACGAGCGCATGGTGACGACCGCGATCCAGCGAGAGGTCCGGCGGGGCGGCCAGGTCTATTTCCTCCACAATCGCGTGGAGTCGATCCAAGCCAAGGCCGACCGGCTGGCAGCCGCGCTTCCAGACGTGCGCTTTCGGGTCGGGCACGGTCAGATGGCAGAGCGCGAGCTTGAGCGAGTCATGCTCGGCTTCATGCGCCACGATTTCGACGTGCTGGTGGCCACGACCATAGTCGAGAATGGCTTGGACATCCCCCTGGCCAATACGATCGTCGTCGACCGGGCCGATCTATACGGGCTGGCAGAGCTATACCAGCTGCGCGGTCGCGTGGGGCGCTCCAATCGGCGGGCGTACGCGTACTTGTTGGTGCCGCCGGAGCTTGAGTTGAGAGACGTTGCCCGCAAGCGGCTGGCAGCCCTGCGGGAGTTCAGCGAACTGGGCGCGGGCTTCAAGATAGCCGCGCTCGACATGGAGTTGCGGGGGGCCGGCAACTTGCTCGGGGGGGAGCAGAGCGGCCAGGTTGCGGCGGTTGGTTTCGAAACCTATACGCAGTTGCTCGAAGAGGCCGTGCGCAAGCTGCGGGGCGAACAGGTTGAAGACGTAGTTCGGACCCAGGTCAAGCTACGCCTGGACTTTCACATCCCGGCAAGCTACGTGCCGGAAGAGACACAGCGGCTGCAGTTGTACAAGCGGCTCGCTGCTGTGCGGGACGACACGGACCGCGACCGCGCCGTCGCGGAACTGCGAGACCGCTATGGGCCGTTGCCACCTGCGGTCGATAACCTGCTGGCGCACGCCCTGCTCAAGCACCGAGCGGAATCGATGCGCATCCCCTCTATCGAACGGCACGGCGACCGCCTGGTCATCAAGCTGCGGGAGGACTCCAGGGTCAGCGCGGAGCGGCTGATGCGCATCGTGGCTGCCACGAAGGGTGTCCGCTTCGAGCCTGACGGGACGCTCGAATGGCCGGGATTCGAAGGTGACGGCACGGCGACATTCAGTCGTGCCCGGCGACTGCTGGAAGACATCGCCGCACAAGAATCGAACTAGCCGTGCGCTTCCCCGGGCGCTCGGCGGGTCACCGCCGGGGAGCATCGGCGGGGGCGGCCATGCGGCTGACGTCCCAGCGCGTCACACAACCTTTTGCGATTTGTCATTGGACTTTAACGCGGCGCCAATATAGTCGAAATTCTGGGCTTGGGATGGCCCGGGCTAAGGAGGCTAATGAGAGACAGATCAAGAGTTCGTGCAGGCGATGTCGGCTTTGAGGGCTACGAGCCCCGTCGAGCTTGCAGCGACACGTTCGACGAGGTACTCGCTAGGCGTCTGCACCGCCGCTCGTTACTCAAGGGCGGGGCTGTGTGCGGATTCTGGCGAAAAGGGTCAGTAATCCGAAGGAAAAGGGTCAGCGTTCTGGCCGAAAAGAATCACTGTTCTGACGAAAAGGGTCAGTTCGGAGCGCAGCGACGCTGACGGATCCTAGTATGCCATCAGGGAGGCACCTCCTTGCATGGATTCCCGGTTCCCGGGAAGATGGGACATCATCATCATTCTGTTCCTCCTGTGTCCGCGGCGGCCGCGTCGAGTGGCCGGGGCTGCGGCTCTGCCTGTGTCAAATTTGGGCGGGCAGGCGGGCTCCCTGGCCAGCCTCCGTTGCGCGCCCAATGTTGCTCACACCGCAGCAAGTGCTGGCGCAGGTGCTGCCAGTACTGTGGCGGGTAGGTTTGCGGGGTGGCGGCGAGCACCTCTTCCAGCAGTGGCTGGAAGTAGTGCAGGCTGCGAATCGGCAGCCCGGCCGGCTGTGCGAGCAGTGTGATGGACTTGCGCGCGCAGCCGAGCAGGATGGCGTTGCGGGCGGTTTCCAGCGGGACTGCGGAACTGTGCCAGTGCCGCGCCAGGCACTCGTCAGCGGAGTTGAAGCGGCCCTGCACGCAGCTGGGCTGCAAGAAGGCCTGGCGCACGCTGGCGACATAGTTGGCGGCGGGATCGGCCGCTGGGGCCAACTCGGAGTCGACCGCGGCATAGGGCCAGAAACGCGCACAGACGGTCAGCCGCGAGCGCCGGTGCTGGTTGGGAGCGGGCTCGATCCGGCAGACCCCTTGGCGCACCAGTTCCTGCAAGCAGCGCCCCACAGTCGAGTGGCTCTTGGCCAGCTGGCGAGCCAGCTCGGCCCGCTCGAACTCGAGCGTGCCGGCCGGGCGCCGGGCTCGCAGACACACGTGCGCGAAGAGTTTGAAGGCCGCGTCGGAGAGCACTCCCAGCGCCCGCTCGAAACCTTCCCCGGCCGCGAAGAACGCACCGGCCGAGGGCTTGATGTGGAAACGCTCTCTCATGTCGCGTCCTCCTGCTGGCGATCCTCTTGCAGGCGTTGCGCGGCCTGCGTCTTGCGCAGCGATTCCCCCTCCAGCGGGAAGCTGTGCGCCACGTGCACCAAGCGGTCCAGGATGCTGTCGGCCATGGTCGGATCGCCCATCTGCGCATGCCAGCTGGCGGGCGGCAGCTGGGAGGTCAGCACCGTCGAGCGCAGGTTGAAGCGGTCGTCGCAGATTTCCAGCAAGTCGCGCCGTTGGGAGTCGCTCAGCGGTGTCAGCGCGAAATCGTCCAGCACCAGCACGTCGGTGCGCGCCAGGCGGTCCAGCAGGCGCGGGAAGCTGCCGTCGGCGTGGGCCGCCTGCAGGTCCCGGAACAGTTGCGTGCAACGCTTGTAGAGCGCGCTGTAGCCGTCCCGGCAGGCCTTGTGCGCCAAGGCGCAGGCCAGATACGTCTTGCCCACCCCGGAGGGGCCGGTCAGGATCACATTGTGCTTGTTGCGCACCCAGCGCGAATCGTGCGCCAGGCTGACGAAGCGCGACCGCTCCAGCCCGCGCGGGTGGCGGTAGTCGACGTCTTCCAGCGTCGCCTGCATGTGCAGCTTGGCCAGCGCCAGCCGCCGCGTCAAGGCGCGGCTCTGCTTCCAGCTGTGCTGGGAGTCGACCAGCAGGCCGAAGCGCTCCTCGAAGCTCAGCTCGGCCGCGCCCGGGTCGGCCAGCTGCTGGCGGAAGGCTTCCGCCATGCCGTTGAGGCGCAGTTGGTAGAGTTGTTCCAAAATCGGCTCGATCAACATGCTGCGCCCTCCTTGGCCTGGCCGGCCCGCTGGGCCGCGGCGCGGAAATACTCCGGCCCGCGGATATTGCCGTGCTCGACCGGCGCTTGGGCCGAGACCTGCTCCGGCTCGCCGGGCTGGCTGTCCAGGCCGCGCTGCAAGATCTGCTTGACGCATTTGTAGCTGCACTCGCCGTGCGCCCGCGCGCGCTTGGCGGCCGCCTCCAAGCGCTGGCTGCCGTAGTGCTTGCCGAGCCGGATAATCCCCAGGCTGGGCCTGTAGGCCTCGCTCGGGTGTGTCTTGGAAGCCATCAGCTCGCGCACCAGCCGAGCCGTCTCCGGGCCGGCTTTTGCAGCCCACTCGACGATCCGTTCCGGCGGCCAGCCCAAGTGCTCGCGGTGGGCCTTGGGGCGGTGCTGCTCGATGGTGCTGTAGCCGCCCTTGCCGCGCTCGCGGCGGTGCAGCGCCACCCGCTCGCCGCGATGGAACAACTCCACGCTGTGCGCGCTGAGGCGCACGTCGACCTGCTTGCGCAGCAGGCTGGCCGGGGCCGAGTAGTGCCACTTGCGCACCGTCACGTGATGGTCCACGTTGACCCGCGCCGTCAGCCATGCGGCGAATTCGTAGTCGCGCTCCGGCAAGGCCAGCAAAGCCGGCCGCTCCAGGCTGGCGAACACGCTCTGGCGCGAGCCCGCGCGCTTTTGGAACGGCTTGGCGTTGTAGGCCGCCAAGCCCTCCCGCAGCGCCTCGTTCAACTCTGCCAGGCTGCAGCAGCGGCGCTGCTGCCGCAACAGCGGCGTGAGCAACTCCCGCTCCACCCCCAGCACGGCCGCCTCCACGGCCGCTTTGTCACGCGGTTTGCCCGCTCGCGCCGGCAGCACCGCCGCGCCATAGTGTTGCGCCAGTTCGGCGTAGCTGCGGTTGACCGCGGGCTCGTAGCGGTCGGCCACGCTCACGGCCGCCTTCAAGTTGTCCGGCACGAACACGCGCGGCACCCCGCCAAAGAAGCGCAGCGCGTTCACATGCGCCCTCAGGAAACTCTCCAGGTCCTGGCTCCGGCAGGCCTCGGCATAGGTGTACACGCTCAGCCCGAGCACGGCCACGAAGATCTGAGCTTCCCAACTCCCCGACGGCTCGTACACCGTCGCCGTATCGCCGGCGTAGTCAATGAAGAGCTGCTCGCCGGCCATGTGATCGTGGTGCAGCACCACGTCCTGACTCGCGCGCCACTGCTTGTACAGCGCGCAGAACTGACTGTAGCTGTAGCTGCGGCCCGGCTCGCTCGCCGCGCAGTACTCGCTCCAGAGCTGCTCCAGCGTGACGCGCTTGAAGCGGCGCAACTGATCGTGCACATGTGCAAAGTCTGGCTGGCTGTGCCTCGCTGGCCCAGCGGCCGACGGGTACAACTGTGCATACAACTCCGCATCGCTGGCGGCGGGACGGGCCAGCGGCCAGCCCAGCCCGGCTTGGCTGGCCCGTCCCAGCAAGCGCTGGATGGCCGACTGGCTCACCCCGGTGGCGCGGGAGATCTCCCGCTGTGTGTGGCCTGCGTCATGGTGCAGGCGCAGGATTTCCTTGATTGCAAACATGGCGATTGGTAGCCTCGGCATCGCGTGCCCTCCTGTCCTCTATGGGGACAGGAAGACACTTGCACCCGCCATCGTCGCCACGCTCTCGGCACTCGACCCCAAGCTCAGGCCGGTGACCCTTTTCAATCAGAACGGTGACCCTTTTCAATCAGAATACGCAGCTGTGACTCCCCAAACGCAAAAGGTAACTTTGGGGTTCAGGATCCCGCTGCGACGAATTCGAAGGCGGATTGCCGGGCGAGCAAACGCCCCCTTCCGTCATTGGTATGGAATGGCGGATCGTAATCTCCCCGTCGTCAACAAGCACTTCCTTGACCAGCGAGCGTAGCACCTTCTGTCGCTCGATGACGTCGAGTGACTCCGAACCGGCACGCAACCGGTCCCGGAAGCTCTCCAAGGTCTCAGCAATTCGCACGTAGCGTTCCCGCTCCTCGGCTGCGGTCTCGATGGCGGCCAGCTCAGCCTCCAGAACCCGCATCCGGCTGCGCATGGCCGGCATCCGGCTGCGCAACTCGTCCAGCGTGATCAACTCTTCTTGGTACGCGGTCACCAGTCTGGTGCCGGCTCGTTCCAGCCGCTCCCGCTCAGCGTGCAGTTCGGCCTGCCGCCGCCGCTCTGGATCCGTCTCTCGCCCGGCCGCCAGGCGACGCTCCAGTTCGGCCGCCAGCAACGCCGGATCTTCCAGCAGCCGCACCAGCTCCTGCCACACGCTGCCGTTACCCCACAAGTCATGAACCGGGCTTCTCCTGAGAGGCGCTGGCAGGCGGCTCGAAGTAGTCGCGCAGCTCATACGCCTCGCTCATGATGGTCAAGCGGGTCCAGCCTTCCCAGATCTTCTGGTGTCCCGGCGGCGCTTTCGGGTTCTTCAGGTAGCCACCCAGAATCGCCATCGCCAGCACCGCCGAGCCCAGGTTGTCCGGCTCGGACAACCTGCGCTTGCTCGTGAAGTGCCGCAGCACCCGCAACTGGATCTGCGTGAAAAACACCGTGGCCGGCAATTCCGGCGTCTCCCGCCCCAGCAGCGTCAGCGCTGCCAGCCGCCACGCAATCACCGCCTTGATCGTCACCGCCCGCTCGATCCGCTCCCCGCTCCGGTGCCCCAGGTACTCCACCTTGCAGCCCGACTTGAGAATCCGGTGCCAGTCCTCGATGCGCCACCTCAGCCGGTACCACTGCAGCACCTGCTCCGCCTGCGCCTGCGACTGCACCGGCAGCGTCGTGAGCAGAAACCACTCCAACGCTTCCACCCCCTCCGGCGCCGTCCGCTCCCACACGTGCACCAACTGCAGCCGCAGCGGCCCCGCCCGCTGTGTCCCGGCCGCCAACTCCACCGTCTGCCAGCGCAATTCCGCCTGCGCCGTGCGCGCCGCGCGCAACGGCTTGGCCTTCTGGCGAGCGCTGCCCCGCCGCGCCGAACTGCGCTCCACTTCGATCTGCAACCGGCCTTGCGCCGCCTGCTCCCGGATCTGCTCGAACAGCTTCGGCTGACCCGCCCCCAGCGCACGGTTGTGCTTGGCCCGCACCAGCAGTTCCACGCCCGCCAGCCGCCGCTGCTCGCTGAACAACGCCAGCACGTCGGCCTCGCGGTCCATCACCGCCACCACACGCGTGTCCGTCAAGCGGCCCGCCGCCTCCGCGCAGTCCCGCAACCCGCGGATCCAGCGGAAGCTCTTGCGCTCCTCCAGCGGTCGCCCGCGCTGCGCCTGCCCGTCCGGCGCTTCGTACTGCAGCTTGAGCAATCCCAGCGGGATGCCTTCCGGGCTCAGCGCCAGCGTCGAGTGCAGGTGCAGCCCCAGCGTGCCCTGCGAGCCGCGGTTCTTGCCGATCAAGCCCAGCCCCGCGCAGCCCGGATGCTCGGCGAAGTTCAGGTCCGTGCCGTCCTGCACGCACAGCACCGTGCGCTCGGCCTGCATGCGCTGCAGCGTGCGCTGGCGGTGCGGGGCCAGGATGTTCTCCGGGGTCACCGCCGACTCGTCCGGCTGGTCGATCAGGCGGTAGTGGCCCTTGACGGCCGAGCGCAGGCCCTGCGCGGCGGCTGGAATCGATGCCATGGGAGCTCCGGCTTGCATGCGGGCGGTCTGCACCAGCCGCTTGGACAAGCGTAAATCACCCAGCGGGGCGCGTCCCAGTTCGTGCTCGGCGAACGTGTCCAAGGCGAGGCCCGCGGCCGCTGCCAGCGGCTCGCAGGCGGGTGGCTGGGCGGCCCCGAGCACGTCCCGGAAGTCCGCCTGCAGCGGGTACACAAAGATGGTCTTGACCGGCACGCGCTGGGCGCGCCCGGCGAAACGACCGCGCCCGGCGGTGTGGCCCACGCAGATCCAATTGGCGGCGCGGAAGCAGGTGCCGGCGTGCTGTTGCGGGTCGCAGAAGGTTTCCAGCAAGGCGGGGCGGTAGCCGTAGCGCTGGCAGAAGTCTTGCGGCAGCCGCCGCAGGACTTGGCCCAGCACCTTGGAGGCCAGCAAGTGGCAACGCACCGAGGGCCGGATCAGGAAACGGCTCAGGGCCAGCACGCGGTGCAGGCGCTTGCGGCGCAGCGCGGCCGACCAGCCGACCCACTCGTCGCGGGCCGCGACCGCCAGGGCCGAGGCGGCGAAGCCGAGCGCCCCGAGCAGGCCGTGCTCGGACTCAATCAGGTAGCGCAACTGCGGGCCGACGTGAATGACGGCACCCTGCGGGTGCTCGCTGGCGACCAGCTCATTCCAAACTTGGCGCTGTGCGGGCGTGGTGACCAGGGTCAGCTGGAGTCCGGCCAAGTCCCCGGCGCTAGCGGGGACGGCCTGCGGGGCGGGCAGCGGCTGGTGCAGCCGGCGCGGGCGGCAGTGGCCGCCGCGGCCGCCATGGCGCGGCGGCGGCAACTCGATGCGACCCTGCCGATGCAGGTGGCGCAAGGCTTTGTGGCAACTGGCCGCCTGCGGCTGGCCGAGACTGTCGAGGAAGCCGAATTCGCGGCAGACGTGGCGGGCGAATGCGCTCCGGCTGGCGCCGCCGATCTGTGCCAGCAGCACCTGCAGGGTCGCCACGGCCTGTGCGGTGGAGAGAGTCTTGGCAATGCAATGCTGGTCGAGCATGTTTCAGACATGCCACAACGACCGTAGCGTTGTCAAGTGTGGAGATGTGGGGCATGGGCAGGCCACACGACCGCGTCCAGCCGGTCTTGGCGCACCGGCTGGCTCGCACAGCGCGCGCCAGCTTCGTAGCGCCAGCCGTCCGAGCCCAGGCAGCGGTAGTAGTACAGCTTGCGCTTGGTCGTGCGTGTCGCTGTCCGATAGTAGGCGTAGCCGCACCGCCGACACACCAGCATGCCTTGCAACAGCGTCGGCTCTTTCGTCCGCCGCCTCGCATGCCGCTGGTTGGCTGCGAGCTGCTCTTGGGCTTGCTCGAACTGCTGCTGGCTCACCAAGGCCGGCACCGGAATCTCGATCCACTCCTCGCGCGGACGCTCGAGCCCGCCCACCTGCCGACTCGCGAACTTGCCCGGCTGGCGCGAGGGCCGCGTGACACGCTGCCGCGGGCCCGTGCCGGTCTTGCCGTAACAGGCCCGCCCGCGGTAGGCCGGATTGCGCAGGATGGCCCAGATCACCGACCGCTCCCAGCGCGCCTTGCCGGTGCGCGTCCGAATCCCTTGCGCGTTCAGATTGCGGGCGATCGCCCCCATGCTGCAGTGCTCTCGCGTATAGCTGTCAAACACTTGGCGCACTATCTCGGCTTCCGCTGCCAGCACTTCGTAGCGCGCCTCGGCCCCCTCGCTGCGCTTGACGTAGCGGTATCCGTAGGGGGCTCCCGAGAGCACGCTCGGCGACCCGCTGCGCGCCTTGTGCCGCTTGCCGCGCCGCGAGCGCTCCGCGATCTGCGCCCGCTCGTACTCGGCGAGCATGCCCTGGATCTGCACCAGCAGGCGCTCCTGCGGCGTCTCGGCCGGCGGCGACTGCACGAACTGGCAGGCCACCCCGCAGCGCGCGAATTCCTCCAGTAACAGCACTTGGTAGGCATACTTGCGACTCAGCCGGTCCGGCGACAACACCAGCACGGCCTCGATGCGGCCCTCGGCCGCCAAGTCGCGCACCGCCTCCAAGCCCGGCCGGTCCAGGCGCGCCCCGCTGAAGCCGTCGTCCTCGAACACCCATTCAGGCGGCACGCTGTACCCGCCCGCCTGGGCGAACTCCCGCAGGGCGGCCGTCTGACTGGCGATCGTGCCGCTCTCCTTCTGGCGGTCCGAGGACACGCGGGCATACAGGGCGGCTGTCTTGGTCATGCTTCATCTCCTCCTGCGCAGTGGGTCGGGCCGGGCGCTGCCGCAGCGGGGCCAGCCGGGCATAAGCGCGGGCCAGTTTGTCGGGCAGATGACGGTCAAAGCGGTACTCGAGGCGCACCGCCAGCGGGGCGCTGTCAGCCATGCGGCTCCCGCGTTGCCAGCAAGGCGTGCAGGGCACGCGCCACCAGTTCGCTGACCGCCGTTCCGGTGGCGCGCGAACGCTGCCGCAAACTCCGGATCAAGCCGCGCGGGAGCCGGACGGAAAGCACGTCCTTGCCGTCGGAGACGGGCACGGGCGCGGTCAGCTGCTGGGCTTGGCGCAGGTAGCGGTAGGCTTGGCGAGTCGAGATGGCGAGCTGGCCGGCGAGCCGTTCGACGGCGTCCGGCAAGTGCGGACACTGCTGCAACAGGGCGCGGGCGAGGTTGAGCCTTTGGGCTTTCTCGGCGTCGCTGACACGGGCCATCTGACACATAGTATATACGGCACATGTCTAATGTCAAGCCTTGTTGGTGAACGCGCAGACACGCTCGAACGCAAAGTTACCTTTTGCGTTGGGGGAGTCTTGGCGCCGCTGTTTTCGATCGGATCGATCGCCAACTTGAAGGGTGCGCAGGGTGATTCCGGGCTACAGTTCGCTGCGATCGAAGGCAGCGCCGCGGACGAGATCGGGGTGCCAGAGGGCTACAAATGGGAAGCGCTGGCTGCATGGGGACAGCCGTTGACGAACAGCGCCCCTGAGTTCGACCCCGACAATCTCGACCCGGAGGCGCAGCGCCAACAGGTCGGTTACAACTGCGACTTCCTCGCGTGGTTTGACTACATCCACGGGTCAGGCATCGTCGGCGTGAATCACGAATACACAAGCCCGCAGCTGATGTTCCGCAACTATTCGGCCGAGCGCACGACGCAGCGCGAGGTGGACTATCAGCCTGTGGTTTTAATAGCTTTGCCGACCACGTCGGTCGGTGGCCTTGCTTGGTGGTCCTTCGACGGCCTATGCGAGTTTTTCGGCGAATTCCGGGCTTTCTCCCCGTCTGAGGCCCAACAGGCCCCTGAACAGGCCCAACAGGCCGCTCCAAGCATCCCGGAATGGCAAACAAACGCTGAATCCAAGGTTGGCCGTTGGCTGGCAGCCCTGCCCCTGCAGGGTGCGCGGCGTGCCGACCCCGGTGAGCGACCTCATCAGCACCCCCAGATTGAACCCACAGGCATGCACCAGCAGCCGCTTGCGAATGTTCGCCCGCCCGCGCAAGTACAGCCGGCGCATCCCGCCCGTGCCGTACATGTGGGCCATCGACCGCTCCACCTTCTCCGTCCGCAGCTTTTGCAGGCGCTTGCCGGCCGAGCTCGCCACGCGCTCCCGGTTCTCCTGCACCACCCGTTGCGCTTCCGGCTTGCCCGCAAAATCCCGCTCCGCCCGCTGCGGCTCCGGGATGTGCGCTTCCTGGCCCGCCTCGTCCAGTCCCAGCAGCACCGCGTCGCTGTGGTAGCCCTTGTCGGCGACGACCGTCTCCGGCCCCTGCCCTTGCGCCGCCTCCACCGCCTCCAAGGTCTCCCCCAGTGTCGTGGTGTCGCCTTGGTGTTGTTTTTCACAATATTTCAGTGAAACAACGCGAGGATTTGTCGCATTAATTCGATTCCGGATTGCTGAAGAATCGGATTAATCCGGAGCGGCAGAGGGTTTGCTGAAGCGCTGTGTGGCCGCCGTGCGGGTGCGACAGGGGACCGGGCCGTTCGCGGCGCGGTTGCATGCGCGGAGGCGGCCCGGTTCAATAGGGTGGCCCGCGCGATCTCAGCTCGCCGGGCCGTGGACGGCGCTTTCCAAGTTCGCTACAACACAGACCTCACCGTCGAGGAATACATTAGCCGCAAGGCGTGGCGCGATGCAAGCGTGCCGGCCTGCCCCTTCCACCAGCAGGGCGGTTGCCAGCTGCGGCCCCACGGCAGCTACGCCCGCAAGATCCCCGAGGGCGTGCGGGTGCGGCGGTTCCGATGCCCGCAGAGCGGGCAGACGGTGAGCCTGTTGCCAGACTGTCTGGCAGCGCACCTGCCCGGGACATTGGCCGAGGTCGAGCAGGTGGTCCGAGCGGCCGTCCAGCCCGGCTTTCCGCGCGGCGGGTGGAAGCGACTGCACTCGTCGCGTTACGTGGGGATGGCCGGGGCGCGGCGCTGGGTCGCCCGGCGCGTCGAGCGCGTGCGGCTGTGCCTGGCGCTGCTGACGACCCTGTTGCCGGAGAGTTGCGGGCGTGTGGAGCCGACCGTGGAGGCGTTCGGGAGCGCTCTGGGCACGGCTGCGGTGCTGGTCACGCTGCGGTCCGTCGCGGCCACAGAACTGGCGGTGCTGCCGGTCCCGGTCGGGTTTTCGCGACGGATTCCAGCGGTCAAACCGGCGTCTCAGCCCGTGCAACACGCGACGGGCCGCTCGCCGCCCGGCCGGCCTGCCTAGAGTCGGGAGAGCGGGCCGCCCGCACGGCTCGCCAGGACCCGCCAGCATGCCAGACAAGCTCCCAGACCTCCGGCGCGAGATCGCCCTGTTCCGCTACAGCGTGATTGCGGAGATCCTGTGCCTGCCGCCAGGATCGGCCCAGCGCTGGGCCCTGATCCGCGACAAGGCCGGGCGCGCGCACGCCATTCCCGGCAGCCGTCGCACGCGCGTCGCCATCACCACCATCCGCGACTGGCTGGGCTTGTACGAAGACGGCGGCTTCGACGCGCTGTACCCCAAGCGGCGCCAGGATCGCGGCCAGCCGCGCGGCCTGCCGCCAGCGGTCTGCGAGTTGCTGGTGCGCCTCAAGGAGGCCAACCGCCGGCTGTCGGTGCGCGCGCTGATCCGCCAGGCGCGGGCCTGCGTATTCTGATTGAAAAGGGTCACCGTTCTGATTGAAAAGGGTCACCGGCCTGAGCTTGGGGTCGAGTGCCGAGAGCGTGGCGACGATGGCGGGTGCAAGTGTCTTCCTGTCCCCATAGAGGACAGGAGGGCACGCGATGCCGAGGCTACCAATCGCCATGTTTGCAATCAAGGAAATCCTGCGCCTGCACCATGACGCAGGCCACACACAGCGGGAGATCTCCCGCGCCACCGGGGTGAGCCAGTCGGCCATCCAGCGCTTGCTGGGACGGGCCAGCCAAGCCGGGCTGGGCTGGCCGCTGGCCCGTCCCGCCGCCAGCGATGCGGAGTTGTATGCACAGTTGTACCCGTCGGCCGCTGGGCCAGCGAGGCACAGCCAGCCAGACTTTGCACATGTGCACGATCAGTTGCGCCGCTTCAAGCGCGTCACGCTGGAGCAGCTCTGGAGCGAGTACTGCGCGGCGAGCGAGCCGGGCCGCAGCTACAGCTACAGTCAGTTCTGCGCGCTGTACAAGCAGTGGCGCGCGAGTCAGGACGTGGTGCTGCACCACGATCACATGGCCGGCGAGCAGCTCTTCATTGACTACGCCGGCGATACGGCGACGGTGTACGAGCCGTCGGGGAGTTGGGAAGCTCAGATCTTCGTGGCCGTGCTCGGGCTGAGCGTGTACACCTATGCCGAGGCCTGCCGGAGCCAGGACCTGGAGAGTTTCCTGAGGGCGCATGTGAACGCGCTGCGCTTCTTTGGCGGGGTGCCGCGCGTGTTCGTGCCGGACAACTTGAAGGCGGCCGTGAGCGTGGCCGACCGCTACGAGCCCGAGGTCAACCGCAGCTACGCCGAACTGGCGCAACACTATGGCGCGGCGGTGCTGCCGGCGCGAGCGGGCAAACCGCGTGACAAAGCGGCCGTGGAGGCGGCCGTGCTGGGGGTGGAGCGGGAGTTGCTCACGCCGCTGTTGCGGCAGCAGCGCCGCTGCTGCAGCCTGGCAGAGTTGAACGAGGCGCTGCGGGAGGGCTTGGCGGCCTACAACGCCAAGCCGTTCCAAAAGCGCGCGGGCTCGCGCCAGAGCGTGTTCGCCAGCCTGGAGCGGCCGGCTTTGCTGGCCTTGCCGGAGCGCGACTACGAATTCGCCGCATGGCTGACGGCGCGGGTCAACGTGGACCATCACGTGACGGTGCGCAAGTGGCACTACTCGGCCCCGGCCAGCCTGCTGCGCAAGCAGGTCGACGTGCGCCTCAGCGCGCACAGCGTGGAGTTGTTCCATCGCGGCGAGCGGGTGGCGCTGCACCGCCGCGAGCGCGGCAAGGGCGGCTACAGCACCATCGAGCAGCACCGCCCCAAGGCCCACCGCGAGCACTTGGGCTGGCCGCCGGAACGGATCGTCGAGTGGGCTGCAAAAGCCGGCCCGGAGACGGCTCGGCTGGTGCGCGAGCTGATGGCTTCCAAGACACACCCGAGCGAGGCCTACAGGCCCAGCCTGGGGATTATCCGGCTCGGCAAGCACTGTTGTTTTTCACAATATTTCAGTGAAACAACGCGAGGATTTGTCGCATTAATTCGATTCCGGATTGCTGAAGAATCGGATTAATCCGGAGCGGCAGAGGGTTTGCTGAAGCGCTGTGTGGCCGCCGTGCGGGTGCGACAGGGGACCGGGCCGTTCGCGGCGCGGTTGCATGCGCGGAGGCGGCCCGGTTCAATAGGGTGGCCCGCGCGATCTCAGCTCGCCGGGCCGTGGACGGCGCTTTCCAAGTTCGCTACAACACAGACCTCACCGTCGAGGAATACATTAGCCGCAAGGCGTGGCGCGATGCAAGCGTGCCGGCCTGCCCCTTCCACCAGCAGGGCGGTTGCCAGCTGCGGCCCCACGGCAGCTACGCCCGCAAGATCCCCGAGGGCGTGCGGGTGCGGCGGTTCCGATGCCCGCAGAGCGGGCAGACGGTGAGCCTGTTGCCAGACTGTCTGGCAGCGCACCTGCCCGGGACATTGGCCGAGGTCGAGCAGGTGGTCCGAGCGGCCGTCCAGCCCGGCTTTCCGCGCGGCGGGTGGAAGCGACTGCACTCGTCGCGTTACGTGGGGATGGCCGGGGCGCGGCGCTGGGTCGCCCGGCGCGTCGAGCGCGTGCGGCTGTGCCTGGCGCTGCTGACGACCCTGTTGCCGGAGAGTTGCGGGCGTGTGGAGCCGACCGTGGAGGCGTTCGGGAGCGCTCTGGGCACGGCTGCGGTGCTGGTCACGCTGCGGTCCGTCGCGGCCACAGAACTGGCGGTGCTGCCGGTCCCGGTCGGGTTTTCGCGACGGATTCCAGCGGTCAAACCGGCGTCTCAGCCCGTGCAACACGCGACGGGCCGCTCGCCGCCCGGCCGGCCTGCCTAGAGTCGGGAGAGCGGGCCGCCCGCACGGCTCGCCAGGACCCGCCAGCATGCCAGACAAGCTCCCAGACCTCCGGCGCGAGATCGCCCTGTTCCGCTACAGCGTGATTGCGGAGATCCTGTGCCTGCCGCCAGGATCGGCCCAGCGCTGGGCCCTGATCCGCGACAAGGCCGGGCGCGCGCACGCCATTCCCGGCAGCCGTCGCACGCGCGTCGCCATCACCACCATCCGCGACTGGCTGGGCTTGTACGAAGACGGCGGCTTCGACGCGCTGTACCCCAAGCGGCGCCAGGATCGCGGCCAGCCGCGCGGCCTGCCGCCAGCGGTCTGCGAGTTGCTGGTGCGCCTCAAGGAGGCCAACCGCCGGCTGTCGGTGCGCGCGCTGATCCGCCAGGCGCGGGCCAGCGGCAGCGTGCCCGCGACGACCGCCCTGGCCCCGGCCACGGTCTACCGCCTGCTGCGCCAAGAGGGCCTGACGGGGCCGGCCAAGGACCGTCCCGACGGCCGCGACCGGCGCCGCTTCAGCTACCCCGACGCGGGCGCGCTGTGGATGGCCGATTGCATGCATGGCCCCAAGGTCGGCAGCGATCCCGACGACCGGCGGCGGCGGCGCAAGGCCTACCTGCTGGCCGTCATTGACGATGCCACGCGCGTCATCCCGCACGCCGCCTTCGCCTTCTCCGAAAGCGCCGAGGCGTTCCTGCCCGTCTTGCGCCAGGCCCTGCTCAAACGCGGCGTCCCGCAGAGACTGTACTGCGACAACGGTGCCTCCTACCGCTCCCGCCACCTGTCCGTGATCTGCGCCAGCCTTGGCATCCATTTGATCCATGCGAGACCTTACGCGCCGCAGGGAAAGGGGAAAATCGAGCGTTTTTTCAGGACCTGCAGAGCCCAGTTCCTGCCGACCCTGGACGAGACCGCGAGCGCCAGCCTCGACGCCCTCAACCGCCGTCTCGGGGCCTGGATCGAAGGCGAGTACCACCGCACTCCCCACCGCGGCCTCGACCACCAGCGCACCCCGCTCGACCAATGGGCGCTGGCCGCCAGCCGCCTGCGCCCGGCCCCGCCCGACGACGAGCTCGACACGATCTTCCGCTTCCAGCACCGCCGCCGCGTCGCCAAGGACCGCACCGTCAGCTTCCAGGGCCGCCTCTACGAGGTGGGCGCCGAACTGGTCGGGCAGCGGATCGTCCTGCTGGTCGATCCCGCCGCACCGCCCGGACGGCCCGTCCCGGTCCTGCACCAGGGCCGCGCGGCCGGCTGCGCGACCTTGCTCGACGCACACGCCAACGCCCTCATCCGACGCACCCCCGACCCGCGCTCCGAGGATGCCGCTGACGCTGCCGACGACCGCAGCGCGGACGCCAGCGCCCCGGCCCCGCCGCTGCGCCTGAGCGCGCTCGAGCGCCCGGACACCTCCCAGGAGCCTCCCCGGCAATGACCTACCTACAGCATTTCGCCCTCACCCGCTACCCCTTCCAGACCCCCGCCGAAACCGACGAGCTGTTCCCCGCCCAGGCCGGCATCGAGACCCAGACCCGCCTGCAGCACCTGCTCGAACTGCGCGGCATCGGCCTGCTCACCGGCGAGGTCGGCTGCGGCAAGACCACCGCCTGCCGCCAGTTCGCCGCCAGCCTGCACCCCGGCCTCTTCCGCGTCGCCTACGTCGCGCTCACGACCGGCTCGGTGCTGGACATGTACCAGACCCTGGCCTGGGAACTCGGCCTGCAGCCGGAGCGCTCCCGCGCTCCCGCCTTCCGCGCCCTGCGCGAGGAAATCGCCCGCCTCGCCCGCGAGGCCCACCAGCTGCCCGTGCTGATCATCGACGAGGCCCACAACCTGCGCAACGACGTGCTCGAGGAGCTCCGCCTGCTCACCAACTTCCAGATGGATGCCGAGCGCTGCCTGTGCCTGCTGCTGTCCGGCCTGTCCTCCTTGCGCAAGCGCCTCGCCATGGCCGTGCACGAATCGCTCGGCCAGCGCATCGCCGTGCAGCACCAGCTCGCCGGCCTCGCCCGCGACGAACTCGAACCCTACCTCGCCCACCGCCTGCGCCTGGCCGGCTGCGACCTGCCGCTGTTCGAGCCCAATGCCCTCGAGGCCCTCTTCCAGGCCTCGCGCGGCCTGCCCCGCCAGGTCGACCGCATCGCCCACTTCGCCCTCGCCGCCGCAGCCTGCGCCCAGGCTCGCCAGGTCTCCGCCGAGCAACTCGAACAGGCCTGTGCCGAGGTGCGCCTGTGACCCCCTTCAACGACCCTTGGCGCGAACGCGCCGCGCAGGTGCGCGACGGCTCGCTCGAACCGCTCGCCGTCCAACTCGGCTACCGCAAGGATCCCGCCAACCCGGCCCGCTGGAAGCGGCCCGGCTCCGTGCTGAGCATCCGCGGCGCGCAGTTCTTCGACCACCGCCAGGGGCGCGGCGGCGGTGGTGCCATCGATCTCGTCATGCACGTGCGCGGCTGCCGCTTCCGCGCCGCCGTCGAGTTCCTCGAACGCCACGGCGGCCTCCCCCAGCCTGCGCCTGCCACCCCGCCCGCTCGCCGCCACGGCTTGCGCCTGCCACCCCCCGCAGACCGCCTCTGGGACCCCGTGCGTGACTTCCTGGCCACCGCCCGCGGGCTCGACCCCGCCCTGCTCGAGCGTTGCCGCCAAGAGGGCATCCTCTACGCCGATTCCCGCCGCAACGCCGTCTTCGTCTGTCGCGACCGCCACCAACATCCCGTCGGCGCCGAGCTCGTCGGCACCCGCCCGGCTCCCGACGGCCGCACCTTCAAGGGCATGGCGCCCGGCTCCCGCAAGGCCCGTGGCGGCTTCTGGCTGCCGGCCAACATCGACGATCTCGATGCCATCCTGCTCGTCGAGAGTGCCCTCGACGCCCTCGCCGCGCTCCGCCTGCTGGCTCCCACTTTGCCACCCGATACCCTGCTCGCCTCCACCGCCGGCATCGCGACCTCTCTCCCGCCCTGGCTGCAAGCCTTCCGCGCACCGCGCATCCTGTGTGCCTACGACGCCGACCGCGCCGGCGACCAAGCCGCCGACTCCCTCCGCCGCCACACCCCCCATTGCAGCCGCCTCCGGCCGGTCGGCGCCAAGGACTGGAACGATCTGCTGCGCCGCTCCCAGCCACGCTAGCTGTCCCTATTCACCCCCATCGACTGCCCGATCGCACCCCCGCGACCCGGCTACAACACGCCGCCTATCTCTACTTCCGGAAAACCTCCGCCGTCGACTCCCTTCCCCGACCGCACCGCCGCTGATTGCCCTTAACTCCCTCCTGCAGTAGCGAATCTACTTGAAAAATTTCTCCACTACAGCAGGAAATAATCTGAAAAAGTCCGCACGAATCTATCTGAAATTCAACAGCACTACGGCAGCCAGCGCTTGGAGGCGGCCGCCAAGCGCGCGCGGGCGCACGGCGAGTGCAGCTACAAATGCGTCAAGCAGATCTTGCAGCGCGGCCTGGACAGCCAGCCCGGCGAGCCGGAGCAGGTCTCGGCCCAAGCGCCGGTCGAGCACGGCAATATCCGCGGGCCGGAGTATTTCCGCGCCGCGGCCCAGCGGGCCGGCCAGGCCAAGGAGGGCGCAGCATGTTGATCGAGCCGATTTTGGAACAACTCTACCAACTGCGCCTCAACGGCATGGCGGAAGCCTTCCGCCAGCAGCTGGCCGACCCGGGCGCGGCCGAGCTGAGCTTCGAGGAGCGCTTCGGCCTGCTGGTCGACTCCCAGCACAGCTGGAAGCAGAGCCGCGCCTTGACGCGGCGGCTGGCGCTGGCCAAGCTGCACATGCAGGCGACGCTGGAAGACGTCGACTACCGCCACCCGCGCGGGCTGGAGCGGTCGCGCTTCGTCAGCCTGGCGCACGATTCGCGCTGGGTGCGCAACAAGCACAATGTGATCCTGACCGGCCCCTCCGGGGTGGGCAAGACGTATCTGGCCTGCGCCTTGGCGCACAAGGCCTGCCGGGACGGCTACAGCGCGCTCTACAAGCGTTGCACGCAACTGTTCCGGGACCTGCAGGCGGCCCACGCCGACGGCAGCTTCCCGCGCCTGCTGGACCGCCTGGCGCGCACCGACGTGCTGGTGCTGGACGATTTCGCGCTGACACCGCTGAGCGACTCCCAACGGCGCGACTTGCTGGAAATCTGCGACGACCGCTTCAACCTGCGCTCGACGGTGCTGACCTCCCAGCTGCCGCCCGCCAGCTGGCATGCGCAGATGGGCGATCCGACCATGGCCGACAGCATCCTGGACCGCTTGGTGCACGTGGCGCACAGCTTCCCGCTGGAGGGGGAATCGCTGCGCAAGACGCAGGCCGCGCAACGCCTGCAAGAGGATCGCCAGCAGGAGGACGCGACATGAGAGAGCGTTTCCACATCAAGCCCTCGGCCGGTGCGTTCTTCGCGGCCGGGGAAGGTTTCGAGCGGGCGCTGGGAGTGCTCTCCGACGCGGCCTTCAAACTCTTCGCGCACGTGTGTCTGCGAGCCCGGCGCCCGGCCGGCACGCTCGAGTTCGAGCGGGCCGAGCTGGCTCGCCAGCTGGCCAAGAGCCACTCGACTGTGGGGCGCTGCTTGCAGGAACTGGTGCGCCAAGGGGTCTGCCGGATCGAGCCCGCTCCCAACCAGCACCGGCGCTCGCGGCTGACCGTCTGTGCGCGTTTCTGGCCCTATGCCGCGGTCGACTCCGAGTTGGCCCCAGCGGCCGATCCCGCCGCCAACTATGTCGCCAGCGTGCGCCAGGCCTTCTTGCAGCCCAGCTGCGTGCAGGGCCGCTTCAACTCCGCTGACGAGTGCCTGGCGCGGCACTGGCACAGTTCCGCAGTCCCGCTGGAAACCGCCCGCAACGCCATCCTGCTCGGCTGCGCGCGCAAGTCCATCACACTGCTCGCACAGCCGGCCGGGCTGCCGATTCGCAGCCTGCACTACTTCCAGCCACTGCTGGAAGAGGTGCTCGCCGCCACCCCGCAAACCTACCCGCCACAGTACTGGCAGCACCTGCGCCAGCACTTGCTGCGGTGTGAGCAACATTGGGCGCGCAACGGAGGCTGGCCAGGGAGCCCGCCTGCCCGCCCAAATTTGACACAGGCAGAGCCGCAGCCCCGGCCACTCGACGCGGCCGCCGCGGACACAGGAGGAACAGAATGATGATGATGTCCCATCTTCCCGGGAACCGGGAATCCATGCAAGGAGGTGCCTCCCTGATGGCATACTAGGATCCGTCAGCGTCGCTGCGCTCCGAACTGACCCTTTTCGTCAGAACAGTGATTCTTTTCGGCCAGAACGCTGACCCTTTTCCTTCGGATTACTGACCCTTTTCGCCAGAATCCGCAGGGCCAGCGGCAGCGTGCCCGCGACGACCGCCCTGGCCCCGGCCACGGTCTACCGCCTGCTGCGCCAAGAGGGCCTGACGGGGCCGGCCAAGGACCGTCCCGACGGCCGCGACCGGCGCCGCTTCAGCTACCCCGACGCGGGCGCGCTGTGGATGGCCGATTGCATGCATGGCCCCAAGGTCGGCAGCGATCCCGACGACCGGCGGCGGCGGCGCAAGGCCTACCTGCTGGCCGTCATTGACGATGCCACGCGCGTCATCCCGCACGCCGCCTTCGCCTTCTCCGAAAGCGCCGAGGCGTTCCTGCCCGTCTTGCGCCAGGCCCTGCTCAAACGCGGCGTCCCGCAGAGACTGTACTGCGACAACGGTGCCTCCTACCGCTCCCGCCACCTGTCCGTGATCTGCGCCAGCCTTGGCATCCATTTGATCCATGCGAGACCTTACGCGCCGCAGGGAAAGGGGAAAATCGAGCGTTTTTTCAGGACCTGCAGAGCCCAGTTCCTGCCGACCCTGGACGAGACCGCGAGCGCCAGCCTCGACGCCCTCAACCGCCGTCTCGGGGCCTGGATCGAAGGCGAGTACCACCGCACTCCCCACCGCGGCCTCGACCACCAGCGCACCCCGCTCGACCAATGGGCGCTGGCCGCCAGCCGCCTGCGCCCGGCCCCGCCCGACGACGAGCTCGACACGATCTTCCGCTTCCAGCACCGCCGCCGCGTCGCCAAGGACCGCACCGTCAGCTTCCAGGGCCGCCTCTACGAGGTGGGCGCCGAACTGGTCGGGCAGCGGATCGTCCTGCTGGTCGATCCCGCCGCACCGCCCGGACGGCCCGTCCCGGTCCTGCACCAGGGCCGCGCGGCCGGCTGCGCGACCTTGCTCGACGCACACGCCAACGCCCTCATCCGACGCACCCCCGACCCGCGCTCCGAGGATGCCGCTGACGCTGCCGACGACCGCAGCGCGGACGCCAGCGCCCCGGCCCCGCCGCTGCGCCTGAGCGCGCTCGAGCGCCCGGACACCTCCCAGGAGCCTCCCCGGCAATGACCTACCTACAGCATTTCGCCCTCACCCGCTACCCCTTCCAGACCCCCGCCGAAACCGACGAGCTGTTCCCCGCCCAGGCCGGCATCGAGACCCAGACCCGCCTGCAGCACCTGCTCGAACTGCGCGGCATCGGCCTGCTCACCGGCGAGGTCGGCTGCGGCAAGACCACCGCCTGCCGCCAGTTCGCCGCCAGCCTGCACCCCGGCCTCTTCCGCGTCGCCTACGTCGCGCTCACGACCGGCTCGGTGCTGGACATGTACCAGACCCTGGCCTGGGAACTCGGCCTGCAGCCGGAGCGCTCCCGCGCTCCCGCCTTCCGCGCCCTGCGCGAGGAAATCGCCCGCCTCGCCCGCGAGGCCCACCAGCTGCCCGTGCTGATCATCGACGAGGCCCACAACCTGCGCAACGACGTGCTCGAGGAGCTCCGCCTGCTCACCAACTTCCAGATGGATGCCGAGCGCTGCCTGTGCCTGCTGCTGTCCGGCCTGTCCTCCTTGCGCAAGCGCCTCGCCATGGCCGTGCACGAATCGCTCGGCCAGCGCATCGCCGTGCAGCACCAGCTCGCCGGCCTCGCCCGCGACGAACTCGAACCCTACCTCGCCCACCGCCTGCGCCTGGCCGGCTGCGACCTGCCGCTGTTCGAGCCCAATGCCCTCGAGGCCCTCTTCCAGGCCTCGCGCGGCCTGCCCCGCCAGGTCGACCGCATCGCCCACTTCGCCCTCGCCGCCGCAGCCTGCGCCCAGGCTCGCCAGGTCTCCGCCGAGCAACTCGAACAGGCCTGTGCCGAGGTGCGCCTGTGACCCCCTTCAACGACCCTTGGCGCGAACGCGCCGCGCAGGTGCGCGACGGCTCGCTCGAACCGCTCGCCGTCCAACTCGGCTACCGCAAGGATCCCGCCAACCCGGCCCGCTGGAAGCGGCCCGGCTCCGTGCTGAGCATCCGCGGCGCGCAGTTCTTCGACCACCGCCAGGGGCGCGGCGGCGGTGGTGCCATCGATCTCGTCATGCACGTGCGCGGCTGCCGCTTCCGCGCCGCCGTCGAGTTCCTCGAACGCCACGGCGGCCTCCCCCAGCCTGCGCCTGCCACCCCGCCCGCTCGCCGCCACGGCTTGCGCCTGCCACCCCCCGCAGACCGCCTCTGGGACCCCGTGCGTGACTTCCTGGCCACCGCCCGCGGGCTCGACCCCGCCCTGCTCGAGCGTTGCCGCCAAGAGGGCATCCTCTACGCCGATTCCCGCCGCAACGCCGTCTTCGTCTGTCGCGACCGCCACCAACATCCCGTCGGCGCCGAGCTCGTCGGCACCCGCCCGGCTCCCGACGGCCGCACCTTCAAGGGCATGGCGCCCGGCTCCCGCAAGGCCCGTGGCGGCTTCTGGCTGCCGGCCAACATCGACGATCTCGATGCCATCCTGCTCGTCGAGAGTGCCCTCGACGCCCTCGCCGCGCTCCGCCTGCTGGCTCCCACTTTGCCACCCGATACCCTGCTCGCCTCCACCGCCGGCATCGCGACCTCTCTCCCGCCCTGGCTGCAAGCCTTCCGCGCACCGCGCATCCTGTGTGCCTACGACGCCGACCGCGCCGGCGACCAAGCCGCCGACTCCCTCCGCCGCCACACCCCCCATTGCAGCCGCCTCCGGCCGGTCGGCGCCAAGGACTGGAACGATCTGCTGCGCCGCTCCCAGCCACGCTAGCTGTCCCTATTCACCCCCATCGACTGCCCGATCGCACCCCCGCGACCCGGCTACAACACGCCGCCTATCTCTACTTCCGGAAAACCTCCGCCGTCGACTCCCTTCCCCGACCGCACCGCCGCTGATTGCCCTTAACTCCCTCCTGCAGTAGCGAATCTACTTGAAAAATTTCTCCACTACAGCAGGAAATAATCTGAAAAAGTCCGCACGAATCTATCTGAAATTCAACACTTGGTCCGCCGCTTGCAGCGTCACTGCTACCAGCGCCCCGCTCTCCAAGTCCACCGCGTGCTCGGCCTTGTGCGCTAGGTGCGTCGTGCCGTCCTTCATCTTCGCCACCCGTGCGTCCGGGTCCGTCGGCGACTCCCACTCCTTGTTCGACAACGTCTTGGGCTTGCGCTGGCGGTCGAAGGCCGCCAATTCCGCCAAAGTCGGCGTCGGCACCCCGGCGGCCTCCGCCAGCCCCTCCACGAACTCGCGGTAGCCCTGCTGGCTGTCCTTGCGCCGCAAGGTCCGCAAGGCCGCGTTGGCGAACAGCAGCGTGGCGTCCACCGCCACCGTCTGCCCGTCGGCCAGGCCCGCCTGGCGCAACTGCTGCAGCACCCAGGCGAACACCTGCTCATGCGTCTCCAGGCTAATCCGCCGCCGGCTGCGCGAGATCGTCGAGTGGTCCGGCGGGCTGTCCTGCAACTCGTAGCCGAGGAAGGCCCGCAAGCCGAGCGAGTCCGAGACGGTCAGGGCGATGCCGCGCTCGGAATCGATGCCCAGCAGGTAGCCCAGCAGCAGCAGCCGGAAGTAGACGCCGGGAGCGAGCGAGGGCCGTCCCAGGCGTTTGGCATAGAAGGAGCGGCACAGGTTCTCGACGTAGGCGTCGAAGCCCATCTCAGCGAGCAACTCGTTGAGCTTGTCGAAGAAGGGAGTGGTGGGGGCTTGGGGCAGTTGGTCCGGTGCGAGGAACATCGGGATCTGTCCGGGCTTGCGGGTACCCATCGCCATGACTACAATTTTATCGAATCCTGATCGAGATTTGTTGGAGTTTCAGTCGACTTTTGCCACAGGCTGCTATGAGATCGCTTCCCACGGCGTGTCATTTTTCCTGGCCGTACCGTATCGGCGGGATGACGGCCCCGGCTACCGGCACTATCGCGGCAGCGGGTTCAACCGCAGGATCCACGGCGAAACGCCGATCGCCATTAGCGGCCCGGCCGCGGGCCACCCGCTGCTGGTGACTAGTTCGGATCAGTCCGGGACCGAGGTCCGCGGCACGTTCAACAACTGCGGTGGCGGGATCACGCCCTGGGGCACCTACCTCACCGCTGAGGAGAACTTCGACCAGTACTTCGGCAACAACCGCGGCGTGACCCACGAAATGGCCAAGGCAGCCAACGAACGCTTCGGTGTCAGAGACGAGGGTGGCAGGCGGCAATGGTGGCGCTTCCAACAGCGGTTTGATCTCGACTACGAACCGAACGAAGCGAACAAGTTTGGCTGGGTGGTGGAGATCGATCCGTACAACCCCAATTTGATGCCGCGCAAGCGCACGGCGCTGGGCCGCTTCAAGCATGAGGCGGCTGCGACCACACTGTCGGGGGCCAACCGGGCGGTCGTGTACTCGGGGGACGATGCGCGCTTCGAGTACGTTTACAAGTTCGTGTCGGACGGCACCTACGACTCTTCGAGCCGGAGTGCCAACCGCGACCTGCTAGACAGCGGGACGCTTTACGTTGCCAGGTTCAATGACGACGGGACGGGCGAATGGCTGCCCTTGACCTATGAGAACGGCCCGATCAATGCTTCGAACGGCTTCACCAGCCAGGCCGAAGTCCTGCTGTTCGCCCGACAGGCGGCCGACCTGCTGGGAGCGACGCAAATGGACCGCCCAGAAGATATCGAGGTCAATCCGTTGACCAACAAGGTCTACGTGGCGCTGACGAACAACACGCGCCGCGCTGCCGGCGACGAGAACGCCCCGAACCCGCGGGCTCCGAACCCGATGGGCCACATCGTGGAGATTTCCGAGCGGGGCGGCGACAGTGGCGCCACGCGCTTCGATTGGGAGATCTTCATGTTGTGCGGCGATCCCGCCAGCGAGGCTGACGGCACCTTCTTCGCCGGATTCGACCAAGAGCGCGTCAGCAAGATCGCCAACCCGGACAATCTGGCGTTCGACAAGCAGGGCAACATGTTGATCGCCACGGACGGCCAGCCGCGAACGCTTGGGATCAACGACGGCATCTTCTTCGTGCCGACCGAGGGGTCCGAGCGGGGCTACAACCGGCAGATCTTCAGCGGAGTCATGGGGGCTGAATGCGCCTCGGTGATTATGAACTCCGCACAGGATCTGATGATGGTTTCGATCCAGCATCCCGGAGAGGGCGGCACCCGCCAGCAACGGATCTCCAGCTTCGGCGGGCCGGCAGTGAACCGTCCCACAGTCGTCGCAGTCACCCGTACCGAGCAACCCTACCGAATCGGATCCTGACACTCTGATCCGGCCCCGGCGGCGTGCCCCCAGCGCCGCCGGGGCACCACATCGCGGCACGGCGCGGATCGCCTGAACTGCGGGCGGATCGCTACAATCAGAGCAGGGGAGAGTGCTCGGCGGTCGGAATTGCCGCCGGGCAAGCCTTCCATAGCCGCATGGACCTCTCCTTGATCCGCAACTTCTCGATCATCGCCCACATCGACCATGGCAAGTCGACGCTGGCGGACCGCCTGCTCGAGACCACCGGTACGCTCAGCAGCCGCGAGATGCAGGAGCAAGTGCTGGATTCCATGGATCTCGAGCGCGAGCGCGGCATCACGATCAAGGCCCAAGCGGTCCGGATCGCCTATCAAGCGCAGGACGGAGAGACCTACCAACTCAACCTGATCGACACGCCGGGCCACGTCGATTTCGCCTACGAGGTGTCTCGCAGCTTGGCGGCCTGCGAGGGCGCCCTGTTAGTAGTGGACGCCGCGCAGGGCGTTGAGGCCCAGACGATGGCGAACACCTATCTCGCGCTAGAGCATGATCTCGAGATCGTGCCCGTGCTGAACAAGATCGACCTGCCCGCGGCCGAGCCCGACCGCGTCCAAGACGAAATCGAGGGGACCATCGGATTGGAAGCGCACGACGCGCTCCGGATCAGCGCCAAGACCGGCTTGGGAGTGGCAGAGGTGCTCGAGGCCGTCGTCAAGCGCGTGCCGTCTCCGCGCACGCGCCCGTCCGCGCCGTTGCGGGCCCTGCTGTTCGACTCGTGGTACGACTCCTACCGCGGCGTCGTCATGCTGGTGCGCGTGTTTGACGGCACACTCTCCAAGGGCATGAAGATCCGGCTCTGGTCAACCGGGCGGAGCTACGATGTCGAGGAACTCGGCTTCCGCACGCCAAAGCCGGTCAGTTGCCAGACCCTCTGGGCGGGCGAGGTTGGCTGGGTGGTGGCCAACATCAAGAACGTCACCGAGACCCGCGTCGGAGACACGATCTGCGACGAGCGCAACCTGCCGGACGAGCCGCTGCCCGGCTTTGAAGAGTCCAAGCCGATGGTGTTTGCGGGGCTATATCCGGTCGAGTCCCACGAGCACGACTTGCTGCGCGATGCCTTGGAAAAGCTGCAGCTCAATGACCGCTCTTTCCAGTTCGAGCCCGAGAGCTCGGCAGCGCTCGGATTCGGTTTTCGTTGCGGCTTCTTGGGCCTTCTGCACTTGGAGATCGTGCAGGAGCGCTTGGAGCGGGAGTTTGATATACGCCTGATAACCACTGCGCCCGGCGTGCGCTACCGTGTGACCAAGACCGATGGCGAGGTGGTGGAAGTCGACAACGCCAGCCGCTGGCCCGCGCAAGCGTCGATCAAGCAGATCGAGGAGCCGGTGTTTACGGTGACCGTGATCACCTCGGACGACTACTTGGGCGGGATTCTGAAACTGTTCGAGGACAAGCGCGGCGTGCAGAAGGGGTTCGAATACGCTGCCGGCCACCGAGTCGTGCTCACCTACGAGGTTCCGCTCAACGAGATCGTGCTCGATTTCTACGACCGCCTCAAGACCGTCTCCCGGGGCTATGCCTCGATCGACTACCACTTCTCGGGCTTCTGGGCGTCCCCGATGGTCAAGCTCGACATCTTGGTTGCCGGGGACGCGATCGACGCCCTGTCGATCATCGTGCACAAGGATCAGGCCTATGACCGCGGCAAGGCGCTGATCCAACGATTTCGCAAGCTCATACCGCGCCAGCAGTTCGAAGTTGCGCTGCAGGCTGCGATCGGCAATCGCATCGTGGCCCGCGACAACATCGCTCCCCTGCGCAAGAACGTGACCGCCAAGTGTTACGGTGGCGACATCACGCGCAAGCGCAAGCTCCTCGAGAAGCAGCGCGAGGGCAAGCGCAGGATGAAGCGGGTCGGACGTGTCGATATTCCACAGGAGGCGTTTCTGGCGGTATTGAGCGTCAGCGACGACGCTTAGCCGAGCTGCGAAGGAACTGCCCGAGGTGGTTGCGGGGATGCATACGCCGTTCCAGAGCACAGTGAGCGGGCTGCTCTTCGTCGCCATGGCGGGCCTCGCTCCGATTGCGGCGCTTGGCCAGTACAGCGCCCGCGAGCAGGCGCCGCGTTACGAATTCGGGGCCGAATTGCGGGCGCGTGCCCAGGCACGCAATGGCGGCGGCGATGACCCGGTGAAGCAGGACGCGTTCACGACCACCCGCCTGCGGTTCGACGCGACAATGCGGCCGACGCGCCAAGTGCGCATCTTCGTGGAAGCCCAGGACTCGCACGTGCAGGGCTTCGCGAGCGGCCGCGACAACCGGGCGCTCAAGGACCCCATCGACATTCGCCAGGGCTATGTGGCCTTGGGGCAGGAAGACGGGCCGTTGACGCTCTTCGTCGGCAGGCGCGAGCTCTCGTTCATTGACGAACGAATCATCGGCGTCCGCAACTGGAGCAACATTTCTCCAGCCTGGGACGGGTCCGAACTCGTGCTGCGCCGAGGCAAGGACAGCGTCAACCTGCTGGCAGTCACCCAAGTGGATATCAGCGATGGCTTCGACCCGCCCTCGCGCACGCGCTGGGTGTATGGCGCGGTGGGAGTGATCGGTTCCGGCCTGGGCGGCCACCAAATCGAGCCGTTTTACTTCACGTCGCGGCGCCCGGTGGATCTGGCCTCCAATCTCGGCGGGGTGTTGCGCACCGCCGGTTCGCGATTCGCGGGCCTGCTCGCCGAGACTTGGGACTACCAAGTCATCCTCGCGGGCCAAGGGGGCCGGACACAGGACCAGAGTCAGGGCGCTTGGATGGGCGTGTGGGCGCTTGGCAAGACGCTCGAGCAGCGTCGCTTGCGCCCCAGGCTCGGCGTGGAATGGAGCTACGCCAGCGGAGACTCCGATCCGCAGGACGGACGGATCGGCACGTTCGACACGCTGTTCCCGGGGCCTCACAGGATCTATGGCGAGCAGGACATCGTTTCGTTGCGAAACTTGCGAGCCCTGAAGACGGGAGTGGAGTTGCACCCTCGCAGTGCCTGGCAGATCAATGTCGACTTCCTCGACTTCCGGCTTGCCAGCCGCTACGACGGCCTGTACCAAACCAACTTCGTGGCGCGGGCGCGCGCGCCGCTCGGCGGCGCTTCCAGCACGCACATCGGATCGGAACTGGACGTTGTTCTCCGCTACGATCCCACGCCCAAGGTAGAGGTTAGCATCGGGGTGTCGCGGTTCCTGGCAGGGCAGTTCGTGATCCGGCGAGTGCCGGGCGGCGGTTCCCAAACGTTCCTCCACACGACACTGCTGGTAACCCTGTGAGATTCCCGGCCGCGGCGGCTTCGCCGGCACGGAGCCAGATCGCGGCCTGCGATACAGTTGGAGCATGAGGCCCAACAAGACCAAGGCAATCTTGGCGGCGGGCGAGGTTGCCGTCGGCATCGCGCATTCGCAGATCGGCACGGCAGAAGTCCCCAAGATGTTCCAAGCGGCAGCCATGGACTGGGTGTTTCTCGATTCCGAGCACAGCCCGTTTTCGCCCGACACGCTGCACGAGTTGCTGCGGGCCTACCGCATGACAGACATCACGGCCGTGGTGCGCGTGTGCGACTTTCAGTACGACCTTGTAGCCCGCGCCCTCGACTCCGGCGCCGAGGGCATCATCTTTCCCCGCTGCGAGGATCCCGAGCAGTTGGCGCGCGCAGTGCGCGGGGCCAAGTTCCCTCCGCTAGGCCATCGGGGTTTCGGCTTGGGGCCGCCGCAGATCGGATACCAGAACGCGAGCTTCGATGAGATCGTTTCGCACTGCAACCAAGAGACGCTGATGATCGCCCAAGTTGAGTCCGAGCGAGCGCTCGATCGGTTGCCCGAACTGGCGTCCGTAGAGGGCTTGGACTCCCTGCTGATAGGTCCGGCGGACCTGTCGATCTCGCTCGGCGTCGGAGGCCAGTGGTACGACACCAAGCTGGTCGGGGCCATTGAGCGCGTGATCGCGACTTGCCAGGAGCGGGGCATCTGGCCTGCCATCCAAGTGCGAGACGGCGCGTTGGCGGAATTCTGGATCGAGCGCGGAATGAAGCTGATCGGATGCTCGACCGAGGCGGCGCTGATGTGGGGAGCCGTGAAGGATCTAGGCGGCCGGCTGCGAAGTCTGGCGTCCGAGGCGTAGGGCCAAGGCGCAGCTTTGCTAGGGTCGCGAATCTAGGCTCCGTTGATACAATGCGGCCATGCCCGCGGCGGCATTGCCAAAACGCATAGTTGGAGTAACCCATATTCGGCTCGCCGCCTTGGCTCTGTTCGCGCTGGGCGCGGGCTTGGGCTTTCTGGGCATCCTTGCCTTGCGCCAGACCCTGTCTTCGATCAGCTTGGTCGGCCCTGAGGCTGCCGCTGCGGCCGGCGCGCTGTGCGCGCTGCTACCGGGGCGGCGGCTGTCTGCCCGCGCGGCTCCCGACAAGGGGACCCGGGCGGTCCTAGTCTTGTGCGGGATCGGTGCCGCCGGCGGGATGGTCTACCTCGCGGCTCTGCAGCACGCTTGGGCCAGGCCCGCGTCCTTGGCCCTGCTGGGGCTGGCGTGCGGCGGCTGCCTGCGCCTGAGCGTGGCGCTCGTGCTCGCGATGCTACCCCCTTGGCGCCCGGCGGCGATCATGGGCATGTGCGGTGCCTGTTTAGGACTGGGGGGCGTGGCGGCGAACTTGATCGGTGCGTGGAGCGCGAACGTGGCATCGCGGCTCGACCCGGTCCTGCTGGCCGCCGCCGCGGTTCCGCTGCTATTGGTTCTGGCGTCGACTCGCGCCGGGCGCGTGAGGTTTGAAGCCGTGGCGGAGGGCTGGGGCGCGGCGGCCGCCGACGGGGGCACCCGACCGCGCGGGATCCTGATTGCTGCCAGCCTGTTGTTGCAGGCGACCGCGTGCGGCCTAGCCGTGGCAGGGCTGACTTCCTACCTGTCCCGGAGGGTGGGATTCTCGCTTGTCGAGGGCGCGGCTGTAATGGCGTTGTTCTGGACGGGGCTGGCCATCGGCTGGGCGGCGGCCGAACGTCTGCCCAAGCTGCGTGACAACCTCTACCCGCTGGTCGGGCCGCTGGCCATGGCGGTTGCGGGCTCGGCCAGCCTGCTCTATGCGAGGGTGGCGCTGCTGGCGGTCGCAGGGGCACCGCTCCTCGGGCTGGCGGCGGGACTGCTGTTATCGCTCACTCTGCGGCTGGGAGACTGGCCGGCAACGTTGGGGAGGAGCCTGTGGGTCATGCGCTCCTTGCACGTGTCGCTGGTGGTGTCACTGGCAGGCAGCTGGGCAGTGGCTGTGCTCGTCAGCTTCGCGGGGTTCGGCACGCCGGTCTGGGCTATTCTCGGTTGCATGCTCGCCGCAGTTGGGGCGCTGTTCCTGCTGGTCGTGGACTGCCGCATCAGCGGGGATGCCGTCATGATCTGAGTTCGACCCATGGAGTTGGATGGCAGTCCGGAGGTCTGATCCGCGCTACATCGCCGTGCTGGCCGTAGCCTGCCTCGTGATCCTGTTGGTGGGCTTCGCGGTCAAGCCCGGCGTCGTGCCGGAGGAAGTCGTGCCAGCGTCTGCGTCGGATTTGCCGCAGCTGGCCCGGTACGCTGACCGCCGCATGGTGGAGCGCATTGCCGGGCATTTCTCGTATATCGCGACGCAAGTGGAGGAGAGCGTGGTATTGCTGGCCGGAACCGGCCAGAGCGGGGTCGTCTGGCAGGCGGGGGAGGTCGTGACCTCCGCTCGTCTGGGGCCCTTTCCGGCGCGTGACCGCACGGCCCTCGACGACCGCGAGGTCGAGCTGCAGACGAGGGTGGCCGCGCCACACCTGCCCTACGTCCTGCTCAAGGCTCCGTTGGACGCTGTGGTCAGCAGCCGCCGCCCCGTGCGTCTTTATCCGTGGGGCTCGTGGCTGCTTGCGGTGTGGCGCTCCAGCGCCGGAGGGCTGCGCTACGCGCCCGGCAATCTGTTCGGCGTGATGGAGCGGCCTTGCGGCGAGGTCGAGGTGCTTGAGGTGCTGACGAATCTCGAACTCGGTGCGGCTCAGGCCGGGGCGGGAATCTTCTCGCTCGAGGGAGGGCTGGTCGCCGTGGCGCTGGACTGCGCCGGAACCTTGATCGCCGTCGAGGTCGGAGCGTTGGAACTGCAGGCGCGCTCGGAAGCAGAATCCCAGGACTTGCTGCCACAGCGCTATGGCATGCGGCTGGCCATGGCCGAGGAGGACGAGCTGGAATTCTTCCGTCAGGAGGGCGGCGTCATCGTCCGCGAGACTTGGTGGGGCCACCGGGCGCACGAGGCGGGGCTGCGGCCGGGCGACATGATTGTGGCGATCGATGGCGCGCCGGTGTCCACTCTGGACGATGTGGGCAGCCTGGTGCTGCCGGTCTCGCGCGAACTGTTCGACCTGCGCGTATGGCGTGCGCGGCGCACGATCAGGATCCCCCTGCAGGCGCGTCCGCTGGCCGAGGCTGCCGTGTCGACCCGCGGATTCGTCGAGCCGCAGGACGGCCTGCTGCTGGGGCCGGTGATGGCAGGGAGCTTGGCGGCGAGCACGGGAGCCCGCCCGGGGGACAGGCTGCTGATGCTCAACCAGAAGCCGGCGCTGGCGTTCTCCGATCTGGAAGATGCCTTCCGGGTTGCGGGCGGCCAGGTTCACTTGGTTCTGGAGCGTCGCGGGCGCATGTGGGGCACACTGGTGCGGATCGATGAATGAGCTCTCCTCCCTCGGGTTGATCCTGCTGCTGGCGCTGGCTTCCGGCCACTTGGTGCGCCTGTTGCGGATCCCGGAAGTGACGGGTTACATCCTGGCCGGCATGGCGCTGGGCCCGTCCATGCTGGGCTGGGTGAGCCACGAGAACGTCCAGGCGCTGGAGGCGCTCAGCGAGGTGGCGCTGGGCCTGATCCTGTTCTCAATCGGCGGCGTGTTCGAATTCAGCCTCGTGCGCCGAATCGGCGGCAAGATCGTGCGGCTCACGCTCATGGAGTCCATGCTGGCCGCCGCCATGGTGCTGGCGACGATGCTGGCCCTCGGACAACCGTGGCAGGTCGCGCTGCTGCTGGCCTCTGTGTCGATCGCGACTGCCCCGGCGTCCACCCTGATGGTGCTGCGAGAGTGCAATGCGCGCGGGCCGCTGAGCGATGCGCTGCTCGGCATCATAGCCGTCAACAACATCGTCTGCCTGATTGCCTACCTAGTCTGCGCGGCGTTGGTCGACATGGTCGCCGGCTGGGGCCAGCAGAGCCTGTGGCAGACAATCTGGCAGGCGGGCTTCCCGCTGGTCTGGCAGCTGGTCGGCTCTGTCGCGCTCGGGTTTCTGACGGGATTGATGCTGGCCGGCTGGGCGCGCCAGGTCAGCGAGACAGGGGAGATGCTGATTCTCCTCGCGGGGTCCATCCTGCTGTGTGTCGGGGTGGCCCGGATCGCTGAGCTGTCGCCGCTCATCGCGAGCCTTGCCGTCGGCGCGACCATGGTCAACCTCTCGCGACGCAGCCGCCGGCTGTTCAAGACCTTGGAGGGCACGGATCCTCCCTTCTACGCGATCTTCTTCGTGCTGGCCGGGGCGGACCTGGATGTCCAGCGGCTGGGATCGATCGGCATGGTCGGCCTGGTCTACCTGTTCGCGCGAGGCTGCGGCAAGTTTGGCGGCGCTTGGCTGGGCAGCCGCCGGCTGGGCATGGACCCTCAGGTGCAGAATCTGCTCGGATTCGGGCTGCTCACCCAGGCTGGCCTGGCGGTGGGCTTGGTGCTGATGATCAGCCAGCAGTTCCCCCTGTACTACCCGGTCATCTCGACCATCGTGCTGTCGGCGGTGGTGTTGTACGAGATGATCGGCCCGATCGCGACGAAATTCGCGGTCGTGCGCAGCGGCGAGGCGCGGGTCGGACGCGATCGCGTGCAGTCGATCTGGGCTTGACTCGTGTTTCTGGCGAACGCGCCGGTTCGTTAGTGCCGGAGCGAAAAAAATTCTTCGCGTATTGGTGGCGGGATGGTGGCAGATGGGCCTGATTCGCGCAAGTTTATGATGATTCGGGGCCGTTTTCTCCGCTTTCGGCAGGATCGCGAATGCGGTGTTTAGCGGTGTATCCTTGATTGGAGAAGCACTTGGGGATTGCGTTCTTCGGGAAGTAGTCTCCAATATCTAGTGCATTTGGTGAAAAAATCTACTAGCAGATGTGCCAGATGTGCTAGAGTTGTGCGCGGTATCGCTTGGAGCGAGTCAGCGACGCGCCAATGTGATCGGCGATGCGAAAGTAACAAGGAGGCCAGTGAGCGATGGGCACGGCAGGAATCGATACAGTGGTGGAACCCAGGGTGGGAGTGGCGGTTGCCACTGGGGCGCAGGCCGCCAAGGACGCGGCGCAGTTCCGGCGTGGCTTGGCCTTCGAGCGCTATTTCACTAGCGACCTCAAGGACGGCCAGACGCCGTACGACACGCTTGAGTGGGAGCAGCGCTCGGCGGTGATCGCCGACGTGAAGGGAAACATCGTCTTCGAGCAGACGGACGTCGAAATGCCCTCCGACTGGTCGCAGACCGCGACCAATATCGTGGCCAGCAAGTACTTCCACGGCACGGTCGGGCGGCCGGACCGCGAGCGCAGCCTGCGCGAGCTGGTGCACCGGGTGGTGGACACGATCGCGGACTGGGGCGGCCTTGGCGGCTACTTCGCGTCAGAGGCCGACGTGGAGGCCTTCCGCGATGACTTGGCTCACCTCATGCTGACCCAGAAGGCGAGCTTCAATTCCCCGGTCTGGTTCAACGTTGGCGTGCGCAAGGAGTCGCGCGGCTACGGCTGGGCGTGGGACGAGTCCAGCGAGCGCGTCGCTGCGCTGGATCCGGACCAGCATCGGCCGCAGTGTTCGGCCTGCTTCATCAACTCGGTCCAGGACTCGCTGGAGTCAATCCTGGACTTGGCCAAGACCGAAGGCATGCTGTTCAAGTGGGGCTCGGGCACCGGCACGAACCTCTCCAACATCCGCGAGGACGACGCCGGCCTGGCCGGTGGCGGGCGGGCTTCCGGCCCAGTGTCGTTCATGAAGGGCTTCGACGCGTTTGCCGGAGTGATCAAGTCCGGCGGCAAGACGCGTCGCGCCGCCAAGATGGTGATCCTTGATGTCGATCACCCGGACGTGAAGGACTTCATCTGGTGCAAGGCGCGCGAAGAGAAGAAGGCCCACGTGTTGATTCAGAACGGATACGATGCGGCGATCGACGGCGACGCCTACTCGACAATCTCGTTCCAGAACGCCAACAACTCGGTGCGCGTCACCGACGAATTCATGCACGCGGCCAGCGAGGGGCGCGATTGGTGGACGCGTTCCGTACTGAGCAAGCAGCCCAAGGAGCGCCACGGCGCCAAGGACCTGCTGAACGACATTGCCGAGGCCACGCACCAGTGCGGCGATCCCGGTATGCAGTTCGACACGACGATCAACAGGTGGAACCCGGTCAAGAACACGGATCGGATCCATGCCTCGAACCCCTGTTCGGAATACATGTTCTTGAACGATTCGGCCTGCAACTTGGCGTCACTGAACTTGAAGAAGTTCCAATCCTCGAACGGCACCTTCGAGGTTGAGTCCTACCGCCGGGCGGTTGCCACGATGATCTTGGCTCAGGAGATCTTGGTCGACAACGCGGCCTATCCGACCGAGCGGATCGCGTTCAACTCTCACTCCTATCGTCCGCTGGGCCTAGGCTTCGCCAATCTTGGCGCAATGCTGATGTCCATGGGCGTGCCGTACGACTCGGATCGCGGCCGGGCCATCGCGGGAGCGGTCTCGGCCACGATGTGCGGCCAGGCTTACCTCACCAGTGCGCAGATCGCCGAGGTGCGCGGCCCGTTCAAGGGCTTCGGGGACAACCGCGAGCCCTTCCTCGAGGTGATTCGGATGCACAGGGATGCGAGCAAGGAGATCGCCACAAAGGGCGTCCAGCCGGACCTGCGGGCTGCGGCCGAAGCGGCGTGGCACGAGGCCTGCGCGGTCGGGCAGCAGCACGGCTACCGCAACGGCCAGGTCACGGTGATCGCGCCAACCGGCACGATCGGGTTCATGATGGACTGCGACACGACGGGCGTGGAGCCGGAGCTTGCGCTGGTCAAGTACAAGAAGCTGGTGGGCGGCGGTGTGATCAAGATCGTCAACAACACGGTCTCCGAAGCGCTGGAGCGGATCGGCTACAGCGAGGAACAGGTCGCCGAGATCGTCGACCACATCGATTCCACCGAAACGATCGAGGGATCGCAGGGACTGAGCGACGAGCACCTGCCGGTGTTCGACTGCAGCTTCAAGCCGCTCAACGGCGAGCGTTCGATCCACTTTAGCGGGCACTTGAAGATGATGGCTGCGGTGCAGCCCTTTATCTCGGGCGCGATCTCAAAGACGATCAACATGCCGCAGGCGTCCACGGTGGACGATATCGCCGACGCCTACATGGACGCGTGGCGCTTGGGGCTGAAGGCTGTGGCAATCTACCGCGATGGCTCGAAGGGGGCGCAGCCACTCAGCACGGGCCAGTCGGATCAGGGCGAAGCGGACGCGACCACAGACACCACACCTCGCCCGCTGCGCCGCAGGCTGCCGGACGAGCGCGAGTCTCTAACGCACAAGTTCTCGGTAGGGGGGCACGAGGGCTATCTCACGGTCGGGCTCTATCCGGACACGAAGCAGCCCGGTGAGATCTTCATCCGCATGGCCAAGGAGGGCTCGACGATCAGCGGCCTGATCGACAACTTCGCCACAGCCATCTCGCTGACGCTGCAGTACGGAGTGCCGCTGCACACCTTGGTCGAAAAGTTCAGCCACGTGCGGTTCGAGCCGAGCGGCTGGACGAACAACAAGGACATCCACTACGCCAAGTCGGTCACCGACTACATCTTCCGCTGGCTGGGCACGAGGTACGCGCCGAACAAGGAGGATGCTGTCGGCCAAATCGACCAAGCCCTGCCAACCGCGACTGCGAGCGCGCCGCCCGCGAACAGCGTTTCGGGGCAAGAAGCCGTCCAAGTTATGGACTCGCCGGTGGACGGTCCGCCTTGCGCGGAGTGCGGTGCGATCATGAGCGTGAACGGCAGCTGCTACCGCTGCGCGGAGTGCGGCGCGACCTCGGGCTGCAGCTGAGGAGCGGGCGGAGAGATCTCCGCCGGATGCGCCCGGGCCCGCGGCGCGGGGGCACGGATCCATTGCCCCTGTGCCGATCACTGCCGGGCGTCAGGCCAGCAACGGCTCGATCAGGCGTCCGGCCACGTCCGTGAGCCGGAAATCGCGGCCTTGGTGCCGGAACGTGAGCTTGGTGTGGTCCAAGCCAAGCAAGTGCAGTATCGTCGCCTGCACGTCATGGACCTCGATCGGATCCTTGGTGATGAAAAACCCAAGGTCGTCAACCTCTCCAATGGCCTGGCCGGCTTTGATGCCGCCTCCGGCGAACCACATGGGGAAGTTCTCGATGTGGTGGTTGCGGCCGGGCAGCTCCTTGATCTCGCCCATGGGGGTCCGGCCGAACTCGCCGCCCCAGATCACCAGGGTGTCGTCTAGCAGGCCGCGCTGCTTGAGATCGGTGACCAGCGCCGCCGAGGCCCGGTCCACGTCCAGGGCGACCTCGTCGAGCTTGTCGGCGAGGTTATTGACGCGGTTGCCGTGGTGGTCCCAGCCGGTGTGGTAGAGCTGCACGAAGCGCGTGCCGCGCTCCAATAGGCGGCGGGCGACCAGGCAATTGTTGGCGAAGGTCGACTTGCCCGGCTCGGCTCCATAGAGGTCCAGCGTTGCCTGGCTCTCGCTGGACAGGTCCATCAGTTCCGGACCGCTGGTCTGCATGCGGTGGGCGAGCTCGTATGCGGCGATGCGGGTGGAAATCTCCGGATCGCCGACTTCTGTCAGTCGTGCTAGGTTGAGTTCGCGAATGGCGCTGACTCGCGCCGACTGCCTCTCGGCCGAGAATCCGGGAGGGCTGGACAGATTCGGGATGGGGTCCGCCGAGCGGAGGAATTCCACCCCTTGGTAAGCCGTCGGCAGGAACCCGCTGCCCCATATGTTGGCACCGCCCATCAGGTTTTGCTTGCCGGAGCGCAGCACGACAAAGGCGGGCAGGTTTTGGGATTCGCTGCCGAGTCCGTAGGTGATCCACGAGCCCATCGAGGGCCGCCCGTAGCGCGTGGAGCCGGTGCTGAAAAAGAGCTTCGCGGGAGCGTGGTTGAAGTTCTCGGTCTTCAGGGTGTAGATCAGGGACAGGTCGTCCACGATGCCTGCCATGTGAGGGAAGACCTCGGACACCCAGGTGCCGGACTGGCCGTGTCGACGGAAGTTGCGTTGCGGGCCGAGCAGCTTGGGCCGCTGCTTGGTGAACTGCTCCATGAATGCGAAGCGCTTGCCGTCCAGGAAGGAGTCTGGGGTCGCTTGGCCGTCCAGTTCCCTCAGCTTCGGGCGCCAGAGCCAGGTCTCGAACTGGCTGGGCGCGCCAGACATGAACAGGTATACGACACGCTTGGCCTTGGGCGCGAAATGAGGCCGCTTGGGTGCCAGGGGGCGCTCCGAAACGGAGCCGGACGCTGCATGCAGGCAGGTCGGGCTGAGCAGATCGGCGAGCGCCAAACCGCCCAAGCCCACGAAGCACTGGCTGAAGAAGTGGCGCCGGGTGGCGTGCAACAGGTGGAGTTGTGTGCGTGTCATGACGGGTCACTCCCGCGTAATGAACTCGTCAAGGTTCATCAGCGTGCTTGCCAAGGTGGTCCAAGCGGCCAGCTCCGAAGGCTCCTCGCCCTCTTGGCTGCCAAGCGTCAGGATCCCCTTCGCTCGTTCCGGATAGGTTTGGAACTCGTCCAACTGAGTACTGGCGAAAGTGGTCAACGTTGCCAGCTCGTCCGCCGATGGAGAGCGAGCGAGGCAGATGCGGAATGCGTGCGCGGCCCGTTCCGCCACGCCGCTTTCCGGGTGGTCCTCTACGACGCGGCGGGCGAGCCCTTGGGCGAATTCGTGGAAGCCAGTGTCATTCAGCAGCGTGAGCGCCTGCAGCGGGGTATTGGACCGGTTGCGCCTAGTCGCCGTGGTCAGTGCATCGGGGCTGTCAAAGACCATCAGGCCGGGATGGGGGCTGGTGCGCCAGAAATGGGTGTACAGCCCGCGCCGATAGCGGTCCTTGCCCTCGCTCTCCGGCCACGGCTTGCGAATCATCACTCCGGGCGGCTGCGCCGGGAAGACGCTCGGGCCGCCGATCTCGTGGGTCAGCATGCCGCTGGCCGAAAGGGCTAGGTCACGAACGATCTCGGACTCCACGCGCAGGCGGTTCTGTCTTCCCAGCAAGCGGTTGTCGGGATCCGCTGCCGCTAGGTCGGCGCGGTGTCCGGAGGCCTGTCGATAGGTAGCCGAGGTGACGATCAAGCGGTGCAGCGCCTTCAAGCTCCAGTCGTTGTCCACGAACTCGGTCGCGAGCCAGTCGAGCAGGGATGGATGCGTGGGAGGCTCGCCTTGCGTGCCAAAATCGTTCTCGGTCGCTACGATTCCCTGTCCGAAATAGCGCTGCCAGACGCGGTTGACCGTGACGCGCGGCACCAGGGGGTTGTCGCGGCGGACGATCCAGCGGGCTAGGTCGAGGCGGTTCGGATTCTCGGCTTCGAGCGGCGGCAAGACGGCGGGCGTACCGGCAAACACCTGCTCGCCCTTGTGAAGGAACTCGCCTTGCAGCAGGACGTGCGTCGGGCGCGGTTCCGGCAGTTCGCGCATCACCAGAGTGCTCGGGATCTTCGGCAATAGCGCCCCGACGGCGGCAATCGCCTTGCGGCGCTCCTGCATTCCGGGGTCCTGTGCCAGGAATTCATTGCGGACGAACACCCGGCGGCCCTCCAAGCGGTCCTCCGGGGCTTTGCGCAGGATGCGCTGGACACCGAGCGGAAGCTTGGCGATCTGGGCCTCGGTCAGGCTCGCTTCCCATTCGGGCTGCCTGGCGAGGAGTGTCTTCTGATAGGCGGATTGTTCGGCCTGCATGGCCTCGATCTGCGCCTTGATGGCTTTCTGGCGGAGGTATTGTTCGGCGGTGCCGAACTCGAGCACGGGCTCGTAGGCCCGGGCGCGGCCCTCGTTGTTCTTGAAGGCGCCGCTAAGTTCATCGATGTTGTTGAAGAAGGCGAAGAACTCGTAGAACTCGCGCTGCGAAATAGGATCGTACTTGTGGTCATGACAGCGCGCGCATCCCAAGGAGAGCCCAAGGAAAGCTATGCCGGTGACGTCGACGCGGTCGACGACGGACTCCACCCTGTACTGTTCGAAGTCGACTCCTCCCTCGAGATTGAGCAGGGTGTTGCGATGGAATCCCGTCGCCACGATCGATCGCTCGGAGGGATCCGGCAACATGTCGCCGGCGAGCTGTTCGATCGCGAACCGTCGGAACGGCAGGTCGCGATTGAAGGCATCGATCACCCAATCGCGGTACATCCAGATCTCACGCTGAGCGTCGGCGTTGTAGCCGTTTGAATCGGCGTAGCGGGCGACGTCAAGCCAGTGCCGCCCCCAGCGCTCGCCGTAGGCGGGCGAATCGAGCAAGCGATCTACGATGCGTTCGTAGGCACCCGGCGCGGTGTCTTCGACAAAGTCGCGAACCACGTCTGGAGCGGGCGGGAGCCCGGTGAGATCTAGGTGGACTCGACGCACCAAGGTCGTGGCGGATGCTTCGGCAGACGGTTTCAGGCCGGCCTCTTCAAGCCGCGCCAGTATGAATCGGTCAATCGGATTGCGCGCCCATGCCGGTCGCGAGACGCTCGGCGGCTGTGGCCGCCTGATGGGTTGGAACGACCAGTGCTCGGCGTTTGCTGCCGGGGCGGGCTTCGCGGAGTGCTCGGGCCAGGGAGCGCCGAGTTCGATCCAGAGTTCGATGGCGGCGATCTTGTCATCCGGCAGCTTCCCGTCCGGCGGCATGCTGAGCGTCTCGGAGTGGTTCAGGGCGGCGAGGACCAGGCTCTCTGAAGGCCGGTCGACGGAGATCGCTGGCCCGCGCGTGCCGCCTTCCAGCACCCCCTCGCGGGAGGCCAGCGAAAGGCCGCTAGTGCGGAGCCGGTCGTTGTGGCACTGCGAGCAGCGAGTGTGCAGGATCGGCCGGATCTCGGACTCGAAGAAGCTGATCGCTGTAGCGGAAGAGGGCGCTTGCGGGGCTGCGCATAGCGACGAGGCCGCTAGCGCGCCGATCAAGCCATGCGACCTGAAACGCATGAGTCCGCTGCCAAGAGAGCACCGCCCGCGCAGCCCAATGGACGGCGCCACAGAAACACCCTTGCGCTGCCAGTCTAGCACCGTGCAGCCGGCGGCCGGTCGGTTACCGATCCAAGCGGTCGTGGAGCCTCTCGGAGAGCTCCGCTACCAAGGTTGGATGCGAAGCCGCGACATTCACCGTCTCCTTGTCGGCTGACGTGTGGTCGTACAGCTCCGCGAACCCGTCATCGTGAAGGATCAGGCGATGTGTCGCCGTGCGTATCGTCCGGGCTTCTCGACGGTAGGAGATCGCGGGGTGGCCCGTTGCGGCCGGATCGTCCAGGATCGGGCGCAGCGACGCTCCGTGCACGAACTCCGGTATCGGCAATCCGGCCAGATCGCAGAGCGTGGGGAACACGTCCAAGGTCTCGACGAGCGCATCCGACGGGACCCCGGGCTGCAGCAGCCCGTGATGCGAAATGACGAGGGGGGATCGCAAGGATTCCTCGTAGAGGGCGTGCTTGCCCCAGATCGAGTGCTCGCCCAAGTGCCAGCCGTGATCGCCCCACAGCAGCACGACGGTGTTCTTTGAAGCGCCGCTCTGCTGGAGTCGCTCCACAATGCGCCCGACTTGCGCGTCGGCGTAGGTCACGCAGGCGGCGTAGTGCCTGCGCACCTCCAGCGCGAATTCGGCATCTGTGTTCGGATCGCGGTTCCAACGCTGGTACTTCATGAACTCATTCGAAGCGTGCCAGGTGGTCCTTCCCTTCGGCTTGGCCGGGTGGGGCGTGGGCGGCAGTTGCTTGTCGGCGTAGTGCCTGAGGTACCGGAGCGGCGCACCGAATGGCAGGTGCGGGCGAAGGATTCCAACGGCCAGGAAGAAGGGCCGCTCGCGATCGGAGGTCAACAGATCCAGCTGTCGCAGAGCCTCGTCGACCGAGCGCCCGTCCGGATAGATCGAGTCAGGGCCGTCCGCGGCTTGGTACACGGCCATCTCGGCGGGATCGCCCCGGATTTCTCCGCGAGCCAAGCCATGCATCCAGCCGCGAGGATGCTGCCAGGGGCCGGCTGGCAGCAGGTGGCGATCCCACGAGTCGGGCATTTCCAGTTGGCGGAAGTCGTCCCAGTCCTCCCCGCCGAGGCCGCCGGGATGATGAGAGACTTTTCCGACCGAAACTGTTGTGTAACCGTGCCGGCGAAACCAAGCAGGCATGCTCGGAGACACAGAGCCTGGGTCGTCCTGCAACTGCGCGGCACGTTCGAACAGCGCGCTGTTACTGGCTCCGCCATAGCGACCGGTCAACAGCGTGTATCGCGAAGCGCCACAGGTCGGTGCTTGGACATAGTGCCTGCGGAAGGCTCGCCCCGCTGACACCAGCCGATCGATGTGCGGGGAATGAATATACGAAGCGCCGAACGACGCCAGCTCAGGCCGCAGGTCGTCGACCGCGATCATCAGGATGTTGGGCCGCGTGTCCGCTGCGGTCTCGGGGCCGCCGGTGCAGCAGAGCGCGGTGGCCGCGAAAAGGGAGAGCAGTGTCTTCACTCCAGCGCTCCTTCCATCGAGAGGCAGGATCCTCTTGCGCGGGTCTTGAGGTCGGCGATCCCGCCTTTCGCTCAAGTCCCGCATTGCCCGCACGCCTAGAATGAACACAACGATGGCGAGCGGAATAATACCACCTTCGCAGACGGCGCTTCGCTTGGTCGCAACCGCGACCCTTCTGCTGCTTGCGTGCTGGCCGCTTCCCGCGTCGGATGCCGTTCTGGATGCCATGCAGCAAGAGCTCGACCGCTCGGTTGAGGCCTTGTCCGGTCAGCCCGCGCCGCTGTACTTCCTCAGTTACGAGATCACCGAGGAGCTCACCTCGTATGCGCGGGCGTCTTTCGGCGCGCTGGCGGGCCGATCCGAGAGCGAGCGCCGCTTGCTCGACATTGATCTCAGGGTCGGCAGCCACGACCTTGACAATACCCGTCCGATCCGGGGCAGGGGCGGGGGAGGCAGGTTCCGCCTGTCCCGCGTAGAGGCCCCTGTCGCGGACATCGATGCCTTGCGCAGCACGCTGTGGTTCCAGACGGACCGCAAGTACAAGGAAGCGACAGAACAGCTCACAAAAGTGAAGACCAACGTACAGGTCACGGTGCAGGACGAAGAGCTCTTGGCGGACTTCTCGGCCGAAGACGAGCAGCAGTCGATCGAAGCCATGCGTTCGTTCGATCTGGATCTCGCAGCTTGGGAAGACAGGCTGAAGCGTTACTCGGCACCGTTCGCGCAGGCGTCCCATGTCTACTCCGCGGATGCGGTGATTAGCGGATCGGTGGTGACGCGCTGGTATGTCAACAGCGAGGGCTCGAAGATTCGCACCTCCGAGCCTCGCGTGCGCCTCGCGATTTCGGCCCTGACCAAAGCCGAAGACGGGATGGAACTGCCGCGCTACGAGTCGTTCTTCGCATTCGGTCCCGGCGGGCTGCCGGACGATGCGACCGTGCTCGATGCCGTGGAGGGGATGATTCGCGACCTAGCCGGCCTTCGCAACGCGCCGCTGGCCGAGCCGTATACCGGCCCCGCGATCCTCTCCGGCAGGGCGAGCGGGGTCTTCTTCCACGAGATACTGGGCCACAGGGTCGAAGGTCACCGTCAGAAGCGGGACCAAGATGCGCAGACTTTCGGACGCATGCTGGGGGAGGCCGTGCTGCCGGAGGCGTTCTCCGTGATATTCGATCCTACGGTCGCGCGCCTCGGATCCACCGATTTGGCGGGTTCGTATCGCTACGACAACCAAGGCGTGAGGGGGCAGCGCGTCCCGGTGATCCAGGGCGGCGTCTTGGAGCGGTTCCTGATGTCGCGGACGCCCATCAAGGGCTTTCACCGCTCCAACGGCCACGGGCGCAAGCAGGCCGGGTTTGCCCCGGTCTCGCGACAGTCGAATCTCTTCGTCGAGGTGAGCGAGCTACGTTCGGAAGAAGAACTCAAGCAGGAGCTGATCGCTCTGCTCGAGGAGCAAGGCAAGGACTACGGCCTGTACTTCGAGGACGTCCAGGGCGGGTTCACGTTTACGGGCCGCACCGTCCCAAACGCATTCAACGTCACTCCCGTTGTGGTCTATCGGATCTATGCCGATGGCCGGCAGGAGCTGGTTCGCGGCGTCGACCTGATCGGAACGCCGCTGACAACATTCAGCAAGGTCATCTCGGCAGGCGGCGACATCGGGGTATTCAACGGCACATGCGGTGCCGAGTCGGGCGGCGTGCCGGTCTCGGCTGCGTCCCCGGCGATCCTCGTGTCCCAGATCGAGGTACAGAAGAAAGCGAAGTCGCAGGTCCCGCTTCCGCTGCTGCCGCCGCCAGACGGCCCCAGGTCCCTGCCGCAAAGCCTTGAGCGCGGAGGTGTCCGATGACGCCGCGGACCCGGCTCGTCCTGCCGCTGCTCGCCCTGCTCGCGACGACTCCCGCGCTGGCGCAAGAGTCGGTCCTCATGAGGGCGATGCGGGACGAGCTGCAGCGCTCCATGGCCGAGCTGCAACTGCCTGACATGGAGAAGCCGTATTTCGTGTCCTATCGGGTGCACGAAACGACAAGCGCGCGGGCAACGGCCTCGCTCGGCGCTCTGGTCGGTCGCAGCGAGGGCGCCAGTCGGCTGCTGTCGGTCGAAATTCGCGTGGGCGAGGCCAGCTTCGACAACACCAATCTCTTCACGCGGCCCGAATTCGGCTCCGCGCTCTCGCGAGCGGGCTTTCCCACGACGCTGCCGCTCGAGGACGACTACGGCGAGCTGAGGCGCAAGATCTGGCTGGCAACCGACAACTCCTACAAGCAGGCGTTGGATCATCTTTCCAAGAAGCGCGCCGTCTTGCAGAACTCGACACAGGTCGAGCAGGTGCCGGACTTTAGCGTTCAGGAGCCGCACCGGCACGACGATGCGCGACCGCTGGCGGAAATCAGCGTATCGGCCCTGGAGGTGTTTGCACTGGAGGTCTCCGCGGCATTCCGCGGCCTGCCGCACGTCTCCGTCTCGGAGGTTGAGGTCGAGGCCGCCAGCCGCCGCGTTTCGTATGTCAACAGCGAAGGCACTGCGTTCACCCGCCTCGATCCCAGCGCTTCGGTGCGGATCTTGGCGGGAACCCAGGGCGATGACGGAACGGCATTCGAGGATTCGGTCTCCGCGCATGCGCGTGCCTGGGAAGGTCTGCCCGACCGATCCGAATTGCTCGCACTCGCCGCCGACTTGGCCGAGCGCTTGCAGTTGCTTCGCGGCGCGCCGGTCTTGGACCGCTATACCGGGCCGATTCTGTTCGAAGGGCAGGCGGCGGCGGAGGTGGTCAGGCAGGTGCTCGTCCCGCGCCTTCTTGCGGTCCGTGTTCCGGTTGCCGACGACTCCCGCTTCGCCCGTGCCATGGAGCGGGCCGGCAATCCGTTCGTGGACAAGCTCGGCTCGCGCGTCCTGCCGCGATTTCTCGACGTGGTGGACGATCCCACCCGTGAGGATCACGAACAGCTTGCCTTGCTTGGCGGCTATGCCATCGACGACGAGGGCGTTGTTGCCCAGCAGACCGCCCTTGTCCAGCGCGGGATTCTCAAGACCCTGCTGTCGACGCGAAATCCGGTACAGGGGGTGCCAGCAAGCAACGGACACCGGCGCGGAGCCGGGCCGGTGCCGTCAAACCTGTTCGTGGTCCCGCGGCAGGGATTGGCACCGGACGAACTGCGCAGCGAACTGCTCAGCTTGGTGGAGGAGCGGGAACTCGAATTCGGCATTGTCGTCCGCCGCGTCGGCAATCCCGCCGGGCGGATCTCCAGGGAACGCGGGCCGGGTTCTGCGACCCGCTCCGGCGAGCGTTCAGAGATACCCGCAGCGGTCGCGCACAAAGTTTTTGCGGACGGCCGCGAGGAACTGGTCGGCAAGGTCGTGCTGGCGGGCATGCGAGAGTCCGACTTCCGCGACATCGTGGCCGCGTCTCAGGCCAGCGTGGTGCACACGGCACGGTTTCTCGCCGGAAGCGGCTCGGCGCTCGGATTCTCGGGAGTGAGACGGCCAGTAGCGGTGTCATTGGTGGTGCCCTCGCTGTTGTTCGAGGACGTCACCATCAAGCGGCCGTCCGGCAACATCCCGCGGCCGCCACTCGTGCCGCACCCGCTCGCAGGAGGCTAGCCCCAACTTTCACGGTGTCGCGACAGGGTTAGCCTGGCGCCGGCCCATAGCGGCGTCCCGCAACTCCCCTAATTGCAGCCAGTTAGCTCGTGCGCATCGGGCGCGATGCGGCCGATTCCGGCCCAAATCTTTACTGTCTGGGTCCAAGTGACTTGGCCCAAAGGACTTACCGATTCGGCATGGCCTTGGCAAGAGCGTCGGAACCCCTAAATCGCGTTGTGGAAGTTGGGTCTAGACTTACGAACCGGGGTCCGTGGCCTGCCGTTATGAGAGTTAACCAGCCGTGCCAGGCACGAGCTCGCACAGGGGTTAGCCGGGACGCCGGTGGAATCGGACGCCGAAGAAGATGGAGTAAAGAATCGGCACCACGCCAAGAGTGAGCACGGTCGCCCCGAGCAGCCCGAAGATGATCGCGATCGCCATGGGTTCCCACATGGGACCACCACCAAACCAGAGAGGGAGCAGGCCAGCAACGGTGGTGGCCGTGGTGAGCAGGATGGGGCGCAGACGTCCCTGGGCCGCCTCGACAATCGCGCGATCCGGCGACAGATGGTTCTCATTAATCTCGATTCCAATCCGGTCGATCAGCACGATGGCATTGTTGATGATCACTCCGGCAAGAGCGATGATTCCAAGAAGCGTCATGAAGCCCACGTACGACTTTGCGAGCGTCAGACCGCCCACGACGCCGATCAGCCCGAGCGGGATTGTCAACAATATGATGGCTGTGCGCCGGATCGAGTTGAACTGGCCAACGAGCAGCAGCAAGATGATGAGGCCGGCGACCGGTAGTTGTTCCGCAATCGACTGGTTGGCCCTGACCGATGTCTCTTGCTCGCCGCCGAATTCGTAGCGGTAGCCGAGCGGCCAGCCAGACTGCTGCTGGGCGAGCCAGGGACCCAAGGTGGCGATCACGTCGGAGGCTACCACGTTCGGTTCAAGTTGGGAAGAAACAGTCACCGTCTTGAGCCGGTTGCGGCGGCGAATGGTCGAGGGCTCCCAGACCACCGAGGCATCCGCAACCTGCAGCAACGGAACGGTCGCCCCCTTGGCCTGGCCGTACACGTTCAGGCCGTCGAGCTTGGAAATGTCGCTGCGGCTGGCCAGCTTCGATCGAAGCGTCACAGGGATGCTCGTCTCCCCCTCACGGTACTCCGTCGCCTCAATGCCGCTGAGAGCAGTCTGCAAGGAGATCGCCACGTCCTGGCTTGTGACCCCCGACCGCCGGGCCCGCGGCTGGTCTACGGCCACGACCAGCTTCTTGCTGCGCATGCCCCAGTCATCAGTCACCGTTGTGGTCCCGGGTGTCGATTGCAACTCCGCCTTGACTGCTTCGACGATGTCAAACAACTGATCCGGATCCCGCCCCAGCAGGCGTACCTGCACCGGTGCGTCGACCGGGGGGCCGAGTTGCAGCGGCGCCAGCTTGGCGACCACCTCCGGAAACCGATCGCGGCAGAATGCCTCAAGGCGAGGGATCAGGTTGCCGGTGACGATATCCCGACTCGTGGCGTTGTAAAGCCCGAAGGCGTATTGCGGGTTGGGCGGCTCGGGGCTGTGTCCCAGATAGAAGCGGGGCCCTCCGTTGCCGACGAACGTCGCCCAGTTGCTCACTCCCTCCCCCGCGTCGTTTCGTAACTCCTCGCCGACGAATAGATCCACGGCCCCGATCACCTCGAGGGTCCGCTCGATGGATGTGCCGGACGGCAGTTCGTACTCTGCGGTGAAGACCGCCTGGTCCGATGGCGGGAAGAAGATATTCGGAAGCCGGCTCAGGCCCTGCAAGGCTAGCGCGAAAACCCCGGCGATGGCCCCGAGCGTCAGCAGGCGCCGTCGCAGGCAGCCCACTAGGAAGCCCCGGTAGAGGCTGTAGAAACGCCCCGTGAAGCGCTGGCCGGACTCAACACGCTGCACCTTGAGCAGCAGCACGCAGAGCAGCGGCGTCATGGTCAGGGCGAGCAGCCAGGAAGACAGCAGCGCGATCGTGATCACTTTGAATAGCGGCGCAGTGTACTCGCCGGTAGTGGACTTTGCGAGCGAGATCGGCAGGAAAGCCGCCGCGGTCGTCAGGGAAGAGATCAACAGGGGCACGCGAAGCTCACGAGCCGCCCCAACCGCCGCTTCTACCCGTTGCTCGCCTGCTGCCATCCGCACCAAGATTGATTCCGCCATTACGATGGCGTTGTCGACCAGCATGCCGAGCGCGATGATCAGCGCAGCCAGGGACATCTGGTCGAGCCCGATGCCCAGCCAGGACATCACGAGCAGCGACATGATCATCGCCATCGGCACGAGGCTCGCCACCGCCAAGCCGGTCCGCAGCCCGAGAAACAGCAGCATCACGGCAAGCACGATGCCGACAGCCTGGCCGAGGTTCACGACGAAATCCCGGATCTTGCGCTCGACGACGCTCGGCTGGAACGCCAGCACATCGAAGTCGACGCCGATCGGATAGAGCCCCCGCAGGCGGTCCAACTGGCTCGTCACACCTTGGCCCAGCGCGATGACGTTCCCACCCTCCCGCATCGAGATGCCGAGCGCTAGGGCGGGCACGCCCGAGGAATAGACCCGCCCTGACGGAGGATCCGCATAGCCGCGGTAGATGTCGGCAAGATCTTCGAGATACACGACTTCCGAACTCCCGGGCAGTGTCACTACCGTGCGCCGTAGGTCCGCGACAGATTCGAAGTTGCCCGTCGGTTCGAGCGCGATCCGCTCTACCCCCGTGAGGATGCTCCCGCCGGGAATGATGATGTTGGAGCTGGAGAGGATCGATTGCAGCTGCAGCGGCGAGAGGCCGAACTCTGCTAAGCGTGCATTGTCGTATTCGACAAAGATCCGTTCCGCCTGCGCTCCGTACAGATCGATCTTGGCGACCTCCGGAACTCGCAGCAGCTCGTCGCGAACCTCGTCTGCCAACTGCTTCAGCTCGGCATACGAATAGCCGTCGCCGGTCAGGGTCACGACAACTCCAAAGACGTCGCCGAAGTCGTCGTTCACCTGCGGCCCGATGATCCCGTCAGGCAGGTCCGCCGAGGCCCGCTCGACCTTGCGCCGCAGGTTGTCCCAGATCGGCCGCATGGCGTCGAATTCCTCGCGAATGTTGACCATCACTATCGAGACACCGGTCTTCGACGCGGAAGTGATGAAATCGACTTCGGGAAGCTCTTGTACCGCTTCCTCGATCGGATCCGTGATCAGTTGCTCGATACGCTCAGGGCTCGCGCCCGGGAACAGTGTCAGCACCTGCGCGGCACGGACGGTGAAGCCGGGATCCTCGGCCCGGGACATTCCCAGATACCCTGACACACCGCCCAGCACCACCGCGAGAAGCGCGACAGCGGTGATACGGTTGTTTTCGATGGCGAAGCGTGTCAGGTCCATCGCTAGAGATCGCTTGCTGTGCCGAGCCGCACCTCGTCGCCCTGCTGAAGGCGGCTGACGCCGGCGACAATGACCCGGTCACCTTCCGCGACGCCTTCGGTCACCTCGATGCCGCCCGGAAGCAGCTGGCCGACCGTCACGGCACATCTGCGCACCACCGCGATTCCTGCCCGATTCGGCTCGGCAACATAGACGAAGCGGCCCGCGCGATCCTCCCCGACAGCATGAGTCGGCAGGATGAACCGCGCTGCTTCGCTTCCGACGCCGAAAGCCATCTCCACGCTCGCGGCCATGCCCGCGCGGATTTCCGAGGCTGCCGGGCCGAGCCGGACGGAGACTGGGAACGTGGTGCCCGTGGCACCCGCCGTGACGCCTACTTCCGTCACTTTGCCGCGGTACTGCCGGTCTGGAATCGCATCGAAGGTGACCGTAACCGCCGTACCCTTGCGGATCTCGCGAATCAGCGCCTCCGGCACGGCCAGACCGACTTCGGGCACCGCACCCGACGCGAGAACGACGATGGCTTGTCCGGCCGCCACGTTTTCGTTCGCCTCCGCCAGTACACGTGCGATTGCACCGGCAGTTGGCGCGACCAGGCGGGTGTGCTCAACTTGGCGCCGCGCAAGATCAAGTCGTTTCGCTACCGCTTCGACGGTCGCGGCCGAAGATTCCGCCGCGGCAGTGGCCGCATCGAGGTCCGTGCGCGCGGCGTTGTCGTTCTCGTACAGGCGGCGCACACGCCGGAGCTCGGCGCGCGCGTTCTCCATGCGCGCCTCGGCCTGCCGTAGGGAGGCTGCCGCCTCCCGGACTTGGAGTTCGTAGTCGACCGGATCAAGGTAGCCGATAGAATTCCCGGGCTCGACCCTGTCGCCAACCTCCACCGAGAGACCCGCGATCGAGCCCGGCACGCGGAAGCTGAGCGACGACTCCGCAACGGCGCGGGCCACTCCCGAGAACGTCCGAATCCTCTGGTCGGCCGTGGGAACGACGCTCACGTAGCGCACCGGCCGAATGACGGTCTCTGGAGGCGAAGGAGGCTCGGTACAGGCGTGGGCCAGCAGCGTGGCGGCGCAGACGACGGGAATGAGCCGGTGCCGGACTCGTTTGGAATGTTCCACTTGCATGATGTTCACGGCCCCGTGCTCGGTGCGTAGCCAGCTTTCGTGTAGAAATCTCGCAGACGCTCGCCGAACGCCGAGAGATCCTCGGGATCCATGAAGAACCCGAAGCGGCCTGTCGCCCGATGCACCTCCATCAAGTCGATGAGGAAGTCGTACACGGCGGTTGCCGCGCGCTGCTCCGCCACTAGGGAGGCATTCTGAGCATCGATCAGGTCGAGAATGGGTAGCGCGCCCTGTTCGTAGGCGTCTCGCACCAGATCTAGGTTGCTCCTCGCCGCGGCAGCAGCATCCTCCACGAGTTCAATGCCTGCGTAGGATGCGCCCGCTTGGTGGAGCGCGGATCTCAGACGCTGCTCGATCCGTTCCGCCGCTGCCGCGCGAGCCAGCCGCAACTGATCCAGCTGCTCCTGGGCGCGGCTCTGCTCGGCACGGCGCGCCCCCCCCGTCGACAGCGGGAGCGTAGCCGACACTCCCAAGGTCCAGTTCAGCGCGTTCGGCCGGTCGAACGAGAATGGAGCCGCCAAGCTCTCGAACGCTGCAGGTCCCTGCCCGGGCTGCGCGGCGATCACGTTTCCCGATGCCGCAACGATTGGAGACCAGAAGGACCGGCGGGCGGCCACCAGCGTACGCTCGGTGGCTGCAATCGATGCGTCGAGCTGCCGCAATTCTGGCGACTCCGCGAGGGCCTCGGAAGCCATGAAGTCGCGGAAGACCGCAAACCCCAACGCGTTGCCGGCGTAAGTGTCAAGCGTAGACGAACTTGCCAGGAGAGCCGGGTCGGCCAAGTCCACATCTGCCGTTGCAAAGTGCTCCTCGAGGGGCCTGTGCCGCAGGCGGTTCAGCGCAATCCGAGCAATCTCCAGCGTCGCCGCAGCGTTGATCACTGCCCTCCTGTTGCTGGCAATCTGATTCTCCCAGCGGATGACCTCGGAAGCCCGTGCCACGCCGATTCGTCGTCGCGACTGCGCCGATTCGAGGTTCGTTCGAGTTAAATCGAGATTCTGCCTCTGAATCCGCTCGAAGATCCTGGCGCGGCGCACGTTCAGGTAACCGACCGCCGCTGCGTGGGCGATGTCAAGCGCCAGCTCCGCCCGAGCCTCCTCTCGAGAGGTCTGGGCGTGGCCCTCGACAGCGACGCGGGCTTTCGCGCTGTCCGAATAGAGCTGCTGAGAGATACCCAAAGAGGCCACCGGCCTCCATGTCGGCCTGAGCCCGAGCACGAGCTGGGGATTGTCGCGATCTATGGTGTCGAAGCTCCCTGACGCGGTGATCTGGGGTGCCAGAGGAGCCCGAGCAACCCGCACCGACTGCTTGCCAGCCGCGATCGATCGCTCAAGCGCCGCGAGGTCGAGGTTCGCCGTTAGCGCCTCGCGCACGGCAGAGGTCAAGTCCAGTCGCCGTCCGCCGCCGGGCAACTCGTCGTGCAACAGTTCGGCAGCCGTTGTGATGGCCCAGGCCGGATGCAGGCCGATGCTTCGCGCCGTCTCCATGTTGAGCGTCAGTCGCTCGCTGCGGTGAAAGTCCACCGGCAGGTCGCCAGCATCCTCCCCGTCGAGAATGCGCCGCACGTGAAGCGCGACCCGCCGCCCGAGGCGCAGCATGTCGGTGTCTAGGTACAGGCTCGCCAGCAGGCCCCGGTCGACCTCGCGCCGCCCCCAGTACGAGAATGCCGGCAGGCCTCGATCGATCAACCCTTGCACAAGGCCATCAAAGTCGGCGGGCTGAAGATGCAGCAGCGGAGTGACATATACCGCGTCCGCCTGAGGGGGAATCGCCGCAAGGGCAGCGTCAACGGATGTGCCAACGCCAATGATCGCTGGCTGCACATCGTCCGGCCGCGCGGCACTTCCCAGATTTTCCTCCAGTGCCGGGACGGCATCGAGGAGAGACTGGCTCACCAAGTAGGCCAATCGGCGGAACGGGGCCACTTCTCTCAGGGTCCTGAGCTCCTCTGCCGGGTCGCGAGCGAAGGTTACATATGACAGGTTGGGGATGCCACTGACACGTTCTCCGTCAGTGTTCGTACTTAGGGGAAAGCGCTGCGCTTCCGGATCCAGCACGAACATGGCGACCACCGGCTTCGAGAGACTGCCGCGAGCGACAGCATGGCTGGAAGCGATCGGACCAGCCGTCAGAAGGATGTCGATGTCTGGATCCGCCAAGACTGACTCGACCGCGTCGCGCACTCCGTCGAGACTCCAATCGGCCACCTTGCGTCCGGAATCGGGAAAAACGGCCGTAAACCGAGGTGCGGAAACGGCCTTGATCTCTTCCTCTAAGATGGCTCGCATCTCCATGTTAAAAGACGCTGGGCCGTCAAATACCAAGCCGATCGCACACGGATCGCAATCCACGTTGGCAGCAGCCAGCAAAGGGACAACCGCCAAGGTTGCGATCTTCAACAGCAAATTGGGCGTTCGCTGGCAACTACTCCCGGTCAAGCTGAAGGCCTCATATGACAATGCTATAACACGTCATCCGCAGGCGCTTTGCCAGCGCGGCGCCACGCCTTATACTGGTGGCGTTAGGCCGAAGTTCCGGGCCAGAAGCGAAGGGAACTCCTTGTAATGCATTGCCTTATCGGGATTTGGAGTTGTCCTGCACTGGGAACGTTCGGACCAGTTCAAGCGCACGCTTCTGCAAAGCGCTCGGTTCCGTCAGCCGCTCCACGGTGGGCCCGTTGGCGTCGTCCTGCAGGCGGCATTGATGGCGACAGCGCGTGCCCAGCACCTGCAATAACGTCGAGAAGCTGTGCAGTTCCAAGCCCTGCGCCGTCTTGCGACGGTTCTTTTTCGCTTGCACTTCCTGGCGCGGCTTCGCCGCCGCGACCGGATCCCGCCGCGCCTGCCAGCCCGCCAAGTCCTCGTCTTCGAACAGCAGCTCGGCCAAGGCTTGCCGCAGGTGCCACTCCACGTAGTACGCCAGCAGGCACAGCAGCAGGTGGGCCCGCACGCGCTGCTCGCTGCGATGGCGGATCGGGCGCACCTGCAAGTCCACGGTCTTGAGGCAGCGGAAGGCGCTCTCGACGCGCGTTAGCTGCTTGTAGCTGCGCACCACATCTTCCGCTGCCAGATCGCTCTGGCTGGCACGGATCACGTACAGGCCGTCCAAGGCCGCCTCGCGCTCGATCGAGTGCGCGTCCCGGCAGAACTGCAAGCTGCCGTCTGCGATCTGGGTCTGGAAGTGCTTGGCGACCTTGGAACGCTGCTTGGCGCGCCCCACCTTCTCGGCGATGGCGGCCTCCAGCAGCGGCTTCTTGGTGCGCCGCGCCACTTCGCGCTGGATGCGCGCCAGGTCTTGCTCGGCGGCCTCCAGCAGCGCTTCGCGCTTGTGCCGGCGGCGCTCGGCCAAGGCCGGGTTGCAGCACACGATGAGGCGCTCGTCGGGGTACAGCGGGGAGTGGATCTCGGCTAGGTTGCGCTCGTCGAAGAGCGACATCTGGACGCTGCCTTGCTCGGCCAGGCGGCGGATGTCGTGGTGGCGCAGGGCCGAGATCCAGCCCAGGCCGGGGTAGTCGCGCAGGGTCTGGATCTGGGTGTCGGTGAGCATGCCGCGGTCGCCCACCAGCACCAGCCGCTGGAGGCCGAAATGCTGGCGCAGGGCCTGGACCTGGTCCGGCACCGTGGCCGGATCGGCGGTGTTGCCGGGATAGGCCCGCACGGCCAGCGGGCGACCCTGCCGGTCGGCCAGCACGCCGTAGACCACGATCGGTCGGCCGCGCTTGCCGTCGCGGCTGTAGCCGTAGCGCATCAAGGGGCAGCTGTGGCCTTCGTAGTAGCTGCTGGAGACGTCGTACAGCACCTGGGCATCGTCTTGCAGGTGGCGCTTGGCGAGGCGTTGCTCGATGCGGTCCTGGCGCTGCAGCAGCCAATCCATGGCCTGGTAGAGGGCGTCTTCGTCGGCGTCCTGCAAGTCGAGTTCCTCGGCCAGAGTGGTGGCGTGCCAGAGGCGGGTGGTGGCGAGCTTGGAGGCCGGGTGGAGCAGGCGCTGGGCAATCATGGCCAGCACGGCGGAGCGCTGGGGGGAGGAAGCACGATCGAGCAATTTGGGCAGGCCGAGGCGGCGGCAGGCCTCCAGCACGAGTTCGACATGGCCGTGGGGGCGGGAGCTGACGATGGTGAAGGCTTGGTCGAGGCTGACGAGGGGCTGGTTCTTGAGCAGCTTGCGGAGGGCGTTGATCTTGGCGGGGGGCCAGCTGGAGAGATTGGCAAGGGTGCGCTTACGGACCTTAGAGCCTTCGCGCCAGCCTTCGCGGAGGAGGATGGCTGGGGGTGAGGAGCGGTTGGGGACGACTTCCACATACATGGGAATACTATATCACAGATTACGGCATAAAATCAAGCAATAAAAACATCAAACAATCACCACAAAAGTCCATTACATGGGAACAATAGACACTCCGCAAGCGCTTGGAAAGCAATCTAGGCCCTTTGGAATCAACGAGTTAGCGCGAGATCAAGCGACAAAATCGCCCGGAACTTCGGGTTAGGGATGCGCACGGCCTGCCAGAAGCTCTACCTGTCCACCATAATTCCGAGTCCAGATCATTCCGGGTTGGGGGCAAATCTCTCGCAGCCACGAACTCGGGTCGGGACAATGGTGTCCGCAGGCGCACACCGAGTTCGATGACCGCGTGGCGAGCTTCAGAACCGCAGCTTGACACCGACAAGGGCCCGGCGCGGATCGATCCAGCGTTCGCCCATCCCGAAGACAATCGACCCGAGCAGGCGGCTCGCAATGTCCTCGGCTGCCGAAGAGTTCATTCCGTTCAGAATATCCACTAGGATTTCGAGCGAACGATCCCGGGATCCGTCTCCCTTCAGCGAGAAGGTCCGCGAGATGCGCAGGTCCAAGATGCTCTGGCTGTCCAGACGACGCGTGCCGGGGGACTCGACGTAGACCCAGCGGTTGCCCTGCGGAAGGAAGGACCGGCCGACTAGATCGCCGCCAGCCCAGGGCTTTCCAGAGAATCTCCCGTAGTTCACGCCCAACAGGATGCCCCAAGGAGCGAAGACCGTGCCTGTGAGCCGAAATGTATGGGTCCGGTCATTCTGCAGTTTGCCTGTCGCATTCGTGAAGTCGTTCGGATCCCGGCCCAGCGAAGACTGGTAAACCTGCGTGGTTTGACTGGCTGCCGGGCCGAACCCGGACGATGGCAGGAGCCCGTGGGCGCTAGAAAGGACGTACGACGCTTGCGCTTGGTAGCGCCCTGACATCCGCTTGTTCACCGTGAGCACAAGGCCGTCGTATTTCATGAACATTCCATCGCAACGGTACGAGACTCCCCGGCAGGTCACGTTTCCCAGCCTGAAAAACCGGTCGTCGGGCTCGGATGCAATCGGATAGATCTGCCCCGCCAGTCCATTGGAGAACGTGTGTGGCACCGCCTCGTAGGTGGCGTTCTGCACGATCCAGCCCAGCAGGTCATCCTGGCTTTTCCAGACGTACGTCACGCCCAGGGCGAAGTCCGATGCGAAGGAGCGGTCCAATCCGATCGAGAACTGATCCGTCTTGGGTGCGCGTGCATCGGGATCGAATCCCAGATTCGTTTCGGGGGCGTAGGTCGGCCCGGGAACGTCATAGGCGCGGGTTTCGGGGTTCCAGAGGATCTCGCTGACAGTCGGCTGGCCTGGATGAACGCGCGAGAGCTCCCCGGTGATTGCGGTTCGGTAGAAGCGTCCCCAGTTGCCGCGGAGTACCGTGCGGCCTGCTCCGTCTAGTCTGACGTTGAGCCCGACACGCGGACTGACGTTCGTCCAGCGGAACAGCCTCCCCCGACCGGCCACGGTTCCTTCGGAAGCAAAGGCCATCGTCTCGACCTCGGAGATCACGAGGTCGTCCACATCCTGGCTGATGCCGCGAACGTCGTCGAATCGAATCCCCGCCGATACCGTGACCCTCTGGCCGAACGTCATCAAGTCCTCGAAGAAAAAGCCGTTCTCTCGGAACTCGCCTCCGACATTGTGCCGGGTCTCAGTTACCAGGTAGTTCGGCGTGCCGTCTCCGTTGTCGTGGAAGATGACGCCGTCCGGATAGCCGGGCGCAGGTGTCAGGCCACCATGGGAACTGTGGTGTCCGATCACGGAGGTGAAGCCCACGTTCAGTTCATGGCTGGCATGCCGGTAGCCTTGGGCGTTGTGGTGCAGTTTGGCCTTGAACTCGGTACGGCCCTGTCTGAAGATCTCGTAACTCGAAGCACCTCCCGAGGCTATGCCGTTGTCGATGTCGTTGCGGCGGGGAACGTCCGGGTTGTTGGGCTCGGAGAGGTCCCTTGGCGAGTAGAAGCCCGACAGGCCGACTTCGTACAGGGTCGAAGGCGACAGGACGTGAGTTATCCGCCCGAACGTCAGGGACGGGTTGCGGCCGCTATCAGTCCAGATGGTTTCGAACGGACGGGTCAGAGACGGCGTTGAAGGAATGACCCAGTAGTCGTCGTGATACGTGTGCATGAACCTCACGTTTGGAGCGAGGTCAGCTGTCACTTTCCAGAAGACGCGGTTAGCACCGAACTTCCGAGGAAAGCCGGGATCGGTGCCCGGCTGGCTGTCCCAGTCCTGCAGACTCTGATACCCGCCGAAAACCCAAGCCCGGTCGCGCCAGATCGGGCCGCCGGCATGCGCGGTGATGTCGCGGTAGCTTGACCGCGTGAAACCCCATCCGGCCGGGTCCAATTCGCCCGCAGCGTTAACCTTGACGGGCTTCGCCGTGAGTGAATCGAACATCCCGTAGTACGAGAGATCCCCCCGGAACCGGTTCGTGCCTTGTTTGGTCACCACGTTGAACACCGCGCCCGGACTGTTGCCGTACTCGGCGGAGGCCCCCAGCGACACGATCTCGATCTCCTCGATCACATCGGTATCGGGCCAAGGCCAGGCGGCGCCTGATACCGGCGCGGTGAAATCCACCCCGTCCATCAAATACTTGTTCTCATCCACGCCCGACCCGAATGCGGACACCCTGGAGCTGGAGCCGCTCGTTGGACTCGTTGCGGACATGCCCGGCGCGGCCTTGGTGAAGTCGAAAAAGCTGAATCGCCGGAGAGGCGTGTTCCTCATGTATTCGGAAGAGAAGTTCGTGGAGACTCCTGACTTCCGGCCGTCTACCAAGGGTGCCTCGGCGACGACATTGACGGTCTCGGAGATTGCGGCCAGCTGGAGCGTTATCCGAAGTTCCGTCGCACCGCCAACAGAGACCCGTATGCCTTCCTCCTTGTACGTGCCGAAATCTGCCAGCTCCGCGCTCAGCGTGTATTCGCCGGGGGCAAGGCGAGAAAAGCGGAACTGTCCTGTCGCATGAGTGGAAACCGCTATGGGGCCGCCGGGAAGCTGGTCCGACTCGAGCCTGACTTCCACGCCGGCCATTCCCCGCCCCTGCGCGTCGATGACAGTGCCGAGAATGATGCCAGTGATCTCCTGCGCCGAAGCCGTTCCCGCCAGCAGGGAAAGTGCCGGGAGGGCGCACCGTATGGGCACAAGACTTCGGAGCATCCGTTTCATCTATCGAGAAACCCTGGCGCGCGGGAGGCACGCGCCTGCTGCAACCGCGCAGTCCCGGGGTTTAGAGCGGCGGGGTGGCTACGGACTGGTGGACAGTTCGAGGTGCGGTAGGGGCGCTTACTCTGCGGAGCGCTGGTCTATGATGGCCAAGCAGGCCGCAGAAGTCAAGAACAACATGGGAATTACAGTGCGCCAGGGAAAGCCCTGGCAGGGAGGATGCGAATGAGCTGAAACCTTGCACCGCGAGCCAGCGGGTTCAACTCCTGCCCGGCAGAGGCGCAGCCCGCCAGCCGGAAGCGAGTGTTGCATGGCGTGCGGCGACGCCCGTCGTGAAGCGTTACACAGCAGGTGGTGAAGCGACGCTATTGAGCCTCGAAATCCTCAACGTCGACGCCTTCGTTCTTGTAATTGCGGGGGCTGTACCGGAAGCGCCGCGACAGGTGAGGCGCAACGGGTCGTCCGGGGTCAGAGAACGTTTGCATAGCCACGGGATGGCTCGCCGGGGAACCTGGGAGGCCCCGTACTGTCCACGCATGAAGGCCGGAACGAGGACCACTGGCCGCAACAAAGGGTCCTGGCCCGCCCCTGCCTGCGGGGGATCGGGAGCGAACAAGCAGGCACAGCGTGGTACCGGCTGGTGAATCAATAAGCCGAAGGGAGGCAGTGCGGGGAGTCGTAGCGCCCTCATAGTACTGGTGACGGCGGGGAACCGGGACCGCCGGGACCCGTCCGAGGGAAGGGGGGTGCCACATGGACAGAACCACTGGAGGGAAACGCTGGAGAAGACTATGAGCTTCGCAAACACGAACACGAAACGACAGTGGATAGCCGAACAGGCGAGGAAGCACCCCGATTGGGTGTTCACGACGCTGCACCGCTTCATCGACCTTGAATGGATGCAGGAGGCGTATCGACTGACGCGCAAGGATGGCGCGGCAGGCATCGACGGCGTGACGGCGACGGACTATGCGAAGGACTTGGAGGCCAACCTGTTGGACCTGCTGGGCCGGATCAAGTCCGGACGCTATCTCGCGCCGCCGGTCCGGCGGCACAACATCCCGAAGGCAGACGGCACGATGCGGCCCCTTGGCATTCCAACGTTCGAGGACAAGGTGGCGCAGAGAGCGATCGTGATGCTATTGGAACCGGTGTACGAGGCGGACTTCCTGCCTTGCTCGCATGGGTTCCGCCCGGGCCGCTCCGCCCACGACGCCCTGCACGCAGTGCGGGCGGGCGTGATGGAAGGGAAGCGGTGGGTGATTGACGCGGACATCTCGAAATATTTGCAGTTGTCGTCATACTGCCACCCCACTGATGCGGATCGCCCGAACGGGCCGCGATATCTGCATAACTCCTTCCTTTTCAGTTATTTGCGGAATGATTCAAGGAATCGGCCGACTGCGGCTGCGGCCGACTTGACTCACTGCAACTCGCCTCTTCGGTGCATGTCGGCTCCTTGAACAGGCTCGGATGGTTGTTCTCGGGGAGCTTGATCCGCAATCCGCCCCGGCGTCCTCTTTGGACCGTGACGGCATCCAGCTTGCCGCGCTTGATCCAGTCTAGGACGGTCTGGCGAGACACTCCCAGCCGGGCTGTCGCGACTTGCATCGCTACGTAACCCTCGGGAGCGTCTGCCACGAAGCGTTGACGCAGTTCCTCGGTGAGGCGGATGCGCCAGGGAGCTCCGGGCGTGATCTGATCACCGGCCAGGAACCCGTCATTCAGCATGCGGTGGATCGTGGATGGGGCCACGCCCAGCGCCTTGGCGGCTTGCCGGACGTTGACGAGCTCGCCGTCCGGAGGCGACTCTGACGGCTTGAAGCAGGGGATTTTCCAGTGCGTGCGCAGGCTCGAAACCCGGGACTGGGTGAACCGCAGCCCATGCGCGGTCCGGCGGCCTTGCTGGTTGAGAATCCCGGCAATGACCGAGTCGGGGTAATGCGCCGCGAGTCGGCGCAGCAGCTCGATCGTGTCCTCGTCCGTACGCACGGGCTGCCGTTACCCCACAAGTCATGAACCGGGCTTCTCCTGAGAGGCGCTGGCAGGCGGCTCGAAGTAGTCGCGCAGCTCATACGCCTCGCTCATGATGGTCAAGCGGGTCCAGCCTTCCCAGATCTTCTGGTGTCCCGGCGGCGCTTTCGGGTTCTTCAGGTAGCCACCCAGAATCGCCATCGCCAGCACCGCCGAGCCCAGGTTGTCCGGCTCGGACAACCTGCGCTTGCTCGTGAAGTGCCGCAGCACCCGCAACTGGATCTGCGTGAAAAACACCGTGGCCGGCAATTCCGGCGTCTCCCGCCCCAGCAGCGTCAGCGCTGCCAGCCGCCACGCAATCACCGCCTTGATCGTCACCGCCCGCTCGATCCGCTCCCCGGTCCGGTGCCCCAGGTACTCCACCTTGCAGCCCGACTTGAGAATCCGGTGCCAGTCCTCGATGCGCCACCTCAGCCGGTACCACTGCAGCACCTGCTCCGCCTGCGCCTGCGACTGCACCGGCAGCGTCGTGAGCAGAAACCACTCCAACGCTTCCACCCCCTCCGGCGCCGTCCGCTCCCACACGTGCACCAACTGCAGCCGCAGCGGCCCCGCCCGCTGTGTCCCGGCCGCCAACTCCACCGTCTGCCAGCGCAATTCCGCCTGCGCCGTGCGCGCCGCGCGCAACGGCTTGGCCTTCTGGCGAGCGCTGCCCCGCCGCGCCGAACTGCGCTCCACTTCGATCTGCAACCGGCCTTGCGCCGCCTGCTCCCGGATCTGCTCGAACAGCTTCGGCTGACCCGCCCCCAGCGCACGGTTGTGCTTGGCCCGCACCAGCAGTTCCACGCCCGCCAGCCGCCGCTGCTCGCTGAACAACGCCAGCACGTCGGCCTCGCGGTCCATCACCGCCACCACACGCGTGTCCGTCAAGCGGCCCGCCGCCTCCGCGCAGTCCCGCAACCCGCGGATCCAGCGGAAGCTCTTGCGCTCCTCCAGCGGTCGCCCGCGCTGCGCCTGCCCGTCCGGCGCTTCGTACTGCAGCTTGAGCAATCCCAGCGGGATGCCTTCCGGGCTCAGCGCCAGCGTCGAGTGCAGGTGCAGCCCCAGCGTGCCCTGCGAGCCGCGGTTCTTGCCGATCAAGCCCAGCCCCGCGCAGCCCGGATGCTCGGCGAAGTTCAGGTCCGTGCCGTCCTGCACGCACAGCACCGTGCGCTCGGCCTGCATGCGCTGCAGCGTGCGCTGGCGGTGCGGGGCCAGGATGTTCTCCGGGGTCACCGCCGACTCGTCCGGCTGGTCGATCAGGCGGTAGTGGCCCTTGACGGCCGAGCGCAGGCCCTGCGCGGCGGCTGGAATCGATGCCATGGGAGCTCCGGCTTGCATGCGGGCGGTCTGCACCAGCCGCTTGGACAAGCGTAAATCACCCAGCGGGGCGCGTCCCAGTTCGTGCTCGGCGAACGTGTCCAAGGCGAGGCCCGCGGCCGCTGCCAGCGGCTCGCAGGCGGGTGGCTGGGCGGCCCCGAGCACGTCCCGGAAGTCCGCCTGCAGCGGGTACACAAAGATGGTCTTGACCGGCACGCGCTGGGCGCGCCCGGCGAAACGACCGCGCCCGGCGGTGTGGCCCACGCAGATCCAATTGGCGGCGCGGAAGCAGGTGCCGGCGTGCTGTTGCGGGTCGCAGAAGGTTTCCAGCAAGGCGGGGCGGTAGCCGTAGCGCTGGCAGAAGTCTTGCGGCAGCCGCCGCAGGACTTGGCCCAGCACCTTGGAGGCCAGCAAGTGGCAACGCACCGAGGGCCGGATCAGGAAACGGCTCAGGGCCAGCACGCGGTGCAGGCGCTTGCGGCGCAGCGCGGCCGACCAGCCGACCCACTCGTCGCGGGCCGCGACCGCCAGGGCCGAGGCGGCGAAGCCGAGCGCCCCGAGCAGGCCGTGCTCGGACTCAATCAGGTAGCGCAACTGCGGGCCGACGTGAATGACGGCACCCTGCGGGTGCTCGCTGGCGACCAGCTCATTCCAAACTTGGCGCTGTGCGGGCGTGGTGACCAGGGTCAGCTGGAGTCCGGCCAAGTCCCCGGCGCTAGCGGGGACGGCCTGCGGGGCGGGCAGCGGCTGGTGCAGCCGGCGCGGGCGGCAGTGGCCGCCGCGGCCGCCATGGCGCGGCGGCGGCAACTCGATGCGACCCTGCCGATGCAGGTGGCGCAAGGCTTTGTGGCAACTGGCCGCCTGCGGCTGGCCGAGACTGTCGAGGAAGCCGAATTCGCGGCAGACGTGGCGGGCGAATGCGCTCCGGCTGGCGCTGCCGATCTGTGCCAGCAGCACCTGCAGGGTCGCCACGGCCTGTGCGGTGGAGAGAGTCTTGGCAATGCAATGCTGGTCGAGCATGTTTCAGACATGCCACAACGACCGTAGCGTTGTCAAGTGTGGAGATGTGGGGCATGGGCAGCGCACGGGTGCGGAACGCTTGCGCGGACGCTCGATGGTGAGTTCGGTCGACAGTCCTCCCCGCCACACCAGACGGATCCGGGCGCGAGGCTCGTTGCGGGGGGCATCTAGGACCACCTCCTCCAGCAGCGCCCGCAGCAGTTCCTTGCGGTCGCGTGCCGTCGTCGTGGGGGCGTCCCAGGCCCGTGGCAGGTCCTCGCCCAGCGCCAGCAGCGCCTCGCGTTCGTTCCCGCTCAGCTCCCGCGGACGCTCCTGCTCGCGCAACGCCAGCTCGGCCCGCTCCCGCTCCAGATCCTCCAGCCGCTGTTCCCACTCCCGCTCCAGACCACGGGCCACGCGGCGGTTCTCCGGATCCACGGCGCGGTAGGCGCGCTCGGCCCTGGTCGCCTCGTAGGCGGCCCGCTCCACCGCCAGGCGCCGCTGCGCCAGGGCGGCGTCGCGTTCGCTCTGCACCTGCTCGATCGCACGCAGCGCGGCTGCGGCTCCGCCGGCCCGGACAGCCTCCAGCACGCTGACAGCCACGGCTTGGTCGACCTGCATCCCGCCGATCTGCAAGCAGTAGGTGGCACGCCCTTCCACGATGTTCTGGCCGGGACAGTGGTAGTTGGGGGAGGAGTTGCGTCCGAGGTAGTAAGTGCGCAGCGCTCGCCCGCAGTTGCCGCAGATCGCGAGTCCCTGTAGCAAGGCGGGTCCCTCTCTCACGCTGCCCCCGGCACTGTGCGGGCGCGGCCGCCGGTTGGCTCCGATGCGCGCCCGGTTAGCCTCGAACGTCTCCCAGTCTATATAGCCGCGGTGATGGCCTGGCAGCAGCACGCGCCATTCCGCCCGGGGCAACTGGCGCACGCGCTTTTGCATGCGGCCGTGCCCGTCGAGATAGCGTTCCTGGCGGGACTTGCCGAAGGCGTACGCCCCGGCGTAGACCGGATTGCGCAGCACTTGGACGATCGAGCTGTAGGCGGGCGGGATCCAGCGCACGTCATCGCCTTTGCGCAGGCGGACGGGGAACTGCAGGCCCTCGTCGCGGAACCACAGCCAGACGCGGCGCATGGAGCCGAGCTTGGCGAAGCGCTCGAAGACATTCCGGATCGCGCGCACCACTTCCTCGTCGGGATGGAAGAGGACCTCGCCGTCCTGCTCGCCCCAGACGAAGCCGACCGGCAGGGTGCAACGGAACTCGCCGCGGGCGGCCTTGTTGCGGATGCCTTCCAGCAGGCGCACCTTGAGCGTGTGCAGCTCGGCTTCGCTGATTGTGCCTTTCATGCCGAGCACCAGGCGGTCATTGAAACAAGCCGGGTCGTAGATGCCGTCAAAGTCGGCGATCAGGGTGTCGGTCAGGGCGCACAGGTCGATCAGGCGGTACCAGTCGGCGTTGTTGCGAGCCAGCCGGGAGACCTCCAGTCCGAGCACGAGTCCGGCGCGACCGAGAGCGACGTCGGCGGCCAGGCTGTTGAAGCCGTCGCGCTTGTCGGCGGACTCGCCGGAGAGGCCGAGGTCCTCGTCGACGACGGTGATCTGGTCGGGGTGCCAGCCCAGGGCTTCGGCACGGGCGGCGAGGGCGTACTGGCGACGCGTGGACTCAGTGTTGCGCTCGACCTGCGAGGGGCTCGACTGGCGGATGTAGACGAAGGCCTGGCGCTGGCGGTGAGCAGGCAGGATGCTGGTTTCAGTCATCGCGCTGCTCCTGTTCGCGAGGCGGCAGGATCGCCTGGGCCAGGATGCGGGCCAGGGCTTGCAAGGCGGCGTTCTTGGTGGCGGGATCGAGCGTCTCCCAGATCGCCTCGGTCGGGGCGGGCGTGTCCTGGAAGGCTAGTGCCATCTGCCGCCGGGGCGGCGGGGGCAAGGTTTTCATCGGGAGTCTCCTGAGCGGCCTGGAGCCGTTGCAAGAGAGCGTCGATGATGGCGCGGGCCCGCAGCAAATCGCCGAGGCGAGCGAGGCTTGCATGGCGACCTGACGAGGGATCCCGATCCTCGGCCGGCACAGCATCTGTCCATGCCGCCGGCACGAAGCGGCGGTCCCCATTGGGGCACAGCAGCAGCAGGGTCAGTTCATCGTTCCGGACCGCTTGAAGCAGGACCGGCAAGGTCCTGCCAGCCAGCGGATGGGACGGTCGCGTGATTGTAGCCGCCTCCGGAAGCTCTTCGAGATGGGTAGTGTGTGGAGTACTACTTCGACACGATTTCGCACAAGCACTTGCGGGAGTTCCTCGACCTGCGGATCAAGGACGGAGTAGTCCGCAAGATGCTGGACAAATGGCTCAAGGCTGGGGTGCTCGAAGAGGGCGTCCTGCAACGGACCGGGAAGGGCACTCCGCAAGGCGGTGTGGTCTCACCTCTCATCGCGAACACGTTCCTGCACCACGTGCTGGACCAGTGGTTCGTCGAAACGGTGCAACCACGCCTGCGGGGCAGCAGCCTGCTGGTGCGATACGCCGACGACGCCGTGATGCTCTTCGAGAACGACCGGGACGGCCAGCGAGTGCTGGCTGTACTGGGCAAGCGACTTGCACGGCACGGGCTGCGGCTTCACCCGGACAAGACGCGGTATCTGGACTTCCGACCGAACCGGCCCCACGGGCGCGGCACGGGCGCGGCATTCGACTTCCTCGGCTTCACCCACTACTGGGCGCGGACGCGGAAGGGAAGCCCCGTCGTCCGCCAGACCACGGCCAAGAGCCGGTTCGCACGCGCGCTGCGAGCCGTCAACGACTGGTGTCGCAGACACCGGCACGATGCGGTGCCCAAGCAATGGGCGCATCTGGCGAGCGTGCTGCGGGGGCACGGGAACTACTACGGTCTCAAGGGCAACAGCGTGCGGCTGTCGAGTTTTCGCTACCAAGTCACGCACATATGGCGGAAGTGGTTATCACGCCGCAGCCATAAAGCGCGCCTGAACTGGGACAAAATGCGGGAACTCCTACAGAGGCACCCTCTGCCGCAGCCCCGCATCCGGCCGCTGCCACTGCTCCACTCTTCCCCTTGAGCGAACCTGCCATGTGAGGAACCGAGTGCGTTAGACGCGCACGCTCGGGTCTCTGAGGGGAGGGGCGCGGTAACGCCCCCTCCTACTCGACTCGAATAGTAACGAAAAATCCGCCCAGACCGCTTGACACCTTCGTTACCTCCGCCACCCCATGCTATGCTGCGGGCTTCATGAGCGATCTGAAAGCGCTGCGCTTGCTGGAATCGCCGGCCTTCATTCAATCCGCCGAGGACGTGCAGCTCCTGCTCGGGGCGTCGGCCGACAGCATGGAGCATTCCGATCCGAGCGCGGTCAACGCCCTTCTGGACCGGACTCGGGCCGTTCTGCTGAACGCGCCGCAGCCGCTTCGAGATCAAGCCGCTCTGACGCGTGCGCTACAGCTGTTAGAACTCTTACGGCCCGCTCCAGATTGGTCTCGCCCGGAATCAAGCTCTCCGCCTTCGACGGTTCAGTAGCGAGTTCTGCCGGTGCCTTCATGGTTGTATTCTACCCCTTGGCCCGCCGGTTCCTAGGCCGGTCAACCCAGCGCACGTTGACCGTCTCAGTGACAGCGCGGCCTAGGTTCGCCATGCGCTCCTCGACCGTATCGCCGGGGATGTCCACGGAGAACTCCTCCTCCATTTCGGCCTTGGTCGGCTGGTAGCTGGACTTGACCAGCTCCACCGTCTTGCGCTCGGGTTTCTTCGTCTCGCTCATGTTCCTAGCGCCATGCCTGACAGCTTGACCTTGAACGCGGCCTGATCCATCGTGCCCTTGACCGAGTTGCAGTGGTTGCAGAGCAGCTGGAGGTTGTCGATGTGGTCCGTCCCGCCCTTCGCCTTCGCCACGACGTGGTCAACGGTGAAATTCTGGAACGGGAAGTGGTGGCCGCACCCGGCGCACTTGCCCTCCTGCATCCCGTAGAGCGTGTGCTTGTGCGTTTTGTACGGCGGCAGCTTGCCCACGTCGGTGCGCTGCGGGGGCTCCTTGCGGTGGATGACCTTGTCGACCAGCGTCATCATGTGGCTTTGCTGGTTCTTGCGGTTCTGTTCCAGCCTGTAGACGACCAGCTCCGCCGCCTTTTCGCTGATGTCGATTCCAGTCCACAGCCGCCCAAGGGCGTGGGCGGAGACGCATGTCGTGGCACAGCCGCAGAACGGGTCCAGCACCACGTCACCCGGATCGCTGCTGGCCTCGATGATCCGGTTCAGCAACTCCAGCGGCTTCTGGGTCGGGTATCCGGTGCGTTCCGCAGCATGGCCGGAGATGGGCGGAATATCCGATATTACGTCTCGAATCGGCGTCCCGGGGTGCTCGTGTAGGTAGCGCTTCACGTAGGGCCGCCCGCTGCTCGCCCACACAATCCGGCCCGCGCGATCTAGCGATTCCAACTTCTCTCGCACCTTCCGCCATCCCCACTGCGGCGTATATCCCTTGTACTCGTATGACAGATTCGGGCGCTCTCCCATTGACGCGGTGCGGATGATCTCGTGTAGGCGGTACTTCCCGTGTGCGTCCTGATGCCGGTAGAACTTCCGCACGTACTCAGGGTCATGGCTTGAAAACGTCCGGTTCCAGCGCGCATCCGGCCCTTTTGCGTAGAACAAGATGCAGTCATGGACTCGGCCCCAACCCCTCGCATCATTCCGGCTGGATGTTCGCTGCCAAACGATCTCGTTCTGGAAGTTGTCCCTGCCGAACACACAGTCCATGACTAGCTTGAGGTAGTGGCTGGCCGTGGGATCGCAATGCAGGTAGATTGAGCCGGTCGGCTTGAGCAGTCGCCTCATTTCGATCAGCCGGACCGCCATCATAACGAGATACGCCTTCATGCCCTTGCCATGGGCGATTCCCGCCGTATCGATAACGTGCGGCAGGCACGGCTCCTTCTCCGCGATCAGGCCGACCCATGCAATATCTACATCATCCAGAGTCCACGAGTCCTTGAAAGCCGCCCCCGCGGCTTCTGATCCAATGGGAGCCGCGTAATTCTGCTTGGAGTTGAACGGCGGGTCTAGGTAGATCAGGTCAACGGAATCCGAGTTCATGCCGCGCATGATGTCGAGATTGTCCCCGGTCCAGATCGTCTGGTTCTTCCAGTTCGCGATGGCCATCAGGTGGCCGTCAGTGTAGCGAAGCGGCAGGGCCGGTTCCGGCTGCGAAAACTCTGCCGCGAATCCGAAGCTCATGCCACCAAATCCTTGTACCGCAACCGCGACGCGTCCATGCCCGCCGCGACGTAGGCCATCTGCTCCAGCGTGTCCATGTCGCGGAAGTTGTGACGCCCCACGAACTCGTCCACGTGGCGGTGCAGGTGCTTGGGGCTGAGCCGGTGGAACGCTCCCTTGTGGGCTCGCTTGAGCGTCGCCCAGAAACTCTCGATGCCGTTGGTGTGGACGCGGCCCCGGACGTACTCGGAGGCGCTGTGGCGCACCGCGTCGTGGTTCGGCAGGCTGGCGTACGCCGTGGCCTCGTCGGTGTAGATCGCCGTGCCGGGGATGGTCTGCCACCGGACGAAGCCCTGCAGCGTCGGGCCGGTCGTGTCGTCCACGACCTTGGCCGCCACGCGCCCGGTCTCCCGGTCCCTCGCGCCCACGACCGGGGACATGTGCGAGGCGCCGCCCCTCGGCAGGGCCTCGCGCCGGGCGTTGCTCATGTTGCGCTGGCGGCCTCCCACGTAGGTCTCGTCCACTTCCACCGGCCCGGCGAACAGGTCGCCGTCTCCCGTGGACAGGGCCTTGCGGATGCGGTGCGCCATGTGCCACGCCGTCCGCTGAGTCACGTTGATGTCCCGGTGGAGCTTCATGCTGCTGACGCTCTTGAGATTGCTCGCCACGAGGAACAGGGCGTACAGCCAGTCCAGGTATCCGACGTTCGACGCTTCCATGAACGTGCCGGTCTTGACGGAGAAGAACCTGCCGCAGCCGCCCTTCTTGCTCTTGCGGCAGCGGTACGGCATCGTCGGGTGCGAGCCGCCCGTCTGGATGTTGTCACAGCCGCAGTGCGGGCAGCGGATTCCGCCCTGCCAGCGGTGCGCGACGAACCACTGCTCGGCAGCGGCGTTGTCGGGGAACAGTTGGAAGAATCGCCGGTGCGAGATACCCTTGCGGTGAGAGCGGCCCGGTCCCTTGCTAGTGCGTTCCATATCAACCTATTACGCTCTTATTTTACCGGATGGTAACGCAGCGTGTCAAGCGGTCTGGGCGGATTTTTCGTTACTATTCGATGTAATTCCCAACAACATCATCATCCTCTCTCCTCGCTTTCCCCTCCGTGGTCCCGAGGGAGGCTGCGCGAACTCGGCAGGTAGGCTTGCTTGTGCCAAATTGGGTCAGGCACAAGCAGATGGAAATCCGGTGGATTTGCCTGCACGACTGCCCCATCAACACCGCCGGGGCGGCAAGCGGGCACACCACCGGCGCAGCAGCCCGGCGGCCCCGCCGCCGCGCCCGCAACCGAGGCTGGCCTCAGGCCGCCTGCTGCTGGCGACCCCGGGCTCGCTCGAACTTGACGATCATGAGCGAGGCGTATGAGCTCAGGGACTACTTCGAACCGCCTGCTCTCGCCTCTCAGGAGGAGCTCTGATCGTGACCTGTGGGGCAACGGTAGTGGGCCCTAGGCCGAAGTTCCGGGCGATTTTGTCGCTTGATCTCGCGCTAACTCGTTGATTCCAAAGGGCCTAGATTGCTTTCCAAGCGCTTGCGGAGTGTCTATTGTTCCCATGTAATGGACTTTTGTGGTGATTGTTTGATGTTTTTATTGCTTGATTTTATGCCGTAATCTGTGATATAGTATTCCCATGTATGTGGAAGTCGTCCCCAACCGCTCCTCACCCCCAGCCATCCTCCTCCGCGAAGGCTGGCGCGAAGGCTCTAAGGTCCGTAAGCGCACCCTTGCCAATCTCTCCAGCTGGCCCCCCGCCAAGATCAACGCCCTCCGCAAGCTGCTCAAGAACCAGCCCCTCGTCAGCCTCGACCAAGCCTTCACCATCGTCAGCTCCCGCCCCCACGGCCATGTCGAACTCGTGCTGGAGGCCTGCCGCCGCCTCGGCCTGCCCAAATTGCTCGATCGTGCTTCCTCCCCCCAGCGCTCCGCCGTGCTGGCCATGATTGCCCAGCGCCTGCTCCACCCGGCCTCCAAGCTCGCCACCACCCGCCTCTGGCACGCCACCACTCTGGCCGAGGAACTCGACTTGCAGGACGCCGACGAAGACGCCCTCTACCAGGCCATGGATTGGCTGCTGCAGCGCCAGGACCGCATCGAGCAACGCCTCGCCAAGCGCCACCTGCAAGACGATGCCCAGGTGCTGTACGACGTCTCCAGCAGCTACTACGAAGGCCACAGCTGCCCCTTGATGCGCTACGGCTACAGCCGCGACGGCAAGCGCGGCCGACCGATCGTGGTCTACGGCGTGCTGGCCGACCGGCAGGGTCGCCCGCTGGCCGTGCGGGCCTATCCCGGCAACACCGCCGATCCGGCCACGGTGCCGGACCAGGTCCAGGCCCTGCGCCAGCATTTCGGCCTCCAGCGGCTGGTGCTGGTGGGCGACCGCGGCATGCTCACCGACACCCAGATCCAGACCCTGCGCGACTACCCCGGCCTGGGCTGGATCTCGGCCCTGCGCCACCACGACATCCGCCGCCTGGCCGAGCAAGGCAGCGTCCAGATGTCGCTCTTCGACGAGCGCAACCTAGCCGAGATCCACTCCCCGCTGTACCCCGACGAGCGCCTCATCGTGTGCTGCAACCCGGCCTTGGCCGAGCGCCGCCGGCACAAGCGCGAAGCGCTGCTGGAGGCCGCCGAGCAAGACCTGGCGCGCATCCAGCGCGAAGTGGCGCGGCGCACCAAGAAGCCGCTGCTGGAGGCCGCCATCGCCGAGAAGGTGGGGCGCGCCAAGCAGCGTTCCAAGGTCGCCAAGCACTTCCAGACCCAGATCGCAGACGGCAGCTTGCAGTTCTGCCGGGACGCGCACTCGATCGAGCGCGAGGCGGCCTTGGACGGCCTGTACGTGATCCGTGCCAGCCAGAGCGATCTGGCAGCGGAAGATGTGGTGCGCAGCTACAAGCAGCTAACGCGCGTCGAGAGCGCCTTCCGCTGCCTCAAGACCGTGGACTTGCAGGTGCGCCCGATCCGCCATCGCAGCGAGCAGCGCGTGCGGGCCCACCTGCTGCTGTGCCTGCTGGCGTACTACGTGGAGTGGCACCTGCGGCAAGCCTTGGCCGAGCTGCTGTTCGAAGACGAGGACTTGGCGGGCTGGCAGGCGCGGCGGGATCCGGTCGCGGCGGCGAAGCCGCGCCAGGAAGTGCAAGCGAAAAAGAACCGTCGCAAGACGGCGCAGGGCTTGGAACTGCACAGCTTCTCGACGTTATTGCAGGTGCTGGGCACGCGCTGTCGCCATCAATGCCGCCTGCAGGACGACGCCAACGGGCCCACCGTGGAGCGGCTGACGGAACCGAGCGCTTTGCAGAAGCGTGCGCTTGAACTGGTCCGAACGTTCCCAGTGCAGGACAACTCCAAATCCCGATAAGGCAATGCATTACAAGGAGTTCCCTTCGCTTCTGGCCCGGAACTTCGGCCTAGGGGATGCCGCACAGATCGACGGGATCGAGCCGGAGGGTGCGCACGGAGACGTACTCGCGTCCAGCGTCGGCGGCGACCTGCCGCGCGATTTGCGACTTGGCCGCGCCGGGCGGCCTCCAGATGATGCAGGGCTGTACATTGCGGATGGCGATGGAAGGCTATGGTTGAGCGGGAAGGAAGCGGATTGCGTGGCGACACACCGCCGGGGAATCGGAGTTCGCCAAGCGGATCGTCCGGCACCGAGCCGACGGGCAGGTGCTGTCGCCGATCCGGTGCCGGGGCAGGGGGGCGACGCTCCTTGCGAAAACCGCTTCAGCGCTTCCGGTCGGCCACGGTCTCCTCCGCGACGGAGGACAGGTTGGTGATATGCCCGTTGTGGCTCTCGGCGAGGTTGATCAGGAGGATGGGTTGATCGGACTCCACCGCAAGGCGCCACTGGCCGGTGCCATCGCCCAAGGCACCGCGCAATCCGCCCTCCAAGCCGTGGCCGGTCTCGAGTTGCGCGGCCTCTATCACGCGGGACTCGCCCGCGCCCACGGTCAGCCATACGACGTCGCGTGACAAGGTTCCGTAATCGTCCGCGCCACGGATCAACACCTGGCTGGCGAGCAACCCCGGATTCACGATCCGCAGCTTGCTGGCCGGGGAAGTGTCGCCCGCCGGATTGAACATCGTTATCTCGTATCTTTGGCCCGACTCGTTCACAACTTCATGCATTGGCGTCAGGGAACCCGTCTGCGTGCGAACATACGCCAGCACTTCAACGCCCGGTTCGCTGGAAATCTCCAGACGCCAGTCGCCTAGGCCGGCTCCGGTGCTCCCGGACAGGCCCCCGGAGGCATTGCCCAGCTCCAAGTCCCGGGAGTTCAGATGCACAGCCTCGCCCGCGCCAAGCGCTAGGCTCAGCGGCGCATAGCGCCTTCCTGTGTCGTCGTAGGGCTGCATGCGCACCGGGACGATGGTCGCCGTATCGTTGATGATGCGTACCAACCCCTGCCGACCCAGCGCATCCGATGCCGAGGGGAAGTACGGCACGGTGTGGACCCCTTCGGACCGCAGTCCCGGGGAGGCATCGCCGGACAGGTTCGTGAGATGCCCGTTGCTGCTCTGAAGCAGGTTCATCACCGCCAGATCGCCACCCGATGCGATGCTCAGCCGCCACATCCCCCGGCCGTCGCCAAGCGCCCCGCGCAAGCCGGCAGCGCCGCGTTCCAGTTCGGCCGCCGTAAGCAGCACGGACTCGCGGGCGGGAATATCCAGCGTCACCTCGCCTCCCGCCATGCCGCCGTCGTCCATCCCGGTGATCCGCGCCGTTAGTGCCTCGTCCCCCCGGTTCACCAGCCGCAGCATACTCGCTTGTCCTGTGCTGTCCGCCGGACTGCTTGCCGGGTTGAAGGTCGGCACGCGGTGAAGGCCTTGTTCGGACTCCGCAATAGCGTGCATGGGGGCAAGCAGACCGTCGTATGCTCGGACGTAGGGCAGCACCTGGATGTCTTGGTCGCTCGAAACATCTAGGCGCCAAGCGCCCGTGCCCGGTCCGATGGTTCCCGTCAGCCCCTTGGCCGCGTTGCCCCATTCGAGGTCGCGCGCAGTGAGATGGACAGACTCGTCGGGGTCGATATGAAGCGTGACGGGCTCCGGACTCCATCCGGCATCGTCGGTGGCCCAAATCTTTACCGCGCCCGTTTGGAGGGAGCGGTTGACGAAGCGCACCACGCCGTCATGCATCGTATTGGAGGAGCTGGGCATCAGCGGGGCGAACGACTGGCTGATCACGTTGGCGTCCCTCAGACACTTCAGCACATCGGTGATCGGCTTCCATCCACGCCACACCGACTCGCCCGTTTCTGCTTCCTTGACGGTGTAGGGTGTTGTCGGATTGGCGGTCGCGCCCACCCAGTCGGGGAGGGTCTCGTCGGTCCGTTCCCGCTGGAGGGCGATCAGCACGCGGTACCAGTTCGCTCCGTAGTTCGGGGCTTTGGTCGAGTTCGATGTGTAGTACTCCACGACGGTCTTCCACGTGGCGTCGCTCACGCAGGAAGAAGCGGGCGGATCGTCGCCCCCCAGGCACTGCAGCACATCGGTAATCGGCTTCCAGCCACGCCACACCGACTCGCCCTTTCCCGCTTCCTTGACGGTGTAGGGTGTGGTCGGCCTGGCTGTTGCGCCCGTCCAGTCTGGAAGCGTCTTGTCGGCGCGCTCGCGCTGGAAGGCGATCAGCACGCGGTACCAGTTCGCTCCGTAGTTCGGGGCTTTGGCCGAGTTCGATGTGTAGTAGCCCACGACGGTCTTCCACGTGGCGTCGCTCACGCAGGACGAAGCAGGCGGCGAGTCGTCGTTGTCGCGCACCGTGACCGAAGCGGTGTCGTTCGGGGACGCCGCCGCCGTGTAGCCCGCGCCGGTCTGGATCGTGACGCTGATCGATCCGTCCGGTTCGTCGGCGTTGTCGTCCACCGTCGCGACGCTGAGCGTGGCGCTGCCGGAGGCCGATACCGTGACCGTCTTCGGTCCGGTGGCGCCGGCGGTCGCGAAGTCGCCGTTCTGGGCGATGTTGAGCTGCACCCTCAAGTCGGAAACGGGCGCCGGATTGGCGTTAACCGTGAACTTCGCGCTTGCGCCCTCGTCCACGGCGGCGCCCGCGGACAGGCTCAGTTCGGGAACGGCTTCCGGTTCAGATTCCGATTCCGCGCGTGCCCGGGCGTACGCGCCGTCTTGGTTGTCACTGGTCCTCAGGTGGTCATCCTCGTCCTCGTGATGCTCGGGGAAGCCGCAGCCATGGGATTCCCCGATGGTCCCCAGCCACGTCTGGAAAGCTGTGCCTTCTTGGCCTGTGGTGGGAGCACAAATCCCCGCGTTGTTTCTCACATCCAAGTGCAGGTGAGAACTGGGCGGGATGGCCGTGAGTTCGGCTGGGAGGGTGCCCGATAATCGATTGTCTTGAAGGTACAAGTCGTGAATCACGGTCCAGGCCCCGAACTCTGCTGGGATGTTCCCCGTCAGCCTGTTGCCGGACAGATTAAGATGGGTCAGATTCGTGAGTGTGCTCAGCTCACTTGGGATGTGTCCGGTCAGTTGATTATCGGACAGATCAAGCTCTGTGCTGAGCGCGATCAAGTCGCCAAGTTGCGGCGGAATGGTCCCGATCAACCCGTTGTCGCGAAGGTCGAGTGAGTATACACGCCCCATATTGCGTCCACCGGCAGCTACGCCGACACCGTGCCATCGGTTCAGGGGGTTGCCGCTAAGCCAATTGGTATTGTTCGTCCAGTTCGGGCCGCCAGTGGCATGGTACAGCGCTTCCAAGGCCGCATAATCTTGTGGAAAAAATTCGACTCCGCATATGGGAGTGCCATCTTGGTTCTCACCCTGTTGGATTTGGCCCTCAGCGCAGTCACCCTGATTCTGAGCGGTAACGCACTGCTCCATACCCTGTAAGGTGCGCGTCACCCGATCCCAGCGCTCTCGCAGGAACTGACGCTCGTTGGCCTTGGATTCCCGCGCCGTCAGGGGCTCCGCCCCCGCCGCCAGGGGTGCCGCGTCCGTGTCCCTGCCAAGGGCAGCTAGCCCATGTTTAACATTTTCGGATCGCAAGGGCGGCCCAACTGCGTTCTATGCCCGGCAAGCTGAGACTCGATTTGGTGTGGTCTAGGGCGGGCACTCGCCCGATAACCGACGTAGGTTTGGTGCGGCCCGGACAACTGAACCTGCTTGGCGCTTGCGGTCCGACCGCGATCAGACCGCGGACTGGTTCCTGTTGTCGGCGGAAGCAACAGGTCTGGCACCCACCGCCATTGGACGCGCTTCCGGGAATCTTCGCGCCCGCCGCGTCGATCACCGAACATGGAGCGTAACCAACTGTCAAGCAGTAGTTTACGGCGCAAGAACGCACGCCTTGACGGGGCCTTCCCGCCCCGCTGCCGAGGCTGCGGACGGCCCCCGGGGGAGCCATTGCCACGCCGCTGCGGCGGCTTGGCCGCGATTCGCCCCGGCGCGGCCCGCACTCCCAGCCCAGCCCGCTCGCACCCATCCCGGCACAGCCGCAAGCGGCTGTGAAACCCCGCTGCAGGACCGCTCGGCGGCTCTCTGGGCCGCAGCATCTCAGGCCTGCTGGATCTCGATGATTTCCGCTTTCGAGGCTGGTTTCCAAATCTGTAGTGCCAGAATGTGTAGGGCCAGAAAATGAGTTATCGGGGCCGGATTTGCTGGACTTCCCGCGCCCAGCCCTGCTAGCCTGCGCCTAGTGTTCATTCGCCGCTCCCCCTACCGCCGCGCTCCCAATGGCACCAGCTATGCCAACCACCGCCTCGTCCGCTCCGTGCGCGTCGCTGGCCGCCCCCGCCAGAAAACCCTGCTCAATCTCGGCGCCGGCTTCGACGTCCCCGCCGAGCACTGGCCGCTGCTCTGCCAGCTCATCGAAGCCATCGCCACCGGACGACCTCTCCCGCCCCGGGCGGCTGCCGCTGACCTGCTCGCGCGCGCCCGACAACTCGCCCGCCAACTTATCGATTTCCACGGCTCCCTCGGCGACGACAGCCCCTCCGAGCTGCTCTACGTCGAGGCCGATTCCCTGCGCTGCGAGCGCCCCCGCTCGGTCGGCGTCGAGCACGCCGCCCTGTGGGCCCTGCAGCAACTCGGGCTGCCCGCTTTGCTGCGCTCGCTCGGGTTGTCCCGCCAACTGCTCGCTTGTGCCCTGGGCTCGGTCATCGGCCGCCTCGCCGGCGTCGGTTCCGAACGCGCCGCCAACCGCTGGCTGCGCAGCGAGTCCGCCCTCGGCGAACTGCTCGACCAGCCCTTCGAGCCGATCTCCCACATGCAGCTCTACCGCGCCTCCGACGCCCTCGTAAAGGACCGTCAGACGATCGAGCAGCAGGTCTTCCAAACCAGTCTGTCGCTGTTCGATTTGCAGCCCAGCATCACCCTGTTTGACCTCACCAACACCTACTTTGAGGGCGAGGCCCTGCGCCAGCCGCTGGCCCAGCGCGGCCATTCCAAGGAGCGGCGCTCGGACTGCCCCTTGCTCACGCTCGCCTTGGTGCTCGACGGCAGCGGCTTCGTGCGCCGTTCGCAGGTGTTCGCCGGCAATGTGCAGGAGGCATCGACCCTGCAGGACATGCTGGAGCGGCTGGGCGCGGGGCGCGGCGCGCTGGTGGTGATGGACCGCGGCATCGCGACCGAGCAAACGCTGGCCTGGCTGGACGAGCAGGGCTACCGCTACCTGGCGGTCAGCCGGGAGGGCCAGCGGCGCTTCGAGCAAGCCCGGGCGGAGTCTGTGCAGACCGCCTCGGGGGGGCAGGTGCAGGTCGAGCGGGTGCTGGGCGAAGACGGTCGGCAGGTGCGGCTGTACTGCTATTCGCAGGCCCGGGAGAAGAAGGAGCGAGCGATCGAGGATCGGCGGGCGCAGCGCTTCGAGGAAAGCTTGGAGCAGTTGCACGCGGGGCTGTCGCGGCCGAAAGCGCGGCGCAAGCTGGCTGCGATCCAGCAGCGCCTGGGGCGGCTGCAGGAGCGCAGCAAGGGCGCTTCACAACATTACAAGGTCACGCTGGAAACGGACCAGAGCGAGCAGAAGGTGACGGCGGTGCGCTGGCAGCGGCAGCCGCTAGAGGGCTCGCGGGCGACGCACCCGGGGGTGTACAGCCTGCGCAGCAACGACACGAGTTGGGAGGCGGAGGCGATGTGGCGGGCCTACGTGGGCCTGACGGACGTGGAAGCGGTGTTCCGCAGCCTGAAATCGGAACTGGGCCTGCGGCCGGTGTACCACCACAAGCCGGAGCGCTCGGAAGGGCACCTGTTCATCACCGTGCTGGCCTACCAGGCGGTGCAGGTGATCCGGCGCAAACTGCGCCAGCACGGCGAGCACTCCAGCTGGGCGAGCTTGCGGCAGGTGTTTGCCACGCAACGGCGCGTGACGACCACTCTGCAGTGCGCTAACGGGCAGACGCTGCACGTGCGCCAGACGACGCAGCCGGAGGCGGAGTTGCAGCAGTTGTACGAGGCTCTGGGGATCGACGAACTCCCCGGCCAGACCTGCAAGATCCTGCTCTGAATCCGGCCCCAATTTCATTAGCGCGCACTTTGTAGTGCAAGTCGCGCTTTCTGGAGCGGTCTAACTCCCTGTTAATCAATCACATCCTAAAATCCAATGTTAAACATGGGCTAGGCAAATTGAACAGGAATTGACAGCCCAGCAGACGATCGATGGAAGACGAATGGACATTGTCTTGTACGTCTGCGACACATGATCCTGCGGGAATTGGGCGAAGGCCATCCCGGTTCTGAGTTGCTGTCACCTCAGCGTCCACATCGAAGACGCTCGAAAGCGTCGGCCGGAGTCGATTCTCCGCCCCAGTGTGGACCGGGTCGTGCGTAGCCTCTCGGCCGCTGAGTCCCTCCGCACTCTCGAGGATGATACGCGCCCGCAACGCCAGTGCCTCCGCCGTTTTCCTGCGTCACACCCAGCGTTCCAGTTCCTTGCGCTGCTCGTCTGAGACCGTCGGGACCACTCGTGTGTGGTGATTTGGCATGACCGCTCTTCCTTGCTCGGAATGACGGCATCACAGCCCGAGTCTACTGATCAAGAACTTCTGGCGTGGAGCGCTAGCAGGGAATCAACTGCCGCGCCGTGCCGCCTTGAGGTCGTCGTGCTCGAAGGCGGAGGCCATGCGGTCAATCTCGGCGGAGGTCAGGCCGACCGCGGCCGCCTCGTTTCGCCATAGCGCAACAGCTTGTGCCACTTCCCTGGCGATGCGCTGGGTCTTTCCCGGTTCCAACTCAAAATACGACGACACCTCCAGGGCGCGGTCGAGAGAGGCCGTCGTATCGTCAAGATCGATGGCCGTTGAAAGCACACGCGGCTTGATGTCGGTGGGCACTGGGTTGAGGTCGTAGGCCGGGGAGAGACGCCAGCCAGCCAGATCGGCGTAGAGAAAGCCGTGGTTGCGCAGATGGTCGTCGGTGTTGGAGATCAGGATGTTGAAGACCATGCGCCGCCACAGGGCTTGCATATCGGCCTCTGGCTCTGCGCCGTACCGGCGCAGGACATCGACGAATTCGAGATAACTCCGCGTTTCGTTGTCCCGTGCGCCAAGCATACTCATTGCTGAGAGAAACGGAACGCGCGCGCCGTCCCCGCGGTCGAAGCGCCGGAGCAAAAGGACCGGCTTGTCGGCGACGGGTTCAAGTCGCCAGGACGGGACGGCAATGCCTGCCTTTGCGGCGAGCGTCAGGGCGACGGCCTCCCAGAGCACCGTCTTGATTTCGTCGCTCGGGCTGGGGAACTTAGCGATTGTGAGATGCCCGTCGCGGTCACGGACCGATGCCTTGGGCCGCGCGCCGCCGAGGGATGAGCCGGGGGCGAGCAGCAGACGCAAGTCTTGTTCGGTATCGGTGTCCCCTGCGACATGCTCGGCGGCGGAAAGCAGACGGGGCAGTTCGACGAGCGGCGGAATCTTTGTTGGCCCCTGCGGCGCCAAGAACGGTCCACCTTCTTGTTCCGCAAAACGCAGCGCGCCCTGGCGGGATTCATCGTCCACCATGAGCAGGTAGTCGATCTCCCGGAGCGTGCGCGGCGTCTCGTTCTGCGTTTCCGCACGGCGACGCTCCGCACGGCGCATGAGGACGCGCCCCCAGCGGTCCGGACTGGAGTCGCCGATAGCCCCGAATAGGGGCTTTTCGGATGGTGTGTGAAAGGGACCGGGCCCAAGTGTGAGCGCCGGCTCCAAGGAGAAACGATTAGGGTCGGCGATCCAGCCGTCGGCATATTGAAACGTGGCTCCTTCCTTGTCGCGGCGCGTGCGCGCCCAGAGCCGTCCAACAAGATGGGGCGTGCCGAGCAGGTCCACATAGACGAGGATGTCGCGATCCATCACGCATCACCTCTGCGCTTGCCGGGCCGGGGGAGCCGGATGCGTTCCGGCAGGTTTTCCTGTTCAAGTTCAAGGCCGACGGCATCATGTCGCGGGTCGGCGATATCGGCGAGCCGGTCGATCATCCCCAGCACAAAAAGCACAGTGGCGTAGATGCCCAGCGAGACGCCGGGCTCGCCCTTCTCGACCTTGTTCAAGGTGGTGCGGCTGACGGACGCCCGCTCGGCTAGGATCGCCACGGGGATGCGGCGGCGGCGGCGCGCATCCCGGATATCGTGCCCGAGCTTGCGCAGGGCGCGGCCGACGGGTATAGGCACCTCTGAGAATGGGTTCTTCTTCATATAACGTCCATGTTTGTAATCTTTATCCTATACTAGATACATGATAATGGACGTTATTTGAGGAACAGGCAAACCTATCGGGAGCGGTCCGGGAGCCCTCATCTGCCGCCGGGGAAGCAAGGAAGGAGGCGGGATGATGATCGGGTATCGAGCCACAATCACTGCGGGCCGTAGTTCAGAGTAGTAGCGGAGTCCACCTTGAATTTATCGACCCGTGGTCTAAACACATCGGACCACCTCAGGTCAGCTAGATGGAAATGAGACCCATGTAGTCTTCGCTAAGCTCGCTGTACCCGGCCTGGAACGCCGACCAACTCCCGAACACAAGTTGGTACAGGTCCCTGCCGAGCAAGAGATTTCGGTCAACGTCGCTTCGGGTTGGGCGCCGCCCCAAGCGAATTTCCAGCCGCGCGTATTGGTAGATGAGGATACGACCGATGTTGTGCCGCGTGGCATTTTCTGGCGACAGCGAATGGCGGGCAAACACGTCCACCACACGCGTGTCGAAATGAACTTTGCAACCAAGTGGCAGATTGAGTACGGCCTTAGGGGTGATAGGCTTTCCCGTGGCTGTCGCCTGACTCTCGGAATACGGTAACAAGCCGTGATATTCCATCAGCTTGTAGGCGTTTTGGAAGTTCCCGATGAAGTCAATGACCGTGCAATGGGACTTGCCTATGGCCTTTCGCAGTCCCCTCCCAAGCTGCTGGTGGAAGATCCGTGCAGATTCTGTGGGTCTCAGGAATAACAGGGTCTGGACGAACGGAAAGTTGGCTCCTTCATTCAATACGTCAACGACACAAAGAACCTGCAGATCGCCAGATTGGAGTCTGTCAGTGAGATCCCGACGCAAGTGGATAGGAGTCGACCCTAGGTACGCTCCTGCCGGAACCCCCTCGTTACAGAATCTCTCGGACATCCGCTCTGCGTGTCGGTGCGAGCAACAGAAAGCAAGCGTAGCAGTACCGTTCGCCAGCTTGCGCCATTGCGCAATGATCGCGGCATCGCGCTCCGGGATTACGAGTGCGCGCTCAAGGTCGCGGACGTTGTACCCAGCTTGAGTGCGACGAATCTGCGAGTAGTCGATGTCATCGAAACAACCGTAGTAGTGATAGGGGGTTAGGATGCCGAGTTCGATCCCGCTTCGTAGCTCGTAGTTGACTACAACGTTGCCGCCGCAGAGTTTGGCTATATCTTGTCTGTCGCCACGAAACGGCGTGGCAGTCAGACCAAGAAGAAAGCGCGGTCGCAGCGTGTCCAAGAGTCGGCGGTATGTGCGAGCTGCGGCGTGATGGAACTCGTCCACGACCACATAGTCGTAAGCGTCCGCATCAATTCGGTCGAGGTGTCGGCTGATCAGTTGGATTGTTGCGAGATGAACGACCGATTTCTCTGTGTCCGGGGTACCTTCAAGTCGATCAACTGTCGCTGGGCCAAAAACGGCTCCGAACTCGGCTTCAGCAACGTCTAAGATTTCGTGCGTGTGTGCCACATAAAGGACACGTTCGGATTCCATAGCCTGAGCGTCCTGCGCTGCGATGCGCGTCTTCCCGGATCCGGGAGGCAAGACCACTAACCCTGCTCCCTGGCCCAAACTGTGAGCGGTGGCCAGTTCTTTCAGCGCCTCTTCTTGCAAGACGTTAAGGATTCGTTTCTTGGGCGAGTAGCCACAGGTACATCGACCGGCGCTGATCCGGCGGCCGTCACGTGGACAGAGGAATCCGAAGCCGATCAGGAGCCGTCCGAGGTCATGTGCATCAAGGAGGCAGTATGCTTCAGAAACACGCGTAGCGGTGGAAATGAATTGTTCTTTTGCTTGGTCGAGGACGACTCCGGTGGCCGCGAACGCAGCGTAGGAGAGGTCTCGAATCTTTTCAAGGCGGTAGATCTGATGGGATACGTGTCGTGGTCGAACCGTGGGGAAGCTCTTCCCTTTGAGGATGAAGGCCGCCACGCCGGACTTGCGGTTGAGCGTGAGCTTGTGCGTCAGTATGTCTACAATTTCTGTAGGGCCGTGCGGTGTGTCCCCGACGTCGGTTAGGATTGACCGGAGCATTGGCTCGAGCTCGGTCCGTTCGTCGAGATCGCGAACTGACGCCAGTACGACCTCGTCAACCCCTTCGGGGGCTCGGCTAAGCATAGTTCGGAAGCGGTCGAACTCCTCCAACCTGACCAGCCTCCCGCTCATCGTGCTGCCGCCAGCGAGAGTGCGTACTCAGCCCGCTCCTTGAGCAGATGTATTTGCTCCGTCACCCACGTGCTCCTTTGGTCTGCCGTCGAATGTCTTTACTACTAGCGATCCCGTGGTCAGCCAAATTCAACAGACCTCTTGAATCCCGTTTCTGAATCGTTCGCCCGGGATCACCTGCGTCAGTCGGATGAGACCGTTGAGGTGGCGGCGGTCTTTCTAGGCCGATTGCGCCGGTTGTATTGCCATCGTCGAATCCTGTCTTCCGGATTAGGCCGTCACGTACCTTGACGGTCCGTAGTGGCCCAAGTGTAAACATGCCCTCCAACAGGTTCGTATGTTAGTTCAATTCACTCCAAGGGGTTTGTGGACCCGGGAGGCAATCGAGGCGCGGGTGGGAGTCAAGTCCACGAATAAAGGTTTGCAGACCCCCTTGCGGATCGGTGCACGTAACTGATTAAGAACAAGTTACACGGCACCACCGTAGCGCTGAGCCAGAGGTACGCCCAAGGGTATGTCTGTAGTCCGCAGCCGGATCGTGCAGTACGCGAGTGGGTGCCCCCGACACGTATCTGTACCCCATACGGCGGCTGCATCGTCCCAAGGGCAGGGTATCGGATAACGGTCGTGGTGCCTCGAGCTGACGAATGCCGATGGAGACGTGTTCGGAATACCCCTAGCACCGGCGGCAACGGATTCACAACCACGACCGGATTCACAAACCGGAATTCCAGAACCGGTGGATGGCAGGCCCCCACAAGCGGGACAGGGAATGCCGACGCCGAGGATTGCGATTACAGTTGCGAGCAAGAAGCGGCCGAGGCGCGCGAGAGGTATTACACGGGGCGGAGCAGCAGCGAAGAGAGATTTCGGAGAGAGGTCTGCGACGCCATAGCTTGGCAAACGGGACTCGAGTGTTCGGAATGATCCCGATGTTGATCACACGAGTCCTGCTGGCAGTCGCGCTGCTGACAACGATCAGCTGCAATCGAGCAGCATCGATGCTCCCGCCTCCGCTGCCACCCCCTCCCGCAGGTATTTTTGTAACTCATAGTGCAGTTGATCGATGGCCGGGCGGATCAGGGCAGTACGCGGCATGTGCTGCCCTTGCACGCGAAGTGTGGGAGCAATGGCTGGTCAATTGTGCGAAATCCCAAGCTCGCAGCTACTGTCGGCACGAAGCAGCGGAGTTGCACAAGCAGTACATGACTTCATGTGAGGCGGTTCGATAGCAGAGAGCGTATCAGTGGCACCTGCATATCGTGACGCCTAGCGACCGTGAGGCTGTCAAGAATGAAGTGTGGTTTATCCGCCCGCCTAGAGTTGGCAAGCGCTTGCCGATCCCGAGCCACTACCGCACAGATTCCCAAGTCTGGCGATATGTGGAACAGGAACGGCTAGAAACCATCTACGCGCCCAAAGGTTCCACTGCCGCGTTGCGCTGTTCCTGTGGTCACCGTATGGCCACGTGGACTCGCCACCGGAGGGGATGGGTACTGCACATTTACGAGGGTTGAGCCATGCCAGCAACCCTCATTCAACCGCGCGATGTGCCCACGGTACGATGGACGGGAAGCATTGCCAGCTTGCGCTTGCATGATGCGGAGTACCACGGTCTAGGTGGCACTGACAATGCTATCCGCCAATGGGCGCTCGCAGCGCTAGCAGACTGGTAACCGGGCCCACGGCTGATTCGTTTTCTGAGGTTGTACCCTTTGGGGCAAGAAGTTAGCGCGGGGGGTGGCTTTTTTGGCCGGAATCGTGTATGCAGGGAGTATGGCGGTGCAAACGTCGGCAGAGTCTGCGGAGCCGGTTCCGGTGGTCAGCGAAGTGGTGGTGCAGCTGGCGCGGCCGGAGGAGCGGCTGCGCTGGGACACGTTGATGGACACCCACCACGAGTTGGGATTCAAGCAGTTCGCGGGGCGCGGACTGCGCTACGTCGCCGAATGGCGGGGCAAGTGGCTGGCCTTGGTGGGCTGGCAGACGGGGGTGTTCCAGTGCCGCCCGCGCGACCGCTGGCTGGGCTGGCACAAGGCGGTGCAGTTCCGGCGCTTGCACCTGTGCGCCAACAACACGCGCTTCTTGGTGTTAGCGGAGGGCCAGGGGCTGAAGAATCTGGCCTCGCGCGTGTTGGGGCAGAACCTGCGGCGGCTGAGCGCGGACTGGCAGGCGCACTGGGGGCATGCGTTGGAACTGGCGGAAACGTTCGTGGACCCGCGCAAGTATCGGGGCACGTCGTATCTGGCGGCGAACTGGATCAAACTGGGATTGAGCAAGGGGTATGCGCGTTCGAACGGGCAGTACACGGCCAAGCACGGGCAAAAGAAGGTGATGCTGGTGTATGAGTTGCGGCGGGCTGCGCGGCAACGGCTGGCGGATCCGCAGGACCAGCCGGAGTGGCGCTGCGGGCCGGTCGATGTGCGCTACGGGGCGCAGGATCTGCGCTCGTTGCGAGCGCAGTTGGACGCGGTGGAGGACGGCCGGGGGCGCCACGGCAAGCGGCATGCGCTGGGGCTGGTGCTGGCGCTGCTGGTGCTGGCACGGCTGGCCGGCAAGATGGGCGGACGGGCGGCGGAAGCCTACTCGAAGACGTTGAAGCCAGACGAGTTACGCGCCTTGGGGTGTCGCCGGGGGCCAGCCACGGGAGAGTACGAGATACCTTCGGACACGACCTTCCAGCGGGTCATGGAGCGGACCGATCCGGCCTCGCTGGAGCGCATCATCCAGCAGTGGACGCAGCCGCGCTTGGCGCAGTCGCAGGCCTTGGCGGGGGACGGCAAGCGCATTCGCGGAGCGAACCGCTTCACGCCGCCGGGGCAGCACTGGGAGACGGTCACGCTGGTGGAGCACGCCACGGGGATGCCGGTGGCGAGTCGCAGCTATCGCGAGGAAGGCGGCGAGCAGGCCGCGTTGCGGGCCTTGCTGGAGGAGGTGGATCTGCGCGGGCGAGTGGTGACCCTGGACGCCGGGCATGCGGGCAAGGAAACCGAGCGGGCGATCGTGGAGCAGCACGGCGGGCACATCTTGGTGCGCATCAAGGGGAATTGTCCGCAGACCTACCAGACGCTGGAGGAGTTGAACTGGAAGTTGGGCTGCGAGCGCAGTTGGAGCGAGCGGCGCTGGCAGCGCACCCACCGCAGCAGTTGGGAGCGGCGCTCGATCGAGGTGTTCACGCCGCATCCGAAATTGCTGCCCTTCGCGCATGCCCGGCAGGCCTATCGGATCACCCACGAGAGCTGCCAGAGCCTCGGCGGAGCGGTCAAGCGCAGCTACAGCTACGGCCTCAGCTCGCTGCCGGCGAGCCAGGCCACGCCCCAACAGTTGCTGGACTTGCAGCGTGGTCACTGGCAGGTCGAGAGTGCCAACCACTATCGCCGGGACAAGACCTTCGCCGAGGACAGCAGCCGCGTGCGCACGGGCCACGGCCCGGCCAACGCCGCGGCGCTGAACAACTTGGCGCTGGCGCTGCTGCTGTCGCAGCGGCCGTTCGAGACGGTGCCGGAGGCCCAAATCTACTACGCCGGAAACCGCGACGAAGCGCTGCAACTGCTGCTAGACCCCGCCTAGGCGGGGTCTCCTGCGCCCTCGCTCGGCTTAGCGCGGCCTAGTGGCGGCCGCATTGCGTCCGGGCCGTGGATCGGCACCGCCCAGCACTGTGTTCGGCGGCGTCAAACCTCCATCCATGCTGGGCCTGACGCCCTATCTTGCTCAGCATCTCGCTCTGGAAACCACCTTTTGGCCCCCAGTGTGCGTCAAAGCCCCCAATCCTGAAAAGGAATCAGCGGTGTAACCGGGCCATGCCCACACCCTTACAGCGCCCGATGGTGCGATAGCGGGCAAGTGTGCAGCGATGGTATCCGGGGCAGAAGCGTAGCCCTGCCCGTTGCACCACGCGCATGAGCTGGCCCAATGGCCCTGATAGGCGCGCCACGTGTTCTCGCTGAGGTGGACCTTTACCGTCGATTGCCGAAGATCGATGCCGCTCCGGGACTGTCGCCCGTGAACATCGGCGACGACTACGTGCCCGCCGGTTCCAAGCGAACGTCGTGGGTGTGATATGCACGCAACGTGCGCTCGCCGTCGGCCTCTCGGTAAATGACGACAGACTGCTGGCGTGAAGGGTCTTCGGCAGTTTCAAACGCTTCAACCCACTGCCCAATGCGCGCTTGGGAGGAGTGGTAGTCCTTGCGGACGGCCCGGACGTTCCGCATTGTGGAGGCCAGTTTCCCTCGGGACCGGCGAAGCCAGCGAGCAGGCCATCTTTTCTTGGCCAAGTCTCCTTTCAGTTTCCTGTGGAAGTCCCCGACCGGGTCGTTATCGAGGGACTGTCGGAGCTCCTTGTCATACCGCTCGACCTTCTTCTGAAGCCGCGACTGGCGCTTCTCCACGTCACTGGGATTGTTTTGGAGCGCAAAGTACGTCTGGAGCATGTCGATCTGAAGGTCGTAGAGACTGGCCAGAAAGAACCGCTCGAGACTCGATACCATCGATCTGGCATCGTCCTCGGAACGAACATCTCCTGTCATGAGGAGTCCGTACTTGTTACGCAGCACTCTCACATCGTGTTCAACCAGTGAAAGCCTGTCCGGTACGTCGCTGGCGAATCGTCGGCGTTGCTCGAGTTCGGATCGGATTTCGTCGATCCGTTCTGCCGCAGTCTCGAACCGGGCGTAGTCTTCGGCGTCTAGGAGGCGACGTACGCGCTCCACAGCCGCGGACAGCCGGCCGAGCGTCCTCTGGACCCGATCGAGGCGGGCGCATATCGTAACCGACAAGACGGTCGCGCAAAGCATCATTGGTGCCACAACCGGTATCAGGGCCCCGCTGGCGGCAACGAACGGTGCCTGGGCGATAACCCCGGTCGGCCCCATGACGGCTGAACCGACGCCTGAACCGATGGTCATCAGCGTCCCCGGATTGGCTGTTGCTAGGAAGACGTTGCCAGCCAGCAGGGACGACGCGACCGAGCTTCCGCCACCGAGAATCGGCATCAGCCAAGCGCTCTCGATGAATCCGCCGGACTCGAACTGGCGATGCGTAGACCACGATTTCCGCAACAAGTCGCTGGGGATCCGACCGAGGTCGACCAAGGCAATCTGGCGTCCCTCGTACGTTAGGGTCTGTCCAACGGGGTCGCGCGGGATGTCCTGTCGAAGACTAAGATTCTCCACGTATCCTTCAGCCTCTCAAGAAGAAAACTCCGCGTGAAGGCGAGCCATCATCATATCCCACCTGCCCGAGATCTACGTGCGCTGGGGCTCAACCCAACCCTCTACGGCCAGACCAGTCGGCTGGTTCCTGCCGCTCCTTGAGATACCGGGCCATGGCCTCCGCCTCGCCGTCTCGCTACAGCACCCTGCGTTCCCGGAATCCGTGACCTCGGAAGGCGGCTTTGGACCTATCGGCAGGCGATGTCAAATGGTCCAGCAAGGGAATCCCAACGCAGAATCGCGCAGCTGTACGTGCCTGTCGCCCCTGTCATGACACGTCAGGACAGGGGACCATGAAGAAAATCTTGAGAGACAGCATAGTCGCCCTCAGTTCAGGTCAGAACGCGGAGCGCAGTCTCCGGGGCCTTGTCGAGCACCCGCGACAGGGCACGTGCCGCGCCGGTCGGGCAGCGCTTCTCCTGTTCCCAGTTGCGGATCGTCTCGTGCGGCACGTCGATGCGCCGCGCCAGGTCAGTCTAGCTGTGCCCAAGCCGCCGACGAATCCGGCGCGCATACCGCGCCATGTCATGCATCGCTTCGGCGTCGTCGTCCTTCTGCTGCAAGGCGATCTCCGCCTCAGTGGTGGCGTCCACCACCGCAGGGTCGATCCGCCCCTCAGGGAAATTCACCGGATCGTTGGAATCAATCCTGACACGCGCTGAGCTCATAGTCCCTTCTTGGCTTCGCTAAGGCGAACACGGTCTCCTTTATTGAAACCAAACGGTACCAGTAGCGTGCCAGGACCTCCCCCTGCAATGTGACCCTTCATCGGTACACCCTGTCGCGGCGAGCGACCCTCACTATCGGGACACGAAAAGCATTGTCCTCGATGCGGGTGATGATCCGGCAATCGCCTGCCTGATATTTCCAAGACGCGCCAAGTCGCGAACCCTTGAGCGCCGTGCCGATGCGATCACCGCGTAGGCTCGGGTGACGGAGCTGTTCAACGGCAGAATCTGATCGGCGAAGCCTAGGTCGAGCCATCGGCACATGGCGGCCTCCAGTGCATTTCGTCGTCTGCTCGTCGGCATGATCGCAACGCCATAGAAGAGTTCTGCTTCGCTCACCGCTGTCAGACACAGCTCCTCCGTGTCGCGGTCCGCGATCCACGCCGCGACCGTGGGCGTCGGCTCGGGTCGCATGAGTTCAGACGCGACATTCGCGTCGATGACGAGCCTGGGAAGCTGTTCAGGAAAAATCCGGAGGCTCGCGCATTGGGCCGCGCGGGGGAAGTTCGAGTTCGACGCCGCCAAGAGGCGCGAAGCAATCGCCGGTGAACTTCGCTAGATCCCGAGGGACCGTCCGTCCTCCACTCACAGTGTCGCGCGGGATGATTCTAACCTCCACTTCCATGCGCTTCCTATTCAAGATTCGTGACGCTAGTTCCTTCCAAGTGCGACATCGGAATCCAAACACCATGCGCTAATCCCCCGCAGACTCCCGGGTCAGGGCTCTACTGCCCTTTGGCGACGTCTTCCGATCAAACAGCTCCGCCAGAAACGGATCGTGGGGGCGCCGCGCTTCCAGCCACCGACAACGCTCCTCGTCGGACATATCCCTAATCTGAGAGTTGATGCGGTCCCGGGCTTCGCGCGTCCACTTCACGCAATCGAACGACTTGTTGCCGGCTTCACTCTGCATTCTCAAGCTCCATGGGTCTGCGGATGTCCACCCCGCTCGCTGGTGTCAGTGCTCACCTAGCGTAACGTCAACTACCCGTCAACTAAATTCCTCTCACGTAAGGTGCTGAAAACAAACGCTTGATTGCCAAATTTGATCCTTGGATCGCAGACTTGGCCACTTTCCTGTCAACTAAATCGGCGGGCTTGAGGCCTTCGCTGGAATGGTACCCCGACGATCAACCCATCACAACGGTATGAACCAACTGACTGTCAGTCTTAGCCAAGTTGGCCCACACGGAGTGATTGGACACCCGCCTTTCTCGACGAGTGTGCTTAGTACCCGATTCTGTAAATTTACAGACGAGCTAAGGGTTGACTTATTGCATCTAACTAGGTAAATTGTCAATGTAGATTTTCTTGATCGAGGTGTCGGCAATGTCAACACGACCTGCTATCGGTGACCGCCTGCGACAAGCTCGTGTCGCCGCAGGCATGTCTCAAACCGAGGTCGTGGACTCTTTGGCAGAGCATGGAGTCTCGCTCACGAAGGCAGGACTGTCCAAGTATGAGCGCGGAGGCAGCGTTCCCAAGCCTAGGACTCTACGAACTCTTGCACAGGTGCTTGGTGTCGACACTGCATTCTTCCTCGAGGAACGGGCGGTTTCCATAGAGTGGCTCGCGTTTCGCAAGGCTTCCCGGCTCGGCAAGAAACAGCAGGAGCGAATCAAGACCCTTGCTTTTGTGCAAGTGGCCGCATTGCATTCGCTTCGGCGCGCGCTGGAACCGAACCGCCAACCTAGGCCTATGATCAGAACTGTTGTAACAGTTCCAGCTGACGCTGAGTCGGCGGCCGATCAACTCCGTGAGCGTTGGGGGCTCGGAGATCGTCCGATCGGAAGCGTGACCTCAGTGATCGAAGATGCCGGGGGGATCGTCGTTGAATCGGGCGACGAGGAAGACCTCTTCGACGGACTGTCGGGGTGGCTAGACGACAAGACGCCGGTCATCGTCGTAAGCTCGTCAGTTTCCGACGACCGGAAGCGGTTCAGCTTAGCCCATGAACTCGGCCACCTGGCCATGGACGTTGGCGAGATCGACTCCGCGGCGGAAGAGAAGCTGGCGCATCGCTTTGCCGCGGCATTCTTAGTGACGTCCAACACAGCTAGACGGGAACTCGGCGAGCGCCGGCGCCGGCTCGACCTTCGGGAACTAGCAGTTCTTAAGCAGAAGCATGGCCTAAGCATGCAGGCATGGATATACCGGGCGGCGGACCTAGGGATCATCGATCAATCCCACGCCCGCACCCTCTTCGCCGAAATGAGCGCACGCGGTTGGCGAAGACGGGAGCCGATAGCACTCAATGGTCATGAGCGCCCGATGCGCCTTCAGCAGTTGGCCGTTCGGGCTTTGGCAGAAGGAGTCATTAGCTCAGCTACTGCCGAGAGGCTCCTTCCAGGCGTTCAAGAAGAGTTCGGCGCCGCAAGAGTGAGTTCCCAGAGCAGCATGCGGATCCGCCGGCTCATGGAACTCCCACGACTAGAACGCGAGCTGTTTCTTGAGCAGGCAGTCGCACTCGTGCAAGACGAGTACGTGGAAGGCGGTGCTCTTTCCGGCTTCGAGTCCCTAGCGGAGGAAGACCACCATGACATCTCGCTCGAGGAGCGCTAGCACTCCGTCTCGAGGCGTACCGTCAGCCTCGCCAGAGTGGCCTGCACAGCGGTCCGAGTGGACTCCTTGAGCGTTTCCCAGTCCGGCACGGGGGGACTGGGCGGCTGGCAGCAAGCCAGCCTGAGCTGCTTCGGAGTCGACGGGATTCTGGGCACCGTGTTCCTCCTCGGCGGCAGCAGGCCGCTGCGGAAGAGTGTCGACGATGGTGCGCAGGCGCAGCAAGCCGGCTAGCGACGTGAGGCCGGAGTGCGACGGCAGAGCCGGAGTTGCCGTGACGACGTCGGTCCATTCCAGCGGCACGAATCGCCTGCACCCGTCGGGTGTCTGGAGCAACGATTCGAGCCGGCCTTGGCGGCGGACGAGCCTGATGATCGGGAGCGGAAGCCCCCGGAGCGGATGCTCACGAGTAATCGTGGCCACCTCGGGAAGATCCTCGAGGCGGGTAGTGTGACGTGTATTCCATGGAAGTTGGGTCTAAACCGTTTGGGGTCGCTGGCCCGCCCACATGAGACCACGCCCACAAACCACTACGTGAATCGAACGAGCCCGGGCGATCAGTACCGTTCGTCCATCCAGCGGTTGACCTTCGCGTTCGCCGCGCTAATCAGCTCGAGGTTCTCCTGATCCGGGCGTTCCATTTCGTCGAGCAGTCCGCGGCGCCGGGCCTTGTTGCGCTGGTAGGCGCCGCACAGATGAAAGCCGATACAGCCCGGGTTCTCGAAGAGCGCCGCAAGGACCTCCGCGTACCATTCGCCGTCGTTGGGGGTGAAGCCTCCAGCGGGAGCGCGGCGCCTCAGGCCCGCCGCGTCGGCCAGCAACACGGGCTTTCCGGTTTTCTTGTGCCATTCGTCGAGATGGACAACTGGATCGCGGAAGTCCTGGAATGACAGCACGTCAACGAGGGGCAATGCAGCTTCAACGACCTCCATCGCGATGGCGGCGTTGGCTTCGTAACGGTCCCCCAGGATCAAGTGGTGGGGGTCGTGGCGCCGTATGGCGTCGTGAGTTGTCTGGTAGTACGCGTGGGCTAGCTCGGAGAGCTCCTTGCGACCGGCCTCGGTCTTGAGGCGTTCGGGGTCGAAGATCGGACCGCGCCAGGCGTTGTCGGGGCGGTCGTGCACCCACGTCGGGCAGTCGCTATAGAAATAGCCAATAAGGTTGCGGTCTTCGGTCAGCTCGGAACAGTGCGAGCGCGCGACGTAGTCGACCCATTCCTTCCATTGCGAACCTCGAAAGTCGAAGTGACGGGTGTGCTGCTCCCACTGGTGCGATTCGGTGAACGGCAGCAAATGGCAAAAGGGCATGTCCAGCGCCCGGTACTCGTCGTTCGTGAATGGACGAGAGTGCCGCCACCTGCGCACAGTCACTTCCTGGACCCATCCGACGGTATTGAAGCCCCACGCCTCGAGGTTGGGCGCCACGGACTCGCGAATCCATCGCGTAGTACTGCCGCCGTACTTGTCACGCCAGATGTGGATGTTCTCGGGATAGCGCAGGCTCGCCGGGTCGATGTGGTTCAGTCCGAGCGAAAAGAAGGGCTCCCCGTCCGGGGTAATGAGCCACCAGTGTTCCTCGCGCCGGCCCAGGGTGAAGTAGCCGTTGGGCTTGGCTTGGGTTGTCTTGGCCTTGGCCGTTGCCGCCATCGCGCCACAGCCGAGAAACTGACGTCGGGTCAAACCCATGGCTATTCCTCCGCAGCCTTCCTCAGCAGGGCAAGTCGCTGCTCCATGACACGGCGGTAGGCGGCCTTGGTCTCAATGTAGGAGCGGTGAAGCTCGGCGATCGACGATTCGTCGAGGGGTCCGCGAACCGAATCCAGAATCCGTTGATTCGCATTGCGGACCGTTTCGACAAGGCTCTGGTTGGGCTCGCCGTCGATACTGAAAAAGCCTGGCTGACCGCGGTCGTAAGCACGCCGCCAATGGGACTGGTCGTAGAGCACGGCGCAGAAGGACACACCGATGAAGTCCGGGTCCCGAGCGATGCGGCTGGCCAGTAGGTCGTACAGGACTCGGCGATCGACGTGATCCGGCACTGCGCCGGGAGCGCCCGGCTTGCCCTGGAGAGCGAGGGGATACACGTTTCCGAATACTTGATCGCTCAACATCGCCGGCACTCCCGTCGCCTCGACGCTGGGCTTGATGGGGTTGACCTCGCTAAGATCTTGCGGGCCGAGGGCGTCGATGTAGGGTGCGATTCTCTCCCAGATCCATTTCGTATAGGTCGTGTCCTTCACAAAGGACCCCAGCACCATGTGACTCGAGTCCTGCTTGCGGATCTCGGCGTGCGCGACCTTGTGGAGTTGTTCGACGATTTCACCAAGCAGCGCCTCCGCATCGGCGAGAATGTCTCCTGCACCGGCCATCGCAGGCGGCGGTTGGCCGGCCTTCACTGCCAAGATCCAACGCGGATAGGTCAGCGAGCCCTTCCTGCGGAGATCTGCGAATGAGGCGAAACTCGTCCTGTAGACGGCGTTCAGCTTCGCGATGTCACTGCGATAGCGTTGCTCGAGAACGTCGAGCAATCGCTCGCGGCCGGGGCTTCCGGGCGGGTAGGACAACGTCTCATTGATCCAAGCGTCTTCCCGCATAAATGACCCGTAGCCGTAGTAGTAGCCGAGGACCCACGGATTGTCTCTGTTGGGCGCGACGCGCTTGGCGACTTCCCCGCGCACAAACTCCCGATATTCGTCACCGAAAACATCGGGACGCTTTTCCCCGGGCTTGAGCTCGACCTGATGCTTGATCAACGGGACGTGGATCGCGTAGGGAATCTCGGCTTCGCGGTAGACCCTGTCCGCCAGGTCGGCGTCGATGTTGCCGAAGCGAATGCGCTCGAGGCTGTAGGGTCCGGACCAGACTGAGTTGAATCCCAGTTCGCGCATCTTGCGGATGCCGTCGCGCATCCACTCTTCCTGCCTGCCGTCATAAGCGAACGTGATGGCGCCCTCCGACATGCTCGTGATCGGATGAGAGACGCCGATGCCAAAAAAGCCGTGCCCGTCTGGAGTGACCAGCCACCAGCGATCGTCGATTCGCTCGGTGTGGAAAAAGCCGGTTCGTTCGCCCTTGACATCGAGGAATCCGCCGTATCGATCGAGCTGTTGGCCGTGGGTTGCGCCAGGTGCCAGCAGGAGCACGAAGCACAGGACTGCGGATTGTATTGGATGGAAGATTTTCATCGGATTCGGTGAAGTTGCAGGCTTGTGGCGCATGTGGAGCCTTCTCACGACCGCGACCGTACGATGGCCGTTCTGAGACGGCCGGAACACAGCTCAGCCCGCAATGCGGAGGCGCTCTTTGGTTCCTTCGTAACCGAGTGGGTGCTCGGCGAGGAATGTGAAGTCGACTGTACGTTCGAGTGTGATGTCCGTACAGACGCTCGAACCGACTGTTCAAACGCGGCGGCGGAGATCGGCGTCGCCAGCGCCAACAGCACTGGAATGATTAGGCGGACGCTCATAGCGTCTTGATCCGTATTCTGCGCCAGCGGGACACGGCCCCTTTTGCCCATCGGTCACGCCCCATGCGGAGGCCGTTGTTGTGCACTTCGAAACCGATTCGCCCCTTGTTGCCAATTCGACGCTTCAGCAGTTCCGCGTCGTAACCCTCGGTGTCGAGCGTCCTGACGTCCATTTCGATGATCTTTACGTCGTTGATCCAAGTGGTGATCAGCGGCAAGTCGCCGACACAGCGAAGACGAAATCGGTTCCAATCATTGGGCCGCCAAGCCTTGCGGAAAACGGCGAACGTTGCTCCGTAGAGTAGGTCGGGAAATTCGAAGTGATCCTCTTGGGGAGCTTCGCGGAAATTGAGAACTTTGAAATCCTCCCCCTCTTCGCCGCCGACGCCGAAGGTTCGGGCGTGGAAGGAGCCGATGCCATTGCCGAAGATTCCGCCGATCATCCCTCGAGGGCGATGATCGACCAGCAACTGATAACCGGCCGTCCCCAGTTCGTCGTGGGTGCGAAACATGATGCCCGTGTCAATGGGCCAGTCAGGCCGGGCGTCGACTTCTAGCTCGAAGTCGCCGAACGACTCTTCGGTCAGCAGGTAGCCGCCTAGGCCGGAACCCGCGGGCTCTTGACCGCCAATGATTGCGCCGTCAACGACCTCCCAGCTGCCGACGTGCGAGATTCGTTTTCTTCCAGCCTCGGTCTTGTTCATCATCTCGACCAGAGCCGGTTTGAGCTCTTCTGCCGAGAGGACGTCCCACTCTTCACCTCGGGGGATCTGTAGTCGCGGAGCGGCCTTCCATCCCTTGAGCGTTTGCCCGTCGAACAGAGAACGAAATCCGTCGCCCGGCGGTTGCTGTGCGGCCACGCAATCGGCGAACGGATTGGCGGCCAGCCCTGCTGCAGCGAGGGTTGTCGTGGCCAACCACTCCCGGCGGCTCAATTCATTTCTTGCTCGCATCACCGACGCATCCCTTCAACGCTAGTCCTGCGGTTGTTCGGACACCATCCCCTGGTTCCGGTTACGAGAGATCTTTCACCCGAATTCGCCGCCAGCGACAGACCGCTCCCGGAAGCCAGCGTTTCTCGCCCAACCGGTCGCCTGCTCCGCTGTTGTGAACCTCTAGTGCGATAAAGCCGGAGCGGCCGAGCAGCTTCGCTACTGCCTCGGCGTCGTAACCCTCGGCCTTCATGCCGGCGGTGTCGGCCCAGGCCATCTTCTCGCCGTTGATCCAGGTTGTCAGTTGCGGCAAACGCCCTTCGCAGCGGACCCGAATCTCGTTCCAGTCTTCGAACCGCCAGGTCTCGAAGAAAGCGTCCGACCCGGCTGACCAGGTGGCGTCGCTCTTGCCGGGGTCGGGAAGGGGATTGAGGTCTTCCATCGCTACGGGAGTCATCCCGACGACCTTGCCGCTCGAGTCTCTCTTGGCCTTGAAGCCGAACTGGCGTGTGTTGAAGCCGCCGATCCCGTTGCCGTAGTAGGAGCCGATGTTGCCGCCCTCGCGGTGGTCGACGAGGACCTGGAAGCCTTGGCTCCCGAGCTCGGTCGCGCGCAGCATGAAGCCCGTATCCACGCCCCAGTCGGGGTTGGCCTCGAGCGTGAGCTCGAAGTCGGCGAACTCCTCGTTGGTGATGAGGTAGCCCCCGACGCCCGACCCGGTTGGTGTTTGGCCGCCCGTGATCGCACCGTCAACGATCTTCCACTCGCCCTTGTTGCGGAGGGCCTTTTTGTATTGGGGGGAGTCCTTTGACGGGGAGGGGCCGCCGGGATTCCTAGACACCGGAAGACGATGAATCGCCTTCCAGCCCTTAAGGCTCTTGCCATCGAACAAGGGCTGCCAATCATTCTGAGCGGAAGCCAGCGCTGCGGAAGCGGAGCCGACGAGAAAGCCCCTGCGGGTGACGTGATTCTTCATGCCAACAGATCCTTAACGACGTGGCCGTGGACGTCAGTCAGGCGGAAATTGCGCCCTTGGTGCTTGAACGTTAGCTTGGTATGGTCGACTCCCAGTAGATGCATCGCCGTCGCGTGGAGGTCGTGGACGTGGACGGGGTTCTCGGACGGCTGGAACCCGAAGTCGTCGGTCGACCCGTAGGTCAGTCCCGGCTTGATGCCGCCGCCGGCGAGGATCAGCGAGAAGCCGTCCTTGTGATGATCGCGGCCGGGGTCCTGCGTGAAGCCCGTCGGGGAGATTGCTTGCACCATTGGCGTCCGGCCGAATTCGCCGGTCCAGATGACCAGGGTGTCGTCTAGTAGGCCGCGTTGCTTCAGGTCGTCGATCAGTGCGGCTGTCGGTTGATCCATCATGCGGCAGGAGCGCGGCAGTCCTCCTTGTGAGTAGATGGCGGAGTGGTGGTCCCAGCCAGCCATCATGACTTGGACAAAGCGCACGCCGCGCTCGACCATGCGCCTTGCCAACAAGCACATGTTCGCGTAGCTCGATGCGCCTGGTTCGGCCCCGTAGGCATCCAGGACGTGCTGCGGCTCGCTCTCGATCTCCATCAGCTCCGGTCCTGAGGACTGCAGCCGAAACGCCATCTCGTATTGCGCGATGCGGGTGGAAATCTCCGGGTCTTCGTAGCGCTCGTGGGCGAGTCGGTTGAGCTCGGAGACGCCGTCGATAACCTGCTTCTGGCTTTCGCGGCCAACCCCGGCAGGGTTGGCGAGGTAGTGTACCGGTTCCGCCCCCGAGCGGAACCTAACCCCTTGGTGGACGCTCGGCAAGAAGCCGCTTCCCCAGGCGCTGTTGCCCGCGGTGTTAGGGCCGGTCCCCATGACCACGAACGTCGGCAAGCTGTCGCTGAGCGACCCCAGTCCGTAGGAGACCCACGAGCCGAATGTTGGTCGCCCCAGCCGGCCGAAGCCGGTGTGGAGGAAGAGCTCGCCGGCGCCGTGGTTGAACTCGTCTGTCTGCATCGAGCGGACGACGGTCAAGTCATCGGCGCGCTTCGCCAACTCGGGCGTGAGCTCGGAGAACCAAGCGCCCGACTGTCCGTATTGTGCGAACTTGTACGGCGACTCGAGGGCCCCCGCACCCTTGGGAATGAATGCGAACTGCTTGCCCTTGAGGATGCTCTCGGGCATCGGCTTGCCCGCGTACTTCGTAAGCGCGGGCTTGGGGTCCAGCAGGTCGACCTGGGAGGGACCGCCAAGCATGTGCAGGAAGACGATGTGTTTCGCCTTCGGAGCGAAGTGTGGGGCAGAGCTCTCGGCCCCGAGCAGGGACTGGAGGGCGATGGAACCCAGCCCGGCTGCGCCGGCTCGTAGGAATGCTCGACGGTGCATATTCATGGCCATCAACTCTTCGTGATCGCCTCGTCCAGGTTGAGCAGGGTTCTCGCCACTGCAGCCCAGGCCTCGATTTCGTTGTGTGTCGCGTTACGGAACTTGCTCAGCAGGCGAGTCAGCGCCGCGAGCTCCGTCTCGCTAGGCGGCCGGGTGACCGCACGGCGGAAGCCGTAGGTGAGTCGCGCTGTGTCCGAAGCGCCGCCTCGGTTGACGACGAGCTTCGCGAGAGCTTCCGCAGCTTCGACATAGGCCGGGTCGTTCAGCAAAGTCAGCGCCTGGAGCGGCGAATTCGTGCGGGCCCTCATGGCGGCGCAGGCGGCTCGCGGCGGTGCGTCGAACGTTATGAAGCTAGGATAAATCGCTCCCCGGCGCAGCAGTGTATAGATGCCGCGCCGATAGCGATCCGCTCCCTCTGACGTTGGGTAGTTCTTGCTCTCGACGCCGCTGATCTCCCCCCAAACGCCCTGCGGCTGTGGCGGGTGGGCCGGAGGCCCGCCCATCTTCAGGGAAAGCAGGCCACTCGCGGCGAGCAGCGAATCTCGAATCGCTTCGGCCGGTAGCCGATACCGCGGGCCGCGGGCGAGTAGCATGTTGTCCGGGTCTCGTTCGCGGAGTGTGTCCGAGATGCGCGACGCTTGCCGATAGGTCGCCGAAGTCACCATTAGACGAACAACGCTCTTGACCGACCAGCCTCCCTCGGCGAACTCCACCGCGAGCCAATCGAGCAGCTCGGGATGAGTTGGAGCGTCGCCTTGGCGGCCGAAGTCTTCGGCCGAGGCGACGATCCCACGTCCGAAGACCTCCGCCCAGAGGCGGTTGACGGCGACGCGGGCGGTCAATTGATTCTCAGGTGAGGCTATCCACTTGGCCAAGCCTAGCCGGTTGCGAGGCAGGTCGGAATCGAGCTCGTGCATCGCGGCGGGAGTTCCAGGCTCGACTTCTTTCCCGGGTGCGCCGAACTGTCCGCGCTCGAGCAGATAGCTCGTAACCGGGCCCGCCTTGTCGGCCATGATCAGCGTCTTCGGCGGCGCCAGAGCCTTGAGCCGCTTGGCAAGCCCTGCTAGCTCCTTGCGCGGCTCGGCGACTTCGGGCCGCGTCTTGAGGAAGGCGTCTCGGATGAAGTTGTTATCTAAACACCCATGGCCGCGTGCAGCCACCCCGTATGCATGAAACGGGCGAGGGTTGCCGGCGGCGTAGGGGCCACCTCAGTTGCTAGGTTTGCAGGTAGCGGAGGTGGGTGCAAGATCGGATCTCTAAGTGGTGGAAGGGCTGCGGTCCCCGCAAGGGCCGTGGCCCCCGACCTCGTTATCTAAACTGACGCCGCTGCGCCCCTTCGAGCCCCGTACCGTACCAGGCTGCGGCCTAGGACGCACAGTAAATCGAGCCCCGGCTCGCTCGCGAGCCGAGGGATTTCCCCGGGCCAGCATCACCCGCCTCCGCTGTACAGGAGGATACAGCATGACCACCCCAGCAGGCGAGAGCCTGCAGCCCGACGAGATGCACGTCGTGCATCCACGCGCGGCCGGACTCGATGTGCACAAGATGCAGATCACCGCCTCGGTGCGGCTGTGCCAGCCCGGCGGCGGCGTGCAGTGCGCCACGCGCCAGTTCAGCGCCTTGCCCGACGGGCTGGCAGAGCTGACCCAGTGGCTGCACAGCCATCGCGTCACGGCCGCGGCCATGGAGGCCACCGGCATTTTCTGGCAGGCCCCGTGGGAGGCGCTGGAGGCCGCCGGCATCGCGCCGCAGCTATTCCACGCGCAATTTGTGCGGCAGGTGAAAGGCCGCAAGAGCGACGTGGCCGACAGCGTCTGGCTGGCGCGCATTTGCCAGTTCGGGCTGTGTCGGCCCAGCTACGTGCCGCCGCGCAAGTTCCGCCAGTTGCGCCAGCTGAGCCGCTACCGCCGCAAGCTGGTGGGCGAGCGCAGCCGGGCGCGCAACCGCATCCACAAGACGCTGGACCACGACGGGCTGCGGCTGGGCGGGGCGCTGAGCGACATCTTCGGGCGCAATGGGCGCAAGATCCTGGCGGGGCTGACCGCGGGCAACTCGCCGGACGAGATCCTGGCCACGCTCAGCGGACACGTGCGCCACAAGCGCGAGTTGCTCGCGCAAGTGCTGCAAGCGAAATTGGATGCGCACGCGGTGTGGAAGCTGGGCGACCTGCTGCGCACGCACGAGGCGGCCAACGCGAGCATCGCGGAGTTGGATGCCCGCCTGGCAGAGGGCTTGTCCGAGCTGGAGGAACAGGTGCGTTTGCTGGAGACGGTGCCGGGCATTGACCGCGGCAGCGCCTGCGCGATCTTGGTCGAGTTGGGGCCCGACCTGTCAGCCTTCGACAAGACGGCCAACGTGGCCGCTTGGGCCGGGCTGGCCCCGGGCAACAACGAGAGTGCCGGCAAGCGGCGCTCGGGGCGCTTGCGGCGCGGCAATGCCACGCTGCGGGCCACGCTGGCCGAGTGCGCTCACGGCGCCGTGCGCAGCAAGGGCTCGCAGTTCCACGGCCACCACAACGCGCTCAAGGCGCATATGCCGTACAAGCGCGCCATCTTGGCGACGGCGCACAAGCTGCTGCGCACGATCGTGGCGATGTTGCGCGAGCAGCGTCCCTACATCGATCCGGGCATCGACTACGACAAGCTGGTGGTGGACCGCAACGCGGCCCGCTGGCTGCGCAAGCTCGAAGAGCACGGCTATATCGAGCGCGCCCGTTCCGGCGGCCCGCAGCCGGCGGCCGCCTGAGTTCGATCCCATCCTAGGCCCACCGCCGACGGTGGCGCGGCACCGCTCCGGACACAGATCGGGGCTACCGTGGCGGGCTGCTGATCCGCCGGCTGGTGGGCATACAACGGCGGACCGCGGAACTTCACGACCGCGGGGTGGGGGAGCGGTGCGCCTCCCCCACGATGACGTTTCTCAGTAACTCGGTGCGCTCATCCGGTGACTTCGCCAGAGCGCTGACTACCTTCGGGGGGAGTTTCTTGTTTCCCGCCTGCTCGTCGATCCACGCTGGCAGGTCCGCGGCCGCCCGGAACTCCGCGTCATTGATGGCCATCTTGACGAACTCGTGCTGGGCCTTCACTCCCTCGTATCGCGCCCGCCGGGCTGGTGAGATGGGCAGCTCGACCTGCGCGCCGATGTAGTACTTGCGAGTGTTGCCGCCGCCGCGCAGGACCGTCTCATCAATGCCGCGGTCGAAGTAGGCGTAGAAGCGATAGTACTCTTCGATGGTGAAGGGGTCGTACTTGTGCGTGTGGCACTGTGCACAGCCGAGCGTGGACCCGAGCCAAACCGTCGCCGTCGTGTTGACCCGGTCGACCAGCAGCGAGTTCCGGACTTCGGCGATCTTCGAGCCACCGGAGCCGTTCATCGGCGAGTTGCGGTTGAAGCCGGTCGCGATGAGTTGGTCGAGAGTGGGCTCTTCGAGAAGGTCGCCCGCTAACTGTTCGATCGTGAACTGATCGAATGGCATGTCGTCGTTGAACGCCTGAATGACCCAGTCGCGGTAGGGCCAGATTTCGCGTAGGTCGTCGTGCTGGTAGCCGTTGGAGTCGGCGTAGCGTGCCAGGTCGAGCCAGTGGCGCGCCCAGTGTTCGCCATATTGCGGCGAGGCGAGAAGCTCCTCGACCTTGGCGAGGTAGGCTTCGCCGGTCGGGTTCTGAAGGTAGTCGTCGATCTGTTCGGGCGTCGGAGGGATTCCCGCTAGGTCGAGGTACAGCCGCCTCATCAGGACGGCGTGGTCGGCTTTTGCCGACGGCTGGAGCCCCTCGGCCTCGAGCTTGCTCAGGATGAATCGATCGATCGGGTTGCGAGGCCAGGCCTCGTTCGAGACGGCCGGGAGCTCGGGGCGTTCCGGCTTCTCGTAGGCCCAGTGGCGCTTGTACTCCGCGCCCTCGGAGATCCACTCCTCCAGCAATTTGATCTGAGCCTCGTCCAAGGGCTCGCCACCGAGCGGCATGCGGCGAATGGGATCTTCGGTTTTGATCCGCGCGATCAACTCACTCGCGGTCGGATCCCCGGGAGTGATCGCCCGCTTGCCTGCTCGCTCGCCGGTGGCTGAGGAGAATTCATCGAGCGCCAATCCCCCCGCTCGCGCATCCTCGTCAGGGCCGTGGCAGGCGAAGCATTTTTCGGAGAGCAACGGCCGAATGTCACGAGCGAAATCGACTTCCGCCTTGGCTGTCGGCAAGCCCGCGAGAGTCAGAATCGTCGCGAACAGAGCGACGGGAGTTGGCAAGGCCACCTTTATTTCTCGACTTCCTCGCTAAGCGTCAGGACTCGCACTTGGTCGATCCCTTCTTCTACATCGATATTCGCTCGCATCTTGAGACTGATGGTCCTTCGGTCTTGCGAAAGCGTAACCTCATCCGACACCGGGTATCCGTTCTCGCCCGGGGTACGACTGCCTAGCGACTCGAGGCCTCGAAACCGCCAAGTCTCGTCAGGATAGTCCAAGCTACCCAAACCGAAGCGGCGATCAGTGGCTTCGAGCTGATCGACTCGTCCCATCATTGCGACGATCGGTGCGGCAAACTTGATGACCCCTCGGACCGGCTCCGCAGCTGTGGGACGGAAGTGCAGCAAGTAGCTATCAACACGCGTCCCCGCTGGCAGCAAGCCCAGTGGAGTCCTAAAGCGCCGGTAGACTCCTGGGGAATCGATCGTCGCCTCGATGGACGTTTCCACCAACACGCCGCGGCCTTCCGGGACAATGTCGATCCAGTGCTGACCTGAGGTTTGTGCTTCGACGTCAAGGCCTTCCGTCACGCGCACCGATCCTCTGAGCAACTCCAACCCGTAGCGATCCAAGCGATGGGGTTCGAGGAGGTCCTCACGGGTGGCGGGCTCGATTCCGTTGACGCCTTGGTGGTCCAGTCGGCGGGCGTCCCCTTCCGAGATCTGGATGCCCTCCTCCCCGTCGCCCCGGACAGGTAGGACTTCAACGAGGCCGTCGAGGACGTGGATGTCCGTTCGGCCGTCCTCGCCGACGGAGAGTCCGAACTCCGTGCCGAGGTCAACCACTTCCGCCTCCGGCGTGGTGACGACGAATCCTAACGCCTCTTCGGGGATGCGAGCGACGAGGTTGCCGGATTCGAGGTGAATGTGGCCTCCGTTGCGAAGCTCGAACTTGGCGGGCCCTTGGATCGAGACCCGCGCTCCGTCGCCGAACTCCAACTCGATCGTCCCCTCGGCAAGGGCAAAATCACCCAAGCTCAGCGCAGCCCCCGGAAGCAACGATGTGTTCGGAGCTTCACTTCGGGAGTTCCCTTGCCAATCCACATCAACCGCCGCCACAAGTCTCGCGCCGGAGGATTCGGCTCTTGGCGCCACATCCGAGCGCTTGACGAAAGCACCAATCGCGATCACGATCGCCGCGGCGACACCCGCCCATTGCAGCCAGGCCGACCTTGGCGACCGAGCCGTTTGTTTGGGAGCTGCGGCCAACTGGACTTCAGCGTGTTCGCTATCGAGTGACGAGCTGTAGACACCCCCCGGATAGATCGCGCAGAGCGCCTCGTGATTGTCCAAAAACTCTTGGTAGCGGGCTCGCGCCTCGGGCGACTCCAACAGAAGAGCATTGAGACGAGCGGCTTCGGCTGGGGAGAGGCGCTGATCGACGAGCCGAGAAACCAACAGCTCGAGCTCATGAACTTGGTCAGATGCCATACTCAACCTCCTGTCCTAGACGGGCTCGGATGCAATCCCCCAGCCTCTTGCGGATCCGCAGGAGGCGCATGCCCGTAGCGTCCACCGTTTTCTCGAGACTCTGCGCCAGAGCCTGCACGGTTTCGCCGTCCCGGTACCGTCGCTGGATGAGCGAACGCTCTTGCTCTCGCAAACGCTCCAGACAGCGTTTCAGGACAGGGATACGACGGTCGACGTCGGACACTTCCTCATCTGCTTCACGGTCCAAGAGCTCATGCACCTCGTCGGTGAACACCAAGCGACGCCTGCTCTCGGACTTCCTCCAGGCCATGACCTGGAACTTCGCGATCGTGAAGGCCCACGCGGCGAAGCTAGAGCCCTGCTGGAACTCCCCGGCCTTGCGGCAAAGCACGAGGTTTGTGTTTTGTAGGACTTCCAGCGCCTGCTCGTGGTCGGCTAGGCGCTTCAAGATAAAGCCGTAAAGGCGCGGCTGGATCGCCGTGATCTCGACAACCAGGTCCTCGGACGCGCCGTACGATTCGTTCTGCTTGGTCATCCGGCCCACATGAAGATATAGCGGCTGCGACTGAAACCTAACATCCCTCTACCGGATATCTTTGTCGGGCAGCTCCATCAAAACGCTCGTCTCGCCAGGATCACATCTTCGTAGCGAGATCAGCTGATCGATTCACAACAAGGAAAGAATCCCAGCCGTGATCTCACGTTCGTCGTGGACTGGGGCGCCACCGGTCGAGCTGTCGTCACTCAGCGGGTACAGTGAGAACCCCGCTTCCGCTCTTGCTGCGATCTGGCTGGACTTGCAAGTGCTGCGTCGTCAGCTCAACATCGACGCGAGCCGAGGCTCCCGCTGGTTCGGATGGTGCTCAACAGCGTGCATTGGGCGGTCGACGAAACGCCCTCGGGGCCCGACGTCATGATCCCACTTGGCACGTTGAACGTATGGACAAGTGATCGAGACCTAAGCTCCCGTCGCGGCCCGCGCCGCGTCAGCGCCGCAAGACCAGATCGGGCTCGACCAAGCTAGCTCCTCATCCGCCTGCTCGACTCGGACGTAATACCAGTGCTCCCCGGCCGGCGCTTCCAGGTCGACAAACTGTGAGCTAAGCGGCCTAGGCCATCTCGAAGCCCGGGACGCTCTCCGCCGTGCTCGTTGCGAACGTTCGATACTCTAGCCCGACACGCTGTAGCATCTGGACGTAGAGGTTCGTCAGCGGGTAGTTGTCCTTGCGGTCGAACGCCAAGTGCTGCCCGTGCTTGAACCCGCCGCCGGCTAGCACGACCGGCATGTTCTTGTTGTCGTGGCTCGAGGCGTTGCCGAGATTCGACGTCAGCAAGACCATCGTCGAATCCAGCAGCGACTTGCCGGCTTCGTCCGTTTCCTTGAGCGAGCGGATGAAGTCCCCCCAGACGGCGAACATGGCTTTTTCCACCAGCGTCAGCTGCGCGATCTTTTCCGGGTCCTTCCCGTGGTGACTCAGTGAGTGACAGCCGAAGGTGACGCCCGCGATGGGCAGGACTGATCCGCCGTCGCCGTTGCCGAACAGCGTGAGGAAGCGCGTCGAGTCCGTCTCGAGCGCCAGCTTGAAGACGCCCAGCATGTTACGCAAGCGGCCCGGCAGGTCGGCCCTGTCCGCGACTTCACGGGGCGGGGCGGCGTCGACCTTGGGCTTTGGCTTCATCGCCCAGGCTTCGTTCGCCGCCATTCGGCCTTCCAACTCCCGAACGCTGGTGAAGTAGTTGTCGAGCTTTTGCTTGTCGCCCGCGCCGAGCTTGCCTTCCAGCGATTTCGCTTCGGCGTGGACGATGTCCATGATGCTGCGACCTTCGCGCAACCGGTTCGCCTGGCGTTGGCGCTCTTCGGGGGTGTCGTCGATAAACAGCTTGCGGAACAGCTCAATCTCCGACTGTTCCGGCGGAATCATCGCGCCGCTGTCGGTGTAGGAGGCGCTGCTCGTCCCGGTCGGGGAGGCGGCGATCGAGGGGAAGCGCGTCTCGCCGCCCAGGTCCTTGGCCATCAACTGGTCGAGCGAGATCGTATTGCGGAAGCTGCCCACCGTGCCCCGCTCGAGGGGGGCGCCGGAGAGAATGCAAGGCTCGGCGAGGTGGCCCGCCTGCACGCCCGGGTGCGAAACTCCCGAAAAGACCGTCAGGTCCGGAATCAAGTCGTTGATCTGCTCGATGTAGACCGACGGCTTGTAACCGCGCCCGGCCTCATCCGGAAACAGGTTCGGCCCGTGGAACCCCAGCGCCCAACTCACTGACACGAAGCGGCGAGGGTTCGGAGCGCTCGCTGTTCGCGCGAATGCCGGCGACATCGCGTCGAGCCAGGGAAGCGCCATCGAGACGCCGACGCCGCGCAAAACCGCACGGCGGGAAACGTTCTTGACTGATGTGAGATTCATGATTCCTCCTACTTGGATAAGAATGACGGACTCGCGACAACTCCGTGGACCAGGCTCCGCAGGCCGTAGTCGGAATCGGCCGCACTGGCGACGATCCGATCAACCTCGTCCCGGTCGGCGAAGCCGGTCTGAGCCCCGGTGCCGTAGACCAGCAACTTTTCCACCACGTTTCGCGCGATCTGTTCGCGGTTCCGGCCTACGAGCGCTTTCAGCCCGTCGACATCTTCGAACTCAGACCCATCGGCCATTGCGTAGCTGGCGTCGACCGCGGGACCGTCCTTCCAAATCGTCCCCTTCTCGGTCTGGCTGGCCACGACCGGGTAGCGCTCGCGCCAGCGTCCCGTGGGGTCGTAGTTCTCGAGGGCGAATCCCGCCGGGTCGATCTTGGCGTGGCACGATGAGCAGGTTGCGTCGTTGCGATGTTTGGCGAGCTGCTCGCGAATTGTATTGGCTCCGCGGACATCCGGCTCGATCGCCGAGACGTTCGGGGGCGGCGGAGGAACCGGCTTGCCGAGGATCCGCTCCGTGACCCAAACGCCGCGCACGACAGGAGACGTATTGGTCCCATTTGCAGTGACTTTCAGGACGCTGCCCTGGGTCAGCACGCCGCCGCGCCGGGCTGCGGCGTCCACACGCTGCAAACCGAGCGCCGGCGGCACCTCGAGCCCATAGTGCTTGGCTAGGCGGGTGTTCAGGAACATGAAGTCCGAGTCGATGAAGTTCGAGACGCTGAGGTCTTTTGTCAGCAGCTCATCGAAGAAGGTTCGCGTCTCGGAAAGCATTGAGTGCTTGAGCACCTCATCGAAGTAGTACTCCACACACTACCCATCTCGAAGAGCTTCCGGAGGCGGCTACAATCACGCGACCGTCCCATCCGCTGGCTGGCAGGACCTTGCCGGTCCTGCTTCAAGCGGTCCGGAACGATGAACTGACCCTGCTGCTGCTGTGCCCCAATGGGGACCGCCGCTTCGTGCCGGCGGCATGGACAGATGCTGTGCCGGCCGAGGATCGGGATCCCTCGTCAGGTCGCCATGCAAGCCTCGCTCGCCTCGGCGATTTGCTGCGGGCCCGCGCCATCATCGACGCTCTCTTGCAACGGCTCCAGGCCGCTCAGGAGACTCCCGATGAAAACCTTGCCCCCGCCGCCCCGGCGGCAGATGGCACTAGCCTTCCAGGACACGCCCGCCCCGACCGAGGCGATCTGGGAGACGCTCGATCCCGCCACCAAGAACGCCGCCTTGCAAGCCCTGGCCCGCATCCTGGCCCAGGCGATCCTGCCGCCTCGCGAACAGGAGCAGCGCGATGACTGAAACCAGCATCCTGCCTGCTCACCGCCAGCGCCAGGCCTTCGTCTACATCCGCCAGTCGAGCCCCTCGCAGGTCGAGCGCAACACTGAGTCCACGCGTCGCCAGTACGCCCTCGCCGCCCGTGCCGAAGCCCTGGGCTGGCACCCCGACCAGATCACCGTCGTCGACGAGGACCTCGGCCTCTCCGGCGAGTCCGCCGACAAGCGCGACGGCTTCAACAGCCTGGCCGCCGACGTCGCTCTCGGTCGCGCCGGACTCGTGCTCGGACTGGAGGTCTCCCGGCTGGCTCGCAACAACGCCGACTGGTACCGCCTGATCGACCTGTGCGCCCTGACCGACACCCTGATCGCCGACTTTGACGGCATCTACGACCCGGCTTGTTTCAATGACCGCCTGGTGCTCGGCATGAAAGGCACAATCAGCGAAGCCGAGCTGCACACGCTCAAGGTGCGCCTGCTGGAAGGCATCCGCAACAAGGCCGCCCGCGGCGAGTTCCGTTGCACCCTGCCGGTCGGCTTCGTCTGGGGCGAGCAGGACGGCGAGGTCCTCTTCCATCCCGACGAGGAAGTGGTGCGCGCGATCCGGAATGTCTTCGAGCGCTTCGCCAAGCTCGGCTCCATGCGCCGCGTCTGGCTGTGGTTCCGCGACGAGGGCCTGCAGTTCCCCGTCCGCCTGCGCAAAGGCGATGACGTGCGCTGGATCCCGCCCGCCTACAGCTCGATCGTCCAAGTGCTGCGCAATCCGGTCTACGCCGGGGCGTACGCCTTCGGCAAGTCCCGCCAGGAACGCTATCTCGACGGGCACGGCCGCATGCAAAAGCGCGTGCGCCAGTTGCCCCGGGCGGAATGGCGCGTGCTGCTGCCAGGCCATCACCGCGGCTATATAGACTGGGAGACGTTCGAGGCTAACCGGGCGCGCATCGGAGCCAACCGGCGGCCGCGCCCGCACAGTGCCGGGGGCAGCGTGAGAGAGGGACCCGCCTTGCTACAGGGACTCGCGATCTGCGGCAACTGCGGGCGAGCGCTGCGCACTTACTACCTCGGACGCAACTCCTCCCCCAACTACCACTGTCCCGGCCAGAACATCGTGGAAGGGCGTGCCACCTACTGCTTGCAGATCGGCGGGATGCAGGTCGACCAAGCCGTGGCTGTCAGCGTGCTGGAGGCTGTCCGGGCCGGCGGAGCCGCAGCCGCGCTGCGTGCGATCGAGCAGGTGCAGAGCGAACGCGACGCCGCCCTGGCGCAGCGGCGCCTGGCGGTGGAGCGGGCCGCCTACGAGGCGACCAGGGCCGAGCGCGCCTACCGCGCCGTGGATCCGGAGAACCGCCGCGTGGCCCGTGGTCTGGAGCGGGAGTGGGAACAGCGGCTGGAGGATCTGGAGCGGGAGCGGGCCGAGCTGGCGTTGCGCGAGCAGGAGCGTCCGCGGGAGCTGAGCGGGAACGAACGCGAGGCGCTGCTGGCGCTGGGCGAGGACCTGCCACGGGCCTGGGACGCCCCCACGACGACGGCACGCGACCGCAAGGAACTGCTGCGGGCGCTGCTGGAGGAGGTGGTCCTAGATGCCCCCCGCAACGAGCCTCGCGCCCGGATCCGTCTGGTGTGGCGGGGAGGACTGTCGACCGAACTCACCATCGAGCGTCCGCGCAAGCGTTCCGCACCCGTGCGTACGGACGAGGACACGATCGAGCTGCTGCGCCGACTCGCGGCGCATTACCCCGACTCGGTCATTGCCGGGATTCTCAACCAGCAAGGCCGCCGGACCGCGCATGGGCTGCGGTTCACCCAGTCCCGGGTTTCGAGCCTGCGCACGCACTGGAAAATCCCCTGCTTCAAGCCGTCAGAGTCGCCTCCGGACGGCGAGCTCGTCAACGTCCGGCAAGCCGCCAAGGCGCTGGGCGTGGCCCCATCCACGATCCACCGCATGCTGAATGACGGGTTCCTGGCCGGTGATCAGATCACGCCCGGAGCTCCCTGGCGCATCCGCCTCACCGAGGAACTGCGTCAACGCTTCGTGGCAGACGCTCCCGAGGGTTACGTAGCGATGCAAGTCGCGACAGCCCGGCTGGGAGTGTCTCGCCAGACCGTCCTAGACTGGATCAAGCGCGGCAAGCTGGATGCCGTCACGGTCCAAAGAGGACGCCGGGGCGGATTGCGGATCAAGCTCCCCGAGAACAACCATCCGAGCCTGTTCAAGGAGCCGACATGCACCGAAGAGGCGAGTTGCAGTGAGTCAAGTCGGCCGCAGCCGCAGTCGGCCGATTCCTTGAATCATTCCGCAAATAACTGAAAAGGAAGGAGTTATGCAGATATCGCGGCCCGTTCGGGCGATCCGCATCAGTGGGGTGGCAGTATGACGACAACTGCAACTGAGGGAACAGGTCCCGATCGGGCTGCGTGAAGTCGATGTTCCTCAACTCCAGCCACTGGTCGGTGAAGTTGCGGGTGAACGCCTCGGCGCGTGGATCGGCGAGCATCCGTTCCACCTGTGCGCGCTGGGTTGCGCGGTCGCGTAGCCGGCCCCGGCCGGCCAGGTCGAGCAGCTCCTGGTCAGGGGCCGCGCTCCAGAAGAGATAGCTCAGCCTGGACGCGACGGCGTAGTCGTCGAGTTGGCCCGGAGACTCGGGCAGGTAGAGAAAGTTCAGCGAAACCAGCAGGCCTCGGTAGCCCGCTCGCAGGGCGTCCTGGAAGGAAGCTCCTTGGTCGAGCTTCTCGCGCACGAGCGCCACATAGGGCGCCACTTCCGCGTCGGACGCCGGCCGGCGAAAGGCTCGAGTTGCGAAGGCCTGCAACAGCGCTCTGGCTTCTTCCCTCGGGCTCTTCGAACTGACGGCGCCATCCGCGACCGTCGCTTCCCCAAAGAGCATCCGTTGCGCTTCGGCGGGGGTCGCTCCGGGAAAGAACCGCTCCATCTCGAGCGCATGGATCGCGGCCCCGGCGAGTCCTCGGGCGAATGTCGTCTCGTAAGGATCCCGGCGGATAGGGGCGTAGGGGGGACGCTCGAATGTATAGTCGCCCGGCTGCAACTGCAGCATGTGATTGCCGCGGATCCACGCCTCGAACTCAAACTCGCGCGGCTCGGGCGTCAGCTCGAGCGCGTCGATCCAAAACATCGACGGCGCCTGCGCGTAAGACACGCCCGAACGCAAGGTCGCCCAAACGCGGCCGTCGTTGTCCGGGTGCACCGCCGAAGCCGTCAAGCGAATGCGGTACCAGCCATCCTCCGGGACTTTGGTCTTCGGCATGCGGCCGACGAAGACGAGCCCCGTAGACCAAGCCACCGCGTACTCGCCGCTCGGGTGGGGCATCGGCTGGCGATTGTTGCGTCCCGTGCTCGAGCTCAGGTCTGCGATCGTGAACGTCCGCTGGAACTGCTGCAGGGGCTCGAGCGCTCTCCTGTAAGCGGCGTCGAGTGCCACGTCGGCGGCGTGCAAATACTTTTCGAGAACGAAGTGAGAGATCTGTTGCGAGGTCGCGACGCGATCAAACATCACGTTCGCGGAACGTTCCGGAAGCAAGTGCCGCAGGGGGATGCGAATCCCCAGCAGATCGTGAACGGTGTTCTCGTACTCGACTGGGGTCAGTCGTCTTGCGTGCACCCTACCGACCGCTTCGCGCTCTTCACGTTCGATTGTGACAATCTCGCCTTTCAGCGACGAAAGAAACAACTTGGCCTGCTCCTGGTCCGGACGCGGCATGGCCTTGGGAGGCATCTCGCCGTCTCGGACGCGATCGTGGACACGGATCCAAGTGGCCAAAGCGTCACGATGCTCGCCGCCAAGAGGTAGGCTGCTCAAGTCGAGCCCGCCCATCCTGGCCTCCGACGAATGGCAAGCCAGGCAGTTTTCATCGATGAACTGGTCGACTGCTGCGGGGTTCGCGGCGGCCGAGCTAGCGGTCACCAGAGTCACAACGAAAAGACACGCGGACACTGGAAGGTGCAGGGCCGCCGCGAGGCAGGCGGCAATCTTCGAATGAGACATCTCTAGCCTCCCAGAAGCCCGCTTCGGCACCTTAGCGCTTTGGGGTTGGATCGCCGGCGGCGGAGGCCAATCGAGAGCGCGTCCCCGACCAGCTTCGCTGCAGCTCGGGTTGAACGCTCCAGACGGTAACGTTGTCGAGGTCCATCGTGCCCCCGCGCAGGCCGCAGACGCCGAAGCCGTCTTTCTGATCCGCGATGCCGGGGTGATTGCCGTAGAAAGTCGGGCCGTCCTCAATGGTGATCAAGACTTCCTTGCCCTTGATCTCGCCAAGCACATGATACCAGTGGCCGGGCTCGAGCCGGAAGCCTGGTTTGGAGTCCAGAACGACGCGGTCCCTGAGACCGCCGAAGGTCAGCATCGCGCCATCGGAGAGAAAACTCACGCGCGCCATGTGGTGGCCGACCTCCAAGAAGGCGCCGATCGGGGTGTACTTGCCGGAGTTGATGCGGAACGAGTACTCGATGATGTATTCGTCGGGCAAATCGCGGATCATCAGACGCGGCTCCAAGCCTTGGTGGTGGGACTGCGAGGCCTGGAATTCAGGGCTGGATTCCCGACCGTGGAAGAGGCCGTCAGCAGCGGCCCAGCGGGTGTGTTGGCGCGGCTGCCAGACTCCTCGGGGCAGCGGGCCGGGTTGGGAGAAATCGTTTTGCAGCAAGACGGCGTCTTTCTGCGCCATCGAAGGCTGCAGGTCGCCGGCGGCGGCCGTGAGAGCAAGCGCGAGCGAGAGGGCGAAGATGCGGGTTGACATGGGCGGGATCCTCCTCCAAGAGATTGACTCGATTAGCTAGCCCCACCAAGGCTCCCCCGGCGCGAGGTTGGCGCGGAGGGCATCTTCGTTCCACTCAATGCCGAGCCCGGCCGCTTCGGGGACGGCGAGCTCACCGTTGCGGACTTGGGGCTTTTCGCCGGCGGCTTGGTTCTCGAGGGAGCGGCTGCGTCCCCCGAGGCGGCTCTCCGAGCGGTAAAAGTTCTGCACCGAACAGCCGAAGTGGGCCGCGCCCAACGTGTTCACCAGGTGGCCGACATTATGTAGCGCGACGGGGATGCTGAAGAGCGCGGCGAAGTTGGCGATCCGTTTGCACCCGGTGAAGCCGCCCGCGTAGACCAGGTCGGGGTGGAGAACGTCGGCGGTTTGAGTTTCGAGGAACGGCTTGAAGCCGTCAACTAGCGTCGCCTTCTCGCCGACCAGCAGCGGCAGCCGCGGGACGGCGCGCCGCAGCGCCAGCCAAGATTCGGAATACCTCACCCCAAGCGGATCCTCGAAGAACGGCGGGTCGAGCGGCTCGATGCGTTTGGCGAGGTCGATCGCCGTCGGTGTGTCGAACTCGTTGTGGGCGTGCACGGCGATCTGAATGTCGTCGCCGAAGACTTCTTTGCCGATCTCGAAGCCGCGGGCGATCTTCTTGACGTGGTCTTGGGAGAAATTCACCGGCCGGCCTGCGCCGACATTGGCCCGGGGCATGAGGTTGCCGCTGACGCCCTGTTTGTAGATCTTGAAGCCTTCCGGCTGGCTCTTCGCGCTGGCGTAGAAATCCTCCCACTGCTTGCGGTCGGTGATGTCTCTGACCCTGCCGTGAGAGTACATCCGGATCGACTTGCGGAAGGGTCCGCCGAGAAGCTGATAGACCGGGCGATCGAGGATCTTCCCGGCGAGATCCCAAAGCGCCATGTCGACTCCGCCTACTGAGGGGATGTGCGGCAAATGGGGATGGACGTTCGAGGTCATCATGTGGAAGTGACGCTCGATGGCCAGCGGGTCTTGGCCCTTCAGGAGAGGGAGCATCTCTTCGATGCGGGCGCGCAGCATGGGGCCCGAGGCGGAGGCTTCGCCGTAGCCCTCGAGGCCGGAGTCGGTGATGATCTTCAACAGGCTGGTGCCCCGGTTGCCCAGGTTCATCGCCTTGATGTCGACGATCTTGACCTGCTTGCGAGCCGGAGCCGCTAGGGCTTCGTAGCGCGAGTACCAGGCGGCGGCGGGGAGGGCGAGGGCGAGTTGAAAGAAGCGGCGACGATGCATGCAAATACTCCCTCCGGTGTTCCGTACGATTCGGCCTGTTTGCGGCACTCATGAAGATATAGCGGCTGCGGCTAGGACCTAACAAGAAAATGCGACGTCGCCAAGAAGGAAGGCGTCCCGTACTACCAATGGTGGAATGAGAACGCCATCCTCGGCATGAGGCTCGAAACCGTGAAAGGCGTCTTGGTGTCCCACTACCGGCAGACAACACCGTTGCCTTCTTCGGCTTGGCGGGCAGGAACTGCGGCACCCGATGCTCAAGCCGCATCCGTTGCTGAAGACGATTGATGACTGGCGCGAGTTCGTAAAGGCGTCGCTCAAAGGCACGGGCGTGCATTTCTGGCTCGTCAGCCGGGATTGCCGAATCCAACGTGTCCGGAAGAACAGGGGCCCAAGCTGCTGACGGAGGTCTTGGCGCCGGTCGCGGTCGCGTGGTTTGTTAGTTCCGCGACCGCCACTATCGGCAGTTTCCTGAGGAGAAAGGAAAAACTGTTGTAACGTACTGGCTCAGAGCGAGTTAGGTGGCGGGTGGCTGTATTACCTACCGTCGGTCTTGAGCAGTTTCTCCAAGTCCAGTTCGGCCACCAGGGCCGCTTGCGCCAACGTCTGCTTCGACGTGATGGTCGCCACCCGCGACGGTCCCTTCGCCCCCAGCGGCGGATACAACAGGTCGATCCGCTGGATCTGCCCCAGTTCGTGCTTGAGCCCTGCCATGCTCAGCATCGGCCACGCCACCTGCGCCTTCTGGTACAGCTACTGCAACAGCGATACCCCCAGCAGGCAGCAAAACGCATGCACCCGGGTCTTGCTGTCGGTCCCGTGGTACAGCGGCCCCCGGCCAAGCCAGTCCCCGCCTTTCAGCCCGCGGAACACGTGCTCCACGTGTTGTTGCCCCTTGTATGCCGTGGCCACCTGGGCCGCGCTCCAGTCCAGCCGGTTGGTCACCAGCGTGGTCCGCCCGAAGCGCTCCGTCAACAGCCGGTTCAGCGCCTCCTCCTCGATCGCGAACTGCGGGTCCCAGCTGCCGTCCGCAGTGCGCCGCAGTTCGTAACTCAACGCCTGCGCGACGGAATTCGGACGCAGCCAGCGCTGGATCCGTCGGCGCAAGCCCGGCTCCGTGTGGCGGTCCCGGGGTTGCCGGATCTGCCGTGCCAGGGCCCGCAGCTTCTGCGTCGCCTTGGCCACCGACAGGGTCACGCTGTGGCACTGCTCGCCGGCGAACCCCGCCGAATGCCGGATCACGCCCAGATACTCGGCCCCGTGCACCAGGGTGCGCTCGCAGCCCACCCGCAGGCCGGGCTCTCCGGGCACTGCCTCGATCTCCGCGACCGGGCGCGAGCGCAACGCCACCGGGGCCTGGTCCCACGGCAGCGCCGCGATCCGGCCCAGCCCGCTGGCCTGCGGTTGCAGGGTGTTGGCCAGCGCCGCGCTGCCCTTGTCCAACACCAGCGTGACCGTCTCGCGCGGAATCGCGGCCGCGTCCAGCAGCAGTTGCAGCGGGGGAAGACTTCTAGGGAACCCTGTTTGGGCAGAGCGTCTGCGGCTCTTTCGCTCCCCAACGCCGCCACCCGCGTTCCGCCGAACCAGTCCGTTCACCTTGGAGAACCCGCTGGGTGCACATACTGCCTTCAGCTCTCACCCACGTATGATCAACTACCCGTCAACTAAACGCTATTGGTGGAACTTATTGAAAATAAGCGACTTGTCAGCATGCCTGAACCATAACACGGCTGATCTGAGGCGTTTGATCAACTAAACGGCTCGGGTGATGGACTTCGCCCGCCACGGAATATAACGCATTTGTTTGGGAGCCGCAGCCGCATCGACAGCCATGATCGCTCCTTCCTTGGTTGCCTCCGCGATCAGCCGTGAAGCTCTGGCTCGGTTTCGGTATTCGATTCCGAATCACCGCTCGATGAGTGTGCCTAGGGCGTCGGCCCTTGACAGGCGAGGAGTCTGTGTTCCGAAATTCGAACTTCTCCAAGATGTCTTGGACGTTCGGAGAGAAGCCGTCGAGATACGCTTCGAAATTTGCCCTAGGCTGCTGGTGGCTGGCCCGTGCCTTGAGGTCCCGCAGAGTGAACTTCGAGGTGGGCGACGACAATTACTTTGGCCGGCCACCCGGTGTACGAGAAGTTTTGAATCTTCTCTTGTTGCATGGCTTTCAACCATGTACAGATATGATGTGTGAATCGCATTTTAGGCGATTTCGATATTGTGCTATTTTGATGGTTATGAGCCATTCAAGAACGCCTCGATTGAAACCGCTCCTAGACACCGTTCCCCCCGGCTTCGTGGTGGATACGCCGTGGCTGAAAGCCCGGGGAATCGACTCCAAATCCATCCACGACTATGTCGCTCGCGGCTGGCTCAAGCGTATCGCCCGCGGAGTATATCGCCGCCCGTTACCGGTAGTCGCCCAGAGTGCCGCCCCCGAGGAGTCTTGGGCCACCCTCCTTCTCTCCCTGCAACGGCTCATGAACTATGCCGTGCATCTGGGCGCGGAGAGCGCTCTCGATCTAGCAGGCCACGTGCATTACCTTGGTCTCGGAAGACGGCAGCGCGTTCAATTCTACGGCGACGTGCCGTCTTGGCTGGGACGGCTGGCAATGCCGGCCGAGATCGTCGTGCGCCGGCGTACGCTCTTCGGTGACGACCCGGTCGGCATCGAGGAATCTGATATCGGGGTTGGAGCGCCGGTCGACCTGTGGAGCTGGCGCATCCAGGCGTCGTCACCCGAACGCGCCATCCTCGAGGCCCTCGACGATTTACCACAGCATGCGAGTTTCGAGAACCTCGACAAGGTCTTTGAGGGGCTCGTGTCACTTAGGCCCAGACAGCTCACGTTGCTGCTGAGTGCCTGTCGCAGTGTGAAGGTGCGCAGGCTGTTCTTTGTCTTCTCGGACCGGCATCAGCACGGCTGGCGCAAGCACATAGACATCTCTGGCGTCGACTTCGGGTCCGGGCCGCGGGCTCTTGTCCCGGGCGGGAGGTTTCATCCGACCTATCGGATTTCGGTGCCCGAATCGCTGATGCCCGCGGCGCCTCAAGGGACACACGTCGATGCTTGACCGGTACGTGGCTCAGGTCCGCCTGCTGGTGAGCGTCATACCGGATATCGCTCAGGAGACCGCGTTCGCGCTCAAGGGCGGTACGGCCATCAACCTGTTCTGCAGGGACCTGCCGAGGCTGTCGGTCGATATCGATCTGACTTGGTTGCCCATAGCGGACCGCCGGGCGTCGCTCAGGGAAATCGATGACGCGCTCAATCGCATCGTGGTGTCGGTCCGGCGGCGCAACCCACGGATCGATGCGCGCCGTGTCGCTGGCGGCGGAGGCGGTGATACCCGTATCGTGGTGCGATCCGGACGGGTGCGGGTCAAGATCGAGGCTTCCCCTGTGACCCGGGGGGCGGTGCATCCACCACGGTCGATGGTCGGCTCCGAAAGAGTAACGGAGCAATTCGGGTTCGTCGAGGCGAACGTTCTCGCCTTCGAGGATCTGTACGGCGGCAAGCTACACGCGGCGCTTGATCGTCGGCATCCGCGCGATCTGTTCGACATACGGCTTCTCTATGACAACGAGGGCCTCACCGACGAGCTCTTCCGCACATTCATGGTCTATGTGGCGAGTTCGGGGCGACCGATGCACGAGCTTCTAGCTCAGTCGGCGTCCCTCAGAGAAGATCTCTACGACGAAGAGTTCGTGGGAATGACGCGCGAGGCCGTATCCCTCCAGGCGCTCGCCGAGACGGCCCGGCAGCTGCACGCGGATATCCGATCGCGGCTGCAAGGCGATATCGCGGCCTTCCTGCTCTCCCTACACGACGCCGAGCCGGACTTCGGTCTGATCGGGTTGCCCGCAGCCGCGGAACTGCCAGCTGTTCGCTGGAAGCTGGTCAACCTGAAGAGGTTGAAGCAGTCCAATCCGGACAAGCATACCGCGCAGCGCCGTGCACTCGAACGGCTGTTGCAATGAGAGGGCGATGGAGGACTGCAGTTGCCGAAATGCCCGCAGCCACAGGCAAGCCCGCATCTGGTCTGCGCTGCGTTGGCGGATATGGTCATGCGTGGAGCCCTCGACACAGCCTAGGGACCGCGGTGGCACTTCTTGAGGCTCCCTATTCATGGAGAGTCGCAGACTTCGTTACATGGGGCGAGCTAGCGTGATGTGGGTTTGCGCTGTAACTGCTCTACGGGTTAGGGCTTAGGGGTGCTTCCGCTCAGATTGGCGGGCTTGACAAGCCCTTGTATCTTGCGATATAATTTGTCTAGTGTCCGTCGCCGAAGCCACTCCTCAGGACTCCCCCCTTGCACCCGCCCTCGCCCTGCTACCGGGCCAGTCCTTGCCTCTGGGCAACTCCTTGAGCCTGTTCCGCGATGACCACGACTTCGTCTACTTCGTGTTCACCCTGCCGTTCGCCTCGCATGCCGCCGACGACAAGCTCGGGCGCAATCTGTGCCTGGCTCGCTGCGCCCTGTTTGGCCTCGCCACGCACACCGTGCTAGCTCAGGCCTTCGCGCTCAACCCGCGCACGGTGGCGCGTGCCAAAGCACGCCTGCGGAAGCGTGGCGAAGGCAACTTCGTGCCGCCGCGCAAAGCCCGTCGGCGGCACGGCATCGAGGATCCCGGAGTGCTGGCCAAAGCCGCCGAACTGTTACAGGCCGGGCACAGCCTGTACCGTGTGGCCAAGCAACTGCAGGTGAGCTCCTCGACGCTGTGGAGCTACACCCAAGCAGGCGTTCTGCCCGCCAGCCAGTGCCCGCCGCGGCGCTCGGCAGAGGCCGCCGCAGAGGCCTCGCCGAGCCCGGCCGGGGGACTTTGCGAAGCGGTATCGGAGCCCGCGCCAGCAGCGGAGCCAGAACCAGCAGCGGAGCCGGAACCAGCAGCGGAGCCGGAACCAGCAGCGGAGCCGGAACCAGCGCCGCAGCCGGAACCAGCAGACGCGTGTGAGGCCCGTGGGGAGGTCGTGCTGGCCGGCAAGGAAGAGCGCAACCGGCGCGACGCCCAGGCCGTGCTGGGGCGGGCCGCCCACGACAGCGAGGGACGGGTGGCGGCCAGCCTGGGAGTGCTCGACGGGCGCGCCCCGGAGTTCGCTGCGGCCGAGGCCGTCAGCGGGGCCGGCGTGCTGACCGCCCTGCCGGCCCTGTTAAGCCAAGGCCTGTTGCGCCACGTCGGCTTGCTGGCGCTGCCGAAGGGCTTCTACTCGCTGCCCTCGCTGCTGCTGCTGTGGGCCTTGCTGCTGCTGGGCCGGGTGCGCAACGCCGAAGGGCTGCGCTACCAGCAGCCCGGCGAGTGGGGCGCGCTGCTGGGCTTGGACCGCTGCCCCTGCCCGCGCACGCTGCGCCGCCGCACGCGCCAGTTGGCGGAGTGCGCGGGGCTGGGGGACTGGATCGGGGCGCTGGCGCGCGATTGGAGCGCGGCCGAGCCGGAGGCCATGGCCACGCTGTTCGTCGATGGCCATGTGCAGGTCTACAGCGGTCAGGGACGGCTGGCGAAACATTTCGTGACGCGCCAGCGGCTGGCCTTGCCGGCTGCGGTCAGCTACTGGGTGCAGGCCTTGGGCGGGGCACCGCTGCTGTGCCTGCACCGCCAGGTAGACGATGGCATGGTGCGCGAGATCTGGAGTGGCATCGTGCCGCAGTTGCGCCAGTTGGGGCTACTGCCAGAGCGGGCCGCAGCGGACAGCGAGCCCCGCCTGACCTTGGTGTTCGACCGCGAAGGCTGGAGCCCGCAGTTGTTCCGGGAGTTGCGCAAGGTGGGCATCGCGGTGGTCACTTGGCGCAAGGGGGCGCAGGCCCAGCGCTGGCCGCAGAGCGAGTTCGGGGCGGCCGCGATCCCGCTGCGCACGCCGCTGGGCGAGGCCGTGGCAGAGGGCCGGCTGGCCGAGCGGGCGGTCGAGTTGGGGGCAGGCTGCCAAGCGCGCGAGATCCGCTTCTGGATCGAGCGCCGCCTGCGCGGCACGGGCAAGGGCGGCCAAGCGCGCCAGCCGCGCCAGTTGGCCGGCGCGCCCAGCGACACGCAGCGCCAGCCGGCGCTGGTGACCACCCATCCCAGCCTGGCGGCCGAGCAGGTGGCGGGCCTGTTGCGTTCACGCTGGACGCAAGAGAACTATTTCAAGTACATGCGCGCCGAGTTCGGCCTCGACAGCCTGTGCGAGCACGCGCTGGTGGCGGTGCAGGACGACACCTGGGTGGTCAACCCGGCCTGGCGTGCGATCAACAAGGCGCTCAAGCAGGCTCGTGACAAAGTCGGACAGCTGCGCCGCAAGCGGGCCTCGGAGCCCAGCGCCAAGACCGACCGAGCACGCCAGCTGGATGAGCAGATCGAGGCTTGCGACGAGCTGGTGCAGGGCTTTGAGCTGGCGCGCCAAGCGACCGACGAGCACATGCTGGCGGGCGAATTGTCGGAGCCGGAGAAGCTGCAAGCCCTGCCGGCGCCAATGCGCCAGCTGATGCAGACGCTGCGCATGCTGGCCTACCGCGCCGAGACCTGCATGGCGGCGGTGCTGGCCCCGGAGCTGGACAATCCCGAGACCGCTCGCAGCCTGCTCAAGGCGCTCTTCCAGAGCGACGCCAGCTTGCTGCCGGACCCGGCGGCCGGCACGCTGACAGTGCGCCTGCTACACCAAGCCAGCCGCGCCCAAGACGCGGCGCTGGCCCCGTTGCTGGCCGAGTTGAACCAAACGCGCACCGTGTTTCCCGGAACCCAGTTGCGCTTGGTCTACGAATTCCCGTCTAGCGATGACAGCCAGCGGCTGGCCTCGCAGCCCCTCCCATCCGCAGCCTCAGCCCAAACTCCTGACAACTCTAATCGAACGATGTAACGAAGTCTGATTGCGCCAGGGCAAGCCCTGGAGAGGAGGAAGCCATGAGCTGAAACCTTTCATAACGAGCCAGCGGGTTCAACCCCCGCCCGGCAGAGGTGCAGCCCACCAGCCGGGAGCGAGTGTTGCAGGGCGTGCGGCAACGCACGACTTGAAGCGTACACAGCGGGCGGTGAAGCGTCGTTATCGAGCCCCGAGATCGTCAATGTCGGTGCCTTCAGCGTTCAGACCCTGGGGGCAGCACCGGAAGCGCCGCCAGCGGCGAGGCGTCACGGACCGGCCGGGGTCTAAGACCGAAGGCAAAGCCGCAGGATGGCTCGTCAGGGAACCTGGGAGGCCCTGTCCTGTCCACGTGCAGAAGTCGCAATGGGATGCCCGACTACCACAAGGCCCCGGCCCCCGCGGCTGGCCTGCGCCACGGGGGAGCGCTGCGGCGGACACGAATCGACAGGCAAGGCATGCGGTACCGGCTGGCGAAACAATAAGCCGAAGGGACGCAGGGCAGGGAGTCGTAGTGCCTTGATAGTACCGTCAGACGGCGGGGAACCGTGTTCAGCGGGACCCGCCCGAGGGAAGCGAGGCATCTGAAGAGCAGAACCATGCGAGGGAAACGATGGAGCAGACACAGAGCTACACAAACACGTCCACGAAACGAGCATGGATAGCCGAGCAGGCGAGGGCGCACCCGGAACGGGTGTTCAACTCGCTGCACCACCTGATCGACGAGGACTGGATGCGGGAGGCGTACCGCCGCACGCGCAAGGATGGAGCGTCAGGGATCGACGGCGTGAAGGCAGCCGACTATGAGCGCGATCTGGAGGCCAACTTAAAGAGCCTGCTGGAACGCATCAAGGCGGGCCGCTATCACGCGCCGCCGGTGCGCCGACAGTACATCCCGAAAGCGGACGGCAGGCTGCGGCCACTGGGCATCCCGACCTTGGAGGACAAGGTGGCGCAGCGGGCGATCGTGATGCTGCTGGAACCGATCTACGAAAGCGACTTCCTGTCGTGCTCGTATGGGTTCCGGCCCGGACGGTCGGCCCACGATGCGCTCGACACAGTGTACGAGAGCATCGGAAGGCAAGGGCAGACATGGGTGATCGACGCCGACGTGGCGGGCTACTTCGATAGCATCCCCCATTCCGAAATCCGGGCAGTCCTCGACCTGCGAATCAAGGATGGCGTCGTGAGGCGCATGATCGACCGGTGGTTAAAGGCGGGGGTGCTGGAAGCCGGCACTCTCCATAAGTCGGAAACTGGCACCCCTCAGGGCGGTGTGATTTCACCGTTGATCGCGAACCTGTTCCTGCACCACGTGCTGGACCGCTGGTTTGCCGAGACGGTGCAACCACGGCTGCGAGGAGCCAGCCAGCTAGTGCGTTTTGCTGACGACTTCGTGCTGACCTTTGCCGACGGCGGAGACGGCCAGCGCGTGCTGGCCGTGCTGGGCAAGCGTCTGGGCCGCTTCGGGCTAACGCTCCACGCGACCAAGACCCGCTATGTGGACTTCCGACCGCCGCAGAACGCAGGCGGCCACGAGCCGCACGCCAGCTTCGACTTCCTCGGCTTCACCCATGTGTGGGGCCGCTCAAGGAGGGGCTACTGGGTAGTGCGCCAGCTCACGGCCAAGCAGCGCTTAGCGCGCGGACTGCAAGCGGTCAACGAGTGGTGCAAGAAGCACCGCCACGCGCCACTAGCGGAGCAACAGAAGCGACTTGCCAGCGTGATCCGTGGTCACTGCAATTATTACGGTCTGACGGGCAACAGCAAGCGCCTAGGGCAATTCCGCTATCAAGTGGTGCGTCTCTGGCAGAAGTGGCTCTCGCGGCGCAGCCGCAAGAGTCGCGTCAACTGGGAACGCATGACGGAAGTGCTCCGACGGTATCCCCTGCCACCCGCCAAGGTCGTGCGCACGATCTACGCATCCTGAGCGAAGCTGCCATCAGAGGAACCAAGTGCGGCAACCCGCACGCTTGGATCTGTGAGGGAGGGGGCTCGGTAACGACCCCCTCTACTCGGCTTGCGCCAGGGCAAGCCCTGGAGAGGAGGAAGCCATGAGCTGAAACCTTTCATAACGAGCCAGCGGGTTCAACCCCCGCCCGGCAGAGGTGCAGCCCACCAGCCGGGAGCGAGTGTTGCAGGGCGTGCGGCAACGCACGACTTGAAGCGTACACAGCGGGCGGTGAAGCGTCGTTATCGAGCCCCGAGATCGTCAATGTCGGTGCCTTCAGCGTTCAGACCCTGGGGGCAGCACCGGAAGCGCCGCCAGCGGCGAGGCGTCACGGACCGGCCGGGGTCTAAGACCGAAGGCAAAGCCGCAGGATGGCTCGTCAGGGAACCTGGGAGGCCCTGTCCTGTCCACGTGCAGAAGTCGCAATGGGATGCCCGACTACCACAAGGCCCCGGCCCCCGCGGCTGGCCTGCGCCACGGGGGAGCGCTGCGGCGGACACGAATCGACAGGCAAGGCATGCGGTACCGGCTGGCGAAACAATAAGCCGAAGGGACGCAGGGCAGGGAGTCGTAGTGCCTTGATAGTACCGTCAGACGGCGGGGAACCGTGTTCAGCGGGACCCGCCCGAGGGAAGCGAGGCATCTGAAGAGCAGAACCATGCGAGGGAAACGATGGAGCAGACACAGAGCTACACAAACACGTCCACGAAACGAGCATGGATAGCCGAGCAGGCGAGGGCGCACCCGGAACGGGTGTTCAACTCGCTGCACCACCTGATCGACGAGGACTGGATGCGGGAGGCGTACCGCCGCACGCGCAAGGATGGAGCGTCAGGGATCGACGGCGTGAAGGCAGCCGACTATGAGCGCGATCTGGAGGCCAACTTAAAGAGCCTGCTGGAACGCATCAAGGCGGGCCGCTATCACGCGCCGCCGGTGCGCCGACAGTACATCCCGAAAGCGGACGGCAGGCTGCGGCCACTGGGCATCCCGACCTTGGAGGACAAGGTGGCGCAGCGGGCGATCGTGATGCTGCTGGAACCGATCTACGAAAGCGACTTCCTGTCGTGCTCGTATGGGTTCCGGCCCGGACGGTCGGCCCACGATGCGCTCGACACAGTGTACGAGAGCATCGGAAGGCAAGGGCAGACATGGGTGATCGACGCCGACGTGGCGGGCTACTTGCAGTTGTCGTCATACTGCCACCCCACTGATGCGGATCGCCCGAACGGGCCGCGATATCTGCATAACTCCTTCCTTTTCAGTTATTTGCGGAATGATTCAAGGAATCGGCCGACTGCGGCTGCGGCCGACTTGACTCACTGCAACTCGCCTCTTCGGTGCATGTCGGCTCCTTGAACAGGCTCGGATGGTTGTTCTCGGGGAGCTTGATCCGCAATCCGCCCCGGCGTCCTCTTTGGACCGTGACGGCATCCAGCTTGCCGCGCTTGATCCAGTCTAGGACGGTCTGGCGAGACACTCCCAGCCGGGCTGTCGCGACTTGCATCGCTACGTAACCCTCGGGAGCGTCTGCCACGAAGCGTTGACGCAGTTCCTCGGTGAGGCGGATGCGCCAGGGAGCTCCGGGCGTGATCTGATCACCGGCCAGGAACCCGTCATTCAGCATGCGGTGGATCGTGGATGGGGCCACGCCCAGCGCCTTGGCGGCTTGCCGGACGTTGACGAGCTCGCCGTCCGGAGGCGACTCTGACGGCTTGAAGCAGGGGATTTTCCAGTGCGTGCGCAGGCTCGAAACCCGGGACTGGGTGAACCGCAGCCCATGCGCGGTCCGGCGGCCTTGCTGGTTGAGAATCCCGGCAATGACCGAGTCGGGGTAATGCGCCGCGAGTCGGCGCAGCAGCTCGATCGTGTCCTCGTCCGTACGCACGGGTGCGGAACGCTTGCGCGGACGCTCGATGGTGAGTTCGGTCGACAGTCCTCCCCGCCACACCAGACGGATCCGGGCGCGAGGCTCGTTGCGGGGGGCATCTAGGACCACCTCCTCCAGCAGCGCCCGCAGCAGTTCCTTGCGGTCGCGTGCCGTCGTCGTGGGGGCGTCCCAGGCCCGTGGCAGGTCCTCGCCCAGCGCCAGCAGCGCCTCGCGTTCGTTCCCGCTCAGCTCCCGCGGACGCTCCTGCTCGCGCAACGCCAGCTCGGCCCGCTCCCGCTCCAGATCCTCCAGCCGCTGTTCCCACTCCCGCTCCAGACCACGGGCCACGCGGCGGTTCTCCGGATCCACGGCGCGGTAGGCGCGCTCGGCCCTGGTCGCCTCGTAGGCGGCCCGCTCCACCGCCAGGCGCCGCTGCGCCAGGGCGGCGTCGCGTTCGCTCTGCACCTGCTCGATCGCACGCAGCGCGGCTGCGGCTCCGCCGGCCCGGACAGCCTCCAGCACGCTGACAGCCACGGCTTGGTCGACCTGCATCCCGCCGATCTGCAAGCAGTAGGTGGCACGCCCTTCCACGATGTTCTGGCCGGGACAGTGGTAGTTGGGGGAGGAGTTGCGTCCGAGGTAGTAAGTGCGCAGCGCTCGCCCGCAGTTGCCGCAGATCGCGAGTCCCTGTAGCAAGGCGGGTCCCTCTCTCACGCTGCCCCCGGCACTGTGCGGGCGCGGCCGCCGGTTGGCTCCGATGCGCGCCCGGTTAGCCTCGAACGTCTCCCAGTCTATATAGCCGCGGTGATGGCCTGGCAGCAGCACGCGCCATTCCGCCCGGGGCAACTGGCGCACGCGCTTTTGCATGCGGCCGTGCCCGTCGAGATAGCGTTCCTGGCGGGACTTGCCGAAGGCGTACGCCCCGGCGTAGACCGGATTGCGCAGCACTTGGACGATCGAGCTGTAGGCGGGCGGGATCCAGCGCACGTCATCGCCTTTGCGCAGGCGGACGGGGAACTGCAGGCCCTCGTCGCGGAACCACAGCCAGACGCGGCGCATGGAGCCGAGCTTGGCGAAGCGCTCGAAGACATTCCGGATCGCGCGCACCACTTCCTCGTCGGGATGGAAGAGGACCTCGCCGTCCTGCTCGCCCCAGACGAAGCCGACCGGCAGGGTGCAACGGAACTCGCCGCGGGCGGCCTTGTTGCGGATGCCTTCCAGCAGGCGCACCTTGAGCGTGTGCAGCTCGGCTTCGCTGATTGTGCCTTTCATGCCGAGCACCAGGCGGTCATTGAAACAAGCCGGGTCGTAGATGCCGTCAAAGTCGGCGATCAGGGTGTCGGTCAGGGCGCACAGGTCGATCAGGCGGTACCAGTCGGCGTTGTTGCGAGCCAGCCGGGAGACCTCCAGTCCGAGCACGAGTCCGGCGCGACCGAGAGCGACGTCGGCGGCCAGGCTGTTGAAGCCGTCGCGCTTGTCGGCGGACTCGCCGGAGAGGCCGAGGTCCTCGTCGACGACGGTGATCTGGTCGGGGTGCCAGCCCAGGGCTTCGGCACGGGCGGCGAGGGCGTACTGGCGACGCGTGGACTCAGTGTTGCGCTCGACCTGCGAGGGGCTCGACTGGCGGATGTAGACGAAGGCCTGGCGCTGGCGGTGAGCAGGCAGGATGCTGGTTTCAGTCATCGCGCTGCTCCTGTTCGCGAGGCGGCAGGATCGCCTGGGCCAGGATGCGGGCCAGGGCTTGCAAGGCGGCGTTCTTGGTGGCGGGATCGAGCGTCTCCCAGATCGCCTCGGTCGGGGCGGGCGTGTCCTGGAAGGCTAGTGCCATCTGCCGCCGGGGCGGCGGGGGCAAGGTTTTCATCGGGAGTCTCCTGAGCGGCCTGGAGCCGTTGCAAGAGAGCGTCGATGATGGCGCGGGCCCGCAGCAAATCGCCGAGGCGAGCGAGGCTTGCATGGCGACCTGACGAGGGATCCCGATCCTCGGCCGGCACAGCATCTGTCCATGCCGCCGGCACGAAGCGGCGGTCCCCATTGGGGCACAGCAGCAGCAGGGTCAGTTCATCGTTCCGGACCGCTTGAAGCAGGACCGGCAAGGTCCTGCCAGCCAGCGGATGGGACGGTCGCGTGATTGTAGCCGCCTCCGGAAGCTCTTCGAGATGGGTAGTGTGTGGAGTACTACTTCGATAGCATCCCCCATTCCGAAATCCGGGCAGTCCTCGACCTGCGAATCAAGGATGGCGTCGTGAGGCGCATGATCGACCGGTGGTTAAAGGCGGGGGTGCTGGAAGCCGGCACTCTCCATAAGTCGGAAACTGGCACCCCTCAGGGCGGTGTGATTTCACCGTTGATCGCGAACCTGTTCCTGCACCACGTGCTGGACCGCTGGTTTGCCGAGACGGTGCAACCACGGCTGCGAGGAGCCAGCCAGCTAGTGCGTTTTGCTGACGACTTCGTGCTGACCTTTGCCGACGGCGGAGACGGCCAGCGCGTGCTGGCCGTGCTGGGCAAGCGTCTGGGCCGCTTCGGGCTAACGCTCCACGCGACCAAGACCCGCTATGTGGACTTCCGACCGCCGCAGAACGCAGGCGGCCACGAGCCGCACGCCAGCTTCGACTTCCTCGGCTTCACCCATGTGTGGGGCCGCTCAAGGAGGGGCTACTGGGTAGTGCGCCAGCTCACGGCCAAGCAGCGCTTAGCGCGCGGACTGCAAGCGGTCAACGAGTGGTGCAAGAAGCACCGCCACGCGCCACTAGCGGAGCAACAGAAGCGACTTGCCAGCGTGATCCGTGGTCACTGCAATTATTACGGTCTGACGGGCAACAGCAAGCGCCTAGGGCAATTCCGCTATCAAGTGGTGCGTCTCTGGCAGAAGTGGCTCTCGCGGCGCAGCCGCAAGAGTCGCGTCAACTGGGAACGCATGACGGAAGTGCTCCGACGGTATCCCCTGCCACCCGCCAAGGTCGTGCGCACGATCTACGCATCCTGAGCGAAGCTGCCATCAGAGGAACCAAGTGCGGCAACCCGCACGCTTGGATCTGTGAGGGAGGGGGCTCGGTAACGACCCCCTCTACTCGGCTTGCGCCAGGGCAAGCCCTGGAGAGGAGGAAGCCATGAGCTGAAACCTTTCATAACGAGCCAGCGGGTTCAACCCCCGCCCGGCAGAGGTGCAGCCCACCAGCCGGGAGCGAGTGTTGCAGGGCGTGCGGCAACGCACGACTTGAAGCGTACACAGCGGGCGGTGAAGCGTCGTTATCGAGCCCCGAGATCGTCAATGTCGGTGCCTTCAGCGTTCAGACCCTGGGGGCAGCACCGGAAGCGCCGCCAGCGGCGAGGCGTCACGGACCGGCCGGGGTCTAAGACCGAAGGCAAAGCCGCAGGATGGCTCGTCAGGGAACCTGGGAGGCCCTGTCCTGTCCACGTGCAGAAGTCGCAATGGGATGCCCGACTACCACAAGGCCCCGGCCCCCGCGGCTGGCCTGCGCCACGGGGGAGCGCTGCGGCGGACACGAATCGACAGGCAAGGCATGCGGTACCGGCTGGCGAAACAATAAGCCGAAGGGACGCAGGGCAGGGAGTCGTAGTGCCTTGATAGTACCGTCAGACGGCGGGGAACCGTGTTCAGCGGGACCCGCCCGAGGGAAGCGAGGCATCTGAAGAGCAGAACCATGCGAGGGAAACGATGGAGCAGACACAGAGCTACACAAACACGTCCACGAAACGAGCATGGATAGCCGAGCAGGCGAGGGCGCACCCGGAACGGGTGTTCAACTCGCTGCACCACCTGATCGACGAGGACTGGATGCGGGAGGCGTACCGCCGCACGCGCAAGGATGGAGCGTCAGGGATCGACGGCGTGAAGGCAGCCGACTATGAGCGCGATCTGGAGGCCAACTTAAAGAGCCTGCTGGAACGCATCAAGGCGGGCCGCTATCACGCGCCGCCGGTGCGCCGACAGTACATCCCGAAAGCGGACGGCAGGCTGCGGCCACTGGGCATCCCGACCTTGGAGGACAAGGTGGCGCAGCGGGCGATCGTGATGCTGCTGGAACCGATCTACGAAAGCGACTTCCTGTCGTGCTCGTATGGGTTCCGGCCCGGACGGTCGGCCCACGATGCGCTCGACACAGTGTACGAGAGCATCGGAAGGCAAGGGCAGACATGGGTGATCGACGCCGACGTGGCGGGCTACTTCGATAGCATCCCCCATTCCGAAATCCGGGCAGTCCTCGACCTGCGAATCAAGGATGGCGTCGTGAGGCGCATGATCGACCGGTGGTTAAAGGCGGGGGTGCTGGAAGCCGGCACTCTCCATAAGTCGGAAACTGGCACCCCTCAGGGCGGTGTGATTTCACCGTTGATCGCGAACCTGTTCCTGCACCACGTGCTGGACCGCTGGTTTGCCGAGACGGTGCAACCACGGCTGCGAGGAGCCAGCCAGCTAGTGCGTTTTGCTGACGACTTCGTGCTGACCTTTGCCGACGGCGGAGACGGCCAGCGCGTGCTGGCCGTGCTGGGCAAGCGTCTGGGCCGCTTCGGGCTAACGCTCCACGCGACCAAGACCCGCTATGTGGACTTCCGACCGCCGCAGAACGCAGGCGGCCACGAGCCGCACGCCAGCTTCGACTTCCTCGGCTTCACCCATGTGTGGGGCCGCTCAAGGAGGGGCTACTGGGTAGTGCGCCAGCTCACGGCCAAGCAGCGCTTAGCGCGCGGACTGCAAGCGGTCAACGAGTGGTGCAAGAAGCACCGCCACGCGCCACTAGCGGAGCAACAGAAGCGACTTGCCAGCGTGATCCGTGGTCACTGCAATTATTACGGTCTGACGGGCAACAGCAAGCGCCTAGGGCAATTCCGCTATCAAGTGGTGCGTCTCTGGCAGAAGTGGCTCTCGCGGCGCAGCCGCAAGAGTCGCGTCAACTGGGAACGCATGACGGAAGTGCTCCGACGGTATCCCCTGCCACCCGCCAAGGTCGTGCGCACGATCTACGCATCCTGAGCGAAGCTGCCATCAGAGGAACCAAGTGCGGCAACCCGCACGCTTGGATCTGTGAGGGAGGGGGCTCGGTAACGACCCCCTCTACTCGGCTTGCGCCAGGGCAAGCCCTGGAGAGGAGGAAGCCATGAGCTGAAACCTTTCATAACGAGCCAGCGGGTTCAACCCCCGCCCGGCAGAGGTGCAGCCCACCAGCCGGGAGCGAGTGTTGCAGGGCGTGCGGCAACGCACGACTTGAAGCGTACACAGCGGGCGGTGAAGCGTCGTTATCGAGCCCCGAGATCGTCAATGTCGGTGCCTTCAGCGTTCAGACCCTGGGGGCAGCACCGGAAGCGCCGCCAGCGGCGAGGCGTCACGGACCGGCCGGGGTCTAAGACCGAAGGCAAAGCCGCAGGATGGCTCGTCAGGGAACCTGGGAGGCCCTGTCCTGTCCACGTGCAGAAGTCGCAATGGGATGCCCGACTACCACAAGGCCCCGGCCCCCGCGGCTGGCCTGCGCCACGGGGGAGCGCTGCGGCGGACACGAATCGACAGGCAAGGCATGCGGTACCGGCTGGCGAAACAATAAGCCGAAGGGACGCAGGGCAGGGAGTCGTAGTGCCTTGATAGTACCGTCAGACGGCGGGGAACCGTGTTCAGCGGGACCCGCCCGAGGGAAGCGAGGCATCTGAAGAGCAGAACCATGCGAGGGAAACGATGGAGCAGACACAGAGCTACACAAACACGTCCACGAAACGAGCATGGATAGCCGAGCAGGCGAGGGCGCACCCGGAACGGGTGTTCAACTCGCTGCACCACCTGATCGACGAGGACTGGATGCGGGAGGCGTACCGCCGCACGCGCAAGGATGGAGCGTCAGGGATCGACGGCGTGAAGGCAGCCGACTATGAGCGCGATCTGGAGGCCAACTTAAAGAGCCTGCTGGAACGCATCAAGGCGGGCCGCTATCACGCGCCGCCGGTGCGCCGACAGTACATCCCGAAAGCGGACGGCAGGCTGCGGCCACTGGGCATCCCGACCTTGGAGGACAAGGTGGCGCAGCGGGCGATCGTGATGCTGCTGGAACCGATCTACGAAAGCGACTTCCTGTCGTGCTCGTATGGGTTCCGGCCCGGACGGTCGGCCCACGATGCGCTCGACACAGTGTACGAGAGCATCGGAAGGCAAGGGCAGACATGGGTGATCGACGCCGACGTGGCGGGCTACTTGCAGTTGTCGTCATACTGCCACCCCACTGATGCGGATCGCCCGAACGGGCCGCGATATCTGCATAACTCCTTCCTTTTCAGTTATTTGCGGAATGATTCAAGGAATCGGCCGACTGCGGCTGCGGCCGACTTGACTCACTGCAACTCGCCTCTTCGGTGCATGTCGGCTCCTTGAACAGGCTCGGATGGTTGTTCTCGGGGAGCTTGATCCGCAATCCGCCCCGGCGTCCTCTTTGGACCGTGACGGCATCCAGCTTGCCGCGCTTGATCCAGTCTAGGACGGTCTGGCGAGACACTCCCAGCCGGGCTGTCGCGACTTGCATCGCTACGTAACCCTCGGGAGCGTCTGCCACGAAGCGTTGACGCAGTTCCTCGGTGAGGCGGATGCGCCAGGGAGCTCCGGGCGTGATCTGATCACCGGCCAGGAACCCGTCATTCAGCATGCGGTGGATCGTGGATGGGGCCACGCCCAGCGCCTTGGCGGCTTGCCGGACGTTGACGAGCTCGCCGTCCGGAGGCGACTCTGACGGCTTGAAGCAGGGGATTTTCCAGTGCGTGCGCAGGCTCGAAACCCGGGACTGGGTGAACCGCAGCCCATGCGCGGTCCGGCGGCCTTGCTGGTTGAGAATCCCGGCAATGACCGAGTCGGGGTAATGCGCCGCGAGTCGGCGCAGCAGCTCGATCGTGTCCTCGTCCGTACGCACGGGTGCGGAACGCTTGCGCGGACGCTCGATGGTGAGTTCGGTCGACAGTCCTCCCCGCCACACCAGACGGATCCGGGCGCGAGGCTCGTTGCGGGGGGCATCTAGGACCACCTCCTCCAGCAGCGCCCGCAGCAGTTCCTTGCGGTCGCGTGCCGTCGTCGTGGGGGCGTCCCAGGCCCGTGGCAGGTCCTCGCCCAGCGCCAGCAGCGCCTCGCGTTCGTTCCCGCTCAGCTCCCGCGGACGCTCCTGCTCGCGCAACGCCAGCTCGGCCCGCTCCCGCTCCAGATCCTCCAGCCGCTGTTCCCACTCCCGCTCCAGACCACGGGCCACGCGGCGGTTCTCCGGATCCACGGCGCGGTAGGCGCGCTCGGCCCTGGTCGCCTCGTAGGCGGCCCGCTCCACCGCCAGGCGCCGCTGCGCCAGGGCGGCGTCGCGTTCGCTCTGCACCTGCTCGATCGCACGCAGCGCGGCTGCGGCTCCGCCGGCCCGGACAGCCTCCAGCACGCTGACAGCCACGGCTTGGTCGACCTGCATCCCGCCGATCTGCAAGCAGTAGGTGGCACGCCCTTCCACGATGTTCTGGCCGGGACAGTGGTAGTTGGGGGAGGAGTTGCGTCCGAGGTAGTAAGTGCGCAGCGCTCGCCCGCAGTTGCCGCAGATCGCGAGTCCCTGTAGCAAGGCGGGTCCCTCTCTCACGCTGCCCCCGGCACTGTGCGGGCGCGGCCGCCGGTTGGCTCCGATGCGCGCCCGGTTAGCCTCGAACGTCTCCCAGTCTATATAGCCGCGGTGATGGCCTGGCAGCAGCACGCGCCATTCCGCCCGGGGCAACTGGCGCACGCGCTTTTGCATGCGGCCGTGCCCGTCGAGATAGCGTTCCTGGCGGGACTTGCCGAAGGCGTACGCCCCGGCGTAGACCGGATTGCGCAGCACTTGGACGATCGAGCTGTAGGCGGGCGGGATCCAGCGCACGTCATCGCCTTTGCGCAGGCGGACGGGGAACTGCAGGCCCTCGTCGCGGAACCACAGCCAGACGCGGCGCATGGAGCCGAGCTTGGCGAAGCGCTCGAAGACATTCCGGATCGCGCGCACCACTTCCTCGTCGGGATGGAAGAGGACCTCGCCGTCCTGCTCGCCCCAGACGAAGCCGACCGGCAGGGTGCAACGGAACTCGCCGCGGGCGGCCTTGTTGCGGATGCCTTCCAGCAGGCGCACCTTGAGCGTGTGCAGCTCGGCTTCGCTGATTGTGCCTTTCATGCCGAGCACCAGGCGGTCATTGAAACAAGCCGGGTCGTAGATGCCGTCAAAGTCGGCGATCAGGGTGTCGGTCAGGGCGCACAGGTCGATCAGGCGGTACCAGTCGGCGTTGTTGCGAGCCAGCCGGGAGACCTCCAGTCCGAGCACGAGTCCGGCGCGACCGAGAGCGACGTCGGCGGCCAGGCTGTTGAAGCCGTCGCGCTTGTCGGCGGACTCGCCGGAGAGGCCGAGGTCCTCGTCGACGACGGTGATCTGGTCGGGGTGCCAGCCCAGGGCTTCGGCACGGGCGGCGAGGGCGTACTGGCGACGCGTGGACTCAGTGTTGCGCTCGACCTGCGAGGGGCTCGACTGGCGGATGTAGACGAAGGCCTGGCGCTGGCGGTGAGCAGGCAGGATGCTGGTTTCAGTCATCGCGCTGCTCCTGTTCGCGAGGCGGCAGGATCGCCTGGGCCAGGATGCGGGCCAGGGCTTGCAAGGCGGCGTTCTTGGTGGCGGGATCGAGCGTCTCCCAGATCGCCTCGGTCGGGGCGGGCGTGTCCTGGAAGGCTAGTGCCATCTGCCGCCGGGGCGGCGGGGGCAAGGTTTTCATCGGGAGTCTCCTGAGCGGCCTGGAGCCGTTGCAAGAGAGCGTCGATGATGGCGCGGGCCCGCAGCAAATCGCCGAGGCGAGCGAGGCTTGCATGGCGACCTGACGAGGGATCCCGATCCTCGGCCGGCACAGCATCTGTCCATGCCGCCGGCACGAAGCGGCGGTCCCCATTGGGGCACAGCAGCAGCAGGGTCAGTTCATCGTTCCGGACCGCTTGAAGCAGGACCGGCAAGGTCCTGCCAGCCAGCGGATGGGACGGTCGCGTGATTGTAGCCGCCTCCGGAAGCTCTTCGAGATGGGTAGTGTGTGGAGTACTACTTCGACACGATTTCGCACAAGCACTTGCGGGAGTTCCTCGACCTGCGGATCAAGGACGGAGTAGTCCGCAAGATGCTGGACAAATGGCTCAAGGCTGGGGTGCTCGAAGAGGGCGTCCTGCAACGGACCGGGAAGGGCACTCCGCAAGGCGGTGTGGTCTCACCTCTCATCGCGAACACGTTCCTGCACCACGTGCTGGACCAGTGGTTCGTCGAAACGGTGCAACCACGCCTGCGGGGCAGCAGCCTGCTGGTGCGATACGCCGACGACGCCGTGATGCTCTTCGAGAACGACCGGGACGGCCAGCGAGTGCTGGCTGTACTGGGCAAGCGACTTGCACGGCACGGGCTGCGGCTTCACCCGGACAAGACGCGGTATCTGGACTTCCGACCGAACCGGCCCCACGGGCGCGGCACGGGCGCGGCATTCGACTTCCTCGGCTTCACCCACTACTGGGCGCGGACGCGGAAGGGAAGCCCCGTCGTCCGCCAGACCACGGCCAAGAGCCGGTTCGCACGCGCGCTGCGAGCCGTCAACGACTGGTGTCGCAGACACCGGCACGATGCGGTGCCCAAGCAATGGGCGCATCTGGCGAGCGTGCTGCGGGGGCACGGGAACTACTACGGTCTCAAGGGCAACAGCGTGCGGCTGTCGAGTTTTCGCTACCAAGTCACGCACATATGGCGGAAGTGGTTATCACGCCGCAGCCATAAAGCGCGCCTGAACTGGGACAAAATGCGGGAACTCCTACAGAGGCACCCTCTGCCGCAGCCCCGCATCCGGCCGCTGCCACTGCTCCACTCTTCCCCTTGAGCGAACCTGCCATGTGAGGAACCGAGTGCGTTAGACGCGCACGCTCGGGTCTCTGAGGGGAGGGGCGCGGTAACGCCCCCTCCTACTCGACTCGTGACAACCACGTCAATCCTGCGGACCGAATCCGAGGCTGCGAGCTTGCTCGGGGTTTCGGTGTGTTCTCTGAAGCGCTTGAGGCTGGCTGGACAGGGGCCACCTTGCGTGAGGATCGGTCGCTCTCCCCGCTACCACCCTGGACTACTGGAGGAATGGACCATTGAAAAGAGCAAGCAACCAGATGCGAGGCGTCCCGGGCATCGACGAGAAGAACGGGACGTGGCGGTACAGGATTCGGATCGGAGGAGGCCGCCGAATCGTGGTCGCGACTGGACTCGAAGCTACAAGAGAAAACCTCGTAGCCGCCAAGAGGCTCTTGGACGAGCATAAGGCTCGTCTACTGCTCGGCGAAAAGTCGGAGCAGCCCCAGAACGTCTCGTTCGAGAAGGCGAGCGAGAGATTTCTAGCGGGAGTTTACTGCGGGCGTTCGTGAGGGTCGGCGACAGCCGACGCTAACTCACTGTCGTTATTGAGGTTATCCATCCGGCTTGCGCTTGGTTCTTGTATTACCCTATATCTGTAGGGCCTATGCCTGCATTATCTGCCAATTTATTGTTGATCTTCATGCCATTTCCCTGCTATGCTCAATTACCCTATATGCCGTCCGTGATCCGCAAGAAGAAGGGCAACCAGACCTACTACTACGTCGCCACCTCTGGCCGCGTCGATGGCAACTCCCGCATTGTCAAGCAAACCTATCTCGGCACCGCCGAACGCCTCGAGAAACTCGTCCAGGACAAGGCCGCCCCGATCCCCCTCGAGGCCTCCGCCCTCGAACTCGGCCTGCCCGGCGCCCTCTGGCAGGCCGCGCGCCGCTGCGGCGCCTTCGACGCCTTGCTCGCGCTCTGGCCCAAGCCCCGCTCCGGGCCAGCCCCGGCCCACTACTTGCTGCTCGCCGCCATCCACCGCATCTGTGCCCCCGGTCCCAAAACCACCGTCGCCGACTGGTATCAGCACTCCATCCTGCGCTCGCTGTGGGGCTTCTCCCCCCAGCGCTTCCGCTCGCAAGACTTCTGGGACTGCTTCGACCGCCTCGACGTCTCCACCAGCCTGACCGAGGCCGCCGCCGACGACCTCGAGCGCGCCCAGTCCGCCCTGCTGGACGCCTTCCGCGCCAAGGACCTGCTCAGCCAGCGCGTGCTGGCCTACGACACCACCAATTTCCACACTTGGATCGCCTCCACTAACGAGCGCTGCGAGTTGCCCCAGCGTGGCCGCAACAAGCAGAAACGCCACGACTTGCGCCAAGTCGGGCTCAGCTACGCCTTGGACGGCGAGCACGGCCTGGCGCTGTGCCACCACCTGTATCCGGGCCAGCTCAGCGACAGCGCCGCCCTGCCACAGGCGCTGGCCCGCATCGGGCGCATGCTGGACCGGGCCCAGATCCCGCGCGAGACGGTCACGCTGGTGTTCGACAAGGGCTCGGCGGCGCTGGCCAACACGCTGGAGTTGCAGGCCCACGGCTTGGGCTGGGTGTCGGCTCTGCCGTGGCATCAAGCCCCGCCGGAGTTGCGCGAGCTGCCCGACGGCGAACTGGCCGAGGTGGGGCCGCAGCAGCCCGGCGTGCGCGCCGCGGCCCGCACGGCCAGCGTGCATGGCGCGGAATACCTGTGCGTGCTGCAGCACTCCAGCGCCTTCGCCGCCGAGCAACTGCACTCCACCGCGGCGGCGCTGACGAAAGCGACCCAGCAACTGCGCCGCTTGGCGCGCGAGGTAGCCAAGCCGCAGGCGCGCTACACCGAGCGCGGCTTGCAGCGGCGGCTGCAGCGCTATCTGGCCGCGGATTTCGTGGCCCAGCTGCTGAGCTGCGAACTGGCCGCGGAGGCGAGCGGCTGGCGGATCCGCTTCCAGTTAGACCCAGACGGGCTACAACGCTTGCTGGCCGAACGCTTCGGCCGCACGGTGCTGGTGACCAACCGGCGCGACTGGACGGCGGCGCAAGTGGCGCAGGCCTACAGCGGCCAGCAGCATGTCGAACGCGTGTTCCGGGGCCTGAAGGGTGGCAACTGGCTGGGCTGGGGGCCGATGCACCATTGGACCGACGACAAGATCCGCGTGCATGCCTTCAGCTGCCTGCTGGGCGTGTCGCTGCTGCAGCATGTGCGGCAGCGCGCCGCCCAAGCCTGGCCCGGCCTGAGCATGGAGGAGCTCAAGCAGCAACTGGGCGGGATCCAGCAGGTCGAGCTGCTGTATCCCCGCCAAGGGCTGAAGGGGCCGCCGCGGGTGGTGAGCATCGCATCGAAACAGACCCTGGTGCAGCAAGCCTTGGTGAAAGCGCTAGATTTGGAGGAGTTGATCGGCAGCCTCAGCAAGCCGCGTGGGTAATACGTGACGCCGCAGCATAACTGCTGTGCAATCAATGCAATACCAGCATGTCGCCTTCGTTCTCAGTAAACTCCCGCTAGAGCACAAGGTAGCGAAACATCGAGACAAGCCGGCGACTGCGAACAGAGCAAGAGGCTCGCTCTCAAGTTGGAAGGCGTTTATGGGCCAGCGCATGATCGGGACCTGGACTCAAGGAGACGTACTGGATTACATGACTTGGAGACGGACGACCGGTAGGCTCGAAGTCACAATCAGAAAGGACATTCATGCAGGGCGGCAGCTTGCGCGATTCGCTCTGGCTCATGGGTGGCTCGAGAGCGATCCGTTCGTCGGCGTCGAAGTGCCGAGTGACCGGAATTCGCTCAACGAACTGGTGCTGACTCACGAAGAGGTGGACGCCTATCTCAAGCACGCGGATCGGCACCACTCGCTCGGAGATCTCGCCCGCCTCATGGTCAACCAGGGCATCAGGCCGGATTGCGAGGGGCTGAGGATTCGAGTCGATGATGTCGATATTGACCGGAGCCTTCTGCACGTCCGGAATTCAAAGACCAGGTCGGGTAGGCGTACCCTCCTGCTCACCGAGGAATCGAAGGGGATCTTGGCTAGGAGGATCGCCGACGCTCCGGGCCGCTGGGTCTTTCCGGGATGGGTCCACGTTGCGGGTCCCGTCTATCACAAGATCGCCGACAGGCAGTTGACCTATTCCGCTATCACCGGAGCCCATGAGCGCGTGCTGAAGAAGGCCGTCGGATTTCCTCCGTTTGGCCTGTACTCGCTTCGTCATACATTCGCGACTTGGTTCTACGACTCAACCAAGGATCTGGTCGCTCTGAAAGAAGTCCTCGGGCATTCGGATCTGAGGACGGTCTTAAGGTATGTCAATGATTCCCAGACGCGCATGGACAAGGCGATGAAGAAGTACGAGAACGAACGTGCCTGTTAGGCGGAAGACTGCTACAGGCCACCACGAAGGAACGCTTATGAACTCATCACAATCCGTCAAGCCTGAAGTGCTGCTCTCAATCACCCGGGTCGCTCGCCTTGCGGGCTTGCCGAGTGAGTCCGTGCGACGCGCGATTAGGAGCAAGCAGTTGCGGGCGGAAGCCGTAGTGCTCCGCGGTCGGCTCGGGGTGGCCGTACCGCTCTCGGCTGTTGTCGAGCATTGGAACCTATCCGCCGATCTGAATCGCGAGATCGAACTCGAGGCGCGGCAGGGTGACATCAATTCTCCTGTCCCGATCATTACACGACTGGTCACAGGCTCGAGCGAGCCGAGCGAAGCCATCGCGCCTCGGGTTTCCAAGCCCTCTGCGGCACAGTGCGATTGGAATGCCTGCTTGTGCGAAGTGAGGCGGCCCGATCCCGGCTCGGACAACGACCGGAGCACAGCCCAGCCACCTCAGGCCATTTGTTGGACAGCGAATCAAGCGAGGAGATCGGTCAAGTCATGCTCGCTGCGTTGCTTGGAGGCTGCGGCTGTTCATAAGTCAGTCCGAATACGGTATTCGCCAGCCACCGCTTGAAGTCTTCGTTGTCCGTGTACAACTTGAAGAGCTGCATGTCGTCCTTGAACACACCGGTCATGGCGCGCCCCAAGGCATGGTCATGTTCGATCCGGGCATTCTGCTTGTCAGAGTGTTCCCGGGCGTTGCGGTAGGCGGCATCGGCCGCGACCTTGGCGGGAATATCCTGCGAAATCAGGCGCCTGACGCGGTCCGCGTCCAGCCAGGAAATGTTTCCGAACAAGTCGTTGAATTCTTGGAGAATGATCGAGAGGGGATTGAGCTCGGGGTCCTGCTTTTGGCCTCCAACATCAGGTGGCACTGGATCGATCTCAGCGTCCTCATCGGCCATCTGAACATTCACCGCTGCCTGCTTTTCGACCCGGTAGCTGTCCATGTCGATAAGTTCGAGGATGCCTTTGGACAGATCCACGTCGTCTGGTGCTGGCAGCTTGGGTACAAGGAAGTGCAGGAAGATCGAGAGCTTTTCCCACTCTGCGTTCGTGTAGGGCAGGATCGCGGCGAGGAAGTCGTATGAGCGCGTGAACGCCTTGGCCTTGCCCTTGAATTCCACTTGCTCGTCCTCACCAAGCTGGTGCTTGTAAACGGCGACGCAAGTGTCGAGGATCGGGTCGAGGTGTTTTCGATCGGCCCCGTCCAGGTAGAGTTTGACGAATTGGTCGATCTGCGGTTCGGAGTACACCTGATGGCCGTCGAGCGTAGCCTTCAGATCGTGCAGCTTGTTGGGGTCGGTTTCTTCGCTGAGGACGGTCGTCTGGTAGTAGTCCTGGAAGGCCTCTTGGATCTTGTCGGCATCGTTCATGAAATCGAGAACGAACACGTCGTGTTTCTTGCTGTACGCCCTGTTCAGGCGTGACAGTGTCTGCACCGCCTTGATGCCGTTTAGGACTTTGTCCACGTACATGGTCAGACTTCGTTACATCGTTCGATTAGAGTTGTCAGGAGTTTGGGCTGAGGCTGCGGATGGGAGGGGCTGCGAGGCCAGCCGCTGGCTGTCATCGCTAGACGGGAATTCGTAGACCAAGCGCAACTGGGTTCCGGGAAACACGGTGCGCGTTTGGTTCAACTCGGCCAGCAACGGGGCCAGCGCCGCGTCTTGGGCGCGGCTGGCTTGGTGTAGCAGGCGCACTGTCAGCGTGCCGGCCGCCGGGTCCGGCAGCAAGCTGGCGTCGCTCTGGAAGAGCGCCTTGAGCAGGCTGCGAGCGGTCTCGGGATTGTCCAGCTCCGGGGCCAGCACCGCCGCCATGCAGGTCTCGGCGCGGTAGGCCAGCATGCGCAGCGTCTGCATCAGCTGGCGCATTGGCGCCGGCAGGGCTTGCAGCTTCTCCGGCTCCGACAATTCGCCCGCCAGCATGTGCTCGTCGGTCGCTTGGCGCGCCAGCTCAAAGCCCTGCACCAGCTCGTCGCAAGCCTCGATCTGCTCATCCAGCTGGCGTGCTCGGTCGGTCTTGGCGCTGGGCTCCGAGGCCCGCTTGCGGCGCAGCTGTCCGACTTTGTCACGAGCCTGCTTGAGCGCCTTGTTGATCGCACGCCAGGCCGGGTTGACCACCCAGGTGTCGTCCTGCACCGCCACCAGCGCGTGCTCGCACAGGCTGTCGAGGCCGAACTCGGCGCGCATGTACTTGAAATAGTTCTCTTGCGTCCAGCGTGAACGCAACAGGCCCGCCACCTGCTCGGCCGCCAGGCTGGGATGGGTGGTCACCAGCGCCGGCTGGCGCTGCGTGTCGCTGGGCGCGCCGGCCAACTGGCGCGGCTGGCGCGCTTGGCCGCCCTTGCCCGTGCCGCGCAGGCGGCGCTCGATCCAGAAGCGGATCTCGCGCGCTTGGCAGCCTGCCCCCAACTCGACCGCCCGCTCGGCCAGCCGGCCCTCTGCCACGGCCTCGCCCAGCGGCGTGCGCAGCGGGATCGCGGCCGCCCCGAACTCGCTCTGCGGCCAGCGCTGGGCCTGCGCCCCCTTGCGCCAAGTGACCACCGCGATGCCCACCTTGCGCAACTCCCGGAACAACTGCGGGCTCCAGCCTTCGCGGTCGAACACCAAGGTCAGGCGGGGCTCGCTGTCCGCTGCGGCCCGCTCTGGCAGTAGCCCCAACTGGCGCAACTGCGGCACGATGCCACTCCAGATCTCGCGCACCATGCCATCGTCTACCTGGCGGTGCAGGCACAGCAGCGGTGCCCCGCCCAAGGCCTGCACCCAGTAGCTGACCGCAGCCGGCAAGGCCAGCCGCTGGCGCGTCACGAAATGTTTCGCCAGCCGTCCCTGACCGCTGTAGACCTGCACATGGCCATCGACGAACAGCGTGGCCATGGCCTCCGGCTCGGCCGCGCTCCAATCGCGCGCCAGCGCCCCGATCCAGTCCCCCAGCCCCGCGCACTCCGCCAACTGGCGCGTGCGGCGGCGCAGCGTGCGCGGGCAGGGGCAGCGGTCCAAGCCCAGCAGCGCGCCCCACTCGCCGGGCTGCTGGTAGCGCAGCCCTTCGGCGTTGCGCACCCGGCCCAGCAGCAGCAAGGCCCACAGCAGCAGCAGCGAGGGCAGCGAGTAGAAGCCCTTCGGCAGCGCCAGCAAGCCGACGTGGCGCAACAGGCCTTGGCTTAACAGGGCCGGCAGGGCGGTCAGCACGCCGGCCCCGCTGACGGCCTCGGCCGCAGCGAACTCCGGGGCGCGCCCGTCGAGCACTCCCAGGCTGGCCGCCACCCGTCCCTCGCTGTCGTGGGCGGCCCGCCCCAGCACGGCCTGGGCGTCGCGCCGGTTGCGCTCTTCCTTGCCGGCCAGCACGACCTCCCCACGGGCCTCACACGCGTCTGCTGGTTCCGGCTGCGGCGCTGGTTCCGGCTCCGCTGCTGGTTCTGGCTCCGCTGCTGGCGCGGGCTCCGATACCGCTTCGCAAAGTCCCCCGGCCGGGCTCGGCGAGGCCTCTGCGGCGGCCTCTGCCGAGCGCCGCGGCGGGCACTGGCTGGCGGGCAGAACGCCTGCTTGGGTGTAGCTCCACAGCGTCGAGGAGCTCACCTGCAGTTGCTTGGCCACACGGTACAGGCTGTGCCCGGCCTGTAACAGTTCGGCGGCTTTGGCCAGCACTCCGGGATCCTCGATGCCGTGCCGCCGACGGGCTTTGCGCGGCGGCACGAAGTTGCCTTCGCCACGCTTCCGCAGGCGTGCTTTGGCACGCGCCACCGTGCGCGGGTTGAGCGCGAAGGCCTGAGCTAGCACGGTGTGCGTGGCGAGGCCAAACAGGGCGCAGCGAGCCAGGCACAGATTGCGCCCGAGCTTGTCGTCGGCGGCATGCGAGGCGAACGGCAGGGTGAACACGAAGTAGACGAAGTCGTGGTCATCGCGGAACAGGCTCAAGGAGTTGCCCAGAGGCAAGGACTGGCCCGGCAGCAGGGCGAGGGCGGGTGCAAGGGGGGAGTCCTGAGGAGTGGCTTCGGCGACAGACACTAGACAAATTATATCGCAAGATACAAGGGCTTGTCAAGCCCGCCAATCTGAGCGGAAGCACCCCTAAGCCCTAACCCGTAGAGCAGTTACAGCGCAAACCCACATCACGCTAGCTCGCCCCATGTAACGAAGTCTGATGGTGTGCAACAGCGGCTCGTCATAACCGGTCTGAAACTTCTCGGCACAGACGAGAAAGCGATATGGGTCCTCTTGGATCTTTTCAGGTATCTGCCCGGACGGGAATCCATTCAGGGAGGCCTCACTGACATGTTCCCCGTCAAACTCGTGCTCCCCTGAGAAGGCACCGATTGCCTGATACGGGCTCTTGCGTTCCTGGAGATACTCTCGGATCGCGCGGTAGTACTGGACGGCTCGTTCGATGCTGCCGGTCACTACCATTGCGCGTGCCTTCCCCCCGATCTTGTTCAGTGCCAGAACCTGTTCGTGGAAGTGGTCGACCACGATCTCGGACTTCAGACGTATGGCGTGGTCGTGGCCTTCGACATAGCGGCGCAGCTTTTTGCGGGCCTTTTTCGTGTCGAACTTGGGATCACCCTTGATCGTCTTGACAAGCTTGTAGTAGCTCTTGACCGGCGTGTAGTACCGCAGCACGTCCAAGATGAAGCCCTCTTGGATCGCCTGCTTCATGGTGTAGCTATGGAACGGGCGATGCTTGGTCTGCCCGCCTGCCGAATATGCCTCGCCAAACAACTCTAGGGTCTTGCTCTTAGGCGTGGCGGTGAAGGCGAAGTAGCTCGCGTTGGGGAGCAGCTTCCGCGATTCCATTATGCGGTTGATCTTGTCCTCGGTGGTCTCGTCGGCCTCCGTGGCACCCGCTTCCGAAAGGGCCGTGCTCACCGCCGCTGAGGTCCTGCCGCCTTGGCTTGAATGCGCCTCATCGATGATGATCGCGAAGCGACGGCTCCGTTGCTCGTCCCCGATCTCGTCGAGAATGTACGGGAACTTCTGCACGGTCGAGATGATGATCTTCTTGCCGCTCTCGATGAACTTGCGAAGGTCGCTCGAGCCTGTGGCATGGCCGACGGTGGCTCCGACTTGCGCGAACTGCCTGATCGTGTCGCGAATCTGCTTGTCAAGGATGCGACGGTCGGTTACCACGATGATCGAGTCAAACACAGTTGCGTCGCCGCTGCTGAGACCGATCAGCTGATGAGCCAGCCAGGCGATGGAGTTGGACTTTCCACTGCCAGCCGAATGCTGAATGAGATACCGCTTTCCTACTCCAGCCTGTTTGGCATCAGCTAGAAGTCTGCGCACTACATCCAACTGGTGGTAGCGGGGCCAGATCTGCGTCTTGCTCTTCTGGCCGGTCTTGCTGTTCTTGGTTACTACGAGCTGGGCATAGTTCTCGAGAACCTCAGTGAGCCCATCGCGGGTGAGGATTCGCGTCCACAGATAGTCAGTCTTGAGGCCTTCCGGATTCGGCGGGTTCCCCGCGCCTGCATTCCAGCCCTGATTGAACGGCAGGAACCACGAATCCTTGCCCTTGAGGTGCGTGCAGAACTGCACCTCCTGATCGTCTACGGCGAAGTGCGCTACGCAGCGGCCGAATTCGAACAACCTCTCGCGGGGATCGCGATCACGCTTGTATTGCTCTACCGCATCTGCGGCTGTCTGCTTGGTGAGGCTGTTCTTCAGCTCGAACGTGGCGATAGGTAGACCGTTGATGAACAGGCACAGGTCCAGCGCACGCTGGGTTTGGTCGAGGCTGTAGCGTAGCTGGCGGGTGACCGAGAATCGGTTCTGAGAGTAGCGTTCGACGGCAAGGGCGTTGCCGGGAGATGGCGTTCCGTAGAAGAGCTCAATGTGATGCGGCCCGTCCTTGACTCCCTTGCGGAGCACGTCGATGATGCCGCGCTTACCTACTTCGCTCTGCAGGCGTGCCAGAAACTTGCGGCGCCCAGGGCTGTCGGTTCCGAGTTGGAGACCCTCGTAGGCATCCGGTTGGGTCTCGACGCAAAAGGCAAGGAGTTGCGCCAAGTCCACGGTGTACTGACGGTCGTAGTCGCCCGGGTGCCCACAGACCCAGCCCTTACTGCCTGAAGGGACGGCTGCCTTGCCGTTGGGTCCTTGCTGGGGCGACGCCGCATCGCAGGAACTGCCAGTCAATGCAGCGCAGATTCGACGTTCAAGCCCACGCTCGCTGGTGTCAGTGCTCATCTGGTGTTCCGTCAACTACCCGTCAACTAAATCCGTCTCACGTAAGATACTGAAAACAAACGCTTGACCGCCGAATTGGATCCTTGGATCGCAGGTAACTACTCAGGCCCTTTTTTGACTATGTGTCTTGTCGCCTGAGATCACGCACAGCAATGCTTGCGCTGGTTGGGGCTGGGTAGGTTTCGAACGGTTGCTCGTGGCGGGGTCCTGTCTCTGAGCGGGAACCGTTGTGAGCGGCCAGCGGCTCGCTTGCGGGCCCAGCCGCTGGCGCGCTTGACAATCTGGTTGTGGCCGCCTATGCTGCTGGTTAAGGGAGCCTTCGGCAGCGCACGCGGCGATGGGAGCTTGGTACGGATCGAAGGCGACCTCGGGTCTGTGCCAGCCGCTGATCGCGGCCATGCCGCCGCATGCCACCTATATCGAGACCCATCTCGGCGGCGGCGCGCTCATGCAGCGCAAGCCGCCGGCGCTGCGCAACATCGGCATTGATCGCAACGCCCGCTCGCTCCGTGCGTTCCGCTGTGCGTACGAAGTGGAACTGGTGCACGGCTGCTGCCACCGCTTCCTGGCCCAGTTCCCGTTTGCGGGCGACGAGCTGGTCTACTGCGACCCGCCCTATCTGCACAGCACCCGCAAGTCGCAGCGCCGCTACCGCTATGACTACACGCCGGCCGATCACGAGCAACTGCTGGCGTTGCTCAAGGGCCTGCCCTGCCAGGTGATGATCTCCGGCTACCCTTCCCAGTTATACGAGCGAGCGCTGCAAGGCTGGCACAGCCTGTCGCTGCAGGTGATGAACCAGGCCGGGGTGGTGACCGAGAAGCTGTGGTGCAACTTCGCCCCGGGGCGCCCGCACTGGCACACCTACGCGGGCCAGAACTGCACGCAGCGGCAGTGCATCAAGCGCAAGGCCGCCAACTGGGCCAAGCGCTACGCGGCCATGCCGCCGGGCGAGCGGCTGGCGGTGCTGGCCGCCCTGATGGCGGTCGAGGCCGAGTGATGCCGACGGTCCACGACAAGTCCCTGCGCGCCGAACTGCAGGCCTTCCAAGACAAGCTCGAGGCCCTCCGCAAGGCGGGCAAAGTGCCGCCAGAGCTGGACACCCTGCTACAGGCGCTGATGCCCTTGCTAACACTGCTGCTGACGGTCTTGCTGGAAAAGACCACCCGCAAAACCAGCCGCAACTCCTCCATCCCGCCCTCGCAGATGGAGGCCGAGGACGAAACCGCGCGGCGCGCCAAGTCGGGCCGCAAGGCAAATCCGGCCGAAGACCGCAGCAGCTCCACCCTGCAGCGAGTCACCACCGAGGAAACGCTCACCGTGGCGGCCTGTGACAGCTGTGGTGCCGATCTGTCGGATGTCGCTCCGACCGAGCGCGAACGCCGCGTGCTGTACGACATCGTCTTTCAGGTGGTCGAGCAGCGCGTCACCGCCGAGGTCAAGCAATGCCCCGACTGCCAGGCTCGCTGCAAGCCAGCCTTCCCCGCCAGCATGCCCGGCCCGCGCCAGTATGGCAGCGGCCTGCAGGCTTTCATCATCAACCTGCTCGTGGTCCATATGCTCTCCCTGCGGCGCGTCGTGGAGCTGGTCCGGGCGATCTCCGGCCTGCGCTTGTCCGAGGCCACCTGCCTGGGCTACATGCGCCGCCTGCAGCAGGCCTTGCAAGCTTGGGAAGAGGCCGCCAGCGCCCACCTGCTGGCAGCTCCGGCCTTGCATGCCGACGAGACCGGCCTGCGCGTGGACCGCAAGAACCATTGGCTGCACATCCTCACCGATGGCTCGCTGACGCTGAAGTTCCTGCATCCCAAGCGCGGCAAGGCCGCCATCGAGGCGATCGGCCTGATCCCCAGCTATCACGGCACGCTGGTGCACGACTGCTGGGCCTCCTACCTCAGCTACGCCGACTGCCGGCACCAGCTCTGCGGTGCAGATTCCGAAGGAAAGTGAACAGTCGTTCCGATTGAAAATGAACGCCGATTCCGATCGAAAGTGAACACCTGTTCCGATCGAAAGTGAACGCCGATCGTCTCCGCTAGGAGAGGGTCGGAGCGTCGCGACCGAGTGACGGGCGAACGAGCTCCTCCCCGAGGAGGAGTTTGCGCATGCCAAGAGCGCGGATAGCGATGCATACGATTCAAGAGATTCTGAGGTTGCGCCACGAGTGCGGCTGTTCCCAAAGGGAGATCGCGCGCTCGTGCGGGTTGGCCACGGGCACGGTCAACAGGCTGCTGCGGCAGGCTGAGCAGGCCGGGCTGGAGTGGCCCTTGCCGCCGGATTGGGACGAGGCGGAGTTGCACCAGCGGCTGTACGGACGGCCCGCGGGAGCGCGGCCGAGCGCCCGCCGCGAGGCGCTGGACTTCGCGGCGGTGCACAAGCAACTGTCGCGGCGCAAGCATCTGACGCTGCAGCTGGTGTGGCAGGAGTATCGCGAGCAGCATCCGGACGGGTACGGCTACAGCCAGTTCTGCGAGCTGTACCGGGACTGGAAAACGCGCCGGGACCCGGTGATGCTGCAGGAGCACAAGGCCGGGGACCGGATCTTCGTCGACTACGCCGGCGCTACGGTGCCGATCTACCTAGTGGAGAGCGCCGAGCCGCGCCCGGCGCACGTCTTCGTGGCGGTGCTGGGGGCGAGTTCGTACTTCTACACGGAGGCGAGCTGGGGCCAGGACGTCGAGTCTTGGATTAGCGCGCATGTGCACACCTTGGAGGACTTCGGCGGGGCGGCGAACACGTGGGTGCCGGACAACCTGAAGTCCGGCGTGACGCGCGCTTGCCGCTACGAGCCGGTCCTGAACCGCAGCTATCGGGACATGGCGCGCCACTACGGGATGGCGATCGTGCCCGCGAGGCCGTTTCGTCCCAAAGATAAAGCGAAGGTCGAGAAATGCGTCCAGCTGGTCGAGCAGGGCCTGCTCGAGCCGTTGCGGCACCAGCGTTTCACAAGCCTGGCTGAGCTCAACGAGGCGCTGCGCGAGCGGCGGGCGGAATTGAACGCGAAGCCGTTCCAGAAGCGGCCGGAGTCGCGCCGGGAGCTGTTCGAGCAACTGGACCGTCCGGCGCTGCGGCCGCTGCCGGCCCGGCGCTACGAGTACGCCGCCTGGAAGCTGGCGCGCGTGAACATCGACTACCACGTGGCCGTGGACGGGCATCGCTACTCGGTGCCGTGCGAGCTGGTGCGGGAGCAGGTGGAGGTGCGCCTGAGCGCGCAGTGCGTGGAAGTTCTGCACCAGGGCCGGCGGGTGGCCGCGCATGCGCGCAGCCGGACACAGGGCGGGTTCACCACCGAGCCGGGGCACCGTCCGAAATCCCATCGGGAGCACGGCGAGTGGCCGCCGGAGCGGATGCAGCAATGGGCCGCAACGGTGGGTCCGAGCACGGCGCGGGTGGTTGCGGAATTGCTGGAGCGCAGTCGCTTCCCGCAGGAGCGCTACGGCAGTTGCCTGGGCATCATCCGCCTGGCACGGCAATGCGGGGAGGAGCGGATGGAAGCGGCCGCGCGGCGGGCGCTGCACTACCGCACGGTGAGCTACGCCAGCCTCAAGGCGATCCTGGCGAGCCGGGCGGAGCGGCAGCCGCTGGAGGGCGAGCCGTCCAATGGCAGCAAGCCGGTCGAGCACGGCAACATCCGCGGTGGCGAGTATTACGGGGAGGGGGCCGCGAGCGGCCCTGGGGAGGAGCCAACATGTTGATGCAACCGACGTTAGAGCAGCTGTACGGGATGCGGCTGAACGGGATGGCGGAGGCGTTCCGGCGGCAGCTGGAGGATCCGGCGGCGAGCGAGCTGGCATTCGAGGAGCGCTTCGCGCTGCTGGTGGAGTCGCAGTGGACGTGGAAGGAAAGCCGGGCGCTGACGCGGCGGCTGGCGCTGGCGAAGCTGAAGCAGCAGGCCTGCCTGGAGGACATCGACTTCCGGCATCCGCGCGGGCTGGAACGGGCTCGCTGGATGAGCCTGGCGCACGAGTCGGCCTGGCTGCGTCGCAAGCAGAACGTCGTGCTGGTCGGCCCCAGCGGAATCGGCAAGAGCTTTCTGGCGTGTGCCTTGGCGCAGCGAGCCTGCCGGGACGGCTTCAGCGCCCTGTACACCCGAGCGCCGCAACTGTTCCGGGAACTGCACGGCGCGCGCGCCGAGGGCAGCCTGTCGCGCCTGCTGGCGAAACTGGCCAAGATCGACGCCCTGGTCGTCGATGACTTCGCCCTGGCACCGATGAGCGAGTTGGAGCGGCGCGACTTTCTCGACATCTGCGACGACCGCTACCGGCTGCGCTCGACGATCCTGACCTCGCAACTGCCGACCGACCGCTGGCACGGACCGATCGGCGACCCGACCGTGGCGGACTCGATTCTGGACCGCATGGTGCATCACGCGCACCGTTTCGAGTTGCAGGGAGAGTCGCTGCGCAAGGTCCGCGGCCGGGCCGAGATCACGGCCGGCGAAGAGGGGCCGGCATGAGCGCGGGCTACCGGCTCAAGCGCCGCGGCGGCTTCTTCGCCGCCGGGGCGGAATTCGAGCGAGCGCTGGGCGAACTCTCCGACGGTGCGTTCAAGCTCTACGCCCACGTCTGTTTGCAGGCCGAACGCGCCACGGGCCGGCTGGCCTTCGAGCGCGCCGCGCTGGCGCGCCGGCTGGGCAAGAGCCGCAGCGCCCTGGGACGCCATCTGCGCGAACTGGTCCGCGCCGGCGTGTGCGACCTGGAAACCGCTCCCAACCAGCACCGCCGCTCGGTGCTGGCCGTGCGCGACGCCTACTGGCCCTATCGCGCCGCGCAGGCCCCGCCGCCAGCCCGCCCGGAGGGCGCGGCCGGGACCTATGTCGAGGCCGTGCGAGAGGCCTTCCTCTCACCCGCTTGCGTGCAGGCAGGATTCGGCCCCGCCGACGAGCGTCGGGCCGCCGACTGGCACGCCTCGGGCGTGCCCTTGGAAACGGTCCGCCGGGCGATCCTGCTCGGCTGCGTGCGCAAGTCCATGGCCCTGATCGAGCGGCCCGCCGCGCCGCCGGTACGCAGCTTGGCCTACTTCGAACCGCTGCTCCGCGAAGTCGAGCGCGAGCGCTTCCCGGCGGCCTACTGGCAACACTTGGAATTCAACCTCGGGCGTTGCGAAGACTACTGGCAGCACAGGCCCGGCCACGCACCGGGCCGTGCCTGCCCGAATTTGGAACAGGCAGGGCGGCCGCCGCTAGGCGCATCCCCCTCGTCGTCCGCAGCGGACAGTAAGGAAGGAAAGACGAGATGATGATGACTGATTCTCCCCGTATGCACGGCAGGGCCATTTTTTTGTCCGAGTCCGAGGCAGTGCACGACAGTAGCCGGAGGGGCAGTGGCTGCCTGCTAGAGTTTGCGAGCTCGGCATGGTAGCGCTGTCTGCTGCGAGGACTGGACATTTTGTTGTCAGTCTGTCAGGCTAGGCTCTAGTGGCAGCGCCAAGCGGCTTGCGGGATCTGGATTTGCGCTCCGTGCACGTGCGCCCCACGCACGGTGCGCAGGAGCACCGGCGCTGGGACCGCTTGGTGGCCAGCCACCACTACCTAGCGTTCGAGGGGTTGTTCGGCAAGGCCCTGCGGCATGTGGCGACGCTGGGGCAGGACTGGATCGCACTGGTGGGCTGGCAGGCCGCCGCGCTCAAGCTGGCGGCCCGTGACCGCTGGATCGGCTGGAGCCCGCAGCAGCAGCGGCGGCGCCTGCATCTGCTCACGCAGAACTCGCGCTTCGTGATTCTGCCGGCTTGGCAGGGGGCGCCCAATCTGGCCTCGCGGGTGCTCGGGCTGAGCTTGCGACGGCTTTCGGACGACATGTTGGCCGAGCACGGCATTCCGAGCCTGTTAGCGGAGTCGTTCGTGGACCCTGAACGCTTCGCCGGCACCTGTTACCGGGCCGCCAACTGGCGCTCGCTGGGCTTCAGCGGCGGCTACGCACGGCTGCCGGGTGCCACGCCGCGCTGGCGTCGGCACGGCCAGCGGAAGGAGATTTTCGTGTACGAATTGCAGCCCGGCGCGGCCCTCAAGCTGGCCCAGCCGGAGGATGATCCGGCCTGGGACGGGCCGGCCCGCAGCGCGCCCCCCGACGCGCAGACGCTGCGCAGTCTGTTCGAGTTCCTCGGCGAGTTGCCCGAGTACCGCCATGCGCGCGGCAAGCGCTACGGCTTGCGCAGCGTGCTGGCCTTGGCGGTGGCGGCGCGCCTGTGCGGCTACCGCGGGGTGACCGCCTTCGCCCAGTTCGCGGCCCTGCTGAGCCAGTCGCAGCGACTGGCGGTGGAGTGTTTCTACAGCCCCAGCCAAGGCTGCTACACGAGTCCGTCGATCACCACGTTCCACAACATTCTGGCGACCCTAGAGCCGCAGACGCTGGAGGAGGCGGTGCGCGGGTGGGCCCTCCAGCAAAGCGCGCAAGTGCAGTCACAGCAAGACGCTACGGATTCGTCCAAGGCCGCCAGCGAGGCACCCAGCGAGGGCCCGGCAGTGCTGCCGGGCGTGAGCCTGGACGGCAAGGACGTGCGCGGGGCCTCCAAGCAGAGCGCACACGGTCGGCGCATGCTGCTGGCCGCGGTGGAGCAGGGCAGCGGCGTGGTGCTGGGACAGTTGGAGATCGACTCCAAGACCAACGAGATCCCGGCCTTCCGGGAACTAGCCAGGCAACTCGACCTGGCCGGGCGGGTGGTCACCGGCGACGCGCTGCACGCCCAGCAGGAGACGGCCCGCTGCCTGCTCGAGGAATCCCAGGCAGACTATCTGATCACCGCGGTGAAAAACAACCAGCCAACGCTGTTCCGGGACCTGCAAGAGATGGACTTCAGTGCCTGCCCGCTGGTGGAGACGCTGGACAAGCAGCATGGCCGCATCGAGCGCCGACGCTACTGGGTCAAGGACATCAGCGCCGCCGAATGGGACGACTATGCCGCCCTGCACGGCCGCCAGCAGGCCATCCGCGTCGAACGTCGGCGGCAGCACGTCAAGAGCGGCAAGAGCAGCACCGAAGTGAGCTATGCGCTCACCTCGCTGGGCCCCGCACGGGCCACCCCCGAGCAACTCGCGGAGTTGCTGCGCAACCACTGGCAGATCGAGAACCGCCTGCACTATGTGCGTGACTTCACCTACGACGAAGACCGCTGCCGCGTGTATGTGCGCGACCTGCCGCGCAACCTGGCCTGTCTGACCAACACGGCCATTTCGATCATCCGCTGCCTGCCCCAATTCCGCTACGTGCCGGAGGCCAACCGGCATTTCGCGGCACGCCCGCAGGAGGCTCTCGACTTGCTGCTGCAAGCGCCCTCGCCTTAGCCCATGCGAGCGTCCCGCCAGCCTGCCCGGCAACGCCTTGCGAGGCGTCACACCCCCGCTGCGCCGACACTGTCCAGTGCCCCCTCGCGGGCGCTGCGAAGAGCGGCCCAGCGCCCTTCGAGCAGGCCCTTGCAACTCCAGCGACAGGCTGCCCTAGTTGCACGAGCAACGATCCGATCCCATCAGACGAGTCACGTATCGACAAAAAAATGTACCTGGTATGCACGGGGATCCACTTGACGGAGGTGCCTCCGGAAGCGCATTCTGAAACCGGCCGCGTCGCTTCGCTCCGAGGTGTTCACTTTCCTTCGGATTGAGTGTTCACTTTGAATCGGAACGAGCGTTCACTTTCCTTCGGATTGAGCGTTCATTTTCGCCGGAATCCGCACTGCGGGGCGCATCTCATCCGTGAACTGACCTTCATCGTCGAGTCCAACGGCTACCGCTGGGCGCGGCTGATGAAAGCCCTGCTGCAACAGGCCTGTCACCTGGTCAATGCCAGCCCGAGCAAGGCCCTCAGCGCAGCCGCCTGCAAGGCCCTGCGCAAGCGCTACCGCACCATCCTGACCCAAGGCCGCAAGGAATTGCCCGCGCTGCCGCCCCGCAAAAAGGGCCAACGCGGACCAATCGCCAAATCCGATGCCCACAACCTGCACGAGCGGCTCGCCCAGCACGAAGAGTCCGTGCTGCGCTTCCTGCACGATGCCGATGTGCCCTTCACCAACAACGCCGGCGAGCGCGGACTGCGCATGTCCAAAGTCAAGATGAAAGTCTCGGGCTGCTTTCGCACGCTAGCCTACGGCGAGGCCTATGCCCGCATCTCCGGCTACCTGCAGTCCATGGAAGCGCTCGGCTACAATCCTCTGGTCGCCATTCAAATCGCGCTCGCCGGCAACGCTGTCGCCACGCTCGAACAAGACTATGGCCCGACACCAACTCACGCCTCGACACCAACCGAGGCGTGAGTAGTTACGATCGCAGACTTGTCCACTATTCTGTCAACTAAACGGGCGGGCTTGAGGCCTTCGCTGGACATTCCGCAACAGATGCGGATTCTGGCGAAAAGGGTCAGTAATCCGAAGGAAAAGGGTCAGCGTTCTGGCCGAAAAGAATCACTGTTCTGACGAAAAGGGTCAGTTCGGAGCGCAGCGACGCTGACGGATCCTAGTATGCCATCAGGGAGGCACCTCCTTGCATGGATTCCCGGTTCCCGGGAAGATGGGACATCATCATCATTCTGTTCCTCCTGTGTCCGCGGCGGCCGCGTCGAGTGGCCGGGGCTGCGGCTCTGCCTGTGTCAAATTTGGGCGGGCAGGCGGGCTCCCTGGCCAGCCTCCGTTGCGCGCCCAATGTTGCTCACACCGCAGCAAGTGCTGGCGCAGGTGCTGCCAGTACTGTGGCGGGTAGGTTTGCGGGGTGGCGGCGAGCACCTCTTCCAGCAGTGGCTGGAAGTAGTGCAGGCTGCGAATCGGCAGCCCGGCCGGCTGTGCGAGCAGTGTGATGGACTTGCGCGCGCAGCCGAGCAGGATGGCGTTGCGGGCGGTTTCCAGCGGGACTGCGGAACTGTGCCAGTGCCGCGCCAGGCACTCGTCAGCGGAGTTGAAGCGGCCCTGCACGCAGCTGGGCTGCAAGAAGGCCTGGCGCACGCTGGCGACATAGTTGGCGGCGGGATCGGCCGCTGGGGCCAACTCGGAGTCGACCGCGGCATAGGGCCAGAAACGCGCACAGACGGTCAGCCGCGAGCGCCGGTGCTGGTTGGGAGCGGGCTCGATCCGGCAGACCCCTTGGCGCACCAGTTCCTGCAAGCAGCGCCCCACAGTCGAGTGGCTCTTGGCCAGCTGGCGAGCCAGCTCGGCCCGCTCGAACTCGAGCGTGCCGGCCGGGCGCCGGGCTCGCAGACACACGTGCGCGAAGAGTTTGAAGGCCGCGTCGGAGACCCCTTGTTGTTTTTCACAATATTTCAGTGAAACAACGCGAGGATTTGTCGCATTAATTCGATTCCGGATTGCTGAAGAATCGGATTAATCCGGAGCGGCAGAGGGTTTGCTGAAGCGCTGTGTGGCCGCCGTGCGGGTGCGACAGGGGACCGGGCCGTTCGCGGCGCGGTTGCATGCGCGGAGGCGGCCCGGTTCAATAGGGTGGCCCGCGCGATCTCAGCTCGCCGGGCCGTGGACGGCGCTTTCCAAGTTCGCTACAACACAGACCTCACCGTCGAGGAATACATTAGCCGCAAGGCGTGGCGCGATGCAAGCGTGCCGGCCTGCCCCTTCCACCAGCAGGGCGGTTGCCAGCTGCGGCCCCACGGCAGCTACGCCCGCAAGATCCCCGAGGGCGTGCGGGTGCGGCGGTTCCGATGCCCGCAGAGCGGGCAGACGGTGAGCCTGTTGCCAGACTGTCTGGCAGCGCACCTGCCCGGGACATTGGCCGAGGTCGAGCAGGTGGTCCGAGCGGCCGTCCAGCCCGGCTTTCCGCGCGGCGGGTGGAAGCGACTGCACTCGTCGCGTTACGTGGGGATGGCCGGGGCGCGGCGCTGGGTCGCCCGGCGCGTCGAGCGCGTGCGGCTGTGCCTGGCGCTGCTGACGACCCTGTTGCCGGAGAGTTGCGGGCGTGTGGAGCCGACCGTGGAGGCGTTCGGGAGCGCTCTGGGCACGGCTGCGGTGCTGGTCACGCTGCGGTCCGTCGCGGCCACAGAACTGGCGGTGCTGCCGGTCCCGGTCGGGTTTTCGCGACGGATTCCAGCGGTCAAACCGGCGTCTCAGCCCGTGCAACACGCGACGGGCCGCTCGCCGCCCGGCCGGCCTGCCTAGAGTCGGGAGAGCGGGCCGCCCGCACGGCTCGCCAGGACCCGCCAGCATGCCAGACAAGCTCCCAGACCTCCGGCGCGAGATCGCCCTGTTCCGCTACAGCGTGATTGCGGAGATCCTGTGCCTGCCGCCAGGATCGGCCCCAGGGCCATTTTTTTGTCCGAGTCCGAGGCAGTGCACGACAGTAGCCGGAGGGGCAGTGGCTGCCTGCTAGAGTTTGCGAGCTCGGCATGGTAGCGCTGTCTGCTGCGAGGACTGGACATTTTGTTGTCAGTCTGTCAGGCTAGGCTCTAGTGGCAGCGCCAAGCGGCTTGCGGGATCTGGATTTGCGCTCCGTGCAGGTGCGCCCCACGCACGGTGCGCAGGAGCACCGGCGCTGGGACCGCTTGGTGGCCAGCCACCACTACCTAGCGTTCGAGGGGTTGTTCGGCAAGGCCCTGCGGCATGTGGCGACGCTGGGGCAGGACTGGATCGCACTGGTGGGCTGGCAGGCCGCCGCGCTCAAGCTGGCGGCCCGTGACCGCTGGATCGGCTGGAGCCCGCAGCAGCAGCGGCGGCGCCTGCATCTGCTCACGCAGAACTCGCGCTTCGTGATTCTGCCGGCTTGGCAGGGGGCGCCCAATCTGGCCTCGCGGGTGCTCGGGCTGAGCTTGCGACGGCTTTCGGACGACATGTTGGCCGAGCACGGCATTCCGAGCCTGTTAGCGGAGTCGTTCGTGGACCCTGAACGCTTCGCCGGCACCTGTTACCGGGCCGCCAACTGGCGCTCGCTGGGCTTCAGCGGCGGCTACGCACGGCTGCCGGGTGCCACGCCGCGCTGGCGTCGGCACGGCCAGCGGAAGGAGATTTTCGTGTACGAATTGCAGCCCGGCGCGGCCCTCAAGCTGGCCCAGCCGGAGGATGATCCGGCCTGGGACGGGCCGGCCCGCAGCGCGCCCCCCGACGCGCAGACGCTGCGCAGTCTGTTCGAGTTCCTCGGCGAGTTGCCCGAGTACCGCCATGCGCGCGGCAAGCGCTACGGCTTGCGCAGCGTGCTGGCCTTGGCGGTGGCGGCGCGCCTGTGCGGCTACCGCGGGGTGACCGCCTTCGCCCAGTTCGCGGCCCTGCTGAGCCAGTCGCAGCGACTGGCGGTGGAGTGTTTCTACAGCCCCAGCAAAGGCTGCTACACGAGTCCGTCGATCACCACGTTCCACAACATTCTGGCGACCCTAGAGCCGCAGACGCTGGAGGAGGCGGTGCGCGGGTGGGCCCTCCAGCAAAGCGCGCAAGTGCAGTCACAGCAAGACGCTACGGATTCGTCCAAGGCCGCCAGCGAGGCACCCAGCGAGGGCCCGGCAGTGCTGCCGGGCGTGAGCCTGGACGGCAAGGACGTGCGCGGGGCCTCCAAGCAGAGCGCACACGGTCGGCGCATGCTGCTGGCCGCGGTGGAGCAGGGCAGCGGCGTGGTGCTGGGACAGTTGGAGATCGACTCCAAGACCAACGAGATCCCGGCCTTCCGGGAACTAGCCAGGCAACTCGACCTGGCCGGGCGGGTGGTCACCGGCGACGCGCTGCACGCCCAGCAGGAGACGGCCCGCTGCCTGCTCGAGGAATCCCAGGCAGACTATCTGATCACCGCGGTGAAAAACAACCAGCCAACGCTGTTCCGGGACCTGCAAGAGATGGACTTCAGTGCCTGCCCGCTGGTGGAGACGCTGGACAAGCAGCATGGCCGCATCGAGCGCCGACGCTACTGGGTCAAGGACATCAGCGCCGCCGAATGGGACGACTATGCCGCCCTGCACGGCCGCCAGCAGGCCATCCGCGTCGAACGTCGGCGGCAGCACGTCAAGAGCGGCAAGAGCAGCACCGAAGTGAGCTATGCGCTCACCTCGCTGGGCCCCGCACGGGCCACCCCCGAGCAACTCGCGGAGTTGCTGCGCAACCACTGGCAGATCGAGAACCGCCTGCACTATGTGCGTGACTTCACCTACGACGAAGACCGCTGCCGCGTGTATGTGCGCGACCTGCCGCGCAACCTGGCCTGTCTGACCAACACGGCCATTTCGATCATCCGCTGCCTGCCCCAATTCCGCTACGTGCCGGAGGCCAACCGGCATTTCGCGGCACGCCCGCAGGAGGCTCTCGACTTGCTGCTGCAAGCGCCCTCGCCTTAGCCCATGCGAGCGTCCCGCCAGCCTGCCCGGCAACGCCTTGCGAGGCGTCACACCCCCGCTGCGCCGACACTGTCCAGTGCCCCCTCGCGGGCGCTGCGAAGAGCGGCCCAGCGCCCTTCGAGCAGGCCCTTGCAACTCCAGCGACAGGCTGCCCTAGTTGCACGAGCAACGATCCGATCCCATCAGACGAGTCACGTATCGACAAAAAAATGTACCTGGGATCGGCCCAGCGCTGGGCCCTGATCCGCGACAAGGCCGGGCGCGCGCACGCCATTCCCGGCAGCCGTCGCACGCGCGTCGCCATCACCACCATCCGCGACTGGCTGGGCTTGTACGAAGACGGCGGCTTCGACGCGCTGTACCCCAAGCGGCGCCAGGATCGCGGCCAGCCGCGCGGCCTGCCGCCAGCGGTCTGCGAGTTGCTGGTGCGCCTCAAGGAGGCCAACCGCCGGCTGTCGGTGCGCGCGCTGATCCGCCAGGCGCGGGCCAGCGGCAGCGTGCCCGCGACGACCGCCCTGGCCCCGGCCACGGTCTACCGCCTGCTGCGCCAAGAGGGCCTGACGGGGCCGGCCAAGGACCGTCCCGACGGCCGCGACCGGCGCCGCTTCAGCTACCCCGACGCGGGCGCGCTGTGGATGGCCGATTGCATGCATGGCCCCAAGGTCGGCAGCGATCCCGACGACCGGCGGCGGCGGCGCAAGGCCTACCTGCTGGCCGTCATTGACGATGCCACGCGCGTCATCCCGCACGCCGCCTTCGCCTTCTCCGAAAGCGCCGAGGCGTTCCTGCCCGTCTTGCGCCAGGCCCTGCTCAAACGCGGCGTCCCGCAGAGACTGTACTGCGACAACGGTGCCTCCTACCGCTCCCGCCACCTGTCCGTGATCTGCGCCAGCCTTGGCATCCATTTGATCCATGCGAGACCTTACGCGCCGCAGGGAAAGGGGAAAATCGAGCGTTTTTTCAGGACCTGCAGAGCCCAGTTCCTGCCGACCCTGGACGAGACCGCGAGCGCCAGCCTCGACGCCCTCAACCGCCGTCTCGGGGCCTGGATCGAAGGCGAGTACCACCGCACTCCCCACCGCGGCCTCGACCACCAGCGCACCCCGCTCGACCAATGGGCGCTGGCCGCCAGCCGCCTGCGCCCGGCCCCGCCCGACGACGAGCTCGACACGATCTTCCGCTTCCAGCACCGCCGCCGCGTCGCCAAGGACCGCACCGTCAGCTTCCAGGGCCGCCTCTACGAGGTGGGCGCCGAACTGGTCGGGCAGCGGATCGTCCTGCTGGTCGATCCCGCCGCACCGCCCGGACGGCCCGTCCCGGTCCTGCACCAGGGCCGCGCGGCCGGCTGCGCGACCTTGCTCGACGCACACGCCAACGCCCTCATCCGACGCACCCCCGACCCGCGCTCCGAGGATGCCGCTGACGCTGCCGACGACCGCAGCGCGGACGCCAGCGCCCCGGCCCCGCCGCTGCGCCTGAGCGCGCTCGAGCGCCCGGACACCTCCCAGGAGCCTCCCCGGCAATGACCTACCTACAGCATTTCGCCCTCACCCGCTACCCCTTCCAGACCCCCGCCGAAACCGACGAGCTGTTCCCCGCCCAGGCCGGCATCGAGACCCAGACCCGCCTGCAGCACCTGCTCGAACTGCGCGGCATCGGCCTGCTCACCGGCGAGGTCGGCTGCGGCAAGACCACCGCCTGCCGCCAGTTCGCCGCCAGCCTGCACCCCGGCCTCTTCCGCGTCGCCTACGTCGCGCTCACGACCGGCTCGGTGCTGGACATGTACCAGACCCTGGCCTGGGAACTCGGCCTGCAGCCGGAGCGCTCCCGCGCTCCCGCCTTCCGCGCCCTGCGCGAGGAAATCGCCCGCCTCGCCCGCGAGGCCCACCAGCTGCCCGTGCTGATCATCGACGAGGCCCACAACCTGCGCAACGACGTGCTCGAGGAGCTCCGCCTGCTCACCAACTTCCAGATGGATGCCGAGCGCTGCCTGTGCCTGCTGCTGTCCGGCCTGTCCTCCTTGCGCAAGCGCCTCGCCATGGCCGTGCACGAATCGCTCGGCCAGCGCATCGCCGTGCAGCACCAGCTCGCCGGCCTCGCCCGCGACGAACTCGAACCCTACCTCGCCCACCGCCTGCGCCTGGCCGGCTGCGACCTGCCGCTGTTCGAGCCCAATGCCCTCGAGGCCCTCTTCCAGGCCTCGCGCGGCCTGCCCCGCCAGGTCGACCGCATCGCCCACTTCGCCCTCGCCGCCGCAGCCTGCGCCCAGGCTCGCCAGGTCTCCGCCGAGCAACTCGAACAGGCCTGTGCCGAGGTGCGCCTGTGACCCCCTTCAACGACCCTTGGCGCGAACGCGCCGCGCAGGTGCGCGACGGCTCGCTCGAACCGCTCGCCGTCCAACTCGGCTACCGCAAGGATCCCGCCAACCCGGCCCGCTGGAAGCGGCCCGGCTCCGTGCTGAGCATCCGCGGCGCGCAGTTCTTCGACCACCGCCAGGGGCGCGGCGGCGGTGGTGCCATCGATCTCGTCATGCACGTGCGCGGCTGCCGCTTCCGCGCCGCCGTCGAGTTCCTCGAACGCCACGGCGGCCTCCCCCAGCCTGCGCCTGCCACCCCGCCCGCTCGCCGCCACGGCTTGCGCCTGCCACCCCCCGCAGACCGCCTCTGGGACCCCGTGCGTGACTTCCTGGCCACCGCCCGCGGGCTCGACCCCGCCCTGCTCGAGCGTTGCCGCCAAGAGGGCATCCTCTACGCCGATTCCCGCCGCAACGCCGTCTTCGTCTGTCGCGACCGCCACCAACATCCCGTCGGCGCCGAGCTCGTCGGCACCCGCCCGGCTCCCGACGGCCGCACCTTCAAGGGCATGGCGCCCGGCTCCCGCAAGGCCCGTGGCGGCTTCTGGCTGCCGGCCAACATCGACGATCTCGATGCCATCCTGCTCGTCGAGAGTGCCCTCGACGCCCTCGCCGCGCTCCGCCTGCTGGCTCCCACTTTGCCACCCGATACCCTGCTCGCCTCCACCGCCGGCATCGCGACCTCTCTCCCGCCCTGGCTGCAAGCCTTCCGCGCACCGCGCATCCTGTGTGCCTACGACGCCGACCGCGCCGGCGACCAAGCCGCCGACTCCCTCCGCCGCCACACCCCCCATTGCAGCCGCCTCCGGCCGGTCGGCGCCAAGGACTGGAACGATCTGCTGCGCCGCTCCCAGCCACGCTAGCTGTCCCTATTCACCCCCATCGACTGCCCGATCGCACCCCCGCGACCCGGCTACAACACGCCGCCTATCTCTACTTCCGGAAAACCTCCGCCGTCGACTCCCTTCCCCGACCGCACCGCCGCTGATTGCCCTTAACTCCCTCCTGCAGTAGCGAATCTACTTGAAAAATTTCTCCACTACAGCAGGAAATAATCTGAAAAAGTCCGCACGAATCTATCTGAAATTCAACACTGGCCGCTGCTCTGCCAGCTCATCGAAGCCATCGCCACCGGACGACCTCTCCCGCCCCGGGCGGCTGCCGCTGACCTGCTCGCGCGCGCCCGACAACTCGCCCGCCAACTTATCGATTTCCACGGCTCCCTCGGCGACGACAGCCCCTCCGAGCTGCTCTACGTCGAGGCCGATTCCCTGCGCTGCGAGCGCCCCCGCTCGGTCGGCGTCGAGCACGCCGCCCTGTGGGCCCTGCAGCAACTCGGGCTGCCCGCTTTGCTGCGCTCGCTCGGGTTGTCCCGCCAACTGCTCGCTTGTGCCTGCGTATTCTGATTGAAAAGGGTCACCGTTCTGATTGAAAAGGGTCACCGGCCTGAGCTTGGGGTCGAGTGCCGAGAGCGTGGCGACGATGGCGGGTGCAAGTGTCTTCCTGTCCCCATAGAGGACAGGAGGGCACGCGATGCCGAGGCTACCAATCGCCATGTTTGCAATCAAGGAAATCCTGCGCCTGCACCATGACGCAGGCCACACACAGCGGGAGATCTCCCGCGCCACCGGGGTGAGCCAGTCGGCCATCCAGCGCTTGCTGGGACGGGCCAGCCAAGCCGGGCTGGGCTGGCCGCTGGCCCGTCCCGCCGCCAGCGATGCGGAGTTGTATGCACAGTTGTACCCGTCGGCCGCTGGGCCAGCGAGGCACAGCCAGCCAGACTTTGCACATGTGCACGATCAGTTGCGCCGCTTCAAGCGCGTCACGCTGGAGCAGCTCTGGAGCGAGTACTGCGCGGCGAGCGAGCCGGGCCGCAGCTACAGCTACAGTCAGTTCTGCGCGCTGTACAAGCAGTGGCGCGCGAGTCAGGACGTGGTGCTGCACCACGATCACATGGCCGGCGAGCAGCTCTTCATTGACTACGCCGGCGATACGGCGACGGTGTACGAGCCGTCGGGGAGTTGGGAAGCTCAGATCTTCGTGGCCGTGCTCGGGCTGAGCGTGTACACCTATGCCGAGGCCTGCCGGAGCCAGGACCTGGAGAGTTTCCTGAGGGCGCATGTGAACGCGCTGCGCTTCTTTGGCGGGGTGCCGCGCGTGTTCGTGCCGGACAACTTGAAGGCGGCCGTGAGCGTGGCCGACCGCTACGAGCCCGAGGTCAACCGCAGCTACGCCGAACTGGCGCAACACTATGGCGCGGCGGTGCTGCCGGCGCGAGCGGGCAAACCGCGTGACAAAGCGGCCGTGGAGGCGGCCGTGCTGGGGGTGGAGCGGGAGTTGCTCACGCCGCTGTTGCGGCAGCAGCGCCGCTGCTGCAGCCTGGCAGAGTTGAACGAGGCGCTGCGGGAGGGCTTGGCGGCCTACAACGCCAAGCCGTTCCAAAAGCGCGCGGGCTCGCGCCAGAGCGTGTTCGCCAGCCTGGAGCGGCCGGCTTTGCTGGCCTTGCCGGAGCGCGACTACGAATTCGCCGCATGGCTGACGGCGCGGGTCAACGTGGACCATCACGTGACGGTGCGCAAGTGGCACTACTCGGCCCCGGCCAGCCTGCTGCGCAAGCAGGTCGACGTGCGCCTCAGCGCGCACAGCGTGGAGTTGTTCCATCGCGGCGAGCGGGTGGCGCTGCACCGCCGCGAGCGCGGCAAGGGCGGCTACAGCACCATCGAGCAGCACCGCCCCAAGGCCCACCGCGAGCACTTGGGCTGGCCGCCGGAACGGATCGTCGAGTGGGCTGCAAAAGCCGGCCCGGAGACGGCTCGGCTGGTGCGCGAGCTGATGGCTTCCAAGACACACCCGAGCGAGGCCTACAGGCCCAGCCTGGGGATTATCCGGCTCGGCAAGCACTACGGCAGCCAGCGCTTGGAGGCGGCCGCCAAGCGCGCGCGGGCGCACGGCGAGTGCAGCTACAAATGCGTCAAGCAGATCTTGCAGCGCGGCCTGGACAGCCAGCCCGGCGAGCCGGAGCAGGTCTCGGCCCAAGCGCCGGTCGAGCACGGCAATATCCGCGGGCCGGAGTATTTCCGCGCCGCGGCCCAGCGGGCCGGCCAGGCCAAGGAGGGCGCAGCATGTTGATCGAGCCGATTTTGGAACAACTCTACCAACTGCGCCTCAACGGCATGGCGGAAGCCTTCCGCCAGCAGCTGGCCGACCCGGGCGCGGCCGAGCTGAGCTTCGAGGAGCGCTTCGGCCTGCTGGTCGACTCCCAGCACAGCTGGAAGCAGAGCCGCGCCTTGACGCGGCGGCTGGCGCTGGCCAAGCTGCACATGCAGGCGACGCTGGAAGACGTCGACTACCGCCACCCGCGCGGGCTGGAGCGGTCGCGCTTCGTCAGCCTGGCGCACGATTCGCGCTGGGTGCGCAACAAGCACAATGTGATCCTGACCGGCCCCTCCGGGGTGGGCAAGACGTATCTGGCCTGCGCCTTGGCGCACAAGGCCTGCCGGGACGGCTACAGCGCGCTCTACAAGCGTTGCACGCAACTGTTCCGGGACCTGCAGGCGGCCCACGCCGACGGCAGCTTCCCGCGCCTGCTGGACCGCCTGGCGCGCACCGACGTGCTGGTGCTGGACGATTTCGCGCTGACACCGCTGAGCGACTCCCAACGGCGCGACTTGCTGGAAATCTGCGACGACCGCTTCAACCTGCGCTCGACGGTGCTGACCTCCCAGCTGCCGCCCGCCAGCTGGCATGCGCAGATGGGCGATCCGACCATGGCCGACAGCATCCTGGACCGCTTGGTGCACGTGGCGCACAGCTTCCCGCTGGAGGGGGAATCGCTGCGCAAGACGCAGGCCGCGCAACGCCTGCAAGAGGATCGCCAGCAGGAGGACGCGACATGAGAGAGCGTTTCCACATCAAGCCCTCGGCCGGTGCGTTCTTCGCGGCCGGGGAAGGTTTCGAGCGGGCGCTGGGAGTGCTCTCCGACGCGGCCTTCAAACTCTTCGCGCACGTGTGTCTGCGAGCCCGGCGCCCGGCCGGCACGCTCGAGTTCGAGCGGGCCGAGCTGGCTCGCCAGCTGGCCAAGAGCCACTCGACTGTGGGGCGCTGCTTGCAGGAACTGGTGCGCCAAGGGGTCTGCCGGATCGAGCCCGCTCCCAACCAGCACCGGCGCTCGCGGCTGACCGTCTGTGCGCGTTTCTGGCCCTATGCCGCGGTCGACTCCGAGTTGGCCCCAGCGGCCGATCCCGCCGCCAACTATGTCGCCAGCGTGCGCCAGGCCTTCTTGCAGCCCAGCTGCGTGCAGGGCCGCTTCAACTCCGCTGACGAGTGCCTGGCGCGGCACTGGCACAGTTCCGCAGTCCCGCTGGAAACCGCCCGCAACGCCATCCTGCTCGGCTGCGCGCGCAAGTCCATCACACTGCTCGCACAGCCGGCCGGGCTGCCGATTCGCAGCCTGCACTACTTCCAGCCACTGCTGGAAGAGGTGCTCGCCGCCACCCCGCAAACCTACCCGCCACAGTACTGGCAGCACCTGCGCCAGCACTTGCTGCGGTGTGAGCAACATTGGGCGCGCAACGGAGGCTGGCCAGGGAGCCCGCCTGCCCGCCCAAATTTGACACAGGCAGAGCCGCAGCCCCGGCCACTCGACGCGGCCGCCGCGGACACAGGAGGAACAGAATGATGATGATGTCCCATCTTCCCGGGAACCGGGAATCCATGCAAGGAGGTGCCTCCCTGATGGCATACTAGGATCCGTCAGCGTCGCTGCGCTCCGAACTGACCCTTTTCGTCAGAACAGTGATTCTTTTCGGCCAGAACGCTGACCCTTTTCCTTCGGATTACTGACCCTTTTCGCCAGAATCCGCATGTGCCCTGGGCTCGGTCATCGGCCGCCTCGCCGGCGTCGGTTCCGAACGCGCCGCCAACCGCTGGCTGCGCAGCGAGTCCGCCCTCGGCGAACTGCTCGACCAGCCCTTCGAGCCGATCTCCCACATGCAGCTCTACCGCGCCTCCGACGCCCTCGTAAAGGACCGTCAGACGATCGAGCAGCAGGTCTTCCAAACCAGTCTGTCGCTGTTCGATTTGCAGCCCAGCATCACCCTGTTTGACCTCACCAACACCTACTTTGAGGGCGAGGCCCTGCGCCAGCCGCTGGCCCAGCGCGGCCATTCCAAGGAGCGGCGCTCGGACTGCCCCTTGCTCACGCTCGCCTTGGTGCTCGACGGCAGCGGCTTCGTGCGCCGTTCGCAGGTGTTCGCCGGCAATGTGCAGGAGGCATCGACCCTGCAGGACATGCTGGAGCGGCTGGGCGCGGGGCGCGGCGCGCTGGTGGTGATGGACCGCGGCATCGCGACCGAGCAAACGCTGGCCTGGCTGGACGAGCAGGGCTACCGCTACCTGGCGGTCAGCCGGGAGGGCCAGCGGCGCTTCGAGCAAGCCCGGGCGGAGTCTGTGCAGACCGCCTCGGGGGGGCAGGTGCAGGTCGAGCGGGTGCTGGGCGAAGACGGTCGGCAGGTGCGGCTGTACTGCTATTCGCAGGCCCGGGAGAAGAAGGAGCGAGCGATCGAGGATCGGCGGGCGCAGCGCTTCGAGGAAAGCTTGGAGCAGTTGCACGCGGGGCTGTCGCGGCCGAAAGCGCGGCGCAAGCTGGCTGCGATCCAGCAGCGCCTGGGGCGGCTGCAGGAGCGCAGCAAGGGCGCTTCACAACATTACAAGGTCACGCTGGAAACGGACCAGAGCGAGCAGAAGGTGACGGCGGTGCGCTGGCAGCGGCAGCCGCTAGAGGGCTCGCGGGCGACGCACCCGGGGGTGTACAGCCTGCGCAGCAACGACACGAGTTGGGAGGCGGAGGCGATGTGGCGGGCCTACGTGGGCCTGACGGACGTGGAAGCGGTGTTCCGCAGCCTGAAATCGGAACTGGGCCTGCGGCCGGTGTACCACCACAAGCCGGAGCGCTCGGAAGGGCACCTGTTCATCACCGTGCTGGCCTACCAGGCGGTGCAGGTGATCCGGCGCAAACTGCGCCAGCACGGCGAGCACTCCAGCTGGGCGAGCTTGCGGCAGGTGTTTGCCACGCAACGGCGCGTGACGACCACTCTGCAGTGCGCTAACGGGCAGACGCTGCACGTGCGCCAGACGACGCAGCCGGAGGCGGAGTTGCAGCAGTTGTACGAGGCTCTGGGGATCGACGAACTCCCCGGCCAGACCTGCAAGATCCTGCTCTGAATCCGGCCCCAATTTCATTAGCGCGCACTTTGTAGTGCAAGTCGCGCTTTCTGGAGCGGTCTAACTCCCTGTTAATCAATCACATCCTAAAATCCAATGTTAAACATGGGGTAGCGCCCGCCCAAGATGCAGGCGCGCAGGGCGAGGATCCCCTCGGCACCATCCTTGGTCCAGTACATGCCGGACTGCTTGAGGCGGCCCACGACGCTCTTGCAGCCCGCCTCGACCACGCCGGAGCCGATCTGCAAGCCTTGGGCGCGGAACTCGGCGTAGCGCATGCGTGCGCGGTTGGTGGTGATGTATGGCACGGCCTTGGCGGCTGGCTCGCAGTGGCCGGCATGCGCGCGCAGGGTCGCCAGCACACTGTCCAGAGCCCCGGCCTTGAGTTCCTCGCAGCGCGCTTCGGCCCAGACCTCGGCGCTATCCCGGTCGGCGGGGAAGAGGGCCCGGGCGACTTCCCACATCCTTTCCGAGACGTGGAAGAAGTCCACGATCTGAATCGCGCCGGGGAACATCTCCGTGGCCGCGGCCCAGATCCATTTCGCGCCGTCGCCGAGGATGACCCGGCGTGGTGCCTGCGGGAAGCCGCGCCGCTCGGCCTCGCGGCGCAGGCGTTGGGTGAAGGCGGCCGGGGCCGGATCGGTGTCGCGCGCGGCAGCGCTGTCAATCGCCGCCGAATAGGTGACCGAGCCCTCGTCGCAGACCGGCCGTCCGTCTTGGTCGAACTGATCTGCGGTCCAGATCACGACCAGCTTCGCCTCGCGCGTGGAGGCCGAGCCGTCGGGCTGCTTGCCGGGCCGGCCGACCAGCTCCGCCGGGCGCATCGGCACGCCGGTGCCGTCCACGCCCAGATACATGGTGGCAGCGGCGGGGGGTTCGGCGGCAAACACCGCCGCCCGCTCGGCGGCGGCCACCTCGCGCCCCAGCGCCTCGGCGACGCGCTCGACACGCTTGGCATTGACGCGCACGGCGGCCAACTCGTCCAGCAAGTCGCTGGCGGTCGCGAAGCTGGCCACTGCGGCAGCCGAGCCGGTCATGCGGGTGACGGCCGGGGACAGGCTGGTGGCGGCCATGCCCAGCGCTTGGTCGCGCGGGAACCAGCCCCGCCCGCAGGGACGGCAATGGTAGTAGGCGCGCTCGATGGTGACTGGCCCCAGAGCGGTCTCGAAGGTCTTGCGATGGCGGCCGGCGAAGCGCGCCGGGTGCCCGCAGGAGCAGGGCTGGGTGGGGGACTGGCCGTCGCAGTGGTCGGCGTTCAGACGCCGCTCGACCGCCCGTGCGGCCAACTGCAGGGCGCTGCGCCGCACACAGGTCTCGACCGCCTCGAAGTCGAGTTGGTCGACGGCCCCGGGCGCTACGAGGCGGGCGATCTCGGCTTCCAGTGCGGGGGCGAACTCGTGCTGGCAGGCTTTTTTTTAACCGCGCTGGTGCTGGGCTTGAGCTGGGCTTGGCAGAGCTCGTCGCTGACGGCGATCAGGTCCGCGATGAGGCGTCGCAGGCGCTGGCACTCAGCGATCTGGGCCTGGGTGGCGGCGACCTGCTCGGCGGGGATCGAGCGGCTGCGGGTCTTGCCGTTGACCGACCAGGTGAGCAGCCAGTAGGGGCCGTGGCCGCGGTGCTGCTTGTCGGCACAGAAGCACTCGGGTCGGCCGCAGCGGCGGTAGTTCTGCACCAGCGAGCCGGGGCGCAAATCGCCGATGGCGGCCAGTTGGCGGCGGAGTTCGTCGCGGCGGGCGGAGAGGGCGGAGAGATCAGGCGGGCTGGGCATGGAGGGGCTCCCTTGTTGTTAGCGTAACAAACTAACAACAAAGAGATCCAGAATCCCCCGAACATCCGGCCAATTTCGGTCTCAGGGGCGCTTGGTCGTAGCTTGGACTGCTCAGGCTCACCGCGCTTGGATCGAACGCGTAACCTCAGCCTGCTTATTCCCGGGTGTGCAAAACGAAGTCGTACACCCAGCCCTCCGTTCCAGGTTGATGAGTTCAATTGACTACGATGGCCTTGACTACCACGCTCTCCGGACTCTTACAGACCAAGTGGAGTCGATCTACTTGCTTCGCTGGGCTAGGGAGCTTCGAGCTATCGGCAATGGCATAAGCCCCGAGCGGGTCGCGAGGTCCATCGCGGCTCACCTGCTTGACCGCGGATTCAGCGCGAACTACCTGCACCGGTGGTGGGAGTTCAGGATCAAGTACGACGAGAGTCCAAAGTCTCTGGCCGAAATTGTTGAAGATGCACAGTTGCTCGCTAGGAAATCCTCTCAGGCATTCGGTGTCTTGATCTGCTTCGCTTTGCGTCCGAGGACCAGAAGGAATGATCTTCCTGAGTGGCTGGACCCTGCTGCAGTGTCGAGGTGGTTGCGCGGAAATTCTTCGGACAGCTCGGGCCTCCGCCCAGCTGGTGGAATCTCTCTCGCCATCGACGCATCCGATCCCCAAGCTGCAGTCGAACTCGCCGTGGAACGTGTTGATCATCTTGTTGCTCGTCTGGCGGTGAGTACGGGCCAAGAAACGCAACTTGAACCTCGCGTCTGGGTTAAGGGAATCAGAAAACCGTTTCCCCTCACACGCTACGGACGAGGAGTAAGGGTCGGCGCTCTCTACCGCGAGAATCAGGTCTTTCGCGACCAAGCACGATTCAGTGTCATTGATGCAGCAATTGACCTGCTATCGCACTTGGAGCGCAGTTCGCCAAGTGCCGCTGTCGCCGGTGGATGGGCGGCAATCGAATCCTTGTTAAGCGAGCCGAGCGACCGTGGCGTGGCAGCAGATCGGTTGGCAGCTCTCGTTGCATGCTCGATTCCGCGAGCAGAGCTTACAGCGTTAGCCCATACACTCGAACATACTGGCGAGCGAAACGAATCTCTCCGTCGCCAGTTGTCCTCCTGCGTGGAAAACCGCCAGAGATGCGAGGTCGTGGCGAGGGCAATCCTCTCTGACCGGTTAGACGAGTACCCGACAGATTCGGATTCGGCGGCCGGCGCTCGAATTACGAACATTCTCAAGTCGCCCAACAAGGTGCTAGGCAAAATTCAGGCACAAGTCGAATCCGCGTTCCGTAGGCTGTATCGCCAGCGTAACCTCGTCTTGCATTGGGGAAGGACCGATGCCGTGGCCTTACGGGCGAGCCTCAGGACTGCTGCTCCTCTGGTCGGTGCAGGCATGGACAGGATTGCTCACGGGTGGTACGTGGAACAACTGCGTCCTATCGAACTAGCAGGCCGGGCAGACGTGGCCCTCGAGACTGTGACGGACAGAGATATCGCTGCTTGTCTGTCGCTGCTGGATACACCGTAGGACAACCGCTCCGTCGCATCGCATTGAGGCCGAAGTCGCGGGTAAATTCCCGCCGCCAACAACCACCTTCTCCGGGGGACAGCCGCACGGAAGCCATGATCAGGTCTCGAGACGGATCCAGCGCCGACACTGATCCAGCGCCGAGGTCTGATTCGCGCCAAGCAATGCGACACTAGTAGCCCATGTTGGTTGGCTCGGTTCTCCGCGTATCGTTGCTGCTGCTGGCCGCGCTAGCGGCCCAATGCGCCAGCGTCGAGCAAGTCACAATCCTGCACCTCAACGATCTGCATGCTCGACTGCTGCCTGACGAGCAAGGCCGGGGAGGCTTCGCACATGTCGCGACGGCGATCGAGGAAGAGCGCGCCAGGGCTGAGCATGCGGTCGTGCTGCATGCGGGCGACATGGTGCAGGGCTCGCCGGTTTCAACGATCTTCGAAGGGACCCCTGTCTTCGAGGTAGCGAACAGGCTCGGCTTCGACGCCCACTGCCTCGGCAACCACGAATTCGACTACGGCTGGGAGAAGATCGCCGAGTTTCGGCGTGTCACGGACGCTCCGATCCTAGCCGCCAACGTACTCAACGCCGAGGGCAAGCGACTGGTGCCAGCGACCACGGTGCTGACAGCAGGCGAGATTCGGATCGGGATCGTCGGAGCCGTGACAGCGCGCTTGGCCAGACTGATCAAGCCTGCACAGTCCGGACCTTGGCGCGCAACCCCATTGGTGGAGTCCTTGCGCGAACCTGTCGCCGATATGAACGAAAGGGCGGATCTCGTCGTCGTTCTAGGACACCTTTTCGACGACGAGGACGAAGCGATCCTGCGCGCGTTGCCAGATGTTGACGTGCTCGTGGGCGGACACGACCACGGGGGCAGGGACACCGAACTCCTCATCGACGGGCGGATCGGGATCAAACTGCGCCCCTATGGGCGCGAGCTCGGGCGGCTCGATATAGCATTCGACCGCGACGCGGGACAGATCGTGCGGCATCGCTGGCGGAGAATCCAGATTTCCCAAGGCCGCTTTCCGCCCAAGCCCGCTATCGCGGCCCTCGTCGATCAATGGGAGTCAAGAGTCTCGGAACGGGTAGACGTCGAGATCGCCGAGTGCGTCCGCGCGCTGGGTCGAGACGATGTCAAGCGCATGATCGAGCGCGCCCTGCGCGAAGCGACCGGAGCGCAGATCGCCTACATGAACCGCGGGGGCGTGCGCGACTCCTTGACGGAGGGCACCGTGATGGCGCGCCACATCTGGAATATCCTGCCCTTCGACAACTTGCTGGTGGAAGCCACCGTCCGCGGCGACCAGCTGCCCGAAGAGGCCCGCGCCGGCCAAAACCTCGAGCCCGGCCGGATGTACAGCTTTGTGACCAATGACTATGTGGCGGGGCTGCCCGAATACGCCGGGATCGACTTCACGGCCCGCGAGCTAACGCTGCGCGACGCTGTCCTGGACTGGGTCAAGGCACGCGCACGCGTCCCTTGAGCGGCAGCACGTCCGCACTCGGCGGGACCTTCACTGGCCTCGACGCTCCTTGTCGTACGGAGCGCCAGTGCCGGAAGAGCCCAAGAAGAACTTTTGCCCGTCCTCGAACGTCACGTCACGCCCGTTGGCCCGGTTAGAACGATCCTTGGCCTGATAGCCGTCGACCACGATCACCTGCCCGATCTTGATCGTGTCGCGCTTGAGGCCTCTGCGCAGCAAGCTGTTGGGCGTGCCGCCCTCGACCATCCAGATTTCCTTGTTGCCGTCCTCGTCAGTGACCTCGAGGTGGATCCACGTGTGCGGGTTCACCCATTCCACGCGCACGACCGGCCCTTTGAGAATGAGCGGGCGGTTGGGGTCGAACTCAGCGCCGAATGCGTGGTGCGCGTTGAGCGGCGCGACACCCGCCAGCAGCATCCCCAATGCCACCGCCACGGCCTGCAGCCGAATCATCCCTTCTTTGTTGATCATTGCTGTTGTTCCTCGCTTGCGGGCGGTTCCGCCTAGTCGTCGGACTTGCCCAGCACGTCCTGTTCCAATATGCGGGCTCCCCGCAAGATGCCTTCGAACGAGTAGTTGGCCTCGTGGCAGGCGTACTCGTAGACCCTGCTTTCGCTCGCCGGCCAAATGTACTCGCCGCTCCAAGGCTCGGTCCACACCGTCGGATCCTCGACCGTGAACTGGTAGCGCAGGGTCTTGTCGTCAATGCGCGAGAAGCGCTCGACCACGTGCAGGTTGCGCGTAGCCCCCGATAGCGCCGGCCGGTCGCTGAAATTGGTCGTGTCGACCACCAGCGTGTCGCCCTCCCAATGCCCGATCGAGTCGCCCAGCCAGCCGCGGACGTCGTCGGGGGCATGCTCGGAATTCAGGCGGATGATGCGCGCGTCGTGCACCATCTCGACCAAGATCATGACGTAGTCGTCGGTCTGCACGATCCGCTTCAGGTTGTTGTACAGCACCGGCAGCATGGGCGGGCCCCCGGTCGAGCCGAAACCCAGCAGGCAGCGCTCCGCGAGCGGCCTCAGCTCGGGGTCGTCATACGGTCCGGGCTCGACCCCTTCCTTGATCCACCAGGCCTCGCCGGTATTCGGGCGGCTGCGCTTGCGCCGCGCGGCGAGCCGCGCCTTGGCTGCCGGAGTCAGCTCCGGATGGCGCCCGTTCTTCGGATCGGTGATGATCGAGGTGCGCCATTTCCCGTCGATCTTGAAGGCCCCGCTGCCGCGGTCGATCCAGAACGAGTTGTAGCCCCCGACGTTGCCGGCGGCGCCGGTTGACCCATCGCCGCCTTCCGGAGGCGCTCCCCGTTCCGGGTCGGTGGCCGCGTTGCGGCGGGCCATGTATTCCGCCTCCTCGCGGGCGATCTCCTGCGCTTCCTCGTCGGTGAGCGTGAGCTTGTCGCCGAACTTGGCAGGGCGTTGCAATGGCGTCAGGGTCGCGATGTCATAGGTCCCGGACAGGTCTGGCCGCTCGGCAGCGGCCTCCGAGTCGTCGGCCGCCCAAACGGGCGCGACGACCATCGCCAAGGCGGCGATGAGCAAGATACGATTCGACATGACAGGTCTACCTCCCTTCTGCGGGCCGGAATCTCGCGCGCGAGCCCGGCCCTGCGGCATGCTCGCAGCCGAACCAGTCCACGCTGCGCACGTCGGACATGGCGGCTACCTCTCCAGCGGTTGGCGGCGATACTGGCCGAAGAGCAGTTCCTCGACGAATTCGACGCACTTGAAGTCCATCAGGCGGGCGTCCTTCTCCACGCGCCGGTATAGCGGCATGGAGACCTTCCACGGACGCGTGAAGACCTCCGGATCGGAGATCTCCGCCTCGTATTGGATGTGATACGGAGAACTGAGGGTGTACCGCTCGGTAACCCGCAGCTGGTTGCTGTGGTGCGTGCCCGACCGGTCGAACCAAGTCTGGTCGCTCAGCCCGGTGACCTCTACGACCAGAGTGTCGCCTTCCCAGCGCCCGACCGACTGGCCCATCCAGGCATCGGTCTCGGCAGGGCCGACATCGCTCATGTAGATCTCGCGCACGGCGCCGGCGAACTCGTAAGCGATGAACACCGAATCCTCGTTCTGGAAGATCTGGAACGGGAACGGCATGTACGTGGCGCGCGGCACGCCAGGCAGGTAGCACTTCACCTCCGGGTCCCGCTCGATCCAGTGGGCCCGGTTCTCTTCCCGGCGCTTGGCCGCCTCCGGCTTGTACGGGATCTTGCCGCCTTCCACCACGCCCATGCCGCCAGGCACGGCGCCCACGGCGCCGAGGCGCAACACGGGCACGGCGGGCAGCGGGCCGTGCGGACCGTCCCGGAGCATCATGGCGGGACGAGCCATGTGGCGCTCGATGTCGTAGTTGGCAGTGTTCAGGGCCTGCCAGATGCCGTTCAAGTCTGGCTTGCCGTTGGGCAGGCGGGACGGTTCGAAATCGGCCGACTGGGCCCACATCGGCAGGGCCGCGGCCGAGAGTGCAAGTGCGATCGCAAGCAGTCGGGTCACAACATCACGCATCATACCGCTTTCGCGCACCTGAGCGACACCTGCTGAAGAAGCCCGACCGGCTGCGCAGCCACGTCCGGTCCTCGCTGCCGCGTGTCAGTCCCCGGGGACGAACTTCTGGATCCTGCCGTTCACCGTTTCGGCGGCGTAGATGGCTCCGTCCCGGCCCACGGCAATGCTGTGCACCTGGTGCAGCTGCCCCGGCTCCGAGCCGTCCGAGCCGAACCAGCCGAGCACCTTTCCCTCGAGCGACAGCTTCGAGATCCGGCCCAGGTCGCCGTCGCACATCCACAGCACGTCGGCGCGCCGGTCGTAGGCCAGGTTCCACGGCGTGCCGAGGCCGTTCCACGTGGCCGTGTGCTCGCCATCGGTGTCGAAGACCTGGATGCGATTGTTCCTGCGGTCCGCGGCGTAGAGGCGGTCCCGGCTGTCCAAGGCCACGCCGTGGACGAGATCGAACTGGCCGTCGGCGGCGCCCGGCCCGCCCCAATGCTTGACGTACGTGCCCGAGGGGTCGTACTTGACGATGCGGGTGTTGCCGTAGCCGTCGGCGATGTAGACGTTGCCCTCGCTGTCGTGCGCCACGCCCGCGGGCCGGTTGAAGGCGTAAGGGGCTTCGTTGCTGCCAAGGCTGGCGGCGAAACCTCCGATCATCAGCAGCGTGCGGCCCGCGGCAGAGTACTTGTACACGGCGTGCGAGTCGCGCGCCACCAGCCAGATGCCACCGTCCGGTCCGACCGCCATGCCGTGAGCGGTAGCCTGATGGGTCGACACGGTCTTGTCTTCCTTCCAAGACTGGATCAGGCTGCCATCGCTGGAGAACTGAATCAGCGGATGGGAGCCGCGGTTGTAGAACCAGACTCCGCCTTGGTGATCGACCGCCACAGCCATGCCTGCGCCGGACACGTAGCCGTCCGGCAACTCTCCCCAGCCAACGACCGGCTTGTACTGCAGCTCTGGCTGCGCCGCAAGTGGCAGCGTCAGCAAGACAAGACTTGCGAGGAGCAACGGCGCCCAGATCGGGGCAACAGGGCGACTACACGACCGGAGGCAGAAGCTGATGGGCATGCGCCGGAGCATAGCAGATGCTGCGGTTCGGGCGAGTCTTGCCCCACTTCCCATTCCTCCTAGCTCGTGGGCCCCTTTGGCTAGACTCGGCGGGCCAGCTACTGGTGCCTCGATACAGCACTCAGAATTCCGCCGGACTCGATGCTGCCGTCTCCAAGAGCTTGCGAGATACATCATGATGCATAGGGTATATGATTAGATGCATGAGGACCACGCTGAGCATCCACGATGGCCTGTATGCCGACATCAAGAAGTTGGCCAAGGAGTCCAACAGGACCATTTCGTCGATCGTCCACGACTTTCTCCTCGAATCCCTGATTCGGCGCAGCAATAGGAGGCATGATCCAGTCGAACTTCCGGTATTCCATGGAACCGGAACCCGGCCGGGCGTTGACATCACCGACAACGCTGGCCTCCTCGCGATCATGGAGGACAAGCGCGATGGTCCTGCCTGACGTCAATGTCTTGATTGCTGCGTATCGGGTCGATTCCCTCGAACATGAGCGGTGCCGCGCTTGGCTGACGTCAGTTGCGAACGGCGACAACGCCTTCGCGGTCTCTGAACTCGTCCTCAGCGGTTTCCTCCGGATCGTCACCAATCCGCGAGTGTTCAGCAATCCATCCCCCTTCAGCAGTGCGCTTGAGTTTGTGGACGCGATCCGGGACCTAGACCATTGCGTTGACTTACGTCCGAGAGATCGGCATTGGAGAATCTTCACTGTAACTACTCGGGCCCTGTCTTGACTATGTACTTTTTCGCCTGAGATCAAACGGTTGTTCTTGGCAGGAATCCAACGCGGAGTGGGACCCGCCCGGACTGGCCAGCGGCGGCCTTGCGTATCCGGCGGATGGCTCGCAAGCTCGCAAGCGGTTCGCTTGACAACCGCACTGGGACCGCCTATGCTGCGGGTTAACAGCCTGTGGTTTTAATAGCTTTGCCGACCATGTCGGTCGGTGGCCTTGCTTGGTGGTCCTTCGACGGCCTATGCGAGTTTTTCGGCGAATTCCGGGCTCTCTCCCCGTCTGAGGCCCAAGAGGCCCCTGAGCAGGCCCAGCAGGCCGCTCCAAGCATCCCGGAACGGCAAACAAACGGCGAAACCAAGGCTGGCCGTTGGCTGGCAGCCCTGCCCCTGCAGTGTGCGCGGCGTGCCGACCCCGGTGAGCGACCTCATCAGCACCCCCAGGTTGAATGCACAGGCATGCACCAGCAGCCGCTTGCGAATGTTCGCCCGCCCCCGCAAGTACAGCCGGCGCATCCCGCCCGTGCCGTACATGTGGGCCATCGACCGCTCCACCTTCTCCGTCCGCAGCTTTTGCAGGCGCTTGCCGGCCGAGCTCGCCACGCGCTCCCGGTTCTCCTGCACCACCCGTTGCGCTTCCGGCTTGCCCGCAAAATCCCGCTCCGCCCGCTGCGGCTCCGGGATGTGCGCTTCCTGGCCCGCCTCGTTCAGTCCCAGCAGCACCGCGTCGCTGTGGTAGCCCTTGTCGGCGACGACCGTCTCCGGCCCCTGCCCTTGCGCCGCCTGCACCGCCTCCAAGGTCTCCCCCAGTGTTGTGGTGTCCCCTTGGTCCGCCGCTTGCAGCGTCACTCCTAGCAACGCCCCGCTCTCCAAGTCCACCGCGTGCTCGGCCTTGTGCGCTAGGTGCGTCGTGCCGTCCTTCATCTTCGCTACCCGCGCGTCCGGGTCCGTCGGCGACTCCCACTCCTTGTTCGACAACGTCTTGGGCTTGCGCTGGCGGTCGAAGGCCGCCAATTCCGCCAAGCTCGGCGTCGGCACCCCGGCTGCCTCCGCCAGCCCCTCCACGAATTCTCGGTAGCCCTGCTGGCTGTCCTTGCGCCGCAAGGTCCGCAAGGCCGCGTTGGCGAACAGCATCGTGGCGTCCACCGCCACCGTCTGCCCGTCGGCCAGACCCGCTTGCCGCAGCTGCTGCAGCACCCAGGCGAACACCTGCTCATGCGTCTCCAGGCTAATCCGCCGCCGGCTGCGCGAGATCGTCGAGTGGTCCGGCGGGCTGTCCTGCAACTCGTAGCCGAGGAAGGCCCGCAAGCCGAGCGAGTCGGAGACGGTCAGGGCGATGCCGCGCTCGGAATCGATGCCCAGCAGGTAGCCCAGCAGCAGCAGTCGGAAGTAGACGCCGGGAGCGAGCGAGGGCCGTCCCAGGCGTTTGGCATAGAAGGGTCGGCACAGGTTCTCGACGTAGGCGTCGAAGCCCATCTCAGCGAGCAGTTGGTTGAGCTTGTCGAAGAAGGGAGTGGTGGGGGCTTGGGGCAGTTGGTCCGGTGCGAGGAACATCGGGATCTGTCCGGGTTTGCGGGTACCCATCGCCATGACTACGATTTTATCGAAGTCTGATCGGGATTTGTTGGGATTTCAGTCGACTTTTGCCACAGGCTGTTAAGCACTCCTGCGGGAGACGACGCGGCGATGGGAGCTTGGTACGGATCGAAGGCGACCTCGGGTCTGTGCCAGCCACTGATCGCGGCCATGCCGCCGCATGCCACCTATATTGAGACCCATCTCGGCGGCGGCGCGATCATGCAGCGCAAGCCGCCGGCCCTGCGCAACATCGGCATCGACCGCAATGTCCGCTCGATCCGAGCGTTCCGCTGCGACTACGAGGTGGAACTGGTGCACGGCTGCTGCCACCGCTTTCTGGCCCAGTTCCCGTTTGCGGGCGACGAGCTGGTCTACGCCGACCCGCCCTATCTGCAGGCGGCGCGCAAGTCGCAGCGCCGCTACCGCAGGTACATTTTTTTGTCGATACGTGACTCGTCTGATGGGATCGGATCGTTGCTCGTGCAACTAGGGCAGCCTGTCGCTGGAGTTGCAAGGGCCTGCTCGAAGGGCGCTGGGCCGCTCTTCGCAGCGCCCGCGAGGGGGCACTGGACAGTGTCGGCGCAGCGGGGGTGTGACGCCTCGCAAGGCGTTGCCGGGCAGGCTGGCGGGACGCTCGCATGGGCTAAGGCGAGGGCGCTTGCAGCAGCAAGTCGAGAGCCTCCTGCGGGCGTGCCGCGAAATGCCGGTTGGCCTCCGGCACGTAGCGGAATTGGGGCAGGCAGCGGATGATCGAAATGGCCGTGTTGGTCAGACAGGCCAGGTTGCGCGGCAGGTCGCGCACATACACGCGGCAGCGGTCTTCGTCGTAGGTGAAGTCACGCACATAGTGCAGGCGGTTCTCGATCTGCCAGTGGTTGCGCAGCAACTCCGCGAGTTGCTCGGGGGTGGCCCGTGCGGGGCCCAGCGAGGTGAGCGCATAGCTCACTTCGGTGCTGCTCTTGCCGCTCTTGACGTGCTGCCGCCGACGTTCGACGCGGATGGCCTGCTGGCGGCCGTGCAGGGCGGCATAGTCGTCCCATTCGGCGGCGCTGATGTCCTTGACCCAGTAGCGTCGGCGCTCGATGCGGCCATGCTGCTTGTCCAGCGTCTCCACCAGCGGGCAGGCACTGAAGTCCATCTCTTGCAGGTCCCGGAACAGCGTTGGCTGGTTGTTTTTCACCGCGGTGATCAGATAGTCTGCCTGGGATTCCTCGAGCAGGCAGCGGGCCGTCTCCTGCTGGGCGTGCAGCGCGTCGCCGGTGACCACCCGCCCGGCCAGGTCGAGTTGCCTGGCTAGTTCCCGGAAGGCCGGGATCTCGTTGGTCTTGGAGTCGATCTCCAACTGTCCCAGCACCACGCCGCTGCCCTGCTCCACCGCGGCCAGCAGCATGCGCCGACCGTGTGCGCTCTGCTTGGAGGCCCCGCGCACGTCCTTGCCGTCCAGGCTCACGCCCGGCAGCACTGCCGGGCCCTCGCTGGGTGCCTCGCTGGCGGCCTTGGACGAATCCGTAGCGTCTTGCTGTGACTGCACTTGCGCGCTTTGCTGGAGGGCCCACCCGCGCACCGCCTCCTCCAGCGTCTGCGGCTCTAGGGTCGCCAGAATGTTGTGGAACGTGGTGATCGACGGACTCGTGTAGCAGCCTTTGCTGGGGCTGTAGAAACACTCCACCGCCAGTCGCTGCGACTGGCTCAGCAGGGCCGCGAACTGGGCGAAGGCGGTCACCCCGCGGTAGCCGCACAGGCGCGCCGCCACCGCCAAGGCCAGCACGCTGCGCAAGCCGTAGCGCTTGCCGCGCGCATGGCGGTACTCGGGCAACTCGCCGAGGAACTCGAACAGACTGCGCAGCGTCTGCGCGTCGGGGGGCGCGCTGCGGGCCGGCCCGTCCCAGGCCGGATCATCCTCCGGCTGGGCCAGCTTGAGGGCCGCGCCGGGCTGCAATTCGTACACGAAAATCTCCTTCCGCTGGCCGTGCCGACGCCAGCGCGGCGTGGCACCCGGCAGCCGTGCGTAGCCGCCGCTGAAGCCCAGCGAGCGCCAGTTGGCGGCCCGGTAACAGGTGCCGGCGAAGCGTTCAGGGTCCACGAACGACTCCGCTAACAGGCTCGGAATGCCGTGCTCGGCCAACATGTCGTCCGAAAGCCGTCGCAAGCTCAGCCCGAGCACCCGCGAGGCCAGATTGGGCGCCCCCTGCCAAGCCGGCAGAATCACGAAGCGCGAGTTCTGCGTGAGCAGATGCAGGCGCCGCCGCTGCTGCTGCGGGCTCCAGCCGATCCAGCGGTCACGGGCCGCCAGCTTGAGCGCGGCGGCCTGCCAGCCCACCAGTGCGATCCAGTCCTGCCCCAGCGTCGCCACATGCCGCAGGGCCTTGCCGAACAACCCCTCGAACGCTAGGTAGTGGTGGCTGGCCACCAAGCGGTCCCAGCGCCGGTGCTCCTGCGCACCGTGCGTGGGGCGCACGTGCACGGAGCGCAAATCCAGATCCCGCAAGCCGCTTGGCGCTGCCACTAGACTCCTTGTCTAGGCGTAGCGTTTACAGATGAGTCAAGTTTACGCGGCGATCGGCTGGCCCTCCCAGAGTCGGTCGATCTCGCGATCGAAGCGCTGTACGGCCTTCTGCAGGGGCGTGGGGTCGGAACCGCCGGCATCGAAGACCACCGACAGAGACGGGCGCAGCACGCGGGCGTAGGTGCGCTGGAAGCACAGCGCCGTGCGCAGGCCCTGCTCGGTCACACGGTAGCGGCGCGTGCGCGGGATGCGCTCGATCAGGCCCCGCAAGCGCAGTCGCCGCAGGTCGTAGGTCATGCGGCCTGCGCCCCACGCCTCCGCGCTACTGCCCAGCAGGGGCGCGACCCGCTCGCGCAACTGCCGGTGGGTGAAACCGTGCGGCAGCAGCCGGAAGCTCGCTAGGGACGCCAGCAGGGCCTGCACGCGGCGGTCCCCGAAGCGTAGCGACGCTGCCCGCTGCCCCTCGATCTGGGCCGCCGCTTGGAGTCGCTCGAAGCGCTCGGCTCCCAGCGTGCAGTCGTGGCTGAGGCGTTCGACGCACAGCAGGCGTCGGTTGGCTTGGAAGCCGATCTTTTTCAGATGCTCGAGGTTGCCCAGCCGACGCCCGACTCCGAAGTCGTAGCTGTCGTTGATCGTGGTCTCGGTGCGCAGCGCGCGCCCTTCTTTGAAATATTGCTTGATGCGGGTGCTCTTGTAGTCGAAATGCAGCGAGGGGTCCACCCCGGCGGTGATCACGCGCGTGCGGAAGCGTGACGGCGTGCGCTTGCTAACCCGGCGCTGGAACACCAGCTGGACGTGGTCGGGCCGGCCGATGTCGAGGTTCTCGCGGATGACCTCCTCGAAGAACATGCGCCCCTGCTGCGGGCGGTCGAAGACCTGCGTGAGCGAAAACTCCGCCTGCAGGATGGAGAGTTGGTAGCGCAGCCCCGCGGCGCGGTCTGCGGCCGTGAACGGATGCGGCAGCCGCGCCAGCCACTTGCGCGCCAAGGCGTCGATCTTGGCGGCGCTGAGCTGGCGGCAGATCTGTGCCAGCCGCTCGGGATCCTCGCAACTCAGGATACCGTTGTCGAGCGCTTCGAAGGCAATGCCCTGCTTGGCCAGCTGGCGCTTGACGTACTCGTGACCGTTAATGCAAACCTTGGCGCCGTACGGGAAATACGAGCAGAATTTGAGGAAGAAGGGGCCGAAGTCGTCATCGACGGCGTAGAAATAGTAGGCGTTGGGCAGGGCTGTGGAGAAGGCCAGCTCGGGCGAGCGGCGGCCGGTGGCGGGATCGGTCTCGGCCTGGGTGCGCAGCACGCGCGCCTTCTCCTGCGCCTTGCCGATGTACAGCACGCCCTCGCCGCCGCGCCACTGCCGCAGGTAGGCCTGGGTGCGCTCGTCCTTGCGCTCGCCTCTCTCGAAGCGGATCAAGTCGATGTTGCCCTCGCGGGCGAAGGCCTCGATGGCGGCCACGAAGCTGCGCGTCATCGGGGCCATCAGGGCCGGGGAGGGCACCGGGCAGCCGCGCACTTGGCGGAAGAACCAGGCCGCCCCGCCCGGGGTCTGCAGCAGCGGCTGGTAGAGATTGAGGTAGAGCCGGTCGACGCACTCGACCTCCAGGGTGACATGCTCGGAGATGGCTTCGGCGACGTTGCGTGCTACAGTCATGGCGCGGGTTCGGGGCGATGGGCTCCCCACACAACCGTCATGATACGGACACTGTCGCCTAGGCGACCATACGGCGGCCCCGGCCGCAGAGCGGAGCAGCGTCCGGAGCCCGCACTCCATCGCGAGTATGACCACGCAGCTTCGAACCGAGTCTCGTCGGTCTGAGGCTCAGCCTCGCTAGAGCCTAGCCTGACAGACTGACAACAAAATGTCCAGTCCTCGCAGCAGACAGCGCTACCATGCCGAGCTCGCAAACTCTAGCAGGCAGCCACTGCCCCTCCGGCTACTGTCGTGCACTGCCTCGGACTCGGACAAAAAAATGGCCCTGGCCGCTACCGCTATGACTACACGCAGGCCGATCACGAGCAACTGCTGGCATTGCTCACAGGCCTGCCCTGTGCGGTGATGCTGTCCGGCTATCCCTCCCAGTTGTACGAGCGGACGCTGGCGGGCTGGCACAGCCTGTCGCTACAGGTGATGAACCAGGCCGGGGTGGTGACCGAGAAGGTCTGGTGCAACTTCGCGCCGGGGCGCCCGCACTGGCACAGCTACGCGGGCCAGGACTTCGTGCAGCGGCAGTGCATCAAGCGCAAGGCCGCCAACTGGGCCAAGCGCTACGCGGCCATGCCGCCGGGCGAGCGGCTGGCGGTGCTGGCCGCGCTGATGGCGGTGGAGGCCGAGTGATGCCGACGGTCAACGAAAAGTCCCTGCGCGAGGAACTACAGAGTGCCAAGGAGCAGCTCGAGGCGCTGCGCAAGCTCGGCAAGGTGCCGCCGGAAACCGACGCCGTGTTCAAGGCGCTGCTGACCATGCTGACACTGCTGCTGGCGGTCTTGCTGGAAAAGACCACCCGCAAGACCACCCGCAACTCCAGCATTCCGCCCTCGCAGATGGGCGCGGACGACACCGCGCGGAGTTCCCAGCCGGATCGCCCGGCCACTGCGGCCAAAGACGGCAGCGTCTCCAATCTGCAGAAAGTCACCCACGAGGAAACGCTCACCGTCACGGCCTGTGATAGCTGTGGCAGCGATCTGTCGCAGGTCGATCCGATCGACTGCGAACGCCGGGTCCTGTACGACATCGTGTTCCAAGTGGTCGAGCAGCGTGTCACCGCCGAGGTCAAGCAATGCCCCGACTGCCAGGCCCGCTGCAAGCCAGCCTTCCCCGCCAGCATGCCCGGGCCGGTGCAGTACGGCACGGGGCTGCAGGCTTTCATCATCGACCTGCTGGTGGCCCATATGCTCTCCTTGCGGCGGGTCGTGCAGCTGGTCCGGGCGATCTCCGGCCTGCGCTTGTCCGAGGCCACTTGCCTGGGCTACATCCGCCGCCTGCAGCAGGCCCTGCAAGCGTGGGAAAAGGCCGCCAGCGCCCACCTGCTGGCCGCTCCGGCCCTGTATGCCGATGAAACCGGCCTGCGGGTCGATGGCAAGAACCATTGGCTGCATATCCTCACCGATGGCGCGCTGACGCTGAAGTTCCTGCACCCCAAGCGCGGCAAGGCAGCCATCGAGGCGATCGGCCTGATCCCCCGCTTCGCCGGCACGCTGGTGCACGACTGCTGGGCCTCCTACCTCAGCTACAAGCAGTGCCAGCACCAGCTCTGCGGCGCGCATCTAATTCGGGAGCTGACCTTCATCGTCGAGTCCAACAACTACCGCTGGGCGCGGCTGATGAAAGCCCTGCTGCAAGAGGCCTGCCGGCAGGTCAATGCCAGCCAGGTGAAGGCCTTGAGCGCAGCCGCCTGCAAGGCCCTGCGCAAGCGCTACCGCACCATCCTGACCCAGGGCCGCAAGGAATTGCCCCAGATCCCGCCCCGCTCCAAGAAGAAACGCGGCCGGATCGCCAAATCCGATGCCCACAACCTGCACGAGCGGCTCATCAAGCACGAAGAGTCCGTGCTGCGCTTCCTGAGCGACCCCGACGTCAGCTTTACGAACAATGCAGGAGAGCGCGGGCTGAGAATGTCCAAGGTGAAGATGAAAGTGTCGGGCTGCTTTCGCACGCAAGTCTATGGCGAGGCCTACGCCCGCATCTCAAGCTACCTGCAGTCCATGGCCGCGCTCGGCTACAACCCTCTCGTCGCCATTCAAATCGCGCTCGCCGGCAACGCTGTCGCCACGCTCGAACAACACTATGGCCCGACACCAACTCACGCCTCGACTCCAACCGAGGCGTGAGTAGTTACTCTTCACTAAGCTTTGCGGGCAGGCCGAAGCAAAAGGAGACTTGGTCTCGGACGCTTACCACGCGGCCTTGGCAATCGAGTCTGGTTCGGAGTTGATAACGCTGGACAGCGACTTTGCACGGTTCCCTGGATTGAAGTGGGGCCGGCCGCCACTACTTCACCAAGTGATCCAGCAGTCTGGCGAGGCACCATGATCTTTCGGACTGCTCGCGCGTGGCTCATCTCACACGTAGGAAAACGAAATTACGATGTCAAGACGTAGAGATCGCCGGGACCACCATCACGCGTGATCGTGCCGGGCCGACAACGCTTCGGCCGTGGTAAGCTTCGACCTTGTTCAATCCCATCCTCTTCTCGGTGAGTTACTCGGGGTCTTGGGGACAGGCAAGGCTTTCGGTCGAGCAATTCGTCGAAAAGGCCGCCGAACTCGGTTATCAAGGCGTCATGCTTGGAGGCAAGCGCCCACACCTGAGTCCGCTTGACTGGAACGACGCTGCTCGCGCCGCCCTCCGCCGGCGGATCGAAGCCGCGGGTCTCGACCACGTCGTGGTGGCGGGCTACAACAACTTCACGGCGGACCTCGAGCACGCCGAAGTTCCGATGCGGGAGATTCAGGTTGCGTACGTGACAGAACTGGCGCGACTGACTCAACAGATCGGCGGAAACAAGGTGCGGATCTTTACCGGTTACGAGCATCCGTCCGAGGGATACCTGCCTCAATGGAACCTCGTGGCGGATTGCCTGAAGGAATGCGCCCACAACGCAGCGGAGTTCGGAATCACTCTGGCTGTGCAGAATCACCACGATCTAGGGGCTGACTTCCGATCGCACAGGGACCTGCTCGAAGCCGTGGGAGAGCCGAACTGCCGCGCAGGATTCGACGCATGGTCGCCTGCCCTGCACGGCGTGGACCTGGCGGAGGCGGCACGAGCGATGGCCTCGCTGACGGTGCACACGACCGTAGCCGACTACCAGCGCAGGCCTCGCTTCGTTTACGAGCCGGACGCCGTCAACTATCGGTCAGTGACGCCCTACTCGCAGGCTGTTCCGATGGGGGAAGGGTTCCTGGACTACCCAGGCTTCTTCGCGGGGTTGCGGACCGGCGGTTTCGATGGGACGGTGGCGTACGAGATGTGTTCGCCGCTGCTGGGAGGCGGATCGGAAGAGAATCTCGACCGGCATGCGACGAAATTCTTGGAATACCTGAAGGCATTGCCCTCGGGCTGAAACGACCGGGTCTGCCACCCCGGGTTGCATGTCGGGCCCGGAACTTGCCGCTCGAAGCACGCGCGCATTGGACGGTACCATGCGTCGGGCAGAGCGACCGGAGCGCGACTCATGCTCTCCATTTGCGAGAAACTCCGGGCCGCGCCGCCGCCCGAGGACCCGGAGCATCTCGAACCGGTGCATCATGTGGGAACGTCTGGTTCACCACTGCAGAGCTCCTGGGCAGATCGCCGCACCGCAAGCAGCCGACACTGTCGCGACCACCACCTCAACCTGTGATTGGCCCGGCCCAACTCTCGGGCCCGCGATATCGCGTCCCGCTGGCCGACCGGTGGGGCCGCGCAGCTGCGGGGGCGGGGCGCATTGCACCGGCCGGCCGGAAACCGATACGCTAGGAATTGGCCATGGTGAAGACCGAACGCGAGTTCGCGGCCGACATCGTGCAGGTCGGCAAGCTGGTCTACAACAAGGGCTGGGTCGCCGCAAACGACGGCAACATCTCAATCCGCCTCGACGACGAGCGCATCATGTGCACGCCGACCGGGGTGTCGAAAGGCATGATGAACGTCGACGACATCATCATCGTCGACTACGACGGCAACAAGATCTCTGGCCGCCTCGAGCGCACGTCGGAGATCAAGATGCACCTGAAGATCTACGAGTTGCGCGAAGACATCGACTCGGTGGTGCATGCCCACCCCCCGACGGCGACAGGCTTCGCCGCGGCAGGACGCGCCCTGGACACCGCGCTATTGCCGGAGGTGGTGATCGGTCTCGGCTGCGTGCCGCTGGCGGACTACGGCCTGCCCGGCACGGACGCGCTGACCGAGCCGATGCTGCCGCTGATCCCGCAGTACGATGCGCTGCTGCTGGGCAATCACGGCGCGGTCACGTACGGCAAGGATGTCATGCAGGCATTCTTCCGCATGGAGACCGTCGAACTTTTCGCGCGCATCAATTTCGTCGCCGAGATGCTGGGCGGGGCGCGCGCGCTGCCGCGCCTGGAAGTCGACAAGCTGTTCGAGTCGCGGGGCCGCTACGGCGTCGCCTCGCGGGCGGTGCAGCAACCCGGCTGCCCGGTCTCGGCCGAGGATGTGCCCGCGCAGGCACGGGGCGCATCGATCGGCGACAATGGTATTTTCGTGACCCGGGACGAATTGGTCCAACTGCTGGAAGAAGCGATCCGGGCCAGAGGAGGTTAATTAACTCATGGGTGAGGCTCTAGGACTAATCGAGACCCGCGGATTCGTTTCCTTGGTGGAATCCGCCGATGCCGCGGTCAAGGCTGCCAACGTCACGTTGGTAGGTTGGGAGAAAATCGGCTCGGGCTACGTGACCGTACTGATGCGCGGCGATGTCGCCGCGGTCAAGGCTGCCACGGACGCCGGCGCGGCGGCCGCCCGCCGCGTTGGCGAGTTGATCTCGGTCCACGTCATCCCGCGGCCGCACAGCAACCTGGACCAGATCTTCACGATCTCGCCCTCCGACTAGGCCGTACCTTCGGCTGAGTCCCGCAGCGGAGAATCTGCCAAATGGTCCTTGCGCGCGTCGTTGGCAACGTGGTGGCCACGCGCAAGGATGCGCGGCTGGAGGGCAAGAAGCTGCTTGTCCTGCAGCACCTCACGCCCGCCGGCGCTCCTCGCGATCAATACGTGGTCGCCTTGGACACGGTCGGGGCCGGCGAGGGGGAGCGGGTGCTCTGCGTGGCCGGAAGCTCGGCCCGCATGGCTTCGGGCATGAAAGACACCCCGGTCGATACGGCGATCGTAGGCATCGTCGACGAGATCAGCATGCTGCCGGGAGAGAGCTGATGCGGCTGGCACGCGTGGTGGGCAATGTCTGCGCAACCGTCAAGGATCCCCAGCTGGAGGGCCTGAAGCTGCTATTGCTGCAGCCTGTTGATGCCGCCGGGGCAGATGTCGGCACGCCGCTCGTCGCGCTCGACGCGGTGGGCGCGGGCGCCGGGGAGACCGTCTACTGGTCGGGGCGGCGCGAGGCCTGCCTGGCGTTCGACCCGCAAGTGCCTTCCGACGCCAGCGTGACCGGCATCGTCGACTCCATCGCAGGACAGCAGTAATGCTGCTCAGCAAGGTGGTGGGCGAGGTTGTCGCCACGCACAACCACTCCACGCACGATGCGCTCAAGCTGCTGCTGGTCCGCCAGGTCGACCGGGCCGGAGCCGAGCACGGCCCACCGCTCGTCGCGGTGGACACGCTAGACGCGGGAGTGGGAGACACGGTCCTGCTGACGCTTGACGGCTGGGCGGCCATGACCGCCGTCAAGCGTGCCAAGGCGCCCATCGACGCCGCCGTCATCGCAATCGTGGACACTGTCGACTGGCTCGATGCCGAGCCGGCCCGAGCCGATTAGGAACGACGCTCGATTGATACGATGACGGGGTATGCGGCGGGTTAGCCGTCGGTGTTTCCTGGCCGCCGCGACGGCGCCGCCAGTCGCCCGAGCGGTCGGCAGGGGGACGCGCCTGCAAGTCCGCTCCACCGAATTCCAGGACGGGCTGACAGGACGCGACATCACGCGCCTGACCGACCCGGCCGTCTTGCACCACCTGCCCGGCTCGCACCTCAGGTGCGCCGCGCGAAACAACAACTTCGTGCTGGTTGCCGCCGAGCACGGCGGCGTGAGGCACTTCCACCGCCTGGATCTCAAGCGCGAACGCCTGGTCCAGCTCACCGAAGGAGAGCCCGTCCACCCCTACGCCGCGCACCTGCGGCGCAACGACCGCGGCTTCTACTACCTGCAAGGCAACGACCTGCTGCAGGCAGACATGCAAGGTGGCGGGCAGCGAAGGCTGTTCGCCTGCCCGGAAGGCTGGGCCCTGACAGGCGATCTGGACATTTCGAGCGGCGAGCGCTACGCCGCCTTGGTCGAAATCGCGGCAGACCACGTCGAACCGACGCCCGAGCGGCAGTTCGCCCGCGAGCCGCATTGCCGCGTGCGCATCGTCGAGATCTCGCGCAACCCCGCCCGCGGCAAGAACTGGGTGGCAGCGGAGGAGCGCCGCTGGCTCTCGTCGCCGCGCTTCCGCCCCTGGAGGTCACAACTGCTCTACGCTCGCGAGGGGCCCTGGCGAAGGGTCCGCCGGCGGCTGCAACTGGTCAACCTCGACGGCAGCGGCAAGACCAGCCTCCGGCCGGCCAAGGGGGCCGAGCGCATCGGAGCGTCGTACTGGGCATCCGACGGGGGGCGCCTTCGCTTCGTGAGCTTTCCGGACGGCGAGAAATGGACGGCGGGCATTCGCAGCATCCAGCCGGAGACCGGCGAGGAGACGGCCGACAGCCCGTGCTCGGGGTTCGACTGGATGACCGAGAACGCAGACGGCAGCGCGATTATCGGCGCCAGCCGGCGCCCGTCAGGCCCCAACATCTACGTGCTGTTCCCGCGCATGCGGCGCGAGATCACGCTGTGCGAGCACCTCAGCAGCCTCAAGCCGTATCCGCTGGCAGGCACCGACAGGGCCGACCCGCGCGCGGCGGCGCCGGCGCCGGCGCTGGCGCCGGACAGTGCGACGGTCTACTTCTCCTCAGACTGGGAGGGGCTGCCGGCGGTGTACCGGATGCCGATCGACGATTTGGTCGAGACGGTGGCAGAATGACGGCCGCTGGGACCCAAGGCCGGCTGCGAGCCGAGAGGCTTGCGCGGGCCGATGAGATTTGACATCCCGCACCATCCCGGATAGGTTGGAATCTCAAGCCCTTGGCGACCCTAGCTCCCATCTTCCGGGAAACCGAAATCCTGCTCACCGGAGCGAACGGTTTCCTAGGCAAAGTCATCCTCGCTCTGCTGCTGGACCGCTTCCCCGAAGTGAGGCGGATCCACGTGCTGGTGCGGCCTCGCTCCGACCTGTCCGCCGAGGACCGGTTCGAGCAGGAGGTCCTGGACTCCCCGCCCCTGCAACCGCTGGTGCGAAAAGCCGGCCGGGAGGCCCTGCGAGAGCGCATCAACGTCCTGTCGGGGGATGCCTCGACAGACCGCGCCGGGCTAGGGGAGGACCAGGCGGGCGAGCTGGCCGGGCGGGTGGGCCTCGTGCTCAATTGCGCGGGCCTGGTCGAGTTCTTCCCGCCGCTGGACCTGTCCCTGCGTGCGAATGTCGATTCGGTCGAGCGCCTGCTCGACCTGTGCAGCCGGCTCGACGCCAAGCTGCTGCACGTCTCGACCTGCTACGTGGCCGGCGAATCGGACGGCTTGGTGGAAGAGACCGAAGCGGTGCTCGGCTACTATCCGCGACGGTCGGGGCCGCAGGACAGCAGTTTCAGCGCCGCCTCCGTGCTGGCCGACTGCCGCGAGGCGGCGGCCGCGGCCGGGGATGGCCTGCCAGCGGCCGAACGCGCCGGCGCGCTCACGGAGCTGGGCCGCGTCCAGGCCGCCAAGTGGGGCTGGGTCAACACCTACACCTTCTCGAAGAGCCTCGGCGAGCAGCTGCTTGCGTCCCAGGCCGAAGTGCCCTACGCCATCGTGCGCCCGGCCATCGTGGAGAGCGCTCTGCAGTACCCGTTCCCTGGCTGGATCGAAGGCGGTCGCACCGCCGCGCCGCTGGCGCTGATGGCGCTCGGCGGCCTGCTGGACTGGCCCGCGCGGCCGGATCTGAGCCTGGAGATCGTGCCGGTGGACCTGGTCGCCGCCGGTACTCTCGCCGTGGCGGGCGCGCTGCTGGCCGGACAGTCCCGACAGGTCTACCAACTCGCCAGCTCGGACGTGAACCCGTATCCCCTGGAGGACCTGATCGGCCTGCTCTGCGACGAGGCGCGAGCGAACGGCAACCAAGTCCGGAAACCGCCGCTGTGGCTCGATCCCCTGCCCCGGCTGCGCTTTCTCAGCGCGGTGCAAGCCGAGCGCCGGCGCGAAGCGCTGCGAGCCCGCATCAAGCGCGTCCAAGGCCTGCTCGAGCGAGCCGGCCAGAGCGAGCGGGCCTCGCAGCTGCGGATCCTGGAACTGCAGCTGGGATTTCACGAAGAGACGTTCCGGCAGTACACGCCGTTCATACTCGACCATCGCTACGTGTTCGAAGCGGTCAACATCAGGCGGTGCTACGGGCAGTTCGACGCCGAGGACCGCGAGTTGCTGCCGTGGAACCCCGAAGCGATCAATTGGCCGGAATACTGGCGCAATTGCCAGATTCCAGGCATTCGGCAATGGGTGCAGCCCGAAGCGGTGAGACAATGGGCTTTCCAACTATAGGCGTGCCACCACCGAGGAGTTGCGGGCCATGAGGACAGTCGACCTGCGCAGCGACACGGTCACGCGCCCCACTGAGGCGATGCGGCAGGCCATGTACCAGGCCGACGTCGGCGACGACGTCTTCGGCGAAGATCCGACCGTGAACTTGCTCGAGCGGCGCGCGGCCGAGCTGGTTGGCAAGGAAGCGGCCGTGTTCGTGCCGTCGGGCACGATGGGAAACCAGATCGCCGTGGCCGTGCATACCTCGTCCGGACACGAGGTGATCTGCGAAGAGCACTCGCACGTGGTGATGTACGAGATGGGCACGCTGGCGCGCTTCTCCGGGTGCCTGGCGCGCGCGGTGCCGACGAGCGACGGGATCCTCGACTGGCCCGCGATCAGCCCGCGCTTGCGGCCCGCGTCCAACCACTTCCGCGGAACCGGGCTGATCAGCCTGGAAAACACCCACAATTTCGCCGGTGGGCGCGTGTACCCCATGGAGACCTTGCGCTCCATCCGGGCCGAAGCGCTAGCCGCCGAAGTGCCCGTCCACATGGACGGGGCGCGCGTGTTTCACGCCGCTGCCGCGCTCGGGGTCAGCCTGGCGGAAATCGCGGCCACTGCGGATTCGCTGACCTTCTGCCTGTCCAAGGGGCTGGGCGCTCCGGTGGGCTCGCTGCTGACGGGAGACCGGCACTTCATCGACGAGGCACGGCTGATGCGCAAGGCCCTCGGAGGGGGCATGCGCCAAGCCGGCGTGCTGGCCGCGGCCGGGCTGGTTGCGCTCGAGCAGAGCCCCGCCAACATCCCCGCGGCCCATGCCGACGCCAAGTTCCTGGCCGAGTCGCTGGCGAGGGTGCCCGGAATCTCCGTCAACCCCGACGAGGTGGAGACGAACATCGTCTTCTTCGACATCTCGGGCACTGGCCTGACCAACGCCGAGTTCACAGGCTCGTTGCGGGAGGCCGGCGTGCTGGCCCTCGGCCTGGCACCGGGCCGGATTCGGATCGTGACGCACCAAGACGTCGACCGCGACGACTGCGAGCGGGCCGTCGAGGTGATCGCCGCAACCTGCGCCGAGCCAGCCATCCATCGTTGAGTACCGCATGCTGTTGTTGCGCCACATTTGGGCCCCGCTGATCCTGGCAGCGGCCTGCGGCCTGCAGGCACAGGTGCTGTTCGACGCCTCGCCCGGAAGCCCGCTCCGCTTTCATCCCAGCGACCGCGCCGTGCTGGCGGGCGACCGCAACCGCAGCGACTTCGAATGCCAGGTGGAACCGCAGTCGCCCCGCTTGGGCTTCGACCTCAAGTTCACGGCCGGGTATGTGGTTCGAGTGCCCGCCCGCACGGTTGGAACCGCCGGAGACAGCCTGCGCATCCTGTTCCGGGTCAAGCCTACCGGCGCCGATCGCGCCCCGGCTGTCTACTTCCGCCAGAATTTCGACATCCCGCACGTCACCGCCGACAGCGGCACGGCCGCCTTCCCGGGCCGCTTCGTCGTCGGCCCGGGGCAGTACGAGGTCGATTGGCTGATGCGAAACCGGCAGGGCCGGGTCTGTTCGGCACATTGGAAGGCCGATGCCCAAATGCCCGCACGCACGTCGCTGCTGGCCGCGGCGGCACCCACGAATCTGATCCGGCCCTACCGCGAGCACACCTTTGCGGACGAGCCGCCCGTGGCGCGGGCGACGGAATCGCCCGGCGGGCTGCATATCGCGCTGCTGGTCAACCTGGCGCCGCTCGACCGCAGCCGCTTCAAGCTCAACGCCCACGAAATCGAGAGCCTCGTCACGATGCTCCGCACGCTCCACCGCGAGCCCAGCCTGGGGCTGTTCAGCCTGACCGCCTTCCATGCTTACAGCCGGCAGGCGGTATATGCGGTCGAGCGCCAGCCGGGGCTGGACTTCGCAGCGCTCGGAAAGGCCATCGAATCGATGTCGCCGGGAATGGTCGACGTGGACGCGTTGGCGGACGAGGACGGCGACGAGAACTTCCTCTCGTCCCTGCTCAACAGCACCTTCGATGCAACGCGCGAGCGTCCCGACGCGGTCGTGATCATGGGGCCGAAGATCGACCGCGACGCCGCCATCTCGCCGGAGCTGCTGAACATCGCGGCCCAGCCCGGGGCGATCTTCCAGTTCTCCTTCGACCGCAACCCGCGCAGCTACCCGTGGCCCGGGGCGATCGAGGCGGCCCTGCGGCCGTACGGGCTGGTCCATGCCAACGTGGCCCGCCCGCAGGACTTCAGCCGCGCCTTGGCCGGCTTCTTGGACGCGATGGGCGCCTCGCCCGCCGACGCGCGCGCCGAAGTCGCCGGCCCCCCGGCGAACTGACGCCCGCAACGGCGATAATATTGCTGTTATGCGCCTCCCACTCTTCCTGCTTGCAATCGCGGCGGCCCTTCCGGCAGCGGCCCAGACCGCGGCCGAACGGCCCAACATCGTGTGGATCTTCTCCGAGGACCAGTCCGACCATTTCGGGCCGTTCCAAGCCTCCCTCGCCAAGACGCCCAACATCGACCGGATGGCACTGGAAGGCGCCAAGTTTACGAGCGCGTTCGTGACCGCGCCGGTCTGCTCTCCGTCGCGATCGGCCCTGGTCACGGGGATGTACCAGACGACCATCGGCGCGCACAATCACCGCAGCGGGAGGGGAGATCTCAAGATCAGGCTGCCCGGCGACGTGGAGCCGGTCCCGGCGATCCTGCGCCGGGCGGGCTACTACGTCACCAACGGCCGCTACGGCGATGACGGGACGCTGTCCAAGGGCAAGACGGACTACAACTTCGAATACGCGGCGGACCTGTACGACGGCGCGGACTGGGCCGGTCGCGCCAGCGGCCAGCCGTTCTTCGCCCAGATCCAGTTGCGGGGCGGCAAGCGCCGCAACCAGCGCACGCTGGAGCCCCTCAAGGCCGTGCAGACCGGCGGCATCGACCCCAAGAAGGTCAAGCTGCCGCCCTACTACCCGGACCACCCGCAGATGCGCAAGGACTGGGCGCAATACCTCGAGTCGGTCGAGCACGTCGACTGGGAGGTCGGCAAGATTCTGGAGCGACTCGAGCGAGAGGGAGTCGCTGACAACACCGTCGTGTTCTTCCTCACCGATCACGGCGTCAGCCATGCCCGCGGCAAGCAGTTCCTGAACGAGGAGGGCACGCGCGTGCCGCTGGTGGTGCGGGCGCCGGGCAGGATCGAGCCCGGACTGGTGCGGGAAGACCTCGTGGCCCACATCGACGTAACCGCGTCATCGCTGGCGTTCGCGGGACTCGAAGTCCCCGGCTGGATGGAAGGGCGGGCGCTGTTCGGCCGGCAGGCCGAGCCGCGCGAGTACGTTGTCTCCGCCAGGGACCGCTGTGACGAGACAGTCGACCTCATTCGCAGCGTGCGCACCGAGCGCTTCCGCTATATCAGGAACTTCGTGCCGGAGCGCCCGCACCTGCAGCCCAACCGCTACAAGGACAGCAAGGCGGTGATCCAGACCCTGCACAAATTGCGGGCCGACGGGGAGCTGTCGCCGAACACCGAGGCGATGTTCTACGGCGAGCGGCCCGAGGAGGAACTCTACGACCTGCAGGCGGATCCCTGGGAGATGCGCAACCTGGCCGGCGACGACGCGCACGCCGCGACCTTGGCCGAACTGCGCTCCATCTTGAAGGGGTGGATCAAGCAGACCGGCGACCGCGGCCAAGAGCTCGAAGACGCGGCTCGCTATGGCTCGGACATGGCGGTCTATCTCAAGGGGCAGCGGGGGGAGCAAGGCGAGATCCTCAGGCGCAACATTGCCGACACCGAGGCTTGGCGCGAGGCGCGCGCCAAGGCCGGCCGGTAACCGTCCGGGCCGGCTGCCGCGGTGCGGCTACAATGTGCGCATGGGCGATCTCATCCACACTTCCAAGATCCGCATCCACCAGGATCAGCCCCCCGAGCGCCGCGCGTACATCGAAGGCTTTGAAGAGCCGCTAGAGTTCGGCGTCCACGGCGGGATCAAGCACTTCTACGGCATGGAGCCGCGGCGCGACCTTCCGGCCACGCTCGACCACATGGTCGCAGCGGTGGGCGGTTGACTGACCGGCACTCTGTCAGGGGCCCTGGCAGTCCGTAAGATTCCGAACCATCCCGATCGCGTCCAGAGCGACATCGAGGGGGACATCGAAAACGTCGACGGCATCATGCGCATCACGCGGATCCGCGTGCACTACCGCCTGAAGATTCCCGCCGGCACCCGCGACCGCGCGCAGCGCGCGCTGGACACCCACCAGGTCAAGTGCCCGGCGGCGATGAGCGTCAAGGGTTCGATCGACATCGAAACCAGCGCGGACATCGAAGAGATCTGAGCCGACCCGCTCGGGCTCAGTGCTCTTTGTCGATGTCGCGATGCTGCACGCGCACCTTCCGGCCCGCAGCCGCGAAGCGCCTAGCCGCGGCTTCGGCGAGGTAGACCGACCGGTGTCGGCCCCCGGTGCAGCCGAAGTAGATCGAAAGGTAGCTCTTGCCCTCGGCCGCGTAGCGCGGCACCACGAAGTCCAGCAGGCCCATCGCCCGCTCTAGGAACTCGGCCGTCTCCGAGTACGACTCGAGAAACCGAACCACGCCGGCGTCCTTGCCGGTGAGATGCCGACAAGCCGGCTCGTAGTTCGGATTCGGCAGGAAGCGCACGTCCAAGACCAGGTCGCCGTCCAGCGGCGGTCCGTACTTGAAGCCGAAGCTGCCTACCGTCACGCGCAGGTCGGAATCGTCGGCCTGGCCCTGGAAAATCTCCAGCACCTTGCGCCTCAGGTCGTGGACGTTGAAGCGGCTGGTGTCAAGCTCGAGATCGGCCAGGGCCCGGATCGGCTGGAGCAAGGCCCGCTCCGCGGCCACGCTCTCCGCAACGCTGGCGCCGCCCGCCGGATGCGGCCGGCGCGTCTCGCTGAAGCGGCGCTGCAACACCGCGTCGGCGGTTTCCAAGAACACCAAGCTGGCCGGCAGCGACTTCTGGATCTCGGCAAAGGTGGAGGGAAATCGGCTGAGCCCGGTGCCCTCGCGAATGTCCACCACGAGCGCCGCCCGACCGGCGTCCTGCGTGAGAGGGCCGGCTTCCGCAAACGGCTTCATCAAGTCGACCGGCAAGTTGTCGACGGTGTAAAAGCCGGCGTCCTCGAGCGCTCGCAGCACGGTCCCCTTGCCGGAGCCGCTCAACCCGGTGACGACCACCAAGCGAGCCCGGGCAACGCGCGCGAGGCCCTCGGGCCCGCCCGCCATGGCTAGCTGCCCTCGACCAGTTCCGCGGCACCGTCGCGACGGCGCAGCAGGACATTGATCTTGCCGCTGCCGGCGTCCCGGTACGAGACATAGTCCCGGTCTCCGCCCTCGAGCAGGAGCAACGCCTCGTCCTCGGTCATGGGCTTCGGCTCGACCGCACCGGAGCGCACGATCCGCGAGGGCGCGGGCGGCGCCTCGCTAGCCGGTTCGCTCGCTAACGCCCGCCGCATCGAATCCGCCACGACGACCGACGGAACGTCGCGCTGCTTGCCCGGCCGGTGCGTGTCGATGATCTTGTGCTTGTTGCGCACGGCCTGCCTTTCGAGCTTGTCCAGCGCAGCGTACACGGCGATAAAGGCGGTGCTGCCCGTGCCGGCCACGACTAGCGTGTGGCGCAGCGCGCGCAGCATGATTTCCGCCTCGCAGAGATGGCGCTGCTGCGACAGCCTCACGTGGGTCTCGAGATCGTTGCGCCGGGTCAGGATCCGCTGGATCTTGGCCAACTTGCGCTCGACTTTTGCGACCTCGCGCTGTGTCAAGTCCGCCTTGCGGCCTGTGTACTCAATTCTCATCTCGCACCCCTTTCCACCCGGCCGGCGTGCGCGGCGAATCCTGGCCGGAACCGCCGCCATCCTGGCCAATCGGGCGGATCCTAGTTTCAAGTTGGGTTGAATATGACGGATAATACATCGAACTTAGAGTATAGCAGCGTACTAACTTTCCTATTCCTAACGAGTTACGGACTCGCACGGCACTCTTGGGATGTCGGCGGGCGCAGGCCGGTGGTAGGATGCTGATTCTCTCGATGTGGCGTTCATATCTTCTGACGTATCCGTTCTTGGCGGTCTATGTCTTGCTGGTGGTGCCCGCATTCGTGCCGATCACTTGGGCCACGGGATCGATCCGGCCGATCTATCGGATGGCCCAGCTGGGCTGTCGCATCGCATTCTGGCTCAGCGGCGTGCGGCTGCGCGTGCTGGACCGCCAAAGGGCGTTCGAGCATCCGTGCTGCGTGTTCGTGGCGAACCACGTCAGCAACCTTGAAGCTCCGGCGCTATTCGCGACCCTGCCCCGCATCGCGGTCATCATGAAGGAATCGCTCGGCCGCATTCCGCTGCTTGGATATGCCATGCGCCTGGGCGGCTTTATCTGCGTTGACCGCAGCGCGAAGGACTCGCGCAAGAAAGCTCTGGACGAGGCGCTGCGGACCCTCCGGGGCGGGATCTCGATGCTGATCTTCCCGGAGGGCACGCGCAACCCCGCCGGTCCGCTGCTGGCCTTCCGGCCGGGGCCGTTCCAACTGGCGATCGGAGCAGGAGTGCCGGTGGTGCCGATCACGATCCACGGGGCCCAGGCGCTGATGCCTCGGGGAACGACCTACATGCGGCCGGGGGTCGTCACGCTGCGGTTTCACCCGCCGGTCCGGACCACTGGATTGACCGAGAAGGATCGCTTGGACCTGATGGCCCGAGTGCGCGCTCGCATGCAAGGCGCGATCGATGCCGATCGGGACTAGCACCGGCAGGGCGGGCGACCAGCGCGCCTTCAAGCAAGCATGCTGCGAACCACGTTGCCGCGGACATCGGTCAGCCGAAAATCGCGCCCTTGGTGCCGGAACGTGAGCTTGGTGTGGTCCAGGCCCAAGCAGTGCAGGATCGTAGCCTGCAGGTCGTTGACGGCGACCGGGTCCTCGGCTACCTCCAGGCCCAGCTCGTCGGTTTGCCCGACGGCACAGCCCGGACGGATCCCGCCGCCCGCCAGCCACATGCTGAAAGCAAGCCTGTGGTGGTCTCGCCCGCGGCTTGCTTCACGGCTGGGAGTGCGGTCCTCGACCATCGGAGTCCGCCCGAACTCCCCGCCCCACACGACCAGTGTGGAGTCGAGCAAGCCTCGTTCCTTCAGGTCGGCGACGAGCGCAGCGGACGGCTTGTCGGTGGCAAGGCACTCTTTCTCGATGCCTTTCTTGAGTTCGACGTGATGGTCCCAGCTGGCGTGAACGATCTGCACGAAGCGCACGCCGCGCTCGACCATGCGCCTGGCCAGCAAGCAGTTGCGTCCGTACTGGGCGGTTTCCTTCTCGTTGACTCCGTAGGCGTCCAACGTCGCTTCCGACTCGCCCGAGAAATCGAGCAGTTCCGGGGTGGCCATTTGCATGCGGAAAGCCAGCTCGTAGGACGCGATGCGCGCTTCGACCTCGGGATCGCCGCTCGCGGCTCCGTGCACTGCATTGAGGTCGCGCAATGCGTCGAGGCGGGCGCGCTGGGAGGCGCGGCTGTATCCCGGCGGATTGGACAAGTGCAGCACCGCGTCGCCAGTGCTGCGAAACGGGACGCCCTGATAGCTGGACGGCAGGAACCCGCTCGACCAAATGCCGCTTCCCGCGTCGGCACCGCTGCCGGAGTTGAGCACGACGAACCCGGGCAGGTCGCGTGACTCGCTGCCCAGGCCGTAGGTGACCCAAGCGCCCATCGAGGGATGGCCGACAAACGGGGTGCCGCAGGCCATCATGAGCTGCCCGGTGTGGTGATTGATTTGGTCGGTCGTCATTGACCGGACCACGCACAGGTCGTCGACGCATCGGGCCGTGTGCGGCAACAGTTCCGAGACGGCCAGCCCGCTCTCGCCGTGCCGGTCGAAGCGGCGCGGGCTGGCCCAGATCTTGGCGTCGGGCTTGATGAAGGCCAGTTCGAGGTCTCCAGCGAGCGAATCGGGCAGCGGCTGTCCGTCCCATCGACGCATCGACGGCTTGGGATCCAGAAGGTCCAGCTGGCTCGGCCCGCCAGCCTGGAAAAGGAAGATTACGTTTTTCGCGGTGGGCTCGAAGTGCGGCTCCCGCCGGCGGAGCGGATCGGCGGCCTCCGCGGGATAGCCGTCTTCGGCCAGCAGAAGCGAGAGCGCTATCGATCCGAGCCCGCAGGCCGAGTCCCGCAAGAATCGGCGGCGGTGAGAGAGCTGCACGTCGGCTACAGGGCTAGCCCGACGCCGCGGCTGCGCTCCGTCACCCATGGCCATCGGAAGTCAGCATAGCAACGTGCATTGCGCGCGCTGGCTAGGATGAGGTCATGGGGCGCCAGTCTCGGGCCACGCCAGACGAGCGCGAGCGCATCAAGCGCACGCTGGTCGCCGCGCTCGAGAGCGAGCCGGATCTGGAGTTTGCGTGGCTCCACGGCTCGTTCCTGATAGCCGACATGTTCCGCGACATCGATATCGGCGTCCACCTAAGTGCGCCGGCCAAAGCCCGCTCGCAGCGCGGGCTGGAGCTGGCAGCGCGACTGGATCAGGAAATCGGAGTTCCGCTCGATGCGTGCGTGCTCAACGACGCTCCCGTGACGTTCCTGTTTCACGTCTTCCGGGAAGGACGCCTGCTGCTCAGCCGAAACGAGGAGCGCTTGGCCGACCTTATGGAACGGACAGTGCGGGAGTATCTGGACGCCGCACCGTTGCTGCGGCAGGCCACCATCGAGGCTTGCGGGGCGTGACTCTCAACCCAGACGTGGTCCGCACTCGGAGCGCGGAAATCGAGGCGTCCGTGGAGCGGCTAGAGTCGCTGGCCGAACTCCCGCTCGCCGAATTCCTAGCGGATCGGGACGCGCAAGACATCGCGCGCTATCGCCTGCTCGTGGCGATTGAGGCTTCGCTTGCGCTCTGTCTTCACGTGTCTTCGCGGCGGCTGCGCACCGCGCCGGCGGACTACCCCGGCTGTTTCGCACTACTCCAAGACGCTGGCATCCTCGCACCCGACCTCGGCGAGCGGCTACAGCGGGTGGCAAGGTTCCGAAGCCCGCTGGTTCACGTCTATCGGAAGGTTGACAACCGGCAAGTACATGCCGCGCTGCGGAAGAATCTGGGCGATCTGCGAGCGTTCTCGGCGGCGATCGTGTCGTTGCTAGAGGCCTGAAGCACCCCCGGTTAGCTCCAGTGCTGCGGCCGAAATCGCACGCGATCGTTAGAACATTCGCGGCAGGATTGGTACAATTAACACTGTCGCCGACGCTTCGCACGTCGCCGTGCGAGTATCTGGGGCGCTTTTCCCTGCTGCGAGGACGATCCGACATGTCGCGCTACTTCACCCTGCAAGAAGCGGAGAGCCTGATTCCCACAGTCGAGGAGGGCCTGAAAGCCGCAATCAGTGCGAAAGAGCGCATCGGAGAAATTGACCAAGCCATGCAGAACCTGTCAGCGCACATCTGCATGGTTGGCGGCGCCGAGATCAATCCGGACAAGATCGCGCGCCAGAAGCTCGAACGCATCTCACTGATGCAGCTGATCGACGACCGAGTCTCCGACATCCAGAGCAGCGGGTGCTTGGTCAAAGACCTTGACCTTGGCCTGCTGGACTTCCCCGCCCTGCTAAACGGCGTTGAGGTGTACCTGTGCTGGAAGCTGGGCGAGAGCCGAATCGAGTGGTGGCATTCCACCCAGGAAGGCTATTCGGGCCGGCGCAGGATCATGGACGAGTTCGGCGACGACAGTCCCACGCCGCTGCCGAACTAGCCCCGCCTAGCCGCCCCTGGCGGCAATCCGCGCGCTAGCGATAAGGCAGGTCGGCGCGCTCGGTCCAGCTGTCCTCGGTGCGAGCGAACCAATCCATCGTGAGTTCATCCAGCTCCGCCTGCACGGCGGCGTGCTCGGGCTTGCCCGCTAGATTCTGCAGCTGGAACGGATCGGCTACGTCGTCGTACAGCACCCAGGCTCGGTCTTGATTCCGGGCATAGGTGTAGCGCTCGGTGCGCACGCCGCGCCAAGCCGGGAACTCAGCGCGCTCGGTCGGCGTGTAGCTCTGGGCGTAAACGGACTCGGGAGCGGCAGAGTCCGGCCTCCCGCCGTGCTCCTCGGCCAGCAGGTGACGCGACAGGTCCGTGCCCGAAGCGGTCTCGGCCATGGGCAGGCCGGCCAGGCCTAGCAAAGTCGGCACGACATCGACATGAGACACGGGCAGCGTCAACTGCTGGCCCGCCGGAACCGCTGCCGGATAGTGCACGATGCCGGGCACCTGAAGCGATTCGGCCCACGGCTTGCGCTTGAGCACGGTGCCTTGGGAACCGAGCATGTCTCCGTGGTCGGACGTGATCAAGATGACGGTGTTCTCGAACTGGCCCGCGGCCTTCAGCGCGTCGACGATTCGTCCGACCTCGTCATCGAGGAACGTGATTGCCGCATAGTAGCCGGCGATGTCCTGCCGCGAGCCCATCGCGCGGCCGGCCCGCAGTTCGACCGGCCCGTTCCAGTTCTCCCGCATCTTGAGCAAGTTCGGGTCGTACATGTTCATGTACGCCGGCGGTGCCACGTAGGGGTTGTGCGGCGGCCCCCACTGGACGTAGGCCAAGAACGGCGTCTCGGTGTCGCTGCCGATGAAATCGATGATCTCGTCCGTGAACGCCGTGGCCGAGTAGCCCTCGATCTGGATCGGCTCCGGGGAGTCCCGGAAATACTGCATGTTCCAGTAGTTGTGGGTGCAGATGTTGGCGGCCCAGAAGTCGAACCCTTGGCGCCGCTCGGGCCGGACATAGCCCGGCAGACGCTTGCCGCCCTCCAAGTGCCACTTGCCGGCGAAGGCGGTGCGGTAGCCGTTGTCCCGCGCGATCTCGGCAATCGTGACTTCGCTGTCAGGCAGCGGCGCGTCGTTGACATCCACGCCGTGCTCGTGGGCGAACCGCCCGGTCAGCAATGTGCCCCGCGCAGGGCAGCAGACCGGGCAATTGGCGGTGACGTTCCGCAGCAGGGCGCCGTTCGCCGCGAGGGCGTCCATGTTGGGCGTCCGCACGTCCGGATTGCCCATCGCGCCGAGGTCCATCGCCCGCCACTGGTCGGGCATCAGCACCAAGACGTTAGGCCTGGGCAGGCGCGGGCCGATGCACGCCGAACCAGCGGCGGCCGCGGCGGAGGCAAGGAACGCCCGGCGGTTCATCATCAGGGCCAGAATGCCAGCCTCGCGGTAGCGGTGTCAACCACGCGATCGTTGCACGATCGAGGCGTGCGGCCGGACCGCGGGCCGCCAAGATGGCCGCGACGACTCCGAATCAGTCGGCGTAGTGCCACTTCGTTCCATCCGGAGAATCCTGCAAGGTCACGCCGCGAGCGGCAAGCTCGTCGCGGATCCCGTCGGCGCGGGCGAAGTCGCGGGCCTTGCGGGCCGCCGCGCGCTCGCGAATCAGTCCCTCGATCTCCTCGGCCGGCACGCGTTGCGCGGCCGCAGGCTGCAAGACGTCGAAGATCTTGTCGAAGCGGTCCAAGAGGTCCCGTGCCTCGACCACGTTGGCCGGGCCGAAGCGGCCGCTGTCGATTGCCGAGTTCGCCGCCCGGATGTACTCAAAGACCGCCCCTAAAGCGCCCGCCGTGTTGAGGTCGTCGTCCAATGCCTCGCGAAACTGCGCGGTCGCCTTGGCGCTCTCCGCGCCGGCTTCCGGATTGTCTGCCCCGACAGAAGCGCTTGCCAGCCGCCGCTCGAAGTTGCGCAGCCGCTCGATCGCGGCCGCCGCTCCATCCAACCCGTCGAACGTGAAATTGAGCTGCTTGCGATGCGGCGTGGCGACCAGCAGGTAGCGGATCGAGTCCGTGGAAAAGCCCCGCTCGATGAGATCGCGCAGGGTGTAGAAGTTGCCCAGCGACTTGGCCATCTTCTTGCCGTCCACCAGCAGGTGCTCGGCATGCACCCAAAAGCGCGCGAACGGCCGGCCGGTTGCGCTCTCCGACTGCGCGATCTCGTTCTCGTGGTGCGGGAACTGCAGGTCCACGCCCCCGGTGTGGATGTCAAACGTCTCGCCGAGGTACGCCATTGCCATGGCCGAGCACTCCAAGTGCCAGCCGGGGCGGCCCGGGCCAAACGGGCTGTCCCAGCTCGGCTCGCCGTCGCGGCTGGCCTTCCACAGCACGAAGTCGCGGGCATCATCCTTGCCGTACTCGTCAGAATCCACCCGCGCGCCGGACAGAATGCCGCTTGGGTCGAGCCGCGAGAGCTTGCCGTAATCGTCCAGGCTGGAGATGCGGAAGTAGGTCGATCCGCCGGACTCGTAGGCATGGCCGGCCTGCGCGATGCGCTGGACCAGCTCGATCATCTCCTGAATGTGGTCCGTGGCCGCGGGCACGATTTCGGGCCGCTCCAAGCGGAGCAACTGGCAGTCCTCGAAGAACGCATCGACGTACTGCTTGGTGTACTCGCCGATGGGCACGCCAGCCGCCGACGCGGCGGCGATGATCTTGTCCTCGACATCTGTGATGTTCATCACATGCCGCAGCTTCCAGCCGCATTGCCGCATGTGCCGCCGCAGGATGTCTTGGAAGGCAAATGTGCGCAAATTGCCGATGTGGACGAAGTTATAGACGGTTGGGCCGCAAGAGTATATGCGGGCGCAGTTGCCGTCGGCGGGCTCGAACGCCTCCACCTCGCGGCTGAGGCTGTTATACAGCTTGAACGCCACTGAGAGCCCGCAATATGAACTCATTGTACCGAGCCGCCTATAGCCGGTAGGCTTCGACGGCCGTTCCGCCGAGCACCCGGTCGCGCTCGTCCGCGCTGAGGCGCGCGGCGAAGCCGGCCACCAGCTCGAACCAGCGGCCATAGCCCGCTGCCACCAGGCATATCGGCCAGTCCGAGCCGTACATGAGCCGCCGCGGGCCGAACGCCTCCAGGACGGCATCCATGTACGGGGCAAGCTCGGCTTCGCTCCAGCGCTCCCAATCCGCCTCGGTCACCATTCCGGAGATCTTGCAGTAGAGGTTGGGCCGCCGGGCGAGGTCTCGGATCGCAGCGTGCCAGGCGCGGAACGAGCCGTCCCGGATCCTGGGCTTGCCGATATGGTCGAGGACGAATACCTGATCGGGGTGCCGGTCGACGAATTCCAGCGTTTGGGGCAGGTGGCGCTCGAAGATGAGGATGTCGTACACCAAGCCCGCCGCGGTGACGGCGCGCACGCCGTCGTTGAAGTCCTCGCGCAGCATGTAGTCGTCGTCCGGCTCGTCCTGCAGGACATGCCGGCATGCCCGCAAGTACGGATCCTGTGCAAGTTCTTCCAAGGTGCCGCGCACGGCGGGGTCGACCAGCGGAACCCAGCCGACCACCCCGCGGATGAAGTCGTTCTCGCGCGCATGCGCCAGCAGTGCGCGAGTCTCGGACAGCGTCTGCCTGGCCTGTACCGAAACCACGCCGTCAACGCCGGCAGCCTCGATCTCCCGGCGCAGGTCGGCGGGGAGAAAATCGCGCCGCAGGGCCCGCATCGAATCGGAGATCCACCCGTATTCGGCTGGATCGTAGCGCCAGAAGTGATGGTGCGAGTCGACGATCACGCGAATCGCGCCTCAGCGAGGGTCTTGGTTCTCTTCCAGACCCGTGGGCCAGATTTGGTTGCGCACCGGGTCGACGAGCTCGCGAATCTCGTCCAGCAGCCCGTCCGGCTCTTCGAAATCGAACGCCTTGAGGTTGCTTTCGACATGCCGGCTCTTGGACATTCCCACCAGCACGCTGGCCGTGTGAGGGTAGTCGTAGCAGAACTTCAGCGCCGCTTCGGAGACATCGACGCCTCGGGCGCGGCAGTGCTGCGCCACCCGTTGTCCGACCTGCTGCACCCGCTCCGAAGCAAGGTGCCACGGCGGCGCCCCGCGCTCGGTCAGGATGCGCAAGTGCAGCGGCGAGGCGTTGATCAGGCCGATCCCGCGCTCGGCGCAGAGCGGTCTCAGCTCGGTGTCCAAGTCGTCCACCATCAGGTTGTAGCGGGCGTAGGAGAGGATGCTGTCGACCTCGGCCCGTTCCGCCACGTCCCGCAAGATGCCCAGCGGCAACGCCGTGATGCCGACGTAGCGACACTTTCCGGCCCGCTGCAGTGCGCGAGCGACTGGCAGGGCCTCGTTGATGACCTGCTCGCGGTCCACGAACTCGATATCGTGCATCTGGTAGATGTCCACGTAGTCCGTGCCCAAGCGGCGGAGCGACTCGTCGATGCTCGAGCGCACGCGCTCGGCCGAGAAGTCGAACGCATCGGAGTCGTAGCGGCCGCACTTGGTGGCGAGCACGATGTTCTTGCGGCGCGGGCCGAGCGCCCGGCCGAGCCGCTCTTCGGAGAGCGTGCGACCGTAGTAGGGCGAGGTGTCGAAGAAGTTGATCCCCAGGTCGATCGCCATGTGCACGGCGCGCTCGCCCTCGCGCATGTCGATCTCCTCGAACTCGTTGCCCAGCGGCGACGCGCCGTACCCGAGAACCGAGACTTCAAGGTCGGTGCTTCCGAGCTTGCGGTATTCCATGGAAAAGATCGGCTACCCTGCTGATGGGAAGGGATAGCCAGCTTAGCAGTTCCCGCGGAGCAGCCCGCCGGGAGCCGCCAAGACCGCCCAGTCCGATGACCGAAGGCCTGCCCGCCACCGAAAAGCGGAACCCGCGCTCGGCCCTGATCGACCTCGCTACCACCGAACAGGTGTTGGCAGTCATCAACGCCGAGGACGCGCGCGTGGCGGAGGCGGTTCGGGATCAGATCCCGCACATCGCCAGGGCGCTGGACGCCATCGTCGACCGCTGGGATCGCGGCGGGCGGCTGTTCTACTGCGGGGCCGGCACGAGCGGCCGGCTCGGAGTGCTCGACGCGGCCGAGTGCCCGCCGACCTTCGGCACTCCCGACGACCGCGTCACAGCGGTCATCGCCGGCGGCGCCGAAGCGCTGCTGCGCTCCGTGGAGGGAGCCGAAGACAGCCCCGAGACCGCTCGCGCCGACCTGGAGGAGCGGGGGTTCGGCGGCCAAGACGCCTTGGTCGGCATCGCAGCCAGCGGGCGCACTCCATACGTGCTGGGAGCGGTCGAGCACGCGGCCGCGACGGGTGCCGTCACGGTGGGGCTGAGCTGCAACCCGGGCTCCGAACTAGAACGGGCGGTCGACTACCCCATCACGCCGGACGTAGGGCCGGAGGTGGTCACGGGCTCGACCCGCATGAAGAGCGGCACCGCGCAGAAGCTGGTGCTGAACATGCTCTCTACCGGGTTGATGATCCGCACGGGCTGCGTGCTCGGCAACTTGATGGTGAACGTCCAAGTCAAGAACGCCAAGCTGGCGGACCGGGCCGAGCGAATTGTCGGAGAGGTCTGCGGCTGCGACCGAGAGAGGGCGCGCGCCACGCTGCAAGCGGCGGGCCTCAACGTCCGGCTCGCTATTCTGATGCTGAAGCGGCGGCTGGACCGCGGGGCAGCCGAATCGCTGCTGGCGCGCTTCGGCGACAACCTGCGCCTGGCACTGGAGGCAAACGATGACTGATCGATTCCACCCCGCTCGCAAAGGGCTGCTCGCAGCGGCATTGACGGTCGCGGCTTGCGCCGGCTCGCTGATGGCCCAGCCGCGCCGTGCGCAACTCGAGTCTCCGACGGTATTGGAGGACGGTCGCATCCAGTTCCGAGTCGCCGCGCCGGACGCGCGGACGCTGCGCTTGCAGGCGCCGTGGGCCGGCAGCGACCTCGAGTTTGAACGGGGCGATGCCGGGACTTGGTCGCTAACCGTCGGCCCGGTGCCGCCCGCGATCTACAGCTATACCCTGCTGCTCGATGGCGTGCGGGTTCTGGATCCGCACAACACCGCGGTCAAGCGCTGGCTCGGGGGCAACGCAAGCCTGGTCGAAGTCCCGGCGCCCGAGCCGGTGCCGTACGACCTGCGCGACGTGCCGCATGGCTCGCTGCACGTGCACTACTACGCTTCCGAGGCGGGCGGGGCGAACCGCAGGCTTCTCGTGTACACGCCGCCCGGATACTACGACGAGGTGGACAGGCATTACCCGGTGCTGTACCTGCTGCACGGCTCGGGCGACGACGAAACGGCTTGGGCAGAGGTGGGCAAGGCCAACCTGATCCTCGACAACCTGATCGCTTCCGGGACCGCCGAGCCGATGCTGGTGGTCATGCCGAACGGGCACCCCGTGCCGTGGGCCGCGCGCCGCCGGGGCATCGGGTCCGATAACACGCAGCGGTTTCGCGATGACCTGGTCCAAGGCGCGATGCCGTTGGTCGAATCGCTCTATCGCGCCAAGCTCGGACCGTCCCACACAGCGGTCGCCGGCCTCTCGATGGGAGGCGGGCAGTCGCTGTATTGCGCCGCGACCGGCCTGGACCGTTTCTCGTGGGTGGGGGCCTTTTCGGCCGGAGCTCCCGCCCCTGACAGCGACGCCGCACAAGGCCTGCTGGCCGACCCGGAACGCGCCAACGCGAGCCTCGACCTGCTCTGGATCGCAATCGGACGCGACGACTTCCTGCTTGATCGCAACGAGGCGTTCGAGGCCGCCCTGGTCGAGGCCGGCGTCAACCACACTTACCGCGTCACAGCCGGAGGCCACAGCTGGCCGGTCTGGCGCGGCTACTTGGCTGACTTTGTGCCGCTGCTGTTCCGCGCCGCCGGCAAACCGTGACGAGCCGGGCGCGGGGCATAACCTAGACGCGCGAGTTTCCGTCATTACATTGACCGGCGCAGATGTTGCGCCGCAATAGGTTCTTGGCCATGCCGATCCCGATCCCGAACCGTCCTTGGCTGCGCGCCGGCTTGGTCGTAGCAGCCTCAGCGACCCTGACCGCCCTAGGCCTGCAGTTGTACGGGCCTGCCCCCGTCGAGCTGCCGACCGCCGAAGTCGAGCGCCGCGACTTCTTGCGCACGGTGCGCAGCCGCGGAGAGCTCAAGAGCGCCGAATCCGTGCAAATCACCGCGCCCCAGACACCGAACCTGCAGATCGTCCAGCTTGCCGAGAACGGCAAGCCGATCGTGGCCGGCGAGATCGTGGTGCGATTCGACGAGTCAGCCCAGGAAGACACCCTGATCGAACGCCAGACCGAGGTCCGGCAAGTGGACAGCGAGATCGAGCAGGCCGAGGCCTCGCATGCCATCACCGACGAGCGCAACGAGATGATGATCATGCAGGCGACGTACAACGTCGAGCGCGCCGGGCTGGAGGCCAGCAAGCAAGAGATCCTAGCCGAGATCGAGGCGGAGAAGGCCAAGATCGACGTGACCATCGCCGAGGGGGAGCTCCAAAAGACCGAGACGACGGCCGATGCCAGCGACATGTCCCAAGCGGCCGATATCGAACGCTTGATGGAACGCAAGGGCAAGGCGGAGAGGGATCTCAACCTCTCCCGCACCTACTTGCGCAGCATGGTGCTCCGAGCGCCGAGCGACGGCATCGTCCACATCCTGTCGAACAACCGCGCCCAGGGCTCGTTCGGAACGGCTCGCCCGCCCTTCCAGGAGGGCGATACGGTATGGACCGGCGCGGCGATCGCCGAGATCCCGGACCTAGAGTCGTTGCGGGTGGAGTTCCGCGTGGACGAGGTGGACCGCGGCCGCGTGGGCGAGGGCCAGGAAACCCGCATTCGCGTCGATGCGGTGCCCGACGTGGTGCTGGGCGGCTCGGTGAGCTGGCTGAGCCCGATCGCCACGCTGGTGTTCAACCGCCTGCCGCCCGAGAAGAACTTCCCGGCCTTCGCCGCGCTCGACAAGATCGACGAGCGCCTGCGGCCCGGCATGAGCACCACGGTGGAGATCGTCGTGCAGCGGATCGAGGACGTGCTCGTGATTCCCAGCAAGGCGTCGACCCAGATCGACGGCAAGCCAACCGTTTTCGTCCAAGACGGGGTCAACTACCGGCGCGTGCCGATCGAGGTAGCCGCAACCAACGGCACCGAGATCGTCGTCGCCGCCGGCCTGCAAGAAGGCGATGTGATCGCCTTGGAGAATCCCGAGACTACCCAGGGACGAACCCTATAGCAACATCGGAGACAAAACCATGACGAAGCTACTGTTGCGGATTGCGATCGTCTTCGTGGCCGGGGCACTCGCGGCCGGCGGCTACTTTGTGTGGCAGAGCCTCCCCGAGGACGACCAGAGCTTCGCCCTCGCAGAGGTGCAGCGGGGCGACTTGGTGGTCAAGACTTACTTGCGCGGCGAGTTGCGCGCCGTGCGGTCGCTGACCCTGACCGCGCCTAATATCGGAACCCAGTCGCAGATCACCCAGCTGGCGCCGATGGGCGCCCTCGCCAGGCGCGGCGACCTGATCTTCGAACTGGACGATTCCGAGCGCGTGGCAGCGCTCGAAGACAGCCTGCTGACGGTGGAGCAGATTGAGGAGAACCTCAAGAAGGCCGAGGCCGAACTGGAGATCCGCAAGAGCCAGGACGAAGTCGAGATCGTCCAGGCAAACTTCCAGGTGCGGCGAGCGGAGCTGGAGGTCCAGCGCAACGAGCTGCTGGCCGACATCGACGCGCGCAAGAACGAACTCACCCTCGAGGAAGCGCGGCGGCGCAAGCAGAAGCTCGAGGCGGACATCCAGAACCGGCTCAAGCAGCGCGAGTCCGAGCTGGCGGTGCTGCGCGAACAGCTGAACAAGGCGCAATTGGACGTGGAGCGCGACGAGCGCCGGATCGCTCAGTCGCGCGTGCTCGCGCCGCTCACGGGCCTGGTGGCGATCCTTCAGAACCGCTCGGGCGGTCGCGGCGGCTTCGGGCAGTCCCTGCCCGAGATCCGCGAAGGGGACCAGATCCCGGCGGGCATGTCGGTTGCGCAACTGCTGGACCTGTCCGAAATGGAGTTGCTGACCCGCGTGGAGGAGTCCGAGCGAGCCAACCTGCGCGAGGGGCAAGAGGTCCTCATCCGCCTCGATGCCATCCCGGACAAGACCGTGACGGGCACGATCAAGCGCCTGGGCAACACCGCCTCGGCGAACATCTTCTCCGGCGAAGCGGTCAAGAAGTTCGAATGCGTCATCGGCATCGACATGGAGCAGTTGCTCGCAAACATTGGCGCCGAGTCCGAGCGCATCGAGCGAATCATGGCAACGGCGCGACAGAACGCGTCCGTGGGCTACGGGGCGCAGCGCGGGAACGCCGCCGCACGAGCCCCGCGGGGCGACGCGGCCGGCGCGCCGCCGGAAGGCCGCGGCCAGGGACAGCGCGGGGGAGGCAACCGAGACGCCCAGGCTGGCGCACGCGGCGGGGGACAAGCGGGCGCGCGCCAGCAAGCTCAGAACGCCGGGCCGGGCGGCGGCCAGCGTGCCCAAGGACAACGGCAGGGGCCGGGCAACGGGCAGCAGGGCGATCGCGCCCAGCGCGGCGGCGGGCAACAACAGCAACGCACCGGGGGCCAGGCGCAAGGCGGGCAGGGCCAGCAGCGCGGCCAGCGGGGCGGGCAGGGATTCGACCCATCGCGCATCCTGAGCCGCCTGCCGGAAGAGTCCCGCAAGAAGGCCGAAGACCTGCTCAAGGGCCGCAGCCCGCAAGAGCTCAGCAACGAAGAGCGCCAGCAGTTCCGCCAGATCATGCAAGCCGCCGGCGGCGGCGGCCGCCAGGGCGGCGGCGGTGGTCCGGGCGGCGGATTCGCAGGTCCGGGCGGCGGATTTGGAGGCCCAGGTGGAGGCTTCGCAGGCCCGGGCGGCGGATTTGGAGGCCCAGGCGGCGGATTCGGTGCCGGAGGTGGCGCGCCCGGCGGTGGCGCGGGAGGCGCACGTGGCGGTCGCCAGCCTCAAACCGCCACGGCGGCTTCGTCCGGATCGGAGTTCAGCGAGGTCGAGCGGGCGGGGGCGCAGCTTCCCGAGCCGCCCCAGCAGGGCTCGGACGTGGAGGTATTGCTCCGCCCCGGCTTGCTGGCCGACGCGGAAGTGACGGTCGAAAACATCACGGACACGCTCTACATTCCGTACCAAGCGGTGTTCGAAGAGGGCGCGCAGAACATCGTCTACGTGCTGGAGTCCGGGCGGCTCCGGGCCAGGCGCGTCCAGCTCGGGCGCAGGTCCGAGTCCCAGGTGGCTGTCGTGGACGGGCTCGCCGAGGGCGATCTGGTCTCGCTGTACCGCCCCGACTCCGCCCCTGCTTCGCAGACCAAGACCCCCGAATCCTCGACCGGGCCAGCGTTCCCGGGAGGCTGACGAATGCAACTTCCCAACGTAATGCCCGAACTCCAGATGGGGATCGGGAGCCTGCTGGCCCATAAGCTGCGCACGCTGCTGACGATGCTCGGCATGATCTTCGGCGTCGGCGCCGTGGTCGCCATGCTGTCGATCACCGAAGGCGCCCGGCAGGAGATGATCCGCTACATCGACCTGCTCGGCGTGAACAACATCGTGGTCGAGGCCAGCGAGGCGCCGGACCGCGACACGCTGATCGAGGTGCGCCAAGTCTCGCCCGGGCTGACGTTCCGGGACGCGCGGGCGATCGCGGCCAACACGCCGCACATCGCCAGCCTCTCCGAGCGCAAGACGTTCCAGCCCACCAGCCTGCTGCCCACCATGGACGGCGACCTGCCGACGCTGATCGGAGTCCGGCCCAACTACACCGACATCTACAGCATGTCGCTGATCGAGGGCCGCTTTTTCACCGATGACGAGCACTCCCGCTCCGCTCCGGTGTGCGTGCTCGGAGAGCGGGCCAAGATCAGCGTCCTCGGCTACGGCAACGCGGTGGGCAAGTACGTCAAGGTCAACGAGGTGTGGATGCACGTCATCGGGGTCACGGCGCCGCAGGCGACCGCCGAGTCCGATGTGGAGGGGCTGGAAGCCGACGACCGCAGCAACGTCATCCTCGCTCCGCTGAACTCGGTCATGCGCCGCTTCGAGGACAACAACAGCTACCTCAAGGACGAGATCGACGGCATCTACATCCGAGTCGAGGCCGAAGCGGACCCCATCGAGACCTCGCAGATCGTGCGGGCCATCCTGAACACGACCCACAACGGCGCCAGCGACTTCTCCGTGCTGGTGCCGGCAGACCTGCTCGCGCAGCGCGAGCAGCAGCAGCTGGTGTTCCAGATCGTGATGATCTGCATCGCGGGCATCTCGCTGCTGGTGGGCGGCATCGGCATCATGAACATCATGCTCGCGACCGTGCTCGAGCGCACGCGCGAGATCGGCATCCGGCGCGCTATCGGAGCGCGCCAGCGCGACATCGTGCGGCAGTTCCTGATCGAGGCGGTGATGATTTCCATCCTCGGCGGCCTGATCGGCATCGCGGCCGGCTTCGGCGGCTCCAAGATCATCGCCGCCATCGCCGGCTGGGCGACCGTCGTGACGGTCATCTCGATCGTAGTCTCGTTCGGCGTCTCGGTATTCATCGGACTGCTGTTCGGCATCTACCCCGCCATGCAGGCAGCCAAACTCGACCCCATTGAGGCCATCCGCTATGAGTAGTGCTCTTCGCAAAGCCCTCCCCGCCTTGGCGTTCGCCCTGGCCGCCAGCCCCGCCGCGGCCCAGTTCGCGACGTTTCCGGACGGAGCTTACTTCCGGGAGCAGTGGCAGGCCGCCCCGTACGACGTCGAAGTCGGATCTGTCGGGCAGCTGGAGGACTACGTCGTTGACGGCAAGCTCGAGCTGAACCTGAACTCCTACTTGCAGCTGGTGATGGCCAATCACCCGGACGTGCAGATCCAGATCCTGACGGTGCTCCAGTCGGAGAATTCGATCCAGTCCGCCTTCAGCCCGTTCGACCCCACGCTGGCGCTGAACTTCAACGCGAACCGCTCGACGAACCCGTCGCAGGACCAGCTGCAGGGCGGCGACGTGATCAGCTCGCTGCGCCAGAACGGCGGTTTTACCTACCGCCACACGCTGGACACGGGCACGAACTACCAGATCGGCTTCACCGGCCTGAAGAGCGCCAGCAGCAGCTCGTTCCGGACGTTCAACCCTTCGATCCAAGACACGCTGCAGTTCAGCATCTCGCAACCCCTGCTGCGCGACCGCGGGCGAGGCATCCAGCGCATCCCGATCCTGATCGCGCGGGCCCGCTATGACAACTCGCAGTCGACGGCCAGGACGCGCATTCTCGCGCTGATCGCGCAAGCGGAGAACACCTACTGGCAGGTGGTGTCCAACCGCGAGTCCCTCAATGTGCAGGAGAACAACCTGGAGTTGCGGCGCAGGTTCTTGGAGCGCTCGCAGCGCGAGCTGGAACTGGGCGCGATCTCCCCACTGGACATCTACCAGCCGGAGCAGAACTACGCCAACGCCCAGGTGAGCGTCACGCGCGCCCGCTACCAGCTGCAGCAGGCGGAAGATCGCGTGCGTCGGCAGATCGGAGCGGACCTGGACCCCGAGATCCGCAATCTGCCGCTGGTGCTGACCGAGTCCGCCGACCCGCCGATCTACATGCCGACGTTCGAGCCGGAGGAGTCCATCCGCAAGGCGACGCTGATGCGCCCCGAGATCCGGCTGCGCAGGACGACCCTGGCGATCGACGACTACAACATCAAGCGCGACACCAACGCCCAGCGCCCCGACCTCGCCCTGACGGCCCAATACAGCGCGACGGGGCTGGGCGGAAACCTCTTCCAAAACTCCATCTTGGGTGCCGGCTCGACCCAGCTCATCGAGGCCAGCGGCTTTCCGGCGGCGATGGGCCAGCTGTTCCGATTCGCGTTCCCCACCTATAGCGTGGGGTTGCAGCTGAACCTGCCGCTGCGCAACCGGCGCGCGGCCGTCGCCCTGGCCAACTCGGTGCTGCAGAAGAAGCAGAACATGTACGAACTGCGCGCCTTGGAGCAACAGGTCCGGCTGGAGGTCTTGAATGCCATCACGGGCGTCGAGCTGAGCAAGGCCGCCATCCAGCAGGCCGCCGTGGCGCTGGATTTCTCCCAGAAGCGCTTGGATGCCGAGCAGCGCAAGTACGACCTGGGCGTGAGCACGGCCTTCATCGTGCTGGACGCGCAGGATGACCTGGTGCAGAGCCAGGCCGACCTGCTCCAGGAATCGATCGGCTACCGCCGGGCGATGGTGACCCTGCTGCAGGCGACCGGCGAGCTGTTGGAAGCGCGGGGCGTCACGCTGGACTTCAACTAGCGGACCAGCGGGCCTACAATGGGAACCAGGCGCCGGGGCGTGGCGCAGTCTGGTAGCGCGCCTGCTTTGGGAGCAGGAAGTCGGGGGTTCGAATCCCTCCGCCCCGACCATCGCTCAAATCAGTCATTGTTCTTTCCCGCCGACTGAACAACCACTCGAAATCGCCCGAATCGCTCCAATCAGGGCCTCTGGCGGTGCCCTCAACGGCCTCCCGCACGGTCGCTCCACGGTACCCTCGTTTGCGACTGCTATCCGGCAAGACAGACCCGAGCGGCAGAATCGAGCCGTCGTGCAGCGAGACCTCGCCCGCTCTCGTCCATGACAATGGACGTCGAGATCAGTACCCCATGGCAACCCGCCGAAACATCCAATCGCATGCCACGCCCCGCCAGCTGCTCTGGCTTGCGGGCTTCTGCCTCGCATTCGCCACCTCCTGCTTTCCCGCCGCGCAAACCAAGCCAAACGTCCTGTTCATCGCCGTAGACGATCTCAACCATTGGGTCGGCCACCTCGGCGGCCATCCCAATTCGCTCACCCCAAACATCGACCGCCTTGCCGCCCGAGGCACCTCGTTCACACGCGCCTACAGTTCCGCACCCCTCTGCAATCCCTCGCGCGTCAGCTTGATGACCGGCATCACCCCCGCACGCTCCGGCGTCTACGGCAACATGGAGAAACTCCGCACCCATCTGCCCGATGCCGTCACCCTTTCCCAGTACTTTCGCGACCACGGCTACGTCGCCAAGGGCGGCGGCAAGATCTATCACAGCAGAGCCGCCTACGATGAGGCGTCCTGGGATCAATACTTCTCCGCAAGCTCCGCGAAACGACCCGCGACGCCACGCCCCGAGAACGCCCCCGACGATATGTGGGTCAACTGGGGCCCCACACCGCTCGAGGACACAGACATGTTCGACACGCAAATCGCCGACCAGGTCATTGCCGAACTCGGCAAGGCGCACGACAAACCCTTTTTCATCGCCTACGGTCTCACCAAACCCCACATGCCCTGGGTCGTCCCGGAAAAGTATTTCGACCTCCACCCCCTCGATTCCATCTCTCTTCCGTCTGTGACCGATGACGATCTAGCCGACATCCCACCCTTCGGTCGCAAACTCGCCGCTGAAGTCTACGATCCGTCCGGCGCCAGAAACTTCGCCCACCCCGGCGGCGACCACGCCGCCATCCTCAGGCACAACCAGTGGAAGCCTGCCGTGCAAGGCTACCTCGCCACCATCAGTTTTGCCGACGCACAGATCGGTCGCGTGCTCGACGCGCTCGATCGCTCTCCCCACGCCCGCAACACCATCGTCGTCCTGTGGGGCGATCACGGCTGGCACCTCGGCCAAAAAGAACACTGGCGAAAACACGCGCTCTGGGAAGCCAGTACACGCACCACGCTCGTCATCGCCCTCCCCGAAGACTCGCCAATCGCCACACAGCGCGGCGTCCAATGCGATCGCATCGTCAGCCTGATCGATCTCTACCCCACTCTGCTCGAACTGGCTGGCTTGCCGCCGCTCCGCGGCCTCGACGGGCAATCCATCTCTCCGCTCTTAAGTGACCCGGCTCTCCCCTGGACACGCCCAGCACTCACCACCTACGGCCACAACAACCACTCGCTGAGATCCAGCCGCTACCGCTACATCCGCTACCACGATGGAAGCGAAGAACTCTACGATCACCTTTCCGATCCCAACGAATGGAACAACCTCGCCCATCAATCCGTAACTGCCCAACACCGCGCGGTGATCGACGAACTGGCCGAACACCTGCCCTCAGAGAACAAACCGCAAGCGGTCTATGAATAGCTGTTTAGCGATTGAAGAGATCATCCGCCGGCCTTCTGCTCGCCGGTCCGGACCGGACACGCAGGTAACAAAACGTACCGGAGACGTAACTGCTCAGGCCCTTTTTTGACTATGTGTCTTGTGGCCTGAGATCACGCGCAGCAAGGCTTGCGCTGGTTGGGGTCGGGTAGGTTTCCAACGGTTGCTGGTGGCGGGATCCTGTCTCTGAGCGGGCACCTTTCTGACCGGCAGCGGCTCGCTTCCGGACCCAGCCGCTGGCGCGCTTGACAATATGGCTGTGGCCGCCTATGCTGCTGGTTAAGGGAGCCTTCGGCAGCGCGCGGCGATGGGAGCTTGGTACGGATCGAAGGCGACCTCGGGTCTGTGCCAGCCGCTGATCGCGGCCATGCCGCCGCATGCCACCTATATCGAGACCCATCTCGGCGGCGGCGCGCTCATGCAGCGCAAGCCGCCGGCGCTGCGCAACATCGGCATTGATCGCAACGCCCGCTCGCTCCGCACGTTCCGCTGCGACTACGAGGTGGAACTGGTGCACGGCTGCTGCCACCGCTTCCTGGCCCAGTTCCCGTTTGCGGGCGACGAGCTGGTCTACTCCGACCCGCCCTATCTGCACAGCACCCGCAAATCGCAGCGCCGCTACCGCTATGACTACACGCCGGCCGATCACGAGCAACTGCTGGCGTTGCTCAAGCGCCTGCCCTGCCAGGTGATGATCTCCGGCTACCCTTCCGAGTTATACGAGCGAGCGCTGGAAGGCTGGCACAGCCTGTCGCTGCAGGTGATGAACCAAGCCGGGGTGGTGACCGAGAAGCTGTGGTGCAACTTCGCCCCGGGGCGCCCGCACTGGCACACGTACGCGGGCCAGAACTTCACACAGCGGCAGTGCATCAAGCGCAAGGCCGCCAACTGGGGCAGGCGCTACGCAGCCATGCCGCCGGGCGAGCGGCTGGCGGTGCTGGCCGCCCTGATGGCGGTCGAGGCCGAGTGATGCCGACGCTCCACGACAAGTCCCTGCGCGCCGAACTGGAAGCCGCCAAGCAGCAGGTCGAGGCGCTGCGCAGCAGCGGCAAGCTGTCGCCCGAAGCCGACGCCGTGTTCCAGATGCTGCTGCCCTTGCTCACACTGCTGCTGACGGTCTTGCTGGAAAAGACCACCCGCAAAACCAGCCGCAACTCCTCCATCCCGCCCTCGCAGATGCAGGCCGAGGACGAAACCGCGCGGCGCGCCAAGTCGGGCCGCAAGCCAAATCCGGCCGAAGACCGCAGCGGCTCCACCCTGCAGCGAGTCACCACCGAGGAAACGCTCACCGTGGCGGCCTGTGACAGCTGTGGCGCCGATCTGTCGGATGTCACTCCGAGCGAGCGCGAACGCCGCGTGCTGTACGACATCGTCTTTCAGGTGGTCGAGCAGCGCGTCACCGCCGAGGTCAAGCAATGCCCCGACTGCCAGGCCCGCTGCAAGCCAGCCTTCCCCGCCAGCATGCCCGGCCCGCGCCAGTATGGCAGCGGCCTGCAGGCGTTCATCATCAACCTGCTCGTGGCCCACATGCTCTCCCTGCGGCGCGTCGTGGAGCTGGTCCGGGCGATCTCCGGCCTGCGCTTGTCCGAGGCCACCTGCCTGGGCTACATGCGCCGCCTGCAGCAGGCCTTGCAAGCTTGGGAAGAGGCCGCCAGCGCCCACCTGCTGGCAGCTCCGGCCTTGCATGCCGACGAGACCGGCCTGCGGGTCGACCGCAAGAACCATTGGCTGCATATCCTCACCGATGGCTCGCTGACGCTGAAGTTCCTGCATCCCAAGCGCGGCAAGGCAGCCATCGAGGCGATCGGTCTGATCCCAAACTATCGCGGCACGCTGGTGCATGACTGCTGGGCCTCCTACCTCAGCTACGCCGACTGCCGGCACCAGCTCTGCGGCGCGCACTTAATCCGTGAACTGACCTTCATTGTCGAGTCCAACGGCTACCGCTGGGCGCGGCTGATGAAAGCCCTGCTGCAACAGGCCTGCCACAGGGTCAATGCCAGCCAGGGCAAGGCCCTCAGCGCAGCCGCCTGCAAGGCCCTGCGCAAGCGCTACCGCACCATCCTGACCCAGGGCCGCAAGGAATTGCCCGCGCTGCCGCCCCGCAAAAAGGGCCAACGCGGACCAATCGCCAAATCCGATGCCCACAACCTGCACGAGCGGCTCGCCCAGCACGAAGAGTCCGTGCTGCGCTTCCTGCACGATGCCGATGTGCCCTTCACCAACAACGCCGGCGAGCGCGGACTGCGCATGTCCAAGGTCAAGATGAAAGTCTCGGGCTGCTTTCGCACGCTAGCCTTCGGCGAGGCCTATGCCCGCATCTCCAGCTACCTGCAGTCCATGCAAGCACTCGGCTACAATCCTCTGGTCGCCATTCAAATTGCGCTCGCCGGCAACGCTGTCGCCACGCTCGAACAACACTATGGCCCGACACCAACTCACGTCTCGACACCAACCGAGGCGTGAGTAGTTACCCGGAGACATGGGTTACAACTTCGCGCCGAACGGGTTGTCGGCGGCCTGCAGTGCCCTCTGGTGCAGGTCAATATCGCGCAGCTCGTGATGCATGCCGCTGACGAGGTAGATGGCGTCGTCGAGCGCAGTCCCCGCATGCCCAGGATGTGCGGAACAAGGCAGGAGGGCCCGCAGTGTTTCGCTCAGGCCCGGTGCGTGGCTTGAGCCCAAGGCCGGTACAAGCAAGGCCCTGCAGTGTCGTGCTCGATTCCGAAGTGACGCGAGTACTGGTCGCTCATCCGTGGGCGGGATGGGGCCGAGGCAATTCCGCTTGCACGAGCTTTGACGATCGGATCGTATCTACGGCCCACCCGACCCGTGCCGAGCCTACTTCGCCAGAAGCGTCCCGAGATGGCCCTCAGGGTATTTGAAAGATTTGTAGGTGGGCGCGGACCCCTTGTATTCGGCGACGATTTCCTTGTCCCGGCTCACTTCGAGCACTTGGCGATGCACTGTGTTGCTAATGAGGGTGTTGCCATTCGGCAATCGTCGCGCTCCGCCCTGGAAGGGAGCGAAGTAGCTCGGGTCCTCCCAGTACCAGACGCGCTCGGCTGTGAACGGCCGACCGTCGTCTCTGGCGTACGTGCCATCGGGATTTACAGGCAGCCTGAGCTCCTGCACGTTGCTGACGCCCTTGAGATCCTGCTGGCGTTGTAGGCCATTGCGGCTGGCGCCGGGGCCGCCTCTCCTGAGCAGGCCGGGGCGGATGACAGTGTTGTTGTTGTGCACGATCAGGTTTCCCTCGCCGGGGGCATCCAAGTCGATCCAGTTGGCGTCGTGCTGCTTGAGGAACACGCGGTCGCTGTCACTGCCCATGTCGTAGGCCTCGGGATTTCCGTAGCGAAACAGCAGGTCGCCACCCTTCCCGCCGCGGCCCCCAGCAGAGGACGCCGCCTCGGCGGTCGTAGTGCTGTGATCGATGATCCAGATCTCGTTGTAGATGAAAGAGCTGACCACAATCTGGTCGAGCCTGGGGTTGTAGTCGACGCTGTTGAGATGTTGGCGGACGATGTTCATCGGCGCATAGCTGGTCGGATAGTGCGGGTCGATCCGCTCGGGATGATCTTTGACGACCCCGTAGTTCGGAGCGTCAGGGGCGCGCTCTTGGATCAGGTGATCCTTGAAACTCCACTCCCACAAGACTTCGTGCGATCCGTCGTCGAGGTCAGGCTTGATCTCGATCACCCCGTCGGACCAGACGGTCTCGCTTTCGCCCGGGTCCCAGCCAATCGCGCGTGCTTCGTCAGCAGGCAGCGGCTTGTACGTCAGTAGCAGGATGTTGCCATTGGGCAGTGGAGTCAGGTCGTGGTGGAAGGTCAGCGGACCCAGCTCCGAGGCGCTCATCTCCCATAGGACCCTCGAGTCGGGGCCGAGGATCTGGACGGCATCGACTGCGACCACCGGCTGGCCCTGCACGAGGCTGCGGTCGCGAATGCCCATGCGCAGGAGCCTGCCGCCGTCGAGCAGGTAGGCCGTATGGCCGCCGCCGTCGAGGTCGCTTTCCCAGCGGTGGATCTCGACTCCCCTGAAGTCCGTCAAGACGGTGTAGTTGTCGACGTCGGTTCCGATCTCGTCCGCGCGATGCCAGAGCAGGTAGCCTCGGTCGACTTGGTCGTCGTCCATCGAGACGACTTCGACATCTGGCTGATCTTGGGCCGGCACCCACTCGGATAGAGCCAAGACCAAAACGAGGGCCGTCAATCGCTGCATGGACCCAGCCTACAGCGTCCGCCTGGACGTGAGCGTCCAATACGATCGGCAGGAGGCCCTGGATAACCGGAAGGCCGATCCAAGAGCCGGCGTCCTTGACCGATTGATCGGCGGCTTCGGCGAGATCGCCGAATGCTATTTCCCGTCAGGTCTTCTCCACGGCAGCTACGCAGCTCGCCTGGGCGGCACCCGCCCGAAGCGCGCCCCAAACCGACTGGGACGGTCACCCCTTCTTCGGGGGTTTCGGATCAAGGTTCCGGGCTATCTCGTCATCGGTGACGGTGGAAGATCCGACTCCCAGCCGCGGCACCTTGAGCCCGGCCAGCCAGCAGATCGCGTTCATGACCACCTTGCGGTATTCGTCGTTCTGCCAGTTGATGTGGAAGTGGCCGCCGGTAAAACCGAACCCGCGACCGCCGTCCGGGCGCTCGATCGTCCACAGCACGGCCTCGTCACGCCCCTTGGCCGCCTGAATGTGCGGGTACGGCCCCTTCGGGTGCACGTACGGGCCGTCGCGGACCTCGTCGCTGGGCTTGGCCACCAAGACCGGCGTGAACGTGGATCCGTCGATCTGTTTCGGCCCCGAGGCGTCAAAGCCCTCCCGGAAGCGCATGTTGAAGTACCACTCGTCCTCGACGCCGAACGGCTTGACTCCGTTCGCGACCGGGTGGTCCGGGAAGCGCTCGAACGATGGCGTCCAGATCGGGTTGCACGACCACTCGTGCTCGTAGTAGCCTCCCAGCCAGTCGGTGAATTCCTCGCCCGCATTGTCGCGGAGCACCTCGACGCCGTAGTGCATGCAGCCCAGCCCGGCGCCGCGAGCGATCTGCCGCGCCATGAGCGCCTGCCGTCCCTTGTCGACCAGCGGATGCTTGCGTCCGCCGTCGGAATAGATCACGATCGCAGCGGCGTCCTCGAAGGTCGATTCGTCGGGCACCCAGTCGTTGTCATGCCGCTCCACGGAAAGGCCTGGCACCTGCGCCAGGCGCCTCTCGAGCAACAGGGTGCCAGCCCTGAACTCGTGCATGCCGGGCGGATGGCTGGGGCTGCCAGCGATCAGGACGAGCTTGCGCGTCTCGCCGCTAGTGGCGACGACTCTCCGGGCGGTGGCGGGGATCGCCGCGCTCGCCGTGAGCAGGCGGAGAAATTCGGAGCGAGTCATAACTAGAATGTTAACCCGTCATAGGTGCGTACAATGAGCGCTTGGCACCGCAAGACGATCTACGCGTCCTGTCCCTGATCGCGAGCGCGACCGAGATCGTTTGCGCGCTTGGGTTGCGCGACCGGCTGGTGGGGCGGTCGCACGAGTGCGACTATCCTCCCGACGTGGGGGACTTGCCCCAAGCCACGCAGCCGCGCTTCGACGTGCACGCCTCCAGCCAAGAGATCGACAGGCAGGTCAAGGCCCTGTCCAGCGAGGCGCGCGCGCTCGATGCGCTGGGCGTCTACGACATGCAGCCAGGGGCGCTGCGCACGACCCGGCCAACCCACATCGTCACGCAAAGCCAGTGCGACGTCTGCGCTGTCAGCTTGCGCGACGTAGAAAGGGCAGTTGCCCGCGAGGCCGGGTGCAGCGCCGAGATCGTATCCTTGCAACCCAATTCCCTTGCCGATATTTGGGAGGACTTCCGACGAGTGGGAGACGCATTGGGACATCGCGACGCAGGAGCCCGCTTGGTGTCGGACACCAAGAGCCGCATCGATGCGGTTGGCGAGGCTGCCCGCGATCTGCCGTCGAAGCCCACCGTGGCAGCGATCGAGTGGATTGACCCGCTGATGGCCGCGGGCAACTGGATGCCTGAACTGATCGAAATCGCCGGAGGAAGGTGCCTGTTCGGCAGCGCGGGCGAGCACTCGCCTTGGATCGGTTTCGAGGACGTGCTGCGAGCCGACCCTGACGTGATCCTGCTGAGCCCGTGCGGCTTCGACATCGAGCGCACGCTGGCGGACGTGCCGATCCTGCAGGCCGAGCCGCGCTGGTCCTCTCTCAAGGCGGTTCGCCGAGAGCGGGTATCCGTCGCTGACGGCAACCAGTTCTTCAACCGCCCCGGACCGCGGCTGGCCGAATCCGTCGAGATCCTCGCCGAGATCCTTCACCCGGACCGATTCGACTTCGGACACAAGGGCGAGGCCTGGGTGGCAGTCCCGCGGAGCGCTTGAGAGGCCAGCGCCGGAACCCTTACAGGCGCACGCCCATGTTGCGGCCGCGCAGCGTCACTGTGAGTTCAAGCTCCGCGTCCCCGCGCAAGACGCGCAGGGCCACCCGATCCCCGGCCAGCTTGAGCGAGAGCGCCTGCTGCATCGAGGTCTTGTCCGTGACCGCCGCGCCGTCGACCTCAATGATCACGTCGCCGCCCCACGGCACGCGGTAGTTGCCGACGATGATGTCCCGGCTGGCCCCGCGCAGGCCCGCCTCGGCGGCCGCAGAACCCCTGGCCACGTCCGTGACGAGATACCCGGTCGTGGGGAGGCGCAGCGCCCGCGACCAGCGCCGCGTCAGGAAGAAGCCTTCCACGCCCATGTCCTGCGGCGGCTGCGCTCCGCCCTTGACAAAACGCAGCAGCGCCTTGGCGCGGTTGATCGGCATGGCGAAGCCGATGCCGATGTTGCCGCTGGGGCCGTAGATGGCCGTGTTCACCCCGATCACGTTGCCGCTGGAGTCCAGCAGCGGCCCGCCGCTGTTGCCGGGATTGATGGCCGCGTCAGTCTGAAACAGATCCTTGAGCACCCCGCTGCGATCTTGGATGGAGCGTCCTGTCGAACTGATCACGCCCGTGGTCAGCGTGCCTTCCAAGCCGAACGGGTTGCCGATCGCCAGCACCTTCTGGCCCACCTTGACCCCGTCGGAATCGCCCAGCGCGAGAAACGGCATCGGGGCTTCCGGCCGGATCTGGATCAACGCCAGGTCATTGGCCGGATCCGTGGCCAGCACGGTGGCCTTGTAACGGTTGCCGTCGTCGTCCTCAGTCAGCGGATTGACCTCCAGCTCGGCGCTGCCCTGGATGACGTGGAAGTTGGTGAGGATGCGCCCCTCCGCATCGATCAAGAATCCGGATCCGGTCGATTCGCTGGGATAGACTTCCAAGAACCAATTGCGCTGCAGCACCGTGCTGGTGATATGCACCGTCGCCGGACTCGCCCGGTTGTAGATCTCGATGTTCGACAGCTCGTCGGCGTTGAGCGTCGAATCCGCCTCGGTCCAAAACGGCTCTTCGAACACGACCGGGGCCACCCTGCTGAGCTGAACCGGCCAGGTGGCCCAGAGCAAGAGCGCGAACACCACCAAGGCGCCGCAGAAGATTGCGCGCACAGCGCCCCTAGCTGGTCTGGACATCTGCATGCGCCCCCTTCTTCTCGGCCTCGCTGCGCAGCTGGCGGTAGACCTCGCGGACTTGCTCCAACGTGCGGGCTTCGCTGCTGCCCGTGTCGATCACGTAGTCAGCGTACTTGCGCTTCTCGTCAAGCGGCATCTGCCGGCCGAGCCTCGCTTCGGCCTCGGCGCGAGTGGAGCCTTCGCGCCGCACGAAACGATCGATCTGAGCCTCTCGCGGGCAGGCCGCCAGGACCAAGCGATCATAGCGGCGGTAGCTGCCGGTCTCGACCATGATCGCCGCCTCCACCAGAGCGACCGCGTCCGGGTCGCGCTGCGCGGTCTGCCGGAAAAAGTCCTCCACGCGCTCGAAGACACGCGGGTGCACGATCGCGTTGAGGCGCTGCAGGTCGTCCTTGCTCGCGAACACGACCCTGGCCAACGCCTTGCGGTCGATTGCGCCGTCCGCCTGCAGCACTTGCCCGCCGAAGGCGGCGGTCACCTCCCCGAGCACGGCCGCGTCTTCCGCCAAGATCGCATGCCCGAGCCGGTCCGCCTGCAAGACGACGCAGCCGAGACGCTCGAACTCGCTAGCGGCGAAGCTCTTGCCGCTAGCGAGGCCGCCCGTCAAGCCGACTCTCAGCATCGGTGCGGCGAGACAGCCTTACAGAGTGGCTGGCCGGGGAGGATTCGAACCTCCACAACGGGCTCCAAAGGCACGTGTCCTACCGTTAGACGACCGGCCATCGGCTCGTTCGGTTAGCTTAGCACGCCTAGTTGCGGCCAGCCGCCCAGCAGCCGCAGAGCGTACCCCCTACTGGTAGCCTTCGGTGACGACAGGCAAACCGCTGAGCAGAATCTCCTCGCCGGCCTGCAGTCCCGCTCCGATTAAGGCCTCGGTGTCGCTGACATCCTGCACGCGGACCTCGCGGCGGAGAAACTGGCCGTCGCTGTGGACGTAGACGATGCTCGATCCTTGGCCGTCCGCGCTCCGGAGTGCCTCGCGCGGCACAAGCACTCCCTTCGGGGAATTCGACGCCCGGATGTCGACGCTGGCTGACAAGTCCGGCAGGATGCGCTCATCATGATCCTCTATCAGGATGCGCATGGGGATGTGCTTGATGAACGCGCCGGTCTGGCCCCGGCTAAACCTCGAGCCGCCCGATGAGGAGCTCGCCATCGCACCCAAGTTCACGACCCGTCCCCGGAACCGCTCGCCCGGATACGCATCGAGTTCGACCACCGCCTCGTCGCCGATGCGGATGGACTGCGCATCCACCTGATTGACCGACGCACCGACGACCATCTGCGACACGTCTACGATGCGCATGAAGAGCGCCCCGGGATAGATCTGGTCGCCCTCGTTGGCTTGGGAGAACTGGCCGCCCCGGCCGAACAGCGTCTCGTGGACGATCATGCCCGGGATCGGAGCCTTGACTTGAAGCCGATTAAGGTCGCGCACGTGACGGCCCACGTGCAACTCTTCTTCGCGCACAACCAGTTCCTGACCGCGAATGCTTGCATCGTGGACAACTTCCTTGATCCTGGCCTCTTCTTCGAGCTGGTCCCAAGTGGCGCGAGCCTCCTCCGAAACGTTTTTCAGCACCTCGGCCTCGATCTGAGAGCGTACCTCCGCAGTCTTCAGATCCAATAGCGCCTTCTGGTATTCGGCCTTGGCGGTCACCCGCGCCTGGCGTTCGGTCTCTTTGAGAATCTGAACGTCGGCGATGTGTTTCTTGAAGTTCGACTGCTCCAGGGCCACGTCTGACTCGACATCCGCGATATGATCCTCGAGCCACCTCAGCTCGAATTCCGCCACGACAGCCCCTGCCTTGACGATGCTGCCAGCAGGCGCAAGGGACATGATGGTCAGGTCGGCTCTGCCGGCATCGCGCGGGCCGCGCATCTGGGGCACGCGAATCGCAGCGAAGTTCAGTGTTTCGATTGTCCCGCCGACGCGCAAGGACTTCAGCAGTTCCCCGCCGGTGGCCACGGCCAGCCGGGCTTGGGAACTCGCGCCTGAACCTGAAGAGGTGTCCACACCGCGATTGGCAAGGGCCCACATCGCCAACGCAGTCACCAGCGAAGCGACCAAGCACAGGCCCGCGATGAGCCCGACGCTGGGCTTGCGGGGCTGCCCGGGAGGACTGGGAGGCGCGACCGGCTGAGGACGCCGCTCGATCTCAGGAGCTTGTGGCAGTGGAGAAGGGTTGCTAGTAGACATGCTCGCTTGTCCGTCGCGGCCCAGCCGACGGTGCACTTTGGGCCGTGTTGATTATACGCCCTGCGGTGGTTCGCTGCTACCGGCGAGGCGCCCCCCTTTTAGTAGTGGCCTTCCGTGCTGGCAGGCAAGCCGCCGAGCAGAATCTCCTCGCCGGCCTGCAGGCCCGTTTCGATCAAGGCCTCGGTGTCGCTGACATCCTGCACACGAACTTCGCGGAGGAGGAACTGGCCGGCGCTGTGGACGTAAACGAAGTTCGACGCTTGCCCGTCCTCGCTCCTGAGCGCCTCGCGCGGCACCAGCACTCCCTTCGGGCGATTGGACGCCCGCACGTCGACGCTGGCCGACAAGTCCGGCAGGATGCGCTCATCATGATCTTCGATCAGGATGCGCATGGGGATGTGCTTGATGAATGCGCCTCCCTTGCCCCGGCTAAACCTCGAGCCGCTCGATGCGGAACTCGCCATCGCGCCCATATTCACGACCCGTCCCCGGAACTGTTCGCCCGGATACGCGTCAAGCTCGACCACCGCCTCGTCGCCGATGCGGATGGACTGCGCATCCACCTGATTAACCGACGCGCTGACAACCATCTGCGACACGTCGACGATGCGCATGAAGAGCGCCCCGGGATAGATCTGGTCGCCTTCCTTGGCTTGGGAGAACTGGCCGCTCTTGTTGAACAGCGACTCGCGCACGATCATGCCCGGGATCGGAGCCTTGACCTGGAGCCGCTCCAAGTCGCGCACGTGGCGTTCCACGTGGAGCTCCTCTTCTCGCACTATCAGCTCCTCGCCGCGAATGGTTGCGGCGTGGACAGTCTCTTTGATCCTGCCCTCATCTTCGAGCTGGCCCCAAGTAGCGCGGGCCTCCTCGGAAACGTTCTTCAGCACCTCGGCCTCGATCTCTGAACGCACCTCCGCGGTTCTCAGATCCAAGAGCGCTTTCTCGAACTCGGCCTTGGCGGTCACCCGCGCCTGGCGCTCGGTTTCCTTGAGGATCAGTACATCGGCGACCTGTTTCTTGAGGGTCGATTGCGCCCTGTTCACGACTGATTCGCGATCCTCGATGTGGTCCACAAGCCACCGCAGCTCAAACTCCGCGACCACGGCCCCCGCCTTTACGATGCTGCCGGCCGGCGCCAGACTCATCAACGTGAGATCGGCCCTGCCAGAATCGCGAGGGCCGCGCATCTGGGGCGCGCGAATCGCGCTGAAGTTCAGCGTTTCGACCGTTCCGCCGACGCGCAAGGACTTCAGCAGTTCCCCGCCGGTGGCCACGGCCAGGCGCGCCTGGGAGCCGGCACCCGAACCCGACAAGGAGTCCATGCCGCGATTGGCAAGGGCCCACATCGCCAGGGCGGTCACCAACGATGCGACCAAGCACAAGCCCGCAATGAGCCCGACGCTGGGCTTGCGGGGCTGCCCTGGGGGGCTGGGAGGTGCGACCGGCTGTGGGCGTGGCTCGATTTCAGGCGCTTGCGGCAGCGGCGACGGGTTGGTAGACATGATGACTCGTGCACCGCGGCTGAGCCGACGGCGCACTATCAGGCACGTTGATTATACGCCCTGCGGCGGCTTGACGCGACCGCAAGACATATTTGGCCTCGAACGGCATCATTTTCGTGGCAAGCGGGCGGGATTTCGGCTTCGGCGGCACTCAGGCGCGCTCACGGCTGTCAAAGGACAGTCGGTCGGCCTCGATCGCGTCCCGGTTGAGCAGCACGATGTGCTGGTTCGCCGGCTCGCGCGTCACCGGGTCCCGGTCCAGGCCCAAGCGCTTCATCGTGTAGTACAGGAAGGCGCGGCGCACGCGCAGCGTGACCCTTCCGTCCTGCATGCCGTAGTCGAGCGCGATCACCTCTTGCTGGGACTCGGACAGCCCCGGGTGGGGGCCGATATCCAAGGCGACGTGCTCGTGCCAGTCGCGGTCCGTGTCCGGATCGTTGCCGGGCCGCCGCGTGGCCCGCGTGTCGATAACCCGCGCCAGCAGGAAATCCTTGTACAGGCGATCCCTGTCGCAGAATGCGCGGATGTGCCAGCGGAAGCCATCGAAACCGATCGCATGCGGCGCGATCCAACGCCACTCCGGCATCGGCGCGCTCAGGGACTGGTACCTGATCTCGAGTGCCACCTCGTCGCGCAAGACCTCCAAGACGGTCTGCAGGATGGCCGGATCGACGACGCGCGTCGGGGCCGGTGCCGCGTCGAAAACGGGGTATTCCATGGCCCACGACTCTTGCTTGGTCACGATGCCGTCGGAAAGCGCGCGCAGCTGATTCAAGTAGGTGGCAGCGTCAAGTTTGAGGAACAGCGGCTTGAAGCTGTCGCTGCGCAGGTAGCTCCTGGCGCTCTTGTCGTAGACCATGTTGTCCGGTGCCAGTTTCAGGTACCGGTTCAGATCGGTTGAGGCTTGGTTGACCGAGACCCCGAAGATCTTCATCAGGTCGCCTCGGTTCATCCTGCCCTCGAAATAGAGCCGAAACTCAATGAACTCCAGCCGCTTCTCGACGCCCCATCGCAAATTGGACTCTCTATTCGAACTGCGCACTTCGTTTCTCCCGTGTTCTAACTGCCGCCGTCCGCTCGCGCTATCCCTCGTCGCGCTTGTCATTCAGCGCCCGAAGCCACAATGCCGCGCCTAGGGGCCCAGCTTGCAAACCACGCATCTATTGTAAGGGTATTGTAAGACTTGTCATTAAGAACCTACGGGTCCATCGCGCAAGCACTCCCCCAGACCGCTTGGCAGTCGCCGAGACTCTCGTTCTTGCTTGATCGTCGCCCGGATAGAGGCACTGCCGAGGTCGCCAGAAGAGTCAGTTTCGGCCTTCCGCTGGTACAATCGCTGTGTGGGCCGGGCTGTAACTTACCTGTTGCTCGCTGGCTTGGTCGCGGCCGCTAGCAGCGCCGCGACACTGCCCTCCGAACGCGTTGACTACAACGACGACGTGCGTCCGATCCTGTCGGATCGCTGCTACAGCTGCCACGGCCCGGACCAGGGCCAGCGCCAAGCGGGCCTGCGCTTGGACCGCGAGTCCGGCGCGTTCGGCGCGGCTGCCAGCGGCGCCATGCCAATCGTGCCGGGCGAGCCCGCCGAAAGCGGCCTGCTCCAACGGGTCACCAGTTCGGATCTAGCCCGGCGGATGCCGCCCGCGTACATGGGCCACGATCCGCTCAGCGATGGCGAGATCGAGACCCTGCGGCGCTGGATCGAGCAAGGAGCCCAGTGGGAAAGCCACTGGGCGTTCAGCCCGCCCGCGCGGCCGGAGCTGCCGCAGCCCGCCAAGGTCGGGCTGCACCCCATCGACGCGCTGGTCGCCGACAGGCTGGCCCAAGAAGGACTCGCCCCGGCCGCGCCGGCGGACCGGCGCACGCTCGCTCGCCGGGCGGCACTGGATCTGACAGGCCTGCCGCCGGCTCCGGACATGGTGCAGGAGTTCGCGGAAGATCCGGCGACCGACGCTTACGAGAGGCTGCTGGACCGCCTGCTCGCATCGGCCAGCTACGGCGAGCACCTGGCGGGCATGTGGCTGGACGCCGCGCGCTATGCCGATACGAACGGCTACCAGACCGATGGCACGCGCTCGATGTGGCGCTGGCGCGACTGGGTGATCGATGCCTTCAATCGCAACGTGCCTTTCGACCAGTTCACGCTCGAGCAACTGGCCGGCGACATGCTTCCGGACGCCTCCCGGACGCAGATCGTCGCAACCGGGTTCAACCGCAACCACCGCACGACCGCGGAGGGCGGCTCTGTCAACGAGGAGTTCCGCGTGGAGTACGTGGCCGACCGGGCCGAGACCACGGCCACGGTCTGGCTGGGCCTGACGCTGGCTTGCGCACGCTGCCACGACCACAAGTTCGACCCGCTGTCGCAGCGGGAGTACTACCAGTTCTTCGCCTACTTCAACAACGTCCAAGAAAAGGGCATGGTCTGGAACTTCGGCAACGAAGATCCCCTGCTGCACGCCCCGACGCCGGAACAAGAAGCGCGGCTGGCCACCTTGGCGGCCGAGCTGGCCGACGCGCGGGAGCGCTGGGATCCGCTAGAACCGCGGATCGCCCGCGAGCAAGCGGCATGGGAGGCTCGCCTGGCCAACACCCCGGATCTGAACTGGTCCCCCACCCGGGGCCTGCGGGTGCACGCGCCTTTCGACGGCCGATTCGGCACTGCCAGCTTCGAGGGGGGCTCGATTGACGGAAGCACTGCCCCGGAGCGGGTGGAGACTGAGTTCGCCGACGGACAGTCGAGCTCGGCGGCGGTGTTCGATGGCGAGCGCTATGCGGACTTGGGCAAAGTCGGCATCTTCAACTACATGGATCCCCTCACGGTCTCGGCTTGGATCCGGCCCGAGACCGACGACGACGGTTCAATCGTCGCCTCCATGGGGGAGAACCCGATCGGCAACGGCTGGGGTCTCTTCGTGCGCGGCGGCAAGCTCTGGTGGCACATGTCGCAGCGCTGGAGCGACCTGAGCATGCGCTTGGCGAGCCAGCGTCCCATCGAGCCCGGTCGCTGGCAGCACGTGCTGCTGACCTACGATGGCAAGCGCAAGGCCAAGGGCGTCAGCATGTACATCGACGGCCGCGAGCAGGAGTTCGAGGTCCTGTTCAACAACCTCGACTGGCCTTCGCAAAGCAACGCGAGCCTCAAGGTAGGTGGCGGCGGTGGCCCCGACAACCGCTTCTCCGGACGGATCGACGAGGTGCGCGTGTACGGCCGAGCCCTCGCTCCGGCGGAGGCCAGGGCACTGGCTTCGACCGCGCCGCTGGGCGTCCTGGCAGCGATCCGGCCCGGCGACCGCACCCCGGCACAGCGGGACAAGCTGCGCAGCGCGTTTCTCGACTTGGCCGCATCGCCAAGCATCCGCAAGGCAAGCCTGGCCGCGGCCGAGGCGCAACGGCGCTACGACGCCTTCCTCGACACCGTGCCCACCGTGATGGTGATGAAGGAGGGGCCGTCGCGCCAGGCTTACGTGCTCGAGCGCGGCCGCTACGACCTGCACGGAGATCCGGTCGAGGCCTCGATCCCAGAAGCCCTGCTCGGTGCGACCGCCCCCAGCATCGCGAACCGGCTCGAGCTGGCGCGCTGGATCGTCAGCCGATCCAACCCGCTGACGGCGCGCGTGATCGTCAACCGCTTCTGGCAGATGCTGTTCGGGGTCGGCTTGGTCAAGACCGTCGACGACTTCGGCTCCCAAGGCGAGGTGCCGTCGAATCAAGCGCTGCTCGATTGGCTGGCAGTCGAATTCATGGAGTCGGGCTGGGACGTCAAGCGGCTGCTGAAGACAATCATGCTCAGCGCGACCTACCGGCAGTCCTCGCACGTAGACGCGGAACTGATCGAGCGCGACCCCGAGAATCGACTGCTCGCTCGCGGACCCCGGTTCCGCTTGGCAGCGGCGACGATCCGCGACCAAGCACTCGCGGCCGCGGGGCTGCTGCAGCAAGACATCGGCGGGCCGTCGGTGCGCCCCTACCAGCCGCCTGGACTGTGGAAGGAAGTCTCCGGCAACGCCTACCAACCCGGCGAAGGCTCCGAGCTCTACCGGCGCAGCCTGTACACCTATTGGAAGCGCACGGTGGCACCGCCGTCGATGATGAACTTCGACGCGTCCGACCGAGAGGTCTGCACGGTCCACGTCAAGCGCACCAACACGCCGCTGCAAGCGCTCAACCTCATGAACGACACCACCTTCGTGGAAGCGGCGCGACACCTCGCGGATACGGCATTGCGCGGCGAGGGGCGCAGCCCGGCGGCGCGCATCGACCAGATGTACCTGAAGGTGCTCGGCCGGTTGCCGGAAGAGGACGAGCGGGATATCCTTGAAGACCTATACCGCGCTTATGCGGATCGGTTCCACTCGGATCTTGACGCGGCCGAAGCGTACCTCGCGGTGGGCGACTCGCCGTGGGATCCGCGCTCCGACCCGAGGGAGCTGGCCGCCTACGCCGGGGTAGCCAGCCTCGTGCTGAACCTGGACGAAGCGGTGACGAAGCAATGACGCCGGAAACTCACGCCCCGGAGACCGACACCCGGAGACACTTCTTCGGCAAGGCGGCGAGCGGAGTCGGAGCCATCGCCCTGGCCCACCTGCTGGGCCGCGACCTGAACGCATCCGATGCGGCCAAGCCCGCCATCGGCGGCTTGGACGGCCTGCCGCACTACGCGCCCAAGGCCAAACGCGTGATCTGGCTGTTCCAGTCCGGCGGCCCCTCGCAGCTCGAAACGTTCGACCCCAAGCCGGGCTTGGCCAAGCTGCGCGGGCAGGACCTGCCGGAGTCGATCCGGAAGGGCCAGCGGCTGACCACGATGACCTCCGGCCAGAGCAGTTTTCCGCTGGTCGAATCCGCGTTCGGCTTCCAGCAACACGGAGAATCGGGCGCCTGGATCAGCGACTTGCTGCCGCACACGGCCAAGATCGCCGACGACATCAGCATCGTGCGCTCGATGCATACCGATGCCATCAACCACGATCCCGCCGTCACGTTCCTGCAGACCGGGGCGCAGATCGCGGGCCGTCCCAGCATGGGCGCCTGGCTGAGCTACGGGCTCGGCAGCGAGTCCAGCGACCTGCCCGCCTTCGTCGTGATGATCACGCAGGGCACGGGCGGCCAGCCGCTCTACGACCGGCTGTGGGGCTCGGGCTTCCTGCCGACGCGCTACCAAGGGGTCAAGTTCCGCTCGGTGGGCGATCCGGTCTTGTACCTGTCCGATCCGGCGGGCATCTCGCGCGACCAGCGGCGCACGTTCCTCGACGCGCTGGCCAAGCTCAACCGCAAGCAGTTCGAGGAGTACGGAGACCCCGAGATCGTCACGCGCATCGCGCAATACGAAATGGCGTTCAAGATGCAGCGCTCGGTCCCGGAGCTGACCGACCTGTCCGGCGAGCCCGAGCGCGTGTTCGAGCTCTACGGAGAAGACGCCCGCCGCCCCGGCACGTATGCCTACAACTGCCTGCTGGCGCGCCGCTTGGCCGAGCGCGGCGTGCGATTCATCCAACTCTACCACCGGGGCTGGGACCAGCACGCTTCGCTCAAGCAGGGCATCCAGCGCCAGACCAAGACCACCGACCAAGCCTCGGCGGCCCTAGTGATGGATCTCAAGCAGCGCGGCCTGCTCGACGACACGCTCGTGGTCTGGGGCGGCGAGTTCGGGCGGACCGTGTACTGCCAAGGCACGCTGACCGAGTCGGAGTACGGCCGCGACCACCATCCGCGCTGCTTCTCGATCTGGATGGCCGGCGGCGGCGTCCAGCCCGGAAAGACCTACGGCGCTACCGACGAGTTCAGCTACAACATCACCGAGAACCCCGTCTCCGTGCATGACCTGCACGCCACGATGCTGCACCTGCTAGGGGTCGACCACACCAAGCTGACGTTCAAGTTCCAAGGGCGGAGATTCCGGCTCACCGACGTCCACGGCAACGCCGTCAAGCCATTGCTGGCCTGATTCGACGCCGGCAGCGGCTGCCTCAGAGAGGCCGCGGATCGAACTCGCAGAAGTCGCGCCGCAGCGCCTCGACGTACCCGTATGCCGTGTGGTCGAAGTGTAGCGGGGTGATAGATAGCAGGCCCTGATGCACCGCAGCGTAGTCGCTGCCATCCGAGGCGGCTTCGACGGGCACCTCTTCGTGCATCCAGTAGTACTTCCGGTCGTGCGGATCGCGGGCCTCGATCATCAAATTGCGCGAGATCTTGCGGCACTGGTGGGTCACGGCCACTCCGGAAGCCTCGCCGGCGGGCACGTTCACGTTCAGCGCGATACCCTTCGGCAACCCCTCCGCGAGCACTCTCTTGGACAGGGCCGCGGCAATGCGGGCCGACGGACCGAAGTCTATGGAGGACCGCTGGTTTACCGAGACGGCCATGGCGGGGATGCCGTATTTCGAGCCCTCGGCGGCCGCGGCGACTGTGCCGGAATAGTAGATGTTCTCGCCGAGGTTGGGGCCGGCGTTGATGCCGGCGACGACCAAGGCCGGCGTCTCCTCGACCAGCAGCGTGAGCGCCATCATCACGCTGTCGGCCGGCGTGCCGTCCACGCCGAAGCGGCCCTCGCCCTTGCGCTCGTAGCGCAGGGGGCGGCGCAGCGTGATGCGCCGACTGGCAGCGCTCTGCTCCATCAGCGGGGCGACTGTGCGGATCCTTCCGAGCGGCGCCAGGGCGCTTTCCAATGCGCGGATCCCCGGCGCGTCGATCCCGTCATCGTTAGTGACCAAGATGAGCGGATCGGGGCCGGTCATGCTTTCCCAGCGTAGCCAATCGCCGCTGCAGGAACTTAGAGCCTGTCAACAGTGACCACTGTCTTGGCTTCCGGCTCTGCGAGTGGGGCCTTGGTGTTTGATTCACGCGGACCGTCTGCAACAGCTATACGGAAACCGAGTGCAGGACGTCGTCGCCCGGAATGGGGCTAGCTCGAAACCTTCCAGAGCGCGACCTTTGCATACCGGGTATCTGAGCCCACTTGCACATCGGTTCTGCTGACCGCTCTACCTCAACTGTTGCGCGGCTGGCGGGGAGCCTAACTGCATCATCAATCCCAACGGCGCATCCCCGAAATGGCAACCATAACGCCCCCCGCCTCATATCAGCCGGCCAATCTAGGGCCTTTTAGAATGTAATTTCGGGCTGGCGAGATCCATGAAGCTGAAGGTTGTCATTCGCGAGGCAGAAGAAGGCGGTTTTTGGGCGGAAGTGCCAGCCATTCCTGGATGTGCCACGCAGGGAGACACCTTCGAAGATCTGCTCAGCAACATCTATGAAGCGGTCGAAGGTTGTATGTCGATTGAGAATCAGGAGGTCCCTCTGTCCGGCACGGACCGATTAATTGAGATCGCGGTGTGAAGACCGTTACGGGCAAAGAGTTCTGCCGAATTCTCCAGTCGCGGGGCTGGCAGTTGCGGCGGATCTAGGGCAGCCATCACCTCTACTCAGCGGCGGGCATCGCGGCCTGTATCTCGGTGCCGGTCCACGGGGACGGCGCTCTCAAGCGCGGCCTCTGGATCAGCGGTGCAGCATCGTCAACGACGCTGGCGGGCCGTACAGCGGAGGTTTATTGGTGCGACGGGCTAAGGACAGATCGTACGCTCGGGCGGGTGCTAGTCTGAGGAGGAAATGCCTGTTGCCTCTCCAGAAACGGACACAGAACAGATCGTCGCACGGGACCACCAGTATGTGGTGCGCAACTACGGGCGCTACCCGCTGGTCGTCAGCCGAGCCGAAGGCGTCTATCTCTACGGCGAGGACGGCCGCAAGTACCTCGACTTCGTCTCCGGCATCGGGGTCATGGCCTTGGGCCACTCCCATCCCCGTGTCGTGGCGGCGATCGCCGACCAGATCGGCACGCTAGTGCACTGCTCCAACCTGTACTACCACCCGCTGCAAGGCGAGGTTGCTCAGATGCTCGCGGAACTGAGCGGCTTGCAGCGTACGTTCTTCTGCAACAGCGGCGCTGAAGCCGTCGAGGCGGCCCTGAAGATTACCAAGGGGTGGGGCCGCGCGCGCGGCAGCGCCAAGACCGAGATCGTCGCGCTGCACGAGTCATTCGGCGGCCGCACGCTGGGCGCTATCTCCGTCACCGGACAGCCCAAGTACCGCGAGCCATTCGAGCCGGTCATTCCGGGCGTGCGGTTCATCGCACCCAACGACGAGGCCGCGCTCGAGGCCGCCGTGGGCGACAACACCGCCGGCATCGTGTTCGAACCCATTCTGGGAGAGGGCGGCATCATCGAGATCTCGCCCGCATTCGCGGCCCGAGCCCGCCAACTGGCCACGCAATACGACGCGCTGCTGATCTGCGACGAAGTCCAGTGCGGCATGGGGCGCACCGGCGAGGCATTCGCGTTCCAGAACTGGGGCGGTGACTTCCTGCCGGACGTGATCACCCTGGCCAAGCCGCTGGCGGCCGGCCTGCCGATCGGTGCCGTCGTCTGCAACGAGGCCGCCGCGGCGGTCCTCGCGCCCGGCATGCACGGCTCCACCTTCGGCGGCGGAGCGCTGGCTTGCCGCGTGGCACGGGAGTTCCTCGGCATGCTGCCAGAACTGCTGCCGCACGTCCGAGAAGTGTCGGCGTACTTCCGGGCGCGCCTCGCAGATCTGGCCACCGGCTATGACTTCGTCGGCGACCTGAGGGGCCTTGGCCTGATGGTCGGGCTCGAGCTGAACATCCCGGGCGGAGGCTTCGTGCCGCGGGCACAAGAACTCGGCCTGCTCATGAACTGCACCGCGGGCAATATCCTGCGGTTCCTCCCGCCGTTCGTGATCGAGGAGGAGCATGTTGACGAAGCCGTCGCCGCACTGGACGAAGTGTTTCGCCAAGGTCCGCCGGACGGCGCGAGCTAGCCAGATTGGGCCGGCATCGGTTGCTACGATGGTCGGCTCATGAAGATCGACCGCTTGGAAACCCGCCATTGCGATGCGGGGTGGCGTAACTACCACTTCGCCAAAGTCACAACCGGCGACGGCGTGGTGGGCTGGAGCGAGTACGACGAGGACTTCGGCTCCCCGGGAATCACGGCGACGATCGAGCGCTTGGAGCCGACCCTAATAGGCAAGGATCTCGGCAACCACGAGCGGATCTACTCCGAGCTGTTCTGCCAGCTGCGACCGGCCGTCGACGGGGCGACCGGGCAAGCCTTCGCCGCGATCGAGAACGCTCTGCTCGATGCCAAGGCCAAGAGCTTGGGAGTGCCCTGCTACGCACTCTTCGGGGGCAAGGTGCGTGACCGCATCCGGCTGTACTGGTCGCACTGCGCCACATGGCGCATCAATCACCCGGAGTTCTACCCGCCGGCGATCCGCGACCTCGATGGCGTCCGCGGGATCGGCGCGGAAGCCAAGCAGAGGGGCTTCACCGCCTTGAAGACCAATATCTTCGAGTTCGGGGACGGGACCGTGCGGGGGTGGCGACCGGGCTTCGGCACGCCCTACGAGCCGTGCCGCAACATGGAGCGCTCCACGTTGCGGCAACTGCGCGCCCACTTGGATGCCTTGCGGGACGGTGCCGGGCCGGACATGGACATCCTGCTCGACCTGAACTTCAACTGCGCCACCGAGGGCTATCTCAAGGTCTTGCGCGAGCTGCGCGACTTCGACCTGTTCTGGGCGGAGATCGACACGCGCAACCCGCGCGCGCTGCAACACATCCGCGAGCAAAGCCCCTGCCCCATCAGCTCGTGCGAAACGCTGATGGGCCTGCGCAACTTCCTGCCCTTCTTCCAACACGAAGCCGTTGACGTCGCGATTATCGACGCCGTTTGGAACGGTGTCTGGCAGAGCCTAAAGGTGGCCGCTTGCGCCGAGGCCTACGAGGTCAATGCGGCGCCGCACAACTTCTACGGGCACCTGGCGACGATGATGAACGCCCACTTCGTGGCCGCCGTGCCGAACCTGCGCATCATGGAGATCGACATCGACCGGCTGAGCTGGGATGCCGACATCTTCACCCACGTTCCGCCCATCGAGGACGGCCATCTGGTCGTGCCTGACCGGCCCGGCTGGGGCACAGAGCCCGACGAGGACGCGTTGCGCGATCATCCAGTGCGCAACTGAGAGCCCAAGCGAGCCCTTGGGCAGCGGGGATCAACCCGCCCCCGTACCAGCGAGCGCGGCCTCGAGGGCGTCCACGGTGCGCGGCAGGCCCGCGCTCATCACGCGACAGCCATCGCCCGTCACCTCGACCATATCCTCGATGCGGATGCCGATGCCTTCCTCCGGCAGGTACAAGCCGGGTTCGATGGCGAGCACCATGCCCGGTTCCAAGGCGCGACCGGGCGGCGTTGGATCATGCACGTCCAGTCCGACATGGTGCCCGATGGCGTGCGGCAGGTAGGGATCCACGCCACGGGGCGCTCGCTTGCGCAGGACGCCCTCGGCAACCGATTCGACGCTGTTCCGAGCGGGCCCACCCAGCACAGCACCGGGCTGCACGGCCGCCAGCGCCTGCTCGTGCGCCTCGAGCACGGCTTCGTACAGCCGCCGCTGCTTCTCGCCGAACCGTCCGCTTACCGGGATGCTCCGCGTGATGTCGGCGGCATAGCGAGCCCGCTCGCCGCCAGCGTCAATGAGCAACATCTGCCCGTTCTCCAGGCGGCCGGAGTTGCGCTGGTAGTGCAAGATCGTCGCATGAGACCCCGCGGCCACGATCGGCGCGAACGCCAAGCGTTCGCAGCCGGCCCGGAAAGCCCCTCCAATCAATCCGGCCGCGACTTCGCGCTCGGTCGCCCCATCGGCGATTCTGGCCCAAGCGTCGCGGAAACCGACTTCGGTGGCTTCGACGGACGCTTGAATCAGGGCAATCTCGGCAGGCGACTTAATGCTGCGCAGCGCGGCCAGCGGAACTCGGATGTCGCGGGTCGGGTCGCGCCCCGCCGCTTCCACGAGACGTTCGTGCCGCGAGCGCGCCTGGGCGTCGTCCGCCGGCCGCGCTTCGGCCAATCCAGCCAATCTGTTCCGATCCCGCAAGAGGGCGCGCAAGGTCCGCCGGAACTTCGACTCGGTCAGGACCTCGGCAAACCCCAGATGGCCGGCGTCCTCCGGCTCCAAGCTTGGCCCATGCCACTCGCGGGAGCGGCCGGCGGGGTCGGCTAAGAACAAGATCTCGCGATACGGCAGGCCCCCGCGGGCGGGAGCAATGAGCAGGGCCGCGCCCGGCTCTTCGTGCCCGGTTAGGTAGAAGAAGCTGCTCTCTTGGCGAAAGCCCGTAAACCCGGACCGGCCTTCCGATTCGGTCGAGCCAAGCAGCGCGATGACACCGCGACCAATCGCATCGGCCAGGGCTCGCCGACGCTTGGCATATTCGTCGGCAGCAGTCGCGCCGGCGGCGCCCGAGGAAGGCAGAGCCGCACAAGCAGCCAAAAACGCCCTACGAGTCCGCAGCAACCCTTCAGCGTAGCCGAGGACGGAGCCGCAAACCGCATCGGATCACGGCGCTATGATTGGGGGCAGCATTGATGAAGAACGTCCGGCTGGTCACCGACGGATCGTGCATCGGCAACCCCGGCCCTGGCGGCTGGGCGGTGATCCTTCGCTACAACAAGCACTCTCGCGAATTGAGCGGGGGAGAGGCCAGAACGACCAACAACCGCATGGAGATGATGGCGGTTGTGAAGGGCTTGCAGGCCCTGCGCGAGCCCTGCGCAGTCACTCTGGAGATTGATTCGGAATACGTCAAGAACGGCGTGACGCGCTGGATGAAGAAGTGGAAGCGCAACGGGTGGATGACGACGACGAAGCAACCCGTGAAGAACCAAGACCTGTGGCAAGAGCTGGAGGCCGCCGTGGCCCCACACCGAGTGCGGTGGGTCTGGGTGAAGGGGCACTCCACGCACAAGGACAACAACCGTTGCGACAAGCTTGCCAAGGCGGCGGCGCATAGCCAGGCCTCGCAGCAATCCGAAGTTGCGGTATAGAGCATTCCAAGGCCGCCTGGACCGTCGGAGGGCCTGACGGCCGAAGATTGCGTCCAAGCACTCGCCGGCTTGCTCGGAGGATCCCGCAATCGGCGGGACTCGATTCAGGTCCTATCGACGCTGGCGGAAGAGCCACTGCCACACGTCGCTGGTCGGATCCACTTTTTCTCCGCTGGCTCTTGTCAGGAAGCCACGAGCCGGGTCGTCGCCCGTGTACGTGAACGCCTGGATCCAGGAGTTGTGCTTGATACCACGAAGCTCGGTGTACTTGATGGAGCTTCCGGCAGCGCCGAGCTTTTCGAACATCCTGCGGGAATTCTCCACCGGTGCCGTTGGGTCGTCGGCACCGTGGAATAGCCAGACCGGGGTCTGTGCCAAGCCCTTGACATCCTCTGGGGGGCGACCTGCGCAAACGGGGACACCGGCGGCGAAGAATCCCGGCCGGGCTTGGAGGAAGTTCCAAGTCCCTGTGCCTCCCATGGACGAGCCGAGAACATATATGCGCGATTTGTCGATTGGGAGTTCTTGCTGCAGCACCTCGATGAGCTCGAAGACCACTGGAATCATGTTCTTGATGTAGATGTTCTGGAGGTTGCCGACCTGGGATCGCTCTCCCCAAGTGCCGCCCGAGACTGCCTGAGGTACAACGACGAAGGAGGGATGTGCACGTCTCCATTCCTCCTTGGCCATCACGCCGTTCCACCATCGCAATTGGGACAAGTTGTCGTCGCCTACACCGCCGCCGCCATGCAGGCTCAGGATCAGCGGGTAGCGCGTGCCGGGATCAAGGGCCAGGGGTGGCATCAGTCGGTAGCGGGTTTCCCCGTGCGACCGTTCCTCGAATGCGTCGAGCAATTCTGGGGGCCCGGTGACCGGACCGCGATTGACCCTTCGGCCAGATACGCGGACCACGTAGTCCATCGCCTCGAGTTCCGTCAGACTGCCGTCGTCGTTGGCGTCGGCCTCCGGATGATGCCGGTGCATTGTCTGAAGGCGTTCCTCTACCGAGGCAGCAGAGGCGATCAGCAAGGACAACGAGGCGAGAAGGAGAAGGCCGTGTCGGGTCATCGCAACAGGAGTCTAACAGCCCATCAAGCCTTCAGTGGGCGAAATCCACAGGCGACCAGATAGCTGTAGGTCTCATCCAAGCAACTGAGTTCCGGAACGAACACGACATGGGCATCGCGGCCCCGAGTGAGGAGCACGCGATACGCATTGGCGCGGAGTTGCCATGGATTGGCGGGTCCGGGAGCCCGGTAGCCGCGAGCTCGATCGTTGGACCAACTTCCCTCTCGCAGGACGAAGTCAGTCCCCCAGGCCAGCAAGACGGCGTCCAACTCAAGGCCTTGCGCACCGAACTCCGTGACACACGTCTCCAAGTGTCGGCACGAGCGGCCCTCGCCATGGCTCTCCGGATCGTTGTACCAAGGCCCGTACCTGACGCTCCTAGTGGCGTTCCAGCTATTGGGAATGCCGCAGACAGGTTCCAAGTCCTTGTCCCGACTTGATGCCACGAGTCCGAACCGAGCCTCGGAGTGATCAGCGTACCTTTCCTTGAGATATGCCTTCGCTTGGTCTAGTCTGCGCGTGATCCGAAGATCGTGCCCTTCATGCTCCAGGCGCCGGGCGATGGGCAGCAGGGAAGCCGCTGCGTCCGGCCGGCGACGCAGGAGTCTGCCGACGTATTCATGTAATTCCGTTGCCATGTGCGAACGGATCGTCTGGCCGAGATTGAGCGACTCATCCACCGAGAATTGCAGCCCGTCGAACGCGTTTTGCATTGTTCGAGGGCCGTGAACGCGCCAAGAGCCGGGTGCCGAGGTGCCGCCGAGGGCCCGTACCCACAGGCCGATGCCTCCCTCCTCGCCGACGTGAATCTCCTGCCCGTTCCCGATGAGTCCGACGACAACCGCCCAGTCGGGGCGTCTCTCCGCGAATTCAATCAGCAGTTCCGGTTCGGATTGCTGGCCTCTTGCCCCATGAACCTCGCTCACGCGGTCTGCGTCATGAGCCCTTTGCGCTTCATCGAATATCACGACGTTCTCGCTGGGAACCAGCGCCCCGTGATTCTTGTGGCGGTTCACGTAGGCTTTCACGGGGCGAACGAAGACCTTGCTCTCCAGCACATACTGCAGGACATCGACAAGAGGGCCATTGCCGGATAGGAAAATCGTGCCCGGGCTCTCCCCCTCGCCATCCGTAGGGTTCAATCCGAGAGCGTGCGCGACTCGCAGCCCAACCAGTGTCTTGCCTGCCCCTGGGACTCCCGTCAGGAGCACCAGCCTCCGGGTCTGCGTCGCACGGGCTTCTTGAATAATGCGCTGCACGGCACACACGGCATCGTCCGTGTTGGCGATGGACCTCCACAATTGAGGCGGCTGCTTCTCGAAAAAGAGTTTGCGCGCAGCCGTTACCAACGATGGCAGAGGCTTGTAAGCCTCGGCTGCGAGAAATTCCGCCGGATCGACCGCGTGGTCGCCTTGCGAGTCGAGTTCATTGATCAGCTCGTCCAGTCGATCCGCTGGACAGACATGCACGTCGCGTTCGAACCGCTGCGGGCCCCGCATCCGCGTTGGCACCACGACTGGGCTGACCTCGCGGTCATGGCAGCTTCGGTGGTAGTTCCTCAGATCCCTGGCGTATGCATGCGCCTGGTCGATTGCCGCGTCGTTCGCGTCGAGCTCTCCCTTGAGCTCGAGAATCACGATGCCGCCGCGCACCAGCAGGACGGCATCCGGCCTGCGCAGTTCCATGGGCAGTTGGTACTCAAGAACGGCGGTGCATGTGTGGATCGACTGGTCCGCTTGCATGGACTCTCGCACCTCGGCCTGGAGTAGCGGTACGTTGACCGTCCAAGAACGAGCTTCAGACTGACTTGAGTCCGGATAGCTGGCCCGTAGCGCCTGCAGCACCCGGGACTTCGTCACGGCGCTGAAGTCGACAAACGACGAGTCCCAGCCGCGTCGTGCCTCTGCCTGCATCACTGTTTCCGCACGCTAGTACGGCGATCTCGTCCCGCCCTCACTCGCAGCCCGATCTTGAAGGCAGTCGTAGTTGGAGGAAATAACGCCAGAACCAAAGAGCCCTGCTCTGATCGCGAACTCCGGCCAGGATAGCACCGTCATCACCAATCCGATTTCGAGTGCTCCGGGCTCTGGGTTTGGACTCTTCAGCTTGTCGGAGCTGTCGGTAGCGCTGAAGTCGGTCTGTGCCAGCTTCTATCACACTTCCGACGTTCCGAATGCCCATACAATTTAGTCGGGCCGGACAATCATGAAGCACCGAGCGATCGCACTGGGCCTGTTTCTGACCTTCTTGGTTGTCGCCTGCCTTACGACCCGGGACGCTGTCCTGTCAGTGACAGTGCTCGAAGCCGGCACCGGGGATTCCACCCCCGTCCGAGTGCGGCTCACGGATGCCGACGGCAATCCTCCCGCGATGCTAGGAGCCTCAAGCGAGACCGAGTCCTCATTCGCTCCCCCTCCGCAAGCCATCGCCGTCATGTGGGGCCGCTCGGACAGCGCGGACGGGTACGCCCTGCAGCCGGACGGCTCCTTCTATGTCGATGGGTCCTTCGAGGCCCGATTGCCCGTCGGCACCTATCGCCTCGAACTCTCGAAGGGCTACGAGTACACGAGGCAGACACACGACATCGAGCTTGGGCAGGGAGACCAAGCCAAACGCACGTACGAGCTGGAGCGATGGATCGACATGCCTGCCCGCGGCTGGTACTCCTCGGATGACCACATCCACATCCGACGCTCGCCACGCGACAACCCGTCCATCCTGCGCTGGATTGCGGCCGAAGACGTCCATGTCGGCCACCTGCTGCAAATGGGCGACTTCTGGCACTTTGTCTTCTCCCAGTACGGCTGGGGGGAGACCGGACGCTACCGCGAAGGACACACGATCCTTTCGTCGGGCCAAGAGGAGCCGCGCACGCCGGAATTCGGCCACACCATCTCCCTCGGGGCTGATGACTTTGTCCGTTTTCGGGATGACTATTACTCGTACGGCCGCGTTTTCGACGGCGTGCACGAGCTGGGCGGCGTCAGTGGTTTCGCCCATCAGGGCATGTCATTCCATGGCTATCGCGGAATGACCGTAACTGTGCTCTCGGGCAAGCTCGATTTCCTGGAACTGGCCCAGTTCTGCGTCCCCGACGGCCCCATCCACACGGAGCACTACTATCGGTTCCTCGATCTCGGGTTCCGGCTGACTGCACTCGGCGGCTCGGACTTTCCATGGTGCGGCAGGGGAGAGCGCGGCGACCCGAACCGATTCAGCCAGATCGGCGACGCCCGCTTCTACACCTATGTCGGGAAGGATCTAACGTTCGACAACTGGCTCTCTGCCGTCAAGGCCGGCCACACGTTCGCGACCACCGGGCCGATCGTAGAACTTGAGGTGAACGGCAGTCTCCCCGGCAGCCAAGTGAATGTCGGCGAGGGCGAGACTGTGCGGGTGACTGCGAACGCCTTCGGCGACGGCTCGCGAATTGGACTCACGGACCTCGAGATTGTCGGTCACGGCGAGGTTCTCAAGCGGGTCACCGGCCAAGGGGAGAAGCAACTCTCGCTAGAGTTCGATCTCGAAGTCGAGCGCGGGATCTGGATTGCCGCTCGCGTGTCGGCCGGGCCGGGGTACCTGGCCCATACCACGCCCGTGTACGTGACCGTGGACGGGGGGAGTTTCCACAACCCCGCCACGCTGGAGGCGAACCTAGAACGCTGCGAGCGTGATCTAGGAGAACTCGAGCAGGAACTCCGCGAGCCCGGCTCCCGACTCGACAGCGAAGCATGGAGGCATGCCGACGGCCTTCGGAAGCAGATCGCCGAGACCCGCGAAGCCCTCAGCGCGCTCGCGGCGAGGTTGAGGGAATAACGGGAGGCCGGCATGAGATCGATCCATCGACGACGACTGCTGCAAGCCCTGCTCGGCAGCATCGTCGCGTCCGCCCGGGCCGAAGATGTCCACGAGCGGATCCGCAGGCTCGCGAGCGAGGCGCCGTTGAAGATGAAGTTCCAAGGCTCCACGGCCGACGAGTGCCGGGCTTGGCAGCAGTCGTTCGGAAACAAGCTCGAGGAGCTTCTCGGAGCCTATCGACCGCCATTGCGGTGGGAGGCGCAGATCGAGGAGACGGTCGAATTCCCTGACCACCGGCGCCAGTCCGTGATCTTGCGTGCCCCGGGCGTTGCGGAACTGCCGATTTACCTGCTGACGCCGAAGGCTGCTCGCGACGGAGCGCGTCCGGGCATTTTGGCTCTCCACGGCCACGGACCATTCGGCCACGATGCGGTCGTCGGGATTGACAGCACTGCGGAGCGAGCACAAAACATCGAAACCGCGAACTATGACTTCGGGCTCGAGCTCGTCCGCCAAGGCTATGTCGTGGTAGCCCCTTGCTTCACGCCGTTCGGTCGCCGCCTCGACTCGTCCGAGGCGTACAGGGGTAACGACGCTTGCGCCGTGGCCTTCGTGCGGATGCAGTTGCTGGGCCGGAACCTGATGAGCGAGAACCTCCGGGACGCCTTGTGGGCCCTCCAGTTCTTGTCTCGCACCAGCTCGGTCGATACGGACCGGATCGGCTGCGTCGGCCTATCGTACGGCGGAAGGATGACCATGCTTGCGGCAGCGGTCGAGCCGCGCATTCGGGTCTCCGTGATTTCCGGTGCGCTGAACGTGATGCAGGAGCGCATCGGAGGGCGCTACAGCTGCGGCGCCCAAGTGATACCGGGCCTGCTGGAGTTCGGCGACGTTCCGGAGATCGCCGGGCTGATCGCCCCTAGGCCGGCCCTGTGGGAAGTCGGGCAGCGCGACGGGCTAATGGTCAAGGAGTGGATCCCCCGGGCGTGGGACAGGATACAGCGGGTCTACCGCGCGCTCGGAGCCGAAGAACACCTGTCGATGGACTCCTTCGACGGGCACCACCGCTGGAACGGAGTGATGGCGACGCCGCTGTTGGCAAGCATCCTGAAGCCCTAGCGCAAGAACTCGTCGAAGAACGCGGCCATCGCTTCGAATGCTTCCATCGTGAAGCTATGCTCGCCGGGCGGCTGATGGATCCGCAATGCGCTTTCCGCCCCAGCCCGGGCATAGGCGGGCTCCACCTGCTCGCGGAATCGGTCCACGCCCTCGCGCGGCATCCCGACATCCGACGTCGGAGCCCACAGCATCAAGGGCTTCGGGGCCATCTCCGAGGCGAAATCGCCGTGATCGCCTCGCTGGAGCATGCCTGGCACCCACCAATACGTGCCGTGGTAGGACAGCCTTCCGAGCCGGATGAACGATTCCAGCGAGCCCACTCCTCCGCAGATCGGAGCAGCGGCCGCAACGCGATCGTCCAGCAGCCAGGTGTAGAACGAGGTGATTCCTCCGAACGACATCCCGGTGACGCCAATCCTGCCCACGTCTTCCCGTTCCTTGAGGTACGTCACGCCTTGGCGGATTTCGTAGAGGATCTCCCCCATGGCCGTGCGGCCTTGCACGAGCATGGCGTTGGCCTGCACGTTGATCGGCGGCTCTCGCCGATCGAGGCCGCGTTGCGTGATCGCCAGGGCGATGAATCCCCGTCTCGCCAGTTCGCGAGCCCAGCCCAGCATCCTGGTATGAGGGGTGTCGCGGCCAGGGCGTGTCCACTCTCCCGGCCCGAACTCAGGCGTTGCCATCGATTCCCGGCTGCCGCTGGATCCGTGCAGGCAGACTACCGCCGGTAACCGCCCGTCGGCCTCGGCTGGCCGAATCAAGTAGGCCGGAACAGTCTCGCTGTCACTCGACTCCCAGGTGAGGTCCTCGACCACCAGTCCCGTTTCGGCGACCCGGCCGTGCGACGTGACCGACACCGGCGGTGCGCTCGCAGAGGTCTTCAAGAGTTCCGCGAACGTCTGCCGGGCAACCGCGGCGTAGGGCTCCTGGGCAGCTGTCGCCAGAGCAAGGAGTAACGCGATCGATGCGATCCGGATCATGTCAACAGGTGCGTTTCTCGGAAATTCGGCAGGCCAGGCGCCGGCGGCAGCACACTAGGCCGTGCTTCCGGCAGTGCGCACCCAATTATCCACCCGGCGCTTGCCTCGCGAGCCGTAGAACCGCTTCGGATGCGATGCCCCTCGGCGACAGATCCTGCGGTCAATTGTCTAGCCGATTGCCGATAATATCTGCACGATGCACCCGCGCACCGCACTAGCGCTGCTCTTCGTGGTGGCGGCCTCCGTTCTTCAGGCGGCTGATGCCACTCGAATCCTGGTCGTGGTGGGTCCGAGCAACCACCCGCCCGGCTCGCACGAGGTAGCCGCGGGCGGTCGCCTCCTGCAGGATGCCCTCCGCGGGATGAAGAACGTTGACTCGGTCCAGACAGACATCGTCTACGAATGGCCGCAGGACCAAGCGCTGCGCGAGTCGGTGTCGACGATCGTCTTTATTGGCGACACGTTCCCGCCAAACCGCTTCGAGAATCCCGAACGCAACCTCGCCGATCTCGCGAAGATGATGGACCGCGGGTGCGGAATCGTCTGTCTGCACTTCGCTACGGGATTGCTCGGCGAGGACGTGACATCCGATGGGGACCACCCGCTCTTGCGCTGGATGGGCGGATACTTCGCCAATCGCTCGTGCCCCCACCACCGGTCATTCGCGCGGGTCTACGAAGAGGCCAAGATCGAGCCCGCTGCTCCGAGCCACCCCATCTCGCGGGGCTGGAAGAGCTTCACTATCCACGACGAGCCCTACACCAACAACTACTTCGGCGGTCCCGGCAACCGGCCCGCGCCAAACGTGACAGCCCTGGCGACGTCGATGCTCCCTCCCGATGCGCCAAAGAGGGAAATCGTTGCCTGGGGCGTCGAGAGGACTGATGGCGGGCGCGGCTTTGGCATCGTGATGCCCCACTTTTACAAGAGCTGGAACAACGACGACCTGCGCCGGTTCATCCTGAACGGAATCTTGTGGACGGCGAAGCTGGCGGTGCCTCCGGAAGGAGTGGAGACGGACAAGCCCGATCTGAACGCCTTCGACCCGGTGTCGGTGGAGTTCATTCCTCGCAGGAGATAGGCGCGGGAGGCAGCCGATCTGTTCCTTGGCGGCTTGTGTTGCCGAGTAGAGGGGGTCGTTACCGAGCCCCCTCCCTCACAGATCCAAGCGTGCGGGTTGCCGCACTTGGTTCCTCTGATGGCAGCTTCGCTCAGGATGCGTAGATCGTGCGCACGACCTTGGCGGGTGGCAGGGGATACCGTCGGAGCACTTCCGTCATGCGTTCCCAGTTGACGCGACTCTTGCGGCTGCGCCGCGAGAGCCACTTCTGCCAGAGACGCACCACTTGATAGCGGAATTGCCCTAGGCGCTTGCTGTTGCCCGTCAGACCGTAATAATTGCAGTGACCACGGATCACGCTGGCAAGTCGCTTCTGTTGCTCCGCTAGTGGCGCGTGGCGGTGCTTCTTGCACCACTCGTTGACCGCTTGCAGTCCGCGCGCTAAGCGCTGCTTGGCCGTGAGCTGGCGCACTACCCAGTAGCCCCTCCTTGAGCGGCCCCACACATGGGTGAAGCCGAGGAAGTCGAAGCTGGCGTGCGGCTCGTGGCCGCCTGCGTTCTGCGGCGGTCGGAAGTCCACATAGCGGGTCTTGGTCGCGTGGAGCGTTAGCCCGAAGCGGCCCAGACGCTTGCCCAGCACGGCCAGCACGCGCTGGCCGTCTCCGCCGTCGGCAAAGGTCAGCACGAAGTCGTCAGCAAAACGCACTAGCTGGCTGGCTCCTCGCAGCCGTGGTTGCACCGTCTCGGCAAACCAGCGGTCCAGCACGTGGTGCAGGAACAGGTTCGCGATCAACGGTGAAATCACACCGCCCTGAGGGGTGCCAGTTTCCGACTTATGGAGAGTGCCGGCTTCCAGCACCCCCGCCTTTAACCACCGGTCGATCATGCGCCTCACGACGCCATCCTTGATTCGCAGGTCGAGGACTGCCCGGATTTCGGAATGGGGGATGCTATCGAAGTAGTACTCCACACACTACCCATCTCGAAGAGCTTCCGGAGGCGGCTACAATCACGCGACCGTCCCATCCGCTGGCTGGCAGGACCTTGCCGGTCCTGCTTCAAGCGGTCCGGAACGATGAACTGACCCTGCTGCTGCTGTGCCCCAATGGGGACCGCCGCTTCGTGCCGGCGGCATGGACAGATGCTGTGCCGGCCGAGGATCGGGATCCCTCGTCAGGTCGCCATGCAAGCCTCGCTCGCCTCGGCGATTTGCTGCGGGCCCGCGCCATCATCGACGCTCTCTTGCAACGGCTCCAGGCCGCTCAGGAGACTCCCGATGAAAACCTTGCCCCCGCCGCCCCGGCGGCAGATGGCACTAGCCTTCCAGGACACGCCCGCCCCGACCGAGGCGATCTGGGAGACGCTCGATCCCGCCACCAAGAACGCCGCCTTGCAAGCCCTGGCCCGCATCCTGGCCCAGGCGATCCTGCCGCCTCGCGAACAGGAGCAGCGCGATGACTGAAACCAGCATCCTGCCTGCTCACCGCCAGCGCCAGGCCTTCGTCTACATCCGCCAGTCGAGCCCCTCGCAGGTCGAGCGCAACACTGAGTCCACGCGTCGCCAGTACGCCCTCGCCGCCCGTGCCGAAGCCCTGGGCTGGCACCCCGACCAGATCACCGTCGTCGACGAGGACCTCGGCCTCTCCGGCGAGTCCGCCGACAAGCGCGACGGCTTCAACAGCCTGGCCGCCGACGTCGCTCTCGGTCGCGCCGGACTCGTGCTCGGACTGGAGGTCTCCCGGCTGGCTCGCAACAACGCCGACTGGTACCGCCTGATCGACCTGTGCGCCCTGACCGACACCCTGATCGCCGACTTTGACGGCATCTACGACCCGGCTTGTTTCAATGACCGCCTGGTGCTCGGCATGAAAGGCACAATCAGCGAAGCCGAGCTGCACACGCTCAAGGTGCGCCTGCTGGAAGGCATCCGCAACAAGGCCGCCCGCGGCGAGTTCCGTTGCACCCTGCCGGTCGGCTTCGTCTGGGGCGAGCAGGACGGCGAGGTCCTCTTCCATCCCGACGAGGAAGTGGTGCGCGCGATCCGGAATGTCTTCGAGCGCTTCGCCAAGCTCGGCTCCATGCGCCGCGTCTGGCTGTGGTTCCGCGACGAGGGCCTGCAGTTCCCCGTCCGCCTGCGCAAAGGCGATGACGTGCGCTGGATCCCGCCCGCCTACAGCTCGATCGTCCAAGTGCTGCGCAATCCGGTCTACGCCGGGGCGTACGCCTTCGGCAAGTCCCGCCAGGAACGCTATCTCGACGGGCACGGCCGCATGCAAAAGCGCGTGCGCCAGTTGCCCCGGGCGGAATGGCGCGTGCTGCTGCCAGGCCATCACCGCGGCTATATAGACTGGGAGACGTTCGAGGCTAACCGGGCGCGCATCGGAGCCAACCGGCGGCCGCGCCCGCACAGTGCCGGGGGCAGCGTGAGAGAGGGACCCGCCTTGCTACAGGGACTCGCGATCTGCGGCAACTGCGGGCGAGCGCTGCGCACTTACTACCTCGGACGCAACTCCTCCCCCAACTACCACTGTCCCGGCCAGAACATCGTGGAAGGGCGTGCCACCTACTGCTTGCAGATCGGCGGGATGCAGGTCGACCAAGCCGTGGCTGTCAGCGTGCTGGAGGCTGTCCGGGCCGGCGGAGCCGCAGCCGCGCTGCGTGCGATCGAGCAGGTGCAGAGCGAACGCGACGCCGCCCTGGCGCAGCGGCGCCTGGCGGTGGAGCGGGCCGCCTACGAGGCGACCAGGGCCGAGCGCGCCTACCGCGCCGTGGATCCGGAGAACCGCCGCGTGGCCCGTGGTCTGGAGCGGGAGTGGGAACAGCGGCTGGAGGATCTGGAGCGGGAGCGGGCCGAGCTGGCGTTGCGCGAGCAGGAGCGTCCGCGGGAGCTGAGCGGGAACGAACGCGAGGCGCTGCTGGCGCTGGGCGAGGACCTGCCACGGGCCTGGGACGCCCCCACGACGACGGCACGCGACCGCAAGGAACTGCTGCGGGCGCTGCTGGAGGAGGTGGTCCTAGATGCCCCCCGCAACGAGCCTCGCGCCCGGATCCGTCTGGTGTGGCGGGGAGGACTGTCGACCGAACTCACCATCGAGCGTCCGCGCAAGCGTTCCGCACCCGTGCGTACGGACGAGGACACGATCGAGCTGCTGCGCCGACTCGCGGCGCATTACCCCGACTCGGTCATTGCCGGGATTCTCAACCAGCAAGGCCGCCGGACCGCGCATGGGCTGCGGTTCACCCAGTCCCGGGTTTCGAGCCTGCGCACGCACTGGAAAATCCCCTGCTTCAAGCCGTCAGAGTCGCCTCCGGACGGCGAGCTCGTCAACGTCCGGCAAGCCGCCAAGGCGCTGGGCGTGGCCCCATCCACGATCCACCGCATGCTGAATGACGGGTTCCTGGCCGGTGATCAGATCACGCCCGGAGCTCCCTGGCGCATCCGCCTCACCGAGGAACTGCGTCAACGCTTCGTGGCAGACGCTCCCGAGGGTTACGTAGCGATGCAAGTCGCGACAGCCCGGCTGGGAGTGTCTCGCCAGACCGTCCTAGACTGGATCAAGCGCGGCAAGCTGGATGCCGTCACGGTCCAAAGAGGACGCCGGGGCGGATTGCGGATCAAGCTCCCCGAGAACAACCATCCGAGCCTGTTCAAGGAGCCGACATGCACCGAAGAGGCGAGTTGCAGTGAGTCAAGTCGGCCGCAGCCGCAGTCGGCCGATTCCTTGAATCATTCCGCAAATAACTGAAAAGGAAGGAGTTATGCAGATATCGCGGCCCGTTCGGGCGATCCGCATCAGTGGGGTGGCAGTATGACGACAACTGCAAGTAGCCCGCCACGTCGGCGTCGATCACCCATGTCTGCCCTTGCCTTCCGATGCTCTCGTACACTGTGTCGAGCGCATCGTGGGCCGACCGTCCGGGCCGGAACCCATACGAGCACGACAGGAAGTCGCTTTCGTAGATCGGTTCCAGCAGCATCACGATCGCCCGCTGCGCCACCTTGTCCTCCAAGGTCGGGATGCCCAGTGGCCGCAGCCTGCCGTCCGCTTTCGGGATGTACTGTCGGCGCACCGGCGGCGCGTGATAGCGGCCCGCCTTGATGCGTTCCAGCAGGCTCTTTAAGTTGGCCTCCAGATCGCGCTCATAGTCGGCTGCCTTCACGCCGTCGATCCCTGACGCTCCATCCTTGCGCGTGCGGCGGTACGCCTCCCGCATCCAGTCCTCGTCGATCAGGTGGTGCAGCGAGTTGAACACCCGTTCCGGGTGCGCCCTCGCCTGCTCGGCTATCCATGCTCGTTTCGTGGACGTGTTTGTGTAGCTCTGTGTCTGCTCCATCGTTTCCCTCGCATGGTTCTGCTCTTCAGATGCCTCGCTTCCCTCGGGCGGGTCCCGCTGAACACGGTTCCCCGCCGTCTGACGGTACTATCAAGGCACTACGACTCCCTGCCCTGCGTCCCTTCGGCTTATTGTTTCGCCAGCCGGTACCGCATGCCTTGCCTGTCGATTCGTGTCCGCCGCAGCGCTCCCCCGTGGCGCAGGCCAGCCGCGGGGGCCGGGGCCTTGTGGTAGTCGGGCATCCCATTGCGACTTCTGCACGTGGACAGGACAGGGCCTCCCAGGTTCCCTGACGAGCCATCCTGCGGCTTTGCCTTCGGTCTTAGACCCCGGCCGGTCCGTGACGCCTCGCCGCTGGCGGCGCTTCCGGTGCTGCCCCCAGGGTCTGAACGCTGAAGGCACCGACATTGACGATCTCGGGGCTCGATAACGACGCTTCACCGCCCGCTGTGTACGCTTCAAGTCGTGCGTTGCCGCACGCCCTGCAACACTCGCTCCCGGCTGGTGGGCTGCACCTCTGCCGGGCGGGGGTTGAACCCGCTGGCTCGTTATGAAAGGTTTCAGCTCATGGCTTCCTCCTCTCCAGGGCTTGCCCTGGCGCAATCAGACTCCGATCTCTGCTTGCAGAAACGCCACTGCCGCGGAATATGCCCTGTCCGATTCGGCGGAACTTGATCCGCCGATGCCGTGTTCGGCCCCTTCGAATGTCAGCAGTTCGTGCCGCACCCCGTGCCGGCGGAACTCCTCGGCCATGAGCGTCGATTGCTCGTAGGGCACGTCCGTGTCAGCCGTGCCGTGCACCAAGAGCGTCGGGGGATAGCTCGGCGTGACGTTTCGCAACGGCATGTACGGTATAAACATCTCGGCTTCTGACACCGGGTTCCAGCCCGACACCTCCTCAGGCCAGATTCCGTGCTGCCTGCAGTGCTGGTAGAAGGCTCCTCCGTTGCCGTCGCGGCCGTCCGAGTTGGAAATCGGGGGCCCGCTCACCTGCGCCCTGCCGTTACCCCACAAGTCATGAACCGGGCTTCTCCTGAGAGGCGCTGGCAGGCGGCTCGAAGTAGTCGCGCAGCTCATACGCCTCGCTCATGATGGTCAAGCGGGTCCAGCCTTCCCAGATCTTCTGGTGTCCCGGCGGCGCTTTCGGGTTCTTCAGGTAGCCACCCAGAATCGCCATCGCCAGCACCGCCGAGCCCAGGTTGTCCGGCTCGGACAACCTGCGCTTGCTCGTGAAGTGCCGCAGCACCCGCAACTGGATCTGCGTGAAAAACACCGTGGCCGGCAATTCCGGCGTCTCCCGCCCCAGCAGCGTCAGCGCTGCCAGCCGCCACGCAATCACCGCCTTGATCGTCACCGCCCGCTCGATCCGCTCCCCGGTCCGGTGCCCCAGGTACTCCACCTTGCAGCCCGACTTGAGAATCCGGTGCCAGTCCTCGATGCGCCACCTCAGCCGGTACCACTGCAGCACCTGCTCCGCCTGCGCCTGCGACTGCACCGGCAGCGTCGTGAGCAGAAACCACTCCAACGCTTCCACCCCCTCCGGCGCCGTCCGCTCCCACACGTGCACCAACTGCAGCCGCAGCGGCCCCGCCCGCTGTGTCCCGGCCGCCAACTCCACCGTCTGCCAGCGCAATTCCGCCTGCGCCGTGCGCGCCGCGCGCAACGGCTTGGCCTTCTGGCGAGCGCTGCCCCGCCGCGCCGAACTGCGCTCCACTTCGATCTGCAACCGGCCTTGCGCCGCCTGCTCCCGGATCTGCTCGAACAGCTTCGGCTGACCCGCCCCCAGCGCACGGTTGTGCTTGGCCCGCACCAGCAGTTCCACGCCCGCCAGCCGCCGCTGCTCGCTGAACAACGCCAGCACGTCGGCCTCGCGGTCCATCACCGCCACCACACGCGTGTCCGTCAAGCGGCCCGCCGCCTCCGCGCAGTCCCGCAACCCGCGGATCCAGCGGAAGCTCTTGCGCTCCTCCAGCGGTCGCCCGCGCTGCGCCTGCCCGTCCGGCGCTTCGTACTGCAGCTTGAGCAATCCCAGCGGGATGCCTTCCGGGCTCAGCGCCAGCGTCGAGTGCAGGTGCAGCCCCAGCGTGCCCTGCGAGCCGCGGTTCTTGCCGATCAAGCCCAGCCCCGCGCAGCCCGGATGCTCGGCGAAGTTCAGGTCCGTGCCGTCCTGCACGCACAGCACCGTGCGCTCGGCCTGCATGCGCTGCAGCGTGCGCTGGCGGTGCGGGGCCAGGATGTTCTCCGGGGTCACCGCCGACTCGTCCGGCTGGTCGATCAGGCGGTAGTGGCCCTTGACGGCCGAGCGCAGGCCCTGCGCGGCGGCTGGAATCGATGCCATGGGAGCTCCGGCTTGCATGCGGGCGGTCTGCACCAGCCGCTTGGACAAGCGTAAATCACCCAGCGGGGCGCGTCCCAGTTCGTGCTCGGCGAACGTGTCCAAGGCGAGGCCCGCGGCCGCTGCCAGCGGCTCGCAGGCGGGTGGCTGGGCGGCCCCGAGCACGTCCCGGAAGTCCGCCTGCAGCGGGTACACAAAGATGGTCTTGACCGGCACGCGCTGGGCGCGCCCGGCGAAACGACCGCGCCCGGCGGTGTGGCCCACGCAGATCCAATTGGCGGCGCGGAAGCAGGTGCCGGCGTGCTGTTGCGGGTCGCAGAAGGTTTCCAGCAAGGCGGGGCGGTAGCCGTAGCGCTGGCAGAAGTCTTGCGGCAGCCGCCGCAGGACTTGGCCCAGCACCTTGGAGGCCAGCAAGTGGCAACGCACCGAGGGCCGGATCAGGAAACGGCTCAGGGCCAGCACGCGGTGCAGGCGCTTGCGGCGCAGCGCGGCCGACCAGCCGACCCACTCGTCGCGGGCCGCGACCGCCAGGGCCGAGGCGGCGAAGCCGAGCGCCCCGAGCAGGCCGTGCTCGGACTCAATCAGGTAGCGCAACTGCGGGCCGACGTGAATGACGGCACCCTGCGGGTGCTCGCTGGCGACCAGCTCATTCCAAACTTGGCGCTGTGCGGGCGTGGTGACCAGGGTCAGCTGGAGTCCGGCCAAGTCCCCGGCGCTAGCGGGGACGGCCTGCGGGGCGGGCAGCGGCTGGTGCAGCCGGCGCGGGCGGCAGTGGCCGCCGCGGCCGCCATGGCGCGGCGGCGGCAACTCGATGCGACCCTGCCGATGCAGGTGGCGCAAGGCTTTGTGGCAACTGGCCGCCTGCGGCTGGCCGAGACTGTCGAGGAAGCCGAATTCGCGGCAGACGTGGCGGGCGAATGCGCTCCGGCTGGCGCTGCCGATCTGTGCCAGCAGCACCTGCAGGGTCGCCACGGCCTGTGCGGTGGAGAGAGTCTTGGCAATGCAATGCTGGTCGAGCATGTTTCAGACATGCCACAACGACCGTAGCGTTGTCAAGTGTGGAGATGTGGGGCATGGGCAGCCTGCGCCAGCGCCTGCTCGCGCGTCATGACGATCCGGCGGTGGCGATGATGTGGGCTCGGTGCCGAGTACCACGGCCCGATCAGATCTCCATAGCCCCAGAACGACACCAAAGCCTGCGGGCGCGGGTCGACCCGGTGCCCGGTGGTTAGAGTCAGGTATCCGCCGGCCGATGAGCCCAGCACCGCGATCCGATCCGGATCTGCTCGGAAGAGATCGGGGCCTTGGCCGCGGATCCAAGCGAAGGCGTCCTCGACATCCTCGATGATGGCGGCCAGCTTGGTCTCCGGTGCAAGGCGGTAGTCGATGGACACGACCGTGAAGCCGGCCTCGATCAGCCGGTCCATCAGGGGTTGCGGGACGCCCTGGCGGCGGCCCATGATCAAGGCGCCGCCATGAATCCAGACTGCAATCGGCCGCACGTGATCGTCCTCGGAGAGGTGCACGTCCGCCCGAATTGCCAGGCCGTCGACCGACTTGTAGGTGTGCGTCGCGATCTGAGCCTGTGATCGAGACGGGCGGCACCCTGCGCCGGCCCCGATCGCCGCAAGGGTGCGGAGGAAGCCTCGTCGACTGCCCATGGTGTGCTTGCACGCGCCGGGAGAGAGCGACATGGCGATCGGATTCTACGACATTGGTCAAGGACCAAATTTAGGCCAGTCCCAGAACCGAAGGGCAATCAAAGCACCCACGAAGGCTCCGCAGGCGTATCGTAGAATGGATTTCGCAACGTGTCGAGGCAATTCGCATCGCTGCTCGTGAGGCTGGCCAACGGCGTGAGCTTGGTGCGGCTCGCCTCCGTGCCGGTCATCGTCCTGCTGATCTGGAAATCCAGCAATGGCGAGGCTTGGCGGTATGCAGCCTTCTGGCTGGTCGTGGCCCTGCATCTCAGCGACATGGTGGACGGCTACCTCGCACGCAAGGGCACCCGCCGACTGGCAATACGCAACGATTTCGGCGAGGTCATCGACCCGATCGCGGACAAGATGTATCTCGGCGCGGCCTTCATCACGCTCTCCCTGACGGACCAGATCGCCGTCTGGATCGCGCTGCTGGTGGTTGCGCGCGACGTCGGAATTCTCGGCGGCTGGTCATTCGTCTACAAGCGCTACGGCATCAGGCTGCTCCCCAACACGCTCGGCAAGATCACCGATGCCAGCCTAGCCCTGCTGCTCGGCGTCGTGCTGCTGAGATGGGACGGCGGCGCAGCCGAGGCGCTCACACCGATGGTGGCCATGCTGGTGGTGGCTTCGGGCTGCTCATACGCCCGGCTGGCCACCCGTCAAGCCTCGGCAGTGACAATCCGCCGCCTGCGCGCGATGGCGGTCGCCAGACGCCAAGAGCGCCGGCAGGCAGCCAAGACCCGCATCAAGGGCGGCGTCGGCATGACGCCGTAGCACCCGGAGCGGCGATTATTCCTCGGGCAGCCGCTGGCGGCCGCCGGGTCTGTCAATGCCAAGCCGCTGCATGTCCGGCCCCTCTGGCGCCGCCAAGATTGACTCGGGTGCCACGCGCCCGGCGAGGCGGCGCGTGCCTGCCACCAACACCCCGCCAACGATCATCAGCACGGCGAGTATGCCGCACAGGATGAATGTGTCCAGGATGATGTTGGCCAGGTTGTCGTGGCGCTCGGGATCCTCGACATGCTGGGTCACCTCGGCCCGGTAGCGCACGCGGGCTAGCAAGAGCTGCGCGGCGTCGGGCGCCTGCTGGCCGAACGCGGCCGCGATGAGCGGGCCGTCCTGCTTGGCCAGCCAGCCATCGACCTGCTGAAACGCTTCCACCTGTCCGCGAGCGATCGGATTGGAGGGATAGCTCCAAATGATCATCGGGACCTCGCCAGCAGGCGTGACGAACCTGCCGTAGTAGCCCTCGGGGGAAAAGTGGAACCCCACCACCGACGGCGTGAGATCCGGCGCGAGCCGCTCCAGCGAGACCGGCCCCAGGATGAGCCGTCCCGAGCCCGGCAAGAGCGCATCGTCAGGAACGTACTGCAGCACTGGCGGGTCGGGCGTCGGCTTGGGGCGCGGGAGATAGGCCAGCGCGAGCTCGACGTCTTCCTCGTCGGGCAGATCCCCGCGCATGGAGACCACGTAGTTGGCGAACTGTATCACGGTCAAGTCGCCCTTCTCCACGGCGCGCTCGCCGCGCTCCACCGATACGCCATCGTGCGGGCGGATCCAGGCATAGGCGGCAACCGCCCCGGTGTCGTCGTAAAACTGCAGCGCTCGGAACACGACTGACAGTCCGTCCGGGGTGCCATACTCCGCCTCTTCGGCCTCTTCCAGGCCGAACTCCTGAAGCACGTCCAAGTCGGAGGGCTCGAACGGGCGGAGCTCGAGCCTCTCGAACGGTCCGAGGGCCTCGTGCAGCATCTCGGCGGCCGCCGGCGCGGCGAGCGCCAGCGCCAAGGTCATCAACAAGGCGGGTTGGATCGCCTTACGCCACTGCACTGCCACAGCACCTCTTGTATTTCTTGCCGCTACCGCACGGACAGGGATCGTTGCGGCCGACCTTGGTGCCCCGCACGACCTGCTTGACAGTGACCGACTCGGCGCTGGCACCCGCCATGCGCGCATGCGCCATCTCCTCGCGGTTGCGACGGCGGGCGGCGCGCGCGTGCTCTTCCATTTCCTTGGTGACGCTTTCGGGAGCGGCGCGGCGCTGGCTGCCGTTGGTTTCTGGTCCGGACTCGGTGAGTTGCGCGGCCGGCCGCTGGGCAGGCTGTGATTCCTCTACGGGGGTCTTGATGGTGAGATGGAACAAGACCTTCAGCGTCTCCTCGTCGAGGGTGTCCATCATCTGCTGGAAGATGTGGAAGGATTCCCGCTTGTACTCGACGAGCGGATCCTTCTGCCCGTAGCCCCGCAGGCCGATGCCCTCCTTGAGGTGGTCCATCGACAGCAGGTGGTCCTTCCACTGCTGGTCCAGCAGCTGCAGCATGATCATGCGCTCGGTGTAGCGCATGCGCTCGACGCCGACCTCTTCGGCCTTGGCTTCGTAACGCTTGCAGATCTCCTCGGTGAACTCGTCCGCCAGCCCTTGGCGGTCCAGCCCGTCTAGCTCGAGCTCCTTCAGCTCCATTCCGAAGTGGGTATGCAGGTCAGCGTGCAGGCCGGCGAAGTCGTACATGTCGGGATGCGTCCTCTCCGGACAGCGATCCTCCACGTAGCGTCCCACCGTGTCGCCCACCAGCTCGAGGATGCGGTTGCGCTGGTCCTTGCCCTCGAGCATCTCGCGCCGCCGCGAATACACAGCCTCGCGCTGCTTGTTCATCACGTCGTCGTACTCGAGCACGTGCTTGCGAGACTCGAAGTGCTGGGTCTCCACGGCCTTCTGCGCCGCTTCGATGCGCTTGGTGATCAGCCCGGACTCGATCGGCACGTCCTCTTCCATGCCGAGCTTGAGCATCAGCGCCTGCATGCGATGCCCGCCGAAGATCCGCATCAGGTCATCCTGAAGGGACAGGTAGAAGCGCGACGCGCCCGGATCTCCCTGACGGCCGGCCCGGCCGCGCAGCTGGTTGTCGATGCGGCGCGATTCGTGCCGCTCCGTGCCGAGCACGTACAAACCGCCGAGCTCAACGACCTCGTCGTGCTCGGCATCGGTCTTCTCCTTGAACTCGGCAAGCGTCTTTTCCCACATCTCGCGGTTGTCCGGATGCTCCGGGGAGATGCCCTTGCGGCGCAGGTGCTCGCGAGCCAAGAACTCCGGATTGCCGCCCAGCAGGATGTCGGTGCCGCGACCGGCCATGTTGGTCGAGACGGTGACGGCACCCTTGCGGCCCGCTTGCGCGATGATCCTGGCCTCGCGCTCGTGGTGCTTGGCGTTGAGAACTTCGTGCGGCACGCCCCGGCGCTTGAGCATGCGGGAGAGCAGCTCTGACTTCTCGATGGAGATCGTGCCGACCAGCACGGGCTGGCCAAGCTGCTGGCATTCCTTGATGTCGGCGACGGAGTTGCGCCACTTCTCCTCTACCGTGCGGTAGACGATGTCGTCGTGCTCGGCCCGAATCATGGGCTGATTGGTGGGCACGACCACGACCTCCAAGTTGTAGATCTTGCTGAACTCCGCCGCCTCGGTGTCCGCGGTGCCGGTCATGCCCGCCAACTTGGTGTACATGCGGAAGTAGTTCTGGAACGTGACCGTGGCCAGGGTCTGGTTCTCGCGCTCGATGGTGACCCCTTCCTTGGCCTCCACGGCCTGGTGCAGGCCGTCCGACCAGCGGCGGCCGGGCATCAGGCGCCCGGTGAACTCGTCGACGATGACGACCTTGCCGTCCTTGACGACGTAGTCCTTGTCGCGCTGGAACACGACATGCGCCTTGAGCCCCTGCTCGATGGCGTGCTTGGTGTCGTAATGCGCCAGCTCGTTGATGTTGTCGATGTTGAGCGCCTTCTCGACCTTGGCCTCGCCCGCCTCGGTCAGCCAGGCCGAGCGGTGCTTTTCCTCGAGGATGAAATCTCCGGTGTACGTGCGCTGGCCGGGTTCGTCGCCCTCGATCGTCTCGCCCTTCTCCAGCTTCGGGATCACCTGGTTGGCGGCGTAGTACTTGTCCGTCGAGATCTCGGACGGGCCGGAAATGATCAGCGGGGTGCGCGCCTCGTCGACCAAGATCGAGTCGACTTCGTCCACGATCGCGAAGTCATGCCCGCGCTGGACATGCTCGCCGGCGTCGAACTTCATGTTGTCGCGCAGGTAGTCGAAGCCGAATTCGTTGTTGGTGCCGTAGGTGATGTCGGCCCCGTAGCTCTCGCGGCGCTGCTCGTCGGTGAGGCCGTGGACGATGACGCCGACGCTGAGACCCAGCCAGCGGTAGATCCTGCCCATCCACTCCGAGTCGCGCTGGGCGAGATAGTCGTTCACGGTGACGACATGGACGCCGCGTCCAGAAATGGCATTGAGATAAACGGCCAGAGTGGCCGTGAGGGTCTTGCCCTCGCCGGTCTTCATCTCGGCGATCTTGCCTGCGTGCAAGACCATGCCGCCCATCAGCTGGACATCGAAATGGCGCATGCCCATGACTCGCCAAGCAGCTTCCCGGCAGGTGGCGAATGCTTCGGGCAGCAGATCGTCCAAGGACTCGCCATCCCGAAAGCGCTGCTTGAACTCGTCCGTCTTGGCCTGCAACTGCTCGTCGGAGAGCGCCTCGAACTCCGGCGCCAAGGCGCTGATCTCGTCGACCCTTGGCGCGAGGCGTTTGATTTCGCGCTCGTGCTTGGTGCCGAAGACCCTAGCTAGCAGCGTTTCCAACATCGGAAGGGGGGCACTCGGAGTGCCAATTCTCATTGTAGTCTTGGCACGCCGCGCCGAGAGCCGGGTGGCTAGCCACTGGACGCAGGCGTCACAAGGGGCTCGGTTTCCGCCAGACACGCCTCATGCCTACTCGCGCGCGGCTGCACCCGATGGTTGAGGGGAATGCCTGCGCTCCACCGCCCCCGACCAGTCCCTACATCCGGTACGTCTCCAGATGCGAGGAGGGAGCTTGCGACTGTTAGCATGGATTCGTAGTTCATCGAGACGAAAATGAAGCGGCCAAAGTTCCAGCGGAACAACGTGAAGGTGCGCCGCGTGCGGAAGCCTCCTCCAGGAGTCGACCTTGCCGAGGTGGCCGATTCCTGTTGCTACGTTGGCAGTCCGTACCACAAGGATCGTCCGAGCTTTGCCGCGATGCCCCACAGCCGCAGGCCGGACGCCAGCATATGTCCCGGCCATCTGGCGACTCGCCAGGAGCTTGTTCAGGGCTGGCTTCGCGAAGCGATCAGGTGCGGCCAGGTGGGCGCATGGACCGGCGGTTACCCAAAATACGTTTGCTTCCGCGATGGCGAGACCGTGTACGAGGCACGGCAAGGATCACCTGGATCGGCCGAGTATCACGGCTACCCGCTACAGCCCGAGCATGAAGTACGAGGCTTGGCATGAGCGTTCAGCTGGACTTCGAGTGGATTGACGCGCCACGGTGTCCGGACTGGACGGAGTGGCGAACAATGGCAACCCTCTCAATCGAGGCGGGGACTTCCACAGTTACGTCGGTCCTCGACAATCGCAGTCACCTCCATCGCAACCACGTTGTGGTTCCTTTGCTGCACGTAGCAGAGTGGCTCGTCGCGAACTGGTGGCATCTTTGGCACGAATTCGAGGACCGTCGCTTGCACCGGCCCGGTTTCTCGGCCCGGCACAACCTCGCTACCGCCGGCGACGGGTTTCTCCTGCCCCAACTTGAGATCGTTCCGCTGTCGCGCAGGGTCGAATTGCGATGGCAGCGATGGAAGCCGCGTTACTCTCAGATCGAATTCATCGGTGAAGGTGAAATCCGGGTCGAGCGAGCCGAACTTGAGAACCAACTGCGGAACATCGTCGATGCCGTCCTCGAACGACTCCGCGAATCCACCGAAGGTGCCGTCGCAAGGGACGCCCTCGAGAGCGCGTGGAACGCCATTCATGATCTAGATGCGGATGAGCAGGAGTTCAGCCGTGCCGCAGCGCTGCTAGGGATGGATCCGTTCGACATCGCCGAAGCCGATGCGGGCAGGATTGCCAGATTCTGGGGAGAGGTCGATCCGGAGATTCGCGAAGAGGCCTTGGCAAGCGCCACCGCGGACACATTGTCCAATGTCCGAACATGGCTGCAAAAGGCCCTCCACAGCCTAGATCGACTGCAGGATGATCCCCGCTGGGATGGGCTCAGAGGGGAACTCCAACTGCCGTCAACGGCCGAGCCGTGGGAGCAGGGCTACGAACTGGCAAGATCGGCGTGCCAGCGACTGGGGCTGGGCGGTGAACGCATTGATTTCGGGTGCAATGGCACGCCGGCCTGTCACCACGAGGTCGTGGAGCAGCCTTCGAGGTGCCTCGAAGGACTCGTTGCGGCTCATGGTCCTGCGTGCGTCATCGCCCCTCGATCGGAGAACGGAGCACGGTTCCTGCGCGCTCGGGCGGTCGGGGACTACTTGAGCCGTTCCGGGCCAGCGGCTGGAATCCTGAACTCGCTGCACACCGAGCGCCAAGCTAGGTCCCGGGCGTTCGCTGCGGAATTCCTTGCGCCGGCCAAGGCGCTGCGGGCAAGGCTGGGGAGTGAACTCGCAGATGAAGAGATCATTGAGAACCTCGGCGACGAGTTCGGCGTTTCGAGTCACGTCATAGCACACCAAATGATCAACCACCAGGTGGGGACACCTCTTTTCGGTGACCTGTATCGGACCTGACTGGGAGGGGTAGTGTCAGTCGAGCTACCCGCCCGCCGCCAAGTGGCGACCGTTTCAGACTATGCAGCGCTCGCCCGTACTGGACTGCGCCGGCAGACGACGGCGCTCGCGATGCAAACGCTGCGTGCTCTCTGACCGCGCTCACACAGGGGTGCAGACTACCGGATCGTCGACATGATCGCCGCGACAATCCGCAGCCCGCTGTTCCGCGAATCGCCGCGTCCAGTCAACATGACCACTTCCAAGATCTGTCTCGCTCTGGCGGCGTGCTTGCTCGCACCTATCCAGACGGTCGCCGCCAAGCCGGACATTCTGTTCATCGCCATTGATGACCTCAACGACTGGGTCGGCCCGCTGGGCGGTCACCCGCAAGCCAAGACACCCAACATCGACCGCCTCGCCGCGCGCGGGATGACCTTCACGAACGCTCATATCACGGCACCGCTGTGCAACCCGTCGCGCGCTTCACTGATGAGCGGGATGCTGCCTTCGTCCTTCGGCGTTTACCTCAACAACCAGGACTGGCGCGAAGCTCCTCTGCTGCAAGGCAAGCCCGTGCTGCCGCGCTTCCTGCAGAGCAATGGCTACCGGACGCTGGGCGGCGGCAAGCTGTTTCATGCCGCGACGCTCATCCCGATACAGTTCTACGGCCTGCTGCCGCGGCGCGGATTCGATGACTACTACCCGGCTCCGAACCGGCAGCTTCCAGACGAGATCCGGCCGATCGGCCGGCCGATCAACAAGAACCCCGGGTTTATCAGCGGCTTCTTCGACTGGTCGCCGGTGGCCGCCGAGGACGGCGCGATGGGGGACGGCCAAGTCGTCGCGTGGGCAGGCCGGCAATTGCGAGCAGAGCACGGCAAGCCCCTGTTCCTCGGAGTCGGAATCTACAGGCCGCATATTCCGTGGTACGTGCCGCAGGCATATTTCGACCAGCATCCGCTCGATCGCGTAGAGCTGCCAGCAACGGTGCCGGATGACCTGGACGATGTTCCGGGATCCGAAAGGTACGCCGGGAACCAGAGGGTCCATCGGTGGGTCCTTGAGACCGGCAATTGGAAAGCGGGGGTTCAGGCGTACCTAGCGAGCATCTCCTTCGCAGACGCGATGGTAGGCCGGCTCCTCGACGCGCTGGATGCGAGCGATCGCGCGGAGGAGACCGTGATCGTCCTGTTTTCTGACCACGGCTACCACCTGGGCGAGAAGGGCCAGTGGCGCAAATACACCCTCTGGGAGGACTCGACGCATGTCCCGCTGATCGTGCACGCACCGGGGATTACGGAGCCAGGAAGCCGCACTGATGCACCGGTCTCGACGCTGGACATCTATCCGACCCTGGCGGAACTGGCGGGCCTGGGCCTCCCGGCGCACCTAGAGGGGAACAGCCTGCTACCGCTGCTGCGGGACCCAAGTGCCGAATGGCCTCACCACGCGATCACGACGTATCGCTTCGGCAACCACTCCGTGCGAACCCGACGCTACCGCTACATCCGCTACGAGAACGGCGACGAGGAGCTCTACGACCACGACGAAGACCCGCACGAGTGGCGGAACCTCGCATCGTCAGCCGACCACAGCGACATCAAGGCACGTCTGAAGTCCTTGCTCCCGCAAGTCAACATCGAACCGATCACCGCTACTTGGAGGTAGCGCCGGCCAAGCCGGATCATTCGGCGGAGCGCGCGGCTGCTCCCAGCATCCGCTCTCGGGGAAGGATTTGGCACGGGTGACGGCCGCCGTGCGGGCGGAGTCTGATTGCGCCAGGGCAAGCCCTGGAGAGGAGGAAGCCATGAGCTGAAACCTTTCATAACGAGCCAGCGGGTTCAACCCCCGCCCGGCAGAGGTGCAGCCCACCAGCCGGGAGCGAGTGTTGCAGGGCGTGCGGCAACGCACGACTTGAAGCGTACACAGCGGGCGGTGAAGCGTCGTTATCGAGCCCCGAGATCGTCAATGTCGGTGCCTTCAGCGTTCAGACCCTGGGGGCAGCACCGGAAGCGCCGCCAGCGGCGAGGCGTCACGGACCGGCCGGGGTCTAAGACCGAAGGCAAAGCCGCAGGATGGCTCGTCAGGGAACCTGGGAGGCCCTGTCCTGTCCACGTGCAGAAGTCGCAATGGGATGCCCGACTACCACAAGGCCCCGGCCCCCGCGGCTGGCCTGCGCCACGGGGGAGCGCTGCGGCGGACACGAATCGACAGGCAAGGCATGCGGTACCGGCTGGCGAAACAATAAGCCGAAGGGACGCAGGGCAGGGAGTCGTAGTGCCTTGATAGTACCGTCAGACGGCGGGGAACCGTGTTCAGCGGGACCCGCCCGAGGGAAGCGAGGCATCTGAAGAGCAGAACCATGCGAGGGAAACGATGGAGCAGACACAGAGCTACACAAACACGTCCACGAAACGAGCATGGATAGCCGAGCAGGCGAGGGCGCACCCGGAACGGGTGTTCAACTCGCTGCACCACCTGATCGACGAGGACTGGATGCGGGAGGCGTACCGCCGCACGCGCAAGGATGGAGCGTCAGGGATCGACGGCGTGAAGGCAGCCGACTATGAGCGCGATCTGGAGGCCAACTTAAAGAGCCTGCTGGAACGCATCAAGGCGGGCCGCTATCACGCGCCGCCGGTGCGCCGACAGTACATCCCGAAAGCGGACGGCAGGCTGCGGCCACTGGGCATCCCGACCTTGGAGGACAAGGTGGCGCAGCGGGCGATCGTGATGCTGCTGGAACCGATCTACGAAAGCGACTTCCTGTCGTGCTCGTATGGGTTCCGGCCCGGACGGTCGGCCCACGATGCGCTCGACACAGTGTACGAGAGCATCGGAAGGCAAGGGCAGACATGGGTGATCGACGCCGACGTGGCGGGCTACTTCGATAGCATCCCCCATTCCGAAATCCGGGCAGTCCTCGACCTGCGAATCAAGGATGGCGTCGTGAGGCGCATGATCGACCGGTGGTTAAAGGCGGGGGTGCTGGAAGCCGGCACTCTCCATAAGTCGGAAACTGGCACCCCTCAGGGCGGTGTGATTTCACCGTTGATCGCGAACCTGTTCCTGCACCACGTGCTGGACCGCTGGTTTGCCGAGACGGTGCAACCACGGCTGCGAGGAGCCAGCCAGCTAGTGCGTTTTGCTGACGACTTCGTGCTGACCTTTGCCGACGGCGGAGACGGCCAGCGCGTGCTGGCCGTGCTGGGCAAGCGTCTGGGCCGCTTCGGGCTAACGCTCCACGCGACCAAGACCCGCTATGTGGACTTCCGACCGCCGCAGAACGCAGGCGGCCACGAGCCGCACGCCAGCTTCGACTTCCTCGGCTTCACCCATGTGTGGGGCCGCTCAAGGAGGGGCTACTGGGTAGTGCGCCAGCTCACGGCCAAGCAGCGCTTAGCGCGCGGACTGCAAGCGGTCAACGAGTGGTGCAAGAAGCACCGCCACGCGCCACTAGCGGAGCAACAGAAGCGACTTGCCAGCGTGATCCGTGGTCACTGCAATTATTACGGTCTGACGGGCAACAGCAAGCGCCTAGGGCAATTCCGCTATCAAGTGGTGCGTCTCTGGCAGAAGTGGCTCTCGCGGCGCAGCCGCAAGAGTCGCGTCAACTGGGAACGCATGACGGAAGTGCTCCGACGGTATCCCCTGCCACCCGCCAAGGTCGTGCGCACGATCTACGCATCCTGAGCGAAGCTGCCATCAGAGGAACCAAGTGCGGCAACCCGCACGCTTGGATCTGTGAGGGAGGGGGCTCGGTAACGACCCCCTCTACTCGGCTTCAGGCATTGACAGCGGCAGCGTTGGCCCGTAACCTGTGATTCCGGAGGGGCGAGGGCGAGCAATGGAGCGAGGAATCGCTCGACCAGCATCGGCAACCGCGCCAAGCAGGGCGGGTAGACGGCACGGCCTCGGGCCGGCCAGACGGTCACCGTCGCTATTCGATCACGGATCCCGAAGGGGACCCTAGAGGCTCGAGCCACCCGCCAATGATTGGAGAGCACTGCGGCATGGGACAACGCGAAGATACCGGCACCACGATTTCTCCACCGATGAGTCGGCGGGATCTTCTCGGCTTCGCGGCGGTTCTCGCCGGCTCGGCGGCAGCGGCTTCCGCGCAGCAGCAGTGGCCGGTCGAAACCGATCTTGAGATCACGGACGTCCGCGTGGTGAGGACCCGCCCGAAGAGCCCCCTGCCTACCTACGAGCCGACCCCGGGCTCGTACTGGGCGACTCGCGAGGCGGCCCGGCCGATCGAGGTCCATCCCGAGTACACCGGCAAGCGCGGCCCGGGATCCAAGTGGATGCCGGACCGGTCCCTCGGCGCGGTCACTGTCGAGATCAGCACGAACAAGGGACTGAAGGGCTACGGCCGGGCCGGCTCCGCCGGGGGCCCCTTCGTCGTTCCTGCCCTCAAGAAGCTGTTGGTCGGCAAGAACCCGCTGGATGTGGAGCGCCTCTGGGACGTGATGTGGCGAGCGACGCTGTTCTACGGACGCGCCGGGGCGGTGGTGCACGCGATCAGCGGCGCGGACCTCGCCCTGTGGGATCTGGTCGGCAAGGCATTCGGAGTCCCCGTCTACGACCTTGTGGGCGGCAGGACTTGGGAGCGCATTCCCTGCTACGCCACCGGGAACGACGTCGAGCAAAGCCTCGAATTCGGCTATACGAAGGTCAAGCTGGCACTCCAGCACGGCCCGCCCGACGGTCGCGAGGGCCTGAGGAAGAACGTCGAGCACGTCAAGCGGACGCGCGAGCTCGTGGGCCCGGACGGCGAGATCATGATCGACTGCTGGATGGCGCTGTCGGAAGCCTACACGATCCAGCTGGCCGAGGAACTGGAACCGTACCGGGTGTACTGGCTGGAAGAGGTCTTGATGCCGGACGAGTACAAGGGGTTCGGGCGCCTCAACTCCCAGATCACTTCCACGTTCCTGGCGACCGGCGAACACGAGTACACGCGCTACGGGTTCGGCCGGCTGGCCCATTACGGGGCGGTCGACATCTGGCAGCCGGACATCAACTGGTGCGGCGGCATGAGCGAGATGAAGAAGATTGGCGCCATGGCCCTGGAGCAGGGGATCCCGGTGATCCCGCACGCGGGCGGCGCTACCGACTGCATCCACTACCTCGCGGCCCAGCCCCAGATGACCTGGGCCGAGACCACGATCCCCGCTCCGGGCGGCCCGCCGGAGGTCTACGAGATGTTCGCCGAGCAGCGCCTCATGAGCCGCGGGCCGGAGGGCGTGTACATCCAGCCCCCGGAGGAACCAGGATTCGGCTGGAATATCGAGGTGGCGGACTGAAACGGGGCCGACACGGCCCACGGCCACCCAAGGGAGGATAACTCAATGCATCGTCGTAGCTTTCTGAAGCTCGCACCCCTAGCGGCGGCAGCGCCGCATGCGCTCAGCGCAGCGCCCGTGGTGGAGGACGACCTCGAGATCACCGGCGTGCGCCTGGTGACCATGCGTCCGACGCGTCCCGTGCCCAGCTACGAGCCGGCGCCGGGATCGTGGTCAACCGGCGGCGTAGAGGTCGCGAACCCGGTCTCGATCTACCCGAAGTACAAGCCGATGCGCAGCCTGTTCCGCCCTTCCGGGCCGAGGGTTGGGAGCTTCTGGGTGGAGATCGACACCAACAAGGGCGTCAAGGGCTACGGCCCGGGCGGACCCGGCGGAGGCGTGATCGTCGAAGATCACCTGACCAGGCTGCTGATGGGCGAGAATCCGCTCGACATTCAGCGGCTGTGGGACATCATGTGGCGCTCGACGATGTCGTACGGCCGCAAGGGTGTCACGGTCAACGCGATCTCCGGCGTCGATATCGCCCTGTGGGACATCGCCGGCAAGGTGCTGAACGCGCCGGTCTGGCGGCTTCTGGGCGGCAGGATCCATCCGCGGATCCCCTGCTACTGCACGGGCAACGACATTGAGCAGCACGTGGAGTTCGGCTACAAGCGGCTGAAACTGGCACTTCCCTACGGGCCCGCCGACGGCAGGCCGGGAATCCGCAAGAACGTCGAACTGGTCAAGCGCGCCCGCGAGGCGGTAGGCCGGGACGGCGACGTGATGATGGACTGCTGGATGGCCCTGACGGAGCGGTACACCCTGGAACTTGCCGAGGCGTTCGAGCCGTACAACGTCTACTGGATCGAAGAGGCGCTGCCGCCGGACGACTTCGAGGGCTTCGGCCGGCTGCGCGAGCAGATTACCTCGACCCGGATCGTGACCGGCGAGCATGTCTACACGCGCTACGGATTCCGGGAGTTGCTGCGTGTCAACGGAGCGGAGATCTGGCAGCCGGACATCCACTGGTGCGGCGGCATGAGCGAACTGATCAAGATCGCGCACATGGCGGCTGCGCACGACATTCCGGTGATTCCGCACGGCGGGGGCTCGCGCGACTCGGTCCACTTCATCTACGCCACGCAGAACTCGCCGTGGGCCGAGATGTTCATGCCGGCGCCCGGCGGACCCGACGTGGTGTACGAGCGCTACGAGGAAGACAACGACCTGACGCGCGGACCCGAGGGCATCTACACGCGTCCCTCCGACGGTCCGGGCTTCGGCTGGCAGCTCGAGCCCGCGGGGTGATTTCCATGACCGAGATCACACGCCGGCACCTCCTCGGCCGGGCGTCGGCTGCGGCGCTCGGAGCTTGCCTGCCGGCATTCCTGGCGGCACAGCAGCGGAACCGGCAGTCCCGGGTCCGCATCACCAAGGTCGAGACCTTCCGGATCCGCATCCCGCCGGAGGACGGCCAGCCGCCCGACCCGTTCCGCATCTACGGGTACCAAGTCAATCGCGTCCACACCGATTCCGGGATCGTCGGCACCTCATTCGTCCGGGGCGACACCGAGCTCATCGAGCGCTGGGCCAAGCCCACGCTCGAGGGCGAGGACCTGTTCGCGGTCGACCGCCACGTCCAGCGGCTCCAGATGCAGCGCGGCGAGTCCGGCGTACAGGGCTGGTCAGGCGTCGAGCATGCCATGTGGGACGCCATCGGGCGGGCGGCCGGACTGCCGGTGGCGCGACTGCTGGGTGGCTACCGCGACCGCTTGAAGGTGTATCGAACCTGCGTGTTCCCGGGCCAGCAGGACCAGTCCGACGTGCCGTACGAGACCCAGGCCGAGTACGCCGTCCGGCTCAAGGAGGCCGGGTACGGGGCCATGAAGGTACGCGCCTGGCGGCCCCGGCCGATGGACGACGTGGAGATGCTGGCCGTCGCGCGCCAGGCTGTCGGCGAGGACTTCGAAATCATGTTCGACCGGACGGCGGTGCGCCCGGGATGGGTGTGGGACTACGACACGGCCCTGCAGGTGGCCCGCGGCATGGAGCGCTACAACGCGCGCTGGCTGGAAGAGCCGTTCGACGGCAACGACCTCGAGAGCCCGGCACGGCTGGCCGCCGAGGTGGACATTCCGATTACCGGAGGAGAGCTAGGCAAGGGCATTCACCAGTTCCTAGCGTTTCTGACGCACAAGACGTACGACGTGCTCCAGCCGGACACACGCATCTGCGGCGGCATCCTGACCGCCCGGAAGATCAGTATCCTGGCCGAGGCATTCCACGTCCCTTGCATCCAGCACGGCACGCAGGGCCTCTCGCTGGCTGGCTACATCCAAGCCGGATGCGCCATGCCGAACTGCGACTACCAAGAGATGATCGGCCAGCCGAACTTGCCGGAAGAGCAGTGGTCGCCGGCGCTGCGGATCCTGCGCACGCCACATGTCTTTGAGATCGAGGACGGCACCGTGCTACTCCCGGACCTGCCCGGCCTGGGCCTTGACATCGACGAGGAGGCGATCGAGGAATACCGGGTCCGAGCCTGACTGGGCGGCGAGCGGTCCCGAGCGTTGACAACAGAGCGGCAAGTCTCGCAATCGCCAGGGCTTGGCCGACCCGATCCGGACTACTTGCGGCGCCGCTTCTGACCAAGCATCCAGGCAATAACTTCGGGGTCTTCGTAGGTGCGCCTGGCGATGGCGTGTCCTACGCCCGCGTACTCCGTGTAGCGCGGATTGCCGGAGTTGCCTTGGATCGCGGCGACCATTCGCTTGGCCAGAGGTGCTGTGCTGATGTGGTCCGTTTCGCCCTGAAACAGCCATACGCCCATCCTGGCCAGCACAGGGGCGTCTCCAAGCACGATCGTGGCAGAGCCGGACACCGACGCGACGGCGGCAACCCGCTCGGGATGGAGCGCGGCGTATCGGATAGACCCCTCTCCGCCCATCGAAGAGCCCGTGATCACCACTCTGTCCGTGTCGACCGCAAATTCCGCGATGACCGCATCAATCAACGAGGTGATGTGATCCTCTGCATCGGGGACCGGATCGCGCCCGTGACGCTCCAGACGCCAGCTGGACTGCACGGGGTCCGCTGGCATGGGAGACCAGATCTTGCCCTTTGGGCACCGCGGAAAGGCTACGAGTGCCGGAAATCGCTCAGGGTGCTCGCGGACGTGCTGCACAAGGGGCTGCCTGTTGAAGCGCTCGGTGAGAGCATTCCCGTTGTTGTCGCCGTTCCCTCCTCCGCCATGCAGGTAGACAATCAGCGGCCATCTCTTCGAGTCGTCGTAGTCCGGCGGCACATATAGCCCTGCCGTGCGCTCTGCGCCCTCCACCGCGAATGCGAAATTCACGAAGCCCGCGCTGCCGGATTCGTCATCAGCAGCGTGAGCGCTGGCACCCATCAACGCCAAGAGCAATAGAGCTGTGTACTTGGTTCTCATGGCTGCCTCTACAATCGGCCGTCCAGCGTTACCCGACGCCTTGGTGCCGTGGGAACCCCCTTTTTGGGTTCCCGTCATTCTATCGCTAGATACGAGAATCAATTTGATGCGATGTGCTCGGTAGTCGCAGCGACAATAGGATCGATGCGAGAGGAGGGTGCCATGAAGGTGACAAGAAGAGGTCTGGGGAATGCGGCGCTAGGTGGGGCCGCGATTGGACTGGCACCCGCCGCAGCACAGCAGCTGCCCCGCTGGGATCCCTTGGTGCCAGGCACGGAAGCGCCGAGGGCGAAAGAGTGGATGGACCGGCCCGATACAACGCCCCTGCAGTTGGCGCCGGCAGATCCATTTGCGCAAGGTGCCGGAATCGGAATCGGGCATCGCTTCCCACCGCAGCCCATGTCGGAGGTTTATGACTTCTATCGCGCGTCAGGCATCGAATACGGCAGCGTGCTGGCGCGCTTGGGAGAAGTCAACTACGACTGGATGGCTCGCATGAAGGAGCGGATGGAGGAACGCGGCGTCCGCTTGCTGAATGTCAACGTCGTCGGACTGCATTGCGACCCGGTCATCGTCCTGGGGCTCTCCGGGGTCGAGGAGAAGCTGGAACTCTACCGTCAATTCCTGCGCGATGCAGGCAAGGCCGGAATCCCGTACACGACGTACGGGCACATGGCGAACCTGCGCCTGCGGTACGGGGTGACGGCGCGCGTTCCGACCCGCGGGCAGCGGGCGCGCCAGTTTGATGCGAGGGTGGCAAGCAGCTTTCCTCTCTCACACGACCGCAGGTACTCGGAGGACGAGATCTGGAAGTCATTCACGCGGTTTGCGAACGCCGTAGTTCCTGTCGCTGAAGAGGCCGGCGTGCGCATCGGTCTTCATCCTGATGACCCGCCCTTGCCGTCCCTTGGCGGCGTGGCGCGGGTGTTTCGCAACTACGAGGGCTACAGGCGCGCGCTCGAGATCACCGACAGCCCAAACTTCGGATACTGCTTCTGCATGGGCACGTGGGCGGAAGGAGGCGAGAGCACGGGCAAGCCGGTGATCGAGATGATCCGCGAGTTCGCGCCCCAAGGAAAGATCTTCAAGGTGCACTTTCGCAACGTGGACGGGCCCATGCCGCGGTTCACCGAGACCTTCGTCGACGATGGCTACATCGACATGATCGAGGCGCTCAGGGAACTGCGAAGAGCAAACTTCAACGGCGTCATCGTGCCCGACCATGTCCCGGGAGGGAAGCCCATGGGCGACAGCAACACGGCCTACACGGTGGGCTACATGAGGGCGCTCAGGGATGTCATCAACCGGGAGTTCGCGCAGGGATAACCGCAGGCGATCCGCCTAGCGAACGGTTCTCCGTTTCGCCCCTTGAATCCCAAGTCCAATGCTGCCCGGCTCGCTGCTCCGGGGCGCTATACTCCGGCCGTGCCCCAGTTTCCGATACGACTGTTGATCGTTGGCCTTGTGTCCTTGGCCTGCGCTCCGAGTGCTTACGGGGATGTAGAGAGCGAACTCCAGAGGATGCTCGCCAGTCACCCGGACGCCGATGCTAGCGGGGACGGCGCTCTGACCGAGGACGAAGCCGCTCAGTACATCTTCAAGACGAGACAACGCGGCCGCATGAACCGCGGGCCGGGCATCCGAAACCGCACCCTGATCGACGCGTACGAAGCGCGCTCGCATGGGTCCATGCCATACCGCCTCATGAAGCCGCTTCAACTCGAACCCGGGAAGCGCTATCCGCTGATAGTCAGTCTTCACGGCTCCGGAGGGGTCGGCGACGACAACCTGAGCAATCTGCGGTTCTGGAATGGCGTCATGGCCCAGCCGGAGTGGCGGCGGAAGTACCCGAGCTTCGTGCTCGTCCCGCAACGAAGGCCTGGAGGAATCTGGGGGCCGAAACCCGATGTGCCCGGAACCGAGGATCTGTTTGTCCGAGACGATTTGGCCGGGGCCTTCGAGATCGTCGAGCTGCTCCGACAGGAATTTCCTATCGACTCAGATCGCATCTACGCGCTGGGCTCTTCTGGGGGAGGTGCGGGCACCTGGAACATCGTTTTCGCTCGACCAGACCTGTTCGCAGCGGCGATTCCCGTTTGCGGGCGCTTCAATCCCGCCTACGCGTCCAAATTGGCGCAGCTGCCCATCTGGATTTTCCACGGCGATGCCGACCCGCTCATCTCGGTCGAGTTTTCGCGCAGCGCGTTTGCCGCCCTGCGTGAGGCTGGAGGGGACATCAAATACACCGAACTGCGGGGTGTCAAGCATGCGTCGTGGATCCAGGCCTTCACCTATGCCGGCGACGACGAGTCGAAGGGATACGTGACCCGGCTTGGAAACGAGAAATCCGATCCCACCTCCGACGTCTGGGAGTGGCTCTTTGCGCGCAGGAAGAACTAGTGAGCGCGCACGGGGCCTGAACGGAACCCCGCCGCTCTCAGCGCTCTAGCGAACCTCTTGGTAGTCCGAACTAGCGGTCAGGTCTCCGCTGCGGACGTTCACGAACCACGCTGTTACGGCATCGGGAAGGTCTGCGGTCACTCGCCAGGTATCGCCGTCGCGAGAGAGGCTCGCGGGTGACTGAACCCACTTTCGGGAGCCCGTGAATCCCGCATCGGTTGTCCAGACGAGCGACGCGCTATCAAGCGGCTTGGCGGCCGTCATCTCGATGCGCACGCTGTCCTTGGAGAGGTCGGATTCCGCCTGGACCAGCCAAGGCTCGCCCGAGTGAACGACGCTGTCGGCAAAGGCGTAACTGTCCGGCGGAGTCCATCCCGCCCTGTGGCTATGGCCCATGCCAGGAATCAGAGAGACCATGCGCGGGCCCGGGGCGGAGCGATAGGAGGCGGCCTGGCTATCGAGAGGAAAGGCTGCGTCGCCGGGCCACGAGAGCCACAACACGGGAGTTCGCACGCGATCCATGCGGACCATCGGATCCCAGACATCGCGGTAGAGTCGGTTGCTGCCAAGGGCCTCGCCCCAATGGTTGGCAGAGTCGAACAGGTGCCCGCATCCATAGGTGGGAATCGCGAACGCGAAGCGCGCGTCGATGCCGATGACAGTGCTGGTGATGACTCCGCCCCACGAGATTCCCATGAGCCCGACCTTGTCGGCATCAACTTGCGGCAACGACCGCAGCAGCGAATTCGCTAGCACCGTGTCCGCCACCGCGTGGTACATCCACTGATCCCTCAAGGGCTCGGAGGAGTCAGCGTAGATCCCGTCGCGCTTGGGACCGCCCTAGGCATGCCGTTTCCAAGACCGTCTGGCACCGGCGGGGACCTCCTCGGCCTCGTCCGTCTGGCCCTCAACGGCAATCGAGATCGCGGCATAGCCGCGTGCGGTCCACTGCTCGACCCATTCCCGAAAGGCCGTGCCACCTCCTCCATGGACAAGCACGATGGCGGGAACCTTGCCATCGCGCTCGTCCGGCAGTCCCAGCCAAGCAAAGACTCGGGTGGCTCTGCCCTTCCATGGCAGCCCTTCGAAGTAAATCGCCTCGATGCCGCCGTCGCTGGCGAAGCCTTCGGCAGGGAATCGGGCAGGCGGCGCCGTAAGGTTGCCGAGCTCGAGCACCAGTCGACGCTCTTCGGAGAAATCGCCCGCAGTAGCGAGAGAGGCCGCCGGGATCAGCAATGCAACCAAGAACGGGAAAAATCTGAGTCGCATTACCCGGATTCTCGCAAGAGCCATCGCACTGCGTTTTGCTGCAGCTTCACGTATTCGGGATTCCACAGTACGGTCAGCATGTGTCCCGGGGACATGTAGCAGACTCGGCCGTCGCCGTAGTCGTAGGCCCATCCCCCAGGAGCCGTCGGGCCCATCCCCCGGTAGTCCAAGCTCTCCGGGTTTACCGTTTCGAGGAAGACGTGCGCAGGATCCTTGTCGTATTCCATGTAGTGCTGCTCGCCAGTGACGATGAAGTCGCTGACACCTTGGGTTATCGCGTGAGTGGGATCGCGAACGCGAACGCTGTAGGTCCGAATCGGAGGATGTCCGGCGTATGCAGCTCCCAGCACGTCCCGAAAGTCCGGGTCGGTAAGGCCAACGTGGGTCGTGTTATGGAGAAACAGTGCCGCGCCGCCACTGTCGACGAACTCTCGTACCGCACTGCCCTGCTCCGGCTTCATCCAGAAAGCCGGTTTCACTTCGGTAGCCGGCACGGGTGGCTCGGAGATCAGTTCCGGGGTGCCCGTGGCGAGCCAGCCGGCATTCGTGCGCTCGTTCGGATAGCCGTCCGGCCATACCATGCCATCGCGCAGAACCACCAGCAACTTGTAGCCAGCGAGAGTCTCGGCAGTGAGCCGTTTCGTCTCGTCGCAGAAGTCGATGGTGATCCCGAGTGGCTCGGCTAGAGTCTTGTTCAGACCCGTTCGAATGTAGTCGGAGTTGTGGTAGCGATCCCCGATCAAGGCGAATGCATCGGCCTTCGAAGCCGCATCTCGCGCAGCCAGCGTGGGAGGTTCCTGCCTATTGCAGGACTGCGACGCCATGACCGTCACGAGCACTCCAAGCAGCATGTACCGCGAGTCGGCCATCGGCCGGAAGTGTACCGCACGCGGACGCCCTACGGAGGACGGGAATCAACTCGAACGCGTTCTAGAAACTACTGCGTGTCTTCGCGCGGAGCGCATGCAGGGGACGAAACGGAGGTGCTATGGCTCACCCTTGTGCTCGGAGCGATCGGGAGCATGCAACGGAGGACGAAGATCAAGTCGGTGCCTGCGCTTTGATCAGCCAGGGCGATGCCCGTGGCCTCACCTCCTACGGGTCCCGAGAGCGTCCCGATACTCGTTCCAGAGTCCTCCGTCGGGCGGCTTCTACGTCAGTGCAGCTACTTCTCGTAACGCTTGTAGGGAATCAACTCGATCTCGTGCTCGCGAACGAAGCGTTGGAAGCGCTCCTGTTCGTCCCAGTCGGTCTTGTCGGCGTACTTGCTTTCCTGAATAGTCAGACGGTTGGGGTTAATGCGCTTGTGCGGCAGCTCGACTTGCGGTTCCGGCCCGAGCAATCCGACTTCTTGCAAGAACTTGTCAACGCTGGCGGTGGTGTACTCGATGTGCGGAGAGTTGTTGTACCAGCTGTGGACTTCGCCCTTGTATACGTAGTCGTGCGTTAGCAGGCCCATCTCGCGCGATTTCGCGATCCACCGAATCTGCTGTGGATAGAACGCGTCCCGAGTGCCGAACATGATGATGTTCGGCGGCGACTCTTCGTCGAGTTGCTCGATCGCCGAAATCAGGTGATAGAGGTCTTCGAACTCGCGCGGGTCCCGCCCCATCATGGCCATCTCTTCCTCGATGTGCCGCGCGTTCAGAGGCTCGAAGAAATCGACGAAGGGATTGTAGAGGATCATTGCGGCCGGCTTGACCGACAAGTTGGGATCCTCGCCCTCGCCGATGAAACCGGCGTCTGCGAACTGCCGGGTGTCCAGCGTGCCGATCACGGACGCCATGCAACCGCCGGCCGAGCCGCCTCCCACCGCGATCTTCTCAGCGTTGATGCCGAACTCTCGAACGCGGAACTTGAGCCAGCGCATCGCGCTGACTCCGTCCTCAATCGCAATGTGCGGCAAGGCGTCGTCGAGATCGGAGACGCGGTACTCCGGGCGGGCGCACACCATGCCGCGCTTCGTGAAGTAGTCACATTGCCGTAGGAACTGGTTTGCGCTGCCTTGCGTAAAGCCGCCCCCGTGCCACAGCACCAGAGCCGCGCGCTTGTCCGTGGGCGCCCAGCCCGGGGGGAAGTCGATATAGATCTTGAGATCGCGCGTCGGGGTTTCCTTGAAAACGAAGGTCTTCGTGTGATGGTTCTCGCCGCCGGGCCGATACTGCGCCTTGCGCAATCGCTCGCGCATCGGTTTGGCGTACTTGGTGTAGATCTCTTGAAGCCTCGCTTCCCGGTTCTCATCGCCAAGATTCCTGACCATCTCCCGCAACTGCATTCGGGTAACGGGTTGGGCCGCTGAAGCCAGCGCGGCGAGCAGCGCAATGGCAGCGGCGGTCGCGATCGGTTTGAGGTCCATACTTTCGCTCTTACCAAGGTCAGTCTGCCCGACTGGGGAATGTCGTGTCCAGCGAAGCTGCGAAGTTGAAGTCAACTTGCCCATGCGTATCGACTGTACGGCCCGGAGCGGACAAACCGCGGATCAGTCCTTCCCAATCGGGGGGCACTCATGGCCGGATTTCAGACGGGTTTCAAGACATTTTGTCAGTGAAGTCAGTAGTTCAGCCAGGGATTCTCGATGAGGGACTGGATGCCAAAGTACCCCAGCCCGAGAATCTATTGGTCCCGGATCCAGCGTGATACGCACCGAACGCTATGAGCGATTTTGGGAAGGGTTTCAAGATCACCCTTGGCGTCTTCGCAGCGATTGTGGTGATTCTCCTTGCCATGCCCATCGGCTGCACGGCCTGTCTGGCGATACTCGGGTGAGGTGCGGGCCCGAGCCCCTATGATCTGGGTTGCGCGGCCTGTGGCAGGCGGTTGGACGCGACGCCTCTGAAGCCTCGTACATCGCCCGGTGGCGATGATCCTCCACCTCTCCGAGTTCTTTGCGAAACGTGTCCTGATCTGAGACTACAAGGGTCTTCAGAAGATGATGGCCTGCTTCCCGCAACTCGTTGATCGCAGGGAACGACAGTTCTGGTCCGCGCAGTTCAGCTTCTTTGATGACGCCGTCTGCCTCCGCGAAGTGTTGCTGTAAGTCCTGGAATAAGTCGATATCGCAACTACCCGTGTCCTGCGTCATCAACTCTGTAGTCCTTTACCGATTCGCGAAGACGGTCCATATCCTCTTTGGTGAGGTATCGACCCTGCTGCAGATTTACATTGCCACTCCGCGTCCTACTGACGGCGTCCCTTGCGATTTCCCGCTTCGCTTGTTCGTGATCTCGAATCTCCGGATCGCTAACCGGCGATGTAAACGCGGTCCGGAAAATTCTTAGCACCCGTCGCATGATCCGGCCCAACATTGAGAGTACAACGAATATGTTGTCAACAATTCTGTTGCCAACTTATACGTTTCAGACTGCACTTGCACGCTTCGGCGGGATCGGGACAGATGAGATCCAGCTAACCTTCGCGATGTGGCGTCTGCACCACAACAAGTTGGAGGGTGCAACGCCCCCAGACGACCGCAGCTTCCGAGCTATCGGTTCTTGTAGCCGACTTAGTTTCGATCAATCAACCGGTTGAATCGGAAAGCTCGAATATGGACGCTTGTCCCACACCGAATACTCCGACCGAGGCATTCAACGCCGAGCGAGCACAGGGGTGGATCAAGGTTGCGATCCGGAGGGAGCAGATCCTTTCTTGAGGTAGCCGTAGTATCCGAGGTCTTGGCCAGTGACGTGCTTGGTGGCCCAGATGATTTGTCCGACATGTCCCGCGAAGTGGGTCAGCACGTGAGTGATCGCGTGCAGCACGGTCACGTCATAGACCTGGATGCTGCGCTTCTCCACGAGGGTGTGCGGGTCTAGGTCCGCTAACAAGGCGTCCGCATCGGCCACCGTGCCGCTGAGCCGCTCGGCCAGCACTTCCCCCGAAAGGGGCTCGCGTGTCGCAAACTCCCAATCCCGATCGCGGTCGTCAAGCTGCCCACCCACGCCAGCTAGGATCCACTGGCGTACGTTGCCGGACAGATGCAGGACTAGGTTGCCGATCGAATTCTCGATCGCGTGATCGCGATGCCAGATCTGCTCGGCAGACAGCCGGCCGAGGCAGTCGCACACGCGGTCGCAGCCTTGGCGGAGCTCCGTGCGCGCAACGCGCAGGAACTCCGCGCCAGTCTCCATGTTGGGTATTCCGGGCTACTGCGACCGACAGCTCACCGCAGCGGCGAGAAATCGGTGGCCTTGAGCCACTGGTTCTCGATCCCGGCAACCAGCCTGCCGTCCTTGCGCGACTCCGCAGCGGCGGCTTTCCAAGCTGGATCCGCGACAAAGGCTGCCCACGACTTCTTGGCCGCTTCGCGGCTGTCGTGCGCGAGGATGTAGACCAGCGTGTTGCCCTTTTCGTCGCCCTCGGTGGGCGTCCAGTAGCCGATCAGGTCCATGCCGTGCTTGACGAACAGGTAGTTGGTGTGATCCCGGAAGCGCGCCATCAGGTCGGGCAGCTTGCCCTCCGCAGCGGTGTAGATGCGCATCTCGAAAACGCGCTCGCCCTCGCCTTCTTCGGCGATGGCAGCGAGCGGAGCGAGCAGCAGGAGCGGCAGCAGTGCCGCGAGGATCTTGGTCATGAGGTTCTCCTTAAAGACAGACAGGTAGATCAGTCGCCAGCGAGTTTGACGACTTGCTTTCCAATGTTAGCGCCGCCGAGCATGCCGATGAACGCATCTGCTGCATTCTCGATGCCCTCGGCGACAGTTTCCCGGTACTTGAGCTTGCCGTCCGCTACCCACCCAGCCATCTCGGCCAGCGATTCGTCGTCGTGCTCCCGGAAATCGAACACCAAGAAGCCCTCCGCGCGGATCCGCTTGGTGATGAAGTGCCACAGCAGACGCGGCCCGACCGGAGCGTCGACGGCGTTGTACTGGGAGATCTGGCCGCAGATCGCCACCCGGGACCTGACGTTCAACTGCTGGAAGACCGCATCGGTGACAGGTCCACCCACGTTGTCGAAGTAGACGTCAACGCCGTCGGGAGTCGCCGCGCGAAGAGCGTTGAAGAAGCCATCGCTCTTGTAGTCGACGGCAGCGTCGAATCCGAATTCCCCGGTCACCAAGGAGCACTTCTCCGGTCCGCCGGCGATCCCGACCGCGCGGCAACCATGGATGCGGGCGATCTGCCCAACCGCCGAGCCCACCGCGCCGGCGGCGCCGGACACACACACTGTCTCGCCGGACTTCACGCCGGCGACCTTGAGCAGTCCGTAGTAGGCGGTCAATCCAGGCATGCCTAGCACTCCCAGATACGCAGAAAGCGGTGCCGCGTTGGCGTCAACGACGCGTAGATGTTCCGCCGACGCAGTGGCATATTCTCGCCAGCCGAGGGGTCCCGTTACGTACTCACCCGCAGCGATCTGGTCGCTGTTCGACTCGATCACCTGGCCCACGGATGCGCCGACCATTGCCTGCCCGATCTCCACGGGAGCGGCATACGACTTGCGACCGCTGATGCGCCCGCGCATGTAAGGGTCGACAGACATGTAGTGGACCTTGACCAAGCACTCGCCCGCGCCGGGACTGGAGACAGGCGCCTCTTCAAGGCGGAAGTCAGACGGTTTCGGCACGCCCACGGGCCGTGCGGCGAGCACGATGGATCGGTTGGTCATAGGAAAACGGAGAGTTTAGCAAGCCGCAGGCTAGCGGCCTTGCCGCAATGTCGCGCTAGAAGCGGCGCGATCCGAGGCGCCTCACGTCGAACTCGGCGGTGTGGGCCACTGCCATGACGGCCATCACGCCCGCTTGGACGGGGTCGGTGACAACCAGATCGGCGGCGTCAGGGACCGAGCCTGCCATGTTCAGCGAGATGACCAACAGACCCTTGGCCTGCACGGCCCGTACGGAGCGCTCGATCTCCCCGCCCATCAGGGCACCCGCCAGCACGACTGCCTCGACCCGCGGCAGGCGAGCGGTCGCCAGCACCGCCTCGGCGATCTGGCGCTCGCCGACCAAGGGAATCGTGTCCACGGAAATGCGCTCGCCGCGCAAATTGTGGCGGTCCGCTTCGGAGACGGCACCCACGACGACCTGGCCCACTTGCGAACCGCCGCCGATGATCACGATGCGCTTGCCAAAGACGTGATGGTGGGTGTGATTGGTTTCGACCGAACGCACCCCGTCCAGCACGGTCAGAGCATCGACAATGTCGGCCGCCGGCCGCGTAGTCGCGATTTCGATCGCGATCGTCTCGACGGGCGCTTGGGCATCGAGGATGGAGATCCAAGTGATGCGCGCATCCAAGGCGGCCACTGCCTCGGCTATGAGGCGTAGTGCCGCACCATCGCCCTCCACCTCGATGGCAAGGGCCAATACGTTGTCTGCGTCGGTCCGCATACCGGGTCCCCCGCCCTGACTTTCAGAATTGCACAGTCACGCCAGCGAGCGATGTAGCCGCCACGGGAAGTGGTGCAACTAGCGAAAAGCTGCTATGCCATGATGGGCACCAGAGATGGCCTCTCACATCCACGAGCGGGCGGCGAGCACGCTGACGCGAGAGCTCAGCAGGATCGTTTCGCAAGAGGTGCGCGATCCGGCGGTAGTAGCCATCCGAGTGAGCAAGGTCGAGCTTTCACAGGACAAGCGCAACGCGCACGTCTTGGTCGCGTTCTGGGACCCCAAGGACGGCGAAAAGCCGGACCGTGAACCGCTGGAAGCGCTCGAGCGCGCCACCCCGTTCATTCGCAAGTCGCTGGCCCGAAGCTTGCGCATGCGCCACGTGCCGGAACTGCGATTCTCGTACGATCTGGCCGAGCAGCACACCAGTCGCATTGAGACGCTGCTCAAGGGCATTGGCGACGAGACCAAGAAGGGGCTTGGGGTACTTTTCGCGGCCATCGCCTTGCAGGCAGCCGGGATCGCTGATGCGTCAGCCCTGGAACGGCTCGAGTCCTCAGCGGCGATTATGGGGAGCGAGTTCCGCATAGCTTGCTACGCCCCCACCAAGAAGCTCGCAGCCGGAGCGGTCACCGCCGCCTTTGACGAAGTTAGGCGGGTAGATGCGCTGCTGAGCAACTACAAGCAGGACAGCGAGCTGAGTAGGGTTAACCGGAAGGCCGGTCGTGGCGAAGTACAGGTCTCGGAGGAACTGGCAGGACTCCTGGACCGCTGCGTGAGCTACTCCCGTGCAAGCGAAGGTGCATTCGACATCACCGTGGGGGCGCTGGTCAAGGCTTGGGGGTTCTATGGAGGCGAGGGCAAGATGCCCCGCCCCTGGACTCTGTGGTGGGCGAGGAGACACAGCGGCTATCAGCACCTGCTGGTGGACCAGGCGAAGGGGACAGTACGGTTTACGCGGTCGGGCTTGCAGCTGGACCCGGGGGGTATCGGGAAGGGCTATGCAGTGGACCGTGCGATCGCGGCTCTACGAAAGTATGGAGTCGAGACCGCGCTGGTCAGCTCAGGCACGAGCAGCATCTATGCGCTAGGAGCGCCGCCTGACAATGCCGATGGCTGGGACCTGGACGTCCGGGGAGCCGACGCCAACGACAGCGAATTCATGACCGTGACGCTGAAGGACGAGGGTCTGTCGACCTCCGGCTCCTACGAGAAGTTCTTCGACAAAGACGGCACGCGCTACGGCCATATCCTCGACCCACGCACGGGGCAGCCGGCGCTGGGCATGACCGCGGTGTCCGTGATTGGGCCGAACGCGATCGACACCGAGGCTTGGTCGACCGCGCTGTTCGTCAATGGCGCCAAGTGGGCGCGCAAGCATGGCGTCCCGGAGGGGCGAGTGCTGCTCTGCCCGGAGGACGAGGCTTGCAGCTGGCTCGCCGAGGAGTGAGGCCGGCGAAGCAGGGGTTTTAGTTCAGTTCTGCGCTGGCTGCGACGGAACTTGGCTGCTTGGGGTGTGGGTGGCGGAAGAAGTCGACGGCCGACGCCTTGTGGACACAGGATATAGTGCAGGCTGGAGCGCATGCCTTCGGGGTGCGGTAGGCAGTGCGGATGTCTTCGACGGTGTAGTCGGAGAGCGGGATTCCGGGTATTCCGCGCTGCTGGGAACAGTAGTGCACCAGCCCGTCCTCGCAAATGTAGAGGTAGCGGGCACCGGCCCGGCAGTTCCACTTGTTGACGTTGCCGTGGACTAGGTTGTCTTGGAAGTACGTTAGGCGGCTGTAGCCACGCTTGGAAAGGGCCTTGACACGCTCGTAGACCCTTCTTTCCACCTTGCCCAGCGGCTTGAGCTGGCCATCTCCGTCGTGGATTACGCCGACAGTGCTGGTGAAGCCCAGTGCCGTAGCACGCTTGGCAACGGTGTATGCGTCGCCTGGGTTGGGGATACCGGAGCCGACGACAGAGTTGATGTTGACTTCGAAGTCAGCGTGCTCTGCCAGCATTTCCAGCTTTCTGTCGAGCACGCGCAGGCTCTTCATCGAGGTCTGGTCGGGCTCGACGTTGTCGATGCTGATCTGGAGGTACTCCAGGCCGGCATCGTTGAGCTGCTGAATGCGCGAAGGACCGAGCAAGTAGCCGTTCGTGATCAGGCCCGCGAGCATGCCGCGGGAGCGGATGTGGCGAATCAAGTCATCCAACTGCGGGTGCAGCATGGGCTCGCCGCCGCTCATCGTGATGCAGCTGACACCGAGATCGGCCAAGGCGTCGGCGCGTTCAACCAAGACATCGAAAGCAACGGGTGAGGAGACATGGTCGTACTCGTTGCAATAGGCGCAGGCGATGTTGCAACGCCGGGTCGGGATCATGTGGGCCAAGACCGGATGGTCGGTATCGACCAGCGCCTTGGCGATCATGCGGGCTTCGCGAAGACCGCGATGGAGGCCTAGCATCCTGCGGCGAACGCGAGTGCGCATGGGTACGGGTACGTTCGGCATCGCAGTCGCGCGGCAGCAGCGGGCGAGGCTCCCGCATCCGCCTCAACCGTCAATTATAGGGGCGGAGCAAGGAAACCAAGCGTCCAGGGGTGCATAGCCATCAGGCTTGCTCCCCTTCGGGAGCATGGTGTAAAGCCAGGGAATTATGTACGAAAGTGGCGCTAGGGATGTTATCCTGTAGTCATGAAGCCAAACGGTGAATGTCGGGCGGGAAATGCGGTCAAGACCGTTCCCGGCGGCACGCTAACGTGGGCGGTTGCGCCGTGCGTTGTGCCAGAACCGTGTGCGATGGTGTTTCGCCACTTTCGTACATAATTCCCTAAAGTTAGGTCTTAGAAGCGGGAGTAACTCAGTTGGTAGAGTGCGACCTTGCCAAGGTCGATGTCGCGGGTTCGAGTCCCGTCTCCCGCTCCATGCTCGGGAAGGCTTTAGGCAAGCCGAGGTTTCGGCGCGGTAGCCAAGTGGTAAGGCAGAGGTCTGCAAAACCTTTATTCGTGGGTTCGATTCCCACCCGCGCCTCTCATTGCAACAGCCGTTCGAGTGCACGGCGCTGCGCGGTATGCTTGTCCGGATTGGACTGCTTCAACCTCTTCAGGTTGACCAGCTTCCAGCGAACAGCTGGCAGTTCCGCGGCTGCGGGCAACCCGATCAGACCGAAGTCCGGCTCGGCGTCGTGTAGGGAGAGCAGGAAGGCCGCGATATCGCCTTGCAGCCGCGATCGGATATCCGCGTGCAGCTGCCGGGCCGTCTCGGCGAGCGCCTGGAGGGATACGGCCTCGCGCGTCATTCCCACGAACTCTTCGTCGTAGAGATCTTCTCTGAGGGACGCCGACTGAGCTAGAAGCTCGTGCATCGGTCGCCCCGAACTCGCCACATAGACCATGAATGTGCGGAAGAGCTCGTCGGTGAGGCCCTCGTTGTCATAGAGAAGCCGTATGTCGAACAGATCGCGCGGATGCCGACGATCAAGCGCCGCGTGTAGCTTGCCGCCGTACAGATCCTCGAAGGCGAGAACGTTCGCCTCGACGAACCCGAATTGCTCCGTTACTCTTTCGGAGCCGACCATCGACCGTGGTGGATGCACCGCCCCCCGGGTCACAGGGGAAGCCTCGATCTTGACCCGCACCCGTCCGGATCGCACCACGATACGGGTATCACCGCCTCCGCCGCCAGCGACACGGCGCGCATCGATCCGTGGGTTGCGCCGCCGGACCGACACCACGATGCGATTGAGCGCGTCATCGATTTCCCTGAGCGACGCCCGGCGGTCCGCTATGGGCAACCAAGTCAGATCGATATCGACCGACAGCCTCGGCAGGTCCCTGCAGAACAGGTTGATGGCCGTACCGCCCTTGAGCGCGAACGCGGTCTCCTGAGCGATATCCGGTATGACGCTCACCAGCAGGCGGACCTGAGCCACGTACCGGTCAAGCATCGACGTGTGTCCCTTGAGGCGCCGCGGGCATCAGCGATTCGGGCACCGAAATCCGATAGGTCGGATGAAACCTCCCGCCCGGGACAAGAGCCCGCGGCCCGGACCCGAAGTCGACGCCAGAGATGTCTATGTGCTTGCGCCAGCCGTGCTGATGCCGGTCCGAGAAGACAAAGAACAGCCTGCGCACCTTCACACTGCGACAGGCACTCAGCAGCAACGTGAGCTGTCTGGGCCTAAGTGACACGAGCCCCTCAAAGACCTTGTCGAGGTTCTCGAAACTCGCATGCTGTGGTAAATCGTCGAGGGCCTCGAGGATGGCGCGTTCGGGTGACGACGCCTGGATGCGCCAGCTCCACAGGTCGACCGGCGCTCCAACCCCGATATCAGATTCCTCGATGCCGACCGGGTCGTCACCGAAGAGCGTACGCCGGCGCACGACGATCTCGGCCGGCATTGCCAGCCGTCCCAGCCAAGACGGCACGTCGCCGTAGAATTGAACGCGCTGCCGTCTTCCGAGACCAAGGTAATGCACGTGGCCTGCTAGATCGAGAGCGCTCTCCGCGCCCAGATGCACGGCATAGTTCATGAGCCGTTGCAGGGAGAGAAGGAGGGTGGCCCAAGACTCCTCGGGGGCGGCACTCTGGGCGACTACCGGTAACGGGCGGCGATATACTCCGCGGGCGATACGCTTGAGCCAGCCGCGAGCGACATAGTCGTGGATGGATTTGGAGTCGATTCCCCGGGCTTTCAGCCACGGCGTATCCACCACGAAGCCGGGGGGAACGGTGTCTAGGAGCGGTTTCAATCGAGGCGTTCTTGAATGGCTCATAACCATCAAAATAGCACAATATCGAAATCGCCTAAAATGCGATTCACACATCATATCTGTACATGGTTGAAAGCCATGCAACAAGAGAAGATTCAAAACTTCTCGTACACCGGGTGGCCGGCCAAAGTAATTGTCGTCGCCCACCTCGAAGTTCACTCTGCGGGACCTCAAGGCACGGGCCAGCCACCAGCAGCCTAGGGCAAATTTCGAAGCGTATCTCGACGGCTTCTCTCCGAACGTCCAAGACATCTTGGAGAAGTTCGAATTTCGGAACACAGACTCCTCGCCTGTCAAGGGCCGACGCCCTAGGCACACTCATCGAGCGGTGATTCGGAATCGAATACCGAAACCGAGCCAGAGCTTCACGGCTGATCGCGGAGGCAACCAAGGAAGGAGCGATCATGGCTGTCGATGCGGCTGCGGCTCCCAAACAAATGCGTTATATTCCGTGGCGGGCGAAGTCCATCACCCGAGCCGTTTAGTTGATCAAACGCCTCAGATCAGCCGTGTTATGGTTCAGGCATGCTGACAAGTCGCTTATTTTCAATAAGTTCCACCAATAGCGTTTAGTTGACGGGTAGTTGATCATACGTGGGTGAGAGCTGAAGGCAGTATGTGCACCCAGCGGGTTCTCCAAGGTGAACGGACTGGTTCGGCGGAACGCGGGTGGCGGCGTTGGGGAGCGAAAGAGCCGCAGACGCTCTGCCCAAACAGGGTTCCCTAGAAGTCTTCCCCCGCTGCAACTGCTGCTGGACGCGGCCGCGATTCCGCGCGAGACGGTCACGCTGGTGTTGGACAAGGGCAGCGCGGCGCTGGCCAACACCCTGCAACCGCAGGCCAGCGGGCTGGGCCGGATCGCGGCGCTGCCGTGGGACCAGGCCCCGGTGGCGTTGCGCTCGCGCCCGGTCGCGGAGATCGAGGCAGTGCCCGGAGAGCCCGGCCTGCGGGTGGGCTGCGAGCGCACCCTGGTGCACGGGGCCGAGTATCTGGGCGTGATCCGGCATTCGGCGGGGTTCGCCGGCGAGCAGTGCCACAGCGTGACCCTGTCGGTGGCCAAGGCGACGCAGAAGCTGCGGGCCCTGGCACGGCAGATCCGGCAACCCCGGGACCGCCACACGGAGCCGGGCTTGCGCCGACGGATCCAGCGCTGGCTGCGTCCGAATTCCGTCGCGCAGGCGTTGAGTTACGAACTGCGGCGCACTGCGGACGGCAGCTGGGACCCGCAGTTCGCGATCGAGGAGGAGGCGCTGAACCGGCTGTTGACGGAGCGCTTCGGGCGGACCACGCTGGTGACCAACCGGCTGGACTGGAGCGCGGCCCAGGTGGCCACGGCATACAAGGGGCAACAACACGTGGAGCACGTGTTCCGCGGGCTGAAAGGCGGGGACTGGCTTGGCCGGGGGCCGCTGTACCACGGGACCGACAGCAAGATCCGGGTGCATGCGTTTTGCTGCCTGCTGGGGGTATCGCTGTTGCAGTAGCTGTACCAGAAGGCGCAGGTGGCGTGGCCGATGCTGAGCATGGCAGGGCTCAAGCACGAACTGGGGCAGATCCAGCGGATCGACCTGTTGTATCCGCCGCTGGGGGCGAAGGGACCGTCGCGGGTGGCGACCATCACGTCGAAGCAGACGTTGGCGCAAGCGGCCCTGGTGGCCGAACTGGACTTGGAGAAACTGCTCAAGACCGACGGTAGGTAATACAGCCACCCGCCACCTAACTCGCTCTGAGCCAGTACGTTACAACAGTTTTTCCTTTCTCCTCAGGAAACTGCCGATAGTGGCGGTCGCGGAACTAACAAACCACGCGACCGCGACCGGCGCCAAGACCTCCGTCAGCAGCTTGGGCCCCTGTTCTTCCGGACAAGTTGGATTCGGCAATCCCGGCTAACGAGCCAGAAATGCACGCCCGTACCTTTGAGCGACGCCTTCACGAACTCGCGCCAGTCATCAATCGTCTTCAGCAACGGATGCGGCTTGAGCATCGGGTGCCGCAGTTCCTGCCCGCCAAGCCGAAGAAGGCAACGGTGTTGTCTGCCGGTAGTGGGACACCAAGACGCCTTTCACGGTTTCGAGCCTCATGCCGAGGATGGCGTTCTCATTCCACCATTGGTAGTACGGGACGCCTTCCTTCTTGGCGACGTCGCATTTTCTTGTTAGGTCCTAGCCGCAGCCGCTATATCTTCATGAGTGCCGCAAACAGGCCGAATCGTACGGAACACCGGAGGGAGTATTTGCATGCATCGTCGCCGCTTCTTTCAACTCGCCCTCGCCCTCCCCGCCGGCGCCTGGTACTCGCGCTACGAAGCCCTAGCGGCTCCGGCTCGCAAGCAGGTCAAGATCGTCGACATCAAGGCGATGAACCTGGGCAACCGGGGCACCAGCCTGTTGAAGATCATCACCGACTCCGGCCTCGAGGGCTACGGCGAAGCCTCCGCCTCGGGCCCCATGCTGCGCGCCCGCATCGAAGAGATGCTCCCTCTCCTGAAGGGCCAAGACCCGCTGGCCATCGAGCGTCACTTCCACATGATGACCTCGAACGTCCATCCCCATTTGCCGCACATCCCCTCAGTAGGCGGAGTCGACATGGCGCTTTGGGATCTCGCCGGGAAGATCCTCGATCGCCCGGTCTATCAGCTTCTCGGCGGGCCCTTCCGCAAGTCGATCCGGATGTACTCTCACGGCAGGGTCAGAGACATCACCGACCGCAAGCAGTGGGAGGATTTCTACGCCAGCGCGAAGAGCCAGCCGGAAGGCTTCAAGATCTACAAACAGGGCGTCAGCGGCAACCTCATGCCCCGGGCCAATGTCGGCGCAGGCCGGCCGGTGAATTTCTCCCAAGACCACGTCAAGAAGATCGCCCGCGGCTTCGAGATCGGCAAAGAAGTCTTCGGCGACGACATTCAGATCGCCGTGCACGCCCACAACGAGTTCGACACACCGACGGCGATCGACCTCGCCAAACGCATCGAGCCGCTCGACCCGCCGTTCTTCGAGGATCCGCTTGGGGTGAGGTATTCCGAATCTTGGCTGGCGCTGCGGCGCGCCGTCCCGCGGCTACCGCTGCTGGTCGGCGAGAAGGCGACGCTGGTTGACGGCTTCAAGCCGTTCCTCGAAACTCAAACCGCCGACATTCTCCACCCCGACCTGGTCTACGCGGGCGGCTTCACCGGGTGCAAACGGATCGCCAACTTCGCCGCGCTCTTCAACATCCCCGTTGCGCTCCATAATGTCGGCCACCTGGTGAACACGTTGGGCGCGGCCCACTTCGGCTGTTCGGTGCAGAACTTCTACCGCTCGGAGAGCCGCCTCGGGGGACGCAGCCGCTCCCTCGAGAACCAAGCCGGCGGCGAAAAGCCCCAAGTCCGCAACGGTGAGCTCGCCGTCCCCGAAGCGGCCGGGCTCGGCATTGAGTGGAACGAAGATGCCCTCCGCGCCAACCTCGCGCCGGGGGAGCCTTGGTGGGGCTAGCTAATCGAGTCAATCTCTTGGAGGAGGATCCCGCCCATGTCAACCCGCATCTTCGCCCTCTCGCTCGCGCTTGCTCTCACGGCCGCCGCCGGCGACCTGCAGCCTTCGATGGCGCAGAAAGACGCCGTCTTGCTGCAAAACGATTTCTCCCAACCCGGCCCGCTGCCCCGAGGAGTCTGGCAGCCGCGCCAACACACCCGCTGGGCCGCTGCTGACGGCCTCTTCCACGGTCGGGAATCCAGCCCTGAATTCCAGGCCTCGCAGTCCCACCGCCAAGGCTTCGAGCCGCGTCTGATGATCCGCAATTTGCCCGACGAATACATCATCGAGTACTCGTTCCGCATCAACTCCGGCAAGTACACCCCGATCGGCGCCTTCTTGGAGTTCGGCCACCACATGGCGCGCGTGAGTTTTCTCTCCGATGGCGCGATGCTGACCTTCGGCGGTCTCAGGGACCGCGTCGTTCTGGACTCCAAACCAGGCTTCCGGCTCGAGCCCGGCCACTGGTATCATGTGCTTGGCGAGATCAAGGGCAAGGAAGTCTTGATCACCATTGAGGACGGCCCGACTTTCTACGGCAATCACCCCGGCATCGCGGATCAGAAAGACGGCTTCGGCGTCTGCGGCCTGCGCGGGGGCACGATGGACCTCGACAACGTTACCATCTGGAGCGTTCAACCCGAGCTGCAGCGAAGCTGGTCGGGGACGCGCTCTCGATTGGCCTCCGCCGCCGGCGATCCAACCCCAAAACGCTAAGGTGCCGAAGCGGGCTTCTGGGAGGCTAGAGATGTCTCATTCGAAGATTGCCGCCTGCCTCGCGGTGGCCCTGCACCTTCCAGTGTCCGGGTGTCTCTTCGTTGTGACTCTGGTGACCGCTAGCTCGGCCGCCGCGAACCCCGCAGCAATCGACCAGTTCATCGATGAAAACTGCCTGGCTTGCCATTCGTCGGAGGCCAGGATGGGCGGGCTCGACTTGAGCAGCCTACCTCTTGGCGGCGAGCATCGTGACGCGTTGGCCACTTGGATCCGTGTCCACGATCGCGTCCGAGACGGCGAGATGCCTCCCAAGGCCATGCCGCGTCCGGACCAGGAGCGGGCCAAGTTGTTTCTTTCGTCGCTGAAAGGCGAGATTGTCACAATCGAACGCGAAGAGCGCGAAGCGGTCGGTAGGGTGCACGCAAGACGACTGACCCCAGTCGAGTACGAGAACACCGTTCACGATCTGCTGGGGATTCGCATCCCCCTGCGGCACTTGCTTCCGGAACGTTCCGCGAACGTGATGTTTGATCGCGTCGCGACCTCGCAACAGATCTCTCACTTCGTTCTCGAAAAGTATTTGCACGCCGCCGACGTGGCGCTCGACGCCGCTTACAGGAGAGCGCTCGAGCCCCTGCAGCAGTTCCAACGGACGTTTACGATCGCAGACCTGAGCACGAGCACGGGAGGCAACAATCGCCAGCCGATGCCCCACCCGAGCGGCGAGTACGCGGTGACTTGGTCTACGGGGCTCGTCTTCGTCGGCCGCATGCCGAAGACCAAAGTCCCGGAGGATGGCTGGTACCGCATTCGCTTGACGGCTTCGGCGGTGCACCCGGACAACGACGGCCGCGTTTGGGCGACCTTGCGTTCGGGCGTGTCTTACGCGCAGGCGCCGTCGATGTTTTGGATCGACGCGCTCGAGCTGACGCCCGAGCCGCGCGAGTTTGAGTTCGAGGCGTGGATCCGCGGCAATCACATGCTGCAGTTGCAGCCCGGCGACTTTACATTCGAGCGTCCCCCCTACGCCCCTATCCGCCGGGATCCTTACGAGACGACATTCGCCCGAGGACTCGCCGGGGCCGCGATCCATGCACTCGAGATGGAGCGGTTCTTTCCCGGAGCGACCCCCGCCGAAGCGCAACGGATGCTCTTTGGGGAAGCGACGGTCGCGGATGGCGCCGTCAGTTCGAAGAGCCCGAGGGAAGACGCCAGAGCGCTGTTGCAGGCCTTCGCAACTCGAGCCTTTCGCCGGCCGGCGTCCGACGCGGAAGTGGCGCCCTATGTGGCGCTCGTGCGCGATAAGCTCGACCAAGGAGCTTCCTTCCAGGACGCCCTGCGAGCGGGCTACCGAGCCCTGCTGGTTTCGCTGAACTTTCTCTACCTGCCCGAGTCTCCGGGCCAACTCGACGACTACGCCGTCGCGTCCAGGCTGAGCTATCTCTTCTGGAGCGCGGCCCCTGACCAGGAGCTGCTCGACCTGGCCGGCCGGGGCCGGCTACGCGACCGCGCAACCCAGCGCGCACAGGTGGAACGGATGCTCGCCGATCCACGCGCCGAGGCGTTCACCCGCAACTTCACCGACCAGTGGCTGGAGTTGAGGAACATCGACTTCACGCAGCCCGATCGGGACCTGTTCCCTCAGTTCGATGAGGTGCTCAAGCACTCAATGCTTTCCGAGACGCGAACCTTCTTCGATGAGCTGCTGACAAAAGACCTCAGCGTCTCGAACTTCATCGACTCGGACTTCATGTTCCTGAACACCCGCCTGGCCAAGCACTATGGGCTCGAGGTGCCGCCGGCGCTCGGTTTGCAGCGTGTGGACGCCGCAGCCCGGCGCGGCGGCGTGCTGACCCAGGGCAGCGTCCTGAAAGTCACTGCAAATGGGACCAATACGTCTCCTGTCGTGCGCGGCGTTTGGGTAACGGAGCGGATCCTCGGCAAGCCGGTTCCTCCGCCGCCCCCGAACGTCTCGGCGATCGAGCCGGATGTCCGCGGAGCCAATACAATTCGCGAGCAGCTCGCCAAACATCGCAACGACGCTACCTGCTCATCGTGCCACGCCAAGATCGACCCGCCGGGATTCGCCCTCGAGAACTACGACCCGACGGGACGCTGGCGCGAGCGCTACCCGGTCGTGGCCAGCCAGACCGAGAAGGGGACGATTTGGAAGGACGGTCCCGCGGTCGACGCCAGCTACGCAATGGCCGATGGGTCTGAGTTCGAAGATGTCGACGGGCTGAAAGCGCTCGTAGGCCGGGACCGCGAACAGATCGCGCGAAACGTGGTGGAAAAGTTGCTGGTCTACGGCACCGGGGCTCAGGCCGGCTTCGCCGACCGGGACGAGGTTGATCGGATCGTCGCCAGTGCGGCCGATTCCGACTACGGCCTGCGGAGCCTGGTCCACGGAGTTGTCGCGAGTCCGTCATTCTTATCCAAGTAGGAGGAATCATGAATTTCACATCAGTCAAGAAGGTCTCCCGCCGTGCGGTTTTGCGCGGCGTCGGCGTCTCGATGGCGCTTCCCTGGCTCGACGCGATGTCGCCGGCATTCGCGCGAACGGCGAGCGCTCCGAACCCTCGCCGCTTCGTGTCAGTGAGTTGGGCGCTGGGGTTCCACGGGCCGAACCTGTTTCCGGATGAGGCCGGGCGCGGTTACAAGCCGTCGGTCTACATCGAGCAGATCAACGACTTGATTCCGGACCTGACGGTCTTTTCGGGAGTTTCGCACCCGGGCGTGCAGGCGGGCCACCTCGCCGAGCCTTGCATTCTCTCCGGCGCCCCCCTCGAGCGGGGCACGGTGGGCAGCTTCCGCAATACGATCTCGCTCGACCAGTTGATGGCCAAGGACCTGGGCGGCGAGACGCGCTTCCCCTCGATCGCCGCCTCCCCGACCGGGACGAGCAGCGCCTCCTACACCGACACCGGCGCGATGATTCCGCCGGAACAGTCGGAGATTGAGCTGTTCCGCAAGCTGTTTATCGACGACACCCCCGAAGAGCGCCAACGCCAGGCGAACCGGTTGCGCGAAGGTCGCAGCATCATGGACATCGTCCACGCCGAAGCGAAATCGCTGGAAGGCAAGCTCGGCGCGGGCGACAAGCAAAAGCTCGACAACTACTTCACCAGCGTTCGGGAGTTGGAAGGCCGGATGGCGGCGAACGAAGCCTGGGCGATGAAGCCAAAGCCCAAGGTCGACGCCGCCCCGCCCCGTGAAGTCGCGGACAGGGCCGACCTGCCGGGCCGCTTGCGTAACATGCTGGGCGTCTTCAAGCTGGCGCTCAAGACGGACTCGACGCGCTTCCTCACGCTGTTCGGCAACGGCGACGGCGGATCAGTCCTGCCCATCGAGGGCGTCACCTTCGGCTGTCACTCACTGAGTCACCACGGGAAGGACCCGGAAAAGATCGCGCAGCTGACGCTGGTGGAAAAAGCCATGTTCGCCGTCTGGGGGGACTTCATCCGCTCGCTCAAGGAAACGGACGAAGCCGGCAAGTCGCTGCTGGATTCGACGATGGTCTTGCTGACGTCGAATCTCGGCAACGCCTCGAGCCACGACAACAAGAACATGCCGGTCGTGCTAGCCGGCGGCGGGTTCAAGCACGGGCAGCACTTAGCGTTCGACCGCAAGGACAACTACCCGCTGACGAACCTCTACGTCCAGATGCTACAGCGTGTCGGGCTAGAGTATCGAACGTTCGCAACGAGCACGGCGGAGAGCGTCCCGGGCTTCGAGATGGCCTAGGCCGCTTAGCTCACAGTTTGTCGACCTGGAAGCGCCGGCCGGGGAGCACTGGTATTACGTCCGAGTCGAGCAGGCGGATGAGGAGCTAGCTTGGTCGAGCCCGATCCGGGTCTTGCGGCGCTGACGCGGCGCGGGCCGCGATGGCAGCTTAGGTCTCGATCACTTGTCCATACGTTCAACGTGCCAAGTGGGATCATGACGTCGGGCCCCGAGGGCGTTTCGTCGACCGCCCAATGCACGCTGTTGAGCACCATCCGAACCAGCGGGAGCCTCGGCTCGCGTCGATGTTGAGCTGACGACGCAGCACTTGCAAGTCCAGCCAGATCGCAGCAAGAGCGGAAGCGGGGTTCTCACTGTACCCGCTGAGTGACGACGGCTCGACCGGTGGCGCCCCAGTCCACGACGAACGTAAGATCACGGCTGGGATTCTTTCCTCGTGAATCGATCAGCTGATCTCGCTACGAAGATGTGATCCTGGCGAGACGAGCGTTTTGATGGAGCTGCCCGACAAAGATATCCGGTAGAGGGATGTTAGGTTTCAGTCGCAGCCGCTATATCTTCATGTGAGCCGGATGACCAAGCAGAACGAATCGTACGGCGCGTCCGAGGATCTGGTTGTCGAGATCACGGCGATCCAGCCGCGCCTTTACGGCTTTATCTTGAAGCGCCTAGCCGACCACGAGCAGGCGCTGGAAGTCCTACAAAACACAAACCTCGTGCTTTGCCGCAAGGCCGGGGAGTTCCAGAAGGGCTCTAGCTTCGCCGCGTGGGCCTTCACGATCGCGAAGTTCCAGGTCATGGCCTGGAGGAAGTCCGAGAGCAGGCGTCGCTTGGTGTTCACCGACGAGGTGCATGAGCTCTTGGACCGTGAAGCAGATGAGGAAGTGTCCGACGTCGACCGTCGTATCCCTGTCCTGAAACGCTGTCTGGAGCGTTTGCGAGAGCAAGAGCGTTCGCTCATCCAGCGACGGTACCGGGACGGCGAAACCGTGCAGGCTCTGGCGCAGAGTCTCGAGAAAACGGTGGACGCTACGGGCATGCGCCTCCTGCGGATCCGCAAGAGGCTGGGGGATTGCATCCGAGCCCGTCTAGGACAGGAGGTTGAGTATGGCATCTGACCAAGTTCATGAGCTCGAGCTGTTGGTTTCTCGGCTCGTCGATCAGCGCCTCTCCCCAGCCGAAGCCGCTCGTCTCAATGCTCTTCTGTTGGAGTCGCCCGAGGCGCGAGCCCGCTACCAAGAGTTCTTGGACAATCACGAGGCGCTCTGCGCGATCTATCCGGGGGGTGTCTACAGCTCGTCACTCGATAGCGAACACGCTGAAGTCCAGTTGGCCGCAGCTCCCAAACAAACGGCTCGGTCGCCAAGGTCGGCCTGGCTGCAATGGGCGGGTGTCGCCGCGGCGATCGTGATCGCGATTGGTGCTTTCGTCAAGCGCTCGGATGTGGCGCCAAGAGCCGAATCCTCCGGCGCGAGACTTGTGGCGGCGGTTGATGTGGATTGGCAAGGGAACTCCCGAACTGAAGCTCCAAACACGTCGTTGCTTCCGGGGGCTGCGCTGAGCTTGGGTGATTTTGCCCTTGCCGAGGGGACGATCGAGTTGGAGTTCGGCGACGGAGCGCGGGTCTCAATCCAAGGGCCCGCCAAGTTCGAGCTTCGCAACGGAGGCCACATTCACCTCGAATCCGGCAACCTCGTCGCTCGCATCCCCGAAGAGGCGTTAGGATTCGTCGTCACCACGCCGGAGGCGGAAGTGGTTGACCTCGGCACGGAGTTCGGACTCTCCGTCGGCGAGGACGGCCGAACGGACATCCACGTCCTCGACGGCCTCGTTGAAGTCCTACCTGTCCGGGGCGACGGGGAGGAGGGCATCCAGATCTCGGAAGGGGACGCCCGCCGACTGGACCACCAAGGCGTCAACGGAATCGAGCCCGCCACCCGTGAGGACCTCCTCGAACCCCATCGCTTGGATCGCTACGGGTTGGAGTTGCTCAGAGGATCGGTGCGCGTGACGGAAGGCCTTGACGTCGAAGCACAAACCTCAGGCCAGCACTGGATCGACATTGTCCCGGAAGGCCGCGGCGTGTTGGTGGAAACGTCCATCGAGGCGACGATCGATTCCCCAGGAGTCTACCGGCGCTTTAGGACTCCACTGGGCTTGCTGCCAGCGGGGACGCGTGTTGATAGCTACTTGCTGCACTTCCGTCCCACGGCTGCAGAGCCGGTCCGAGGGGTCATCAAGTTTGCCGCACCGATCGTCGCAATGATGGGACGAGTCGATCAGCTCGAAGCCACTGATCGCCGCTTCGGTTTGGGCAGCTTGGACTATCCTGACGAGACTTGGCGGTTTCGAGGCCTCGAGTCGCTAGGCAGTCGTACCCCGGGCGAGAACGGATACCCGGTGTCGGATGAGGTTACGCTTTCGCAAGACCGAAGGACCATCAGTCTCAAGATGCGAGCGAATATCGATGTAGAAGAAGGGATCGACCAAGTGCGAGTCCTGACGCTTAGCGAGGAAGTCGAGAAATAAAGGTGGCCTTGCCAACTCCCGTCGCTCTGTTCGCGACGATTCTGACTCTCGCGGGCTTGCCGACAGCCAAGGCGGAAGTCGATTTCACTCGTGACATTCGGCCGTTGCTCTCCGAAAAATGCTTCGCCTGCCACGGCCCTGACGAGGATGCGCGAGCGGGGGGATTGGCGCTCGATGAATTCTCCTCAGCCACCGGCGAGCGAGCAGGCAAGCGGGCGATCACTCCCGGGGATCCGACCGCGAGTGAGTTGATCGCGCGGATCAAAACCGAAGATCCCATTCGCCGCATGCCGCTCGGTGGCGAGCCCTTGGACGAGGCTCAGATCAAATTGCTGGAGGAGTGGATCTCCGAGGGCGCGGAGTACAAGCGCCACTGGGCCTACGAGAAGCCGGAACGCCCCGAGCTCCCGGCCGTCTCGAACGAGGCCTGGCCTCGCAACCCGATCGATCGATTCATCCTGAGCAAGCTCGAGGCCGAGGGGCTCCAGCCGTCGGCAAAAGCCGACCCCGCCGTCCTGATGAGGCGGCTGTACCTCGACCTAGCGGGAATCCCTCCGACGCCCGAACAGATCGACGACTACCTTAAGAACCCGACCGACGAAGCCTACCTCGCCAAGGTCGAGGAGCTTCTCGCCTCGCCGCAATATGGCGAACACTGGGCGCGCCACTGGCTCGACCTGGCACGCTACGCCGACTCCAACGGCTACCAGCACGACGACCTACGCGAAATCTGGCCCTACCGCGACTGGGTCATTCAGGCGTTCAACGACGACATGCCATTCGATCAGTTCACGATCGAACAGTTAGCGGGCGACCTTCTGGAAGAGCCCACTCTCGACCAACTCATCGCGACCGGCTTCAACCGCAACTCGCCGATGAACGGCTCCGGTGGCTCGAAGATCGCCGAAGTCCGGAACTCGCTGCTGGTCGACCGGGTCAACACGACGGCGACGGTTTGGCTCGGGTCCACGCTCGGCTGTGCACAGTGCCACACGCACAAGTACGACCCCTTCACCATCGAAGAGTACTATCGCTTCTACGCCTACTTCGACCGCGGCATTGATGAGACGGTCCTGCGCGGCGGCGGCAACACTCGCAAGTACTACATCGGCGCGCAGGTCGAGCTGCCCATCTCACCAGCCCGGCGGGCGCGATACGAGGGAGTGAAGGCCCAGCACGAGTTCGTCAAGATGGCCATCAATGACGCGGAGTTCCGGGCGGCCGCGGACCTGCCAGCGTGGATCGACGAGCAGGCGGGAAACAGGAAACTCCCCCCGAAGGTAGTCAGCGCTCTGGCGAAGTCACCGGATGAGCGCACCGAGTTAGATAACAACTTCATCCGAGACGCCTTCCTCAAGACGCGGCCCGAAGTCGCCGAGCCGCGCAAGGAGCTAGCAGGGCTTGCCAAGCGGCTCAAGGCCCTGGCGCCGCCGAAGACGCTGATCATGGCCGACAAGGCGGGCCCGGTTACGAGCTATCTGCTCGAGCGCGGACAGTTCGGCGCACCCGGGAAAGAAGTCGAGCCTGGAACTCCCGCCGCGATGCACGAGCTCGATTCCGACCTGCCTCGCAACCGGCTAGGCTTGGCCAAGTGGATAGCCTCACCTGAGAATCAATTGACCGCCCGCGTCGCCGTCAACCGCCTCTGGGCGGAGGTCTTCGGACGTGGGATCGTCGCCTCGGCCGAAGACTTCGGCCGCCAAGGCGACGCTCCAACTCATCCCGAGCTGCTCGATTGGCTCGCGGTGGAGTTCGCCGAGGGAGGCTGGTCGGTCAAGAGCGTTGTTCGTCTACTGGTGACTTCGGCGACCTATCGGCAAGCGTCGCGCCTATCGGACACGCTCCGCGAACGAGACCCGGACAACATGCTACTCGCCCGCGGCCCGCGGTATCGGCTACCGGCCGAAGCGATTCGAGATTCGCTGCTCGCCGCGAGTGGCCTGCTTTCCCTGAAGCTGGGCGGACCTCCGGTCCACCCGCCACAGCCGCAGGGCGTTTGGGGGGAGATCAGCGGCGTCGAGAGCAAGAACTATCCAACGTCAGAGGGAGCGGATCGCTATCGGCGCGGCATCTATACACTGCTGCGCCGGGGAGCGATTTATCCTAGCTTCATAACGTTCGACGCTCCGCCGCGAGCCGCCTGCGCCGCCATGAGGGCCCGCACGAATTCGCCGCTCCAGGCGCTGACTTTGCTGAACGACCCGGCCTATGTCGAAGCTGCGGAAGCTCTCGCGAAGCTCGTCGTCAACCGAGGCGGCGCTTCGGACACAGCGCGACTCACCTACGGCTTCCGCCGTGCGGTCACCCGGCCGCCTAGCGAGACGGAGCTCGCGGCGCTGACTCGCCTGCTGAGCAAGTTCCGTAACGCGACACACAACGAAATCGGGGCCTGGGCTGCAGTGGCGAGAACCCTGCTCAACCTGGACGAGGCGATCACGAAGAGTTGATGGCCATGAATATGCACCGTCGAGCATTCCTACGAGGCGGCGCAGCCGGGCTGGGTTCCATCGCTCTCCAATCCCTGCTCGGGGCCGAGAGCTCTGCCCCACACTTCGCTCCGAAGGCGAAACACATCGTCTTCCTGCACATGCTTGGCGGTCCCTCCCAGGTCGACCTGCTTGACCCCAAGCCCGCGCTTACAAAGTACGCGGGCAAGCCGATGCCCGAGAGCATCCTCAAGGGCAAGCAGTTCGCATTCATTCCCAAGGGTGCGGGGGCCCTCGAGTCGCCGTACAAGTTCGCACAATACGGCCAGTCGGGCGCTTGGTTCTCCGAGCTCACGCCCGAGTTGGCGAAGCGCGCCGATGACTTGACCGTCGTCCGCTCGATGCAGACAGACGAGTTCAACCACGGCGCCGGCGAGCTCTTCCTCCACACCGGCTTCGGCCGGCTGGGGCGACCAACATTCGGCTCGTGGGTCTCCTACGGACTGGGGTCGCTCAGCGACAGCTTGCCGACGTTCGTGGTCATGGGGACCGGCCCTAACACCGCGGGCAACAGCGCCTGGGGAAGCGGCTTCTTGCCGAGCGTCCACCAAGGGGTTAGGTTCCGGTCGGGGGCGGAACCGGTACACTACCTCGCCAACCCTGACGGGGTTGGCCGCGAACACCAGAAGCAGGTTATCGATGGCGTCTTCGAGCTCAACCGACTCGCCCACGAGCGCTACGAAGACCCGGAGATTTCCACCCGCATCGCGCAATACGAGATGGCGTTTCGGCTGCAGTCCTCAGGACCGGAGCTGATGGAGATCGAGAGCGAGCCGCAGCACGTCCTGGATGCCTACGGGGCCGAACCAGGCGCATCGAGCTACGCGAACATGTGCTTGTTGGCAAGGCGCATGGTCGAGCGCGGCGTGCGCTTTGTCCAAGTCATGATGGCTGGCTGGGACCACCACTCCGCCATCTACTCACAAGGAGGGCTGCCGCGTTCCTGCCGCATGATGGATCAACCGACAGCCGCACTGATCGACGACCTGAAGCAACGCGGCCTACTAGACGACACCCTGGTCATCTGGACCGGCGAATTCGGCCGGACGCCAATGGTGCAAGCAATCTCCCCGACGGGCTTCACGCAGGACCCCGGCCGCGATCATCACAAGGACGGCTTCTCGCTGATCCTCGCCGGCGGCGGCATCAAGCCGGGACTGACCTACGGGTCGACCGACGATTTCGGGTTCCAGCCGTCCGAGAACCCCGTCCACGTCCACGACCTCCACGCGACGGCGATGCATCTACTGGGAGTCGACCACACCAAGCTAACGTTCAAGCACCAAGGGCGCAATTTCCGCCTGACTGACGTCCACGGCCACGTCGTCAAGGATCTGCTGGCATGAAGAATCACGTCACCCGCAGGGGCTTTCTCGTCGGCTCCGCTTCCGCAGCGCTGGCTTCCGCTCAGAATGATTGGCAGCCCTTGTTCGATGGCAAGAGCCTCAAGGGCTGGAAGGCGATTCATCGTCTTCCGGTGTCTAGGAATCCCGGCGGCCCCTCCCCGTCAAGGGACTCTCCCCAATACAAAAAGGCCCTCCGCAACAAGGGCGAGTGGAAGATCGTTGACGGTGCGATCACGGGCGGCCAAACACCAACCGGGTCGGGCGTCGGGGGCTACCTCATCACCAACGAGGAGTTCGCCGACTTCGAGCTCACGCTCGAGGCCAACCCCGACTGGGGCGTGGATACGGGCTTCATGTTGCGCGCGACCGAGCTCGGGAGCCAAGGCTTCCAGGTCCTCGTCGACCACCGCGAGGGCGGCAACATCGGCTCCTACTACGGCAACGGGATCGGCGGCTTCAACACACGCCAGTTCGGCTTCAAGGCCAAGAGAGACTCGAGCGGCAAGGTCGTCGGGATGACTCCCGTAGCGATGGAAGACCTCAATCCCCTTCCCGACCCCGGCAAGAGCGACGCCACCTGGTCAGCCGGGTCGGACGCTTTCTTCGAGACCTGGCGGTTCGAAGACTGGAACGAGATTCGGGTCCGCTGCGAAGGGCGTTTGCCGCAACTGACAACCTGGATCAACGGCGAGAAGATGGCCTGGGCCGACACCGCCGGCATGAAGGCCGAGGGTTACGACGCCGAGGCAGTAGCGAAGCTGCTCGGCCGCTCCGGCTTTATCGCACTAGAGGTTCACAACAGCGGAGCAGGCGACCGGTTGGGCGAGAATCGCTGGCTTCCGGGAGCGGTCTGTCGCTGGCGGCGAATTCGGGTGAAAGATCTCTCGTAACCGGAACTAGGAGATGGTGTCCGAACAACCGCAGGACTAGCGTTGAAGGGATGCGTCGGTGATGCGAGCAAGAAATGAATTGAGCCGCCGGGAGTGGTTGGCCACGACAACCCTCGCCGCAGCAGGGCTGGCCGCCAATCCGTTCGCCGATTGCGTGGCCGCACAGCAACCGCCGGACGACGGATTTCGTGCTCTGTTCGACGGGCAAACGCTCAAGGGGTGGAATGCCGCTCCGCGATTGCAGATCCCCCGAGGTGAAGAGTGGGACGTCCTCTCGGCAGAAGAGCTCAAACCGGCTCTGGTAGAGATGATGAACAAGACCGAGGCTGGAAGAAAACGAATCTCGCACGTCGGTAGCTGGGAGGTCGTTGACGGCGCGATCATTGGCGGTCAAGAGCCCGCGGGTTCCGGCCTAGGCGGCTACCTGCTGACCGAAGAGTCGTTCGGCGACTTCGAGCTAGAAGTCGACGCCCGGCCTGACTGGCCCATTGACACGGGAATCATGTTTCGCACCCACGACGAACTGGGGACGGCCGGTTTTCAGTTGCTGGTCGATCATCGCCCTCGAGGGATGATCGGCGGAATCTTCGGCAATGGCATCGGCTCCTTCCACGCCCGAACCTTCGGCGTCGGCGGCGAAGAGGGGGAGGATTTCAAAGTTCTCAATTTCCGCGAAGCTCCCCAAGAGGATCACTTCGAATTCCCTGACCTACTTTACGGAGCAACGTTCGCCGTTTTCCGCAAGGCTTGGCGGCCCAATGATTGGAACCGATTTCGTCTTCGCTGTGTCGGCGACTTGCCGCTGATCACCACTTGGATCAACGACGTAAAGATCATCGAAATGGACGTCAGGACGCTCGACACCGAGGGTTACGACGCGGAACTGCTGAAGCGTCGAATTGGCAACAAGGGGCGAATCGGTTTCGAAGTGCACAACAACGGCCTCCGCATGGGGCGTAACCGATGGGCAAAAGGGGCCGTGTCCCGCTGGCGCAACATACGGATCAAGACGCTATGAACGTCCGCCTGATCATTCCGGTGCTGTTGGCGCTGGCGACGCCGATCTCCGCCGCCGCGTTTGAACAGTCGGTTCGAGCGTCTGTACGGACATCACGCTCGAACGTACAGTCGACTTCACATTCCTCGCCGAGCACCCACTCGGCTACGAAGGAACCAAAGAGCGCCTCCGCATTGCGGGCTGAGCTGTGTTCCGGCCGTCTCAGACCGGCCGTCGTACGGTCGCGGTCGTGAGAAGGCTCCACATGCGCAACAAGCCTGCAACTTCACCGAATCCGATGAAAATCTTCCATCCAATACAATCCGCAGTCCTGTGCTTCGTACTCTTGCTGGCACCTGGCGCAACCCACGGCCAACAGCTCGATCGATACGGCGGATTCCTCGATGTCAAGGGCGAACGAACCGGCTTTTTCCACACCGAGCGAATCGACGATCGCTGGTGGCTGGTCACTCCAGACGGGCACGGCTTTTTTGGCATCGGCGTCTCTCATCCGATCACGAGCATGTCGGAGGGCGCCATCACGTTCGCTTATGACGGCAGGCAGGAAGAGTGGATGCGCGACGGCATCCGCAAGATGCGCGAACTGGGATTCAACTCAGTCTGGTCCGGACCCTACAGCCTTGAGCGCATTCGCTTCGGCAACATTGACGCCGACCTGGCGGAAAGGGTCTACCGCGAAGCCGAGATTCCCTACGCGATCCACGTCCCGTTGATCAAGCATCAGGTCGAGCTCAAGCCCGGGGAAAAGCGTCCCGATGTTTTCGGCGACGAATATCAGGAGTTTGTGCGCGGGGAAGTCGCCAAGCGCGTCGCGCCCAACAAAGACAATCCGTGGGTCCTCGGCTACTACTACGGCTACGGGTCATTTATGCGGGAAGACGCTTGGATCAATGAGACGTTGTCCTACCCGCCCGGAAGCCCCGGCCGCGAGCGATTGCTCGACGTTCTCGAGCAACGCTATCGCAGTGACATCGCGGAGCTGAACGCCGTCTACAGGACGAGTTTCGCCTCATTCGCAGATCTCCGCAGGAAGGGCTCGCTGACCTATCCGCGTTGGATCTTGGCAGTGAAGGCCGGCCAACCGCCGCCTGCGATGGCCGGTGCAGGAGACATTCTCGCCGATGCGGAGGCGCTGCTTGGTGAAATCGTCGAACAGCTCCACAAGGTCGCGCACGCCGAGATCCGCAAGCAGGACTCGAGTCACATGGTGCTGGGGTCCTTTGTGAAGGACACGACCTATACGAAATGGACCTGGGAGAGAATCGCACCCTACATCGACGCCCTCGGCCCGCAAGATCTTAGTGAGGTAAACCCCATCAAGCCCAGCGTCGAGGCGACGGGAGTGCCGGCGATGTTGAGCGATCAAGTATTCGGAAACGTGTATCCCCTCGCTCTCCAGGGCAAGCCGGGCGCTCCCGGCGCAGTGCCGGATCACGTTGATCGCCGAGTCCTGTACGACCTACTGGCCAGCCGCATCGCTCGGGACCCGGACTTCATCGGCGTGTCCTTCTGCGCTGTGCTCTACGACCAGTCCCATTGGCGGCGCGCTTACGACCGCGGTCAGCCAGGCTTTTTCAGTATCGACGGCGAGCCCAACCAGAGCCTCGTCGAAACGGTCCGCAATGCGAATCAACGGATTCTGGATTCGGTTCGCGGACCCCTCGACGAATCGTCGATCGCCGAGCTTCACCGCTCCTACATTGAGACCAAGGCCGCCTACCGCCGTGTCATGGAGCAGCGACTTGCCCTGCTGAGGAAGGCTGCGGAGGAATAGCCATGGGTTTGACCCGACGTCAGTTTCTCGGCTGTGGCGCAATGGCGGCAACGGCCAAGGCCAAGACAACCCAAGCCAAGCCCAACGGCTACTTCACCCTGGGCCGGCGCGAGGAACACTGGTGGCTCATTACCCCGGACGGGGAGCCCTTCTTTTCGCTCGGACTGAACCACATCGACCCGGCGAGCCTGCGCTATCCCGAGAACATCCACATCTGGCGTGACAAGTACGGCGGCAGTACTACGCGATGGATTCGCGAGTCCGTGGCGCCCAACCTCGAGGCGTGGGGCTTCAATACCGTCGGATGGGTCCAGGAAGTGACTGTGCGCAGGTGGCGGCACTCTCGTCCATTCACGAACGACGAGTACCGGGCGCTGGACATGCCCTTTTGCCATTTGCTGCCGTTCACCGAATCGCACCAGTGGGAGCAGCACACCCGTCACTTCGACTTTCGAGGTTCGCAATGGAAGGAATGGGTCGACTACGTCGCGCGCTCGCACTGCGCCGAGCTGACCGAAGACCGGAACCTTATTGGCTATTTCTATAGCGACTGCCCGACCTGGGTGCACGACCGCCCCGACAACGCCTGGCGCGGTCCGATCTTCGACCCCGAACGCCTCAAGACCGAGGCCGGTCGCAAGGAGCTCTCCGAGCTAGCCCGCGCGTACTACCAGACAACTCACGACGCCATACGGCGCCACGACCCCCACCACTTGATCCTGGGGGACCGTTACGAAGCCAACGCCGCCATCGCGATGGAGGTCGTTGAAGCTGCATTGCCCCTCGTTGACGTGCTGTCATTCCAGGACTTCCGCGATCCAGTTGTCCATCTCGACGAATGGCACAAGAAGACCGGAAAGCCCGTGTTGCTGGCCGACGCGGCGGGCCTGAGGCGCCGCGCTCCCGCTGGAGGCTTCACCCCCAACGACGGCGAATGGTACGCGGAGGTCCTTGCGGCGCTCTTCGAGAACCCGGGCTGTATCGGCTTTCATCTGTGCGGCGCCTACCAGCGCAACAAGGCCCGGCGCCGCGGACTGCTCGACGAAATGGAACGGCCGGATCAGGAGAACCTCGAGCTGATTAGCGCGGCGAACGCGAAGGTCAACCACTGGATGGACGAACGGTACTGATCGCCCGGGCTCGTTCGATTCACTTAGTTGTTTGTGGGCGTAGTCTCATGTGGGCGGGAGCGGCCCCAAACGGTTTAGACCCAACTTCCATGGAATACACGTCACACTACCCGCCTCGAGGATCTTCCCGAGGTGGCCACGATTACTCGTGAGCATCCGCTCCGGGGGCTTCCGCTCCCGATCGTCAGACTCGTCCGCCGCCAAGGCCGGCTCGAATTGTTGCTCCAGACACCCGACGGGCGCAGGCGATTCGTGCCGCTGGAATGGACCGACGTCGTCACGGCAACTCCGGCTCTGCCGTCGCACTCTGGCCTCACGTCGCTAGCCGGCTTGCTGCGCCTGCGCACCATCGTCGACGCTCTTCTGCAGCGGCCTCCTGCCGCCGAGGAGAAACACGATGCCCAGAATCCCGTCGATTCCGAAGCAGCTCAGGCTGGCTTGCTGCCAGCCGCCCAGTCCCCCCGTGCCGGACTGGGAAACGCTCAAGGAGTCCACTCGGACCGCTGTGCAGGCCACTCTGGCGAGGCTGACGGTACGCCTCGAGACGGAGTGCTAGCGCTCCTCGAGCGAGATGTCATGGTGGTCTTCCTCCGCTAGGGACTCGAAGCCGGAAAGAGCACCGCCTTCCACGTACTCGTCTTGCACGAGTGCGGCTGCCTGCTCAAGAAACAGCTCGCGTTCTAGTCGTGGGAGTTCCATGAGACGGCGGATCCGCATGCTGCTCTGGGAACTCACTCTTGCGGCGCCGAACTCTTCTTGAACGCCTGGAAAGAGCCTTTCGGCAGTAGCTGAGCTAATGACTCCTTCTGCCAAAGCCCGAACGGCCAACTGCTGAAGGCGCATCGGGCGCTCATGACCATTGAATGCTATCGGCTCCCGTCTTCGCCATCCGCGTGCGCTCATTTCGGCGAAGAGGGTGCGAGCGTGGGATTGATCGATGATCCCTAGGTCCGCCGCCCGGTATATCCATGCCTGCATGCTTAGGCCATGCTTCTGCTTAAGAACTGCTAGTTCCCGAAGATCCAGCCGGCGTCGGCGCTCGCCGAGTTCCCGTCTAGCTGTATTGGACGTCACTAAGAATGCCGCGGCAAAGCGATGCGCCAGCTTCTCTTCCGCCGCGGAGTCGATCTCGCCAACGTCCATGGCCAAGTGGCCGAGTTCATGGGCTAAGCCGAACCGCTTCCGGTCGTCGGAAACTGACGAGCTTACGACGATGACCGGCGTCTTGTCGTCTAGCCACCCCGACAGTCCGTCGAAGAGGTCTTCCTCGTCGCCCGATTCAACGACGATCCCCCCGGCATCTTCGATCACTGAGGCCACGCTTCCGATCGGACGATCTCCGAGCCCCCAACGCTCACGGAGTTGATCGGCCGCCGACTCAGCGTCAGCTGGAACTGTTACAACAGTTCTGATCATAGGCCTAGGTTGGCGGTTCGGTTCCAGCGCGCGCCGTAGCGAATGCAATGCGGCCACTTGCACAAAAGCAAGGGTCTTGATTCGCTCCTGCTGTTTCTTGCCGAGCCGGGAAGCCGTGCGAAACGCGAGCCACTCTATGGAAACCGCCCGTTCCTCGAGGAAGAATGCAGTGTCGACACCAAGCACCTGTGCAAGAGTTCGTAGAGTCCTAGGCTTGGGAACGCTGCCTCCGCGCTCATACTTGGACAGTCCTGCCTTCGTGAGCGAGACTCCATGCTCTGCCAAAGAGTCCACGACCTCGGTTTGAGACATGCCTGCGGCGACACGAGCTTGTCGCAGGCGGTCACCGATAGCAGGTCGTGTTGACATTGTCCACACCTCGATCAAGAAAATCTACATTGACAATTTACATCGTTAGATGCAATAAGTCAACCGATAGCTGGTCTGTAAATTTACAGAATCGGGTACTAAGCACACTCGTCGAGAAAGGCGGGTGTCCAATCACTCCGTGTGGGCCAACTTGGCTAAGACTGACAGTCGGTTGGTTCATGCCGTTGTGATGGGTTGATCGTCGGGGTTCTCATATCCCGTAGTCGGACCACCTCAGAACTACATGACGCTCTACGAACCGGACCAGCCGGACCCCGACAGTCACATTACGAGACTCAGTTTCCGTTCCACCTCCGGGACACTGGCGAAGAACTGCGATCGGCAAGGTTGTGAGAGGGATGGGACCCAACGGGGCGAAAACGCCGGGTCCAGCCATCCAGGAATCGGGGTCAGCGCGGAGATGCGGACGGTGGGAACGGCCAGTGCCGGCGTAACTGCCGCCGTTAGACTGGGACAGGTAATGTCACTCGCACGGACCCTCGCGCTTGTCCTCGCCGTCACCGTTCCTCTCCTCGCACAGGAGAGCCCCAGAAACTCTTGGGCGGGCGTCCGTGCTATCCCCGCGGGCAGCCGCGTCTTGGTATTCACCGCGGACGAAGCGTGGGTACCCCCAAAGGTGCTGCGTGTCAAGGGCGTGCTGGAATCGGCCGACGGGGATTCCGTTACGGTGATGATCGCAGGGGGTTCCGCCGTGGAATCCATCCCGAAAGACTCCATCGTGAAGCTCAAGGTCTACCGGCCACCGGCGAAGCGCCTAGCAGCGTGGATCGTCTCGGCCGGTGCCGGGATCTTCATGGTGACCGGAGGGTACTCACAGGGCACTGGTAGCGTAGACAGCGGGGCCGAGGGTATTCTGATTCTGATTGGTGCGGCCGTGACGGTTCCGGTCGCGCTGGCCATGTTTCGGGCAACACGGTTCAAGACGGTCTATCAGTCGCCCTGACCCGTCGAACACTCCAACTATCCGGGGCCCTGTATCGTGCCCAAGCAATGAGCCGAGCTTTCGACACAGCAATGGAGAAGATGTCGGCACTCCCGCGTGAGGAACAAGATCGAATTGCGCAGTGGCTTCTCGACGAGCTTCAGGATGAGGAACGCTGGACTCAAGCGTTCTCAGGTACCCAAGATGCCCTGAGCAGGCTCGCCGACGAGGCCCGCGCTGATATCAAAGCTGGCAGAGCGACGCAACTCGATCCGGCCAAACTGTGAGATCGAGTGCAACGCCCCGTTTCGGGGCTACCTACCGCGAATTGCCAACGGGTATTCAGGGGCTCGCAAGCAATGCGTGTTGCGGAAAGTCCAAGTCCCCCTTCAAAGTGCGGGATGAACCGCTGCCGGAAACGTCATCAAGTGTCTATGACTAGTGCTCAAGACGTCGCGTCAGTTGCTGGTTCCAAACAGATGCACTCTCTGCGTACCATTCCAGCGAAGGCCTCAAGCCCGCCGATTTAGTTGACAGGAAAGTGGCCAAGTCTGCGATCCAAGGATCAAATTTGGCAATCAAGCGTTTGTTTTCAGTACCTTACGTGAGAGGAATTTAGTTGACGGGTAGTTGACGGTACGCTAGGTGAGCACTGACACCGGCGAGCGGGGTGGACATCCGCAGACCCATGGAGCTTGAGAATGCAGAGTGAATCCGGCATCAAGTCGTTCGATTGCGTGAAGTGGACGCGCGAGACCCGGGACCGGATCAGCGCTGAGATCAGGGACATGTCCGGCCAGGAGCTTCGTCGGTGGCTGGAAGCGCGGCGACCCCAAGATCCGTTTCTGGCGGCGCTGTTTGATCGGAAAGCGTCGCCAAAGGGCAGTAGAGCCCTGACCCGGGAGCCTGCGGGGGACTAGCGCATGGTGTTTGGATTCCGACATCGCACTTGGAAGGAACTAGCGTCACGAATCTTGAACAGGGAGCGCATAGAAAAGGAGGTTAGAGTCATCCCGCACGACACTGTGAGTGGAGGACGGACGGTCCCTCGGGATCTAGCGAAGTTCACCGGCGATTGCTTCGCCCCTCTCGGCGGCATCGAACTCGAACTACCCCCGCGTGGCCCGATGCGCGAGCCTCCGGATTTATCCTGAACAGCTTCCCAGGCTCGTCATCGACGCGAATGTCGCGTCTGAACTCATGCGACCCGAGCCGACGCCCACAGTCGCGGCGTGGATCGCGGCCTTCTCGGGCTTTGACCGAGCCGCCTCGCGCAAACTCGACCAACTCGATGCGGCGACAAGCCTGAGCGACCTAGCGAGGCCCGGTAAGCGCTTGGAGGCGCTCAAGGGCCATCGCAGGGGGCAGTGGAGCATCCGGATCAACGACCAATGGCGGATCTGCTTCAAGTGGTTTGAGGGAAGTCCCGGCCCAGCCGAAGTGGAAATCGTGGACTACGATTAGCGAGGAGGCAAGTCATGCGCGACCCCGTCCATCCTGGCGAGACGCTACGCGAGGACCTTGCCGCGCTCGGCATGAGCGCGGCGGAACTGGCGAGGCGAGTTGAGGTGCCGGTGAACCGCGTCACTCAGATTCTCAACAGTCGACGCTCGATCACCGGTGATACTGCACTGCGTCTGGGCCGCTTCTTCGGCACATCGGGGGAGTTCTGGCTCAACCTTCAGAAGCTCTACGAGTTGCGGCGAGCGGAACAGAAAAACGGTGCTGCGATCGCCGTGTTGCCGACCTTGGGGGAGAGGCAAGACCTGCGCTCGACGGGGTGAATTGAGTTTCTATATCGCTGGCAACCATGCCGGCAAGCCGCGGCCATGGTCGCTCGGGAGTCTATCGGATTCGCGGTTCATAGACTCTATTTCTTGAGTCGCACGTCCATTTGAACGTGGAGATACCGTATCGGGTCTTGGCGCTGCTTCTATGGGATTGCTGACCATGAACACGTGGTGTCGATGATCGCGGCGTCTCACCGCGGCTCGGCGTACTGATCTCCATGCCCGTGCGGTAGGCTTGCTTCAGGCCGATGCCAATCAGGACCAACAGGTCGATGTCTTTGCCTAGCCAAGTGAAGGGGTCACGGGGTTCGGCTCCAACACGTTATCTGCTGGCTCTCAGCGGGTGCGCCGTAACGGCCACGCTAGCCTTCATTCTGGCGGGCATGAATCACCTATCGGGTATCGGTGTTACCGCCGGACTCGCGTTGCTTGCGATGGCGGCTCTCAGTTCGCCGCGCTTTCAGAGGTTGGCTTTCGCGCTCTGGGTCTTAGCCTTTGCTGCCTGCGCCATCTCTTACCCCCAGGCATTCACCTCATGGGGAGGGTTCGAGCTCAAGCAGGCGGTGATTCCCTTGGTGCAACTCATCATGTTCGGGATGGGCACAACGCTGGCGTTTGGCGATTTCGCCCGAGTCATTCGAATGCCGAAAGCTGTCTTGATTGGTCTGGGATTGCAGTACACCGTCATGCCCCTGATGGGATGGACATATGCCGCGCTGTTCGGCTTACAAGGTGAGGTGGCGGTGGGACTGATCCTGTACGGTTCCTGTGCCGGCGGTGTCAGCTCAAACGTCATTACCTACATCGCAGGGGCGAACCTAGCGCTTTCGGTCACCATGACAGCCTGTTCGACCGTGATGGCACCGCTGATGACCCCCTTTGCGATGAAAATGCTAGCCGGACAGTATCTGCCAATCGAGCTGGTACCGATGATGATCTCGATATTGAAGATGATCCTCGCTCCCGTGCTGGCCGGCCTCTTGGTCAATCGCTATGCTCACCGCTTTGCTACATGGGCCTCTCGCTGGCTCCCCGGTGTTTCCATGTGGGGGATCTGCACCGTTATCGCGATTACGATCGCGCTCTCCCGTGATGACTTGATGGCCGTGGCCGCGCCCCTGCTTGGGGCTGCGATCTGCCACAACACGACAGGCTTCGCGCTCGGCTACTGGAGTGCTCGCGTGTTTGGTCTAAACAGAATCGACAGCCGAACTGTTTCCATTGAAGTTGGGATGCAAAACGGAGGAATGGCGACCGGCCTGGCATTCGACGTGCTGCGGAGCAGCGCGGCTGCTCTGCCCTCAGCCGTCGAAGGTCCTTGGGCGGCTGTCGCGGGCGCGGGCCTCGCTTCCTTTTGGCGCCGGTCGCGCCGACCTGCCCAGGCGTCTCCCGAGGACTCGTGGGTGCCAGCCGCTGAATCTTCGACAGGCTGACAGATCCAAGCGCACCAAGTTCGTGGCCTGCAGCGTGGTGAGCCATGCCCGAACCTTGGTGGCACGGGATTCAGGGCGATTGCTAGCGGCCAACCAGCGAGCGGAATGCGGCCAGCGCTCTGTCGCGGCCTTCCCTGTAGCCGATGGTCGGTTGGATTCGCGCTGCGCCAGGTTCGTAGCTCACGGCCTTGGACTGCCATCTACGGAGCTAGCTCGGCTTTGCGGCGATCGACGAGCAAGGCTGTAACGGCATCTTGAGACGGGTAGCTGGACAGTTCGGGTAGCATGATGGCTTCGGTGAGGGATATATTCAGCGGATCCCCAGATTCCTTCCATGCCTTCACAGGGCGGTCCTCGCGGCTCCCAAGACGGGCTAGTTCTTCGTCGGCGCTCAGGTAGGCGTTCGAGGTCGCGCCTAACTCTGCTTCCCGCTCTTTCTTGGACATGACCGCAACCTACCGAACCCCGTCCACGCACTATCGAGGGACCACGCGAAATCATTTGCGATGAGACACTCAAGGAGTAGGCGCTTGCTACCAGCAACTCCCCAAGCTCGCTAGGGTGCGGAACCCCTAGCCTGGTGGGTCCCACGACCGCGTTGCGGATACCAGCCAAAGCTCTCAAAGATAGTCCCTCGTATCTTTGGCGACTAGTACAGTCGATCGGTTAGATTTTCGAACATAGGCTCTTCAGCGTGATCCGGGTATCGCGGGCAGTGACCTGCCGGTCGACCGCGCCGTCCCGGTTGTTCCGATCCTGTTCTGATGTGGCATCTGCTCGCTCACCTGGCACCCGATCAGGAAGGTGCTGCCAAGAGGGCGGTGTTTTAGGCTGCTCCCACGGTCCTGAAGGGTGCAGGCAACCGACCGAGAGCAGCGTCACGTTTCCTCGTCGGGCAAGTCACTCCGTTCGGATAGCTTGCAGTGGATCGACCTGCGTGGCCCGCCGGGCTGGCAAGAAGGTCCCGGCAATGCCGGCCAGGGTCAGGATCAGGACTCCCGCGGCGAAGGAAATCGGGTCCAACGGCGTCACGCCGAAGAGTTGGCTCTCCAGCAGGCGGCCGAATAACACCGCGATCGCCAGTCCTCCCAGCAGGCCGACAAGCACGGGGCGAACTCCCCGGATCACAACCGACCGTGCGAGTCGTCCTGGTGGCGCTCCCAGTGCCAGCTGCACACCGTAGTCCTTCGACCGGCGACGGGTCACGTAGCTTGTCACCGAATACACGCCAACGATCCCAAGTCCGAGTGCCACGAACCCGAACCAGGCAAACAGGATCAGGCTGAATCGGGGGCGGCGAAGCCTCGCGCCGAGCCTCTCTTCCATGGTGCGCAGGTCTGTGACGACTTGGTTTCTGTCAATGGTCGAGATCCCGCGGCGGAAGGAGTCGGACAGGCTGGAGGTTGCGGCGGGCCGCCCCCTGATCGCCATGAACGAGCTCCACCGGGTCCTTTGGAGCAGAGGGAAATACACCATCGGCTCGTGAGCGCTGCGCGGTCCGAATTGCCGGACATTCCCGACGACCCCTACTATGGCGCAGCGGGTGCCCGGCGCGCTGCCGGCCGTGATCGACTTGCCGAGGGGGTCGTCGCCGAAGTGGGACTGCGCAAATGCCGCATCCACGATGGCGACGGGTGGGCTCCTCCCATCGTCGGCTCCCATAAACTCGCGTCCGCGTAGTATCGGGATCTGCATCGCTGCAAAATAGCCGGCACTGACCTGTGCGTACGGCGCATTGGTCGGGTCATTGTTGGCCACGGACACGGGAATCGTCTCCCGAATCCCACTCAGGGGAAGGGCGGTGCTCGCGCCCACATGACTCACCTGGGGCTGTGCGGCTAGGCTGGCGAGCAGGCCCCGGTAGTGAGTGTGCAGCTGCTCTTCTGTTGGGTAGTCCGAGAAAGAAAACGGAAGACGCGCGGTCAGCATGCCGGAAGCGTTGAATCCTAGATCGAGCGATTGCATGCGGGACACCGTCTGCAGCATCAGCAGGGTCGCCGTCACCATGGCGAATGCCAGAGCGGTCTCCAATGCGATAAGCGTGTCCAGTCCGCCCCACTTGCGATCCCGACTCGCGCTTTCCGATCGCTGGAGCTTGAGTCCTTCCGCAATTCGAAGTCTCGCGGTCCGCACGATGCTAGGCAGTCCGAAACCGACGATGGCTATTCCCCCCAGAATCACCGTGAAGGACGCGCCGGCCCAGTTGACTCCGACCTCGCCCATCCTGGGAAAGAGCGTGGGGTTCATGGCTACGATGACGTCGATCAGGACGGCGGAAAGCAGAAGCCCGGTTGTACCTCCGAGAGCAACGATCCAAAAGACGTCGCACGCGATCCCCTGCACCAATTGGAACGGCGAGGCTCCAACGGCTGCCTGAATGGCGAACTGCCTACGCTGGGACAGCCACCGGGCGACAAGCAGTCCGACGACGTTGCAGCAGCCGATCAGCAACACGAGCGCGGTGGCAGCCCACACGGCCAGTAGCGTCGATCGGGAGCCGCCCAAGAACTGCTCGTGCAGGGGCACCACCCGGGCCTCGAGTCCCCTGTCCTCTGCCCGCGCGGTCTCGGCGAGGCGGGCGGCGACCAGGTCCATCTCGGTTTCGGCTTCGGTCAGTGAGGCGGAAGCACTGAGCCGACCGAGAACCCAAAGGTTTGCTTTGTCCGGAAATGCCTCCTGGTCTGGATCAAGGGTCAACGGGACGTATATGTCTGTCTCCGGCCACGGCAGAAACGAAAAGCTATCCGCCAGGACCCCAACAATCGTGAACGGGCGCCGATCCAAGACCACGGCGGCTCCGATCGCACCACGATCTCCTCCGAATCGATCCAGCCAGAGGCGGTGGCTGAGGATCGCAGCCGTCGGGATATCCCCAGCAAGGTCCTCGGACGTGAATAGCCTGCCAGCCGCCAGTGGTGCTCCAAGCACCGTCAGGAACTCCTCGCTCACGAGCGCCCCCAAGAGCTGCTCGGGACCCTCGGGCCCCGGAACGACGAACGACCAGTCCCGGGCGGCTCCGAGCTGAGCGAATGACCGGGCAGAACGGTTCGATGCGTCGAACATCCGCCGCGAAACAGGCAGCCGCCGACTTGGGTTGTCGCTGTTCACGTTCCAGACCATCACCAGACGGTTGGGATCGGGATAAGGGAGTGGTTGCAGCAGGATTGACTCCAGCAAGCTCACACCAACCGAGCAGACCGCAAGGCCCAGTGCAAGGGTCGCGACGGAAGCACCGAACAGGAGCGGTTGGTGCCACAGTGAACGGAAGCTACGAGTCAGGGCTCTCATTACGCGGTGATTCCATGACTTGATGGCGGACTTGTATTAGCACCGAGCACTGATCATCTTGACATCCCGTTAATGCTGTGGGTTTCGGAATTCACCGGCCATGAAGTCCGGAACCCACACCTCGAGTTCTGCCCGAACTGTGACCAAGCGCTAGGCCTATCGCGACGGCAGGTTGTAGACTTCCCTCGTCCTGAATCCACGCAGGAAAAGAATCGCTCCCGGAACGGTGAATCCCCCGTGCGCCATGGCAAAGCTCCTCGGGGTCAGATCGTCAAAGTCAAGCCCGAAGGATAGGAATGCCTGCACGGCAACGAAGGCCACTGCGGTTCCGATCCATCCCTTAGTGCGCCTACCCAGCGGGATCCTGACAGATACTCTGCGAACGGAATCCTTGTCAATCGTGATCGACTGCCCGTTCTCCCGTTGCAGGACAAGTGAGGATCCAGACGCAGATGCCAACACTCCCTTCACCTTGGGCTTCCCGCGCGCCAACGAATCTACGACGGCACCGCGGTGGAGCGCAACAGTTACCTTGCTCCCCGGCGAGACAGACTGAACTTCCGACCAGTCGTTCCTGATCTTGCCAGTGGCAGATTCAGTGGCAAGAACCAGAACAACTACCTGCAGGGCGTATCTTCGAACTCTTGTCACGGCTGCGCTCCGTTTTCGGCTATGGTGCCGTAAGCTGCAACGAGAGTCCCACGAGTCGCATCAGCTGCTATCTCGAAACTGCCTTCGACCCGATGGTGGTTAACCGTGACTTGTGGAGGATTCGCAATAGCCGCTATCGTTCCCGGCAGCGCGGTTCCGTCGGTGCCTTGAAGTGTACGGACAATCTGAACCTCGCTGGCCACCAGTGGTCCGGAAAGAACCAGAAACGCCGTGACGAATGCAAACAATGTCTTGTTAGTCATGTCGTCCTCTCCTTTCTACCAGCCCACGTCACAATTTCCGTAAAGCGTTGCCGATGCCTTGGTTCTCAAGCTCACTAAGGGTTATGACAAGCCACTGGCAGAGATCGTGCTGAAGGCTCCGGAGCCACGGTTGTTGTGAACGTTGTGGACAAAGAAGGAAAACCCGCATCAGAAGCCGAAGTGACCCTAGTAGCGGATCCGTCCGGACTGTCCGATGAGGCGCGGAGCTCTCGGCTGCACGCTAAGTCCTTCCTCCAGAGGGCGGACGCGTCCGCCCTCGCCACCGCCAGCTTCACGGGGTGCCGCCGGGGCGCGTGATCGTGCGCGCGAGGACCGGTGCGGGGCCGGTGGAGCAGCGCATGGTAGTCTCGGTGGGGCGCCAAGAGCGTGTGACGCTGGGGTTGCCATAAGAGCATGAGAGCTTTGCGCGCATGTGCCGCGGGGGATGGGGGATTCACCGCGCGGGATCGCGCATCCAGCCTAGCTTGGGCTGCGGCGCTGCTGTTGGCGGTCGCGCCCGCGCAGGCCAAGATCAGGGCCGACTGGTCGAGAGTGGCGGCTGTGCCGCCTGGCACGAAGACGATTGTGCGGCTCTACAAGGACGAGGCACCGGCTGGACACCGGAAGGTGCGGGGCCAATTCAGCTCGGCCACCAGCGATGCCGTCACGCTAATCGTCGCAGGCGGGCGATCGCGCACTTTCCAGAAAGTGGCGGTGCGGGGAGTCCTAGTGCCGCGTCCGTGGAAAAAGCGCATGCCGGGTTGGGTCGCCTTGGCTGCGAGCGGCACCGCTACCACCGCGTGGAACGCATGGCTCCACAAACATGATCGCCTGACTCCGCAATGGTGGCTCTTCTTTTATGCGGTGGCGACGCTCCCCATCACGCTCGGAGTCTTCCATGGGTCTCGAAACGGCGCGGTCTACAATTTGCCAGTCGAGCACAGGTGAACATTAGGCACGGACCATAGCGTTCCTAATCTAAGTTCGTCATCCTAGGATTTCTCAGACTCCTAAGTCATGACGCACCAACGACATAACCCTTCGTACAGGTCCAGTATGTCACTACATCTTGTTGCGGCCGGCAGCGATTTCAGTCCATCGGCGTGCGGGTTCGGACCCGGTGTAGTTGCGGCTGAACGCCGACCGCCCGGGCCAGTGCGCCCGCTTCCAAGTCCAGCCGGGAGTTCTGGCGGCACTCGATGCGCTCCCCGCAGGCAGTCACCAGCGTGTCTAGAGTGCGATTCACGCATCACATCTGTACATGGTTGATAGCCATGCAACAAGAGCAGATTCAAAACTTCTCGTACGCGGAGTGGCGACGCGCGTGCCACAGTAATTGTCGCTGGCCATCTAGGAGGCTTTTTCGGCTCGAGGACCGCTAGAGCGTCCTAGCGGACGAGTCCAGATGCCTAGCCCAATCCCCAGTGGCCCTGCCAACGCGCTTGACACTTCGATGCTATCGAACAGCCTCACATGAAGCCATGTATTGCTTGTGCAACTCTGCTGCTTCGTGCCGACAGTAGCTGCGAGTTTGGGATTTCGCACAATTGACCAGCCATTGCTCCCACACTTCGCGTGCAAGGGCAGCACACGCCGCGTACTGCCCTGATCCGCCCGGCCATCGATCAACTGCACTATGAGTCACAAAGATACCTCCGGGAGGGGGTGGCAGCGGAGGCGGGAGCATCGATGCTGCTCGATTGCAGCTGATCCATGTCAGCAGCGCGACTGCCAGCAGGACTCGTGTGATCAACATCGGGATCATTCCGAACACTCGTGTCCCGTTTGCCAAGCTCCGGCGTCGCAGACCTCTCTCCGAAATCTCTCTTCGCTGCTCCGCCCCGTGTAATATCTCTCTCGCGCCTCGGCCGCTTCTTGCTCGCAGCTGTATTCGCAATCCTCGGCGTCGGCATTCCCTGTCCCGATTGAGGGGGCCTGGCATCCACCGGTTCTGGAATTCCGGTTTGTGAATCCGGTCGTGGTTGTGGATCCGTTGCGGCCGGTGCTAGGGGTAATCCGAACACGTCTCCATCGGCATTCGTCAGCTCGAGGCACCATGACCGTTATCCGATACCCTGCCCTTGGGACGATGCAGCCGCCGTATGGGGTACAGATACGTGTCGGGGGCACCCACTTGCGTACAGCACGATCCGGCTGCGGAGTACAGACATACCCTTGAGCGCACCTCTGGCTCAGCGCTACGGTGGTGTCGTGTAACTTGTTCTGAATCAGTAACATGCACCGATCCGCAAGGGGGTCTGAGAACCTTTATTGGTGGGTTGGATTCCCACCCGCGCCTCCATGGTCATCGATAGGGCTTAGACTCAATCCGCATATAATTCGTTCTGTGAGCCGAGCCTTCGACACCGCAATGGAGAAGATGTCGGCGCTCCCGCCCGAGGAGCAGGACCGAATTGCGCAGTGGCTTCTCGTCGAGCTTCAGGATGAGGAACGCTGGACCCAAGCGTTCTCAAATTCCCGAGATGCCCTGAGCAGGCTCGCCGGTGAGGCCCGCGCTGATATCAAAGCTGACAGAGCGCTGCAACTCGATCCCGACAAACTTTGAAATCGAGTGCAACGCCCCGTTTCTGGGCTGCCTGCCGCAAAGTGCCAACGGATATTCAGGGACTCGCAAGAAAGGCGAACTGTCCCTTCGCAAGCAATCCCCAGCACTGAAGCCTACGCTTCAAGAGCGTGCACGGCTACGAGCCGATCTACTCAGCTCGCGCCAACCCTCGGATACCAGGCGGTTGGTCTCCTTGAGGGTGATGACATCACATGGTTTTGGATCGGACCGCACGCCGACTACGACCGACTCCTCACAAGACTCTGACGAAGCGCCAGGGCAGCCCAGCGGGCCGGGAATCGGTTGCAGGCCGGGTGGTTGGAGCTACCTGATGACGGTTGGCCGACGCAACTCTCTTGGAGCCACTTCGGGTCATCAGTGCTTCCCATGATTCGAATATGGGATAACTTCACCGTTCGAGGTGAATCAGCTGGCCGCAGTCGCGGCAGCGTCCCCAGGCAGTCTGTCGCGGTCGTACGCGGCTTGCAGCCGCAACCAGTGGGCGGCGGTAGACCACCCCCCAGCCTCCAATAGCGCGGCAAGTTCCGGCGAGATGCCACACCGTCCGTCGAGGACACGCTGCAGCGCGCCGAGATCGACGCCGAGTCTGTCGGCGGCGGCGGCAGGATCGGCCCCCTCCAGCCACCACTCGCGCATCACCGCGCCGGGGTGTTCCAAGTTCCGCATCGGTCCCATGTCGGCCTCCTATCGCCGCTTGCGCTCCCCATCGTAGCTCGCGAAATCAACGTCGAGAACAACCGGCCATATGGAATCGGTCACACAATGATGTAGCACCCCGCGGAATCGAATTCGAGGTTCCCTCTGGCCATTGGTTCAGGTTTCATCGATTGCAGCTTCGGCGACTCGAAGCTGATCCGTGACCCATCCGAGGCCCGGGGACTTGCCTAGGAACATGCCCTGCATAGCCCGGTAATCCTCTCCAATCACTGTGCGAAGTTCCGGTTGAGGAGCGAGTCGAAACCTCCGGTCATACGGCATCGGCCCGATCGCTCGCAATGGTGCGCGCCGACGGCAATGCCCAGCCAGGCAGATCGCGGAGGTTGTGCAACAGGTCCAACTTCACGTTATCGGGAAGATGACGACCCAACGTCGAGACGATCTCGCCCTCTGCGGCTACGCGAGGACCCAACCACCGCAACGCCTGAACCACCGGAGCGGCAGGTCGACCGGCCCACCGCATGACTCTCGGACCGGCGTGCCGAAATCGGACGGTTCTTCCGTCGATCTTGAGAGTCCGCGAGTAGCCATCCGTCACGTAGGCTGCCTTCGCGGGCACCGCGTTGGTGAGGCCCAGCTGATTCGCGGCTGCCAGACCGTCCGGCATGATCCGCACGCCATCCCTCCGTGCCAGCGCCGCGATGGCGACATCCAAATCGACCGGCGCGGGGCCATTCAGTACACGGCTGATCATCGGCGCGGCGTACAAACCATGGCCAACCCGGCGCAGCCGTCCCGCCTTGGCGAGACGCGACAGGGCTTGGTCGACGGCGTCCCGGCTGCCGAGATCCAAGAAGTCCTTCGACGTGCACACCCACCTTCCGCGATCGTGGACGGAAACCCTCTGCATGATCTTGTCGGCGGTCCCGGTCATTGGACTGCATCCCTCAAGGTCGGACGTCTCCTGACGATTCTGTCAGAAATTCATAGCATTTACCTTACGATGCCAAGGAGGGTGCTTTCCGAAGCAAGGTTTCGGTAGGTCCAGCGAAACCCGCAGCGGCTCTTCTCCGGAGTGTGTGCAATTTCCGGTTGCCAAATGGACTGCGAGGGGGCTATTCCGTACCGCAGCCCGCACCTTGGGAGATCACTGCCCATCCCTGCCAACCTAGGTGCCGAGGTCGAACTCATCGCTGTCCTTCACACTTGGGGCGGGACCCTCTGCTGCCGCTCTCATAGGCACTGCCTCATTCGTGGCAGGGCGGCCCTCCCGTAGGGAGTCAGATTATTCCGGCAGGAGACCGCTGGACTGCCTGCCGGCCCCGCTTGTTGATACTCGTCAGCATCATGTTCCGCCGTTTCCGCGCGCTCTCCTTATAACGATTGAGCCGCAGAGTGATAATCCCGTAGGCACCCCGTGCCAAGAACGTCCCGGGATCCAATTTCATGCACAGCGGTTGGGTTGAGCTCATGAGATATTTGTAGTGCAGGAGAGCGCCTTGGAGGATTCGCGATGAAGCCCGTGGCCCTTAGCTTGCCGGATGAAGTCGACCAACGCCTGGATCGGTTGGCCGACAGAACCGGACGCAGCAAGACTTTCTACATCATCGAAGCCATCCGTGAGCACTTGGATGATTTGGAGGACTTGTACGTTGCCGAGCAGCGGCTGATCGATATCCAGGCCGGTAAGTCTCAGACCGTCTCACTGGAAGAAGTACTCGAGCTCTATGGCTTGGAGAGTCGAGATTGACCGCGCCGCCGTGCGCGACTTGAGCAAGCTCGACTGGCAGGCAGCGCAGCAATTCTGGCAATTCTGCACGGCCGCGTTGCTAGGCTGGGCGACCCGCGGAGCATCGGCGCGGCGCTCAAGGGTTCCCGACTCGGCGAGTTTTGGGAGTGTCGGGCAGGCGGCTACCGGATCATCACCCGCATTGAAGACAGTGCGTTGTGTGTCCTGGTGGTGAGGGCCGCTCGCCGCGACAGGGTGTACAGGTGAAGGCTCACGTGGCAGTGGGAGAACCTAGCGCGTTACTGGGACCTCCCGGTCTCAATGACGAAGACCGTGTTCGTTTTGGCGAAGCCAAGCAGTCGGTGGTCCCGGACGACGGAAGCCGAGCAGTCTGAGGTACCTCGGGACGATTTGACGTCATGGTTCAACGGATCGGCTGAATCGGACAGCGATCGGCAGTTGGCTCTGGACCCCTTGTCTCGGCGCAAACGCGACGATTGAGCCAAGTTCGATTGTGGGGCTAATTCCCCGCCGCCGGACGAGCAGCCCAGGCAGTCTTCGCCCAGTGGCCCATACCCCCTTGCCGGGCCGATCCCGGCCGCGATCCCGCCTGCTATCCTACAGCCATGGCCGCTCCAGCCTCGCTTCTAGAGCCCGTCACACGCCCCTCCGCAGGGCCATCGGAGGAGTACCCCTATTCCGACGGCAAGATCCTGATGGAGACCGACCCGCATGCGACTTCGATCGTCGACATGCGCAACCAACTGACGGGGCATTTCGAGGCCCGGTCGGACGCCTACGTGGCCGGCAGCATGGCCGTGTACTATCGCCACGGCGACCCCAAGGCGGTAGTGGCCCCGGACGTGTTCGTGGTGCTGGGCGTGGAGAAGAAGGAGCGCAGGTCGTATCTGATCTGGGAGGAAGGCGGGGTAGTGCCGGCCTTTGTGGTGGAGGTGGCCTCGGACTCGACCGACCGCCGGGACGCAACCAGCAAGCGCGCCACCTACGAGCAAATGGGAGTGCGCGAATACTGGCGGTTCGACCCGCTGGGGGTGCTGGTCCGAGAAGGCTTGCAGGGTTGGCGGCTGGGGGGCGGCCGCTACGAGCGGGTGCGGGCTACGAGAGCCGATGGCTGGCACCGGAGCGAGGCGCTGGGGCTGGAGTTGCGGGCAGAGGGGCGGCTGCTGCGCTTCTGGGATCCGCAGATGGGGCAGGCCTTGGTGACCTATTCGGAGTCCCTCCGGGCGTTGCGGACCGCGGAGCGCGAGCGCGACGAGGCGACCCAGCGAATCCGCGAACTTGAGGCCCGATTGCGATTGTCCGATGGGTCGGGATAGCTTCTTGCTAGCCGGAGCGGACTCCGGCCAGCAAGACAGCATGGCCTAGGATCTGCTGTTCGAAGCCACGCACAACGTTCCGATTCCGACGGGGCGACAGTCTCAAGCGATGCTTCGCAGTAGACGTCCTTTCTGTGAGATTCCGGACAGCCACTCACGACATTGCCTCCCACTACGCACAGTCGACGAACGAATAGAACTCGGCTGTCAGCTCGCCCCACGCTTGCGAACTCTGGCCGGTCTGAGGTGCAGCCGCGCGAGCGATTGTGCTCCGCACGTCGGCCGCTTCGTCATGGGGTTGGCGTGCCTGGCCTTGGTGCCAATGCCTAGCGGAGGTCAGCGTAGTCTGGCGGCGATGCCCCGTAGCGTCTGACTCAGCAGAGCCTCCCGGCTCCCCGCAAGGCCGTCGCCTCGGTTGTCGTTGAGAGTCGCTGCCAGCGTTTCCAGCCCGGCAGCCAGGTCTTCGTCGCTCCCACCGTCCAGAAGCTGCACCTCCGAGCGATCGAGCACCGCCGTCAACTCAGCTCCAAGAGACTCCGACATATCCCCGCCGCGCTCAAGCTGATCGAGGTAGGCCCGCGCCACGACCGGCTCTGCGGGCCACTGAACAGGGAACTGTTGCTGCGGGTTGAAGACGCCGCCCCCGTCGGCCAGTGCCGCTGCTGCGATCTCGCTCTCGCTCAGGAATTGACTGGGGGTCAGCGCAAAGACGTCCAGCCCGCGCGCGATCTCGGTGCCGTAGATGTGACCGTGATACCAGTAGGTCGACCAGTATCCGCCCATGACCAGCTCCTCGGAGTCGATGGGGCCGCGGTCAAAGTAGGCGATCTCGACCGGGTGGGCGGAATCGGTGAAATCGATCACCGACAGGCCACCTTGGTACCAGGCCTGGACGAAGATGTCGCGACCCGGTACCGGGACGATGGAGCCGTTGTGCGCGACGCAGTTCTCCTGCTCCAACTGCGGCGCAGGCAACTTGTAGTAGCCGCGGAACTCGAGGTTGCCGTCGACAATGTCGTAGATCGCATCGGCGCCCCAGTCGAGCGGGTCGTAGGCGCGACAACGCGGCCGCATGCCGCCGCCCCATTCGTCGGTGAAGATGACCTTGGTGCCGTCGTTGTTGAAGGTCGCCGAGTGCCAATAGGCGAAGCCAGCGTCGACGACCGCGGCGAGCCGCTGCGGCTTGAGCGGTTCAGAGATGTCGAAGAGTATGCCGTTTCCCGAGCAGGCACCCGCTGCGAGATGGCGCTCGGGGAAGACGGTGATGTCGTGGCACTGGTCGGTCCGCCTGCTCTCTTGGGTGTCGTCCCCGTGGTCGCCGCCTCTCCACAGCCCGGCTAGGATGCCGGTCTCGGGATCGGCGAAGACCGCTGGCGAGTCAACGATGCGCGCCTCGGACGGGCGGTCGACCGGAATCTCGATGACATCGATGCGGAACAGCGCTGTGCGGTCGTCGCCGGGAGACTCGTCATAGCAGCCTTCCAGTTCCTCCTCCTCGCGTACCGAGGAGGTCCCGGAGTTGTAGACGACGATCTTGCCGCTGTCTGCGGTTCCGGAGACCACCGAGTGGGTGTGCGAGCCGCGGCAGGTCTGGACTGCTCCCACTTGGACCGGCCGGGTCAGGTCGCTGATGTCGAGGATCCGGAGACCGCGAAAGCGCTCGGGGCTGGCGTCCTCGGTCACGCCTTGGAGCCCGCAGTCGAGCCGCCCGCGCGTCTGCTCAACCGACATGATCAACAGGTCACCGACGATCGAGACGTCGCCCTGTCCTCCCGGGCAGACCACCGAGCTGAGCAGCTCCGGCCGTCCGGCGTCCAGCAGCCGGTAGATGTTGAAGCCGTGGTAATTGCCGACTACCATCACATCGTCGGCGAAGGCCATGTCGGTATTGGAGAAGCTCAAGAGCGGCGACCGTCGGTTGCCTTTACCCTTCTTGTCTTTGTCGTCTTCCTTGTCCTCGTCCTTGTCTGCGACTTCCTTGGCTTCGGGCTTGTTTTCGTCTTCCTTGGCTTCGGGCTTCTTGACGGACGACTCGCCCGCATCCTCTTCGGCGGCGAGGGCCTCTAGGCGCTTCAGCGGCAGATTCGCCGGGTTGTTCGGATCGAAGAAGCCGTCCGGCTTCGGCAGCGAGGCGACGAGTTCCAGGTTTAGTCGCGCCTCGCCGGCATCCCGGAACCCGGCAGACAACGCGGAGCGCGGGTCCGCGGACAGCTTGACGAGCAGCACGTTCATGCGCTCGATCTCCGCGGTCTGACCGTTGGTGACTTCGGAGGTGAACTCGAACAGCACCGGATCGTAGGCCGACCCCGGCTGATCGAGGAGTTCCTTGACCATGTCTACCGCGCCCTCGTGATGGGGGATCATCAGCTCTAGGAACAGCCGGTCGAACGCGGTGCCGTCAGACGCGGCGAGCTCGGCCATCTGCTCCGGCGTAGCCATGCCAGCCATCTTGTGGCTCGTGTGCATTGCATCGTGTGCGGTCGGATCCGGCACGTGCTGACCGCGCTCACTGAGCCACTCCTGCATGAACTCGATCTCGTCTCCCTGCGAGGCGTTGATCCGGCCGGCGACGTCGATCACCTCCTTGTGGTTCGTGCGGTCAGCCACCAGCTCCGCCATCACAAGGGCCTGGTGATGGTGCGGGATCATGTCATGCACGAAGCGGACGTCGTCCGGCGAGTAGCGCGATTCAGCGATCTCGATCGCTTGGTCGGGGCTTAGTTCCTGCGCCGGTTCGCCTGGGGCGCCGGGCTGGACGATGGGCGTCTGGGCCGCGCATACGGCCGCCAGTAGGAACGCCCAAAGACAGGCGCAAAGAGACAGGCAAACAGGGTTTCTAGTCAAGGGATTGGCTCCTGGGCAGAGATGGGGTCGTTGAGCGGCACGGCAGGGCGACCGGCTTCAATCTATCAACTCTAGCGAGCCCCAGTCTATCGAAATGACCAGCAATGCCACCTTGCCCGTCATCTTTGACGTGCTGTTCGCTGTGACACCTCGTGCCTCCCTTGCAGAGAATCTCACCGCCATGGCTGTTCATTGCTTTGTGCCAGATGGGCAGCACATCGGGGCTCGTCTGGCCCCAACTAACACAGCGGTTCTCCTCCATGCAAGACGCGCAAGGGAAGTCCTCGAACAACTGGTGTACCCCGACATCGAGGCGGGGAACTATTCAATGTTCGAGCATCGGCTTACGTTGGGGAGAGACGATGTCTTCTTGGAGCCTCGCCTGAGCAATATGGACCACGGCACGGTCGTTGCAGCCTTGCCGAGTCGGGCTGGCATTGAGGAAGTGCGAAAGTGAGTTCGCGAAACCCGTGGCTACTGTCGGGTCTTCCATGCGGTGCAGCCTCGGACCACCAATCCAAGGCTGCGCGGCGCCTCTTGCTGCCTCAGTTAATCACAGCGTTCTTGCCAGCGCTGCTCTATTGGAATAGAGCTTAGGAAATCCAAGACTTGCCTTCTGCCCTGCAGGACCAGAACAACATTACAATGATTTGGATTCTCAGTGGTGCCCGAAGCACAAACCTTTCCTCCAAGAGTCTTGAAAACACATGCCTTGCAGCAGAACCAGCCGTGAAACTCACTAGGCTGGGCACGCTGGCGTGCCTTGGCGGAGTGAAGCTTAGTCAAGACGAAATAATCCGCCCTGTCCAGTCGATCTGCTGATACGGAAGCCTCCCCCTTGCGGGGCGTTAGCATAGAGTGCACCTTCCTCCAATTGGGAGAAAGGCCGTCACGCAGCTTTTCTGCGAGACTCCTGCTGAACACACCCCGACCGATGGTTTCATTACAGTCAATCCGTTTGTCTTGCATGTTTCTTCAACGGCTCGATCAGACACCGCAGCTGCTCGAAGAACGCAGATTTCCTGATTTCCTCCAAGCACAAGATCTTGTAAGATGCTTCCAAAGAGATAATCGAGCCGCGGGTTCGATCAGCGATGTTGTAGACTCCGCTCCCCTCGTCGGAGCAGGTTAAGAGAAAAGCGAACCCCGATGTCTCCATCTGGATCGAGACGCTGCGATTCTCATCCGCGAACACAGTAGGGTCAGGCAAGCCCATCGTGCTGAACTCATGGATGAAGCTCCTGGCGAGGTCGCGAGCTGCTGAGGAAGGGGGTTCCAGTTCCTCTTCTTCTGTATCCTCGTCGATGCCCTCTAGCTGGCTGATTGCTCTCTGCAGCCATGACCGAATCGCCCTGCGTCGAGCCCCTGCATGGGATGGATCGATAAAATGAGCCCCATAGAATGATCGATGGGCGGGAGTCTGCCGGACTCCCTTGCTGGCTGCTGCTTGAGATGACAGTGTCATGCAATCACCCAGTTTCCTTGATTTCTGGAACAAGCATCATATCCAAGGTCGCAGTAGCGATCAGCGCACCGTCGCAAAACGCCTGAAACCTGTACTGCCCTTTTTGCTCCAGTATCAAGTTCTTGATGCGACTCAGCACATTCATCGTGCCAAATCGGTCCAGCTGGAATTCCGAGTATGTGCTGGCCATCTCGCTGCCATCAGGAGAGACCACTTTTTGATCCAGCCGAACTTCTCGTTTCGCCGGTCCCCTTAGGCGTACGACATGCATTGCTGACTCAAGCGTGAACGGCAGGGCGACGGCATCGATTCGATCAAATATCCCTATCGCGGAGATCTTTCCATCCTTCGCATCGATGATCGAGTCGGACAGAAAAGCCAGATCGCACTGAATGTCTGCATTCAAGGGCTCTTCGCTATGCAAAGGCTGCTCTGACTCGTTCATGAGTTATGCTCCGGTCGTATAGTACGCTAAGCCCATGGCCGAAGAATCTTGGGTTCGTGAATTCATGAAGTCGGTAGGCCAGAACACGCTCAATGACCTAATCGCTACGCTGGATTCTGACATTGCTGAGTGTAACAGACTCTCAGTTGAGGTCGGACAGGGCCATGTGCTGCGACTGGAAGAAGGCGAACCCACTTCCAGGCACACGCGATTAGTCCTGCTATACGGTGGCCAAGAGACCAAGTTGGTAAAGTTCTTCCTTGAGTTTGATCGGTCAAGCAGCGGAGCGAAGATACTGTGCCCCTACGGGAAGCTGGAAATCAAGGTACGCCCGCTCTGGCACAGCAGTTCCGTCACGACATCCTACGAGATGGACGGCCGCCCATGCTCAAGCCTGTCAGAGGTCAGCCGGACAATACTGATACCAGTGCTGCTCTATCCGAACTATGACTGGAGCGATGCTCTGAAGAAAGTTGAAGAATCTGATACAAGAATGCAGTCAGGTGACTAGTCCCAGGGCCCACCCGTCCTCTTAGCCCGAGAGATTCAACGGACACCGCCTGTAGAATCCCTCATAGCTCACCGGATTTGACAGACACCGTATGTCGAATGTCGTACGCCTGATAGAGTTCTCTGAAGTTCCGGAGATTGGTGCTTTAACAATCCACAGCCTGCGCGAGAGGGCTCGCTGGGGGTCAGAATCCGGTCGGCTTCAGCAGCGGGGGCGACGAGTGTCAGATTCGGTCGTGCCTGGCCGACAATGCGGGACGCGGGTCAACGGACAGCTTGACGCCCAGCGGATTCATGCGCTCGATCTGCGCGGCAAACCTCAATGCGTGGGAAGGGATATTCGAGAGTTCGGCCCTTACGACATATCCGCCATCACCGAAAAGCGCGGCAATCTGGATCGTACAGACCCGCCATTTGGCACGAGCCCGAAACAAACCGGAGACAGTCTATCCCGTCTGTAGCTACTAGAATTCCATCCGGAGAATCGAACTCACGTTACGATCACAGACGTTGTGAATCAAGATCACTTAAATGCTGCTGTGCACGGAGTTCTTCTATGATCATTTTCTGGGAATCATCGGCGTTGTAGTGCGGATGCTCCTCCTGATGGCACAACTTACACAAACAGATCAGGTTTGAACCATGCACGTTCTGTTTATCTCCGTCAATGTGATGAACGTCTAGGAGTTCCGGTGCATCGCTCAGGCGAACTCCACACCCGGCGCAAGTGTAATTCCGGCTCTGTCGAGTGATTATAGAAATCTCGTTCCAGTTTCTGGGATAACCGCTGGGCAACGTAGCAGACTTGGCTCTCTTAGTTACCTTCCGCAATCGTGCGTTGTATTCGGACAAGCGTCTCCGCAGCAGTGGAAAAAGCCTCTCTGCGTCAAAGTTATTCCGAATCAGCATCTTTTTGTAGTGTGGCATGTAGTAGCTGAACCCCTGATAGTTGACGTTGGCAAGACAGTTCTGGCAGGCACTAGGTCGGACAACAGTGGAAAAAGCCTCTCTGCGTCAAAGTTATTCCGAATCAGCACTTTTTGTAGTTGGCATGTAGTAGCTGAACCCCTGATAGTTGACGTTGGCAAGACAGTTCTGGCAGGGGTACAACTTCGCTTCAGTTTCGATCGTTTTCCAGTTGTTGCCTCTGACATCCACAAGATACCGATTGGTTTGTCTGTTGGTAACCCGATACCTTTCAAAACGCCCCTGCCCCCTCATGCTCTTGAGAGTACTACAGTCCGTGAAATGCACCTTTCTGCATTGCTCGGGATCAAGGTATGTACCAAACGATGTATGGTCCCGAATGTATACAAGAACCGGTTGTCCCTTGTCGATGAGAAGACCGCTCGGGTGAAACAACCCCTCGACCTCAATTGTGGTGAAGTCCTTGTCTATATCCGGTGGTCGCGGGAAAAATGGTTCTAGACGCAGTCCATGATGTTTCCTGATCCATGCCAGTCGTCCAGTAATGGGAGCGTCGTCAATCAACACGAGAAGTAACCTCGCTCGATTCGTACACCCCCGCTCGCTGGCAGGACGTGGCTAGCAAACGGAATTCCACACGCCTTGACCGGATTCGATCCTCCGTGCCGTCCTCGTTCAAGATCAATCGGCTTGATGACAGACCGTTAGCGGTAATCCGTGACCGCGCCCAAGCTACGTATGCGTCAGATTCGGGCAGATCCAGCACAAACCTAAGAATTTCCCGAGTCCTCCTCTGGGATAGGTCCATATTCAGGAAGTAGGCGCCGCGTTCGTCCGGTGCATCGACCCATTCACTAGATGTATGGCCCTCGATTCGTACTTCACGGATATCGTCGCGGTAGGCGGGTAACTGGACAATGGCCATGTAGCGAGGGAAGAAATCACTCAGAATACGGCGAAACCTTGGTCTGATTTCATCCTCTCCGGACTGGAACAGCACTTCCGGGTTGCGGAACCGAATTGTCAGATCCTCCAGAAGTTCCACATCCCAATTCTCGAAGTCGTGCCCAAACTCCTTTCCGAGGAGCTGGTAGATCTCATCGCATTTCTGCTGGTTGACAGCTTCAGCCTCCACCACATCTCGAATGAAGACAATTGCAATAAACATGAAAATGAGCATGAGGGCAGCCATGAGATCCGATACGGGTGCCCAATGCTCGCTGTCTCCCGATCTTCCGCGTCTCAATATCATGGCTGTGGCCGTGTTCCGTCAACCACTCTGATGGCTTCCGAACAGCGTTCTGCTATGGAGACGAGGTTACTTCCCCAAGCCGTTGCAACGCGGTCAAGCTCTTCCGAAACCTCACTGGAGAACTTGTTTAGAGCCGACTCTACGATACCAGTCACCCTCGCGGCTGATTCCTGTTGCACGCCTTCAAGTGTTTGAATCATATTGGCCGTGATGCGTTCAACATTCCGAGCATGGAGTTCCGCAATCCGGCGGGTTTGCTCTTCGGCGGACTCGAAAGCCTCCTTCAACGTCTCCTCCATCGTTTCAAATCCTCTGGCGCTGCTAGACAGGTTCTCTCCGATTTCGTCAAGATTCCTCTTAATAGCCGGGAACGATTCCTCTGCCTGCTTACGCATCCCGGCAAACGCCTCTACTTGCCGGTTCAGCGATTCAACGTTGCGGTGCGCTGTCTCAACGATTGGGCGGAGCTGCTCCATCGTGGGCGGAATACTCTTGCAGCCCTCGACAATTTCTGCTACGCCCCGCACGGCTAAGTTGAATGCCACCGTTAGCTGTTCCACCTGCAATCGGTGATCCTCCTGCCATTTCTTGAGGGCCTGTGTCGCTTCGTTAAACTGAACGAACGTAGCGCCGAACTGTTTGATCAGTGCCTCCTCGATATTTCTGATCAGATCCCGGAGGGACTCGCCTAGCTGCTTCGCAATAATGTTCCTCAAGTCGTCAACCAGACCGTCCAAGTTCTTGAGAAGGCTATCGCGTATGGTCTCAGCCAGACCGTCCATCTTCTTGAAGCCGTCTCGGTTCTCAACCCTAAGGTTCTGGATCTGTGTGACGATGCTGGAGTCACCATCGCCTGCGATAGCCTGCCTGATCGCGTCCAGTTTCTCTAGAACGTTGCGCTGTTCAATTGCAAGGGGATCCTGTTCGTGCGTGTCAACCGGAAATCGATGTTCAATAGACCTGAACACGATGGAGAAAAGGAGACCTAGAAGGCTCGTCACGAACGCCGTTCTCATCCCACCAAGGAACGCTGAAATGCTGTCGTTCATTTCGCCGGGCGAAGCGTCGAACTCATACAGGGCGACAAAAATTCCAGCAAAGGTTCCGAGAATACCTAGGCTCGTCATCAAGGCTGGAGCGGATGATCGGAACGTTGGTTTTGAATACCCACGGTAAAAAAAGTAGCAAAGCGCCAAGGAAACGGTGACGAGGATGCCACCCTCATCTAGGTAAGCAAGAGGTCTGTAAATCCACTCAGCCATTAACGCCCAGCCTCCAATTCAAACGAGAACGCGCTCAGCCAGACTTGTTTGGGCTGATACTGATCGAGAGTGTTCTGCCACCAAGTGGTCTTGCTGGACCACGTTGTGAAGCCGGTCGAGCGTTTCGAAGGCATGGCCTAAGAACCGCTGGTCGAAGCGCTGGTTCAGCCAGCGAAACATTGCTGGCCCGCTGTCCCCCGACTGCACTTCACGGACTCGGAACCGGCATTCCGATTCGTAATCGGTTGGGTTCATTCGTTGACCAGGTTTGTTCTCGCGCCGAAAGCCGAGGCGATACCCGGTTCCCTCGTCCTTGTCCTCCCTGGCATTCCAGACGGAGTCAAGATTTGGGTGTCGTTTCGGGAAGGCCTGAGGGTTGTTCCACCGAACACGGGGCAGCTTCCGCATCATGCTCCCACACCGGCCGGCATTGAGGGCGGTTAGACGCCGCTGGCCGTCGAGCGGTGCGGTCACTGCCGTACTTGGCATCGGCGGAAGCGGCGGGCAATGTCGGCTATCTCGCTCGTGATACTCGAGTACGAATCCGTAGAACTTGAACTTGTCGCTGTTTTCTGGGGTCACCTTCGAATCGAGCAATGTTCCCGACCGAAACCCCTGCATCAGGCTGTCGAAGAGTCGGCAGATCCGCTCCGGACGCCTGACGAACTCCCGCTGCATCGCTGGGAGGACGAGGTCAGGCTTGGGAACTTGATTGAGGGTCTCCTCAATGGTTTGGCCGGTCTGGCACATGGCAGATCTGAAATCGACTAGTTTGTTTGCGCTTCGGTTGTCGGATGCGAGTCAGGTCGACGTTTTCGATCCTCTAGGTGAAAGTCGGGTGCTCGAAGACGCCTGTCCACGAGCGACTGCGGAGAGTATTGACGTTAGACCCAACAAACAAGTGCCTAGGACGGCAGGCGTTGAAGAACCGAAATTGACAGACTAGCACGAGGGCTCGCCGGTTTCCGGGTCTGAGAAGGAGCAGTTGCCGGACAAGTGCCCGGAGAGTCATGCCAAGGAGTGAACTGGAAAGCTAGGTCGGAGTCGATGACACCAATCCGGACCCTCTCTATGACGATACTCGACCGCGGCTCGGGCCGCGGGTCCCGCTGAGCAGCACGTACCGATTGGGAAACCTCCTGATCTGCATGAAGGACAACTCGGACACATTCTCGACAAGCGGCGAATCTACGCGCCCGTGCCATCATCGGAAGGAGTGCTGTTCGTCGTAAACGAAACAGTCCAGCAAGGCGGTACGCATCGAAGAAACGGCCCGTTCGTGTCCGTTTCTTGGAGTCGGTTCACTACACCATTGCTGGCTGTACACGGCTGTCAGAAGACGGGAGTAGTTCCGAGGCTGCCCTAAGGTGCTGGGCGCAAGGCCGAAGACTTCTGCTAGGCCGGCTCTAGACGCATCGTTCAACGACACGAACCGGTCGGGTCTGGCGATCGTGAGCAGCCTCGTCGCGATGCCTTCGCCGACCCCGGGAATACTCCAAAGGGCCTCGTAGGACTCGAATGCCAGCTGCGGAAACGCGTCAATGTTGGCGGTGACGACGGCGCGTACGGCGTTCTGTACTGTCTTTTGTTTGGGACCAAATACTGTGTTCAGAGCGGCCCGTCTCATGCGGCCGAGCAATGCCCAGCTTTCCTCCTCCCCATGGGTTAAACCAAGCAGACGAAGACGGTCATACTCACTAAGCTTACCCCAGTCTTGCTGACTTACGACATCGTGCAGGACCTCGACAGTTTCTCGCCAGCTGCTGCGGTCACCTAGCACTGACCAGGAACGACGATTACCCCACCACGCGTCGCACTGCTCTACGGCTGCTACGTAGCTTCTCCAGTCTCGGACTTCTTGCAGCATCTGCAGCGGAGCTAGGTTGAGGGCAGCGTGCAGGCGCGGCGGGAGCGGGGGAGGATTCGATCGTCTCGACTTGGCATAGTCATCTATGGCAGTGTCATCGAGTAGATCGCAGTGTTCCCATAGGTCATCGAACCAATCTTGTACGGATTCGGTGTCTGAGGTCTCAAATAGAGCCTCTTCGTTTATCCCGAATCCACCAGATATAAAGTTTGCGCTTCCGATCCAAGCAATGGACCTACCGGCACCCCGAAATACGAAAACCTTTGGGTGAAAGCGCCGACGTGCGTCAGCCGAACGCAGCTGACCCGCATCCGCTAGCATCCTCAGAGCGAAGGGCTCGGTCAGGTTGCCCCATAGGCCAACAACGGCTCGTACTTCAAGGGACGCCGAGTGTTGCCGCAAGGCTCGGAGTCCCTTATTGCTCGTAGCCCAAGCTGTGGCGAGATAGATTTCGGTCGCCCAGGAGAGGTGCTCTAGAAAGCGGTCTAGTATCTCTTCGTCCGTGATCAACATGGCGTCGGCTCGAATTTATTGGCGGGTTCCATCCTACCAGCGGACATGGCCATCCAAAGCGTCGCGCGTCGAGTTCCGAATCGATTGGGACCATGCGTTCCTTAGAGGCAATTGCCGTTTTCTTTCCTGGACTGCCTCTGAGCCACCGGTGCTGCACACACGCAGCGCTGTATGGCTCTCCGCACAGCGCCACAACTACGGTCAATCGACAGTGAACGAGGGTTGATACGTCTTGTTGCCGCGGCGATCAAAATCGAACTCATATACGATGCACGGTGCCATCGCCTGATGATTCTGGCCGAGATAGAAGAGAAGGCTATTCGGAGCAGCCGCAAATATATGGATGACTGCGCCGGGATCGTCTTCCTTCATCCCTCGCACATGATTGGACACCTGTTCGGCGAGCGCGGCGGCGTGCTCCCCGCCCACGACACTCTGCTGTCCAGGGCCAGTTGGCATCGCGAATGAGACGAACTTGCCCACACCCGGTACGTTCGCCGCCACATAGGCGCGAGCCTGCGCAGTGGTCACCTGCGATGCACTGATTGCAATCGCGATTTCACGCCCTTCTCCCGGCCGCTCCTCTTCGATTTCGAAAGAGCCACCCTTGACACCCGAGCCATCGTCAACGCGCCACGTCCTTGTGCCGACACGTCCCTTTTGGACCAGTTGCGTCTCTATGCCGGACTTCAAGTGGAGCACTGCCCCGACGAGAAATGCGATCGATGCGTGCGCATCCAGTATCAGCCGCAACTTTGCTGATTTCTTTACCGCCGCCCGGAGAAAACTCTCGACCTTGGGGCGGATGTCGCGCTGCCACTCACGGCCTTTCTGGAGGTAACGCTGTCGAAAGTCGTCGGTGAGCAGTAGTGTGTCGTCTGGCGCCGCACCGACCATATCGGCCGCTGGCCCAAGAAAGCTCCTGACAGCGATAGGAAGGAAGCAGTCGCGTTGTGCGGGCCGCTCCACGAGAAGCCGTTCTTCCTCACAGAACTGCAAGAGCGCTTGACGGTTGAGGCCGTTCAGCTTTCGGACCTTCAGTTGCCGCGCCAATTCGTCATATCGGAAGTCTGAATCAGCAGCACTACACGCAAGCACGCCCGCAGCCTGCGCCTTGAGGTTTATCTGCTCGCGTAACTCCTGGAGTGACCGATGGCCATCGACGACGCGAAGGCTTTGCACGATCGATCGAAGCTCCTCGTCGTCTTCGAGCCTAAGGTGCTCCCTCCAACACTTCCGTACCCTTCCCATGCGACTGCGGTCAGTCGTGCCGTCGAATAGCCGTTCAACGAGGAGCGTCTTGTCATTGCCCGAGATCAGCACGGCCAGCGGGTCGCCATCTCTTACCCGATAGGTGGTGAGAAACGTAAACTGCGCTGACACATGAGCCGTCCGACGCGCCTGCTGGAGGCGTTCGAGCAAGGAGAAGGATCGGGCACCGATGAAGTCCGGCTCGGTGAAGTTCTCATAGCCAAACCGTCCACCGGTCTCGACGTGCCATTTGATCTGATGATAGTCGGCCGAGACCCGGCAGAAGCCGGAACGCGCAATTGGGGGATCATACTTGACGACTACATCGTCGAACGCCTTGGGACCGTCTGCCTCAAACGTCACCTCGACGACGCAGGAGTGCGGCGACAGTAGATTGAGGGCGTTCTCCCAAAAAACCCGTGCCTGATAATTGTCGCCATGCCAGCGAGCCACGACCGCGTCAGCCACAATCCACTTTCCACGCTGGAGTCTGGTTGCCCTGGAAAATCAAGAGAGCGGGAATTTCGGACCGAAAAGCGCCCGCCACGCTCTGAGCGCCTCGCCGTTACGGCCACGACGCGCATGGTCGATGGCAATGGTTGCTTCCCTGCTGGCAACTACCAGAAGTTCGCGTGCACGCCGCTTGCGGGTCGCGTCCATGCCGTTGCTGATTGCCGGTCCGAGGCCCGCGGGGTCGGACCAATCATCGAAGATGCGATCAGCCAAGGCCGAAAAGAACCCCTGAATCTCGTAATCGAAGCGCCCGTGCCAGCCACCGTAGAGGCACTGAAGGGCCATCACCTCGATTAGGAACGACGGCTTAACCGGCCTTTCCCCATGGCGGGCGTTGTTGTTCCAGTATTTCGCCATCCGTACCAAGCCTTTCCACTCATTCGAGAATGCTCGGTGCGCTGCCGTGGCCTTGCTGGCATGGATCTCCGGATTGGTCTTGATCCAACGCCCGCTGTCATCGTCCGGGATCTCATAGTAATCACTGGCTGCGAAGGCCGGCACGACGTCGATACTGACGACGCGATAGTCGGTGTTGTCGTCGGCGTCAACGACGACACCGAAATCGATACCGACCGAACGGCTCTGCTTGCGGGCTGCGTCGTTACCGTATTTCTCGACCAAAACGTCATGGAAGTCGCCGATTACGATCGACGGAGCTTTCGCCCGGTAGCGCCTTTCGGCTTCTTTCAGATCGAAGAAGATGTCGATGTCCTTGAGCGGCTTTGTCTTCGTGTAACGAGCATAGGACCCGGTCAGGAAACTGCGCGAGACCTCGAACTTGGTGTCGAGGAAGTCACGGACCTCGGTATGCCGCGCGGACGCGTTTTTCTGCTCCCTTTCGTTCAGCTCCAGCCGGCTCCTGAACTTGCGGAAGGCTTGGTTGACGGTAAGCATCAGACTTGTCTCCAGTAGGCTGCGCTCGCTCCCAAGCCATAGTGCTCAATCGTTGAGCCAAGGCTCTGGCGGACAAAGCCCTCGGTTGACCGAAATCGCGTTGGCTCCCAACCGTGAACGTGGGGGTACCCGGACCTGTTCTGGAGTACGAGTCGGTATCTGGCCTTGCTAGGTGCAAGACCCGCCTTGCAGATGTGGTACTTGAGCTGTTCGGTGTCGGTCCAGAAGCCTCCGTCCCCCAGTCCCGTGGTGTAGATCACATCTATATCCCAGCGGCCGACGAGTGCGTCCGTTCTTGGATCGTAGATCTCAAGGACCACGGTTTCGAGATGCCCGGAGTCGAGCCAAGTCCGAATCGCCCGCATCGTACTCTCCCAGCTCTCGACTAGGTGAGTCGGATCAAGGCCGCTGAGGCGAATGATGTCCTTAATGCTCTTCAGGATGTTGTCGGCCACATAGGTGACCGAGTACAGATAGACATTAACAGCGACGGTGGTCATGCTCCGAGAAACCCCCTTGGGTCCAGAACGAGCGTTTGTGCATCTGCGGCGCTCGAGGACTTGTCTTTGGTGACCGGCGTATCCGAATCGCGCGCGGTAATGCGGTCGCTGTGCCGCTTGAGCGCAGCTTGGACCCAAGGCAGGTCGTCCGTCGGCGAGGGGAGCGACACACGCCAATTCCCGTTGAGCGGATCGAACCCCAGCGGATCCTCGTTGGCGTCGGAGCCGTCGATCGCATCATCGTCATAGAGGCAGTAGATGCGTGTGCGCGGCCCATCGCAGGTCACGACAATAGGCGCGTCATCAGGCGCGTGATCGGCGATGACGCTCGCGGCGATACCGGCTACGGCGAGCAATTCAGTGCGTGCGCGCCCATCGGTCTTCTGGGCAAGCAGATCCACGATCGCCGCCCAAGTTGCCAAGGCATCGCGTTTGGGTGTGCTTCGGAAAGTCCTTCTCGCAACGGTGGTCATAGCGTCTCACCTTCGATACTGCGTCCGGCCTTTGCAGCGCACGCCGCAGCGAGCAGGTCATCGATCGTCGCCTGTTCTGGATTCATGGCGGTCTGGGGGCTCGTAGCGAGTGCGCTCGCAACCATCTTGCGGATTGCGCGCCCGTCGAGACCCATACATTCGGCGACGCACAGTTCGAACTTGGGTGAGGACGAGAGCCTAGCGAGCGGCGGAAACGTCTTGCCGAGACCGGCTAGGCAGTCCTCAAGAATCCGGGCGCAGGCTTCCCGGTCCGGAAGGGGCACCTTCACCACGAGGTCGCAGCGGGAGGTGAAGGCGCTGTCGACAGCTTGGGGGAAGTTGCTGGTCGCGAGAAACAGGAGATTCGGATGGTCGTCAGCCAACGCGTCGAGTTGCACCAAGACCGCGTCGGTCGCGCGATGGACATCGACTGGATTGGCCTCGAGGCTCATCTTCGAACGGTCGGCCGCCAACGTCTCGACTTCGTCCAGCAGTACGATGGTCGGGCGGTCAACGGCTGCTTCTGCGATCGACTGCGCGAACAGGTCGGTGACCGCACGCTGAGTCTTACCCATGGCCGAACTCGTCAGCGCATGCGGTTCGACTTCAAGTAGGCGGAAGTCTCCATTCGAGAACGATTCGGCCGTTCTATGCGCGAGGCCACGTGCGAGAGACGTCTTGCCGGTCCCGGGTGGACCGACGAGCAGGATTGCGCCGTGAAGAGGAATGACCGTGCGATCGATCCTAGTGCGCAATGTGAAGTTCAGAACGGCCTGAGAGAGAAGTTGCTCCTTCAGGGCCACGTCAAGAATGATCGAATCCCACAAGGCACCCAGCGCGGGGTCTGGCAGGCGGCGTATGCGCTGAATACCCTTTGCCTTGCTTCCGTTCTCGTTCTGCGGCATCGCTTGTCTGTTCATCACCAGTCATTCCCTCGTTCGGCATCGGTGTCGATTGTGGGGCCAGTATTCGTGTCTGGCGCGAGGCTTGCGACAGTCTGGTCCAATTCGCACGAGCCGGGCCGGATGATCGCCGTGTGACTGGCTGTGGCCGCCGACTGCGCGCCTCTGCATAGAGATGGCCAGCGTCGGAAGCGTCACCCGTCGTTGGTGTAGCGATTTCGCCGCAGCGATAGGCCTACACCGGACGACAATGACCTGCGCGCGCTCGGCCACCCGTGCGTACCGCCTATCAGACCCCGTCCATTCCATGTGCTTGACCTGTTGCACTGTTCTTGGCAAAATGTCTTACCAGTGAAACAAGCATCACCATATCAGTTGGTGTCTGATATGTCAAACGGTTTTTGTTTCACTAGTGGAACAGCAAGCATTATTATGCCAAAGCCATCACTCGAGACCTTCGGCCAACTGGTTGCAGACAAAAGGGGACGCCACGGCATTCGGGCGACCGCTGCGAAGATCGGGATATCCCCCGCGACCCTTTCGCGAGTCGAGAACGGCCATCTGCCTGACCTTGAGAATTTTCAGAAGATATGCCGATGGCTCAAGGTCGACCCCTCGGCCGTGCTCGGCTTCGACGCCAACAACGCGAGCCGACCTATCGCTTCAGTTCACTTCCGAAAAAAGCAATCCATGGAGCTCGAGACGGCTTCTGCGCTGGCAGATCTAATCCTGGCTGCCCAGCGCGCACTCATTGCACGGAACGAGCTTTGAATTCATGCGTCGAGGCCTTAAGACGTGGTGCGAAAACACCGCAGAACGCTATCGGACGGCACTGGGGCTGAAACCCGACGACCCACTTAATCCGGAAGATCTCTCGGCACATCTTGGTGTCATTGTCTGGCGACCAGAAGAAATTCCCGGGTTGGCCGAAAGCAGCTTGCTGCGGCTCACCAATCATGATTCGGACAGCTGGTCCGCCGTAACGATCCGGGTCGGCGAAACCGACCTAATCGTTGTCAACTCGGCCCACGCGCCGACTAGGCAGCGCAGCAGCCTGAGTCATGAACTTGCCCATCTCATTCTCGACCATGAACCTGGTCGGATAGATCTTTCTCCGGCAGGGCATTTGCTGCTCAGCTCATTTGAACGGGAGCAGGAAGAAGAAGCCGATTGGATGTCGGGAACTCTCTTGGTCCCACGCACCGGCCTCGTGATCGCATATCGATCAACTCAAGATCCCCGAATTCTGGCAAATCGGTTTGGAGTCAGTCTAGACATGCTGGAATGGCGACTGCGCATGACGGGTGTTGCCACCCAAGCACGACGCGCACGCAAGTGGTCACGAACCAGATCTATGAGCTAGGCCTTTCGCACGGCAAGCCCACGAACGACCATACAACCTTTGAGAGTCGGCGCCAGCCTCACTACCGCTGTTGCCAGAGCTTCTGCCGTTCTACGACGCTGCCGATGCCTCCGCAGGGCCTTGAAATCGCCGACGCCGCCGGCGATTTCGGCCAGATTGAATCGGGCAATAACCTGGGCACCACCAGGCCGATGCGCCAGGAAGGGTTCAAGTGCAGCTTTCTGGACGAACGGGCAGGCGATGCCGACCTCAATGGAATCCACGAGAATAGCCGCTTTCAATTCTTGGCCCCATCTTGCGTTGCCCAACTGGATCAATCTCAGGCTCACCACGCCGCGCTCGCAGCTACACCGCTGACAGCCCTTTGCCAGACATGAGCATAGACTTGAGCCGCAGCCGACTCTTTTTCCTCGATGGTGAACGGCGGCGTCGGCAGGCTGGTGTACACCTCGTCGAGAATGAACACCTTGACTTCCGCCTTGGTCTGCTCCTTCTCCCAAAAGCGATCGAGGTCAGAGAGATGCTCCTCTATATGCGCCAGCAGACTGCGGCTCGCCTGCTTGACACGCTCTCGGTCACCCTTCGAAAGATCGTCCTTCTTCAACAAGTCGAACAGCGCGAGTTCGTCCTCGGTGAGGGATTCTTCGACTCCACGCTTCTGCTCCGCGTCTAACTCGTCCATGAGTTCCATCAGCCTACGGAAGGTCTCCTCGACGGTGACGCGGTCCTTTTCATGGTTGTAGTCTGCGACGATCCCTTCGTACCTCTGCTGATAGTCCATGCGCGAAGGGTTGCGCTCCAGCATTTCGGCGAGCTTTTGCTCGATGATATCGCGGACATCCTGAAGCGCTGTTGCCTTGTGCCGGACCTTCTTTGAGAACTCTTCACGCAACTTGTCCATATCGATCTGGCTAAGGTCGAAGGTCAGACCTTCAGCCTGGTCGTCACCTGGCACCTGTGTACGGATCGCCTCGTTGACGATCCGGTGCAGTTCCTTCAACAGCTCCGTTACATCGGCAGAATCGCGCCGCTCCGTCAACTTCTTGTAGATCGCCTCGATATTGTCGTGCCGTTCGGCAAACGCGAACGCCGACGGCTCCATCAACAATGCCTTGAAACGGACGAACACCTGTCGCGCGAAGACCTCGAATCTGCGCTTGGCCTCATCGCTGGTATAGACGGCCTCCACTGCATCCTTCAGGCGCTTGATACGCGCGAAACCGGTCGAACCGATAAGCGTCGCCGGGTCGAAGCCCAGCCCGCGCAGATGCGCCTCTGCCGCCTCAATGGCTTCGATGAGCGCCTGCACACGCTCCTCGATCGGCACGACGATCTCCTCGCCGCCGTCGCCGTCGTCGCCAAGCGCATACTGCGCGAGTGCCTCCCTCAGGCTCTTCAGCATGCCGTTGTAATCGACGATTAGGCCAAAGTCCTTGCCGGGATACACCCGGTTCGCCCGCGCGATCGCCTGCATCAAGTTGTGTGCCTTCATGGGTTTGTCGATGTAAAGCGCCGAAAGGCACTCGACATCGAAACCGGTCAGCCACATGGCGCAGACTATGGCGACGCGGAAGGGATGCGCCGGGTCTTTGAATGCGGTTTCTACATCCACCCGCTGACCGTCGGCGGTCTCGAAGCCTTGCTTCATCAGAGCACGGTGAGGAATGATGTCGAAGCCCCACTTCTTGAAGTCCCCGACCTCGTTCTGCGCCTCGCTGATGATGATCCCGACGATTGTCTCCTCCAGCCAGGCCGCTTGGGCTGCCAGTTGCTGCACCTCCTCCTCAAGAGCAACGCGACGGGTCGGGTCTTCCACCGCCTGCGCTTCCGTTTGTTTCGTTTCGGACGCTGCCCGAACCGATGCCGCCCTCTCCTGCCACCGTGAAGCGATCAATCGATGCATCCGGGCACAGGTGATCTTGTCGATGCAGACCAGCATCGACTTGCCTGATTCCCAGCGGGTCGCGCAGTGCTCGACGAAATCTGAGGCGATCTTGTCGAGCCGTTCGTCCGCGGTGACGACCTCGTAATCTTGGCCCAGCAGCTTGTCCAGTAGCGCCTCTTGGTCGTGGTCCAGCTCGGCGCTCTCAATCTTTGCGGCGATACGGTCGTTCAGATCTGTCCGCGCCACACCAAGCTTTTCGCCCCGGTTCTCGTAGATCAGCTTGACGGTCGCGCCGTCCTCCTCGGACCGCTTGAAATCGTATCGAGAGACGTAGTTGCCGAAGATGCGTCTGGTAAGTTCGTCCTGCCTAAATAGCGGCGTACCGGTGAAGCCGATGAAGGCCGCATTCGGCAACGCTAGGCGCATGTTGCGGGCCAGCCGCCCCGCCTGCGTGCGATGCGCCTCGTCCGAGATCACGATGATGTCATCGCGCTCGCTGTAGGGCTGCTGTGGATCGACGTCTTTGTTGAACTTGTGGATCAGGCTGAAGAGGTAGCGGTGGTTCTCCTTCAGCAACTTTTCCAGATCATCTCCGGAAGCGGCCCGAGGGGTCTGGTCGTCGGCGATGCCACAGCCAACGAACGTCCTGTAGATCTGGCTGTCGAGATCGTTTCGGTCGGTCATCAGCAGGAACGTGAAATTGCCTTCCAGCTTCCGCCGCACCTTCTCGGCAAAGAAACCCATGGAATAGGACTTGCCACTCCCTTGGGTGTGCCAGAACACTCCGAGCCGACCGAGGTCGGGATGTGCCCGCTCGACGATGTCGACCGGGCCCTCGGGTATGAATGGAGAGCGCACAACCGAGCGCCCGCCGTCTAGTACTTCCCGGACTCGTTCTTCTGACTCAAGCGGCAATTCGACGACGCGGTGCCTTAGGCGCTGCTCCGGTGGAAACTCCCGTTTCAACTCTTCCTGCCGTGACACGGACGCTACGGCCCGGTTGACGCCCAGTACTTGATGGTTCCGCGCAATGACCTTCCGGGTAGCCCCTGGCTTGCTTTCGTCGAAGAGGATGAAATTCTCGACAATGTCCAGCAGCCGATCGTGTGCCAACATGCCGTTGAGAAGCAACTCGGCGTCCAAGCTGCCACTGTCCGTCTCGTCGAGCCGTTTCCACTCGGCGAAGTGCCCCCACTCGCTCGTGATCGAGCCGTAACGGGCGCGGTCGCCGTTCGAAACGATCAGAAAGGCGTTGTGATGGAAGGCGTGGGCGATGACATGTTCGTCCATGTAGTCGGAAAGGTTGTTGTCGAAGCCTTCGCGGATGTTCTTGTGGACCGCCTTCAGCTCAATGAAGACTAGCGGCAGGCCGTTGACGAAACAAACCAGATCGGCACGGCGGTTGTAGTTGGGCGTGCGGATTCCGGTGAGCTTCAGCTCGCGCACGGCGAGGAAGCGGTTCGATCCGGGCGCGTTGTCGAAGTCGATCACTTGGGCGCGCGCGGACCTTCGGTGCCCTTTGGAATCCCGATATTCCACAGGCACGCCGCCACGGAGCAGCCGATAGAAATCGCGGTTGTGCTGAACCATTGATCGGCTGACGTCGTACACCGTCAAGTCGCGCGCTGCGTCGTCGATGGCGGGGGCCGGCAGATCGGGATTCAGCCTTTCCAACGCCGCTCGCAGGTCGCGTCGCAGCACGGCTTGCTTGGTATCGGCACGGCCGACGGTGCCATCGCTTCCGAACGTCTCCTCGTTCCAGGCATAGACGCTATCCCAGCCCAGTTCTTCCTCCAGGTGCTTGGCGAAGGTCGCCTGCACCAGCCGGTCCTCGCTGTTGATGGGCGTCACTGCCATCGTGCAAGTCCTCCCGTGGTGGTGTCGGATGATTTCATCAGACTGCGAGTTCCCCTTTCATCAGGCGCGGCAGGAGGAGGTCGCGGGCTTGGACGAGTTTCTGGTTGTAGCCTTCGAGCGTCGTTTGTTGCACGAACATCGGTTTGACCATTTCATTGAACAGACGGCGCTCGTGCGTCGATGGGCGGAGCAGCCTTCGGCTGTAGGCAAAGTTACGGTTTAGCCCTGGAACTCCGGCGTCCGTGTTCTGAAAGCCCGCTGAAGGCAATGCCAGATAGAGCCAGCAATCAACTTGATCCTTCGGCACAAAATAGACCGTGTCGATAGGCCAGCAGTTTTCGTGGCACCAATAGATCCTCCCGACGTTTCCTTTCCGACCGACAATGATTGTCGGCCCTTCAACGAGTGCAGATTGGTGGCGTCCAACGATGCCGCTGGAACCGTACACGGGGATCGGTCCTTCGATGCGGTCGCTTTCCTTGAGCGCCTTGCCGTATTGAAGTTCGACAAGGCTCTCCACTTCGCAATGCTCCCACCCTCGCGGAACACCGTCGATGATCTTGGCTTGTTCGTGGCCGGGGAAGCGGAAGTGGACGAACCATTCGCGGTAGAGCAGACGCGCCGCCTCCTCCAATAGCGCAATCCGCCGCCGGTTGTTCTCGATCAGCTCGTCATAGGAAGAGAGGATTTCGGCGATCTCGTTTTGTACAACCAACTCCGGCACCGGGAACTTGATCGACAAGAGCTTCGCTTGACTCAAATTGTCCTGTGCCGCCCCTTGGGTGAATGACTGGAAACGCATCTTTAGAACAGCGTCAAAGAGATATTTCACAAACCTCGCATCCGACTTCGCCCGATCGGGAATGAAACCAATTACGCTGTCCGGAAAGCAAGCTTCAATAGCTAGGATGGAGGTTTCTGCGATATTCGCCGCAATTGTGATACATAGAGTACCGACAGGCCAAAGCTTGCTTTGGGCAAGCCCGGCTTCGCTGTAGGTTTGCTCGAAGTCGCGTAAGTATAGGCCAGCCCTCTTGACGTCTCCAGTCTGAACAAACGGATAGGGTCCACCATACAAGAATTCCGCATCTCTCGGACGATGGCGGGACCGACCGCGCGAAACACTGCCAAGCTGATCCAGCGTCATTTCGTGAACGCTCACGCTCCTAACTCCTCCAAGTTCCGGACGATCCGCGCCGCGAGATCCACCGCCTCCTCATTAAGTCCTTTCAGGTCAATGTGAATCGACCGCAACGCCTCCTCGAAATCAATGTCCTCGTCCTCGTCCGCTGGCGCAACACCCACGTAGCGGCCAGGTGTCAGGCTCCAGTCGTGCGCCTCAACCTCGCTGCGATCAACCACTTTCACCAACCCTTCGATATCGCGCAGTTCCGCAGCCGGGAAGCGTTCCTGCAGCCAGTCAGACTGTCGGACGAAATAGCGCGTGCGCCGAAGGCCCACTAGGGCCGCAGCCCTGGCGTTCTCTAGCGCCTTGCGGGCCTTGTTAATGGCCGAACCGGGCCACAAGCCCGATTCCTTTGCGCCGAATTCTCTCACCGCGATATCGACCAGACGCACCACGAGCTTCGCCGCCAGCTCGATCTGGTTGGTCAAGTCCCGGCAGCGCGCGGCCATCTCGTGCAGGTCCTGACGCGCCGCATGAAGGTCTGCATTTTTTCGCATCCGGTCGTTCCCACCTTCGTTCCACCTGGCAGCTCTCGCAGCGACTACCTCTCCCAACGCCTCTATTTCGGTCGATGACGTGGACCGTGCGAAGGTAATCTCTTCCCAGATGGCGGTCAGCGGGTTTGAATCGCGCTTCTCGGTCGCAAAAGGTTCTACGAGATCGATCAGGTTGCCGAGCGCCTTTGCAAAGATCTCTAGCGGCTCTTCGGTAGCCCGGCCTTCCGTGACGGCTTGAGCGAGGTAACTCTCGACCAGCTTGAGGAAGCGATCTGTATGTCCCCGATAAAGCCAGACGATCGCCGCGATATTCTGCTGCTGCTCTGGGCTGAAGTCGAAGATGGCACGCGAGACCTTGCGATGGATATTGCGCGTATCGAGCATTAGGACCCAGTCCTTTCGCTCGCAGTTTCGCTCTTTCGTCCGGTCGAAGAACCAGAGTTGACACGGCACAGTTCGGGTGTAAAAAAAGTTGCCGCGAATATCGATCATCACGTCGATGGCGCCGGTCTCAACCAGCCTTTGGCGCACCTTGGCCTCGTCTCGTCCGGCGCTTGAGGCCTGCGATGACATGACGATCCCAGCCCGGCCAGTCTCGTTCAGGTAGCTGTAGAAGTAGGAGAGCCACAGATAATTGGCGTTCGAGATCTTCTTTGCCTTGTTGACGCCGGGCAGGCCGAACGGCAAGCGCTTGTCGCCTTTGACCTTATCGGCATCTACTTCGTCCACGTTGAATGGGGGATTAGCCATGACGAAATCGCATTTGCCGACAAGTTCGTGCGGGTCCTTGTAATAGGTGATGGCTTCGTTCCCAGCACGAATGGTGCCTTGCAGCCCATGAACAGCAAGGTTGATCTGGGCCAGCTTCGCCGTAGTTTCGTTCTTCTCGTGCCCGTAGAACGTGACCCGCTTCATCGTGTCCTCGCCTTCGCTTTCTATGAAGTGGCTCGTTTGCACAAACATTCCACCTGAGCCGCAGGCAGGATCAAGGACAACGCCGTGGTCGGGCTCGATGACGTTGACAATGGTCTGCACGATCGAAGGTGGGGTAAAAAACTCGCCGCTGTCGTGTGCACCCTGTTTAGAGAACTCCGCAAGAAAATACTCGTAGATGCGGCCGAACACGTCGCCCGACGCTGTTCGCAGCGCTTCGGAATCGAAGGTACGCAGCATCTCTTCTAGGACATCGTCCTCGAAACGCTCGTAGTCCTTCGGCAGCTGGCCCGCGAGCGGTGGAAAGTGGTCTTCCACCGCTTCCATGGCGGCGGTCAGGGCGGCGCCGAGATTGCCGTCCTTAGGCATCTGAAGCAAAACATCAAAGCGAGCCGCCTTAGGCAACATCAAGGCTCGGCGCCGTGTGAAATCGGCTTTGAGAAGCGGGCGCTCGGGCATTCTGCCTGCGGCCATGTCTTTTTCGATCGTCGCCATCGCCTCGTAGAAACGGTTCGTCGCGTGCCGCAGGAAGATCAGGCCCAATATGGACATGAAATACTCGTTCGACGCGAGGTTCGAGTTCGCTCGCAGATTGTCCGCGACCTTCCAGAGGTCCGCCTCGAACTGCTCTATACCAACTAGGTGATCCGCAAACATTCCCTATTGGTCCTTCCCGGACTCGAGTCTCTTCGCCGACACTGTCGCTCTCCAGCGCCCTCAGTCGCTCGTACTACTCTACCGACAGGACTACAACGAGCCGTACCTGATCAACTTCGATTGATTCGGCGCCGGCGAGTTCGGTCAGCTACCCGAGCTCGGATTATGCGTCTATCTTGCTCTGGGACTGCCGGCGGCTCCAGTTTGCTCGGTAGCATCAGTCTCGACAATTCGGCCACGAACGCACTCGACTTCAGGTCCCGGGGGCTAGCAAGAGTCTCGTTACAGCGGCGGGGCAGCCAAGTTGTATGGCAGCGGTCTGCAAGATTGCTCTCCGTGGGTTCGGCCCCCACCCACGCCCCCAAGCCGTGACCCCCTGAGTCGGCTGTAACTTCCAGCATTTCTAATCAGTTGCGGGGGCCTTTCCGTGGCAAATGAACGGATGAGGTCGGGGCAAATCGGAGCAGGCCAGAGCAGTTCGGAGCGTCAGGTGCATCCCAAGGTGGGTCCGGTGACGGCCCTTCCTTCGTCTCCCGTCATAGACCAGAGCTCCCGCGCCTCGGCAACGATATAGAATGGGATGTTGGTCGTTCTGGGTATCTCTGCCTAAGCAACTAACACGACGTGAATGCCGCGAGTCGCAATTACCAGAGACTTGGAGACTGAGTTCAGCCAATGGGCGCTTTCACCAAGCCAATCCGAGCAGACCAGATGCGACAACGCCATCAAGGTTGTCCGGAACGCGATAAGTGCCGACCAAACGCTCGGACCGAAGCTCCGCAATGGGCTAATCAAGCCGTTTGTCCAGGGGTCTTACCGGAACCGTGTGAATGTCAGGGCTGACAGCGACGTCGATGTGGGAGTCCTATACACGGGATCGTTTTTTGCGGACTATCCCGCCGGTCACGGTGCCAGCTCGTTTGGTCACGAGCCTGCGACCTATACTTTCCGCCAGTTTAAGGACGACCTAGGGCGAGCTCTGATCGCCTACCTCGGCGCGTCGATGGTCACGCGTGGCAATAAGGCCTTCAAGATCCGAGAAACTTCGTACCACGTCGAAGCGGACGCTGCACCGTTCTTTGAACACCAGTTGTATAGGAGCCTAGCCGCGCCTGCCATCCCCGGTGTCGAACTTCGCCCTGACGATGCCCCTAACCGGCGGATCATCAACTTTCCTGAGGCGCTCTTCTCCACATGGCCCAATGAGCACTACGAGAACGGTCGCGACAAGAACCGTGCTACGAATCGTCGCTACAGAGGCATAGTGCGCATCCTAAAGAAGGTGCGGAACGAGATGGACGATTCCGGTCACGCCGTTGCCACGCCTATTCCTGGGTATCTCGTCGAGTGCTTGACCTGGAACACACCTAACGCGCGCTTCGAAGGTTACACATGGGATGCACGTGTTCAGGCAGTACTGGCCTACTTGTGGTCCGCCACGAAGGACGCCACAATTTGCAGCTCTTGGCGCGAGGTCGACGATATCAAGCTCCTCTTTAGCGCCTTGCAGCCGTGGACCCGTGAGCAAGCTCACTCCTTTATCGGCGCCGCTTGGGACTATATAGGGATTCGCTCCTAGTGAAGGCGGAGCGGCTCCATATCACCATTTTTCTCGCTATCGCCGCTATTACGTGGTTCATTGTGCTATTGGTGCAAGGCACACCCGCGACGTGGGAACACGCGTCGCCATTCACCACTGTCATTAGTGTCCTCGTGTTGCTCGGAATCGCCTTTGAGCGCTGGCTTTGGCGTCAGCCTTTCTTGCATGGGTGGTTTGTGAAGCGTCCAGACCTCCGCGGCACGTGGCGGGTAGAGCTTCGGTCGAGCTACATTGCTCCGGATGGCGGTAAACGTGTGCCCATGGTTGTGTGCTACATGGGAGTCTCTCAAACGCTCTCGAAGCTTCAGATGCATTTGATGACGCCAGAATCCGAGTCGTGGCTTATCGCGGACCACATACGACCATCAGCAAACGCCGATGGTTTCCAAGTAATTGGCGTCTACACGAACGAACCCAATATCCACCTGCGCAATCATCGAGCCAGTGAGATCCACCAAGGAACCCTGATCGCTGAAACTCACGGACCTAGTCTTCGGCCGGATGCGATTACCGCAAAGTACTGGAGTGATCGTAGGACGACCGGCACCATGGAATTTACAGCCCGTGTCGAAGAGGTCTTTACGCGCTTTGCTGACGCGCACAGCCGCTTCTCGGAGGCTATGCAAGAGGAACCTTGATGCTCGGCGCAGAACTCCGGCGTACAATTTCTCTGCCACCATAAACCCAATTGGGTCCCGCGGCTGCGTCCGAATAACCTGCCCTCACTGATTGGTCCGGTCGAAATGCAAGGATCAGGACTCCGGAAGGACATCTCTATCGACGCACTTCCCGAAGAGATTTCGCGATCAGTGGTGCGGCGGAGGCCGGTCGAGGTCGTGAAATGGTTGATTACCTGCAGCCATTCGCTGAGCCCTCTTCTCCCCGAACATCAAAAAGCTTCTCATCTCTAAATCCGTGTGACAGGAGTGAGCACCCGTCGGGCTCACGAGGGTTTGATACCTTGAAACTGCGGGTGCAGCACGAGAGCCATGAGGAGCGAAAGCCGCTCAGGAGGTATGGGCGAACGCCAGTGAGGCACTTGCCAGCACGATAAGGATCGTGGCCTGAGCAAGAGAGGAAGGGGTTCTGGGTGAGCAGCCTAAAGTACGTCGAGAAGCGCTATCTGGAGGGGGCCTTGCAGATGGGTGACGGTTACGTTCTGGACTACTCCGACCGGACTTTCGGGGAGTTCTTTAGACGACAGGGTGTAGATATCCACGGCCCCAAGTACCGCACTCATGGATCTTCGAAGGCCAAGAAGCTCCGTTCTTTCTGGGAACAGGAATCTGACGTCGTAGTTGGACGAGTGCTTTCCAACATGATGGATGAATACGAGGCCGAGTGCGAAATCAGCGGGAAGGAGGTCGACGGGCCCCTCCTAGAAAGGGCGCGTGGCATCCTAGCGCGTCTCCTTGGGAGGCCTCAAGATATAGGGCGGGAGAAAACGGTCCAAGGCTTTCTCCGCGAGGAATTCGCCATTCCACGTGTCCAAAACCTTCCCGTCGAGGCCACTGTTGCTCCGATCATCGAAGGTCGCTTGCGCGAGATCCAGAAGGTTCTAGAGGTAAGGGCTTATCTCTCGGTCATCGTCTTATGTGGCAGTGTACTTGAAGGCGTCCTCCTTGGTAACGCGCAGAATAGTCCGGCCAAGTTCAACCAGTCGTCGGCGAGCCCGAAGACGAAAGACGGCACGGTCAAGCGTTTCCATAACTGGACCCTCTCAGAACTCATCGACGTTGCGACCAACGTGGGCGTACTAAAGCCTGATGTACAGAAGTTCAGTCACGGGCTTCGTGATTTCCGGAACTACATACATCCATACCAAGAGATGAGTTCCCAATTCACCCCTGACGAGCACACCGCACGGGTGTGCTTTCAAGTGTTGAAGGCAGCACTCGCCAGCGTGGCGGGAGAGCGGTCCTGAAAGTCGACGTAGAACGGCAAACCGATTGTTCCGAAGTCGCTTCCACGTGGCAGCCCAGCAACCTCCGTCCTAGACCCGGGGTTCAAAACTTCGAATGCGGCTCAGCCTGTCGGTTGGACTGGATTGCTCATAAGTCCGATGTAACTGCGCTGGAATGAACGATACGAATCCGCTAAACCACGGTTGGTACAGCAGATGCAGGCTCTGATGCAGATCTCCGATAAAGGACGATTGGCTCAAGCCGAACAAGTGGTAGCTGCAGTCCGAAATCTGCCAACCGTAGGAGAACCTCAGGGGAGCATCCGGATCGTAAACCGGGTGGCAAGGCTGCCGGGCGACTCGGATTTTGTCTACTCGTTGTCCATGAGCGACGAAGGATTCGAACTCTCGTACCACGAAGAAGTGAAGATGGGCGAAGAACAGTGGGACTGTGCGTATCCAGATGCGCTTGTGCAATGTAGACCTATTGCTTGCAAGGCAGATGACGAGAGTTCCAACGAGGAGACCCTTGCAATCATGCGCCACCAGATCGAACTGATGATCGGAGAGCGGTTGGACGACGAAGACTGGCTAATGCAACTCGAGGCGGCAAGTGCTCAAGATGACCTTGTACCGAACGGAATACTCCGCTGGTTGGAAATGCTACCTGTAGCCGACGCGGGGATGTGTAGTGATACTGTCAGCCTCGATTGGCGAATACCAACATGCACCAAGAGAGACTGAAGGGGATCAATCGGGATGGCATGCATCGAATTTCAGTCAATTATGGACACGGAGATTGGTTCGCCTCTCAAAATCCGTTACGAGCATTCGAGGCTGCTCCAGAGCACCTGACACGAAGAAATCACATTCCGTCAACCCTAGATTCCGCAGTTCGCCGTAGACCACTCACTCTCTAACGCGCCACAACACCTACAACGCTGATTTCGGATTGGCGCTACCGGAAACCCGCACCTTGCAATCCACCCCAAGCGGAGCCCGGGATTTAGTCAGCCTGGCGCTAGCGACCTGTGCGACGATAGCGCTCGCCGATGGAACAGCTCGTCCGAACCACGTCCTCCCGAACGGCCTTCCGCCTTATCGCCACCGGCGTGGCGCTGGCCGTCAGCCTAGCCATCGCCAGCTATCCGGCATCCGCTGAGACTACCGGACGCAGCCAGGGGCAACTTCTGCGAAAAGGCTACGACAGCCAGGTCACGGGCGAGCACCGCGAGTACTTCGTGTACCTGCCGACTGGCTATCACACCGAACCCGGTAAGCGTTGGCCGGTGATCCTGTTCCTCCACGGCGGGGGCGAGCGCGGCGACGCCATGGATGATCTGGATATGGTCCTCGTTCACGGTCCCGTGTCAGAGGCCTGGATCCAAGGGCGCGACCTGCCATTCATCATGATCTCGCCCCAGATGCCATTGTTCGACCGGCCGCGCCGTGGCGCCGACCAGCCCGCCCCTGTGCGAATCGAGGATGGCCCTCCGCCGCCCCGACGGTACGGTCGTCGGCCGACCCAGCCGATGGCGCGCGTCACCGATCCCAGCATTCCGTCCTTCGCGGACTCTCCATTGCGAGCCAGCTGGACCCGGATGGAAGGCGAGGTGCTGGCAATGGTGGACTCCACCCTCGAAGAGTTCCGGGCCGACGAGGATCGAGTCTACTTGACCGGCCTGAGCTTCGGAGGTGCTGGCACGTGGCACCTAGCGATGGCAGACCCGCAGCGCTGGGCCGCGATCGCTCCCATCTGCGGTCCCGGGGATCCGAGCCGGGTCGATCAGATCGCGAACGCCAAGACACCAGTGTGGGTGTTTCAGGGAGGTCGCGACACGGTGGTTCGTCCGGAGCGCGTTCTGGAAACCGTGACAGCCTTGGAGGCAGCAGGCCATCCCGATGCTCGCTTCACCGTCCATGAGGACTTGGGCCATAACGTCTGGACCCGCGTGTACGAGGGCTGGGACCTCTACGCATGGTTCCTCGCTCACAGGCGGCAGTCCGGAACTGACGAGGAAGAAGCGCCCTAGATAGGGGCCTGTCCGGCACCCCTTCGAAAACGCCAACAGGTACAATCGGGCTGGCGAACCAGCGGATGCCCGTCGATTCACGCATGGAGGGCACCACGAATGGCAGTCAACTCCCTGCCTGCTGCGGATCCCATTCCTCAGCAGCCTTCCGATGCGTTTGGCGTCGACTTTTAACCTTAGTCGCCGTCGTTAGTTTCGCGTCACCAGCACTTGGAGCAGACGACCCCTTCCAGACCAAAATCCAGCCGATTCTTGCTCAGCACTGCTTGGCATGCCACGGTCCGGACACTCAGTTCAGCGGACTGAACTTGAGCACGCTTGAAGGATTGCTCTCGGGGGGCGCCCGCCACGGGCCCGTCCTCGTCCCCGGCCACCCTGAGCAGAGCGTGCTGATCCAAGTCTTGGAAGGGCACTTGACTCCCAGCATGCCGATGGGCTCGGATCGCTTGCCGGATGGGAAGATCCGGGCAATAGCGAATTGGATCGAGCAGTTCAACCCGACACCCGAACAAGTCGATGCCAATGCTTGGAGCCCGTTCCGGGCAAACGGCCGACCGGACGCGCCGGACGTCTCAAGCGAGTCATGGATCCGCAATCCCGTCGACCGATTCATCCTTGCCCGCTTGGAGGCGCAGGGCATCGATCCGGCACCCGAAGCCGACCGGCACCTCCTGATGCGACGGCTCTACTTCAACCTGATTGGAGAGCCACCAAACCCAAACGAAGTCGAGGCCTTTCTGTCCGATATGGATGCCGAAGCCTACGATCGGCTCGTGGACAAATTGCTCGGAGACCCTCGCTACGGGGAGCGCTGGGGCCGCCACTGGCTGGATGTGACAAGGTACGCGGACACCACGGGGGGCGAAGCGAATCGGGAGATGTATCACATGTGGCGCTACCGCGACTATGTGATCGACGCCTTCAACCAAGACAAGCCGTACGACGATTTCGTCAAGGAGCAACTCGCGGCGGACGAGTTTGCCCCCACGGATCCGGACAGACGGGTTGCGACCGCGTTCCTGCGGCTAGGAGCGCCTCCTCAGAGCCAGATCCGGCGGGTGGCGCGCCAGCAGCACCTGAACGAAGTCACGGGAACCGTGGGCTCGGTGTTCCTCGGCCTGAGCCTCAGCTGCGCCCAGTGCCACGACCACAAGTACGACCCGATCCCCACGAAGGACTTCTATCGGTTCCAGGCGTTCTTCCTGCCCATCGAGAACATAAACGTCGATGCCGAATTCACGCAGGACACCACTCGAAATATGGCAGCCCGTGGACGCATGGCTGCCGCGGAGAGGCTGAAGCTAGCCCGCGAAGACTACGCGGCGTATGAGAACCAATTGCTTGCCAAGTTCCGCGGCGTGCTGAAAGAAGAAGGAGAGGACCCGTCATCTGCCACCGCAGCGAGTTTGCGCGCGAGATTGACGGACGCTGTCGCGAACGGCGTGGTCCCCCGGGACGAGCCGTCGTTCTCGCTGGCCGAGAAGGTCGAGTACATTCGCCGTCTCAGCTTTGTTGACGGCTTCCGCGGCGGGCGGGACATGGGAGTGTACCGACGCCAGGTGGAACGGCACCTGCCTATGGTCCATTCCGTCGACAACGCGAGAGAATCGCCTTACAGCGCCGGATTGCCGGTGCAGTTCGTGCGCATTCGGGGAGAAGTCGACAACCTGGGCGAACGCGTGCTGCCGGGTTTCCCGAGCGCGCTGACGGAAACGGATGCCCCCGCTTCCATGCCGCTCGACTCCTTGGGCAATGTCAGCCGGTGGCGGCTGCCCCTCGCCACATGGATCGCCAGCCCGGAAAATCCCCTGACCGCCCGCGTGATGGTGAATCGCATCTGGCAATGGCACTTCGGGCGGGGCATTGTTGCCACACCCAGCAATTTCGGGGCAAACGGCATTCGCCCGTCACATCCAGCCCTGCTGGATTGGTTGGCCGACGAGTTCGTGGCGAGCGGCTGGAGTGTGAAGGCGCTGCACCGCCTGATCCTCAAGTCCGCGACATACCGCCAGAGCTCGGTCAGATTCTCCGAGCAGGCGAGCAAGATCGATCCGTCGAACACCCTGCTTTCGCGGATGCCGGGCCGACGCCTGGAAGGAGAGGTCATCCGCGACAGCATCCTCGCGGTCAGCGGGCGCCTGAATCGCGCAAGGGGCGGGCCCGGGGTGTATCCCCGGCTGCCCGAGGCCATGAAGGACCAGATGCTGGTCAAGAACTGGCCCGCCTGGGAGCCGAGCAGTGGACCAGACTCCAGGAAGAAGTCCGTCTACGTCTTCCAGCGTCGCCAGTTGGCCCTGCCGCTCTTGGAAATGCTGGATGCACCGGTTCCGCAGGTCTCGTTGGAAGAGCGCCCGATATCGACAACAGCAGTTCAGTCTCTGGCGATGCTGAACGGTCGACTCGTCGCCGAGGAATCGCGATATTTCGCGGCTCGCCTGGAAAAGGAAGCCGGACAAGACCCACAGGACCAGGTCAGGCTCGCTTTCCGTCTCGCATTCTCGAGAGACCCCTCGGAAGCCGAACTTCGCCGATATAATGACTTCGCCGAAAGCGAAGGGCTGACGGCGGTTTGCCGCGTCCTGTTCAACGCCAACGAGTTCGTCCATGTTGATTGACCTCCAGACCGGCAAGCTCACCTCCCGGCGGCAGATGCTGCTGCAGAGCTTCAACGGGCTCGGCGGCCTCGTTCTCGCGTCGCTGCTATCGGAAGACTCCCGGGCAGCGACCCAGCCAGGCAGGACTGCGCCCCATCACCCGCCAAAGGCCAAGAACTGCATCTTCCTGTTCATGTCCGGCGGCGTCAGCCAGGTCGACACCTTCGAGAACAAACCGGCACTGAGAAAGATCGACGGCCAGCGCATGCCCGTGCTTCCTGGTCTGGCGACGCAGCTGGATGCGTATGTCCGGTCTGACGTCGTCGCAGTGGGCAGCCCGTTCGAGTTCCGGCGGTACGGCGGGTCGGGCCGCGAGATGTCGACCATGTTTGGCAATCTCGGCGGCGTCGCCGATGACCTGGCATTCGTCCACGGCATCGAGGTCGATTCGCCGTTGCATTCGGCAGCCACATTGCACGTGACGACCGGCTCGGTCTTCGCAGGCAATCCGTCCGTCGGGGCGTGGGTCGCCTACGGCTTGGGGAGCGAGAACGAGAACCTGCCGGGCTACATGGTCCTGCACGACAGGCGCGGCGGCCCGGTCAACGGCTCTGCCGTGTGGCAGAGCGGTTACCTTCCCGCTTCGTACCAAGGGACGCTGCTCCGGTCCTCGGGTCCGCCGATCCTGAACCTGGATTCGCAACCGGAGGGGTCCTCGGAGCGTTCGCGGCGCGAATTCGACCTGCTCCGCTGGACCAACGAGCGCCATGCGGCCGAGCGGCGTTCAACCGACACGTTGGAGGCTCGCATTGCCGCGTACGAGCTGGCGTACCGGATGCAGACTCACGCTCCCGGGATCGTAGACTTGTCCGACGAGCCCGCTTCGGTCCGGAACCTCTATGGCCTGGACAACCCCGTCACGGAACCGTTCGGGCGGCAGTGCCTGCTCGCGCGGAGGCTGGTCGAGCGAGGAGTTCGATACTCCCTGCTGGTCCATGGCTGGGAAAACGGTGTGTACAGCTGGGACCACCACAAGGAAATCCGCGATTGGCTGCCCGCCCGGGCACAGGAAGTGGACTTGCCGATCGCGGCACTGATCCGAGACTTGAAGTCCCGAGGGCTGCTAGACGAGACGCTCTTGGTCTTCACCACAGAGATGAGCCGGACTCCGTTCATTGCCCGCAAAGCATATGGGGCCCGCGTGGGGCGCGACCACCATCGACACTCGATGGTGACTTGGTTCGCCGGAGCGGGAGTCAAGGGAGGCTCCACCGTAGGAGCCACCGACGAGTTCAGCCTCAGCTGCGCGGACGAACCGATCCACGTGCGCGATATTCACGCCACGGTCCTGCACTTGATGGGTCTGGATTCGGATGCGCTGACCTATCTCCACGACGGTCGGCACAAGCGCCTCACGGATACCGGCGGGCGGGTGCTGAAAGAAATCCTTGCCTGAAAGGCCAAGCCCGTCTCAGCAGCCCCGGGGGCTCTGGATCACCCCAAGTCTTCAGGCTTGGGGAGCGCGCCGGCGTCGGCCCATGTCGCCGGTCTTCTCGGCTTAGTCTTGAGCAAGAATTGACTCGGCGTAGAGCAGCTCCCCGGTCAGCCCGTTGTAGTACTGAAAGATAACCTGGGGCTTCGGGTAGGCCACCCAGCGCACCCTTCCCTGCCTTGTCGGACTCCGGATCACGTTATTGACCTGGACAACGCAATACACGGGCAAGCGCCTCGGGTTCACTTCGTCCAGGAAATAGGTCGACCAACGAATCTCGCATTCCCGGCCTCGCGACTCGAAGGTTCCGTTGGGAGGACGGCCGCCCTCCGACGACACGGGGTGATTGCCGGAATTATGGGGCCCGGATGCGAACTCCCATACCGAGTCGGTGATCTTGATGGCAAAGCTGTTGTGGAGATCCCCGGTAAGCACGAAGACCGGCTTGCCGAGCGTGTCCCAGAATTCGATCATCTCCTCCCGCTCGCGGGGAACCGCTGTCCATGCCTCGTCCTTGTTGTCACCCCCGGCTCCCGGCCCGACATGCGGAACCATGAAGTTGACAGAGGAAACAACGAAGAAGAAGTCAGCGTCGCTCTTACGCATTTCCTCGACGAGCCACCGTTTCTGCTTCTCGCCGAGCAAGGACACGCCTTCCTTCCAGGGGTCGTCCCTGTCGTGCAGTTGGCGATGCGACCTGGTGTCGAGCATGAAGAAGTCCGCATTGCTGACGCGTATGCGGTAGTAGGACAAGCGCCCTACCGAGTAGCTGACCTCCCCGCCCGTCTTGGGCGCAGGACGGATTCGCAAGCGCTGCGGATCGATGATCTCCTCGATTGCGTAGACGCCCGCACTGGGCTCTCCGCCCTCGCGGTCCAAGTGATTGATGTCGTCACGCAGGTAGTAGTTGACACCTGCGGTCGGCTCTCCCCAGTGCACGTGCAGGTTGGAGGCCTCCGCTAGGTCGAGCTCTGAGAAATTTGCGGCCGTGTCGGTCAGGACGTCGCTTCCGGCCTCGAGCGTCGCGCGCCCGAAATGGATCGGCTGCGTGTTGTGGACGGGGTTACTCCAGCCGAGGTAGTCGTACCAAGCCTGCACTCCGATATCGCGGAACACCGCGCGGCGACTTCTCAGTCCGACCGTCCCCGCACCATTCACGTCCCCCAGGATTTCGTGGTCATCGAAGGTGAAGAAAGAGGGGACTTCCTTGTGCCATTCGGTCATGGACTTCCCCCGATCGAGATAGAGCTTGTAGTTCTCCCAAACCCCGACAATCGTCGGGGCGATCTGCAACCGCCGGGGGAGTGCCTCGTGCCGTGCCCCAAGGTTGGCCGCCCAGCGGTCGAGCGGATAGTCCCTGCGCTCCTCGTAGAGCCAATCCCCGTTCTGAATGGCGAAGTAGATCCTGTCCTTGAGCTGCCGGAGCATGGTGGCGAATGTCGGCAGGTCCCGGTTGGATGGCTGGCTGTTTCCGCAGGCGAACTCGAAGCTGAAGTTGAAGAGGCCTTCAGGGTTGTAGTCGGGGTCCCGGACATCGGCCGGATGCGGAAGTGTCTTGAACGAGTGAACACTCGATTGGGGCCGGCTCGTACCCGGAACGACAAGCTGATAGAAGTACTTCGTGTCTGGCCTGAGGCCATCAATCTGGACCCACCCCGTGTTGTCCCGCTCCAACGCCGGGGAGACCACGGCAGAGAGTTGGTCGAGATTCTCTGAGGTCTGTCCGTACGCGACTTGAAACGGCTTTGAGTCAGCTGTTCTCGCCCAGACGCCGACGCCGTGGGCGCTGAGTCTGCCGAGGATAGGACCGTGCGTTATCCACAACGTCTCCTGGCTGCTCGCAGCCACAGGAAGCAGGAGGACAAATAGAGCGAATCGGATGGCTCGGTGTTTTCTGTACTCCACGGGCAAGCTCCCGTGGCCTAGGGTACTGTCTTTTCGGTATCCGGCGGGCGACAACGGTCTCGTGACGGCCGCGAGCGGGAATGCGGGCCAGAGAAAATCTCCCGCCGGCGAGACTACCGGGCGGGGTTAGGGTTGCGGTCGGTTGGTGAATCGCCTGCCTCTCTCAGCCGCTTCCCGGCTGCGCGTCGCTCCAATCTTCGTGCCTTCGCGAAGGCGTTCTTCAACGTTCTCGACAGTCACAACATCAAGGAAAGCAATCCCGGCCGCCTGGGTCGCCTTGAGAACGCGTTGGCGGGCCTGTTCGACTACCGGTCGATACGGTGGGTCGTGGATTTCCGGATAGCCAAGAGAGAGGCCCATGTCGCCGGGACCCCATTCTGCGTAGCCGACACCCGGCACGCTCGCCGACTCTTCGGCAGCGGCCAATGCGTACTTGTCCTCGATCTTCAGCCCGATCAGGATCTCTCCTTCCGGATTCAATGGCCAGACATCCGCGCGGCGGATGTATTCCTGAGGCGAGACTCCCCAGATTTGCGCCGCGTTGGCCTGCCCTCCGTTTCCGCGCAGGCCCTCCTCGAGCGGCCCTCCGTCCACGCCTTGGCGGTGGTGCGGAAAGCGCGCCGCCCGCACAAACTCTCGAACGGCCGCTGGATCGCGCGCATGACAGAGAGTGATGCCGTGGACCCCGGTGGCAAGAATCTGCTGCACGACCCAGTGATTGGCGCGCACAGTAGCGGCGTCGTAGCCGCTGAATGGAACCACAACTTGAACGGCCGGAGTACGGTGCCCGCTACGAGTAGGCCCGCCTTGCACCAGCCCGGCCATGAACTCGCGTAGCTCGGTCACGTCGTAAGGACCGAACTCCATTTCGTAGATGATAAAGTCCGCCCAGGTCTGCGCCAAGCGCAGGCCTTCCTTGAACCCGCCCTGGCTACCGCCGCGGCCCTCGGTGAAGTAGTAGATCGGCTGGTCTTGGCTGAGCAACTCGATCGCCTTGTTGATCCGGGCCGGCTCCGGGCCCGGGGTTTCGTCCGCCGCGAACAAGAATGCCGCGCAGGCGACAAACGGCACCGCCCAGCTACGTCGCAAGATTAAGATCCCCATTCTCATCGTCCATGGCTCCATCACTTCCTAGATCACTCGCAGGAGATTATCACCTAGAAGCCCAATGCGCGCTGCTCGCTGTACTTCACTCGCAGAAGCAGCGTGGTGACTTAACTGTAGGCGCTTGCTCGATTGATATTGCGTGGCACGAGCGGTCCTCCCTCAATGTCGGAATCACGGGGGGCGTGTGTGCCTGCAGAACAATGCAGTACGCCATTGAGTAAATTTACTTAATGGCGTACTCAAATCGTATATGCCGCAGTTTCAACGGGCTCAGGCACAAGGACTCTGCGATCTCCAGGAAGCAAGCCCGAAGTTTATGGCCGCGTTCTTCGGACCGCGCCGGACCGGCAAGACGACGATCGTGCGGCAGGCGCTAGAGAGAACGAAGATGCCGGGCCGCTTACTGCCGATTGACAGCCTGAAGCAGCCCCCGCTACGGCACCCGCCTAATGTCCCCAGATCGCCCACACTGATTTCGCCGCCCAGGAGCACAGAGTGGTCACCGACATTGACGGCTGGGAAGGCGGCGAGCAGGGGTGAGCCGCTACTGCTCACCCCTGCCGGCTGCCAAGGCCCTGAGACGGTGAAATAGCGCATACTGACAGCATGCAGCGATGGTTCAGCTTGCCGGGTTACGGCCGGTTCATCACCACCGAGGAGAACGATTCGCTGCGTTATCGCGTCCTCATCCGCCAGCTTCCTCGCGAGTTTCATTCCCTGAGTCCCACCGAGCAGGCGGAGGCGCTGCTCGATCCGCCAGCCCTCACGGGTCAGCGCCGCTGGGACGCCTTCCTGGCGGCGGTGGTGGAACACATCGCGTGGCTGCACGGCCATCCCGCGCCGGCGTGGGTTGACGAACCCGAGCGATTCCTCGATTCGACGTGGGTTGTCGCGCGGTCGCGCTTGGCCGGCCTCGAATCCGTGCTGTTCGCTCCCGGCGCTTTTGTCCGCCACAGCGTGCTGCCCGATCCGCGCGACCTCGACGCGCGCGCCGGCGACAACCATGAGTGGATTCCCTGATCCCAGTGCGCTCGATGGCCAGGCGCTCCTGCGCGCCTTCGCCGGCCTTTCGCGACGCCTAGAGGCGCGCGATATCAAGGCCCATATCTACGTCGTGGGCGGGGCCGCGATGATCTTGGCGCACCGCTCCGCTCGCCTCACTCGGGATGTTGATGCGTTGGCGATCGACCGGCGCGACGACGTTCTGGAGGCCGCAGGGGAGGTCGCGCGCGAGCAGGGCCTATCGCCGGACTGGCTCAACGACGCCGTCCGCACGGGGCCGTGGCCGACTCCTCGCCCGGATACGCGCGCGGCGATGATTTATAGCTCGCCGCATCTCGTTGTCACCGGCGCTTCCGCACGGCAGCTACTTGCAATGAAAGTGCGGGCGGGGCGGGCCGGCGACGAGGAGGATATCGAGCTCCTCATTCGCCGCCTTGGTATCTCTACCCTACTGCACGTCGAGGCGATCCATCGCGAGGTCTTCCCTCATGACTCCATTCCCGAAAGGAATATGGAGGTGATTCTAGACTGCCTCCAGCGCGTGCGTGACGCGTGACGCTCCGGGGCGGGTCACTGGACTCGTTTCTAGCGCGATTTCGGGCCCGAACGCTAGAGCGGGGCGGCTTCAGGGGCTATTGCGAGCAGTGCGATTGCCTAGATTCGCCGATGGCTGCGCTTAGCGCCGATTCTCTCTGAATGGCGCAAGAATCCGGAGGGGGCCTATCTCCGCACATGCGGCGGAACCCGCTTTATGGCGCCCCCCAGCTCTCGCGGCCGGGGGAGGTGGCCCGCCAGGCCAAGTGTCCCGCAGTCCCGGAACTCGAAAGGGATGACGCTCCCGAATGACTCGCCGACGGGTCGATGGACTTACGGGACAAACGATGGACGCCAAGGAGCCTGCCCGGGTCCCAGGCCGTGAAAGGGGTCGCCGGCACCGGAGCGAATTAGGGGCCGCCACGGCTCAATCGGAGAGCACTACCGAGTCGGTCCCACCACACGCTCTCTCTCCCCCGCCCTGTCCGGCCAAGGTAGGTTCAGCGGCTGATGACGAGGGACTTCGACTGTTGGATACTCACGCCTGCTGCCCGGACCAGGACCCGCGTTCATCTGTTGACGATCAGGCTCGCTGATCTGTCTCTCCTGTACGCTCTCCCTTTCCTGCTCCAGCATCCTGCCGCGCTCCATCAGGTAGTCACTGATGCCCTGTGCGTCACGGCTCGCCAGATAGATCTCTTGGGGGTGATCTTTCAACGTCTTCACCCAGTGCTCGACGTACGCGGCTGTCCTCGATCCGTCGTGCCCCACATCCAATCGGTCCCCGGTGATCATTGAACTGATCTCGGCCCGCAGTTCCTCCCGCGAATACTCCAGCGACTTCGGGCCCTGCCGGATGCCGTCCACGAGCGACTCCCGGTTCATCCGGTCTGGATGGCCCGTCCAGTGCCCGAGTTCGTGCAGGGCAGACTGGTAGTACCCGGCGGAGTTGGGGAACTGTTCGCGGTGCGGCATCACGATCAAGTCCCTCCCCAAGTCGTAGAACACGCGGTCTTGGTGGTTGTGCTCCACCGCCGCCCCGCAATTCTTGATTAGCTTCTCAACCCGTTCGTTTCTCTCCCATTGGTGCCCGGCCTTTCTCAGCGGCCTTGGCGGCAACCCAGTCGCCTGCTCTGCGTTGAACACCGTATACGTATAGGACCGCGGTCTTTCGAGCTTGGTGACTTCGTAGACCGGCTGGGCTTTGTCGTCGAGAACGGGCTTGCCGGCGTTGTCCCGGGCCAGCTGCCTCGCTTCCCACTGCCAGTAGATGATGGAGGCTCCCTTCTGGCCCCGGCGCACGTGACCGCCGGCCTCCTGGATTTGCCGGTAGGTGCCCCACCGCTCGTCTTCGTATCCGCGCATCTGTGCAACGCTCGCCAGCCAGGTCGCGTTGCCGCCGCGGTACGTCTTGCCTGTCCTGACGTTGTAGGGCTGCGCCCGCTCGCCCGGCTGCCAAGACTGCACCCAAGGCACGGTCCCGGCCTCGATCTGGGCGATCAGCACATCGGCGACACGGCGGAAGTAGTCGTCCCGGCTCTTCGAGTCAAGCGGCTTCATCGCCGCTCCCCTCGTCGCCGAACTCGAACGGATCCTCTGCTGCCTCTAGGGCCTCTTGCCAGTCGGTGCAGTCGTCCGGACAGGCGCCGCACGCGGCGGCGGTCTCGGGGTCCATTTCGACGATCACTCCGGGCTTGAGCAGCAGGCCGACCTCAGCCGCCGTCTCGGCGCGGCGCAATGGCACGGCTTTGCCGCCAATTCGTTCGCTTCGCTTCATTGCTGGTTCCCTCCTCTCAAGTCAGAACCGCCGGATACGCCACTGGTCTCGACCGGTCGGCACTCCCACTGGCGAGTGGACCAATTGAAGCGGTCTACCCGCAGCGCCTCGACCACCCTGCGGCGGCCGTCGCGCCGCTCGAGGTGCAACACCACATCGACGACGTCGCCGACCAAGTCCTGCACTGCCTCCCACGGCAATCCGATGCCCGCCTGCAGGACGCAGGATGTGCAGCGCTTGAGCGCGTTGGCGGCCGAACTCGCGTGCAGGGTCGAAAGCGACCCGTCATGCCCTGTGTTGAGCGCCTGCAGCAGGTCCCAAGCCTCGCCGCCGCGGACCTCTCCGAGGACGATCCGGTCCGGGCGGTGGCGCAGCGCCGCCCGGACCAGGTCCCGCACCGTGACCGCGGGCGCGCCGTCTGTCTGTCGCCGCGCCTCGAAGCGAACCAGATTCGGATGATCGAGCTGCAGCTCCACGGTGTCCTCGATGGTCACCACGCGCTCATCCGCGGGTATCAAGCGGGCAATCGCCGCCAGCAGCGTGGTCTTGCCGGTACCCGTCCCACCGCTGACGAGGATGTTGCGCCGCTCGTCCACGGCCCGCCGCACTTCCTGCGCGACGGCCTCGGAGAGGCTGGCAGAAGCGACCAGGTCATCCAAGGCCAGCCGCCGCCGCGCGAACTTGCGGATCGTCAGCGCTGGTCCGCCAAAGCTGCAGGGCGGCAGGGCGGCGGCGATGCGCGAGCCGTCCGGAAGCCGGGCGTCCAACAGGGGGCGCTCGGCGCTGATGTCATCGCCCTGGCTGCGGGCGATCGCCAAGGCGGCCTGCCGCACGTGCTTGGGATCCAGCGCGACCCCTGCGACACGCTCCAGCACTCCGCCGCGCTCGACAAAGACCGCTCCCGGATTGACCATGACCTCGCTGACCGAATCGTCATCGAGCAATCCCATGACCGGCCGCAGGAACGGCGCGATCAGGCGAAAGCTGGGTTCGTTGCACAGGCTCATCTGCGGACCTCCTGAATGCCGCGCGCGGCCATCGACGGCTGAAGCCGCGCCACAGGTCTCGGCACTCGCTCTCCGCTACGCGAAGCGAGGCCTAGACGGACATCGGCATGGGAGCTCGACAGCGTGCTAATTATATCTATTAATAGATTATATGTCAAGCTGTCCGGAATCATCGTCCCGGATTCTCGACAACTCGTATCTATACGGCGTGGATTTACACCACGCGAGGGCCGTTTTCGTCAAGGACCGCATCCAGACGAAGAGATGAGCGCACCTCCGCGACAGCTAGGCGGCATGCGCGGGATCTAGAAGCCCGCACTACTTGGAGGAGGCCCTCCAGGCCGGGAGCGCCAACGCCGGCCCGGTCAACCGGCCTTGCGCTTCCTTGGGACGTTTCGGCGCATTGGTGTAAATTTTGTAAACTTGTGTAAATTTGATTAAAGGTCTTCGCTGGAGGGCGGGTGCCGGGAGGGATGCAGAAGGATGACAATCAAGGATGCGTGCAACGTCTTCTTGGAGGAGGAAGCCCGCATGCGCAACCTCGCGCACGGGACCGTGGAGGGGTACCAGTCGGTGCTGGGGTTGCTGACGCGCTGGGCGGAGCGGAACGGCCTGGCGTGGCTGGAGGAGCTGGACGAGGACGCGATCCGCAGCTGGGTCGGCGAGTGGACCTGCCGAGCTTCCACGACGCGCCTGCGGCTGGCCCTGGCGAAGGCGTTTTTTACCTTCGCCGTCGAGCGCGGCTGGGCGGCGCGCTCGCCGTTGGCAAAGTTCCGGCCGCCGCGCAGCGACTCGGCGCCGACGATGCCGCTGACGGTGGTGGAGATGCGCGCCCTGCTGGCGGCTGCGGAGGAGTGGCCCAGGGAGCGTGCGCTGATTCTGCTGATGCGCTACTCCGGGCTGGCCATCGGCGATGCGGCGACGCTGCGCCGGGAAGCGCTGGTGGGCACCGAGCTGACGCTGCGGCGGGCCAAGAGCGGGGAGTTGGTGATGGTCGACCTGCCGTACTTGGTGGTGCGGGCGCTGCGGCGGCTGCGCGGGTCGAGCCCGGACTACTTCTGGTGGTCGGGCAAGGGCCGGGTGGTGACCACCTCGAAGTACTGGCGCGCGCGGCTGCGCGACACAGCGGCGAGGGCGGGGGTGGCGGGGTTTCGGCCGCACCGGCTGCGGGACACGTTTGCGGTGGCGCTGCTGACGGCCGGGGTGGCCATGGAGGACGTGAGCGCCTTGCTGGGGCACAGCTCGATCCGGACAACGGAACGGCACTACGCCCCGTGGGACCGGCGCCGGCGGGACCGGCTGGCGCAGGTCGTGCGCGCGGCCAACCGGCTGGACCCGCTGCTGGTGGAGATGGACCCGCTGGGCACGGGGACGAGAGTCGCCAGGTAGCGGGTCGGCCGGGAGGAGCCGGTTACCGGGCGCAACTAGTTTCAGGTCTAGTCAATACAGGGCGAATTGACCATGCCGGATCCGCTCGCATGCCGGGGCGAGCCCCGCGGAACGGCCATTTCGCGCGTCCGAGCGCCGCGATCCGAGCCGGAATCTGCCTGTTTTTTGGTCCGCTTGGCTTGGAATCCAACACTTTGCCCCTTAAGCGTTCGTCAGTATATCGCATTTACACTTAAGTGATATTATCAACACGGTACCCCTCGGTCAGCAAGGGACTCGCACCGGCCTGAAGCCACCATTCCTGTCGCTTGAGGCCGCGATTTCAAGCATTTACGCGGCCATGTAGTCAATTCGCCCTGAATTGACTAGACCCGAGTATGGTCGCGCCCGGGATGCCGGAGGGCCGGGGCTCCGGTGGCCGCAAGCAAGCCCCGGCAGGGGCCGCGCGCAGCGCCCGCGGCGCGGACCCGCCCGCCCGCCCCGCTCCGCCCAAGGCCGCCTGCCCGCTCCCCTCCGGGCCGCCGCCCTGCTCGGCCTCGCCCTGCTCGCCGCCGCCCCGCCCGCCCAGGCCGCCAAGCCCGTCCTCCGCTCCACCAACCCCGTCACCGTCAGCGGCACTAATGTCGTCCTCCACTACGACCAGAATTTGGCCACAACCAAGAAGCCGCGTGTTGCTCAATTCACGGTCACCGTGGGGGGCCAGACGGTTACACCCTCTGGCGCGTCTGTCAACGACAGTGCATTCCAAGTAAATACGGGTTTCGTCATCGCGCCCGACGAGGCGGTGACCATCGCCTATACCAAGCCGACCCCCTCCGGCTCCAACCAGCCCATCCAGAACTCCGTCGGCGAAGAGGCCGACTCCTTCTCCGCCAAAACCGCCACCACCAGCGAAACCTGGTCCGCCACCGCGTTCGACGCCGCGGCCTCGGAGTCGAGCTTCGCAGGGCATGTCGTCGCACTCCGCTTCTCGGCCAGGCTGCTCTCTTCCCCTCCCTTCTCGGTGCCCGCCAGCGCCTACACCGTGACCGTCGACGGCACGGCGCAAACGCCCGGCGCCTACAACTACGTTCCCAACACCGGCGGCAAGGGCCTGATCGCCCTGCAGACCCTGCCCACCGCCATCAAGAGCGGGCAGACCGTCCAGGTCAGCTACGCCCCGCCCCTCGGCACCGTCAGCGCCGTCAGCAACAAGCGCCTGTTCGGCTCCGACTCCAAGCTCGTCCAGCGCTTCACCACCCAGACCATCGCCAACAACACCGCGCTGGTGGCCAACACCACCAAGGGAACCCAAACTCAAAGGTCCTTCGCCTTCGATCACGCCCAGGCGTTCACCACCGGCAGCCGCGCCATCCGGCTCGACGCCGCGAGCGTGAGGGTTTCCAAGGGAACAGGCAGGGCCGAAGTGCCGTACACCGTCAGCATCCACTCGTCCAACGCTTCCGCCGAGCCGGGCGACAGCCTGGGCACGCTGACGAATCCGGCCGCGCTGCCCGAAGCCGTCGCCGAGAGCGTCCGTTTCGAGGCGCCGTCCGGCGGGATCGTGCTGGCCGCCGCCACCACCTACTTCGTGGTGCTCGACGTCACCCTAGACAGCACCCTCAACCACAACTTCTCCGCAGCTAACTTCACGGATTCGGACGACGAGGACGATGGCAAGACCACGGACTGGAGCATTGCCGACGCCATGCTCACTAGGAATGCCACTTTCACCAGCTGGGGTGCCGATCCCATGGCCAGATCCCAGGTAATCTCCGTCCACGGCGCCCCAGTGGCGCCGACGCTGGCCTCCGCCGCCGCCAACGGCACCGCCCTGACGCTGACCTTCAACGCCAAGCTGGACACCGGCTCGGTCCCCGCGGCCAGCGCCTTCATCGTGAGGAGCAGCTCGGGCACGGACCACAACGGCACCGGCACGGTCACGATCAACTCCACCGATCCCAAGCAGGTCAGCGTCGCGCTGGATTCGGCCGTCAACCACGGCGAGACGCTGACGGTGAACTACACCAAGCCGGGCGCCTCCCCCCTCAAGGACACCGGCACCGGCACCGGCGCCCTCGCCGCCCTCGAGGTGGCGACCTTCTCCGGCAAGACGGTGAAGAACGAGACGCCGGAGCCGGCAACGACGTTCGTCAGCAATACCGGGCAGACGGCGGTTACCGGCAGCTTTCTCGTAGGCGTATCGGCGGGGTCGAACTGGCGCTTTGCGCAATCCTTCACGACCGGGACCAACACGGCCGGCTACACGCTCTCGGCGGTCGACGTGGAGCTGGGCTCCGGAACGCACTCCGCCAATACCCGGGTGAGCATCTACAACACGTCCTCGGGCACGCCCAGCTCCAGCCGGCACACGCTGACCAACCCGTCCTCGCTCACGGCCAGCGCGACCAACACGTTCACGGCGGCTGCGGGCGCGACGCTGGCCGCGAACACGACCTACGCCGTGGTCTTCGAGGTCACCAGCGGAACGGCCACGACCGGTCTGGCCCATACGCAGAGCAATGCCGAGGATACGGGCGCGGCCAGCGGATGGAGCATCGCCAACCAGAGACGTCAGAAGGAGGGCTCAGGCACCTGGGGCGTGCCAAGCACAAGCTTCTTGAAACCGATGATCGCGATCAAGGGGACGGAGAAGACGGGCTCGACGCCGCCGCCCGTCACCACGCCGGTGGTGAGCATCGCGCCCGTGGCTGCATCCGTGAGCGAGGGCGGCAGCGCCGCCTTCAGAGTGAGCGCGTCGCCGGCCCCGGCCTCGAACCTGACGGTCGGCCTGACCATCTCGCAGACGGGCAGCTTCGTGGCGGCGGGCGGAACCGGCTCGAAGACGGTGACGGTCCCGACCTCGGGCTCGGCGACCTACAGCGTGGCCACGGTCGACGACAGCACGGACGAGGCCAACGGCTCGGTGACGGCGGCGCTGGTCGCGGGCTCGGGCTACACGCTGCACACCACGAACCGCACCGCCAGCGTGACAGTCAGCGACAACGACGGCCCGCCGGGGCAGGAGGACACCGGCGAGGCTGCGCCGTTCACTCTCAGGCCCCAGCCGCTGCAGCTGGCGCTGTGGACCGAGCAGTCCGCTTACCGCGCCGGCGACACCGTCCGCCTCTACCACACCGTCGACCCCCACGACGACTCCGGCCGCTACCGCACGTTCCTCTACCTGGAGCCGGCCGGCGGCGGCGAGCGTCGCTACCTCGCCCCGCTGACGGCCGGCGACCTGCACCCCGAGCCCGTCGACCGCTACGGGATTCCGGCGGAGCATGCCACGGCGCGGGGCCTCACCGCCGCGGACAGGGTCCTGTCCTGGGAGGGCGAAGCGCCCGCGCCCGGCTTGTGGCGGTTCGTGCTGGAGCTGCGGCCCGGGACGCCGGAGGAGCAGTTTGACGAGCCCGAGGAGCCCTTGGTGACTCGCCGGGCCTGGGCCTCCTTCACCGTCGCCGAATCCTCCCTGCTGCTCAACCGGCGCGGCTTCGACCGCGAGATCCGCTTCGACGCCACGCTGCGCAGCGAGAGGATCTACTACCTGGGACACCGGCTGTTCGTCCGCGACGGCGCCACGCTGACCATCGAGCCGGGCACGCATGTGCGGGCCTGGGGGCGCAGCGCGGCGATCATCGTCGAGCCCGGGGGCCGGATCGTCGCCGAGGGGACACGCGCGGCCCCCGTGGTGCTGTCCTGCTCGCTGCCCGTGGGGCAGCGCGAGCCCGGCTGCTGGGGCGGCCTGCGCATCCTCGGCCGGGCTCCGGTGACCCGCCTGGAAGGCGTGGCGCCGGGCGGGCGGGCGGTCTATGGGGGGACGGACGAGGAGGACTCCAGCGGGGTGCTGCGCTACGTGCGCGTCGAGTTCGCCGGGGCTGCGGACGAGCCGGAGGATGCCGGCCCCGCGATCGGGCTCTACGGCGCCGGCAGCGACACGGTGCTGGACCACGTGCAGGCCCGCCAGAGCCTCCGGGACGGCTTCGCCTTTCACGGCGGCACGGCCGTCTGCGGCCACTGCGTGGCCAGCGGCTCGGGCAACGCCGGCCTCTCGTGGGAGCGCGGCTGGCGCGGCGGCGCTTCGCACCTCTATGTCCACCACGGAGAGCGGGGCGTCGACGGCCTCGTCGGCGGCAACGACGAGGAGGGCCACGACCTCGAGCCGCGCTCGCTGCCCACGCTGTCCAACGTCACCTTGCTGCATGGCTGGTCCTTCGGCCGTCTCCAGCGCAAGGGAGTGGCGGTGCGCTTGCGGACGGGCAGCGGGCTGACAGCCCGGAACCTGCTGGCGACCCGCTTCTTCGGCGGCGCCATCGAGGCCCGCGGCCGGTCCGGCCTGCTCTTCGCGGAGGGCGAGAGCTCGGTCACCTCCGCGCTGCTGTACCTCAACGGGGTCCGCCCGCTGAAAGGCGGCATCCAGGAGGCGGTGGAGTTCATCTCCCGCCGGCCGAAGCTGCGCGACGTGCGCTGGTTCGCCAACCCCGACCCGCGGCCCAAGGCCGACTCGCTGGCCCTGCCGGATGAGGGGGAGGGCTACATCGGGGCCTTCGGCCGGGAGGAGAACTGGCTCGAGGAGTGGACCGTGTTCGGACCCGAGTCCGTGTACGACATCCGGCAGAGGAGTGAGGACGAGAACTAGCCCGCCACCCGCATCCGGCCCCCCGCCCTCGGGAGCGGCCTGGGACAGTCCATTCGAGCCTTGAACCGATGCCCCTTCTCGTATCGCTTACAGCTTCCCCTCGTCCACGGCTTGGAAGTAGCCCAGCTCGACCGGCAGGTAGCGCGGCTTGAGATAGCAGTACGTGGGCGGCAGCGGGTTGCGCCCGTCGTAGGCCGCCACGATCGCCTCCGCATTGCGCAGACCCGCAAAGGCCGACGGCTGGAACACCGGCTCCCGCCGCAACGAGTACGACTTGGTCACTCCAAAAGTGCCCTTGCCGCCGCCGGCACGGCCGCTGAGCAGGCCCACGCCGGATTGCGACGACTCCGAGATCGAGTACCCCTCCTTGAGCCGCTCGACCTGCCCGCAGGCTTCCGATGCCAGCTTGCACGAGGACTCGTCAGAGAGGGTGAGGAAGATGCGCGTCCGAAACGTCTGCAGCAGCGTTCTCCACGACTCCCCCGGCAGCGCCGAGCGCAGCGAGCTGATCGACTGCGTGGCCACCAGCGCCACCAGCCGCGCCTGCCGCGACAGGCTGAAGAACTTCTCGTCCCCGCCCGGGTCGTTCTCCCCGACCGTGGCGAAATGCTGGTACTCGTCGCAAATGAAGACAACGTCTCGCCACGGCCGCCGCGGCTCCTGCGCCATGCGCGGGATGCGCCCCAGCACCGACCGCTGAAAGTCCTGCTTCAGCATCACCCCGATGGCCCGGCCCAGGGCCGGGTTCGCGCCGACCGGGATATTCAGGGCCAGCACCTTGCCCTCCTCGATCGCTTCGGCCACCGGCGGGAGCGCCCAACGCCCCCGGTAAGGGTCTACCTTGCTGTAGACATACTTCGGCGGGCAGAACACATCCGCCACGTCCGGCTGGTCGAACAGCGACAAGAACACGCTCACGCCCTCGGTGATCGAGCTGCGCAAGCGCATGTCCAGCTGGCTCCAGTCGTTCCGGTACCACGTGATCACGCTTTGCAGCTGCCGCTGCGCGGAATCGGCCGCTTCCGGATCTACCTCTCGGAACTTGATCTTGCGCTCCTTCAGCACTTCCAGCAGCTCCCGATCGCCCTTCACGTACCATTCCCCGGCCTTCTCGTCGTACTCCCACGTCCGGTCGGGCAGCGTTGGCTCGTGCAGCTTGTATGCCTCCACGCCCAGCCGCGCCTCCGGCACCAGGTCGTGTTGTCGGCGCGCATCGTCGATCTTGCGCCGCAGCGATTCGTCGTCCAAGGCCGTGCGGTAAACGTCCTGCAGCGTGACGTAGCCGTCGCACACGCGAAACAGCAGGATCACGAACTTGACCAAGTTGGTGTAGGCCTGCTGCCAGAACGGATCCTTGCCCTTGCCGAAGAGCTGGTTCAGCAAGGACGCGATCTGGTACGCCAGCGAGTAGGCGTCCAAGTCGCAGTGCAGCGGGTTGTAGCACCAGTCCCCGTCCAGGCTCAGTTCGATGTAGTCGTCACCCCTGCCTTGCGCGCGCAGCATCTGCCGGACCTGGTGGCAGAAGTCGCCCTTCACCTCCAGCACCAAGCCGCCCGGCCGCAGCTCGTCCCGGTCGGCATGCCAGCCCAGCACCTGTTGCGCGAACGGGTACATGCAACACGACGTCTTGCCAGAGCCGACCGCGCCAAAGACCGCCGTCCCGGCGTAGAGTCCATGCCGCTGCACGGCCAGCCACCCCGGCTGGCCGCTCGGCCCGGGCCGCGTGCGGCGGTGCGTTTCCCCGACGACGATCTGCGGCTCGTCGCTCCGCGGCCACGCAGGCAGCGGCGCCGCTGCGCCCTTGCGCCGGCGCCTCTCTACCATCAGCCCGCCGACAGTCGAGCTCAACAGCACCAAGAAGTACGGCGTCAGGATCCAGGCGGCCGCATACCCCCAGCGCAGCAGCGCTGCGGCAACCGGCGATTGGAACGTGATCAGGGCCAGCACCGCGTCATCCGCGGGCCAAGGCCAGTACCTGCCCCATGCCACCGCGCCGAGCGCGGCGCCCGCGACGGCCAGCAGCGGACTCATAGCCATCTCTGCAACCCATCCCGGGGGATGTCCCAAGCAATCTGTGCGGCAACTTCCATGGATTAGCGGCAGGCGGCGTCAGCAGCCGTGTAGTCGAATTCCAGCAACACTTCTCGGTACCGGCAGGACTTCGGGAAGTCACCGCCCGGCTCGCGCGCAGGCGCACCGTTGCAGGCCCAGTCCCGATATCGCCGCTCTGCGGCACCACCGCCGTGCTGCGCGCCAAGGAACGCATAGCGCTCGACAGACTCTCGCGAGAGATCCTTCCAGCGCCGCTTGTCGACCAGCCGGCGCAGTTCGAAGTACTCTCCCTCGGACCAGTCCCTTTCCACACGGGACAGCCAGCTCCCCCAAGCGTGGCGCAGGCGCGCAAACTGCGACTTGCTATCCGCCAGCACCGCCCACTCGCACGGTATGCCGCGTTCGGCCAGTGCCCTGGCCAGGCGCTCGTGGCTTTCCAAGTGGCGATTCATGCCATGCTCGCTAGAACCGGCGTGTGCGTAGGTGAACCGGACCCAGGGATGGCTCCGGTCCGCCATGCGAATCGGAAACCTGTCCGGGAAGAACGTTCGCACGTTCCGGCGTGTCCGGACTGCCGCTGGAAAGCAGTCCTCGCCAATTCCCAGCGATCCAAAATAGGCGGCCTTGTCCTCTGCGGAGAGCAGGAGCCGCCCCTCGCCGATACAGGCGATCCAATAGTCAAGCACTAGGAGCCGCTGTTTGACCGCACGCCGGGCTCGCCCGCCCCCGGAGGCGGGATCCTCGCACCCCACCGCTTGGAAGAGGGACGCTCCGCACAGGCGGTACAGCTGGGGCCTGCCACCGCTGGCCTTGAGATGCCCGTTGGCCTCGGCCCGGCTCACCAGGCGGATCTCGGCCGCTCCTGCGCTCGCGCCGGAGAAGGACCGGAACTGCCGCCGGAAGAAGAAGCCCCCCAGCAACGCGACCGCGGCCAGGAACTCCGCTTCGACCGGGCGGTAGCCAAGCGCTTCCACCCGCTCCGCCCGCTCAAAGAAGTCGGCACCGATCGCCGCGCCCGGCGCTTCGGATTCGGCAGCCCTGACCGACACTTGCGCTACCCGGACCGCGCCACTCCAGCTACCCCTGGCGGCTCACGCGGCCGTCAGTCGCCATTTCGTAGATCTGGTAGCCCGCTGCCGACTTCGCGGACAGGCTCCTCTCTCGGTAGTCCCGAGTGGTCACCTCGATGTCCACGAAGCGTGATTCGCTCCCATCGGCAATGGGACGCTCCCATTCGATGCGCACGTCTGGAAACGAGAGCTTCCCGTCAGTGACCGTGAGTCGGAGTTCGGCGGCGGCCGCGGCGCGGGCCTTGCAGCACTCTTCTCCCATACGCTTGGCCGCGTCCACGCGGCCCAAAGCCATGCGACGCAGCTGGCGCTCGGTGCGAATTCGCCGTACCGTGCCGCCCTCGGCAGAGATGCGCCGCATTTCGCAGCGCGCCGCCCGATGAACCGCGGTGTCGTGCAGGACTTGCGCAGAGCGCGCACTGCCGGACAAGTACGCCTGGGCCTCTTCGTTGCCGTTCTCGCGCGGATCGATGCAGCGCTCCAGCAAGCGCTGACCGCGGCTGGTCAGCGTCACGGCCTCGATCCGGCGGCTGCCACGCTGGAAGCGCTCCACGCACAGCAGACCGTCCCGTTGCAATTCCCGCACCGCCCTCTTGGCCCGCCCGGCCGATTCGAACAAGTCCGTCAGGTCGGAAAGTTCGACAGTGCCGAAGATCCCGGCCATGCGCAACGCCTCCACGCTATCGGCGGCCAGCCGAAACCGGCCCCACTGCGCCGTCGCCCGACCGCGCCTTCCGCGGGCATAGCCGACCGTGCCGCGCAAGACCTCCCTGCGGATTTCTCTCGGCACGGGATCCCTCGGCGCTCGGGCGGGTGTGACATGCGTACGCTCCCGCTGTTCGCGACGGGTGTCGAAGGCTGCCGCTTCGCGCCCAAGCTCGCGGTCGTCAAACTCTCTGATCATGCTTGTCCCTCCTCCTGTTGGCGGAGCCGCTGCGCCAGTTCGGTGTCAAACGTCTTGCCGCGCCGCACCTCCCCGTCCAGCCGCCGCAGCTTTCTCCCGGCATCCCCGAGCCCGAGCCGGCGGCACGCCAGGTACAGCAGGGCGAACAGGTCGAATGCCAGCGCCAGAACGTAGGCCGCAATCAACCAGCCGTACTCGCGCAGCAGCTCGTTTCGGTACGGCGCCAGGTAGCGAAACTCGTCCAGCGCCAGCCACGCCGCCGCGCCGCCAATCGCCAGCGTCAGCCCGAATGAGATCCGCGCCACGGCTCAGTCCTCGATCCGGTCGCTGCGGAAGTACGTGATCGACAGCCCCAGGGGATTGACCGCCAGCAGCTCGTGCGGCGGCTTCTCCAGGAACCGGAATTCGAACTCCGAAGTCCAGCGCCGCACGCCGCTCACTCGGCCACTCAGATCGCGCAGCGTCTCGGTAAAGTCGACCCGCGCTTGGTAGGGCTCTTCCCGGGCCGGCTGCACTTGCACCGCGTCGATCGCGATCCCGATCTCCGGCCCCTCGCCGCCCAGAAACCGCACGAGCTCCCCGCTGTCTTCCTGCTCCTGCATCAGCCGCCGGCCGAGCGGCCCGTCCAGGAACAGCAGCGAGCGCTGCCAGGAATCGAGCACTGCATCGCGACGGCGCTCGCGATGCAGCACGACGAAACGCCGCAGGAAGTACTTCACTTCCGGCTTGGCGACATCCGGCACATAAGCCGCGGCCTCATACTGGACCGCCTCGGCTCGGCCGACCTCGTCGATGCGCACCACCAGCGGCGACAGGTGCTCGAAGCGATCGAACGTGCGCCAGCACAGCAGCAACAGACCGACGCACAGCAGCGCCAGCGCTCCCAGGGCGACCTTGAGGTAGCGGTTGGTGGACAGCACCTCTGCCCAGATTTCTGCATAGGCTTCGTGGGTTTTCACAACAATTCCCCCCTACAGGCCGACGCGGCGCGCGGCCGAAGAAACCACGGAGGCGGCGCCGCTGGTGAAGCTGCCGCCGCCGTGGAAGATGGCATTGGTCAAGGCATGCACCTTGAACATCGACAGCACGGCCACCAGCAGCACCGCCGCCGAATAGAAGAACCAGGTCACCTTGGCGCTGAGGCCGGCAGGCACCGCCTGCCACATGCCGTCGAGCATGAACGTGCACAGCGCCAGGAACGTCCAGCCCACCGCCGTGTAGAACGAGAACTGCAAGTAGGAGCGCAGCCAGCCCCAGAACAGGAAGTCCATCCTCGGCACGAACAGCCACGGGATGAACAGCGGCCCCAGCACCACGCAAGCGCCGGCGGCCACCCGGCCGGCGGCGATCGAGGCGATCAGCAGGGCCGCGCAGGCCGTGTTGAACAGCAGGATCACGAACGTCCAGATCAGCGACCCGGCGCCCATGAAGAAGTCGAAGAAGCTCCACGAGGTCAGCTCCGTCCAGCCCTCGTGGAAGGACTGGGCGAAGTTCCAGCTGATGAAGCCGTCGATGCGCTGCGAGTAGAAGTCCGCTGCCCGAATGGGCAGCGTTGATACCGGCATGCCGAGGCCGGGCGCGTCGACGACGTAGAAGCGCAGCATCGCGAGGCTGAACGACATCGCCAGCACCAGCGGCAACAGCCGGCCCCACTGCACGCCCTGCCCGGACAGGGCGGTCTGGATCCCGAACCACGCCACCGACAGTGCGGCCAGGGCGCGGAACAGCAGCAGTCCCTCGCCGACAAACAGCGGGGCGAGATCCGCGATCGCTGCGTCGATCGCGGAAAACGCCCACAGCAGCGGGAATTCGCTCGGGTCGGTCGGCGGCACCGGCGGCGGCGTAGGCAGTAGTTGCACGGTCGGTTTCCCTTACGGCCGGGTCAGGGCATGCGCCATTGCGGCGCGGGCTGGGTCGCGGCCAGTTGGCTGTACTCGGCGGCGGCCTCCATGGAGCGGGCCAATTGGTCGCGCTCGCGCTTCGAAGTGGCGAGTTCGGCCTCCAGCAGCGCGTCGAGCAGCTGGTTGGTCTGCTCGGCGCTGCCCAGCTGGCGCACCTGCCCGACTGTCAGCTTGCCGAGCAGCGCCGGCATGGACTGCGAGGCATTGCTCGGGTCCAGCACGGCCCGCTCGAGGTTGGCGTGGGCCGTGCTTCGCTCCGCGGCTAGGCGCCGCGCCTCCCCCAGGACAGCCAGCGAGCGCACGGTAGCCGCGTCGGCGATCTCCAGCGAGGCGTGTTCGCGGCGCACTCCCGCCTGCAGGTCCGTGTCCAGCGCCGCCAGGGCGCCGCTCCAGTCCGGCACCGGCACCGAAGCCCGGCCGTAGGCGTCGACGACTCCGCCAGACAGGGTGTCGCCGTTGATGGCGTCGGCCCAGCCGCCGGACGTGCCGAAGCGGTCCGCCGTGGCGCTGCGCAGCCAGCGCGTGGCGGTGGCCCGAAAGTCGGTCAGGTTTTGCACGTCGCGCAGAGTCCCGACCACGCCCGAGAAGTGCTCGAGCGTGCCGTTGGCCATGCCGCGGATGTTCTGCAGTTCGCCGAGCCGCTCGTTGGCAGCGTCGACTACCGGCTGGGCGGCCTTGATGGTGACCGGCATCAGGCCGTCGAGCCCCCCGCCCATCTGCGGGATGCCGATGGCCTTGCCGACAGCCTTGCCGATGCCGGCGAAGAATGCGCCCCAGAATGGCGTGGCCGGCGCGGCCAGCACCACCAACAGGATGCAAAGGATTGCGAGTTTGCGAGTCATTGTGATTCTCCTTGGATTGCTGGCCCGGCTGCAGGGCCGGGCGGGTCATGGTACGGCCGCACCATCAAGTCGGCCGTGAGGTAGATGCGGATGCGGTGGCCCTCGCGGATGGTCAGCTTGGGCAGGCGGTTGAGGTAGCGGTCGAGCATGCGCTCGGCCGACTGGGACAGGCCCGCGCCGACCGATTGCCGGGCCGCCCCGAAGCGCGACGCCAGCGCTTGCGCCGGGCTGACCGCGCTGGACAGCCCCGCCAAGGCGCCGATCGCCCCGGCCGCCAGGAAGGCGGACGGGTAGCGTCGGTCGACCAGGTCCAATAGACCGGTCTCCCCGATCTGGTTCAGTGCCGCGCTCTGGTCCAGCCGGACGGCCCGCCCGTCCGGCAGGATCAGGCGGTGAAACGTCACAGCCAGCCGCGACTGCTCCCACGCTTCGACCTGGAGGGCCTCTCCAAGCGCTCGCGTGCCGCGCGGGATCAGCAGTCGCTGGCCGGAGCGGTCGAAGACGTCGGCCGACACCATGGCGTTGACCGGGCCGGAAAAGTCGCCGCTCAGCCTGTTGGTCAGAACCGCCTCGAGAAACTCGCCCTCGCGCAAGGTCTCGGTGCGGCCGGCTTCCTCCGCGACGTCCTGAGGTTCCGAAACCGTCGCAGGCGTGGCGGCTTCCGCTTCCCTGCTGGTAACGCCGGCCGGACCTGGGAAACTGCCAGGCTGGGCGGCCATCGCATCGCGATGGCTGAGCACCAGCGGCGCAGCGCTCAGGGAGCGGTAGCGCCGCAACGCCTCCTCGCGCCTGATCTGCTCCTCGGGCGTGATGCCGCTCGCATTGCCATGGCCGGCGGAGTGGATCGGGCCGGACTGCACGAGCGGGGCCGGCGGACGGGGCAGCCCGTCCGGGCGCTCGGCGGGCACGCCGAGCTCGCTGCGCATCCGCTTCTCCGCCTCGCGGGCGGCCTCGTCGCGCATGCGGCGGGCCGCGCTCTCGGCCGATCGCACCCCGACAGGCGTGCCGGTCCCGGGAGAGCCCGGCATGGCAACCTCGGCCGCGTCTTGAGACGGTCGAACCTCGGGGTCGCCCGGAAACAGCAGCAGCGCCAGCACCAGCACGCCGGTCAGCCCCATCAGCACCCAGGTCTGGGCCCGGGCCGGCAAGGCGCCCGGTGGGCGCGGGATCTTATCCAGGATTCGCTTCACGTCCGTGCCCCCTGTCAGCGCTCGGCGCGGCGGAAGCGCACCTTGCGCTTCCCGATCTGCAGCCAGCCATCCGCCAGCGGGCGGCGGGTCACGTACAAGCCGTCGTAGAAGTCGTACGGCACCATGGACGGCTTGCCGTCGCGGGACTCGTACAGCGCCGGGGCCTCCTCCGGATCCGCCCGGATGTAGGTGAAGCGGTCATCGAGCCACATCGCGGCGACCCGAAACGGCGCGTCGAGCGCCTCCCGATCCAGCTCGTACTCAAAGCGCAGGCTGCGCGGATAGGCCGCGCGGAACGCCTCGACCCGCTGCTCGGCGTCTTGGCGGGCCTGTTCGATGGCCTGCTGAGACTCTTGGCGGGCCGCTTCCGCATCGCGCTCCAGTGCAGCTGCCGCCCCGCGGGGCTCGAATCCCAGCGGCTGCAACGGAGAAGCGCCCTCGGCGGATGGCTGCTTCGGGCGCAGGAACAGCTTCAGGTCCGGCTCTGCCTCGGAATCGCCGAGCTCGCGGAAATGCAGCGTGTAGACGTTGCCCTTGTCGGTGACGAGGGTGACGTTGGTCTCGATGTCTTCGGCGCTGGGCTTGACAAAAGCGAGGTTGGCCGCGCCCTGCACGCTCCAGTACTCGGCATCGCCGCAGACCCAGTCGAGAATTCGCTCGCCAGGGTCCAGCACGATGGCCGTGGCGAAGCGCACCCGCGCCCGGGCCTCGATCACCTCGTCAGGTCCGGCTGCTACCTCGCGTGCGAGGCCGCGCTCCGGCACGGCGGCGGCAGCCGCCAGGGCCGCGCATATAAGAAACTGCGTCAGTCGGTAGTGCATTGTTCTGTGTCCTCCATGAGAGAGTCGAGGCCGCGCTCGAAACCGAGATCTCGGATGGCGTCTCGGCGGCGGGCGGCCTCGACCGGGTTGGTCGTGTACAGCCAGTAGCTGCGCCGGTCGACGCTGAGTTCGAGCACTTGCGCGAGACCCGGCCGGTGGAGCAGCAGCTGGCGCTTGGGAACCAGCGCCCGGATGGCTTCCGCCTCGGCGCGCCTGAGTCCGAACGCGTCGGCGTAGCCGGAGGGATCGAGCTCCGGATTCGCCAGGAAAATCTTGGTCAGGCAGCTCTCGGCCACCGTGCGGCAGAGGCTGGCATTGGCCGTGGCGTCACCCGGCGACTGGGTAGCCAGCACCACGCCGGCATTGCACTTGCGCCACGTCTTGAGACCCTCTCCCAAGTAGGCGCCGATGTGCGGGTCGGCCAGGAACCGCCAGGCCTCGTCCACCACCAGAAGCTTCCAGCGGCCGAGTTCTTCCGGGGCCGTGATCATCGTCCCCAGACGGTGCAGCAGGTAGTACAGCAGGGCGCGCGCCAGCTCGGGCTTGCCCGCCGCCCCGGCCAGGTCGATGGCCTGCCAGTCGGCCAGGGTCAGGGAGTCCTCGGCGTTGTCGAAGACCGAGCCCCACACGCCGCCTTGGATCCAAGCGCCCAGAGGACCGCGCAAGTTGGCGGGCAGCAGGCCGTGCAGCGACGACAGCGTGCGCGCCTCCGGCTCGAGCTCGTAAAGAGCTTGAATCTGCGCGCGCAGCTCGGCCCGCTGGCCGGCGTCGCACTGCGCTCCCTCGATCTCCAGCAGCATCCGCACGAACGAGACCAGGAACTGCAGGTTCTCCGCGGTCGGCTCCAGCGCGCGGAACGGATTGAGCTCACAGGGCAGCCCGCCCGTGTCCAGCTGGAGGTGCAGGTAGGCCCCGCCCACCAACTCGGTCAGCTGGCGGTAGGACCCGCCCAAGTCCAAGATGCAAACGCGCGGGTCGTACTTGCGGCCCTGGGCGAGCAGGAAGTTGAGCAGGAAGCTCTTGCCCGAGCCGGTCGCGCCGATCACCAGGGTGTGCGCGATGTCACCGGCATGCGCCGCGTAGTAGAACGGCGTGCGGCGGCTGGTCTCGAAGATCGCCAGGTGCTCGTCGCCGAGATGCCGGTCGCGGGGATCGCCCTCCGACACCGCCCACAGCGGCGCCAGGTCGGCCGCGACCGCGGCGCTGAGGTACGTGTGCCGCAGCTGCCGCCTGTGGTTGCCGGGAGCCATGGCAAACCACGCATTCAGGCCGTTGTAGGTCTCGCGGTGGAAGCGGGCGTCGGCGGCCGCTGCGATCCGCAGCAGTTCAGGCCGCACCGCTTCTATATGGGTCCGCTCGCGGCCGCGCAGCACCACGCTCAGGCTGTGCTCGCCAAACGGCATGCCATCGACCTCGAGCTCCCGCAACGCCTCTCCCAGCTGGACGGCCTCGGCTTGGGCCGCCCGGTCCTCCAAGGCTCCCTGCGCCTGGGGCGGCGCGTCTCCCGCCGAGGCGTGCGCCAGCATGCTGTAGCGCTTCTGGTGGTAGTGCCGGCGAGCGGAACTCATCCGCCGGCGGGACTTGGCCGTGTCTTCCCTGCTCCACTCGCAGGCGAGGTCAAGTTCGGCGTCCAGGTCGAGGATCTCTCCGAAGAGGTGGGCTCGCGATGCGGCCGGAGGGTCCAGCAGGGCATAGGTCTCGACCCGTTCGGCATCCAGCAGCAGGTGGTCGCGGTAGCCCTCGATATCGCTGAGGGCAAGCTGCCGGTCCAGGCCGTGCGGGGAAACGGACCGGGCTTCCGAAGCAGTGGAGCGAGAGTTGGCCGACAGCGCCAAGGCTCGGAACAGGTCTTCGCCTCGCAGCGCTTCGAGGCCGGTGACGTCATTGACCAAGCCGCAGAACGACGCCACCGCGCTCTCGAAGCGGACGCGGGCGGCGTCCACGTGCGAAGCCAGCACCTGCTTGGTGCGCTCCGGCGACAGCCACAGCGCCGCCCGCGAGAGCAGCGTGGCCGCCGAGGCCCGGCCGGCTCCCGCCGCCGGCGCCGGAGTCAGCTTGGGATCCCATGTCCAGAACACGTAGGTCTCGATCGAATACAGCCCCTTGTCCAATAGGTGGGCGCGCCGTACGCGGCGCGCTCTTTCTGCCAGCGGATCGGAAGGAATCCGCTGGGGAAGCGAGTCGAGCCTCCGCTTGCAGACCTGCCAGCGAAGGCGCCAGCCGGGAGACAGGCTCTTCAGCGCCCGCGTCCAGCGCAGGCTCACGTACTCGAGATCGGCGGCCGACCGGCACTCAAAGGGCGCTCCGGCGAGTCGCGCTCCGGCGAGCAGCTCGCCGCGCTTGGTCATCACGACGCCGTCGTCCACGAATCCCAGCCACGGAAGCTCGCGGTGCAGCGGGGCGGCAGTGCGTTTCGTCATCTGTGCGTGTCCGCCACGATCTGCAACGGCTCGGGGCTCGCAGCCCGCAGGGCGGGGTCGTAGCGCCGGCTGCAACTCGCCGACCGCAGCAGCACGCTCGGCAGGCAGGGATCGAGCTTGGTGACGACCAGCCCGGCCCCATAGCCGGCGCTGAACAGGAGCAGTCCGGCGATGGGGGCGTTGAACGAGCTGAACGCGGCCGCACCCACGCAAGTCGCCCCCATGAACAGGCGCCGCTCGCAACCGAGCACCGTCAGCGGGCGGCTGAGCGCAAGGTAGGTCCCGTGCAAGGCCGGCGTTCCGTCCGCGTGGCTCACGGGAACAGCCACTGCATGAAGTTGACAGCGCCGATCGCCATGCCGACGCCGAAGATGAGGCCGGCCAGGGCGCGCTTGCTGCCGCCCTCGCCGAAGGCGAACATCAGGCCGCCGATGACGATCGCGATCAGGCTCAGGCCGCGAGCGATCGGGCCGGTGAACGCGGCCTGCAACACGGTGACGGCTTGCAGCCAGGGGCTGACCGTCTGCGCAAGCATCACCTGCGGCAGAGCTAGCGCGACGAGCGCTAGCGGGCCCAGCCTGCGCCGGGCCAGTGAGTGGAATCGTTGGAGCATAGGTATGCCTCCTTGAGGTCAAGTGGAAGGAAGAGTTCTGCAGTGCCCTAGCCGGGGTCTGTCAGGTCCGGTTTCACAGTGTTTGATGCCTCGCACCCGCGGCAGCGCACACCGCAGAACTCAATAGAAGTGAAAATACTCTATTTATAGAGAAAATGTCAAGTGGTTTGGAAAAAATATTTACTCTGTATAGAATTTCCACACGGTGTTGCGGGTCTCTTGTGTCCAAAAAGATCTCTGCGGAGAGCGGGGATCCCAAATATGGCGAGATCGGTCTTGGAAATGCACTGTGCCGAATTCCTGGCCTATGCGAAGCAACCTCGCGGCAGGCGCCGCCTCTCCAGCGCCCCCGGCCGGCAGCTGACCGCCATGAGCCAATGCGCCCGTTAGGCGATCTTGGCCCCTTTTCGGCCCGCACCGGACGATATGCGCTGTACCATGGAGCCGCACTCGGCTCGCCACCGACGAAGCGATCGATCAGACCCATGGAAAACACACTCGACCGACGGACATTCGTGGGCGTGGCTGCCGCCCTTGCCGCGGCCGAGGCGCGGGCCGCCGAGGCGCCTGTCCGCGTGGGAATCCTAGGCGCGGGCTCGCGCGGGACATCTCTGCTGCGGCCGTTGCTCGATCTGTCGGGAGTCGAAGTCCCGGCGATCTGCGATCCCGACGACAATGCGACGGCAAGAGCTCGCAAGCTCTGCCAGGACGCCGGGAAACCGCCGCCTGCGATCTACGCGCGCGGCCCCGAGGATTACCTTCGCCTCCTCGACAGCGAAGACCTGGACGGCGTGATCGTCGCGACGCCTTGGCAGTGGCACGCGCCCATGGCTGTCGCCGCCCTCGAAGCAGGCAAGGCCGCCGCCATCGAGGTCCCGGCCGCTATCACCATCGACGAGTGCTGGCAGCTTGTTGAAACGGCCGAGCGGACGGGCGCCTCCGCCACGATGCTCGAGAACTGGGTGTACCGCCGCGAGCCCCTGGCGGTGCTGAACATCATGCGCGCCGGCCTGCTGGGCGAAATCGTCTATTGCGAGTCCGGGTACGGCCACGACGTGCGGGGCAATATGTTCGACACGCGCTTCGCGGACAAGGGCGACCTGAGGTGGCGCGGGGAGCACTCGGTGACCCGCAACGGAAACCTGTACCCCACTCACCAGTTCGCCCCTGTCGCGATGTTGATGGACATCAACCACGGCACGCGCATCGAGTCGGTGCTCGCGATGGGCGGCGTCTCGCGGGGAATGAACCAGTACGCCGCCGACCGCTGGGGTCCCGATCACCCGAACGCGAAACGCGCCTTCGTCAACTCCGATCGCACGACGGTGCTGCTGCAACTCGAAGACGGCCGCACGGCATTGAACTTCCACGACGTCCAAAGCTGGCATCCTCGCGATGACGCGCACAAGTACCAAGGCACCAAGGGCATGGTTCGCTGGCCATTCCCCGGGGAGGGCTCGGTCTGGCTGCAGGAGCGGCATTGGGACGGCAAGGCCCCGGATGCCCGTCGGTGGCACTCGCTGAACCCGTTCCTTGACGAGTTCGACCACCCGATATGGAAGATGTACGGCAAGCGGGCGCTCCAGTTCGGGCACCACGGCGCCGACTGGATGGAGCTGCGCGGCTGGACCGAGAGCCTGCGGGAAGGGACCCCGCCTCCGGTGTCGATCGTCGATGCCGTGACTTGGAGCGCAATCGGTCCCCTGAGCGAGCAATCGATTGCCGGCAAGTCCAAGTCCCTGGAGATGCCGGATTTCTCCAAGGGCAAGTGGAAGACGAATCCGAAGTTCGAGTTGCGTTGGCAGTGGGGATAACGGAGGAAGATCATGCCTCGATCAGTTAGGCGCCGCTCGATTCTCGGCGCACTCGGAAGCCTGGGAATGCTCGGGAGCGCATCGGCGGCCCAGCGGGCCTTCGCTCAGGCCGGGTCGGCTGCCGAGCCGGGCAGCGGCCAAAACCCTCCGAACTTCCTGTTCATCCTTCTGGACAAGTGCCGCCGGGACGCGATCGGCGCATACGGCCGCTCGGACGTCCACACGCCGAACATCGACCGGCTGGCCGCAGACGGCGTCCGGTTTGACAACTGCTACGCCCCGCAGCCGTTGTGCGGCCCCTGCCGCGCCTCGATTCTCACGGGCAAGTACCCGCACGAGCACGGGATGCGGAAGAACACCTATCCCTACGTGCCGAACGGGTCGAACAACGTCTACCAGGAGCCCATTCCCGATCCATTCGGCGATCCGCGATTCGCCATGTGGGACAACTTTCCGCACTTCCTCAATAACGCCGGCTACCGCACGGCGCACATTGGCAAGTGGCACCTAGGAGAAAGGAACCCGGGGTTCTTCGATGTCTGGAAGAGCTTCAACTCGCAGATCCACCACTGGCTCGGCGAGCCCTTCAAGTCACCCTACAGGCCCACCATCCAGACCGACCAGGCCATTGAGTTCATCGACGACAACGCTGATCGGCCCTTCTTCCTGTACCAGTCCTACTACTCGCCGCACGAGCCGAACAACCCCCCGAAAAGGTTCCATGAACCTTACGAGGGCAAGAACGTCGAGCACGAGGAGTACTACGCTTCGGTCACGGCGCTCGACGAAGAGATCGGGCGAATGATCGATGCGCTGCGCCGCAACGACGTCCTCGACAACACGTTCATCATCCTCACCACGGAGCACGGCAGGACGTGGATCGATCGCCTTGGCACGGTAGCCGGGATGAGCATTTCATACGACGAAGCCGCCCGCCTGCCGCTGATCATGCACTACCCCAGGGTCCTGCCCGCCGGGCTCGTCTGGCAGTCCGGCGTCAGTTCCGTGGACCTCATGCCGACAATCATGCATGCAGCCGGCCTCTACGGCAGGCTCGACGAGGAATACGAGGACCGCAGCCTGATCCCCGATCTGCTCAGCGGACAAGACGAATGGAAACGGGAGATCGTCATCCAGAACATAGCGCAACGAGGCATCGATGGGATCCTGTTCGAAGAACGGGCCCTGCGCAGCGAGCGTTGGAAACTGATCCTGCGCGACTTTGCGCCGAGGCCTGACAAGCGTGTTGACGAGTTGTACGACATGGAGAACGATCCCGGCGAGACGAACAACCTTTTTTCAGAGCGGCAGGACGTCGTAATGGAACTCGCGGGGAGGCTCGCCAAGTGGGGCGACCAGCACGGAGATGCGCTGGCTGTGAAGCTAGGCCGGAGATACATGGGCTAAGCCTGGCAGCATCACTCGCCGGAACTGCCAGAAGTCCCCGCCCGCCTCAGCGGCATTTCCAGATCGGCCTGACGGATAGAACGAGGGGCGTCGCGGGGCACCAAACCCGGCGCGGCGAGAGTCCGCCGGTCGATCCGAGGGTCTATAATCGCCACAGTTGCCCGCTTGCTCCGGCCCGATTCGGACCCATGTCCGAACTGGCGGACACCATGCCGCCAAGTGCCGCTTCCGAGCCGAGAGCGGTCCAAGCCGGGCGGTCAGGGGCGAAAGGACACATTCATGGCAGCGACTGGATCGGTCTTGGTGCTAGCAGCGGCCACCATGTTTCTCTCGCAGCCGCTGGCGGCCCAGTTGGCGAGGGATGCCACGGGCATTTCGGCGGATCCCACCGCTGAACCCGTTGCTTTGCTTCCGCCAGACCCGGAAATGACTGCGTACATTTCGGGATCCGTGCAGATGAGCAATGCTGGCGAGGTGCCCAAGGAGACGATCATCGAACTCGTCTGTGGCGGCTTTACTCGCGCCACCGATCAGGTCGGGCCCGAGGGTGCCTTCGACATCGAACTGTCAGGCAGGGGCAGCGGGTCGGTCGACGCCACGCAGATTTCAGCCCAAGCTCTGGGCGTGCCCCAGCCCAACCACCTCGGCGTTGTCAACATGTCCAACTGCGTCGTGCGCGCCGAGCTTCCGGGCCATCAGTCATCCGAGATCCAGCTCGGCATTCGATCGGTGTTCGACAGCCCCGACGTCGGCGAGGTCGTCCTCTCAAGTGCTGAAGGCATCTTGGGGCATACCATCAGCCCCTCGATTGCCCGCGCGCCGAAGAAGGCCTTGCAATCGTACGAATGGGCACTGAAGCAGGTCGGCAAACCGCGCCCAAACCTCGGCAAGATTGCCGCGCGCCTGGAGTCAGCAGTGGGAGTGGACCCGAGCTTCGCGGCCGCCTGGAAACTTCTGGGCCAGGTCCGGGAGAGCCTTGGGATGCCCGAGCGTGCATTGGACGCGTACAGGCAGGCAGTGGATGGCGATCCGTATCTCTATCCCGTCTATTCGCGCATCGTGCCGTTGCTGGTCGGGTCTGGCGACCTAGCCGGCGCGATCGAAATGGGGGAGAAAGCACTGGAGATTAACGGCGGTCTTAACGACGTTAGATTCTATGTCGCCGGCGCGTACCTGCGCACCGGAAATAACGAGCAGTGCATCGAGAAGTCGTTGGAACTGATCGAGAGAGGGGCGACGGCCACCTATCCGCAGGCTCACCAGTTCCTGGGGTCCGCCTATGCGAACTACGGGGACTTTCAGTCGTCCGCGAACCACTTTCGGCAGTTTCTCGAGCTCAACCCCGATGCAACCGCCGCGGATGCTATCAGGAACCAGCTCGACGAGTGGTCAAACCTAGGCGTGATCGCCCCCGCCAGCGAGGCGCGCTAGCGCACCGGATTGGCGCGGCCCAAGGTGGTGTCGCGCAGCCCGAGCGGTTACGCCAGTCCACTCTAGGTGATCCCTTGGTTCCGCATGGCCGAATACAAATCTAGCTTGGCCGCCGTCACCGAGTCCACCGCCACGATCTCCTGCCCGTCCAGCGCCCGGCTCGGGACTGGAATGGCCTTGCAGTCCTCCACACGCCCGGCCAGCATCACTGACAGCGCCTCGGTGGCCGCCTCCAGTGCCTCGGCGCGGCTGTACCCGCTGGTCAGCGCCCCCGGGACGTCCGGGAAGGACACCACCAGCTCGCCGTCTTCGTGGGGAGTGATTTGGCAAGGGTATGCGTACCGCACTAGAACTCCTCCTTCCGTATCCCCAGTTCCTTGAGCATAGCGGCCAGCAGGCCCCTGCCTACCTCCCCGAGTATCTTCCAGATCGAAAGCGTTCGACCCGCCCGACCTCTCGCAGATCCCTTTGGGCGGCAGTTCAGCCCGAGCGATCGAAGCTCGGCACGGCAAGTTGTTCGCCGTTCTTCAGCGACGACTGGTGCGCGACGATCCCCGGCACTGTCATCGCCAGGGATTCGTAGACGTCGATCACCGGCTCCCGGTCGTCGACGAGGGCGTTGACGAATTCCGCCGCAAGGAACGGGTGGCTGCCGTCGTGGCCGCTCCCGTGCCGCATCAAGGGCGGCAGCATGTCGCTCTTCCAGTAATCCGGAATCTCCAGTATCTCGGTACGTTCGCGCCCGTCGAGGACCGTCGACCGCGACACCCAGGCATCGTCGTGAAGTCCTCTCACCTCCATGAGCAAGGACCCTTTCTCGCCATACCAGCGGGCCCTTTCGCCGTGGCCTCCCACCATCCAGAAAACATTGCAGCGCGTCATGTGGCCGCGGTTGGTCTGCATCAGCGCGGACTGGCTCCAAAACGGATTGTCGTAGCGGTTGTCGTCGAGCCACTCATGCTTGCCTCCCCAGCCAAGGCACGAAACCCGCTCGATACGCTCTCGCGTCACGCCGACCAAGAAACCCAAGCAGTGGGTGGGGTAGTGCATGGGCGGCAGGCCCCAGCGCCAGGAGCGCGACCCATCGGGCTCGTAGTGGCGACTGGCCTTGTTGGTGAGTAGCGCATCAAGGTCACCGCGGTCGTGGTAGTACTCGAGTTCCGAATAGAAGAGCTCCCCGAAACCGCCCTCGCCATGCAAGTTGCGTGCGTAGATGGCCGGCTGCCTGTAGTAGCTCGTTTCAGCCATCATGTACCGCAGCCCGGTCCGCTCCTTCACATCCCGGAGCCCGTCAGCCTCCTCGAGCGTCATCACCGCAGGCACGGCAGAGATCACGTGGAGCCCGCGCTCCATGCACATCGAGACGTGGCGGAAATGGTCTGGCGCTCCGCTGAAGACTGCGACAGCGTCGAGGGCTTCGGGGCGCTGGAGCATCTCTTCCAGAGAGTTGTATACGGTGTCGCACCGATAGGTCGTCTGAAGCTTGTCGCGCCGGTCGGCCCTCAAGTCGGTGACGGCCGCGACCGTGCAGTTTGGATGCTCGTGCCAGGAGAAGTATGTGCCGAAACCCCCTCCGACCACTCCCATGCGAATCTTGCGAGACGACTCGGTTTGCGCGGGCAGTCCAGCGGGCAAGGCCGCCGCGGCGGCGAGGGCAGCGCCATCAAGCAGGCGATGGCCCAAGAACTCCCGTCGTGATTCCATGGCCTAACCTCCGATCATTGGATCACCGCACTGGCAGGTCCAGCAATAGGGTAACCCGCGACCGGCTCGCCCGCGAGCTGCAGGTGGTGCGCGGACTCGCTGCGGCGGTCGCCGGAGCTTCGGATAAGAGACGTCGCTCCCCGGCCCGGCTTTTCTGCGCCGCGGAGGGGGCCTCCCCGGCGGCCCCGCTTCAGCCCGTTCCGCCGGCAAGCCAGTCAATCGAGAAGCGCGCCAGCAGGATGGCTTCGTACGGACCCTCGCTGCCGGCTTCATAGAGCAAGCCCACCGAACCATCGCGCAGCCGGGCCAGGCTCGAATATGCCGCGGGACCTTCGTGGATCAAACGCTCCGCGGGCCAAGTGCGGCCGTCGTCAAGGCTCGAGCGCACGGTCATGCGAATCCGCCGGCCGCGTTCCCGCGAAACCCCGGGAGCGGGATTCGAAAACAGCAGTCTGCCCGGGCCGCCCTCGCCGGGCCATGCATACCGAATCAGGCTGGCCTGGACCTGGGGATCGCCGAGGTGCGCATCCGGCCGCGGGGGAGTCCAAGTCTCGCCGCCGTCGGAACTGAACGCGATCGCACGGTAGCCCGTGCGCTCGTCGTTCGTGAAGGCCTGGTTGCGGCTGTTCATCATCAACCGTCCGTCGGACAGCTCCACGACCTGGCTCTCGTTACAGGCCGGAGCAATCACGGAACTCATCCTCCAGTTCTCGCCGCCGTCATCGGAGAGGATGGCGTGCGCGGCGTATCCGTCCGTCTCCGAGGTGTGGTTGGCCGGTACCACGATTCTTCCCGCGTGCTCGCCGTTCCGGATCTGGATGGCTACACCCGGGCCGGTGGCATACCACCACCAGTCGGGCCGCTTCGCCTGGCCTGTGATCTCGCGTGCCGACGACCAACTCTCGCCTTCGTCATCGGAGTGGGCCAAGAACACTCGGCGCGTGCCGGTGCCGGTCCCACGGTGCAGTTCGCGGCCGTGGTCCTCTCCGGGGTTCCAGGTCATGGGCAGCAGGATCCGGCCGGTTCGACTGTCGACTACCGGGCAGGGATTCCCGCACGTGTTGGACCCGTCCCTCCAGACAACCTGGAGATCAGACCAAGTCGCGCCAGAGTCGGTCGAGCGCTTCAAGACAAGATCGATAGCGCCGCTGTCGCCTCGGCCGCCACGGCGGCCCTCCGCGAACGCCAGCAGCACCCCGTTTCCGGCAGGCAGGAGCGCGGGAATTCGGAACGTGTGGTAGCCGTGGTCGCCCGCCGAGAATACGGGACTTTGATGGAAGTGCCCTTCTTGGGCGCCAGCCAATCCCGGCAGCAAGCCTAAGGCAAATGTTCGACGAGTCAAGGTCATGACCGGCGACATGCTACCAATTTTCGGCTCAGCGACACCGTCATGCCCGTACCGGTCAGGTGACCCACTTGCTGCTACGGGCCTTGCGATCCCGAGGGAGACCGCATCCACACGCTGAGGCCGTTGATCCAGCATGCGGCGCACTCTGGGATCCGCGAGACCCGCGAGGCAGCCGATCACGAACCTCGGGGAAGGGGCAGGACGACGGCTGGGCCGGTGGATGCCGCCGGCGGCGATTCAATCCTTCACCACTGGAGAACGCGGCCCTTCATTCACATGCAAGCGGAAGATGTCGGGTCTGGCATAGTGCCCGACCACGTCGAAATCGTACTTGCCGCGCACGATCTCGGCCATGTCGATCTCCGCGGTGAGGATCCCCTTCTGGTCGTACAGGGGACCAGCCAGGACTTCCCCCAGCGGGTTGATGATCGCGCTGCCGCCCCGCATCAGTACCGTCGACGGATCGTTTCCCTGAATCGCGGGGTAGTCGTCAGGACAGTCTCCCCGCGTCAGGTGCTGGCAGCAGGAAAACACGAAGCACCGGCCTTCCTGGGCCACGTGGATCATGGAGGAGTGCCAGTTGTCCCGGTGGTCTGCCGTCGGAGCGCAGTACAACTGGATCCCCTTCCCATACATGGCCGTGCGCAGCAGCGGCATGTAGTTCTCCCAGCAGATCACGGCTCCCAGCCGTCCCAGAGGCGTGTCGTAGACCGGGAGCGTCGAGCCATCGCCGAACCCCCAGATGATGCGCTCCACCCCGGTCGGCATCACCTTCCGGTGCTTGCCCAAGTACTGGCCTTCCGGGCTCAGGAATACGGCGCTGCAGTAGAGCGTGCCACGGTCGCGTTCGATAACCCCCACGACGAGATGGACATCGTTGTCGCCTGAAATCTCAGCGAGCCGGTCAATCCCCGGTCCCGGAATGTCGACCGCACTGTCGTAGTAGCGCTGGAAATACTCGCGGCCTTCCGAAGTCCGGCCTCCCACCCGCGCGCCAAAGTCGAGGCCCTTCGGGTAAGACGACACGAAGGCTTCGGGGAAGACCACGAGTCGAGCAGCTGTCTTCGCGGCTTTGGCCGTCAGGGCCGCAACCTTGTCGAGCGTCTGTTGGCGGTCGAAGACGACCGGACAGTCTTGGACGACAGCGGCGGTAAACGGCATCGTGACCTGCTCTTGGGCGGCTAGATCGAAACTCGCCATTCTACAGCAGCGAATCTGCAAGGGCGGATCGGCTCTCGCTTCAAGTCTGCTGTCAGCTTGAAGTGCCTGCCTAATGAAGGCTCTCGACGCATTGCGATCCACCGAAATACGTCAGTCAGGGATAGGTCGCATTCCGGCCAAGCGATCTGCCATTTCTGCCAAGTCAGCACGAATAGCAACCGACAGGGTCTCCAGCCTCGCTCCGCCCGTATGCGCTCTCGGCGCCGGAACGCCATGGTGATCCAAGTTTTCCGAGATCACGATAATGTACGTGCTGATGAACATTGCGGGAGGCAAGATGGCTCAAGGGCATTCCATAGCGCAGGCGCGCCGCAACCTGCCCAGACTGGTCCGTGAGGCGGAGCTCGGCAAGACTGTACGGCTCACCCGGCGGGGCCAACCTGTGGCAGTTCTCATCGGGCATCGATCCTTCGAGCGAATGGTCACTGGTCAACGCAGTTTCGTCGAATCCTATGAAGAGTTCAAGAAAACGGTCGATCTCTCGGACCTCGACCTCGACCCGGAGGAGTTGCTGGAAGGGACACGCGACGAAAGCCCCGGTCGCGATTTCCCGCTGTAAGCAGTGCGATACCTGCTCGACAGCAATACAGTCTCGGAACCGTTGCGTCCGAAGCCATCGGCCAGAATCGCTCAGGGGCTACATGAGGATGATGGCGAGGCGGCAATCCGAGCACCGGTTTGGCATGAACCACGTCCGTCAGCTCTTTGGAAACGCTAGCCGCGAGGCTTTCCCGACCCACCCCGTGAGCCTGAATCGACGGCAGGCGATCCCGCGCGCGACCAGCGTTGCTCTGATTGCGGAGAGGCTCAGCAAGAGCGCGCATTCGAGGCAATGCCCAACACCCGATTCGGCATTCGTGCCGATCAATGGCCTGCAGCAATCCCCTCTCGACTCATCCCGGCCGACGGCAGCAGCGGAAACCGGGAATCGTCGACCCCCGCAGGATCGTGCCCTATGCCAAGAGTTTCTCCACGACCTGCCCGCTGACGTCGGTCAACCGGAAGTCGCGCCCCATGTGCCGATAGGTGAGTCGCTCGTGATCAAACCCCATCAGATGCAGGAGCGTCGCCTGCAGGTCATGGACATGCACGGGATCCTCGACAACGTTGAGGCATAGGTCGTCGGTCTTGCCCACGACCTGGCCGCCCCTCAGGCCGCCGCCGGCCATCCACATGCTGTAGGCGTTCGGGTGGTGATCGCGGCCGGCACTGTCGGCATCGTCAGGCCGGCGAAGCTCCACCATGGGAGTCCGGCCGAACTCCCCGCCCCAGATCACAAGCGTCTCGTCCAGAAGCCCGCGCTGCTTGAGGTCTCGGATGAGGTAGGCGTTCGACTGATCGACCTTCTGGCACCGCTTCGGCAAATTCTCGTTCAACCCGCTGTGGTCATCCCAGCTCGCGTCCATCATCAGCACGAAACGGACTCCCCGCTCGACCATCCGCCGGGCAAGCAGGCAGTTGGTCGCGTACTGCTTCTGGCCTTCGTCGTCGCTGTTGACGCCGTAGCCTTCGAGAACGTGCCCCGGCTCGTCGGAGAAGTCCAGCAGTTCAGGGGCTGACATCTGCATGCGGTACGCAAGCTCGTAAGACGAGATGCGGGAGGCAATCTCCAGATCGCCGGTCGCCTCGAACCGCATTTCATTCAGCCCGCGAACGGAACGCAGCGTCTCCTCCTGCAGCGCGTCGCTGACGCCGTCCGGATTCGATAGGTACAGGATTGGCTCTCCGCTGTTCCGGAACACGGTGCCCTGGTAGTGGGACGGCAGGAAACCGCTCGAGAAATTGCTCGAGCCGCCGCTGGTGCCGCGCCCGGAGGTCAGCACGACGAATCCCGGCAGGTCCTGCGATTCGCTGCCGAGCCCGTAGACCGACCAAGCGCCCATCGTCGGCCGGCCGAACTGCGTATGGCCGGTGAAGAGCAGCAATTGCCCCGGATGATGGTTGAAAGCGTCCGTGTGCATCGAACGCACCAGGCTGATGTCGTCCGCGACAGTCCCCAGCTGCGGCATCAATTCGGACAGTTCCATGCCGCTCTGGCCGTGCCGGTGGAAGGCGAACTTGCTCGCCATGACCTTGGCGGAGGGCTTGATGAAGGCAAGCTTCATGTCCTTGGTCATCGACTCCGGCAGGGCCTGGCCGTGATGCTTCTCGAGCGCGGGTTTCGGATCGAAGAGCTCGTACTGGCTCGGGCCGCCTTCCATGAACATGAAGATGACGTGCTTCGCCTTGGCCTCGAAGTGCGGCTGCTTGGGGGCCAGTGGATTGACATCGGGCAAGTCGGCCGCCGTGAGGCCGTCGCTCGCGAGCAGGTCGCCGAGCGCGGCCATGCCGATCCCCGAAGCGACGTTCTTGAGGAAGTCCCGCCGTAGCTGGATCGCCCGGAATTGCTGCAGGGTCATCGCATTACTCCCGCGTGATGAATTCGTCCGTGTTCATCAAGATCCGCCCGATGCCGATCCACGCCGCGACCTCGGTGGTCTCGTGACCGCGCAGATCGATCCGCGCCAGTTTCTTCGCTGCGTCCGGCGATTGCGCCAGAATCCGCTCCTGGCGGCGGAAGGACTCGGCGAGTTGTGCAGGCTCGTCACCGCGGGGCGGCCGGCCCAGCGTCATCTGGAACATCCGGTCCAGGCGGCCCTTCCAGTCGGGCGGGGACTCGCTCAGCACCCGGATCGCCAGCGCGCGCGCAGACTCGACGAACACCTCGTCGTTCAACAGGTTCAGGGCCTGCAGGGGCGTGTTCGAGCGCCGTCGCCTGCTTGCCGTGCGATTCGAGTCCGGAGCATCGAAGTTCATCAACTGAGGATACGGCGCGGTTCTCTGAAAGAACGTGTACAAGCCTCGCCGGTAGCGGTCCGGTCCCTCGCTGTCCGCCCAGCGGTCGGTGTCCCAGCCGTAGGTCAGATCCACGACGCCTGCCGGCTGCGGCGGGTAAACGCTGGGGCCGCCGATCTTTGGGTACAGCAGGCCGCTGACCCGCAAGGCCGAATCGCGCAGGATCTCGGCGGGCAGCCGGATCCGGTTCTGGCGGGCCAGCCACGCATTGTCCGGGTCCCTTTCGGCGATATCCGGTCGGGCGTGCGAAGACTGCCGGTAGGTGGCGGACATGACGATCGACTTATGCATCCGCTTCATGTTCCAACCGCTCGACCGGAACTCCGCGGCCAGCCAGTCGAGCAGTGCCGGATGCGAGGGCGTCTCGCCTTGGAGCCCGAAGTCCTCGGATGTCCGAACCAGTCCGCGCCCGAAGAACTCCTGCCACATGCGGTTGACGGCGACGCGCGCCGTGAGCGGGTTGTCCTCCGACAGGATCCAATCAGCAAGGTCGAGACGTGTCGCCGGTCCGACCGCGCCAGAACCGGGCAAGAAGGACGGAGGCCGCGGCACGACCTCGATACCCTTGCGATCCCACTGCCCTCGAACTCGCAGGAAGGTCTTGGCGGGCTTCTCCCGCTCGCGGATGATGCGCGCCTCGCTCGGCTGAGGATACGTGGACTTGAGCTCCTTGAGCTTCTTTCGCAGCTGCTTGAACCCCAGTTCCTCGATGCGCTCCTTGGAAACAACCGTGTTGTACCAGTCGATGAAGTAGTCGGTCAGCACTTCGCGTTCCCGGAACGTCCGCTCTGCCGGATCCTTGCCCAGGACTTCCCCGCCGTTGTCAGTCATCTGGAACAGGACGTCGTAGCAGAGGTCCCAGTCCGTGCGTTCGCCGGGGTTCGCGCCGGCGATCTTCATCTGGCGTTCCCACTCGGGCTGCAATTCCGGAACGTGATGCTCGTCGAGCAGTGCTTGGCGCTTCCGGAGGTACTCGGCTCGCTTGCTCAGGTACGGCCCCATCTCGCCCGGCAGCGGCGCGTCTATCTGCGCATCCTCCACGTTGTCGAAGTACGCATAGAACGAATAGAAGTCCTCCTGCGTGATCGGGTCGTACTTGTGGTCATGGCACTGCGCGCACTCCACGGTCAGCCCTAGCCAAGTCGTCGCCACCGTGTTGACGCGATCCAGCGTTTCCTCGAACCGCGACTGGTCATAGATCGTGCCGCCCTCGCGGTTCCGCAAGGTGTTGCGGTGGAAGCCGGTCGCGGCGAGCTGGTCAGGCGTCGGGTTATCCAGCAGGTCGGCGGCAAGCTGGAGCCTGGTGAACTCGTCGAAGGGCACGTTCCGGTTCAAGGCCTCGATGACCCACTCGCGCCAGCGCCACGCATATGGCCGGGCGAGGTCCTTCTCGTATCCGTCAGAATCGGCGTAGCGAGCCAGGTCGAGCCAGTGACGGGCCCACTTCTCTCCGTAGTGCTTCGAATCCAATAGCGTGTCGACCAAGCGCTCGTACGCTCCCTGGCTGGAATCGTCGAGAAACGCCTCGGCCTGCTCCCGCGTTGGCGGCAAGCCGATCAGGTCCAGGCTCAGGCGGCGCAGGAGGGTCAGCTTGCCCGCCGCAGGCGAAGGATCGATCTTCTCCGATTCAAGCCTTGCGAGCACGAACCGGTCGATCGGGTTGCGCGCCCACTCGCCACCGCGCACCTGCGGAGGCTCCGGACCTCTGATCGGCTTGAAGCTCCAGTGCTCGTTCGCCGACGCGCTCGAGACAGGGGCATCGCGGTCGGAGTCCTCGGGCCAAGCTGCGCCCTGGTCGATCCAGGCACGCAGGATCCCCACCTCTTCGCGAGTGAGGCGAGGATCCACGGGAGGCATCCGGAAGCCCTCCTCCGGACTGGCGATGCGAAGCACCAGAGCGCTGCCGGCGCTGTTGCGCGGCAGCATGGCCGGTCCGCTGTGCCCGCCCTTCAGAGCCGCATCGCGCCGATCAAAACGAAGCCCGTTCGTCTGAACGGACGGACCGTGGCACGCGTAGCAACGGGTATGCAGGATCGGCTGGACGTCGGCAGCGAAGTCGACCGCCCGGTTCACGGCGGGCGGCATCTCCCCAGCCGCAGCCGCGGGCGCGGGCACGGCAGCAGCTCCTGTCGCAAGCACAAGCCAAGAGGCCGCGATCCGGAATGAGGGGTGCATGTCGATAGGTCTACCTGTCGCCTCCATTCTAGGACTCACTGCGTGGTCCTGACGCAACACCGGCATCGCCCGGCCACGCTCTCCTCGGGGATCGGCGGCGTTGCAGCCGCATTCCCGTAAGATCTTGTGCAGGCGGCGGACCTGGGCTCCGCATGCGTCTCGCACTCCTCGTCATCCTCTGCGCCGTCCCATCTACGGCAGCCCCCAACGTCCTCTTCGTCCTGATCGACGACCTTGGATACGGGGACCTTCGAGCCTACGGAAACCCGTACGTCGACACTCCCCATATTGACTCGCTGATCCGGGGCGGGGTGCTCCTCACCCATCACTACGCCCCGTCGCCGCTCTGCGCCCCTGCACGGGCCGGTTTCCTGACCGGCCGCTACAACCATCGCACCGGGGCGGTGGATGTCTCCAGCAACCGGGGCATTGACCGAATCGATTCGTCCGAGAAGACCTTCGGGGATTACTTCCGGCACGCCGGCTACTCCACCGCGCTGGTCGGAAAGTGGCACAACGGCCTCTACAACGCCGATGTGCTGCCGCACAGGCGCGGCTTCGATCTCTTCTTTGGCTTCCCCAACGGCGCCCAGGACTACTGGCGCTGGAACCTGATGCGAAACGGAGTGTACGACCAGTCGGACGATCGCTACCTTCCCGACGTCTTCACTGACGAGACGATTCGGCTTATCCGCGAGCGGGACGAGCGCCCCTTCGCGATCTTCCTGGCCCACAACGCCATACACGACCCGTTTCAAGCCCCCCGGGAACTGATCGAGAAGTACGAGGATCGCGTCGGATCCCGCTTCGGGCGGACAGTCGCCACCATTTACGCCATGATCGAGGCGCTGGATGCTGGCCTGGGTCGGATCTTTTCCGCATTGAAGCGGGAGGGCGTCTGGGATGAGACGATCATCGTGGTCACCAGCGATAACGGCGCCATCCTGAACGAACGGAGCGATCTGGACGCCTCGACTTACCGGTTTCACGCGGGACTGTCGGGCAACAAGGGCGAGGTGCTGGAGCAAGGCATTCGCGTGCCGGCGGCGGCCAGCTGGCCGGGCACCCTTCCGGCGGGACTGGTCGTGGAGACTCCGGTGCACGGCTGCGACTGGCTGCCCACGCTCTTCCACGCGGCTGCCGCGGACCCGCCGCCAGGAGCAAAGCCGTTCGACGGCCGGAACGTGATGCCCCTGCTGCGGGGCGAGGAGATGCCGGAGCTCTCGGATCGGATCCTTCCGTTTCAGAAAAACCGCTACACGCCGGTCCGGCACAGCGACGCGGCTATTCGCAAGGGACGCTGGAAGCTCTACTGGCCCGGATTGAAGCCGACCATGGCGAAGGACGGCCCCCGCGACAATCCCTCCTACCGTCGAGGCATCACCCACAAGCACTGGGAGATGCCCCTGGACCCCGACATACCCGACTTCCCCGACGCCCGCGCCGAGCCACCGAGGCTGTTCGATCTGATTCAGGATCCCGGCGAGACGACGGATGTGTCGACAATGCACCCGAAAGTGGTCCGCGACTTGAAGCAGCGATACGACGCTTGGTTCGACGATGTGATCACCGACTGGAGGCAAGCGAGGCGGCTGATCCGGGAGGCTGATCGCAGGTACTGGCGGGATCGGGAACCGCCGGACCCTCGCGTGCTGTTCAGGGGCTTCTGGCCGTGGGATCAGGTAGATGCGTCGCCGGCCGAGGATGATCCGCTGGAAGTCTTCCCCGGATACTGGAGCTACGACTGATGGTACGAGCGGCTTTGACCCGGCGCAACGTCTTGGGCGCGCTCGCCCATTCCATCGTGCTGCCTCGCATGCAGTGGGCTGCCGCCGGCCCGGTTCCCGACGCGCGACATATCGATAACGGGCACGAGATCTACTCGGTCACCTATGCGGACCAGCCCTACATCGTGGGGTTGGATGACGGCACCTGGCTGTGCTGCGCCACGGTGGGGTCGGGCCGCGAGGGCCAGCAGGGCCAACATGTCGTGACGTTCCGCAGTCAGGACCGAGGCCGCACCTGGAGCGAGCCCGTTGCAGTGGAGCCTCCGGACGGCCCGGAAGCATCCTACGCCGTGATGCTGAAGGTTCCTAGCGGCCGGGTCTATATTTTCTATAACCACAACACCGACAACATCCGGCAGGTCAAGGCGGACAGGTCCGCCTATCCGGACGGATGGTGCCGACGGGTCGACAGTCTCGGATACTTCGTGTTCAAGTACAGCGACGACGGAGGACGATCGTGGTCTCGCGATCGCCATACGATTGCCGTTCGCGAGTTCGACATCGATCGGAACAACGCCTACCAAGGCCGCATCCGCTTCTTCTGGAACGTTGGCAAGGCATTCGCTCATGCCGGCTCCGGATACGTGCCACTGACAAAGGTGGGAGGTTTCGGAGAGGGCTTCTTCACTTCCAACGAGGGCGTGCTGCTGCGTAGCGACAACATCCTTGCCGAGACCGATCCCGAGCGGATCCGTTGGGAGACTCTCCCGGAGGGTGACATCGGTCTGAGGACGCCCCCCGGCGGGGGTCCGGTTGCCGGCGAACAGAGTTATACGGTGCTCAGCGATGGGTCCCTGTACTGCGTCTACCGCTCGATCGACGGACATCCCGTGTACACATACAGCCGCGACGGCGGCAGGTCCTGGGACCCGCCGAATTACAAGCGATTTGCCGACGGGCGGCTGATGAAGCATCCGCGTGCCGCCAACTTCGCTTGGCGGGCCTCGAACGGCAAGTACCTGTACTGGTTTCACAACCACGGAGGCCGGTTCATCAGAGAGCATCCGGACCGTCCGAAGATGGCATACAGGGATCGAAACCCCGCATGGCTGTGCGGGGGCGTGGAGCGCGATTCGCCGGACGGGAAGGTGATCGCATGGACGCAGCCCGAGATAGCCCTCTACCATGACGATCCGTACACGAGGATGAGCTATCCGGACTTCGTCGAGGTCAGCGGAAAATACTACATTTCTGAGACCGAGAAGGCCATCGCGCGAATCCATGAGATCGAGCCGGAACTACTGGCCGGACTTTGGAATCAGTTCGATTCCACTGGCCGAGCCACAAGCGGAACGATCCTCGAACTCCCCTCCCCGGGCGAAGGGATGCCGACGGACACCGCCATGCCTCGTCTACCGGCGTTGCGGGTGAGAGACGGACACCGATCGCGACCTTCCCGGGCGGGATTCACTGTAGAGGTCTGGTTCCGGCTCCGGCGGGTGCGAGCCGACCAGACCCTGCTCAGCACCCGGCGCGACGACGGCCGAGGCTGGGCGCTGGCAGTCACTGACCGGGGCACCATCGAACTCAGCCTGGACGATGCGCGTTCCGAAAACAGGTGGGATTGCGACCCCGGCATGATCCAGCCCGGAGTGCTCCACCACCTGTGCGCGATCGTAGACGGAGGGCCGCATATCCTCAGCTTCGTGGTGGACGGCCAGCTTGCCGACGGCGGCCAGCACCGGCAGTTTGGATGGGGGCGGTTGAGCCCCGACTTCTACGACGCGAACGGCACGCCGAGGTTGCGCATTGCCCCGAACTTGAGCGGCAGCATCAAGAAGCTGGCCATTTACGATCGTGCGCTGCGAACGTCGGAGGCAGTCGGGAACTTCCGGGCAGGGATCTAGCGAGGCCCGCCTCAGACCGACAAGGGGAGACATGGAATCATCGGAAACCGATCTGGATCATCGAGGCCCGAAACACGAGACCTGTGGGTTGCGGGTCTAGCGGGAGTTTACTGCGGGCGTTCATGAGGGTCGGCGACAGCCGACGCTAACTCCCTGTCGTTATTGCACTTATCTGCCCGGTTTGCGCTCGGTTCTTGTATTACCCTATATATGTTCGGCCAATTTCTGTCTTTTCCTGAATTGATTGTTGATCTTTTTGCCGCGTCATTGCTATACTCAATTACCCTGTATGGCTTCTGTTATCGGCAAAAAGAAGGGCAACCAGACCTACTACTACGTCGCCACCTCCGGCCGCGTCGATGGCAACTCCCGGATTGTCAAGCAAACCTATCTCGGCACCGCCGAGCGCCTCGAGAAACTCGTCCAGGACAAGGCCGCCCCGATCCCCCTCGACGCCTCCGCCCTCGCACTGGGCCTACCCGGCGCCCTCTGGCAGGCCGCGCGCCGTTGCGGCGCCTTCGATGCCCTGCTCGCGCTCTGGCCCAAGCCGCGCTCCGGACCGGCCCCGGCTCACTACTTGCTGCTCGCCGCCATCCACCGCATCTGTGCCCCCGGCCCCAAGACCACCGTCGCCGACTGGTATCAGCATTCCATCCTGCGCTCGCTGTGGGGCTTTGCGCCCCAGCGCTTCCGCTCGCAAGACTTCTGGGACTGCTTCGACCGTCTCGAGGTCTCCACCAGCCTGACCGCGGCCGAGCACGACGACCTCGAGCGCGCCCAGTCCGCCCTGCTGGAGGCGTTCCGCGCCAAGGACCTGCTCAGCCAGCGCGTGCTGGCCTACGACACCACCAATTTCCACACTTGGATCGCCTCCACCAACGAGCGCTGCGAGTTGCCCCAGCGCGGCCGCAACAAGCAGAAACGCCACGACTTGCGCCAAGTCGGCCTCAGCTACGCGCTGGACGGCGAGCACGGCTTGGCGTTGTGCCACCATCTGTACCCCGGCCAGCTCAGCGACAGCGCCGCCCTGCCAGTGGCGCTGGCACGCATCGGGCGCATGCTGGACACGGCCGGCATCCCGCGCTCAACGGTCACGCTGGTGCTGGACAAGGGCTCGGCGGCGCTGGCCAACACGCTGGAGCTGCAGGCCCACGGCTTGGGCTGGGTCTCGGCCCTGCCCTGGAACCAAGCCCCGCCGGAGTTGCGCGAACTGCCCGACAGCGCCCTAGCTGCGGTGGGGCCGGAGCAGCCCGGCGTGCGTGCCGCGGCCCGCACGGCCAGCGTGCATGGCGCGCAATACCTGTGCGTGCTGCAGCACTCCAGCGCTTTCGCCGCCGAGCAGCTGCACTCCACCGCGACGGCGCTGACGAAAGCCACGCAGCGGCTGCGCCGGCTGGCCCGCGCGGTGGCCAAGCCGCAGGCGCGCTACACCGAGCGCGGCTTGCGACGGCGGCTGCAGGACTGCCTGGCAGCGGATTTCGTGGCCCAGCTGCTGAGCTGCGAACTGGCCCGGGACGCGACGGGCTGGCGGATCGACTTTCAGTTAGACCAAGGCGGGCTGCAACGCTTGCTGGCGCAGCGGTTCGGCCGCACGGTGCTGGTGACCAACCGACGCGACTGGACGGCGGCGCAAGTGGTGCAGGCCTACAGCGGCCAGCAGCATGTCGAACGCGTGTTCCGGGGCTTGAAGGGCGGCCACTGGCTGGACTGGGGGCCGATGCATCACTGGACCGACGACAAGATCCGCGTGCATGCCTTCACGTGCCTGCTGGGCGTGTCGCTGCTGCAGCAGGTGCGACAGCGCGCCGCCAAGGTCTGGCCCAGCCTGAGCATGGAGGATCTCAAGCAGCAACTGGCGGGGATCCAGCAAGTCGAGCTACTGTATCCGCGCCAAGGTGCCAAGGGGCCGCCGCGGGTGGTGAGCATCGCATCGAAACAGACCTTGGTACAGCAAGCCTTGGTGCAGGCACTAGATTTGGAGGAGTTGATCGGGAGCCTCAGCAAGCCGCGTGGGTAATACGCGACTCTGCAGCCTAAGTGATTTGCAATCAATGCAATACCAGCATGTCGCCTTCGTTCTCAGTAAACTCCCGCTAGGCGGGCCGTTGCTGGTACCAGCCCAGGCATCATGAGACAGCGACATGGCTCCTCACGATAAGGGGGCAATCTTGCGAGACGGTGCCTCGACTCTAGGGGTCGCGTTCCGGCGGAGGAGCATGGGCCGTCAGAGACCGGAGTCGCTCCTCCAGAACCCGCGCCCTCTCCTCTGCCTCAATCGCTCGCTGCCGTAATTCCTGCTTGTCGCGCTCGGCTGCTTCCAGGCTGCCATCGAATTCTTCCCCCGTGTGCGGGTCAATGAACACCACGACCGTCGTCCCAGCCTGCCTCTCGCTGCGCAGATCCAACCCCAGCACCCGGCTCCGCAACACCCCGCCCGTGCCTGCCGCCGGCCGCACCGGCTTAGACTGTCCCGCGTTGATCTCGTAGCCCTCCAAGGGAGTCTCCATCAAGGTCCCTGCCGGGTCCAGCCGCCAATACTCGCGAACCCCGATCCGAGCGTATTCCCGCGCCTTGTGCTCGGCATCGTTCTTCGCCGTCGACGGCGACGCCACCTCCAGCACGAAGTCTGGCGGCTTGCCCTCTTCCCAGATCCGGTACGAACCGCGGTTTGGGCGGTACTCTACCCCGAACACCACTTGCAGATCCGGCTGCAGCTGAGCCTTGACGTTGCCGCGCTGGTAGTACACCAGCAGTTCCATGGCCACCAGCACGTCTGCGCGCTCGCGGAAGTAGTGGCGCAAGGCCGTCGTGGCCTGTTGCACGGCGTTGCCGTGCTCCACGCTCTGCGCGATCCAATTCCCCTCCGGGTACTCGACTTCGTCGGGCTCCGGTGCCAGCGCGATGGCACCGGGCAATTTGAGCGCTGGAAGTTGGGTCTCAATGGAGGCCATCGTTGATCTGCGGCACGCAACCGAGCGTGAACGCCTACGGTCCTGAGTATACAGCCGCCGTGCCAGGACTGGCCGGGGCCGCCCGCGCGCGGCACCTGCAGCGAGAGACTTGCAGCAAGCCTCCACGTCGCAGCGCAACAAGGAGTCTGGCCGCGCTTCGCCCCAACAGACGACAGCGGCACTTCGGCGTTGAAACTTGACCCAATCGGCAACCTTGCACCGAGACAAGGAGTCTAGCGAAGAGCAAGCCGGATCCCCATAGACGGCAGGACTGCCTCGGCCCCCTTTGCGAGGAGCCCGCAACTACGGGAGGATATGTGGTGCCATGCCGATCGGTCGCCGTACTTTCTTCGGATCTGTGTCAGCCCTTGCCGCCACCCAAGCCGCGTCCGCTGCCGCGCCCGAGCTCCAGACCGACTTGCTGGAGGCTTTCGCCCAGATCCCGCTCGTCAACACCCACGAGCACATCATTCCCGAAGAGGAACGGACCTCCTCGCGGGTTGACTTCTTCACGCTAGCCGGACACTACGCCATCAATGACGTGATATCTGCCGGCCTGGCGGGGGACGATCTCTCCGTCGTGAGGAACCCCGACGCCCCGGCCGAGCAGCGCTGGCGGGCGTTCGAACCGCACTGGCAGTCGGCCCGCCTGACCGGATACGGCCAGGCGCTGCGCATCGCCATCCAGGACATCTACGGCGTCGATCAGATCTCGGGCACCACCCTGCCCGAAATCAATCGCAGGATCGAGGCCGCGAACCAACCGGGCCTGTACGAGGAGATCCTCGTCCGGCGATCGAACATCGCCTACTCGGTGCTGGACGACTACTGGAATGCCGCACCGGTCAGGCCCGACCCAAGGTTCTTCGTGTGCGCCCGGAAGTTCGACCGATTCGTCGCCCCGCAGTCCGTTGCCGACATCCGGAACCTGGAGGAGCTAACCGACGTTTCCATTACGGACCTCGCCGGGCTCAAGCGGGCGATGGAGACCAGTTTTCAGCAGAGCCTCGACATCGGCATGGTCACGGTCAAGTCGACACTGGCGTACAACCGCGAAATCCGCTACGCAGAGGTTTCAGAGCGCGACGCGGAGTCGAGCCTGCAGTCGCTGCTGGGGGCGAGCCGCACTCCGCCCGCCGCCTTCCGGTCCCGCGTCGAGCGTCCGTTCCGCGCGCTGGAAGACCACATATTCCACCATCTGATCGGATTGGCAGCGGCGCACGGCGTGCCGGTCCAGATCCACACCGGCTTGCATGCGGGGAACGGCAACTTCATCGAGAACTCCAAGCCGACGCACCTGACGAACCTCTTCTTCCTGTTCCCGCGAGTGCAGTTCGACCTCTTCCACATGAGCTATCCCTACCAGGGAGAGGCGGCGGCGATCGCGAAGGTCTTCCCCAACGTACATATCGACCTTTGCTGGGCTCACATCATCTCGCCCAGCGCCTCTAGGCGCGCTCTGCACGAAATGCTGGACACTGTTCCTTCCAACAAGATCTTCGGCTACGGCGGAGACTACCGGTACCCCGAACTCAGCTACGCGCACGCGAAGATGGCGCGGCGCAACGTCGCACAAGTCCTGGCGGAGAAGGTCAGCGAGGGCTCTTGCTCCGGGGAGGAGGCGCTAGAACTTGGCCGCAAGCTCCTGCATGACAATCCTGATGCACTCTTCGGAAATGGAAGAGCTCCGCGAGCGGCCCTGCGGTTACCGCCGCCAAGGCTGGGATAGCGGAGCGAAACTCGCTTGGCCAGGGGATCGGTGCTGTCCGTAGATGTAATGCGTGATCGCGGTAGAATTCAGGCACAACGGAGGAGGATACCCGCAATGACCAGACTGTTTGCGGCCGCGCTCTTGGTCGCGTCGATGACCATCGGCGCAGCGGCCGATAAGAAGATCATCTACCCCCCGGAATTCCGGGAGGGCATGCCGTTCAGCCCTGGAGTGCAGGTCGGCGACACGCTGTACTGCGCGGGCCAGACTGGCTCGGATCTCAAAACGGGGGAATACCCGGAGGAATTCGAGCAGGAAGTCCACCAGACCTTCAACCGCATCGGCATCATCCTCAACGCGGCCGGATACGACTATTCGGACGCCGTGGACGTCAAGGTCTACTTGACGGACATCTCCACATTCCGAGAGATGAACTCTGTCTACACGCAGTACTTCAAGAGCGACCGGCCGGCCAGGACGACCGTGGCGATTGCTAGCCTCGTGGGCAAGGCGCGCATCGAGATCACTGTGACCGCCCGAAAGTAGGAGCACCTCCGAAGTGCATACACTGCTAGGCCGCCGCCGGTTCCTGCGGGAAGGCAGCATCGCTGCCGCCGCTCTGGCCGGATTGCACAGCGTTCGTCTCCCGGGAGCTGCCCAGCAGCGGATTTCCCGTTACGAGTTGATCCGGACCCGCGTTCCCATGGACGAGCGCGTACGGGAGGCGTGGCAGAGGAGCTTCTTCCGGCAAGGCCGCTTCCAGACACACTACGAGCCCGTGATCGTGAAGCTGTTCACGGACGACGGCTTGGTCGGGATCGGCGACGCCGACATGGCGGCCGAATCAGCCCGCAAGATCCTCGAATCCTTGGTCGGCTCGTCTCCGTGGGAGCACATGCTGGACGACCGTCTGGGCGGAATCCTGGTCGCGATCTACGACCTGATCGGCAAGGCGACCGAACTTCCAGTGTCGAAGCTCTTCGCCGCGCGGACCAAGACCCATATCCAGCAGACCTGGTGGAGCCAGTGCTTCCCGCCGGAATTGATGGCTGCGGAGGCGAAGCGGGGGGCGGACCTCGGGTACCGGGTTCACAAGGTGAAGGCCCGGCCGTGGGAGGACCCGATAGCGCAGGCGGAAGCAATTTGCGATGCGATCCCGAGGGACATGCGGGTCTGGGTGGATGCGAATTCCTGGTGGGGCTCGGTCGGGCGCACGCTCCACTTCTGTGAACGGCTGTCCAAGTTCCATCAGTACTTCGCGATCGAGTCCCCCTTCGCCCGCGAGCGGATCGATGACTACCGTCTGCTGAAAGGCAAGACCGCGCTCCAAGTGACCGAGCACATCCCGGCCGACCCGATGCCGTTCGTCCGGGAAGGACTGGTCGACGCCTTCGTCGTCGGCAAGCCGATGGGCCGAACCCTGGTCCAGCGAGCCCTGATGGCGGAGGAAACCCGCATTCCGCTGTGGGTCGAGCACAGCATCTCGAGCGGCGTCAATCAGGTCTTCCAAGCGCACCAGGCTGCGGCGTTCCCGGGAATCGAATACGCCATTAGCGTGACGCACGTGCTAGAGGACGACTTGATGCTCGAGCCGTTCGAGATGAAGGACGGGTTCTACGAGGTGCCCCGCGAGCCGGGTCTCGGCGTGTCGCTCGACATGGACGCGATCGAGAAATACCGGGTCAGCGGAGATTAGGATCCAACAGGACCGCACCGTACTCCGACTGACCGGGTTGACGGCCACGGCGGCGCAGGACTGGGTGCTTGCTAGTTGAGGCTGCCAAGACACTCTTGGCTGCCCGGCGAGGGCAGCTTCGCTCTTGCCGCCCTCATACGTTCCGACCTATCCGAATGCCTCATGCCGAGCTTCAGCGATCCAGATTTCAGAAGCACGGACTCTCATGACTTTGGCAATTGTCGGGTGTGCTCCAATGGTGATTCCTCCGTGGGCCGATTGCGGCGATTAGAAACCGCAGGGCACACAATCCGCGTCCTACTCGGGCTTGACCAAGACCCTTATCAGTGACACGTTCTTGAGAAGGCCTTTTTTCCTGTCTGGCAAACGACACCTTAGCCCTGTCAGCGGGACGGGCCTGGGCCATATCGCGAGGCGGGCATTGGCAGGGGCTCTTATCGTCTTGCTGCCCCCGACCCCTTCGTTCGCACAGGAGGGCACGGCAATTCTCGCTGGTCGGATTCTCGATGATGCCGACGGGGCGCCACTCAGCTTCGCAACCATCCTGGTTGAGAACGCTCAAGGAGAGCCTCTGTCCGGTGTGCTTGCCGAAGAAAACGGTCGATTCGTGATCGGAGGGCTGGCACCGGGCAGCTACACGATCGAGGTGTTGTTCCCTGGCTTCTTTCCGCTGGAGGCCGAAGTAATCGTCTCGGAGCTCAATCAATCCTACGACCTCGGGGACGTACGCCTTCTTCGGGAACTGAACCTTGAGCAGGAGATTACGGTAACCGCAGAGAAGATCCGAGCTGCCGGGATACAGACCGAAGTGTTTCGGATCGACGAAGGAGCGACGCAGTCAACCGGTACGCTGCTCGATGCCATGAGGAATCTTCCGGGCGTCACGGTCGATCAAGACGGCAGGGTCTCTCTTCGTGGCAGTGATCAGGTCTCGATTCTGATTGACGGCCGGCAATCAAGCCTCACCGGTTTTGGCAGTCAGCGCGGCCTCGACAGCGTATCGGCGGCCAACGTGGAGGCGATCGAGATCATCCACAATCCGTCGGCCAGTTTTGATGCCGCGGGTATGGCTGGAATTATCAACATCATCTACAAGAAGCAGCAGCGAATGGGTTTGTCGGGTGACCTTGGATTTTCGGTTGGCATGGGCCGGTTCTCCAAGCAGCGATCCGACCTGCCGACCGATCTGGGCAGCTTTTCGAACAACGGGAAAGTCACCCCCAGTGTCAGCCTCAACTACAACACCGAGCGTGTGCGGAGCTTCGTCCAGACGGAAGTTCTGGTTCAGGACGATCTGCCAAACAACGAATTCACGACGCGATATTACGACGACGGTCGCGTCATTGAATCGCAAGTTCCGGAAAATCGCGAGCAGGTTCACTACATTGTCCGCGCGGGCTCCGACTTCGTCGTTGGCGATTCCAACACGCTATCCGTCTCAGGCATCTACGACTTCGAAACGCACACCGACCGCGCCCAGGTCCCCTACATCCTGGCGTCCACCGGCGAGAGAGCGCGATTCTGGTTCTGGCAAGAAGAGGAAGATACCGGCTTTGCCAATATCAGCTTCGATTTCAGGCGCGAATTCTCGACGCCCGGCCACGAGCTGAACTTGAATCTCCAGTACACGCGGGGCTGGGAGGACGAAGCGTACTTTCTCAATGAGGAGTCACGAGTTAGGATCGGCACGGACTTCACCCATCTCGTTGCCCAAGAAAACACTCTGCCCCTGAGTCTCGACTACGAACGCCCGCTATCGAGTGGTCGGCTGGAGTTGGGCACGAAGCTTCAGACCCGCTGGCTGCCGATCACCTACGACGTCGACCGGGGGGTGCAGAGCGTGATCTACGAAGGCCTCGGGGATTTTTCCGATTGGGAGGAAGACATCTATGCCGCTTACGTCAATTGGGTCTGGGTCAAGGCTTCCCATTCGCTGGAGGCTGGCGTCCGGGTCGAACAGACGAATGTGGCCTACACGATTCCAGAAGACAACATCTACTACGAGAGCAGCGACGCATACGACTACTTCGAAGTCTTTCCCAACGTCAAGTTCACGTATCGGCTGAGTGACGAGAATCAAGTGATCGCCGCCTATAACCGGCGCATCGATCGACCCGGAGAGCCTGAACTGCGTATCTTTCCGAAGTACGACGATCCGGAACTGCTCAAAGTGGGCAATCCGTATCTACGACCACAACTGACCAACGTTTTCGAGATCGGATATCGGCAGTCCTGGGAGTGGGGCTTTGTTAGCACAGCCTTCTACCACCGGGATATCTCCGACGCGTTCCAGCGCATATTGGCCGTCGACGACTCCAGTTTGGCCTACGACATCGTTAACAGAATCTTTGAGAACGCCGGCAACTCCACCCAGACCGGAGTCGGAGTCACTGCCGAGCGGCAGATCAGCGTGCCGTGGCGTATTTCGGGAAGCGCCAACTGGTTTCGGAACGACATCGACGCTCTGGAGACCGACCTGCTGTTCCCTTTCCGGCGCCGCCTCGTCCTCGCCGCGTCTCGAGCCAACACCTGGGACTTCACCATCAACAATCAGGTCCAGCTGCCTCGTGCCGGAGAACTCCAATTGAGCTACATACACTATGCCGGCAGGAACGTTCCCCAAGGCCGAGAACGTGCGCGCTCATCACTCGACCTGGCCGCCACTTGGCCGATCATGGGCGGACGAGCAGAGCTGGTCTTCACGTTCAGAGACATCTTCAACAACTTCGCCGTGCAGCAAGAGGTGGACGGTCAGGGCTTCACGGCGCTTTACCAGAACCTCTTGGAAACTCAAGTTGCGAGCATTGGACTGAGAGCCCGGTTCTGAAATCTCGATATCGGGGCGAGTGGCAGATTTTTCTAAACAAGGGGTCGGCCGAAATCCGGTTTCTACAGGACTGCACTGTACTCCGCCCGACCGGCTTGATTGCCATGGTGGCGCAGGCCTAGGCGCCTGTTGCAGCGAACGAGACGCCGCTGCGGCCTCAGGAGTGGGCTTTGCGTCAACGCTAGGAGAATCTGCATACCCGCTAGAGTTGCGGGAACTTAATATAACATAATTATTAAATACTAACATGAAACATGTTACTGTTTAGGAATAGTGTTAGAGTATCGCCAGACTCCTTCCGATAGCGACCACTACCGGAAGCGGCTCGAAGGCTATCTCGAAGCCGTTCTTCAGCGCGATATTCCCTTACAAGAATGGGACGGGCACAAGAGTCTGCCGGTCTTTCTGGCCCGCCTGTACCGGTTCTTCGAGACTCGCATCGGTCGCACGCCGGTCCTCTTCATGGCCGAAAGGCAGGCCGGCAACCACACGCCCGCAGAAATCAGGAAACACGTCGCTCTCGTGAATCTGGAGTTCGACGGGGTAGTCGCCTATTCGGCCGAACGACTAACAGCAAGCGTCCGTGCACGACTGATCAGAACTGGAGTCGCCTTCACCGTCACAGGCAATCAGCTTTATATTCAGGAACTTGCTACGGACTTACGCGAACATTTCAGGGGGCCGAGACCGGAGCGGCCCGACAAGCTATCGCCATCGGCTCAACTGGTTCTGTTCTTCCATCTCCTAAGGAACGAGCGGGAACAGCCATGGACTCCCACTGAGTTGGCAGAACTACTTCCGTATTCGACTATGACCGTGGGCCGGGCATTCGATGAGCTCGCCGCTGCCGGACTTGCCAACGTCGAGCGACATGGCCGCAAGAAGCTCCTGTCGTTCCGCACAGAGGGGCGCTCGCTGGTCGACTCGGCCAAGACATTCTTGATTCGCCCTGAACGTCGGCTGGACCATGTCCGCTGGCTTCAGCAACCCCCCGAATTGCCGCTGGCTGGCGAGCATGCCCTTGCACAGCTCAGTGACCTCAACCCGCCAGCAACGCCGCCGGTCTTCGCGGTGACACCGGCAGAGATGCGAGACTTGCTCGCTGTCGGTCGGGCAGAATCGAGTGAGGCAGCTCATGACTCGGATGGAACGCTTGAGACTTGGCGATACGATCCGAGCGTCCTAGCACGGAACCAGACGGTCGATCCACTATCGCTCTTCGCGCAGTTCTGGGACGACCCCGACGAGCGATTGTCCATGGCCGTCGACCGACTTCTGGAGCAATGGGCGTGATCAAAGGACTCAGCCAGTTCCGGGAACATTTCGCCGGGCATGAAGCAAGTTACGCCCTAATTGGCGGTGCTGCCTGCGATGTCCTCTTCGGAAGGGCCGGGCTTCCGTTTCGGGCCACGAGAGACTTCGACATCGTGTTGTGCGTCGAGGTTGTCAGTTCCGAATTCGCAATGGTCTTTGCACGTTTCCTAGAGGCAGGCGGCTATCAGGCTAGAGAGCGTTCGACTGGCCGCCGGGAATTCTACCGTTTTCATCGTCCTACCGACAACTCGTTCCCGGCAATGATCGAACTCTTTGCCCGGCGGCCGGATACGCTGAGGCTGGCCGACGGCGGCAGGCTATCACCGATACCCGTCGAAGACGATGTGATCAGCCTTTCGGCGATCCTTCTGGATGACGCCTACTTCGAAGCTCTCCAGAGAGCGCGGTGCGTCATCGACGACGTAAGCCTGATCGACGAGAGGATTCTCATCCCGTTCAAAGCGCGCGCTTTTCTCGATCTTTCCGGTCGCAACGCACATGGAGCAAGCGTAGACGCCCGCCACATCCGAAAGCACCGTGCCGATGTGTTCCGCCTCGTCCAATTGCTGCCAGACGAGGGCAGTTTCGCTCTTGCGGCCTCCATACGTTCTGACCTAGCCGAATTCCTCAAGCAGGGCTTGAGCGATCCAGATTTCGATTACGCAGCGTTGAGGGTCCAGATTCCGCTCGAAGATGCGACGGCAATACTCAGTAGGTACTATCAACTCGACATTTCTGGCTAAGTTCGAGTGAACGAAACACTCGAGAGTCAGGTTCTCCCGCTAAAACGGGCTTCCGTACTCCAAGACGTCCTTGAGTGATGCAAGGGACAGGCCCAGGCCGACGCACGGCCTCCGGAAGACCGTTTCCCGACCCACTACAGAGTCCGACCGTTGGCCGCAGGTCTATGATGCTTCAGGCATGAAACTCTTGGTCGCGCGACTCGGGCTTCTCGCGCTTTCCTTTCCCTTCCAGACAGCCGCTCAGCAAGAGCCTTCGCCGGAGCAGTTGCGCGATCCAGTGACAGGTCGGCAGATCCTGCGCTACGCGAGCCCGCATCACGAGACCCACCACTACTATTTCGTGTCGCCCTGGTCTCCGGATGGGAACCAAATCGTGTTCTTCCAGTTCGACCGCTCGGTCGAGAAATTGACTGCCACGGGACGCTATCCGGGCGTCTTGGTGGTGATGAATTCGGACGGCACGGCGCGGCGCGAGCTGGCGGGCCCCCTGACCGGGCACTATCACACGGGCGTGAATCAGCTGTGGGGTCCCGAGGGGAACTTCGTCTACTTCCAGTCGCGAGAACCGGGCCCTCGCTGCATGGCTCGGGTGCCTGCTGCCGGCGGCGAGGTGGAGTGCGTGGACACGCCGGTCTCTTGCAGCCGCCTCAGCCCCGACGGTGCTCTTCTCTCTTGCGGGAATGCAGAGCACCAAGGCGTGCTGGATTTGCAGAGCGGGTCCTACCGGCAGCTCGTTACTCTCGCAGAGGCCCGGAACCTGACTCCCAACCGCCTCGAAATCAAGGACGAGGCGTCCCAGCTGCAGAACACGCGCTTCAGCCCGGACGGCGAGAAGCTGATGATCGTTCACAGAACACAAGAGACGTTCCCGAGACTGGTGGAGGTCTTCGTGTACGGCCTTCGTGACGGATCCTTTCGCTGGCTGGCCGATAACCTGCATCACCCAACGTGGCGCCCGGACAGCATGGCGATCCTCTTCGTCCGCCACGACTCCAGGACCAACCTGCAGTGGCTGGTGGAAGCCGATATCGGCACGGGCAGGACGCACAAGGCCTTCGATGCCGAGCACGTCCCGGCAGGGCACCCGTCATACCATCCGCTCAAACCACACTTGGTCGTCACGGACTGTTACGGCGGCAGGATGGGGAATGGGCTCGCGCTGATCAATCTCAAGGACGGGTCGATGAGCCAACTCGTGACGATCCCGCTCGGCTCCAAGCCGGAGCAGCCCGCCGACGAACGCTTTCCGTTTCGTAACTGGGGGATTTGGTTCCCGCCACGGCAGTACCTCAACGAGCCAAGACCGGTGTGGAACCACGACGGCTCGAAGCTCCTCTACACCAGCGAGGAGAGCGGTCGGACCAACCTGTACGTAGTGGACACGGCAGACCTTTGAGGCCCCCGGAGCATAGTCCGGATCAGCTGGTACGCATCGGTCGGGGATCATCTAGAAAAGTTGCCAGAGCAGCCGGGTTCTAGCGGGATGGAATTGTCCGCCTCGACGGCTTCGAGCCAACGAAGCTAGTGCGGATTGGGCGCCTCTTGCTGTTGCTTTATCGCGCCTGTGCCTCCATGGGTCCAAGGTGGCGCGTGCGTTCCAAGATCACTGCCTGATTCTGCCCTACCTGATCTAGGCGCGCGTCCAAAGAACCGAGCGCATCAACCACCCACGATCCCCCGATCAACACCACTGATAGGATCAAACCGGCCAGCGCTACTCCGACCGAGAGTACCCCGATCAATTCGGGACTCATGGTGTATTTGACATTCATCTTGCTGCTGAAATGCTCAATCCGAATATATACCGAATTATGATCGTGCCACCCTCTTGTGTTCGAGAGGTGCCGAGGAGGGAGTGCTGGCCGGAAGCACCGGAAACCCGTCAGTCACTCAATAGCAAAACCTCGAGAATCGGTATCGGGGAGTACGGGGACACCCAAGGCTGCAGCCCTCGCGCCATTGGCTACCGGCCGCGGGCGAGACCAGTCACGAACAAGTCACGCCTCGCTTTCGCGTATGTGAACCTTCTCGGGTTCACTGCGGTGAGTCCGCTTGTGTCAACCGGAATGATCGTGCCGGCCACAGGCTCGTACGCCGCACGAAAGGCCACAGCGGCCTTCACCACTATGACTCGCAACTGCTGCGGCTGGATCCCCGCGCTGGTCAGCTGGCCCAAGCTGAAGGGCGGGTGGCGCTTGCTGTTGAGCAGCACGAAGCTCGCGTCTCGCTCGCTCGAATTCCCGATTTGGAGGACTGCGGTAGGGCCCTGATCGAGGTAGCGCATGCCACCGTGCCTAGCCGCCGTCTCGATGTACTTTCCGTCGTAGAGCAGCTTCACCCGTCCCTGTATCCGAACCGGATCACCATGCAGGCTGTCGCTCTTGCCGCCGATCCCGGCATCGAACGGGCCCCCTACCCCGACTCGAAACGCTTCGTCCACAGCATCCGGATCGTAGATCGCCACGGCAAACGCCGAGGCCCCCTGCTTGACTAGTTCGGCCAGCAGGACTGTCCCGTCCCCGGCTGATCCGCCACCGATGTTGTCTCCGAGATCGACCAGTACCGCCGGCAGTCGGTCCGTCCGCCGGGCTCGCTGCACGGCCTCGGCGGCGTCCGGAAGCTCGATGGACATCTGTTGCCGGTGGTCCCACATCAGATCGGCAAGCCGCCGCGCTTCCTGGCGTGCGAGCCCCCGATCTCCATCCGTCACGACCACGATGCTCGGCCCCATTTGCGGGACGTCCGCATACTGATAGCCCACCGCGGCGCTCGCCGCCAGGATCCGGCTGTCCTCGCGTTCCAAGCGCTTCAGTTCCGCCACCAGCGGCAGCATCGGCGGCTTGTTGGTGTCGTGGAACAGGATGTTGTACAGCATTGGCGGCCTCTCGATCGCCTGCGCCGGCCGAAGACCGTCTCGCACGATGCGTCCCATAATCCGAGCGGCCTGCCTTCCCCGCTCGCGCTGGTCCACGTGCGGCACTTCCTTGTAAATCACCAGAGCGGAACACAGCCCCACTTCCTCGACTGCGACATTCGCGTGGGCGTCGTGGGTAACGACGATCGGCAGGTCCGCTCCCAACTCGCGCCGGAGCCTGCGCAGGATCTCGGCGTCGGCGTCGGGATGGCTCTGCGTCACCATCGCTCCGTGCAGAGCCAGCAGCAGGCCGTCGATCCGTCCCGCGCCTTGAAGCCGTTCGATCAACTCGCCAGTCAGAGCTTCGAACGCCTCGTCTGCGACCGTTCCCGAGGGTGTCGCGTTCGCGACGAGCGTCGGAACAAGCTCGAGACCGTGCTCGCGGGCGCCGGCAAGAAACCCGCCTACTTCATGAGCGGCGTCGCCGAACTCGGCTTCGATTTCATCGCCTCGGCAGGTCCCCCAACCGCTGAATGCATCCAAGCCTGTCAGCCGGGTGCAGAAGGTGTTTGATTCGTGCAGAATCCCGCCGACAGCGATGCGAGGCGCGCTGCTCATCGGCGGTTCAGAGATGGCCTAGGCTAGCCAGTCCTGAACGACGGTGCCGTGCACATCGGTCAGGCGGAAGTCCCTGCCGCTGTACCGATAGGTCAGCTTCGTGTGATCCAGGCCCAGCAGGTGCAGCGCCGTCGCGTGCAGGTCATGGGGCGTGACCGGGTTCACGGCGGCCTCGTAGCCGAAGTCGTCGGTGGCCCCGTAGGCCTGCCCGCCGCGGATCCCGCCGCCAGCCAGCAGAATCGAGTAGCCGGGAGGATTGTGGTCCCTGCCCCGCCCGACCTTTTCCGTCCCGGAATTCTGGATCATCGGCGTCCGGCCGAACTCGCTGCCAACGATCACCAGCGTCTCGTCCAGCATTCCGCGCAGCTTCAGGTCCTCGATCAGGGACGCGATCGGGCCATCGGAACGCTCCGCATGATCCTTCTGGGTCATGATGTCGTCGTGGCTGTCCCAAGGCTGCCCGTCCCCGTAATAGACCTGGACCACCCGCACGCCCGCTTCGGCCAGGCGCAAGGCCATCAGGCACCCGCGGCCGAATTCCCCGTCGCCGTAGCGCTCGCGCACGTGCGCGGGCTCGCTGCCGAGATCGAAGATTCCCGGCGCTTCGGACTGCATCCGAAACGCGGTTTCCATGGCTTCGATGTTTGACTCCAGGCGCGGATCGAAGCCGACCCGCTGCACGAAGGACGAGTCGATCCGGTCGAGCAGGTCCAGCTGCCTGCGCTGCTCGTCACGCGTGTACGTCGCATTGGCGATGTTCTGGATGACCTTGTCGGGCGTCTCGGCGTTGTTGCGCAGCAGGGCGCCCTGGAACTCGGTCGGCAGGAACGAGGACGACCAGTTCCGCGCGGCGCCGACCGGAGTGCCGGGGCACAGCACGACGAACCCGGGAAGGCTCCGGTTCTCCGAGCCCAAGCCATATACGACCCAGGAGCCGAACGAGGGCCGGGAGCCCCCGCGCAGGGCGTGCCCGGTGTTCATCATCAGCATCGAGGGCAGGTGGTTGACGCTCTCCGACCACATCGACCGCACCACGAGGATGTCGTCGATGCACGAGCCGACCCGCGGGAAGATGTCACTGACCTCGAGGCCGCTCTCGCCGTATGGCCGGAACTCGAACGGCGACTTCATGAGCCCGCCGGAGGCCCTGTCCGTCTTGATCTTCGGCCCGGGCATCGGCTGTCCGTCAAACTTGGCAAGAGCCGGTTTCGGATCGAACGTGTCGACATGCGACAGCCCGCCGTTGAGATAGAGGAAAATGACGCGTTTCGCCCGCGGGGCGAAATGCGGGGTGCTCCCGCTCGCCGACATCAGCCCGTCCGCGAGGCCGACGGTGCCGAAACCGGCGCCGAGGATTCGAAGCGTGTCTCTGCGAGAAAGCGGCATGGGTCTCACCTCACCGTCAGGAATTCGCTGGACGCGAGCAGGACCTGGCAGTAGCGCTCCCAAGTGTCGGTTCCCAGATACTCGCTTCCGGCGGCGAGTTCGGCACTGTCCGGCTGGCGGCTGAACAGCAGTTGATACGCCCGCCGGATGCGGGCATCGGAGCCGCTCCCTGCATCTTCGGCCAGCCGCTTGGCGAGGGCGCTCGACTGCTGGATGAAGAACGGATTGTTCAAGTAGTAGAGGCGTTGCAGAGGACCCACCGTCACGTCCCGTTCCGGCGAGTGGGCCTTCGAGTCCGGGAAATCGAAGAGCGCAAGGCTCGGGTCGGGATTCGTCCGATCCACCTTGCCGTACAGAGTGCGCCGCACATTCTGTTCCGCCAGATCTTCCGATGGCCCGCCGCGGGAGAGGTCGATGCGACCGGACACGGCCAAAAGCGCGTCGCGCAACGTCTCGGCATCCAGTCGTCGCACAGGATTGAAACGCCAAAGCAGCCTGTTGTCCGGATCCGCCTCGAAGTTGGCGGCCAGAACCCTAGAGCTCCGGCGATAGGCGTCCGACATGAGGATCGTCTTGTCGAGTTGCTTGATCGACCACCCCGAGTCGACAAACTCCGACGCCAGCCAGTCCAGCAGTTCCGGATGCGTCGGGCGCTCCCCGAGCTGGCCGAAGTTGCTGGGCGTCGTCACGATGCCCCTGCCAAAGCGCCACTGCCACAGGCGGTTGACGAAGACGCGGGCGGTGAGCGGGTTTTCGGGCGACACGATGGCGCGGGCCAGTTCGAGCCTTCCGCTGCCCCGCTGGAACAGGTCGGGAGGGTCTCCGCTCAGGACAGAGAGAAAACGCCGCGGCACGGCCGGGCCGAGGTTCTTTCTGTCGCCGCGGATTGCGAGCCGGGCGTCCTTCGGATTCTTCGCGTCGCGGTAGGCGTGGAGAAACGGGTAGGGTGCCGGGACCGCTTGCTTGAGCCGCGCAAGCTCGGCTTTCTGGGCCTTGAGATGGTCTAGCCACACCCCGCCCAGGAATCGCTCGATCTGATCCGGGCCGTAGTGATAGACGCCCCCCACGAAGGGCAATCCCCGCTTCTTCGCGGGTGGAGCGGTCATGTCCCGCCAAAAGTAGTAGCGCACCGGCTCGATGAATTCGAGGTTCGTGTTGAGCAGCGTACGCTGCGTCCGGGCGCCATCGGCCCCTCCGAGCTTGACGTAGTTCCTGTCGTCCACGGCCTGCTTCTCGAGGTGGATCGAGAGCAGCTGCTGCTGGAAGTCCGACGCTGCCTTCCGGGCCTCGTCCGGCGAGGCTCCCCGGTCCATCAGTGCGTACCAATCGTCCAGGTAAGGATGCTCATGCGGACGGGCCTTCAAGTACGCCAGCCAGCGATCGAGGGTCTCTCGGTCGAGCCCGGCTTCAGCGGCTACCTGCTGGGGATTCCCCCCTCGATAGGCCACTCTGTAACTGGCGACCAGGAAGTCGGCCGTGCGCTTCATCAAGACATCGATCAGCTGGTCGCGTTCCTTCTCCAAGAACAGGTCGATGGCGAGCTTCTGTTCCTTGACTCTCTTGCTCGCGGCATCGTAGGCTTCCACCTCTTCCGCTGGCGCGAGGGGGTAGCGATGATCCCGTGTGCTGCCAAACACGCCCTGCATCGCGTAGAAATCGGTCTGGGGGATCGGATCGAACTTGTGATCGTGGCATTGCGCACAGGCGATCGTGAGGCCCAGAAACGTCCTTCCCGTCACATCGACGCGGTCGTCGTCGCGGTCCCTCAAGGCATGGAATCCCAGTGCCGCGAGATCCTCGCCCCTTTCGGCCTCTGGCAGAAGGTCGGCAGCGAGCTGCAACACGACGAACCGGTCGTACGGAAGATCGCGGTTGAACGCGTTGATCACCCAGTCCCGGTAACGCCAGGCATTCGGCAGAGGCGTATCCGCGTAAGCAGCCGACTGCCCGTCTGCATAGCGGGCCAGATCGAGCCAGTGCCTCGCCAGGCGCTCCCCGTAGTGGGGTGAACCGAGCAAGCGGTCAACCAGCCGTTCGTAGGCGTCGGCCGAGTTGTCTGCCAGAAACGCAGCTGTTTCCTCGGGCGTCGGCGGAAGGCCGTGCAAGTCGAAGCTCAGACGTCGGATCAAGGTCGCTTTGTCGGCGGACGGGGCCGGCTCCAGGCCGGCCTTGAGAAGACCCTCGCTGACAAACCCGTCGATCGCCTTGGCAGGGTCGCCCCCTGCTACCTCTGGCCTCGCGACCGCCTTGAATGCCCAGAAGTCTCGCGCCAGAGGCGAGAGTTGGGATGCGGCGACGACAGAACCGCCCGTCGCGGGCCACTCCGCCCCGCCCGCGATCCACTCTTCCAGCACGGCGATTTCAGGCTCTGACAGCACCTCCGTCGGTGGCATCTTGAGTTCGTCGTGAGTGCGACGCACGGCGGCGAGGAGGAGGCTCGAAGACGGTTCCCCGGGAATAACCGCCGGACCACGGGTGCCTCCTTGCAGGACTCGCTCCAAGGAATCGAGGCGCAAGCCGCCCATCTCCGAATCCGAGTGACAGGAGTAGCACTTCGCCGCGAGCAGCGGACGCACCTTGGACTCGAAGAAATCAGGGCTGCCCGCGGACAGGGGACTGACCGCCAAGAGAAGCGCTGCGACCGTACGCTTCATGCAGGAGACCAAATAGCGCGTAGGCCGCGCTTAAACATAGGCTACAGCAACCCCGTAGCCCGCAGTGGTGCCGGATACGTCCGGGAGAGCATACGCCCAGATGGCGTTGCGGCACTTCTGATGGACCGGCAGCTCAAGAAACGCCACCGCGGGCCCTACGGCAGCCACATCACACTCCGGAGACCGAGAGCGGCAGTTCGTTTGGCAAATTGACTTATTTGGGTCGACCCGCGATTCTAAGTGTTCGATGGATACCGTCCGCACCAGCGTGGACATCCCCCGCGACTTGCACCGGAAGCTGCACGAGGCTGCGAAGTTGCGGGGCTGTTCGGCCCGCCGGCTGATTCTCGAGAGCATCGAGAGGATCGTCTTGGAGGCGTCTCCGCAGAGACCCAAGCGCCGGCTTTCGCTGGAGAGAGCACCGGTGTCATCGCGAGGTCACGCCTTCGACCTATCGTCGGAACAGATCCATGAGCTTACGGAGTTTCCCTGATGAAGCGGAGCTTCGCCTAGTGCTACGAACGGACCACCTGACAACTCACTGAGGTGCGTTAGCTTGGGAACGATAATCTCAGAGGACGTAGTCCCGATTGCCGACCTTAAAGTCGATCCCGGCCGCGTAGTTAGGCGCGCCGCGGACGAGCACCGGCCGGTGCTCGTTACGAGCGGTGGACGCGGGGTTGCAGTAGTTCAATCCCTCGTCGACTATGAAACGTCCGAGAAAGAGAGGGCCTTCATGCGTGCCGTGGTCGCTGGGCTGGCCGACTTGGAGTCCGGCCGGGAAATAGACCTGGCGACCGCCAAATCGCGACTCGGCCTCAAGTAGCCGGATGCACAAGGTCGCGATTCGGTTCGCTGAAACACAGATGTGGTTCCGCCATCTCGAGCCCGACCGGCGGGCCAAAGCGGAAATCTGAGCGTCCATCATGATGAAGTCTTCCGGCCGTGCTCCATGGCGTGCCGCCGTAGTCCTGGCAACTGCGAGCCTGGCTGCGGCCCCGTGCCGTTCGCAGGAGCCCCCGCCAGCCGGAACCGCGCCCGCGCGCCTGCTGTCGGCATTCTACGGACTGGACAACGGACTTGGGGCCGGGATCAATCGCATCTGCCCGGGGGCGTCCGGGCAGGACGGCATGCCGGTCGTGCTGTCTCATACGATTGACCCGGAGACCCTCCAGCGCGAGGACTTCCGCGTTTTCACGCGGTCCGGAGCCGAACGCACGCCCCTCTGCGTGACGCTCGCGCCAGCCCGCGACCCCGGCGAGCTCAGAACCGTGCTCCTTATCGGCGAGCTCGGCGACGCCGCCAACGACCCGCCGGTAAAGGTGCTCGTCGTTGATGACCTGCTCTCGGACGGCAGGACGGGCCGTCCGGTGAGTTTTCGCGGTACGGAGACGCATGTCATTCCGCTCGAGGCCGGGCCCACCCTCGTGCTGGCGGAGGTCGTCCCCGAGGACGAATGGTCCGTGTCGGGCCGCGGGTCCGCCTGTCCGGCAGGCGCCCGACAGGTGGTCCGGGTGACCTGGGCCGGCGGCGTCCGGCTGCCGAACGGCGACGACCCCGGCGACGTCGAGCGGGTGCTCTATCGCGTGACCGTGAAGCGTCCGGACGGTATGCGCGACGAGACCGCCCCGGCGGCGCTCGCGGAACTCGGCGACAACGACAACAACCACCTTCTTTGCCTCGGCACGGCCGACCCGGCCGTCTCCGTCGCCTTCCCGGCCGGCCATCTTGTCGACCCCAATCGGGACCTGAATCCTGACACGCAAGTCGCGGTGACAACCATCGCCCGGCCGTAGCCGCACGAGGCACCAGCCGTCACCCGGGATCGCCGCAGGCAGTAGCGTGGCAAGCCCAGCGCGGATCGGGCCCGTTCGTAACGAATCCACAAGCGCCCGCCGTTCGCGGGACCTGCCCGCTCGAAGAGTCACGCTACCGAGAAACCGAGGCTTCGGTTTACTCGCGGCGACTCTTCGTCACGACCCTCGCGAGATCTCGAACACGCCGCCCCGGGCCACTTCGCCGCTCGCCCGGCCTACCGCGGCTTGTCCTTGAGAGACTCCACGGCTTTCCCGAACGCCATGTCTCCGATTCTGCGCAGTCCGTATCCGCGCCATCCCTATTCCGGCAGGTCAGTATCCTTCGTCTCGGGTCCGGCTGCAATGACCGCCGCGCCCGCAAGGAACAGCAAGCTCAGCAGCGACGCGGCGCCGCGCAGTGTCATGCCGCCATCCCGCTGAAGCCAGCCTGAAATGAACAGCACGGGCGCTGCGAGGATTCGAGCGAAGTTGAAGCACAGACCCGCCCCGGTGCTGCGTACGCGCGTCGGAAACAGTTCCGGGAAATACACCGCATACCCAGCGTGCATTCCGAGCGTGAAGAACCCAAATATCGGAAGCGCAACCAGCAGGGCGGTCGGAGTCGAGATCCACTGGAACAAGGCCAGTGCGGCCCCCAGGCCAGCCAAGTGATACAGCGCGAACGCCTTCCGGCGGCCGACCCATTCTGCAAAGGCGCCGAACGAGAGCAGACCGGCAGCGCCGCCGGTCGAAGCCAGCAGCATTCCCAGCATTTCCCAGCGCTTGAGGCGAGCGAAACGATCATCGGCCGAGGCGACGCTCGTAGGGTCGGAGAGTGCCGCTGCGTCGATGCGCTTCTCGGCCTCGGCCCTGAGCAGGTCCTTCCCGTAGATATGGACTCCCCAGAACGTCGACAGCCCGATGGCGGCGAGGGAGATTCCGACGAGGGTCCTCCGGCGCAGGTCCGAGCGGAACAATTCCAGCGCTCTGCCGGCCCGATTCCTACTGGCCAGGCGCGACTTGCTCCAAGCTTCTGTCTCTCCCCGCAGCTTCCAACGGATGACCAAGATCAGGAGGGCCGGAAGCGCCCCGGCGGCGAAGCCGACCCGCCAGCTCGCGACAGATCCCAAGCCTAGGTAGGACATCTCGAATTCCCGGCCGGCAACGATGAACGCCCCGACCGCGACGGCAAGCCAAGTTCCGAAAACGCTGGAGGCGTGGAAGATCGCCAGTGACCATGCACGGGCTCTCTTCGGGAACACTTCCGCAACCAGCGACGCGGCGACAGCCCATTCCCCGCCGACACCCATGGCAACCAGAAAACGGAAGCCCACCAAGTGCCACCATTCGGTGGAGAAAGCGGAGACGAACGTGAACGCCGAGTACGTGGCAATCGTCAGGATCAAGGCCTTTACCCGACCGACCCGATCGCCGATGATCCCGAACGCAACGCCGCCGGCCGCCCCGCCCAGCAGGAATGCACCAAAGGCGATGTTGTTGAAGTACGCGAGCCGCCCGGCTCGCTCGGCGGCGTCAAGGCGATCCATCCCCGGGAGCAGGTCCGGCATGGCCTCGTTCATGCTGGAGACGTAGACTTGCCCCTCGAACGTGTCGAATATCCATCCGAGAGAGGCGATCACGAGCACTGTCCACTGGTGCCTGGTGATGCCGTGGTACCACGGCCCGCCGTTGTCCGTTTCGAGCGCCATCCGTCCCGCCACCATACTGTACTCGCGATGATCCAACCGACGTACCGAACCCGTTCAAGTCTCAGGGCCGCAGAGATCCGCCGCCTCAACGAGCTGACGCCGGCCCAGGTCTCGGAGCAAGCCCGCTCGCACCTTCACGTCGTTGACGGCATTGACGAACTCCACCTCGACATGGCGCAAGAGATCGCAGCGGAGCTGCGCAGAAGCGAGGATTCCGGGTGCCATCTTGCCCTGATCCTGCCGTGGGGCCCTGTCGGCCAGTACCCAATGCTTGGAGAGCTGCTGAAACTTCAACGACTCTCGCTGAGAAACTGCACCCTGTTCTTCATGGACGAATACGCGGACTCCACAGGCTGCGCCGTGCCTTCCGACCATCCGCTGAGCTTTCGAGGTGCGGCATTGCAGTGGCTCGCCTCTCTGCCTTCGGAATTGCGGCCGGAACCCGGATCAGTCTTGTTTCCCGATGGCACCAACTCGGAATTGATCGATCGGCGGATCGGAGAGCTCGGCGGGATCGAGGCCTGCTTTGGCGGCGTCGGAATCCACGGGCACATCGCGTTCAACGAGCCGGAGCCGGGAGTCTCCAAGTCCGAGATCCGGCGCGTGACCCTCAACGAGTTCACCCGCACCATCAACGCAATCCGGGCCGGGGTCGGAGGGGACCTGGAGAACTTCCCGCGCGAGGCATGGACGCTCGGGATGGCCCAGTGCCTCTCGGCCAGGCGGATCCGTCTCTACTGCAGGAGCGACTCGGACTTGGACTGGGCCAAGACAATCCTGCGCCTGGCTGTTCTCGGGACTCCAGGTGACGACTATCCGGTGACGTGGATTCGACACCACGGCGATTACCGGATCGTCACGACCCGAGAGACACTCGAATCGCCGGCCTTGCAGTTGCCGTGAACGCGGCGGGTCGCGTGGCTGCAGGAAACGCTCGCGCCGGATGTCCTGTCCACATCACAAGACCCGGTCTTCTGCGCGGCGCGGCGCTACGCGAGGATTCCCGACATGGGCTGCCCGTGGTCCGTGATTGGGACAGGGCGGTCGTTGGCGTACAGGTTCTTGGCCGAGTCGATCCCCATTGCGGAGAAGATCGTGGCGAAGTAGTCCGGAACAGTGATCTGGCGGTCGACGATTTGCTTGCCGATTTCGTCGGTCGTGCCGACGGCGACTCCTCCGCGCACTCCGCCCCCCGCAAACAGGGTGCTGAACGCTCCGGCCTGGTGGCCGCGACCTCCGTACGCGTCGAATTCTGCCGGTCGGCCGAACTCGGTAGAGATCACGACCATCGTCCGGTCAAAGAGCTTGTGCTCTTCGAGATCGTCGAGCAAGGCTGCAACGGCCCGATCGAGGTCCTGGATCAGCAGGTGCTGCTTCAGGATGCCGTCTTGGTGCACGTCCCAACCTGTCCCGTTCAAGAAGTTCAGATTGAACGACACCTCGACAAAGCGCACCCCTGCCTGCACGAGTCGCCGCGCCAGCAAGCAGCGCTGGCCGAACTCACTGCCGTACGCTTGGCGGAGGCTGGACGACTCCCGGTCCAAGTGGAAGACGTCCATGAACCGCTTGCCCGCCATGCGGAAGCCTTGTTCGCTCACCTCCGCCTTAGCCCTGACGAGAGCGTCGTCGTCGTTCCGCGCCAAATAGTCGGCCCGCAAACGCCCGAGAAGCATTTCCCTTCTCTTCTGACGCGCGCTGTCAACGTCAGGCGCCGGGTTCAGCCCCGTCGGGCCGGTCTCGATCTGGGTCAGGTAAACATATCCGCAACGAGCGCCTAGGAACCCGGGATCCCGCATGATGTTGGGGTATCCCATCACCACATACGACGGCACGTCGTCCGACTTGGTGCCCAGTTCGTGCGAGACCAAGGAGCCGACGGAGGGGTAGATGATCGTCCCGCTCGGCTTGCGGCCGGTGTGCATCAAGTTCGAGGCCGCGCCGTGCTGGCTGTTCAAGTCGTGACTGACCGTGCGCAGGAGCGCGCAACGGTCCATGCGGTCGGCCAATCGCGGCAGGTGCTCGCACAGTTGAATGTCCCGGGCGGCTGTCGGAATCGCGTCGTAGTAGGAGCCTGGGATGTCTTTGCCGTCGCCCCTTCGCTTGGGATCGAAGGTGTCGATGTGACCGGCTCCGCCCCCCAGCCAAATGTAGATGCACGCATCCGCTCCGCCGCTGGGCGGCTGGCGCGCCTCAGGAAAGGCAAGCCGCGATCCGGCCAGCCCGGCCGCGGCGCCCTTGAAGATGTCCCGTCTAGTCGGCTGCATCGAAATCTCCTCGCGCTACGGAATCGTCGAGAACTCTGGCGTGTTGACGAGCGCCCACACCATGTCCTCGAACCGTTCCCGGAATTCCGGCGTCAGCCGGGTTGTCGGAGGATCCCCCATGCGAACCTTCCGCTCCTCTTCCATCCGGATGCGGTTGCTCTCCGGGTCAAAGTGGTTCCCCCAGGAGACCCTTCCGTCGGTCTTCTCGGCGGCGTCCCCGCTACGGTGGTCGGCGTCGGCCGCCACGACCCGGTCCGCGAAATGCGGGCCGAGCAGGTCGAGCATCGCCTGCCGTTCCGCGGGAATCGGAAAGCGGGTCAGCGTTCGCACGAACACCTCATCCACCATCTCGCCCAACGGCCTCTCCTCCAAGGCCAGGCGGGTGAAGAAGCTGTCATCGGACAGCCTCGTGACCCGGACGCCCGTCGAACCGTTGGCCAGCGCCAAGGACTGCATCGCGGACGGAGAATCGTCACGGCTGGATGCCGGGCTCTGGCGGGACTGCCGCCAGCCGTACGCCGACAGCATGTCCACGATCGCCTGGGCACGCGGCAGCGCCAGACTCGGACGATCGCGCTCGTTCGACAGCGCGGTCATCTCCCAAGCCCGCTCGGGAGATCCCATGTTCAGGAACTGACGCAAGGAGCGATTTCCGAGCGGGTTGAGATTCAGCTCTTCCGAATCCAGCCCTTTGCCCGCCACGGCATGCAGAGAATCCACCAGTTGTTCGGCCGACATCTGTCGCCGCACGGGACCGGCGAAGAGCTTGGCCGCTTCGCTGGGCGAGGCCGGATCGTCAGGAACGGGACGCCGTTGATACGTGTGTGACCGGAAGATCAATCCGCTCAAGTGCTTCAGGTCGTAGCCGCTCAGCACGAACTCCCTAGCCAAGAAGTCCAGCAATGCGGGATCGGATGGCTCTGCGTCTTCCCAGTCGTCCAGCGGCTCGACGATACCGCGGCCCATGAACCGGGCCCATACGCGGTTGGCGACCACGCGCGAAAACCGATGGTTCGCTGGATGGACCATCATCGACGCCAGCGCATGCCTTGCGTCGACCGAGGTGTTCCTTGGCGGCGGGGCCAGCTTGCCCGCATCGGGAAACTCGTCGAACGCCCAATGCGGATCAATCGATGCCCCGGCCGTCAGGGTGATCTCGACGTATGGCTTCCGGCCCCCTTCCCGCACCGGAACGGTGCTCGATGCCGGCAGAACCACCGCGTCTCCCTCGAGCATGGCCGCCATGCTGAAGAGGTCCTTCTGGCGGAAGGGATGGAACGGAGCGTCATGGCAGCGCGCGCAGGACAGCTTGTTCGCGAGAAATGCCTGCGAAACGATGTCGGCCTTGGCAGCCATGGGCGCGTCATTCAGGCTGGCCATGCCAAAGCCTGCCGGGCCTCCCTGGTACAGGCTGCCTTCCATCTCGATGAGTTCCACAACCAGGCGGTCGAATGAGTATCCATCCGCGAATGCTTGGTGGATGTACCAGCGGAACGGCCCGGTATTGTTCAGATCCGGCTTGAGGATGCCCGGATTCTCTGCCAAGACATCCTGCCAATAGGGAACCCAAGAATCGGCCCAGTCCGGGCTCTCCAAGAATTGCTCGATCGCCAGGGTCCGCCGCGTCTCCGCTGGCTGGGCCAGAAACGACCTCACCATCGCGGCCGACGGCACAAGGCCGGTCGTGTCCAGAGCGAGGCGCCGCAAGAACTCGAGATCGCCCACCAGATCGTTGGGCGTTAGCGACGCCTCCGCGAGCCCCTCGTAAACGAAACGGTCCACGTCGTTCTGAATCCACTCGTTGTCGTCAACCCGCGGAATTTCCGGGCCTGGCTGGGCCAGAGTCCACTCCCGCGCTTGCCGGTGCCGTTCCGCCCACTGCGCCTCGACGGACTCATCAGACTGCCTCCGACGCTCGATGTCGTCTCGACGGTGTCGGAGCCTCGACGCAATCGCGAACTCCGACCAGTCCGCATCCGTCAGCAGCGGTGCCTCCGAGCCACCGATCACTCGGTCGATCTCGCCAGGACGGGCCATGCTCACCGAGAGTTCCCCCGGGAACGGGGCGAGGCCCTTGCCGCCGATCACCGCGACCAACCGAAAGCGATGCTCCCCTGCCTCCAGAGGAACGGTCGCCAGAACCTCCTGATGGGCCGGCGCAGCGGGTCGGATCACTCCGTCTGACTCGGAGGGCTCGGGGAGGGCATCGTGCGATGCGGTGTTCGGCGCCTGAGCCTGCGTGCGAAGCACTGGCTTGCCGTCGACCAAGAACACAGCCAGCCCCTTGGATCGCAACCGGATGCGATACTCGCCGCGCTCCAGCGTCTGTTCCATGCTCGCTTCGAGCGAGAACGGCACAGAGCGGTCCAAAGGAAGAGCGTTGCCACTGAACCTGGCAGGTATGCGCACGAAGGCGAAGCCGGATTCCGAGTACTCCGTCGTGGGGTCGCCCTGCGGGTCCAGCAAAGCTTCCTCGGCAAGGTCTTCGAAAATCCTCACCGCCACTGGTTGATCGTTCGCGCCGAGAAGCCCGAGCGAACCTGTCGCAAACAAGAGGAAGGCCAGTATCGAGCTGCGAGGACGGGCACCCTCGAATCTGCTAGTTTTCGGGCGTCTTGTTCCTGAGCTGGGGAGCCGCACGATCACATTATATTTGCAACCTGTGGTTTCCTGTTGTTCTGACAGAGAATTTCCGGAAATTCTGGCACACCCAAAGGCGAGTCCACAGAAGGGCTGGGACGACGATTCATAAGGCAGTCTCCTGGTCAGACTCACCCGGCAGCATCGTGAGCGGCCCGCTTTGAGGTGCTAACCTTGGGCCGGTATTGATGGCGGGATCGAAATTTCTTGGCGTGATGGCGGCGTGCCTGGCGGCAGTAGTCTGCGGGTGCGGGGAACTTCCTCCGCCGCAGCCTAATTTCGTCATTCTCCTAGCGGATGACCTGGGCTATTGCGGGACCGAACTGTACAGTTGCGACGAGATCCCGACGCCGAACATTCGCCGGATCGCCGAGAACGGAGTGACGTTCACGGACGGGTATGTCACCGCCGGCACCTGCAGCCCTTCGCGGGCCGGGCTGTTGACTGGGCGCTACCAGCAGCGCTTCGGATTCGAATTCAACACCGGCCCGGCGCGACTGACATTCGAAGAGAAACGGGGCTTGCCCGAGGGGGAGAGGACGATCGCTGACATATTGGGCGAAGCGGGATACGCCACCGGCCTGGTTGGAAAGTGGCACCAAGGCAACACGGAGGGATTTCATCCGACAGAACGCGGCTTCGACGAGTTTTTCGGATTCCTGCCAGGCGCTCGCGCCTATTTCGATCAGTCCACTGACAGCACTGCGGCGATCAGCCGGCGAGTCGCGTCGGATCATCCCCAAGCCCGTCTCCAGAACATCGAGCGAATCAGCGACCTCAACGCCCTGTACCGGGGTCGCGAGCGAGTAAGCGAAGCGGAATACTTGACCGATGCCTTCGCCCGTGAGGCGGTCAGCTTCATCGAGCGACACAGGGATGACCCGTTCTTGCTGTACGTGGCCTTCAACGCGCCTCATACACCCATTGAGGCGACCGAAGAATATGTGGAGCGCTTCTCGCACATAGCCGATCCGCACCGCAGGATCTACGCCGCCATGGTCAGCAGCCTGGACGACGCGGTCGGCAGAATCCTCGACAAGCTCGAGCATGCTGGCCTCGCTGAGGACACGCTCGTGGTCTTCCTGAGTGACAACGGATGCGCCGTTTACACCCAAGCTTGCACGAACGATCCCCTGCGACTGGGGAAGCTGTTCCTGTTTGAGGGCGGAACGCGCGTTCCGTTCGCGATGCAGTACCCGCGGCGCATCGGCGGAGGCCAGGTCTACCGGCACCCGGTGAGTTCGCTGGACATTCTTCCGACGCTTGCGGCGCTGGGTGGCGGACTCCTGCCGGCGGACCGGGAAACGGACGGCAGGGACCTCATGCCGTTCCTGTCGGGCGAGCAAGCGCCTCCTCAAGATGCCCTGTTCTGGAGGAACGGCGAGAACAAGGCGGTTCGCCAGGGCAACTGGAAGCTGTTCTGGAACCAGCGCCACGCTTGGCTCTTCGACCTCAGCGAGGACATCGGCGAGATCACCAACCTAGCTGGCGAACATCCCCAGAAAGTGAAGGCGCTACAGGGGCTCCACAGGGACTGGGAGACGGGCACGGTGGACCCGCTGTGGCCAGCCCGCTCGACACCGGAGCCAGTCGAAGTCGACGGAGTCTTGGTCGACATCAATATCTGAGGCCAATCCGGGGCAATCCCGGCACGCCGATCGCGCTGGCGAGCGTGCACAGTGCCTCGCGGAGGCCGCAACGCGCAGCTTGCTTCCGGCCTGCGCCTGCTTGGCGCCATGCTCCGCGCCGTGTCCCTCAGCCGGGCTCAGAATCGGAAGCGGAGCCCGAAGCGTGCCGATATCGGATCCAGGAACCTGTCCCGCTGCAGGAAGCGAGGGTCAGGCGTCGCGCCGCGCGAAGCCGCGATGGCCTGGCAGTCGAAGCCGCTGAGGACCTGGTCGACCGGATCGCCGGGTAGCTACAACGGCAATGACTGGCGGTACAGGCTGCGGAACGTCCGCAGCCCCGTCTTCTGATTGAAAGCGTTGATGACGTTGAAGTTGACCTCCAGCGAATCGGCTTCATCCGCGAATCGACGGAAGCGCTGCACCAGCGCGAGGTCCGTCTGGGTCCAAGCCGGGTTCCTCCCGCCACTGCCCCGCTTGTCAACCATGACGTCGACATGCCCCAAGTCGACGGTCCGCGTAATCGGTGTTCCACTCGTGGCGCGGAAGAAACCGCCGATTTCGGACGGCACCCCGGCTGAAGGGATTCACCGCGAAAGCTCGAATCTCAAGGTGTCAGAGTGTGCCAAAATTCCCGGAATTTCGGACTGCGCCATTTTCGACGCCCATTGACACGTCCTTCCAAGACACCATCGTTTCCGCCCAATTCCTAGCGAGGCGCGCCTCAGACCAACCAAGGTTGAGATCCCGAATCCCAACTGAAGCGCCTGCATAGCATCGATAGCGGAACCGGCGATCGCGGGTCTGTTAAGGAGTTTCATGGAGCGAGCCGGCGCGCAGACCAGCGCCAATCCCCAGCTTCGTGGCGGGAGGCTGGTATCGCCAAGTGCCCAGGCACGGCAGCTAGCGGTCGCGCCGGGGTGGAGTGGTATGGGCCGTTAGGGCGCGGACTTGCTCCTCCAGTGCGCGCACTCGCTCGTCCGCTTCGCTCGCCCGCTCCTCGGCCGCGCTCGCCCGCTCCTCTGCCGCAATTGCCTCCTGCTTTGCCGTGCTCGCCTCCTGCCTTGCTGCCCGCATATCACGCTGTACAGCGCCGGGGTATTCCGGCGGTAGATTTTCAGACTAATCCGGTCGCAGGAGGGGGCGTTTTCCCGGATTATTCGGGACGGGTGTGCGGGCAGAAGGATAGCTGGGAGGAGGCAGGGGATCGTGTGAGCGCGGTCGCGGCGGGGTATTAACGCGACGTGCGAAGGCGCAGCAGATCGTTCCAGTCTTTAGCGTCAGGGGGTCTTAGGCGACGCAGTTGGGGATGGCTGCGGGAGAGGGCTTGGGCGGCGCGGTCGCCGGCGGCATCGGCGTCGTAGCCGCAGAGGAGTTCGGCGCGGGGGCCGATGGAGAGCCAGCGGGGCAGGCGGCGGGCCGTGCCGGCGGTGGAAACGAGCAGGCAGTCGGCAGGCAGGCCGGGGGCGGGCAGCAGGAGGGCGGAGAGGGCGTCGACCGCACTCTCGGTGAGCAGGATGGCGGAGGGCGGGGCTGGCGAGGTAGCCAGCCAGAAGCTGCCGCGGTCACGGCGGGAGCCTGGGGCGAGGCCCTTGAAGCTGGAGGCGTCGGGGAGCGTGCAGGTGCCGACGAGTTCAGCGCCGACGGTGTTGTGGGAGTGGTCGCGGCAGGTAAAGACGGCATTGCGGCGGCGGTCGGCGTACAAGCTCCCGCTACGGCGGCAGTGCTCGAGCAGGGCCGGGTCGAGACAGCGCACGCGAGCGAGGTAGTCGCGCACGGCCGGCCACTGCCCCGGGGCTGGGTCGGGCAGGCGCAGGCAGGGCTGCTCAACGGGGGTCGTGGCGGGGGTCGGGCGCGGCTGCGGGCCGCCGTCGAGGAAGGCGAGGGCCTCGCGGAAGCCGCAGCCGCGCACGTGCATGACCAAGTCGATGGCGCCGCCACCGCCGCGGCCACAGGCATGGTCGAAGAACTTGGCGCCGCGGATGCTGAGCACCGAGCCGGCGCGCCGCCAGCGTTGGCGCTGGCGGGGGTCGCGGGCGTAGCCGAGCCGCTCGGCGAGCGGCTCGAGGGCAGCGTCGCGCAGGCGCTCGGCACTGGTGCGCAGGGACTGCCGCCAAGCCGGCGCCGGGCCGTTCACGGGCGCGTCTCCTCGCAGGCGTGCTGGACATGCTCGGCCGAGACGGTGCGCGCCTTGTCGAGCGCGGCGGCGACGAGCGCGTAATGCGCCAGCGAGCTGACCATGCGGGGCAATCCGTGGGAGGCTTGGAACAGCGCCTGGCAGGCGGGGGGCTCGAACAGCGGCAGTTCGCAGCCGGCCCGGCGCAGGGCGTGCGTGAGGTACGGCTCGAGTTCTTCGCGGCGCAGCCCGGAGAGGTGGTAGCGCACGACGAGGCGCTGGGCGAGCGCCTCGTGATGGGCCATCGCCACGCGCCGGCGCAGTTCGCTCTGGCCGACCAGCAGCAGGCACAGGCGGCGCTCGGAGTCGAGCCCGAAATTGGTCAGCAGGCGGAGTTGGTCGAGGACCTCGTGGCGCAGGTTCTGGGCCTCGTCGAGGATCAGCAGGGGGAGCTGGCCGGCCTCGTCGAGGCGCAGGATCTCCTGGCGGATGGCGTGGCAGGCGGTGGCGCGGTTGCGGGGCATTTCCAGCCCGAGGGCCCAGCCGACGGCCTGCAGCACGTCGATCACGGTGCCGCTCGTGAGCGCGACATAGGCGACCCGGTAGAGGCCGGGATTGAGGCTGTCGGTGACCCTGCGGCAGGCGCTGGTCTTGCCGCAGCCGGGCTCGCCGGTGAGCAGCCCGATGCCGCGCAGCTCGAGCAGGTGGCGCAGGCGGGACTCGGTCTCGCGGGCGCCGTCGGAGAGGAACAGGCCGGCGCTGTCGCCGGGCGGCTCGAACGGCAGGTGGGTGAGGCCGAAATGCTGGCGGTACATCAGGGGGTCTCCTCGCTGGGCAGGTCGCGCAAGGCCAGCCGGGGCGCTGGCGGGGGGTCGTCCGGGGGCTCGCCGCCAGCGCCGCGCGCGCTGCGGGCCGGGGCCTGGCCGGCTGTCGGCGGAGGCTTGGCAGCGGGCGCGGCATGCCGCCGCAGGCGGGCATTGGCGTGCAGGTCGAGCAGGGTTGCCCGGCCGGCTGCTCGGTTGTTGTGCAGCACGTCCAGGGGCTGTTCGGGCGGGGCGCTGGGATCCAGCAGCAGGACCACCTTGTGCCCGGCCAGGGCGGCATCGGTCTCGTACAGGCGGGCGTTGACGCTGACCGTGCGGGCGCGGCTGACGCGGCGCTCGAAGCGGAAACAGAAGATGCGCCGCAGGTCGACCTCCGGTCCGGGGTAGCGCACGTTGTGGCCCAGCCTGGCCCAGCGGTCCAAGGGCGTGTCGCCGTCGAGGCCGTGGTGCGGCGCGTGGTGGTAGTCGCCCTCGATCCAAGCGGCGAGGCGCCGGTTCAGGGCCGCCAGGCTGGCCAGGTCGCGGGGGCCGAGCAGGGGCAGGAAGTCGGCTCGAAGACGGCGAAAAAAACGTTCTATCTTGCCCTTTCCCTGCGGCGCGTAAGGCCTCGCATGGATCAGGCTGATGCCCAATTGGGCGCAGATCACCGCCACGTGCTTGCTGCGGAAATTGGCGCCGTTATCGGCGTACAGGCGCAGCGGCGCGCCGCGCTTGCGGATCGCCTGCTGGAAGACCGGCAGGAAGGCTTCCGCGCTTTCCGCGCCGCCGAAGGCCGCGTGCGGCACCACCCGGGTCGCGTCATCCAGGAACGCCAGCAGGTAGCTGCGGGCCTTGCGGCGGCCCGGCTCGGCCGCCGCGATCTTCGGGCCGTGCATGACATCGACTTGCCACAGGTCATTGGCCAGCGGCCAGCTGAAGCGGCGCCGGTCGCGCGGCGCCGGCTCGTCAGCCGGCGGTTGCATCAGCCCGGCCTGCTTGAGCAGGCGGTTGACGGTCGAGTGCGCCAGCCGCACCCCCTGCGGGAGCTGTCCCGAATCGAGCGCCTGGCGGATCACCGCCTTGACCGTCAGGCGCGGCTCGCGCTCCTTGATCGAGGTCAGCAGGCCGACCACCTCCGGCGGCAGGCTGCGGCTGCGCTCGCGATCGACGCGGTAGCGCGGATACAGCGCATCGAAACCGTTCTCGCGGTAGCGCCGCAACCAATCGCACAGCGTCGAGCGCGCCACCCGGCGGCGTCGGCTGCCAGGAATCTCGTGCTCGCGCTCGACGATCTGCCGCAAGCGCTGGCGGCGCTCCGGCGAGCCCTCCGGCAGGTGCAGCAGCGGCCCGATCAGCTCGAAGCGGAACAGCGCCACCTCGCGGCGCGGGTCTGGGTCTGTCTCTTGCATCATGCCGGGGCCTCGCTCACGGGCTGGATTGCCGTTTTCCCCAGTCTCAAGCCGCCGCTGCTGGCGGGTCC